>NZ_JAULSA010000009.1 GCF_030518235.1 Saccharibacillus sp. CPCC 101409 | reverse complement strand
ACAGCTGACAGCTTTTGCCGGGCTAGACTCAGCCGTTCACGAATCGGGAACCTTCAAATCCAAAAAGAATCGAATCTCGAAACGAGGCTCTTCGTACCTTCGAACGGCGCTTTATCAAGCGACCGTAGCCGGCATTTCCAAGCAGGTTCACGGTCCGAGAAATTCGACTCTCTTCCAATTTTATCAGCAAAAACGGGACGAAGGCAAACCGGCAAAAGTCGCGATTGTGGCGACCTCACATAAACTTTTGCGCATCATTTTTGGCATATGGAACTCCGGATCGGCCTTTCAAGCTCGCTAAGTCCTGAAATTGGATATGGAATCCATTTTTATCTACTTTCTAAGGTAGGTTTATTTCAGTATGTTCTATTTGGAAAGCTCAACGATTGTTTTATTGGAAACTTGACTTTGATTAGCTGGTTTATAAGATGTTGGCGCTTTCTCTAAAATCAATTAACTTATTCTTTTTCATATTTATTAAAAATTTCTTTCAGCTTTTCTTCAATAAGAGTTTTCAGTTCTTCGCATAAATTATTTACGCTTTTCTTCAATTCATTTTTCTCAATTATCAATGTGTTATTATCATACAATTCATAAAAATTGGAATGAGACGCAATAAAATATTCTGGTTTTCCTTTCCATTCAATTATCGGGCTTCTTTGAGGACTATAATGTTTATTTCTATCGGCAAGTGCAAATTCAAACATAGTAATTAATGCCTTACTGTAATATTCATTCTCATATTCAATATAATCTCCCTCTGCATATCTAACTTTATTTAATAACTCTTCATCAAAGGCTATAATTTTAATATTTTCATATTCCTCAGGGTAAACTACATCGTAATCAACAATATATTCTCCATCATAAATCGGTATCTCTCCGTCTATAATTTCTCCATATAGTTCTTCAAAGCCACTATTGAAAATTCTCATGATGATTCTACCGGAAACATCTTTTATATCTATCTTATTAAATTTGTAAATAATATCATCGATCTCCATCAATTTATTCAACAATTCCTCTTCCACTCTATACTTATATTGCTTTGAAATAACTTCGTTTATAAATTCATCACTAATATGATTTACATATTTTCCTTTCGAAATATCGGTAGCAATGGAAATCAATTCTTCCATGATGGGTATATATATCTCGTTTTTTCTACCTATCACAGATTGATACTGAATTTGATGATATATTGTAATTTCACATTCGTTTAAAATAGGACTGTTATCACCACTGGTTCTATTTTTATTAGTCATTAGAGTTCACCTTCATTTCAGAATTATTTATGATAGGACTATTATTCCCTTGTGTTCTAAACTTATTGACTGCATATTTCTTCCCGGAAAAGAAACCCAATATTATACCGGAAATTAACCCTGAAATGATCCCAATTAATAGTGCGCCTATGGTAGTCGAAGGATTAAAAATTGTAAATAAAAAATCCATGCTTGTTTCACTCCTTAGCTTTGTGGTTTGCGCTAATTTCTTATAACGACTTATTCCCGAACCTCGCACCACATTCACTCTACCGAATATTCCCTAACTCCCTTCCAACACATCTCTTTCTTCTCCCCACTCCAAAACCCAAATTCTTCTAACTCCTAGTATATCGCCGTCTCCCTCACTTGAACATCCCATTTCCAGTAAAAATCATTCTTTTTCTCCAGCATTATTCTAATCTCCTCTCCCAAACCGCACAAAAAAAGCACAACCGACTCCACCCAGAATCGGCTATGCTCACCCTCCCATCCAATCCCCTACCTTATCGCCCCCACCACCCTCTTCCTATACTCCTTCGGCGACATGCCTTCCATCTTGTTAAAAATATGCGTAAAGTAATTCGAATCGTTAAAACCAATCGCTTCCGACACCTCGAAGATCTTCATATCCGTGCTTTTGAGCAGCAGCTTCGCTTTCTGCACGCGCAGATTCTGAATATAACCCGTGACACTCTCGCCGGTTTCTTTTTTGAACAGGTTGCTGAAGTAGCTCGGGTTGAGATGGACGTGCGAAGCCAGTTCGGTCAGGCCGCATTCGCCCATGTAGTGCTCTTCGATAAAACGGATCGCCTGCTTGATCGGGTTGTCGTTCTTGCCGGCCAGCCACTGGTTGTGGGCGTGCAGGAATTCGTCGATATACACGCGGAGCCAGGCGGCGATTTCTTCGGGGGTTTCGCATTTGTACACAGAGCCCCAGTCTATGGTGCGCGAAGCCATCGGCCACTCGGCAAATTGGACCTGGACCAGCCGGAGCAGAGCGGCGGCCAGCAGCAGCGCTTCGATTCGCGCGCCCTGGGGAGGCAGATCGCCGATCCGGCCGGCCCGCTCCAGCAGTTCTTTGCTCAGCCGTCCGCTTTCGCCCGACATGAGCCAGGACACGATTTCTTTTTCTTTTTCATACAGCGCTTTCTGGTTGATCAGCGCTTCGTTGACGGCTTTGCGTTCGGACGACGTTTCCCGCTCCGATCCGCCGCGATAACGCGTGTACGCCTGGCGCAGCTCCGCCGCGGTGCGGCACAGCCCCTGCTTGCGGCAGGACAGATCCAATTTCAGATAATGGTAAACCGCATCCGACAGCGACTGGAGCCAATCGGACGGCCGGTCGGCTTCGACGCCGCCGCGATCGGTCAGCAGCGCCCATTCGGACGAACTCAGCGGGAACAGCCGGAAGCCTCCGCCGTACCATTTATGTAAATACTCTTTGACGATATTCCCCACCGCAAACTGCAGCAGCGGAATATCCTGGGCGGTATACTGCTTCTCCGGCGACAGGTACGCGGCGATATCGAGGAAGTACAGCTCGCCGCCCGGCATTTGGCCGAGCAGGGATTCCACTTCTTCTTCGCTGCACGGCATGCCCATCAGCGCCGAGCGAAGCTGGCTGTCTTCGTGCTGGCGTTTCCAGTCTTCGAGCAGTCGGTGGGAACGATTTTCTTCGATCAGCCGGACGTACGTCCGGTCGAGCACGTCCAGGATATCGCTTTCCACGCACGGCTTGGTGAGGAAGTCCATCACGCCGAATTTGAGCGCGGACTGGGCGTAAGCGAAGTCTTTGAAGCCGGTAATCATCACGATCCTGGTGTCCCAGCCGCGGCTGCGGATCTCTCCTGCCAGCTCCAGCCCGTCCATATGCGGCATGCGGATATCGGTCAGCAGCAGATCCGGCACGCAGCGTTCCATCGCGGAGAGCGCGTCGCGGCCGTTGGACGCTTCGCCGGCTAGCTCCCATTCGGCGGAGCGTTTGCCGGCCAGCTTGATCAGACCTCTGCGAAAGTTCGGCTGGTCTTCGGCGATAAACAGCTTGCCCTTCATCCGGTTTCCTCCTCCAGGCTGTACTGCGGGATCGTTTTGAGTGGAAGACGCATATGCACGGTCGTTCCTTTGCCTTCGGCGCTGGCAATATCCACGCCGTAAGAAGCGCCGTAGACCAGCTCGATGCGCCGCAGCACACTTTTGAACCCGATTCCCGTCTGGCCGTTCCTGGGGCGCGCGTCCCCGTCGTTCGTAAGCGTCTTCAAAGCTTGCTCGTCCATCCCGCATCCGTTGTCGGCCACTTCGATATGCAGCGCCGTTTCGGATAAAGCCGCTTTGATGCGCAGCACCCGGTCTTCTTCCATATCGCGAAAAGCGTGCACAAACACATTCTCCACCACCGGCAGCAGCAGGCACCGCATCATGCGCAGTTCGAGCAGCGATTCTTCCGCCTGAATGATCGTTTCGACTTCGCCCGTAAACAGCTCGGTTTGAATCTTGATATAATTGCGCACCTGCTGAAGTTCTTCGCCCAGCGTCGTATCGGTCTGGACGGATTGAAGCGAATACTTGAGCATCTCGGAAATGGCATTAATCAGCAGCGCGGATTCCGTCTGGTCTTCGCCGTACAATTTCCAGTACAATTCATTGAACAGATTATGCAAATAATGCGGATTGAGCTGCGCCTGGATCGCTTTGAGCTCGGATTCGCGCTGGCTGATCTGGGCCAGATACACTTTGTCGATCAGCGTGCCGACCTGCTCGGCCATATCGTTGAAGCTTTCGCCGATATACCCGAGCTCGTCGCCGGAGCGGACCCGGATTCGCGCCGAGAAATCGCCGGCCCGCAGTCTGCGCAGGCCGAGCATCAGGCTGCCCAGCGGAGCCAGCAGCGTGCGCGAAGAGATCGTAATCAGCAGCGCGCTCAGCAGCACGACGCCGATCCCGGCAAACACAAAGATATGGATAATGTCTTTGTTCTTGCGCTGGATCTCCTGCAGGGAAACGCCGCCGTACAGCGTGAACCCGGCGGGTTCCAGGCGGTGGCGGACAAACAAATACGTGATGCCGTTCAGCCGCGCATACTGCGGATCGCCCGCTTCGATTATCCGCATAAGCGGCTCCCGCTCTTCGCGGCTCGTGTTGGAGTAGAGCATCCCGCCCATCGGCTCCAGCAGCAGCACTTTGCCGTTGCCGTTCGCCGTCAGGTCGCGCAGCACGCGCGATACCAGGCTTTCTTCCATCACGACGACCATCGTTCCGTACGGAATCAGCTTGTCGCTTAGCATACGCCGGGCCGCGATCAGCACCGTGCGGCGTCCGTCCGGGTCGATCGCGCTGGGCAGCGTGGCCCGGCCCCAGACCAGGTTGCCCCGGTACGGCTCCAGCTTCGCCATGATCGCATCAAGATCTTCCGGTCCGGGTTCGCCCGACGCTCCGCTGGTGGAAGATATCGCCAGATCGCCGTTCTCGTCGAACAGAAACACGGAACGGATCGACGGCGCGTCCACCTGGAGCGTGGTCAGCTGTTCTTCGACGTATTTGCGGTTCTTGAACTGCGTATACAGATTCCCGGCGGGATCGAGGCTTTCCCGGACGAACAGCTCGATCGAAGGATTCAGAATAATGGATTGGGAAACGCGATTGACCTCCTGAAAAGTCAGCTCCAGCCGCGCCAGCGCCTGCTCGTTGGCAATCGAGAACTGTTTGCTGATCTCGTCTTCCATCAGCTGCACGTTCAGGCGATAAACCAGCCATCCCGCCAGCGCGAATGCCAGCGTGACCATGCAGGAGAGCAGGATAATCAGTTTGAACTTGAAGCTGCCTTTGATTGTTGCGACGATTCTGCCGGGCCAGCTTGCAGTATTCAATCGGCTCCCTCCCCGTCATGTAATCGGTATCATCCCTTACGATTGTATTCCTTTTCCCCGCAATTTCAAAACAAACCTGGCCCGGCTTGCGCCGGACCAAGTCGAGGATTGATTTTGCGCTTCCGGTCTCTCCGGGCTTTTACTTGAGCTGGGAGCGAACCGTTTCCAGTACGTCGTCGCCCAGGAAAGCCGTGTCTTTGTTTTCCTGGTACCAGGTGTTCATATACTCTTCGATCTGCTTGCCGCCGCCTTTGTCCCAGGCGGCTTTGGCGTCGGCGATCGCCTGCTCCGGCGTATAGTCGGCGCCGCGGATAATGCCTTTGACCAGGATATCGCTCGTTTCTTTGCTGACGTTGGTGTTGATGACCGCCAGGTCGCTCGGCAGCACCGGCATATGCTCGTAGTGCGTCAAGCCCGGATATTTGGCGTCCGGGTAATCGAGCAGGAATTGGTCGGCTTTCTGCATCATTTCCAGGCCGGCTTTCTGCTCCGGAATATTGACGTCGAACGCCGAGACGGAAGTCAGGTTTTCATTTTGCGGCAGCGAGTACACCATTTCGTAGTCTTTGGCCCAATCGACTTCTTTCATGTTCTTGTCGAGGTCGATCACTTCGATCGTGCCGTCTTCCCGCTTTTTCCAGTGCTCGCCTTCGGTTCCTTTCATCAGGGTGAGCGCCGTATCCGGCTGGAGAATAAAGTTGATATATTCCATCGCCGCCTGCGGATTCTTGGCCGCCGCATTGATGACGGTCGTCATCTGGATCGGGTTCGTCACGTGGTGGGTAAACTGTCCCAAAGGCGATTCCGGCTGCATCATCGGCTCGATCTCGGCTTCCGGCACGACTTTGCGAATTGTTTTGAGATTGGTGACCGTGGTTTCGAACCAGGTGTTGATCGCCGGCTCCAGATACACGCCCACTTTGCCGTTCAGGTAATCCTGTTTGGCTTTAGAGCCGTTCTTGTCCGCCAGATAGTCTTTGTCGATCAGTCCTTCGTCGAACATCATTTTCTTGAAGCGCAGCGATTCCAGCGTATTGTCCCAGCTGCGGACGATCTTGTCGCCTTCGATCGCCCAGCCGCCCGCGCCGAACATGGAGTCGATCATGCCGCCCGACGTATAGCTGATATTGGCGCCGTAGGTGTCTTTTTTGCCGTTGCCGTCCGGGTCCTGTTCGACGAACGCTTTGAGCACGTTATGGAATTCTTCGGTCGTTCTCGGCACTTCCAGATTCAGCTTTTTCAGCCAGTCGGTACGGATCATCATGACGCTTTGCAGATGGGGTTCGTTGATCTTGCCGATCTCGTACAGCTTGCCGTCGGATTTGGTGCCCACCTGGCGCAGCTGCGGATACTCTTCCAGCAGTTTCTCGTACTCCGGCGCATACTGCAAATAGTCGTCCAGCGGGAGCAGCTGCTTCTGCTGGTAAAGGGAATCCCGGAAGCCGGTGTCGTAATCGTTGACGATATCCGGCGCGCTGCCCGAAGCGAACATGACGTTCAGCTTCTGCACCGCTTCCGCCCGCAGCACCGGCACGAACTTGGCTGCGACCGGCGAATTTTCGTTGATCCACTTGGTCCAGCGGTTTTCTTCCACGGTTCCTTCCGCCGCCGGAATATTGCCCCGATCGTAGTTCGAGACGGTTACGACGGCTTTGTCTCCGCTTTGCTCTTCGTCTTTGGGCTGCGTGCAGCCGGCGACCCCCGTCGTCAGCACCGTGACCAGCACAACGGACGACCAGACCCTTTTGTTTGTATCCCGTAATTTTGTGCCCATGCTTGAAGCTCCTCTCGCAATCTATGATAGATAGATGTACTGCCGCTTTCCGGGATGCCCGCTACCCTTTGATCGAACCGAGCATAATGCCTTTGACGAAGTATTTTTGCAGAAACGGGTATACCGCGAGCATCGGCACCACCATGACCATGACGCCGACCGCTTTCATCTTTTCCGTGACCAGTTCCTGCTGCTGCATTACGTCCATCGCCATCATATTGTCCATACTCTGGATCTGGAGCATGCTCTGCACGACGACCGTCAGGTTCTGAAGCTCCGTGCGGTTGATGTAAATAATCACGTTCATAAACATATTCCAGTAGCCGACTCCGTAAAAAAGCGTCAGCGTCGCCAGCATCGGCAGCGACAGCGGCAGGACGATCCGGGCCAGCAGCTGCATTTCGCCGCACCCGTCGATCTGCGCGGATTCCGTCACTTCGCCGGGGATATTCTCGAAGTAACTTTTCATAATTAGCATGTTGTAGGTACTGACCAGTCCGCTGAACCACAGCGCCCAGTACGTATTCGTCAGATGCAGATTGCTCATGACCAGATACGTGGGAATCATGCCCCCGCTGAACAGCATCGTGAACAAGGCGGCCGTCGTGATCGGTCTGCGCGCATACAGGTAACGCCGCGATAATGGATACGCTGTCAAGATAGTCGTCAGCATGCTGAGCGCCGTTCCGACCAGCGTAATCGTCACGCTGTTGCCGAAAGCGCGCCAGGCCGGCGTGTTCTGGAAAAAGTACTCGTACGCCGTGAAGTCCAGGCCCACCGGCCAGAAGAATACCTGCCCCAGGTCGACCGCGTGCCCCGCGCTAAACGACAGGGCGATCAGATGCAGGAAAGGCAGGATGCAGGTCAGCGCGATCGCAATCAGCACGACGTGCACAAAGACCGAAAAAGCTTTTTCTCCTCTCGACTCGCTCAAACCGATTCCCTCCTTAGAACAATCCCTGGTCGAATTTGCGCGCCAGCGCGTTGGCGGTCAGCACCAGGATGAGGCCGACGACGGATTCGAACAATCCCATCGCGGTGCTCAGACTGAACTGCGCCTGCTGCAGGCCGACTTTGTATACGTAGGTGCTGATGACTTCCGCCGTCTCCATCACCGTCGGATTCTGGAGGTTGTACACCTGGTCGAAGCCGACTTCCATCAGCCGCCCCACGCCCAGGATCAGCAGCAGGATAATGGTGGTGCGAAGACCCGGCAGCGTGATATGCCAGATGCGTCTCAGCTTGCCCGCGCCGTCGAGACCCGCCGATTCGTACAGGCTGGGATCGATCGCCGACAGGGCGGCCAGATAGATGATCGCGCCGAAGCCCATTTCTTTCCACATGCCCGATCCGATAAAGATGGCAATCCAGGAATCGGGACGATACAGAAACGGAAACGGCTCCAGGCCCCACTGCTCGAACAGCTTGTTGAAGGTGCCGCCGTCGATCGAGAACAGCGTCAGCATCAGCCCCGCGATAATGACCCAGGACAGAAAGTGCGGCAGGTAAATGATCGTTTGAATCCAGCGTTTGAGCCAGTTGCGGCGGATCTCGTTGAGCGCGATCGCGATAACGATCGGCGCCGGAAAACCGAACAGCAGATTCAGCAAACTCAGTTTGAGCGTGTTCCAGATGATTTGCAGCGTGACGTCGGACTGGAACAGGATCTGGAAATACTTCATTCCCGCCCAGGCGCTGCCGAGGATACCGTCGTGGAAATTGTAGTCTTTGAAAGCGATCACAAGACCGCCCATGGGAAGATACCGGAAGACCAGATAATACAAGATCCCCGGAACGAGCATGATAAACAGCGGAATGTTCTGCCGAAACCTTTTGCTCTGATAAAAAACCGGTTTGGCCTTCGATATGCGCTTTGTTTCGGCTGCGGGAGTCGTCATGGATCAACCCTCTTTCTGTATCGAGTGGCTTCTGTGCTGACCCTAATGTACCGCAGCCGGGATCGGGCAAACCTTAATAATCCTTAGGTTTTTCTGGAGTTTTTTTGGTTTTGGGCGTTCTCTGTCCATAAAACGGCCCCCGCGGCGGATTCCGCGGGGGCCGCATATTCGGTTAAACGCGCTGCGATTCGGACTGCCGGCCGAGCCCGACGTCGACCAGCTCCCGCAGGCGGCCGGCCGTGGCCGGGGAAGCCATATACGTCATGATCTTCAGGTCCGGATGGGTCGGCAGCCGCAGGGTCATATGCTCGAACTCCATCTCACCGAGCAAAGGATCGAATCCCCGCTTCAGATGATCGGTGGCGGACTGCACGTCGTGCAGCGGCCATTTCTCGCGAAACGCCGGGCTGCTGCGCATAAATTCATCGATCAGATTTTCGAAACCCGGATCGTTCGGGAAATGGGCGTAATCCGCGCGAAAACGCGCAATCATATCGCCGACCCGGTCTTCCCAATCGTCCGACCTCAACCTCGGGTTCCAGTCCGACAAGAACATTCGCATCCAGTTCAAATCCGGCCGCCCGGCGCCCGAAAAAGACGGCAGCCGGAACAGGATCTCGGCGGCCCGGTTCCAGATCAGCAGGTCCCAGCATCTTCCGAGCACGAAAGCCGGGTTGGGATCGAACGCCTGGATCATCCGCTCAAGCCCCGCATCGACCCGCCGGTCTTCCGCCCGCGTCCGCTCCGGTTCCCCGGCTCTGGCCAGCAGATGCAGATGACGGCGCTCGCCTTCGTTCAACCGCAGCGCTTCGGCGATATGATTCAATACTTCTTCGGAAGGATTGACGTTTCTCCCCTGCTCCAAAGAGGTATACCAGGACGTCCCGATATAAGCAAGCTGCGCCACTTCTTCTCTTCGCAGTCCGGGAGTCCGGCGGCGCCCGTAAGACACCAGCCCGACTTCTTCCGGGGTCAGACGCTCGCGGCGCGATCGCAAAAAGTCGCCCAGCGACATCCCCGCAAAAGCTTCTTCCATGTTCCGCTTCCTCCTTCTGTTTAACCTGACACTCCCAGTCGTACGATAAACGCAGGAAGGAAGCGTTCTGCCGCTTTTATTATACTGCACATATACCGTTTGAAAAACTTAGGAGGATGAGAGATGAACTTTTTTATCACGGGAGCAACAGGTAAAGTCGGCAGCCGCTTCGCGCCGCGCATGCTTCAGCGCGGTCACCGCGTCAAGCTGCTGGTCCGCGACGCCGCCAAAGCGGAAAGTCTGCAGCGGCAGGGAGCGGAGATTGTGGAAGGCGAGCTGGCGAAGCCGGAAACGTATCTCGACGCCCTCCGCGGCTGCGACGTAATCGTGCATCTGGCGGCGCAGTTCCGCGGGGTGGACGATCAGACGACGCGCATTTCGAATCTGGACGGCGCGATCGCGCTGGCCGACGCCGCGTTGACGGCCGAAGTGCCGAGATTCGTCTTCTCCAGCACCAACAATGTCTACGGCAATGCGAATCGTCACAGACCCCATCTCGAAGACGACGAATTGAGTCCGGTGTCCGCCGCCTATCCGCAAAGCAAGATCGAAGCGGAAGCCGCCCTGCTGTCGCTGCACCGCGAACAGGGGCTGGGACTTCGCATCGTGCGGCTTCCGTTTGTCTACGGGGAAGGCGATCCGCACATCACGGATATTCTGCCGATGCTGCGCGGCTGGAATCCGGCTCAGCGCATGCATATGGCGCATCACGCGGACGTGAGTCAGGCGCTGATGCTTGCGTCTACAGCGCAGGGCATCGACGGCCGCATCTACAACGTCGGCGACGACGCGCCGATCACCGCCGAAGAACTGTTCCGGCTGCATGGCGCCCAGCTACCTCCGGAAGCGCACGAGCAGGAGTTCAATCCCTGGGGCATGGTTGTCGATACGACCCGTATTCGGAACGAGCTGAACTACCGCCCGATCTATCCGTCGTTCTATACCGCGAAAGATGCGGGGACGCTTTGATTTTCTCGGGTTTCTGCTTTTAAAAAAACAAACAGCAGCGGCCGATCCGTGTTCCGTCAACGGATCGACCGCTGCTGTTTTGCCGCCGACTGGCGGCTCCCCCTGTCCCGTGTCCTCTCCATCTTTTCCCAACTCAAAAAGCCCGTACTTTTGTACGGGCTTCAGGTTGTTGAGCAAGCCTGATATTGTTCCAAACGGAAAATAGCGGCACAGGTACACTTATTTCAGGCAAAGTGCTTCGGTTTTTTCAAATAGCGACGCAGGGGCAGCTATTCGGGAGCCAAAAGCCGAATCGAAGCGGAAAAGCTCGAAATAAATGTATGAGCGACGTTATTTTCTCGAAAACGTAAGATTAAGCCTGAATAATGGCCTATACGCAGCTATTTTAGATTCATCTTACCGCTCGCTTTATTTCTCCAGACCTTTCCCCGAGCTTTCATTCCAATCGACCCTGCCTAGGGCGTGTCTGCAAATCTGCTTCCATCGAGGTTTGAAGACACGCCCTGGCAGCCTCTACGGCCTTTTTTACGAATAGGACTTCCCCAACATCCGCGGCCGTGCAATCGTACGCCCCGCCCTCACCATGAAACCGTCACAATCGTCGTCTTCGCCTCCAGTTTCCCCGTCACCCACTCCGACTTGGTCACCATAATCTTGGTGCCGGACGGATTCCACTTCATCTCGCCGCCCGCGTCCGCCAGGTCCGGCGACAGCAGGAACGATTCGCCGGTGTCGGCGTCCGCGATATAGAAGCCGTTTTTGCCGGAATTCCCGTTCGACGTCACGATATACGCCAGGCGTTTGCCGTCCGGGGACCAGCCCGAACCGAAAAATCCTTTGCCTTCGGCCAGCGTTTTGATCTCTTTGCCGCCCGGTTCGGTCAGCAGCAGTTCTTCTTTCGTATCGCCGACGATCTTCACTACCGCGAGCTGGGTATCGTCGGGCGAAGGCGCGAGGCTGGTAATGGGACTGCCGACTTCCGAATTCCGGTCTTGCTGTTTGTCGTACACGAACATGCCCCATTCCGTATTCGACAACCCGTAATAGATCCGGCCGTCGGAGGCCGCCTTCATGGAACCGGCCATCACGATTTCATCTTGCGACGCCTGCGTCAACTTCGTTTCTTGGCCCGACAGATCGGTTTGATACAATCCGCCGTCGCCTTCTTTGGCGTACACGACATGTTCGTTATCCAGCCAGCCCGCATCCAGCGAAGACACATTCTCGCCGCCGGATTCCACCCGCGTCCGCTCCCGGCTGTCCATCTCCATGATATAAGCGGCGCCGCTCATTCCATTGTCGTTGATCATAAACAGATGCTTGCCGTCCGGCGACAGCAGCGGCACGCCCCAGTTCCTGCCGTCGCCGCCGTAGAGCAGTTCGTCTTCGCCGGTCGACAGGTCGCGGATATACAGGCTGTACGGCTGCATCTGCGTTTCGCCGATCCAGACCTTTTCCGCGTCCGGATCGGGCTTGCGGATCACAATCCGGCTGTCGTCGAGCCAGGTATCGCCCAGCGTCTCGTCCAGCTCGTCGATCTTCTCCAGCTTGAGGCCGGAGTAGACCGACTCGTTCGGATTGTCTTTGACCGTGACGGCCGCGGACTGGCCGCCGGAAGCATCCGAAGCGCCCGAAGCCGGACTGGACTCGGCAGCGGTTTCCGCGCCGCTTCCACTTTTGACCCGCACCGTTTCTTCGCCGCCGCAGCCGCCGAGCAGCGCCATCGTCAGCGCGCCGCCCAGCAGCAGCGGCGCGGCGCGCAGCTTTCTTTTTCGATCCGATAATTGTGCCGTACCCTTGCCGATCATCCGCTTCCCTTTGTTCAGCCTATCCATTTCGTTCGTCCTCCCCTGCCCGATCCCGTGGTTGATACCTCTAGCATAGCCGGGAAATACGTCCAAAATATCTCCAAAGCGCCGCGAAAATGTTGCTTTGCCGCGTTTACTCCGCGCTCTTGCCCGATTCCGCGGCCGGAAAGCTCAATTCGAACGACGTTCCTTCGCCTTCGGTTTGCAGCAGCGCGATGCGCCCGCCCTGCGTTTCCACCAAGCGCTTGACCAGGGACAACCCCAGACCGCTGCCCCCCGACAATCGGGCGCGGTCTTTGTTTACGGTATAGAACGGTTCGAAGATCTTGCCCCGCGCTTCGTCTGGAATCGACAGCCCGGTATTGGACACGACCAGCCGCGCCCGTTTTCCGTCCGCGTCGAGACCGCTTTCGATCCGCGCGAATCCGCCGGGACGGTTGTATTTGATCGCGTTGTCCAGCAAATTCGTGCAGATATGCATAAAGCTTTCGGCGTCGCACCAGATGACGGCCGGAGACGCGTCGAGTTCCAGCGTCACGCCGAACTGTTCGGCTTTGCCCCGCATGCGCGACACGACGTCTGTGAGCGCCGCGGGCACGTCCACTTCCGACGCTTCCAGCTCGAAGTCGTAGCGTTCCAGCGCGGACAGCCGCAGCACTTTTTCCACCATTTCGTACAAACGCTGCGCTTCTTTGCCGATACTGCCTCGCGCTTCGCCCAGGAGCTGCGGGTCGTCGCCGTACATCTCCAGCAGTTCCGTATACGCTTTGATCGTGGTCAGCGGCGTTTTGAATTCATGGCTGATATTGCCGATATACTGCTTCTGCCGGTGCTCCAGCGCCTGAAGCCGTTCGACGGCCTGCGCCAGCTTGGCCCGTTCGTCTTCCAGCCCCGCGATACTGCGCTCGATCTCGCCGCTCATATACGTGATGCCCCGCCCCAGCTCGCCCAGCTCGTCGCTGCGCCGCAGCGGTTCCGCCGCAAGAAAACGTCCCTGCCGAATCTGGTCGGCCGACGCTTTAAGCTTCAGGATCGCGCTTGCGAAGCGGCTGTAATACGCATAACCGAGCAGGAAAGCGGCCAGTACGACCGACACCCCGACAACCAGGAATAAACGCCGGATCGCGTCATAGAACGTGCCGTAGCTGCCGACCGGATAATCGAAACGGATCGCCCCGATCTGCCCTTCCGGCCCTTCCACCGGCGCAAAGTACAGCAGCGTATCCGGATCTTCCGCCTGCTTGAAATAAGCGATCTGCCCGGCAAGCGCGTAATCCAGCGATTCCAGATCCGCGCCCTGCAGCTGCCCGGTCTGGCCCCTGGCCGCGCGGACCGACGAGCCCAGCACGCTGCGGTCTTTGGCATACAGCGTTACCGGCATGCCCGTCAGGTCGGCCAGCTCGCTCGCCAGCCTGACGCCTTCGCGGTTGTAGAACGACGAAGCTTCGATCTGCGGCGTTTCCGTATAATATTCCTGCTTGAGTCTCAAGTTGGCAAGCTGCGTTTGTCTGGCGAGCACTTCTTCGATCTGCGCCGTCTGGTTATCCTGGATGCCGCGCAGCACCAGCCAGCTCAGCAGTCCGACGCTCAGGATCAGCAGCACCGCCAGAAAAAGCGTGAACTTGAGCCGGATGCCGATCTTCATGCGGGCGCTCCGGCGGAATCGTCTCTGGGCGGCGCAGCCGCTTTATAGCCGACCCCGTATACCGTTTGCAGCAGCGTCTGATGCTCGTCGCCCAGCTTTTTGCGCAGCCGCTGCACATGGATATCCACCGTGCGCGTGCCGCCGGCGTAGTCCATGCTCCATACCCGGTCGAGCAGTTCGTCGCGCGTGAACACCCGGGCTGGGCGGGACACGAGCAGCGTCAGCAGATCGAACTCTTTGGGCGTCAATTCCAGCTCTTGGCCGCCGAGTTCGGCCGTGCGGTGCGAGATGCGGATGCGCAGCTGCCCCAGCTCTATGCGGTCGCCCGCTTCTTCGCCGTCCGCTTCGCTTTTGTCCGATCCTTCGGAAGCCTCGCCCGCCGCCGGAGCGCCGTTTTTCTCCAAACGCCGCAGCAGCGCTTTCACCCGGGCCAGCACCTCGCGGATCTCGAACGGTTTGGTCATGTAGTCATCCGCGCCCAGCTCCAGCCCGACGATCTTGTCGATCATGTCGTTCTTGACCGTCAGCAGGATAATGCCGATTCCGCTGCGGTTCTCCAGGCGGCGGCAGACTTCGTAACCGTCCATCTTCGGCATCATTACGTCGAGCACCAGCACGGACGGCCCGAACTCCTCGACCCTGCGCAGCGCTTCCTCCCCGTCGGCCGCCGTCTCCACTTCGTATCCTTCGCGCCTCAGCGCGTAGGATATGGC
The DNA here is from genome assembly GCF_030518235.1 of Saccharibacillus sp. CPCC 101409. Lineage (GTDB taxonomy): Bacteria > Bacillota > Bacilli > Paenibacillales > Paenibacillaceae > Saccharibacillus. Next base: position 206,975 of record NZ_JAULSA010000009.1, on the reverse strand, counting down.
GCTGCGGATACCCGGTTCGTCGTCGACGACCAGCACTTTTTTGTCCATGAGGCTTCCTCCTTTTCCGCTTCTCTTCCCCTTATTAAACACCATGTCCCGTCCAATCTCCAAAACCGCCCTTTTTCGAAAAGGTCGCCCGCGCTCTCCGCCGCGGGACTCGCCACCGTCCGGCACAGCACGGCAAACAGCCGCAGCGGGGCCGGTTGGCCCGTCTGCGGCTGAGCGATCGAGTCTTAAGTTCCAAAAATCAGCAGTCGGCCACGACCCGGTCCTTGCCGGAACGCTTGGCCGCGTACAGCCGGCGATCGGCCGTCGACAGCAGCTCGGCGCGGCCGATATCGCCGCCCCGCACCGTATGCACGCCGATGCTGGCCGTTACCGGCAGTCTGCCGGTAATCGGGCTCCAGTCCGCCGTGCGGATCGCGTGGCACAGCCGCCCCGCCAGTTCGCGCCCCCTGCGCTCGGCCGTTCGCGGGAACACGGCGACGAATTCCTCGCCGCCGAGCCGGGCGACGACCGCCGGTTCGGCGACCGTCACCGACAGGATCTTGGCGACGTGAATCAGCACCGTGTCGCCCACTTCGTGCGACAGCGTATCGTTGATCCGCTTGAAGTAATCCAGGTCGATGATCGCCACGGTCAGCGGCGTGCTCGTGCCTCTCGCTTCGGCCAGCAGCGCATCGATATGCCCGTCGATAAAGCGGCGGTTGCGCAAACCGGTCAGCGGATCGCGCAGCGCCATCTCGCGGAAATGCTCGCTGCTGCGGCGCGCTTCCTCCGCTTCGAACACCGCCTGAAAGATGCGGGCTTTCGCTTCGCGCTCGGTCGAGCGCAGCGTTTCCGACTCCGCATGGAACAAGCGGTGTTCTTCGTAGGCCTCTTTGTAATGCCCGGCCGCGGCGTGCAGCTCCGCCTGGCGCAGCCGGACCTGGACGCACAGCCCGGTCAGGCCGTGCTCGTCGCACAGATGCCGCGCTTCGTCGAGCGTGACCTGCGCTTCGTCCAGCTTGCCCTGCAGAATCTGGGCCTGCGACACAGTCAGCATACATTCGGGCAGCGAGACCAATTCGCTGAGCTGGCGCTGGGTCGGATCGTTCAGCACCGGGAACAGCGTTTTCTCCGCTTCTTCCGGATGGCCGAGCAGAATTTCGCCTTTGGCGATCGTATCGAGCAGCAGCGCGATCAGCGGAAATCCGTGGCGTTCGGACAATTCGCGGATTTGCCCGATCAGTCTCGACGCGGCTTCCAGATCGCCCAGGTCGTAATAGGTATAGGCCATATTGTTCAGCGCGTACAGCGCAAACTGCACATCGCCCGTTTCGCTTGCGATTTGCAGCACTTCTTCAAAGCGCTGCCGGGCGTCTTCGAACGAACCCGATTCGTCCAGCGCCAGCGCCAGGATCATCAGATGGTCGGCGCGGGTGGCCGGCGCGACGCCGCTCGGCAGATGCTTGAGCGCGCGCAGCGCATGTTCGAGCGCGCTGTCGTGATCGCCGACGCGCCGGAAGAAGCTGGCCAGCAGACGATGGCTGCGCGCCAGGACGTATTCGTTCCCGCACTCTTCCGCCCAGGCGTTGATCTTGCGGATCAGGCGGCCGCTCTCGGCGACCTTGCCCTGCCGGCTGATAATATCGGCATGCACGAGGCGAACCCGCTGCAGCAGATCTTCGCGATCCAGGGCGGCGGCCACGGTCAGCGCCTGCTGGACCGGCGCGACCGCCGCATTGATGTCGCGATAAGGCAGAATTTCCAGGATGTCGAGCGCATGTTCGAACTCTTCGTGCCCGCCGCTCCCCGACTCCGTCCGACGGAAGAGCAAACCCCAGTCCGGCAGCGACTGCGCGTCGGACCCTGGTTGTAGATATGGTTCCGGCAAGGTGACCCCTTCCTTTCACGGCAATATTCGGCTTATGGGCCGTGTGAGGCGTATAAGCCCCAGACCGCCGGTCCCATGTTCGGAAAAATTCCAAGTAACCCTATACTAAGGCGGCGGCGAGCTAAAATCAATGATTTTATCGACCTTTTGTCCTGTTTTATAGGAAAAAAAGACCAATCCGGAAGAACTCCGATTGGCCTGTTACGGTTTGTTCGTTACTGCCCCAGAATATCGAGCAGCGAGCCCGGAAGCTGAAACTGCTGTCCGTTGATCTTGATCGTTTGCAGCAGCTCGCGTTCTTCGGCGTCGTGCGCGTCCTTGATCGCCTGGACTTCATGCTGGAGGCGCTCCATCTGCTGATCCAGCGAGTAGGCCGAGTCGGCCGCCGCTTTCAGTTCGCCGAGCAGTTCCTCCGGCACGTCCTGATTGTATTTATAGAAGATCTTGTGCTCCAGACTGGCCCAGAAGTCCATCGCGATCGTGCGGATCTGAAGTTCCACGCAGACGCGCTCCGTGCGGTCGGACAGAAATACCGGCACTTCCACCAGCAGATGCAGGCTGCGATATCCGTTTCCTTTGGGATTGGAGATATAGTCTTTGATTTCCAGCACGTTAAGATCGTCCTGCTGCTGAAGCATCTCGCTGACTTTGTAAATGTCGGAAATAAACGAGCATGTAATGCGCAGGCCCGCGATATCGCGGATATGCTGCTTGATCGAGTCCAGGGAAACCTCGTGATTTTTGCGGATCAGCTTGTTGACGATGCTTTCCGGCGACTTCAGACGCGACTTGGTGTGTTCGATCGGGCTGTAGTCGTGCAGCGTCTGGAATTCCTGCTTGAGAATGTCGATCTTCGTTTCCATCTCGTCGAGCGCAAACTTGTAGGTCATCATAAAACGGGTGATCTCGTCGCGAAACGACTTGAACTGTTCCATCGGCACACGGCCGCCTGGCAAACTCAAAGCTTTGTTGTCCATGATAAGTCTTTTTCGTTCCTCTCTGTCAGGGCGCACCCGGCAGTCCCGCGACCGGCAGCCTTTAAAATATCGTCCTACCCTGAATATCGGTCACTTTAAGTATAGAGCTTACCCGGACGTTTGACAAATTTTGAAGTTTCTTAGATCTTAAAGTTCCTGTTCGTAAAAGAAGCTTAGGCGCTGCGGGAGATATTCGTTTCGGTCGCGTGTTGAAATTGGGAAGACTGATTGGATTTTTATGTGGAATCTTCCCAATTTCAAAGGCGAACGCTATCGCTCCTACACTGAATATCTCCCTCCGCTAATTGGCTTTCTTTACAAATCGAAATCTTTCAGATCTTCAAACTTCGTTGTGGAAGGAAAAGCGTTTCGCGAAAAGCGGTTCTTCGTTTCGTTCGGAGGGACGGCAGCGGTTAAAGTTCTCGGTGAATGTACAAGCTTGGCGGATAGGAAGCATCATCAGCAGATAAGGATAGCTCATCAGCACATCTTTACGGACCAGATACACGATATTCCGCATCGCTCGTCCCTCCTTTACGCGGCTGTACGATCTTCTCGACTATGGGTTGAAGCGTTTATACATCTCTTCGTTCATACAGCCGCCACGATAGAAGCAGCGACAAGATCAGCAGCAGGACAATCGAAAGCATGGCGATCAAAAGTCCGGGCGCTGCGCGCCAGACGCCGTCGTTAATCCAGCGCTGCATGGTGAGCGAATCTTTCAGCAGATAACCAAACGTGGTGCTGCCGACGATGACCAGTACAATGAATGCGAGCCGGACGGCCTGCATGCCTTTCGGTCCCAGCCAATAGTAGAGCGGGAGAAACACAGAGGCGAGCAGCAGGTTGATCCCGAGCACCGCGACGGATTCCTGCCAGTGAACGGCCGATATCGGTTGTCCCAGCAGTTCCGCGACTATTTTCATCATGAGACCCAGTGCAATTCCGATCAGGGTATAAGGAAGAACGCTTGCGTATCTGGCCAGTACGATCCGGCGGCGGCTGACGGGAAGACTTGCGATAAAGCGCTGATTCGCCGGCTGAATTTCGAGCGTGCAGGCGGTAATCAGCATCATCGCCGACGGCAGAACCGCGTAATACATAAACCCGCCTGTTTGAAGAAAAGCCATATACCCCAATAGCGGAATCAGCACCAGCATATAGCGATAAACGAGCAGGATATCTTTGCGGATCAAGTAAGCGATATTAGACATACGCGGCCGCTCCTTTGCTTGTAAAATACACGATCTCCTCCAGCGACGGCCGCTCCAGCAGCGCCAGATCGCCGAAAGCCCGCTGAGCCGCCGCGCGGTCGGAGACCAGTCCTTCGAAACCGACGTCCGTCTCCCGGATTCCGGTAAACAGCCCGCGCACATCGTCGTCCAGCAGCTCTTTGCCGCCTTTGACCAGCACATGCCGTTCCAGCACATCGTCTTTGGTTTCGTCGAATACGAGCCGGCCTTTATTGACGAACACGATATAGTCGGCGATCCGATCAAGGTCGTTTGTGATATGGCTGGAGAACAGGATCGAACGCGTGTCGTCCTGGATCTCCTCGGTCAAAAGGTCCAGCAGTTCGCGCCGGAACACCGGGTCGAGGCCCGCCGTCGGTTCGTCCATAATCAGCAGATCGGCGGAATGCGACAGGGCGACGGCGAGCGAGAACTTCATCTTCATGCCTTTGGACAATTCTTTGATCTTCTTGTTCTCGGACAGCTCGAACCGTTCCAGATAACCGCGAAACTTCTCCTCGTCCCAGCTGCCGTAAAACGGCGACAGAATCTTTTTCATCCGCTTGATGGTCAGATGATCGTAGAAATAGTTCTCGTCCGATACGTAACCGATCCGCTCGCGCAGCTGCGCCGATTCGCCGGCCAGCCGGTGCCCAAACAGTTCGATACTGCCGCTGTCCGGACGGACCATCTGCATCATCATGCGAATCAGCGTGCTTTTGCCCGAGCCGTTCGGTCCGATCAAACCGGTGATAAAGCCCTGCCGTACGCTAAAATCGATTCCTTGCAGTTCAAACGAACCGTAACGCTTGCCGACGTCCGAAACTTTAACCGCTTCACTCATGACTCTTCCCCCTCGTAGATCATGGACAGCATATGCAGCAGCTCGTCCCTGCCGATTTGCAGCGCGCGGCTTTCTTCCGCCGCCTCGGCCAGCTTGGCTTCCAGCGCTTTGAGCCGCTGTTCGCGAATGAATTCCCGATTGATGCCGGAGACGAACGATCCTTTTCCGACCATTGAATCGATCAGCCCTTCGCGCTCCAGTTCTTCGTAAGCCCGCTTGGTGGTAATGACGCTGATCTGCAAATTTTTCGCCAGCTGCCGGATCGACGGAAGTGCCGCGCCCGCTTCGAGCTCTCCCTGTATAATAGACTGCCGGATCTGGGCGACGATCTGCGCATAAATAGGTTCGCCGGACGAATTGGAAATCAGGATATTCATGGCTGTCCTCCCTGTGCCTGGCGTTGGTGGAGTAGAATCCGCCATCGAGCACTTTGTATATGTTCAATATATACATTATGTACATAACTGTCAATCGTATTTGAGGATGGTTTTTACATGCGAAAAAACCGCGGAAGTGAATTCCGCGGTTGGTGTTGATAAAGTCCTATTCGTAAAGAAGCTGTAAAGGCTGCGAGAGAAATTCGTTCCGGTCGCGTGTTGAAATCGGGAAGACTGATTGGATTTTAAAGTGGACTCTTCCCGATTTCAAAGGCGATCACTATCGTTCCTTCACTGAATTTCTCTCTCCGCTTATGCAGCTATTTATCAAAACGGACTTTTCCAACATATTCACCGCGGAAAATAATTCCGCGGTTTTTCGATTTTGTTTTTGCGGTTTGGATTTGGGTTTGCGGCTGCGGAAATGCGACCTGTCGTTTATTCCGTGTCCAGCAGAAACCGGCGGAACGGCTCAAGGTTGTCGAATCTGCGGATTTCGACGCCTTGTTCGCGCAGATAACGTTCGAGAAAGGTCTCCAGCATATGGGCGGCGGATTGCAGGGCGAACAGATTGTCCGGGTCCAGCAGCGGGGTCAGCGCCGGAAGTTTGGCGCGTTCGGCGATCTTTCTTCCTTCTTCGGCAGCGATGCGGCCGAATTTCCAGGTTCCCGTTTCGCAGAACACGAGAAAGCGGTTCAGCTCGCTGTCGGCCTGGACCGCCGAGAAGAACGCCAGCTCGTAATCGCGGCGTTCGCAGGCGGACTGCACTTTGTCCAGTATGCCTTTGAACTCTTCAAAAAATCCTTCGCCACGCTGCGGGTAATCGGGTTCTGTCTCATACCGCGCCAGCTGACGCCGAATCAGTTCCGCGACCTCGTCGACCAGCCGCTCGCAGGCGGCGATCACTTCGGGAATATTCGCGCTGCGCAAGATGAGTTCCAACGTCGCTTCGAACTTTTCGGGACGAATCGCAAAGTCGAACATCTGCGACAAATTGCGGCCCCAGCCTTTGTTATAAGTCGTCCGGTTGAGCAGCGCCAGCGCTTCTAGCGCCGGTGCCATGACTTCGAAAGCCATCTGCCGGCATAAGGAAAGTTCCTGCCCCGCTCCGCCGCGCCGCAGCTCGTACAGGCAAGGATAGGCATCGTTCAAACGCTGCCGGGCGCGGCTGGCAAATTCGGCGTCTCCTTCGAAGGAACGTATGTCTTTAAGCTGGTGTTTCAGCTGATTGAAACGCTCCAGGTCTTCGTCCGAACGGACGTACAGCAGCTTGCAGTCGGCCAGGATGCCGGCTTTGGCGTCTTCCATTCGCGCCATGCAGCCCGCCCGCTCCCAGCTGATCGGCCAGAAATCGAAGCTGATTCCATTCAGAATAAATGCAAGTCCGGCTTTATGGCCGGCCGGCGTCGCCGGAATAAAGAAAAAATCGAGATCGGAGCGCTCCGTCGCCGTACCGTCCAAATAAGAACCGTAATAAGCGGCGATCGCTACATCGTCGGCGTAATCCCGCCGGATACGTTCGATCAGCGCGGCCGAAACGTCGAATACGTTGAATGCTGCCATACCGTTGTCCCCCGTTATCCGTCCGCCGTACAGCCGGCAGACTTGTTTTTTTATCCTACCATCGGCGCCGGCTTTGAAGCAAAGTCGAGGCAAAAAGCGCGGCGGCAGCCGGGGCGGGAAATGCGGCAGCCGGAACCCGATGAGAGCGTGCGACAAAAAGCACCGGCGGCTGCCGATGCTTTTATTGGATGGAAATTCCCGCTTGGAAACTCCCCCGATCTATTTAACCGATACAGCCATCGCCAGGGCTTCCAGCGGCACATGATCGGTATCGATCTGATAGACGACGTCGCCTTTGTTCCAGGCCACCAGATTGCGCACGCGGTCGCCGCCTTCGGCATATTCCGCCCGCACCCGTCCGGCATCGTCCGGAGCGGGCAGCGAATGCCCTTCCAGGTAATCGACCATTTTCTTCGCGATGCCCGGCTGATCCATTTCGTCTAAGCTGAGCGACTTAACTTGAAGCACCCAGCGCCCTTCTTTCCAGCTCAGGTACTGCGTGCCGGCAGCGCCTTCCTGCATCCCGACGATATCGTGTCCCAGATCCACCGCCATCTCCTGCGGGATATTGTCGAGATCGCCGGCATCGAAAAAGATGTCTTTCACACTTGTCGGATCGTCGTACGTTTCGGCGTTATAGATCGCAAGGATCGGCGTCGATTCGTCCGGGTTCAACGAATCGTCGTCCACCGGAACCGGCTCTTCCGTTTCGTAGAACACGACATTGAACGCATTTTCCTCGTTTTTCTCGATCGAAGCGGTCAGATATTTGCCTTCCGCCAGCTCGAACTTCGTCGGCAGCTCGGCGTCCGCGAGTTTCAACTGCGCGCGCACCTGATCGACGACGCCTTCCGGATCGGCGGCGTTGCTGTCCGGCTGATCGCCTTCCTTCGAATCGTCCGCCGGCGTCGACTCGGAATCGTTCGAGCCGCCGGCGGAATTGTCCGCCGGTTCTTTTTCTATTTCGGCGCTTGCCGCCGCATCCGGCTGTTCGCCGGTGCCCGCGGCCGCTCCGTGCGCGCCGCCGTCTTCGGTTGCCGCGTCGGACGGGGCGTTCGCTTCGTCCGGGGCGTTGCCGGGCGACGTTCCACAGCCGTTCAGAGCCAGCGCCGCGACCAGCACGGCGGGACCCAGCTTCATCCATCTACGATTGGAAGCGCGGCTCATGAATTCGGAATCGTCGGTTTTGTTCGGTCTGCGATAAATTCGGTCCATCATGATCTCCTCCTTCTTCCCTTGTACCTTCCTTTACCCGAAGAAGAAGAGACCAAACAATCGCCAATTTCTTAAAGCGTCGTCCGGCTTACCGGTTATCGCCGCGCAGATTGCGGATTTCCTCCAGTTCCAGACCGGTCGCTTTGGCTATGATCTGCTCGTCGAGATCCATTCCCAGCATGCCGAGCGCCACCACTTTTTTGCCTTCTTTTTCGCCTTGGGCTCTGCCCAGCTCTATGCCTTTTTCAAGGCCGCGGGATTCGGCCGTACGCGCAGCTTTGATTCGCGAAGCTTCGTCCATCAGAAACTTCTGCCGGTCGTAATAACGCTGACGAGCTTCTTCGTCCTGACTCAACACTTCCAGCGTATCCAGCGCTTTGTCCAGTTTCGGTTCGCTCATGCTCAGCACCTCCAGTTGGGATTTGTCCGCATCTTTCGCATTTTTCAAAAAAAGCAGCCAGTTTGCAAGCCCCGCGTCCTTTACGACGACCGTCTCTGCGCTAAGCTTGGTGAGTTCCAGAAAATGAATTTCGATATCGTCCGTAAGTGGAATCCCGGTCCGATCTTCGCTTAAATGGAAAACGTTATGGTAAAGTTCATTATCAAGTAAAGAGAAATTGACAATATTGATTGTGATGCAGCGTTTGAGCATATCGTAAGTTTGACCGCGAAGCAGCTGGCCTGAATACTGTTTACTCCAGTAATACAACGTTCTTTTCTCCATATCGAATTGATTGAACAGCTGCATCTCCACATTGATAAGTTCGCCTTCAATCGTTTTGGCTCGAATATCGAGAATCGACTGTTTCTCTTGCGGAGCGTCTTTGTCCGTGTACGGGTCCAGCAGCTCCAACCTGATCAGCTCCGTTTGATTTATTATAACAGCGGTTCTTATTTACGAACAGCAGGCAAAGCGGACTGGCAGAACCGGTTATTTAGCTCAGAATAGCATATTTCGATTATCTTTCAATGCCTTATCGTTAGAAAAACCAATGGTTTCAAAAGAAATCAAAAACATTGATATATCAGGCTTAATAATTGGAAATCGGCTTGCCGGTTTATAAAAAATATCTGTTTTAAAATAAAATTCCGAATTACTCTTGCGTGCGCGCAAAGAAAAACCGGCGCTATCATTTGGGATCAAATGATAGCGCCGGTTTGTTTTTCTCGGTACTGCTCAGAGATAAGCAAGCTTTACGAAGCGTGCTGCTGTTTGAGGGTATTCACTTTCACCCGCAGAACCGAAGTGTCGGTTTCGCCGGCCGCATTTTTCAGGACGGCTTTATACGCGTAGATGCCCGGAGCTTTGCCGGCAATCTCGGTCACGGCGCGCTGAGCCGCCGGCGTTGCCGCCGTCAGATCCTGCGTATCGATGAGTTTGCCGTTCTCGTACAATTCGTACTGGGTAGCATTCGTTCCCCACCACAGATTCATCGTCACTTTGTAGCTGCCGTCGCCGTCCCAGTTGTCGTCGGACAATACGCCTTCGCCTGGCGAAGCGTCGGTTACTTTGACTTTCAGCTGCTCGCTCTTGCTCGTGCCGAAGCGGTTGGTCAGCTCGACGACGTAATTATACGTACCGTTTTTCTTGCCGGTCACCGGAACGACGACCTGCTGCGCGTTCGGGGAAGCGTCTTTCAGCGAACCGCTGCTGATCAGCTGGCCTTCTTCGTACAGTTTGTACGAAGAACCGTTGTTGCCCCACCACAGATTCATGATGACGTTGTAGCTGCCGTCCCGAAGACCGTTATCGTGGCCGTTGTCGTCCATCAGGACCGGCTTGCCCGGAGCGGCGGTCGCCGGTCCGTCCACCGGAGGCTCTTCCACGCCGGCGGCTTCGACGATATCGGCCGCGCCGCGCGGTTTGAGTTGGAACACGTCTTTGAAAATGGCGGCTATGCCCGTAATATCGACTTTATCGCCTGCGGAGAAAGTAAATTGGCTCTGCGTCAGGCCGGTGCGGCCGTCGACGCGGACATGCGTCGTTCCGTTGTCCGATACGGCGTCGAATTCAAACGATCCCGTCGGCGTTGCGGAAACCACATTCTCCACCGTTACGTTCTTCAGTTGGATCAGCTGGCCCTGATTGGCGGCCGTTACCGCCTCTGCGGCTGCCGGAGCCGGCAGATCGGCTGTTCCGGTCTTCTCGATCGCCACCGGCGTCGTAAGTTCCAGCTCGGAGTTGTACAGCGCCAGCGGAGCCGTTACGCGGATCTTGTCCCCCTGATGAAATCCGCTCTGGCTCTGGTAAACGTAGATCCCGCCTGTTTCGTCCTGGAGATAGAAAGCCTGGCCGCCGAAAGCGCCCGGCTCGGTCGTTACGACGCCTTCAAGCGTCACGACCGTGCCTTCGGACTGCGTGCGGGCCGAAGAGATTGTGCTCAGCTCCGGAATCTGGCTGCCCGGCTCTTCGACTTCCGGCAGCGGCTGCGCCGGCACATTCGCCAGCGTGACGCTCTTGGTCAGCAGGTTCGTGCCGTTCTGGCGCAGGCGCAGGCTCGCGGCGCCGCTGGAACCCGGCTTGATGCGCACGTTCAGGTCTTTGTAAGCGAAGCCGTTGGCATCGGCCGTTACGCTGAACGTCTGGCTGTAGCCGTACGAAGTCGGCCAGGTACCGTCCGCGTTCTGGATCATGGCGACCTGTGTGCCTCCGGTTACGTAGATGCCGGCGCTGTAGCCGGACAGCGTCGCGTTAGGCGCCAGGTTGTCGAGCTGGACGCGGATCTGGAACTGCTCCGCGTTCGGCAGCGGATCCTGGTGCACCAGGCTGTATTCCGGGTTCGAGACCGAAACGGTCGAACCGTAAGAGCCCGGCTTGAACGTCGAAGCGTCCCACCATTTGTAGCCGGCCGCCGGAGCCGCCCAAGGTTCGGCCTGAGGTTCGGTCGAAGCCGAAGGCTCCTCGAACGCCAGCAGCTGCGTCGGCTGATCGAGCGTCAGGTTCTCGACCTGGGTCAGGCTGGTGTAGCTTTCCTGATCCGCCAGCCAGTCGATCACATTCAGCAGCAGCGTACCGTCGTCGACTTCCTTGAAGCCGTCGTAAGTCGTTTTCTTCGCGCCGGTTTCTTCGCGCAGATACTTCGGCGAAGCGTCTTCGACCGGCGAAGAATCGCCGATGAACGCCGCTTTGCCCAGACCGACCTTGGAGACGGCCACGTAAGGGCCTTCTTCGAGGCCGCCGCCGTTATAGACGCCCTGGTCGACCGCATTGCCCCAGGCCTGGTTCGTTTTCGGCAGGTATACGATGCCTTTGGCTTTCTCCGGATCGATGATCGCCAGCGTGGAGCCGGCGTGCATGGCCACGCTGCTCACGCCTTCGGTGATGCCGAATGCCTGATCGGGAGCCACGATATTGTTCGCGTTGATATCGCCGAGCGCGTTGTAGCGGAAGCGCACGCCGAAGTTGTCGGCCAGCCAGTCGGAGCTTTCCACGCCCTGCATCGCCGCGGAATTGCGCTCTTCCGTGCTCATGCCTTTGGCCGGATCGGTCCAGGCGCCGCGGCGGTAGCCGTTGATCGCTTCCGAGCCGTCCCAGCGGTTCTTGTTGCGGTCCGCGTTATAGTGGTCGCCGATAAAGAAAATGCTTCCGCCCTGCTGCACGTATTGAAGCATGGCCGCCTGCTCGCTCGTCTTGTACGGCACGTTCGGCTCCGCAATCACGAAGACGTCGTAATCCGACAGATCGGCCAGCGTAATCGGCGCAGTCTTGCGCAGCTCTTTGACGTAATAGCCGTCCCCGGCGATTCCGTTGCCAAAGTCCGAGAAGCCGCCGTCGATGACCCAGTCCGCCGCGCCCGCCGTCTGGGCGTGCGTGTTGTCGAACAGCACTTTTTTGCCGGCGTTTTCGTTGACAATCTTCGCATTGATAAACGGCGCCGGATCGCTTGCCGTCTCCGCCGATACCGGTTGAACCGCGAACAATCCCGTTTCGATCGTCGCCACCATAGATAGCGCCAGCGCAGCCTTCATTCCCTTAGACTTCAACCGCGAAAACTTTCCCACTTAACCGCCTCCTGTTGGATCTGTTTTTGAAAACCCGTTTGTGAAAACATTTTTCAACAAAGCACGATTTTGGTATCGGGTCTTTTGATCCTCATTCTAGCATGAGTTTCGGCGAGAAGGTTCACAATTTCGTAAAAATCACAAATTAATTTGTAAAATCAGCGTAAAAGCCGAACATTGTCGAAATTTATCACCGGATAGTTAGACAATGACCAATTCGGGTTCCGGTACGAAACCGAACTGTGCTTCTACCTTCTCCTGCACCAGCTTCACCAGATCGGTCACGTCGCCCGCTTTGGCGCCGCCCCGGTTCTGGATGATATTGCCGTGGTGGTCGGAGATTTTGGCGCCTCCGCGCACGGTCCCCCGCAGTCCCAGCCGGTCGACCAGCTTGCCCATCGGCTCGCCGATCGTATAGTTGTTTTTGAACACCGAACCGCAGGACGGATAGTCGAAATGCAGTTTGCCGCCGCGATCGGCGATCACGTCAAGCAGTTCCTGGCGCACGTTCAGCCCGGCCCGGGCGGCGGCGTTCAGCTCGTTTGTGTAATGGCGGAAATAATTCGGCAGTACGGATGTGGGCAAATTTTTCGCTTTCAGCCGCGCGAACAATTCGTCGGTTTGCGCCGGCGTCAGCTGCGGATCGACCGGAAGTTTGAGGTCCGCTCCGACGACGATCAGCGGCCTGCGCATAAAAATGGACGTTTTATAACCATACTCGCAGCCGCTGAGCGGAATCGGAACGATGCCTTTTTCCGGATGCTCCTTGTCGATCACGTAAGCCGTTTCCAGCACGTCGCTGATCTGGTGGCTGAAATATTTGGCGTTCATGTAAATGCCCGCTCCGAGGGTGCCCGGCAGCAGGAAAGTAAAATCGAACGAGTCGATGCCCGTATACAGCCCGAACAGCGCCAGCAGCGTCATCGGCGTGCCCGCGGATACGAACAGGCGGCCCGGCAGCAGTTTGAACTCGATATGCTCCTTGAGCGAGAAAAACAGCATGTCCGGGTCCGGCGCATCCGGGAAAAGGGTGTTGGAGCCCATGCCGAACAGATACGGATTCAATCCTCTCGTACGCGCTCCGTCCAGCAGCAGAGCCACTTCCTCGGTTGAGCGGGGCAGCGCCAGATGCGCGGCTTCCCCGCCGATCTCATAAGTCGAATACGCGGCCAAATCCACACCGCTGCGGCAGAGACGGTCGAACATTTCTTTTTGCGAAGTCATTGTGTTAACTCTCCTTATTTCTGTGCTAGGGGCGGCCCCCGTGCTGCAATCTATGGATAATCCGGTTTTTCGTCCGCGAACCCGTTTGAACCGCAATCCGTTCCGATTGACGAAAACCGATAAAAAGTCTAAAATTTTAAGTTGCACGCCAGCATCCTACAGGAAGCGGCGGCAAAAATCAATGGAATTTCAGGTGATAACGTTATGGAAAAACAACCTTACCGCATTTTGCTGTTCTATAAATTCGTGCGTATCGACGATCCCGAGACGTTTACGGCCGAGCATTTGCAGTACTGCAAGGACCTGGGCGTCAAAGGACGCATCCTGATCGCGAGCGAAGGCATCAACGGCACGCTGTCCGGCACGTACGAGCAGACCGAACGTTATATGCAGGCACTGACGGCCGACCCGCGCTTTGCGGACACGGTGTTCAAGATCGACGAATCCGAAGAACATGCGTTCAAGAAAATCTTCGTGCGCCATAAAGAAGAGCTGGTGACGTTCCGGTATGAAAAAGAACTCGATCCGAACGTTCAATTCGGTACGCGCCTGTCTCCGAAAGAGTTTCACGAGCAGCTGCAAAAAGAAGAGGTGATCGTGCTGGACGGACGCACCGATTACGAGTACGATCTGGGCCACTTCCGAGGCGCGATCCGTCCGGATATCGACTCGTTCCGCGATTTTCCGCAGTGGATTCGCGACAATATGTCCGAGCACAAGGACAAAACGATCCTGACCTACTGCACGGGCGGCATCCGCTGCGAGAAGCTGACCGGCTTTATGCTGGAAGAAGGCTTCGCGAATGTGGCCCAGCTTGAAGGCGGCATCGTGACTTACGGCAAAGATCCCGAGGTGCAGGGCGACCTGTTCGACGGAAAATGTTATGTATTCGACGAGCGCATTTCGGTTCCGATCAATCAGGTGGCGCCGAGCGTCGTGGGCAAATGTTATCACTGCGACGAGCCGACCGACGTGTACGTCAATTGTCCGGTGTGCAATCTGCAGCATCTGGTATGCGAGTCCTGCGCGGACGAGCACAGCCATTACTGCTCGGACGTTTGTAAGGAGACGGTGACGGCGGTGTAAACGTTGGTTAGGGCGCGCTGGGAGATACTGCGACGCGCTGGGAGACGCTGCGGGGCGGGGGAGCTTTCGATCGCTTGTTGAAATCGGATTTCTTGAATTGGCACCCGTTAAACGGGGAAATCCGATTTCAAAGGCGAACGCTCCGCTTCTCCAGCTTCCCCCGCCCCTCCGCTACGTATACGCGTTCAGCCGGGTTTTTGTTGTGGCCGTGAGGATAAATTCCTCACGGCTTTTTGGCGCGGGCTTCGCCCAACGCGAACTGCGGCATGGCGTGGGCTTCGCCCGACGCGAACTGCGGCATGGCGTGGGCTTCGCCCGACGCGAACTGCGGCTTGGCGTGGGCTTCGCCCGACGCGGACTGCGGCTTGGCGTGGGCTTCGCCCGACGCGGACTGCGGCATGGCGTGGGCGGGCGTCGGCAGAAAAAAGGCTCTATCCGGCTTGGGGACCGGGCAGAGCTTCTGATTGGGCGGAGAAACGAGCGCTCGGGCTGCTCCGCTTCGATGAATCGATTGCTTTGCGGATCAATCCCGCGGATAGTTGACGGCCATGATATCCATAAACGGAACTTTGTCCAGTTCTTCGCCCTTTTGTACGTGTACGCGGCCCGTTCTCGGGTCCATCTTCACGATCATGCCGCGGGCGGCTTCTTCCCGTCCCCAGACTGTCAATTCCACGACGGATTGCTCCTGATAGGCCTCAGTCAGTTGATTCCCGATTTCTTCCAGAACGAATTCGTCGCGAGTCGGCCTTTTTGCGACTTTACCTTTTGCCAAACCGCTTCCTCCTTGCGCATTGCGTGATTTCTTCATTATAGCATTATTATGTCATCAAGTCGCGTCAAAAAGATGTTTTTTGTAAAAAAATACGCACAATTGTTCGCATTTATTTTTGGCAATAAAAATCCCCCGAGCCAATCCGCGTTTGAAGGATACGCATCGGCTCGAAGGATAAGAAAAAGTAGGTGTCAAATTTTACTCTACCGTTTGGGACTGCCGAGACGGGAGCGCGATTCCGGCCAGGATCTCATAAGAATGAAGCCGCTCGGCGTGGTCGTAGATGCCGCTGGTCACGATCAGTTCGTCGGCCTGCGTGCGCTGCATCAGCAGGTCGAGGCGTTCGCGGACGGTCGCCGGATCGCCGACGACGGCGGACTCCATGCGCTTGCGCACAGCCGCGAGTTCCAGCGGATCGAGCCGGGACGACAGATCGGCCGGCGGCTGGATCTTGCCCGGGCGGCCGCGGGTCAGGGCGATCACCTGCTGCTGCATGGTGGTGGACAGGAATTCCGCCCGCTCCTGCGTATCGGCGGCGATCATCGACACGCCCAGCATCACGTAAGGCGCCTCCAGCACGCCGGGTTGAAACGTGCTGCGGTAGACGTGCAGCGCGCGGTCGAGATAGTCCGGCGAGAAGTGGCCGGCGAACGAGAACGGCAGGCCGAGCGCGGCGGCCAGGCGCGCGCTGAAATCGCTGGAGCCCAGCAGCCAGATCGGGATATTCAAGCCTTCGCCGGGCACGGCGCGGATCGGCGCGTGGTACGAAGTCGCCGAAGCGTCGAAAAAGCCGCGCAGTTCTTCCAGCAGCTGCGGGAAATCTTCGCCGCTGTTGATATCGCGGCGCAGCGCCTGCGAAGTACGGCGGTCGCTGCCCGGCGCGCGGCCGAGCCCCAGATCGATCCGGCCGGGATACATCGATTCCAGCGTGCCGAACTGCTCGGCGATCACCAGCGGCGCGTGGTTCGGCAGCATGATGCCGCCGGCTCCGACGCGGATCTTCGACGTTCCTGCGGCCAGGTAGCCGATGACGACCGAGGTCGCCGAGCTTGCGACGCCTGGCATATTATGATGCTCCGCTACCCAGTAGCGGTTGTATCCCCATTGTTCCGCGCGGCGGGCCAGATCCAGGCTGTCCCTGAACGCGTCCGACGCGGTATGTCCTTCAAGGATCTGCGAGAGATCCAGCACGGATATCGGGATATCCCCGATCTTTTTCAAGGACGAGTCCTGCAATTCCGCATTGCGCGTTTCTTCTTCGTTCGTCATTGCATTCATTCCTCCATCATCAATTATTCGCTTCGAAGCCCAGGGCGTGTCTTAGTCGTTTCTCGGCTGCGGCCTGCGCTCGCGCCGTCCTCCGCTTCCCTGTTCGGCCGGATCGGCTTTCTTGAACCATCGGTCCAGATTCGGCTCAAGCAGCCAGCGGAAGCGGCTCATTACCGGCTCCGACGAGAGGAACGCGGTCAGCAGCAGGCCCAGCGGAATCAGCGCCGCCATCCACCAGCCCGCTCCGTAATGGTCGTACAGCCAGGAGGTCGGCAGGCTTCGCACGACAAACCCGTGCAGCAGATACGCGTACAGCGTATTGCGTCCGAGTTTGGAGACATGCGGAACGGTGCGTCCGGTCATCAGGATCATCACCGCGCCGCCGATCAGCACGGATGCGGCGTAAGCGGCGATCCGATATAGACCGGCCGTCCATTCGGGATGGCCGAGCGCCCGGTACGGCAGGCTTCCGTAGAACCATTCGGCCCGGATAAAGCTCCCGTACTTTACCATGATAACCCCTGCGGCTGCCAAAACAAAAATCGACAATCCTTTCAGCAGCGGCGTGCGCAGGCGGATAATCGTTTTTTTATCCAGATAGTAGCCGGCCAGGAAAAACGGAAAAAACACGATCGTCCGCGAGATGCTGGCGTAATACTCGGCATCGGTCGCATAACCGGCCAGCACGGCGACCACGATCGAGATCGGCAGCGCGCCTCGGATCTTTACCGCATAAGGCAGCACCGCTTTCCAGATGATCGAACTGAAGATGAACCACATCAGCCAGTACGGCGTAAAATAGGAAAACGTCAGCCGCTGGCCGCCCGAGAACGCGTAATCGTACAGCGAATACAGCGTCTCGAAGATCAAATAAGGCACGACAAGCGATCCGACCACTTTGATCCGGTAATCGGTGCTCGTGATATTTTTACAAAAGTAACCCGAAATCAGCACGAACAGCGGAATATGAAAAGCGTAAATCGTTAAGTAAAGCGGCCGCAGGGCCGGATCTGAGCTGAGCGGTTCGATCGCGTGGCCGACGACGACCAGCGCGATCAACAGAAATTTTAGATTGTCGAAATAGGCGTCCCGATGGGCCATCCTCGTCCCTCCTCTGCACGGCTTGTGCCGTTCCCGCCGCAAATCCGGCGGGCTTTTGTTGCCTGGGGACCTTATACCCGCCACATCGAAAGCTGAACCTGCAAAAAAGCGGCTCCGCGTCCAAAAACCCGGCGGGTCCCCGTACTCAAGCGAGAACCCGCCGGGTTTTCTTTTGCCTATTCCGCTTCCGTCTTCACGTTCGTCTGCGCAGTTGTCCGATCATCCGGTAAATCTGCCCCCGATGATGCGCTTCGTGCTCCAGCAGATGATAGACCGCCCATTCCGGCGTTACGTCGTATTCGTCCGGCAGTACCCGGATTCTTCTCCAGTCTTCGGAATCGATCGCTTTGAACCGATTCAGGAAATCGCGGCGCACGACCGCCAGCCGTTCCATATACCGGTCCAGGCTCTCGCCCGTCTCGTGGCTCAGCATCCCCTGTTCGTCGCGCTCTTCATCGCGCAGCCATGGCTCGATATCCGCACCGAACCCGTTCGCCTGCAGGATATCGAAATACAGCCAGCCCGCTTCGACGCGGGCGATATGGTACAGCAGAGCGCCGATCGTCGTCGGATAGCCGTCGATTTGCGCGTCGAGTTCCGCCTGGGTCAGATCGCCGATCTTGTTCAGCAGCTTGCTCCTTACATCTTCCATCGCCCAGAGCCAGCATCCGATTTCTTCGGGATAACCCGGCAGCGCGCGAACCTCGAGCCTGTCTCGCTTTGTTTCCATGCGGTATCCGCCTTTCGTCGATTGAATTTGGAGTACCAGTACCGAGTACCGGAGCGTCATCGGCCCTAAGCCGTCTCAGTCGAAAATTCCCATGCTCAAATACCGCTCGCCCGTATCGGGCGCGATGCAGACGACCTTTTTGCCACGGCCGAGCCGGCGGGCGATCCCGATCGCCGCATATACGGACGCTCCCGACGACGGGCCGAGCAGCAGGCCTTCAAGCCGGGCCAGATCGCGCATGGTACGCAGCGCTTCGTCGTCTTTGATGCGGACGATCTCGTCGTACACGTCCGTATTCAGGATCGGCGGCACGAAGCCCGGACTGGTGCCGACCAGTTTGTGCGGACCGGGCGCGCCGCCGGACAGTACCGGCGAGCCTTCCGGTTCCACGACCGCGATATGCAGATCCGGCAGCTCAGCGCGCAGGCTTTCGCCGGTGCCCGTAATCGTTCCGCCCGTGCCGGCGGTCGCGACGAAGGCGTCGAGACGCCCCTCCGTTTGCTGGAGAATCTCGACCGCGGTCGTGCCCCGATGCGCGTCCGGGTTCGCCGGATTCTCGAATTGCTGCGGCACGAAGCTGCCGGGAATGCCGGCCTGAAGCTCCGCCGCTTTGCGGATTGCGCCGGGCATCCGTTCCGCGCTCGGCGTCAGCACCACTTCCGCGCCGTACGCTTTGAGCAGATTGATGCGTTCGCGCGACATATTGTCGGGCATGATCAGGATCGCCCGATAGCCTTTGGCCGCGGCGATCATCGCCAGGCCGATGCCGGTATTGCCGCTGGTCGGCTCGATAATCGTGCTGCCGGGAGCCAGCAGGCCCCGCCGCTCCGCCGTTTCGATCAAATTGCGCGCCGCGCGGTCTTTCACGCTGCCCGACGGATTGAAGTACTCCAGCTTCACGTAAATCTCCGCCGCGTTCTCCGGCGCCAGGCGGCGAAGCTTGACCATCGGCGTATTGCCGACCAGTTCGTCGATGCCGCCGTACACTTTTTTCGCGCGTTCACGCACTTCATGTCCTTGCATGTCGTATTCCTTCCTTTCCGCTGCGCAGCCCCGGACTTGCCCGCAAACAAGCGACAAGCGGGAGAGAACGCTTCCGCAGCGCTTCTCACGCAAATCCCCTCATGATCTACGCCGGATGCCGCCGCTTCAACTCTCGGGCGACAATCCGCGCAGCGTAAACGAATATTCGTATTCCCGGTTCGCCGGCAGCGTGAATTCCTCATGCGTTCTCGCCTGCCAGCTGTCGTCGCCGCCCACGCCCATCTGCCGATGATTGACGCGCAGCACGGTCCGGTCGGACGCCGGAAGCTTATATGCATGGTCCGCCGCTTCCAGCGTTTCCGGCGCATGCGGCAGCGCGTTCAGCTCGACGTCGGGCCGGCCTTCCACCCGCAGGCCGAAGCCGTCCGCCCCGGCCAGTTCCGCCCAGCGCACACCGGTCTTGTTACCGGCTTCCTGCGGCCGCAGATACGGCGTAAGCTGCTCCGCGACAAGCCCCGAGTAGATCCCGAGCCGCGCTCCCGCCCGGCGGTCCCAATAGTTCTCGTGCGGACCGCGGCCGTACCATTTCAAACGGTCCAGACTTCCGTCCAGCTCCAGCAGCACGCCGATTTCCGGAATCTCCGGCAGTCCCGCGCCCGGCAGCAGCCGCAGCGAGACCCCGATCTCGCCGGAGCCGAGCACCTCGTAGACCAGCAGCGCTTCGGATGCCGGCTTCGTCGGCAGCTCGTACCGGACCTCCACGTTCAGCCGGTCCGCCGCGCCCGACACATCCAGGCTGCGAAGTTTGCGCTTGGCGCCGGCTTCGCGCCAGATTCCGCTGCGTTCTTCCAGTTTGCTGCCTCGGTCGTTGTCGGTCAGCGCGCGCCAGAAGTTCGGACGAACCGGCGCTTTGAGCCGTTCGCTGCCGTTCCAGATCCACGAAACCAGATCGCCGCTCTGCTTGTCGAAACGGACGGCGAACATTTCTCCCGAAGCCGTCAGCGAAGTTCCGTCGTCTTCGGTCTTGAGCGGCGCTCCCGCTGCCGCGCCCCCGAGTTCGTCCTGCGCGGCAGCATTTTCGCCGGAAGAAATCACGAACTGTCCGAAAGCGACTTCGTGCCCGGCATCCGCCCAGAACCGGTTCTCCGGCTCGACGAACGTCAGCGTCAGCGTATACTCGCCGCTGCGGTCCGGCAGCGTATACGGGATCTCGAGCTCGGCGGATTGCCCCGGCTCAAGCTGGAGCGGCAGCGTGCCGCGCTCGACGACTTCGCCGCCGCGCGCCGTTTCCCAGCACAGTTTGTAGCGGTTCAAGTCGGTAAACAGGAAGTCGTTGCGCACGCGCACTTTTCCTCGATCGAGATCGACCGCTTCGAACCGGACGTTCTGGTAGCAGGCTTTGACTTCCGCCAGCTTCGGGCTGACCGTGCGATCCGCGAAGATCAGGCCGTTGCCGCAGAAAGTGCCGTCGTTGGGCGATTCGCCGAAATCTCCGCCGTACGCCAGGTATTCGATTCCGTCTTCCGTACGCGAACGAATCGCCTGGTCGATCCAATCCCAGATAAACCCTCCCTGAAGCACCGGATAGCGGTCCGTCAGCTCGGTATATTTAAACAGATTGCCGCACGAGTTGCCCATCGCATGGCTGTATTCGCACAGGATAAACGGTTTTTTCGGCCCGCTTTTCGCATACTCTTCGACTTTCTGCGGGCTGGTGTACATATGGCTTTCGATATCGGAAGCTTCGTCCCACTGCCGCGCATGAAAAGTCCCTTCGTAATGCACGACCCGGGTTTTGTCGACCGCGCGGAAGAAATTCGCCATATGCAGGAAGTTCTCGCCGCCCCACGATTCGTTGCCGAGCGACCAGATTACGATCGACGGGTGGTTTTTGTCCCGCTGGTACATGGAGTTGGCCCGGTCGAGCACGTTGGCGCGCCAGTGCGGCTTGCTGCCGGGCACGGTGCGTTCGGATTCTTCCGCCTGCCCGTACTCCCAGCTGCCGTGCGTTTCCAGATTGGTTTCGTCGATCACGTACAGCCCGTATTGATCGCACAGCTCGTACCAGCGCGGATGGTTCGGATAGTGCGACGTGCGCACGGCGTTGATATTGCTCGCTTTCATTAATTTGATATCCGCGATCATATCGTCCACCGACACGGCGCGTCCCAGATCGGCGCTGAATTCATGGCGGTTGACGCCTTTGAACACGATGCGTTTGCCGTTGCTCTTCATAATGCCGTCTTCGATCTCGAACCTGCGGAAGCCGATACGCAAGCGGACCGCTTCGAGCACCCCTTCTTCGCTCGACAGCGTCAGCAGCAGCGTATACAAATTCGGCGTTTCGGCGGACCACTTGCCCGGCTTCGGCACAAGCGCCGACAGGGAAGCCGCGTACAGCGTATCTTTGAGCACTTCGACGTCTGCCGTCATGCGCGCCGAAGCTTCGCGGCCGGAGGCGTCGAGCAGCTGCGCTTCGATCGTGTGGATCCCCGCCTTTTTGCCGAGCGGACTTGCGATTTGCACGCCGATCCGGAGCAGCCCGTTCTCGAACGAATCGTCCAGATCGGCCGTCGCCTGCACATCCGCGATCTGCACGTTCGGCTTGGCATACAGATAAACGTCTCGGAAGATGCCGCTCAGCCGCCAGAAATCCTGGTCTTCCAGCCAGCTCGCGTCGCACCAGCGGTACACTTCCACGGACAGCATGTTTTCGCCTTTTTGCAGATAAGGAGTCAGCAGGAATTCGGCCGGCGTAAACGTATCTTCGCTGTAGCCGACCAGATCGCCGTTCACCCAGATGTAGAAGCACGATTCGACGCCCTGGAAGCTGATATAGACCGGCAGGTCCGTCCATTCCTCCGGCACGGTAAACGAGCGGGTGTAAGAGCCTACGGGATTGTATTCGGTCGGCGCAAACGGCGGCTCGATCGGCTCGCGTTCGTGCCACGGATAGCGCACGTTCGTATAATGCGGATAGTCGTAACCGTGCAGCTGCCAGTGGGCGGGTACCGGAATATCGGCCCAGCCCGACGTATCGTAACCGATTTCATAAAAGTTCTGCGGACGATCGGCCGGCTTGTCGGCGTGATGGAATTTCCACGTTCCGTTCAGCGAAAGCACCCGGCTCGATTCTTCGCCATCCGCCAGCGCTTCTTCCGCGGTCGCATAAGGAATCCAAGCCGCATGGGCGTCCAAGCGGTTGAGCTGAAAAATCTCGGGATTGTTGTTCCACTCGGGATACCCGTTTTCGGGCGCGACATACTTGTATTTTTTCGTCAATGTATTAGGCAAAAGCTCCACCTCATTATATAAGAATAAAAGAGTTCGGCTCTCGGAGTCTGAACAGGATGTCCTTGCCCGAATTATAATGCACCGCGGGACTTTTTACAAAGAACGCTCCGCCGGGCCCGGGTCGCCGATCAGCTCTTCCATTATGAAGCGATTTCGTTTGGATGGGCAGCAGATCCGTATAACCGGAAATAGAGCACAGCGGCGTTTTGAGATCGTGCGTGACCCCGGGATGCAAAAAAAGCCCTGCGGCGGCGGGAACGGAAGATCCGTTTCCCGGCCGCCGCAGGGCGGTGATGCTCGGTTTATGCGTGCTTGCGTATACTCATTTTATTGAAAACGAACCACGAAGTAGTTCTTCTTGCCGCGGCGCAGCACGAGCGTCGTGCCGTGCAGGCGGTCTTCGGCTCCGATGACCGTTTCGATCGAGGTGCGCTTCTCGCCGTTGACGGAGATCGCGCCGCTCTGGATGTCTTTGCGCGCCTGCCCTTTGGACGGAGCCGCGCCGGTTTCGACCAGAAGATCGATCAGCAGCGGCTCGGAATCGGCTGCGGCCGGCGTGGTCGGCATATCGGCCAGCGCTTCCGCCAGATCGGCTTCGCTCAATTCGGCGAAGTTGCCGGAGAACAGCGCCGCCGTGATTTTCTCCGCGCTATCCACTGCTTCGTTTCCGTGCACCAGGCCGGTCACGCGGCGGGCCAGTTCGCGCTGCGCGGACCGTTTTTCCGGCGCCTGCAGATGCTGCGTTTCCAGCGCTTCGATCTCCTCGCGGCTCAGGAACGTAAAGAATTTCAGGAACTTGATGACGTCGGCGTCGTCCGTGTTGATCCAGAACTGGTAGAACGCGTACGCGCTCGTCTTGCCGCGGTCGAGCCAGACGGCGCCGGATTCGGATTTGCCGAACTTCTTGCCGTCGCTCTTGGTCACCAGCGGCATAGTCATGCCGTATGCGTCGCCGCCGCCCGTTTTGCCGATCAGGTCGAGGCCCGCCGTGATATTGCCCCACTGGTCGCTTCCGCCGAGCTGCAGCGAGCAGTTCTCGTCTTCATGCAGCCGCTGGAAGTCGTATGCCTGCAGGATCATGTACGAGAACTCGGTGAACGAGATGCCGTGCTGAAGACGCGAATCGACCGAATCTTTGGCCAGCATGTAGTTGACGGTAAAGTTCTTGCCCACGTCGCGCAGGAAATCGATCATCGAGATCGGTCCCAGCCAATCGTAGTTGCTGACCATCTTGGCCGGAACTTTCGCGTCGCCCGTGCCGAAGTCCAGGAAGCGCGACAGCTGGTTCTGGAGTTTTCTCGTCCAGTCCGCTACGGTATCGGCCGTGTTCAGCGAGCGCTCGGTGGAACGTCCGCTCGGATCGCCGATCATGCCCGTGCCTCCGCCGACCAGCGCGATCGGACGGTGTCCGGCCAATTGGAAACGCCGCATCGTCAGCACCGGCAGCAGGTGGCCGATATGCAGGCTGTCCGCCGTCGGATCGAAACCGTTGTAGAACGTGACGCTTTCCTCGGTCAGTTTCTTCTGCAGTTCTTCGCGGTGCGTGACCTGGTAGATCAGTCCTCTGTATTCGAGATCGTCCAGCAGCGCATTGGCCTCGATCGGGGTATGTTCGTTCGTCATTGTGTATTCCTCCTTCAAATTTCGGCAGCATCTTCAAACCGGCCGCGCACGGTAGTCTTCGCTCCCCCGGCCCGGGTTCTTCCGGCGCGAGCTTTCGGGTCCAAACGTCAAAAAAGACCCGTCCTGCTGTATTTCTACAGGGACGAGTCTTAATCGCGGTACCACCCTCATTGAACATGCGAGCCGCTTGCGGCCGGTACATGTTCCACTCGACGCCGGATAACGGAGGCGGGTTCCGTCCCGCTTCTTCCGCTTCCGGATCACCGGAAGACGGGTTCGAAACGGGAAGCTCCGGGACGTAATTCGCATTCATTCGCATACCGGCTCGCACCGACCGCCGGCTCTCTGGTTATGCAACAGATGAATGCTACTGGGTTCCCTTCAACGCTTGCTATGGCGATTCCGACGGGCGGAAACGCGGCTGGATCTTGCCGAAGTGCTTTGCTCATTGCTTCACTTTATATCACGGACGGACGAAAATTGTCAAACTGATTTTTTTCGCAAGCGCTTTAAGGGATTCGCAAAATATATTTAACACAGAGTTTACACAACCTTTGATTATAAAAAATCCCATGTGATACAATGTCACCGGACTACCAGTGACCGAGACAAGTCACTGCATTCAAACTTTGGGAGGCATGCAACTTTATGAATTGGAGAAATTGGAAACGGCCGGTCGTCGGCACGGCGGCAGCCGCGCTGCTGTCGGCTCAACTGCTGGGCGCCGCGGGCAGCGCGTCTGCGGCCGAAAACGATGTCGAGGTTCACCTGCTCGGCATCAACGATCTGCACGGACAGCTCGACACGACTTCCACCGTCGGAGACAAAGCGGCGGGCACCGCCCCTATTCTCGCTACATACCTGAAACAAACGCAGGCCAAGTACGCCAACTCGCTGCTGTTCCATAACGGGGACTCCGTCGGCGCGTCGGCGCCGATCTCTTCGCTGGAACGCGACGAGCCGACGCTCGAATGGCTGAACATGATGGGATTCGATGTCGGTTCGCTCGGCAACCACGAATTCGACCAGGGCATCGCCGCGCTCAAAGCGCAGCTCGGCGGCGGACTCGATCCCAAAGAAGGCAAAGTCACGCACGCCGGCGTCAAATTCGACTACGTCAATGCAAACGTTGTGGAAGAAGCGACCGGCAAAACGCTGATTAAGCCTTACGTAATCAAAGAAGTCGGCGGCGTGAAGATCGGCTTTATCGGCCTGGTCACCAAATCCACGCCTTCCAAAGTGGCTCCGTCGGGGACCAAAGGCGTACGCTTCCTGAGCGCCGCCGAAGAAGTGACCGCGGTCAACAAATATGCGAAAGAACTCCAGGATCAGGGCGTCGAAACGATCGTCGTGCTGGCGCACGATCCGGCCACAACCAAAGAAGGCGTCACAACGGGCGAAGCGGCCGACCTGGCGAAAGCTCTGCCGGCAAACTCCCCGATCGACGTGATCGTGGCCGGCGACAACCATGCGCTCGCCAACGGCGAAGTCAACGGCAAGCTGATCGTACAGGCTTACTCGTACGGCACGGCGTTCGAAGACATCAAGCTGCTGATCGATCCGGCTACGGGCGACGTAACGGAGAAATCCGCTACGGTTACGACCACGTATCAAGAAGGCGTAACCCCCGACGCCGCTACCCAGGCTTTGATCAAGAAATACATGGACAAGCACCCGGAACTGACCAAACCGGTCGGCACGACCGACGGTTCGGTTACGCGCACGGACGCTTACAACAACGAAGCGGCACTCGGCAACCTGATCGCCGACGCGATGCGCGCCGCCGATTTCGGCGACGGCAAAGAAGCGGCCGACTTCGCGTTTATGAACCCGGGCGGCATTCGCGCCGACCTGCCCAAAGGCGACGTCACATTCGCCGACTTGGCGAAAATCCAACCGTTCGGCAACACGCTCGTCAAGCTGACGCTGACCGGCGCGCAGATCGAAAAACTGCTCCAGCAGCAGTGGGGCGTCAACGCCGACGGCACCCCGAATACCAAAACGCTGCAAATCTCCGGCCTGAAATACAGCGCCGACCTGAACAAACCGGTGGCGGAGCGCGTATCCAAGCTGACGCTGACCGACGGCACGCCGATCGACCCGGCCAAGTCGTATACGGCCGTCGTCAATAACTTTATGGCGGCCGGCGGCGACAACTACGCCGTGCTGACCGAAGCCGGCGATTCCCTCGCCGGCCCGATTGACCTCGACGTGTTCTACAAGTATATCGTCGACACGTTCAAAGGCGGAGCGATCACGGCCAAAGTCGACGGCCGAATCGCCAACACGCCTGCGGCCGGAGCGGAAGCGCCGGATGCCGACGGGCCGGCAACGGCTCCTTCGACGCCTGCGGCGGACTCGCTGACGCGCGCCGAATTCGTATCCCGGCTGGTTGAAGAGCTGGGTCTGAACGCGGTATCCGCGCCGAGCAGCGCATTCACCGATGTGAAGAGCGACGCGCCTTACGCGGACGCGATCGCCGAAGCGGTCAAAGCCGGCTATATCAAAGGCTACGGCGGCGGCAAATTCAACCCGGACCAGAAGATCACCCGCCAGGAAATGGCGACCATCCTCGCCGGTTTCCTGAAAGATCGTCTGGAGCCGCTCAACGCGGCGACCGTACTTGGCAAGTACAAAGACGCTTCGTCCGTTGCCGCTTATGCCAAGACTCCGGTAGCGCAGCTGCTGAACGTCGGCATCCTGGCCGCGGACAAAGACGGCAACGTGATGCCGAAAGGCGCCGTCCAGCCGGCGGAAGCACAGGCGGCGATCGAGCACACTTTGGCCGCTTCGGCTTCGTAAATTGAATTTTAAAAGTCTGGTAAAAATCCGGTAGAACGCCTACAATCAAGTTAGCGATATTAAAAAAATCAACATCGGCGACGAAGCACGTCCCTCTCCTTCCCTGCGAATGGAGACGGGACGTTTTTTTGCGTTTCCGTCAGCCAGGCGCGTACGCAAATTCAAGGAGGAAAAATACTATGGAATTCGAACAAGCCCATTCCGCATTTCTGGAACAACATCTCGAACGCTGAAGCGGCGAGCGGAAAGACCGTTTGCAGCGCGGACACCGGGAAGCCGAGAAGTTATTTTGCCAAAACGTCTGGTGGCCGCTTCGCCGCGACTTCGAGCATCTGCACCCGGAGTACGAGGTGGCGGATTGGCGCGGACTGCACTACTTTTGCGACTTCGCCTGGATTACGCCTTACGCCAAAGTGATTGTAGAGATCAAAGGCTTCGGCCCGCACGTCCAGGACATGGACCGCCGCAAATTCTGCCGGGAACTCAATCGCGAAACGTTCCTGACCGCGCTCGGCTTCCAGGTGATCTCCTTCGCCTACGACGACGTCGCCCGGCAGCCCGACCTGTGCATCACGCTGCTGCGGATGGTGCTGGGGCGGTACCAGAGTGTGGGAGGAGAACGGGCTCGCGCTGCGATTATGGAAAAAGAAGTGATCCGGCTGGCCTGCACGCTGCTTCGGCCGATTCGTCCGGTCGACGTCAAAGTTCATCTCGATCTCGATTACCGCACCGCGGTCAAAACGCTTCGAAATTTGTGCGAAAAAGGATGGTTTGAACCGTATCGCGCAACGGGAAGTCGTGTAACCAGCTATCTACCGCGAGATACGGCTTTTTTGCAGATTTAAAAATAAGGGATGGCTAAAACAAAAAAAATTTAGACAATCCCGAATCCCCGAGGATCGCCTCGACTCCTTGGGATGCAAAAATCCACTTTATTCGCAGCATTTATCCGAAATAGGGTTATAAGATGCAAAAATCCACTTTATTCGTCCGAACAGAGCCTTTTGCCGGCTCGTACGGAAAATAGAGTGGATTTCTGCACTTTATCGATCGAAAATCGGCTTTGTCCGGAAGATAAGATGGATTTTTGCATTTCGCGCGCTTGATTGTTCACTTGCTCACTGGCTCACTGGCTTACTGGCTTACTGGCTTACTGGCTTACTGGCTTACCGCAATTTTATTCCACCGCAAATCGTTCATCCATCCTTACCGCGACCCCCTCACCGATGCCCCGTCACCGCGTGCGGCACGTAAGGTTCTTCCAGCCGCCGGATCTCTTCGTCCGTCAGTTGGACGGACAGCGCCGCGGCGGCGTCTTCCAGGTGATACGTCTTGGTCGCGCCGACGATCGGGGCGGTTACCGGGCGCTTCTGGAGCACCCAGGCGAGCGCGATCTGCGCGCGTGGCACGCCGCGTTCCTCCGCTACCCGGGCGACGGCTTCGACCACGCGGCGGTCGGCGTCTTCGGTGTCGGCGTACAGCGTTTTGCCGAACGCGTCGGTCTCGGAGCGCTTGCTGCTCGCTTCCCAATCGCGGGTCAGGCGGCCGCGGGCCAGCGGGCTCCACGGAATCACGCCGACGCCTTCCGCGTCGCACAGCGGCAGCATCTCGCGTTCTTCCTCGCGGTAGAGCAGATTGACGTAGTTTTGCATACTGACGAACCGGGTCCAGTTATGGCGCTCCGCCGTATGCTGCGCTTGGAGGAACTGCCACGCGTACATCGACGAAGCGCCGATATACCGGGCTTTGCCCGCTTTGACCACATCGTGCAGCGCCTCCATCGTTTCTTCGATCGGCGTGTTCGGGTCCCAGCGATGAATCTGGTACAGGTCCACGTAATCCGTGCCGAGCCTTCGCAGGCTGTGATCGATTTCCGCCATAATCACTTTGCGCGACAGCCCGCCGCCGTTCGGCCCTTTGCGCATATTGCCGTGCACTTTGGTCGCCAGCACGATCTCGTCGCGATTCGCGAAGTCCGCCAGCGCGCGTCCGACGATCTCTTCGCTCGTACCGTCCGAATACACATTGGCCGTATCGAAAAAGTTAATGCCAAGCTCCAGCGCTTTTTGGATAAAAGGCCGGCTTTCTTCCTCGCCCAGCGACCACGGATGCGGACCCCGTTCCGGCACGCCGTAACTCATGCAGCCGAGACAGATGCGCGAGACGTCGAGTCCCGTTTTGCCCAATTTGACGTATTCCATTTGTTTGTCCACCTTTCGATCGCAAAATGATTACACCCGGATGTCCACGGGATGCTCCAGCGGCAGCCGCACCGTATACGTGTATACTTTGGTGCGGTACAGATCGCCGCAAACGGCGATCGTATCCGGTTCCCAATCGTCGAATGCAAAAAAGACGCTGACTACGCGGGTACCGTCCGCGACGCGCTCGCGCAGTATCGGACCGAGCCGCCGCATGGCCGCGGGGTGCAGGTAACAGACGACCAGATCCGCGTTCTCGTATTCGTAAGCGAACAGATCGCCGCGCCGAAACGACAGCCGGGATCGCGGCATCCGGTTCGCCGACGCCAGCAGCCGGGAAGACAGCAGCGGGATCAGCGAGTTCTCCACGCCCGTCACCTTGCACAGCGGAAAGCGCCGCGTCAAATTCAGCGCCAGCGTGCCGAAGCCCGATCCGGCTTCGACGATATGGCCGCGATTCGGCAGCCGTCCGATTTCGCGCATCACCATGCGGCGCACCGGACGGCTGGTCGGCATCGGACTGATGCCGTTGCGGACGCTGGCATACACGATCAGCAGCAGAAGCAGCAGCACGATCCCGGCCAGCGACCAGCTTACAATCTCGTACAGTCCGTGCACAGGCAGTCCTCCTTTTTCCGGAACTTCAAAACCGGCGGTTTGCCCCGTGAACGCAAGCAGGACAAACTGCCGGTTTGCCGCCCTCTTATTCATCATAACCTTTTTGCGGCTTTCTGCCGCTTCCGCGCACGCTTTTTTTACAAATGCCGCAAGCTTTCTGCAAGCCCGGCCCGTCGATAATGAAAATTCTTTTGCGCATTTTCTTGAAATCCGCTCTTTTTCTTGCGAGAATCGTAGAGTGGGTTTCACCAGCCGCATATTGGAAAGGAATGAATGTATTGCACGTCAAAACCTGGCGCAGCGGCGTTCTCATGCTGCTGTGCATGTCGGCCGGTATCGTCGACGTCATCGGCTATATCCATCTGGGCCGCGTCTTCACGGCGAATATGACCGGCAACATCGTGATCCTCGGCATGTCGTTCGCGCATGTGGCCGAGCTGTCTTTTTTGCGGGCGGCGCTCGCCTGCCTCGGCTTTATCGCCGGCAACGCCGCGGCGGCCGTGCTGCTCAGCGGAAGCAAAGCCAAAGGCTTCTGGCCGGCGCGGATCACGCTGATCCTGTTTATCGAGCTGGCTTTCTATGTGCTGTTCGCGGCGCTGGCCGGTCCGGATATGAGCGAAACGATGCTGCATCTGCTGATCCTGCTGCTGAGCAGCGCGATGGGCATGCAGACGACCGCGGCGCGCAAGCTGGGCATCGCCGGTATCTCGACCACCGTCCTCACCAATAATCTGGCGAGCGTGATCGAAGACTTTGTGGCTTACTTCCGCAAACGCTTCGGCGCCGGCGCGGGCAAACCCGTCAAGATCGGCGGCGATACCTGGCTGAGATTTATCGCCGTGACCATCTACTGCTTCGGGGCTCTGGTCGCGGGCGTGGTGGAAGTCCGTCTTCCTTTCAGCGCGATCTGGATTCCGATCCTGGTCATGGTCGTCGTGCTGATCGTCGTACTGAAGCTGTTTCGCGGATTGGACGAGCAGGGCGACCGGCCGAGCCGGTAGATCGCAAAGCGGCCGCCAATCGCAAAAAAACGCCCGGAAACGCGCGGCCCGATCACGATCGGACCCGCTTTCCGGGCGTTTTTGTATACCTGACGACTAGCACGTTGCCAACTCTTAATCAGAGGTTTACGTTCAACTGAAACGCACACGCTTTAAGTGCGATTCAGGAGGGCGTAACCTTACCTTTAGTGTTGACAAGGTACTAGGGCGTTGCCAACGCAAAAGGTACATGCGCGGCGAATCTTCGCTCTTGTACGCTTTTACTTCGAATCCCCCAGGAATCCTTTTTCGAAAATGTCCAGCAGGTATTCGAGCGTCGTCGGGTCGCTGTACGAAGAAGCCGTCGATTCGAATTCGATCACATGTCCTTCTTTGACCGCCGGAATCTGTTTCCACACATTGGAGTCCATGATTTCGCTGTCGGCGTTCAGCTTGCGGCTGACCGCGATAAAGTCTCCCATATATTCGGGCAGCACTTCGAGCGACAGCGAGTAATAGCCTTCTTCCGAGACGGCTTCTTTGACTTTATCCGGCATTTTGAGCTGCATGGCCTGGTACAGAATCTCGGTTCCGCGCGCCCAGTTGTCGCCCATCACGAACGCGCTTTTGTCGTCCAGCTCGATCGCGGATACCGTGACGTCTTCGCCGTATTTCGCTTTGATCCTGCCGCCGATTTCCGCGGTTCTCGCGGTAAAGTCGTCGACCCACTGACGCGCTTCGGCTTCTTTGCCCAGCAGCTTGCCGACTTCCGCCTGCTGGTCCAGATAATTCAGCTTGCCCCAGGTGTAGACCACGGTCGGCGCGATCTTGCTCAGCTGATCCAGGTTTTTCATATGCGCGCCGGCGATAATCAGATCCGGCGCCTGCGCGGCGATCGTTTCCGGGTCTTCTTCCGAGACGATGGCCGCCTCTTTCAACTTGTCGGTAAACAGCGGATTCGCCGCCGTCCACTGATCGACGCCGATCGGCGTAATCCCGAGCGAAATCACGTTCGGCGCATTGGTCAAAGCGACGACGCGCGCGGGGTGGGCCGGGATTTCGACAGGTCCGGTTTCGGATTCGTACGTAACCGTTCCCGATTCTTCGGCCGCGCTGTCCGCCGGATTTTCGGTCGCGGCCGCGACCGAGGCTTCCTGCTTCGGCTCCGTCGAGGCTGCGTTTTGTTCTTGCGCCCCGCCGCCGCAGGCGCTCAAAACGAATACCAGCAGCAGCATGAAAGCCGCAGCTAAGTAGGATTTTTTGTTCGTTTTCATAGTCGGAAAGGTCCCCTTTGCATCATCGGCTTTTTTTATTCTTTCGCCAATGATAATCATTATCACACTTTTCGAAGTTTAGACGGTACTTCCCGGAATGTCAAGACAGAAACAAAAAAACGGCTTTTTTTCCGGAAAAAGGCCGTTTTTGGGGTCGAACTTTTTTAGTTGAATTCATGGAAAGTTAGACTGTTCCGTGCCCAACTTCCACCCGGCGGCCGATCATCTCGCTATACCGGCAGCGCTCCTTCAAAAGTCGTGCCGAGCGAGTCCGCGAAGCGGCGCAGCGCGCGTTCCACGCTTGCCCGCACCGCTGAATCGGCGCCTTCTCCGCCCTCCCACCACCACTGCTTGATCGCAAGCGGCGCCGTACCCCGCTGTTTCTCCGGTTCGAACCGGGCGACGAAGCGTCCGCCTGCGATAACCGGCAGCACGTAGTAGCCGTACTTTCGCTCGGCGGCCGGTTTGTACACTTCCCACCGGTAATCGAAACCGAACAGCTCCAGAATCAGCCGGCGGTCCCACAGCAGATTGTCGAGCGGTGCCAGAATGCAGGCGCGCATGCGGTCTTCGGCTTCGCCCGCCGCCTGCGCTTCCGCTCCGTCCGCTTTCCGCTGCGCAATCAGCGAGGCTTCCAGCAGTCCGATGTCGCGGGAGCGGATATACAGCGGATGTTCGATGCCTTCCACCGCGACCGGGGCGATCTCGCCGCGATCCAGCAGCGCGGCGAAAGCGTTCAAGCGCGGCGCGCTTTTCAGCCCCGTCATCAGCAGCGCGTCGCCCGGCCGGTTCCACAGCAGGCCCACGCTGCCGATCCGGCGCATCAGTCCCCATTCCCAGTAAGCGGCATCCGTTTCGAACGGATCGGGCCGGCCGTACAGTTCGGCGGGGACAATCCGCTGCGCCAGCTCGTAGTATTTGCGCCCGCCTTTCTTGTGATGCACGACCAGCCGGCCGGCAAAATACGAACCTTCCAGCGCGGCGCGGGCCAGCCGCGTCGGTCCCCAGGCCCAATCGACTTTCTCGTCGTATTCCAGATCGGCCGAGCACAGCGGTCCGCGCCGGCCGATCTCGTCCAGCACGGCTTCGGCGGCGGCCGGATTGGCCAGGCACCACGCTTGGTGACGCTGACGGTGGCGTTCGAAGAACGGCCAGTCTTCTATCGCGAAGATCGACATATTCTTATCCCAGTAATCGACCAGTCGGCGATCTTCGTACAGCAGTTCCCACAGCATGCCGCGCCGGAAATCCGCGATCCTCGATTGCAGCACCAGCTCGGGATTGGTGCCCACCACGTTCAGCGGATCGAACTGGATGCAGCCGACGCGGCGTACGTAAGCCAGAATACCGTCTTTGCCTGCCGAATCGAATGCGTGCGACAAGCCGTGATAATCGAACAAAAAACGTCCGGCCTGCTGCTTGCTCAGCGTATAAGCAGCTTTCTCCATTTCGGGTCGCCCCTTTCGCTTTCCGTCATCGCAAATCGGTGTGCCGCCGCGCCGGTCGAGCGGCTTTTTCTTCAATAGTCTTAGTGTACCCGCCGAAGCGTGCTGCGGCAAGAACCGCCGCCCGTTTTGCTCCCTGCCAAGAGGCGCGCAGCGGACACCGTACAAAGAACCCGTCCGGGAATGCGGCGGGTTCTTTGTCGTTTGCTGCGCTTATCTTTTATTGTCCGCTTTCCTGCTCGCTTTCGCCGTCCGCGCCGCCGAAATGTTCCGCAAACCAGCGGCCCGCCGCGTCCGCTTCGCTGCGCGTCAGCTGATGGCCTGCGTGTTCCCAGCTGGCCGCGACCGAAGCGCCCGCGCTTTCGAGCAGCCCGATCAGCTCTTCCGTATTGGAAGACGGCACCATGCCGTCGTTGCGACCCGCGCCGACAAACACGTTCACCGCGCTCAGGTCCGGCAGTTCAAGGCCGCGGATCGGCACCATCGGATGGTGCAGCAGCGCGCCGCGGAACACTCCGCCGTCGTGGAAGATCAAGCTGGCGGCGATATTCGCGCCGTTGGAATACCCCAGCGCCACCAGATTGGCCGGATCGAAATCGTATTCCGAAGCCGCCCGCGTCAGAAAATCCCAGATCTCGTTCGTACGGAAGACCAGGTCTTCCTCGTCGAACACGCCTTCCGCCAGCCGCCGGAAAAAGCGGGACATGCCGTTCTCCGAAACATTGCCGCGCAGCGACAGGATCGACGCGCCCGGCGCGATCGTTTCGGCCAGCGGAATCAGATCGTGCTCCGTCCCGCCCGTTCCGTGAAACAGCACCAGCACCGGCAGGCTTTCTTCGCTTCCTTTTTTAAAAATATGCCTCATTTCGTTCTCCCCTTTCCTAATATACGACCGTGTTCAAACGCCGTCCCCGGTTCTGCCGCCCACCTCCCGCACGGTAATCGGCAGCAAATTGTTTTCCAGCTCGGCGCGGCGCTCTTCGAACCAGGCCGGAAGCATCAGCTTCCCGCCCAGCGTTTCCGCCGCTTCGTCGACGGCGAATCCCGGCGGATCGGTCGCAATCTCGAACAGGATGCCGCCTTCTTCCCGGAAATAGACCGCGTTGAAGTACTGACGGTCCACCACCGGCGTCGGCTGAAAACCGCTGCCGCTTACCTGCGTCCGCCACAGTTCGTGCTGCTCAAAGTCCGCGGCGCGCCAGGCGATATGGTGCACCGTACCCGCGCCGCCCGCTCCCCACGGAGCCGCCGCCATCGGCAGATCGATCAGGTTGCCCAGTTCGCCCGACGCGCGGAAGCGGACAAAACCGTTGAATTCCCCGATCCGCTCCATGCCGAGCACATGCTCCAGCGCATAAGCGGTTCTCTCCGGATTCACGCTGTACAGCACCGCGCCGCCGAAGCCTTTAACCGCTTTGTCCGCAGGCACGCCGCCGAACGACCAGGTCGCGGCCGGTCCCTGCTCGCGTTCCACCAGTTCGAGCTGAAGCCCTTCGTTGTCTTTGAATTGAATATACCGTTCGCCGAAACGTTCCGAGCGCGTAAACGACATCCCGAAACCTTTCAGCCGTTCGATCCAGAAATCCATCGCGCCCACAGGAATGACATAAGTCGTAAAACCGACCTGTCCGCCGCCGATCCGGCCTCTGCGCGCTCCGGGGAACGGGAAGAAGGTGATGATGGTGCCCGGATCGCCCTGTTCGCTGCCAAAGTACAGATGATACACATCCGGCGCGTCGAAGTTGATCGTTTTCTTCACCAGACGAAGTCCGAGCACGCCCGCGTAAAAATCGACATTGGCCTGCGGATCGCCCGCGAAAGCCGTGATATGGTGGATGCCCGCCGTTTGCAAAGTCATCATGAAACACTCCTTTTTGATATAAGCTGTTTAATTCGCATTTAAAAATCTTTAATCCAAAGTATAATATCCGCAAAAAATTCGTGTGTCCGATTCTCAGCTAACTCTATCGTAGAGAAGCGCAGCCCGGCTAACCGCGCTCCGCTCCACGGCCCAGCTTCTTGAGCAGTTCCGCCGCGGCTTCCGTTTCTTCGGCGTTCAATCCGCTCATGATTTCGCTAACCGCCGCCGCATGCCGGGGAAAAATATCGTCGAACAGCTTGATGCCGGCTTCCGTAATCTCGGCGTAAATCACTCTGCGATCGTCGGGACTCGGCACGCGCCGCAGCAGTTCGCGCTTCTCGAGCTTGTCGATATTGTAAGTCACGCTGCCGCTCGTAATCAGAATCTTCTCGCCGATCTGCTGGAGCGGAAAACGGCCTTTGTTGTACAGCACTTCGAGAATCGTAAATTCCGAAGGCGACAAGCCGTGCCGCTTCATATCCTTGACCGCGCGGTCCATCACGTTCTTGTAGGCTTTGGACAGAATCACGAACAGATTGAGCGACGCCGCCTCGACGTTACGATCTTCGTTCTCCGCAGGATGTCCGCCGTCCGGCAGATTCGCTTCTTTGGATTGCGTCATCGTTCCTCGCCTCCCCGATTCAATAATGAATAGATCTGCTTTAAACCCAAAAACTTTGATTTAAACTTCTTTAATTAAAGATAAATCTTTTGCGGATACCTGTCAACTTTTTTTATCGCGGCAAACGGCGGCCCCGTGTCCGGTAATCCATCCCGTAAAAAAGAGACCCCGAAGGATCTCTCGTTGTCTATCCGCGCCTGCGGCGCGCAGGCTGATCCATACAATCTCCGGGCCCGGGCGATCAGCGCTTTCTGCGCATTCCCTGGACGAGATTGATGACCTGTTTGGCCGTGGTAATCACCGTGACGATCGTGCCGACCGTTCGAAGCAGCTTCTTCATCGCAATCCCTCCCCGTATAAACAGCGACGCGAAACCGACAACGTATGCGGTTCGCTTTACCGCTTTTTCACCAAACGGTTAGAGAGCGAAACAATCGTCTCCCGCTCCGTAAACGGCAGGCGCGTCCGGCGCATGCCGATGCCGCGCTTATTACTCGCTGCGCAGCGCCGCCACGGGGTCTTTGCGCGAAGCGAATTTGGCGGGGATAAAGCCTCCGAGCATGGTCAGTCCCACGCTGAGCACAACCAGCAGCAGCGCATGCAGCGGATTGAGCACGGCGACCCCGGACAGATCCGTCAGCGATTTGAGCACCATGTTAATCGGAATCGTTAACAGGTAAGCGATCCCGATGCCGAGCAGTCCCGACGCCGCGCCGATGATAAACGTCTCCGCGTTGAACACGCGGGTAATGTCTTTCTTGCGCGCGCCCAGCGCCCGCAGCACGCCGATCTCTTTGGTCCGCTCCAGCACCGAGATATACGTAATGATGCCGATCATAATCAGCGATACGAACAGCGAAATGGAAGCGAACGCGATCAGCACGATCGTGATGCCGTTCATGATTCCGCTGGACAGGCTGGTTACGGTCGCCGCCAGGTCGGTGTACACGATCTTCGCTTCGTCTTCGCGCCCTTCGTTCCAGCGGTCGAGATAAGCAACGATCTTTTCCTTGGCGTTAAAGTCTTTGGGATACAGCGAGATCGAAGCCGGTTCCGCCGAAGCGCCCAACGCCGCCAGCGCCTGCTGCTGCGTCGTGGCGTCGGCGGGATCGGACGCGCCGCCGGATACGCCGCGCATCATCGCGGCCGGGCCGAACGCCGCGCCGCCCAGATCGAGCCCTCCGGCGCGGAACGGCTGTCCGCTGAGCACGTTGGCCGCGGTGTTTTTCTCCTGCGCGAGCACGATCGCCGACGCCTCCGCCCCGTCGATAAAGTCTTCGGCCAGCTCGTCGGAGTAGCCAATGCCCGGGTCCAGCGTGGACATGGGCGAATCGGCTTTTTCCCGCACGATGCCGGAAATGGTCAGCGTCCGGGCGCCGGCCGAATCGTACAAATTGCTCAGATCGGCCGCGCTTCCGTTCAGCGCGAACAATCCGCCGCCCGCCTGTTTGTAAAACTCGTCGTTGCCGATCAGTTTGTATTCGCGCCCGACGATATCGTCGAACGAAATCTCCGGCGCTTCGTAATCGAAACCGAGCGCTTCCAGCACCGAGGTATCGACCCGGTTATATTCGTCCACGACCAGTACCAGATCGTTCGGCGAAGCCGGATAACTTCCGGCCAGCACATCGTACACCTGCTCCAGATAGCTGCCTTCCGTTCCGGTCGGCTTCGACGGATACGCGGTAAAATTCGCTTCGCCGAGATCGACTTCCGTCGCCGCGTTTCCCTGCTTTTTCAATACGTTCATATTCACCTGCCGCGTGTACGACACACCGTCCAGCAGACCGGGCTCGATCCCGTTCAAATACTGCAAATATTCGTCCGTGATCTTGTTGCTGTGCAGCACCATATTGATGCTCGGATCGTGCGGATACACTTCCGTCTGCGACGGAAATTCAGGTAGGCCTTCCGCCGAATCGTCCCGCATCGACGGCGGTCCGGCCGACAGATCGACATTGGCCGCGGTCCGGCTGATCGTCACCGGGAAGTTCGACAGCGCGCCCGATTCGTAGGTGCTGATCTGCTTGTCGAATCCGTTCGAGAGCGAAAGGATCAGCGCGATGCCGATAATGCCGATACTGGAAGCGAACGCGGTCAGCGCCGTTCTCCACTTCTTGGTCAATACGTTGCGGCCCGACAGCTTGAGCGCGGTCAGATAGCTCATCGCCGTTTTTTTCAGCCGGTAATTCGGATTCTCCGCTTCCGTTTCCGGCGGGTTGCTGTCCGAGACAATCTGTCCGTCGCGGAATTCCACGATCCGGCCCGCGTAGCGCTGCGCCAGATCGGGATTGTGCGTGACCATCACGACCAGCTTGTCGCTGGCGATCTCGCGGATCAGCTCCAGGATCTGTTCGCTCGTCGCCGTGTCCAGCGCTCCCGTCGGTTCGTCGGCCAGGATAATATCGGGATCGTTCGCCAGCGCGCGGGCGATCGCGACGCGCTGCATTTGTCCGCCCGAGAGCTGGCCCGGCTTTTTGTGCAGGTGTTCTTTAAGCCCGACCCGCTCCAGCACGGCTTCGGCTTTGCTTCGCCGCGCCGCAGGGCCGATTCCGCTGAGCGTCATGCCCATTTCCACATTGCCGACGATGCTCATGTGCGAGATCAGATTGTAGCTTTGAAAAATAAAACCGACGCTGTTGTTGCGGTACGCATCCCAGTCGCCGTCTTTGAAATCGCGCGTCGAACGCCCGTTGATAATCAGGTCGCCTTCGTCGTACCGGTCGAGTCCCCCGATTACGTTGAGGCAGGTCGTTTTGCCCGAACCGCTCGGTCCCAGTATCGCGACAAATTCATTTTCCCGGAAGGACAGGTCCACGTTATCCAAAGCGGTCTGGGTGAATTCCCCGGTCGTGTACCTTTTCGAAATCGATTTGAGCTGAAGCATCCCGATGCATCATCCTTCCCCGGTCTCCGGCGTTTGCGCCGGGTGTCTCCGTTTCTTCATCCTAGCATGTTCGGCGCCGGGGTTCATCCGTCGTCACTTTTTGGACACGGACTAAGTCGAATAAAAAAAGAGCCGTAAAGGCTCTGGATTGTCGAGAAACGATTGGATGCAAATCTAACTAGATAGGTTCGATTGGAATAAAAGGTCGGGGAAAGGGCTGGAAAACTAAAGCAATCGGCAAGGCGAATCTGAAATAGATACGTATATACCCTTATTCCGGCTTAATTTTGCGTTTTCGAGAAAATAACTGCGCTCATACACTTATTTCGTGCTTTTCCGCTTCGATTCGGCTTTTGGCTCCCGAATAGCTGCACCTGCGTCGCTATTTGAAGAAATCAAAGCATTTCGCCCAAAATAAATGTACCTGTGCCGCTATTTTCCGTTTGGTACCCTACCCGGCTTTCTCGACAGCCCGAGAGCCGTAAAGGCTCTTTTTTTCAGCCCGCCAGCTCCCCGCGGTTGCGCCCCGCTTCTTTGGCGCGGTAGAGGGCGCGGTCGGTTTCTTCGACCAGTTCGTTTTCCGAGAAACGCGGGTACATGCCGATGCCGAGCGAGACGGTGATACGGATCACGCGGCCTTCGGGCAGCACGAAGTCGGTTTCTTCGATCTGCCTGCGCAGTTTCTCGGCCGTCTCGTACGCTTTCTTCGCGTCGCACGGGCGCAGGATGATCGCGAATTCTTCCCCGCCTTTGCGCGAACTGCACCCGATCCTGCGCACGCCTTCCCGCAGGATCTTGCCGAGCTGGATCAGGACCGCGTCGCCCGCCGGATGTCCGTATGTATCGTTCACTTTTTTGAAATGATCGATATCCATCAGCAGCAGCGCGAACGGACTGCCCGAAGCGACGGCCATGCGATACCGGGATTCGAAGCCGCGCGAGTTGTACAGACCCGTCAGGAAATCGTGCTCGATATCCTGTTTGAGCGCCGTGTGCAGTTCGCGCGCGGTACGCAGATAGCGCATCAGCAGATACGTGAAGAGGCAGGCGACGATCTGGACGGCCGCCAGCAGCAGGATGAGCGGAATGCCCGCCGGACCGAGCCGGTAATAGATCAGCCCGATCGCCAGCAGCATGGACGTCAGGGCAGCGGTCGCCCACTGCTTTTCGAACGAAATCCGCAGCAGAAAAGCGGGCGCTACGGCAGCGAACGTCAGCAGGGCCGCAAATGCGCCGATCAGCGCCGAAACGTTCACTTCTCCCGCGATAATCAGGCGTCCCGCCGCAATAATCGAAGAAGTCAGCAGCGCCGGCCACACGCCCCCGAGCGCCGCGGAGACCATGATCGAGAGCTGGCGGAAGTCCAGAAGCATGCCGTTGGGCAGTTCGAACGTAAACATCATCTGAAGCACGCCGAACAAACCCAGCGCGGTTCCGTACAGCGTTTTGAGCAGCGCGGGCCTGATCGTAAACCGGTCCTGAATCATATACCCGAACATGTCCCCGAAAAATAGAAAGGAGGACAGCAGGCAAAAATTTACAAACAGATCGCTAACCATAATTTTACCTCTTCCTCCAGATAATAAATGATTCACTTTCGCAGGTTCTTACTAACTGTATCGGACAAAAAGAATTCATTTTAAAGTCGGTTCCGTGCATTTTTTTGTCGAATACGCGATTAACAGATATCCAAGCGCGGTTAATTCTTAACATTCGGCGGAAAGGGCGTAAGGTCCCGGGCCACGCCGGCAGTTTCCGCGCAGACGATCTATAAGGAGGCCTTACTTTGCCGCAATCGAGCCAGTATCCGCACCTTCTCCGCTATGCGGAGACTTTATGCCGCAGTCAGTTCGGCAAAATCCCTCAGTCGGTAGAGTTGAAGGTCGACAAA
This sequence comes from Saccharibacillus sp. CPCC 101409, assembly GCF_030518235.1. Taxonomy (GTDB): domain Bacteria; phylum Bacillota; class Bacilli; order Paenibacillales; family Paenibacillaceae; genus Saccharibacillus. The sequence continues at coordinate 166,222 of NZ_JAULSA010000009.1, read as the reverse complement.
CGCTGCATCGTTTTTGTGCTTGACGGGCTGATCGCGGAAGGAGACGACCGTCTGCCCGAAGATCCCGACGAGCTGTATACGCATCTTTACATTTTGCTGGACCAGTTTATTTTCCCGCCTCTGCGCCGCAAAGTGGAGAAAGAACTGGGCAAGATCGCTTATACGTTTATCGATTGGAAAAGCGAAAACAACCAGGCGATGATCTCGGCTTTCTTCACGCCCAATGTGTACGAACCCGTAGAAGATATTTATCCGGGCAAAGCGGAGCTGCATCTTCAAATCAGCAGGATCACCGAAGAAGTGCAAAAAGAACCGGCTGCTGTCGAATCGTTCTGGCTGGATGACGATACGGTTATGGTAATCCGCAGGGGGCTGCTGTTCAGTCTTGAGAAGCAGATCGTCAAAAAAGGTTTTAACAGCGCACTTCGGGTATCCAAACGCGAGCTGGAACTGGACCGTTTTTACGAAAATCTCAAGATCTCCGACCTGTTCGGCCGCAAGCTCGACGCCGCTTTTCTGGATTGGGCGTTCGACGACGATATCAGTCTGCTGGCGCTCAAGCTGGAGCAGGCCGGCGAACCGGCCTGAGCCGCAAACGCAAAACCGCCTTCCCTCCTCAGCGGAGTGGAAGACGGTTTTTTTATATTGGGCGCAGTCGGCTCGAATCCCTGCAGCGCCGCGAAAAGTTTACTCTTCTCCGCTCTCCCGATAGTGCGCCGCGCAGAAAGCTTCCGTCTCCTCCAGCTCGTCGTCTTCCAGCTCGAAGTCGAGAATCCGCTGCGTGCCGCGTTCGATGATTTCGTGCTTGACGATTCTTCGTTCCTCGCCGTTCACGGAATAGATCACTCTCAGCAGCAGCCCCTGCGGCGTGTACAGTTCGTCTTCCTCGTCCACTTCGAACTCCAATATGAACTCGTAGCGCTCTCCCTGCACGATGCCGAAGGCGTCGCGAATCTTCTCCACCGTGTATTCCGTAAATTCCATCTCAATTCTCCTTTGCGGCGCCGCGGGGCAGCAGGCTGCCGATCCGCTCGCGCACTTCGTTTTGCCGCAGGGCCTGTCCGAAAATGCTGACGCGGCCGCTGTCCGAACTTGTACGGATCAGCCGGCCGATGCCCTGGCGAAGCCTCAGCAGCATATGCGGCATATCCACTTCATGGAACGGATCGGCCGATTCGCGCCGCTTGGCGGCGAATACCGGATCGTTCGGCGGAAACGGCAGCTCCCAGACGATGACGTGGTTCAGCGAATCGCCGGGCACGTCGAGACCTTCCCACAGCGTCACCGCGCACAGATTGACGAATGTGCCGTTCTGGAACTCCGAGATCAGCCGGCTGATCTCCGCGTCGCCTTCGTACAGCAGACGGTGTTCGGAGAACGCCGGGCCGGCTTCGGCCAGCCCGCGGAACCGCTCCATTTCTTCGCGCGACGGAAACAGCAGCAGCGTGCCGCCTTCGCGGCGGTTCAGCGCGTCGAGCACGTACCGCGTTTTGGCGGCGTCGTCCGTTTCCGTCAGCAGCGAAGATTTCATCCGCTGTTCGTAATCGTACGGCGAAGCGACGGAGAACGACAGATAATCGGTTACCCCGAGGCTGTCCGCGATATAATCGAACGATTCGTCCGCCGACAGCGTGGCCGAAGAGAAGACGATCGGCATTTTCTTGGAGAATACGCGCTCGTTCAGGATTTCTTTGACTTTCTTCGGCATGAGCACGAGCGTCAAGTCTCCCGAATCGTCCTGCGTCCAGCAGATCAGTTCGCCCGGATTGCCAAACAGCGCAAGCGCCGTCTGCATCATCTCCAGATGTTCTTCGACGATGCGCAGCTGGTATTCGTCCAGGCTGAACATGCCGCTCTCGAACACGATCTCTTCTTCGATGGCGTCGATCGCCGAGCGGAACGCGCTTACGCCGGCCATCAGCTCGGCGCTCAGCTCAAGTTCGCTGCGCTCGGACGCCGGAACCGGCGTGCTGAAGCGCGCCAGCAGCTCGAACAGCACATCGCTGCGCTCGATCGATTCCTCGATCGACAGCGCCAGCGTCTCGCGGACTTCGCCTTCGAGCAGCCGTGTGACGATCGACTCGAAAGCCGAATGCTTCAACTTGTAGGTCAGCGCGCTCTGGGCCGCCGTTTCCAGCAGATGGCCTTCGTCGAATACGACCGAACTGTGTTCGGGCAGCAGCGGAAGCTGGCCTTCGCGCTTGCGCGCTTCGAACGTCCACACATGCTCCATGTAGAAGTCGTGCGAGCAGACGATCAGGTCGACGGCTTTGCGGTAATGGTCGCGCGACAGCGTCTGGCCGCAGCGGTGACGGCGCGGGCAGATCAGGCAGTCCTGGAACACGTCCCAGCCTACCCGGCTCCACTGGTCGTCGCGCAGCTCGGGATAGTCTTTGCGGCTGCCGTACGGATAGAACGCTTGAAGCGTATCGGGAAAATGCACGAACGGCGGCAGTTCTTCGTAGATATCCTGAAAAATCTGTTCGTTCTCGCCGGGTCCGCGCACTTCTTCCAGTTTGTTGAGGCACAAATATTGATCCTGCGATTTGCCCAGCCGCACATCGATATTCAGATCGAGGTGCCGGGCGATCTTGGCGATATCGCCTTCCGGCTTGACGAGCTGCTCGATCAGCGATTCGTCCGCGCAGGCGATTACGGCCGGCCTGCGCGTATAGCGGGCGTGCAGCGCGGCGTACAGCAGATAGACCAGCGTTTTGCCCGTGCCGACGCCGGCTTCGGCAAATATCGTTTTCTTTTCCCGGTAGGCACGCTCCAGCTGAAACGCCATAAAGATCTGCTCGTCACGCGTCTCGAAGCCGGCATCCGGCAAAATATCGTAAAAAACGTCCGCGATCCAATCGGACGCCTGGTCCAGAAACGGAGTCTTGGGATCGAAAGTAAACGGGTAAGTGGTCAACGTGAATAAAATCCTCCATTTAGCTTGCGATTTTGGCCGCTTATCTTGTCTCCATCAAAGGAATGGTTAAAACGACAACAATCGGGCCACCCGTCATTATAACCGGAATCGCGCGGCTTGGCGAGAGGGGATTGAGCCGGGCAGGCCGGATCACGAACCGATTTTGGCAAACGGCAAAAAACCGGCGGACGAAGAACACCGTTCCGTCTGCCGGACGCCCTGCGGTCCGCCCGCAGCCGGACGGCCCCTATCTTTTTAAACCCTGCTGTTTCAAAATACGCACTCCGTCGCAATCCGCGGCCGGTTAAGCGTCGGCCAACCCGTTTTCCCCGAGATAAAAGCGGCCAGCTCGGCGCCCATCCGGTAATGCGTCTGATAGCCGGGATGGTAGCCGCCGCCCCACCCTTCCACTTCCGGATGAATCAAGCCCAGGTCGACGACAAACACTTTGGCGTTCCCGCCGCTGTTGAAATGACGTACCGCCTGCTCCACGCCCGGCAGGTAATTGTTGCTCATCGTCCCGACGCAGCAGAAGATATACGGGTCGCCGTACCGCCGCAGAATATCGTCGATAAATCCGATATAAGCGTCCGTATACTCCCCGTCGTCGATCGGCGTGGAGTAATCGTTCTGGCCCAGATTGACGACGATGCCGTCGGGGACGTACCCGGCAAAATCCCAGGGCGTCGTTCCGGCGCCGAGCGTGCCGGCAAAGTGCGCCGGCAGCCCGTTGCGTCCGCCCATCGCGTCCTGCAGCACGCCGATGCCGCAGATCGCCAGCGTATGATACTCCGCGTTCAGCATTCTGGCGCTGATGCCCGCATACGACATATAGCCGTCGTCCAATTCGGGCGCTTCGCGCACCTCGTGCGGATGCCCGATCCCCGCCCCGTCCGTAATGGAATCGCCGAAATATTCCAGTCGGAGCACTTTGGCCGGCGGAGGCGCGAGAAAGCGTCCGCCCTGCGGCAAAGCAAACCCGCGAAACACGATGCCGCCGGTCAATATGCCGGTCCGCTTATGGATCTCCAGCGTATGCTCGCCGCCGGACAGTCCCTGTTCGATCACGTATTCGTGCGTTCCCTGTTTGATATTGATCCAATTCCGGGCCACCCCGTCCAGCACGATCTCCACATAATCCAGGCCGTCCGATCCCTCGGCCGTCATGCGGATTTCCCCGCCGCTAAAGCCCAGAAACACCGCGCTGTTCACCCAGGCGCATCTCGGAGCTTCCGCTTCCGTCCGATCGAACCGGCCCATCAGCCTCGCATGTTCGGCAAAACGAAATTCCACTCTTTTTTCCTCCTTTGCCTTCCGCTTCCGCGTTCGTTTTCGCTTACGCTTTTTTGGCTAAAAATTCGTCGACCTGCCGCTGGAACTCGGTTTGGATTTTTTTGAGAATATCCGCTCCTTCCGCTTTGAACCTGGTCAAATAGTCGTCCGGGTCGAGCGCGCCGTTGAACAATCCGTTGTAATACTTCGCCTGGATCGTCGAGAACTGCGCCACTTCGTTCTTCACCGGCGTCGGATCGAATGTAAAGCCGGTCATGACGTCTTTTGTAAAATTGTCGTCCTGCGTAATGAACTGGTTGTATTTCAGCGTTTCTTCGTCCGATCCCGCCCATTCGCGCTCCAGCACCGGGTTTTGTATCAGCTGGAACGAAACGATTCCGCTGTCGTTGTTCAGCGTCTCGTATTTGTGCTCGCCGGAAGCTTTCCAGTTTACCCCTTCGATTCCGTGCTCCAGCAGATCGTAGTTCTCCTGCCGGTTGGCCCAATCGAGGAACATCATCGCCCGGTCTTTGTGCTTGCTCGTTTTGACGATGCAAATAAAGTTGTCCATTTTGAAGTTGGAAATATTGCTGCCGGGCGTCAGGTCGAACAGCCGGACCGGCTCCAGTTCGCCGCCGGAAGCGACCTGCTTCAACTGGTCGTTGAACGAATCGGGCACGGCAAACGCCATTTGCGGAGTCGCCGCGACTTTGTTTTGCAGCTGCATTTCCGCCGGTCCGCTTTTATTGGTCAGCACGTCCTGCGACATGACTTTGTCTTCGAACAGCTTGCGCGTATCGGCAATGGCGGACAAGATGGCGGGTTCCTCGGTTTCGAAAAAGTTGTACACTTTGCCGTCGTTGCCTTTGTAATAGAGCATCAGGCTCGCGCCGGAGAAATTCGTCGGACGGATATTGACGCTCGTATCGTCGCGGATCAGCCAGTTGACCCAGCTGTACGTTACGTCGTCGGCGCCGGCCAGCAGCGGCGTGATGCCCGAGCCGCCGTCGCGCACGGCGTACAGATAATTTTTCAGGTCTGCGTAAGTCTTCACGGGCGCAAGCTTGAGCTGCTCTCTCAGGTCTTTGCGAATAAACACGGACCGCTGCTGGGTATAGGCGCTGCCGAGCGGAACGCCGTAGATTTTGCCGTTGATTTTATTGGCGTCCCACATCTGATCAGGTCTTGTTTTCTGCACATTCGGACCGTACTGCCCGATCAATTCGCTCAGGTCTTCGTAGTAACCCTGGGACGCCATCGCATCCAGATGCAGCCAAGGCGCGTCGAAGACCAGATCGACATTTTCTCCCGAAGCCAGCATAACGTTCGTTTTCTGGTTCAGATCCGCGAAGTCGAGCATCGTGAACTTGACCTGCGTGTTCATTTCCGTTTTCAGCCGTTTGTTGACTTCCGCCAGCACTTCGTCGAAATTCGCGCCTTTGTTGCCCGGGACGACGATCTCCAGCGTAACCGGCTCAAGTCCCGTTCCGCCGGGATCGGCGGCCGGAGAAGAGTCTCCTCCCGAGCATCCCGCCGCCGCAACCGCCAGCGCAAGCACCGCCGGTACGATCCACATCGTTTTCCATTTGGCCATCTGCCGTTTCCCCCTCCGCTTGATCGCGTTCAGCCTTTGACCGACCCCAGGGTCAGTCCTTTGACGAAGTATTTCTGTACCATCGGATATACGAAAATAATCGGCCCGATCGTCAAGCATACGGTGGCGAGCTTGACGCCTTCCGCCGGCGGCAGCGTCAGCACATTGCCGTGGTTGAGCGAGCTGAGCTGCATCTGCGACATCAGCTGCCGCAGCAGCAGCTGGAGCGGATACTTGTCGCTGTTGTCGATAAACAGCAGCGACAGCCACCAGTCGTTCCAGTACTGAAGCGCATAGAACAAACTGATCGTCGCGATGACCGGCGTCGAGATCGGCCGGATAATCCGGAAGAATATGCTCCACTCTCCCGCTCCGTCGATCTTGGCCGATTCGTTCAGCTCGTAAGGCAGCGAACGATAGAACGAGACCAGAATAAAAGCAAAAAACGGATTCATCACATAAGGCAGCACAAGCGCCCACAAACTGTCTTTCAGATGCAGCCACTGCACCACCAGCAGGTAGAATCCGACCAGCCCGGAACCGAATACCATCGGAACATAGGTCATAAAGGAAAGAATTCCTCCGTACCGGTTCTTCGGATGGGCCAGCACATAAGCGAACAGCATGGTTACCAGCACGCCGAGCAGGGTTCCGATCGCCGTAACCGCGATCGTGATCCCGTAGCTGGTAAACAGTTGTTTGCCCTGCAGCAAAAAGCGGTACGATCCCAGGGTAAACTCGTTCGGCCAGAGCGCATAGCCGTTCAGCGCCAGGCTTTTGGTGCTGGCGAACGAGTTGACGACGATCAGCCAGAACGGAAACAGGCAGAGCAGCGCGAACACAATCAGGAACAATCCCATCGCGCCCGTCGCCAGTCTCTCGGGCAGCCGACTATTCCGCCGGCTCTGTTCCGACCGGTCCAGCGCAGCCGTTCGATTCATATCGGGCACACTTCCTTTCTTTTCATGCTATCCGCGATCCCGCGCTCCGCGCGGTCTTCTTCACGGCCCGCCGGTTCAGAACAAGCGCGAGTCTTTGTCGATCCGGCGAATCAGCGCATTGAACGATACCACGGCGATCAGGCCCATCACGGACTGATAGAATACGATCGCCGACGACATGCTGAAATCGCCGAGCTGACGCAGCGCCCGATAGGAGTAGGTATCGATAACGTCTGTCGTCGGAAACAGTATCCCGTTGTCGCCTATAATGCCGTAGATCATGCCGAAATCGCCGTAGAAGATCCGCCCCACGCCCAGCAGCACGAGAATAATAAGCTGGGGTCTGAGCAGCGGCAGCGTGATGTAGCGCATCTGCTGAAACCGCGTCGCTCCGTCCAGGCGAGCGCTCTCATAATAATCCGTCGAGATTCCCGCGATCGCGGCGAGCAGAATAATGGAGAAATAGCCCGCGCTTTTCCACATTCGCGTCAGGGTCAGAATAATCGGCCACACCCAGGGGGTCTGATACCAGTCCACCGCTTGAAGACCGGCCATGTCCAACACCCGGTTAATCAGCCCGTCCGTGTTGTTGAACAGAATAAACGTCATATATCCGACGACGATCCAGGAAATAAAGTAGGGCAGGAATACGACGGATTGAACGGTGCGCTTAAACCATTTGAGCCGGATTTCGTTCAGGAACAGCGCGATCAGCAGGGCGAATACCAGCTCGAACACAATAAACAGCGCATTCAAATACAGCGTATTGACCGTTACCTGAATCCAATCGCGATTGGAGAAAAAAAAGCGGAAGTTGTCGAGTCCCGTCCATTCGCTGCCCCATATCCCCCTGCTGATCTGAAAATTTTTGAACGCCAGCAGATGTCCCGCGAGCGGGATATAGGAGAAAACGGCGAGAAAAACAAGCCCCGGGATCGCCATCGAATACAGACCGCGATTTCGTATAAGTTCCTTCATCACTCTCAATTTTCGTCCTCCTCTCGTTCGAGCGGCTCGATTCGTCCGATACGGCCGTGTCCGGGCTTCTTTATTATGACCGGAAAATAAGCGGCCGAGAAAGTCCTGATTGCGCCACTCGGAGTGCTGAACCGGCGTTTTGCAAGGAAAGTCCGCCCAAGTATTCCGTCCTGATTCGCACATTGTCAAAATGAGGACTTCCCGCGGGCTCCCCGAAATGCTTTAGTATAAGAAGCGTTCGAACAATAAGCGCGACGATAAACCAGCATGAGGGGTCAGGATTGTGATGATGATCAAGCATTTTTTACGCAAGACCTACATTCGCACGTTTCTGCTGCTGACCGGCGTTCTGATCTGCTGCGTCCTGCCTTTCGTTTATTTCATCTCCGCCGAATTCGCAAAATACACGCTGGTCGAGGTGCGCGGCAATTCGCAAAACGAAGTGGACAATCTGTCCGCCAAAGCCGAGATCATTCTCGGCAATCTGAAAGCCTACGGACTCAGCATGTATGCCGATCAGAATATCCAGAACTGGTTCTTCAATACGCAAAAAGATCCGTTGGTCGATCATGCCGCGCTGGCCGCCCAGTCGAACTTCCTGTCGACGGAGCCGCTGATCCAGCGTTCCTACCTGATTAATTTGAAGCAGGGACTGGTCGTCGATTCCAAAGCGGGCATCGTCGATTTCGACGCTTTCGCCGACCGCGCGATGCTGAAGCGGGTGCAGGCGTTCAACCATCGGTACCTGCACTTTTTCCGGCATGCGCTGAACGGTTCGGAGAGTCTGGCGCTCGTGCTGCCCGCCACGCCGGAGAAGGCGTCCGACTTCTACCTGGTGCTCCTGATCGACAAGCCGCTGCTGTCCAGCCTGCTGCTGGGCGATTCGGTTCCCGAAGAGCGCGATATCCGCATCCTGGACGAGAACGGGCAGGCGCTGCTGGGCGAAGCCGATGCCGAGCTGAGCAAGCGTTTATACGAAGCGGGATTGGAAAGGCAGGGCCGCGGGTTCGAAGTCCGGCTTCCGCAGCAGCGCTGGTTCGTCAATACGGCCGGCATGGCGGCGGAGAACTGGACGATTTACTACTCGACGGAATACCGCACCCTGACCCGCAGCATCCTTTTGCTTCAACAAAAAATGATAGCGTATACAATCCTGCTGCTCGGCATCCTGTCCGTTTTATTTTTCTTGAGTTCGCGGCATTCCCTGCGTTCGATTACTTTTCTGTCGGAAAAGCTCAAAGGCAAAGTCGGCGCCGGCAGTCCGGTCTCCGATCTCAAACCGGATATCCAGTGGATCAACGACGGCATCGAAACGCTGCTGGACAATGTGGAGCAGCTGCACGCTTCCGCCAGGAACCAGTCCGAACTGGTTCGCATGGAGTTTCTCGCCCGGTGGGTGCTGCACGGGACGCCGGATTCCAAAAGCCGCGACTATATCCGCTCCCGGACAAGACTGGCTTCGTGCGACACGCTGTTCCTGGCCGTGCTGCGGCTCGAAGCGTATCCCGTATTCTGCGAACGCTACGATTTCCCGTCGCGCAAGCTGATCAAATACGCCATCCGCAATATCAGCGAAGAAGTGATCGGCGCCGGCCCTTACGCGGTGGAAGGTCTGGACATGGGCGGAGACCACCTGATCCTGCTGATCGGCGGCGGCCGGTCCGGCGAGCTTCAGCTTCGGCGGCTGCTGGAAGAAGTCCTCGGCCAGACGATGCGCATTCTGAATATCGAGTTGACCGCCGCGGTCAGCGGAGCCTACGATCCCGGCGCCAATATCCGCAGCGTATACGACCATATCTACGAACTGACGATGCTGCGCTTCCTGAACGGGGAACGGCAAATTTTTCTGGAAAACGATTATGAAGAGTTTATGGCCGATTATCCCGCCGCGTCCGAAGCGCTGGATACGGTCGATATCATTCAAGCGATCCGGGGCGGACGAATCGAAGCGGCTCTCGCCCTGCTGCGCCGGCAGATGGAACATATCCACGGGATGCCTTATCGCGACTGCAAGCTGTACCTGACTTATTTTACCTACGATCTGCTCAAAAGCTTCAACAAGTCCAGCGCGCTGCACGAGATCGGCGGCATCCGCCAGCAGCTCGACCGCTACCGCACGCTGTCCGAATACCAAACCTGGCTGGAAGAAGTCGTATCGACACTGGCGTCCGAGACGGACGTGCCGGGATCGCTGAGCCGCAAAGAAGAACTGGTGCTGGAGATCCGGGAGTACGCGGACAGCCATCTGCAGGACGCGCAGCTGTCGATCGAACAGATCGCCGACAATTTCTCGTTCTCCGTCAGTTATATCCGCCAGCTGTTCAAAGAAATCATGAACGTCTCGCTGTCCGAATACATCCTGCGCGAACGGATCGAACGGGTAAAGGAAAGGCTGGTCTCGAGCCGCTTATCGGTGCTGGAAATCGCCGATCAGTGCGGATTCCTGTCCAAAGGACATTTCTTCGCCACATTCAAGAAATTCACGAACCTGACGCCCAAGCAGTACCGGGAAATGCACGGCGACCGCGAGATTTCCGGTTGAAAATGCTTTAGGGCGCGTCGATCCGCGCCCCGTTTGCGAGGTGTGCAAAAAACCTTCGCGCTCCGCTTGAAACGCGGCCGCGAAGGTTCTTCGGCTTGCAGGACTTGCAGGACCTGGGCCCAGAGCAGGAAACGGTTTATTGCCCGGAGTTTCCCGGCGCCGCCGTCAGTTCCAGATCGGGATTGTCCAGTTCCAGCTTGTACATGACCTGATTGTAATTGTAGCGCGGCGTCGGCACATGGTCGGTAAACGTATTGGTATACGTACCCTCGAAATAGATCACCCGGCCGTCGTCTTTATTGAAAAATTCATGCTGCGCCACATTGTAGAACGTGTAGTTGTCGTGCGTCGCGATCTTCTTCGCGGTCGTCCACGGTCCCTGCGGGGCGTCCGCTTCCGCGTACCAGATCTCCCCGAGCACCGATGTCGTGCCCTGGATCTGCTGTCCGATCATCGTGTAGCGCTGCCGGTAGTCGTTCCACTCGATATCGCTGGTGGCGATCCGGACTTCCGCGCCGGTATCGGCGTCTTTCAATTGGAAATACCGCGCGTCGCCGCTGCCGATTACGCCGAGCCCGATCAGTTCTTTCTCCTGCTCCTGGGTAAGCGGCGGCGTGTTCTTTTTCCAGCCCCAGACAAGACTGCCGGAAGCGTCCCGTTCCAGCGACGTCTGCGCGCCGTTATACGTCGTGCCCGGCGTCAGCGGCGTAAACGCTTCGTACTGCGTATAATCGATAATAGCGTCGTAATCCGCCGCTACGCGCAAATTCGGCATATGGTGTTCGGTGAACAGCCAGTACCCCTGTCCGCCTTCTTCGTAGTAGGTCGCCTGCCCGCCCGGATGGCGCCAGTCGTTCTTGTCCGGGAACTGGACGACCTGCTCGAATTCTTCGGTCTGGTCGTTGAACGCCAGAATGCCGAACGCGCTGAGATCCGGATTATGCGTGCTGTAACCGGCGAGCAGCCGTTCCTGTCCACTGTCGTCTTCGGCCGTCATCAGCCCGAATACCCAGGCGATATTGGCACCGTCGGGCAGCGCCGGCACCAAACTTTTGACAAAGCCGTCGGGCTGCGTAAAGTAGTCCAGGTCCACGCCGACGTCCGGGTCCAGACCGCCGTTCGCCGGCAGTTCGGACGTCGCGCCGCTCACCCGGAAGTTGCCCAGCGGATACGCCGGCCGGTCGGTGTCGCCCCAGAACCAGTACAGCTTGCCGTTGTACGGAATGGTCTGTACGGAATCCTGGCCCATCACCAGACCGTTGATCAGCGGCTCCTGAATCGGCGTGTTCAACCCGAGCAGCACGCTGTCGCGGTAAATGCCCTGCCCGGTGATCCGGTACAGCCGCTCGGCGATATTGACCCGGTTCATCGTCAGCGTTACGCTGCCGCCCGGCACGGTATCGACCGCCTGGCCGCGGTTGCCGAACATATCGGCGTCGACCTGGTAGCCGTCGCTGGACAGATGGAAGAACACGCTGCGGTTCATCAAGCCGGGCTCGTCGAACGCGACGACGCCCGCGCTGTCCGTGTAATAGATGATATTGTTGGTCGTTCTGAGCTGCACCAGCGGAATGCCCCGCCCCGTCTCGGCGTCCGTGATTTTGATCTGGAAAGGGGCCTGCGCCTGAATGTAGCTGCCGGTCTTCTGCATCTGGCTTCCTCCTGTCGCCTCGGCCGACGCGGCGCCCGGCGCGATCATCGCCATCAGCAGCACGCCGCTCCACAATCCGGCTTTTTTCCACAGACTTTTGTTCATCTTCTCAACCTCCCGATCTGTTATGGTTTGAATCCGCTTGCAGCAGGCGAGACGGCGGCTTCCGGCCCGGGTCAGGAACGGACCTGCGCCCCGACCTGCAGCCGCGACCAATCGAAGTCGAGCGCTCCGAGCAGGGCGCGCGCCAGCACCAGGTGGCCGGTCAGGTTCGGGTGCACCCGGTCCGACGCGATTTCCGTCGGATGGCTGTGCGCAAGCGGCTCCGCAAAAGCCGCCTGCGTATCGACGAATATCGCGCCGGCGCGCTCCGCGACCCTCCGGGCGGCGGCGCCGTATTCGTCCATCCGGCTGCGCATGCGATCCTGCGCATTCGGCTCCAGATAGAACGGCGTCAGGATCACCAGCCCTTTCAGCCCGGGCAGCGCCGAGCGCACCAGCTCCTCCAGCGTCTGCTCGTATTCGTCAAGATTCACATGCGAATCCGTGACGGCCGGCTGGTCGAACTGCCGCCAGACGTCGTTGATCCCGATCATGACCGTCAGCCAATCGGGCTTCAGATCCAGCACGTCGGTCCGCCACCTTGCCTGGAGATCGCGCACCGTGTTGCCGCCGATGCCCATATTGGTTACGCGGACCGGCCGCTCCGGATAAGCCGTTTGCAGCAGTCCTTCCACCAGGGCGGCATACCCTTTGCCGGTGCCCTGGAACAATCCTTCCCCATAAGGAAATCTGCGTTCGCAGTCCGTGATCGAATCGCCGATCAGGACCAGACGCTGTCCTTTTTCCAGCTTCATGCTTGCGCGCTCCCTTCCATGCGAATTCGGATCGTCTTTACTTCGAACGGACGGAAAGAAAGCTTCAGCCCGCCGTCTTCGAGCGGCAGTTCGCCGGCCGTTTCTTCCAGCATATTCGTCTCGAAAGCGGACGCGGCGGGCAATCCGAGCGATACCCGGCAGACCGACGAAGATCCTTTGCTTTCGTACAAACGCACAATCCAGTCGCCCGACCGGTCTTCGGCCAGCTTGACCGTTTCGGCGATGACAGGCGCCTGGTCGAGGCTCAGCAGCGACCGCTCTTCCCCGCCGCTTCCGATCGCCGCGCCGAGCGGATAATTCAGCTCGTACGCTTCGCGCACAACAGAACTGTCCAGGAGCGATCCGTTCCAGAACGTAAAGCCGTAAGTAAACCAGTGCGTGCCCCGATCGGACGTTTCGTCCGGCCAGGTCGGCGCGCGCAGCAGCGTCAGGCTCATCGTATGGCCGTCGACGGAAATGCCGTATTTGCAGTCGTTCAGCAGAGCGAAGCCCCGGTTTGCCTCGGCCAGCGCCGACCATTTGTGCTGAACGACTTCGTAGCGGTCCGCGTCGTGCGGACGCGAAGCGTGATTCGGCCGTTTGACGTGGCCGAACTGGATTTCGTGCAGCGCTTCGTGCGCGTGCGCGGCAACCGGGAAATCGACTTTGAGCAGCTTGTTGCGCTCGCGCCAGTGGATGGTCGTATGGAACTCGACCCGGCGGCTGCCGGCGCGCAGGCGGATATCCTGGATCAGCGTCGATTCGTTCAGACTGCGCTCCACGCGAATATTGGCAAACAGCGGTCCGTTCGCGGTCACGGTGATTTCCGCGCTTTCATCGAGGTCGATCGGCGCCAGGCGATAGCGCCGGTCGATCTCCCAGGCGTCGAAGTCCGAATTCTGGTCGCGGTACATCCGCATAACGTTGCAGCGGTCCGCCGCCCATTCCTCGCCGGTTGCTTTGTCGAGGATGCTTGTCAGTTCGCCCCGCTCGCCGACTTCGATCGCCATATATTCGTTCTCGATGCGCGAGGATGTCGCGGATACCGCCGCAGCGTCCGCAGGCCGCGCCGGAAGACCGGCTTCGACTGCACGGGCTCCGGCCCGTTCGGCTCCATAGCTCGACCAGCCTACGGACGGCGCTTCCGCGGCGGCGTAGTCGACGCCTTCATGCCGCTGCACAACCAGCGGTTTCCCGCTTCCGTCCACAAGACCCGCCGCGCCTTCGGGCAGCGCCACCAGTTCTTGTCTCGGCCACGACAACGAATTGAACACGGTTATCCGATTGCCTTGTTCGCCGGCAATCACCCCCCTTATATCCGAAGCCTGCGCTTCGATCTGCCCGTTCAGCTCCGTCAGCGCAGCCCTCGCTTCTTCGTGCACGCGATGGATGGAAGAACCCGGCAGAATATCGTGGAACTGATGCAGAAGCAGCACTTTCCACAGCCGGTCCAGCTCCGCGTAAGGATAAGCCCGGCCGCAAAGCCGCTGCGCCGCCGCGCTCCACAGCTCCGTTTCGCGCAGGCCGATCTCCGCTTTGCGGTTCAGCTTCTTGATCGCGGCCTGCGTCGTATACGTGCCCCGGTGAGCGGGATAATACAGTTCGCCGACGTAACGGGCATCCGGGACGCCCCGCGCGACCTGGTCTTCGTAGTATTCGATCGGCGACGTCTGTTTGGTGCGCGGCACGCCTTCGAGATCGCCGAGCCGGCGCAGGAATTCGAGATCGTCGCGGTTCGAACCCCCTCCGCCGTCGCCGTGCCCGAACTGCGTCAGGCGGGTGGAGATGCCTTCCGTCTGGACGCGGTCGTTCCACTGGCCGATCAGGAACGACGGATTGATCCGGATCGGATAATAATCGCCGTAATTCAGCAGATGCGACAGCACCCGGGAGCCGTCGATCCCTTCCCACATAAACGTATTGTGCGGGAACGGATCGGCGACGTTGTCGTAGGTGCCGAACATTTTGACGGAACCGAAATATCGGATTCCGCAGCCCTGCATAATCTGCGGCAGATTGCCGGAATAACCGAATACGTCGGGCAGCCACAGCATCTCGCTGTCCACGCCGAACTCTTCTTTGAAAAATCGTTTGCCGTGCAGCGTCTGGCGGATCAGGCTTTCCCCGCCCGGCAGATTGGTGTCCGGCTCGACCCACATGGCGCCTTCGAGCACAAGCTGTCCTCTTGCCGCCGCCGCTTTGACCCGCTCGTACAGCTCCGGGTACAGATCTTTGACCACCTGGAACAAGTACGGCTGGCTCTGGGTATAACGGTACTCCGGGTATTCTTCCATCAGCGCCAGCTGGTTGGACAGGGTCCGCGCGATCTTGCGCCTGGTTTCTTCAAGCGGCCACAACCAGGCGACGTCCAGATGGGACTGGCCCATCAGGTACAGCGTGGGCGCGGTCGAGCCGTTCACGCATTCCAGCAGCGGACGCATCAGCTCGCGGCCCCGCTTGAGATTGTCGCCAAGCGTCTGCCCGCGCAGCGTAAGATCGATCGCCGCGAACACCCGGGTCAGCCCGCTGTCGATCTCCGCCGTGCGCAGCGAACGCGGATCGAGGTGATTGCGCAGATCGAGCAGGCATTCCAGATCGATAAAGAACTGATAGACGTCTTCTTCGAAAATGCAGAGCTTCGATTCGCCCAGTACGGGCTTCCGTCCCGTATGACCGGCATACGCTTCGGCGACGATCTCGTAACTCCTGCCGCTTTCCGCCGAGCGGCTCAGCGTGATGTAGGCGTGGTTGAGGTCCATCGCGCCGGCCGCGGCCCCGTCCACGTATACGGTCGCTTCCGCGCCGAAATCCAGCACGGCCGCGAGCCGTCTGCCGTTCGCTTCCCGCGGAACGGTCACGGAAGACTTGAACCAGCCGTACTCCCAGTCTTCTCCCCAGCGTTCGCCGGGACGGATCGGCTCGAACGTTTGTCCGTCCAACCGGTCGACAAGCAGCTGCCCGCTCGCCGTAAAACCGGACCATTCGACCGGCAGCACCGGCGTCAGAATCAGCGAATCCTTTTTCTGCAGCAGCTTCTCGGCATGAAATAAAATCTCTTTTTTGACGTTCAAGGCTTCGCTCACATCCTATGGGATTATTGAGCCGCCCGCTTGGCGGCATCGTTGTAGATTTTCAGCGCTTCGTCGATATCGCCCATTTTGCGGACTTTGTCGGTAAAAGCCTGCCAGTTGTCGAAACTTTCTTTGCCCGCGACGAATTTGGCCTGTTCTTCTTTCACGAACGTTTGCACCGGGTTCATGATCTCCGAGATGCGCTGGCTTTCCGCTCCCGTCAATTGAATGGAAGGCTCGTCCAGCCACGAAGGTACATAGTCGTTTTTGGGCATCGGCAGACCGGTGATAAACGACGATTTCTCGATCGGGACTTCTTCGTATTTGCCGTCGAAGTACGTATAGTCGGTCGCCGCAAAGTCCACGAACGCTCTGGAGTCGTTGACCATTTGCAGGCCCGGATTATAGTTGCGGCTGGCTCTCATGCCGTATTTGTCGCCTTCGATCCACGGATCTTTGGCTTCTTTCAGCGAATCGACGAACGTCGGAACCCCGTCCGCGCCGACGGTATACGTCGTGCCTTCGATGCCCCAGGTAATCAGCCGGATCATCTCGTCGGAATACTGGTAATCGATAAATTTGATCATCTCTTCGGGATTTCTCGCTTTGGAGCTTATCGCGTACACGCCCCAGCCCAGATCCGGCGTATTGGCGTTGACGACTTCCTGCCACGCTTTGCCGTACTTCGGATTGTCGGGATAAAGCGATACCGCGAAGATCTTGCCGTCGTCGGACGTGCGCGTGTATTCGCCCAGCGTCGTAAACCAGTGCGCCAGCCATATAAAATTGTCGCCGTTCAGCGCTTTTCGTTTCAGCGTGTCTTCGGTATCGATCGTATATTCCGGGTCCAGCAGCTTCTCCGCGTACAGCTTGTTGGCGAATTGAAGCGCGTCTTTGTACCCCTCGCTCAGCACGCCGTATTCGTATTCGCTGCCGTTCCAGAAGATCTCGTCCCGGATATGGCTGGCGGAGAACAACGATCTCAGACTGTTCCAGTTGGTCGCCACCGGATATTTATCCGGGTACAGCGCCTTGAGCTGCTTGGCCGCTTCGTACACCTCGTCGAGCGTTTCGGGAATCTTGATCTTGTTTTCTTTGAACACGTCGTAGCGGTAAGCGGATACATTCTGGATCAGCATGCCGCGGTCTTCGGGGAATCTCGGCGTGGACGTTTCGTGGAACGTATACATCTTGCCGTCGGCGTCCGTGACGCGCGTCATCCCGTTCTTGACCTGGCTGAGATATTTCATATAGTTCGGCATCAGGTCTTCGTACTGGGTCAGTTCGAGCAGCTGCCCCTGCTGGGCCATCTCGCTTGTATCGTAGAACAGCGGCGTTACGAAAAAGTCCGTCAAGTCGTCGCTCGCGATCATCAGCTTGACCTTCTCGTCGTACTCGGAAGACGGAATGTAGTTATACTTGATTTCCACTTTTTTGCCCATGTGCTCTTCCATCTTTTTCAGCCATTCCTTGCCGACCATACTGTTCGGATTGTCCACGCCGCTGCTGGGCAGCGTAACCGAGAAACGGATCGTGTCGTCGTCGCTCGCCGCCGAATCGGTGGAGCTTTTCGACGAGCAGCCCGAGAATACCAGCAGCAGGGACAGCGCAAGCAGCAGTATCTTGACCGGTTTGTATTGGTACATCCTTATTTTCCCCCTTGTCTTTTCCGTAACGGATTATCGCGTACTCAGCCTTTGACCGACCCGACGAATATGCCCTGGTTGAAATGTTTCTGGAAAAACGGATAAATGCACATGATCGGGAACATGGTGATGATGATTACGCTCATGCGCACCGCTTTCGGGTCCAAAGCGCTGCCGGGAGCGTTAATCGCGACGGAACCGCCGCCCACGCGTCCTTGAATCGCCGTCGTATCCAGCGTAAACAGATAGTTTCTCAGCACCATCTGAAGCGGATACTTATCCTGGTCACGCAAATAAATCAAAGCTTCGAACCAGCTGTTCCAGCTCCCGACCAGACCGAACAGCGCGAAAGTGGCAAACAACGCTTTGGACAGCGGCAGCACGATGCGAAACAGCACCACCATATCGTTCGCTCCGTCGATATACGCGGAATCTTTCAGCTCCGAAGGAATATTCATAAAGAAAGTCCGGAACAGAAAAACGTTGTAGGCGCTGATCGCCCCGGGCAGAATCATGACCCAGATCGTATCCAGCAGGTGCAGATTGCGCATCAGCAGGTACGTCGGAATCAGGCCGCCGCCGAAGAACATCGTCACCATCAGGAAGATCGTCAGAAACTTTTTGGCCGCGAAGCCCGGTATGGTCAGCGGATACGCCATCAGCGCCGTAAACAGCAGCATGATCCCGGTCGAGCCGGCCGCGTACAGAATCGAGTTCAGATAGCCTTTAAAAATATACGGGTCCTGAAAAACGGTCGTATACGCTTGCGTGCTGAATCCTTTGGGCCAGATCGTAACGCTGCCCGCGGAGATATAGCGCGCGCTGCTCAGCGAAGTCGCGACAATATTCAGAATCGGATACAGCACGACCACCAGAATAAACAGCATGATCAGCACATTGACCACATCGAAAGCCCTGGAACCCAAGCCCTCCTTTTTCACGGTCACGCCTCCTTAGAACAAACTCGTTTCGGAAAATTTCCGGCTCGCCCAGTTGGTTGCGTACAAGATGGCGAAGGAAATGAGCGACATAAACAATCCGATCGCGGTCGTGTATTCATACTGCGCGCCGAGGATGCCCTGACGATACACATACGAACCGA
This sequence comes from Saccharibacillus sp. CPCC 101409, assembly GCF_030518235.1. Taxonomy (GTDB): domain Bacteria; phylum Bacillota; class Bacilli; order Paenibacillales; family Paenibacillaceae; genus Saccharibacillus. The sequence continues at coordinate 147,651 of NZ_JAULSA010000009.1, read as the reverse complement.
TCACGTCGGCCACCTCGTAGGTCTCGGGCGAATACAGCAGAATGATTTTCTGGAAGTCCGTTCCGAGCACCCCGCCCAGCGCAAAAATCAGCAGGATGGTCGTGGTCGGTCTGAGCGACGGCCAGGTGACGTGCACGATCTTTTTCCAGCGTCCCGCTCCGTCCACTTCCGCCACATCGTACAGCGTCGGATCGATTCCGCTCAGCGCGGCCAGGTAGATGATCGTGCCGAAGCCTATTCCCTGCCAGATGCCGGAAGAAATAAAGATGGTCCGGAAATAATCGGATTCGAGCAGGAACATCACCGGGCTGCCGCCGAAAAAAGCAAGGATATGATTGAACAGCCCGTCTCTCGCCGTAAATTCCTTCAGCATGCCCGCCACGATTACGACCGAAATAAAGTGCGGGAAATAAGAAACGGTCTGCACCAGTTTTTTGAATCCTTTGTGCTTCAATTCGTTCAGCAGCAGCGCCAGAATGATCGGAGCCGGGAACGACCAGAACAACGTATACAAACCGAGCAGCAGGGTATTTTTCAAAACGCGCAGAGCCATGGGATCGTGGAAAAAAGATTCGAAATATTTCAGTCCTACCCATTCGCTGCCCCAGATGCCTTTGGAAGCGTTGAAGTCTTTGAAAGCGATTAAAATTCCGTACATCGGAAAATAGTTGAAGATCAGTACGGTCAAAAATCCGGGCAGCACCATCAAATACAGGTAGCGGTGCCTGAGAAGCTGGGCCGCCGCTCTGCTGCGGGTTGCTTCTCCCCCTTGAGCCGCCGCTCTGCTTCTTGTTGCCATCGACGAAATCCCTCCTGACTGTTGAAATGCCGGCTTTGTTCGCGTTTATTCGCCCCTTTATGTAAGCGTATTCATTTTCACCTCCGGTCCGGTTTGTTTTTTGCGAAGCGGCCAAGAGTACAGCTGCCCCTTTTTCAAAACGTATACTAACTTCGATTCACAGATAGAAAATAACACATACTATTTCAGACGTCAACACATAACAACCGGAAATATCGCTCAAAAAATCGGCTGATATTGGCGCACGGCGCCCAATCTGCGGTAAACCGCCGGGGTCAAGCCGTGCTTGCGTTTGAACAGATCGTAGAAGTAGCTGACGTTATCCAGCCCGACTTCCAGGCAGATCTCCACAATCTCCATGTCCGTATTCAGCAGCAGATTCTCCGCGTACGACATCCGCAGCTCGTTGATATACCGGGTCGGGGACATGCCCAGATGTTTGCCGAACATCCGGCATACATAGGCGTGCGACTTGCCCGACAGCCGGACCAGTTCCGCCGTTCCCCGCGTAAAGCAGTCTTTGCTTCTCGCTTCGCGGCACAGCTTCTTGAGCCATTCCGGCTGTCCGTCATGTTCGCCCGTTTCCCCTTCCGTCTTGATATAACGCGAAAACAAGTCGGTCAGCAGCGCTCTCGCTTCCGCTTTGAGCGCCGCTTTTCGTTCCTGCGGAATCAGGTTGAGCTGGTCCAGCCGATACTGCACATACTCTTTCTCCGTCCGGGACAGCAGCAGCGTCGGCGGCAGTTCCGGCTCCAGCAGCCTTCCGCTCGGAAAGCCGCTGCCCAGAAACGCGATCAGGTCGTCGATCACTTCCCGGCAGAACGACAGATTGATAAACCGGCAATCGCCGTCCGTCGCCTGCTCGTAACAGTGCGCGTCGCGATCCCGGATAAACACCAGCGTATTTTCGTTCAGCAGCAGGCGCTGTCCGTTAATCACGTGCACCACGCTCCCCTGCAGAATCAGAAACAATTCGAAAAAGTCGTGCGTATGCATGCCGATCGTATCTTTCACCGACCCGATCAGCCGGTAGTGCGCCTGGATCTCCGCATCGATTCCGTCAGCGGCGAGCAGCTTCAACATATACGTATCCTCCCCAAGTTCGTATGCGTGCATTTTTCCGTAATGTCAAAATACCATAATCGGCCGCAAAATGGGGCAAGAATCGACACAGGCTTTCTGATTAGGATGAAAAGATAAACAAATGCGAAAGGGGAGGTTCATGATGAATTTGACACAGCGGCGCCGGGAGTTCGAGCAAAACAAGTCGATTTATGAAAGCGCCATGCTTGTTTTCCGCGGAGTCGAAGGCTTCGATGTCTACAATCCGTCGATTCCGTTCGAATGGAACGGCAAACGTTATATCTACGGACGCGTGGAGAAACGGGAAGAATGGGCGAGATCGTGGGTCCGCCTGTTCGAAGAAAGCGGCCCCGACGAGTGGACGGCGGTAGGCGGGACAACGGTCTATCAGCTCGAAGATCCGTATATCAGCGCGATCGGCAATCAGGTTGTGCTCGGCGGGACGCATGTGCGCTGCGCGCAGGGCAAAGTGGATACGTTTTACGGTTATTTTTATAAAGGGCGGGATCTGAACGATCTGCTTTACTTCACGACCGGTCCCGACCGGATGAAAGATATTCGGCTTGTGCAGCTGCAAAGCGGCAGGATCGGCGTGTTCTCGCGTCCGCGCGGCGAAGACGTGCGCCGGGAATTCGGCAGCGAATCGCTGATCGGATTCACGGTGATCGACAGTCTGGACGATTTGTCGCCGGAAGTGATCGAGCGCGCGGATTACATCCACGGCCTGTTCGGTCCGGACGAATGGGGCGGCTGCAACCAGGCTTATCTGCTGGAAAGCGGGAAGATCGGCGTAATCGGGCATATTTGTTACATGGAGGAAGGCATATCGACGTATATGAATATGTCGTTCGTGTTCGATCCGGAGACGCGGCGGTTCTCGGATTTGAAAATTATCGGCACCCGCCCCTGCTACCCGGACGGGCCGGCCAAGATGCCGCATTTGAGCGACTGCGCGTTTACGGCCGGAATCGAGATGCGTGCGGACGGGAAAGTCAATCTGTACAGCGGGATCGGGGATACGCAGGCGGGGCGGATTGTGGTGGATTATCCGTTTGGCGGGGATGTTTTGGGGAGTTCCTATTCGTGAGGAGTCCGGGGACGCTGCGGAGAAAATTCGTTGCGGTCGCGTGTTGAAATCGGGAAATTATGATTAGAGTTGAAGTGGGAATTTCCCGATTTCAAAGGCGAACACTATCGTTCCTTCACTGAATTTTCTCCTCCGCTAAGCGGCTTCCGTTTAAATCGGACGTTTTCAAAACATATGATGTTTGTGAAAGAGCAGACTATACTTTCTTCTGTATAGTCTTAAACGGAAATCAGGGCAAAAGAAAAAGCAAAATCTGGCTGGCATGGTACCGCAAATAACTGCGCCAGTACACTTAATTCCTGCAAATTCTCGCTTTTTGATGGAATAAGTGCGCAGGTACATTTAATTCTTCGGTTTTGCGCTTTGAGAAGGCTGTTTTGGCAAATTAGTTGTATGTGGGCAGTTATTTTGAAAATTTGCAGAGGTTCGGTTGAAATAAGGGCACCCGGGCAGTTATTTGGATAGGCGACAGATCGATATTGGAATGTGCAGGGGATTCACACACGGAAAAAGCCGTCTTCGCGCCAAATGGCGTAAAGGCGGCTTTTTCTATGAATGGGATCGGTTTGACGTGTTTGGCTCTGCCTATCGGCTCCGCTCGGCTCGAATCGACGTTCTGTCTGCGGTCTTGCGGAAGTAGAGAAAGCGGATTCGATTTTAGCGTTTACTCTTCTAACCCGGCGGCGGTAAATACGCGGGTAAAGCCCTGCTGCGAGCGGCGAAGAAGCTGTTCGGGAGTTTCTTCCGGCGCGGAAGAGGTCAGGATCTCCTGCGATACGACGCCGTTGTAGCCGATCCGTTTCAAAGCGCTCAGAAATCCGGGCAGGTCGATGACGCCTTCGCCGGGGTAAAGGCGTCCGTTGTCCAGCACGTCTTTGACCGGAACGTCCGGGGCGTCGTTCAGATGCACATGGACGATTTGGTGCGGTTGAAGGCGCTCGATATCGGCGATCGCGTGGCCGTTGGTGTACCAGTGGTACGAATCGAACAGCAGACCGACGTTGGGTTCGCCGATGGTATCGATCCAGTCCAGCGTTTCGTCCAGCGTCCAGATAAACGGATGCTTCCAGGCGGTGCGCAGATGGTGCGGCCCGACGAATTCAAGCCCCAGCCGAATGCCGTAAGCGCCGAGAATTTGGGCGCATGTCCGCAGGCGGCGCGTGGCGAGCAGCGCAAAATGAGACGCTTTCAAATCGGTCGAAGGCAGAATATACGTGCAGCAGCGCGTGCAGCCGAGCTTTTTCGCCGCAGCGGCTTCTTCGGCCAGCGCCGGCAGACCGGCGAGGAACGTTTCTTCGTCGCTTCTCCATTCCACCGACAAGCCGATCGCGCCCAGAACCAGGCCGTTTTGTTCCAGCAAACGTTTGGCTCCGTCTTCCCCGTACTGTTCGATCAATCCTTTTGCATCGGTGTCCACGGCCCGGAACCCTCCCGCAGCCGCCAGCTCGATCAGCTGTTTGTCGCTTTCAACCGCGCCGAGCCCGGCTTTCGTCAATCCTTTGAGCATCTTTTCATCTCCTTGTGTATGTACGATGTACGGATACGAATTCTCCGCCCTATCCGGGCCGGGATAACAGGTTTGCAAACTTCCGCGCCTGTCTCCGGACCCACACGGCCCCTATGATAATATAAACGATGTACAAATACAAACCCTGTACGGGGTTGCAATTATTCGAAGTTAGTATACTATTTAAGATTATATAAGCTATATTATAAAGAAATGTAAACAACGAGGTGAATCCGCTTGAGTAAAAAAGAATCGCCGCCGCCGAAGCAGCAGCCGCCCAAGTACCAGATGGTCAAAGATTACGTGCTGTCCCAGATCGAAACCCGCGGCTTTACCCAGAACGACCGAATCCCGAGCGAATCGGAATTTTCCAAACTGCTCGACGTCAGCTCCATCACCGTGCGCAAAGCCCTGTCGGAATTGGTGAACGAAGGAGTGATCTACCGCATCCGGGGCAAAGGAAGCTTTGTCGCCAGTCAAACGGCCTCCGCCGAGAAAACGTCCAATCTGGTCGCTTTCGTCATCTCGGGCGTGGATCTGTACGACAGTTCGTATATGCAGATCATGAGAGGCATCCAGTCTTTTCTCGGCAAAAACGGCTGCAAACTTATTATCGAATTTGTCGAAGACGATTTCGAACAGGAACGCGAGCTTGTGCTGGGACTGATTGAATCCAGGCTGAAAGGCCTGCTGATCTACTCGTCCGATCCCGAAGCGGCCAAAAGTTATCTGGGCGAGGTGCGCAAAAAGTCCGTCCCGTTCGTGATGCTGGACCGCTCTCCCGCCGGTTATCCGGTCAACGTCGTCACCTGCAACAACCACGACGGCGCCTACGAAGCGGTCGAGCACCTGATCCGGCAGGGCCACGGCAAGATCGGGTTCGCGGCGTACGATTACCACCTGAGCCCCGAGGTCGAGCGGTACAACGGGTATGCAAACGCCCTGTCGAACGCGTCGCTTCCGCTTTCCGATTCCCGGCTGTTTCTGGAGCACGAGCTGGACTACGCCGCGATCGCGCGCCTTGTCCGGGAAGGAGAACTGACCGCGCTGTTCTGCGCCAACGACAAACGCGCGCTCGATATTCTCGAACGGCTGACCGAGCTGGAGATCGCCATCCCCGGGCAGCTGTCGCTGATCGGCTTCGACGACTTCGAAAGCTCCAAATTCGCCAAAGTGGCGCTGAGCACGGTCAAGCAGTATTTCGACGTACTCGGCTACGAGAGCGCCAAGCTGCTGCTGGAGATCGCCGAAGGCGGCTCTTACGGCAATAAGAAAGTCCTGCTGCCGACCAGTCTGGTGCTGCGAGACACGATCAAACCTTTCGAAAACTAATGCCCGCAGATCGTCCTTTTTCCGTCTTCAATCGAAAAGTATAGCGGCCCGAACCGAGCACGATCGCCGCTTCCTTCTCGCCGGGTTCCGTCCGATCAAGCTCCGGCGCTTCGTTCTCCGCATTCTCCCGCTCCTCCTCCGGCCATATCGTCCAGCCCCGCTCCGTCTCGTCAATCGACGTCACCGTCGCCCCGCTTCGTTCCAAAGGAAAATAAACGTCCGCTCGGCAGTTCGGGGGTACCCGGATTCCGCACTCCCATGCCTCCCCGTCCTCGGCGGACCAGTGAACCTCGTACCGTCCGCGCATCGTATGGATGCGCGCGGAAGCGCGGTTCAGACTCGACGCGCGAAACGGCCGGAACACTCCGCGGCCGAACGCGACGGTATCCGGGTGCGGGGCCAGTCCGGCGGCGTACTTGTAGAACCAGGCGCTCACCGTCCCGAACATGGGGTGATTGTGCGAATCGTGCCCGTCCCAGGATTCCCACAGGGTCGTGGCGCCGTTTGCCATCATATATCCGTAGCCCGGAAATTCCGTCGACGCAATCATTTGCAGCGCCAGATCGATCTCTCCCCGTTCGCCCAGCAGCTCCAACAGCCAGAAAGTTCCGAATATGCCGGTATCCAGCCGCCCTCCCCGCGTTTCTTTGTAATATCGCAGAACCCGCCGCCACACCCGCTGCTCGTATTCGCCCGGAACGGCATTCAATGCGAGCGCAAACAAATCCGCCCCCTGCTTTCCGGACGAGTACACCGCCCTATCCCGATCGAAAAACCATTCGTTGAACGAATCGCAGATGCGCCGGTGCAGTTCCGCAAAGCGCCGCGCGTCTTCCGCGCGACCCAGCGTCTCCGCAATCCGCGACAACAGCTGAACCGTATAGCCGTAATAAAACGTAGCGACCAGCTCTGGCGGCAGCTCGTTGTCTTCCGGCACGCACCAGTCTCCCAAAAACCAGCTTCCTTCTTCTTCGAACTCGATCCGGTCCCCCCTGCCGCTGCGCGTTTCCAGATAAGCGATCCACTGCTTCATCCCTTCGTAATGCCCGGCCAGCAAACGCCGGTCGCCGTACATGGCGTACATCGTCCACGGCATCAGGATATAAGCGCAGCCCCAGGCAACGCCTCCCCCGCCTCCGTTGAACGGCGCGGTATGCGGCACGAATCCCGTACTGCGGTTCTGCGCGTCGCCGATATCTTCAATCCATTTGCTGTAAAAAGAAGCCATATCGAAATTATACATTGCCGCTTCCGCGCTCAGGTGCCCGTCGCCCGTATAGCCCAGCCGTTCCCGGTGCGGGCAGTCCGACGGCACGCCTCCGTGCAGATTGCTCAGCTGCGACCGGCGAAAAGCGCTTTGCACCTTATTCAGCAGCGGGTCCGAGCAGTCGAAGCGCCCCGCCGGTTCGACGGCCGCATGCACCACAACGCCGACGAGATCGGCCGGTTCGGGCACGCCCGGATAGCCGGAAACTTCCGCATAACGAAAGCCGTGCCAGACAAAGCGGGGCTCGTACTGCTCCACGCCCTGCCCTTTCAAGATATAAGTGTCCGCCTGGATCTGGCTTTCGCCTCCGCAGCTGGCGAAGTCCAGTCCGCCGCCGGGCAGGATATTTTCCGCAAACCTGATCTTGACGGAGCGGCCGGCTTCTCCCTGCATCCGAATGCGGACCCAGCCGGAGAAGTTCAGGCCGAAATCGAATACGTACACCCCGGGCCGTACTTCCGTACGGGATACGGGAGCCGTCGTGCCGATCTTTTTATCCGGCGGCGAGATCTGGGCAATCAGCTTTCCGTCCGGCGGACGCACCAGCCGTGCCTGTTCCCAGCGGGAGTCGTCGAAGCCGGCCTCCGTCCAGCCGTTTTGTTCCAGCCTCGCATCGTAGATCTCGCCGTAGAACACATTGTTGAACACGATCGGTCCGGCGCTGCATGTCCAGCTCGGATCGCTTGTAATCCGTTCCCGCGTACCGTCCGCGTAAACGAGATCGAGCTGCGCGATCAGCCGGGGAGCACCATAGCTCATCCGCCCTTCCACCGTTCGTTCCGTCTGATTGTAAAAGCCGTTGCCCAGCATGACCCCGATCGCATTCTCGCCTTGGACAAGATCGTCGGCGACCGCGTGCACCAGATAATGAACCCGTTTGCCCGTGCGGTCGTCAAACGGGTACAGCAGCCCTTCGATCCGCCTGCGGCCGTAATCCGTCCAGTTCGGCACCAGCACTTCATCCCCGATCCGCCGTCCGTTGAGATACAGCTCGAAGTACCCCAACCCGGAAATACACAGGGAAGCCCGTTCAACCTTTTTGGCGATATGAAAAGTCGTTCGAAGCAGCGGCGCCGAGGCGCTTGCAGCGGCGCCGATCCAGGAAGCGGTCCATTCCCGCGGATCGAGGATAGCCGTCTCGAAATAAGCGGCCGCTTCCGGCTCGTAAAACCGCCCGTCCCGGTCCCAGCAGCCGACCGCCCAGTAATAGCGCCGCTGCCCGAGCAAAGGCTCTCCCTCATACTCGATATGAAAAGTCTCCTCCGATTCGACCCGTCCCGAATCCCACAATCGCCCGATTCCGGCAAGCGCTTCATTCTCGTCGCCGGATACCACAATCCGGTAAGCGGCCTGCCGCCGATCGATTTCTTCGCTGTCCGGCTCCCAGCTGAAGCGCGGCCTGTCCGTTTGCACGCCTATGGGATTTACCGCGTATTCGCAGCGCAGCCTCGTCGTTTTGCCCATTCGTTTCTCTCCTTTTTTGCGATAATGAACTGCCCGATCTTCACTCAAATATTATGTTTCCGCTTTCAACGTTCAAAATATAGCATCGTCTTTATACCGGGTCAATAAGTTATTATAATAAAAATAAAATTACGTATACTTAATTATTAGAGTAAAGAAAAAACCGCCTTTACAAGGGCGGGTTTTTCTTTAACTCCCTCGGCAGCTAAAAGTCGATCTCAAGCTTGAGGTTATCCGTGTCCGCATTTTCCTCGTCCACAATACTTTCCAGATACGGCTTCATAAAGCCGCCTTCCGCTTCCATCCATAAGCCGTAGCCTTCGGACTCCACGATCTTTTCCCGGTCGATGCGCTGGGTGCCCGCAAAATAGCTGACATTGGCGTCTTCCATCGTTTTGGACATGGCTTCGACTTCTTCCGCCGAATACGTATCGTCCATAATCAACCGTTTGAACGCCATATCGTAACCGAACTTGCCGAAGAAATCGCGCGAGTACTGCCGGAAATGCAGCAGGTTCCCGTCCGTGCTTCCGGTCCGCTCCGCCCAGCCCTGCACATCCGTTTCCCGCGCCGCGTAATCGAGCGTGCGCTCCGCCGCGTCGTAATGCAGCAGGCCGTAGCGGTGCGGGGAGACCGACAGCGCCCCCGTGACCACGTCGTACACCGTTTTGCCGTCCGCTTTCGCCGCGGCGATATTCTGGATATGCACATGCCCGCTGAGCGACAGCTTCATATCCAGACTCGCGAACAACTGCGCCGCTTCCGCGGCATTGTTCAGCGTAAAGCCGTCCCGCACCACTTCGCTGTGATCCGTCAGGTTATGGTGCATGACCGGAATGATTCGCGCGCCGCTTTCCTGCGCCAGACGGCCGCAATCTTCGATCCATTTTAGCGTCGCGTCCGACAGTTCTCCGTCCGTTTCGGGATGTCCCAGCTTTGTATTGTCCCGGTATTTGCTCGTATCCAGCATCAGCAGCCAGACGTCCTCCGAGGGTTCCGCCAGGTAGCTCAGCGAAGAATCGTCGCGCGATGCCGCTTCTTCGTAGCCGAATTGCCCGTAAATCTGCGCAAACTGCGCGTCGGATATATAATCCGCCACGTACTGCTTATCCTCTTTGAAGCTGCGCGCCCAGGGATTGAACAGATCGTGATTGCCCGGAATGACGTAGACGCGGGTGCCGGCCCGTTCGATCGCTTTCAGTTTGGCGGCCAGATCGAGATGGCTCTGCTTCTCGCCGTTGTTGGTCAGATCGCCGCTCAGGATGAGGACGTCGGGAGCGAGGCCCGTCATTTCGTCCGTAAACGCGTCGAGCAGTTCTTCGCTGTAGTGCAGCTGTTTGCCGTCGCCGGCCGATACGTATTTCTCGAACGCTTCTCCCTCGTCGGTCAGCTTGTCGCTCAAATAGTGCAGATCGGTCGCCACCGCCAGCGTAACGTTTTGCCCCGCTCCGATCTTCGGCTCCGGCGTCCGCGCGGGCAGCGCGGCCGAGCCTTTTTCGCAGCCGGACAAAGCCAGCGCAAGCAGCGGAAGCAGCATAAAAATAATGCGCCGTCTGCGCCGCGGTTTCCGGTTTGCAGCGTTATAGGTGTTCGTCGTTACGGATACAGTCATACGGGTTCCTCTTTCCTGTCTCGCTTGTGCGCGATCGAACGCGCCAAAAAAACCGTCTCCTTTAGTGTAAAGGAAACGGTCCCCGGCGGGTATCGGCGATTGTGACGCAGCGTTGAACTCCTTCGCAAACGACGGCGAAAAGAGCTTCCGTCCGCCGGTTTCGCGCTTCGCTTTCCGCTTATTGAAATTCGCGTTCTTCCGGTTTTTCTTTCGCCAGCAGCTCATCCGCCGTGTCCCATCTGCGGCGGAATTTCTCCAGCCGGGGATGCGGCCGCGCCGGCGCTTCGTCCAGCACGAGGCGGATGCGCACGATCCATTCCTCGAATGTGGCGAACGACGCGAAACGGTTGGCGTTGTCGGCCGTCAAATACAGAAACAGCGGCGACGGGTACTTTTCGTCCATAAACCGCAGCGCCGCTTCGAGCGGCGTATATTTTTTGCGTTTGCCGTCCCAATTCTCGACCGTGGCATTGCGCATGATCTGCTGATCGCGCCGCCATTCGTGCACCCGGTCGTCCCGTTTGTAGAACGCGCTGACGGCTTCGCCGCTTAAGCGCTTCTCGGTCGCTTCGTGCAGCGGATACAGCACAAGCTGCGCGAACGAACGGGCGGACGCCACCTGCGCAGCCCGTTCCAGTTCTTCGTCGCTCGTATGTTCGAACGAATCGTAGAAGATCATCGTGCCTTTGGCCGTCCGCTTCGCCGGCTCGGTTCCGAACGGGATGCTGTACGTTTTTCGGCCCATCGGGGTCCCCTCTTTCTTTGCGGCTTTTTTAGAAATCCTTTCTTCTAAATAACCACAATCCGAGGCCGAATGCAAAAATCGCGAACGCGGCGGCATACCAGACGAAAGCGTTCGAAGGCGGCGTTCCGCCCGTCAGGAAAGGAATCGTTTCGCCCGCGCCCCGGGTCAAAATAAACTGCATGCGGCGGTTGAGCCCGTCGGCAGGCATCGCCAGCGACAGGAGCACGCCGATATGCGACAGCGTTTGCTGCGCGTCCGGCTCGACCGGCAGCACGCCGCGCACCTTCTCCACCATGCCGCCGAGCCAGCCCGCTCCGTAGAGCATGGTCATAAACACGCCGTTGCCGATCCCGGAGAAAAGACTCGAACCGAGCATCGAAGCGCTAACCAGCACCGGGACCATCAAGGCGAACAGCAGCAGCGAAACCGCCAGATCGCCGTAATTGCGCGTCATGCCCGCATGAACGCCCGTGATCCATACGATGGACACGAACAGCAGCAGCGCGTAAGCGCCGATCAGCGACACGTAGCCGAGCCAGCGTCCGACATACCATTTCCAGCGCGGAATAGGCCGGGTCAGCACCGACTGCAGCACGCCCTGCTCCGCTTCGCCGGAAATCACGGAGAACGAGCTGAAGATCGCCAGAAACGCAACCACGAATCCGCCGAAAAAGAAACCGAGCGACAGGATCGCGCTGCGCCGCGCAAACTGTTCCAGCATCCGCGTTCCGTCCGGAACGTTCAGCGCGACCGTCCCCGCGATGTACCAGAATACGGCGAGAAAGAGCAGGGTCAGCACGGCGGTCAGCAGCAGCATTTTGCGCCGCAGCAGTTCTTTCCAGGTCGCCGCTATGATTGTATTCATCTTTTCTCCCCCCTGTGATCCAGCCCGGCCACGGCATCCATAAACCAGTCTTCCAGCTTCTCCCGTTCGTTCACGGTCTCGTACAGCGTCATGCCCTGACCGACGATCAGCGCGTTGATGCGGCCGGCTTGGTGCTCGTCTTCCAATTCGGCTTCCAGCCAGACCGGCTCTTCCCAATCCTGCGGCTCCGCTGTATGGGAAAGGTTTATCGGCAGACCGGTCTCGGCGATCAGCCAATCCAGCACAACGGGCGAAAATCCGCCGACTTTGAAACGCCGGCGGACTTTCACTTTGAGCATGTCGCTTACCGATCCGCTGCGGATCATATCGCCGTTGAGCATCAGCGCCATCCGGTCGCATACGGCTTCCACGTCTTCCAGCAGATGCGAGTTGAGGAACAGCGTTTTGCCCCTCTTTTTCAGCTCCAGCAGCAGATCCCTGACTTCGCGCCGCCCCACCGGGTCCATCGCCGACGACGGCTCGTCGAGAAACAGGATATCGGGGTCGCCGAGCAGCGCGCAGGCCAGGCCGAGCCGCTGCTGCATCCCTTTGGAATACTGCTTGACCCGGTCGGAGCCTCTTTTGCCGATGCCCACTTCGTCCAGTCCGGAACGGATTCGCGCTTTCGCATCCCCGCTTTTGATTCCGAGCAGCCCGGTGTGCATGCGCATGACTTCTTCGCCGCTCAGCCACTCGGGATAGCGGTACAGCTCCGGCAGATAACCGATCCGTCCGCGCGCTTCCAGCGAGCCGATGGGATGACCGAGCAGCACGCCTTCCCCGCCGCTCGGCCGGACCAGCCCGACCAGCGTTTTGACGAACGTGCTTTTGCCCGCTCCGTTGGGACCGAGGAAGCCGAAGGCTTCCCCCTGTCCAACCGTAATCGTGATGTCCCTGCAGCCGCGTCCGTTGCCGTAAATTTTGCTGAGTGCGTGAGTTTGAATCGCGGGAATCACCGTATTCACTGGGCGATCAGTCCTTTCACGAAGTCGAGGAAGCCGGTTTTACCGCCTTCAAATTCATCGCTGGCGTCAAGCCGGTACAGCTGTTCGTTCTTGGTCCAGAACGCTTCCTGCGAACGATCGGCTTCGCTGTGCGTATACGTGACTTTGATGCCGTCGATGTCGATCTGCTCGGCTTTGCCGTTGGCGTACATCGGCAGCGGGAGTCGACCGCTCGACACCGCGGCCTGCTGCAAGCTTTCTTTCAGATCCTCCGGCAAATAAGGGAAATTGATCACAGCCTGCATCGTTTCTTCCACCGGGAACGACGAATCGAACTCCACGGTAGGCGCGGTGGACTGGCTCAGCGTCGCCCAATATTGTTGTTCGGTCTCGAAATTGTACAGGATCGCGGCCGGCTCCGTCAGGGTGATCTCTTTGCCGTCCGCCTCCTGCGGGAACAGATCTTTCGCATCCAGACGCTTCAGCGCATCGTTGACCGCGCCGACATTCAGCTTCATCACCGTTTTGTTTTCGGCATATACGGCTGTGTTTTGTTCTTCCGCTCCGGAAACCTTGTCGTATTTGAACGTTTCCCGCGCCTGTTCGACACTCATTTCCGACTCTTCCCAGTCCGTGGACGAGCTGACAAAAGTGCCGAACGAATTGACCGTTTCTTTGTTTCCGTCCGCATTATTCAAGCGGTCGATGATGTTGTCCATATCCGACGTCTGCACGATCACGACATCCTGCATCGTGAACTTGTTCAAAATATCCGCCAGCGCGCGGTTGCCCGCCGGCGTTACCGCCGTGACCACGGCAGCTGCCGCCGCAACCGACAGCGCCAGACGCGTCACAAGTTTGCGATTCCGGCGCGAAGTCTTCCGTCCCGCCGCCGCCGAAGAAGCGCCGGTAACCGTCCTATCCTTATCCGCCCCCGTCGTCGGCTGCATGGATGCGGCCGCCGCCGTCTCCCGCTCTTCGCTTTCCGCGCCGCTGCCGCTCTGCCGTTCCAGCTCCGCTTTGCGTGCGTCCCAGGTGTTCCAGACCGGATTGACCGGTTCCTGCCGAAGCCGGTCCTGCATGTTTGCCCAGGCTTCGCTTGCCCGTTCTTGTTCGCGCCGATTGTCTTCTGTATGTGTCATGAGTTTTGCCTCCCGGAATAATTAAATTAAAAATTTGCCCGTTATACCTTCTGATCCGCGTTTTCTTTACAATTCCATTCCGTTCGATCGCCCCGCCGCCCGTTTGCGCAGCTTGTCGGCCGCCCGGCTGAGCAGCGAGCCCACTCTCGGGGGATTGACGCGAATCTCTTCGGCGATCTCCGCGTAGCTGTAGCCGGAGTAGCGCAGCAGCAGCGCCTGCCGGTCTCGTTCGGGCAGCTCGCCGAGCAGCTCGGTCATGCGTTCGCGGTCTTCGCTGCGCACCAGCGTCTCCTCGCCGCTTTCCCACGTCTTCTCCCGGTCGAAATACCGCTCCTGCTTCTCCTGAAGCTTGCGCTGCCGGACCAGCTTGTCCGTATGGTCGTAAGCGAGCCGGGTCAATACCCGGTGCAGCCAGGCTCCGATAACCCTCGGATCGTCCGGCGGATTACGGTACAGCCGCAGAAAGACTTCCTGCGCCAGATCCTCCGCCGCCGCTTCGTTTTTGACCATGGCGATCAGCTTCCGGCGTACGCCGGGATAGTATTCGAGAAATACCGCGCGAAACGCGTCGGATTCCGTATAATTGTTGTCCATCGGTGAACCTCCTTCGAAGTGCGGCCGCCCTTCCTTGCCGTATATACACCTGAAAGACAGGGCGTGCTCCGGTTTTGTATCGGGTTTGAACGGAAAGCGCGAAACTTTTTTTGAATTCCGGTCTTTTTGTATAAAGGGCTGCGCCGGCAAAGCCGAAACGCTCGAAATCTTACGCCGCTTCGGGTTAAGATAGACTATACCGCTTCAAAGGAGGATCTGCATGATCTATCGGGTAACTTATTTGTCGGACGGTCTTCGGGTGACGGGCTATGCCGCCCTGCCGCCGGAGATCGAAGTATCGGAAAAGGAAATCGCAACATGGTTGAGGCGGGAATGCGGAGATCTTGAATTGACCGCCGAAGCCGTCGCCTGTGTGCTGCCGCGCGCGGTCCGGGAAGCGGAAGCTTATCGGGAAAAAGTCCGAACCGGACGCGGGCTTGCAGCGCGGGAATCGGATAGCAGCCGGACGGACGGCGGCAAACGCCGATACCCGGTCTTTGTCTACTGCCGCGGCGGGATCGGACGCGTCGGCCGGGTGCGGCTGGATTGGATGGCCGAGTTCGCGTCGTTCGGCCATATTGCGGTCGCTCCCTGCTACCGAGGTGGAGAAAGCGGCGTAGGCCGCGACGAGTTCGGCGGCGCGGATCTGGAAGATTCGCGCGTCGCGGTGCGGCTGGCGCGCAAGATTCCGTTCGCCGATCCCGGCCGGGTCGCGGTAATGGGCTTCTCGCGCGGCTCGATCAACGCGGCGGACGCGGCGGTGAACGAGCGGACGGCTCGGCTTGTGCTGTGGGGCGGTCTGTCGGATCTGGCGCAGACCTATGAAGAACGGATCGATCTGCGGCGCATGATGAAACGGGTGATCGGCGGGTCGGCTTACAAACTGCCCGATGTGTACCGGGAGCGTTCGCCCATCCATATGGCGTCCCGGATACACTGCCCGGTCCTGATCGTGCACGGCACGGAAGACGCGCAGGTGGACTTCGGACACGGACAGCGGATGTACGCGGAATTGAAAAGGCTCGGCAAAAACGCCGATTTCGAGATCCTGCAGGGGCTCGGTCATCATATGCCGCGGGAAACGCGAATGGAAGTGCTGGCGCGGATCTTCGCCTGGCTGGAAACCGGACAGCCTGGCAAAGCGCGGCCTCAACCGTTGTAAGCGAACGCCGAAAAAACCTTTCTCGTCTTTTTGAAGAAAGGTTTTTTCGGCGCTGTCACAGATGTGCGTTTTTGGCAGTTATACAGCATGAAAGACAAAGCGAAAGGAGGTGCCGCGGCATGGAGAATCATTCGAACGGGGACGACGCCGAAGTGGAGCCGATCTTGGTCCGCGTCCGGCAGGGCGACAAAGAAGCGTACGCCCGGATCATCGAGCGTTTTCAGCGGCCTATTTTTCTGTACGGCTACTATATGCTGCGCAGCCGGCAGGAAGCGGAAGACGCGGCGCAGGAAACTTTTTTGAAAGCTTACCGCAGCATCGGACAGTTTACGCCCACGCATTCGTTCTCGGCCTGGCTGTACAAGATCGCCAAGAACGTGTGCCTGGACGAACTCCGCAAACGTAAAAAGCGGCTGGATCTGTTTGCTTTTTACCGGGACCGGCAGCACGAACAGCAGCATCCTTCGTACGGCGACCTGATCCACGACGTTCTGGACAAACTGACGGAAGCGGAGAAGCAGATTCTGCTGCTGAGGTCGCTCGAAGAATACAGCTATGACGAGATCGCGTTTATCCTGGATTCGAAACCGGCCGCTATCCGCAAAAAGTACGAACGGATCCGCAAAAAACTGATTAAGGAAAAAAAGCAGGGAGTGAATATCTATGAGCATACGTACCCGGCCGACCGCAAAGCCTGAGCTGCCGCTCCAAGGCGAGATGAACCGAGAAATAAGCCGATTGAAAACTTCCATTCTGTCCACGCCGATCGAGGTCGATCTGACAGGGCGTATTATGCAAAGCCTGGATCGCAAAGCGGGAGCTGCGCCGGCTTCGAGCCCGGGAATACGTTCCGCCGTAAACAAACGCTTCTCCCGGCGGCGCAAAGCGCTGACGGCTGTTATCGCCGCGGCCGCCGGATTTGCCCTGCTGCTCGGAACGAGCGCTTTCTCCCCCGCCGCGGCTTCGGCTTTCGCGCAGATTCCGGGCGTGGGCGGCATTTTCCGCGCGGCCGGCGATCTGGGCCTCGAGATCGCGGACCGGGACGGGCTGTACAGCGAAATCGCGGCCGAAGATACGCATCGCGGCCTGACGCTGAAAGCTTCGGCCGTGTCGTACGACGGGACCCGCGTTTCCGTGGCGATCGAGCGCAGCGGTTCCGAGGATCGCGAAGACCTGGGTTCGACGCTGCAGGACGTCAAGCTGACGATAGACGGACGGAAACTTCAGGCTTACTCTTCCCTTGAAGACAACACTCCGGGCATATTTACGTATCCGACGTCCGACAAAGATAGCCTGATCGTCGAATTCTCGGATCTGAAAAACCAGGGCGGCGAGGCGTTTCCCGACCGGTTCGACGCGGCGCTCCGCTTTTACGTCGCCGGGATCGACCAGCCGTTCGAACTGGACGTGCCGGTACGCAAAAATACGGACGCCAACCTGGTGCTGGCGTCCGATGCAATACACTCGCTCCGGTTGAAAACTTCGAAAACATTCGAAGGCGTGACGTTTACGTTGAAAAAGATCGAAAGCACGCCCGTCACGCTCAATGTTACTACCGAACTCAAACTGCCGACCTCGGTGCGGTCGTCCCGGGCATCCGGCCAAACGTACGGTTACGATCTGCTGGACGACCAGGGCCGCAAATTGAAGCAAATTTCCGGCAGCGGCTGGAATGCCGCCGACGGCAGCGTCCTGCTCGAAGACGACCGGTTCGAACCGTTCGAAGAACGGCCGCAATCGCTCACGATCAAACCGTTCACCTATCGTTATCGGGCAGGCGGCGACGGATTGTTCGAACTGGACGACAACGGAGGAATCGTCGTGGATTATATTCCCCGGCTGGAAATGACGATTCCGCTGGACGAAGCGGCGGCAGATCCCGGCCGTTGACGGGCCCTGGATCACAAAGCGCAGGCGCGAAGTCCGCGTCCGTCAGCGAAGCTTAGCCGCGGCTTCCAGCAGCATCACGCCGCTGAGCTGCACGCTGAGCTGGACGGGCGGCTCCGGCTGCCGGTCCCAGCCCGGCGCGCACAGGCCGGTATCGCGATCGAGCCCGCGCTCCCACAGAATCTCCGCGTTGCGCAGCAGAACGTCGCGCACGCGCGATTCTTCCGGCGCTTCTTCCAGCAGCAGAAGCAGGTAACGCACCAGAATGCCTTTGAACAGTCCCGTGTCGTCGATGCCTTCGTCCGGAAGCAGCAGCGTCTGCGGATGACACAGCTGGTCGATGCAGGCGGCGGCGGTCCGTTTGGCTTCGTGCAGATAATGCGATTCGCCGGTGCAGCGGTAAAGCTCGACGCCCGCGCCGAGGAATACGCCCTGGCAGTACGTAAATTTCCAGTCGTAATCGATCTGTCCGTCGCCCAGACGATTCATGCCGTCCCAGACGAAGCCGCTCCGCGGATCGACCAGATTGGCGCGGTTCCACTCGTAGATCAGCTTCGCCCATTCCAGATCCCGCTCGTCTCCGAACGCCCGGTACAGCCTCGCCGCCAGAATCGCGGCGGGCGCGTTGGCCGGCGTGTTTTTGTAATCCGGCTGGTCTTTTTTCCACGCCATGCCTCCGCCGCAGTGATCGTTCCAGGCCGTTTGGATATCGGTCCAAAGTTCGAGCGCCGCCTGCCGGTACTCTTCCCGCCCGGTGGCGTCGTAAGCGCGCAGCAGCGCCAGCGCCGTCCATTCCATATCGTCGTAATAATTGTGCAGGAACGTCCCGCCGTTGTAAGCGCGCAAACTCCGGGTCAGTTCTTCGAGCTGGGCGGCATAGGTTTCGTCGCCCGTGCGCTCCAGTCCGTCGACCAGCACGTCGATCACGTGCGCCTGCCACCAGTAATAGAAGTTTTCGTTCTCCGCTTTGTATTCGCGCGGGAACCACTGGTTCAGGATGCCCGTTTCCGCATTGCGATAGTTGCGGTGCAGCGCTTCCTGAACATAGTCGGCTTTCTCCGCCGGCGTCTCCCCGCCGGAAGGCGCGTTCGTGGCGCGCTCGGGCCGGCCGCCGCTTTCCATCCGCGCGGCGCATTCCAGCAGCATCACGCCGCTGAGCTGCGTGCTCAGCTGCACGACCGGCTCCTCCGGCGCGCTCCGCCAGTCGGGGCCGAACAGCGCCGAATCTTTCGCTCTGCCGCGCGTCCACAGCGCTTCCGCGTTGCGCAGCAGCCAGCCGGCTGCGTCGAAGCCGGCAAACGCCGCTTCGGCGTCCGCGGCCTGCGCGCCGGCCGCAAGCCCCGCCGCATCCGCCGCGTACCGGGCGAGGATGCCTTTGAACAAGCCGGCGTCCCCTCCGCCTTCCGCCGGCAGAATGCCGTCCGCGCCCGCGAGTTCCTCGCGCGCGGCCTTGAGGGTGCGCGCGGCGTCGCCCAGGTACGCCGCGTCGCCGGTGCAGCGGTACAATTCGGCCGCCGCCCCGACGAACACGCCCTGGCAGTAGGTAAACTGCCAATCGTAATCGATCCGGCCGTCGCCGAGACGGTTCATGCCGTCCCAGACAAAGCCGCTTTGCGGATCGACCAGGCGGCTGCGCTGCCATTCGTAGATCTTGATCGCCCAGTCCAGGTCGGCCGGGGCGCCGAAAGCGCGGTGCAGCCGCGCGGCCAGAATGACGGCCGGCGCGTTGGCCGGCGTATTCTTGTAGCCGGGCTGCTCTTTGTGCCAGGCGATGCCGCCGCCCATCGCATTGTTCCAGCCCGTTTGGATATCGGTCCACAGTTCCAGCGAAGCCTGCTTGTAGCGGTCTTCGCCCGTCGCTTCGTAGGCGCGCAGCCAGGCCAGCGCCATCCATTCCATATCGTCGTACAGCTCGTTCGGCCAGGCTCCGCCGTTGCGCGCCAGCAGCCCGTCGTACAGCCTGGCGAGGCGTTTCTTATAGAAGGAATCGCCCGTGCGCAGATAGCCGTCGATCAGCGCGTCGGCCGCATGCGCCATCCACCAGTAATGAAAAATCGTATTGCAGGCTCCGTCCGGGCAGGGCGTTTCGATATCGTACATCGAAATCTCTTCGTTCCAGAACCTTTCTTCCAATACCCGCTGCGCTTCGTCGGCGGTTTTGGACCAACTCGTCGAAATCGTCGGCATGATCCCGCTCCTCTCTGTTTTACGAATAAAAAGTCAGCCTTTGATTCCGCTGAACGCGATGCCCTGGATAAAGTAACGCTGGAGCGCCAGGAACAGGACCAGGATCGGCAGGATCGCCACCAGCGCGCCGGCCATCATCGGCCCGTAGTCGGTCTGGAAGTTGAACGAGAACGCCTGCAAGCCCATCTGGATCGTCGCTTTGTTCGGATCGTTCAGCACGATCATCGGCCACAGGAAGCTGTTCCACCCGGCCTGGAACGTGAAGATGCCGAGCGTGGCCAGCGCGGGCTTGGTCAGCGGCAGATAGATATTCCAGAAGATGCGGAATTCGCCGCAGCCTTCGATCCGCGCCATCTCCATCATGTCCGACGGCAGCGTCAGGAAGAACTGCCGCATAAAGAATACGGCGAACGTGCCCGAAGCGCCGGGCAGGATAATGCCCCAGAACGAGTTCATCAGCCCCATGCCGCCGCTGCCCAGCAGGTCGTTGCCGCCCATCAGCGGGAAATGGCGCAGCACGTAAACGCTCGGAATCATCGTCACGATGCCGGGCACCATCATCGCCGCCAGCAGCACCCGGAACATGGCGGAGTTGCCTTTGAATTTCAGCTTGGCGAACGCATAGCCGCTGAGCGAGCCGAAGAACAAGTTCAGCACGACGCCCGTCGCCGCCAGGAAGAACGAGTTCCAGAAATACAGCCCGAACGGAACCGTCGTAAACGCTTTGCGGTAATGTTCGAGCGTCAAAGAAGTCGGAATCCAGCGGATCGGCATGGCGAACATGTCTTCGTCCGGCTTGAACGACGTCATCACGCTCCAGTAAAACGGCAGGAACATCACGATCGCGATCAGGATGCCGACCGCGTAGAAAGCGGCCCCGCCCAGCCGGCGGCGCGCCGCCGGACTGAGCGAGCGGCCCGTCTGCGGCGGTCCTCCCTTTGTCGTCATTGTGCTCATGAATTATCCTCCTCCATCATGCGAACGAAAACCTGCTATATTCGGTGAAACAAACCGTTAGAGTATCGGTTCCTCGGATTTGTTGATCCGCATGCTGATCAGCGAGAAGATCAGAATCGCGATCGCCAGCACGAAGGCCTGGGCGGAAGCATAGCCCATCTGGAGCTGATTGAAGCCCTGCTGATAGATCAGGTAAACCGGCGTCTTGGTCGCATTGGCCGGTCCGCCCTGCGTCAGCACGAACGCCTGGTCGAACAGCTGCAGCGCCCCGATAATCGCCATGGTGCTGACGAGGAACGTGGTCGGACGAAGCTGCGGCCAGGTGATGTAGCGCAGGCAGTCGAATTTCGAAGCGCCGTCGAGACGCGCCGATTCGTACAGATAATCCGGAATTCCCTGCAGGCCCGCCAGGTAAATAATCATATTCGAACCGACCGACTGCCAGAGCGTCATCAGAATAATCGATACCATCGCCGTTTCGGTCTGCGAGGTCCAGGCCGGGCCGACGATGCCGAACATCGACAGGATGCCGTTGACCAGGCCGTACTCGGGATGGAGCATCCAGAGCCAGACGGTGGCGGCGGCGACCGCCGAGGTCAGCGTCGGCAGGTAGTAGAACGTGCGCAGGATCTTGACGCCGCGCGCGGCGCGGTTCAGCAGTACCGCCAGCAGCAGCGAAATGATCAGATTGAACGGTACGAACACGACGGCGTAGAAACCGACGTTGACGAACGTTTTCCAATAGAGATTGTCGTTTAACAAACGGGTGTAATTCTCCAATCCCACCCAGTCGTTTTTGCTGAGCACGTCATAATTGGTAAAGCTCAAATACAGCGCCATCCCGACCGGAATTACCATAAAGATCAGGAACAGCAGCATGGTGGGCAGAACAAACAGATACCCCATCCGGGCCTGGTGCTTGCCGAGTCTGGCCGCGGCCGCGGAGCGCCTTTTCTCCAAATTTCCGGCTGAAATCATATGCATACCCCTTTCCCGTAACGCCGATTCCCGCCGGCCGGGCCGGCGGGAATATCCGCTTTACGATTGCCGTTTGATCTGCGTTCGCGCAGCTTCGGTTTGCTGTCGTTCCGGCGGTTTACTGCACGGTCGCGTTTTCCGCCAGCTGCTTATCGCCTTCGGTCTGCGCTTTTTGCAGCGTGTCGTCCACGCTTTGTTTGTTTTGCAGGAACAGCTCCAGGTTCGGGATCAGCGCGTTTTCCTCCATGACGGAGTAACCCGGATGGGTCGGGCGCACTTTCGCGAATTCCAGCGCTTCCAGGAACGGCTTCCAGCGCTCGTCTTCCGAGAAGTACGGATCTTCGACCGCCGGACGGAAACCCGGAATATTCTGGCTCGTTTTGGCCCAGAGCAGCGCATTGTCTTTGTTCGCCGTCCACCACTTGATGAATTCCCAGGCTTCGTCCGGATGCTTCGAGCCCTGCGGAATAACGAGGCCGAATCCGCCCATGTTGCCGCCTTTGTCGCCGTTCGGTCCCGTTACCGGAGGCACGATGCCGTATTCCAGATCTTTGCCGTATTTGTCGTAAGTGCTCAGCATCCAAGGTCCCGTGTACAGCATCGCCACTTTGCCGGTTACGAAAGCGTCTGCGCCTTCGCCCAGTCCTTCTTCGAAGCCGACTTTATACACTTTGTCCTCGTTCATCAGGCGTCCCCAGAAATTCAGCACTTCTTTGCCCGCGTCCGTGTTGACGTTGACTTTGTTGTCTTCGGTCAGCATACTGCCGCCGGCCTGCTGGATATACATGCTGAACAGTCCCGGATCGCCGAGCGACATACCGGCCGTCGTCAGCTTGTTTCCGTTCCATTTGGTCATGGCTTTGGCTGCCGTTTCGAGATCGTCCCACGTCTTGGGCGGCTCCATTCCGGCTTCCGCAAGCATCTTTTTGTTGTAGAAAAGCGCACGGGTATCGACAGTGAGCGGCAGTCCGTACAGTTTATCCTGGTAGGTCAATTCTTTGAGCGCTTCGGAATAAAAATCTTCGCGGTTCAATCCGTCCCGCTCGATATACTCGTCCACCGAATGCAGCACGTTCTTCGGCGCGTAAAGCGCGGTGCGCCAGCGGTCCCAGAATACGATATCCGGCGTCTGGCCGTTGGTCGCCGAAGTCAGGAACTTGGTGATCACGTCCTGTTGGACCGCATACTTGACTTGAATCTTGTCCTGCGATTTGTTGAACGCGTCGAGCATCGTCTGGATCTGCGCCTGTCCGTCGCCGCCCCAGTCGCCCCACAGCGTCAGCACCGTTTTGCCGTCCGCCGTTTTGCCGCCGGAAGCTCCGCTGCCGCCGCCTCCGCACCCTGCCAGCATCGCCAGCACCAGCACCGCGGCCATCCCCATCATCCACGCTTTTTTCATCCTTTTCCGCCTCCTTGTCGATATCGGTTCTTTCCTTTAACGCGGCCGCCGTTTGGGGAGCCGCTATTTCTTGACGACGATTCCGCTGTCCATCAGCACCAGTTCGCAGAACATCATGTTGGCCCAGGAGAACCACGGCCGGGTAAACTCCTCCGGCCGGTCGACGTGGAACCCTTCGTGCATATAACCCGTGCCGGCGTCGGTGTTCATCAGCAGCCGGAGCATCCGGGCACGTTCTTCTTCGCTTTGCGCCGTCATGCCCTGCATCGCCAGCGCGATCGGCCAGATATAGGATTCCGGCGTATGCGGACTGCCTATTCCTTCCGCCGCCGCGCCCGAGTAAAAGTACGGATTGCGCGGACTGAGGATAAATTCCCGCGTCGCTGCGTAAACCGGATCTTCCGCCGGCCGGTAGCCGAGATAAGGAATCGCCAGCAGGCTCGGCACATTGGCGTCGTCCATCAGATTGGCGGAGCCGAGCCCGTCGACTTCGTACGCGTAGATCTTTCCGAGCTCGTCGTGAAGCACCGTCCCGTGCGCTTCGATTCCCGCTTCGAGTTCGTCCGCCAGTTCCAGCGCCCGCCGTTCCAGCTCGGCGTCGGACAGAATATCGCGCGCGATCTCCGCCGCGCCGCGCAGCGCCACGACCGCAAACATATTCGACGGCACCAGATACCCGTAAGTACAGGCATCGTCGCTCGGGCGGAAGCCCGACCAGGTCATGCCGGTATGGGCGGTTTCGGAACCGAGTCCGCCGCGTATCAGCGTATCGGTCGGCGCTCCGGTCGTCCGCTGGAAACGGTACGGTGACTTCTGTTCGTGATGCTGTTCGGTTGTCCACGTTTCGATAATAAGCCGGACGCCCCGGCGGAAATTCTCGTCGAACTGCGTCGTCCGGCCGGAGTTCTTCCACAGCAGATAGGACAGCTGGATCGGGTAGCACAGCGAATCGATCTCGTATTTGCGTTCCCAGATCCACGGGCCGGTATCGGTCAGGTCGCCCTGGTGGCCGCGGCCGCTGCCTTGCTCGTTAAACGCGTTGGCGTAAGGATCGAGCAGCACGTAATCGAACTGCCTGCGCACCACGCCTTCGATCAGGTCCCCCACTTCTTTATTGTCGCTTGCGGTCAGGAACGGCCGCACCTGCGCCGCCGAGTCTCTCAGCCACATGGCGGGAATATCGCCTGTGATCACAAAGGTCGTTCCGTCCTCCAGAGTCTTCAACGTCGTGTTCCAGGTATTCGCCAAACCGTTCTCGAATCGCTTGGCCACATCGGGCGGCTGGCTGCTGCGCACCCGCTGCGCCAGACTTTCCAACGCTTCCGGAAGTTTGGTCGTCGATTGCATATCGGCACCCCTTTCTTTATGTAAACGCTCTCAATAAGGAGTATATTGGCATACATACAACATGTCAATATATTATTTTATTAACCGCCATACAATTGATATGAGAAAAGAGTCACAACATATTAAAAAGTCCGGTTTCCGCGAAGGGAAACCGGACTTTGAAGATACCGATACTGCGTATACGAATATTCGGGCGGACAGGACCTGCAGAGACCGATGTTCAGCAAGTCCGGGACGCGGCCGCAAATCCGGACCGCCAACGTGCGGGAGCGCGGGGTTGGCAGGGCGCAGTCTAAGATTTCCGTTTGGGCGCCTGCGCCGTCGACGCTCCGGCAACCAGCTCCGCGGGCAGTCTGGAATCCGTCGCCGGCATATCGCCGTTCAGGATGCCCAGGACCGTTTCGATCGCAAGCCGGCCCATCTCTTCTTCGCTCTGCCGCATATGCGTAAACAGATAACCTTCGCCGACATTAAGCGTCGGGCTGTCGAAACAAATAACGGACAGATCTTCCGGCACGCGCAGACCGATCCGCTCCGCCGCTTCTTTCGCGAGCAGCGCGATATAGTATTCGATGGCGAAAAAGGCGGTGATTTCCGGGTGCCGCCGCAGATGCTCCATGATCCGGGCGATCTCGCGCTCGATATTGTTTTCGGAAAACGCGTCCGGGAGCGTCGCCGTGACGTCGCTGATCCACAGCTCGCGGTCGGCGGCGATGCCGCGGTCGGCATGCGCGCTTACAAAGCCTTCGATCCGCTCTTCGATCGCGGTCGTATCGCGCGGAGGCGGGGACAGCAGCGAGATATGCCGGTGCCCCAGATCGAACAAATGACCCGCCGCCCTTACGGCGGCATGCGTATTGTCCGTGCTGATCGAAGCCGCGGCGACGCCTTTGAGTTTGCGGTCGATCAGCACCAGCGGAAAACGCGCGATGACCAGCTTGAGAATTTCGGCGTTGAAATATTCGCCCTGCGCCGGGAATACGATCAGCCCGTCCACGCCGAGGCTGCGCATTTTCTGGATCGCCGCTTCCTCGCTTCCCTGATCGCCCAGCGTGCGGCGCAGCACAAGGAAACAATCGTTCTTGCGCGTGAATTCCTCCAGGCTGTACAGCAGTCTCGTGCCGTAGCTGGCGGAGAAATCGGTCAGGATCAAGCCGATCATTTTTTCGCTTTTGGCGGCCGGCTGCCGCGGGGAAAGCCCGGGGGCGGAAGAGATTCCTGCGCCCGCTTCTTCCGGCAGCCGGTCTTTTTCCGTCGCGACGAACGAGCCTTTGCCCGGCATGCGGACGATTACGCCTTCCGCGGCCAGCAGGTCCAGCGCTTTCTTGCTGGTGATGCGGCTGACTCCGTATTCGTCGGCCAGTTCTTTCTCGGACGGAACCTTTTCGCCCTCGCGGTATACTTGCGTTTCGATCAGTCTTTTCGTCTCGTTGAAGATTCTTTCGTACATCGGAATCGAAGATGCCATATCTTTCAAAGGTCTATCCCTCCCGCCGTTTCCTGCTTGTCTTATATACCAATATAACATGATATATAAGAAACTGTCCATGTATAGACGCAAACAAGCCGCTTCCGGTTGAGTGGCCTCATATCCGTAAACGGCTTGTTCAAGCGATAAGCGGTTTGCTTCGAGAAGAAAATACCGCTTCGCCCGCTTCGCTTATTTGCGTTTGCGGGAAACCAGGGCGAACGCCGAAAGTCCGATTGCGACAATAGACAGCGCCAGCGTAACGTAGAGCAGCGCCGAATTGTTCGGTCCGGAAGTCTCCGACGAAGCTTCGTCGGCCGGAACGGTCGCGGGATCGCTGACCGTTTCGCCTTGCGTATCGCCCGCGCCGCCCGAAGCATCCGAGCTTTCGGTGTCCGCGCCGCTTTCGGCCCCGTCCGCCGGAGCGGCGGCGGGATCGGATACGGCTTCGTCCGAAGCTTCGTTATCGGCCGCCGGATCGGTTCCGGCCGCTGCGGTTTGCCCATGCGCGTTGGCGGCTTCTTCGCCGGCGGCCGCCCCGATCGTCGTGATCGCGTGCGGCGTATCCGCATTCTCGTCGCCGGTCCATTCCACGATGCTGCCGTCCGTGTAATATTGGAACGCGTCCCAGGCGAGTTCTCCGGCTTCGGCCGGATTTTTGACAACGAACGCGAAGCGCTGGAATTCGCCGGCGGCGATACCGTCGCCTTCGGCTTCCCAGGTCACGGTTCCGGTTTTTTCGTCCACGGTCGTTTTCCAGCCCGGTACCGGCTCGTACTGCTGGAATTCCGCGCCCTGCGGAATTTTCAGGACGACTTTGTTGGTGTTCACGTCTTTTTCGACCGGCACTTTCATCGTATACGTTTCCCAGGCGCCCGTGCCCGATTCTTTGGGCAGCACGGAAACGTGCGCGCTGGCTATTGCCGCGAACATCAGCATAGCCGCGGATGCCGGAGCGGCAAGCGCCAGCAGTTTTTTCCAGGTCCGGTTGAGACTCTGGCGCGGAGCGCCCGCGGTATTTACTGCGTGTGTGGAATTCGTTGTCGTCTGCTTCATTTGGATAGATCCCGCCTTTGGTTAAAGTATAGTTCGAACCGAGTCATGCGCTATTTCACTTCCATCTCGAACAGCCGATCCGCCTGCTCGAAACTTTCCGACAGGCCGTGCACCTGCACATTCCATACGCCCGGACTGCCGAAATACAGACCCGACGCCGTATAACCGCCATCTTCGCCGCGTTCGGTCTGGACCTCGGTCGCATCGCCTGGCGCGGCCTGCGGCGCGATGCGCAGCGTGACCTGCTGCCAATCGTCCAGCGGCGCGCCCTCCCCGTCCGTAAACCGCACGGCAAACGTCGACTGGCCGACCTGCAGCGGACGAACGTCCAGCGCGATATTGACGTTGTCCAGGCCTTCCGCCGGCTGCGAAGCCGAGAACGCGCTCGGCGCGGCCGCCGCGGGCTGCGGCGTCGGCACATTGGTCAGCAGGCCCGCCAGCGCGAGCACGACGACGCCCGCGGCAAGTTCCGCCGCCAGCGACAGCGTGCCGCGCCGCGTGGATTCCCGGCGCGCGCGGCGGAAATGCACCGCGCCCAGCGCGCCCATAACCAGCAGCAGCGCAGCTTTGGCGACGATCAGCAGACCGTACCGGCTGGTAAAAAGATCGGCCCACGACGGCACATGCGCCGCGCTCATGATGACGCCGCTGACAATGAGCGCCGCCACCGAAGCCAGCGCCCAGGGCGCGAAGCGGCGAAACGCCGTTTTCCAGAACGGAGGACCGCCGCCCGCCGCGGCCGGCAGCGCCAGCAGCAGCATCAGCAGACCGCCGACCCAGACCGAAGCGCCGAGCAGATGCAGCGTATCCGCCATCACCTGCAAGAAAACGTGCTCGCTGCCCGCCGCATGGCCGGTCACCGCTTTGGTCACGAGCAGCAGTACGAAACCGATAATCGCGATCGTCCAGTGTCCGCCCCTCTTGCCCCAGTCCATCAGGTCGTTAACGACGACCGCGCCGCCGATTAATAGGATCAGCAGAATTTGCATCAGGAACATTTTTCCCGACGACGTGCCCTGCAGCGTCTGGCGCAGGATTTCTTTGCCGAACGCTTCGCTCCACGGCACATCCGCGAATACTTTGGCCTGCAGCGGCAGCCCGATCAGGACGATCAGCAGCGCCGCCGCCAGCGCGACCCAGAACCAGATCCGTGCCGGGCGCGCGATCTTCCTGTTCCCGCGCAGCTCCGCCGGCAGCAGAAACGCCAGGAACAGCATGCTGCCCGCGATCAGCGAGAAGGACGTGTAGAGCAGCGCCCGCTGCGCCACCGTATCGGCTCCCGGCGTATAATCGGCTTCGCCTCCGGCGACGCCCGCGTCGGTCAGCGCGCCTTCCGCGCCGATCCCGAACCGGAGCGTGCCCCGGATCGGGTGTCCGTCCGCCGAGACGACGCGCCAGTTCAGCGTATACACGCCGTCCGGAAATTCGCCTTCCGTCGGCGCCTGCACCACGTGGGAATCGTCCGGCGACACGGCGGCTTCGCCGACCGGCATCTTGTCGCCGGACGTATTCGTGACCTCGATCGACAAAAACTCGCCCTGAATCGGTTCGTTGTAGGTCAGTTCGATTGTCTGCGGCATCTCGGCGGCCGATGCCTGGTCCGCCGGATTCGACGAAACCAGCGTCGCGTGCGCGGAAGCGGTCCCGGGCAGCAGCAGCGCCGCGGCCGTCAGGATTGCCAGCAGCACCGGCAGACATTTGCTGCGTATAAAAGAGGGTCTTAAGGGCATGGTCTCTTCCTTTCTTTGCGCTTATTTGCGTTCGCTGTCGCCGAAACCGCCTTTGCCGACCCAGCCGCGCTCCATCGCGTAGCGGGTCAGCTGAACGCGGTTTTGCAGCTGCAGCTTTTGCAGGATGTTTTTGAGATGGTTCTTGACCGTATGTTCGGAAATGCCGAGATTCTCGGCCGCTTCCCGGTTGGTAAGGCCGGAAGCAACCTGGCGCAGAATTTCCCGCTCGCGCGCCGTCAGCGCTTCGGCTTCCGTTTCGGCGGCGGGCGCGGAGAATTCTTTGAGAATCTGAAAAGCCAGCTCGCGGCTCAGCGGCGCTTCTTCGCTTACGATCGCGCGAAGATATTCGATCCAGGTGGAAGGCGCCAGATTCTTGAGCAGATAGCCCTGCGCCCCCTGCTTCAACGCTTCCAGCAGATACGCGATATCGTCGGAAACGGTAATCATCACGATCTTGACGTAGGGATACGCGATCTTGATCCGGCCGGTCGTCTCCAGCCCGTCCATTCCGTTCATGCGGATATCCATCAGGATCAGGTCGGGCATCCATTGTTCGGTAAACGCGATCGCTTCCGCGCCGCCCGAAACGACGCCGATCACTTCGAACAGCGGATCGAGCGACAGGATCTCGCATACGGCTTCCTGCGCATGTTTATGGTCGTCCACGACCAGTACGCGGCAGCGGTTCATCGCTCTTCGCCTCCTTGAGCGGCGGCTTCCCGCCCGCTCTTTGCTTCGGCCGAAGCGCCGTTCTCGCCTCTTCCGGACGGCTGTTTGCCGATTCGGACGACCGTGCGGCCCGGCTTCGATTCCAGGCCGAAGCTCCAGCCCATGTCCGCCGCCCGGTCGGCCATGATCTTGAGCCCGTAGCGGCCGGGCGCCGCCAGCGGATCGGCGTCGAAGCCGCGGCCGTCGTCCGCGATCTCGACCGTCCATCCGTCCGCTCCGCCCCGCCCGGTCACTTCCGCGTGCGCATGCTTGCGCACATTGATCACCGCTTCGCGGACGCACGCCAGCAGCTCCGCTTTCTCGCGGCTGCCGAGCGCGCCGTCTTCCAGGCTCCAATCGACATTTACGTCGATCATCGCTTCCCCGGCCAGCCGCCCGACGCGCGCGGCCATCGATTCTTCCGCCGCCGTTCCCGCGGCGAACCCCCGCCGCGCGGCCGGCTCCGCCGCGCTTCCGCCGCTATCCGCTCCGATTCCCCGCGCCTTGTCCGCGCGGCCCGGCGGCATTCCCGCCCGGCCGGCGCCGGCCGGCGCAGCGATTCCCGCCGCCGGCCGCTTCAGGTTCGCCAGCGCCTGGCGAACGTAACGGTCCACTTCGCGCACCGTCCGGCGCACCGCGCCCAACTGCTCGCGCATGCCATTTTCTTCCATTCCGCTTTCCATCCGGTCCAACTTGACCGATAATAGAAACAGCGACTGAGCGATGCCGTCGTGCAGCTCCCGCGCCAGTTCTTCGCGCGCTTCGAGATTGGCTTTGACGGTCCGGGCTTCTTCCAGCTCCCGCCGGGTCCGCTCCAGCATCGCGAACAGCCGGCGCAGCAGCGTGATGCTGACGAGAAACACCAGCACCGGCGTCAGCCAATTGCCCGCTTCCATCGACAATACGGGCATCAACAGCTGATGCCGCACATATTCCCACAGGCCGACGACTACCGTCGGCAGAAATAAGATCAGCCGTTTGATCTGCGCATAACTCATGGTATTCATAGCTTTGCCCGCCTTCCCTGCTTCCGCCTTCAGGCTCTCCATTAAATTTTAAACAAAAAAAGCGGGACAGGTATGACCCGTTCGGGCTACATTCGGCCCTTTTTTGTCTTTTATCCGCCGCGGCTCCGCCGCATTGTTCACTTATTGCTCACAATCCGGTAAAGTACGAGATATAAGCAAACCGGTTATCGTCCGACGGTCTTGCATACAGGCTTCAACCGGACTTAATTCTTATTCGAAAGCGGAGGTCGCAGCAATTGGAAGTATTCTCGCTTACCCACGCCCCCTGGTTCGTGATCGTATTGAACCTGCTCCTGGCACTGGCCGTCGTATTTCTCGAACGGCGCGATATCGGCGTTACCTGGGCCTGGCTCATGGTGCTGTTCTTTTTGCCCATCGTCGGATTCGTCCTCTATCTCTTTCTTGGACAAAATCTCAGTAAAACCAAACGTTACCAGTTCAAAGAACAAGAAAAAATTCTTCTTCCCGGCATTTCCGTGCAGCGCCAGCAGCTGTTAAGCGGCGAACTGGAGTTTAACGATCCCCGCACGGCGCGCTACCGCGAGCTGCTGCATATGAACATGGTCGGCGATTATTCGCTGTACACGCAGGACAACGCCGTCACCGTTTACGCGGACGGCACGGAGAAATTCGACGCGCTGCTCAAAGATATCGAGCGGGCCGAGCATTATATCCACGTTCAGTATTATATCTGGCAGAACGACGGCCTGGGCCGCCGGCTGATCGACGCGCTCACCGAGAAAGCCAAACAGGGTCTGGAAGTGCGCGTGCTCTACGACGCCTGGGGCAGCAAAAAGATCGGCCGGCGCTTTCTGCACGATTTCCGCGAAGCGGGCGGTCTGGCGGCTCCTTTTTTCCCGTCGCGAATTCCGTTTATCAACTTCAAAATGAACTATCGCAACCACCGCAAGCTGGTCATCATCGACGGCTCGTGCGGCTATATCGGCGGATTCAACGTCGGGGACGAATATCTCGGCGAAGTCAAAAAGTTCGGCTACTGGCGCGATACGCATCTGCGGATCGAAGGCACCGCGCTGATTCAGATGCACGCCATTTTCCTGCACGACTGGAGTCTTTCGGTGCGCCAGAAGCTGCCGGAGAATCTGTTCCTGTCCGTCAGCCATCCGTTTCCGGGCAAAGTCGGCGCGCAGATCGTATCCAGCGGTCCGGACCAGAGCCGCGAAACGATCAAGCTCGCCTATATCAAAATGATGGACGAAGCGCGCGAAACGATCATGATCCAGACGCCGTATTTTATCCCCGACGAGAGCATGATGACCGCGCTCAAGATGGCGATCCTGTCCGGCGTCGAGGTGCATCTGATGATCCCGAAAGTCCCCGACCACAAAATGGTGTACTGGGCCTCGTATTCGTATCTGGGCGAACTGCTCGATCTCGGCGTCAACTGCTATCTGTACAAGAAAGGCTTTTTGCACGCCAAAACGATGGTCGTCGACGGGCGTCTCGCCTCGGTCGGCACGGCCAATATGGATATCCGCAGCTACAAGCTGAACTTCGAAGTCAACGCGATCCTGTACGATTCGGAGAAAGCCGGCGAGCTGGAAAGACTGTTCCGCGCGGACATGGAAGACAGCGAGGTGCTGACGGTCGACGACTACAAGCTGCGGCCGGCGCTGCGCAAACTGCTCGAATCGTTCACCCGCCTGCTGTCCCCGATCCTGTAACGCACGGCGTTATGTAACGAATAGGTTTCCGGTAAAAAATCCGCTTCGATCCCGCTCCCGCGGCGGTTGAAGCGGATTTTTCGTCGCGGGAGGCGGAAAGCGCCCCCGCCCGCTTCCGGCCGGCGAACGGGGACGTTCGAGCGCGGGGCGAATCGGGCGCGCGAACCCGACGCTCGCACGTCGACCCGGCCGGAAGGCGCCGGCGCGGCTTGACGCGGAGCTTGCGGTCCGCTTCGACGGCCCGGTCCCGTCTACGTCCCGCCGCCCGGCTGAACCGGACGTTCGACGCGGAACACGCGGCCCAGCCCGGCGTATTCGCTGCCGGCCAGGCGGCCGACCGGACGCAGCGCTTCGGTATCGATGTACTGGCGTTCCTCGTCGTAGACCGATTCGTCGAGTACGATGCGCAGGACGCGCGCCAGCAGCAGGTCGTGCGTGACGCGCCCGTCGTCGGCTTTGATCGGCAGATGGGATTCCAGCCTGCATTCGAACCGCACTTTGGCTTCCTTGATGCCCGGCACCGAGACCGCTTCGCTGCCTGTCAGGCTCAGGTTCGTCAAGGCCAGTTCGCTTTCGCCGGGCGGCAGAGCGGCCGCTGTCCGGTTCATGGCTTCGACCAGCGTCTCGTCGCAAATCTGTACGACCAGCTCGCCGGTATCCGTCACGTTGCGGGCCGTATCTTTCATCTCCCCATCCGCCCTGCGCGCGACCGAAACCGCCAGCAGCGGCGGATCGGAGCTGACCATGTTGAAATAGCTGAACGGAGCGGCGTTGACGATTCCGTGCCCGCTCGCAAACGAAGTCACCCACGCGACCGGTCTCGGCACGATCGTGCCGGTCATGAGTTTGTACAGAAGCTTGTTGTCCAGCCGCTGCGGATCGAAAATAGGCATGATGGATCGGAACTCCTTTCGGGTACTGTTTTTCATTCTCCGGTTCTTCCTTTCTATTGTAAGTGCCGAATCGGCAATCTCCAAATCCGCGAGCGGCAAGTTTGCTGCATGGCCCGCCTCCTCTGCCCGGCCTCAAAACAGGATATGAGCGCGTTCTCCGTTTCCGAAGCCCGTGTTTCCTCCGCCGGTGTCTCCGCCGCCGAATCGGACTTTGCACAAAAATCCCGCCGCGCTTCGCAGGTTTGTGCATTGAGCGGAAGCGGCGTTTCTTTTATGCTGTTATTCATGATAATGGTTCTCAATCAAATACATAATCGTACAGGGGGAAAAAGTCATGATTTACAGCAGTCTTTTCAAATGGGGAGCGGGCCTGTTGACGGCGTCGCTGCTGGCGGCGGCCGTCGGCTGCTCGTCCGACGCGACAACCTCGGACGTCGGCGGCAAAAGCGCCTCGGACGCCCCGGCTGCCGGTTCACAAGCCGAATCCGCCGAAGCCGCGGCTGCCGATTCCGGCGGGCCGGATACGGAGGAGACCCAGCCGGGCGGCAGCGTAAGCTATACCGATTACATGGGGCACACGGTCGACATTCCCGCGCATCCGCAGCGCATTATCTATTACGGCGAGACGCTCGGCGACCTGCTCGAACTCGGCGTCGCTCCGGTCGGCACCGCGACCGAATATCTTGCCGGACGCATATTCAGCGGCGAAGTGCCGGATATCCAGGATGTCGGCACGCCGCCGGACCCGGAGAAATCGCTCACGCTGGCGCCGGACCTGATTATCACGGCGAATCCCGACGAAAAAGAATTCGCCACGCTGTCCAAAGTCGCGCCGGTGATTCTGTTCGATACGTTCGCGCCGCTCGAAGAGCGGATGCAGGAGCTCGGCGTGATCCTGAACAAACGCGGCGAAGCCAAGCAGTGGCTGGCGCAGTATGAAGCTTCCGCCGCGAAGATGTGGGACAACCTGCGCGCACAGGGCGTCGGCGCGGACGAAACGGCCGCCGTATTTACGTTCTATCCCGGCAACCGGCTGTTCGTGATGGCCAATTCGGGACTGCCGCAGGCACTGTACCAGAAAGGCGGCTTTACCGCCCCGCCCGCGATCCGGACAATCCTCGACGAAGGCACGGGCTTCGTGGAGATCTCGCCCGAGGTGCTCGACGAATATGCCGCCGACCGCATTTTTATCCTGAACGCCGTCGCCGACGAAGCGCAGGAATCGACCGAAGCGCTGCTGAAAACGGATATCTGGAAAAAGCTGCCCGCCGTGCAGGCCGGACACGTCTACCGCATCGATATCCTCAAAGCGACCAGCGACGCGTACACGCTCGAATGGCTGCTCGACGAACTGCCGCGAATGCTTGAAGCCGGAAAATAACGCCGCAGGCACAATTGGTTTGAACCGAACGCCGCTCTTTCTTCAAATCATTCGATTGGAATCAATGGTCGGGGAAAAGACTGGAGAACCAAAGCGAGCGGAAGGACGAATCTGAATAGCTGCGTATATACCCTTATTCAGGCTTGATCCTGCGTTTTCGGGAAAATAACGGCGCTGATACATCTATTTCGAGTTTTTTCGCTTCGATTCGGCGTTTGGCCCCCGAATAATTGCACCTGCGCCGCTATTTGAAGAAATCGAAGGGTTTTGCTCCAAATAAATGTATCTGTGCCGCTATTTTCCGCGCGGAACCCTGCCCGGCTTTCTCGACATTCTGCGGAGCTTTTCGATTTTTATTGAAAAGCTCCTTTTTCGCGCGCTACAATGATAACGGTTATCATTTGTCAAAGGAGCGATGTCGATGGACACCGAATTTTATGCGCAGGACGGCCGGAACGGCCGCGGCAGCGGGGCGCTGCCGGAAGCGCTGCGCTGCCACCTGCTGGCGTCGGAGCGCGTCGAACTATGCGGCGGCGATCGGCTCGCCTACTCGCCCGTCTATCGATTGCTGTTCGCCAGCGCCGGTTCGCTGCGCGTGGACGTCGGAGACGGTCCGCTTACGCTGCAAGCGGGCGAAGTCCTGCTGCTCCCTCCCGGCTCGGCCGCGGAGATCGGCGCCGCGGGGGAAGCTTCCCGGCACGGTACGCCGGGAGAAAGCATGCCGGAATCCGGCATGCCGAAGCAAAGCGCGCCGGGACAGAATGTTCCCGCGCGAAACCCATCGGAATGCGGCGCGCAGAGACCTGCCGCGCCGAGGCAAAGCGCGCCGCCCGATGCCCGGCGGGCGGCCGATACCGGACGGGCGGCGGGCCCGCTTCCGCAGGGTCCCGCCCCGGCGCCGCCCTGCCCCGCGCCTGCCGGCGGCGGCAAGGCGGTCTACTGCCGCTTCGACTTCACGGCGGCCGATCTGACCGAACCGGAGCCGGCGCGCTATGCCGGCGAACTGCCCGGCTTTGCCGGCGGCCTCGCCGCCGCTTCGCCGGAAGCGTCGGCGCTGGCGGAAGAACTGCACGCGCTGCGCTTCGCGCGCACGGATGCGACCCGCCGCCGGCGCCAGGCCGGCTTCGAGCGGCTGCTCGGCCTGCTGGCCGCATCCGAAGAACCGGCGTCGGTTCCCTCCGAGGCCGCGCGCGCCGTCGCGGACGGCATCGCGGCGCTGGAACGCCGCTTCGCCGAGGACTGGACGGCGGCCCGGCTCGCGGAAGCCGCCGGGCTGACGCCGCGGCGCTACGCCGCGGTGTTCCGGGCCATCACCGGCATGGCCCCGCTGGAATACCTGAACGCGCTGCGCATCGAGCGCGCCGGGCAGATGCTGCGCAGGGGCGACGGCCCCCTGCGCGAGATTGCGTCGCGAACCGGCTTTCGCGACGAGTATTACTTCAGCCGCCGCTTCCGGGCGGCGACGGGCAGCGCGCCCGGCCGCTATGCGAGGCGGGGCGAAGGCATGCTGACGGTGCGCGATTCGCTGCACCGCCGGGTGAGCGTGCCCGCCAAGCCGCGGCGGGTGCTGTATGTCGGCGAAGCCGTGGGCGACCTGCTGGCGCTCGGCATCCAGCCTGTGGGCGGACACTGCATGCCGGCGCAGAGCGGCTTCTGCGGCGAACGGCTCGGCGGCTTTATCGAACTGTCATCCGACGACGACCTGCGCGGAGCGGCCCGAATTCATCCGGACCTGATCGTCTGCACAAGCATGGACGAGCGGACCAGCCGGCTCTGGTCGAAGATCGCGCCGGTGCTGGTGCACGATTCGTGGAGTCCGCTCGGCGAGCGGATACGGCTGCTCGGCCGCTGGTTTGGGCGCGAGCGGCAGGCCGAACGCTGGCTGGAACGCTATTTCGAAGCGGAACAGGGCATGTGGCGCGGCCTCGGCGGCGGTTCGGGTTCGGGAGGCGTGCGGGAAACCGCCTCCGTGTTTTTGTTCGAACGGGGACGATTTTTCGTGATGGGCAAGATCGGTCTTTCTTCGATGCTGTATCATCCCGACGGGCTTCGTCCCGCGGAGCCGGTTCGCAGCATGCTGATCCGGGACGAAGGTTACATGGAGATCTCGCCGGAAGCGGCTTCCGTTTATGCGGCGGACCGGATCTTTATGCTGATGTCGTCTTCGCAGCCGGACCGGCGCGCCGCGGACGACTTCATGCGCGGTCCTCACTGGAAGAAGCTGAGTAAGGCCGCGGTCCGGGGCGTACACGTAGTCGAATCTTCGCGCTGGAACGCGTTCGACGCCTACAGCCGCAGCCGGCTGCTCGGCGACCTGCCCGCTTTGTTGAACGGCCGATAGACTTCCGGTTCTCCGAAGTCTATGCCTTCGGCTTGTCTTCTTCCTGCATTTTGTACAAAACAAAATCTGCATTTTTTCTATTGTTCCATGCCTGCAAAGCGATTATGATACCTTTTAGCGATAGTGATAATGATTATCATTATCTGAATATTAGACAAAAAGGAGTCATGATCATGTTCAAAACGATGAAACTTTTCCGGCCGCTGCTGCTGCTGACCCTGCTGGCGCTGCCGCTGTCGGCCTGCGGCGCCGATTCGACCCCGGCCGCCGGGAGCGCCGCGCCGGAGCAGCAGGCGGCTGCGGAAAGCCCGGACAGCCAGACCCAACCCGAAGCGAAAACCGCGGAAACCGCGGAAACGGAAGCGGAAGCTTCGGGCACGCGTACATATACGGACAGCGCCGATCGCCAAGTCGAAATCCCGGTTTCGCCGCAGCGGATCGTTTACGTGGGAAGCGAACCGGGCGACCTGCTCGCCCTGGGCGTCAAACCGCTCGGCGCTCCGCTGAGCGTAATCGGCACCCAGGTCGCTTATCCCGACCTGCTGGACGGCATCGAAGATATCGGCGTCCCGTATTCGCTGGAAAAGATCATGTCGCTGAATCCCGATCTGATCGTATTCAACGACTGGGACGAAGAGCAGTTCGCATCGCTGGAGAAGATCGCGCCGACCGTCGTAACCGGGAAAAGCGGTCCGACCGATATGCTCGACCGCGTGCGCACGCTCGGCGATATCGCCGGCAGGACGGAAGAAGCCGAAACCTGGATCGCGGGATACGAGAAAAAGGTCGAAGAAACAAAGGCTTCGCTGGACCTGCCGGAAAATGCCACCGCTTCTTCCCTGCTGCTGCTCGGCAAAACGATGTACATCATGGGCAATCAGGGCTTTAACCAGACGCTGTACGGACGCCTCGGCCTGAAACCGGCGGAAAACGTACAGAAGCTGATCGATAAAGGCGACCGCTTTATCGACGTGTCGAGCGAGCTGATCCCCGACTATGTGGGCACGGAAATTTTCGTCCTGACGAACGAAGCCGATACCGAAACGATGGAGACGCAGAACGCCCTGCTCAAAAGCTCGGTCTGGAAAACGATCCCCGCCGTCGAGAAAGGCCGCGTGCATATTCTGGACAGCAAATGGAACTTCGACGATCCGATCACGAGCGAGCGCCTGCTGGACGAACTGGCGAAAGTCATCAACGAAACGGAGTAACCCGCAGGAGTTTCCAGACATGCCGCCGGCCGCGCCCGCGCGGATTGGCATCGGAGCGCCGCCCGCAGCAGGCGGCGCTCCAGGACGCCAAACCGAAAGACTCCGCCAAGACTCCGCCGTTCGCAGCACGGGCGGAGTCTTTCGGCTGTGGAGAAAGCCGGGTAGAGTTCCAAACGGAAAATAGCGCCGCAGGTACACTTATTCGGGGCGAAACCCTTCGATTTCTTCAAATAGCGACGCAGGTGCAGCTATTCGGGCGCCAAAAGCCGAATCAAAGCGAAAAAATTCGAAATAGATGTATCAGCGTCGTTATTTCCTCGAAAACGTAAGATTAAGCCTAAATAAGGGCATATACGCAGCTATTTCGATTCTACTTAACCTTTGCTTTATTTCTCCCGAAGGGCCCTTTCCGCAACGTTTCCTGTCAATCGAACTTACCCAGTACCTTGACCGCATCAAATCCAAGGGTTGCGTTCATCGGAAACACGCACGGCTCAAGCGGGTTTTCGATGGGCGTAACCTTACCTCTTAAGCGGTCATGGTACCAGTTAGGCTTACAGCCAATTCTTTCTCGACAATCCGAGACTTCGCCGTGCGCAGCACGGGCGGAGTCTTTATCTGTCTAGACGCGGCGGGGACCCGGACGCCTGCGTCCGCGCACGCGTGCTATAATCGTCGATAGAACAAGGAACAAACCAGAAGACGTCAAAGGAGTGAGAGCAATGCGGCAGAGCGACCGGTCCGAATGGCCGTTCGATATTCAGTGGCTGGGGATGTACGCCTCGGCGCAGCAGGTCCCCCGCGAGGCTTACATCTGCGAGATCGCAGCCGGCAAAGCATGCCGGGCCCGCCTGCTCGTCCCGGACGCGCCGGAACGCGAAGACCGCCGCAGCGCCGCCGAGGTCCCGGAAGCGGAAGAACCCGAAGCGCGGCGGCTGCGCTTCGCTTTTCTTCTGCATAACCGCGCGGCGCGCGGCGGAGCGGAGTCCCCGGCCTCCGGCCTGCCCGGCGGCGGCGAATGGAGAACGCTGCCGGCGGCCCCCGCGCAGCGGATGCTGGCGCGGCTTGAGGCCGAGCCGGACGGGTCGCCGCAAAGCGCGCTGCGCCGCCGCATCGCCGCGCAGGAACTGCTCTTAGCGCTGCTCGAAGCGCGCGCGGAAGCCGCGCCCGGCGGCGCGGCGGCGGACAGCGTGCGCGAAACGGTGGACTATCTCCACCGCCACTACCGCGAGTCGCTGACGGTCGGCGAGCTGCTGAAGCGCTCGGGGGTCGGACGCTGGCAGTACAGCGCCCTGTTCCGGCAGATGACCGGCCGCGCTCCGCTCGATTACCTGAACGAGCTGCGCCTGGACAAAGCGCGCGAGCTGCTGACGCGGACGGACGATCCGCTGCGCGAGATCGCCCGCAGCGTCGGCTTTCGCGACGAATACTATTTCAGCCGCCGGTTCAGCCGGTTTATGGGCGTCTCGCCCCGCTACTATGTCCAACTGGCCCGGCGGCGCACGCAGGCCGTGCGAACGGCGGGTTCCGCGCCGGAGGGAATCCCCCGGCGCATCGCGGTCTCCGGCGGCTTGACCGGCGACCTGCTGCGGCTCGGCGTCAGGCCGGCCGCCGCTTCGCTGGCTATCGTGCGCCATCAGGTCGCTTACGGCGGCGAGCTTGCCGGCATCGCCGATGCCGGCGTTTCGCTCGACGAGCAGCGCCTGGCTCCGCTGCGCCCCGATCTTGTGATCTGCGAGAGCGCCGACGACGTCCGGCTCGAGAAGCTCGGCGCGCTGTGCCGCGCCGTATCGATCGAGCGTTTCGTGCCGCCCGACGAGCGCCTGCTGCGCATCGGCGAACTGATCGGCCGCCGGAGCGAAGCGGCGGCCTGGACTGCCGCGCACGCCGACGCTCTGCGCGGCGCATGGGATGCCGCCGGCATAGCGGACGGCGAAACGGCGGCCGCGTTCGTGCTGGTCGACGCGCGGCTCTACGTAATGGCCGGCCAGGGCCTGGCCGCCACGCTGCACCGCACGGGCGGCTTCCTCCCGTGCGCCAAGATCGCCCGCATGATCGAAGCGGGCGTGGGCTTCCGCCTCGTCCGGCTGGAGGAACTCGGCGAGTACGCGGCGGACCGCTTGTTCCTGATGCGCGGCCGCGGCGAGGCCGCGCACAAACAAGCCCGACTGCTCCTGGAGTCGGGCCTGCTGCACCGGCATGCGCCGAGCGTTCATCTGCTCGACGCCGAATGGAACTTCGACGACGCCTGGACGCGTCAGCTTCTGGCCGAAGCGCTGCCCGCCCTGCTGCGCGAAACGGCCGCCGCTCCCGCCGCGCTCACTTCGCCGGCGAAGACCTGACGAAGTCCACCACCGGCTGCGGATGTTCCAGGCCGTGCGGATGGTGCCCGCAGTCCGGCTTGACGATCTGCTCGATGACGCCTCCGCATTCAAGATAGCGCCGCGCCAGGATTTCGCCGTTTTCCGCAAACGGCACCGCTTCGTCCGCTCCGCCGGCCACCAGCAGAATCGGGATGCCGGCCCGCGCCGGGACCGCAAGCATTTCCAACAGTTCGTCCGTAACTTTGGCCGCGCCCGTGCCCGTACCTTCGGCCGCACGATATGCGCCGCGCGGGATTCCGTACACATCCAGGCAGTCCTCCCATTCCTCCGGCGAGCCGTGCCCCGCGCCGAAGCCGCCCGGCCAGCTGGCGATATCCACGACCGGCGCGTCCAGATACAGGGCGCGCGTATGCTGCGGAAACGTCTCCGCGTAGCGGACCGCGTACAGCCCGCCCCGGCTGAAACCAAACAGCACGGGTTTGGAAGCAAGATCGAACCGCCGCGCCGCGTCGCTGCGGAACACTTCCATTTCCCGCGCCGCAAACGGCGAACCGTACAGATGGCTGAGCCCGATATACCCGATATGCCAGCCCAGGCGCGCCAGTTCGAGATCCGCGTTCGCGAAATCGCCGAAGAATTCCGTCCGCCAGATCCAGGGACGCCCGTCCGCCGGTGTCCGCGGTTCCACGACCAGGCAGGAACGTCCGTTCAGTTTGTAATCCCGCCGGACCAAACCGTTCCAATCCGACAGCCGCTCGTCCAACTCGCCGCCTTCCCGCCGCGCCGCTTCGCGGATCGCAGGCAGCAGCTCTTCCACCCGCTTCAGCGCTTCGCCGAGCGGCAGCGCGTCGAGTTTGTACGGATTGCTGTGTCCCACATGCTCGCGCCAGGATGCTTTGAGCAGTTCCCTGCGCTCCGTCACAAGGTGAAGAAATTCCCCGTCTTCGCTCAGCCACTCCGGCATCTGTTCCCATTCCAGCCGAAACACCTTTTTCAGAATCGTATGCGCAATGACCGCGTGGCCGGCTTCGTCCGGGTGCACCCCGTCGCCGTATCGGAAATCCGGATTCCGCTCCCGATTTTGTTCGATAAACGCGTGCAAAGGGCGACGGATATCGACAGTTTTGAGTCCTTTTTCGCGTCCGTACGCCAGCAGCCAATCCGAGTAGAAGCCCAATACCTCGTCGTATTTCCCGTACGGATCGTCGAACGAATAATCCGGCAGGCCTTCCGGCTGCGGACGCCCGTTGACGGACAAGATATCGAACGGCGGCGGAGTGAGCAGAATAGGCTGCGCGCCGGCCTGCTCGATTTTGGCGACCATTCGCTCCATCCCGCTCCGGTAAGCGTCGAAGCGCTCCCGCGCAAACGGATGGTAGATGCCGTCGTTCATCCCGTAGCAAACAAACACCCAGTCCGGCCGGGTCTCCGCCAGCGCCCGGTCCAGCCGTTCGTGCACGTCCGGGCGCGGGAACGGATGCGTAATCTCGTGCGTGCCCGCCGCCGTTTCGCTGCTGACCCCAAGACCGATCCATTCGATCCCGCACTGCGGCAGAAGCCTGGTAAACACCGCGTCCAAATCGCGGATATAGGTACCGTTTTCCGTGATGCTGTCCCCCAGAAACAAGATGCGCTTACTGCGCGGAATCTCTGTTACTTCCGTCCACTCGCTCATGCCTTTTTCCTTCTTTCCCGCAAAATAAAACCGTTTTCGCAAAAAGCCGGCCCGCATCGCCGCAGCGACGCGAAAACCGGCTTGTTTCATTTTAACGGTTTACAACTCCAGTTCCGCCGCCCGCGCGTTGGATTCGACCTGCTCGACGCTTTTGCAGCCCGGAATGACGCAGCTGACCGCCGGATTCTTGAGACACCAGGCCAGCGCCCATTCCGCCATGCCCACGCCTTCCGGCACTTCGCCGCGGCGGATCTCTTCGACCTGCTTCAGCTTCTCGTCGACTTCTTCGCGTTCGCGCCCTTTGCGCACATTGTCTTCGAACACCGCGCCCGGTTTGTATTTTCCGCTCAGGAATCCGCTCGCCAGCGGCACTCTGGCCAGCACGCCCAGATCCTGACGCTCGCAGGACGGGAATACGCGCTCTTCCGGCACGCGGTCGATCCGGTTGTATACGACCTGAATCGCTTTGGCATTGCGTTCGGTCGCTTTGTCGGTCTGATACAGATTGTCGTTGCTGCCGATCGAGATGCCCAGGTTGCGAATCTTGCCGGCTTGAACCTGTTTGTCGAGCATCGTCCACAGCTCGTCGTTGTCGAATGCCTCGTCCGAACCCGAATGGAACTGGTACAGATCGACGTAGTCCGTTCGGAGCGCGCGCAGCGATTCTTCCAGCTGGGTGCGGATCTGGTCGACGCTCCAGGCGTTCTCCCAATGATCGTGCCAGTGATGGCCGAACTTGGTCGCCAGCACCCAGTCTTCGCGCCGGTCGCGGGACAGGAAATCCCCGATCAGGCTTTCCGACAGGTGATCCGGCCCGTAGCACTCCGCCGTATCGATCAGGTTGATGCCGAGCTCTTTGGCCCGGTTCAAGATAGCGTCCGCGTCCTGCTGGCTGTAATCTTGGCCCCAG
Source organism: Saccharibacillus sp. CPCC 101409 (assembly GCF_030518235.1). Taxonomy (GTDB): domain Bacteria; phylum Bacillota; class Bacilli; order Paenibacillales; family Paenibacillaceae; genus Saccharibacillus. The sequence goes on along the minus strand of NZ_JAULSA010000009.1, from coordinate 104,883 downwards.
TCCCCGCCGAACTGCCAGGTTCCCACGCCGACGACGGATACGTCCAGCCCGGTCTTGCCCAATCTTCTGTACTTCATCTCGCTTCACCTCTTCATGATGTTGGGACATCCGAGCAGCCCGTCCGCTCAACCGCTCTTTAGCCTTTTGGGATAGCGTTTACATGATAGGCGATCGGCGGGCTTTTTTCAAGTTGGATATGCTTTATACATGAAAAACAAAAACCGCTCCCCTTATCGGAGAGCGGTTGGACTGCCGGAAAAGTCATACTTTCGTTTTTGCCAGCAGATAGAGGAAATACGGCGCGCCGATCACGGCGACGACGACTCCGGTCGGGATATCGGTCGGCTGGAGAATCCAGCGGCCCAGCGTGTCGGCGACAAGCACGAGCAGCGCGCCGGCGAGTGCGGATACGGGCAGCAGCGCCTGGTGCTTCGGTCCGACGAGCCGGCGGCCCAGATGCGGCCCGATCAGGCCGACGAAGCCGATACCGCCGCTGACGGCGACGCACGCTCCGGCCAGGCCGACGGCCGCCGCGAGCAGCAGCAGACGCTCCCGTTCGATATGCGTGCCGAGTCCCGTCGCCGTCTGGTCGCCCATATTCAGCACGTTCATGACTTTGGCTTTGTAGAAAATAAACGGCAGGAAGATAATCAGCCACGGCAGCAGCGCCGCGACGAACTTCCAGCTCGCGCCCCAGATGCGTCCGGCCAGCCAGGAAGCGACAAACTGGTACTCGTCCGGGTTGAGCCGCAGCGTAAGCACGATCATCGCCGCGCTGATGCCCGCCGCCACCCCGATCCCCACAAGCAGCATGCGCGTCGGGACGAGACCTTCGCCTTTTTTGTACGACAGCACGTAGATCACCACCGCCGTCGCGCCCGCGCCGATCAGCGCAAGCACCGGCAGCAAGAACACCGAACCGGACACGCTCGACGAATAGAACGAAACGTACAGCATGACCATCAGACCCGCGCCGGCGTTGACGCCGAGGATGCCGGGATCGGCCAGCGCGTTGCGTGAAATGCCCTGCATCACGCAGCCCGAAACAGCCAGGCCGGCGCCGATCAGGATCGAGATCACGATGCGGGGCAGGCGGAACTCGAACAGGATCAGATGCTGCTGCGCCGTGCCGCCGCCGAACAGCGTGCGCACGACGTCGAGCGGCGACAATCGGATAAAGCCGGTGTTCATGCTGATAACAAAAGCAATCACGATCAGCACCGCGAAAATGCCGATAACCAGAATGCTCCGGTTGCGCTTGTGGCGCTCGGCCTGATGAATCGTCGATTCCATGCTCACAGGGCCCTCCTTTCTTTAACCGCCAGATAGAGGAAGAACGGGACCCCGATCAGGGCAACGAGAGCGCCGATCGGCGTCTCCTGCGGCGGATTGATCATCCGCGCGGCCAGATCGGCGAAGACGATCAGCAGACTGCCGAGCACGGCGGAACACGGAATGATCCAGCGGTAATCGACGCCGACCAGCTTGCGCGTCAGATGCGGAATAATCAAGCCGACGAAGCCGACCGAGCCGACGATCGACACGGCCGTTCCCGCCAGCACCAGCACGATCAGCACGCCGAACAAACGGACCGTGCCCGTGCGCTGGCCGAGTCCGGTCGCGATATCGTCGCCGAGACTGAGCAGCGTAATCGAGCGCGCCAGCGCAAAAGCGCCCAGCAGCGCCACGATTACGACCGGCAGAATAATCTTGATCTGAAGCCACTGGGTCCCGGCGACGCCGCCCGCGTACCAGAAAGCCAGATCCTGGCCGATCTTGAAATACAGCGCGACGCCTTCGCTGAGCGCGGTGAACAGCGCGCTGACCGCGGCGCCCGCGAGCACGAGCCGGATCGGCGTCAAGCCGCCTTTGGAACGCGAGCCGATGCCGTACACCACGCCCACGCCGGCTCCCGCCCCGAGAAACGAATACATCATCAGACCGAGGAACGACATCCCCGGCGCGAAAGCGAAGCACAGCGCCAGCGCAAACGCCGCGCCGGAGTTCAGGCCCAGCAGGCCGGTATCGGCGAGCGGGTTGCGGGTCATGCCCTGCATGATCGCGCCCGCCACGGCAAACGCCGCGCCTACCACGGCCGCGCCCGCGACGCGGGGCATGCGCAGCTCGCGGATAATCTGATGCTCGGTCAGGTCCGGATTGAAATGGAAAACGGCGTTCCAGACGTCGGGCAGCGCAATATCTTTCGCGCCGATCGCGATCGCCACCGCCATGCCGAGCACCAGCAGAATCACCCCGCCGACCAGAATCAACGAAGCCGCCCAGGGGCGCGAACGGACCTTGACCTGTTTCAGCGCCTGCTGCGGATCTTCAGGCAAAGCGGACGAATTCATACGCTTCCGTCCCCCTTGTACACTCTTGCATTTGTTTCACGACATCACCCTTTTCCGAGTACACCAACAGGAACGTACGCCCAATTGAGATTGATTATCAGTATAGCAGGCAAAAAAAGATTCGTCCATCACCAAGCGGCGCGAAAAACCGCTTTAAAGGCGGCTTTTTCCCGCCGCGGCGGGAAGTTAGCGCACAAAAAAAGAACCGCCTTTGCGGCCGCGGAAGCCGAAAAGACGGTTTTTTTTCCAAGAAGCTCATGTCGAAACATAAAAGCCTGCGTTACGCGCGCGGCGAAGCCTGGCTCAGTTCCGTACACATCAGGATAAAAGCGCCGGCCCCGTGCAGATCGTTCTCGCTTGTCGGACGGTTCACATAGAACGTATAATCGCCGACATTGGTTCCGACGCATACGTTGCCGATAATCACGTTCCCGGTGTCCGGATCGAACTTCAGCGCGGCGATCGAGCCGTCGTAGCCTTTCCAGGCGGTCTGCATATATTTCTCGTCCAGATAACCCAGCCGGACCGCTCTGGCGATCGCCTGGGTGTACAGCGCGGAGCAGGAACTTTCCAGCCAGTTGTCCGGCCGGCCGCCTTTATCGACGACCTGATACCACAGACCGGTCCGCTCGTCCTGGAATTTGCTCAGCGCGATCAGCAGATCGCGCAGAATCTCGATCAAACGGCTTCTTTGCGAATGGTCTTCGGGCAGGTATTCCAGAATATCCAGCAGCGCCACCGGGAACCAGCCGATCGAACGGCCCCAGAATTCCGGGGACAGCCCGGTAACGGGATCGGCCCATTCTGCTTCTTTGGTGATGTCCCAGGCATGGTACAGCAGGCCCGTGTCGGGATCTTTCATATGGTCCGCCATCAGCACGGCCTGGCGCGCGATCAGGTCGAAGTAATCGCCGTCCCCGAATGTGCGTCCGAAGCGAACGGCGATCGGCCCGCCCATGTACAAGCCGTCCAGCCACATCTGGTTCGGAAAATGTCCTTTGTGCCAGAAGCCGCCGACGGAGTTCGTCGGCCACGGCTTGATCAGCGGCACCAGCTGGTGGAGCGCTTTCTTGTAACGGTCGTCCCCGGTGCGTTCGTACAGATTGAACAGCAGGATGCCCGGTTGAATATCGTCCAGCTCTTCTTCGTGGAATTTTTTGACGACGCCTTCTTCGGTAATCTGGCTGTCCACCCAGCGTTTCAGATAATCGTAATATTTTTCTTTGCCGCTCAATCTCCAGCATTGTTCCATTCCCGACAAAAAGACGCCCTGGTGATAATGAAAATAGTTCGGCGGCAGCTGCTCCGGCTCGAATTTGGCCATCAGGGCGTCGCAGGCTTTCTCGGCCCATTCAAGCGGGGACTGCGTTTCCCCGGCGGATTGATTCCGATCGATCTTCGGTGTGTTCACGACTGAATTCCTCCTTGTGATTGCGTTGCTCTTCGAAATCCAGCATAGCAGAAAGGAATGTACGTTTTTTGCCGAAAAACCCGAAAACTATTCATATCTTGCGGCGGCGACCGATGTGCGAATTTCTTCGCAGAGACATGTGTACTTCCCGCTTCTCTTCCTTTAGCATAAAAAGTAGGATATAAAGCAGAAGGTTCAATCCGCAGATCAATAGACTTCGCCAGATTCGAAAAAGGAGGCCGTTTCCATGAATGTCATTCGAACAGTCCGTACGGGCGCCGCTTTGTTTCTGACCGCCTCGATTGTGTATCTGGCTTCCGAAACGATCGCCGCGGGCGCCTGGACGCAGCCGGCTTACCGGTACGCTTTTAACAACATCAGCGATCTGGGCGTGCGCATCGACACGATCGTCGACGGCCGGTTGATCCATTCCCCTCTTCACGCGGTCATGAACGCCGGTTTTGCGCTGCAGGGCCTGCTTTTTCTGCTTGCGCATTTGTTTATTCTGTCTTTGTTCCCGGCCGCGTTCAAAGTTCCGGGAGCGCTGCTGGCTTTTGCCCACGGGATCGGGATGGTTCTGGTCGCGGCTTTCCACGGCGTCCATTACGAAGCGCTCGATCCCCATGTAATCGGAGCGGGAATGGCGATCGTCGGCGGCAACGCCGCGCTGATGCTGACGGCCGCCGCGCTGCGATCCCGGACGCCCGCTTCTTTCCTGCCGACCGTGTCGATTGCGCTCGGCGGCCTCGGAATCGCGGCGGTGGTCTTGATGGTCCTCCATCCGTTCGGGTACCCGGCGGTATTCGAACGGATTTCCGTTTATGCGATTACGCTGGGTCAGGCGCTTGCGGCGGTCCGGCTGCTGCGGATCTCTTTGTTTTTCCGCTCCGTTTCGGGGTAAGAATTCCGCTCGCTCCTCTTTTTTGCATTTTCTTCATAAATATTGTCCACAATACGATTGGATGATCCGAAGAGAGGGTAATGTAAGGTTATCAAAATCAAATTCAACAAGAGATCAAGCTTATAAGGGGGCCTGCAGCATGGCAGCTCAAGAGATCAAAAAAGCCGTGTCCAAAGAAGAAGTGCTGCGTCTGCATTTAATCAGCGGAGAATTCTATACGGGTCCCTGTTATCCGGACACGGACCATACCGGTTTTTTTAAAGTCGATACGTCGGGGAAATCCGTTTCGCTGCCTTATTGGGCGGTTAAACGCTTCGAGCGTTTGCACTGAAAGCCGGCCGCGCGTTTTTCTGAAGTTGAACGGCTATGTCTTTTCCATATCGAATGAATAAAGATTCCGTTTCTGCGCCGGCGCGCCTGCGGAGTCTTTTTTGCGTGCGACGTTTTTTCTATACGATATTGTAGATTTTTGTCGTTTTTATGACTTTTCCTGCTCATTTTGCGGCGATTCTACCGATATATACGGTATATCAGATTTCGCCGACCAGCTTGTGCTGTCAAAAGGCGAACAAGTGGAGGATTGCCGTATGATGTCCAAATTGCTGTACCCGTTCACCCGAATTCTGTCGCGTCTGAAATATGCCCAGAAATTCGCTTTGACCAGTGTTCTGTTCGCGATTCCGCTGGCTTTGCTGTTCAGCCTGTGGCTGTCCGATACGCAGAAGCAGATCAGGACCGCCGATGCCGAAACGCACGGCGTCAAACAAATCGACGCGGTGCTGCCTTTTCTTTTATCGCTTCAACAGCACCGCGGCCAGGCCAACGCTTACTTGAACGGCGGAAGTTCGGACAGCGAAAGCAAGTTGAACGAAGCTTCCAAGCTTACCGACGAGAACGCCGCGCGCGTCGCCGAAGCGATCGGCGTTTCGGGACTGAGCGCAACCTCGTCGCAGTGGCAGGAAATCTCCGCCTCCTGGACCGCGCTGGAGAAAGAGACTCCTTCGCTTCCGGCCGCCGACAGTTTCTCCCGGCATACGGAATTGATCGAAAACACTCTGGATTTCGTGGTTAAAACGGCCGACGAATCCGGATTGTCGCTGGATACGCAGATCGATTCGTTTTATTTGATGGATATTTTTGTAAACGAAATCCCTCCGCTGATCGAACAGACCGCTTTGATCCGCGGCAGCGGAAACGGCCTGCTCACCCGCCGCGAAGCTTCGAAAACCGAGCTGACGGATCTGGCGGTCATTCATAACGAAGCTTCGCGTCAATCGGATAAGCTGAACAAGTCGCTGGACCGGTATGCCGGCCTGAACGCGGCTTCGGCGGCGCGGCTGGAAGCGGACAAACAAAAAGCGGATTCCGCTGTCGAAAGTTTTCTTACGCTTGCGCAGCAGCAGCTGCTGGACGCCAAGACCCTTGCTTATTCGCCGGCGGACTTCTTCTCGGCCGGCACGGCGGCAATCGATGCGTCGAACGCCCTGTTCCGGCAAACTTCCACGGAGCTGACCGGCCTGCTGGATCAGCGGATCGACCGCATGACGTTCAACCGCAACCTCGTCGCCGCGGTTACCGCCCTGGCTCTGCTGCTGGTGCTGCTGTTCTACGCGGCGTTCTACCGCAGCGTAAGCGGCGCCGTGCGCCTGCTGAAAGAACGTTCGTCCGCTATGTCGGAAGGCGACTTCTCGCATACGATCGCGATCGAAACGCGCGACGAGCTGGGACAGGTCGGCGATTCGTTCAACCGCATGATCGAAGCGCTGAACAAAACGCTGAGCGGCAGCCAGGACGCGTCGAGACATTCCGCTTCTTCTTCGCGGCAGCTGAGCGAGATCTCGCGCGAATCGTCGCTGGCGATGCGTCAGGTCGCCGCCGCCGTGCAGGCGGTCGCCGAAGGCGCCGATACGCAGAAGCGCATGACCGAAGATACTTCGCTGGCGATGAACGAGATGGCCGTGGGCGTCGGACGCATCGCCGAATCTTCGGCTTCGGTGGCCGACTCTGCCGCCGAAGCGTCGCAGCGCTCCGAAACCGGCGGACTCGAGCTGTCGGCCGCCGTCGACCAGATGCAGAGCATCCGCGAGTCGGTTGTGCATTCCGTCGGCAGCGTGGAGCGTCTGGACGAGCACTCGCGGCAGATCGACGAGATCGTGGCCGCGATCAAAGCAATCGCCGGGCAAACGCAGCTTCTTTCGCTGAACGCCAATATCGAAGCCGCCCGCGCCGGCGAGCACGGACGGGGCTTCGCCGTCGTCGCTTCGGAGGTCGGCAAGCTGGCCGAACAAACCCGTCTGTCCGTGGAAACGATCTCGACCCGGATCGGCGATATTCGCGGCCTGATCGGCCAAACGGTCGAACAGATGCGCCGCACCGACACGGAAACCGAAGAAGGCATCGCTTTTATCGGCCGCGCCAGCGCGGCGATGCAGGAGATCGGCCGGGCTTCGCGCGCCGTCAACAACCAGATCCAGGAAGTATCCGCAGCTTCCGAGCAAATCTCGGCGGGCGTGCAGCAGGTTACCGCTTCGGTCAGCGAAGTGGCGCGGGTCGCGCTGCGCTCTTCCGAAGAAGCGCAGTCGATGGCGGCCGCGGCCGAGCAGCAGCTCGCGGCGCTCGAAGAAATCGGTTCGTCCGCCGAAGAACTCAGCGGAATGGCCGACGGCCTGCAAAGCGATCTGGGCCGGTTCACCCTGACGCGCGGCGAAGACGCTTCGTAAGCCGACAGCCGATCCGGCGCTTTCTCGCCCGGCGGGAAGCCGCGCTTTATCCTTTTTTCAACAAGCCGTTTTCTGTGCGCTCCGGCGGACGGAAAACGGCTTGTTGGCGTGCCGGCGTTTTGCCGGTTTATTCAAGCGGTTCCAATCCGGTTAACTTTCTGGTAAGATTCCCGTCCATCCGCGGCGCTACTATCTCCAGACGAAAGAAGGACGTTTTTATGAAACCATCGACCGAATCCGCTCCGCTGCAATTTCATACGGTTTCCGACTGGAGCGACGAATTCTGGGAACGCATCCGCCCCGTCTACGAAGCTTCGTTTCCCGAGCATATCCGCAAACCCGAAAGGATCGTGCGCAACATGCTGTCCAGAATGGATGCTTTTTTGCATGAAGGCATGCTGGACGGCGTCCCGTGCGCCATGGCGCTGAGCGGCCTGAGCGCGGACCGCCGCCTGCTGGTCGTCGATTATCTGGGAGTCGCGCCGGCGTTCCGGCGGCGCGGAGCGGGCCGGCAGATGGTGATGGCGCTGGCCGATTGGGCCCGGGAGACGCCGGGCGCCGAAGGCCTGCTGATCGAATCCGAAGCGGACGACAGCGAAGAAGGCCTCGGCCGCGAACGCTTCTGGACCGGCTGCGGTTTCGAATCGACCGACTACGTCCACTCCTATATCTGGGTGCCGGAGAAATACCGCGCCATGCTGCTGCCGCTCGGCGGCCCGGGCGAACAGCGTTCCGATCTGCCCCGAAGCGGCGAAAAGCTGTTCGAATACATCGAGATGTTCCATAAAGCCAGTTTCGCCCGCTGATATCGTCGTGTTTCGAAAGCGCTGTTCGAACAGCGCCGATCGCCTATATTCAACCCGGACGACGCAAAACGGCCTCGTCCTCCGCATCGAAGCGGAGAGCGAGGCCGTTTTTTGGGGAGAGGCCGGGCGATACTTTAAACCGTAATCAATGCGGCAGGCAGCCGTGATGTTCGAACAAACCGCACATATATTCCAGCGCTTCCAGCTCGTCTTGTCCCCTGGCGCTGATGCGCACCGTGCTTCCGTCGTAAATCGGCAGCAGCATCATGCCCAGCAAACTTTTAACGTCCACGATGCGCGGATTCTCGTCCCCGCCGAAGATCAGCTTGATATCGGAAGCAAACTGGGAAGCAAGCGATGAGATGCGAAGCAGTTCATCGCGCTGAAGATCGCCTTCAATAGTAAATTCGTGCACTCTCATGGCTCGGTTCTCCTCTTTTCCGGAATGACTTGATAACGCTTCCATATTTTAGGTTGAAGAAAAACTCAGCAGCTGCGCCGAGCTTTCTTCCCTTTTCTATATATCGGCTTTCCCTGTTCGAAAGTTAGCTACCTCGATCAACGAAATGCGCTCGCCCTGGAACGAACAAGTTAATGCCTTTTTAGACATTGCGTTCGGGCTTGAAACGAGTTTGAACAAGCTGCGGAAAATAAATGGAAAAATTTATTCGGTTATTCCGACGGCGCGTCGATCGGCTCGTTTTGCGGCTGCGATCCCAGCGTCGTTTGCGCTTCCCAGCTGGCGACGCCGCCGCTGCCGTCGCGGAAATCCAGCCGGATCGTCCCCGACTGTCCGGAGCGGTCCGCGCCGTACCGATAGCCGATACGCTGATTGTCCGCGTCGACAAAGAACCCTTCCGTTCCGGCTCCTCCGGCGATCACCGCTTCCTGATACGTCGAGCGCACCGGTTCCGGCGCGGTCTCGGCGGTTTCCGCCGCGTTCGGCGAGTCCTCGGACGCCGCGCCGTCTTCGGCGTCCGAGGCCGGGGACGATTCCGCCTCGCTTTGCGCGTCCGGCTGCCAGACGAACCCCGATAGGGAATATCCGGCCGGCAGACGATTCAGGTCGAGCAGCAGCAGCCGCTGCGAATCTTCGCGTTCGACTTCCACTTCGATCTTGTCTTTCCCGTTTTCTTTGGAAGCTTTGCCGGAAGCGTCTTGATCCGCCGTATCCGCGGCGTCGCCCGATTGGCCGTCGGCCGAGCCGTCGTCGCCCTGCGCGCCGCCGGCTTCCTGCGGATCTTGTTCCGCCGAAGCGCCGCTTTCATTGCCGCCGGTTTCGTCTGCGCCGCCGTCCGCTTCTTCCTGCCGCTCCTGCGCCGAGCCGCTCTGCTGCTCTTGATTCTGCGCCGTGCTCATCTCGTCCGCCTGCGGCCCGAAGCGGATACAACCTGCGAGCAGCAGCGAAGACAGCATCAAGCCGGCGGCTGCGAGGCGAAGAACGCCCCGGCGCGCGGTTCCCGCCGCTGGAGCTTCGGCTGTCCGATTCGGTTTACGCTCCGTCAATATGATCCCCTCCCGCTTCCGGCACCTTTCGCTTATCGCGCTCTGCCGCTTTTTTTTGCTTTCCGAGTTCTTTTACCACGCCGCCGATGATTCGAAGCCCTTCCCCGATCTTCTCTTCCGATACCCGCGAGAAGCCGATCCGCAGCGTCGATTGTCCGCCTCCGTCGGTATAGAACACATCGCCGGGCATAAACACGACGCCGAGTTCCCGGCAGCGCTCCAGCACTTCTCGCGCACTCAGCCCGTTTTGAAGCTCCACGAATACGTGCAGGCCGCCTTCGCCGCTCATGCTCTTCATGGGGATATGCTCGCGGCAGCCCTGGACGGCCAGCTCGTATTTGCGTTTGTACTCCGTGCGGGCTCTTTTCAGATAACGTTCGAAATTGCCGTTGTGCAGATACTGGAACAGCAGCGCCTGGTCGAGCGTGGACGTATGGATGCTGCGCGCCCGCTTGAGGCTTTCCAGATAACCGATCAGCTCGCGGTCCGCCACGACCCAGCCCACCCGGATGCCGGGAAACAGGATTTTCGAAAAGCTGCCGATATACGCCACCGAATTGCCGGCGCCCGCGCAGGCGATCAGCGGAGCCGCATGGGCGCCGGAGTAGCGAAGTTCTTCGTTGAAGCCGTCTTCGACCACCGGGACTTCGTATTCGCCGAGCAGCCTCAGCATCTCCATCCGCTTCTCCGGCGACGTCACGATTCCGGTCGGATTGTGGTACGACGGGATCAGGTACGCCAGATCGAACGAACCGCCGTCCAGCGAAGTTTTCAGTTCTCGCATACTCATGCCGTCGCGCTCCATCTTTACCCCGGCCGGTTCGAATCCGTGCAGCTTCATCATCTTGATCGCTGTCTGGTGCGTCGGATTCTCGCACAGGATGCGCCCGCTGCCGCGGCGAATACCGCTCAGCAGCAGATCGAATCCTTCCGTAAACCCGTTGGTGATCAGGATGTCTTTGCCGGTCGTATCCACGCCTTTGCTCTGCATATATTTCATCAAATGCCGCATCAGCGGGCGATAGCCCTGGGCATAACCGTAATTCAGCAGCACGTCTCCTTCAAGCGCCATCCGGTCGAGAAAAGCGCGTTTGACGCCGTTCATATCGAACAAACGCTCGTCGGGCGCGATGCTCGTAAACGCGATCATGCCTTTTTCCCAGCGGACGCCGTGCTTCATCAGGTCCATCTCTTCGGCCAGCAGCGCACGGTCGCCCATCCGTCCGCCCCAGTCGATCGTCCCCGGCGGATCTTCCAGGTGCGCCGCGGCCCGGGCGACGAAATTGCCGCGGCCTTTGACCGCTTCGATCCAGCCCGTCCGCTCCAGTGCTTCGTACGCGCTGATGACGGTGCTGCGGCTTACGCCGAGCAGTCCGGCCAGTTCGCGCGTCGACGGCAGTTTATGATGCAGAGGCATCAGCCCCTGGGTAATCAGCGTTTCGATGTATTCTTTCAATTGGATATATGCGGGGCTTTCGCCGTCCGCCCTGAAATCGTTAAACATTCGCTCAGCTCCTTACCCTCTATCATTTCACATCCGCCCGGCAAAGAAAAGAACCGCGCCGCGGGGCATTCGCACAGGCTGTGGAATGTTCCGGCGTCCGGCGCGGTACGAGAAGTAAGGGTTGAAAAACGGCTTCGCCCCGCGATTCGGGACAGCTTCGATACTTTCGCTGCAAGAATTACGAGCCGCTGCCGGACGTCGCGCGCGCCGTATCCCAGCTGGCGGGATTGGTGGCATCCGGGATGCCGCTCTCCAGCACCGCTTGATAATGGACGATCTTCTGCTCCATATGCGCGACGCGCTGCTTGGCTTCTTCGAGCTGGACCAGCGCGGCGTCCCGGTAGGCCTGCATCATCTCGTAGCGCTGCGGAACGGTCGCATCGCCTTCCAGGCAAAGATCGACGTAGGTCTTGATACTTTCGATCGCCAGCCCGGAGCGTTTGAGGCATTTGATGCCGTACAGCCAGTTGATCGCTTCTTCGTCGAACAGCCGGATATTGTTCTCGCTGCGCCGTACGCTCGGCACCAGCCCTTTGTCGGTATAGAAACGCACGGCGTGTTCGCTGAGTCCGGTTCTGATCGCCGCTTCTTTGACGGTATACATAGCTATAGATTCCTCCTCGAAAAAACATGGGAAAGCGTCAGGCTTATTTTAACGGAAATCGGCGGCGGAAGAAATACGCGCCGAGAAGCCGTGCTATAATGAATGCACCAAACTGTAATCCGGCAAGGAACAGAAACGAGGAACGGCTTATGAAACTGGAACGGATGATCGCGATCGTTTACAAGCTGCTGAACCACGAGGTGCTGTCGGCTTCGACGCTGGCGGAAGAATACGGCGTATCGCAGCGGACCGTCTACCGGGATATCGACGCGCTGTGCGCCGCGGGTTTTCCGATCGTATCGTATCAGGGGCAAAGCGGCGGCTACGGCATTATGGAAGGTTATAAAATGGATAAAAGTCTGCTAGGTTCCTACGATGTGGAGTCGCTGGTCACCGTGCTGCGCGGTCTTTCGACTGTATTCGAAGACGATCGGGCGCAGGGGACGATCGAACGGCTGCAAACGGTCGAGCCGAATCGGCAGGGCCCAAGCGTATCGGTCGCGTTCGAGACCCGTTCGGTCGAGCCGGAAGCTCTGCCGAAACTGCGGACCGGTATCGCGCAGCGGCAGGTCGTCCGCTTCGATTATGTGAACGCCGGCAACGAACGCCTGGAGCGGGAACTCGAACCGCTGCGGCTGGAATTCAAATACCGGAACTGGTACGTGTACGGCTTCTGCCGAATCCGTGGCGACTACCGCGAATTCCGGCTGTCGCGCATGTTCCGGGTCGAATTGACGTCCGAAACGTTCGTCCCGCGCGGCGACGCGCCGCCGGACGTATCGGATCCCAAAGCCCCCCTGCCGCTGTCGGAAGTCGTGATCCGCGTGCGCCCGGAAGCGCTGGCCGAAGCGCTGGATCATTTCCAGCAGGCGGACAAGCAGTTCCACCCGGACGGCGGCATGACGCTGCGCATCGAAGTCCCCGGCCCGCTCGACGCCGGCTGGCTGCGCGCCATCCTGCTCGGTTTCGGCAGCGGCGCCGAAGTCCTGCACCCGCCCGAACTCCGCCGGCTGCTGAAGAACCAGCTGCGCGAAATGCTGGTACTGTACGAAAACGAAGAAAAATGAATGAAGGTGAAAAAGAAGTCTGACAGACTGTTGTCAGACTTCTTTTTGTATGCTGAATTCGAAAGCAAATCACGATAACTCGAATTCAAAGGAGACCGTAAACCATGAACCATCCGCTGCAAATGCTTCGCTACAACGCCTGGGCCAACCAGACCCTGCTGAACCGCATCAAAGAACTTCCGCCGGAAACGCTGCATCGGGAAGTCAACACATCCTTCCCGACGATCGCGCATGCTTTCGCCCATATGCACATGGTCGATCAAATCTTCTACGCCGTGCTAAGCGGAACGGAGATGCAGGAAGCCATGAACGCCCGGATGCCGCTCGCCGACCAACCGATTCACGACACGCCGGACGAGCTGTCGCGCCGCTTCGCGGAGCTGAATCGGCAGTTCGAAACATGGATCGACGCCGGGCCGGATCTCGAACAAACATTTATACTGAACAATCCCTATGTGGGCCCACGGGAAACCGGACGTTCCGAAATCGTACTGCATCTGGTGAATCACGGCACTTACCACCGGGGCAACGTATCCACCATGCTACGTCAGCTCGGACACGCTTCGACGATGACGGATTACATCTTCTTCTGGTACCAGGATCAGGCTCCAGCCCAATAACGGAATTATCGAAAAAGGAGTGAACCGCTTATGCGATCGGGCGAACCTTTGCTGACGGAAATTACCACGCGCGCGGAACTGAGAAGCTGGCTGGACGTTCATGCCGACACCGCCAAAGCCTGCTGGGTCGCCGTAAGCATGAAGCCGGAAACCGGAAAACTTTTTTATCTGGACGTGGTCGAAGAATGCCTGTGTTTCGGATGGATCGACAGCACCAAGCAAAAAGTGTCCGATGAGCCCGGCGCCGGCGCGGCGCAGCGGCTGTCGCCGAGAAGCCGCCGCAGCTCGTGGACCGAGCTCAACAAAGAGCGCATCCGGCGGCTGGAGCGGCTGGGATTGATGCGCGACGAAGGCCGGAACGTTCTGCCCGATCCTCTTCTGCATCCGTTCAAGATCGACGAAGCAATCGAAACCCGGCTGAACGAAGATCCGCTCGTCTATCGCAATTTTCTAGCATTTCCCGAATTGTACCGCCGTATCCGGATCGACACCATCCAGAGCTGCCGGCGAGAGCCGGCACGGTACGCCGCTCGGCTGGACAAGTTTATCGCGTATACGCGCGAGAATCGCATATACGGACAGTGGGACGACGGCGGGCGGTTATCGGAGCGGCTTCCGGCCGAATCCGAAGCGCAGTAAACGTTTGGCAGTCAAGCCGGCGTTCAGCAGCACGATGCGCAGCCGGCGTAACCGGGCGGCATCGCATTCGCATTTTCGATCAGGCTGTAAATGCCCGCTTCGTCGACCGGCTTCAGTACATAATCCCGAACGCCGAGCTTGATCGCTTTCTGCACATCGTAGAAATTTTTGAACTCCGACATGACAAACCAGCAGATTCCGTAACACAAACGTTTATGGGCTTCGATAAAAGAAAGACCGTTCATTTCGCGCATCTCGATCTCGGAAAATACCACGTCGATCCGTTTGGACTGGAGTACGCTCAAAGCGTCGCGCGGAGTGAACACTTCAAAAATCGTACACGACGCGTCGAAATCGCAAATCGCTTTCTTGATGGCTCTTTTGATGTAAGGATCGTCGGATATTATTAACATATTCATCTTTGTCACACTCCTGTTCGCGCAAGCGGGCGGCCTGTCCCGTGCGGCTGCACGCTGTTTTGGAAAAACCCCAAGTATTGATCTATCAAAATTGTACAATAAAAACATAGCGCTCGCTCCGAAAATCGGGTATTATACTAGCAATATCGTATAGAATTTGGAGAGAAGCCGCATGGAAAATATGTACAAACCGCTTGAGATTTTTTCCGACTTGTCCGAACGATTGACTTATAACGTGTCCGACTTTCCGCTGTGCGTGTACAAAGGGTCCCTGCGTTTCTACGATACGAATTCTTTCGCTTACCACTGGCATACGGATCTGGAATTCGTGCTGATCCTCGAAGGCACCATGACTTATTTCGTGAACGGACAGACCGTCGAAGTCGACAGCGGGCAGGCTATTTTCGTCAACAGCAAACGCCTGCATCGCGGTGCTTCGTTCGGCAGCGGGAACTGCTCGTATATCGTCGTTACCGTGCATCCCTCCCTGCTGGGCGAAGGTTCTTTGGCCGGCAAAGCTTACCTGGACGAAAAGTTCGGCTTGAACGCGGAAGATTTCCTGCTGCTGTCCCCGCGGGTCGACTGGCAGCGCGAAGCGATCGAACTCCTGGTCGGCATTTACGATCAGCTACAGCGCAATCCGGACAATCTGCTGCATCTGCTGTCCCGTTCGGCCGATCTGTGCGCCCGCATGGCCGATCATATCCGGGAATATTCCGCGCAGTATACGGATACCAACCAGCTGGCGATTATTCACGAGATGACCGGCTACATCCATCGGCATTACGATTCCAGACTGACGATCGACGAGATCGCGGCGGCCGGTTCGGTGTGCAGAAGCCGGTGCTGCGAGCTGTTCAAGAAGCATATCCGACTGACGCCGAACAATTATCTGACCCAGTACCGGATTCAAAAAAGCTGCGAGATGCTCAAAGACACCAATCGTCCCGTATCGGAAATCGCGATAGCGTGCGGTTTCCAGACCGCCAGCTACTTCTCGCACGTGTTCCATAAACAGATCGCCCGGACTCCGCAGGAATTTCGCAAAGAAGCCTCCGATTCCGTTTCCTGAGCAAAAAAAGCATAAAATCCGGTTGTGCCCGGATTTATCCTTTTGATTGTCGAGAAAGTCCTATTCGTAAAGAAGCCCTGAACGCTACAGAGAAAACCGAACTTCTTCAACACATGAAGGACTAAAACAAAAAGGCTAAATCCGAGCTGTGCCCGGATTTAGCCCTTTTTTCATCGTATTAAAAGTTTTCTTTTTTTCGCAGAGAGCCTTACAAAGCTTTATCGTCCACGCTGTTCAGCCATTCCTCGATCGAACCGATGACCGACGACACGCAGCCGTCTTCGAACGGGGAGATCAAGCCGGCTTCGCGCACCAGATTGGTGAAAGACAAGCTGCCGCCCAGACCGCACAGATGCACGTAATCTTTCCAGGCCGCTTCGCGGTCTTCTCTCGAACGCTTCCAGAACTGGAACGCGCAGATTTGCGCCAGCGTGTAGTCGATGTAATAAAACGGCGCGGTGAAAATATGACTCTGCTTGTGCCAGAAACCGCCCCGCTCCAGATAATCGTTATCCGAGTAGTCTAGATGCGGCAGATACTTATGCTCCAGCTGCCGCCAGGCGGCTTTGCGCTCATCGGGCGACGCGTCCGGATTGCCGTACACGAAGTGCTGGAACTCGTCGACCGCCACGCCGTAAGGGATAAACTGAAGCGCGCCCGCCAGATGATTGAAACGGTATTTGTCCGTGTCTTCTTCGAAGAAACGGTCCATCCACGGCCAGGCGAAGAATTCCATGCTCATCGAATGGATCTCGGCCGATTCCAGTGTCGGCATGACATACGCCGCGTTCTCGAAGTGGCGGCTCCGGTAGTCCTGGAACGCGTGTCCGGCTTCATGCGTTAGCACATCGATGTCCGCGGCCGTCCCGTTGAAGTTGGAGAAAATGAACGGCGCTTTGTAATCGAACAAAACCGTGCAGTATCCGCCGCCCGCTTTGCCTTTTTTACTGACCAGATCCAACAATTCGTTCTCGCGCATGAATCGGAAAAACTCGTCCGTCTCCGGCGACATTTCCTTGTACATGTCTTCGCCGTGCTTCACAATCCAGTCCGGATCGCCTTTGGGCGCCGCATTGCCGGTCTTGAAACCGAAATTCAGATCGTAGTAGCGCAACTTGCCGACTTCGATCCGCTCGGCCTGGCGCCTACGCAGACGGGTGGCCGCCGGCACAATCTCTTCCTGCACCTGCTTGCGGAAATTTGCAACCATGGCGGCGTTGAAGTCGGTCCGCTTCATCCGGTCGTAGCCCATCTCGATAAAGCTCGGATAGCCGAGTGTGCGCGCCATGCGCGTGCGCACTTTGACCAGTTCGTCGTAGATCCGATCGAAATCGCTCTCATGCTCCGCCATAAACGCATACCGCGCTTCCGACGCTTTTTGGCGCATGCCCCGGTCGACCGACAGCTCGAACGCCTCAAGCTGGGACAGCGTGCGATCTTCGCCTTCGAACGGAATTTTGGCCGACGCGATCAGCTGCTGGTATTCGGTGGACAATTTGTTTTCAAGCTGCATTTCTTCGATAATCTCGCGAGCGAATACGCGGCTCGACGCGTCGGCCAGCTTGAACAACTGCGTTCCCCACAGCTTCTCCAGATCGGGGCGGAACTTCGAAGCGATCAGCATCCG
The DNA here is from genome assembly GCF_030518235.1 of Saccharibacillus sp. CPCC 101409. GTDB lineage: Bacteria > Bacillota > Bacilli > Paenibacillales > Paenibacillaceae > Saccharibacillus. The sequence goes on along the minus strand of NZ_JAULSA010000009.1, from coordinate 87,636 downwards.
GTTGTACAAGGCTTCCATTTCTTGAATCAAAGGCACGTTTTCGTCCATGAATGCTTTCTCGCTTTTGTAAAACTCGTCCGTCGTATCGATCGAATGCCGGATATTGACCAGCACAAACTGCGTCGCGAAAGCAGTGTACAATTTATTGTAGCCGCGGTTCGCTTCCACCTGCTCCTCGACGGTCTCCGCCGCTTCGAACCGGTCGATCACTTCTTTGAAATCGCGGGTATAAGCCTCGATATCGGGTCTATTGTACGGATAATCTTTGAATGTTTGCGCCATGCTTATCCACTCCTTTTTCGATGCGTGCAGCCTGCTTTCTTTCCCAATTAAGCCCTTATGTAAAAAGAGCCCGCCGCCCGCGGCTTGCGCGAACGACGGTGCTCATGATGACGGAAAACGAACGGTTTACAGCGCTTTGTCGTCCACCCCGTCCAGCCATTCCTCGATCGACCCGATGACCGACGATACGCAGCCGTCTTCGAACGGGGAGATCAGGCCGGCTTCGCGCACGAGTCCGGTGAAGGACTGCGTGCCGCCGAGACCGCACAAATGGATGTAATCTTTCCACGCGGCCGCGAAATCTTCTCTCGAACGCTTCCAGAACTGGAATGCGCACAGCTGCGCCAGCGTGTAGTCGATATAGTAGAACGGCGCGCCGTAGATATGGCCCTGTTTCTGCCAGAAACCGCCGCGCTCCAGATAATCGTTGCCTTCGTAGTTGAGGTGCGGCAGGTATTTCTTCTCGATGTCTCTCCAGGCGGTCTTGCGCTCGTCCGGCGTGGCATCGGGATTGGCGTATACGAAATGCTGGAATTCGTCGACGGAAACGCCGTACGGAATAAACAGCAGGCTCGACGCCAGGTGATCGAAACGGTATTTGTCCGTGTCTTCTTCGAAGAACTTCTCCATCCACGGCCAGGTAAAGAACTCCATGCTCATCGAATGGATCTCGGCGGACTCGTAGGTCGGCCACAGGTATTCCGGCACGACGTGCTCGCGGCTGGAATACACCTGGAACGCGTGTCCCGCTTCGTGCGTCAGCACGTCGATATCGCCCGACGTTCCGTTGAAGTTGGAGAAGATGAACGGCGCTTTGTAGTCCGGGATGTACGTGCAGTAACCGCCGCCCGCTTTGCCCTTTTTGCTCACCAGGTCCATCAAATCGTTCTTCAGCATGAATTGGAAAAATTCGTCCGTCTCCGGCGACAGTTCCTTGTACATGTCTTCGCCGTGCTTCACGATCCAGTCCGGATCGCCTTTCGGTTTGGCGTTGCCGCTCTTGAAGCTGAAACCATTGTCGTAGTAGCGCAGCGTATCGACGTCGATCCGCGCCGCCTGGCGTTCGCGCAGGCGCGTCGCGGCCGGCACGATCTCGTCAAGTACCTGTTTGCGGAAGTTGGCTACCATCTCGGCGTCGTAGTCGGTGCGCATCATGCGGTCGTAGCCCATTTCGACGAAGCTCGGATATCCGAGTTTCTTCGCCATCTTGGTGCGGACTTTGACCAGTTCGTCGTAGATGCGGTCGAGTTCCGGTTCTTTTTCGGTTAGGAAACCGAATCTCGCTTCCGAAGCCTTTTTACGCATATCGCGGTCGGTCGATAGCTCGAACGGCAGCAGCTGCGGCAGCGTGCGGTCTTCGCCTTCGAACGGAATCTTGGCCGAAGCGATCAGCTGATCGTATTCGGTGGACAGTTTGTTCTCAAGCTGAAGATCCTCGATGATCTCCGGGCTGAACGTGCGAATGGCGCTTTCGGCCAGCGCAAAGAGCTGCGTGCCCCATTTGCTTTCCAGCTCGGCGCGGAATCGGGAAGTGGTCAGCGCGCGGTAGTAATCGGATATGTACTCCTGCACGACCGGGCCGACTTCGTCCATAAAGTCCTGTTCCGCTTTGTAGAATTCGTCGGTCGTATCGATCGAGTGGCGAACGCTGACAAGCTGGTTCTGGGTGTCGAAGCTGTTGCGCAGTTGGTTGATCTCGTGAATCACCGTTTCCTGCTCGCCGGCGCTTGCGGCCGATTGCAGCTTCGCGATCAATTCCTTGAATTTAATCTTCAACTGGTCAATATCGGGGCGTACGTATTCGAATTGTTGAAAGGTCGTCAAAGGTTCTCCTCCTCGCATATGGCAGACTCTTTTTTCAGTATACGGAATCCGGCGCATAATAACCAGAACATTTGTAAAAATATTCGTCTCTCGCGGAAGGTAAGTTGACATAACGAAAGGAGGAAAGCGATTGATGCCAGTCGTTAAGTCGGCTTACTTTTTCCGGCAGGCGCATACCATAAAATAGGTCTCTTCTGTCAGCGGCGTTTCTTCCCAATCGGCATACAGCGCTTCGAAAGCAAAACCCGCGCGTTCCAGCAGCCGCGGAAGCTCCTGCGGATACGTATAGCGCAGGCTGATGCGAGTCGAGCTTTCGGAACCGTCTTCGCGCCGGCGGATCTTCATTGGTCAGAAAATGCTGAAAACCGTTACCGGTCATATAAGCGAAACCGGCCTTGTCGATAAAGATTCGGGATTTGCAGGGTTAGAGGTTTGCAGTTCGTTTATCGGTTTTTGATTCGTCATGGTTGGATCAATTCCTTTCTGCGGCGACTTGCTCTTGTTCGGGGAAATCAAAAAAAGCCCGGCTTCTCGCGAAGCCGGGTTCCATCAGGCAAGTCGGCCGATTCGATTGTATAGGGCGGCTTTACTCGTGTCCAGCAGTCGACGAAAGCAGTCCTTGACGGATCGCTTCCAGCAGCAGGCCGGTCCGGTCGCAGCGGTATTCCCAGAACATGACGCCGCCGAGGCCTTCCGACTGCACGTATTTACACTTGTGCGCGATGGATTCTTCGTCGTCGTACGTGATAAACGTGCCGCCGTCATGCTCGCCGCCGTCGTACAGATAAGGCGCTTTCGCTTCGTCGTCCCAGTAGCGCGCGTAGCCGTTACGGTCGATATAACTTTCGTGCAGCTCGGTGAACTCCGGGCCGTAGCCGCCGCTGCCGCCGGCCATCTGGTACAGCCCGTCGTTCACGTTCGGTACGCCTTTCCACATCCGGGAATAGAACGCCGCCCCGATCACCAGCTTCTCGCGCGGCACGCCGGCCTGCTCGAACAATCTCGCCGACGCCTGCGTGCTGATGCGGAACAGATCGCCGGTCGGCGTATACAGATTCGTATGATGCCCGGTCAGGATTTGAAAACCGCCGCGCATATCGTACGTCATCAGCTGCACGTAATCGAGGTACTGCTGAGCCTCGTCCATCCGGGTGCCGTCGATATAATACTGGTCCGCGCCCGCCGCGATCGTCAGCAGATAATGGACGCCGTCCTGCGCGCCCTGCCCGTCCAGCGCTTCGCGGATCGCGCGCAGCAGCAGGGTAAAGTTGTCGCGGTCGTCGGGGCTTGCGGCGATGCCTGCTTCGGCGTAGCACGGATACTCCCAGTCCAGGTCGATCCCGTCGAGCCCGTAGGCCGACAGGACGTCCAGCGACGACTTGGCCATCGCGGCGCGGCCGGCTTCGGTGGAAGCCGCTTCGGAGAAGCCGCCCGCGCTCCAGCCGCCGACCGACAGCAGGATTTTCACCTGCGGGTGTTCGCTTTTGAGGCGCTGGATTTCATCCATGTTTTGCAAATGTTCGGTCACGATGCGGTCGCTTTGCACATGACCGAACGCGATATTGATATGCGTCAGCTTGAGCAGGTCTTCGGTGCTCAGGTCGCGCAGGTCGGCGGAGCCGACATAGCCGACTGTGCGATAACGCGGAGCCGCGCCGGAATGAAGCTCGGAAGATGGGGATTGGGTCATCTGATGTCCTCTTTTCTGTTCGCGCATAGCGTGTAATCGATCTTTCTGTTTCGCTGACGGTCCGAAACGAATCGTCAAGCAGCTCAGCCTGCGGATTGCGGCGGCCGGTTCTTTATCGGCCGCGCACGGACAGCAGCACATTAAGCGCTTCGCGGCAGCTGCCCGGCTTGTAGCCGGATTCCGCATAGCGGATATTCAGTTCGGAATCGAGCACATACAAATGCGGAAACTCCGTTCCGGACGGCGGGCAAACAGCCGTTATTTCGGCCAGAGCCGCGCCGGAGGGATCGTGCGCAAATCCCGCGCCTTCCGGAAGCGGGGCGGGCACGAACGGCCGGACGGCTTCGGGCACGCCGCCCGCAGCCGGGCCGCCTGCCGCGCCGCGCGCAGGCAGCGGCGCTTCCCGCGAAATAAACAGCAGCCGCGCAGCGGCCTGCTCCAGTTCGGCTTTCAATTCTCCCGCTTCGCGCAGCAGATGGCGGGTCGGTTCCAGCCGATGGTCGATCCAGGCGACGATCGCGCCGCCCGGCCCGGCAAGTCCGGCCAGCGTTTCTTCGCCGCCATAGGATACGGTGAGGATAGAGCCGCCGGGAGCCCCTCCGAGTACGGCGGCTTCTTCGCCGGGATGCCGGAAGACCGGCGTCAATCGACTTTCTTGGCCGGCTTCAATCCGGATGTAGAACATCCGGCCGAGCACGCGGCCGTCCTGCAGCCGGATGCCCGTCGTCATCCGGTAATCTCCCGCTTCCAGCTCGAACGGATGCCCGTACACATCCGACAGCCGGAACGGATAAGTCAGCGTGCTGTAGAAGCCGTGCTCCAGAAGGGCCAGCGTAAAGTTCTCGCGGTACGACGCTTCCGGCGTGCCGACCGCTGCCTGCGGGTCGCGCAGCAGCCGCAGCGCGCCCATGTTACCGGAGCCGGAAGCCGCGGAGGCTTCTTCCGGCGAAACGGAAGCGGCAGCAGAGCCCGCTTCCCGCGCGTTCTCGCCGGGTCGAATCCCGGCTTCCGGCGGCGCAGCCGCTTCTGCGGCCCGCGTCGTCGCGCCGACGCCGGCAAACGCCGTTTCGACCGGGCGCTCCAGATCGCGCCACGCGCCGCCGATCAGCGCCTGCGGCTGCTGCGAAGCGGGATGCAGCCGCGCCGGGATGCCGAAGCTTCGGCAGAGGGCGACCAGCAGGATCTCGGCCGACTCGCGGTCGCCCGCCCGCAGGCCGAACGTGCCGGCCGGCGAAGCTTTGCCGGGAACCGGCGTCAGATCCCGGTACGATGTCCAGTCCGCCGCGATCCGCCGCGCAAGGGTCTGCGGATCGGCGCGAAACGCCGCCTGTTCCGCTTCGGAGAAAGCGCCGCGCAGCCGCGCCCGGTAAGGCGCCAGCCGTTCATGGCGAACGCGCGGGCACAGCACGTATTCGGCGAATGTTTCTTCGCCGGCGGACGGTTCGGCGCCTGCTCCGTCTTCTCCCGCTCCGCTCCTCCCCGTATACTCCCGTAATTCATCCAGCGCTTCCAGCCCGTGCAGCAGATGGTCGTCCAGCGTAATCCGGTCCGTGTCGATCAAGTCTTTGGACGTCAGACTTTCCAGCAGTCTCAGCGGCCACTCGCCGTGTTCCGGCGTTCGCGCTGCAAGAAAATCCGCGATCTCTTCCGCACTACCGCGCGCATCGCCCAGCGCTTTGAATACGCGCTGCGCGTCGAGTCCGAGCCGCGCAGCCAGCTCGCCCGCCTGCTGCCCGGTCGCAAAAGTCTTTTCGTAAGCGGCGCGAATCCGCTCGCCTTCGGACATGCGCTCCCGATGAAGCCGAAGCGTCCGCTCCGTCAGCGGTTGTGCTTCGCCCGGCGCCGGAATTTCTCTCGGCGGCGTCAGGTCGAAATCGACCGTGCCTTCCGGCTGCCCGGAACGGTCCAGCGTCAGTTCGATCGTTTCTTCGCCGGCCGCGCCCGCCGCGCCGCCCGGCACCGCCGCTTCGGCCCACCGCCCGTCCAGCGCGGCCCGCACGAACAGATCGCCGTAGCCGGTCGCAAACCGCACGGAGCCGGAAGCGTCCGCAATCATCGAAGCCATCGGGTGCAGCTCGGCGTAGTTGTAGAGCTGGAACTGCACCTGCGCGCCATCCGCGGGCCGTCCCTGCGCGTAGTTCACGCGCACTTCGAGCGTGCGCACCGGCGCATAATTCGCCAGCAGATTGATCTCCGTATGCGCGCTGTCGGCATACGTGACCGGCTCGGGTCCGGCGTAGCCCGCCGGCACGCGGGTATGCACCAGCATGGCCCGCCGCGCCGGGCCGTCGAACCAGCCCCGGTCGAGCCGCGGTTCGGGCTCGCACGCCCCGATAAAATGCCAGGCGCCGTCCGCCCACGCCTCGACCCAGGCGTGGTTGTCGTCGACATGCGCCCAACGCGGCGTATAGCACTGGCGCGCCGGAATGCCGACGCTGCGCAGCGCCGCCGTCGCCAGCGTCGATTCTTCGCCGCAGCGCCCTTTGGCGCTGCGCATCATGCCGAGCGGCGAGATCGTCCGCGCGTCGCTGCCGGTGTACGTCGCTTTCTCGTAGCACCAGTAATTCGTTTCCAGCACCGCGTCGGTCATCGACAGCCCGGAGACCCGGTCCGCCAGCTCCGCGGCGATCACGCTGCGGTAATCTTCCAACCGTTCGTTGTTAATGCGAACAGGCAGCACATAGTGCAGGAACAATTCGTCCGGCACCGCCGCGCCCCACGGCATGCGCGAGCGCATTTCCAGCGCGTGGCGCACCTGGATCAGAAACAATTCTCCGTCGTAGTCCGCCAGATCGTTGACCGGCATATTCGCATACAGGAATTTAAGCGCCCACTCTTCTTCTTCGCTCAGCGGACCGGCGAATATGCCGAACAATTCTTCGTCCCGTCCGGCCGCAAGTTTCCTGCGCGAGGCGAACTTCTCCTCGATCGCGGCGCGCTGCGCCGCTCCGAGCGACAGCACCGCATTCTCTTCCGTTTGCATCCGCGCTCACTCCTTCCACAGTTTGCCGTCTTCGCGAATCCAGTAAGCGCCGGCGCCGTCCGCCGAAGCGGCGCGCATCCGGAACGAGCGCGACGTCGTTTCGATCAGCAGCCCTTCCGCCGCAAGTCCCGCCAGTTCGCCATTCTCGTCGCCGGCTTCCAGCAGCGGTTCAATCCGATCCGCGAAGACGCCCGATCGTTCGTAATGATTCCGCTGGCGGTAGTACAACCGGCGCAGCTTCCATTTAACGATTTCGTCGTCCGGCAGTTCGAACGACTCCGGCGTTTCTCCGTCCGCGAACAGTACATATCCCCACAGCTCCGGGTAATGCATATTGATCACGCCCTGCGGCGACCAGACCCAGTTGTCTTCCGGATACGGACGGCCGGTTTCCGGGTTGATTACTTTGCGGTAAGCGCCGTCCGCTTTGTCCACCCGCCACTGCACCCGAGAAAAGTTTACCCGCCAGTTCGCTCCGGCTTCCGGCGGCTGCTGCCCTTCCGCGCATTCGCGCAGGATGCTCCACGGCATCGCCACTTCGACGCTCCAGCTCCGGTTGTCCGCGTCCGGGTTGTTCAGTTCGCCGTCGATATGGACCGCCGTCCGCAGTCCGCGGATATCCCAGCCGTTGATCGGCGGTCCTCCGTCGCGATAAGGCGTAACCAGCAGCAGATCCCAGACCGTGTTCAGCGCGTTGATCTCGAATTCGTAATACTGGTGCGTATCGCCGTCGGGATCGATAAAAATCTCGAAGTCGTTGTCGTAAAAAATAACCGATTCCCGCTCCGTCAGCGTCGCCCAGATCTCGTCTTCTTCCAGCTGCGCGCCGAAATAAAAATACTCGTCGTCCCACAGCATTTTGACACGGGTCGATTTATGCGGACGCGGCTTCCGATCGCCTTCGATATCGACGAATTCTTCCGTCCACGGCGCATCCGCCCAGAACGGTTTGTCCAGCCGGCCGTCGAGTTCGGGTTTACCGTTTGCACGCCTGCATACATAAGAACGCGGCGCAAACTCGATCGCCGGTTCGGGTACTCCGCCCAGATTCATCATTGTTCCTCCAGCCGGAACGCCAGCGCGACCGGCGTCTCGCCGCCGCGCGCAGCTTCCGGAATCGTCACGGACACGCCCGACTCCGTCCGCCGCAGCGCAAGCTCGCCGTCGAAACCGACCAGCGAAGCACGTTCGAACGCACCGCTTACCGGAAGTTCGAGCTCGCTTTCCACTTGTTCGCCTTCGGCGTACAGCCGGAGCGCGTAAACGGTATCCCCTTTGCGCGTAAACTGAAGCTTTTTGTCTTCCGACGAATACGGCTCGCATACCCGCGTGCCGTAGATCGCTTCGCCGTTTACTTTCAGCCAGACGCCCAGCCCTTTCATTCCTTGGATCGCCGCGGCCGGAAGGCGGCCGTCCGGCTGCGGACCGACGTTGAGCGCCAGATTGCCGCCTTTGGCGACGATCTCGACCAGTAAGTGCACCAGCTGGCGCACACTTTTGTACGTATCTTCATAATTGAAGGAAAACGACGTCCCCATCGTGATACAGCTTTCCCACGGCACGTTGATCGGCCGCTCCGGCAGCGTTTGCTCCGGCGTAATCAGATTCTCGTACGGTCCGCCGACCGTGCGGTCCGCCGACAGCAGCCACGGCTGATGGTCCCGCCGGATGCGGTCGACCAGTTCGCCGAGCCGGATATCCTGACCGCTGTGCTCGTTGACCCAGCCGGCGTCGAGCCAGAGCATGTCGATCCGGCCGTAGCGGGTCATCAGTTCGGTAATCTGCTCGTGCGTGAACCGCACGAACTTTTCCCACAGCCACGGATACGCTTTGGGATCGTAAGACGGCCCGCGCCACATCTTCTCGCCGCGTTCCATGCCCGGCGCCCAGTAATCCGGCGTATGCCAGTCGGCTTTGGAGAAATAGGCCGAAATGGCAAGCCCGCGCGAGCGGAACGCGTCGAACAGATTGCGGCAGATATCGGCGTATTTGTGCCGGTGGAACGGCGTATCCGGCCCGGTGATCCGGTAATCGGTCGTATGCGTGTCCCACATGCAGAAGCCGTCGTGATGCTTGGTCGTGAACGTCAGGTATTTGAATCCGCCTTCGGCGGCCAGATCGGCCCACAGCTCCGGCTGGAACCGGATCGGATTGAACGTCTTGTTCAGATCGAAATATTCGCGCTTCAATTCTTCGCCTTCCACGCCCCAGTCGATGCAGTCGCGCGCCCAGTCGGCGTCCCCGTCGCTCAGCGCCCACGATTCCACCACGCCCAGCTGGCTGTAAGGACCCCAGTGCATCATCAGGCCCAGCTTCTGGTCTTTGAACCATTCCAGCCGCTCCAGCAGCAGCGGATCTTCGGGCTTGACCCACTCGTCTTCGCTGCTGTAATTGTGCACGCCTTCGTGCACGACCGTTTCTTCGGGCTTCGGCTCCTGCGCCGTTTTCGCTTCCGTCATGGGCTCCTCCTTCTTCGTCCGGCCGTTTCTCCGGCAATACGCTCGGCGGGCGGACGGTTGCTCGATTTTTGCGCAGCCTTTTTTCAACAAGCAGGGGCGAAAAACGAAAGCGGGCCCGCCGCTTCGTCTTCCGCCCCTTCCCTCTCCCTTTCGGGCGAAACTTGAACCTTCAATCTTTCTTCGCGTATAACCTCAACTTACTGCGCGTTCTCGCTGTTCCACTGATCGTACGCTTCCTGGTAGATTTCCACGATGCGGTCGCTGCCCATTTTCTTGAGCTGCGCCACATAGCTGTCCCAGTTGCTCAGCGGTTCCTGGCCGGTCACGAATTTGGCTTCCATCTGTTCGACGTACGTGTTCAGATCGGACAGCAGCGCGGATACTTCCGTTTGCGCGTCGTTCGTCAGATACACGTTCGGGAAAGGAACTTTCGCGATCGGTACCAGCTTTTCTTCGTTCTGCTTGACGACCCAGTCTTCCACTTCGCTGCGCAGGCCGTTGGTCAGTTCGGGAATATTGACGCCCGGCGTCACGATACCGTAGTTCGGCGTCAGCGTCGCGCGGTACTGCTCGCGGTCTCCGCCGCCCGGCACGTCGAGGAACTTTTTCTCGTGCGTCGCTTCGTCCACATAATCCCACATTTTGCCCTGCGGTCCCTGCGTCCAGAGCGTCGCGCCGTCGTAGCCGTATTGATAGTCGATCCATCTCATGCTCGCTTCCGGATTCGGGTTGGTCGCGGTGATGGCGAAGTTGCCGTTGGACGACATGCCCGGGTGTTTGCCGTAGACCGGCGTGCCCGCGATTTCGCTGCCGACCGGCGTCATCATCGGGTCTTCCATCGTTTCTTCGGTTCCGCCGAGCGTGAAGTACGGGTAGTAATCGCTGAACAGCGCCAGCTGATTTTTCGCGCCTTTGGCTTTTTTCTGCTCGTCGGTTTGCGAGAACGTTTCGTGATCCAGCAGATCTTCGTTCCACAGCTTGTTCAGGAACGTCAGATAACCTTTATAGCCTTCTTCCTGCGGCGTATAGTGGACTTTGCCGTCTTTGTCGGCGTAGTACACTTCGTTGTAGATGCCCCAGAAACCGAGGAAATACATGCGCAGATCGTTGAGCTTAACCGAAGTCAGCGGAATTTCGTCGGCTTTGCCGTTGCCGTTCGGATCTTCGGTCTTGACGCGTTTCAGGTATTCGTACAGCTCGTCCGTCGTTTTCGGTTCTTCCGTACCCAGCGTTTCCAGGAATTCGCCGTTGTACCACATCGGGCCGCGGTACCAGACGGCGGCGGTGTCGATAAACGGCAGCGCGTAGATATGACCGTCCGTCGTCGTGATCGATTTGCGCACGTTCGGGTTCTCGTCGAGGATCTTTTTGAGATTGGGCGCGTAATTGTCGATCAGATCTTCGAGCGGAATCAACTGGCCCTGCGTGCCGTAGCTGACCTGCTCGGCCGGGGTGATATCCGCCGCGTACAGCATATCGGGCAGATCGCCGCTGGCGAAGACCAGGTTTTTCTTCGTCGCGAAGCTGTCGATCGGCGCCGTCTGGAACTCGATCTTGATATTGGACAGCTTTTCCATCTCCTGCACGACCGGCATGGTGTCCCACGGGGCCATATCGGCGCTCGGCGCGAACACGCTCAGCGTGATCGGCTGTTCGACGATCGGGAAGCCGTCCTTGCTCACGCTTCCGCTCGAATCCGCCGCTTTTTCCGTCGTTCCTCCGGACTGGCAGGCAGTGGCCAGCATGCTCAGCACCATTAACCCCGACAGCGCGGCCGCTCCTTTTTTACGACTCGTTTTCATATCCAAATCCTCCCCTTTTTTTCTGATCGTTACGCTATGGCAAGATCATCCCTTGACGGAACCGATCATGACACCTTGCACAAAATAACGCTGCAGGAACGGATACACCGCGATAATCGGCAGCGTAGCCACGATAATGACGGCATATTTGACGAGCGCGGCGACTTCGGCTTTGTTGTTGAGCGAGGTCGCCATCGAAGCGTCGATCGTGCCGGCCTGCGCCGACATCTGCTGGAGCACCAGGATCTGACGAAGCACCAGCTGAAGCGGGTATTTTTCCTGATGGTTCAGATAGATCATCGCCGAGAAGTAATTGTTCCAGTGCCCGACGCCGAAAAAGAGAGCCATAACGGCGATCAGCGCGCTGGACAGCGGCAGCACAATCCGGAAAAAGAGCCTGAAATTGCTGCATCCGTCGATCTCGGCGGCTTCCTGCAGCTCCCTCGGAATCGAGGACTGGAAAAAGGTGCGGCAGACGATCAGATTCCAGATCGAGGTCGCCCCCGGAAGGATAAGCGCCCACATGCTGTCGACGAGGCCCAGGCTGCGCACGACCAGATAAGTCGGAACGAGGCCGCCGCCGAAAAACATCGTCACCATAAAGATCATCATGAAGATATTGCGGCCGACGAAGTCTCTGCGGCTGAGCGCGTAAGCGGCGGGCAGCGTAAAGATCAAATTGACCAGCGTGCCCACGACGGTATAAATGATCGTATTCATATACCCGCGCCAGATACTCGTATCCTGGAATACCCGCCGGTAGCCTTCGAACGTAATGTCTTTCGGAAGCAGCCACATGTCGCCGGAAGCGACCAGATTCGGATTGGTGATCGAGGCGCTGACGATGTAGATCAGCGGATACGCGACGATCACGAGCGCCACGGTCAATATGAGATACACGAAAGCCAGAAAAACTTTATCCTGCTTCGTTTCTTGAATCGTGCTTATCATGCTTCGTCCCTCCCTTTCGTTTGAGATCGCATCTTACCACAGGCTGTTCTCGCTTGTCCGGCGCACGACCTGGTTCACGGTAATGAGCAGGATCGCGTTGACGACCGAGTTGAACAAGCCGACGGCGGTGGAATAGCTGTACTGCGCTTCCAGCAGGCCGGTGCGGTATACGGAGGTCGCGATCACGTCGGAAGCTTCCATATTGAGCGGGTTTTGCAGCAGCAGGATCTTCTCGTAGCCCACGCCGAGCAGGCCGCCCATATTGAGAATCAGCAGAATGGTAATCGTCGGGATAATGACCGGAATATTGATATGCCGGATGCGCTGCATGCGGGACGCTCCGTCGAGAATCGCCGCTTCGTGCAGTCCGGGATCGACGGCGGTCAGCGCGGCCAGATAAATGATCGTTCCCCACCCGGTCGTCTGCCAGACATCGGACAGGACGTAGATCGTTTTGAACCAGCGCGGATCGGTCAGGAAGCTCGGCGGCGTCACCCCGATCGCTTCGAGCAGATTGACGATCATACCGGTCGACGGCGTCAGGAACGTGATAATCATTCCGGCCATGACGACCATCGAAATAAAGTGCGGCGCGTAGGTGACGGTTTGGACCGTTTTCTTGAATTTGCCGTTGCGCACTTCGTTGAAAGCCAGCGCCAGCAAGATCGGCAGCGGGAATCCCACGAGCAGCCCGTACAAACTGATGCTGAAGGTGTTCCACATCAGATCCCAGAAATAGTAGGAGTTGAAAAAGCGTTCGAAATGATCGAAGCCCACCCACTTGCTTGCTCCCATGCCCAGTGCCGGGATATAATTTTTGAATGCGATCTGGATGCCGTACATCGGTATGTAGTTGAAGATCACTACGGTCAGCAGCGCCGGCGCCATAAAGATGTACAACTGCCAGTTGCGGAGCACCTTTTTGAGCGTTTTGCTTTTGCGTTTGGCCGCCGAAGGATCGAGTACGGCTTTCGCGCTCCCATGCATCATGTTCGTCACTCCTTCCAATTAGTGTCGGCTGCCCGGATGAAGAGTGCCGATTGCGACGCTTTGCACAAAGTCAGCTTACCTGACAACTTCTGACCGGCTTTCCCGGTTTGCTTTGTCGGCGTTTTTTCCTCGGCTGCCGCGCTTCAAAAAAAGAAAGCGCATACGCGGAAAACGCCGCGGTTCGAAAAAAAGGTCTGCAAGCGTCGGGAATGCGATAACGCCGGGAGAAGATTGCTTTGCTGTACCCCGAGTTTACAAAACGTTCGGCCCGGACGTAAATATGTGGTTTTGGCACTGTCCGAAATTCCCCATCCCGCAAAGCCTTTTAAATGTGTTAGAATACATAACAGAAACAGCCGCCATTCATGAAAATAAACAGAAAATTTCACATGGCAAAGAAATATTCATGTATTGTTTTCAAGCCAAAAAGTAAAAAACGACACATTTCCGGTCAAAAGACAGCGCGGAATCGCGCGGTCGGAGCCGGTCAAAACCTACATATTGTCCGACAAGCCCGTACCTTCTACACTTTTTTCATAGAATGAAGTTGCAAAACGGAGATATTTCGCTACCGAGGGGAAGGAGAATAAATATGAAGATCAACGCGCTAAAAATGGAAATGAAGCCGAGCTACTTCAAATCCCGCCTTTTCCTGAAATATATCTCTTCCTATATGTTGATTTTGCTTATTCCGCTGATCTGCCTGACTTTCGTACTTTATCACAATACGGCGGCCAATCTGCGTTCGCAGATCGAGCAGTCGCATTTGAATCAGCTCACCCAGGCCGAAACGATCGTGGACTCCAATATGAAGCAGCTCAACGATATCGCGTCGCGCGCCGCTTACGATTTTCGCCTGAGCCGCTACCGGGTGCACGATCCGTACTACAGTCTGGAAGCCATTAACGCGCTCGGCGATTACAAAGCGACCAGTCCGATTATCGGCGAAATGTTCCTGTACTTCCACGACGATAAACAGATCTATTCCAGCGCCGGCATGTACGACCTGGACGTATTTTCGGAAAAATACCAGTTTCGCAGCTGGGACGGCGCCGCCGCGCTGCGCGATCTGAACGAAACGCGCTTCGCCACGATGCGTCCGGCGGACCTGGTGGGCCGAACTCCGGGATTCGAGCAGTCGATGCTCGTTTATCTGGTGCCGGTCGTGCCGAACAGCCCCAATCCGCACGGAACGCTGATGTATTTCGTACAGGAATCCAGCCTGACGGGATTGATCGATTCGATTCTGGGCGGCTATCAGGGTTCTTCCTATATTTTCGATAACGAAGGCCGGGTGCTTGCGGTCAAGAACAACCAGGAAAAAGGCGTGGACGAAGAAGAACTGCGTTCGCTCGTTTCCTTGTCCACGGGCACGCACAGCATCGAAATCGGCGGCGTGCCGCATTCGGTCGTCTCGGTCAAATCGGAGCAGAACGGCTGGGAATACGTGACCTTGATGCCGAGTTCCCAATTCTTCAGCAGCGTGCTGCATATCCGCAGCTTTATCGCGGCGCTGTTTGCGCTCGTTTTCGTATTCGGCGCTTTCGTCGCGCTGATGCTGGCCCGCCGACTGTACGGCCCCATCTTCCGCCTGTTCGAATTCGCCAATTCCAAAGCGGTGCCGCAGACCGGAGAAGCGGCTGCCGGGGAAAACGCCGTAACGGGCGGCAACGAGCTGGACGGCATCCGTTCCGCTCTCCAGGCCTACAGCACCCGCGCCAATTTGCAGGAGCCGTATGCGCGCAACCACTCCCTGCTGATGCTGCTTCGGCACGGCGGAGCCGCCGGCCCCGCGCCCGAGCTGATGCGTACGCTCGGCCTGTCGCTTGACCGTTCCCGCTACTTCGCCGTCCTGATCGGCGGAGAAGACTCCAGAGCGGCGGCGGACGATCCGCAGGAACGCAAGCTGCTGCTGAGCTTGCTGTCCGAAGCGGAGCTGCCGGAGCTCGGCGCCCGTATCTACGGCGCGGAACTGCCCAAGCCGGATCAGATCGCGCTGATTGTCGGGTTCGATCCGACGGAAGGCCGCGGCGAATCGGAACTCGCCGAAGCCATCGTGCACGCCGTGCGCGATCGTCTGCTCGATATCGGCCGGGCGCAGCCCGCGCTCGGCGTCGGCACCTGCTGCGACGGCCCGCAGCGGCTGAACCAGTCGTTTATCGAAGCATGCTCCGCTTTCGAATCGCGCAAGAATACGGGCAGCGGCAGCATTACTTACTTCAGCCGTCTGTCCGCCGACGGCGGCGAAGCCTGCTGGGTGCCCAAATCGGTGCTGCTCAAGCTGTCCCAGAGCCTCAAGCAGGGCAGCGCGGACGTCGCGGCCCGTTCGGTCGCCGAAGCGACGGAAGCGCTGCGCGCGCCCGGTTTGTCGGCCCGCTACATGCGCTGCATCGGTTTCGATATCCTGAATACGATTCTCAAAGCCGCGCTCGAAGCCGGCGTCGACAATCTGTCTTCCGGCATTCCGCCGCTCGACGCGTTCGCTTCGCCGGACGAACTGGAACGCTGCTGCCTCGATCTGACGGACAGGCTCTGCGCGCAGGTCGAGCAGAAAGAAGAGAAGGAAGCGCATACATTGATGGACCGTATCGTCGCATACATCGACGAGCATTATGCCGACCATTCGCTGAGCCTGGAGACGATCTCGTACAAATATTCGATCTCCATGTCGTATTTTAGCCGTTCGTTCAAGGAAAAAGTCGGCATCAACTTCGTGCAGTATATCTGGCAGAAACGAATGGCCGCGGCGATTGCCGAATTGACCACAACCGACGAGCCGCTCAAAGATATTATCCAGCGCGTCGGCTACCAGGACACGCCGAATTTTATCCGCAAATTCAAAAAAGAAACCGGCTATACGCCGGGACAATACCGCAAACTGTTCGCGGGCAAAACGGCGGAAATCGGTTGAATTTCACACAAAGAAAAAAAGCCGGAACCGATCGCCGATTCAACTCGGTTAACCTATCGGTTAACGTAATTGTAACCGCGCGGTAACCATTTTGCTCCTGTTTCATCCTCCGCCAAACAGGTAATATGTAAAGAGCAACACACTAAGGAGGAGATAAACGATGAACTTTTCCAACAAACTGCGCAAAACGATTCTGGCATTCTCCGTGACCGGCGCCGCCGCTTTCGGCGCGCTCGGAGTCGGTTCCCATACGCTGCTGCCGAGCGCTTCGGCCGCCCAGGCCGCCGCTTCTTCCGACAGCCAGATGGCCCAGCAGAAGCTGAACACGTTCTACAAGCCGGCGCTCAAAGGCCACTTCCCGGACCGCGCCGAAGATTTCGTCATCGGCCAAACGACCCGCAGCGAAGTCATGGACGCTTTCGGTTCGCCGGACGTCGCCCGCACTTCCGCTTCCGGCTTCGACAGCTACACCGCCAATATGGGCAACCCGGGCTATTCGCTGTCTTATACGTCCGGCAATGTGCTCAAAGAAATCCGCTACTTCGGCACAAATGTGGAGCGCCAAACGAATATCGGCGGTATCACCGTGCAGATGGTGAAGAAGAACTGGTACGCGCCGACTTCGACGACCACGATCAAGAACGGCAAAACGACGCAGACCAAGCTGACTTACAAGCGCGGCGATTACCATATCGAATTTATCTTCGACAGCCCGACCAAGCTGTCGCATATCAATCTGGTCAAAGGCTGAGCCGCAAACCGGAACCGGTCAAGAAAGCCGATACAAGACCCGCAATACCTACAACGGCCGCGAGCACTCGCGGCCGTTTTTTGCCGTCCATGTATTCGTCAGCGCAGTATGTTCGTCTTCAGGTATTTAATTTCCTAAAACTCATTGACTTACTTTTAAATAGTTATTATTATAAAGATACAAAGTTTCCAACTTAAAAACTCTTATATCAAAAGAAACGAAGGTGTCTTTCCATGTCCGATCTGACAAACCTGGTTCAATCCCGCCATTCCGCCATCAAATTTATGTCCGATACTCCGATTTCCCCGGCCGAGCTGAACGAAATCTTCGAGCTGGTCAAGCTTGCTCCTTCCGCTTTCAATCTCCAGCACGCCCATTACGTGCCGGTAACGGACGAATCCGTGCGCGAACAAATTTACCAGGCGTCCGGCGGCCAATATAAAATCAAGCTCGCTTCCGCCGTGATCGCCGTATTCGGCGATACCAAAGCCTACTCCCGCATTGCCGAAATGAACGAAGGATTTCTGGCGCTGGGCATGATGGACCGGACCGAATTCGATACGACCGTCCGGGACGTGACCGAATTCTACGAGCGCCGCGGCGCAGAGTTCCAGCGCGAAGAAGCTGTGCGCAACGCCAGCCTGTCGGCGATGATGTTTATGCTGCTGGCCAAGGACAAAGGCTGGGATACCTGTCCGATGATCGGCTTCGATCCGCAGGCGGTCGCCGAGGCCGTCGGCGCGCCGGAAGGCATGCTGCCGGTCATGCTGATTACGATCGGCAAAGAAGACCGTTCCAAACCCCGTCCGCGCGGCTACCGCAAACCGGTCGCCCAATTCGTTTCTTACGACCGCTTCTGAGCCGCCTTTTTCTTTCCCCGTGCTCTGCGCAGTACGCAGAAAAGCCGCTGCGCGTTGGCGCGGCGGCTTTTCTGCTGCGGTATTTTACTGCGGTATTTCGTGCTTTCAAGCCGCGGCGAAAAGCAGGAGCGCGCAGCGCGGGTAAAAGTCAGGCTTCTTCCTCGAACAGCTCGCACAATTCGCCGACCAGCGAACCCACATACTCGACCGCTTTGCGGATCGCCGCCGGATCGGACATGTCCACGCCGGCCATCTTCGCCAGTTCGAGCGGAGTCTTCGATCCGCCCGCTTTCAGCACTTCGAGCCAGCGGTCGACCGCCGGTTGGCCTTCTTCGCGAATGATCTGCATCACGTTCGTGGACAGCGTAAGACCGGCCGAATACGTATACGGATACAGTCCCATATAGTAATGGGGCTGGCGCATCCAGGTCAGCTTGGCGTCTTCGGTCAGTTCCAGCGCGTCTCCCCAGAACGAAGACAGCACGTCGCCTTTGAGATCGCCGAGCACCTTGGCCGTGATCGCCTGGTCGTTCATCGCCCGGTCGTATACCCGGCGCTGAAGCTCGCCTTCGAGCAGATGGGTGATAAAGTTGTGATAGTACGTGTTCAGCAGCTGCATGATTACCCAGCGGCGCAGGCGTTTGTCTTCCGACTGCGAGCGCAGATGCTCGGCCAGCAGGAGTTCGTTCATGGTCGACGGCGCTTCGATAAAGTACATCGAAGGACGCGAATTGACCATCTGCTGGTAGCGGGCCGCCAGCATGAGATGTCCCGCATGGCCCACTTCGTGCGCCAGCGTGAACGCGCCGCGCATATTGTCGGACCACGACATCAGGATATACGAATGCGAGCCGTAGGTCGACGAGCAGAAAGCGCCGGTCGATTTGCCGACATTGCTCGCGTGGTCGACCCAGCGCTGGGTAAACGCCGCTTCGACGATCTCTCCGTACTCTTCGCCCAGCACGCCGAGCGCGTCCTGGATCGTCCGGCAGGCTTCCTCGTAAGTGATGGACGGGCTGTATTCCGGATCGAGCGGCGCTTTGAGATCGCAGTAATACAGCGTATCCAGCCCCAGCACTTTCTTTTTCAATTCGGCGTATTTGCGCATATGCGGCGCAAGCTCGGATTGAATTGTATCGAGGATCGCCGCGTACATCTCCTGCGTCACCTGCTGCGGCTGAAGCAGCATATCCGTGACGGATTCATAGCCGCGCGTCCGGGACATGACGACCTGGCGCTTTACTTCCGCAGCGTACGCTTCGGCGAACGTGTTGCGGTAAGCGTGCAGCCCGCGGCTGAACGAAGCGAACGAGCTGCGGCGCAGCTCCGTATCCGGATTCATTTCGTAGTCGGTTTCGTACGTCGCGAACGAAACCGGATATTCGCTGCCGTCCACCGTTACGTCGTCGAATGTCATATCCGCCAGCTTGCCGCGCAGATATACGCGATAAGGAGCACCGTGCACTTCCGACAGCGAAGCCAGCACTTTTTCCGTTTCCGGCGACAGGCTGTACGGCTTGCGGCCGAGCAGCAGCTTCAAGCTGCGTTCGAATACCGCCAGTTCCGGTTCTTCGCGCAGATAGCGCTCGATCGTGCCGTCTTCCAGCTCCAGAATTTCCGAATCGATAAACGTAAACTCGGACGACAGCGTGGTCAGCACATCGCCGGATTTGGCCGAACGGGCCTGGTTGTCGGGATTCGTGCCGTCTTCGGTCTGGCGCAGATGCGCGTACGTGCCCACTTTGCGCGCGCGTTCGATTACGGATTCATGCGCGTTCAGGCAGTCCAGCAGCACGGAGGCACTTTCGCCCAGTCGGCCTTTGAACTTCGTTACCTCGCCGGCGCTCTGCCGCACCGCTTCCAGCTCCGCCGCCCAATCTTCTTCCGTCAAAAACAAATGTTCCAGATTCCATGTGGACGATTCGGGCACTTCCGCCCGCGTCAGCACTTTCTCGCTCAATACATTCACTCCCCGGCATAAAATGAGGCGCGGCGGTCGCACGGCCCGGGAATAGTCCCGCTGCCCGTACGCCGCCGTGCCGATCGGTTCACCCGGCTCTTGCGCGGGCATGCTTTACTATTTTATCGCGGCAGACCGACAGTTGCAAAAATGTCGCGGCCTGTCAGCTTTATCCGGGCGGCTTTAAGGCTGTTTGCCGTAAACGACTTTGCCGCCGACCGTCAGCACGACGCGGCTCCACGTTCCGAACTGGAGCTGCCCGTCTTTGTACGAATAATCGTCGGTCTCGTCGTAACTGCTCCAGTCTTCTTTATGGATGCGGGACTGGATCTCCCCGCTTTCCCCGCCCGCCGGAACGCTGCCGGATACAAAGCTCAGTTCGACGTAGTCCGCCGCGCCTTTCGGCGCGCCCAGCGTGCGGCCGAACGAGGCTTTGACGTTCGAAGCGCCGATCTGCGCCCAATCGCAGAAGTAGTTCTGCTTGACGCCGCCTTCGTTCGTATAATAGTAGCGAATCTTGACGTTCTTGAGATTGACGGCCGAAGCGCCGTCGTTGCGGATATTGAACACGGGACGCAGTGCATTGTCCGACGGATTGTCGTCCAGATTGCGGTACAGCAGCGTCAGTCCGCTCGTTCCCGATCCGCCGGAGTCGGCCGGATCGCCCGGCACCGCCGGGGCCGGCGGTTTTGGCGAAGGCGTCGCCGGCTGCGTCGGGGAAGCCGGCACAGCGGTCGAAGACTTCGCCCCGCTCAGCATGCGCTCGCGGACGAATTTGCCCGATTCGCTGAGCTGCGACTTTGTCCAGCCGCCCGACACGCTCGCGCCCGGCTTCAAAGCGGCGGAGGCTTCCTGCTTGTCGGCCAGCGACCAGTTGATCCAGCCGATGCCGCGTTTGTCCATAAAGTCGGTCCATTCTTTCGCTTTGTCCAAATACGGACCGCCGTTCCCGGAAGCGTCGCTCGTTCCCCATTCGCTGACGAAGACGGCCAGCCCTTTTGCCTGCGCCGCGTCAATCCGGTCTCTCAGCCATGCCCCGTGCGTTCCCGCGTAAAAATGCACCGCATACAGCACATTCGAAGCTTTGAGCGGCGAAGCGGCGGCGTCCTGGATATCCTGGCTCCAGGTCCCCGTGCCGACGACGATAAGATTGTCCGGATCTTCCGCGCGGATCGTTTGGATCACGTCTTCGGCATACGGCTTGATCTGTCCGCTCCAGGTCACGCTGCCGTTCGGCTCGTTCGCGATCTCGTAAATAATATTGGGCTTGTTTCCATAGGCTTTTGCCATTTCTTTAAAAAAAGCTTTCGACTGCGTTTTGTACGTATTCGGGTCGCCGTCGGACAGGATATGCCAGTCGACGATCACGTAAATGCCCAGCTCGACCGCGGCGTCCACGGCTTCTTTGACTTTTTTCTTCACGGAAGGGTCCTGGATATAACCGCCTTCGTTCGTATACATGGCGACCCGGAATACGTTCAGCCCCCAATCGTCGCGCAGCCACATCATGCTTTTCTTGTTGACGTACTGTCCGTACCATTGAAGGCCGTGCGAACTGATGCCTTTAAGCTGCACCGGTTTGCCCGCCGCATCGACCAGTTTGCCTTTTTGGACCGACAGCTGTCCGTGCGCGCCGACAAAAGTGGACGCCGCCCTGCCGCTGCCGTAAGCGGGTTCGAGCTCTCGCGAAACGACGGCGGTTTCCTGTTTCTGCTCCCGCGGCTTTGCGGATGAATCCGCCGCCGGTTCTTTGTTCGATTCCGCCTGCCGGGACTGCTCCGCATTCGTTCGCCCGTTCGCGGCGCAGGCCGACAGCAGCCCGGCGCAGGCGCACAAAACCAATATTGAAATCCAGACGTTGGGCCGCAGACTTCTTAGAATGAATGATCGCATACGCATAAATTTCCTCCTCCGCCGCTTCAAGGTGTTCTTGTTTATAAAATACCCCATTTTTTGTAAAACGGAACTGGGGCGTGTCTTCAAATCCGCTTCCATCGAGGTTTGAAGACACGCCCTAAGGCGCAGGTCCGTGCTTCGGGCTGGAAGAAGCAAAAAAAGCCCGGCCCCTGGCGGGAGCCGGACTCGGGCGGAACGAACGATTGCGACAGAGGGACGTTTTGTTTAATTCTCCAGTTCCGTGCCCTTGGTTTCTTTGCCCAGGAAAGCCACGGCGGCCGCGCCGACGAGGATCGTGATGCAAAACATGGTGAAGATCGACGAGATGGCGACATTTTGCGAGATCAGCCAGCCGACCAGGAACGGAGCGATAATGCCGCCGATCCGTCCGAAGGAAGCGGCCAGGCCGGCCCCGGTGGTGCGGATCTTGGTCGGATAATGCTCAGGCGTGTAGGCGTACAGCCCGCCCCAAGCACCGAGGTTGAAGAACGAAAGGCAGATGCCGGCCGCGATCAGCGCCCCCGTCGTATCGGCCATGCCGAACCAGATCGCGCTGGCCGCGGTCAGCACCAGGTAGACGACGAGCACGAATTTGCGGCCGAATTTCTCGATGAAGTAAGCGGCGGTAAAGTAGCCCGGCAGCTGCGCAAGCGTCATAATCAGCACGTACTCGAAACTTTTCGTTAGGCTGTAGTCTTTATAGACCATGACCTGCGGCAGCCACAGGAACATGCCGTAGTAGGAAAAAACGACCGTGAACCAGAGTATCCACAGCATGATCGACGTCTTGCGGTGCTCCTTCGCCCAGACGAGCGAGAAGCGCTGGCCGAGCGTAAGTTTCTCCCGCTTGACCTGCTGCTGCGAGACGAACCGGGGCGAATCGTCGATCTTGCGGCGCAGATACAAAGCATATAAAGCCGGCAGCGCGCCGAGCGCAAAAGCGATGCGCCAGCCGGACTGGAACTGCGGAATAATAAAGTAAGCGATTAAAGCGGCGAGAATCCAGCCGCCGGCCCAGAAACTTTCCAGCAGCACGACGGTTCGTCCGCGTTCGCTGGCGGGCACCGATTCCGATACGAGCGTGGATGCGACCGGCAGCTCGCCGCCCAGGCCGAATCCCGAGATAAAGCGCAGGATGCAGAGCATGACGAATCCGGTCGCTACGGCGGACAATCCGCTCGCGAGCGAGAAGATCAACAGGGTCCAGAGCAGGACCGATTTGCGGCCGAAGCGGTCCGCGAGGATGCCGGCGCATGCGGCTCCAACCGCCATGCCGACCGAGTTGATCGCCGTCAGCACGCCGATCTGCTGCGAGCCGAGCGACCACTGCGCCGCCAGGGCGGCGGCGACGAACGAGATAAGCGCGACGTCCATGGCGTCGAACAACCAGCTCATCCCCACACTGACCAGCAGATTTCTCCGCTCGGGCTTACTGAGTACCTGTGCGCTTGCGTTTGCATTTTCCATTTCTTGTTCTCCCCATTTCCTCTTGTTGGGCGCGGCCCCGGGCAGCGGTTTCAAACTTGAAGCCGCCGGGCTTCCGGGACTGGCGGCGGGACCGTTTCGGCTGCCGGGCCGCGGTTGCGGACGTTTTTCTTTACTCCGCCATGGATGCGAAGATTTGTGAAAAACATCTCAAACAAGCGAAACCCGTTCCCCGATTCGGAACCGACGCACGCGCCGGGATTCATTGAATCTGCCTCATAGTCTATCCTTTCCGAACGTTCAAGTAAAGGTGTTTCGTGTAATTTTTTTCACAGCGAAAAACCGCGTTATTCTTCTAATCGAAGAATAACGCGGTCGAAACGATAAAGCTCGCTGTTATGCTGTTTGGACGAACAACCGTATCGGGAAGATTTAACGCGCCGCGGCAGGTTTGTCGGCTTCGTGAACGAACGCTCGGGACGCCCCCATGCTTCAATGTTCGGTCCTTTCCCCGTTCCGCTTGAAGCCCGGCGGCATACCGCGCTTCAAGCCGCCGCACATACATTCGCCGCTTACGCCAGTTCAACCTCCAGCCGATGAACCCCGCCGGCCGGAAGGGCCGTCAGCACGTCTTTTTTCAGCAGGCACCCGGCCCCGGCTTCTCCGGCGGATTCGTACGGCACTTCGACGCCGTTCAGCCGGCAGGCCGCAACGGAGAATTCATCGTACTCGCGTCCGGCCGGATTGAGATACACGATCTGCAGATCGCGGTCGGCGAAGCGCGTGCGCACGGAGACTCGTCCTTCGACGCCGTACTGCCCGGCCGGCAGTCTCGGCGCGAGCAGCAGATCGCCGAAGTTCCCGCGGACGCCGTACGCTTCCATCAGCACCGTAAGCAGCATCCAGCTCGCCGAGCCGGTCAGATAATGGTACATGCCTCTGCCCCGGGCGTTGATGTACTCCGGGATGCCCGGATAGATCCGGCTGCGTTCGAAGTCCGAACTGAGCCTGTATACGGAATCCAGCACGGCGTGTCCTTCGCGCGCGAAGCCGCGCTTGTACAGCGCATTCGCGTACATAACCGTCATATGGCTGAACATCGCGCCGTTTTCTTTGTGCCCGAACGCGAAGCCGAACGCGCGGCCCAGATTCTGCCGGATGCCGCCGAAGTCCGTATTGAGCCGGTAGCCGATGCCGGGATCGAGCAGATGCCGGTCGGCGGCTTCGATGACCGAACGAACCTGCTCCGGCGTCGCGACGCCGCTCATAACCGGGAATACCTGGCCGGTCAGCGTCATATGGATGCCGCCTTCCCGGTCGCCTTCGACCGGCTGTCCGTCGTTGTCGTAATAACCGTTGAACCAGCCGTTTCCGCTCTCGGACGAGATCCATTCCTGTTCGCGAATCCGGCGCTCGGTCCATTCCGCTTTGCGCTCCAGATCGGCCGCAAGCGCGCTCAACCGCACCGTGGCGAGCCTGCCGCTTACCCCGCCCGCCACCCGTTCGAGATAGCGGTCCAGGATCGCGTGCTTGCCGTCGATCGAATCGTAGAGCGAGCCGTCCGCCGGCGCTTCGCCGCCTTCTGCGCCCGGCCGGTCCAGCAGCTCCAGCATTTCTTCGGCCAGCTCGATCGTGCCGCTTTCCGTCCGCTTTTCCAGCTTCCGCAGCACATCGGCGAGCGTCCGCATATTACCCGCATAGAACGCGGTAAACGCCACGCTTTCGCCGCGCTCGGCCGCCATATCCAGGCCGTCGTTCCAGTCGGCGCCTTCGAGCCGCATCATATTGTGCTCGCCGGCCGAGTAGAACGGCGTCAGATGCTGGAGCAGGATATGCTCCAGCACGCTTCCGCGGTAAACGGAGCCGTCCGCCGCTTTCAGCAGGCTGCCGTCTTCCGGCGTCCACGCTTCGTCGCGCCGCTTGCAGCGGTGGGTGAAAGCGTCCCGGAAGTACGTCTGCTCCTGCAGCAGGAAATCCAGGTCGCCGCTCTGATGGATATACAGCATGACCGTCAGCAGCGGCCAAGCGCCGTGGTCCATCCAGACGCGCGGAATATTGTTGCGGTCCGCGACGAACTCGCCCGGCAGGCGTCCGATAATCGTCGCGTTGCTGCCGTCGATCCGCACGCCGGCGAAATTGTTCAGCAGCAGCTCGCGCACTTCGTCCGGTTCCATGACCATCAGCGCCAGGCAGTCCTGCCACAGATCGCGCCAGCCCCGTCCTCCGCGGCCGTAGTCGTGATGCGGCATAAACGAGTTGCCGTACAGACGGCGCAGCACCGGCTGGAGCGTGACCCATTTCATCCACAGATCGAATTCCCGGTCGCCGGAACGGAAACCGACCGTCCCCACTTTGTCCCGCCAGAAGTCTTTGCACTCCGCAAGCAGCCGATCGAAATTATCTTCCGTCAGGTATTCCCGGCGCAGAGCGGCTTCGTCCGGCCGGTCGTCCGACACGAGCATCGCCAGCACATAAGAACGGGATTCGCCCGGCCGCAGCTCCGCACGCTCGAACCGGAGGGCGCCGACCGCTTCCAGACCGTCGATCCGCTCGCCAGGCCCGCAGACCGGCGGCAGGTTGGAAGCGACCGCTTCCGGCCAGTCGTACGCGCCGCCTTCGCCGACAAACGATTCGGCCGAAGGGAAAAAGCCGACAGGAAGCGTCCCGTTTCCTTCCGCGCCGAAGACGGAGTAGGTCGCCGTATTCATCCGGTGTCCGCGTTCGTCGAACGACAGCGTCGGCTGGACTTCGACGCCGGAAGGCGCCGTATAGATCCGGTGCAGCAGCGACGTGACATGCCGATGATCGCGCAGATCGTCCGCGGAACGGGCGTACAGCGGAATCGCCGCCGTCGGGACAAGCGAGATCGGAGCCGAACCGGCGCCGCCCGTGTGGGTCAGCGTAATCTTCATCAGCTCGATCCGGTCCGCTCCGGCCGGCACGAAGTTTACCGTCTCCGCGCGCAGCGGCAGCGACGGATGCTCGCGCGTCACCTTATGCCAGAGCAAACCGGCTTCCAGCACCGCCTGCTCGCCGCCTTCCGCCCCGGTTTCGTCCGCGGCATCGGCTTCGGCGGAGCCCGGCCCGCCGAACCTCGCGGCCTGCTGCCGGGCCGAGCTTCCGCCGCACGACCAGGCGCCGTCGCCGTCGGCGTAGATCCAGAAATTGCGCGCGGCGCGCGAATTGTGCAGCGTTTCGGCTGAAACGGGTTCGGTCAGGAACGTATTGTGCCCCGTCTTGATATCGCCGTGCAGAGTCGGCGTGATCGAAGACATCATGCCTGCTTCGTTTACGAGCGGAAAGTACAGGAAGCTGCTGAACTGGGGATGCTTCAGCGTGAAATCCCCTTCTTCGCCGACAAAAGACCATTTGTCGGCGCGCGCGTTCCCTCCGCCGCTTGGGCTGCCGCTTTCTTTGTATTCGTTTCGGTTGGCATCGGTTTGCTCCGGCATATCCATAACTCCTTTTATTTGAAGTCTCGTTTGAAATCTTGTTCGAATCCCGCTCCGGCTCCGTTATCCCAATACGATCCCGATCTGCGGATACCGGCCTTCCCGCACGGCAAGCGCCGCTTCGCCGGTCAGTTCGCCGCCTTCGACCACGCTTACGCCGCCGCTCTCGTCCGTCAGAATAAACGTCCGTACGCTCAGCGCGTTCTCGCCGTACGTATTCCCCCGCCGTTCGCCGCGGTAGGTCACGGTCGAAGTCCCCAGGAACCGGAACGACAGCCGTCCTTCCGCGTCGAACAGCCAGTCCGGCAGCACCGGCTCCGGCTTGAAGACCAGCCGGCCTTCGCCGTCCAGCCGGAACGGCCGCGTGCCGGTCATCATCGTGCGCCAGATGCTGAGGAATTCCGCCGTCGAGCCGCTCAGCCGCGCCACATAGCCTCGCCCGTGCACCGACGGGTCCGGATTGACCGAACTGGCGATAAACGAAGAATTTTCCAGCGTGCTGCGCCCGTATGCCGCCGGATCGCGGAACGGAACCAGCGTGTCTTTGAATTCGGCGTAGAACTCGTCGTGCAGCCCGCTTTTCAGCAGCTCCAGCAGATACTTGTAAGACATATGCAGGAAGATGGATTCCCGCTCCAGCCAGCCCGGCGTAAATGCCCGGATACGGCCGATCTCGTGCCCCTGCCCTTCCAGGCTAACCGACGTTTTGTACATGCGCAGCTTTTCGTCGTACAGTCCGCTTTCGCGCACCCTGCGATGCAGCTCCCGCGCATGCTCTTGATCGCCGGCCGTTTTGAGCGCGTGCATCGGGCCTTCCAGAAACGCCGGCAGCGGTTCGGCGCGCAGCGACGTCACCACGGCAAGCGGCAGTCCGTAGCTTCCGATAACCGGATCGCCCTGCGCGTTGGTCTGCGGCTCGTGGCTCTCGGCTTCGAACCGGAAATACGTCGGCACCAGTCCGCCCCCGAGCTCGGTCGCCCGCGCTTCGCCGCGGTCCAGCTTGCGCAGAAATGCGCGGTAAGCGTCCAGCAGCTCTTCGAGCGGCACCTCTTCTTCCGCCCCGTCGATGCCGAAGCGGATTTCTTCCCGGTACGCTTCGCGCGCCGCAGCAAGAAGATCCCAGCAGGCAAAGTCTCCGAGCCCCCCTTCCTCCTGCTCCGTAAGCGCCGCGCGCACGCTGCGCAGCAGACGCGTCATTTCCGCCGGCAGCTTCGCCGTGCGTCCCGCCGGTTCTTCGCGTTCGCGCAGGCTTTCCAGCGTCCGCGCCACGAATTCCACGATCCGCCGCAGTTCGAACGTTTCGCCCATGCCCGACCCGAACAATCCCGGCAGGCCGTTCATCGCGTCGTTCCAGCCCGGTTTGTCCGCTTCCATCTCGATGCCCATTCCGTACGGATCGAGCAGCGACATTTTATTAAGCGACAAACTGAGCAGTTTGACGAACAGATTCGTCCGGTAAATGCGCCCTTCCCCCCGCTCCGTCCGCAGCCAGGCGGTGTCTTCCGGTTTGCGGCCGAGGCGGCGCAGTTTTTCCTCGTCATGGGCCGTCGCGCCGTACTGCCGCACTTCGCCGCCGCTCAGCACCGTTTTCTCCCGGCGCGGCAGAACGCGGACCGGTCCGTCGAAAAACGTGCAGGTGTCCGGTTCGAACAGCAGACGCTCGATCCGATCCGGGAACACCGCTTCGTAGCTGTCCACCAGATCCATATTGTACGTCCAGTGGTCGATCCAATATCCTTCGCCGAAGTTCGCTTCGATCTGCTGGTCCGCAAAACTCAGCAGGCGCTCCAGAAATTCATGTTCCGGGATCGGCGGTTCGACTCCGTTTTCTTCCAGGGCGCGCACGATCTTCCCCGGCGTAAACGGCTGCAGGCACATCTTCGCCAGATTTCCCGCGTATCCGCCGACCGTCGGCTCCAGCCAGGATTTCAGCCGCTCCAGCCGTTCTTCCGGCACGCGGAACGTGCTGCCTTTGACCTGAAGCGGATTGTAGCCGTCGGCCTGCATCAGACTGAAAAACATATAGACATTGAACGCGCCGGCATCCGGATGGAAAAAGACGTCGCTGCGCCGGTTCTGGTTCATGTCGCGGAAGTTGCCGTTGCCCTGCGAGTAATATTCCGGCTCGATCGTAAAAAAGTTGTAATCGCGCTCGGGATCGCCGTGTTTGCGCGAAAAAAGATGATACACTTTCGCTTCTTCGCCTTTGCCCAGCAGCAGCGGATAGCCGCCGCGCAGAAAGTTGTCCAGGTAACTCTGGCGGCAGTAGGCGTCGAACAGCGCGGACGAAGTGCTTGTCGCGATATCGTCGGTCAGCCGGTCGGTCAGCTCGGACGCTTCGATTCTTTTTTGTTCGAAATAAACCGGGGAAGCGATCCGCCCGGATTTGCCGTTGATCGATTCGACCGAACCGGCGTGCCCGACCAGCGTATGCAGGTTCAGGCTCGCGCCCGCTTCCAGCCGCCCGGAACGCCCCGCAAAGCCGCACGGCACTTTGTTGGCCGTAATCTGCGGCCGGGCGGCCAGCTCTTCGGCGGAGCTTTCGGCAAAGCCGGTCGGGTGCGACAGCGACGTATCGGGTCCGAACAGCAGCTCGAAATCGACGATCGGCGCAATCTTGCGCCCGTCGTCCCCGAACGCGAGATAAAAGTGTCCGCTCGTGACTTCGCTGACTTCGGCTTCGTCTCCGGTGCTGGAGCGCACCCTGTAGAACGGAACGCCGTGCTCGCGGTTGTACACTTCCATCCAGCTGCGCAGCAGGTTGCCCATCGCTTTGTAGCCTTCGCTGCTGACGCCGTAAGGCAGGATTTCCGGCAGCCCGTCGACCATTTCCAGCTCGAGCGCCGCGTCTTCGGACAGATTGGTCAGTGTAACGCGGCGCGCCAGCGCGGCGAAGTCGTCGTTTGGCACGTTGAAATACACGACCTCCGTTTTCAGTTTGAGCGTATCGTGGATCTCCTCGATCCGCAGCTCGTTGCGTCCGATGCGCATGGTGCGGCGGATGGCCGGATCGGCGGGGCCCGAACGGAACGGCTCGTAAATGTCGCGGCTGCCGTTCAGCCTGAGGAAAGTGCGGAAGCCGCCCCGATCGGTCGTTTTGTAACCGATATTGGCGGGCGAGAACTCCAGGATCGGCGAGTTCTTGTCGCGCACGCCGAAGCTTGCGATCGCCTGGCCGCGGTTGACGTAGAACGTCCACAGCGGGATGCCTTTGATTCCGGCGAGGCCGGGCAGAAAGCTGGAAAAAGTCTTGGCTTGATCGAACCGGTCGATCACGAAATACGGGTCTTCGTAACGGTAATCGGACATGGATTTGCGCCTCTCTTTCTTTATCGAACATTGATCGAAATCTATTTCGTAAATACCGCCGCGCGTCCGCTCGGCTGCATTCGCAGCCGAGTACGCCGATGCGGTTAGATCCGCGGCTGGAGCATGCGAACCTTTTTCGGAGCGTGAAAAGTTCGATTCGAACGCAAACTTACTTTCAAGTGCGATCCGCACACGAAGTAAGCGCCTTCATCTTTAGTCCGGCTGTCCTGCCGGACGACCGGTGCCGGCGCGTTCAAAGCCGCCGGCAGGACTCCCGTACAATCAGTTCGACAGGCAGCACCGCCGCGGGCGGCATATCTTCGCTTTCGATCGCGCCGATCAGCATGCGCGCCGCTCGAGCGCCCATATGTCCCACATCCTGGCGAATCGTGGTCAGCGCCGGACGGACGAGCGAAGCCGCTTCGATATCGTCGAAGCCGACGATGGACATATCGCGCGGCGCTTCCAGATTGCGCTCTTCCAGCGCGCGGATCGCGCCCAGCGCCAGATTGTCGCCCGCGGCCAGCACCGCGGTCGGCGGCTGCGGCAGATCGAGCAGTTCAAGCATCGCCTGCCGTCCGCCTTCCACCGAGAAGAACGGACCGCCGGGCACGATCAGGCGCTCGTCCGCGGCCAGCCCGAGCCGCCGAAGGCCCTGCTCGTAACCCAGACGACGCTGCTGGCCGACGAAGGTATCGCCTCCGCCGGAAATATGCGCGATGCGGCGGTGTCCCAGATCGTGCAGGTGCTTGAGCGCCAGATAGCAGCCGTCGATGCTGTCGGAAGAAACGCAGCCCGGACGTTCGTCGTCGAAATCCAGCAGCACGCACGGGATATCGCTTTTTAGCAGGTTCTGCAAGCCTTCGTCGCCGCGGTCCGCCAGCATGACGATCACTCCGTCCACGCTGCGGAAGCGGCAGTGCTCCAGATAGCTGGCCGTTTTGCCCCCGATATTGTCCGAAATAAACATCAGGTCGTAGCCTTCGGCTTCCGCCGTTTTCTTGACGCTGTCGAGCACGCCGCCGAAGAACGGGTGCCGGATGCCGACGCCTGACGATTCGTTGAACAGGATGCCGATCGTCCAAGATTTCTTCGTCATCAGCGTGCGGGCGTGCGAATTGGGCATATACCCCATCTCTTTGGCGGTATCCAGGATCTTCCCGCGCGTCTTAGCGCTGACATCGCTGTAATTGTTGAATACTTTGGATACGGTCGTGGGCGAATACCCGGTGACCCGAGCGATATCGTATATGGTGATCAAACGGTCATCCCCTTTTTTTCGAAATGGGTTTCGGCTAACGTCAATGTAACGGCTTTCATGCACAATGTCAACGGCGAAATCGGCAAAATGACGTCTATTGCCGCTCAACCCGAAAAACGCTCCCCGGCAGCCGAAATTCGGTGCGCCGAAGAGCGTTTTTTTGGCGCGGAGCCCGGTACTGCCCGTTCTCCGCATTCGTCGTAATCAGACCCTGCCGCGTACGATCGAGGAGGCCAGAACGATCCCCGTTCCGGCGTACAGGACGCCTTGAACGTAATCGGGATACAGCAGGGAGCGCACTCCCGCGGCTTCGAACAGAATAACCAGCAGCGCGCAGCCTGCAATCTTTGCTTTCGACGACATAAATGTCCTCCTCCGTCTCCAACCTTACTGCTTCTGATGTCGTACCTCATTAAAATAACCATTTTTTAGCCAAGTTGAAATCTTATAGCACTCAATATATAAGAATTTTCATACGATGTAAATCCCAATTTTATATAACCACAATTGTAAGCGTTTAATCCGCGGCAAAAAAGAAAAGCTTCGAAAGGAATATCCTTCCGAAGCTTCGCTGTCTCTGTCTTATATGCGCTGCGGCGTCCGTCTGTCGATTACGGCAGGTACTGCTGCACGATCTTGACGATTTCGCCGTCTTTGACGGTGATGTGATAAGGGTAAGCACTCAGGTCGAGCAGTCCCAGCGGGTTGTTGTATTGAGCATTGAACTTGGCGAGACCGATCGATTCGTTCCAGTTGATCTCCATGTCTTCATAGTTGCCGGTGTGATCGTAGATCTGCATCAGCACTTCGGCGTTTGCCGCAACCGGCAGCGTCACTTCGGTCGTATCGTTGTTGACGATGTAGTAGCCGTCCGGCGCTCCGCCCAGTTCCTCGACCGCGTCCGGGTTCTCTTCCAGGAAGAGCTTGTCCGCAGCCGCGCCGGTGTACCAGCCGATCTTGTCGGTGTCGACTTTGATGTTGCCGCCTGCGTCTTTTTCAACCGCGTTGATAAATACCGTGTATGTGCTTGCCGTAGAATTCTCGTCGCTTGTTCCCGTCGTCTGTTCCGCCGGAGCGGCTTGCTCCGCAGGAGCGGCCGAAGCCGGGGTGATAATATTGGAGACGGGGAAGTACCCGAAACCGATCATGAATGCCAGCAGCCCTGTGCCGATCATACCGAATGTTGTTTTTTTCATTGTTGTTCTCCCCTTCCAGAGATCTCTGTGTATGCTGCGTTCATAGGAGTTATTAACCCGAAGTTAGCTTGCACAAACCGTTTTTGCAAATTTCCTTGATAGTTTCATTATAGGAGCTGGTCTCAAGTAAAGGGTGTCGAATGGATAAAAAAGTTCTTACAAAATCGACTTTTTTGAAAGCGGAATCCTGTCCGAAACGGGCATCGGGATTCGTTTATGGATTGTTAATAAATCCGCTACGACCGGTTTATTTCCGATGCGGATAATAAAGCGGAAAGCGCTCAATGGCGCCGGAATAATCCCGATCGGAGGTCTGTTTTATGTCTGAAAAAGTCTCTCTCAAAGCCGCCGTCTACCTGCTTGTCTACGCGGCGTTCGTATTCATGGGCAAACTGCACACTCTGCTGCCTTTTCGCACGCCGAATGAAATCCGGTTTGCCGCTTACGCTCTTTTGTTCGCCGCCGGCGCGGTGCTGTTTCGCGAAACGCTGGTCCAAAGCGCCCTTCTGCTGCGCAGCCGTCCGATTCGCCAGTTTTTGCTGCTGATCGGGTTTTATATCGCTTATTTGCTGCTCAGCATCGTCGTCTACACGCTGTTTGAACCCCTGGCCGGCAGCGGTACCAACGACGACAACGTATTCGCGGCCATGGCCGCTTTCTCTCCCTGGATCACGCTGCCCGTCCTGGGCGTGATGGGACCGATCGTGGAAGAATTCGTTTACCGTTATCTGCTGATAGGCCGCCTGTCGGAACGGGTGCCCGTTTGGGCCTGCGTATCGGGCTCCAGCCTTCTGTTCGGACTGCTTCATATCCACAGCCTGCCGGACCTGGCGAATATCGTGCCTTATCTGGCGACCGGGCTTGTGCTCGGGACGCTGTATATCGTTTCCGGCCAGAATCTGCTGCTGCCGATCATTTTTCACGTATTCAATAATTTGAACGGTCTGATTCCGTCTCTGCTGTATGGATCGTGACGCTGCCGGGGCGCGAAGTCCGTGCGCGATTCGCCGCTGTGTTATGCTGGTGGATAGACGACAAAGCGAAATCGATCATGATCAATCCACAGGGAGGAACCGGCCATGCAGGCGAATCGAATTCTGGTCGTGGACGACGAACGCGAGATCGCGGAGCTGATTCGCGACTATCTGGAGGAAGAACATTACGAGGTGGCGATCTGCGCCGACGGCGGCGAAGCCTGGCGGCGGTTCGGCGCGTTCCGTCCGCACCTTGCGGTGCTGGACGTGATGCTGCCGGGCATCGACGGTCTTGAACTGTGCCGCAGAATCCGGGCGGAATCGGCGATTCCCGTTATCATGCTGAGCGCCAGAAAAGAAGAAGCCGACAAGATTCTCGGACTCGGGCTGGGCGCGGACGATTATGTGGTCAAACCGTTTAGCCCCAAAGAAGTGGTGGCGAGGGTCAAAGCCCAGCTAAGGCGGTTCGGTCCGCTCTCCTCGCTTTCCGCCGAACGGGACGTCCTGACGTTCGGCGAGCTGGAGATCGAACCGCAGGCTTACGCCGTCCGGGTCGGAGAAACGGCTGTTCCGCTGACGGCAAAAGAATTCGAAGTACTGCGCCTACTCGCGCTGCACCCCAACCAGGTGCTGAGCCGGCAGCAGATTTACGATCGGGTCTGGGGCGTGAACGAATACGGCGACTTGAATACGGTGACGATTCATATTCAAAGGATCAGGCAGAAGATCGAACGCGACTGCGCCGGCCCCCGCTGTATCCGCACGATATGGGGAGTAGGCTACAAGTTCGGAGGACCGGCTTATGAATAAACGGAGACTGGGGATTCGCGCAAAAGTACTGCTGGCGCTGCTGGCCGCGCTCGTGCTTCCGCTGTCCGTCGGTTCGGTCGCGGGCGTCGGGCTGGAAACGGCGGAAGAGCTGAAGCCGGGCGCTTCGCTCAGTCTGGCCGCGGCGCTGCTGATTCCGTTTGCGCTGTGCGGCGCGGTGCTTGTCTCGGTCGTTTCGTCGAATGTGCTGAGGCCGCTGCGGGAGCTGAAGCGCGCGGCGAACGCCATGGAGGAAGGACGTTTCGATTACGAGATTGCGGTTCGCGGCGGCGGCGAGATGGACGATTTCCGCGCCGCGTTCGAAGCGATGCGGCTTCGCCTCCAGGAATCGCTCGAAGCGCAGCAGGCGCTGGAACGCTCACGCAAAGAGCTGATCGCCAGCATCTCCCACGATCTGCGAACTCCCCTGTCTTCGATCAAAGGCTACGTAGAAGCGCTTTGCGACGGCGTCGTTCGCGACGAAGAGAGGACCGCCCGGTATCTGAACGTAATCCGCGTCAAAACGGAAAGCCTCGACCTCCTGATCGAAAACTTGTTTCAGTATTCGCAGCTTGAGCTGGATGATAGGCCGGAGCGGCGCGTTCTCCTGGATTCGCGGGAACTGCTGGAAACGATCCTGACTCCGCTGGAAATGGAATTTGCCGACGGCCCCGTCGCGCTGAGCTCGGTCAAGCCTTTTCCGGCCGTGAACCTGGAAGTCGACGCGGAGCAGATCGCCCGGGTGCTGCACAATCTGATCGACAACGCCAGACGGCATACGCGGGAGCGCGATTCCGGCCGCATCCGGGTGGAAGCCCATGCGGACGGCGAACGGCTGGCCGTATCCGTGGCCGACAACGGCACAGGCATCGCGCAGGAAGATCTGCCTTATGTCTTCGACTTCTTCTACCGGGCGGAGAAATCGCGTTCCCGGCATCACGGCGGCGCGGGACTCGGGCTCGCGCTTTGCAAGAAAACGATCGAGAATCACGGCGGCGTCATCCGGGTGTCCAGCGTGCCGAGCGAAACCACCGTCTTTACGTTCACGCTTCCGCTGGCCCCTTCCCCGGTTGTTTGACGCGCGGTCGCATTTCTTTTTTCAAAAAGGTTATACCGTTCCCCGCTCGATCATCCGCACGGGGATTTCGGTATGTCCCGCCCCGCCTTCCAGCACTTGCCGGAACAGCTTCGCCCCGATCTCCTGCAGCGGAATCGCAAAAGTCGTAATGCCCAGCACCCGCGCCAGCGGCTGGTCGTCGAACGCGACCAGCGCCAGGCGCCGCGGCACTTCCAGCTCCAGCTCGCGGCAGCGGGCCAGGATGCCCGCGGCGACCTGGTCGCTCGTGACGAGCAGCGCGGTCGGCGGATGCTGCATATCCAGCAGGCGCTCCACGACCGGCCCTCCGTCCTCGACATGGATCGTATCGTCGAACACGCAGCTTTCTTCGAACGGGCGTCTTTTTCGGATTAAAAAGTCCCGATAAGCTTCGATCCGCTGCCGGCTGCTCGTCCCGGAGCGGCGCGCCAGGCAGAAGCCGATCCGGCGATGTCCTTTGTCCCACAGATAGTCCAGCGCTTCGGTGAACGCCCGGTAATGGTCGATAAAGATCGACGGCACCCGGCTTCCCCGGGCATCCTCGAACGCGACGATCGGTCCGTATTCCAGATACGTCTCGAACGCGCTCCAGCCGCTGGTCTTCGAACAGACGATCAGGCCGTCGATCTGCTTGTGCTTCAGCATGCGCAGCGCCTCCAGCTCCCGCTCTTCCTCGTAATCCGTCTGGATCAGTACCAGCTTATAGCCGCGGCGCAGCGCTTCTTCGGCGATCCCTTCGACCACCAGCGCAAAATAAGGCCGTTTGATCGAAGGCACCATAATCCCGATCAGCCCCGTGCGGCCTTTAATCAGATGAACCGCGTTGATATTCCGCTCGTAATCGGCTTCTTTCATGGCACGCAGCACCGCTTCCCGCTTGCTTTCGCTTACATACGGATGCCCGTTGATGACCCTGGAAACGGTCGTGATCGAGACCCCGGCGATCCGAGCGATGTCTTTGATATTCGCCATGCTTGCGCGCTCCTTTCGATCGGCTTTTTTCATTTTCTCGCCGGAACTTTGAGTTTGCGGCTTGACATGAAATGCTTTTCATCTTCTACAGTGGTTCTGCAAGCCCTGCGAAACGCGCGACGGCCGCCGCAGCCCGACCCACCGCACCGGATAAGGCTTGTCCATTATTTACTTATCATAACGAAGATCGGATCTTATTTGAACAAAAGGAGCTGGACCCGCTATGAAATGTATCATTTTCGACCTGGACGGAACGCTCGGCAATACGCTGCCTCTTTGCATCGCCGCTTTCAAGAAAGCGATCGAACCGCTGGCCGGACGCTCGCTGAGCGACCGCGAGATCGTCGCTACTTTCGGCCCTTCGGAAGAAGGAACCGTGCAGGCGCTCATTCCGCAGCATTACGACCGGGGCATCGAAGACTATCTGCTGCATTACCGCGAGCTGCACGGTATGTGCGGCGCCCCGTTCGAAGGGATGCGGGAGCTGCTGGACAGGCTGAGGGAACAAAACGTGCGGCTCGCGCTGGTCACCGGCAAAGGCGAACGCAGCACCGCGATCACACTGGAACTGTTCGGTCTGGACGGTTATTTCGAAGCGGTCGAGACCGGTTCGCCGCGCGGGCCGAGAAAAACCGAAGGCATCCGCGCGGTGCTGGAACGTCTCGGGCTGACGCCCGCCGAGTGCATATACGTGGGCGACGCGCCGAGCGATATCGAAGCTTCGCGCGCGGCCGGCGTACCCGTTATCTCGGCGGCCTGGGCGGAAACGGCCGAGCCGGAGCTGCTGCGGCCGCTGGAACCGGACGAACTGTTCGTTACCGTCGCGGAATTCGAGCGTTATTTGGAACGAAGCATCGGTTGAAGCAAAAAAAGGTATAAAACGATCATACGTTCTGCTACACTTGGGCTGTAACCGTGTCGGCCAAAAAAGACGGCTTTCCCCGTCGTATTCGAGGAGGAACACATATGGAGGTTTTTGCGGATTATCTGGCAAAGATCGACGACCCGCCGCAGCGCGACCAAACCGAAGAAGTCTTGAACTGGGTGCAGCGGACTTTTCCCGGCCTGGTTCCGAAGATTGCCTGGAACCAGCCGATGTTTACCGATCACGAGACGTTTATCATCGGCTTCAGCGTCGCGAAAAAGCATCTGGCGGTCGCGCCGGAGAAAGCCGGAGTCGCGAAGTTTGCGGACGAAATTGTAAAAGCGGGGTACGAACACACGGATCAGATGATCCGCATGCGCTGGGATCGTCCCGTGGATTACGGGCTGTTGGAGCGGATTATCGCGTTTAATATCGAGGATAAGGCGGAGTGCGGGACGTTTTGGCGGAAGTGAAACAGGGCGCGAGGAATCGTTCTCGGGGAAGTTTTATAAAAACTTTATCCTCCAGTATTTTGTAAAACCTGATTGAAATCGCTCCATGGGTGCAAAAAAGAAGCGGGTTAAATCGTCCCGCTTCTTTGTTTGTTTATTGGAAGTCGCTGTATGGATTTTTGCAAAAGTCTCACTTAAAAACTTTAACCCGTTCTTCTAACGGTTGGAAAGCTTTCTCTCCGGCTTCTACGGTCGGTTGACCGAAAGGAAGTTGGGCTCTCAGTTTCCAGGTGGAAGGGATGTTCCAGGCCGCTTGAACGCCGGCGTCGATCAAAGGGTTGTAGTGCTGGAGCGAAGCGCCGAGGCCTTCGGAGGACAAAGCGGTCCAGACTACCAGCTGAAGCATGCCCGAGGACTGGTCGGCCCAGATCGGGAAGTTGTCGGCATAAAGAGCGAATTGGTTTTGCAGGTTTTGGACGATTTCCTGGTCTTCGAAGAACAGAATCGTTCCGTATCCGCTTTTGAACGAATTGATCTTGCCGGTCGTCGCTTCGAAAGCTTCGTCGGAGACGGCTACTTTTTTCAGTTCGTCCAGCGTGATGTCCCACAGTTTGTCGTGCTGTTCGCCAAACAGGATAACGGCGCGCGAAGTCTGGGAGTTAAACGAAGTCGGCGTGTATTTGACGGCTTCTTCTACGATTTCCTGGATTTTTGCTTCGTCCACGGATGTGTTTTTATCAATCCCGTAGATGGAACGTCTGGATTTGAGTGCTTCGAAAAATTCTTTTGCCACTTTAAAACTCCTCCTCGCCGGATCACGAAAGTATTTTAATAACTTTTCGTAATATAATATATAATAGTTAAAACCCGACGTCAAGTCTTTATTCCGATTGTTCCGCTGGGTTAGGATGTGTACGCTTTCGCTCATTGTTTTTTAGCAAATCAGGCTTTGTCTTCATTTTGGAAATAACAGCGTCAGCGCAGTTATTTTTTCTCATTCTCCGCTTGAATCGCAAATAAGTGCGTAGAGGCAGTTATTCGGCGAAAAAAAGAGAGATTAGACGGAAACGCGATCATTTAGATGTATATATGTATTTATTTCATCAAAAAGCTTGAATAGAGCGAAAATAATTGTATGAGCGCAGTTATTTACGTTTATCGCAACCAAAGGAACCCGGCTCTCCGTCTGGAGAGCCGGGTTCCCGATACGCCGAAAACCGCCGATTCAATCGGCAGTTTCATCAAGCGGCATGTCCCAGTCCAAACGCCGCCACAGGCTGCGGGGTTCGGTCAAGAGGCGCGACACGCAGTCGATCTGAGCTTTGGCCGCTTCGGCGGAAGGCTGGTTGGTCCAGACCTGGCGGCCGGCCAGGTAAGCGACCGCATATTCGGTCCAGCTTCCGTACAGCTCCTGCGCCCTCAAAGCGGCATCGAGCGCCAGCTGCTTGGCCCGTTCCGCTTCCAGCCAGCCGGCGGACAGCCCCGTGCGGCAGATAAAAACGTACTGGCCCAGATCCCAGGCCGCGATGCCCGCGGGAGGCAGCTTCCCGCTGTACATCTGCACCAGCCGGGCGTGGTTGAACAGCGCGATATCGCTGCCCAGCCGGTCGAAATAGTTCTGCTGGTCGCGGAAGGACAGCGTGTTCAGAAAAGCTTCCGTTTTGCGAAACGATGCCTGCGCGCCTTCTTCCCACAGCCAGTTCAGGTGACGCTCCAGCGATTCTTCGTCCGTGACCGCCCAGGTGTGCTCGAGCAGGCGGCGCAGTTCGTCGCGCCTTGCGGCCGGCCAGGAGAAGCCGGTTTCTTCAAGCAGTCCGTTCATCCGGAACAGGACCGCCCCCAGCGCGAACGCGCGCAGCTCACGCTCGCTTATTTCTTGAACGCGCAGCGTTTCCAAGGCTTTCAGCCCCTTCCTCAGAATGAATGAATATCGGGCAGCGGCTCTACGGTCGGCTGGGGCAGTTCAGGATGCGGATCGAGTTCGGGCAGTTCCACTTCCCGGCTCCGTCCGAACAGCCGCCGCCGGCGCGATTCGTGACGCTCCAGCGCTTGACGAATCTCCAGCATGCGCGGAGCGGGATCGGCTTCCGCCGCCAGCGCCGCCGCTTTATCCGTAAGACCCAGCTTTACATAGCAGCGGATCAGGTATTCGTCCGCTTCGCAGCGCTGTCCGACTCGGCAGGACGCTTCCAAGAATTCGACCGCCTGCTCGTACTGCGCCAGACGCAGCAGGATGTATCCGCCGTAGAACAGCACGATCGTATCCTGATCTTTCGCTTCGATCCGGTCCGTATACAGCACGATCGCGGCTTCGGCGTCTTCCCAGCGGCCTTCTTCGATCAGCAGGCGGATTCGCTGCAGATAAGCCCAGCCCCGCTGCGGATAGGCCTGGATCAGCGAGCGCAGCGAGCTTTCCGCTTCCGCTTTGCGTCCCAGCCGCAGCAGCATTTCCGCTGTCAGGCGTGCCGGCAGATATTCTTCCGGCGCCAGTTCGGCCGCTTCCGCATAGCTGCCCAACGCTTCTTCCCGCCGCTTGAGCGCACGGTGCAGATCGCCTTCCACAACCCGGATCAGGCTGTCTTGCGGCTGCTCGCGTTTGTACGCGTCCAGCACTTCGAAGGCGCGGGCGGAATCCCCGGCGCGAAAATGCGTTTCGGCGATCAGCAGCTGCGCGGCGCGCGGGAAGCCACGCTGCAGCGACTCGCCGAAGTACTCCAGCGCCCGGCTGTGATCGCCGATGCGCAGGAAACAATACGCGGCGCGGAACCAGGCTTCGCTCAGGCTGCGATCGTACTGGATGACGCGCAGATAATCGAGCAGAGCTTCCGGGTACCGGCGCAGCATATAGAAGCAGTCGCCGCGCGCGGAATGATAATACCACTGCGAAGACAATTCGAGCGCGTGGTTGAGCAGCTGCAGCGCTTCTTCGTAGCGCCCTTCCAGCCTGAGCGATTCGCCGAAACGATACAGCGATTCGGGATCGGAAGGCTGAAGAAGAAGCACTTTCTTGAGATCCGCCCGCGCTTCCTGATACCGCGCAAGCGCGATATAGATCAACCCGCGCAGCTTCAACACATCGGCCTGCTTGAGCGGTTCCGCCTCGCTTTGCTTTGCCGCGAGCGTGAGCCGGCTTTCGCTCTCCGCATACCGTTCCAGTTTACCCAGCGCTTTGGCCAGCAGGAAATTCAGTTCCGCGTTCAGCGGCCGGCGGCTTTCCAATTCGAGCAGGCGCTCCGCGCACTCCGCTTCCCGGCCCGTATCCAGAAACAGCTCCGCCAGCTTCTGCGCGTCTTTCAATTCGTCTTTGCCCTCGGGCAGCAGCTGCTCGGCGAGCCTATCGTTCAATTTGAGCAGACGGATCTGCGCGTCGAGATCTTCGGGATAGCGCCGGTTCAGCTCCTCGTAAACTTCTTTGGCTTTCCACGGTTCGCCCAGGCCTTCCCGGCAGTTTGCGATGCCGCCCAGCGCGTGCGAGCTGCCCGGCATCAGTTCGAGCAGGCGCTCGTAGTCGCGGAGCGCGGCCGGGAAATCGCGGCTGCGCAGCAGCGCGTCGGCGCGCATTAGCCGGGCTTCCGGCTCGTTCGGGAAGTCGCTCAGCAGGCGGTCCAGCACTTGAAGCGCGGAACCCGTTTCCTGCTTGCGCATATAAAAGGCGGCAATCAGGCGCAGACAGTCCGGTTCTCCGTTGTTGAGCAAAGCCGCGCCTTTGAGCGAACGCTCGGCCAGTTCCAGATCGTTCATCACCAGCGCATAATGCGCCTGTTCGCGAAATCTTAGAAAAGTATCGTAATCGTAAGGTTCCTGCGCCGTCAACATATCGTAACGCAGCTCCCAGAAAGCCGAGATTCGCTCGATCAGCCCGTTCACTTCGGGCGATTCGTGTTCGGTTTGCAGCGAGCGCTCCCTGGCCGTCCATTCGAAATGCTCGTCCAGCAGCCGCAGCACCGCCTGCGGAAGAAAAGGATGCTTCAGCAAAAACGCAAACAGTTCGCTGCCGATCCGCTGCCGGATCTCGATCGGCCAGAACATCTCGTCGTCAAGCAGCTCCTGCCAGACTTCCGGATCGATCCGGCGTTCGATATCGGCGTAAATACTTTCGCAGCTGCGCAGAAACAGCGTAACCGGCGCTTCCGGTCCGGTTTCCGCCGCCGCGAGTTCCGGACTTTGCATCCTGACGCGTTCGGCGGTGCTGAGCGGACTCTGCCCGCCCGGCTCCGTCAGCGTTTTCGCTTCCTCCAGCGCCGTTTCGTAGGAATGGCGGATCTGTTGAAATCCTTCCGGATTTTCTTCCGGGTGACATTCTTTGAGTCTGCGCGCGTAAGCGCGTTTGATCGATTTGACCTCGGACGTCGGCTCAATCCCAAGCGTTGCCCAAATATTCGTCATAGTCAGTCCTCCGGCTGTTTTTCCGCCCGCTCCAGCAGTTCTTTCAGCACGACCGCTTCCTTACGGATTTCGCGCTCGTCCTGACGGCCCAGCGCGCTTTCGAAACGCCGCAGCGCGCCGGCGATCTGAGTGCGTCTGCTGCCGAGGGTTTCTTCGTAGATCCGGTCGCCCCGGGCCAACAGCAGCCGATTCTCCGCTTTATCGCGCGGATGGATTTTGATTGCTTCGAGTTCTTGAAACCGCTGCTCCACTTCCTCCATCGACATGCCGCTTCCGTCTTCGCGGATCAACAGCCGGTGGGTCTCGCTTGTCGAGAGCGTGGTGACTTCCACTTCGAGAATGCCGTTGATATCGTAAGTAAAACGGATATCGACGGCCTGTTCGCCCGCTTTGCCGCCCGGAACGGGAATTTCCAGCTGGCCGAGCTTGATATTGTTGCGCGTCAGCCGGTTCTCGCCCTGGTAGATTTCGACGCGGATCGTTTTCTGCTCGTCGCTGACCGTATAGAAGCGCTCGACGCGGCTGGCCGGAATCACGGTATGCCGTTCGATAATCGGGTAGAAATGACCGCTGTCGTAGCCGACTTCGCCGCTTTTGACCGTCACCATCGTACCGAGCGTATACGGACATACGTCCGTCAGTACCACTTCCTTCAATTCTTCGCGGCGCTCTTTCATCGCGGCGATGATGCCGGCTCCGATCGCGATCGTCTCGTCGGGATGGATGCGCGCGGCCGGAAAGCGGCCGAACAGCCGCGCCGCGAACGAGTAAATCAGCGGCATGCGGGTCGCTCCTCCGACCAGAATGATCTCGTTCAGCTCGCGCGGGCTGAGCGAAGCGTCTTTGAGCGCGCGTTCGACCGGGTTGCGCAGCCGGTTCAGCAGCGGCTTGGAGAGGTGGTCGAACAGCCCGCGGTCCACCGTCCAGTCATACGTTTCCCCTTCCACGGTACAGGAAAGCTTGGCGTCCTGCTGCATGCTGAGCAGCCGCTTGCCCTGCTCGGCCTGCTTGCGCAGAGCCGCCATCGTCCGTTTGTCCAGGCGATCCCGGTCGAGTTCGAATTGTTCCAGGAAGCGGTCGATCAGCATGTCGGTAAAGTCTTCGCCGCCGAGAAAAGCGTCGCCCGCCACCGATTTGACTTCCATTACGCCTTCGAACATATCCAGGATCGATACGTCGAACGTGCCGCCCCCCAGGTCGAAGACGAGGAACTGGCTTTCTTCCTGCTCCAGATGCAGCCCGTAGGCGACAGCCGCGGCCGTAGGCTCGTTGATCAGCCGCTCGACGCGCAGTCCGGCCAACTCCCCGGCGCGCTTGGTCGCTTTGCGCTGGATATCGTTGAAGTAAGCGGGTACGCTGATCACCGCTTCTTCAATCGGTTCGCCCAGGAAATCTTCGGCATCCTGCTTGAGCGAGCGCAAAATAAAAGCCGACAGGTCTTCCGGGGAAAATTCGTGCTCGCCCAGCTGGTAGCGCCGGTCCGTGCCTATGTATCGTTTAAAAAGCGCAGCCGTCCTCTCGGGATGCGTTACAAGCCTTTCTCTTGCGATTTCGCCGACCAGAATCTGGCCGTTGTCGTCGACTCCGACGACGGAAGGAGTCAGCACGTTTCCAAGTGCGTTCGGAATCAACGTGCTTCCTTCTTCCGTGCGGTAAGATGCCAGACTGTTCGTTGTACCCAGATCGATTCCGATAATCGGCACTGCGTTTCACCTCGCTTTTCGAAATTTAAATTCGGTTTCCATTCGTTACCGTTATGACATTAATTACACATAAAAAGAAAAACCTCCCTAGTGCCGGAAGGCTTTCTCAAAATCGGTCGGCGGCTTTGCTGCTCCTTATAGGCTGCGAACGAAAATAAATGTCCGATTTTTGTGCCCTGCCGGCCAAACGGCGCGCCCGATGGCGCATCCGATCCACGGCCCGTCTATTCCGGAGCTTATCATCTATTCAGGAAGATTGAGCCAGCTTGACCAGCATATGAGCCAGTTTATGCCGCTGCTCCTCGTCTCCGACTTTCCATAATTCCTGCAGCAGCTTTTCCTCGCTGTTGCGAGGCTTTTCGTTTTCGGCCAGATAGCCCGCAACTTTCTGCGCGACTTTCGCCAGCTGCTCTTCGCCGAGACCGATACTTTCCCCGATCTTGATCCGGTTAT
Organism: Saccharibacillus sp. CPCC 101409; assembly: GCF_030518235.1. Taxonomy (GTDB): domain Bacteria; phylum Bacillota; class Bacilli; order Paenibacillales; family Paenibacillaceae; genus Saccharibacillus. The sequence goes on along the minus strand of NZ_JAULSA010000009.1, from coordinate 43,926 downwards.
GCAGATACTTCTTGAACGATTCGAAATCTTCGAGAATCCGGTCTTTCTTGTCGTCGTCGATCCGGTCGATCGTTTCCCCGATCTTGTCGGTCCGCAGTTCCCCGTCCTTGGTTATCGCATGGTTCGATTCTCTCAAGTTGCCCATCTCTCATTCTCCTCTCAAGTTGCGACCCTGCTGCCTATTATTAACCCGTTTGCCAAATCTGAACCCGTTCATCCCGAATTGTCGATTTTGCGCAATCTTTTATGAATCCAAACCGCGGCCTGCATTCCGTCTCCCATCGCGATCGCCGTCAATTCCGAGTGGAGGGAAATATCCCCGGCGGCCCAGACGCCTTCGACATCGGTCATCTTCGTTCTGGGATCGGTCTTGATATGAAGATTGCTCTCGAGCGTTACGCCGAGCTGCCCGGCCAGTTCGGTGCGCACGTGATTGCCGCCGAAAGCGATAAACCCGCGCTCCGCTTCCAGTACCCGCCCGTCTTCCAGCACGACCGCTTCGATATTGCCGCTGCCGTCGGAACGTACTTCGGCCGCCGGCTGTTCTTCGTAATCGACGCCCAGCTTGCGCAGATGAAGCAGCAGCTTTTCGTCGATCGGCGCTTTCTCGTGATTGACGTAAGTCAGGTGCGGCGTGCGCTCCGAAAGCAGTACCGCCATGCCCGACCCTTCTTCGCCGGAACCGAGCAGCACCGTGCGCCGGCCGACGATCTCGTAGCCGTCACAGTCCGGGCAGATATACACGCTGTAGCCCAGCGTATCGCGCAGCCCGGGAATCGTCGGATAGCGGTCCACCATCCCGGTGGCGATCAATACGGTATGGGCGGCGAAGCGTTTGCCCGTTCCGGTCGTAAGCACGAAGCTTTCTCCGTCGCGCGCGGCTTCCGTGACCGTATCCTGCAAAAACTCGGCGCCGAGCGCTTCCGCCTGCTTTCTCCCCGTTTTGCGAAGATACTCGCCGGTCACGCCTTCGTCCCAACCGAGAATATTGTGGTACGTATGGCAAATCGATGAGCGTCCGTAGCCTGAGTCGATCACGAGCACTTTGTGCGCGCTGTAACGCCCCAGTTGGATGGCAGCCTGGGTGCCCGCGATTCCGCCTCCGATAATGACGCAGTCGTACAGCATGAACAGGGCTCCTCTCTATTCGTAAAAAAAGAATGTACTTGCATTGGAACGGCTTTATTTGCCCGTATTCGCTTGCTTTTGTACAGCCGGTTTCAAAAATATATATAAACCAAAACCCCGGTTTTGAACGTTTATTTGACAGAAGCGCGCCGGATTCTTAAAATTTATCTAGATATGAGCAAGCCGGAACTTTTGATAAAAGCCGGCGTTCGGAGCTGTCGGGACACTTCCCGGGAAAGGAGGACGTTTACTTTTTCGAACCGAATACGCAGGCCCCTGAACGTTTTTTGTTTGGCGAAAAACGGGGGCTTAACGATCTTTATCCTGCTTCTGACGCTTGTGCTTTGTTTGTCGCCGGCCGTGCTCAAAGACGCGGACCCGATCGATATCGACGAAGCGCTCGACAATCTCAACAGCGCCGACACCGGAGTGGGACCGCTGCCGTCCGGTCCGTCGTCTCTGCCGTGGATGCCGTCCGGACCGCCGCCGACTCCCGATCCCGCGCCGCCGGACCGGCCCGCATTCTCGCTTCCCGCCGCCGCGCTGCTGCTCGGCGCGACGGTCGGCCTGCGTTTGAAGCGCATGCTGCTGCGGCCGCTCAAATTTCTCTCCAATTATGTGAATGTACAAGGAATCGCCCCGTACATCCGATTCATATTCGTCGCTTATTAACGAAGGGAGAGACATTCGTCCGCCATGGGAGTTACCATTACAGTCAACCTGATTCTGGTGGCGCTGCTGATCGCCGCCACCGCTTACTTTGTCATTACCGAATTCGCGATTATTCGCGTCCGAACCAGCCGGATCGACCAGCTGATTATGGAAGGCAACAAACGGGCGGTCAACGCCAAGAAAGTCATTACCAACCTGGACGGCTCGCTGTCGGCCTGCCAGCTCGGCATCACCATTACCGCGCTCGGCCTGGGTTCGCTCGGCGAGCCGACGATGGAACTGCTGCTGCATCCGGTGTTCGAAGCGGTTCCGGCCGTGCCCGAAGCGGTCGCCGCCCTGCTGTCTTATGTGCTGGCTTTCGTTATCATCACGTACCTGCATGTGGTCGTCGGCGAGCTCTTCCCCAAAACGGTCGCGATCCAGAAATCCGAAGCGGTCACGCTGGCCGTTGCCGGTTCGCTGCTGGTCTTCTATAAAGTGATGTATCCGTTTATCTGGCTGTTGAACGGCTCGGCCAACCAGATCGGGCGGCTGATCGGCATGAAGCCGGCGAGCGAACACGGCGAAGCCTATTCCGAAGAAGAACTGCGCCTGATTCTGAACGAAAGCTACGAAGGCGGCAAGATCAACCAGAGCGAATACGGCTATGTCAGCCGGATCTTCGCGTTCGACGAGATGTTGGCCAACGAAATCATGGTGCCGCGCACCGATATGGCCTGCCTGTATCTCGACAAGTCGCGCGAAGAAAACCGCCGCATCATTTTGCAGGAGCAGTATACGCGGTTTCCGGTCGCCGATTCCAGCAAGGACAATATCGTCGGCATGATCAATACGAAGCAGTATTTCCTGGCGCTGGAAGAAGACCCGGATACCCGTGTGGACGCGCTGATCCATCCGGTCATGTCCGTATCGGAAACGATGGCGGTGAAAGACCTGCTCACAAAAATGCAAAAAGAAAATACGCATATCGCGATTCTGGTGGACGAATACGGCGGAACGTCGGGCATGGTGACGATCGAGGATATTCTCGAAGAGATCGTCGGCGATATCCGCGACGAATTCGACGCCGCCGAAGAAGCGGAGATCGTCCAGGTATCCGCCGATCATCTGATCGTCGACGGCAAAGTGTTTATCCACCGGATCAACGAGCTGCTGGGGACCGATCTCGACGACGAGGAACTGAACACGATCGGCGGCTGGCTGTACGGCCAGCGCACGGACCTGTCCGTCGGCCGCAAATGGACGCACGACAATCTGGAGTTCACCGTGCTCAGACGCGGCGCAAGACGCTACCGCAAGCTCGATATACTCCGCCGCGAGGCGGAGCAGGGAGACAATCCCGAATAACCAATCGAACCATCTTGCGTCCGGCGCGGTTTGAGCGTACCGCCTCGAATGCGGCGTTTGTCACGCGCCATGCCGCAAGCATGTCAAAAGCCCGCTTTCCGGTTTTCCGGAAAGCGGGCTTTTTCTATGTTGCGCTCTGCGATTGAGTCAGAATCCGCTTTTGTATTTATCGTCGCTGGAAGAACGACTTTTGGTCGCGTCTTTGTCTTTCTCTTCCTGCTGTTCCATCCTGATATCTTCCATCGGCAGCGGATCGACGTTCATCTCGCTCTCGTGCATATCGAACAGGCTTTCATTGCCGGTCGGGTATTGTTCGGGATGATCGTGCGACCCCTGACGATTGTCGTCTTTCTGGTTCTGCTGGAGCGCTTCGGTTTCTTCGCGTTCTTTCACTTTTTTTTGTTCGTTGTCCATAGCTGCGCGCACCTCCTGTTATCGGCTTCTTCTTTCTCTTACCCTTAACAGGAAGCGCTCTAACGGAAAACGGAACTTTCCGGCGAAAGGATCAGCGGTGCTGCGTGTAATAATTAGCCGGAATCGCTTCGCGGATAGCCGTCAGCTCCTCGCCGCGAAGCGGCGGTTTCGAAGCGGCTTCCGCGTTTGCCCGAAGCTGCTCGATCGAGCTTGCGCCCGCCAGCACGCAGGCCACCGCCGGCGCGGCCGCCGGATAGCGCAGCGCGGTTTCGGTCAGCGACCGGTCGGCGGCCGAACGAATACTTTCGCGGAACAGGCGCAGCTCTTCTTCGCCGTATCCGAGCAGTCCTTTGGACAGCTTGGTGTCGCCGCCGTCCGCAAGCATGCCGCTGGCGACCGGACCGCGGGCGATCAGGCCGATCCCTTTGCTTTCCAGCAGCGGCAGCACTTCTTCCTCCGGACGCCGGTCGAAAATGCTGTACTGGCTCATGACGCTGACGATATTGGAACGGGATACGTATTCGCGAATCACATTGGGACGAATCGACGAAATGCCGTAGCAGCGGATGACCCCTTCCCGCTTGAGCTGTTCGAATGCTTCGATTGTCTCGTCGATCGGGTCCTCCAGCGTCCCGCCGTGGAGCTGATACAGATCGATATAGTCCGTACCAAGGCGGCGCAGGCTGTCTTTGACCGCCGACAGGATATACCCTTTCGATGCGTCCCAGGCCCAGCCTTCCTGACCGGGAATCCGGCGGTTGCCGACTTTGGTCGCCAGCACGACGTCTGAGCGGCGGCCTTTGATCGCCTGGCCGACCAGTTCTTCGTTGCGGCCCGCATCGTACAAATCCGCCGTATCGAGCAGATTGATGCCCAGATCGAGCGCTTCGTGCAGCAGATGCACCGCCGTTTTTTCTTCCGTGCCGATCGACATGCAGCCCAGGCCGATCTCGCTTACCTGAAGATCCGATTGTCCAAGCGTATTTCTTTTCATTCGACAGTTCCCCTTTCGTTTTCCGTTTCGGACGCCGCAGACGATTGCGCGAATGTCAGTACGGCTTCGAACGTGCTTCGTCCGTTTTCACCCGCCGCGCCGATCGCCAGCTCGTTTCCGAGCCGGCAGCGGCGCAGCGCGAGCCGGTCTCCCATCGCCGCTTCCCGGCTGTACGTGATATGCAGCGAGCAGAGATCGAGCGTACGCAGTTCCTCCGGCGTCAGCAGATCCATGCACAGATCGGCATAACGCGCATTGTTCATATGGCCGTAACAGTCCACCGCGCTGTATGGAACCGTATAAGAACCGGCCTCCGTCCAGGCGGCGTCTTCGCCCGGGAGCACGGCCTTGTCCGGCGCTCCGGCCAGCGAAGGACGACCGCTTGTCGGAAGCGGAAACGGAACTGCCGACGGACGCAGAATCCGGCGCCGGGCCATATCCACCAGCGTCCATGCCGTCGAAGCGCGGGCCAGTTCCGCCCCGTCCGCGCCGAGTATACGGTAATCGCGCGTCCACTGCACGCCGGAAGCGCCGCAGTTCCAGGTTTCCAGCTCGATCGGAATCCCGAGCTTCGGCAAACCGTTCAAGTCCAGTTTTGTCGTCATCAGAATCCAGGCCAGTCCGTGTTCCAGCATCCGCCCGACCGATATGCCCGCTTCTTCGAGATGGCGGTCCGCCGCATTCTGCATGGCGCCGAGCAGCGCCGAAGGTCGGATCCTGCCGGCATAATCCGATTCAGTCACCGAGAAGGCCGGCGATTCCGTCCAAAGCTCACGCATACATCCCTCTCCTTCCGGGCGGAGGAAGTCTTCCGCCGTTCCTCTTTCATTATAAATATAAGCGATCCCCGTCGGCAAACGCCGAGCCGGGCTTTCTTCGAAACGGACACGGCAAAGCCCCGCGGCCGGACGGTCCGGGCGGGGCTTTGCTTGAAAGTCGCGCGGCGTGCGCCGCTATAAGCTTACCGGCCCGCCGCTAACCGGATCAGGCTTCGAACGTGTCGATCCAGACAGTCTTGCTTTCCGCCGGCTCGCGTTTGCCTTCGCCCGGCTCGCGGTCCGGGTAACCCAGATAAATAAATCCGAGCATCTGTCCGCTGCCGCCGAGGCCGAAGCGTTCCGCCATCACCGGGTGATAGCACGGGCTTCCGCTTCTCCATACCGCGCCCAGTCCCAGCGCGTGCGCTTCAAGCAGCATATTCTGGACGGCCGCGGCGACGGCCAGCGTTTCTTCGATCGGAATAATCTTCGGTCCTTCGACCGGCTCGCAGCCTACGGCAATAATCACCGGAGCCCGCGAGACTTTCTTCAGCGCCGAAGCGAGCATCTCTTCGCGCTGCTCGGCGGAAGGCTCGATGCCTTTCTCGGCCGCTTCGACATCCGCCAGCGCGGAAGCCAGCTTGCCTCTTCCTTCTCCCTGGAGCACGAAGAACCGCCACGGTTCGGTCTTGCGGTGATTCGGAGCCCAGGTGCCCGCTTCCAGAATCCGTTCGATCCGGTCCCGGGAGATTTCCTCGCTTGTGACCGCGCCCACGCTGCGGCGGGTGCGGATCGCTTCCGATAGTTCCATTTCGGTTCCTCCTTATCGTTTGGGGTTTCGACAGCCTGCGCGAAACGTCTGCCGGTCGGGTCGGGTTTATACGCCCGAAGCCAGGTCCACGGCGTAAATCCGGCTGGTCGCCTGCCAGACTTCGCCCGGCTCGATCGCGAACAGTCCCATTTCTTCGGCCGGCAGCGATTGGTTCGGCGCGTTGACCAGATTCGTTTGCGGTTCCGGGCAGATAAACTTGCCGCCCGCTTTGCTGTTCCAGATCATCCAGTGCCGGTACGACGTGCCTACGTCGTAGACGAGCTTGACGCCGATTCTCGTATCGGTGATCTCCGCGCGGTTGCGTCCGCCCTGCGGCACGGCCGTGTAATGATTGTCCATCTCGTCGGCGTACGGGCTGGAGCCGCTTTCGCGCATCTCTTCTTCCCACTCCGTCAGCGGCTGGAAACCGCCGGTCGGCAGCATGCGATCGTCGAGCTCGCGGCGCTGGCCGATGGTGACTTTGATGCGGCAGTCGTCCGAAGAACCGCCTTCGGCGAACGGCGCGTTAAGCGCGGTATGGAACGCCAGCAGCGCCGGGAATTTGCGTCCCGATTCGTTAAAGATCGTGACGGACTGCTCCAGTCCGAGCGAACTGAGGGTGTAGCGGATACGAAGCGTGAACGCATACGGGAAGTATTCGTACATCTTATGGCCTTCGCCCACATGATGCGAGACGGTGACGAAGCTTCCGCTTTCGTCGGCGCCGAATCCTTCCACTTCCCAAGGAAGCGTATGCAGATAGCCGTGCAGGAAGTTGCCGGTGGCTTCTTCGTTCACCGGAAACTTATATTCTTCGCCGTTCCACTTCAAGCGGCCGCCATCGTAACGGTTGGGCGGAAACAGGGGCGGGATGCCGTGCGTGCCGGGATTCTCGACAAACGCCTGCATCTCTTCCGGCTCGCGCAGGAAGCGGAAGCCGCGCGCGATATCGCGGAACGCGATCAGGTTGCCGCCGATCTTGGGCAGCACGGCCGCTTCGTAGTCGCCGTATTTCAGCCAGACGGCTTCTTCTCCGTTGTAATCGCCGCGGCTCGCTTCGTGCACAGGGCGATCTCCGGCATTTGGATTCATCGACATGTTCAGTCTCCTTTAAATCAAAATGGATGCAACAACACGGTCTATTATAACGCGGTTGGGGAGGCGCTTTCAATTTGATTGCGGAATGGGAAATGAAAAAAGACGGAATTGTTGGATTCCTTCTGGGTGTTGGGAAAGTCTTATTTGTAAGGGAAGCTTGGGGGGGCTGCGAGAGAAATTCGTTAGCGTAGGCTTACGATGGGCCTTTCTTCGAAAGACTTTAGGTCGCGTGTTGAAATCGGGAAGACTGATTAGATTTTAGTTGTATCTTCCCGATTTCAAAGGCGAACACTATCAGCATATGCTTCCGGGGTAACTTTCTTTGAAAGTTTGTACCTCCACTGAATTTCTCCCTCCGCTTATAAGCTCCAGCTTAAAATCGGATTCCCAACCTAAACGGAATTCAAAAATTCCGTTTATTTATTCTTTTCCGATTCCGCTGTGGCGGCGGGGAAAAGCACGTCCGACTACTGTACAGTCGGACGGTGACGAACAGCGCGTTTTCTCGGGTTGGCATTGTCATGCGGTTTGTCGCTTCGATTCATTACGGTTCGGCCTCGTTCGAACTTGATTGCATGCAAACTGGATGCGGCCGTTTTTACTTCGGGCCGCGTTTAGCGCGGGGAGTTCGGGCGGCGGGTTTTTGGGCCGGCTTCGGGGACTCGGGAGCTGGCTGTTCATCGTTTGCGCTCTCGCCCCGGCTCTCGTCGGCGGGGGAGGCTTCTTCCGGATTGGCGCCTACGGCCAGGAAGAAATCGTATGTCAGAACGCCTTCTCCCTGGCGTTTGCGTTCGTAAGGTTCAAGCAGTTCCCGGATGCGGCCAAACAATTCTTTTTCTTCTTCTTTGCTCATATGCAGCACGTTTTGCACCAGGCGGGTAGGGTTATTCGTGTCGGTCTGCTTCAGGAAGGCTTCGCGCGTCTCGTCGAACTGTTCGGCGACCAGGCGGCGTACGTTGGACATATAAACGCCGCGCAGTTCGGGTTCGATCTCGGCGGAGCGGATTTCGATCTCGCCTTCGAACGAACGGTAGTATTTGGCTACGATCCCGTTGACGACTTCGGTATGATCGATCCACAGCAGGCCGATGCTTTCCAGTTTTTTGACATGGTAATACACTTTGGCCGGTACTTCGCCGAGGCGGTCGGCTACTTCTTTTACGGTTGCGGTACGGCCGAAGTCCAGAAAGGTTTTCATAATTTTCAGCCGGTAAGGGTCGGAGTAGATCTTGATCTCTTCCAGCGAATTCAGCGTTTTATTGTCTTTTTGGCGTTCTTTCTTGTCCACAGCTCCAGCTCCCGCTCCTTGTGATCTGTATCCATTATAGGCGAAAAGCGGTCCGCTGCACAAAACGGTATTTATTTCAGCGAGCGGAAGGTCCGGTTGGCCAGCAGGATTGCGCCGGGCAGCAGCGTCATCGCGCCCAAGGCGATATAGATGCCGCCCAGCTCGAAATGTTCGGCCGCGCTTCCCACAAGGATGCTGCCGAGCGGATAAGCGCTGAGACAGATCGTATTGAACAAACTGCCGATTCGGCCGAGCATGGAGGAAGGCGTATTCTCCATCAGGTAAGACGTCATCGGGGAAGCGATCAGGTTTACCGAAAAGCCCATCAGAAAATACAGGGCCGAAGCGAATACCAGCGCGGTATTGGAGTCGGGAAGCGCGGGCGGCAGCAGAAGCAGGGCCAGCGAGACGCCGTGCAGGATAAAGCCGGAGATAATCAGCAGCCCTTTGCTGAATTTTGCGCCGATGCCGCCGAGCGCAAGTCCGGCCGCGATCATGCCGGCGGCAAGCGAAATGCTCAGCGCGCTCAGCGCGGCCGGTCCCTGGTGCAGCAGCTCCGCGACGTAAGCGGCTTCCAGCACTTCGACGGGCGCGGCCACAAAGTTGATAAACGCGACCAGCAGCACAATAAGCAGCAGCTTTTTCTCGGCAAACAGATAAGCGGCTCCCGAGCGAAATTGCTGCATAAATCCGTCTTCTTCGCCGGCGGCGGAAGCTGCGGAAACATCCGGCCCCCGCGTTCCAAACAGCACAAGCGCCGACAGCGCCAGCATCAGAGCGTTTACCCAGAACGCGCCGCCGATGCCCGCCCAGGCGATCAGTCCTCCGGTCAGCGCGTAACCGCCCAGACGGGCGCTTTGCGAGATCGAAGCCGACAGCGAGTTGCCCTGCAGCAGCAGGTCTTTGGGCAGCGTATGCGTCACCCACGACATCATGGCCGGATTGGCGAACGCGGAGATCGACGACAGCAGAATCGACAAAGCGAACAAATGCCAGACTTCGATATGCTGCGTAAAGACCATCAAACCGGTGAGGAATACCAGGCTTCCGCGCAGCAGGGCGCTGAATACCGTCACTTTCTTGTTGGACCAACGGTCTACCAGCACGCCGGCGAACGGCCCGAGCAGAATGTTGGGCAGCATGCCGACGGCGAACAGCGTGCCCATCATCAGTTTCGATCCGGTCAGCATATACACAAGCCAGCTGTAGGCGATCGCATCCACCGCATCTCCGAAGTTGGACAGAATGCGCGAGAGAAGCAGGCGCATAAACGACTTTTGTTTCAGAAGCTCCGTCATGCCGAGGTTTTTCGCTTTCGTCCGCTGTTTGGATCTCGGAACGCTTCCGTGCAGAGTTTGAATATCGTCCATTTGTTATTTCCTCCTCAAATTTTTATTATTGTTAAAATTATTTTAACGTTGTTTTTATTTTAACGGATAAATCCAAGAAATCAATAGTTACGTTAAAATATTTTTGACGTCGATCCGCAAAAAAGCCGCCGCCTCGTTTTAACGATGGCGGCGGCGCGTGCGGCACTCCTTTTTCAAAGCTGTCGCTGCTTGGCGTTTCGATAGGCGCGGCTGGCGCAAAAAGCGGACTCCGGCCGGGAGCTGCGCTTCTTTCCACGCTTACCTTTTAACGCAATCAATCCTGCTCGATGTCCGCCCTGCGGCCTTCCCTGGCGGACTGCAAGCAGGCGTCGACGACGCGCATATTGCGCAGAGCGTCCCGCGGTCCGTAAGGCAGCGGTTCTTCCCCGAACACGGCGCGCGCGAACGCGTCCGCTTGAAGCGCGTAGTGATTGGCGCAGGGCAGCTTCTCTTCGCGGCGTTCGCGGTCGGTGTGCACGACAAGCTGCGGATTCTCCCTCCAACCGAACATATACGGCAGCTCGATGCGCCCCAGTGTGCCCGTCACTTCGAAATACGAGCGATTATACGCCCACATCCCGCATTGAAACGTCAGGGCGATTCCGCCGGGAAAGCCGAGCAGGCCGGAAGCGTTCATATCCACCTGGTCGTGCTCCGGGGAGAAAAACGCATGCGCCGACGCCCACAGCGGTTCGGCCTGCGCAATCATGCGGGCGGCGGAGAACGGGTATACGCCGATATCGTAGATCGAACCCCCGCCTTTCGCCCGGTCGAATCTTACATTGCCGGTATCGTCCGGCGTACAATAAGTGAACACCCCGTGCATTGCGCGAATCTCCCCGATCTCGCCGGAGTCCAGAATTTCGCGCAGACGCTGGTGCTTGCCGCCGTAACGGTACATGAACGCTTCGGAAAAAAGCACGCCGTGCCGCTCGCACGCCTCCAGCATTTCCCGGGTTTCCTGCGCATTGAGAGCCGCGGGCTTTTCGCACAATACGTGTTTGCCCGCCTGCGCGGCTTTGATCGTCCATTCTTTATGTAAGTGGTTCGGCAGCGGAATATAAACGGCATCGATCTCCGGGTCGGCCAGCAGTTCCTCGTAACTCCCGCAGCTCCGCGGAATTCCGGCTTGTTCGGCGGCCCGGCGCGCTTTGTCCGCGCTGCGGCTGGCTATGGCGGCCACCGTGCCGCGCTCGGATTCCTTGATCGCCGGAATAAGCGAACCCATGGCGATGCCCGCAGTGCCAAGGATGCCCCATCTCAGTTGTCGAGCCATTCGATTTCCTCCTTCGCAAAGCTTGATTTACTCTGTGCAGAACGGCTTCGCCGCTTTTCTTACTGCTTATGATAACGTTTTCTATTGAAACTGCCAACCGCCGCGCCTCAGCGCGTCAAAGCTGCCGAGCTCGCGCACGCGGCACAAAAAATAGAGGCGGACGTTCCCGTCCTTCCTCTACTTTCGGCGGACTCCCGTGTATACGGTTGCGCTTTACCCGCCCGCGCGGACGGCGCGTCAAACGCCGTAGTTGTCCGACGCGGCTTTGTTGAGCATGCCCAGGCAGCGGTCTAGATCCGTTTTTACCTGTTTTTTGTACAGTTTCGCTTTCTCCGGACCGTCGTCGGTAAAATGATACAGCACGATTTCCTGAAAATCGACGCGCGGATCGCTGCCTTTGAGCTGCTTGGTGCGGTAGAAAATGCCTTCGTGCACCAGCTCGTGCAGCGCGCGGTAAATTTCGCTTTGGGGAGGAACGTACCCGAAGGGTTTGAAGTTCTCCTTCATTTCCTCGAGCATCTGGTATCCGTATCCGCGCTGCTGTTCGACCATGGTGATGAGGTACAGCTTGATAAATGCACGTTGTGCGATCATGAAGGCCACGGGTTTCCCCCTCCTTTTCGGGTGAACATTTGTTCCCTTTCATTATAATCTACTTTACGCAAATTCACATCTCTTGAAAGTATTTGTGCGTTAATCGTACGGGTTTGCCGACTGAACGGTTCTTTTCCCGGCGTGAGGTCGAAACCGGCTTTATTTCACGCATGCTGGACAGGACTGATTTTCTATTTTGAATTTTTCATATGTTGAAATTATTTTTTATTACGAATCAATTCGAGCAGTTCGTGATCCGGCATCAGCGACAACCGGTACAGTTCGGCATAAGGATCGCCTTTCAAACCGTAGAATTCGGCGAAAGCCGGCTCTGTTTTGCGGCCGCCGCGCTTCAAAGCCCGGATTTGCGCGGCCGCTTGCGGATCGTCCAGTTCCAGCAGCCTGCGTTCGACCTGCATATGCCGAAAACCGTTCTGCTTGGCTGTCGGCCGCGCCTGGCCGAACAGCTCGATCGGCAGGCCGCTCAGCCAAAAACGCACGACCGAGCGTTCGACGCCGTCCACACTGCGATGGTAACGTTCGAAGCCTTCGCATTCCCCAAATATTCGCAGCGCGTATTCCAGAAAAGCCGCGTGATCGTAAACCTCGCACAGCACATCGACATCGCTGCCGGGAATATCGATTCCGATCGGCAGCGTTCCGGCCAACGCCGGACGATAAGCGGCAAGCCGTTCCAGCACTTCCGCTTCGCCCAGCATCCCGGCAATCTCCCGCTGGCGCGCGTTTCCGGCGTCCAGTCTGCGCAGTCCTTCGCCGATATCGCCGAAATCCGTGTTTTGCATATTCGTTCTCCCCTTTTCCGGCGCGAGCAGCGGATATAAAAAGGGAGAAGCGCCGAAGCGCTTCTCCCTTTGCCGTCCACCGCTTCATTCGGTATCGTCTTCTGCTGAACCGACCGGCGGCCGGGGGCATGCGCCGATTCAGATACGGCGGTCGCCCCGCGGCGGGAACACGGTATCCGCGGGCTCGGACGCGTCGTTGATCGTCGAACGCCGGGTCTCCTGCTCGCCCAGCGCGCCGAGCGCAGGATCGGCATTGTTGATTCTCGTATTGTCGAGCGCGGGATTGACGGTTTCTCCCGTGCTCATCCGATTGTCGTACCCTTCTTCCGTCAGGTGGTAGCGGTTCGCGTTCAGCGACCGGTTATCGCGGAACGAATTGTATACGGAGCCGCTCCGCTGGTCTTCGTCCACCAGCACGAGGATATTGCCGCGATCCAGATAGCCTTCGTATTCTTTCGCTTCGTCTTCCGGGATTCCGAGTCCCACCAGGCCTCCGACCAGACCGCCCGCTCCGGCGCCCACCGCAAGCCCGGCCAGCGTCGCCGCCAGGGGGCCGGCCGCAAGGATCGGCCCGATGCCCGGAATCGCCAGCGCGCCCACGCCCGCCAGCAGGCCGGTTACGCCGCCCAGCACGCCGCCTGTCGCCGCTCCGGCCGCCAGTCCTTCCGGCGCTTTGGTACCCGTTTCTTCGTCTATCGCTCTCAGATCGTCACGGTCTTTTGCCACTACCGAAATTTCATCCGAAGTGAATCCCTGGCTTTGCAAGTTTTGAATGGCCAGAGAAGCTTCCCGTTCGTTCTCGAATACGCCCACAATTTTCTTAGCCATGCGAAAATCCTCCTTCAAGGATGAATTGGATGTGTGTTCGCACATTATTACCCTGTAAAGGCTGTACGAAACGCCGGATCGCTTTCTCCGCCTGGAAGATAGGCCCGTACGCCGGGCGATTTTACGATTTCGGGCGAACGCGCCGCGTCGCTTCGGCAATCGACGGATCGTCGGGCCAATAGTGCTTGGGATAGCGGCCTTTCAGGTCTTTTTTGACTTCGAAATACGTTTCGCGCCAGAAGTTCGCCAGGTCGGCCGTAATCTGCACCGGCCGCCTTGCCGGCGACAGCAGCTGCACCGTGACCGGAATCCGGCCGCCTCCGATGCGGGGCGTGTCCGTTTGCCCGAACATCTCCTGCAGCTTGACCGCGATAAACGGGCGCTCGGGATCGCTGTAATCGATCGCGATCCGCGATCCGCTCGGAACGCCCAAACGCGTCGGCGCTTCGGTGTCCAGCCGCCGCCGCTGTTCCCAGCTCAGGCGCTGTTCCAGCAGCCGCGCAAGCTCCAGCTTCCGGAGCTGATTCCCGCTGCGGATGCCGGAGACAAAGGGCAGCAGCCAGTTTTCCATATCCGCCAGCAGCGACGCGTCGTCCGAAGCCGGGAATGCTTCGTCGGCCCGGTGCATAAAGATCATGCGGTTTTGCAGCTCGCGCGCTTCTTTGGTCCACGGCAGCAGACGGCCTTCGCTGCGGCGTATGCCGTGGAGCAGAGCGGCGGCGACGTCTTCCTCGCCCGGCGAAGCCGCCTGCGACGAACTCAGGATCACCGCGCCGATGCGCCGGACGCGCAGCGCGGATACCGCTTCGCGTTCGTCGTCCCACTCGACGCGGATTTCTTCCTCGCCTTCCAGGGAGGCGAATTCTTCCAGGTCCCCGGGCTCCAGCGGCGCGGCGAGCCAGATGCGGCCTTCGGCGCCCTGGTCGTCGATATCGGCGGCGACCAGATATTCTTCGCGCGAGAGCAGTTCGCGCTCGGGCACGTACGCGCCGCGTCCGCCGCTGAGCAGAAAGCGGCCGCTTCCCCGCCGCCGGGCTACCCGGTCCGGGAAAGCGAAGGCCAGCAGCAGCCCCGCCCGCTGCGGCGAAGCTTTGCCCGGGCCGGGCGGCAGCCCGGCGATCCGGCGCAGCCGGGCCGCGCGCTCCGCGGCGCGTTCTTCCGGCGTGCGCGCGCCGGAGCGGCCGCGGGCGGAAGCGCTTTGCAGCGCGGCGAGCCGCGGCAGCAGCGAGACGGCGTCGGTCACCGCGCCGCCGGAAGGCGCGGGCGCGGCGGCCTGCTCCTGCAGCAGGGCTGCCAGGTCGCAGGCGGTCTCGCCCAGGCCGAGCGCCAGAGCGCGGCGAATCATGCGCGCAAGGCGCGGATGCACGCCGAGCGCGCTCATCGCGCGGCCCTCGGCCGTGATCCGGCCGGCCTCGTCCAGCGCATGCAGCCGGCGCAGCAGTTCCAGCGCGCCGGCGTAGCCGGCTTCGGGCGGCATGTCGATCCAATCCAGCTCCGCCGGATTGGCCGCGCCCCAGGCGGCCAGTTCGAGCGCCAGCGGCGCGAGATCGCTTTGCAGCATCTCCGGCGCCCGCGCGGCCGGCATGCCCGCCTCCTCCTCCCGGCTCCACAGCCGGTAGCAGACGCCGGGAGCGGTACGGCCCGCGCGGCCGCGCCGCTGATCCGCCGACTCCAGCGACTCCGTCAGCGTAACGAGCCGCGACATGCCGGTCCGCGGCGAGAAGGTCTGCGTGCGGATCAGGCCGCTGTCCACCACGGCCGTCACGCCTTCGACCGTAATGCTGGACTCCGCCAGCGAGGTCGAAAGGATGATCTTCCGCCGGCCTTCGGCGGAAGCGTTCACCGCCCGCCGCTGCTCTTCCCGGCCGAGGCCGCCGTGCAGCGGCAGAATCTCCGCGCCCGGCAGCCGCTCGCCGCGCAGCAGTTCTTCGCGGGCGCGCCCGATCTCGCGCACCCCGGGCAGGAAGACGAGGATGCTTCCCTCCGTCTCCCTCCAGGCGCGCCGCGCCGCGTCGGCCGCGCGGCGCTCAAGCGGCGCCGAGCGCGGACCCGCGGCGTAGACCGTTTCCACCGGGAATACACGCCCTTCGCTGCGAATGACTTCGGCCCCGCCGAGCACGCGGCTTACCGGCTGCGGATCGATCGTCGCCGACATCACCAGGATGCGCAGATCCTCGCGCAGCACGGCGCGGCTTTGCAGCGCCAGCGCCAGGCCGAGATCGGCCTGCAAGTTCCGTTCGTGAAACTCGTCGAAGATCACAAGGCCGGCTTCTTCCAGCGAAGGATCGGATTGGAGCATCCGGGTCAGGATGCCTTCCGTCACCACTTCGATCCGGGTGCGCGCGCCCGATTTGCTGTCGAGCGAGATCCGGTAGCCGACCGTTTCGCCGGTCCGCTCGCCGAGCGACTCGGCCATATAATCCGCCGCGGATACGGCGGCCAGCCGCCGGGGTTCCAGGATCAGGATCTTCCGCCCTTCCAGCCAGGGTTCGCCGAGCAGCGCAAGCGGCACTCTCGTCGTTTTGCCCGCGCCGGGCTGCGCGATCAGGATCGCCGGCTTATTGTCCGCCAGACTTTTCTTCAACAGCGGCAGCGCTTCGTCGACCGGAAGACTTCCGGCAAACGCGCCGCGGCCCGCCTGCTCGGGCAGGCTGCCGAGCGGAGGTTTTTTTCTATCTGTATGCCCGTTATATTCCGTATTCATTGCAGTTATTCTCCTTATTATCGTATTGCGCGGAAGTTCGCGGACGCCGTCATAACCGATCCGCCGCCGCGAATCATTTGGGCCCGGCCGGGATGTAGCGTATAATTGCATATATATGAAAAGTTAGCGACTTGTCTCAATCAAAGGAGTGCATAATCATGAACAGAGGACGCTTCGCGCCCACCCCTTCCGGCAAGATGCACCTGGGCAACGCGCGGACGGCACTGCTGTCCTGGCTGCATATGCGCGCGTTGGGCGGCGAATTCGTGCTGCGCATGGAAGATATCGACACAGCCCGCTCGCGGGGCGAATGGGCTGAGCTGGCCCTGCTCGATCTGCGCTGGCTCGGACTCGATTGGGACGAAGGGCCCGACGTCGGCGGCCCGTACGCTCCCTATACCCAGAGCGAACGCATGGAGCGGTATGCCGCCGCGCTCGAACGGCTGCAGGCTTCCGGCCATATCTACCCGTGTTACTGCAGCCGGGCCGATATTCTCGCTTCGGCCAGCGCTCCGCACGGCCTGTCGTCGGAAGGCCCATCCTACGCCGGCACCTGCCGGCATCTGACCGCCGCCGAACGGGCCGAGAAAGCGCGGCGTAAAGACCCATCCCTGCGTTTTGCGCTGCCGGAGGGACGGGAAGTCCGTTTTGCCGACGGTATCGCCGGACCGCAGGTTTTCCCGCCCGGCAGCGGCGGCGACTTTGTCATCAGCCGGGCCGACGGGCTGTACTCGTATCAGCTGTCCGTCGTGGTGGACGACGCCGATATGCGCATTACCGATGTGCTGCGCGGCTCCGACCTGCTCGACTCCACGCCGAGGCAGATTCTGCTGTACGAAGCGCTGGATCTTGCGCCGCCGGCTTTCCTGCACGTGCCGCTGCTGAACGGACCGGACGGCAAACGCCTGGCCAAGCGCCACGGCGGCATCGCAATTTCCGCTTACCGGGAACGCGGCACGGCCCCGGAGCGCCTTGTGGGCTGGCTTGCTTACGTCAGCGGTCTGATCGACCGCCCGGAGCCCGTCAAAGCTTCCGAGCTGGTCCGCTCGTTCGACCTGTCCATGATTCCGCGTCAGCCCGTGGTTGTCGACGTACCCGACATCTAAGTCCAAACTCAAACGGCCGCTTAATCGTCGACACCCGCCGGCTGCGCGCCGATTCTTCGGTTAGGCTTGTCTTTCTTTTTTATTTCGGCGGCCCCGCTTTTCGAGGCATTAAACCTCGATCGGACGCGGCAGCCGAACCTTTTATTTTTCGAACCCTTATTCTCGTTATCCTCAATCTCCGAGCCGGTCCCGGATTCGATCCGCGTACTGCGAATAAACGCCCCCGCTCCAGCCTCTTTCTTCTTCGACCATTCTCAACTTGAGTTTTTTCGCCGTCAGTCTTCCTTTCAGCGATTCTTGTTCTTCTCCCGCTTCGCACGCCGCCAGCAGGTCTTCCAGCTCCAGACACTCTTTGCGCAGCGTAATTTCCTCCGGCACCATGCCCGCATTTTTCAATATCTTGTACGGGACTTTCAATTCTTCCGGCACGCCCGACAGATCGTCGGGCGGCGCCGGCTTCCCTTTACCCGGCAGATCGTCGAATTCCCCGTTTCGCATCGCTTCTTCGATCTTCTGTTCCGCCAGCCACGACATCCAGGCCATCCGTACCCCTCCCGCATGCAATTTGTCGTTCCATTATACCCGATCCCGCTTTCCTTTTCTTCTTTTTGATTTTTGCTAAAATGCTTGAAAAGACCTGTCCAAAAGGACAGGTCAGGGTGTCAAGAAAGGCGGATAAGGTTCCCTACGAAAAATAGCGGCGCAGGTGCACTTATTTGAGACGAAATGCTTCGTTTTCTTCAAATAGCGACGCAGGTACACTTATTTGGGAGCCAAAGACCGAATGGAAGCGAAAAAGCTCAAAATAATTGTATGAGCGACGTTATTTTCTCCAAAACGTAAAATTAAGCCTGAATAAGGGGCTATACGCAGCTATTTTATATTCGTCGTGCCGCTCGCTTTATTTCTCCAGCCCTTCCCCGATATTTCCTCTCAATCAAACCTTCCTGTCAAAGTACTTTGTCACCTTTCAAATAGCGGGTTTACGCTTGGCTGAAAGGCACACGGTTCAAGTGCGATTCCGCCGGAGACCTCATACACGCACGGGTCAGGTACGAATCTCAGCCAAGCGTAACCTTACCTTCATCCGGGACAAAGTATTAGGGTTACATCCAATCGTTTCTCGACAATCCGACCCGTCCAAAAGGACAGGTCTTCATAATCAATCATTCTTTCTTTGTCTCGCGCTTTCTTTGTCTCGCGGTCTGCGAAGCAGCCGCCCACCCTTCCCTCGCGTTCGCGGTGAGCGAGCCGGATTCCGGACTGGAGCGACTTTGGCTTCCCGTAGGGAAACGACGGAGCGATAGGCCGGAATCCGGCGAGCGGCCCCAAACGCGCTCAGAACAACAAAGATTCTCCCCCGTCCACCGTAATCGAAGCCCCGGTCACGTGCCGGGCTTCGGAGGAAGCCAGGTATACGGCCAGGTCGGCGACTTCTTCCGGCAGGCCGTGGCGGCCGGCCAGAGGGTGATCGCCGCCGCGCGGGAACTCCAGCGGAATCGCGATTTCGTCGGCCAGATCGTGCTCGTCGGTCGTTTCGTCGATATTGGTCGAGATCGCGCCCGGACAGATGGCGTTGACGCGGATCTTGTAACGCGCCAGCTCCAGGGCGGCCATTTTGGCGAACGCGACCTGTCCGGCTTTGGAGGTGCTGTACGGCGACATGCCGATACTGGAGAAGCGGGTGTTGCCGTTGACGGAGCTTGTAATCACGATGCTGCCTCCGCCGCGCTTTTTCATATGGGGAACAGCCAGCTTGACGGACAGGAACATTCCGCCCAGATTGACGTCGATCGTTCTCTGGAACTCGGCCAGTTCCATATGCTCGATCGGTCCTTTCGCGCCGTTGATGCCGGCGTTGGCGAATACCGCGTCGAGACCGCCGAAGCGTTCGACGACCGCGTTGAAAGACTGTTCCATCGTCAGCGGATCGGAAACGTCCACCACGCATACGAGTCCCGCTCCGCGGCGGATGTCCTCCACTTCTCCGCGCACCGATTCCGCCCGCTCCGAATCGAGATCGAACAGCCCCACATTGGCGCCCTCGCTCGCGAATTTAAGCGCGGCGGCGCGTCCGATTCCCGATCCGGCGCCGGTTACAATTACGGTTCTGCCTTCAAAACGTGTTGCCGACATAAAGTCCCTCCTTATCGAATTGGGCTGTGGATGATATACTTTTCAAGGAAGCTAGACAGCTGCCCCAATCAGGGTATTTATTACCCCAAACCGCGCGCTTTTTAATCATTTTGCAATTTTTCGGGGATTTTTCGGAAATCGGTTAAATATTCACCGCAAAAAGGTTTTCATACAGGGGATAACGCGGGTAAACAACTAGTAAATTTGGCCGGATACGAGGTCAACACATGCGGTGCGGGAGGGATGTCGGCTTTTTTTCAGAAAAAACCTTAAAAATAGTAAACATTACGATGAAATTTAAGCGTTTTTTAATTTGTTTTTAAGGAAGCAAGTTTATAATAAAATCACGAACAAATAAACGATGAGGTGAGTATAGTGAAAACGACGATTACAGTTCAAGAAAAACTGGTTCCCGTTTACATTGACGCCGAGAATACACAACCCGCTCAGAAAATGCTCAGACTGCTGACCGGCGCATTAGATAATAAGCTCTCCAACGGCAAAAGAGCGCTCAAAAAATGTATCGGTTCTTTGATCAGTATCGAAATCGTAGGCTCCGAAGCGATCCTGCACTCGTATCGCGAAAGCGATACACTGGCATTGTCCCTGTATTGATCCGCTTTTCCCGAGGTACATAAAAAGACATTCCGGTTCGGACGGAATGTCTTTTTTCGTATGCGCAGCAGCGCAAACAAGCGGCTCTTACCGGCCCGAGCCGTTCTTTTTACTTCGCGCCTTCTCCCAGCACCTGGCGCGTAAAGTCGGAAAATTCCCGGCTCAGCTCGTTAAGACGATCGGTCAGCGAACTGAATTCGCCCAGCAGCTGCGCCTGCTCGTTGGAAGCGTCGGAGATCGATGTAATCTCCTGCTCCATGCGCAGGATGCTGCTCTGCACGTTGTTCAGCGCCAGTTCGATGTTCTGCGTCGCTTTTTTCGTATCCACCGACAGCTTGCGCACTTCGCTCGCCACGATCTGGAATCCCGCGCCCTGCTCGCCGACGCGCGCCGCTTCGATCGCGGCGTTCAATCCGAGCATATTGGTTTGTTCCGAAATTTCGCGGATAAACGAAGTGACTTTGTTGACTTCGCGGGCATCCGTTACCGCGCGGCCCGAGTTTTCCTTAATCTCCGTCGTGGCGGCCGCAAGCTGCTGGGACTGCGCGGCGATCGAAGATACGTAATCGGTCAGCGAGCGGCTGACTTCTTCGATCCGCTGCCGGAAGCCCTGCAGGAAATTCTCGGTCTGCGGCGTATAGGCGACCATGATCGCACCGACCAGCTGCCCTTCTTCGTCGAATACCGGCAGCCCCTGACCGTCGACTTCGGTTCCGTACACCGACGCGGGAATCCGCGCCGCGGAACTTTCACCGCGCAGCGCTTGTTGCAAATTGGGATCGTTGGACGGAATCGGCTTTCCGGGAGTCAATCCGAAATCCAGATTGGCAGCCGGCGAATAAAACACGAACTGTCGGGTGTCGGTCAAAGCGATCATCGCTTCCGCGTTAATCAGCTTTCTGAGATAAGGGATACTTTGAGTCAGCGCATCTAAAATATTCATCGACGGACCTTCTTTCTTCAACAGGGAGATGGTTGCAAACCAATCGTAAGGCTTTCTCTCCCATTTCGTCAATGTTCGACTCTTTTTGAAGATCTATGCAAAAAAGAAAAAGCCCAAAAACCCGTTTCCGATTATACAAAATAACGGGCGAAAGCGCATAGGCGGCCGATTCGTGATATAATTAAGTAGATAAAGGCATTTTGTGCAGCAACTTTCCCGAGGAAAGCCCGGAGGTGACAACAATGAAAGATTCAACGGTTTGTCCGAGATTCGAACGAGGCATGCAAATTTTGTCGCAGCGCTGGAACGGCTTGATCATTTACCGGCTGCTTACCGGCCCGCAGCGATTCTGCAATATTCAATCGGCGTTTCCCGTCAGCGGAAGACTGCTTTCGGAACGGCTCAAGGATCTCGAGAAAGAAGGCATCGTGATCCGGCATGTGTATGCGGAGACGCCGGTGCGGATCGAATACGAGCTGACGGACAAAGGACGCGCTCTGCAGTCTACGATCGAATGTATTCAAGGCTGGTCGGACGATTGGATCGAAGAACCGCGGCAGACCGACCCGACGGCGGAAGCCGTAGAACAAACAGAAGAATGCGAAGAAGCCGCGGCGGGCTTAAAAGCCGAATAAGAGGTTCCGCGAGGAACCTCTTTTGTATGCGCGGCTGTTTCAAGAAGTCAGCCGGCGCGGTTTCTCGGCGCTTTCCGCCTTACGGATACGGATGGCCAGCAGTTTGGCCAGATTTTGTTTGGTTTGTTCGTCGGTAGCACGGCTCAGCTTGGTCCAAATGAAACGGTCGATTGACATGCGCTCCATCTCCTTTAAAGTTCGGAAATCAACCTGTGTGAACATGCGTTTGGGATATCGCTGCGGGTTTTCGTAATGAGTTAATAACCGCTTTTGAGAGGTCCTAAACGCCGGAATCCCGTGTAGTTTTGTTCATAAAAACCACTTTTTTACATGTCGTTTCAAACTCCGTACGCCCGTTCCGCTTCTACGCTTTCCGCAAAGATTTCAAGCACGGGCTGCATGGTCCACGAACCGATAAACGCAAAGCGCTGAAGCTCGGCCGTCCGGTTTTGCGGACGCTCCTGCAGCAGCCCTTCCACAAACGGATCGCCCGCAGACCGGATTGAGGACGTCTCCAGCGCTTCGATCTCCTGTCCCGCCGAGTTCCGGTCGATCGTCCCCGCTACGCCTGTAAAGCGAAACAAAGCCCTTTTGCCGTCCCAGAGACGGTATTCCACCCTTGCCTCCGATTCCGACAGCATTACCGACGCGACCGTCCCGTCGCTGAGCGGAATTTCTCCGATAAATAACTGCTGCATTCCTTTTGCTCCCCTTCCTCAATCAACGTTGTAAGAGTAGCATAAAATTCGCCGCCCAATCCGCCTTTTTTGTCTCGGCGCGCAAAAAAACCTTTATCGCCCCGGCTTGAAGGTCGGTAAAGGTTTTCCTGCGCAGCCCCCTGCGGTTGTTCGGCTTCGATTCCGATCTTTTTTACCTTCAATCAGCCGATTTGCAGCGTGGCGTCTTCAAGCGGGTCCAGGTCCCGTCCGCTCGCGCTTTGCGCAGCCGGAAGCTCTCCGAATACCTCGCTGAAAATGGTGCGGCTCTGAATCTCCGCCAGCACGTCGGAAATCTTTCCCGATTCCGCGCCGCGGTGTTCGATCATCCGGTCGATTTTGCTTTCGATATCCCGCTCCACATGGCTCAGATCGCGCACGTCGAACATATACTCTTTTTGTCCGAAACGTCCCAGCAGCTCCTGGTACTTGGTCGCCCAACCCAGCGCCAGCACCGGAATGCCGTTCTTGTAGGCGTGAATAATGGAGTGATATCTCGATGCGATAATGAACTGGAACTGATTCAGAATATGATGAATTTCGATGCAGTCGTACTCTTCTTCGAGCAGGACCACCCGTTCGTCGTCCGGATAATTTTGTTTGATGCCTTTACAGATCTCCAGATCTTCCGTCGAATGCCGCAGCAGATAAACGTTCATGCCGCGCTTCAGCAGATGATCGGTCATTTTGCCGTACGCCTGCAGCAGATCTTCGCGCGAACCGTACTTCATCGTTTTGACGTTCGGCACGATCGCGGCGGAGTTGTCTTTGACGATCACTCCCGGATTCGGCTGATACGCGCCCGGCTTGAACAGAACGTCGAGATTGTATTCGCTGCTGCCCTGCAGCACCAGGTCGACCGAACGCTTGAGGTTGCCGGTCGTATAAGGGCTCAGGAACTGCATGCCTTCGTCTTCGCGCGCATAGATATGCGTCGGATAAGTCATGTACTTTTTGATCAGCGCCATAATGACGGATTTGTATTTGCTTTCGTAATCGAACGGTCCGAACGATTGGGGCATCAGCACCATCGGCACCTTATAGCGCTTGGCCAGCATGATGTTGACCAGATAGTTCACGGAATGGCGGATCGTAAACTGCGAAGAGAGAGCAAAGCCGCTGATATCGATCATCATGTCGGTGTCTTTCATAATGCGCTCCATATCGGCTCGCGTGACGTTGACATGGTTGGCGCCCGGAATCAGTTTGCCCAGCGTGCCGAACAAACCGCCCAGCATTTCGATTTTCAGTTTTTTGCCGATCTTGACGATATCGAAGGCGTACCCCCGGTCCGGATCGACGCAGTTGACCAGTATTTCTTTATCGGGATAACGTTTCTTGATCTCGTTGATCACCGTAAAAGTCATCGCCTGCGCGCCCTTGTTTTCCATTTGTCCGCCTACGATCAAAATCTTCCCCATCCGTTCGCATCTCCCTTTTCGCAGAATTTTTTTAATTTCAATAAGGCTTATGGTAGTAAGACACCGGATTGGCGATCACCGCGTCGATTTCCTTGCGGACCGAGTGGTAACCGATCGCAAACTGTTCCAGCGCCGGATTCCATTTCTTGTATTCGCTCAGCGAAGCGACCACATACTGCTTGCTGCGTCCCGGACGCTCTTTATGTAGCTGGAGACCTTTTTTCGCTTTTTTCGCCTGGCGTAGATTGTAGGGTTCGACGTACAGACGCAGATCGGCGATCTTCTCCTGCCGGTACAAATTCAGCCCCGCCGTCCCCATATTGGCATGATCGCGGTGATTGCCGCCCAGATCGGTGAACGTTTTGACCCGAGCTCCGTGATACCGGTCGGTAAACGAACGAATCAGTTCTTCGCAATCTTCCACCGTCGTGGTGCCGTCCTGCATATCCTGCATGAAATGCACGTTCTCCACCGGAAGTCCCAGCGCCAGGCACGAACGCAGAAACTCGTCGTTCCGGCAGCGGGTCAGATCGGTCCGGTCCAGCGGCGTATAGCCTTCAAGCTTCGGGTCGAGTATCTTTTTGTACAGGCTGCTGCGGATCTCCCCGTTCAGCTGCTTGAACACATTGGAAGCCGAGCCGTCCGTATACAAGATCACATGGCATTCGTCGCCAGCGTCCAGATGATTGCGGATCGCCGCTCCGAACGTCAACGCTTCGTCGTCCTGATGGGGAACAAAAAATAAATTGACTGCCATTTCCGTCCGCTCTCCTTCATTCTTTATTCGCCGCTTTGCAGCTGCCGCGTCAGTTCCGCATGAATGCGCTCCTTCTCCGCGTCGTCGACCATATAGTAGTAAATACCGTCGATGCGCTTGCCACTGCCCTGTACCTCGTCTTTGTCCACCGTCTCGATCTGAGTCCGGTATTTGGTGACGATGTCCAGCATATCGTCTTTGGTCAGATTGGTTTTGACATTGTCTTTGACCGCGCCGAGGATCGAATTCAGCTTGGTGATGTTGGAAACGCTTTTGCCTTTGTCGATCAGCGCGGACAGCACCAGCTGCTGCCGCTCGTTGCGGCCGATATCGCCTTTGGGATCGTCGTAGCGCATTCGCGAATACATCAGCGCTTCGTGACCGTTCAATTCGATCGGTCCTTTGTCGTATGCGATATGCTCGAAATCGAACTGAAACGGATTGTCCACCGTTACGCCGCCGAGAATATCGATAATGCGTTCGAGACCTTCCATATTGACTTTGACGTAGTAATCGACCGGCACGTCGAGAAAATTCTCGACCGTATCCACCGACATATCCACGCCGCCGAACGCGTAAGCATGATTGATTTTGTCTGTTTTTCCTTTGCCGACAATTTCCGTGCGGGTATCGCGCGGAATATTGAACATCAGCACCGAATGTTTCTGGGGATTGACGGCCAGCAGCATAATAGCGTCGGAACGGCCGATATCGTTTTCACGTTCGTCGACGCCCAGCACCAGCAGATTGAACGGTTTGTTCTCGCTCAGATCGGCCGGCAGTTCCTGCGCCGCCTCCCGGGCGCCGGAAACGCCGAGGGAAGCGGTCAGGCTCCCCCCTTCAACATCGGGACCCGCGCTTCCGATCGTCGTTTCCGAAGCCAGCGGCTCGTAAATCGATTCCATCGTATCCACGACCGGACGATAAAGCGAGTAGGCGTAACCTCCGACGCCGACCGTCAAAGCGGCGACGGCGGAGATTACGATCTTGGCCCCGCGTTTCATAGGGCGCCGCGGCGTCCGACCGCTTCCTGGCGCTTGCAGTGGCTTTCGATTTCCTGCCAGCTGCTGAACATTTCTTCGAAGTCTTCTTCCTGTACGACCTCGCCTTTTTGCACTTCGATATATTCCATATCGCTGAAAGCTTTCAAGCAGTGGTAAGTGCCCGGTTCAACCGTTACGACATCGCCCGCAAAGATGCGGGTAATCGTATCGCCTTTGACCAGCACGCCTTCGCCGCTGATGATCGTCCAGGTATCCGTGCGGTGCATGTGCTTGCAGTAGCCCAGGTTCTTGCCGGCCTGTACGCCGATTCTTTTGGTCAATACTTCGGTGCCGTCCTCGAACTTGGAATAATCGAGCACGCGGTACCAGCCCCAGCGGCGCTCTTCGTACATCGGGCGATCGGCGGCTTCGGCCAGTTCCTTGACCCGCGGGCTTGCCGCTTTGTCCGATACGAGAATGCCGTCCGGGCTGACCGCGACGACCGCATCGGGCATGCCGATGATCGTGACCGGAATATCCAGCTCGTTGATGAGGTGGGTATTTGGCGAATCTTCGCTGATCGTGCCTTTGCCGATCTGCTTGACGCCCATATTCTCAGTCAGCGTATTCCAGGTGCCGAGGTCTTTCCAGTAGCCGTCGTACGAAATTACCGCGATATGCTCTTCTTTCTCGACTACCGCGTAGTCGAAGCTGATCTTCTCAAGCGTCGCATAGCGGGCGAGCAGCTCTTCGTACTGCATCGGCAGACCTTCGCGAATGAGCTTGTCCATCATATAGCTCAGCTTGAACGCGAACACGCCGCAGTTCCACAGCGCGCCCTGCTGGATCAGACGCTCCGCGCGGTCTTCGCTCGGCTTCTCGGTGAAGCGCGAGACGCGTTTGTAATCGCTGCCGCCGCCTTCTTCCGGGACGATGTAACCGTATTTGGAAGACGGGTATGTAGGATTCACGCCCATCAGCGCGATCTTCGCGCCGGATTGATGCAGCGCGCTGTCCAGACCCTCGAGCCGGTCGAAGAAACGGTCGTCGACGTAAGGATCGACCGGCAGAATGCACACCGTCTCGTCCAGGCCCACATTTTGCGAATACAGATAGGAAGCGGCCAGCGCGATCGCCGGGAACGTATCGCGGCGTTCCGGCTCGGTGATGATCGGTACGCTGCCCAGCTGATTTTGCAGAATCTCCACCTGCATCTTGCTGGTCGCGATAACGGTCGATTCGGCGAGGCCGGCGCCTTTGATCTGCCCCCAAACCCGCTGAACCATCGATTCCATTTCGCCGTGCTCATTCTCCAACACTTTCAGAAACTGTTTCGATCTGGCGTCGTTGGACAGCGGCCACAGCCGCTTGCCCGAACCTCCGGACAAAAGTACCAATCTCATGCAAGCCCCTCCATTCGCTCAATTCTGTCGATTTATAATGTGATGTCGTCGTCTGTTGATTCTTGCAAGGTCCCTGATACCCTTGCTTTGCAGATTCTTGTGTGTACGATTCCGGTGTTATACGATCTTGAGGTTGTCTTTCTTCTCCGCTGCGGCCGGATCGCCGATCAGCGATTCGATCAGGTAGTCTCTCAGGTCGCTGCCGAGGTCTTCGCGTTTGAGCGCGAAATCGACGTTGGCTTTGAGGTAACCCAGTTTGCTGCCCACGTCGTACAGGGTGCCGTCGTAGCGGAAGCTGTACATCTGCGACAGCTGAGCCAGCTGTTTGAGCGCGTCGGTCAGCTGAATTTCCCCGCCTACGCCCGCCGTCTGATGTTCCAGAATATTCATGATTTCCGGTTCGAGAATATAGCGGCCAATCATCGCCAGGTTGGACGGCGGATCGACTTTCGGCTTCTCGACGAGATCCGTAATCAGGTTCAGGTTGTCGGTCAACTTGTCGCCTTTGATGACGCCGTAGCTGCTGACATCTTTCCACGGAACGGCTTCGACGGCGATCATGTTGCCGCCGGTGCGTGCCTGCTCGTCCATCATCTGCTTGAGGCACGGGACTTCGCTGTCGATAATCATATCGCCGAGCAGCACGGCGAACGGTTCGTTGTTGATGAATTTGCGTGCGCACCAGATGGCGTGTCCGAGACCCAGCGGTTCTTTCTGGCGGACGCAGTGGATTTCGACCAGGTTGGTCACTTCGCGAACGATGCTGAGCAGTTCTTCTTTATTTTTTTCTTCCAGGTCCGCTTCCAGCTCGATGTTCTTGTCGAAGTGGTCTTCGATCGCCCGCTTGCTGCGGCCGGTTACGATAATGATATCTTCGATTCCGGAAGAGATCGCTTCTTCCACAATGTACTGGATCGTCGGTTTGTCTACGATCGGGAGCATTTCTTTAGGCATCGCCTTCGTTGCCGGCAGGAATCTTGTTCCAAGCCCCGCGGCCGGGATGATCGCTTTTTTGACTGTACTCATTGATGATGCCCTCCCTTAATTCTGAATGTTAGGATAATTAACCTTGTGCCGGTCATTTTGCTAACTTAGTTTTACTTATAAGCCGATTCTTGATGTTTTGAAACAATTCTTTGTTAAAAAGAAACATAACCGCGATATAAATCAATGCTCCGACCGCAACCTGGATAATAAAATTCGCTTCCTGCGAGAAGACCGCGACGGACAAATAATTGATGACCAGCACGCCGCCGACCATGATCATGCCGTAGGCGAGTCCCGGCGCCATGCTGCGCAGATAGTCCGGCAAACAGGAGCCGATCGTCCGCCGCATGGCGTAGTTGTACTGGATAATCAGCAGGATAAACTGGATGACCACATAAGCGATACACGTGCCCATGATCCCTCCCCAGTAGGTTCCCAGCGCAAGCCCCGGCACCTGCACGCACATGCCCATCAGCGTATAGCGGAAGTACATGTCCGTGCGTCCTTTGGACTGCAGCAGCGGCTGGATCGGAACGATCAGGGAGCGGATCAGCATCGCTACGGCAAGCACTTGAATCAGAGGGACGCTCGGTTCCCATTTCGCGCCGAAGATAAACGGAACGAGGACGGGGGCCGTTACGAGCAGCCCCAGGTAGATCGGGGCGTTGAGATAGCTGACGAGCGCGATCGTTTTGATATAGCCGCTGCGAAGACGCTCGATATTGTCCTGCATTTTGGCATACAGCGGAAGGCTGACGGTATTGATCAGCGGAGTCAGCTTGAGTACCGGCATTGTACAGAGCTGGAACGCGAACGAATAGTAACCGAGAACCTGTGCGCTATATAAACGCCCGATAATGATATAGTCGATATTCGACATCAGCGACTGGATCACGTTGGACGACATTTGATACACGCCGAAGCTCAGATACCCTTTCAGATCCTTTTTGGCAAAATGCAGCGCGGGCGTCCACTTTTTCCAGCCCTGAATCATCAGCATAACCGACTTGACAAGCGCGTTGCCCAGATTGGACAGCACGAGCGCGTATACGCCGAAGCCGGCCGCCGCTCCGCCGACGGCGAGCAGGAACCCGACAAAATACGAAACGATTTGAATTTTCGCAATATTGTCGAATTTCAGTTCTTTGCGAAACAGTACTTCGAACTGCTGGCCGAGCGCCGGCAGCAGACACAGCAGCGCCATCAGGCGGACCGGATTCAGCAGCTGCGGTTCGTTGTAGAACCAGACGACGAGCGGAGCCGAGAAGAAAATAACGGCCGCAATAAAAGCGCCTGTGGCCAGATTCAATATGTAGAGACTCGACAGATGATTCCGGGTCACGTCCTGACGCTGAATGATGGCGTTCGAGATTCCCACGTCGGTCAGATTGACCGCGGCGGCCACGACGACCATCGTCATGCTCATCAGGCCGTATTCGACCGGCGTAAGCAGTTGGGACAGCGCGACCAGCTGCAGCAGCTGGATCACGATGGTGACGACCGTGGCAATGGTAGACCACTTCGCCGCCTTGATCCCTTTGGATTTTAACGAAGACATGTCGCCACTCCTTTTTCTTGTCTGTATCTATAAGTTGTCGATAAAATCCAGCAGCGTGTTTACTTTCGTTTCCCAGGCGTGCTTCTTGGCCATGTCGCGGATCGCGATCCGGTCCGGATTCGTTTCCAGCGCCGCCTTGACCGTGCGCGGCAGGTCTTCGCTGCCCCGATAGAAATGCAGAAACCGTTCCTGTCTGCGCAGCAACTCCGGCGTCTCGGTTACGACGACCGGCAGGCCGGCGGCCGCATACTCGTACAGCTTCATCGGGCTTCTGCCCGCATTGGCGGCGTGATTGCTGAGCGGCAGCAGGGCGATATCCGAGTGCTGAAGATATCCCGGCACCGTCGCATACTTTTTCGCGCCCAGAAAGTGCACGTTGGCGAACTGCGC
Source organism: Saccharibacillus sp. CPCC 101409 (assembly GCF_030518235.1). Lineage (GTDB taxonomy): Bacteria > Bacillota > Bacilli > Paenibacillales > Paenibacillaceae > Saccharibacillus. The sequence continues at coordinate 14,191 of NZ_JAULSA010000009.1, read as the reverse complement.
AAAGTCGCGCTTGGTTTCGTCGTTCACCGGACCGATAATGACCAGACTGACTTCGGGCAGCTGCTCCGCAAGCAGCTTGAGACCTTTGAGATCCAGCCGTTCGTCGAGCGCTCCTACGTAAACAGCCCGCGGTCCCGGGATCGGCTTGAGATCGTCCGGTTCTTCCACGGGCGCGGAGAAGTGGTCGTACTCCACTCCGTTCTCCAGCAGCAGCGTCGGCACCGCCGGATTGTATTCCTGCAGCTCCGACAGAACGGGACCGGAAGTGGAAACCAGCCCGTCGACGACGGACATGAGCGTCTGCTCCGCCGAAGCGATCGAAGCGTCGCCGGTCATTTTGCTGTAAATATCGGTCGGCCGGTAAATGGTGACTCTCGGCGACACCAATTTCTCCAGGCCGACGAAGCGCGGCTGGTCGATCAGCAGCAGATCGACCGATTCCATGCCGCCTTCGCGCATTACTTTTTTAATAGAAGGAAGCATCCAATTCTTATGGGTGCGCTTGAAGATCGGACCCGCTATCTCCCAGGGCAGCAAAGACATCGGCACCGAGTTGACGACAGCCGATGTATCGACCTTCTTGCCCTGCAGGATGCGAAAACGCGCCTGAATATCGCGGTCTTTCCATTTCAGCAGGTGGAAAGGACTGAGCGGAGTGCTCACGTGGATCACCGAATGGCCCAGCTTTTCCATCTCCCTGGACAGATGATGGGAGCCGACCACGAACGGGCTTCCCATATAGGTATGGCTTGCAAACATAATATTCATCCGGGTTCTCCTCTCCTTGTCGATACGAATCCCGTTCTATAAGTAAAGTTACATGTCGATACAAATATATACCCGGACGATACCGGAACGATTTGTCCGGTGTTACGCCTGCGCTTTGCGTCCTTCACGGGACTGCGCGCTGCGCGGTTCCCGTCCGCTCACCTGCGGTTTCAGCTCGGCCAGCGTTTCCAGCGCGCATTTCTCCCAGGAAAACCGGTCCGCCTGCGCCAGGCCCCTGCGGCGCATATCTTCGCGCAGCGCCGGATCGCCCATTACGCGGTCGATCTTGGCCGCGATGTCTTCCGGACTCGAAGGATCGCAGTACAGGACCGCGTCCCCGCATACTTCCGGCAGCGAAGCCGTATCCGATACGACGACCGGACAGCCGCAGGCCATCGCTTCGAGCGGCGGAAAGCCGAAGCCTTCGTAGAAGGAAGGGAATACGAAGCAGGCGGCTTCTTCGTACAGCGTCCGCAGCTCCTCGTCTTCGACGTATCCGACGTGCTTGACGTTATCGCCGAGTTCGGCTTCCGCGGACTTGAAGATCTTCGGGTTCGTTCCGCCGGCGATCACGAAATCGTAACCGGAATCGCCGATCAGCTCGGCCGCGCGCACGATCGAACGGAAATTCTTGTTCGGGCTCTGGCTGCTGACGGCCAATACGAACGGCCGCGCAAGCCCTTTGCGCTCCGGAAAGTCCGGCGCCGTTCCGGTCTGAAGCACATGCTCTTTGCCGTGGTACACGACGCGAATCTTGTCCTCTCGGATTCCGCAGTGCTCGATCAGCTCGTTCTTCGAATTGGTCGAGCAGGTCAGAATCAGCGGCGCCGTTTTCCCCAGCGTACGGAACATCAGCTTGTACCACATTTTAAAAGCCGTTGAGTACGTATCGGGCACCGAGTACACCGCGGCGTCGTGCAGCGTAACGGCCTGCCTGCGCTTGAGCAGCGGAGCCGCGTTGCACAGATTGAGCAGGAAACCGTCTTTCGACAGCTGCGGCAGCGAGATCTGCTCCCAGAGCTGTCCTTTCATCCGGCCGCCCTGACGGACTTCGATATGCCGCGTGCCCAACTCGTGAATCTCGCCGGGAGGAGCCAGCACGATAAACTCGTAACCGCGAACCGCCGGATCGTCCCGGCCGATCAAGCGGTCGATCGTGCGCAGCAGCTCGTAAGCGTAGCGCTGGACGCCGGTGACGGAAGCTTTGAGAAACCGTCCGTTGACGTAAATTGTGGTCTTAGTCACCTGCTTCCACTCCTTTCAGCCTGATGCGCCAGCTGGTGAGTTTTTTACGGTTGTAATGCAGAATCAGCGAGAAGGCGAGAATAATGATCCAGCAAGGGAAAAAGCGTCCGCTGCCGAAGTAGAAGTATCTCGGAATCTCCAGCACGCCCACCAGCCAGATCGGATAGATCAGAAGACTGAACGTGTGTCCTTTTTTGAAATGCGCGTACAGCAGGCCGGTGAAGAAACCTACGATCACCCAGAACGCCAGCGCGCCCGAGAATCCGTAATCGCTGTAAGGCTGAAGCAGGCCCGACGGGTTGTTGAATTCCGGGTTGCCCATGGTCGCCAGCGTGTTGTTGATAACGTCCTGCGGCTCGAAGCCGTAGATCGACGCATAAGCGCTGCTCGGCACTCCCGGGAACTTCCAGATGAACTCGGCGGTGGAACTCGGGAACGGCAGCCAGTGAAAACCCAGGTGCTCAAAGTAAAGCGTCCCGGTGTTGATTGCCGTTACATAATAGCCGAAGAAACGTGTAACGATGAATTCCCAGAAAGAGGGATAATAATTGACATAGTAGCTGAGCCAGGAACGGAAATACTCGCTGACTCCGAAGAAACCGACCAGCGCCACAAGCCCGACGATCGGATAAACGCCTACAAACGGCGTCCGGCGGCCGAGTTTGGCCCGCATCGAGAAGTACACAACGGCGGCCGGCACGATAAATTCCATGATGGCCAGACGTTCCAGAAAGAAAATCGCCCGCAGCATCGTCAATACGAATACGGCTGCCAGCATCCATATGTAGATCTTTCTTTTGTTATAAAACAGATAGTATGAAGTTAATATCACGAACGGAATCCCGAAGTTTGTAAACGACGTAACGCCCGCCACGTTGTCGAAGCTTTCTTTGATGTTATAAATGGCGCCGGGCTCTCCGCTCAGCACGCTCATAAAGAGGCCGATGCTGAATCCGTTGCGCAGCATGATCAGGAACCAGACCGCATAACCGAACATCGTAAATCCGAACAGAAGCGCGATCCACATTTTGATAAAAGAGTCTTTCTTCACAATAACGTCCCGGAAAGCCGTGGAAGGCTTTACGCCGCGCCCTGCGAGGGAGGCGATTACGCCTCCGATCACAAAGCAGCAAACCGGGAGAATGGAATACATGATATTCGACTGATTGATAAACTTGTCGACCCGGTAAAAGCTTTCGTAGCTTGAAGCCGGAATATAGTACGCGCCGATCAGAATAATCGTCATCAGCACGATAAAGATAATCGTCGGATTCAGCCACCAGATCGAAAGTTTGTGTTTGCCGCCTTGTTCCATCACCCGATTCTCCTTCCCGTTTGGTAGTCTATTATCAGTCCGAAGCGACCGATTTTCTGAACGGCGACAGACTTTCCAGCTGCGGCCGGCCGATCGAATAGTACTGGAAGTTCGTATCCGCGAGCTGGTCTCTGGAATACACGTTGCGGCCGTCGATCAGGATCGGCTGCTTCATCACGCTACCGAGCTTCGCCAGGTCGACCTGTTTGAATTCCGCCCAGTCCGTCAGCAGGCACAGCGCATCGCAGCTTTCCGCCGCTTCCAGCGCGTCTTCGCTCCACTGCACCACGGCTTCGTCGCGGAAGAAATGACGGAAGTTTTCGGTAGCGATCGGATCGTACGCTTTTACGGTCGCCCCTTCGTCCAGCAGCGTCTTGATGATATCGAGCGCCGGCGCTTCGCGCACGTCGTCCGTATTCGGCTTGAAAGCCAGGCCCCAGATGCCGATCGTTTTGCCTTGCAGATCGCCCAGCGAATGGTTCAGCTTGGCGATGATATTGAAGCGCTGGTCGTTGTTGACTTCCACGACCGACTTCAGCAGCTTGAATTCGTAATCGACGTTGCCGGCGATCTGGATCAGCGCATGGGTGTCTTTCGGGAAGCAGGAGCCGCCGTAGCCGATTCCGGCCTGCAGGAAGGAAGAACCGATCCGATTGTCGTACCCCATGCCTTTGGCGACATGCGTGACGTCAGCGCCGACTTTTTCGCAGATATTGGCGATTTCGTTAATGAACGAGATCTTGGTGGCGAGAAAAGCGTTGGATGCGTATTTGATCATTTCCGCGCTGCGAACTTCCGTCACCATGATTTCGTCGGTCAGCGGCTTATGCAGTTCCGTCAGCGCAGCCGCCGCACGTTCGCTGGCCGTGCCGATAATGATGCGGTCCGGATTCAGCGTATCTTTGACCGCCGAGCCTTCGCGCAGGAACTCCGGAATGGAGACGATATCGAACGGATGCGGCGTCAGCTGGCCGATGATTTTCTTGATCTTGTCGTTGGTGCCGACCGGCACGGTGCTCTTGGTAACGACAATCTTGTAACCGTCCATCGCCAGCGCGATATCCTGGGCTACCTGCTCCACGTATTCCAGGTTGGCTTCGCCGCTCGGAAGCGACGGAGTGCCGACGCAGATAAACACGATATCCGCGTTCTGCACGGAAGACGTCAGATCGGAAGTAAAGCTGAGATTGCCGAGCGATGTATTTTTCTCGATCAGCTCTTTCAGCCCCGGCTCGTAGATCGGCACGTCGCCTTTTTTGAGACGTTCGATCTTCGCCAGGTCTTTATCCACGCAGGTGACTTGATTGCCGATCTCCGAAAAGCATACTCCCGATACCAGACCGACATAGCCGGTCCCGATAAATGTCAATTTCATAAGGTTTCGTCTCCTTTTTGTGTAGGGAATCGGTTAAAGCACCCGCGAAATCATACGTTCCGCCCCGAAGGTACGGCCGTCTTCGTGCTGTTTGTTGTGAATATGCGCCTGCAGATTCTGGCGGAAGACTTCCGGCGAGAAACGCATCGCGTTTTTGCGGCAGTTGGCAGGCAAAATTTTGCCGCCCTCCTGTTCGAATCTTTGCACCGCTGCTATAATAGAAGCAGGTGCTTGCTCGCTATAGAACACGCCTGTCGGATTGACTTCGTCCAGGCCTTTTACCGTTTCCAGAGCCCCGCCTTTGCCGTAAGCGATAACCGGAGTGCCGCATGCCTGCGCTTCGACCGGCGTAATGCCGAAATCTTCTTCCGCGGCGAACACGAACGCTTTGGCCCGCTGCATATAATCGACCAGCGCCTCGTCCGGCTGATAACCGAGAATCCGGATATTGGGAGCCTGGTGTTTGCGTACTTTGTCCATGTCCGGTCCGTCCCCGATGATAACCAGCTTCTTGTCCGGCATCTGGGCGAACGCGGCGGCGATCATATCCATTTTCTTGTAAGGCACCATCCGCGAAGCGGTCAGGTAGAAATCTTCTTTGTCTTCGCGGGGCGCGAACGCGCCTACGTTGACGGGAGGATAGATGACCGCCGCTTCGCGCCGGTACACTTTCCAGATCCGATTGGCGATAAACTGGGAATTGGCGACGAAATGATCGACGCCGTTCGAAGTCCGGTAATCCCACATGCGAATCCGGCTCAGAATCACTTTTGCCATCGTGCCTTTCAAGCCTTTATCGAGTCCCGATTCTTTCAGGTACTGCGGCTGCATATCCCAGGCATACCGGATCGGCGAATGCACATAAGAGATATGAAGCTGATCGGGTCCCGTGATGACTCCTTTGGCCACGGCATGCGAACTCGACAGGATCAGGTCGTACGACGACAGATCGAACTGTTCGATCGCAAGCGGCATCAGCGGCAGATACTGCCGATACTTTTTTTTGGCCAGAGGCAGTTTTTGAAGAAACGAAGTATGTACCTCTTTCCCGCGCAGAAATCCTCTGTCTTTTTCAGGCATAAAATCGACCAGACTGTAAATTTCCGCTTCCGGAAAGATTTGAATCATTTGTTCGAGCACTTTCTCGGAGCCCGCGTAGCTGGTGAGCCAATCGTGAACAAGCGCTACTTTCATTCGGATTCATCCTTTCCCCGTGTATGGAATAAGTTTGGCCCGCACGCCGCCGCGAGGCGGCTTAATAGGCGCCTCTTTTGAGCAGAACACTCACGACGGTAGCAAACAAAATCCGGATATCGAGCCAGATCGTACGGTGATATACATAGAACAGTTCCAGATCGACGCGTTCCGGATAGCCGACATCGCTGCGTCCGCTAACCTGCCAGTAGCCCGTTACACCGGGTTTGACCGACAGCAGGTCGTCTTTTCTGTCCTTGTATTCTTTGAGTTCCTGGGCGACGATCGGGCGCGGCCCGACCAGACTCATTTCGCTTTTCAGCACGTTCAGCAGCTGCGGCAGTTCGTCCAGGCTGCTTTTGCGCAGGAATTTACCGATCTTGGTAATACGCGGATCTTCGTCCGGCTCCAGCTTGTAGTTGTTGGCGACGTACTTGTCGTACAGCGCTTTGTCTTCTTTAAGCCGCTGCTCGGCATTGGTGGCCATCGAGCGGAACTTGTAAATATTGAACATATTCGAGTTTTTTCCGAACCGCTTCTGCTTGAAAAAAACAGGGCCTTTCGGGTCTTCGACTTTGATCAGGATCGCCAGCACCAGGAATACCGGCGACAGCAGAATCAGCCCGATCAGCGAAGAAACCAGATCTATGCTGCGTTTGGTGACATTGAATAAAAGCCCTCTGTTCCATGTCAGGTTTCTGAAAGCTACTTCGTTGTATTCCGTCGCTTCGGCATCGTTGTTGGCTACACTCATGGTTTCCCCTCCATTTATCTTGGATGTCTGCGGATGTCGAGCCGGCAATTTACGCGTTGTTCAGCACTACGCCCAGAATATGAGCGTTGACGTGGTCCATCCCCCGCTTCACTTTTTTGAGCGAATCTTTCGATACTTTGCCCTGGTTGGCTACAAGCACGACTCCGTCAACCATCGTTCCGAGAATCTGCGCATCCGATACGGACAGCGCGGCCGGCGAATCGATCAGCACCACATCGTAAAACGAACCCACTTCCTGCAAAAGCGCCTGCATCCGCTCCGAACCGAGAATTTCCGAAGGATTCGGCGGCAGCGTTCCGGCGGTCAGCACCGACAGATTGGCAATCGCGGTCTTCGTAATCGCGGATTCGATCTCGCACTGTCCGGTCAGCACATCCGTCAAACCCTGCTTGCGCGCCCGCGGAAACACCTGCTGAAGCGAAGGATTGCGCAGATTGCCGTCGATCAGCAGTACTTTTTTGCTTTCCTGCGCGTAAGAAACCGCAAGATTGGTCGCCGTGGTCGTTTTGCCTTCCGCGCCTTTGGCGGAGGTGACCAGCAGGACTTTGGAAGAACGCCCCATGGAAGAGAAACGGATATTGGTTCGCAGCGTCCGGTAGGATTCCGATGCCTCCGCTCCCGAATTTTTGTTGGCTACCAGATAGGTGCCGCTGCTCATCGCTCTAGTCATCGATCACATCGCCTGCCTTTTCTTTAGGATTGAGTCAAGCTTTATTCAAAGAACATGATGGGTTTCGGCAATCGGCGGTTTCATCTTTTCGATGCGCACCCGCTCTTCGACGCTGCCGTCCATCTGTTTGGAAATGACCATTTTGTACAGGTCTTCCATTTTTCGAGTCTGCTCGTACAGATCGAATTGACTGCTCACTCTCGCCTGTCCGTATTCGCTGAAAGACCGCCACATTTGTTCGTCTTCCAGCAGATTGAGAATATGGGAACCGAGTCCTTCCGCATCTCTTTCTTCGGCCAGCAAACCGCTTCTGCCATGTTCGACCGCTTCCGGAATTCCTCCCGTGGCGAAGCTGACAACCGGCATGCCCATAGCGGCGGCTTCCAGAAATACCATGCCAAGCCCTTCTTCGGCTCCGCTTTCGGCGCGTATGCTCGGAACGCTGAATACTTTCGCTTTATTCATCCATTCCCGTACGACCGAATGCGGCTGTGTACCGAGAAACCGGTAACTTTTCAGCGTCGACGCCGCTTTTTGTTCCAGTTCGGCGCGAAGCGGTCCGTCTCCGATCACGACAAGTTCGGCTTCCGGATGATTCTTCTGTACGTCGGCCATGGCTTCGATCAGATAAGCGCAGCCTTTCACTTCGACCAGGCGTCCGACGAACAGCACCACGTTTTCTCGCGGCAGAGTCAAATCGGGCTTGAACGCCTCCAGATTGACTCCGATATAATGCCGAATCACTTTCTCGGGAGGATAACCCTGACTAATCAGTTTGCTGCGGATAAAGTCGGAGACTGCAATAAAAAGGTCGCCTTTGCGCTGGAGCTTCGGTCTTTGCTTGAGGTAGTTACGGTGTGTGTAATACGATTTTCTTGCATACTCGTCTTTGGTGGTTGCATCGTATCCGTGAAAAGTAACAATCAGCGGAATATTCAACTTTTCGGCAATCGGCATCGCCAGACAACCTTCGGGTCCGAAATGGGCATGAATCAGTTTGGGCTGAATCGCTTTAAGCCGGCGGGTAAGCCCGCGGCCCGGTCCCATGAGTTTGAATTCAAGCTCTTTCCGGCGGCCCGATACGCCTCCGGTGTTAATAATGATTTGTTTATCGGCCTCGATCTGCAGTCCCGGCACGAGACGCGAGCCCATAAAGTAAGAATGGAAGGACTCGAAGCGCTCGGCCTGACTTTTGATAAAGGTCTCAGAAGGCGGAAGGATCTGATCACGGTAGATGAGAACGGGAAGTTCGGGTTTGATCAGCTTCATAGTTGCCTCTGTTATCTCTGCTCATTGGCAGGGCGCAGTACGGCCGGTTCCTCTTGACCCGCATCGTTCGCATGCTGGTTTCTCAGATCGCTTTTGGCGATTCGATCGATTCGGGCCAGCACCGGAACGCCGATCGCATGCTCGACATCCAGCTCCGTTTTAACGGAATCGTCGAGGTACTCGATCAGGAAAATGATACCGAAGCCGAGCAGCAGTCCGATAATCAGCGCAAGCGCAAGTACCATTTGACGGTGATCGTTGACCGGTTCGGGATTCAGGCTCGAATCGGCCGCATTGAGTACCGCCACGTTGTTCAGCTGCATGATTTCCGGAATCTGGTCGATAAATACGTTGCCGGTCGAATTGGCAAGCGTAGCCGCTTTTTCGTAACTGGCATCCAGGACCGCCACGTTGATGACCTGGGTATTCTGCGTCGAATCGATCATCAGCTTATTGCTGATCTGGCTCGACGTCAGGTTCAATTCCGGATGGCGTTCCGCTACAATCTTCGTAATCGCGTCGGAATTAATGATTTTTTTGTACGTATTGATGAGCTTCAAATTGGCTTCGATCGAGTTGGAATCGACCTGCGCCTGGCCCGTGCTGGTCAGCGACGGCTCGTTGACGATCAGATCCACCGAAGCGCGGTACATCGGCTGGTACTTGGTGTTGTAGGCGATAGCGGCGGCGAAGCACAGCAGCACCGTCAGCGCCAGCACCCACCATCTTTTTACGATTACGCTCAAATATTCTTTCAATTCCATATACGATCCCTCCGTCGTTATAAATGATGATATGACCGCTGCGCAGCCATGAATGTCAAGCATCAGGCACGCGAGATCCTACTGCTTATAAAACCGGTGCAGCCGATTAAGCCAAGCAATTTTGAAAATGAAACTTAACACGACTTGCAAATGTTTTCGGAAAGTCATTGCATTTTCAAAATTAACAATACTAAAAATGAATCGCTGCTTTTTTTGCCGTGAAAAGGGAGTTCATCGTCGTGGCAGTCCCATTTACGCCAAAGCGATCCTGTACCAACCTTGCTTGTTATGTACGCCTTTTAAAATAATGATCAACTCCCTTCGCAGTGCAATTCTGTTCAGCAGGTATGGCTCGGTAAGTAAACGGCTTTGTCAAATGCGGATATAACCGGCTGTTTCACACTTTCGAAGCAAGCATGTATTCCCGCCTGACCCTGCCGCAGCACTTTTCGATGAGATGTAAGTTTATAAACCGCCCTTTTTCGCTTGAATCAAATTCGGTTTTTTTGGCATGTTTTTAGACCTAAATACCTATTTTTTTCATCCAAAAAAATAGGTATTTATAACCATTTTCGCATAGACAGCAAGCGAAAATTATAAAAAAGAAGCCTGGTCTCTGACCTGGGCTTCTTTTTGCTGCTTAAAAACCGATGTTGTCTTCGGAATGGATTTTTCCACTCTTGAAATTAGTTGCCAATCCTTGAGTGTTTTCCAGTTTGTTGGCATCGAAATAAATATTGCCTATATCCCCGCTGCCCCAGACGCCAATGCCTCCGTGTACGGAATCGGTGATGGTATTATTGTTAAACGTCACCTCGTCGATTTTCCCCTGGGACGCATAAACCAGTACGTTCGGATGCTCGGCGGTAAGCCGCGTCCCCGTATGATCGACCGTATTGCCGGTCACCGTAATATTCTTCACGTTGCGTGTTTCCCATTCTTTTTCCACGGAAATATAAATCCCCGCCATCTCCGTATTGTAAATCCGGTTATTCTCGATCTTCACATTTTCCCCGCCCACAACGGAGATGCCGCGCGCTTTGGAGTTATAACCGACATCGTTGCCGCGAATCGTAACATCGCTCGAGGTTGCCGGATTCTCTTCATAGCTGACTACGGCGATCGTATCGTCTCCGGCTTCTTTGACCGTATTGTTCTCAACCAGAATTCCGCTGCTTCCGTCGGTAATATGTATCCCGTCGGCCCCGGTGCGTTCGAGGACATTGCTTTGAATCACACCGTCTTTCGATTGATAACCGACAAAAATGCCTGCCGTGCTCGATTTGTCGATCCGAATATTCTGAATTTTGAAGTTGGTCGCGCCGCGTACGGTAATGCTGTTCTTATCGTTTGCGCCGTCGCCTCTTTCAACCGTCGTCTCGTATACATGAGCGAATCCGCTCAATACGACTCCGTCTCCTTCGATATCGATCGAGCCGTTTTCCGGGTTGGTGGAAGTCAGAATAGACTGGTCCGCGCCGTCGCCGAGCAGGCTGACTCCTTTTACAACCAAAATTTTGCTCAACCGATAATTGCCCGCGGGCACATAAACGGCTTTGCCGGATTCGGCCGCCTGGTCGATCGCCGATTGGATCGCATCGAAGTCGTCCGTATCGTCGTCCGCCGTCGCTCCGCTGTCCGCAACCGAGATCGCGTCTTCCGGAATCGGCACGGGTTCGGTTTGTTTGACCGCTTCTTCGCCTGCTTCTTCAGCCGGTTTATTATTCATAAACGCAGCTCCTCTCCAGATCGCGAGCGCGGCTGCAGCCGCAACGACAACCGCCACAATCCACCATATTCGTTTGTTGAGCCTTCGATTGTTCATAGGTTCCTCCGTTCTCCATTCGAATTTGTCTCTTTAATTTCGCCACTCCGTTCTCAAGCATATAACGCGGCGCCGCTGCATTTCAAATTTGTACTTTTCTGTTTCAATTCTACCCAATGCGGTTAAACGAGTATAGATACATATAAACAGCATACTCATTCCTCAACCAAAAGGAATCGATAAATAGAAAAAGCGGACACCGATTTATACCCGGTATCCGCTTCTCGCTTGTAATGCGTTTCTTTTTTTAAAAACCTATGTTGTTGCTCAATTTGATATTGCCTTTGGAAAAAACAGTCGAAGCGCCGATACGATTGATCAGCGTATTTCCTTCAAACGTTACGGTTTTGATCGTACCTTCTCCCCATACTCCAATACCCCGATGCGCCGCGTTTTTGATCGTATTTTTGCTGAATACGACATTGTCGATCATTCCCTGCGAAGCATAGACCAGCACATTCGGATGGTTCTGAGGCTCCGCGATACCCGCATGATCGATCACGTTATTCGATACCGTGACCCGGTCGACGTTTCGGGTGTTGTAGGAAGCTTCCACCGCGATATAAACGCCTGCCATATTGGTGTCTTTTACGGAATTGCCGGTAATCAGCACATCGATTCCGCCTACTACCGCAATTCCTCTGGCTTTCGAACCGTATCCCACATCGTTTTTACGAATGGTAATATGATGAGCAGGCCGTGCGTCGCTGTCGATATAACTTACAACCGCAATGGTATCGTCTCCCGCTTTGCGCACTTCGTTGTTTTCCACCGTAATGTAACTGCTGCCTCCGGTAATATGAATCCCGTCCGCGCCGGTGGAATCCACCGTATTGTTGGTGACTTTCCCGTTGGTCGAACCGTACGTTACCATAATGCCCGCCGTGCTGGATTTGCTTACACAGACGTTGTCGATTGTAAAATTTTTGGCGCCGCGCACGGTAATGCTGTTTTTTTCGTTGGCTCCGTCTCCCCGGGAAACGGTTGTCTTATACACATGCTTCAGTCCGCCGAGTTTGACGCCGTCGCCTTTGAGATCGATCGAGCCTCTTTTGGGATCGGTTGAAGTCAGAGTAGTCAGGAATTTGCCGGCTCCCTGCACGTTCACGCTGTCGAGAGTCAGAATATCGCTCAAGATAAAATTCCCTGCCGGTATGGATACGGTCTTCCCCTGCGTTTTGGCTGCGTCGATCGCCGCGACGAAAGCCGGATAATCGTCAGTCGAATCGTTGGGCACCGCTCCGTAATCCAATACCGAAACCGAGGCAGCGGATGAAGCTTTGGCTTTCGGCGCAGAGACCGGCGAGTCGGCCGCCGCGGCAGACACCGATCCCGTACTGCCCGAAGCGGCTGTATAGCGGATAGTCGGTTCCCATAACGTATGATCGTTGTTCATGTTGCCGCGTTTGTTTACGATAAACGAAATCTCCGTACCGGCTTCCACCGGCACCGAACCGACTCCGCTCGGCGAAACGGCCGTTGTGCCGGTAATCGTCGAACTCCACAGCTTTACGTTATCTTTTTGGATTGCAGCGACAATTCCGTCTCCTTCGGCGCTTCCTTTTTGCACGCTGCCGGAGATCGTTACAGTGCCTTTATCGGGCGAAGTCCATTTACGGACGGCATCGAAATTCTGATCCGGATGCATTGCCGTAGCGGAAACCCACGGGTAGCCCGAAGCGCCGGCCCAAGCTTTCCGATTCTGATCGTAAACCAGATCCAAAAATGCAGTCCCGGACAATTTTTCATACTGCCATTGATTGGCTCCCTGTGCGCTGCTGCTGAATCCGGCCAAAGCCGAATAAGTTTGCGCAGCGGCTGCCGCTTCTGCGGAATTTCCTAATGTTACGCCGATACTTAATCCTAAAGACAATGCCATGAACCCGGTCAAAAATTTATGTTTAGCCAAAACGTACCTCCCGGATGGTTGTATTTGATCGATCTTTCCCATCGTTCGAAGTGGTTGAGCGAAGTTGTCAGCTTATACGAAGCTTTGTAAAATACGATTATGCAGGGTATGCCGATCGCTCACGATTATTGAGAAGAAGCGGGTATCGCGGAGAAAGCCGTTATATTTTGCTGTTTCGAAAAAGCCCTATGATATATGTATCGGCTTTTAAGCCGGTCTTTTTTAGACCCAGCCTCCATTCTACTATATGGGGGCGGAAAAAGTCCAAGGGCTTGAGGGGCCGCTGGGTCGCTGGCCCGTTCCGATTTCCGACTCCGCTTGTTTTCCTCACCTTTCATTGAACTAAAACCGTTTAGAGGAAGGGGGAGGAAAGCCAAAGTCGCTCCAATCGGAACGGGCCAGCTCCCGGGACGAGGCGGGAAAGCCGCTCAAGCCTCCCGGCGCTTGAGCGGTCAGAGCCGGACGGCCTGGGGCCTTAAGCGGCGCGCTTCGCCTCGCGCCTGGACAAGCGGATAGCGGCTTTGCCGGCTATGAAGGCTTAAGGGCGGAAGATCTTGAAGATTAAGAGCGGTAAAAGAGCGGTCGGATAGTCCGCTTACGGATCGGTCATGACCTTTCCTTAGACTCGATTCTTTCGTTATGTCTTCTTTCTACAACCCTGATACCTTTCTTCCACTTAAGCCGGACTTTTTTCTTGCATACACAAAAAAGCCTTCACCGTTATGCGCGGTAAAGGCTTTTTCTGCTCGCTTGGCGTCGTCCTACTCTCCCGGGACCCTGCGGTCCAAGTACCATCGGCGCTGGAGGGCTTAACGGTCGTGTTCGAGATGGGAACGTGTGGAACCCCTCCGCCGTCAACACCAAACCTAAGCTTACACAGTAAGCTGGAACAGGAATTTGAATCGCGGACCCCTTCGGGCAAAGCGAATCAAATTTCTACATACAAGGTTTGCACCTTGAAAACCGGATCCGAAACGATCTCTTCGCGTCATCGAAGTGACTTTTCTGTTGAAAAGTCGGGAGGATAAGCCCTCGACCGATTAGTACTGGTCAGCTCCACGCATTGCTGCGCGTCCACCTCC
>NZ_JAULSA010000008.1 GCF_030518235.1 Saccharibacillus sp. CPCC 101409 | reverse complement strand
ACACTTATTTCGTGCTTTTCCGCTTCGATTCGGCTTTTGGCTCCCGAATAGCTGCACCTGCGTTGCTATTTGAAGAAATCGAAAGGTTTCGCCCCAAATAAGTGTACCTGTGCCGCTATTTTCCGTTTGGTGTCCTATCCGGCTTTCTCGACGCCCTGAAGGGATTTCTCAGTTAAGAGAAATCCCTTTCTTTTTTGAAAAGCTCTATTTTTGATAGAGCCGATGCCCGAAGGCTTGATAAACTATTTCGGATGCGGGTCGAACTTGTACGTCCAGAACTTCTCGTCCGCGAAGCGCTCGCGCAGCAGAGGGTCCTGGAGGGAGCGGCCTTCGAACACGGGATCGGTATGGAACTGCGACTTGTGCGCTTTGATCGAGCCGACTTTCTGCTCCAGGTACAGCGTGATGTCCACATGCACGTCGGCCGGACCTAGCGCGCGCTCGTGGCCTTTGGCGAAAGCGACGACATGCACTTTCGGCCGGTCTTTCGGCTTCATCGCTTCGACGACGCGCACGACGGCTTCGCCGCAGGCGTCGTGGTCCGGATGCACGCTGTACTGCGGATGAAAAGTCAGAATCAGCGAAGGATTCAGTTCTTCGATCAGTTCGCGCAGCCTGCCGTCGAGCAGCTCGCGGTCTTCGAATTCGATCATTTTATCGTGAAAGCCCAGCGTGCGCAGATCGGTGATTCCGATCGCCGCGCAGGAAGCTTCCAGTTCGGCGCGGCGGATCGTCGGCAGCGTCACGCGGTTCGCAAACGGCGGGTTGCCCAGGTTGCGTCCGAGCTGGCCCATGGTCAGGCAGGCGTAAGTGACGGGCGTTCCGTTATGCAAATGGTAAGCGGCGGTGCCGGAAACGGTAAAGGACTCGTCGTCCGGATGGGGAAATACAATCAAAACATGGCGTTCCACGGGAATACCCGCTCCTTTCCGTGGACGGCTTGAAGCCGTCCTTTATTCGGGGGATGGATGCAAAACAGACAGACCTGAACGAGAATACTGCCGCCTTTCACGCGGCGCGAAGCCGCGGCGGCATCAGAACGGCTCGGGGCTCAGCATCAGGCTGACGACAAGTTTGCCGTCGCGGTCGTTGCCGGCCAGAATGGCGTGTTCCGTCTCGCTTTCTTCGTAGTGCGTCAATCCTTCGGCATAGATCCAGCCTTCCGGCATTTTCAAGCCCACGCGGTAAGGTCCGTTCCCGGAGATCGAGCCGTGCGAGTAGCTGACTTTGACATTGCGGATCAGGTTCGAAGCGACGAGCTTGGAACGGTCGCGATCGAACGTATAAGCGCCGTTGGTGAGCTCAAGATGCAGGTACAGTTCCTGGTCTTTCAGCTTATCCAGCAGTTCCTGGACGGCTTGCGGTTGAATAGGCAGCATCGGAGTCTTCCCTTCGGTTTAGGCCGTGTACGCAAACTCAGCGACGTGCAGATTTAGCTGCCTTTTCGCCCTCCTCGGCGTCACTTTCCCTTGACGTGCCCCGGCACGCCTTCGAAAAAGTTCCTTGCTGAGAACGAAAATTCAGCTAAATCTGCGTCCTTCGGAGTTTGCGCACACGCCCTAGTATTTGCAAAAAGTACTTCTCATTATAGTACAGGATGCAGGCGGCGACAACGAAGCGGCTTCGGCGGCAGACTCGCGGAGGCCGTACGGATGCTCTCAAGCGGGTCGGCGCGGCATAAAAAGAAGCTCCGTTTCCGGAGCTTCGGCGCCTGCGGCGCCCTATCTTGTATTTTTTTCGGGCCGCCCGGTTTACCGCATCCGCAGTCATTTGGACCGGTTTGGACGCAGCCTCGTCCTTATATTTTCTTTTCGAAACTCCGCTCGTTTTCCGGCACGAACGCCTCCGCCGCTTCTTCGCTTTCGGCAAAAGTCACCGCTTCGATCACGAAATCGGAATCCGCGGACAGCGCCGCCGGCGAACTTTCGGCGCGCGCCGGAACCGGTTCTTCCGCGATGATCGCCGCGGAAACCGCCGCTTCCCCCACCCGGAATCTGCCGATCATCCGTTCCAGCTCGGCCGACATGCTTTCCAGCTCGGCGGCGGAATTCTTCATATGATCGATCGCCGTCAGTTGGCCTTCGGACGATCGTTCGATTCCGCCAAAGTGCAGCGACGTCCGCTGCGAAACCTGTTCCATCAGCGCCGCCGAGGCCGTTGCCTGCTGCGCTCCGGCCGCCGTTTGCTCGGAAACGGCCGACACTTCCTGCAGCTGCTCCGCGATCCGCTCGACGGACGATAGGATGCCGCTGAACGAATCGCCGGTACGCTTGACCACGCCGGCCGCTTCGTCGATCTCGCGCGCCTGGCTGCGCACGCCTTCGACCGCTTCTCCGGTCTCGGTCACAATGCCCGTTACGATCGAAGCCACGTCCGAAGCGGACCTTGCCGTCTGTTCGGCCAGCTTGCGCACTTCGTCCGCCACGACCGCGAAGCCGCGCCCGTGCTCGCCGGCTCTCGCCGCTTCGATCGAAGCGTTAAGCGCCAGCAGGTTCGTCTGCGACGAAATCGCCTGAATCTCGCCGACCAGGTCGCCGATCCGGCTGGAGTGCTGATTCAGCCGCTCCACGCGCTCCCGCGTATCGCCGGAGGAAGCTTGTACCGACTGCATCCGCTTCAGCGCTCCGCGCACATATTCGCCGCCGCTCTTCGCGGTCTCCGACGCATCCTGGGCGGCGCCCGCCACGACGGTCAGCGCATTCGCGATATGCTGAATGCCTCCGCTGACTTCGCCCAGCGCCCGCGCGTTTTCTTCGCTCAGGCGCGCCTGCTCGCGCACCCGCTCTCCCGCCTCGCCGAGATGCTCCGCCATTTGTCCGCTGGCGGCCGCCCACGCTTCGGCGCTTTCCGACAGCGCTTCGGCCGAACGGCGCGTATTGCGCGTGCCGGAGCGCACGCCCAGAATCATCCCGCTCATCGTATCGAGCATCGATTGGAAAGCGTTCGACAACCGTCCGATCTCGTCTTTGCGCGTTCCCGCAATCCGCGAAGTCAGATCGCCGGCTTCGACGCCGCGCATTTCGCGCGTCAGCTTCAGCAGCGGAGCCACGATCATCCGCGACATGAAGTACAGCACAACCAGGGAAAGAAGCAGCACGACGCCCCCGACAAGGAATGCCTGGTTGCGGTTATGGTCCATCTGCTCCCGAATCGACGTGGCGTCGAAGTCCGCGCCCAGCACACCGAGCAGCTTGCCCGATTCGTCCTTGATCGGCACGTACGTGGTCAGCGTCGATCCGTAATCGTCATCCGTGGTCAGACTGCCGATCCGCGTCTCTCCCGCAGCGAACGCCGCTTCCAGCTCGGGGTCCACACTGGACTCCACCTGGCCGAGCTGCGACAATTCGTCGCCTTTGGCGGTCGTGGGCGCTCCGTCGATCGCATAAAAGTATTCTTTTTTGCCACCGCTTTCGCGCATATTCATCGTATACAGGTATTTCAGGTGATTGGCTTCGCGCAGTTCGTTCAGCCTTTTGCGTACCTGGAAGTAATAAGCGGTCACCCCGCTCTCCGGCGTCACTTTCGCATAGGCTTCGGGATCGATCTCGCCGACGGCGTAGTCCGCAATGCTCTGCGCCTGTTTGCCTACCGACTGGACCAGGAGTTTCGACGAAGAGTGATACAAACTATAGCCGAGAACGGCCTCCGATACGACAATCAACGCGGAAAATACAAGCATGATCTTCAAAAGTAAACTTTTCAAATCGACCTCGCCTCTCAATTCTGAACTGTACCGCCGAAGAGGGGTGCACCTCTTGCTTTGTGATAAGTTTAGGCGAATAGCCTCTTTGTTTCAACAAATATTTAGGATAAAAACCTCACATGAGGAATATTTTTTAATTTTTAAAGCAATTTCGATGAAAAATAATCTTCTGACTTACCCGCCGCGTTTTGCAAGTCCTCTGCCTGTAAACAAAAAGAAGCTTCCGGCGCTTGGCCGGAAGCTTCTTCCAACAGAATTACATTTTCGATCGAATACGCGGCGGGAAAAGTTTCAAAAACCGTTCCTCGGCCGAGATTTGTTAAGCGTATCCGCTTCGCGTTTCTATCTCTTAGTTCGTGAGGTAGATTTCGTTCGAAGCGTCGGACAGCGCATTGCCTGTCGCCTGATTGCCGTTGGCTACCGAAAGCACGAATGCGCGGTACGGCGTGTTGGCTTGAAGCGCGTTGCCGTAAGCGTCTCTGTCGCTGTTCACGGCGAACGTTACATTGCTTCCGTTCCAAGTTTTGGAGTACGCGCTCTGCTGCGCATTGGCTACCGTGAAGTTGGAAGCCTGCGAACTCGGAACCAGCACTACGCGGTACGAAGCGATGTTGGCATCGTTCGTCGGTCTGCTGAAGCTTACCGTCGCCGTTTGACCGTTGCCCGAAGCGTTGACGTTGGTCGCCGGTTGAACGGAAGCTTCTCTCAGCGAGACTTCGTTCGAGCTTCCCGACAGCGTGTTGGCGCCGTTGTTCGATACGGTCAGGACGAAGAAGCGGTAGCTGGTGCCGTTGTTTGCGATCGTATTTCCGTTTACATCTTGACTGTTGGCGCTAAGAGTCTGACGAATCTGTCCTGTTCCGTTCTTGGAGACCGTCGTATAGTTCGATGTCGCATTGGCATTCGACAGCGTGAACGATCCTGCCTGGCTGGCCGGCACGGCCAGAATGCGGTATCCGCTCACGGAATCTTCGTTCGAAGGACGGGAGAACGTTACGGTAACGTCGCTCGCATTGCCTGTCGAACTGTTTACATCAGCCGTTACGTTAGTCACAGTCGGCGAAGTCGAATTATTGGTCGACAGCGTTACCGTGTTCGATACGCCGGACAGCGCATAGTTGGCGTTGCCGTTCGAAGCGTTCGATCCTACCGCCAGCACGAATGCGCGGTAAGCGACGCCGTCGCGGATCGGCTCGCCGTTCACGTCGCGGCTGTTGGCGTTCAGGAAGATGCTCTGGTTGCCGCCCGTTTTGGACAGCGGCGTATAGTTGGCCGACGGTACGCTGATCGCCGATGCCAGGTTGAAGTTGCCCGCGCTGCCGGATTTTACGATCAGCACGCGGTACTCGGATACGCTGCTTTCATCCGAAGCGCGGCTGAACGTTACCTGCAGGTCGCGTCCGTCGCCCGCATTGCCGGAATCGCTAAGCACCGGAGTCGAAGGCGTGCCCACGTTGTTGCCGCCCAGCGTAACGACCTGGGAAGCGGACGACAGCACGTTCGTGCTGCTCGATGTGCCGGAGCCCACCGTCAGGACGAATACGCGGTATGCCGTGCCGTTGCGGATGGCGTCGCCGTCGCTGTCGCGAGTCGCCGCGTTCAGCGTTTGCGTCAGGTTGGAGCCGGTCTTGCTGACCGTCGTGTAGTTGGCGCTGCTCAGCGCGTTGGCCGAATTGATATTGAAGCTCGAAGCTTTCGTATCTTTGACCACCACTACGCGGTACTGGCTGATATTCGCTTCGTTTGCCGCTTTGTTGAACGTTACGCGCAGATCGCGAGCATCGCCGTAGTCGCTGATGTCGCTCGCCGCCACGTTAGTCGCCGACACGTCCGAACCCGCGGTGTTCAGGGTTACGGAAGCCGAAGCGGACGACAGCGTGTTGTTGGATGCGATGCCCGAAGCGTCCACGCCCAGAACGAAGACCGTATACGGCACGCCGTTTTGGATCGGGTTGCCGGACGTATCGCGGGACTGCGCAGTCAGCGTTACGCTGGGGGAAGCCGCGCCTTTGGCAACCGTCGTCGCGTTCTGATCCGTTACGGCGTTGGCCGCCGACAGATTAAACGAACCCGCTTCGCTGGTCTTCACGACCAGAACGCGGTAGCCGGAAATCTTCGATTCGTCCGAAGCTTTGTTGAACGTAACCGTCAGGTCGCGTCCGTCTCCGCTGTCGCCCGTGTCGGTTGCTCTCACGGAGCTTGGAATCGATCCGCCGCTCAGCGTAACGGCCGACGAACCGGTAGACAGCACAACCTGGTTGCTTGCGAATTCGTTGCCTACCGCCATCACGTATACCTGGTAAGCTTGTCCGGATTTCAGCGTTTCGCCGTCCGTATCTTTGGCCTGCGCCGACAGGCTCAACGTCTGGTTGGAACCCGTAGGCAGCGCGGCTGTGTAATTGTTGGCTTTGGAAGCCTGAGTTGCCGCGGCGGAAGTGAACGAAGAAGCTTTTTCGGACTTCACCACGAATACGCGGTACTGCTGCACGTAAGCTTCGTCCGGAGCTTTGTTGAAAGCAACCTGGAGGTCGCGTCCGTCGCCGTATTGGCCGAGGTTGCGCGCCGATACGGAAGTCGGAGCCACCAGATCCGGCGTAGTCGTAATCAACACGCTCAGATTGGCTTTATCCCATTTCACGTCCTGGCCGAGCGATTCGCTGATAAAGCGCAGCGGCACGACCGTGCTGCCTTTGACCACGGATGCCGGCACGTCCAGCGTCACGGTCGAGCCGTTGACGGTAGCCGTTTTCGAACCGATCTTCAGCGAGATGGTGTCGCCGCCGCGTTTGGCGGTAACGGTCTTCGCTTTCTGGTTCCAGTTTACGTCGGCGTCGAGCGCTTCGAAAATGCTGCGCAGAGGCGCAAGCGCGCGGTTGCCCTGGAGGATCGGCGGCTGGGCCGTTTTCAGTTGGACGCCGTCGATAAATACTTTAATGTTGGTGGTTGCGGCACTGGCAGAGTGTTGAATCCCCCCGGATACCAACAGCGCTCCCGCAAGTACAGCTGCACTAATTTTCTTGTTCATCGTTCATTCTCCCTTCCCTTTCAGGTCTGTTGAAATGATTGAGTCATCTTCATGTAAGCAAGTGCGGTCTCTGTATCATTTCCCCTGATTCTTTGACGCTTAAACACTCGTAAAAGTTGCCTCCCACGCCAAAAAAACAAGATAATCCCTTTATTTCGCGCTTAAAAATACCGTTTTCGATTTGCTCGAAAGCTCGCTAAAAAGCCCGGCGGGCGCGCGTTTGCGCATGTCCGCCGGGCTTGGCACTCCGTGTCGAAATTTATTCCCGACTTTTTTGTGAAAATGCCGATTAAATCAATCGGATCAGCGACAAAACGATGCCGACGACGAAGCCGCACACCGCTCCGTTTACCCGGATCCACTGGATATCCTGGCCTATTTTTTCTTCCAGCATCTCCACCAGCTGGTTGTCGTCCATCCGGTCCACATTGTCCCGCACCAGCTTGCCGATCCGGTAATGGTTGTTCTCGGCCAACTGCACGACCGCGCCGCGCACCTGCTCTTCCCAGCCTTCGACCCGTCCGGGTTCGGCGGCCAGGCCGCGCACGACCGCCGCGTACAACCGGAACACGAGCCTGCCGCCCCGCCCGCGCTCCTCCGCCGTTTTCGCCAGGGCGAATTCGCGAAGACGCTCCAGGTTCTCGCGGATAAACGCCGTGGTGCTTTCTTCGTACAGCACTTCCAGCACCTGGCCGCGCACATACTCCAGCTTTTCTTCGTCGCCGGCCGCTTCGAACAGCTTGACGCGCACTTCGCGCAGGATCGCCAGCCGCTGCTCGCCGTAAGGATCGAGCAGCGAGTCGATGCCGGCGCGCAGCATCGTTTGGATCATGGTGCCGAGCTTGTCTTCATTGACCATGCCGGCAAACGCCTGGAACGCAAAGCCGGTGAAACCGCCGACTTTGGCGCTCGACAGCTGTTCCAGCGCCAGCACGCCCATCGTATCTTTGGTTTCCGGGCGCTCGACCCATTTCTTGGCTTCGCCCAGCGCGTAATCGAACAGCTGCACTTCGTAGCCGTCGTTCAGCACTTTGGTCAGCGCGCGATCCGCCAGCCCGGCCGCGTCGGCTCCGCGGACGTAATTCGCCGCGGCTTCGCGCACCGGTTCGATCGCTTTTTCCAGCGGCAGCTTGGCGATCAGTTCCGCCGTATAATCCAGCACCTGCTGCCGGGTCCGCTTGCGGGCCATCGTGCGCGTCAGCATGGAAGCCGCTCCCCGCACCAGATTGAGCTTGCGAAGCTGCCGCGTGATGCTGTCTTTGTTGAGCAGTTCGTTCTCCATCGCCGAGACCAGAGACGAGACGATCCGCTCTTTGTTTTTCAGCAGCAGCGACGTATGCGGGATCGGAATCCCGAGCGGA
This sequence comes from Saccharibacillus sp. CPCC 101409, assembly GCF_030518235.1. Classification (GTDB taxonomy): domain Bacteria; phylum Bacillota; class Bacilli; order Paenibacillales; family Paenibacillaceae; genus Saccharibacillus. The sequence continues at coordinate 241,687 of NZ_JAULSA010000008.1, read as the reverse complement.
TGGCGAAACAGCGCCGTTACCGCAAACCAGTCGGCTAGACCGCCGACCAGACCGGCTTCAAAACCGCCGACCAGAATAAACGTCCACGTATTCTCGGGCAGGAACAGACAGGCCACAAAGCCCGCCGCCATAATAATCAGCGAGATTCCCGCCAAATTTTTCGACCCCATTACAATCCTCCTCGCCGGATTGGGCATTCTTTTTCCGGATTGTCTTTTTACCGGGATAAATCCCTTGATTTCCGCCGCTATCCGGGTCCTGCGGACTCCTGTCTATTTTAGTACAGTCCATGATTGAAACGCAAAAAATGACTTTATAGTGTAAGTATAAAAGTCCGGCAATCCGGCATGACCGGGACGGACGAAAGGGTGGGAAGCCAAATGGACAATATCGTATTCATCACATTCAAGCAGCAGGAGCCGCTGGACGCGGTGGTGGAAAGGTTCAGGGAACGTCCGGTGACGGACGAATACTCGGTGCTGCAGGCCGCGGTGCTGCGCAGGCTCTCCGGCGAGATCGTACCCGAGCAAGATATCCGGTTTACCGGAGACGACACCGGCCATCTGACGTACGACCTGATCGATTCCGTCGTAAGAGTGGTCGCCGGCCCGATCGGCCGGATCATCGGCGGTTACGCCGGAGCCCTGCTGGACGCCGACCTGAACGCCAACCGGATCGTCGAAGAATCCGGCATCCTCGAAGCGATCGCGGCCAAGCTCAACGACAACGAGTGGGCGCTGCTCGCGCTGGTGCGCGAACACAGCGAGATCAGCCTGAGCAGCCGGCTGAATTCGCTCGGCGCCAGCGCCGCCGTGCGCAAAGACGCCGCCCTCGTCGCCTACGAAGTCATGAACGCCGACGAGATCCTGGCCGGCTGGGAAGAAAAACTCGGCCCGCTGCACGCCGTAACGCCGAACGATTCGATCCGCGAGAAAGTCCGCGCCGAACTCCGCGAACGCGCCAACCGCGACTCGTTCGAACAGGAAGAATCCGTCCGCGAACGCCTCCGCGGCGATTTCGAATACCTGCACAGCCGCGTCAAAGGCTGGCAAGGCCGCAACCAGGCCCCTTCCGTCGATTGAATCGACCGACCCTGCTTCATTTATTTTAAGTACTGTATAGCCGCTATCTCGACAAGCTGCCAATCGTCTTTGACCTCCCCGCAAGACAGCGGCCTTCCCAGCGAGGCCGCTTTTGATGTATCGGGGAAGTCCTCCCCCGGAAAAGGCATGAAGAGCCGAGGCGGAGTTTCCATGAAGGAGTTAAAGACTTTCGAAGAACGTCACAGGCTGTGTAGAAAGCCGAGTAAGGCGTGTCTTCAAACCTCGATGGAAGCAGATTTGGCCGAATTTTCGTTCGATGCAAGGAACTTTTCCGAAGGCGTGCCGGGGCACGTCAAGGGAACGTGACGCTGCCTTTGAATGAAGCGTACGCGCTTTAGGTAATGAAGCGTACACGCTTGAGGTACGGTTCATTGGAGAACGAAAAGGGGGCAAAAGGTGCACATTGGCAGGTTTGAAGACACGCCCTAGGGTTCCAAACAGAAAATAGCGGCACAGGTACACTTATTTGGGGCGAAAATCTTCGGTTTCTTCAAATAGCGGCGCAGGTGCAATTATTCGGGTGCCAAAGGCCGAATCCAAGCGGAAAAGCTCGGAATAATTGTATGAGCGCAGTTATTTTCTCGAAAACGTAAGATCAAGCCTGAATAAGGGCATATACGCAGCTATTTTAGATTCGTCTTGCCGCTCGCTTTGTTTCTCCAGTCCTTTCCCCGATCTTTCATTCCACTCGAACCTGCCTGATTCGGAAGCTTATGCTAATGGAATTCTCCCGCCGTTCCCCTGCCTTTTCCCGCACTTCAGACTTTCCCGATCCATTTATCGGCCTCCCAGAAGACAGCTTTCCCCTCCACCATTCATTTTTTGTCGAACTTTACCGAAATATAGCAGTACATGAACTTGATTTACTTTTTTTCTTGATAATTTATTGCAATTTTGTTGCACAAAATATAAAATGCTATTGAATATTCCCTATACCCGAAAGGAGCCGTACTCTGACATGGAAGAATCGCGTTACAACCTGGATTCTCATCTTTGCTTCTCGCTGTATGCCTGTTCGCGGGCTATTTTCCGCATGTACCGGCCTTTGCTCGACGAGCTTAACCTCACATATCCGCAGTATCTCGTACTGCTTGTACTCTGGGACCAGCAGGAGAGCAGCATCAAAGAGCTCAGCCAGCTGCTCAGCCTCGATTCCGGCACGCTGACCCCGATGCTTAAACGGATGGAAACGTCCGGCCTGCTGGAGCGCAGCCGCTCGCAGGAAGACGAACGCATCGTCACCGTGCGCATTACCGAAAAAGGCCGGGAGCTTCAGGACCGCGCCGCCTGCATCCCCGCCGCGATGCTGGAATCGAGCGGACTCGATCCGAAGCAGATCGGCCAGTTGAACGAATCGATCCGCGCCCTGATGGCCAGCGTCGAAAACTATCGCTGATTCCCGTCCGGCCCTTTTTCTTCCGCCGCTCCCGGGCCGGCTTTCTTTCCGTTTTCCCTCCTCGCCCGCTTCCGCGAAACCGGTCCGCTGTAACAATCATTCCCGATCCGGCCGATAACAAAAGTGGATCAATGTCTTGCGGATCGCCCATTGCGCCCGCAGATCAATGTCTTACGGAAATGAGGAACTTGAAATGAACGAATACCGGCAGTTCTTACGCCGGCTCGTCCGCAATTATATCGTCGGGTCGGTGCTGGCGGTCCTGTGCGTGGGCGGAGCCGTTATCTCGTCGGCGCTCCAGCTGACGATCGGGAGATTCGACCGCATCTTTGTCGTGCTGCTCGTTTCGTTCCTCTTCATGGTCTCGCTTGAACTGCTGACGTTCAGCCGCCAGGTCAAACCGATCCGCGCCCTGTTTCTCGCCGAACGGCCGTCGCCGGACCAGATCCGCGACGCTTACGTGCAGATTCACCGGCTGCCCGCTTTGTCGGTCCTGCGCATCATGGGGCCGCATCTGCTCGGATTGTCCATTCCGGCCGTCGCGTTATCGCTGCTGTTTATTCATCGGGGCTGGATCGATCTGCCCGTTTCCTATATCGGCATCGCCTGCTCCGGCGCTATTCTGGTCGCCGGGATGCACGCGCTCGTCGAATATTTTCTGACCGACCAGGCAATCCGCCCGCTGCTCCAGCACGTGAGCGAAATGGGCAGCCGGGAATACGGTATCCGCGTCTCGCTCGACGGCCGGGTGATCGTATCGACGCAGCGCAAGTTTCAGCTCAGCGCTTTCTCCATCGGCACGTTTCCGCTGTTCTTCTTCGTGCTCGCGACGCAGATCCGGCTGACGGTCACGCATTCGCCGCTGATCGAAGATTACTGGAAGTGGGCGTCGCTCATTCTCGTGTTCGGCGTCTTTTTCTCGTCGCTCGGAGCGTGGCTCTTGAGCCGCAGCGTGCGCCAGCCGATCGGCAATCTGGAAAAAGCGCTGCGCGCCGTCCAAACGGGCGACCTCGACGTGCGCGCTTCCGATCTGTACTCGGATGAATTTTCGCGGCTCGTCTCCGGCTTCAACCATATGGTGCAGGGATTGTCCCAGCGCGAGCGCGTCAACGAACAGCTGCTGCAAAGTTATTTCTCGACGCTCGCCGCGGCGCTGGACGCCCGGGATACGTATACGGCCGGCCACTCGCAGCGCGTTTCCGAATATTCGCTGCTGATCGGCCGCGAAGCCGGACTTTCCGACAAAGAACTGGACCTGCTCAACAAAACGGCGCTGCTGCACGATATCGGGAAGATCGGCGTCCGCGACAGCGTGCTGCTCAAAGACGGACGGCTGACGGACGAAGAATTCGAACAGATCAAGAAGCACTCCATCCTCGGCGAAGAGATTCTCAAAAGAGTCGAACCGGCCGAGATGATGGCTCCGCTGCTGCCGGGCGTGCGTTCCCACCACGAACGCTACGACGGACGCGGCTATCCCGACGGGCTGGCGGGGAAGGATATTCCGGTATTCGGCCGGATTATCGCGGTGGCCGACGCATTCGACGCCATGACCTCGGATCGCCCGTACCGGAGCGGCATGCCGCTGGAGAAAGCGATCTCGATTATTTCGGACGGCAAAGGCACCCAGTGGGACCCGTACTACGCCCAGCTTTTTATCAATGCTTTTTATCAGGAAAAAGAAGAAGCCGCTCCGCTCGCCTATACGTACAAAGCCGAAGCCTGAAGCCGCGCGAACCGTTTACGCCCGTTCATTTTCACAGGGCGAACGACTTCAGCGCGGCTTTGATTTGTTCCGGAGGCAGCGGCTCGTACAGATCTTCCCAATCGTAAATCAGCTGCAAATACACGCGGTAGACCAGAAAAGCGATTACCCGCGCCGGCAGGCGAAACTGTTCGCCACGCTCCTCGTGACGCCGCACCAGCCCTTCGATATAGCTCACCACGCCCTCTTCGAGGGTTTTTCGCATATCCACCACGCCCTGCGTGCCGAATACCCGCGCCTCGCGATAGATGCCCACCAGAAGGCGATGGCGGCCGCGCAGCGCGATCACGGCGTCGAACGTCGTTTCGATATCGTCGCGCAGCGGACGGCCCGCCCGCACCGCCCGTTCGGTCTCCTCCACCAGTTCGCCGAGAATGCCCCGCACGATCTCCTGCAGCAGCGCTTCTTTGTTTTCAAAACAATCGTAGATCCCGCTTTTGCTCATTCCCGCCGTTTTCGCTACGCTCCCGATCGTCGTTCCCCGGAATCCGAAGCGCTCGAAACAAAGCATGGCCGCTTCCAGAATGCGCCGTTTTTTGTTTTCCATGCCGATTACTCCTTTCCCCGCCGCCTGATTTGAAAAAGCGCATAAAAAAAGAGAAGCTCCCCGCGGCGTCCGAAACCGAAAGGCATTCGTCCGCGGGAAGCTGAAATTGTTCTTTTGCTGTTTGAAATACGAGCTTACACGGTTGCGGGAGCGGCGTTCTGCGGCTCTTCCTTGCCGTCTTTGACGCGTTTGTTGCTGACGATAAACACGATTACCGTGAGCGCCAGGAACACGACGCCGAACAGTCCCACATGCGCAAGCTGCGTCCAGAAGTATCCGTAATCGTTGCCGAGCGAGATCGCTTCGCGCAGCGCGCGGATACCGTAAGTCGCCGGCAGATAAGGGTTGATATCCTGGAAGAACGCCGGCGTCAGCACTTTCGGGAACGTGCCCGCGCTGCCGCCGATCTGCGCCAGCAGGATCAGGAACGCGATAAACTGTCCGACTTTGCCCAGCGCCGCGAATAGCAGGAACAACAGCGACAGGAACGTCAGGCTGAGCACGAACGTAATCGCGTAGAAGTGCCAGACGCTCTGGACCTGCAGACCCACGATTCCGATCAGCACCGCGTCCAGAATCGCCGATTGCAGCACCGCCATGAACAGGATGATGCTGAATTTGCTCAGGAACCAGCTCCAGCCGGATCTCGGCCGGATTTGCGGCGTTTTGAGCGGGTAGACCGACGAGAACATGAGCGCGCCCGCGAACAGGGCGATCGTCATCATGTAAGGCGCCAGGCCTTCGCCGTAATCGGTGATATCGTGCACGTCTTCGTGCTGGAGTTCGGTCGGCTGCGCGAACATATCGTACGTTTTGTCGTCCGAGCTGACGTCGCCCGCTTCCTTGACGCCGTCACTGAGCGAAGTGTACAGCTCGTTCGTGCCGTCTTTCAGATCGCCGATGCCGTTGTTCAGCGTAACCGAACCGTCGGCGAGCTGATCAGCTCCGTCTTTCAGTTCGTCCGTCGCGCCGCCGAGCTTGCTCAGGCCGCTGACCAGCTGGCCTCCGCCGCTCTTGAGCTGGCCGAGTCCGCTCACGAGGCTTTGCGAGCCCGTTTGCAAACGGCCCGTGCCGTCGGCCAGGCTGTCCGCTCCGGTCTTGAGCTGGCCGGCTCCGCTGACCAGGCTGTCCGCCCCGGTCTTGAGCTGGCCGGCTCCGCTGACCAGGCTGTCCGCCCCGGTCTTGAGCTGGCCGGCTCCGCTGACCAGGCTGTCCGCCCCGGTCTTGAGCTGGCCGGCTCCGCTGACCAGGCTGTCCGCCCCGGTCTTGAGCTGGCCGGCTCCGTCGACCAGACTGCCCGCTCCGGTCTTGAGCCGGCCGGCTCCGTCGACCAGGCTGCCCGCTCCGGCCGCCAGCTGCTTCGAGCCGGCTTCGGCTTCGCCGATCTTCTCGGACAAGGTGCCGAGTCCGCTTGTCAGCTGCTTCTGTCCGTCCAGCAGGTCCGAAGAACCCTGGGCGAGCTGCTGCTGACCGTCGGCCAGCTGGCCGACCGCGGATTGGATCTTCTTCGCGCCGTCGTTCAATTGGCCGACGCTCGAAGCCAGTTGATCCAGCTGTCCGAGCGACTGCTGGATCTGCGACGACGAATCTCCGCCGGACGGCGATGCGTCGCCCGAACCGGAAGCGGCCGCCGCCATCATGCCCAGCAGCTGCTGCTTATCGGCATCCGGAATCGTGGAGCTGCCCTGAATGTAAGCGGCCATCGCTTCCTGCTGCTTCTTGATCGCGGCCGCTTTGGATTCAAGCTGCTCCTGCGCCGCGCCCAGCTGCCCAGCCGCGGCCGAAGCCTGCGAGCCCAATCCCTGCACAGCCGTGTTGAGCTGGTCCAAACCGCTTGCAAACGGACCGAGCTGCTCTTGAAGCTGCTGGAGACCGGCGCTCGATTGGCCGAGCCCCCGGTTCAACTGCTCCGCGCCGCTTTCCAGCTTCTGCGAACCGCCCTGCAGCGTATCCGCTCCGCTCTTGAGCTGCGTCAATCCGGTATCGAGCTTCTCCGCTCCGCTTTGCAGGCTGGACGCGCCGGTCGACAGCGTGCCGAGCCCGTCGTCGAGCTTCTTCGCGCCGGAAGACAAAGTGCCCAGTCCGTTATCGAGCTTCTTGGCGCCCGTGGACAACGTGCCCAGTCCGTCATCGAGCTTCGTCGCGCCCGACGACAGCGTGCCGATGCCTCCGCTCAGCTTCTGCGCGCCTGCGGAGAGGCTTCCGACTCCGTCGTTCAGCGTAACCGCGCCTGCGGCCGCGCTCGCGATGCCGGTGCTCAGCGTGCCGGCGCCGCTTTTCAGATCGCCGACTCCGTCCTGGAAGGATACGCTGCTTTCCGCCAGCTTCTTGAGGTTGTCGGTCAGCTTCTGCGAGCCGTCCGACAGGTCGGAAGCGCCGTCGTCGAGCTTCTTCGCGCCGTCGTCGGCGTCTTTCAATCCGTCGACCAGCTCGCTCAGGCTGTCGAATACCGTAGTCGCGTATTCTTTGGTGACCTGCTCGGCGATCTCCTCGTTGACTTCCTTGATCGCCGACTTGGCGATCTGCGCCGACGAATAGCCCATGCCGGCATTCGTGTAATACTTGAGATCCATTTTCTTCGGATCGGCGTTCAACAGGGTCGAAGCGTTCTCGGAGAAATTCTCCGGAAGCTCGATCACCATAATGTAGTCTCCGTCCTTCAAGCCGGCCATGGCGCCTTGACGATCGGCCTGGACCCACTTGAAAGAATCGTTATCCTTCAGCCCGTCGACAAAATCCTTGCCGACGTCGAGCTGCTTGCCCTCGTATTTCGTGCCTTCGTCCAGATTGACGACGGCAACGGACAAACGGTCCGTGTGGCCGTATGGATTCCAGTAAGCCGACAGAAAAAACAGGCCGTACAGCCCGGGGACCAACAGCATCGCGATCACGGTCAGCATCGTCATGCGGTGCTTCAAAATATTCAACCATTCCGATTTCAACATCGCCGGGTCATTGCTCCTTTCCTTTTGCCTTGATTTCCCTCTGTATGTCGACCAAGCGACCCGAACTGACCAGAAAAACATTTCGGTCATTCGGTACTGAAGAGAATTATATCACACTCGCCGATGAACACAACCGGTTTTTCAGCCTTTTTCAAAATATTTTCAAGCTTTTTCTTTCGTCCTCCTCTGTTTCATTATCGAAATCGTTAGGCGTTTCATGTAGAATCTTTTTTACATTAAAATCTCTTTCTTGATTTTTATGTTTTTATTTTATGGAAGTCTGCTTTTTCATCCCTACTCTTCCTCCCTAACGAATGGTATAATTGGTATATTGTTAAGAATGACTATTTAATGAGGTGAAACCCGTTGAATCCGCAGACCGATCTTGGGCTTAAATACGAGGTACTGACCGAGCTGATGCCCGCCATGCTGTCGAGCGAGACCCCCGCGCAGCTCCTGTCGGACGTTTTCGACTGCCTGAGCAAGCATTTCAGCCTGGATCTTTTATTGAACTATTGGGTCGAGGAACGCTTTCCTTACCGTCTCCAGCTGATCCACCACAGGGGCGTAACGGAAGATGAAGCCGCGGCGCTGCTGTCGCTCGACCAGGGACAGACCATCTGCGGAACGGTGATTGCGTCGCAGCAGCCTTATATTTGCGAAAAAGTGCAGGAGACGACCGATTTCAACGGACGTATCCTGCGGCAGATGGGCCTTCGGCGTTACGCCTGTTTCCCGATGACGATCGAGACGGAACGTCCTTTCGCCCTGGGATTCGGTTCGCGCCAGGCGGACCGGTTCGGACCGGCGGAGCTTGAGATGCTGCATCTGGTGGCGCAGCATCTCGTGCACGCGTTCAAACGCATCGGCGCGATCGAAGAGCTGAGCCGGCAGAACAACATGCTGTCCGAAACGAACCGGTTCCTGTCTTCTTCCGAGAACCGGTTCGCCGCAATTTTCGCCGCCAGTCCCCACCCGATGCTGATTACGACGGTGGACGAACACGAGCTGATCGAAGCCAACGACGCGTTCCTGATCCTGCTCGGCATTACGCGGCGCGATCTCGATACCCGCTACGACGAGCTGATCCGCCGCAACGAGCTGATGCTGCAAATCCCCGAGCCCGACGAGAAAACGACCGCGCCCGAAGGCATCAGCCGGGAAGTCACGTTTACGAACGAAGCCGGCGAGGAAAAAATCTGTATTCTGCGCACCGTGCGCCTGGACTTCAACGGCGAACTGCTGCTGCTGACCATGATCAGCGATCTGACCGAGCACAAGCAGTACGAACACGAGCTTCAGCGTCTGTCCCAACTGCATCTGGTCGGGGAAGTCGCCGCCGGGATCGGGCACGAAGTGCGCAATCCGATGACGACCGTACGCGGGTTCCTTCAATTAATGCTGATGCAGGGCAAGAACACGCTCGAACCGGCTTATCTCCAGGTCATGATCGAGGAACTCGACCGCGCCAACCAGATCATCACGGAATTCCTGTCGCTCGCCAAAGACCATATGGTGCAGCTCAAGCGCGAGAACCTGAACGACCTGATCCGCAAAATCCAGCCGCTGCTCGAAGCGGACGCTTCCGTCACCGGCAAGATCATCACCACGCATCTGACGGCGGTGGATTCGATCGAAGTGGACAGCAAACAGATCACACAGCTCATCCTCAACCTGGTGCGCAACGCGTTCGAAGCGACCGGCGATAACGGCTGGATTCAGATCAAGACGTATATGCAGGAAGGCCGCGCGGTGCTCGTGATCGAAGACAACGGTCCCGGCATTCAGGCCGAAGTGGTGGAGCAGATCTGGAAGCCGTTCTATACGACCAAGGAAAACGGCTCGGGCCTGGGCCTGGCGATCTGTTTCAGCATCGCCAACAAACACGGCGCTTCCATCGACCTATCCACCGGCACGGAAGGCACAGCTTTCTATGTGCGCTTTCGGACGATGTGAGTGGACGATTAAAAGACCGCCGAAATTCGGCGGTCAGAGTGTAGAGAAAGTCCTATTCGCAAGAGAAGCTTAAGCGCTGCGGGAGAAATTCGTTCCGGTCGCGTGTTGAAATCGAGAAAAAAGATTAAATTAAAGTGGAATTTTCTCGATTTCAAAGGCGAACGCTATCGCTCCTTCACTGAATTTCTCCCTCCGCTCTTTTATTTTGCTCAAAATCAGACTTTCACGACACGTGAGACCGCCGAAACCCGGCGGTCTTTTAATGTCTTTTGAATTGAAAATACCGGCTGCGCGATAAAGGCTCCGCCAATAATTCCTTGCAGAGCGCGGACGCCTTTAGGTTTAGGCTTCCAGAGCCTGTTCGAACTTTTCAAACCAGCCGCTCCAGCCGTATCTGGCGCCTTCGAGACCCTGGACGTTGGTGAAGCCGGTCTGGTCGAGATGGAGGTTTACGCTGCCGTCTCCCAGGTCTTCGAGCGTCCAGGTCACCGTATGCCGCTCGTCGCCGGTCGCCCAGGAATACGACAGCCGGTTCGGCGCTTCGACGACCAACACTTCGCCGTCCACAAGGCCGTCCCAGTATTCGGAAGGCTGATGGCGGAACCGGAAGCGGTGCCCCACCTCCGGTTTAAAATCGTTATCCGTGATCCACTTCGCCAGCTTGTCCGAATCGGTCAGGGCGTCCCAGGCTTTCTCAAGCGTCGTTTTAAACTGAAAATCCATGGTCAATGCAAGGCTCATTCTTCTTCCTCCTCCAACAATCGGCCCAAACGGGCCATATTCGCATTCCAGTACCGGCGGTAAAAGCCGACCCAATCTTCGATTTCTTTCAGCGGAGCGGCGTTCAGCCGAAACCGCGTTTCCCTGCCGACTTTCCGGTCCAGCACCAGTCCCGCTTCTTTCAGCACGGTCAGATGTTTGGACACGGCCGTCCGGCCCATCTCAAACTGCGAGGTCAGTTCGTGCAGCGGTACCTCCGCGGATTCCGCCAGCAGGCGGATCAGCCGCCGCCTCGTAGGATCGGCAATCGCGTCGAATACGTCTCGCAAACGGTTGTGTTCATCCACCATACTCTCTCGATAACTCCGTTTCTTTCCTCGCCGTTCCAAAGGCCTGCCGATCGACGCTCAGTACCCGAAAAAAGCATCCTTCGCGATATTTCGTTTGGGCACCTTTTTCGTCTGCAAATAAACGGAAACGGCGTCTACCAGGGACCTGGGCCCCGCGACAAAATATTTCCCGTCTTCGTGCAGCGCGGCATACTCGTCGATCTCCCCGTACAGCTCGTCCCTCGATGCCAGATAGCTTACGCTGATCGGGGAATCGCCGGCCTTCTCGCCGAGTTCGCTTCGATAAATATACGACTTTTCGCCGTCCAGATAAAGAAGACGCACCGACATGCCCGCGCCGGTTCCCGTCAGATGCAGCTGTTTGATGATCGACCGAAACGGCGTAATTCCCATTCCTCCCGCCACAAACAGCGCCGGGCCGCGGTCTTTGAGATAAAAAGGCCCGAGCGGACCGCTCATCCCGATCTTGGTGCCCCGCTCCATCTCCAGCAGCGCCTGCTTGAACTCGCTCGGCTCCCCCGCGATCTTCGTCGTGATCCTGACCGCATCCTCCGCCGGAGCGGAAGAAAGACTGAACGGCTTCGTGCCTTTTTTGATCTTTTTATGCTTAATGCTGAACAAACCGTACTGCCCCGCTTTCCAGCTCAAGTCCTTGTCTTTGTCGAACACAAACGTATACACATCTTCCGCTTCCCTGTACCTTTCCCTGAACGCCAATTCTCTTTTTTTGAAAATAGGGATTAAGTTATCCGTGAGAAAACTCATTTTCCATCTCCCTTCGTCCCTGGATTCGCCCACTATAAGACACCTTTTAGTGTCCTTTTCATTATAAGACACCAAAAGGTGTCCGGTCAACCCGGATTTTCTCCTCTAACCGATATTTTTGGTTTCTCTTGCGCTCCCCGCCCTTCTTCTTTCTCTAAAAAAAGAAAAGCCGCCCGTTTCCGGCGGCTTTGTTGTTATCGAATTTCAGCTTGGAAAAAGTTGCTTGGGCAGAGGGAGATTTCGTGTAGGAGACCTGGCGTTCGCCTTTGAAACCGGGAAGATTCCACTGAAATCTAATCAAACTTCCTGGTTTCAACACGCGACCGAAACGAAAACTCCCGGCGCCCTTGCCTTTTATCCCGAAATTCCCGAACAACCAAAAGCCGCCGGAACCATCCGGCGGCTTCTTCGTTTCACGTCCATCCCCACATAAACCCGTCCCGATCCCAGGCAATCCGTCCGCGGTGCAGTTTGCGGAACTCTTTCTTCACTTCTTTTTCCAGCGAAGCGTTGCCGTTCTCGTTGACGAATACGAATTGTTCGCCGAAGTGGGTTCGCACATAGTCGATCGCTTCTTCCTGTCTCAAAATGCCGCGGAACCGGATCTCCTGGACCATCCACTCCGCTACCTGCTTCGCGGTCGTTTCCGCGCCCTGTTCTTCGCTCACGTTGACTCCTCCTGCCGACGCCCGCGGATCGTTGCGCCGCGCGTCCGGGTTTTCTTTTTACTATACCCGATCCCGGCGCTTTATTCCGGGCTTACTTCAGAATTTCGATATTCGGCATCAGCGGCAGCGGCTGAACCCGTCCTCCGGCCGCGTTGAGCACGCCCAGGATCACATAAACGAAGCCGGCCAGGTTAAACAGCGGAAGCAGAATCCAGCCGATGAACGGAATCAGGCTGAGCACGAAGTTGCCGGCAACGAGCACCAGCAGAAGCAGCAGGCCCTGGTTGGCATGGTACATGGCAAAGCGCGAATCGCGCGCGGCCAGCAGCGGCAGGAAGAACAAAATGTAAGACAGCGCGGCGATCGTTTTGTTCGCTTCGACGTCCTGCGGATCGCCCTGCGGGTAACCCGGATTCCGGTTTGGATCTTGCATGTGAATTTCTCCTCTCGATTTGGGGGTTTGCGGATTCAACGGTGTGCGGGTCTGGGAGCGGATGATTTCGTTTGCCGTTTGCCCTGATTATAAGCGGATATACGCATTTTTAATATCTGCGTTTCAAATTTTCTCGCTTAATTTTCGATAGATACTTGTTTTTTAGAAAAAAGTAGTTTATATTCGTTGAGGGGTCAATGATTGACGGGTCAATGATTGAGGGATCAACGATATAGAGCGGAAAGGAGCTGTACGGATGATTGAATCCAATCGGGAAGACTATTGTGTCCTTGAACGCCTTCAACTGCTGAACAATCGGCTCGGGTCCGCTTTTAGCGGCTGCGCGGGAATCAGCGCTTCGCGCTTCCGCCTGATGCAGGAACTGTTCGCCGCCGAAGAGATCGGCCAGACGTCGCTCCAGAAGCTGCTCGGTATCGACGGCGCGGCCGTAACCCGGCATCTCAAGCAGCTTGAGAGCCGCGGATTCGTCAGCCGGCGCAGCAGTCCCGAAGACAATCGGGTTACGCTGGTACGCCTGACGCAGCAGGGCCGCGAGCATATCGACGGCTATATCCAGGAGAAGTCCCGTCTGGTCGAGCAGCTTCTGGACGGTTTCGGCCCGGAAGAACGCAAACAGCTCGCCGACATGCTGGAGCGGCTGCAAAGCAACGCCGAGTCTCTTTAATACGTTCGACCTTTTACAACCATACATTCGAATCGAGAAGGAGTTCATATCATGAGCAACGTTCAAAAAGTACAGGATTTCATGGAAGTCATCAAAAGCCGCCGTTCGGTGCGCTATTACGATTCGTCCGTCAAGATCAGCCGCGAAGAAATGACCGAGATGCTCGAAGAAGCGACTCTGGCGCCTTCGTCGGTCAATATGCAGCCGTGGCGCTTCGTCGTGATCGAAAGTCCGGAAGCCAAAGCGAAACTGCTGCCGCTCGCCAAGTTCAACGGCAACCAGGTTCAGACTTCCTCCGCTGTCGTGGCGGTATTCGGCGATCTGAGATTCACCGATTACGCGCATGAAATCTTCGACAAAGCCGTCGAACTCGGCTATATGCCGCGCGACGTCAAAGAACAGCAGCTCGCCGCTTACCTGCCGCTGTTCGACGCGATGCCGGTCGACACGAAGCGCGATTCCGTGCTGATCGACGCCGGACTGGTCTCCATGCAGTTCATGCTGGTCGCCCGCGCGCACGGTTACGACACCAACCCGATCGGCGGTTACGAGAAAGACCGGATCGCCGAAGCGTTCGGACTCGATCCGGAGCGCAACGTTCCGGTCATGCTGATCTCGATCGGCAAAGCGGAGAAAGCCGGCCACTCTTCGGCCCGCCTGAACGTGGAACGCACGACCGAGTGGAGATAAATAAAAAGGAGAGATTCCATTGATTATCGTACACGCCGAATTCCAGGTCGATCCGACCAAAGAAGAAGCTTTCGTCAACGATCTGAAACCGCTGATCGCCGCCTCGCAGGCGGAAGAAGGCAATATCTCGTACAGCCTGCACAAGTCCGTCGACCGCGAGCACGTCTACACGATGGTCGAGCTGTGGCGCGACCGCGAAGCGACCGGCATCCACAACCAGAGCGAACACTTCACTTCCTTCGTCGCCAAAGCCGGACAGTACCTGACCGCCGCGCCGGAGATCAAAGCGTTTGAAGGCGAACCGCTGTCTTAAAAGCTTGTCTCGACTAAGCGAAATCCTGCTTTTGATCGAGAAAAGTGACTGATATGCCTACTGGCGCAAAACCGGTAAACGAGAACAGCCCCTCCCGATTCGGGAGGGGCTTGTTTGTGCGTCTTGTCAGGCTGCGTCCGCGCACAGCCCGACGAGCCAGAGGAACTGTGCGGCCGCGGGCCGATCAGGCCGGCTTGTCGACCATGCCCGGAACCTGGCCGGACGGCGTTTCTCCCGGCGAGGCGCCTTTCTTCTTGGCGACGTAGCCCGCCCAGTAGGCGGTCAGGATCGGCACGAGAATCGAGGTGACGATAATCGAAGCGGCGACCAGCGCGGTGGCCGCTTCGGCGGCCGGCATGAATTCCGGCTTCATCGTGGCGACGATCATCGGGTTGGCGACGGCGGCTCCGGCGGTGCTGGAAGCGGCCAGGCCGGCGGTGCCGCGTCCTCCGCCGATAAAGCGGTCGGCCAGCATCAGCGGAATGCCGGTTACGACGATGACGAACAGGCCGAGCAGAATGCCGAGCAGGCCCGTTTTCCAGATCACGGTCAGATCGATCGAGCTGCCGAGCGCAAAGCCGAAGAACGGAATGAGCGTCTGCGTGGCTTTACCGAAATAGCCGCGCAGATCGTGATCCAGGTTGCCGAGCGCGAAGCCGACGAGGAAAGGAAGCACGGCGCCGACGAACGCATGCGGTTCGAACACCGCCAGACCGGTACTGCCCAGGATAAGCATCGTGACCAGCGGTCCGGATTCCAGCGACATGAGCACGAATGCGCCCGCTTCTTCTTTGGAACCGTACTGCTGCATAATCGACGCGTACAGGCCGCCGTTGGTCATATCCATCGCGGAGATCAGCGCGAGCAGGGACAGACCGGCAAAGAAGCCTTTTTCGATCCCGCCGACCGGCAGGAACTGCATCGCGATCAGCGCGACTACCCAGGCGACGGCGATCTTGGTCAGTACGAGCGTGCCGGACTTGCGCAGAACCGTGCCGGTTGCCCGGACGTCGATCGAAGCGCCCATACAGAAGAACCAGACGCCGAGAATCGGCACGGTTCCGGTCATCAGACCGTTGGTGAATGAGCCGAAATATGCGCCCGCTCCTCCCCAAAGAGTATGGATCAGCGCCCCCAGAAACAGCGGAATCAGCATCATGCCGCCGGGAATTTTGTCGATCGTTTGTTTGATTTTCATCTTTGTGCACCTTCCTCGATTTCGGATGTTCCGTTTCGCCGTTAATTCCGGCTGAGCCCAAGCTCCGGAATCATCTCGGCAAATCGGTCGTGACTTTCTTGCAGCTGCTTTTCGAACTCTTTTCCGCTGCGGACCCGGAGTCCGAGCCCGCTTGCTTCCATCTCGCTCCGGAATCCGCCGCTCTGCGCCGCTTCGATGAAAGCGTGCTCAAGAACGGCGGCTACCGGGTCCGGCGTGCCGGACGGCACGGCCAGTCCCCGGAACGTTCCGGCAAAATCCGTCCTCATGCCGGTCGCTTCCTCCAGCGTCGGCACGTCGGGAAGCGCTTTCGAACGTTCGTCGGCGTTGACGACCAGCGTCCGCAGTTGGCCTTCCTCCACATACGTCTTGACCTCCGCCGGACTGACCGGCACGGCGTCGACGAATCCGCTGAGCAGCGCCGATACGGCCGGGCCCGCTCCTTCGTAGGGAATATGGCGGAACTGCGCGCCCGTTCCCCGCTCCAGCGTCACCGCCGCCAGATGCCAGATACTGCCGGTGCCGGCATTGCCCATCTTGATCTCGCCCGGATGGCTTTTGGCATCGGCCAGAAATTCGGCGGCCGTTTGCCACTTGGCATCGGCCCGGACCGTGATGGCCGAAGGATCGAAGCTGGTCTGCGCGATCGGCTTGAAATCCCGGTACGTGATCGGCAGCAGCCCCAGATGCGGCAGAATGGTAAGCTCCGATACCATAAAGGTAACGGTGTAACCGTCGGGCCGCGCTTCGGCTCCTTCCATCAAGCCGACCGCTCCGCCTCCGCCGGTCCGGTTGACGACCGTAACCGGCTGCCCGAGTTCGCGCTCCGCCGATCTGGCGAGCGCCCGGGCCATCGTGTCGGTCCCGCCGCCGGCCGAATACGGCACGATCAGCGTGATCGGCTTTTGCGGAAATCCTTCCGCCGCCCGCTTATCCGGTTCGCCCGGCCGAAACGCGGTCCATAATCCCGCGATCAGCGCCAGCGCCAGAACGGCCGCGGCTGCGGCGTATCCCGTTCGTTTCCCTGTGAATCGGTTCATCTTCGCACTCTCCGTTTCCTTGCGACTTTTTTCACAAGAAGGATTCTCGGGAAGATCGAACGCTCGGCTCGGGGAACTCCGGTGTGTGCCGCTGACCAAAGTGTAGGCCCCGGCGGCGTTCCGCGACAATCGTTCATTCTTCCATCGGGCCCGCAAAAACGCTATTCCTCGGCCTTTGCAGGATCTGCATATTCGCCGGAGGATCTGCGCATCGCTTTGTGCGTCTCCCTGTACTTGCCCGGCGTCACGTCTTTCAGCTTGCGAAAAGCGCGGATAAAACTGTTCTCGTTCTGGTACCCGACCCGCTGCGCGATTTCGACGATCTTGAGGCCGCCGTTTGCCAGCAGCTCGCATGCCGCGTCCATCCGGATCTGCGTCAGATACTCGTAGACGGTCGCGCCCGTTTCTTCCTTGAACATCGAACTGACGGAAGACACGCCCATGCCCACATGCTCCGCCACATCCTGCACCCCGATATTGCAGGGCAGATTGTCCCGCATATAAGTTTTCATCTCGTCGGTCAAACGCCGCTCTCTCGACGATCTTCGCTCGGCGGCAGCTTCCGAGATTCTCAGCGCCTGACGTTCCAGCAGATTGCCCAGCTCGTTCAGGTCCAGCGTCTGCGCCTGACGGCGCGTATAATCGCCCAATTCTCTCTCCAACGGCCAGCCGCGTTCGGCGCAGAAGCGGATCATTCGCCGCAGCAGCCGATCCGCTGCGTCGTACACGTCCTCCGGCCGGGCGGGATCGCGCTTCAAACTTTCCAGCCAGCCGCGAACCAGGCCGACCGACCGCTGCTCTTCTCCGGCTTCCAGCGCTTCCATAAAGGTGTTCGCCCATTCTTCGGTCGGCAGGGTCCGCCGCTCCGCGTATTCGTAAGCGTGGATGCGGCCGCAGCCTGCGTACAGCCGCTCGTTCAGCGCGCCGACGGCCTGCTCGTAGACGAGCGGCAGGCTGCCGGGGCCTGCGGCCGGACCGGACCAACCGGCCGAGACCGACACGCCGAGAAATTCTTTCAGCGTGCGGACGATTTCCGCCGCGCTCTCGGCGGCCGACGCTTCCGGCTGCTCCGGTTGAAGCAGCAGAATCAGGCTGTCCCGCTCCTCGCGGGCGCCGGCTGTTTTCCATCCGTTTCCGAGCCGTTCCAGCGCGATATTCTCCATGGCATAATGCAGCAGCCGCCGGTCTTCTTCCTCGTAGCGGTCGGCCCATTCCTTGTAACGGTCGATCGAGAACACCGCGATGTACAAACTGCCCGGTTTCCAATCTTCAAAATAACTTTCCCATTTCGTCCGGATTTCCGTCGCTCCGATTCTTCGGCCGAGCGTGTCCTGCAAAAATTTGGAACGCAGCTCCGGCAGCCCCGCGCGAACCGCCAGCCGTCCGTTCGACACATCGCCCAACAGCTTGCCGATCACCGGCTCCAGTTCGTCGAGCGTTTTCGGCGCCGCTTCGCCGCCCGCCGACGCAACCAGATTCCGAATGCGCTTGAGCGGACGGAAAGCGGCGAAGCTGTAGAAAGACACCGCGGCCGCTCCGGCCAGCACGGATACAAGCGCCAGCGACAGCATGGCGTTGCGCGCGATCCGGGCGTTTTTGAGCAGCTGGTCCATCGGCACGAGCGAGATCATGCGCCAGCCCGTCGCGTCGGAGAACGCCTGGTTCGCCAGATAATCCTGTCCGAGCACATGCACGTAATCGAACGGCCGGACGTCGATCTGCGAGATGACCTGCGTCATTTCGCCTGCCGGCACCGGGCTTTCCAGCTTGGGATAGATCCGATGGCCGTCCAGGTCGTACACGTATTGATAACTGTTCGGGTGCAGGTACATTTTGGAGAAAAGCAGATCGTAATCGAGGTCGACTACCACCGCGCCGATCGTGCGCCCGTTTTCCGAGACCGGACGAACCACGGACAGCAGTTCGGTATTCGCGGCTCCGCCTTCTTCGGTCCTCCGTTTCAGCAGCAGAGGTTTGCTTTCCGCTTCGCGGATCCAGGTCGACCAGCCGCGATCCGGCGCTTCGTTCCAGTCCGCCCGGTAGCCGTAATCGCTGGACAGCACCGAGCCGTGACGAAAGTCGACGACCGCGATCGCGCGAATATCCGATTGCAGCGACAGCGTTTGCAGATAGTCGAGCGTCGTTTTTGCCAGATCGGGCTGGCGTTCCGCGGAAGCGTTCAGCAGCCGGGCGACCGACGGATGAAAAGAAGCGTCCACCGCCCCGCTGTCCGCGGCCCGCACTTCCCGGTTGGTCACGTCGGCGTTGATCTGAAGCAGCTCGACATTCGGCGTGTTGATCTCCAGGTCGAGCGCTTTGCGATAATGATTGTAGGAAAAAAACGCAACCAGCAAAACCAGGATGGACAAGCCGGCGGTCAGCAGCAGAATCAGCCGCAGCGGCGTATTTTTTAACGTATATCGAAACCAGAAACGAGGCATGGAAGTCATCCTTTCGGGCGGGATCGCTTCGAAAGCGGCCGGAAAAATAGTTGCAAATTTTGATGTACAAATTTTCAGCTTTATACTTCCAGTTTGCCATATTTTTTAACTAACCCCTGTGAATTTTCTCATACTGCAAGGCTTTTTAGCAACGTTTTCGATCATCTTCCCGACTTGAAAAAACAAGAAAAACGCCTCTTCCGATGGAAGAGGCGTTTGGCCGCATACGGCAGGAGCCGCCAACGCGCGAAACAGAGTCGATCCGGACGAACACTGAAACGAATGCTTAGTAGAAGCGGCGCTGCTGCTCGGTACGGCCGGCGCTTCTGCTCTGGTCGTAAAAAGCGTTGACGATCAGCGCGATCCCGCTCGCCAGATGCAGGAACCAGCCGAGGAAAGGAATCCAGGCCAGAACCGATGTGACCAGACCTGCGATCGGGCCGTAGAACGGCACGCGCTCGCGTGCCGCGAAGATCAGCGTGACCAGATGGAGCAGGAACATAAAGCCGAGCGCTCCCCACCCCGTCGCCAGAACGAACCAGCCGCCGAGTACGGGAATCGCAAGCAGCAGTTCCAGCACACCGGACACCAACAGCAGAATTTTCGAAATTTTCATTGATTTTTCTCTCCCGTCTATATTGGAATGGAAGGATTTACGATTGCGGTATGCCTTCTATTACGGGGTGCGGAGCAGAAGGTTTCTTATCCGCGCAAAAAATAATGAAGCCTGCCTGCCGCCGATCCTTTAGTCGTTCAGGTAGCGGCGCGCGCCGGCGAACTCGTTGGCGTAGCCCGCTGTCGAGATCGGGATGATCTCCACCGTCCTGCCCGCTTTCGGCGAATGCATCATCTTGCCGCCGCCGATATACATCGCCACATGGTGGATGCCGCCTTTGCCGTTATTGTGCGCGAAGAACATCAGGTCGCCGGGCTGCATATTCGCTTTGGATACCGCGGTGCCCGCGCGGAACTGTTCGGACGCGTCGCGCGGCAGCGAAATGCCGTAATAGCCGTACAGCGCGCCGGTGAACCCGGAGCAGTCGAAGCCGTAGGCGGATACGCCAGCCCACAGGTACGGCAGGCCGAGGAACGCTTTGCCGGTCTCGACCAACTGCTCGCCGGTCGGCTGCTGCGTCTTCGCGCCCGGCTCCGTCAGCTCGACGTCTGCGGCAAGCAGCTTCGCCGTGCCGTACTGCGGCGTACGCACTTCGATCCATTTCCCGCTTTCCGAGACGACCGGAAGCCGCGTGCCGAAGCTCAGCTCCAGCAGCTTGGTCTGGCCGTTCGCTCTGTACAGCTGCGCCGTCTTCGCGCCGACGGTCGCGGTCTTTCCGGCCGAAGGCTCCCAGTCTGCGGCCGGCACGGTCTTGAGCTGCACGGCCGGCAGCCAGCCGGGATAGCCGTCGCTGCTCTTGGACGTCGCCTGGTCGAGCACGGCGACTTTGACCCAGGTTCCTTTGGTCTGGAGGACTTTGACTTCCCGGCCGTACAGCGCCTGCGTCTCCGTCTTGCCGGTCAGCCATCTGCGCTTGTCCGCGGTATTCATCGCGGCCGTCCAGGCTTTGATATCGGCCGGAGACGTCAGCGAAGGCGCGTCGATCGCCCGCGCGAGACCGGGCGATGTCCACAGCGTCGCGACGGTGACGCCGACGACCTGTTTGGTCTTGGCGGCAGGCGCGGCGGCGGTTTGGGCCGGGGAAAACGTCAAGACAGGCAGGATCAGGAGCAGGGAAAGCAGGAACAGGAGCGTTTTTTTGCGGGTATTGCCGATGTTCATAAGTGTAAAGCCCTCGTTTCTTTCGGAGTTTACGTACGCGCCTTAGACCAAAAATTAAAATCCAATTAGTTCTTTGAGAAAACGTTCCAATTCTTTGATAGGCGGAAGTTCGCGTGTATACTTCGATACCCAATCATTGTCCTGAATAGAAACTTGATTAGCTTTCCCCGGTTTTAATACATTCGCAATACAACCTACGATAACTTTTGGTTCATCCGTTAGTCCCCAGGCCTTACGGTGTTGCGGAGCTACACTGCTTACGAACTCTTTTGCTCCTGAAAAAAGCTCGGGGTATCTTACAGATGCACTTTCAATTAATAAGTCTTCCAGAGTTCCTTTATTTGAATTGTCAGGAAACAAATGAATACCCAATCTTGGAGTTCCGTCTATGACTGTCCCCGGAGAAAAACAAGAGGAGAAAGAAACAGAATCGTCTCCAATCTCTTCAATTAATATGCTGAAATTCGCTTCTGCCGGTTTACTGTCCGCATCTCCGATGACTCCTACTGAACTAAGGCCTTCACCGTTTTTTGTAAGCAAATTCAGCAGTGTTCCTCGAAGCATTTTTGATATTTTACTAAATCCGCCAGCCGAATGAATCGCCACTGAATACCCTTCTTTTTGAAAAAAAACGGGAACCGGTACGCGCTTTAAAAGATCACCTTCCGGCGGAAAATTTTTGGGGATCAGATCTATCCAGTATTCGTATAAATCATCAATCTGCTTGATGCGAGAAAAACCGTGTAGTTTCAGCACTTTCCCAGCAACTTCTACGTCATGAGGACCTTCAACGACAAGATATGATAATTCCATTGTCTACCTCACATCCTGGCCCATCGAAAATCTAAGCTCATAAATATCTTCGCCGATAAAACGCTTTGAAGAAGTCGAATTATTATTTTCGTCTTTTTCCAATCGGTACACAGTAAGATCGCTCAGGTTTTCCTTGTCCGCTGATAAAATACCATCGATCGCTTCTAGACTGTGCGTCGTTGCAATCAACTGTACATTAAATGTTTTGCAGCTGTCGACCAGCCATTCAAAAAACTTTTTCAGCATTTTGGCATGTATGGCGGTTTCGATTTCATCAATCAGCAGTACACCGTTTTGCGCTTGTAGGACAGCTGTAGCCACAGTAAGGACCCGTCGAATTCCGTCTCCATAAATAGATATTGGCAAATACCCTTTGGTATGGTGCTTAAAATACGGAACGGCAGTTTGGTCATCCGGCGAAAGAAGTTCAATATCTTCTATACTGGAATCGAAGTCCTGGAGCAGTTTAATCAGACTTTCTTTATTGCCTTGAACAATGCTGTTCGTCAAAGCTTTCGGAGATACCGGTACCAGACGATGATCGACAGGCGTAACCATTTTGGTTGTCAGCAGGCTTAATTCTGGATTTTTTCGAAATGGCGCATAGGAGCCAAGAAAAGTCTTTTTTTGTTTATAAACTTTGCCACCTATCGTTATATCAAAAGTTAAATCCAGTGCTCTAACTACCGCAAACTCCGATTCAGAATCGTTGATAGTTTCTGTGCCTTCATCTGCTTTCTTAAACATATCTACTAATTCTGTAGTATCCAAACAGGAGAGATTATATTTGACTTCTTTTTTATTGAGATAAGCTTTTAGATTAATATCTGTATGGATCTGTTCGTCCGGCAGTCCTCCAAGTTCCATTGGAAAAGTCCAAATAACAGAATCCAGTAAGGAAGCTCTTCTTGGCGTAAGAGTAGCACGATCGCGTCCTCGGGCAGTCTGAATAAGCTGATTCAGGTCGCCTGGGTTTGAGATCAATTCTACCGCTTCCAAAATCGAGGTTTTGCCGGCATTGTTTTTTCCTACAAGCAGATTTATTCGGCTCAGATTCTTAAGTTTTAGCTCTTGAATGCCCCGGTAACCCGCGATATATAGCTCATTAATGTGTTCCAATTTCCTGTATACCTCCTATCATCGGCAATTTAAAGTTCTGTATGATTGAGACTTCACTTTAATTTCGTGTCGTATGAGCACACACATACTATATCAAATTCTATATCGTCATGATATTGAACCGTTATGCTATTTTATATTCATCAAAAAAGCTGTAGATACGAGGAATGACGATCCCCTACCTACAGCCTATTTTCCTTACATCAAATTATTGTGAAATGCTACTTGTTCGCCAGTATCGAGTCTGCTGCCGTCCGTCCGCCGCCGAACTGCGGGAGCCATTCTCCGTGTGCTTCGATCAATTCGTCGCACAGCGAGACGATATCGTCGATCGACAGCTCGGCCGCCGTATGCGGATCGAGCAGCGCGGCGTGGTAGACGTGTTCGCGTTTGCCGGTCAGCGCCGCTTCGATCGTCAGGCGCTGCGTGTTGATATTGGTCTGGTTGAGCGCCGCGAGCTGCGGAGGCAGATTGCCCACGTACGTCGGATTCACGCCGGAAGCGTCGACCAGGCAGGGCACTTCAACGCAAGCGTCCCGCGGCAGATTGGGAATCAGCCCGTTGTTCATCACATTGCCGCCGATCTTGAACGGCTTGTCGGTCTCCATCGCCTCCATGATATACGAAGCGTATTCCGCGCTGCGCTTGTGCTCCAGCCCTTCGCTCGCCATCAGGCCGTCGCGCACTTCGCCCCACTCGCGGATCTGGTTCACGCAGCGGCGAGGATACTCGTCCAGCGGAATATTGAACCGTTCGACCAGCTCGGGATAGCTTTTTTTGATAAAGTAAGGATGGTATTCGGCATTGTGCTCGGACGATTCCGTGACATAATAGCCGAACCGGTTCATCAGCTCGAAACGCACCCTATCGTGATGCTTTTCTTTCTGCTTCTCCGCCGCGCGGCGTTTGATCTCCGGATACAGGTCTTCGCCGTCCCGGGTCACTTCGAGCAGCCACGCCATGTGGTTGATGCCCGCGATCTTCGAGCGCACGTTGGTCGTGTCCATGTCCAGGCTGCCGAACAAGTCCGACACGCAGTGCTGCACGCTGTGGCACAGGCCGACCGTTTTGATACCGCCCGCCGTGTTTATCACGTTCGTCAGCACCGCCATCGGGTTGGTGTAGTTGAGGAACCAGGCGTCCGGGCACACTTCGCGCATATCCGCAGCGATATCGAGCAGAACCGGAATCGTGCGCAGGTTGCGGAAAATGCCGCCGATGCCGAGCGTGTCCGCGATCGTCTGGCGCAGGCCGTACTTTTTCGGGACTTCGAAGTCCGTAATCGTGCACGGATCGTAGCCGCCGACCTGGATTGCGTTGATGACGTATTTCGCTCCGCGCAGCGCTTCTTTGCGGTCTGCATACGCTTTGATCCCGCAGGTGCTTCCCGCCGCCTTGTGCATGGCACGAAGCACGGTCTCCGACTCGCTCAGCCGCTGCGGATCGATATCGAACAGCGCCAGTTCGAAGCCTTGAAGCGCCGGCGTCAGCATAACGTCGCCCAGTACATTCCGCACAAAAACCGTACTCCCCGCCCCGATAAACGTGATTTTATTCATCTGTTACTCCTCCTTTGTCTGCTTCGGTTGCCCCTTCACTATAAAGGAAGCGCTTACCGGAAAACATGGAGTAATGCGGGGAATTTTTGTTATAATACAAGATTATAAGGAGGGGCGAGCGGATCGAATACGAAATATCGCAAGCAAAAAGCCAATGCGATGAATCGGTCAACCCTTAAAATTACCTGCCGCGCTGCCGTGCGTAACTGCCGATATTGATCGCCAGGCCGATGATAAACCAGCCGATATATACGATATACGAACCTTCCAGTGGATGAAAAAGCTCATTCCGGTCTACGTTCAGCGTACCGTAGCGAAAAAAGGTATAGACCAGCATCAGCGGAAGCGGAAGCATCCACAGCGAAAATGAATGCCAGCCGATAAAATGCCGCCGTTCCGGCGTTTCCGGACGAGTCCGGTCGGTTTGCGTCATGAGGGCGTTCCTCCCGTCTGTTGTTTGCTGTTGGTTGGAGTTTAGGCAAATTGAACGAATGAAAGGCGAGCGACGCCGCCTTATACGATTTGGACGCATGAGAGCAGCGGTTCGTTTTATTTTTTTCGCGCTGCGCTTTAGATATTGCGCCGCAAAGACCGCGCCATCGGTCAAACTCTATACGAAGGAGCCGTACCTTCTATGCCGGACGAACAATTCCATCAATCTTCTTCCGATTCTTACGGACAGAGCGACGTTACGCTGCTGTTCTACGGACAGGAAGAGTGCAGGCCGGGCCATTCCTGGGGCCCGGCACTGCGCGACGCTTATATTCTGCATTATATCCGCAGCGGACGCGGCGTGTTCCGCTCGCAGGGCGGCGAGCATGCCTTGGAAGCCGGCCAGGGCTTCCTGATCTCGCCCGACACGCTCGTCCACTACGAAGCGGACGCGTCCGATCCGTGGACGTACGCCTGGATCGGGCTGCGCGGACACGGTGTCCGCGCGCTGCTGGCGCGGGCGGGGCTGACGCCCGCGCAGCCGGTTTACACGGCGGCGGACCGGCCGCCGTTCGAGCGCATGTACGCCGGGCTGCTCGAGGCCCGCGGGATGCCCGGCGGCGACCTGCTCGCGCAGGCGGCGGTGTACCGCCTGCTGGCCGCGCTGGTCGCGGGCGCGCCGCAGGCTTCGGCGCGCCAGAGCGCGCCTCCCCGGGCCCGGGAGGCGCATCTGTCCAAGGCCGCAGCCGTGATCGAGAACGGCTACAGCCGCAAGCTCGCCGCGGAGGATATCGCGCGCGCCGTGGGGCTCGACCGGACGTACCTGTCGAGCCTGTTCAAGGACGCCTACGGCGTCCCGCTGCAGACGTACCTGCTGCAGTACCGCATGCGCAGAGCGCGCGAGCTCCTGCGCAACCCGTCGCTCTCGGTCAGCGACGTGGCCCGGTCGGTCGGCTATCCCGACCCGTTCCTGTTCTCCAAGATGTTCAAGCGCGTCTGCGGCGTCTCGCCGAGCGGCTACCGCGAGGCGCCGGGACGGTGAACGCGTCCCGGCGAACCCTTCCTAAAGCGTAAAGGGTTCGATTCGAACGTAACCCTCATATCGAACGCGGCCAACGTACCTGCCCGTTACTTTCAGCGAATTTTAGCGAACTTTAATACATTTCGATCAAACTTTCAATAAAGCGCAAAAATCCGCCTGCTTCTCCCCGTCCTCCCCGTTTCCGCCCAAGCAAATGCAAAAATCCACTCTATCATCCGAAAAACCGGCCAAAGCCGGCTTTTTCTTCAAATAAAATGGATTTTCGCAGCTTATGGCTCCGAACGGGCCTGCGTCGAACAAATAGAGTGGATTTTTGCACTTCATGGGCAGCCGGCGCCGACCGAAGGGTCAAAAAGGCAGAGGACCCAGCAGGTCGGAGGAACAAAGGGGTAGAGGTCCCAGAGAGCCAGAGGAACAAAACGTCAAAAAAACGCCGCTCCGGCTTGAATCCTGCCGCGGCGAATGCAAAAGCGGCAGGAAAACCGGCGAAAACCGATCAAGCATTGGCCCCTGTCCGCCTGTCTTTCAGCAGCGCCGACGGGGAGCCTCCGGTGATCTTTTTGAAAATGCGGTAGAAATAAGAGACGTCCTTGTAGCCGAGAAACTCGGCGATTTCCGCGGCGTTCAGCGTCGATTCTTCCAGCATGTAGACGGCGCGCTTCATCCGCTGGCGGTGCACGCATTCGCTGATCGTCCGGCCGGTCACTTCCTTGAACAGCGAAGCGGCGTAATTCGGCGTGCGGCCGATCACTTCGCCCAGTTCTTCCTTCGTGATCTTCTCGCGGTAGTTCCGTTCGATGTAACGCTTCATATGATCGACGTGCCGGTACTTTTCCGTGCGGATCTGTCCCCGGTCGTATTCGCGGCTGATATCGATCAGCAGTTCCATCAGGATGGACTGTGCCATCAGCTCGTAGTAAGACGGCCGGTCGATCCACTGCTCGCGCAGCACGCGGATGCGGTCGTGCACCGATTCGTAGCGCCCGAGCCGCCGCTTGTACGGATGACCGCAGCGCAGCAGCGGCAGCGCGCCCGCGTCCTCCGCCGATACGGTAAAGCCCACCACCGTTTTCGTGTGCACGAGCGTCGGCACGCTTTTGCCATAGTACGGCGTATGCGCCGGAATCAGCAGCACGTCGCCGCGTTCCATGATATGGCGTTCGCCGTTCACCCAATAGATACATTTTCCGTAAGTCGCCAGCGTCAGCAGGCAGCAATCGAGACCGTTTTCGGCCTGCTCGTACCATTCCGCCCCGTTATCCTGATGCACGTCCTCCACTGTAGGCATAAGCGCTTCCTTTCTTACCGTACTATATTTCCTACATTGTACTATATGTCATTTCTTCCTGTCTGCCCGGGCGTTACAATAAAGACGGAAGGTTGTTGAAAGCGCTCATTCAAACCGCGACAAGCGGGTATAAATAAGAGACGGACCGTAATTCCCCGACGCCGAACCGGTGTACGATTTCCAAGCTTCGGGACGGACAACAACCTCGAAGCTGAAGAATACGAGGAGGATTTTACCGAATATGAAAACGAAGATTGTATGTACGATGGGACCCGCCTGCGAATCCGTAGAGATGCTGAAAGAAATGATCCAATCCGGCATGACCGTCGCCCGCCTGAACATGGCGCACGG
The DNA here is from genome assembly GCF_030518235.1 of Saccharibacillus sp. CPCC 101409. GTDB lineage: Bacteria > Bacillota > Bacilli > Paenibacillales > Paenibacillaceae > Saccharibacillus. Next base: position 214,273 of record NZ_JAULSA010000008.1, on the reverse strand, counting down.
CGAACCGGCCGACCACAGCGAGCGCATCCGCAAAGTCCGCCAGGCGGCATCCGAACTGAATACTTTCGTTCCGATCATGCTCGACATCAAAGGACCGGAAGTGCGCATCGGCAAATTGCAGGACGAATTCGTCCAGCTCGAAGCCGGCAGCGAACTGATCCTGACGACCGAACCCGACGTGCTCGGCACGGCGGAACGCATCGGCGTCAACTATCCGAAGCTGAACGAAGACGTCAAAGCGGGCGACCGCATCCTGATCGACGACGGCCTGATCGCGCTCGACGTACTGAGCGTCGAAGGCGGCGAAATCTACTGCAAGATCCTGAACGGCGGACGCCTCAAACCGCGCAAAGGCGTTAACCTGCCGGGCGTGAAAACAAGCCTGCCGGGCGTAACCGAACGCGACGTGATGCATATCAACTACGGTTTGAGCGAAAATATCGAAATTATCGCCGCTTCCTTCGTCCGCAAAGGCGAAGACATTCAGGAAATCCGCCGTATCCTGGCCGAACAAGGCGCGGATCACGTGCAAATCATCTCCAAGATCGAAAACCAGGAAGGCATGGACAATCTCGACGCCATCATCGAAGCTTCCGACGGCATCATGGTCGCCCGCGGCGACCTGGGCGTGGAAGTGCCGGTACAGGACGTGCCCGCGGCGCAGAAGCTGATGATCGACAAGTGCAACCTGGCCGGCAAACCGGTGATCGTGGCGACGCACATGCTCGAATCGATGCAGGTTAACCCTCGTCCGACCCGTTCCGAAGTCAGCGACGTGGCGAATGCCGTGCTTCAAGGCACCGACTGCATCATGCTGTCCGGCGAATCCGCCGCGGGCAAATACCCGCTGGAATCCGTCCGCACCATGGCCGCCGTAGCCGCCAAAGCGGAAACGATGATCGATTACGACGTGCAGTTTAACAGCAAACGCGAGCTGCACCTCAATAACATCACCGAAGTGGTCAGCCAGAGCACGGTCAGCGCTTCGCTCGTACTGGACGCCGCGGCAATCATCGTCTCGACCGAATCCGGCTTCACGGCGCGCATGATCTCCAAATACCGCCCGAAAGCGCCGATCATCGCCGTGTCGCAGCACGAGAAGACGCTGCCGAAGATGAGCCTGCTTTACGGCGTCGTGCCGGTCAAAGGCGAAGAAGTGAAGTCCACCGACGAAATGTTCGAAGTGGCGACAAGCAACGCGATCGAAGCGGGCCATATCAAGTCCGGCGATACGATCATCATCTCCGCGGGCGTGCCGGTCGGCCGCAGCGGCAGCACGAACCTGATGAAAGTGCAGCAGGTTTAATCTTTTCCGGAATCTTTATTGTCAAAAAAGAAGACCGCTTCCGTAAACAACGGAAGCGGTCTTCTGCATTTGTATCGAAGCCGATTGTCGAGGCGGCCCTCAGCGGGCCGGCAGGTTTCAGTTCTTCGGAGCGGCCGCCGCTTTTTTTCGGGACGGCTTTTTGCGCGCGGCCGCTTTCTCCGCGGCAAGACGGTCCTGCTCGTCCACCCGCTCCTGTTCTTCCGCGCGTTTGCCTTCGGCTGTCCGTTCCTTCTTCTGCCGCACTTCTTCGTCCATTTGTTCCTGTTTCGAAGGGTCCTGCATTTTCAGATACTGCTCGAACGCTTCCGGATACATAAATTCTTTATCGCCCGTTTTATCGTCGAAGCGCACCGTGATCTTATCTTCTTCGGCGCCGATTATTTTCCCCGTTCCGAAACTGGCATGCAGCACTTGTTCGTTTAAATGTTCCATCGCACTTCATCTCCTCTTGTCTTCTTGCGCTTTTCCATTCGTTTTTTCCATTTGGCAAAACTCATCCGTTTGACAGAATCGACGGAAACGGATTGAATCGATCATTCCTTCGACGCAGGTAAGCGATCACCGGTTTCACCAATGATTTTTGCCAAAAGGGTAAAAAGCTTCTCTTAACCTATCCCCTTTTCGGCCGGTTTAGAAACACCCCTATACGCAATGAACCGATTATTTCTTTTTCGGCCGTGTCCAAAAAAGTCGAAAAACGCTCATTTTGCCTTCTCATCATTGACTTTCTTGTTCTTTAAGCCGTTTGTTCTTCAATTGACCGGTTTCTGTGTTCGCCGATTGTTCGGGGGCCCTGAGCCCTAATCGGGTGTCATTTTTGTAACCTTTTCGTAAGTATTTCGTAGGAATTACAAAAAAAATCGGCTCATACCCGGTCGATCCGTGTATATTTTCGGTGTAGATGTGGGTAATAAAATTTGAAATTGTGTTCGCTTGTGATACTATTTACCGACGGTCCGGCATTTTACAATCACGAACACGACATGCGGAGGTACATAAATGAATCGATTGAGCAGACAGAACCATGCGGGCCCCGGAGAAAAAGGAACGCCATCGAATACGAAGCGCCGTTTTGCGCGGCGCGCCGGCCTTGCCATGCTGACTCTGGCCGCCGGCGTCGGCGGTTTGTTCCCTTACTCCTCCGGCCCGGTTTATGCGGAAGGTTCTTCCTATACGGCCAAAGTCTATACCGACTCGCTGAACGTGCGCAGCAAAGCGGGCCCGGATACGCCGGTAATCGGCTCGCTCAAGAGCGGCGAAGTCGTCAACGTGACCGACGAACTGCTGGGCTGGCTGAAAGTCGAGAACGCTTCGACTTCGGGCTGGGTAGCCGGTTACTATCTCAAAAAAGAAGGCGCAGCCGCCGTTTCGACCGGAAAATCGGCTTCGGGAAGCGCCGCCGGAAGCAAAGGAGCGGCCGTCTCGTCCGGTTCGGCCAAAGTGGCGACCGGAAGCAAAGCGCTGGTTACGGCGAACTCGGTCATTATCCGCAGCGGTCCCGGCAAAAAGTGGGAAATGCTCGGTTCGGCCAACCGCAAAGACGCCGTTACCGTGCTGGAGAACCAGAACGGCTGGACGCGCATCATGACGTCTTACGGCGCTTACGGCTGGGTCTCCTCGCAGTATCTGCAGGGCGGAGGAGCGGCGAAAGCCGTGTCCGCCACGCAGCACCGGAAAGCCGCCACCGTCAGCAGCGCCGCGGCCAAAAGCGAGCCGGCCGACACGTCGGATATTCAATCCGGCAGCCTCAAAGGCAAGCTGATCGTGCTCGATCCCGGGCACGGCGGAGACGATCCGGGCACGGTGGGCACTTCGCACGGACTGGTCGAAGGCGAACTGAACCTGCAAACCGCGCTGTATGTGCGCGATTATCTGGTTTCGCGCGGAGCGCGCGTGGAGATGACGCGGACGCAGAATTCGCAGCGTCCTTCCCTGGCGGAGCGGGCGCAGCTCGCGCCGGCGCTCGGAGCGGACGCATTTGTCAGCATCCATTACAATTCGGCGCTGACGTCTTCGGCAAGCGGAACGCTGGTCTGCTTCTATTCGGAATCGAAAGACATCAAGCTGGCGCGCGCACTCGAAGCGCCGCTCAAAGGCGGCATCGGACTGCGCAACAACGGCCTGGCGTTCGGCAATTTCAAGGTGATTCGCGAGAACAGCGTTCCGGCTGTGCTGCTCGAAATGGGCTTCCTGTCCAATCCGTCCGACGAAAGCGTCGTCGGCAGCGCCGATTATCAGCGCAAAGCGGCCAAAGCGGTCGCCGACGGGCTGCAATTGTACTTCTCGAACTAAGAAAGAACCCGGCATGGGAGCAAGCCAAAAACCGCTAGATCAAACCCCCTGTTTCCGTTATGCGGAAACAGGGGGTTTCTTATGCGGAAGCGCAGGCTTTACGAGCGTACCGACGCAATCGCGCTGTACAGCTGAAGCTTGCGCAGAGGCTTGAACGCGATAAAGCGGAAAGAATTCTTGTCCTGAAGATCGAACACGGTTCCCAGCGGCGCCAGCAGGCCGAGCGGCGTCGTAAGGCCGAACTCGCGAATCTGCGCGGCCAAATTCTCGAAGTGCATATCGAGCAGCACCAGATCGAAGGAGCCGTTCTTCAAACGCTCCAGCCCTTCTTCTCCCGTCCGCACGCCGAACGGCTGCGCTCCCCAGCTTCGAAGCAGGCATTCCAGCACGCCCAGCGTCGTTTCGTTGTCGTCCACGATCAGCACCCGTATGCCGTCCAGCGGCCGCGCGGCCGTCTCCAGTTCGAATTCCCCGTACCGGATAAACGGGATCTGAATCCGGAACGCCGTGCCCCGGCCGGCTTCGCTTTGCACGGAGATCTTCCCGCCCATCAGCTCGACCAGACTCTGGGTAATGGACAGGCCGAGGCCCGTTCCTCCGTAGTTGAACGTTCCGCCCGCTTCGTGGGCCTGATAATACCGGTCGAACAGCCCTTTGAGCTTATCCTCGGCGATGCCGATCCCCGTGTCCGAAATGGTAAGCTCGATGTTCGCCTCGCGGCCGTCCGTTCCCGGCAGCTCGCGCGCCGTGACAACGATCTCTCCCTGATGCGTAAACTTCACGGCGTTGCCGAGCAAATTGAGCAGAATCTGGCGCATCTTGCCCGCGTCTCCCAGCACGAATGCCGGGAGGTCGCCGGAAAGATCCAGAATCAGCTCCACCTGCTGCTCGATCGTGCGCGGCGCCAGCAGGCAGGCGACGTCCTCGATCGTGGAGATCAGATCGAACGGGGCTTCTTCCACGTTGTGCTTGCCGGCTTCGAGCTTGCTGAAATCGAGGATATTGTTCGCCAGCGTCAGCAGCGTATCGTTGCTGGAACGGATCATGTCGAGATAATTCCGCTGGTCCGGCGCAAGCTCGGTCGTCAGCAGAAGATCCGACATCGCGACACTGCCGTTCAACGAATTGCGGATCTCGTGCGTCATGATCGCCAGAAAATCCGCTTTTTCCCGCGTCGACCGCTGCGCCGCTTTCGCTTCGTCGAGATAGGCCTCGGCCAGATTCTCCATGCTGCGCTTGTCTTCCGCAAGCCGGCCGATCCAATCCCGGTCGAGCTCGACCCGGCGCTCCAGTTCGACGATATAAGACAGAAACAGCGACATCGAGGTCAGCAGCTGCATATCTTTGTCGCGAAACGGCTCGGAAGCGCTGAGCGCCGCGAGCGCGCCGTATTTGCGCCCGTCCGGATACGAAATGGGGAATCCGATCAGCGCATGGTCGCCGTACGTGCGGGTCGCGTACTGGTTGTGGGTAAGCGGATGCCGGGAGGTCTGCGGAATCACCAGCGGACGGTCCCAGTGCGAATCGGTCCATTTTTCAAAAAACTCGGCATCGAAACGAATAACCTGTCCTTCGCGCACCAGCGTCCTGCCGCGGTTGAACGCTTTGATTACCGTGCTTACATTTCCTTCGCTCGTTACGACAAGGATCGCATCCGCCGTCATCTGTTCGCTGAGCAGATCCACCACATGGCCGGCCGCTTCGGCAAAGCTTTCAAAAAATATCCGGTTTTTCCGCTGCATACCGTATCCTCCGCTGATCAAAATTGCGACATCCGAGTAGCTTTTCTTGCTCCACAATAAACGCCGGGCGCGAATGGTTCGAATATCGTTCATGTCCTAATCTATCGCCTGAATGCGAATTGCAAGTAACGTATTTCTTTACCCTCACTATAACCGAAAAAGACCCTGAAAAGAATGCTCTATAACCGTTTTCCGAAAAATTTATTCGTTTCTGTTTGTTTTTGTATTTTTTTGCTTGCGCGCCTGATAATACACAAAAAAATGAACGCCTGTCCAAGCGCGTCCATCCTGCATTTTCCCGACGTTTCCGCTGCGGATCGAATCGGTCTTCCGCCTGCGGCTTATCGGTTTGTTATTCGACGGAGTCCGCCAATTCGGCCAGTTCCGAAGCCTGCGCGCGAATCTCGATCACCGAAGCGTTGACCTGCTGGGTCATCGCGGCCTGCGCCTGCGTCAGCTCCGCCATCGCGCCGATATTGTTCAGAATGCGGTCGATCTGTTCTTTCATCTCGTTCAGGCTGCTTTCGATATTGCCGGTCGCCTGCGCGCTGTTGACCGCCAGCTTGCGCACTTCCTCGGCCACGACGGAGAAGCCGCGTCCGAACTCGCCGGCTCTCGCCGCTTCGATCGCCGCGTTCAAGCCGAGCAGGTTGGTCTGCTCCGCTACTTCCTTGATAAAGCTGGAGATATTCTGCGTTTCTTCCGCGCTGCTCTTGGCCCGGTTGGCCGCTCGGGTCGACTTGTCCTGCATGTTGACGATCGCCTGGGCGCCGCTGGATACCGAATCGATCCCCGCCACCATGTCGCCGATCGCTTCCGACAGCCCGCCGATCTTCCGGTTGATCTGCTCCGCGAACGATTCGCGGCTCTTCTCGAACGTAATATCGCGCAGCGTTCCGGCCAGGCGCAGCGGCACGCCGCGCTCGTCCCGAATCGTCGCTCCGCTCGCATGATACCAGCGGTACCGCCCGTCCTCGTGCCGCAGCCGGTATTCCTGGTCGAGCTGCGTGCGTCCGCTGTAATCGTTCAAGTAATCGGCCAGTCCCTGCTGGGCCTGCTCCGCGTCGTCCGGATGCAGGCGGGTCGCCCAGCTGTCGAGCACATTCGGGAAATCCTGCTCGTTATGGCAGCCGAGCATGCGGCGAAACTGGTCGGAGAACCAGATATCGTTGCTCGGATTGACCGGATCGCCCGCTACCACCGTCATGTCCCATGGCGATTCGGTCAGCGCTTTGTTAATCAGGTCGTAGCGCGTCACCATGCTGCGGAGCTCGTTCTCGCGCAGCTTCTTGTCGTGGATATCGAACAGGGCGCCCACGACGCGCAGCGGCACGCCGTTTTCGTCGCGCGTGGTCGTACCTGTCGCCTGGTACCAGCGGTATTCGCCGGTCTTGAGCTGAAGCCGGTACTGGATATCGTAAGGCGTGCGGCCCGTGCGATCGGTCAAATGAGCGGCGAACGCATCAAGCACCCAACCCGAGTCTTCGGGATGAAGGCGCGACGCCCAGCTGTCCAGCACGTTCGGAAAATCGCCCGTGTCGCGGTATCCGAGCATTTGGCGAAACTCGTTGCTCCAGATAAACTCGTTGTTCGGATTGACCGGATCTCCGGCTACGACCGTCATATCCCATAAGCCGACGGAAATCGCCTGCGATACCAGATCGAGCCGAAGCTCCGAGTCGGCCGCTTTGGCGGCGTACAGCTTCAGCACCGCGTTCAGATTGTCCGCAATCTCCCGCTCTTCCGCGGAAGTCCCCGCGGATTGCAGCTCCGCCGCCTCGCCTCCTTCTTCCACCGCTTTCCTGAGTTCCCGGCTCGCCGCGAGCAGCGCGGCATTCGGGCTGCTTGCAGCCGTTTTAAACAACATTCTAAGTTCCTCCTTCGATTTACCGGAGCTTTCTTCTGCGGCCGGCCGCGGATCGTCGGTTCCGGGCCGGTCGGTTCGGCAGTCCTGTTGCAGCGATTATAGACCGCGATAGTTATTAATGAGATCTGACCGATTTCAAGAAAGCAAATAAGCACCAACACATCTATATCGAAAAAAATCGGGAGGTTATGAAGCAAAAATCAGGGAACCGACCTATTTATTTTTCGGTTCGACGCTCCCGCAAGTTCTCCGATCCGCCCGAGTCGGATCGAATGCGGGATCTCCGCGCGATCGGCGGTTTTCTTGAAAAGAGGGCAAATCTCCGGCACGAGGCCGGATTCGCGGTTCGCCGCGTGGACGGCTGCCTGCAATTTTACGGCCGAGGCTCGAAGACCCTGTTTAATTTTCCGAATTTATGTTAGAGTTATACGTTGCATCGTCTTTATATTCGACCGGTAATTTCAGCTATCCGACTTTCGATATTCCATCGATTTATTTCAATAGATTTATTTCCAAAGGAGACACCATGACATTTAATGAATTGAACCTGATCCCTTCGATCCTCAAAGCCCTGCAAAAAGAAAACTATACATCCCCGACGCCAATCCAGCGCCAGGCGATTCCCGTTGCGCTCGAAGGACGCGACGTGCTGGGCTGCGCCCAGACCGGCACCGGCAAAACGGCGGCGTTCTCGCTGCCGATCATCCAGCGCCTGTCGGCGCAGCCGCTCGCGGCGGGCGCCAAGCGCCCGATCCGCTCGCTGATCCTGACGCCGACGCGCGAGCTGGCGATCCAGATCTACGACAATATCCGCGCTTACAGCCGCTACACCGACCTGCGCAGCCAGGTTATCGTCGGCGGCGTTTCGCAGGCTCCGCAGGAGCGCGAGCTTCAGCGAGGCACCGATATCCTGATCGCGACGCCGGGACGCCTGCTCGACCTGATGAACCAGAAGCACGTCGATCTGAATTCCGTGCAGATTCTGGTCCTCGACGAAGCCGACCGCATGCTCGATATGGGCTTTATTCGCGATGTGCAGAAGATCATTTCCAGAATGCCGGCCAAAAAGCAAACCCTGTTCTTCTCGGCCACCATGCCGCCGGAGATCGCCCAACTGGTCGACTCGCTGCTCGTCGACCCGGCCAAGGTCGAAATCACGCCGGTCTCGTCGACGGTCGAAGTGATCCGGCAGTCCGTCTACCTCGTGGACAAGCCGAATAAGCAGAAGCTGCTGACCGATATCCTGCAGGACCAATCGATCGCTTCGGCGCTCGTGTTTACGCGCACCAAGCACGGCGCGAACCGCGTCGCGCGCCTGCTCGACCGTTCGGGCATCCCGGCGCTGGCGATCCACGGCGACAAGTCGCAGAACGCCCGCCAGACGGCGCTCAACAACTTCAAGAACGGCACGACCCGCGTGCTGGTCGCAACCGACATCGCGGCGCGCGGCATCGACATCGACGAGCTGTCGCACGTCATCAACTTCAACCTGCCGAATATTCCGGAGACTTACGTACACCGGATCGGCCGTACCGGCCGCGCGGGCAAAGCCGGCGTGTCCATTTCGTTCTGCGAAACGGAAGAACTGCCGTACCTGAAAGATATCCAGAAGCTGATCGGCAAGTCCATCCCGGAAGTCAAAGATCATCCGTACCCGATGACCGGCGAAACGCCGGCGGCGGACCCTCAGCAGCAGGAACGCGGCGGCCGCGGACGCCGCAGCGGACAGGGCGGCGCACAGCCGTCCGGCGCGAAGAACGCGTCCAAAGGCGAAGCGCGCGCGAACGGCGCAAAGAATAGCGGCGGGGCCGTAAGCGCGGCGCGCGGAAACGGCGCGAAAGACAGCGGCAGAAGCGAAGCGCGCGCAGCTGGCGCCAAAGATGCGAAAGACAGCGCCGCAGGCGCGGCGCGCGGAAACGGCGCGAAGAACAACGGCGGAAACGCCGCGCGCGCGAATAGCGCGAAAGACGGCGCCGCGAGCGAGGCGCAGGGCGCCGCAGGCGCGCGGCAGGCCGGCCGCGCGAACGGCAAAGCCGCCGCCTCCCGTCCGGGCGGCGGGCAGTCGGGGTCTGCCGGCCAGAGCGGCAGACCGGGTAAAGACCGCGCGGCACAGCAGTCGGCCGCGCAGGGCGGTTCGCGCGGCGATAAGCGCGCGAACGACGCCGGTGGCCGCGGCCGCACCGGCGGCCGGCCGCAGCCGGGCACGGCGGCGTCGGCGCGCAGCGGCGCCGACAAGTGGGTCAGCGGGCAATGGGCCGCCGACACGCATTACCGCGCCAGCTACGGCCTGTCCGGGGACAAGGCCTAAGCCGGCAAAGTAAAGTCCCGCCGTTCAAGCGGCGGGACGGCTTCCGCTTTTCATGCTTCGGCTTCGCCGCGTTCCGTTCAGCCGCGGACTGCGGCGGAGCTTTACGCATCGGCTCGATCGAAGCCGCTCATACAGAAGGACCGTTTCCCCCGCCGGCCGGCGGGGAGAACGGTCCTTTTTCGTCCATAAGCCGTTGGCGGGGCAGCCGCCTCGGCCCTCGGCCGCTCCGCCAACGGCCTATCGTGTGCTGATCTGCCGCTCCGCACCCCTATCCGCTTCTCTCGCTGCAGCTCGTCTCATTTGTCGTTTTCCGTCCGCTCTTTGCGCTCGACACCGCTTCTCTGCCAGTTCGTGCCGCGCCTTCGTCATGCCGCCGCCCCACCAACGGAACGAGAAGACGCTATGGAGCCCGTTTTCGCCCCGATTTTTTTCTAACGCAACCCCGCGCTCTCAAACAGGCCAACTGCGCCCATAATTCTCCGCCGATCGGCTGTTAGCGCCCCTGGGTTCCGTTAGTTTTCAAATCCCGCGTCGAACCCGCGATTAGCGTCTGTACGTTCCGTTAGGGCGCGGAAGCCGTCCTCAACCTTCTTCCCTCCTCCGCGCCCGCTCGCCCGTTTCACGCCTTCGCCGCCGCGCGAGCGCGCATGGCTTCGATCGTTTCCCGCACGCCCTGCGCATACGGGGTCGCCGGGATCGGGCCGATCAGCGCTTCGTATTTCGCGCCGCTGAGCAGCAGAGGTTCCTCCGTAAGATACAGCATCTCCACGATTTCTTTCATCACCGGCGCGAAAAGTCCGATCGCCGACAGCGAAGCGCGGCCCAGCGGAAGAACGGGACGTTTGACGCCGGCGGCCGACTGCGCGATCTTCACCAGTTCATGCCCGGAGATCGGGCCGGCGGACGGGATATGCCAGTTCTGCCCGTACGCTTCGCCGCGCAGCGCCAGCTCGACAATCATCGCCGCCGCGTCGGGCAGATACACGAACTCGCGCGGAACGCGCATGCTGCCCGCAAAAATCGTCGTTTTTCCCGCCGCGATCCCTTCCAGGGTCGGGCCGAGGTAAGAGCCTGCATTCATCGAGGGGCCGTAATAATCCGGCAGCCGCGCGATCAGTTTCGGAATCCCCGCGTACCGGGGATCGAACAGCAGCCGCTCGAATTCCAGTTTGACGCGGCCTTTGCGCGTATGCGGATTCTTGGGAAAGTCTTCGCCGATCGGCTCGGGCGATCTTCTTCTTCCGTACGGATAGATGCCGTCGACCACCGCCAGCTTCGCTCCCGATCGCTCCACCCCTTCCAGCACCGCGCGTCCCATGATCAGCTGATCCGCCATTTTGTCGTAAGAAACCGAAACGGCATGGAAAACGATCTCCGTTCCCGCCGCCGCGGCGGCCACGTCTTCGGCGCGAAACACATCGCCCGCATGCAGTTCCAGCAGCGGCGATCCGCCGAGTTCCGTTTTCGTACGCTCCAGTTTGTCCATCGAACGCCCGAACAGCACCGCCGGAATCCCGCGTTTGACCAGTTCTCCCGCAATCGCCATGCCCGTTCCGCCCGTCGCTCCAAGCACCAGAGTTTTTTTCATTTCGTCATCTCCCCGTTTAATTATTGATTAATCAATCATAAATTCCGTTTAAAAAAAGAGCCCGCCGTTCAGACGTCCTCTTCTTCCATCAACTCCGGCAGATCCAGCGCCATCGACGTATTGCAGAGCATCCCGCGCGCCAGGAAGATCAGCGTCCGGTGCTTCGGATTGTCGATGCCCGCCCGGACGAACGCATCCTGCACCAGCTTCCGCGTTTCGCGAAATCCTTCCCGCATAATCCCCGCGATTCGGGGCTCCGCGATCGTCTGCGCCTGCATTTGAAGCAGAATCTCGCTGCGATGGCGCTCCATCAGCTCCGTATAGGCGCCGATCAGCTCTTCTTCCAGCTTCGGCGTTTCGGCGCTCTCGATCACGCCGCGGAACGCGTCGAAAGTGCGCGTCCACGAGACGTTCAGCGCTTCCGCCAGCAGGTCTTCTTTGGTCGCAAAAAAGCGAAACACGTACGGCTGCGAAATCCCGGCCCGCCCGGCCACCTGCGCCGTCGTCGCCCGGTAATAGCCGGTCTCGGCAAACACCTCGACCGCGGCGGATACGATTTCTTCTTTTCGATTCGGCGAAGCGGCTTTTCTGGCCATGGCTCGTCCTCCTTCCTTTTTAGATTAGTGATCGATCAATTACAAATGATTATAACCGCTGACCGGCAAAATGCAACCCTTTTTTCCCAAAAAGAAAAACTCCGCCTTGAAGGCGAAGTTTAACGGGCCGCTTGCAGTATTCCGCTTTTTTTATTTCTCTTTACGCGCACAGCTTTGTTCGCTACACGATCCGCTTTCCCTGCGCCACGGCCGGAAAAAGCGCCTCGCGCACCCCGACCGTATCGCCGACGATCAGGATCGCCGGATTGCCGATCTTTATCGCCGCCGCCAGGCGGGCGATATCGCCCAGCGTGCCGGTAACGACCCGCTCCGCCGGCGTCGTCGCGTTCTCGATCAGCGCGGCCGGCGTGCGGGCGTCGCGGCCGTGACGGATCAGCTCGCCGGCGATTTCCTCCAGCTTCGAAACGCCCATATAGACCGCCAGCGTATCCGCGCCCTGCGCGAGCAGGTCCCAGCGCACGGGCGCGGCTTCCTCGCCGCACCGGCTGCCGTGACGACGGCGAACGAAGCGGCCGTGCCACGGTGCGTCAGCGGGATGCCGGCCGAAGCGGACGCGCCCGCGGCGGAGGTGACGCCCGGCACCACTTCGAATTCGATGCCCGCCCGCGACGCCGCCAGCGCTTCTTCGCCGCCGCGGCCGAACACGAACGGATCGCCGCCTTTGAGCCGGACCACACGATGGCCGACCGACGCGTAATCGACGATCAGGCGGTCGATCTCCGATTGGCTCAGCGCATGACGGCCGGGCGCTTTGCCGCAGTAGATCTTGAGCGCGCCCGGCGGGCAGTACTCCAGCAGTTCCTCGCTCACCAGCCGGTCGTACAGCACGACATCGGCCTGCTCCAGCCTCCGCAGCGCTTTGACGGTAATCAATTCGGGATCGCCCGGACCCGCGCCGACGATCGAGATTTTGCCGGCCGGCATTTTTCCGCGGTTCGTCATACGCTTTTCTCCAGCGCGGCCGCGCGGACGGGCTCGTTTATCGACACGGCCGAAGCGGCCGGATTCGCCGCCGCGCCCGGCAGCGCCGCGTTGGCGTTTGCGGAGCCGGCGGCGGAACTCTGCGGGATACCGGCGTCCGAATGTCTTTTCCCACCGTACTTCTGTCCCCAGTACAGCAGCAGTCCGGTCAGCAGCGTGCCGCCGACAAAGTTGCCCAGCAGCACCGGGATGCCGCTCCACAGCAGCCAGTCCGCGCCGCTGACGTTCGCCCCCAGCAGCATGCCGGCCGGAATCACGAACATATTGACCACGGTATGCTCGAACCCCTGCCCGAAAAAGATCAGGATCGGCAGCCACATCGCCAGAATTTTGCCGCCCGTGGATTTGGACGTCATCGCCATCACCGCGCCCAGCGTCACCATCCAATTGCACAGGATCGCTTTGACGAAGACGAGCAGCATGCCGTCCGCGCCCAGCGCTTTGTAGGCGGTCGTTTTCGCTTCGCTCGTGCTTACCAGCGTCGCGATCAGCGGGTTGGACAGGTCGGTGCCGGCTTTGGTCGCGACGAATATGTAACCCAGCGCGTACAGCCCGCAGCCGATCAGATGGCCGACGATTACCCAGAAATAATTTTTGAGCATGCCGGATACGGTCGCTTTCTTCTCCAGCACGGCCAGCGGAATCAGCGCAAAGCTGCCTGTGACCAGTTCCAGCCCCAGCAGCACGATGATAACGAAGCCGACGGGAAACAGCACCGCTCCCGCCATCGGGATGCCGGTCTGGCCGGACGCCGTCATGGCGAGCGTGGTCGCGCAGGCCAGGATCGCGCCCGCCAGGCCGCCCCGGATCAATAACTGCGCCGTTGACAGTTCCGCTTTGCTTTTGCCCGTGTCGATCATACTTTGCAGCACTTCGGCCGGTTTGACGTAATCCATGGGAATCCCTCGCTTTCGGAAATAAGTTCTAAGCAATATGACTATCCGGCTCGGACTCCGCTGCGCCGGGGGATGCGTTCAGGGTCAGGAAAATGGTGCCGTCGTCCGCCACTTCGGTCGCGAACGTCTCGATGCAGCCTTTGTCCGGGTCCAGCGCTTCGCCGCTGCGCAGATCGATGCGCCAGTCGTGCAGCGGGCAGTGGACGACGGGGCCGCAGACCATGCCTTCGGAGAGGACGCCGCCTTTGTGCGGGCAGCGGTTCTCCACGGCCAGGATTTCGCCGCCGGACAAGCGGAACAACGCAATTTCCAGGCCGTTTACGTTCAGGCGGCGCGAACCGAGCGGGTCGATATCGCTCAGCCTGCCTACTCTCACTTTTTCCGTCGAATGGCTCATGCCGATTCCTCCTTTTTGCGTTCGCCGTCGTCCGCCGCGGAACCCGATACGACTTCCGCCGCCGGGAGACGTTCGAAATTTTTGCGCAGCTCCGGTTCGTTTACGATCTGCTTCCACGGGTCGACGGTGCGGTCCAGCGTATCTCGCAGACGCGCGTGCAGCGCTTTGCGTTCGTCTTCGCTCGCCAGCACCTGTTTGATATGCTCCAGCCCGACGCGTTCCACCCACGGCGCGGTGCGCTCGTTCCAGGTTGCGTTTTCCCGATAGTATTGCAGGAACGCGCTGGCCCATTCTTCCACTTCGTCGTCCGTTTTGACCACGCCCAGCAGTTCGGTCGCCCGGACGTGCACGCCGGCGTTGCCGCCCACATGCAGCTCCCAGCCGCCGTCGATCGCGACCACGCCGAAGTCTTTGACGGTCGCTTCGGCGCAGTTGCGCGGGCAGCCGGAGACGGCGAGCTTGACCTTGGCCGGCGCATTCATGCGCTCGAACGCTTTCTCCAAACGTACGCCCATGCCCATCGCGTCCTGCGTGCCGAAGCGGCAGAAGGTCGAGCCGACGCAGGTCTTGACGGTGCGCAGCGCTTTGCCGTAACCGTGGCCGGAAGGCATGTCCAGCGCTTCCCAGACGCCGGGCAGATCTTCTTTCTTCACGCCGAGCAGATCGAGGCGCTGTCCGCCGGTGAACTTGACCAGCGGCACGTCGAATTTCTCCGCCACTTCCGCGATGCGCTTCAGCTCGGTCGGCGACGTTACGCCTCCGTAGATGCGCGGGATTACCGAATATGTGCCGTCTTTCTGGATATTCGCGTGATAGCGTTCGTTCGCAAATCGGGATTCTTTCTCGTCTTTGTACTCCGCCGGCCACAGCATGCCCAGATAATAATTGAGGGAAGGCCGGCATTTGGAGCAGCCTTCTTCGTTGTTCCAGTCCAGCACGTTCATGACTTCCTTGACCGTTTTCAGTCCCATTCGCTTGATCTCCGCCACGATCTCGTCGCGGCTCAAACCGGTGCAGCCGCAGATGCCTTCCTTGACGGCCACGGCCGCGTCGCCCGCATACAGCTGCACCAACCCTTCGACCAGCGGCTTGCAGCCGCCGCAGGAAGCGGACGCTTTGGTGCAGGCTTTAACCGCGCCTAGGCTGGTGCAGCCGTCGCCGATCGCCGCGACGATCTCGCTTTTGGACACGCCGTTGCAGCCGCAGACGATCTCGTCGCCGGGCATGGCTTCGAGCCTCGCCGCTCCGCCGCCGCTTCCGCACGCCGCAGCGGCGCCCGCCGGCAGGCCGAGCAGCAGCTCTTTTTCCCGGCCGGCGATCCTTTCCCCGCTCCTGATGAGCGAGAACAGCGACGGCCCTTCGCCGGTTTCGCCGAACAGCACCGCGCCGATCAGCCGGTCGTCCCGAATCACGAGCTTCTTGTACACGCCTTCGATCTCGTCCTGGTAACGCAGAGACCGCGCGCCTTCCGGTTCGGTAAATATGCCGGCGGAGAACACGTCCACACCGGAGACTTTCAGCTTGGTCGAGGTGACCGAACCGGCATAGCCGTCCGCGCTCGCACCGGCCAGATTCTTCGCCAGCACCGCGCCCTGCTCGTACAGCGGCGCGACCAGTCCGTAAGCGATGCCGCGGTGCTCCGCGCATTCGCCGACGGCGTGGATATTCGGCACGCTCGTCCGCATATGATCGTCGACCACGATGCCGCGATTAACGTCGAGGCCGCTGCGCCGGGCCAGCTCGACATTGGGCCTAATGCCGACCGCCATCACGACCAGATCGGCTTCGAGCATGCTTCCGTCCTTGAACAGCAGCCCTTTGGCCCGCTGCCTGCCGAGCACCGCTTCCGTCTGCTTCTTGAGCAGGAACTTCATGCCCTGCTTCTCCAGCTCCTGCTGCAGCATGATCGAAGCGGGCCGGTCGAGCTGGCGCTCCATCAGGTACTCGTTGATATGCACGACCGTCACGTCCATGCCCAGATTCAGCAGGCCGCGCGCCGCTTCGAGCCCGAGCAGGCCGCCTCCGATCACCACCGCTTTTTTATATTTTGCCGACGCTTCCTGCATCGTCCGGCAGTCCTTGATATCGCGAAAGCCGATTACGCCTTCTTTGTCCGCGCCGGGAACCGGCAGGATAAAAGCGTTGGAGCCGGTCGCGAGAATCAGCTCGTCGTATTCTTCTTCGATGCCGCCTTCGGCGTACACCCGGCGCCGCCGCGGATCGATCATCGTAACCGCCTGGCCCATATGAAGCGTAATGCCGCCGCCGCGGTACCAGTCCAGATCGTTGATGACGATCTCGTCCATGCCGACGCCTCCGGCCAGCACCGACGAAAGCATGATCCGGTTGTAGTTGGGATGCGGCTCCGCGCCGAAGATCGTGATATCGTACCGGTCCGGCGCCAGTTTGAGCAGATGCTCGATCGTGCGGACGCCGGCCATTCCGTTGCCGACCAGCACCAGTTTCTTACGCTCGATTGTCGTCATATGGGGTCGCTCCTTCCAAATCGATGCAGGATTTCGTTGTCGAAAAAACACAAACAGCCCGCTTCACCCGCAGCGGAAACACACGTTTCCCGTTGCTGTTTAAGGTGAGAGCAGGCGCCATTGCCGCTTCGGTCGGACACTCCATTGTATCCGCGTCAAATCTTGAGACCGACTATACCGGATTCCTTTTAACACGTCAACAATTTTAACATTTAATTTTTGTATTTTTAAAAAAATCGACAAAAATCCGGTTTTCGTGTTATATAAATTAACATATATAAAAGACGCTGCGGTTTATCCCGGCGAAATCGACGAAACCGATCCTGAACAGAAGGAGAGTCGCACATGCACAGCTTACTCATCGTGCACAACCCCTCCGCCGCCCCGGCCGAACCGGGTTCCGGCGAACGCGATCCCGTTAACCGGCTTGGCGAATGCGGCTATATCGTCGAAACGGCAATCTCGCGCGAAGAAGCGTTCGAGCGCGTCGGGGAAACGGACGCCGCGGTGCTCGCCCTGCCTATTACCGAAATGAACGTCTGGGCCGATCTGCTGATGTCCCGTAAGACGGTGCCCGTCCTCTGGTGGTGTACATCCGAGACCGCTACGCTGTCCGTATCCGCCTGCGAGGACGATGTGCGGATCGACGGTATTCTTTCTCCCTATATGCACGCCGACGAGATCCACTGGATCCTGCATTTCAGCGCCAGGCGATGCTACGAGCGGGCGCAGTGGGCCAAAGAGCGCGAGCGGCTGCTCGCCCGCATCGAGGAACGCAAATGGATCGACACGGCCAAAGGCATCCTGTCCAAAACCAAAAACATTTCCGAGTCCGAAGCCTACGACCTGCTGCGCAAGCAGGCGATGAACGAACGCAAACGGATGGTGGACGTCGCGACGTCCATCGTCAAAGTGTATCAACTGCTTCACGACCCAACCTGAGGAGGCGGCGCCGATGATCGATCTGCTGAAAGAAGTCGCCCGCGGCAAACGCGGAGCGCGGGATTTGAACTATGGGGAATCTCTGGAAGCCGCGGAGCATATTCTGGGCGGCCGGGCGACCGACGCGCAGATCGGCGCTTTCCTGATCGCCGAACGGCTGAAGCTGGAAAGCCCCGAAGAACTCGAAGCGTTCGTGTCCGCGCTGCGCGCACAAGCTTACCGCGAATGCCGCGCGCCGGGCATCGATTTCGCCGGACCGTACGACGGCCGCAAAACCACGTTCTGGGCTTCGCTGCCGACCGCTTTTGTCGTGGCGGCCGCCGGCGTGCCGGTCACGCTGCACGGGTCCGCTCCGCTGCCGCCCAAATACGGCGTTACGCTGCACGACGTGCTGCGGCAGGCCGGCATCGATCCGCTGCGGCTGAGCCACGCGGACGCGCTTGCCGCGGCGGGCGCGGGCGGCGTGCTGTTCGCCGACTCCGCCAAGTGGTGCCCGCCGCTCGGCCGGCTGCACGGCATCCGCGAGGAACTCGGGATGCGCACGCTGCTGAACACGGCGGAGAAGCTTGTCGATTACGCCTGCTCCCCGTATCTTGTGCTGAGCGTGTTCCACAATACGGTCATCGACCGGCTGGCCCGGCTGACGAGCCGCCTGGGCTACCGCCGGACGCTGATCGTCCAGGGCGTCGAAGGTTCGGAAGACGTGTTCGTCCATCGCCCGACGCGCATTCATATAGTGGAGAACGGACGCTGCGAACTGGATCTGCTCGATCCGGAAATGTACGGGCTGGATACGCAGCTGCCGGAAGAAGAAGCCAGCTGGACGGCGCCGCGGCAGCTGCATATGCTCGAAGAAGTGCTGCGGGGCGGCGGCGCTATGGCCTATTACAACCAGACGCTGCTGAACGCCGCCGTGCGGCTGCATTTGACGGGCGCGGTCGGCTCGGTCGAAGAAGGCTTGTACACCTGCAAGCCTCTGCTGGACGACGGTTCGGCATGGAAGATCTACTCGGCCTGGAAAGCGGCTCTGCGAACCGCTTCGCCGGCCGGCGAATCCGGCACAAAGGATGCGCAGGCGCATAACGCCTAGCACCCAACGGCCGACGCCCGGCGGAAACGGTATTTTTTCGATCAACTTGACTTATCGCGAAATCTCGATATATAATCTTGCCATGAAACCCATCGATGTATTCAAGGCGTTGTCCAACGACACTCGGCTGCATATTCTGGGCTGGCTGAAAGAACCGGAGAAGCATTTCCCCGCGCAGGGCGCGCATATCCCCAAGGGAGTCGACTTTGCGGGAGGGGTCTGCGTCGGCGATATCCAGGAGAAAGCGGGCGCTTCCCAGTCCACCGTCTCCAGCTACCTGAACATGATGCTGAAGGCGGGCCTGCTGGAATCCTATCGCTACGGACAGTGGACGTATTACAGACGAAACGAAGAATTTATTCGGCAGTTTGCCGAGTATATAAGAACGGAGATCTGAGCGCCCCGGCTTCCGTTCTTTTTTCTTCGCTGTATATATCGATATTTCTAGATATTCAATTATACGAAAGAAGGCGATGGTTCGATGCGTTATTTGTATTACGGACTGGCTCTGCTTGCCGGCGCGGCGCTCAGCTTCGAAGGCGCGATCTATGCCGAGCTGGGCAAATCGATCGGACAGCTCGAAACGAGTTTTTACAACTTCCTGGCTGGCTCGATCATTCTCGGGCTGCTGTGGCTCTTTTTCGGAAAAGGCCATCTGCCGCATGTTCTCCGGGCGCCGAAATGGTCGCTGCTGGGCGGTCTGCTCGGCGTCGCTTACCTGACTTCGATCGTCATCAGCGTTCCGTATGTCGGCGTGGGCATTACGATGGTCGCGGTGATCGTCGGGCAGATGGTCATGAGCATGACGATCGAGCATTACGGCTGGCTGGGCAGCGAGAAATCGGCCGTCAACAAAGAAAAGATACTGGCGGCGCTTTCGATGGCCGTCGCGCTGGTACTCATCAACTGATTCAGACAAGCTAACGGGAGGAACCTGGCATGGGAATGTTTATGATTATTTTTACGCTGATCGGCGGCCTTACGCTGAGCGCGCAGTCTTCGATCAACGGATCGCTCAGCCGCAAAGCCGGGACGATCGAAACGACGTTTTTGACTTTTCTGACCGGGACGCTGTTTCTGGCGCTTTTCGTCTTGTTCTTCGGACGCGGACATATCCCCGGTCTGCTTGACGCGCCGAAATGGCAGCTGAGCGCCGCGTTTCTGGGCACGATCTACCTGCTGCTGACCGTGCTGGCCGTGCCGAAGATCGGCGTGATCGCGGCCAATATCGCCGGCATCGTCGGGCAGCTCGTAATCGGCATGGTCATCGACCATTTCGGCTGGTTCTACAGTTTGAAAATTCCGCTGGACGGCAAACGGATGCTGGCGCTCGCTTTTATGGCGTTGGCGCTGTATTTCATCTATAAAGGCAATAAGAAAGGCGGCAAAAATCCCGGCGGTACGCCGAAGTCTTCGCGGCCGGAAGATACGTTTACCGGTCAAGTCCGTCATGATGTATAAAAACACTTGCCCAAAAAGGAGACACAACCGGGTATTCTTTTTACGCCCCCACCGTGCAGGTCTTTTTGAAGCCCCGCAGAAAATGTGCACTTTTAGTCCGCATTTCGAACTGAAAAAGAACACGTATGGAAAAATGCTGCCCTGGCGTCAACATTTGAGGCGCATCTCCGGTGCTCCCCTTCTGTCTTGAGCGGCGGCGTCTTCCGACCTCGCCGCCGGATCGACGAGCCGTCTCGTTTTTACACCCAAATATGGACTTGACCATCCAAACCCAAGTCAAATGCAAAAATCCACTTCATTTATCAGACAGGGACGATAAAACGAAGATGAAATGCGAAAATCCACTTCCTTCTCGGTTCGCAGGCCAAAAAAGCGCCGGAAACGAAAATAAAGTGGATTTGTGCATCCGATCGCCGTTTTTGGGGGCCGGAATAGCAAATAAAGTGGATATTTGCAGCTTATGCGGCTCTACCTATTCCCGCTTCCCGGCTTGCTTCGGCTCCGAGCCGGTCAGTCTTCCACTTCCCGCTCGGCCGACCGGTCGCGCAGCGGCGGTGTCTGTCCGGCGGGCTGCGGTGTCCGCGCCTGCCCGCTTGTCCGTATACCGGAACAGCAGCCGCAGCAGCGGCGGGATCGCGAAGAAGATAAAGAACGTACGGAACAGCTGGTAGCCGGTCACGGTGGACAGTTCCGCGCCGATCGAGTGGGCGATCACGCCCATCTGGTCCATGCCGCCGGGCGCCAGGCTGAGCAGCGCGGTCGCGGACGTAACCGGCTGCACACGGGTCAGCAGCACGGTCAGCAGGATCGAGCCGATCAGCAGCAGGATACTGCTGAGCAGCGCCAGCGACAGCGTGCGCACTTTGTTCTGAATTTGCGCCGGCTTGAGCAGCATGCCGACATACGTGCCCATCGCAAGCTGCGCGGCGGCGATCAGCCCGGCGGGCAGCGCCGGCGCGTGGAAGCCGGTCGCTTGAAGCAGCGCGGTGCCGAATGCCGGACCGAGCAGGAACGCGGTCGGGAAGCGGACCTTTTTGCCGAGCAGCGCCAGCAGCACGCACAGCGGCGCATAGACGAGAATATTCGGGAACAATCCGCTCCAGGGCACCTTTGTCTGCACGGCCGCCTGCGCCGCTTCGGCGCTGTGCTGCCCGAACAGCGGACTGTAGATCAGCAGCGGAATCGCGACGATAATCAGCAGCAGGCGCAGCACCTGGTTGACGGTGACGATCGTCAGATCCGCTCCTTTCGTTTCCTCGGCGATGATGACCATCTGCGACAGTCCGCCCGGCACGCTGCCGAGCAGCGACGTCTTGAAGTCGGTGCCGGACAGTCTGCCGATTACAAACGCGATGCCCGCGCACAGCAGCAGGAGCAGAAAGGTCATCAGGACGATATACGGAATCTGCGCGCCCATGCGGCGCAGCGCTTCGCCGGTCAGCGCAAGGCCGATCGTGTAGCCGATCACGATCATCGCCCCGTTGCGGATCTTCGCCGGCCAAGCATAGCGCCCTCTCAGCAGATTCGAGCCGATCAGCGACGCCAGCATCGGCCCGAGCAGCCAGGGCACGGGCAGGCCCAGCGCCAGGAAGATCAGCGCTCCCGCGAGCGAGATCAGCAGGGCGGCAAGTATCCCCTGCCACAAGCCTTTTCTCGGCGTTTTGCTTGGTTTCATTGCAAGACCTCTTTTCTTTCCGAGCGCCGATAAGGCTCAGCTTATCTTTGTATTATATCGCAGATAAGCTTCGGCGTTTGGAAAGGGCGGAAACTCTTACTCATGCCCGACAATCCGGTGAGGCACATAAGGTTCTTCGAGAGAAGCGATTTCTTCCGGAGACAAACAGACCGAAAGGGCGGCCGCGGCGTTTTCCAGATGGGAAATCTTCGTCGCGCCGACGATCGGGGCCGTTACCGGCTCCTTGCGCAGCAGCCAGGCCAACGCAATTTGCGAGCGGGGGACGCCGTGCTGCTGCGCAAGCGCCGCCACTCGGTCGATAATCGCCTGGTCCGTCTCCGCCGTCGCGTCGTATTTCTGTTTGATGACCTGATCGGTTTCCGAACGATGCGTGTGCTCCTGCGGATCCCGGGTCAACCGTCCGCCGGCAAGCGGGCTGTACGGAATCACCCCGATTTTCTCCTCCGTGCACAGCGGCAGCATTTCCCGTTCTTCTTCCCGGTAGATCAGATTCAAGTGATTCTGCATCGAAACGAACCGGGTCCATCCGTGCTTATCGGCTGTGTGCAGCGCTTTCTGGAACTGCCGGGCATACATGGCCGAAGCCCCGATATATCTGGCTTTGCCCGCTTTGACGACATCGTGCAGGGCTTCCATCGTTTCTTCGATCGGCGTATCGTAATCCCAGCGGTGAATCTGGTACAAGTCCACGTAATCGGTGCCCAGCCGCTTCAGACTTTGATCGATTTCGCTCATGATCGCTTTGCGGGAAAGGCCCGCTCCGTTGGGTCCTTCGTGCATCCGCCCGTGAACTTTGGTCGCAATCACCACCTCGTCCCGGTTGGCGAAGTCTTTCAGCGCTTTGCCGAGAATCTCCTCGCTCGCGCCTATCGAATACACATTTGCCGTATCGAAAAAGTTGATGCCCAGCTCCAGCGCTTTTTGGATAACAGGTCGGCTTTGTTCTTCGTCGAGCACCCATTTGTGGATCCAACGCGTATCGCCGAAGCCCATGCAGCCCAGGCAAATCCGGGAAATTTCAAGGCCGGTATGTCCAAGTCTCGTATATTCCATCTTTGTTCTCCTTAATAAAAGAACCGACAGCAGCAGCCGCCGGCTTCTATTTGTTTTTATTTCTTAAAGCTTTCCGTACTCCTCGTCCGATACCGGCTCCAGCCACTCGGGCGTGCCGGCGGTGATCGCGATATGCTCGAACCAGCTGTCTTTGGCCGCGCCGTGCCAATGCTTGACGCCGTCGCGGGTCACGACGGTATCGCCGGCTTGCAGGAATTGCGCGGGCTTCCCTTCTTCCTGGTACCAGCCTTCGCCGCCGGTCACCAGCAGAAGCTGGAATCCGCCGCGGTGGATATGCCAGTTGTTGCGGCAGCCGGGTTCGAAAGTGACGTTCCCGACGCCGACATTCACTTCGGGATCGGCGATCAAGGTGCGCAGGTAACTTTGACCGACAAAGTATTGGGCATAGGCTTCGTTTTTCTCGCCTGCCGGAAAAATAACGCCGTTTTTCACTTCTTCATGTTTGATCATGTAGATTCCTCCATCCTTTATCCGTTTATTTCTGCTTCACAGCGAATACAGGGAAAGAACTATGCTCGCCGTAATCCTGAATAGGCTCGATATTTTTCAACGTTTCCATATCATCTTCACTGATCGTAAAGTCGAGCGCCGCGTTGATTCTCATATGGTTCGGGTTCGCCGTTTTCGGAATGACGACAAGCCCCAGCTGAATATCGTAGCGCAGGCAAAGCTGGGCCGCCGATACGTTGTATTGATCGGCTATAGCCCGGATATCCGCATGTTCCAGAATCGCGCCGTGCGCAACGGGCGAATAGGCTTCGACGCGGATATCGTTTTGACGGCAGAATTCGATCAGTTCAAACGGCGTACTGCTTACATGGGCCAGAATCTGATTGACCGCCGGTTTGATCTCGCAGTCCGAGAGAATATTTCGCACATCTTCCTCCAGAAAGTTGGAAAGGCCGATCGTTTTTACTTTGCCCGCCCGGTACGCCGCCTCCAGCGCTTTCCACACCTGCTTATTTTCCTCGAAATAGCGGTTCTCCCCGCGGAATTCTTTCCAGGGCTGCGGGCTATGGATAATCAGCAGATCGATGTAATCCAGCCCCAGCTTCGTCAGAGACTCGTCGACGGAACGCGCGGCCGAATCGTAATCCTTGAGTTCCGCGGCAATCTTGGTCGTGATAAAAAGGTCTTCTCTCGCCGCGCCGCTTAAACGGATGCCTTCCCCTACGCCGGCTTCGTTGCCGTAAGCCTGCGCGGTATCGATATGGCGGTAGCCGATCCCGATTGCGTCGCGGACCGCCTGCGCGGTTTGTTCGTTGTCGAGCAGCCAGGTACCGAGTCCCAGCTTGGGAATCTCTAACCCGTTAACCAGTTTGAACATTTCATTGAACATATCAATCTCTCCTTATATCTCGATCTCGTTACCCTGTGCGCGGGACGCGCCGCCGCATCCGTTCTAATCTTCGGGAATCACTTCATTCAAGCAAGCCAACGCGTTCAGCGTGCGCGGAAAGCCCATATACGGCAGACAGTGCGTAAGCGCCGCGATCAAAGTCTCTTTGTCGTTTCCGACCTTTACATTTCCCTGTACATGCGACTTGACCTGGCTTTCCGGAGGTTCCCGCCTGCGCCCTCTCGCCAAACAACTGCTTGTGCTTTTCCCGGCCCCGTTCGATTCGGCTCATCGTTCGTCCTCCTCTCGCGGCTTAATCTGCACCGTAGCCGAGCGGGCTCTTTCGCCGATCATGGAGTTCAGATAAGGACTGCCCCGGTATTTGACGCGATAGGCGTCGTCGATCGGATCGTTAAGATCTCCGCCGGCCGGCTCGAACGCAGCTTCCTTCGTTTGTCCGGCAATAGAGATTCGTCCCGCTTTCCGGCTCAGCGCGGCTTGGTACCAGCTTGATTCCCGACCCGAATAGGCCCGGGCGTAAAGAGAACCGTCTACCACCACGGACCATATCCACGTCGGCGTACCGTACGTGACGCCGTCCGCGCGAAATGGCGAGACATGCAGATCGTCCGCGTCGGCAAAGCTTTGAAGTTCGGTCTCCGACCAACTGCTCATCTTGTCAGCCTCCTTGTAACTTCCCCGGATTGAGGAATCGATTTATTTTTCAAAAAAAGAACATTGATTGTTTAAACGACTCATGTCTATAATCCTAAATAAAAGTGGAAAGCTTTCAATAGGCAGATATTCGGGATGTGTGCGTTATTCGACAGGAATGCGGAATTTGCCGATTATTTCGAAAAAGGAGATTGAAAATGACCAAGATAGACCGCAGAATCCTGAGATCCCGGGAATCCATTAAAAACGCCGTAATTGAACTCATGTCGGAAAAAAAGTTCGACGATATCACGATTCGGGATATTTCCGACCGGGCCAATGTCAATCGCGGCACAATCTATTTGCATTACGCCGATAAATACGACCTGCTCGACAAAATTATCGAAGAACATATCGGCAATCTGCGCGAACTCTGCCATTCCGCATCCGATATGACTTTTCAGGAAGGAAACTATGTTTGGTTCGATTATTTTGCCGCCAATCATCTGTTCTTCTCCACGATGCTGAATACGAAAAGCGCCGCTTATTTCCGCAGCCGCTTTCTGGACCTGGTGGTGCAGGAGTACCGCGTCGAAGTCGATGTAAACGAAGGGAAAAACCGGGGATTGAGCGAGGACATCATTCTGCAATTTTTTGGAGCGGCGGTTGTAGGGGCGGTGGAATGGTGGTTCAAGCACGACATGCCGATTCCCGCCCGCACGATTGCGGAACAAACAGGGTTATTGTTGGACCGCAATCTATAAGTCTTATCCCTTGGTCGAATCGAGCGTGCAGCTTCGCTTCGGCGCATAACCGCAAATGTCCGCAGCAGCCCAAACAGCCCGAGCTTCCGCCCGGGCTGCTTAAAGCCGTTTTTTATCTGCCTGTCACCAACCCAAATCCAGCGTCTTCCCTGTCTCGCACCACGTCTTGAGCGAGCTGAGCATCATCGGCCAGGCGCTCTTCGTCTGCTCTTGCGAAGGATGGTTCTCGCCCAACCGGTCGTTGACCAGCGTCAGCTTGGTACAAGAACCGGCCGGCTCCAGCGTAAACGTGACGCGGGTAGGCTTGGGGGCTTCGTCCTTGATGTAAGACGGCCCGGCCTGTTCGGTGTAGCTCAGCTTGCGGTTCGGTTCGGCGGCGATAATTTCCCCGTGTACGTGCACCGTCTCGTCGCCGTCGTTGCCCGGTCCCACATACTCGAACGGCGCGCCGGGTTCCAGCGAAGACCTCAGCTCCGTTCCGAAAAAGCACGCTTTCGTTCCTTCCGGCGTCACCAGCGCTTCCCAGACTTTCTCCGCCGGCGCATCCACGTAAATTTCGTATTCGAGATCCATTTTTATTCCTCCCGTGTGCGTATTTTGTACGAAACGCCGCCGCTGCGGGATATACGAATCCGCAGTAGCGGGGTCCGCTTCGTCCGTGATACAATCAGCATAAATTAAGAACGTGTATTCGCCTAGTAAAAACGCGACAGGAGGCAAAAAAATGCCGCAGCATCCTTCGTTTGACCAAAACGAATCGCGAAACATCGACGGCAAACGGCCGGCGCCCGGAGCAGCCGGATCGACCGCCCCTCGCCGGCCTTTCTTCGACTCCGCCGAGCCGGGGCTGGGCGTGCTGAACCCGAATGCCGGACGCGAGAAGTTCCGGCTGCTCCGCTATTCTCCCGCGCCGGAGCTTGCCGATCTTGTCCGGCATTACTGGACGGTCGATTGGGATCTGGGGGATAGCGCCGCGTACCGGCAGGAAGTCGTGCCCAATCCGTGTGTCAATCTGGTGATCGAGCCCGGCCGGACTTTTTGCTTTGCGCCGACGCCGGAGCGCTTCTCGTACCCGCTGTCCGGCCGGGGCAAAGTATTCGGCGTCAAATTCCGTCCCGGCGGTTTCTATCCGCTGCTGCGCCGGCCGCTGTCGGACTTCGCCGGAATCCCGATCCCGGTCGACCGGATTATCGCGGCGGAAGCGAAAGAGTTGGAAGAAGCGCTGCATTCGCGCACAAGCGAAGAACTCGTGGACCTGCTCGACGCCCTGCTGCTCGGCGCGGCGCCGGAGCGCGACCGCGAATCGGAGCTGGCGCGCGAGATTGCCGACCGGATCGCCGAAGACCGGGAGCTGACCAAGGTGGACGCGCTGTGCGAAGCTTTTTCGATCGAGAAGCGCACGCTCCAGCGGCTGTTCGGCAGCCGGATCGGCCTTTCGCCCAAATGGGTGATCCGGCTGCACCGGCTTCAGGAAGCGGCCGAAGCGCTGGAAAGCCGCGGATCGGACGGCGCGCGGCCGAAGCTGCTGGCGCTGTCGCACGATCTGGGCTATCACGACCAGACGCATTTTATCAAAGACTTCAAGTCGGTGATCGGGGTAACGCCGGAAGCGTATGCGCTGGGCGCGCGGAGCCGGTAGCCGTTCGAAACCGCAGAAAGCTCCGGCGGAGACTCTTCCCCCGGAGCTTTCTTTGTTTTTGGCGGCGCGTTCATCGGCCTTTGAACTCGATCGGCCCCACATCCATTTTGAAGCTGCCGTCCGCATACAGCAGAGGGGAGTTCTCGACGCCGCCTTTCGAATAGTTCTCGACCTGGCTGACCTCCATCCGGTCTTCGCCGGTAAAGTCGATCTTCGCGATTGCGACCCAGTACGAGAAAATGTTTTTCTTTTGCAGCCAGGACTCGACGCTCTGGCCTTCGCCGTTGTCGACGACCGCGCGGGCTTTCATGCCTTTGAAGCTGCCGAAGCCGTTGGAGACCGCGCTGTAGGCGCAGAACAGGACGTACTTCAGCTCGTCGGTGCGGTAGATGCGGATGGTCTCTTCGCCGGCTCCGCGCGCGTCTTTGTCGAGTTCGATATACGGCGCTTTTTGGCTTGAGCCCCGGTCTTTGTAATAGACTTTGCCGCACTGCCCTTCCTTGGTAACGTAGAAGCAGTACAGATCGAGGTCCTTGCGCGGATTCTCCCACACCAGCGAAGCCAGCGCCGAAGAGGATTTGCGGATCGAGACGCTGCCCGGCTTCTTCAGCTCGATCTTCTCAAGCATGACTTTCGAAGCGACCGGCTTGGCGATATCGACGGAACCCGGTTTCGGTTCGCGCACGGCCGAAGCATCGGGAACAACGGACGGCTGCGGCGGTTGAACGGGCGCCTCCGGTTCGGGAGCGGAATGTCCGGACGGCTCCGCCTCTTCTTCGCCGTCCCCGACTTCAAGCCCGTAGCTTTCGCACAGCGCAGCCAGGCCGCCGTTGTATCCGCTGCCGATCGCGGCGAATTTCCATTCGCCGTTGTGCCGGTAGATTTCCGCGACGACGATCGCCGTTTCCCGGTCCAGATCCGCGCCGAATGCGTAGCGCAGCAGCTCTTCGCCGCCCTCGCCATGCGTGCAGCGGATCGAAATTTCCGACACGTCGCGGAAAAAGTGTCCGTTCTCCTCGCCTTCGTAGATCGTCAGCGTCAGCGCGATCTTGGAAACCTCCGGCGGAATGCTCGCGGGAACCAGCGTCAGCCGTTCCCTCCGTCCATCCTCCTTGCCTTCGTGCCGGACCGCTCCGCTTTCATGCGCCGGATGGCCGTAGAATACGAAGTCTTCGTCTTGTTCGCATACTCCGCGCTCCGACAGCAGAAACGCCGCGCCGTCGATCTCCATTTCCGCATTGCCCGCCGTCCATTCGATGTCCAGCTTCAACTCCGTCAGATTGCGATTTTTCGTCAGATCGGCTTTCTGCCCTTTGGTCAGGTTCACAGGCTTGCCCTCCCCGCGTTCTCGATCGAATTTATGCCGTTCCCGACGTTCTCATCCTCGTTCGGCCAGGCAAATACCTCCCTCGCCGCTTCCATAAACGATAGCATAACGGGCGAAATCCATCTGCCTTTGTGCCACAGCATCTGCGTGCGGACGTTCAGGTCCGGCAGCGCGTACGCAAGGACTTCCAGTTCTCCGCGCTCGACTTCCGTCCGCGCCACGATCTCCGGCAGGAAAGCGATGCCGATTCCCGAAACGGCGCACTGCTTGATCGCCTCCGCGCTCTGAAACTCCAAATACGTCATATCGTCGATGCCCTGCCGCTCGAAGGAACGGTCGAACATCGTCCGGTACGGACAGCCTTTTTCATTCGTCAGCAGGACTTCCCCGCGGAAATCTTCCGCATGCAGCTTCGGACGACCGGCAAGCGGATGATCCGGGGCGGCGAACAAACGGAAGCGTTCTTCCGCCAGCGGCTCCGCGCCGAGCACCCCCGAACGCACAGGCTCGTCCAGCACATAGACAATATCCGCCGCCCCGTCGAACAGCGCCTGCTTGAGTTCCTGATTCGCCACGGAACGGAAGATCAGGCGAACGCCGGGATGGCGCGAGCGAAACCGCCGGAATACGGCCGGCAGCCGGTAGGCGCAAACGACTTCGTTGGCGCTCACGGTTAGCGTGCCGCCAAGCGTTTCGCCGCTGTGCACGTCGCTGCGGGCTTCGTCCAGCTTGTCGAACACCTCGCGGACATGGACCAGCAGGCGTTGGCCGGCATCCGTCAGCAGCAGCTGTTTGCCCAGACGGTCGAACAGGCGCACGCCCAGTTCTTCTTCCAGCGCTTTGATCTGCATGGTGACGTTCGAAGGAACGTAGTTCAGCGCTTCCGCGGCCCGCGTGAAATTCAGGGTGTAAGCCACCGTGCGAAAGGTATTCAACTGGCGCAGCTCCATGCCGCATCCTCCTTTCGACTTTCAATATTATTGAATACAGTATTGAATTCCATTCACTTTTAACGAATCTTTAACGGCTCTATACTAACACACAAAGCCGCGGGCTTGCAGACGGTTTCGAGTTGAAAGGAGCGATTACGCCATGGATTACGAAACTTTCGAACTGGGCGAGGTCAGGCTGCAATCGGGAGAAACGCTGCCGGGCGCTTTTCTCGCCTACAAGACTTACGGCACATTGAACGCGCAAAAAAACAACGTTATCGTTTACCCGACGGCTTTCGGCGACCGGCATACGCAGAACGAATGGCTGATCGGTGCCGGAAAAGCGCTCGATCCGGACAAGTATTTCATTATCGTCCCCAATCTGCTGGGCAACGGCCTGTCTTCCTCTCCGAGCAACACGCCTCCTCCGTACGACCGGTCCCGTTTTCTGCACATCACCGTCTACGACAACGTTAACTTTCAGCGTCGGCTGTTAGAAGAACAATTCGGCATCGAGAAAGTTGCGCTCGTTGTCGGGTGGTCGCTGGGCGGCATTCAGGCTTTTCATTGGGGAGCCGGCTGCCCGGACAGGGTGGAGCGGATCGCGCCTTTCGGCGGAATCGCCAAACCCTGGCCCCATACTTCCGTCGTGCTGGACAGCCTGCGGGCCGCGCTGCTCGCCGCCGTCGGATTCGACGCGGGCAGGCTGGACGAACTGGCTTCGGCGGATATGCGAGCCGTCGGCCGGGTGTATGCGGGATGGGGTTTTTCGCATGCTTTTTATCGGGAAGAGATGTATCGGACAATGGGCTTCGAGTCGCTGGAATCGTTCGTCGCGGGCGTATGGGAAAGCAGCTTCATGAATATGGACCCGCATAATGTGCTGGCGATGCTGTGGACGGGGCGGCATGCCGATATCGGCGACAACCCGGAATACAACGGAGACTTCGATCGGGCGCTCGGCAGCATCCGGGCCCGCGCCTGCCTCATGCCGGGAAGCACCGACCTGTTCTGCCGCGCGGAAGACAACGAGTACGAAGCGGCGCGGATGCCGAACGCCGTCGTCGCTCCAATCGTATCGGATTGGGGGCATTTTGCGGGGAGGGGAATTAACGAGGCGGACAACCGGTTTATCGACGGGCGGTTGAAGGCGCTGCTGGAGAAGTAGGATGGAAGCAGGGACGTAGAAGCGGTTCGCGGCAGAACGACGCTTTTGCATCTGTTCGAAGCTTGCGTTATTATTTTTCTGCCGGCCGTTATGCCAACCGGTATTCTACCGGGCGAAGACGCGCCGGACGGCGGATCCGAACCATGCAAGCTATCCCAAAGGAGTCCTGAACCGCATATGATCATTCTAAAAAGCAAACACGAAATCGAAGCGATTCGCAAAGCCTGCCAGGTGGTCGCCGAATGCCATCGCACCATCGCTCCGCTGATCGAGCCGGGAATTACGACGAACGATCTCGAACGCATCTTCGAAGAAGTGATGCAAAAGCACGGCGCGAAGCCTTTTCAAAAAGGATACCGGGGTTATCGCTACGCGACCTGCGCATCCGTTAACGACGTGATCGCGCACGGGTTTCCCAGCGACAAGCCGCTTGAAGCAGGCGATATCGTGACGATCGACACGGTCGCGGAACTGGACGGCTGGCTCGGCGATTCGGCCTGGAGTTACGCGGTCGGGCAGATCTCGCCGACGGCCGAGAAGCTGATGCGCGTCACGAAGGAATGCCTCGATCTCGGCATCCGGCAGGCCCGCCCCGACAATCGGCTGGGCGACGTGACGAACGCGGTTCAGCAGCACGCGGAATCGAACGGCTTCGGCGTGGTGCGCGACCTGCTCGCCCACGGCATCGGGCGGAACCTGCACGAGCCGCCGACTTATATGCACGTGGGCAAGCCGGGCAAAGGCGTCCGCCTCAAAGAAGGCATGGTGCTTACCGTGGAGCCGATGATTACGGAAGGCACTTACGAGATGATCATCGATCCCGACGGCTGGACCGCCCGGACGCTGGACGGCAGACTCGCCGCCCAGTACGAGCATACGATCGCCATTACAGCGGACGGTCCGCAGATCTTGACGGCGCAGTGAATGGAAATACAGGAGTCGGCGCGCATGGCTGGCTCCACCCCTCTTGTCTCCACAAAAAAAGTACCCGGCACAGGTGATTGTGCCGGGTACTCGGATTGTCGAGAAACGATTGGATGTAAACCTAATTTAGGCGGGTTCGATTGGAAGGAAAGGTCGGGAAAGGGCTGGAGAAATAAAGCCAGCGGCAAGAAGAATCCAAATAGCTGCGTATAGGCCCTTATTCCGGCTTTCTCTTACGTTTTCGAGCAAATAACTGCACTCATACATCTATTTCAAGCTTTTGCGCTTCGATTCGGCCTTTGGAACCCGAATAGCTGCACCTGCGTCGCTATTTGGAGAAATCGAAGGATTTCGCCCCAAATAAGTGTACCTGTGCCGCTATTTTCCGTTTGGAACAATACCCGGCTTTCTCGACAGCTTGAGTACCCGGCACAGGTATTTGTGCCGGGTACTTTTGCCTATCCAATCTTTGTCCGAAAAGTCTATTAACGCCCCTGCGCAGCTTCCGCCGCTTCCTGCGCTTTCAGCTCTTCCAGCAGCTTGTCGCCTTCGACGTCGAGGTTCGGCAGGATGCGGTCGAGCCACTTCGGCAGCGCCCAGGCTTTGTCGCCGAACAGTGACATCACGGCCGGAACGAGCGTCATGCGGATCACGAACGCGTCGATCAGGATACCGATCGCCAGCGCGAAGCCGATCTGCTTGATCATGATATCGTGCGCGAAGATGAAGCCGGCGAACACGCCGACCATGATCACGGCGGCGGCGAGCACGACGCGGCTGGCCTGTCCGTAACCGTGGATCACGCTCTCCGTGCCGCGGTGTCCGTGGACGTAAGACTCGCGCATCGACGAGACGAGGAACACCTGGTAGTCCATCGCCAGGCCGTACAGGATGCCCGTGACCATGATCGGCATAAAGCTCAGGACCGGCCCGGCGGTGTCGAACGCGAACAGGTCGTGCAGCCAGCCCCACTGGAACACGGCCGTCGTGATGCCGAAGGTTGCCAGGATGCTGAGCAGGAAGCCGACCGTCGCTTTGATCGGCACGACGATGGAACGGAACACCAGCAGCAGAATAATCAGCGACAATACGACGATGATCGCGATATACAGCGGGAATACTTCGGCCAGCTTGGCCGACATATCGATATTGACCGCGGTCATGCCGGTGACGCCGAGCGTCACGCCGTTATCGGCCGCAAGCGCGGCGTCGTTATCGCGCAGCGTCGTCACCAGATCGCGGGTTTCTTCGGCGTTCGGACCGGTCTTCGGAATGACGCTGAACAGCGCCATCTTGCCGTTCTCGCTGATGCCGAGCGGCGATACGACGGAGACGTTGTCGACCTGCTGGATGCCCTGGGTGAGCGCGCCGAGCGTCTGCGGCGTCACGTCTTCGCCGTTCGCGGATTCGGCCACGATCAGCAGCGTGCCGTTGAAGCCTTCGCCGAAGCTGTCGGAGATTGCGTCGTAGCTCTGGCGCTTGGCGGTGTCCAGATCGGCCGAAGCCGCGGACGGAATCGCCAGGTCCATCTTGAGCGCCGGAATCGCGGCGACGCCGAGCACCGCGACGATCAGCACGATAACCGGCCAACGGAACTTGATGACACCGTGAATCCAGCGGGCTTTGGCCTGCTTCTGCGCGCGCTTGGCGATATTGGCGGCGTTCTTCTCTCTCGCTTTGCGCGAGCAGATACGTTCGCCGATCAGGCCGAGCAGCGCCGGCAGCAGCGTCAGCGCGATCAGCACGTTAAGCAGCACCGTCGCCGAAGCGACCAGCGCCATCGTGCTGAGGAACGTGATGCCGATAACCAGCAGACCGCACAGCGCGATAATAACCGTCAGGCCGGCAAAAAAGACCGCGCTGCCCGCCGTGCCGATCGAACGGCTGGCGGCTTCCTTCGCGCCGAGCCCCTGATCGAAGATCAGGCGGCGCTGGCGGTTGATAATAAACAGCGCGTAGTCGATGCCGACCGCAAGGCCGACCATCAGCGCCAGGACCGGCGTGATGGAGCTCATGCTCAGATAAGACGACAGCGCGTAAGCGCCTCCGACCCCGATGCCCACGCCGAACAGCGCAACGATCAGCGGCAGGCCCGCGGCCACGACCGAGCCGAGCGTCATGACGAGCACGATCGCCGCAACAACCAGGCCGTACACTTCATTGGTTCCGATCGGAATATCCAGCGGCAGCAGCGATTCGCTCGGCAGCGCCTGGATGCCCGTCTCGTTCGCCACGGAATCGACGGTGTCGATCACCGCTTCCTTGACTTCGTCGGTCACGGCCGACTGCTGCACCGTGAACTGGAACTGGAACAGCGCCGCGCTGCCGTCGCTCGCGATGGTCACGCCGATGACCGGCGCTCCGTCGACCATCAGCTGCGTGTACGGCGGCAGATCGGCCGGGTCTACGGCCGTCTGCCCGGCGGCGGCGCCCGAAGCGTCGCCGGCTCCGGCCGCTCCCGGCTGCGCTTGACCCTGCTGCGCGGCGTCGGCGCCAGCGGCCGATCCCGCCGCCGCCGAACCGTCGCCCGTGCCGGCAGCGCCCTGAGCGGCCTGCGCCTGGGCCATCGCTTCGGCCTGCGCTTTGGCGGCCTGCTCGGCCAGTTCGCCCGCGTTCAGCACCTGGTCCAGTCCGTATACGTCGTCGACCGCTTCCTTAATTGCGGCCAGACGCTCCGGCGTGTTCAAGCTCTCGCCGTCCGGCGCTTTGAACACGACGCTGCCCTGTCCGCCCGAAGCTTCCGGCTGGACTTCCGCCAGCTTGTCCAGCACCCGCTGCGACTCGGTGCCTTCAAGCTTCATTTCCGAACTGACATTGACGCCGTTGACGCCCAGCATGGCGATCACCACGCCCAGGATCACGATCCAGCCGCAGATAAAATACCAGGGTTTGGCGTAAGCCGTTTTCCCCAGCCGATACAAAAATTTAGACATTTCTTTTCTCGCCCTTTCCCTGATGGGGTTCGTCCGATCTTTGCGATCAGAATCCGTTTTTGAGATAGTCGAACGTAAATTCCAGATACTCGTCGAAAGTCATGCCGTCCGCGTCTTCTCCGGCCGGATCGCCCGGAATCTGCACGTTCAGCACGCCTTCGATCACGGGCAGCACCGCTCCGAACACCGCGCCCGCCAGCAGATGCGTATAGCCGGTCGGATACTGCCCGCCGTAGGAGCGGTCGAGTTCCTGCTGCGCCGCCTGTTGAAGCCGTTGGAGCACGATCAGCACGTACGGCTCCAGCGTCGGATGTTCTTTGGACATCCCGACCAGCTTCCGAAGTTTGCGCAGCAGATCGGTCGTGAACTGAAGCCGCATCCAATTCCGGAGCGCTTCGACCGGCTTCGTATCCCCGTCCACTTCCACTTTGCTCAGCACATCTTCCTGCTCGCCGCCGATCGACAGCACCGCCATCGCCACCGCTTCTTCTTTGCAGGAAAAATGGTTGGCGAAGGTGCGTCTGGAATAATGCGCGCGCTGCACCACATCTTCGATCGTGAAACCGTCCAGCCCTTTCCCGGCCGCCAGCTCGAACGACGTTTCGGCCAGCACGTGCCAGGTTTCTTCTTTCTTCATATCGCGCAGGCTTTGTTTCGCCATCCCTGCGATCACCCCGTTTCTTTCGCGCGTACAAATAGATCGAATTCAATATATCACTTTCATTGCCCAATGTGCAACTTTGCTCAAAGGGAATTTTTATCGTCGGATAAACAACCGCAGAAAACGCAAAAAAGCCGGGCGGCCGCCATGCAGCCGATCCCGACTCATTAAAAGATTTTCTTTTATACGCCTTTGTCGCGTTTGGCGGCGGGAGCCGCGGCGCGGACGGTTTGCGTTTCTTTGACGCGAGCGAGCGGCAGGGCGCGATCCGCGTGCAGCGTCTGCGGCGCGGAAACTTCTTCGAGCGAAGGCGTTTCATCCACGGCCGGTTTACCGAGCAGCAGCCCCGCCAATCCGCCGATCACGGCCGGAACCAGCCAGCCCAGACCGACGCCGTACAGCGGCAGAATGCTCGAAAACACGTTTTCCGCCGCCGCGATCTCGATCCCGCCCGCTTTAAGCCCGTCGAACAAGCTGACGATAAAGGTAAGCAGCAGAGCGCCGCGGTACACGCCCGGATTTCCTTTGAACAGCGGGTGCAGGAACGTCAGAATCACCAGCGCGATCGCCAGCGGATACAGCATCATCAGCACCGGCGCGGAGAATCGGATCAGTCCGTTCAGGCCCACGTTGGCGACGAGCGCGCTGAACGCGGCCAGGATCACGGCGATCTTTTTATACGACAGCTTGGGGAACAATCCGTGAAAATACGCCGCGCACGACGTAATCAACCCTACGCTCGTCGTCATGCAGGCCACCGTA
This sequence comes from Saccharibacillus sp. CPCC 101409, assembly GCF_030518235.1. GTDB lineage: Bacteria > Bacillota > Bacilli > Paenibacillales > Paenibacillaceae > Saccharibacillus. The sequence goes on along the minus strand of NZ_JAULSA010000008.1, from coordinate 178,406 downwards.
ATCATCAGCCCCAGCAGAACCGAACCGTAAGGCCCGAAGTAATACGCCGAGACTTTCGCCAGCACGTCGGCCCCGTTGCCCAGCACGCCCAGCTTGCCCACGCTCGCGGCGCCCATATAGGACAGCGACGAGTAGATAACGGCAAGCAGCACGGCCGCGACCGCGATCGCTCTGGCGCAGATGCTCATCAGCTCGCCGCGCGCGGTCACGCCCCGGTCTTTGAGCGCATTGACGATAATGATGCCGAAGATCGTCGCCGCCAGCGCGTCCAGCGTCAGATAACCTTCCTGGAATCCTTTGAAAAAAGCGTGCGAAGCATAGCTTGCGTCGGGCGCCTGGAACTTCGCGATCGGATAAACCAGCGCCGTCACGACCAGCACGCCGATAAACGTCAGCTTGATCGGGGTCAGCACCCGGCCGATCACGTCGATAATCCGCGACGGATTCAGCGACAGCACACAGGCCAGGCCGAAGAACAGAATCGTAAAGATCGCCAGCGCCAGGTGGTGCGAACCGCTTTCCGGCAGCAGCGGCTTGACGCCGATCTCGAACGAAACGCTGCCTGTGCGCGGCATGGCGAAGAACGGACCGATCGCCAGATACAGCACGACCGTAAACACAAGGCCGAACAGCGGATGCACGCGGCTAGCCAGCGATTGCAGATCGCTTTTGCCCGAGTAGACGAACGCGGCGACGGCGACCAGAGGCAGGCCGACCCCGGTAATCAGGAAGCCCGCATTGGCGGACCAGACGTTCTCGCCGGCCAGTTGGCCGAGCATCGGCGGAAAGATCAGGTTGCCCGCCCCGAAGAAAAGCGCGAACAGCATGGAGCCGAGGATGATAATAAAAGAAGCCGAAACTTTTTTCTGCATAATGACAGGTCCTCCAACCGTAAAGCCCTAAGGGGCTTGTGTATGACGGGCGTTTGCGTAATAAAGATCGATCGAGCGCAGCCAGTTGCTTCGGACGATCCGCGCGGCTTCTGCGCCGTCGCGGCGTTCGAACGCGTTCAGGATGCGTTCGTGGTCGTCCGCGGAATCGCGGGTCAGCACGATCGAGTTGTAGAAAAACAGCCGGCGCACATGCGCCTGGAACATGGAAACGGTGCTGGCGATATACGAGTTGTCCGTCAGCTCGATAACCGCTCCGTGAAATTCTTCGTCCAGCTTGAGCGCGTACGGATAATCGCCTTTGTCCAGCGCTTCGCCGAATTCGAGGTTGAGCCGGCGCAGCGCTTCGATCTGCCCGGACGATATGCGCGCGGCCGCAATCTCCGCGGCGAGCGCCTGCAAAGCCGCCAGCGGCGGCAGAATCTTGACGATGTCCGCGCCGTCGATCTCCGTCACCTGCGTGGAGACGCCGGGATTCATCTCGACGAAGCCTTCGACGTTCAGCAGTTGGAGCGCTTCGCGCACCGGAGTGCGGCTGACGCCGAGCGCGCCGGCCAGCTCTCCGTCGTTCAATTTCTCTCCCGGTCGGAGCGTGCCGTCGATAATCCATTCCTGGAGCTGCTGGAAGGCGCGCTGCTTGGCGGACAAGCGGTGCGGTGTGGAAAAACCTGCGGGAATCGGCATGACGCCCTCCTTTATTTATTGGTTTCACAGCCTGTGCAGAGCGGGTTTATAACCGGTTTACGGCCGTTTATAGCTAACATCTTCATGACAGGATTTGTCCATTATATCGCCCGATACTTCGTCATGCAATATATTGCATACGAATTATTTAGGCGAAATCATGGAGATTCCTATCAACTGGGCTCTGACGAGGTACCGGTTTGCGATCCCGAAAACGTTTCCTCAACATCCAATTCACACGAAAAAAGACAGCTTCGAAAACAAAGCTGCCTGAAAAGCGTGCTGCGCACGAAACGCGGCCGTTCTATAGAAAACTTACAACCTGAGCAGTTCCCGGATGTCTCCTTCGGATAATCCGCCTTGCTTCCCGGAACCGGAGTCGATCACATCCGCGATCAGCTCCCGCTTATGCTGCTGAAGTTCGAGCATCTTCTCCTCGATCGTGCCCTCGGCGACCAGCCGAATCACCTGAACCACGCTGCGCTGGCCCATGCGGTGCGCCCGGCCTATCGCTTGTTCTTCGACGGCGGGATTCCACCAAAGATCGTACAGAACGACGGTATCGGCGCCGGTAAGATTGAGGCCGGTTCCACCGGCTTTCAGCGAAATCAGAAAGATATCCGCTTCCCCGGCGTTGAAGCGTTCGCATAGTTCCACGCGTTCGCCCGAAGGCGTGGAACCGTCCAGATAGAACGGAACGCGACCGGAGCGCCTCAGTTCCTCGCGGATCATCTCCAGCATGGAGGCAAACTGCGAGAAGACGAGTACCCGACGCCCCGATTCACGGCACTCTTCCAGCACTTCAAGCAGTTGTTCCAGCTTGCCCGAGCTTCCCCGGTAATTCTCGACGAATAAGCCCGGATGGCAGCACAGCTGACGCAGACGGGTGATACCAGCCAGAATCTTCATGCGGCTTTTCTGAAATCCTTCCGTTTCGAGATCCTGCTCCGTTTCTTCCCGAAGCGCGGACAAATGGGCGAGGTACAACTTCTTCTGCGCCGGTTCCAGCTCGGATCTTCGAACCGCGTCGATCCGGTCCGGCAGTTCGCGGAGTACTTCCTTTTTCAGTCTTCGCATAATAAAAGGAGCGCTTAACGCGGCGATCCGCTCATGCGGCAGATCGAGAAACGACCGGCGGCTGCCGAACAGCTGCGCGGACACCGCGTTGAAGATCGACCACAGATCTTCCAGCGAATTCTCGACCGGCGTGCCGGTCAGCGCGAAGCGGCGATCCGCCTTAATAGAGTTTACGGCTTTCGCCGTCTGCGAAGCCGCGTTCTTGATCATCTGCGCTTCGTCCAGAATCAGCGCGTGGAACGTCGTCTCCGCGTATTTCGCGGCGTCGCGCCGCAGCAGCGGGTACGAAGTCACCACGACGTCGGCTTCATTCGCTCTATCGAGCAGCGCTTCGCGCTCCCCTTTCGGTCCGGCGGCGACCAGCACCTCGACCCAGGGCGCGAATTTGGCGAATTCGGCCGCCCAGTTCAGCGAAAGCGAAGCCGGGCACACGATAAGAACGGGCAATCGCGCGGAAGAGCGCGCCTCGTCCGTCCGCTGCCTTTCTTCCAGCTCGGAGCAGATGTAAGCGATGCTCTGCAGGGTCTTGCCGAGTCCCATATCGTCCGCGAGAATACCTCCAAAGCGGAAATCGGACAGAGTCTTCATCCACTGGAATCCCGTCGTCTGATACTCGCGCAGCACTGGACCAAGACGCGCCGGAAGAACGGCTTCCGCGCTCTCCGGATCTCTGAGCCGTCCCAGAAAGCGCCGCAGTTCCCTGCCCCATTTGGCGGTCTTGGACGATCGCGATCCGGGCGGAAGCAGCAGGGAACGAACAGCCGGCATGCGCAGCGAACCGTTCTCGATCTCTCCGCTTCCGGCTCCAAGCTCGCCGACCAGATTCCGCAGTTCGCCGAAACGTTCTTCTTCGAGCGAAACGAACGCGCCTCCGCGCAACCGCGTAAATTTCTTTTTCAATACGATAGCTTGCAGGATCAGCGCTTTGTCCGCTTCGTCCATCTCATCCGCTTCGAAAGAAACTTCGAGCCAGTCGAGTCCCGAACTCAATTCGGCGGCGATTGCCGGAGTTTCGCGGCGTTCACGGACAAGCAGCCGCGCGGAAGGCGACCAGTACAGATCGACGCCTTGACGCTCGGCCTCGGCGGCGGTCCGGTGCAAAGCCAGATAGAGCCCATTTTCCGTCCGGGTCGTCCAGCCTTCCTTCTCCCGGTGCAGATAAGCGGGATCGATCAGATCCAGCAGGCGGCGCTCCGATTCCGTTTCGCGAATCAGGATGGTATCTTTCGGGACCGCCGGATGATCTTCCAGCGGATTGAAACGGATTTCTCCATAATTGAACCGGAATTTCATGTTTAAGCAGTCGTCCGTATAATCCAGATAAAGTTCCGCGCGCAAACTCGGCTTCACGATCCTTCCCCAGACTTCGTCTTCGATCTCCACTTCGCCCAGCCCGTCCAGTTTCGGCAGGATATCCCGGGCGAATCGCTGCATATGCTCGTGCGGAATATCGATACGATCGCCCGGCTTCCCGTCGGCGTTCAACTGCTCGCGCAGACCTTCAAACAGCCGAATTTCCGCCGGTTCAACGGAATACACGCGTCCTCCTTCCAGCGCGCAACCGTAACGGGGCAAGAACTCCAGGTCCGCCAGACCGGATATCTCCAACCGGTACGCCCCGCCCGAACTCGCGCCGATGCAGGCTCGAAACGGAAGACGTTCTGCAGCCGTTTCGAGAGTGTCCGGCGCTTTTCCGAAACGCTCCATGACCGCGTCGACTCTGCCCAGCAGCGGAAGAATCCGCTGCCAGAGCGGCGGCGTCACAAGCAGATCGCGGCCGTCCGCGCTTTCGTAGTAATAACCGCCTTCCGCTTCTTTATAGAGGATCTCGCTTTCTTTGAGCTCGTATAGAATGCGCAGCAGTTCCGCTTCGGCCTCGTTCATTTCCTGTTCGAGGGGGTTAAACGTAAAGTGGCTGGTAAAATACAGACTTTCGCCATGCTCGGCGCAATCCAGAAACTGCCGGATTTTCTGCACGACGTACAGTCTTTTGATTCCGGTTTTAAGCTCGACGCTGAATATGTAGCCTTTGCGGATACGCTTCGTTTTGAACACAAACTGAAGCTGCAAACGCGTCCCCGGCGCATCGTCTTCGCCGTTCCCGTTTGCTTTCGCCGGATCGGAACGTTTTTTCGAAGCTTTGCTTTCGGCGAACAGCGCGAGCATCTTGTCCATCCGGGACTCGTCGTTCCTGCGCTTCCTGGCCGCCGCTCCTTCTTCCGTCTCAGGCTCCGGCTTTGAAGAATTTGAAGAAACAGCCGCGCGAGCCGAATCGGACAAGTGCCGGACTTCGACCGAGGACGACTGCTTTTCGTGAACGGCAATCAACACCGCCGCGATATGTTTGCACGGGCCGTACATGTCGTAAGCGGGGCAGGAACAGCGGCTCTCGATCGTTCCGTCTTTGCGGAAACCGATCCGTACTTTGTAAGTTCGACCTCCCTCCACGCGAGCCTTCCAGTCTCCGCCGTCGGTCTCCTCCAGACCCGTTACGTCGCCTGCGGTGTAATAGGTCCGTCCGCGTTTATAGAAACTTTCACCGCACAGATATTTGATGTCTTCAAGAGAAAATAGCATGTATTCACCTTTCTCCCCGGACTGCAAACGGTTCCGGATATTTGAACTTGCCGAGAAAATCCTCGCTTATTTATCCACAAAATACTCCAACGTATATTCCTGGTTGCAGCCGGCAAATGTTATTGGAACTACATCGTTGGTCATATAACTGGCTTTACTGCTCCGGTCAGCCCTTTTTTGTACATTTTGTCGTGTATGAAAAACGATGCCACGCTTCTCGACATTTACATTCACGCCCGGATATCTTAAGCGGATAACCGCCAAAATATAATCGACGAAATGAGCCGCGGACTTCAGCTGCGGTATTCCATCTGCCGGATTACCCGACTTCAGTTCGATCAAAAAAACATACAGCAGCTGATCTTGCTTACTAAATACGATCGCATCGTTTTTAGATTTCAGGCCTTCGCGATCTTGAAAGAACGGGTACGGATCCTTGGGTCTGTTGTCTAACGATAATGCATAAATCTTCCCGGTCTTGCGCAATTTGACCTCCCGCCCCTGCGCTCACGTATTTTCCTCGGAGATGATCAGAGCGCCTGTAGGGGTTATTTTATAAACGGGATCAATGACTTCTTCCAACACTTCAATCAGACTCTTCATCATGGCCGTTCTCCATAATTGCATAATAAATTTCGTCGTTCGAAGCATTATACTGATTGATGACTTCGTTAAAAGTTTCCGCGATGATGCCTTCTGTCCGGTTAACTTCCATTTGGCTTATTGTACCGTCCGCAAACATATAGGCCGAAACGTGATGGAGATCAATGATTTGCTCCTGTTTATAACCGAATTTCTCCATGATCGCTTCACGATTCTCAAAATCGCCGGAAAGCATAATCAAATTATTGAATTCTTTGACGATGTAATCGCTGTGCGTGGACAGAATCACCCGTAGTCCCCGATTGGTCGCTTCCGCCAGAATTCTTGCAAGCTTGCGCTGGTTGTCGGGATGGAGGTTGAGTTCGGGTTCGTCGATGATTAGGGTGGCGCCTTGTCTTGCCATATAGGTGAGATAGAAGACGAGTCCAAATAGTGTCTTGGCCGTTGAAGATGAAGTATGAAGGCCGATTTTAAATGGCTTTACTTCGCCTTCTTCTGTGGAACCAGATACATACTGGATACCGCTGTCGTCCAGATTATATTTCCCTTTTAGTATGGATTCCTGGATTCCCACAGCTAAATCCGAAAAAGGACCTGCTTCTTGCCTTGAATAAACAGATAAGCGATTCAAAAAAGTAAGATAATCTGAAATTGGTTTTGCATAGACGCTAATTTCTTTTTTTAATTCAACAATCGAAGATTCATTACCCATAGTCTCAGATCTGAATTTGCGCAAAAGCTCATTACGGGATGCGTTTAATTCTTTGTAAAACAAATTTAATCCTGCCCGTTCGGCCGGAAGTAAAAAAGCTTCGCTGTAAAAAGCTTGAAATATCAGATTATCCAAAATCTTTTTCATTCCGGAATTCACAAGATAAGAGAACTCGCCATCATCCAGTTCCTCCGAGCTCAGGCTTAATTTGATTTCTATCTTAAAACTATTGAACGGTTTTCGCATTGTCGAAGCTATTTTTTCATCCCAAGTGATTCGATGATTAAAAGGCGCCGCAAAAATTTTATTTTTTATTTCTTCAATATCTGTATGGAAGTTTATTTTCGCAAGTGAAAATTCGTTTATTCCTGCGCTAAAAAGATCAGGGAGCGATCGTGTTATTTCTTCGACCCATGCTTTCTGCTCTTCTTCATATCGTTTAAAAAAACCTTCAAGATCTACTTCTAGAGCTCCTTGATTTTTCAATTCATTTTTATCGAAATAATTTATATTAGTTCGAAATCGTTCCTCAAACAAACTGTATAAAACATAACTTGCATACGTTTTTCCCGCGTTGTTTTCCCCACAGAATACCATTAGATTATTACTCGAAATATGACCTTGGATGATCGGGCCTAGGTTTTCAAATTCGATTTGCACCACTAAATTCCGCCTCCCATGATTGGGCTTGTTGTACAATGACTTATCACCTTTATTATATCTTTTGAAGGACGAAAAGATAGCTTCATAAAATAGCATACTGGGTACAGACGTTCGCCCGGGCGTGCTATAATAGGCGGACACTGAAATTGCAGCCCATCACGGAAAATGAACGGGAGACGATAACCGCATGAACGGAATTACGGCATTCACCGACGAACAATGGAATACGCTCGTGCGGAACGTTGCGGAAGCCTATGAAGACCTTACGTTAAAAAGAGGATTCCAGTACGAGCGCATGGGAAGTGTTCTGCAGCTGTCGTTGTCCGGGGATCGCCGGCTGGAAGCGGAGGTCAAGGAAGGCGACGGCATCTGCCGGGTGGAGCTGGCGCTCGATGCCCCTGCCGGCGGAAGCTGCGACTGCGCGGACCGCAAGCCGTGCCGTCATCAGGCGGCGGCGCTGATGAAGCTGGCCGGACTTGCGGGCCGCTCCGCCGCGGCGCTGTCCAATGCCAGAACGATCGCGGCGCGAACTTTAAAAGCGGAAATCGAGGAAGACGGCTCCGGACCGTCCGGCGCAGAACAGGACAGCTCGCCGCAAAATCGCGTCGTCGAAGACGCGGAAACCCGCGGCGATTCGGCGCAAACGGAGCGGACATCGGAAGATTCGCGGCAGCCAGAACCTCCGCCCGAAAAAGCGGCGATTATCGCGTCTTCCGGCATCTCCGCCTGGCATAAGGGGTTCGAGCGGGCCGCGTCTTCGCTGGCCGGACGGACGCGCAATCCGAAATTCGCGGAGCTGACGCTGGAGCGGATCTTCGAAGGAATGCCGCAGCTGCCGCCCGGCATCGAGCGGCTGTATCGGCTGAACGCGCATCTGTTCGTGCTAAGCGCAATGGTCGCGCCGGCGGGAACCGGCCTCGCCTCCTCGCCCGGCTACTACGCGCATCTCGCCGTGTCCGAGATATCGGCGGCGATCGGGCGGCTGTTCGCGGCTCCGCTGCCGGAGCGGCACAATCGGCAGGTACGGGAGCGGTTATCGGAAACGCTGCGCTTCCTGCGCCGCCGGATGCTGACCGAAAGCCGCGAGCAGGACGCTTTTGCGAATGCGTACTATCTGCTGCTCACCCGCTGGGCCGCGCCGGAAAGCCCCGGGAAGCACGGGATGGAAAACGCAGGCGGGGATGAGCGCTTCGGCGCCGATTCGCCGGAACCGGCAGGCGCCGGTACAGCGGCGGATCAGGGCGAAGCGGCCGAAGAACGCGCCGAAGTCTACGAGTCCGAACTTCAGTACCTGATGGACGAGGAACGCGAGCTCGGACGCTCGCTGGACCGCCGGGCCTGGCTCGGCGCGAACGCCTGGAGCCAATTCCGGCTGGGCCGGGACGAACAGGCGCGCAGCCTGCTGAAGCAGGCGGCCGAGCTGCCTTATTTTTCGCCGAAAAAGCTGCCCGACTTCTTCTCCCCGCTTGCCGCTTCCGGCGAATGGGAGCGGCTGGCGGACTGGCTCGAAGCGTTCGGTCCGCTGCTGGAGCGCGCCCGCGCCGGGCTGGAAGACTACGGGCATTTCTGGGACGAAGCGCTTGCGCGCGTACCGGACGCCGAATCCCGGATGTGGGCCGCGCTGCAGGATATGCTGCCGCACGCTTCCTCCCTCTACTTGAACAAACTGCTGGAACGGGGACTGTGGAACGAGTGGATGGACTACCAGCTTTCCGCCGGCGCGGAGCCGGCGCATTTCAAAGTGACCGATCTTGCGCCGATCGAGAAAAACGCGCCCGAGCTGCTGCTGCCGTTCTATCACCAGGCGGTCGAGCGGCTGGTCGAGCAGCGCAACCGCGACGGATACAAAGCGGCGGTGCGGCTGCTGAAAAGACTGGACAAGCTGTATAAGAAAATGAAGCGCACGGAGCGCTGGGATACATTTATGGAGTCGTTCAACGCCCGGTACGGACGGCTGCGCGCGCTCCAGGAAGAAATGAAGAAAGGAAAGCTGATGCTATGAACGCAGTGATGGAAACCGTTACGGTGCATGCCGTGCTGAGCGAATACGGAGACGCCCTGCTTTACGGAACGAAGACCTCGTACGGGTCGATGCCGGCGCTGTACTTCAAGCATCTGCTGTTTGCCCGGCACGAAGAATCTTTCTACGGCACGGAACTGGAAATCCAGAACTCCGGCAGGATGGAGCTTGTGCTGCTGCCCGCGGAAATGGTGCTGTCGTTCTTCGCGGACCGGCCGCTGCTCGAACATATCGAGTGGAACTTCGAAGGCGACGCGGAGCTGCTGGCGCGCACCGCGCCGGCGCTTGCGGCGAGCATCGACAAGCGGGCTTACAGGCCGGACTTCGGCGCGTACCGCGCGGGGCGTTTGCAGTGGAAATGGGACCGGCACGCGCTGAAAGAGCGCGCGCACGCTCCGGTGCTGGCAGCGCTCGACCGCGGTAGGATTCGCGCTGTTCCGGCGCCGGCCGCGGCGGGAAGCGGCCGGGAGAAACCCAGCGACGAGGAAGCTTACGAGGAAGCGCTGTTCGGCGGCGCGCAGGGCGAAGAAGAAGCCGAAGCGGAGGAAACGTTTCTGGCCGGCGTGCGCGCGGCCTATTCGGCGGCCGTGTTCCGGCGGCGCTACGGCAGTGAGCAGAGCGCGCTGGACCTGCGCCGCGAGTATCCGCGGCTGTTCGACCGCGGGGCGTCGGCGGCCGGGCTCGACGAGGACGCCTGGCTCGTCGCGGTCGGCTGGCGCGAAGACGCCGCGCCGTTCCGTCCGGTCGTCCGCTTCCTGGAACCGGACGAGGACAACGAATCCTGGAGGCTGGAACTGGCTCTCCAGGACAAGAAAGACGAGGCTTCGCTCGCCTCGATTACGCTGTCGGACGTCGGCGAGGCCGCCGGGAATTGGCCGGCGGCCTGGGACAAGCATGTGCGCGAGCGCGGCGCGGAATGGCTCAAGAGTCTGCGCACCGGGCTGCCGACGCCGCGCGTGGCGGCGGGACCGGATATTCTGGCCCGCGGCATGAGCGGGCCGGACGCCTGGCAGTTCCTGACGAAGGACAGCCCGCGGCTGCTGGATAACGGCTGGCGGGTGCTGCTGCCGGCCTGGTGGCAGGCGGCCAGCAAGAAGAAGCCGAAGCTCAAGGCGCGGGTCAAGGAAGAAGGCGGCGAGGAGAAGAAAAGCGGCCGCTCCATATTCGGCCTCGATTCCGTGCTGAACTTCGACTGGCGCATCGCGATCGGCGACGCCGAATTCAGCGAGGAGGAATACCTGGAACTGGCCGCGAAGAACGAGCGGCTGGTGCAGTTCCGCGGCGAATGGGTCGCGCTCGATCCCGCCCTGCTGACGCAGATCAGCCGGGCGATGAACGGGCTGGACAAGAAAGCCGGCCTGTCGTTCCAGGATATTCTCCAGCTTCATCTGCTGAAGAAAGAAGAAGAAAGCGGCGAAGCGGAAGAACGCGCCCGCGCCGAAGCGAACGCGCGGCTGGAGCTCGAAGTCCAGCTCAGCGGCCATTTGTCGGCGCTGATCGACCAGCTCGGCCAGAAAGAATCCTGGCCGGCGATCGACGTGCCGGTCGGACTCCGCGCGCAGCTGCGGGGCTACCAGCGCGAAGGCTTCGGCTGGCTGGCGTTCCTTCGCCGCCTGGGGCTGGGCGCCTGTCTGGCCGACGATATGGGCCTCGGCAAGACCGTGCAGCTGATCGCGTATCTGCTGCATGTCAAGGACAGCCGCGCCGAGTCCGCAGCGGCCGGCCGGCCGCTGCGCGGCGGCGCTCCGCGCGCGGACGACGGCGCGCTCCGCTCCTCAACCGCGCCGCGCGCAGGAGCTTCCCGCGCGCAGGAAGCCGCGGAGCCGGACGCGAACCCGTCCGGCCCGGCGCACTCCGGGTTCGCCCGCGCCGCCGGCGAACCGGCCCATGCCTTTCCGGCTTCGCGTCCGGGAAGCGACCCGGCCCATCTGCGCTCCGCCGCGCAGCCGGGCGCGGGAACTTCCGGCCGCCGCGCCGCGGGCGATCTGCCCGCCTACCCGGCCGCGCACCGCGGCGGGCGCGGCTCCTCCGGCGCGCAGCGCTCCGGCTGGCTGCCGCCCGACGACGGCATTATACGCGCGGGTTCGTTCCCGCTGGAAGCTTCGCTGATTATCTGCCCGACCTCGCTGCTCGGCAACTGGCAAAAAGAAATCGCCCGCTTCGCGCCGTCGCTGCGCGTGCTGCTGCACTACGGCAGCGGCCGCCGAGGCGGAGACGCGTTCGCGGCGGAAGCGTCCGAAGCCGACGTGATCCTGACGTCGTACGCCACGGCTGCGCTCGACCAGGAGCTGCTGCGCGGCTTCGACTGGCTGACCATCTGCCTCGACGAAGCGCAGACGATCAAGAACGCGCAGACCAAGCAGTCCACGGCGATCCGCAGCTTCCGCGCGCTGCACAAGATCGCCCTGACCGGCACGCCGATCGAGAACCGGCTGTCCGAGCTGTGGTCGATCTACGACTTCATGGTGCCCGGCTATCTGGGCGGGCCCAAGTCGTTCCAGGACCGGTTCGCGAACCCGATCGAGAAAGAACAGGACGAAGACAAGATCGGCGAGCTGCAAAAGTTGGTCAAGCCGTTTATGCTGCGCCGCAAAAAGAAAGACCCGAATATCCAGCTCGATCTGCCGGAGAAAAACGAGATGAAGACCTATATCCATCTCACGCCGGAACAGAGCGTGCTGTACGAGCAGGTCACCAAGCAGCTGCTCAAAGAAATGCCGCAGCTCGAAGGCATGAAGCGCAAAGGCGCGATCCTGTCCGCGCTCACCCAGCTCAAGCGGCTGTGCGACCATCCGGCGCTGACCGCGGGCGAATCGTCGGCCGCCGAGCCGGACGAAGCGCCGGATCTCGATACGCTGATCGAGCAGTCCGCCAAGCTGTCGCGGCTGGTCGCGATGGTCAAAGAGCTGCGCGCCGAAGGCGAGCGCTGCCTGATCTTCACGCAGTATATCGGCATGGGCGAAATGATGCAGCGCGTCCTCTCCGAAGAACTCGGCGAGAATGTGCTGTACCTGAACGGGAGTACGCCGCGCACGGCGCGCGAGCGCATGATCGAGCAGTTCCAGGCGCAGGAACAGCCGGCGAACGAAACGACGGCCGTATTCATCCTGTCGCTCAAAGCCGGCGGCGTCGGCCTCAACCTGACCGCGGCCAACCACGTCTTCCACGTGGACCGCTGGTGGAACCCGGCCGTCGAGAACCAGGCGACCGACCGGGCGTACCGGATGGGCCAGACCAAAGACGTCCAGGTGCATAAATTCATCTCGATCGGCACGCTGGAAGAGCGGATCGACGATATGTTGGAAAGCAAACAGCAGCTCAGCGACAGCGTGATCGCCGGCTCCGAAGGCTGGATCACCGAGCTGTCCGACAGCGCGCTGCGCGATCTGTTCACGCTGCGTCAGGGCTGATCCGCGCGGCCTGCGAGAAAAAAGATTCCAGGTTTTCGACGGAGCGCGCGTTTTCCCCGCCGCTTTCCGGCGCGCGGGTCGGCGCCTGCTCCGTCGAACAACTCTGCGGCCGTCAAAATACTGATTTTCCGCGCCCGATTTGCAGCGAAAAACGCTGTGCTCCGCAGAATGTTGACGTCCTGCGCACATTTTTCTTCAAAAAGCGCTGCGTTTGGCAAAATGTTGACGCTTTGAACACATTTTCTTCAAAAAGGACTGAATTCGGACCTTAATCGGCGAAAATAATGCTTTAGCGTCAATATTTTCTTTTATATCGCCGTTTTTCGTCAAAAGTGCGGCCCTTTCGTCAACATATTCAGCGGCTGCCGATGTTTATGCGGATACGTGTGCTTATATTCGCTTTTGTTTTCGCCTGATTCCGGTTTTACCGCACACCCATCAATCCAGCGCCTGGCGCTCAAGGAGACCCGTTATGGAACCGTCGAACACGAACAATATCGTCCTCGCCCACGAAATCCCGCAGCCGGAAGAATATATGGAACTGCGCGTCGCTGCGGGCATGAGCGCCCGCACGCTCGAAGCGGCGCGAGCCGGGCTGCCCAATTCGCTGTTCTCGATTACGCTGCGTGGCGAGGACGGCCGGCTCGTCGGCATGGGCCGCGTGATCGGCGACGGAGGCTGTTCGTACATCGTCTCCGATATCGCCATCCATCCGTCCTTGCACCGCAAAGGGCTCGGCCGCCGCGTGATGGAGGAGATCGAACACTATCTGGACGAGCGGGTGCCGCCCGGCTCGTTCGTCAGCCTGATCGCCGACGTGCCGGCCAACGAGCTGTACCGGCATTTCGGCTTTATCGAAACGGCCCCGGCTTCGATCGGCATGTATCGCCCGAGCCGTCCGAAATCCTGAGCGAACAGACTTCTCTCTAGGCGGACTCGGCCGACCTGCGGCTGAACTCGTCGGTGGAATTGGGCAGCCGAACTCTACCGAACTCACGCCGCAAACCAGCCGGCCGCTCTTCATCAAAAAAAGCCTCTGCCGAGCGAAGAATCTTCTTCGCGGCAGAGGCTTTTTCGATTTATACGGCCGGACTGCGACCGGACTCAAGCGTTTATTGCGCGAAGCCGGATTCTCGACATGAAGCGCCGCTTAAATAACCCCCCGGAAGGCCCGGCATCCGCGTTCGCCTTACAGGCCGAACGGCGGACTTCTTCCCTGGATGCAGCCCGACCGCCACGCCGTTCGTCGCGTCCCCGCCTGTTACAAACAGCCGAAACCGGAAACTGCTCCGCGAAAGCTCTCACAGCTTCGCCCGTCCTGCTCCGCCTCGCTTAAATCTCCGCCGCCACCCCGAAGTGGTCCGACACGACCGCTCCGTTCTTCCCGTCCAGAATCACTTCGGATTTCTTCGCCGCGACGGGATCGCTCGACAGGATATAGTCGATGCGCAGCGGGCGTTCGTTGTCCGACCAGCCGGCGATCGCTTTGAGCACGGTCGAGCCTTCGTCTTTCTCGGCCGCGGCCGTGTACAGATCGCACCAGCCGTGCTCCAGGATATAGTCGTAGCCTTCGCCGCGGATCTGCGCCACGTTGTTCAGGTCGCCGAGCAGGAACAGCGGTTCCCCGCTTTTTCTCAGCGGCGCCAGCAGTTCTTCCGTCCGGTCCCACTGGCCGCGAAACGGCTCGACTTCGTCGTGCCACCAGCCGTAATGCCCGTCGACCAGCCAGAACGGCCTGCCTTCGCTGTCTTCGATTCTTTCCCCGCTCCCGCCTGACGTTTGTGCGCCGGCCGACGTCTTCACCGCGAGAATCCGGCGCGTTTTGTGGTTTTCGTACTCCCGCAGCGCCGATACGTAGTCGCAGAACGCTTCCGTGATCGGGCGTTTGCTCAGCACGGCCAGTCCTTCGTCGTAAATCTTGAATGTGGCGTGCGTCGGAATCCAGGTCCAGTAATACGGCGTATCCAACTGCTCAAGCAGCGCCAGCATATAGTGTCCTTCGCGAATCGTTAAACCCTGCTCCGCTTCGAAATACCGCTCCAACGCCGCTTCCGGCGCCGGCGCTCCGTCGATCGGCTGGTTGATCTCCTGCATCGCGACGACGTCGAAGTCCCGTTCTCCGATAAAAGCGGCGAGCTGCGCTATTTTCTCCAATTGGTTTTCTTCATGCCACGCGTGAGCGTTCAGCGTCATCAATTTCATCGTTATCACCTGCGTTTTCAAATTTTCCGCGGTCCGTTCAACTCTACAAGTGTACCATATCCCGGACATTCGTACGGCGCGCGGATCACGCAGTGCGGTCGATCGATCATTGGTAACGGTTGCAAAATAAAAAGAGACTTTCGAATCGTTTCGAAAGTCTCTCTTATGCCGAGGCGGACGAAGCTCACCGACTTCGTCCGTTCTCGCGCGGCCGGATCATCCGATCCCTTTTCGGCATGGCAGCCGGCTCAGCGGTCTTCTTCGCCGGGCGGCAGCATCGGACGATGCAGCACGGGCGAAGCCAGCACGACCGAAGTGTGCACGCTGCCGAAATCCATCAGCCGATCCACAAGGCGGCGCAGCCCCGGCGTACCGGCGACGGCGGCCTGGAGGAAATAACTCGCGTGCCCCGTCACCCGGTGGCACTCGGTGATGTCCGCTTCGCCGCACGCCCACTGTTCGAACTCCTGCGGCGCTACTTTCAGATCGGTAATCTGGATCACCAGCCGCGTGTCGCGGCCGACCGATTCCGGCGAAACGCTTGCCGAATAGCCCTCGATCACCCCGCGCTCTTCCAGACGGTGCAGGCGTTCCGCCGCGCTGGGCCGGCTGAGCGCCAGTTCGCCCGACAGGTTCGTAACGCTCATGCGCCCGTTGGTTTGCAGCAGTCTAAGTATTTTGATGTCTAAAGCGTCCAATCCCATCCCCCTGTTTCTACCATTCTTTTCCGCTCAAACGCTATCTTATCACGAGATCGCAAACTTCAAGAAGATGCAAAAAGCGCAGGTCGTTCGAACCTTCCGTTTCCGGATATTGAAGCGTTCTCGCATTCCTGCCCGGATATATGGGGCTCAGGTCCTTTAATGCCTGCTTGCTACAGTGAAATATCGCACCTGCGCAGCCTGTTCAATCCTGCGTCAGGAAGCGGTATCCCACGCCCGGCTCGGTCACGATCAGCCTGGGCTGCGACGGGTCTTCTTCGAGTTTTTTGCGCAGATGCCCGATATAAATCCGCAGGTAGTGGCTGTCGCCTTCGTCGTGCCGGTCGCCCCAGACCTGTCGGAGCAGCTGGCGCTGCGTGACGACTTTGCCGGCGTGCGACGCCAGCATCTTGAGCATTTCGTATTCGGTCGGCGTCAGCTTCACGCGTTCCCCGTTCAGCTCCACCACCCGCTGGGCCAGATCGATCGACAGTCCGCCGCTGCGGATCACCGGTTCGCCTTCGACCTTCGCCGTATGGCGCAGCGCCACGCGAATCCGCGCCACCAGCTCGCCCATGCCGAACGGCTTGGTCACGTAATCGTCCGCTCCCGCGTCCAGCGCGGCGATCTTGTCTTCTTCGCGGTCCTTCGCCGTCAGCACGATCACCGGCACGCCGGACCATTCGCGAATCCGCCCCAGCACTTCCATGCCGGTCAGGTCCGGCAGGCCCAGATCGAGCACGATCAGTTCGGGATGGTTGAGCGAAGCCTGAAGCACGCCTTCTTCGCCCGTTTCCGCTTCCTGCACGGCGTAGCCGTGGGCGGACAGCGTGACTTTGAGCAGCTTGCGGATCTGCGGTTCGTCGTCCACGACCAGGATTCTGGCGCCCGCGCCCGGTTCGTTCGTCATCGGTTATTCCTCCTTTTCCGTGGATTCGCCGGGATTTGCTTCGACGCCCGGCACGATCTCCGCCCGGTTCGAAGGCGAATCTTCCAGCGGAAGCACGATCGTTACAACCGTGCCCGCGCCGCCGGTTCCTCTTGGCCCGATCGGGCCTTCCGCGCTTCCGCATTGGGGACCCCCGCCTTCGCCGTCCGCTCCGATCTGCTCCGGCGGTGCGGAACTTCGTCTCGACGACGCGGAGATCGTGCCGCCGTGCAGATCGACGATGCCTTTGCAGATCGCGAGCCCGAGTCCCGTGCCGGACACATGGCGCGTGCTGTCGGAACGGTAGAATTTCTCGAAAATCCGCTGTTCGTCCGCCGCCGGGATTCCCGGTCCTTCGTCCGATACGCTCAGCACCAGCCGGCCGCCCCGCGCGCTCGCTTCGACGACGATGCCGCTGCCGTCGGGACTGTACTTGATCGCGTTGCCGATCACGTTGCCCAGCATCTGCTCCAGCAGCACCTCGTCGCCGCGCACCATCGGGATATCGTCGGGGATCGATATGCGCAGTTTGCGGCCGCCGCGAAAATCTTTCGTTTGCGCCAGCGCCACGCCGACCAGGTCCTGCACATCGCACCAGTCCCGGCGCAGCCGCAGCATGCCGCTTTCCAGCCGCACCATGCCGAGCAGATTCTGCACCAGCCGGTTCATGCGCATCGCGCCGCCGCGTATCGTCTCCAGCAGCTCCATCCGGTCCTGCGGCGTGAACAGCCCGTCGCTTTCGATCAGTCCCGTCGCCGAGCCGACGATCGTCGCCAGCGGCGTGCGCAGCTCGTGCGACACGGAATCGAGAATCGCCGTGCGGAGCTTTTCCGATTCGGCGGTCAGATGCGCAAGCTTCGCTTCTTCGGCCAGCCTGAAGCGGGCGATCGCGGCGGCGGCCAATCCGCACAGCGCTTCGAGCAGCCGCTCCCTTTCCCGGCTCAGGCCGGTTCCTTCCGCGCTTCCTCCAGCGGCCGTGCCGGAATCGCGGAATTTCACGGCCAGCACGCCGTAGATCCGCCCTTCCGCGCGCAGCGGCATATACCGCTCCGGCAGCTCGCGCAGCGTCTGCGTGCCGCGGCCGGCTTCTTCGCCGTGCTCGTACACGAGCCGGACGACGACGCTTTCTTCCCGCGCGCGGGGCCCGTCCGGCCGCGCCGGTTCCCGTACCGAACGCAGTTCCCCCGCGTCATCCGGAATATACATCGCCGCTTCCGCCCCGATCGTCTGCGCCAGGCGCCGCGACAGTCCGTCGAGCAGCGACGCCGCGTCGGCGACCGACCCGATCTGGCGGCTGAACGCGTACAGCAGCGCCGTATGTTCCTCGCGCTGCCGCGAGCGGATCAGCTGCTGCCGCAGCCGCCCCGACAGACTGGCGGTCAGCCCCGCGGCGGACAAATAAACGGCAAACGAAATCAGATAGCGCAGATCGGCCACGGTGAAGCTGAGCGCGGGCGGCACAAAGAAGAAGTCCAGCGCGAGCACGCTCGCCCCCGCCGAGTAAATCGCCGGGGCGAGCCCTGCGTACACCGCGCTCAGCAGCACCGGAAACAGATAGATCAGCGCCACGTTGACGATCTCCAGCTCTTCGGCATACGACCGCAGCACGATCGTCAGCAGCGCGGTCAGCAGCGTAATGAGCGTATACACCGACCAGCGGGGCAGCTTCTCCGCCGCGTCCGCCAATTTCTCCAGCATTCCCGCCCGATTGCTTTCTTCGCGCTCCCATTCGTCCACGTTCCGGCACCGTCCTTCCGTTAACCTTTCTTGTTTCTCCAGTATAAATCATGCCACGCTCCGCCGCCTCTTTCCGGCCCGCAAATCCGCATAAAAAACATATAAATAACTTGTCTTACAGCGTAAAAATGGCGTAAAAATCCGCGAAAACAAGCGTAATCGGCAGAAAAAAGGATTATACGAAAGTCATACCGCTTTTCAAACGCCTTCATTCCGCCTTACGGCTTCGAGCGGCTTTTTTTCCGCTCCGGAACGTTTTACAAAGCAGACATTCGGGCCTAACCTACATCACAGGAACCGCAGCCGGCGCAAAAGACCATCCCGCCGCTGCGAACCGCGCCCCGAAGCACGGACGAACAAGCCGAAAAGCGGCTTAACGAGCGCGAACCCCCATTTTAAAGCGAAGGAAGGATAACATGACCGATCTCTTGATGATTGCCGCGGTTCTGCTCATGGCGCTGGCGCTGCTGGGCCTGTCCGCCTGGTCCGACAGCACGGTCCGGGAAGGACGTGACGAACGATGATCTGGCTGCTCGCCGCCGCGACGGCGCTGCTGTTCGTTTATCTGGGCTATGCCCTGATCCACCCGGAGAAATTCTGAAGATTCCGCAGCAAAAAAAGAAAGAATTCGAATGATGCGCCGACCGGACGCGGGCTGGACCGCGCCGGCCGGCCTACCAGATGGAGGAGTTTCCTTGACTACACTCAGTTTGATTTCTATCGCCGTTACCCTGCTGATCGCCGTCCTTCTCGCCAAGCCCGTCGGGCTGTATCTCGCGGCGGCGTTCGATTACGGCCCCAACCGGCTGAACCGGGTCTTCGGTCCGCTCGAGCGGCTGATCTACCGGATAAGCGGCTTTCGCGAGGAGAACCAGAGCTGGAAAAGCTACGCCGCCGCGCTGGTCGTCAGCAACGCCGTCATGATCCTGCTCGTGTACCTCGTGCTGCGCTTCCAGGGCGCGCTGCCGCTGAATCCGGCCGGCGTCGCCAATATGGAACCGTCGCTTGCGTTCAATACGGCGATCAGCTTTATGGCGAACACGGATCTCCAGCATTACAGCGGCGAAAGCGGCGTCTCGTATCTGTCCCAGGCCACCGTGCTCGTATTCTCGATGTTCGTGTCCCCGGCGACCGGCCTGGCGCTCGCGATGGCGTTTATCCGCGGCCTGTCGGGCAAAGGAGCGGGGAATTTCTTCGCCGACCTGATCCGCGCCCTGACGCGGGTGCTGCTGCCGGTCGCGTTCGTCTCGGCGCTGCTGTTCGTCTTCATGGGCGTGCCGCAAACGTTCGAATCGGCCGCGACGGCAACCACGCTCGAAGGAGCGCAGCAGACGATCGCCCGCGGGCCGATCGCGTCTTTTCTCGCCATCAAAGAACTGGGCAACAACGGCGGCGGCTTCCTCGGCGTCAACTCGGCGCATCCGTTCGAGAACCCGAGCGGGCTGAGCAATCTGCTGCAAATTCTGCTGATGCTGCTCGTTACGTCGGCGCTGCCGTTCGCTTACGGTAAAATGGTCGGCTCGCTCAGGCAGGGCCGCGTGCTGTTCGTCTCGATGCTGACGATGCTGATCGTCATGACCGGCGTATCGCTGTCGACCGAAAGCGCCGGCAATCCGGTGCTGAACAATCTGGGCATCCAGCACGAGCAGGGCTCGATGGAAGGCAAAGAAGTCCGCTTGGGCGAAGCGCAGTCGGCTTTCTATTCGGTGATTACGACCGCCGCCGAGACCGGTGCCGTCAATACGATGCACGATACGCTCACCCCGATCGGGGGCATGGTGCCGCTGGCGAACATGATGCTCAATACGGTGTTCGGCGGCATGGGCGTCGGCTTTGTCAACGTGCTGATGTACGCGCTGATCGCGGTGTTCCTGTCCGGCCTGATGGTCGGGCGCACGCCGGAATTCCTCGGACGCAAGATCGAAGGCAAAGAAATGAAGCTGATCGCGGTCACGCTGCTGGTCCAGCCGTTCCTGATCCTGGTGCCGACGGCAATCGCGCTGGCGACGAACCCGGACACCATTTCCAATCCCGGCTTCCACGGACTGACGCAGGCGCTGTACGAATTCACCTCCGCCGCCGCCAACAACGGTTCGGGCTTCGAAGGACTCGGCGACGCGACGACCTTCTGGAACGTGAGTACGGGTATCGTCATGTATCTGGGCCGCTATATCTCGATGGTGACGCTGCTTGCGGTCGCGGGTTCCCTGGCTGCCAAAAAGCCGGTTCCGGCAGCCTCGGGCACGTTCCGCACCGATACGGCGATGTTCGGCGCGGTCTTCGTCGGCATCGTGCTGATCGTCGGCGCGCTGACGTTCTTCCCGGCGCTGGTGCTGGGCCCGATCGCCGAGCAGCTGACGCTGTAAAGACTTGCAGGCGCCGCGCTGTCCACGACACTTTATCTACGAAACGGAGACGCTGATTTATGGAAAAGAAAAAAAGCATGCTGACCGGCGAGATCGCGGCCGCCGCGCTGCGGGAATCGTTTGTAAAGCTCGATCCGCGCATCATGATGCGCAATCCGGTGATGTTCGTCGTCGAAATCGGATTCCTCGTGACGCTGCTGCTGTGCTTTGCGCCGGACGCGTTCGGCGGCACGGTGCCGCGCTGGTTCAATATTACGACGACGCTGATCCTGCTGCTGACGCTGCTGTTCGCGAACTTCGCCGAAGCGCTGGCCGAAGGCCGGGGCAAAGCGCAGGCGGACTCGCTCAAGAAAACGAAGCAGGATATCACCGCCAACAAAGTCGCAAACGGCGGCGTCAAAAGCGTCCCGGCTTCCGAGCTGCGCAAAGGCGACTTCGTCGTCGTGGCGTCCGGCGAGCTGATTCCCGGCGACGGCGAAGTCGTCGAAGGGCTCGCTTCCGTCGACGAATCGGCCATTACCGGCGAATCGGCGCCCGTCATCAAGGAAGCCGGCGGCGATTTCAGCTCCGTTACCGGCGGCACGAAGGTCGTCAGCGACCGGATCAAAGTACGGATTACCGCCGATCCCGGCGAATCGTTCCTCGACCGGATGATCTCGCTCGTCGAAGGCGCCAAGCGCCAGAAAACGCCGAACGAGATCGCGCTGAACACCGTGCTGGTCGGCCTGACGCTGATCTTCCTGATCGTGGTCGTTACGCTGCCGTTCCTGGCGGATTACCTGGATATTCGAATGGAAATCCCGATCCTGATCGCCCTGCTCGTCTGCCTGATCCCGACCACGATCGGGGGCCTGCTGTCCGCGATCGGCATCGCCGGCATGGACCGGGTGACGCAGTTCAACGTGCTGGCGATGTCCGGCAAAGCCGTCGAAGCTTCCGGCGATATCAATACGATCATCCTCGACAAGACCGGCACGATTACCTTCGGCAACCGGATGGCGAGCGAATTCGTGCCGGCATCCGGCAGCCGAGAAGAAGAAGCCGCCTTCTGGGCGGCGATCAGCTCCCTCCGGGACGAAACGCCCGAAGGACGCTCCGTACTGGAGCTGATGAAGAAAAACGGCCTGCCGTACGACGCGAAACTGGCCGAAGGCGGAGAATTCGTCGAATTCAAAGCGGAGACGCGCATGAGCGGCATCGACCTCAAAGACGGGCGCAGCGTGCGCAAAGGCGCCGTCGACGCCGTCAAGCAGTGGGTCCGCTCGCAGGGCGGCGAGATTCCGGGCGACCTCGATGCGTCTTCCGCCGCAATCGCGACGGCCGGCGGCACGCCGCTCGCGGTCGCCGTGGACAGCCGCGTCTACGGGCTGATCCATCTCAAAGACACCGTCAAGCCCGGCATGCGCGAACGGTTCGATCAGATGCGCCGCATGGGCATCAAGACCATTATGTGCACCGGCGACAACCCGCTGACGGCGGCCACCATCGCCCGCGAAGCGGGCGTGGACGACTTTATCGCCGAAAGCAAGCCGGAAGACAAGATCGCCGTGATCCGGCGCGAACAGGCCGAAGGCAAGCTGGTCGCCATGACCGGCGACGGCACCAACGACGCGCCCGCGCTGGCGCAGGCCGATGTCGGCATCGCGATGAACAGCGGCACGGTCGCCGCCAAAGAAGCGGCCAATATGGTCGATCTGGACTCCGATCCGTCGAAGATCATCGAAGTGGTCGCGATCGGCAAGCAGCTCCTGATGACGCGCGGCGCGCTGACCACGTTTAGCATCGCCAACGACGTCGCCAAGTACTTTGCGATCATCCCCGCCATGTTCATGCTGGCCATCCCGCAGATGCAGGCGCTGAATATCATGCGCCTGGATTCGCCGCTGTCCGCGATCCTGTCGGCGCTGATCTTCAACGCGATCATTATCCCGCTGCTGATCCCGCTGGCGATGCGCGGCGTCGCGTACAAACCGATGAGCACCGGCCGGCTGCTCGGCAAGAACCTGCTGATCTACGGCCTCGGCGGCGTCATCGCGCCGTTTGTCGGGATCAAGCTGATCGACCTGGCGGTGCAGGCGTTTATCTGACGCGAGGAGGAGCGAAGGGCCGAGCGCGCGGGCAGGCGGATAAACTGGACGCCTCCGGGCGCCGTTCGGACTATCCGCCTGTCCGCTCCGGCGGGACGCTATCCCATTTTTTATATCAAACTGGAGGAACTTTTATGCGAATCATCTGGGTTACGCTTCGCACGACTTTTACGGTGGCGATTGTCTGCTGCCTGATCTACAATATCGCCGTCTGGGCCGTCGCCCAGTCCGCCGCGCCGGACAAAGCCGACGGCAGTCTGATCGAGAACGCCGAAGGTCAGGTCGTCGGCTCCCGCCTGATCGGCCAGAACTTCACGGACCCCGGCTATTTCCACGGCCGGGTGTCCAGCATCGATTACGACGCCAACGGCTCGGGCACGCCGAACTACGCGCCGTCGAATCCCGAACTGCTGAAACGCACGCAGGAGTCGGTGACGTCCTGGCAGGCGGAGAATCCCGGCGTGCCGGTCTCGGAACTGCCGATCGACCTTGTGACCAACTCCGGTTCCGGCCTCGACCCGCATATCAGCCCGGAAGCCGCGCAGGCCCAGGTACCGCGCGTAAGCGCGGCCACCGGCCTGCCGGCGGAAGAACTGGAGCGAATGATCGAAGACAACACGCAGGGCCGCTCGCTGGGATTGTTCGGCGAACCGGCGGTGAATGTGCTGGAGCTGAATCTGGATGTGCAGGCGGCGGTTGAAGCACGATAGGCGCGCCGCGCCGAGAGGGGCCAAGATTGGCCGGGCTGTCGATAAGACGAATAGCTCGGCTGCACCGGGCGGTCGAAGCCGTTGCACAAACCGGCGAAACCGCGCGGCGAGGCCGGGCTGGGCCGGGCGAGGCCGGTACATCGATTCAAGAAGCCGGAATCGCGCCCTCTGCTCCAACCGGCCCATGAAGCGCCGCTCTAACGGAACCGAGAGACGCTAATCGCCCTTTTTACAGGCTGCACGAAATCTAACGGAACCCAGCGACCTTAGTGAAGCGGAATGAAGGCGTTTCGGGGCGATTTGGCCCAAATAACGGCGCTGCGTTCCGTTAGCCGCAAAAAGGTGCCCAAAAAGGCCGAATAGCGTCTCCTCGTTCCGTTAGCCGGAGCCACCGCCGATCGAATGAAGACCGAATCAAAACCAAGTCAAGACCAAATCAAATCAAAACCAAATCAAGACCGAACTAAGACCACCCGGCCGAACCGTCGGTCCCCCATCCTATCGGAAGGAAGAATCCCATGCCGGACTTCAAACGCAAATCGCCGGAGGAAATTCTGGAGTCGATCAACGCGCTCTATACGGGGCGGCTCAAGATCATTATCGGGGCCATGCCCGGCTCCGGCAAAACGTATCATATGCTGCGGGACGGCCAGGCGCTGCGCAATCAGGGCGTGGACGTCGTGCTCTGCGCGGTCTCGACCATGCGCCGGCCCGATACGATCGAGCAGCTCGAAGGGCTGGAGCGCATCCCGAGCATCCACTGGACGCGCGCGGACGGCGCGGAACGCAAAGACCTCGACCTGGACGCGATTATCAAGCGCAACCCTGAGGTGCTGCTGACCGACGGCCTCGCGCACCGCAACCGCAAAGGCGCGCCGAACCGGAGCCGGCTGGACGATATCCGCCGGCTGCTCGAACTCGGCATCAGCGTGATCGCCACCGTCAACGTGTACGAGCTTCAGGGCGTGACCGAGATGGCGCGCAAACTGGTCGGCATCGACGTCAAAGAAACGGTGCCGGCCGATACGCTGGAGCAGGCGGACGAAGTGCGGCTGATCGACGTGACGCCCGAAGCGCTGCTGGCGCGGATCGAAGACGGGCTGCTGGCCCATGCGAACGCGCCGGACAAAAATTTGTTCAGCCGCGGCAATATCGGCGTACTGCGCGAACTGACGCTGCGGCTGGTGGCGGAAGGCGTCAACGGCAGCCTGCTGAAATACCGCGGCGAGCAGGGATATATCGGCGCGTCCGGCACGGCGGAACATATCCTGGTGTCGGCGCAGTACCACTGGAACGGCTCGATTCATATCCGCCGGGGCCAGCAGATCGCGCAGCGGCTCGGCGGCGAGCTGTCGGTCGTGACTTTTGTGAAACCGGGCGAAAAGCTCGGCCCCGAACGCGAAGAATTCCGCCGGTCGATCCGCAAGCTGTGCGAGAAGATCGGGGCGAAGCTGCACGAGGTCCATATCGGCTCGCGCCGCGACATCCCCTCCACCCTGATGCGGCTCGCGCTGGAACAAAACGTGTCGCGCATCGTGATCGGCCATTCCAACCAGACGCGCGTCCAGGAATTGACGCAGGGCTCGATCGTAGCGGAAGTGGTCAAAAATATGCGCAACGTGGACGTATTCGTCGTAGCCGACCGTTCGGCGGGCGGCGGGGAACGCATCCTGCCCACCAAGCGCAAAGAACCGCTGAGCGATCCCGCCGGTCCTTACCGCCGCATCAGCGAGGAGCAGGCCGGACGCCGGATCGAGGAAATCAAGCGCGGGCGTTTTAAAGTGTACATCGGCGCGGCGCCGGGCGTGGGCAAGACGTACACGATGCTGCGGGAAGGCAATATTTTGCGCAAAAAAAATATCGACGTCGTGGTCGGCCTGCTGGAAACGCACGGACGCAAAGAAACGCAGGCCCAGCTCGAAGAACTGGAACTGGTGCCGCGCGCGGTTATTCCGTACAAAGGAACGCGGCTCGAAGAAATGGATACCGACGCCATTATCGCGCGCAATCCGGAAGTGGTGCTGGTGGACGAGCTGGCGCATACGAACGTGCCGGGCAGCGCCGACAAAAAGCGCTACGAAGACGTGATCCGCATCCTGAACGCGGGCATTTCGGTCATCTCGACCGTAAACGTGCAGCATCTGGAAAGCCTGAACGACAGCGTCGAGCAGCTGACGGGCGTGCGGGTGCGCGAAACGGTGCCCGACTCCATCCTGCGGCTCGCCGACGAAGTCGAGCTGATCGACGTGACGCCGAAAGCGCTGCGGGAACGGATGCGCGAAGGACGGATTTATGCGCGGGAGAAAGTGGAACAGGCGCTGGGGAATTTTTTTAAAACGGGCAATCTGATCGCGCTCCGGGAGTTGGCGCTGCGCGAAATCGCGGACGATGTGGACGAGCGGCTGGAATCGTGGGAACGCGCCAGTTCGCTGCGCGGGCCGTGGCGGCGCGAGGAGGTCATTTTCGTTGCGATCACGCTCAGTCCCAACGCGGAGCGGCTGATCCGGCGCGGCTTCCGTATCGCGTACCGGCTCAAAGCTCCGTGGCACGTCTGCTATATCCCGGACGACAGCTGCCCGCCGGACAAACGGGAAGAGCGGATCGACCAGATCCGGCGGCTGACCCGGCGGCTCGGCGGACAGTTCGATCTGGGCGAACGCGTTCCGGTGCGGCGGCTGCACGAGGAACTGCTGGCGCGCGCCGACGCTCGGCACTGCACCCAGCTCATCGTGGGCCAGACGCGCCGCTCCGCGGCCTACCGCCTGATGTTCGGCTCGCTGACCCGCCGCCTGCTGCGGACCGCGCGGCATATGGATCTGCTGATGGTGGCGAGATTCGATCAGGCGGCCCAGGTGCGGCGGGACGAGTAAGAACGGGAACGGCGAAGGAAGATAAACGGCGGTATTGGTACTTTGTCACACTTCAAATGGTAGGTTTACGTTTGGCTGAAAGGCACACGGTTCTAGGGCGTTTCAGCCGAGCGTAACCTTACCTTCATCTGGGACAAAGTATCAGGGCGTGTACGCAAACTCCGAAGGACGCAGATTTAGCTGAATTTTCGTTCTCAGCGACTTGTCTCAAATCGATGTTCAGTTTCGTCCGTTTGAATCGCACCTAAACCGTGTGCCATTCAAACGAACGAAAGCCTACTATAGGAGTGAGACAAGCGACTGTGCAAGGAACTTTTCCGAAGGCGTGCCGGGGCACGTCAAGGGAACGTGACGTAGGCGGTGAATGAAGCGTACATGCTTTAGGTACGGTTCATTCGTTGAATGAATCGTACACGCTTTAGGTACGGTTCATTGGAGGGCGAAAAGGCAGCTAAAGATGCACGTCGCTGAGTTTGCGTACACGGTAAGGAGGAAAACAGGATGAGTGAAAGACGGTTGTCCGGAATCGAGCTGTTTGCGTTTGACGTTGTGGCGGAGCTGCGGGAACCCGCGCCGCGTAAAGAGATTCGCCGGTACGGCCTGCTGAAGCTGTCCTGCGGGGAGTCGTCCGGTTTCGGCGTCTGCCTGATCTCCGAAGGCTTCGCGCCCGCCGATCTCGTGCGCTGGGGCGGCTGTCTGCGCCGCCTGCGCGGGCTGACGCCGGGCGAAGCGGCGTCCGCTTTCGCGGAGGGCCTCGGCGGCCTGGCGCTGGCCGATCTGCGGGCCGAGCTGGAGGCGCGCCGCGCGGGCGCGCGCATGCTGCTCGGCGGCCTCGCCGCGCAGGCGGCGCAGGGCGCGGCTGCCGCGGGCCGTGCCAAGAGCGGCGGCTATGCGCCGCACCCGTCCGCGCGCCGCGCCTGCGGCGGTGTCCGGCAGCGCGGAGCAGCCGGACGACATGCTGCCGCGGCTGCACGCGGCCGCGGCCCTGCGCCCGGCCTCGTCCGAACTGATGGACCGGGCCGACGCGTACTGCTCGCTGTTCTGAGCCGGCAGCCCGGCTCCTCCTCCGCTTACATCCAACAACCAAACCCGGATTCTCCGCCAATGGAGAATCCGGGTTTTTCAGCTCTGCCTGCCCCGCCCTTCGTCAGCCGACCGCCGGCTGAAGTCTTGCGCCGGCAGCCGCGCAGCCGCCGCCGTATGCCGCTTTCCGCCTCCATCCGCCGCTGTCTGCCTTCGTCCACCGCGTCCAAATGCAAATTTCCACTTTATTTCCTCGCACGTTTTCGGATCGGGCATTCAAATGCGAAAATCCACTCTATTTGCGAATTTTGGCGCTTTCGGGCCTCTTTTTCGCTAATAAAGTGGATTCTCGCATTTCATTCGCTTGTTTGCCGCCGATCGTCGGCAATCAGGTGGATTCTCGCATCTTATCGTGCGGGATGCCGCTTCCGCGCGCACCGCCAACCCTGCTCGCGCCCGGCTGCATGCCGCGATACATCGGTTCCGACCTTCTATCCCGAACCGCCGGCCGGCCAAACCGGCAGACCGGGCTGCTGGACGAACAAGCCGCGGCCAGGCACCTTGACCGAGCCCCTTATTCGCGCGCATGGTCAGAGCGCTTTCCGCATCCGATAATGCGGAATCCCGATTTCGGTAAACATCTCGCCTTCGCGCGCGTAGCCCAGCTTCTCGTAGAAAGCGACCGCGACGTCGCGCGCGTTCAATACGATCGCGTCGTAACCCTGCTCCGCGGCCAGGCGTTCGGCGTATTCGACCAGTCGCCGGCCGATGCCCGCTCCGCGCAGCGCTTCGTTCACCGCCACCTGCTTCATTTGCAGCGTGCGTTCGTCCAGCGCGCGCAGCAGCAGCGTGCCGACCAGCCTTTCGCCGGCAAAAGCCCCCGCATGCAGCGCTCCGGCGTCGCCGGACAGGTCGTCGTTGGCGATATTCATGCCGAGCGGACGGCGCAGAACTTCGTCGCGCAGCCTAAGGCCCTGCGCGTATTCCGGACTTCCAAACGTGATACGGCGAGTTTCGATCTCTGCCGCATTCCCCCGCGCTTCTTCGCGCGCGCCCGATCCGTTCCCGGGAACAGCCGGATCTTCCGATCCGGCTCCGTTTTTTTCGTTGTCGTCCACAGACATCCTCCTTCTTCGCCGCAATTAACCCTGCCGTTCTGCGACACACCCGCCCCCAAACAGCCCCGCTTATTCCCGCTTCCGCCCATCGTAAGGCTTGCGCGAGCGCGCACGGCTCATGCACTGCTGCGCTTTGTCGTACTGGCGGTCCCTTTTATAAATCTCGGCCAGTTCCAGATTCGCTTCGCGGTCGTCCGGATCGATGGCCAGCAGCTTCTCGAACGCCGCCCGGCTCGATCCGTAGCGCCGCAGATCTTTGTAAATCAGTCCTTTATTAAAAAGCGCGTCGGTCGACTGCGGATTGACCTCCAGCGCCAGATCGAGCTGCTCCAGGCATTTCGAATACGGTTCCCACAGCTGGTAATACACGATCGCCAGATGCACGTGCGCTTCTTCCAGCCGCGGATCGAGTTCCAGCGCGCGCAAATAATTCGACTTGGCTTCTTTCAGCCGTCCCGTCCGCTCGCAGATATACGCCAGCACCGACCAACTGTCCGCCGATCCGGCGTTCAACATCAGCGCGCGCCGGGCCAGCGGCTCGGCTTCCTCGTATTTGCTGCGGCTCGTATACACCCTCGCTTTGCCGGCATACGGCTTTTCCCAGATCGGCGACATCTTCATCGTCTGATCGAAGATTTCCAGCGCGCCGCGCGAATCGCCCAGCTCCAGCCGGCATCGCCCGAGGTAATCGAGGGTTTCGGCATGCATGCCTTTTTCCGTCAGCGCTCTTTTGAAATAGAAATCGGCATTGCGGAAATCTTTGCGTTTGTAGCACTCCATGCCTTTATCGAAATATTCCATGCGTCTCCCCTCCCCATGCCAAGATTGTACCCGAAAACGGCGCCCCGCGGGCGAAAAACGTGCCGAATCCGGAAGAACGGAGCGTGAATGTGCACAATGCGTGCCCGTACGGCCGGCGAAACCAAGAATCGATCCGCTTCGCAAGTTCTTTTCCGGCGGCCTATTGCGCTATGCGCCAAACCTTTTGGCAAAATAATCGGCACTTTGCTTGGCGTTCCGTTTATGCTTCGTTTCCGTTTTCCGGCCGCCGGCCCGCTTTCGTTTTTCGGCGCTTTTTCTCCTCGTACCGCTGATGCTTTTCTTCCGCCGGATAAAAAGCGCCCAGCGGAAGCAGCCGCGTCGCCCGGCTGTTGCGCCCGCGCTCCTGCATGACGCGACGCGCCCGCTCCATCGCCGCCCGCTGGCGTTCGTCCCGGTAAAAAAGCAGCGAACGGTAGCGCGAATCGTCCGGCTTGTAGCCTTCGACCGCTTCCGGATTGTGCTCGCTCCAGAAGCGTTCCAACAGCTCCTCCAGCGAAATCTCGCCGGGGTCGAATTCGACTTCCACCGCCTCCGAATGCCCGCCGAGCCGCCGATACGACGGAGTTTCGCTTTCACCGCCGGCATAGCCGACGCGCGTTCCCGTTACGCCGGGCAGCCGGGCGAAGCGGTCTTCCGGCCCCCAGAAGCAGCCCATGGCGAAAGTGAGTTTGTCTGTTTGCCGCATTGCCGCGATCCCCCTCTCCTTATCCGTGATGATGCCTCGAATTATACGCGCCGTATGCGCCGCGCACAAAAAAACGTCCCGCGCGGACAAAGTCCGGCAAAGACGTTTACGTTTAAGACCGAAGCTCCGGCAAACCGCCGTGTTCATCGACGGGCTGCGCCGGCCGCCTGCGCCGAAAAGCGGGGATCTCCAGATTCGTTCCGATCCGCCACAGCCACTCGAACGGCCCATAGAGAAAGCGGCGCTGCCAGTAATAAGCGAATGCCATCTGCGCCGCGAAGAACAGCAGCGAGCCTGCGAATACCCGGCCGTAAGGCAGGACGCCCACCCAGCCGATCGAAGCGAATAGGCCTTCGCCCGTCGGCGCGAATACGGACACGTAAATCAGGGACTGCAGCAGATAGCAGGTGAAAGCCATGCGGCCGACCGGCCCGAACAGGGCCAGCACCCGGGATGCCGCGCCCCGGCTTCGCCCGAGCGCCAGGATGCAGCATACCGCCCCGAGCGTCGCCGCGACGTAAGCAAACGGATAAACAAGCGCGATATCGGCCAGCCACGGCGCGGCGTAACCGAACGAGTTCGCCGCTTTGCCCGCAAGTCCGACCGCCAGCAGCGCAAGCCCGATTCCGATAAAGCGGCGCGGGAAACGCTCGGCCAGCCGGAAAATGCCTTTGCGGTAAGCGTACATGCCGAACAGGAAAAACGGCAGATGCTGGATCGCAAGCTGCCATTCCGATATCAGCAGAAACGCGCGAGGATGATCGTACAGCGACAGGCCGTCCGCCAGCCGGAACGGCAGAGCGGAAGGGTCGGGATACCGCCAGCCGCCGTCGTAAGACAGCGATTGAAGCGTGGAAGACGTCAGAATCAGCAGCACGATGCCCGACACCAGCTGCCAGACCGGACTCATCCATAGAAAAGCCAGCAGCATCAGCCCGTCCAGCGCGTACATGAACAGGATGTCTCCGCTCCAGATCCCGAACAAGTGAATCCCTCCGATCAGCAGCAGCGTCAGCATGCGCCGCAGCAGCGTGGCGTACGGCCGCCTGCCCCGGCGCGCCGCTCCTTCGTACACCAGCAGCATGCTGATGCCGAACATAAACGAAAACAGGGTGCGGCTGCTGTCTCCCAGTCCGATATGCACGCCGAGATAAACCCATCCTCCCGGCGTGCCGTCCGCGGCCGACGCTCCGCTCAGCGCCACCAGATTGCAGAGGAAGATCGCCAGCAGCGCAAGTCCTCTCATTTGATCCAGAATATCGATTCGCGCGCCGGCCGAAGGCCGAAGCGGACGATGTCCATCCGATTCATTCATCATAATCTCTCCGTTCAGCAAAATAATCGCGGCAAAGCCGGTCACAACGTTCTTATTCTACAGCGGGAGATCAGCCGGATTTAGGTCTTGAAAAAAGTCAATTTCACTACAGTTATGTCATTTCCGGCGCTGCGTTTTTGTATCTGTGCCGTATTTGCTACAATGAAAGCAGTTACGAATTGCGAAATCTATTTCAGTCATTCAAACGGAGGGATACAATCCATGAATCAGGTACTGAACAGCGAAGTCGCGTCGGTGGAGATCAAGCCGCTGGGCGCGGAAATGGTCAGCTTCAAACGCAAAGATACGGGCATCGAGTACGTCTGGAGCGGCGACGCAAAGTTCTGGACGGGCCGTTCGCCGGTGCTGTTTCCGATCGTCGGATCGGTCTACGAAGGCAAGATCCGGGCGGAAGGCGGCACGTACGAGCTGAAAAACCACGGCTTCGCGCGCACCCGCGAATTCCGGCTGGTCGAAGCGGACGAAAAGCGGGCGGCGTTCCGGCTGGCTTACGACGACGAAACGCTGGCGATGTATCCGTACAAATTCGCGCTGACGCTCACCTACACGCTGGATGAATCGATCCTGCGCATCGATTACCGCGTGGACAACGAAGACGACAAGCCGATCTACTTCCAGCTCGGCACGCACCCGGCGTTCAACTGCCCGATCGGCGGCGGGGAAGACGACGAGCAGTTCGAGGATTATCGCCTGGAATTCGAACAGCCGGAAACGCTGGAACGCTTCTTCGTGACGGGCGGCAATATCCAGATCCCGGACAAGTCCGAGACGCTGCTGGAAGAAGAGACCCTTCTCCCGCTGGCCCGCCGCCAGTTCGAAGAAGGCGCCATGATCTTCCGCGACGTGAAGTCCGAACGCGTGACGCTGGCCAGCGGCAAGAACGACCACAGCGTCACCGTCTCATACGAGAACTTCCCGTACCTGGGCGTCTGGCAGCCCCTGAACGCTCCTTTCGTCTGCATCGAACCCTGGCACGGCCTCGCCGACGCCGACCGATTCCAGGGCGAATTGAAAGACAAAGAACTCGCCGCCGAAGTCCAACCCGGCGAGTATTTCGAAGCTTCCCTGATGATCGAAGTCAAGTAAGATCCCGATCCTGCCCGTGCTATTGCTCTTGCTCTTGCTCTTGCTCTTGCTCTTGCAAAGCCCGGTTCCTTCGTCTCTCGCGAAGCAAGACCCGGCCCTTAGGCCTTATGAGGAACGGCCTGATCCCGATGAAGCCGATCTTGATTCCTTTCGGCCCCTAAGCACCGGACGAACTTTCTATAAAGCGGCGGCGAATACCTTGAATTCGCCGCCGCTCTCTCCCGCTCATCCAAAAACGGAGCCCCGAGATTTTTCTCGGGGCTCCGTTTGTCTGGAAGATCCGTTCCAAAGCGAAGCGATAAGCGGAGGGGAAAATTCAGTGAAGGTACAGACTTTCGGAGAAAGTCACTTCGGAAGCCTATGCTGCTAGTGTTCGCCTTTGAAATCGGGAAATCCCCACTTAACCCTCATCCAATTTCCCGATTTCAACACGCGACCTAAAGTCTTTCGAAGAAAGACACGTCGAAAGCCTACGCTAACGAATTTTCCCCGCAGCCTTCATGGCTTCCCCAACGAACAGGAACTTCAAGACAAACTAAAAGCCCCGAGAATTTCCTCGGGGCTCTCCATTATTTGATTACCACCTTCCCCATTTGGTAACGCCCGTCCTTCCCCCGATTCTCGTTCGCGAAATCCACGCCCGGTTTTCCCGTGCTCGGATCGAGAATAGCCGCCTGGACGCTGTAAGTCCCCGCTTTGAGCCCTTTGGGAACCGTCAAATATACGGTCGCTTCCGACTTGCCCGGCTGCCAGGTCCGGATGTCCGTCGAGCTGCGCACCGACGCTTTCACGCTGCCCGTACTGTCGGCAAGGGAGATTTCCAGCGGCCACTTGTAGTAGAACGGCGCGTTCCCTTTGTTCTCGATAATCATTCGCGTATGCAGTACCTGCCCGGCTTTGACGCTTTTTTCATACACCGCTTTGTCGATCACAAACCGGTAGCCCATCGTTTTCAGCAGCTTATCGATATTCTCCTGAAGCTCGCTTCCCTGCTCCACCGACCAGGGCGCGGCCGGTCCCAGCCACGAAGTATGCGTCAGCTTGGCCTGATACAGCGTTTCCGCGATCGAGGAATCCCGCACGTAGTCCTCGGAGTCCGGGAACTCGCCGCCGCTGGGCGCCGTTTTCCAGAAATCCGGCATGGCCGGTTCTTTCTCCTGCGTCAGCCACGAGGTATAGCCTTTCGTATACCACCGGTAGAAACCGTCCACCGTCGAGTCGCGTTTGCCGAACGCATCGTTGTACAGACCCATTTTGTAGCGCGCCGCGGCCTGCGTCGCACGGCGCATCATCAGAATTTTGTCGGTAAAGTTCTCCACATAAGGCGCGACGTACTGATCCGTAATACGGCGAAGCGGAAATGCAATGCGGTCGGGTCCTTCGTCCATCGTATGCCATTCGCCCCAGTGGCCGATGCTGCCGAGCTGGATAAACGCTACAAACGGATCGTCGTTGTAGCGCTGCGCCAGTTTTTCGATCATTTTGCGATGCTCCTGGATCAGTACGGCGCTGCCGTAATCCGGGCTGAACCCTTTGCCGTAATCCAGATCGTAATGCGTTCCTTTCCCGCCGATCTTCGCGTACAGCCAATCGGGAAGATCGGTATGGCTTTCTTTGGTCGGATAATCCAGCACCACGCGCAGGACCAGCCGCGCCCCTTTGCTTTTCCAATACTTGAAGTTGAATTTTTCTTCGAGGGCCGCAAAATCGTATACCCCTTCCTCGGGTTCCAGTTCTCTCCACAGAAAATTGGCGTGAACCAGAGTAACCTTTTGCTTAACCCCGGAAGTGTCGCGGGCATCCGCCGAAAGCCCGATATACGGGTTGTACAGCACGACGTCCGATTCGGCGGGGTAGTTGACGGACAGCACCGGTTTGACTTTATCCGCGGCCGCAATAAAAGGAAAAATAAGGATTATGCCTATTACACTTGCCATCTTAATGACCATAAGCACGGGCTTTTTATACATTTGCATCACCTTTCGTACCAATTTTTTAGTAAAAAAGTCTCTATTCTTATATAGACGTATGAAATACTCCCGAGTATAATGTTGCCTTAAGAAATACCTGAGATATACTGGATAATCACCAAGAATAAAGAACGGAGGAGATCCATGAAAGTACTGGTCACCGGCGGATATGGTTTTATAGGGTCTTTTGTAGCGGAAAGATTCTATAAAGAGGGGTACGATGTATACATTATTGATAATCTCTCCTCGGGAAACAAGCAAAATATTGATTTTGAGCACAAAAGTTACATACTGTCGGTCGAAGACCCCAAATGCGAAGCGATATTCCGGGCCAACCGATTCGACGCCGTCGTCCATCTGGCCGCTCAAGTCAATGTTTCCACATCCATACGAGATCCCGTCCAAGACGCCCAATCGAATGTTCTGGGACTGACGAACATCCTTACACTCGCAAGCCGCTATGAAGCCGGCAAGCTCATCTTCGCTTCCTCAGCCGCCGTATACGGCACAACCGAACAACTACCCATTCCAGAAACCTCCACTCTCGAACCCATCTCTCCCTACGGAATCAACAAAATGATCGGGGAAACCTACTGCGCCAAATGGACCGAGATTTACGGATTGGATACACTGTGCTTCCGCTTCTCCAATGTGTACGGCCCCCGGCAGGGCAACAGCGGCGAAGGCGGCGTCGTGTCGATCTTTATCAAGCAGCTGCTGAGCAAGTCCGACCTGAATGTCAACGGCGACGGCAATCAGACGCGCGATTTTATTTACGTCGAAGACGTGGCGGATGCGATCTACCGGGCTTCTTACTCTTCGATGAGCGGAACGTACAACCTTTCGACCCGCACGGAGAGTTCGATCAACGATCTGATCCGCGAACTGCACAAGCTGTACGGAGAAACGCCCGTCCATTACGAACCGCCGCGCGAAGGCGATATTTACCGCTCCGTGCTCGACAACCGGCGGGTGATGCAGGCTCTGGATTGGGCGCCCAAATACCATTTGCAGACCGGTTTGCAGCGTATGTTCGAGCGAACCCGGCAGGAGCGAAGCGCCGCTCCGTCACAGCCCCGGCCCGAAGCAAAAGTTTCCTTACTTGGCAATCCAATAAAGAAAGCGCTTCCTTACATAGAAAATCTGCTCGCTTTCGCCGCCT
This sequence comes from Saccharibacillus sp. CPCC 101409, assembly GCF_030518235.1. Lineage (GTDB taxonomy): Bacteria > Bacillota > Bacilli > Paenibacillales > Paenibacillaceae > Saccharibacillus. The sequence goes on along the minus strand of NZ_JAULSA010000008.1, from coordinate 142,967 downwards.
TCTGCGGAATTGGCAGCCTGCTAAGCGACAATGTTTCCGCCGGGCTGGACTTGATGATGGTGTACATTATTTTGATGGGCATTTTCTACGGCAGCCGGCAGTCGATGCTCGCCGTGGCGCTGGCTATCGGCTTTTATATCCGGGAACAAACGATAAGCGGCCACGATATGGTTTCCCAGCTTTACGACTCCAGCTTGTTTTTCCAACTGGCGCTGTATCTGCTGACGGGCCTTGCCGTGGGCTACAGCATAGACCGGCGCAGAAACCGTCTGAACGACGCGAATCAGCAGCTGGCGCAGGCCTCCGAGAAATATGCCTTTTTGCATAAAGTGCACGAAGATACGCGGTCGGTCAAAGACGAGCTGCAAAAGCAGATCCTGAGTACCGAGCACAGTTTCGGCAAAATGCAGGCCGTTACCCGCAGCCTGGACAACCTGGAGCCCGAGCGCATCATTTTGGCGGCTGTAGGGGTGCTTGAGGATATCATGAAAACGGACGAAGTCACGATCTATACGGTTAACCGGAACAAAAACTATCTGCGGCTTGCGGGCTGTTCGTCCAAATTGGCGTCGGCGACCGCGCGGTCGCTGAAGGTGGACGAACATGAATATCTGATCCCTGTCGTTTACGATCAGCAGATGTACATCAACAAGACCCTGCTTCCGGACGCGCCGCTGCTGTCCGCTCCCGTAATCAGCCACGGGGAAATCGTCGCCATCGTTTCGCTGCACGCCGTTGAATTCAATCGTTTTACTTTGTATTACCAGAATTTGTTCAAAACGACGGTAGAACTCATCTCCTCTTCCCTCTCCCGCGCCCACACCTATATCGATGCCGCCGCCGGTCAACGTTATGTCGACGCCGATGAAAGACGCGTCCTTCGCACCGAAGCATTCATGGATATTCTGTCGAGCAAACAAGAAGCAAGCGAACAGCTCGGAACGGACTTTGCTCTGCTGCATCTGGAGATGTGGGACGTTTCCCCCCGGGAAATCGAACGCCTTCACTCTTCTCTTCGGGAAACGGATTATCTGGGACTCGGACCGAACGGGGAGCTGATGCTGCTGCTCAGCAATTCCAGCCAGAGCGAAGGCGAGCGCATTATGGATCGTCTTCGGAAGCAGCTTGCTTCTCTTCCGCAGAAAGGGGCCGAGCATTATGCTTGAGTTTTACTTGCTTTATGCGGCGGCCTGCGCGCTTGCCCTGGGCCTGCGCTACCGCGATTCGCGCCGCGAGGCCGCGATCAGGCTGGCTTTTGCCGCCGCTTTTCCGGTGATCGGCTTCCTGTTCCCTCTGTTCCGGCGCATGGCGCCGGAAGACGGGGACCTGCGCGAAGCGAAGCTGGAATCGCTGCTGAACGCGAGCGCGCCGGAAGAACCCGGCCGGCTCGCGGAGCTGCGTGAACCGGAACGGGAGGTCAATATCGTTCCGCTTGAGGAAGCGCTGCTGATCGGGGACCTCGCTTCCCGCCGGCGCACGATGATCGAGCTGCTCAACGGCGACGCCACCCGGAATTTGGAAACGATCAAGCTCGCCGTGTCCAACGAAGATACGGAGACGTCCCATTACGCGGTCAGCGCCCTGGTCGAAATCAAGCGCAAATTGAACCGTTCCCTGCAGGAGCTGTCCGTGCAGTACGAATTCTCCAGACAGGACCCGGTTTTCCTGAAAAATTACGCCGGCGTGCTGCACGATTATATTCGCAGCGGCTTTCTGGACGACGATACGATGCAGCGGCTGAGATTCGATCTGGCCGGGGTGCTTCAGCTGCGCATCGAGGCCGATCCGGGCAGCTTCGACGCTTACGAAGAAAAAGTGGCTGCGGAACTCGAATTACATAACTATGCCGCCGCGGAAACCGCGGCCAGGATATTCGCGGAACGTTTTCCCGGACGCGAAGAACCGTATCTGCTGCTGCTGAATCTGTATTATTCGATGCGCGCGCCCGCGCTTTTCCAGGAAACGCTGCTTTCGTTAAAGCGGTCCGACACCCGATTGACCAGCCGCGGCTTGAAGTCCGTAAGGTTCTGGTCGGAAGGAGCGTGACCGGCCGTTATGAATAACGAGAGTATGAAATTCAGCCTGCGCATGTATTTGATTCTGGCCGGCATGCTGCTGCTGTCCGCCGCCATGCTGCTGACGCATACCCAGTTCTTCCAGCAGTTCAGCCACAACAAAGAACTCGGCGAGCAGCTCAAAGAACGGTCGAGCGCCGCGGCTGCGGCGCCGAACGCTTCCGGGTTTCCGATCTGCCTGATCTACGACGGCAGGGAGAAGTACAGCGTCCGCGTCAAAGACCAGGCGGTCAAAGTGCTCCGGGATATTCGCAAGCCGACGATTTCCGTCGACCTGCGCGGCGAGCAGCCGGAACTTGCCGACTGCGCGGCCGCCGTCACGACCATGACGGATTTGACCCTGATCGACGATCCCGACGCGCTGTTCGATTATGTCGGACAGGGCGGCCGCCTTTTCCTGGCTACCATGCCGGAGCGCAACGATCCTTTTGTGCGATTCTACCGCAAGCTCGGCATTATCGACCTCGGCGAATTCGTCGAAGAACCCGGCATACGGTTGACGGACGAGGTGCTGCTGGGCGAGAAGAACTTTCATATCGACGACAATGTCATGGAAAATACAGTCATGCAGGTGGAACTCGATTCGTCGGCGCGGGTCCATGCCACCACGGCGTCGGGCACGCCGATGCTGTGGAGCTACGATGTGGACAAAGGCTCGGTCATGGTCTTCAACGGAACGATTCTTGAAGAAAAAACGAGCCGCGGCATGATCGTCGGGGCGATTTCCATGATGATTCCCGATTTCATCTATCCGATCTACAATTCGAAGCTGATGTATATCGACGATTGGCCCGCGCCTTACGGCAATTCGGTCGATCCCGATATTTACAAGGTCTACCGGATGAACCGCCATGAATTCTTCAAGCAGGTATGGTGGCCGGACATGCTCAAGGCCGCGAAGCGCTACAACCTCAAATACACGGCGGTCATGATCGAGTCGTATAACGACCGGGTTCAGCCTCCCTTTGCCAATCCGCCCGATGCCGATTCGGAAGGCTTGATTAGCTACGGCCGAGAGATTATCAAAAGCGGAGGAGAGATCGGTTTGCACGGCTACAATCACCAGTCGCTCACGACTTCTTCGAAAATCAGCAAGCGATTCGGCTACAAAGTCTGGGCAAGCGCCGACGATATGGCGCTGTCGGTGGAAGAAGCCCTGAACCATTTCAAGCAGAGCTTCCCCAACTATTCGCTGTTCACTTACGTGCCGCCTTCCAATGTGCTCAGTACCGAAGGACGCGAAGCTTTGAAAAAAGAATGGAGCAGCTTCTCGGTCATCTCTTCCATCTTCGCGGAAGATCCGACGGGCGCGGGCTACGTGCAGGAATTCGGGCAGGCGGAGGACGGGATCATCGAGATGCCGCGCGTGACTTCCGGTTACGCCGACGACGAATTCGAGCGCTGGATGGCGGCCAACACGCTGACTTCGTACGGCTTCTTCTCGCACTTCGTTCACCCCGACGACGTGCTCGACAGCGAGCGCAGCAGCGGATTGAATTGGGAAGGTTTGTACAGCGAGTACGCGACGATCGTATCCCGCTTGCAGGAGAAGTATCCGTGGCTCGAAGCGAAGACTTCGGTCGAAGCGGCGCTCGATATGAAAAACATGCTGTCCGCCGACCTGGAACTGAAGCAGAGCGGGAAGCTGATCGAGGGAAAGCTGACGCCGCTTGAAGGCAAAGCCTCCTTTATTCTGCGCACCCGCAAAAAAGTCGGCTCTACGGAAGGCTGCGACGTTACCCGGATCGGCGACGGCATTATGCTCGTGGTCGTCGACCGGCCGGAATTTACAATCCATCTTAGCGAGGCCTGATGTTATGAGAATATGTATTGTGGCCGAAGGGTCATACCCTTATATCACGGGAGGCGTGTCCAGCTGGATTCATTCGCTGGCCGTTCATATGCCGGAGCACGAATTCGTGATCCTGGCGATCGGCGCGGAAGAGAAGCAGCGCGGCTTGTACCGCTACGAGATTCCCGCGAATATCGTGGAGATCAAAGAGGTGTTTCTGAACAGCTTTATGAACGAAGCGCCTCCGACGCAGGACCGTCTGCGGCTGACTGCCGAAGAACGCCGGGCGCTCGGCGCCCTGATCGGCGGCGGCAAACTGGATTGGGCGCCGCTGTTCGACCTGATCCGTTCGGATCGCGTGCCTACCGCCGGCCATCTGCTGATGTCGCGGGAGTTTTTCCATATACTGTCGGAGCGCTGCGCGGAAGACTACGCCCACGTTCCTTTTACCGAAATGTACTGGATGGTCCGTTCGATGATGCTGCCGCTGCTGCTTACGCTGCGCGAGGAAATCCCCCGGGCCGATCTGTATCACAGCGTATCCACCGGATATGCCGGCGTGGTGGCGGCGCTCGGCAAGCATCTGTACGGGAAGCCGTATATCCTGACGGAGCACGGCATCTATTCGCGCGAGCGGGAAGAAGAAATCATCAAAGCGGATTGGGTCCGGGGCTACTTCAAGGACCTGTGGATTCGCTACTTCTACCGGCTGTCGGAAGCGGCGTACTCGTGGAGCGACGAAGTGATTACGCTGTTCGGGCGCAACAAAGAGATCGAAGTGGAGATCGGCTGCGACGAGCGCAAGATCCGGATCATCCCGAACGGAGTCAACGTCGCGGACTACGATCTCGTCGCCGGTCCGCCCGCCGCGGCGGGCCCGCTGCGAATCGGCGCGATCGTGCGCCTCGTCCCGATCAAAGATATCAAGACGATGATCCAGAGCTTCGCCCTGGTCAAGAAGCAGCTGCCGGAAGCGGAGCTGCATATCCTCGGCCCGACCGAAGAAGATGAAGACTACGTGCGGGAATGCCGCGAGCTGGTGCTCGCGCTGCGGCTCGACGATGTGCGCTTCACCGGACAGGTGAATGTGCGCGAATACCTGGGCAGGCTGGATCTTGTCGTGCTGTCGAGCATCAGCGAAGGCATGCCGCTGGCGATTCTCGAAGCGATGGCGGCCGCCAAGCCGTGCGTCGCCACGGACGTGGGCAGCTGCCGCGAGCTGCTGGAGGGCCGGGGCGACTCCATCGGCCCGGCCGGGCTGATCGTGCCGGTTATGCACTACGACCGGATGGCCGGCGCGATCGTCAAGCTGGGACTCAGCCGCGAGCTGCGCGAGCGGATGGGCGCAAACGGACGCGCGCGGGCGGAAGAAATGTATACCCATGCCGATTTTATTCGCAGCTACCGGGAGCTGTACGACACCTACAAGGAGGCGAACGCATGGCAGGTATCGGATTCGAATTAAGAAAGCTGTACCGCGAGCAGGGAATGCTCCGGCACTTGAAAGCTTACGCCTATTCGTCCATGTCGACTGTGGGGCCGATGGCGCTGACGATGGGCATGGTCGCCGGGATCCAATATGTCATGAGCGTATCGGACGCGGCTTATCTGGAAAGAGAACTGTTCCTGTCCACGATCGTATACGCGTTTATCTTCTCGGTACTGTTCACCGGCGGCTTGACCATGCTGCTCACCCGCTTTCTTGCGGACATGCTGTTCCGGAAAAAGTACGAATACGTTCTGTCTTCCTATTACGGAGCAGCCGCCGTTTGTTTGCCCGCGAGCGCGCTGGCGGCGCTTGTGTTCCTGGGAGGCGTGCAGGCCGGGCCTTTCTACAAGCTGGCCGCTTTCCTGCTGTTTATGGAGCTTATCCTTATTTGGATCCAGTCCGTTTATTTGTCCGCGCTCAAAGATTACAAACGGATTTTTCGCAGCTTTCTGCTCAGCGCGTTCGCCGCGCTCGCCGGCGCCTGGGCGGTCGGCCGCTTCTCGGCTTCCCCGTCGACGGCAAGCATGCTCGCCGCGGTGGATGTGGGATTTTTTATCGTGCTGCTGCTGAACAACCGGCACTTCGAGCATGTGTTTCCGGCGCGGAACAAACAGCTTTATTTCAGTTTCCTTGCTTATTTCCGGAAGTACCCTTCCTTGTTCGCAATCGGAACCCTGCTTTACGCCGGCGTTTACATACATAGCTTCGTATACTGGCTCGGGTCCCATCAGACCCGGATCGCGGGCCGGTTCGCGATTTCTGCTTTTTACGATACCCCGGTGTTCTATGCTTATCTCAGCGTCGTTCCGGCCCTGATCGTATTTACGGTGGCGGTCGAAACGAACTTCTACGAAAAATTCAGGACCTATTACGACCTGATTCGCCAGCAAGGCACCTGGGAAGAAATATCGGCGGCAAGACGGGACATGCAGCGTTCGCTGGTCAAAGAACTGACGTTCCTGATGGAAATCCAGCTGATCTTCACCATCCTGTTCCTGGCGGCCGGCATCAAGTTCCTTCCGCTGATCGGGTTCAGCATGGAACAGCTCGATGTCTACGTGATCCTGCTGCTCGGCTACTATATGTTCATTATCACATTTGTCATCCTGCTGCTTCTGCTGTATTACGATGACAGAAAGGGAGTTCTTATGATCAGCGGTACCTTCCTGCTGCTTAACCTGCTGCTCGGCATCCTGACGATGCGGACGGGCTACGACGGTTACGGCATGCTGCTTGCTTCTTTCGTCGCGCTGGTGCTGGCGCTGAGGCGGACGCGCGCATACGTGCAGGACATCGACTATTACACATTCTGCGCCCAGCCGCTGACTCCGCCCGCCGCCCGTCGTTCGCGCCCGCTGTGGGCCAGGACGTCGGCGTTGGCTTCGGGGCTGATCGCTTCGGTCTTCCTGCTTGCGGCCTGCTCGGGCGAACCGGCCGATTCGGCCTCGCCCGCCGCTTCCGAGCAGACCGCGGCTGCGGATTCGTCTTCCGATTCGTCCGCAAACGCGCTGCAGGAAGACAAGCGGATCTACGAACGCGACGAAGACACGCAGCTCAACACCCTGTACCTGACCGTGCTTCCGCAAAAAGAAGACTCGAATCAGGCGCCGCTCGACTGGTATCAGCTGAACCGGATCAGGGACCGCATGGAGGAAGGCGAGCTGAACGTTATTTTCCAGGAAGGCGCCCCCGACGGCAGCGGTCCCGCGAGCGAAAACTTCGGCTATTCGGCTTCCAAAGCGAACGGCAAAGTCACGCTTCGCGGCAACAGCACCCGTTACGCCGCCCAGCGTTCCTACAAGATCAAGCTGAACGACGAAGCGGGACTGTGGAACGACCAGAGCGTGATCAACCTGAGCAAACATTCCGACGATGCCACGCGCCTGCGGAACAAGCTGAGCTTCGACCTGTTCGAGACCATCCCGAACATGACCAGCCTGCGCACCCGGTTCGTTCATCTCTACGTGAAAGACCTGAGCGACGGCGCGGCGTCTTCGGCGGCCAAGTACGAAGATTACGGACTTTTCACCCAGGTGGAGCAGCCGAACAAAGCGTTCCTCAAAAATCACTGGCTGGACCCTTACGGCGAACTGTATAAAGCGATCATGTTCGAATTCCTGCGCTACCCGGACGAATTGAAGCCGAAAGACGATCCGGCATACGACAAAGCCAAATTCGAGTCGCTGCTGGAAATTCGGGGCCGCGAAGACCATACCAAGCTGATCGCGATGCTGGACGACGTCAACAACAAGTCGATCCCGATCGACGAAGTGATGGAGAAGCATTTCGATCTCGACAATTACCTCACCTGGATGGCCAGCAATATCCTGATGGACAATATGGACACCAACACCCAGAACTTCCTGCTCTACTCGCCGCTCAATTCCGAGAAATGGTATTTCCTGCCCTGGGACTACGACGGAGCCTGGGAACGTCCGCGGGGCGACGACAAGACGGGCACGTACAACAACGGGATCAGCAACTACTGGGGCGCCGAGCTCCATAACCGCTTTTTCCGCAGCGAGAAGAACGTCAAGCTTCTGGAAGACAAGATCCATGAGCTGCACGACGGATATATCAACAGCGATACCGTATCGAAGCTGATCGCCAAGTACACCCCGATCACGGAACGCTTTGCGGCGCAGAAGCCGGATATCAACTTTTTCCCGATGCAAGTCAAATATATTCCCAGAGCCGTGCAGGATATTATCGACGTGCCGGACCGCTCGATCGAGCGCTTCGAAGAAGACGTCCAAACGCCCAAGCCGTACTTCCTGGACGATATTCGGCAAAAAGGTTCCGACGTTTCGTTCAGCTGGGGGACTTCGTTCGATCTGCAGGGAGACGATCTGACGTATACGTTCACGCTGGCCCGCGATCTGCTGTTTACCGATATCGTCAAGCAGACCGATCTGGCGGATACCCATCTCGACGTTACCGGTCTTAGCTCCGGCACCTACTACTGGAAGGTTACCGTGAGCGATACCGAGCAACATACCCAGGTCGCCTTCGATATTTACAAAGATGCCGAGTCCGTATGGCATCACGGCGTCAGAGAGATCGAAGTGGAATAACGAAGATTCTGTTTGTGTCGTTATAGGGCCGGCCTGCTGCATGTTTATTACTACATTTGTCATCCCGCCGCTTCCGCCGTCCTCCGATGACAGAAAGGGGGTTTGCATGATCGAAAAGACCTTTCTGCTGCTTCAGCTTCTATCGACCAAAAAGGCGGCGCTCGCTTCGGGCTTGATGGCCGCGGCCGCTCTGCTGGCTTCTTGTTCGAACGACTCGGCGGAGTCGGCGGCTCCCGCCGCTCCCAAACAAACGGCCGCCGCAGCGGCCGATGCCGATTCGCAGGACGGCCCTTTGCAGGAAGACAAACGGATCTACGAGCGCGATAAAGATACGCGGATCGACACCCTCTATCTGACGGTGCCGCCGCAGACACCGGGGGCGGATCAACCGCCGCTCGATTGGGCCGCGTTCAACCGGGTCAAAGACCGGGCGGAAGAAAGCGAACTCGACGTTATCGTTCAGGAAGGAGCCGACGACGGCAGCGGACCGAAAGCCGGAGCATTCGGCTACGCGGCCGAGGAAGCCAACGGCAAAATCGCGCTTCGGGGCAACACCGCCCGCTACGTCTCCCAGCATTCCTACAAGATCAAACTGGACGACCGGGCGGGACTGTGGAACGACCAGAGCATCCTCAACCTGAACAAGCACCCCTACGATCCTTCCCGGTTTCGGAACAAGCTCGGGTTCGATCTGTTCGAAACGATGCCGGACATGGCCAGTCTGCGCACGCGCTTCGTTCATCTGTACGTGAAGGATCTCAGCGACGGCGCGGCTTCCTCCGGCGCGGAGTACGAAGACTACGGCCTGTTCACACAGATCGAGCAGCCGAACAAAAAATTTCTCAAAAATCACTGGCTGGACCCTTACGGCGACCTGTACAAAGCGACCATGTTCGAGTTTCTCCAGTATCCGGAAGCCTTGAAAGCCAAAGACGACCCGGTATACGACAGGGCCGCTTTTGAACAACATCTGGAAATCCAGGGACGCGAAGACCACACCAAGCTGATCGCCATGCTGGACGATGTGAACAATATGTCCATTCCCATCGACGAAGTGATGGAGAAGCATTTCGATCTCGACAATTACCTCACCTGGATGGCCGGCAATATCCTGATGGACAATATGGACACCAACGCCCAGAATTTCCTGCTCTACTCGCCGCTCAATTCCGAGAAGTGGTATTTCCTGCCCTGGGATTACGACGGAGCCTGGGAACTGCAGCGAAAGATCGGAAGCATCGGCACGTACAACAACGGGATCAGCAATTATTGGGGCGGCAAGCTCCACAATCGCTTTTTTCGCGACGAGAAGAACGTGCAGCTGCTCAAAAACAAAATCGACGAACTTTACCGCGGCTACATCAATGAAAAGATTCTGTCGGACCTGATCGCGAAGTACAGGCCGATCACGGAGGCGTTCGCGAGGCGGGGCCCGGACAAATACTTTTTCCCGATTCCGGTCGGCGATATTCCGGCGGATGTGCAGGAGATCGCCAAAGTACCGAAACGGTCCATCGAACGCTTCGAACAAGATATTCAAGATCCGAAGCCTTTCTTTTTGAACGATATTCAGCAGAAAGATGCCGGCATTCTATTCAGTTGGGGCGATTCGTTCGATCTTCAAGGAGACGACCTGACTTATACGTTTACGCTGGCCGAAGACCCGCTTTTTGAACACATCGTCAAGCAGGAAGAAGTCGTCGATGCCAATCTCACGCTAAAAGAGCCGGCCGCCGGAACCTACTATTGGAAAGTGATCGTACGCGACACGGGCGGCCATTCGCAGACGGCGTTCGATATCTATTACGATGCCGAAGGCGCTCCTTATTACGGAATCAGACAAATCGAGGTGAAATAAGCATGCAATTCATGGGCAAACCGCTGCGTCACGAGCACAAATTCTACCTGCACGCTTACGATTACCTGTCGATCCGCCAGCGCGTCTCGGCGCTGCTGCCGCTCGACCGGCATTCGCTGGGGCCGGACGGCTACGGCATTCGCAGCCTGTACTTCGACGGGCCCACCGACCACGCGCTGCACGATAAAGTGAACGGCGTCTTCGCCCGGGACAAATTCCGCATCCGCATCTACAACGGCGGAGACAAGACGATCAAGCTGGAGCAGAAAAGCAAGTTCGGCAACTACGTGCACAAAAAAAGCGCCCCGCTGTCGCGCAGCCAGTACGATTCGATCCTGCGCGGCGACTATTCGGCGATCGACAACTCCGAGCATCCGCTGATCCGCGAATTCCATATTGCGCTGACGCACTGGGGCTACCGGCCGATCACGATCGTCGATTATATGCGCGAAGCGTATATCCGGGAGCAGGGCGACGTGCGCATCACATTCGACAAAAAGCTGGCCGCGGGCGTGAACGGCGTCGACCTGCTGCATCCGAATCTGGTGCTGCACGAAATGCTCGATCCGGCGCTGACGATCCTGGAGATCAAATACAACGAATTTCTCGCCGACGATATCCGCCTTGCCGCCAAACCGGCCGCCAGCAACCGCTCTTCCATTTCCAAATACGTGATCTGCCGGGAAACCGGCATGATTCATTTCAAACGATAAGGAGACGTCTCTACCCATGAACGATAACTTGAACTTCCAGGACCTGTTTAAAAAAAGCGTGACGCACCTCGAAGTGTTCCGCAGCGTCTCGTATATCGACGTCTTCCTCGGTTTGGGCGTGTCTTTGCTGATCGGATTGTTTATCTTCTATATCTACAAGATTACGTTCCGCGGAGTCGTGTACAGCTACAACTACAACGCCGCTTTCGTGCTGATGTGCATGATTACGAGCATGATCATCATGACGATCAGCTCGAATATCGTGCTGTCGCTCGGCATGGTCGGCGCGCTCAGCATCGTGCGGTTCCGGACCGCCGTCAAAGACCCGCTCGATATCGTGTACATGTTCTGGTCCATCGCCGGAGGCGTCGCCGCGGGAGCCAAGCTGTACCCGCTCGCCATCGTCGGTTCGATCGCGATCGGCGCGACGCTGCTCGTCCTGTCCCGCCGCAAGGTGCGCGAACAGCCTTATCTGCTCATCGTCCGCCATTCGGAAGACGCGACGAGCCAGGTCCGGGCCAGACTGCAAAAGATGACCTATACGCTCAAGTCCAAGACGGTGCGCAAAGACTATGTCGAAATGACCGTGGAGCTGCGTCTGCGCGACGACAACACCGCTTTTGTGCACGAACTGTCCGCGCTGGACGGCGTAACGGATGTGTCGCTGCTCAACTATACCGGGGATTATGCGCAGTAAGGCGTGGCGGCGTGGTTCCGGCTTAGCAAAAAGAACGAAAGCGCGTTTCGTCCTAAAAGCGTTAAGAAAGTCCTATTCGTAAAGAAACCATATGAAGCTGCGGAGAAAATTCGTTAGCGTAGGCTTTCGGCGTGTCTTTCTTCGAAAGACTTTAGGTCGCGTGTTGAAACCAGGAAGTTTGATTAGATTAATATGGAATCTTCCCGATTTCAAAGGCGAACGCCAGAAGCCTATCCTTCCGGAGTGACTTTCTTCGAAAGTCTCAGGCTGTCAAGAAATCCGGGTATGGTTCCAAAAGGAAAATAGCGGCACAGGCACACTTATTTGGGGCGAAATCCTCCGATTTCTCCAAATAGCGACGCAGGTGCAGCTATTCGGGGTCCAAAGGCCGAATCGAAGCGCAAAAGCTCGAAATAGATGTATGAGTGCAGTTATTTGCTCGGAAATGTAAGATAAAGCCGGAATAAGGGCCTATACGCAGCTATTTCAATTCTTCTTGCCGCTGGCTTTATTTCTCCAGCCCTTTCCCGACCTTTCCTTCCAATCGAACCCGCCTAAATTAGGTTTACATCCAATCGTTTCTCGACAATCCGTGACTTTCTTCGAAAGTCTGTACCTACACGAAATTTTCTCCTCCGCTTACCGGCTTTTTTTATCGAACCAGACTTTCTTGAAGACGAAAGCGCGCTTTATACGCGCTTCGTCTTATTTGGCGTTTACCGAGCCGGCGGCTCTCGGCTTACTGAAACTTGCTGCTGCGTTGGATCGGGAGGCCCAGTTCGCTCTCGGGTTCGTCGCAGGTCCGGCGCTGCATCAGCGAACCTTGCTCCAGTTTGAGGTCCATAAAGGCGACGACGCTTTGCAGTTCGGCGATCTGTTCCAGCACGGTTTGCCGGTAGGCGCGGAAACGTTCGTAATTCTCAGGCGTTCCGGACAGGTCGCCGGTGCGCGCCATATCCAGATACGGCTTCATTTCGTCCAGCGGCATTCCGGTCTTCTTGAGGCAGCCGATCAGCTTCATGACCCGAATCTCTTCTTCGCCGTAGATGCGGTGCCGATTTTCTTTGCGCCGCGCCCGCGGCAGCAGTCCGATCTTCTCGTAGTAGCGGATCGTATCTTCGGACAGCCTGGTTTGCTGCGCCGTTTCTTTGATTGAATAGCCTTCCGCTGTCGATTCGGTTTCTTCCGTGCGTATGCGCGTGCTTTCCATATCGATCGGCTCCTTTTCTCTGTGCGTCTATATTCGGATTGGTCATTGTTATCGAAAGTATACAACTTGGAGTCAGCTCCAGGTCAAGAAAAGAATTCAGTGAAAATGATTCATGAGATCGTGCTTGACTTGGACTCGGCTCCAAGTTATAAGCTGTCCTCCATCACCAATATTCGACTGGAGGACACAACCAATGAACACTCGACAAATACCCGATTCGAACCGCGATTCCATCGCCCTGGTTACCGGCGCCAATAACGGCATCGGCCTGGAGCTGACGCGGCGGCTGCTGGGCGAAGGCTGGCAGGTGGCGGTACTGATCCGCTCCAACTTTGCCGACGGCGACGAGATCGTGCAGTCGGCGCTGCGCGAAGGGCGGCTGCGGATCTACCGCGCCGAACTGACGGATTTCGCTCAGCTGCGGGCGGCGCTGGAACGCATCAAGCAGGAAGAGCCGAAGCTCGACGTCGTCTTCAACAACGCGGGCGGCAGTCTGGCGGAGCTGAGCTTCTCGCCGCAGGGGCGCGAAATGCACTACGAACTGCAAACGGTCGTGCCGTATATCGTTTACCGCGAGCTGAAAGACCTGCTGCTGCGCGGATCGCTGCGAACGGTGATCGGCACTTCTTCGAACGCGTTCAACTTTGTCAAAACCTTCGATCCCGACAAACTGCCGCATCCCTCAACCTTCAAGCAGCTGACCGGCGCCTACGCGGAAAGCAAGCTTGCCCTGTCGCTGTGGACGCGGGCGCTCGCTTCGCGCGAAGCATCCGACGGCATCAAGCTGCGCAGCGCCGATCCCGGCCCGAACAATACGGTGCGCAAAGGCAAGAAATCCGGCCTGCCGTTCCCGGTCAATTACTTGATGCGCTTCTTCCCCGGCCCGGCTCAGGGCGCTTCGCGCCTGTACGAGGCCGCGTTCGGTCCGTACCGCGACAAAGCCGGCGTGCTGATCGACAAAAAAGGCATCGTGGACCTGAGATTCGCCGAACACGCGCAGCGCGTGCTGGACAATGTGGACCGGGTGTACCGGGAAGAGTTTGCGGCGCCGAAGAAGACTTCGAATAAGGGCAGCTTAGTCTGATTGGCTATTTCTCGATCGATCATACAGGAGCCCTCTAGCAGCAGAATTTATTTCTTCACCACTTCGAAAATTTTCTTGCCAGGAACAAAAGTTCAGCCAAATCTACTTGTTTTGGATTTGTTATATGGGCTTTAACCAATTTTTAATTCTCATCTCTTGATTGGTTAAAGCAACTTTTACGTTACTTCCAGCGTTAAATAATTATGAAAATGAGATCTTTTGTTTTGTTAACCACGACGAGGTTAGATTGGCGAAACGTGTATATATGATGTTCAAAATACTGGAGGGTAAAATATGAAAAAAATTAGTTTTCTTCTAATGTTATTGTTATCGACGGTCGCAGCAGGTTGTTCACAGCAGCAGAACGTTCCGGAAAAGGCAGAGCAAACTTCAGTTCCCTTAGTCGAAAACAAGCCGTCTAATGAAGCTGGCAGCAATTTTCAAGAAGGAGTCGCTATAGATATATCTGACTATCAAAACAATGAAAGTTATCAGCCAGTCTTAAAAGTATTAGAACAAAATATGCAGGCTTGGGTAAAGAACGATAAAGCAGCATTCGAAGCTACTTATGCTACAAAAAAATTGTATGAAGGTGACTTATTTTTAATAGATACTGACGACCGGTTTCGTTTTATTGGAAAACCTACCATTATAGATCGCGACGAAGGGCGCATCGATATAAATGTTCAATATGAAGTGGAGTCAGCGGATACTGGACAAGTCAAAGAAACAGGCGCCACTTACAATATGAAGCAAGATGCAATTGGAGAATGGAAGATCATACAAATCGATTAATATAAAAACTGAAAACCTCAATGCTTATAAATTGAATTATTTAGTATTTATATATTTTAATCACAAAAAAGAACAGCTCCAGTCCATAGACTGGAGCTGTTTATTGGATACTTTATATGTTTACTCAATCCCCATACATAGAATTGTTATTGCCATGTTGCATTATTTACTGTGACAACACTATAAATGTTTCTTCCACCGCCATTAGTCACGACATTTCCGTTGGACAGTTTAGCACGCATTTGAGTTGCATTACTACCATCAAGTAGAATCGCATAATCGCAGGCGAAATACCTCATGACTTCACGTGCTTCCCAAGCAGTAGCCTCTTTAATATTGGCCAGGATAATTTTCTGGGTAGAACTCTTATAGCCAATAGCCGCGCGATCGTCTTGTTCTGGAGGATCAATCTTATTCACAGACTGACCGTGTTCTGCACTTTTGAGTTTAGCTGTCAATTTGGTTGAATCAGTAATAGAACTGTCATCCAGATACAGATTCAGCCCGCTAATGGCCCAGTCGATCCAGGACAGTGGAAAACCGACATCTGCGATATTAGTGAGCTGGAATTTGCTGATAGTCGGATTTACACCGTTGTTCTGACGAAATTGCACCAGCGTTCCACGTTTATAGACTGCGCTTGAGCCGGTTCCGTCCTTACCTACAGGAGTTCCGCCCGAAGTACAGGCAATACCCGAAACTGTTTCACTCTCTTTATCAAAGAATGTACCATTGATGCCGAAATAACCGGACGAACTAGCTGTCAGAGACTTGCCGTTGATATTGTTCACATTGATAGTAGATGGATCAGCAGAAATATAGTGCACATCCTTACCCTTAATAGAACTTGAATGATAATATTTAGCAATACCCATGCGATCAGCTCCTTATTCAATATAATAACTTTAATAGGGATAAGCCAAGTTGAATTGTATGTATCCCCCACATATTCCATCAACTTGTTTTAAAGTGATTTCATCGTAACATGTACACTTAGCTTTCGAGGTAGGAAAATCCGCGAATTAAGAGATGACTTTTATCTATTTTATGTTGAGAAAAAGGCGATAAAAAGACGAAGTAACACACAAACAGCCACCGCCGCCGGGTTCGATGCCCGGTCGCGATGGCTGTTTATTTGTCAGTCGATTGTCAGGATCGATTCGCCTGCGCCAGACGTTCTCCGAGCAGCTTGACCGCTTCGCGCAGTTCGTCTTTCGGCACGTCCCGGTACGAATCGCCGATGCTGATCTCCGTCGCGCAGGCCGATTCGCCGGTCTCCCGCAGGTACGCGGCCAGGCCGATACCCGTTTCCGCCTGCACGCCGGCCACGACGCGCTCCGCCGTTTCCCGCGGCGCGGACAGATGCAGGTGGAACATATTCGATACCGGCACTTCGGGCAGCGTTCGGATTCCGAAGCAATCGTTGTACAGCGCCGCCAGCTCTTTGGCTTCCTCGTAATACCGCGCCATCTGCGGCAGACGGCGGTCGAGATAGTAATCCGAACTGAGGATATACGGATAGAGGCTGATCAGGTCGCCGCCGTGACGGCGTTTCCAGACCTTTGACTGCTGCGCCAGGTCCGCGTCGCCCGCCAGCATCGCACCCGCGATTCCGCCCACGCCTTTGTAGAACGAGACATAGACGCTGTCGAACAGCGCGCACACTTCTTCGGCCGTTTTTTGATAAAAAGGCAGGATCTCGAACAGTCTCGCCCCGTCCAGATGCAGCGCGATCCCTTTCTCCCGGCAGTAGGCCGATATTTCCTCCAGCTCCGCATAGCCCGGAAGCTGTCCGCCGATCTCGCGCTGGGGCAGTTCAAGCAGCAGGCAGCGGACGTCGACCGGCATATTTTTCACATCGTCAAGGGTAATCAGCCGGTCTTCGGTCCCCAGCAGCACCGGCTCCAGATGATGCAGCTCGCGCAGGCCGTCCTGCTCGTGGATCTCCAGATGGCACAGCGGGTGGTAAGCGACGACTTTGCTGCCTTTGCGGTCGCTCCAGATGCGCAGCGCGATCTGCTGGGCCATGGTGCCGCTGGGGAAAAAGACCGCCGCTTCTTTGCCCAGCATCCGCGCGAGCTTCCGCTCGAAGCGCTCGATCGTTTCGCCTTTGCCGTACATGTCGCTCGGCGTTCCGCCGTCTTCGCCCTGCAGCGCGTCGAGCAGCACCTGTACGCTGCGCGGACCGCTGCCGGAAGTACGGCAGCTCGCGTTTTGGAACGTTTCGGATAACGACTCCATTATTTAATCACTCCCTCCAAATAAAGTTGGTATTAAAAATTAAGATTCTTTACATTCAGGTAGTTGTTGTCACTGTTTTCAACTTATTTCCTATATGACCTATGATGCATTTTCCAACATCCTCTTCATATAAAAAGAAAATCCTACCTGCTCCAGGTGTCATACGCACATGCCACGAAAAAGTTCTCCCCTTTCCATCAGGGCATCTAAAAGTATGTTCTTCCTTATATGCGTCTAAAGTCGCTTTACTTTCAGGCGTAGTTTTAGAAGGTATATTCGAATAATCGGCCCCTCTTTCTTTTGCATCTTGAAAGTGGCTGTTCAATTCAAACAAGCGGATTTGTATTTGTTTTAAAATTGGTTCCCCTTTTTTATATTTTGATAATTGGAGTTTGGCATGCTCACAAAATAATAGGTTAGGAAAAGTAACATCTAATTGGTCTCTCCATTCAATATTGTCTCGATATTCTAATGCTCTTACCTCTGTTATGTAAGACCGATGCGAATCCAAATGCTCTATTTTACTTGCATGTCTAACATAGATAATGTTTTCTTGTATATCATTTTCTTCGTCAATTTCGATGAATTGTATTTTTAAATAGTCTCTATTCCATTCACTCTTTGATTCAAGACTTATTGATATAGCTTCAAGAAGGTGCGCAATGCCTATTCCTTCGCACTTTAACCCATTGTGAAAAAAATCAGAAGACAAAAACTTAGAATAAATATGAGATTCTTTATGGTCATTAATATAAGGCTTACGTGTAATTGATGACTTAAAAAATCTCTTGGCTTCTTTATCTACGCTTGAATCATTTATCCATTGTATAATGCGGTAATCTGAAGCAAGTTCTAAATGTATAAAGTTTTCATTAGTACGTAAATCCTTACTTCCCATAGCCTTAAAAAAGGCAGCCATTAACTTTATAAATTGATCCATTTTTAACCTGGCTTTTTCTACATTTTCTAACGGGACATTTAAACATAGATCGTTAAAAACCAATTCCAAAATTAATCTTCCCTTTCTATATAAATTAAAAAATTAATTTATCCAGAATCTTATCCCATTCATCAAAAAAATCTTCTGGCCAATCTTCAATTCTACCATTTTGATCTATAAGCAAGTTATCCACCAAATGATCTACTGCACCTATTCTATTTTTTTTGCTAAAAAAGTTTATTGAAATATTTCCCGGACTTATCTCTTTATCATGTACAGCTAGACGAATACCATTTAAAACATGATCACTATGAGTTTCTGTAATAATTTGAACTCCACCTAACGACGCCAAAGCCATTAAACGTCCAACTATAGCTTGACCTTTAGGATGCAAATGAGCCTCAGGATTCTCAATTAGAAGAATCGAATTTGGTTTTGCCACTAGCAGCGCAACTAAGACTGGAAGAGTATAAGTTAAGCCAAAGCCTACATTAGTTGCACGAAAGGAATTGCTCAAGTCTCGGTCCCCAGCAAAGCGATATCTTAAGCTAGTTATATCCATATCATTGTAATCGCTAATATCTAATCTTGTACCCGGAGTAATAATGCTTAGCCAAGCATCAACCTGTGCTTTTAAAGTATCAGCTACTCCTTGCGGGTGTTTAAGAAATTGATTTGGAATAGGATCATTTTGATGTACAGAAAGATAATGTGTAGTATACTCTCCGTGAATTCCCAAACTATTTTGCTGCTTAACTTCAAAACTTGAGCGATTAAAATAAGTTCTAGGACCAAGCCTCTCAGCACTCAAATATTGGAAATTTTCAGAAAACAAAGTCACCTCTTCATTTTCAAAAGAAGTTTCTAAAATCGGCAATAAATCTGAATCTTTATCATACCCAAAACTCCAAAATAAAGGCGGTGAACTTTCTAACTCCAGCCGGATCTCTAATTCTTCATTTTCCGCCTTTTCGTACAACAAATCTTGTCCAGTACCTAAGTATAATAAATCTCCATTCAGAGATAATCCTTTATTCTTCATAGCACCTTGAATATAAGATTGTCTAAGCAAAAGTAAAGATTGTATTACAGTTGATTTTCCTACGCCGTTCAAACCAGTTAGCAAAGTGAGATTGCCAAGCTTGATATCTTGTTCTTTAAAACATTTTATATTTTTCAAGTGAACATTCTTTATCATTTCAGCACCTCAGTAATTAATTCTTCAATTTTGGAAAATCGATAGTTTACTCTTCTAGGATCGCCTGTTCCTTGAGAAATAGCTCCATCAAACTCTTTATTCAACATTAATTTCATGAATTTTTCTATCAGTATATCTTTTCTTTGGAATAGAATATTACTTTGATTTAAATTAAGATTGCCAAGATTTACAGACCATGTATCAAAAAGAGCTTTATTAATTTGCTTTCTTTTGTCTTCTAGATTATATCTTCTCCTAAAAGCATCATCGCCAAATATATCAATTGCGTTATTCATAGCTCTTTTGAATTTTTCTTCTAATACTTTTAGCTCTTCTGCAGTTTTTTGATTTAAGTCATTCATTGCACTATTTAAGAAGTTTTCTAAATCAGGGAAATAACTTTTGTAAGAAATCATACTAAACGCTAAAAATCTCAATACAAAGTCTCTGTCTTCCATCCTATCTGTTTTCACGGCATCGCAAGTAGCACGTATGAACTCTTCACTTTCGGCCAATTTTTTCAAAAATTTCGAAGCTACACCTTGATTTAATGCATGACGGATTTCTTGAGCAGTAAGTGGAACTCCGCCAGTATTTATTCTTTTAAATATATTGTATTTCACTTCTTTAGGAGTACCTGCGTTAATAATAAAAGCAATAATTTGAGTTTCTTCAATCCTTCTTTGTATAGGACGAGGTAGTTGATCGTAGCTCATGCCTTCAAACTGAGTAACATATTCCATATTACTTAATTTCAAGTTTTTATCGATTGCAAACCTCTTTAATGCAGTCAACCTTTGTAATCCATCTACAATCAGCCAACTGTTATCATTTGTTCCATCAAAATAAAATGCAGGGAGTGGAATTCTAATGATTAAAGACTCGATCAGTCTACTTTGTTGATGATCATCCCAAAGACCACTTTTTCTTTGAAAATCAGTCAAAAGGTCCACTTCTTTTTCTCTGAGTCTTTTTATCAACAAGTCAATAGTGAGCGGCTTTTGTGTAATATCAATACGTGATGGATCAAAAGGATTCGTTATCACCATTTTACTTGCTTCATCTACTTTTTCAACCTCTTCAAAAGGGCCTTCAAAGTAATCATCAAATAAAGAAAGTTGTCTTTCGTTCTTTTTACTCAACTTAACCAACCCCTTCTTGTTCAACAAATAAATCAATTACACTTATTGTTAAGACTATTTTTCTATGATTATAGTAGCACACCACAATACTTACTTAAACCAAGTGTCATACAACTAATTCCTTCGACTTTTTTGAATTATGACTTTAGGGTAACTAGACTATAAAAAGAGGCTTAGTTTATTTGATACTAAAAAAGAAAGGTTCTGTTCCCATGCCGCAACCGCAATCAAGAGAAAGCATCTATAAACGCTATGTTCCCGCGCTGGTCGCCGAAAGCTCGGACAAGCCCGCGTACTGGTTCGTTTTCCTGGCGGGCACCGACCGTCTGCTGCTGAAGGAAGGCGCGGGACTGCTCGCCGTTCCGGCCGCCGCGGCCGCGGAGGAGCTCGGCGTCGCCGCTTCCCGCTCGCTGTATCTCGGCACGCTGGACGGCTCGCCGTGCTACGCCGCGGAAGCGCCGAAAGAAACGCAGCCGCTGCCGGGCACGGACTTCTTTCCGCTGCGTCCGCTGTACGAACGCATGGACGAAGACCTGTTCCACCTGGCCGGTCGCGCGCTGCAAATGCTGGCCTGGGACGACACGCACCGGTTCTGCGGGCGCTGCGGCAGTACGCTGACGCTCGCCGACAAAGACCGCGCCAAAGTCTGTCCCAACTGCGGGCTGAGCCATTATCCGCGCATTTCGCCGGCCGTTATTACCGCGATCCTGAAAGACGGCAGGATCCTGCTGGCGCACGCGGCTCATTTTCAAAACGACATGTACGGGCTGATCGCCGGCTTCGCCGAACCGGGCGAAACGCTGGAAGACTGCGTGCGGCGCGAAACCATGGAAGAAGTCGGCATCGCGCTCGGCGAGATCCGCTACTTCGGCAGCCAGCAGTGGCCGTTTCCGCATTCGCTGATGATCGGCTTTATCGCGGAATACGCGGGCGGCGAGATCGAGGTGGACGGCGAAGAGATCGCGCACGCGGCCTGGTTCGGCCCCGGCGAGCTGCCGAATATCCCGCCGAAGGTCAGCATCGCGCGCAAAATGATCGACTGGTACGCGGAGGAGTACGGCGGGACCGGCGGAGCCTGACGGCGGAACTTGCCATGACGCACGCATGAAAGAAGCGGCAGCCTGCGGCTTCGCCTGTTGCGGACCGCCGTTTCCGGGTACATAATTCACAGAGGCAAAATTCCGCTCGAATCAAGCACCCGGTCAGACCCGTTTGCGGACACCCAAACCCCACACCCCAATTTCGAAGGAGGAGTCGTTCGTGGCCGAAGCAAATCCGCCTGGAACAAGGCCGTCTCCCGATCGGGAGCAGCCGCCCGAAACGCTGGGCTCGCTGATCAAGAAAGGCAATACCTCGTCCGCCGTCGCGATGGGCGGCAACGCCGTGCTCGCCGCCGCCAAAGGCGCGGCCGCGTTCTTCACCGGCAGCGGCGCCATGTTCGCTTCGGCGATGCACTCGCTGGCCGACGCCGTGAATCAGGGCTTCGTATTCGTCGGCAGCGTGCTGTCGGAACGGCGCCCGAGCCGCCGGTTCCCGGTAGGCTTCGGACGCGTCATCAACATTTTCTGTATGATCGCGGTTATCGTGGTCACGATCATGGCCTACGAAACGATCCACGAAGGCATCCACCTGCTGCGACATCCGGCCGAAGCGTCGGGCGGCCTGTGGATCAATATCGGCGTGCTGCTGCTGAATATTATCGTCGACGGCAGCATCCTGATCAAAGCGATGAAAGAAATTCTGCACGAAGCCCGCGCGCCGAAAGCCAGAGGCTTCGCGCTGCTGCCGGCCGCGTTCAAGAACGTGGGACGCGCCGCGCCGCCGACCCGGCTCGTCTTCTATGAAGACATCGTCGCCGTGCTCGGCGCGCTGCTGGCGCTGATCGCCGTCGTCGTGATCGCGCTGACGAACTTTGCGCTGATCGACGGCCTCGTCACGACGCTGATCGGCTGCCTGATGATCGCGGTCGCGTTCCGCGTCGGCTACGACAATATGATCGGCCTGATCGGCGTATCCGCGCCGCAGGACGTCGAAGACAAAGTGTCCGCCGCCATTCTCGCCGACGCCGACGTGCGCGATATCCAGAGTATGCGCATCATTCAGGAAGGCCGCTACTATCATGTGGACGCGGTGGTCGAGCTGCGTACCGGGCTGACGCTGGGCGAAGCGGACGATATCAAAGACCGCATCCAGAAGCAGCTTACGACCGACCCGGATATCGCCGACGCGGCGATCTCGATCATCGAGGACGACGGGCAGTCGAGCTGGCAGCGGAGGGAAGCGGAGATCGAGAAGAATTGAATGGCTGGATGTTGGATAGAGCAAGGCCGAGTAGATCAAGGCCGAATAGAGTAAAGCCGGGCCGGGAAAAACCGGATCGGGAAGGCCGTAAAATGCAAAAATCCACTTTATAAGCGCCGATCGCGGACAAATTCGGCGGCGAAATGCAAAAATCCACTCTAATCGGACTCGTAACGGCGATAATGCCGCGACGAGCCGAATTGAAGTGGATTTTTGCATGCGATGAAGATTTAAAAAGGTCTGTTCGCAAAATAAGATGGATTTCCGCAGTTTATCCGGGCTATTCCGGCCGCCGCCCACACTCAGCTTTTTGGAAAGTAAGCTTCCAGCTTCAAATCCGGTCCCAGCTGCCGAACGCGCAGGCCGGTCAGGTCCACGGCGTCGTCCATATCGGCGATGCCGAGCCCCTGGAGGAACGTCGGCGCTTCTTTGCCGCCGACCAGCTTGGGCGCGACGTACAGCACCAGCTTGTCCGCCAGCCCCTGCTCCACGAACGAAGCGTTGACCTGCCCGCCGCCTTCGACGAGCAGCGACGAGATCTCGCTGGCGCCGAGCGTATCGAGCACCTGCTCCAGATTCACCCGCTCGCTCCGCGTTTCGAATACGCGCACGCCCGCGGCTTCAAGCCGCTCGCGCTTGGCGGCGTCGGCGTTCGAACCGGTAAAGATCCACGTCGGCGCTTCGCCGTCCGTGATCACCCGCGCCGTCTCCGGGATGCGCAGCGTGCTGTCCAGCACGACGCGCAGCGGATTGCGGCCGCTTGGCAGCCGGGTCGTCAGCTGCGAATCGTCGTGCAGAATCGTCTGCACGCCGACCAGGATCGCGCCGCTCTCGTGGCGCAGACGATGCACGTCTTCGCGCGCCTGCTCCGACGTGATCCAGCGGCTGCTGGCCGTGCGCGTCGCGATTTTGCCGTCCAGCGTAACGGCGGACTTCACCGTGACAAACGGCCGCTTGCTGACGATATAGCGGTTGAACACTTCGTTCAGCTGCTCGGATTCCTCGCGCAGCACGCCTTCGATCACTTCGATGCCGGCGTCGCGCAGAATCTTGATCCCGCGTCCCGCAACCAGCGGGTTCGGGTCCGGCGCGGCCACGACGACGCGTGCAAGCCCCGCCTGCACGATCGCTTCGGCGCACGGGCCGGTGCGGCCGTGATGCGAGCACGGCTCCAGCGTGACGTAGATCGTCGCGCCGCGCGCATGCTCGCCCGCCATGCGCAGCGCATGGATCTCGGCGTGCGGCTCGCCCGGCTTCAGGTGCGCGCCGATGCCGACCAGCCGGCCGTCGCCTACGATAACCGAGCCGACCAGCGGATTCGGCGCGGTCTGTCCCTGCGCCGCGCGCGCGTTCTCCAGCGCAAGGCGCATATAGCGTTCATGCACGGCGAGATCGCCGAGCGGTCCGTTTCCTGCGTTAGCGTTAACTTCGCTCATGCTTCGTCAGTCTCCTCCTTCGGCGGCGGGCAGTCCCTTCACGCCTTCAATCGGAATCTGCGTCGCAAAGTGGCCGGAGCGGTTTACTTTGGTGCGCAGGTATTTCTCGTTGAACTCCGACACGTCGCCCCACAGCGGCGTGCGTCCCGATACGTTCAAACCGGCGGCTTTGAGCGCTTCGAGCTTGCGCGGATTGTTCGTAATCAGCGTAACCGGAGCCTGGCGCAGGAATTTGAGCACGCCGATCGCGCCGTCGTAACTGCGGGTATCGTCTTCGAAGCCCAGCGCCAGGTTCGCTTCGACCGTATCCATGCCCTGCTCCTGCAGGATGTAGGCCATCGCTTTGCTGAACAGGCCGATGCCGCGCCCTTCGTGGTTGGCCAGATAGAACAGCGCGCCCGAGCCGTGCTCCACTATCATTTTCATCGACTGGTGCAGCTGGTAGCCGCAGTCGCAGCGCTTGCTGCCGAAGATATCGCCCGTATGGCAAATGCTGTGCATACGGATCAGAGCGTCGTTCGACTGTTCGAAATCGCCGTATACGAGCACGCTCGACTGCTGGCCTTCGGCCAGGTTCATCGTCGGCAGGCTGCGGATCAGCGCTTCGGCCGACATATTTTTGCCGCCTTCCGGTTCCGGCATCCAGCTGTACCAGCGGAATTCGATCGTTTCGCCGTCCAGGTTGACCGGCAGCTTGATCGGGCCGACCAGCACATAACCGCTTTGCGGATTGAGCGGGGAAGCTACGTTATGGATTCGGTCTTTCAACATAAAAGCCGCGCTGTTATTCATCGTGATGACACATCCTTAATTTCAGATTGGGTAAGTCGGATAAGCGCTTGTGCGGGCGTTGGGGAAAGCCGGATGCTTTCCGCGATTTTCGCGCTTCATGCGGCGCTCGCGCCGGTTCCGCCGCTTCGTTCAACCGCCGCGCCTGCTTGCGCGCGGGTTTCTATCTTACAGATTCGCGCGGGAAACGGATTCGGATCACCTTGCCCGCTTCGTCGCGCCGTAAAAGTTACTTATCGCCGCTGTGTATATTATCGTCCGTTTTATTGTAAAAATTTTGAGCATATTCCGATTCCATGTAAAATTGTTCCCGCTGGCGCCGTTCCACGTCGGCGCGCCTGCGCTGCTCCAGCCGTTCCAGCGGAAGTTCGGTGCGCTGGCGCCGCTCCAGGCACTCCAACAGCTCCTCGTACAGGACGTCCGCATCCCGCAGCGCTTCGTTGAGCCCAAACGCGCCGGTCGGCGTCATCGTATGCGCCGCGTCTCCGATCAGCACAAGCCCCGGCTGCGCCCAGGACTCGGAACGGCTGCTGAAAATATCAAGCAGCACGAAGTCTTTCCACGAGCGGATATGCTCCCGCACGCTCGGCGCAAGCTTCGGAAACGCTTCGATCAGCGTTCGCGTCAGTTCCTCGAACGGGCGCTTGCGCAGCTCGCCGTACGAGTCCTCCGCGATGTTCCATCCGATCTGCACAAAGCCGCGCGCCTGTGTAAACAAATGCAGCTGCTGCCCGCTTTGGATCGTGGAGCACATCACCGGTTCCCAGCCTTCGGGAGCGGGAATGCGTGCCCACAGCAGATCGTAACCGTGTCCTTGCGTACTGGCCGGAATACCGGCATGCCGGCGGACCGACGAATAACGGCCGTCCGCGCCCACGACCAAGGCGCTGCGAATTTCTTCTTTGCTTCCGTCCGCCCGCTGGACCCGCACGCCCGCGCAGCGGCCGGCTTCGTCCTTCAGCAGTCCGCGCACCGTGGTGCCCGGCAGATACGTGAAGTTCGGGTATCCGCCGGCTTCGTCCAGCAGCGCCCGCAGCAGATCGGCCTGCGGGATATGGACGCCCACATTGCCGCCTTCTTTGTCCGGCAGGATCGTTTTGACGACGCGGCGGTTCTCCCAGTATTCGAGCCGCACCAGCGGCAGCACCGCTTCGGGCGCGATTCTTTCCAGCAAACCGTGTTTGCGCAGCACGCCTTCGCCGTCCCCGTTCAGGATCTCTCCGCGAAACGAAGGTCCGGGCACCGGCTGCTTCTCGATCAATATCACGTTCGCTCCGCGCCGGGCGAGCAGACACGCCAGCAGCGTGCCGGCGGGCCCGCCGCCCGCGATACAAATTTCCGTTTGTCGCTCCATAACCATTCCTCCGATGTTCGGGCCGTGCCTGCTGCTTCCGCTCGACTCACACTATTACTTTATGTAACCGAGTATATTTAATTAATATCTATTCGTCAAGTTTTAATTATTACGTTTTGTAAGCTTGTTAATTTTAATCACTATAAGTATAATAGAAACAGACCCACCGAAGCAAACGCGTCTTTTTCAGGCCCGCAGCGGCGGGCTTTTTATAGAAAGCAGCCCGACGAACCGTCAATAACGGAACGTCGCGGTACACACCAATACAAACTGGAGAGTGATTTCATTGGCGGCAGAGCCGAGCCAACTGTGCCCGAGATTCGAGAAAGCGATTGAAGTGCTGAGCAAGCGCTGGACGACCCTGATTATTTATCGTCTGCTCGACGGACCGCGCCGGTTCGTGGACATCGAGAGTTCGCTGACCAATCTGAGCGGCAAAGTCCTGTCCGAGCGTCTCAAGGAACTCGAAGAAGAAGGCATCGTTCTGCGCAGCGTTTATCCCGAGAAGCCGGTGCGGATCGAGTATTCGCTGACCGACATGGGCCGCGACCTCGCGCCGGTTATGGACGATATCCAGGGCTGGGCGACGCGGTGGATCAAGGTGGAGCAGGAGCAGGTTTGATCTTTTTTAAACGGCAGTCGAAACGGCCCGCGCTTATGGAAGCGCAGGCCGTTTTTTTGTATAGTTAGCGTATATCGGGCTGTGCCCGGACCACCGAGGAGGCGTGCGACTTTGGAACCCGTCAAAACCTACAACACCGCCGTCGAAGCGACGATCGAAGTCATCGGGGGCAAGTGGAAGCCGGTAATCCTGTTCGTGCTGACGTTCGGCAAAAAAAGAAACGGCGAGCTGATGAAGCTGCTGCCCGCCGCCGTTACGCAAAAAGTGCTGACCCAGCAGCTCAAGGAACTGGAACGCGACGGCGTGATCCGCCGCATTTCCCATCCCACCGTGCCGCCCAGGGTCGAATACGAGCTGACCGATTACGGCCAAAGCCTCAAAGAAATCCTGCACGCGATGTGCCGCTGGGGAGAACTTCACGTCGAGCGCGCTTACGGCGACCGCGCGGCGATCGTTTCGCCCGGCTCGCTGCTCGCCGACAACGCGGCGGACGTTATTTCGGAATAATCCCGCGCCGGCGGAAATCGTCGAAGATGTCGAAGAACATCCTCTCCGTATCGACAAATTCATGGAAGCCCAGCCGCCGCGCTTTGCTTCCGTCGGCAAAAAAGTCGTAGTCCCAGCCGAACACGAAATCGCCGAAGGTCCAGGACGAAACGTCGGCGTAGCGGTTCGGCTCAAGGCCGTGCCTGCGCACCATGCCGTCCCACAGCGGTTCTTTATCCCGCATCGCTTCGCTCAGCGGCATCGGCAGCGGCGGGGCAGCTTCGAGCCCGAAATAAGCGGCGATCTTCGGCCACAGTTCGCTCCAGCGGAACAAATCGCCGTTCGCGATATTGAACGCCTGGTTGGCGCAGCGCTCCTCCGTCGCCGCCCAGACGGTCGCCCGCGCAAGCAGGCCCGCGTCCGTCATCTCCAGCAGGCTGTGGTAAGCGCCCGGTTTGCCGGGAAAGCGCAGCGGGATGCCCAGTTCCTTCGAGATCGAGGCGTAAACGGCGATCACCATCGCCAGATTCATCGGATTGCCGAGCGCGAAGCCGCAGACGACGGACGGGCGCAGCGCCGACCAGGTCCAGCCTCCGCTCTGCGCGCGGCGCTCCAGAAACTGCTGCTGGTCGATATTGAATTCCGGCGGCATATGGTTGGCATCGCTTTCCTTGGCCGGGGTCTTGAACGGACCGAGATGCGCGCCGTAGACTTTGTAGCCCTGCATCAGGCTGATATGGCGCAGATTGCGCGCGGCCGGTTCGACCACGTCGACCGTGTTGACGAGCATGTTCAGATTGGGCTCCACCAGTTCGGCCCAGGTCGGGCGATCCTGGTAAGCGGCGTAGAAAATATGCGTAACTTCGCTCAGGCCGCCCAGCGCGCGCCGAGCGGCCGCGGCATCCAGCAGATCCGCCGGGACATAGCGGACGCGCTCCGACGACTCTCCGCCCCGGCGCGATACCCCGATCACGTCCCAATCCGGCAGTCCGGCCAGATGATCGACCAGATTTCGGCCGATCACGCCGTTCGCGCCGATCACCATCGCGGTTTTGCGTTCTGTTTCCGCTGCGGACGAGCCGTGCTCGCCCCGATTCGGACCGACGGCCGGATCGCGAAGCGCATCCGGATTCGAATTTGTGTTTGTGTTTGTGTACAGATTGGCAGAGGAATTCATGCGTAATGCCAGCTCCTTCGCTTTGGACTTTTGGCCGGGACGCTGCCCGGTTCGTCTTCATTGTGCCGATGCGAAGGCGGCATGAACAGTACGCACTTCGAAGTCATATAAGCACTTCAAAGTCACAAATGGACAGCCGCGCGGCGCGGCTGTCCATTATTTCCCCGCTATGATCGCACCCCGTTCGAACGCAGTCTTCCGCCGCGGAACTGTCCCGTCCCGCCGCGTCCTTGACGCTCACTTCACCGCTTCCGGATGAAACCCGCGCTTGTCCGCGTAGCCCGAGATGCTCCATACCCCGAGCTTTTTGCTTTTGGCCGCGTTCTCGATCTTGCGGAATTCGTCTTCGTACCGGTCGTTCGGCCGGTAGACGACGACGCGCGCCAACCCCTGCTCCAGCAGCGTTTCGTTGACCGATTCGCCGTCCAGGTAGACGTAAGCCAGCATCCGGCCGTACTGGTCGCGTTCTTCCTCGTCGAATTCCAGTTGCACCTCGCGGCCGGTCAGCAGTTTTTTCGTATATTCGCTCGCTTCCGGGCCGAACGGCTGCACAGGCGTGCCTTCTTTCTTGGTTTCCGGCGTATCGATCAGCAGCATGCGTATCCGCTCGCGGCCGCCGCCGTCCAAATCCGCGATAAACGTATCGCCGTCGACGGTGCGCTCGACCTCGGCCGACACGCGGGTTTCGCCGGACGGTTCGCCGGAAGCTC
This sequence comes from Saccharibacillus sp. CPCC 101409, assembly GCF_030518235.1. Lineage (GTDB taxonomy): Bacteria > Bacillota > Bacilli > Paenibacillales > Paenibacillaceae > Saccharibacillus. The sequence continues at coordinate 113,784 of NZ_JAULSA010000008.1, read as the reverse complement.
CGGTTTCTTCGGCTTCGCCCGCGGCTTTATCCGTGCCCGAACTTTCTTGAACCGCGTCCGCCCGGTCTTTCTCCTCGCTTCCCCCGGTCTGCGTCTGCGCACTCCGGCTCCCTTCCCCGGTTTGCGAAGCGCCGCCGTTATCCAGCAGATTGCCCAGCAGGCTGCGTCCGGTACCGGTAAACAGCAGCAGCGCCAGCACGGCGGCCGTCGCCAGAATCGAAATCCAGCTGCGCTTGGGTCCTCCGCCTTTGCCGCCGCTTCCGCCCGGTCCGGATGAATGTTCGCGCGAAGATTGCGGTCCGTTTGTTTTCGTCATGATGATGTCCTCCGGTTCTTCTTTTTATAATCGCCCGCGGCAGATCCCGCTGTTTGCGCTCTATCGTTCATACCCGTTTTTTCCGTACCTTGTCAACTCTTAATCAGAGGTTTACGTCTTCATCTGTAAAAGGGACAAAAAGCCCGGATTCTTTGCTATCGCGCGTCAATTTCGCTACAATGCAGGTATCTGTACGTTCAAGAAAATCAACAACGCTTGTTCAAGCCGGGAAAGGAATATTATGAGCAAAAAAATCGTCGCGATCGACATGGACGACACGATCTGTCATCTGGTGCCGAAAGCCATCCACTACCATAACGCCGCTTATCCCGATTTGCAGCTGTCGATCGACCAGGTGGTCAGCTTCGACCTGAGCGGGATCTGGCATCCGGAGTGCAGCGAGGAAATTTTCTTCGGGCGCCCGAACTTATACGAAGAACTGGAAATTTTCGACGAGCATACGATCGAGGAAGTCCGCCGCATCCACGAAGAACACGACGTGATTATCGTCACGGCGGCGCGCCCGTCGGCGGTGCCGGAGAAATGGAACTGGCTGCAGCGGCATATGCCGTTTATCCCGTTCGATAACTTTTTCGTCGGCAAACGCAAATACCTGCTCGAATTCGATCTGCTGATCGACGACGGGCCGCACAATCTGCTCGCCGCGCGCGAAGCCGGCAAACGCACGATCGGCATCCCGCGCCCGTGGAACCGGACCATCCAGAGCGAGTTCCTGATGAAGGACTCCTGGGACGGCATGGGCGAGCTGGTCAACCGGGTGCTGTCGGGACCCGGCTTTCCGGCCAAAGGCTGACCGACCGCTTCGGAAGCGGCGCGTAAAGGCAGGGCTTCGGCTTTACCGGAAGTCCGATCCACACAAAAATTCCCGGAAACGAAAGACGCTCGAACGTCTTCGTATCCGGGAATTTTTTTGAGTAAAAAACGATCGCGTTTAAAGCTGCTTGGCGAACTCGTTCAGCTTCAGCGCCATTTCGCGGATTTCTTCGATCATCGCGGAAATATGCTCGGTGGACGCCGCCTGCTGCCGGCCGGTGCCGGCGATGCGCTCGATCGAGCCGCTCATCTGCGACGTCAGGTGCTTGAACGTATCGAGCGTGCTGCGGATACTTTTGGTCGAATCGACCGTCTGTCCGGACAGCTTGCGGATCTCGGACGCGACGATGCCGAAGCCCGCGCCTTTCTCGCCGGCATGCGCCGCTTCGATCGCCGCGTTGATGCCGAGCAGATGCGTCTGGTCCGCCACTTCCTTGATCATGCGCACCACGTCGTCCGCGCCGCCCGCGTTTTCTTCGGCCTGCCGGGACAGCCCGAGCAGCTCCTGCGACACGCCGGCCAGGCCGCTCGAACCTTCCGCAATCTGCGCGATTCGCGCATTGGCGTTCGAGAGCGACTCGGAGATCCGGTCGGCGATATCGATCAGCTCGCTGTGCCGGCGCACCTGCACCGCCACGCCGCCGATCACCCGGCCGCTCCGGTCCGTGACCGGCGTCGCCGTGCCCGTAAACGCGAAGCCGTAATACTCCGCCGGCACCTCCGCTTTCAGCGGCTGGTTGCTTTGCATCGCCTGCGTCAGCGGTTCGCCGCTTTGCAGCCGCTGCCCCGCTTTGATGTTCAAATCGATATGCTTGCCCGGCCAATAAGCCGTGAATTGTTCCAGGTCGCACAGCGCGATCGAGACATCTGTCGGAAGCGCCGTTTTGAGCAAAGGAATAACCGATGCCACTGTCTCCAAAGAGTCGATTCCGTTAACCATGATGTAAGTTTCATTCCTTTCTGCGAACCCGGTGACTTGTCTCAAAAAATAGAAACTGCTTTTGTTCCTATATCGGCAGTTTTGGGAAAGGAATGAGTAGTTCGGGCGCGAATCCCCGGCGAACCGCGCGAAAGCGGTCGGGCGGCACGCTCCGGACGAACGGTTCGAAGCGGAATGTCCGCCGCAAGCGGACAACAAAAAACGGCGGCCGCCTGTTATAAAGAAGCGGCCGCCGGAGCTTTATTCGTAGGCGCCCAGGCTCGGCCGGCCCGCATGGCTTGCGCCGCGTTTGTTTCCGGCCAAATCCGGCGAAGCGCTCAGCACGGCGTCGGCGATCCCTTTGCCCTGCGCCGGCGAGTCCGCTTTGAGCCGGTAATCGTCTTTGGCGGCGTTTTGGAACATCGGGGCGGCGAACACGGAGTGCGCGTCGCTGCCCGTTCCTTTGCGGTAATCGGCGAAGCCGGTGTAGGTCTTGTTTTTCCACATCCAGACGGCTTCGGCCGCATCCCGCGTGAAGTACAGATTGTAATCGACCCGGTTGTTCGTATTCTGCGCGTACTCGTTGACGATCAGCTCGTTCGTGCCGGAAGCGGCGAAAATGTTGTTGCGAATCTCGTTGCCGCGCGTATCGAACTGGATATACAGCTGGCCGGTTCCCCACTCCAGCGTATCGTTGTAGGCGATCGTGTTGCCGGTGACGACGCTGTTCGTCGTCGATCCGCGCTCTTCGTCGTAGCCGCCCATCGCGAGACCCGTCAGCGCGTTTCTCGCCAGCAGATTGCTGCGTACGGTAATATTCGAGGTCGAGCGCCCGGCGTGCTCGGACGCGATCTCGACGCCGATATCGTTGCGCAGGCTGCGGTTGCGTTCGACGACGATGTCGCGTCCGCCGTCGATATAGATGCCGCCGGCCGAGTGGCTGCCGTTGGGAATCCTGCGTCCGTAAGACGGATTGCGATCCGAGGTGCTGCCGGTTACCAGGTTGCCGCGGATGATTCCGCCGCGCGCCTGGTCGGTCTGCGGGTTCGGCGACGTGCCTTCGAAGCCGATCGCGTCGATCCCGATATTGTCGTTGTCGTGGACGTAGTTGTTCTCGACCGTAAACTTCTCGACGTTGCCGTTGAGCACGACCGCTTCGCTTGTGCCGAGCGTCAGGTTATAGACTTCGTTGCCGGCGATCGTCAGATTCCGGATCGAAGCCTGCGCTTCGGTGCCGTACACGGCGATGCCGTGCGCGTCGCGCCCGGTCAGGCCTTGGCCCGCCGGGGCCGCCGTATTGGCGACGGCGTGGACTTTGTTATCCAACAGGCGGATATCGTCGCCCGCCCCGCGCACGTAGATGCCGATCGGCACGGCATCGCGCGCGGCGGTCTTGTAGCCGCGCAGTTCGAAGCCGCGAATCGTCACGCGGCTGACGTTGTCCAGCTCGATCAGGCCCTCCGAGCCGTCCACGGGCAGGCCCGTTCCGTCGAGCACCGCCGTCTCCGACGGATAACTCGCGACGGTCAGGCGCGGCGCCGAGCCGGCCGGTTTGAGGTCCGCCAGCTTGAGCTGCTGGCGGTACACGCCTTTGCGCGCGTAGACCGTGCCGCCGGTCTTGGCGGCCTCGTTCGCCGCGCGCTGGAGGGTCTGCCACGGGCGGTCTTTGGCGCCCGTGCCGGTCTTGTCGCTGCCGCCGGGCGCGACGTAGTAATAGGGCTTCGCGTCCGCCCGCGCGGCGGCGGGCGAGGACGTGCCCGCGGAGCCGGCGGGCGAAGCGGCTGCGCCGGCGGCGGAAGCGGCCGCGGCGAGCGGGGCGAATTCGGCGGCGGTTTCGAGCGGCGCCGCGGATTGGGCGGCCGAGCCCGGCGACGGCGCGGCGGCGGATTGCGCCGCTCCGGCGAGCTGCGCCGGAGGAGCGGACGACGCCTGCGGCGCGGCGCAGGCGGAGAGCGAAGCGGCGGCCAGTGCGGAGCAGGCTCCGCTAAGGATAACTTTCAGGATATTGGACAAAGCGATTCCACCTCGCATATATTCTCTATGATTCAATTGCAACCAAGTCGCATCGGCATTCGGCTGAGCCGGACAGACACGAGCGCTTCGAAAAAATGATTTTCGGCGTGAAGCCTTCTCCAATGCCACATCCAGGCTTCCGAAAAAGCAATGAAGCTTCGATTCGAGTCCGACAGCTTGGACCGTACCGCCGTAAACCTCGGGTATTTCTTTTACTATATCGGAATATCCCCCGATATACCGGAAAGCATCAAAAAAGCCGCCGGCGAATTTCTCCATTGGCGGTATTTCCGCTCAGACGCTCGGACAGCAAATTCTTTATCCCGAACCCGCCCTGATCCGGCTGCCGACGGCCAGCCGCGCCAGCTCCCTTTCCTGTTCGATATACAGAAACTCGGCTTCGGCGGATGAAATTTCGGCAAACCGCAGTTCCCGCCCGGGCCGCAGCTGGGCGATGACGCGCAGGTCGGCGGACGCGATCTGCGCGATCCGCGGATAGCCTCCCGTCGTCTGCCGGTCGGCCGTCAGCACGATCGGGCCGCCGCCGGGCGGCACCTGCACGGTGCCGGGAGCGACCGCTTCGGAGATCATTTCCAACGGCTCGCTCAGCGTGAGCGAAGGCCCGGACAGCCGGCAGCCCATCCGGTCGGACTGCGGCGTGACGCGAAAAGCTTCGCTCAGCAGCGCGGATCGGCTGCCCGCGTCGAACAGGCCGAAATGGCTGCCGCGCGTAAAGCGGACCACAGCCGGGCCGCGTTCCGCCGGCGAGGCTTTCAAGCCGGCGTAGACCCGGGCGCCGGGCCGGGGCTCGAAGCCGCCCGCCCAGTCCGGGCGGCCGGTCACATAGCCGTGCGCCGCGTACCAGCCGGCCGCGGCGAAGGAAGCGCCGGGCGCAGGTCCGCCCGGCAGGCGCGGCTGCCGCCGCGGGGCTGCGCCCGGCGTCCGCGTATGCAGGACGTCGCCGGCGCGCAGCGCACGGCCTTCGCGCCCGCCGAAGCCGGCGCGAAGATCGGTGCCGCGGCCGCCCAGGACCCGGGGCGCGCGGAAGCCTCCCGCCAGCGCCAGATAGGCGCGGCAGCCCGCTTGCGCCGTGCCGAACTCCAGCACGGCGCCCGCCGCGACGCGGACGGGCCGCCACAGCGGCACCGGCTCGCCGCCGATGGTCGGCGTCAGGTCGCCGCCGGCGATCGCGATCAGCGCTTCGCGCTCGAAGCGCAGCGCGAGGCCGGACAGCGTCACCTCGATCGCGGCTTCGCCGTCCGCATTGCCCGCCAACAGATTGGCGGCGCGCAGCGCATAGGCGTCCATCGCGCCTCCGGGCGTCACGCCGTAAGCCTGAAAGCCCGGCCGGCCCGTGTCCTGAAGCGTACTGAGCAGACCCGGACTCAGGACGGTAACGGCGGAAGTTTCCGCCGAAGCGGAGCAGCCCGGAAATTCCGCGTCTTCCGCGTCTTTCACGTCTTCCTTCGCGCCTGCGAAACTTTCCGCCCTACCGGCATCGACCGTATCGCCTGCGCCGCCGCCCGCTATTTTACCTTCCGCCGCCTCATCCGGCGGGACCGTATCGCCTGCGTCAATCGCGCCAGCCGCGTCGGCCGCTCCGTCCTCGGGCCGCTCCGCCGCCAGCCGGGCGTATTCTTCCGCCGTTACCGGACGGAACTTTACCCGATCGCCGGCCCGCAGCAGGCTCGGCGGGGCCGCATCCGGCCGGAACAGCGCCAGCGGAGTCCGCCCGATAATCCGCCAGCCGCCCGGCGTGGAGACCGGATACACGCCGGTCTGTTCGCCCGCGATTCCGACCGCCCCTTCCGGCACGACCATACGCGGCGTATCCAGCCGGGGCGCGGCAATCCGCGCGTCCAGTCCGCCCAGATACGGAAAGCCCGGCGCGAATCCGATCATATAAACCGGGTATTCCCGCTTCGAATGAAGGTCCGCGACCTGCTGCGTCGTCAGGCCGTTATAGGCCGCGACGAACTCCAGATCCGGCCCGAATTCTCCGCCGTAGCAGACCGGAATCTCGACCAGGCGAGCCGGGGTTTCCTGCGCCGCCTCCACCTCCCCGGCCAACCGGCGCAGCAGCTCCCCCGCATACCCGGCGGAAGCGGGAGCGGACGAAGCATAATCGCGCCAGTCCGCTTTCCTGCCGAAAGCCGCTTCGCGCAGGCGCAGCGGATCGTAGAACACCGTCACGCCGGCGAACGCCGGCACGCATTCGATCATGCCGGGAATCGGGCTTTGTTCCAACTTCGCCGTGAAACCGGCGACCTTCCGCCGCGTTTCCGGGTCGATCGAAGCGCCGAATTCGACCCGCATCGCCGTTTCCCCGAGCGGCTCGATCCGCACGCTGCCGCTTGCTCCGTCGGCACCGAAGAAGCCCGCGGCAGCTGCCCCCGAAGAATTTTGGCCAGCGCCGGGGCTATGATAAGAACGATCCACCGCCTACCCCTCCTTTCGCTTTGTCGAGAACATGCACTTGCAAAATAGATCCGGAACGAATCCGGCCTTCCGGGCCTGAACGCAAAATGAATATTGCACAAATGCATCATTTTCAACGAAAAAAGGACCTTATAGCCGATAATGTTGCAAACAAGCATTATTTTCGCTATTTTTGTCTGCTAAAGCCCGAAAATGGCGAAAAATGATGTGCGCCTGCAACATTCGATCGATTTGAGAGCTTTTATGCCTAAAATGATGCTCATACGCAACATTTGCTTTGAACGATGCGGATTAAGCGGCCAACTCCCCGTTTGCGGATGAAAGCAAAGCGGCTTGCCTCCTGAACCCTTTGACGACGATTCCCTCTTTTAAGAATACGAGATGATCCCCATGCGGAAAAATGTGTTCTAGAAGTCAATATTCTGCCGCCCTCTTCATTTTCCGACGCGAATATGAACGACATGCGCATATTTTAGGTCAGTGTGTTTGACACGGTACGCCGGACTCGGCTCCGCTCGATCCCGTCTTACTCCGACTGCCCCGCCGCGACAATCGCAATGCCCGCCGCTTCGCACGCGCCGCGAATCCGGCGCGCGAATTCCAGCGCGTGCGCGCCGTCGCCGTGCAGGCAGATCGTGTCGGCGCGCAGCGGCACGTCTTCGCCTTCGGGCGTGGTCACGCGCCCTTCGAGCGCCATGCGCACGACGCGCGCCGCCGCTTCGCCGGCGTCTTCGATCAGCGCGCCGGGCCGGTCTCGCGGCACCAGCGAGCCGTCCGCGCGGTAGCCGCGGTCGGCAAAAGCCTCATGCGCCGCGCGCAGCCCGAGCCGTCCGGCGGCGGCGGTCAACTCGCTGTTCGCCAGGCCGAACAGCGTCAGGGCCGGGTTTACCCGGTACACGGCTTCGGCAATCGCCTCCGCCAGATCGGACCGGGCGGCGGCCATGTTGTACAGCGCCCCGTGCGGCTTCACATGCCGCATGACCCCGCCTTCGGCGCGCACGAACGCTTCCAGCGCGCCGATCTGGTAGACCGTCATGGCGTAGACGTCCTCCGCCGAGACGCTCATATTGCGCCGGCCGAAGCCGGCCAGGTCCGGAAGCCCCGGATGCGCGCCGATCGACGCGCCCGCTTCCAGCGCCAGCCGCACCGTCCGCCGCATCACGGACGGATCGCCCGCGTGGAACCCGCAGGCGATATTGGCCGACGAAACGATCGGCAGAATCTCGGCGTCCAGCCCGAGCGTATACGCGCCGAAGCTTTCGCCGAGATCGCAGTTCAGGTCGAGGGTCCGCATCGGCTCGCGCCGCGTTTCTTGTTCGCTGTGCGTCATCTTTATTCTCCTATTTCCCGCGCGCGGTTTCCGGCCTGTCTGCGGCCCGCCGCGCCGGTCTTGAAATACCGTCATTATAACCGGCATACGCGCAGCCGACAAACCCGCCGAAAAAACATAGAACTTCATGAAAATCAGGAGGTATACTGGAGAAAAAGGATGATGTCGATGAGTTCGCCCGCTTCGCGCAATCCCTTTCCTCCTCCAGCAGAAATTCGTTTCGATTCGGATCGTCCGCAGGATACGCCCGACATCTCCGCCGACCGGGCCGCGTGGAGCGAAGCGCTGTTTCCGTTCGTTCTTTCCCCCGCTCAGGCGGAGGAAGCTTTCCGCAGCTGGCGAAAAAAGCAGCGTTTGGCCCCCGGTTCTTTCAAGCGGGCGGGGCTGCGTTCCACGCCGGCCGCCGTCTATATGCCGTACTGGTCGTTCTCGGCCGGTACCCGCTCGTCTTACAGGGCACAAAAAGGCATTAATGTCAGCACCGACACCCACTACACCGAGACCGATTCGAACGGCAATACGCATACGCGAACCGAGACGTCGTGGAGAACCGACTACATGCCGGTTTCCGGCGAGCACGAAGAAATGTTTGGCGATGTCAGAGTGCCGGCTTCCGCGTATTTCGACCGCGGACTGCTGGACCAAATCGACGGCTGCGCGTCGTCCGACCCGGTCGCTTTTTCGCCCGCATACGCGGCAGGCTGCATATTCGCCGCGCCTTCTTTTACTTTTGCACAGGGGTGGAAAGTCGGCAAAAGCGTGATCGAACAAAGACTCAGACGCTCGGTGACCCGTCGAATCGGCGGCGATTCCGTAGACAACCTGAAGATCGACACCGAATACCGCGGCCCGCGGTTCCGGCGCGTTCTTGTGCCGATTTACGAGATCGAACTCGATTATCGGGGAAAGCCGTTTTCGTACGTTATGAACGGCAGCACGGGCAGTATTGCCGGACGTACGCCGCGCAGCTTTGCCAAGACTGCGGCTTTGTACGTGTCGATCGCCGCGATTATTCTTCTGGTTGTCGGAGCAATAGTCCGGATTTCCAATCTTTAATACAGCCGGATACCGACGCCTCCGCAAACTCCGCTCCACCATCCGATTTACAAAAAAACAGATCGCCGCGCGTCCCTGCCGGGCGAGCTTCGATCTGTTTTCCGGTTCTGCATACTGCTATTCTCCCGGCTGCCGCACATCCGCGATCCTCAGATTCCGGCTGAACACCGCGCCGTCGCTGGACAGCTTGAAAGACGGGTAATCGCGCTCCGCTTCAAGCTTCATCACCGGATCGAACTGCTGCTCCTGCTGGCGGTCGGTCCAGACTTCGAACGTATCCGACTCGACCGGCACGTCCGTATCCCACGGCTTGTCGGCGATCTGAAGCGTCACCACGCCGTTGCAGCCGCAGTTGATCGTATCGTAAACGAGCCTCAGACTGCCCGGACGCTCGCCCAGCTTTTCTTTGATTCTGCTTTCCGTATAATCGTCCATTTGAATGCGCATGGGCTGATCCCTCCTGTAATCGACTGCCTTCTTTTTATTTTACCCGTTTTGGGGCGGGAAGCCGAGTGTGCGCGCGCACGCGCCCCGCCAAATTTTCAAGCGGGAAAGGTTCCGGCGCGCGCAATGAATCCGGTATCTCGCGCGTTTATTCGTTATAATGGGCTGCGCGCCGTTCGCCGGCCGGCTCTCCATTCCGAAAGGCGGGAAGCTTCAGAATGAAAAAAAGAACCGTTTGCCGAATCGCGATTTGTCTCCTGGCCGTTCTGCTCATGCCGGTCGGTCCCGGCGCTTCCGTACAGGCCGATTCCTCGTTCGAATACGCGGACGCGTCCGTCAAAAAGCAGATCGAAACCGAGCTGCGGCGGGATTATGCCGATTCGCTGAACGCCGACAAATCATCCTACAAGACGGACGGCAGCTTTGAAGAAGCGGAGCTGGACGACGGAGTCGCCGTTTACGGGCTGGATGCCGCGAACGATTCGTTGACCCGCATCGGTTACGAATTCCCGCTGAGGCTGAACAAAGCGGTCGTCGGAACGGTCTCGGCCGAGAAGAACGCGGACGGCTGGTCGATCTCACGCGTCGGCTCGTCGTCCGATCTTCCGGCCAAGCTTCAATCGGCGGTCGGTCAGGCTCCGCCCGGAGCCAGGCTGCAGTATGTGCACGACCCCAGCGCGATTATTCCGATACGCGGCTTCTTGATCCGGAGCGATAACGGCGACCTGTTCTTCGATGTAAATACAAATCGGTCTTACCCGGCGGCCGAGCTGTATGCATCCGTCCGGCGGATCGCCGAACCTTACGACCGTACTTATTCCGACGCGCACGCCGCTGTCGGGACCGGAAGCGTTTCGAGTACAGGACTTCTCCTGGCGAGCGGAGCGATTATAGCGGGCGCTGCGATTGTCGCCTTATTCTTTTTCAAGAAAAAAAGAACGCGCAGTACCGCAAATCGAATAAATAATCCCGAAGAATAAAGAAAAGAGCTTAGGGCGTGTACGCCATTTTTTATCCCTCGCTTTCTGCCGTTCCTTCCCGCAAAAAAGGCGTATACATCATCAGCGCGTGGTTCTGCGTAATCTCCCGGTCGTCCACCACCTCTCCTCCGGGCGCGAGCATGCGGCGGCGAATCGCGTTGTGCCGGACGTAGCCGCCCCAGTATTCCTGCGTCATCCGGTGGTCTTCCTCGTAAATCTCGTAGGTATGGATAGGAGGCGCGTCGCAGCGCCATTCGCCGACCAGATGCTCGTCCGTCAGGCAGACGCGAAGCTGGTAATCGTGCCCGGTCGGATTATGGATTTGCAGATCGAGATAGTTGTACGAGCACGTCGCCCCGCTGCCGAACGGCTGGGTCCGGTTGGAGTCCGGAAACACGTCGTAGCTGTGCCGATGGCGTTCCGTTACTTCGAGCGGCGTGTGCAGCGTCATCCAGTAGATCAGGTTGGACATCTGGCACAGCCCGCCTCCGGTACCCGATTTGAACCCTCCGTAATACAGTACCATGCCGTCCACATACCCTTTGCCGCGCGTCGGCCGTCCGATCGTTTTCCAATAGGAAAAGGTCTCGCCCGGCCGGATCACGATCCCGTCCAGCCGCCCCGCCGCGATGCGCAGATTCGTGACTTTGTTGACCTGAAGCTGCATATCCACGTCGCGCAGACGCCGCATCAGGATGGTGCGGTGCTCGAACACGCGATGCGCCAGCGATTGATTGCGGCGCTGCGACGCGTACTTCTTGCCGCCCAGCACCCAGTCCGCGTAGCGCCGGCCGGTATAGTAGGCGCGCCCCGCCGCCAGACGCAGCTTCGAACGCCGGACCGGCTTGAGCGCGCTGAGCGATTTTGCTTTTTGTCCCATGATCTGTTCCGCCTTTCCCGCGGCCCGCCGGTATGTGCAAACTGCATTGCAATCCTGCGCCGCCGCTGTCGCGATTCGTTTTCTCTATTAACGCGTTCCCGCCCGGTTAAGTTACATGGATGGATTCCGCCCGATTACGAGAAACATACAAAAAACCGCGCCGCCGCTTCCCGTGATGGGGGCGGCGCGCGGTTTCGATCGTACCGTTACACGATTCCGAATTTAATCATACTGTCGACCGAAGCGGCGATCACTTCTTCGCTGCTCGCAATCGGCTTCCAGCCCAGCACTTTCTTGGCTTTGTCATTGCTCACATTGCGATTCATTCTTAACAACAAAGCCGCTTCTTTGGCTTCCTTGTTAAATAAAGCCGCCGCATTGATAACGAAATCAGGCACTGTTCGGGAAGATACTTTGTTCGCAATATCCGGATAGCGTCTTCTTAATACGGCTGCAATTTCGGGGAAAGAGATCTGACCGTCCGCCGACGCAATAAAGCGCTGACCGTTTGCTTTGGGATTCTCCATGGCCCGAATATGCAGATCCGCCACATCCCGAACGTCTACAACGTTCAACGGAATCCGGGGAACCGCCTTCATCGAGCCGTCCAGCAAATGATTGAGCAGTCCGAAGCTGCCCGAGACGTGAGCGCTTAGCGCAGATCCCAGGATGGCGACGGGATTTATCGTGGCAAACTCCAAACCGGCGCCTTCCCGCTTAATAAAGTCCCAGGCGGCGCGTTCCGCCAGCACTTTCGATTTCTCGTACACCGACAAACCCGGTTGATCGGGGTCGGTCCAATCGGCTTCCGTCGTCACGGAATTCTTGTCGGTATTGCTAAATCCAACCGCCCCGAAATTGGAAGTCATAACCACGCGTTTTACCTTTGAGTCGCGAGCAGCCTTGAGCACCCGGACAATGCCTTCCACCGCGGGCCGTATCGCTTCTTTTTCGTCTTTTGGACTTGTAAGAAAAACAGGGGAGGCTACGCTTAATACGTAATCGCAGCCTTTGACGGCTTCGTGCCAATTATCGTCCTTCGACAAATCCGCTTCGACAAAAGCAAGCCTGTCAAACGAAGCGATGCCGCTCAATTTCAGCGTCTCCGTAACTTTCGCCTGGCTGCTTACGGAGCGAAGAGTAGTCTTCACGTTGTAGCCTTTTTGCAGCAGCTGAAGAATAATTTGCATGCCTACAAAGCCCGTGCCGCCTGTTACCAAAACCGTTTGTGTCATTTTTCTTCCTCCTTAAATGATTGTCCAGTCAGTCATTAATTGTTTAAAAAAATTTATACGGTCATGCGCCAAAACGCTTCGAATCCGGCGGTGCAATGCGTGTCCGCGTCGGCCGGATCGTGAATCATGAACTGGATAGTCGCTTCCGCTACTCCGTTCATCAGGGACAACCGGAATTCCAGCGGCGTGTCGCGCATCGGCCCGTTTTCGCTTACTCGATTCAACAGCTTTCTCACCTCTGTCATGGCCCGGCTTGCCGTCTGCTGGCTCTCGGCGGTGATATCGTCGGATACGTTCAAGAGAGCAAGGGTGCGACGCTTCTCCGGGTAGGAAGTTGCCCAGTTCAGCCACTGCGACCATACACGCAGCGCCTGCTCGCGGAGATCGCGATCGTCCGTCAGTCCTTCCAGGGTCGCTTCGGCCATTTCCGTTTTCAATTCCACATAAAGTTTGTTTAACAAATCCGCTTTGGTCTCAAAGTAAGTAAACAGCGATCCATTGGAAACGCCCGACTCTTTGGCGATTGCCGCTGTGGATGCGCTCAATCCCTGGGAAGCAATCACTCGGGTCGCTCCCGCAATGATCGCGCTCGGTTTGATATCGCTTCTCGGTCTGGCCATAACTCCACTCCTCTTTTTCTAAGCTAAACCGATTATATAACAGAGTGATTAGTCAGTCAATATAAAAATACAAAGCCGACTCCCCTATCCGGGCAGCGGCTCTGCGTTCGTTCGTATGCTTTTATTTCTCAATCAGGTTCGATCGAAAATCGATGTTTGTTTTCTTCAATCCACGCCGCAAAAGACTTAAGCTCTACCCCGTATTGTTTCGTTTCCTGAAGGTCGAAGCCGTATCCGGGGACATGCTGGAGCCATTCCATAAAATGAACGGTTCCTTCCAGCATTCCGCGCCGCTGGGCTTCTTCGCCGCCCACCGTTTCAAAAACCACTTTTTTTGCAAGAACGCGGCTCAAGATTTCGGCGATTTGCGCCATGGACAGTTCGTCGCTTGCCACATTGATGTCTTTAGCGTGAAATTTCTCCGGCTGTTCAAAAGCTGCGCGGGCAAACCTGGCTGTATCTTCGCCCGAATTCAGCTTTAAAGGAGTATCTTTTGGCAGCGAGCCGAATAAAAGTCCTTTTTTTAACTCCGGCGCCATGACAGCCGAATTGGGTTCCACAAAGTTTTCCATAAACCAGCAGGGATGCAAAATCGTCCAGTACCGAAAACCGCCGCTGCGGATCAGCTCTTCAATTTCGTATTTGTTTTCCCAATTCTGGGTCAGGTACGGATGCTTGTCCCACCTCGGAAAATAATCGCTGCCGGCGACGGAAGTATGCACGACCTGCTCGATTCCGGCTTTTTGCGCGGCTTGCACCATATTGGCCGCGTTGCGCGGCTCGACGGTCTGGTCGTGGGGATCGGCATACTGCACCGAAAAAACGGCGGCGGCCGATTCCATAGCCGGCTGCAGCGAACCCGGTTCCGCCAGGTCTCCCCTGACGATTTGCGCGCCTTGCGCAGCCAGCTCCCGGGCGGCGGCAGACTGCGGATTGCGTGTCAAAATGCTTACCCGATGACCGTGCCGCAGCAGTTCTCGGGCCACGTTGCCGCCCTGCGTTCCCGTCCCCCCTATCACCAGGATTGCTTTTGCGTCGTCGGATTTCATATCTGATCTCTCCTATCCTTTTAAGTATTTGAATTATATTACTTCGGTAATAATTTATCAACACCAAGGTAATTTTTTTATACAAAAAAAACGCTCCTTCAAACGGAGCGCCTCGGCTTATTTATTCGCTTTTGACCACCAGCAATATTTCAAACCGCTTCCGGGTTTCTTCCAAAATATCGAACGTTCCGCCCAAAACGGCCCAATTCAAAATGACTCCGTTCGCCATATTGCACATGGAATCAAGCAGTTCTTCGGCTTTTGCCGGATTTTGAATTTGACCCGCTTCTTTGGCCCGTTGAAGCAGCCCGGGAATAAGGTTTCCCAGCAGCGGCGAACGGCTTTTGTCGAGAGGAAGAACTTGATTGCGAAGCTGAATTCTATAATTTTCTTTCGTCATCTCCACGCCCAACCGAACGATATGCTTCACATAGATCTCCATCGCTTTCATAGCCTGATCGGCATAATCGGCGACGGAAAGAAGGTCCGCGAGATCCGTGTCGGATATTAGACGATCGAACGAAAAAAATTCGGTTATCAGATCGTCTTTGGATTTGAAATAATAATAAAAAGCGGTTTTGGTCACATTGATTTCTTTGCAAATCCGATTGATCGTAACCTGTTCAAATCCATATTTATTAAACAGATTTATACTTGTACTCAAAAAAGCTTCCTTGGTAGCTCCTCTTGCGCTCATCTTCTGCTCCAACTCCTTTGCTACCAGTATAAGATGAACTCAAGAATTACACACGCAAAAAGAGCCGGCCGATCACTTCTCGCGGCTGCCTGTTGATTCGGTTTACGATCGACGGGTAGCTCTTTTTTTTGCGCCCCCGTTTCCGAAGTTAGAGGTTATGCGCTTGATCGGATACAATTAATTATTGACCGAAAGGTATAAAACGATTAATATAAACGGACAACGTTTTTATCGATTCTGCAAGTCGTATTTTTTTGCACTTTTAATTACCGTTCGGTCAATAATAAATCAATCAAACCTCTTTTATCAATTATCCGACTTTAAGGAGCGGCCGAGATGAAAACAAACGAAAACCTGCTGTCGACCTACAATCTGGGAAAACTGACTTTGAAAAACCGCGTGTCCCTTGCTCCCATGACACGAATGTCGGCAGATGACGACGGCAGCGCAAACGACAGAATGGCGCGTTATTACGAAAGATTCGCTGCCGGGGGCTTTGGACTTATCCTTACAGATGCGACTTATCCGGATGAGCAATATAGTCAGGGAACCTTTAACCAGCCGGGGATTGCGAACGAAGCACATTTGCAGGCATGGAAGGCTTCTACGGCGGCCGTGCATGCCCAGGGCAGCAAAATTATTCTTCAGGTTGCTCATGCCGGCGCAGTTTCTCAAGGTAATCGGTATCGATCCGGAACGGTTGCGCCTTCCGCGGTCGTGCCGCTGGGAGCAGACCCGAATCACTCCGCGCCGAAGGAGCTTTCCGTCCAGGAAATTAAAGAAATCATAGACGGTTTTGTTCAGGCCGCGCTGCGCGCCGAGCAGGCGGGCTTTGACGGGATAGAACTTCATGGCGCAAACGGTTTTTTATTAGACGAGTTTTTGACGGACTACACGAATCGGCGTCAGGATGAATACGGCGGGTCCACCGAAAGACGAACACGATTCATGACCGAGTTGATTGAAGCCGTCAAAGATAAAGTCAGCGATCGTATGGTTGTCGGCATCCGAATATCCCAATCGAAAATCAACGATTTTACGCACAAATGGGCGAATGGGGAAAAAGACGCCGAAATTATTTTTAGCGCGATCGGCAAAGCAAAAGCGGATTATATTCATATTACGGAATACAACAGTTTGCTGCCTGCTTTCAAAGATAGCCGTTCCACGCTCATCGAGCTTGCGAAAAAGTACGGAAAAACTACGGTTATCGCAAATGGACAACTGGATCAGCCGATAGACGCGAGTAAAGCGTTGGAGATTGGCGCAGACCTTGTTTCACTGGGCAAACCGGCTCTCGCCAATCACGATTGGCCCATTAGAGTTTCGAAGAATTTGCCAATTGACGATTTCACGGGCGAAGTTTTAAGCCCGCTCCCCACCATAAAAGACAATGAACTTTATCAAGAGAATAAAGGATATGAGTGAATATGAGCAGGCCCAGAGAATTCGATTACGATAAAGTGCTGCATCAACTCATGCTTGTTTTTTGGCAAAAAGGTTATAAAGGCACATCTTTGACGGACTTGATGGAAAGCAGCAAATTGAAAAAACCGAGCATATACGGCGCCTACGGCGACAAACACGCTGTTTTTATCAAAGCGCTTCGCTTGTACCGCATGCAGGCAATGGAGTCGATTCAACAGTTATTAAGTCGGGAAAATTCAGCATTAAAAACATTGGAATTATGGAAATCCAACCTGCTTGATTCCGATTCAAGCAACTGTCCCAAAGGCTGCTTCATAGTCAATATGGCTTTGGAATTAGGAACGGAAGATGCGGAAGCAAAGGTTGAAATTGACGCATTGTTTGAAGACTCGGAAAAGCTGCTGGAAGAAGTCATTCGCCGCGGTCAAAAAAATCTTGAAATTACGTCGCGATATCCGGCTCGGATCATAGCCCAAAATTTAGCGACTGCGCAGCATGGGGTTCGGGTACTGGAAAAAGCCGGCGCTTCGCCCGACAAAATGAAAGCGATTCTTGATTATAGTATAGAATCGATTCTTGCCGACCGGGACGCGTAAGCCAATCAAGTCGGATTTGCCGATCAATGCTTATCAGATCAGCTTATGCCGATACCACTTCCGCCCCATAAACCGCCGGATAAAGATCGCTCCGCGGATCGCCCATTCGCAGTCCATCGCCAGCCAGACGCCGAGGATGCCGAGATGGAATACGACGCCGAGAATATAGCCGAGCACGACGCGGAACAGCCACATCGACAGCATGGACACCATCGAGGTGAACTTGGCGTCGCCCGCCGCCCGCAGCGCGGAAGGAATCATGAAGCTGATCGACCAGAGCGGAATCTGGGCGATCGTATTGATGAGCACGATAAGGAAAATATCGTCCACGATCTCCGCCGGCGGATTGAACATCCCGATCAGCGGGTGAAACAGCGGCAGCACGATCAAGCCCATCAGCAGATAAGCGAGCGAGCCGAGCGCGACGAAAGATTTGGTCAGTTTCTTCGCGTCCTTCACGTCCCGGCGGCCGATACACTGCCCGACGACCGTAATCAGCGTGAGCGACAGGGCGTTGGCCGGAATCTGCATCACGCCCGCCAGCGCGCCGCTGATCGCGTTGGTCGCGATCGCGTACGTGCCCATGCCGACGATAAAGATCTGGGTCAGAATCTTGCCGCCGTTGAAAAACATCTGCTCCGCCGCGAACGGCATGCCGATTCCGAAGATTTTTTTGAACATATCGAGTCCGACGTGGAAAAAGTCCCGGATCTGCAGCCTCAGTTCGGCGTCGATCTTAATCAGGTAATACACCGCGCAGGCCGCCGCCAGATAACGCGAGATATTGACCGACAGCGTCATCCCCAGCACGCCCATATCGAGCACGTTGATAAACAGCAGGTTCAGGCCGACATACGGAAGATTCATCACAAGCGACAGCGCGAGCGAAGCGCGGGAGCGGCCGATGCCCCGAAGCGCGCCGCAGACCGCTTCGACGAACGCCAATCCCACATACGAGAAGCCGCTGCCGATCATATACGTGCGAGCCAGCTCCATAACCGCCGGTTCCGCCGAGCCGAACAGCAGGTTCAGCAGCGGATTGTGGAACGCGATCATGAAGATCCCGATCGCGAGCGCCAACAGCGACACGGCCGACGCCGAGCCGGCCGTGGCTTTGGACACCATGATCGAGTTGCCGCTGCCTTTGTACTGCGCCACGACCACCGTACCGCCCGTCGCCACCGCGACGAAGATGCTGAGCAGGAACACGTTCAGCGAATCGACCATATTGACCGCGCTGACCGCATCCACCCCCGCCGAACTGATCATGGCCGTATTGACCAGATTCAATCCGACGATAAAGATCTGATCGACCAGCAGAGGAATAAACAGCGAAATAATCTGCCTGTAATCGATCGACCGCCCCGAGAGGTGCCTCTCCAGCATGCCTTTTGTCCATCCTGTTCGTATGCCGCTTTCCGCCATCTCCAACCCTTCTTTTTCTGAAAAATTTTGACTATCCCAATCTTTAACTTTCACAATTAAACGTCTCGAATCAAAAACAAAAAACGCCCTGCGCGGCCCAAAGGCCGGAGAGCGTGGCTGACTATGCGTAATCGTTCGTTGCGGCATTCGCGTTAAGCGGCCTCCGCATGCGGAAATCAACCCCGGGCACAGCGCCCGTATACATCCGTCAGTTCCGCCACGTCTGCCAATATATCACGATTACGGGGAAAGGACAAGGCGTTCGGCTTTTCAAGCTTCAGCGAAAATATCGGGCAAACGCCTTGTGCGAACCACGCTTTCTTGAACTCACATCGACTCGGGTACAGGCAGCGGCTGCGTCCCCCGGTTGTTCATCTTGCGGCGGAACGGAATAAACAGGATCAGTCCCATCAGGAATGTAATCAGCTCCGTCACCGTCATCGACCAGATTACCCCGTGCAGGCCGAACACGGCGTGCAGCACAAGGATCGTCGGGATATAGAGGATGCCCTGCGTGACGGACATAATCATCGTCGGCGTGCCCTGGCCCGCGGCCTGGAAGATGCTGATAAACAGCCCCGTAAAGCCGTTGAACAGCGCGGATACCAGCATCGCTCCGAGGATATACGAGCCTACGTCCAGCACCGACGGGTCGGCCGAGAACAAATGCAGCACCGAGTCGCGGAACAAGAAGACCACTCCGGAGAATACGACGGCGACGCCGCCGATATAGAAGCACGAGAGTTTGAGGCCGGCTTTGAAGCGGGCGATATTCGGCTTGGCGAAGTTGAACGCGAAGAACGGAAGCATGCCCAGGAACAGTCCCATCGCCAGGAATTCCGGCACCTGCACGATGCGCAGCGCCACGCCGAAGCTTGCCAGCACGCTGTCGCCGTAAGCGATCGTGTAGTGGTTGAGCAGCAGCGTGGTGACGATCAGGAACGCCGCCTGGAACAGTTCCGACAGCCCGATTTTGTACACTTCCAGCTGATCGCGCACCGACAGTTTGATGTGCGACAGGAAGCCGCGGAGATGCTCGCTTTTTCGATGTAAAAAGGTAATGTAATAAAGCGCGGAGCCCGCATTGGCCAGCACCATGGCAAAAGCCGCGCCCGCGACGTGCCAGTTCAAGACCAGAATAAACAGCGGATCGAAGATCAGGCTGAGCGCCACGCTGATAAAAATGCCGTACATGGATTCCTTCGACGCGCCTTCCGAGCGGACCAGCTGCTCCAGCGCAAAGTTCAAGATCACGACGAACCCGCCGCCGAGCAGCACCAGCGCGTAGCTTCGGGTATAGTCGAACGTCGAAGCATCCGCGCCGAGCGCATGGACGATCGGGTTTGTGAGCAGCAGCGACAGCAGACCGATTACAAGGCCCGCAATGATGCTTCCGTAGAACGCGTAGCCGGCGACTCGCTTGCCGTGGCTTTCGTTGCCGCCTGCGAACAGCCGGGTCGCGAACGTGCCGGCGCCGACGCCGAACACGTTGCCGAACGCCATCAGCAGCGTGAACAGCGGCAGGCCCAGCGTGATGGCGGACAGCATCTGCGTATTGTGCAGCATGCCGATAAAGTAGGCGTTGACGACGTTGTAGATCGTGCTGACCGACATGCCGATCATCATCGGAATCGACAGATGCGCGACCGCGCGGCCGATCGGCGACTTTTCCAGGTAATATTGATTCGAGTCCTTGCCGGAACCCGCCGTTTCTTCGTTGAGTGTACTCATGATGAAGACCTCTCTTTCTTTGCTTAAATATTCGATACGACTTTTTGCAGCAGTCTTTGCAGCGTTTGCGCTTCTTCGGCCGTCATGCCTTCCGTTACGCGATTCTCCGCTTCCTTGAAAATCTCGTTGAACTCCGAAATCAGCGGCTCCGCTTTGTCGGTGATATAGACCTTTTTCTGACGCTCGTTGTCTTCCTGTACCCGGCGTCTGACATAACCGTTCTTCTCCAGTCCCTGCAGCATGCTGGTGATACTCGCGCCCGTCCGGCTGAACCGCCGGGCCAGATCTGCCTGGATCACGCCGCGCTCCTGGTGTTCGTAAATATAGCCGATCATCTGCCCCTGCTGCGCGTTCAGTCCGAGTTCCTTCAATCTATGGTCGGCCGACGCCTTCATCTTTATCCCGATCTCGCGGAACAGGTTGGAAAAAGGCGTGGCGGCTCTTGTCGATTCGTCGATGTCGCTTGCTTCGGGTTCCGCTTCTACGTGGTCTTTGCGGTCGGTCATGGTTTGCTCTCCTTTAAGCGGATCACGATCCGCGTGAATGATGGTTGAATCCGTTCTTTCGTTTAATATCTAACTGTTAGAGTTCTAACTTTAAACTCAATATAATACTTAGAACTCTAACTGTCAATACTCTAACGGTAAAAAGGTGTAAGAGAAAAGCTTCAAAAACAGCGGATCGACTGTAAATAAAACGAACATACGAAAAAAGACCCGAACCTCCGATTAAAATCGGAAATCCGGGTCTTTGGTTTCAAACATAAGATGCGGTCGAGAGGACTCGAACCTCCACGGGGGTTAGCCCACACGGACCTGAACCGTGCGCGTCTGCCAATTCCGCCACGACCGCATATCTGGATGACCGCGATTGTCTCGCGAGCACAAGAAATAATATATCACGGTTTTGCGCACATGGCAAGCAAAAAAATTATTTTTTCAAAATCTCTTCGATTTCTTTTTGCAGGACCAGATACCGGTGCGTGCTTCTGGCGATGGGAACTTTGGTCAGCTTGCTTTTGTCCACGTAAAGCTTCATCTGATCTTTGGACAGGCCGAGCAGCTTGCCCGCTTCCGTCACGGTCAATACCGCTTCGTTGCTGGTGGCGCTGAACGTTTTTTTCACTTTCAAATTCCAATCTTGAAAGGTTTGCATTTGCATGGTGTCCCCTTCTCTTTGGGCCGCGCTTCGTTTCTTGCCCGATCTGTCCAGTATATCACACTTTAGCGCTTTAAAGACGTTCATAGTCAAAAAAGGGGAAGAAAAGCACCGGCTTTCCTTCCCTTCGGTATATCAGCCGCTACGTTGTCCAATCAGCGATTGGTGCTCGCCATGCGGAAGTACGTATACGGCTTACCTTTAAGCGAGATCGACAATTGCATCAGGTTCTCGGGCGTGGTGCAGCCGGAGAATCCGCCGTCGCCGATCGCATGGATATCCGCTCCGGTTTCTTTCATGAGCAGAGCGATCATCCGCACCGTGTCCGCGTCCGCCCCTTCTACGGAACTATTGAGAAAAGTCAGCGCGAGCGTGCCCGGCTTGTAGCTGTGCACGAACTGCACCAGTTCCTGGATCATGTGAACACTGATGCCGTGTCTCGATCCCGGAGCCGGCAGATCGATCACATCCGCGCCGGCGTCGATCAGTTCCCGGATAATCTCTTTGGCGTCGCGCTCGGCCAGCGGATCGCCCAGCACTTTCTCGCGGATGCCGTCTTCCCATTTGCCCGCACAGATCAGCATATCGTCGCCGCAGAGTTCCCGCGCTCTCCGCGTTGTCGCGATCACGTCGTTGATCGAGGTCCCGCTGCCCGGATTGCCGCCCAATACGATAAAGTCGGCGCCGAGCTCTTGGGCCAGCCGAATATGTTCGTCGGTCGCGACCATGCCTTCGGCATCGTAATAGATATTGTGCGGCGGCTTCTTGCTGCCCGGACAGCCCAGATAGATCCCGACAGGAATATTGACTCTCGCCTTCAATTCTTTCAAGCTGAGTCCCTGCATGCCCGGATTGGCGGCGGGATCGTTCAGGTTGAACGTGTTGAGCATAATCATGTCCGCGCCGAAAGCGGCCATCAATTCGGTGTTGGTCACACCGCGCACCAGGCCCTGGCCGGCAAAAAGCAGATGCTGCCCCATGACCACGCGGCCCTCCGATTTAAGGATCGACAATTTAAGGTCTCTGCCGTTCATTTGCTCAAGTTCGGTTTTGGATGCGCTGATCAATCGTTTGGCGTCTTTTTCCATCGTTAATCTCCTCGCTTCGGTTCGAATTTATAGGGTGCGGCTCAGAGCGACACCGCAAGCAGCAGCGGATCTCCCGCGCGTACATCGGAGCTCTCCGCCGGCTGCACATGTACATCGGCATACTCGAAAGTGTTGGTCACGATAATCGGCGTAACTACGCTGTAGCCGCTTGCCTGGATCTTCTCGATATCGAACTCAAGCAGCAGCTGGCCCGGTTCGATTCGGTCGCCTTCTTTAATCTTCAGATCGAAATGCTCGCCTTTGAGCTTCACGGTATCCATGCCGACATGGATCAGCATTTCCACCCCGGCATCGGAGCGCAGTCCGATCGCATGGCCGCTTTTCATCGCGTTAACGACCTGCCCGCCGAACGGCGCGATCAGCCGGCCTTCGCTCGGCATCACGGCGACTCCCTTGCCCATCGCTTCGGTTGCGAACGCTTCGTCTTCGACGTCGCGCAGCGGCAGCACCGTACCCGACAGCGGACTCGGAATCTCCTGATCGACTGCCGCGGCGGAAGCTTGATTTTCCCGAGCGCCGCCGGTGTTACGGACTTCGGCTTTGCCTTTTTCATCCGGGGGCAAAAGTTCTTTCTCCATCGAATCGTTAAAGCCGAAGAAATAAGTGGTCACTGCCGAGAATACGTAAGCGATCACGATGGCCGCGATAAAGCCGGCAAAGCCGGGACCGAAAAAGATCGGCAGGCTGGCGATTCCGGGAATCCCCGGCGCGATTGCGCTGGAACCCACAGCGCCGGCGATCCCGCCGCCGATTGCGCCGCCGATAATCGCCCATACGAACGGCTTTTTATATCTCAAGCTGATACCGTAGACGATCGGTTCGGTGATGCCGAATATCCCCGTAACGGCGGCCGAGCCGGCAATCGATTTGACTCTGGGATTTTTCGTTTTCAGGAATACGCCGAGCGCCACGCCGGCCTGGGCGAAGTTCGAAGGCGCGAACAGCGGCTTGAGGTGATCCCGTCCGTAAACGGCGATATTATTGTACATGACGGGGATGAACGCCCAGTGAATACCCAACAGAACGAGGAGCTGCCATACGGCGCCCAGCACGATGCCGGCTACGATTGGGCTGAGATTGTACATAAAGGTCGTGGCCGATGCCAGTCCCTGGCTTGTATACGTGCCGATCGGCCCGATTACGATTAAAGCCAGCGGAACGATAATCATCAGACTGAGCAGCGGGGTGAAGATATTGCGGATACTGGAGTGAAAAATTTTATTCAGCCTTTTTTCCAGCAGGGACAGCACCCATACGGTGATAATAACCGGCAGCACGGTCGACGTATAGCTCATCAGCACGACGGGAATATTGAAAAAGGTCAGGCTCGCTCCGTCGTTGTACAGCGCGATAATATTGGGATAGACCATGGCTCCGGCGATGGCCAGCGATACGAACTGATTGGCGCCGAACTTGCGCGAAGACGTGATGGCGATCGCGATAGGCAGGAAGTAGAAAATGCTGTCCGCCGCCGCGTACCAGATCGCGTAAACGCCGCTTTCTTTGGTCAGCCAGCCCAGCGTGGTCAGTATAAGCAGCAGGCCCTTGAGAATCCCCGAAGCGGCCAGCGCGCCCAGGAACGGCGTGAAGATCCCCGAGATAATATCGATGGCTTTGTTGAAAAGATTGCTTTTCTCGCCGGACTCCGCTTCGTCGTTCCCCGCCGAGTCGGCATCGAATCCGCCCGCCTTTACCACTTCTTTATACACATCCCCGACCGTGTTGCCGATGACAACCTGGTATTGTCCGCCGTTCTCGACTACGGTAATGACGCCCGGCAGATTCTGGGTGCCGCTTTTGTCGGCTTTTTTATTGTCTTTCAGCTTAAAGCGAAGCCGGGTCGCGCAGTGCACGACGCTTGAGACGTTCCCGGCTCCTCCTACCGTTCGCAGAATCTCTTTTGCCAGTGTTTCGTTGGACATTTTCTCGTCTCCTTTACTAAAATCATTATGCCGCGTCAGACGGCCGCCGGGAAGCAAGCGTTTTCAATAAAGAAATGAAAGGCTGGTCGAACTTCCGGGTATGCCCGCTCTCGCCAGGCATCCCGGAATCTTCAACGACTCAGATACGGATTTCAAGCAGCGGTCCCATCAGCCCGTGATGAACGCCCGCTTCGATCTTGGCTTTCTCGCTGCCGTGCGCCAGCAGAAATTTATTCTTTTTGGTCAGCAGCCTATTGGATATCCGCATGTCGGCAGACAGGGGAGAATTAGTCCCCTTCGGCAGTACGACAAGCGTTACGTACCCTTCATCCGAAGTCCGGCAAGGAGCATAATGCAGCGTAGTCGAGTACAGTTCCACCACCGTGCCTTTTGGCTGGAAGAAGACTTCCGTCAAACCGGCATCGTAGGTCTGCTCCGCCGTATCGATATCCTGGCGCCTGCCGACGATATGGATACAGTCCGTTACCGCGATTACGACCTCGCTGCCCTGATGATATTCAAGTCCAGTCAAACGCGCATTGCGCCCGGCGCAGTATCCGATTTCCACCGGAAGCCCTCCGTAAACGTCGGCTTCGATCTTGGCGGCGGCGTCCAGCGCTTCCAGTTCGGCCACGGAAGGCACGTACCGGTTGCCCGCATCGGGTACTTCGATGCCGCGCTCCGCAAACTCGATCATTTCCGATACATCGAACCGCGGCCAGATCTGTCCGTAAGCGCCGAAAGAAGCATCGCGCACATCACGAATATTCATGGAACGGTTGAGCTCGTTAAGCTCGGTCAGATTCATGTTCCAATCCTCCTGTCTTTTCTCCACGTTCAAGCGGGCGGTCCGCTTGCAAGCGCCAGCTCAGCACAGCAGCTGCTCTTCGATGTCTCCGATCATTTTCACCCGGTTCGCGTGACGACCGCCTTCGAACTCCGCGTCCAACCAGGATTTCACGATCATCTTCGCCAGTTCTTGACCGACAACCCGCGAGCCGAAAGCGAGAATGTTCGTATTGTTATGCTGTTTGGACAGCTGCGCCGAGTAAGGCTCGCTGCAAACGACGGCGCGGATGCCTTTGACCTTGTTCGCCGCAATCGAAATGCCCACGCCTGTGCCGCAGATCAGGATACCCGATTCGAAGCGTCCCGCCGATACTTCTTCCGCCACCTTTTTGCCGTAAGCCGGGTAGTCGGTCCGTTCCGCGCTGTAGGGCCCGAAGTCTTCGACTGCGTGTCCCAGTTCTTTCAAATACTCGATGATCGCCGGCTTGAGCTCCAGGCCGACGTGATCGCTTGCGATTGCCAGTTTCATATCAATTCCTCCCTGATCAGTGAATAAATGTCGTTATACCGAAAACCCCGTCTTGTATGCTTACAACGCTTTGAGACGCTGTGCAATATCGCGGTACGATTCACCTTTGCCGAACAGCGACGATGTACCGAGCACAAAGCCTTTGACGCCTAGCGCGCCAAGCAGTTGAATCTTCTCCGGCGAGATCGCCCCGTCGACCATCATCTCGAACGCATAGCCTTTGTTTTCGCGCAGCTTCGCCAGTTCTTCGATCTTCTCGTTTACGAAATCCAGATACTTCTGGCCGGCAAAGCCGGGGTTGACCGTCATAATCATGATATAGTCCACGATTCCGATCAGCGGCTTGACCGCTTCGATCGACGTGCCCGGATTCAGCGCGATACCCGCTCTCGCTCCCGCGGCGCGAATCCGATCGATCGTGCGGGTGGGATGCAGGTCGGCTTCGGGGTGAAAGTAGACGATATTGGCCCCTTTTTCAATAAACAGTTCTACATATTCCGCCGGATTGTCGATCATCAGATGCACGTCCACCGGTTTCTGCGTGGCTGCGCGGATATATTCGAAGTCCTGCATGCCCATGCCGAAGTTCGGCACAAAACGTCCGTCCATGATATCGATATGATAAATATCGATGTCCGACGCGTTGAGCTCGCTCATTTCCCGCTCCAGAGACCTGAAATCCGCACACATCATGGACGGGCATAACAGCTTCTCCATCACTATTCCTCCTTTAAATTGAGTAAACGATTACTCAGTGCTGATAAAAAGAGGCTTCCAGGGTGTTTCCTCTACCGCAAGCTGACCGAACGATCTGAATTGAGGTTCCTTAAATTAGGGTAAACGTTTACTCAAATATCAAATGTCTGTTTCTTTTTAAAATAGTCGGCAGGTATGCGGCGCGAAGACCATTTTACCCGAGCACTCTCCATTTTCGGTCAATATTGCAATTCATTTGAGTAATCGTTTTCCCTAGCCGATTTCATTATAGCATGCTTATCGAATTGTGCAACCGGCTGCAGCTAATATTTTCTTTGTTAAAGCTGCGGCCCTGCGCCGCAGCGCGTTTTTGCTTAAGTCGTTTTGCGTTCGATCAGCTCCACCGGAACCTTGATATGATGGTTGACGGAAGGTTTCTTTTTCCCGGTCAACAGCGCCAGAAAGATCTGCGAGGCCTCTTCGGCGATCCGATAAACGTCCTGTTTGATCGTCGTCAGCGGAATATCCGAGTAGCGCGCGATCGTATCGTCGTCGAAGCCGACCACTTTAACCTGCTCCGGCACGCGGACGCCCGATTCGACCAATTCTTTGACTACGCCGATCGCCAGCCAGTCGTTTGTAGCGAACACGCCGTCGAACGTTCTTCCTTCGCTCTGCGCCAGCCGAATCGCTTCGCGCGCTTTCTCGATATTGTGCCGCCGGCTTTCGTCCGTCAGCAGAACGGTCTCCTCGTCAAAAGGAATACGATGCTCGGCCAGCGCGCGTTTGAACCCCTCCAGACGATCGTATACGGACGACAGCGTTTTGGGCTTGGTCAGGATCACGGGCCTGCGGCAGCCTTTGGCGATCAGATGACTGCCCGCCAGATACCCGCCGTGAAAATGATCCGATTCAATCATCGCCAGATTGTTGGTCATCCGAGGGCGTCGGTCGATGCATACAATCGGAATGCGGCGGGTCAGCAGCGAAGCTTCGATCTCTTCCCGGCCGGATATGCAGATCAGTCCGTCCACCATTTTGGCGTCCAGCGAACGGATATATGCGCTCTCTTTGGTGGAACTTTTGTCCGTATTGCAAATAAACGTCGAGAAGCCGCGCTCAAAAAAGTAGCTTTCGATTTCGTGCACAATGGTCGAGAAGAACTCGTTCCCGATATCCGGCACGATAATGCCGATCGTTTTGGACTTATTCATGCGCAGCGCTTTGGCCACGGTATTCGTGCTGTAGCCGTGTTCATCAATCACACGCAGCACTTTACGGCGCGTCTCCTCGGAGAACCGGCCGTTGTCGTTGATTACGCGCGAGACGGTAGCCACCGACACACCGCTCAGATTGGCTATTTCTTTAATCGAGATCTGATGTTTGTCCGTCACCGTTATCCTCCTTTGAGCAAACGTTTTCTCAAGCCGCTTTATTCAGTATACCATTTCTTTGCGCGAAAAAAAGCGAAGCGAACGCCATGAACGTTCGCTTCGCTATCAAACTTCCAATGCAATTTTACCTTCAAAAAACGAGGGGCTTTGCCGCTTAACGACCGCCCAGCGCGTTCACCAGCAGTTGAACGGCTTCCGCTCGGCTGGCGCGGCCCCGGGCGTCGAAGACGCCGCCGGGCTTGCCGGCGAGCAGGCCGGCTTCGCTGAGCGCATGCACGGCCGGCTTCGCCCAGGCCGGAATCTCCGCCTCGTCGGCGAAGACCGTCCGGTCGCCGCCGGCGGTCGCCTTCAGCGCGGCGGCGAGCATAGCCGCCATCTCCGCGCGCGTGACCGTGGCTTCCGGACGGAACGTGCCGTCCGGATAGCCGTGCGCCAGGCCCGCCGCGACGGCGCTGGCAACGGCCGGTCTGGCCCAGACGCCGATCTTCGCGGCGTCGGCGAAGTCCGGCTCAGCCGCTGCCGCCGGCAGAGCGAAAGCGGCGGCGAGCATAGCGGCGAACTGCGCCCGGCTCACGGGCGCGGCCGGACGGAACGTGCCGTCCGGGTAGCCGCGCACAATGCCTTTGGCCGTCGCCGCATCGACGGCAGCTCTGGCCCAGTGACCGGCCGGCAGGTCGCTGAATACCGTCTGCATCGCCGGCTTCATGCCGAAGACGGCGAACTTCGTGAAGTGATCGACCGATACGGTAACGCGGCCGCTTTCGGCTGTTCCGCCGGGCACGTTCACCCAGCCGCGCGCAGTCTCGTCGAAGTAGAATACGCCGGGCGTTTCGCCGGGCGGAAGCGAACCGGCGTCGTACGCCAGGGTCAGTTCGACCGGAGCGTCGAAGTTTTCCTTGAAGTTCTTCAGGATTTCCAGCACCGGACTGAGCAGGACGGATTGTCCGTCCAGCAGGCCGCTGACGTCGGTCAGCGCTTCGATATCGATCGTCAGCGGCCGGGAAGACGCGCCGGCCGGAATCACAACGCGAACCGAATCGCCGAGGCTGACTTCGCCCGCTTGTCCGGCCGGCAGCGTCAGCTTGCCGTCGGTCGAGACGCCGGACGGGGCTGCCGGCGCTTCGCTCGTCGAAGACGGCTGCGTCGGCGGCGCGGAGCTTCCGTCTCCGCTTGTGCCGCCGCCCGATCCGGAAGACACGATCAGCCATCTGGCATACAGTTTCAGGTCGCTTTTGACAGGCGAGGAAGAGAAGTTATACCGGCCGGTCAGCGCCGCGTCGGCATACCAGCCGGCGAACGTATAGCCCGCGCGCGTCGGCGACGCCGGTTCGGATACGAGCGTGCCGTAATCGGCGCGTTTGTCGGCCACGACCGAGCCGCCCGCACTGTCGAACGCGACGGTATACGTGTCGATCGTCCATTTGGCGCGCAGCGTCAGATTCCGTTCGATCTTCGACGAAGCGAAATCGAACCCGGCCGTCTGTGCTTCGTCTTCGTACCAGCCGCCGAACGTGTAGCCTTCGCGCTTCGGGTCGGCCGGCTTCGTCACCGCGCCGCCATACTCCGGCGACTGCTTGGCGACCTCGCTGCCGCCTTCACTGTCGAACGAGACTTCATAGACGTTAATCGTCCATTTCGCATGCAGCGTCAGATCGGTTTCCGCAACGGCGGAGCCGAAATCGAACGCCTGCGTCTTCTCTTCGTCCGTGTACCAGCCGCCGAATGTATGGCCGGTGCGCTCCGGATCGGCCGGCTTCGCGATGACGCTGCCGTAATCCAGCATGCGCTTGTCGACCGGCGTTCCGCCGTCGCTGTCGAATACAACATCATAGACGTTGATAGTCCATTTGGCGCGCAGCGCCAGATTTCGCTCGATCTTCGACGAAGCGAAGTCGAACTCAGTCGCCTGCGCTCCGCTTTCGTACCAGCCGCCGAACGTGTAGCCTTTGCGTACCGGGGCGGCCGGCTTGGCGACGACGCTGCCGTAATCCAGCTTCTGCGCATCGACCGCGCTGCCGCCGTCGCTGTCGAACGACACTTCATAGACGTTGATCGTCCATTTCGCGATCAGCGTCAGTTCTTCTTCAATCTTCGTGGACACGAAATCGAACGCCCGGCTGTCCGCTTCATTCTTGTACCAGCCGGCAAACGCATACCCTTTGCGCTCCGGATCGGCCGGCTTCGCAATGAAGCCGCCGTAATCCAGCGTTTGCGTGTCGATCTCACTGCCTCCACTGCTGTCGAACGAGACGCGATAGGCATTGATCGTCCAATTCGCATACAGCGTCAGATCGCTTTCGATCGGCGTCGACGCGAAAGCGAACGCGCGGGTGCGAGCTTCGTCCGTGTACCAGCCGGCAAAGGTATACCCTTTGCGCTCCGGATCGGTCGGCTTTGTCGCCGTTCCGCCGAACTCCGGCGACTGCTTGGCCACCTCGCTGCCGCCGTCACTGTCGAACGAGACTTCATACACGTTGATCGTCCATTTCGCGATCAGCGTCAGGTCTTCTTCGATCTTCGCAGACGCGAAATCGAACGCCCGGCTGTCCGCTTCGTTCTCGTACCAGCCGGCAAAGGTATACCCTTTGCGCGACGGATCGGCCGGCTTGGCGATCGCGCCGCCGTAATCCAGCGTTTGCTGCTTGACCTCGCTGCCGCCCCGGCTGTCGAACGCCGCCGTGTACGTATCGATCTTCCATGACGCGTAGACCCGCGTGTCGGCTTTGATCGGGGTCGCCGCGAATACGAAGGGCTTCGTATGCATGTCGTCCGCGTACCAGTCGACGAAGGTATAGCCTTTACGCGTCGGAGGCGCCGGTTCCGACGCCGACGCGCCGTAATCCACGGTCTGCGGCGCTATATCGCCACCGCCCGCGCTGTCGAAAGTAAACGCATGCCGGATAATCGTCCAGCTCGCATAGATCATCGTCGTCGTTACAATCTCCCGGGTATTGAATGCAAACGGCACGGACCTGCCGGAGTCTTCGTACCAACCGCCGAATATATAACCTTCGCGCTCGGGATCTGCCGGCTTCACAGCCTTGCCTTTATACACGACGGACTGGGGAGCGATGCCCGAACCGCCCGCGCTGTCGAACGAGACCGTTTTGGGCAGGCTGATCAGGAACGACTTCACGGTAACGTTCCCCGCCGCGTCCGTAACGGTAAGCGTAAATCCGCCGTCTATTTCGATTACCGCGCTGCTTGCAATTGGAGTGTTAAAGACGAAAGGACCGTTCAGTACGGCCGTCCCTTCATTGAACACGATCTGCACGCCGGAAGCGTACACGCCGTCGACCAGACTGCCTTTGATCTCGACAATCGGCGCGGTCTTGTCGATCGTAAAGTTCACGGTCCGGCTGCCCTCGCTGTTCGTGACTTGAAGCGTATACCGGCCTTCGTTCTCCACGGACGTTCCGGCGCTAAACGGATTCCCGTTCAGCGTAGCGCTTCCGCTCGTGAAGGAAGGCGTTACGCTCGTGCGGTAAGACGCCCCGTCTTCGACTCCGCTTATACGCGGCGGCATCGCCCGTACCGTGATGTTAACCCGAACCGCGTTACCCATGCCGTAACTGTTCGAAGCGCGGTAGATAAACGAGTCGGTGCCGACATATCCCGGATCGGGCGTGTAGGTGAACGATCCGTCATTATTTAAAGCCAACCGGCCGTTGGACGGCGCACTGTACACCCGGGCTTCGTAAGCGTCGCGGTCGTTCGCCAGCACGCCGCGTCCTCCCACGCTCAGCGTTTCGTCCCCTTCCGCTTCGTAACTGTCCGCGACCGAGCGCGGCTCGAACGGGGGGCCGCCGCCGATTCCGTCACGCATCGGATATTGGCCTTTAACCGCAATATACGAATAAATTCCGTTTGTGCTCGTCTGAGCAGGAAGCGCAAAGGTGTTGTATCCGTCCCCTCCGAATCGAGTGCCGATCACCGCAAACAAAGCGGGATATTGATTCACAGGCAGCAGCGCGCCGTTTGCCGGTCTCAATAGCGACATGCTCCGCTGGCTTCCGGCGATCAACACCACGTCGCCGATTTGCGGCTCCTTCGGTTCCGATACTCCGTTGACCGCAATGGCGTACATCGAGCCGTCCGCGGCCAGCGGCGCTTCCAGCTTGGGAAGCGCAAATTGCACGGTGTCTCCGCCGTACGCATTGCCGATTTGATCGTACAGATTCGGATAGTCCGCGACCGGCAGCATCCGTCCGTCGGCGGGCTGCCAGCCCGGCGGCAGCAAATCGGCTGTCGTATACGGAAACAGCCGCAGTTCGCCGGTTGCCGAAGCGGCGTCCGCCTGCGAAGGATCCGAACCGTCTTGAGAGGAAGGGTATCTCCCTGTTAGCGAGATATAATATCCGATTCCGCCGGTCGGCGCCTCCCCGCGCAGGTCGGGCAACGCGAACGTGCGAATACCGTCGCCGCCATAGCGGCTGCCGATCAATTGATACAACTCCGGATACTGCTGCGTATCGAGCAGCTGTCCGTCGCTGTACGCCCAGCCGTAAGGCGCGTAGGTACCGGTGAACATGCGGATCTCCCCAACGTACGGATCGATCGACGAAGCGTTTGCCCGTCCCGGCGCCGCCAAATTGCCCAGCACCAAGACCAGTACCAGCAGAAACGCCAGACCGGCTTTCGCGGCTCTTGTATGTATCTTTCTTGTTTCCAACCCGCTCATCCTCCGTTTTTTCGATTTATTCGACTTCCGCAGGGTCCAAAGTTCCCGGAAACCGACGATAATTGGCCTAATCTTAACCGAGCGGGCGAGAAAAAGAAACTGTTTTAAAGCGTGGTTTTAAAAAATTTATATTTCGGCAGCTTGCCTGAATCGGATATTCGGTTCCACAGCTTGTTTGCGGCTCAAAAACCGGAAAGACTTAAAAATACGGCATTGCGGCATGACCGGGCATGTCTTCAAACTTGATAAAGCGCGCCTTCAGCCGCCTCCAAGCTGCATAAGCTGCAAATATCCATTTTATCCTCTATTCCGCTCCTCCAAAACGGCAATCGGATGCACAAATCCACTTTATTTTCGTTTCCGGCGCTTTTTGGGCCTGCGAACCGGGAATGAAGTGGATTTTCGCATTTCATCTTTGTTTTATCGTCCCTGTCCGATCAACGAAGTGGATTTTCGCATTTGACTTGGGTTTGGGGTCGGACTTGGTCATGAACAGCGGTGTGCGGGATGTGCGCATCCGGTCCCTATTTGCGGCTTGAACAGGCTTGCCCTGGAATGTATACATGAGCTCGTGCGTTTTGCACGCTTCCCTGACAGCCGGAATTTTCCCATGCAAAAGAAACCCGGCGCTCCAGGTGAAGGCCGGGTTTATCGACACTCTGAAACGAAGCGGATGTTCCGCTTCGTTTTTCGGTTTCGGATTCTTTTCCGGTCCTACCGGCCGGATCGGCCCGTGTTACCGCAGAGAAAGCTCCGCCGCCTGCTCCGGCGTCAGCGCCCCTTCGTACACGCGCAGCTCGTCGAGCTGCCCCTTGAACGCCGGGTCCCACCAGTTCACGCCCAGCGCAAAGGTTCCTTTGCCGCCTGCCGCGAACAAATCCGGGAAATCCGCGCCGGTGAACTTGCGCTCGCCGTTCACGTACACGAACAGCGTTCCTTCGTCCACGGAGAACGCCAGATGGCTCCACTCCCCGGCCGGAATCTTGACGCCGGTTACGCCGTCGTACCAGCGCGCGCTGCCGGACCAGACCATCGTCTGGTCGCCGACCGAGCCTTTGGGCAGCAGGCTGACCCAGTGCGTATCGTCTTTGGCGCCGAAGAAAGTCGGCGTGTAGGTCGTCAGCGCTTCCGGCTTCACCCAGAGCGACACGGAGTACGACGAGCCGGCGATCAAATCGCCGGGCAGCGCGACGCCCGTCGCGCCGTCGAATACCGCCGCCTGCCCCTGCGCGCCGGCCGCATAACTGATATTCCCGCCTTCGCGCCCGATCCGGTCGCCGATCACGGACCCCGCCGCGAACGAGCCTTCGCTGTCGGACAAATCATTCTCGAATCCGTAATGCGCGGTCAGCTTCGCGTTCTCGTAAGGAACCACGGTCACCTCGAACGTAACCGTCTTCTGCGCGCTTCCTTTGACGATTGTCGCCGTCAGCACCGCTTGGCCCGCCGGCTGTCCTTCGGCCGGCCGCGTCACTTTACCCGCGGACGTCACGACGCTCTCGTCCGAACTGCTCCAGGTAATCTTCGCGCCGCGGCTGCCCGCTGCCGGCAGATTCAGATCCGCCGTTACCCGGCTCGTATTCCCGATATCCAGGCTGTCCGCCACATTGGCGACAACCTGCTCGTCGCTCAGATCGGCCAGCCGCGTCCCCCAGGACGATTCGCCCGATTGTGACACCGCCGTAAACGTCATCACGTTCGACTGCGACACCGGGTCCCACTGGCGGACGAACACGCCGTCGAATTCTTCGCCGCCGAGCGTCAGCTTTGCCAGATTGCTGCCGTTTTTGCGCCATTTGCCTTCAAGCGCTCCGCTAACGGTCCCGTCGGCTTTCAACGTGATCGATTCCGGATGCGCGATATCGCCCGAATACGCTTTGCCGTGGTTGATGTACGCGTAATCGCCGGGAATATCGCCTTTTTTCACCGTGGCCAGCTTCTCTCCGCCGTAGCGGTAAACCGCCGCGGCCGGCCAGCCGTCTTTGTTCATAAACATCTGGTGCACCCTCAGCTCGTGCGCTTCGCCCTGCTGCGGGAAGCGGGTATGGAACACGAGGAACATCTGCCCGCTTTTCTCGTCCGTGTATACCGAATTGTGTCCGGGCGAGACGTAGCCGTACCCAATGCCCGTGCCGGGATCGCCCGGTTCGCGGTCGAACAGGAAATTGCCGATCAGCTTGTTGCCGTATTCGGTATTCTCCGTATTCGGCGGCAGCACCGCGCTTTGTCCGAGCGAATCTTTATACGGGCCGCCGATGTCTTTCGAGCGGAACACGCGCATATTGTAGCCGCCGTCCGCGCCCAGCCAGCCGTAGGTCACATACAGATAGTAGTAACGCGTGCTTTTGTTGTACTCGATATACGGGCCTTCGCCGGATTTGCCGTAGCCGCCCGCGATCTTGGTGCCGAAGTAGCGATCGGTCAAACGTCCGTCCTTGGTGGTGCCGTCTTTGCCGGGGAAGATCGGCCGGCCGGTCTTCTTGTCGATCTCCAGCAGGAAAATGCCGCCCGACCACGAGCCGTACGTCATCCACAGCCGGCCCTTTGCGTCGTACGACAGAGCCGCGTCGATCGCGTTCGGATACAGCTGGTTGTTGTACGAGCCGTCCGCGTTGAACCAGCTTTCGTTTTCGCCCGCCAATTTGCCCGCGCCCGCCAGTTCGTCGATATTCGTGCTCGTCCACTTTTTGTTTACCCTGCTGTCTTTGTCGTATGCTTCGTTCTTTGTAAACCCGGAATACACGATCGTATCGCCGTACTCGTACGGGCCTTCGATGTTCTTGGACGCCGCGAACCCGATCGCCGAACGGATATACGTCGAAGACGCGCTGTAGTAGATGAGGTAAGCGCCTTTGGAGCCGTCTTTATTGACGTAATCTTTGTTCCAGAACACGTCCGGCGCCCATACCGCGAAGCCGCCTTTGCTGTCCGAATCGTTCTCGCCCGCCCAGGCGAACGAACCGGCCAGATTGGACGACAGATCGCCGTAAAGCGTATTGCCGGGAGTAGTGTAACCGTTTGCAAAAGAAGTCCAGTTCATCAGGTCCGTCGACTTCGCCGCCGCGATATGCGAACCGAACACGTAGTACGTGCCGCCGTCTTTGACGATCGACGGATCGTGCACGGAAACGTCGGCGAACGCCGGGGGTTCGGTCGTCGAAGCGGCGCTCGCTTCCCGTACGCCTCCGACCGAACAGGCCGAAGCGGGAATCAGCAGCAGAATCGCAAGCAGAAGCAGAATCGACGCGCGCAGGGTCTTACTTTTCATTGGATCTCACTCCTCTTCGGAATATGGAAATTTTGTTGCGATTGTATGGATTGCTCCTACCTTTTCGACGCCTCCTTTTTCATTCCTTCACTTTTTCAAAAATAAATAACATTTTTATTAATCAGTAAATATAAAAGTTTATTTCATTTACTTTTTGGTTTCTCACTATCTTTAAGGATAAATGAAAAAGTTATTTAAATTCCGTATAAAGTTCTGGAATAGCCTATGAAATTCGGCAATTTCCGCTGCAAGGGCCTGCGGGTGTATACTTGTTCGAAGCGGCAGCCGCTTCCTTCATTCCGAAGCCACCGCGAACATAACATCCAAAAATCAACCCCCACGGGAGGAACCGTTCATGGACAAGCTGTATTTGGTTATTCCCTGCTATAACGAAGAAGAAGTGCTCGCCGAGACCGCCGGGCGGCTGCGCGAGAAAATGCGCTCGCTGATTAACCGGCAGCTCATCTCACCGGGCAGCCGGATCGTGTTCGTCAACGACGGCTCCGGGGACCGGACCTGGCCGATGATCGAGGAGCTGAACGCCGCCGATCCGCTGTTCGCGGGCGTCAACCTGGCACGCAACCGCGGGCACCAGAACGCGCTGCTCGCCGGCTTGATGGCGGTCAAAGAACACGCCGACGCGACGATCTCGCTCGACGCCGATCTCCAGGACGATATCGGCGCGATCGACGAGTTCGTGGAGAAGTACCGCGAAGGCTTCGATATCGTATACGGCGTGCGCCGCGCGCGGGAGAAAGATACGTTTTTCAAAAAAACGACGGCCCAAGGCTTCTATAAACTGATGCGCCTCATGGGCGCGGAACTGGTCTACAACCACGCGGATTACCGGCTGATGAGCCGCCGCGCACTGGACGGACTTGCCGAATTCGGCGAAACCAATCTGTTTCTGCGCGGCATCGTGCCGCTGATCGGCTACCCTTCGTCGGTGGTGACGTACGAGCGCAATGAGCGGTTCGCGGGCGAATCCAAATATCCGCTCAAGAAAATGATCGCTTTCGCGCTTGAAGGCATCACTTCGTTCAGCATCAAGCCCATCCGCATGATTACTTCGCTCGGCTTTATCCTGTTCGCGGTCAGCTTAATCATGCTGGTTTATTTCTTGTCGATCCACTTCGGCGGCCGCACCGTGCCCGGCTGGACCACGATCGCGATCTCCGTCTGGGCGATCGGCGGCCTGCAGCTGCTTGCGATCGGCGTAATCGGCGAGTATATCGGCAAGACGTATATGGAGGCAAAAGAACGGCCCAAGTTTATCGTGGAGCGGGCAATCGGCATCGCGGCGGAAGCCCGGCCAGAATCCGGCTCGGTGCGCAAGATCTAACGATACCGAGCCGGAAAAATTGCGGCATCGACATTCGCAGCAAAAAAGCCGGGAAGACGACTCAACGTCTTTCCGGCTCAAATTGTCGAGAAACGATTTGATGTAAATAGCTGCGTATATACCCTTATTCCGGCTTAATTTTACGTTTTCGAGAAAATAACTGCGCTGATACATTTATTTCGAGCTTTTTCGCTTCGATTCGGCCTTTGGCACCCGAATAATTGCACCTGCGTCGCTATTTGAAGAAACCGAAGCGTTTCGCCCCAAATAAGTGTGCCTGCGCCGCTATTTTCCGTTTGGAACACTCCCCGGCTTTCTCGATACCCTGACCGAAAAAACGGATTAGCGTCTTTTCGGCTTTTCGATTTGCGCGGCCACCTGCGCGTATCTCGCCCCGGGGATCGCCCGGCGCAGCAGGCTCCAATCGCAGCCGCCTCGCTTCAGAACCCGGATCACCGCATCCGCGCGCTGTTCAAGTCCGCGGTTCAGGCAGGTCGCCAGTTGAATCTCAAGCGGCACGACCGGCAGCGCAAGTCCCGCAAACGGATGCGTTTTCTTATATGCCCAGATGGAAGGTCCGTTTTCCCAGATTCCTTCGGAGCCGCCGGATTCATCCTCTTCGGGCGGCTCGATATGCGCGATTTCGATCTTCGCTCCGTGGCTCCGTCCCCGGGCGAATGTCCATCGGATGCCCGCCGCGTCTTCAAAAAACCGCACGCCTTCGTCCGTATCCGGATTCAATACACGAAGCGCGCGGCGGACATCGGCCGCTTCGCGCATCAGCAGGTCCACATCGTTCGGCACGATCTCGCAGCCCTGGATCCAGGTACTGACGGAGCCGACGAACAGATACGGAAGCCCGGAAGTTTGCAGCGCGCCCGCCGCGCTCAATACCGCCGCTTCGATTGCTCGAAGATGCCGCTCCCGCTTTGTTTCTTCTCCCATCTCTTTGCGCTCCTCCTAAACCTTTTTCACCGGACGCAGCACCGCATACCCGTACCCTTCCGGGAAATGCCGCTGGTAGTTCTGCACGCCGGGCGCGTCGTTCCAGTCGTACCCGAGCCGCGCGGGATCGAAGTTCCACGCCGTTTGCTCGACGGTCTGCTGCACTTCGCCGTTTTCTTGCAGATAGTCGTACGGCGGATGGAAAAAGACCAGATATTCAGACTCCGGCACCTCGCGTCGCTCCATCCCTTCCGGCACTTCCGCGCTGCAGCCGGCCGGCGCCGGAATTCCGTAGAAATAACCGCTCGGACCTTTCCTTTCGCCCTGCCTGCCCGCCGCGTCTTGACCGTCCGCTTCCGCCTCGCCCGCATGCAGCCAGCCTGCCGTATGTCCCAGCTGGCCTTCCAGCTTTTCGTGCGACAGGCTTTCGATCGTGCCGCTTACCTCGTCGCAGTCGTGCCCGCGCTCCCAGAAGTTCCCGTAATCCGTCGCCTCTTCGTCCCAGATGCCGATAAACCGATGCGCCGGAATATGCTCCACCTTGATCTCCGCCCGCCGGTTCTCCGCTTGTTCCATCCGATTCCGCTCCTTCATCAAATAGTGATAAGGGGAAAATACCTCCGCGCGAACGGTCAGCCGGATCGGGCGCGGGCTGCGGCGATAGTCCTGCGGCGTGATGCCGAACTCGCGCCGAAACGCCCGCGTCATCGCTTCGTGCGACGAGAATCCGTACTTCACCGCGATATCCAGCACCCGAGCGTCGCAGTCCCGCAGCTCCAGCGCCGCCAGGCTGATCCGCCGCAGACGGATATAATCCCGCAGCGTCGTGCCGGTCAGACGATGAAAATGCCGCGTGCAGTAGTACGGCGAGTAGCCGAGCTGCGCCGACATATTCGCAAGCGAAGACGGCTCCTCGATATGGCGCTCGATCCAGTCGATCATCTCCTGCACTCTTTCGTTCCAATCGTACATGACGCTCTCCCCTTTCGCTTTTTATGTTACCGATGCGACGAACTTCCCGTTTGATCCGGCTTGCACACTTTTTCATTCTGCCGCTCAGCGGGTACTGTAGAGTTTGGAACAGACGAGTGAAAAGGAGGATCGCCATGTTCGGATTGTCCGATTTGGTCTCGCTGGTCGTTTCGGCGTTTATTATTCTGCCTGTCGTGGTCTTCCTGCGCGAATGCGGCTATCTGCTGGGCAGCTTCGTGTTCGGCGTGCGCAATCCGCGCATTACGCTCGGCTCCGGCCCGCGGCTGTTCAAGCTCGGCATCGTGGACGTGCGACGTTACTATCATCTGTACAGCTGGTTCTCGCACGACGAGATCAAGCGCGAAAGCCGACTCGCTTACGTTTGTTTGTATGCCGGGCCGATTCTGGTGAATCTGGCGCTGGCTTTTGCGATCAATATGCTGCTGGCCGACGGGACGATCCAGTGGCAGCGCACATTCTGGGACCGGCTTGTATTCTATGCGTTCTACTATGCGCTGTTCGATATCGTACCCATGAAGACGACCAACGGCAAGCCCAATAACGGCATGATCATCTACGAGATGCTTCGCTACGGCCGGCGCACGGACTATAATCACGAGCCGTTCCTGCCGTCGACGAGCGAGAGCGAGGAGCGTTATCTCGAAGAAATGGAAGCTTACCGGAAAAACGCAGAGCAGAACCCGATTCTTCAGCGAAAAAGAGAGCGGAAAGCGCGGCAAATAAGGAGATTGAAGCACGTACGCCAACAAAGCAAAAGAACCGGACAAAGATATCTCTTTAAAGATAAGAAAGATCGATAAAAAACGGAATGCGCAGTTACGCTCATTCCGTTTTGCAAATTAAAATACAACAAAGATTATATTAGAGTGTCTATTCATTCATTTCACCAAGTATCTTTAGGCGCAGAGAGCAGATGATATTTCCAGTTCGGAACAAATCCTATGGTTTTCCAATTGATGTCCTGCTCGAATTTAGTTGTTTTTGTTTCTAAATCCTTTACCCAATCATTCCAAAACGATCGATTTTGGACCAGATATTTTGCTGTAAAGATCAGCGAAAAGACTTTTAAAGGATCCAAGTTCAGATTTTGAGCATCTTGCGATAACTTGATAGAAGAAGACAAAGAGGCCGCGTAAATTCTCGATCCATGCGCGCATTTGTTTCTTAATTCCGTCATACTGCGAAGCCAGCTCTCCAGCAAATAAACTTTTTTCAATTTAAACATTCGTGAAATTTCTTTTTGATGATCTTCTTTGAAAACCGAATAGAACTTAGACAGCAAAGAAAAATTCACGCCCTCAATAGCTACCCAGATCGGAATTTCTCCGCCGTAACGACTGCGATAATGTTCAATAAAACCCGGCACCTTGCTCCGGTTCAGTTCAGTTCAGTTCAGTTTCCCATTCTTGTAAAACAAGATCGAATTTCAAGCGTTTTCGAGGATTAAAGTTAAGATGATCTTTATAGCAAAGCGGGTCCGCCGGGTATTTCATAGCGATAAAGTGAGATAAAAGCGCTCTTGTCTGTACTTCTATGTATTCGCATAATCGAAGTAAATGACCTCGAAGTTCCGAATCAAAATCATATAAATTTACAATTTGTTCGAATCGGGTGCCTATTTTATACGTAGATTGTTTAGTCTTGAACGGCAGAAGATATCCGCTGAGCCTGTAATAACTGATCCGTTCTAAAACTTCTTTGGCGTAAACGGGGTCGGACACGATCAAGTCTCGCGATTTAAGCAGTTCAATCTGCTTGTCGATCGATAGTGCAGGCTTCAAAGAAGGCTTGGCATTATTCATCAAAGACACTCCCGAATAATAAAAATGTCCCACCCTTTTTTGCTTCGAACCAAGAATCTGATTCGCTAGGCCGGGTGGGAACTGTTGCTATTATTTTAGCATATTATAAACGAATTTTCAATTCATTCCTTCTACTCTTCACAGCTCTAAATCCAGCACCGCCACGCTTACCGAATTCGCCGGCAGGTTCAATATCGCGGCGCGGCCCGCTTCGCTTCTTTCCAGCTTAAAACGGCTTTCGGCAGGCACGATGATCTCGGCGTTTTTCTTGTTCACGTTGGGCACGTTCAGCAGCGCGGCGTCGCCGGTCAGCGTAATCAGCTTTGCTTCGCCCGCAGCGTTCAGCCCGTCGAAGTTCAGCCGGGTCCGCTTGTCCACGCCGTCCGCGTTGACCAGCTTGACGTAGACCCGTTCGTCGTCCGCCGTCACCGAATGGAACACATCGCGGTTATATGCTTCCAGCTTGTAATTCAGCACTTTGCTGCTCCGGCCGCTTGCGGCGTCGGTATACGAGCAGACCAGGCTGCGCCCGTCCGCGCCGCCGTAGTCGACGGTGACGAGATATTCGCGGCCGTCTTCGAGCGGTTCATAGTTCGCCGCCCGCAGATTGCCGGCCGCCGTGCTGGACGAATAATCCCCTAGCGTATAGCCTTCCGTGCCATGCTTGTGCACTTTGACGCCGGTGGCGGAACCGCCGTATCCCACCGCGTATTCCAGCACGTCTTTGCTTGCCGGCGAGATGTCGGTCAGACCGACGCCGATATAGAAGCCGTCTTCGCCCGAAGCTTTGGAAGCAACCGCTTCGACCCGGTAATCGTTCCAATCGTCGTTTAACAGGTACAGCCCGTTCAGACCGCCGCTTTGCGCCCGAAGTACCAGGCCGCGGCCGGCTTGCAGCGTATAACCGGCGGAGCCGGGGATCGCCTGCCAGCGCGAATCGAGGTCCGAAGCGGCTTCCGGCGCCGTAAAGTCGCAGTCCAGCAGCACGGCGCCGTCCGCATTGGAAATCACTTTGACGCCGCGCACCGTAACTTCCGCACGGCCCGCCGCAATCTCGATCCCTCCGCGCGGCGCCAGTTCCATCGGCCGGCCGCCGCGGTACGTCGAGAACGAGGTGGGCAGCACGCGTTTGCCTATGTACTTCGCATACATCCGCTGCACGTAATAGTTCGGCGTGTACCACACGCTTTCGTCGTCGAACCAGATGCAGTCCGGCGTCCAGCGGTACGTGCCGTCGGTCAGCACTTTGTTGAACAGCGGCGCGTAGGCGGCCAGGCGCACCACGTCGGCGTTGCGTTCGAAGCCGGTCATCGCCGCCGCTTCCGCCACCGCGCCCGCCAGCGTATTTTTATCCGTGGATGCGTATTCGCCGACAAACACCTTCGACGTTTCGCGCCGGTTCAGGCTGCCGTCTTCGTTTCGCGCGCGGTAGTAGTAGTTGTAGCGGTCCGCGTTTTGCAGCAGGTAGTCGTTCGACCGGTAGTAATGCTCGTCCGCGATCGTATCCATATAGTCGGGCTGGTCGGCGTACCAGGTCACGTGTTCCGAAACGATCTTGTTTCCGTCCGCAAACTCCACGTCCGCCGAACCTTCCAGATTCCCGCTCAGGAACTTCCAGCCCTGCTGATACGCGTCGTCGTCCGCCTGCGCGCCCACCGTCGAGATGATGTGCAGTTCGCGCTTCGGATAATGTTCCCGCATGTAGGCGTCGATCCGCGCTTTGAACACTTCGAAATTGGCGAAGAATTCGGTGCCCCAGTTCTCGTTGCCCACGCCCAGATAGCGCAGGTCGAACGGGGCTTCATGGCCCATTTTCCGGCGCATGGCGGCCCATTCGTTATGTTCGAAATCCATGCCGACCGCGAAGTCGATCAGGTCCGTGAAATTCTTGATGTAGAAGTCGCGCAGTTCGCCGCCGGCCGGATGGGCGTAGTCGGAACGCGCCTGGCACAGCACGCCGCACGCCATGACCGGGAGCGGAACCGCGTTCAGGTCTTCGGCCAGCTGAAAATACTCCATATACCCGAGGCCCATCGTCATCATATAGCCCCAGACGTTGAAGTTTTCTTTGCGCAGTTCGATCGTATCGACGGAGTCTTTCCAGTCGTATACGTTGTCCCAGATAAACGATCCTTCGGAAATGCAGCCGCCCGGAAAACGCAGAAACTTCGGATGCAGCCCGGCCAGCGCTTCCACCAGATCGCGGCGCAGCCGGTAGTTGGGATTGCCGAGGTAGTTGGCGCGCGCCGAAGGCGAGCCGTCTTCTTCGCCCGCGCCCCAGACGTCCCGGGGAACCAGCGACACCAGCTCGATCGAGATCTCGCCTTCGAAAGTCAGCGCGAGCTGGCCGAGAACGTCGCGGCTGCCGGTCAGCACAAGCGACGACAAAACGGAACCGTCCGCCGGATACGGGACGCCGTACTTTTTCCATACGCCGCCGCTTTCGACTTCCAGCGTGACCACGTCGCTCGCCGCTTCGCCGTCCGGGTCCTGAAGCTGGAGCGTGATATAGCCGGTCTGCTCCGCTTTGGCCCAGACGGTAAAATCGTACTGCGCGCCAGGACGGATATTCATCGCGCAGCCGCCGTTGGTATCGTTGAAGCCGCGGTTGTAGATCGTCGCGCCGTCCGCCACCGTGACGTAATAACCGTTCACGTCGGGATCGGAGCTGCCGAGAAACCGTCCCAGCGTCCCGGAGCTTTGCGGCGTCATCTTGTCGAGATCGCCGAACCAGTGCAGGAGCGGCTCGCGGTTGCGGCCCGTCGAGCAGCCGCAGGCGCCGGATTCGTGCGAATACGTATCGAACACAAACGACTCGAACGAGCGGTTCTGCACCATCTCCGCATAAATCCCGCCGTCGGCGGCGTTGTTGATATCTTCGTAAAAAAGACCGTACATCACTTCGCTGACTTCCGCTCCTCCGTCTTCGTCCCCGCTGCGCCCGCCGCCGTGCACGGTGACGGTATAAGGCGGCAGCTCGGGAGGCAGGACGGTGACGGCGAAGTTTTTCTCCGTTTCGGCGGTTCCGGCCTTGAGCGCCGCGGTCAGAACGGCGGATTGCGGAGAGCGGGCCGCCGATGGATCGGAAGAATCGGTCCGGCTGTCCGCATGGAAAGAACCCGCAGAAGCTTCGTCTTTGGACACGGAGGAATATGCGGCGCGCTGCGGCCATACCCCG
This sequence comes from Saccharibacillus sp. CPCC 101409, assembly GCF_030518235.1. Classification (GTDB taxonomy): domain Bacteria; phylum Bacillota; class Bacilli; order Paenibacillales; family Paenibacillaceae; genus Saccharibacillus. The sequence goes on along the minus strand of NZ_JAULSA010000008.1, from coordinate 69,986 downwards.
CCTTCATGCGAAACGGCCGCCGGATTGCTCGACGTCCAGCTTACCGATACTTTGCCGCCCATCAGGGAAGACGGCAGAGCGATATCGCTTGTGAGAATATGAGCCGGAAACGACAGGTATTTGTTCGCGGCCAGCCGCACGATCTCTTCGTCCGTCAGCGAGTCGCACATGATCTCGATTACGTCGTCGGCCGAAAGGCCGGCGGCGTACACGCGGAAATCGGAGAAGGAGCCGGCAAAGTCGTCGTCGGCCGCATACTGCGAGCGGCCGATATAATTGCGCGCGTAATTGTCCGGATCGCCGAACGTGTCGAACCATCGGCGAAGCTGGGCGTAATGGCCGCTCGACGTCTGGCTGATCGAGCCGTCGGCCGCCGGTTCGCCGTTGACGTATACGACCGGGCCGGCGCTGCTCAGCGTGCCGCCCTGCGTGCCCGCGACGCTGATTGCGATATGCATCCATTCGCCGCGCGCAAAGCCCCGGCCCGGATCGACGATCAGGTCGCCGCCGGCCGACAGCGTGCCGCGCAGATTGCGCGTCAGGAACAGATACGGTCCGCTCTCGCCGCGGCCGAAGTCGAAGATGCGCTCCCAGACGCCCGTTCCGGTATCCAAACGCACCCAGGCGGCGACCGTGATCCCCGTGTGATCGCTTACATCGCGCAGCAGACCGGACGGAAGTTCGAGATACGATGTGCCGCTGCGCCCGCCCGGCAGGGTAACGGCGGAACGTCCGGCAAGCTGCGAAACGGAAGGCGGCACCGTACCCGCGGCCTGTGCGTTATGTCCCCGGCCGGAGCCGTCCCTGCCGACTGCGGCGGGATCTTCGAATGTATAGCGGGCAAGCAGGCGATCTTGGAAAGGAATCATAAAGGGGCTCCTATCGTTAATAGATTTCGAAGTTAATTTAATATAAATATTAATAAATAACTAAATTAGAATTTATGTTTATAGTAACTTGTTGTACGTACAAGTTCAAGCCAGGTTTTTCCTGCCCCGATAAAATAGGCATACGCGCAGCATTAACAGGAAGACATGCGCCGGGCGGCGCCTTTCTTCCTGTTTGCAAATTCACGCGTCTTTCGAAACTTCGTCGCTCCAAGCAGACCGGGGCCGGCTTTTAGGCAATCCAGAAGCGGCCGCCGGCGGATTGAGGCTGCGCGGCGCTTTACTTCAACTGTTCAAGCACTTTCAGCACGGCTTGGACGTCGGCCAGTTCCGCTTTGTTTTGATCCAGCTCTTTTTGCACGTTTGCGATAGCCGCTTCAAATCCGTTGCGGTCTTCCGGATCGTGGGCCTTGCTTCCTTCCCTCATCGCCCGCAGCTTCTCGATCCCCGCTTCGCGATTGCCGATCCCGTATTCCAGATCCTTGATTTTCTTTTTCTGCGCATTGATCTGCCCTTCGATCGTGTTCGGCGCATCCGACAGGCTGATCTTCCCGTCCGCCAGCGTATAGCGGAGACCGGCCATTTGTTCCAGCGATTTGACCGGCACGTAAGCCCGGCCCTGCACGGTGACGGCTTCGGTCAACGACTTCCCGTGGCGCTCCACCGCGAGCGTTCCCGTCACTTTTTGCCCGATCAGCCCCGACGATGCGGCCGCCGCCGTTCCCCCGAACAGCAGCGCAGCGATTGTGAAGCCGGCGATAAACTTTTTCATGTTCAAAATCCTCCGTCGTATGTATAACGATTTTTTTATGCTCACTCTCTTATATGGACGTTCTAGTATGGTAAAAGTTTCTTCCCCCGATCATGTTTTCCGTATCAGCCGGCGGGGTTATCGGCGCGATAATAAAATTTAATGCGTTTGGCGCGCTTTGAAGTGACTTTGTTCATGACGCCTCGCTTGCGCAGCTGGTAGTCTTGAGACATTTCATTTACAGGTAAATATTTTCTTGTGCAAATTTTCACTTCTGCGCTTTACAGCGGGAATTTCTTGCTTGTTTATTTCAAACTATTAAGGGACGGAGCTGAAAAATATGGGCAAAGCAACGGGATTTCTGGAGTATGCGCGAGTAACGCCGACGGAATGCGGCGCGCTGGAGCGCACTTTGCACTGGAATGAGTTTACGGAAAAAATGGACGCGGAGCGGCTGCGGGAGCAGGCGGCGCGATGTATGGACTGCGGCACGCCTTACTGCCACGCCGGACGGATGCTGTCGGGCATGGCGGCGGGCTGTCCGCTGAACAATCTGATTCCCGAATGGAACGACCTGGTGTACCGGGGAGACTGGGAGAACGCGCTGAAGCGGCTGCATAAACGCAGCAGCTTTCCCGAGTTCACCGGCCGCGTTTGCCCCGCTCCGTGCGAAGGATCGTGCACGGGCGGCCTGATCGGCAGTCCGGTCACGATCAAGTCGCTGGAGAAAGCGATCGTCGACCGCGGCTTCGAAGAAGGCTGGATCCGGCCGGAACCGCCGCTTGTACGCACCGGCTTCAAAGTTGCCGTTGTCGGTTCCGGCCCGGCCGGCCTTGCCTGCGCCGCGCAGCTTAACAAAGCCGGCCATACCGTGACCGTGTATGAAAAAGCCGACCGCATCGGCGGGCTGCTGATGTACGGCATCCCGAATATGAAGCTGGACAAACGCACCGTCCAGCGCCGCGTCGATCTGCTGGCGGCCGAAGGCGTGACGTTCGTGACCGGCACGGAGATCGGCGCGGATCTTCCGGCCTGGAAGCTGCGCGCGCATCACGACGCGCTGGTGCTGTGCGGCGGCGCGACCGCCGCGAGAGAGCTGACTATCGAAGGCCGCGAACTGGACGGGGTGTATCAGGCGATGGAGTTTCTGACGGCGAATACGAAGAAGGTGCTGGATGAGCGCGAAGCGAAGCGCGGCGTAAGCAGAGCGGATGAAGGCGCGGCGGCGCGGGCTCGCGCCGCCGTGGTAAGCGCGCTGGGCGAAGCGGAAGGAAGCGGAATTGCGGCGCGGAATGCCGCGGAACACGGGAGCAGCCGCGGAGTAGAGGCCGCCCCGGCGGCTCCCGCGGCCGCGGGAACCGCTAGCCTGGCGCGAGACGCTGCCGGAAGCGTGGGTTCGGCCGCGCGGCGCTCGAGCGCGGCGGCATCTCGCGGCCTCTCTGCCGCAGGCCGCGACGTGGTCGTAATCGGCGGCGGAGATACCGGCACCGACTGCGTGGCGACGGCGCTGCGGCAGGGCTGCCGCAGCGTCGTGCAGCTTGAGATCATGCCGGAGCCGCCGCGGGTCCGGCAGGCCGACAACCCGTGGCCCGAGTACCCGCGGGTCAAGAAAACGGACTACGGCCAACGGGAAGCCGAGGCGGTCTTCGGCCGCGATCCGCGCCGCTACGTCACGTCGGCCAAGCGCTTCGCCGGCGAAGACAACGGCCGCGTCTGCGGCGTGCACACGGTCCGGGTGGACTGGCTTCCCGGACCGGACGGCCGGCTGATGCCGTTTGAAATTCCCGGCAGCGAGGAAGTGTTCCCGGCGCAGCTGGTGCTGCTGGCGCTGGGCTTTACCGGGCCGGAGCAGGCGCTGCTGCGGCAGCTTGAATTGGAGAGCGACGAGCGCTCCAATGTGCGGACCGGCGGACACGGCCGGTCCTGGGCGGGCCGCGGCGAAGCGGCGGCGCGGGATGCCGCGCGGGCGGGCGCGGCGGAGGCCGGCCGCGCGAATGCGGCGCGGCCCGATTCGGCCCGGACGACGCAGGCGTCCGGGGGGCTTGCAGCCGCCGTGGCGGAGCGCCCGGCGGGAGGCGCGCCGGCCGGCCAACCGGCGGCGTTCCGCTACGCCGCCAGCGCCGAAGGCGTGTTCGCGGCGGGCGATATGCGCCGCGGGCAAAGCCTGGTCGCGTGGGCCATCCGCGAAGGCCGCGAGGCGGCGCAAGAAGTCGACCGCTACCTGACGGGCGGATCGGGACTGTATTGAAAAACGGGAAAAAGCCGCTTTAACGGCGGCTTTTTCCCGTTTTTTTGTCTCTATAGCCTTCGGCCCTCCAAGATCGCAGGCCGAACCCGGTACTTTGTCCCGGATGAATATAAGATAAGGTTACGTTTGGCCGAAACGCCCCCCCCATTTGAAGGGTGACAAAGTACTTGTACCATGACCGCTTAAGAGGTTAGGTTACGCTCCTCGAAAACCCGCTTGAACCGTGCATGTTTCCGATGAACGCAAACCTTAGATTTGATGCGGTCAAAGTACTGGTACCATGACCGCTTAAGAGGTTAGGTTACGTTCATCGAAAACCCGCTTGAACCGTGCGTGTTTCCGATGAACGCAAACCTTAGATTTGATGCGGTCAAAGTACTGGTTCGCAGAAAATAAGCACGTCTGTACACTTATTTTCTGCGAAATCGGCTTTTTCCACCAAATAAGTGCGTGTATACATTTATTCCGTCGCTCCGGTATGCCAAACCCGCATTTGAGAAGAAATAGTTGTACGTGTGCCTTTATTTTCACATTTAGCCTGCTGTTTGCCGAAATAGCTGCACCTGTGCCCTTATTTAAGGATTTCTCGACGCGAAAAAGCCGCCGACCGGATGACCGGCCGACGGCTTTACGCCTACTCGCAAATCTCTGTCTTTTTCAAATATCCGTCTTGCGAATGCGTTTATCCGAATCCTGAAGTTGATAGGCGATCATTCTTGCCCCGAAGCGCCGACTTTCGTTTTAAACCTTTTTAAACCGTTTTAAACTCCACCGTACCCAGCTGCAGTCCCGGTTTCGTAAACTCGACTTCGAGTTTGTACGTGCCTTGTTCCAGCTCGATCGTAGCCAGGCGCTGCTTGAGCCAGCGGCCCTGGGTGCCGTTCATCTGCACGGTCGTCATGATGCGTCCGTTCAGCAGCAGGTTGCAGGCGCTCTGCGCAAGTTCCGGCTCCGGCGACATCACGTTGACGGCGACGCGGTACACGCCCGGCTGCCCGACTTTGAGATAGACCGGCGAATCGGCGGAAGGCTGGATTTCGCCCTGTCCGGCCAGCGCCTGCGCGCTGTCCAAAGGCGTTACGCTTTCGGCCGCAAACTTCTCGATCTGCTCCTCGGTCGTCCGCTCGCGGGAGAATACCGGCGCGTTCATGATGAATTTGCAGATATTCGCCGCGCTGCGCTGGAGCTCTCCGCGCGTTACCGTTCCGTTTTCCAGGGATTCGATCGTGTTGTCGCCCCAGATATTCGTTTCGGCGCCGTAGTTCATCACGACCATGTACAGATCGTTTTGCGCGCGGACCATGAAGTTCGTTTTCGTCCGATCCGCTTCGCCGCCGTTCGCCGAATCGTTCATGATCGCCCACCAGTCGGTCATGACGATGCCGTCGAAGCCCCACTCGCCGCGCAGAATCGTCGTGTTCAGATCGTAGTTCGACGCCGCCCAGTGGCCGTTGATCGGGTTGTACGACGTCATGATGCTGTTCGCGCCGCCTTCGCGCACTGCGATCTCGAAACCTTTGAGGTAAATTTCGCGCAGCGCGCGTTCGGACACGACCGCATTGACCTTGCTGCGGTACTGCTCCTGGTTGTTGCAGGCAAAGTGCTTGAGCGTCGCGTTCGAACCGCCCTGCATAATGCCGCGCACGCACGCCGCCGCGAATTCTCCCGATACGATCGGGTCTTCCGAAAAGTACTCGAAGTTCCGCCCGTTCAGCGGGCTGCGGCGGATGTTAAGGCCCGGTCCGAGCAGCGCGTCCACATTGTTCAGCAGCAGCTCCTGTCCTTCCAGCACGTACAATTCTTCCACGAGCGCCGTGTCCCACGTCGCCGCGAGCAGCGTGCCGATCGACACCTGCGTCGCCTGCTGGCCGCTGTCCATCCGGATACCCGACGGGCCGTCCGCCGTGCACGCCACCGGAATGCCGTAGCCGAGCAGCGCGTCGCTGACCCCGCCGAACGCGGAAGCCGTGCCCGGCGTCGCCAGCGGACTGCTCATGCCTTCGCCGCGCACCAGCGTCGCCAGTTCGTCGTCGCTAAGCTGCGCCACGAAATCGTCCATGCCGGCTTTGCCGTCTTTGACGTCCCGCAGCTTAATCCCCTTGTCGCCCGTCTGCGCAAAGCTCTGCGGCAAACGGTCCTGGATGCGCTGCGCCATATCGACTTTGCGCGTCGGCGCGTCTTCGCTCGTCAGCTCGTACGAACCGTCTTCGCGGCGTCCGCCCGGCTTGATGCGCATAAAGTCTTCCACCGGCGCCATCGCTTCTTCGAACTGCTGCACCACGCGCAGCTCGCTCACGATATAACCTTCGGCTCCGTCCACCTGCACCTCGGCGGTCCGCTTGACGCTCGTTCCGACATGCAGCAGGTACGTGCCTTCTTCGAGCACATACGCATGCGCATGGCCGGTCGCGCCCGCGTCGTCGTAGGAAGCCAGCTTATCGACCGGGAAGCTCAGCACGATGCGCTCCGATTGTCCCGGTTGGAGCGATTTCGTTTTGCCGAACGCGACCAGTTTCTTCACCGGCTGGCCCAGTTTGCCCTGCGGCGCTTCGATATAGGCCTGCACGACTTCTTTGCCTTCGAAAGTATTGCCGGTATTGGTCACGTTCACGCCGAGCTCGATCCATTCCGCTCCGTCTTTTTGCACGGTTTTCGCGTCTTCCGTCACTTGATCGAATGTCGTGTACGACAGGCCGAAGCCGAATTCGTACTGGACTTTTTCCGGGTGAAACGTTTCGAAATACCGATATCCGACGTAAACGTCTTCCTCGTACACGCTTTTGAACTCGTTGCCGTAGTTGCTCGTGGACGGATAATCTTCGATCGAGTACGCGATGGTATCGGTCAGCTTGCCGCTTGGCGTAACAGCGCCGGAAAGCACGTCCGCGATCGCGTTGCCGCCTTCCATCCCGCCGTGCCAGGCGTAGATCACAGCCGCGATCGGGTGCTTATGGCCGGCGTCCGCAACCCAGCTCATATCCACGATATTCGATACGTTCAGCACGACGATCGTCTGCTCGAAACGGTTCGTCACCTGCGTCAGCATATCCAGCTCTTCCGGCGTCAGGCGGTAGCTGCCCGGCGCGTCGGCGTTGTCCTGGTCTTCCCCGGCGGTCCGGCCGACGACCACGATCGCTTTGGACGACTTGGCGCGCGCTTCGGCGACCAGCTCGTCCGTCAAAGGCATTTCTTTCTGGTGCCACGGTTCGGCCGCCCAGCCGCCTCCGCCGTTGTCGAACGGGTTTTCTTCGATCCACTTCGTATAGACCGATGCCAGTTCCTCGTTGACTTCAATCGACGATTGGCTCCGCAGGCCGTCCAGCAGATTGCTCGTATGCGAAACGTGCACGCTGCCGCCCGATCCCGTACCGCTGCGGTAGTAGTTAAGCTGCACGCGTCCAAACACGGCGACATTCTCGTCTGCCTGGACCGGCAGCGCCCGTCCTTCGTTTTGCAGCAGTACCGCGCCCTGAGCGGCCACCGTTCTGCTGAATTCCGCGAATCCCTTCAAAGGTCCTCCAACGTTTGTTTTGCTCAAATCTTTCCCTCCCGGTTCTCTTCTGATTCCTTGATCGATTTCTTATATGATGGTGCTTCGATTCTTGTTGTTCGCGCTTTCCGAAACCCCTTTCGTAAAATCCCGGAGCTCACCGCACATCCTCTTCCACTATAAAGAATTTCGGGGGAAGAAGCAAAGCTTTCCGATTGAAAAAGCGTGATGAAAAACAAAAAAACCGGTAGTCCGCAGACTGTCGGTTTTCCGGAATGCGCGTGTTTCGACGCTTCCTGCTTTGCCTCTTCGACACGTTGTTTCGGACTGCGGCGAATCGATGGAAAGCCGACAACTGCGGACTCGCAGAAGCGGCTTACAGTTCAGGAACAATCGGTACCGCTTCGCCCAGCTTCTTTCCGTTCGTCCCGTCTTCCGGAATGAGCGAATAATGTCCTTGCCGCAGATCGACCGGCGCGTAGCGGGCGTAGGACGGTTTCATTTCATTCATACTTCCGAAAGATTCCCACATCGGGAATTCCTCGCCGCTCTCCGAAACCAGCCGAAATCCATACATATGCCATTTAGATCCAATATCTTCCATCTTTGTCGTCCGATAATAAACGAGCGTGGATATAGGGCTTGAGATAACCTTTTCGATCTCGATCTGTTGTCCGTTGATGAGATCGATCTTGCGATTTACCTCGATAGAATCAATCTTCGCCAACAAAGCCGCGCGAGAAGTCTCGATATCGAATATCCAGGGTTTGGAAAGCCCGATAAGCTTACCGTCCTGCCCCGGTTTCAAGATACTGTCGTACTTGAGTGTAATTCGCAGCTTTTCGCCGGCTGGGATTTCGCTGAACGGGATATTTTCGTAAACGATATATCTGCCGTTTTGTTTATCCGCCCCGCCGCTGCCGCCATGCAGCTGCAAATCGCTCCTGCCGTTCAATGTTACGCGGGCATTCAAATAGACAACGTCACCCATATCTTTCCCCTGCGCCGGCTCCAGCGTCGTTCCGATCAGCAGCCGGTCCGTATCGACAATGATCTCGTTTAGCGTTAATTTGCCGTACTCGTTCTCCGCCGATTCCCCGATCTGGTCTTTGTAGGCGGAATAATCGACGTTCTCGCCCTGCCCGGCGAAACGCTCCAACAATCCCGCTACAAAAGGCAGCCGCGCCAGCGCCTCCTGCCCCGCGGGAAGCGTCGCCCCGATCGTCAGCAGCAGCGCCGCGGCGGCCGGGATCAGCCAGCGGCTTCTGCGCGATTTGCCGGAGACCGGCCGCTTGCCGGCACGGCGCTTGCTTCGGGGCGAGGCTGTTTCGCCGTCTGCCCGCACTTTTGCGCGTACGCGCCGCTCCCATCTTTGTCGCTCGACCTCGCTCAATTCTTCTTCCCCGTACTCGGCCAGGTCGATCTTCAATCCGTTCAATTCGTCGTAGACGCTCATTCGCCTTCCACCCCGTTTCGCGAAGTCCAAATTTGTTTCAGCTTCCGTCTTCCGCGCGACAATTTATTATGAATCCAGGATTCCCTGACATTCATTCCCTGCGCAAGCTCCCGGGCCGGAACGCCTTCCAGATAGTATCGTTCAAAAAGGATCCGTTCTTCCGCGGGGAGCTGCGCCAGCATCTCGTCCACGCTGTCCGCGGCGATCGCTTCGTTTTCTTCCGTTCCTCGCAGCCGCTCCGCGTCCAGTTCTTCCCCGCTCCGGCGCTCCTTCTCCCGCAGCCATCTGCGCTGGTAGTCGATCGCGCGATACCTGGCGACGGCCGCCGTCCACTGCCGCAGCGAATTACGCTCGCCGTCGAACGACTCGATATGATTCCAGATCGCCAGCAGCACATCGTCGAGACACTCCTCGCGATCCTGCGGACGATCCGGAAGCTGGCGGTAAACGATCGCTTTCAGCAGCCCGCCGTAAGCCTCGATCAGCTCGCCGAGCGCCGCTTCGTCGCGTGCCCGGATACGTCGCACCAGCTTCTTTTCCCGTTCTTTTTCGAAATTCCGTTCCTGCCGCTCTTCGCTGCCTTCCACCGGACATCCCCCTTTCTCTTTGGTCGGTACCGACATTTGATATGACGAAGCGCGGAAAAGGATTCTATCGTGTGCTTAAAAGAAACTTTTTGACGGGACGGGGCGTTTGTAGAATAAATAAGGAAGCGGAAATAGCGGACTCATTTTTAATTGGAAAGCGGGTGAACAAGATAGGCGCTCTTTTTCAAAAAAACGGTTGTTTCAGATGTCTTATCGCGTTTCTATGTTCCCTCGCTCTTCTATCGACTGCCGGCTGTACGACGCCCACTCGAATTTCTTCGGACCAGGTGAAAGAATTCCGTAACCAAATCCAGCAGGAACATCCGAACATCCGAGAAATGACGCTGGAATTCAGTCCATTGACCTTCCGCATGAATTATAGACTGGAAATCCCGATCAACGAGCAGGAAAAGAAAGAGATTTTCGAAAAAAGCCGGCAGCTGTTGATGAGCGAAACGTTCTACGAAGAAGTAATCCTGAGCGAGAAGGTGGACAGATACTTTTCGAGCGGGCATCCTCACTTCACGGTTATGTTCAATGTCGAAGAACCCGCATCCATGAGCCGCTTCGAACTCCATGCAGACAATTCCCAAGAGGCCGATCCCATTTATAAAGAATGGTATTATGCCGAAGAAGAGGAATCGCCGGGCGAACCGTTTGTAGAAGAAACACAGCAGCCGCCCGTTTCCAAACAGCCTTAGCTTCTATTTTCTTCTCCGAATCGGAGGTATACTAACAGCAAATCTTTTACATCCCAGCGGTTATTCATCGTTATAGCCTCGGCGAGTTTATCGGAGTCGAAGAACACAGCCTATTGGAATCGGCGATTTCACGCAAATTGCCGGCATGATTCAACGGCATATTACACCAAAGACCGTCGAGCCCCGCAGGGACTGACGGTCTTTTTTTGGCGTTTATAACTTTTCTCACCTCTCCTGCTGCACCCGCACATCCAGCAGACGCTTCAGGAACGGAAAGCTCTCCGGCAGCGCTTTGGCGCCGCCGCCCTACACGCCCTAATATATTCACTTATTTAACAAGTACTTTTTTTCCGCTTGCTTTACCAGTTTATCCAGGCTGGGCGTTTTAAAGCCGGATGCTGCTTTCAACTTATAAAGCTCGTCGTAAAAAGCTTTAATCTCTATAAAACTGCTTTCGGATTGTTTGACCATGGGAGTAAAGTGATACAGCTTATAAAAAAGAAAATTCAAGTATTCATGCTTCGTGGCAAAATTGGCCTGGCCTTTGGGGATATTGTGATAACCCAGGTCAACAAGCAGGTCAAATCCTTCATGCATCGCTTTTACAACTTCTTTTAGCAAAGCATTGTCTTTTCCGACAGATCTGTAATCATAATCTTTTATAAAATGCGCGAGATTTAAAGGCAGCACGTAAATGATATGGTTTTTAAACCAAGCGTCTATATCGTCTTGGAAACTCAGCTTATATTTTGTTTTTGCAAATATAGCTTCAAGCATGCTTTGAAATTCGATCTTTTCACCAAGGGCGCCTAAAACCATTTCGCCGGCATTTGTTCGTAAAACCGTTATTCGGTCTTTATCTTTTTTCCCTCCGCTCATTTGAAAGCCGAAAGCCATATTTTTTTCATTAATGCTGTTGGACTTCATATATGCCTTCATCTCAGCGGGATTGAAATTATTGCCTACCAGCAGGATGTTTTGGGTTTCGTTTACAGCCAGCACAGGCAAAACCGATTTAAAATCGGAATATTTCATCACAACAAAAATAACGTCATATCGATCTCGAGCTTCTAATTCAGTAATGACTTTCACTTTATCTATCGTTGTTTTTCGCTGAATGAAATGCCTTATAACTATTCCCTTTTCCTTGAATTGTTCAGCTCGTTCGCCTCTAGCCAATACGGTTACATCATTTCCGCCATTTACTAATGTATGAGCCAGTAAACTCCCCTGATTCCCCATACCGTAAACCAATACTCGCATTTTATTATTTCTCCTTAGTCTATGAATAATGAACAGCGGCTGCTTGACGATCCATTGTATACGGCTATTAAATCATTCCGAAGTTACCGGACTCAATAAGCAGATTTCCGATGCTGTTCAATACTCAACACCCTTAAAACAATTGTTCATTTTGGATTTATCGGGGCAAAAGCGGAGGGCAAAAAGACGGTAAAAGATGTATGTCGTTGAGTTTGCAAACGGACGACTCTTTTTCTTCGATCCACCCGCTTGATTTCCTCACCGCTCCCGCTGCACCAGCACATCCAGCAGATGCTTCAGGAAGCGCAGGCTCTCCGGCAGCGCTTTGACGGCGTCCGACGCTTCGCAGTAATGATCCCACATCGCCCGCTTCGCTCCGCCCATGCCGAGCACGGTCGCGAACGTCGAACTGCCGTTGAATGCGTCCTGGCCGGAAGGCTTGCCGAGCAGCAGCGCTTCGCCTTCGGCGTCCAGCAGGTCGTCCCGAATCTGAAAAGCGATCCCCGCATGGTAAGCAAACTTCTCCAGCAGCGCGATTTCGCTCTGCGGCGCGTTCGCCAGCATGGCCGGCATGACGAGGCACGCTTCGAACGCCACGCCCGTTTTGTAAAAGCAGATCTCGTTCAAACGCGCAAGCGTCAGTTCTTTCCCGCGCGACTTGAGGTCGAGGTCCTGCCCCAGGCACAGCTCTTCGGCTTTGCGGGCGGAGTAGTGGATCAGCGCAAGCACGGTCTCCGGCTTGAAGCCCCGGAGCGAAGACTGCGCGCGTACGCCCTGCTGGATCAGCAGCAGCCCGGACAGCTCGGCGGTCGCGCTGTCGTAGCGGGCGTGCAGCGTCTGCCGGCCGCGCCGGATATCCGCGTTGTCCTGCGACGGCAGGTCGTCGAAGATCAGCGAGGCGGTGTGCAGGTACTCCAGCGATTTGAGCAGCGGCTTCACCGAATCGTAAGGCAGCCCGTAGCCTTCGACGGCGGTCAGCCGGGCGAGGATCGGGCGCAATCTCTTGCCGTCGCCCGCGAGGCTGTAGTTGGCCGCGTCGATCAGCGAATCCCCGGCGGACGGGACGGGCGAATCGGGCACGACCGGCAGCGATTCATCGATGCGGACGCGTTCTTTTTCAAGCAGCTCCCGAAAAGTCTCGCGCTCCTCCCGGTCCCGCTTCATCTCCGTCAGCATCCGGTCGCGCAGCAGCTTGTCGAAGAATTCGACGTCTTCCGCCCGGCGCACCATCTTCCGGACGACGGCGTTCAGCTCCGGCATGCCGGAAGCGAGGACTTCCATCAGCTCCTCGTAGCGGGGGATGCCGAGGCGCTGACGCGCTCTTTTCAACCCGTTGACCGCCCGGTCGAGCAGCACTTCCCGCGTGTTGGCGTCGCCGCCGTACACATCGCGGATCAGGTAGGCGATCACGCCCCAGTACATCTCGAACGGATTGAGCAGGTCGGGCCGCTCGGCGCGGTGCTTCCAATAGTAGGTATAGGGCGTGACCGCGCCGACTGCCAGATCGTCGAACAGATCCGCGAAGTCGTCGGCCAGCTGGTTATAGATCCCGTAGAAAAACGTCCGCCGCTCGAATCCTTCGTCGCCTTCCGCCCGGCCGACCGAGCGCGCGATCAGGCGGGAGCCGGACGACTTGAGAATAACGGGAATATACAGCTGCTCGTTGGTATAACCGATGTGCGCGAGTCGTTTGTTCCGGTCGATATCCTGCGCTTCGAAGAAGACGTAGGCCTGCTCGAAAAAAGGACTGTCCAGCCCGTCCGCCTGACGGCTCCGGATATACGTGAACGCCTCGCCCAGCTCGCTGTGGATATAGCGGATCAGATCGACGTTGCGGCCGTCCGCGCTCTCGAAAGCTTCGTTCCAGTCTTCCCACTTCGGGATTGTGCCGCCGAGCAGCGCGCCGCGGATGAGATCGGAGTAGCGCTGCTTTTCGGCGTCGCTGAGCAGATTCGAATCCAGCAGATCGTCGATAAAAGGGTACGTCAGGCCGTACGAGTAACCGAGCCGGACCGCTTCGTCCAATCGGCGCGAACGTTCTTCTTTCGGCGTATCTTCGTCCATCTCTTCGCGCGTATGCAGCACGACGCCGGCGATAATCTTGAGCAGCTTGCGCTGGGCGTGCTCCGCGCTGAGTCCTTCCGGGATATTCTCGGAAACCCGTTTCAGCTTCGCGATCATCCAGATCACTGCGTCCTCGATGCCCTCCTGCTTGCCCCAGCGGTACAGCGAAGACGTGTCGAAACCGTCCGTCGGCATGCCTTCGCGCGGATCGCCGCCGCTCAGCAGCGAGCGTTTGAGGCCCGCCGCCGTCCGGCGCACCCTTTGCTGCGTATCGGGACTGTCCAGCGCTCGGCCGAGGTCGCGCATATACAGATACGACACGCTGCGCGCCAGGTAATCGTCCAGCTTGCCCGCCGACTCCATCCACCGGATATACCGGTCGTAATCGCGCGAATCCGGACTGCGGCGGCTGCGGAAAAGCCGCGCCGGCCACGGCCGAATATGACTGCTTTTCCAGATATGAAAGTCCTCGGCCAGCTCGGAAGCATACGCCCCGCCGCGCACGCGCTCTGTCAGCTCGGACAGATACGCGGCCGCGCGCTGTTCCGCCAAGTGGTAAACGGCCTGTGCCCGGTGCTTCGGCCGAGGCTGTTCGATGGGATGGGATTCGGCAGCGCCGATGGGTGTAGATGTGAGACTCATGGTCATTCCCCTTGGGTTTTAGTCGTGGTGGAGCGTTAGGGGGTTATACGGGGGAGAAGGGGGTTGGGTTACATGAAAAAGTCTGAGACGAGACAGAATCGTTATCTTTATAATCAGCTTAACTTCTCATAAAAGAAAGTCTACTATCTCTTCTTTCCAATCACTTAACAACGCTTCAATCTCTGGGTAAACTGCGGGTCTGGATAAGCTAAACACTATGATGAGACCCAACGAAATTCCAAAAACCGCAGTATAAACTTGTACTCTTTTTTTCCGTAAAGAGTAGGTTTTCATTTTATTCAGGCGTCTTTGTATACGCTCCCAAGACGGAAGAGTATCGGGAATCTGGATATCGCGATAAATTTGCCGCAGCGCTTTTTCTAATTCTTTATCCTGCTCGCTTTGATCTTTCATTTTGGATTCACCCACTTTCGATTAAACTTCTTCTTCAGTTTTTTCCTGGCACGATACAACTTCTGGCTTACGGCTTGCTCGGAAAGTTCCAGTACTGTACTTATTTCCCGGTAAGATAGACCCTCGATATAAAACAGCAAAATAATCTGCCTGTATTCGCTATGCAATTCGGCGAGTGCCTGATGGAGAACTTCATTTCGCATCTTGATTTCTACTTTATCTGCCAGTGGAAGAAGCCCCTTATCTTGCTCGGAGAATTCTTCAATATTTTTTATGTAATTAAGATCGTCAGCATAGTATGCAGGCTGCCTTTTCCGTAGATCGTCCATAACGAAATTACGGGCTATTTGTTTAATCCATGCCGGAATATTCTTCACGCGATGCTTTTTTATCGCAATCAGTACTTTGAAGAAAGTTTCCTGAATCACATCTTCTGTCGATCCGTGATCCTTCAATAAATAAAAGACATCTCGATAAATGAACTTGTAATAAGCCCTGTAGACGATTTCCTGCGACTCATCGGACAATTCATCAAAATTACTTAATAAGTTGTGCCATTCTGTCAATTATCACACCGCTTTCGTACAAATTATTGAAACAGTCCTGTTTTAATTTTAGAAACTCAAGTTGGCTTGCCCACATACACGGCACAGCCAACTTGAGTTTATTAAGGTTTGAACATATTCTTTTCAATGAGCGGCGAATCCACTTTTATTTGTACCAAGTATCCTTCCTTTCCGTCTCTTGCAGTTTGCAAAACGTTTAATCTCAGGTAACTCTCGTCCTCGGCTTTCCAAGTGATCTGAACCTCCTCTTCAAGCACTTTATCGGGCTCGTTGAGCAAGCTAAAATCGCTGGAAAGCGGCTGAGGAAAATCGGAAGACAGTAAATCTTTTAATTTCAAAATCAATCTTTCCAATGGTTCTCGTTCAAACGAGAAAAAAAGGTATTCTCCCGATACAAGCCGATCGTCCTGGAAATTATAAAGCAAATCCTGTCGGATTACTGCTTCCAGGTCCAGATCGCCGTCCGACATCAGTAAATCCGAATTCGGAATGTCGGGGTTCTCTATATGCTTTTCTTTAATAATCTTTTCTTTTTCTATATTCCACTGTAATCCTCCGAACACGAATTTTTCATCCCGATAAATATCGGCTTTTAGCGGTTCCAACTCATTGGACGTAGAATTGACGTTTATCCCGGCGACTTCATTTTTAATAGTGCACCCTCCAACTCCTACAATTAGAGCAGAAGTGAACCCTATGACGAAAAAAAGAGAAGTTATTTTCTTCAAATTCATCATTCCCTTTTATTTGCTGTATACATTGTAACTGTTCATACTGGTTTTTGTGATTCCGTTCAACGATTGAGTAATTGTAAAATCGATAACTCCGCCGTGATTAAAGTAATCGGTTAATGTGACTACGCGATCTAAAGGCATCGTATTATTGCCATCGATATATACCGCGCCTTTCACTGGATTACTCTGGGATATAATACTTCTCTTAAAGTAGGAATTCTGAACTTTGGTCGAACTAAGCGGCTGGTCGATACAATCCGGATAACGGTAAAGATCTCCTCTGGTTTCGTATTTAACGGTCATACCAGGTACGCTTACCGCCGTATTACTAGAAGACCACCAGGCTTCGATTCCTCCGTGACGATAAAAGTTCGTTACATTTGCCCAAGAGAAATACTGAGCATAATACGTTTTTATAGTAAGTGTAACATCCACAACTTTATTTGGAACTGTCGATTCAGCCATGGGTCTAATCAGATCCGGTTGTTGAGCTTCCAAATAGTCAAAGCTATTTACGAACTCTTTATTTGTATCTATTTTATAAGGAATGATAGTCGTAATCGCAGTTTCATTATTTGATGTTTGATTTTCAATTTGTATAGCATAGCCCTGTTCCAAAACAACGATCTCAGGTTCACTCGCACTGGCAGTAGAAAAATTCTTGCTCCGGTCAGCTTCCAGGCTCTCCAAGACTTCTTTTATAATGAGATCTGCGTGCTCCGGTAGGTTAAGATTGTCTTTGGAAGCGGCTGAGGCCGACGGCGTGTAGAATGAAAAAATTAACGAGAGTATTGTTATTGCCATAAGTAAGCTCTTAATTTTTTTCACTTCGATCATACTCCTCTCAATTTTAAATATTAATAATCTGTTCTTCTACCATTTCCCTCCTGTTTAAAATACCTGCTAATCATAAGACGAAAAACATTCCAATTTCTAACGCTTTATTTATGTAATTATACAAAAATCCACTTTTGATAAGAATTAAAACCTTTTTTTATTAGAAAAACCGAAGCGAGGCGCTTTCTCGCCTCGCTTCGGTTCCTTCTTCAAACTTCCAACCCTCAAAACTCCTCATACTCCGCCGGGTCCTGTCCCCACAGCCTCTTGTTGTCTTTGCTGAACGCGGAGACGGTCTTCATCTGCTCCGGCGTCAGCTCGAAATCGAAAATGTCGATATTCTCCCGCTGATGCTCCGGCGAACCGGCTTTCGGGATCGGAACGGCGCCGAGCTGGGTGTGCCAGCGCAGGACGATCTGGGTCGGCGTCTTGCCGTATTCGGCCGCGATGGCCTGGACCGCCGCGTCTTCCAGCACACTCTCGCCTTTGCCGCGTCCGAGCGGGCTCCACGATTCGGTGACGATGCCGTGCTTGCCGTCTTCCGTCCGCTGATGTTCCTGCTCGAAATACGGATGCAGCTCCACCTGGTTGAGCACCGGCGCGACGCCCGTTTCCCGGATAATGCGCTCATTGTGCTCCGGCAGGAAGTTGCTGACGCCGATCGAACGGACATAGCCGCGCTTCTGCGCTTCGATCATCGCCCGCCAGGCTTCGACGTATTTGTCCTGCTTGGGGTTCGGCCAGTGGATGATATACAGGTCGTAATAGTCGAGGCCCGCGCGATACAGCGATTCTTCTATGGTGATAAGCGCGTCTTCATACTCGTGATGCCGCCCCGGCAGCTTCGAGCAGATGCGCAGCTCTTCCCGGGAAACGGAACTCTCGCGGACGGCTCTGCCGACCGTGCCCTCGTTCTCGTAGTTGAACGCACAGTCGATCAGCCGGTAGCCGGCGTCGATGGCGCTTTTGATCGATTCGACGCCTTTGGCGCCCTTGAGCGTGTACGTGCCCAGCCCGATCGCCGGGATATCGCGTCCGTCGTTCAACTTGATGCTTGGAACCTGGTTTGCCATATGAAAAAGCCCTCCTCTCGTATGGTTCTACGATAGCACATTTGACTTCCCAGCGCTTTCCGATTATCATTTACTCAACGAACGTTTAGTGAAACGAGGAATGCACCATGGCGCAGGAGCGCGCAAGCAAACGCATGACCAGCCGGGACCTTCAGGCCGCCGAGCGCAAGCAGCAGATTTTGAACTCGGCCAAGCGGCTTTTTGCGGAAAAAGGATATCACGCCACGTCCATGCGGGAGCTGAACAAAGCGATCGGCATGGCGGAGGCGCTGACGTATCATTATTTTCCCGGCGGCAAATACGAGATTCTGACCACGGTGCTGCAAAACGCCCAGGACGAGCGCATCGGCGGAATCGTCGGCTTTTTCGAAGCGGCGTTCCGGGACCCCGAGAGACCGCTGCGCGACGTGCTGGCGGAACTGATCGCGGGACTGGCGCAGCGGCTTGCGGAAGACCGGGCTTATTTTCAAATTCTGATCCGCGAACGCGGCCTGCTGGAGCAGGAGCAGAAAGATTCGCTGGACAGCGTCACCCGCCTGCCGTTCGAAGCGATGTCCGCCTATCTGGCGCAAAGCGCGGCCCGCGGACGGCTTCGGCAGATGGATTACCCGCTGGCCGCTTCGCAGTTTCTGGCGCATGTGGTGTTCGATATCATCCAGAATATGCTGAAGGAGCGTACTGCCGATCCCGCCGAAGCGGATAAACTGGCGGATTTCTATGTGCAGCTGTGGGAGCGGTAGGCACTTTTCCCAGCTAACAATCAAATTGCGGCTTGAATAAAAAGAAACTCGGACCGGAAACCGCCGGGAAGGCAGCCAAAACGCATCGAAGACCTCTGAAAAGTCGGCTTCGCAGCCGTTTCTCTTTTTTGACTATTTGGCTCAACGAACGTTCAATAAGTAAATATCCACTTCACTCTATCCAAAAAGGAGACTCTCCATGCAAGAAATGATCCGCACCGAAAAGCTGACCAAACGCTACGGCGATTATCCGGTCTTGAGCGATGTATCCCTGTCCGTCAACCGCGGCGAAATTTACGGCTTCCTCGGCCTGAACGGCGCGGGCAAAACGACTACGATCCGCATGCTGCTGGGCATGATCCGTCCGACCTCCGGCGATATTTATATCCGCGGCAGATGTCTGCGGGACGCCAAACCGGATCTGTGGCGGCACGTCGGCTATCTGGTCGAGACGCCTTACGCTTATCCGAACTTCACCGTCCGGGACAATCTGCGTATGATCGCCAGACTGCGCGGACTCTCCGAGCAGAGCGCGGCCGACGCGGTGATGGAGAAGCTTCAGCTCACGCGCTACGCGAACACCAAGTCCAAAAACCTGTCGCTCGGCAACGCCCAGAAGCTCGGTCTCGCCAAAGCGATGATCCATAACCCCGCTATCCTGATCCTCGACGAGCCGACCAACGCGCTCGATCCGGCGGGCATCGTACAAGTGAGAGAACTGCTGCGGAGCCTCGCGGAGCATGAAGGCGTGACGGTGTTTATCTCCAGTCACATCCTCGAAGAAATGTCCAAGCTGGCGTCGCGCATCGGGATTATCCACGGCGGTTCGCTGGTGCAGGAGATTACGTCGCGGCAGTTCGAGCAGCTCCGGCGCAAACGGCTGGTCGCCGATGTGCGGGGCGCATCGGTCGCGGCGGCCGAGCTGCTGACCGGAGCCGGTTACACTGTGCAGCCGACCGCGGAAGGTCGAATCGAGATCGCGGGCGAACATGCCCTCGGGCAGCCGGAACGGATCGCCAGGCTGATTGTGGACGCGAAGCTGCCGCTGGCCGCGCTGAAAGTCGAAGAAGAAGGATTGGAGTCGTATTTTCTGAATATCGTGGGCGCGGGCGGACCGTCGTCTCGCGAAGAAGAGGCTTCGGCGGACCGGGAACTTGAACAAGGAGGAAGCTCGAAATGAGATCGTTGTGGAATGCTGTTATTGTAGAAAACCGGAAGCTGAGCCGCTCGCCGGTACTGTGGGGAATGCTGGTCTTTCTGCTATTCGTAACCGGCATCCGTTCCGGCGGGGCGGATTGGACCGAGCATCTGGGCAGTATGACGTTTCTGTTCGCTTCCGTATTCGGGCTGATGGGGTTCGGTACGATTACCGCCTGGACGTTTGGACGCGAGTACGCCGACCGGACGATCAAAGACCTGGTGGCGCTGCCGATCTCGCGCGGAACCATCGTCATCGCCAAAAGCGCGGTGATCGTGCTGTGGTGCCTGATCGCCACTCTGCTGATCTTCGGCTTCGCGCTGCTGCTCGGATGGCTCATCGGCGTGCCGGGCTTCTCGGTCGACGCGGTCTGGCGCAGCCTTGTCGAGCTGCTGACGATTGCCGCGTTCCATCTGCTGCTGTGCTCGCCCGTCGCCCTGCTCGCCAGCATCTCGCGCGGCTACCTGGTCCCGATCGCCTACGCGTTTACCACCCTGATGGTCGCTCTGACCGCCGGCCCGACCGTGCTCGGCCCCTATCTCCCCTGGTCGATCCCGGCGCTGCACCTGTCGCTGAGCAGCGAAGGCGGCACGCTGTTCCCGCTGGGGAAAGCCAGCTACGTGATCCTGATTGCGGTGTGCGAACTGGGCATAGCCGGGACGATGTCTTGGTGGAAAAGGGCGGATCAGCGGTAAGCGGAAGCTTGCGTTGGGGGATGAAAGACGAAAGCCCGGACATCCGCCCGGCCTTTCTCATTTTAAAGACGCGTTCAGTTCCTCCGCCTTCTTCCGGCTGTCCATGCCCGCGTACACATAGAATCCGAGCGTATGCAGGACCAACGACAGCAAGATCATGCCCGGCAGCCAGGGAAGCAGCATCTCATACATCTCCGCGGAGAACAGCCGGACCGCCAGCAGCGCGCCTCCGATCGACAGCAGCGACGAGATGAAGATGTTCCAGACCGGCTTCAGCGTAAAATGATTCCACAGCGCCGTGTACATAACCCCGAACAGCGCGGCGAAGATCGCGGCGATGCCGGTCACGTTCCATAGATAACCGATCGTGACCGTTTGTCCGCCGTAGAAAACGGTCAGCAGCGCCGCCACCCACAGCAGCGACATCGTAAATACCTGAAAAAAAGATTGTCTGAGTTGAACGCTCATTTAAATCCCCTCCTGAATTGTTGGATGTAATAGCGGCTGACCATATGCTTCGAACTGTTGGTCAAGATCACTTGAATGCGTGCGTGATCGGCGGACGAGAATTCCCGGATATGCTCCGCGCCGACGATCGTCCGGTTGTTGATGCGGATAAAGTGAGGCGGAGCAAACTGTTCTTCAGCCAGTTTCAGACGTTTGTTCAATAGATACCGTTCTCCGGTAATCAGCGTCACGCCGCACATGCGGTCTTCCGATTCGAGCGCGGCGATCGCTTCGAGCGGCACCCGCACGATCCGGTCGCTGCGCGCGTCGATCAGTCCGACGCGATCCTCCGCCCGCTTGATCGCTTCGCGCATCGGCTGCCAGCGTTCCCGCTCCTCGGGATGCGTCAAGATCTTCGCCGTCCGCCGATCCAGCGCGGCGTCGGCTTCGAATACGATTTTCATCTTTCCGGTTGTCCTCCCCTCTCCTTCATGGGTCTATCGTATAACCAAACGGGCGAAGAAGCTACGGATCGGCGTTTTGTTGCAGGGAATGGGGAGTTTGTTGCAAAAAAAGACGCTCGCGAGAGCGTCTTTTAACTTAGAAGATGAAGAGAAATAGCGATGCGATTCAACCGACCTCCGACTCCTCCACTTCGCCCCCGTTCTCCTCGCTCTTCCCTGCGCTTCCAGCTGCCCCCGCAATATCGTGTCCCGTCGGGTTCTGGAAGATCCGCAGGCCGAATACCGGAGCCACGGCGAAGATGTGGTCGAAGATGTCCGCCTGCACCGACTCGTAGACCGCCCAGGCGGTATCGCTGCTGAATGCGTAAATCTCCAGCGGCAGGCCGTTTTCTTCCGGCGCCAGCTGTCTGACGATCAGGGTCATGCTCTGGTGAATCTTCGGATGATGGCGCAGGTACTGCTGGACGTATTCGCGAAACACGCCGATATTGGTCAGCTGCCGGCCGTTCACTTTGCTTTCCCGGTTGATGCGGTGCTCCAGGTTGTAGGCGTTGATCTCGCTCATTCTCGCCTGGATATAGTCGGACAGATAATGGATTTTCTTGAACTCCGCGATCATCTCGTCGGTGCAGAACACAATGCTGCCCGTATCGATATTCACGCTGCGCTTGATCCGCCGTCCGCCCGCCGCCTGCATGCCGCGCCAGTTGCGGAAAGAGTCCGAAATAAGCGCGTAACTCGGGATCATGGTGATCGTTTTATCGAAATTCATGACTTTGACCGTGTTCAGCGTAATATCGATCACGTCGCCGTCCGCGTTGTAATTCGGCATCTCGATCCAATCGCCCACGCGCACCATATCGTTCGACGACAGCTGGATGCCCGCGACCAGGCCGAGGATGGAGTCTTTGAAGATCAGCATCAGCACCGCGGACAAAGCGCCCAGACCGCTGAGGATGAACAAAGGATTCTGTCCGATCAGGCTCGAAATGACGACGATGCCGCCCACGATAAACAGCACGATCTTGACGACCTGGATATAGCCTTTGATCGGCCGCACCTTCGAGATCTCGAACGAGCGGTAAATGGCGTCGAAAGCGTCGAGCAGCGCGTTCAGCACGATAATCGTGGCGACGATCATGTAGGCGGACGCGACTTTTTCGATAAAGATCTGGTAGATCGGAAACATGAACGCGGTCGCGTAAATAATAATCGCCGGCACGAGGTGGGACAGCTTGTGGAAGACCTTTTTCTCCAGCAGCACCTTGTCCCACTTGAAGCGGTTATGTTTGCTGTTGATCATGCGGACGATTGCGCTGAGTACGAATTTCTTGGTGACGAAGTTGGCGAGCACGCACACGGCGGCGATCAAAGCGACCATGATGACGTTGGACGCGTACACGGTCATCAGAGCGCCCATGCCGGCGCCGGCGAGCTGTTCCTGGATGAAGTTCATAGCGATGCAGAGCCTCCTAAAGAAGTAATGCGGGCAGGTCAAGAGTTCATTATAAAGGAGGGCGGATCGGGGATGCAAAGTTGGAGCGCTTACACAAAAACCGGCGCCGCGGCGATCCGGGTTCGACGCACAGCAAAAAAGCGACCGTGAAGGTCGCTTTCTGCGGAATATTTCAGCGGTTCGGCCGCGCCTTACTTCTCCCAATACTGCTTCGCGATTCTTTGCCCCTGGTTGATCTTCGCCCACTGCTCGTCCTGCGTCAATTCGTTGCCGCCGTCGCAGGAAGCAAAGCCGCACTGGTGCGAGAGCAGCAGACGGTCTTTGTCGATAATGTTCGACGCTTCGTCGAGCAGGCGCAGCACGCGTTCTTCGTCGTCCAGCGTGTTCGTCTTCGACGACAGCAGGCCGAGAACGATCTCGGTGTCCGGCTTGTCTTTGAACACTTCCAGCGCCTCCAGCGAACCCGCGCGCTCGTCGTCCCACTCCAGGAAGAAACGGTCGTATTTGAGCTGCTTGAGGAACAGATTCGCGATCTTCACGTACGAGCCGCCGCCCATGTTCCGCGAATCGTAGTTGCCGCGGCAGTTGTGCGTCCACATTTTCAAGCCCAGTTCGTGTCCGAAGTCGATCACCGTGTTGTTGATATCGATAAACTCAGCCGCGAGCTTCTGCACTTCCTCCTGGTCGATGTTCTCGCCGGTATACGGAGAGTTCGGGTTATCGTCCGCGAACAGCTCCCACAGGCAGTCGTCGAACTGGAGGATCTCCCCGCCGGCATCGGCGAAGTCCTGCACGAATTCTTTGTACGCTTTGACCAGACCGGCTTTGAGTTCCTGCGCGTCTTTGTAGACCGAGTCCGTTCCGCCGATGTTGCCCGACCACGACAGTTCGCCGAAGATATGCGACGGAGACGGCACGCACAGCTTCGTTTCGCGCTTGCCGGCGTGGGATTTGAGCTGCTTGAACGATTCGATAAAGTGGTGATTCCTGCCGCTCAGCTCGCCCGTGATGCGCAGCCCGATGTCTTTGCGCGTCTCGTATTTGGAGGTGCCGTCGATGTCGCGGAAGAAGTAGCCGTGATCCGCGATATAGCGCTCGATTCCGTCGAAGCCCCAGACAAAGTCCAGATGCCACATCGACTTGGAATACTCGCCGTCCGTGACGATCGACAGATCGTGCTGGATTTGGTCTTCGACAACGGATTCGATCGCTTTGGCTTCGCACTGCTCGTAGCCTTCGAACTCCTGGTAAAAAGGATACCGGATATCGTCGCGGTGTTCGATCTGCGTCTTATATTTCAGCAGGTCTGCCGGACGCAGCAGGCTGCCTACGATCTGGAATTTATCGGTCATGGAAAAAGGCCCCCTTAGTATAAATGGTACGATTATCGATTTCGTCCATTGTAGCATGGAGGCGCCGGGCAGCGAGTAGACGGAAAAGGTATAGCGGGTTATAGGGGATCGGTATAGCTTTAGTCGATAAATGCCCGGTATATAAATGATGCAAAATGATTAAATCCTCAATCGTATACGGTTGAAGCAAATGGGTTTGGAGTGTGTCTTAAATATGGTATAATTATTCGAGTATATATTTATTAATAAATTACTTAAATGTAAAAATAAATAAATTGGTTTATGGAGGGATTGCTTGATGAACGACAAAATAGATAACCCCGGTGCGGACTCCGAACTTCACGGACAATCGGATCGACGCGTGCGCTCCGACGCAAAGCGCAGTAACGATGCTTTGCTGCGGGCGGCAATGATCGTGTTCAAGACCTCGGGAGTCGATGCTCCGGTGCGGGAGATCGCGGAGAAAGCCGGCGTCGGCGTCGGCACGGTTTACCGGCATTTTCCACAGCGGTCGGACCTTATTGTGGCCGTTGTCAGTCAGGAGGTCGATGCTTGCGTAGACGCCGCGGAGGAGTTCGCTGCCAACTATGCACCCGGCGAAGCGCTGGCACGCTGGATGCAGCGATACGCGGATCTCATCGCGACCAAACGCGGACTCGCGGCGGCTCTGCATTCGGGCGATCCGGCATACGAGAACCTGCCTGCTTACTTCGAAAAGCGTTTAAACCTCGTGCTGGCAGCCCTGCTCGAAACGGCGGCCGCTGCCGGCGAGGTGCTTGCCGAAGTCGAGCCGGACGATTTGCTGCGGGCGGCCGCGAGCCTTTGCACCGTGGCGCGCAACGACGATCCGGAGCCCGCGCGGCAGATGGTTGCTTTGCTTGTGGATGGGCTGCGCTACCGCGCAGCCTCGTCAACAAACCCTCTTCCTTAAAGAATCAACGCTGGCAGGCGGGAGAAGCGGCTGTCGGTTCGGTGCTCTTATCCTGGCCTTACTTGGACTCGATGCGGCCCAGCGGGGCTGCGCTCTCTTCCAGAGCCTTGATAGCCGACGGCCAGCTTGAATCGTCGAGTTCGAGCGCACTCCGAAGGTAGGCCAGCGTGAGTCGCTGGATGAGGGCAACCCGTTCCGGGCTCTCGTCCGTCGTTTCCACGACGCCGTAGCCGCTGATTCCGCCGAGCGTGTGCTCCGCCCCGAACAGGGTGAGCAGGCTTTTGCCGCCCGGGCTCAGGAAGTACGGGTCGGTGAACCAGTCCGGTCCCCGAGTGGACAATAAGGACTGGTCACGGTCTCCCGCGACAACGAGAGCCGGCGTGCTCATATCCGTGAAACTCGGGCTCATGAAAGGGAAATTCTCGGCGGCAAACGGAGTCAGGTCGGCTCCGCCTTTGCCCGTTGCCGAAAACAGTATACCCGCTTTGATCCGGGAGTCGGACATGTCCTCTCCCGGTTCGCCGTGGGCATCGAGAACCCGGGCGCCCAGCAGCATGCCGGCCGTCTGGCCGCCGTAAGAGTGCCCGGCCGCGGCGATGCGACCACGATCGAGGCGTCCACCGAGTCCGGGAACGGAAGCTTCAAGGAGATCAAGCCGGTCGAGAATGCGCTTCATGTCCTCGACCCGGAACTGCCAGATCTGCGGCGTACGGGGATCGTCGGGAGCAAGATTCAGGGTCTTCGAGTCGAGATGCGTGGGTTGAACGACCACGAATCCGTGAGCAACCCAGAAGTCGACCAACGGGCCGTAGCTGTCCAACGATAAACCAAAGCCGTGCGAGAAAATAATAATAGGCAAATCGCTTCCCGCCGCGGGCGCGGATACCCGCACCTGCAAATCCTCGCCACGACCCGGAGCCGATAGCACGATCGGCTTTACCGAGAATATCGAAACAGGCGCGCTGCCCTTGTTACTGGTTTCCATCATCATAGTAAGCTCCTTTTTGAATCGATTTATGCCCAATGCCGCCCAGTTGTGTCAAAGACAATCGGAAGCGAGGCTATGCCTGCATTATAAACGGAACCAAGTTCCGTTTTCAATACCTATTTCGATTTCTTTATTTCAGACCCAAACAGACCCTCTCGGCCTTTACGGTCGAGAGGGTCTATTTGGTTTAGCGTTTGGTTTAGCATTCCGTTTAACGCCGCACGGTTAATCCATCCGCGGCGGAGGCGTGATCCGCGATCGCGGTGCTGCCGGCAATCCGGCCGAACGTAAAGATGTCCGTCAGCGAGTTGCCGCCCAGCCGGTTCCCGGCGTGGATGCCGCCCGCAACTTCGCCGGCCGCGTACAGTCCCGGAATAATCTGTCCGGATTCGTTCAGGACGTGAGTCTGCGTATCGATCTTCAAGCCGCCCATCGTGTGGTGAACGGCCGGTTTGCGCGGCGTGGCATAGAACGGAGCGGTCGCGACTTTCAGGTCGAACGCGCTTTTGCCGAATTCCGGATCGTGTCCCTGATCGACGTAAGAATTGTATTTGGCGATCGTATCGACCAAAGTCGCGGGTTCCACGCCGATTTGCCGCGCCAGTTCTTCCAGGGTATCGGCCCGGAACAGGGTGCCTTTCGCCACCTGCTTGTCGATCTTGTCCTGGTTGGTGTTATAAGCGGTTTCTTTGATCTTGTCGTCGGCGATCAGGTAGAACAATCCGCCGTTGTCGATCGCGGCGATCGACAACTGGTCGCGGCTGCCGTATTCGTTTACGAAGCGCTTGCCCTGTGTGTTGACCATGACGAAGTTCTGCGGCGGCACCTGAAGTCCGCTGAACAAAGCCCCGGTCTGCGGATCGGATACCGGCATCATTTGCGAGAAGCCCATGCCGACCAGATCGGCTCCGGCGCTCTGGCCGAGCCGAATGCCGTCGCCGGTAATCGCCGGCGAATTGGAGGTCTTGATCTCGTCGTCGATCTCGCTCCAGAACGTGTTGTACTGCTTGAGCATCTTCGTATTGGCCCCGAAGCCGCCGGAAGCCAGCACGACCGCTTTCGCATGAACCGTAACCGTTTGGCCGGCGACTCCGGTCCCGACGATCCCGCTTACCCGGCCGTCCGCTTCGATTATCAGCCGCTCGACCGGGGTATCGGTAATAATCCGGCCGCCGCTGCCGCGGACGAACTGCTCCAAAGCCGCGACGAACGCATAGCCTTCGTGCTTGACCGGCTTGTGGCCGCGGCGCCACAGCGCGCCGACCGGCATCGTGACGTCGTTGTAGTCGAATTCGACGCCCAGTTCTTCCAGCCATTTCACGGATTCCAGCGCCCGATCCGTCAGCACTTTGACCAGATCGTACTGCCCGTGGATGGCATTGCCCCGGAGGTCGGTCCGTTTGCCGCCGAAGTACGTCTGCATCCGGTGAAAAATAGCGGAGTCGAACAAAAATTCTTTACCGTTTTTCGTTTCGTCGAGGTAATCGGCGACCTGCTGTTTGAAGATCCGGAAATCCGCCAGATACTCGGCATCCACCTGTTCTTCGGCGATCGCCGCCAGTTCCTGCAGCGTGTGCCCTTCGCCCGGGATCGCCGCAAACTTGCGCTGCCACTGCGGATCGGCGGCGTTCATCGGACCGCCGGTCCGTACGGTGTTGCCCCCGATCGCCGGGAACTTCTCGACGATGATCACATTCTTGCCCTGCTGGAGCACGCTCGCCGCCGCGGCCAGTCCGGCGCCACCGGCGCCGACCACGATCACATCCGTTTCGTACTCCTCGTCGCCGTGATTGATCGCGCTGTCGGCTTTCGGCCGCTTTTTCAGCACATCCGGGTTGGCGCCCGCCATCTTGACGGCTTTCGACACCCCGTCGATCACGCCGCTGCTGGTCACCGACGCCCCCGACAGAATATCCACGTTCAGCGTTTGGCCTTCGATGATCTGCGTCGGAATCCGGGTAAACACCACATCCGCAATCCCCTGCGATTCCCCCGACGTGTCGATATCGATCTTCTCGATGCGGGTCGAGCTCAGCTCCACGGTCATCGGCAGATCGCCGTTGTGCCCGGGCGCGGTGACGCTGTACGTGCCCGGTTCGAACGCGACTTCTTCGGGGACGTTCAGCAGATTGGCGACCCTGGCAAAGCGCATAAACCGGTAGAAGCAGCTTTCCAGGAAATCCACCGTCCGTTCCGATTGGATATTCCCCGCGTCGTCGAACGCTTCGTGCGCGCGGCCCAGCAGGAATTCGTAACCGGGCATCACGCTGGCGTTTACGCCGGGCGCGTCCAGGATCTGGCGCAGGTGCAGCTGAGCGCGCGACGAACCTTGAACGTCGTAAGCGGCGCCGACAATCATCAGGGGCTTTCCGTCGAGCGGATGCAGATTGTACGACAGCCATTCCAGGATACTTTTAAGCGCGGAAGGAATGGAATGATTGTGCTCCGGCGTGGCGATAATGACTCCGTCCGCTTCGATGATCTTGGTATTGAAGTTCTGGATCACCGGAGTTTGGGATTGATCCTCGGATTCGTTGAACATCGGGACGTCTTTCAATTCCAGGATTTCGATCTCCGCTTTGGCGCTAAAATGAGACTGCATAAAAGCCAGCAATTGGCGATTATAAGATTTCTTCGCGTTGGTGCCTACGATCCCGATGAATTTCATTGAACCCCGCCCCCCTGACTCGCTTGTTCCCATGTGAACTTTTTATTCTGCTCCGTTTTGAACGAATGGTCCTGGACCAGCCGGTTGTTGATCTCGACGAACAATTGAAATTCTTCGAAGATCTCGTCGAGTTCCTTGAGTTTATCGGCATAGACCAGGTTTCCTTCTTCGTCGAAAGCGTTCAGCGAATGCCCCAACAGAAATTCCGAGCTCGGCAGCACGCGGGCTTTGAGTTCCGGGGCATCCAGGATTTGACGCAGATGCGTTTGAGCCCGTGAAGTCCCGAGTAGGCCGTGCGAAGCGCCCACGATCAGGACCGGTTTGTTGATCAAAGGACGGGTCGTATACGAGATCCATTCGATCACGCTTTTCAAAGCCGCGGGAATGGTATGGTCGTACTCCGGAGTCGAAAAGATCACGCCGTCCGCCGCCGCGATTCGTTCACACAGCTCCTGCACTTCTTTCGGCGCGTATTTGTCCTCGGGTTCGTCGAAAGCAGGGATTTGTTTAATTTCGCAAATTTCGATCTCGGCCCTTGCAGAAAAATGCTTGCTCATAAATTGCAGCAGTTTGCGGTTCGTCGATGTATTCGAGTTCGTGCCTACAATAGCAATCAGTTTCATAGTGTTCTTCCTTTCCGTTATTTGTGAATAAATGCACAAGCAAGAGTAAAAAAATAGAGCTTCTTCCCGCTTCCCTTTACAAATCGATTTTAGTATGAAAAAATGCTTTTGTGAAATACGCATTCTATTATCGGGCCATAATAAAACTCTTATCCCATCTTTCATAAGAGAGCAGGTAATCGCCATGACTTCGACCGATTCGTCCCATACCCTCCATTACCTCGATTCGATCCTCAAACACGGAAGCTATACCAAAGCCGCCAAAGATCTGTATGTGTCGCAGCCTTATCTGACGCAGCTGATCAAGCGCATCGAACAAGAAATCGGCACGGAGATCCTCAATCGCCAGACTTCCCCGATCCAGCTGACCGAAGCCGGCAAACTGTATTACGAGTACCTCATGTCGCTCGAACTGGCCCAGGAACAATTTCATCAAAAGATATCTCGATATTCGACGCAGGATACCCGCACGATCAAGATCGGTATTCTGTCCAGTCTGGGAACGTATCTGCTGCCGCTGTTTTTGCCGGGCTTTCTGGAAAAGCACCCGTCGATCCGGATCGAAATTCGCGAAGACTTCTCGGAAACGAACGAAATGCGCGCCATGAACGGCGAGCTGGACTTTTTTATCGGCCAGAACCCGGAGACGCTCTCGCCAAGCCTGGACGTGGTATCCTGGGGGCCTCACGGGTACTACGCGGTGATTGCGGACGGCTCAAGCTTCTATGCCGCACATTCGGAAACGCCGGAAGACATTGGACTCGACATCAAAACCCTGCTGCAACAGCCGCTTGTGCTGACCAAAAAAGGCTCTTCGATTCGCCGGCAGCTGGACCATCTGTTTCAGAAGTTCAAGATCAAGCCGAATATCGTGCTGGAAAGCCATAACATCTACACAATTCTGGAGCTGGCCAAAAAAGGCGCAGGCGTGGCTTTTGTCCCGTACAGCATCTGCCCGCCGGAAACGCCGCAAGGCTATCGCCTGCTTCCGCTGCCGCTCGATTTGCTGTCGATCGACTATTTTATTGCGCATGCCAAAAATAAAACGCTGTCTCCGGTCGAAAAAGATCTGGTCGCTTTGTTTGCTATTACGTGCGTTCAAGATATGGATGCAAACCGCTCGTAACCGCCAGCTCGTTCCCATCGGTGATAACCACGCCTTCGATTCCGTCGACCATATTGAGCGTGCGAATGATCTCCACCGCGCTTTTGCCGAACAAACGGGTCGACCAGATTTCTCCGGCCAAAGACTCCTCCGACACGATCGTCAAGCTCGCCACATCGCTTTGCACGGGATAGCCGGTTCGGCTGTCGAAAATATGGTGATACGGCCTGCCCGAAATCTCCAGCTTCCGCTCGTAAATCCCCGACGTGACAATCGACTGGTTCCGAATTTTTAGCAGGATAGCGAAGTTCCCCCGCGGCAGCCGCGGGTTCTGAATGCCGACTCTCCATAAACCGTCTGCGTGCGCAGGATTATTGCCAAAAGTCAAAACGTTGCCGCCCAGGTCGATAAAGCCGGACGCTGCGTTTTGCTGCTTGAAATAAGCGACGATTTTATCCGCGAAATACCCTTTTGCCAGCGCGCCCAGGTCGATCTCCATGTGTTCCTTTTGCAGAAAAACGGACTGACGTTCTTCGTCGAGCATGATGCCGCGCGGGTCGATCAATTGCAGGCACTCTCGGATCGCGGCGTCGGACGGGTGTCTGGCATCCGCAAAACCGATCCGCCAGGCCTTGATTAAAGGACCGATCGCGATGTTCAGCAGGCTGTCTGCGATCAGGCTTTCTTTTTGGCCGATATGGATGAGTTCAAACAGATCGGCGTCGACGGAGACCGGGCTGCGGCCGGCTTGACGATTGATCCGCATCAAGTCGGAGCGGGCGTTGTTGGCGCTGAAGCGCTGTTCGTAGTCGGCGAGCCGCTTTTCCGCCTCAGTGAGGAGGACGGCTACGTTTGGGTGTTGAAGGGCTATTTGGATGACGGTACCCATAAGGCGGATTGATGTTTCTTGCATGGCGCAGCTATTTCTCTTCATATTCTTCTTCGATATCTATGGCGTCGGGGTTTAAACCCAGGTCTTTGGCTGCTTCCCGGGTCGAACCATACTCTTTATCGGGATCGATTCGGCTGGACAGGTCCGTTTCGTGCTCGTCCGCATTATACCCATATACCGCCGCAACCCGGAACGTTTCCTCGGCCCCCGTGCTTTCTGCCCGGTCGTAGTCTGACTGAATCACAATAACGATTCGGATCATTGAACTCATTGCAAAAACTCCTTCCGATTGGATGGATTTTGGTGATTATGAGCATGATATCAGATCATTGATTGGATTGATAGTTTTGGTTTCATGGCCGTTTCTGATCGTACATATG
This sequence comes from Saccharibacillus sp. CPCC 101409, assembly GCF_030518235.1. GTDB lineage: Bacteria > Bacillota > Bacilli > Paenibacillales > Paenibacillaceae > Saccharibacillus. The sequence goes on along the minus strand of NZ_JAULSA010000008.1, from coordinate 38,334 downwards.
GAGACGAGGGGAGTCGAATCCCTGTCCGAAAATAAGTGAATATAGCCAAGCTGCGCTGGGTGTAGTCACGGTTTTGATGTTATCTTTGCCACTTATTCTGTTTTCGTATAACGGCGACCTGTGTAGGGTTCTCCGCTTTCGATATACGGTTTAACGAATTCAAAAGTATCCCTTAAACATCTGACATCCCAATTATCACAGCGATTCTTTCTATCCACTGGATCGTAATGGTGATGGTGAGGCTCCGAATTTACGCGGTATTCTTGCGGTGTATTGGGATCGTCATGGGGCTCATTTCCCCAGGATGTTATGTGATGCAGTTGTATACCCTGCTTTGGCACAATGATCATCCACCGGTACTCGTGCTTTGTAACATATCCCTTATCATCGTATTTCTCATAGGCTCTCAACCCGGTTATTCCGTGAACAGGATGAGCTTTCAAGGGGAAAATAACGAGCAATGATTTTCTATCCCGTTTATAGCTGCCATAGATCGATTCTCTATCTTTAAAACCGGTGTGATTTTCCAAAAGCGATCCAAAATCCTCTAAGATTTCATTAATGTCTGCGGGCAGAAGAAGTGTATCGTTGTCCGTATACTTCAAAACCCTTTCTCCTCTCCCGCTATTCTAAGGATTTCGTCCATTTCTTCGGTAAGGTCTTTCCAGCGATATAAATCAATTGGATCATCCAGTTCGCTTTCATGAACGGTGAAGGCTTCCTGATAAGTTTTTTTGCTATATTTCAATTGTAAATCGGTAATCTCGCGGTTGATGTCCACTAAGCGATCTGCCGGGGTTTGCTCAAGCATTTTCTTTTTTTGATGATTGATTTGCATACGAATGGAGTAAACCGGATCTCGCATCAATTCAACCGCATGTTTGGGAATCTTATTTTGAGATCCATTATCCATGCACTCCAAACCTTGCTTGATATATTTGTTTAACGTGACTTTTGAAATGCCCAATATCGCGGCTGCATCCTTCGGTTTGAGTAAATAATCTTCATGATAGATAAACTCAATCGAGGTACCGCCAAGATCGTAATACCAGGTTTCAAAATCGATTTTGAGCTTTCCAAAGTCCAAATTATTCGCCGGTAAAGGCATGGCAGACAGACGCTCCAGCCACTTAAAAAGGTTCTTTTTATGCTTAGAAGAGAAAAGATATTCATCGGTGTATTTAAACTCTTCATTGCTTATTTTGATACCGACAAGTTTGTCCGAAAAAAGAGTCGACAACAGAGCCAGGATCTTAGTGAAAATATAGTCCGTCTCTTTTTCAATATACAGCTCGTCTTTTTGCGCGAATGCCAGTTCGATCTGACGATGTGAATATTCATATATTCCTTTGGACATGTTTATCATCTCCTTGTGTTTCTATTTTACATCTAGTTTTCGATTTTTCAATATCGATAACTAACGTTTATTCAAAAATAATACTCATCGAAATACAGAAAAGACCGTCTTCTTAGACGATCTCACTGTTTGTACATATAGTCATCTATAACACTTTTGGACCAATCCGCTATAAATTCCGCCTGATAAATCAATTTGCGTATGTTTTAGAACAAAAGTGCCGGATAAGTTCGTTTCTACTGCAAAGTTTTTACTGCTTTGAATCAAAGAACGTATCTTCTTGCCGGATTGCCGACCCGCAGACAGGTCTGCACTCCTGCGGTCTTCGAGCTTTAATGTTCGAGCAATCTGGTCCGGATCAACGAGTTCGCCCAGCTGCTCTCTCATTTGCAGGCTGAGGGTACTCTTTCCTGCACCATTTGTTCCCGCAAAAACCGTCATGACCGGTTTTTGTCTATTCATGAAATTCAAATTCCTGCCGGTTTCCGGCTTGATCGAAAATGATCTCAAACTTCTTGCCCTGCGCATCTTCACGAATCCGCTTGTTATCTTTCATATAATAAAGGGAGACTCCTGATTCTTTTGCCTGTTTACGCGCATACTGATTCGCTTTTTTCAAAATTTCTTGAAGTTGGTCCCGATCCGTCATCATTCTAGTCGCCCTCCATTTTTTATTAAGCCTACTTATATCATAAACAAAGAAACCATCAACCCGGTTACGGCTGATGGTTTCTGATCGTACATATGGAGGCGAGGGGAGTCGAACCCCTGTCCGAAGGCAACGCAGCATAGGCTTCTACGGGTGTAGTCACGGTTTTGATGTCACCCTAGGAACTCCCCGTAACCGGATTCCCTTCGGGTCAGCCTGATTGTCTTCTTCCGTTTACCCCCAGGCGGAGACTAAGCGGCGTATCCCACTATAGGTTGGGCCCTCATCCCGGCACATGGGCGATGCTGAGCGAGAGCACGCATCACAGTTTCTTATTTATTGATTTCTTTTTCAACAGCTTCATACATTTCAGAATCAACTTCATAAGCTCTATCTTCAACTTCAACGATATACCTTGAAACCTTACCAGTAAGAATATTTTCGTCAGTGCGAACCGAAGTTTCTCTTGGAATAATATCAATTTCGTTTCCAAATTTATCTGTGAAAGTTTTACCCATGATCTCACCTCCCTAAATTTAGTTCTATACCATATATTACAATATAATTTCAAAAAAATCTAGCTATATAACTTGGTACAACAAAATGAGACCACCTAAGAGTGCGGTCTCATTAGTCATATATAGAACCTAAACGACGCAGTAAAAGTTTCGAAGAGTATAAGCTACGGAGTTTAGACTTTATATAGGCCTAGTATTGTTCTTTCAGCATAATTATCCTTAGTCTATGACTATAAATAAAAACTGACCATTCGAAGATAACTCTTGATATACTATTTAAAACCTCTATGACCGTTCGGGCGCTTCATAAATTAAAGAAGGATCATATTTATTGTATTCACTCTCTAGCTTAGAAAAATCAACAGAATTGTCTACAAAAACAGCAAGCTTTGATTTTGTTACTTTCTTATAAACTTGCGTGGCTTTTTTTGTAACAACCTCAATATTATTTTTTATGTAATCATATTCAGCAAATAAGAGTCTTTTGTATTTTTCATTAGTCTGTTTTTCAAAATCTATGTATTCAAGTTCAGATTCTAATGCTGGATGCATATTGTTAATTTTTAAACAAGAAATAACCACTTCTTTATAAGAATCATCTGATTGCTTTTGTAGTTCCTTAACTTTAAAGGTCATTTGATTGTTCCAATTCGAATCATACTGCGAGGTGAGGGGGATAATATAGTTAATACCGTTTAACATAATACCAACGGAAACACTTGGTCTAGACTTTCCTTCTTTATGACTCATTTCAATTTTATGATCTATTCTTCGCAAATAATTATTATAGTTTTGACTCATCCGAAAAAATTTAACTTTTCCTTCTTCAAAAACAGATTCTATTTCTTTTGTATTATTCGCTAAATCCTCTGATTTTTTCTCTGTATTCAATGAGAACATTCTCCTTTCAGAATATAAGAAAAGACAGCCAAATCGGCTGTCTTTTCTTAATCATTGTACATTTTGATCTTTCGATCTGGAAGTACAACTCCAAATTTACAAGGCACATTTCGATCTTTCGATCTGGAAGTACAACTCCAAATTTACAAGGCACATTTCGATCTTTCGATCTGGAAGTACAACTCCAAGTATGAATTCTAATTGAGATTATATTATATTTTGTATAGTTATTATATACAAAACATTTTCTCTTGTCAATAATCAAAATATTTGAGTTAGAAATCAGAAAATGCATGTATCAAAACTTTTTCAAAAGCAAAGATACCTCCCAAGACTTTTTATACAACTCTCTACAGGATCGTTTAATTTAGTATTTAGCAATCATGATTTTTCAAAGATCTAAATAGCATTTGATTAAACAAATGTGCCGGTGATTGATTGCATTCTTGCATCATACGATCACCGGCTAATATAAAATGCTTTACATCTCTGCTACAATAATTCTTTGAAGCAGTACTCTATCTTCGTTATCAAAGTTTATTGTAATGTAGGCTCGTTTCGTCTCCCTTTCTACCTTCACCTCCGCCACAAACTTCCTCACCCACTGTCAACATCTGGGGATTCGGAACTTCTGCATCCAACAAGCCAATCAACGTCTGCATATCGTACTTCACCGACGCAATGTATTCTTCCGGAATCACAACGTCGCCGACCGTCTCTTTAACCGCATCATACTCCGTTGTCTTTTCCGATAACTCCGCCTGCATCTCATCCAAGATCTCCTGATGATAAGGCTTTGCTTTTCCGCTTCGCATATCTGCTTCAACAGTCTGTATCCGTTTCTGCAAAAATCCAATCTCCGCTTCCAAACTCACGGCCTGCTGAATCGAATGACGGTGCTGATCAGCGTAGTACAATCGAATTTCTTCCTCCAACTGATTGTCCATCAACAGCCGCATCAACGTCGTACGCAGTTTGTTGGTCACAATCTCCTCGATGCGTTCTTTGCGCCAGCCGATATACGGGCAGAACTCTTTCCCTTTACGCAAATAGCCGCCGCAAACGTAATATTTCTGTCCGCCGCTTTTTGTGCGTGATGACGTTGAATTGCCGACCATGCGTGTGCCGCATTTATCGCACACCATCATTCCCCGAAGCCAAAAAGGTGATGCTGGCTTACCTGATGCCCGATGTGTTTCGCCGCCGCCGTTGTGTCGTTGCTTTGCCACTGTCTGGCATTGGTCAAACAGTTCTTTGGTAATGATTGCGGGATGCGCATTTTCGGTGATGATCCATTCGGAACGATCGCGCCACTTCTTCCCTTTTGTCTGATAGTCCTGTTTGTTCCATACTTTCCGGCCGATGTACGTTTCATTGAAGATGATTGCGCGGATCGTACTTGTCGACCAAGTTCCTCCTTTTTGCGTCGGCACTTTGCGCTCGTTCAATTCTGAAGCAATACGATGATACCCTTTGCCTTCAAACGCATACTGATTGAAGATCCATCGCACCGTGTCGATTTCTTCGCGCGCTCCCGGCACCCAGACGGTTTTCGTTTTCTGATGACCCAGTGCAATATGCTCTGTGCGATATCCATAAGGCGGCGTGCCCCCGTTGTTGTAGCCCTGCTTCGCGTTCTGCGTCATTCCTTTGCGAACTTCAGTTGCAAGGTTGGCGTTGAAGAACTCCGAGATCACTTCCAACATGCCCTCTAAAAGCATATCTTGCGGCGTCGCCGCTTCCGTCTGCTCGGTGATCGAAATGACTTTGACCCCGTGTTGCGCGAGGAGCGCTTTGTATAGAACGTGATCGTCGCGCTTGCGAGAAAACCGATCAAACTTATGCACGACCACAGCTTCAAACGGACAATTCGAACGTTTCGCTATCGCAATCATTTTCTGAAATTCGGGACGATCATCGGTCTTCGCGCTTTTCCCCTTTTCAATGAATTCACTGACGACAATCCAACCTTTATCCTGACAATATTGATGGATCGCTTTTTGTTGCGCCGGAATGGACAGCTCTTTCTCTGCCTGGCGATCCGACGATACTCTTACATAAATAGCTACTTTCATTGAAAATCTCTCCCTGCGCTTAAATTTGGGCATAAAAAAAGCAGGTATACCGGATGACCGATATACCTGCTTGGAAAACGACTTCTATTCAGTTGGATTTGTGTTTGCGTGAATCGAGCGAAGCTTGCGCCGCATCCCATACTTTCTGATTAACAATAGCGGGATGCGTGTCTTTTGTGACAATCCATTTCTCTTCAGGATTACGCTTCGCTTCCGCGATTGCTTTGCGATTCCATACGCGATGACCCAGATAAGCGGGATTGCGAAGCATGGACAGCACTGTGGAAGGTGACCAGCGCTTCTGTAAGTCTGTATTGTAGACATTCAACTCTTTGGCAAGCTTCTTGCCTCCGTAGCCTTGCGCCGCTAATTCAAAGGCTCGTCTGACGACAACAACTTCTTCGTTCGGTCCGAGCTTGTAATTCACTTTGCGTCCTTGACGATCCAGACGATAACCATACGGCGCGCGTCCTCCGCAATGAAATCCTTGAGTGGCGTTTTCACGCATCCCCTTCAATGTTTCGTGCCGCAAATTGACGTTGTAGAATTCGCTAATGATTTCGAGCATCGACTCCAATAGAAAACCATGTGGGGTATCTGCTTCAATAGGTTCAGATACGGATACAACAGCAACACCTTGTTTTTTGAGCAAAGCTTTGTAGATTGCGTGATCTGCACGACTGCGACTGAATCGGTCGAACTTGTGGACGACAATAGCTTCAAAAGTTTTATTCGTTTTTTGTGCGATGCTAATCATTTGTTGAAAGGCAGGACGTTCATCTGTTTTTGCAGATCGAGCTTCGTCAATGTATTCTGCAACGATATTCCATCCGCGTTCATCTGCATAGCGTTGTAATGCTTCTCGTTGTGCAGGGATTGAGAGTTCGCGCTCTGCTTGTTGTTCTGAAGATACGCGAAGATAGGTTACGACATTCATTTGTATGTTCTCCTTGTTTGATGAGTGAGGCATTTCTGACACGACAACGACAACGACAACGACAACGACAACGACAACGACAACGACAACGACAACGACAACGACAACGACAACGACAACGACAACGACAAAATGATGCACGCAGTCAGCTACACTTGAATCACCTCCTTTCAAAGAAATAAAGATTAAATGATTGCAACGCAAAAAAGCCCGATCTTCAGTAGAAGATCAGGCTTTTGAGGTCATCAATATTGTTTATTAAGCTATTTGATTAGTGTGTTTGTGTATTGCTTTCCTAATTGATTCAATCGCTCTGTACTTTCATTAAAAGCTTTACTTGGAATCCAGATGTAGAGTTCTTCTGAATCATGCTTTCTGATTGCTTTGTACGCTTGCGATATTGGCGTAAAAGAGGATGCAGTTTCGAGTTTTGAGACTGCTTCTTCAGGATCGACGACGAAATCCATACCTTCTACTGTTTGCATAATAGAGGCGAGAACAACAGCAGTCTGTTCCCGTGTGTATTTTTGATTAGATCTAGTTTCGAAAATAAGTCTACGATCCCCATTCGTTGCCTTTAAATATGCAACCGTAATGAGTACATACTCGTTTTCTTCACACGGATTGCCGCTATCAATTTCATCTTCATCATCTGCTATAAAGCTATTTGTATGTTGTTCTAATTTTGAATTTCGTGATCGAATTATGATTGGTACATATTCATCTTCATAAAAATCATCAAAGAAGATATCCATCTTTACATTGAAATCTTTGCTTATTGCACGCAACGTTTTCGAAGGAATATCCTGAGAGTTTTTCTCCAGATGCACAAAATTAGATTGAGATACACCAATGCGGTTGGCACAACTTTGTCCGCTGTATTCTCTTCCGTATGTCTTCAGCAAGATATTGCGTATATATCTAACTCTTCCACCGATATTCAACGTACTTAACTCCGCGTAATCATTCCAAGTCAATTCGATTGCATTGTCATCACTCATTAGTTGGCTCCTTCAATTCGTATTATTTTAATCATAACTCAATTAATTTATTTTTCAATATGTATTTAAATTTCGATAATTAGTTGTACAATGGGTTTATCATTTTGGTTTTGTCTGTAATACGTATAACAAGTACCCCTTTAACGGGACATTTATAAGGACGGTGTACGTTTATAATGTTCGATACTATAGCAATAAGGTGCTCAATCCCTGCAATATGCCAGAAACATCTGTCAACCATAGACTGGGAACGTACAGGCACAAGTCTTCAGCACAATGGAATTAAAGAACATATCAGCACGTTTAAAACAATTCGACGAAAAAAGACGAAGTCTTCGATGCCTTATATAAGGTACTCACTCTCCGATAAAGATCCAGCAAAAGCTTTTATAAAAGTTGAAGTCTCGATTCCAAAGTTCCTATATGGAAACAATGTAGATGAGATAACAGAAGCAGATGTTGCTTCCTTCTATAAGAAACTACGCAGGTATGTAGCGAAGCAGTTACATATGTCCACAAAAGACATTCCACCTATTCGACAATGGAAAGTTATCAAACTACATGTATGCAAGAACTTCAATGTAGGTAAGCATGTACAAGCCTATCTTAAAAGTTATTCTCAGTTGAGCCGGCCCAAATATAAGCAACAAGCTTATTTTGAACGGGGCGGCCCTCAAGTGGAAACTGTAGAATGGAGAGCACGAACACGAAAGGAAAAAGTGTACGATAAAAACCGTGAGGTAAAACGTACAAAACAACACAGCAATAAAAATTCAGCTTTGAAAGATAGCAAAGGAGTTTTACGCTATGAGATCGAATTGTCCCAGCAAGAAATTTATCGACAGAGTAACAACACACGGTTAGTAAAGAAACTGCTAACAAAGTCCTTTGCCCACGAAATTTTAAACAAGGGACTTCTTGAACTACAAAGGCAAAGTATCGTTCAACTATCAGACGTTCGTAGCTCCCATCAAAAAATAAAAAAATATGGATTGAACAAAAGACAAGAAGATTGCTTAATTGCACTCTTGTATAACATTGAAGCTTACGGCGAAGCCTTTGTTAAAGAAAATGAGTCCAAGAGTAGTTTTCATAGAAATATCACTCTCCTGAAAACAGTGCTTCAAAAAGATGCTTCGGCTCCTGAACAGTTACTTCCTTTGTCGTTGGACGATTATTCTGAAATCGATTTTGAGGAAGAGATTTATTGGATAGATTAAGATTATAAGAAGCCGTACTATAAGCGGCTTCTTATATACTCTAATAATCTCTCTTACATCAATCCATTCTCCTTCATCGAATAAAATGAATCGCCGCCGATAATAACATGATCCAACACCTCAATCGACATCAGTCGCCCGGCCTCCACGAGTAGAGCCGTAACATTCCGATCTTCCTGCGACGGAGTAGGGTCTGTACTCGGATGATTATGAACGCAGACGATTGAGGCCGCCGAGCGTTGTATAGCGATCCTGAAGACATCCAGCGGCTTCACGATCGCGGCGTTTAGAGAGCCAATAGAGATGGTCTGCGGCGATCCAATCATAATATTCTTAGTGTTGAGTGTAAGGATCACAAAGTGTTCCTGCGTCAGCCACTTCATCTGAGGAATCAATAAGTCAGCTACATCTTTTGGACTGCGAATGGTGTAACGTTGTCCGTATACAGGTGCATTGATTTTTTGAGTGAGTTGAATAGTTGCCAGAATACGCTGAGCCATTGCCGGTCCGATTCCTTTGATACGTGTAAGCTCGTGTTCTGATGTATTCATCAATTCCGTAAGCGTAGCGTAGTTTTCAAAAAGTGCGACTACAACGGCTGAGTCCTTTTGCTGACCGATAGCTCTTGCAAACAGTGGGCGGATCATCTGCATTTGAACGTTCATGCTTTCCATTCTCCTTTAAAATGCAAACAGGGAAGATCAACGTGATCTCCCCTTGAATGCTTTGTATGTTTGGTTTATGATGAAGCCAGTTGAATTTTATCTGGGTCGCCTTCGTGGGCGGCCTTTTCTTTTTGTGACAGGATTTGACCTTGTCTTTTTACAACGCCGACAGAAGTCAAGCAACAGCTCACAGCACACCGTTCCCTTGCCTCACAACATACGTAATCAACGTCTCTACATCCCCGTCGTTCAATGCCACGATTTCATACCGACCGTTGCCTTTGCATACCGAATAAACGAACCCTTTGCACTCGCAATAACCCAAGTACTCCTTCTCCTCGCTTCTTTTCAAAAACTCAAACGTCATCTTCTTCTCCTCCTTCATTTGGTAGTCTTACAATCCCGACAATTTGCTTGCGTGCCGCTTCATCTCTTGCGGAAACTCGCGGCGGAAATAAGCCACCATCCAGCGTGCGGCTGTCTCATCGTTCACCTGGTACGCCCGGCGGCAATAGGCATACAACACCGTTCCAGCCATACGAATGTCTCCGTTCACAACCAGTTGCTTCAACAGGGTTTGCATGTCCGCAGACAGCTCTCGTTTTTCGCTCATTACAATCTCTCCCTTCCCTGTTTCCGGCTTCTCTCACCACCGGCGTTCTCTCTGTTTTGCCCAACGCAAATAGCCCGCTTCAATAAGAAGCAGGCTGTTGTTTGCGTGTGGCAAGGAATACCTACAATGATGTTTGGGTAATGCGATTGCCCAGATCGTTGCGTTTCGGCATCACTACTTTCGAGTTAGATGTTTTGCGTATAACAAAAAAAGGACCGTCACTCACCGGCAACAGCCAGTAAGAAACGGTCCTGAGAATAGGGGTGGGGCATGAAACGGCAGGCCACCCCTTTCTATATATACAAGGTGGTACCAAGAGAAAATGTGTGCATTTTTTCGGCCTACAGGCGATTATTTTTGGTCAAGAGCGCGACCGATCAATGGTCTTTAGAAATTCTCGCGAAGTACTAAGAATGAACTCGATCTCTTCCGGCGTTCGATCAACCAGAAGGGAATGTAAGGACTCCAACTTCAAACGAGACTCTTCGTCGGCACTCATACGCTCGTTAACATCCTCAAATAACTGTGCGGGCTTAATGCTTAGTGCGTATACAAGTTTGCCGAGCGACTCCAACGAAATATTGCGTGTTCCCCGTTCGACGTCGCTCACATAACTAAAGCTCAAGCCGGACATTTCCGCCAACCGTTCCTGCGTCAGCCCTCTAAGTTTTCTATGCTTGCGTATTTGTTCACCGACCATACGGATAAAATCTTCCACGTCATCACCTCTACCTCAAGCTTATTGGAGGGGATGACAGACTCTTATCCTAACATTGACTAAAATTTAACTACACTTATAAGAGTAATATAGAGTATAATAACGCTGTATTTGAGGAGTTTCTCAAACCGTCCAAAAGATTACAGGGGGAATTTACATGTCATTGAAAAGAACTTCGGCATTACTTGTCGCAGGATTTATCGCTTTTAATGTATCAGGAACTGCATCTGCACTCCCGCAATACGGAGAAGAATTGCAAGACGCGCCTACAACAACAGCTTCGTCCGTCAGCTTTTCCGATGTACCTTCAAATTACTGGGCCAACACCTACATCAGCGAGATGGTCACGCGCAATGTCTTCGCCGGTTATCCGGACGGCCGCTTCCGGCCCGACAAACCTATTTCAAGAGCTGAGGTTGCCAAGATCGTGATCAGCGCGGCCGGCTTGAAGCCCAGCAAGGTAAACTATTCCTCGTTCAACGACATCAAATCGACCGATTGGGAATCGCCATTCGTTGAGACTGCCAAAGACTATTTGAGCGGCTACCGCATCGCCAATGGGCAATACATTTTTAACCCAGACAAACCCGCTACACGCGAAGACATTACGGTCGCTCTCGTCAAGCTCAAAGGCTACGACGTCAACCGTCTCGCCGATCGCAGTCTCATTCAAGCGATGTTTAAGGACTACGCGGGCATTTCCGAATCCGCTAAAAACTACGTCGCCGTCGCCGTTGAAAACGGACTTGTTTCCGGCTACCAAGACGAGACGTTCCGCCCGCAGGCTCCTGTTACCCGCGCCGAAGCCGCAACGCTCCTCTGGCGCGCCTATCAATATGGCAACGATAACACACAGATCGGCGGCAACAATCCGACAACAATGAATCCGGGTACAACGACACCTCCTGCAACGAATCCTTCCTCGCCGACAACGCCGTCCAGTCCATCGACAACAACACCTACTCCCGACACCGCCGCAGACAAGTTCACAGTCGAAACCTTGATCGGCGGCGCAGAAGGAAATGTAGATGGGCCGGTGCGCAAAGCCCGCCTGCGTCATGTCGTCAGCATGGCCGCAGACAACAACAATCAGGTTTACTTTCTCGACGACCAAGAAAGCAAAGTATTGATCCGCAAGCTGGATACAAAGAACGGTTCCGTTGAAAAGATCCAAGTCGATTCCCGCTTCGATCTGGATTACAAAGATGCCGACGGTAAAGTCCAGCATATCGACCACAAGTATGTCACTCCAACCAAGCTCGCTTACAACAACGCCGATAACAAAATGTATATGATGACCGACGATGCAATTATTTACGACATTACTTCCGGCATACAAGCCGTTGCTTGGGATCGCGAGTATCGAGATGATTACCGTACTCGGCGCAATACGGCGATTAACTTTCTTACTTTCACGGATACGGGTTCTGCTGTCTACAGCCTCGGCACATACTCCAGTGTATGGGAAACGGAACTGAATGCCTCCGAACCTGCACAGCCGCAACCGATTGCAGACAGCGTACTCTATGAATCGCTAGGATTGGATAGCCATGCTTCCGCTTTTGTATCGGGCAATACGCTGAACGTTGCAAGTCTCGACAAGCTGTACCGTATTCAGCTTTTCCCTGCGAAGGTTGACGTTGTCGCTTCCTACAAAGCCGAAACCTTCGACAACATCGCCGGCTACGAAGGCAGATTGTACGGAGCGCTCGGCGGTGACGTTTACGAATTGAAAAGCGACGGTGGCAGAAAAACATTCATCGAAGCCGACGACCTGACCTACACAGATGGAACAGCACTTTCACAGCTCGACCAGATGACTTTTGACAGCAACGGAAACATTCTGTTCTTCGACTTTGCAACTCACTCGATCCGCCGCATCAATCTGTAATCTGCGGAGAAGCAGGGAGAACGCCTGTGATTGCGGATGTACGTAGTCCAAGGACAAGCATACGAACGAATATTGCAGAGGGGGACAATCGTGGAAACAACAGCTTTTGCGTTGAAGGCGATCGGCGCAATCATTCAAGTATCCAGCATCATCTACATCATCGTGGCAATCGTAAAAAGAAAAGCCAAACACATCTTCATCGGCATTATCCTGCTGATTATTGCAATCGTATTATTGAATATGGCGACCAAAATGGAAGACCGTATCCGTAGAGGCGATTACTACGGAATACATTCCGAGGTCACTGTCAATGAATTGCAAGGCTGACGAGAAAGGAATCATCGAACATGACAATGCGTAAAATGCTCGTTGTATGTCTGATCCTGTTGGCTACAACAACGCTGGCCGGATGCTCGACAATCGAGCGTATGCTTGGAGGTTCAGGTGAACACCGATCCAACGGCGGTATGTTCACAGAGCTGAATTTGGCGATAAGAGACGACGATCTCGAAAAAGCAAAGAAAATGATCGCCGAAGGCGCCGACGTCAACGAAGCCGCAAACTACGGCGGCGGAGATGCCATTTACGTCAGCAATCTTTCACTGGCAATCAACTTCAACGACGATCCTTATGAAATGGTTGTATTACTGATGGAGAACGGTGCAAGGTTAGAAGACGATATTGTTGCGTTGTATAACGCTATTGAGGACGGCCATTACGATGTCATCCAATATCTCCTCGACAACGGCCTCGATCCTAACGAAGGAATGCAGTCCGCTGTCACCAGTGAGCATTTAGACATTCTACAGTTGCTACTCGATTATGGTGCCGATCCGAATGAAGGCGTTACGCTGGCGAAGTTGAACTACAATGAAGAAGCGTTGAAGATGTTATATGCGGCTGGAGCGACGGTGGAGGAGTAACTTAGTGCAGTAGGGTTGATGCAATACAACGACAATGCATCTGTACAATTCAGATGGGACGGACTTTCTGCGGATGGATGTTTGGATACAACGGCAGAATGAAGAAAGAGCAAAGAAGACGCGGACGCCTTCTTTGCTCTTTTTGTGTTTTGGAGTTTTAAGCCGAGTAGGTTAGGATATTTTTAGTGTTTTCGCCAAAGTAGGTTACAAAATAGAATGAAGCCGGATAAATAGATGTGAGAAGTAAAAGCAGAACTGATGCCAGCTGAGCAAGAATAAACAGCCTAATACCGAAGTTCATGCACGACTTAAATAGGTACTTAGAGAAAAAGTTTCTTTTAAAAATCACCAACACCCAATAGCCGATTTACAATAAGCGGACTCAGAATTTCGAGAATCTGGCCTATATTTAAAGAATTAAATTTCCCGATACATTGAGGACCACTGTTAAAGACTTTTTTAATAAAAACTCATTTTATTCTTGTTCCTTTTGATCTTCTGTAGATTCTAATGATTTCTTGATATCTTCATAATATTGAGATAAATGAATATGCGCATCTTGATGTATATGGGTTCTAACATCAATCGCAAATATTTCACGTCCCCATAAATCAAGCGACTTTTCTTTTAGCTTAGCCCAGAGCGAGCCTAACACTCTTCGCATAGGAACAAGATAATCCGATCCATTTGTTCGTAATTTTTCAGGAGAAAACTCTTTAGCCATTTCACTTCTCATATCTCCCGGAAGCTTAGAATAAAGATCATTATATACTTCATTGTTAAATTCGTAATCAAGCCTATGCGCAAACTTATTTCGAATCTGATTAACAAAACTCAAACTGTCATATAGCTCTTTCTCTACGACTCCAATGCTATTGAGCAAATCTAATTTCTGAATATAAAATTGGAGTTTTGTTTTCTCGACCTTTATAGAAAACTTACTCAACAGATTTTCTATTTCGTTTTCTATGAAAATGTGAGATCTTAGAACAACGATCAATAACTCATCGCTTGTTGTCGTTCTAAAAAATTCTTCCCACGATTCTCGATATACCTTTTTGGTTGCTTCAGTATATAAAGGCTTTATACTTTCTAATAATTCTTCCGTATTCTGTTCTTCCGACATTACATTCACTCCTTTTCAATATCTCAATTTTGATAACCGTTACTTTAAACAGAAATGCCTTTTATTTATTACGGATTGTAAATCGCTTAAATAAACGATTAAAACGAGCGAGGGATAGATATGGGAAATAAATTAGCACGTAACCATCACTTTTTACCACAATTTTATCTAGCTGGCTTTACTAATCAAGGCTCTAAAAACAATCAACTTTGGGCATTGGATCATCAAACGGGAAGGCAATGGGAAGCTAAGCCTCGAAATGTAGCGTTTAAAAAAGATTTTTACAATATAGATTTACCCGCCAACGAGACAGACGATTTCGAAAAGGCACTTGCCGAAATAGAGAACTTGGCCGCTCCGGTTATCAAACGCGTACTAGAAACAAAACAAATACCTGCTGATCAAGACTATGAAATTTTCATCTGTTTTGTAGCCCTTCTAGCATGTCGCGTGCCCGCAAGAAGAGAAGTTTTTGATGGAATGATGAAGGAAGTAGTTAGTATATGGAGTCAATTATTATTTCAAACTCCGGAAAGATATGAAGCTTATATAAAAGAAGTTCAGGAAAATACAAAGGGCGAAAAAAGAGTAACAAGCTATGAAGACATGAAAGCTTTTGTAGACGATGAATCTCGTTATAAAATCAACTTCTCAAATAACACGTACTTACAAAATATGATTACTCAGTTAGATGTTTTGATACCTCTTTTACTCAAAAGAAACTGGACATTGCTATTTGCCGATACTAGGAATAGTTATTTTGTATGCTCTGACTCTCCTTTAAATCTGCATTGGACACCAGAGGGGAAAGGCATTTGGGGGCCAGGATTTGGAGTTTCGAATACAGAAGTAACCCTGCCTTTGAGCAAAGATATTATGTTGCTGGGTCGGTTTGAAGAAGTAATGCCTGCGCAATATATTTCGCGCGAAGATACTGCTCTGATGAACAGCTTTACAATAGACGACTCAGAAAAATACGTGTACTCAAAAGACAACAATTTCATATGGCGTAATCCTTCTGGTCTAATTGCAGACAAAAAAGATTTGATCGAATTTTTCAGATTGCTAAAACAAGAAGAAGAGCGCGAAAAATCGTAAGCATAAAACTCGTTTCTATTTTAAAAGATTGTTTGATAGTTCCAGTTCTCAATTTTCCAAGCTGATCCCGGCTTTCCTCTCCGAACATATCTGTTTGCCTCATCACTGTTCGTTAAGGTGTACGTATGACGATAAATTGAAGTAACATCTTCTTTTTCGATTTTCAGATCAACTTCCACTTTTGTAACAGCGGCCGCCGTATCTTCTATGCTTAATATCTCAAATCCCTTTAATACAGCATTCCCGATTTTTTGCTTAACTTTCTTTAGCTTTGGGCTATCGTCAACTTTTTCCCAGTAGATTAGTTGAGACATATTACCCCAGTTCTTTTTCATCCATAATTCTAAGAATGTCTTCAAAATCATTTCGGGTGTGTCTTCTTGAAATATAAAATTTTCATTTAAAGAGATTTCACGCGGTTGCCATTTTTGCAGTTCACTACTTTCTCTACTTGTTTCTAAAAGTCCTGCAAACTTCTCGCGTAGACTTTTTTCTGGTTCTTTAATAGGGGGTTTGTCTGTACCTTTTTCTACTTTCAAGGCCCAATCCCTCAGAGAAAATAAGGTTGCCCATGTTTTAGCGGCTACAAGTTTACTGTCATATTCCAAATCTCTTCCATGCAGAATCCCGTTTCGATAAGGTAGTGTTATTTGTTCAACGTTAGTTGATTTTTTTCTACCTTTCCTTAAAACACTCGTAATTTGTCCAAGCCCTTTACTATGGGCGGCAAAAGAATTCCAGGCTTCAAATTCTACACCTTCTGCAAAAAAGCCTTTGTTAGATTCATGAATCTCATTTACTAATCCATCTAAAAGAGCTAATACAACAGGAACACAAGCATGGTATCTTCCTTCTTCATAATCAATCAGAGCCTTGTGCGCAAGGCGCATTCTTGGACGAAATGCTTTAATCCCCTGCATCATAGATAAATACAATCTTGTCGTATCTGCATCATAAAATTCAACTAAAACTTGTTCAGTATCATCAATGTTTCCGGTTTCTGCTACTCGTAAAGCTTCTCTCGCTATATCTACATTCATCATGTCATAAAGTATCCATCCACGCTCAGCAAAAGTATCGTTAAATCGGTCAGGAATGGTAGCAAACTCATTTAAGTTACCGAACTTCTTTTTTATATCTTCTAGAGGAGTTGCGATTTTTTGAACATCAATACCAAACTTTTTTAGAAATGGCGAAAATACCTTTATTACTTTTCGAGCAGTTTCTGCGTTTTTTAGTTGCTTCTCTGCTTCTTGGATCATAGGTAAATTTCGAAGCTTAGATTCGTCTTCATTTCTTTTACTATCCATTCATTTTTCACTTCTTTTCTATAATAAATTTTGGTTACTTAATCCAACTCTATCGAAGCTCATTTTTCGCGCTTCTACCTGAATCAGATAATTTAAGTCACTCGGTCGCATCACACGATTACTTGCACCTATCCTTTTATAATAAGAAAGTTTATGATCTTTACGAAGCGCGATAGGCTTATTGTCAGATTCCTGCACTTCAATTTCTAAAATTCGCCCACCTGTACCAGAAATCAACCTACATTCATGTATATAAGGCTTTATAAGTACATGACCTTCAATTCGATCATCAAAAGCATTCAGTATTTTTTGACTTTCCGCATCAGTATTTTCGATACCTATAAAATTCCCATCGTCATCTATACCTAAATATATGGAGCCACCTTCTGTGTTTGCGAATGCACAAATACTTTTTAAAATATTATCATTTTTATCATTTGCATTATCTTTTTTATACTCTATATTCAAACCTTCACCCTTTGATTCAATTATATTTTCAAGATTCCTAGAATCATCATCTTCAAAAAAAACATCATTCTGTGCAAAAAATGCACTCTTCATTTTGGATATAATACGTGAATCCATAACTTCGTCTTCAAGGCATAAATAAAGATACACCTCTTGCGGCTTTTCTTCTAAATTTATCTGAACCTTTTTGTTATCGCTTATTTTAAATACTTCTACTAGTTCCGGGCTTTTAGCATATATTTTAAGTTCACTTTTTATCGCATCTCTTCCCTCTATAAAAACTTCTAGATTATTATTTTTTACTATAACTCTTTCTATCCATGTACGATCGTCGATAAAGTTAAAATATAAAAATGGTAAGTCAGAGGGGTACTCTTTGAAAGAATCAAAGAGATAAAATATTTCTGCATCTTTAAGAGTAGGAAAGTGCGGTAGTCCTTTTTTCTGTTTGATTCGGTATGATTGCTGAGGCATAGATGGCCTAAAATGATTTAATATAACAGTTGTGGGTTTATCGAATGTTTTAAGATTGTCTTGCTGGCCTATTGAAAATCTATTCTCTAAGAACTGTAAATCATTTAGGCTTTCTTCAAAATAAATTACATGAGAAAAAATTCTTTTTTGAATAAATACATGAGATTTTTTCTTGTCTCTAAAATCGTTCAGCGCCTCTATCAATGAATCAATATGTAATTGAAATTTAACAAAGACGATATCTCCATAATCTTTTATGCTTTCTTGAAAATCTTCTTTTTTATCTTGTACGGCTAAGCGTATTAATTCAAAACCTGATTCTTTACGAATCAATTCCATCCTAACGTCCATGAGAGTCTTATACGGTAACTTTTGTAACAATTCCGAATATCGCATTTCTTTCTCCTTTCGACTGCACTTTAAAGTGATTTCTCTATACATAAGACAAAACGTAAAAACTTCTTCAGTAAATTATGCACAAAGTTTCCTTTAGTATATAGGCTCTACCACCACCTATACCATCAGAGTTTCCTATTGTTTATCGTCAGCCGTCCCACAAACCCCACAACCATGCCCTTCAACCAACCACTACGAATCCAAACAACAGAAACGGACACCCGTGGGTGTCCGTTTCTGATGGTACATATGGAGGCGAGGGGAGTCGAACCCCTGTCCGAAGATAACGCAGCATAGGCTTCTACGGGTGTAGTCACGGTTTTGATGTCACCCTAGGAACTCCCCGTAACCGGATTCCCTTCGGGTCAGCCTGATTGTCTTCTTCCGTTTACCCCCAGGCGGAGACTAACCGGCGTATCCCACTATAGGTTGGGCCCTCATCCCGGCACATGGGCGATGCAGAGCGAGAGCACGATTCACAGTTTCTTAGGCTGCGAAAGCGTAGTTGTTTTGTTGTTTGCCATTTAATAGGCTTTAGCGTTGATAAAGCGGACGCGTCCCCACTACCCGCTACCCATGCCCGAACTACCCCCGTCGAATCCATAAACGCCCCCTGATCGGAAAAATGGCGCCCTTCCAAACGGAAGCCGGCGTGCATTTTTCGTAAAAAGGGAACTTCCGGATTAAAGGGCCGTCGCAGGGAACCGTGAGGTTCCGGCACGAGCCGCATTGTACCACAAGTTCGCGCAGCCTTTCCCTCCATAAAAGAAAGAACTGCTCATGAGAGTGCAGCGCACTTCCCACAGACTTAGATTATACCACATTACGCGGTGTAAAGGTAGATTACCCGGTCCGATGCGGCGTAAAACCTAGAAATCATTCCCTGACCGCCCGCCGGGAAGCTCAGCGTCCGACACCTGCTTATAGCCGCGGCGCAAAAGGCATCGAAACGACGGCAATCCCCGACCCGCTTACCGCTGCCTCGACTTGAGCGCCCGCTGGATATCCCGCTGCGCGTCGCGCTTGGCGGCCGTGTCGCGTTTGTCATGCTGCTTCTTGCCTCGGCCGAGGCCGATCAGCAGCTTGGCGTAGCCGTTGCGGACGTAGACTTTGAGCGGCACGATCGTGTAGCCTTCCTGCTTGGACTGGCCGATCAGCTTGCGGATCTGCACCTTGTGCAGCAGCAGCTTGCGCGTGCGCGTCGGATCGTCCGGATTGCTGCGGTTGCCCTGCTCGAACGGGCTGATATGCATATTATGGATAAAAGCCTCGCCGTTCCGGATCGTCGCGAACGCGTCGCCGATATTCGCCCGCGCTTTGCGCAGCGATTTGATCTCCGTGCCGGTAAGCACGAGTCCCGCTTCGTAAGTGTCCTCGATAAAGTAGTCATGGGACGCTTTTTTGTTCTGCGCCAGCAGTTTGCCCTGCTCGGTGTTTTTCGGCATGTTTTGCACCCCCTTGCCCTATGCTCGAATCCCGGCGTCTCCCGGGTTTCTTCTGTAATCAGATTGTAGCAAGCTTGATTGGAAAAAGGCAAGACGGCGGAGCGTACCGACTCGTCGAGCCGCCGTATACCGCCTTCCTCGCGCATGCTTGAACGATTCGTTTTCTTTTGCCTCCTAGCCCGCCCGCCTCGCTCCACCGAATAAATTCTAACGGAACTGAGCAGCACTAAACACAGGATTTGTCAGCTGCAGAAATCGTAACGGAACGAGATGACGTTAACGGCTTGAAAAAACGCTGCTCTAGGCGTTTTGCTGCCAAATAGTGCCCCTGTGTTCCGTTAGACCGGAAGAAGGATCGAAAAAGCGCTATTAGCGTCTCTGACTTCCGTTAGGAACAATGAGCGTCATCGGGCAGCGAAGAAAAACCGGAGGCGGAAACGGATAAAGAAACAACACGGGTTTGTTCCAAATTGAACCCGCTGCTTCTTTAATCTTGTTTCTCTACCGTGCTTACCGTGCCTCGTTCGCGCGCTCGCTTCTTACTTATTCTTCTTGCGCACAAAGCCCGCGGTCGAATTCTTGGCGCTGCCGCCGTTTTTCTTCGGCCGGTCGCCGGTCGGCCGCGGAGAACGGCCGTCGCGCGAGAACGAAGCCGTCTCGCCGCCGTAGCCTCCCGTGCCGGAGCCGAAACCGAACCGGCCTTTGCCCGGCTCTTTGACGCCTTCGGCCGAGCCGGAAATCACGTTCGCGCCTGCGCCGCCCGAGCCGCTGCGCGCGCCTCCGCGCCCGCGCTTGCCGCCGGCTGCGCCCGGCGGCCGGTTGGACCACTCGCCCTCGCCCGGCGAGCCGTTATACACATCGGCGCCGCTCTGCCCGGCTTCGATGTGTATGCCGCCGCCTTTGCCGCGGCGGCCGCCCTGCTTCGCGCCTGTATTCGGCGCCTCGCTCTTACTGCTGCTTGCGCCCGATTCCGGCGCTTCGCTCTTACCGCCGCTCCGCGCCTCATTCGGCGCTTCGCCTTTAACCCCGCCGCGCGCGCCCTGCTCCGCGCCGCCGCCGTTCCGGCTGCCGCTTTCGGCCGGCACGCCGCCAAAAGCCCAGCCCCCGCCTTCGCCCGGGCTGGAGCCCTGCCCCTGCGGCGACGGCGCGCCGCCGCTTTCGCCCGCGCTTTTGCCGCGCTTGCCGCTGCGCCGCGAACCTTCGCCCTGTCCGGGCTGCTCCGCCGCCTGGACGAACCCGCTTTCGCCGGCCGAGCCCGCGCCGCGGCCGCCTTTGCGCTTGCGCGAGCCGCCCTGCTCCTGCGGCGGCTGTCCGCTGCCGCCGCTCACGCCCGGCTCGCCCGAGGCGCTCGCGCCTTTGCCTTTGCGCTTGCGCCGCGAGCCGCTGCGCTCTTCCCCGGCGGCTCCGCCGCCGCGCGCCGCGTCTGCCGGCGCGCTTTTCCCGCTTTGACCGCCGGAGGCCGCGCCGCCCGACGCCGCTTCGTTCGGCCGGAACACATCGCCCTGCTTTTTGTCTTTTTTCTTGTCTTTATCTTTCTTGCCCTTGCCTTTGCCTTTATCCTTGCCGAACTTCTCTTTGCCGGTCTTGGCGAACTTGCCGCCTCTGCCGCCCGAAGACGAACCTTCGCCTTCCGCGCGTCGTCCCCGGCCGCCGCCGCGGAAATTGCTTTTCTTCATATCGACCAGCTCGAAGTCGATCGTATGCTCGTCCATGCTGACCTTCGATACCCGGATCTCGACCACGTCGCCGATGCGGAACGTGCGCGACGTGCGCTCGCCGGTCAGCTGCAAACGGCCTTCGTCGTAATGGTAGTAATCGTCGGTCAGGTTGCTGATATGGATCAGGCCCTCGATCGTGTTTTCCAGTTCCACGAACAGCCCGAAGCTGGTAACGCTGCCGACGACGCCGTCGAACGTTTCGCCGACTTTATCCAGCATGTATTCGGCCTTCTTGAGCTGGTCCGTATCGCGTTCGGCGTCTACGGCCACGCGTTCGCGTACCGAAGACTGCTGCGCGTAATCCGGCATGCGCGCGGCCAGCGCTTCTTCGCGCTGCGGCGTCAGTTTGCCGCCGCCTGCCAGCACTTCGCCGATTACCCGGTGGATCGCCAGGTCGGGATAGCGGCGGATCGGCGAGGTGAAGTGGGTATAGAAATCGGCCGCCAGGCCGAAGTGTCCCAGATCCGCTGCGTCGTAACGCGCCTGCTTCATCGAACGCAGCAGCAGCGTGCTGATCGCTTTCTGCTCCGGCGTTTCCTGCACGTCGCTCAGCAGCGACTGGAGTTCGCGAGGCTGCACCGTACCGGCTTTGCCTTTGACGTGGAAGCCCAAACTCTCGGCGAAGGCCATAAACTGCTTGAGCTTTTCCTGGTCCGGATCTTCGTGAACGCGGTACAGGAACGGCGTTTTGGCTTTGGTAAAGTGCTCCGCCACCGTCTCGTTCGCCGCCAGCATGAATTCTTCGATAATGCGCTCCGCGATCGACCGTTCTCTTTTGACGATATCGATCGCTTTGCCCTGGTCGTCCAGCAGCACTTTCGCTTCTTCGAAGTCGAAGTCCACCGCGCCCCGCTTCATGCGGCGGGCGTTCAG
Source organism: Saccharibacillus sp. CPCC 101409 (assembly GCF_030518235.1). Lineage (GTDB taxonomy): Bacteria > Bacillota > Bacilli > Paenibacillales > Paenibacillaceae > Saccharibacillus. The sequence goes on along the minus strand of NZ_JAULSA010000008.1, from coordinate 15,959 downwards.
CTTGAGCGCCAGATCGCGCATCGTGCGGAAGTTGTCGACCAGGTAGCCGTAACGCTCCAGCAGTTCGGGATCTTCTTCTTCCAGAATGCGGCGCACGTTTTTGTACGTCATGCGTTCGACCGTTTTGATTACGCTTTTGAAGATATCGTAGCGGATCACTCTCATCGAAGCGTCGAATTCCATTTCGCACGACAGCGTCAAGCGGTCCACGCGCGGATTCAAGCTGCAAATCCCGTTGGACAGACGCGGCGGCAGCATCGGGATGACCCGGTCCACCAGGTACACGCTGCTGCCCCGGTTGTACGCTTCCTGATCGAGCGCCGAGCTTTCTTTGACATAGTAGCCCACGTCCGCGATATGCACGCCGAGCACGTAGTTGCCGTTTTCCAAACGTTCCACGTTGACCGCGTCGTCGAGGTCTTTGGCGTCTTCGCCGTCGATCGTTACAATCTGCTTGTTCCGCAGATCGCGGCGTCCTTCATTCGCAATCTGATTGCCGATCTCTTCTTCCGACAGACTTTCCGGAGCGGCTTCCGCTTCGGCCAGCACTTCGTCGGGGAACGATTCGGGCAGCTGGTGCTTGCGGATAATGGACAGGATGTCCACGCCCGGATCGCTGTTGTAGCCCAGCACTTCGATCACTTCGCCCTGCGCCGCCGCCCGGCCTTCCGGGTAGCTGATAATGCGCACGACGACTTTCTGCCCGTTCAGCGCGCTTCCGGCCCGGCCGGCCGGGATAAAGATATCGCGCGTAATGCGCTTGTCGTCCGGAAGCACGAAGCCGAACGATTCCTCGTCCTGGTACGTGCCGACGATCTGCGTGATGGCGCGCTTGACGACGCGGACGATCTCGCCTTCCATCCGTCCGCCGGCCGAACCGCGCGACGCGATTCTCACCAGCACCGTATCGCCGTTCATCGCGCTGAGCATATCGTTTGCGTTGATGTACACATCGGGATGCTCGCGGTTCTCGGGGATCAGGAAACCGAAGCCTTTGGCGTGGGTTTGCAGCCGTCCGCGCAGCAGATCCATCCGCTCCGGCACGCCGTAGCGCTGGGTGCGCGTCAGCACAATCTCGCCCGCTTCCTCCAATCCGTTCAACATGTTCATAAATTCGCGGAATACTTCCGCATCCTCGATGCCGAAATGCTGTTCCAGCTCCTGGTAAGTCATCGGCTTGTAGGCGCTCTCGCGCATAAAGCCCAGCAGCATATCTTCCGTTATCATGGTTATCACCTCTAAATGGCGCCAGTCCGCCCGCAGGCGGCTCTGGGCCGGCATGCAGGAAACGTCTGCTCGATTTCTTGTTTCTGTCCGCCTGCTGCATCGCGCGGGCCGCAGGCAGCGGCGGCCAAGCGGTTCGCGCAGGCTGTATACCTTAAAAGTACCCGTGCCGCCGCCCGGTTAATCCTTTCGCGGCGCGCCCTGCGCATTCCGTTGGCGCGCCGGCCCGGCGGTTGGTTCCACGGCCGCCGCGCGGCCTTCTTCATACCGGAAGCCGTATACACAAAAAAGCCTCCGTGTCCCTTGAATCCAAGGATCAACGAAGGCTTCGCGGGGCGGACGTTCCGCTCCCATTCATCGGTCAGTTGGTCAGGGCTGTAGTCAATACCGCCATTACAACGAACCCGATGCCCAAAACGACCGTCGTGCGTTCCAGGACGAGGTCCAGGCCGCGCGCTTTGGTTTTGCCGAACAGGTGCTCCGCACCGCCGGAGATGGCGCCGGAAAGACCCGCGCTTTTCCCTTTTTGCAGCAGTACGACCGTAATCACGCCGACCGCAAAAATCAAAAGCAGTACCTTCAGAAAAATTTCCACAACTTCCACCTCCTACGGTATATCCGGGCGGACGCCGGTTCGCGCCCGCCCTTGTCCGATGCGCACGGTCCGCCGGAACGGGGGCTTCGCCCGCTGGCGAAACGCCGTTCCCTGCACGGACCGCGAGCGTGTCTGCGTATCCGTTAAAACCGGCTGCCGGTTGCTACATCAGTGTTATAAAAACAGCATTTTCAGCTTACCATATCCCGGCCGATTTGACAATCGAGTGATATGCGAAAAAGCCGCGCGGCGGAAGGATTCTCCGCGGCGCGGCCGGTTAAATGGCATAATAGGGACTTGATTTTAAAGTATTCGGTCCTAGCGTTGACGCTGCTCTTTACCTTGAACGGTACGATCGGTCCACAGAATATATCCGGCCGATACGGCCGTCAGGACCAGAATGACCATGATAATCATGGCATCCGACATGCGCTTTTCCTCCTCGCTGATCTTGGATGACTTTCGGCTTTGCCTGCTTTTCGAAAAATAGAGACCCTGTCCGGAAGCCGATCTTCCGGGTACGGGCGGACGCTCGGGCATCCGTGATCGTGGAATGGTCACTCTCCTGCTTCTGCTTACGAGGTTAGCTGACGGATTAGAGCGCAAGAGTCGCTCCGCTTCCCGCATCGGCCGGCTTCTTTTTGTTAAGAAGTGTCGGACGGTCGGAAGCTTCACCCCGTGAAAGCCGCTGCGGCTTTCGCTCGGTTCCCCCGTTTCCTATTTGGCGATAAAAATTCAGCAGTTCAATCGTTTGGTATGCTGCGTATAAGTGACGAATCCCATCATCCTTTCCGAAAATGTAGGCGGCATGCCGGAGCGCTCGATTTCCCGCTTGGAAATCCGGTGCCGTACGAAGTTCGAAGCCTCTGCCGCAAAGCATGGCGCTTCGTTTCATGAACCGTATCTTAACCCCTGCTGACACCTTATGTAAAGGTTGACTCCGGCTCGTTTTGGGGGTTTTAAGCGCAATTGGTTCATACGAGATTCTCCGACGATAGTCAAGCTTTTATTTTCGTGTCTTTTCTTGCGTTTACGCGCTTTTTCTGAAAAAAGCCCCCGCTTATTCAACGAAACTTCGCCGAATCGAGACACACCGTCCGTTTATTTTCACAATAAAGCGGCATGGCTGCCTTAAACCGCGGTTCACCACTCAAAAAGAGAGCGTTTCCAAAGTCAAGTCCCTATTTTCACGATCGTTTGACGATTGTTTTACGATTGGGTCCGAAGCCGTTCGAGCGCCCGCAGCAGTTTGAGATTGTAACGGGGATCCCGGGCGGAATTCATGACGCGCACCTGTCCGCTTCCCCCGCCCTCGATTCCGCGCTCGCTCAGCACGTCTTCCAGCCTGCGGACCGTACCCGCGCCGCCGTCGATAATGCGGATATGGTCCGGAAGGATCTTCTTGAGCAGCTCCGTGTAATACGGATAATGCGTGCAGCCCAGCACAAGCGTGCCGTACTGCTTCAGGTCGAACGGGGCCAGCTTGCGGCGAAAATAAGCTCCCAGCTCGTCTTCGTCGAAATTCAGGGCTTCGCAGTACTGCACCAGTTCCGGCATCGGCAGCGAATCAACGATCCCCTGATCGTCCACGCGCGACACCAGCTCCATATACTTGGACTGCCCGAGCGTCAGCTCCGTCGCCATCACCAGCACGCGCCGCCCGCTGCTTCCGTTCATCTCCACCGCGGGTTTGACCGCCGGCTCCATCCCGATCACGGGAATCGGGTAACGCCGCCGCAGTTCCGCCGCCGCCACGCTTGTGCCCGTATTGCAGGCGACGACCAGCGCTTTGACGTTTTCCTGCATAATCCGGTCCGCCGCCTCGATCACGTACCCTAGCACCTGCTGCCGCGTTTTATTGCCGTACGGAACGTGCAGCATATCGGCGTAAAACAAAAAATCTTCATGCGGAAGCCGGAGGGCCGCCTCATGCAGAACGGTCAACCCCCCGAGTCCCGAGTCGAAAAAAGCGATGCTCACTGACGTTCACCCTGCCTTTGTATGTTTTGTATTTCTCTTAGTATCTTAGTATTTGTTGTCGCGGTCTTTGTTATGGAAGTCTTTGTTATGGAAGTCTTTGTTATAGAAGAAAGTCCGTTAAAGATTATAGACCTTTTAGGCGGGAAACGCCAAAAAAAGCCGTTTGCGGCGGCCCGGGAAAGGAGGCGGCGGCTCGACGGCCAAACGCTTGTACGATATCAAGCAGGGCAAGCTGACGGCAGATGCCGGAGCGTCTTTTTGTACTTGGCGCCGGCCGGTTGCAGGACCGGTTCGAACGTTTCGTTTCCGGTCAACTTTGCTCCCTCTTTTCCTGCGCCGTCTCGTGCCGGTCGGTGCCGCTGCGAGCGTTCCCGATTCTCGACAGCAGGTCTTCGGCAAAGTCGTTCAACCGGCTTGCGCGCACGGGTAAAAGGGAATCCGCCGCACCCGTATAGGCGTCCAGCGCCGCGCGCACCGCGCCTTCCCACTCCGGCAGCGCCGATACTCCCCATTCGCCGCCTTCTTTTTTCGACGCCAAACGCCCTTCTTGCAGGAACAGCAGTACCCGGCACAGATTCAAGATCAGGTACGTCGAATTGCCGGCAATCTCCGTCCGCGCTTCCGACACGTCGTGCAGAATAGACTTTACATAGGCTTCCCGGGGGACGGGAGGATAAAGCTCGCGCAGCGGCAGGCCGTACAGCGCAAAGCCCCGTTCGTAAGCGGCGGTCAGCTGGGCAGCCAGATCGTAATCTTCGTAATCGCCGCATACATAATCCGGGTAGCCGGCGTATCTTGCGCGGTGCATCGAGGAATAATGATACACGACCGGAGTCGGGCAAGCCGGACTCCGCAGCTCCGCGGCTTCGACCACCGTATATTCGATGTCCCGACCGGAGCGCAAACGGCTGTGCAGCTCCAGCGTCAGCGCGGTCAGCTCCCGCAGCTGCTTCCGCGCCGGTTTGTCTTTTACCGCGACCAGCAGATCGAGATCGCTCGCGGCCGGATTGAACCCGCCCAGCGCCAGCGAGCCGTGCAGATACACGCCGACCGTATTGTCGCCCAGCGCCCGAACGATTCTTTCCGTTAACTCTTCGGCTGCGGCGAACGCCTGGCGGATGCCTTTGCCGCGTTTGGTTCTCGCGCTGTAAAGCAGGAAATCCGGCGGGATCGGATTGGGTTTTGGGCTTGATTTCGGATTCGGTTCAGGTTTCGGTTTATCCATGATGCCGCGCCTCCTCGGGTTCTTGTGCGCCGGGACCGCATCGGACATCTCCCCGCCGCCGTCTTTCGGTTTTTCGCGGCCGGAATGTCCGGCGGGCCTCGGCTTTTCGTTTTTATTATATGAAGTTCCGGCGCGGCGAAACAGGCCGTATACGGTTGGAGCCGTTTTCGACATACTCCATTGTGGAGGCGGCGGAAATGTTGACCGGATGTGCGAAGTTTCAACTCTACCGCTTCTTGAAAAAGAGCCTGGAAATCCGCAGCGAAGCGGATTTCCAGGCTCTTTTCGTTTTCTTGCCAGGCTTGAATGCGCCGCGATCTTTCGGTTAAAATTCGCGCGCGGCGCGCGTATAACAGATGCGCCGGATGCGTTCCACGGACAGCGCGTAGCGGTCCGCCAGATCGTCGATCCGCGCGCCCGCGCGGTGCAGGCTTTGAATTTCGGCGTTGCGCGCTTTCAGTTCGGCGCGCAGGCCGGAACGCTCGCCCCAGCCGCGCTTGCCGTTCGCGGAAGCGGGAATATACAGCGTTTCGCCTCCGGCGTAACGCTGAAGTTCTCGCAGCAGTTCGGACGGCAGGCATTCCGCCGCGTTTCGATAAGTGCGCCGGCCGTTGGCCTGGTCCGGCGGCCGAGGCTTGTCTTCGGACATTCGGCTCGCTCCTTCCCGGATGATGTGCGGGTGGAAGCAAAGCCTGTCCGGGCGATCCGCCGATCGATCAAGCTCCATGCAGAGGGCGGTTCACGCCTTTACAGGCTTTGCATGGAGCGGATTGGATGCGTATCCCGTACCGTTTCGAGCTTCGATTTCGACGTTCTCATCGTCCGAACCCTCCTTTTCTCGTTTTGGGTTTTATTCGTTCTTCAGCTTATCCTGTATGCTTTCTTTCGCCGCATACAGCGCCCCGATCGCGCCGCAGTAAGGCCCCTGCGGCGGAATCTCCGCCGTGCGGCCCAGCATGTGCGTGAAGCGCACCGTCAGGGTGCGCAGCAGTTCGTTGCCTTCGTACGCGGAGCCGGCGTACACGATCCGGCTCGCGCCGTGCAGCGCCGCGGCCTGCGCGGCGACCGTCGCGACGATCTCCGCGACCATGCCGACCACGGCCGCCGCATAATCCTGCGGCCGCACCGCGGCTGCGGACGGAAGCGGCCGCGCAAAGTTCGCGGCCGTCAGGTCGCCGGCGATCGGCGGCTCCGCCGGGGCATAGATCTGCCCCACCGTCAGATCGACCGCCTCCCGGTCGCCCAGCGGGGCCAGCCGCGCGATTTCGTCGTAATCGCGCACCCCGCACAGCAGTCCGGTCAGACCGACGATCGTGCCTCCGCCCAGACCGATCCCGCCGAGCCTCGGCCGCTCGGCGCCGTCGATCAAGTGCAGCGACGTCCCCGTCCCGACGTTCGCCAGCACAAACCGCTCCGCCGCTTTCCCGGCTTCGCCAAGGTCGCATGCCCTAATGCGGACGGCGCCTTCGGCCGTCGCCTCGAACTCCGGCACGCCCGCGAAGTTCGCGTACTCCGGCAGCAGGCCGCGCAGACGCTCGCCCCGCCCGCCGGTAACCCCGATGCGCGCATCCTCGGGCAGATTCGCCCGGACCCACCGCGCCGCGTCTTCGATCCGCGCCGCGGGGAACTTCAGCAGCGCCGGCTTGCCGGCCGGCCCTCTCCCGGCCGCATTCCCCGGATCGCCGAGCCGGGCAATCTTGATCAGCGTTCCTCCCGCGTCGATTCCCGCGTATATCGTCATGCTCGTCCTCCTTCCGGCCGCGCCGGGCGGAAGCGCCGTAACGCCGCGCCATAGCCCGGACCCGGCTTGGCCGCTTACGCCGGGCGGCTTTTTTCCTTTTATCATAGCCTCCCCCGGCCCGCGCGCCAAATTTTCGGCATTTTACAATTTGCCTCTTGATCTTTCGGAGCAAATCCTTTACAGTAGGACGAGTTGACATTGTATAACCTCAATAATACGGTTTGAGGGTATCTACCGGGAACCATACATCCCGACTACAAAGTCGCGCCGCAGGCGCCTTTGCAGTCGGGATTTTTTGCGTTCACCCACCGTTCGACCCCGATTCCTTCGCGCCTGCCTTACCGCAATCTCGAACAAAAAGGAGCTCTGTCATCCATGAATCTCAAAGTCCTCGTTCTGACGATCGCCGCGTTCACCGTGGGCCTCGTCGAACTTATTATCGGCGGCGTGCTGCCGCAGATCGCCGCAGACCTCGGCATATCCGTCAGCACCGCCGGCCAGCTTATCACCGCCTACGCGCTCGTCTATGCCGTATCCGGTCCGACGCTGCTTGCGCTGACCGCGCGGGTTGAACGGCGCAAGCTGTATCTCTGGTCGCTGGTCGTCTTTATCCTGGGCAGCCTGCTCGCGTTCTGGAGCCCGAATTTCGGCGTGCTGCTGATCTCCCGCTTCGTTACGGCGGCCAGCGGATCGCTGATTACCACGCTGTCGCTGACCATTGCCGTCAAAGTCGTGCCGGAGAACTTCCGCGCCCGCGTGATCGGCATCGTATCGATGGGCATCAGCTCCGCGATCGTGCTCGGCGTGCCGCTCGGCGTACTTGCCGCCGACAAACTCGGCTGGCGCATCCTGTTCCTGTTCATCGCGGCGTTCGCGCTGCTGGCGATGCTCGTCATCTACAAGCTGATGGAGCCGATTCAGCCGCAGCAGATCATGCCGCTTCGCCAGCAGCTGTCTTCGCTGAGAAACATGCGCGTGGCCGGCGCGCATCTGGTTACGCTGCTGCTGTTGGCCGGCCACTACACGCTGTACGCCTACTTCACGCCGTTCCTGGAAAACGTCATGCACCTGAGCGCTTCCTGGATCAGCGTCGTGTACTTCTTCTTCGGCCTCGCGGCCGTCGCGGGCGGTATGATCGGCGGCGTGATGTCGGATAGCCTGGGCGCCAAAAAAAGTATCCTGATCGTCGTCGGCGTGTTTGCCCTGTCGCTGTTCGTCCTGCCGTTTACGGCGTCCATCATCCCGCTGTTCGCGATCCTCGTCTTCGTCTGGGGCGCGCTGAGCTGGGCGCTGTCGCCGGCGCAGCAGAGCTACCTGATCGAAGCCGCGCCGGAAACGTCGGAGATCCAGCAGAGCTTCAACTTCTCCGCCCTGCAGGTCGGCATCGCGGCCGGCTCGGCGATCGGCGGCGTCGTGATCGACCGCGCGCCTTCCGTCACCTACAACGCCTGGATCGGCGGCTTTATCGTCGTCGCGGCTTTCGCCGTGGCGCTGTACACCTTCTACCGCAGGACTTCGGCCCTGCGTCCGGAGCAGCGCGGACAGAAATCCGGCTCCAAGCTGGAGCCGGGCTTCGGCGGGGATTGATCCGCCCGTGAATCGAATCGGCATTTGCCGGAAATTCGCCGCCTTTCTGGCCGCGTCGTTCCGGCAAATGCCGATTTTTTGCCGTCTGCGCCTGCAAAGTCGAAGCTTCGCGCGAACGCGCCGACTCTAGCGGAACGAGGCGGCGCTATTTGCACGAATTCGCCTCCTTCGCAAACCTAACGGAACCGGGAGACGCTAACAGCCCCGATCCGCGGTTCCGCAGGCGCAAATCGGCGGATTAGCGTCTCTGAGTTCAGTTAGCGGATTCCAAGCTCGAAAAAGACGCTTTTAGCGCTTCTCGGTTCCGTTAGGCCGGACCGGCGGGGCGGGGCCCCGATATCGGGGTCCAAAAGCAAAAAGCAAAAGTCCAAGCGCCCCTGCTTCACACCGGCTCCAGCCCGTCCAGAATCTCACGCAAGCTCAGTTCCGCGCAGGCCGTCGACGTGTCGGCCGCGCCGTAATACAGCCGCACGACGTCGCCGTCGACGACCGCGCCGCAGGCGAATACCACGCCGCCGAAGAAACCGTCCGTTTCGTACGGCGCTTCCGGCTCGAGGATCGGCCGGGCCGAGCGCGCCAGCACGCGCGAAGGATCGTCCGCGTCCAGCAGCACCGCGCCCATGCAGTAGCGGTGCTCCTTCGTCGCGCCGTGGTACAGCGCAAGCCAGCCGCGTTCGGTGCGGATCGGCACCGCGCCGCCGCCGATGCGGCCGCTGTCCCAGCGGTCCGCGCGCAGGCCGAGCAGATGCTTGTGGTTGCCCCAGTAGAGCAGATTGTCCGACTCCGCCAGCCATACTTCCGGGCGGCCGGTGCTCGGAGTGGTTGGGCGGTGCAGCGCGTAGTATTTGCCGCCGACTTTTTCCGGGAAGATAATGACGTCCTTGTTGTCCGGCCCGAAGATCATCCCGTGATGCTCCGTATGCACGAAGTCTTTCGTGGATACGAGACTTTCCCCGATGCCCACGGGCGAAGCGGCGGAGAAGTAAATATAGTACGTATCGCCGATCTGCGTCACACGCGGGTCTTCGATCCCGAACGTTTCCAGCTCGCCCGACGGGTAAATAAACGGCTTGTCGTCCACGGTAAAATGCCGTCCGTCCGCGCTCCGCGCGATGCGGATATACGACAGCGAGGTCAGGTAAGCGAACGCGCCTTCCGACCCCTTCTCCCGGATGGTGCGCGGATCGGAAAAGTCGTACCGCTCGTCGTCCAGCCGCAGCTCTTTCACCGCGACTTCGCCGCTGTCCGGGTTGTAGACCGGCGCGCCCACGACGCCTTCGCGCGGAGGCAGCGGCCGCTCCGCCACCCGGAGCAGCAGCAGCGTTTCGCCTTCGTATACGGCCACGCCCGCGTTGAACGCGCCGATCACCTCGAACCCTGCGTGGTAAGGCTTGACGTCCTTCGGCGCGATCAGCGGATTTTCTTCATAACGTTGACTGTTCATCTCGTCAGCTCCTTCGGCATTCACTTGAACGTATACGCCTTCTCTTCCCTGCCTGTCGGCGCGCGCGGCCGGGACCGATTCCCTACCGCTCGAACGCCGCAAACGGATCGTCCACCTCCAGCGCCTGCGCTTCCGCGTCGCCGGTTCCGGCGTACAGCAGCGCACCGCCGCCAGGCCGACGAATCAGCCCGCCGCTGAACACGACATCCCGCAGATCGGGCCGTTTGGACGGTCCGGGCAGGAAGTCGGCGCGCACGGCCAGCAGCACGATTGCGGTGTGCGTGCCCGACGCCGGATCGAACACGAACGTCATCGGATAATAATGCCGGTCTCCGCGTTCGTCGAAGCAGGCGATATGCCCGAGCACGCCGAGCCGGCCGTTTGCCAGCGGATGAATCTCGTTCGCGCCGCCCCACTCCTCGTCGTCGAACTGGTTCTCCAGCAGCGGCGCGTTCTCGATGGCGTCCACGCTCAGCTCGTCCAGCGAATCCAGGCGCAGGAAGCCGATTTTGCCGCGTCCGCCTTTTTCGCCCTGGGGCCGTGTAAACACGCCGATTCCGCCGTCATCCAGCTGGACCAGCCGCAGATCTTTCATGCGCTCCGGCCCGCGGAAGAAGGGCTGCAAATCGGCGATCTTCGAGCCCCGGTGCAGCACGGTCCGCCACAGCAGGCCGCCGGGATGGTCCGGGTCCGGGTACGTTTCCACGCCGCCGATCAGCAGCTCTTCGCCGACAACCGCGCGAAACGGGTCCTGCAATTTGAGCAGCGGCGATCCTTCGCGCGGGGTCCAGACGCCGTCTTTTTCCGTAAAAAATACGATCTCCGATTCTTCGCTGTCCCGCCGCTCCACCCGCCCGGCGATCACGGCTTCTCCTTCGTCTTCGAACGGCGCGGCGATATTGTACACGTCCCGCGCGCCCACGCCGCCGAAGACCAGTTTGCCCGCGCCGCCCGCCGCAGAAGCACCCTTTTCATATTCCTCCAGCAGCTCGCGGCACGTTTTCAGCTTCGTTTCGCTTGTGAATTTCATCTGTATGCGGTACATCCTTTCCCGTCGAACCGGCTTATTTAAGCGTAAACTGCATGCCTTCCTGAAACTTTTTCCCGAAAATGATAAACAGGACGATGATTGGCAGCGACAGCAGCACGGAGCCGGCATACAGCGGACCCGGATAGCCGCCGTACGGCCCGAACATCTGCGACAGCAGCACATTGAGCGTCAGCATGTGGTCGCTGCGCACCATGATCATGTCCCACAGCAGCTCCGTCCAGCGTTCCATCAGCGTGAACAGGAAGATGACGCTGGTGATCGACTTCGACATGGGCAGCATGATCCGGTACAGAATCTGGAAGTCCCTCGCCCCGTCCAGTTTGGCCGCTTCGATAAACGTATCCGGAATCGCGCGGAAAAAGTTCGTGTACATAAAGATTGCCCACAGGCTGACGCCTTTCGGGATAATCAGCGCCCAGTACGTATCGTACCAGCCGATCCGCTGAATAATGAGGAAGCTCGGAATCAGCAGGATAATGCCGGGGAAAAACATATGAAACAAAATAAAGTTGTTGATCGTATCGCGGCCCCGGAACCGAAGTTTGGACAGCGCGTACGCCACCATCACCCCGAACAGCATCATCAGCGCGGTCGACGCGACCGACACGATCACGCTGTTGGCGAACGCGTTGATCCACGGCCGGGTGACGCCCGTTTCGCCGCCGTTCAGCAGCCAGGTGTACGACTTGAGCGTAAACGAATCGGGCAGCAGCTTGCGGTCCACCTGGTTCCAGTCGGCGAACGAATTCAGCACCATGTACAGATACGGATAGACCATGACCAGCAGCAGCGCGGAGGCCAGCGCATAGCGGATCGAGAGGCGAAGCCGGCGGCTGCTTTTCGTATTGTTAGACCCAACCATTGCGCTTCCCCCACAGTTCCAGCAGTTTGCGGATCAGGAAGATCGACACGAACGTCGCCAGCGAAGCCAGCAGCGCCACCGCCGATGCGTATCCGGCCTGCAGATTTTTAAACGCCTGACTGAAAATCTCCATCTGCCACGTATTGGTCGCGAAATTCGGTCCCCCGCCGGTGAGCTGATACACTTCGGTAAAGATGCCGAACGTAACGCCGAAAGCAAGGATCAGCGTCGTGTACAGCGCGGGGTACAGCAGCGGCAGCGTAATGCGCCAGAAGCGCGAGGTGTTCGACACGCCGTCGATCGCCGCCGCTTCGTAGATCTCGCGGTCGATACTTTCCAGCCCCGATGTCAGAATCAGCGCGTAGTAGCCGGTAAATTTCCACGCCATGATCAGCCCGACCACGAACAGCGCCGACCACGGACCGCCGAGCCAGTTGATATTGATCCCGATCCCGCGCAGCCATTCGTTCATCGGGCTGTTGTAGGACAGGAAACCTTTGACAATCAGCGCCGAGACGACGCCCGACGACAGATACGGCAGGAAAAACCCGATCAGGAACAAACTTTTGAACCGCGGCAGGCCGTGGATCAGCACCGACACGACCAGCGACATCGCGATGACCAGCGGCACGAACACCAGCATGAATTTGTACGTGACCCAGAAGGCCGACTGCACGCCCGCGGAGCGGAACGCTTTGACGAAGTTGTCGAAACCCACGAACTCGTAGCTCGGCGCGATCATATCCCAGTTGGTGAACGCCAGATAGAACGACCAGAGCAGCGGCCCGAGAAAAAAGACCAGCGAATAAATCAGGTAAGGGCTGGTGAACGTCCAGCCCAGTCTGTTGTTGTTCGGATTCATCGGCGAAGACCCCTTTACAGAACTCCGTTAGATTTCCGTTGCCTTATTGAAGCGCCCCGTTACTGAAGCTCTCCTTCGATCGCTTTCTTCATATTGTCCCAGCCCGTTTGCGGATCGATCTCGCCGCGGACCACTTTGTTGAACGCTTCCTGGCCGATCAGCGTCTGGATCTCGTTGAACTTGGCGTTGTCCATCGAAGGAACGGCGTTCGGAACGTTGGCCGCGTAAGGCTGGAGCTGCGGATTGGCGTCCAGGATCTTGGTAAACGCCGCGTTGTCCGACAGATCGTCGCGTGCCGGCGGCAGCATCGTTTGTTCGAACCATTTGGCGTCGTTGTCCGGGTTGGAGTAGACCCACTTCGCAAACGCCAGCGCCGCTTCCTGTGCTTCTTTGGGCGCCTGGGCGTAGATAACGAGACCCTTGGTATCGGCAAAAGTCTTGGAATCCGCCGGGTCTATATCGTCGGGCACCGGAGGCATCGACAGCGTGTAGTTTTCCCCGTACTTCATTTCCGGGAATTTCTCCGCCCAGGTCGTGAATGTCCACGGCCCCAGGTCGGTGAAGACGCTGACGCCCGTTTCAAACGGATCCGTCACGTTCTGCGCGAGCAGCCCCTTGGCCTGGCGCAGCTGGTCGACGAAAGTCAGCGCCGCCACGCCCGCTTTGTCGTCGCCGGTGAATTTGTCGCCTTCGACGAACTTGTTGCCGCCCGACGCCGCGTCGTACAGCATAAAGAAGTCGAACCAGCGCTTCCACGCGGTGGGATCGGCCAGATCGGCTTTGGCCCACAGGTATTTATCCGGGTACTTCGCTTTGAGCTTCTGCGTCAGTTCCAGCACTTCGCTGTACGTCTGCGGCGGCTCGTTGTAACCCAGTTCCTTGAGCGTGTCGATACGCCAGCCGAACAGCATCGCGTTGGAGTAGATCGGCAGGACGTACTGGTGGCCGTCGGCGAACTTCCACGCCTCGATCGTATTCGTCATATTGCGGCCCTTCACTACATCGTCGAAGCCTTCCAGCGTATCGAGCGGCACCAGCGCCTGGCTGTTCGCCAGCTGCGCGGCGAAGCCGCGGTTGATATTCTCCGACATGGTCGGCGCGCTTTTGCCGGCGATCGCGGCCTGGATGCTGGCTTCCGAACTCGGCGATTCCTTGATCGCGCTCACGTTGATTGTAACGTCGGGATTCTCTTTCTTATACGCGTCGGCCATCCCCTGCCAGAACGCCTGCTGCGTCGGATTCGGCGCGGCCCAGAATTCGACGGTGACTTTGCCGTCCGCGGACGGTTCGGCCGTGCCCGGCTGCGTCGTCGGATTGCCGGTGGAGCAGGCAGACAGCATGACCAGAGACAGCGGCAGAGCCAATAAAGCGGTCCATTTTCTTTTCATCGCTTGGTTCCTCCTTGGAGATTGCGGGATAAGTGAAGATAACAGATCCGACGGACAATGGGACATTAGGTACGACACCCTTTTTGTAACGTGACAGAAGCTTGACTGGTAATTATGAAAGCGCTTATATAACGTATTATTGTGCGGATATCATGGTTTGTCAAGTGATTATAGCTATAAAACAAGCAAATTTCTTTACAAGTAATCTTTGTAACGTTACAATGGAGTCATCACAAAAAAGCAAAACCGGTTCTGTCATGTCCATTCCGCTGCTCGTCCCCTGCCTGCCGCAATTCCGGCAGACAATGGACGGCCGAAGTATAGAAAGGGTGCGAGGCGATGAAAAAAACGACAAAAAACACGCTGAACAATCCACCGAAGACCAAAGTGACGATGCAGGATATCGCCGATCGGCTGGGCATTTCGAAAAACTCGGTCTCCCAGGCGCTGTCGGGCAAAGACGGCGTCAGCGAAGAAACGCGGCGGACCGTCGTGCGGACGGCGGCGGAAATGGGCTATGCCTATTCGGAGAATCGGGGACGGCGCCGGGAAGACTCGGCGCAGGAAAGCGGCAGTATCGCGCTGATCGCGTCGGATTTCGCTTTCTCGCAGAAAGGCTTTTTCGGGGAGATCTATTTGACGATCGAGGACGAAGCGGCGCGGCGCGGCAAAAACCTGCTGATCCAATCGGTCAGCCGCCAGGCGGCGGACAGTCTGACGCTGCCTTCCTTTATTGAAAGCGGAGGCGTGGAAGGCGTGCTGATCCTGTCGCATATCACGACCGGCTATATCCGCAAAGTGATCGACACCGGCATTCCCACCGTGCTGATCGACCATCATCATCCGTTTATCCGGACGGACTGCATCCTGACCAATAACCGCTTCAGCGCTTACGAAGCGGTGCGTCATCTGGCGGAGCTCGGACACAGCCGTCTGGGCTTTATCGGCAATACGGCGCTGTCGCCGAGCTACGACGAGCGGCTGGACGGCTTCCGGCTGGCGCAGCGCGAACTCGGCCTGCCGGAGAGCGACGAGAGCTGGATCGTGCGGAATGCGGAAGAAGACAGCGAGTTCGTCGGGCGTCTGGTCCGGCGCCTGGAAGCTTCGGACCGCATGCCGACCGCATGGTTCTGCGTCAACGACGGCTTCGGCTATTACCTGAACTCGGCGCTTCAGCAGGCGGGGCTGCGCGTGCCGCAGGACGTATCCGTCGTCAGCTTCGACAATGGCTATTTGTCCCGGCTGGCCGTGCCGCCGATCACGACGCTCGACGTCGATCTGGCGCTGTACGGCCGCCGCGCAGTCGCGCGGCTGCTGGAGCGGATCGAACGGCCGGACGAGCCGTTCACGGAGCTGCTGCTGCCGACGAAGCTGCTGACGCGCGGCTCCAGCGGGCCCGCGCCGGACGCGGAGCAGGCGGCGGAAGCGGCGAACGCCGCGGCTTCTCGCGGAATGCGGGGGTAAGGGCGGAAGAATAAGGCGCAAAATAGCGGCACCGGTGCAGTTAATTTTGCCTCCCGGCTGCCTTACAACGAAATAACTGCGCAGATAGTTACTACTTAGGTCCTCTCTATCGTCATTCTATAAAAAAAGGATTTTTCAACCCGAATCTTGAATCTATTCTTCATACCGCTTCATGAGAAAGGAGAGACGTTTGTGGACTTCACGCCGAAACAAGTGTTGCAGGTTTGCAAAGGCGACCCCGAAATCGCGGACGTCTTTACCGTGCTTTTGGAGCAAAATCGGATGCTGCGCGAAGAGAATCAACAGCTAAAAAAGGTCGTCAAAGCTCAGGCTCAAACGATTCAAAAGCTGGAAAAACGCGTGCATGAGCTGGAACGCCAGCTCGGACAAAACAGTCAAAACAGCAGCAAGCCGCCTTCGAGCGACGGCTTTCGTAAGCCGACGAATTCCCGGATCGCCGGCGGTAAAAAAGGAGCGCCCCACGGGCACGACGGCCACACGCTCCGCTTTGCGGACTGCCCGGATGAAATCGTCCT
>NZ_JAULSA010000007.1 GCF_030518235.1 Saccharibacillus sp. CPCC 101409 | reverse complement strand
TCCGCTGCCGACTAACCGATTGGCGAGTGAGTTTCGTTTTTACACATAAATATGGACTTGACCTTTGATTCGAAAAAGAGCGATAACGGTCAGAAGAATAAAAGAAATATATCGGAGTGTCGAGAAAGTCCATTCCGTAAAACAGCCGTGAAGGCCGCGGAGAAAATTCTCTCGAATGTTGATATGGTTTTAATTTGGATTCTGACCTTGATTTTAATCCCCCGCCCCCCAAGGGAGTTCTTTTCGAAATCGGAGCGACTTTGGCTTTGCGAAGCAAAACAACCGGAGCACGGCTTCCAAAAGAACTCCTCTGCGCATCCTCAAAAACAACTCTTCCTCCCTGTGATAATCCCGCTCGCGCCGCACATCGAATCTTGATATGATAGGGACACATCTCGCTTCATCCAGGGAGGAACCCATGCAACCGCAGGAACCGAATGTCCTGATTCTGTATGCCAGCTACGGCGACGGCCATTATCAGGCGACCAAAGCGCTTGAGCGCAGTTTGAATTTACGGGGGATTTCCCGGGTCAAGATGCTCGACCTGATGGCCGAATCGCATCCCAAGCTCAACGACCTGACCCGCTTCGTCTATATGCAGAGCTATCGGACGATCCCGGGCCTGTACGGCCTGGTTTACAATATGACCAAAGATATGAAAGCGGACAAGCCGTTCGCCAATATCCTGCACGCTTTCGGCACCCGCAGACTGGAAGAGTATCTCAAACACGAGCAGCCCGATGTCGTGATCCATACGTTTCCGCAGATGGTCATGCCCAAGCTGCGCCGCAAGATCGGGCTCGACATCCCGATCGTCAACGTCCTGACCGACTTCGACCTGCACGGGCGCTGGCTGCACCCGGACGTGGACCGTTTCTACGTCGCCACGGAAGAAATGCGCCGCGAAGCCGCGACCATCGGCATCGATCCCGACCGGATCGCCGTCAGCGGCATCCCGATCAAGGAAGGCTTCGGCCCGGCCGACGGCGAGCACGCCGTAACGGCGCTTGTGCCGCTCGGCGGCGCGCAGCGCCAATCGGGCGCGGCTTTGACAGCCGCCGCGGCCGCCGGCGTGCAAGCCCCGCCGGCAGGACTCCCCGCCGCTTCGAGTGCGGCGGGCGCTTCGCCGGCAGCCTCATCCGCGGCTGCCGAACCTCAAGCCTTTGCCGCGGCGGACGCCTGCGCGGCAGAGGCTGCGGCGGCGGACTCGCCGCAGCTTGCGGGGGCGGCTTCCCCCGCCGCGGCGCCGCTGGCCGCCGCCCGCGCGCTGCGGGCGGGCGAGCCGCCCGTGCCGGGCGTCGCGCTCGATCCGGCGCGCCGGACCGTGCTGCTGATGGCCGGCGCTTACGGCGTCATGCTCGGCCTGCGCCGGGTCTGCGACCTGCTGCTCGCGCAGGACGATATTCAGATCGTGGTCGTGTGCGGCCGCAACGAAGAGATGCGGGCCGGGCTGCGGCAGCAGTATGCGAATACGGCGCATATCCATATCCTCGGCTTTACCGACCGCGTCGCGTCGCTGATGCGCATGAGCGACTGCGTCGTGACCAAGCCGGGCGGCATCACGCTGGCCGAATCACTCGCCTGCCGGCTCCCGATCTTCCTGTTCCGCCCGGTGCCGGGCCAGGAGCGCAACAACGCTGTGTACCTGGCGCAGCGGGGCGTCGCCTTTATCTCGCGCAGCGCCGACGAGCTGGCGCTCCAGATCGCCGACCTGTTCGGCGATCCCGCGAAGCTTCGCCGCGCGCGTGACCGCGCCGCAGAACTCGGCCACCCGAACGCATCGGACGAGATCGCCGACGACCTGATCGCCCGCTATCTGTCTCCCGCGGCCGCCCAGGAACTCCCGGTCTGATTCCGGTCCGATCTTGTTCTGATTCTGATCTGATTCCGGTCTGATCCTGATCTGTTCCCGGTCCGAGTTCCCGCGCAGCCATAAGCAGCGCGAGACTTCCGATCCCTCAGCCCGGCTCCCTCGCCTCCCGAGGAAGCCGGGCTGCTTTTCCCTCTTCTCTCCACTAAAAGAGCCTTTCCGTCAAAGGAAAGGCTCAGGGTGTCGAGAAAGCCGGATAGGGTTCCAAACGAAAAATAGCCGCGCAGGTACATTTATTTAGGACGAAACGCTTCGGTTTCTTCAAATAGCGACGCTGGTGCAACTATTCGGGAGGCAAAAGCCGAATCGAAGCGAAAAAGCTCGAAATAATTGTATCAGCGCAGTTATTTTCTCGAAAACGTAAGATTAAGCCGGAATAAGGACCTATACGCAGCTATTTTAAATTCTTCCTGCCGTTCGCTTTATTTCTCCATCCTTTTCCCCGGCACTCCTTTCCAATCGAATCTACTACCTTGTCCCGGATGAATGTAGGGTTACGCTTGGCTCAGATTCGTACCTGACCCGTGTACGAAGTCTCAGGGCGGAGTCGCGCTTGAAGCGCGTGCCTTTCAGCCAAGCGTAAACCCGCCATTTGAAGGGTGACAAAGTACTGAGGCGTGTCTCAAAACTTAAGGAAGTGCATTTTTGCCTGCCTTTTCGCCCTCAACATGAATCGTACCTAAAGCGTGTACGATTCATTCAACAGCGACGCCGCATTTTCTCGACGCGCCCCGGCACGCCTTCGAAGTTTTAAAACACGCCCTAATCCATCTTCCCGATTTCAACATGCGACCTAAAGACTTTCGAAGAAAGTCGCCTCGGAAGCCTACGCTAAAGACTTTCTCCCGCAGCGCCAAGCTTCTTCCACGAATAGGACTTTCCAGCCATACCCAAAGAGCCTCCCCGGACCCGGGAAGGCTCTTTCCAGACTCAAGTCAACTTATAAACCCGCGCCTCATAAGGCCGCAGCGTCAAATGGTGCAAATCCTCGTCCGCCAGCGGCTCGTAGTTCGCGATCAGCAGCTCCGCTTTTTTCTCGCGCAGATCCTCCGGCCATTCGAACGAAGGCGTGCCGCTGAAGAAGTTCAGCACCACCAGCAGCTTTTCTTCTTCCCACGTCCGCACAAACGCGTAGATCTCCTCGTGCAGCGGCAGCAGCAGGCGGTAATCGCCGTAGACCAGCACTTCGTGCTTTTTGCGCAGGGCGATCAGTTTGCGGTAATGGTGGAAGATCGAATCCGGGTCTTTGCGCGCCGCTTCGACGTTGATCTTGCCGTAGTTCGGATTGACGTTCATCCACGGCTCGCCGTCGGTAAAGCCCGCGTGCTCCTCGTAACTCCACTGCATCGGCGTCCGGGCGTTGTCGCGGCTTTTTTTCCAGATGCGCTCCATGATCTCCCGCTCTTCCATGCCTTTCTGCTTGCACTGCTTGTAGTAATTCAGCGTTTCCACGTCGCGATACTGGTCGATCGAATCGAAATGCACGTTGGTCATGCCGATCTCTTCGCCCTGGTAGATGTACGGCGTTCCCTGGAGCGTATGCAGGAACGTCCCCAGCATCTTGGCCGAACGCACGCGGTAATCGCCGTCGCTGCCGAAACGCGACACCTGGCGGGGCTGGTCGTGGTTGCTCATATAGTTGGCGTTCCAGCCTTTTTTGTGCAGAACGGTCTGCCAGCGGCTCATGATCTTCTTGAGGTCGATCAGCGTCCACGGCTTGATGTCCCATTTGCCGGTGCCTCCTGATTTCGCGTCGAGGAACATATGCTCAAACTGAAAAATCATATCCAGCTCGTTGCGTCCTTCCCCCACGTAATCCAGCGCCTGCTCGGGCCCCAGACCGGACACTTCGCCCACATTCATGATGTCGTAGAAGTCCAGCACGTCCTCGTTCAGCGTCCGCAGGAAATAATGCACCTTGTCCAGATTGGAGAAAAAGTGATACGCCTGCACCACCGGAAGGTTCTGCGGATTGTCCGCGTCGGGCAGACCTTCGGCTTTGACGATATGCGAGATGGCGTCGAAACGGAAGCCGTCCACGCCTTTTTCCAGCCACCACTTCACCATGTCGTGCAGCTCGCGCACCACCTCGTCGTTTTCCCAGTTCAGGTCGGGCTGCTCCTTCGCGTACAGGTGCATGTAGTATTCCTGCGTCCGTTCGTCGAATTCCCACACCGAGCCGCTGAAATACGATTCCCAGTTGTTCGGGTAGCCGCCGTTTTCCTTCGGTTCGCGCCAGATGTAGTAGTCCCGCTTGGGATTGTCTTTGGACGCCGAAGCTTCGATAAACCATTCATGCAGATGGGAACTGTGGTTGAGCACCAGGTCCATGATGATGCGGATATTGCGGGCGTGCGCTTTTTGCAGCAGCTCGTCGAAGTCGTCCATGGTGCCGTACTTGGGGTCGATGCCGTAGTAGTCGCTGATGTCGTAGCCGTTATCGTAATCCGGAGACGTATAAATCGGACAGATCCAGACCGCGTCCACGCCGAGCTCCTGGAGGTAGTCCAATTTCTCGATGATGCCGCGCAGATCGCCTTTGCCGTCGCCTGTCGTATCTTTGAAGCTGATCGGATAAATCTGATATATGACGCTTTCTTTCCACCATTTCTTGTTCATGCTTCCGTCACCCCGGGGAGAATAGTAGTGTGGTCCGTGCGCATTCGTTTGTTCTCTACTGTTATTGTAACCAGATGCAGGGAGGTTTCTTTCAAATTTATAGGGAGGGGCGGCGAGAAATGTCGATACGGCCCCGTTTTTCGCTTTTTACAACTTTTTATCGCCGCCGCGGGTCTATGTCTTACAGAAGCTCGTCAATCCAATCGCAGCAAGGAGGAATCGATATGAATCAAGCGGCGAAAAAACAAATCGGCATTCTGCTCGCGGCGGGCCTGATCGCGCTGGGCGGGACCGGCTGCTCGCAAACAGCGTCTTCGGAAAAAGCGGAAACGCGAACGAAGGTCGTCGAACAAACGACGGCGACGGCGAAAAAAGAACAAACGCAGCAGCCGGCCGCGGAAAGCGGCGAACAAACTCCGACGATCGAAGAAGATTCCGGCATCCCGTACACCAACGAAGAGTTCGGGTTTACGCTGGTGCTGCCCGATGTCTGGTACAAAGCGTACACCGTTGAAAATATAAAGCTGGACAACGGCGGGACCAACGTGAACTTCATCTCCAAAAAAGCGTCGAGTTTCGGCGGAGTCGTGTTCCAGATCTCCGTCTGGCCGGAAGATTACTGGGACGGCAGCAGGCAGGAGATCGAAGAACAGATTCCGATCACCGAGCTGGGCCGTCAAGACGGCAGCGCTTATCTGCTGCTGCATCCGGCCGACGTCCAATACGATCCGGCCGACGACGAAGCTTCCGATACGTACAAAGCGCTGGCCGACACCCTGCCGCGGATCGAGCAGTCGTTCGAGCTGACGGGCGGGAACGGGGAGAAGTAGAAGATGCGGCGGGAGCGGTCATCGAGCGGCGGGCGGAGATGCTGCGCGAGCGCAACCTTCTTTTCTCCGCTCTCCCAATTCCCTGATGTTCTCCCCGCGCAAAAAAGCCCGATCCCCGCGAGAACGCGCAGGGGTCGGGCTTTTCCGGATATTTAACGTTCTTCGGCTTCGCCGCGCGGCGGCAGTCGAAGCCGGGCGTTCGGGCGCGTCAGACCGCGCTGCCGACGCCGTTTTTCTGCGCGGACGAAGTCTTCGAAGCGCCCGCCGGACCGGCGGCCGGATCGGAAGTTTCTTCCGCGCCGCCGAACACGCCGTCGTCGCCGGTGATCTTGAGGTGGGCGTTCTTCTCGCCCAGGCCGTTAAACAGCAGGTTCATAATGATCGCCGTGAAGCTGCCGGCGATAATGCCGTTGTCCACGAGGATGCGCAGCTCCTCGGGCAGGCCGGCGAACAGGCCGGGCACGACCGAGACGCCGAGGCCCATGCCGACGGAGCAGGCGATAATAAACAGGTTCTCGTGGCGGGACAGGTCGACCTGGTCGCCGAGCACGCGCACGCCGGACGAGAGCACGAGGCCGAACAGCGCGACCATCGCGCCGCCGAGCACCGAGGCGGGGATCAGCTGCGCGGTGGCGGCGATCTTCGGCACGAAGCCGACGATCACCAGCAGGATGCCGGCGACGGCGACCACGTCGCGCGTCTTCACGCGGCTCATCTGCACCAGGCCGACGTTCTGCGAATAGGTCGTGTACGGGAACGAGTTGAAGATCCCGCCCAGCATGATGGCAAGTCCTTCGGCGCGGTAGCCGCGCGCAAGCTCCTTCGAGCCGATATCGCGGCCGACGATGCGGCCGAGTACCATGAATACGCCCGTCGATTCCACGACGCTGACGATCGCGACGAGGATCATGGTCAGGATGGCGCTGAGATGGAACGTCGGCGCCGCGAAGTGGAACGGCAGCACGGCGTGGAACCAGCCGGCGTCAGCCACCGGCGAGAAGTCGACTTTGCCCATAAAGGCGGCGACGGCCGTTCCCGCGACGAGACCGATCAGGATCGAGATGGAGCGGATAAATCCGGTGGACAGCCGGTTCAGCAGCACGATAAAGATCAGTACGCCGAAGCCGAGCGCGAGATTCGGCAGGCTGCCGAAGTCTTCCGCTCCCTGTCCGCCGCCGAGGTTGGTCATGGCGGTCGGGATCAGCGTTACGCCGATGATCGTGACGACGGAACCCGTGACGATCGGCGGGAACAAGCGGATCAGCTGGCCGAACAAGCCGGAAAACAAGAAGATGAACAAACCCGACGCGATAATCGCGCCGTAGATCGCCGAGATGCCGAGGCCGTCGGTATTGCCGATCATAATCATCGGCGACACGGCCTGGAACGCGCAGCCGAGCACGACCGGCAGCTTGATTCCGAACAGGCGGTTCCCCCACACCTGCATCAGCGTCGCGACGCCGCAGGCCAGCAGGTCGATCGCGATCAGGTACGTGAGCTGCTCCGGCGTCATGCCGATCGCGTTGCCGACGATCATCGGCACGACGATCGCGCCCGCGTACATCGCCAGCACGTGCTGCATGCCGAGCGAGAAAGTTTTCATCGGATGGCGGTTTTTCTGAAAAATGCGGTCCGTACTCATGGAACGGTATTCCTCCCCAGACATTCTGATTATGGTTCTGCTTGATGACGTTCTTGATGCCGTCCAATCCGTGCGGTACGTTTCAGCTTCGGCGGCCGGTCAATGCACCGCTTCTTCCGCCGCGAACGTGACTTTGCCGCCTTCGAGCGAAGCCACGCGCACCAGCGATTCCACGCGGTAGCCCGCCTTCTTGATGCGCTCCGCGCCGCTCTGGAACGACTTTTCGATCACGATGCCGATGCCCGCCACCTGTGCGCCGACCTGCTCCGCGATACGGGCGAGTCCGAGCGCCGCTTCGCCGTGGGCGAGGAAATCGTCGATAATCAGCACGCGGTCTTCCGGCAGCAGGAACTTTTTCGATACGGTGATTTCATTGCTCTCCTGCTTGGTGAACGAGTACACCTTCTCGACCAGGATATTCTCGCGCAGCGTCAGCGATTTCTGCTTGCGCGCGAAGATCATCGGCACGTTCAGCTCCAGCGCGGCCATGATCGCCGGGGCGATGCCGGACGATTCGATCGTCAGCACTTTGGTAATCTTCTCGCCTTCGAACAAACGCGCGAATTCTTTGCCGACTTCTTTCATCAGGACCGGGTCCATCTGGTGGTTCAGAAACGAATCGACTTTCAAGACCTGGTCGCTCAATACGATGCCTTCGTTCAATACTTTTTCCTGCAAAAGTTTCATCATCGTGTCCCCCTCGGATGCCTGTTTCACAAACGTAAAATACAAAAAAGCCCGCCTCTCTCCCTTCGCGGAAGAAAAGCGGACTGCGGGATAAACGGCTGCCCGCTTCCAAAGGAAGCGTCTCCCGGACGCGGACAGGGCGGAAGCCGGCGGCACGGCGGACGGGACCGGTAAACGGCGGGGCGCAAAAGCGCGGCGTCGTTCGACTAACCCGTAAAAAAAGAACCGCCGAACGCCGCCGGATCGCCGAAGCGTAGGGCTTCGCCGGCCGAAGAATTCCGGGATAAGCGGGACCGCCGGCCGTCTCACTTCAAATGGAGACAAGCCGAACAGCCACGAAGCAGCCGTTTTCCGTAGTCCGATCGTTCCGGCGACCGGGTAGAGACATGCGGGCCTATTCCCGCACCTATACGAAAAACAGAATAATGGTTGAAGTATACTCCGAATCGCTCCGAATGAAAAGTGAAAATTACATGAAAAGTTAGTTTTCAAGCGGAATTTTTGGTGTACAATAAAAAAAATCGATGCAAAGAGGACGCAAAGTCCGGCGGGAGGGAATCTATGGGAATCGTCAAAGAATTCAAAGAATTTGCGATGCGCGGCAATGTGATCGATCTTGCGGTCGGCGTCATCATCGGCGCAGCGTTCGGCAAGATCGTCACCTCGCTTGTCAACGATGTGCTGATGCCGCCGCTCGGCAAGCTGCTCGGCGGCATCGACTTCGGGAACCGGTTTATCAACCTCGATCCCGATATTACGCTGGCCGACGGCTCGCCGATCCGCACGCTGGCCCAGGCGCAGCAGGCGGGCGCTTCCGTCATCGCCTACGGCCAGTTTATCAACAATGTGATCGACTTTCTGATCGTCGCATTCTGCATCTTCATCCTGGTCAAAGGCATCAATATGCTCAAGCGCGAGGAACACGAGAAGCCGGCGCCGGAGAAAACGACGCGCGAATGCCCGTACTGCCTCACCGAAGTATCGGCCAAAGCGTCGCGCTGCCCGCAGTGCACGTCGGAGCTGGAACCGGAGAAGCAGGGAGCCTGATTTTAAGACCGTACACAGAGAAAGAACCTTCAACGCCGCGCCGAAACGCGGAATCGAAGGTTCTTTTTTGGACGATCGAGTATGAAAAGTTCGTTAAGGCTTGTCTCAATCGGAGGTTCGGTTCCGCCCGACGGAATCATGCCTAAACCGTGTGCAGCCCGGGCGAACGAAAGACTGCTATTGAAGTGAGACAAACTTTTAAATCGGACGGTTCTGGTTAGGAAGAAGGTTCCCGATAATCGACTTCAGGTCGCGGTCTTCGGTCGTTTTCTCTTCGCCGGAGTCCAGCTCGCGAATGCGCAGCCAGCGAATCTCGCTGGACGGATCGACCGGTTTGAACAGCAGCTGCTCGGCATCGTCCAGACGTACGTTATAACCCATGCGGGCGAACATTTTCAGAAATTGGTCTTCGGTCGGCCGTTCATCTTTGCCCAGAATAATCAGGCCTCTCAGGTCTTTAGCTGCTTCTCCGTGCATGACTTCAAAACGAACGATACATTCCATTATATGTCATCCTTTCGCAAATAAACTGGTCGGCAAACTTTGAACCTAAATTCACATTCCAACCTTGTCTTCTTTATACGGACCAGTCGGCAAAACGTTTCATTCTCCGCTTGTATCGGCCGACGCGCTTCCGCTTTCTCCGTCCGCGGACCGAAAAAAAGCGGAAACGCGGCCGAGCGGCCGTCTATATCCTTAACCGGTCAAACCTGCTCCGAACCGCAGTGCGGGCACCACTTGGAGCCTTTGGACAAGCCACTTCCGCATACCTGGCAGCGAATCACTTCGCCGACCGGACGGCGGGGACCGCGTTCTTCACGCTCCGGCGCATAGACGGGTTCCTCGCCGACCGGGTCGACTCCGCGGTTCCACGAAGCGATCAGGCGGTCCAGTTCGTCCTGCCGTTCCTGCTCCCGCTCCTCGCGTTCGCGCTGGCGGCGATCGTACTCCGGATCGCGCGGCGGCTCCGGTTCTTCTTCCGGCCCGGCTTCAGGCTCGGGCTCGTAGTCTTCGGATTCACTCCGCATCTGCGCCTGCTCCGCTTCTTTCATCTTCCGCCGTTCTTCGGCCCGGATCGCGCGCAGTTCGCTGCGCTGGCGCTCCTCAAGCGTTTCTTCCGTCTCGCCGCCGCGTTCCGGCCCTACGACCAGCCGTTCGTCGGCATGCAGTTCGACGCGTTCTTCGGAACGTTGGTCGAATCGCTCCCCGCCGCGGCCCCGCTCCGCCTCGCGCGCGTTTTCTTCGCGCAGTTCGCTTTTTTCGTAATTTTCGTACTCTTCGGCTTCCGCATAATTTTCGGCGTCCGCATCTTCCCCGACTTCCGCACGCGATTCGACCGGTTCAAGCTCCGGCTCGACAATCGTTTTGTCGGGGCGCTCCCGTCGGGTTTGGCCGCTGCCGGCTTCTTCGGTCTTGTCGAGCGAAACGCTCGCTTCGCTTTTCGGTTCGGCGGCGGCAGGCTGCGGCTGCGGAGCTTGAAGCAGCTGCTCTTCCTGACGGCGCAGAGCGACGATTTTCTGCCGCAGCTCGGCGACTTCCTCGCTCAGCAGATCGCACACCGTGCAGAGTTCCATGATTTCCTCTTCGGCCGGCGCGGTATCGCGATTTCTGTAGTTTTCGTAAAAAACTTGTCCCATGCGCAGGTGATGGACCTCGATCTCGCGCTGAATCTCCGAAATATGGCTGTTCAGCCTGCCGATTTCCACCGCGCTCTGAGCGCGTCCCGAAGCCCGTTCCGCTCCGCCTTTGATCCGCTGCAAAAAGTTCAACTTGTTCTCCTCCTCTGTCCAAACCGCGCAGCTTCCGTGCCGCTTCCGAAGCCCCGCGTTCCGATCCGTTCTTTCCTCTATTTTACCCGATTGCGGCGGCGAGCGAAAAGGCCGCAAAACGGAGTCTGCCTCCGGCGGCCGTTCAATCGGTCCGGGATTCGTCCGCCCATGGTTTCGGTTACAAGAATAAAGCGGATTCCGCCGCATTTGCGGCTGTTCGCGGCATTTCTTTCCTTATGTCTGTCAGTGTACAATAGAAACGGCAATCCCACAATCCAAGCCCCATTCTAGGAGAAGATCAACTTGACGACCTACACCCATCGGCCTTCGCCGCCGGAAGACGCGGAATGCGAAGCGCTGAAAGAAGCGGCCGGCGCGCCCGGAAGCAAGCAGCTGTTCCCGGACAAGCGCTGGGTCCATATCCCCGGCCTGCACGTGCAGGCACTCGACTATCTGAAAACCGAAATCGAACATATACGCGAAGAATGGAAAAGCGACGAGGGCTTCAGCCCGATCGAGCATGTCAAAGCCCGGATCAAGGAACCCGCGAGCATCCTGGACAACCTGTCGCGCATGGGACTCGAACCGACCGCGGCCAATCTGGCGGAGCACGTTCACGACGTCGCCGGCATCCGGATCGTGTTCGCTTTTGTAACCGATATCTATCTGCTGCTCGAACGGATCGGCCGGCGCGGCGATCTGCGCATTCTCTGGATCAAAGACTATATCATGAATCCCAAACCCAACGGTTACCGCAGTCTTCATCTGCTGCTGTCCGTGCCCGTCGAATCCGGCGGCCGGACGTGCGGGGTCCGCGTCGAAGTGCAGATGCGCACGCTGGCGATGGATTTCTGGGCCAGCCTGGAGCATATTCTGCTGTACAAATACGACCGCAACGTTCCCGAGCACCTGGCCGCCGAGCTGATGTCCGCGGCCGGCGCCGCCGGCGAACTCGACAGCAAGATGCTGGGCCTGCGCAGCGAGGTGCTCTCGCTGAGCGAGGAAGAAGAACGCGCGGCGCGCGCCGCCCACGCCGCCGCCGGGAACGCGGAGCCGAATCTGCACGAGGAGTAGGCGAATCGGGGTCGCTGAGCAGGGCTATATAGAACAAAGCCGTAAAAGCATAAAGCTTTGAAGGCAGCGCCGATCATGCAGCGCCCTTCATAAGCAGCGCCCTGCATCCTACATTGACTTTTCAGCAATGTAGAGGTCGTAAATTCGTTGGCGTACGAGCTACATTGCCGAAAAAGCAATCTGCAAGCTTTTTAGCGGGCCGATATATCGATTTGCCTCTTCTACGTTGACGAAAAAACAATCTAGCTGTCCGATCGGCCGATTTCCGGCTTCTACGTTGACATTTCGTCAATGAAGCCGATCGGCCAACTGCATATCCGATATCCGGATAGCGCAGGAAACGGCCGGTGTGCTTTCCTTTTGCAAAAAAGAACCGTCGAATTCATTCCCGAAGAATGAATTTGACGGTTCTTTTGTTTGCTCGATGAGACGGTTTGGATCGAATCGGTTGTTTGGCGGCGTCCATGAGTCGGCCGCGCAGCCAAAGCGTTCAATCCGATGCCGCGATGCCGATCCGATTGAACTCGCCCGGACGGTTCAGTTCGTTCCGGTCGAAGCCTGCGCGCGGTCGGCGTCGAGATATTCTTCGAGCGCCAGGCCGCTGTCGTATACCGCCTGAGCCAGTTCGCGGCCGACGTAGCGGACGTGCCACGGCTCGTAGGAATAGCCTGTGATGTCTTCTTTTCCCTGCAAATAGTGAATGATGAAGCCGTACTGCGCCGCGTTTGCGGCCAGCCAGCGGCCTTCTTTCGTCTCGCCGAAGCTCTGCTCCAGTTCGTTGGACACGCTGAGCGCGGACACGTCCATCGCAAGGCCCGTCTGGTGCTCGCTCGTGCCGGGGATCGCGCTGACTTTGTTTGTTTCTTCCACGCCTTTGATCGATACGTTGTAGTCGTAAATATTTTTCTGCCGCTTGTAGGAACGGTACCCGGAGACCGCATACAGATCGATGCCGGCTTCTTTCGCGCCTTCAAACAGCTCCTTGAGCGCGCCCGCCGCTTCTTTGCGCATATGGCTTTTCTCTTCCGTGCCCCCGAACGAGAACGGAACGTCCGGCACGACCAGGTCGCCCGGTTCGTAACCGTCCGGCAGATAACGCTGCTTGTTGACGACCACATGGACGGAGTCGGGATTGGTTACGACATCTTTGTCGCCTTGGGTTTCTACTGTAGCCTGCAAAAGATCCTGCGCGAACGGATTCTCCGGCGTCGTTTCGGCCGGGCCCTTCTGCGGATCGGCCGTTTCCTGCGGATCGTCCTTCTGGCGGTCCACGGCGCCCGCGTCTCCGCAGGCGGAGAGCAGACCGGCCGCAAGCGATGTCACGATCGCGGCTTTCGCCAACCGCGCCGCTCTGTTGTTTCTCATCTTAAATACCTCCCGCAGACTCGCTGTGTATGCGTTTCTTTAATTCGTTATGTCGTTTGCCGGCCGCCGAGCCGGGTTCTCATGGCCCGGCGCAGCTCACGGAGCGCCGATTCGGCGGCGCCGGCATTCTCCAGCAGCGCGAGCTCGCCCGGTTCGGAACCGGAAGCGAAGCCGGACGGCTCCGCTTCCGGCGCCTCCGGCAGCCGTCCGTGCTCGTGCAGCACGCCTTTCTCGGCCGCCGAGGCGATCCACTCGGCGATCTCCCGGCCGCCGCCTTCGGAAGCGGCCTTCGGCGCCGCCTTGGCCGCGGCGTCGCCCTGCTCGGGCGCCCAGCCCGCGCTCCAGGCGGCCAGCCCCGCCCCGGCCAGCTCGCCGGGATCGACGCCGGCGAGCGTCAGCCCGAACGCCAGGCGGGTTCGGGCAACAGCCGCGGCCGCCCGCAGCGCGGCCGCAGCGGCGGAATCGCCGCCGCCCGGCTCGGCGGCGGCCAGCAGCCAGTCCGACTCGCCGGCGTCGAACGGCAGGACCGTCCAGGCGGACGCAGCGTCCGCCCCGCCGCCGGCTTCCAGCACGGCGGCCGAAAGCGGCCGGGTTCCGCCGGCTGCGGCCTCGCCGCCTTCCCCGGCTCCGGAAGCGCCGCTCGCGCTTCGAACGCCCGGCGCAGACTCCCCGCTCCGTTCGCCGCGCGAAGCCTCGCCGCTCTTCACGGCCGAAGCTTCGCCGGCTTGTTCCCTGACGTCCGCGGCCGCCGCTTCGCCGGGCTGCGCCGCGCCGTCCGACACTTCGATCGCGGCCAGCCTCCGCTCGGCTTCCCGGTCCTCCGCTTCGTCGGCCGCGAGTTCTTCTTCGGCGGCCAGCACTTCCTTCTCCCCGGCGATCTGCTCGCCGGAAGACTCCTGCAGCCGGTACAGATCGAGCGCCGAGCCGGCGCTCAGGCGTTCCCATTCGAGCCGCAGGCGCGACGGAGCCTGAAGCAGCGGGATCTCCAACAGGCGTTCCCGCCGGACCCCGTCCGCCCCTTCCTCTTCGACCCTGGCGGCCAGCAGGCCGGGCCGGGCTTCCAATTGAAGCACATATACTGCTTGTATGCTGTTCATCTCTTTATAACCCCTCTTTGCCGGCCGCGCAACTTTCCGCGAGGCATTTTCTCCCCGGCGCGCCGGGAGCCGGTTCTACTCCATCTGCTCCCCCTGAAGCGAGACGAGCGTGCGCAGCTCTTCGTTGGACATCTCCGTCAGCCAGCGCTCTCCGGTTCCGGTTACGCGCTCGGCCAGCGTCTTCTTGTTCTCGATCATTTCGTCGATCCGCTCTTCGAGCGTTCCCTGGCAGATTAGCTTGTGCACCTGCACGCCGCGGCGCTGCCCGATGCGGAATACCCGGTCCGTCGCCTGATTCTCGACGGCCGGATTCCACCAGCGGTCGAAGTGCACGACATGATTGGCCCGCGTCAGGTTGAGGCCCAGGCCGCCGGCTTTGAGCGACAGGATAAACGCCCCGGCTCCTTCGCCTTCCTGGAACGTACGGATCATGCGGTCGCGTTCTTCTTTCTTGACCGCTCCGTGCAGGAACATCGGCTCCTCGCCGTAGCGGCGTTCCAGTTCGGCCGCCAGCAGTTTGCCCATGCGGACGTACTGCGTAAAGATCAGCACCGATTCGCCGTTCTCGCGAATCCGGTCCAGCAGCTCGATCAGCTGCATCAGCTTGCCGGACTTTTCCGCTTTCGCGCCGCCGGCCGGTTCTTTCACCAGCGCCGGATGGTCGCAGATCTGCTTGAGCCGCGTGAGCGCGGACAATACGATGCCCTGGCGGACGGTACGGCTCGACGCTTCGCTGCTCTCGACGCGCTGCATCAGCTCGCCGACCACGGACTGGTACATCGCCGCCTGCTCGATCGTCAGCTCGCAGTACGACTTGAGCTCGATCTTCTCCGGCAGGTCTTTGCGGATATCCGGGTCGCTTTTGAGGCGGCGCAGCATAAAGGGCGCCACCATCGTGCGCAGCTTCTCGCTCTGCTCCGGCACCTGCGGCAGATTGGAACCGAAGCGGCGCCGGAACGCCGCGGCCGAGCCCAGATAACCGGGATTCATAAACTGAAAGATCGACCACAGCTCCACCAGCCGGTTCTCGACCGGCGTGCCGGTCACCGCGATCCGGTGCGGCGAATTCAGCTTCATGACGTTCTGCGCCTGCTTCGTGCCGTAGTTCTTGATCGACTGCGCTTCGTCCAGCACGACCGACGTCCAGACGATGCCGCGGAACTCTTCGACGTCGCGTCCGATGAGCGGATACGTGGTCAGCACGATGTCGTGCCCGCGCACGCAGCTTTCGAACGCTTCCCCGCGCAGCCGCTGCGTCCCGTGATGCACATGCATCGTAAATTTCGGCGCGAAGCGCTGGATCTCCCGCTGCCAGTTGCCCAGCAGCGAAGTCGGGCACACGATCAATTTGGGCCCCGGCGACGGATGGTCGAGCAGGCAAGCGATCACCTGCACCGTCTTGCCCAGACCCATATCGTCGGCCAGACACGCGCCGAAGCCCATCTCGCGCATCGACGCCAGCCAGCGGTAGCCGCGCTCCTGATACGGGCGCAGCGTTCCGTTGAGCGCGGCCGGCACCGGCTTCTCGCCGGCCGACGCGCGGCCGCCGCCCCTGAGCAGATCGTACAGCAGCCCGTACGTCTCGATGCCCGAGATCGTAACGCCGTTCCAGACCGAATCGTCTTCGGCCGCCGACAGCTTGAGCAGCTCGCCGAACGTCATCTCGTGCACCGTCTGCTTCTTGAGCAGCCGCAGCACCTGGCGGACTTCCTTCATATCGATCTCGATCCATTCGCCGTTCAGGAACACGAGCGGCGCGCCGTCTTCGGCGATGCGGCGCAGTTCGTCCAGGCTGACCGACGCTTCCCCGATCGTCGCCTCCAGATCGAATTCCACCAGCTGCCGGATGCCGAGCGCCGTCTCGCCTTCGCCTCCCCTGCCCGGCTCAAGCCGCGCTTTGAGCTTCACGCCGGCCGAGCGGCGGCCGCGCTTGGTAAAGCGCGACGGCATCTCGATCCGTACGCCGCTTGTCCGCAGCGCGGGAACCCCGACGGTCAAGAAATCGAACATCTCCGGCGCGCTCAGCCACGCTTCTTCCGGATGCGGCCGCCGCAGCGCTTCTTCCAGCTGCGGCGCCGACGCGGCGGCCCGGCCGAGCAGCGTCAGCAGCTGCCGCTGCGGACGTTCGTAGCGCCTTCCGCGCAGCACCAGCTCGTCTTCGCCGAGCCGCCAGATCTCCGAGACCGGCAGCGAAGCGCCGGCCTCCAGCTCGTCCTCCGCGCGAAAAGCCAGCTTCCAGCGGTCTTCCTCCGCGCCGGACGCGTCCGCGGCGCGCGGCTCCAGCCGCAGCCCGAGCCGCAGCTGCGCGCTGGCGGCCGCTCCCGTTCCTTCGGGTTCGGGCACGGCCCCGCCCAGTTCTCCGACCTGCCGCTCCAGCTCTTCGATATCGTCCACATGTCCCTGCACTTTCGTTTCCCGCTGCGGATCGAGCAGGCTGTTCCACCACAGCGAAGCCAGCGGCGAGTAGCCGCGGCGGTAAGGCAGCCGCATCTGCGGCAGCGCGCCGCGCATGCCGCCGAGCATGGCCCGAATCTGTCCGTCGATCAGCGCGGACAGAAACGAATGCAGCACCAGTTCGCGCGCCCGTCCGAGCGGCGGCGATTCTTCTTCCGCGCCGACCGCTCCCGGCGCCGTCAGGCCGACCGGCGGCATGGCCGCGGCCAGCGCGGCGAAGCGCTCCAGGTCGGCCGGCCGCCGAAGCAGCGGCTTCCAGGTGCCGGTGAACGTCAGCTCCGACGCCCTGCGGGCGCTGACCCTCGCCGGCGGATCGGCCGCCGGCGCGAAGCAGCCGGCCGCAAGCAGATCGCGCGCGAAGGCGGCCGCCGCGCTCCAATAGCGCAGTTCCGCTCCGGGCGCGACGCCCTGCGCCGCAAATTTCTGCTCGTCGAAGTTCTCGAGCAGCAGAAACGCCGCCGACGCCGGCAGGGCCAGCCCTTCCAGCGTCCGCCCGCCGAAGCCCCGTCCGCGGCCGCGCCGCGAAGACGCGCCCGGCCAGCGCAGCTCGGCCAGCCGCAGCGCCGCCTGCTTGAGCGGCTTCTCGCCGCCGATATCGAGTTTTCTGATCTGCCGGGTCCAGGCGTCCACCTTCGGCTCCGACGTTTCGCCGGAAAAGCAGAAGAAAACGTCCCCCAGCCATATTCCATAAAGCGGTTGATTCATGATAGTCCTCCGTCTGGCCGCTTTTTTGCGCAAAGTGAAAGCCACGCGATTTTTGCCCTTCTCCCCATTTTATACGATATCCGGTTTTTTTTCGACCGCTTCTCAAACCTTATGCGCAAACCGGCTGCCGAATCCGGAGCCGAAAGCGGTTGACGAACGCCGAATTTTGCGGGCAAACTGGAAAAAAGAGCGTAACCTTGCTCAAGATGTACAGCGTCCGCAAGGCTTGGGCGGCGGCCGGAACATTAATATGGAGACATGAAAGGACGGGGAAGCCCAATGGACTGGAACGAGCGGATGAACGCCGCGCTGGATGATATCGAGAACCGCTTGACGGAAAAGATTTCGTACAGGGAAGCGGCGGCGCGGGCCGGCTGTTCGGCGCAGCATTTTCAGCGCATGTTCGCCTTTATGACGGAGATTCCGCTGTCGGAATATATCCGCAGGCGCAGATTGACGCTGGCCGCGTTCGACCTCCAACACAGCGCGATCAAAGTAGTGGATGTCGCGCTCAAATACGGCTACGAATCGCCCGAAGCGTTCGCCAGGGCGTTTCAGAATTTGCACGGGACAACGCCCAGCAAAGCCCGCAGCGAAAAGACCGCGCTCAAGGCGTATCCCCGGCTCGCCTTTCAATTCACATTAAAAGGAGTGGCCGAAATGAATTACAGACTGGAACGGGCGGAAGAGTTTCGCATCGCGGGCAGGGTCGAAACGGTAAACACGGAACGGGCTTACGAAGAAATCGGGCCGCTGTGGGCCAAAGCGGGAGAAGAAGGTTTGTTCGGCCGGCTGTGGAAACTTCGCGACGAAGACAGCCCTGTGCGCGGCATTCTGGGCGTGCTGGCCGACGGGGAGTGGGGACGGGGCGAAACGTTCGATTACTACTTCTGCGTCCCGTCGAAAAAAGAAGTACCGGCGGATCTGTCGGCGCTGACCGTACCGGACGCGCTCTGGGTCGTGTTCGACGCGCCCGGCACGCCGGACGGCCTGCCGAATATCTGGAAAAGAATGTACACCGAATGGCTTCCGTCCGCGCCGTACGAGCTGGCGAACGTGCCCGCGATCGAATGCTATCTGCCGCCGGAAGAGAACCGCAACGAACTGTGGATACCGGTTGTGCCGCAAAAGGAAAGGACAGCGGAAGCCGCCCAGCTCTAACGGATCGCCTATCCTTTAGAACGCTTTTTGCGCAGCAGCCAGATTCTAACGGATCGTACAGACACTCAGCCGCCGAAACACCGCTCGCTCCACCGTCAAACACAGCCTTTTCGCGACTAAGCGTTCTCTCGATCCGTTAAAACTTTCGATCGACCGGATCCGAGCGCTAAGCGCCGCCTCGATCCTTTAGAATTAGAATTTGCGCCGCTCGCCCGCAGCCCGCAGCCGAAACAAGCGCGGCAGCCGGCCGATACGACCCGAATACAAAAAAAGCCGGCGCGGCAGGCGTTCGGCTTTTACTTTTTCCAAAATGCGATTATTCTCCGGTTCGTCCCGTCCAAACCCCGCTCAACCGATCTTCCCCCGGGCTTCCACCAGTTGGACCACCCAATCGTCGAACGCGCAGAATTCGCACTCTTCGATCCGCAGCCCCGGCGAGATCTTGGGATCGAACACGCCGTACCGATCTTCGCGCTCGGCTTCCGGACGGAATCCGCCGAAGCAGCCGGTTTTGGGAATCGACACCGCCGGCAGCAGCTTCGGGAACAGATCGTCCCCGCGGCCGTCGAATACTTTTTTCGAAAAGTCCGCAATCTCGTCCGGCGCCAGAATCTCGATTCCCGGACTGAGCGGCCCCATAAACAGTTCGACCACGCCCACCCCGATCAGGAAACGTCTGTACTCGGCCGGAAGCTGTATGCCCGCGCGCCGCTCGAACGCGTCCAGCTCGTCCGCCGGAAACGTCCGCCGCCGGGCGAACCGGTACGACTCCCCGTTGTCCAGCTCGATAAAGTCGCCGCCGCTCGCCCGAATCCATGCGTTTATCTGGTCGTACGCTTCGATGATTTTCCACATAGGTCTGTTCAGCCTCCGCTTCGGAATGTTGGACGTTGCTTATGTACGATCTTTTTGCCGCGGTTTCTCGATGGTTTCCCCTCTATCTTGCCATATGCCGGGCTTGCTTCGCTACGTCCCGCGTCACACAAGCGCCAAACGCGGCAAAAAAACCGGAAGCGGTTCTTCGCGAACCGGCTCCGGCTTGTTTGTCACGGATCGCGATTGGGTGGTAAGGCGGTTTGATTGTGCGGCGATCCGGCTGCGGCGGGCAAGCTCTCCTTGCTGCGCCGCAGCTGGCAGTCCGTACTCCTTCACCCTTTCAGCTTAAACACCGCTCCCTGCGTCGTATCCTGCACCTGAAGCGTCAGTCCGCCGGTCTGCTCGTCGAGGAACCAGCCTTCCTGGCCGTGCTCCGCTTCTTCCGCCGTCAGCTCGCTCAGCCCTTCGATCTCCGACGGTTTAAACGGGGTGCAGACGAGCGCGAAGCGGATCAGGTTGCGATTGGCGCGGTAGCCGCTTCGGTCGTACCGGTAGCTCAGCGTCAGCCCGTCCTTTTCTCCCGTCAGCTCGAACACGATCGTCGACGACACGCCGCTCGTATAGTCGAAGCTGCCGCCGTCGTCTTCATAGAGCGTGTACGACGTGCGGAAGCCCGGCTCGGCGGATGCTCCGTAAATGCGCAGCGTCAGCGTCTCGTCGGTGCGATCGTCCGCGTACAGCTTCGGCGTGCCTTCCGCGATCACCGCGCCTTCCTTGACGTACATCGGCATGATGCTGAGCGGCGCGTGCGCCAGGATATGCCGGCCGCCTTCCAGCGTTTCGCCGGTCCAGTAATCGATCCAGCGCCCTTCCGGGAGATAAACGGCGCGGTGCTCGGTGTCCGGACGGTACACGGGCGCCGCGATCACGTCGCTGCCCACGAGGAACTGGTCGCACAGATTCGTGACGTGCGGATCGTCCTGGTATTCCAGCAGCAGCGGACGCATCGGCGGCAGGCCGGTCTCGGACGCTTCGTGGAACAGATTGTACAGATGCGGCATCCAGCGGTAGCGCAGACCGATATATTCGCGCAAAATGCCTTCGATCTCCGGCCCGAACGACCACGGCTCCTGCCGCAGCGTGCCGATCGACGAGTGGTTGCGGCAGTACGGGAACAGCACGCCCATCTGCGTCCAGCGCACCAGCAGCTCGGCCGACGTATGGTGCGCGAAGCCGCCGATATCCGGTCCCGCGAACGCGAGGCCCGACAGCCCCATATTGAGCACCATCGGCATGGCGAGCGCCATATGTTCCCAGAAGCTGCGGTTGTCGCCCGTCCAGACGGCCGCGTAGCGCTGAATGCCCGAGTAACCGGCCCGCGTCAGGACGAAAGGCCGCTGGCCGCCGAGATTGCGCTTGAGTCCTTCGTACGTCGCTTTGGACATCAGCATGCCGTATAAGTTGTGCAGTTCTTCGTGCGTTTTGGGATCGCCGTTGTTGCCGTGCATGACGTCGAGGTCCATCGTTTTGGAAGCGTTGAACACGGCCGGCTCGTTCATATCGTTCCAGATGCCGGCGATGCCGAGGTCCGTGTAGTATTTGTGCAGATCGCCCCACCACTCGGAAGTTTCGTCGTTCGTAAAGTCCGGAAACGCGCTCGTGCCCGGCCAGACGTCCCCGTAGAAAATATCGCCTTCGAGCTTGCGGCTGAAATGCGCTTTCTCCACGCCTTCGCGGTAAGCGGCGTATTTGGGGTCTTTTTTGACGCCGGGATCGACGATCGGGACGATGCGGATGCCCAGTTCGCGCAGCTCGGCCATCATGCCTTCGGGATCGGGAAAGCGCACGGGATCGAACGTAAACACGCGGTACTCGTCCATGTAATGGATATCGAGATAGATGACGTCGCACGGGATTTCTTTTTCGCGGAACGTCCGGGCCAGATGCAGCACTTCGTTCTGGTTCATGTAGCTGTAGCGCGACTGATGGTAGCCGAGCGCCCATTTGGGTGGCAGCGCGATCCGGCCGGTCAGCTCGGTATAGCTGCGCACGACGCTTTTGAGTTCCGGGCCGTACACGAAATAAATATCGTAGTCGCCGGTCGAGCAGCCGATCGTATACGCGATGCCGTGCGAGCGCATATCGAAGTCGGTGCGGCCGGGATTGTCGAGAAAAATGCCGTACGCCGCTTTGCCGTGCATATGCATATGGACGAGCAGCGGAATCGATTCGTACAGCGCTTCGATCTCCGGCATATGCGGCGCGTAGACGTCGGTGTTCCACATCGTATAGCGCTCGCCGCGTTTATCCAGGAAACTGGCTTTCTCGCCGAGCCCGTAGAAATGCGAATCGCCCGGCATATCGTACACGGAATGGATCGCCCCGCGCGGATTCCAGCTAATCGAATTCTGGCGAGCGATCAGCCGTTCTTCGCGGTCGAACACGGACAGCGCCGACGACTGCTTCTCGATCTCCAGCACCAGTTGACCGCAGCTCAGCTTCCAGGCGGTCTCGCTTTCTTCGATCTGCGCTTCCAGCGGATCGCCTTCGCGCGGCAGCACGGCGATCGTGGTGGACAGATCCGGTTCTTTGCCCATAAACAGCTTCATCCGGAACGTCTCTTCGCTTAGAAAAACGAACGCCAGCGACGCCCGTTCGCCCCGGCAAACATAAATTCCGTTCATGTGCTCCAGACCGAGCGTGCGCCCGATCGTTCCCCACGCCTCCTGCACAATGATCGGTCCTACGCGGTCGGGGTGTATGGCTTCGCTTGTATCCATATCGGCATCATCTCCTTGGGTTCCGGCCGCTTCTTCCGCTGTGTGGCGGGGAACGGCTCCGGTTGGTCGGTTTCGTTTTTCGGCAAAAAATTGCGTATGATCACATACTTCACCCGTATTTTGCCGGATGAACGAGCGCGGCGGCCGGTTTACGCTTTTTTTATAGGGCAAACGTTTGCACAAAAGAGTGTAAAGACCTCTTTTTTCGGCTTGCGGCGGCTGTCCGCTTGTTTGAAACCGTTATCTTCATGATCGATTATGCCATCTTTGCTCGCTCGCCGCAATCCGAAATTTCGGCGCTGCCGGGTGCGCGGGCGGGAATTTGGGGTATAAGTGCTCATAACCGTTATGACCCACAGGTCATTTTTCGGAAAGGAGCTTGCACTTCATGTCTACCCGAAATCCGTACAAATGGCTGAACGTCGTCCTGCTTATCGCGGTACTTGCGGTAAACGCGCTGTCCGTCCTGCTTCCGCTCGGCGGGCGGGACACCGGCGAAATCTCGGACATGTACAAAAATCTGCTGACGCCGGCGGGCTACGCGTTCTCGATCTGGTCGGTCATCTACGCGCTGCTGATCGGCTTCGTCGTCTACGCGTTCGTGGCCGAACGCAAACGCCGCGTATCGGCGGCCGCGCCCGGACCGCTGTTCGCGGCGAGCTGCGTGCTCAATATGGCCTGGCTCTTCGCCTGGCATTACCTCTATACCGGGCTGTCGGTAATTATTATGCTGCTGCTGCTCGTTACGCTGATTCTGGCGTATCGGCGCACCCGCCTCGAAGGCGAACGGGCGGAGATCGCGGACATCCTGTTCGTCAAAGTGCCGTTCAGCCTGTATCTGGGCTGGATCAGCGTGGCCACGATCGTCAATATTTCGGCTTTTCTCACCAAGCACGACTTCGGCGAATTCGGGCTCGGCCATACCGGCTGGGCGATCGTCATGCTGGGCGCGGCGGTGCTGCTGGCGGTATTCATCGGCTTCCGCTATCGCGACTGCGTGTATCCGCTGGTGATCGCATGGGCGCTGCAGGCGATCTCGGTCGAGCAGGCCGATGCGTCGCGGGCCGTGCAGATGACGGCGATGTGGGCGGCTGTGGGCGTGGCGGCGTTTGCGGTGTGGATGTTTGTGAGGTCCCTGGTGGATCGGGACTAGCAGCTTGTTTCACTTAAATATCAGGCTTTCATTCGGCTGAACTGCACACGGTTTAGGTGCAATTCGGCCGGGCGTAACCGAAGCTCTGATTGAAACAAGTCGCCCGGAGGCGCGGGACTCGCCTCTGGGAGCGTGGAGTTAGGGGGAGCGTCTTGGAGGGGGCTCGGCGGTGGGGGCGGACGTTTGGGCTCCCCCGCTCGCTAAAACCGGGAAATTCCGATTGGTGGAAGAGCCAGTGGGGATTTCCCGGTTTTAGAAGGCGGCCGCTCCGCTGTTCGCCTCAAACGTCCGCCCCTGCGGAGTCCCGCCGCGAGGGTGGGCCGCTCCGCCCTTCGCGGGCTCCGCAGGGCGGTCGCAGGAGCGGGACGCGCCCGAAGGGCGTCCCGCTCCATGCAGGGGTAGGGCGGAGGGCGAGGCTGCCGGGCGCCTGCGTTTCCCGGCGGGAAGCGGCCGCTGGGCGTGGGGGCGGAGCAGCGGCGGCCGAGGCGCGTCTGGCTCCGCGGAGGGCAGGGGCGGAGCGGCGGCGGCCGGGGGGCCTGGCTTCGCGGACTGCGGCGGCGGCGGAGCGGGACTGGGCCCGCGAAGTCCGAGGGGCAAAAGCCGGCTGGCTTTCTTACGTTGCTGAAAAGGCAGCGTAGAGGGCTTATATCGATTGTTTTCAAAGTTACGTTGACTTTTCGGCAATGTAGAAATCCAAAATGGGTGAAATCGGAGCAATCTCCCTCCGTACGTTGCATAAAAAGCAATCTGGCTCGTTCGATATCTGCAAATCCTCTTCTACGTTGCAGAAAAGTCAATCTGGCAAAGGCATAACAGGCGGCAGGGCCAGTTCGGCGGCGGAGTATTCGGGCGAGGCGTTGGGTTCTGCAAGTTGTATCGGGATTATTCCGCTGTCGGCCATCTATATGAGAGTTTGCTCCTTGTAATCAGTATCGCTCAAGCAGCAAAAAAACCTCCTTCCCGCTTCGAAGCGGGAAGGAGGTTTTTTGTATGCGCACTGCGCGGAGCTGGCACTAAGACGTTCCGTGACCCTTTAACGGGCTGCCGGGTAATTGTATGACGGCTTCGGCTTAAACCGACGCCAGCGCGATAACTTCGATCTCGACCAGCGCGTCTTTGGGCAGACGGGCCACTTCGACGGCGCTGCGGGCCGGGTAAGGCTGGCTGAAGAAGCTGCCGTACACGGCGTTGACTTTGGCGAAGTCGTTCATGTCTTTGAGGAAAACGGTCGCTTTGACGACTTTGTCGAGGCCGCTGCCGGCGGCTTCGAGAATCGCTCGCACGTTATCGAGCGACTGCTTGGTCTGCGCTTCGACGCCGGACGGGAATTCTCCCGTTTGCGGGTTCAGTCCGAGCTGGCCGGAGGCGAAGATAAAAGGCCCGGCGGAAACGGCCTGCGAGTAAGGGCCGATCGCGCCCGGCGCCTGGTCGGTGGAGATTGGTTTTTTGCTGTTCGGCATATGATCCCATCCTTTGGCTTGAATTCGAACCGCCGCCCTCCGGCGCGTGCCGGACAGGGCGGCGGATTCCGTTTGCACATACAGACAGTTTAAGCGGTCGGACCGCGTCAATCAAGCCGCGGCCGCGAAAAGTCCGGGCCGCGCCTTCTGTCCGGCAAACCCGTTCAAAGCAGCGGCAGGAACAGCGAGAACGTGCTTCCTTTGCCTTCGACGCTCTCCATGCGGATAAATCCGCCCAGCAGGCGGGACAGATCGCGGCTGATCGACAGGCCAAGGCCCGTGCCGCCGTACTTTTTGCTGATGGTGACGTCGGCCTGCTGGAACGCTTCGAAGATCGTATAGTGCTTCTCGGCGGCGATCCCGATTCCCGTGTCGCGCACGGCGAATACGAGCCACTCCCCTTTGAGCTGCGGCTCCGACGCCCGGTAGACGCGCAGCTCCACGCCGCCTTTTTCGGTAAACTTGAAAGCGTTGGACAGCAGGTTGCGCAGGATTTGCTGGAGGCGCTGCGGATCGGAATGAATCACCTCGGGCAGATTGTCGTCCACGCGAATATCGAAGGCAAGCTGTTTGCGCTGCGCCGTCAGTTCGAAGTAAGGTCCGACCCAGCCCGGCACCTCGAACAAGCTGATATCCTCGCTCGAAATCTCCAGTTTGCCAGCTTCGACTTTGGACAAATCGAGAATATCGTTGATAATCTTCAGCAGATCCTCGCCCGAATGGAAAATCAATTCCCCGTAGCGCGCCATTTCTTCGCTCGGCGTGTCCTCGGCCGAATCGGAGATAAACTGGGCCAGGTTGATAATGCTGTTCAGCGGGGTTCGCAGCTCGTGCGACATATTGGCCAGAAATTCGGATTTGTACTGGGAAGCGAGCAGCAGCTGCTTGGCCCGGTCTTCCAGCACGATCTTGTTCTTGCTCAGCTCTTCCGTCTGCTTCTGGAGCAGCCGGTTCGCTTCGGCAAGCTGGATCGTTCTCTGCTGGTCTTTCTGGAAATCCCGCAGCATAAAAGCGAAAGCGGCGCACAGCACGATACTGGTCGGCAGCGCGTAAGGTACGATATGCGTCCAATAATACGCTTTCGGAATTACGCCGAAGATCGTGATATTCACGCAGTTCAGCAGGTTGATGATCCCGATTGCGATCGCGGCCTGAGCCGGGAATCCGAACCGGCTGCGACGAAGCCACACATTCAGCAGAGCGCCGGCAGCGCCCAGGATCGTCAGGTTGATAAACCCGGCCATGGCCGCTTCGCTCCACCCGAACGCAAAACGGGTCAGCCCGATGCCCAGTCCCACCATAAACACGATCGTCGGACTCCGGTAAACGAAGATCGCAATCAGCAACGGAACGATGCGCATGTCGAAAATAACATCTTTCGTAAGCTGGAAACCGAACAGCGTGGCGATCCACCCGCCCGCGATCAGCAGCAGCACCGATCCGATGTATTTGAAGCCGGCCGGCATGCGATAAATGGCATACTTATAGAGTAGATTTGCAAGATAGGCGCACGTAATCAGCATGGCCATATTTTGCGCAAACATTTTCGAAAATTCCATCTCTTCGCCTCAATTTCCCGAATCTTCCGTTCCGGCGGTCTTTGTTTGAATCGCACTTTGTCCCATCATACCATGAAGTTCCGGCGGGAAGTGCGTTTTTCAAGTTTCGAACGTATGATCTTTTAATTCTATACGCAATACAATATCTGTCAAGGCAGGCACGGGGTTGGTGAGCGTCCCGCACATTTGTTATGATGGTGCCAGCGTCGGACTACCGCGCAGAATCTCGATGCCGTATAAGGAGGATTCCCATGAAAATACGCGCAGCCGCCGTGCAGTATCATCTGCATACGATCGCTTCGTTCGGCGAGTTCGCCGCGCAGGCGGAGCATTATGTAAAAACGGCGCAGGAGTTCGAAACGGAATTTCTGCTGTTCCCCGAGTTCTTCACGACCCAGCTTCTGTCCATCCCCGGCGAAGACGGGCTTGCGCAGGGCATAGAGCGCCTGCCTGATTATACGCCGGAGTACACCGATTTGTTTCGCCGCCTGGCCGCCGACTCCGGCATGCACATTATCGCCGGAACGCATGTGGTGCGCCGCGCAGACAAACTGTACAATACCGCGCACCTCTTTTTCCCGGACGGCCGGATCGAAACGCAGGAGAAAATCCATATCACGCCGACCGAAGCGCACGAATGGAACATGGCGCGCGGCGACGGTCTTTCGGTATTCGAAACGTCCAAGGGCAGGATCGCGCTGCTGACCTGCTACGATATCGAGTTTCCCGAGATCGTCCGCATGGCCCGCGCAAAAGGCGCCGACGTGATCTTCTGTCCGTCCTGCACGGACGACCGGCACGGTTTCCACCGCGTGCGCTATACCTGCCACGCCCGCGCGATCGAGAACCAGGTCTACGTCGTGACGACCGGCACGGTCGGTTCGCTGCCGACGGTCGACTTTATGCGCGGCAACTTCGGACAGGCGGCGGTCATCTCGCCGAACGACGTCCCGTTCCCGCCGCGCGGCATCGTGGCCGAAGGCGAGATCAACGACGACATGATTATTGCGGCCGATCTGGATCTCGAACTGCTGAACGAGGTGCGCGAAAAAGGCTCCGTGACGACCTGGCGCGACCGCCGCACCGATCTGTATACGGATTGGTCTTAGACTTTTTTTCAAACCCGCCGAACCCGGCTTTCGCCGAAAGGAGGAAACCTTATGAATCAGGCGGACTTTTCTTCCTATGAGAAAAGCTGCTTCGTTTATCGCGACAACAAACCGGAGCGCCTGACGATCCGCAATTACCGCGAAGACGATATCGAAGCGTTGATCCGGATTCAGCGCGAATGCTTCCCGCCGCCGTATCCGTCCGAATTGTGGTGGAACCGCGAGCAGCTGCTGAATCATTTGCGGCGGTTCCCGCAGGGCATGCTGTGCGCCGAGATCGGCGGAGCGGTCGTCGGCTCGCTGACCACCATGATCGCGTCGATCGACTTAACGGCTCCCGACCGGCTCCGGCACACCTGGGCCGAAATGACCGATAACGGATATATCGGCACGCACGCCCCGGATGGTAATACGCTTTACGTAGTGGATATCGGCGTTTCTCCGTCCGCGCGCGGATTGGGGCTGGGCAAGCAGATGCTCCAGGCGGCTTACGAACTGGTCGTCGAACTGGGGCTCGACCGGCTGCTGGGCGGCGCGCGCATGCCCGGTTACGGGCGGGCCGCGGCCGAACTGACGCCGGAAGAGTATGTCGAGGCGGTGCTGAGCGGCGAACGACGCGATCCCGTCGTCGGCTTCCTGCTGCGCTGCGGGCGTCTGCCCGTGGCCGTGGCACGGGACTATCTGGACGACGAAGAGTCCGCCGGCTGCGCGCTGCTGATGGAATGGCGCAATCCGTTTCGGCATTCCGCAGACGTTCGTCCGGATGCGTTCCCTCTATAATATAGACCTGTCAACATAGGCATATGGGCTGTACGAAATTTCTTTGACGGCACGGCGGCTTTTCTCAATTACTTGTCTCGATTAAACGAGGATACTCGGAGGGATGGATATGGAATACATTCGCGTCAACGATCTTGACGATCCGCTGTTCGCCGGGCTGCACCGGCTGATGAGCGAAATTTTCCCGCCGGAGGAAGTGCTGGCGTTCGAACTGTGGCGGGAGCCGCTGCGGGACCCGGGCATCCGCGTCTTTGTCGCGGTGCACGCAGGCGAAGTGGTGGGCGCTACGGAATACCGCTACTATCCGGAAGACGATATTGCGATGACCGACTTCACGATTATCGGGCGGCCGGGTCTGGGCATCGGTCCTTTCCTGGCGAAGCGGCGCGAAGCCGATCTGCAAAGCCTGGCCGCCGCAGCCGGCGGAACGCTGAGCGGCATGTTCGCGGAGATCTACGATCCGTACCGCTCCGGCGATCACGAATTCGGCGGCGTGAAGCCGATGGACCCGTTCGTGCGGCGCGAAGTGCTGGCCCATCTCGGCTACCGCCGTCTCGACTTCGCTTACGTCCACCCGTCCTGGCAGGGAGACGGCGAAGCGGTCGGCGGACTGGATCTGTGCTTCCTTCCCTACCGGGAAACGCCTTCGCTGCCCGGACCGTTCGTCGCCAAATTTCTGCGCGCGTACTACAGCGTGCTTGAGCCGAAACCCGCGCAGTGGACGGAAATGGTGCAAGCGCTCGAACGCCGGAGCGGCGTAGATCTGCTGCCTCTGTAAAAGCGTAACCAGCCGAAAGGTTCGCGGCGAAGATCGATGGCCGCTT
Source organism: Saccharibacillus sp. CPCC 101409 (assembly GCF_030518235.1). Classification (GTDB taxonomy): domain Bacteria; phylum Bacillota; class Bacilli; order Paenibacillales; family Paenibacillaceae; genus Saccharibacillus. The sequence continues at coordinate 241,184 of NZ_JAULSA010000007.1, read as the reverse complement.
TCCCGCCGTCCGCGGGGTACCCGCATACACTCGTATTCCCAGAGCGGCGCCTGTTCACGCAAAAAAGTGCTTTCCGCGCCGTCAGGCGCGAAAAGCACTTTTTTTGTGTCCGTGTCCCGGACGATGCGAGAACAGAGGCTTTTTCAACTTGGGAAGGATAAACGGTTCGGCCGCCGATTCGGTCGGACCCTGAAGGACCTCCCCGTCCGCGGCTTCCTCGCCGGCCGGCATCGCATAGTAACGCAGATGATAAGAACTTACAACGTCTCCCTGCACCGTGATGACCGTGTCTCCCCGCCGCTCGACGACCCTGCCGGATACGATATAAGATTCGTACATAACCGTCCCTCCCTTTTGCGAGTTCGATCTTGGTTGTAAAAGAAAAAGCGCCCCGTTCCCCGCTTTGCGTTAGCGAACGCCGAGGCGGATCAACGTGCCCGCCGGGCGAAAAAGCGGCGTCGAGAACGGAATCTCTTAACGATCGCTTCCCGTCGTGAGCGCGGACGCCCAGGACTTATATTCGAGTTCCGCCGATTCGGCGTCGTGTCCGTATCGTTCGCGCACTTTTTCGATGAGCCTTTCCTTTTCTCCATCGATATACGTCAAATCGTCTTCGGTCAGCTTGCTCCACTGTTTCTTCGCTTCGTCGCGCGTCTGGTTCCATCTGCCTTTGATTACTTTGGTTTCGATCGGATTCGTCATGAGGCTCACTCCTTACTGGATTGTATATCCGTTCAATTTTAAATTACCCGGCCTACTTTATGCTGAATCCCCGCCTGCCTTCTCAGGGAAACCCCTTACTTTTTCATTTTGCCTGAGTCTTTATGCCTGTTTGCTTGATTGTGAGACATTTGCCACATACTTTGTGATTTTTGTCACTTGAATACTTCAAATTGTATGTTATTCTTTGTACGAAAACGATGACGGAAGCAAAGAATCACCCGGACATCGTCCTCCAGCCGCAATGTTTTGAATGGATGAAGCCGGCCGGACGTGATCGTTTTCGGAAAACCGATGATCGTTTAAACGGTTCATTCAGACAAAACGGAGGGGTAACGAATGAAAATGAAAAGCTGGTCCGTCCTGATGTGCAGCATCCTGCTGATGGGTACGCTCGCCGCGTGCGGAAACAAAACGGAAGACGCGCAAACGGCAACGACCGACAAGCCTGCACAAACGGAAACGAAGACCGAAACACCGGCAGCCGAAGAACCGGCGGCGGAAGAGCCTGCGGCCGAAGAACCGGCAGCCGGGGATCTCCAGGACGGCATGTACTTCGCTCAGGGCGACATGGATGAAGAATCCGGCTGGCAGCCTTACGTGATTCTGCAGGTTGAAGGCGGCAAGATCGCCGACGCTACCTGGAGCGCAACGAGCATCAACGCCGGACCGGACAAGAAAACCTACTCCGAAGAAGGCAAATACGGCATGAAAGCCGGCGGCGCTTCGTCCGAATGGCACGAACAAGCCGAGAAAGTCGAACAGTACCTGATCGACAACCAAGACCCGGCGAAGATCACGACCGATGCCGAAGGCCATACCGACGTCGTTTCCGGTGTATCCGTTCACGTGAATGATTTCACGAAACTTGCCGAGGAAGCTCTGGCGGCCGGTCCGGTTGAAGCGGGTCCTTACAAAGACGGCGCGTACCATGCGGAAGCCGCGGACTTCGACGCCGAAAGCGGCTGGAAAGAAACAGCCGACGTGACCGTCGTAGCCGGCAAGATCGCAGCGGTTAACTTCAGCGGCGTGAACAAAGACGGCGACGACAAGAAAGCCTACTCCAAAGACGGCAAATACGGCATGAAAGAAAAAGGCGGAGCGCAGGCCGAATGGCACGAAGAAGCGCAAAAAGCCGAACAATACGTGATCGAGAAACAAGATCCGGCCGCCGTCGAAACGAAAGAAGACGGAACGACCGACGCAATCAGCGGCGTAACGATCCATGTCGCTTCGTATCTCCAACTGGCCGAACAAGCCCTGAAAGACGCAAAATAAGGGATTGCCCTAAAAATGAAGTGCCGATATACTAAACATAAGTCTTTAATTTGAAACATTGGACAGGCTTGGGCTTTTTGTTTCCTTATCATTCAAACGAAAAGCCCGCAAAAGCCGTCCATGGAAAGGTTGGTTCATCTGATGAAGAAGATAGTCATACTGGGCGGAGGTTACGGCGGCGTTCTCACTGCGAAAAACCTGGCCAAAAAATTCAAGAAAAACAACGACGTACAAATTCAGCTCATCGACCGCAATCCGTACCACACGCTGCTGACCGAACTGCACGAAGTCGCGGCTAACCGGACGCCGGAAGATTCGATCAAGATCGAACTGAAAAAGATTTTCGCCGGCCTCAAGGTTGACGTCGTACTCGACGAAATCGAGAACATCGACTTTACCGCGCAGTCGCTGCAGGGCCAACAAGCTTCCTACTCGTATGACTATCTGGTTATCGGTACAGGCTCCAAACCGACCTTCTTCGGCATCCCTGGCGCGGAAGAGAACAGCTACACGCTCTGGTCTTACGACGACGCCGTCGTGCTCAAAGACCGGTTCCGTCAAATGTTCGACGAAGCCGCCAGAGAATCCGATGCGCAGATCCGCCGCGAGAAACTGTCTTTCGTCGTGGTCGGCGCCGGCTTTACGGGCGTCGAACTGATCGGCGAAATGGCCGAATACCGCAGCGAACTCTGCCGCGAATTCTACATCGATCCGTCCGAAGTGCGCATGATCGTGGCCGATATGGCGCCGAAGATCCTGCCGCTGCTGCCGGATAAGCTGATCGCCAAGTCCGAGCGCTACCTCAAGAAGCTCGATATCGAAATCATTACCGGCAAGCAGATCACCGGCGTATCGGAAACGGGCGTCGATCTGAGCGGACAAAAACTGACTGCGCGCACCGTGATCTGGACCGCGGGCGTCGAAGGCGCGGAAATTCTCGACAAGCTCGACGTACAGCAAAAAGGCCGCAAACGCATCGAAACGAACGACAAGCTGCAAAGTCTCGATCACGAGAACGTGTACGTCGTCGGCGACAACATTTTCTACATTCCGGAAGGCGAAGAGCGTCCGGTTCCGCAGATGGTCGAAAATGCCGAGCACGCCGCTCCGCTGATCGCCAACAATATCGCGGCCGATATCAACGGCGGCGCGAAGAAATCGTACAAACCGGCTTTCCACGGCATGATGGTCTCGATCGGCAGCCGCTACGGCGTCGCAAGCGTCGGCCTGCCGGGCAAATTCTTCTCGCTTACCGGATTCTTCGCGATGTTCGCCAAGCACGCCATCAATATCCTGTATCAGTTCTCCGTAGCCGGCTTCGCCCGGGTCTGGACGTACCTGATGCACCAGATCTTCCATGCGCACGATCGCCGTACTTTCGTGGGCGGACACTTCTCGAAGCGTTCCCCGAACTTCTGGCTCGTACCGCTGCGCATCTTCGTCGGCTGGATGTGGCTGCACGAAGGTTGGGACAAGCTGCAAAAAGTCATCGATAATCCGAGCAATATCTTCCTGATTCCGCCGGACCCGAACGCGGACGTCGTCAGCGCGGCTTCGGAAGCCGTGGGCAATGTCGCCAACGCGGTCGACGCCCAGGCAGCCGCTTCGGCGGTCGAAAACGCCGGCCAGGCGGTACAGGCGATTCCGGTACCGCACTTTATCTCCAACATCGTCAGCTCGATGATGGACCTGATGTTCTACACCGGCGACGGCGGCTACACCTGGCTCGCCACCGCTTTCCAAATCGGCATGGTTGCCGCCGAAATCATCTTCGGTCTGATGCTGATCGCCGGCCTGTTCTCGGCTATCGCCTCGATCGCAACGATCGGCATGGGCCTCATGATCTGGTCGTCCGGCATGGCGCCGACCGACATGTGGTGGTACTGGTTCGCGGCATTCGCCCTCATCGGCGGATCGGGCAGCATCTTCGGCCTCGACTACTACGTTCTGCCTTGGCTCAAGAAACACTGGAAGAAAACGTGGTTTGCTAAACGCTGGTATCTTCATACGGACTGACGGCCGACTTTGCGTTTTGGGCGGGGTCATGTGCAGCTAAAAACGCACATGGCCCCGCTTTTTCTATTCTGCAATTTTGCATAATCAACGAAATTGTTTCATAATGTGGAGGAATCCAAGTGAACACGGTATATAAGCCACACACGCCGATTCGGTATTTCGTCAGTCCGTCAAGGGGTGCCTCAATGAACGACAACTTTATCCGGGAAGCACTGGAACGCCTGGAGGCCGAGATCGATCCGGTCACGCGAATCCGGCTGAATCCGGAGCGTGCCGTGCTGGACGAGGCTCTCTCCGCCTTTGAACGCCGCGGCATCGAACCGCTCCGGCGTTCACGGCTGCTGGCCGTCTATATCCTGCTCTCCTCCGCTCTGGAACGGCATGCCGCTCCGCTTGCGCTCGAAGACGCGGATCTGACCCGCCGCATCCTGGACGGCGATTATTTATACAGCCTGTACATCCAATATACGCTCAAATGCAAAGAAGAACCGCTGCTCAAAGCCATGTCCCCGTTCGTCAAAAAGATCCAGATCGCCCGCGCGCTCGGCCGGACCGGAGAAATCCGGCTGCTGCCCGTGTTCGAGCAGGTGCTTGCGGATCTGCGGGAAGGGGCATAGCCATGGAACTGCACAAAACGCTGGGAATCGACCTGCGGCGGGTGGAACGCGAAATGAAGCGCATCGTCAAGTACGACAACGACGTGCCGCCGAACTCCGAACTGGAGCGTTCGCTGCTGCAAACGATCGAAGCCGGCGGCAAACGGCTGCGGCCGATGCTGGTCATCGTCGGCAGCCGCTTCGGGCCGCGGGCCGACGATAACCGCATCGTCCAGCTTGCCGCCGCCGCGGAGTTCATCCACACCGCTTCGCTGATCCACGACGACCTGATCGACCGTTCTCCCCTGCGCCGCGGCGAACCTTCGCTGCATACGCTGATCGGTCCGGCCAAAGCCGTATACGTAGGCAACTACATGTCCGCCCGCGTCGTCGAACTGCTGTCGCAGGCCGACGAGCAGGCGGGCGGCGGCCGGGAAAGCTTTACGGCCGTAGCCACCGCCGAGCTGTGCCTCGGCGAGTACGAACAGCTCGAACACGCATACGACTATTCGCTCAGCCTGGACGATTACCTGCTCAAGTCCAAGCACAAAACGGCCCATCTGATGGCCGTTTCGCTCGAATTCGGCGCCCGCGCCGCCGGCGCCGACGAAGACCTGTGCCGCAGCCTGTACGCGTTCGGCGAGCACCTCGGCCTCTCGTTCCAGATCCGGGACGATCTGCTGGACTTCACCGCTTCCGAGCAGCAGCTCGGCAAGCCGGCCGGCAGCGACCTGCTCGGCGGGCAGGTCACGCTGCCCGTGCTGTACGCCCTTGAAGACCCGGCGCTGGCCGCCGAGATCCGCGCGGTGGGCCCGCATACGCGGCCGGAAGACATCCGGCCGCTGCTGGACGCGATCCGCGCGAGCGGCGCTCTCCGCCGCGCCGAAGAATTCTGCCGCGCCGAACTCGAACTCGCGCGCCGCATCGCCCTTTCGCTGGGCGGCCACCCCGCCCACGCGGACCTCTTATCGCTCGCCGATTACTTCGGCGGGCGGAAATATTAAAGCAGGGCCGGCGATAACTTCGCCGGCCTTGTTTCGTTGAGAATGTTTTTGCTGCGCGTTTCGTGGAGAGGCTTGTTCGATTGAGAGAATGGAGATTGTTCCGGAGAACGCCCAATACAAGCCTGCCGCAAACGAGAAACCAAAATAACGGCACAGGTACAACTATTTGAAGCAGAAAGGCGCCCGATTTTAAAATAAGCGCACCGGTACACTTATTTCCGGAAAAACGTCGGCCCCGGTCCAAAAACCAACGAAATAAATGTATACACGACGTTATTTGCAAGAAAAGCTGGAATCCGGAGAAAATAAGTGTATACAGGATGCTATTTTCTGTTGGACTTCCGATCCGTCAACCGATTTTTTCCACTGCCTGCATATATGCGAATGAGCCTGACCGGCGATAACTTCGCCGGTCAGGCTGTTGAGAAAGCCGGGTATGGTTCCAAACAGAAAATAGCGGCACAGGTACACTTATTTGGGGCGAAATCCTTCGATTTCTCCAAATAGCGACGCAGGTGCAGCTATTCGGAGACCAAAGACCGAATCGAAGCGCAAAAGCTCGAAATAGATGTATGAGTGCAGTTATTTGCTCGAAAACGTAAGATAAAGCCGGAATAAGGGCCTATACGCAGCTATTTGGATTCTTCTTGCCGCTGGCTTTATTTGTTCAGCCCTTTCCCGACCTTTCCTTCCAATTGAACCCGCCTAAATTAGGTTTACATCCAATCGTTTCTCGACAATCCGACCGGCGATAACTTCGCCGGTCTTTTTGCGCCGCTCCGCAGGAGCCGGCGCTTTAAGCGATGCTCCGCCAAGAGCGAGCCCTCCTCCACACCAGCGCGATGCTCCGCCAGGAGCGAGCCTCTCCCTCCACACCGGCGATGCTCCGCCAGGAGCGAGCCCCTCCCTCCACACCGGCGATGCTCCGCCAGGAGCGAGCCCTCTCCCCCACACCCCCGGACTCGCTATTTGCTTTTGGAACGACTTTTGGCTTTCCGAAGGAAAACAACCCGGAGAGACAAAAGGAAATAGCGAGTCCCCCGTCGAATTAACTCCATCACCCCCAGCCCAACCCCTCAATCAGCCAACAATGAAGGAGCCATACGATTAACGATGACCATGACCGACGAAGCACGTCTGCTGCAAATGAAAAACGAAGAAGAAGAACTGCGCTTTCCCGCTTTCGACGCGGATACGGCGCTTGCGCTCGGCGTGGCGCTGATCGACGAAGCCCGCCGCAGCGGCAAAGCCGTCACCGTCGATATCACGCGCGCCGGACACCGTCTGTTTCTGCATGCGATGGAAGGCACTTATCCCGAGAACGAAGATTGGATTCGCCGCAAAAACAATACGGTAGGCCGCTTCGCCAAAAGCTCCTGGCATACCGCCCTGCTGCTGCGCGGCGAAAACAAAACGCTGGAAACCGACTACGGCCTCAGCGGCGGCGATTATGTACTGGCCGGCGGCGCTTTTCCGCTGATCGTTGCCGGAGAAGGACAGATCGGCACGATCACCGTATCCGGCCTGCCGGACCAGGAAGATCACGATCTCGTCACCGCCGGGATCCGCCGTTTTCTGTCGGAGCCGCAGGACTGAGCGGACGCGATCGGTTTCCGCTGGCGGACAGGCTACCGGTATCTCCCTGCTGCCTGTCCGCTTTGCGCCGCCTTTACGCCTTCTCTCCAGGCGCCTCATCGAAATTGTTGCATAAGCGCATCATTTTCGTGCTTATCAACCCGGTTTATCAAAAATGTTGCGAGGATACATCATTTCCTTCCCAATCGCCGCCCTTGAGCGGAACCCGGAAGAAAACGATGCGCCTCCGCAGCATTTTTCGTTTTACAGCCTTTTTATCGCGAAAATAAGTACCTCTGAAACGTCGCGACTTCCCTCCGTCTATCGCTCATCCCTTTTCGTCCCAGCTATTCTTTCGCGGCGCAAACGCGATATAAATCGCAAACAGCAGCGACAGCGGAACGGCAGCGGCGCACAGGCCGGCCAGCGTATGCGATTCCGCCGAGCCTTCGAGCAGCCGGCTGCGCAGCGCGTCGCTTCCCGCATATCGCGACAGAAGCAGCGCGGCGATCATCGCCGCCGCTTCCGCCAGCACAACCCGAAAGGTTCTGCGTCCGCCGCCGCTCAGCGCAAACGCGGCGAGCAGCAGCGGTTCGGCAAGCGCGCTTCCGATCAGCAGCCTATGCAGCTTTATGCCGATATCCGACCAGTCCGTATTTTGCAGCATCCGCTGCGTCTCCTCCCGATCGAGAAAAACCAGTCCCGCCGCGCACAGCAGCATCGTCAGCAGAACGACGACGTGCATGCTTTTTAGCCAAACCAGCGCAGACTTGTCCGATTCCGCCGGCACTTCCCGCAGTTTCCACAGCAGCAAAGCAAGCAGTATTGCAGCGGCCCAAGCCGTAAACGCCGGATAGGCCAGCAGCGCCGACATGACCAAAGAATCCGCAGCGTATCTCCAGAATGCGATATTAATGTCGTCCAGCAGCAGATAAGCGCCCCAAAGCGTCAGCAGGATCAGCATATATACCGCGACGAACCGCGGCGGCCTGCGCACTCCCGCCAGCGCCGCCGCAATCAGCAGCAGCCCCTGGATCATCAAGACCAGGTTCATGGCGGGCGTTTGCAGCAGCCGATCCCAGACGTCCGAAGCCATCGGGTCGGTAAGCTTGCGATACACCCAACCTGCGTTCGTCACGAACATAAAAGCCAGCACCGGCAGAGGGAAAAAAGCCAGCAGGCCAATCCGCTGAATAAGCGAATACGGCGAATATCCCGCGGAACGCTCGGCACGGACAAAGCGCATGGTTCACAGACCTCCCTCCGGCAGCCGGCCGACAGCGCGCCGTTTCTAAGCCGCCTCCGGTCCGCCAACGTTATTTTTCGGACAAAAATATAAATAGAATAATAAGTCGTTATCCACTTTAACCCATTTCCTGTAACTTTCTAATCACCAAACGATTTCTGCGCACAAAAACTCCGTACCCATCCGGTACGGAGTCCGCTTTTTATCCGGCGCGCCGAAGATTCGCTTCCCGCGGCACGCCTCTGCGTCTTTTTACAAAAAATAATCCAGCATCGTAAACGATAGAATCAGCATACTGACGACCTGGTTCAGGTTGTACGAAGCGATCTGCATCAGGCGGCGGTTGTGCGGCTTCACGATGCCGTGCTCCAGCAGGAGCAGGAACGCCGCGATGACGATGCCCGCCAGGTAGATCCAGCCGAGGCCGCGGAAAAAGAACAGGAACAGCAGCAGCAGGACCATCACGGTATGCAGAAAACGCGAAATGTACAGCGCCGGCTTGAGGCCGAACGCGCTCGGGATCGAGTAAAGCCCCTGTTTGCGGTCGAAATCGATATCCTGCGTGCCGTACAGAATATCGAAACCGCCGATCCACAGCATCACGATCGTGCCGAGCACGAACGGCGTGAACGCAAACGATCCCGTGACGGCGAACCAGGCTCCGATCGGCGCGGACGCGATCGTAAAGCCCAGGTACAGATGGCTCAGCCAGGTAAAGCGTTTGGTGTAAGAGTACGACGAGATCAGGAAGATCGCCACCGGCGACAGGATCAGGCACAGCATGTTGAGCATGCCGGCCGCGACGATAAAGATCGCGTAGTTGACGATCACGAACACCCACACCTCGCGCACGCCGAGCAGTTTCTGCGGCAGATGCCGGTGCGCGGTGCGCGGATTGGCGGCGTCGAACTCGCGGTCCGCCAGGCGGTTGAAGGCGTTCGCGCCGTTGCGGGCGGCGATCAGCGCGATCAGCGACCAGAGGATCACGCGCCAGGAAGGCGCGCCGCCGGCCGCCCACACGATCGAGATGATCGCGAACGGCAGCGAAAACAGCGTATGCGAGAACATGACCAGCGCGCCGAAATCGCGCGTTTTTACCAGCGCGCTGCGGATAGCGGCACTCATTGCCGCTCTCCTTCGTCCGCCCGCCGCGGCCCGGACGGAGACTCGGCTTGAATCCGCTCCTGCTCGATGCCGCCCAGCACCGCGTCCAGCGCTTCCAGCATGCTTTCGATATCGGAAGCTTCGATCACAAGCGGCGGCTGGAACGCCAGCACGTTGCGCGACACGCCGTTCTTGCCGATCAGGAAGCCTCGGTCTTTCATCTCTTCCAGCACCCGGTCGACGACGGCCGCGCCGAGCGCCGGATCGTCCGCGTGCAGCTCCGCGCCGAGCATCAGGCCGAGGCCGCGCACTTCGGACAGGATGCGCGGATAGAACGCGCGCAGCCGCTCCAGGCCGAGCTTGAGCGCCGAGCCGAGACGCGCCGCGCGTTCCGGCAGGTTCTTGGCCTCGATGTAATCGAGCACGGCCAGCGCCGTTACCGCCGAGACCGGATTGCCGCCGAACGTCGAAGCCGACGGGCTGTTCAGCGAAGCGGCGACTTCTTCGGTCGCGGCGAACGCGCCGATCGGGATGCCGCCGCCGAGCGCTTTGGCCATGGTGACGATATCGGCCTGCACGCCGAGCTGCTCCGAGGCGAGCAGCCGTCCCGTCCGGCCGAAGCCGGTCTGGATCTCGTCGGCGATCATGAGCACGCCGTACTGCTCCAGCAGCCGCTTCGCCCGGGCCAGGTAGCCGTCCGGCATCACGATCATGCCGCCGTTGCCCTGGATCGGCTCGACGATCATGGCCGCGATATTGTCGCCGGCTTCGCGCAGCACGTCTTCCAGCGCGTTCAGCGAACGCTCCGCCGCTTCGGCCGGGTCCATGCCGTATTCGTACGGCCGCGGGATAAAGTACACATGGCTGTCCGGGAACGGATCGGTGCGCCACATGCTCAGCCCGGTTACGCTGATCGTCAGCGAAGTGCGGCCGTGCAGCGATTCCGTCAGCGAGATAAAGCCTCTGCGCTTCGTATGGCGGCGCGCCAGCACGAGCGCGCCTTCGTTCGCTTCCGAACCGCTGTTGCAGAAGAAAACGCGCGGATAAGCCGGCAGCAGCTCGGCCATGCGCCGCGCCAGCCTGGCCGACGGTTCCGTCAGGTACACGGTCGTCGTATGCTGGAGCGTGCGCACCTGCCGCGCCGTCTCCTCGGCGATCGCCGGATTGCAGTGGCCGCTGGCCACAACGGATACGCCGGCGAAGAAATCGGTGTAGCGCTTGCCTTCGCCGTCCGTGACCCGCTGCATCAAGCCGGATACGAGCACCGGCGGATTGCGGTAAAAGTGCTGCGTGCACGGGAAGAAATGCGCTTTGCGCGCCGCGATCACTTCGTCCGGTTTCATGCCGACGGAAGCGGCCGCGCCGGCTGCGGCGCCGGCGCCCAGTCCTCCTTCTTGCATCGCGGCGCTTTGCGCCAGCGTGGAGTTCAACGATTCCGACTCCGAAGTTTGCCCATTGCCTGTGTTCATGTCGATCACCCTTTCGTTTCCTGAAGCTCCGGCTCCGCCGCTTCCACCGCGGACGGCAGGTTGGCCGGCGTGCTCTTGTCGGCGCGGCGGAACGACAGCGCGCCGAGCGTAAAGCCGGCGAACGACGGTTCCAGCGCGGCGGCCAGTTCGCCGGCGCGCTCCGGCTCGTTCAGCGCCGAACGGTACACGCTCAGCAGCTGCGCCAGACGTTCCGGCGTATAGGTGGAACCTTCGACGCGGAAGTGCGTGATTCCTGCGCCGGCCAGTTCGCCGACGACCGGCAGCAGGCAGATTTCTTTGGAGGTCGTCAGATGGCAGCGTCCGTATACGTCTTTGTAGACCGGGCTTTCGCCTTTGTCGGTCATCAGCACGAGCACGTCGCTCGGGACGTATTGGTTGTTTTCTTCGCCGATCGATTCGTACACTTCGGTGTTCTCGTACAGATCGTGCTCCATGTACATGACTACCGGCGTGCCGTGCACGGTCAGTTCCAGCTCGCCTTTCGTTTCGCGCAGCAGCGCGGACAGGTCCGGCAGATTCGCTTCGATCGAAGCCGTCAGCCGCTCGACGCCGAGCTCGCGGTACATATTTTCCGCCATGTGGTTGTACAGGTTCAGCGACAGGTCGCCGATCAGCGGCAGCCCGAATTTCTTGAAACGCCGCACCGCGCCGATATTCGTCACCAGCAGCCCGTCCAGACCGGGAACGCCCGCGGACAGGAACGCATCGTACTGCTCGAAATGAATCTCGTCCATCATGCGCGGCGTGGCGAGGACCAGGCGGGCGCCGCCTTTGATCTCGGCCAGTTCGTCGATATCGCGGCGTCCGAACGCGCGGTCCGGCAGCAGCACGTCGCCCGACAGGAACAGCTCGTCCACGCCTGTTTGCAGCGCCGCTCTGGCCTGCGCCATATTGTTGACTCGCACCGTGAGCTTCGGCGAAGCCGTTTTGCGCGCGGTAAGCGAAGAGGTCTGCGCCTCGCCGGCGGAAGCTTTCGCTTCGGCCGTTTCCCGCAGCATGCTGCGCACCGCGTTGACCGCAGCTTCGCTCGTTTCCCGCTCCGCCGTCGGCGTGCTGAACACTTTGCCCGTGCTGTAGAATTTGCCGGTGCCTTCGTAGCGGAAGTTGATGTTCGACAGTCCCGGTTTGCCGAAAGCGTAAGCGGTGGAGAAATCGCGTTTGCGATTCTTGTGAAGTTCTTCACTATTCCGGGTGCGGTTAAACGCCAGCGGGTCTTCCAGATAGCGGTCGATCGCGTCGCCGTAGCTGTCCACCAGCGAAGCCATGAATTCTTTGTCGCGCATCCGGCCTTCGATCTTGAACGAAGTGACGTGCGCGTCGATCAGTTCCGGCAGGTATTCGTACATGTTCATGTCTTTGGCGGCCAGCGGATAAGGCGTGCTGTAGACGTAACCGTCTTTTTTCATGCGGTAATCCCAGCGGCACGGCTTCAGGCATTTGCCCCGGTTGCTGCTCATGCCGAACAGCTGCGAGCTGATGTAGCAGTTGGCGCCGTGCACCGAGCACATATCGCCGTGGACGAAATATTCGATCTCGATCCCCGTCTGCTCCTCGATGACGCGCGCCGTTTTGAGATCCATTTCGCGCGAGGTCACGACCCGGGTCACGCCGAATTCCTGGAGCGCCCGCACCATTTCCACGTTATGTACGTTCAGCATAACGGAAGCGTGCACCGGCAGCGCAAGACCCTGTTCTCTCAGCAGCGACGGCACGGCCAGATCCTGCACGATAATGGCGTCGACGCCGGAGCGGTCCAGGAACGCCAGATACTCGCCCGCTTCCGCCACGTCCGTTTCGCTCAGCATATTGTTGACGGTGACGTAAGCTTTTTTGCCGAGACCGTGCGCGACGTTCACCGCTTCGATAATATCCTCGCGGGTGAAATTGTAGCCTTTGCGCATCATGCGCATATTGAGTCCCGGTCCTCCGAAATAAACCGCGTCGCAGTTGGAGCGAATCACCGTTTCAAAAATATCGAACGTCCCCGCCGGAGCGAGCAGCTCCACTTCTCTTCCCTGAAAATACCGTGCCATCTGTACTTCCCCCTTCGCTGTGGTTGAACAAACTCCCGCCCTACATCCTGCTTCCAATCGCTTCGTTCTTGATTTCACATTCTTAGATACCGGGCAGCCCGCGCGGGGCCCCCGCAAATTCCATATCAGAAAAAAATGCTGTAAACCGTGCCCGGACGCCGCTTTACAGCATCAGGCGCATCGTCAGCGTACCCGCCAGCAGCAGCACGAACAGCAGCGTGAAAAAGGTGTCCGCCCCGCTCCAGGAAAGCCGGCGGTACGACGTTCTCGGCGCTCCGATCCGGTAGCCGCGCGCTTCGAGCGACGTGGTCAGCTCTTCCGCCCGGCGGAACGCGCCGACCGTGACCGGAACGAGCAGCGACATCAGCAGCCGCGCTTTTTCTTTGATCTTCATCTCTTCGTAGTCCGCGCCGCGCGCGGCCTGCGCTTTGAGGATGGTCTGCGATTCTTCCAACAGAGCCGGGATAAAGCGCAGCGCCAGGCGCATCATGAGCGAAAAGCGCTCCGCCCCCGTGCTTCCTTTGCGCGACAGCGGCTTGATCATGCCTTCGATGCCGCGGCTGAGCATGGACGGCGTCGTCGTAAACGTCAGCATCGCCGTGAATACGATCAGCAGCGCCATCCGGCTGACCGCCAGCAGCGCGCCGGACAATCCGGCGGCCGTCAGCGTAACCGGCCCCAGCGTCCATGCCGCGCTATCCGCGGCCGCCCCGGCCCCAGCGCCCGCGAAAAGCTGGAACAAGAACACGAACAGCATCAGCCAGCGCAGCGGACGCAGCGCCCGCAGGTAAGTCCGCAGCGGAATCTTCGTCGCGGTCAGCACGATGACCGAGAATACCGCCAGCACGGCCAGCTCCGCCCAGCCGCCCGACAGGATCAGCGCCGCCGCGAACAGCAGCATCGCCGTAATCTTGGCCCGGGGGTCCAGCTCGTGCACGCGCGAGCCCGTCGGGATCATGCGGCCGAGAATCAGTTTGTCGCGCATAAGTTCTCCTCCCGTTCGGGGCCGCCGCCCGAACCGCCCGCGCCGCGGACCGCGCGCTCGATCGCGCCGGCCATTTCCTCCGCCGTGCGCGGCATCGGCAGCGAGGAGAGCTGCGGCAGGCGGGACGTCCATTCCCGCCAGCAGCGCAGCTGCTCGGGCACGGCGACGCCCCAGCCGCCGAGCTCGCCGGCGCGGCCGGCCAGTTCGTCCGGGCCGCCCTGGAACACGGCGCGCCCTTCGTGCATGACGATCCATTCGTCCGCCGCATGGAGCAGCTCCTCGACGCGGTGCGTCACCATCAGGATCGTGCGCCCTTCCTCGCGGCACAGCCGCTCAAGCAGCGAGATCAGCTCGCGGCGCGCGGCGGAATCGAGCGTCGCCGTCGGCTCGTCGAGCATCACAATCTCCGGTCCCGCCGCCAGCACCGAAGCGATAGCCGCTTTGCGCATCTGGCCGCCGCTGAGCGTCAGCGGATGGCGCTTCAGCAGAGCTTCGTCCAGCCGCATGGCGCGCAGCGCTTCGGCCGCCCGGTTCTGCGCTTCCTCGCGCGGCATGCCGAAGTTCAGCGGCCCGAACATCAGGTCTTTTTCGACCGTATCCTCGAACAAATGCTGCTCGGGAAACTGGAAACTGAGCCCGACCCGGCGGCGCAGGCTGTTCAGCCTGGGCTTTTTCATGCCCGGCGTCAGCACGTGGTCCAGAACCGAGACCGAGCCGCCCGTCGGCAGCAGCAGTCCGTTGACCAGCTGCAGCAGTGTCGATTTGCCGGAACCGGTTCCCCCGGCGATACCGACGAGCGTTCCCCGGCGGACGCGGATATTCACATCGTGCAGCGCCGCCGCGGCGAACGGGCTGCCTGCCTGATACGTATAGTCGACATTTTTCAGTTCGATGACCGTTTCCCGCTCAGACATGCCGCCCGCCTCCTTCGTCCGCTTTTTCCGCGTGCGTATTTTTCTCGCCCGCATCGCCCGTTTGCTCCGCCGAGACGGAACCGGAACCGCTTGCCGGCCGACCCGCCTCGGCCTCTATCAGCCCGCGCCGGCCGAGTTCCCGCTCCAGCCGCAGCCGAAACGGCATCTCGATCCCGCAGTCCCGCAGCAGCTCCTCGTCCGCAAAAAAATCGCCCGGAGACCGGTCCGCGCGGACCGTGCCGTCTTTCAGCGCGACAATCCGGTCCGCCGCCAGCATCTCGTCCGCGTCGTGCGTGACCGAAAAGATCGTATAGCCGCCCCGCGCCTGCATATCCGCCATAATATTCAGCATTTCGCGGCGCGAATTCTCGTCCTGCATCGACGTCGCTTCGTCGAACACGACGATCTCCGGCTCCATCGCCAGGCAGGACGCGATCGCGCAGCGCTGCTTCTGGCCGCCGGACAGCTCGCTCGGATGGCGCCGGAGCAGCGGCTCCACGTTCAGCTTGCGGGCGTACACGCGGATGCGGCGCTCCATCTCGGCCCGTTCCAGGCACAATCCTTCCAGCCCGAACGCGATATCTTCCTCCACCGTTTCCCCGATAAACTGGTTGTCCGGATTCTGGAATACCATCCCGATCCGGGAGCGCACCAGCGGCGCATTGCTCTCGGCCAGTTCCTCGCCGAACACTTCGACCGTGCCGCCCTGCGGCCGCAGCAGCGCGTTCAGCAGCCGGACCAGCGTGGACTTGCCGCAGCCGCTGGCGCCGACGATCGCGATCCACTCGCCGTTTTCGACGCGCAGATCGACGCCTTGCAGTACGACTTCATCTTTTTCATAAGCAAACCGTATTCCCTTAAGTTCGGCCGCAGCCGCGCTCTCCCGTACCATCTGGCGTCCCCCTTGTCTTTCCTTCCGGACCGCTTGCGAGATGTGCGGCAGCCGAACTTTTCGCAATACCCTGTCAACGCTGAAGGTACCGGTTTTCTTTTTCGCTATGCGTTTGCGCAGTTCTGCCGATTCAGACTTCTTTGGCGAACGGCGCGAACATCTTCATGTTGGACAGCGAGTTGATCAGGTAGCGGACCGCGATGCCCACCACGACGCCGGTCGCCACGCCCATAATCATCAGCATCGGCAGATAATAGAAGATACTCGACGAGTCGATCACGATCGCCGCCGCCGCGAGCTGCCCGATATTGTGCGCAATCCCGCCGGCGACGCTGATCCCGATCAGGCTGAGCTTTCTGCGGCTGATCTTCATCAGGCCGAACATGACGACGAAACTGAGCATCGCTCCGAACAAACTGAACAGCAGCATCGAGAACGTGCCCAGTATCATCGCCGTGAGCAGCGTTTTGAGCACGACCAGCAGAAACGTGTCTTTGCCGTCGAGGAAATACAAACACGTCAGGATCATGATATTCGCCAGACCCAGCTTCGCGCCCGGCACCATCAAAGTTCCCAGCGGAATCATCGCCTCCACCACGCTCAGCACGACCGCCGCGGCCGAGAATATCGCCAGGATCACCGTTTTCTTGAGCAGCAGGGATTCTTCAGCCAACGACGTCATCGATCTCATTCTCCTCTCCCGAATCGACTCCGATAAACACCGACACCCGGTGCGGCAGGCACACGATCTGCTGGCCCGGCCGGGTCACGAATCCGAAGCCCAGGCACAGTTTGTCCGGGCAGTCCGCGTCGATCATTTCCACTCCGTTATTATGAATCTTGATCTGGTTGAAGCCTTTGTCGGTCGTGATCGTAAACAGCTGTTCTTCCTCGGTCAGCGGCAGCTCTTTGTACGGCTTGCCGTCCACTTCGATGTATACGATCCGGTTTTCGTTGTGATTTTTTTCACTTGAGTTGTCTGAAAACCACCTCGGCACAATAAACGCCAGCGCCACGATTACTACGATCCCGATCAGGATGAGGTCCCCTTTTTTCATCATCTTGCCCTTCATTGCACGATTCGACTCCTTACGCGTACTTTGCAAGTGATCTCGCATGCCGCCGGAAAGAAGCTCCGATTCCGCGTCTGCAAAATACCCATTTTTTTGAATACCTAAATCTTAGATGCCTTCATTATACGCCTGCGCGCGATTTCCTTCAATGCTTGGGGTCAAATCCGGTCCCGCCTTTTTCGTTTGTTTTCACAACTTGGTCAATATTGTATAAAATTTTAGATATTTTAAAGAGATACGGGCGGATGCAGCCGGATGCCAAAAAACTCCACGCCCGCTAGGGCGTGTCAGATTGTCGAGCAACGATTTGATGCAAACCTGATAGGGGTGTTCGATTGGAAGAAAAGTTCGGGGAAGAAGTTGAAGAAATAAAGCGAGCGGCAGGACGGATCTAAAATAGCTGTGTATAGCCCCTTATTCCGGCTTAATCTTACGTTTTCGAGGAAATAATGGCGCTGATACATCTATTTCGAGTTTTTTCGCTTCGATTCGGCCTTTGGCCCCCGAATAGTTGCACCTGCGTCGCTATTTGAAGAAACGGAGGCGTTTCGTCCCAAATAAGTGTACGTATGCCGCTATTTTCTGTTTGGAACCCTACCCCGGCTTTCTCGACACCCTGCCACGCCCGCTAGGGCGTGTCTTCAAACCTCGAAGGAAGCAGATTGGGTTGAATTTTCGTTCTCATCAAGGAATTTTTCCGAAGGTGTGCCGGGGCACGTCAAGGGAACGTGACGCAGACGTTGAATGAAGCGTACACGCTTTAGGTACCGGTTCATTAGCGGGCGAAAAGGCAGCTAAAGATGCACTTCAGTAGGTTTGAAGACATGCTCTAACGGAACGAGGCGCCTTTATTCGCTTTTTGGGCGCATTTGGATTTCTACCGGAACCAGAAGCGCTTAGTTGTCCCAATTCGGCAGCCAAAACGTTTCGTTTCGCGTACTAATGCTGCCGGGTTCCGTCAGGATTTGAAAACCGCTTCAAATCGGCTGCTGGCGTTTCTGCGTTCCGTTAGAATCGGAAGCTGCGGTAGCGACACCGAGCCGAAAAGCCCGAGAGTTCCCTTATCAGAACAGGATCTGCAAAATCTCCATGATTCTTTTTTCCAGAGCGTTTTCGTCTTTGGGCTCCGATTCGATGTGAGCAGGCGCAATCAGCTGATATTTCTTCATACGGTAATAATCCATCAAAGCCTGCTTCAGCGTCAAATCGTAGGTGATCGAGAATTTGGGATCGAGGATCCGGCGGATCACCGCATCGTCCTGCACCATAAACAAAGCGGCGTTCAAACGATTGAATACCCCGTCGTCCATCCCTTTTTGCAAAAAAACTTCCATGCTTTTATTTCTGCTATACTCGGCCTGCATCAGAGCATCGTACAGGTCCGGCGAAGTCTCCTTCAAATCGGCAAGCAGCACATCGGAAGCGTAGATCACGCATTTTAAAGACTGCTCGAATATTTTCCGGAACCGTTCGGAATAAGAAACGGTGTCGTCCCGGACAAAAACATCGCCGCTTTCCAAATAATCGATGTAATCGTTGATAACCAGCACCGCAATTTCGTCTTTCGAAGAAAAGTGTTTATATAAAGTTGCTTTGCTGATATCCATATATTTCGCTACCGCATCGATAGTAAGATCGCTAAATTTCATTTTTCTCATAACGGGTTTGATTTTCTCGATATATTGTTCGGACCCCGGCGTTCTTTTCATAAAAAAACCTCGCTTTCTCCAATCTTTTCATTATAGCACGAAAGAAGTTTATCTCTGTTTAAAAAAACACCTCAAAAACTTTATATAATAAAAATACTATTATAGTTCATTTGGTTTACTTGGTTTAAATAGTATGCTAATATGGGCTTGTTCATCAATCGACCAAAGGGGGGAAAACCTAATGAATACAATCTTGATTACAGGCGCGTCTTCGGGTATCGGCAAAGCGACAGCCAGTTATTTTGCGGCAAAAGGATGGAACGTGATCGCCACGATGCGCGCCCCGGAAGAAGAAACCGAATTGATCAACCGGGAAAATATCTTGGTGGTCCGCTTGGATGTGGAAAATGAAAAAACGATTGCGTCCGCGGTCGACGAAGGCATCGGACGGTTCGGCCGAATCGACGTTCTGTTGAATAACGCCGGCTACGGGGCTTTCGGTATCTTCGAAGCGGCTTCCGAACAGCAGGTTCAAAGACAATTCGGAGTTAACGTGTTCGGAGTCATGAATGTTACTAAAGCGCTTCTTCCCCATTTTAGAAAACAAGGCGCAGGAACGATCATCAACGTGTCGTCCATGCTCGGAAAAATCGGATTTCCGTTTTTCTCGTTATATGCAGCCGCAAAATGGGCTGTCGAAGGATTTTCGGAATCTCTTCACTATGAATTGTCCGCCCATAATATCCGTGTCAAAATAATCGAACCGGGCTATGTGGCGACGGATTTCTCGGGACGCTCGATC
Organism: Saccharibacillus sp. CPCC 101409; assembly: GCF_030518235.1. Taxonomy (GTDB): domain Bacteria; phylum Bacillota; class Bacilli; order Paenibacillales; family Paenibacillaceae; genus Saccharibacillus. The sequence continues at coordinate 221,807 of NZ_JAULSA010000007.1, read as the reverse complement.
GAAGTGCTGGCCGACGACCGTTTGGGATCGGCTTACCAGGAGCAGTTCCAGGCCGTATTGAATAAACAAATGGAGAATCTTCAAGGCGACCTTTCGACCCCTACGGAGCTCGCCGAGATTATTTATGAGGCAGCGACCGACAATACCGCCGCACTGCGCTATATTGCCGGAGAAGATGCGCGATTCGCGCTGACGCAGCGTCAAAACCATTCCGACGAAACATTCATGGCTTCCATCGCGGAACAATTTCAACTGAGTTGAACCGACTCGGGGATTTAGAACATTCACAAATGCTATGCAATGAGCGCGTGCCGATATTCGATCGGCGCGTGTTTTTTACTTTGTGTTCGAGGTCGCCGGTCGTTATCCAAGCGAATAAACCCGAGCGAAGAAAGCCGCGGGTTGGGCTGCGGTTATGAGGAAATTCCATTCGGCGCCGGATTTGTTCGCGGGGACGGCGGCCTGTCTCGTACGCCACGTGGAGCGTTTCTGTTACAATAAATGCAGATTGTACATGAAATGCAGATCGTATATTGGTCGTGTTGGAAGCGGTCGTTTACGTTGAAAAGAAACCTTTGTTGCAGAGAAGGAGTATTGGGGATTGTACGACAAGGTTCAATTCTGGCAGAGGAACAGGTTGACAGCCTATAGGAGGTTCACGGTATGAGACACAGCCGTACGAAAATAGAGCATCGGGCGCAGAAAATTGCCGCAAAGCATTCTTGCGATAGAGATCGCCGGGGCTCGGCTCCGGCGGATCGGCCGGAGGCGGAGTCCGAAGCCGCTCAATCGGCGGCTTCGGATCCTGGCGCGCGAGCAGCGGCAGCCAGGGCGCGAGCTTCGGAACGAAGCTCGCGGCCGGCAGCAGGGCGGACGCGCGCGCAGCGCGCAGCGGCGGCGCTGCTGCCGCTGTCTCTTGCCGTGCTGCTGGCGGCCTGCTCGCCGGCAGCAGGAACCGTTTCGGAAAGCGCGGGCGGAACTTCCGCGCTTTCCGAACAACGCCGTCCATCCGCGTCGGACGGCAGCGCGGCTGCCGAGCAGCCGCGGCCGACCGCGCCGGCGGACAGCGGCGCGGCGAACGAAGAGCCCGGCCGCGACGTACCGGCCGCGGCCCGGGAGCAGCAGCGCCCCGGCGAGAATTCTTCGCCGGACAGCCAAACCGGGAGCCGCGACAAGTCCGCGGCTCAAGAAAGCAGCCGCCCCGATTCGGGCGGCGAAGTGCAACAGCCGGAGCCCAGCAGCTCCGGCTCCGAACAGCAGCGCCCCGGCGAGGTTTCTTCGCCGGACAGCCAGACCGGGAGCCGCGACAAGTCCGCGGCTCAAGAAAGCAGCCGCCCCGATTCGGGCGGCGAAGCCCAAAAGCCGGAGCCCAGCAGCTCCGGCTCCGAACAGCAGCGCCCCGGCGAACCGGACGCGTCCAAAAGTTCCGCCTCCGAGCAGCGGCGGCCGGCGGGGAATCCGGCCGCTCCGGTGTGGGACGGGCCGGACGGCGCGGCCGAGACCAGCCGGGACGGCAAACTGCCGGGCAGCGGGTATTATCTGGTCGGCAAACATGCGCGGCCGGGACTTTATCGCTCGGTCGGGCAGATCGATTATTGGGAACGGACATCCGGGCTGTCCGGCGCGCTGCACGACCGGATCGCAAGCGGCAGACCGACCGGGCAGGCGATCGTCGAGATCAAAGCTTCGGACGCGGGCTTCGTCACGCGCGGCACGGGAAGCTGGTTTCCTGCGGCCGGCAGCAAAACGACGCTCAAATCGGAGTTCGGCCCCGGCACGTATATCGTCGGCGCCGATATCGCCCCCGGCAGCTACCGCGCGGCCAAAGGATCTTCCGGTTGGGCCGCTTTGTCGGGCTTCGGCGGCGAAGCTTCGGATGTGATTCGCAGCGCGTCCGTTTCCGCCTCCGCTCCCGTAACCGTCGAAGTCAAATCGACCGACAAAGGCTTTATGTTTACGGGCGGCACCTGGACGAAAGTGAAGTAAACAAACCGCCATCCCCAGCCCGTCGCGGTGACCGATCGTTCCTGCCCGCGAGTCCGGCCTCGGTTAGCGCTCCCGATTCCACACTGTCCGGGAAACGGAAATCCCGGCAGCCGTCCTAGAGCGCGTCTTCAAATCTGCTTCCATCGAGGTTTGAAGACACGCCCTGAATTCGGAAGCAGCCTCTCATCGCTATACAAATAACCGTCAAACAAACAACGCCCGCACAAAAAGGCTTGGGCTTTCCGGCAAAACCGGAACCGAAGCCTTTTCAACTTCATTATTCAAATCTGCTCCGCCGCGCGTCTCCGCCTGGATACACAAAAACAGAACCGGATTTCCAAGCTTCCTACAGCTTTCCTTATCGCGCTGCCGTCTGTATGCTTCGCGACGATTTTTCGCAGCCCGCGCCCTGCCGCTTCACGGCAGTTTAGTTTACCTTCGAAGGCTGTACTTAAAAACTGCAAATCGAGCACTCAACCGCGCTGCGCGTCCGCGATCCCGTCTTCGCGTTCTTCCTCGTCGCCGCGACCGAAGCCTTCTTCGCGGGAATCGCCGCCGCCCGCCAATTCCAGGTAAGCGCACAGGCGAAAAAACAAACCGGTCAGTTCTTCCGTTTTCTCTTCCGCGTCCAGCAGACTGCGCGCGCCGGTCCGGGACAGCCGCCGGAGAAGACGCTCCAGAAGTTCCATGCCGAGCCGCTCCGCTTCGCCGGCCCATCGCTCCAGACGCGCCGCGTCTTCATGCGTAAATTGGGATGCTCCGCGCAGCAGCAGTTCTTCGGTCCAGTCTTCGATCCGGCCGGTCAGCCTGCCGATTTCGTTCATAAGACTTCCTCCTTTCAAAGCAAGCTTTATCCGCCTTCCGTGCAGTGCGAAAGATTGTCCCGCAAACCGCAAAGCGGAAGGACCGTCTTTTACCGCAAACTGTAGTACATTGACGCAGATACAAGTAAGGTTACGCCCCACTGAGATTTCGTACCTGACCCGTGTACGAAGTCTCGGGGCGGAATCGCGCCTAAAGCGCGTTCCTTGCCGTCAAGCGTAAACCTCTGATTGGATTGGGTCGGCGCAGCAGATGGTTAAGTCCATAATGATGTGTAAAAACACTTTCCCAAAAGGAGAGACAGACACAGCCGGGCATTCTTCTTACGCCCCACCGTGCAAGTCCTTTTGAAGCCCCGTAGAAAATGTGCACTTTTAGTCAGCATTTCGGGCTGAAAAAGAACAGGGACGGAAAAATGCTGACTTTTAGTCTACATTTTACAAACAAATCGTTGTTTTTCGCGATTTTCACGCCCCAATGTGTACTTTTAGTCAGCATTTTCGTTCGATCCTCGAATTTCTCGCTCAATTGCTGACCTGGCGTCAACACTTGAGGCGCATCTTCGGATCTCGCCGCTGGATCGACAAGCCGTCTCGTTTTTACACCCAAATATGGACTTGACCTAAGAACAAACAAAATGTTGCGATAACGCATCATATTCGACGAAAAAGGGCGATATATCCGATTTTGTTGCGTATGTGCATCAATTTCGCTTTTTTTCGGCTCTATTGCCCGAAAAAGGCTGAAAATGATGCACAATCGCAACATTCCCGCACGATGAGGCCGCTGACGGAAAAAATGATGCACATAGGCATCATTCGGTTTATACGGCGCTTGTTGGCGCATCGGCTTCCGAAAATCCCGTACGTTATTCAAAGCGGGGGAAGCGCCGCTCTGCCTGCCGCCCAGGCTCTGCCTACCGTCCCCTCTTCGACTGCCAACTGCCAAACTGCCAAACTGTCAAACTGTCAAATATTCGGACTGCCGGACTGCCGCGCAATCAAACCGGCCGCTCCCTCACAAATCCAGCTTCAAGTTGAGCTGCCCTGCGCCCTGCAGGAAGCTGATGGGGTACACGCCGTCTTCGTCGACGGCGGCGAAGATATAGAACTCGCCCGCATCCGGCCGGCCGCGGCCTTCTTCCAGCCGCCGGATCGCCGTCTGCCAGTCGGCGTGATACGGCAGAAGCAGTTCCAAACGTTCGCCGTTGGTATCGGCGGCGGTCAGCTTCAGCGCCTGCGCCGCGTCGTCGTAGGCGCATCCCTCGATCGAAGACGCGCGAATCAGCCGCAGCCGCCGCGGGCGGGCGCCGAACAGCTTCCGTTCGGCCGGTCCGGCCGGCAGCGAAGCAAAGTCCGGCGCAAGCAGCTCCCCGAAGTCCGCCGCTTCGACCGGCGGGCGCTCCGGCAGCGCAAGCGAAGCCGGGGCCGACGAAGACAGCCGCCCGTCGGCGCTGACCTTCACCGAGCGCAGCGACAGCAGCGAAACGCTCGCTCGCTGCATGGTCAGGTCCGCCCGCCACGGCGAACCCTGGCGGTAATGGCGCGCGAACGAGAAGTCCGCGCCTTCGTAATACGCCGGCCGGGCCTGCGTATACGTATAGACGCCGCCGTCTTCGGCGCAGTAGAAATAGTAGGTGATGCCGCGGTACGCAGACCGCGTTTCCCACGGCTCCGCGCCCAGCGCGTAGAGATCGAGCCGCGGGACCGTATAGTATTTGCTGCGGAAGCGTCCGGCGAGCTGCGCGCGGCGGGCAGGGCCCGGATCGCGTTCCAGCGATTCAAGCATCAGGTACAGGCGGGTCAGCCGGCCCGTCAGCGCCTGCGCGGAGAAGCGTACATGCCGCGCGAAGAACAGCTCCAGCTCGCCGCGAATCCCGCGCGCTTCGCGTTCGAGGTTCGGCAGTCCCGCGCTGCGGGCGGAGACCGCCAGCAGCTCGAACCGGTCCGCGATACTGCGCGGCAGTCTCGCAAGCCCGGTGTGCAGCAGCGCGGAGACCGCGCCGCGGAATTCGTCCAGCGTATCCGAAGATGCGCGGACCGGCGTCAGCTTGCCGGCCAGCGCGTCTTCGTCGCGCAGTCCGCGCTGCGCCCGATAGCGCAGCAGCGCTTCCAGCTTGTACATCTCGCCTTCCGCGCCCGGCACGGCGCACAGCGCTTTGCCCACATCCGGCGCGGCGGTAAACGCGACTTCGATGCCGGAGCGGACCATCCGCACGACAAGCAGCGAGCCCGTGCTAACCTCAAGTTCTTCGCGGTAGCGCAGCCGGAACGCCGCTTCTTCCGCGCGCGCGTCGGCAAACGGCGCGATCAGCTCGCCGAGGCTGCGTTCCAGCAGCCAGCCGAAGTCCAGCTGGGGCGCTTCGGACGCCGAAGAAGAAAAAGAAGCGGCGGGCAGATCCGATCGCGTTCGCTTGCCGTCCGCGGCCGGCCGGTTCCCGGTTTCCACACCGGGCTCATCCGGTCTGCCGTTCGCGCCGGCATCTTCCCCCCGCGCGGCGGCTTTATCCAAGCCGCGATCCTTATCCGAACCCGCTTTCCGCGGCTTCGCTTCGGCTTCCGCCCCTGCCGCGGCGCCTTGTTCAGGCAGAGCGGACGCAGCCGCATCGCCCGCCTCCCGCAAAGCGGCCGCGGGAGAAGCGGAGTCTTCCAAGTCTACGGCTTCGCCTGCTCGCTCTTCCCCTGCCGTCTCTGCCTGCCCTGCCGCTTCTACAGCTTCGCCCGTTCCCGCGCCGCCGTAACCCAGAATCGCAATCAGCACATGCTTGCAGATCTTGTCCGCCGGACAGGAGCAGTCGAAGCGCTCGATCGAGTCGGTCAGCACGCATTCGGTGCCGTCGCTCAGCAGGCAGCGCACTTCGCCGCCGCCGAAGGCGTACCGGACCGACACACCTTTTTCCAAATCTTTCAGCGCCCGGTTGTACAAGCCCTTATTGGCATAGCGGATCAGATAATCTTCGGTGCACAGCGCCGTAAAGCGGCGAAATCTGTCCTCCATTTCCGCTTCGCTCATGTTCATCCCCCGCAATCTCGTTTCTCGTCCGGCTGAACTGCACATGGTTCAGGCGCGATTTCATCGAAGAATTCGTACGCCGGTCAGGTACGAGTTATCAGCCGGACGAAACCGTACCTGTGATCGGCACAAGCCGCTAATTTTCCAGCAGCCCGTCCAGGTAGCGGACAATCGACGCTTCGTCGCGCAGATCGGCGTAATCGTCCGCCAACCAGTCGACCAGCGCGAGCGGAGCCAGGCGGCCCAGCATCGTCAGAATCCGCAGTCCCCAGTCGCGCTGATCTTCTTCGCCGATCTCCAGCGTCAGCCAAGCCCGTGTAACAAGGCCACCCTGATGCTGGCAGAACAGTACGGTTTCTTCGTTCGGGCCGAACGCCTGGATATCCGGACATTCCACCCGATAGCCCGAACCGTAGCCGGTGGTCACAATATCGAACGGTTCCGCGAATTTCGATACCGCAGCTTCGATATCCGTCAGCCGCAGCTCCAATCGGCTCAGTCCTTCGGGATCGTCCTGCCGCACATACAGATCCGTATACCCGCTTTCCGAGCGATGATCGTCCGCAAACTTCGCGATTTTGTCCAGCTCGGCGGCCGCCGAGGGCAGCCGGTCGGCCGGAATCAGCTCCAGCATGCCGTAATCGTCTTCGTGAAAAAACAGTCTGCGCCGCGAGGACGCTTCTTCTTGTCCCGCCGCTTCGATCGGGGCTTCGGACGAGGCTCCGGTCCGGGCTCCGAACAAACGCCGGAGCAGACCGGGAGCGGCTTCGGGGTTATCCCGGCATCGGGCGTTTTTCACGCCGTCATCCGTTTCTTTACCCGGTTCGGCTTCGCAGCCGTTGGATAGCTCGTTTTGTCCGCCGCCGCGCACACCGTCTTCTCCCGCACGCTTTCCGCTTTCGCTCATCCCGTTCTTCCTCCCAACTCGGCTTTTTCCGTTTCCGCCTGCCCGATTCAACATGCCTGCGCCGCTCAGCTTTCCTGTCCGCTCGCCCGCAGAATATCGTATACCGTTTCGCTGAATACGCGGTCCGGCACTTTCTTGAGCGGATAACCGCTCAGCGGCGTGTAATAGTAGTCGTCGCCTTTGTTGCCGAAGAACTCAAGCTCCTCCAGCGTCACGTCTTCCATGCCTTCGTAATACGAGATGCTGGTGCCGCTGAAGGTCAAACGCGCGATCAGCTCGCCGTATTCCTTGAACAGCTCGTTGTAGAAGCCGCCGTCCTGCGCGCGTCCTTTGACCCAGCCGTATTTCTCCAGCGCTTTCGGGAAACCGGTCGGCGAGTAGTCGCCTTCGGGCAGACGGCTGTAGGTCCGGCGCTCCAGATCGTCTTCTTCCGGCTCGTACACCGGGCGATCCAGCTGGATAAACGGCTGCGCGATCTCGTAATCGTCCAACTGCGTTTTCCAGGCGCCCAGCGTATCTTTGTCCAGTTCGAGCGGATGCACCAGACCGACGACGGCATTTTCCGCCAGCTCGTACTCGTCTTCGTCCACCGTGTTGAACGTGCCGTCTTCCATATACCGGAACGTTTCCGACACCGCCGTTTCTTCGCCGCTTCCGGTATACACGCCCCAGATCAGGCCGACCGCGAACTGCCGCATAATCACGTTGCCGACGAACAGTTCTTTCCATTCGGGAGCGCTCCACAGCCGGCGCTTGGACAGCGATTCTTCCAGGCGCTGCGACTGGATGCCGACCATGTTTTTCAGGTCTTTTTTCAGCTGGGTAAACCGGGCTTTGGACTTGGCGGCCAGCTCCGCGTCGTCTTTCTGGCCGGGCGCAGGCAGGCTTTTGACCGCTTTGCCGGTCTCGCCGCTTACCGCGGACAGCTGGAGATCGGCGTTTACTTTGACGGTAAACGAACGCTCGCCGTAGCTCAGTTCCAACTCGCCTTTCCCGTCGAAGCCGAGCGTCGTGACCAGCCGGTCCGCGAGCTGTTCCTTCGTCAATCCCAGATTGTCCGCCGCGAGCTGGAGCGCTTCTTCGGCCGCCCCTTTGACCTGGCGGTTCTTGATCGTGCGGCCCAGCCGGTCGATCGTCATGAGCGCCGCCGTATCGCCCGTGTACGCCAGCGCGCGCACCGCTTCGGCCGCGATCGCGCCCCGGCTGCTGTCCGTCCAGTCCTTGATCTGTTTGCCGAGCAGATCGACCATGCTCCGTCCGCCGAAGCGGGCGGCCAGCGGCAGCACCCATTTCTCTTTCGGCGGCGCGCCTTCGTCGATCCACAGCCGCAGCGCTTCCGCGGTAAACGCCGTCAGCGACTCCGCGTCGGCATACTCGGCCACCTCGTCCAAACGCGGATTCGGCTCGGAAACGAAATCGACGGATTCGGTCAGGATATAGGTCCGGATGCCTTCGGCCAATCGATGCCCGTCTTTGCCGCGCAGTTCCGGCAGACGATCCAGCGGCAGCCAGGACAGACGCGCCAGCTTTTTGGCGTCCGCGTGCTCGGCCAGCGCGGCGTGCGCGAATTCGGCCGGTTGTCCCAGCGTATCAAGCAGCGCCTGCAAACGGGCTTTGAGCGCCGCGGATTTTTCTTTTTGTAGCAGCTGCTTGTACGCTTCGCCTTCGCCTTCAAGCCCGCGCAGCAGATCGATCACCGTTTCGCGGACAGCGGCTTTTTTCTCCGCCAGATACAGCTTCACGTACAGGTCCTTGTCGGGACGCCGCAGCAGTTCGGCCCGCGACAGTTCTTTGATCCGTTTGGACGAATCGCCCAGCCCCAGGCCCAGTGCCCGGACCAGCAGATCCTCGTCCGCGGCGCCGTCCGCCCGACGGGATTTTTTCGCCGAATCGTCGCTTTTCTCCGACTCTTCGTCGCCGGAAAATGCAGCTTCTAGGATAATCTGACGCACCTCGCCCGGCGCCTCCGCGTAGAGATCGAGGCTCGCCGCCAAGCGCTGCCGGACGATGCCGCGCAGTTCTTCGTCGGGCACCCGGCCGTAAGAATATTGGTTCAGCCCGTTCAGCATCAGCAGGCGGCGCAGCATCGACTCGCCGTCCGCATCGGAATCGACTTCGGCCAGCTCCAGCAGATTCTCGCCGCTGAACGCCGGGGATTTGTACAAATAAGTCAGTACGTTCGCCGTCCCGATCTCCGTATGGCCGACCACTTTGACGAACTTTGCATACAGCTCCGAGTCTTCCGGCAGCAGCGTAACGGCGATCAGCAGATTGCGGCGGCGGATATCGTTCCCCTGCACATCGTCCCAGTCGCGGGCCGCTTTGTTCTTGATATACGCTTCCAGCGACAGGTCGCCGGTCAGCACTTTCGCCAGGCTCTGGCCGAGGGTGTTCCCATGCAGCTTGTCCGCCAGCGCATCCAGCACCAATTTCTCGATGCCGCCTTCGCTTTCCGGGGCCATACCTTCGTCCGCCAGCACCCGATACACGTAGGCTTTGAGCATCGGACGCCGCAGCAGGGCAAACAGCCGCTTGGAGCGTTCCGGGTCCTTCAGCAGCTCGGCGCGCAGCGTGTTCCAGGCCGGCATATAGCTGTCGATCTCCTGCGCAAGCGTGGTAATCGCCGCAAACGGCTCGTCGATCGGCACAATGCCTTGCAGCAGCAGATCCGGGTCTTTGCCCGTATTCTCCATGCTCAGCAGCTCCGCGCGCACTTCCAGCGGCAGAATTTCGTGGACCGTACGCACAGCTTCGAGCACGACCGCATCGAGTTCGGACGAGGATTCAAGCAGCCCTTCTTTGCCCCCGTTTTGCAGCAGCACGTAATAAAACGCCATGCGCAGCTGGGTCAGAACGGCGTTCTGCTGCTCGCGCTTCAACTGCTCTTTGGGATTCAGCCCGGAATTTGCGAACAAACGCTTCTTGACGGCATCCCGCCGCTCCCGAACATAAGCTTCGTCCAGATCGAGCTGGGTCAGCGTGTCTTTGAGCGGAAGCTGCCGGATCGCCAGCGGTTCGATCGCCTGCATGAATTCCCGGCGCAGCGCTTCCGGGTCTTCCTTGAACAGCGCGCGCAGCGAGTCGGGCAGTTTGTTCAGCATGTCGCCGGCGAATCCCGGGTCGATCTGCGTGTACAGCTTCAATAGAAGCAGTGTATCCGCGCTCGTCTCCGGCGACGCCATGTATTTGGCCGCTCTGCGGCTGACGCCGATCTGCATGCGAAACAGCTTCTGGACCGGACCTTCGCCCGCATACCGGTGCAGCAGCCTCAGCCGTTCGAGCGACTTGGCCCGGCGTTCGTCCATATCGCGGATCCGGCGCGCGCCCAGATTGACTCCGCTCAGCCAGCCGCCTACGCAGATCCGGTACAGCGTCTGTCCCTGGTAAGCGTTCCCGCTGCCCATGGTCCGCAGCAGCACGGCCGCCGCCCGGGCAAAAACGTCCTCGTTCCCGCCTCGTTCGAGTTTGTCCAGCGCTTCGATCGTCCGGTAAAGGAAGCGGTTCGAATCGGTCAGCATATCCGGGAAGTCGTCGGACGCTCCCGTGACGTAAGCGATAATCGAATCTTTGCGGTCCACCGCCAGCGAATAATCGTCCGAGCAGGCTTTGGCGAACTTTTCGATCAGGGGATCGACTTTCGATTGTTGCAGGGCCATATGTATTCCTCCTTGGTTGGGTTCGATAGGGTTCAGTTGACGATGCGCCCGATCCACTCCGCCAGCGCGTCCGGCGTCAGCGCCGCCACTTCCGCGCCCATGTCCGCGAACGTTCGCGCCGCGCGCTCGTCGTACACCGGATGGCCTTCGAAATTGAGCGCCGTCAGCGCCAGCAGCCGCGAGCCGCCGTCGAGAATATCTTTGGCCGCCCGATACATATGCTGCGCGGGGTAGCCTTCTTCCAGATCGCTCACCAGGATAAAAAGCGTCCGGCCGGGATTCTCGATCAGCGTTTCGCCGTAGCGCAGCGCTTTGGCGATATGCGTCCCTCCGCCGAGCTGCACGCTCATCAGCACGTCCACCGGATCTTCGAGCCGTCCGCTGAAGTCGACCACTTCCGTATCGAACACGAACAGGCTCGTTTTGAGCGCGTTCAGCCGATAGAAGATACTCGCCATCACGGCGCTGTAGATCACGGAATCGAGCATGCTGCCGCTTTCGTCCACCGCGATCACGACATGCCATTTGTTGTACGGCTGCACGCGTCCGTCGAAATACAGCCGGTCCACCACGAAGCGGCGGTTGTCGCGGTCGTAGTTTTTGAGGTTGCGTGAAATGGTTTTCTTCATATTCAGGCTGCGCAGCGAGCGGACGCGCCCGTCGGCATAGCGATTGCGCTTGCCCGAAATCTGTTCGCGGACTTCGGATTCGAGTTTGCGGCGCAAATCCTCCACGACCCGGCGCACGATTTCTTTGGCGCTCGCCACCACTTCGCCTTTCATCCGGCTTTTGAACTGGAGGATGTTTTTGAGCAGGTTGATGTTGGGTTCCAGCGACTCCAGCACTTTCTTGTCCGCCAGCAGCTCGCTCAGCCCGTAACGGTCCAGCGCCTGTTTCTCCAGAATCTCGACCGTTTCGCGCGGAAAAAGTTTGCGCACCCGGCCCAGCCAGCCCGGCACCGTCAGGCTGGAGCCGCCGCGCCCTCCTCCGCGTCCTCCGCTCCGGCCCTGGTAGCCTTGTTCTTCGCCGTACTCGCGGTCGTACAAATAGCCGAGCGCTTCGTCCAGTTCGCGGTAGGCGAACGTTTCCTGCGCATAATCGCCCGTCTCCGCCAGCGCTTCGTCGGCGGATGCGCCGAGCAGCAGCCGCCAGCGGTTGAGCGTCTCGCGGCTCATCCCGGCATTCGGCCCGCCGCCGGAAGCGCCGAGCGATTCGCCGCCTGCTCCGGTGCCCGTTGAGGCTTCGGCTGCGCGGTTCGCTTCACCGTTCATTCCGGTTCCAGTTTCCATACGGCAAACTCCTTTCGGATGTGTTCGTCGAGCCGCCGGGCGTAGAGCAGATCGCGCTCGTCGACCGCCGCTTCTTCCAGCCGGCAGGCCGGCACGCCGTAGAGATTCGCGACGCGTTCGGCGATGCGCGACGCCTCCGGCGGCGTGAAGAACGTAAACGCCAGCCGCAGTTCGGGCAGCAGCCGCAAAAAGTCTTCGTGCGCAAGCCGTTCCAGCAGGCCGCTCAGGTCGCCGAGCAGGGTATCGCCCTCCAGCAGCGCGTCGCGCGCCAGCGAGAACACGCCCTGCAAATACTCCGCCGTCTTGAGCACCTGTTCCGGCGAGCCCAGCATATAGGCCCGGGCGCGCCGGGAAATCTCGGCCGGTTCGCGCTCGCCCAGGCGAACCAGGATCGCGGCCGCCGCGCCTTCGAGCCGGGGCGACAGGTCTTTCGCCGCCAGCAGCTCGCCCAGGCGGTCGCGAAAAGCTTCGTCGCGCGGCGTCCCCTTCGCTTCGCCCGCCGCGCCGGGCCGGCCCGATTCGCCGGGTTCGCTTGAACGGCCGGACCGCGGGTCCGACAGCATATGCAGCAGCTTGAGCCCTTCGACGGCGCGGGGCTGCTCGTCCGGGTTCAGCCCGTTCAGGCCGCCGATGCGCGAGACGGCCGCTTCGAAAGCCTCGCCGGACAAACGGCTCAGCCGCCGCTCGTCCGTCACCCCGAGCAGCCGCCGCTGGCCGAGGATGCGGTCCAGCGCGTCCAGCGTATCGCACAGCGACAGGAAGCTTCCGTCCTGCCGCAGCGCGGTTTCCACCCGGTCGAACAGCCGCCCGGCCAGTTCTTCCAGGCCCAGCACCAGCGCCCGCAGCAGCCAGTGCGCGAGCTGTCCGCTGTGGTGGACGGGAACCTTGTCCATCTCTTCTTCGATGCGCGCCTGCGCCGCTTCGGCGACGGTGCCGCCGTAGATCGAGTTCTCGATCAGCCGCGCTTCGACGCGCGACGAGTACGAATACGTCCACGTTTCCCGGACGAGGTTCATGTCCCGGCGGGATATCCAATCCGGGCCGGATTCTTTCTTCGCGAAGTCCGTGCCGAGAAATTCGGCGCAGTGCAGCAGCCGGCTGGCTTCGCGGTGCGCGGGCCTGGCGTACAGTTCCAGCGTCCGGCGGTGGCGGCCGGTCGCTTTGAGATTGAGGCGGCAGGCCGCGGCGCGCGCTTTGAAGTCTTCGACGATCGGGACGGCGAACTCGCTGGGGGCGATCTCGCCGACGGCGTCGCCGGTCATGAGGGCCAGCAGCTTCTCCAGCGGCCGGTCCGCCGCGAGCGTGCGCTCGCCTTTGACAAACGACGCCGTTACCGCGTCGAGCAGTTCGTACGCGCCGCCGGCGCTTTTGCCCCGCAGCGCGGCCAGTCCTTGAAGCATCCCGTACGCTTCGATCGCGTCCGAGGTGGACACGGTTTCGGCCTCGCCCCGCAGTTCATGGCCGAGCCGCGCCAGCAGGTCGAGCGCCGTGCTTGCGTACGGATCGGAGTCCGGCTTCTTCGCCGACAGCCGCTTCCAGATCCGGTCGTAATAGCCGACATGCGGCATGCCGCTGGCGTACCCGTTCAGCCGGTCGGCTTCCTGGAACGTGTACACCATGGGGTAGATCCGGCCGACGACACCGGATTCGGCGGAGGCGCTTGCGCTTCGGGTCTTCGGCGAAGCCCCGACAGCCGCGCCTTCGCTCTTCGCCACGCGGCCGCGGGCTCCGCCGCCCGCTTCGGCCTGGCCGGACCCGGCCGCAGGCGACGCGCCGTCCGCCCCGATCAGCCCGTAGGTATGGAATCCTCCGGTCACCACCAGCACGCGGCCGTATTCCGCCCGCGCTTCTTCGATGCGCGCCCGCATGCGCGCTTCGCGGTCCAGGTCGCCTTCGCGCCGCAGCCTCTCCGGCGTGTAGGTCATTCGCGACAGCGTGCAGTACGCGAATACGCCCCGCGCGAATTCGCGCGCGGAGCGGCTCAGGCCGCCGATCTCGAATGCCCGCTCCCACAGCTCGTCGAAGCTGCGGACCCGGCTCGCCCGGCACAGCCGCTCGATAAAAGCCGAGCCGGCCAGCAGCGACTCGTCCTGGTAGGAGGCTTTGCCGTCCTCCTCCCGGTCCTCAGCCCGGCCCCGATAATCCAGGTCGATAAAGCGCGCGGGTATTCCCCGCGCCGCCGCTTCCCGGATCGCCGCGTATTCCGGCGAATAGTCCAGCAGCGGAAAATAGCACGAGCCCCGCCCGCCGCCGTCCTCGTACCCGTAATACAAGCTGACCGGCGCCCGCGTTGCCGGATCGGCCAGCACCGAGATCAGCGGACTGCCGCTTTCCGGCCCTTCGATCAGCACGATGTCCGGCTTATAGTCCGCAAAAGTCCGCAGCAGATGGTGCGAACAGGCCGGGCTGTGGTGCCGGATCGGGAAATACACGACCGGACCGTCAAGATCGAATACCTGCTTCGCAAAAATCCCGTCCAGCCGGCGCACTTCTTCCTCCGCGGCCGCGCCGGGCGGAAGCGCGATGCGCTCCTCCGCCCCGCCGTTCAGCCGATCCATTTTTTCTCCTTGTAGTACGCGTCCCAGCGTTCGTCCGTTTTGGCCCGCTCTTTGACGACTTTCGAGAAATACGTTTTGAGCGCGCCCAGGTCCTTCTCGCTTTCTTTTGCGATCGTGCCGAGCATATTCTGCACCAGCCGCTCCAGCGAAACTCCGCCGCCTTCGTAATAATACGAAGTCATGGCGCTCTGCACGTATACGGAAACGGCTTCCGCCGTGCTCATCACCGCCTGCGGCACATCGATCTTGTAGCCTTCGCGCGTGATGCCGGTCCGCAGTTCCATGAACGTTGTCGCCAGCAGTTCCACCACGTCGCGGTCCACTTCGGCGTCGACGCCGCTATGTATAAGCAAATTGCCCGCCTGCGCCTCGATAATCCGCGCTTCCATCTTCACGTTGTCGATAGGGCGAATGGTCTCGAAGTTGAACCGCCGCTTGAGCGCGCTGCTCATTTCGTTGACGCCTTTGTCGCGGATATTGGCGGTGGCAATCACATTGAAGCCGGGAGACGCGAACAGCACGCCGTTTGCAAGCTCGGGGATATTCATCACTTTGTCGCTCAGGATGCTGATCAAGCTGTCCTGCGCCTCCGACGGGCAGCGGGTGATCTCCTCGAAGCGGGTCAGGATGCCGTTCTTCATCCCCTGATACAGCGGCGAAGGCACAAGCGCGGCTTCCGACGGCCCTTTGTCCAGCAGCATCGCGTAGTTCCACGAATACTTGATCGCATCTTCCGTCGTGCCGGCCGTGCCCTGGATCGTATTGAGGCTGGTGCCGGAAATCGCCGCCGACAGCAGCTCGCTCAGCATCGTTTTGGCCGTGCCGGGTTCGCCGACGAGCATCAGCCCCCGGTTGCCGGCCAGCGTGACGACCGCGCGCTCGATCAGCACGTCGTTGCCGTAGAACTTGCGCGTAATCTCCACCGGCTCTCCGTCGAGCACGGCGGGCCGCTCCCGGCCGATAATAAAGTCGCGCACGGAAGCCGGCGACAGCAGCCAGTTCGGCGGACGCTTCCCCTGTTCTTCGGCTCTCAGCGCCAGCAGTTCCCGCTCGTGCAGAGCTTCGGCCGGCGGTTTGATCATATCCATGCTCATCTTGTTCCTCCTATCCCGCGAATCGGATCGTATGTTCCCATATTAGCACAATCGTTTTGCTTCCCGCGACTTTGACGCCGCAAAAAGAATTGAGATTTTACAAAAAAGACGAATCTTCTGCGCAACGGCGGCGTATAACAGAGTAAGGAGCGGCGCATCGTTCGTTTCTTCAAACGAATAACGAACCTTGCAAGCCCTCCGAACCTATCTTTTCATTTTCGAAAACAAGGAGGCTGTAAACATGTCACACGCTTTTGAACTGGTGGTTGTGGGTTTTCTCATCTTCTGCGCGCTATACGCTTACGTGAATTCCAAACCTCGAAACAAGCGGGGCGGCGGCTCGGATTCCGATTC
Organism: Saccharibacillus sp. CPCC 101409; assembly: GCF_030518235.1. Classification (GTDB taxonomy): domain Bacteria; phylum Bacillota; class Bacilli; order Paenibacillales; family Paenibacillaceae; genus Saccharibacillus. The sequence goes on along the minus strand of NZ_JAULSA010000007.1, from coordinate 206,129 downwards.
TTCGTACGACGGAAGCAGCGGTTTCACCTTCGGTTCGCATCACGGATCGCACGATGGCGGTTCTTCCTACGACGGCGGCGGCTGCGACTCGGGCGGCGGCGATGGCGGCGGAGGCGGAGACGGCGGCTGCGATTGAACAACGGTACCCGGCAAGTTTTCTACATAATCTAAATAACCCGCTTCACCCGTCTTCCAAAACGCCGCAGAGAGCGTGAAGGAAGCGTTTTTTATTTTGCGCGTTTTTTCTCTGCGCACGCCAAAGAACGCCAAAAACCGCCAACCGGAAAAGAATCCGGTCCGCGGCTTTTTTTGAGTTCTGCTGCTATTTTCAACCGATCGTTCAGACCACCACGCAGTTGCGACCGCCTTTCTTCGCCCGGTACAGCGCCTGGTCGGCCAGCTCGAACAAATCTTCGCTGCGGCTGGACTGAAGCGGCGAGATGGCTGCGCCGATCGACACGGTGACGGGGATGCGCAGCTTGTTCCGGCTTGTCGCGACCGCTTCTCTCAGCCGCTCGGCCATCTCGTACGTCTCCAGCACGCTGCGTCCGGGCAGCAGCACGACGAACTCCTCGCCTCCGTACCGCCCGCACAGATCCCGCGCTTCGACCGTCGTCTCCAGCGTATGCGCCACCGCTTTCAGCACTTCGTCGCCCGCTGTATGCCCGTAGCGGTCGTTGACCGTTTTGAAGCGGTCGATGTCGACGATCAGCAGCGAAAACGGCCGGTTGTCGCCTTCCATTTTCTCCAGCGCTTCGTCCAGCGCCCGCCGGTTCATCAGGCCGGTCAGCGGATCTTTCATCGCGGAATCGATCAGGTCGCGGTTCTGCCGCTTCATCTCGCCCACGGCCAGCAGCACCGCCCGGTTGAGCAGGTCCGCTTCGCGGTTCCAGTGCCTGCGCACTGCTGGAATCGACGCGTCCTGCGGCCTCTTGGCCGCCCGGACGACCTGATCCGCCAGCAGAACGAACGGCGCGGCCAGTCGTCTCGCCAGAAACAGCGTACCGAGCGCAAGCCCCACAAACGGCAGAATGGAAGCGGCCAGCGTGCGGCGAATCTGCTCCTGCTGCTGCTCCATCAGCACGCTGATCGGCGTCTGCGAGACGACGCCCCAGCGGTTGGCCGACACGTACGTATACCCCGCCAGAAACGAAACGCCCTGCATATTCGTAATCTCGCCGCTGCCGCTTTCGTGCCGGCGCAGCCGCTGGACGACCAGATTGTCGCTGATATTGCGCCCGATCAGGGTCTTGTCCGGATGGTAAATCAGCATGCCTTCGGAATCGACGATGTAGTAGTAGGAGCCGTTGCGGTCCACGCCGTTCGAGCCGAAGATTCCGCTGATCAGGTTCGGCTCCTGCAGGCTAATCGTCCCTCCGATCATGCCCAGATAGACGCCGCCCTGGCCGTACACCGGCTCGGTCATCAGCACGGTCATCTCGCCGCCCTGCGCGATATAAGGCGACGACAAAGCCGCCGCTTTGCGCCCGGACGCTTTTTCCAGCGCGTCGGCGTCGATCAGCTTCGTATCCGAATCGGTCGTGCCGGGGAACAGCTCGACCACTTTCCCGTCCGCGTCCGCCGCAAACACCGAGCTGAAATACCCGCTGCTCCGGTAGATCAATTTCAACTTTTCCCGCAGCGCTTCGGCATCGTGCTTGGGCGTCTGCGACGCGATCTCGCCGGTGAAAGCGGACAGACTTTTGCGAATTGAAACGAACAAAGTATTCATCGTCCGGCTGACGCGCTCGGATTCGCTGCGGTTCGTCTCCAGCGTACGTTCGAACATCAGCTCGTTCGACGCGCGGTACGAGGACAACAGCGTAATCCCGAGCGTAAGCAGGAAGCTCAGCACGACAAGCATGGAGAACAGCCCGCGCAGGCTCACTCTGATTTTATTTTTCATATACGGATCTTTATTGCGAGGGATGCTTTTGTTTTTACCCGGTGTCTTCTGCTTCCGCATCGTTTCCATCACCTTTAGACCGATTGGAGCCTATTAAATCGCTTGATAGCTCCTTGTTTATTATTACGGTACTTTTTGTCGATTTTTTAGGGATTTTATCGAATAACGCAGTTTAAATGGTTCGAAACATCCTTCAGACTTCAATATGGATCGATTCGACGCGGCAGCTTGGAGAATTTGGCATACTTATTTTAAATAACATTCACAAAACACGCCGAAATCCGTTTCCTTTTCTTCTATTTGTGGTATGTATTTTTAGTTATTCTTGTTCTACAGGGGGAGAGTCTTATTTTGATCGATATTCAGCGGGCGATCAGCCTGGATGCCAGTGTCACTTTGCATGCCGTAAGCGGCGAGTTCTACGAGGGTGTGTGCACCTGCCACCCGGACGATCATTTTCTATTCGATATCCACACAGCTGAACAAGTCGTTACTCTGCCGAGATGGGCCGTGAAGCGGATCTGGGCGGAAGAATATAGTTTGTAGGCGAAGCGTTTGGTTCGGGCGGAAGCAGCCCGGGAAGGCGCTTTTTTGGCGTGTGTTTGAGGAAATTCGGTACGCGGGAGATATAATCGGGAAATATAAAGAGCGTGAGTTCCGGGAAAACGGGAGCTCGCGCTTGTTTGCGTTTCCTATATGCCGGCGTAAGGAAATGGGGGTCTCGATTTACCTGGTAAGACGCTGAACAAATTTTCTTTGGCCAAACGATCGAAATTGCCGGCGACGAGTTGACACCCGCCCAGATCACCGAAAAGATAAGCCGGATCATCGGCCGTCCGATCGCTTACGCCGAAATCCCGGCAGACGCGTTCCGCGAATATAACGAGATCCTGGCCGGCGTGTTCCAGTGGTACAGCGACGGCGGCCATAAAGCCGATCTGCCTTCGGTCCGCAGGCTTCTCCCGGGCGTGACGGATTTCGATACCTGGGCGGCGCAGCAGGGCAGGGAGAAATTCGAGGCGTTGTTTTCGGGGGATTGAGCAAGGGATTAAGATTGGCAAAAAAGCGCGAGTTCCGGTTGTCCGGAACTCGCGCTTTTGATTGTTGCGGGATGTTGATGAAGGAGATTGGAATCCCGACACTTCGTTGGAATAATCTTGTAAATAATCTAGCAAGCATTTTCTTTTACTGTTAAACTGGAGACAAAAACAGAGGGTGATGATTTTGAAAAAGTTTGCTTTGGGAATAGTGGTAGCCGTATTGGCCAGTACGTTGTTACTCCCGGGTTCGGCCGGAGCGGTAAAAGCGGATTCTTATTATGAAGATTTCACTGACGAAGGCGAAAGCTACCCACTTATTATCGATCAAGGACGAGCCTATGTGATTCGAGCTTACGATTTTAACAGAATGCTGTCCTTGGGCGAATTGATCAGCGGAACTTCTTCAGCTCACAGTCTAGCCCTTAGAGAATTTGAAATATATGGGACGAAACAGCAATTGGATATGGCAAAAAAGAAGCTTAATGATCTTACAGCTACAGCTAATACAATGAAATCCGAACTCTCTTACATGACAGACAGTAGCGTACCTGAAATATTCTCGAATTATACGAAGGCGATTAATCGATACAAAGCAGCAAATTCTTATTTATATAAATTTTATAAAACTCCGACAAAGTATAATTTCAATATGTATCTTAAGTATGAAAAAGAAGGTTTTGATCTAGCGTATACTGGCAAAGAAAAATCTTTTTCCGAGTACCAGTACTATATGGGAATGGCTCTGGATATCCTTTCCCTTAATCAATAAAAACAAGCTCCGCTGGTCGCAGCGGGGCTTTTGGTATGTGCTTTTATTCAATAGGAGTAAGAAGTTCGCACGATACTGGGTTAGAAGTTTGCCCGAAAAATGAAAAGGCGCAGGCTTCCGGAAACCGGAAACCCGCGCCACGCTTGATGCTGATGAAGGGAATTGAACCCCCGACCTACGCATTACGAGTGCGTTGCTCTACCCCTGAGCTACATCAGCATATCTTGCTGTCTTGAACAGCAACGAAACTTATTATACACTGTTCACGGGAATGCGCAATATTTTCCATGAAAAAAGTTTGAAGAAATTTGGGCAGAGCGAGGTTTGAATTCGGTATTCGTCCTGCTCCGCGCCCGGAGTTCGAAACGAAACGTCGATGCGGCGGGCAAGCGGACGCTTCGCCTTTTACCCCGGATGCAAAAATCCATTTTATTCGGCGCGATTTCCGGCCAAACGGGCGATAAGCTGCATATTTCCATTTTAATGAAAACCGTCGGAGCGATCCGGGCGATTTCCTGCGAATAAAGTGGATTTCTGCATTTTATCAAGCCTGGCGAAGTCCTATTCCGGAAATAAGATGGATTTTTGCATTCCGTTTATCGCGAGCTGCTTTATGCTTTCGCTGCAGGTTCCATCCGTTGTGCTTCGTGACATCTCGCCGCGCTCCGCGGCATCTCGCTGCACCGGGCCGCGCCGCATCCGGCCGCCTCGCCGATCCGCCGTTCCGCCCGCTTCCCGCCTCAATCCCCGCTCTCCGTCAGCCGTGTGCGCACCGACTCCAGCTTTTGTCTGGACGAAGCGGCTTTGTCGCGGCGGTCGTCGATCTTGATCGAGGTCGAAACGCGCTGCGCGCCGGATTCGAAAGTATGCTCGTGCAGGGCCTTGACGGCCTCCAGGATGCGGTCGAGCGGTCCTTCGATAATCGTGCTCATCGAGGTCAGCTCGTAGTCGATGCCCTCCAGCGTTTGCAGCTTGCGCTGCATCTCCGCTACGTAAGGACTCAGACTGGTCGAGCTTGTCCCGATCGGGATAATGGTGACTTCGGCAATCGCCATTTGGATCTCCTCCTTTCTTCTATTGTATACCCGATTTGCGCGAGGTTCGATCTTGGCAGGGCGATTGAAGCATACGGCGCAACGAAATCCCGCTGTCCTGCGTTTATGGAATATAGATTAAGACTAGAGGTGTGATCCATGAAAAAAAACATTCTGTTTGCCGCTGCGGCGCTCTGCCTGCTAACTGTCGGCTGCGAAGCCAAAACGGAAATCGCTGTTTCGACAAATACCGAAGCCGCCGTCCTACACCGCTCTTCTGCACCAACCGCTCGGCGCGCCGCCTCCCAAGATACCGAAACACAACCAGCGCAGGCCTCGGTTCCCCTCGGGATGCAGTTCGACGAGAACGGATCGCCTTATCTGAGTAAACAAGGGCTCGAAGTCTTCACCAATCCGCCCGCGGAAGAAGCGGCCAAAGCCGCCTGGGATTACTTTTCGCTAAGCGGTCAGCACAAATACGATGATGCTCTCCGGCTGCTCCAGGGCTACGACACCGACGATCCGGCTTCTCTTTATGCGAAATATACAGACGCGGGAAGCGTTTATCTCAAAGAAATAACCGGCGCCAACCTGATCCGCTGGGCGGATATTACGCAGATCGCGCCCAAAGAAACCGAAGACGAAGGCGCATACGCATATAAAGTCATCTATCTCGAAATGGACTTCACCACCCGGGGCGCACTGACCGCGGAGCAAACGGATATCCATGACGGGATCAATATCTACTCCGTCCATGTCAGACAGGAACAAGCCGGCGGCGATTGGAAGATCGGTCTGTTCGCCGGAGCACCTCCTCTGGAATCCTGAACTTCGAGTTTAGAACTCCACTGCTTGAACTTTAATCTTCAACCTCTCCTGCAGCCTGCTCCTTCTTAAAATGGACAGGCTGTTTTTTGTTCGCTCTCCCCGCGCAAACGCTTTACTCCCCGCCGCTGCGGGCTCCTTGCTTATCCCTCCTGAACCGCCCCCGAATCCCCTACTCAAATATGTGAAATTTTTGCGAGTTCGAATTTGTCCATTTTGTGTCAAGTCCTCTTTCGTCGCTTCACAGGCACAAGATATAGGTGTAGATTTAATAACCGGGAACCAAATATGGTGTGAACGGCTCGAAACACCGCATCATGTGAAAAGTTAAACTTTTAAATAAATGCCGCAAAACGCGCCGGAATCCAGTCGCCGCGCGCCTTCGCGGTCCGTACGAATCGCCGTCAGGCGGCCTTCATCCATGTACCTAATCTGCATAGCCATCTACATATCCAATCCCGAAAGGACGGAATCCATTATGAGCATGACCCTTCCACTCTCCATCAACCGCAAAGAGGACGACGCGCTGGAGGAAATCACCCGCATGGGCCGCGATATCGCGGACAGCCTCGACACCGAAACGCTGCGCGAGAACGCCAACCTGAACGGGGACAGCTTTTCCGGCAAAATGAGCAAATTCGGCAGCGAGTACGCCAAATGGTATGCGCGTCTCCACGTACTGCCGACGAAAGTGGAAGCGGCCATCCGCAGCAACACCGTCTACGTGCACGATCTGGACCACTACGCGGTCGGCACGACCAACTGCATTTTTATCCCGTTCGACAAGCTGCTCGCCGAAGGATTCAGCACGGGCAACGGCGATCTGCGCACCCCGCGGACGATTATGACGGCGATGGCGCTGACGGCGATCATTTTCCAATGCCAGCAGAACGCGCAGTACGGCGGCGTATCGGCCAACAAGATCGACCACGACCTGGCGCCTTACGTCGGCCGTTCGTTCATTAAACATTTCCGCAAAGGATTGTCGTATTTCGAAAGCTTCGCCGAAGACCGGATGGGCCTGGCCGAAGGCGCCGCTGCTTCCCACGAAGGACCGGCGGACGACGAGATCTTTATGGACAACACCATGCTGAGCGACCGCTACCCGCATGCTTACCGCTATGCCTACCAGGAAACGCGCCAGGAAACGTTCCAGGCGGCGGAAAGCCTCGTCCACAACCTGAACACCATGTCGAGCCGCGGCGGCGGACAGATTCCGTTTACGAGCATCAACTACGGCACCTGCACGTCGAGCGAAGGCCGCCTGGTGATGGAGAGCCTGATGGACGCGACGATGCGGGGACTCGGCCAGGGGCAGACGCCTATTTTCCCGATCCAGATCTTCAAATGCAAAAAAGGCGTCAACCAGAACATCGGCGATCCCAACTACGACCTGTTCCTCAAAGCGATCGAATGCTCGACCAAGCGCCTGTACCCGAACTTCGCCAACCTGGACGCGCCGATCAATATGGAGGTTTACGTGCCGGGCGACCCGGATACGGAATTCGCGACCATGGGCTGCCGCACGCGGGTCGTCGCCGACCGTTTCGGACGCAACCACCTGTCGGGCAAAGGCAATCTTTCTTTTAACACGATCAACCTGGTCAAGCTGGGTCTGGAAAACGGAACGGTGCTCGGTCAGCGCAAATGGGCGGATGAAGAAGGCTTCTACGCCATGCTGGACGAAGCGCTGGACACGGCCATGACCGGTCTGCTGCACCGCTACCGCATCCAGGCGAAGCAGCCGGCGAAAGCGTCGGACTTCATGATGCGCGAAGGCGTCTGGGAAGGCGGCGAACATCTGGCTCCGGACGACAAAGTCGAAGACCTGATCAAGCACGGCAGCCTGTCGATCGGGTTTATCGGCATCGCGGAGAGTATGAAAGCCATGTACGGCAAGCATCACGCGGAAGACGAAGACGTGTACGCCAAAGCGCTGGCCGTGGTGCGTTACATGCGTACTTACTGCGACAAGATGAGCGACAAGCACGACCTGAATATCACGCTGTTCGCGACGCCGGCGGAAGGGCTGTCGGGCAAGTTCACCAAAAACGACGCCAAAGAATACGGCAGCGTGCCCGGCGTGGTCGACCGCGAGTATTATACGAATTCGTTTCACGTACCGGTGTATTACCAACTGCCCGCGGCGCGCAAGATTTCGCTCGAAGCGCCGTTCCACGAATTGTGCAACGCCGGCGCCATCTCGTACGTCGAACTGGACGGCAATGTGCGCAGCAACCCGGAAGCGTTCCGCAAGATTGTAAACTACGCGCTGGAGCGGAATGTGAGCTATTTCAGCGTCAACCACCCGATCGACCGCTGCACGTCGTGCGGCTACGAAGGCATTATCGGCGAATCGTGCCCGTCCTGCGGGAAAAAGGAAACCGAAGTGCATATCTCCCGCCTGCGCCGCGTGACCGGCTACCTGACGGGCGATTACCAGACGCGCTTCAACGGAGCCAAGCAGGCCGAAGTGCGCGACCGGGTGAAGCACGGCTCTTCTTCGCAGCAAAAATAAGCAGGCTAGGGCGGCAAAAGGAGGCGCGTCAATCATGAACATCTGCGGTTATTATCCCGAATCGATCAACGAAGGCGAAGGGCTTCGCGCGTCGATCTTCCTCAGCGGCTGCAGGCATCGCTGCCCGGGATGTTTCAGCCCGCAAACGTGGAATTTCAATTACGGCGAAGTATTCGACGAAACCCGCCAGCGGGAGATTATTCGCGAAATGGCGGACAATCCGCTGCTGGACGGGCTGACGCTGGCCGGGGGCGATCCGTTCTTCTCGGCGGACGAAGCGGCGGCGTTTATCGATCTGGCGCGCGAGAGCATCCCCGGGCTCGACGTCTGGATGTACACCGGCTATACGTACGAGCAGCTGACGAGCGATCCCGATTCGGACGAATACCAACTGCTGCGGCGCGGCCAGGTGCTGGTCGACGGCCGGTTCGAGCAGGGGCTGCGCGACGTGTCCCTCCTGTATCGCGGCAGCTCCAATCAGCGGCTGATCCGCATTCCGGAAAGCCTGGCAAGCGGCGGGGTCGTGCTGTGGGAGCGGCAGGCCGTTCCGGTGTAGCGGAGACGCTCTGCTGCCGCTGTCCGTTGTTTCGGCAGACGGCGTCCGGTTATGTAACTTTTCGATGTGTAAGTTTGGACTATGTCAATTTATATCTATATTCATCCAGTTTAACCTTTAATTGTTGACAAGTGATACGGCATCGGGTAAGATAAGCTTAACTTTACGAAAGACCCCAACTTCATACTTGATCTTTCCTTAACCGGGTAAGAGGGAGTAGCTTTTACAGCAAAGTCGTCAGTACGGGATCGTATCCCCGGCTTTGTTGGCAACCATCGTTGTTAGCGAGACTTTTACCGCTTTGGGTTATGTTTGTTCCTTTACGGGCATACATATCCGAAGCGGTAAAAGTCTCTTTTGTTTTATTGGGGTCTTTCGTAGGCGAAAGGGATCGCAATCCCACATAAAAAGGAGAGAAGCTTATGGAAATGTCGTTGCTGCTGGAATACGGATGGGTACTGCTCGTACTTATCGCCCTGGAGGGCCTGCTGGCCGCGGATAACGCGCTGGTGCTGGCGATCATGGTCAAGCCCCTCCCGGAAGAACAGCGCAAGAAAGCTCTGTTCTACGGTCTTGTCGGAGCATTCGTGCTGCGGTTCGGTTCCCTGTTCATTATCTCGTTCCTCGTCGACGTCTGGTGGATTCAGGCGATCGGAGCGGCGTACCTGCTGTTCATCTCGTTGAATCATATCATTAAAGCGATTCGCAATCGCAAGTCGGAAACGGAAGAAGCCGAAGAGTCTGCGGAAGGCAAAGGCGTCGGCAAGAAAAAAGTCAGCTTCTGGGGCGTCGTATTCAAAGTCGAGCTGGCGGACCTGGCGTTCGCGGTCGACTCCATCCTGGCGGCGGTCGCTCTGGCGGTCGCGCTCCCTCCGACCAATCTGGGCTCGATCGGCGGTCTGGACGCGGGACAATTCGCAGTCATTTTCGCCGGCGGTTTTATCGGTCTCGTCATTATGCGTTTCGCGGCGAACCTGTTCGTCGGCCTGCTGCATTCCCGTCCGGGTCTTGAAACGGCCGCTTTCGTCATCGTCGGCTGGGTAGGCGTTAAGCTCGGCATGCACACGCTGGGTCACGAAGCGATCGGCCTCGTGCCGCACGACTTTGTCGAAGGCACCGTTTGGAAAGCGACCTTCTATATCGTACTCGTCTCCATTGCGCTGATCGGCTGGTTCACTTCGAAGAAGGTTGAAGTGAAAGCGCAGGAAGAACCGATCCGCGAAGTGCAGGAACAGGCGGAGAAACTGCCGAAGCTCGATAAGTAAGACCCTATCCCTGGTTTTTCTAAGTACCGTTGGTCCTCTGGGACCATCGGTACTTTTTTGCGTTCGGGACAGCTCGCCCCCATCGGAAGATCTTCCTATTAATCTTTTAAAAGTAGATTTTGCGAAATCTTTTTAACAAAAGCTATAAACTTTCGTTTCGGAGCGCCGATAAATAAGTCAACGAAGCAAAACAACAACAAAAATCGACAAAGCAGCCGCAGAATCGACAAAATCGTCAACAATCACAAAAACGACAAAATACCCAGAGAGAGGTGCAGTCATATGATCACACTGAACACGCAAAGAATTACGGAAGTCCTTCGCAAACAAATCGCCAACTTCTTCGAAGCCGAGCCGGTTCTGCTCGAACTGACCCAGGATATCTACAACGGCCACGACGCCGCCGACGAACGCATGCTGCATTTCTCCAATCCGCACTACTGGGTCAAAGTGATGGACTGCGCGTTCGAAAGCTACGTCAGACCGGTTATCCTTTGCGAAGTGATCTACTTCCTGAAGAAAGAATACATGGACGCCGAAGTCGAAGTAAACGTCGACATCGATCTGTCCCCGGATGCGCAGGAACGCATCTCGATTACCGCCAGCATCAGCTTCAACGACCAGGTCGAACTGGAGCGCAGCGAACTGAACAACCTGATCGATCTCGCGCTGCAGCTCAAGGACAAAGCATGGTTCGAAGAACTTTCGTGCCGCTATAACGCAATCAGCGCTTAACTAGTACTTTATCGAGCTTTGCAACCGGTTTTCCGCGGCTTTCCGGCCGCTTCGGCTCCCCCGGCCGACGCCTGCCGGAACCCGCTTCCCAATACCTTTTTCCCCTCCTAATCTCGACCCGGATTCCCCCGAATCCGGGTCCTTTTTTGTGTTTTCCTTTGTGGAAGTCCGGTTGCAATCGACAAAAACCCGCTTTTTCGCAGGTTGGTCACAGACTAAAAACGACATCATTCGACTAGTTTCTTCTATTATATAGATACGCATGCCGGAACGATCCGATCCGCCGTTCGGGGTTGACCTCGCCCGGCCCGCGCGCTATACTGAAAACCATAATTTCAATACACCCAGTATGCCGATGACGAGAATCCAACTCCGAGGCGTTTTCGTCAAGGGCCGGCGCCGCTTCGCTTCGAAGCCTGCGCCCGCCGCCTAAGTCAACCGGGGTTCGCCCGTTATCGCGATAATCCAGAGCGGATCGTTTCCTTATCGGAAGCGGTCAAATTGGGTGGCACCGCGAGCGTATGATTGAACGCCCCTCGTCCCAAACGAGAGGGCGTTTTTTGTGTTTTTCTATCAATCATTCGAGGAGCGTGCATGCACATGATGGACATTCGGGACATTCGGGAACGGGAAGCGGAGTTTCAAACGGCGGCGGACGGCAAAGGGATCGCGATCTCGATCCGCGAACTGCTGGAAACGGACGACCGCAGGCGGAGCCTGGCGGCGGAAGCCGAAGCGCTGCGCGAGCGGCGCAACCGGCTCAGCCGGGAGATCGGCGGCATGGCCGGCGGCGACCGCAGCGATATGCAGCGGCTGAAGCAGGAAGTCCGGACGGAGAAAGCCAAGCTGGAACATATCGAAAACGAACTGCAAACGGTGCTGCATCGTTACCGTTATTTGATGGACCGGGTGCCGAATTTGGTGTCGCCGGATACTCCCGCCGGCGCTTCGGACGCCGACAATGTGACACTGAGCATGGTCGGTATTCCGACACAATTCGACTTTACGCCGCGCGACCATGTCGAATTGGGCGAGCTGCATCGTTTGTTCGATCTGGAGCGCGGCGTCAAGGTGGCCGGAACGCGAAGCTATTTTCTCAAAGGCGACGGACTGCGTTTGCACCGCGCCGTGCAGCAGCTTGCGCTCGACCTGCTCGAAGACCGGGGCTTCACCGCGATGGACGTGCCGCTGATGGTTCGAACCAAAGCAATGCGCGATACGGGCTTTTTCCCGACCGGCCAGGATCAGGCATACCGGATCGAAGGCGAAGACGCCTGGCTGGTCGGGACGTCGGAAGTTCCGCTGATCGCCTACTATTCGGACGAGATCCTCGATCCGGCCGAACCGATCCGCGCCGCCGGCGTCTCGACCTGCTTCCGCAGCGAGGTGGGTTCGGCCGGCCGCGACGTGCGCGGACTGTACCGGGTGCATCAATTCGCCAAAGTCGAGCAGATCGTCATCTGTCGAGGCGAGGCGGAAGAATCGGAAGCTTTATTGCAGGAAATTACCCGGAACGCCGAAAATCTGCTGGACCTGCTGGAGCTTCCTTATCGCAAAGTCGCCGTTTGTATCGGGGACATGTCGCAGAAGAATTACAAACAGTACGATCTCGAAACCTGGATGCCGGGCCGGGACGCGTACGGCGAAACGCATTCGTCGTCGAACGTCGGCGACTTCCAGGCGCGCCGAGCCGGACTGCGCTACCGCGGCGAAGACGGCAAGCTCCGTTACTGCCATACGCTGAACAATACCGCCGCCGCCACTCCGCGCCTGCTTATTCCGCTGATCGAGAATCACCAGCGCGCGGACGGTTCGATCTACCTCCCTCCCGCGCTGCGTCCTTATATGGGCGGACGGGAAATGCTCGAAGTTCCCGCCGGCCGGGCAGGGCTTTTTCACGCCGATATTTAAAAAAAGCCCCTTTAGAAGCTTGAAAATCGGGTTTTGCCCGGTTGCTTGTTCACACAATTTTCTTGTATGGCCGTTTGCTCTCTTAAGAGGCGCAGGCGGCCTTTTTCTACTTTTTCACAATTGAACATTCCGGATGGATTTGAAAGCGAAAAAACTATATTTTTTTACAATTCTGAGATTTGGGGCTTAAAAAACACGAATGGGCTGACGAAAATACTTATATCAACGCAGCAGAAAAAACCAGGGCGGCAAGCTCAAATAAATAAAACGGAGTGATCAGGATGCGGTGGTTCAGAAATCGGAAAATCTTTACAAAGCTTATGGTAGTCGTGGTCGTGATGACTCTGGCAACGGCAGGCGTCGGATTATACGGCCTCGTCAACATCAACATGATGAAAGAAAATCTCAATCAGCTTTACAGCGACAACATGATTCCGATTCGCCAGCTCGCCGCTACGGAAACAGGGCTGCTCAAACTTCGCGTTACTTCCCGCGATATCGCGATTGCCGACACACAGGCCGCGAAGAAAGAAATCGCCGATACGATCGCGCCGCTCAGCGAGCAGGTCACGGCAAGCATGAACGATTACCGCAAAAGCCCGCTGAACGCGGAGGAAAATAAACTGTTGGCCGATTTCGACAAATACTGGGCCGACTATCAGGATCTCTACAGCAAAGCCGTAGAAATCGCGGAAACGTCGACCAATGCCGCTTTCCAGAAATACGTGACCGAAGAAGTCGGCCCGACCAGCAAACTGCTGTACGAATCGATCGAAAAGCTCGGCGTAATCAACGATCAGCAGGCTGCCGCAACCGATGCGGACGCGCAGGCCGATGTCGGCCAGGCTTTCAACTGGACTCTTGCCATTCTCGCGCTCTCCATCGTTCTCGGCATCGTCTTCGTTCTTCTCGTCACTTCCATGATCAGCAAACCGGTTAAAAAGATCGGCAATGTGCTCAAAAATATCGCCAACGGCGATCTGCGTGAAAAGTCCGATTACAAAGCGAAAGACGAAGTCGGCGAACTGTCCCTGTCCGTCAACAAAATGGTCGACACGCTGTCCGAACTGATCGGCGGCATCCAGGATTCCGCCCAAAATGTAGCCGCTTCCTCGCAGCAAATCTCGGCCAGCACCCAGCAAATCGCAGGCGGAACGTCGATGCAGCTTCAATCCGCCCGCTCGATCAACGAACTGTTCAAAGATATGGCGATCGCGATCGAAGACGTGGCAAAAGGCGCCGAAGACGCGGCCGAACTGTCCAACGCCACGGTTGAAATGGCCCAGGTGGGCGGCGAAACGATCCAGCTCGCTCTCGACAGCATGGAAGACGTGACGTCCCAGGTCGGCAAACTTGAAGAACATTCCGCCAAGATCGGCGACATTATCAACGTGATCGACGATATCTCCGCCCAAACCAACCTGCTCGCGCTCAACGCCGCCATCGAAGCGGCCCGCGCCGGAGAATCCGGTCTCGGCTTCGCCGTAGTCGCGGACGAAGTACGTAAACTTGCGGAACGCAGCGGAGCGGCAACGAAAGAAATCACGACGATTATCCGCTCGATGCAGCTCAATATCGAACACAGCGTATCGGCTGTCGGCAACAACCTGAAGCACGCCGGGGAATCCGGCCGCGCCTTCAACGATATTATCGAACGCGTCGGCAACACGTCCCTCAAGGTCAACGGCATCGCCGCGGCCAGCGAACAGCAGGCCGCGCAAACGGCCGAAGTGATGCACACGCTCAGCGGCATCGCGTCCGCCAGCGAAGAATCGGCCGCAGCCAGCGAACAAACGGCTTCTTCGTCCCAATCGCTCGCCCAACTCGCGGATCAGCTCCACCTGTCGGTGGCTACGTTCCGGGTATAAAAGTGGCAACCGGCTCTCCATCTCTTTGGGATGGAGAGTTTTGGTTTTTCATTTGACATTTGGTGTGAAAAAGTGGGGCGGCTCCGGGGGAGTTCGTTTCGGTCGCGTGTTGAAATCGGGAAGACTGATTAGATTTAGGTGGTATCTTCCCAATTTCAAAGGCGAACGCTATCGCTCCTACACGAACTCCCCCTCCGCCTTAGCATTTTCGCCGATGTTCTTGAAAAGCCAAAACCGGCTCTCCATCCCTACGAGATGGAGAGCCGGTTTTTTGGGTGGAGGGTATAGGACAGCTTCGATACTGGGTATCGAAGCGGAGTGCGGTCAGACCCGGGCAAGACAAGGGCAGATCCTAGCAAGATAAGGGCAGATCTGCGGGAATGGGCGGCTGTCTGGGTTCCGGCGGGCTTCATTCGGGGAACTTTTCGGGGCTTTACTGAATCGAGGCTTCGGCGGATCGTAGATCGTGGATCTAGCGGGTTCGGCGCCTGAGCCTCCAAGTGAGTTGTCTCGATGAGAGGTATGGCTTTGCACGGCTGTAAAAGAAAAACGATTCGAAGAAAGCTTACTATTCGGGTTCAATGTTGTGGAGGTGCATCATTTTTTCGAAAGAAGGATTATATCTTGCGAAATGTTGCAGGTGCGCATCATTTTCCAACGATTTCGGCCTTTAGGGTGGGAAAACGGCGGAAATGATGTACCTGCGCAACATTGAGAGCTGTAAAGGCTCGTTTTCGTAAAAAACGATGCACATACGCAGCATTTTTTCCACCCGGGTTCTGTTTCTATTCAGGATTCTATTTGGGAAAAGATGCGCAAGAAAAAAGGGACTGTCCCCCGCCTGATTTACGGCTTTGGGGACAGTCCTTCAAATTTGGGTCTGCTTTTGGCACGGCTCTTTGAAAATCTTCTCTGGTTCATCGCCTGTTTATTTCCCGCCGAATTACAGCTCTTCGATCAGGTCGCCGGCCAGGATGGAGGCGGGGTTCGAGCGGCGTTCGGCGGCTTGTTCGCCGGCTCTGCCGTGCAGGTATGCGCCGAAGGAAGACGCCTGCACGGGAGACAGTCCCTGGGCGATCAGGCCGGAGATCACGCCGGTCAGGACGTCGCCGGTACCTCCGGTGGACATGCCGGGATGGCCGGTGGTGTTGACGAAGATCCGGCCGTCCGGGGCGGCGATGACGGTGCGGGCGCCTTTGAGCACCAGGGTAACGCCGTATTTCATGGCGTAGTTTCGGGCCGCGCCGATGCGGTCACGCTGGACTTCGCGCGTGGGAACGCCGAGCAGGCGGCCCATCTCGCCGGGATGCGGCGTCAGCAAGACATTCTCGCGCCGTCCCCAATCCGTCAGCTTCTCGCCGGCTTCGGACAGGATATTCAGCCCGTCCGCGTCGATCACAAGCGGCAGTTCGGACTGCGTCCATATTTGGCGCAGCCAGTCCAGGTCGCCGTCGAAGCGGCCGAGGCCCGAACCGACGGCGAGCACGTCCATCTTCTCCGTCAGCTTCAGGACCCTGCCCGCCGAATCGCGGTTCCATTCGCCGCCTGCGTCGTCCGACGCTTCGGCGACCATCAGCTCGGGCACATGGCCGACTACGCTCGGCAGCAGCGCTTTGGGCAGCGCCCAGGTCACGAGTCCGCTGCCGATGCGCAGCGCGGCGCGCGAGCACATAAATCCGGCGCCGGTCATCAGCCGGCTGCCGCCCACGACGAGCACGTGACCGTATGTGCCTTTGTTGCTGTCTTCTTCGCGCTTCCGCGAAGTGTCGATCTCAAGCGTTTCGCGCAGCGAACGCTCCGTAATCAAGTGCGCGTAAGGCGGATCTTCGATCCGGTTCGCGGCAAGCTTCGGGATGCCGACGGCGCGTACCCTCACTTCGCCCGCCGCCGCCGCGCCCGGATGCTGGGTCAGTCCCGCCTTGAGAAAAGCGATGCACACCGTCCGGGTCGCCGCGATGCAGGCTTCCGCGACCTGCCCGGTATCGGCGTTCAGGCCGCTCGGCACGTCGGCCGCCACGATCGGCAGCCCGCTGCCGTTGGCCGCCCGGATCAGGCCGGCATACGGCTCGCGCGGTTCGCCGCTCGCCCCGACGCCCAGCAGGGCGTCGACCAGGCCCGTATAGCCGCCGAAATCCGCGGCCGCCGGATCTTCCGGCGCATCCAGCACCGGGATGCCGGACTTCCCGGCCGCTTGGAACTGCGCGGCCGCTTCCTCCGAGAAGCGGTCCGCGCTTTCCGCGCAGAGGATCGTAACCTGCACGCCCGCGTCCTGGAGATAGCGGGCGGCGGCCAGACCGTCGCCTCCGTTGTTGCCTTTGCCGGCAAGCACCAGCCAGTGCTCTTCGTCCGCCCCTTCCAGGCGGGGCAGCGTATCGTCTTCCAGGATCGGCGAGTCCGAAGTCACGCCGCGCTTGGGCGATCCGTCGGGCCGGATGCCCGCCTCCTGTCCGGCGAGACGCCCGCGCCGGGCGCGCGAAGCCGGATCTCCCGTCCGGCTCCGGCACAGGTCCAACACTTCTTCGGCGACGGCGCGGCCGGCGACTTCCATCAAAGACAGCGAAGGAACGCCCAGTTCCTCGATGGTATACCGGTCGATTTGTTTCATCTGCTGCGACGTTACGATTTGCATAAAGGCTTTCGGCTCCTTTCTTATTGAAAAGGATGAAGATAGACCGGGCGGAGAGCTATTGCTCCGGCTCCACCTACGAACTTGTCGGCCGGGCCGCGGCATTCCCGGCAGCCGGAACGGCCGGAACGTGTATAAGCCGTTCGAATCAATACGCGACGGTAAAGCGCGAGCGGATAAAGTTGGGATCGTCCAGCTCGTCGATCAGCGCGGCGGCGAAGTCTTCGGCGCTGATCCGGCTGTGGCCTTCGTCGTCGGTCACGAGCAGCATCGTGCCGATACGGAAATTGCCGGTGCGGCGGCCCGGTTCGATCCAGGCGGCCGGACTGGCGTAAGTCCAGTCCAGATCGCTCCGCGCATAAATCTCGTAAGCTTCGGCATGCGCCAGCGCCAGCGGGCGAAGCTCTTCCGGGTAGTCCGGGGTATCCATCAGCCGGACGCCCGGCGACGCGAACAGCGTGCCCGCTCCGCCGGCCACGATCAGGCGCTCTACGCCCGCGGCACGCGTGCCTTCCACGATCATGCGCGCGGCTTCCGCAAGCATCCGGCCTTCGCCGGCTTCCAGGCCGAACGCGCTGACGACCGCATCGCAGCCGGCCGCGGCGCGCGCGACTTCTCCCGGCTCCAGCAGATCGCCTTTCAGCGCGGTCAGCTCGTCGTGCTGCGCGCCGATCAGCGAAGGGTCGCGCAGCAGCGCTTTTACCTCGCATTTGCGGTTCAACGCTTCTTCTACGATGCGGCGGCCGATTGTCCCGCCGGCACCGAGTACCAAAATCTTCATCATTATAATTTCCTTCCTTTCGTTCGGCCGCCCGGGCGGCCGGATTGAGCTGCTCCGGCTGTGACGGCGAAGTCTCTGGCAGCGAAGCTTCGCCCGGCCGCGCCGGACTGTGCGGCTTCGTCCGCGGCCTTTTCTTTCTTCTTTTACCCGTTTTGCGCGCGGACGCTGTTTTCGCCGCGCGCCTTCACCGAGTCGAATTGTACGCGAGCAGCCTTTGCTTGTCTACGTTCGCTTCGCTTTGGCGCTTGAACCGGCCTCTCGCTTGTGTAATAGTGGATACGAGGGTTTACGCGAGAGGAAGGCGAATCGGGATGGAAACGTACATCTGGGCGGCCGCGGCCGCTTTTGCCATATGGATCTACGAACAAACGCGCAAAGCGCTGAGCCGCAGAGCGCAGCACCGCGAACACCGGCTGCGCTTCGCGCTCGAAGCGTACGGCTCGGCGGTCGCCCTGGCCGAGGAAAAGCTGGCCGCGGAGCGCAAACCGGCCGCGGAATTGGACAGCCGGCTGCGCGGCGGGCTGCATATCTGCCAGGGCATCCAGGGCTTCACGCCGGAGCTGGACGGCCATATCGCGCTGTATCTGGACGGCGGCGAGCAGGACCGGCTGCCGCAGCTGCACGACGCGCTGCACCGCGAGCTGGAACGCACCCGCCACGAGCTCGGCGAGCTGCTGGAACGCGAGGAGCGCCCGTCGTGGGGCGGAGGTTTTCTCCGGCTGCTGAAGCCGGCGCTTGCGCCCGCGCTGCTGGGCGGCGCGGCTGCCGCCGGGATGCAGTTCGCCCGGGAGCCGGAGCTTGACGGCTCCCCGCTCCTTCCGTTGTGCCGCCTGCTGTCCTGGCTGCTGGCGGCACTGCTCGCCGCCCGGCTGCTTGAGCCGGGCTACCGGGCCGAACGGCCCGCGCTGCGGCGGCTGCTGCCGCTGGCGGCGGCGGCTCCGGCGCTGCTGAACCCGGCGCTGGGCGCGGAAGCGGCGCCGTGGCTGCTGGGCGCGCAGCTGGCGCTCGCGGCGTTAGGCTTCGCCGCGCTGCGCCCCGCCGCCGCCAAGCGGCGGGAGCGCCCTTACGCCGGGCGCTCGCCGCAGCTGCGCCCGGCTTCGGCGCAGCCGGAAGGTCTCCCGGCCCGCGGCAGCCGGGCCGAAGGCACTGCCGCGCCGACGCCGGACGGCGCGCACGAGCAGGCCGCGCCGCAGCCGCGCAGCCGCGCGGCCCGCTCCGAAGCGCCGGCGCAAAGCGGCACCGCTTCGGCCGCGGAGACCCGCGGCGGCGAAGCCGGCCCGGCCGAACAGGAGACGGCCTTGTCTCCGCGCCGGGCCTGATCTTCAACGCTTAAACGCTTGCAAATTCAAAGCGACCGGATCGCTTTCGATCCAATCGAAGCCGGATGCGCACCCGCGGCATCCGGCATGCGCTATTCGTCTACCCGCAATCTTCCTCTTGCCCCCATTGATGCATATCCGCAGCAAATTTGCGCAATCCCTGTCCAATTCTTTTTAAAAAGCCGGATTCCCTTCGAAAATAATGCCAATAGGCAACAATCGTATATTTTTTATCGCAAAAAGCCGGATTTAATGCGCATATGCAGCAATGACACAGCGCCGGCTTCTTTTCCACGCCAAAAGACCTTCGTCTACCGCTTTAAAAACGGGAAACGAAGGTCCTTTTTATAACAATCCAAAAGTAAACAAGAAGTCTTCCGACACCTGTACATTGACCGCGTTCGAGATGAGGTTTACGGGCGAAACCGAACATCGAATTGAAACCAGTTACCGTTCCGTCGATCGCGCGGCCCGGCACTTTTCCACCTCTCGCTTCCCGTTCCTTCATCCGTACTTTCTCCCTCAACCGGTTTCGTAATCGCTTATATGACGCTCTTTCATCCGCAAATAGTCGGCGTCGGTCTTCGCTTTCTCCCATACTTCTTTAAAAATCGCCGCGGATTCCGCTTTGGCGGGGTCGCCTTTTTGCAGGGACAGCGTGCCGTTCTCCGCGTATTTGCGGCCGCCTTTGTAGTTGGTATAGCGTCTGGCGCGGGTATAGCCCATCTGGAGAAACTTGCGCGCCATGTCCATGCCGACGAAATCGTCCGCCTTTTTGTAATCCAGGAACATCGCATAAATTTTCTCCGACGATTCGCGCGCGATGTCGGGAGTCTTGAAGCGCCAGTGCGGCAGGATCTCGTTCTTGTAAGGCTGGACCATCAGCACGCCCTGCTCGCCGCGGCCGACTGTATACAGCTCGGGACGCTCGCGCAGATCCAACTGCTCGTAGTCCAGGTCGTAGTCGAATTTTTTCATCCCGCGCTCTCCTCTCCTTCTTTCTCGCGGTTCTCGCGGTTCTCGCTGTTACGCGCCCTGCGACCCTTCCGGAACCGGAAGTTTGCAGATGCAGACCGGGCGGTTCGCGTTCAGTTCGAAGCCCGTCGGCGTCAGCTCGCCCGTCTCCCGATTGATCAGAAAAGACACAATATTTCCGCTGTCCTGATTCGCCACCAGCAGATGACTGTCGACGATCGCAAAGTGGCGCGGCTCCGCTCCGTGAACCGGCACCCTGCCTTGAAACACCAGGCGGCCGCTGTCCGGGTCGATATTGAAGCGGACGATGCTGTCGTGCCCCCGGGTCGACGCGTATACAAAACGGCCGCAGGTGGAAACAGCGACATGCGCCGCGGTGCTGACCGGATCGTCCATTTCGTCTTCCGGCAGCAGCTCCGCCTGATCCAGCAGCTTGAGCCGGCCGTTGTGCGCTTCGTACTCGAACATGGCGACCGTGCTGTTCAGCTCGCCGGTGACGTAAGCCCAATTACGGCGCGCATGAAACGTCAGCGTTCTCGGACCGGTTCCCGGCGGAAGCTCCGTTTCTCCCTGTTTGAACAGCCGGCCGTCCTCCAGCGTATACTTGACGATCCGGTCGGTGCCCAGATCAGGCACGAACAGATACGCGCCGTCCGGCGAAGGCACAAACGCGTGCGGATGCGGTTCGCTCTGCCGCTGCGCATTCACGCTGGAGCCGAAGTGGTTCACATGCGTCGCTTCGTCCAGCCCGCCCTGGTCCCGGATGCCGAACGCGACCACGCCGCCTCCGTAATTGGCCGCGAGCAGCGCTTTGCCGTCCGGCGTCAGCGCCAGGTGGCACGGATACGCGCCCTCCGACGGCTTGCGGCAGATCATATGCAGCTCTTTGGTCCGGTCGTCGATGGAATACGCGAAGATTTCGCCTTTCTCCACTTCGCTTACCGCGTAGAGATTGCGTCCGTCCGGGCTCACGGTCAAATAAGACGGATTCTCGATCCCCGCCGTTCCCGCCACGATTCTCATCTGCCCCGTATCCGAATTCAAGGCGCACAGAAATAAACTTTCCGTCTCTGAAGGCGAATAAGTTCCCACATAGAAAAAACATTCCCGTTCTGGTGACGTCATAACCGTTCTCCTTTTGAAAGAGGTTAGGCCGTGTACGCAAACTCAGCGACGTGCATCTTTAGCTGCCTTTTCGCCCTCCTCTACGTCACGTTTCCTTGACGTGCCCCGGCACGCCTTCGAAAAAGTTCCTTGATGAGAACAAAAATTCAGCTAAATCTGCGTCCTTCGGAGTTTGCGTACACGCCCTAGATGCGTGTCGATACTTGTTCATTATTAAAGTGCGAAACCTGCCATGAAACGAAAGCTTACGAAATTCGACCGAATCCGACAGTCGAAACGCGAGCGTTCCTTTCGATGTTCGTGCTTT
This sequence comes from Saccharibacillus sp. CPCC 101409, assembly GCF_030518235.1. Taxonomy (GTDB): domain Bacteria; phylum Bacillota; class Bacilli; order Paenibacillales; family Paenibacillaceae; genus Saccharibacillus. Next base: position 184,569 of record NZ_JAULSA010000007.1, on the reverse strand, counting down.
TGAACGCCGCTCATTATATACTGGTAGGAAGATCAATCAGAAGACGAAGCGACAGCGGACCGTCTGAAATTTCCCACACTTTGGAGGAAACTATGGAACTGGATATCACCGAACAATCGCTGCCGGTCTACGAAGCGCTTGCCAGCAAAGTGCGCCTGAACCTGCTTGCGCTGCTCGCCGAGCGGCCGATGAATGTACGGGAGCTGGCCGAAGCCTCGGGCCTGAGCAGCGCCATTATGACCATGCACGTGCGCAAGCTCGAAACGGCGGGCCTGATTCGCACCGAGCGCGTGGCCGGACGCGGCGGCGCGCGCAAAGTCTGCTCGCTGGCCGAGGAACGGATCGAGATCCGTCTGCCGCAGCCGGGAAGCGACCGCCGCTCCGTGCATCCGGTCAGCGTTCCGATCGGGCATTTTACCGACAGCGACGTGCATCCGACCTGCGGCCTCGCCACCACGGAGCGCATGATCGGGCAGTTCGACGACCCCCGCTTCTTCCTCTCGCCGGAGCGGATGAACGCTTCGATCCTCTGGTTCGGGCAGGGATACGTGGAGTACCGCGCGCCGAACTTCCTGCTGTCCAGCCAGACGCCGGAGGAACTGGAAATCTCGATGGAAATCTCTTCCGAAGCCCCGGGCATCGACGCCCACTGGCCTTCGGATATCACGTTCCACCTGAACGGGGTCGAGCTGGGCACCTGGACGAGTCCCGGCGATTACGGCGACCGCCGCGGCAATCTGACGCCGGCCTGGTGGCCGAACGACATCAATCAATACGGGCTGCTCAAAAGGCTCAAAGTGGATCGCAGCGGTACTTATATGGACGGCACGCCGCTGTCTTCCGTTACGCTGGACCAGCTTTCGCCGCGGAGCCGGGAGTGGAAGCTGCGCATCGGCGTCAACGGCGACGCGCAGCATGTGGGCGGCGTGACGCTGTTCGGCAGCGGCTTCGGCAACTATAACCAGGATCTGCTGCTTCGGCTGTATTACCGCGACGCGGTACGGCCGGAGACGCAGGCGTAGCGGAAAAGAGGCGCACGATGCCAAGCGAAGAAGCCGGAGGCATGCGCATCAAAGAGCTGGCGGAGAAGCTCGGCCTGTCCGCGCGGTCGATCCGGTTCTACGAATCGAAAGGGCTGCTGCCGCCTTCGCGGCGTTTGGAAAACGGCTACCGCGTGTTCGACGCGGGCGACGAACGCAAGCTGAAACGGATCGCCGCCCTGCGCGAGATCGGCCTGACGGTCGAAGAGATCGGCGCCCTGCCGGATCGCGGCGACTCCGCAGCGGCCGAGGCGGCCGTGCGCTCGGCGCTGGAGCGGCGGCGTTCGATGCTGTTCGCGCAGATGACGCAGATCGGGCGGGATATCCGGACGCTCGACCGCATGCTGGAGCGAAGCGGCGATTCGGCCGAAGAATCGGTGCCCGCGTTCGCGGACCGCGAAGAAGCCTGGTTCGGCATGGCGGCGCAGCTCAAGCATATCCGCGAGCTGCACGCCGGCTGGACCGACGTGTGGGACTTCGACGCGCGCGCGGCGGAGCACGACAGCCGGGTGCTGGGCGCCGAAGGCTCGCCCGAGCACCCGCACTACGCGGCGGCGCTGGACGCCGTGTGCGCGATTACCCGGCCCGCCGCCGGCGAGCGCGGGCTGGATATCGGCGCCGGCACCGGCAATCTGGCCGGGCGGCTGTCGGAGTCCGGCGCGGACATGGCCGCGGTCGATCAATCGGCGGCGATGCTGGAGATCTGCCGCGCCAAGTTCCCCGCGCTGGACGCGCGGCCGGGCAACTTTCTGTATCTGCCGTTCGAGAGCGGCAGCTTCGACTTTGCGGTCAGCAGCTACGCTTTTCATCATCTGAGCGGCGAGCAGAAGCCGCTCGCGCTGCGGGAAATCCGCCGCGTGCTGAAGCCCGGCGGCCGCTTCTGCATCGCGGATACGATGTTCGAGCACGAGGGGCAGCGACAGCTCGCCGTCGCGGAGCTGGAGCGGCGGGCGCGCTCCGGCGGCGCGGACGGGGCCGCCGCGGCGGCCGAGCTGCGCCGCATTCGCGAAGTCCACGAAAGCAATCTGGACGAGCTGCTGGAGCTGATCGCTTCGCAGGGATGGCGGGCCGGCTTCGTCCCGGTGGCCGGCGCGGTGTATCTGGTGCACACCGGGGACGCGGAGGAAGCGCCGCGGCGGGCCGGCGTAAACGGCCCGGCAGAATGAAGATCGAAGCAGGACGGGCAGCAGGGCAGGATCGAAAGGTCGGACCGAGTTCATTTCGGTCCGGCTTTTTTCTTTGCCGATGTCGGATCGTCGATAACCAAGGCGCAAATTTGTCGTCTGTATAGGTAGAGAACGGCAAGCAGCGAAAGGAGGTCTCCGGTGGACGAGGAAGAACAGCGTATCTTGAATCTTTTTCTGAACAAGGACGAAACGGCGATTGCGGAAGCGGCGAAGCGTTACGGCGCATACTGCCGCTCCATCTCCTATAACATTCTTGGAGACAAGCGCGATGCCGAGGAATGCGTCAACGATACCTGGCTGAAGACGTGGAACGCTATTCCGCCCGGACGCCCGCGAAGGCTTTCCTTTTTTATCGGCAGAATTGCAAGGAATTTAGCATTCGATCGGTTCAAAGCGAAAAAAACGCAAAAACGCGGCGGCGAAGCGCAAACGGTTCTGCTCGAACTGGATGCCTGCCTGCCGGCGGCCGAAAGCGTGGAAGATTCGCTGCTGGAGCGGGAACTGGCGCGGGCGATCAATGCGTTTCTGCGCACGCTGCCGATGAGCGAGCGTCATCTGTTTATCGCCCGCTACTGGCACGGCGAGCCGCTGGCGCAGATCGCAAAAAGATTCGGCATGCGCGAGAATCGGGTCAAAGCCGCTTTGTTCCGCACCCGCTCCAGACTCAAAATCCATCTTGAACAGGAGGAGAATCCCGATGAACGGAAGCGATACAACGAACGGTAAAAACGGAATATCCGCTTTGGCTTCCTCGACACGAGGAGACCGCCTTTACCGCGCGATCGGCCGGATCGACGACGATCTGCTGGCCGAATACGAAGCGGCGGGCGTTCGCCCGGCCGCGTATCGCGGCTTGAAGCGTTCCGGCGCGCTCGCCGCCGCGTCCGCGGCGGTCCTGCTGGCTCTGCTGCTGGGCGGCAGACTGGGCGAAGACGTTAGAGAAACGGAACAAGCGCAGGCGCCGATTGTGATTGCAAGCGCCGAAGACGCTTCGGTGAGCAGTATCGAAGGCAGCTATATGCCCCCGGAAGACGGGTCGTATTTTTATTTTGAAGCAGTCCGAAAAGCGCTGGATAAACACGCCGGGGAAAACGTGAATTATTTCGTCGAAATCGATCTGTTTGCCGACGGAAGCAGGCTTGCCGTCAGCGATCCCAGAACCCGCGCCGAAGTGAACAGATTGAACAAACTGGGGCTCGATGTCGGCTATTCCACGGTATGGACTTACGCGGGAACGACCAAAAAGAAAGACTACGTTTACGTCTCGGGCACGTTTACGGAGGAAAAGCTGCGGAATTTCCCGGCGGCCGACGAGATCGGCTACGCGTTCCGCTTCGCTGCCGACAAAGACGGTACGCCGGACGAAAACGATTCGGCGGCGAAGCGCATAAAAATCAAATAGACGCTCGCCGATCCGCCCGTATGCCGCCCGGCCGATTGCCGGATAAATTCCCGCTTGACCTTGACGCTGCGTCAACGTGTATGTTAACTCTCGAACCGCAGCCGCACCACCCGAGAGGAGACGATAAGAATGACACAGCAAACCAATCCCGATTCCCCCGAGGCTCAATCGGGCAAAGAAGAAGCGGGCCTCGTGATCGAAGGCGCGCTGATCCTGACGATGGAAGAAGAGCAGCGGACGGAGAACGGGCCGTTCACCGGCGATATCCGTATCGCCGGCAGCCGGATCGACGCCGTCCGGGCCGGCGACGCCGGGCAGACCGGACTCCGGCGCCCGGGCGACGAAGTGATCGACGGACGCGGGCGGGTCGCGATGCCCGGCCTGATTAACGCGCATCAGCATACGCCGATGAGCCTGCTGCGCGGATTCTCCGACGATCTCAAGCTGATGGACTGGCTGGAACGCAAAATGTTCCCGGCCGAAGACCGCATGACGCCGGACGATATCGAAGCCGGCGCCAGGCTGGCGATCGCCGAGATGATCCGCTCCGGCACGACGGCTTTCGCGGATATGTATATCCATATGGACCGCATCGCCGAAGCGGTCTCGGAGACCGGCATGCGCGCTTCGCTGACGCGCGGATTGATTACCGCCGCAGACGACGGCGGACGGCGCATGCGCGAAGCGCTGGAACTGATCGACCGCTGCCAAGGAGCGGCGGACGGCCGCATCACGACCATGCTCGGCCCGCACTCGCCGTTTCTGTGCTCGCCGGAAGCGCTGCAGGAGATCGCCGCGCTGGCGGAAAGCCGCCGCATCCCGGTTCATATCCACCTGGCGGAAACGGTCGAAGAAGTATTCCTGATTCGCGAACGCCACGGCCGCACGCCGGCCGAGCATCTGCGCGAGCTCGGCATTATCGGCCCGCGCGTTCATACGCTGCTGGCCCACGCCGTGCATCTGACGCAGGGCGACATCGAACTGCTGCGCGGCATGCGCGGCGGCGTCAGCCACAATCCGGTCAGCAATATGAAGCTCGGCTGCGGCGCCGCTCCGGTGCCGGACATGCTGCGCGCAGGGATCACGGTCGGGCTCGGCACCGACGGAGCGGGCAGCGCGACCACGCTCGATATGTTCCAGGAGGTACGCGCGGCCGCCTGGATGCACAGGCTGACGGCCGGCGACCCGACCGCCTTCTGCGCTTACCGGGCGCTGCGCATGGCGACCGCCGGCAGCGCCGAGCTGCTCGGCCTCGGCGGGGAGATCGGCACGCTGACGCCCGGGAAGAAAGCCGACGTGATCCTGATCGGTCTGGACCGGCCGCATCTCCAGCCGGTTCACGATGTGTATTCGCTGCTCGCTTACGCGGCGAACGGCTCCGACGTCGAGACGGTCGTCGTCGACGGGCGCGTCCTGATGCGCGATCGGGAGCTGACCACGCTCGACGAAGAGCGCGTGCTGCGCGAAGCCGCGGGAATCGCCGCGCGGATCACGGCCGGAATCTGAATCCGGCCGGCTGCCGCGGAACCGCCGCCTTTCTTTTTTTGAGCATCACAAAAACGAACCCGCGGCGTCAATCTTCGTACGCCGCGAGTTCGTTTTCCAATTCGGTTTGTTCATTCTGAATGCGTTCGAGTTCGTCGCGCAGAGCGGGTATCGATTCCTGCTCCGGCCGGTCTGTGCCCGCCGCGGCTTCACGCTCCCCGTCGACAGCCGGATTCTCCGCCTGCGCCAATTCTTCCCGCAGACTTTCCGCCCGCTCGTTCAATTCCTCGATCCGGGATTCCAGATGCAGAATATGCGAAGCCGCCCCGGCTCCCACGTTTCCCTGCTGGGAATAGGTCATAACGATTTCCCTCCCGTCTGTGCTCGCTTTTCATTTAATACTAGACAACTCAAGCGCATCTGACAAGCGAACGGCAGACCAAAGCCGCCCTGCCGATGTAAACGGACAGGACGGCTTTCGGCTTCGATTCGATTTTTGCCGCTAACGGCTTGTCTCAATCAGCTGTTCGTTTCGCCGGCCCGGATCAAGGTTTCAGTTCAAGTTCCTGTTTGTCTTCGATCGGGCTCCAATATTCGTTCAGCGTCAGCGTTACCGGTTGGGCGTATTCTTCTTCTCCAAGTTTGAATTCGCTGCTTTGGATCAGTTTGCCTTCTTTCTCGTCCCGAAGTCCGCCGTTGGATTTAAACATATCGTGCTCGACCCCTTCCGCATCGACTAAGGTATCGCCGAACCGGAACTGAGTCGCGTTCATGAGGGTGTAATCGTTGGACTCCCCGAGCGTTTGTTCGAGGGTCAGCGTATGTTTATCTTTGTCCAGGACCGCTTTTACTTGGCCTCCGCCTCCGGAAACGATCTCGCCGGTCTTCGTGTTAAGCACCAGTTTCGTTTCCGAAAGATCCGCGGCCGATATTCCGTCGACCGACAGAACGATCGAATCCGGAGATTCGACTTTGCCGCTTTCGAACGCCAGCGTATTCTCATTGTAAAATTTACTGACAAATTGCGGATTACCGATTTCGCCGCCGTCCGCTCCGGTCAATACAAGTTTGGGCGCGATCAGGCTGAATATACTTTGGGTATTGGACTCGTCCAGACTGTAATCGAGATAAGTGCCCAGCGGAGAAAGCTCCAGTCGGTCCACATGGAAGTTCTGTCCGTCGACGGTCAGATCGCGATCGACCGCGATCGTTTCGGTTTGCTCCCGCAAAGTCTTCGATTGAACGTCGAACGGAATCTCGACCGCCGTTTTCGTTCCGCTCGGCGCTTCGAATCCGCCCGGCTGAAGCCCGAATTGCAGAGACGCTTTTTCCGGGTATTCCACTGCCGGATCAAGCTCGATATCCATAAAAGCCAGATTTTTTTCGCCGGGTTTTACTTCGTAGTCGCCGGCTCCCAGAATCCACTTGCCCTGAATCCCTTCTCCGAAATCCACATTTATATCTTCTATCGAAGCGTTCTGCGCCGTGCCGTTTTCAACCGAAACGATCAGGTACATTCGACGGCTGTCCATCGCCTCGCCCCGCAGCGTTACTTTGAATCCGTTCTGTTCGAACGAACGGTCGACAGTCGTCATATAACCGCCGATGATGGCGTCGCTGTAAGTCGTGCTCATCCCGATGCCCATATAGTCCTCGATCCGTTCCCGGCCCGCCGCCGCCTCTTCCGGCTGTGCGACCGTTGGAGCGGCCGGCTTAGCCAACGGCGAACTCGCGTTGACCGCCGCCGGCTGCGGCGCCTGGGCGTTCCCGCCCGGAATCAGCGAAGCCGATACCGCGATGATCGCGGCCGCCGCCGCGCCGGCGCCCAATCCGTAAGCGGCGCGGCGTTTGCCGGCGCGCTTCTTGCCCTGGTCGATCCCCCGGCGGACCGCCGTGTTCAATTCCATCTGTTCAATCCGCCGCGAACCGGTTTCCGATTGCTCGGCGTCACGCAGCAGCTTATCTTCTTCGTGAGTATTCGTCATGAGTATTCAACCTCCAGGTCGTTAAAAGAGATTATAAAAGTCCGCGAAGCTGCTTCAAACCTTCCCGCAGCCACGTCTTGATCGTCCCTTCCGGCTTCCTCAGCACTCTGGCGATTTCCGCCGCCGTCATTCCGTGATAATACTTGAGCGTAACCGCATGCCGGTATCTCGGCTTCATCCGTTCGAACGCGCGCTCCAGATCGATCCGGTCGCTGCTGATCATCTCTTCCGCTTTCTCCTCCAGCTTTTCCGCCGGAAAAGAACGCTTGCGCCTGCGCAGCTCGTCCATGCAGCAGTTGATAACGATGCGCACGAGCCAGGAAGAAAATACCTCCAGGTTGTTCAGCTTGCCGCGCTTGATCCATGCCCGGCAGGACGCTTCCTGCACCGCTTCGAGCGCATCCGCTTCGCTGCGCAGATAGCTGTAGGCGATCGCGTACAGCTTCCGGTGCTGCATCGCGATCCGGTTGAAAAATAAATCTTCCTCCGTCGTCGTTATGCGGCTCATCTGTGAACGGTCCGTATTGTCCGCCGTTTCCTCCATAATATGCGTTCCCCCTCTGTACGGCCGCTGCAGCGGCCCGGAATGCCGGATAACAAGATCAGGCTTTTGCAAAATCTGATGTCTGTAAGACGGCGCGCCCGGACAAAACGATTGATTTATTTTAACAAATGGAGGGAAAAGAAGCTGCAGCAGCAAAAAGACCGCTTCCATGAAGGAAACGGTCTTCGGATCGAACGTCTTTATTTCAGGCGAACGCTTGCTTCCTCGCGGATCAGCGCCGGGTAAGACCCGATCTTGAAGGTGAGCGGCTGCGGGTAATCTTCGTCTTCCAGGTAAATCTTGCTGCTTCCCGTTCCGGGCGCAGACTGCGCGTCGACGCCTTTCCCGAGCGCGCCGTTCTTATCGGCGCCCAACTTGTGCTTTACTCCTTCGCCGTCGGTGAAGTACAAGCCCAGCATTAGCTCGCGCTGGCCGATCAGGTCTTCCGCTTCAAGCGGATAATCGACCTGCAGCGTGCGAAGACCTTCCCCGGCGGGAGACACGCTGACCGTTATGCCGTCTTCCGGCGCTTTGAGCACCTGCATTTTCTCCGTATCGATCACAAAGTCCAGCTTGTTTTTATCCAGAGCGTTGACGCCGCCGACTTGGAACGAGACCGAATCCGGGTCCCGAATCCCTTGGCTGTTGTCGAAGATCATTTCGGTCGTACCGTTCGCGGCAGCCAGCACCGACCCCCAGCCGTCCCTAATCAGCGTATGCGATCGACCGTTTTTTTCCAGCAGCAGTTCGGGCAAAAAGAATGCAAAGATCGTTTTGTCGTTGACCGCTTCGTCGATCTTGTACTGCATATAAATCCGCAGCGGCGTAATCCGCACACGCTCGATCAGAATCCGTTGTCCGCCCACCGTCAGCTTTTTGGGCTCGCTGTAGACGACCTCTTGTTCCTCCGAAGCGTTCAACGGAAGCCAAACAGACGTTTCGAACGTTTGCAGCCGGTTCTTGGCCGCTTCCGATTGGCCGGATACGGCGTAAGCGCGCAGCCTGCCCTCCGTAAGTTCGGCGTCCATCGCGCCGCCGACCAGCGGGAGCGACACATACCCGTATGTCATCCGGTCGGACGAATCGTACGATTCGTAAGGATTTACGTAATCCGCCCGGACCATCGAGGCTCCCGCGGCGTCCAGCAGGTCCGGCGCGTCCAGAGACAGCTGTTCCCCGTTGGGCGCTTTGAGCGTATAGAACAGCGTCAGGCTCTGGCTGTCGCGAACCATGCCGCGAAGGCCGAGCGAATAGCCGTCCCGTTCGATCGATACATCCATTTCTTCTACGCCGCCGCGCGCCAGAGCGCTTTGGATCGCTTCGTCTTGAGCCGTTAGGCTCACAAAAGGCTCAAGCAAAGCGCCCGGTCCCGCTTCCGTTTGCGGGTTCGTTGCCGTTTGCGCCCGGACCGCGTTTCCGGCGGCGGCCGTGCTCGCTTCCGGTCCGGAAACGGGCTGCGCCGGTCCCGTGTACGCCAGGATCGCTCCGGCCGCCAGCAGCGCCGCGGCGCCCGCGCCCGCTCCGCCGAAGACCAGCGCGCGGCCGCGCCGGTCCGCGCCCCGCGCCCGCTCCAGCCCTCTGCGGATCGCGGCCGCGCGCTGCGCTTCCGCCGCTCCGCCGGCTCCTTTTGGCTGCATGCGCCGAACGGTTTCGCCGTCCTGCCGCAGCAGATCTTCTTCCCGCCGATGTTCCATCTTTTTCTCCTCCTTCGTTTTCATTCGCCGCGCTCCAGCCGCGTCCTCATCTGCTTCAGCGCCCGGTACAGCCACGTCTTGATCGTGCTTTCCGGTTTGTTCATGATGCGGGCGATCTCGCCCAGCGTCATATCGTGGGTGAAGCGCAGCGTCAGCACATGCCGGTATTTGCGCGGCATATGCGCCAGCGCCCGCTCCAGATCGATCGCGCTTGCGCTCTGCATTTCTTCCTCCGCCCGTTCTTCTCCGACCCGCTCAAGCGGTACGACCCGTTTGCGCCGCCTCAGCTCGTCCATGCAGCAGTTGATCAGAATGCGGACCAGCCAGGAATCGAACAGCGTTTCTTCCCGGAGCGATCTTCTTTTGGTCCATGCCCGAAACGAGGTTTCCTGCAGGATTTCCAATGCGTCCGCGTCGCTGCGCACGTAGCTGAACGCGATGCTGTACAGCTTCCCGCTCTGCCGGAAGATCCGTTCGAAAAACGCGGTTTCTTCGTCGGTGTGCGTGTGCGCGCCCGTTTTTTCCAGCTTCAAGATTTCGGTCATTCCTTCCCCTCTTTCCGTACGGCCTTTCCTGCCTGCTTCGTCCAAATTCACCGCTATGACGGCCCGGGGAGCCGAATAAGTTTCAACTTTTCCGTATTTCTTTCAATTGTACAACGGGCGTGTCGAACCCGGCGGCCGAAACACGGCAAAAAAAGCCGCCCGGCGGCCCCGAAGGGCGCCGAGCAGCTTCCGTGCGCATACCTCGCACGAGGCGGCGCTTTGCTTTGTATCTGTCCTGCGGATCCCGATCTCGCGCAGCCCGGGAACCGGGAAGCGGCGTTCTTACTCGCCGATATCCATCACTTCGTCTTTCTTCGAGAAGGTCAGCATCCATTCGCGCAGCAGGGCCGGATTCAGGTCGGCCGGCGTAGCGACGACGTGATCGGCTCTCGGCAGCGATTTGCGCGTGCCGATCCCGATCGCCGGCATGCCCGCCCGGTGGATCGCCATGATGCCAGCCGCGGCGTCTTCGATCCCGATGCAGCGCATCGGGTGCACACCGAGCCCTTCGGCCGCCGCGAGGAAGATCTCCGCGTCTGGTTTCTGGAGCGCCACCGCGCCGGCGTCGGCGACGTAGTCGAACAGGTCGGTCACGCCGAGGCGGTCCAGCACCGTCGGCGCGTTCCGGCTGGCGGAAGCCAGCGCCGTGCCGATGCCTTCGCGGCGCAGCGCCTTCAAGAGCTTGCGCACGCCCGGCAGCAGCGCGTCCGGCGTCAGCGTTTCCAGCAGTTCTTTGTAACGCTCGTTCTTGCGCGTCGCAAGCTCGTCCATTTCTTCCGGCGGCAGCTTCACATCGCCGTTGTCCAGGATCAGCTTCAGCGACGCCATGCGGTCCACGCCTTTGAGCTTCTCGTTGTACTCGCGGTCGAACGGGATGTTCAGGCTGTCGGCCAGCTCTTTCCACGCCTGGTAGTGCAGCTCCGCCGTGTCGGTGATGACGCCGTCGAGGTCGAACAGCACCCCGGCGAGCACGCGGTTCGGCAGCGTCAGCTTGTCGTGCAGCAGCGTTTCCACGCCGAAGTGCTCGATGGGCATCGGCTCGCCTTCGAGCAGCCGGTAGACCGTCGATTCCAGACCCACGTCCACTCTAAGTTTGCGGCCCTGGAACTGCACGGCGAATCCGTAGCTCAGCCATTCTTCCGGCAGCACCGGGCGGAAGCTCAGCTTGTCCGGGTCCTGCTTCATGCCCGCGAAGCCGTTGACGATCGCCAGGCGGCTGCCGGCCATCGCGGCGGCGTGAATGCCGTCTTTGACGTTGTTATGCGTATCGTCGAGGTCGAGCCGCGCCGTATCCATAAAGAAGTCGTACGCCTGGCGCAGATAGCCGAGCTCGGCGGCGACCATGGAATGCGCGCAGGACGACAGCGACGAATCGTGCGTGGTCAGCCCTTCGTAGTACAGATAGCCGCGCGCTTTCTCGGCGCGGGTGAACAGTTCCGGCTGGAGATGGAACGCCAGCACCAGGTCGGCCTGCTTCAGCACCTGGCTGCGGTAGATGACCATCGGATGGAAGTGCAGCAGCAGCGGATGTTTGTCCTGCGGCGTGCCGGCGAAGTCCCAGACCGCTTTTTGCAGAAACGAATCGTCCTGTCCGATCATGCCGTGCTCGCGGTGGATATACATTTCGTCGGCCATTTTCTTCCACGAGCCGAGTTCGCCGTCGGTCACGCCGAATTGTCCCGTTACTTCGTCGAAGCGCCGCTCATCCTGCGAACGCAGTTCTTCCAGCAGGTCGACCGTATAGTGGAAGCCGTCGCGGACCATGACGTTCGTATACGTGTTATTGTTGACCAGCGCCGTATATTCGTCCGGCCCTGTTACGCCGTTGATGCAGAATCCCCGGCCGGGAATAAACTGTCCGAACGAAGCGAAGAAGCGGCAGGTCTCGACCAGGATCTCCAGGCCGTCTCCGTACATATAATCCGTATCGCGCGCCGCCTGGTTGTACAGCTTGACCGCGTGCGCGATATCCGCGTCGATATGAATCTGCGCGGTGCCCGCCGGGAAGTACGCCGACGTTTCTTCGCCGCCGATCGTCCGCCACGGGAACAGCGCGCCTTTGAAGCCCAGCTCTTCGGCGCGATTTCGCGCTTCCGGCAGGATGTAATGCCGGTAGTCCAGCAGCTTGCGCGCGATATCCGGCACCGTCTGGAGGAAGAACGGCAGCACGTAAATCTCCGTATCCCAGAAATAGTGCCCTTCGTAGCCTTCGCCGGTCAGCCCTTTGGCCGCCATATTCGTGCGCCCGTCGCGGCCGACGGACTGGAACAGATGGTAGGCGCTGAACCGCAGACCCTGCTGGAGCGCCGCGTCGCCTTCGACGCGCACGTCCGCCGTCAGCCAGAATTCGTCCAGGATTTCTTCTTGTTTACGCGCGTACTCGTCGAACCCCTGCTCCATCGCCGAGTCCAGCAGACGGATGCCTTCGGTCCACAGCGAACCGACGTCCGGTTCTTCGGACGCATGATACGCGATATATTTTTCCAGCACGATCTCCTGTCCGCTCTCCGCCGACAGATTGAATCGCTTCTCCACGCGCGAGCCGGCCGCTTCGGTATCGACGGTATATTCCGCGCCATGCAGACGGTGTTCCGCCGCGCAGGTCACATGGAAGCCCGTTACGCGGGTGCGCTGCGCGATGCCGGTGTACGTTTCGTTTTCCCGCATCTCCAGCGTATTCAGCACGGGGCCGGAGAACGAGGATCCGGAACGCGGATCGCCCGCCGACACCTGGTTGACCACGCCGCCTTCGATCGCCGATTCGATCCGGATGCTTCCGTCGAAGTTCATCGGGCGGATCTTGCAGCGGATCAGCAGCAGATTCGGGTCGGCCAGCGAAGCCATGCGCTCGAACACCACTTCGATCTGCCGCCCTTCCGGCGACTGCCACTGGATGGTGCGGGTCACGATACCTTTGCGCATATCGAGCTGGCGGTGGTAGCCGAACAGCGAACCGTGGAAAATGTGCAGCGGCTCGTCTTCGACCCAGATACGAATGATCTGCGCGTCCGCCACATTCAGCATCGTCTGCCGCTCGCGCGCGTAGCCGTAACCTTCTTCCCCGTAGATGATCGGAGCGGATTCGTAGAATCCGTTGATATAAGTGCCTCGGTACGAAGAGCCGACAGGACCGTAATAGCCTTCTTCGAAATTGCCGCGCATGCCCAGATACCCGTTGGCGACGGCAAAGATCGTTTCGCTGCGCAGACTTTGTTCGACGTCGAAGATCTGCTCGGTCACCGTCCAGGGTTCGTACGCGTAGATTGGACCGGATGAGTGCTTCATGTATTTTCTCCTCCCATTCCCATACTGGTCTGTCCCGGCCGCCGGCCGGAACGTTTCTCCCGTACCATTACCCACACGACTCGGGGTAAGTAACTCCGCATTTCGTAAAAGGGAAGGAGAAATGAAACAGGCGGGAATCAGCTGGAAAAAGAAAGCGTATTACAAATAAAAAGAGAGCCTTCGCCGAAACGAAGACTCCAAGTCAGGGTTGTATTGAAAGGGCTTACAAGTTCGATTATAATCGCTGCTTGCCATTTTGTGAATACCTAATTTTCCAAAATGGTACAGTTTATTTGTGAATCCCCGCGGGTAAATGGGAAAGTGTACAGAGTCGATTATTATATGCAAGATACTAACTTATCAATAGCGGTAACTGTCTCGGTGAGATCCTCCCGTCGGCAGATGCAAGATCGGGACGGACAAGACTTATACAACCCTTATCCAAGATCGAAAAAAGGAGCGTGCGGCATTATGAATACGATCGACCGAACGAAAAACCGGACTTCCAAACCTCGAACGGATTGGACCAGGCAGTATATCGGCGGCGAATGGATCGAAGGAACCGGCGAGAAAACGCTGGAAAATATCAATCCGTACAACGGAGAAACCATCGCTTCGTTCAAGTCCGCGGGTAAAGACGATATCGACCGGGCCTACAAAGCTTCGCTGGAAGCCGGGCGGGAATGGGCGGCGCTGCCTCCGGGCAAGCGCGAGGAAGTGCTGCGCACAGCGGTGGCGATCATCGACGAGCGCAAAGACGAGATCGTCGATCTGCTGGTGCGCGAATCGGGCAGCACGATGATCAAAGCGCAGCTGGAATGGAAAAGCGCGCGGCGCGTCACCGACGAAGCGGCTTCGTTCCCGTACCGGATGAAAGGCGATATCCTGCCGTCGGACACGCCGGGCAAAGAAAACCGCGTCGTGCGCGAAGCCAAAGGCGTAATCGGTATGATCGGCCCGTGGAATTTCCCGCTGCATCTGTGCCTGCGCACCGTCGCTCCGGCGCTTGCGCTCGGCAACGGCGTCGTGATTAAACCGGCTTCCGATACGCCCATTACCGCGGGCTTCCTGATCGCCGATATCTTCGAGCAGGCGGGACTTCCGGCCGGCGTGCTGAACGTGATCGCGGGCAGCGGCAGCGAGATCGGCGACGACTTCGTCACGCATCCGATCCCGAAGCTGATTTCTTTTACCGGATCGACCGAAGTGGGACGCGGCATCGGCGAGAAAGCCGGCCGCGAGCTCAAGGAAGTCGCGCTCGAACTCGGCGGCAACAACGTGATGGTCGTCCTCGACGACGCCGATGTGGATCGCGCGGTCGAAGCGGCCGTGTTCGGCAAGTTCCTGCATCAAGGACAAATCTGCATGGCGCTGAACCGGATCGTGATCGACGCTTCCGTGTACGACGAGTTCACGCGCAAGTTCGTCGAGAAAGTTAAAGGATTGAAATACGGCGATCCTTCCGACCCCGAAACGCTGGTCGGACCGCTGATCCACGCCAAAGAAGTCGAACGCCTGCAAAAAGAAATCGACGCGGCGGTCAAAGGCGGCGCCAAGCTTGCGGCGGGCGGCGGCGCAAACGGCAGCGTGCTGGAGCCGAGCGTGCTGATCGACGTCGATCCCAAGCAGGAGATCGTGCAGAAAGAGCTGTTCGGTCCCGTCGCACTGCTCATCCAAGCCAAAGACGAAGAAGACGCGATCGCCATCGCCAACGATACGGAGTACGGATTGAGCGGCAGCGTGTTCAGCGGCAATATCGAACGCGGCTACCGCGCCGCCAAACGGATCGAAACCGGCATGGTCCACGTCAACGACCAGTCGGTCAACGACGAAGCGCACGTCATGTTCGGCGGCGAGAAAGCATCCGGCCTAGGCCGCTTCGGCGGCGAATGGGCGATCGAGAAATTCACCCGCTCCCGCTGGATCAGCATCCAGCAGCCGTACCGGGATTTCCCGATCTGACGCGGGAAGGCGCGATGATCCGGTGAGTTCGACTTTTCAATTTCGATAATAGCACTCAATACTAGCAGCGGACTCTCCGGTAGAGCCCGGACAGCTTCGGTTAAAACGCCGACTGTCCGGGCTTTTTATCTATCGAAGTTTGGCCGAACGGTCCGGTTCTTTGCAACTTCCCGGCGGCTCGGGGCGTCTATTGCATAACTATGAGATCCTTAGATGGGCATAACATCCGAAGGAGAGATAAATATGAGAAAAATGCTGCTGCTTCCGCCCGTGCTCGCCGCTTTGTCCGGCTGCGCGCAATCCGCTCCGGACAGCGCCGTTTCTTCCGCCGTACAGCCGGACCCGCCCCCTGTCGTCGAATCCGATACGTTCTTCGACAGTTCGCTGCAGGTCGATACTTCCGTGTATAAGCACGACGAGCGGTACCGCGACCTGATCGGCACGCTGGAGCAGGCGCTGTTCGCAATCGAGAACCGGGACCGCGCTTCTTTTGCCGAAGCTTATGCCACCCCGCAGCAGGCCGAAGGCGACTTGTTCTGGCTGGACGAGAACGTCCAATTCTACGGTTCCATCACCCTGACGGACCGCCGGCCGGAGATGCAGCGGATCGATGTAGGTTTGAAGTACCGCGATTCCGACAACGAGAAGAAATCCGGGACGACCGCCGTATTCAAACCGGACGCGAACGGCGACTGGAAGCTGGTTATTCTGGATTAAACTTTTTAATTCTATAACGAGGTGATCTTCGATGATAAGAAAATGGCGTATGTATTCCGCGGCTCTGCTGCTCGCTTGCGCGGTTCCGGCTTTTTCAAACGCAGAAACGGCAGAAGCGGCGACGATCTGAGCACAGCGCGCAGCGCGGCGATTCATCTCCCGAGAGCGTCCACGCTGAGCAAAGCCTACGAGCCGACGGTCGAAACGGCCGGTCTGCGGGTCGCTTTTCCGCAAGGCGAATCCGGGCGGTTTATCGAGGTCAACAACAACGTCGTTCAATACTACGTAGGTATCCGGCGGCACAGCCCTGCTGAAATGGCAGGCGCTGACCGATCATTCGAAGAGTTCGAACAGCCGTCTCTATTTCGTGAACAGCGCGATCAAGGAGGAGAACGGCACACTGCCTTCTTTTGCGAATACGACGTTTGCCGACTTCCGCTGGATGCCGCATATCACGTCCACCGGCTCCGGCCTGATCGACCGCTCGAATTGGAACGACGCCGTTTACGAACAGGCGGAGATCGCGAAAGAACAGCTGGATAAGAATTATTGGATTGTGGAGATTGACGCGGAATCGTGAGTTTGCGCGAGTAAAGATCCAAACCAAATTCCAAGGAGGTTGTTTGCTTTGAAATGGAAAACTTTTGCCCTGACCTGCTTTTCTTTCGCTGCCGCCGCGTCTGGGGTTCAAACCGCAGCCCACGCCGCCGAGCCCGTATCGATCGTGGTGAACGACCGAACGGTCGTCACCGATGCTCCGCCTTTTATTCAAAACGGCACCACCTATGTTCCGCTGAGAAGTATCGAGCAGATCGAAGGACTGTCCATAACAAGCTGGAACAATAAGACCAAAACGCTGGTGGTCGCAGGCCCCGGCCAGTCTTCGACTTTCCGCGTAAGCAATCCGGCCGCTGCCGGTTCGCCGATCATCCAAAATAATCGCGTTATGGTCCCTATCCGTTTTATCGCCACGAACTTTAGCAGCGACGTGATCTGGAATCGTTATACGCAGACCGTTTACGTAGCCAAAGTAGACGAAAAAACCAAAGCGAGCTTGAAATCTTCCAATCTGACCGAAGCCCGCGCCGCCGCGCTTAACGTTCCTAAGATCTCCGCTCTAAAAGAGTTCGTTTCCACCGAATCCAGCGCGGGTTCTTTGCAGATTTATTTCCCCGAAGGCGGCTCCGATTCGTTCTTCATGATCGAAAACGGAATTATCGATTATTACGAAGTCAAATCGAATGCGGCCCTGCTGGTCTGGAGCGGAAAAATCGGCGGGCAGCAAAACAAACTTTCGTTCCTTGCAGATACGGGAATATCGAGTGAAGTCGGCCGACGGCCGAAAGTGAACGAACGGTTATTTTTCTACAAAATCTCTACACACGCCGGCCAGTCGCAGTACGGGTATGTTGATACAGACGGGAAAGAAACAGTGCTCGGGAGCCGGGAACTGAACAGTTTGGACGACTTGTATCCGATTCAAGAGGAGAATTAAGCTAAGCGGTTGGACAGAAAAAGCCCGCCCCGACAGCGGAGCGAGCTTGCGGTTTACTGTTCGATTCCCGATGCGCCTTCACGTTGCGCCGCTGCGGCTTCCGGGCCGATTCCCGGCTTCGGTCCCGCGCCCAGCACGTTGACGCGCGTCATCTCGCCCCAGCCGTGGCGTTTGCCGCGGATGGCTTGAAGCAGGCCGTGGGTGCGCCAGAGCGTCAGGACCGGGCGGTACCAGAACGACTCGGACAGCGCGTAGAAGAACAGCCGGAACACGTCGCGCAGCCGGTTGTAATTGTGGAAACGCCACTCTTCGAACAGCACCGCGCCGGTCGAGACGAGCGAGCCGAACAGCAGCATCATCAGCGCGAGCGACAGCGATACCCGCACGTTGATCTCGTCCATGAAGAACCCGAATACGACCGTCGCGTAGCCGAACACCTCGACCAGCGGGCCGAGCAGCTCGATAAACAGGAACATGGGCATCGACAGCATCCCGACTTTGCCGTAACGCGGATTGAAGATCATATTGCGGTGCTTCCAGATGCTTTCGAACAGTCCGCGCTGCCAGCGGGTGCGCTGACGGCGCAGGATCTTGAAGCTTTCCGGCGCCTCGGTCCAACAAACGGGCTCCGGCACGTAGACGATGCGCGCTTTGCTTTTTCTGCGCCGGATTTCTTCGTGCAGCCGCACGGTCAGCTCCATATCCTCGCCGATCGTGCCCGTTTCGTAGCCGCCCGCTTCGACGACCCATTTCTTGTTGAACACGCCGAACGCGCCCGACACGAGCAGCAGCATATTGTACCGGCTGAGGCCGATCCGCCCCATCAGGAAGCCGCGCAGATATTCGACCACCTGCATCACGACGAGCGGTTTGTCGGACAATCGGACGCTGTCGCTGCTGAGATACCCGCTGTCCACCCGGCTGCCGTTGGCGATGCCGACGCTGCCGCCGGTCGCGATAATCTCTTCGCCGGGACGCGCGTCCATAATCGGCTTGACCACTTTGATAAACGCGTCCGGATCGAGCACCGTGTCCCCGTCGAGCGAAACGAAATACGGATAGCGGGCGACGTTGATGCCGACGTTCAGGGCGTCGGCTTTGCCGCCGTTTTCTTTGTCCACCAGCACGAGATTCGGGTGGCGCAGCGAGCGGTAGACGGCGCGGATCGGCTTGGTTTCGCGTTTGAGTCCGGAAAAAGACACTCGGTCCTTGATCGCCGTCATATCGAATTCTTCGATCATGATCGCGGCGGTGCGGTCTTTGGAGCCGTCGTTGACGACCACGATCTCGAACTGCTTGTAATTGATGCCGAGCAGCGAACGCACGCTGCCGACGATATTGATCTCTTCATTATAAGCCGGCACGACAATGCTCAGCGGCGGCACCAGCTCCGTTTCCAGCACCGCGCTGTACTGGATCGGGCTCAGATCGCGGTCGCGCCACAAACTGCGGGCGGCCGCCGCGTACATGAATATATAAACTCCCGCCGACAAAGCGACGTACAGCATGATGACGTAACCGAAGATCCGGTGCGCGTCGGATATAAGTTCATCCCACATGGCGTTCGTAAGCCCTCCTTTCCAGCGTTTCGGCGGCGATGTCGCGGGCAAAACGGTCCGGATGTTCGTCCGCGATCCGCCGCATCCGCTCATGCCCGTCCCGGTATTTCGACAGCGAAGCGGCAGCTTCGCGTCGCACTTCGTAAGAAGAGTCGGCGATCATCCGCTCCAGATGCGGCTCGAACCGCTCTTCGCGCACGACGCCGGCCAGCCTCGCGTGCATCAGCCGTTCCGGCCAGGCGACCGCTTCGCCTTCGGCCATCCGGCTTTCGAGCCGCTCCGAAGCTTCGGGCGTCAGATAGCCGAAGTTCGCCAGCGCTTTGAGCGCGCGAATGCGCATCTCGGGATCGTCCGAACGCATCGAACGCTCCAGCAGCTCCAGCACCTCGTTCGTGCGGATATTTTCCAGCCGCAGCGTGTCGATCAGGCAGCGGGCGATCCGCCGGGGCAGCGTATCGGTTTCGCGGATCAGCCGGTCCAGCAGCCCGCCTCTCATCGGACGCAGAATCTGCATCAGCTGAAGCTCGGAAAACCGCTCGGCGGCCGTGTCCAGATAATCGAGCGATACGTCGAGCTGAAGCGAAGACAGCGTGCGGATCAGCAAAAAGCGCTCGTCGTCCGATTCCGTTTCCGCGCCGAGTTCGCCGAGGCGGCGCACGATGGAATCTTCGAGCGCCGCCATGCGAAATTGCTCCACGTGCAGCAGCGCGTTCATCCGGTCGCTCCAGCGGCGCGCGTGCAGCAGCCGGTCGTATTCTTCGGCAAACTGCACAGCGGCAAACCGGAAAATGCGTTCGCGCTCCGTTTCCGAAGCGCTGACCGCGAGCCGTTCGAGCAGCGTCGTTTCCAGCGCTTCGCGGCGCAGGGGGCCGCCGGACACGTCGAGGCGTCGGCTGCGTTCTCCGCTGCCGAGGTACACGGACAGCGGGGAGTCTCCGGCGTTCAGCCGGTCCGCCGCTTCCCGGATGCGTTTGCGGCGATTGCCGCGCCGGACTTTGCGGTTGACCAGATAGAACAGAACGAGAAAAATCAGCAGCAGCAAAACGGCGATCGCCGTCCAAACGACTTCCAGAATCGCCGAATCGTTCATAAAGGCTCCGCCACCTTTCCGAGCAGCCGCCGCACCCGCGCTTCGAGTTCGACCATGCTGAACGGCTTGGTCATATAATCGTCGGTCCCCGCGCGGATCGCTTCGGCGATGCCGCGTTCGTCGCCCACGCCGGTCAGCATGAGCACGGTGTACACCGGCTCGTAATTCCCGCCGCGCAGGCGGGTCAGCACCTCCATGCCGTTCATGCGGGGCATCATCCGGTCGAGCACCAGCAGATACCGGCCTCCGCCCGCATGCCACGGGTCGCTCAGAAACTCTTCGCCGTCGGCGAAGGAGCGAATCTCCAGCGTATATTCTTCTTCCAGGCTTTGCAGCTGCCGCTCCAGGATGGTGCGGATCAGCGGATCGTCGTCGATCACCGCCAGGCGCAGCGGGCGGGGCGAAGTTCCGGCGGCCGCGGAGTCCGCTCCGCCCGCAGCGCCGCCCGGCCCGCGTCCGGCCGCGGCTTCCAGTTCGCGGACCGCGCCGGCTAACGCCTGCCGGCGCGAATCGGCCGCGCCGACGTTCCGCGCGCCGAAGACGGCGGACACTTCGCCGCCTCGCGCGAGCCGCGCGGCCTGTTCGCCGCGCAGCAGGCGGCGCAGAAAGTCCGCGCTCCCGGCCGCGTCCAGGCCGGGCTGCAGCAGATAGAACCGGCCCGCCCGGTCGCGGGCCCAGATATCGCCGGGGCGCAGCTCCCGGCGCACCGCTTCGGAGAAGGCGCGCAGCAGGCGGTCGCCTTCGAGATAGCCCGTGCGCTCGTTCAGGCGGCGCAGGCCGTCCAGCTCGACGGCCGCCAGCGCCAGCGGCGCTTCGGCTTCGCCCAGCAGGCCGATCTGCCGCGTCAGTTCCTGTTCGAGGAACGGCATCGCGTAAGCGCCGGTCGTCTGATCCAGCAGCAGCAGGCCGGTCAGACGCCGCCGGCGGCGGATCAGCCTGCCGACGCGCACGATGAATTCTTCCGGATTCAGCGGCTTGGTCAGAAAGTCGTCGGCCCCGCTCTCGTAAGCGAACAGCCGGGTCCTGTCGTCGGGCCGGGTCGTCGTCAGGACGACCGGAATCATATAGCGCTCGCACAGCTCGCGCAGGCGCTCAACCGGCGCGGCCGCCGGAGCCGGCTTGTCCGCAGGAGCGTCGCCCGGAAGCGCGGACGCCAAGGCCGGAGAGAAGCCGCTCTGCTCCGGCAGAAGCATGTCGAATACGGCGCAGTCCGGCCGCATTTCGTAGAACCACTCGACCGCCTTGTCGAGCCGGGGCGTGGCGAATACCGTGTATCCGCGGTCTTCCAGCCTGTCTTTCAGCAGCGCCAGCAGGCCGAGGTCGTCGTCCAGCAGCAGGACGGTGCCGGCGGGATCGGCGGCCCCGGCCGGCCGGGGCGCTTCGGCCGAGGAAGCGCCGGAGACCGCGCGCTCCGATTCCGCGGCGCGGGAATCGGCTTCGCCCGCCGCCGGACCGACGGGTCCGGCCGCAGGCGCGTTCCCGGCTTCCGGCGCCGCGCCGGAAGCCCGCCGACCGGAGGAGGAGGCTTCGCTGTCCGCCTCCGGTTCGCCCGCGCCCGAGGGCGCGCGGGCGGCCGAGCGCGAAGCTCCGTCGCGCCCGGTGAAGGCGCGCCGCAGCGCCGCGCGCAGCCCCTGCGGCTCCGCCTGTTCAAGCTCCGCCTCCTGCCCGTTCCCCGTTCCCGGCTCCGCCACCGCTTCCTCCGGCAAAACCGAAACGGCCGGAGGCTCCGTCCGCCTGCCGGCTTCCAGCAGCCGGGCCAGCGGAGCGAGATCGTCCGCAAGCTCGGCTCCCGTGAAGGTTCGCTCGCCTTCTTCACCAAACCGCTCCAGCAGCTTTACCGCTTCGTCGTGCCAGTCCCGCAGGCCGATCGTTCCGGCCGTTCCTTTGATCGAATGCAGCATCCGGTATACGTCCCATTCCGAGGTCCGGGCATCGGGATCGAGCATGGCGCCCAGATTCTCTCCCGCCTGGTGCATAAACAGCTTCTGATATTTGTTCACGGGCTTCCTCCTTCGTCTTCGGTTCCGATCTCCGCAATGGCAAAGTCGCCTTTCACTTCCACCCGCCGAACCTCAAGTCCGTGCTCTTCGAGCGAAGCGCGCGCCAGCGGCTCGCTGGGCGCGGGCAGCGCCAGCTTGATCTCGCCGGGCCCCGGCGCGTCCGGTCCGGCTTCGCCTCCCGGCGCCGAAGTCAGCCGCCGCCCCAGCTCCAGCAGCTCGCGCACCGTAAACGGCTTGCGCAGATACTTCTCGCGCTCCGATTCGGCGTAGCCGTCGGGCGGATCGAGCGCCGACGAGATCACGACCGGCGCTTGCCTTGCGCCTTCTTCGCCGCCGAGCCGGCGGATAAACGCCCATCCGTCCAGTTCGCCCGCAAGCTCCAGATCGACGATGCACAGCCCCGGCGCCCGGCCGCCCGCGCTTTGCTCCAGCGCGAGCAGCGCTTCCTCGGCTTCGGCGAAACGCAGAACGGGGACGCCTTGCCCATCCGCGCCCCAGCTTTCCGAGAATGCTTCTTCGATCAGCCGGCCGAGGCTTTCGTCGTCTTCCAGCACCACGACCGCGCCGGCCGTATCCGGCAGTTCCAGTACCGGAAGTTCGAAGCGAAACGCGCTGCCCGAGCCGAATTCCGACTCGAACGCAATCGTTCCGCCCAGACCTTCGACCATCTCTTTGACGATGGCGAGCCCAAGGCCGGTTCCGCCGATCTGGCGCCGGTCCGAATTGTCCACCCGGTAGAACTTGCCGAACAGATGCGGCTTCGCCTCCTCCGGGATGCCGAGCCCGTAATCGCGAACCTCGACGATCCAGCGCCCGCCTTCCCCGCGGATGTCCAGATCGATCCGCTCTTGTCCCGGCGAATATTTCACCGCGTTGCTGAGCAGATTGTGCAAGATCTGCCGCAGCCGGTCCCCGTCGCTGCGCACCGCGCAGACGCCGTCCGGCAGATTCAGGCGAATCCGGTGTCCTTCACGCCCGTCCCACTGAGCGGCGATGTCTTCCGCCAGCGGCTTGAGGTCGAGCGGAAGCAGCCGGTAGTTCTGCTTGCCCGCTTCGATCCGCTGCAAATCGAGAAAATCGCCGATCAGGCCCGACAGGCGGACCGCTTCGCCGTGAATCGTTTCGACATAGCGCCGCGCTTTGTCCGGCTTGACGGTGCGGTTCAGCATGATCTCCGCAAAGCCGAGAATACTGGACAGCGGCGTGCGCAGTTCGTGCGAGACCATGCTGACGAACTCGTCGCGCATGCGGCTCGTTTCTTCTTCCTCGGTCCGGTCCCGGAACACGAACAGCCTCACGTCGCCCCAGAAAGCGTCGTCGATCCGCTGGACGTACACCTCGAAATGCCGCGCCGGACGATCCGGCGGCTCGAACGCGTACCGGGCTCTCGTTTCGCTCAGGCCCAGGCTCAGCGCGTTTCGGATGCGTTCGCCCGCGCCGGTCTCCATGCCGAGCGATTCGTTCAGCGCGTCCATCGCGTCGGCGAAGTTGCGGCCGGGCCGGAACACGGGGTCCAGCAGTTCGGCCGTAATCCGGTTGCAAAGCAGGATCTCGCCGTCCGGCGCGCAGACCACCAGCGCTTCGTGGATGGAATCGATCACCTGCTGCGTGGAATCGCGCTGCTCGCGCAGATTGCGTTTTTCCTGCTCCAGTTCGGCGCTTTTGCGCTCCAATTCCCGGCTCTGGCGCTGCCGCTCCGCCTGCGTGAGCTGCGCGAACAGCGCCCCGATAAACTGCCGGACCAGCCCTTCGGTCAGCTCCGCCTCCCCGGCTTCGGCCGGCAGATCGCCGTATCCCGTCAGCAGCAGGAAGCCCGCGGGCCGTCCCGGATCGCTGCCGTCGTATACGGGGTAATAGGCGTCGACGGCGGTCTCGTAAGCGCCGTGCGCTCCCCGCTCCGCTCCCGAGACCGGGCGCCTGCGAACCAGAAGCCGGTTCGCTTCCATCGCCTGCCGCGCCGCTCCGGCCGGCTCGGCCGCGTCAAAGCCCCGTACATCCGCGGAATCCGGATAGCCGCTGCTGTACAGCATATCGAAGCGGTCCGGGGCTGCGGACGCCGCCGGCGCTTTGTCCGGCCGGTTCCCGGAAGGCTCGCGCGCCGCTCCGTCCGCTTCTTCCGCTCCCGCTTCGGCCGGAACCGCGTCCCGCCGCATGACGAGCATCGCCGCGTCGCGGCCGGTCACGACGATCAGCTGCCCGATCGCTTCGCGCAGGAATTCGCCGAGGTCGGTCAATCCGACCAGCGAACGCTGATACGAATTGATCGCTTCGAGCTGCGCTTCCCGCCGCGTCAGGCGGTCCAGCATCCGTTCCATTTCCCGGCGCTGGTCGAGGATCTGTTCGTTCTGCGCTTCGAGTTCTTCGTTTTGCGCTTCCAGTTCTTCCTGCTGTTCTTCGCCGAGACGCAGATTCTCTTCCAGCTCCCGCTGCCGGCTGCGGATGCCTTCGGCCATCCGGCCGATGCCGCCCAGCAGGCTGCCGATCTCGTCCGGCGCGCTTTCGGCGTCCAACCCCAGCTGCGCGTCTTCGCCCTGCTCGATGCGTCCGATCGCGGCTTCGGCCCTCAGCACCGGCAGCACGAACGCCCGCCGCAGATAGCGGATCAGCACGGCCGCGGCGATCAGCGCCGCCGCCATGCCGAATATCGGCACCAGCAGCACGGAGCGCGATACCAGGCGGCTGTCCGCGCCCAGAACCTGCACGCGATCGCGCTCCCGCTCGATCCGCCCGGCAAATTCCGCTTCCATCTTCCGGATAAGCGGCGTGCCCGCCGCCGCCGACAATTCGGCCGACGCTTCGGTATCGCCGGTTCCGATCAGGTCCATCGTCCGCTGGAAATACTGCGCGTAACGGGCGTTCAGACTGTCCGCGCCGGCATTCAGGTCGTCCGTCACCTGCTCGCCTTCGGCGGCGAAATTCGAGCCCGCTCCCCATTCCGGTTCTCCCGGGTTCCAGATTGCGCCCATTCGCGCCGACAACCGTTCGTACTCGCGCTGCGCCGCCAGCGCTTCGCTTTCCAGATCGCCGCGCCCATACGCGGCATACGCGCGCAGATACGAGACGGATTCCAGAAAGCTCCGCTCCGTATCCCGAATCAGATTCAGCCGCTCGATCCGTTCTTCCAGCTCGTCCGAGATATCCGTATACTGCCGATGCACCGCCAGTTCGGCCGCCGCCAGCAGCGCGCCCAGCACAACGAACAGCGCCAGCGTGCCGTAGGCGATCCGCCGGGCCAGCCCGCTTTTGACGCCGTTCATGACCGCCCGCCTGCGAGCAGCCCGCGCACGGACTCCGTCAGTTCGTCCGGACTGAACGGCTTGGCCACGAACAGCGATACGCCCGCCGCCAGCGCCCGGGCTTTGTCTTTCTCGCCCGCTTTCGCGGTCAGCAGGATCACCGGCTTGTCCGCGTTGCGGCCTCCTTCGGCGCGCAGCCACTCGCATACCTCGATTCCGGTCGCTTCGGGCATCATGTAATCGAGAATCGCCAGATCGTACTCGCCGTGGCGCAGGCTGTCCATCGCCGCCCGTCCGTCTTCCGCTTCGTCGATCTCCCAGCCTTCTTCTTCAAGCGTTTCCGTCAGCAAAAAGCGCAGCACCGTCTCGTCTTCGGCAATCAGTATTCGGGAATTGTTCATCGCGGCCGCTCCATTCGTTCACGGCGTCCATCTTTGGAAACCGCTGGGATTTATTACCTACTGTCTTTTACCCGAAAATAGATGATTGATCCCCCGCTTGCTCAAAAACGCCGGCTTCCTTATGCTATAATGGACAGGCGGCCGCTCAAGGCGGACCGCTTCCGTTTTTCACCCGGCAAACGCCGACTTTTTACTTTATAATATATCCCACGATAGAGAAGAGGCCGATTATGATAGACTGGATCGATTCGCTGTTCGACCGGATTTTTGCGATGAACCCGGTTCTGCTGAGCATTCTGTTTACGCTGTTTTTCGCCGGCATGGCGGGAATGGCCTTTTTTATGCGGATGAAAGCAAGCAAACGCCCGCTGTCCGTACGCAAGATTATTATGCCGCCCGTCGGCATGTCGACCGGCTTCATCATGTTTATCGTGCCGCAGACGCGGATTCCGCTCGAAGGCGCGCTGATCGCGTTTCTGGTCGGCTGGTTCCTGTTCGCGTATCCGCTGATTCTCGGCACCAAATTCGAGCAGGTCGGCGGCGATCTGTTCGTGAAGCGCTCGAAAAGTTTTATCGTGATCCTGGTCGTCTTGATCGTGATCCGCCTGGCGCTGCACGGCTACGTGGAACGCTACGTTTCGCTTCCGCAGACCGGCGGCGTATTCTTCGTCCTCGCGTTCGGCATGATCTCGCACTGGCGGCTCAATATGCTCCGCCGCTTCAAACGCATGACCGGCGGTTCGACGGGCGGCGGCGCGCAGACGGGAACGGCGAAGGCGTAGGATTTCTTTCAAAGCCGAAGCCGGAAAAAGGAAATGCTGCGTATGTGCATCATTTTGCGTTTTTGTCAAATCGACAGCAGCAGCACAAAAAGCCGCCCGAACGCTTGCAGCGCCCGGACGGCTTTCTTTTTCATGCAGATCGAACGACCCGTCCGCGGCGAATTAACGCTTCAGACTTTTCCCGTTCGTCGCGATGACTTCTTTGTACCAGTTGAACGACTTCTTCTTGTAGCGCTCCAGCGTGCCACTGCCGTCGTCGTGACGGTCCACGTAGATAAAGCCGTAGCGTTTCTTGAGCTGGGCCGTCGAAGCGCTGACCACGTCGATGCAGCCCCAGGTGGTATAGCCCATCACTTCAACGCCGTCTTCGATCGCTTCGCCGACCTGCACGAGGTGATCGTTCAGGTAGTTGATGCGGTAGTCGTCCGCGACGGTCTTCTCGCCGTTCTCGCCTTCGATCAGCTCGTCGACTGCGCCCAGACCGTTTTCCACGATGAACAGCGGCTTCTGGTAGCGATCCCAGAACGTGTTCAGCACGTAGCGCAGGCCCTGCGGATCGATCTGCCAGCCCCACTCGCTCGCTTGAAGATGCGGGTTCGGCACGCCTCCGAGCAGGTTGCCTTTGCCTTTGACCTGCTTGTCGGGATCGGCGGTTTCGCAGATGCTCATGTAATAGCTGAACGAGATAAAGTCGACCGTATGCTTCAGCGCTTCTTCGTCGCCGTCTTCGAATCGGATCGAGATGCCGTTTTCGCGCAGGTAGCGCTTCATGTAGCCCGGATAAGAGCCGCGCACGTGGATATCGGCAAACGCCATATTTTTATGATCTGATTCCATGGCCTTGATGACGTCGTCCGGGTTCGGAGTCAGCGGGTAGATCGGCATACTGAGGACCATGCAGCCGATCTTGAAGTCCGGGTTGATCTCGTGGCCGATCTTGACCGTCTTGGCGCTTGCGACCAGCTCGTGGTGAATCGCCTGGTACAGGTCCTGCTTGCTCAGTTGTTTCTTAGGCGTGGCGATGCCTCCGCTCATAAACGGCGCTTCGAGGATCGAGTTGATCTCGTTGAACGTCAGCCAGTACTTGACTTTGTCCTTATAGCGCTTGAACACGGTCGTCGCGTAATTCACATAGAAATCGACCAGTTTGCGGTTCACCCAGCCGTCGTATTCCCGGGCCAGATGCAGCGGCGTCTCATAGTGGGAAATAGTGACGAGCGGCTCGATGCCGTACTTGCGGCACTCGTCGAACAGGTCGTCGTAGAATTGGAGGCCCGCTTCGTTCGGCTCGCTCTCGTCGCCTTTCGGGAAAATGCGGGACCAGGCGATCGAGGTGCGGAAGACTTTGAAGCCCATTTCGGCGAACAGCTTCACGTCTTCTTTGTACCGGTTGTAAAAGTCGACGCCGATCAGCTTCATATTGTCTTCGGTCGGCTCGTCGGTGATGACGGGATCGCCTCCTTCGGCGCTGAGGCCGCCTTTTGGCGTGACGTCCTGGATCGACCAGCCTTTGCCGTCCTGCCGATACGCGCCTTCAAGCTGGTTCGCCGCTACCGCGCCGCCCCATAGGAAATTTTCCGGAAACTGCGTGCTCATATGTTCTCCACTCCCGTGTGTTAGAATAGGTTGAAAAGATTCTAAAACCAGCATAAATCGTGAAACGCGTTCCACGTCAAGCGCAGGGAGTGAAATCATGTCCAATCTGGAGCAAATCGCGAAAATATCGGGCTTTTCCAAAGCGACCGTCTCGCGGGTGCTGAACGAATCGCGCCACGTCAGCCCGGAAACGAGAGAGAAAATCCTGCGCGTCATCCGCGAAATGGATTATGTGCCGAACCGCAACGCCGTCTCGCTGTCCCGGGGCCAAACGCTCCAGATCGGCATGATTACGGCGGAGATCAACGAGATCATTCTGCCTTTTATGACGAGCTTCGTGGAAGCGGCGGCGGCGCACGGATTCCAGACGATCGTTTATACGACGGGCTCGGATGCCAAAAGAGAGCTGCAGGCGTTCGAGGACCTGAAACGCAAACGCGTCGACGGCCTGATGATCCTTACCTGCGTCAACGAGGAATCGGTGGTCAGCTCGTACGGCAAATACGGACCGATCGTGTCCTGGCAGCGCATGGACCGCCCGGATATTCCGTCGGTGGCGATGGATCAGTACGAAGGCTACCGGCTGGCGATCGAATCCCTGCTGGAAAGCGGCGTCACACGGATCGCCAACGCGTTCGGCCGCCCCAGCAGCCTGAATACGCGGCGGCGGCGGCAGGCATACGAGGACCTGATGCGGGAACGCGGCCTGCCCGTGCGCAGCGACTGGTATTTCTCGGGCGTGTACAGCCTGGAGGAAGGGCAGAACGTGGTGCGGAGGCTGCTGGGCGCGGAGGAAGAAACCGGTCGAAAGCCGCGGACGATTGATGAAAAAGAAGCCGGGGCGCCGACGCGCAAGCGCTCGGCGGAGACGGGCGAAGCGGCGGCGGATACGGCAGGACCGGAAGATTCGGGGAAACCTGAGCAGGCAGGACCAGCGCGATTGGCGGATTCGGGCGAAGCGGCGCGTGTAGACGGAACGCGGGCCGCGGGCTCTGGCGGAGCAGCGCGCTGCGCGGATTCGAGCGCTTCAATGCGGGAAGAAACGGCGCGGGGCGCGCTGCCGCAGGCGATCGTGTGCGCCAACGATTACGCGGCGGCCGGGATTCTGAGCGAAGCGCGGCGGCGCGGCCTCGACGTGCCCGGGCAGCTGCGCGTCGTCGGCTTCGACGACACGCCGCTCGCCGTCACGCTGGGTCTGACCAGCGTGCAGAATCCGCAGCGCGACCAGGCGTACAACGCGTTCGCGCTGCTCTCCCCCGGCCTGCTCGGCCGGCAGCTTCCGCTGAAACCGCTGGCATTCGGGCTGGCGGTGCGGGAAACGACGTGACGCGGCGGCGCGCATGTCGAGAGCGCTGCGCTCCGACAGCGCAGGCGGCGCGAGCGATACAAGCGGTACTAGAGGTACTAGAGGTACTAGAGGTACTAGAGGTACTAGAGGTACTAGCCGCACAAGCGGCGCAGGCGATACCAACGGCACAAGCGGTACAAGCGATACCAACGACACAAGCCAGACAAGCCGCACAAGCAAGACGAAGACCAGCGAACGGCTCGCTTGCCTTGCACCGCAGGATGATCGCGTAAACTGCCGTCCGAGGTGCAAAAATCCACTTTATTTGCTCTTCAGGCCCTCCTTTTCTCGAATCAAATGCAAAAATCCATCTTATCGTTCGATAACGAAGCGGAATCGAATGGAATTGGCGATTGGAGTGGATATTTGCATTTCATTTTGATTTTTGGCAGGTTGTCGTTGGAATAAGATGGATTTTTGCACTCCAATCGCAGGGCATCCTTCCGTTTACCGTACGCCGATTTGACTTTGGTTTGATTTGTATATCCGATTGCTTTCTATATCCGTTTTACTTTTCCGTTTACTTGGAATGGCTTTTTCGACGAAGGGAGCACATTATCTCATGTCTCGGAACACCAGGAAATCGGCTTTGCCGGCTTCTTTTTGGAAAAATACTTTCATTACGCTGCTCGCGCTGACGGTTATGGCCGCGGCAGCCGTTATTCTAATGTTGAGCGAAAAGCAGGACTCGAACGGCGAAGCGGCGGAACAGGCTGCTCAAACCGCCGATGAAGGTGCGGTCCCGGCAGCCGAGCCCGACGACGCGGGCGAAGCAAATTTGCAGCAGGGCAAGAGCAGCCGCACTGACGAGTCAGACGCAGCGGCAAACGATGCAAGCGCAGCGGCGGATCGCGACGCGGACGCGAACGAGGCGGCGCCGCCTGAGGACGCAGCGAACGCAGCCGCCGGCGAGGACAGCGGCTCCAAAGCGGCCGCCGAGCCCGAAAGCTCGGCCGACACATCCGAAGATTCCGGCCAGGCACAGCCCGATCAGCCCGCGGCGGTGCCCGCTCCCGGCGGCAGCGCGGCAGACTCCGGCGAAGCTGCCGGCGGTGCGAAGGACGAAGCGACCGACCTGCTCGCGCGCATGACGTTGGACGAGAAGATCGGCCAGATGCTGATTATGGGCGTCGAAGGCACTTCGCTGCGCGGCGAAGACAAGAAGCTGATCGCCGATTCCGGCGTCGGCGGCGTGATTTTCTACGCCAGCAATATCCGAAGCGCGGCGCAAACGAAGAAATTCACGGCCGAGATCGAAGCCGCGAATCGTAACGCCGATCTGCCGCTGCTGCTCAGCGTCGATCAGGAAGGCGGCCGAGTCGCCCGGCTCAAAGGCGTGGACAAGATCCCGGCAGCCGCCGGGATCGGCGCGCGGGACGACGCCGCCTACGCCCGCTCCATCGGCGAGCGGCTGGGCGACCAGCTGCGGTCGCAGGGCTTCAACCTGGACTACGCGCCGGTGCTCGATGTGAACAGCAACCCGGACAACCCGGTGATCGGCGACCGTTCGTTCGGCGACAGCGCCGCTCTGGTATCCAAACTGGGCATTCCCGTCATGCAGGGGCTGGAGTCGAAGCATGTGATCTCGGTCGTGAAGCACTTCCCGGGCCACGGCGACACATCCGTCGATTCGCATATCCAGCTCCCGGTCGTGAATAAAAGCCTGGCCGAACTGAACAAGCTGGAGCTGGTCCCGTTCAAAAAAGCGATCGCCGAAGGCGCCGACGTCGTCATGATCGCCCATATCCTGCTGCCGAAGCTGGACGGCCAAGTCCCGTCTTCGATGTCGAAAGCGGTCATCAACGACCTGCTGCGCGGCAGGCTCGGCTACAGCGGCGTCGTCGTCACCGACGATATGACCATGGGCGCGATCGCCAACGAATACGGCATCGGCGAAGCGTCGGTCGCGTCCGTCCGGGCCGGCAGCGATATCGTGCTCGTCGCCCACGGCTCCGACAACGCCGCCGAAGCGCTCCAGGCCATCAAGGCCGCCGTGAAAAACGGACAGATCTCCGAGCAGCGCATCGACAAAAGCGTCAAACGCATTATTGTCTTAAAGCAAAAATATTTGAAGTAAATCGTTGAATGCAGCCCTTGAGTGATTCCTTGAGTGAAGTCTTTGAATTTAAGCCGTTTTAACGAAACCAACTGCGTACCGGGGCCGTTTGAACCGAACAGCCCCGGGCCGTCGGGAAACGATTTGCTGTAAAAGTAATAGGCGGGTTCGATTCGAATACAATGTCGGGGAAAAGCCTGGAAAATAAAGCAAGCGGCAAGGTAAATCTAAAATAGCTGCGTACAGCCCCTTATTCAGGCTTGATTTTACGTTTTCAAGAAAATAACTGCGCTCATACCATTATTTCGAGATTTTTCGCTTCTATTCCGAGATTCGCTTCCAAATAGTTGTACCTGTGCCGCTATTTGAAGAAACCGAAGCCTTTTGCCCGAAATAATTGTACCTGTGCCGCTATTTTGGATTTGGAACAAGAACCGGCTTTCGCGGCACTCTGGCACTCTGGGGCCGTTCGAACCGAACAGCCTGTTCGCATTATTGGACCTGCCCGGGACTCGTACCCAGGCGAGCACGAGTCCCGGAATATTCCCCGGGCTCGTTTTTCCCTCCATCAAAAACCTTTATTCCCCCGCAGCTTGATCTCTCCTTTTTCAAACGTCACATTCGCCCCCCGGCTGTTCGTCAGCGTATTGCCCTCGAATGTCACGCGCCGGATGTCCCCGTCTCCCCAGACGCCGATCCCGCGGTGCGCCGCGTTCGTAATCGTATTGCCGCTGAACTCCACATGGTCGATTGTTCCACGGGAAGCATACACCAGGACGTTCGGATGGCTCTCTTTCTCCCGGATGCCCGTGTGGTCGACCGTATTGCCGCTCACCGTAACCCGATTCACATCCATCGTATCGTAAGAATCTTCGACCGCGATATAAAGACCGGCCATCATCGTATCCCGCACTTCGTTTCGCTCGATCCGCACATCGGTTCCGCCGACCACCGAGATCCCCCGCGCTTTGGACATTCCGCCGACATGATTGCCCCGGATCGTAATATTGCGTACCGGCGACGAGCTGGTCCGGTAGCTGACAACCGCGATTCCGTCGTCGCCGGCACCGGTCACCGTGTTGTTTTCCACTGTAATATCATGGCTTTCGGTCGTCATATGAATGCCGTCCGCGCCCGTACGTTCTACCGTATTGTTCGAAACGACTCCGTTATTCGCGCCGTAAGCCATCATAATGCCGGCCGTGCTCGATCCGCTGACGTGAACGCCGGTAATCGTAAAGTTGGAAGCGCCTCGGACGGTGATGCTGTTTTTCTCGTGCGATCCGTCTCCGCGCTCCGCCGTCGTTAGATAGACATGCTTGAAATTGCGGATCTGCGCGCCGTCTCCCGTCAGATCGATGGAGCCGTTTTGCGGATCGGTCGAGACCAGTACCGTATTTTTCGCGCCCGCGCCTTCCATCCGCACTCCGTCCAGCGTCAGGATTCGGCCCAGCACAAACTCGCCGGCCGGAATATACAGCGTCTTCTTCTGCTCCCGGGCCGCTTCGGCCGCCGCCGCGAATGCCGCGTAATCGTCCCGGCCGTCGTTGGCCACCGCGCCGAAGTCCGTCACCGACAGGCCGGATGCCTGTTCGCGGCTCGCCGCTCCGTGATCCGCTGCCTGACGGAGCATCGTTTCGCAGCCGAACGAAGAAAGTGCTTGGTGCAGCGGCGAAATTCCGAATACTCCGCTGCCGAAGATCACGACCGCCGCGCCGATCATAAACCGCTCGTTTCCCAAGTTGCGTGCCTCCCGTCTTGATTCCTCTCTATTGTATATATCCACACAACGCACTTTATTTTCATCTATTTGGTATTTTTGATTCCAATTGACTATCTTTTATGCAAAAGAACTGTTTTTCCGTTCTTATGGACGGGTTTTTCGCTGGGTCTTCACGCATTTCGAAGTCTAGTCGAAATTTCGTGTTTTGCCTGCGACAATGCCGGCAGCATCAAAAAAACGCAGCCGGAACATCTGCGCCGGCCGCGTTTTTGCTTTTGTTTATTCGATTCGTTCCGCTTATTTCCGTTACAACCCGCTCCGCTTATCGCCCTTACACCTTCACCAGCTGCTTGCCCAGATTCTCCCCGCTGAACAAACCGAAGAACGCTTCCGGCGTACGATCGAATCCTTCAATAATATTCTCGCTGTACTTGAGCTTGCCTTCTTTGATCCAACCTGCCATTTCCGGAACGGCTTCGGCGAAGCGGTCCTGATACTGTCCGACCAGGAAGCCTTTGACCAGCGCGGTGCGCGTCAGCAGCAGCGGCAGGAATCTCGGCCCGCTCTCGGGCTGCTTGAGGTTGTACAGCGAAATCTGGCCGCACAGCGGAATGCGCGCATTCGGGTTCAGCAGTTGGAACACCGCGTCGGTAATCTCGCCCCCCACGTTGTCGAAGTAGACGTCGACGCCGTCCGGGCACGCTTTTTCCAGCGCTTCCGCAAGCGAGCCGTCTTTGTAATTGACCACCGCGTCGAAGCCCAGCTCTTCGGACAGATAGCGGTTCTTCTCCTCCGACCCCGAGATGCCGACCACTCGCGCGCCTTTGATCTTCGCAATCTGGCCGACGATCGTGCCGACCGCTCCGCCCGCGCCGGACACCACGACCGTCTCGCCCGCTTTCGGCCGACCGATATCCAGCAAACCGAAGTAAGCGGTCAAGCCGGGCATTCCGAGCACCCCGAGCGCGGTCTGGATCGGCGCCAGATCGGGATCGACGCGCACGACCGACTTGGCGTCCACCGCCGCGTGCGTCTGCCAGCCCCAGTGTCCCTGCACGATATCGCCTTCTTTATAATCGACATGACGGCTTTCCGTGACCCGTCCGACCGCTCCGCCGCCGAACGTGCCGCCGATCTCGTACGGTTTGGAATACGATTTGGCGTCGTTCATCCGGCCGCGCATATACGGATCGACCGACAGATACAGCGATTCGACCGCAATCTGCCCTTCCTGCGGCTGCGCCGCTTCTTCCGTTTTCAATTCGAAATTGTCTCTTGTCGGCATCCCGCTCGGACGGCTTGCCAGCGTAAATCGTTTATTTTGTGTCATGTGCGGATCGCACCTCCATTGTGTTGTACGGCTCTAAGCCTCTTCTCTACCCTATCCCATCGGAATAACCCGAATCAAGTTTGTCCGACAGCGTTCAAACATGTCATGTTTTGTAACATAATCCTTCGTTTTTATGCTGACAAGCTTTATCGTATCCGTTAAAATAAACAAAGCAGCATTTTCGCAACTTTTCATGTAAAAACTCAATTGCATTTTCCTTCATACATTTTGTATCGGAGCGGGTTTTATTCACAATTCCAATCAAGCGGAGGAGCGAACCGGATTATGGGCAAAAAAAATCGCAAAGTCGTCATTATCGGATCGGGCCTTGTGGGGTCGAGCTGCGCTTACGCCATGATCAACCAGTCGATCTGCGACGAGATCGTGCTGGTCAGCCGAAGCTACGAACATGCCGCCGGCCAGGCGCTCGACCTGTCGCACTGCGCCGACTTCACTTCCACCCGCACGCGCGTGCGCGCCGGTTATTACGCCGACTGCGCGGATGCGGACATCGTGGTGCTGACGGCCGGCGCCAATGTCAAAGCGGGCCAGAAGCGCATGGATATTATCGCCGAAGCCGCGTCCATCACGCGCGAGATCGTCGCTTCCGTGATGAACAGCGGCTTTGACGGCATCTTCGTGGTCGCCGCAAATCCGGTCGATATCGTCACGCAGATCACCGCCCAGGTGTCCGGCCTGCCGCGGCATCGGGTGATCGGCACCGGCACCTCGATCGACTCCGCGCGGCTCAAAACGCTGTTCGCCGACGTGTTCCGGATCGATCCGCGCAGCGTGCACGGTTATGCGATGGGCGAGCACGGCGAATCGCAGTTCGTCGCCTGGTCGCACGTCACGATCGGCGGCAAGCCGATTCTCCAGATCGTCGAAGAGCACAAGCTGCGCTTCCCGGATCTCGACCTGAACGACATCGCGCGCAAGACCAAAGACGCGGGCTGGGAAATCTTTACGCGCAAAGGCTCGACGCAGTTCGGCATCGGCAGCGCGATCGCTTATATCGTCCGTTCGATCCTGAACGACGACCACCGCATCATCGCCGTATCGGCGATCCTCGACGGCGAATACGGCCAGACCGACGTCTGCGTCGGCGTCCCGGCCATCATCGGCGACGGCGGCATCGAGGAACTGATCGAGTTCAACCTGAGCGACGATGAAAAAGAACTGTTCGAACGCTCGTGCGAAATTATTCGGGCTGGGCTGGAGAGCGTATCGCAGCCGACGTAAATAAACCGTTTCCCCGGTTCTTTTTTGGCTGCGCCCGTCTTAACTCTCAATTCCAATCTCAATAATTAATTTGCTCCAAGCTCCGCGGACCCGCTCCGCAGAGCTTTTTATATTGTATGTAACTCTTTACACTGTAACATTTTTGGTCAAAACTTTATTTTTCGCAATCTATAAATTTTTTGAAACCGCTCCCGATATAAGTTACTAAGCTATTAGACATTCATCAGGAATCAGGGGAGGAAGCTCTTTGAAAGCTACGAAAAAAGTACTCGCATCCTTGTTCGTTACAGCAGGCATGATGGGTTCGCTAACCGCACAAGCCGAAAGCGCGCCCGCATTCAAAGACTTGAATCAGGCTTCTTCCTGGTCGCGCGACGCGATCACTCAGGCCCAGCTCCTGAACTTATTGACGGGGGACACGGACGGCAACTTCCGGCCCGCCGCTCAAATCACCCGCGAAGAAATGGCGAAAGTCATTGTCGAGCTTCTAAAGCTTCCCGTGGATTCCGCGGCGGCAACGACGTTCAAAGACGTTTCCAAAGATCAGTGGAGCGTTCCTTACATCGAAGCTGTCAAAAAAGCGGGAATCATGCTGGGCAGCGGAAACGGAGCCTTCAATCCCAAACAAACGCTGACCCGCGAGCAGCTGGCCGTCGTGATCGTCAAAGCGCTTAACATTCCTGTTGAAGAAAATTCTTCTGCGCTGTCCCAATTCGCAGATGCCGGCTCCATTCACGACTGGGCATCCCGATATGTGGCAAGCGCAGTCAAATCCGGCCTGATGGCCGGCACCGGCGGCAAGTTCAATCCGACCGCCGTCAGCAACCGCGAAGAAGTCGCGGTCGTCGCGGTTCGCACCTATAAAGCCAAAGAAACGGCGGCAGTACCGGCACCTCAGCCAACGCCTGTACCGACTCCGGTACCTAACCCGGTTCCGACGCCGACGCCCGCGCCTGTTCCGACACCTGCGCCAATGCCGGTTACAACGCCTACGCCTTCGCCGTCGACGCCTTCCCCGACACCGGTCAACCAGGCGCCTGCGGCTTCCAAAGTACAAATAACGGGCAGCGCGATCGTCGGCGAAACCCTTGTCGGCAGCTATACGTACTACGACGCGGACGGCGATGCGGAACAGAATACTACGGTGAGCTGGTATCGGGTCAACGACGACAAGACTTACGTTCAAATTCCCAAAGCTTCCGGCCGCTCTTACAAGATTACTCCGGAAGACGTCGGCAAACGAATCGCTTTTGTGGTAACTCCACGGGATGCCCGCGGCAAGTCGGGAGCAGCCGACGGCGCTGTTTCCAAAGTCGTGCAGGAGAACAATAATGCACCTTTCCTGAGCGGCGTTAAAATTACAGGCACCGCCGAAGTCGGACAAACGCTGACCGGCGACTACAAGTTCAACGATGCCGACCTCGGCGATACGGAAATGGACACTTCGTTTCAATGGTATTCGGTGGATCAAAAAGGAGACCGCAGCGCAATCGGCGGAGCGACCGGCATTTCTTATACGCTGACTCCGAACGAGGCCGGCCGAAAAGTCGAATTTGAAGTCAAAACCAACGATTCGCGCGGCAAAGCCGGCCTTCCGGCATCGGCCTTGTCGGATACAGTGGCCCCGCTCAATCGCGCGCCGAGCATAATTTATATTGAGATTACGGGAACGACCGAAGTCGGGAAAACGCTGACCGGCAGCTATACTTTCAGCGATCCGGATCTGGGCGATACGGAGTCGGGTTCTACCTACCAGTGGTACCGGGTCGATCATAACATTCACAACATCGGCGATGACAAATCCCCAATCGTCGGCGCAACAAGCAAGACGTATACGTTGACTTCCGACGACCTGAATCAGCAGCTTATATTTAAAGTCACGCCGAAAGATTCCCGCGGCAAGACGGGCACGGCGACCGCTTCGAGCGCTTCCGCCGTAGTGCAAGCAGCTAACCACGCGCCTACCGTTTCCAATGTTAAGATTACCGGAAACCCGGAAGCGGGTCAGACGCTGACCGGCAGCTACGCCTTCGCCGATTCGGACAGCGATACGGAAAAAGGATCGACATACGAATGGTACCGCGTGATGGAAAACCATACACCTGAACTCATTACGGGAGCGACTTCCCTGACCTATACGCTGACCGACAGCGATGTAGACTATAAGATCATTTTCCAGGTAACACCGAAAGACTCTCGCGACAAGACCGGTCAAGTCGGGATTTCGGACCCGACCGCGACGGTTAAAGCGCTCAATCATGCGCCGACGGCTGCCGATGTAACGATTTCCGGCACCGCCAAAGTCGGAGAGCCGCTGACCGGCAGCTACACCTTCACCGATCCGGACGGCGACAGCGAACTGGGTACGACTTTCAAATGGTATCGCGTCAACAGTGACAATACACAAGCGGTAATCAGCGGCGCAACCGCTAAAACCTATACCCTGACTTCCGACGACGCGGGTAAAAAAGTCGTATTCGAGGTAACGCCGAAGGATTCTTATAGCGAAGCCGGCACTCCGGCATCCGCAACTTCGACGATGATTGCCGCGGCCAACCAGGCTCCGACAGCTACCGCCGTTTCGATCTCCGGTACAACTACGGTCGGACAAGTGCTGACCGGCAGCTACACGTATGCCGATGCGGATAACGACGCCGAAACCGGAACGACGTTCCAGTGGTACCGTATAGACGGCGCTACCTCGACGGCCATCACCGGCGCAACCAACGACACTTATACCCTGGTCGCTGCCGATTCCGGCAAAACGGTGAAGTTTGAAGTTACACCGAAAGATTCTCATGGACTGGCCGGTACCGCGTCTTCGGCAACTTCGACAACGATTGCTGCCGCTAACCGGGCTCCAACCGCTTCGAGCGTTACGATTTCCGGCACGACTCAAGTCGGACAAACGCTTACCGGCAGCTACACCTTCACCGATCCGGACACTGGAGACACCGAGTCGGGTTCGACGTTCCAATGGTACCGCGTAAATGGCGGCACGCCGACAGCAATCACCGGTGCAACCAACAAGACTTATGTTTTGGTTGAAGCCGATTCCGGCAAAACGATTAAGTTCGAAGTCACGCCAAAAGATTCCCGCGGTCTGTCCGGTACTCCGGCTTCCGCAACTTCCGGTACGATTTCGCCAGTTGGCCCGTAAACGCACAATAAAAAAATCCGCCGCAAGCAACCCTTGCGGCGGATTTTTTATTTCAGGGTGTCGAGAAAACCGGGTAGGGTTCCAAACGGAAAATAGCGGCACAGGTACAATTATTTTCGGCGAAACGCTTCCGTTTCTTTAAATAGCGACGCAGGTACACTTATTCGGGAGCCAAAGGCCAAATCGAAGCGAAAAAGCTTGAAATAAGTGTATAGGCGCGGTTATTTTCTCGAAAACGTAAGATCATGCCTGAATAAGAGTATATACGCAGCTATTTGAGATTCGTCCTGCGGCTCGCTTTATTTCTCAAGCCCCTTCCCCGACCTTTCATTCCAATCGAGTCTACTTCATTATGTTTACATCAAATCGTTTCTCGACAATCCGAATAAAAAATCCGTATCAGACACCGTCGGCTCGATCCGGCGCTAAGCCCTATAGATTCCGTTTATTCGTCCGTACCGGATAAGCATATGTACCGCCAGACCGACGCTGCGCGTAAAGAACTGCTTCGCATCGAAGATCTCCATGCCGGGCAGCGGGTCGAAGTAAGTTATTTTTACCCGCTGACTCCTTTTTTTCTCGCTATGGAATTTACGGTACTGGAAGAGTAAACCGCAGCGCGCAGCCGCCTTACTTCTTCCTCGATCCTTTCCGAATCAGCGCAAAAATCCCGAACATCAGCAGCATGGAAAGAACCAAAGAAACGCAGAAGACCGGAAATCCGCTGTCGCCGACCGCGGCCGATGCTTCCGCCGCCGACGCGGCGTGCGCCGGACGAACAAAGACGAGCATCGGAAAAGCGGCGGCGGCAAAGCCGAGTATTCGTTTTGAAACCATCGAACGTTCCCCCTTATACCGAATAAACGCCTTTCCCGGCAAAAAAGTTGGGTTGGGCGTCTATTTGAATGCCGCTCGTTACACCGCCTTGCGATTGAAATACACCATTCCCGCGGCCAGAAACAGCACGAAGCTTCCTCCGACCGTAATCATCAGGTTCTCCAGCGGCAGCGCGAACGCGCCGAAGTCGTACTCCCCGCCGGCCTGCATCATCGCCAGCATGGGCTGGGCCCACGGATAATACGGACCGATCTCCGACGAATTGGCGACCAGGATATTCGGGATGGTAAAGATCACATTCAGCACGAGCGGCGCGGCGAAGCTGCTCCACATCGTGGACACGAACAACTGCAGCGCGGCCAGCGGCAGACAGGCTACAAATCCCCCGATCAGTCTGGGCGCAAACAATTCCCACGGTATAAGCGACAGGTCGAAGCCTTTGAACAATCCGGCAGCCAGGACGGCGGCCAGAAACAGCAGCTGATTCAGCGCCAGCGTTCCCCCTACCACGAACAGCTTCGCCAGATACAGCGCGTTTCGCGATACCGGCAGCGACAGGATTTGTTTCCATCCGCCTCCGGCGTGCTCGTAGCGGCAGACGAACGCCGAGAAGATTCCCGTCATTACCGGCAGAAACAGCATCGCGTGCAGCAGGCTCATCACTAGCAGCAGCGCCAGCCAGCCTTCTTCGGTACCCGGGATGTTGGCGAACAAGCCGATGGCGCCGCACAGCAGCGGATCGATCACCGCCAGCAGCAGGATCTGGGAGCGGCCCAGTTTGATGCGCTCGCTGCGGAGCGCCGCTATCCATTGATTCATTTACGCCACATCCTTTCTCGAAAAGTGGATAGAGCCCAGCAGATACAGCACCGCGAACAAAGCGACGCCCAGTCCCATAAAAAGGAACGTTTCTTGCCCGGCCACGACCAGCGACGGCCACGACAGCGGGATCGCTTCGCTCAGCGAACCGCCGAATACGGATACCAGCGAAGCCGCAATGCCGAGCGAGATCGGGATCGCCTGGTTGCGCAGCGTCAGCGCCGCCCAGAGCATAAATCCGAGCAGCGGCAGCGAAGCCAGCAGCGGATAGAACCCGAGCGTCAGCAGATCGAAGTACGGAATCTCTCCCGGCAGCCGCAGCGCAAGGCCGACGATTACGATGGACACGGACAGCAGCACGCAGGCCGCGAGCAGTTGAACCAGGCAGCACAGAAATTTCGAAGCGAACACCTGCGAGCGCTTGACCGGCAGTGCCAGCGTCTGCTTCCAGGAATTCTGCCGGTTCTCGATACTGGCAATCATCGACATCAGCAGGGTCATCGCCAGGTAGATCGCGATCGGCACGAAACTGCCCACGCTGCTCAGCAGTCCCGCCCAGGGATCGGACTTGTATTGATCCAGCACCAGATAGTCGTAGCGGAGGCCGAAGTTCAGCGCCTGCATGGCGGCAAGTCCCGCGGGTCCGATAAACACGATCCACCAGATGCCGGTGCGGCGCATCTTGAGCAGGTCGGTCGCAAGCAGTTGTCCGATCATTGCGCCGCCTCCTTTGGAAGGCCCGCCGCTCTCGGCGCGCCGCCGGCGGAAGTTCCGGCTTCCCCGTTGGTTTCCGCCGTTGCGCCTGCTCCGCTCGTCATCGTCAGGAACAGGTCTTCCAGCGATTTGCGCCGCTCTTCGACCCGGTAAATGCTGTGCCGGGCGTCCACCAGAGCCGCGACCAGCCGGGCGATCTCTTCGTTCCCGATGCCTTTGAACACCAGCTTGCCCTGGTCCAGCCGCGGGAAGCAGCCCAGTTCGCGCGCCGTAATCAGTCCCGCGTCCGGCTCCGACAGCGCGATATGAATTTCGCTGCCCGCTTTGCGCTGGAGGTTGGGAATACTGTCCTGGAAGATCATCCGCCCCTGGTTGACGATGCCGACGCCGGTCGCCATCTGCTCGACTTCGCTCAGCAGGTGACTGGACACGAGCACCGTAATGCCCTGCTCTTTCGGCATTCTTTTGATCAGCTCGCGAATTTCCAGAATCCCCGACGGGTCGAGGCCGTTGGTCGGTTCGTCGAGCAGCAGCAGTTCGGGGCTGCCGAGCAGCGCCGACGCGATGCCGAGCCGCTGCTTCATGCCGAGCGAATAGCCTTTGACCGCGCGCTTGGCGTCCTTGGTCAATCCGACGGTGCGCAGTACTTCGTCGATCCGATTCTTCGGCACGTTCAGGATGCGGCGGATCGTTTCCAGATTCTCCACGGCGTTCAGATGTCCGTAATACGACGGATATTCGACCAGCGAGCCGACCCGGCGCAGAATCTTGATCCGTTCGCGCCGCAAGTCCTGCCCGAAGATCTGCACAATGCCGCTGCTCGGCTTGATCAGGCCGAGCAGCATGCGGATCGTCGTCGTTTTGCCCGCCCCGTTCGGGCCCAGGAATCCGTAAATCTCTCCTTGGGGAATCGCCAGATTAAGCGCGTCCACCGCTCGGGTTCCTTTGTATTTCTTCGTCAAGTTCCGGGTTTCGATCATCATTTCGGTCATATCCCTCACCTCTGGTTTCTTTATCGTTGGTTCCCATGATACAGAGGCAAGGTTAAAGACCGGGGCGCTTCAAGTTTAAATTTGGTTTAAAAAAGCAGTCCGCAGCCGCGCAGCCTTTCCTCCTCGAACCGCGCAAACGCTTCGAACGAAGCCATATCGCCGCTCATCGCGCGGATCGTCGTTATGTATTCGCCGGCAAGGACGGCCGAGTCTTGCGAGAAAGCGCGCGCCTTCAGCAGCAGCGGCGACGGCTTGTTCGCCCGGCCGCCGAGGCGTTGCAGCAGCGCTTCGGCCGCTTCGCGCTCGCCGGCTTCGCACAGCCGAACGACTTCTTCGCCCAGCACCATAAGCATTGCGTCGCGCTGCATTTTGGCTGTATTGGACGGCGGAGGCCAGGACTCCTCCAGCTCCCGGGTCAAGATCGCTTCCGGTGAATCGGCCGGAACGTCCGCCGCCGCGGCGGCATCCGCTGCCGGGCCGTCGCCCGGTGTCCGGCCGGCCGCGGCAATATTGTCCGCCCGCTTCGCTCCCGCTCCGGACGCCGCCTCCGGCTCCGGCTCCCGCATCAGCTTAACGTAATACAGCAGATGCAGATCGTGCAGTTCGCGCCCCTTCGGCGGACTTGGCCGGTCCGCCAGCTCCCGCAAATAGCGGACGCTTATGCCGCGCAGAAAAGCCCGTTTATGCCCGTCCAGCCTTTCGCCCTGGATCAGCATCGCCCATGCGCTCGCCAGCGCGCAA
Source organism: Saccharibacillus sp. CPCC 101409 (assembly GCF_030518235.1). Lineage (GTDB taxonomy): Bacteria > Bacillota > Bacilli > Paenibacillales > Paenibacillaceae > Saccharibacillus. The sequence continues at coordinate 141,602 of NZ_JAULSA010000007.1, read as the reverse complement.
TTCCGGCGACCGAGCAGCAGCGCCTGCACGCCGTCGCTAAACAGCGTCGCCAGCCCGATGCCGGCGGACAGCAGCCCGTACAGACCGGCCGCGCTCCACAGCTGCGCAGCCGACGCATAAGCGGCCAGCCCGGTCGCCAGGCTGAACGCCGGACCGGCCATGCAGACGATCCGCTGCGCCCGGATCGCCCGGCCGAACGCGGCTTCATCCTTGTATTCCCGGATATCCGTCTGCATCGCGCCGAAGAAATACTTGTTCTTGACCGTAAAGCGCACCCGGCGCTCCTTAAACAGAAAAATCAGTGGCCCCCAGTACAGCCGGGTCACCCGGCTGCGCACCGCCAGCGCGCCGAGAATATGGCCGATCTCGTGCACCAGAATCGCGGTCATCGCGATCATCGCGGCTGCGACCAGCGCGGCGGGCAGCGGCCAGCCGCCAAACGCACCGGCCGTATTCCACGCCGATTCGGCCGCTGCGGCTCCGCGGCTGCCGCTTCCCGCCAATCCCGCCGCCGTCCAGACGATCACGAATCCGGCGGCCGCCGCAATCAGCGGCGTAACGATCTTTCTGAACATGAACGAATCCTCCTTAACCGGATCGAATATAGAGCGGCCTCTCTCCACGGACGCTTTGCGCATACGCCTGCGCCGCGAAGCGGCGGACGGCCGGTTTTCCCGCCTCCCCCGGAACGGGTTCCGGCGCGCTTGAACCGTCCCGCCCCGGCTTAACAAGAAACCCGCTCGCCGAAGCGAGCGGGTTTCTGCAATCCGGTGTTTTCGAACTCGTTTTCCGGCTACGCCTTGATCTCCCGTTCGAAATACAGCTCCATGAATGTCGACGAACCGAATCCCGCCGCCGGGGGCGAGAACAGCTGAACCAGTCTCCAGCCTTCGCGGGCATGAGCATGGACGATCTGGTGATGGTCCAGCTTCGGTTGGCCTTTCCAGCCGTTCATGTCGATCTGCACAATATCGTATTCGTACATCTTCATCGCTCCCTTAAAGCTATTTTTTGAATTTCCGCTTCCCGTCCGACTTGTGTAAAACACCCAACACTTGTTAAAACGTTCCATTTCCCGAACGGTTTCCGTTTTTTATAAAATCCGCGTCCGAGATTTCTCCGGAAATTCCCGTGCTTTCCGCACGCCCCATGTTTCCGCTTTGTTTCTTGCCTGCAAAAATCTCACATTCCCGATGTCGTCTTGCCGCCCGCCGAAGCCGATACCGCCGGACCGCGTTTGCCCGATCCCAGCGCTCTGAGCATCATGCCGAGCGAAGGCTTCTGGCCGTACAGCAGCACGCCGGCGCGGTAGATGCGGGACGACAGCCAGGCGACCAGCACGGTCGAAGCGGCCAGGATCAGCAGCGGTACCATAATTTCCATCGGGGCCAGCTCGCCCGCGCCCACCCGGGCGATCAGCACGAGCGGCGTCAGAAACGGAATGTACGAGCCGGCCACGGCCAGCGTGCCGTTCGGGTCGTTCATGCTCATCATGCCGGCGAAGAACGAAGCCATCAGCAGGATGGATACCGGCATGATCGCCTGGTTCAGCTCCTCGCTGCGGCTGACCAGCGAACCGGCCGCGCCGAACAGCGCCGCGTAGAAGAAGTAGCCGAGCACGAACACCAGAGCCGTTACGGCCAGCGTTCCGCCGCCCAGAATCGAGAAGTCGACGCTGAACGCGCCCAGCCTGATCCCTTCGCCGCCTCCGGCGAACCGGATCAGAGCCGCGCCGACGCCGAAGATCAGCGCGAATTGAAGGATGCCCGCCAGCCCCACGCCGAGCAGTTTGCCGGTCAGCAGCTGGCCGGGACTGACTTTGGTAATCAGGATTTCTTTGATGCGCGAGCCTTTTTCGACCGAGATCGAAGTCGCGACGTTGCCGGCGAACAGGTAGATCATAAAGTACAGCAGGAACAGCAGCAGATACACCGGCATAAACGTTTCCGCAAACGACTTGCCGCCCGCGTTCAGTTCCTGCAGATCGAGCACCGGAGGCGCCGTGATCTGCCGCGCCTCGCCGGCGTCCAGATTCAGCTTGCCGACTTCGGAGGCCGTGTACGCCTGTCCCACATAGCTCATCAGCGGCTGCGCAAACGAAGCGTCTTCGCTCTTGTCGACCACGAGAGTCACCTGCGGCGCGCCGTCCCCGGCGTTCACCCGCACGACGCCTTCCAGCTTGTCGTCTTTGAGCAGGGCGGTCTGCGCGTCCAGCTCTTCGGCCGGCAGCACCTGCCAGGTATACAGCGGCGAGACGTTCCCGGACAGCCCTTCCGCCGTCAGGTTCAGGTTCGATTCGTCGATCACGGCGACCGTTCCCTGCGTTTGCGCTTCCCCGCCTCCGCCCAGCCATTTCGGCAGCTGCGTGAGCAGCAGGATGGCGGCGATCACGATCAGCGTCATCACTTTGAACGACTTGGAACGGATTCTTTCCTTAAACGAATATGCCAGGACGGTCCACATTTTATTCATACCGCTTCCCCCACCTTTTCAATGAAGATTTCGTGCAGCGTCGGTTCCTTGATCTCGAATTTCAGCAGCGGCACGCCTTCCTGCGCCAAGCGCCGCATCAGGCCGAACGCTTCTTCTTCGCTGTCGATCTTGAGCGCCCATTCTCCGGCTCCGCGCTTGGTCCCTTCGTATCCGCCGGCTTGCAGCACAGGGGCCAGATCCGCTTCGCTGCGCAGAATCAGGCTGCTGCGTCCGTACGAGCGCTTGATGTCGTCCAGGCGGCCGTCGATCTGCACGATTCCTTTTTTCAAAATGCAGATGTCTTCGCAGAACTGCTCGACCTGCATCATCTGGTGGCTGGAGAAAATCATCGCCTTGCCGCGGGCCAGCTCTTCCTTGACGACCGAAGACAGCATATCCGAGTTGACCGGGTCGAGCCCGCTGAACGGTTCGTCCAGGATGACCAGCTCGGGATCGTGCAGCAGCGCCGAGATGATCTGTACCTTCTGCTGATTGCCCTTCGACAGCTGTTCGACGCGTTTGTGTTCGTGCTCCGCGATGTCCAGACGCTCCAGCCAGCCCTTCAGCGCCTGCTGCGCCGCGGCTTTCTTCATTCCTTCCAGCCGGGCCAGGTACAGCAGCTGCTCGCTCACCGTCTCCTTGGGATACAGCCCGCGCTCTTCCGGGAGATAGCCGATGCTCGGGCGGTTGGCGGCAAAATTTTTCCCGTTCCACAGCACCTCGCCCTGTTCGTATTCGAGCAGCCCCAGCACCGAGCGGATCGTCGTCGTTTTGCCCGCCCCATTGCCGCCCAGCAGCCCGAACGCCTGGCCTTCCCTGACCGTTAGCGAAACGCCGTCCACAACCGTTTTGTCACCGTATCGTTTGCCCAGGTTTCTGATCTCCAAAGTCATCGCAATATCTCCCTTCGCGCTTCCGCGCGCCGTTTTATCGTTTCCGCACAGGCGTGTCGTCCGGCGAACGGAATCGAAGTGTGCCTGCACAGTGATTAGTGTGTATGTCTATATGCACACTATATTACGAGTGGGGAATTCTGTCAAACGTTTTTGCTAAAAAAGTAAAGACGCCGATTGGGAAAAGGGAGTACAAAACGCGGAAAACCGCACAGCAGCAAGGGTTTGGGCACGGGGAGACGAGCAATAAATGCTGTTCGAAAAATGCGGGAAGCGTATTAGATGCGGGGGATCGAGGTGTGTATAGAAGGAGAGGTGCGTTTATAAACAGCGGGTGTGTATAGGGGAGGTCGGGGTGTGCATGAACGAATGAAGAGTATGCGCGGCAGGCGGATCGGCAGGAGAACAAACGACAGGAGTGTATCGAGCGGCGAATGTGAAAAAGGGCTGCAAGTAAACGATTCAGTGATCCATGCACAAGAATTGGCGCGGGGAGGGGTAGCCCGGTATGCAGCGAGTAGCATGTGTCGAGGCAGCGGATGGTATACAAAAAGCGGCGTATCTGTTCGGGCTTTCGGCAAAAAAAGCGCCGGACGCGGCCCGTTGAGGCCGCTATCCAGCGCTTCTCCGCTTCGACTACGCGTATTGCGTTCCGCTGTACCGATTTTCCGCGGCTTTTTCCGGCGTATCACTCATACAGACCGCCGACGTCGGCGCCCGGTTGCCATCGTCTCTGTCTCTGCTTCCGTTTCTGTTTCCGTTTCCGTTTCCGTCTTCGCCTCTGCTTCCGTTTCCGTTTCCGTTTCCGCTCTAACGGAACTCAGCGGCCTTAAACGACTCGTTTTGCCCGCTTAGGAATTCTAACGGAACCTGGAGACGCTAAGCGCTCGATTTACGGCCGAAAAGCTTCGCCGGCAGGCGAATAAGAGCGCTCCGTTCCGTTAGCCCTGGAACCGGTCCAAAAAACGGCGATTAGCGTCGCCCGCTTCCGTTAGCGTCGGCCTCGGACGCGCCGGGCAGCGAAGCCCGTTCCGCCCCGAACGGCCGGATCGTGACGACCGTCCCGCCTTCGCCGCTTTCCATGCTCCAGCTCATCCCCATCTCGCGGATCATCAGATCCACGATCGACAAACCGATGCCCGCTCCGGCGGCGGAAGCCTGGCAGGACTTCCGGCCGCCGCCTGCAGCCGGCTTGTCCGCCTGCGCCGCCGCCTCTTCCGCGGCCGTGCCGCTATTCCCCAGCCCCGGGCCTTTGTCCCGGACCCGCAAGCTCCGCCGCCCCCGCGCGTCGGGCGGCCCGAGCGACAGGCCGATGTAGCGGCCCGTCTTCGCGTGGCGCACCGCGTTCTGGAACAGGTTGTCCAGGATGCGGACGAACCATTCCCGGTCGACGCGCCAGACCAGCGCGTCCTCGGGCAGATCGGCATCGACTTCCATGCCGTTCTTCTCGAATACCGGGTACCACTGCGCGGCCGCCGTGCGCACGAGGCGCAGCACGTCGGTGTCTTCCAGCACCATCGGATAGCGACCGGCGGCGATCAGAGTATACGACAGCAGGTTGTCGATCAGGCCGCCCAGATCGTCTAGCTTGCCCGCCATCAGCGACAGCGATTGACGTCCGCGCTCGCCGAGCGGCTCGGACTCCAGCGAATAGGCGTGGCTGCGCACGACGGTCAGCGGCGTGCGCAGATCGTGCGACAGATTGGCGATCAGCCGCTTGCGCAGCTCTTCTTCCTCGCGCTCGCGCTGCCGCCCGGCGCGCAGCTTCTCCACCATTTCGTTGAACGTGTCTTCCAGCGCGGCCACTTCGTCGCGGCGCTTGCCCGGCGAGACCGGCAGCGGCATGCCGCTTTCGTCGTAGGCGGTCATCGCCGTTTGCAGCCGGACCAGCCGTTTGCGAATCCGGTAGAAGAATGTCCAGGACAGAAAAGCGAACAGCAGCAGAAGCAGCACGAACAGCAGCACGAACAACACCTGCGTAATGCGCGCTTCCTGGTCCGGCACCGACGCGACGGTCAGGTTTACCGGCACCCGCGCCACGACGAACCCCTGCCGCTCGTCGCTCGCCGGATCGTCTTTTTCCCCGACAAAAGCAACCACCGTAAACGTCTTCGAAGTGTACAGCGTCGCCCGCTTCATGAATTCGGCGGTCCAGGACGGCGTCCAGACTTCGGGCAGATCGCCGCGCTTCGGCTGCTCGAACGCCGTACGGCCGGCCGCGTCGATATAAGCCGTCTCGACGGACGGATGCTTGCTCCGATAAGCGGCCAGCGCCGCTTCGACCGCCGCCGCGTCCTCTCCGTCCAGCCCGGCCGCAAGTTCGTGCCAGTCGCTTTCGAGCTGCGAACGCACGACCCTATCCGGGCGATCCCTCGGCGCTTCCGGCTGCCAGAAGAAATAACTGTACCCCACATAGATCGCCATCGTCAGCAGCAGCAGCACCGGCAGCAGGAAGATGGCGAAGCCGATCAGCATCAGGTAGCGCGCCATCAGCGACTCGCGAAATTTCACGGCGTCCCCCTCCTATCCGCGCACCCGGTAGCCGATGCCGCGAATCGTTTCCACGATCGCCGGACTGCCGGGGTCCCGCTCGATTTTTTCGCGCAAATACCGGATATGCACCATCAGCGTCTTGTCGCCTTCCATATACGGCTCGCCCCAGACCGCTTCGTAGATCTGCTCTTTGGTCAGGATCTGCCCCAGATGCCGCAGGAAGAACATAAAGATATGAAACTGCTTGCCCGTCAGCGCAATCTCTTCGCCGCTCTCCGAATCGACCACCCGGTTCTCGTGCTCGTACACGAGCAGATGCCCGATGCGGCGCGCTTCCGGTTCGGCCGGAGCGGAGCGGCGCAGCATGACCTCGATCCGCGCGGCCAGCTCGTCCGGGTGGAACGGCTTGGTCAGGTAATCGTCGGCGAAGCGCAGCGCTTCCAGCTTGTCGTCGATCGCCGTGCGCGCCGACAGCATCATGACCGGCAGCTCCGGGCGATCGCGCTTGAGCCGCTGGCCGACCGTGAAGCCGTCGAGGCCCGGCAGCATGATGTCCAGCACCGCCGCGTCGCATTCCCCGGCCGCCTGCGCGGCGCCGTCCCCGCTCTCCAGCCAGACCACGCGGTAGCCGCGCTCTTCCAGGTTCCGCACCACCCATTCGCCGATTTCCCGTTCGTCTTCGATATATAAAATGCTTTTTTGCGTTTGCATGGAATTCCGCCTCCAAATTCCGCGCGCCTTGTTCGTTCCCGCGTGTCCGCGATTCGGCGCCCGGCTTACTCTCTTAATTCCGGCATGTCCATCATAGCAGGATTACCGCTTTTCGGCACATTCGCCGGCGCGCGCCAAAATCCTTTTTCCCGAAAAAGTCCCGTTTCTTCCGGCCCTGCTAAAGGGTAATAAGGTTTACGTTTTTCACACATCTCTTATTATTCGACGTCTCGTCCATTCAAATAATCGATCGTCCAACATCCGATGAGGGGAGCGTTTATGATGCCTATCGCCATATTGTTTCTGCTGGGAGCGGCCGTGCTTGCCGGCGCCGCCGCGTTTCTGTATGTCAGCCGGTTCGGACGCCGGCGCAGCGCCGGCAACGTCGTGGATCTCGCCGCGGTCCGCCGCCGCAAGCTGCGCAGCGCCCAGGAAGCGCTGAGAAACGGTACGCTGCCGGACGCCGGCGTAACCGCCAAGCGGACCGCCGTGCCGGCAGCCGGCGCGGAGATCCGGCGATTCGTGCCCAAGTCCGCCGGAGCAAGCCCGCAGACCTGCTCGTCATGCCAGAAGAAGACCGATAAGCTCGGCTTCTATATGAACGATTACGGCCGCCTGGTCGGCGTATGCAAAGAGTGCCGCAAGTCGGCCAAGAACCGCGATTTGATGCCGCTGTAGCACAGCGATTATTCAATCTTTGAAGCTGTCTCCGAAAGGAGCGGCTTTTTCTTTTTGTTTCGGTATCCATACAAAAAAACTCAAAAAATAATACAAAAAATCTGGAATAACTTTAAATCGGAATATCATTCATGATAAAATCTATTAAAGTAATATTTGTATCATTTCATGATACACTTTAAGGAGTTGAGAAATATGACGTTTATGCAAAATGTGAAAGTGTACCTACATCATTACCGGTTTAAACATGCTGCGATCGCCCGTCTTGCCGGAATGGATACCAATAAATTTTCACGCTTGATTAACGGCAAACAGGATGCGACCCAAACCGACATGAAAGCTCTGGCCCGCGCACTGGACAAAGAAATCGCCTTTTTCCTGAACGAATCGGTAGAGCTTCAACCGCCCGCTTCCGAAGACGACCTGGAACCGCACGCGATCGGATTCTATATGGGGACGCCGGACGCGGACAAAAAGCGGCTGGCCAATCAAGTATTCGAACTGTTGGAGAATGTTCATGCCATCCTCGGGGCGGAAAAGAAGTTGAGCAGGCTTCAATACGGAGGAGAATAAGATGGACTGGCGGCGATTTCGGGAAATTATTCAACGCAATCATCAAAACGAAGCGGAAGTCGAAGCCGCGCTGAAAGAATTCAAGGAACGTAAAATTTGGGACGGAGACATTCCCAAACTCATGAAAGAAATCGGAGAAAAACTGGGCGTGTTCAAGATCGAAATTCCTATGCGCGATCCGGATTTCGGAGCTTGTTTTTTTAAAACGCCGGACGGTCAATATCTGCTTCTAAACTCCAGTCAGCCCCGCTGCAGCATGAACTTCGCTTTTTGCCACGATATTTACCACGTTCTGCACGGAACCCCCGAGCATATCAACGAAGTTCGGGAAGTGCATCTCAACCAGGACTATCTTTATCACGCGAACGAAGGCAGAGCGAATTTGTTCGCGGCCAGTCTGCTTATGCCGGAAACCGACTTCCGCACCATGGCCCACCATTACGGTTCGCATTATCCGGAAGCGGATAAGCAGGTCGCTCATCTCATGCACTACTTCGAAGCGCCTTTTGCCGCCGTTTTGCTTCGTTTGTACGAATTAAAGATTTGGGAAAGCGCGGACCAAGCCAAAGAACTGCTGGAATACGATACAAGGCGCATCTACACGCTGTTCGACGAATGCTGGTTGAACCGGGAAACGCTGCTTCCGACCATGAACGACGATTTTGGCAGATTGATGAGTTTGCTGGCAAGAGAAGGGGACAAGCTCAATCAAAACGAGATCATGTCGACATACAACCATACCCGGATTATGGAAACGATCCAAACCCTGTACGAACAAATCCGCTTCAACCATGACTAAAGTCTACACGCATACCCCTTCTAATTTTTCCGATATGCAAAGCCTGCTGATTTATGTCAAAGCCGACGTCGTCGATGCGTTTCTAACGCGAAACACTTATTATTTTTACGACACCTGTTCGATCCTGCACCATTCCAATTCCGATAACCGCCAATGCGTGATCGATTATTTGAACGAAGAGCGGGCGCTTGTTATCGTCACCCGGACCGTCTTGATGGAGTTGATGAACGGAGTCGGTCATATCCATGCTGCTCAGTTGGGATATTTGCAAGAACTTCATTCTTCCGGTCTTCCCGTGCTGCTGCTCGACGAGGAATGGATCTGGGATATTGTCAGGGAATTGCGGATCGTCAAAGCGGGCGAAGCCAATCGGATTTTGGGTTTCGGCATTAAAGCTCTTTCTCGAAACAAAGGAGCTGTCCACTATGCCATTCAATCGTTCCCCCGTAAAATAGACCTGTTAAAAGAAGGAAATGGACAAACTTGTCTGGTTGAGCCTTTTTTTACTCATGCGCGCAGTCTCAAAACCAGCGGCGACAGTCTGGCGGAAGAATTGATTCTTTTGGCCGCCATCTTTCTTTCCCAGCTTAACCGCGGAAAATTTGTCTTGTTCAGCGACGATCTAAAAGCCAGATCCCCGGTTATCGATGCGCTGGCTCAATTTGAACGCAACTATGCCAGGGAAAAACTGCATCAGCTGACGACTGCCACCCTGCTTGGACGGATGCACCGCCGCGGACTGCTGACCGAGCGAACCGGGATGATTGAGCTGATGCAAAAGGTATCTCAAGGCCGTATCAAAGTTCACTATGTGGACGGGAATATGATCGAAGCCGGCATTGGAAACTTCTCCGTTGAAGATCTAGTGGACCGAATTCTCAACGACAGCGAGTTCAAAGTCTTTTATTGAGTTTAGAGCGCGTCTTCAAATTCGCTGAAGTGCATTGTTTCTCCTTTACTTTTTTGTGGGTATACCATCGTGTCGGTCGAACAAAACGTTTGCGCCGCTGTTTACCGCAATTCCTATCAAACCTATTCCTGGAGGGACCCCCATGCTGCTTGAAGCGATAGAACACCGGCCGAAGATGAACTGGGCTTACACGATCGACAACGAAACGATTCAACTGCGTATCCGCACGAAAAAAGACGATGTGGAGCGCGTGTACGTGGTTGGCGGAGACAAATACGCGTGGGAGCGCACGCGCGGCGAAACGCCGATGCGCATTTTTGCGTCCGACGCGCTGTTCGATTACTGGGAATGCGATATCAAGCCGCCGTACCGGAGGCTGAAATACGGCTTCAAGCTGGAAAGCGGCAGCGAGCAGGTATGGATGAACGAAGACGGTTTCCATTTCGAGGAGCGCACCAATTCGGACGACTTCTACGAGATCGCCTATATCAATCCGGAAGACGTGCTGCAAACGCCGGACTGGGCGAAGAACGCCGTGTTCTACCAGATCTTTCCCGAGCGCTTCGCCAACGGCGATCCGTCGACCGATCCGGAGAACGTGCAGCCGTGGGGCGGCAAGCCGGAGACGGACAACTTTTTCGGCGGGGATCTGGAAGGCGTGCGCCAGCACCTCGATTACCTGACCGACCTGGGCGTCAACGCGCTCTACTTCACCCCGATCTTCAAAGCGCCGAGCAACCACAAATACGACACGGAAGATTATTTGCAGCTCGATCCGCATTTCGGCGATATCGACACGCTCAAACGCCTGATCGAAGAATGCCACGGACGCGGTATTCGCGTCGTGCTGGACGCCGTGTTCAACCACTCCGGCCGGACGTTCAAGCCGTTCGTCGACGTCAAGGAAAACGGCTCGGACTCCGCCTACGCCGACTGGTTCCATGTCCGCGAATTCCCGGTTGACGTAAAAGACGGCATCCCGACGTACGAAACGTTCAGTTTCGAGCCGAATATGCCGAAGTTCAACACCGGGAATCCCGAGGTCAAAAAGTACCTGCTCGAAGCGGCGCATTACTGGATCGGCGAGATCGGCTTCGACGGCTGGCGGCTGGACGTGGCGGACGAAGTGGATCACCGCTTCTGGCGCGAATTCCGCACCGCTGTCAAGACGGCCAAGCCCGACGCCTATATCGTGGGCGAGCTGTGGCACGAAGCGACGCCGTGGCTGCAGGGCGACCAGTTCGATTCCGCGATGAACTATCCGTTTACGTACGCGGTGCGGGACTTCGTGGCGCTCGGCAAAACGGACGCGCGCAAATTCTCCTACTCCCTGTCCAAGCAGCTCGCGCGCTATCCGCTGCCGGTCAGCCAGGCCGCGTTCAACCTGCTGGACAGCCACGATACGGAGCGGATGCTGACCGTGGCGGACGGCGATAAAAACAAGCTCAAGCTTGCCGTCGCCATCCAGATGACGTATCCCGGCACGCCGTGCGTCTACTACGGCGACGAGATCGGACTCGACGGCGGAGCCGACCCGGAATGCCGCAAGTGCATGGAGTGGGACGAGTCGAAGCAGGATCTGGACCTGCGCGATTTCTACAAAAAAATGATCGCCCTGCGCCTTGAGCACGGCGCGCTGCGCACCGGCCGCTTCGATATCCTGCTGGCCGAAGAAGGCGGACGGACGCTTGCGTACCGCCGCTCCGACGACGACGGCAAGTTTGTCGTCGCGCTGAACGTATCCGACGAAGCGCGGACGATCGAAGTCGAAGAAGACGGATCGTGGACCGTGCTGATCGCGGGCGGAGCCGGCGAGATCAAAGCGCGGAGCGGCGAAGGCGGGCAATCCGCCGGCCGCGCGCTTCAAGGCGAAGTCGCGACGACCGGCGAAGCGGCGCAGAGCGCCGGCGGTTCCGATCGGAGCGAATCGCTGCACGCCGCCAGCGGCCGCCTGGCGATCGAACTGCCGGCGCACGGCTACGCGGTGCTGCGGGCGGAGTAAGCGCAGGAGACGCGCTGGACGAACAGCCTCCAGTCCACTTACGAAGTGGACTGGAGGCTTTTTTGCTGCGTATCGGCGTCCGTAAAGCGGGTAATTCAAAATAGAACGAGGAATTTGCCGGGCAGCCTGCTCGAATTAATCAGTAGGAGGACTCTGTTATGAGCGTTCAAATCGACACCAATCCACCGGATAGACCCCCGTACTTTTTTATCAAGCTGATGCTCGCTCTCGGCCCGACTTCGCTGATGCTGATCGCCCTGGTTCAGTGGTTTCCCAATACCGGTCTTGGCCGAATTCTGACGATTCCGCTTACTTATCTGCTCAATCTGGTTGTCATCCTGCTCGCGTTTATGATCGCGCAGAAGCTGGGACGACGGTCCACTCGAATCGTCTGGATTGTCGCGATCGCGATCACGCTGGCAATCACGGTCAAACTGTATCCGCAGGAATACCAGCCGCCCGTGACGCAGCAGATCTGGGACAGACTGAACGGACGGGCGGAGCCGGAATCGTAATTCATGCTGTCGGAAGTGCAACGAGCCGCAGCCGTGTTTGCATTTTGACGCCCCGTCCCATTCGACTTTTATTTCATCTCGAACAGCTGAAACCGGCGTCCTTCCTCCATCTTCTCGATCAGCGGCAGCGTTCCGGTCAGATCGAAGATAATCCGGTCCCAGAACCGCTGCGCCGGGAGATTATTCGCCAGCTGGTGCAGGCCCCAGCGGCCGGTTTTCGTTTCGAATACCAGCCTCGCGGCTTTCGATCCCACGCCGCGGCGGCGATATTTGCGCATGACGAAGAACTGCGACAGATATGCCGCTTCGTTGTCCCAGAATTCGTGCACCATGGCGAAACCGGCGATCCGGCCCTCGGCCAGAATAAAGTACGCCGCGTCGCCGCCCCACTTTTTCCAATATAATTCGAACTCCGGAAACTGCGGATATGTCCCGTCGGGGCGCACATCCATATCCGTGAACTCGCTGAAATCGTACAGATACAGCTGCCACAGCTTTTCAAACGTTTTGCGGTCCCCGCCTTTGGCGCGTCTGATTTCCACTTTGCCGATGTCCATTGCAGAGTCCCCTAGTCGTATGTCATATAGTAATCCGTTATGTTAAGGCTTTATAATTCGATCCAGTATTTGCAGGAATCGCCCGGCCGTTCGTCCGGTTCGCCGCCGCAGCGTTCGATAATCCGGCGCGAAGCCGCGTTGCCCGCGTCGCACGTCAGCAGCACACGATCCAGTCCGATATTCCGCGCCTCGCCGAGCAGGCTGCGCAGCATATCGACCCCGTATCCTTTGCCCCGCTGCGAAGGACGGATCGCGTATCCGATATGTCCGCCGTGCTCGCGCAGCGCCTCCGTCAGTTCGAAGCGCAGCTTGCCGTAACCGACCGGAACGTCGCCGTCGTACAGCCAGTAGATCCGCTGCCGCACCAAGCCCGGAGGAAGATTGTCGCCTTCGGCAATCTGCGCGTTTTCCCGCAGCTTCTGCGCGTATCCCTGTTCCGTTTCGCTGTACAGTCCGTTGACGAACCCGTTTTCCCCCGGTCCCATTTCACGGATCATTTCTGCGATTTCCGGCGTTTCCTGCTCCTGCAGACGTCTTAACCTGATGTTTCGTTCATTCATGAAAACGCCTCCTTTTCAAAGTCGGTGTATCCTCTAATTTACCAAACGCTTCCGCAAAAATCTATTCGCCCAGAGCGAAGTTGCTTCGCGTTCACGCCCGGACTATGATAGGAGCAAGCTCGAAAAAGTCCAATCGCCCATATCCTCCGAGGAGTGAACGACATGATCGAAAGCGGCGAACAAGAACCGTCTATTCGTTTGATCGAAGATACACTGCTGCCGGAGCTGAAGCTGGAAAGCGTCGATCCATTCAATCCGGTCGTGGTCGCTCGGGTTCCGGAAGGCTGGACTGCACTCGGAACGGGCAACTACGCCGCCGTGTTCGAACACGGCGCCCTGCCCGGCAAAGTCGTCAAGGTCTACGCTCCGGGCCGTCCGGGCTGGGCGGAAGAATGCGGCGTCTACGAGAAACTCGGCCCGCATCCCGCCTATTCGGTAATGTACGCGGCGGGCATACTGGGCGAACACGACTATCTGCTGCTCAAGAAACTCGAAGGCAAGACCTTTTATAACTGCTTCCGCGACGGTACGCGCATTCCGCTGCAGGCCGTGCGGGACATCGACGACGCGCTGGAGTACGCCCGTTCCCGCGGCCTCAACCCGAAAGACGTCCACGGCAAAAATGTCATGCTCAAAGACGGACGCGGCCTGGTGGTGGATATTTCGGACTTTCTCCAGGACGGCCCGTGCGTGATGTGGGCGGACTTCAAAAAAGCCTACTACCGGCTGTATCGCCCGCTTATGCCCCGCCGCCCCGTCCCGCTGCCCGACTGGGTGATGGACACGATCCGCTTCCTGTACCGCCGGCTGCGCCGCAAAGCGCGGCTGGACGGGCGCATTACCTGAGAAACGCCTGCGGAATACCCGGTGCGTTTCGTCGTTTTTCTTTTTCGCCTTCCTCCGATCGGTTTTTCTTTCGGAGGAAGTTTTTTTTATGCCAAAAAATAGTTGCAATCCGCAACCATTAGGTTTATGTTGGTTACAAACAGCAACTATTATTGCTTATTGCCCGCTTCAGACCGCATTTTATCGTTCAAAGGAGAGTGAAAGCTTATGAATAAAAATCGGCCGGACACGCCGGATTCTTCGCCCGACGAAACGGCTGCGGATTTCGGTTTGTTCGATATCGAACAGGCGCTGGGATTCGTCCTGAACCGGGCGGCGATCGTGATGCGCATGCGGCTGACCGCCATGTTCCGTTCCGCCGGTTACGAGATGTCGACCGAAGAATTCGTCATCCTCGCCCGATTGTGGGCCAGGGACGGCATGTTCCAGTCGGAGATCGTCGAGCAGACGCTCAAAGACAAGACCCGCGTGACCCGCCTGCTCGGCGGCCTAATCATGCGCGGCTGGATCGAGAAAAGAACCGACGAGAACGACCGGCGCAATTTCCGGGTGTATTTGACGGAAGAAGGACGTTCGCTCAGACCGGCGCTGCTGCCGCTTGTCGCGGCGGTGATCGCGGCCGGTTCGGCGGATATTCCGCAGGAAGATCTGGACACGACCGTACGCACGCTGCGCAGGATATTCGACAACCTGAGCGGAGCGGCGGAACCGAAAGGAGACGATTACCCGTGAGTACGATTCCGGGAACGACATCAGCCGAACAAATCGAACCGCCGAGCGGCGCGCAAACGGCCGGCGGCGCGGATACCCTGACCCTGGCGCGCAGGCTGACCTGGCTGACCTTCGCGCTTTGCCTGGTCGTCACCGGCGCTGTGGCGGTTTACGAATTTGCCGGCCTTCCTTCCGCGGCGCTGGTCGGCTCGGCGGGTCTGCTGGCCGTCATCGGCTGGCAGGCCGCCGAAACGAAGCGCATACGCGTGCCGGCCGCTTTTATAGCGCTTTATCTGCTGCTTGCGATGAGTCTGCTGGTTCAGCATGCGGAAGAATTCGCTTTTCGCGGCGCGGGAACCGGAACCTGGTTCTCCGTCTCCGGCTTCGCGGTGTATTCGATCGGCGCGGCGGCGCTGTTCATGCTCGGCGCGTCCGCTCTGTCTGTCCGGCACCCGCTCGGCGCGTGGGCGGCCTGGCTGGTCTGCATCTGGGCCGTACTGCAAAGCCTGGCCCATTACCTGTATCCGCTGTTTGCGTCCGGACGGTATGTCTATATTCCCGGACAGGCTCTGGCCTGGATTCCGCTGCTGATCGGATTGTACGGGCTGCTGCGGCTGATGAGTCCCGCTTCGAGACTTTTCCGCAAAGGAGGAGATCGTCATGACTGATCCGCGCAAACGCTACGCGGTCGGCGTCGCGCTGTTTATCGCGGTGTACGCGATTCTGTTCTACGCCCAGGCCGGGCTGCGGCCGATGCTGATCGTCTGCGGCTCGATGGCTGGCGGCATGGTCCTCTGGCTCAAAACGACTTTCCGCACTCCAGTGGATACCTCGCGGCTGCTGCCCGTTTACCTGCTGACGCTGGCCTTGTTTTTTCTGCATATCACCGAAGAGTTTATCACCGACTTTCCCGGCGGCA
The DNA here is from genome assembly GCF_030518235.1 of Saccharibacillus sp. CPCC 101409. Classification (GTDB taxonomy): domain Bacteria; phylum Bacillota; class Bacilli; order Paenibacillales; family Paenibacillaceae; genus Saccharibacillus. The sequence goes on along the minus strand of NZ_JAULSA010000007.1, from coordinate 125,963 downwards.
TCAATTCGATCTTCGGCTCGGTTTGGTCGACGCGAGATTTCGCCCTGCTGATCGCCCTGCTCGGCCCGGTCGTCTGGATCGCCGGCGCCGTCGGTCTATATTACCGCAATCCGGTCGGCTATTATCTCGCCTGGTTCGTATTCTTCGGCATGCTGATTGGCGAGCCGACGCATTACCTGATCTTCCCGATCGCCTAGGGCGGCGGCTATGAATACTTTTCGGGCATGTGGACCGCGCTGTTCCCCATGATCCCGGCCGTGTACGGCGTCTGCCTGACGCTGTGGGAAGTCAAACGCAGACGGGCTCTGACAAACTCCGCGCCGGCCGCCGCCGACTCCCCGGCTTCTTCCGGCACGCCCTCGTCTTCCGCTCCCGCCGGAAGATAATTGCGTTCCACGATTCGCCCCGCTTTCCTTTCCGCGTACGCCAAAAGACGGCCCGCACAATGCGGCGCCGTCTTTGTTTACTGCTTTTACAAGACCTTTTCCAAAAAGCTGATCGTCCGCTCGTGCTTCGGATTCCCGAACACCTGCTCCGGCGTGCCTTCTTCCACGATATAGCCGCCGTCCATAAAGATCACCCGGCTGCCGACTTCGCGGGCGAAGCCCATCTCGTGCGTGACAATAATCATCGTCATGCCTTCGCGCGCCAGATCCTGCATGACGCCGAGCACTTCGCCGACCATCTCCGGGTCGAGCGCGGAGGTCGGCTCGTCGAACAGCATCACGTCGGGATTCATCGCCAGCGCGCGGGCGATCGCCACGCGCTGCTTCTGTCCGCCCGACAGCGACGCCGGGTAGGCGTTCGCTTTGTCGACCAGGCCGACGCGTTCGAGCAGCGCCATCGCCTGCTTGTCCGCTTCGGCTTTGGTTTGCTTTTTCAGCTCGATCGGCGCGAACGTGATATTCTGAAGCACCGTCTTGTGAGGGAACAGGTTGAAGTTCTGGAACACCATCCCGATATTTTCGCGAATTTTGTTGATGTCCGCTTTCTTGTCGCTGAGGTCGTAATCGTCCACGATCACTTGTCCTCCGCTGATTTCTTCAAGCAGATTGAGACAGCGCAGGAATGTGCTTTTGCCCGAACCGGAAGGCCCGATTACGCATACCACTTCGCCTTCCATCACTTCCATATCGATGCCTTTGAGCACCTCGTTGCTGCCGTAACTTTTTTTCAGGCCGACGACTTTGACTTTATCCACGGCTTATTCTCCTTTCGAGACGATCGGCGATCTTGGTCAGAATCGTGATGACGATCAGGTACATGACGGCGATGGTCAGATACACGTCGAACGTCTGATACGTCCGCGCGATAACCAGTTTGCCCGACTGCGCCAGCTCGACCAGACCGATAATCGACAGAATCGACGTATCTTTGAGCGTAATCACCATCTGGTTGATAAACGAAGGCACCATCACTTTGATCGCCTGCGGCAGAACGATCTTGCGCATCGTGTTTGCATAAGGAACGCCGAGCGAACGCGCCGCTTCCATCTGCCCTTTGTCGATCGACTGGATGCCGCCGCGGATAATCTCCGTAACGTAAGCGCCGGCGTTCAAGGTCAATGTCAGGACGGAAGCCTGCCAGATCTCCATTTTGAAACCGAAAGCCTGCGGAATGGCAAAGTAGATAAAGAAAGCCAGAATCAGCAGCGGAATGCCGCGGAAAATATCGACGAATACCGTTGCGATACCGCGCAGTACTTTATTGTGGCTGACTTTCATCGAACCGAAGATCAGGCCCAGAATAAAAGCGAAGACCAGCGAGACGATCGTGTACAGCAGCGTATTGCCGAGACCTTTCATGAAGGCGGGCATGGACTGCCAGATCAGCTCCAGGCGGTTGGCCTGCGGAGCGGCTTGCTCGCCGTCGATATCCGCGCCCGATGCCGCATCGGCCGAACCCAGATATTTGGCGATGATCTCGTCATACTGACCGCTGCTTTTCAGCTCGGCCAGCCCCTGATTGAACATTTGCATCAGCTCCGGATTCCGGCCTTTGTTGACCGCGAATCCGTACGAACCGCCTTTTTCCTTGTCCGTGACGGTCTTGATCCCGTTGCCCTGCTGAATGCCGTAGGCGAGTACCGGGTAATCTTCGAACAGCGCGGCCGAGCCGCCGGCTTTCACTTCGTCGACCAGCTGCGAGGAGTCGTCGAACGTAACGAGCGCAAAACCGTACTTGCCGCGGATCGATTCGGCGAAAGTTGCGCCTTCCGTGCCCGCTTTGACGGCAACGCGCTGGCCGCGCAGGTCTTCGTAGCTCTCGATCGTATAGTTATTCGCCGCGACGCCCATCATCGGGCCCGCTTCGAAATACGAATCGGAGAAATCGAATACCTTTTTGCGCTCGTCCGTAATGCTCATGCCGGCGATCACGCCGTCCACGTTGCCCGACTGAAGCGCTTGAAGCGCCGCGTTGAAGCCAAGCGATTGAATCTGGACTTTAAAACCCTGATTGTCGGCAATGGCGTGAATTAAATCCATGTCGATGCCGACGAAGCTGCCGTTCGCATCCTGATACTCGAACGGCGCGAACGTCGTGTCGGTTCCGATGACGTAAGTCTTCCCCGATCCGGCGGCGTTTACGGGTGCCGGCGCCAGACTTCCCGCGAACGAGAAGAGGAATACCAGCAGAACCATGAACCCCGTTAATTTTTTGTTTATACGCATAACTTTCCTCCAGTCGCTTTCCGCGGCTTTTGAATTTTTCTCTCCATTTTACATGAGCTGTGAGCTATTGACTATGCTTCCTTATAGAAAATTTTGATAAGCGGGATAAACGGGGGTTATTCTAACGCCCTCTCCCTTGTTATATAACACAACGTGTAACGTGGATAAACGCTGGGAAAAATATAAACCGAATCTTGAACGTTGGAAGTCTATTTTTGACCGCTTATTTGTGTTTTCTTTTAAATCCTTATCCTTCATTCATCCAAAAATCAGACGCGCTCCCGAAGAAACCTTCGACAATCGTTCTTTTCCTTTAACCGAAAACGATATCCCGGCTGAACGACGCTTTTTTCGATTTCCGCAAACCGATATCCGGCCTCTGAACGATCTATTCTTCCGTTCAAAGGATTTACTCTTCTTCAAAGGCGTTTCTCCTGGAAAAGGTAAGCGTTCTCTTCGATCTTTCTCTTCTTCTCGTCGAGTCTTCCGCTTCCCGCCAACCCAAAAGCCGGACAGAAAAAAATTCAAAACTTTTTCGCCCGACCTCCGCAATCCGGCGATCATGTCAGGTTGATAATGCCGCTCTTACTTACTATAATATATCTATGCGTTTTTAATAAGTTTTTTGCAGCTCATTTTCCGAGGAGGAACTTTCCATATGACCACCAATCCGAAATACGCCCGTCTGTTCGAAAAGGTACAGCTGAACGACGGCATCACTTTGCAGAACCGAATCGCAATCGCTCCGATGACGCACTCTTCTTCCAACCCGGACCTGAGCGTTTCCGACGCTGAATTGAGCTACTACGAACGCCGCACCGGCAAGCTGGGACTGGCGATTACCGCCGTCGCTCACGTAACGCCGGGCGGAATCGGCTTTAAGAACCAGTTCGCCGCTTTCGGCGCAGAGAATCTGGACGGTCTGAGCAAACTTGCGGCCTCGCTGAAAAAAGGCGGAGCCAAAGCCGTGCTGCAAATCTTCCACGCCGGCATCCAGGGCCCCCGTGCCATCGTGCCGAACGAAGACGTAGTGGGCGCGAGCGCGATCGAACTGCAGGACGGTTCGCAAGCGCGCGAGCTGTCCGCGGGCGAGATCGATTCGATCGTGTCGGACTTCGGCCGCGCGACCGAACTGGCGATCGAAGCCGGCTTCGACGGCGTGGAGATCCACGGCGCAAACGGCTACCTGATCCAGCAGTTCTTCTCCGGCTGGTCCAACCGCCGCGAAGACAAATGGGGCGGCAGCGTCGAGAAACGCCTGGCGTTCCCGCTGGCCGTCGTCGACGAAGTACAGCGCGCAGCCGCCGCGAAGACCAAAGAACCGTTTATCGTCGGCTACCGCTTCTCGCCGGAAGAACCGCACGAAGAAGGCATCACGATGGACCACACGGTCACGCTGCTGGACGCGCTTGCCGGCAAAAACCTGAGCTATCTGCACGTGTCGCTGATGGAATATGCGTCCAAGCCGCGCCGCGGCGGCGACCTGAACCGCACGCGCCTGGAGCAGATCGTCGAAGCCGCCAAAGGCACGCCGGTCGTCGGCGTCGGCTCCGTACACACGCCGGACCAGGCGATCGAAGCGCTGGAACTGGGCGCCGCCATCGTCGCCTTGGGCCGCGAGCTGATCGTCGAGCCGGACTGGGTCGAAAAAGTCGAAGCCGGCCAGGAAGCCGACATCGCCGTCACCCTCACCAAAGACGACCAGCAGCGCCTCGTCGTGCCCGATCAGCTCTGGGGCATGATTATCGGCATGCCGGGCTGGTTCCCGGTTGTCGAGACGGAAGCCGCGGCGGAGTAAAGCGGCGTTTGGGAGAGGCGGGGCGCAGCGCTTGAGAGGCGAAGTAAAGCGCTAAAGAGAGGCGGCGCAGTCCTAACCGTACTCCAGCCGCGCAGCCGCTGCTCCCGGAGCGCTTTTTGCTCCAATAAACCGCATACGCAAACAGGACCCCCGAATACGCCGTTTGGCGAATTCGGGGGGTCTTTTTGCGAATCAAAAACTCGGCCTCTGCCTCTAACGGAACTCAGAGACGCTAATCCCCCGTTTTGCCCTCTTCTTTTTTCTAACGGAACTCAGCGCGCTTAATAGCATGAATCCTACTCGAAAACATACGAAATTACCGAAATAGCGCATCCTCGTTCCGTTAGAATTTCAACTTGCCAATTTTCCGCCGATTAAGGTCGCTGAGTTCCGTTAGCCTTCCCTCGTCCCTTCATCCGGTATGTGCGATACCGCTGCGTGCCACTCGCCACCTCCAGCAGTTCCCGACGCGCGAGCGTATGAAGAACCGTCCGCGCATGCCGATCCGTCACCCGCAGATGCCCGGCCAGCTCGCCCGCTCCAAAAGGAGCCAGCCGGCGGCGGGCGTAGCGCAGCGTTTCCTCTTCGAGCCAGGACAGTTCTTCCGCCGACGCCGCATACGACAGAAACCGGCCGACGAACGCCAGTACCAGCTGCCGGCAGCGCTCCGGTTCTTCGCGAATCGACAGGAAAGCCACATGCAGCAGCGTCCAGCCTTCGAGTCCGAGCAGACTGTGCCGCCAGCACAGATCTTTAAACCGTCTTGTGTCCAGGTCGCGCGCGTGCGAAGCATAACCGTGGATCTCGATCGCGCCTTTCGCGCCGCCCGGGCAGTAAGCCAGATCGATATAACGGCAGCCTCCGTGGTAATCGCGCACCTCCAGCTCGGCATGCAGATCGTCCAGATTCCCTATCGCCGGAACCCAGATCTGCCGCAAAAACTCCACCGTCCCGTGCCCCGGCCCGCGCTCCAGCAGTTCTTTTCTTCGAGGATTTCCTTCTCCCTCCGCCTGCTTCAGCAGCCATTCATCGTACATTCGCTCAAAATCCGCCGCCATCTTCTTCTCCCCCTTATCGACGCAAAAACGCCGCCCCGATACCTTGAGTATCGAAGCGGCGTGTGCTTCACGTCCGTATAGCCCAAGTGTAACGCCGTGCGGGGGAGTTGGCAATATGGGTCAGGCAGCCGCCAGCCTCCCCTCCTATAGAATCCAGTTTTTTTCATCCGGGGTACTACGGCGTTTATCCCCCCTTTTTCTCATTGCGTTTTTTCCAAAAAACACCTAATGTTATGATTATCGAAACATCTGTTCACTGGCTTCGCATCCCAACGACCCGCTTATCTTTTCCCGGGGAAAGGAAGGCTTTTTTGAATATTTTATTTTATAACGGTACTCAGGATCAGCTTTTCAAGATCAGTCCTCGGCAGCGCCGCGTTGCCTTGACCCTGTCCGTGCTGCTTGTCTTGTTCACGTTCGGCATTCTGCCGTTCGCCTATACCCGTCTTCCGCAGCTGGCTTCTTTTTTTCCCGTGCTCAGCGCATGGGGCGTGTCCGGCGACATCCTGACTTCATTTATCCTGTTCAACCAGTTTCGCGCGGCGCGCATCCGGCCTTTGCTGCTGCTGGCCTGCACGTATTTGTTTACCGGCATCATGAGCCTGTTCTATTTGATTGCGCTCACCGACTCCCTTCCGAAGTCCGGACCGTTTATGCCCGGCTTGCAGTCGTCGGCGTGGCTCTGGTGCTTCTGGAACATCGGTTTTCCGGTCGGCATTCTGCTGTTCGTTTTCTCGATGCGGGCGCAGAGCCGGACGGTTCCCGTCAAACGCCTGCCGCGCGAGCTGTTCATCGGGATCGGCATCACGCTGGCGGCCGCGGCTGCGCTGTTCGTCTTTGCGACGGTGGGACGCGATCTGCTGCCTATCATTATCGAGAGCGGCAATTATAAAAAGCTGATGACTTCCGGCGTCGGACCGGTGATCGGACTCATCAATATGACCGCTTTTATCGCCGCCGTCCTGCCGAATAAAAGACGCGGCGTGCTGCGGATCTGGATCGGCGTCGCAACGCTGGCGTTTACCCTCGGCGTTATGCTCAGCATGGCCGCCGGCCAGCGCTATACGCTCGGCTGGTACGGCTCGCGGGTCGATTCGCTGATTGCGTCCATCGTGGTGCTGCTGGCGATCATCAGCGAGGTGAATAAACTGTTCGTGCGCTTGACCCGGCAGCACGAAGAGCTGGAAGAGTCGCAGGGCGCGCTGGAAGAAGCGAACGAACAGCTCAAAGAGCTGTCCGACCGCGACAGTCTGACCCGTATTCCCAATCGGCGCAAATTCGACGAAACGCTTACGCAGGAACTCGAAGCGCCGCAGCGGGAACACGAGTCGCTGTCGCTGCTGATGATCGATATCGACTACTTCAAAGCGTACAACGATCATTACGGTCATCTCGGCGGCGATATGGTGCTGCGCAGCGTCGCGATGAGGCTCGAATCGGAAGCGGAAGCGCACTTCGGCTTCGCGGCCCGCTACGGCGGCGAAGAATTCGCGGTGATTCTGCCGATTCACGGCGAGCTGGAAACGCAGCAGATCGCCGAGCTCCTGATCGAAAGCGTGCGCTCGCTGGCGATTCCGCATCATTACTCGGGCGTGTCCCGGCATATCACCATCAGCGTCGGCGGCTTCACGCTCAGTCCCGGCGAAACGATGAGCGCCCACGACCTGATCGGCAAAGCCGACGCCGCCCTCTATCAGGCCAAAGCCCAGGGCCGAGCCCGGTTCGTGTCCGCTCATTCGGAGTGTCCCCGGCAAGTGATCACAACGAGGACCTGACGATCGGATTGGGATTAAGGAGATTGACCGGAACCGCGCGCTTTGAAGAAGAATAGAAGATAATAGAGCCGGTTTGCTTATGTAAAAAAGCCGGCTACCGCGTATGGCGAACAGCTACGTTGCCGAAAAAGCAGCGTGGAACGCTAAAATTGAGTTTTAGCGGAGCTTCGTTGCCGATTAGGCAACGTAGAACTGATTTCGAGGCGCAAAAAGACCAAATCGACGCTCCAGGTTGCTTTTCCGTCAACGTAAGCAAAATAAAAACAAAAAAACGGCCGCTACATTGCTTAAAGAGCAGCGTAGCGGCCTTTTTGGTTAGCTGCGGGCAATCCCGGAAGCAGTCGGATGCAAAAGCCGAGCCGAGCCGAGCCGAGCCGAGCCGAGCCGAGCCGAGCCGAGCCGAGCCGAGCCGACTCATTGTAAAAGGTCGGCCCGCGCAAAGTCAACGCCCCAGTACCGCCGAAGCATGCGGCGGCAGCGTAAGGGTACCGCTTGCCGCGTCCAGCTTCGCGGCCGGGTCGGTCGTCTTCAGCAGACGGCCGAATTCGGCGGACTCGTCCGCCGCGGAAGCGGATGCTTCTCCGCTTCCGGATTCGGGCGGCTCCGCGGAAGCCGAACCGCCCTGCGCTTCGGCGATCGCCAGCGTCAGCGGCTCGCCGGAAAGATTGTGCAGCACCAGCAGGCGCTGCCCGGCCGCTTCGCGGACGAAAGCGGCGGCGCGGTCGTCGCCGGGATCGTACGCTTCGAGCGCGCCGCTTTGCAGCGCGGGCAGTTCGCCGCGCCACGCAATCAGCGTCCGGTAGCGCGACAGCAGCGAATCCGGGTCGCCGGTCTGGGCGGCGACGGTGGCGGCGCCCGGCGTGGATGCCGGGCCCGGCGCGCCGCTTGCGCCGCCGCCAGTTCCGCCCCGGCCGCTGCCGGCCGCTTCGCCTGCGCCTCCGGCAGAACCGCTTTCGCCTTGCGCGGACTGCGTTCCGCCGGAGGCGGTCTTGTCGCTGCCGCTCTCCTCCGCGGCGCTCGCGTTGGCGACGAGCGGTTCCCAGCTCGTCTGCCCTTTATCCGCGCCGGGCGAATCCCACAGCATCGGCTCGCGGATCTGCTCGTCCGGCTTGGCGCCGAGCATGCCGATCTCTTCGCCGTAATAGATGAAAGGATTGCCCGGCAGCGTCAGCAGCAGGGCGGCGGCCGTTTTCATCTGCTCGGCGCTGCCTCCGAGCTGCGTCATCACGCGGTCCTGATCGTGATTGGTCAGGAAGATCGCGTCGACGAAGCTCCCGCCGGACGCTTCGCCGAACAGCCGGTAATAATCCGGCAGACGGCTGAGGACGCTGCCGATGCGGCCGCTTTTGACCGCGCCGACCAGTCCTTCGGCCAGGCCGAAGTCGAAACCGGAATCGAACGCTTCATCTAAATAAGGCGCGACGGCCGCCGGGGAATTCTCCCAGATCTCGCCGACCAGATACACGCCCGGATTGGACTGCTCCATCGCGGCGCGGAACTCCTGCCACCACGCGACGTTCTTCCGCGTCGTTTCCGGACTGCGGTCGGACACCGAGTCTTCGTAAATATGCTTGGCGGCGTCCAGCCGGAAGCCGTCCAGGCCCAGATCCAGCCAGTGCCGTCCGGACTGGATCATCGCGCCGCGCACGTCCGGATTGTCGAAGTTCAGATCCGGCATCCCGTCCCAGAACGTGCCCATATAATGGCTGCCGTTCTTCTCGTGCCACGGATTGCCGCTGCCCGCCGCGCTTTGGCCCTGGGGCTCTTTCCCTTGATCTTCCGCCCAGACGTACCAGTCGCGATGCTCCGCTTCTTTGCCGGAAGCGGCATCTTTGAACCACGGATGCTCGCTGCTCGTATGATTGACGACCAGGTCCATGATGACCTCGATGCCGCGCTTGTGCGCTTCGTCGATCAGCCTGCGCAGATCTTCTTCCGTGCCGTAATCGGGATCGACCTTCCCGTAATCCGTCACGTCGTAGCCGTGATAACTCGGCGACTCCAGAATCGGCATCAGCCAGATCCCGCCCACGCCCAGATCGTCCGTCGTCGACGGATCTCCGTCGTTCAGATAATCCAGCTTCTCCGTCAGCCCGTTCAGATCCCCGATCCCGTCTCCGTCCGAGTCATAAAATGAACGCACAAATACTTCATAATAAACCGTCCCCGGCTGCTCGTCCAATTCGCCCGCGGCCTGTGCGGCAGCGGCAGCGGAACCGTCTCCGCCGCCCGCCGTACCGCCGGCTTCCGAATCGGCCGGCGCCGACGTCCCCGTCCTCTTCTCGCCGCCGGCCGCGCCGCGACCGCCATCCGGCGCAGTTCCCGAACAGCCCGCAGCAAGCGCAGCCAGCAGCAGCGCCGCCGCGAGCGCGGAGAAGCGCCGCGACCTGGCGGTGCGCAGCGGCTGGAAGGCCGCGAAGCCTTCCCGATCGGACCCTCCGCCTCGGCCGCCCGGCGCCTCCGTGCCGACCGACGCCGTGCGCTGCGCGCGCCGAAACTCCCGCCGAACCGCCTGCGCGCCGCGCCCGCCAACCTTTTTCCAAGCGCCGCCGCTCCTCCTCATCCTTTGGTCGCCCCCGCCGTCAGCCCCTGCACCAGGAAGCGCTGGAGGAACATGTACAGGATCGTGATCGGGATCGCCACCAGTACCGAGCCGGCCGCAAACAGCGTGAACTCCGTGCTCGAATACGTGTTGACCATCTCGTACAGCCCGACCGCCAGCGTCCAGTTCTCGCGCGAGCGCAGGATGAGGCGGGCGAAGATGAAGTCCACCCACGCGCCGGTAAACGTCGTCAGCGCGATATACGTGATGATCGGACGCGACAGCGGCAGGATAATCGCGGTAAAGATCTTCCAGTGACCCGCCCCGTCGAGCAGCGCCGATTCTTCCAGCGCGCGCGGGATGGTGTCGAAGAATCCTTTGGCCACGAACATTCCCAGCGCCGCCCCGGCCGTATACACCAGCACGAGCGCCCACGGCGAATCGAGCAGGTTGAGCTGGAGCAGCATCAGGTAGATGGCGATCATGCTCATAAAGCCCGGGAACATGCCGAGAATCAGCACGGTCGTCATGGCGGTCTGCCGGCCTTTGAACCGGAAGCGCGACATGGCGTACGCCGTCAGCACCTGGATGATCGTGCCCAGCACCATGCTGGTAACGGCGATCTTGAGCGTGTTCCAGTACCAGCTCAGGTAAGGCAGGTCTTTGTCGGCGTGGCTGAGAAACAGGTCTTTGTAATGATCGAGCGTCAGCTGCCGCGGGATAAACGTTTCGCTGTACAGCGAATCGCCGGCCTTGAGCGAAGACATGACGATCCAGATCGCCGGATAGACGGACGCGATCGCGATCAAAGCGAGCAGGATGTAGCTGAGCGTGAGTTTGAGACTTCTGCGGCTCTTCATTGGATCATATCCTCCTCTTTGTACGACCGGCTTCTCCGGTAATTCCAGATCGAGAACGAAGCGATAATGATGAAAATAATAATGCCGACCGCCGACGCGAAGTTGTAGCGCTGGTTGTCGAGCGTAAGCTTATACAGCCACGTGACGAGCAGGTCGGTGCTGCCCGCGAACGAATACTCGCCGTTGGCCGGCTGGCCGCCCGTCAGCAGGTAGATCACGTTGAAGTTGTTGATATTGCCCGCGAACTGCATAATCAGCACCGGCGTCGTCTGGAACAGGACAAACGGCAGCGTGATCGCGCGGAATTTGCGGAATGAAGACGCGCCGTCGATATCGGCCGCTTCGTACAGGTCTTTCGGGATCGACGTCAGCACGCCGAGCACGAGGATCATCGACACCGGAATGCCGATCCACATATTGACGAGCAGCACGGTGACTTTGGCCCAGAACGGATCGTTCAGCCACGGCAGCCCGCCGAGTCCCATCCAGCGCAAATACTGGTTGATCGGCCCGAACTGGTCGTTGAGCAGGTTCTTCATCACAAGCAGCGAGATAAACTGCGGAATCGCATACGGGATAATGAACACGGTGCGCCAGAACGCTTTGAAGCGGATGCCGTGCTGCTCGATCAGGAGCGCGACGAAGATGCCGCCGAAGTATGTGGTGATCGTCGCCAGAATCGCCCAGATGACCGTCCATGTCAGCACGCCGAAGAACGTATGGCTCCACGCTTTGAGCGTCAGCAGGTTCTTGAACGTGGCGAAGCCGACCCAGTCGACGAGATTCTTCGGCGGGATATGATCGGGCGCCGCATAGTTGGTGAACGCGATCAGGACCATGAACAGGATCGGCAGCACCGTGAAAAAGAGCACCCCGACCGTCGGCAGCGACAGCATCAGATAAGGAAAACCTTTGTCCGAAGCATAGCGCAGCGTTTCGCGGACCGTCGGCGCGGCATTGCCCTGTTCGCGCAGCCGGCCCACTGTGTACGCGTCGCGTACGTTCAAGATGTAGAACGCGATGAACAGCGCGAGAAACAGAAATGCGACAAGCCCGTAAATCATCATAAAAATCGAGTGGTCGCCCGGCACGTTTTTGTACAACCGGCCGACTTTCTCCAGATGCGCCGGCGTGTCCCCGAGCGTAATCAGTCCCGCCAGGTTGGCAGACAAACGCGTAACGATAAAATAAATGCCGAGCGCTTCCGCCAGCAGGAACAGCGCGCCTTTGACGTACTGCCGGTTATACAGCTGGCCGAGCCCCATGCAGAGCACCGACAGCCAGGCCGCCGAGCGCGCGTGTCCGCCGCCGCGGGCGCCGCTTCCTCCTTCCGGAAGATCGGCCGTTTTGGATGGGTTCATCGGATAGTCCGTCCTTTCCCCGCCGAACATCCGGCAGACCACCGGCGGTCCGCCCAAGGCGTCCGCGCGGTGGTCTCAAGCCGGCCGGCGTTATGCTTATAAATGGTTATTGTCCGGTCGTGATATTGCTCTTCATCTGTTTGACCATGTTGTCCATCGCTTCTTTCGGATCTTTGCCGTCGTTCCAGATCGTGGAGATGGCGGCTTCCATCGGCGACCAGTACTGCGCGATCGCCGGAATGGACGGCATCGGCACGGATTTCTCGAACTGCTGCAGGAATACGCTGGACAGCGGATCGTTCTTCACCGCGTCGGACGAAGCGGCTTCGGTGTTGGACGGCAGCGAGCCGGTCATTTCGAAGTTCTTCTGCTGGCTTTCCGCCGACGAAGCGAAGTTCGCCCACAGCTTGGCGGCGTTCGGGTATTTGGTGTCCGCGCTGACGTAATACGCTTTGACGCCGGAGAACGGAGTCATGTCTTTGCCGTTTGGCAGCTTCGGATACATCGCCACCGCCAGGTTCGGCGTGGATTCCTTGAGCGACGCGATATCCCACGGGCCGCTGATGTTCATGGCGAGTTTCTTGTCGGCGAACAGCGATTTCTTGATGTCGCCGTTGATGTCGGACGTCTTGAGCGGCAGAATATCATGCAGCCCCTGGATAAACGCCGCCGCTTCGATGCCCTGCTCGTTGTTCAGACCGATATCGGTCGGGTCGGTGCCGTCCTGGCCGAAGATGTACGAGCCGAAGCCTCCGAAGAACGGGAACGCGTAGTAGCCGTTGGCGACTTCCCACATGATGGCGTACTTGTTCGCGGCTTTGTCGGTAAACGTGCCGGAGAATTCTTTGACGCCGTCCCAATCGGCCGGAACACTGTCGATCAGGTCTTTATTGTAGAACACGGCGGTCGTTTCGACCGACTTCGGATAGCCGTACAGGATGCCGTCGTACGTCAGCGCATTGACGGCCAATTCGCTGTTGTCCGCGCGCGTTTCTTCTTCGAACCAGTCGTTCGGCATCAGGATGCCGGCCGACGCGCCCTGACCGACCTGGTCGTGCAGGCCGGCGAATACGTCGGCGCCCACACCCGCCGGACCGTCCGTCACCATCTGGGCCATCGCTTTATCGGCGCCTACTTCGCTGAACTGGACTTCCACGTTGTATTTTTCTTTAAAAGCGGCCGCCCGGTCTTCGATAAACGCTTTCTGGTCGCCGCTGTCCCAGACTTTGAGCACCGCGCCTTCTTCCGGCAGCAGTTCTTCGTCTTCCGCCGGCTGCGCCGCCGGATCGTCCGTCGTGCCGTTATCCGTCGTCGCGGCCGTGCCGCCCGTGTTGGGCGAGTCCGTGCCCGTAGTCTGCGACCCGCTTCCTCCGCATGCCGTCACCATCAGCGCCAGAATCAGCGCAACGACCAAAATCCCCCATTTTCTCGTACCCCGCATTTGACTGCCACCTTTCCGTTTTGTTTGGACGCTTCGCGCCCCGTTCTGTCCGCAGACCGATCCGGCAGATTCACATCGCGTTAGTGCAAACGTTTGTCCCAAAGACCGCAGAACTTCCCCTTGGTTCGGCTATGTATTGCGGTCGTTCGAATTCTCGCGCCTATTTCGTATGTATTTCCGCTTACCGCCTGCTCTGAAACTGCTCTGCGACTGCTTCCAACCTGTGTCCACGCCTTCGACCCCTTGTAAAAATTTGAAGAAAGCGCTTTTATTCCTTCCACATCATAGCCGATTGTTTGTCATTGTTAAAACGTTTGCACAACTTGTATTTCCTCGTTTTGTCCGCTTTCTTGCTTTGTTTCTTTTCCCTGCTTCCTTTTTCTCGTCCATGCTGACTTTTTCGCGACCGCTCAGGAAAGATTTTCAACCTTTTGCAAATCTTCCGGGAAATGTCCTTCTGCTTCACTCGGCGCCGGCGCGGGTTGTAAATTGGAAAAGCGCATTTACAAGGTTCGCGCTTTGAATTAACATGAAGGCACACCGAAAGCGCCTTCCCGCCCGGAAAAGCGCGGCAAGCGGCACCGAAAAAGGAGGCTGTCCATTGTCCGTCACCATCAAGGACGTCGCCAGAAGAGCGGGCGTTTCGCCGTCCACCGTGTCCCGGGTTCTCTCCAATCATCCGCGCATCAGCGCCGCAACGGCGCGCAAAGTGCGGGAGATCATGGAGGAAATGGGTTATCATCCGAACCTGATGGCGAAAAGCCTTGTCTCGAAGACGACAAAAAGTATTTGCGTGATTCTGCCGAAGCCGGCGGAAGAACTGTTTTTGAATTTGTTTTTCATGGAGCTGATCCGCGGGATCGTCGCCCAGGCGGCGCGTTCCGGCTACGACGTGCTCATCAGTTCCGGCGCGAACGAAAGCGAGGAAGTCGAAGCGGTCGCGCGGCTGGTCAACGGCCGCCGCGTCGACGGCGCGGTGCTGCTGTATTCGCGCAAAGACGATCCGGTCGTGGAATTCCTGCAGGAGCGGAAATTCCCGTTCGTGCTGGTGGGGCGCAGCGAGCGCCATCCGGATATCCTGTCGGTCGATACCGACAACGTCCAGGCGGCGTACGACGCGGCGCGGCACCTGATCTCGCTCGGGCACGAGCGGATCGGCTTCGTCGGCGGGCCGCCGAACATGGTCGTGTCCATCGACCGGATGGAAGGCTACCGGCGCGCGCTCGAAGAAGCGGGGCTGCCGTTTCGCCGCGACTGGGTCGTCGAAGGCGAGTTCCTCCAGGACAGCGGCTACCGCGCCATGTCCCTGCTGATGAACCTGCCCGAGCGGCCCAGCGGCATGCTGGTTGTGGACGACTTCGTCACGTTCGGCGTGATCCGCGGCCTGAACGAGCTGGGCTACAAGATTCCCGGCGATCTCAGCATCGTCAGCTTCAACAACCTGGCGCTGGCCGAGCTGTCCAGCCCGCCGATCAGCAGCGTCGATATCGGCATCTATCACCTGGGCTACACCGCGTCGCAGACGCTGATCCGCTGGATCGAGGCTTCGCCCGAAGAGCGGACGCCGGTGCGGCATATCATCCCGCACCGGCTGATCGTGCGCGAATCTTCGCTGTACGCGCCCGGCGGCAAAGCCTGATGGCGCGATCGCCGCGCGTATCGCCGCGCCGAACAAGCCCGCTCGAGCAGCGGACGCCGCTATGCGGTTCGCCGGACCGAAAAGGCCGGCGAACCGCAATCGCCGCAGCGCGAGCCGGTTAACCCGGCTCGTTCCGTACGCTTTGCTTTATCCGTTTAATCCGTTCGGCTGTACCGCCCGGCCGGAAGCGGAAGCCCTGGCGCTCCCGCTTCCGGTCAGGTTTTTAATAAATCGTTCAAACGTTTGCACATCTTCATCGACAAGGAGAGATCACCGCACATGAAACCCTATCTGAAAGTCAACGAATGGCGCATCGTGGAAGAAGGCTTCGATCCGGCTTTGAACGAGGTTTCGGAAAGTGTATTCAGCATCGGCAACGGTTATATGGGCCAGCGGGCCAACTTCGAGGAGCAGTACGGCGGTCCGTCGCTTCAAGGCAGCTATATGGCGGGCGTGTACTATCCGGACAAAACGCGGGTCGGCTGGTGGAAAAACGGCTATCCCGAGTATTTTGCCAAAGTGCTGAACTCCGTCAACTGGATCGGCATCGACGTCGAAGTGGACGGCGTGCAGCTGGATCTGTCGCAGTGCGAGGTGCAGAACTTCACCCGCACGCTGGATATGCGCGAAGGCACGCTGAGCCGTTCGTTTACGGCCGTGCTGCCGGGCGGGCGCCGGCTGCGCGTGGAATCGCTGCGCTTCGTCAGCGTGCCGTTCAAGGAAATCGGCGCGATCCGCTACGCCGTAACGCCGCTCGACGGACCGGCGCAGCTCAAGCTGACGCCGTATCTCGACGCGGACGTCGTCAACAAGGACTCCAACTACGAGGAGAAATTCTGGGAAGAGATTGCGCAGGAAGCCGGCGTGGATTACGCGCGGGTCGAAGTGAAGACCCGAAAGCTCGATTTCCGCGTCGCTTCGCATATGCGCTACGATCTGGAAGCGGCGGATGTGCGAAGCGGCGGCGCCGGACAAGCGGACGCGGACAGCGCGGACGGTTCCGATCAGCCCGAAGGCGAGATGCACGTCGAAGCCGACACGCATACGCGCGGCAAGTTCGCCGGCCTGTCGCTTTCGCTGCGCGCCGAAGCGGATCAGACGATCACGCTGTATAAATATGCGGCGCACGTCACTTCGCGCGACCATGCGCCGGAGACGCTCGCGGACAAAGCACGCGAGTTCGCCGAAGACGCTCAGGAACGCGGCTTCGACGCGCTGCTTGCCGCCCAGCGCGAAGCCTGGGCCGAGAAATGGCGCGACGGCGATATCGCCATCGAAGGCGACGCCAAAGCGCAGCAGGCGATCCGCTTCAACATTTTCCAGCTTCACCAGACGTACACGGGCGAAGACGACCGGCTCAATATCGGGCCCAAAGGCTTCACGGGCGAGAAATACGGCGGCAGCACCTACTGGGACACGGAAGCGTACTGTTTGCCGTTCTATCTCAGCACCGCCGATTCGAGCGTCGCGCGCAATCTGCTGATCTACCGCTACAAACACCTCGGCAAAGCCAAGGAAAACGCGGCCAAGCTGGGCTTTTCCAAAGGCGCGCTCTACCCGATGGTCACCATGAACGGCGAAGAATGCCACAACGAATGGGAGATCACGTTCGAAGAGATCCACCGCAACGGCGCGATCGCCTACGCCATTTACAACTATGTCGAGTACACCGGCGACACGTCCTACCTCGGCGAATACGGATTCGAAGTGCTGGCGGAGCTGTCGCGTTTCTGGGAAGAGCGGGTCAACCATTCCGAGCGCAAAGGCTATATGATCCTCGGCGTCACCGGCCCGAACGAGTACGAGAACAATGTGAGCAACAACTGGTACACCAACCGCATGGCCGCCTGGACGCTGGAATATACCGGACAGGTCGCCGCCGAGCTGAGAAAAAACGAGCCGGAAGCGTACGAGGCGCTCATTAACCGCATTTCGCTGAGCGAAGCCGAACTCGGCAAGTGGGCGGATATTTCGAAAAATATGTATCTGCCGCAGGACGACGAACTGGGCGTGTTCCTCCAGCAGGACGGTTTTCTCGACAAAGAAATCCTGCCGGTGTCCAAGCTCGACGCCCACAATCTGCCGCTGAATCAGAAATGGTCGTGGGACCGCATCCTGCGTTCGTGCTACATCAAGCAGGCGGACGTGCTCCAGGGTCTCTTTTTCCTGGGCGACCGCTACGATCTCGATACGAAAAAGCGCAACTTCGACTTCTACGAGCCGATCACCGTGCACGAATCGTCGCTGTCGCCGTGCGTGCACGCCATCCTGGCGGGCGAACTGGGCTATACGGACAAAGCGTACGAGATGTATCTGCGCACCTCGCGGCTCGATCTGGACAACTACAACAACGACACCGAAGACGGCTGTCATACGACCAGCATGGCCGGCACGTGGATGTCCGTCGTGCACGGCTTCGGCGGCCTGCGGGTGCGCGGCGGACGCCTCGTGCTGAACCCGTTCAGCCCGGAAGAATGGACGTCGCTGTCGTTCAAAGTCGGCTTCCGCGGCGCGCGTCTCAAAGTCACCGTAACCGGCGGCAGTACCGTCGTCGAGAACGAAAGCGAGTCGCCGGCTTCGCTGACGCTGTACGGTCGTGAGGTCGAAGTGCCGGCCGGCGGCAGCGTTTCGGGCGAGCGCGAAGCTTAAGCCGTTCCCGGGACCGGCGATGCAGGCGGTTTGAACGGTAAAACCAGGCGGGAAAACCGGGCGGGCGAAACCGAACATCCGACGGAGGGGATAGAGGCCGGTCACCCGTTCCGTGTTTGCCGGCCGGCCAGGGCGTCCCTTTTGCGGGGACGTCCTTTTTGGCGCGGCTGCCTTCTCCGTTCAACCCAACGCGCTCTTCTTCTCTAACACGCTCCTCTTCGCCAACGCACTCTCCTTCGCTAACGCGCCGCTCTTCGCTAACGGAAATCAGCGACGTTAATCGAGGGTTTGAGCCTGCTTTTCCAACCTGACGGAAGCCAGCGACGTTAATCGGCCCGCGACCCGGCATAAACCGCCTATTTTGCTCAAATAAGTGCGCCTCGTTCCGTTAGAAATTTATACGAGCCTAAAAACCGCAAATAACGTTTCCTGTTTCCGTTAGCGGCCAGCCCGCTTGTTTGGGCACCGACCCGCTTTCATTTTCCATCCTCGTTCCACGCTCTCTTTCTGCTTTCTTTCCGCTCTCATGCCGATTTCGTTCTGCTTACTCGCCAATTCTCCGCCGATTCCTCCCGCCGACGTTTTTTCTTCGCGTTCCCGCGTCTTTTCCTTGCTAATTTCCCCGCTTCCTTTTATCATGTAACCGTTAACATCCATCCTTTTACAGCCGATACATATATCAAGCGATTCAGCATCTTCTCTGGGATGAAAGAATATGCTTGTTTTTGCAGAAAAAATGATTGATTTGTCGCTGATTGGAGTAATAATTGAATGGAAATCTTTTGGAAAGTGACAAGAGTATCGGGGGGACGATGCGCCGTTCTTCGGCTTTGTCACCGGTTGACTCGGGACAAAGTCCGGCATCTTTCCTTTGCTATTCGGAAGCGGGGTGCTTAAAATTTGAGAAGAGGACGAGATCAAGTGAGCGGTGCCACCGGCTGCTTTTCGTCTAAACCCCGTTTCCGGGGAAATGGTATCGTTTTCAAAAATGTGGGGTTGCAAAAGGAGGAATCCGCGTGGACAAACCTACCGGGCGACTGCTGCCGATTCTGAAGCTTCTTCTCGCTTCGAAAGGCCGGTTCGTTACGGTAAGGGATCTGTCGGATGAACTGGACGTCAGTGAAAGAACGGTCAAACGCGAACTTCCCGGTGTGGAACACTGGCTCTCGGCAAGAGGAGCCCGGTTGATCCGCAAACCCGGGGCCGGAGTCAAACTCGAAGCCGCGCCGGAACAACTCGATTCTCTTATAGAAGAAATGAGCGCGGTAAGTACCATCAGGGAGTACAGCCGTGACGAACGGCATTACTTTCTGATCAGCGAGCTGCTGCTCGCGGACGAGCCCGTCAAGTCGTACCGTTTCGCCTCGCAGTTCAAAGTTACCGAAAGCACGCTGAGCACCGATCTCGACCGGGCGGAAGAATGGCTGGAGCCGTTCGGCCTGCGGCTGGTCCGCAAGCCGGGATACGGCGTTTACGTCGAAGGCAGCGAAAGCCGTATCCGTTCGGCGCTGATCCAGCTGGTTTACGAAAGTATCGCCGAAGACCAGCTGGCCGGGCTGCTGAGCAGTCCGCCGAGCGCCGCCGCTTCCGACCCGGCCAGAGTGAGGAGCCACATCCGAAGCCGGCTGCTCAATCTGATCGACGAAGGAGCCGCCGAACGGCTGCAGCTGCTGGTCGAAGAGCTGGAAAGCAGCCTCGACCTGAAGCTGACCGACAGCGCCTACGTCGGACTCGCTGTCCATCTGGCGCTCGCCCTTCAGCGAATCCGCTCCGGACAGCGAATCGTGATCGACTCGCGCGTGCTTGCAGATCTGAAGACGCTCGGCGAATTCGACAAAGCCCGCCGGCTTGCCGGCAGGCTCGAAGAAATGCTGGGCATCGACATTCCGGAAGACGAGATCGGCTACATCACGATGCACCTCAAAGGCGCCGAGACCCGGTTGGACGGCGAAGCGGACAATTATTACGACCATGTCAGCTTCGAACTGGTCCGCCTGGCCCGCAACATGCTCAAAGCCGCCGAAGCGGAGTTCGGCTACGAACTGAAGGGCAGCAGCAAACTTTTTGCCGGATTCGTCCATCACCTGGGCCCGGCCGTCGAACGGCTGAGGCTCGGACTGGATATCCGCAATCCGCTGCTGCGGCAGATTCGCGAACAGTACGAAGACGTATTCGGCATCGCGGCCAAGTGCTCGGAGATTCTCGCCGCTTACGTCGACCGAAGCGTTCCCGATTCGGAAGTCGGTTATATCGCGATGCATCTCGGCGCGATGAGCGAGTACGCGAGAGCCGAACGCCCTTCGCCCAAAGTGCTGATCGCCTGCGCAAGCGGGATGGGCACTTCGGGACTGCTGCTGGCGAGGGTCCGCAAGGAATTCCCCGTCTTCAACCTGATCGGCCTCGCTTCCGCTTCGGAAGCGGCCGTCAGCAGGGAAGCGGATTTCATTATCTCGACCGTCGACGTCGAGACCGATACGCCCGTCGTGCGAGTGTCGGCCCTGCTGTCCTTCCAGGACGTCGAGCAGATCCGGCGCTTCGCGGACGAGACGCAGCGCAAATCCGTCAAGAAGAAACGCCGGACGGAGCTGCATACCGATCTCGTCGGCACGCTGGAAGAGCATCGCCAGACGCTCGAAGGCATTCTGGATCTGGTCAAGCATGTCGATATCGACAGCGATCTTCCTTCCCGCGACGTGGACGAACTGATCGGCGCGATCGCCAAACGCTTCACCGGAAACACGGCCGACGCCGCCGTGCTCGAGCGCGAACTGCACGAGCGCGAACGGCTCGGCGAGACCGTCCTGTCGCAGGACGGACTCATCCTGCTTCACTGCCGCTCCGAAGTGGTGGCCAAACTTACGCTCGGCATTTTCCGGTTCCCGGAAGGAATCGCCGCCGAGTCGGAAGACAAACAGCCCGTTCGGCTCAAAGCGGCCCTGCTGCTGCTCGCTCCCAAGAGCAGCGGCAAGTCCTACCTCCAGGCGGCCGGCGAGATCAGCAAATCGCTGATCGACAGACCCGGATTCGCCGCCCGGCTCGCTTTGTCCGAACCGGACAAGCTCAAAAGCGAGATCGCGGACATGATGCGAGAGCTTTATGCAAGAAAAATAGAACAATATACATTGGAGGTTGAACAACTATGAGCAGCATTTCCACGCCAGCCAAAGCCGGCGGCGCAAGACAGGGCGTCCAGAAATTCGGCCGTTTCCTGAGCGCAATGGTTATGCCGAATATCGGCGCGTTTATCGCATGGGGCCTGATCACCGCCCTCTTTATCCCGACGGGCTGGTGGCCGAACGCCGATCTGGCCAAACTCGTCGGTCCGATGATCAACTATCTGCTGCCGCTTCTGATCGCATACAGCGGCGGTAAAATGGTCGCCGACCACCGCGGCGGCGTACTCGGCGCCATCGCCGTTATGGGTGTTATTATCGGCGCGGACGGAACCCCGATGTTCCTGGGCGCCATGATTATGGGGCCTCTCGCCGGCTGGGTCATCAAACAGTTCGACCGTGCCGTCGAAGGCAAGATTCCGGCCGGTTTCGAAATGCTGATCAACAACTTCTCGGCCGGTATCATCGGCGCGGCGCTGGCAATCGGCGGTTTCTACGGAGTAGGTCCGGTTATCAGCGGATTTACGCACCTGCTGGAATCCGGCGTGCAAACGATCGTAAACTGGGGCCTGCTGCCGCTCGTTTCGATCTTCGTCGAGCCCGGCAAGATTCTGTTCCTGAACAACGCGATCAACCACGGGATCTTCACTCCGCTGGGCACCGATCAGGCGCTGTCTACCGGCAAGTCGATCTTCTTCCTGCTCGAAGCCAACCCGGGTCCGGGTCTGGGCGTCCTGCTGGCGTACTGGGTATTCGCCAAAGGCTCGATCAAAAGCTCCGCTCCGGGCGCGATTATCATCCAGTTCCTGGGCGGTATCCATGAAATCTACTTCCCTTACGTGCTGATGAGACCGGTTCTGATCCTGGCCGTTATCCTGGGCGGAATGTCCGGCGTATTCACGCTCAACCTGCTGAACGCGGGTCTGGTATCGGCCGCTTCCCCGGGCAGTATCCTGGCAATCATGGCCGTAGCGCCTAAAGGCGGACACCTTGTCGTTCTGGCCGGCGTAGCCGTAGCCGCTATCGTATCGTTCCTGGTCTCCGCGTTCTTCCTGCGCAACTACAAAGCGGACGACGAAGATCTGGCTAAAGCGCGCGAAGCTTCGCAGGCTATGAAAGGCAGCAATGCCGGCGTTGCCGCTTCCTCGACAGCGGGCACAACCGTGCGCGTAAACGGCAAAGTAGAAAAAATCGTCTTCGCCTGCGACGCGGGCATGGGTTCGAGCGCAATGGGCGCTTCGTCTTTCCGCAAAAAAGTCAAAGCGGCGGGCCTGCCGATCAACGTAACCAATACTGCGATCGATAATATTCCGTCGGACGCGGATATCGTCGTCACCCAGCAAACGCTGACCGACCGCGCCAGAGCGAAAGCTCCGAACGCGCATCACGTTTCGATCGACAACTTTATCAACAATCCGGTTTACGAAGACCTGATCGAAGAGTTGAAAGCTTCCCAGGCCGGCGGATCGCCGGCAGAACGCAACACGACGGCGACTACGCCGGACGCGCAGTGGGATATCGACAACGCGCTGGACAAAGCCGCTCCGGGCGCCGGAAGCAGCGTCGTTCACTCGGATATCCTGCGTAAAGAAAACATCCGCCTCGGCCTGCCGAGCGTCAGCAAAGAAGAAGCGATCCGCGAAGCGGGCAGACTGCTTTCCGCATCCGGCTACGTTAGACCGGGTTACGTGGACGCCATGATCGAACGCGAAGGCGTGGCTTCGACTTACATCGGCAACGGCGTGGCGATCCCTCACGGCGTCGGCACGGCGAAGAACGAGATCGAGAACTCCGGCATCATCGTGCTCCAGTATCCGAACGGCGTCGAATTCGAAGCCGGTACGGCTTACCTGGTTGTCGGCATTGCCGGCGCGCGCGGCGAACACCTGAAGATTCTGACGAAGATCGCCGAAGCGATCGAGGACGAATCGACGGTGCAGCGCCTGGCCAAGACCAACGATGTCGACGATATCTACAACACGCTGAGCGTACAACCCGAATAAGCTCGACCCCCGCCAACAAGCCGGAAAGAGAACCCCTCTCTTTCCGGCTGCGGCGTTTGGAACCGCTGTGCGAACAACCTTTCTTTTCTTGCCTGTCGGGAAGAAATACAATGCGATTCAAATCCGTATTTCCCGTCTTCCCGTTTCCCAACCGGCGAAACGGGTTGATATTTTTTTGTGGACTTTCTGTGTTTGACGGGAAGGACAATCCTTCCCCCAATAGGCGGTCGTATTTCGATCGGAGCGACCTTTGGCTTCCCGAAGGGAAACAACCCGAGCGACGGGCGAAATACGATCGTACTTATGATGGAGGTATTTGATTATGTCTAAAAAAGCGATTCAATTCGGAGCGGGCAATATCGGCAGAGGATTTATCGGAGCGCTGCTCGTCGAAGCGGGCTACGAGCTGGTCTTCGCCGACGTTAACGAAGCCATGATCAACGAACTGAACGAGAAGCACGGCTATACCATCCATATCCTCGACCTGGACAAGCGCGAGATTCCGGTTACCGGCGTATCCGGCGTTCTCTCGAACAGCCCGGAGCTGTCGCGGCATATCGCCCAAGCCGAGATTATCACCACGGCCGTAGGCCCGAACGTACTTAAATTTATCGCCGTCAATATCGCGGCCGGGCTCGAAGAGCGCGTCAAAGCCGGAGCCGGCCCGCTGAACATCATCGCCTGCGAGAACATGGTCGGCGCAAGTTCGCACCTCAAAGAACAGGTGTACACGCACCTCTCCGACGAAGCGAAAGCTTATGCGGACGAGCATGTGGGCTTCCCGAACTGCTCCGTCGACCGCATCGTGCCTCCGTTCAAAGGCGATACCCTGCTCGACGTGGGCGTGGAATCGTTCTTCGAATGGATCGTCGAAGAGCCGGCGTTCAAAGGCGGCGTGCCGAATATCGAAGGCATGAAGCTGACCGATACGCTGATCGCCTACGTACAGCGCAAACTCTACACCCTGAACACGGGCCATGCGATCACGGCTTACCTGGGCTATCTCAAAGGCCTGCCGACCGTCGACAAAGCGATCGAAGACGAGTCCGTGCACGCGGTCGTTCGCGGCGCAATGGAAGAAAGCGGCGCGGCGCTGGTCAAGGAGCACGGCTTCGACGCCGGCGAACACGCCAAATACATCGACAAGATCGAGAAGCGTTTCCGCAACCCGTATCTCAACGACGATGTCAGCCGCGTCGGCCGCGAACCGCTGCGCAAGCTGGGGCCGAACGACCGCCTGAGCGGTCCGGCGCGCATGGCGCTGGGACTGGACCTTCCGATCGACAACCTGCTGACCGGCATCGCCGCCGCCCTGCACTACGACAACCCGGAAGACAAGCAGTCCGTCGAACTCCAGGCTTCCATCAAGGAAAAAGGCCTGGAAAGCGCGATTGCCGAAGCGACCGGCTTTACCGAAGACAGCGGCGAGAACGCGAAGATTGCGGAAGCTTACGAGACGCTGAAGAAGTAAAAGCAATAACGGATCCGCACTTATATCACGCCAATCCAAAAGAAGCCCGTATTTATTTACGGCTTCTTTTTTTATGTTTTCTCAGAAAATAATCCGATAATGCTCATGACTTTCACATAAGTGGATAAACAGCGCCGTACCTACAACATGCTCATGGAAACCGGTTGTTCGATCAGGATGCAATGAAACATATTGGGAGGATTTCGGATTGGGGCGCAGCGCGACAAGATCGTCGACATTGAGCAGCCCCCTTTTTACCGATTCGTATAGCGTAACGTCAGTAGTCAGGAATGAAACGGAAGAA
Source organism: Saccharibacillus sp. CPCC 101409 (assembly GCF_030518235.1). Classification (GTDB taxonomy): domain Bacteria; phylum Bacillota; class Bacilli; order Paenibacillales; family Paenibacillaceae; genus Saccharibacillus. The sequence goes on along the minus strand of NZ_JAULSA010000007.1, from coordinate 101,277 downwards.
AAATCGCTAATGGAAAGCGGTATAACTTTGAGGTTTTTAAGAATTCTATTTTTCAAGTCGATCATACCGAAGTCGCTTGTAGCTATCGAGATATTTCCAATCTCAAGCGAATAGTGGGCAAGCAAAAACATAAAGAAATAATTGAAACTTCGCCGGCATTCTTTTTAGTCGTGGAGGTCTCCGTATTTCTCGTAAAGAACCCTTCTTCATAAAAGCGCTCAATCCAGTCATCGGGAAGTTCGTCGGATTCAAACTTTCTATACCGATTGAAAAACCGCTGTGATTCCTGAAAAGGAGAGGCCACCCGCAGCAGTTCGAATAAAGTTCGATCCCGATATTCCAGCATAGGCAAATAATCCTCGTTTTCGCGTACGACAATCGTCCGGTTGGGAATATCATTGACGTATTCTCTTTTCCCGCTGTGATGTTCGTATTCGTTTTGAACCCATTCCGGAATCAGGATCAGGTCGTATGGAGCAAAAATGAATTCGGCGGTCAGCTTGTCGCGATGTTGAAAATAAAACTGAATATTGTTTGTGTCCAGAATCAGCACATTAGCCTGGCTCCGTTTTCTCAATATGGATTCAATCTCGTCATAACCGCTCATCATACCGCTCCTTCATTTGTGCTCGTACTGCTTTATATTTATTCTCCCAATGCAGGATCACCTCCAAATTGTCTTTGTACATGTCCACATCCGGATGCTTGTCAATCGATTTCATGATTGCATTTTTGATTGAAGAGAGATTGACCACTAGAGAAGGCTTAATCAGCGTATCATCCAACGCATGTTCCTGAAATAATGCCGACCATTCATTTATTGTTAACCTTTGGTCGAAGAAGCTTTTTACCTCAATTTGCAAAAGGTGGTTTCGATTACGCCTCGCAAGCTGATACAGCTCTATGAGTATGGCTTTGTAAGGAGCTTTGAAAGATTTGATGCAGTGAGCGATCTTCACAAAAAAATCACTATGCTTCAAAGAAAGATAATAATCGTACAAATCCGAGTTTCTGAAAAGCATTTGGCTTGCAAAATAATCTGCTTTTCGCTCATTCAGATCGAATTCCGTAGAAATCTCATAATTGCTTTTTTTAGGCTCGTTCATCTCCGCGTATTCGGTCAGATGGAAAACTTCATGCCAGTAAATAAAATATTGATAGACTCGGGGTTGGGCGGTATTGATGATGGGAACCGCTTTGCCGTCACCAAACTGTCGGATCGCGCCGCCCAGATTCTCGTCGGGGATAGGAACTTCGATCAGATGATACTCTTTCAAAATTTCCAGCGCCTGCTGTTCAACTGAAAGAGACGTCCACTTGATGATTCTCTGCTCGATGTAAGCGATATGAGAAGCAACCGTTTTGGAAATACGTTCATTCGCTTCGATAGTCTCATCCAAGTTCTCGCCGGTAATCCGCATACAACTCAACCTCTCCTTATTTCATATGCATAGAAAAGATATCCAACATATTATCCAGACCGTCCAGCAATTCGCCTGCCTGCCAGCTTCGCTCAACTTGCGTTCCGTGGTCCGAAAAGGCATAAGCGGGAGCGGATGAATAGAATGCGCTTGTCTGCGCGGTTAAAAAGTATTTTTCGTTCAGATTGAAAGCTGTATTGATTCTGTCGATTTGATCGTTGTAAACTGTCGGATTCGGACTTTCCGCTCTCAAGATCCGATCGATGGTCGGGCGCGAAATGCCGGTAAGCTTTGAAAACGAAAGTTTGGAATAACCGTTTAAGCGGATAAAATCTAGTAAATTCTTCGCAATGCTATCTTGATATTCAAAGTAGTTAATCATAGAAATACACCTCCGCACACACTTTATACTTTCATTTTAACATCCGATTCAAAGATTGTAAAAATAGTTTTTACAATCATTAAAAATGAGACTGGCATATAAGCCAATCTCACCGGAAAAGAACCCATTCACTTAAAGCTCACATCAATCACCACAAGCTCCGACCGTGTCCCGATCCGAAAAGGCAGTCCCCAGAAGCCGTAGCCGGACGTCACGATCGAATCCATCTTTCCTTTTTGCAGATAACCCCAGTCGTTCTCGTAAATCCGGTTCGTAATGAAATTCGCCGGGAAGATCTGGCCGCGGTGCGTGTGCCCCGATACTTCCAGATCGATGCCGGCCTGCGCCGCCAGCTCCAGCTCGTACGGCTGATGATCCAGCAGGATGAGCGGCGACGCCGGATCGGCCTGCCGCGCCAGCTCCGCGACGGACAGCCTCGCCGCATCGGTCCGGTCTTTGCGCCCGATCAGCGTGACCGGCAGCCCTTCGCTCGTGACTTCGTCGTACAGCAAAGTCATCCCGCTGTCTTCCAATGTGCGGATCAGCGTCGTATCGCCCGCTTCCAGCCGGTCGTGGTTGCCGAGCGAAGCGTACACCGGCGCTTCGATGCCGCGCAGAATCTCCGGGATGCCCTGCTTGACGTACTGGACGATATCGTCGTCCACCAGGTCGCCGGGAAACAGCACCAGGTCCGGCTGCTGTTCGTTAATCAGGCGCACCAGCCGCTTCGCGTGCGAAGGGCCGGACAGCGCGCCGAAATGCGTATCGGCCGCCATGACGATCTTCATCTCTGTGCGCCCGTCCAGCGCCGGCTTGTCGATCCGGACGTCATACGCGCGTACAACCGGGCTGTAGGCGCTGTAGACGCCGTAAGCACCCGCCAACAGCGTCAGTACCGCCGCCGTGAGCGTTGCGCGCCGGGTCAATCTGCGTCGGTCGATCCTGCTGAATATTCTAAACAGCAGCACCACAATGTTCGTAAGCGGCAAAATAAACACCATCAGGTAAGCGAAGGTCAGCCAGACGCCCGCCGCCCAGTGCGGCCAGGCATACTCGCTGAACCGGAAACGGGCAAACATCGACCAGGCCGCAAGCAGCAGTGCAGCGGACAGCGCGACCAGCCAGCGCCGCCGAAGATCCGGACGAAACGCTTTGATTCCTTTCCATACATTCCATCCGATATAGAGTACGAACGCGTGATACACAAGCAGAAAGATGATCAAGCCTACAGCCACCGGACGGTCTCCTCTCCCCGGAGCGGCAGTTTCATTGCGCAAGCCGTCCGTTTTCTCTCCATTATACGAAGCGGGCAAGCCGAAAGCCAAATACCCGGGAAACGGAGTACGCTTTGCGCAAAGGGGTAATACTATACAGGGAACGCCGCCCGTTCGCATGGACGAGCCCTGTCCGGATCGGGCCGACAAACCATCCGCTGAACGGACAAAACGGAGGAATACGACGGATTATTGAGGATTTGTGTAAAAACCATGTTAAAATCCCGGGCCGATTCCGAAAACCGCCGTTTTTTTCACGTTTTTCTTGTGTTTTTGCGGAATAGTTTGTATAATCCTTCTTGTTGATTTTTTAAACGGACTAACTAAGGGGGGACTGATTTTGGGAAAAGCATTGATTATCGGAGCCGGCGGCGTAGCAAGCGTTGTCGTGCACAAGTGTGTCCAGAATCCGGATGTATTTGAGGAAATTTGTATCGCGAGCCGGACACTGTCGAAATGTGAAGCTTTGAAGAATAAGTTGGACGGAGGCCGCACGAAGATTTCAATCGCGCAGGTCGACGCCGACCGCACGGAAGAGGTTGTGGAGCTGATCAAAAGCTTCGGGCCGGACATCGTAATCAACGTCGCGCTCCCTTATCAGGACCTGACGATTATGGACGCGTGTCTCGAAACGGGCGTTCATTACCTCGACACGGCCAACTACGAGCCGCTCGACAATCCGAAATTCGAATATAAATGGCAGTGGGCTTATCGCGAGAAGTTCGAGAAAGCCGGCCTGACGGCGGTTCTGGGCAGCGGCTTCGACCCGGGCGTCACCGGCGTATTCAGTGCCTATGCGCTCAAGCACTACTTCGACGAGATTCACCAGATCGATATCGTCGACGCCAACGCGGGCGATCACGGCTATCCGTTCGCGACCAACTTCAACCCGGAGATCAATATCCGCGAGATCACGGCGAAGGGCCGCTACTGGGAAAAAGGCGAATGGATCGAGACTCCTCCCCTGTCGGAGAAAAAAGTCTACGATCTGCCGGAGATCGGACCGAAAGATATCTACCTCCTCTATCATGAAGAGCTGGAATCCCTTGCCGAGAACATGCCGGGCCTGCAAAAAATCCGTTTCTGGATGACGTTCTCGCAGAACTACCTGAACCACCTGAAAGTGCTGGAGAACGTCGGCATGACTTCCATCGAGCCGATCGAGTTCGAAGGCCAAAAAATCGCGCCGCTTCAGTTCCTGAAAGCCGTTCTGCCGGACCCGGCATCGCTCGGACCGCGCACGAAAGGCAAAACGAACATCGGCTGTATTTTCCAGGGCACCAAGAACGGCGAACCGAAAACGTACTACGTGTACAACGTATGCGATCACGAAGAATGCTACCGCGAAGTCGGTTCCCAGGCGATCTCCTACACGACGGGCGTTCCTGCCATGATCGGCGCCATGATGGTCCTCAAAGGCCTCTGGAAAAAGCCGGGCGTCTACAACGTGGAAGAGTTCGATCCGGACCCGTTCATGGAAGAACTGAACAAACAAGGCCTGCCGTGGGTAGAGGACTTCTCGCCGACCCTGCTGGACTAAGGCGTAGGAGGACATACTCATCATGACAGACATCGATTTCAGCGCCGTCCCTTCTCCCTGCTACGTGGTGGACGAGCGCCTGCTCACCAATAACCTGGAGCTGCTCGGCTCCGTTCAGGAGCGCACCGGCGCCAAGATCCTGCTCGCCCAGAAAGGCTTCTCCATGTTCGCGGAGTATCCCCTGGTCGGCAAATATCTGGCGGGCGTGACGTCCAGTTCGCTGTTCGAAGCGCGTCTGGGTTACGAGAAAATGGGCAAAGAAGTGCATGTGTACGCGCCGGCTTACGTGGATCGCGAGTTCGACGAGCTGCTGAGCTATACCGACCACATCGTGTTCAACTCGTTCGCCCAGTGGCGCAAGTTCAAAGACAAAGTCCTGAACTACCCGGGCCGCAAGATCGAAGTGGGCCTGCGCATCAACCCGGAATATTCGGAGCTTGAAGTGCCGCTGTACGATCCCTGCTCGCCGTACTCCCGCATGGGCATCACGCTGGAGAACTTCGACGAATCGGATCTCGAAGGCATCGACGGCCTGCATTTCCACACGATGTGCGAGCAGAACTCCGACACGCTGGAGAACACGCTCAAGGTTGTCGACGAGAAGTTCGGTCATCTTATTTCGAAAATGAAATGGCTGAACTTCGGCGGCGGGCACCATATCACGCGTCCCGACTACGACGTCGAGCGCCTGATCCGCTGCATCGAATTCGCGCGCGACAAGTACGACGTGCAGGTGTATCTGGAGCCGGGCGAAGCGATCGCGCTGAACACGGGCTACCTGGTGGCGACCGTGCTCGACACGATCAAAAACGGCATGGACATCGCCATCCTCGACACATCGGCGGAATGCCATATGCCGGACGTACTGGCGATGCCTTACCGCCCGAACATCGCGGGCGCCGGCATGCCGGGCGAGAAAGCGATCACGTACCGCCTCGGCGGCATGACCTGCCTGGCCGGCGACGTGATCGGCGACTACTCGTTCGACCGTCCGCTGGAAGTCGGCGACAAGCTGGTCTTCGGCGATATGGCGCATTACACGATGGTCAAGAACCATATGTTCAACGGCGTCAACCTCCCTTCGATCGCGTCTTACAATGACGAAGAAGGGATTAAGGTGATTCGCGAGTTTAAGTTCGAGGATTACAGTTCGCGGTTGTCTTAAAGGTTATGCAAAAAAAGTCCGGCTCCTTTTGGAGGATGCCGGACTTTTTTTGCTGCTCGGAACCTTTTGTCGCATCAGGCCCCGTTCTTGCTTCTATGCGCCAAATGCGATCTCAAACGAATCAGCCGCGGCCGGTTGTACCTCTGAATCAAGCAAAACGGGATCTGAACGATCAGATTGATTCCCGCACACATGAACGCCATAAGCGCGTAATCGCCCGGATTCACTCCTATGCAGGCAAAGCCCAGGATCGCCATGGCCAAATGCCCGACTTCCCCGTATTTCGTTTCTAAAATGAATTTATCCGCATACTCCAACGTGATTTTCTCATGGAGCGTTTTCTTTTGAAATTTCCATAATCCCCCGCCTTCCGGAAGCCTGTCTTTCCACCGATCGATGCGGACCTTTTTATATAATTTCCTTTCAAAAGAACGCTCCGCGAAGAACCAATCGTTTTTCTCATACCAGGACCCGGGCAGGAAACGAACCGCATGGGCTGTCCCAAGACAGCAGACCAGCCAATATAACGTATTGATGACGATCATCCATACAATGAATCCGTTCATGTTCCACCGCCCTTGTGTGAGTAAGCAGGACTGGCATCTTTATCGCCCGCTTCTATACGAACATACTATACCCAAATCGAATGTCCAGGCAGCGGACTCTTGCATTTAGGACAATGAACTAACGGTATTTCAAAAGCTTCATCCAGTGCTCTCCATCTATCCGGACAGCCATAATACAATTCCGGAATTGTCGGATTTGCAATTTGTACTCTGTACATAGTTACCGGCTGCGTCTTGGCGTCCGATCGGGCCTAGGCCATACATGTACAAGGACTGCGGCGTTCCGGAGGCGTTCGTTTCCATAAGCACCTGCGACAGCGCGGCGTGCGCGTTGTTTTGCGTGACTTTTCGGCGACAAATTGGTAAAAAAAAGAAGACTCCTCCTTCCCGCTTTGCTGCCGGCAGCAAAGCGGGGCAAGATCCCAAACGAAAAATAGCGGCATACGTACACTTATTTGGTCCAAAATGCTTCCGTTTCTTCAAATAGCGACGCAGGTGCAGCTATTCGGGAGCTAGAGGCCGAATCGAAGTGAAAAAGCTCGAAATAATGGTATGAGCGTAGTTATTTTCTCGAAAGAGTAAGATTAAGCCTGAATAAGGACCTATACGCAGCTATTTTAGATTCGTCTTAGGTTTACATCAAATCGTTTCTCGACAATCTGACCGAATACAAAAGTATCCTGTTTTTTTATCGCGAAAATACTTAAAACGGAAAGGAATCTGCCCCATGGAAATCCTATTTTTCTTTGTCGTTCTGTTCTGCCTCGTTATTCTGCTTGCCGTGCTGCTGCAAAGCGAGCATAAGCTTCAAGACGCTTTGCTGATTCTGATTTTCCTGTCTCTGGGCAACGCCCTACTGCTGCTTCGCGTCTATACGGGCGGCGGGGCGAACGAATATCTGTTTTGGTTTGCGCTGAGTTCCGAGCAGGCTTACAACGGCATCACGATTTCCGCCGCTATCGCCCTGATCTGCTTCACGATATTCATGACGAAAAAGATGACGGCTTCGGACTGAACGTTATCCGTCCTCCATGCCTGCTTCGGTCCGCACCGGTCCAGACAATGCCGGCCTTCCGCGCTTAATACCGCTCTCCCTGCACCGCCTCCCGCGGCATCGCTTCTTCGATGCGGCGCAGATCCTGCGGTGTCAGCTCGATATGGACGGCGCCCGCATTCTCCTCCAGATAAGACACGCGCTTCGTTCCCGGGATCGGCAGGGCGCCCTGTTCGAGCGTCCAGGCGATCGCCAGTTGGGACGGCGTGCAGTGTTTCTCCGCGGCGATTTCTTTGACCCGGTCCGCCAATTCCAGATTTCTGCCGAAGTTGTCGCCCTGGAAGCGCGGCAGCATCCGGCGGTAATCCGACGCGTCGAAATCTTCGAACGTCCGCACCGCTCCGGACAGGAATCCTCTGCTCAGCGGACTGTAGGCGACGAAGGTAATGCCCAGCTCGCTTACGGTCGGCAGAATATCGGCTTCGACTTCCCGGCTCCACAGGGAATACTCGGTTTGCAGCGCGGTGATCGGATGCACGGCATGCGCCCGGCGGATCTGGTCCGCGGAAGCTTCCGACAGCCCGATATAGCGAACTTTGCCCACCCGCACCAGCTCGGCCATCGCGCCCACGGTTTCTTCGATTGGCACCTCGGGGTCGATCCGGTGGTAGTAGTACAGGTCGATATGGTCCATGTTCAATCGCGACAGGCTGCGGTCGATCGCCGCCCGCACATATTCCGGCCGGCCGTTCACGCCTTGAAAATTGGGCCCGACCGCAAACTTCGAAGCCACGACGGCCTGCTCGCGGCGTCCTTGCAGCGCGCGGCCCAGCAGCTCCTCGTTATGCCCGTTGCCGTAGCAGTCGGCGGTGTCCAGCAGCGTGACGTCCAGTTCCAGCGCGCGGTGAATCGTCCGAATCGATTCCCGGTCGTCGGCTTTTCCGTACAGCTCCGACATCCCCATCAGTCCCAGTCCGATCGCCGAAGTTTGCAAATCGCTTTGACCCAAAGTTCTCGTTTTCATATCCAATCCGTCCTCTCGGTTCTATGATTTCCGTTCTGTACACAGCATAAGCAATCAAGTAAACTTGAAGTCAAGCTTCTATTTTCGTTCATGCAATGATCTATTAATCATAGAGAAATAGCGAAATTCACTGTAAAACGGCTAAAAATTCGCGCTTCTTTTGGCCGTAATCTCAATACGTCCGCTATCCGATATTAAAGTGCACTTTAATCAAAAGAAAGAAGGAACCGCAAAATGATCAGCATCAAAGAAGTTACCGAAATAACGGGACTGCCCGCTCCCACGCTGCGTTATTACGAGAAAGAAGGACTGCTTCCGCATGTAAAAAGGGACGAAGGAGGCAAGCGGCTGTACGACGACGAAGATCTCAGCTGGGTGCAGTTTGTGACCGCGCTGCGGGCTACCGGCATGCCGATCGCCCAGATCCAGCAATACGTTTACCTCTACAAAGAAGGAGATACCACGATCCCCGAGCGCAAACAAATGATGCTGCAGCACAAAAAAGAGATTGAGCGCAGCATCAAAGAGCTGTACCTCAATCTCGATAAAATCAATTATAAACTGGCTTTGTACGACGTGATGGAAACGCAGCTCAACCGGGAAGAACTCAAGTTCTAGGGCGTGTCCCGCTTGCGCGCCGCAAGCTGCTGCGCCGCCCGGGCGCGGCCTACAGCAGCACCAGCAGCAGAATCCCCGCCACAAAGCAGTAATACGCGAAGTACTTCAGATTGCCTTTCGCCATAATGCCCATAAACCATCTCATCGCAAAGTAGGTCACGATCAGGGTCGCGGCGAACGCCAGGACGTAAGGCCACAGCATACCCGGCGCTTCGGACGTGCTGATAATGTCCGGCAGCCCCAGCACGATCGCGCCGAGGCTGACCGGGATATACAGCATAAACGAGAATCGCAGCGCCGTGTCCTGCTTCATGCCCGTCGCGATCGACGCGATCACCGTCGAGCCGGAGCGGCTGACGCCGGGAATCAGCGCGACCGCCTGGGCGAGACCGACCAGCAGCGCATCGCGCGCTTTGAGGTCGCCGTCCTGCTTGCGGCCGCGCATATTGCGGATCAGCCACAGGGCGACGCCCGTGAACAGCAGCGCGATCGCGACGGTCTTGACCGACGAGAACGTGTCTTCGATCCAGTCTTTGAACAGCAGCCCGACGACCACCGCCGGGATCGTGCCGATAATCACGTAAACCACGAACATAAAGTCCGACCGGTATACCTGCTCGCGCGTGCGCAGGTAATTCCACGTTCCCGAGACGAGCCGTCCGATATCGTGCCGATAAATAAAAGCGATTGCCAGCAGCGAAGCCGTATTGGTCAGAATTTCAAACGTCAGTCCGGCCTGCTCCACCCCGAGCAGCCGCTGCGCGATAATCAGGTGTCCGCTGGACGAGACCGGGATCGGCTCGGTTACGCCCTGCACAATGCCCAGAATCAGATATTTCAGCCACAGCCATGCGTCTTCCATCGTTCTCCCACTTTCCATGCAAATTCTATGTATAACACTCTACACATTTCTCTAACTTAACATAGGCCGCGGCTATTTGAAACCCGAACCGCTTCTTGCAAACCCGCCCGGACGGCCCGGGCAAGCGCCAAAAAAAGACTTCGCCTTCCCCCAAGCGCATGTCTTCAAACCAAATCTGCTTCCTTCGAGGTTTGAAGACACGCCCTGAACGGCGGATAGCGAAGTCCCGAATTTCAAACGTTCCGTATATCGCGGAATTCCCGGACGCGAATCGGCGGCGTTTATAAAGCCTGATGTCCGACCGGACCGGCCGCCGCCGGCTCGGCCTGCGGACGTCCGAACAAATAGCCCTGCGCAAGCGGGATTCCGCTGCTCAGGCAGTATTCGTACTCTCCGCGCCGCTCGATGCCTTCCGCCAGCACGCGGCCGCCGAATTCTTCCGAACGCTCGACGATCTCGCGAATCTTGCGCTGTTTCTCCGGCGACTCGTCGCACCGGTCGATCAGGCCGCGGTCGATCTTGACGTAATCCGGCTTCAGCAGGCTGAGCAGCTCGGGCGTCGAATAGCCGGAGCCCACATCGTCCAGCGCAACCGAGATGCCGCGCGAACGGTACACGTTGAAGATGCGCTGAAGATGGGCCATATCGTTGATTTTTTCCGTTTCCACCACTTCGAACACAAAGTCCTGCGGGTCCAGGTCGTAGCGCTGAATCGCGGCGAAGGTGTGCGTCAGGCAGTATTCGGGATTATAGATCGACGACGGCAGGAAGTTGATAAACCGCTTGATCCCTTTGGGCAGCACTTCCGAACTTCGTCGGATCGCCGAGATTCGCGCGGAGCGGTCCAGAAACGAGTGCATCCCGGTGCGGCGCGCCACGTCGAACAGTTCGAACGGATTGAACGAAGCTTCGCCCGGCGCGGGACGCAGCAGGAATTCGTAAGCGACGATATTTTCGCCATGATCGACGATCGGCTGCAGAAAGCTCGTAAACCGCTCCCGCGTAATAATCCCGACCATGTCCATATGCTGGAATCTTGCGGCCAACTGCGTAAACGGAAGCCACGGCAGCAGTTCCGGACGGCTGTTCTCCCCTGCGATCTTCACTTCCAGCGCATCGGTCCACTCGACCGGCAGGCTGTTCAGCCATTCCGCCATGTCCAGAAATTGTTCCTTGCTCGTATACGAAAAAAACAGACTGTTCTTGTTCCCCTGTTCACGTCCGCATGCCCAGCCTTGTTCTTCGATCAGCCGGCCCAGCATCTGACCGATCGGACGCAAGTATACGGTACCCCAATCTTCGATCGGTCTGACAGGCATGCAGGTGCTGCATATATGGTTCATCCCTGAGGAAACCCCCTCGTATATCTTAAAATGCCACTCTAATTTTATGATTCTTTGGACCCAGAAAGCAAGCGAGCGATTTTCGGGTTATTACCCATACCAAATGAATTAGAAACAGGGTTTTTATATCTATTTTTATTTCGCGTCTTATTTGTATATCGGCATTTTTCGATTTTATTCGCAGCTTTTTCCGCATACAAAAAAAGCTCCCGCCGGAACTTTTCATCCGGTCGGGAGCTTTCGGCGTTCTATATGAGACGTTCCGATGCTTTAAAAAAAGAAAAAGCGATCAGCCTTCCCAGACTTCGACTTCATGCTTGTTCTTGGCGTACTCGGCGCGCTTCGGCGTAATCTTCAGCACGACATAGTTCGGGTCTTCCGGTCCTTCGAGCCACTGCTCGAACGCGTCGTTCCACAGCTTTTTGCGCAGATCGTCGTCTTTGGTAATCTCGGCCGTGCCTTCGATCTGCACTTCGTCCTGCGTCCCGCCCTGTTCGAAGCCCAGCAGCAGCGCGACGCGCGGATTCTGTTCGAGTTCTTCGACTTTATGCGTTTTGGCGCTGGTCACCAGATAAACGGTCAGTCCTTCGTTAAACACGGTCATATAACGCACTTTCGGCTGCCCGCCTTCGACCGTGGCGAAAGAGCCGAAACGGTTGCGCTCCAGCGTTTCCGTAATTTTTTGTTCAAGTTGTTGTTGGTCCATGTTCGAAAAGCCTCCTAATAAGTAAGATAAGTTGGATGCAGCGGCGTTTCTGGTTCATGGTGCATAATAGTAAGTACCCGAATAGAGGAAAGTGAACCGTACCGCTTCGGCGGCGCGGCTTCATGCTGGACAGTGCGCGCTTTAAGGACTATAATGACACCGAAGCAGCTCGAAAACTTCATAACCCCGGGGGGTGCCGGATAATGGCCGGCTGAGATTGTATCCCGCAAGATACTGACCCTTATACCTGATCTGGGTAATGCCAGCGTAGGAACGTTAGAGCGACGACCGCTTTTTCCGTAAAAGGAACAGCCGCGCCGCCCATATCATCGACGTGACGCGTCCCGGAATCCGGGACGCTTTTTTCGTGCGTTTCGGCGGGCATGGACAGATGGGCGGCATGAACGGACGGGCGGACGCTTCGCATAACTAACCATAACTAATATAGAAGCGTTTCCGGCAGCTTGTCTCGCTCAGGAAACGCAAACAAAGGGGATTGAAACCGCAATGAAATTATGGACACGCACCGGCAAAACGATTAAACCGCTCCGCCTGCTCGCTCCGGCGGCCGCGCTGCTGCTGGCGCTGACCGCCTGCTCGGGCGGCGGCTCAAACGGCGGCTCAAACGCGGAAACGGGCGATTCGGCCGAAACCGGCGGCGAAACGCAGCAGCTGCGCGATGTGAGCGTCGTGCTCGACTGGACGCCGAATACGAACCACACCGGCCTGTATGCCGCGGTGGATCAAGGCTTTTATAAAGAAGAAGGGCTGAACGTGCAGATTCTCCAGCCGGGCGCGGGCGGCGCCGACCAGATGGTCGCCTCCGGCGAAGTGCCGTTCGGCGTCAGCTACCAGGAAAGCATCACCCAGGCGCGGGCGCAGAACGTTCCGCTCGTATCGATCGCGGCGGTGATCCAGCATAACACGTCGGGCTTCGCCGCTCCGGCGGACCGGAATATCGAATCGCCCAAAGACTTCGAAGGCAAGCGCTACGGCGGCTGGGGTTCCCCGGTCGAAGAAGCGGTCATGAAGTCGATTATGGACCGGGAAGGCGCGGACGTGGGCAAAGTGGAGTTTATCAATATGGGCGACGCCGACTTCTTCACCGCGGTCAAACGCGATATCGACTTTGCCTGGATCTTCTACGCGTGGACGGGGATCGAAGCGGAGCTGCGCAATGAACCAATCGATATGCTGTACGTCAAAGATTACTCCGACAGCCTCGACTACTACACGCCGGTCATCGCCACGAACGAGAAGCAGATCGCGGACGATCCGGAGCTGGTCAAAGCGTTTATGAAAGCGACGGCCGAAGGTTACGAATACGCGATCGACCATCCGGAAGAAGCCGCCGATATCCTGATCAAAGCGGTGCCGGACCTCGATCCCGAACTGGTCAAAGCCAGCCAGAAATGGCTCAGCCCGAAATATCAAGACGACGCGGCCCAGTGGGGCTGGCAGAAGCCGGAAGTGTGGAAGAACTACGGCGAGTGGATGAGTTCGCAGCAGCTGCTCGAAGGCGACTTCGATCCGGCCAAGGCGTTCACGAACGATTATCTGCCGGCGGCCGACGCCAAGTAAGTTCACTTCATTTTGCGAAAAAGAAAGGATGATTCATCATGGCTACGACCCTGCTCAGCATTCAGGTGATCCCCAAAACGCCGAACGGCGAAGATTCCATTCCTTACGTGGATAAAGCGATCGAAGTGATCCAGCGCTCCGGCGTCAAACACGAGGTGCACGCGCTGGAAACGACGCTCGAAGGCGAGCTGCCCGAACTGCTGGAGATCGTGCGGCAGATGCACGAAGCGCTGACCGAAGCCGGCGCGCCGAGCGTGATTTCGCAGATCAAGATCGCGCATTACCCGAGCCCGGACGGCATCAGCATGGAGCGTCTGACCGCCAAATACCGTCCATGAGCCTGCGCTTAACGTTACGGCAGTGGTTTCGCTCCGCATGGCCGCCCTTTGTGGCGGTCCTCTTGTTTGTAGGGACGTGGGAGGCGGCGGTGCGATACTTTCATGTCGAAGCATGGATTCTGCCGCCGCCGTCGGCTATCGCGCAGGAAGCTTCGCGCAGCGCGGGTTCGCTCTGGATGCACACGCTGTCCACGCTCCGGCTGACGCTGCTCGGTTTCGTCATCGGCTCGGCGGTCGGCTTGATCGTCGCGTGCGCGCTGCATCTGGTCCCTCTGCTCAAATCGGCTCTGTATCCGCTGCTGATCCTGAGCCAGAACGTGCCGACGATCGCGCTCGCTCCGCTGCTGATGATCTGGTTCGGCTTCGGCCTGCTGCCCAAGATCATCGTGATTACGCTCGTCTGCTTCTTCCCCGTCGCCGTGTCGGCGATGGACGGCTTCGCGCAGACCGACCGCACGATGCTGAATTATATGCGCATGATCGGGGCGAACCGGATGCAGATCTTCCGCAAGCTGGAGTTTCCGCACGCTCTGCCTTCGCTGTTCTCGGGCCTGCGCATTGCCGCGACGTACAGCGTGATGGGCGCGGTGATCGCGGAGTGGATCGGCGCGCAGAAAGGCATCGGCTATTATATGATTCTGCAAAAATCGGCGTTTCGCACCGACCGCATCTTCGCCGCGATCGTCATCGTCGTCGCGCTCAGCCTGCTGCTGTTCCTGCTGGTCACGCTGATCGAGAAACTGGCGGTGCGCGGCGGACGGCGAAGCGGGGAAGTTCGGGAAGGAGGGGAACGAAGATGAATACGGAGAACGAACGGGAAAAAGAACGGCGGGCAGCGGGATCGGGGACGGTCGGCGGAAGCGGCGCGGACGAAGCCGGGCAGAAGGGGCAGACGGCGCAAAGGAGCGCCGCGTACAGCGGCGCCGGAGCGGAAGCCCCCGCGCAAGAGCGCTCTACATACGGCGCCGGCAAAGCGGAGACCCCCGGGCGGCGGGGGCAGACGGCGCCGCGCGAAGCCGGTGCGGCGCACGCGAGCGGCCGGCTGGAACAAGCCGGCGGAAGCGGCGCTCCCGTGAAGCTGGAGCTGACCGGCGTGCATAAATCGTTCGGCGGCCGGAAGCGGCCGCTGCCGGTGATCGGCGGCGTCTCGCTCCAGGTGCGGGAAGGCGAATTCGTCAGCCTGATCGGCCCGTCGGGCTCGGGCAAGAGCACGCTGTTTCACCTGATCGGCGGGCTGCTGCAGCCCGATTCGGGGCAAATCACCCTGGACGGCCGCGTCATCAACGGCGAGCGCGGCCACATCGGGTATATGCCGCAGCAGCCGGCGCTGTTCCCTTGGCGCACGATCGAAGACAACGTCGTGCTGGACCGCGAGGTCGGCGGCTCGCCGCGCCGCGAAGCGCTGGACGAAGCGCGGCGCTGGATGGAGCGAGCCGGGCTGGGCGGCTTCGAGCGGGCTTACCCGCACATGCTGTCGGGCGGCATGCAGCAGCGCGCGGCGTTCGTGCGCGCGCTGCTCAGCCCGCAGGAGCTGATGTGCCTGGACGAGCCGTTCAGCGCGCTGGACGCTTTTACCCGCAGCGAGATGCAGAGCTGGCTGCTGGATATCTGGGAGGAGACGCGCCGCTCCGTCCTGTTCGTCACGCACCATATCGAAGAAGCGCTGCTTCTGTCCGATACGGTGTACGTCCTGTCCGGCCGCCCTTCCGCCGTGCTGCGGCGGATCGAGGTCCCCTTCCCCCGGCCCCGCCGCGAGGAAATCGCGGAATCGGCCGAATTTCTCGCGCTGCGCCGCGAGCTGACCGGACTGATGAAAGAGGAGCAGCGCCGGGCGCGCGCCGCGGACAGCGCAGCGGGATCGCGCAGGTAAGGGGCGGATAGGGCGTAGGCCACCAAGGCGCGGGGGTAAAGGCGCGGGCCGGGGCGTAGGCCAGGACGCACGCGGATAGGACGAGTGCCCTGGCGCGCGGGTAAAGGCGCGGGGCAGGGCGCACGCTGGCACGTGGAGGCTGGAGCATGAATGCCGGAGAGCGGATGCCGCTGCATCCGGGCAGGACGAGCGCACATGCGGCGGCTGCGCGCCGCTGGAGCGCGGATGCCCAACCAGACTGCTGCCGGAGCCCGGTTAATCGGCTGTAAGCAGCATTTTGGACCGCGGATCGGTCATTCGGAGCGGCTACGTTGCATTTTTTGCAATGAAAAATGCTTGTTTGGAGCATTTACCAGGCCTACGTTGCACAAAATGCAATGTAAAACCTATTTTTTTGCTTTTGGCGCCTGTTTTTCGACTTTACGTTGCATAAAATGCAATGTAACTCCGGGGATAGGGGCGATTTGGGGCTTTACGTTGCAGAAAGTGCAACGTAGCTGCGCGCGAACAGGTAATTGCCCTGTCAGCATCCACTCCAAATAGCGGGGCTTGGGCAGAACCGGCCTCGCATCCTTCCGCGGCGAAAGATTCAATTCGGAATTTGCATGAAAACACTCCGCACAAAAATGAGCGATGCTCAGGACTGCTCGCTGCTCTTCTTCTACATCTATGCTGTGCAAGCCTCATTCTGAGTCCTGCCAAAAATGTGCGAGTAAGAGCAATATTTCCGGCAAAAAAAGAAGCTCGGCGGCAAAATGTTGACGGTTGGAACACACTTTATAGGTAAATCTTCGTTTTTATCGGTTTTGGCGCCAAAATGTGATCACAGGAGCAGCATTCGAAGGAATGGCCTGGATTTTTTCGATAAATACTGCTCTACCGACAACAATCTCTGCTGACCTACGAAACCGCCCCGACAATCTTGAATGACGGAATCGCCATCAAGCGTCGCAAGGAGGCGGTTCAATTGGTTTGGACACACTTGAACCGGCAGGAAGCGCCGGGAAGGAGGAATGCTCATGCGCGCCAATCTTAAACTGGCCGACACGCATATTCATCTGGACAAATATCCGCCGGAGGAAGCGGCGCGGATGCTGCGGGAGTTTCGGGAAGAAGACGGCGAGTTCGTCGTCGCCGTCTCGATGGATCTGGAGTCCGCCCGCCGGATCGAGCGGCTGGCGCGGCAGTATCCGGGCCTGGTGCGCCCGGCTTACGGGTTTCACCCCGAGCAGCCTCTGCCGGATTCCGAGGCGGAGGAAGCGCTGTTCGCCTGGATGGAGGCGCGGGCCGGGGCCGTGGAGACGTCGGCCGGAATGAAGGCCGACGGCCCAGAGCCGCCCGAGGGCACGCGGGCGGGCATTCCGCCGGGCGCGGCCGGCGCAGCCGACGCGGCGAGCGGCGGTTCGCCCCGGCCGCGCATGGCGGCGGTGGGCGAGGTCGGCCTGCCGTATTACAGCAGGCTGGAGGCGGCGGAGCGCGGCGAAGCGCTGGACGAGGCAGGGTATGTGCGCCTGCTGGAGCGTTTTGTGCAGTTTGCCGCGCGGCACGGGCTGCCGATCGTGCTGCATGCGGTATACGAGGATGCCGAGACCGCGTGCGGCCTGCTGGAGCGGTATGGAGTCGCGCGGGCGCATTTTCACTGGTTCAAGGGCTCCGCGGCTGCGGCGGAGCGGATGATCGGGAACGGATATTATATTTCGTTCACACCGGATCTGCTGTACGAGGACGAGATCCGCGAACTCGCCCTGCGCTACCCGGAATCGCTCGTCATGAGCGAAACGGACGGCCCCTGGCCGTTCGAAGGGCCGTTCGCGGAGCGGCCGACGCATCCGTCCATGACGGCGGACGTGTGCCGGGAGTGGGCCCGGCTGCGCGGGCTGGGCGAAGACGAAGCGCGCGCGATACTGCTCGCCAACGCCCGGCGTTTCTACGGCTGACGGATCGAAGAACGCCGGGCGCGGCGGACGGAGATTCGGCCCGGCTCCCGCGCAAACTTCCCGGCCGAGGGCCGCCGCCGCTTGCGCGTTCCCGCCCCTTTTCCCAAACCGAACAAATCCCTGAAGACGCCTTCCCGCCGGCAAAGTTCGGCAAAGCGTCTTTTTCTCATGAGATTCTAATGTTCCGACTCGCGCGGAGCGGGTAACTTTCCGTATGGACGGCCGCAGCGGGCAGCGCGAAATATTCGCCGAAACCGCCGCGCGTCCCGTTCGTATTACGGACAAACCCAATCACAAGGAGGCTGTTATCATGTTCAAGAAAATCGTCGACAAGATCGCGCATTCCGCCGGCTACTCTTCCCATTCCAATTCCAGGCGAGGGTCCGGCAGCAAACGGCCCAAATATTCGCGCTCCTCGTCTTCCGATTACCGGCACGGCGGACAGGGACGCTACGGACACTCGTACTACAAGAACAAATCCCGCAGCTCCAGTTGACGGATATGCGCAGCCCGCAGGCCGGCACGCGCAAAAGGCCGTTCCCCTCGTCTTCACAGACTTTGGGAACGGCTTTTTTGCTGCGCTTCGCGCTCCTCCCGCCGCAATCGCTCCAGGCTGCCGCGAATCGCTTCGGCCGCTTCCTTCGCGTCGGTAAAAGGCTTGTCCAGCCGCAGCAGCCGGCGCAGCAGCGCGGCGGTCGGCCCGGACAGCGTCAGTTCTTCTTCCCAGGAGAGTTCGCTCTCATGCGCGGCGGCTTCAACCGGGCTTTCGCCTTCGGCCCCGATTTCGGCGGCTTCGGCGCTTTTCCCCTGCGCTTCCGGCGCGCCGCCCGCTTTGTCGCTCCCGCCCGCTTCCCCGCCCTGCGGGGCGTACCCGGAATACAGCATATACAGCAGCAGATGCCCGGCATCTTCCAGATCGGAC
This sequence comes from Saccharibacillus sp. CPCC 101409, assembly GCF_030518235.1. Lineage (GTDB taxonomy): Bacteria > Bacillota > Bacilli > Paenibacillales > Paenibacillaceae > Saccharibacillus. The sequence goes on along the minus strand of NZ_JAULSA010000007.1, from coordinate 82,734 downwards.
GCAATCTCGGCCGGCATGCGGCCTGGCAGCGGAGCGCCGTCCGGCGCAAGCGCCTCGTGCTCGCCGATGCGCCGCGCCAGCCCGAAGTCGATCAGGTGCAGACCGTCGTCGTCCATCATCACGTTCGGGATGCGGATATCCAGATGGACGTAGCCCCGCTCGTGCACATGGTCGACCCGGTCCAACAGCTCCAGCGCCCACGCCAGGCAGTCGTCTTCGCCGAACACCCGCCCTTCCTCGAAAATCAGGTCTTCCAGCGTCCGTCCGCGCACATAATCGGCGGCCAGCCACTCGCTGCGCCGGTCGCCGAAAAAGTCCCGGCAGCGCGGGATAAACGGATGGTCCATCGCCAGCAGCGCATCCCGTTCCCGGCGCAGCAGCGCCCCGGCCGTCCGCCGGCGGCTCGGCTTGGCCTGCTTGAGCGCCGCTTCGCGGCCGGTCTGCCGGTCTGTGCAGCGGTAGCTCAAGCCGTAGCTGCCCATGCCGAGCCACTCGGCGATCTCGTAGCGTCCGCCGATCGTCTCGCCCGGCCGCAGCGGATAATCGCGCCAGGCGCGGATAAACCGTTTAACGGATTCCAACATTCGCGTTTCCACGTCCTTTCGCGTTGTTCTCGCCGGCGGCGCGGCCGAACGAACGAATTCCCCGGCCGCCGGTCCGGTCGTGCTCGCGCGCGCCGCGCGGGTCCGGTTCAAGCTTCGGTTTCGCGCACCGCGGCCGGTGCCGTGTCCGACCCTGACGCCTCGCAGCAGCGCGCGCGTTCGCTCTCGATTCCCTGGGCGTCGGCGTACGAACCCCCACTCGCACATCGCGTTCAGCACGGGCACAAACGTCCCGCCCAGCTCGCTCAGGCTGTACTCCACCCTCGGCGGCACTTCGGCAAACAGCTCGCGCACGACCAGTCCGTCTTTTTCAAGCTGCTTCAGCTGATCGGTCAGCACTTTCTGGGTAAGCCCGGGAATCAGCGTGTAGAAATCTTTGGTGCGCACGGAGCCGCGGCTGAGGTGAAACAGGATCAAGCCTTTCCATTTCCCGCCCACGGTGTTCATAAAAATATTGATGCCGGTATTGGGAACGCCCATCGGCTTCTCCTCCTTTTCCGTACCTATTTCCGATAGCTCCCTTTAATAGATACTTTAAAGTGGCCGAGCCACTTTATTGTGCGTTATTTTCGCCTCGGCCTCCCTGCCCTATAATCGGGAATGCGACGCCCTACAGGCTGGTCTCGAGTCGAGACAAGCCGCTAAGACGATTATAGGAGGCACGATCAACGATGAATGTACAAGAACTTTTGGCAAAAAGACGATCCGTCCGTTACTTCGATCCGGCTCACGACCTCGATCCCGGGCTGCTGAACTCCTGGATCGACGGCGCGAGCCGTTCGCCCAACGGCAACAATATCCAGGCCGTGCGGTATCTGCATATCCGGGACCGGAAGCTGCGCGAAGAACTGCTGCCGGCCGCCGCGATGCAAAAACCGGTCACCGAAGCGTCCGCGCTGCTGCTCGTGCTCGGCGACTACCGGGCTTTCGAAGCGGACAATATCCGGCGCATCCAGGCGGAAGGAGCCGCGAAGGGCTGCTTTGACGAGGGTACCCGGCAGATGCTGGAACATGCGGCACTCGGCTATTACGGCGGCAAATCGCGCGCGGAACTGGGCATCGAGCTGACGCGGGACGCCGCCCTGGCTTCGATGTCGCTGCTGCTGCTCGCGGCCGAAGCCGGTTACGACGCGCTTACCATGTCCGGCTACGATTCCCGTCGGCTCCGTTCGATCCTCAAACTTCCGGACCGTTACATGGATATTATGCTGATCGCGATCGGAAAAAGAATCCGCGCAGGCCATCGCACCGTCCGGCATCCGGTCGAGCGGATTCTGTTTACCGACCGGATCGAGTAAAGCGTCCGGCGGGAAGGAACGGTACGCCTACTCTTTGTTGAAGCCTTTGCTTTCCAGAAAAGACTTCATATGCAGCCGAGAAGGCGCGGTCAGCTTGTCGGCCATCAGCTTGGACCACGGCGCGGTGCGCCGGCCGCCGGTGCGGTCGCTGATATAGCGGACCGTCGTTTCGTCGTACGTTTGCACGCCGCGCCCGCTTTGCTCCGCGCTGTAGCCGTTCATGTGCAGCACCGTTTCCAGCGGCAGACGCGGCCGGATGCCGGCTCCGTGCTCCGGATCGGGATAACCGACGCACATGCCGAACACCGGGTACACGTAATCCGGCAGGTTCAGCGCTTCGGACACAGCGGCGATATCGTTGCGCACCCCGCCGATATACACGATGCCGAGGCCGAGCGATTCCGCCGCCACGGCCGCGTTCTGCGAAGCCAGCGCGGCGTCGACGGTGGCGACGACGAAGTTTTCGGCCGCGCCTTCGTACGACGGCTTGTCCGACGCGTGCCGTTCCGCGGCCGCTTTGAGCCGCGATAAGTCGGCGCACCAGACGAGGAATACCGGGCATTCGCGGATATACGGCTGATCGCCGGCGAGTCCGGCCAGCTTGTCTTTGAGCTGCGGATCGGTCACCGCGATCGCCGTGTACGCCTGCACGTTGCTGGAGCTGGAAGCCATCTGCGCGGCGGAGATAATCGTTTCGAGCCGCTCGCGTTCGACGGGCCGGGACGTATATTTGCGCACCGAGCGGTGGTTCATCAATCGGGCGATCGTTTCGTTCATGGAGACATCCTTCTTTCTGCATGGGATTCATTTCGCGCTGCCGCTTCCCTCGCCGCGGTTCGGACGGCCGGACAAGCGCACGCTTATCAAAAACCTTCCTTTCCTATTATGAAACCCGGAAACGGGCCATGCAAGCGGTGCGGACACGCGGGCCGACGACGCAGGAGATCGGAAAGAGGCCCGGCCAGGAGCGGTTCGCCGGTTTATGCTTGCCGGCATGTAAAAAGGCCTTCGGCCGCGGGGACGCTGGGTCCGCACGGCCGAGGGCCGTTTTGTCGGTGTTCGTTGCAGACGCTCCATCCGGCGGTTCGTCCATCGCGCCGCCCGCTCAGCCGTCTCCCGTTCCGCTCGCGAATCCGGGATGCGGCCCGCAGCCGCGCCCGCCGCTTCCTTCGTGCCGGTCCGGTAACGGTTTCGGAGAGAGCGTGTTCATAAAGTCGGTTTGAAAAACATCGGGCGCACCCGCTTTAGTACTCGCTTTAAACGAAAAAACGTCCGCTTCCCGCGGTCTGGCGACCGAATTCGGGTAAGCGCTCTCTTTTTCCGCCGCGCGTTTGGAACTTGTGCCGGCTTCCCCGGACGCGCGTTCGCGAACCGGTCTCTCGCCGCAGGCGCCGGACAGGGCCTGAACGAGCGCAAAAGCGGCGGTAAACGGTAAATTCTGCTGCAATCCCCGGCGGCTTCGGCTCATTGTTCTCTCTCCTTTCGCAGCGGTGTTACCTTACATATCGGCCAAGCTTTTTGTATATTTAACATTGCGATAGCGGTTTGACTCACTTCTTTTGGAAATTTAATGGGAAGTTTGTTCGCAAGCGGACATATTTCGTTCACAATCTCGGCGGATCTATTTTTTGCACGCTTTTTGCATACCTTTTGATTCGTTTATTTGTTCGTTTGGCGCGCCTATTGAATACGATTTCATTTCTTTGCTGCACGCTACTGCGAAGTGCGTTCGTTCTCCGCTTCGCCGCGCCCGGCTGCCGGCATTCCGCGCTCCGCCCGGGCGGCCGAGCCTGTCAGCACGGTCATCAGCGCCATGGCGGCGATGGCCGAAATCTTCTTGTTTGCCCTGCTTCTCGCTGCGTTCATTCCGTTTCCTCCCCGGAGCCGCATTCGTCCATTGGATACGGCGTTTTCTGTATATACGCGGCGAAAACGCATTCGGCTCAATAAAACGGAACTTTTTCGCAAAAAAAATTCCGGATCGCCGGGCGGCCGTTTGTTTGGCCCGGCGCCGAACGCTGCCGGGAACGCGAAAACGGAAGCAAACGGCTTCCGGCTCGCGCGGGGATATAAACATGAAAAGCCGGCATGCCCGAGGGGATGCCGGCTTTCGAACTTCGCTTTACAGCTTGACCCGCTGCAGCCGCAGCGCGTTCAGCACGACCGAGACCGAGCTGAACGCCATCGCGGCGCCGGCCAGCCACGGCGCCAGGAAACCGGCGGCCGCGATCGGGATGCCGATCACATTGTACGCCAGCGCCCAGAACAGGTTCTGGCGGATATTGCGCATGGTGCGGCGGCTCATCAGGATCGCGTCGGCGATCCCGTTCAGGTCGCCGCGCATCAGCGTAATATCGGCGGCTTCCATCGCCACGTCGGTGCCGGTGCCGATCGCCATGCCGGTATCGGCCGTCGCCAGCGCCGGCGCGTCGTTGATGCCGTCGCCGACCATGGCGACTTTGCAGCCGGATTCCTGGAGCTTGCGGACTTCTTCCGCTTTGCCCTCCGGCAGCACTTCGGCCCGTACGTCGGACGGGTCGATACCGGCCTGCGCCGCGATCGCGCGCGCCGTCGCCAGATTGTCGCCGGTCATCATGACGACGTTCAGCCCCATATCGCGCAGCCGGCGGATCGCCTGCGGCGACGATTCCTTGAGCGTATCGGCGACCGCGACCACGCCCGCCAGGCGGCCGTTCGCGGCGGCGAGCATCGCCGTCTTGCCTTCGCTTTCCAGCCGCTCCATATCCGCGAGCGCGGCCGACGCGTCGATCCCGCGCTCCTGCAGCAGGCGGCGCGTGCCGACCAGCACTTCCGCGCCGTTCACCACGGCGCAAATCCCGTAGCCCGGCAGCGATTCGAAGCCTTCCGCCTGCGGCAGCTCGATGCCGCGCTCGCCGGCCCCGCGCACCAGCGCTTCGGCCAGCGGGTGCTCGGACGCGCTCTCCGCCGCGCCGACCAGCGCCAGCAGGTCGGCTTCGGCGAAGCCGTCGCCGTCGCTGTACGCAACGGCATCCGTCAGCTCCGGTTTGCCTTTGGTTACCGTGCCGGTCTTGTCCAGCACGACCGTGTCGATCCGCTGGGCGGCTTCGAGATGCTCGCCGCCCTTGAACAGGATGCCGAATTCCGCCGCCCGGCCGGAACCGGCCATGATCGAAGTCGGCGTCGCAAGACCCAGCGCGCACGGACAGGCGATCACCAGCACCGCGATCGCTTTCTCCAGCGCTTCGGAGAAAGCGCCCGGCTGGACGCCGAAGTACCAGACCAGGAACGTGATCGCCGCGATACCGACCACGATCGGCACGAAAATGCCGGAGATCACGTCGGCCAGGCGCTGGATCGGCGCTTTGGAGCCCTGCGCTTCTTCGACGACGCGCACGATCTGCGCGAGCGCCGTATCGCGGCCGACTTTGGTGGCGCGCATCAGCAGCGCGCCGTTCTTGTTGATCGTCGCCCCGGTGACGGCCGATCCCGGTTCTTTGTCGACCGGCAGGCTCTCGCCGGTCAGCATCGACTCGTCGACGGAGGAGCGCCCTTCGGTCACGACGCCGTCGACGGGAATCTTCTCGCCCGGGCGCACCCGCACGATATCGCCGGGCGATACTTCTTCCACGGCGACTTCAAGCTCGGCGCCGTCCTTCACTACGATCGCGCGCTTCGCCTGAAGGCCCATCAGGCTGCGGATCGCTTCGGACGAGCGGCCTTTGGCGCGGGCCTCGAACCATTTGCCGACGAGGATCAGCGTAATGAGCACCGCGCTCGTCTCGAAATACAGCTCCGGCATGCCGTGTCCGGCCATGCCCGGCATTCCGTCCATGCCGCCGGCGCTTCCGCCGTCCGCCGCCCAGCGGATCGTCAGATACAGGCTGTAGAAAAAAGCGGCCGACGTCCCCAGCGCGACCAGCACGTCCATATTGGCGCTGGCGCTGCGCAGCGCTTTGTACGCGCCGACGTAGAACTGCCAGCCGATGACAAGCTGCACCGGCGTCGCCAGCGCCAGCTGGAACCACGGGTTCATCAGCAGTTCCGGCACGTAGACAAACGACGTGAACGAGAAATGTCCCGCCATCGCCCACAGCAGCGGGAGCGACAGCAGCGCGGCGATCGTCAGTTTGACGACGCGTTTGCGTTCCTCGCCGCCGCGGTCGCGGCTTTGTCCTTCCTGCTTGAGCTTCGCGCCGTAGCCGAGCTGCTGCACTTTGCGCATGATGTCGCCCGGCTCGACCGCACCCGGCGAGTATTCCACGTGCGCCGTTTCCAGCGCCAGGTTTACATTGGCGTTCAGAATGCCCGGCATCCGGCTCAATCCTTTCTCGATCCGCGCCGAGCAGGCCGCGCAGGTCATGCCGGTAATATCGAAGTCCGACGATTCTTTGACCGCGGCGTAACCGAGCGATTCGATCTTGCGCTCGATCTCGTCCAGTCCCGTTTCTTTCGGATCGTAGTCGACCGATGCTTTCTCCAGCGCCAGATTGACGTTGGCCGAAGCGATACCGGGCAGCCGGTTCAGTCCTTTTTCGATCCGGTTCGCGCACGCCGCGCAGGTCATCCCACTGATTTGCAGCGTGGCCTGCCGCGTGCGTCCGCGTTCGTTCGCGGGGCGGTTTTGGGTTTGCGTCTCCATCCTCGCAGCCTCCTGTCCATACCCCTTGGGGGTATCTAATTATCCAAATAAAAAGCCTTTGCAGGCTGTTGGCGTTCATTGTCGAGCAGCGAATCCGAATGGCGCTCCAGTGTTCGGCCGGCGGCAAACGCACGGTCGGTCCGGCTAACGGAAGTCAGAGCCGTTATCCGCCTTTTTTCGCTGACGCTTTATTTTAACGGAACCCGGAAACGTTATTGCGCGTTTTCGGCATCGCCGTGTGCAAATTTCGGGGCGACAGCGTCGCTGAGTTCCGTTAGAATATTCGGGAAGTTCGGAGGGAAAGAAAAAGACCGGGCCGAAGCGGCTTAAACCCGGCCCGAACCCCTTCCTTGTTCCCCGCCCGCGTCAGACGACGTCGTAGCCCTGATCTTCGATCGCGGCTTTGATGGCGTCGAGGCTGACTTTGCTTTCGTCGTACGAGATGTCCACCGTTTTGGCGCCCAGATCGACTTTGCCCGCGGCTCCGGCTTCCTGGACGGCTCCTTCGACGGCTTTGACGCAGTGGTTGCAGGACATTCCTTCGACGTTAAGGGTTGTGGTTTGCATGGGTTGTTCCTCCTTGGGGGATTGGGATTTATGGGTTTTAAAAAAATGATTATAGGGAGTTACTGCGCACGTACGCGGACTTCCCGGTCTTGATTGAAGCCGCTCCCGGGATACCTTTCGCTGCGAGTTGAATCGTTTCGCACCGAAAGTTTTTGACTAAAAGTCGCTGAAAGACGACCGGGAAGTCTATGACTTTGAACATTCGATTGGAATCGCTCCTCGGATACCTTTCGCTGCGAGTTGAACCGTCTCGCACCGAAAGCTTTGACCAAAGTCGCTTCGGGGATTGTTCAAAGTCATCGCATAAGTTTATTAACCGTAATCAGCAGTTCGTCGATCACTTCGGTTTCTCCCGCTTCGATCCGTTCGACGACGCAGCTCTTCATATGGCCTTCGAGCAGGAGCTTGCCGACGCCGTTGAGCGCGGACTGGACGGCGGCGATCTGGTTCAGCACGTCGTCGCAGTAGGTATCTTTTTCGATCATGCCCTTGATGCCGCGGATCTGGCCTTCGATGCGGTTCAGGCGGGAAACGAGGTTGTTCTTGGTCTGCTCGGAATGATGGCTTTTTCTCGGCAGTTTGCCGTCTTCTCCGGGAACGTGGCAGCTTTCGTGCGCCGCTTCGGCTTCGGTGTTTTTCTGAATCGCCATTCGTCCACTCCCTTCTTTGCGGTTGGGGTTTGCGTTTCCATACCGGTATGCTTCCATTCTAATATACCCCCAAGGGGTATGTAAAGACTTAAATGATTTTTTTTCGAATTCCTTTTTCCCGCCTGCTTATTCCTGCTACAATGAAAGTCGGACTTCAGAGTTAAGGAGCGAATCTATGGCACAGTTATTTTTTAAATACGGGGCGATGAACAGCGGGAAATCGATCGAGATCCTCAAGGTCGCCCATAACTACGAAGAACAGAACAAGAACGTCCTCATCTTCACTTCGGGAATCGACGACCGCGACGAGGTAGGCCACGTGTCTTCGCGGATCGGGATGAAGCGCGAAGCGATTCCGGTTTATCCCGCCACCAATCTGTACGAAGAAGTGAAGAATTACCACGAGAAAAAAATCAGCTGCGTGCTGTTCGACGAAGTGCAGTTCGTGACCAAAGAGCAGGTGCTCCAGATGACGCGCATCGTGGACGAGCTGAATATCCCGGTGATGGGCTTCGGTCTCAAAAACGATTTTCGCAACGAACTGTTCGAAGGCAGTCAGTATATGCTGCTGTACGCGGACAAGATCGAGGAAATGAAAACGATCTGCTGGTTCTGCGAGCGCAAAGCGACGATGGCCCTGCGCGTCGACGAGAACCGCAAACCGCTGTATACGGGCGAGCAGATCCAGATCGGGGGCAACGACCGCTACTTCCCCGTCTGCCGCAAGTGCCACGCCAACCCGCCGCTGTAACCGGGGAACGCGCGCGGCGCTTTTCGAACGAAGCAAGCGAAACTTTCCATCTCTCCATGCAGCAAAAAATCTTCCGGAAGCGGAGGGGAGCGGCGCTCGCGAGGCGCGCACTCCCGGTCTGCTCCGGAAGATTTTTTTATGGGACGGTCCGCCTAAACTTCAATCGCTTCGCGCTTCGCCCCGCTTTATCTCCAGCCCCAGCGCCGCCATCATCCAGAGCAGAACGCCCACATGGACGTATACGATAAACAATCCGCCCGCCGCATGAATGTTCCCGGCCTGCACCATCCACAGATTGGCGGTGACGCTGAAGCTGAGCACCAGCGCGGGCAGCCGCCAGCGGTGGTCGTACAAGCAGACGAAGATCGCCAGCACCAGCGCCGGGATGCTGTAGCGCTCGTGCATCTCGGTCGGCAGCATGAAAAAACCGAAGTTGACGAGCGCCGCCGCTTTGAGCAGCGCGGGCGCGTCCATCCGGCTTCGCCACAGATACAGCGCGGCGAAAGCCGTGCAGAGCGCCAGCAGCAGAAAACCGGCGCCGCGCAGCGTCAGCAGACCGAGAATCTTCGTCGTATCCGGCGTGGCCGGAGCGGTGCCGACGAAGTAGAACCAGATATTCATCGCGTTCATCGTGACCTGCGGATACATGCCGACCGCGCTCAGGTACGCGCCCGCGATCATCGCCCGCAGGCCGCCGAACAGGGCGAAGAAGCCCGCGCAGACGGCGACCGTGCCGGCAAAACCGCCCAGAAACAGCGCGGCCGGACGCCATTCCTTTTTGCGGATCAGCGAATGCAGGAACTTCATGCCGAAGACCGCCAGCAGCGTCACGGCCTGAAACTTGGTCAGCAGCGCCAGCGCGAACAGCACGCCGGATACGGCGGGCAAGGGCGGCAGCAGAATGAGGGAAGCCGCCATCAGGAAGCTGTGCGGCAGATCGACCTGTCCCCAGACCGAGCCGACGAAGATCAGCGCCGGATTGAGGGCCAGCAGGCCCAGCACGGCCAGGCGGCGGCGCGGCGATCCGGTATTTCGGGTCAGCCGGGCGGCCGCCGCGAATACCGCCATATCCAGCGCGACCAGCACGCCTTTGAACGAAAGCTCGCCCGGTGCGGGCACCGCGCCGAACCATCCGATCACGCGGCGGTACAGATCCATAATCAGCAGAAACAGCGGCGGATAATTGATATTCGTCGATTCGATATAAACGCCGCCCAGTCCCCGGGCGCTCACCTGCCGCATCCAGTCCACGAACAGCTCCTGATCGCTCATGAAGCCTCCGGGCCGGGAAGCCAGCGCCAGACGGACGATCAGCGCCGCGGCGGCGAGGATCGGCAGCCAGAGCCCTACCTGGCGGCGATAACCGGTCCCGAAGCGTCTTTTATCCGAATTCATAGCCGTGTCCCTCCCGTGCCGGAATCCGGGGGATTCCGCTTCAAATTTCTTCCGCTTCGCTTACGCGCAGGCCGCGCGCGGCCTGCGTTCGCTCGAACAACTGCGCCCATCATAGCACGCCCCCGCGCCGCCCTCAACCGGCCGCTTTCCGATTCGAGGCGATTGCGCTTTTCTTCCGATTCGCCTTGTGTCATCCCGCCCCAAAGCGGGTAAAACAGGGCAACTTCAAAACGGAGGTGCAATCCTCATGCAACCTTATTCGAATTCCGGCTCCCCGGATGCAAGCAGGCCCGAGGACAGGCTGCCGGGCGACGTCACTTATCTGCGCACCATGATCGTCAACGTCGTGATGATCGGCGCGCCGGGCAGCGGCGAGTGGGTGCTCGTCGACACCGGCATGCCCGGTTCCTCGTCCAAGATCGTCAAGGCGGCCCGCGAAAGATTCGGAACCGACAAGCCGAAAGCGATCCTGCTGACGCACGGCCATTTCGATCATACGGGTTCGGTCAAAGACCTGATGGAGCTGTTTCCCGACGTCCCGGTGTACGCCCACGAACTGGAACTGCCGTTTCTGACCGGCCGCGCCGATTATCCGCCCGGCGATCCGACGGTCGGCGGAGGATTGATGGCCGCTTCCGCCCCGCTGTTTCCGAACAAAGGCATCGATCTCGGCGGACGCGCGCAGCCGCTTCCCGCGGACGGCAGCGTTCCGTATCTGCCGGACTGGCACTGGCTGCATACGCCGGGCCATTCCGAAGGCCATGTGTCTTTCTTCCGCAATCTGGACGGCACGCTCGTTGCGGGAGACGCGTTTATTACGGTCAAGCAGGAATCGGCGCTGGCCGTGCTGACCCAGCGGCGCGAGATCCACGGACCTCCGACTTACTTCACGCCCAACTGGGAAGCCGCGCGCACTTCGGTCGCCCGTCTGGTCGCGCTGCGTCCGGCGGCGGCCGTTACCGGACACGGCGAGCCGATGGCCGGCGACGAGCTGGTGCAGGGACTGGAGCACTTGAGCAGCCATTTCGACGAAGTGGCGGTGCCGGCCAGCGGGCGCTATGTCGATTCGGCGCGCATCAAGCCCGAACCTTGAAGCTCCGGCCTGTCTTTTTGAACGTACCGAACACACGCCTTCCCGGCCCGCTTTCCGTTTAACGGAAAAGCGGGCCGGTTTTTTGTTGTGCATCGGCGCTTTAAACGGCTTTCGGCGGTTCTGCCCGGGGAAAGCGGAAACGGAAAACCGGATTCGGGAATTTTTCCCAGGCTTTATCTATTTTTTATTTCCATTTCAGCTTCAGTTCAGCTTTCGACTATAAACTAAGTCTATCGAACCAGAAGGAAGCAAGAAAAAACGTCGGGAAAAACGCGATCAGAAGTCTTTTTTTGTCGAATGAAAGTATACCTTTTTACAGATCGTTTCATTGGGTCCTACGTTTTGCCGATCGAAAAGCTGAAAATCATCGTCAAAAGTCCTCCAAAAAATTCAAAAAAAGGTCTAAACTTTATTCGATTTTTGTCGATATAATTTTCAACGACTCTTATTCGACAAAATAAGACTTTGTTTTCGGTAATCAAACAAGACTTTGGAACTACCATCTTACTCAATCAAAATTGGGAGGCTATCACCATGAAAAACCTGAATGTCCGCTGGAAGATCATGATCCTGACTTTCGTTTCCGCAGTACTGCTCGTTGCTGTAGGTTACAGCGGTTACGACGCCACCAAAAAAGTCTCGGACGCTTCGCTCCAGATGTACGAAGAAAACGTCCAGACCATCGCCCTGCTCGACTCCGTTCGCGCCAACAACCTGTCCATGCAGTCCATCGTGCTCGAAATGGCGCTGACTTCCGACGATGCCAAAGTGGAACAGCTCAGCGACGCGCTGGCCAAAGCCAAAGAATCCAACAACGCCTTGTACGAGCAGCTCGATGCCATCACGATGTCCGCGGAAATGAAAAAAGAATACGACGCTTTCCGCGCCGTCGTTCCGAACTACCGCAGCTCGCTCGACGAGGTCGTCGCGCTGGCCGAGAAAAATGAAAATGTGCAGGCTTACAACACCTTCAGCGAAGACGTTCAGCCGCTTCGTCAGCAAACGAACGAGATGCTTCAAACCATGACGACTCTCCAGGCCGACGAAGCGAAAGCCAGCAGCGAACAAAACGTCGCGCTCAAGAACGCTTCCATGATCGTGATTATCGCTCTGCTCGCCGGCGGCATCGCGCTCTCGCTCGGCGTCGGCTACTGGATCGCCCGCGCCGTATCGAGACCGCTGCGCCAGATTCAACAGCTGATGAAAAACGCCGAAAACGGCGACCTGACGGTCAAAGCGGATTATGCTTCCCGCGACGAAATCGGCCAGCTGTCCACTTCCTTCAACGGCATGATCGGCGGTCTGCGCGGCATTATTCAAAAAGTCGACGAAAGCGCCATGACGCTGTCCGCTTCTTCCGAGCAGCTGACCGCAAGCGCCGAACAAACCGCCGTGGCTTCGGGCCATATCGCCTCCTCGTCCAGCCAACTGGCGGACGGATTCGAATCGCAGGCTCATACGGTATTCGAAGTCACGGCCTCCGCCGAACATCTGGCCGAAAGCATGACCAGCATCAAAGTCGGCAGCGAATCGATCTCCGCTCTGGCTTCCCATGCGGAAGACGCGGCTCGCAGCGGACAAACCGAAGTAAGCGCCGTAATGCGCCAGATCCACGATATCGACAACAGCGTCGAGCAAACCGGCGGCGTGATTCAGGAACTGGAGCGCAAGATCGAAGACATCGACCAGCTCGTCGCCGCCATCCAGCAGGTAGCCAAACAAACCAACCTGCTCGCCCTGAACGCTTCGATCGAAGCGGCCCGCGCCGGCGAAGCCGGCAGAGGCTTCGACGTCGTCGCCCAGGAGATCCGCAAACTGGCGGAATCGGCCGCGGAATCCGCTTCGCAGATCACCGAAACCGTCCATGCCGTGCAGGGCGAAAGCAAGAAAGCCGTCGCTTCGATGCAGGAAGCTTCCGTGCTGGTCAAACAGGGCGTGGAAGGCGCGGGACGCGTCTCCGAATCGTTCTCCCTGATCCAGGAATCGGTCTCCGACGTTTCCGGCCGCATCTCGGAAATCTCGCACTCCATCTCCTCCGCTTCGGTTCAATCCGAAGAGATCGGAACGGCGATGAAGAGCATCAACCACGTGACGGAAATGGGCGCCGCCGGCCTGCAGGAAGTCAGCGCGGCCAGCGAAGAACAGCTGTCCACGATGGAAGAAGTCAACGGCTCCGCCCGCTATCTGTCGCAGCTGGCCGAAGATCTGCAGCACGAGCTGACCAAGTTCAATCTGTAAGCCGCTTCCGGCAGCCGGCAGTATCGTCTTAAAGTTTCAAGATCCTGCAAATCCTCGGCCAAAGCCGCTTTGTCAGCGTCCGTGAATGAGGGTTCCTCCCCGCATTCGGGCCGATTTGATTCCATAATAAGAAAGGGTCGCCCCTGTTATCCCAACGAGGATAACCGGGCGGCCCTTTCTCGCTTTGTCCGGCGCGGCGAAGCCTCAGAACTCCTGCCGCAGGATCGAGTACAGCTCCGAATCGTGGAAGCCGCCTTTGAAAAACAAATGCTCGCGCAGCCGGCCTTCGCGCTTCATGCCGAGCCGCTTCAGCACGCCCGCCGAAGGCGCATTGTCCGGCCGGCAGGTCGCGCAGATCCGGTGCGCGTCCAGCTCTTCGAAGCCGAACCGGAGCAGCGCGAACGCCGATTCGGTCGCGTATCCGCTGCCCCAGTAAGCCGGATTGAACGTATATCCCAGCTCGGCGTTGTAACCGGCTTTATGAATGCCGCAGCCGCCGATCAGCGTCCCCGATTCTTTGAGCGTCGCCACCAGCTCGAACCCCAGACGCGGCGATTCTTTCTGCATCTCGATGATCTGCGCTACATATTCCTTCGTCTGCTGCTCCGTATTCGGTCCCCACATCGAATAACGGACCACATCGGGCCGGGAAGCATACACGTGAATCGCTTCCCAGTCCTCCGGCACGGCATCCCTCAAGATCAAACGTTCCGTTTCCAACCGCATCTCGCTCGCCCCTTTTTGCCTTCGATTATGAACCTCGCGCAAAAGGCTTGGCAAGGAAACGCCTTCCAGCCGTCCGGCTGACAGCGAATCCCGGCCAAAAAGGCGCTTTCCCCCTTCCGGGAAAGCGCCTTGGATTGTCGAGAAACGATTGGATGTAAACCTAATTTAGGCGGGTTCGATTGGAAGGAAAGGTCGGGAAAGGGCTGGAGAAATAAAGCCAGCGGCAAGAAGAATCCAAATAGCTGCGTATAGGCCCTTATTCCGGCTTTATCTTACGTTTTCGAGCAAATAACTGCACTCATACATCTATTTCGAGCTTTTACGCTTCAATTCGGCCTTTGGGCCCCGAATAGCTGCACCTGCGTCGCTATTTGGAGAAATCGAAGAATTTCGCTCTAAATAAGTGTACCTGTGCTGCTATTTTCCGTTTGGAACAATACCCGGCTTTCTCGACAGCCTGAGGCGCTTTCCCCCTTCCGGGAAAGCGCCTCATCATTATCGGACAAGATCGGCCGCGGCCCGGTTTATTTCGAAGCTTCGTAAGCCGCCAGGGATTCTTTGACCTTGGCCGGGTCGGCGGTCAGTACGTTGCCCGTATCGACGAGCGGGCTGACGGTGGACGCCGCTTTGAGCTTGTTGCCTTCGTAGAACTGGAGGATTTCGTCCTGGTTGATCGAATACAGCACGGCTTTGCGCAGGTCCGCGCTTGTGCCGACCGGACGGTTGTCCGCGGTGTTGAACAGCAGATAACTTACGCCGTTGCTCGGGATCTTCTGGAGCTGGAGTTTGGCATCGCCTTCCACGACGGAGTATTTCGTTTCCGGAACGCTGTAGTACGAATAGATTTCGCCGCTGCGCAGAGCCGCGAGGCCGCTGTCGGCGTCGGCGATAAAGCGGACGGAAATATTCGAGATGTTCGGCTCGTTCTCCGTGCCCGGCTGATATGCCGGATTCTTCGCGAATTTGGCTTCGTAATCGTTCTTGGTAATCAGGATGTACGGTCCGCTGGCGTACAGCGTGTTATCGTACGAAGCGCCTTCCGTTACGGTGTTCTGGTCGCCGTAAGGAATGTCTTTGGTGACGTCGAACTTGGCCACGTCGTACGTGTTGATGCTTTCGACCTGTTTCTTCGACACGATGCCCGCCGACTGGTGGCCGAGATAGTTCAGCACCTGCGGGAAAGGCTCGGTGGTCGTCAGCTTGACGACCTGGTATTTGCCGGCCGCGTTGTCGGCCTGCTTCTTATCCGCGACCAGTTCGGAGATCGGCGCGTCCAGTCCTTTCTCGAGCGCTTCTCGCACGGTTCCGCCGTCGGACGTTTTGACCGAATCGAGCGCCGACAGGTCGGTCACTTCTTCGACCGTCTTGATATGCTCGTGCAGCGAGTACGTGCGGTGATCCGGCACGGAATCTTTGTTCTTCGCGCGGTCGAGCGCGAAGATAACATCGTCGGCGCCGACACGTTCGCCCGTATCGACGGCTTTGCCGTCTTCGACTTTGGCGAAGTTGATATCGTCGCGCAGAATGAAGTAGTACTCCGAGTTGCCGTCGGCGATCGTAAAGTTGCGCGACAGCGAGCCGTCGGACGTAATCTTGTCGTCGTCGGTCAGGTTGATCAGGCGCACATACATATTCGTATTGAGCGTGTTGATCGAACCGTCGTTGCCTTTGATCGGATCGAGCGAAGTCAGCGTGGAAGTAGTCTGCGTCAACACCAGCGGATCTTTCGCATTTTTGGAGGCGTCGTTAAATTCGATGTCTTCCCAGGCCAGGGCGCGGGATTTCGACAGGCGGACGGAGTCCGGCTTGAGAATGTCTTTATTGATCGCCTGGCTCTTGTACGAAATATACAGCGGCGCGATGTACGCATTGTCGAACACGAGCTTCTGTTCCAGCTGCTTGTACGTGTCCACGTAATCTTCCGGCGATTGGGCCGCGGCTTTGTCGATCAGCTCGTCGATCTCCGGATCGGACATAATGCTGTAGTCGCCGCCGGTCTTGAACAGCGAGCGCACCGCGTAATCCGGGTTGCCGGTAACGGTGGTCCAGCCCGACAGCGCGATATCGTAGTTGCCCGCGTCTTCCTGCGCTTTGAAGCTGCCGTAATCCGGCTGCAGGTTGAGCTTGACGTTGAAGCCGTTCTTGGTCAGCTGGTCGCGGATGATATTGACGTCCGATTCCTGCGAAGTTTGCGCCAGCAGCTCGATGTCCACCGGAGCCGACGGCGTCGTCGTTTCGGCCGTCGTTTCTTCGCCTTCCGTCTTCGTTTCGGCGGCCGGGGCCGCGGTGTCGGACTTTGTCGTAACCGACGAGCAGCCCGCCAGGACCAACAGAAGAGCCAGCAGCAGGACAGTCAGCGTTTTGGTGAATTTGAAAGTTTGACGCATATTTTTTCTCCCCCTCCATAATTTGAAGCTTTATATTTGCTCCAAAGCCCCTCAGGCGTACGGCAATCGATCTCTTGGTCCCGGCTTTAGTCCAGCTTCGGATCGAGCGCGTCGCGCAGCCCGTCGCCCAGGAAGTTGAACGACAGGACCAGCGCGATAATCGCCAGACCCGGATAAACGGCCAGATAAGAGTTCGTTTCCAGATACGCGCTGCCGAGCTTCAGAATGTTGCCCCATTCCGGAATGTGCGGTTCCACGCCGAGTCCCAGATAGCTGAGACTGCTGGTGGAGATCACGGCGGTGCCGATGGTCAGCGTCGCTTTGACGATCATCGGCGCCATCGAGTTCGGCACGATATGCTTGAAAATGATCGACAGGCTGCCGGACCCGAACGCCCGCGCCGCATCGACGAATTCGTAGGTGGACACCATCATCACGTTGGCCCGCATGGTGCGCGCATACGTCGGGATGGCGCCTACGCTGAGCGCGAGGATCAGATTGACCGTGTTCGCGCCGAACGCCGCGATAATCGCGATCGCCAGCAGGATGCCGGGAATCGAATACAGGATATCGAGCGCCCGCATGATGATATTGTCCGTGCGCCGTCCGTAGTAGCCGGATATCGCGCCCAGCACGCCCCCGATGATAAAAGGAACCAGGGTGGACAGCGCGCCGACGATCAGCGAGATGCGGGCGCCGAACACGATGCGCGAGAACAGATCGCGCCCGAAATTGTCGGTGCCCAGCGGATAAGCCAGGCTCGGCGTTTGCAAAATGGCGCTGTAATTGTTCTCGGTCGCCATGCCGTAGTCGAACGTGAACAGACTGCAAACCGACAGCGAGAACAGGAAGAATACGAAAAACATGCCCAGCATCGACGTCGTCCCCCGCGACAGGCGGTCGATCGCGTCTTCCCATCTCGGGGAAGCCGGCGACTTCGCGCCGCGGATCTTCGCCAGCAGCACGATGCCGAGCAGCAGGGCGAACAGATTGCCCGTCGCCGCCGTCAGGATCAGCGGCAGCGCCAGCCAGACCATCCCGAGCGGCACCGAATGCCGCTTGACGAACGCGGCGATCAGCAGCATGGCGGCGAACTGGAATGCGGCCACGACGAGGAGCGCCAGCATGCCGAGCGGGAACGTATCCGCCACGTAAGGCTTGAACAAATTGAGCGAGGACACGGCGATGACGACGATCTGCGTCAGCAGCATGTATCCGGCAAATATGTATTCCGGCGTTTTCACTTTCTTCACAAGCTGGAACGCCGCCGATACGGCGAAGATATTGCCGACGGCCAGGCTGAGCAGCTGCACCCAGCCGAGCGTGCGCGTCCGGCCGCGGATCACGCCGGCGGTTCGAAGATCGCGCCGGATCAGCAGCGCGATAACGATCTGCACGAGCGTGAAGAACGCGTACGCGCCGGCGATGCCGAGCACGACCGGCTTGACCGCGCCGGAGCGGTAATCGAACGCGTTGGCCAGCAGGATCAGCGCCAGCAGCAGCGAAGCGATCCAGGCAAAGCCGGCCTGCGCGTACTCGGACGAGGATCGCGCTCCGCCCCCGATGCCCGCGTCGAGCCCCGACGCGGAAGCGGAACCCGCGGCCGAAGGCTCGGTAACCGATAATTCGGACATGTTCGCATGTCCCCCTTTCTCTAATGCGGCTTTCTAAGCACGTTCTCTAATACTGCTTCATCTTCGTCCGGATTCTCGGATCGATAAACGCGTACAGCACGTCGATCACGACATTGACCAGCGAGATCACGATCGCCGTATAGACGACGCCGCCCATCACGGCGGGAATATCCGGCACGAACTGCTTGTCGACGATATAGCTGCCGAGGCCGCTGATATTGAATACTTTCTCCGTAATGGCCGCGCCGCCCAGCATGCCGCCGAACTGGAGTCCCACTACGGTCACGATCGGAATCAGCGCGTTGCGCACCGTGTGCTTCATCAATACCGTGCGCCGCCCCAGCCCTTTGGCTTTGGCGGTCAGGATGTAGTCTTCGTTCATGACTTCGAGCGTCGAGGAGCGGGTCATCCGCGCCACCGCCGCCGTCAGTCCGGTGCCGAGCACGATCACCGGCATCAGCAGCGACAGGAAGCTGCCCGGCGTATACGTGGCCGGCAGCCAGCCGAGCTTGATCGAGAAGCCGAGGATAAAGATCAGGCCCTGCCAGAAGCTCGGGATCGACAATCCGATCAGCGCGATAAACATAAAGCTGTAATCGAGCCAGGAACCTCTGCGCGCCGCCGACAGAATGCCGATCGGCAGCGCCACCAGCAGCGCCAGCAGCAAAGAAAACGAAGCCAGCGTCAGCGTGACCGGGAATTTGCGGAAGATGGTGCTCGCCACGTCTTCGTTGCCAGCGAACGATTTGCCCAGATCCAGCGACAGAATACCGCGAATATTGTCCCAGAGCTGAACGAGATACGGCCGGTCGAGCCCGTAAATATGGTTGAACGAAGCAATCTGCTCTTCGGTGGCGGTCTCCCCGAGAATATTGGCCGCCGGATTCATCGGCGACAGATGCAGGATCGTGAACACGAGGGCGGCGACCCCCACGACGACGAACAGCGTCATGAGCAGGCGCTCGAATATGTATTTGGAATAAGGGTTCGCATAGAGCAGCATCAGCAGCGCCATCGGCAGCCCGGCAACCGCCGCGAATATCGCGAATACCGGGTTTGCGATCAGTGATTCGAACGCGGCCGCATAGTCGTTTCTCGGGATGCGCTGACGGCGCGCCCGTTCGGCGGCAATCTCTTCGGCTTCGGCGCGCAATCGATCCTCCGCCCGCCGATCGACTTCCCGTTCGGTTTCTTTCGCGTTTTCACCCTGGTTGAAAAACCGTCTTTTCTCCGTCAGCTGCTTCGCGAACTCTTCTTTCAATTCGCGCTCGCGGCCGTTCTCCCGCAGTTCTTCCAGCGCCGAAGCCAGCAGAGCGGCATAGCCTCCGCTGCGGCGCCGGATGAGCCAGACGACAAGCACAATCAGATTGACGGGCGCTCCGAGCAGCAGCATCCAGAAACGGTAGCCGGGAGTCGCCAGCATTTTGCGATATAGGCGTCCGATCGGCTCGTGCCGGGACGCATGTTGTTTTTTCTCAGCCGCTTTCATAAAAAACTTGCCTCCCAAAACCCTGCAAATGTATAATTCCGTTAACAGCCGGCTAAATTCCGATAAAATTACTTGTATTTATAAGTCGTATTTTATTTGTCCACATAATGGAAAGTCAAGACCTGGCGAAAACATTTTTGAGATTCGATTGGATAACGGAGGCCCGGGGAATGAAAAAACTGTTGCAAGTCAGCAATCTGCGCGTGTCGTTCTCGGCCCGCGAAACCGAAACGGAAGCGGTGCGCGGCGTCAGCTTCGAACTGAACAAAGGAGAAACGCTCGGCATCGTCGGCGAGTCGGGCAGCGGCAAAAGTGTCACGGCCCGGGCAATCATGCGGCTGCTGCCGGAAGCTTCGGCCCGGGTCAAAAGCGGCGAAGTGATGTTTCTGGGGCAAAATCTGGCGCAGAAAACGCGCAAAGAAATGGAGGCCATCCGCGGACGCGATATCGGCATGATCTTCCAGGACCCGATGACCTCGCTCAACCCGACGCTGCGCATCGGCGAGCAGATCGCCGAAACGCTGCGCAAGCACCGCCGGATGTCCAAGCGCGAAGCGCGCGCCGAAGCGGTCGAGATGCTGAAGCTGGTCGGCATCCGCGATCCGGAAACGCGCTTCGCCCAGTATCCGCACGAATTCTCAGGCGGCATGCGCCAGCGCGCGATGATCGCGATCGCTCTCGCCTGCCGGCCGTCGCTGCTGATCGCCGACGAACCGACGACCGCGCTCGACGTCACGATCCAGGCGCAGATCCTGAACGTCATGAAGCAGATGCAGGAACAGCTCGGCACCGCGATCGTGCTGATTACCCACGATCTCGGCGTCGTCGCCGGCATGTGCGACCGCGTGGTCGTGATGAAAAGCGGCGAGATCGTCGAAGAAGGCAAAACGGAGGATATCTTCGCCCGGCCGCAGCATCCGTACACGCGCAGACTGCTGAGCGCGCTGCCGCGGCTCGACGAGCCGAAGAAGCCGAAGGCGGCCCCGGGCTTTGCGACGCACGCATCCGGAACCGGGCCGGACGCCGAAGCGAATGCCGCTGCGCCGCCCGCCGCCCGCGCCGGGCAGACGGCTTCCCGTCCGCTGCTCGAAGTCCGCTCGCTCCAGCAGCATTTCAATCTCGGCAAAGGCCGCACGCTGCGCGCGGTCAACGATATCAGCTTTTTTATCCGCGAAGGCGAAACGCTGGGCATGGTCGGCGAATCCGGCAGCGGCAAATCGACGACCGGACGCGCGATTCTGCGGCTGCACGAGCCGACGAGCGGCGACGTGCTATACCGGGGACTCGCCGTCAACCGGCTGTCGCCCAAAGAAATGAAAGCGATGCGCCGCGAGATGCAGATGATCTTCCAGGACCCTTACGCTTCGCTCAATCCGAGGCTCAAAGTGCTCGATATTATCGGCGAAGCGATGGATGTGCACGGGCTGTCGCAGAATCCGGTCCAGCGGCGGAGGCGCGTCGAAGAGCTGTTGGACATGGTCGGCCTCGATCCGTCCATGGCGCTGCGCTATCCGCACGAATTCTCCGGCGGCCAGCGCCAGCGGATCGGCATCGCCCGCGCGCTTGCGGTCGAACCGAAATTCATCGTCTGCGACGAACCGCTGTCCGCGCTCGACGTGTCGATCCAGTCGCAGATCGTGTCGCTGCTCGAAGATCTCCAGCAGCGGCTGGGCCTGACGTATCTCTTCATCGCGCACGACCTGTCGATGGTCAAGCACATCAGCGACCGCGTAGCGGTTATGTATTCGGGCAAGATCGTCGAACTGGCCGAAAGCGAAGAACTGTACCGCAACCCGCAGCATCCGTACACCCGCTCCCTGCTGTCCGCCATCCCCGTCCCCGACCCGGCGATCGAGTCGAAAAAGAAGCGGACGCTGCTGGAGGAGAATTTCGAGGAAGACCGGTACGGACTGGAACGGTCGGAACTGGTCGAGGTGTCTGAGGGGCACTGGGTGGCGGTGCCGCAGGAGAATAAGGTCTTCGCGTAAAGCGGTTGAAGCAAAGCGGCGGGGGAAAGAAAAATTTCACCGGGCGCAGAGCGAGAATTCGGCGCGGATTGCACGGAATTCTCGGGAAGAGCGGATTGTCGAGCGGACAACCGGAAGATTCGCTCCAACTCCCCTCCGTTTTTTGGGGTCCTTTTTCAAACCGAATGCAGACATCCACTTTATACGCCCGTTCCGTATTCATCGGAAGCAGTGAAATGCAAAAATCCACTTTAATCCCGCGCCTGCCGCCGAATCGGCCGCTGTCGCGAAATCGAAGTGGATTTTTGCATGTTATATGTCCGAATTCGGCTCAATGCCGATTTTGTAGTGGATATTTGCACGTTAACCGGGCCGGCTGCATCCGCATATGCGGCGCGGCAAGCCCGCCGCCCTTTACGCCAGCGTCCGCTCAACCGCCGGACGCTCCGCCGCGCCGGCTTTGCGCACCATGCCGCGGGCGATATGCACGCCCGCCGCGCCGGCCTGCGCCAGACCGCGCGTGATGCCCGCGCCGTCGCCGCCGCAGTAGAGACCGCGGATCTCGGTCTCCAGCGACTCGTCCAGCTTCGGACGAGCCGAGTAGAACTTCGCTTCCACGCCGTAGAACAGCGTATGCTCGGAAGCGATGCCCGGCGTGACTTTTTCCAGCGCCTCGACCATCTCGATCAGGCTCTTCATCGTGTTGTACGGCAGCACGAGGCCCAGGTCGCCCGGCACGGCTTCCTTGAGCGTCGGCTCCAGAAAGCCTTCGCGGATGCGCTCCGGCGTGGAGCGGCGGCCGCGCAGGATATCGCCGTATTTCTGCACGATCACGCCGCCGCTGGACAGATCGTTGGCGCGCTCGCAGATCTCGCGGGCGTATTCGTTCGGCTTGTCGAACGGCTCGGTGAACTTGTGCGAAACGAGCAGCGCGAAGTTCGTATTCTGCGAACCGAGCGCCGGGTCTTTGTACGAGTGGCCGTTGGCCGCCATCACGCCGCTGTGGTTCTCGACCACCACATGCCCCGACGGATTGCTGCAAAACGTGCGGACTCTCGTGCCGACCGACGTGTTAAACACAAATTTGCCTTCGTACAGATGCTCGTTGATCTGACGCATGACCACGTCGGACGTTTCCACCCGCACGCCTACGTCCACCTGGTTGTTGGTCAGCTTGAGGCGGCGCTTTTTGAAAACGTCCGCCAGCCAGGCCGAGCCGTCGCGTCCCGGGGCGATCATCACGCGCGGCGCTTCGTATTCTTCGCCGTTCTTCAACCGGATGCCGGTCACGACATGCTCCCCGCCTTCTTTGACCGTGATCAGATCGTCCACTTCGGCTTTGTACTTCATTTCCACGCGCGGCTTCAGGTATTCGAAGATCGATTTCAGAATCTCCAGATTCTGCTCCGTGCCGAGGTGGCGCACCTGCGCCCGCAGCAGCTTGAGGCCGGCGGCATACGCGTTCTGCTCGATATCGCGGATCGTGTCCGTCGTCGGATCGGTGATCGACTCCGTCGCGCCGTGCTCCAGGTTGATCGAATCGACGTATTGGATCAGCTCCAGCACCTGCGACGGCGCCAGGTAATCGGTCATCCAGCCGCCGAACTCCGTCGTGATATTGAACTTGCCGTCGCTGTACGCGCCCGCGCCGCCGAAGCCGGCCGTGATCGAGCACGCCGGCAGGCAGCCCGCGAATTCTTTGCGGCCGGCGGCCGGCGGACAGAACTGGATCTTGTTCTCCAGGATCGGGCAGCGGCGCTTATAGATATCGTGGCCTTTGTCCACCAGCAGCACTTTCCAGTCCGGCGCTTTGCGCGTCAGCTCGTAGCAGGCAAAGATGCCCGCCGGGCCCGCGCCGACCACGATGCAGTCGTACTGCGCGGCGTTCTCGGCATTGTGTTCGCGTTGCTCAAGCAGGGTGGAATCGGTCATGATTGGGGTCTCCTCCTCTTATATGGGCGCAAAAAAAGCCCGGCTCCCGGCAGGTATGCGAAAAGCATCCTATCCGTAGCCGGGACTTTACGGTTCCCTGGTAGAGACTCCCGGACCTTATTTCCGGGAATATACGAATGATCGATTGAATGTGATTGTAATTGTTCGCCTTTTAACAAAACACATCATACCGGATCATTCGCAAAGAGTCAAGTTTGTTAACCGGAATTATTCGATTTCAGCGTAAAATTTATTCCGAATCGACTCTTTTCCACTGAAATAACATTCTTTTTCCGAACATTACTCCACTAGCCTATCTTTTTCGTAAACTTTCGTTGATGTCCCGGTCGATCCGTCCTTTATTTCCCCGATCCTGTCCCCGAATCCGTCTGCGAACCGGTTTCCGCTCCCTTCACGGCGCCGCGCACGCTTTCCAGCAGCGAATCCTGCCACTTCCCGAGCGCATCCGGCTGGTCGTCTCGGCGCAGAAACTGTACGATCAGCATCGCGCGCTCCCCGCTGCGATCCAGCGTGTACAGCAGTCCCCCGCTTTCCGACATGCGGTAGCCGCCCGCGCGTTCATAGTCGCGAAAACGCAGCTGGTCCAGCACTTTTGCCCGCTCGGTTTCGCTCAGTTCCGGCTGAAACACGGTCGTCACGAAGCGCAGCAGCGCCGCCTCCGACTCGTCCTGCCCCTGTCCGACGGCCGGCGATCCCAGGCGAAAATCGATCTCCCGCAGTTCTTCGTCCTCGTTGTCGGTCCAGGCCGTATACCCGTATCCCAGAGCGGGGTCGCCGAATGCCTGAAGCGTCTCGTCGAGCCGGGGCAGGCTGCTGCCGAGCGTCAGTTCCTCTCCTTCGAGCGACGTCAGCTTTTGCGTATCCTCGTCGGCGTCCGCCGCGTTCTGCTGCCAGCGTCCGCGAAATTCGTCGTACGTCAATCCGTTCAGCGTATCGGCGATTCCTTCCGGCATCTCGGCGCCGTCCGCGCTCAGAGCCGACAGTTCGTGCGGCGCCCGCGGCAGATCGAGAAAGCCCGGTTCCGAAGAAGCCGCCGCCCCGCCGTCCGCTTCCGTTCCGTTCGCCCCCGTGCCGCTTTCTTCTACGCTCCCCGCCGCCGTGTCCGCCGCCTGCGGCGCGCCGCCCGAAGCCGCAGGCCCGCTCAGCCCGTCCGTCTGCACCAGTACGACCGCCAGCGCGGCGGCGGCGAACCCCGCGCCGATTCCTCCGGCGATCATTCCGCGGCGGCGGCCGTTCCCTTTGGCGCGCTGCGGCTCGTCCGCTTCTTTTTTCCAGGAACGAATGCCCGTCAAAATGCCGCTGCGAATCTGCTCCTTGCGCTGCTCGTCCAGCTTCGGAATATCGATCAGACCGCTTCGCGGCTCCCGTCCGTTTCCCCGTCCGTCCGTGCGTCCGTTAGTCCCCATTGCTCAGCTCTCCCCCGATCCATTCCTCAAATTCGCCGCTTTTGCGCAAAGCCCTCAGCGCCCGGTGCTTCATCGTTCTGATCTTCGCTTCCGTGCAGTCCAGCATTTCCGCCGTTTCCTTGATGCTCAATTCTTTCTGGTACAGGAAAAAGATCACTTCCCGCTGCGCCGGCTTCAGCACATCGAGCAGTTCCAGCATTTTCTCCCGCCGCTCTTCCGTCAGCAGCACGCGTTCCGGTTCTTCCGCCGACGGCGCTTTCTCCTCGCGGCCCGCCAGCAGATCGTTCAGCGTCCAGCGCTTGCGCCGCATAGCGTCCATCGCCGCGTTGCGCGCGATCGCCGTCAGCCAGGTACGCGGAGAAGAGTCCCCTTTGAACGTGTGCAGATTGCGGTACGCCTTGATAAAGACCTCCTGCAAAATATCTTCCGCTTCGCCGCCGCGATCCCCCAGCATAAAGTACAGGTACTGATAAATCTGGTCGTAATACAGGTCGAACCACTCGTTGATCTGCCGTTCCCCGTCGTTTTCCCGCATCTGCGCGGCTCCGGCTTCTTCCCCGTACCCCGCCGATGTTTCTTCACTCAACGCCGCTCCCCCTCTCCCGTGCTTCTTTTTTTATATTAGACGGTTATACTCGCAAAAGTATGACACTTCGCCTGCCGCGGCAGAGTTGTTTTGCGGTTCGCGGCCGGTGTAGGATGGACGATGGAACAAAAAAACTTCGTTAAAGGAGAGATTTCCATACAAGTCCGTTTAAGCGAGTATACCCCGGATTGGGCGCTGCGGTTCGAGCGGGAAGCGGCGTTTCTGCGCGGCGTGTTCGGCGGCGAAATCCTGCGCTTCGAGCACTTCGGCAGCACCTCGGTTCCCGGCATGAAAGCCAAACCCGTGATCGATATGATGGCGATCGTGCGCGATATTTCGGCGATCGACGGCTACAACGACGAGATGATCGCGCTCGGCTACGACGCCGCGGGCGACTGGGGCATCCCGGGCCGGCGGCTCTTCCGCAAAGGCGGCGAGGAGCGCACGCACCATATCCACTTTTACGAAGCCGGCAGCCCGCAGATCGCGCGGCATCTTGCGCTCCGCGACTATCTGCGCGCCCGCCCGGACGAAGCCGCGGCGTACAGCTCGTTTAAAGAAGAGCTGGCGGCGCGTTTCGAAGAAACGAGCGGCTACAGCCCGGCGAAGAAAGCTTTTGTGAGCGAACTGGAAAAAAGGGCGCTGGCGTGGGAGAACGGGCGGAAACGCAGAGGGGAATAAGGAATGTTGGCGCAGGCCCGGGAGCGGAAACGCGGCGGCGAGCAAGGAGCGCGCAAGCGCAAACAGCCCGGACGGCGGTCCGGGCTTTCGCGTTTGCAGGCGGGCGGATTCGTTAAATGCCGGCTGTGCGCAGATACGGATCGCTAACGGACATGCGATCCGTTACAGCGATTCGCAGCGGCATTTGCTGGTTTACCGCCTTTCTTCCGCATAAACAGATCCCTTTACGGTCGCTTGATACCGCGCGCTTGATGCCCCGGCGGCGATCAGGCCTTGTCCTCGATCTCGATCGAGACTGGGGTGCGCTGGAGGCCGCTTCCATTCAAAAGCTCGACGTTCCACCGATCCGCGGCCGGGTCGTACTCCGCCCCGCGCACAATCGCAAAGTCGCCTTCGTCGATGTCGATCTGCCCGATCGCCGCGCGGATAACGTCCGCTTCCGGCAGATCGGCGCCTTCCGGCGCATCGGCCTGCAGGATATTCACCTTCTCGGCTCCGGCCTGGCCGGGGTAAGATTCCAGAACTACATTTCCTTTGGCCCAGGCTTCCACTTTCATGCCAATTTGAATCTCTTCCGGCGCGCCGCTGAACCAGGTCGCGTCGTAATATTCCGAATCGCCTCCGTTTGCGCTGAAGTCTTGCGATTTCGGCGAAACGACCAGAATGCCGGTGCCGCTCTTCTCGACCACGTAGCCGACCAGCCCGGGAAACTCTTCCCCGGGTTCGACGTCCCCGTCCGCGTCGCTGCCGCCGGAAGACCCGCCGGCGGAATCGGCTCCCTGGCCCTGCGCCGGCTGCCGCGGTGCGTCCGGTTGGACGTTTTTAGCACCGCACGCTCCCAATCCCCATGCAAACAGCAGCAGCGCAAGAAACGGAGCAGCCCTCAAAATCGCCATCCGCTTTTGCCGATTCCTCCCGTTCCGTCCGACAGGTCCCGCTGTCCGTATTCCTTTTCTCAACAAGATCGCCTCCTCGTTATCCGGTTTCTTTTCAGACGCAAACGGCGGCGCGGAAGTTGCCCCGAAATGAAAAGACAGTCCGAAACGAAAGTCCGAAACGACAAAAAGTCTTCCGCCGCACCCGAGGGAAGGCAAAAGACTTTTTTACAACGGCTTGCTTGCGGTTTGTTTAAGCGCGGCGCGGCAATGATGCAAATCCGCATCAATTTGGGCCGATTGGTAAGGAGCTACCGGGCAATCGTGCATATGCGCATCATTTTTCGGCAAATCAGGGCTTTTATCGGCTTAACCGGCTCTTTGCCCGTCAAATTGATGCCTATACGCACAAACCGCTCGAATAAATCCGTTTTCCGGCGAAAATGATGCGTATATGCAGCAATGATACGACATCCGCGAGCAGAAGAGGCTTTGTGCGACGGGCTTTCGCTCAAACGGTCCGCTACATTCCCAATTTCGCTTCGCGCAGCCCGCGCCGCAGTCCGTCGAGATCCAATCCGTCCGCCGCGAAAGCGGCTCGGATCAGGGCCGGCGGCGTAAACTCGTCGTATTTGCCGAGATAAGGCGCTTCGAATTCGTCCAGCAGCGCGATCGAATCTTCCATGCGCTCGCTTTCCGATACGATCAGATGCTCCAGTTCGGCGGCGTCGGTGCGTCCGGCGACCACCATGTAATGCGGCTCCATCGGCACGATCGAGCGCAGCGACAGCTGCTGCGACAGATTGTTCTTGAGCAGGCGCTCCAGCGTGCGGAATTCGCGGCTGCCGACCCACGGCATCACGAACAGCGAATCGCCGCCCGCCGGCAGCACCAGGCGCTCGGTCAGGCCGGTCTCGCGCGACAAACGCCGGGCGCGTTCGAGCCGGGCCGCCGCGTTGGGCGCGAGATACGGGTAAAGCGTGCTTTCCCGCAAAATATCGCGCATCTTGCGCACGATCCGCGTGTGCATATCGCCGCCGGCGCCGAGCCAGAGCGTATCGACTTTGCCTTTGGCGTGCTTGACGTAGACGGCTTTGTGGCGGTTGTCCACTTCTTCGACTTTCCAAAGCCGGCCCGCGAGCGAGAAACAGTAACCCGCCGGCGGCACGGTCGTGATCGAACCGATCTCTTCCGAACCGTCGTACACCGAATGTTCTTCTTCATCCTGAAATACGGCGTAGAAGCGGTAATGGCCGGACACCCGCTCGCCCATCAGGCCGACGATCAGATTGCCTTCTTCGGTCTGCTCGATGTGGTCCGTCGCCAGCAAATACTCCAGCAGCTCGCGGTACTGGTCCGTCGTAAAGTTGGCGAACGGAGGCAGCGTCAGCACGGAGCGCGCAAGCTCCGACGCTTCCGCTTCGCCGAAGCTGCGCAGCACGCTCATCGTCTGGTGGTACAGCAGCCCGAGCGGAAGTTTGCGGACGACCTGCGGCTCGATCCATTTTTCTTTGACGTACAGCTCGCACACCGCGATCGCCCGCAGCAAAGTCCACGGCATGCGCGCCGGAAGCTGCGCTTCCTCGTCGTCTTCTTCCGCGCAGACGAACATCATCTCCGCGACCGCGCCTTCGCGGCGGCCGGAACGGCCGAGCCGCTGGACGAAGCTCGCGCAGGAGTAAGGCGCGCCGAGCTGCATCACCCGCTCCAGGCTGCCCAGGTCGATGCCCAGCTCCAGCGTCAGCGTCGCCGCCGCGACCGCCGGGCCGTAGCCTTCGCGCAGCGCGGCTTCGGCTTCCTCGCGCAGCATGGCGGAGATGCTGCCGTGATGCACGTGGAACACATCCGGCTGCTCGCGCTGCGCCGCGATGCGGCGCATCTCCAGAATCGTCGTCTCGGCGACGGTGCGGCTGTTGGTGAACACCAGCGCTTTCTTCAGATGCGTATGGTCATAGATAAAGTTGTTGTACGACTTCTTCGCGTTCTCCAGCGCTTCCGCCTGCCGCTCGTCGCGGGCATCCGGCATGGCGAAGTTCTCGATCGACAGGCGCAGCTTGCGCCCGCCCTGCGGCGAGACCAGATCGACCGGGGTATGCGTGCCGCCGGCCAGCCAGGACTTGACGGACTCGTAGTCGCCGAGCGTCGCCGACAGGCCGATGCGGCGCGGCGAGCAGCCCGCCATGCGCGACAGCCGCTCCAGCTGGCTCAGCACCTGCGCGCCGCGGTCCGCGCCCATGAAGGCGTGCACTTCGTCGATCACGATAAAGCGCAGATCGCCGAACAGCGCCGGAATCGCGTTGGGGCGGTTCATCAGCAGCCCTTCCAGCGATTCGGGCGTAATCTGGAGCACGCCGGACGGATTGCGCATGACTTTCGTTTTCTCCGACTGCGGCACGTCGCCGTGCCAGTGCCAGACCGGGATATGCGCGTCGCGCAGCAGTCCTTCGAGGCGCTGGAACTGGTCGTTGATCAGCGCTTTGAGCGGCCCGATATACAGGATGCCGACCGAACGCGACGGCTCCCGGTCGAGCAGCGTCAGCGCCGGGAAGAACGCCGCTTCCGTTTTGCCGGACGCCGTGCCCGACGCAATCAGCATATGATGGCTTGTGTCCAGCACGACCCGGCCGGCTTCCACCTGCACTTCGCGCAGTTCTTCCCAGCCGTTGCGGTAGATATATTCCTGGATAAACGGCGCCAGCCGGTAAAACGGATGATCCGCGCTCACAGGTCAAGCTCCGCAAGAATATCGCCTTGATTCTCGGGCGGCTCGCTTTGCGAAGACGAAGCCTCCGGCGGGGCTTCGCCGTGATGCGAAGGCGAGGCGTCGGCCGGGACGCGCAGCGTCTCGACGTTCTCGCCGCCGCGGAAGCCCCCGCCGCGCGGACGAGGCGCGGCGGGGGTCTCCGGCTGCGCCGCGCCGGAGCCGTTAAGGGCGGTGTCCGCTTCATTGGCGGACACGCCGTATTGCGTCCGCTCCGTGCTTGGAGCGGACAGCGCGTTCCCGCCGGCCGCGTAGCCGTCGGCGAACAGGTCGCCGCGCGGACGAGGCGGTTCGCCCGGTCCGGCCGCAGCGCCGCGCGCTCCGCGGGCTTCGGGCGAATCGGAGCCCGAAGCGTAGCCGCCGTAACCGCGGCCCGGCCCGTAGCTCTGCGCGCTCCCGGCTTCGCCGCCGGAAGAGCCCGCGCTTCTGCCGCCCTGCGGGCCGTAGCCGCCCGGAGCCGGGCTGCCGGAAACGAAGCCCGTTTCACCGGCGCTCCGCTCCGCGCGGTCCGCGTCCGCGGCGGACGGAGACCCGCCGCTTTCTCCGCCGCGCGCGCCCAGTCCGGCGAACGCGCCGCCCGGAGCCGGACGGTTCATCGCGTCCGGCAGCAGCTGGTCGAATCCGCGCTCCGGATACTGGTGCAGCGTGTTGAGCAGGTCCATGAAGTCGCGCACGACTTCGCGCGTCGTCAGCAGCGCGTCCGCGCCCATCCGGCCGAGCTCGGATTCCATAAAGCGCATCAGCTGCCCCTGATCCAGCGCCGCCGCGTAGCCGTAATGCGACGCGTGCAGATCGCGCAGCTTCTCCAGCAGCACGAGGATTTCCGCGTGCGACAGCATCTCCAGCCGCAGGATCGGGCCGGCGTAATGCAGCATGCCCGCGCCTTCGCCGAAGCGTCCGGCGACCAGGCGCGAGCGCAGCGCGTCGTAGCTGAACAGCCCGCGCCGCTGGTCTTCCACGAACTGCGGCGTGCCGCCGAGGAAGATGCCCAGATGCTGCGCTTTGCCCTGCATCGTATCGTTGAAGATCGTCAGCAGCTTTTCATAATTGCTCTGCCGGGAAACGGTATTCGTAATCTTGTACAGATTGACGCCTTCGTCGATAAACAGCAGCAGTCCCTTGTAGCCGATCTGCGCCATGAACTCCGCCCACAGCTTCGTGTAATCGTACCAGTTGTCGTCGTCGACGATCACCCCGACCCCGAGCGCTTTGCGCGCTTCGGTCTTGGTCGGGAACTCGCCGCGCAGCCAGCGCAGCGCATTCTGCTTCAGCTCGTCGTCGGACAGCTTGTAGCCGTTCCAGTAGGCCGACAGCACGCGCGCGAAGTCGAACCCGTGCACCATATGTTCCATATTTCCGGTCACTTCGAAAATGCGGCGTTCCACTTCCAGCGGCAGTTTCTCGTCGTCCGGACGCAGACCGCTTTCCGCCATCGCCTGCTGCTGAAGCGCGCCGAACCATTTTTGCAGCACCGCTTCCAGCGCTCCGCCGTCCGGCCGCGTACGCGTGGACAGATGGGTCATCAGCTCGCGGTACGTCGCCAGACCCTGTCCTTTCGTGCCGACCAGCCGCCGTTCCGGCGACAAATCCGCGTCCGCCACGACAAAGTCGCGGTCCATCGCATAGTTGCGCAGAATCTGGATCAGGAAACTTTTCCCGCTGCCGTACCGGCCCGTAATCAGTTTAAACGCCGCGCCGCCTTCGGCCACGCTGCCCAGTTCCCGCAGTACCGATTCGATCTCCAGCCTGCGTCCGACCGCTATATATTCAAGTCCGATCCGCGGCACCACGCCCGCGCTCAGCGAGTTCACCAGCGCCGACGAAATCCGTTTGGGGATCTTCGTTTGATTCATGTCAGTCACCTCCGAATGTTGCCCTGCCCCTGTCTTTACCCTGCCATCCCCATACTTTCGTGTTGTATTCTAAGCTGTCGTCGTCGCCTTTGTCCACCCGATCGGGAACCGAAAGCAGGGATCGAACCGGGCCGAAAGCCGATTTCTCTCGCCCGCGCAGCTCGAACGGCAGTAATCCGCTTGAATGCTCCGTCTGAACGCTCCGCTTGTCCGCCAAATCGACGCATGTAATGCAAAAATCCAACTAAATGTTCCGCCTACTCGCCTACTCGGCATATAGCATGCAGTTATCCACTTTATCCGTCTTCATTCCCTCCAAAATGAGCGAGAACAAGTAAATAAGATGGATTTTCGCAGCTCATTCAGGCATCGGCGGCTTTTGATCGGAAACGAAGCGGATTTTTGCGCTTTATTATCGCGCGCCGGCTTTATTCCAATTCCGGCGCCTGTTCTTCCGCTCGCCGGACACGATACAGGCATTCCGCTACGTTCCGCGCAGCCCTTCCAGCATCGGGATGTATTCTTCCAGCACTTCGCCGCCGTCGATCAGCAGATCGCCGATCGCGTCCATCGCCGCTTCGTTGATGCGGTCGACCAGCGTTTCGGGCAGCTCGCCCGAAGCGCCGGCGATAAGCATCCGCTCGGCGTCGCTCAGCCCGAGCAGCACGGCGCGGATCATGCCGCGCTCGGCCGGGCCGAGCAGCGCGGCGAAGCTCCGCCACTCGTCGTCCAGACCGGACACGTCCCAGCCGTCCGCCGCCGCTTCGCCGGCGGAAGCGGCAGGAGCCGAGGACGGTTCGGCCTGTCCGGACGAAAGCGCTCCGCCGGCGGCATCCGGCGCAGGCGCAGCGTCCGGAGCCTGTTCCGCAGCGGATCGCGCAGCCGCTTCTTCCGGCGGCCGGACGCCGGGATCGGCGCTCCGGTCGGAGAACCGATCCGCAGCCTCCGCCCCAGCTGTATTGGAACCGGTGTCCGCCGGCATCTGTCCAAGTCCGCCGTCCGGCTCCGCGTTCGGAGCCGACGCCCGGTACTCCGGACGCGCTCCTTGAAGCGCAGCTTCATCCGCGTTTCCGTCCCGCCCGTCCGCGGCTTCGCCCGGATCGAACGAAAGAGCGCCGGGAACCGGCTCGTCCTCATGGCGTTCCGGCTCGAACGAACCGGACTCTTCAAACTCCGCGTCCTGTTCGAGCTGTTCGAGCGTTTCTTCTTCCATGCTTCCCGCCGGCTGCCGCGGCGCGCCGACTCCCGGCTCCGCGCTTTTCGCTTCGCTTTGGGCAGCCGGTTCCCCGGCCGCGCCGCCGGTCATCAGGTCCCCGGTCAGCATGCGCATGACATCGTCCGAGTCCCGGCGCAGCTTGTCCAGTTCGGCCAGATCGAGCTTGACCTCCGGCCGCTTGGGCGGTTCGGGCAGCACGCGTTCTTCCGGCGGCAGGAATTCGCGCTCCGCCGCCTCGGCGATGACTTCGACCAGCTCTTTGTCGAGCTGGATGCCGCGCAGCCGGCCGCCGAACTTGAAGCGGGCGCGCAGCTCGTTCTCGGTCTGGCGCAGCAGCTGCGTCATAAACTGGCGCAGAGGCGCATGCAGACCGAGCTTCGGCGCGCGGACCAGGAACGTCCGGCCGTACAATTCGGGATCGTAAACGGCGCTGCGGAACAAATAGCGCTCCGTAATCCGGTTATCGGCCGCGCGGAACAATCCCGTGAGGCGAATGCCGCGCGTGCGAACCAGATAGTCGTCCACCGCCGCGACGATACGAGGCGCAACGCGGCGCATCGTTTTTTTGCCGGATTCTTTGTAGAAACGGCCCGCTGCCGCGTCGTAATCGGATAACCGCGCGATCAAATCCCAGTTCAGGTCCACCGGTTCGGCCGCGAACCGTCCTTCCAGTTCCAGATCGAGCAGTTCGCCTTTGAGCTGGCCCGCGGTCTGCTCCAGCGCCGGCGAATCCGGCAGGTCGAGCGCATGCACGAGCGCAAACTCGCGCGCCCAATCGCCCATATAACCGTCCAGCCGGCGAAACCGCGCCCGATACGCTTCCCAGACGCGAATCATTTCGTCCAGTCCGGCGCGCGGGTCGTCCCATCCTATGCCATTAATCAGTTCGTAAATATATAAGAAGAGATACGACAGATCCGTCTCGTGCTTGCGCCCTGCGCGGAATTCGCTTCTCCAATAAAAATACCATCGCTCCTGCTCCGGCTTCATTGCCCCGTAAGTCGGCCAGTAGCTGGAAAACGGCACAAACGGCGCTTCCGGCCCGATCCGGTCCGCCGTCTCGCGCGCGAGCCGGACGAACTCCCGCTCGGCCGACTGCGGCTGCACCGGGCGCACGGGACGGGCGTCGCCGCCTTGAGCGCGGCCCGGCGGCTTGCGGCCCGCGCGGCGCGCTTCCGCTTCGCGGCTTCCGGCGCTTCCCGGCTGCCGCCCGGACGAAGGCTCCGGCTTCGACGTGCGCGTATCCCGCGGGTCCGGCTGCGGCCATGCGGCCTCTCCGGCACGCGGCGGAATCGCCAGTCCGCGCCCCGGCTTCGCGGCCGGTTCGACCGTTTCTCCGTCGAGAAACAACTCCGCCATGCCGCCGCTTTCGCGCTTAGGCGGACCGAGCCGCAGATCCGGCACATCCCGCAGCGCGGGTCTTGCGCTTGTCCGCGGCGCGGACTCCCGGTTCGGGTCCAGCAGCAGGGCGCCGCGCGTCAGCGAATCGAACAGCTTCAACAGCCGGATTTGCACCGCCCGCACCCGCGCGTCGTGCATAAAGCCTTCTTCCGAATAAACCGCGATCCGCAGCCTCGCTTCGGCCGAGTCCAGCCGGCTGAACAGCCTCGTCTCGTCCGAGCGGACCGCGATATCCGGTTCCAGCATCAGCAGAATATCCGCTTTGAGCACTTCGTCGAAGTCGGTCCGCTGGAGCAGGGAAGAAGGAAGCAGCGTCAGTCCGCCGCTTCGTCCGGCACGGTCCGAGGCGCTGCCGGAGAGGCTTTGATCGGCCGGGCTTTGATCCGATGCTTCCGCTCCGTCTGGCGAACGATCCGAATCGTCGCTGCCGTCGGTTTCCTGTGCGGCGGCAGCCGTGCCGGAACCCGAGTCTTTCCGCAGCCCTCCGCCGGCCGTTCCGGATTCGCTTCCGGGAACCGACCGCGTTTCGCCTTGCGGCTCCGGCCGGGTTTCGCCTGCCTCCGCCGTCCGCGCGTCGCCGACCAGCGGCGCTCCGCCCAAACCGGCCGCTTCGGCCAGCGCCGTCAGCAGTTCGCGCCGCCCGACCACGAGCAGCCGGCAGTCCGGCGCTTCGGCCAACTTCTCGGCCGCCCAGATCCCCAGCTCCGCCAGCTGCCGCTCGGCTCCGCCGTACAGGCCGCCGTTCATGCCCCAGCCGGCCAGGTAGCGCAGATGCGCCAGCGCCGGCCGCTCTTCGCCGGCCTCCGCGCGCTTCGGCCCTTCAAGCTCAAGCGGCAGCTCCCCGGCCGCGCGTTCGCCCGGCAGCCCGAGGCGCTGCCGGTAAGAAAAGCCGGCCGAGATCAGGCCGGCGGACCCTCCGCCCGCGCCGTGCTCGCGCAGGCTCCGGGCAAATTCAGGCGCTTCGAGGTCGATCCATCCGTCCTCGAAGCGCAGATACCGGCGCCCCTCCGTCCAGGCGCCGGTCAGCTCGGCGGCCGTAAAGCGCCGCCCGCCCGCGCTCAGCACGGGCTCGGCGCGCACGACGCCCACGCCGCGCTCCATGACGGGGCCGCCGCGGAGCGACCAGCTCCAGTCGGCCGCGTCGTAGAGCCGGTGCAGGTCGTGGAACTTCGCCGCGCCCTCTCCCGTCACGAGCGGAGCCCAGTCCCGCTCGACCAGATGCGCGAACGCGGCCAGTTCGTCGCCGCGGACCGTTCCGCCGCTTTCCGAGCCGAGCAGCCGCTGGACTTTGCCCGGCTCCGGCGCCGGACGCAGCCGCAGCGCCGGGCTTTGCATCGGCTCGCCATGATCCGCCGCGGCTCCGCCTTCCACCAGCACATACCCGTCCAGCTCCGGCATCTTCCGCGCACGTTCGCCGTACGATACCCGAACCTCGGCAAAATCCGGGCCGCAGTCCGGAATCTCCACTTTTCCCGCCGGCTCCGGCTCGTATTCGATCTCGCTGCGGACGATTACGCCGCGACCTCGCATATCCGGCACCGCGCGCGTCAGCAGTTCTTCCCATTCGTCCGCTCCGATCCGCCGCCCGATCCAGTCCAGATCGTCTTCCTCGAAGCCCGGCAGGTGAATCAGTTCGTAACCGTGGTCGCCGAAGCGCCCGAACCAGCCGGGCTCCAGATACAAAGACTCGGGCAGACGGCCGATCAACGAAGTCCGCTCTCCGTCCAGAAAGAACGTCAGCGCAAAATCTTCTTCGCCTTCGACGATCATCGCCAGTTCGACCTCGTCGCTCATATGCAGATGCAGCCCCGCGGCCGCTCCCTGTGCGATCGCTTTGAGCAGCGTGTCGCGCACGACAAGCAGCCGCGAAGGCCGGATCGGCGTTTCTTCCCGGTTCAGCCGGTACTCCGGCAGTATATATCGCGGCAGCGGGGACAGGGCGTCGCGCAGCAGCACGGGTCCTTCCCCGTCGGTCGCGCTGAGCCAGAACCGTCCCTGATTATCCGCACTCAAATACAGGTGGTAAGAATAAGTCGCCGGTCTTGCAAAAAAATCGCTCATTTCCCGCCCCTAGTTTCGTAAAGTAGTGGATGCTCGGATCCATAGATTCTCCTGATTTTTCGATTCGTTCATTATACCATCGTTTGCGCCCGGATGAACGGATTTCGATCATAAAAGGCGAACCTGTTTTCGCTTCTTTCCGCGTATCCCAAAAAGCCGTCTCCGGACGCGGTAGGGTTCGACCCTTGCCCGGCATCGGAGACGGCCTGCTCATTTTTGGGGGATCTTCGTTTGAAAACGAAAGGTTCGGCTTCCGGCGATCAAGGCTTCGCCTTCATCAGCAGCTGCACGACTTCCGCGCGCGTCGCCGACTCGCCCGGCGCAAACTTCCCGCCTGTCCGCCCTTGAATCAGGCCGGCTTCGTTCAAAGCCGCCGCCGCCGGACGCGCCCAGGCCGGAATCGACGCCGCGTCGTTGAAGGCTGTCGCCTGCCCGCCTGCCGGCAGTCCCAGCGCCCGGCTCAATACGACCGCCATCTCGGCGCGCGTGATCGGCGCATTCGGACGGAACGCGCCGCCGGCGTCGCCCTGGATCCAGCCCAGCGCGTACGCCTGCGCGATATCGCTTTTCGCCCAGGCGCGGATCGCGCCGACATCCTTGAACGCAGGCAGCGCCGCTTCTTTGCCGGAGCTTTCCGAAGGGATAAGCGTCCGCGCCAGCATCGCGACGAACTCCGCGCGCGTTACCGCGCCCGACGGACGGAACGTGCCGTCCGCATAGCCTTTGACGATGCCCCGGGCAGCCGCCTGGCGGATACCGCTTTCCGCCCAGTGCCCGGCCGTATCCGTGAATTCGACGGCCGCCTCGCCGGTTCCGGCGCTGCCCGCGCCCGGTTCGGATACCGGGTTGTCGTTAACGGCCAGCACCGCGAAGCGGGTAAAGTGATTCACTTCGACCGTGATCCGTCCGCCGTCGATCTTCGTATCCGCTCCGCCGATTCGTACCCACGGCGTATTCGGCTCGGTCTGATAGAACGCCGCCGCCTGCTCGCCGCCCGCCAGCAGCGCCGGATCGAACGCCAGCGTCAGGCTAACCGGAAGCAGGAAGTTCGACGGCACGCTTTTGGTCAGCTCATAGACCGTGCCGAGCGGCTTCGCCTCGGCGGCAAGGCCGTTGTCCGCAGAAGCCAGCGCCCGCATCCCGATCTGCATCGGCTGATTCGTCGCCCCCGCCGGAATCTTCAGCAGGATATCCGCGCCCAGACTCACTTCGCCGGCGCTGCCGGCCGGAAGGGTCAGGCTGCCGGCCGTCGAACGAACGGGAAGATTCACCGCCGGTTCCGGAGTCGTCACGGTATTTACCGGGCCGGAGTATGCCGGAACCTCGGTCACAGGAGGATTCACCGGAGGAAGCACGGGCGGAATCGCAGGCGCTTTCTCGACCGTTACTTTACGCACCGCTTCGCCCGTCTGGCCGAGCGGATTCTTGACCGTGTAGCGCAGCGCATACGTTCCCGGCTCGCGGTTATTGACCGTTCCTTCAACCTGAATCCGATCCGTCAAATCTTTGTAAAATTCATCCGCCGCCGTCGCCAGAGGATCGATAAACGCTTCGCCTTCTTTGATCGTCATTTCCGCTTCGCCGAGCAGCGTTACGACCGGAGGATCAATGACATGCACGATTCGTTTGACCTCGGACGATTCGTTGCCCGCCAGGTCCGTTACCCGGTAATTCAACTCGTATTTGCCCGGGCGCTTCGTATCTACCGCTTCGATTCCTTCCACGACGATCGAGTCGGTCAAAGGTGTTCCCAGCGCATCCTGCGCGGCCGCTCCCGGATCGGAGAAGGTACCGCCAAGCGCTGCGGCCATCGGATTATCGCCATTCAGCGTGATGCTCGGCGCTTTGGTGTTGTAGACCACTGTCAGAGTGTTCGAGGCTCCGCCGACATTGTTCGCATCGTCCGTTAGCGTTCCTCCCGGCACTCGTACATGAACTTCGCCTTCCTTATCGGGCGTAACGGTAAACGTGTAGGTCGCGCGGTCTACCGTATCGAAGTTCGATAGTTTGCCGTTATCGGCCTCGACCTCCGAAAGGCCAAACCCTTTAACCGATTCGCTAAACTTCGCGGTCGCTTTAAAAGGCTTGTTCGTCGGAGTTCCCGATTCCGAGGTCAACTCCACAGTTGGACTTACGGTATCGTAAATCACGCTTGCCGGCAAAGAAGCCGTATTCGGATTGTTGTCCGCGTCGTAAGCCGCGCCCGCGGCCACGCTAACCGTAACCGGTCCGTCGGACTGCGGAACCACTTTAAAGCTGTAGGTCTTCCCGCTGCCCGCAAACTCCTGCACTTCCGCGCCGACCGCCGACACGCCCGCTGCGGTAAAGCGCGTCACGTCCTTGCTGAATGTAACATGCGCGGTAAAAGGCCGATTGATAACCGGATCCGAATCCAGCGTTAACGTCGCGGCGGGCGGCGTGAGATCTTTCCAATGCGCGAAAAGCGTCAAGTCCTTATCGAGCGCGGAAGCTTCCGTAATGCGAACGCCTCCGGCACGTTCCGTATACCATCCGTCAAAGCCGAAGCCCTCATAAGCCGACGGTACGGGAAAATTAATATTTCCCGCCGACGCTGTTTTGGCGTACACGATCTTTTCGGGAAACGTTGCAGCCGGCCCGTTCGCATCGAATTTCAGCGCATACCGATTGCCCGTCACCGGTACGGCGATTGCGCCCTGATTGATCATGCTTCCGTCGTTTTGGATACTCCCCTGGCCGCCGATGGTTCCCAGGTTGGTGACCGTTGTGCCGACGGGT
Source organism: Saccharibacillus sp. CPCC 101409 (assembly GCF_030518235.1). Taxonomy (GTDB): domain Bacteria; phylum Bacillota; class Bacilli; order Paenibacillales; family Paenibacillaceae; genus Saccharibacillus. Next base: position 43,766 of record NZ_JAULSA010000007.1, on the reverse strand, counting down.
ACGATCAGTCTTTTGCCCGCTGCGATATTAATTGCGCCCGCGTTGCTGAGGGAGAATGTCGGATTGGAACTACCAGCTCCCGCCCCAATCGCTGAAGCCTTTGAATCTCCTCCTGTCGATACGGTGACATTTCCGCTTGCGATAGAGATATTTCCTCCTTCGCGCCCATAGCCTCCCCCGATTCCAGCAGCATGGTTCCCTCCTATCGCGGTTACCGTTGCTTGAGAGATGTTTATGGTTTCCGGTGCCGACCGGTATCCCCCGCCGATTCCGGCGCCGCCTTCTCCCCCAACCGCTGTTATCGTTCCCCCTGATATGTTAATTGTTCTTATTGATCCGCCCATGCTGCTTCCGATTCCTGCGCCATTCGACCCTCCGTTTGCCGTCACAGTTCCGCCGGATACATCGATCGTCCTTCCCGATCCGGATAAGCCGGTGCCGATTCCCGCAGCATGCATGTCTCCGCTCGCCGTCACTGTTCCTGCATGGATTTGTATTGCATCGTATGTGCCTGAAAAACCTGCGCCGATTCCCGGTGCATTAAGTCCGCCCGCTGCTGTTACATTTCCGCCGTTGATGATAATCTTCCCGACTGAAGCACCTGATCGGCCTCCGATTCCTGCGGAATTATGGCCTCCTTGTGCTATCAGCGTTCCTCCGCCGTTTGCTTCAAGCGTAAAAGAAGCTCCCTGCTGTACTTCAACTGCCGCCGCAATATAACTATCATCATTAACAATCGACAGATTATATCTCGCAAGGTCCAGCGTCAGATCTTTCCCGAAAGGAACGGTCAGTATACTATTCGTTCTTGAAATATCTTCTTCCAGCACAATCGTATCCCCGCTCGCTGCATTTGCAAAAGCCGCCGTCAGCGAATCCCAATCTTTTACCCCGATAGTCTGCGCGTGCGCAAACTTGATGCCGCTTCCGAGCAGCATGCCCGGAACGATCGCCAGGATCAGCGCGAGGCGAACCAATCTATGTGCCGACGTCCAAGCCGTGCGAAGTCCCGCTTTACTTTTCATGTTTGTATTTATCCCCTCTCGCGGCACGAGAAAATCGCTTCCCGACTCGCTTTGTCGTATTGCAAGTATAAGAAGAATATACGCATTTGAATACATCTATTTTCAGATAAAATTCAAGGCAAAACAGGCATCCGATCCGCCCGGTTTAAGGGACGTTCGGACGCCTGTGACGGATTTAAATCTTGAACTGCCGGATGATCCGGTTCAGACGCTCCGCGCTGTCGTTGGTTTTCTGCGCTTCTCCGGCTATGCCGCTTGCTTTATTCACAACCGTATTCGTTTTGTCCGCGATCTCTTCCGTGCCTTCCGCCGAATCGTTGTTGGACGTCGAGATTTCGTCGATCGCCTGCGCCAGGTTCTGGACGGACGCGCTCAGCTGCTCGCTGGTCGAACTGAATTCGGAGACCATCCGGTCCATATAGTTCGCGTCGTTCAAGTAAGATTCGCTCGTTCGGCTCATCGTCGCATAGTCTTCGATAATCCGCCCCGTCAGCAGTTCCATCAGGCGCTGCGTATACTGCTGCAAGTCGCTTACCGACCCCGTCACATTGCCGGTAATCGATTGAATCTGGCCGACGGTGTTCTTGGAAGCGTCGGCCAGCTTGCGGATTTCGTCCGCGACCACGGCGAATCCTTTGCCCGCTTCGCCGGCTCTCGCGGCTTCGATCGAAGCGTTGAGCGCGAGCAGATTGGTTTGCTGGGTAATTTGCAGAATCGACTCGCTGAGTTCCTTGATCGAATCGACGGATCTGGAATTTTCCAGCGCTTCGTGCAATCCCGGTTTGACTTCTTCGTACACGTCTTTCATTTCGGCGATCGACTGCTCCAGCGCGATCTTCAGATCGCCCGCGCGCTTACTGATTGCCGCCGCTTCTTCCGCGCCTTGTTGGGCGCCGCGGGCGATCGATTGGATCGCTTTTTCGAACTCGTTGGTGGAAGCGTTGATCTGCTGCGCGGACGCTGCCGTTTCTTCCATGCCCGCGGACATATTTTGCGTCGTGGCCGATACGTCCTGCAGTTCTTTGTCCATATCCGTAAACATAAAATGCACGGTATCGGACACTTCTTTGAGATACGACGATTCCTGATTGACCGATTCAATCACATTTTTCGTGTTGTCGTGCATTTTGTTCATCGCGCGAATCAGCACGCCCGTCTCGCCCGCGCTGTTTTCGTATTTTTGCGGCAGCCGCCGGGAGAAGTCTCCCTGGGCCATCACTTCCAGCTGCTCGGACGCCAGGCGGATCGGCCGGACGATGCCGCGCACCAACAGGAAAAGCACGGTTAATGCAACAAGCAGAGCGACGACGGTAATTGCGATCATAGTCGCCAGCATATGATACAGGCTGTTCATATAGCTGCTCACCGGCAGATAGGTGACCACATTCATGCCCAGAGCGTCCAGTTTGACGAACGAAGCCATATAGCGGACTCCGTCGATCGTGACGTAACCCGTGCCGTTTTCGGCTGTGGAGATCTGCTGCAATCCTTGCTCGTTGTCGAGTCGGGTAAAGTCCGTTTTGAGCACCTGGTCAGTATCGTGCGACGCGATCACGATTCCTTTGTCGTCCGTGACTACGGTGCTGATGATCCCGTCGTCTTCTTTTTGCGTAATTTCGCCCAGCCAGACATTCACATTGATAGGCAGCGCAAACACGCTCAATATTCGGTTCGTGGCCGGGTCTTTGACGGGCGCCGCGATCGCGATGGCGGGAAGCCCCGTCACTGGCGAAGTTTGCAGATCGCCTACAACGAGATCGCCGCTGTCCAGAACGGGCTTGTACCACGGCGAAGTCGAGAACATATCCGTTCCCTGCGATTTGCCGGCTATGCCGTCCAGATAGACTTTGTCCTGATACGTGAAAAAGATATTCTCATACAATCCGTCGGAAGCATTCAGCTTTTCGGTGAGATTGTCTTGAATCCGCTTGAAGTCCGCCTGATCGGCCGCTCCGGTTTCATTCAGGTTTTTGAAAAAATCGACGTTGAACAGTTCCCGGGAAATCGAGGTCGTCATATTTTTTTGAGCCGCGATCGTCATTTCAAGTTCGGTTATTTTCTCATTCGCTACTCGTGTCAACGAATCGGTATTCATCGTTTCGTATGAACGGGTCGTCATGTACCCGATCGCGATAACGGAAACGACCATGGATACCACGATACACAAAGCGGCAATCGTCAATATCCTTGCAAACAAGCTTTGCGTTCTGCTTCGAAACCATTTCATCACTACTTTTGCTCCTCTGATTTAATTTTAGTGAATGATCTATGCTGCGACTTATCAAAATCAGTTCCCGGCAGACAGAGATTTTGCTCCCTAACTGTCCGTATCTGTTCTTCGGCATTTGAGCCGGAAGTATGTATAGTTCGCTCTATTTAAATCGCGAAATCCAGGCTAGTACCTTGTCAACACTAAAGGTAGGAATACGCTCCCCTGAGATTCGTACCTGAAGCGTGTACGAAGTCTCCGACGGAATCGCACCTAAAGCGTGTGCGTTTCAGGAAAACGTAAACCTGTGATTAAGAGTTGAAAGGGTACTAACCGAAAGCCTTTTCTGCTTTGGACGCCAAAAAATCCGCTTCGTTCCTTGCATGTTTCAATCCACGGACAGAAGTTCCAATCCCAAGCGTCGTCCTTCCGCCAACGCTTCTTCGCGGCTGCCGACTTTCAGTTTGGCGTAAAGGTTGCGGATATGCGTCCGCACCGTCTCGTAACGAATGCCGAGTTCCGCCGCGATCTCTTTATTGGTCCGATTGCCGCCGATCAGCGTTAGCACTTCGATCTCCTGCCCGGTCAAAATAAGCGCCAGCGCTTCGCTTTCGTCGGATACGCCGCCGAAGCGGGCCAGCAGCAATCGGGCGTAAGCCAGCGAAGGACGCTTTTCTTCCCGATTGTCTTTGCGCGACGCCATCAGACCGGACAGCAGTTTGCGGATCGGTTCGCCTTGATCGACGAAAACGCGAACGAATCCGTGCGGCTCCGCTTCGAAAAGCACGCCGCCCAGACGGTCGTAGGCTGCTTCGCGCCGGCCTTCCCGCTCCAGCAGTATCGTATCCAGCACGCCGATCGCCACCTGTAGATACACATTCCCGCGTACAAACGCGTCTTCGCTCAACCGATCGAGCAAAAAGCGCGCTTCCGCATTGTCCTCCAGTGCCGTGCGAATACGCAGCAGATCGAATCGCCGACGAAAGTCGGCCGCTGGCGATACGGGTTCGGAGGCTTCCGGCGGCCCGGCGAAGCGCCGCACCCATTCATGGGCGAGTACCGGTTCTTCTTCGTCCAAAGCCAGCAGCGCCAGCTCGGCGGCGCAGGCGCAATCCGCTTCCTGCAGCCGCAAACGCGGAAGATCTTTGCGCAAACGCAGCAGCGCGTATTTCGCCTGGGTTCGCTCGCCCAGCGCCCGATACGCGCGCGACAACGCCAATCCGGCAGCCGGGGCGCAAAAAGCGGCGGATCGGCGGCCCGATACGGCCCCCGTGTAAGCCTGCTCCGCGACGCGCGCCGCTTCGGCCGCTTCGTCGTATTCGTATAGCGCTTCGGCGCGCGCCGCCGCGATCACTGCCGCTATTTCGTGGCCGCCCAGCAGCGCGGACAGCTCGTCCAACACCGGCAGCATAGCATTTTTGCCGATCGCCGGCGCGCCGTTTGCCGGTTCCCGGCCGTAAGCCCACAGCAGCGAAAAAGCCGCCGGAAGCGCAAGTCTCGCGAACGCCGGCTGTTCTTTTTCCCGATCGTCGAACGGACCGGCCGAACGCGCGAATTGCAGCATCGGTTCGAAATCCCGATTTGCGACAGCCGCGTATAACGCGTTCAGCGCGTCGATCGTTTGCCGAACCGCTTCGACCCGGGCTTCGCGTTCATGCCCGGCTTCGCCCTGCAAGGGTTCGCGGCCTATCCGCCGGGCTTCGTCCAGCAGATGCCGCGCGCGGACCCTATCCCGCTCCCCGAGCAGCACCGCATAGACAAGCGAAAAATACAAAAAAGGATCGGCCCGCAGATGCCGGACCGGAATATCCGCCAGCCGGGCCGACAGCCAGGCGGCGTTCACGCTCTCGCCGCGCCCCGAATCGACGGCCGGCAAACGAAGCGTCCGTCCGGCTTCGGCGTAATGTCCGCCGTCGAGATCGTGCTCCAGCGCGGCGCTGTACCGGCCTTCCCGAAGAAACGCTTCGGCGGCAAAACGCAGCAGCGTCCGCCGGCGCCCCGGCGATTCCCGGTCCAAGCGCCGCCGCAAAAAGCCGGCAAATCTCCCGTGCAGGCGAAACCAGCCTTGTTCCGGTCCGCAGGGCACGATCAACAGCTCCGTGCTCCTGAACAATTCTTCCGGCAGCGGACCGGTTTCGCCGTGCCCGAGCGCGCGGAGAATTCGTCCGTTCATGCTTCGGAGTACCGAAGCATCCAGCAGGAAGCGCTGCGTATCCTCGTCCGCCTGCGCCCAGATCTGTTCGTCCAGATACCGGTCAAGTTCGGCATCGCTTCGATCCATCGCCGCGATCCATCCTTCGGCCGACCGCGTTCGGTCGCGTGCGTCTTCACGGGAGATCGCCTCGGCTTGACGTCCGGAGCGGCCGAAGTAAAAAGACTCGCCTTCTTTTTCGGTAAAACGCAGCTCGCCTTGTCCCAGCAAAGCGATACGCTGACGCGCGATCAGGCGCGCCGCCGCAAAAGGCGGATAGCCCCGGCCCGCCGCCATCACCCGCAGCGAAGCCGGCTTGTGCTCGGCGAAAAAAGCGATCGACTCAAGCAGGCTGCCGCTGCGCAGCACATGCAGGTTATCCCATATCAGCGTCGGCCGTCCCGATATCCGTTCCAATTCGTCCAGCAGCAGCGCGATTCCGGATTCATTTTGCCCGATGCGAAAATATGCGAGCGCCTCGCCCGCACGCTCGGCAAATTCCTGGCCTGCTGCATCGTCCAGCGCTTGAACGGTACGCGTCCAAAATGCCGCAGCGGAATCGTCCCGCGCTTCGACCGCGATATAGGCAGCCGCTGCTGCGTTTCGCTCCGACCACTGCTTCAGCAGCGTCGTTTTTCCGTATCCGGCCGGGGCGGTCACATAGACGAGCTGATCTTGCGACAGCTCGTCCAACCGTGCGATCAGCCTCGGACGTTCCACAAGCCGAAGCGCTTCGGATTCCGGTTGGCGATTCGACGTTTCCGTATCTTTTTTTCGTTTCATCCCCGCTTCTCCTCCCGGCCGAATTTTACTTTCATTATAAAGAAATACGCGTCGAATGAAATCACAAATTGCGAAGGATTTAGGCTTCTTCCTGTCGAATTCCCTTTTCAAGTTCAATCATTTTAAAATTGAAAAGAAACGAAATCCGGTTCTTCTCCACCTCTTCCACGATTTTCGTTTCCTCTCCGGGAGTGAATCTCAGCATGAATACGCCGCCCGTTTCTTTTTCCGTTACGCCTTCCGTCGTTCCTTTATTGAAAACCAAATTGGCCGCGCCCCGTTCCGCCGCCGACGCGATCGTCCGCCAACGCCTGATCGAACGCCTGAACGAAGCCTCGGATCGGCGCGTCGTTCGGATCGTCGCTCCGGCCGGCTTCGGCAAATCGACCCTGCTGGAGCAGTGGTCCGCAGGATCCGGCCGCGCGACCGCCTGGCTGTCGCTGGATGCCGCCGACAACGATACCGTCCGCTTCTGGTCGTACGTTTCGGCCGCGATCGACGTCGTGCTGCCGGGCTTCGCCGAAGCTTCGGCCGATGCGATCCGGTTGATTCAGCCGGGGCGGCACGAGATGCCAATCTTGCGTTTGCTTGATGCTTTTCACGACATGACCGAACCGCTCGCGTTGATTTGGGACGATTTCCATCTGATTTCGGAACGCTCGCTGTTGGAGTCTATCGCTTTTTTTGCGGACCGTCTTCCAGACGGCGTTCAATTGATCTTGTCGTCCAGACACGAAGAAGAGTTCGAACTTTTCAAAACGGACGGCCCGTCCCTTATCCTCGTCGACCGCGACCAACTGCGTTTCCGCCCGGACGAAGGGATCGATTTCTATAGGGTCGGCATGTCGCTTCAATTGTCCTCCGACGAGTCGCTGACCTGGGTCAGACGCACCGAAGGTTGGATTACCGCGATGAAGCTGGCCGCTTTGTCCATGCGCGGCGGACAGCGTTCGTCGGAGCTGCTTCAACGTTTCTCCGGTTCGTCGCACCTGATGGAACATTATCTGATGGAAGAAGTGTTCGAGCGGCAAAGTCCCGAACATCGACGCTTTTTGCTGGACTGCTCGATTCTTCGCCGGATGAATGTCGCTCTGTGCGAAGCCGTAACCGAAGACCCGTCAAGCGGCGACAAACTGCTTCAGCTGCAAAAAGCCGACCTGTTCTTGATTCCGTTGGACGACGAAGGGCGATGGTTCCGATTCCATCATCTGTTCGGGGAATTTTTGCGCGAACGGCTGGAACGGGAATCCCGGGACCGGATCAAAGCGCTGCTGTCCAGAGCCGGAGCATGGAGCGAACAAGCGGGATCGTTCGAAGAAGCGCTGCAATATTATTTGTCCGGCGAACGTTACCGCGAGGCAGTCGCTTTATTGGAAGAAATGCTCGGCAAAGTCAGCAGCATGGACGATATATGGATGAGCCGCCAGTTCGCTTGTATTCCGGAAAATATTTTGTTGGAAAAACCGCTGCTGTATTTTTCTTATCTTCATCTGGTACTGCTTGCGGAAGAAAACATCCCGGCGGCGGTGCATATGCTGGACATGGCCGAGCGTTATCTGACCGAAAACGAAAAAAACTGGAACGAAAAGAAAAAAAACGATTACCGCGGCATCTTTTATTTTTTGAAAATGCTCTACGCAGCCACGATGAGAGATCAGGAGATGGCGGGTTACTATATGCAGGAGTCCAAAAAATTCGCGCCTTCGGGGATCAAACTGATCTTCGCGCGTTCCAAAAACTCCGGCGTGCCGAGCGTGTCCAAAGAACATATGCAGCAGGAAGGCATGGTTGCCGGCGAATTCCTCGTTCCTTTTTTGCAGCAGATGATCCAGCCGATGAATCAGTTGGGATTGGCCGGACCGATCATCGCCTGCCTGGCGGAAACGCAGTATCAATACGACGAGCTGGAAAATGCCGAAACCAACGCCAGACTGGCTTTCGAAGCGACGGAACCGGGTCTGGTCGGTTTTCTCGCCGAACTGCTGCTCCCCGCCGGCTTTACGTTGTCCCGCTCGCTGCTGGCGCAGCATCGGATCGAAGAAGCCCGGCGGGCGTTGGAATATACGCGTCGTCAGGCGATCGAGCTCGGCATGACGCATTCGATCGTGTATTGCGACGCCGAGATCGCCATCATGGATTGGCAGGCGGGCCGAAAACAACCGGTAGAAGACTGGCTTCGGTTGTACGGCATGTCCGAAAGCAGCGACCCGGAAGATTTCGATTCTTCCAATCTTTACGAGCATCAGTATCTGGCGAAATTTTTGGTCTGGCAAAATCGGGACGAACGGGCCTGGGCGCTGACGAACGCTATGCGGCTTTCGGCCAAACGCAATAAAAGATTCCAACAGCAGATCGAGATCGAGCTGCTGCAGTGCGTTTTGCTGGAACGCGCTTCGCAAAACGGCGCGGATCAGGCGGCAGATCTGCTGCTGCGGATGCTGCACGACACGGAGGCTCACGGTTTTCTGCGTCTGTATCTGGATGCCGGCTCCGTTATCGAACGTCTGCTGATCCGCATCGGCGAGCAGTGGACCGGCAAAAGCGAAGGTCAAACCCCTTCCGCCGCGTATGTGCATGCGCTGCTAAGCAAGCTGGGCCGCGGCGATCTGCCGCGCGAAAGCGCCGATCCTTCTTCGCCGCTGACGGCGAAAGAACGGGAAGTGCTGACCCAGATCGTCCAGGGACGCACCAACCAGGAGATCGCGGAGCGGTTGAACGTGAGCCGCGGCACGATTCGGGCGCATATCAACAATATTTACGGCAAACTGTACGTCGGGACGCGCGACGAAGCGGTGCGGCGGGGCAAGCTGTTGGGGCTTTGAAAAGTCCAATCTTGAAAGTGCGCAAAAAGCCTTTTCCCGATATCGATTCGGGAAAAGGCTTTTCTTCGATTATCCGGGTACTGCCGGGATTGCGATTCGTTGAGCGATTACTGATAGGCTCTCATCAGCACTTGTACCGTTTCCGCACGCGTCGCCGCCGCGTTCGGCGCAAAAGCTCCGCCGCTTCCGCCCTGCAGGATCCCGGTCGCCGTCAGCGCGGCTGCCGCTTCGCGCGCCCAGGCCGGGATGGCGTTTGCATCGTTGAAGCGATTCAAGGCGGATTCGTCCGCACCTTTGAGCGTCAACGCCCGGTACAGCATCGCCGCCATTTCCGCCCGCGTGACCGCATCGTTCGGCCGGAAGTTGCCGCCCCGGTCGCCCTGGACCCAGTCCAGAAGGCGGGCTTGCGCGATAGAAGCGCCGGCCCAATCGCGGATCGACGATTGATCCGCGAACGGCGCGGCGGCGAGAGGTGTCTTTGCTCCGCCGTTTGCCGCCTCGTCATTCGCGATCGGCGAAAACGCACGGACCAGCATCGTCGTGAACTCCGCTCGCGTGACGGCTCCCGACGGACGGAACGTGCCGTCCGCATAGCCGTTCACAAGACCGAGCGACGCCGCTTCGCGAATCGCGCCCGCGGCCCAATGACCGGTGATGTCCGTGAACGCAATCGCCGGAGTATTTCCGGTATCGTCGGTATCGTTCGGGTTCGGCGCGGCGGCGGTATCGCTTACCGCCAGTACCGCGAACTTTGTAAAGTGATCCGTTTGAACGGTGATTGCAGCGACGCTTGGCGCCGCCGAACCCACCGCGTTTCGGCCCTGCTCGATCGCGCCGCCGTCCATCCGTACCCACGGGCTTCCGTCTTCATTCCGGTAGAAGACGACGGCTTGTTCGCCCTCCTCCAGCTTCGACGGATCGAACGAGAGCGTCAGCCCGACCGGAAGCAGGAAGTTGGCGGGCGCGGTCTTGGTGAGTTGATACACCGCGCTCAGCGGTTTGGCTTCGGCGGGCAAGCCGTTATTGGCCGCCGTCAATACGTTCATGCGAACCTGCATCTGTTGATTCGTCGCGCCTGCCGGAATTTGCAGCCGGGCATCGCTTCCCAGGCTGACCTGTCCGGCTTGTCCCGCCGCCAGTGTCAGGTTGCCGTCGGTCGAAGCGATCGGACCCGGCAGCGAAGGAACAGGCACACTTGGCGTCGCGGAGGACGGTGGATTTTTAGCCGGAGGCTGGACGACCGGCGGTTCGACGACCGGCGGTTCCGCTTTTTTCGTCACCGTCACCTGCCGCTGCGCGTTTCCCGTTTGCCCGATCGGATTCGTAACCGTGTAGTTCAGCGTGTACACGCCCGGCTTGCCGGTATCCACGCCGCCTTCCGTGACCACCGTATCGCTCAGATCGCCGTGGAACGCATCCGATGCGGTCGCCCCCGGATCGACAAAACTCGCGCCTTCTTCAAGCGTTATCGCCGCTTCGCCGTTCAATTTCACCACCGGCGGTTCGATCACGTACACCGAACGCGTGACGGTGGACGTATTCGCTGCCGAATCGCTGACGCTATACGTCAACTCGTACGTGCCGGCTTTGTCCGTATATACATCACCTGTCACGCCGATAAATTCGATCAAATCTTCACCCTGCGCATCCCGCGCCGTCGCCAACGGATCGACGAACGGGGTATCCAGCGCAACCGCCATTCGCGCCGAACCGTTCAACGTCAGCGTGGGGGCGGTCGTATTGTAGTTCAGGCTCAGCGTATTCGAAGCCTCGCTGGGATTGCCCGCCGCGTCCCGGGCCGCTCCCGTCAGCAGGTTCACCGTGACCGAACCTTGCTCGGTCGGCGTCACCTCGAACTCATACACGCGTTCGCTCACCGTTCCCACCGCTCCAACCGTGCCGCCCGTTACCTCGATCTTGCTTGCATCGAAACCGGTCACGTCTTCATCGAACGTCGCGATGACGTCAAACGGCCGGTTGGTCGGATTGCCCGCATTCGTCGTCAGTTCGACAAGCGGCGAACGATTCTCGCTCCACTTGGCGTATAAGGTCGTGTTGACCGTAACCCGAGTCGAAAAGTCGAAAACATGCACTCCGTCGGCGTCGGTATACCAACCGTCAAAGCGATACCCTTCCCGCGTCGGATCGACCGCGGGTTTGGCAACAAGATCCGTTACGGGATCGGCTTTCGCATCGATCACCGGCGTTCCGCCTTGACTGTCGAAGCGTACCACAGCCTGTTTCGGTGCTATCAGGAACGACGTGTGAAGTCCGGCTGCCACCTGCTGCACCGATCGCATATTCGGAATCTTGATCGGTCTGTACTGACTGTAGGTGTGACCCAAACCCAGTTGGCCAGACCCGTTATTACCAAACGCATATACCTCGCCGTTTTCCATGAGCGCCAACGTATGATACGCTCCTGCTGCGATTTGTTTCACTTCGCTTAAATTCGGGATTTCGGTCGGCGTTAATCGATTGACGTTATCGCTTAAACCCAGTTGGCCATAATAGTTATAGCCAAACGCATACACCTTCCCGTTTTCCATCAGCGCCAACGTATGATACTCTCCTGCTGCGATCTGTTTCACTCCGCTTAAATTCGGGATTTCGGTCGGCGTTAATTGATAGCCTATAGCGCCTACACCGAGTTCGCCAGAACTATTCATACCAAATGCATACACCTTCCCGTTTTCCATCAGCGCTAACGTATACACCCCTCCTGCTGCGATCTGTTTCACTCCGCTTAAATTTGGGATTTCGGTCGGCGTTAATCGATAGCCGGTATTGCCCAGACCCAGTTGTCCAGCATTATTCCCACCAAACGCATATACCTTCCCGCTCTCTGTCAGCGCCAACGTATGATACATTCCTGCCGCTACCTGTTTCACTCCACTCAAATTCGGGATTTCGGTCGGCATGGATCGATTAACAATATCGCTTAAACCCAGTTGACCGTAGGTGTTATCGCCAAACGCGTATACATTACCGCTTTCCGTCAGTGCTAACGAGAAGTTGTATCCCGCCGCCACCTGTTTCACTCCGCTTAAATTCGGGATTTCGATCGGCGTCAATCGATTGAGGGTATCGCTTAAACCCAATTGACCAGATTCATTGGAACCGGACGCATACACCTTCCCGCTTTCCGTCAAGATCAATGCATAGCCAAGACTTCCTGCCACCTGTTTGATCGACCCTGACGAGGTCAGCTCCGTCGGCAGCACTCTATGCCTGGTATCGCCCAACCCCAGTTGACCATAAGTATTACTCCCAAACCCATACACAGCCGTATTTCCTTCCGACGCTTGCGTCGTCTGTGCTTGCACCCTGGTTTCCCCGCCGATTCGACCACCCGCAAAAGGCCAGCTCAAAAGAACCAGCGCCAACACCAACATGACTTTGATTGCTGTCGCGCTTGTTCGGGTTACTTTCTTCAATCTCATATTCGTGCTCCTTCGTCGAGGTTCATCCTCTGTAATGGTCTAGTTTTTTATCAGTATAAAAAGAAGGCGGCAGTTTGAACACCACCCCCTGGGTAGATTGCCGTTTTTCTTTTCAACGCAAAAAAACCGATTCCCGCCACTTGCGACGGGAATCGGTTCTTGAAAAGCAAAACGTTCATGTACGTATCCGTGCTCTAATCGCTTACTTCTGCCCCAGCGTCACGTGCACCACGTCGCCGGCTTTGCCGCCGAAGACGATCATGCCGCCTTCCGGCAGCACGGCCCGGTTGGAACCGCTGGCGGTCGAGATGTTGACCGGCGTGCCGTCGGCGTCGTAGACCGCGAAGCCGGCGCCCTGCGGGGCATCGACCGTCAGCGTTTTGCCCGCCGCGCTTGTCGGAAGCTTGAACCAGCGAGCATCGCCGGAAGCCGGGATGGTCACGATGGAGGAATGGCCGGCGTACAGCTTGGCCAAGCCGTCTTCGCCGATATAGGTCCGGCCGTCGGCCTGGAGATATTCGGCTCCGCCTTCATGCGTGAAGTCCAGATCGAACACGTCGCGTCCGGTCATGACCGGGATCTCGATCGCGTTGACCGCGTGATCCGCGTCGACGATCTTCGTGCTGTTCGCATACTCGGCGTCCTGGTCGAGCGTAATCGTCTTCGACAGCACCGACGGCGAGAGGTAGAAGAACGAATTGATCTTCTCGTCCAGCGCGTAATACGTTTTGCCTTCGCGCGCTTTCCAGGCTGCGGTCACGTCTGCGCTCAGCTTGTTGTCGCCGAGCTTCTGGTATTCGTAGTACGCCATCAGCGGACGGCCGAGACCCGGCAGTTCCATGCTGCTGCGGATACGGATATACGTGTGGCCGTTCGTCTGGTCGTCGAAGCTGAGCAGCGTCGTGCCGTCTTCGCTGGTAAATTCCTTGTCTCCGGTGTACACATAAGTTTGCGCCGGAATCAGGTCGCTCATTAGGGCCGGCAGTTTGATTTCGCCGTTCTCGATCGCGATCTCGCGCGTCGCGCCCTGGTTGCCGTACAGGCCGGAATAGTTGTTCAGCTCGGCCGGCATTTCTTTTTTCACCGGTTTCTCGAACTTGTCTTCCGGCAGGATTTCTTTAATATTTCCTTTCTGCTTCAGGTACTCCAGCAGAATATTGCTTGCGGCGGTCGTGTTGAAGATCGACGAACCGCCGGAGCTGAGGACCGCGATCGAAATGTCTTCTTTCGGCAGGGCGACCAGCGCCGAGTGGTACATGATCGTATCGCCGCCTTTGGTCACGGCCTGGATGCCGTACTCGCCGAACGGTTCAAGATTCACCGCGTCCCATCCGAGCCCGAAGCCGAAGCTGTTGTCTTCGTCTTTGACCCAGACGCCTTTGCGGTATTCTTTCTGAAGCATCGCCTGCGTCGATTTCTCGGACAGGATCTGCGGATATTCGCCCGTCAGCACTTCCGAGAACTTGGTCAGTTCTTCCGCGCTCGCATACACGCCGCCGGTACCCAGGATATTCGCGTTCTCCGCCGGCATCGCTTTTTCAAACAGCGGGAAGCGGACCGGCTCGAGCAGCTCGCGGTCGAACCGGTTCAGCGGCGTCTTGGTCGAAGTCAGCTCAAGCGGCGCGCTGACATAGCGCTCCAGATACTCGGTGTAGCTCATGCCGCTGACGCGTTCGACCATCAGCTCCAGCAGTTGGAATCCGTCGTTCTCGTACACGGAATATTCGCCCGGATCGGACTTGAGCTTCTCCGTGCGCAGATTGGTCAGCAGCGTATCGTGGTTCTGCGTATCGTTGTCGTTCATCAGGATCGTGTTCTTGTAATGCGAACCGTACAGGCCGGCCGAGTGGTTCATCAGCATCCGCGGCGTAATCTGCTTGTAGCGCTCGTCCGCCATCTGGAACTCCGGAATATAATCGGTCAGCGGACGGTCGATATCCACTTTGCCCTGGTCGACCAGCATCATCGCCGCGGCGGTCACGTACATTTTGCTGACCGAGCCGATGCCGAACATCTCGTTTTGGGAGATCGCCTGCTTCTGCCCCGCGTCGTCCAGCGTCGTTCCTCCGGATAAGACCAGTTTACCTTTGTCGCGAATCGCGTACTGCACGCCGGTTACGCCGTAATTGCTCATCAGCGCTTCGATCATTTCCTGCGCTTTGCCCTCGACCGGATCTTTTTCTTTCGCAGCCGTCGTTGTCGCCGCGGAAGCTTCCGCCGCCCAAGCCGTTCCCTGTCCTTCCGCTACCGGCAGCGCCAGCAGCAGAGCAGCCATGGCGGCCGCGCCTGTTTTTTTCAATCCTTTTATCGTATTCATCGTCATTTCTCCTTCCGGGGTTGTCGGTTTCTTTTTTATGTTCCCAGCATACTGGAAAAAGCGAAAAAGCGCGTATAAATGCCCCGAAACGAAAAAAACGATCCCTGAACGACACTTTTGCCGCGGGATCGTTTTTCATTTTTTATTTGGGAAAAGGCAGCACCACCATATTGTCGAAGGTCAGATTCTCCGTCTCGACCGTCATATGGCCGCCGTATTTGTCGCACATGCGCTCGATATTCGTCAGGCCGAAGCCGTGATCGTCCGAAGCCGGCTTGCGGCTGCTCAGGTCCGTTACTTCGCGCTCCGTCCGGTTGCGGATCCGGATAAACAGCCCGGTCTCGCTCGAACGAATCTGGATGCGGACACGGCGGTCTTCGGCGACTTTGACTTTTTTGGACGCTTCGACGGCATTGTCCAGCATATTGCCGAGCACCACGCACAGATCGTAGCGCTCGATCGGCAGCTCCGACTCGCGCAGGCTCAGCTCCGTATCCATGCGGATGCCGTTGGCCTGCCCGACGTTCAGCGCGTTCGTCACCAGCGCGTCGACGACCAGGTTGCCCGTATTCACGCGGCGGTACGCATTGTCGATCTGGTTCAGCGTGGTCCGGATATGCTCGCGCGCTTCCTCCGTCCGCCCCCGCTCGATGCACTCGGCCACAAACAGAAACTGCTGGTTCGTATCGTGGATAATCCGCTTGATTTCTTTGAAGCTGTGCACCGTTTTCTCGTAATTGGCGTCCTGGTAATCCATCTGGTTCTGGAGCTGCATATTCTGGTTGGACAGCTGGAATCTGGCGATGACGGTATCGAGCACGTATACGACCAGCACATTCAAGACGATAAACCCGAACACGGATACGAAATAATGAATATTTTTCTCCATATAAGCGGTAAGGACGTTGACCTGGTACACGCTGACGACCGGCACGCCGAGAAACAGCAGCGAGTAGCGAGATTCCAGCGGAAAGCTGCGGCGCTTGACGACAAGCCGGATGATCTGGATAACCGCGAACATGACGGTGCAGCCGATCAGCAGACTGCCCGCGACGAGCAGCCGGCCCGGATCTTCCAGCGGCGCTTGGCCGGTCGGCGAAAATACGGGATCGAGCAGATACAGCGAAATGGAATTGATGAGCGTAAGCAGCACGGCGTACAGCACGGCGAACACGATCTTGAGCCGCAGCTGCGCGTAGTAGCCCTGGGCGAGTACGAAGATGACGAACAGCGCGAGCAGCGAGGAAGCGGCCGGCGGCAGGTTGGTGGACAGATACACAAAGTTCAGCGGGACGAAAGCGGCGATCCAGTACTTTTTGGACGGCTTGCTTTTCTCGCGGCCGAACACGGCATTGAAGTAAAAATTCACCTGCACCGCCATCACCAGCGCGATTCCCAGGTTGAGCAGCGGCAGCATGAGATTCATTTCCCTACCCTCCTCACTCCGCCTTCATGACCATGAATTTGGTGCAGGCGTCTTTGACTTCCTTGATCTTCGAGCGTCCGATCGGCAGTTCCGTCCCGTTCGACATGACGACCCGCGATCCGGCAAACTTGTGCACATGCAGCAGATTGATCAGGATCGAACGGTGAATTTGCAAAAAGCGGCCGTCTTTCAGCGTTTCGACGTAACTGGAAATCAACCCCCGGCCGTCGTGCACCCCGCGCGTGGTCGTGATTTTGAGTTTGTTTTTGACGGTCAGGCTTTTCGCCACTTCGATCGCAATAATCTCTTCGTGCCGCAGCACCAGCTCGCCTTCCGCCGATTTGACGATCAGGATCTCGCGCTCTTTTTCTTCGAAATAACGAAACAGCTTGAGCATCTTCTCTTCGAACACGTCCGGGTCGACCGGTTTGAGCAGGTACTGGAACGTCATCACGTCGAAGCTCTCCAGCATGTATTCGGCGTAGCCGGTCAGGAAAATAATCTGTTCGCTCCGCCGCTTCATATCCCTGAGCTTATGCGCGGTCTCGATGCCGGTCAGCCCGTTCATTTCGATATCGAGAATGAGAATATGAAAAGGCTCGCCGCCCCGTTCGTAATGATCGATCAGCGCTTCGCCCGAAGCGAACTCGCCGGTTTCGAAGTCGATGCCGGACTTGACCGACAGATCGAGCAGCATCCGCCGGACGTCTTCCCTCCGCGGCTGCTCGTCGTCGCAAATGGCAATGCGGTACATGGATGGCGGCCCCCTGTGCGTTTTTGTGTTTATTATAGCGCAGAGAAGGCGGGCCGGTCAGGATGGCGGGTAAAAATAGCCGTTGAAATCTTGTCCCGCGCCTCCGGCGAACGTCTCGCGCATCTCGCTGCGGACGCGCTGCGCCTGCTCTGCGTTTTCCGCTCCGCCGGTAATCAGCACGGTCCGCCCCGCTTGCCTCGATTCGCCGATCCAGTCTTCGGAAGACGCCCACAGATGCACCCGGTCGAACGATTCGTCGAACCAGACGCCGGCCGTTCTTGAATCCGCCGTCGAGAGGATAATAGGTGTAAAATATCGTGCCCTGGTAAATCCCGCCGCGGTCCGTCAGCACCATCGGCCGGCCCGGTTCATGGGTGCTCATCCAGTCGAAGCCGTCCACCGTGATCCGCACGTTGAATTCCGGTTTGCGCAGCAGCTTCCGGTACATTTCGCCTTTGACATGGATCACCGTCGGCGTGTCGTCGTACTCTTTGCCGGCCCATCCTTCCGAGGCTTCCGAACTTTCGGACTGCGGGATCTCGACGGACAGCACGGCGGGAATATCCCGGTCGATCGCTTTCGGAAACGGATAGACCCAGAGAAAGATTCCCAGAATACACAGCAAACCGATTCCGATCGCATGGGTGGTTTTCATGATACGACCTCCGTTTCTTTTGTTTTTTCGCAAAAAAAGCATTACGGTTTGAACGCGCCGCGGCAGCGGTTGGTTTCGTTATTCGCATAAATAAAGAAACCTCCGCGCGCATGGCGGAGGTTTCGGATAGGGGAAATTCTTTTTTTAATATACTTTTTGTACGCTGTATTTGCTTGCTTCTTTGGCGAAACCGATCGACTTGCCGGCTTTCTTGTACGCGGCGTCGACGGTAGTGTCCACGATTACCCACTTGCCGTCCAGGTACACTTCGTTCCACGCGTGATACTCTTTGACGTAAGACGTGCTGCCCATCACCAGTTTGGTCGGGATACCCGAACTTCTCAGCATCACGGCCATCAGGGACGAATAATCGTAGCAGATGCCTTTTTTGGAAGACAGCGTTTGGTCGGCGGAAGGCAGATAGACGCTGCCCAAATTTTTCGCCAGATCGTAGTCGTAACTGACGTTCGAGATCACGTAGTTGTAGATGGCCTGCGCTTTTTCTTTGTCGGTCTTCTTGCCTGCGGTCAGCTTCTGCGCCAGAGCCGTTGCGTTCTTGGCGTCTTTCCAGTTCACGTTCTGCACCGAACCCAGGAATACTTCGTTGGCGCTCGGCGAAGTCAGCTCGACGGAAGACGAACCGATCTTTTTGTAGCTGGTGCCGCTTGTATTCTCGAGCAGCGTTACTTCGTACGAACCGTTGCCGGATTGCAGCGGGAAGCTTTCGGAAGCTTTGGATGTATTGAGATCGTAAGTGTATACGGTGCTCGCTTTGGAGATCATGACTTTGACTCGTTTGGAGGTTGCTCCGCTGTAGCTCACGCCGACCGTGCCCTGTTGGAGGGTAGTGGTATCGAGCCAGGGAGCGTCGACCGAAGCGGCCGAAGCGGGATGCGCGATCGCTGGCGCCAAGCCGGCAGCCAAGCTCAGAGCGAGGGTTATCTTAACAATCCATGAACGCATGGAAGAAACTCCTTTCGGTAGCTGGCTGCCAACCCGTGCGGGTAAGGCCCTTTAGCTTTGCGTCCCTGTCTTTCGATCAGGTTTGCCTTTGTCGTTTTAGTTTTTCCTTGTCTTATAGCTTATATATCGGCGAGATGAAACCTTTCACATATGAGTACAAAGGACCATTTTTTAATCTGCGATTTTAAAAGAAATAGTTATAAACCTTGCAGCTGCGGCAATCGAGAACCCATTTCATTCATTTTCTTATGAAAAGTTGTCTTTATAGATCCATAGTACCTACAGATAAGGAATTTAGCAAGGAGTAACAAACAATATTTGCGCCAAAAGACCCGTTTCAGGCCCTCGAAATCTGGAATAACACAACCAAATTCCTGCTTTCCTATGCAAAAAGCCTATCGACTTGCTAAAATTTCGAAGCGCACGCACAAAAAAACCGCCGCGATCGAATATCGCGGCGGTTCTGCGGCGGCGTCCCGAAGCGGGGACGACGCCGGATAAAAGCTGTATGTACCGGGCATGCCGCCCGGCCTTCGCTTGGTGTTTACTTTTTCAAAACGGCATGCACGATCAGACGGTGCGTCGGGTTCACCAGCGGATCGCAGGTAATCAGCGTCAGCGCGGTTTCGCCCGGCGTCGGATTGAGCACCGATACTTCCGTCGGCTCCACGATATGGATCTTGTCGACTTCGTAGGTGTACGTTTGGCCGCCCTGATCGACCTCGAGGGTATCGCCGACTTCGGCTTCGCCGAGCCGGTTGAACAAACGGCCCGTCTTGTGCGCCCGGTGCGCCGCTACGGCCATATTGCCTTCAACGCCGGCCAGTCCGGTACCGGTAACGTGCACGGCCGCGCTTTTCATATTCTGCTTGGTCGCGCCTTCGACGATCGGCAGCTTGATATCGAGCTTCCCGTAGCGGATTACGCCCAGCACTTCCCCGTCCTTGAGCGAATCGGGATCGAGCGGTTCGACTTCCTCGGACGCTTCGTCGTCATCGCCTTCGTCCAGCAGGTTCGAGATTTTCTGGTAATCCGGCACCGCCGATTCGCTCGATACCCGGGTGAGGTCCAGCGGCTTCCGGCTTTGGACTTCGGCTTCTTTCAGCAGTTGGGCCTGGGCGCGATCGTCCAGCCAATTGTTGACGGTGGGATACAGAATGACGCAAAGCCCCAGCAGCATAATGACATACGACCATTTCTTCAATGCCGTTCCTCCTTATCTTCTATAGAGAGATACGGCGCAGCCGCCGCATAATGTGCGTAGCCTCTAACTCATTATAACCTCAAAAGCAGGACATAAAGCGAAAGCCGTATTCAAGGTTCCCCCGAATACGGACTGCCTTTATCCTTTATTTCGGCAAAACAAACACGATTGTGCAGCGGAATCGCCGAATCAATTCCGTTTCGCGATCCGGTCGAAAGCTTCGTCCGCCGTCAGGGTTTCTTTGTCGGCGTCGGAGCGCTTTTTGAATTCCACCCGCTTCTCCGCGGCTTCGCGTCCGACGACGATCCGATGCGGGATGCCGAGCAGGTCGGCGTCTTTGAACTTCACGCCGGCGCGTTCGTCGCGATCGTCCAGCAGCACGTCCACTCCGGCCGCGCGGAAGCGCTCGTACAGCTCCAGCGCAAGTTCCATCTGCGCGGCGTCTTTGGCCGAAGCCGGCACGATATGCACGGCGGCCGGCGCAATCTCTTCCGGCCAGCGAATCCCGTTCTCGTCGTAATTCTGCTCGACGACGGCGGACAGAATCCGCGAGATGCCGATGCCGTAGCAGCCCATGATCGCGGTCCGGCGGCGGCCGGAATCGTCCAGATACGCCGCGCCCAGCTTCTCGCTGTATTTGGTGCCGAGCTTGAATACATGCCCGACTTCGATGCCGCGGTAGAACTTCAGCGGTCCGCTTCCGTCCGGACTGAGATCGCCTTCGGCCGCGTTGCGGTAATCGCCGACGAGGTCGGCCGCGAAATCGCGGTCCGGCTTGACGTTCTCCACATGGTAATCCGTTTCGTTCGCGCCCGCGATCGCCGACGGCATCGCCGCGGCTTCGCGGTCGACGAGCACTTTGACCCCTTCAAGCCCGGCGGGACCGGCAAAGCCGACTTCCGCTCCGGTCAGTCTGCGTACGGCTGCGTCGTCGGCCAGTTCGATCCGCTCGCCGCCGAGTGCGTTCTGCACCTTCGTTTCGTTGACCTCGCGATCGCCGCGCACCACGACCGCGACCGGCCGGTCGTCTACCAGATAAAGCATCGTTTTGATAAACGCCGAAGCTTCCAGGCCGAAATGTTCGCGCAGCTGATCGATCGAATGCGCGCCGGGCGTGTGAACGCGGTTCATCGGCGGCGCTTCTTCGCCCGATCCCGCAGGCGGCTCCCAGAACATCTCCGCTTTTTCCAGATTCGCGGCGTACGTTCCGTTCTCGCTGACGACGATCGTGTCTTCGCCGATCTCGGCCAGCGCCATAAACTCGTGCGTTTCGCCTTCGCCGCCGATCGCGCCCGCATCCGCCTGCACGGCGCGGAAATCGAGGCCGACGCGGGTGAAGATCCGGGTGTAGGCTTCGTACATGGCGCGGTACGTCTCGTCCAGTTCTTCCCAGCTCCGCCCGAAGGAATAGGCGTCCTTCATCAGGAACTCGCGCCCGCGCAGCAGCCCGAAGCGCGGACGCCGCTCGTCGCGGAATTTGGTCTGGATCTGGTACAGGGTCAGCGGAAGCTGGCGGTACGAGCTGATCTCGTCCGCCACCAGCGACGTGATGACTTCCTCGTGCGTGGGCCCGAGCGCGAATTCGCGGTCGTGCCGGTCTTTCAGCCGCACCAGTTCGGGACCGTAGACGTCGTAGCGGCCGGATTCTTTCCAGAGCTCGGCCGGCTGCATGGCCGGCATCAGCAGTTCCTGCGCGCCGGCGCGGTCCATTTCTTCGCGCACGATCTCCTGCACTTTCTTGAGCACGCGGAATCCGAGCGGCAGATACGTATACACGCCCGAAGCGAGCTGGCGGATCAATCCGGCGCGCAGCATCAGCTTGTGGCTGACCGCCTCGGCGTCCGCCGGCGCTTCGCGCAGGGTCGGGATAAGCAGTTGGCTTTGTTTCATGGGGGAATCTCTCCTTTTGGGTTTTGTTTTATTGAGTCGGTTCGCGTTTTGGGCTACATTGCTTTTTGGGACATGTAGGCGGTCTGTAAGCGGTTCTGTTCAAGCTGCATTGCCTAAAAAGCAGTGTAGAGAGTAATTTGAGCGCATTGGCTTCCATTTGCCGCTTCTACGCTTCTTAATTGTCAACGTAGCTGCATGTATGCGAGGATTTCGTCTTCTACGTTGCTTTTTGAGCAGCGTGGCACCGATCTCGCCTGCCGCTTCATCCTTTCAAGCATCCAAGCACGCAAAAAAGACACACTCGTTAGGGACGAATGTGTCTTCGCGGTACCACCCTGGTTTCCCGGACGCGCGGCGGATAAACGTAAACGGCTCGGGCCGAACGCGAAAAGCTCCGCATTCGGCCGCCGCTGCCGCCGAAGCGCGAACAGGCTCGAAGTCCGGTAACGGGGACGTCCGGCGGCGTTTGGAGCGCCGCAGCTCTCGGGATAGGACTTCGCGCTTCTGCCGGGAATCCTCGCAGCCCAGGGGATCCTTCTCTGACGGCAGACTTCGCGCCGCTCCGGATATCGCCCGGCCGGCGCTCGCGAGGCATGGCCCCGGTCGTTGCTGTTGCTTCGTGATTGGACTCTCGTGATCCGTTATACACCGGGCCGGCCGGCGGCGTCAAGCTTTAAACCGGCACTCGGCCGGCTGCGGCGGACCTGGAGGCGAACCCGGAGGCGGCGTTAAAAGCGCGGGCCGCGCTTGCTCCGCCGGCCGCCGCTGCGCGGCCGGGACGCTCCGGCACGGACAGGCGCCGACCCGCGGCGCGGCGCTTGGCCGCAGACGGCCGGAGGACCGGCGCTTCGGCTCCGCCGCCGGTCCCGGGCGCCGGGGGCGCCGCCCGCCGAACGGTTACCCGTTCGGCACGACCGTGCCCGGCACGGTCGGCACCGCCGGAGCGGGCTGCGCCGGCTCGACGGGCCCCGTCGTTCCCGGCACGGGCGCTGCCGGGACGCTTTCCGCCGGGGCAGTCTCTGCCGGCGGGTTTGCCGCCGGCGGTTCGGTCTCGACCGGCTCGATCGGCTCGATCGCGACCGGCGGGCTGGTCAGCGACAGAGTTCCCGTCGCCCGGTCCAGCGCCAGCGACGCGCCCGTCGCCTGGCCGACGAGGCGCGCGGGCACATAGATCTGCCCTTCGTGCATGCGCGGCGCGGCGCTCAGCGTCACGGCTTTGCCGCCGATCAGCGCCTGCTTGCTGCCGAGCGTGAAGCGCACCGTGCCCAGCGGCCCGCTCGACGTTACCGTCTTGGACGCGCCGTCCCACGACGCGCGGTAGCCGAACGCCGACAGCAGCGGCTTATGCAGCACATAAGTCGTGCCGCCTTCTACGAAGGCCGCCGGTTCGCCGGCGATCTTCCGCCCGTCGAGCAGCACGTCGACCGGTTTCACCGCGTTCTTGTTCTTCTCCGCCCACAGCGCATAACCTTCCTGCGCGATCCACAGCCCGATCTTCTTGTTGCGCCGCCACTCTTCGGTGAACGCCGACAGCGGCAGGCTCGTTTCGCCGTTCTTTATCCCGATCTCCGGCGTAAACGCCGGGCGGCCGAACTGCTGGATAAACCAGTCGGTATACCCGCCCCCGCCGTTCGCGTTGAAGCTCGGACTGACCTGGCTGTAGCCCGTCAGGCTCGTAAAAATATCCGCCAGCCGCTTGTCGCGCGCGTAATTGACGGCCGGCGTGCGGAAATTCCAGTACAGAATCCGCCCCGCCGAATGATACGATACCGCGATTTCCGGATCGATCTCGTACGTGAACGCCACCAGCGCTTTGTTTTCCAAAGTGGTCACCGGAGCCGTTCCCTTATGCCCCATCCAGTGCGGATTGTAGTAGTTGTTGACCAGATTCGCCCAGTTGGTGTCGTACTGCCGGTTGAGGTCGATGCCCTGCGCGTTCGCTTTCCAGCGTTTAAAATTGTCGCTCCCGTCGTTCATCGCGATCAGGGCTTTGTGCGCGCTGACCGGAAACGATTGCAGTCCCGCCTGCTGAAGCGCCACGCCGTCCGGATTGACCATCGGAACGAACCAGATTTTCGTTTTGCCGAGCAGATCGCGCACGTTGTAGCCTTCGAATGTACCGCCCGCCGTGTAAGCCATCGCATACTGTTCGATCATCGTCATATTCAGCGTCGTCGTGAGCCATTCGCGCGCGTGATGCGACCCGTTGAAGAACACCGCCGCTTCGCCGCCGCCCAGACCGACCGCCCAGATCTCGCGTCCGTACGGCGTTTTGCCGATGGATTGGTATTCGATCAGCTCCGGGTACCGCTCGGCCAGTTCGCGAATATCCCGCGTCAGCACGCCGTACGTATATACCTCCGACGAATTGACGATTTTCGCGCTCGCCGCCTGAATTCCCCCTGCGGGCGCCAGTATCGGCACCGCGATCGCCAGCGCCAGCAGCGCCGTCCAAAACTTTTTCATCGCAACCCCCTGCGGTTTTTTCTCGATATTTCCGTTATGTACGCGGCCCCGTCGGAATTTTTTGGCTTTTCCCTGTTTGCATCCGCGGCCGTCCATCCGTTTTCTTACGATTCGTGTTCGAATGCCGCGATTCCTGCACGTTCCCTTTTTTTCCAAACTTGTTGACAGGGCATCATGCCTAGTCTTACAATACATAGTAAATCTATGTATAGATAAAAAGGAGACGAATACGGCATGAAAGTAAGCAAAGAGCTGCTGAAAGGATCGACGGGAACGCTGGTGCTGACCGTGCTGTCGAACAAAAGCATGTACGGCTACGAGCTGATCAAAGAACTGGAAACCCGCTCGGACGGGGTTTTTGCACTGAAAGAAGGCACGCTGTACCCGATCCTGCACGCTATGGAAGCGGAGCGCTGGGTGGACTCGTACTGGGAAGAAAGCGGCGGGCGAAAACGCAAATACTACACGGTGACCGAATCCGGAAAAAAGCGGCTTAGCGAAAAAACGGAGGAATGGCGCATCTTCAGCGGCGCGGTCAACGCGGTGCTCGGGGAGGGCCGGGTATGAGCGAAAACACCCCACGTAACCGAAGCGAACGTGAAACCGCGCTGGCCGAAAAAGCGGCCGCGACCGATATCCAGGCCTACCTCGACCGCCTGTGCGCCCGCGTCAAAGCGAAGGAACTGCATCCCGAACTGCGGGAAGAGATGCGCGGGCATATCGAGGAACTGATGGCGGGCAAAATGGACCAAGGCGCTCCGCCCGACGAAGCCGCCGAATGGGCGCTGGCGCAGATGGGCGACGCGGACGAGGTGGGCGGCACCCTGGGACGTGTGCACCGGCCGAGGCTGAATTGGCTGCTGTTCGTTCCTCTGGCGGTGATGATCGCGATCGGAATGACGGCCATTTTCTCGCTGGACGCAAGCCCGGATTCCCAAATGATCTACAGCATGATTGCCGGTTCTCAGGCTTTTTATTACGGACTGGGGGCGGCTGTTCTTATTGCCTGCCGTTTGTTCGATTACCGGCTGTTCAAAAAGTACGCGGTTGTTCTTTATGCTTTTACCGTTTTGTTTACGATGTTTGCGATGACCTATGCGTCGGTACGGATAAACGGCAATCTGGGCTGGATCAATATCGGCGGGGTATCGCTGAACTGGCCGCTCTGCATGTTCGTCCTGCTGCTGATCGCTTTGCCCGGCGTATTCGAACGTTTAAGACTGCGCGGGCGAAGCCGGTATCATTACCGGCAGATCGGCGCTGTCGTTCTGCTGGTTATACCGGCCGCTCTTCATCTTCACTTTCATATGCTCGGCTGGCTGCTCATGCTGCTTTATCTGGCGGCGGGACTGCTGATTTATATTCGCGCGGGCGGAACGCGGCTTTACGCTTTCGCGGTTCCGGCGGGCGCGGCTGCGTTCATGACCGCCATCTATCTGCGCAGCGATTACTGGCAGATGAAATTCCGGGCTGTGCTCGCCCCGGGTACGGGAGAAGCGCAAGAATCGTACGTCAATAACGCTATGTCCGCCGCAATTCGCGAAGCCGGATGGTGGGGGCACGGCTTCGGAAGCCGGAACCGCGCTCTCCCTTATGCCCATGCGGAATCCATTTTCCCTTACGTAACTTACAGCTTCGGCTGGATCGTCGCGGGCGTGCTGGCGGCGGCTATTATCGGGCTGACTGTCGTTCTGTTCCGCACGCTTCTCGCAATCCGGGAGCATTACGGCCGCTCGCTTGCGATCGGGCTGTCCGTTCTGCTGGCGGGCCAACTGCTGTACGGACTGGGCGCTTCGTTCAGCCTGCTGCCTTTTACCACGCTGCTTATGCCGTTTATCGGCTCCGGCGGAAGTTCGACGCTTGTGCACTGCGCGATCGTCGGCCTGATTCTCGGCGTCTATCGGCGCAAAGACATGCTGCCGTACGCGCCGCGAGCCGCCGCCAAGGAAGCCGGCGGTCTTGAGGACCGCGCCGCTGTCAGCGGTACCGGCAGGGTCGGCGGACAGCGATAAAGGCCGGCTTGGTGCAAAATGGTGCGGAGATACAACATTTTCGGCGCATGGAGCGTTAAAGTGCGGATATGTTGCGCACATGCATCATTTTGCGGTTCTATACGGCTTACGGGGCAAAACGAGCAAAAATGATGTACCTGAGCATCATTTGGACTTTTTCTACCCGTTTTCGGCCAAAATGATGTACCCCCGCAGCATTAGTCCGGCGCAAACGGCTGTCTGCGAGTACGCCGGCGCAGTCTGCGCCGGTCCGGCGCGTTCGGTTGATAGGGTCCGACGCCTGCTGTAGGTTCGACCTATCCAACCGGGAAGGGAGTGAGTAAGCCTTATGAAAACGCAACTTCATCGCTTCTCGCTCCCTTACGGCCGAATGCAGACAGACCCGATGATTGTCGGAGGTTTGACCCGGGAGCCCGGACATTTCGATGTCCGGGCTTTTCTTTTTTGGAACGCGCGCTTTCCGCCCGAAAGCCGCGCGTCCGGCGAAGCGATCGTCCGGCTGTGGCGTCACGACGCGGGCAGCGTTCGCCTGCGAAGGATCAGCTCCAATGTCCGCTGCACGCTGGACGTGGACGGAGAACGGCACTTTCTGCGCTGCGTGCCGGAAGGCGAACGCAGCCAGACCGGGGTGGAAGCGGAAATCCGCCTGCTTCGCGCTTTGGACGGCGGGCCCGCAAGAGCCGCGCAGCCCGTTCCTTCGCTGGACGGCCGGCTGGTCGAAACGGCCCGGCGGGAGGGCGCGGCCTATTACGCCGTGTTGTTCGAAAGCGTCCGGCGGAAAGCGGCGGCGCTGGCGGAAGCCGCGGAACAGGCGGTTCAAGCCCGTCCGGCCGCGCCGATCCATTTCGACTTTGAAATGGACAATCCGCTGCGGCACGGGGAACAAATCGGCGCGATCGACTTCGACGACTGCCGGCTGTATCCGCCGAGCGCGGATATCGAATACGCGACCGGCGATCTGCGGGAAGCGGAGCTTGCAGCACGCGCCGAAGCCGGAACGCTTGAAAGCGGGAACCCGCCCGAAGCACCGGGCCTGCTCCCGGCGGGCCGTACTTTTTCAATCGTTTAAAATAGTCGCCGTATACGTGGCGCCGTCCGTTTTGTAGTCGACGGTTCGGCTTCCGTCCGGCCGGACGGCGTAGTTCATGCCGTAATCGTCCAGGTAGAAACTTCCGCCGCTGTCAAGATCGTAGGCGGCCGCCTCCCCGCCCGCCTCTCCGGTACGGCCCGCTTGCTCCGTATCGTAGGACTGGCGGTAATAAAGCAGGCGCTGATTGTCCGCGTCGTAAGCCAATTCAAACGTCTCGCCGCCCGCCGAACGGTAGTCGGTTATCGCCCTGACGTCCAAAAGAGTTCCGTCTTGGCGGGTGGTCGGAAGCCCTTCCGTGTCCACAACCCAGACTTTCTCGTCTTTGCGCTGCGGCGCTCCTTTAACGTGAATACTCGTCGTGTAGACGACGTACCGCCCCGCCGCCCAGAGATCGTCGATGTAAGGATAGCCGTCCGGATTCCCCAGCGTGGTCAGCGGCAGCTCCAGCAGCTTCAGCGATTCTTCCTCGCTCAGCTCCTGCTTGTCGGGACCGCTCAAATAAAGCTTGAACGACGTTTCGGGATGATCGTCCATCTTCATATCGTGGATCGTGTTCGCGGTGCCGCTCATCTGCGGCGCGGGCGTCCAGACGATTCCCGCGGCCGTGCGCACGGCGCGCGTCCATTCGGGAATCCGGGCGTACGCATCGTCGAAAAAGTAGGTCCGGCCGCCCAGCGGAAAAGTCGATGTGCCCGCCGGCGGCACGACTTCTTCGAAATGCCGGCCGGACGCCGGCTGCGAAACGCCGGACGCGGCGGGAACTTCCGGCCGCCACTGCGACCAGTGCGAAGCCGCGTAAGCGCCGCTTCCGCCCAGCAGCAGAATCAAAGCCGCCGCCGAAGCCAGGCGCGCGTTGTGCCCGCCGCGCCCCGAACCGGCCGGTCGGCCCGCTTTCTCTCGCGGCGCTTCCGCGCCCGACGCGGCGGACCGCTCGACGCGGCGCATCATCTCCTCCGTGAAAGGCTCGCGTTCAAAAGGACCGTCCTGCGCCCGCTTGTACCACTCGGGCCGATTCGCTTCCGGTTTGTTTGCGTTCATCGCCGCTCCTCCTTCAATCGTTTGCCTACTTTGTCCCTGGCCCGAAACAGCCTCGACTTGACCGTCCCTTCCGCGATGCCCAGCAGCCGCGAGATCTCGGCCAGCGGCAGTCCGTGCTTCAGGTCCAGCACCAGCACTTCGCGGTACCGGTCCGGCAGCTTCATAACGATGCGCCAGATTTCTTCGTTATCGCTGCGGCGCATATAATCGTCTTCGGCCGACGCCGCCGTTTCCCGTTCGGGCGGCTCGGCCATCAGCACGGCGCGGCGCGCAAACGCCGATCTCCGGCGGCTGAACGCCGCGTTGCGCGCAATCGACAGCAGCCAGGTTTTTATAGCGGCTTCTCCCCGAAACGAATCCATCGAGGCGTACGCTTTGACGAATGTATCCTGCGCGATATCGTCGGCCAGATCCCGGCTGCGCGTCAGAAAGTAGGCGTAGTGCCAGACGTCGCCGCCATACAGTTCCATAAGCCGTCTAAGCCGGACTCCTCCGTCCGCTTCCGCCCCGGCGTCCTCGCCTGCCGACCCGCCGCGGACCGGTTCGCGGTTGTGCTCCATCTCGAATCCCCCTCTGCCGCCGCTCCGCATTCTTGCGGACTCTCTGCCAATAAGACTTCGCAGCGAAGCAAAAGTTCCCGATTTTCATAAAAAAGATTTCCGTATAACAATCCGCGCAAAAAAGCGGGCCCCGGAAATCCGGAACCCGAAACGGAGGGAGAAGGAAGAAGACGCCGGGCAAACGGCTTACTTGCGGCCGAGCAGCGATTTGGTCGTGCCGCCGAGCACGGCGCCGGTCGTGCCGCTCGCTGCCGGAGCGGAAGCTGCCGGAGCCGATGCGGCCGGTGTCGTCGCGGCCGGCGCGGATACGGCCGGTACGGTCGTGCTTGGCGCGGAAGCTGCAGGCGTCGCAGTGCTTGCAGCCGCCGGAGCCGCGGCGGAAGCGCCCGTCGATGCGGCCGGAGCCGGGGAAGCGGCCGCTGCCGTTGTGTTCGTCAGGCCGAGCGCGTTGGTCAAGCCGGTGACGATAGCGCCCAGCGTGTTCGAAGATGCCGGAGTCGTCGCGCTTTGCGACGGCGTCGTTGAGGCTGGCGTCGTCGGGCTTTGCGACGGCGCCGTTGGGGCTGGCGTCGTCGGGCTTTGCGACGGCGCCGTTGGGGCTGGCGTCGTCGGGCTTTGCGACGGCGCCGTTGGGGCTGGCGTCGTCGGGCTTTGCGACGGCGCCGTTGGGGCTGGCGTCGTCGGGCTTTGCGACGGCGCCGTTGGGGCTGGCGTCGTCGGGCTTTGCGACGGCGCGCTCGCAGCCGGCGCCGAAGATTCCTGCGGCGACGGGCTCGCGGTCTGCGCCGGCGTAGCCTGAGACGGCGCGCTCGCGGCCGGGGCCGAAGATTCCTGCGGCGACGGGCTCGCGGCCGGGGCCGAAGATTCCTGCGGCGACGGGCTCGCGGTCTGCGACGGCGTAGCCTGAGACGGCGCGCTTGCGGCCGGGGCCGAAGATTCCTGCGGCGACGGGCCTGGCGGCTGTTCCTGCGCCGCCGGAACGGCTGCCGGTTCCGGCGAAGCGGCGGACGGAGCGGGAGCGAATGTCGTCTGCGGAACATGGATATCGGCAGCGGCCGCGGCGGTTTCGCCGGACGGCGCTGCGGCGGTGTTGGAGGTTCCCGCGACGGCGGCTTCGACGTCCGAGCCCGCTGCGGTTCCCGGGACGAACGCGCCCGTTGTTGTTTGCGCGGAAGATTCGGCGCCCGTTCCCGCCGAGGCTGCTCCCGAAGCGATCGTGCCGGCTGCCGAACCGTAAGAAACGGCTCCCGAAACGACCGATCCCGCTGCATTTGCCGCACCCGGAACCGCTGCCGCAGACGTCGAAACGGCTGTTTTGACCGCGGTCTTGACGCTGTTCGCCGCGCCGGAGACAGTGCCCGTAACCGTGGCCGATACCTCGGAAACCGCCGCTTTGACCGACGAATACGTATCGTTATACATCTTGTACGACTCGCTGCTGATGTCCATTCTTAATTGATGCAGCTGCGATTTCCAGCTTACGCCGTTCTTGGACACCTGCTGGTCGACGGCCCGCTCGGCCAGGTTCTTCATGGTGCTCTTGAAGTTGTCGGCGGTCAGGTTGAAGCCTTTTTGCGAGTAAATCGATTGAAGCAGTTCGTACTGCTGCTGACGGGTTTTATCGATCTTCGCATAAAATTCCGTTTTTTCTTTTTTGATCTCCGCGTCGGTCCGTTTGTCCGTTTTGCTTGCGGCGGCCGAATTGACGGTTTTATCTTTTGTCGTATCGTAAGTTTTCGCGTTATCTTTGTCTTTGCTGTAAGCCGTGGACGATGCTCCTCCATAATCGTTGGATCGGCTTTGACCCGACGGCGAAGAGTAGGCGGAAAGTGTACTCATCGTTTCAACTCCCTCTCTGTTCTCTGTGTGTGCTTGGCAACCTCTACAGGAACAGTTTACTATCTTTTGGAAAAGAAAGGGAATGAGAGGCGGTTCCCGACTCGCTTCACTTCAAAAAAGCAAGGAAACAGGACGTACAGACTGACTTTTTAGACACCTATCCTGGTTTTTCCAATCTTGATTCGTTTTAATTTTTCATTATCCGAGGCGATTCGACTGCGTTCGACGAATTGCAAAGAAGCATTCTCAAAAATTAAATTGCATAAAATATTTTTATAAACCGCTTTGAAAAAGCCCTTTCCTATTTCCGCTTTCCTTTTCCGGCCCTTCACGCCTGCTTTTTCCTGCCCAGTTACAAAATTGTTACTCATAAATTGGCGGTAAAAGGTTGTCGGCCTGCTCAAAACCCGATATATTCAGAAGCGTATGCCCAAAAAGCCTAATTTGCTTGTCCGGCCCGCTTTTTGCGCTTCGATTGGGGCTTCAACCCGCCGTATAATAATGCTTACATAACGTTTGCAGACGACAAAGCCAACCGTTTGAAAATCATCCTTAGCCGGATTTTGGAAAGGAATTTTACTTTTATGCTGCGTAGAAACTGGAAAAAGCTGACCCTTGCCGCACTCGCCGCATTTGTGCTGCTTGCCGGAGCGGGACTTTTTACTTTCCGCCACCTTCAGCACTCTCTTCTCGTCAACCACGGCGTTCCCGAAGAGCTTCTTCCCGTCGTCTCCGTAGAGACGGTATCGGACGAATACGACGTCGTCGTCGCCGGCACCGATCCGGAAGGCGTCACCGCCGCAATCTCGTCCGCCCGCAACGGCCTCAAGGTGCTGCTGGTCGACGGACACGATCGGCAGATCCTCGGCGGCTTGATGACCGTGGGCTGGCTGAATATGATCGATCTCAACTATTCGCCGAAGCAGCCGTTCTTTTTCCCGCAGCTGCGCGAACCCCATTATTTGAACAAAGGCATTTTCCAGGAATGGTACAACGCGTTCGACGGCACCTCGTTCGACGTGAACGTGGCCGCCAACGCTTTCTATAAAATGGTCAAAGCCGAGCCGAACATCGATCTGCTGATGGAAACGCAAAGCATGGAGCCGGTGGTGGAAACCGCAGACGGGGAAAGCAAAGTCACGGGCATGAATCTGGTGCTGAAAGACGGTTCCCGCAAAACGGTGCAAGCTTCGGCGGTGATCGACGCGACCCAGAACGCCGATGTCGCGGCCGCGGCCGGCGCCGGATTCACGCTGGGACGCGAAGATATCGGGGACACCAAAAGCGTCATGGCTTCCACGCTCGTCTTCCGCATGAAAGGCGTGACCCAGGAAATCTGGCAGAAGCTCGGCAAACACGAAGACACGGGCATCGACCGCATGAGCGTCTGGGGATATAACGAAGCGCGCGAGTACACGCCGAGCGATCCGACGCTCGTGCGCATGCGCGGGCTGAATATCGGGCGTCAGAACGACGGCACTATCCTGATCAACTCCATGCAGCTGTTCGGCGTCGATCCGCTCGATCCCGAGTCGATCCAAAAAGGCATCGAAGTCGGCACGGCAGAAGCGCCGCGTATCGTCGAATACCTCAAGCAGCGCTTCCCGGAGATGGCGACGCTCGAATACGACGGCGTGGCCAGCGAGCTTTACTTACGCGAATCGCGCCATCTCAAGTCCGAATACCGGCTGACGCTGGCGGACGTGATGGAGAACCGCACGCACTGGGACGATATCGCCTTCGGTTCGTACCCGGTCGATATCCAGAGCACGAACGACGGCCGCATCGGCACGGTGCTGATGAAGCCGAGCCAGTACGGCGTCCCGCTGCGCACCCTGATCCCGCAGAACCTGGAAGGGCTGCTCGTCGTCGGCCGCTCCGCCGGATTCGACACGGCGCCGCACGGCAGCTCGCGCACGATTCCGGTCGGCATGGCGACCGCCCAGGCGGCGGGCGCGGCCGTCAAGCTGGCGCAGTACAAGCACATCACGCTGCACGAACTGGCCGCTTCCGAATCGGAAGTCGCGGAGCTGCAGAAGATGCTGCGCAAGCAGGGCATGGACCTGTCGCGGCCGGATCTGCCGGAGCCGGAATATATGAAGCATAAAGACTATGCGGGCCTGCTGACCGTCGCCAATATGTACCTGACGTCGGGCGGCTACGAAAACGACGGCTGGAATATCGACGGCGACGCCAACGTCCAGCGGTTCTTCAACGCCGTGCGGGTCGTGCGCTCGCTGCATCCGGATTTCTTCCCGGGCGAGATGCAGGGCGTGCTTGCGAGCTTCGCCGATCCGGCGGCGCAGGCGCTGACGCTGGAGACGGCCGCCGGCCTGATCGCAAGCGCGATGGACCTGAGCGTGCCGCAGGGCGGAGCGTTGGACGCGCTGGTCGCGGACGGCCTGCTGCAAAGCGGTACGCTGGAATCGATCGGCGACACGAACAAGCTGACCAACGGCGATTTCTACATGCTGCTGCACGATCTGGCCGCGCATTTTCTGACGCCGGAGAATCCGGACGACGCTCTGAAGCCTTGACTTGACGCCTTGAAGCCCAATCGGACAGACCGGCCGCGCTTTCGCCGGGCGGAAGCCGCGCGCCGAACCTCGTACACGTCAAAAAGGACACTCGCCGGAGTGTCCTTTAAAGTGTCGGGAAACGATTTGCTGTAACCCTAATGCGGCAACAAGAATCTAAAATAGCTGCGTATATGCCTTTATTCAAGCTTAATCTTACGTTTTCGAGAAAATAGCTGCGCTCATACACTTATTTCGAGCTTTTTCGCTTTGATTCGGCCTTTGGCTCCCGAATAGCTGCACCTGCGTCGCTATTTGAAGAAATCGAAGGGTTTCGTCCAAAATAAGTGTACCTATGCCGCTATTTTTCGTTTGGAACAATATCCGGCTGTCGAGAAAGTCCTATTCGCAAAATCAGATTAAGGGCTACAGGAGAAATTCGTTCCGGTCGTGTGTTGAAATCGGGAAGAAGGATTAGATTTTAGGGGAATCTTCCCGATTTCAAAGGCGAACGCTATCAAGCATAGGCTTCCGAAGTGACTTTCTCCGAAAGTCTGTACCTCCACTGAATTTCTCCCTCCGCCCTTTCGCTTTGCTCAGAACCAGACTTTCTCGACACGTTGAGGACACTCCCCGGAGTGTCCTTTTTCTATGCGCTTTGTTTCCGCTTCGTTCTCGCCTGCGCTCCTGCCGAATTCGGCTTCGGTCCCGCTCAGCGCTTCCCGTGCAGTTCCGCCTGCAAATCCTGCAGCAGCCGGCCCGCCTCGACGATCGCCGAGTCGCTGTTGTTGTAGAAGACCGCCGCCTTCACGCCGTCCTGCGTCAGTCTCGGCAGGATCTTCTCCATGAAGGCGTGCAGATCGAGCGGCCGGCTCGAATAGCCGGACCATTCGCCGATCGCGCAGTGCTGGGCGAACTCGCTTTCCGGCCACAGCGGCAGCACCGGCAGGTCTTCCGCGTCTTCCGTCATGGCCCAGCCTTCGTTGTACAGTCCCCACAGCATTTCCGTGGACGCCGCTTTTTGGATAAAGTAAGCGTATCTCGAATCCGCCGGACGCTGGACGACGGCATTGAATTCTTTTAGGTTCATAAAGCCTCCCGTATGATTGGATCGCCAGAAATGGGTATGCCGCGTTTTCTAATCATTTACCCATAACGGGAGGCGAAGTCGTCAGGTCCGGCCGCTGCGATTTCCTTCTATTCTATATGCTTTCGCTGCGCGCGGCGCTTTCGTCCGGTTCGAACTGCCCGCGCACCAGTTTCCGGTAGAACGCGTGCGAAGCCAGCAGTTCCTCGTGCGTGCCCTGTCCGGTGGCGCGGCCGTCCTCGATCACGACAAGCTTGTCCGCGCCGCGCACGGTGGACAGGCGATGCGCGATCACGAGCGTGGTCCGCCCGCGCATCAAGGCGTCGAGCGCCTGCTGCACGAGCGCTTCGGACGCGCTGTCCAGATGCGCCGTCGCTTCGTCCAGCAGCAGGATGGCCGGATCGCGCAGGATCGCCCGGGCGATTGCCAGGCGCTGGCGCTGTCCGCCGGACAGCTTGACGCCGCGTTCTCCCGCCTGCGTTTCCAGCCCCTGCGGCAGCGACGAGATAAACGACTCCAGATTCGCCAGGCGCACCGCTTCTTCCACCGCCGCGTCCGGCGCGCTTTCCAGTCCGTAGGTCAGGTTCTCGCGGATCGTGCCGGCCATCACCGGACTTTCCTGCGACACGTAAGCGATCCGGCCGCGCCATTCCCGCAGCGGCATGTCCGCCGTCCGCGACGCGCCGTACCGAATTCGTCCTTCGCTCGGTTCGTAGAAGCGTTCGATCAGCGAGAAGATCGTCGTCTTGCCCGCTCCGCTCGGCCCCACGAACGCCGTCGTCTGCCCCGCTTCGGCCGTGAAGCTCAACTCCCGCAGAATCGGCTTGTCGGACGAGTAGCCGAAGCTTACCCGATCAAAAGCAAGCGGAAGCTGGGCGAAGCGTCCGCTTGAAGCAAGCGGACCGGATGCGGCGGCCGCTCCGGCCGGCGTCGCAGCAGCGGCCGGAGCCGCGGCGCCGTCCGGCGCGGTTTGCCGGCGCGAAGCCGCGTTTGCTTCTTCCGCCGATGCGCCGGCTTCTTCGCGCTTCTTCGGCTTTGCCGCTGCCGCAGCTCCCGCCGTTTCCGCCCGATTCCCGGCCGCCGCCGGTCTCTCCGCTTCTGCGGCGTTCTCCGCTTCCTCCGGCGCAAGCTCCATAATCTCGCGAATGCGTTCGGTCGCGCCGAGCGCTTTCTGGAACTGGGTAAAGAAGGTCGCGAGCTGCGTGAACGGCACGACGATCTGGAACATGTACAGGATAATCGCCACCAGCGAGCCCGCGGTCAGCGCGCCGCGCGCCACCTGCGCGCCGCCGTAGCCGATCAGGGCGACCAGCATCAGCAGCATGATCGTCATCATCAGCGGCGATACGATCGACTGGATGCGCGCTTCGCGCAGGCCGAAGCCCATCAGCCCGGAGATCCGCTTCTCTCCCTGCGCCGCTTCGCCCGGTTCGGCCAGCGAGGACTTGACCAGGCGGATATCGGCCAGCACGCGGCCCAGATCGCCCTGGAACTGCGCCGTTTCCTGCTGGGTATCGCGCGAGATGCGGTACATGCGGCGGCCGACCGGCCACAGCAGCAGCATGGCGGCGGGAATCGCCAGCAGCGCGAACAGCGTCATTTTCCAGTCGATGGTCAGCAGGATGGCGACCGAGCCGACGATGGCGACGATGCCGGACAGAAACGAAATGATCTGTCCCGTAATAAAGTCGCGCACGATATTGGTATCGTTCGTTACCCGGCTCATCGTTTCGCCCGAAGCGCTGCGGTCGAAGAACGGGATCGGCAGCTTCAGCACCCTGCGCCACAGGTCGCGCCGCAGCCCGGCCACGATAAACTGTCCGACGTAAGACATCGTGTACATGGCGAAGCCGGACATGACCGCCTGCGCGAGAAACGCGGCCGCCAGCAGCGCGATCGTGCGTCCGGTCAGGTCGGCTGCCGAGAATCCGTCCACCATCCGGCTGGTCAGCAGCGGAATCGCCAGCGTGAATATCGTTTCGAACAGTCCCAGCACAACCGCCGCCGCGACCAGCCAGTTTCGGGGCATGTACTTCGCCACCAGACTCCAGAAGCCTTTCCAGCCCGGCGACGCCGGAGCCGTCCTTTCCTCTGTTGTCGCAGTCTGCTCCGCCGCTTTATTCCGCTGCGTCCGGACATCCCGCTCCGACCCGCTGCTGCGCCACGTCCTTTCTCCCCGATCGTCCTCGCGTTTATCTTCGTTCATGTTCCGCTCCTCCTTCGTTTTCCGCTTCGGTTCTATCGCTTTCCGGCAGCGGCTGCCCGTTCTCCATCGCCTCGGCCGCTTCGGCCGCCAGCTCCCACACCCGTTCGAGATAGCGTTCCTCGTCCGCCGTAAACGTCACCGGGAAGCTGAACGGATAAGGCGGTTCCATCCGGCCCAGCGCTTCCAGCTTCCGCAGCTCGTCTTTGGACAAAGGCCGTTCGAGCTTCGACATCACTCCGCCGATCCGCAGCATCAGATCGAGCGCGAACTGCCGCACCCGCGGATCTTCCGGCGGTACTCCTTCGCGCATCAGCTTCTTGATGCGCGAGATCCACTGCATCGATTCCCGTTCGAACGCCTGCCACTTCCCCGTGGAATCTTCTTCCGGCAGGAACATCTCCGTCAGCGACGCCGGCAGCCGCTCCCGCACCCAGCGGCGCTGTTCGCGTTCGGTCGATACGGACTGGATCATCAGCAGCAGAATCTCCGCGTCCCAGATATCCGTTTCGCCGTCTTCGGCCAGTTCGAGCGTATAGTCCAGCGTGTGCAGCATGCGGTCGAGCTGTTCTTTTTTGCCGCGCAGCAGCGTTCTCTGGCGTTCCAGCGACTGCTTGAGTTCGCCGCCTTCCGCTTCCAGCTCCCGGGCGATCCGCTCCAGCGGGTAGTCCAGGAATTTGAGCGTTAGAATCTGCTGAAGCCGGATCAGGTCGCGCCCGGTGTACAGCCGATGCCCCAGCTCGTTGTAGCCGGACGGCTCAAGCAGTCCTTTTTTATGGTAAAAACGCAGCGTCCGCTCCGTCACTCCCGTCAATTTGGCGAATGCGCCGACCGTGTAGACCTTGTCTTCCGGCTTTTTGCAGCCCGCGTTTTCTTCCGAATCTTCCTCGCAGATCCTTTTGGCCGATTCGATATCTCCGTCCATTTCGTTCACTCCTTTTATCCCGCCTGAATTCAGTATAGGGGTTGACGTAACGTCATGCGCAAGCGCGAACTTCGGATTTACGGATTTCTGCAAAAAAAATGCCGCCGGAACGCTTTTTGTTCGTTCGCCGGACGCAAAAAGGGTTAAAGGATTAAGCGTTTCCATTTAAACGGACGCAAAACTTCGACAAACCAGAAGCCGAGGAGGATGTTCGCACATGAACTACAGGACACTGGGCAAAACGGGCTTGAACATATCGGAGATCGGGTACGGGGCATGGGGGATCGGCAATACGGGCTGGCGCGGCGCGGACGACGCGGAATCGCTGCGCGCCCTGAACCGGGCGGTCGACCTGGGGCTGAACTTTATCGATACGGCACTCGGGTACGGGGACGGACACAGCGAGAAGCTGGTCGGCCAGGTGGTGCGCGAGCGCTCCGAGACCGTCTATGTGGCATCCAAGATCCCGCCGAAGAACGGACAGTGGCCGGCGCGAGCGGGCGTGCCGTCAAGCGAAGCGTTTACCGCCGAGCATGTGATCTCTTCCACCGAAACCAGTCTGCGCAACCTCGGTCTCGACACGATCGACGTGCAGCAGTTCCACGTATGGTCGGACGAATGGGTCGGACAGGGCGATTGGCTGGAAGGCGTGCGGAAGCTCAAAGAGCAGGGCAAGATCCGCCATTTCGGCGTCTCGATCAACGACAACCAGCCGGCGAACGCGATCAAACTGATCGAAAGCGGCGTCGTGGACAGCGTGCAGGTAATCTACAACATTTTCGAACAGGCGCCCGAAGACGAACTGCTGCCGGCGTGCGAGAAGCATAATGTCGGCGTCATTGTACGCGTCGCGCTGGACGAAGGCGGGCTGACGGGCAGCATCGAGCCGGACACGACGTTCGACGAAGACGACTTCCGCAGCCACTACTTCCGCGGCGAGCGCAAGCAGCAGGTGTACGACCGCGTGCAGAAGATCGTGTCGGACCTCGGTATCGGCGAAGACCGTATTGCGGAAACGGCGCTGCGCTACGTGCTCAGCCATCCGGCCGTCTCGACCGTCATCCCGGGCATGAGATCCGTGCGCAACGTGGAGCGGAACATGAAGATCGGCGACGGCCGCGGCCTGCCGAAAGAGCAGATCGAACTGCTGAAGAAGCACCGCTGGGAGCGGAATTTCTACGCATAAACCATTTACTTGGGATCATCGCGAAAACAAAGCCATTCAAAATTAAATTTCCCGGAATACGCCGAATAAAGCATACTGCTTGATACTTTGTCCCACTTCAAATGACGAGCGTAGCCTTACACTCATTTGGGATCAAGTACCAGCGGTATGCTTTCTTTGACGTCTTTTCATCCTATCTCAGCAGCTCTTGCGCTTTTTCGATGAATGGGGGAAAGCTTATCGGACAGTTCTTTTCCATAGTATCGATATTGATGTTTTCAACAATCTCACAGAAGGTTTCTCTGCTGGCTGACTGTCCAATGGATTCCAAAATTTTTTGCAGTTTGTTTTTCGGAAAATCACTATTGGGATTATGACGGTCTCCCCATAACAGTTCAGGTCGGCCTGGAAGTGTTACCCGTCTATTAAAAGCCTTTAAAAAAGCCTCGGGGTCGGATAACAACCAGGATTCCAGCATTCTTAAAGGAATAATTGGAATACCGTTAATTCTTAAAAATGAAAATGCCGAAACCGCTTCGTTATACGCATCCCGAGAAGCGGAACGGGCTTGAACTTCGCTGTTGCGAGTCCCCGTTTCCCGGTCGGTATCTCCATAATAAGCAATAATATCGTATTTCATCTCGTGCATACCCGCATAAATAAAAAGCTTTTGTATGATCTTAGCGTGCCCTTCCAAACGGGGCTGTCCTTTCTTTTTCAAAGTATTGATTTGAGTAATTTCTTTTTTATGAGGCGGCTTTATAAATTCAAGAGATATCTGAGGATTTATTTTTTGAAGAAGTCTAACGATGCAACCTTGTGACCAATTCCCATACGGGTCCACCGTTCCTACATCCGTCGGTCCTTCCCCGTAAATCAGGACTTTTTTAATTAGCATCTTTTTCTCCCGAATGAACCAAGGTTTTCATTAGCGCTTCTTCAATTTCAGCTTGTTCGAAGTTAAGCCAAATCTCTCCGGGATTCATATAGTCGAGCTGTCTGGCTAATTCAGGACTTTCAAACATTTTTTGCGCATGTACTCTTCCCTTGCTTGTCCTCCACAAGTAAACGATATTGTCCCGGTTAAAGTAATTCAATATGACCGGACTATGCGTTGTAACAAATATCTGCTTCTGCATGCTCTGCCCGATTTCACTTAAATAATTTACAAGTTCCGCAGCAAGATTAGGATTTATTCCATCTTCAATTTCATCCAATAAAAGGACTCTATGATTTTCTCCCAAAGCTCCCAGAGAAACGATAGCCATGATCCGAAGCAGTCCGTCGCTTACATAATTCGAATTTACAGGGTATGGGTCCGAACCGAAGAACTTCTCGCTAAGGCCCAAATGAACGTGACCATACTGCTTTTTTTGCGTAAATACTTTTTCTAAATAAGGATAGTAATCTTTGAGCTTTGAATTGATTTTATCTTTGTTTTCCTGAGATAAATTATGAAGAAACGATCCCAGCCTTTCTCCGCCGATCCCAAGATCGTTGGAGTCGTATCGGCTGGTTTTACGCATAAAATCCGGCGAAAGCAATTCAAACGACTTGATGCTGGAAATATATTCTTTCAACATACTGAGCTGAGGAAACCTGTACGTGTAATCTTCCTGGGAAGGATCGATAAGCGAAAGCATAGATCCGTTAAGCTGCATTTCGGGAAAAGTATCGAATTTGCTTTTTGAGAAATCAAACCATCCTAAACTTTTACTGTCTCTCGCTAAAAGTATCGTTCGTTCGTGTCCAACCGTTATCTTCTCGCGAATACAGGTAAGCTCGTTCTTTTTAGCCACAAGAGTAAAATCCCATTGCAAGTTCTGATCTTCCAAAGCAAAGCGAACAGAAAAATTCATATTTCTTTTGGATGCATGATAAAGCTTCGATTTCAGTTCTGCCGCTTTCCAGTTATGTTTATACAAGTAATCTTCCAGCTTTCCTATACCAAAATACGAAAGCAGATCTACAGCCTGCAGCACCGTACTTTTACCTACGGAATTTGTGCCTATGAAAACAGTTAATCGACTGGTGAATTCAATCTCGAAATCTTGCAGCGACTTAAAGTTGTCCACGTATAAACTTTTGATCAAGGAGATCACCTCCGCTATTAACATTGCTTGTCGCTTCATTATATCTTAAACACATGGATTTCGCGCAAGTTGTAGTCGTCGAAGAAAAGTTCTTGAAATGGAATGTTAGCGCTACAATCCTTTTATGGTTATATTGATTCCTTTCCATTCATTCGAATAAAAACGGCCCTGTCTTTATGTCAATTATGGTATAATATACGTTCATGAAAAAGGAGGCGAGATCGTGGGTATTCATCATCTGTTTCAACTGGACTATCTGCTTCGGCTGATTGCCGCTTCGGCGTGCGGGGCTTCGATCGGGTACGAGCGCAAGAACCGGATGAAAGAAGCCGGCGTGCGCACCCACTTTATCGTGGCGATCGGCTCGGCGCTGATGATGATCGTCTCGAAATACGGCTTCCAGGATCAGATCGGCTGGGATAATATGTCGCTCGATCCGTCGCGGGTCGCGGCGCAGGTCGTATCCGGCGTGGGCTTTCTCGGAGCCGGCATCATCTTCATGCAGCGCGAAACGATCAAAGGGCTGACCACGGCCGCGGGTATCTGGGCGACGGCGGGCATCGGGCTCGCGGTCGGCTCGGGTCTGTATTTCGTCGGCATCGCCGCCACGCTGCTTGTGATCTTCGGACAGGTTCTGCTGCACGGCAAATTCAAATGGCTGTCCTCGCTGTCTTCGCCCAAAACGGAAGTGCTCACGCTCCAGATCCTCAACGAACCGGGTTCGGCGCAGCATCTGCGCGAAATCTTCCAGCGGCACAGCGCCGCGATCCTGAGCTTGAAGATCAAAGACAGCAAAAAGACCGCCGGCACGCTGGATGTCAAAGCGGTCATCCGCGTCGCGGGCGGGTTCGATACGCCACAGCTTGTCTGCCGGCTCCAGGACGATCCGCAGGTGGCGGCGGTGGAGTATTGAACGGGGCGGAAGCGCCGATTCAATAAGCTTCCGCCAGATCCACCGGACCTCCTTTTCCCGGAATTTCTCTAGAAATCATACCGTTCGTTCACAAAATGCGTCAGCAGCCGGGTCGCGTGGTCCACGTCTTTCAGACTCGCCAGCGTATTCGCGCAGTGCGCATAGCGGGTCACGACGGACAAACCGGCCGCTTTGACGCCGAAATGCGACTGGTTGATCGAGCTGGCGTCCGTGCCGCCGACGTAGATCACATCGAGCTGATACGGAATACCGTTTTGCTCGCTCAGCTTTTTCAGCGTGGAGACCAGCAGCTCGTCGCAGATCACCGAAGTGTCGGACACTTTGATCGCCGGCCCGGCTCCGACCGCGTTGCTGCCCGTCAGATCGCCGGGCGTGTCGTGCGCGGGCGTAATATCGACCGCAAGACCGATATCCGGCTTGATCCGCTCGGCGGCGACCCTCGATCCCCGGCAGCCCACTTCTTCCTGCACCGTAAACACGAAATACACGTCGTTGTAGCATTCCTTCAGCGATTTGAGCGACTCGATCATCATATGGCAGCCGACCCGGTCGTCGATCGCTTTGGCTACCGCAAACCCTCCGGCCAGCTCGGTGTAAGGCCCGATGTACACCGCGTTGTCGCCCACATTCACGTGCTTTTTGACTTCTTCTTCGCTTCTGAGCCCGATATCCACATACAGCTGGGTAAAATGCTTGAGGTCGTCGGGCGGCACGCTGCTGCCGATTACGCCGACCGTGCCGTTGGTAAATACGATTCTCGACATATACGCGCTGCGCAGATGGGAGTAGCCGAGAAACTTGATGCGGATCAGTCCGTCTTTCTCGATCTTGATGACCTGGAAGCCTACCTCGTCCATATGCGCCGCGGCCATAATGGTCTTCTTGTGTTCGCCGGTTCCTTTCTTGAACACGATCAGATTGCCGATGGCGTCGGTGGTTACTTCGTCGGCATACGGAGCGACCTGCTCCTCGATAAACGTTCGCACTTCTCCTTCATACCCGCTCAAACCGCTGATCTGCGTCAATTGCTCAAACGACATAACGGATCTCTTCCTTCCTCTGCGAGAGTAATAAATAGGGGATGCTTCAATAACCAATAAACAATGAGATCCGAAATAAACGATGAATCCCGCGATGAAATCGAAAATTAAGAAGAATGAAGAATATACAAGAATATAAATGACAGGCGAAGTTATGCCCGTGCGAGGCTTCCACCGGCCCGGGCTTGAGCGTCCCGCAGATCGGCATAACCTCCTAATCGTTCGGCTCTGCGCTTCGGTTCCACCGCGCTTTGGCAAACAGCCGCTCCTTCGTTTTGCGATCCTGCTCGCCGGCTTCCGGTTCGGCGAAGCGGCGCAGCGCTTCCGGCCGGACCGCCCGCCGGTCGAGCGCGTAATCCAGCGTAGAGAACGCGCGCAGACGCAGCAGACGCGACACTTCTTCGGCGTCCAATTCCCCGCCCGCTTTTACTTTCTCCCTGCACCGGAACGCCGCCGATTCTTTGACGAAAGCTTTGGCTTCCATGACTTCCGCCAGCCGCTCGATCTGCGTTTCGGTAACACGGTCTTCTTTCAAACCCTGCACGACAAGACTCTCCACCGCGATATAGCGGTTAGCCCGGTACTCCGCGACGATCCGCTGCACGAATTCGTCTGTCCAGATCTCGCCCCGCCGTTTGGATTCGTGCAAAAAATGCGTCCATACGATATGTTCCCGGGCCTCCCGCTCCAGCACGGTATCGTTCAGGATCGGATAGAGGTTCGACAGCGCCCGCGCGGATAAACAGCCGTTCAGTGTCATTCGCTCGCCGCGATCCATCTTCGTCAGCACGCGGTTGATCGCGGCGGCGGTTTGGCGGGCATCCGGCGGGGAGGCGGGATCGGCGCGGGAGTCGAAATGGGGATCGAAACGTGAAGCCGGGATTGGAGCGTTAAGCAGGTGTTCGATCGCTTCGATGTTGTTCATGCTTGCCCTCCTTATCGGGTTGTGCGGACGCTGGGTTAGCGAGCATCGACCGCCTAGAGAAAAATAACGTCGCAGATACACTTAATTCTCTCTAAAAACGCTCTTTTGCGAAAATAACTGCAGGAGTAGTTACTACTTAGCACCCCACCAGCGAGGTACGGTGGCGTAAGGCGTAGGTCAACGAATCGAGG
>NZ_JAULSA010000063.1 GCF_030518235.1 Saccharibacillus sp. CPCC 101409 | reverse complement strand
TTTCACTCCTCTTCCGAGGTCCTTTTCACCTTTCCCTCACGGTACTGCTTCGCTATCGGTCACCAGGGAGTATTTAGCCTTGGCAGATGGTCCTGCCGGATTCATACGGGGTTTCACGTGCCCCGCACTACTCAGGATCCGTCTCGGAGGGAGCAAACTTTTGGCTACAGGGCTGTCACCTGCTCTGGCGGGTCGTTCCAAACCTCTTCGCCTACCTTACTCCTTTGTCACTCCATGTGAGACGTCCTACAACCCCAGAGAGCAAGCTCTCTGGTTTGGGCTAATCCGCGTTCGCTCGCCGCTACTGACGGAATCACTGTTGTTTTCTCTTCCTCGGGGTACTTAGATGTTTCAGTTCCCCCGGTCTGCCTCCGTCGAGTTATGAATTCACT
The DNA here is from genome assembly GCF_030518235.1 of Saccharibacillus sp. CPCC 101409. GTDB lineage: Bacteria > Bacillota > Bacilli > Paenibacillales > Paenibacillaceae > Saccharibacillus. The sequence goes on along the minus strand of NZ_JAULSA010000063.1, from coordinate 108 downwards.
CGATCGGTAACTGGGTATGAGTCCAGCTGGGTTGCCCCATTCGGAAATCTCCGGATCAACGCTTACTTACAGCTCCCCGAAGCACTATCGCGGTTCGTCGCGTCCTTC
>NZ_JAULSA010000062.1 GCF_030518235.1 Saccharibacillus sp. CPCC 101409 | reverse complement strand
TGAAAAACTGGATGACCAAGTACCGGTCATTCGAACATGAACCCGTCGCTTCGGCGAACCCCGAAAAGCTGCGGGAGATGGAAGCCAAACTTCAAGCCTCCGAGCGGGAGAAACAGGATTTACAGGAGGAGCTGGCAATCCTAAAAAAGGCGCTGCACATCTTCAGCAAAGAAAAGAACTGAGATTTCAGTTCATCGAAGCTCACCGCTCCGAGTTTCGAATCGAGAAGATGTGCCAGGTCCTCCAGGTTTCCCGGAGCGGATTCTACAAATGGCGTCAGCAGATTCCAAGCGAGCAAAAGAAGCGAAAAACCCGTGTCCAAGTCCGGATTACGTACCACTTCGAGGATAACGAAAGCCGGTACGGCAGCCCCAAAATCGCCAAGCTGCTGCGCAAAGAAGGGCTGCGGATTTCGACTCGGACCGTGAGCCTGTACATGCGTGAAATGGGCCTGCGCTCCTGTGTGAGCCGCAAGTTTCGCGTACAAACGACGGATTCCAACCACGACCTGCCGATTGCGCCGAATGTGCTGGAGCA
>NZ_JAULSA010000061.1 GCF_030518235.1 Saccharibacillus sp. CPCC 101409 | reverse complement strand
AGCTCGCCTGTCCGCTATCGTCGGTATAGTTCTGCACCGTCTTCGCGATATGCGGCAGCGCCGAATCAGGAGTGTACGAAACATCGTCCGTGACCACGCCGGAAACCGTATTGCGCTCGGAAGTAAGCAGGCCCGGATAGTTGGACGCATACGTGTAGCTGCTGATATGGCCGAGCGGATTGGTATACGTCAGGACGTTGCCGAACTGATCGTACGTATACGCGTTGATTTTGGTACCGGTCTTCTCCGGTTTCTGCGTATAGTCCGTATCCGTCTCGGTGATCTTGACCGCAAGCTGCTGATCCGGGTCGTAGACCGTGTCGATCTGCTTTTTGTATTCGCCAGTCTTCTCGCGCGTTTCCTTAACCGCCAGATGATCCGCGTTCAGAACGGTCGTTTCGCTGATCTTCTCGTTTGCGCCGACACCGTTCGGATCGCCGACGGAGGTGCGTTTTACCGTGGAAGAAGTTTGGGCAGAATCGGAAAAGTCGGTCGCGTTCGTGTAATCGTAAGCAACCATGTTCTTCTTCTTGGTGCCG
>NZ_JAULSA010000060.1 GCF_030518235.1 Saccharibacillus sp. CPCC 101409 | reverse complement strand
GCCGTATCGGAAGGTGCGGCTGGATCACCTCCTTTCTATGGAGAATCGTCTGCTGCAACGCAGGCATTCCATCCCGCTTCTCTCTCGGGAATCACAAATAAGAGACTCCCTTCACTATCCGGTTTTGAGAGAGGAAACTCTTTCGAAACTTGCTTGATTCCTTTTCATTCGCACAATCCGTGATGAACCGAAAATGAACCAACGATCTGACTTCAATGAAGTCAGTTGTTCCTTGAAAACTGGATACCGAAACGATAACTTTGCGTCTGGAATATCTCTTCTTCTCCGAGCTGCGTGTCAGCGAGGGTAAAGTGGAAGACCTATTTCAAAATACGAAGAGCGAAGTGATGGCGATGTGCGCGACTTTTGGATTTTGTTTTCCTTTCGGCGAAGATTCATCTTCGAATGATGAAGGAAACCAAACCAAGCGGAACATACAGCGGCATCACGTAGCGATTGGTTAAGCAAGTAAGAGCGCACGGTGGATGCCTAGGCACCAGGAGCCGATGAAGGACGCGACGAACCGCGATAGTGCTTCGGGGAGCTGTAAGTAAGCGTTGATCCGGAGATT
>NZ_JAULSA010000006.1 GCF_030518235.1 Saccharibacillus sp. CPCC 101409 | reverse complement strand
GACAGCTATGCGTCGTATTTCAAGACGCATTACCGCTTCGAACACGCGCTGTGCGGCGCGCACTTGCTTCGCGAATGTCAGGGCATTGCCGAGCATGACGGGCATGCCTGGGCAAGCCAGATGCATGCCTTTCTGCAGGAAGCCTGGAAAACGGCCAAAGCGAGCCGCAGCGCGCAGCAGCCGCTGACCGAGGCCGGACTTGGCAAGTGGGAAGCCCGCTACGACGCGATTCTAAAAAGCGGCGAAGCGGAATGGGCGCAAGACGAGCTTCGGGAAAAAACCGGACCCCGCGGACGAAAAATGGGCAGCAAAGCGAGCAATCTCGGCAACCGAATGAACGCGCAAAAACCGGCGATCCTCCGGTTTCTTTCCGATGCCCGGGTGCCGTTTGACAACAACCAGGCCGAACGGGACATTCGCATGACGAAGGTGAAACAGAAGGTATCCGGCTGTTTTCGGACCGAGCAGGGAGCGAAACAATTTGCTCGGCTGCGCTCGGTGATTTCGACCTTGATGAAACAGGGCAAACCGCTCCTCGATTCGTTGACCTACGCCTTACGCCACCGTACCTCGCTGGTGGGGTGCTAAGTAGTAACCGCAGGTACACCTATTTTGTAGAAGCGGCCGCGTTATTTTAAAATAAGCGCTCACGTACAACTATTTGCCGAAAAAAGCTCCATAGAGGCGGAAAATCGGCGATTTAACGGTATGAGCGCAGCTATTTCGCCAAAAGACGCAAATTCGAGGAGAATAAGTGTACGTGTGCCGTTATTTCGAAATCCGGAACCCTGATTGGAGCCGAAGGCGATATTGAAATCGAAACCTACCGGCTCGGAAATAAGAGCCGAGTCGAGATTAAAGTGGAGATTGGCGCCTCAGAACTCATGCCGCGTCACCGTAAACTGAAACACCACGCCGAACGGATCGCGCACGGCGGCGTAGCCGGAGCTGAACGAATTCGGAGCCAGCGGCGACAGCACCGTTACCCGCTCGTCGGCGGTCAAGCGGTTGTACAAGCGTTCGATCTCCGCATGATCCCGCGACTGGATGCACAGCGAGAAGTCGTTGCCCGCGCTCCACGGCCGCGTCCGATCCATCTCTTCTTCGGCCAGCATCAGCTTGCCGCTGCCGATTTGCAGCACGGAATGCGTGACGTAGTCTTCCTGTCCTTTTTCAAAGGTAAACGATTCGTCTCTTCCCGCCATGTCCGCATAGCTGACTTTCAGCAGAATCTCGGCATCCAGGGTCCGGACGTAGAATGCAATCGCTTCGGCGGCGCGGCCGTTCAGCGACAGAAACGGAATGACTTCGAACGTTGACGCAGCCTGCTTATTGGAATTCGGGGTCATGATGATTCCTCCTCTTCGATTGGGTTACACTAAGAAGTATAGGCAACAAAGGTGTCAAAACCTGGACCCTTTTATCTGTAATCTTGCAGAAAGTCCGGCTGGCGGCGAAGCTGCGAGGCGGAGCGAATCTACGCGAAAAGGAGGCTGTCCCGTGACCAAAGCCGAGCGCCTGGGCGTGATGCAGCGTTTTGTCTACCGCAAACGCCGCTTCACCCTGCGCGAGCTGATGGACGAATTCGGCATTTCCCGCAGCACCGCGCTGCGCGATGTGGCTTCGCTCGAAGAGATCGGGCTGCCGCTGTATGCGGAGCACGGACGCGGCGGCGGCTACCGTCTGCTCGAAACGGCGTCGCTGCCGCCCGTTTCGTTTAACGACCGCGAACTGCTGGCGCTGTATTTTGCGATGCAGGCGCTGCGCAGCTTCTCGGGCGAGCCGTTCAACGTTTCGCTGCAGGCGATCGACGCCAAGTTTTTGGATATCCTGTCGCCCGAACAGCGGGAAGAAATCGAGCGCTTCCGGCATCGGGTAGCGTTCGTGCACGGCGAGCAGGCGGAGCCGGGCGAGTACCTGGAAGAACTGCTGCGGTCGGCGGTCCGCGGCCGGACGCTGCGCATTCTGTACGCGTCGCCCGGGCGTAAATCCGCCAGCCGGCATATTCAGCCTTTCGCCGTCTACGCCGCGCGCGGAAGCTGGTACTGCCGGTCTTTCGATCTGGACAAACGCGAATACCGCGTGTTCCGCTGCGACCGTATCCGCTCGGTCGAACCGTCGGACGCCGAGCCGGCGGCCGGCTGGGAAAGTCTCGACCTGCGCAGCGCGCATACGCTGCGGCAGCCCTCGTCAGAAGCGGTTTATTTCCGCTGCCGGGCGGCGGAGGCGGACGAAGCCCGGCTGAAACGCTCGCTTTATCCGACGATGGAGCTGGTCCGCGAACGCGGCTCGCTGTATCTGACCGGCAGCTACGAACCGCAGGAAACCGGGTTTATGCTGGATTATCTGGCGGGCTTCGGCGAGGCTTTGCGGATTCTGGAGCCGGCGTCCCTGAAAGAAAAACTGCGGGATTATTATCTGCGGCGGATCGAGCGGCTTTGACGTTTTTTCATACGCAAATAAACCGGAAGCCCGCCTCGATTGCAGAGACTGCGGCTTCCGGTTTATTTTTGAAATCCAGTTTCCTTACATCCCCATCCGCTGCGCGATCTTGAGCTGAATATACGGTTTGACGAAGATCGACACCAGCAGCGTATACGACAAAGCCAGCAGCAGCGCATACAGCAGAAAGTGGCGATCGCTGCCGAACAGAACGCGGAAACGCTCGGCCGGTCCGCTCGCGATCGGCCGTCCGGCGGCCTGATTGTACGAGAACCAGTAATCGTAGTACACGCTGAGCATGGATTGAAGATAGACCGCCAGCACGACGAAGATCACGTTCAAGACCGGAATCGCCGACAGAATCGAATTGACGATCCCGATCGCGAAACCGAACAGCAGCATAATGAAAAAGGTGATAAAAAAGTAGCGCAGCCCCGTTTTCATCACGGTGCCGAGATTCATCCGTCCGCGCAGCGCAAGACCCGGCAGGAAAAAAAGTCCCGACGCGATCACGCGTACGACCAGTCCCGCCAGCACGCCGATCGCCAGCAGCTGGAACAGACCGGTCAGCGCGTCGATCCATTGATATTGCGAAATCTCGTCGCCCGCGCCGGCCAGAAACTGCATCGTCAGCGCGAACAAGTTAAACAGCTGCATGATATTGTGCATCTGCGTCAGCGTCAGCAGCAGCACGGCGACCGCCGTCGGAAGCGCGAGCAGCAGCAGATGATATTTCAAAAAGTCCCAGTACCCGTATCCCCGCGACATGCCGTAAGAGCGCCTGTCCGTTTCGTATCCTCCGTACGCCGATCGATCGTCCATTGATTCTCGTTCTCCTTTTCGATTGGAATGTTCAAGCTTTTTTCAATCCGCCTCCGGCCGCCAGAAAAAATCGCCGCGCAGAGCTTCAAAAGCGTTATAGCCTTCGATGATCTCGACCGATTCTTTCGGCGCGGCGCACCAGTCGATGATTGTTCCCACCAGACCGGGCGTGATGATCGCATCGTCCCACACCGGAGTTCGCACGACGCACCGGACGTCTTCGCGGTCTTCCAAACCGGCAAATTCCTTGCCTTCTATGACCATCATCGGCCTGGCGAGGCCCGAAGCGGACTGCCCCACTTCGTACGTGACAACCAGCCTGCGGTCGTCCGAGATCAGCCGGAGCTTGATGCGTCCCTCATCTTCCAGGTCTTCACCAACTTTCCAGTAAAAAAGCCTGCCGTTTCGGACGATCTTGCGTTTGCCTTTGGATCGTACGCTCATCGCGGCTCGCCTCCCCTTACTTGCCTTCTTCCGATGCTTTACCCGCCGCCGCGTGCGGTCAAATCATCCTGAGCCCGACTTCCCACAGCCGCTTGACGCGTCCGTAACGATCCGATTCGTACTCCTGCACATGCAGCGGCTCCCATTCGGCGATCGGGAAGAAGCGTTCAATTTGCTCCCGGTCGAAAAAGCGCCGCAAAATCCCTTCGCTTTCGTACAGATAAGGCTCGTCGGTCGGCGACGGATCGGGGGCGCGCTTCAGCTCCTCCACCGCGTTCAGCCGGCACAGCAGCAGCCCGTCTTCGCGCAGCGCGCGCCGGATGCCGCGGACGATGCCGAACGTCGTTTTTTCGTCAAAATAATGCAGGCTGAGGTCGGCGACCGCCGCTTGAAGCGAACCGTCCGCAAAAGGAAGTCCCGCCGCCATATCCATACGCAGCACCGGAAGTTCCGGCTGCTCGCGCCGCAGCCGCTCCAGCGCCGTCTCCGACAGGTCGCAGGCGATCACCGGATATCCCGCCGCATGCAGCGTTCGCGCATTGTGCCCGAGCCCGCAGCCCAGATCGAGAATTGGTCCGGCGTTTCGGTCCAGCAGAGGCTCGTAGCGCTCCAGCCAGCCGTCGTGCTCCGGGCGAAACGACGGATCGGCGAAAGCTTCGTTCCAGTAGGTCTCGCTTCGTTTCACCGTCACAGCGCCGGCCTGATTCCGTACGAGATAAACAAACAGCCTGCGTCCACGATAGAGATCTTATCTTGATGCTCGCGCAAATATTCCGCCATGGACCGTTCGCATTCAAACACGATCACCGCTTCCTCCTCGCTCAAGCCGCGCTCGACCAGATGGCGGACAACATCGGAGCGGCGATCTTCGGTCATCTCCATTACGGTCGAGTAGTCGGCGAGAAACGAATTCAAATTGCGCCGGTATTCCTCCTGTTCGCCATGCGGATTCACAAATGTGACTCGGTCGTTCATGCGCGCCCCGATCTGCTCCAGTCCCGCTTGCTGCATATAGACGGGCATTTTAACGCCGATACAGAAGTCTTTGCCGCTGCGTTCCAGGTCCCGGCTGCGCAGTTTCTGCGCCGCGCCCAATACATTCAGTCCCGCGTAATCCAGCCCGTCCAAATAGATCGCCGCATTCCCGACATCCCGGCTGAGCTCTATACACACTACCCGGCCGCCGGGTACGACGGAGCGCTTCATTTTGTCCAGGATGATCCCGGCGTGCGGAATATGCTGGAGCACGCACTGGCAGACAGCCAGATCGTAGTCGGCCCGCGGCTCGTAATCTTCCAGATCCGCCTGGATAAACGTCGCTTCCCACGGCGAGTCTTCAAACAAAGAGCGGGCTTCTTCGATCAGGCCGCCGCCTTTGTCAATACCGGTATACGTACTGCCTTCCGGCAGAATCGGCAGCAGAATCGCACCCATAAACCCGAGTCCGCAGCCATAATCGACTACGCTGACCGGCCTGTCGATCTTCCACACCCGCTCTACCAGAAATTCCAGATAATCATCATTCCACATCGAACCTCTGGACTCTTTTAAATACTCGATCCGGCTGTTCCAATGATAATCCGTGCTCATCTTCTCGTTCCCCCATCATTCATCGTTCGTGTAATAATTCCGATAAACTCCAGCAGCTCCCCGCGCCGCAAATCCTCGAATACCGTCGGTCCTAATCGCGGTTTTCCGTTCCCCGTCAATCAAGCGTCAATTGTTGAACAGGGACATCGTATAAATAAAAGCCGTCAGCACGAGCAGTCCCCACACGATCAGCCCCAGTACATAACCGATACGCCTCTCCTGCCGGTCTCGAAACGGAATGCGCACATGCCAGTGTCGCCAGGCCAGAAAACCCAGCACGAAGATTCCGACGAAAAAACCAAGTCCCAACAGAAAAAAGATCAAAGCGAATATCCCCATGATCAAAAAAGCCAGCAAAATCCCCATGCCGCACGCTCCGTTTTCTCCATTTTCTTCGCTTTCTTCAAACTCTTATGTACGCAGCACGTCCGACCGGCCGCTTCGCAAATCCTCGAATACCGGGCGCTGCACCGAGCTGATTTCTTCGAGCGTTATATCGGCCGGAGCGCGAAATTCCAGACGCAGCGACTCGTTTTCCGTGTCCCTGAATCGCAGCGTGCGTCCGTCTTCCTCCAACTTCCCGTCCAGATCGACTTTTGCTTCGAAAATAAACATCACGAAGACTACGCGTCCGCCGTCCGGGTATTCGTAGCGCATGCGCGGTCCCGTATAAATGCCGAGCAGCGAGCAGTCCGTCACTTCGAGCCCCGTTTCTTCAAGCACTTCGCGCCGCATCGTTTGCTCGATCGTTTCCCCCGGTTCCATACCTCCTCCCGGCAGTCCCCATGCGCCGTAATCCGATCTTTGCTGCAATAGAAGGCATCCCGCTCCATCCCGGATTACCGCGCCTCCGGTTACGAGGGTGCGTTCCTGCTTCTCGTTCATGTTTGATTCACTCCTTTTATACAGGCATGTAGATCAACGCATCCTGCGGCCGCCCAGTTCTTCCAGCACCAACTTCACCCGCTCTTCGACGCTGTGCGAGCCTTCGATCCGCAGGATCGGGCAGGTCAGGTCCGCCATCCAGCGTTCGTGCAGCTTGAGGCTGCGCACTTCTTCGCCCGCATGGTCGTACAGCGCCGCCCATTCGAGAAATTCCTGCGATTCCCGGTGCATTCGCCCGCCGGGCAGCACGTCTTCGCCGTAACGCTCGATCTCGCGCGCCCGCAGCCGGGCCAGGCGCTCCTCGGGCGGCACATGCAGGAAAACGACGAAGTCGAATAACGGCTTAAAGTCGTCGCCCCAGCCGCATACCGCTCCGGTCAGCATCCAGCGTTCGTGCCGATCCAGATCGGCTTCCAGCAGCCTGGCCCGCTCTTCGGGCGGCCGGGCCTCGTCGAATTTACGCGCCCAGAAATAATCGTCGCCGTCGAGCACCGTATGCGGCAGATTATCGCTCAGCGCCCGGCCGAGCGTAGTTGCGCCGGAGCCGGATGCACCGAGAATGTGCAGATGCCGGTACGACGTTTGGAATGGTTTCATGATATCCTCCCGCTCTGCCGTTCGACGACCGCTTTGCGGATCAGCAGCGCAGCCACCGCCGCGATCGCCGCCCAGCCGACGAACAGCAGGTACGTATTGGTATGAAAAAAGTGGCTGTTCAGATGAATGGACAGCAGGCCGCCGGATGCAACCGACTCCAGCTGATGCGCATCCAGCTCTCCCGTTCGATCTTGCAGCGCTTCCGCAATCCGGGTCCGAAGCTGCCGATAACGCATCGCCTGGATCTCGAAGCCCGCGGCCTGATGAGCCAGCAGACCGAACAGCACAACCAGCAGCAGCCGGGAACGCAAGCGCCGAAAAGGGGTGAGCCAAGCGATTTGGAAGATCAGCGTAAAACCCAGAATAAGCAGCGGGATCGTGAGCAGCAGCGCGGGATTGCCGTTGCCGGACGGATCGCCGGGCTCTACGCTCCCAGCATGTCCCAATCCGAATATCAGCGCAATCAGCAGCAGATTAACGATGATTGCCGCCGGGCTGATCAGCCGCCGGCCGAGCGCGGCCGCGATTACACCGACAACAAACAAACCGGCCACGGCAATCAGGATGAGCATCCACATCAGGGTTCCTCCTTGTTTGTCATTTTTGGAAGCTTCTCCATACTGAACGCCGCGGCGGAGATCGAACTACTCGATAAAAGCGAAGTTCACGCAGCCGTCCGGTACGATCTTCGGCAGGTCGCCCACGGTGCGGGACATGAAGAACGCCGTAATACAAAGCATCGTGTACGGAATACAGCAGGCACCCGTCGCGGCCATGTCCGGGATCTCTTTCGATTGGAGAAAATCAATGCGAGTATTGCGTGTACTCGTCTCCCCGTTCAAGAATTGCCGTAGGGGTGAGCGGCACCGCACACAGCAGCAGAGTGAAGAACGCGCCCCAGATGAAAAGCGTAATTCTGACTCGATGAGATTTGGGAACTTGCGATTTGATACAATATCTAATCCAGAACACTTGCAGCGGAATAAAAATACACAGAAACAGCGTACCGTAAATAACCAATTTGAATAGAGTGACCAACAGCCCCGCTATGGAAAGCGCAAAAAAGAACATCCCGCACACTCCCGCTTCAGCGAATTTTCTTCGGTTCTTACCGCAAATATCGTGATCGGCAGCGCGGCCAGCAGACTGAACATATTCAATTCCCCAAAATAGTTCATCTTCGATCTCCTTTGACGCTTTCTTATTTCGCCATCTTTCGGTTCTTACATAACGATTCCCTGTTCTTTCCTGATTTCCTCTTTTTCATAAAAGGTTATGCAAACGGTCCTTTGCTTATAAACGCCGCGGCGGAGGTGATCGTTAACGCAATCTGTGCCATAATATTGAAAGAAAAAGAAACCGAAAAGGAGTGAGAACGCCATGCTGGAGCATGTACGCAAAAACAACGTGGAGCGTTTCAAAGGATTCGGCAGTCTGTACGACCGCAACCGTCCGGCGGCGCCCGAGGAAGTGGTGCGCATTCTGGAAATGTATCTGGGCGAGCCGCCCCAAACCGTCGTGGATGTCGGCTGCGGAACCGGCCTGTCCACCTTCCTGTGGCTGGACCGCGCGGAACAAATCGTCGGCATCGAGCCGAGCCCGGATATGCGAGGAGTCGCGGAGGAGAAATGGCGCGCGGCGGGAAGTCCGGACAAGCTGTCGTTTCGCGAAGGCTACTCCGACGATCTGGAGCTGCCGGACGGATCGGCGGACCTGATTACCTGCTCGCAGTCGTTTCACTGGATGGACCCGCAGCCGTCGCTGGCCGAATTTTCGCGCGTGCTGCGCCCCGGCGGCGTGTTCGCCGCTTACGACTGCGACTGGCCGCCCGTGCTGAACGAGGAGATCGAAGCCGCCTATCTGGCGCTGAACGAACGGTCCGACCGCCGCGCGGCGGAATTGTCCCCGGAGCGGGAGCAGGCGCATAAACGCTCGAAAGACGAGCATTTGCGGCAGATTCGCGACTCCGGCCTGTTCCGCTACTCGCGCGAAATCGTGTTCCACAACTGGGAAGTTTGCGACGCCGAGCGGTATACGAGTATCGCGCTCAGCCAGGGCGGTCACCAGACCGCGATCAAGCGCGGCGCGCAGGATGTGGCGGATATGGCGGAAGAATTCCGGCGGCAGGCGGACGAATTTTTTGGCGGCGAGGCAAAAGATATGCTGTTCAGCTATCGGATGCGGCTTGGGGTGAAGTAACATACATTGATTTTTCTCGCCCAATTATTGAAAAATGCTAGTTATTCATGTATAATTTACAAGAATCCATAGAGATTTCTTACGCGGAAGGGCACTCTCGCGTACCCGCTTGGGGGTATTAAAGTGGTGATATTCAATTTTCAATCTACTTTAGTGAAAAAAAATACCATTCCTATCCCGCAGGGAGATGTTCTCTGCCGCTGCCAATTTTCTATAATGCGAATCGACCTTGATTATAATCGAGGTCGATTCTTTAGTTAGGGGAAATTATGAATCTATCAGTTGCCGATCTAGCTAGTTTAGAGCAGGTTCCTACGGAAGAAAATTTAAATTCACAAACTTTAGCTTCTTTTTACGAACAATATTTATGCAACAAAATTTTTGATTACAAAGTAAGACATTCTGTTTCGCATATTAAACTTCATTTTAAAAGAACAGATCTACCTCATCTGCTAGGAATTCAGTATTTAAAAACCGGTTCCCATTATAAAGGGCGTAAAGGATTTAACGAACTTCAATCAGGTAAACTTACGCTCAGTATGTTTAAGGAAGCAAACTTGGGAGCTTATGAGTCCGGAATTAGCAGAATCTTATTTTTCCCTTTTATTTATTCTTTAGTTTATGAACCAACCTGTATCGTATTCAATCCTCAAATTGCTCGCAGCAGCATTAATGCCGAATTTATGTTTTATAATCAGAAATGTGGCAGATACATACATTTAGGCCTTAGGAAAGAAGAAAGTACCGACTTATATATTCCCGTTACTTTTATTTAAAGAAAAAATATTTATAGAGGTATGAAGACTATAATAATCGACCAATTGCATGTGTCTGAAGAAGAAAAAAATATTAAAAGGCGCCTCAGTTAAGTTATACTGTGAAGCGCCTTTTTATTTGAATTATAAAAAATTATAGAATCACACAATCCCGTACTTCTTCAACAGATCCCCGATCACCGTGCCCGATACTTTCCGCAGCACGCCCTGCTCGATCAGCTTCAGCAGCACCGGCTGCTTGAGGTCGGTCAGCTTCCTGCCGTCCATCATCTTCGAGGTCGAGTCCAGCAGCACGCGGATATCGAACTCGGACGCGAACACTTCCGGCACGCCGCGGTCTACGCCGAGCAGCGTATACACGGCTTCCATCGCGGTCCGCACCGAGTATTCGGTCGTGAACACCGTGTCGCGCTCCGTGTCGGCGAACTGTCCGATAAAAGCAAAGTTCACGCAGCCGTCCGGCACGATCTTCGGCCGGTCGCCCGCGGCGCGGGGCATAAAGAACGCCGTAATATAAGGCATCATGCACGGAATACAATTGGCGCCCGTCGCGGCCATATCCGGGATCTCTTCGACCGGCACGCCCATATGATACAGCCATTCGGCCGTGATCTCTTCGCCCGTGCACTCGCTCATCGGCTTCTTGATATAATCGCCCGGCACGTCCGGGAACAATCCGTACACCCAGACCACGAGCCGGTCTTTCGGCTGCTTTTGGAAATGCGGCTGGCGGTTCAGCGTCCAACTCATCAGCCAGCTCGAATCTTTGACGCTGACGATGCCGCCGGTGACCACTTTGCCGCTGAACGGATCGCGCCGGCAGATTTTTTCAATATAAGGCGGAATCCGGTCGTCCAGCGTGGTCACCGTCGCCGATTCCCATTTGGTCGCATCGATATTCGTGCAGAACTTGTCCGGGCGGCCGAACGAATCGTCCTGCGCCGCGATGTTGCGCCACAGCTGCCAGCATCCGCCTTCGCCCGACTGCGTATTCAGCACCGGCGCGTGGGCATGGTCGCCGAGCGACGAGTTTTCCGTACAGCTTCCGTTGGTCACGAATACCAGGTCTTCTTCGGTCAGATCGATCGTTTCCGGCTGCCCGCCGCGCACGCACTGTATCTTCGCCGCCACTTTGCGCGTGCCGCGCTGCTCGAAGACGACGTTGGTCACGCGGGTATCGTATACGAAATGCACGTCATGCTCTTCCAGGTATTTCAACATCGGTTGAACGAGCGATTCGAACTGGTTGTACTTGGTGAACTTGAGCGCGGAGAAGTCCGGCAGCCCGCCGATATGATGGATAAACCGCTGGATGTAAAGCTTCATTTCGAGCGCGCTGTGCCAGTCTTCGAACGCGAACATCGTCCGCCAGTACAGCCAGAAGTTCGACGCGAAGAATTCTTCGGTAAACACATCTGTAATCTTGCGGTCGTACAGGTCTTCGTCGCGGGTCATAAACAGCTTGACGATCTCCATCGACGCTTTTTCGCTCAGTCCGAATTTGCCGTCGGTATGCGCGTCTTCGCCCCGGTTCACGGTGGCGCGCATCAGCGAGCAATTGGGGTCCTTTTTGTTCAGCCAGTAGAATTCGTCCAGCACCGAAGCGCCTTCCGTTTCCAGCGACGGGATCGAGCGGAACAGGTCCCACAGACATTCGAAATGGTCTTCCATCTCGCGTCCGCCGCGGATCACGAAGCCTTTGTTTTTCTCTTCGCCGCCGTCGAGCGCCCCGCCCGCCAGGTTCAATTCTTCGAGGATATGGATGCGCGATCCTTTCATCTGTCCGTCGCGAATCAGGAAACACGCCGCCGCGAGCGACGCCAGCCCCGCCCCGACGAGATACGCCGATTTGCCGTCCACGCCTTCCGGTTTCATCGGTCTTGCGAACGCTTCGTAATTGCCGCTGCTGTAATACATGAGCATTCCCTCCATGAATTCGTTGTGGGGTATATCTTCGGAATATGCTCACAGCATAGGCTTTTTGAAAAAAGGAACCTATAGACAATCGCCGCCCGATGCCGAATTTTTGGACATTGGCGGCGATTTGTCTAGAGTTGGCGCTCGCGGCGGACACCCGATCTAAATTATCTTAAAGGATCTTCGTCTCCCGGATGATTAATCTGTTCGATGACATATCGGCCGTTCTCATATCCCTCGTAGGTTACAAAATACTCTTCGTTCGTTTCGATTAGATTCCAGAGGTTGTCGTCGTCGACTTCGATCTGCACTTCCTGTACGTCTTCGGCGCTGGAATTATATCCGACGATCCACTTTGTCTTGTAGTCTTCCGAATGATCTTTTTGCGTCACGCGGATAAACATCGTCGACGAACTGATCGCTTTGCCGCTCCCGCTTCCGCATCCCGTTAGAGCCGCGGCAAGCAGGATAAAGACCAGCCCCGTTTTGGCGAATCCAAATTTCATATTAGCCCGCACCCTTTCTTTGAGCCGCAAACGTTACCCAGACTCCCCTGAATTCGATTTGTTTGCCCTGTTTGTGTTCGTGTACGGTTTGGGGAACGTGTTTCTCGATCAGGATCTCCCAGCCGGCGTACAGCTCCCGCAGTAGACGCAAAGCCTCCCCGGTCGGCAAATTCAACTCAATTAACCCGTCTTGTTCCACGCCGCTCTCCGGATCGTACTCTTTCACTTCCGTATTGATAAGAACGCAGTTGATCCCGTTTCGTTGCGTTCCCCGGATCATTCTTTCCACGACCGCGCGAAAAGCTTGGACGTTCGAAACATGTTCCAGGCACGAGCAGACCACGATGTAATCGTAGGCTTCGGAAGCGATCCCGTAATATTCCGCGTCCGCGGCCTCAACGGTTATCGCTCCCTGAACGTTGTACTCTCCTATGTATGCCGACAATTTGTCGATCGCGACCGGCAGCAGATCCACCGCATGTACGGTTCCGCCGAACTCCTGGATTCTTTGAGCGATCGGGATGCTGTTCCGGCCCACGCCGCAGCCCAGATCGAGCACGCTGACTTTTTCAAGATTCAACCGCTCCAATAAATCCATTACAATCTGAACAGGCCTGGACAACCAGCTTCCGGGCTGAAAAAGAGGCGTTTCCTCGTAAAATTTCTCATGGTAATCCGCTTCGGCTTTTTTAGGATGTGTACGCAAACTCCGAAGGACGCAGATTGAGCTGAATTTTCGTTCTCATCAAGGAACTTTTTCGAAGGCGTGCCGGGGCACGTCAAGGGAAAGTGACGCAGAGGAGGGCGAAAAGGCAGCTAAAGATGCACGTCGCTGAGTTTGCGTACACGGCCTAACTTGAGTGAAGGTTTTGTTCATGGTTCACCTGCTTTGGAGGATTTGTCCGGATTCGATCCAGCACGCTCACATCTTCGCTTTTCGGGTTCTTGCTTTGTACAGCTCTTTTCCTGTGAGGATTAGAAATATCGCGGAAACGGTCATAATCAAAAAACCGAGAATCATCATCCCCCGTTTTTCGCTGTAGTTATTTATCATCAGCAGACCGCTCAAGAAATTCAGGCCGAATATAATGAAAAATGTTTTGGCAGGGATTTTAGCTTTGTTCATCGACAGTACTCCTCTCCATTCATGCCGGCACAGATACCCGCTTCAACGTCGTTGACGGGATGATCGCGATCCAGCAGCGTCCCGTCCAAGTCGAACAGAATTCCTTTGATCAGAGTCTCATCTCCCTTCGTATTCTTTGAAAAAGGTTCCATCCACATACACTTCGTATTTGGTTTTCCTGAATCCGGCCAGCAGCAGCTTCCTGATCTTATCGATCTTGATCCAATGTCTCTCTTCGTACCCGACTTCGAATTCATAGGTCTTGACCAGGCTGAAAGACATCGTTTGGAAATCGCTCATTTCTTCTCGGCCATCGACTTTGATACTCAGGTTCCCTACGATTTGATTGAATTCAAACTCCACGACGTGCTTTTCCCGATATCCGATCTCAAACGAAAATTTCATGGAACGACCTCTTCATTTCATATTTTCATCCCATATCCGATTGCGCTCTGCCGCATCAATAAACAGGATCTATTCGTTCTAATACTAATTATACCAAATTATTGAACGTATTTATTTGAAGTATTTTATTTTGCTCCGATACTTCTTCGCGCTTTTGCTTTCTTTTCAATTATGCTCATCGACGGTTAAAGCCATCCACTCCTTCATTCGCTGATCGGTCGGAGTCCCCGCAGCCGGCGTATAAACAGCCATGACAAAGTCGGTATTTTCGGAAACGGAAAACGTGGTGTGATTGAACTCCAGCAGGCCGACCTTCGGAAGAATAAAATCTTTTTTGCCCGCCTGGGTCTTCGAAACGTCGTGCCGCTCCCAGAACATCCGAAAATCAGCGCTGGCCTCCATCAATCGATGGACGAGGTAGGTGTACCAGGGATCATCGATATAAACGGCATACCGGCTTCTAAACTGTGCAACCAGCGAAGCCGCGAATTGATCCCAATTCACAATCTGCCGTTTATTCGTTTCCAGCATAAAGATACGCCAAAGAATATTCGTTTCGATTTCTTCATGCCGGTCAAAGTCTCCCAACAACGCTTTGGCTGCTTCGTTCCAGGCAATCACGTTCCATTTTTCATTGGATATATAGGCGGGGTAAGTACCGAACCTGTCGAGAATCTGCTGAAGGATCGGTGAAATCGGTTCTTCCGATGTCAACACGGGCGCCGAAGAGGCCGCGTTTGCCAAAATAAAAAAGTGATTCCGCTCGTCTTCGCTTAGTTGAAGCGTTCCGGCGAGGCTGAGCAGCACCTGCTCGGACACCCGGATATCTTTGGCCTGCTCCAATGCCGTGTACCAGGGGAGCGAAATCCCCGATAAACCGGCTACTTCCTCGCGTCGTAATCCGGGCGTCCGGCGGCGCGATGTATCGATATTCAAACCGACATCGGCCGGCGCAAGGCGCTGTCTGCGCGTACGCAGAAAATCTGCGAGTTCTTTTCTTCTCGATGGTTTATCCATGGAATCCCCTCCGTATTGTCGCGCGTTTATCCTAATATTTTCAATAGTAGTATGCACTCTGCTGCTATAAATGCCGTTCTGGCTGCGAGAAGCGCGGTGGCGTATTGTATGGATTACAGATTCGACCTGTACTGAAATGGAGGCAAAAACAATGAGAATTTTTTTGACGGGAGCCACGGGTTTTGTCGGCTCGGCGGTTCTGCGGGAACTTGCGGATCACGGTCATCGGGTCCTGGGGCTTGCCCGTTCCGAACAGTCGGCAGCCAAGCTCGGCAAAGCCGGAATCGACGTACTGCGCGGAGACTTGAACGACCTGGAAACTCTGCGCCGGGGCGCCCATGAATGCGATGCGGTCATTCATGCAGGGTACAACACCGCATTTAGCGAAAATGACGATGCCGCCAAACAGCGTCAAAACGCGGAAAAGGACGGTCAGGCAATCCGGGCTATCGGAGAAACGCTGCAAGGAACGTCGCGTCCTTTTATCGTCACTTCGGGCACGGCGCTGGTTGCTCCCGGCAGGCTGGCCTACGAAACAGATCGACCGGTCTTTACTCCCGAACAATTCCCGCGCGTTTTAACCGAGCAGGCTGCGGACATGGTCGCCGCGCAGGGCGTAAATATCGGCGTCGTTCGTCTTTCTCCCACTGTACATGGAAAAGGAGACCACGGCTTTATTCCGCTGCTTATCGATATTGCGCGCGAAAAAGGGGTTTCGGCCTATATCGGGAACGGGGAAAATTGCTGGAGCGCCGTTCATCGGCTCGATGCAGCCAAGCTGTATCGTCTCGCGCTCGCTAACCGGACTCCCGGCGCGCGTCTGCACGCCGCCGCCGACTCCCGCATTCCTTTCCGCGAGATTGCCTCTGCTATAGGCCGCAGTCTCGGGGTTCCCACAGTCTCTATTTCCCCGGACGAAGCGTCCGGGCACTTTGGCTGGTTCAGGCACTTCGCCGAACTCGATGCGCCGGTTTCGTCCGAACAAACGAGGAAACAATTCGGCTGGAATCCATCCAACCCGTTTCTTCTGGACGATCTTCGCGAAGGCGGTTACTTCGACTAAGTAAGCTTCCCCTGCTCTCAGAACGCCCACACCCGCCGCTTGCAGCGCAACCGGCGGGTGTTTTTTTATTAAACCGTAAACCCTCCGCCCTCAAACCGCTCCAGCGCCCCCGCGAAATCGCCGTGGATCAGCACGCTGAGACGTCCGACGATGTCGTGCGGCTGTTCTTTCATCCCGTTTTTGAGCCAGTCCAGCACCAGCCCGACGAACGCGTATTTATAGAAGTGGGCGATAAACGCTTTGTCGTCTTCTCGCACGTTCATTCCCGCCGCTTTCTCTTCGATCACGCCCATCAAGAGCGCAACCGTCTCCTGGTGCAGATAGCGTTCCAGATACTCGCGGTTGACGGAATGATAGGTGTTCAGCACAAAGTTCCGGTTGTCCAGCACGTATTCGAAAATATGCAGGAAGCCCTGCTGCCACGTCCCGTACGTCTTTTTGCCGTCCAGCGCTTTCGCGGCTTCGTTCGTATAGATCCAGTCGATCAGATCGTAGATGTCTTTGAAGTGGTAGTAAAACGTCTGCCGGTTCACTTCGCAGTCTTCGGCAATATCGATCACCGTGATCTTGTCGAGCGTTTTTTGCGACAGCAGCTTTTTGAGCGACGCGGCGAGCGCGCGCTTGGTTACCTGGGTCATGAAGCTTCGCCTTCCTTCCTTTTTGCGATAAAAATCGTCTATCCTTTTGCTTTTTGCCGAAAAAACGCGTTTTGCAACCATCCGTAGCGCCAAAACAACCGACGGTTGCGGCGTTTTGTATTTGCTTCCGCCCGGTTTCCGGTTAAGCTGATGGCGTCGACGAAAATAACGGAAAAGAGGCTGACTCTATGTTAACCCCGATCGAGATCGGAAATAAAATCGCGGAAGCCCGCAGGTCCAAAAATCTGTCGCAGGCCGCGCTGGCCGGACAGCTGTCGCTCAGTCCTCAGGCGGTCGGAAAATGGGAACGCGGGGAGTCGCTGCCGGATATTCTGACGCTGGACCGGCTGGCGCGGATTCTGGATATCGACCTGAATTATTTTTCGGAAAACGAGGCCCGGGAAGCCCGCGAGCCGTTCTCTGCGGACGAACATCCTGCGCTCCCTCCGGTCCGTGAATTACCGATTCCGCCGGCATCCGAGCAAAGCGGAAAAAGTCCCGGCTGGAATATGTCTGCGGGAAGCTGGGCCGACGCGGATTTCTCCGGTCTGGAAGGCCTGCATGAAAAGTTCGGCTCGTCGCATATTCGCCGCTGTTTATTCGTCGGTTCGCAGCTGTCCGGGCTTCTGCTCAAAAGCAACCATGTCGAGCAGTGCGATTTCTCGGACGCCAGCCTGGCGGGCAGCCGGATCCGCAATTCGAACCTCGTCCACAACGAGTTCCCAAACGCGTCCCTGCAGAAAGCGGTCGTATCGGACAGCCATATCAAGAACTGCGATTTCTCCGGCGCGGACTTTACGGAAGCGGATATTCGATCGTCTTATTTTCAAAAATGCACGATGACCGGCACAATCTGGTCGCGCACCCGCTTCGGCGCCACGCATTTCGACGGAATCGTGCTGGAAGGAAACTTCGACGGCTGCGCGTTCGAGAACTGCGGGTTTACCCGAACGACGTTTCAAAACGCGACGTTTACCCGCACCTTTTTCAAAGGAAAAAGCTTGAAAAAAGTGCGGTTTGTCGACTGCAAAGCGGACCGGCTGACCTATGCTTTTCTACAGAACGCCGGAGCGGATATGAACCAGATCGAGCTGATCGCTCCCTAAAAAAAGGAGGAAACGAAATGCCAACCCAGGAGTTTGCCGTCTCGGTGCGCGGGCTGACCAAGTCGTATTCGGGTACGCCGGTGTTAAGCGGAGTGGATTTCGAGGTGGAAAAAGGGAGCGTGTTCGCGCTGCTCGGTTCGAACGGCGCGGGCAAAACGACGACGGTGCGCATTCTGTCCACGCTGCTGCGCCCGGACGGCGGAACGGCTCTTGTCGGCGGATATGACGCGGTGTCGAATGCCGGCGAGGCGCGCGCTTCGATCAGCCTGACCGGACAGTTCGCCGCCGTGGACGAGATCCTGACCGGACGCGAGAACCTGATCCTGATCGCGAAGCTGCGCCATCTGCCGCAGCCGCGCCGGATTGCGGACGAGCTGCTGGAACGCTTCGGCCTGACCGAAGCCGCCGATCGCCGGGTCTCGACGTATTCGGGCGGCATGCGGCGCAGGCTCGATATCGCGATGAGCCTGGTCGGAAGTCCGCAGGTGGTCTTCCTCGACGAACCGACAACCGGGCTCGATCCCAAAGGGCGCCTCGAGGTGTGGAAGACGGTCAGGCAGCTTGCGGGCGGCGGCACGACGGTGTTCCTGACCACGCAGTATCTGGAGGAAGCCGAACAGCTCGCCGACCGGATCGCCATTTTGCACGGGGGAACGATTATCGCAAACGGCACGCTGGCGCAGCTCAGAGAGATGTTCCCGCCCGCCAAAGTCGAATATATCGAAAAGCAGCCGACGCTTGAGGAGATTTTCCTCGCTATTACCGGCCATAAGGAGGAGAAGTAAATGGACACCGCCAAACCGCGATTTCTCAGCGATACGACCGTGATGCTCGGGCGCTCCATGCGCCATATTTTCCGCAGCCTGGATACGATAATCACGGTCACGATCATGCCGATCGCCTTCATGCTGCTGTTCGTGTACGTATTCGGCGGCGCGATCCGCACGGGAACGGGCGGCAGTTACGTGAATTATCTGCTGCCCGGCATTCTGCTGATCGCGATCGGCACGGGCATCTCGTACACCGCCGTCCGGCTGTTTACGGACAAGCAGGGCGGGCTGTTCGACCGGTTCCGCTCGATGCCGATCGCGCCGTCGTCCCTGCTGTGGGGGCATGTGCTGACCTCGCTCGTTTCGAACTTTATTTCGCTGATCGTCATTGTGCTGACGGCGCTGCTGATCGGCTTCCGCTCGCCGGCGGGACCGCTGGCGTGGCTGGCCGTGATCGGCATCCTGGCGCTGTTCACGCTGACGCTGACCTGGGTCGCCGTCATCGCCGGATTGTCCGCCGGATCGGTGGACGGCGCAAGCGCTTTTTCGTATCCGGTCATCTTCCTGCCGTTTATCAGCTCGGCGTTCGTCCCCACCGATTCCATGCCGGGCCCGGTGCGCGTCTTCGCCGAACACCAGCCGGTCACGTCGATTGTGGAAACGCTGCGCGCCCTGCTCTCGGGAGAACCGGCCGGCGGCGACATCCGGATTGCTCTTGCGTGGTGCGCCGGGATTCTGGTCGTCGCGTACGTATTGGCGATGAGGGTATACAAGCGCCGGATCGGTTGAAAAAAGTCGGTTGAAAAATCGGAAACGAAAGTGTTCGATCCGGAAGCCGGGACGCCCTTACACCCAGCCCAATCCGGTCAGCGCCGTCCAGATGCCGGATACGAGAATCACCCACAGCGACGCCGTTTTGAACAACTTCTCGTTGAATCGGCGCGCCGCGTATGCTCCGGCCCAGACGCCGAGCAGCATCGCGGGAATCATCCAGACGAAAAAGACGCCCATATCCGCGTTCAGCAGCCCGCCCGCGGCGAAAGCGGCGACGCTGACGATATTCAGCGCCACGCCGTTCAGCGCCAGATTCGCCCGGAACGCCTGCTTGCTCATACCCTGATTGGACAGGATCAGCGCAAGCGGCGGGCCGCCGACCGAGATGCTGCCGTTCAGCAGGCCGCTGAGCAGGCCGGCCGTTACGAAAGCGGCCCGCTCGCTGCGGATCGGCAGCGAGCGGCCGAGCAGCATCAGCGCCGCAAACAGCGCGATCAGAATGCCGATCGCCGCTTTGAGCGTCTGGGCGCTGACGACCAGCAGCAGATAAGCGCCGAAAGGCGCGGCGATCATGCCGGCCAGGATCAGCAGCCACACCTGCCGCACATTCACATGGCGCCGGTTCGGAATCACCACCATCAAACTGGTGACCAGACTGAAGATCACGATCAGCGGAACGGCCTGCTGCAGCGGAAGAAACAAGCTCAGCAGCGGCAGCGAGATCAGCGCGAAGCCGAAGCTGGTCAGACTCTGGATAAAGCTTGCGGCCAGGATAATCGCCATCCCCGCCGCCAGTATGCCGAATGAGGTCATGTTTGCTTTCCTTTCCTGTCGCGCCGGATTTCAGGATTTCGCATGCCGGATTGCGGGACTTCGGGATTCGAGGATTCAGGGATTCGAGATTCAGGGATTCGAGATTCAGGGATTCGAGATTCAGGGATTTCGTGTACCGGATTCCGGGCGAGGCGGATTTGTTTTCGGGTAAACGCTTTCTTATTTAAAGATAGCGTATTTGCGACTGTAGCAAAAGGAAAATCACCGGAAAAGTAAAAGAAGCAAAGGCGCGCGGACTGTAACGGATCGAGGCGGCGCTTAGCCGTCAAAAGCCGGAGAAATCCGCAGGACGCAAAAGGCGTTCTAAAGGAATGACGATCCGTTACATCTTCGGATCGGCCGGTTATGCAGCAGCCGCTTCCTACCGGAAGCGGCTGTCGGCGTTATCGGCGGATCGATTGGCGTTATCCGCTAGTTACAAGGCGGAGCGCGGAGGGTAGGATAAGACAAGTAAACCGGCCGCATGCCGGAGGAGGTGTTGAATCTTGAAATCGCAATCCGGCGGAAAGATCACGTTTCCGCTCGGCTTCTGGGCGGCAGCAAAGCGGCTCGGCATCGAAACCCGCGATCTGGCGGGCGTACGCCGAGCTTGCCGGCGGTACCGCCGCCGCGATCGCGGGAATGGCGACCGCTTTCGAGCCGGTCCGGTATCCGCCGACCGTATTGGCGACCTATCACGCCCGCGACTATCGCGATGCGCTGCACCGCATGGCGCGCTACAAGCGGATGTGTCCGCCCGAGCATCTGCGCATCGCCGAACATAACGGGGTCTGCACCCTCGACCTGGCATGGACGAGCCCCGGAACCGGAACGCAGGGGCCGGCTGTACTAAGCGGCCTTACCCTGGTCTTCCTGCTCGAACTCGGCCGGCGCGGCACCGGACGCCCGCTGACCGCGCGGGCCGCCGAGTTCATGCAGCCCCTGGAAGACGAGGAAGCGCTGGAGCGTTATCTCGGCTGCCCGGTCCGAACCGGCGCGCCGCATAACCGGCTGACGCTGCACGCCGCGGATCTGGATCTTCCGTTTATTACGTATAACGAAGAACTGCTGGAACTGCTGACGCCGGCGCTGGACCGGTCGCTGGACGAACAAACCGGCGTCCGTTCGTTTGCCGAAACGGTCAAATGGATCATGAAGCGCGGCTTCTCCGCGGGCCGGACCGATATCCGGGCCATTGCGCGGGAACTGGGCCTCAGCACTCGCACACTCCAGCGGCGGCTGACCGCCGAACACACCGGCTTCGCTTCCCTGCTGGCCCAGGCCAGGCACGAGCAGGCCCGCGAATACCTGGCCGACGCTTCGCTGGATATCCGCGAAGTCGCTTTTCTGGTCGGCTACGAAGACCAGAATTCGTTCTACCGCGCTTTCCGCTCCTGGGAAGGCGACACCCCCGCCAACTGGCGCGCCAAACAGGGACGGTAGAACATCACTGCCGTCCCTTCGGGTCGCACAGAAACTATTTTGCGCACAAATAACCTTCAAGATTCGCAAAAAATAGCGTCATATACACCTTTATTTCGAGCGAATTTTGCTTTTCCGAACAAATAAGTTCACCTGTACCTTTATTTCTCGCTTTTCCGCTTCTTTACGCGCTCTTACTCCCAAATAATTGTACCTGCGCAGCTATTCTCTATTTTGCACAAGAACCTGCTTTTAAAATGCGTTAAAGGACGGTAGATCGCAACTACCGTCCTCTAACCAACACATCACACCCGGATGTGTCGAGAAAGTCTAGCCTGAGAAAAGGCGATTCAGGCAGAGGGGGAATTTCGTGAAGAAACGATAGTGTTCGCCTTTGAAACCGGGAAGATTCCACTGGAGTCTAATCAAACTTCCTGGTTTCAATACGCGATCGGAACGAAACTCCCCCGGCGCCCTCTTGCCTTTTTTGCCGGATTTTCCCGACACCATCCCACCCTCAAAGGAGCATACTCCCATCATGGATCTGCAATTAACCAACCAAACCGCCTTGGTCACAGGAGCGACCCGTGGCATCGGCAGGGCGATCGCGTTCGAGCTGGCCCGCGAAGGAGCCGACGTGCTCGTCAACGGGCGCAGCTTCGAAGCGGCGGAACGCACGGCTGAAGAGATCCGCGCCGCTTTCCCTTCTACTTCGCCCCGTCCCGCCTCGGCCGACCTGACCGACCCGCGGCAGCGCGAATCTCTGTTCCAAAGCTTCCCGGCGGTCGATCTGCTCATCAACAATATGGGCATTTACGCAATCACCCGCTACGAAGACGCGAGCGACGAAGTCTGGGAAACGTATTTCCGCACGAATGTGCTCGCCGCCAATGCGCTGTGCCGCTTTTACCTGCCCGGTATGCTGCAAAGCGGCGGCGGACGGATCTTGTTTATCGCCAGCGAAGAAGCCGTCATGCCGTCGGGACAGATGCCCCAGTACGCCGCGGCCAAGTCCGCGCTGCTGTCGCTGTCGCGCAGCCTGTCGAAGCTGACCGCCGGAACCGATGTGACGGTCAATACGCTGCTGCCGGGACCGACGCTGTCCGAGCACGTACGGGCGATTATCGAATCGGTGTATGCGGACGAAGACATGACGTTCGAGGAGAAAGAGCGGAACTTTATGGCCGGCAATTTGCCGCAGTCCGAGCTGCGCCGGTTTATCCGTCCCGACGAGATCGGCCGGCTGGCCGCTTTCGTGTGCAGTCCGCTCGCTTCGGCTTTTCGCGGCTCGCCGATCCGCATGGACGGCGGGATCGTGCCGACGATTTATTGATGCCGCGCATAAACCGCTCTAAGCTCACGCCGCGCCGGAACTATTTTTCCTGAATATCCGGTAGGCGATGCCCACTACGAATTTGCGCGGGAAGATGCGGGCGATCTGGGCGGTCCAGTAGTTGCCCCGGCCGTCGACGACCGTCATTTTGCCTTTTTCCAGCGCGCGAAGTCCGGTTCGGACCACCTGCTCCGGCGATACGTCTTTGCCCGGACCGACCGCGCCTACTCCCATGACTTCCTGGATATTGGTCGCCGTCCGGCCGGGGCACAATGCGACGACCGAGACGCCTTTGTCTTTCGTTTCCGCCCAAAGCGCTTCGCTCCAGGAGATCATAAACGCCTTCGTCGCGCCGTACACCGCCATAAACGGCGTCGGTTGAAATCCCGATGCGGAGGCGACATTGATTACGGCTCCCCGGCGGCGCTCCAGCATATCCTGCAAAAAGTGATGCGTAAGACTGACGACGGTCAGCACGTTGAGCCTGATCTCGTCCTCCTGTTTTTTCAAAGAAAGTTTATCGAAAAATCCGTAGGATGCCACTCCCGCGTTGTTGACCAGCAGATCGACTTGCAGCCGACGCCGCTTGACCTCGTCGTAAACGCCGAGCGCGGTTTGTTCATCGGAAAGATCGGCGATAATTACGTCCACTTGAACGCCGTGCCGGGCCGATAGGTCCTCAGCCAGCCGCTGCAATTTGTCTCCGGAACGGGCGACGACGATCAGATTCATGCCTTTTCGAGCCAGTTCTCCGGCAAAAGCCGCCCCGATCCCCGACGACGCTCCCATAATCAATGCCGTTTGCCCTTTGTACATTCGTCAATCCCCGCTTTCCGCTTGTTGTTGGGTTTCGCACTGCATCAGCAGTTCGGTCAGAGCTTTGAGCTGTTTAAGCTTGTCGATGGAATCCAGATAATAAAAGTTCATGGTGCCGCGTTTATGGACGTTCACGATCTGCGCTTCTTTGAGAATCCTCAGGTGATGCGACACGGCCGGCCGGGACAGGTTCGTGCGCTCGGTAATCTCGCCGACCCGCATGCCGGGCGTCCGCGAGAACCGCATCAAAGTGATAATAATCGCCTGCCGCGTTTCGTCCCCGATCGCGTTCAGCAGCTTCTGATTGCGCTTGAACGCCTGCGACAATTCCGCTCCGCCGTTCAGGTCTACCATGACCCGCCTCCCTTCGGTCGAACGGTTTAAACCGCCGAGTGCTTACAGGATAGCATGACCGCGGCGGCGGGACTACATCGGGAAAGAAAGTCGAGACGGTTGCCGGGACGGGAATGCCGGAGCCGCGGCAGCCTGTTTCCCGCGGATTCCCTTTCATCGGCAAAAAGGCCCGCCGGCTTCTCCGTGAAGTCGGCGGGCCTTTGTTCGGGTTCCGCAATCTTTGCTTATTCTCCGCCCGCGTCTTCCGTATCCGAAGCTTGGACCGGCGTTTCCGCCGACTTCAAATCTTCCGGCTTCACGGCGAACGCCCAGCCGCTATCCTGCGGAATCACCCACACAAGCGTATCGACATCGGGGTCTTTTTTGCCGGTGTACGTCTGCGTCGTTTGTTTGCCGTTCTCGGTCGTGACGAGCTTCAGCGTGAAGTCGTCCGCGGCTTTCGACAGCGTCGACGCTTTCACCGGCAGCCGGTCGCTGACGATATATTTCAGCGAACCGGATACGGTCGTCGCCTGCGCGTCCTCGATCGGCTTGCCGTCCAGCGTCCAGGCCGGGGAAGTCGCGTCCGACGCCGTATTCGCCAGCGTCCAGCCGGCCGGGCCGCGTGTGTACGTCAGCTCTTTCAGGTTCGCGTCGTCCCAGGAAAAAGGCGACGTGTCGACCAGTTCCGTGATGCTCGGCAGCAGCGAAGACGCCGTGTTCGAATCGAGCCGGATCACGGAGCCGTCGTTTATACGGGCGTAATCGGCCGTGCCGGTCGGCAGCGCGCCGCCGATCGCGAGCGTAACGACCGCGCCGTCTGTTTCGGTCAGCGTGACGCCTTTCTTGGACGCGTCGAGACCGTACTGCGAAGCGTCTTCCGGCGCTTCTTCGATCACGCCTCCCTGCTCCGCCGCGGACAGCGCGCTCAGCAGGGAATCGACGGCATACGAGTTGACCGGGTACTTGTCCGGCTCGGTGAACGCCCAGCCTTCTTCGTTTTTGACGAGCCGGTAGGTCAGGTCGCCGTTGGCGACCCGGATGCCGGCGATCTTCGAGGTATCGAGATCGGCCAGCTTGACGGCCTGCGCTTCTTCTTCGCGGAAAAAGTTCTGCGAAAACGCGTAGCCGAGACCACCGAGGAATATCAGCAGCAGGATCAGCGTCGGGATGTATTTTCTCATACGCGTCTTCGTCTCCACCAGAGCAGCACGCCCGCCAGTACAAACAGCAGCGGGAATACGACCATCGAGCCGATCAGGATATAACGGGCCTGCGGAGCGGTCAGGTACGCCGTTTCGTACTGCTGCTGCTCGCGCGCCCGGATCGTCAGGTCGTTTGCGTTGCCGCTCAGGTAGTTAATGCTGTTGAGCGCGAAGTCTTTATTGCCCTGCTCGCCGATCTGGTCGTCGGTCAGGAAGTACGATGTGCCGAGCAGCACCGCTTTGGGTTTGCCGTCCGCATCGTCCGCCGCGTAGCCGAGATAAAGCGGGCCGCTCAGGTCGGTCCCTTCGGCGTATTCGCTGGTCGATTGCAGCAGCCCGGCCAGATCCGTTTCCCCGTAGCTTTCGGCCGACGTGCTCAGCAGCGGCGAAACGGTCAGGCCTTCCGGCGCTTCCGCGGCCGCGCTCAGCGCGACGGACAGATAAGTCATCGGGTAGACTTTGCTGTCGCGCAGTTTCTGCGTGATCGCATGCGATTCGTAACTCGGCACGACCGTCAGCGGATCGTACAGCTGCGTGTTCGTTTTGTCCACCGCAATCGCATGCTCGTCGGTTACGCCGTATTTTGCCATAAGCGCATCGATATTTTTCCATTCTTTTTTCATCTCCGGGTTGAAGCCCAGCGACAGGAACAGTTTGCCTTTGCCGTCCAGATACGTCTCGATCAGCTTGAGTTCTTTGTCGCTCAGGTCCGTCTCCGGCGCCACGATCATCAGCAGGTCGGCGTCATCCGGAATCTTGCCCGTTTGATACAGCTGAAGCTCTTCGGCTTCGGTATTGTCGGCTTTGAGCCCGGCGGTCAGCTGGGTCATCTTGGTCAGGTCGAATTCGCCGTGGCCGACCACGACGTAGGCTTTGCGGGTTTCGGTCGAAATCAGCGCGTTCAACGCGCCCGTCAGCTTCGATTCGCCCAGGAACGTATACGAGCTGCTGTCGCCCGAACCGAACATATCCTGAAAAGTGATCGTTTGCGTTTTCTCGCCGTAGGTCAGCACGACCGAGCTCGAAGACAGATTGTACTGGCGCGCAAGTTCGGGCTGCTGCACGAGACTATAGGTGTGCACATCGAGCCTGCCGCTTTTTTTCGCATATTCGCCGGTCAGGTCGGTCACTTCGCGCGTCACCAGTTCCCCGTCCGTATCCTGATTCGTAAACACCTCCATCTTGACCTTATCCGGCAGCTTGCCCAGCACGGTGTTCGTCTGGTCCGACAGCGTATACTGCTTGTTCGCGGTCAGGTCGAGCTGGAAGCCGGAGGCCTTGTTCAGAAACAGCGTCAGCAGCACGAAGATTCCGATCGAAGCGACGGCGACGATCAGCGTGTTCGTGTGGTGCAGGACTTTCTTCGTTTTCTTGTTCATCGGTCTACCTCCACCGTTTCCGTTCGATCACCTGGATGCTGAGCACGACGAACAGCAGCGCAAGCGTTACGTAGAAGATCACGTCCGGCCCGTTAATCACGCCTTTGGTCAGGTTCGAGATGCGGTCCGGCAGCGAAAAAGGTCCGATCCACTGCGCCAGCGACTCGTTCTGCGATACCAGCGTGCCCGTCAGCCAGAACATGAGCAGCAGCACGAATCCGGCCACCGCCGATACCATCTGGTGCTGCGACAGCGAGGAAGCGAACAGCCCGATCGCCATCATCGCCGCGCCCATCAGGAACACGGCGAGCACGGACAGCCAGAGCGTCAGCATATCCAGCGTGCCGAACAGAGACATGATCGCCGGGTACACGAGGTTGCAGAGCAGCAGCATCAGCAACACGCCGAGCGAAGCCAGGTACTTGCCGAGCACGACTTCCGTCACGCTCGCGGGAGAAGTCAGCAGCAGCTCGTCCGTGCCCTGGCGGAATTCTTCCGATACCAGCCTCATGGTCAGGATCGGTACGACGATGAGCAGCATAAACAGCATATCGCCCAGGATCAGCCGGTAATCGATCACGCTCGGCTGGTACGTCACGAAGTCCACATAGAACATAAAGCTGGACATCAGCACATAGATCGCGAAGGCGAAGTACGAAGTCGGGGTCAAAAAGTACAGCCGCAGCTCTTTGCCGCAGATCGCGAGAATCCGGTTCATCGCCGCTCACCTCCGTCATCGGTTTGGTCCGGCGATTCGGGGGAAACGGCTTCGACGGAAAAGTCTTCCGCGGCGGTTTCGGCTTCGGATTCGACCGGGGACGACCCGGCGTTGTCCGCCGTCAGCTTGAGGAATACATCTTCCAGCGTCAGATTTTCTTTGTGCAGCTCCAGGATCGGCAGATCGGCTTCGGCCAACAGGCGGAACAGCTCGACGCGGAAGTCTTCATGGCCGTCCGCCGTCAGCAGAGCGCGGACGCTGCCGTCTGCGGAAGACGCAGGGTCGGCGGGAACGGCGGAATTCGCGGGAACGACGCTTGCGGATTGAACCGGCTGCTCAGCTTGTACCGGCCGCGGTACGGACGAGGTTTCGTCAGGCGCCGTTTGTTCGGGCACGCTTTGTTCAAGCTCGGGTTCAAGCGCCGCGGAAACGTTATCATCCTGCGGCAAAACGCGACCGGCTTCCACCGGCTCCGCTTCGCGCCCTTCGGCATCCCGGTGGATCTCGGCGGAGATGCCGCGCGCGCTCGCCCAATCGCCCAGCACTCTCTCGACGCGCCGGCGTTCGCCGCGCACTTCGAGCGAGACCGCGAAGCGGCTTTCCATCCTTTTCCCGATCTCGTCCGGCGCTCCGTCCATCACCAGCTCGCCGCGGTTGATAATCAGCACCCGGTCGCACAGCGCGCCGACTTCCTGCAGGATATGCGTGCTCAGCAGCACCGTATGGTTCTCGCCCAGCTCGCGGATCAGGCTGCGGATCTCGATAATCTGGCTCGGGTCGAGGCCGGATGTCGGCTCGTCGAGCACAAGCAGATCCGGCTGATGGATAATCGCCTGCGCCAATCCCAGCCGCTGCTTGTAGCCTTTGGACAAATGCCGCACCGACTGCTTCTCGCGCCCGTTCAAGCCGAGCCTCGACACCATTTCCGCGATGCGCAGCTTCTGCTCCCTCGCCGGCACGCCGCGCAGCTTCGCGACAAACTTCAAATACGCCTCCACCGTCAAATCCGGGTACAAAGGCGGCGTTTCCGGCAGATACCCGATCTTGGCCCGCGCCCTGCGCGCTTCGTCGTGCACCGACAACCCGTCGACCGTGATCGTTCCTTCCGTCGGGTACAGATAACCGGTAATCATGCGCATCGTGGTCGTCTTGCCCGCGCCATTCGGCCCGAGAAACCCGACGATCTCCCCGCGCTGCATCGAAAAATCGATATTCTGCACGCCGCGCCCGCCGTCGTATCTTTTGCTCACCTGCTTTACTTCGAGCACTCCACTTCATCCTTTCCGTCTTCTATGTAGCTCCGGTCCGCTTGACGAACCTCAAAACTGTTCTAAGGCGTGTCTTAAAACTTCGAAGGAAGCAGATTTGACTGAATTTTCGTTCTCCGCGACTTGTCTCAAATCGATGTTCGGTTTCGCCCGTTTGAATCGCACCTAAGCCGTGTGCCATTCAAACGAACGAAAGCCTACTATAGGAGTGAGACAAGCGACTGTGCAAGGAACTTTTCCGAAGGCGTGCCGGGGCACGTCAAGGGAAAGTGACGCGGCCGTTGAATGAAGCGTACACGCTTTAAGTACGGTTCATTCGTTGAATGAAGCGTACACGCTTTAGGTACGATTCATTAGAGGGCGAAAAGGCAGGTAAAGATGCACTTCAGTAAGTTTTAAGATACGCCCTAAATATAGGCCGGAAAACATAAAGGCGGATTAAGTGGAGTTTAGGACTTGCTTAAAAAATTGTGTCTAAATCGTGTCAGAGCGGACGCGGGCGGATTAAGCTTGCAACAAAAAGAAGCCGGCTCCGATCGGGGATCGGCGGCTTCTGCTGCTGAGGCTGTTAGGTTTTGTGCCCGGTTTGGGTTCGCGTAAGCTTGCAAGACTGCGCAAAAGAGATCATTTTGGGGGATCAGGCGTCGAGTTCGCGCGGAATGTTGCAGGGATGCATCATTCTGAGCATTCAAAGCCGATTTCACGCAAAATATTGCAGGAGTGCATCATTTACGTACGAAAAACGGCTTCGGGCCGGTATCGGGGCGAAAATGATGCACGTACGCAACAATCGGTTCATTTCGCGTGATTTCTTTGAAAAATGATGCACATACGCAGGATTTCCTTCGGCCGATTCTCACGCGGTTTGGGTGCGAATCCGTCTGAGAATTTGTACACGGGTCAGATACAAATTCTCAGACGGGCGAAACCGATCGTTTATTTGAGACAAGTCACCGGCAGGGATTTATAAACTTTTCTTCACGGGGACGCTCGGCTCGCCTTCGTTTCGGGTCCGCTTAACTTTTCGGCTCCAGCACGCGCGGGGCTTCTTCCGGCTCGCTCTCGATCAGCTCCATCGCTTCTTCCGGGCGCCGCGCTTTGAACGCCGCGATCATCTCTTCGAGATCGTCGCGGTCGAGCAGGGTCACGCCGTTGTAAGCGGCGAGCTTGCGGCAGGCGCCGGTGTAGCGGCCGGACGTCAGCACGATCGCGCGCTGCGCGCCGTACACCCGCATCGACCCGTATACTTCCTGCACCGCCGACAGCCCGACCGGATTGCTTACCGAATAGCGTTTGGCCTGGAGCACCGTGCGCGCGCCGTAGCGGTCTTCGAATACCAGATCGGCTCCGAAGTCGCCGCTCGTATTCGTTTTGTACACATCCTCATAGCCGAGTTCGGTGAACAGCCGGTGCAGATACCGCTCGAAGTCCGATCCGTCCAGCATGCCGTCGATGTCTTTGAGGGTGATGCGCTTGGGATCGAGCTGGCGGCGGATACGCCGGCGGCGCAGCGCCGCCAGCCGCAGCGCGACCAGAATCAGCAGCAAAGCCGCTCCGAGCGCAATCCACGGCAGCGCGCCGCCGCCCAGCCAGCCGAAGCTTTCCTGCGGCAGATTCATGAGGTTTCGTTCACTCCTTATCGATTCTCCGGCGGACCTGCCGATGCGGGCGGCGCGAACGATCGTGTTCAGTCACGCCCGGCGGCTTCTTCGAGAAAGTCCGTGTACACCTCGGCCAATCGCTTGAGTATGTCGATCGAGCCGGGCAGGTCGGCCGTTTCCAATCCGTGATTCGCGCCTTCCACTCTTACCGTCCGGACGTCGGACACGCCGGATATATCCGCCAGCCGCGACGTTTCATCCGGGCCGAACGCGGGATCTTCGGTTCCGTACACGACGGTTCCGCCCGTTCGCTCGATATGCGGCAGCGTCAGCGAGATCGGCGTCAGGTACAGATGCCGCAGTTCGTCCAATCCGCGTGAACGCTCCAGAGCAGCGGACACTTCGCCCACCGCGATACTGCCCAGACTTTTGCCGACCAGCACGATCCGCTTGTAGCCGCTCTGTACCTTCTGCACCGCCTCGGCGGATTCGCGCATGACGACCGGAACCTGATCGCGCTCCAAAGCCCGGTGCGCTCCGAAGTACCCGTATTCGATCTCCAGCACATCCAGTCCGGCTTCCAGCGCCGCCCGGCGCGCAATATGCAGCACCGGCCGCGCGCAGGAATAATTTTGCCCCGGCAGCAGCACGACCAGCGTATCCGATCCGTTTCCGTGCAGCGTATGCACGGCTTCCCCCCAGTGGGAAGGCAGCCGGATTTCTTCGCGTTCTCCTTTAATTCCCAAGCGTTCTCGCTCCTTTTCGACCGGCCGCATCGTCGTATGTCCCGCCGACCGGCCGTTTATGTTTACCGCTGCTTGCTCTCCCGATTGTATCACGATTTGCGGATTGCAAAAGCCCTCGCCGGTCGCGGCTTGCGTTCAGCTCCGTGCTCCCGGTTCGTGCGCCGGCCAGATTCTTTCCGGCGTAAACTCCGGTTCTCCGCCGTAACCCAGGCCGCCGAGGATATAACACAGCACATCGCTCACCTGCGTCTCGACATCCGGCGGTTCGCTTTCCAGCACCGGCTCAAAACTCGTGCCGAAGCCGCCGAACAGAATACTGCCCGCTACGTACACGCATACCGCGTCGAGCGAGCGAAACCGGAACAAGTTCTGCCGGCCGCCTTCTTCCATATACTCCCGCATCAACCGCCAGATCAGCAGCTTACGCTGCTGCATCATGCCGGTCCGCGGCGTCCGCCGGGTCATCTCCTGATGGATGATCTGCGAAATCTCCGGATCGGCCGCCCGAAAACGCACGATCTCCCGCGTAAGCGAACAAACGCCCGCAACCGGTTCCAATTTCAGCGCGCGCAGCCGATCGATAATCTCGCCCATCGGGATAAACGCGTCCAGCAGCGCTTCGAATACATGTTCTTTACCGCCGTAATAGTAAGATACCAGCGACAAGTTCGCGTCCGCTTCGCGGCAGATTTCCCTTACCGTCGTCGCTTCGAAGCCTTTTTGCGCGATCAGCTTTTTGGCCGCGTACAGAATTCTCGTCTTGACATGTTCCTCTTCCCTGACCATCGCCCCCACCTTCCGCTTGATGACAAAAGGCCGCCGCATCCGCGGCGGCCTTTCCTCGTTTGCTATTGCCGATGCTGTCCGATCCTATGGCTTATACGTCCATCATACCATCAAGCTTCGGCCGCCGCCACAACGGGAGGAACCGGAGCTTTGTCCCGGCGCAGCGCGGTCGAGACGACGATCAAAGCCAGCGAAACGACGAGAATAATCAGCAGGCCGGCCGCGTCGGCGCCGATGCCCGGGCCCCCGAACAGCGTGTTCATCAGCCCTTCGACCGCGTACGTCGCCGGGAAGATTACCCCGAGCGAGTGATAGAAGTCGGGCAGCAGTTCTCGCGGCATCATCGCGCCGGACGAAACGAGCTGTACGGACAGCACCACGATATTGAACAGCATGCCGCCCATATCGAAGACGAACAGGAACATCTGGGCCACAAACATGAAGGTTAGCAGGAACAGGGCCTGGAAGCCCCACAGCGCCAGGAAGCCGTGCGCCATCTGTCCGCCGAACGCCGCGACGAGCGACGTGCCGACCAGCGACACGATCACCGACGAAGCCGCCGTGACGATCAGCCGGACCGCCATGCGCGGCCAGCGTCCAAACCTCGCGCCGAGCGCTTTCGACGAGATCTGGAAGTTCTGCCCCATGATCATCGCGCCGACATAGGAAGCCAGCACCATCATCATCGGCACCATCTGGTTGTTCATGCCCTGCACGGTATTGACGGACTCCACGTTCGAAACGACACGCTGCGACACGACCGCGGCGGCGCTCTGCGCCTGGCCTTCCGGCAGCTTCGCCTGCGAGGACAGAATGCCCGCGAGGCCGTTGGTCACCGCCTGTTTATTCACGGTTGCGGTGATATTGTCGGCGATCGAGGTCATCATGTTCTTGATCGTGACCGGATTGGATTCATTGATCAAATAGTTGATCTTCGCCGGTTCCTGCGACTGCGCCGCGGACGTGAAGTCCGCCGGAATCTCGACGATCATCTGCACATCGCGGCTTTGCAGCATATCCTGCGCTTCGGCCAGGCTCATGCCGGTCTGCACGCCGACGGGCAGATTCTCCTGCAAATTCTTCACGATCGCGGCGCCCATGACTTCGTCCTCGTTGACGATCGCGACGTTCAGCCGGTCGATCCGGTCCGTAATCCCCTGATAACCGGTCATCCAGACCACGGTAAAAATCAGCTGGAACAGCACGGCGGTAATAATGCCCACGCGCGTCGTAGGCAGCTTCAGAAACGCTTTAAACACTTGACTCATTTCGTTCTCCTTTTCCCGAATCCGCATTCGCGGAGTTACTTAAACCCACGTTTAAAACATTTGTTTTAAATCTTACTTTTGAAGTATATCCGCTGTTTCAGCAAATCGTCAAGCTTTATTTTCAGGTTGTTTACGCATTAAAGACAAATGAAAAAGAGCCCGCGGCGCGGACCCTTTTTCAATCGATTCAATAGTGTCTTTCAAGCTTCCCTTCTTCGACCGCGATCGCCGCCGACCCAACCTTCGCCGGACACCGCGACAAACAACTGCTCGCTCACCGCATCGTGCCGGCCGACTCTGTTTGATAACCGCTCAACCGTTTTCTTTCACCGTAATATCATAAACGACCGGCACGAAAATATAGTCGCTCGCCGGGTAGGAAGTGCCGGATGCGGCGGGCGAGGTCAGGGTATACGTAATGACCGCGTCCGTATCGGACACGAATTCCACTTTGTTGATCTTGAGCCCGTAGCCGGTTCCCGGCAGATTGGAGCGGGTCAGCGTGACTTTGTTGTACTTGGGATCGACGTTTTCGACTTTGTAGGTCACGGTTCCTTTACCGGAAGAAGCGTAGCTTTTGTTGACCATGCGTTCGGCGCCGTAGATCATTTCCGCCGCTTCGATGCGCGTGATCGCGGCCGTCGGACGGAACTTTTTGTTCTTGTCCAGTGAAGCGATCTTGGTCAGCAGCAGGTACTCGATCGCCATCCGGTTCTTGGAAGCGATCTGCTTGGCATCGGCGATCGTCGCGTATTTGGTCACTTTGGCGTAGTTGCCTTTTTGCAGCAGACCGAGGTACAGCAGCTTGGCGAACTGTTCGCGCGTCGGATTGCCGCCCGCGTTCCAGTCTCCGTCGATCGTAACGCCCCGCTCCAGCGCGGTCTTCAGCGTTGAAGCGTACCAGGCGTTGGCGGGCACGGAAGCGTACCAGGCCGGCGCGTTGTTTTTCTTTTTGACCGAATCCAGATCGATCGCGTTCACAATCAGTTGCACAGCCTGCGCGTTCGTCAGTTTGTTGTTCGGCGCAAATTTGTTGGTGGTCACGCCCTGGATCAATCCTTTGTCCTGGAGCGACTGCACGATTTCCGCCTGCTTGGCGTCGGTCAGATCGGAGAACGCCCGGACCGGCGCGGCGTTCGTCAGCAGCAGTCCGGCCGCGGCGGCGGCCAGAATGACGCTGCGCATTTTGATTAACATGGTGATCCCCCTCCCGCTGGTTGTCCGATTGTACATGTATGGTTCTATCATAACACGCTCCGCCGGACAAAACGGGTATAATAAGAACAGAAGCTTTATCATCCGAAAGGAGCGTGCACCGATGAAACCCAATTACCGCGAAATCACTTCGGCTTCGGAATGGACGCAGCTGCTGGAAGGCTCGGACGAACAGCCGGTGCTGCTGCTCAAGCACAGCACGTCCTGCCCGATCAGCGGAGCGGCGTTCAAAGAATTCAGCGTTTACACCCGCAAACCGAAACGCCCGATCGTCTGCGTGCTGGTCAAAGTGATCGAGTCCCGCCCGGTATCGAATCTGATCGCGGATAATCTCGGCA
The DNA here is from genome assembly GCF_030518235.1 of Saccharibacillus sp. CPCC 101409. Classification (GTDB taxonomy): domain Bacteria; phylum Bacillota; class Bacilli; order Paenibacillales; family Paenibacillaceae; genus Saccharibacillus. The sequence goes on along the minus strand of NZ_JAULSA010000006.1, from coordinate 326,348 downwards.
TCAAGCACGAGTCGCCTCAGATCCTGCTGATTCGAGGCGGCGAGGCGCTGTGGAACGCTTCCCACTGGGACGTAACGTACGAGCGGATCGAGCAGCAGGTCAACGAAAGGATTGCGAAGGAATGAAGGATGTCAGGAAGGTTGGAAGCAGCAGCGAAACCCGGGACGGCAGGAACAAGCGGGAGATTGAAAAGCTGAGGGAAGAATTCGATCGGGAGCTGTTGAAAGAGCTGGAAGCGGCGGAAGAAGCCGCAGGTTCAGGCGCGAAGCGGGAGACGACGGCGGTGAATTCCGGCGCGATAGCGGAAGCGGCGGAAGAAGCCGCAGGGACCGAGCGGGCGGCGGAAACGATCGCGGGAACGGCAGGCGCCGGAGCGGCGGGCATGACAGATGCCGGAGCGGCGGCGGAAAAAGAATGGAGCGATCTGGCTCCGTTTACCCGGAGCGTGATCGAGGTGATCCGCGCCATCCCCGAAGGCCGGGTGATGAGCTACGGCCAGGTGGCTGCGGCGGCCGGCAGTCCGCGCGGCGCGCGGCAGGTCGTGCGCATCCTGCATACGCTGAGCGGCAAATACGGCCTGCCGTGGCAGCGGGTCGTCAATATCCGCGGCGAGATCGCGCTGGACGAGAACGGCGGCGGCAGCGAGCAGCGCGATCGGCTGGAAGCCGAAGGCGTCGAATTCGGCCTGAGCGGCCGGATCGACTTGGGACGCTATCGGCACGAGCCGGATGCGGAGCGGGAAGTGCAGGGGTGAGGCGGAGTTGAGGCGCGGCGGTAGATCGCCGCAATTGAATAGAAGCAGCGGCGATATGCCTGCCGGTACGGACGGGCTTGATGGTGTAGCGGGTGTAGGAAGTCCACACCCGCTTTTCGTTTGCGGCTGCCTCGGCGACCGAAGCTACATTGACGAAAAAGCAATGAGGAAGCGTAAAATTGGCTGCTCTCGAAGCTAGATTGCTTTTTATGCAACGTACAGAGGCGAAAGCGGCAAAAAAGAGCGAAAATCGGCTTCTACGTTGACAAAAAGTCAACGCAGCCGAATATTCCGCTCCAATGTGCGCGCTACGCTGCCTAAAAAGCAGCGTAGCTATAAATAGCAGGATTGCGGAGCGCACTGCTGCTTCTGCTCAGCCTGGCGGCAGAATAATCGGCCGATAAGCGAGCGCCCGATCCACAACCTCCTCGGCGTCCAGATCGTCCCGGAAGATCAAGTCCGATACGCCCGGCATGGTTACATTGGCCTGAAGCAGTTCCAGGTAGAAATCCCGAAGCTCGCCTGCGTCGGGTTGTTCAGCCGGCGTTTCCGCTTCTTCCGGCCCGGCTGCTACCGCCCGTTCCGGTTCCTGAATGCGGCGCACGATCTCGATCAACTCGTCGCGCGTTATGTCTTCGATCCGCGCCGCGGCCCCGCCGGAACGCGGTTCAAGCTCTGTTCGCAATCGCATAGTTCCGCTCCCTTCGTTCAGCTGCCGTCCTCATGCCATCCGGCACCTGCTCCGTTCCCCTGCTCGATTCCTTCTTTCCTCGTCGCGCCGACGCGCGCCGGCGGCGTTCAAGCCGCAGGTCGCTTCTTCTCCTTCCACAACCAGCGCGGCACGGCGCGCACATACACCAGCTCGCCGACTAATTCGGTCATCGTCTGCGTGACGATGACCGCCGCCGCGATCCCCGCCGCTTCGCCTGGCAGCGACAGCGCCAGCGGCAGCACGACGAGCGAATTGCGGGTAAACGCGCTGAAGATCAGCGCGCGGCCCGAACCCGCGTCCAGCTTCAGCAGCCGCCCGGTCAGCCGGGCGAGCGGCGGCATCAGCAGCAGAAACAGCGCGTAGACCGGCAGCACGCGCAGAACCGCGCCGAGATCGGCCGCGATCCGCCCGATCTGCGAAGCCGTGACCGCAATCAGCACCAGCGCCATAAACGGCACCGGTATCCACGCCGCGGCGTCCAGCACCCGGACGCCGAGAGGCGCGCGTCCGCCGCTCTCTGCTCCAGGCTCCGCTCCCTGCTCCGCTTCCTGTTCAACCGTTCCGGTCCCTCCTCTCGCCCAGAACTGCGTCAGCAGCGCCGCCGCGAGCGGCAGCACGATCAGCGTCATAAACGCTTCGATGAACGGCCCGATCCTCATCAAACCGGCCGCTTCCGGCCCGGCGAATAACGTCAGATACAGCGGCAGCAGCGCCATCTGCACGACAAACAGCACCGGCGTCGCGGCCAGGATCGCTTTTTCGTCGCCTTTTCCAAGCCCGGTAAACACAATCACGTAATCGATGCACGGCGTCAGCAGCACCAGGCACACCCCGATCGTCACCGCCGCCGGCTGCGGAAACAGCGCAAGCAGCCCCCATACGACAAGCGGCGCGACGATGAAGTTGGCGATCACCAGCGCCGCGATAAAACGCCCGTTCGCCAGCGACTGCCGCAGCTTCAGAAACGGGACCATCGTAAACATCCCGTACAGCAGCACCGCGAGCAGCGGAGAGATCAGCGCGCCCATGCTCCGTCCGAAACCGCCGCCGAGCAGCCCGGCCGCAATGCCGATCGCAAGCGCGGCCGCATAAACGGCGATCTGGCGGCGCTCCAGCCAATCCCTTTTTTCCATGTCCGTCACCCGCCTTTCAGAAAAAACCGTCCCGCCGAAAAGTCACGTTCCGCGCATGCCGCAGCTTCCGCAGCACCGCCGGTTTCCCGTCGATCAGATGGTTGGATATCGTCAGATATTGCAGCCTGTGCAAATTCCCCAGCTCGTCCGGCAGTCCGGTCAAGCCGCTGTAATTAATATCGAGCACGAGCAGATTCTCAAGCTGCCCGATCTCGGGCGGAAGGATCTTCATCGTCAGTTCTTCTTTCGCAGGCGGTTTCCAATCGGGACCGGCGTTCGGATCGAGGTGACTGCCGTTGGAGACGCTGAGTTTTTGGAGCGTTTTCGCCCGGCCGACCGCGGCCGGAATCCCGTGCAGATCACGCGTGTAAACGTTCAGCTCTTCCAGCAGCGGCAGATCGAACAGGCTGTCCGGCAGCTCCGTGATCGCGGCGTCGAACAGCTCAAGTGTGCGCAGCGAAGGAATTTCGTGCAGGCGATGCAGCAGTCCCGCCGTGCCCGTTCCCGACAGATTCAGCCGGTCGGAAGCGTGATACCGCGCCAGTTCGAACGTTTCGTCCGGCGCCAAAGGGTCGCGGTAATCGCCCAGCATCACGCCCCGGAGCGTTTCCCGCAGCAGTTCTGCTTCCTCCGCCGTCACGCGCAGCTCCTTGTCCTCTTCGTGCGTCACCGTCCGGAGCCAGTCGCCGCCTTCCGCATTTTGAAAACACAGGTCCTCAGGCATCCCTTTTCCGATCCAGCCCAGCAAATTGTCCGTGTATTTCTTCAGAATAACGGCGGCTTCGGGGCAGCATTTCCAGATATAAACCGGCTGGTCGTAAGGAAAATAACCTCCGCCGGCTCTGCTGTAACCGACTCCGCTCCATTTTTCCCCGACCAGATACGGCTTCAACTCCTCGGCAATTCGCAGCGGCATCATCGGCGGAATATCGTACTCCTCGCCGCCCGGCGTCCGCGTATCCTTCAGCGAAAACGTCTCGCACTTCTCCATCGCGTAATCGATCAGGCGGTAGTAAGCTTCCCCGGACGGGTTGTTGTAGATTTGCATGCGGTTTCTCCTTTATGCAAAAAAACTTTGCTACCACACCGGAAACGAGTCGCTCGACGTCTGCGTATACGCCTGCTTTCCTCATGCGTCGCGGACATATAAGCGATATCTTCGTGCGAAACCGCGCTCATCAAACACTGACCTTCCTTTGAAAAAAAGGCGAGGTCTTCGGGCAGTTTGGGATGATTCCAGCCGAACAGATGGGTAACGGTGGTCTTGAGCAGAACGGCCGTTTCCGGGCAGCAGCGGCCATTCGGGAATCGGCGCATCATCCGGCTGCGGCACACGCTTAATACGCGGACCTTTAAGCCAAAACGTATCGGCGCGCTCGATCATGTAATCGATCAGCCTGCGGTAGGCTTTGCCCGACGGGTCGTTGTAGATGAGCATATCAGGCTCCTTTCGGATCGGACATCGGATAGGGACTTTTTCTTGATTCTCCTGCGTTCGGCTATGATTCATCTTACTATACGCCGCCCTCTCGTGACCAACCAAGCGAAATACTGCCCGACCGATCCGTGCAAACTCCGCCGCCGGTACTGGAGAAGTTATACGATTGCCGTGTTGAAAAAAGTGCGAACCTGAAGCTCCCATGAAATCCCCGGGAGGTTCGCACCCCGCGTCCCGCAAGGATTTGTCCAGTTTTACTTGTATTTTTGTCCAGTTTGAAATACGCTGATTTTGAGGTTCGCACTTTTGAGTCGAAAAAGCCTTGCGGGTCAAGGGCTGGGAGTGGGGACAGTCGCACCCCGTGCGGGTGCGTGGATTGAAACATCAGAGTTCGAACGTTCGGGTAACCGATATTTTTGTCGCACCCCGTGCGGGTGCGTGGATTGAAACAATGACGCACGAGCTGCCGGAACAATCTTTGGATGGGTCGCACCCCGTGCGGGTGCGTGGATTGAAACAACACCTGGCACCGAATAAACAGCGCTGATCAGCCGCGTCGCACCCCGTGCGGGTGCGTGGATTGAAACTACCATGCAGTCACTAAGCACATTAAAGTCGTGTCGCACCCCGTGCGGGTGCGTGGATTGAAACCCGTTGCAATCGTGTTTCCACGGTGGCAAAAATTTGTCGCACCCCGTGCGGGTGCGTGGATTGAAACGGATACCGATAGTTTAGTATTTTATGGGGATACGCGTCGCACCCCGTGCGGGTGCGTGGATTGAAACCCGGTCACGTGGTCCAGCTCCTCGTAAGGATGCAGCGTCGCACCCCGTGCGGGTGCGTGGATTGAAACGCCGAGGGCGACAATGACAAGGAGGATATGCCGCAAGTCGCACCCCGTGCGGGTGCGTGGATTGAAACGACGTATATTGCAAAGAAGAAAAAACAGGATGCCGTCGCACCCCGTGCGGGTGCGTGGATTGAAACTTTTGATTTTGCAGTTACCAGTTTTGAGCGCTCACGGTCGCACCCCGTGCGGGTGCGTGGATTGAAACCGAAAAGGATGGTGTTTTTCGATGCCGAGGCCGAGTCGCACCCCGTGCGGGTGCGTGGATTGAAACGCACATCGAAGGCTATATTTGGAACGAATGCGCGTCGCACCCCGTGCGGGTGCGTGGATTGAAACCGGTTGTGGAAGGTCGTCGTCCGCTTTGTCGCCAGGTCGCACCCCGTGCGGGTGCGTGGATTGAAACCGGAGCGGCTTTTTTCGTGCGCAAAAAAGGAGAAGTCGCACCCCGTGCGGGTGCGTGGATTGAAACATCCATTTTTGCACACCCTTCCTCTCAATATCGGTCGCACCCCGTGCGGGTGCGTGGATTGAAACAGTTCGCTTCCCGAACACGTGCAGCGGGACCTCGTCGCACCCCGTGCGGGTGCGTGGATTGAAACATCCCTACGATCGTTAATCAAGCGCGTCAAGCCGGTCGCACCCCGTGCGGGTGCGTGGATTGAAACATCCCTACGATCGTTAATCAAGCGCGTCAAGCCGGTCGCACCCCGTGCGGGTGCGTGGATTGAAACATCCCTACGATCGTTAATCAAGCGCGTCAAGCCGGTCGCACCCCGTGCGGGTGCGTGGATTGAAACCAAAACCCTTATATTAAACACATCCCTAAGTGGTCGCACCCCATACGGATGCATGGATTGAAAAGGATATTTTCGAACAAATACCGTAAATCGCCTGATATTTACCCCAAAACAAAAAAAGACACCGTTATGGCGTCTTTTTTCCACTTCTGCAAATATATAAGATCACCAAGTACCACTGCCGCCGCCGCCAGTACCATTTGTCGTTAATATGCAGTAGTTAGGATCAACAATATCTGAAGGTGTAACGAACGTTTTTGGAAGATGACTAGAGACACCGTTAAAAGTCATTAACAAAACAAAAGCCATGATAGAATTGGCGAGAACTTTTTTCATACTTCCGATAATCCTCCTATGACCTCTTCATAGCACATTTGTTGTACAGAAGAAGACCATTTTTTATACTTTTCAAAAACAGGAACAAATTTTATAAATGCGTCCTTATCTTTTATCTTAACTATCCTTTTTAAGCCGCGCAATAGATATTCTAGAGCCTGCTCATATTCTTTTCGATGAAGAAAATAAAGAGCGGATTCATAGCAAATCTCAATGTAGAAGTTAAAGCTATTGGCTTGATTGTAGTAAGAATTCTCGTAGTCGTAAATTTCAATCTGAGGTAAAAATTTAGAGAGGAGAAGATCCATAGAATAACCGTAACGATTAGCCGATCCCAGCACAAAGGTAAGCACGACAAGCAGCTCTATTGGGTTCTGATCAATAAAATCTTCGCATTCTTCTAGCACGCCCTTGTTTCCAGCCAGTAGTTCAAGATTCAATCGATTCTCTCTTGCAAAAAAGCTGAATTTGGCAACTTCTTTTTGCCCTTCCGCGTCTAGACCAGGAAAATTACTCAAGTCCGCATAACCGGATATGTATTCTTTCGCTTTACTATAATCACGATGAAAAAACATGACATTTTGCATCGACAAGAATCCATACCCATAATAAACGACGAAAGGATACCGCCCTTCCCAAGTTTCCGCTGTTCCTTTAGCTAATGCTTTCTCCATTTGCCGGTACACAAGCTGAGAAAAATTAAAAAGTTCACGCGAATGCCGCTCGGCTTCAACTTTCTTGTCGAGTGACAGATAGACGTTAATGAGTCGCATCAATCCATCTAAGCGATGATGCGTCGGAAGCCGTTCGCAATAAGGCTCAAATTCGATCGCTGCCCGCAAAGATTTTTCAGCGTCTGCCCCAGCTGCCGCACAAAAAAGACGATAACGACTAATCGCCAACTTCTCAGAATGTTGATACTTTTCATTCAGCGCTACACACTCATAAAAAATAATGGACTCTTGCACTTTTCCGATAGAGTGTAAAGTTTCGGCAATTTCAAAGATCATTTCAAGGTGTTTAAGGTCCTCAAGAAGTCGATTAAGTATTTCTTCAATACAATCAACACGTCCTAATTCGGCACAACGAATCAGAAAAGGTTCAACTCGGCGACGATTCGGCTTTCCCTCATAAAAACATTCTTCTATGTATAGATCAAAGTGCCAATCCTCCGGACAATCAAGCGCACGAATAATGAGCTCAAATTGATTCAGTGAAATGGGCTTCGGTGGATGACCATTCAGTATTGCGCTAAAAATCCCCCGGTTCACTCCGGAATGTTTGGAAAAAGCAGAAAAATTCATCCCGAGTTTTGTGATGCCCGCTTCAATCTCGGATCGAAGCGTGATCGTCGTTTCCATTTAAGCACCTCTTTATATTTCTCGGTTCAAAGCACTTATTTATAATGTGTATAATTTAATCCTTTTATTTCAATTAATTAACAATATACATTATTTAAAACCAGTGGTCAATTCGAAACTTTACAATATGGCGCACTAGTCGAATGAAGGCCTTAAATACAAAATGCCTCTTCCCGCTCCAACCATGGTCGAAGGAAAAGAGGCACTTCATTATCTACTATTCAGCCGTCTAGTTCAGCATCTCCACCGTAATCTCATCCTGCTTGGAATTTGCCAGCTTAACTCCAAGCACCCTAAATACTTTATCGATCGCCTCCAGCTTCGCTCCGCCGAAGCCCGATTCGATTTGGGAGATGCTTTCCTGTGTAATGTCAGCTTTGTCAGCCAGTTCGGCTTGTGTCAGACCGGATTTTTGACGATGCACAAGCACCAGATTAGCAACGAAAACGGAGAAGCTGTCCAGATAGTCGCAAAGTTCACGATCTGCTCGGGACTCCTCAACCAACTTGACGAATTCCTGTCCAGGTTTACTATGTGGCCGGCCGGTAACTTCCGAAATCGGAAAATCGGAATTATGCTGACTCATTCCGTTCACTCTCCTCCATTCTCCCATACCCCGCATTCGTTTTCGCCCCAATCCCTTCCCGTTCCAACGCTTGAAGCAGGATCTCTTTCGCAATCTCCAGCCACTGGGCTGCCGATTCTTCTTCTCCTTCGCAGGTAAGCACGATAAGAAACTCTCCTCCGGCCGTCAAAAAAGGAATCGGAACCGACGAGTCGTCGTCTCTCGGCGCCGGATGTTCGTTGCGCTCGTTTCCTTCCGCAATCACAATCCCGTTATAGTCCTGGTGATGCGGCGTCAACACGTCCAGTTTCAGCGCATCTCCGGCCTTGTCCGGTATAATCAGCGCATCGTGAAATCGAATAAAGCCGGCCGCGGCCTGCGATCCGAACAGCACTTCGGCGTCGCTTCCTCCCTGCCTGAGCGCCGACAACGATTCTTCCGCTCCCGCTATGCTGTGCGCATAATGAACCGCCAGTCCTTTTAACGCGGTTGCGGGCAGATAAGGAACGCCGTAGATCCGGTGCAGCGCCAAACCCGTCTCCAGCACTCCCCCGCCGCCGTGCCCGACCGCAAGCGGAGATACCGAACGTACCCGGAAAGAGAGCTGTGCTTTTTCCGAAAAGTTCGTCTCCCGATAATATCGATCAAAGCAGTACTCATACTCGGCCTGACGTTCCTTGTCGAAACTATTTTTATAAGCCTGAATGACGTTTTCGTAAAAAGGCTGCTTGTTCTTGCCGTCGCCAATCACATCGGTCAAAGACAAGCCGTTTACTTTCCATTTGCTTCTGTTCAGCGTCAGATAAGCGTTCATTGAATCTCCTCCAAAGCAAGCTCATCCGTTCCCTGTTCCACATTCAGAATCGCTTCGGCATATCGTTTAAACCAGACCGAAGCACTCAGCACCTCCCGGGAAAGAGCCAAATAATCGGCGCTTTCGGCTGAAATATTCTTTGCATTCTGCCAGTCCTGCTTAACGGCTTCCCCCATATTCTTCAAATACAAACGGTAGGCCTGCGCCGCAGCCGTATTGCTCGACTCGCCTTTAGCCTTAAAAAAAGCAAAAGCAAGCCTCAGCCCATTCGTCATCACGAGCGAAGGGAATCGATGGCAAAGCTGTCCGTACGCCGCTTCGAACGCCTGGCCCTGCGACTTGGCTTGAGCGCGAGCTTCATTAATCCCTTTATAGGCCGCTTCCGCATGACGCTGCTGTGCCGATTGCATTACGCTTTCCCTCCTTTCGGAATCAAGCAGCGCATCCGGCCTTTGCCGACGCTTGCGTTACCGCCGATCTGCAGAATGCTTTCTTTGGCAAGCGTACCCAGCATTTCATCCCGTTCCGCATCCGCAAAGCGTTTACTTACCTGATCGCACCAGATCATCCCGTAAAAAACAGCTTCGGTCGGGACATATTCTTCGTACCAGAGCGCTCCCTTTTTCACCGTCTTGGTTTCCTCGTTAATACGAATCCGCGGCTCGATCTCGCAGCACATCGTGACAAAATACTGGAACGTATCGTCCGACACGAGTATGATGCGCTGCTGCCAGATTTCCCGCTCTTCTGTATTTTTCTCAAAAAGCTGCTTGCCCACAGCCGCCGCCCAAGCCGTAAAGTTCTCCTGTACCCGCGCCGTCCCTTCAAACTCGTCCAGATATACTTGGCCCGTCGCTTCCGTTGCTTCACCCTTCAGATTCCCCAGGACCGATCCTTTCGCTACCCAAGCTTGCACAGTACCTTCGACAAGCTGCCGGTCAAAAATATCCAGCTGCTCCAAAAGTGGAATAGCCGCTTCAAGTCCCGCCGACTTTACGTCGCGCCGCATACGCTTCAACACCAGCGGGCAGGTTACGTAGGCAAACGTCCCATAGCGGCTGCCGACCGGGAACGCCAGAATCCGGCTGTCCGTCATCACGAGCGCGCCGGCATTCGCATCCTGATCGCCGCCCGTGCCGAACGCCCGATTAATCCACTTTTCATCTTCGGTCCGCGTCAGGTAGTAATCCCGCTGCACGCCCTTGATGCTGCTGCCCGGGATCATCGGCCACTGCGTCGCTTTCTCGCGCATGATCGGCAGATCGATCGCCCCTACGCCTTCTCCCGCGCCCACATGCAGCGGCGACAATCCGTGCAGCCAGTATAAACGGCTTGTTTGCGTCATCTCGTTTGGCTCCTTTTTATGTAAAATGCTAGACCGTCCAGCTTCCCCACAGCGCGAGACCGAATCCGTCTTCGGCATCGTGCGCCTCCGCGCGCCGGTTCAGGTCGGAGACGGATTGCAGCCACTTGTCCCGCGCCAGTTCGGCGGGATCGCCGCTTACGACTTCAAAAAAATACACGCTGCCCGCCGGCGCCATTCGCCGCACGGCCCGGGCCTGCGGACCTTTCTCGCCGCTGTAGGCCCAACCGGATACAGGCTGCCAGCGCGGAATACACGCCCAGCGCAGCTGGAGTTTAACTTTCTCGCTCAAACTTTCTTTGGAAACCAGCTGCTCGTCCAGCCAACCGGGAATCCAGCCTTTACGGAAAAAAGCGGGCGTCGCCAGCACCATGCGGACATAACGTTTACCTTGCAGCGCTTCGGAGATCGATGACGGACAATCCCAAAACGACGTTGACCCATGCTCTTTGACAGAGCCTGCCCCGCCTGCTTCCGTTTCGCCAAAATGAACCAGCCTGCGCTTGCCGCCAAGCGTGTGCAGCTCCGAGAAGTCGTTCAAATTCCGCCGCAGCGTATCCGGTCCTTCCACTTCCGCTTCCAGTGTCATGCCGTCCGGAAACACCAGCGATTCGGTAGAAAAAAGCCGCTGGTCCTTTGCTGTGTAACGCTCCGGATCGATCGCGGTATGCGTGCGTTCTTCACGTACAAACGGATGCAGGAAAAGCGACGGCTTATTCGCGTCTGTCCCGGCCCCCGACCAACCCTCCACCTGCTTTGCACTCTTTTTTTCATCCACCTGTTCGGTCAGCCACTCCAGCATCCAATCCTCCGATACGTAAGCGGGCGAAGATTTCAGCCGTTTATGCGTTCCCGCGCCGAGAGGCAGCCACAACTTATCTTCCAGCCGACCTTCCTTGCCTATGCCCCAGAATCCGGACTCGCCGTAATCCCCGCTCTCGCGATTTACCGGATTGATGCGATGAGCTTCAATAGAAGACTTACTTCCGCTTTCCCCGTCTTTTTCATAAAATTCGATGTCCTGCGGCGCTGTGAAATACAGACTCCCATGCAGCCGATACAGCGGACCGCGGACTTTCAATTTCTTGATCGCGTCGTGACGGCCGGCATCCGGTTCTTTTTTGATCAGCAGCGTACGAAGACTTCCCGCAAACGTACTCGGCATGACATCGCTCAGCGTATGCGCGCGAATACCAGGCACCGCATCGAACGGCCTGCCGTCCCGCACCAGAATAGGGTCAAGGGGTGAGGCTTGCAGACGCTTCTTCATAGACCGTTCCTACCTCCTCCAGCTGAATTGCCAAAATAAACTGCTCCGCCATCCGCTGCAATTGCTCTAACGGCTGCGGGGTCAACGGAAATTGCTCATGCAGCTTATTCGCCCAGCCCTCCGCTTCCTTCGCCGATTTATGCTCCGGTTTCTTTTTGCGCGCAAGCCTCTTTATTTCGCTCCAAAGCAAGTCCTCCAGTTCCTTCTCGCTTTGCAGCCAGGAAGACGAAGCTTGCAGATTCCGGTACGTCCGGTATAGATCGCGCAGCTCGTAAGCGAACCCGGCTGAGAAATCTTCGGCTTTCAGCCAATCATGAATGTACTGCATCCGTTTGACGGGACTGTTCGTCTCGGTCATAAACGGCAGCGCCACCCGCAGCAGATCGCCGCCGCCCCGCTTATGCACATGCACCGCCAGTGCGCCTCGCGTCTCTTTGGCCTGCCGCTCCGCCGCCTGCGCCAGCTGACGCACTTCTTCGAGCGGTTCCAGCATATGTACAATCGCAATGCCGACCGAGAGCGTGACCTTTTCGGCGGATTCGCCCGATGCTGCGGCGAGTCGATCCGCGATCCCCTGCATCTTCTCGCCAAAGGCCTCATACAACTCCCGGGCCGCGGAGATACATTGATGCACGGGCAGATAAGCCATCACATCGTCGCCGCCTCCGTACACCAGCGTTCCCCGGCGACCGTTTTGTTTCAAAATTCCGGCTGCCTGCTTGGAGAATTCGGATAGCGCTTCGGAAAATTTCCGGTGCATATCAGCATTGTCGATCTTGCGCAGAAGTCTGCCCATACGATCGCCGTCCGCAACAAGAAAAGCGTAATAGGGAGAAGGCTGCGCAACCGTGTCGATCGGTTCCTCGCTTTTGCGCAGGCCGTACAGCTTCTCCAATTCGCATACGATCTTTGTTTGCAGTTTGGAGATCGATTCGATTTTGCTGAAATCCCAGACTTTATCGTGTTCTTCCAGATAGTCCTCGATCCGGCGCGCATAGAACAACCGGGCATCGCAGCCGCCTTCCCGGTCCATGAGCGCGGACGCTCCGCCCGAAATACCCAAAATTTCCGCTGTTTTATTCAGGTATCGATTAACGGATTTTTGCATGGCTTCATCGTGCTTGAGCCGATCTTCATACGGGAAAAACGCCGTCTCGCATACGGAGCGGAACGCTCCCTGCTTGAGCGCGCCGGCTGGGTTCTGCGCTTTGAGCGAAAGACGCTTGACGACGGAAACAGCATCGAGCGCTTCGCCCGTCTTTACTCCCAGCCGAGTCAGGCGTTCCTTGTGCTTCACCCGATCCAGCCAGACCGATTCGCGGCCGCCGTCCAGGGATGACTTTTCTTCTCCAAACAGGCGGCCCGGATCGTTGTAAATAAAGTCGCGCAGCGTTTTGCGGGCGGCCAGCAGTTCCTCGACATGCGCCAGCGCTCGGCTGTATGCCGTTTGATGGTTATAGGATTTGTCCTGCCAGCTGCCCAGCTTCGTCCAGGCCGCGTAGCACTCGATCAGATCGCCGATCTGGCGGTCCCATGTTCCGAGATTGACGAATTCTTCAACTTCAAGCAAAGCCCGATCAGCGAATTCCCGCCATTTCCCCGTGATCGCACGGCGAACCTTCCAGGCCGTATCGCGCGGGTTGTCCGTTTCGATGATGCCGAGGATTTTGTTGGGCGCGCCTAGAATCGGGGAATCGGCAGCGCCCTGAGCATTCTCGGCCGCGTGACGGGAATCTGACAGTACGGGATATATAAGGTCTCCGCCCGCCTCGCGAAGCGCTTCTGCCCCCGCCTTCGCCAGCTCCGACAGCAGGTGCGAACCGAACCACAGGTCGCGAGTGCGCCGCGCCTGGGCGATGAATTCTTGTACGGGGCCAATGGAGAAAAGGATTAGCGTTTGTTGAGGTTTGTGCTCTGACAAAATCGTTCAACCTCCTCGCTGTTTAGGAATGCTTCTATGGCGGAATTACGGAGAGTCCCGTTTCGATCTACCATTGGATTGTTGTCATAATGAATTTTTGGATGAATTTCCTTTTCGCCATATGACCACTTATCGGTACGTCCTACCCGCTGCAATTCAAGTTTTTTCAAAGGCGGCTGGTTCAAAAGAATAATAAGTCCAATAGCATCCTGCCGACCGTAAGCAAGCGGTTTCAGAATAACAGGCGAAGCCAAACGATCTTTACCGGCTGGCAGCAGTTGAGTTTTATACGGTTCTTTCTCGAACCATTGTCTTTTTCTCAGTTCAGCAATGGGTATGTTTTTATCCTCATCAAATTTCTGTTTGAATTCAAAGATGATAGGCAGGCCAAATTCCGCTCGCGGAAAAGCAATCAAATTGGCAGGCTTATTGTGCGGGTATCGTTTGTGATGCTTAGGATGCTTCATCCGAGTAATGGTACGGATCGAATCCGCTTCCGGCCAGTGGCTTCTCCCCGGCCGGTTTGGCTGTTTGCCGTCATTTGCACGTCTGCGGAATACTCGGTAAGCTTCAATGGCTTCATCCCAATTTTGCTTGACCTGTCCTTGCTGCGAACGTACTTTAAATCGATTGCTTAATGTAGGCCATTCTCGACTTTCGCCGGCAGGAAGCAGCTTCAGATCGTAATCTTTTACTTTTCGGTCAAACCAGTTTGGAAAACGATTGGCGACAACCTCTGCTTTTTGTGGTGAAAAATCAGGACAATACAAACTGCCGCAGCCTCTGCGCGTTCGAGAACCGATTCCTCCAAAATTGATCCATGCCCATAGCGCCGCTTCGATTTCCGATTTTAAACTTGCATCCTTGTATTCGATATGAAGTTCAAAAGTATAGCCTACAGTATATTCCGCCTGTTTCTTGGCCTTTTCCATCTCGTCGCCAGCAGAATACAATGCATACTTGGGAAAGGACATTCTTCGCTTTAAATTCACCTTCTCGCCGCTTACCCATACTTTCACTGGGCTCGGCCGCTCTGTATCTCCAAAAATTTCGGTTTCTCTTTTTCTTAATTCATATGTAGTATCAAATTTGGCTCCGCGAGTCGCACGCCACCAAAACCGCAGCTGCCCTCGAATTGCGCTTGCACGAATAGGCGTCTCGCCATCTACTTCCCCCGCTTTCGCTCCGCCACCGAACATGGGAGTGACGAGTGTGATCGGATACTTTTCCACTGCTGCATGATCGACTTCCAGACTTTTTAACATATCTGGATTCGGCTTGCTTAACGTTCTCATTTCATCCCCTCTTTTCAGATGGTGTGTTAAGGGCTATTCCTTCTCTTGAGCGATCTCTTTAAAGGCTTTAGCGTAAGCGAAATGCGGAAATAGCATAGGATTATTAATGAGCATAAGAAGTTGATTGAGCTGAAAGTTTAGTGTAAGGAGCGGGTTATTTTCGATTTTTAAGTTGGCGAGAGTGTTAGTGATGGCAATGTCGTGTTCGATCTTTGGGTTGGCAGGATTATCACTGTTCACAATTTCGTTTTTGATTAATTCAAAGCTCACTTCTGGATACCTTTTGCTTAATTGATTTTTATGTTTTTGAATTTGTTCTTCTTTTGTATGGTTCCATATCGTTTTGGAAAGATGTTGTGGGATTACACGTAAAGAATGGTCCTCAGTTATTTCTGGCTTTTCTACTCCTTCTAATTCATTCAACCTTTTCCCCCACCAGCCTAGCTTCTTGTTTTCATGTTTTACAAACAATTCAAAGCTGTGCTGTCCTTCTTCCTCCTTTTTCAAAAGAATAAAATCAAAGCTATCGCCTAATTTTTCTTTAATATTCTCCAAACTACCAGCGTCCTTGCGGCTAAGGTTGCTGGCGAGAATAAGAATGGGACGGGAACGCTGCTGCGTTGCATTGGTGATTCCCGTTGCATAACCAGTCACGATTCGTGCGATTCCAGATGCCTTTGGTTTAAGCTTACGAATTTCAGAGGCCCATTTTTTTAAACTTTTTTCCTTCCAGCTTGAACTTTTGCATTCGATCGCTACGGCCACCGCTTCGATAGGGATAAATTTGAGCGTGTTGTACTGAAAGACATAAGGCGTGTAAGCCTCGTCGTAAACGGCAATGTCGACTTCACGGGAACGGTTTTGCTCGGAATCAATGATAATGACCCCCTGCGCCATGGAATACTTCATCGGGATGATGCTGCGGAAGAATTTGATCCACATTTCTTCCCGATAATTGCCGCTAATGCCCCCATGTTCTGAAGCAATGTCGATCTCCTCGACCATCATCTGATTAAGGTACCGGTAGTTCTCTTTAATCCGTTTGAATACTTTCTTATCTTGAGCCATGCCTGCTCCTCCTAACTACTTCATCTTTATTTATTTTCTTTTCGATGTAATAAAAGAGATAAAGATATCTATTTACCATTGTATTACACATTGTCTTTGGCGTCATGTGACTAAAGCAAAAACTCAAAAAAAGTGCGAACCTGAAGCTCCCATCAAATCCCTGGTAGGTTCGCATCCCGCGCCACATAAGGATTTGTCCAGTTTAACTTGCGTTTTTGTCCAGTTTTAAGTAGGCTGATTTTGAGGTTCGCACTTTTGAAGGTTAAAGGCCTTGCCCGGTAAGGGCCGAAAGTGGGAACAGTCGCACCCCGTGCGGGTGTGTGGATTGAAACAATCCTTCCTGCAGCAGCTTGCGCACCTTCGCCTTGGTCGCACCCCGTGCGGGTGTGTGGATTGAAACATGAAGTCGAACGAAACGCCTGTTTCTGCGGCGATGTCGCACCCCGTGCGGGTGTGTGGATTGAAACCAGTGATAAGCGCCGCCATCAGCAATACGAGTGGTCGCACCCCGTGCGGGTGTGTGGATTGAAACCAAACCTTCAACCCTTTGCGGGGCGCGGGTTTGGGTCGCACCCCGTGCGGGTGTGTGGATTGAAACTCGCCTGTCGTGTGGTAGGTCGAGATGTCGTGTTGTCGCACCCCGTGCGGGTGTGTGGATTGAAACAAAAGTATAAGTCGGCTGTTCCGAAGCCTACGTGTCGCACCCCGTGCGGGTGTGTGGATTGAAACCCGTCTTTGTTGAACCCGCGCATTGTCGTACACCCGCGTCGCACCCCGTGCGGGTGTGTGGATTGAAACTTGAGCCCGGCAGCGGCAATAGCGGCCGGGAACGAGTCGCACCCCGTGCGGGTGTGTGGATTGAAACTCCCAATTGAGAATAACCATTGAGAGCAAAAGTAGTCGCACCCCGTGCGGGTGTGTGGATTGAAACGGACATTTACAGTTCGGTTTATAAACGTGTCCTTGTCGCACCCCGTGCGGGTGTGTGGATTGAAACGCCTGAATGAATAGCTTTAAACCGGTCCTGACAAGTCGCACCCCGTGCGGGTGTGTGGATTGAAACGGATCGTGAAGCTGAATAAAAGCATAAGGTTTGCCGGTCGCACCCCGTGCGGGTGTGTGGATTGAAACAGCTCATCCAGCAGCTTCTGGCCGCGCTTGTCGGCGTCGCACCCCGTGCGGGTGTGTGGATTGAAACAGCAGATCAAGGAAGCGACTCGCTGGCTCGGGGTGTCGCACCCCGTGCGGGTGTGTGGATTGAAACTTTAACGTAGCTTTTACCGACGTTAATACGCTCACGTCGCACCCCGTGCGGGTGTGTGGATTGAAACTCTCAGGTAGTATTTGGCTTGCTCTGTTGTTAAGTCGCACCCCGTGCGGGTGCGTGGATTGAAACGCGTGAACCATATCTCATTAATTAATTTCCTCCGTCGCACCCCGTGTGGGTGCGTGGATTGAAACGCCGTTGCGATCCCACTCGCGTTTTACGTCGCTGTCGCACCCCGGCGGGTGCGTGGATTTAAACTACGCCCACAAAACAATCTCCAACGTCGCAGCCAATCGCGCCGCAAGCGAATGTAAATTTAACCTAAAGCGACTCTGCCATGAAGTTCATCAGCCTTTTCACACTTCACATCTATATACCAATCAAAACCTGTCTCCGCCTGAAATGATTCGAATCATTCCAGGCGGTTGCCTTACATTTACGCAATCGCAAAGCACTCCACCCAAACTCCTGTAAAAAACGCACAAGGAGTTTCTTCTTTCGCTTTATTGTCACGTTTTTATATATTATAATTATTAAAAAGTTATTTTTTGAAAGGAGAAGTTACTGTGGATTTTCTGCAAGAGCTGATCGCGCAATACGGATACGACGAGCCCATTTTATCAGAACAGCTTCGCAACGATACGGCTCTCAAAGACGAAGCTCTGCGCCAACGTCTAAAGCGTCTGGTCGAGCAGGGCAAGCTTCTTCGTTACGATAACGGCATCTATTTTATTCCCAATCCGAACTCTGTCCTTAAAAAGAAGACGCTGAGTTTCAATAAAGTCGTAAAACGAAAATACCTCTATTACAACAGCGCAACGATTGGGTATCGTACCGGCGTGTCTTTTGCCAATGAACTGAATCTTACGACTCAGACCGCCGGGACGCTGGAGATCGTAACGAATAAAGAAACCAACATCAAAAGGCTGAAAAAAATCAAAGAACGCCCTATTATCCTGCGCAAACCGCGGGTTCCTGTTACAGAAGAAAACTATAAGCTGCTGCAGGTCATCGATCTGTTATCGAGTGCCGATCGGTTCAGCGAAAAAAACAACGAGCAAACCCTTTCCGCAGTACTTGATTACCTGCAAGACAGCAGTCTTTCTTCCAAGCAGCTTCGGGAAATTCTCAAAAGCTATCCTTTTAAAACAAGAGCCAAAATCTACGAAAGCGGGTTGTACGATGCGATTGCACAAAGATAGGAACATTTTCGAACAAATCATCGCTGTTACTTCGGAAGAAAGGTCCATCCCGGAAGAACAAGTTGAAAAAGACTATTACGTATCGCTTATGCTCAAAAATCTTGTTCAGCAAATGCCTCAAGTCGTTTTCAAAGGCGGGACCTCGCTGTCCAAGTGTTACGGGGTCATTCAACGTTTCTCCGAAGACATCGACATCCATTATGCGGTCAACCGCAAACCTTCCCAAAACGATAAAAGGGTCTTCAAGCAAAATATCGAGCAGGCCATCTTGCAAGCGGAATTGACTCTATTAAATAGCGGCTCGATACGTTCAAGGAGTGATCATAATCTATATGAAGTCGCTTTTGCTCCCGTGACGTCTTTCTCGGAATCGGTCAGGCGGGAACTGTTGATTGAAACGTATGTCCCTATTAAAGCTTTTCCGGTCGATCACCTTGAGGCTTCTTCTTATATCTTTCAATATTTGCATCAAGAAGAGGAAAACGAACTGATCGAAACGTACAGTCTCAGTCCATTCAAATTGAATGTTCAGCGGATCGACCGTACATTTATCGATAAACTTTTTGCTCTTTGCGATTATTACGATTCTAAAAAGTTCGCCAGAAATTCCAGACACCTTTACGATTTACATCGAATTTGGAGTACCCAACAATTTGAAAAAGAAGAATTTCGGGTGCTGTTCGAGCAGGTACGCAGGGAACGACAACTTCGGCAAAACGTGAATGTTTCTTCGGCTGACGGATATCCGTTGGCCGATAATTTACGTAGTATTTTGGAAAGCGATGTCTTTAAGTCGGACTATCTTGGAATCACAAATACACTGCTGTTTGAAGCCTGCTCTTATGAAACGGCGAAAGCGGGATTGTCCGATTTTCTTGCGCTGGAGTGGATCATCGATTCGGATGAATAGCATTGCGCATTAAGGATAAAAAAAGTGCGAACCTCAAGCTCCCATGAAATCCCCGGGAGGTTCGCACCCCACGTCCCGTAAGGATTTGTCTGGTTTAACTTGTGTTTTTGTCCAGTTTTAAATAGGCTGATTTTGAGGTTCGCACTTTTGAAGGTTAAAAGCCTTGCGGAGCAAGGGCCCGAAGTGGGAACAGTCGCACCCCGTGCGGGTGCGTGGATTGAAACTCGTCGTGCTGATGATCCGGCTGCTCCGCATCGACCTGTCGCACCCCGTGCGGGTGCGTGGATTGAAACAATAGTGGCAACGCCATAAGCTGGATAAATAACTTTGTCGCACCCCGTGCGGGTGCGTGGATTGAAACCAAGCTCCTCAGTGTAGACGCCACATTTAAGGAGTCGCACCCCGTGCGGGTGCGTGGATTGAAACCTGATCACGGGGTGATTGAGGTCAGCTACAACGAGTCGCACCCCGTGCGGGTGCGTGGATTGAAACACGAAATCACGCGGCAGATGCGTCAGTTGCCGCTTTGTCGCACCCCGTGCGGGTGCGTGGATTGAAACACGTAAAGAAGCGAAATCGGGGAAAGCGCGATACGTCGCACCCCGTGCGGGTGCGTGGATTGAAACATTTTGTATTCCTCCTCATTTTGTGTGTCCCTCTGTCGCACCCCGTGCGGGTGCGTGGATTGAAACCGGGAGATCGTGTCCATCTGAACGGTCAGGTACTGTCGCACCCCGTGCGGGTGCGTGGATTGAAACATGTTCCCGTACCGAATACAATCCTCATCCAAAAAGGTCGCACCCCGTGCGAGTGCATGGAGTGACCCTATTTAACTCTATAAAATTTAGAAGTACTTCTGTCCTTCCTCTAAGCCAGACCCTTAGACTAAACCCGATTCGGAATCCACCCTCCCCATCCCGCCACACCTCCCAACATATCCAAGCCGCAAAAACCGAAGCCGGTCTGCACGCAGACCAGCTTCGGTTCAATATATCTTTTTCCGTTCATTCCCCTCACTCCGACCGCAGAGCGATTACCGGATCTTTCTTCGTAGCCGCCCGGGCCGGGATCAGGCCGGCGATCAGTGTCAGCAGCATGCTGCCGGCGACCAGGATCGCGGCGTGCAGCGGCGACAGCTGCGCAAGGTTGTTGATATCGAGTATGCTCAGGATCACCCGGTTGACAACGAGCGTCAGCAGGTAGGCGATCGAGATGCCGAGCGCGCCGGCGACAAAGCCGACGATCAGCGTTTCCGCGTTGAACAGTCTCGAAATATCTTTCTTTCTTGCTCCGATGCTGCGCAGGATACCGATTTCTTTGGTGCGTTCCAGCACGGACACGTAGGTGATGATGCCGATCATGATGGTGGATACCACCAGCGAGATGGCGGCGAAGCCGGTCAGCACGTACGAGACCGTATCCAGCACGGTTTGGATAACGGAGCCGATCATCTCGGACAGGTCCGTATAATGGATCTGGTCTTCGGCCGCTTTGCCTTCGTTATACGCATCCAGATAGTCTTTGATCCGCTCTTTGCCGGCAAAGTCTTTCGGATAAATACTGATGCTCGAAGCGGTCGTATCCGCGCCCAGCGCCTGCATGCGAAGCTGTTTCAGCTCGTCGTCGGCAAAAGGCGCGTTGGACACGACATCGTGCGCCGAATCTTGCTGCGCCTGCGCGATCGCGGAACCGGCCGCATCGTCGGATACCCGCTTGGTCAGCGCTGGCGTATAAGCCAGACCCTCGGACAGCAGGCCGCTGGAAGACGATACGTCTTCTTTGAGCCGCAGAATGCCCGTGACTTTCAACGCCGTCCCATTAGCATCCGCATACAGCTTGGCGTAATCGTCCGCGCTGGCGGGAGCGAACAAACCGTTCTGTCCCCGCGAATAATACTCGTCGTTGGGCACGACTTTCAGGATCGATTGGCCGATCAGGTCGCTGAGTTTCAAATTGCCGGTTTCGCCGCTCATCCCGATTTTGTCGAAAAAGGCTTTGTCCACTTCGTTTCGGGAATTGACGACAAGCGCCACTTCGTTCGCGGCCGACGGATAACGGCTGCCTTCCCCGATCAGATCGTACATGGACAGAATAAAAGACTCATCGCCCGGAATCTCCTGCCAGTACAAGGGCGCGGCGCCGAATCCCCCGGGCGAGGCCCCTCCGCCGCCGGCTCCCGAAGCCGCCGCGGAAGCGGACGTCTCGAACTTGACCACTTCGCCGCCGCCTTTGGCGAGCACGTTCATGTCCACGCCGCTTCCGTAGGATACGGCATTCACCGCGCCCGGAAGTTCGTCTTCGATGTTCGCGACATAATCGAAATACTCCGGGGTCAGCACGTTCGTATGCTGCTCGGTGTTCTCGACGCTGTCGTAAGCGACCAGCACATCGCCGTCCGGAAATTCTTCCTCGCCGCTGCCGCTGTCGCCGCCGGTCAGCGCGTCCGGCGGGCCGGAAGGCGCTTCGATCTGCTGCGCCGTTTCCGATACGGTCAGCGGGAATCCGGCCAGCGTTTCGGCCTGGAGGTTGGCGATATAATTGGATAGTCCGTTCGACAGCGCCAGCACCAGCGCGACTCCGATAATCCCGATGCTGCCGGCGAATGCCGTAATCAGCGTCCGGCCTTTCTTGGTCAGCAGGTTGCGGAAAGAAAGCGAAGCGGCAGTCGGCAGCGACATCGAAGTTTTGCCCAATTTCAGCTTCTCCCCGCCTGCCGAAGAGCCTGCCGGAGCATCGGGAAGCAGCGCGTCCTGCGGGAGCGGATGGCTGTCCGACAGCACTTCCCCGTCGCGCAGATGGATAATCCGGCTGCTGTAGGCTTCCGCCAGATCGGCGTTGTGCGTCACCATGATCACGAGTTTCGTTTGCGAAATCTTTTTGAGAATCTCCATGACCTGAACGCTTGTCTGGCTGTCCAGCGCTCCCGTGGGTTCGTCCGCCAGAATGATATCCGGATCGGTCACGATCGCCCGGGCGATCGCCACGCGCTGCATTTGTCCGCCCGACAGCTGATTCGGTCTTTTGTTCAGCTTGTCGCCCAGTCCCACCGATTCCAGCGCGCGCCTGGCTTTCTCGCGGCGTTCGGATACGGAGATGCCCGACAGCGTCATGGAAATCTCCACGTTTTGCAAAATGGTCTGATGCGGAATAAGATTGTAATTTTGAAAAACGAATCCGATCGAGCGGTTGCGGTAAGCGTCCCAGTCGCGGTCTTTGAAATGCCGGGTCGATTTGCCGCCCAGGATCAGGTCGCCGTCGTTGTACCGGTCCAATCCGCCGATAATGTTCAGCAGCGTCGTTTTGCCGCAGCCCGAAGGGCCGAGGATCGATACGAACTCGCTTTCCCTGAATTCCAGCGAAACGCCTTTGAGCGCATGCACGACTTCGCCGCTGTGATACGATTTCTTGATATCCGTTAATTTCAACTTCGACACGGGTGCTCCTCCTCTTTCCTGCCGTAAGCGGCTGACTTTAGGGTAGCAGAGAAAGTTAAACGGCAGCCGGGAGCAAGTTAAACAGAAGATAAACTGACGTTAAACAAACGTTAAAAAAAGCCCGAGTCCTCCCGGATCGGGCCTGCCGCTGTTTCGACTTTTGCTTCGCGCCTACCTGCCGTCCTCCACGACTTCATACGTCTTCAAATCCCGCAGCATCGGGAACAGGAACATCCAGATCACGGCCACGGCCAGCGTGCCGGCCCCGCCGATGATCGTCGCGGGCACCGCTCCGAGCAGACCGGCCACGGTGCCGGATTCAAACTCGCCGAGCTGGTTCGACGTGCCGATAAACAGCGAATTGACCGCGTTGACCCGTCCCTGCATCTCCTGCGGGGTGTTGATCTGCACCAGCGTGGAGCGGATCACGACGCTGACCACGTCCGAGGCGCCGATCAGCAGCAGCGCAAACAGCGACAGCCAGATGTTGGTCGAAACGCCGAACAGGATGGTCGCCAGCGCGAATACGGCCAGCGAACCGATCAGCATTTTGCCGATCGAGTTCTGCATCGAGACGCGGGTCAGGATCACCGAGACAACAAGCGCGCCGACCGCCGGAGCGGAACGAAGGATGCCAAGTCCCCAGGGGCCGGTGCGAAGCACATCGTCGGCGAAGATCGGCAGCAGCGCCGTCGCTCCGCCGAGCAGTACCGCAAACAGGTCGAGCGAGATGGTGCCGAGGATGATTTTACGCTTGAACACGAACCGCAGTCCGCTCAGGAACGATTCCATGCCGACGGCGTCGCTCTTTTTGACGAAACGCACAACTTTGACCCCAAAAACAAGCACGACCGACAGCAGCAGCGCGCCCAGCGAAACGGAGTACGCATACGCCGGGCCGATCGCCACCAGCACGCCGCCGAGCGACGGGCCGACGATCTGTGCCGTTTGTCCGGCGGAAGCGGACCAGGCCGCGGCGTACGGAAGCTGCTCTTTGTCCACCAGATCGGGCACAAGCGCGGCGGAAGCCGGGCTTTCGAACGTGCGGCATGCGCCGAGAATAGCCGCAGCCACGAGAATATGCGCGGGATCGAGCCAATGGCGCAAACTGCCGAGCAGCAGCAGAACCACCACGACGGCCTCCAGCAGCTGGCAGATATAGACGATGGTGCGCCGGTCGAAGCGGTCCGCCGTTTGTCCGGCGGGCAGCGTCAGCAGCAGCATGGGCAGAAACTGCGCCAGGCCGACGAAGCCGAGCTGGAATGCGCTGCCGGTCAGCGCGTACATCTGCCAGCCGATCGCGACCGACAGCATCTGAAAAGCGGTCGTCGAGAAGATCCGGGCCGTCCACAGCCGCATAAACGAAGCGTTGCCGCGGACAGAGGATCGGGTATGGGTATCGTTCAAAATAGATTTCCTTTCATGGCAGAAGCTTCGGATCGAAGTACGGAATAGAGGTGCCGTTACGATCGAGGCGAAATCGCCATTTTTAATTGCTTGCAGCTGCATGTAAATACAGTCCCGTTGAATGTTACGCCTGGTGTATAGGAATGTCAATTTTATTTTTATGTCTAAATGTACGTATCGAGCAAGGATAGAATCGTATCGAAGATTGTTAGATAGGACTTGTAAAAAAGTGCGAACCCCAAGCGCCCATGAAATCCCCGGGAGGTTCGCACCCCGCACGGTTAGCGGGTTTGTCCGGTTTCGTTTGCCTTTTTGTCCAGTTTCTCTTACGCTGATTTTGAGGTTCGCACTTTTGAAGTCGAAAAGCCTTGCGGGGTAAGCGCTTGAAGGTGGGACAGTCGCACCCCGTGCGGGTGCGTGGATTGAAACAGGAGGCGGTCGCGGAATGGCACGACGTTCTTCGTCGCACCCCGTGCGGGTGCGTGGATTGAAACGTAGCGGTGAATACACCGCCGGATTTCAAAAGACGTCGCACCCCGTGCGGGTGCGTGGATTGAAACAACCAGCTTCGGCAGGGCGTTATTCATCTTGATGTCGCACCCCGCGCGGGTGCGTGGATTGAAACGAAGCCTCGCCCGCTGAAATCCAAAGAAGCGAAAGTCGCACCCCGCGCGGGTGCGTGGATTGAAACCTAACGCGCCTGTTATATGGCTTAATGGTATTTCCGTCGCACCCCGCGCGGGTGCGTGGATTGAAACAAAGCCGTCGATCGGCGAAGCTGGCGAAGATTCTCGTCGCACCCCGCGCGGGTGCGTGGATTGAAACACTCGGTAACGGAGACGACCGGTCGAAACAGGTGAGTCGCACCCCGTGCGGGTGCGTGGATTGAAACGAAAAGTACCCATCGCTCGAAGAGCAGCTTGAACGTCGCACCCCGTGCGGGTGCGTGGATTGAAACATCTTACGTTCAGCGGCCTTGAAACCGAGGTCACCCGTCGCACCCCGTGCGGGTGCGTGGATTGAAACGGGTCGACGTGTAATGGCGACGCCGTCCGCTGATCCGTCGCACCCCGTGCGGGTGCGTGGATTGAAACCGGAAAGCTCGGGAACATTACAACGGGTTCCAAGATCGCACCCCGTGCGGGTGTGTGGATTGAAACAAAATCCGCCTGAACATAAGGGTAAATTCGTCTTCGTCGCACCCCGTGCGGGTGCGTAGATCAAACCTACTCTTACGTCCGCTTCAAATCGGCGTTAACGTCACCTCCCTCCAAACTCGCAGCACAAAAAAGCGAACCGACGATCGTCGGCTCGCTTTTTTCGCTGCATTTCTTTTTACCAAAGCATCTTACCAAAGCATCTGAATCTTCCGCTCAATGCTTCTTGTCCTCTTCCTCCAGGAACGGCAGGTTGACCGCGTAGTACATAAAGCCCATCAGCACCACGCCGCCGACCAGGTTGCCGAGCGTTACGGGAATGAGGTTGTGCACGACGCCGGCCATCGAGATTTCCGCCGGGTGGTTGACGACGAGCGCGATCGCGAACGTACACATATTGGCGATACTGTGCTCGTAGCCGGAGATGAAAAAGCAGAAAACGAACAGCATCATCGCGAACATTTTGGCGCCGTTTTCCTTCATGAACATCGGGACGAAGAACGCCATGCAGACGAGCCAGTTACACAAGATCGCGCGGAAAAAGAGCTGCATGGTCGGCGCTTCCATCTTGTGCTGGACTACGTTCAGCAGAAACCCGTTGATATCCGGCGAAGCGAACAGTCCCGTCAGGAAGATGAATCCCGCGAAAAAAGCCGCTCCGATCAGGTTGCCGACGTAGCTCGTCACCCACAGCTTGACCACTTCGCCCCAGCGCAGTTTCTTGCGCAGCGCCGCGTAGGTGTAGTAGAACGTGTTGCCGGTGAACAAGTCGCCGCCGCCGTAGGAGATCAGGATGATCGCCGCGCCGAATGTGATCGCCGCCATCGGGTAGGTCATCGGGGACTCGGCGAGGTAGAAAAAACTGCCCGCTCGGAACGCGACGATAACGCCGAAGCCGATAAACATACTGGCCAGGATGGAACGCAGGACATAGCGGATGATGCTTTGTTTGTAGATTTTGTGCTTTTTGAGTGCGAGTAGCTCTACGTTTTTTAACGCTTCTGTTTCCATGTCGACCTCCGCATATCCTCTGGATTTGTTAAGCCCGGGCTGCTGATAGGGTGCTGTATGCTGCGATGTTTTATGCTTAACACGCCCGTTTGCGTTTGAATCATTTCCCTATTCTATCGGATTGCGGGGCGGGTGGACATGGGGATAGGGGATTATTTTGAATTTGAATAATGAAAAACCGCCGCAAGTGCGACGGTTCAAAAAGCGGGAAAGTCTCGTTAAAAGAAAAGGTAGTGGGAGCGCCGGGGGAATTTCGTTCCGATCGCGTGTTGAAACCAGGAAGATCGATTAGATTCCAGTGGAATCTTCCCGGTTTCAAAGGCGACTGCTAACGCTTCTCCACGAATTTCCCCCTCTGCTTTTCCGCCTTTTCTCAGGCTGGACTTACCCGCTAAACAAACCGCCGTAAAAGCAGCGGTTTATCTGGCGAAGGAGACCGCCCGGCTTTTCGTCAAGCCTGGGCCTGAGATGATGCGGGTTCGCGCAGGGTTTGGGTATGGGCGGCATGGCGTTCTTTGGCGTATGCGATATACGTCAGCAAGCTCAGAACGGCAATTCCGGCCATCATCCACTGGACATAAGACGGCGGCAGGGTGTCGAGCATACGGCCGGCGGTGACGGAGAACAACCCGCCGCCGATGGCGCAGCCGGCCATCAGGATGCTGGTGTTGCGCGCGATATTGCGCGGCATCAGCGTTTTGGAATAGACGAGCGTGACCACGTACAGGCCTGACAGGGTCAAGCCGAGCAGGACGATCAGCACGTAGCCGACGGCGGCGCTGCGGTTGACGGCGAACAGCGCCAGCAGCGCGATCATACCGATCCAATGAATAAACAGGTATTTGCGGTAGCCGATTCTTTCGGCTTCGTAACCCGCGAACATCCGGCCGGCGATCATCGCGGCCCAGAACACGGTGACGCTGATCGGGGCGGTGCCGGCATCGGCCATGCCGGTCTCCAGCATCAGCGACGGCAGGTAGTTCACGAGTCCGATATCGGTCGCGCCGTACAGGAAGAACAGCAGGATAAAGGCCGGCAGCATCCACGCGCCCGGAGCGCGCCGAATGCGCTTATTGCGCGCCGACGGATGATGGGTCGCGGCGGCGGCAACGACCGCGCCGACCGGACCGGACGAAGCCGCGCCCGCCGGAACGGCGCTCGGCACTTCGGCTTGGTGCGCCGGCAGGAACAGCGCTTCGGCTTCGTTGAAGCGGGTAAAACGCACGAACGCCGACAGCAGCACGCAGTAACCGGCGATGCCGAACAGCGCGTAGTTCCACAATCCCGAATGGATCAGCACCCCGATCGCCAGCGGCAGCATCAGCGAGCCGACGCCGAACGCGATCTCCAGCCGGCTCATGGCGATCGCCGCGTTGGACTGGAGTCCTTCCAGAATCACGGCCGCAATGACGGATTCGATAATCCCGCCGAGGAAGCCGGCGACCGCGATTCCGACCAGCAGCACCGACCACGGCGGCAGGAACGCGATCAGCAGATACGAAGCGGCGACGCCCCAGGCGCCGATGTGGAGCATTTTCTTTTTCGACATATTATTCGCCAGCCACGGCTGGATCAGCATCCCGACGATCGACGCGCCGAACTCGATAAAGATCAGCGTTCCGGCATCGGTATACATCCGGTCGTA
Source organism: Saccharibacillus sp. CPCC 101409 (assembly GCF_030518235.1). Classification (GTDB taxonomy): domain Bacteria; phylum Bacillota; class Bacilli; order Paenibacillales; family Paenibacillaceae; genus Saccharibacillus. The sequence goes on along the minus strand of NZ_JAULSA010000006.1, from coordinate 298,638 downwards.
CATCGGCAGCAGCACGGTCAGAATCGACGCCACGGTAACTTTGATAAATCCCATCAGGAGATAGAACAAACTCCCCATCCAGACCAGCTTTTTCAAGCGCTTGTCAGTCCTCCTTCAATCGACGCTTCCGTTATTTCGGAAACGAATCGTTCGGCTTGGTCGAGCGCCGCATTCGAAGCTTTCAAGGAAAGACCGAAAACGGTTTATATCCAAAATGGACGTTTGCCCTTTTTTCATCGTAAAGAGCGGCCGGTTCGTCATCGCCGACCCGGCCGCCGCTCCTGAAAAGATTATACCGAAAATTACTGCGCGGTACAGAGTTTTTCAAGAAAATTCCGCAATAAATTTTCCGTTTTCCAAAAACTTCCGAATGAGCCTCTGCCTCGGGGCCTATCTTTAAACGCACTCTAAAACTTGCCCTAAGCCGAATCGGCTTCCTTTTCGAGGTTTATCGCGGCAAAATCGTTCAGGATGCCGTGCAGCAGCGCGAACGATTCCTCGATGCGCGAGAACTCGCGGACAATCTCTTCGCCGCTCTGAATCGACGGACTGACCGCCGCCGGCAGCAGATCGCCGCTCCAGGTATCCAGCATGGTGCGCAGGCAGGATTGCGACGTTTCCAGATGGAACTGCACCGCGAGGATACGGTCGCCGCAGGCGTAAGCCTGGTTGACGCAGTGCTCCGAGCTTGCAAGCCGTACCGCGCCCGGCGGAAGATCGAACGTATCGCCGTGCCATTGGAGCGACCGGAAGTTCTCCGGCAGACTCGCCAGCGCCGGATGGCGCTCGGCGCTGCGCGCGATCTCGTGCCAGCCGATCTCTTTGCGCGAGTGCGGATACACCCGCCCGCCGAGCAGCTCCGCCAGCATCTGCGCGCCGAAGCAGATTCCGAACACTTTGACGCCGCGATCGATCGCCTCGCGGACGAAAGCTTTTTCCGGCGCCAGCCAGGGATACTTTTCGTCCTCATAAGCGCCCGCGGGCGAACCGCCGACTATAAGCAGATCGGTGTGGCCCAGCAGCGCCGCATCCGGCGTTTCCTGCGTCGGATTCAGAATCGTCAGGCGATGACCTTCTTTTTCGGCCCAGTCCGTGAAGACAGCCGGATCGTCGAAATCGAAATGTTTGAGCAGAATGACGTTCATGCGCAATCGCCCTTTCTTTTTTTCTGCTCATTATAAAGATTTGAAGCTGACATGGGCAAGGGCTGTGCAAATTCTACCCTTCGAAATATTTTTTAGCCGCTAGCTGTCTTTCCAGATCCTCTATACGCTCATCGTCAATCGGATTCTCCTGCAGCTTTAAAAGGCACCCCTCATGCAGCTGTTCCACATTAAAAATCGGCGCTTCCCGCACTCGTTTCTCTCCGATCTCTTGTACACGCTCCGAACTCCAGTAATTCATCCAGTGCATACGCTTCGATAAATTTCGGCTTCCTTGATCTTTACGCCTCTTGTTCCAGTCATTGACAACAGCCGCCCATTCAGGCCGAAAAACTTCAATGCACCGTTTGAACACAGACTCGACCCGCTCTTTATCCGGTTCGCTGCCGAGTGACAAACCAGACGGCAAACCTATAATAAAGGTATTGTTGAATATAGGTTTTTGTATGCCGACGGTCATTTGTATGGATACCCGATCCTGCTGTTCCCAAGAGGAAATAAAATTAATCGAATAACCCAAATCCAAAAATTCAATCTCACCTTCACGGTTGATCCCTTGACGCAGAGCCTTTTTAAAAGTGCTCAATTCCCATTGAAAAGGCTGTTTGTCGTACTTTTCGTTCAACTGGTATTTAGGATAAAAAGTCTCTCCGTACTCCATCAACACTTCCATCAATTCATAGGCCCGCTCTGCCGCTTCGTCAAAACTCTCCCGCTTCGGCTTTGCCCAGAAAATCAATGAATGGCTCTGCTCCATTGCCTCATTCTCCCAACTGTCTGAACTGCTCCAGCAGCCCCTGAATCTCCCCGATCGTCTGCATCACTTGAGAATTCTCCAGCACTTCCGGCGTGAACTCGCCCGCTTCGGCGCGCTGCCGGAGCCGGTCGATCTCCGTGTTCAGCGAGGCGTTGTAACCGCTGAGGCGCTCGTGCAGGTCCTGCGCAAAAGCCGGCGCTTCGACCTGACCGAATTCGCCGATGCGGCTCTGCACGTTTTCCAATTCCGCGTTCAGCTTCTCCGCCGCCTGCGGATCGTTCGCCGCGTCCTGCGCCAGCTGCGGCAGGTCCTGCGCCCACTGCGAAGCTTCATTAATGTAAGAAACCGCTTCGCTCGTATAATTGACCGTGCGCCCGGCTTCTTCCACCGCCGAACAGCCCGCAAGCGGAGCTCCGAATAACGTTAAAGCCAGAATCATCTTTTTCATCGTTTGCACTCTCCTCCAGCCGCGGCACCCACAGCTCCCTCAAGAGAGGGAAGTCCGGAACGCCGGCGTCTTTTTTCCGTTACATACTGCGCCCGGCGCCCGGAGGTTTCGCTTTGCAGCATTAGAAATCGATGAGAAACGACGCTGCCCGAAAAAGCCGAGCGGCCGCGCCTTCTTATACGTCCCGGATCGGCAGATACAAATCCGCTTCGCAGTAATCTTCGCGCGCCAGCGTGCCGTCGATATATTCGAAATGATGACCGTGCGCCTGCTCGTACGGCGAGCGCTCGATCCATTGGTCCATATAACCCCAGATCTCGTTCAGGTGGTCGATCGTCAGGTTCTCCGGGTGAAAGCCGCCGATGTATTTGAACACCGCGTACTTGCCCGGCGGCAGCTCGGCGGTATCCCACTCCGACTCCAGCCCTTCCAAAGACGACACCTCGGCCGAAGTCAGATAATCCGTCGCGTCGTATCCGTATTCGTCCCGGTACAGCGTCAGCCCGATATACACGCTCGGCCGCAGGTTGTTCGGAATCTTCCCGTACTCGCTGTAGTAAAAAGAAACCCCGTGCGCGTTCGCGGTATACTGCTGCATATTTTCCCGCACCACGATCTTGGCCTGGCGTCCGGCGTAGAAGCTGCGCGGTTTCATCACAAAAGTCGGCTCGAACACGACGCCGCTTCGAATCTCGTGCAGCCCGGCCGTATCGTATTTCTCGACCAGCGGAATCGCGGCCGCGCCTCTGCGGAACTGCGCCGGAGTCACGCCGAACTGGCGCTTGAACGAGCGGATATACGATTGTTCGTGCTCGAAGCCGTAGGACAGCGCCGTATCCAGCACCGTGGCATCCGATCGGCCGCCGAGCAGATGGTGCGCGCTGGCGGACAGCTTGCGGGCGCGGATATACTCCATCAGCGGAAGTCCCGTCGCGGCCCGCATCAGGCGATGCAAATAGAACTTCGACAGGTGCACGTGCCGCGCCAGTTCGTCGAGCGTCACTTTATCCGCCAGGCGCCGCTCCACTTCGTCCAGCACGCGGTCGATCGTTTCGATTCCGCCCGCGATGCGCGGCGAATCGCCGCCGGCTTCTATCCTCTTTTCTTTGTTATCCATGCCGCATCTTCTCTCTTTCCTGCCCAGACAGCTTCCGGTCCCATTCTTTTCTTCATCCTACCAAAAAACAGCGCACAAAAAAACGCCGGAAAGATCCGGCGTCAGACTGTCGAGAAAGTCTGATTTTGAGAAAAGGGAAAGAGCGGAGAGAGAAATTCAGTGAAGGAGCGATAGCGTTCGCCTTTGAAATCGAGAAAATTCCACTTCAATTTAATCCTTTTTCTTGATTTCAACACGCGACCGGAACGAATTTCTCTCGCAGCTCTTGACCTGATTTTGCGAATAGGATTTTCTCGGCCACCTAACGCCGGAAAAATCCGGCGTTTTTCTTGTCACGCGCATTTTCGTTTACCCTTTGACCGCGCTGCCCGCCACGCCCTGGATGATGTAGCGCTGGCCGATCAGGAACACGAGCAGCATGGGCACGATGCCGGCGGTGGCGGCGGCCATCATACCGTTGTAGTCGACCGTATTTTCGAGGATGAAGTTCTGCAAACCGAGCGGCACGGTGAACAGATTGCGGTCGAGCAGGAACACCAGCGCATTCTCGTAATCGTTCCAGTGCCAGGAGAAGTCGATGATCGCGAGCGTCGCCAGCGCCGGCTTGGCCAGCGGCAGCATCAGGCGGAAGAAGATGCGAAAATGCCCAGCTCCGTCGATAAACGCCGCTTCCGTGATCTCGCCCGGCACGCCGAGGAAGAACTGCCGCATCATGAACACGCCGAAGATGGTGAACATGCCGGGCAGGATCAGCGCCAGATGCGTGTTATAGATGCCGATCGCGTCGAACATGATGAATTTGGGCACGAACAGCACCTGCGGCGGCACCATCATCATGGACAAGTACAGCAGGAACAGCGGCTCGCGGCCTTTAAACCTAATCCGGGCGAATCCGTAAGCGGCCAGCGACGACAGAAACACCGCGCCCGCCGTGCTGATCAGCGAAATTTTCAGCGAATTGGCGTAATACGTCGCGAAGCCGTCCGGGCCGGTCCAAACGCGCAGATGGTGCTCCCAGTTCAGGCTGGACGGAATCCATTTGACCGGGTAGACGAATACTTCGGCGGGCGATTTGAACGAAGTGCCGACCATCCAGATAAAAGGCACGACCATCAGCAGCGCGAAGCCGGCCATGACGAGCGTCAGCAGGGCGCGGCCCGGCGCGATCGCTTCGAATTTCCGCAGCCGCCGGCGCGACGCCGCGGCTGCCTGGCCCGCGCTTCCGGCGCGTTCTTCTTTGACATGATCCATAGCCGCAGCCTCCTCTCAATAGTGGACCCAGCGTTTCTGGCCGATCCATTGCAGCGCCGTAAAGGCCAGGATAATCACGAACAGCGCCCAGGAGATCGCCGACGCATAGCCCATCTCGTAGTAGCGGAACGCGTTCTGGTAAATAAACAGCGACAGTACGGTCGTGCTGCTGCCCGGCCCGCCCTGCGTGACCGCCTGGATGATGCCGAACGTCTTGATCGACATAATCAGGCCGGTGATCAGCAGCAGGAACGTGGTCGGGCTGACCAGCGGCCATACGATCCGCCGCAGGGTCTGCCAGGGACGCGCGCCGTCGATCTTCGCCGCTTCCAGCAGCTCCTCGGGCACTTCCTGAAGGGCGGCCAGGTAAATAATCATATTGTAGCCGAGCATAAACCAGATCCAGATGATATCGATCGCGAACATGGAGCTGTCGGTGGTGGACAGCCAGCCCGGCGGATGCGCGATGCCGATCGAGCGCAGGAATCCGTTGATCGGCCCCGACGTCGGCTGGAACAGCAGCATCCAGACGAACGCGACGGCGACGCCGCTGGTGATATAGGGCATGAAGTACAGGGCGCGCAGCGTTTTTTTCCAATAAACCGATTTGTTCAGCGCCACCGCCACGAGAAAGGCCAACAGGATCGACACCGGCACCGACAGCAGGAACACGACCGTATTGCGCAGCGCCGTGTAGAACAGTTCGTCTCCCAGCATCCGCTGAATATTGGCGAAGCCGACGAAGTGAATCTCCGGATTCATAAACGTATAGTCGGTGAACATCAGGTAGAACGAATAGATGGCCGGCAGGATAAAAAACAGCAGCACCCCCAGCATATTCGGCCCGATAAACGCGTATCCGAGCAGGCTTTGCCGTTTCAGCCAAGATTTGCCCATGCTTCTCACTCCTCCGCTACTTGTTCTTAGCCAGCCAGGCGTTGTGCAGCTTGACCATCTTCTGCATCGTTTGCTCTAAGGTCTGGTCGCCCAGGAAATACTTCTCGTATTCCTGCGCTCGCATATCGACCATCTCCTGCGACAATTCGCGGGTGAATGTCGGCGTATCGTTGCCGAACAGCACGTATTCCAGCGATTCTTTGTCGTACGTCTCATCCTGCCCGTCGAGCATCCGTTTGATCGCTTCGTCGCGGTCGGCCGCGTTCGACGCCGGAATGCGGCCGCCCGGCGCCATAGGCAGCATGCCTCCGTCGGCGTACCATTTGAGGAACTGCCAGGCTTCATCTTTATGCGCCGACTTGGCGTTGATCGAGATCAGGTCGCCTACGCCGCCGCTGGTGGAATAATCCGCTTCGTTCTCCATCAGGCGGGGAACCGGCGCGAACGCGATCTTGAAGTCGCGCGGGAAATCGGTCTGGTTGTTCGAGCTGCGCAGCAGCCAGCCGCCGATATTCAGCATGGCCGCGTCGCCGCCGAGGAACAGATTCTCCACCGGCATCTTCGACGTCAACTGCTCGCCGAGCGGCGGCGTGGACGCGTCTTCGGTCATCATCGCGTTCAGCGTTTCCAGCCAGGTCGCGACCAGGGGATCGTCCATATTCGAACTTCCGTCCTGCTTCGTATAGCCGTCCGCGACCATCGCCGAATCCAACGGATCGGAGAACGTCGCCGTATGCTGCACCAGACCGTACTGGAAACCGGACTGCTTGAGCTTGCTTGCGTATTGACGCGCTTCTTCCCAGGTCCACTCCTGCGGCACCGGCAGACCGGCTTTATCCAGCGCGTCGGCGTTGAGAGCGAAGAACGTCGCGTTGCGCGTCGTCGGCAGGCCGTAGTATTTCCCGTCGATCTTCCACGAAGCCGCTTCCTCGCCCATCGTCTTGTCGATATCGTAGTCGGTAAATTCGGCCATATCCAGCGCCACGCCGGACTTGGTCCGCTTGTCCAGATTGGACATGGCGTAATTGACGAACAGATCCACGTTCTGTCCGGTGGACAGCGCCGTATCCAGCTTCAGATTGCCGTCGTCGTCGTTGACGTAGCGCACGTATTCCACCTGGATGTCCGGGTGCTCCGCGTTCCAGTCGTCCACGACTTCCTGCGGGCCGTTCTCCGGCGGCACGCCGCCCCACATCGTCAGCTTGACCGTTCCGTCTTTCGCGTCCGAATCGCTTCCCGTTGCGGCGGACTGCGAACCCGCGTTCATCCCGACGCAGCCCCCCAGCAGCGAAACCAGCAGCACGCCCGCCGCCGCGGCGCTCCATCTTGATGTTTGTTTCCTCATATTCGCGACCTCCCTGAATTCGAAGTGGTGCAGCTTTCCTTTTCAATGTATCAGGGAAGCGCTTACGTTTTTAGCCACAAATCCATGTTTCGGACCGAAGGAATCTGTGCAGTTTGCACCGGGCGCCCGCCGGATCGAAGCACCGTGCAGCATCGATTTCTTCTATCGCCGCGGGATCAAGGCCACAGGGCGAAGCCCGGCGCGGCGAAGCGCTGCCGATCGGGCGCGGCCGAAGCGCTACGAACGGCGCTCGGCCGCGGAAGCTTCGCGCCGGGCGCCTTCCTGCTCGCGGCCGCGATACTGGCTGGGCGTAAGACCGGTCAAACGCTTGAAGATCTTGATAAAATAGTTGTCGTTGGCGAAGCCCACCCGCTGTCCGATCTCGTGCACGGGCAAAGCCGTTTGCCGCAAATAGTCCGACGCCCGGGCTATGCGCACGCCGTGCAGGTAATGGATCAGGGTGCGGCCGGTCTTTTTCTTGAACAGCGCGCTGACGTAGTTCTCGCCCATCATCACGTAACGGGACATCGATTTGACGGTGATATCCGTTTCGTAATTCGCATGGATATATTCGACGATGCGGCGCACTTCCGGGTGCGCGATCTCGTCCTCGCGCTGGAGGCGAAAAGCGTCTTCGGGCTCCCGCGGGCCGACGGGCGCTTCGAGAGCCGCCGCAGCGCCGGACAGCCCCCGGGAAGACGCGTCCGGAGCGCCTGAACCGCAAGCGGCCGGTTCCGGCGCCTGCGAAATATCGGCGGAGCCCGCGGCCCGGCCTTCCGGTCCGGCCGCAGCGCCGTTCCCGCGCGCTTCGCCGGATTCGGCGGCCCGTTCGGCGGACAGCTCCGCGCCGACTTTGCGCAGCGTGTCGCGCAGCGAGTTGACGCTCATCGACAGCTTCAGGATATAGTTGGACGCGCCGTATTCCATCGCCTGACGCACATACTCGAATTCGCCCATGCAGGTCAGCATCACAAACTTGCTTCTCACGCCTTCGGCGCGCGCCGTCTTCAGCAGCTCCAGCCCGTCGAGTCCGGGCATCACGATATCCGACAGCACCAGATCGGGACGGTCGCGCCGGATCAGCTCCAGCGCTTCTTCGCCGTTGCCGGATTCGCCGATCACGCGAAAGCCCAGCTCTTCCCACGAAATAATCTCGCGCACCGATTCGCGCACGAAGACTTCATCCTCCACCAGCAGCACGGTCCACATCTTCTCGTCCTCCTTCTTTTGCGATCGGCCGTTCCGGTTCAGCGGCGGGGCGGTAAGGCGTCGAGAGCAGGAACGGAATCCGGAAACTCACCCGCGTGCCGGGCGCAAGATCCGTCGTTTCCAGCCCGCCTTCTCCGCGAAACAGCAGCTTCAGCCGCTCTTTGAGGTTCGACAGTCCGATGCCCTGCCGTTCGCCGGATCGCTTCAACCGCTTCGATTCGTCCATCCCGATGCCGTTGTCTTCCACTTCGAGCACCAGCAGTTCCTTTTCCCGGCGGACGACGATCGAGATTTCGCCCCGCTGTGCCAGATGCGAAACGCCGTGCCGGATCGCGTTCTCCACCAGCGGCTGCAGGCTCAGCTTGGGCACGAGCGCGTATTCCAATTCTTCGTCGAACAGGCAGGTAACCGAGAACGCATCGCGGTAGCGCATGCGCTGGATATGCAGATACGCCTGTACCAGCTCGATCTCGTCTTTGAGATAGATCAGTTCCACCTCGGAATCGAGGCTGGCTTCAAGCAGCTTGCCGAGCGATACGCACATCTCCGTGATATCGTCGCTGCCGCTGCGGATCGAACTCCATTTCATCGTATTGAGCGTGTTCAGCAGAAAATGCGGATTCATCTGCGCCAGCAGCATATGCACGCGCACCGCTTCTTTCTGGCGTTCTTCGGCTTTGAGCCTGCGGATCAGCTCGTGCGTATCGTCCAGCATCGTATTGAACGTGCGCGTCAGTTCCAGCACTTCGCCCCGGCTGCGCTCTTCGGAGATGCGCACGCGCAGATTTTTGCTGGCGGCTTCTTTCATCCGGCTTTGCAGCAGCGACAACGGACGGGTAAACGCGGACGAGATCATGAAAGCAAACAGGACAAACGCCGCCGTCAGCGCGTAAAAAGTGATAAAATACCGGCTTTTGAGTTCCGAAATTTCCGCGAACAGCACATCCAGCGGAATCCGGCTCACCATATACCAGTCCAGCGATTCGATATACACGTAGTTGACCAGCATCCCGGATTCCCGGTCGGTCACATACGAGCGCTCCGCGCCGCCGCGTATCCGCCGGATCACCGAATCGTCCAGTCCGATCTCTTCCGCCGACCGTGCCAGGATCTCCCCCGTGCCGGTCATCAGAAAATAATCCTGGCCGCCCGGCGTTTCCTTGAGCGCGGAGCGGAACCACGACGAGTAGTCGATCCCGATGCGCGCCATCCCGTAAGGCTCGCCTTCGGGCGCGCGCATATAGGCATACAGCGACAGCAGGTACGGACTCGACGACACTTCGCGCAGGATATTGTTCTCGTCGCGCGGGTCCCAGCGGTAATACAATCGGTCCGGCCCGGAAGGCGATTTCTCTTCCGCGTTTCCCGGCTTGGCATCGAGCTGGCGCTGAAATCGTTCGCGGTAGGGCGCGTACTGCAGCTGCTTTCTCGGCGGATACGACGTATACATATGGCCGTGGAAATCCAGCAGCGTGAAATAAACGTACGGATTGTACAGAAAAAAGCTGTTGCCGAGCGACTTGAATTTTTCTTCGATCAGGTCCTGGTTATCGAGCATGCTGCGGTTCTCCGGCTGCTGCATCGCGCCGCGCACCGAAGAATCCTGCTCGAGAAAAATAAGCGTTTTGTACGCGATGCTCATCTGGTCCTCCAGCGTCCGGTTGAGCTGGACCAGCTGCTCGCGGCTCTGCCGGCTGATCTTCTCCTCGACCAAACGTTCGATCTGGCGGTAGTTGTACGCGTTCAGCAGCGCAAACGGCACCAGGATCAGCAGCACGAACGCGGCGAACAGCCGGTACTTCAGCCGCTGCGGGACGAGGGACTTGCGAAACGGACCGAAGAATCGAACAGGCTTGCTCCATCTGCGCATCGGCTTCCCGCTCCTTCCCGGATAGAAATTGCTTTCATTATATCATCGTCAACATGAAGATCGGCCGCCCGGCGGCGAAACGCTTACAATTGCATGGATTTGTGATATTGGAAAAGAGTCCGGTTACGGAAAGCCGCGGCAGATGCGTAGATTTGTTCTATCGGAAAAAGAGAAAGGACGTGCGCTGCCGTCAGGATAGGCAGCGGTAAAAGAGCGGAAGGGCGCCGGCCCTATGCGTCGACGGCGGTAAGACGATGGACTGACGCAGCCAAAGGCCGCCGACTCCATGCGCCGATAGCGGTAAACCGAAGGATTATACGCGGCGGCGGCGGCGGTAAGCCGATGGGCTGACGCAGCCAAAGGCCGCCGACTCCATGCGCCGATAGCGGTAAACCGAAGGATTATACGCGGCGGCGGCGGCGGTAAGCCGATGGGCTGACGCAGCCAAAGGCCGCCGACTCCATGCGCCGATAGCGGTAAACCGAAGGATTATACGCGGCGGCGGCGGCGGTAAGCCGATGGGCTGACGCCCGTTTCGGCAGCGAAGACCCGGCTCAGGTAGAAGCCGTTCTCGTACCCGCAGCGTTCGGCGATCGCCGCCAGCGTCAGCTCGGTCTCGTCCAGCAGCCGCCGCGCCCGGCTCAGCCGGACCGACCTGAGAAAGCGCGAAGGCGTCTCGCCGAACGCCGCCCGGAAGCGCCGGGTGAACTGCACCGGGCTGAGCCCGAGCTCGCGCGCCAGACTTTCAAGCTGGAGCGGCGAATCGAAGCGCACTTCGATCTCTTCGGCGGCGCGCGCCATCAGCGCGTCTTCGGTAAAGCGCGCGGAATCCCCGCTTCCGCGCATGCGCTCCGCCGCGTGCAGACGCAGCAGGTCCAGCGTCAAATGCGCTTTCCAGGCAGCCGCGGCCGGCGAATCGTCGTCGGCCGCCTGCCGCAGATACGCGTAGTCCGAACTCAGCCGCCGCGTGTCTTCGAACGTCAGCAGCCCGCCGCCCGGCGGCAGAAGCCCGTCCGTATTGCCCCGCTCGAACTGGAGATAGTGAAAAGTCAGCGGCGCGACCGTCTCGCGCCGCAGAATGCCGCCGGGCGGGCACAGCACCGCCGCGCCGAACCCCGCTTCGCCGGCAGTCTCAAGCGGTTGGACCGAAAAGTTTGACGCGTCGGGCAGAACCGGCGTGTTTGACGAGTTGGCTGAGATCGTCGGGTTGGGCCGGATCGACGGATTCGACGGGCCTGGTACGTCGGACAGGCTTCGCGGAGCGTACACACGCGAAGAAGACAAACGCTCCGGCCGACTCTCCCGATCCCCGGGCTCCTGCACAATCTCGAAGCGAAACGATCCTTCTTCGACCGCGAACAGCGTCCACGCCGGATAAAGGTCTTCCGCCAGGTCGAACCGGGCTTTGCGCTTCCAGTAAATATGTCCGTTCCATTTCATCGCCTGTCGCTCCTTTCGTTGCTTCTATTGAAATAAAGTATATGCTATTCGACGCAATCGTGCATGGGAAAAGAAAGTTTCGGATCTTAAGATGAAACCAAAGATATATAGGCGAAATCAGACTTTTCAATCCATTACACGGGGAGCGTGCGAACATGCGAAACGAAACGGTGCGAAGCGATATCACGGTGGTCGGCGGAGGGCTGGCCGGCGTATGCGCGGCAATCGCCGCGGCGCGGCTGGGACGGAGCGTGGCGCTGGTGCAGAACCGGCCGGTGCTCGGCGGCAATTCCAGCAGCGAAGTGCGGGTATGGGTATGCGGGGCGACGGCGCACGGACTGAACCGCTATGCGCGGGAAACGGGCATTATGGGCGAACTGTTCGTCGAGAACCAATACCGCAATCCGGAAGGCAATCCGTATCTGTGGGACCTGGTCGTACTGGAAGCGGTCAAAGCGGAATCCGACATCGCACTGTTCCTCAATACGGACGTGCACGAGGTCGAAGCCGACGGACCGGAAGATTCCCGGCGCATCCGCTCGGCGACCGGCTGGATGATGGGATCGGAGCGGCGTATCCGGTTCGAAAGCGAAGTCTTCCTGGATTGTACCGGCGACGGGCTGCTCGGCTTCCTGGCCGGGGCGCGCTATATGCTTGGACGCGAAGCGCGGGATACGTACAACGAAGAATGGGCGCCGGAGATCGCCGACGATATTACGCTGGGCAGCACGATGCTGTTCTATACGAAGGACGCGGGCCGGCCGGTCAAGTTCGAGCCGCCGTTCTTCGCCAAAGATATCGCGCAGACGTCGATTCCGCTGCGCCGGGTGATTCGCAGCGGCGATTCCGGCTGCCATTACTGGTGGATCGAATGGGGCGGCGAACGCGACACGGTGCACGACAACGAACGTATCCGCGACGAGCTGGCGTCGGTCATCTACGGCATCTGGGATTATATCAAAAATTCCGGGCAGTTCGACGCGGACAACCTGACGCTGGAATGGGTCGGCTCGCTGCCCGGCAAGCGGGAATACCGCCGCTTCGTCGGCGATTACGTGCTGAACCAGAACGATATCGTCGCGCAGCGGCGCTTTGAAGACGACGCGGCTTTCGGCGGCTGGTCGATCGACCTGCATCCGCCGCAGGGGATGTACGCCACGGAAAGCGGCTCGAAGCACTACCACATGGACGGCGTTTACCACGTCCCGTTCCGTTCGCTGTATTCGGCGAACGTGGACAATATGCTGATGGCGGGCCGCAACATCAGCGCTTCGCACGTCGCGTTCGGCACGACGCGCGTGATGGCGACCTGCGCGGCCATCGGGGAGGCCGCGGGCACCGGGGCCGCGCTGTGCTCGGCCCTGGGCGTGACGCCGCGCGAACTGTACGCGCGGCACACGGACCTGCTGCGCCGGACGCTGCTCCGGCGCGGGGCTTCGGTCGTCGGGCTGCGCAGCGACGACGGTCTCGACCTGGCGCGCGAAGCCGCGGTCGACGCGTCCGGGTCGCTCCGGCGCCTCGCGCTGGAGCAGCCGGGCGAGGCGCGCGGGCTTGCGCGCGACGCGGCGCTGCTGTTTCCGGCGGACCCCGGCGTGTCCGGCGTATCCCTGCTGCTCTCGGCGGACGAAGACGCCGAGGTAACGGCCGAGCTGTGGGATACCGGCCGCGGCGAGAACTACGTCCCGCATACGCTGCGGGACTCGGCGAAGGCCCGCGTGGAAAGCGGCGGCGAAGCGCGCTGGGTGCGCTTCGATCTGAACTGGCGGCCGGACGCGCCGCAGAACGCGTTCCTGATCGTCCGCGCCAACGCCGCGGTCAAGCTGTACCATTCCGCCGAGCCGCTGAGCGGCGTACTGGCGTTCGAACGCGGCGCCGAAGCCGCCGTGCCTTCGGACCTGGAAGACCGGCTCGCGAACCAGCCGGTCGTCGAATGGCAGATACGCGGCCTCGCGCGCCGTCCGTTCTGCTTCCGGCTGGAGTCGGAAACCGACGCCTACAATCCCGCGCAGGCGGTCAACGGCTACCACCGGCCGTTCGCCGGGCCGCGGCTGTGGAACTCCGGCCGCGCTTTTGCCGGACATTCCGGCAGCGCCGCCCCGCACGCAGCGGCCGGCGAAGCCATTCCTTCCGCCGGAGTGTCCGGCACCGCCACTCCGCGCGCAGCGGCCGGCGAAGCTGACACATCCACGGAGCCGCCCGGCACCCGCACTTCGCACGCAGCGGCAAACGAAGTCGATTCTTTGGCCAAACTGCCCAACGCCGACGCTTCGCCGGCCATCGCCATCGAAACGTCCGAACCCTGGCTGCGCCTGACCTGGGACGCCGGGCAAACGGTCGGCGAAGTCCATCTGACTTTCAACGACGACGTGAACGAAGACCTCGTCAATCTGCATCATCACCGGACGGAGTTCGACGTGATCCCCGAACTGGTTCGCGATTACCGGCTCGAAGCGGCCGGAGCGGACGGCCGCTGGACGACGATCGCTTCCGGGCGCGGCAACCGCCGCCGGCGCGTCGTGCACAAGCTGGCGGAGCCGGTATGTCTGCGCAGCCTGCGCCTGGTCGTCGAAGACACCAACGGCAGCCCGTACGCGGAGCTGATCGAGATCCGCGTTTACGCCGACGACCCCGAAGCGGCGCGCGGCTGAGCCCGGCCAATATCCGGCTTCGCTGCTCGCTTTGCATTTTTCGCTTTGCGTCTTGCGTCTTGCGTCTTGCGTCTTGCGTCTTGCGTCTTGCGTCTTGCGATTTTCATTCTCCGGCTCCCCGGCGCCACTCCCCTTTACCCGTCCACCGAATAAAGTCACGCCAACCAGGCTGTTCCAAGTCGTTTCGGACGACTTTTCGGAACAGCCTGGTTTGGCATTGAAGATCCCCTTTAACCAAATCCGCAAATAACGGCGCACATACACTTATTTCCGATGAATCCCTCTTTTTCGAGCAAATAGATGCGTGTATACAACTAATAACTCGTTTTCACACCCGATCCCGCTTTTTTTCGCAAAATAGTTGTACCAGCGGCGTTATTCGGAGCATAAACGGCTGAAGCCGCGAAATAGTTGTATCTGTGCAGTTATCGAGTTCCATCCAATCGATCCAATCGATCCAATCGATCCAAGCGCTCCAAACGTACCAAGCGTGCCAACTGCGCCAGCCGCACAGCACACACGTCTACGCCTCGATCTATTCGATTCCGCCCAAACAGAACACGGCTTTCCTCTTCCGCCGTTGGCCTCTCTCTTCCGCCGTCAGTCTGCTTCTTCCGCCGTCGACTTCCCTCTTACACCGCCGGTCTACCTCTTACACCGTCGATCCGCCTTTTCCGTCGACGATCTGCTTCTTACACCGCCGATTCGCCTTTTCTACCGCCGTTTGCGGCTTCGGTCAGGCGCGGCCGTTTAACGCGGAAAACGACTGCGCCGATCCCATCGATCCCGTCGATTCCGCCGACTCCCCCATCTCCTCATACGCCCCATCGATCGTCCGCAGCGTTTCGGCATGCCGGTACACATTGTTCGCGATCGTCGTCAGCAGCGCCGCCAGCAGCACAGCGGTCAGCGCTTTTTTGAACAAGCCTTCCCGCAGCCCGATCGCAAACGCGCCGCCCAGCAGGAAGATCGCGAACAAATAATGCCCCGCGTACAAATACATATCGTACGTAAACACTTTAAGCCCGAATCCGGCCCCCAGATGCAGCGCGGCGGCAAAAGCGATATAAGCCCCGAGCGTCCACGTTTCCCGTTCCCGGATGCCGCGCAGAAAACCCGCCACCGACAGCAGCAGCAGAAATCCGCCCGTCAGACGGACGTGCAGCGGATAAGGTCTCGTCAGATCCGTCACGAACGCCGCCATGCCCGGATCGAGCAGATGCACATGCGGCGCAAGAATCGGGTTGACGCCGAGCATGTAGAAGACCGGATAATGAACCGACAGCTTAAAAGCAGCCGAATACCCCGTCCCGCCCGCTTTCAGGCTGCTGGACCACCCTTCGATCCACGCCTGGCCGAAACACAGAAACTGCACGGCGGTCCCGATCGCGACAAAACCCAGCGCCAGCAGCACGATTCGAACATACCGCAGGATTCGCTCCCGGCCGCGCCGGACCCGCATATTCATCAGCAGCGCCGCGCCGAACGGAATAACGTTGGTCGAAGTGAGCGCGAAATGAACGGCGGCCAACGCCGCGAACGGCCACGAGCGTTCTTTTTCCCCGTCCGCTTCGCGCGCTCTCGCATACTGCATATACACCACGGACAGCACGATCGCGAACTGGACGTACGGATACGAATCGGGAATCAGCGCGGTAAAGATCAGATACGAGCTTGTCCCGAACAGCGCGGCGACCAGCAGCGGAAGCAGCAGTTTGTCGGTCTTGCGGCTCAGAACAATCAGCACCAGCGCGGCGGACGCCCCGTTGACCAGCGATTGCAGCACCAGGAAAAAAAGATTGCCGCCCAGATTGCGTGCCGCCGCCCCCAGCGGAACGGCCAGCAGCGACATCAGCGGATGAATCACGGACGAAGTGCCTATGCCGTAATACATCGACGGATCGAAGTTGAACAGGTTCAGCGTAAACTCCGGCGTCGCAAACGGCGTATGCGCCCGCAGCGTTTCCGCATTTCCCGCCATATACCGAATGTAAGGCGCGTTCAGCCCGATATAAAAAAGCGCCAGCACCAGCACCAGCAGCGACGCCGCCGTATTGATCCGCCTGTTTGCAAATAAGTAGCTTCTAAAACTCATGGTAACCTCCAACCGGCATTCATTCTTTTTCAAAAACGCTTATTCACGTCACTAACGACTTGTCTCAAGCAAATGGAAGGTTACGTCCGTCTGATTCGCACAAGAACCATGAGCGATTCAGACGAACGTAAACCTACTATCTAAGTGAGACAAGCGACTAGCAGCGCCAGTCCGCCCAGAATAAACAAAATCCCGAACCACCGCAGCGGGCCTACCTTCTCTCCAAAGTAAAATCGGGCGAGCAGCAGCGTCCACACATAGGTCAGCGCATTGGCGGGCAGCACCACCGTCAGCGGCAGGACGCGCAGCAGCGCAATATTCAGCAGAGCGCCCAGTCCATAGAAACCGAAACCGAGCAGCAGATGCCGCAAACACCGTCCGTCCGCGTACAATTTGAGCCCCGCCGCGCCCAGCGCTCCGCAGAGCGTCATCGGCAGAAGCAGCGGCAGGAGCCAGCTATTTTCGTTCCACACTGGTCAGCGTCACCCCAATTCCGAGCAGCAGCACCGCCGCTATTTTCGATAAAGTCAACGTTTCGCCCAGCAGAAAATGCCCGTACCCGAGCGCAAACATATACCCCGTGCACAGCAGCGGATAAGCGACCGACAGCTTTTCCAGCGCAAACGCCCGGATCATCAGCAGCGCGCCCAGCCCGTAGCAGACAAAGCCGAGTCCCAGATACGCCCAGCTGTCCAGTCCCCATTTCCAGAACAATTGCCCCGTCGCCGTCAGGAAAGCGGACAGCAGCATCAGCCCTTTTCCGGTATGCCGGCCTGCGCCGTTCATCGTCTCCATCGCAGTTCCTCCGCTCCCGGCACCCGCCTGTTGATAAAATATTTCCGCGCCGCCAGCTCCATCACCGGCAGATCGGACAGCGAGTCGGAGTAGGCGCACGAACGCACGAAGTCGATCTCAAGTCCGCGCTCTTCCAGATACCGGCGGATACGGCGGACTTTTTCTTGCCCTTTGCAGTTGCGCCCTTCGATCGTGCTTGTGTATCCGCAGCCGTCCGCGCCCGGAGCCAACAGCGTGCCGATCACGCCGTCCACTTCGGGCAGACTGCCGAAAAATTTGGCGTAAGCGTGCGGCGAAGCCGTCACCAGCAGCACGTGGCAGCCTTCTTGTTTGCGTTTGCGCATCTCCTCTGCCGCCTGCGGATAGATGGATCGGGACAGCACCTGTTCGTAAAAACGCTCCAGATCGCGCTCCGTCATGGTTGCAATCGCGTGAAAATAACTGCGTTTGGCCGACTCGACGCTCAGCAGTCCCAGCTTGAACAGCAGCGTGTGAGCGGCGATCGCGGGCAAACGCAGCAGCTGCGCCGGCGAACGCCGGATAGCGTAGCGGACGAACTGGAACATGGAATCGCTGTCGATCACCGTTTTGTCGAGATCGAAGATGGCGAGTTTGATAATTGACATAGGTCTACTCCAAAAAGGCGAAAATGCACACGACGGAAATCGCGTACAGCGCCACGGTCATAAGGATCGGTTTGTCTTCGAACAGGACTTTGTCCGGCGAGCCGCCTTTGTTCTCGATATGGATCAGGTACAGATAGCGGAACATGCCGTATACGACCAGCGGAATGGTCCACATCAGGTGGATGCTGCGGCCGGACGTGAACGTAAACAGCGAGTAGCTGATAATCGCCCCCGTCGTCACGATCGTGTTCATCTGGTCCAGCAGCACGATCGAGTAGCGGTCCAGCACTTTGCGGTGCGAGCCGGTGTCCTGACGCAGCAGCACCAGCTCGTGCCGGCGTTTGCCGATCGCGAGAAACAGCGACAGCAGCAGCGTGCACAGCAGAAACCACGGCGTAAACGGCACGTCGATCAGCACCCCGCCCGCGATCGCTCTCAGCACGAAGCCGGCCGCGACGGTCATGACATCCAGAATCACCACATGCTTGAGCGCGAACGAATAAGCGGTATTGATCGCAAAATAAATCACGCACAGCGCGCCGAACAGCGGATTCAGCCAGAAGGAGGCCGTCAGCGACAGGAGCAGCAGAATGCCGCCGAACGCGGCCGCCTGCCCCGCGCCGACCCGCCCCGAAGCGATCGGCCGGCGGCATTTGACCGGATGTGCGCGGTCCCGCTCGCGGTCCGCCACATCGTTGAGGATATACACGCAGCCCGCGACCAGACAGAAGATCAGGAAGCCGAGCAGCGTTTCGCCCGCGGTGCGCGGAGAAATCTTTTCATAGGAAAACAGCAGCGCCGCGAACAGCAGCAGATTCTTGGTCCACTGTTTGGGCCGCAGCAGCAGGAGCAGTCCGCCGGTTACGCTGTTTGCGCCGCCGGATTCGGAGCGCCGGGAAGATTGCGTGGAAGGATCGAGCATAAACAAGCCAAACACCCCTTTCGTTTCATTCGCTTGCGCCGCCGAAGAAGCGGAAGTCCGGCTCGGCTTCGACGCACGCTTTACCCCAAATGACGAATACGGTTGAAAAAACGTTCACTTTTGCCGGTATTTTGTTTCGAAAGCCGGATTACGGAGGACGACGAATGCTGCGATCGAAACGTTAAACTGCGCAAGAACGGTTCATTGTCCGCCGATATTCTGCGGCATACTGAGCGTAGGCAGGCTGCCTGCCGGAAAAGAGGAATATAAACCATGAACGAAAAATTCGATGCAAAAGATAAGCCGGATCTTGAAATCCGGCCGTTTGCCGAAAGCGACTTCGAGGCGCTCGGCGCTTTCTACGACGCGGCGGTCAAAGACCGGCGCCTTGTTTTCTGGTGGGTCGGCGAACAAGACAACTGGCCGAATGTGTTCGGCGCGTTCGAGCAGGGCCGTCTGGTCGGCAAAGGCCAGGTGGAAGTGCTCGCGATCATGCCGCCGGAATCCGGCGCTTCGGCGCGGCACCGGATATTTTTCAATATCAAAACGCTGCCCGAGCGCGCCGCGGACGCGGAGCTGCTCGGCGCGCTGTACGCCAGGGTACACGCACGGGCGCTGGAATTGAAGCGGGAACTGCCGGCCGCCCACGGCGCGATGCTGTGCTTCGGCAATTACGCCGAAGAAACCGCGAACACCGATTACTTTGCCGGCCGGGGCGGATTCGCTCCGCTGAACAAGCAGTTCCTGATGAGACGGGAGCTGGACGGCGGCAAAGCGCAGCCGATCGAGACGCGTGAACTGCCGGACGGTTATGCCTGGCGTGCGTTCGATAAACTGACGGACGAACAAAAGGAGCAGTATCTGGCGCTCGATCGGGAGATCTGGCCCGAAACGACGATCGGCCCCAAACGGCTGGAGGATATGATGCACCAGCCGGGCTGGCGTCTGCTGCAAATCGAAGCGGACGGCGAACCGGCGGCCAGCCTGATGTACTGGATCGAGGAAGAAGACACCGGCGAGATCGATGAGGTCTTTGTCCGCGAGCCGCATCGCCGGCGCGGCCTCGCTTCCGCCCTGCTGGCCCGGGCGCTGGAAGAAATCCGCGCCGCGGGCTGCTCGGAGGCCGAACTGGACGTCGAGACGCTGAACGACTCGGCGCTGCGCACGTATACATCGGCGGGCTTCCGCATTGTGACGGAGGAGCAGCGTTACGGGGTCGAGCTGTAGACTCGGCGGGGTTCAAGGGGCAGTGCTAAGGCAGCGATGAGCTGCCGGGAGCGACAGGCCGGGAATCGGATCGCCGGTATGGAACGATTTCGATGGGCTGCGGCCGGCTTCGACTGGCTCCGGCTCGCTCGGCCATATAGCCTTTACCGGATGGAATAACTTCTACCGGCAAGAAAGTTGTCGTGGCGATCACATTTTGCCCGGATATGCGGCGTTTTCGTAAAAATGTTGCCGCTGCGATCCCATTTTCCTTTGAAAAAGCCCGATTTCTTCTTTTTCGCTTGTAAATGTGATCCAAACGACATCGAATACGCGGATATCCTTCTACGCAAATTCCTGCCCGAAGACCTGGACGACTTCTGCGCCGTCGCGCGTACAGCCGACCTCCCTTCGAACGGCGTGCTGCAAACATGCGGTTCGGTCCGGATTGGCGCGATCGAGCTTGAAGACGGTACGCACAACCCGTACAGGCTGTACCAGTAAAAGGAGGTTCTTGTATGTTAAAAAAGATAGAAGAATACGAAATCGAGCCGTATCTGAAGCTGCTGGGCGAAGTGGAACACGAACGCCTCGATCTGACAGATCTCCGGCACGAAGCATGGCTCAGACGCCGTATTCATCTGAATTACGCACGCGGCGCGCATTATATCGCTCTGCATGACGATGACAATCCCGAAGCATTCGGGATCGTTTCGGTGCTGCATGAACCGGCGCCTCCCGGCATCGAAGCCTGGGGTGCGCGCGCCGAAATCCTGCAGATCGGCGTAAACCGCTCCTGCCGCCGCGCCGGCATCGGCAGCCGGCTGCTTGCCGCCGCCGAACGGTTCGCGCGCGATCGCGGCGTGTACTGCCTGTTCTTAATGACGTACGGCGAAGATTACGACGTGATCGCTTTTTACGGCAAAAACGGCTATATTCCCGTCGCCAGTATCCCGGACGTGTTCGGTCCCGGCACGGAAGGAAATCTGGTCTTGCGCAAGGTTGTAAGCAGTTGAAGCCACGAGAAGCCGAGCCGCGGCTCCAGGCCAACTACGCCGCAATCCGGATTCGCAGGATGCGGCCCGACGACGTTTCTCTGCTAGCGCAGGTGGACCGCTCCGAGAAGATCGAACGCATCTGCAGGGTCGAGAACGGACAAGAAGTCTGGACCGAAGCCGGGCATGAATGTCCGGGCTGGAACGACGAGCAGCTGGAAGGCCTGCAAAGCCGTTTTCTGCGGGAGCTTGAAGCGGGCGGCACGGCGTTCGGCGCTTACGACGGCGAGCGGCTGGCGGGATTCGGACTGCTGGGCCATCGCCGGATCGGGCCGAAGCGCGATAAGCTCGCGGTCGATCTGATGTACGTCGGCCGGCCTTACCGCAGACGCGGTATCGCCACCCGATTCATGCAGCTGCTGGGGCAAGCGGCGGCCGAAGCCGGCGCCGGGTATCTGTATATTTCCTCCGCCGAAAGCAGTTCGGCGGTCGGTTTCTACCGCAGCATCGGCGGCGAGAATACGGCCGAACCCGACGCCGAGCTGCTGGCGCTGGAACCGCTGGATATTCACATGACGCGGCGGCTGAAGTCTTAACGGTCCAAACGGACGGAATTTCCTCAGTCAGGCGCCGCGAAATCTTCGATTTCGCCGAGCGCGGCAAAGATAGGCCAAAAAGGACGGGAAACGCGGCTCTTCTCCGCATCCCGTCCTTTCCTTTTCCCCGTATAATCGACTGTTTAACGCGCAAGCGCTCATCTTCCGCCGTCCAGCTCGCCGTACACGTCCAGCGCCGTTCGCACCACCGCTTCGGCAAGCCCCGTCCTTCGGGAGATGCGCTGGGACCAGGTCTCGTCGCCGAGCGGGGCGCTCTCGTAATAGAGACCGCAGTCCGTGTTCACATGCGAGCGGCCGCGGTCGTACTCCCAGCATACGGTGTGCCCGTCCAGCCGAAATCGCCGCTCCGCCAGCGCAAAACGCAGCAGCCGCTGCGAATAAGCCGCCGCTTCCGCAAATTCCGCTTCGTCCGCCGGCCGCAAATTGAACGTTTTGCGATGCTCCCGGCCGCCGGCGCGCCTGAAGCGAATCTGCGCCTGCCGTCCGTCGGACTTCACCGAGATCCCCATTCCCGCCACAAAACCTTTCAGCAGGTCTTCCGTATAATCTTCGCCGTCCAGATCGACCAGCACCGGCTGTACCCACTGGTCGCCGAGGTCGCACAAATAGCGTTTGCCGTCCGAGCCTACCGCGATTACCGCGGCGTGGGCGCTCGCCGAGCCGAACCCGCTTCCGACCGGATAGCATTCGATTCCGTCCGCGCGCAGTTCGTCCATCAGCCAGTACGCCAGATCGAAACAGTTGCCCGACGTCCCGAACTCTTCCCGCTGCTCTCGCATCCGCTCCACGCTGCGCAGTTCGAATTGTTCGCCCCGCGCATGCAGCCACGCTTTGGTCAGCGTCTCCATCGGAACATCGTCAAACCGTTTCCAGACCCCTAATATCTCTTCCGTCGCTCTCATATCCGATTCGATTCACCTTTCGTCTTCCGGACCTATCGGCCGCAGCGGTGCACGGACCGGAAAGTCTGACTTTTAGTACTTGCAAATCGCTGATGTCATCCATTTTACGGGATTTTTATCCAAACGCCAATGAATCGCAGGTCACAAAAAAGTTGCTTTCGGCAAAAGATACCCACTTATCAATTTGCCGATTATTCGAACATCCCGTATCATGGAAAGCAGTAAAATGAAAGTTCAGCACAGTCTGTTTGAGGAGGATGAATCATGACCGAAAAACGCGGATTGACCGCGGAAGACTTGTACCGCTTTGTGTGGGTCGGCGCGCCGGACGTCTCGAAAGCGGACGGGCGCATCGTATATACGGAACGAACGGTGAACGAGAAGCGGGACGGTTATATCACGAAAATCCGGGCGATGGACGAACACGGGAAAAACGATTTCGTGTTTACTTCCGGCGAGCAGGACGCTTCCCCGCTGTGGTCGCCGGACGGCTCCAAACTGGCGTTTGCGCGCAAGCATCTCGATAAGCGGCAGATCTGGATTCTTCCGGCGTCGGGCGGCGAAGCGCGGGTGCTGACGAAGCTTGCAAACGGCGCGGGCGGCTTCAAATGGTCGCCGGACGGCTCGAAGCTGCTCGTTTCCTCGCAGGTGGACGCGGAACGGACGGATGGAACTCATTCGGATAGAGAAGACGCAAACCGCGATTCGAAAGAAGATCAAGACAAGCCGCTCGAAGCACAAGTAATCGACCGCATCCGCTACAAAGGCGACGGTTCCGGCCTGTGGGACGGCAAGCGGACGCATCTGTTCGTCGTCGACGCGGAAAGCGGCAGCGAAACCGCGGTGACGTCCGGCGATTTCGACGCGGAAAGCTTCGCCTGGTCGCCGGACGGCTCGAAGATCGCGTTTGCCGCCTACATTCCCGAAGAAGGCGACGACACCGATCCGGATCTGCTGCTGGTGAGCGACCTGTACGTGGCCGACGCGGACGGCGGCAATCGGCGCAAACTGACGGGTTCGGACTGGGGCGTCGGCCAGATGGCGTTTGCGCCGGACGGCTCGAAGATCGCGTTCTTCGCGAGCGACCGCTCATACCATAACGCCACGCTGAACCGGCTGTACCTCGTGCCTGCCGAAGGCGGCGAGATCGCCTGCCTCGTGCAGGACCGCGATCTGCTGATCGGCAACTCCGTCGTCGGCGATATGCGCTCGGGCCTCGGCTCGCCGGCTCCCCTGTTCAGCTCCGACGGAAGTTCGGTATACGCGCTGTTCACAAGGCACGGAAGCGCGGGGCTGGCCCGCTTCGCGGCGGACGGCTCCGGCCACGAAGTGCTGCTGGGCGGCGACCGCGATGTGTACCAGGTAACGCCTGACCACAACGACGGCTTTATCGTCGCGGTCTCGGATGCGCTGAACCCGGGCGACCTGTACCGCTTCGCGCCCGGCACGAAGGAAGAAACGCGGCTCACCGATTCCAACGGCGTCTGGCTGGGCGAGCACGAGCTGAGCGCGCCGGAAGCGTTCTGGGTGGAAACCAAGGACGGCTGGAAGGTGCAGGGCTGGATCATGAAACCGGTCGGATTCAAGCAAGAGTCCGGCGGCGGACCGTCCCAAAAAGTGCCGACGATCCTCGAAATCCACGGCGGTCCGCATATGATGTACGGCCATACGTTTATGCACGAGTTCCAGCTGCTGGCGTCGCAGGGCAATGCGGTGATCTTCTCCAATCCGCGCGGCGGACACGGCTACGGCCAGGAATTCGTCAATGCGTGCCGCGGCGACTACGGCGGCGGGGACTACCGCGACCTGATGGAAACGGTGGATTACGCGCTGGAACGCTTCGACTACATCGACGAAGAGCGGCTCGGCGTCACGGGCGGCAGCTACGGCGGCTTTATGACCAACTGGATCGTCGGCCACACCGACCGCTTCAAAGCGGCGGTGACGCAGCGGTCCATCTCCAACTGGATCTCGTTCTACGGCGTCAGCGATATCGGTTTCTTCTTCACGGAAGACCAGATCGGCGGCGACGTCTGGCAGAGCACGGAACTGCTGTGGAAACACTCGCCGCTCGCTTACGTGCAGCAGGTGCGCACGCCGCTGCTCATCCTGCACGGCGAACAGGATCTGCGCTGCCCGATCGAGCAGGCCGAGCAGCTGTTCACCGCGCTCAAACGCCTGGGCCGCAAAACCCGCCTCGTCCGCTTCCCGGGCGCCAGCCACGACCTGTCCCGCGGCGGCCATCCGTCGCTGCGAGTGGCGCGGTTATCGCATATCGCGGGGTGGATGGAGGAGTATTTGTAACGTAGATGTGCGGCGCGAGCCTGCATCCGAACCTATCCTGAAAATGAAAGCCGAAGGGCCTGCCGAACGACTCGGCGGGCCCTTTTTTTGCGAGTTTGGAGACGCGTTTCCGGACATGCTTCGAATGCGCTTCGGGGCGACTTCTGGACGCATTTCCGCTTCTAACGGAACTCACGGACGCTAAATGCCTCCTCACTAGAGTTTTACAGCCGAATTTGCTTCAATAAGCGCATCTGGTTCCGTTAGAAAATCAAAAGTGCCGAAAACGCAGCAATAGCGTCTCCTCGTTCCGTTAGATTTCGGCGCTCCCCTTTCCATGTTCCATGCGAACCGAATCCGCGCGTTGTCCCCTCGTTTTACGCGCAAAAAAGCGGCGCGGCCGTCCCGGTGGACGTGCCGCACCGCTTGGTTTGCTCATTTTCCGCTTAATCCTTCTTTCTTTGCCGGCGGCGGGGCCGATCGGCGTCGTAGCCTGCCCGCCGGCCTTCGCCAAGCCTCGACTCAATGCCCGAAATTCTCCTCCTCCGGCACGTCCGTCTCCAGGTACCGGATAAACTGGCGCAGGCGGCCGGCGAGTTCGCGGGAGATCTCGCCTTTCTCGAACAGGCGCTGCACGTGGTCGCGCTGTTCCTGGATCGCGGCGAGACGTTCCTGCATCCGGTCTTCGCGCTCGGCGCGTTCTTCCGGATTCTCTTCGGCCAGGAAGCCGAGACCCGTTTGGTTCAAACGGTCGACCAGCTGCTGGTAGCCGGTAATCAGGCGTTCGGCTTCAAGCCGGTTTGCGGCGTTCGTGCGCTGCCGGACCGCTTCGATGGCGGCCTGCGCCATGCGCGTCTTGGCGGTTTGCAGCGAGCAGAAGGCCCGCTTGTCGGGGAATTCCCCGCGGCGGCTGCGCGCGAACATCGCAGCCGCGAACCGGCCGATATCCGCGGCCGGCGCGGCGACGCGCGCTTCCAGGCGGCCCGGGACGCTTTCTTCGATGCGCGTCAGGTGCTCGAACAGCGGCGTCGCTTCTTCCTGGCCAAGGTCGCCCGTCTGCACCATCTTGTTCAGTTCGCGGCGCTGCGCCCGGATGCCGGCGTACATCAGGTCCGCTTCGCGGCGCGGCGCGTCGGGATCGACGGCGTAGGAAGTCGTGGCTTCCTCCATCCGTTTCAGGTAGTTCGAAAAGTCCTGGATCTCGGACGCGGCGATGCCGGAGCGCCCTTCGGCCAGTTCATCCTGGCCGATCCGCTGCGCGATGGCGCTCAGGATCTTGCGCTTGAGCGGCTGTTCGGACTGCGGAGCGGTTACGGCGGATTCTTTGGCCGATAGCAGCGGCAGCAGGATGCTGGCCGCAAGCAGCGTGAACAGGATCACGCCCGCCGCCAGGAACAGGATCAGGTCGCGTTCGGGGAACGGCGTGCCGTCCTGCAGCGCCAGCGGAATCGAGAATGCGCCGGCCAACGTAACCGCGCCGCGCACGCCCGAGAGCGAGGTCTGCACGGAAGCTTTGAACAGCGGACGGCCGGTCCGCGCACCTTCTTTGCTTCGGCTGGTCGCGGTCCAGTACAAGTGAATCCAGACGAAGCGCAGCAGGATCAGGCCCGCGGAGATCCAGGTGACATGCCACAGGACTTCCCAGTTGCTGACTGTACGGTCTTCGAAAATATTACCCAGTACTTCCGGCAGCTGCAAACCGAGCAGCACGAACACCAGGCCGTTCAGTACGTACAGAAAGACCGACCAGGTGCTGTTCGAGACAACCTGGAGTTTGACGCGCACCGATTCGGCGCGATCGCGCTCGATCGCGTGCACGACGCCGCCCGATACGACGGCCAGGATGCCGGAGACGCCGATATGCTCGGCGGCCAGGAACAGCACGAACGGCGTAACGAGCTGGAGCAGCACATGCAGGGTCTCGTCTTCCATCCCGAGCCGGCGCAGGAACACGCGAATCCGGATGACGACGAAAGAAAGCAGCGCGCCGACCACAAGGCCGCCGACCGCGATCAGGAGGAAGCTCCAAGAAGCCTGATAGATCGAGAACACGCCGGTTACGGCGGCGGCGACCGCGAATTTGAACGCCACCAGGCCCGAAGCGTCGTTCATCAGCGCTTCGCCTTCCAGCAGGCGCAGGATGTCTTTGGGCAGATTGATCCGCCCGGCCAGCGAGCTGACCGCGACGGCGTCGGTCGGCGACAGGATCGCGGCCAGCGCGAACGCGGCGGCCAGCGGGATCGACGGAATCACCCAGTGAATCAGGTAGCCGAATACGACGACCGTCACGAACACGAGCCCGAGCGCCAGCAGCAGAATCGGCGCCCGCAGATTCCACAGCTCGCCGCGCGGGATCATGCGCCCGTCGTTAAACAGCAGCGGCGCGATAAACATCACCAGAAATAGTTCCGGCTCCAACGGCATATGAATATGCGGCGGCAGCAGTTCGGCGAGAACGCCGAGGCCGATCTGGATAAGCGGCACGGGAATAAACGGAAGAAAGCGGTTGACCACGTTCGAGGCCCCGATGATCCCGAGCATGACCAGGATACTGATAAAAAGCTCCATGCGGCGTTCGCTCCTTTTGATCATATCTACAATTTACAATTTACAGTCGGCAGGAACGCGCGGCGTTCGCCAGCTCCTCGGCGACGACGGCGACGCCGGAACAAATATCTTCTTCGCGGACGCCGGATACGTTGAGCTTCAGCATGTCTTCGCCCCGGTATCCGCTCAGGTAATGCTCCCGCGCCGTCTCGGCCCGGATCGAACGTCTGCGCAGCCGCTCGATCGCCGGCGTCAAAGCGGCCGCCGCGCGCGGCAGCAGATGCGTATGCACGCCGCCTGCGGTCGGCAGCGGGCCCGTCAGCAGGTCGGGATACGCCGCGCGCGCCGCCCGTACCGCTTCGGTCAGCAGCTCCGAACGCCGCCGGTAGCGGGCGCGGATCTTCTCCCGGTGCCGGTTGAACATGCCGCTCTTGAGATACAGCTCCAGCGCGGCCTGCGACAGCATCGAGCTGTCGATATCCAGCAGCCGCTTGTAGCGTCCGAACGCGTCGACCAGCTCGCGCGGCAGCACCGCCGCTCCGATGCGCAGGCCGGGGAACAGGATCTTCGAATAACTTTTCAAATAAATCGTGCGTCCCGAAGTATCGTAGGCGTACATGGGGTCGGCTTTGGCGTCTTCTTCGAGATCGGCCATATAATCGTCTTCGACGATATACACGCCGTACCGCGCCGCCAGCCGCACGATATCTTCTTTCTGCGCGCGCGTGTACGAGCAGCCGAGCGGATTGTGGAAGCGCGGGATCGTGTAGAAAAATTTGACCTCCCCGCTCCGGAAAATCCGTTCCAGCTCGTCCAGGTCGATCCCCTCCGCGTCCCGGCGGATGCCGATCGCGGGAATGCGGTGCGCTTCGAGATACGCGGCGAACAGCGGATAAGTCGGCTGCTCGACCAGCACCGCGCGCCGTCCGCCGGGAAACGGCATATCTGCCAGCAGCGCCAGCGACTGCTGCACGCCCGACGTGATAAAGATGCGATCCGGCTCGGCAAACACCTGGTAGCCCGCGAGATGGCGCTGCATTTCCCGCACCAGTGACGGGAGGCCTTTGGGCGTCCCGTAAATAAACAGATCGTTCCGGTACGTATCGATCGCTTTGTTGAGGCACTGCTGGAAGTCCAGGTACGGAAAAATCTCCGGGTCCGGCGCGGACTGCGCGAAATCGATCGTCCGTCTGGCTTCTTCTTCCCGCTGCGCGCAGCCGAGCACGTAATAACCGCTTTTGGCCGACGCGTAAATCAGATGGGTGCGTTCCAGCTCGGACAGCGCGCGGATCACGGTGCTTTTGCTGCATCCGTAGCGGCCGGACAGCACGCGGATCGAGGGCATCTTGTCCCCTTCCTTGAGCGAACCGGCGATCATGACTTCCAGTTCGTTCAGCAGCTCCATATATTTATACATCCGTTTCCCCCTCCTCGTCCCGCAAACTGTACCGGTACAGATCGGCGTTTTTTACATTGTACCACGTCTATCGTCCCTTTAAAATGAAAAACGCAATCCCAAATCCCAGGCAAAGGATGAATGCTTATGCAGCCCGCCGCTTCGCGCAAAGCTTATGCCGCCGCTCTGCTGACCGCGCTGATTATCGGCTTTTCTTTTTTGTTCGTCAAGATCGCGCTGCAAACCGCGGACCCGCTCGATATCCTGGCTTACCGCTTCGCTCTTTCGTTCGCCGCCGCTTCGCTGTTCGCGTTTCCGGGACGGGACGTTTTGAAAAAAGGACTTCCGGCGATTGTGGGCACTCTGCCGCTCGCCGCGCTGTATCCGGTGCTGTTCTTCACGTTCCAGACGTTCGGCCTGCTCTACGCGTCTTCGGCCGAAGCGGGCATGATCCAGGGCGCGGTGCCCGTATTCACGCTGGTGCTGGCCGCTCTGACGCTGGGCGAGCGAACGGGCGCGGCGCAAAAATTCTTCACGCTGCTGGCGGTACTCGGCGTCGCCTGCCTGTTCGCCGGACGAACCGGAACCGTATTCTCCGCCAGCCTGCTCGGCATCCTGCTGATCCTGGGCTCGGCGCTGTCGCAGGCCGGCTACAATGTGCTGGCGCGCCGGATGACCCGCACGCGCAGCCCGAAAGAACTGACCTATTTTATGAATCTGCTCGGCTTTGTGTTCTTCGGGCTGCTGGCGTTCGGGCGCCATCTGCTGAACGGAAGCCTGCCCGAGCTGATTGCGCCGCTGGCTTCGCCGTCCTTTATCTTCGCTGTAGTTTATCTCGGCGTTCTCTCGTCGCTCGTCACCTCGTATCTGTCGAACTATGCGCTGTCGAGACTGGAAGCTTCGCGCATGAGCGTATTCGGCAGTCTGTCCGCGGTGGTCGCGCTCGCCGCCGGCGCGCTGCTGCTGGGCGAAGAGCTGCGTCCGGCCGCGCTGATCGGCGCGGCGGCGATCCTCGCCGGCGTGATCGGCGCCGCCCTTTCCGGCAAGCGGAAGCGGGAAGCTTGAATCGGCTTCCCCGCTGTCTGCCGTCCACTTTCCCGGCCGGCTGTGATCCGCAGCGCGGAAGGCGCAGGTTCGAAGCCGCAGGAGCCAATAGCCAAACCGCACAGCGGCAAATGCACAAAAAGCGAAGCTCTCTCCGCGTTCGCCGGGAACGCGGGAAAGAGCTTCGCTTTAACGTATAAAGAAATCTGTTTTTGAATGGTCAAGTCCATAATGATGTGTAAAAAAACACTTTCCCAAAAAGGAGACACAACCGGTATTCTTTTTACGCCCTCACCGTGCAAGTCCTTTGAAGCCCCGCAGAAAATGCTGACTTTTCGTCCGCATTTCGAGGTGAAAAAGAACAAGTACGGCAAAATGCTGACTTTTCGTCTACATTTTACAAACCATTCGTCATTTTTTGCGATGTTCACGTCCAAATGTGTACATTTAGTCAGCATTTTCGTTCGATCCTCAAATTTTCCGTTCAAATGCTGACT
The DNA here is from genome assembly GCF_030518235.1 of Saccharibacillus sp. CPCC 101409. Classification (GTDB taxonomy): domain Bacteria; phylum Bacillota; class Bacilli; order Paenibacillales; family Paenibacillaceae; genus Saccharibacillus. Next base: position 268,568 of record NZ_JAULSA010000006.1, on the reverse strand, counting down.
TGGCGTCAACATTTAAGATGCAGCATGCCCGGTGCTCCCCTTCCGTCTTGAGCGGCGGCCAGCGTCTTCCGACCTCGCTACTAGATCGACGAGTCGTCTCTTTTTTACACACAAATATGGACTTGGCCCCGCGTTTTCCGCCTCTGCCGCCTTAGTCCTTCGGCAGCTCGGCGCCTTCGATACGGACCGGCGCTTCCGGAACCGCCGCGGCCGGAACGCCGGGATACCACGGATTCAAATGGATCATCACTTCGCTGACGTTCGGATGCTTGGCGATGATCGCTTTTTTGATCTTGCGGATCACGTCGTGGCCCTGCTGGATCGTCAGCCCGGCGTCGATGCCGACCCGCAGGTCGATAAGGATATACTGCCCGTGCTCGCGCGCCCGCATACGGTCGATCCGCTTCACTTCCTCCACGCCGCGAACGATGTTTTCCAGCGATTTTATTTCCTCGCCGCCGATCGCTTTTTCCATCAGGATATCGATCGATTCGCGCGCCATATCGGCCGCAAGCTTCAGCACCAGGACGGCGACGATAATCCCCGCGACCGGGTCGCCGTAGGCCAGCGCCGGCACGCCGATCATCTCGCCCAGCAGTCCGAGCCCGATGCCGATTACGGCCGCGCCCGACGCGTAAACGTCCGCCAGATGGTCCTGCGCGGTCGCGATCAGCCCCTTGCTGTTCGCGCGCCGTCCGATCCCGATCGTGTACACGTACAGCGCCAGCTTCCAGATCAGCGACAGCGCGGCGGCGATCAGCGCGACGATATGCGCCTGCGGAATCGGCGCAAACAGCGCGACGATCGAGTGATACCCGACGTACAGCGCGGCCAGCAGTAGAATGGTGGCGACGACGCTGGCCCCGATGACCTCCGCTTTGCCGTGTCCGTACGGATGATCTTCGTCCGGCGGCCGGCTGGAGATGCGCATCGAACCGAGCGCCGCCGCCGACGCGATCACGTCCCCCGCGTTATGGATGCCGTCGGCGATCAGGACCTGGCTGTTAAACAGAAATCCGACCGCGACTTTCAAAATGGTAAGCAGCACATTGCTGATCAAGCTGATCCATGCCGCAAAAATCGACTGGCTTTTCGCCTGCTCCATCTGTTATTCCCTCCGTCATGTTTGTTGTCCTAAGGAAACAAAAAAAGTTCGAGGGGCTTGTTCAGCCTCGAACTTTTATCAAAAAATACCCTATGCGACGATTGATTTGCTTTGTGCCGTGTATGTTCATATGCGTTGTCTCCGAATTGGTGGATTTTTGGGATTTATCGAAATCCGTCAAGGTGTATTATTATACCGGATCACAGGCGATTTGGGAACCGTTTTGTTTTAGCTTTTAAGCAGATCTCGCAGCTTCGCCTCCCCTCTTTACATTTTCCTCGTCTGCTTTTATACTGATTCAAGCAAAGATCCAATCATCCTACCTTTGGAAAGGGGACGCCATGTTCGAAAAATTGGAGAAACAAACCCTGTCCGGGCGCGTGTATGCCCAGCTTGAATCTATGATCGCCAAAGGCGACTGGGAAGTCGGCAGCCGGATTCCGCGCGAAGCCGATCTGATGGAAAAGCTCGGCGTCAGCCGCAATACGCTGCGCGAAGCGATTCGCGGGCTGGTACAGGTGGGGCTGCTGGAAACGCGTCAGGGCGACGGCACGTTCGTGACAGCCAGCAGCGAGCTCAGCGCCATTCTGCACAAGCGAATGATCCGTTCTTCGGAGATCGAAGCGCTCGAAGTGCAGCACGCGCTGGATCGCGAAGCCGCCGTGCTCGCCTGCGTGCGGCGCACGGACGAGGATATGAAGAATATCCGTCACTACTCGGAACTGTGCCGGCGGTCGTTGGACGGCGAAGACCACGACATGTTCAAGAACGCCGACTGGAATCTGCATCGCAGCGTAGTCGCGGCCGCCCGCAATCAGCTGCTGACCGATCTGTATCAGAACCTATTCGAGAAGCTTCAGATCTCGATCACATCCACCCGCACGATATCCGGCAGTTTGTACGAAGTGGGGCACCCCACTCTGATCGCCGCGATCGAAGACCGCGACGCCGACCGCGCGGTGAAGGCGGTCGACGATTATATCGCGCATTTCAAGCAGCAGCAGGAGAACCGCGCGGAAGAGTAAGCCGCTTTTACGCAAAGAGGCTTCGACCAACCGAAGAAAACCCGGGACGATAAGCTTTCTCTGCGCGCTCCGCAGCGGTTACGGCCGCCCGAGCACGGATCGAAAGCCGGCCCTTTATATTTATGCCGCTTGCCAAAGCGGCGGGAACGGAGCTTGATTATCCATGAAAAAAACCGAACTTCCGCGTACGGAAGACGCCTCGAACGGCGTCTATTATTTGCTGCTCGCCGGCATTCTGCTGGTAGCCGCCAACCTGCGCACCCATATTACCTCGCTCAGCCCGATTATCGAGTCGATTCGCGACGCGCTCTCGCTATCGAGCACGATGGCCGGCTTCCTGACGACGCTGCCGCTGCTCGCTTTCGCGCTGCTGTCGCCTTTCGTCGCCAAATGGGCGCGCATCTACGGCGCCGAACGCATGATCTTCGTCTCGCTCGTGCTGATCGTGATCGGCAGCCTGTTCCGCCCGTTCGGCGGCGTCTTCTCCTTGATGGCCGGCACGTTCCTGATCGGTCTTGCGGTCGCCGTATTCAACGTGCTGCTGCCGAGCATCATTAAGCGGGAATTCCCGCAAAAAATCGGCGTCATGACCGGATTGTATTCGATCATGATGGGGATCTTCGCTTCGACGGCGGCCGCAATCAGCGTGCCGGTGGCAAATACCAGCCTCGGCTGGCGCGGCTCGCTGCTGATCTGGACGATCCTGTCCGCGATCGGCCTGATCGTCTGGCTGCCGCAGCTGCGGCGCAATACGCGCGCGGCCAACGCTACCGCGCCCGACGTGCCCAAGCGCAGCATCTGGCGTTCGCCGCTGGCCTGGTCCGTCACGATCAATATGGGCATGCAGTCGTCCATCTATTACATCATGGTCGCCTGGATGCCGAATATGATGCACGCGCAGCATCTCGACGCGACGATCGCGGGTTACATGCTGTCGCTGTTCCAGCTGCTGATGATCCCGGTGAACTTCATCGCGCCGATCATGGCGGCCAAAGTCAAAGACCAGCGGCCGCTCGTGCTCATGACGGCGGCCAGCTACGTGCTCGGCATCCTGGGCTTCCTGTTTGCCGGCGGCTCGCTGACGATTATCGTAATCGCCATCGTATTCTTCAGCCTGGCCGGCGGTTTCTCGTTCAGCCTGGTCATGATGTTCTTCTCGCTGCGCACATCCAGCGCCGCGGAAGCGGCCGATCTGTCGGGCATGGCCCAGTCGGTCGGCTACCTGCTCGCCGGCTGCGGACCGCTCGCTTACGGCGCGCTGCACGATATGACCGGCGGCTGGACGGTTCCGTACGTGATTATGTTCGGCATCATCGCCGTTTACCTGGCGACCGGATTGTTCGCGGGACGCGGCGGCAGGTACGTGCACGAATAAGATAAACCGTGCCAAAACGGCTCTTCCCCCGGGGAAAGAGCCGTTTTTCGTCCGCCTGCTTATAAACGTGGATCATCTTCGCCTGCTTCCGATCAGATAAAAGACTTCGCGTACAGTTCCGCATAAATCCCGCCGCGCGCGAGCAGCTCGTCGTGCGCGCCCTGCTCCGTGATCCCGCGCTCCGTCAGGACGACGATGCGCGATGCGCCGCGGATCGTGGACAGGCGGTGAGCGACCACCAGCGTCGTGCGCCCGACGGCCAGCCGGTCCAGCGCTTCCCGGACCGCCGCTTCGCTTTCGTTGTCGAGCGCGCTCGTCGCTTCGTCCAGGATAAGCACCGGCGGATTTTTGAGAAACAGCCGCGCGATGCTCAGCCGCTGCTTCTGTCCGCCCGACAACCGCACGCCGCGCTGGCCGATCTCGGTCCGGTAGCCCTGCGGCAGACCCGCGATAAATTCATGCGCGCCCGCCTGCCTGGCGGCTTCGACGATCTGCGCTTCGTCCGCGTCCGGCCTGCCGTAGCGGATATTGTCCTCCACGGTGCCGCCGAACAAATACACATCCTGCTGCACCGTTCCGACCGCGCCGCGCAGCGACTCCAGCGTCCACTCGCGCACATCGCGCCCGTCGAGCAGCACCGCGCCGCCCTGTACGTCGTAGAAACGCGGGATCAGCGAACAAAGTGTCGTTTTGCCGGAACCGGAAGGCCCGACCAGCGCCACGTACTCGCCCGCCCGGATATGCAGCGACAGTTCGTTCAGAGTCTCGGATTCCCGGCTGTCGTAGCGAAACGATACGCCGCGAAATTCGATGCCGCCGGCGGCACGCTCGAGCCTGCGGGCGTCCGGACGGTCTTCCACCGACGGAACCGTGCGCATAATCTCCATAAAGCGCTGAAAGCCGGTCACGCCTTCCTGCAGCTGCGAGCTCATATGCGCCAGCCGCTGCACCGGTTCGGTCAGATAGCCGATATACAGCAGAAACGCGATCAGGTCCGCCAGATCAAGACGGCTGCCCGCGATCCGCACGCTTCCGACCAGCACCGCCGCGACCGTAATGAGCTGAAGCACGGTTTCGAACGTGTTGTAGAACAGCGCTTCCGCCCGGTACGTCGCTTTGCGGCTGCGAAAAAAACGCTCGTTGGCCTGTCCGAATTTGCCGTTCTCCAGCTTCTCCCCGCCGAACGATTGGACGACGCGGATGCCCGCCAGACTGTCTTCGGCCTGCTCGTTGACTCCGGCGATGCGCTCTTTGTTGTGCGTGAGCGTACGGTTGAGCTTTTTGTTGAACACCAAAGTCAGCAGACCCAGCACCGGCAAAAAAGCGAATACCGTAAGCGTCAGCGGCGCGTCGATCGTAAACAAAATGATAAACGCGCCGACAAAGCGGACCGAATATTTCAAATAATCTTCGGGCCCGTGATGATACAGCTCCGACAGCAGCAGCAGATCGTGGGTCAGCCTCGACATCAGCTCGCCCGTCCGGCGGCGGTCGTGAAAGTCGAACGACAGCGTCTGCATATGCGCAAACAGCTCGCCGCGAATATCCCGCTCCATCCGCGCGCCGACTTCGTGTCCTTTATAATCCACAAAGTAACCGCCGGCGTTCTGGATCAGGATCAGCGCCAGCATGGCAGTGCCGATCCGCACCGCTTCGCCGATAGCGAAAGCGTTACCATTTGCAAGCGTTTCTTTGGTCAGCTGACGCACCAGCAGCGGGAGCGCCAGGCTTGCCGCCGATACGATCGCCGCGCATACCAGCACCGCCGTAAACAATTTCAGATGCGGGCGGTAGTAAGACAGAAATTTTTTGACCGGAAATTTGCCGTTCGAAGACCGCTGCTTCGAAGACTTCCGTTTCGAGAATCGCGGATTTGAAAAATCCATGCGTTACCCCTCTCCGTGTGGGTGATTCCACGGACAAGGGGGCGAATCGCCTTAATGCTTCAGGAAACCGCGCCGCCCTTATCCGTCCGGCTGCGTCGATTCGTCGCTCTGCTCATGTTTACGACCTCCTTGAAGTTTGAGTGCGCCAATTATAACATACCCGACTGTTTCTTGTAATTTCGCAGCATCATGCCGTTGGCTTTTCTCATGCCCTGGCGCGCGTAGAAGCTTTCCAGCTCCGGATCGCACAGCAGGTCGACCATATAATGCCCGTCCAGCTTTTTCAGCATCCGCCGCGCAAGTTCCCGGCCGATGCCCTGGCTCTGATACGCCGGAATCACTTCCAGCAGCGGGATATAAGCGCTCAATACCCCATCGGACAGCGCATTGATAAAGCCGATGATCTGCCCGCTCTCGTCGTCAAGCGCCAGTACGACGTGAGCCGAACCGTGCAGCACGCGCACAAAAGTCTCGGGACTCGGCGGATTCGGCCAGCCGGCGAAAAAGCCCTCCGCAAAAGAATCTTCCTTAATCGATTCAAGGCTGTCGACATACTGAATGGTCATAGGGGCCTCCTGATTATCCTCGCTTCGAGGGAATATGGCTGTGCGCCGCCGCGATCCTTTTTTTGCGAAAATGAAGCTTTGGCGCTCGAACCCACCCGGATCGTATGGAAAATCCCAAATCCTGGTGTAACGATCTTACAAGAAGATTGACTAGAAATCCAGGGATTGCGACAATGGAAACAGAACATTCCGTACATCCGGCCTTGATGGCAGCTTGGCTGCCGGGCCATCCAATCCATAAATAAGGGCGGTTGACGATGAATTATTCCAAAGGCACGAACTATGCGCTGCATACGATGCTCGATCTGGCGACCCGCTCCGCGGACGTCAAAGTAGGCGTTCAGGAGCTGGCGGCGAAGCAGCGGGTCTCTCCGACCTATCTGTCCAAGATTCTGACCAAGCTGGCGAAAGCCGGGCTGATCGACTCCTACTCCGGCGCGCAGGGCGGATACTGTCTGCGGCGCGACAAATACGAGATTTCGTTTCTGGAGATTATCCAGGCCGTCGAAGGCACCACGCCGCTGTTCAAAGGCTGCGACTCCAACGGTCCCGGCTGCCTGATCGAAGGCGTCATGCGCGAATCCGAGCAGAAAATGGACGATCATCTGCGCGCGACCACGATTGGCCGGATTGCGGACGAAATGCCGCAGCATCTTCATCATTCGGGCGGGCAGGCGGCCAAAGAATCATAACCCTTCAGGCAATGCGTTTGTTCAAAAAAGGACTTCAAATCCCACAGCGGCCTGTGGAACATGAGGTCCTTTTTGCATGAATTTCCCGCTTTCCGGCTTCAAGCCCGAACGGCCGCGGTCTTCGTTCGGCCCCTACCGCTTTCTCCAATCCGACAGCATCTCCTGTACCGAAGCGTACCGCTCCTCCCGGAACTCGGATACGGCTTTGAGCGCAGCCCGGTACAAGTCTTCTCCGGCATCCCACAATTCGCGCGAACGGTCGCGCTCGCCGCCCAGCAGGCTGAACGCCATCGCACCCATCGCGAATACGTTTGTGCGCGAGTCGATCGGCGCGCCCAGCTCGAACTCCTCCGGCGACATAAAGCGCGACGATCCCCACATCCGGCCCATTTGGTTGACGTAAGGCTTGGGACGGTAAAAGTCGATATCGCAGATCGTAAGCCGCCCGGTGTCGAAATCGTAGATCAGACTGCCGTCGTAAAAGTCTATCGCCACGTATCCTAACGACTCCACATGGGCATGAAAATCGAGGATCGCATCCATCGCCGCGATCCGCCGTTCGGCCGGCAGATGGCGGAATCTCGCGGTCGGGGAATCGGGATGCTCGACCGGAAGTTCGGCGCCCGGGCGCAGCAGTTGACCTTCCGCCCATTCGAACAGCAGCGCGTAGCCGTCCGGCGTTTCGAAATGATCCAGCATGCGCACCAGCTCCGGATGCCTCAACGTCTGGTAAACGTCCGCCGCTTCCCTCAGCGCGTTTACGGCATCGGACGTCCGCCCTTCGTACTCGGCGGTCGGCGCGCCCGCGTATTTGATAAACACGCGCTGGCCTTCGATCGCAAGTCCGAACGAGATATTGCCGGAATCCTGGCGGTCCCAGACGCGGAACACCTGCCCGAACGGCGCCAGCCAGTTGAAATCGTGCGGTTCTTTCAGCACGAACGGAATACCGTCGATCCACTGCTCGATCAGCCCGTCGTCCGGCAGGGGCACGTCTGCCTGCGCCGGCTGAACGTCGACCACGATTCCCGACACGGCCGCCGGCACGGCGGGTTCGCCGCTCGCTTCCGTGACTTCCGCCGCGATTACCGGGGACTCGGGTTCATATTCCGTTTCCGCAAATTCCGGCGGGTCCGGATGCTCCGGCCGGGCGCCGAAATCCGGGGAAGGCTGCTGCGTTTCGCCGAAAAACTCGGCGGACGGTTCGGCGGAAGCTTCGATAAAGGGATCGGAAACACCCTCGGAAGCAGCCGGATGTCCAAAAGACGCGGGATCGCCGGAATCGCGCGAAACATCGCCGTAAGTTTGGCTTTCATCGTGTCCGGACGCTTCGGGAACCTCCGGTGCCGCGAAAGATTCGGGCGCGCCGGAAGCACCGGGCGTTCCAAAAGTTTCAGCGGCTTCCGGAGCCGCAAAAGTTCCGGAAGCTTCGAAATATTCTTCGTTTGCGGTCAGGTCCCGCTCGTCGGGCGCCGCCGCTTCAAACGCCTGCCCGATGCCCGGCTGCGGTTCTGCTTCCGGTTCGAACGCATCGATCGTGTGCCCTTCCGCTTCGAGCGAAGCCACGTCGATAACCGGGACGGCTTCGACTTCAACCGGATCCGCGGGCGCCCCGACCACTTCGGGAGAGTCGGCCGATTCAAATACTTCCGCGAGCTGCACTTCCGGAAGTCCTTGCCGTTCCTGCGCCTTAGCCGGTACAGCCGGCTCGCGCGCTTGCGCCGCCGCGTTCGCCGCTGCCGAAGGCGAAGTCTCCGGCCGGTATAGCCGCTCGCGAATCCGCCACTCGTCTTCGAGCAGCGCGTAGACGCACTCGTCCAGCCATTGTCCGTCTTTGAGGATATTGCGGCGAAAATACGCTTCCATCCGCAGCCCCAACTTCTCCGCCAGCTCGCGGGAAGCGCGGTTGTCGGGCGGGCAGGACACCGTAATCCGGTGCAGACCTAGATCGGTAAAAGCATGCCCGAGCAAAGCTTCCGCGGCTTCGAACGCATAGCCGCCTCGCCGGTGCTCCGGCCGGATAAACCATCCAAGCTCGTGCGTGAACGGCTGCGCGTGCGGGCGGTAGATCATATGCCCGATCCGCTCGCCGCCCGCCGCGGACAAAACGGCATAAATGCCGGCGGGTCCCGGCAGCAGGCCGGCCGCCTGTCCGGAGCGCAGCTCTTCGCGGCAGCCCCGCGCGGCATCTTCCTCGTCCGGATCGGACAGCGCCGCCTGCCATTCCTCCGCCGTAAACGGGCGGATCGACAACCGCCGCGTTTGCGTCAAAACGGCCGGAACGCCGCCTTGCTCTTCTTGTCCGCCGGAACCGTAAGTTTCCGGGCTGCCGCCCGGCCGCAGCGCTTCGCCCGGCTCTCTGTCTTTTTCCATGAAATTCCCTCCCCTGTAACCGACCCCGATCGGTCTTCCCGAATCTCGCAGCGGGAGCGCCGTCTGCGGCTGTTTGTCTGTACGGCGCCGGGCCGTGTTTATAGGCGAAATCGCCTGTTTTCAAACGTTTTTCTTAACACAAGGCTTCGCTGCCGAGCGGGTCTTTTCCTGCCCGCGCGCAAGAAGTGAAGATTTTTTAACCCTTTTGGCCGCGGGCGAGATTCCGTTGCGGCACGCCCGCGCTTACGAATACCGCTCCGGCGGCCTGCGGCGCTTCGCTTTGCGCTCGTACCGGTGCGCGATCTCGATCAGCAGCGGATCGGACAGCGCCGTTCCGGACAGCAGCAGGCCGACCGGCTGTCCGGACTCGGTATAGCCGGCCGGAACGGACACAAGCGGGTAACCGGCGCGCGCCGCCAGATCGGAGCCTTCGCTGCCGGTAAACACAAGCGCGTGCACGCCGTATTTGAGCAGCGCAAAGTCGATTCCCCGTTCGCCCGCTCGGCGGATGCCGCGAGCTTTGCCTTCGATATACGCTTCGTCGTCCATAACGCCGCCGTCCGCTTCGGACTCTTCCAGCAGATGCTGGCCGTAGCGCAGACGCCGCTCTGCGTGCTCCGCGTTGAACGCGATCAGCTCGCCCAGATTCGCGGGAAACTCGCCGTGCGGCTGCTCGGCGAGAAAAGCGTCGATCGCCGCTTTGAATTCGCGCCGCAGCACGATGCCGTCGGCTTGCGCTTCTTCCGCATCGCCGTGCGCCGATCCTTCTTCCGGCTCGTCCGCCGGAAACTCCAGCCCGCGCCGCACTTCGATGCCCGCGCGCTCCAGATCTTTCAGCGCCCGTTCGAATACGGCCGCCGTGTCCGGGTCCAGCTTCTTCGCATACGACTCGACCACGCCGACCTTCAGCCTGTCGGGCATGGCCGAGCGCTCCGGCAGAAACGAAACCGGCCGCTGTTTCAGCAGCGTGCAGGCATCCGCTTCGTCGCCGAACGCCATCGCTTCCAGGATCAGCGCGGCGTCCAGCACGGTCCGCGCGATCGGACCGAGCGTGTCCTGCGACAGCGACAGCGGAATCACGCCGCTGCGGCTGATCAAGCCGACGGTCGGCTTGATGCCGACGACCGAATGGGCCGACGCCGGGCTGACGATGGAGCCCGACGTTTCGGAACCGATCGCGCCGAGCGCGAAGTTGGCCGACACCGCGGCGGCCGAACCGGTGCTCGATCCGCCGACGGGGTAATCGCCGTACGGATTACGGGTCTGGCCGCCGCGCGAACTGTAGCCGGACGGCATCTTCCACGACATGCAATTCGCCCATTCCGTCATATTGACTTTGCCGAGCAGGACGGCGCCGGCTTCGCGCAGCCGGGCCGCGGCGAACGCGTCCCTCTGCGCGCGGCGGCCTTCCAGCGCCAGCGAACCGGCCGTCGCCGTCATCTTGTCGGCGGTATCGATATTGTCCTTGAGCAGGACCGGCACGCCGAACAGCGGCAGCGAGCCCAGCTCGTCGAAGTTGTCGTCGAGCTGCTTCGCCAGCGCGGCGGCGTCCGGATTGAGTTCGAGCACAGCGTTCAGTTCGCCGTCCAGACGCCCGATCCGCTCGATATACGCCTGCGTCAGCTGGAGACAGGTCCAGCGGCCGCTTTGCAGCTTCTCCTTGAACGTTTCGATCGTCAGTTCAAGCAGGTCTTCGTCCGTAATCTCTTCGCGGTCGTGCGCCGCGTTGGAACGAAGAGCGCTCCGGTTCGCGGAAGACGAAGCCTGCGGAACTTCTTCGTCCGCGGCAAACGAATTCCGCAGCTTGAGCGCGGAAGCCGTGTCCGCCGCCGATGCCGCAGCGGCGGCGCCGGCTGTATCGGCAGCCGGGCCGCTCGAAGCGGCCCGCGTGTCCGGCGCCGCGCCGCTTGGCGCGCCCGGGCTCGGGCCCGGGTGCGGGTTCGCCGTGCGGGGCGAACCGGTTCCGCCGGCCGGTGAAGCGCCGGCGGCGGCGGGATTCGTCGGCGCCGACTCGGCGCTTTGGCGCTCGCGCCGCAGCCCGCTCGCCGGCCCCGTGCCGGCGGCCGGCCGGGCGATCGGAATTTCGTTCTCCACCGGCGTGCCCAGCCGGCTGTCGGCGGCCCGGCCGCTGCTTGGTTCGCGTTCCGGCCGGCCCGAGCGCTGCCGATCGTGTTCGTGTTCGTTTTCCCGCATCGATCTTCGGCCCCCTGTTCTGGTGATTCTGTCTTCGTTCCCTACGGCTCAATCTTCCGCCGGATCGTCCCGGTCCCAGACCCGATCCAGCTTGTCCGCATAATAGCGAATCGCTCTATGATAGCTTTGTACCCCTTCGTGCGAGGAATGATCGGCGATTTCCGTCAGCAGCAGGTTCATCGCTTCGGCGTGCCGGCCCAGATTGTGCAGCGCCATCGCCTGGAAAACGCGCAGTTCGGCCCGCTCCGGATATTCCGCCGCCGCCGCGCGCAGAATCTCGGCCGCCCGTTCGTATTCGCCGAGCACCCGATACGTGCTGCCCAGCCCGAGCAGCGCTTCCGCGCGGTCCGGCTCGCCGAGCCCCAGCTCCAGGCTGCGCTCGTAATACGGCACCGCCGCGCGCTCCAGTCCCAGATTGTCGTGCGTCGAAGCCAGCTCGTACAGCAGCATCGCCGATTCGCCCTGCCGCTCCAGCAGCTCCAGCATCATCGTTCTCGCTTCTTCGCCACGGCCTTCGCGGCGCAAGCGGACGGCCTGCTCCAACCCGGTCGTTCGATTTTCCGTGTCCACTCCCGTTCCTCCGCTTCCGTTTGTCGTACGCCGGACTTTTTCATAAAGTAAGCGCTTGACAAAAGCTTACCACAGTTCGCCGATCGGCTGCCAAACCCTTCGACAACCTCACAGCGCCAAAAAGCTTTGTCCGGATGCGGCGGCTCCCGAAGAGGAAACGAAACCGACATCGGACAAAGCGTTTGGCGCGAACAGATACAGCAAACGCGGACTACGCAAAAAATCCGGCCGGCCAGGTCGCTGCGGAGTTCCGTTTTGCCGATCGAACTTTACCCAACCGCCAGGCGACTGCCCAAACGCCGCGCGATACGCGCGCTAACGGAACGTACAGACGCTAAACGCCTGTTTTTCCACGTATACGAATTCTAACGGAACGAGGCGACGTTAAAATCAGCAAATCGGCCGAAATCGTCCCTTTTCAGTGAACGGCAGCACGCTAAAGGAATGACGTTCCGTTACAGCTCCGAAAGCGGGAAAGCGGCGGAAAGATTTAGTCCATCGATTGAGACAACTTCCTCGTCCAACGTCGAAAAAACGCCTCGAACGCAGCCCCGGGTCCATAAGGAGGACGCCGCAGGATGCGCGCGAAGCGCTTTTTCAATCAAGCATTCAACCAAGCATTCAATCAAACATTCGCTCAAAATGCCCTCGAACCCTCGCGTCGGCAGCAGGCGCCCGAACCGGTAACGGTTAACGCAGCGAGCCGATTACGTAAACCGCCGCGCTTCCGCAACTTTCGCCGCTTCCCGCAGGAAGGCCGCCGGATACATCCGCCGCATTTTCCACCCGGATTTCCGGCGTACACGCCGGGCCGGCTTCCTTTTTAACGAGTCGAAGCCATTCCCTTTAACGCCCTTCGTTAATCGCCCGGATCTTGTCCAGCGGAATCTTCGGCACGCGGTCGTAGGTCAGCAGGCCGTTGATCTCCTGTTCGACGTCGGTGAGCTGCGTATAGCAGTAGCCCTGCACGAGTTCGGCTTTGAGCAGCGGGTCGATCACGCTCCGCAGGCGCTCTTCGAAATCTTCGTCGCTGCTCGCGCCGGAGTAGCCCCAGCCTTCCCAATCGCTTTTCTTGTACGCGATGCCGCCGAATTCGGTGACCAGGATCGGCTCGCCGCCGTAGGAATAGCCGTAGGCGATAATCGGATGGCCGCCCGGAATCAGGCTGAGCGCTTTGTCGGCACTGTCATAGCGTTCTTCCAGCACTTCGCGCTGCCACTCGTAGTCGTGAATGGTGATGAGATCGCTCGTCGTGTGCTCCCAGCCGTCGTTCGAGATGACCGGACGCATCGGGTCGAGCGATTTGGTCAGGTGCACGAGCGCTTCGGAATGGTGCTGCTGGACTTTGTCCCGCGCCAGATCCGGCACGCCCCAACTTTCGTTCAGCGGCACCCAGACGACGATCGACGGATGGTTGTAGTCGCGGTCGATCGATTCGATCCACTCGCGGTTGAAGCGCTCCACATACTCGTCCGAGTACATATAAGCGTTCGCCGCTTCGCTCCACACCAGCAGGCCGAGCTTGTCGCACCAGTAGAGGTAGCGCGGATCTTCGAGTTTCTGGTGTTTGCGCGCGCCGTTGAAGCCCATTTCCTTGGTCAGCTCGACGTCCCTGCGGATGTCTTCGTCGCTCGGAGGCGTCAGGTTGCCGTCCGGGAAATAGCCCTGGTCGAGCACCAGCTTCATCTTGTACGGGCCGTTGTTGAGACACAGCTTGCCGCCGTCGATCGAGATCTTGCGCATGCCGAAGTAGCTGTCGACCGTGTCGGTTTCCGCGCCGTTTTCGATCAGGGTAAACGTAATATCGTACAGGCTCGGGTTCTCCGGCGACCACCAGGTTTCGCGCTCGTGGAAGTTGAAGTTGCTCAGCCCGATCGCATGGTTGACGGTCCGGCTCGATACCGAATACGTCTGCTCCGCCACCGGCTGTTCGTTAAACGAAATCGACACCCGCAGTTTGAGATCGGTTCCCGGCGCGAAATTCGCGACGTAAGGCATGATCTTGACGCACTTGTTGTCCATGTCCGGCGTGATTTTGACTTTTTCCAGATAGACCGGCGATACCGCCTCCATCCAGACCGTCTGCCAGATGCCCGTCGTGCGCGTGTAGAAAATGCTGGCCGAATCCTGCTTCCAGAACTGTTTGCCGCGCGGCAGCTCCAGATTCCGGCTTTCGTCGAGCGCCTGCACAACCAGCGTGTTGGAGGCGGATTCCCGGTTCAGCGCATGCGTGATATCGGCTTTAAAAGGAGTATGTCCGCCTTCGTGCCGCGCGACGAATACGCCGTTCACCCATACTTTGGCTTCGTAATCGACCGCGCCGAAATGCAGCAGCACATTCTTATCCGCGAACGATTCCGGAATCTCGAACGTGCGGCGGTACCAGACGTTGTCGTGGAAATCCGGGTCGCCGATGCCGCTCAGTTTGCTTTGATACGCGAACGGAACCTGGATTTTTTGCGAAAAAGATTGTTCTCCGCCGTACCAGTTTCCCCGAATGCCTTCGTTTTTGTCGTCGTACGCAAACTCCCATTCGCCGTTCAGATTGGCCCACGCTTCGCGCCGGAACTGCGGCCGCGGATATTCCTCCCGATAGATCGATTCCGCCGCGCCGCCCGTTTCCGTCCCCTGCACCGTGCTCATTGTGTATTCGCTCCTTTTGTTAACTTTAAAGTTATTTAAATAATACGCTTACATCTTCGAAAACAGTATGCAATAAACGTTCATTTAAGTCAACTTTAAATTGATTAAATAACTTATGAGTTATACAATAGACACAAAGAAGCGGAGGAGAGAAACCATGAACGTGCCCGTAACGCTGCAAAATATGCCCCTGCTCGAATGCTTCGCCTCCGAAACGCGCGTGCGGATCGTCGAGCTGCTGGGCGAGAAACCGATGAGCGTCGGCGAACTGGCCGAGGAGCTGCAATTGTCGTCGGCGATCGTGACGAAGCACGTCCAGAAGATGGAGGGCGCCGGCCTGCTCGCGACCGAAAGCGTCTCCGGCATCCGCGGACGGCGCAAAGTCTGCCGGCTGGCGCTCGACAGCCTGGTGCTGAATTTCCGGCCGCGGCCGTCCGAAGAAGAGCGCAGCGCTTATTCCGTATCGCTGCCGGTGGGCCAGTATGTGGCCCACGACGTCAGGCCCACCTGCGGCCTGGCGTCGGAAACGCGGATCGTCGGCATGGTGGACGATCCCCGTTACTTCGCCGATCCGGACCACGTATCGGCGCGGCATCTGTGGTTCGGGTCCGGTTACGTCGAGTACCGGATTCCGAACTACCTGGTCGGCGGCCAAACGGTCCGCGAGCTGTCGGTCACGCTGGAGCTGGGCTCGGAAGCGCCCGGCTACAACGCCAACTGGCCGTCCGATATCGACTTTCATATCGGCGGCCTGCATGTGGGCACCTGGACGTGCCCGGGGAACTTCGGCGGCACGCGCGGGCAGTATACGCCCGCCTGGTGGAGCGAACATAACAGCCAGTACGGGCTGCTCAAGACGCTGTCCGTCCGGGCCGACGGGACGTTTATGGACGGCATGAAGCTGTCGGACGTCACGGCGGACGACCTGGGCATCTCGGCGGCGAACGGACCGGCGTCCGACGCCGCAGCGGACGGCGCGGAAGCGCTGGGTCCGGGGGCGGCGGGCGGCAGGGCGGATCGGGCGGCGGCAAGCGCAAAGGCGAGGGAAGCGGCGGACACGGCCGCGCGCGGCAAAGCGGACAGGACGGCGAGCGCAGCCGCGGAGACGCGTTCCGCATCGAACCGCCCGGCGGGCGGCGAGATCGCGCTGCGGATCGAAAACCGCGCCGACGCCGGCCATCCGGGCGGCGTCAGCCTGTTCGGCCGCGGGTTCGGCAACTACGACCGCGATATCGAAGTATCGGTGAAGTTCGGCGACGGCGGCGAGGAACGGCGGGGATAGCGCGGCGGCAAGAGAGGGCGGCGCCGCCCGCCTGAACGAATCGGAACTCCGCGATCGCCAGTCAACCAAGTGCGAAAATCCACTTTATTTCGCCGAACAAGCCCCGCCCCTATCCAATCAAATGCAAAAATCCACCTTATCTTCTTCCGGAAGCCGACAATCGCCGAGCTCCGAAGATTAAGGTGGATTTTTGCAGTTTATGCGTCAAATCGGACGAATTCCCACGGAATAAAGTGGATTTTGGCAGCTCGCTGTGCGGATTGGCTGCCTCTGGCCTGCTGCGCGGTTCGGCGATCCGGAGCTCGCGATCCGGGCTGGCTTGCCGTTCGCACAGAACCCCTGCTCGCCGCACGAAATGCCGCGCACAAGATATATCCATAATATTGGCCAGCAGGACTTTTTCGCCGTTCAGCCTTCCTTCTCCGCCCGGTATTGTCCGGGCGTCATGCCTTCCTGCTTGCGGAACAGCCGGATAAAGTACGAAGGATGATAGCCGACGGCTTCGGCAATCTCGTTGACTTTGAGATCCGTCGTGCGCAGCAGCTCGCGGCCTTTGTCCAGACGCAGCGTCATGACGTAATCGACGAACGTCTGGCCGTATGTTTGCTTGAACGAACGGCTGAGCGCGTACGGGCTGACGCCGAATCGCTCGGCGCAGCGTTCGAGCGAGAAGTCCGCCGTGTAATCCCGCTCAAGCTCCAGGCGCACGCGCTCGGCCAGCCGCCCGGTCTCCAGCTGCCGGCCCGCTTCCAGTTCGCGGCCGTAAGGCTCCAGCACGCGCAGCCGCAGGAAAGCCTCGATCGCTTCCGGCTGGCGCAGCTCCAGCAGCCGTTCGTACAGATCCGCTCCTTCCGCGCCTTCGGGCCGCGCGCCGTTCTCCAGCATGACGTGCAGCAGGCTGCCCAGCAGATGCAGCGCTCCTTCCCGCAGCTCCGCTTCCGAAGCGGAGCGCCGCGAAAGCTCGGCGACGAAGTTCCCGGTCAGCCCGGACGCTTCCCCGATCCGGCCGAGCCTGACTTCCTGGATCAGCTCTTTCTCCAGCGCAAACGGATAAGCGCCGCCCGCTCCCGCTCCGGGCAGCAGCTCGCCCAGATGCAGCACGCGGCAGGACTCGGCGTCCGGCACGCCGCGCAGAACGCCGCGCAGCGCGTGCAGCAGTTCCGGCACTTCAAGGATGCCGCCCGCTTCGCCGGTACAGACTACCGTCCGCAGCCGCAGCGTGGCGCGCACGACCGACGCCAGTTCTTCGGCGAGCGCTTTGCGCGCCGAATCGGGCGCGCTTTGTCCGCCGCCCGGGGAGACGATGCCGGCTTCAAAGGAAGTCCCTGCATGAAACATAACGTTCTCCCCGGCAGCCGTCGGCCGGAATCCGGCCGTTTCGCCAGGCTCCGTCCATCGCCCCGATTCCGGCGGCGCGCCTCCATGCTTCCGGACTTCGGAAGCCGTGCCTTCATCCGGCTCCGTATACGGAATCAGCGCGGCGACGCTGCCGTCCTGAAAGTTCACGACCTCGGCCCGGTCCCGGCGCTGACCGATGAATTCCCGGACGAGGTTCGCGGCCGCGAACGTCATCAGCAGCTCGTCTTCATCGCGGAACTGCGATTCCGGCGGCGACAGCACGCCGACGCGCAGCAGCACGACGAAGAGCCGCTCGCCGCTCTCCAGCGGCCAGCCGAAATGCGCCATCCGCGGCAGCAGTTCGCGCTCGTCCAGCGAGCGGTAATGTCCTTGCATCAGCTGCATGAAGAAAGCCGCGCGCAGCTCGGGATACGTCCGCTCCAGCCGCGCTTCCGCTTCGCGCTTGGCTCCTTCCAGCTCGCGCCAGCTGCGCTCGATATGGCGCAGCTCGTCGTAATCTTCTTCGCCGCCTTGGCGAAGCAGACCGCGAAGACCCCGCCTGCGGCTCCGGCCGGGCTGCGGCTCGGCCGCGCGCGATGCGCCGAGCATATCCGCCAGCCGACGGATCGGCAGGTGCAGGCGGCGCGATGCCAGCCAGGCGAGCAGCAGCGCCAGCAGCATGCTGGCGAGGCTGACGCCGAGCAGCGAACGGGACAGCATGACGACCGGGCGGGTCAGCGCTTCGATCGGCGACACCGTCGCGTACGTCCAGACCGCGCCGGGCCGCTGAAGCAGGCTGTACGAAACGGAGTACGTTTTGCCCCGCCACTTGAACAGATACGAATCGGACGGCTTCTCCCCGTCCGACGCCCGCGACGAAAGTTCTTCGCGCAGCGAGCTTTCGAACAGACGGTCTTCGGGCATGCCGTCCGCGACGCGGATCACGGACCGACCGCCTTCGGCATACAGATACGAAGCGCTTTTGTCTTCGAACGACGCTTCGCCCACGAATTCCTCCAGCTTGCCGCGGTCCAGGCTGAGCAGCAGCGCTCCGTACGGCGCGCCGTAGCCCGGAAGCTTGCGCACCAGCACCACCGAACCGGGGTCCGACGCGGTCCAGCGGAAATCTTCGATCCAGTAGAGATCGGCGTGCCGCTCCACCAATTCCTGAAATCGCTTACGGTCTTCGGCGAACGAAATCTGCCGCACGCCGCCCGATTCCGACAGCAGCAGCGGTTCGCTGCGGTTGAGCAGCAGCCGCGCGTCTTCCAGACGCGGATAAGTCGCTTTCATCAGGCCGAGAAACCGGTACAATTCGTTCGTGCGCTGATACTCCATGCTCAGGTTGGCCCGCTTCAGCGTGCTGCCGAGCCTGGGGTCGAGCGACCACTGGCTGGCCGACAGTTCCAGCTGGTCGAACAGCTCGTCCAGTCTCGCCGCCGAGCGCTCGACCAGCGTCCGGTGGCTCGCCATCACTTCGCGTTCGATATGCGCGGTGCCGAGCGCGTACGACGCGGCGGCGATCAGCGCCGTGGGAATACTCGCCATGCACAGCGCCAGAATCAGGCTGTAGCGGTAGAATCGCCCTCTTCGTTCGCGGCTTCGCCCGCCCGGCAGCTTTTTGACCCAATCTCCGATGCGCGTCATTCCGTTCGCTCCTTCCCCCGTATGCCGGCCGCTTGTTCGCGGAATGCTTTTTTCTCCGCCCCTATTTTATGTAAAAAAGCCCAAAATCGCAACAGACTTCCGCATCGGCGGAAGCCTGCCCGAATTTCACTTTGCTTCACTTTATTTCGCTTTACTTCACTTCGAAGCCTTCCGCTGCGCGTACGCTTCGTTCAGCTCTCCTGTGATCTTTTGCAGATCCGCGTTGGTTTTCAGCTTCGCGACGTAATCGTCCCACGCCGACAGCGACTGCTTGCCGAGCACGACTTTCGTTTTCATATCCTGGATTTCCTTGCTCAGCTCCGGTCCCGCCGAGACGTTCGTTTCCGAGTACAGCCCGACCGCTTTGTCCGGGATGCTGATCGCGGCGCGCTCGTCGATAATCTTTTTGTTGCGCTCCAGAATATCCTGCGGCATGCCAACCCGGTACGCGCGCTGATACTTGTCGTACGGCATAAAAATCTGTCCGAGCGCCTGCTGGGCGACGATATCCGTTTTGGCCTGCTCGGTCGTCGTTTTGATGCCGTTCTCCTCGGTGTAATGCACGCCTTCCAGCCCGTAGCTCGCCAGCGTTCCGCCTTCTTCCGAAGCGCCGTAATCCATCAGTTCGAGCAGCTTTTTCATTTTGGCTTCCGGCACGCTTTTGGGAATGACGAACATGCAGAAGAATCCGCTGTCCCGGTTGACGTATCCGTTCATCGACACCAGCGGCAGGAAGTCGGCGTCCGGATTGGTTTTGAGCTGCTCCTCCATCGGCTCCCACGCCGCTTCGACCGTATTCTGCGACGCTCCCGCATGGCCGGCTTTCAGCTGATCTTTGGTCTGGCTTTCTTTGAGCACCGCCAGATCTTCCGAGATCAGCCCGTCTTTATAAGCGTTTTGCAGCCATTCCAGCGCGTCGCGCATCTCCGGCAGCAGGTTGACGTTGGTCAGCTTGCCGTCCGTTTCCTTCCAATCGCCGGTCGTCCCGGTAAAAGCATTGACGAGCGTCGAGTAGCTGCCCATATTGCTCTGGCTGACGTAGCCCGTAAAGCCGATCGTGTCGTCCTTGCCGTTGCCGTCGGGATCGTCTTCGGTAAACGCGCGCAGCACTTCGTAGAACTCGTCCGTCGTTTGCGGCACGTCCAGTTTCAGATTGTCGAGCCAGTCTTGTCGTAAAAAAAGAAACGAACCGCCGTCCACCGGACGCACGCGCGGAATGCCGTAGTTGTTGCCGTCGGCCTGCTTGGTGTTGATCCACGTTTCTTCCGGAAATCCCGCCAGATTCGGATAATCTTTGATAAACGGCGTCAGATCCCAGAACGCGCCCTGCTGCACCATCGTGCGCATCTGCGCCGAGAACGGATCGTCCACCAGCATCAGATCGGGAATATCGCCGGACGCCAGCGTCACGTTGACTTTGTCTCCGTAGCTGTTCGGCGAAACCCAGGTAATATTCAGATCGGTGTTGGTCCGCTTTTCGATTTCTTTCAATACCACATTTTCGGCATCGGGCGGCTCGGGCGTAAAATACATCGACATTATGCTGACCGGAAGCGGTTTGCCGTCCTCCGGCACGCCGGAAGCCGCATTTTTGCTCCCGCAGGCGGTTGTCAGCATCGACAGAATCAGCACGGCGGACAGCCCCGCTTTGACGCGCGCATTTTTCCTCATATCTATCGCTCCTTTTCGTTTCGGTTGATTGGCTTTGCTGCGTTTATTCTTTGACCGAGCCGACCATCGCGCCTTTGGCAAAGTGCTTCTGCAGGAACGGATACACGCACAGAATCGGCACGGTGGCGATGACGACGGCGGCCATTTTCAGCGTTTCGGTCGGAATCTGCTGCTCGGCGGCCATCTCCGCCGCGGCGCTGCCGCCCGATGCCGTCGACGAGTCGATCAGCATATTTTGCAGCAGGACCTGCAGCGGCTGTTTGCCGAAATCGTTGATATACAGCAGCGCCGTGAAGAACGTATTCCAGTACGCCACCGCGTAGAACAATCCGAACGCCGCGAGCGACGGCAGCGACAGCGGCAGGATAATGCGCCACCAGACGCCGATATCGTTGCAGCCGTCGATGCGCGCCGCTTCTTCCAGGCTGGACGGGATGCTGTCGAAAAAGCCTTTCATCAGCAGCACATACCACCCGCTCGTCAGCACCGGCAGGATTAGCGACCAGATACTGTTGATGAGATGCAGATCGCGCACAAGCAGATACGGCGGGATAATGCCCGGATTGAACAGCGTCGTCAGCAGGATCAGCAGCAGCACCAGCCTTCTGCCCTGGAGACGTCTGCGCGACAGCGCGTAGGACAAACACGAAGTTACGAACAAACTGAGCACCGTCCCGACCGTGGCGAGAAACGCGCTGTTGCCGATCGCCCGGATAAACGCGCCGGTGGACAGCAGATATTTGTAGGAAGCGAGGCTCCATTTGTGCGGGAACAGCGTCGCTTTGTTGCGGATAAACTCCGACGGATCGGTGAACGACACCACCAGCACGTAATACAGCGGAAACAGCGTCACGAGCCCGATCAGCGTCAGCAGCAGGATATTGAATACGTTGAACGCGCGGTCTCCTTTATTTTCGACCATTGCGGCTTTCCTCCTCTCGGGGTTCGATCAAACAGCGGGTTTGCAGCCGGACGCGGCCGGTCAATACACGCCGTCTTCCCCGAATTTCTTCGCCAGCTTGTTCGCCCCGATGACCAGAATCAGGCCGACAATCGATTTGAACACCCCGACCGCCGTGCTGAAGCTGAGCTGGCCCTGCTTGATGCCGAGGCGGTACACATACGTATCGAACACGTCGGCCACATCGGACACCGCGCCGTTCATCATCAGGAACACCTGCTCGAAGCCGACGTCCATAATATGCCCGATGCGCAGGATCAGCAGGATAATGACGACCGAGCGGATGCCCGGCAGCGTGATATGCCAGATCTGGCGGAACCGTCCGGCCCCGTCCATCTTCGCCGCTTCGTTCAGCTGCGGATCGATGCCCGCCATCGCGGCGAGAAACAGCACCGTGCCCCAACCCGCGTCTTTCCAGATGGATTGAACCGTCAGCAGTCCCCAGAAATAATTCGGATTGGTCAGGAAGTCGATCCGGTGCAACCCGGCCGCGGCCAGCAGCTGGTTGATAATCCCTTCGCCCGTGGACAGCAGCAGGAACGTGATGCCCACGATAATGACCCACGACAGGAAATGCGGCAGATACACGATCGACTGGATCGTTTTCTTGAATTTGGCGCCGCGCAGCTCGTTCATCATCACCGAGAGCAGGATCGGCAGCGGGAAAAAGAACGTCAGCGACAGCAGATTGATCGCCATCGTGTTGCGGAACAGGATCAGAAAGTCGGGATTCGAGAAAAAGCGGATGTAATGCTCCAGTCCCACCCATTCGCTGGCCCACATTCCCTGATACGGCGAGTAGTTCTGAAACGAGATCAAGATCCCCCACATCGGCACGTACTTGAACAGGATAAAAAAGACGATGCCCGGCAGCATCAGCAGATACAGATACCGGTCGCGTTTGACGCCGTTCCAGACGCTTCGCCATCGTCCCGCGGCCGCGCTTTCCGTGTAGGCGCTTTCAATTTCTTTCTTGCCGGCCGCTTCGATCCGGGAAGCCATAGTGCCCCACCTCCATGGTATGATTTGACTGCGTCCGGTGCGCTGCCGGAAGCGGTTAACGACAGCATAGAGGGCGGACGGGTTTCCGGCAATCGACGCTTTTTGCGGAACGGACGCACAGCGGAGAAAGATCGCCGTTTTATTGTATACGCCTACAAAAAAGCGTGAAAAAAGCCCGGATTTCCGCGGAATCACACGGAAATTTCCGGGCGTTGACTTTTTTTGCAGCGGCGGTGGAGAGGCGGAAATCGCCGGTAAAACGCGGCTTTTCGTCGAAAGCGTGCCAAATAAAAGCTCTGTGTGCGCGGTGCGGCTTGAACCGTCCCGGATAGCGGAAGCAACCGGGTATTCACGAAGCAGGTCGAAGAGAATCGGCTGCGCGGACAAGGCCGGAAACGGCCCGCTCCAGTCGGGCGCCCGGGGTTCGCAGCTTAGGAAACGTATCCTATGCTTGGCCGAGCGCGTTCATAACATCGCGTACTTTACGCTCGTGCGCCAGCAGCCCGTAGTTCATCCAGGCGAAGAAATCCGCTTCGTATACCCGGCCCGCGCGGACGGCGGGCAGGCCCCGCCAGACCGGATGCTCCAGCAGCCGGCGTTCGTCGCCGGGGCGTTCGTTCTCCGATTTGTCGAATACGACAAAGAGATGGTCGGCGTCCAGCCGCGGCAGTTCTTCCGGCGCCAGCAGCACCTGGCGCCGCCCTTCGGGCAGCCGGCGCAGCATGGCCGGCGGCTCCAGGCCGAGCTGGCCGTACAGCACCGGCCCGGTGTAGCCGGTCCGCTCGGCATACAGCATGATATGCCGGGCGGAAACGCGCAGGCACGCGACGGTGCCGAGCCCGGCGGCGGGCGAAGCGGAGGAGCCGGCGGAAAGACCGCGTTCGCCGCGGCGGCCTGCGGCCGCGGCGAGCGCGGAGCGGGCTTCGCGCGCCGCTTCGGCGCAGCGGCGCAGGGCTTCTTCGGCCGCGGATTCCCGGCCGAACCATTCCGCCGCCCGGCGCAGCCTGGCCTGCCAGGATTCGCCGGGCGGCTCGATTCTCAGGCTGGGCGCAAGGCCGTCCAGACGGTCCAGGTTCCAGCGTTCGAAGCCGTCGTCGAACAGCAGCACTTCGGGCTTCAGGCGCGACAGATCTTCGCGCGTCCCCTCCGCGATATCGAACGCGGGCACCCCGCCGAGCGGCAGGTATTCCTGCACGCCCCAGGCGCGGTGGCTGTACTGCGCGACCGGCACGATGCCGATCGCGAGCAGCGCGTCTTCGAGATACGGCGCGAAGACGCGAATTTCCCGGCGGTGGAAGCGCCGGTACTGGCCGGGCGACAGCCCGGCCGCTTTCTTGAAGCGGCGGCCGAGATAATACTCGCTGCTGAAGCCCGTGCGCTGCGCGATCTCGTGCAGCCGGTCGTCGGTCGCCAGCAGCAGGCGCTTCGCCTGCCCGATCCGTACGTCGTTCACGTAGTCGAGCGGCAGGCGGCCGGTCATCTCCTTGAACAGATTCGTATACGCCCAGCGCCCGACGTCCGCGCTTTCGGCCAGCGCCTCCACGGTCAGCGGCTCGCGATAGTCCCGCCCGATCCGCTCGACCGAACGGCGCACCGCTTCGCGGACGCTCTCCGCGCTGCCGGCGCGCGGACGTTCCGCCTGCTGCCGCACCGCGGCCAGCAGCAGCTCCTGGAACAGGATCTGCCGCCGCAGCGCCGCGGCGGCTCCGTGCTCTTCGCGGCGCGTGTGCAGTTCCTGCGCCCGCTCCGCGAAGAACGAGAAAGGCGCGCAGTCCAGCGCGCCCGCAAAAGGCAGCCCGCGCTCCGCCGGCGCGGGCCCGCCGTCGGCGTCCAGCATCCTGAACGCCAGCCGGTACAGCGTCAGGGGCTCCGCCTCGCGCGCATCCCGCTCCGGCTCCGCCCCCGCGAAGGCGCCGAGAATCAGCCGCCCCCGCGCCAAGCGATAAGCCGCTCCGCCGAATCTCAGCGTCCCGCTTCCTCCGGTCACGATCCACAGCTCCGCCCCGGCAGCATCCGCCTTTTTCTCGCCGCGCGCTTCCCGCCCGGCTTTCTCCCGCAGAGCTTCGCCGGTCTCCGCTTCCTGCGGTTTCTCCGCCGTCGAAGCGGCCTGTTCGCCGCTGACATCCGCGCCAACGACCCGCCCGTCTGCCTCGTAACGAATATCCGTCAATATGTACGCGCCAATCGGCTGCTCCATCGTTTCGCCTCCTATTCCCCCGCACCGTACCGCCGAATCGTCGATCTTTTTTGCCGTACAGGCGCCGCTTCTCAACATGTCCCTTAATTGAGAACCGTTATCACTGGTGAACAGTATAAAACAAACTCGGGAATCCGACAACGTTTTAACCTCAAACGCAAATGTCGATACGTCATACTGCGATAAATATTTGGAGCGTGCAGGCGTTCAGCCATCCGTACACTCTAACGGAACTCCGTGACGCTATTCGCCTCTTTTATACGATCTCCACAGGCTAACGGAAACAGATGCGCTTAATCCCCCGTAATCCGTTTATCCAAAGCTGCTTTCCGCCAAATAACGCCGCCGGGTTCCGTTAGCCGCTTAACCTCCATCTCCATAGGCGCTGCGATGCGCGGATAGCGTCAAACCCAACCGCCGAAGGTCCGCCCCGCCGTCGTTTCGATGCGCAGACAGCGGCAAAAAGCGTCCGAAAAGTCCCAACGACTTCCCGAACGCCTCGCAAAGCTTTATCGACTTGACCTACTCGATTCGCTTTATCTACTTAGCCTGCTTGATCTACTTTAGCCACTTTATCTGCTTGATCCGTTTCACCTGCTCGACCCGCTTTATCGACTTAATCCGCTTCGGCCCGCCTATTCCCGTTTTACGGCGCCAGATGCTTCATCACGTCTTCAAATTTCATCAGGTTCGCCCGGATGCCGCCGGACTGCCAGTACGAACGTTCCACCACATACACATGATCGTTCTTCACGGCTTTGAGCGACTGCCAGACCGGGCGTTCCAGCAGCTTCTCGGCTTCCTTGTTCTCTTCCGAATCCCAATCGCCGTTGGCCGGGAAAATAAAGATATGATCCGCGTCGAGATCGGCCAGGCCTTCTTCGGAAATAATCTCCTGGTATTCCGTCATCTCGCCCGCCAGCGGATGCGGCGTCAAGCCCAGTTCGCTGTAAATCGAGCCGGTGTAGCGGTTTTTGACGCCGAACAGCGCCATCGTTTTGTCGCCGCCGTTCAGACGCAGCACCGCGACCGTTTCGCCGCCGACTGTTTCCTGCAATTTCGCTTTATCGTCCGCGACCGTCTGTTCGTATTGATCCAGCACTTCCTGCCCCTTGTCCGGGATGCCGAGCGCGTCGGCGACGGCCAGCAGCACTTTTTTCGAATCCTGGAGCACGTCTTCCGGCAGGCGGTACGTCGGCGCGATCTTCTCGTACGTCTCGTAAGCCGCTTTGTCCATGCCGCCGTCGAGCATAATCAGGTCCGGCTGCTCCGCGAGCAGCGCTTCCGGACTTCCGCTGATATCGAATTTGGGCGCGTCCAGATCGAGATAGTCCTGAATGCCCCAGCTCGGGTGATACCACTGCACAACCGGCGTAACGCCGAGCGCGACCATATAGTCTTCCAGATAAATGCCGGCCGGGCGCTTCGGATGCGCCGGAATCGTCACTTCTCCGAATTCGCCCTGAATGGCGCGCGTTTCGCCGTCTGCCGGATTCGCATCGCTCTGCGTCGAGTCGGCCTGCGTTTGTCCCGACGAAGATGTCTCCGTTCGCGGCTCGTCCGTCTTCTGCGCATCGCCCGCCGAACCGTCCGCCCCGCAGCCCGCCAACGCCGCTCCGCACACGAGAATCAGCGCCAGCGCGCCGGTTTGTATCGCTGTCCATCTGCTGCTTGTCATCTGTTATGCCCCCAATTGATTATCGTTCTCAATGATCTGTTCCTCATTCTAGCTGCTGTCCCAAAGAGAAACAATGCACATCGGGGGCGTGTTTTTTGCACAAATACACGGCAAAAAGCCGGAATCGTCCCGGCTTTGCGTCCAAAATCTTAATTTTGCGTCTGCGCGTTTGCAAGTTTTCGCTTTCTCGCCGAAGCTGCTGCGCTGCACCCTTTCGGCTCACCGCCATTCTTCCAGCTTGAACACATGCAGCCTGGCGGCTTTGACCAGCAGCAGCGTATCGCCGCGGCCGTCCGCCAGATCCGGCTCGAACGTCCGGCCGTCTTCAAGGGCGAACAGCAGCGTGTCTCCGTGCGTCAGCACGCCGGAGTCGTCCCGGCTCAGCAGCAGATACTGCCCGTGCGCGCCGTATCCTTGGTCGAACAAGAACCGGCGGCCGTCCGAGGCGAACGCCGACGCTCCTTCGAGTTTGGGATCGAGAAACGAAACTTCGGGCGCCGCCGCCGGACCGGACAGCCTGCACAGCCGGAAATCCGAGTAATAATAAAACCAGACTTCGTCGTCCGATACGACGTTCAGCGCGTAGCAGTCCTGGATATTCGCTTCGACGTTCGTGAATACGCGAATGCCGTTTGAATCCCAGGCGATCAGTCCGCTTTCGCCGATCGGCGTGACCCAGCCGCGATTGCCGAATACCCCTTCGCCGAAATAGCTTGTCCAGATCAGGCCGCCGGCCGTCGTCTGCACGTTCTGGATGCCGTCGCCGAGCACGAAGCGGCGCAGCACAGCGCCGTTCCGGCCGAAGACCGCGGCGTTATCGTCGATCCGGTCGTGCGCGTAATAAGAACAGCGCGCTCCGACCAGCAGCAGTTCGTCTTCGCCCAGCGGCTGGATAAAGTGATAATTGAAACTTTCGCCTTCGATCCGGACTTCTTCCACGATGGAGGCGTCCGTCCGCAGCGGGTCCGCTTCTTCGCGCTCCGCCCGCTCCTCGCCGATATCGACGATCAGCGCTTTGTATGCCGCCGGACGCTTCAGCTCCGTCGGCACGAACGAGCCTTCGATCCGCTCGGGCGTTTCGTCGATCAGCAGGACGTAAGCGCGTCCGTCGTAGCCCAGCGCGGCCGAGACGAACGACCAGCCTTCCAGATGTTCGGACAAATCGGCCGCGGCCGCAAGCGGCACCACGATCCGCTGCGCTTCATTTTTCGCCATATCGATGTTCCTCCTGTTCGCAGCGCCGCCGCAGGCTTGCGGAAAGCTCGCGGCGGCGCGTTTCTTTCTGCTTATTTTATACCCCTATACCATGACTTTCTTCAACCGGCCGATATAACGCGTCTGCACGATCAGGAAATACACCGCCTGCACGGCCAGGAAAGCTCCCATCGTCAGCAGAATCGGCACGCTGATGTCTTGAACGCTGATGAGCGCCAGAATCGGGTCCAGCACGACGAAGGTCTGGACCGCGGACACGAGGATCGGGATAAAAAACAGCAGCGCGATTTGCAGGGTAGCGGATTTGCGCATCTCGCCGATGCTCAGTCCGGTCTTCGACAGCGAACGGTACATCTGCGCGTCGCGCGACAGCTCGGCATGCAGTTTGAAGTACAGGAAGCTGGCCGAGGTCAGCGAGAACATCAGCGCGATAAAGATGCCGATAAAACTGAACACCGCCATATACTGCCGGCCTTCCTCGTAGCTCCCGGCGCGGCTGTTCATATAACCGGATGTGCCGTCGGCGGCCTGCATCTCCCGGATCGAGCGCTGGAGTTCCATGCTCAACCGGACTTCCCGGCTTTCCGGGTCGTACGGCTTCGAATCCCAGTCGGGAACGCGGTAATAAACGCGCGTAATCGAAGGCCGGCCGTCCCCGCGAACCGATGCGATTCCGCCGTAAGTCTCGTCGGATACGACCAGCATGGGAGTAGAGCTCACTTTGCTGAACGAGGCTCCGCCCGCTGTATTTTCGATTTCCAGCGGCTCGTTCAAGGATTCCGCCGGCATCCCCCCGCCCACAACCGGAGCGTTTTTCCAGACGAAGCCGTCCGGAAGCAGCAGC
Source organism: Saccharibacillus sp. CPCC 101409 (assembly GCF_030518235.1). Classification (GTDB taxonomy): domain Bacteria; phylum Bacillota; class Bacilli; order Paenibacillales; family Paenibacillaceae; genus Saccharibacillus. The sequence continues at coordinate 240,305 of NZ_JAULSA010000006.1, read as the reverse complement.
AGCGCGGCGCGGGGCGTCTTCGCTTGATAGGCGGGCGTCTTCCAGTCGGCCGACACCCGCCGGTAATCCGAAGCCGCCACCACTTCGATATAAGGACCTTCCGTATCGACGGTCGAACGCGTATCGGTAAAAGCGATTTCTTGCGCTTGGTAATCGATGCCCGACGCGTCCAATTTCTCCGCGATCTTTTGCATATGCGCTTCTTTGGAAGCCGTGTCGCCGTAATAGTTGAGCTTCATCGCGTAAGGATCGCTGGCATAAGCGCTTTTGGCCTGCTGCCAGTTGAACACGACGAAGCCCGTGCTCATGGCCGCGATGGACGTGACGACGGTGACCAGGAACAGCACCCGCGCGTTATCTTTGATTTTATAAGCCATCTCGGAGATCCACAGCAGGTTGATCCGTTTCCAGACGAACGCCCGGCGGCGCTTGAGCAGACGCATGAATAGGACGGACAGCTGCGAATAGAAGAAATAAGTGCCCGCGATCCCCGCCGCCGCGGCGACAAAGATCGACGACGGATTGAAATCCTGTTTCTCCGTATGCAGCGCCAGATATCCGACAACCAGCAGGGCGACGCCGAGCAGCGCCAGCCAGATCGAGACTTTGGGCTCCGTTTTCGGCTTGGCGCTGCCCTGGATCAATTCAAGAACGTTGCGTTTACGCACAAACAGCAGCGTCAGTACGGAAATCGCCAGAAACAGGATCGAAAACGCGCCGAAAGTCAGCAGCGCGGCCTCGACGGGCCAGTAAAACGGCAGCTCGCCGGTTCCCGTCATCTTCGCGGCGGCCAGCAGAAACAGCTTGGACAGCAGCAGCCCGCCCGCCAAACCGCTGAGAATCGCTCCCGCTCCGATCAGGATATTTTCCAGAAAAACCAGCCGGTTAAGCTGCGAAGGCTTCGCCCCCAGCATCAGCAGCAGCCCGAATTCCTTGTTGCGCGACTTCAGGAACACGCTGATCGAATACAGCACGAAGAAGAAAGCGAATACGAAAATAATGTACTCCGCCGTGCTCATGCTCGCTTTCGCCATCCGGTGCATGCCTTCCCGGTCGTTCGCGGGGTGATAAATAAACACGGCGAACGAAAAAAAGATCATGACCATAAACGCGCTGCTCAGGAAATAAGCGAAGTAAGCCCGCGCGTTGCGCTTGACGTTGTTATACGCGAATCGAGGAAAGTTCATGCGCGCCACCTCCCCAGAACGAGAGGGTGTCGATAATTTTCTGGAAAAAGGCCTGGCGGCTTTCGCCCCGGTGAATCTCCGCGGCCAGCCGCCCGTCCTTGATAAACACGATGCGGTGGCAGTAGCTCGCGGCCAGCGGATCGTGCGTCACCAGCATGATCGTGGTCCGCTCGCGCTCGTTCAGGCTCTCCAGCGACTCCATCACGATGCGCGACGCATTCGAATCGAGCGCGCCGGTCGGCTCGTCCGCGAGCAGGATCGACGGGCTGGTAACGACCGCGCGGGCGATCGCCGTCCGCTGCCGCTGCCCGCCCGAGATTTCGTAGGTACGGCTGTTCAAAATGTCCGTGATGCCGAGCCGGTCCGCGATTCTATGCAGCCGCTCGTCCATTTCTTTGAGCTTTACGCCGTCCAGCGTCAGCGGCAGCACGATATTCTCCGCTACGGTCAGCGTATCGAGCAGATTGAAGTCCTGGAATACGAAGCCCAGCTCGCGCCGCCGGAACCTGGCGAGTTCGTTGCGCTTCATCATGTACGGATCCTGTCCCCCGATCTTTACCGTGCCCGAGCTCGGCGTGTCGATGGTCGACACCATATTGAGCAGAGTGGTCTTGCCGCTGCCCGACGGCCCCATGATGCCGACGAACTCGCCTTCCGCGATCGTCAGATGGATATCGGCCAGCGCCTGCGTGGACACTTTGCCCGGATAAACTTTATTCAGATTTTCGGCTTCCAAAATATTCATTCCCGGATTCCCCTTTCTTTCACTCGTTTCCAGTCTAATGCAGACGCTGTACGGCGGCTATGGGTTCTTCTTAACGCTTTCTTACATGCCGGTTAAGGCGGCGTTCGGGCGTGTACGGTGAAAAAATTGTCAATACAGGCGCTTCAAATAGTTGACTTGGCGCCGATAAACCTTTACATTCATTTTACCGACTGTATAGTCGGTAATTAATTTAAAAGGAGTTAATCATGAAAAAAAATGCTTCGCTCTCTCCGCAAACGGACTACGGCCTCGACCCCAAAATCGGTTTCACCTGGAAATCGGTACTCGGCCTGATTCTTATTTTCGCCGTCTGGCTTATTCTTAGCCCGCTGTTCGTTTCGCTCGCCAACTCGCTGTTTCCGGCTACAATCTCCGGTTTTCCCGGTCTGGTCGTGCTGTATTTGTCTTTTGTCACTCTGCCGCTGGGCCTTTTTCTGGTCGGTAAGCTGTTCTTCGGCATTTCGCCCCTGAAGCTGCTGACGGAAGGCAGACGCCCCAATATACGCCGAATCGTACTATACTTCTGCTCTACGCTGCTGCTCTGTCTGCTGTATCTGCTGCTCGACTGGATGCTGCATCCTGCTGTGTTTTCCGTCGATTTCCGGCTGATTCCCTGGCTGAGAAGCCTGGCGGCAGCTCCGCTCATTCTTCTTGCGGCGGCTTCCGAGGAACTGCTGTTTCGCGGTTATTTGTACCGGATGTTCAGACCGCTCAAGAACGGAAGCGTCTGGGCGATCCTGCTGCCGGGACTTCTGTTCTGCCTGATTCACGGTTATAATCCGGAAGCGGCCGCCAATCCGCTGCCCGCGTTTCTATACTATTTGACGATGGCGCTCCTGCTCGGCTTTATCGCGCGTCGCACGAATGGCCTCGGCGCGCCGATCGCCGCCCACTTCGCGATTAATCTGTTCCTGGCTTCCATCCTGACGTATCCGTCCTCAACGCTCGAAGGTACCGGAATCGGCGGGATAATTGTGCGCGAAAAACTCGAATTCGGTTTTGTATTGATCGTACTTTTTGTTATGGTTATAGGGTACACCGCATACCCATTCTTTTTACGAAAAAGAGGCCGAAAGTGAGCCTCCATGGAGGACGCCGTGACCCGCAGAAGACTGCCGGCCGAAGAGGCCCGAACCTTGATTTTGTCGCACGCCCGCGATCTTTTTATTGAAAAAGGCTACGACCGTACCACAATGGACGATGTGTGCGCGGCGACAGGCATGAGCAAAGGAAATCTGTATCACCATTTTAAAAACAAAGAAATTCTTTATAAGCAGCTGATTGCCGAACACGTGAAACGGTTTACGGACAGCTGGCTTGAATCGCCCGGGCCGGCGCTGCCTCCTGCCGAACAGCTGCTGGCGTATGCCGCCCATTACGGCCGCGACTGCGAAAATCCGCTGCTGCAATCGGCCGAAGAATTCGTGCGGTCGCTCAAACCGGATTCCGATACGCTGCAAGATATGCAGAGTATGCTGGCCCGCAGCGGCGATACCCTTCGCGGGATTGTGGAAAAAGGACTGGCAAGCGGAACGTTTCTCGGAGCCGGGACGGAACCGCTCGCTTTCGCGATCCTGTCGCTTCTGACCGGCACTTCCCAGCTCTGCCTGGCGCTGCCGCCGATGAGCGGCGACGAATATGCCGATTATCACGTCCGGGCGGTCCGCCTGCTGCTTCACGGGATCGAGGCGCGCCGCTAAGCGCAGATTGGACTTCGCCGGCGGACTGCCTCCAAAAAAAGACCTTGCCGCCGCCATAAGCGGAAAGCAAGGTCTTTTAAACGTACAAATCGCACTCGGGCGGCTTCCGCTCCGTACGGCGCGATCTGCTTCTATTCGCCCGGCGCCTTCCGGAACAAGATCCGCAGCGTCGTCCCTTCTCCCGGCTCCGATTCCAGCTCGACGCCGTGTTCCAGACGCTTGCAGACCTCGCGCACCAGATACAGCCCCATGCCGGTCGATTCTTTGTACTGCCTGCCGCGCTGTCCGGTAAAATACGGATTGAATACCCGCTGCAGATCTTCGCGCGCGATGCCGATGCCTTCGTCGGCAATCTCAAGCACCGTATGCGATCCGCGGCTGTAAGCGCGAATCTTTACTTTCCTGCCTTCGCCTTCCGTGTAATTCGCCGCATTGGTCAGAATCTGTCCCAGAATAAAGCGCAGCCACTTGGCGTCGGTATAGACGTTGATCCGCTCGTCCACTTCGATGACGGGCGAGATCCGGCGCTTGATAAACAGCCGCCGCTGCTCGGCCAGCGCTTCGCCGATCGTGCGCAGCAGCGGCGGCCGTTCGACGGCGAAGTCCTGTTCGAAGCGTTCCAGCCGCGACGTGTAAATGACCATTTCCAATCCTTGGCGCAGCCGGTCCAGCTCTTCGTTCATGCTGCTTTCCAGTTCGTCGTCTTCGAGCTCGCGCACGGACAGCTGGAGCACGGACAGCGGCGTCTTCATCTGGTGTACCCAGCGCCCGATAAACGTCACATGCCGTTCCATCGCGCTGCGGCGCGCGGCCAGTTCTTCTTCGTATTCGCGGTCGTACACGGCAATCAGCCCGGTCACCGCTTCGGCCAGCGGCGCGTCGCCGAGCGGTTCCAGCCGCTCGCCTCGCCGGACGTTCGGCTCGCTCAGGCGCCGGTACATCCGGCGAAGAGAGGCATATCGCAGCAGCAGATAGCCGGCCAGCACGGCGGCGCTCAGCAGCACGCCGTACAGCACGATCGCGGGCGGGCGCCCGTCTCCGCTGAGCCAGTAAAGCAGCGGCACGAGCAGCGCGTTCAAGGCGAAGAACAGCAGCAGCGGAAGCTGGTCTTTCCAGAACAGCTTCACGGCCGCTTCCCTTTTTCCCCGTCCGGCGAAGCGAGCATATAGCCCGCTCCGCGCACCACTTCGATGCCCGCCTGCGCTCCCAGCTCCTTAAGCTTTTTGCGGACCCGCGTCACATAGACGTTCAGCGTGTTGTCGTCGATAAAATGATGATCTTCCCACATCAGCCCGAGCAGCCGGTCGCGGCTGACGACCCGGCCTTCGCGCCGCATCAGCGCTTCGAGCAGCAGCGATTCTTTGCGGCTCAGCTCCGTCGAATGCTCGCCGCAGACCAGCAGAAACCGTTCGGGATAAAGCTTCATCCCGCTGCCTTCGACGACCGCCTCCTGCGGCCCGGCCGCGTATTCGCCGTACGCCCGGCGCAGCTGGCTGCGCACTTTCGCCAGTACCACTTCCGCGTGAAACGGCTTCGTCATATAGTCGTCCGCCCCGTTTTCCAGTGCCATAACCTGGTCCATCTGCCCGTCGCGCGCGGAGATAAACAGAATCGGGCAGACCGATTCCGCACGGATCTGCCGGCACCAGTAGAAGCCGTCGTATTTCGGCAGATTGACGTCGAGCAGCACCAGGTCCGCCGACGCCTCGCGGAACTCGTCCGCGATCCGTTCGAAATCCTGTGCCACCTTCGCCTCATAGCCGTATTTGTCAAGCTCGCTTCGCAGCAGTTCCGCGATCTTGGGATCGTCCTCCACGATCAGAATGGTATACATCGGCGATCAGTTCCGCAGTCCCGCCGCCTCGCACGCCTGCGCAAAAGCTTCGTAATCTTCGTAGCGTTTCCCGCCCGTCCAGGCTTTCTCCGCCAGCGCGCGCAGCGGTTCTTTCAACCCGGTCGCGACTTCTTCTTCCGTCTGCGCGTCCGGCCGGTCGCTCCAGACCGAGAACGAGCAGCCGATCAGGGCGTCCGGGTAAGGAGCGGCCCACTCCTGCGGCCGGTTCTCCGCGATGCGCGGCAGCAGGCCCGGATGCCAGTAGTCGTAGATGCGCGCGCCCGTCGGATAAACGTAACCCGCGTTCTCGCCCAGCACGTAGTAAAAATAAGCGTCGTTGAAGTTGACCAGCTGGTGTCCTTTATCGAGAAACACCTGCGCTTCGGCCATATTGGGGTCCCACTTGGTCCAGTAGGTAATTTGCACGGACGGCTTGAGCGCCACTTTCTGCTCCCGGTTCTTGCGGTATACGCCGTCGTTCCAGGCGCGCACCGTAAAGCCTTTGCGCTCCAGCCGCTCCGCGACCTCGTTCAGATACGAAACGTAGGCGTCCACTTCCGTCCCGCCTTCGATCCCCAGCGTATCGCGCGCGTGCGCGCCGAGCTGCGGATAAGAAGCGAAGCGTTCGAACTGGATAAACTCGTCGCCGCCGATGTGGAAATACGGGCTGCCTGCGAACAGTTCCGCATACTCGTCGATCAGGTCGAACACGAACGCCACCGCTTCCGGGTTGGTGATGTCCAGCGCGCCTTTTGCCGCTTCCCCTTCCGCAGTAGTCAGCAGCCACTCCGGCTTATTCCGCAGCGCATAGCCCAGATGCCCCGGCGAATCGAGCGACGGAATCAGCGTGATATGGCGGCGGCGCGCTTCCGCGATAATTTCGCGGATCTGCGCTTTCGTCAGATAACGCTCCGACATGACTTCCGGATGACGTTCGCTTTCGAACGTAAAGCCTTCGTTCTCGGAAAAATGCAGCTGGAGCGTATTCAGCTTCAACTGTTCCATCTCCCGCAGCCGGTCCAGAATCCATTCCTGCGTGTAAAATTTGCGGCCGATATCCAGATGCAGCGCGCGTTCGCCTATTACGGGCCGGTCTGCGATCACGCCGTGCGGCAGGCCGTCGCCCGCCGCCAGCAGCTGGAGGATCGTGCGCAGTCCGTAGGCGGCCGCGCGCTCGCTGCCGGCCGTCAGGCGGACGATGCCGCCGATCTCGATCCGGTAGGCTTCGGGGTGATTGAAGCCGGTATCGCCGGAGATCGAAACCAGTTCGACCGCGAGATCGCCTTCGTCGGCTTCGTCGAAACTGCCGAAGCGCAGCGGATTGGCGAGGACGCCGGCATCTTCGAATTCTTCGCGCATGGCGTCGACGGTTTCGCGCAGCGTCGAAGCGGCTTCGCCGGACGGCTGTTCGACGACGATCAGCGCGGACGCGGGGTTGGGATGCCAGACGCCTTCGCCGGTTTGGTCGTAGCGGGCGGCGCTCGGGACGGAACGGCCGGTGTATGTAGGATTAGGAGTCATTATGCTCACCTCTTCATTAAAAATGGCGGTGCTTTCCCCGTAAGTATAGCGGTTGGGGGCGAAAATGCCAAAGAAGAGGCGCCACTGCTGCGCCTTATCCATCAAAAAAAGAGCACGGCAATGCCGTGCTCCTCCGGAGGTGTTGCAATCATATTGTCTTTATGCGAGTTATATTCGTTACGACAATCGGTAGACGTAATAATCGTACGGCGCAAGCTCGGTAACGTCTTTCTTCAATAAATCGCTTCTGTGTTCGTCGGTACAGACGACGCAGTCGGCGGTTTGGAGGTCGGCGAGCAGGGACTGAGGCAGTCGGGCCTGCCGGGGCGACGTGGAGAAATTCAGGACGATCAGCCAGCGTTCGCCTTGTCTTTCGCGCACGTAGGCGTAGATATGTTCGTCGTCGTCCAATTCCGGTACCGGCTCGTACGAACCCAGCGACAGGGCCGGGTGCTCGCGGCGAAGGCGGATCATCCGGCGGTAGAGGTTCAGCACGGAAGCCGGATCGTCTTCTTGAAGCGCGGCGTTGATCTCGGATTTGTTCGGGTTGATCCGCTGCCACGGCGCGCCCGTCGTGAAGCCGGCGCCCGGTTCGGACGTCCACTGCATCGGGGTGCGGGTATGGTCCCGGGCTTTGCCCAGTATCCGGCGCAGGATGGTTTCCGGTTCCATGCCGCGCTCGTTGACCATCAGGTCGTAATAAGCGAGCGCCTGCTGTTCTTTGATGTCTTCGATACTGTTGAAAAAGTGCGCGTCGGTCATCCCGAGTTCTTCGCCCTGCAGCAGATTCGGCGTGCCGCGCAGCGTCATCAGGAACACGGACAGCATTTTCGCGGATTCTTCCCGGTGGTGCTCGTCGTCGCCGAGGTAGGACACCATGCGCACATGGTCGTGGTTGCTGAGGTACATGCCGATCCAGGCGTCTTCGTGCAGGTCTTTGAGCCATTTGCGCATAATGTCTTTGAGCATGCTCAGCTTCCACGGCTTGGAGCGCCACATATCGTCGGGTTCGTCGCAGATCTTCGAAGCTTCGATCATCAGGATCAGATCCAGTTCTTTGCGCTGCGGCAGGGTATATTTCTCCACGTCCTCGACCGTGACCTGCGACGATTCGCCGAGGGTGAACACATCGGGGTAACGGTCGAATACTTTTTCGCGCATCTCGCGCAGGTACTCGTGGATACGGGGACCGTTTTTATAAAATTTCTCGCCGCTGCCCTGGATGCGCCGGGTTTCGTCGGTATCGGGAAAGTCTTTGTTTTTCGACAGCACGTTCGCGGTATCGACCCGGAAGCCGTCCACGCCTTTTTCCAGCCAGAAGATCATCGCTCGATACAATTCTTCGCGCACCTGCGGGTTGTCCCAGTTCAGGTCGGGCTGATGCTCGGCATACGTGTGGAAATAATATTGATCCGACGCCTCGTCGTAGGTCCAGGCCGGATCGCCCAGGAAAGACGTCCAGTTGTTCGGCGGGCTTCCTTCTTCGCCGCCGGGACGCCAGATGTAGTAATCGCGGTACGGGCTGTCCGGGGACGCAAGCGCTTCTTGGAACCAGCGGTGTTCGGTCGATGTGTGATTCGGCACGATCTCCATCACCAGCCGGATACCGCGTTCGTGCAGCGCCTCCAGCAGTTCGTCGAAATCGTCCAGCGTGCCGTATTCGGGATGGATCGAGAAGTAGTCGCGCACGTCGTAGCCGTAATCCCGGTTGGGAGAATCGAAGATCGGGGACAGCCAGACGGCGGTGACGCCGAGCTGTTCGATATAATCTATTTTCTGAATGATTCCGCGCAGATCGCCGACTCCGTCGCCGTTGCTGTCGTTGAAGCTGCGTACGTAAATTTCGTAAACGATATTTTCTTTCCAGTCCATATCGGATTGAAGCTGCTTTGGCCCGTGGGCTGCATCTAGTTGTTTGGACATATTCTTCCTCCTTCAAAAGCTATCTGCCGGCTGTGTATCTTTCTATTACCCAAAAAACGTAAGCGGCTAAAGATATGTCGGGAATATGCTGAAAAATAACGAAGAATCGGACGGTAAAAAGGCTTCCCGTTTAATGGAACGGAAAGCCTCAGGGTGTCGAGAAAGCGAGGTAGGGTTCCAAACAGAAAATAGCGGCACAGGTACACTTATTTGGGGCGAAATCCTTCGATTTCTTCAAATAACGACTCAGGTGCAGCTATTCGGGAGCCAAAGGCCGAATCGAAGCGGAAAAGCTCGAAATAATGCTATGAGCGCAGTTATTTTCTCGAAAACGTAAGATTAAGCCGGAATAAGGCGATATACGCATCTATTTAGATTCGTCCTGCCTATTAAGGTTACATCCAATCGTTTCTCGACAATCCAAGGCTTCCCGTTTACAAAACGGCAAGCCTTTTTCACGCAGCTGGTCGGCGCCGGTTACGACCGGAATTCGCCGGCGCGCCGCGCCAGCCGCTGCTTGTAAGCGTCCGTGAAGTCCAGTGCGCCGTCCGGACCGATTGCGGCGATATCGCCTTCGCGGATGCGCTCGTCCAGCCAGTCGGACACAAAACCCGGGGCGTAACCGCCCGTTTTGAACACGTCGCCCTGGCCGAAGACCAGAATCGACTCGTAAGCGGCCAGATAAGCGTCCCGCCGCACCGGGCCTTCCGCGTTGGCGTACAGCAGGAATTCCAGATCGTACATCAGATGCGACTTGGGGTCGGCATGCAGCGAGAAAAAGCCTTTTTCCTCTATAATGGCTTGGGCCAGGCCGCGAACGACGCTCTCGGCATCCGGCAGCACCGCGCCCGCCGCATCGGATATTCGCCGCAGCAGCGGCGTAAACGGCGCGCGGCGCGCCGTGTCCAGATCCGCCTGCTTGTCTTCTTCCGACGTATCGTACACCGATTCGTTAACGAGCCCGCGCACGAACGTTTCAAAGTCCTTCGCCAGAAACGTCCGCTCCGGTTCTTCGCCTTCCGGCATCTCCACATCGACGTGGATGACGCGCGGTTCGCCCTGCGGGCCGCATTCGCTGTAATCCAGCATGATCGCGTCGTGTCCCGCCGAAGGACATTCGCCGAACACGATCCCGATATCGGGATAACCCCAGTTGTCGATCATATGGCGGCTGCCCAGATCGTCGGAGTCGATGCCCCACTGCCCGCCCAATCCGCAGATTGCGCTGATCGCGACATGATCGTCCGCCCACGACGTCGGCTCGTCCACCGGAAAGCAGCCGTTGACCGGGCTTCCGCCGTTCTTGGTGCGGATCAGCTCGATATACGATGCCGGCAGCTTATAGCCCAGCAGACGTTCCGCTTCCGCGACCCGCTCGTCCGTCACCTCGCCGGGTCCGGTGTAACCGTCGTAATCGTCCCAGAATGCGGACAGGTCGAAATCTTGAAAACTTTGGCTCACAAGCTTCCCCTCCCTATTTGAACGAACAAATTCGGAATAAACAGATCGAATACCGATTATTTTACTATAGCTAATCCTCGTTCGTATAATCTTGAACTGATTTTTTGGAAATTGTCAAATAATAGCTATCAAACCTGCTGATATTGTTTAATTCATTTGTAAATATATAGTCTTTATTCTTTAGTATTCAATTTAATTTTAAATGATCCCGCTAGGGCGTGTCTTCAAACTTCGAAGGGAGCAGATTTGTCTGGATTTTCGTTCGATACAAGGAACTTTTCCGAAGGCGTGCCGGGGCACGTCAAGGGAAAGTGACGCCGTAGAGGGCGAAAAGACGGCTAAAGATGCACTTCAGTAGGTTTGAAGACACGCCCTAGGGAAAGGATGTGTTCGATTCCGCCGTATTTTAAAATTCCGAATCAACCCGCAAATTATTTTCCTTTTTCCCGCGCCTCCATAATTCTGTCGTCATTATTCGTCCAACTGCATTTTTACCCGCCTGCTTACCGCTTTCCATTCTTATTCAGAGAAAGGGGCACCTCCATGCCGGCTCATCGCTCTGTTCGATCCCTTTATCGCTTTACTTCGTTCCTGCTCTCATTTCTGCTTGTATTCGCTTCCTTTGCATGGCTCGGCGCTCCCCCCGTATCCGCGGCTTCGACGTGGACCAAGCTGCCTGCGACGACGTCCGGCGCAGATATCGCCAAAGCGGTTTACGGCAACGGCCAGTGGATCGCTCCCGAATACAACGGGAAAATACTGGTTTCTTCCGATGCCGTTACCTGGACCGAACGAACGATAGACGCCGCTTACGGCGCGCAATTGTACGACGTTGTATATGCGGGCGGACAATGGGTAGTCGTAGGCGCGGACGGCGCGATCTATACTTCTTCGGACTCCGTGGCCTGGACAAGCCGCGGACCCAATACCTCCGGCCGAAATATCAGCGCGGTTACGTATGCCAACTCCACTTATGTGGCGGTGGGCAATAAAGGCGATATTTTCTACTCCGCCAACGGCGCGATCTGGACCAAAACTTCCGCCGGCGCCAAAGATTTTCTGGGCATCGCTTACGGAAACAGCCTTTTTGCAGCCGTTGGCGAAGGCGGAGCGATCTATAGTTCGCCCGACGCTCAAACGTGGACGCAAAGAGGCGCGCAAACCGAATACTTGTACACGGTCGCCTATTTGAACGGCGCATTCTATGCAACCAAAGACGGCGGGATTTATACGTCGTCCAACGGAACGTCGTGGACCGCTCAAGATATCTCCGAGGCTTCAAACGCTCTGCTGTACGGAATCGCGTATGCGGGAGGCAGATACGTGTTGGCAGGCGCAGGCGGACTGATCCTGTCTTCGACGAACGGCACGTCATGGAGCATTGAAACCTCCGGCACAACCAACGATCTGTACGGGGCCGGCGCAAGCTCCGGCAAATTTGTCGCGGTCGGGGCAAACGGAACGATTGTGACACGGGATACATCCGGTTCGCTCTCGACCGACTCCGCTCTCGCCAGCCTGGCGATTAGCGCGGGAACATTGACTCCTTCGTTTACTTCGGGCAATACGAGCTATACGGCAAGCGTATCCAGCGCAACAACAAGTATTACCGTAACGCCGACTACGGCGAATGCCAACGCAACCGTAACGGTTAACACAACAACGACAGCCAGCGGAAGTGCTTCCGGTCCGATTCCGTTGGCTCCAGGAAACAATACGATCGAGACTATCGTCACCGCTCAGGACGGAACAACCAAGACGACGTACACGATAACGGTCAATCGGGCAGCCCCGGCAAGCAGCGATACCAAGCTGAGCGGCTTAGCCGTCGATCAAGGCTCATTATCGCCGGCTTTCGCTTCGGAAACCACGAGCTATTGGGTCAATGTGGACAACAGCGTAACCGATATCAATGTCACGCCGACGGTGAATCAATCCGGCGCAACCGTCACCGTGAAAGGCGCGGCCGCAGCAAGCGGCAGCGCGCAAAAAGTGTCTCTGACGGTCGGGAACACTTCGATTCCGATTGTAGTCACGGCCGAAGACGGATCGAAACGAACGTACACGTTGAATGTGAATCGGGCTTTTAGCGCCAATGCCGATTTGAGCGCTTTGTCCGCCAGCACCGGCACATTGTTTCCGCCGTTTGCTTCGAACAAAACCAGCTATACGATCAACGTTCCCAATTCGGTCGACAGCATTGCTTTTACGCCGACCGCCGCGGACAGCAGCGCCACGATTACTGTGAACGGCAGGGATACGACAAGCGGAAACAGTTCGGCCAATATTCAGCTGACCGTAGGCGTAACCACGATCCAGATCAAAGTCACGGCACAGGACCAAACGACCACCAAAAGCTATGCCGTTAACGTTGTCCGCCCCCAAAGCTCCAATGCCGATCTGAGCAGCCTGACCGTCAGCTCCGGCACATTGTCGCCAAAATTCGCTTCGGGAACCACAAGTTACACCGTCGACGTGCCGAATACGACAACCGGCATTACGGTAACGCCGACGGCGGCGGAAGCTAACGCGACCGTAAAAGTAAACGGAACTCCGGTAACCAGCGGAAGCGCATCCGGCCCGATTCCGCTGGCGGCGGGCGCCAACACCGTCGAAGTCGTCGTCACGGCGCAAAATAACACGACCAAAACGTATATACTCACCGTGAACCAGGTCTCGCCCAGCAGCAATGCGAACTTGAACGGCCTCACGATCAGCAAAGGCGCTCTAAGCCCTTCGTTCGACAAGGCGACAACCTCCTATACCGCCACCGTGGATTATACGGCAGGCAGTATCGATATTACGCCGACGGTAAGCGATCCGAACGCAGCGGTCACTGTAGACGGAAAAACCGCAGCGAGCGGCAGCCCTTCTACCGTAACGCTGAAGACCGGAAGCAATCCGATCGAAGTGAAAGTAACGGCGCCGAACGGATCGGCCCAAACGTATACGATCAACGTTACTCTTTTGCAAAATCCGACCCTGTCCGGCCTGACGATCAATCCGGGAACGCTGACGCCGGCTTTCGATTCCGACTCCGCACAGTACGGAGCGAAGGTCGACTATTCGGTATCCGCGATTCAGATTACCCCGACGGCCGCGGGAAGTCCGCAGACGCTTACCGTCGCGGGAACGGCCGCTGCAAGCGGCGTCGCATCGAATGTGCCGCTGAAGACAGGGGTCAATACAATCGAGGTCGTCGTTACGATGAGCGACGGCGCGACGAAGACGTATACCCTGACCATCACGCGCGGCGAGATCGGCGATCAGCAGGCGGTCGATGCCGATAAAGCATCGCTGCAAATCGGATACGCGCCCGGCGATAACGATTCTTTCGTTACACAGAACCTGGCTCTTCCGGTATCGGGAGCCAACGGCACCTCGATCGCCTGGACGTCCGACCGGAACGAATCCGTGGGAACGGATGGAACGGTGCGGCGCGGTCCATACTCGGAAGGAGACCGGAGCGTCGAATTGACGGCGACAATCAAGCGCGGAACGGCTGTAGAGATCCGCAAATTCCAGGTTACGGTCAAAGCGCTTCCGGCTTCCGCGGCTGCCGATCTGAAGGCTCTGGCGATCAACGGGCAGACGCTTGTTCCGGCTTTCGATCGGGAAACGCGCAGCTACAGCCTCAATGTTCCTTATTCCACCGCAAGCGTAACGGTAACGGCTTCGGCATACGATCCGAACGCAGCCTTTACGATTCAGGGCGCTGCGGCAGCGGACGGCTCTTCTTCCGCTCCGATCGCGCTGAATGTGGGCGGTAATGCAATTACCGTCAAAGTCACCGCGCAGGACGGAACCACGCAGCAGACTTATACCGTCAACGTTACGCGCGCGGCGAATACGTCCACCGAAACCGGCGGCGGCACGGGAACCGGAGGAACGGGAAGCACGACCCCGACGCCTTCCGTTACGACTCTGGCACCTTCCGCCTCTAATCCGGTACCGTCCGCTTCCGGCGGATTCGAGATTCGCGTCAACGGGCGTCCGGTCGAGCAGATTGCAACGGGTTCGCCGACGCAAACCGGCGGGCAGAACACATTCAACGCCGTAATCGACACCGGCAAATTGTCCTCGCTGCTGGCCGCCGAAAGTTCAAGTCCGCTGGTCGTCGTTCCGGTTACGACCGAAGCCGACAAAGTCAGCACCCGCTTGACCGGAGAAGCCGTTCAGCTGCTGCAAGAACGCGCCGCGACGCTTCGAGTCGAAACGACGCTCGGCAATTACACGCTCCCCGCTTCCGAACTGCGCCTCGCGCAGCTCGGCGGAACCGTAGGCGGCAACGCGGATTCCGAACAGCTGAATGTCGTAATCACGGTGCAGCGCAGCGACGACGCGGCCGTATCGGCACTGAATAAACGCGCCGCGGCCGAAGGATTCAGTGTGGTGCAGGCGCCGGTAGACTTTAATATCGCCGCGTCTTACGGCGGTCAAACGATAGAGCTGAATACTTTCTCCGACTATGTGGAGCGCGAGCTTCCCGTTCCGGCCGGTTACGATCCGAACCGGATCACGACGGCGGTCGTGATCGAAGCGGACGGAAGTCTCCGACACGTGCCGACGGCGATCACCCGCGCAAACCAGGATTACTTCGCGAAGGTCAACAGCCTGACCAACAGCGATTACGCCCTGATCTGGAGCCCGAAAGAATTCTCCGATGTCGCGGGATTGTGGTCGCAAAGCGCGGTTAACGATATGGCTTCCCGCCAGATCGTGGACGGCGTCGACGCTTCGCGCTTCGATCCTTCCGGCAGCGTGACGCGCGCCGAATTTGCGGCAATCCTGGTCCGGGCGCTGGGCCTGCCGGATAACGAGACGTCTTCGACGTTCCGCGACGTTCCTTCCGGCGAATGGTATACCGGCTCGGTAGCAAAGGCCGCGCAGTACGGCCTGATCGACGGATATGCGGACGGAACGTTCCGTCCGCAGGCGGCGATCTCGCGTCAGGAAGCGTTCGCGATTCTCGGCCGCGCCGCGAAGATCGCAAAGCCGGCCTCGACTTCCGGCGGAACTTCGCTCTCCGACTACAGCGATGCCGCCCGAGTCGGAAGCTGGGCAAGAGACGCCGTGCAAGCCGTGCTCGCCGCCGATCTCGTGCAAGGCAGCGGAGGCCGACTCAAACCGCTGAGTCCCCTGAGCCGCGCGGAGACGGCGGCAGCCGTGCAGCGCCTGCTGCAAAAATCCGGGCTGATCGACTGAAATCCACCGCGCAAACAGAAATAAAGAAACAAAAACTTCCGGTCTTCTGGAGACCGGAAGTTGAACTATCCAGAAACCCGTCCTCCGTCCGGAGCGTCGGGTTTCTTTTTTACGGCGTTCTTTTTGCACGATTTTTCGAAGACTTCGCTTTCCGACTTTCCTGAAGCGGGCTGAGCTCTGCTCAAAGATTCAACTCGCGCCGGCCGTAGAACCGATAGGTCAGCGCGGCGAGAACGGCCGTCAGCGCAAGCGCCGATAGAGCGATTCCGATGCCCAATCCGTTTCCTTCCGCAATGCGGTCGATGCTGAAATACTTAAACGGCGACAGCGCGTTGAGTATACTCAGGCGATCGGTCAGATCCGTAATCTTGGCGATCGCGAACGATCCGAGCAGGATGCCGGCCGCCGCCGGGCCGGAATTCTTGGAATTGCGCAAACACGCCGACAAGAACGCGCCGAGCGACAGAAAGATCAGCTGTACGATGAACATGCTCAGCAGGAACAGCACGATTTCCGCGGCGACGCTTTCCCCTTTATTGTACGCGTTTACCATGACGACGGAGGAGATCAGCGTCACCAGATTGAGCACCGCGACGTTCGCCAGGGCGGCCGCCAGCTTCGCGGTCACGACCGAAGAGCGCGAGATCGGCTTCGTCATCAGAAACTCCGCCGTCTTATCCCGTTCTTCCTTCGCAAGGATGCCGCTTCCCAGCAGCGCGGCGTGCGCGGCGGCCGTCAGCTCGATATACGTAAACAGCAGGGCGAAGAACCCGCTCATCGTCGTCACGTCCAGCGTACCGATTCCCAGCAGCGCTTTTAACGAAAACGGCATATGCTCGAACACTTCGCTGCTTGTTCCGCCGGCGGAATACGCCGTATATTTGCCCATTCCGCCGGCGACGAGCAGAAACATGCAGGCGCTCCATATCGTCAGCGATTTTCGGTTGGCCTTCATTTCTCTCCAAAACAAATTCATGATCGCGCCCTCCCCATGCTTATCCCGCATGAATGTCTTTGCGGATGTACCCCCCGTAACTCACGGCGATGCCCGCCGCAACGATTAAAATGCCGGCAAGCATATAAGACCATTCGTACCCGGCATCCCGGATGATGCGGAAGCTGTCGAAGTATTTGAACGGCGAGAGGTAGCGGGCCGCCTCGTCGCCTGCGTCCGATGCCAGCAGCGCGCCGAGCACATAGAATCCGAATACCGTACCGAGCGAGATCGACAGCACATTTTTGAGCCGGGCAAAAAAGACCGAAACCGCAAGCCCCAGCGCCAAAAATATCAACTGAATAAAAAGCAGCGTCAGATTGATCAGCAGAAACGTCTTCCCGCTGTAACCCCCGGCGGCCACGGCGCTTGCGACAACGGATACCGCGGCGAAGAAGACGAGATCCGTCGCGACCAGCGCGGTGCACGCCGCCGCCAGCTTGGCCGTAACGATGGAAGATCGCGAGACGGGCTTGACGAGCAGAAAGTCCGCCGTCCGCTCGCGCGACTCTTTGGACAGGATCGACACGCCCAGGTTCATTCCCTGGATCGCGCCGCAGAGCGTAACGAACGCAAAGACCATCGAATAGAAGCCGAGCAGCGACGCGACCGTATCCAGATCGATGCCCAGCATCTCGCGCACCGGTTCCGGATAACCGCTCAGCAGCTGCTTGAAGCCCGCCGCGTCGGAGGCCATGCCCGGGTAAACGGCGAGAAACAGCGAAGCAAGCGCGATCATGGAGCACGTCCAGATCAAGGCCGATTTGCGCAGCGATTTCAGTTCATGCCCGTACATATTCATCCCGCCCGATCCTCCTTCGCGTAATAATGCAGGAAGATCTCCTCCAGATCGGGCTCTTCGATCGAAATATTGCGCAGCTCGATGCCGGAAATCCGGCGCAGCATATCGTTGATATCGCCTTTGAACATAAACGTAACCGAGTTGGCGCCCTGACCGTTCTCCAGCTTGCTTACGCCTTCGATCTGTAAATCTTCCGCGCGAATCGCCGACGCCGCTTCGAGGGTGAACCGTTTGTAGCTGTCGGCCTGAAGGTCGCTCATTTTCTCCAGCTTGATCAGCTCGCCTTCCTTGATAAAAGCGACCCGGCTGCACATCTTCTGCACTTCGCTCAAAATATGCGAGGAGAAAAAGACGGTCGCCCCTTTGCGGTTCTCCTCGGCGAGCAGATCGAAAAACCGCTGCTGCATCAAAGGATCGAGACCGCTCGTCGGCTCGTCGAGAATAATCAGCTTCGGCTCGTGAAGCAGCCCCTGCACGATGCCGACCTTCTTCTTATTGCCGAACGAAAGGTCGTCGATCTTCTTGTTCAAATCGAGGTCCATGATATCCGCCAGCTCGCGGATGCGCCGCGCGCAGTCTTTCTTGTAGAAGCCGGCCGAATAGTTCAGCAGCTCCCGCACCCGCATATGGTCGTAGTAGAACACTTCGGACGGCAGATAACCCAGTTCGCGGCGTATGTCCGGATGCTCCAGGCAGCTTTGGCCGAAGATGGTCGCGCTGCCGCCGGTCGGACGCATCAGCCCGAGCAGCGTGCGGATCGCCGTCGATTTGCCTGCGCCGTTGGGACCGATAAAGCCGAAGATTTCTCCTTCTTCCACCGTCAGATTTATATCCGCGATTCCCCGCGATTTGCCGTAATGCTTGGTCAGGCGGTTCATTTCGATTACGTTCATCCCGTCATCCCCCAGCGCTGATTAATGGAGATACTCTTCTTTGTAAAAATGATTCCGCAGCAGTTCCATGACTTCGTCGAACTCCCGCACGATGGCTTCCGGGTCGATCGCGGCGGAGTTCGGCTGTTCGCTGACGATTCCTTCCGAATAGCGGACGAGTATCTTCATGACCGTCTGCGGGTCCACGCCTTCCTTGAACTTGGAAACGTCCATTCCTTCCAGCGCCATCTGATTGCGCAGCCCTTCGCTCGACGCGATAAACGCTTTGATCTCCGGTTCCACTTCCGGGTCCTGCTCGAAGAACATGCTGCTCAGAAACGACAGGATCGCGCGGTGTCTGGCGAGTACCGCCAATTTGATAGCGCTCGCCATGCGAATCCGTTCGAAAAAATCGGTAATGTCCGGATCGAACTTTTCCTGCACCGCTTCTACCACGATATCGCTGCAAAATTGCATCAAATCCAAATACAGTTCTTTTTTGGTGCCGAAATAATGAAAAACCATCGCTTTCGAGATGCCCGCCGCCGCGGCGATGTCGCTGACGGACGCTTTTTTGTAGCCGTTGGTGCTGAAAGACAGAAGGGCGCCGTCCGTGATCTGTTTCTGCTTGTCTGCCGGCAGATGGGCCAATTTCTCCATAGCCACGCTCCTTGTTCAAAATCTCCGAAACGATCGGCGTCCAAAATGTCGACCGATTCGGTTTACGCCTCTACTATATTCTCATCGACCGATTCGGTCAATACCCGATTTTGGAAATATTTTTTGGCTTGCGTTGGACCGTCGCCTTTACCCGGTACGCAAAAAAAGCCCTGTACCCTGCGGCAATCCGCTGCACGGTACGGGGCTTCGTTATCGAATACGGGCTTTTGTCTGATCGTTTCCCGGAAACAAAAGCGGTTTAAGAGGCGTTCTCCGCGCCGGCTCCGGCGCTTTTGCACAATCCCGCGCATTCGCGGAACGCCGCCATCGGGCAGCCGGCGCAGCGGGAAGCGTCGATATGGCGCGACAGCGCGGCGTCGATCGCTTCGCCGGTATGCTCGAAGCAGCCGTCTTCGCCGATCGAGGCCAGCAGGCCCGACTTCTCCAGCATGCGCCGCGGCTGCGGGCGCAGGCCGGAGATCAGCAGCGTGCCTCCGGCGGCGCGAACCCGCTTGACCAGGCTTTGCAGCGACGCTTCGCCGGAAGCGTCGACGAACGGCACGCCGCCCATGCGCAGCAGCAGCGTGCCCGCAGGATCGTGCGAAGCAAGAAAGTCCGGCGTATCGAACGGATTCGTGACGCCGAAGAACAGCGCGCCGTGCACGCTGAAGATACCGAGCTGCGGGCAGTCGCGGTCCGGCGTAACGGAGCCGGCCGAGACTTTGCCGTGACGGGCCTCGCGGTCCGGCAGCACTTTGTCGAGCCGCTGCTCGCCGGCCATGCGCTTGACGAACAGCAGCACGGACAGCGCAAGTCCGGCTTCCACGGCGGTGGTCAGCGTGGTGAACACGGTCAGCGCGAAGGTAACGACGAGTACGATCGAGTCGCTGTTGCGCAGTTTGAGCAGCCGGGCGAACGATTTGCGTTCGCTCATATTCCAGGCGACGAGCATCAGGATCGGAGCCATCGCCGCGAGCGGAATCGCCGAAGCGTACGGCGCGAGCAGCACCAGCACGAGCAGGACGACCAGTCCGTGCACGATGCCGGACAGCGGCGAAGCGGCGCCGTTCTTGATGTTGGTCGCGGTCCGGGCAATCGCGCCGGTCGCCGGGATACCGCCCAGCAGCGGCGCGGCCATGTTGGCGATGCCCTGGCCGATCAGCTCGCGGTTGCTGTGGTGCTTCGAGCCGCTCATGCCGTCGGCGACGACGGCGGACAGCAGCGACTCGATGCCGCCGAGCAGCGCGATAATCAGCGCCGGACGAATCATCAGGGTAATATTGTCCCACGACAGGTCCGGCAGCCGGAACGAAGGCAGCGCCGCCGGAATATCGCCGTAAGCCGAACCGATCGTAGCGGCTTTGCCGCCGAGAAGCAGCACGGCGACGAGCGTGGAAAGCACCAGTCCGACCAGGGACGGCGGGACTTTGGGCAGCACTCGCGGCACGACCAGCAGCGAAGCCAGGCAGACGGCCGCGATAAGCACGGCGTAAGGGTTGAGCGTGCCGATATGGACGGCGAGCTCTTTCATATTCAGCAGAAAGCTTTCATGCCGCTCGAGTCCGCTCAATCCGAGGAAGTTGCCGATCTGTCCCGCGAAGATCGTGACCGCGATACCGGCGGTAAAGCCGACCGTGACCGGCTTCGGAATAAACTTGATCAGCGCCCCGAGCCGCAGTACGCCCATCAGAACGAGAATAATGCCCGCCAGGAACCCCGCGACCAGCAGCTTGTCGTAGCCGTACTGAAGCACGATCGCCAGCAGGATCGGGATAAACGCGCCGGTCGGTCCCCCGATCTGAAACTTCGAACCGCCCAGCAGCGAGATCAGAATCCCGGCGATGATCGTCGTATAGATGCCGGTTTCCGGTTTGACCCCGGACGCGATCGCGAATGCCATTCCGAGCGGGATCGCGATAATCCCGACAATGCAGCCCGCGATCAGATCCCGCTTCAGATCGCTTTTCCCGTACCCCTCGAACCTTCCCCAACCCTTCATGAATATGCAAACCTTCTTTTCATTATTTTCAGAAAACCAGAGCTTTCTAAACGTAACACAGGATTGGGAAAAAGAATATGCACAGGATCAACAAATAGAACGAATTTTACTTTAAAATCACAAAATGCTCAAATAAAAACAGCTTCTTTCCCTTTGCAGGAAAAGAAGCCTGATGCCCGCCGCCTTACAGCTTGACTCCGTACAGCCGTTCTTCCTTGCCGCCGCTTTCTTGCGGCCGCACCTGGAAGTCGTAACTCACGCCCGTCAGTTCCTCCGATACCCGCCACAGCTTCGCCATCGTTTCTTCGTTCATCTTGTGGTCGACCGACAGGTCGAAGCCGGGATAACCTTTGCGGCCGCCTTTGCCGGTCGGGCCGATATATTCGCCGCCGTACAGCTTGGGCTCGGTCGCCGCATACAGCGTCGGCAGCGCGCCCATCGCCGCGGACTGGCTCATCAGCCCCCAGAGCATAGCCATGGCGCGCCCCGCCTGCTTGCCCGATCCGCGCGAGATCAGATTGGTATTGGATACGCCCGGATGGCAGGCGACGCTGATCGTATCCGCGCCGGCGGCCGACAGGCGTTTTTGCAGTTCGCGCGCGAACAGCAGATTGGCGAGCTTGCTCTGGCCGTAGAACTTCATCGCGCCGTAGCCGAGATGCCCGTCCAGATTGTTGAAATAGATATAGCCGCTTTTGGCCGCGATGCTGCTCAACGTCACGACGCGGGAACCCGGCGTTTGGAGCAGCAGCGGCAGCAGGCGTCCGGTCAGCGCAAAGTGGCCCAGATGGTTGCTGCCGAATTGAAGTTCGAAGCCGTCCTTCGTTTGGCGGTAAGGCGGGATCATCACGCCGGCGTTGTTGACCAGCACGTCCAGCGAATCGTGTTTGCGCAGCATTTCGGCGGCGAATGCCGCGATGCTGGACAGATCGGCCAGATCGAGACGCTCCACCTCGACGCGCGCTTTCGGGAATTTGCCCAGCAGCCCGGCGGCCGCCTGATGTCCTTTTTCCATATTGCGCACGGCAAACACGATTTCCGCGCCTTTCGCCGCAAAGCCCAGAGCCGTTTCCAGCCCCAGTCCCCCGCTCGCTCCCGTGATGATTACACGCTTGCCGGTCATCTCCGGCATCGAATCGATCGTCCATACTCCGTCCATTTCATATTCCTCCTCGCCCGGCGCCTTAGGGTCGTCTCCCGCATGTCGAAGCTTCCCCAAGCGCCTGTTCGTTTATCGAATGTGTAACTCCAGTTTGCCTCAAACGGTACCGATTTTCAAATCCGGTCAACCGGTCGGCCAAATCCGCTTTATTTTCGAAAAAGGCATCCGCGGCAAAAAGCCGCTTTGTACCGCGCGCCGCACGGCGCTGCAAAGCGGCTGTAAGAAGCGGCGAATACATACGGACGCGTTAAGCGCCGGCCAGCATCGTCATGACGCCGAGCGAGAACGCGACCAGCAGCAGCAGAAATCCGAGCGCGCGGAAAGCTTCGTCGCGGAAACCGGCAGGTTCGGAAACCGTTTCGCCGGGCCGTTCGTTCAAAGGGTGGACGATCCGGTCGGGTCTTGAGATCACAAGCGGACACAGCAGCAGAAAAGCGCCAAGCAGCAGTAGCATTTGCCGTTCCTCCTCGGGGTTCCGGATTCGGACGGCCGGCGCATAAACACAACCACCTGCGCCGGCGTATCGGCCGTGATCGCTCCGAGCCGTCCTTTGTTTCATATGTACCCGGAATTCGCCCCGCGATAACGCCTGCTTACTCTACGCCCGATTCGGAACGCCGCTCCGCAAGTTCGCTCTCCAGCGCTTTCAACCGTTCTCCCTGGACGCGCAGCTGTTCTTTGGCTTCCTGAAGACTGCGGTCCAAGATTTGAAACCGATCCGAATGTTTGCGGTCCAGATGATCCAGCTGCGGGCGAATCAGATCCGGAACCGTATTTTCGATGGCGCTTTTCACAAGGACGTAAATGATCCACAGCACAAGTACCTGCACAATCAGCCAGATAAAGAAAGACAGAAAAGTCATCGGTCGGCAAAGCTCCTTTCCAAACCCGTAAGATCTTCAAGCAACATCCCTTTATTACCCATAAGATCCTGTTTCGCACTCCCGATTTAAAAAGATCGCTTTAATCCGCCGGTGTAATCTCGAATCTATACGGGTAGCCCGGCAGCTCGAAGCTTCTCGCTTTCGGCCCGTCCACCGCGATCTCCAGCGGATGGATATCGGCGGGATAGCTCGATCCGTACCAAGTACGGCCTTCGCGGGTCAGGATCAGCAGTCCTTCCTCGTCGCCGACCGGCGTAAACGCCGGCGTCCCTTTCACATACACAGGCGCTTCCAGCTCCCGCCGGAGCAGTTCCGCAAGCTTCGGCACCCGCTCGTAAAAATCCCGGACCCGTCCCAGGTCGCGCGCGGTCAATCGGATTTCCCGGATATTCAATGGTGGTTCCTCCTGTCGTGTGGGGTCTGCGCTCCCTCCGCATCCAACCGCAGCTCGTACCGTTTCCCCGGAATCCCGCCTTCGCCCGCTTCGCCGACCGCGCGGAAGCCGAGGCCGGTGTAGAGCCGCTGCGAGCGTTCGTTGTAGTCGTAGATGATGCCGACGTTCAGCACTTCGCGGCGAAGCTCGCGCGCCCGTGCGATCAGGCGCTCCAGCACCCGGCGGCCTACGCCGCGCGAGCGGTACGCGGAATCGCCGACGGTGATCGGCACATTGTCCGCCGTCAGCGCCGCGTCCCCGATCGGCCGCCAGCGGCCGCCTTCCTGCGTCTCGATCATGTACAGCTCGCCGCTCCCCTGCAAATAATCGTACATCCGCCCGATCGCGGCGGCGTCGTAGATTCCTTCTTCCATGCCTTCGGACATTCTCAGCACCTCGCGGTCCCGGTACCAAGGCTCCGCCGCCGCGATATCGGCCGCGCCCGAGTAAGACCGCAGCCGCAGCGTTTCGTCGATGTCCAGTATCCGCCGCGCGCCGCCGCTTCCGTTCGCCGCTCCGCCTTCCTGCAAACCGCTCATCGCCCGCCCTCCTGTTCGATCCATCGCTCTTCGGCGGCATCTTCCGGGAAAGCTTCCTCCAGCAGCCGGCGGCTGTAGACGAAATACGCGGCAAAGCTGGACGGATCGTAGCCGGGCGGCTCTTCCTCCATCCAGCATCCTTCGTCCGCTTCTTCGTCTTCCTCCTCCGGCCAGAGCAGACGCCGATCGCGCAGCAGCTCCAGCGGATCGTCCGGGTAAGACGGAAGCGGTTCGCCCGACTCGTCGTGCTGCCGCGCCGCTTCCCACACGGAAGCGTACAGAAACCGTTCATCCTCCGGCAGTTCTCCGATCCGCCTGCCCGCCGACCGCCGCAGCAGGAACAGCAGCGTCCACGGCGTGGCCTGCCACAGCGTTCCTTGATGCTCGATCAGGCTGGCGATTTCCCGGAAGCGGCGCTGTTCGATCAGCTCCGGCATCTGCGTCGCGCGGCCGTAAGCCGTCGTAAGCCGCCGCCAGGGGATATCCTTCAGCCGCAGACCCTCCAGCGATTGCATTAGCGTTTTCAACGTGTTCCCTCACTTTCCGCATGCTTCTCTTTATCCGAATTATATTCGACGCTTCCATGCGCCGAACCTGTTTCTGTGACGCCGAAGCGGTCAACGCAAATCCGCGCAAGCCAAAAAGCTTCCGCTCCGGCTGTTTACACAGCACCGGCCCGGAAGCTTTTTTCGGTTGTTCCGTATTCGAATATTCGGCATCCCATGAGCAGCCGTACAATCAGACCTCTCGATCCGTCCGCGCCGCCCGAATGATTTCCGTGATCTGTTTGGCGTTTGCGGCGATCTCTGCTTTGCCGCCCCGGGTCAGCAGTCCGCCCAGGCCCACCGAATCGACGCCGCTGCCCATCCATTCCGCCAGATTGTCCAGCGTCACGCCGCCGGAAGCCAGGATGGGCATATGCGGCAGCGGCGTTTTGACGATGGAAACCAGGGACGGACCGTAGAAATTGGAGATCGGGAACGCTTTGACAAAAGAAGCGCCCAGCTCCAGCGCCTGCACCATTTCCGTCACGGTCGAGCAGCCCGGCGCGTACGGAATCCGGTACCGGTTGCACATGACGGCGACTTCCCGGCTCAGGGTCGGGGCGATAATGAATCGGGCGCCGGACAGAATCGCCAGCCTTGCCGTTTCGCTGTCGAGCACGGTGCCCGCGCCGACCAGCAGCTTATTGCCGAAGCGCTCGTTCAGCGCCCGGATGACTTCTCCCGCGTTCGGGAGCGTATAGCTGATCTCCAGCACATCCACGCCGCCTTCCAGACAGCCTTCGGCGATTTCGATTCCGCGCTCGATCGTGTCGGTTCGGACGATCGCCATCGCTCCGGTATTAACGATTCTTGTTTCGATTTCCGCTTTGTTCACGCCGCACCTCCGGTATTATAGATGATAATGCCCCAGCATATCTTTGATTCGTCGCACCGTTTCTTCGCCCGGCGTGCCGACCGGAGCGCGGGCCGGACCGACCGGAATTCCCGACAGTTCGATCGACTTCTTCAGGATCGACGGCACGGTGCCGAGCTTCAATACCGCGCGGAAAGGTTCGATCTCTGCCTGCGCCCGTTCGGCGGCGTCCAGATCGCCGTTGACGTAATGGTCGTAGATCGACACGTCCAGTTCGGTAATCAGGTTGGCCGTGGCCGCGATCGCGCCCGACGCGCCGGCTTTCAGCGCTTTGAGGATCAGCGAATCGGAGCCGGACAGCACAACGAATTCTTCTCCCGCCGACGCTTCCACATAACGCTCGATCCGCTCCAGGCTGCCGCTGCTGTCTTTGATTCCGACGATATTGCCGATGCGGGCCAGCTCGCGCACCGTTTCCGGTTCCAGATTCATGCCTGTGTTCTTGGGGATGTTGTAGAGCACGATCGGGGTCGAGACGGATTCCGCCACGGCCCGGTAATGACCGGCAAGTTCCGCCTGGGTCAGCGGCAGGAAGTACGGCGTAATGACCGACAGCGCGTCCGCGCCGAGCCGCTCCATTTCCCTGGCCAGGCGAACGACTTCTTTCGTGCTGTTGCCTCCGGCACCCGCATAGACCGGTACTCGGCCTCCGACTTGATGAATCACGATCTCCGCAAAAGCAAGCTTCTCCGCTTCGCTCAGCATATGGAATTCCCCGTTGGTTCCGAGGATAAAGATTCCGGCGACTCCCGCTCCGATCAGCCTGTCGACCAGCTGTCCGGCGGCTGCCGCGTGAATCTCCCGATTGTCGTCAAAAGGAGTGACCATCGCGGCGATGATCCCTTTGATTTGCGATGCTTGCAGCAAAGTCCTCGCCTCCGTTTTCTACTTGTTCACCGACTTGCCCAGCGTCCCGCCCGGATGCCACTTGACGTATTTCTCGGGCGTCAGGTCTTTCTCGTCCTGAAGCAGAATGCTCAGGCTTTGCAGCATAATGATCTCGGCGACGATGGAAGCGCGCGGCGGCTTGTTGAGCGGATCGCCTTCCGTTTTCACGCCGGCGACCAGCACTTCGTCGCCCCGGTCCGCCAGCCAGGAAGACGGATTGCCGGTAACGGCGATAATCTTCGCCCCGTTGCGCTTGAGCGTCTCGATCGTCGCTTTGAGTTCTTCCGTTTCTCCGCTGTTGGAGATCGCGATCACCACGTCGCCGGGCAGCACCTGGCCGGACGAGCCGTGCACGGCTTCGGTGCCGTGCAGCTCGTAAGCCGGCGTGCCGGTCGACGACAGCAGCGAAGCGGCGTAGCCGGCCACATGGCCGGGCTTGCCGATCCCCGTCACATGGACGCGGCCGCCGCCGCGTTCCGCCTGGAAGATCAGGTCGCGGGCCCGGCCGATCGCGGCCTGGTCCATCGAGATAATCAGGCGGGAAATTTCACTGTGCAGATTGCCCAGAAAGTCGGGCAGCGTATTCGGGATCATGACTTATCCTCCTTGCAGCCTCATACTTGTCAGATAGGCTTGATAAACTGCAGAATGCTGTGCAGAAGCGTGCCAATCACGTTGTAGTCAATATTAGGGAAGGTAGCGCCTTCAATACCAAGCGTGCCATAGACCGGATATAGGATCGTCGGCAGGAAAGCCAGCAGCAGCCCGACCACGAACGAACCGGCGACCGCTCCTCTCCAGCCGCCAGACGAGTTGCCGAATACGGCGGCGGTCCCGCCCGAGAAGAAGCAGATATGCGCGGCCGGGATAATCACGACGGGGAATACGGCCGGAAACGAAGCCATGACCACGATCGCCAGCAAACCGGCGGCGTAGGCGCAGATAAAGCCTACAATGACCGCGTTCGGCGCATAAGGGAATACGGTCGGCACGTCCAGCGCGGGACGCGAACCCGGGATATACTTTTCGGAGATGACCACGAACGCCGCGGTGATCTCGGCCAGGAACATGCGGACGCCGGTCATCAGCACGGACATGCCCGCAACAAATGTGAACGCCTGCACAAGCGGGAATACCAGCCAGTGCTGCGTGCCGGCCAGCTCCTGGGTGAACGCCTGGCCCGCTTTGAGCGTCGCGACGTAGAACAGGATCAGCATCACGATCGCCAGGCCCATCAGGAAATCGCGGAAGATGGACAGCCATTTCGGAAATTTGATCGTTTCCGTCGTCTGGTGCTCGTACTTCGAGAACAGGCGGCCGATATACCCGGACAGCCCGTAGCCGATCATGTTGAAGTGGCCGATCGCCTGCTCGTCGCCGCCCGTCATCTTGCGCATAAACGGCTGACAGAACTGCGGCAGCGCCGCGGACATAAAGCCGAGAATCGTGCCGCCGACGATAATCGTGGTCGTGCGGTCGAATCCGTGCGCGCTCATAATCAGCACCAGCACGCAGGAGAAGAACAGGCTGTGCCCGGTGGTGAAGAAGATATTTTTGAACTTCGTGATGCGCGCGAACACCAGGTTGAGCACAAAGCCCAGGATCAGCGTCAGCGATACTTCGAAACCGTAGGTGCTCTGCGCGAGCGCCGTCGCCGCTTCGGGCGACGCGATAACGCCGGTGATGCCGAAGCCGTACTGGAACAACTTGTTGAAGTTTTGCAGCGCCCCGGTCATGGCCGCGGCGCCGATGCCGAAGATCAGGAACCCGATCAGGGTTTTCGACGCGCCGGTGAAGACCTCGGTCGCCGATTTCTTTTGCAGCACCAGGCCGACAAAAGCCACAACCCCCAGCAGCACGGCGGGCGTGCTTAACAAACTGATAATGAAATCCACTTACGTTCCTCCTCGCCCGATTCGGTTCCGGCGCTTATTTTTGCCTGGATGCCAGGAATTTCTCCAGTGCGGCTTTGATCTCGCTGCGGTCCACCACATTGTGGATGCCGATAATATCGATCTTGAGATTTTTGCCGCGCAGTTCTTCCGCCACGTCGATCAGCGTTTCCACCGCGTCCCCGTCGAACCCGTTCAGCGAATCCAGCGAACCGTGCTCCACCTCGATCGGGAAATTGTTTTCCTTGATAACCTGCTGGGTCTTGATCTTGAGCATCAGGCTCGATCCGACGCCCGCCCGGCATGCAACCAGAATTTTATACATGACGACTCCTCCTTTTACAGTTCCTGAGCTTTGATAAAATCGATGATTTCCCCGGCGTTTGCGGCGTTGTCCAGCGTTTGGTAGAACTCGTCCATCTCCAGCAGCTCGGCAAGCTCGGACATGGCGCGCAGATGGCTGCTGCTGTCGACGGCGCTCAGCGAGATCACGTATTTGACGGGATCGTTGCCCTTATGGCCGAACTCGATCGGCGTCTCCAGCGTGGCGATGCCGATCGCCATCTGCCTGGTGCCCGTTTTCGGCCGTGCGTGCGGCAGCGCCACATGTTTGGTAATCACGATGTAAGCGCCGGATTCCCTCGCGGCTTCGACCATCGCATCGACGTATCCCTGCGTGGCTTTGCCGTTCTCGACCAGCACGGACGCGGACAGCCGGATCGCTTCCTCCCAGTTCCGGGCCGGCACCTTGAGTTTGATTAAATTCTCGTCAACCAGATCGTTCAGCATCGGGTCTTCTTCTCCTTTGGGCGTGAAATTCTCGATTTGCGTAAAATAGGACAGCAGTTCGTTGGACAGCATCGTTTCGGAAGAGATCCGGGCATGCCTGCGCACGATATCCATCACTTCGTCGATCCGGGGCTGCTTCAAGAAAATGTCGCCCAGTTGAATATAGACTTCGCGCGCGATTTTATATTTTTCTTTTTGCGTCATCACGGGGCTGACTTTGACGACGGGCACGCCGATATCGAGGCTTTCCGCTTTGTAACCGGTTGTAAAGACGATATCCGCGGACCCGGCGCAGCGGCTGAGTTCGGCGGATTCCAGCGGCGGCAGCACATGCAGTTCGGGAAACAGATTCGTCAGTTCCGCATACAGGATCGCCGAGCTGCCCACCCCGTTCGAACACACGATCAGCGCCGTTCTTTTTTTGAGGATATCCAGCTCTTTGCGGTTGGAGAACACGGACGCGAAGTGCATGGTCAGGTACGCCAGTTCCTCCTGCTGAATCTCCTCGCCGAACAAACTGTAGAACTCTTTGGTGGCGTTGCTGACGATCCGGTACACCAGGCGGTACTCTTCTTTCACTTTTTCGCACAGCGGATTGTAGATCGGCATCTTGAACAGGAGTCTGTAATAAGCCGGTCTGAAATGCGAGTACAGCTGCTTGAAGATCTTGTCGCGATTCAGGAAATGCACCCCGCTCAAATATTCGAACTTGGTCGTCATCTTGGTCACCATATCCCAAATCACGGCGCGGTCCCGGGTATCTTCTTCGGGGTTGCCGACGGAAGTGCCCAGAATCCACGCTCCGATATACATCACGTCGTGCGGTTCGATCCTGTCTGCTTCCGCGTGCGTTTCCAGCAGTTCTTCGGCGAACCGGTATTCTTTCATCGAGTTCATGACCGCGACGCTGGGAATATCGATCCGCTCCGGAGCCTTGGGATTGCCCGAGAACATTCTGGCTTTCATCAAAATAAAAATGTAGATGAACTCGACCAGCCGGTCTTCGACAAAGCCGATTTCGTGTTTGCGCACCAGCTCCGTAATCCGCTTCTTCGACGTCTCGAAGCTGTCCAGCCCGTATTCTTCGATAAACAGGTCGAGCACTCTCGAACTTTCTTCGGCGGCCAGGCTTTCGATCACGCTGCGGATCAGCACCCGCCTGATTTCCATCTCCGAACCGGCCAAGTAATAGCCGTTGGTGCGGTTGTTTTTCAGTTCGATGCCTTTTTGAGCAAGCTCGGGAATCAGGTCTTTGAAATCGAGGTTCACGGTGGAACGGCTGACCTTGAGCGAATCGATAAAGTGATGGATCGATACGTCCTCCAGGTCGATGAACAAGATCAGATACATATACAACAGCCGTTCCGTTTTGCTCAGGTAATAATTGTTTTTGGAATATTTCCGGTCGAGGATTTCCTTGATCGCTTCTTTGGTTTCTTTGGGAATCAGCGTATCTTTCTGCGCCCCCAGCACGATAGGCGGAGCTTTGCGCTCTTTGAAAATATCGTTGATCTTGTTCATCCGGTACGTAATCTGCCGCTTGGAAGAACGCGTTTCTTCCTGCAGGCTTTCGGCCGTGACGACCGTGCTGCTCAGCAGGACCCGAAGAATCGATACGATTTCTTTATCCATCTGCCGTCCCCCTTTCCGGACTCCCGTTTATCATAATCGCGGATTTCTTTTTTGCGTTTCCCTCCTCGACATTTATTCTAGGCGAGGAGGTTAGCGCTTTCAATTCTATTTCGGTCCGACTTTTGTTCGGGGAGCGGACAAAAATTAACTGCTGGAATCCGCGCTTGTTTCACTTCAATACTGGGCCTTGTACGCAAACTCAGCTAAATCTGCTTCCTTCGGAGTTTGCGTACACGCCTTAGGCTTCCGCTCGCCGCCGGTGCACCGGATTCCAAGCCTAACCGGCGCACCGCTCTTCATAATTGGATTCAAACCCGGAGCAAATGCAAAAATCCATTTCCTTATACAGGCAGGGACGCCGGAACGAAGATGAAGCGCGAAAATCCACTTTATTCTCGATTGGAAGGCTGAAAAAGCGCCGGAAACGCGAATAAAGTGGATATTTGCATCCGGTCGCGGCGGCGAAAAGCGAAAAAACCTTCGCGCTTCCGGCGCTTTTGCGCGCGGAATCGCGAAGGTCCTCAAGAAAACGGGCCTTCCCTTGGTTAACGAACGGTTCAGTCGCCCGAACCGGCGGGCTCGGCGCCCGTAAGTTCGCCGAAACTCGCCGCGGCGGCTGTGGGCGTCGAGGTCGCCGGAGCCGGGGTCGCTAATGCCGGAGCCGGCGGCTCTGTTTCGCTCGTCCGCAGCGTCTTCATCGCGGTGGACAGCATCAGCTTGATGCGATTAAGCTGGTTGACCTCGGTCGCGCTCGGGTCGTAATCGACCGCCGCGAGATTTGCCTGCGGGTGCAGGCGTTTGACGGCTTTGAACACGCCGCGGCCGGTGATATGGTTCGGCAGGCAGGCGAACGGCTGGAGACAGACGACGTTGTCGACGCCGCCTTCGAGCAGTTCGAGCATCTCGGCCGTCAGCAGCCAGCCTTCGCCGCACTGGTTGCCGAGCGAGACGATCCCGCTCGCTTTGTCCGCCAGCTCGCCGATCGGAATCGGCGAAGAGAAACGCTCGCTTGCGTCCAGCGCCGCCCGCAGCGGACGGCGGTACCACTCGATCACGCTGGTGAAAGCCGCGCCCGCGAAGCGCTTGCCGAGCGACTCGCCCAGATGCCGGGCGTTGAAGCCGCCGTCGTTGAAGCAGTACAGGAAGAAGTCCATCAGGTCGGGCATGACCGCTTCCGCGCCTTCGCGCTCCAGCAGCTCGACCAGATTGCCGTTGGCGTCCGGATGGAACTTGAGCAGGATCTCGCCGACCACGCCGACGCGCGGCTTGCGCAGGTCCAGCAGTTCCAACCGGTCGAATTCGCGCACGATGCGCGTAATATTCGTGCGGAACGAACGCAGCGAGCCGCTGCGGATCGAGCGTTTGCACGGTTCGATCCACGATTCGTACAAACGGTCCGCGGCGCCGAGCTGCGCTTCGTACGGACGCGTGCGGTACAGCGCCCGCATCAGCGCATCCCCGTACAGGATCGCCATCAGCGCCCGGTGCAGCAGTCCCGGCGTAAGCTTGAAGCCGGGCTGCTCCGCGGTCGGCGCGGTGCCGAGCGCGATGACCGGCACGTTCGGGAAGCCCGCGTCGCGCAGCGCTTTGCGGATAAAGCCGATATAGTTGGTCGCCCGGCAGCCTCCGCCGGTCTGCGTAATGAGCACCGATGTGTGCTCGGGATCGTAGCGGCCGGACTTCAGCGCGGCCACAAGCTGGCCGGTCACGATGATCGACGGGAAGCAGGCGTCGTTGTTGACGTGGCGCAGCCCGGTATCGATCGCGACGCCGCCCGCGTCGCGCAGTATTTCCAGCCGGTAGCCGGAAGCGCCGAACGCTTCTTCCAGCAGATCGAAGTGCATCGGCGACATCTGCGGCGCGATGATCGTATGCGTCAGCCGCATTTCCCGCGTAAACGCCGGCGGCAGCGAAGCCCGTTCGGCCTGCGCGCGCTCCGCTTCGCCGCGGGCGCGCTGCTCCAGCACGGCGGCTTTGAGCGAGCGCAGCCGGATGCGCGCCGCGCCCAGGTTCGAGCCTTCGTCGATCTTGAGCTGCGTATACAGCCGGCCCGACGATTGAAGCAGTTCGGCCACCTGGTCGCCGGTAATCGAGTCCAGGCCGCAGCCGAACGAGTTGAGCTGCACCAATTCCAGGCAGTCGTTTTTGACGACCGCGTCGGCGGCGCCGTACAGCCGCGAGTGGTACATCCACTGGTCGACGAAGGTGAGCGGCCGGTCCGGCTCGCCCAGATGCGAGACGGAATCTTCGGTCAGCACGGCCATGCCGAGGCTGACGATCAGCTCGGGAATGCCGTGATGGATCTCGGGATCGAGATGGTACGGCCGTCCGGCGAGCACGACGCCGATCTCTCCGTCCCGACGCAGCCGGGCGATCGTTTCTTCGCCCTTGGCGCGGATATCGGCCTGGACACGCCGCTCTTCGAGCCGCGCTTCGGCGACCGCTTCTTTCGCTTCGGCCGCCGTGACGCCGTAATCGGCCAGTTCTTCGGTCAGGCGCTGCGCCAATTTCTTCGTATCGTCGAACGGCAGGAACGGCGCGAGATAGCGCACTTTGCCGCCTTGCAGCGAATCGACGTTGGCTCCGAGCACCTGCGGATACGACGAGACGACCGGGCAGTTGAAATGGTCGTCCGCCCCCTTCGTCTCGCTGCGCTCGCGCGGCAGCGACGGATAGAAGATCAGGTCCACGCCGCGCCGGACCAGACTTTCGATATGGCCGTGCGACAGCTTGGCCGGGTAGCAGGCGGTGTCCGACGGGATGGTCTCCAATCCCCGCTCGTAAATCTTCTTCGACGAGCGCGGAGACAGCTCGACGCGGAAGCCCAGCTTGGTAAAGAACGTATGCCAGAACGGATAGTTCTCGTACATATTCAGCACGCGCGGGATGCCGACCCGGCCTCTTTTCGCTTCGTCAAGCGCCAGCGATTTGTAGCCGAACAGCCGATCCAGCTTGTATTCGAACAAATTCGGCAGCCCGTCCGGATCTTTCTCCCCGCCCGCGCCGCGTTCGCAGCGGTTGCCGGTGATATATTCCCGGCCGTCTTCGAACCGGTTGACGGTCAGCATGCAGTTGTTGCCGCACAGCCCGCAGCGGCGCATGGACGAATCCGCGCGGAATTGTCGCAGCTCGCCGACTCCGGCGATGCCGCTGCGCAGCAGTTCGGCGCCGCGCTCGCGCGCGATCAGGGCCGCGCCGAACGCGCCCATCAGCCCGGCGATATCCGGCCGCACCACGTCGCGTCCCGCTTCGCGTTCGAACGCGCGCAGCACCGCGTCGTTGTGGAACGTGCCGCCCTGCACGACGATGCGGCTGCCCAGATCCTGCGGGCCGCGCACTTTGATCACTTTGTACAGCGCGTTCTTCACGACCGAGCCGGACAGCCCGGCCGAAATATCGCCCAGCGTCGCGCCTTCCTTCTGCGCCTGCTTGACGCGCGAATTCATAAACACGGTGCAGCGCGAGCCCAGATCGAGCGGCCGCTCGGCCAGCAGCGCGGCTTCGGCGAAGTCGCGCACGTTCATGCGCAGCGATTCCGCGAACGTCTCGATAAACGAGCCGCAGCCCGACGAACACGCTTCGTTCAGCAGGATGCTGTCGATCGCGCCGTCTTTGACGCGCAGGCACTTCATATCCTGTCCGCCGATATCGAGAATAAAGTCCGCGCCCGGCAGGAAAAAGTCCGCCGCTTTGTAATGCGCCACCGTCTCGATCTCGCCGAAGTCGGCGCCGAGCCCCGACTTGACCAGCCCTTCGCCGTAGCCGGTCACGGTCGTGCCCGCGATGACCGCGCCCGCCGGCATGCGGGCGTACAGCGTGCGCAGCGCTTCGGCCACCGATTGCAGCGGACGCCCGCCGTTTGCGCCGTAATGCGAATGCAGCAGCCGCCCTTCGTCGTCGATCAGCGCGAGCTTGGTCGTCGTCGATCCGGCGTCGATGCCGAGATAACAGCGGCCGCGGAATTCCGACAGATCGCCACGCGCGATCCGGTTGTTCGCGTGGCGCTCGCGGAACGCGTCCAGCTCTTCGCGGCTCGCAAACAGCGGGTCCAGCCGCTCCCCGTTCTCTTCTCGCGCCCGGAGCAGATCCGGCAGCCGCGCTTCGAGCTGCCGCAGATCCACCGGCCGCTCGCGCAGCGCGGCGACGGCCGCGCCTTTCGCCACGAACAGCTCGGGCCGTTCCGGCAGTACGATCCGCTCCGGCGGGACTTTGAGCGTCTGCACGAAGCGGCTGCGCAGCTCGTCCAGGTAATGCAGCGGACCGCCGAGAAACGCGATATGCCCCGCGATCTTTTTGCCGCACGCCAGTCCCCCGATCGTCTGGTTGACGACAGCCTGCAGCACCGACGCCGCGATGTCTTCGAGCGCCGCCCCTTCGTTGAGCAGCGGCTGCACGTCGGTCTTGGCGAACACGCCGCAGCGCGACGCGATCTCGTACAGCGTGCGGCTTCCTTTCGCCAGCTCGTTCAGCCCCGCCGCGTCCGTCTGCATCAGCGCCGCGATCTGGTCGATAAACGCGCCGGTTCCGCCCGCGCACGAACCGTTCATCCGCTGGTCGACCGTCGCTTCGAAGAACGTGATCTTCGAATCTTCCCCGCCCAGCTCGATCGCGACGTCCGTATGCGGAATAAAACGCTCCACCGCTTCCGCCCCGGCCGCCACCTCCTGGATAAACGGCAGCTCCAGCCATTTGGACACGGCGATGCCGCCGGAACCTGTGACGCAGATGCGGCACTCGCCGCCGGCTTTCTCACCGTCCGCGCCGCCTTCCCCGTAAATCGCGCAGGCTTCTTCCAGCACCCGCTTCACCGTTCCGCGGATATCTGAATAGTGTCTCTCGTATTTGCCGAGCCGCAGCTCGAAATTCTCGTCCAATACGGCCAGCTTTACCGTGGTCGAACCGACGTCCAGACCGATATGAATCGGCATCGTGCATTCATCCTTTCTTCGCTGGGACTTGGTCTGCATATAGATATGGCGATTTTGCATACTCGATCCGTTTTCGATCATCGTTCTATTCTCTCGGCCGCAGCCCGTTGAACAGGATATCCAGCATCATGTCCATCTCCCGGGTATCGTCCCACTCCCCGTCCGGAACGAGCTGCGAACGGATCATGGCGTAGGAGGCGAGCACCGGAACGAGTACCCGCATGACCGTCGCGACCGGAAGCCGGCGAATTTCGCCTTCGTCCATGCCCGCTTCGATCGACAGGGCGATGAGCGGCGCGAGCTGTTCCATCCACAGTCCCGTAACCGCTTCCCGGTATTCGTCCCGCAGCAGAATCTCCTGGAGCGTCAGCTTGACCGTATCCGGATTTTCTTTGGCAAAAGAAAGCCGTTCCAGCCCGATCGCCCGGATTCGACGCATGAGCGTGTCCGGCGGCTCGGCGGCGGCTCGAAATGCTTCCTCCTTATCGTGCTCGGGCGTTTCCCAGGCACGGAACGGCGCGGAATCGGGGCGTTCTTGTTCAAAATCGAACCGGCCCAAGTGATTATCTTCACAACTCAGCTTAACAAGAGGATCGATCACGTCGAGCAGCGACGGATGGACGGCCGCGACGAACAGCTGCTCTTTATTTTTAAAATGCTGAAACAGCGTCTTCTCCGATACGCCGGCCGTTCTCGCGATCTCCAGCGTCTTGGCGCCCTGGTAACCGCAGCGGGCGAACACTTCCAGCGCGGCGTCCAGAATTCTGCGGTCGATCGCGCTCGGCGCTTTGCGGCTGCCCTGCTCTTCCAAAGGCGCGTTAAGCAGTTCTTTTAGCGGATAGGTCATCGGTCGTCCTCCTTCGTTTGTCTGCTTTTTCCTTTATTTTATCTCTTCCGGCGCATACGGATAAGTAAGTACTCACTTTACTTTTTGACGGTTTGGTGTCGGATAAACAAGTTTGCGTCCGGACCCGGGTTCAGTACGCTCGCGTCCGGGAGACGGACCCCGATTTCGGGCCGGCGGCCGATTTGCGGCATGCACCGATTCGTTACAATAAACGAGGCGCTGAGGAACGCGGAGAGAAAGAAACGACAAAGTCGAGAAACGAACAGATACATAAAAAAGGAAACCGGAAGGAAGATCGAATTGAATATGACCAAGAAGTTCAAAATACTGCTGGCCGGGCTGCTGCTCGGCGTCTGCGCCATACAGCCTATCGGAGCGGCATTCGCCGCCGCGGCGGCTGGCGAAGAAGCTCCGGCGTCGCGGCCGGCGGAATCGAATACCGTCTCCGCCGAGAGCAGCTGGACGCCGGAGCAGATCGACGCTTACGCCGAAGCCGCGATGGAGCGCCTGCATATTCCCGGTCTTGCGATCGGCATCGTCCGGGGCGGAGAAGTGCTTTACACGCAGGGCTACGGCAGCGCCGGGCCGGGAGCCGGACCGATGACGCCGCAAACGCCGCTTCCGATCGGCTCGACGACCAAGTCTTTTACCGCGCTGGCGGTCATGCAGCTTGTCGAAGACGGTCGGATCGACCTTAACGCGCCGGTTGCGGATTATTTGCCGGACTTCCGTCTGGCCGATGCCGCCGCTTCCGGCCGGATCACCGTCGCCGACCTGCTGCATCAGACGAGCGGACTGTCCACCTACGACGGCGTCGCCTTTTTGGGAGAAGGAAACGGCACGCTGATGCAGCATGTCCGCAGCTTGAAGCGGGTCTCGCAGACGCAGCCCGCCGGAGCGGGTTACCAGTATTCCAATCTCAATTACAATATTCTCGGCGCGATCGTGCAGCAGGTATCGGGAG
The DNA here is from genome assembly GCF_030518235.1 of Saccharibacillus sp. CPCC 101409. Lineage (GTDB taxonomy): Bacteria > Bacillota > Bacilli > Paenibacillales > Paenibacillaceae > Saccharibacillus. The sequence goes on along the minus strand of NZ_JAULSA010000006.1, from coordinate 203,004 downwards.
AAACGTACGGGGATTATATCGAAGAACGCATTATGCGTCCGCTGGAGATGAACGACAGCTTCTCTTCGCCGGAACGGGCGGCTGTCCGATTGTCCGAACACTCCGAGCTGCGGCCGCCTTCGGGCCATCAGCCGGTCTTCGGACTGACCGTGCCCACGCGGCTGATGCATCATTCCGGCACGGTGCCTTCGGGCTATCTCGTCTCCACGGCGGAAGATATGTCCAAATATCTGATCATGCAGATGAACGGCGGCACTATGGGCGGCACGCGTTTGCTGTCCGAAGACGGTATCCAGCGCATGCACGCGCCGGCCGCGGATATGGGAGGGGGTTCTTTTTACGGGATGGGCTGGGTGAGCGCCGGCGATTCGCTTTCGCATAACGGCACGACCGAGAATACGTATTCCGAAATGCGCATCCGCGACGGCTACGGCTTTTTCGTTCTTGCCAACTCCGTCGATCCGCTGATCGTCAGCTATGCCGGCATTCTTCCGGGGCTGGACGATCTGGTGCACGGGCAAACGCCGGCGCTGGACAGCCTGCCGGATTTCGTTAAACTGTATGCGATCGCGGACAGCGCGGTCGTCGTCATGGCGCTGCTGTTTGCCTGGTCGGTGCGCAGTCTTTTCCGCTGGAGAAAAGCGTTCCGCCCCGCTCCCTGGAAGATCGCGCTGAATACAGTGCTGCTGCTGGTTTGCAACGCCGCTTTCCCGCTGCTGCTTCTGCGCTTCGTATCGGGACTCGCGCCGTGGAACGTCGTCGTGACCTGGGCGCCCGGCATCGGCTGGGGATTGGCCGGTCTGCCGTGGCTGCTGTTTGCCACCGGAGCGATCAAGCTGGCGCTCATGCTCGCGGCGATTGCCGGACGCAAACGCACGGTGCCGGCCGTACCGGAAAGCCGGGCGGCTTGAGCCTACCCGGCAACCGTTTTTCACTTTTCCTCCGTAAACTCATCCGCCGTAACGGCTCAGATCGTAAGTATGAATAGCGGAATCGTCGCTCAAGAGCCGGTAGTTGTATCTGGCGCAATCTTCGAACGTGAGCAGGCTGAATTTGGTTCGGTGTCTTTGCGCCGTTCCTTTTGAAGGACCGTCCGAGGTGATGCTGGCGCGATGCACCGTCCAATCGATGTCCTGCGCTTCTTCGACCAGGTACTCGATCACGGCTTCATTGTCCCGATGCTGGCCGAGCAGGCCCGCGGGGCGGAGCAGCACGCTTTTGAGAATCCGGCTGGCCAGCGGCAGGTTTCGTTTATACGGTCGAGTAAAGCCTCCTGCCTGGTAAAGCAGACGCTTGACTCCCTGCCGCCGCATGGCGGGGATCAGCTTTTTGAAAAAAGCGGTGTTGACCAAATTCTTGCTTTGTTCCCGCGCATTGCCGAGCATACAGATCACCGCATCGACGCCTTGCAGCAGTTCGTCCAAATGTTCATCATCCGCGACGGACCCTTCGACGAGCTCCAGGTTTGCGTGCTGCCGCCGAACTTTCCCGGGACTTCTGACCAGTGCTTTTACCCGATGACCTTCTTCAAGCGCGATGTCCACAAAATGCCGGCCGGTTCGCCCCGTGGCGCCGAATACCAAAAATATCGATTGCGGCAGTTCCATTTCCAACTCCTCCAATGCTGTCGGTTTCATGTTCTTCAAAGCGGCCGTTCTTTACTTCGCTCTATTCGGCCGCTAATATTTCAAATATAAAGTATGGAGTCGACACCACAGCAAGAGGAGGATTGTGAAATGGATGCCGAAGAAGTCTATTATTCGACCCGGCAAACGATCGAGCTGACCGGATTGTCCAAAGATACGCTGCGGTATTACGAGAAAATAGGGGTGCTCCAGCATATCGCCAGGGACGTCAACAACTACCGAAAGTACGCCGGAGAAGATATCGAGTGGCTGATTCTGATCAAACACCTGCGAGCGATCGGGATCGAAACGGCGGAATTTATCGGCAAACAGCACGCCGGCGACGCCGAAAGACTCGATTATCTCGAGAAGCATAAACTCAAAATCGAGCATAATATCGAACAACTGCGGCAAACTCGGGATATCGTAAACGGGAAAATCGCATTTTTGAAAAGCAGGTCGGGTTCGTAGCTTTCTTCCCGAATTGTTCCCGGCAGCTTCTTCGGTTTGAAAAAGCGAGTTTCCGGACACAGCGATACGCAAAAAAGAACAGGACCGTCCCTCTCGGGAACGATCCTGTTCTTTTCTTTGTTACCGCCAGGCTGCGTTCGGCCCCCGCCGAACACCGGCCCGGCGAGCTGCGCTCCGGCGTTCGTTACTTGATCGAATCGCCGATCCACAATGTTTTGTTCGCTTTGTCCCATACGGCTTTCTCGCCTACGCCTTTGACGATTACGCCGACCGGAACGCGCAGCACGCCGCGTTTGAAGGTGGCCGATCCTTGAAGCTTCACTTCTTTGCCATCGACCCAGGCGACATTGCTGTCGGCTTTGATCACGACTTTGTGGTCGTCTTTCATGTACGTGTAGCTTTTCGTTTTGTTATCCCACGAGATGCTCAGGCCGTCGATATCGAGCTGTTTGATGACGTCTGCGGTCGCATACAGCGTGCTTTTGATAAAGTACGGATATGCGCTCGGCGTAACCATTCCGTCGTTGCCGTAGATCATGGCTGCCGGTTCGGAAGCGGTCGTTGTCGCGGCAGGCGCCTTCGCGGCTGCGGCAGGCGTTGTCGCCGGAGCGGCCTGCGCGGCGGAAGCGCCCAGCACGGCGGAGCCCAGCAGAGATGCAATCAGAATTTTTTTCATGGGAAAAGTCCTCCTCTAATAGATGCGGTTTTAAAAGGCGCTCATAAAAACGCCCTACCTTCTATATATAAACCTTTCCGCGGTAAAATAAGTTGCAGCTTTGAAAGACTTCGGAAAAAGTTTTGTTTACAGCAAGCCGGCAGGCTCTCAATCGAACACGGAAAATTCGATCCGATTGCCTTCGAACAGATCCCGGCCGCCGGCCGAGCGCATATTCCCGATCGTCAGCGACATACTGTCGATCTCGTCGAAAAGGTCGGCGGGGAACAGGAAAACGGCCAGCCGTTCGGCGCGCGCTCCGGGTTTGAGCCGGCCGTCGGTCTTCGGCCGAAAGGCGGTCGTTTCCTGCAGCGAAGCGTTCAGGCCGCCGCTCAGCTCCATCGTATTGTTCAGCGCGTCCAGATCCACCGTTTGTCCGGAGCGGTTCGCGATCGTATATTTCAATGTCAATTCGACTGCGCCGCTATCTTCGAAATCGCTGAAATTCTTTTGATAAGCTTCCTTGATCGTCAGGTTCGCCCACTGGTATCCGACCAGTTCCAGCTCGATGCCGCCCAACGATTCTTTGAAATTCGGCGTCCGCTCCTTGAACACTTCCTTGTCGGCCATGCCTTCTTCGACCAGTACGTTCTGATAAGGCGCGATCGGTTCCTCAAGCACGTAATCGCCGCTGCCGATACGCAGGAAGTCGTAGTCTTGGCCGGACGCGAAAAACATTTTCCGCTCCCGCTTCCCGTCTTCGTAGGTCAAATTCAGGGTATACCCCGAAACGCTGTATGCGCCGGAAGCTTCCGAACCGCCCGCGATCGTGGTCGAAGTCCCGGTCCCGTCGCCTCCGTTCTCCGATCCGTCGGAAGCGACTCCCGTCCAATTCCGGTTGGTAAACGTGCCGTCGGCACGGAATACATAGACGTCTTCCACTCCCCTGCCTCCTGTCGCTCCTCCCGCGTAGCCGCTCGCCCGATAGGTTCCGTCGAGCTCAAGGCGGGCAAGCGGTTTGTAGCGGATATAATCTTCGCCGTCGAGCGTCAGGTCGCCGTTGGACTTGACGGCCAGCGAATACGTCTCGCCGCTGCTCAGTTCGAGCTTGCCGCCTTCCGCCCGATAGGTCGCGCATTCGCCGGACGAACAGTCCAGATCGTCCACTCCGCCTTCCGGCAGCTCCGTTACGACATGCGTATCGTCGACAAAATACAGCTCGCTCCAGCATACCCCGCCGCAGTTACTGCCGCCGTTCAGATCGAGCGAATGGCTGGCATACAGCCCGCTCGGTTTGGACGCGGCATCTTTCGCCGAGGAGTCCGAAGACGCGCCGCCTCGCTGCGCGCCCGACTTGGACGAACCGGTCTTCGACTCGCTTTCGGTGCCGGATGTGTTTACCGTCCGGCCCGACGCGCTCTCGGCGACTTCGGCTTCGCCTGCTCCGCAGGCGGCCGCCAGCGGAAGAAACAGCAGCAGGGCGATAGCCGACAACCCCGACCTCGCCCAGGACATATACAGCGTTTTTAACATCGCAAGTCCCCCTTGCTTGTTTATTTAACGCGATCAAGCGACAAAGCGAACGTTTCTACCCATTACCCGTCTTATCCATCGCGAACCTCCAAAAACAAGAAAAAACCCTTTATGAAACCGCAAATTCATATCGACGACAAGAATTACAATCTCGAATAACATGCCTGCGTCGCCTGTCAGCCGGCCGGAATGCCCGCCGCCGCCCAGCGCACTGCTTCCCTCTTCGCCCCGTATCCGCCGAGCAGCAGTTCGACCGCGGCTTCGCACATCCTGCGTTTGTCTACCCGCATAGTGAGCAGGCCCGGTTCCTGCTCGACCGCCTGTTTCAGTCCGTCGAAGCCCGCGACCTTAACCTGCCGAGGCACGGCGACGCCCAGCGCCCGCAGGCGGCGGATCAGCAGCAGCGCGATGCGGTCGTTCCCGCAGAAGAACGCGGTCGGAAGCTTCGCGGACAAACCGTCCGCCGTTCGTCCCGCTTCGCCGGAAACGGCTCCGGCCGCCTTTTTCCGCTTCGTCCCGTCTTCTGCCGTCCCGTCCGCGGCGATCCGCTCCAGAAACTCGCCGATCTCGCGCTCGTTCTCGGCTTCGCCGAAGCCGCCGGCTTCGAGCAGCGTATGCTCCGGCCGGATCGGCAGTCCGGCTTCGCGCATCGCGCGCCAGTAGCCGAACCAGCGCTCTTCCTGGCTGGTCGTCAGGTTGGCCGGCCCGATAAAGCCGATCTCGCGGTGCCCTTCCGCGATCAGCCGGCGGACGACCGCTTCCGCGCCTTCCGTATTGGCCGATACGGCCGCCGCGCACGGCAGGTCGCGGTAATACGAGTCCAGCATCACGAGCGGGGCGGCGCTTTCCCAGACCATGCGCGCATACGGCTTGTCGATAATGCCGAACAGGATCACGCCGATATGCTCCACGTCTGCGAACAGCCCGGGCAGCGCGAGATTGCGCTCCATATCCCCGTCGATCCGCGCGATCACGGCATTGCAGCCGCGCGCCCGGATGCTTTCTTCCAGAATCCACAGCATGTCGTGGAAAAAGTGGAAGTGTTCGTTGTCCGCGCAGCTGACGACCCGCTCGGGCACCAGCACCAGCACGTTCCGGCTGCTGCGGACGGTCCGGCCGGATTCGGCGGACGGTCCGTAGCCTAGCTCCTTCGCCGCCGCCAAGGCCGAACGCCGCACCTCCTCGCTCACGCCTTTTTTTCCCGACAAAGCCAGAGATACCGCATTTTTCGAAATGCCCAGCCGGTCCGCGATATTTTGCATCGAAACTTTTTTCGGTCTTGCCATTTGGTCGTACCTCCTTGATCAAAACGCTGTTCGCCCGTATCGAAAAAATGTGGTATGCTGATTCCATGTTACTTTACAATTTTTAATTTCGTCAAGTTTTGTCAAGTAGAAATGGAGGACGCATAACGATGATCGCTATCGGAATCGATATCGGCGGAACCAAGATCGCGCTCGGACTGGTGGACGAAACGGGGAAAGTGCTGGCGCAAACGTCGCTCAAGACCGACCCGGACAAAAAGCCGGCGCAGCTGATCGGCGAAGTCGCGGACGCGGTAAACGCCATGCTGGCCGAGCGGAACGTCTCGCCGGACGAAGTCAAAGGGATCGGCGTCGGCGCGCCGGGACCGCTCGACGCCAAGCACGGACGGCTGGACAGCCCGCCCAATCTGCCGGCCTGGCACGGCTTCGGCGTGGTCGAAGAGCTGCGCAAGCACTTCGGCGCATGGCCGGTGCATTTCCAGAACGACGCGACGGCGGCGACGTTGGCGGAGAAATGGCTGGGCGCGGCGCGCGAAGCGGAGAACTTTATCTTCATCACGGTGAGCACGGGAATCGGGGCCGGCATCTATATGCACGGACGGCTGATTACCGGCGCATCCGGCAACGCGGGCGACGTGGGCTTTATCACGGTCGAACCGGGCGCCGCGGGCACCGACGGCTACTGGGAGCAGATCGCGTCGGGCACGGCGATCGCGCGCCAGGCGTCGGAAACGCTCGGCCGCGAAGTCAGCACCAAAGAAGCGTTCGACCTGGCGGCCGCCGGGGACGCGCAGATGACCGAACTGATCGAGCTGACTTACCGCCGGCTCGGCGTGGGCTGCGTCTCGCTCATCAACACGCTCGATCCCGAGCTGATCGTCATCGGCGGCGGCGTGTCGCAGATCGGCGATCCGCTGTTCGACGCAATCCGCGGCTACGTCTCGCAGCACGCGCTCAGCCCGGCGGGCCGCCGCACGGCGATCGTGCCGGCCGCGCTGAGCCAGAACGCGGGCCTGATCGGCGCGGCTTCGCTGGTGCATCAGGCGTATTAATTGATCGAAGTTCCCGCCGCGGCCTGCGCACGAAGCGCGCCGGGCGGGTAATAAGAAAACGGAACGACCAATAGACCCATCCAAAAGGAGTGCGAATCATCCATGAGCGAACCGATTTTCCTGACCCCCGTGTTCCAGGAGCGTATCTGGGGCGGAACCAAGCTGAACACCCTGTTCGGCTACGAGATTCCCAACGACAAGACCGGCGAATGCTGGGCGGTGTCCGGCCACAAGAACGGACAGAGCGTCGTACATAACGGACCTTACGCCGGCGCCAAACTGGGCGATCTGTGGAACGATCATCCCGAGCTGTTCGGCGATTCCGAATCCGACGTGTTCCCGCTGCTGACCAAGATCCTCGACGCTTCCGACGACCTGTCGGTGCAGGTGCACCCGGACGACGCTTACGCGCGCGAATTCGAGAACGGCGAACTGGGCAAAACGGAATGCTGGTACATCGTCGACGCCGAGCCGGGAGCTTCGATTATTTACGGCCACAACGCGCAGTCGCGCGAAGAGCTGCGGTCCATGATCGAAGCCGGCGACTGGGACAAACTGCTGACGCAGATCGAAGTGAAGCCGGGCGACTTTTTCTATGTGCCGAGCGGCACGATTCACGCCCTGGGCAAAGGCATCGTCGTGCTGGAAACGCAGCAAAGTTCGGATACGACGTACCGCGTGTACGATTACGACCGCAAAGACGCAAACGGCCAGGGCCGCGAGCTGCATCTGGAAAAAGCGATCGAAGTGACCACGGTGCCGCAGTCCTACACGGGCGGCGCATACGAGACCGACCGTCTGGACGGCGTGACGATCACCAAATTCGTCTCGAACGAATTCTTCACCGTGGAAAAATGGGCCGTCGACGGCGCCGCAAACTTCGGCTCGCGCGAGCGCTACACGATCGTCAGCATCCTCGACGGCGAAGGCACGCTCCGAAGCGAAGACGGCGAATATCCGCTGCAAAAAGGCGATCACTTCATCCTGCCGGCGGGCTTCGGGCCTTATTCGATCGAAGGGGAATTGACGACGATTTCTTCTTGGGAATAGGATTTTTAAAACGCAGGATGTCAAAAACCACTTTTCGATGCCCGTTATCGTTAAGTGGTTTTTGGTTTTTTATTCGATTCAATCGAATTTAACCTCTTTAATTTCATTTAACAAGATAGAAATTGGGGTATAATTGAGAAAAAAACGAAAAGAGTGGTTCTATGCTGATTATGTTTCGAGCCAAAAACTTTGCCTCTTTTCGGGATGAATTTGTCCTGGATATGCGGGCAACGAATTATCGGGAACATTCTTCTCATTTAATCGAAATCGAAGGTCTGCCGTTCAAACTGTTGAAAACCGCGGCGATTTACGGAGCGAATGCAAGCGGAAAGTCCAATCTGGTCAGTGCATTGTTCGGTTTCGAAGCTTATATCTCCAATCACTTTTTCGAGCAGGAAACCGACCGGCAAGTACGCACCGCTTTCAGTTCGATTCATCCCTTTTCTTTGCTTGATCGGCAGGAAGAACGAATCGAATTTGAAATGATCTTTAGGCAACATTCAAGAATCTATCAATACGGTTTTGCTTTCGAAGGCGAGCAAATTTGCGAAGAATGGTTTGAAGTCGACGGTGTACAGGTGTTCGAACGGTTTAACGATCGTCTGAATATCCATTCCCGATACAAAAAGGCGTTAAATCATCTGAAAGATATTCGCAGCGATCGCCTGTACCTTTCGTTTCTCGATTTTTTCGCTACGGGAGAAATCAAAGAGTTTGTCGATGATTTTAAGTTCTTTTTTAAAAACCATTTTGATATTCATTTTGAACTGTCGATTGAATCAAGTATAAAGGGGGCCGGAACATTTTCAACTCGTTCTTTAGACCGCCTGATGGAAGACGATGTGTTTCGCTCTAAAGTAGCCGGGTATTTGCGTAAAATCGATCTCGGTGTGGAAGACATTGTAGTAGAGAAGAATTTGCAAAAAGGATGGTTTTCAAAAGAATCGACAGAAGTGCCCTCCCTTAAAATCACACACCCTGTATACAACGAAGCCGGAGAGAAAACAGGAAGCCGTGCTTTCGAGTTGGCAAATGAATCGTCGGGAACCTTGAAATTTCTGGCTTTCATTTATGAGATTGCAACTCTGATGGAAACCGGCGGTGTGTTTATCGTAGACGAGCTGTCCGCAAGACTTCATCCGCTGGTGACCAAATTTATCGTGGATTTGTTTCAATCCGAAGAGAATCTTCAAAACGCCCAGCTCATTTTTACTACGCATGACGTCTCGCTGCTTAACAACGAGCAGTTCCGGCGCGACGAAGTTCTTTTTGTCGATAAAAATCAACGCGGCGAATCCTCTCTATACTCGCTTGCCGATCTGAAAAAGGTTCGCCAGGACGCTACTTTTCATAAAGATTATTTTAACGGAAAGTATGGGGCGATCCCGATTATAAAAGAACCGCCGGTCCCTGCAAGCAGCGGAAGAGGTGATTGATATTGCCCGCTTAAAGTTAAATATGCCTCGTTCCATACAAACCCGTTCACAAAATTTAGGGCGTTCGCTGCTGTTCTGCGAAGGTCCGACCGAGCAGTATTATTTCGATCATTTCGCCGGAATTCTGGAGAGTTTACCGAATAAATTTACCGATATGGAGATCAAAACGTTACCAGGAAGCGGCGGAGGCGCTAATGGAGTACTCGTTTTTGCCGAGGAATTTTTGAAAGACGACGTTAATGCAAAAGGGTATGAACTTTACGATAAGTACCTTGTCTTCGACTGCGATGCTCCTGAGAATATTGAAGACGTTATCCGCGATATGAGGCAGTCGGCCAACGACTATCGGCTGCTTATTACGAATCGGGAATTTGAAAGTTGGCTGGTGATGCATTATGAAGACCCGGTACCTGGACAAGCGAAAAGCGAATTGGGCTCCCCGCGAACGATCCTGTCTTTTCATTTGTACAAGAACTACAAAAAAGCTTCCAAAGGAATCGTAAGGCAGATTATCGGAGACGGAGAAGCGGTTCGAAAAGCGATCAATTGTGCCGAAGAGATCGAAGCTCATTACAACCGGCAGGGAATGTCGCTTGAACAGATTGAGCACTATATTAATCAGATGAATCCTTATACTTCCGTTCATCATTTTATGGAAGCCGTACTTGAAGAAATGAACCGCACCAAAAATTAATTCCCATCATTTTCTTCCCGATACCAATCAATGATCCGGAACCTTTTATTTCCTTTGGCGTATACTTAAAGGAAAGCAAGCAAAACCGAAGCTGTTCCTATCGGATTCCGAGCACGGCTTCGGTTTCGTTTTGCCGCAATGTCCGGACGGCGCTCGCCGCGGCTTCCCGCCCGGGACCGCCGTCCACTCATGCAATCCTACATACTCAAGGAGGAAATCAAGTGAAAAAAGCTGCAAAGCTGCTCCTCGCTTCATCCCTGCTTCTGTCCGCCCTGCCCGTATCCGGGCTGGCGCTGGCGCAGGAACATACGCTGACCCGGGCCGAGGCGGTGAATTATCTGCTCGGCATCTCGGACGATTACGCGCCGAACGTGGGCAAAGGCGATATCCTGCGAGGCGACGCTAAAGGAAACACCAACGAAGACCGCGCGGTCACCCGCATCGAAGCGCTGCTGATGCTCGGCCGGGCTTTCCCGGATCTGCCGGCTCCTAAAGGCAACGACCTGCGCCAGACCGGCACTCCCGCCGCATTCACCGACGTGCCCGCCTGGGCGCAGAGCGAACTTTCCAGACTGGCGCAGGCGGGCATCGTCGGCGCGACGGCGGACGGCAAGCTCGGCGCTTCGCAGCCGGTCACGCTGGAACAGCTGACGACGTTCACGCATCGCGCCATGGCGCTGGAAGGTTCCAATCCGCGCGACGATTACTACGAATACATAAATAAAGACTGGCTGAACAAATCGACGATCGACTCGGGCGAAGCCACGAACGGCGTATTCAACGAGCTGACGGCTTCCAACGACTCCAGGCTCGGCGAGATGATCGCCCAGATCGCGTCCGGCCCGCAGACCGCCGGTTCCGTCGAGCAGAAGATCGCGGATTTCTACGGCAACGCGCTCGACGTCAAACACCGCGACGAACAGGGCGTCGAACCGATCGCCAAATATCTCAAAGCGATCGACGAAGCGTCCGGCGTCCAGCAGCTGCTCGACGTCACGACAAAGATGGAAGACGAACTTTCGACCGGTTCGATCTTCTCGTTCGGCATCACGAGCGACGCGAAGAACAGCAGCGTCAACGCGCTTTATTTCGGCGGCATGAGCACAGTGCTCGACAAGAGCAGCTACGAAGCCGGAGACGCCAAAGTCAAACAGCTTTACACGTCCTACCTTTCCGCGCTGTTCCGGTTGGCCGGAAGCGACGCCGAATCCGCGCAGTCCCAGGCGGAGTCGATGTTCGCGTTCGAAAAGCAGCTCGCCGCCGCTTCGATGGACATCCAGGATACGGGCGACGTCAACAAATACTACAATCCGTACACGATCAAAGAATTCGAAGCGCTGTACCCGTCGATCGACATGGCCAAAGTGCTCAAAGAATTCAAGCTCGATTCCGCCGACAAAATTATCGTTACCGATATCAAGCTGACGAAGAAATCGGCCGAGCTGCTGAAGAGCGGCAATCTGCCCGCGCTGAAAGCGTACACCAAAGCGCTGCTGCTGATCGACACAAGCGGCGTGCTGTCCGAAGACCTGGAGAAGCTAAACGAAGACTTCCAGGCGCAGATGTTCGGTATCGAAGGCCAGAAGACCCGGCAGCAGAAAGCGGTCGCCCTGACTCAAAGCGTGATGGACGACTACCTGGGACGAATGTTCGCGGAACGCTATTTCAGCCCGGAAGCGAAGCAGGACGTGGAGAAAATGGTCGGGCAGTTCATCGGCGTCTACAAACAGCGAATTCAGGATCTGGACTGGATGTCCGAAACGACCAAAGCCAAAGCCCTGAAAAAGCTGGATACGATGAAGATCAAAGTCGGTTACCCGGACAAATGGGAAGACAGCCTCAAAAACGTGTCGATCGCCTCGGTCAAAAACGGCGGATCGCTGTTCGACAACTTTATCGCCATCGGCAAAGCGTCCAAAAAAGAAGCGATCGAATCGCTGGGACAGCCGGCGGACAAAGACGGCTGGGCGATGAGCGTTTATACCGTCAATGCTTATTACAATCCGATGAACAACGAGATCGTGTTCCCGGCCGGCATCCTCCAGGCGCCGTTCTACGATATCGACGCCAAGCACGAAACGAATATGGGCGCGATCGGCATGGTCATCGCCCACGAGATCAGCCACGCGTTCGACAATATGGGCTCCGCCTACGACGAGAACGGCAACGCCCTGAACTGGTGGACCGAAGAAGATTACGCGAAATTCAAGCAGAAGCTCCAGCGGGTGGTCGAGTATTACGACAGCGTGGAGATCATGCCGGGCGTAACCAACAACGGCGCTCTCACCGTCAGCGAGAACGTCGCCGACCTCGGCGGCATGGCCGCTTCGCTCCAGGTGCTGTCGCAGATGCAGAACCCGGACTACAAAGCGTATTTCGAAGGCTATGCGACGATCTGGCGCACCACGATGAATCGCGAGACCGCGGCTTATCTTTCCGCCAACGATACGCACTCGGCCAACAAAGTCCGCGTCAACCGCACCATCGCCAACTACCCGGAATTTTATCAGGCTTACGGTATCACCGAGAAAGACGCCATGTACGTCGCGCCGGAGGAGCGGGTCAGCATCTGGTAAAATTCGCTTCCTCGCCCCGCTCGCCATGCGCGGAAACCGCGTATCCGCGGATTTCGCGCAGCACGCAGCACGGCAAAGCCATCCTTCAATACGAAGGATGGCTTTTTGGCAGTCCTTTTTACAGGCTGTTTTGCAGCTCTTTTTCATTCTTTTTCGCCGCTGCTTTTACCGCCAGAACGTAATCCGCTCCGGTTCCAGCCGCACCGATTCGTAACCCGTTTCTTCGGCTTTGCCGAGCGCCAGAATCATAACCGGCGCATACCGCTGCGGGTCCAGATCGAACGCTTCGGCCAGCTTGTCCGCTTCGAAGCCGCCGATCGGATTGGTATCGTACCCGCGGGCTCTGGCCGCCAGCATAAGCTGCATCGCGAACAGCGCGCTGTCCACTTTGACGATATCGTTCGATTGTTCTCTCGTCAGCGCGGCGTAGTGCGGCTTGATCGCTTCGAGCTGCCGGTCGCGCACTTCCGGCGGCATCTTGCCCTGTTCGACGGCCGTATCGAAAATAAAGTCCGCGTTCTCGTACTGCCGGTGATCCCCGAAGATCAGCAGCATCGCGGAAGACGTATCGTTTTGCAGCGTATTGAACATCACGAGCGGACGCAGACGGGCTTTGCCTTCTTCGCTGTCCACGACCACGACGCGCCAGGGCTGAAGATTGCCCGAAGAAGGAGCGGTCGCGGCGTCCCGGATGATCCCGGTCAGTTCTTCCCTCGATATGCGGTAATCGGACCGGTAAGCGCGGATCGAACGCCGCCCTTTCATAATCGCGTTGAAATCGTTGGATGGGACAGGTTTCATATTCAAAACTCCTTTTTCCGTGCAGGATATGTTATCGTGTGAGATGTCATCGTCGTCACACTGAGGAGTTTAGACTATGAACCCCGCTTCATAGCAAGAAAGAAAATTCGAGGTGATTGCATGAAGATCAGCGAAGTGGCAAAAGCGGCGCAGCTGCCCATCTCCACGATCCGCTATTATGAGAAAATGGGCATTATCCCCGACGATTATTTGCGCAGGGACCGCAATAATTACCGCGTTTACGACCAAGAAATTGTGCGGCATCTGGATATCGTCAAGTTCTGCCTGTCCCTCGGGTTCTCCGTCAACGAAGTCAAGGCCATGATCGACGGCGTAGGCTGCGAACGCTTCGAACAGGACCGCCTGCTGCGGGATAAAATAACGGAGATCGAACAGGCCCAGCAGAAACTGGAGGAAGCCAAACGGCATCTGAGCAGCTTTATGCAATCGGGCGTAACCTGCGACGAGAAGTTCGGCACGCCGTCGTAACGCCGTCCGTTCGCCGGGCCGGCGCGATTCGCGAAGCGGCGGGATCTTGCCCCACAAAGCGCCGAAACCGAAAGAACCGAAGCCTTCCTTCCCGGCTCCGGTTTTTTCGCTTGTCCACAGTCCTCAATCTTCCCGATCCCGCGCCAGCGGAAACCGCATCACAAAGTCCGTCCGGCCCGGCCGGCTCAGCGCTTCGACCGTGCCGCCGTGCTGCTCGACGATCGTGCGCACGATCGCAAGCCCCAGCCCGCTGCCGCCGGTCCGCTGCGAGCGGGACGCGTCCACCCGGTAGAAGCGGTCGAAGATATACGGCAGATCGCTTTCCGGAATGGGATCGCCGAAGTTGCTGACCGCGACCCGGGCCCGATCGTTTTCCCGCGATACGTCCAGCTCGACCCATCGTCCGGAGCTGCCGTAGCGGACGGCGTTGCTGAGCAGGTTCTCCAGCACCCGCGCCAGCTCGCCCGGCGAAGCTTGAATCCGCAGTTCTTCTTCCGCGGCGTTCACCCGGTATTCCATGCCCGCGGCTTCCAGCATCGGCGCCGCTTCTTCCGCGGCCTGGCGCACCAGCCGGCCCAGGTTCAGCGGCACGAAGATCCGGGGCGAACCGCCGCTTAGACGCGTGTACTCGAACAGGTCGTCGATCAGCTTTTTGAGCGTCAGCGCTTTTTCGTAGGCGATATTCACGTAGTAGCGCAGCTCGATTTCGTCGCGATAGCGGTCTTTTTCCACATACTCCAGAAAGCCCAGAATCGACGTCAGCGGCGTGCGCAGATCGTGCGAAACGCCCGTAATCAGCTCGTTCTTGGCTTTCGCGGCGGCGCGCTCTTCCTCGATCGAACGCTCCAGGCGCTCGGCCATCCGGTTGAGCCCGTCCGCCATGCGGCCGAATTCGTCGGACGACGTCACTTCGAGCCGGTGCGACAGCTCGCCTTCCGCCATCCGCTCGATCCCGCGCGCAAGGTTCTGAAGCTCGTTGACGATCCGCCGCGAGAACAGGAAGAAAAACAGCACGAACGCCGCTACGCCCACCACCGCCATCACCGGCCCGGAACCGATCGAATTGACGATTCCGTTTAGCAGAATCCCTCCCGGCGAATCGCCGGAAGCGGAATCGAGCTCCATCGCCAGAGCGGCCGACCGGTAGCCGAGCAGCAGCAGCGCCGCCGTCCCCAGTCCGCTGAGCACAAACGCGTACATAAACCGCCAGCGCACGCTGTGCAGCGGATTCGAAGCCGGTTCTTTTTGCCCGCCGTGCCGCTCGACTCGCCGACTGAACCAAGCCCCGTCCAAGTTCCGGTTCACTGTTCGTTCCCCCGGAACTTGTAGCCGACGCCCCAGACCGTTTGGATATACCGCGGCTTTTTGGCGTCGCGTTCGATCTTTTCCCGAATCTTGCGCACATGCACCATGATCGTATTGGACGATTCCATAAACGGTTCGTTCCACACCCTGTCGTAAATCTGCTCGGTGCTGAAAACATGTCCGGGCGTGCGCGCCAGCAGCTCCAGAATCGCGAATTCGCGCGGCGTCAGATGCACCTCGCCGCCTTCGACGGTCACCCGGCGGTTGTCGGTATCGATCGTCAGCCCGTCCACCGCGATGCCGCCGCAGCCGGATTCCGCCGCCGTATTCGCGCCCAGCCGGTTGTAGCGGCGAAGCTGCGATCTCACGCGCGCCACCACTTCCAGCGGATTGAACGGCTTGACGACGTAGTCGTCCGCGCCGATGCCGAGCCCCGCGATCTTGTCGTCATCCTGCCCTTTGGCCGACAGCATGATGACCGGCATATTATGGCGTTCCCGCAGTTTGGCGCAGGTCTCGATCCCGTTCATCACGGGCATCATCACATCGAGCACGATCAGGTCCACCTTTTCCCGCTCCAGCGCCTCCAGCGCTTCCCGTCCGTTCTCCGCCGTCAGCAGCCGATAGCCCTCGCCCCCGAAATACATGCGAAGTAATTGCAATATTTCCGGCTCGTCGTCGACCAGCATGATCGTTTCCATCTTGTTCGTCTCCCCTTTATCGCATGCGCCGGCCGCAGCCCGCGCAGTAAGTTCGTTCGTCCCGGAGCGGCTTCTCGAGCGGGCTCCACAGATCCAGCATACTCCGGGATTATGAACTTTTTATGCACGGGCGTCAGGGCAGTGAGCGGCGGGCGAAGGGCGGATTCGGGTTTGGTCAAAAACGCGGGCGCGTCAAAAAGCGGGGCCCGGAGGTCCCGCTTCGCGTTCGGCGCACGGCCGAATGTCGGTCTATGGAGAGGGGCTGCGCGGCTACCAGGGCCATTCCCTGCCCTGCCAGTCGCGCATAACCAGCCGGTCTTCGTCGACGGCGCGGGGTTTTTCGTCCCACGGCAGCGCGGCGCCGAGGAAATAATCCAGCGCCGGCGCGGCGGATTCCGCCGGTTCCAGCTCGGCCTGCTCGTTTTTCTCGCCGGACATATACGTCTTCATCCAGCCCGGATGGTAGACCCGGAACGTATAGCCGTCCGGGCGCAGCCGGCTGAACAAACTTTTGATGCCCATGTTCAGCGCGGCTTTGGACATGCAGTACGCAAACCAGGCGGTGCGCTCCGCTTTGCCGATGCTGCCCGCTTCGGACGATACATAGCAGATCCGCTTCTGTTCGCCGCGCTCCAGCAGCGGCAGGAACGCTTCGGTCATCCGCACCGGACCGAGCGAATTGACCTGGTATACCCGCAGAATATCTTCGTAATCCTGCGGCGCGCGGATCGAATCTTCGCTCTTGTCCGTGATGACGCCCGCGTTGTTGATCAGCAGGTCGATGCTGCGCGTGCGCTCCTCCACGGCGGCCGCGGCGGCCAGCACGGACGTGTCGGAAGACACGTCGAGCGGCAGCCGGACCAGCATTCCGGGATAGCGCTCTTCCAGCTGCTTCAGCTGCGGCCAGTCCGGCAGGTAGCTGCCGGCGAATACCCGCCAGCCGCGTACGAGCAGCCCTTCGGCCAGCGCCAGCCCGAGTCCCCGGTCCGCGCCGGTGACAACGGCGTTGTGCTTGATCATAAGCTCATCCTCCTTTGGATGGGACGTCCGGCGGACGGCAAACGCACGGGCAGCGGCCGGATCAAAACGGCCACTCCTCGCCCCGGCTGCCCGTCAGCACCAGCCGCTCTTCGTCGGCGTGCGGGTTGGCGAAGAATCCGGCGGCGAAGCGCGCCGATTCCGCGATCGAGGCCGGCAGCGAAGCCGCCGGGCGGGAATGTTCGGCCGGAGCGGAAGCCGAACCGCCGTGCGTGTCCGCGCCCGGTCCCGGCGCGGACGATCCGGGCGCGGCCGCCGCGCCGTGCCGGCCGTTCAGGCCGGGATCGTACAGCCGGAACGTGTACCCGTCCCGGCCGAGGTCATTAAACAGCAGCTTCGCCTGCATGTGCAGCGCGGTACGCGCCATGGCCCGGCCGACCGGCGACTCTTCGCCGCCGCCCGCCGAGATGCTGCCTTCGCGCGAAGACACGAAGCAGATCCGTTTCAGGCCGCCGCCGTCTTCCATCAGCGGCAGCAGCGCCGACACGGCGCGCAGCGGCGTCAGCGCGTAGGTCTCGTAATCGCTCAGACGGCTCTGCGTCGTCTCGCCGCCTTCTTCGCCGCCGAGAGCGGACGACGCTTCGCTTCGGTCCGCCGGCTGCGCGGGCACGATCTCGCCCGCGTTCAACACCAGCAGGTCGATCCGGCCCGCCAGATCGGCCGTGAGGCGCGCCGCTTCCTCCAGCGCGCCTGGCCGCCCCGCGGCCAGCGGCAAAGCGTGCAGCCGCCCGTGCTCCGGCAGCGCGCCGGACACTTCCGCGCCGCCGCGTTCGCCGGCGGCTGTGAAATCGGCCGCCGGGCTATCGGCGGCGGTTTCCGCATCGTTCGCGATTCCGGTTCGATCCGCCGCGCTGCCGACCGCTTCCGGCCCGGCCGCCGCGCCGGAAAGATTCGCCGCGCCGCTCGCAGCTCCCGGTTCGTCCACGGCTTCGAAAGCGCCCGCCGTACCCCCGGCGGTTCCCGGCTCGTCCACCGCCGCAAAAGCGCCGCTTTCATCCGAAGCTTCGGACACCGCCTCCGCTTCCCGGGCTTCTCCCGCTTCAATCCCCGCGCTTTCCGCTTGAGCGCCGGGTTTGGGCCGCTCGCCGCTTTCCGGCCCGTAGCCGACCGAGCCTTCGAAGTCGCTCAGGCCCGAAGCGCCCGTGCCCGACGGGATATCGGCGTTCTCGCCGATATGCGGGCCGTGCGTCCAGCCGCTGGCGCCGCCCGGCTCTTCGATATCGCCGGCGCGCGGGCGGCCGGGCGAAAACTTCGCTCCTTCGGCTTCCGGCGCGGGACCCGCGCTGGCATAACCGCCCTCTCCCCGGCCTTGTTCCAGGCCGGCTTCTCCCGCAGACGAAGCGGAAACGCTCCGCTCTCCCGTTTCCCCTTCCGCTCCCGGATCGCCGCCGATCACATTCCAGCCCCGGGACACCAGTTCCCGACCCAGCGCCGCTCCAAACGGCTCGCGCAAATTAAGAATCCATGCGGTTCTGTCCATCGCCAGCTCCTCCTTGGATGTTTTTTTTGGATGATCCGTTTATGCTCCAACGAACCTTCCGCTTTCGAGCAGGTCGTCTATCTTTGAGCAAACCGCTCTATCTTTCGCCGATCGGCCGTACTTCCCGTCGAGCGGCCTCAAGCCGGCGCAGAAAACGGTCTTGCGTCGTCTCTCGCCCGCTTCTTCCGCGTCTAACGGAACAGAGAAGCTCTATTCCGGCTTTTTTGGCCCTGTTCGTTTTCTAACGGAACGAGGCGGCCTTATTCCCGCGTCATCTACCGAATCGGGCTCGCAAATCGCCGATTAACGCCGCTGGGTTCCGTTAGCTTTGGCGAAGCCGCTCAAATCACTCAATAGCGTCTGTGAGTTCCGTTAGTCCCGAATCAGCGGCCGCCGCATCGAGCGATTCGCTTATATACTCACGTAAGAGCACGCGCACGGGGTCAATGAATATCGCGGATCGCGGCTCCCGCTCAAACGCCCTGCTCCGCCGGGTCCCGCTTGGCGCACCAGTACAGCGCGTTTCGCAGCAGGCGGAGGAACATGGGATGCGTCCATACTTCCGGTTCGTGGCCCGGCGTCAGTACGCAGACCCGACCCCGGCCGTACGTGCGCGTCCAGCCGCCCGGCTGCGCGCCGTGCTCGGACACCGTGGTCATAATCAGGTCGGAGACCGGGTCTTCCCATTCCATAAAATAGTGCTCGTCGTGTACCGGAAACGGTTCGACGCCCTGCGCGATCGGATGCTGCTTCTCCGGATTGACCGTCACCTCGCAGGCTTCGGGATGGCGGATAAACGCGCCTCCCAGCAGCCTGCGGAACGGCTCGTCCTCCTCGTAGCCCGCCGTGCCCGCATGGACGGCCAGCAGGGAGCCTCCACGCTCGACGTAATGCTCGAACGCCTTCTGCACCCGTCCGCTCATCCAGAATTCTTCTTCTTCCGGCGACTGGCGGTTCGACCGGCAGACCAGCACGACCGGATACGCTTCCAATTCTTCGGGATCGAAATCCTGCACCCGGTCCGTGATTTTAAACGAAAACTCTTCGCCGTCCAGCTCTTTCAAGCCGCCGCGGACCGTATCCGCCGGATGCCAGCGGTCGCCGCAGATTGCCCATACGTTCATCCTCCAACACTCCCTTTCTTGAAAACGGCCTCCGGCGGCAAGCTCCGCCGCCGCTTCCGGCCGTTATGTAAAACGGGATATACTTCCTTTCTTATATTAACCCGAAAAGCCCCGTTCTCCCCGTCAATCGGCGGCAATGTTGCGGGAGTGCGCGATCCGCCGATTTGTTTCCCTTCATTCGTTCAGCCGAATCGCACACGGTTTAGGCGCGAAACGAAAAAGCGAACCCGACATGGGATTGAAACACGCCCCAGATGTCAAAACTCTATTTTATCAAAGTCGTTTCAGCCCCGAGTACAAGCCGGCAAGACATGGAATACCGCACAAAATACTCAAATAGCTGCGCAGGCGCATTTAATTCGGTCAAAATCCTGGGTTTGCTCAAAATAGCTTCGCAGATACAATTATTTCATGGAAAATATCGTGTTCGGACGCAGCTCGGCGGAAATAATTGTATGAGCGCAGCTATTTGCTTTAAAAGCCTATTTTCATTGAAAATAAGTGCATATACGGCGCTATTTGCTGCTCCATGCGCAATATTTTATCCGGTCTACGGCATACAAGATCCCAACAAAAAAGGAACCCGCGGCAGCGGATTCCGAATTTTGTTTTTTTATTCTTTTAAATAACACGGTGCATAGCCGTTCGGACGCGAAGCGCCTCCGCACCGCAGCCTTTTCCCTTGCACCTGCTCGCCTTAAGCCGCAATCAGGCGCTCGCGGCGGGAGCCGTCTCGATCTGTTCCGGTTCGGCATGCTGGACGAGCGAGTGTTTTTTCCACACGCGGCTTTTCCAGCGCATATACATGACCGATACCCGAATCCATTCGTCCGCCGCGATGGCGAGCCAGATGCCCGGAAGACCCATGTTCATTTGGAACACCAGCACGTAGCCGAGCGGAAGGCTGATGCCGACCATCGACACGAGGCCGACGTAGACCGGGAACTTGGCGTCGCCCGCGGCGCGAAGCGAGCCGATTACGATCATATTGAATGTGCGTGCGGTTTCCAGCACGATGCTCAATACCAGCACCTGCGTCGCCATGCGGATAATATCGGCGTCGTCGGTAAAGATGCCGACGAGCGGATGGCGCAGGGCGATCACGACCAGATCGACCAGCACGGTAATAACGATCGCTCTTTTTACGCTGCTCCATACTTGATGGTACGCGTCTTCTTTACGATTCGCGCCGACCAGGCGGCCGACGATAATGCCGGTGCCGATCGCCACGGCGACCGCGAACAGGTAGATGAACATGGAGATGTTCGTCGCATACTGGCGGGCGGCGAGAGCCTGCGCGCCCAGGAACGTCGCGTAGAAGAAAAAGATCATCTGGCACGACTGGTACGTAATCTGCTCCAGCGCGGATGGCACGCCGATGCGCAGGATTTTCATCACATACTCGCGCGACAAATTCAGGTAGAACTTGAATTCGATCCGCACTTCCATAACCTGATACAGCATCCACAGCAGCACGACCGCCGCGACGGCGCGGCTGGCTACGGTCGAGATCGCCGCGCCCTGCACGCCCATCGCCGGGAAGCCCAGATGGCCGAAGATCAGGACGTAGCCGCCGGCCACGCTCAGGATATTCATGCCGAGCGCAACGAACATGGTCAGCTTGGTTTGTCCGTATGTGCGGATCGTGGCCGACAGCATATTGATCAGCGCCTGGAGGAAGATCGCTCCGCCGACGATATGCAGATAAGATTTGGCGAAAGTCAGAATATCGCCGTGCAGGTTCAGCGCGACCATCAGATGATGGCCGAACAGCAGGAAGATCGCGCTCATCGTTACGCCGAGCATCACGTTCAGCGTCAGCGACAAACCGGAAATCTTGGCGGCTTCGTAATGATTGCGCGCTCCCAAATATTGCGCGATAACGATAGCGGCACCGTTACCGACGACTTCGAGAATCAGGATGGCGATCGAGATGACCTGGTTGGCCGCGCCTACCGCCGCCACCGCGTCGTCCGACACGCCGCTGAGCATCATGGTATCCGTAATCCCCATCAGCATAAACAAGAAAACTTCCAGGAATATCGGCCAGGTCAAACGGAACAGATTGAATTCACGCTCCAGCGGAAGCTTGGCCGCAGCGGCTCCGTTCTTCGTTTTCATCTCTTCACCCTCCTTCGATTGTTTGTGTAGGATGAGGCTGGCCGATTCGCGGACAGCTTCAAAACAAACAGTATCTTAGCACGGCGAAGATGAAAATACAGCCCTTTTTGCGAAATTTCCTGAAAATTATATTTCACGTTCTCAAAGTTTCCGTTTTTATATATAAACTTTCATAAAGGCAAGCTTTCGAGGACCGGTTCCGGCACGGAATCCATATGCGGTTCGGCGCGGCGTACCTGATTGCGGCCTTCCCGCTTAGCCTGGTACAGCGCCAGATCGCAGCCTTTGTAAATGCGGTCCAGATCGACGCGGCTTTCCGGCACGAACGTGACCGCGCCGATGCTGAGCGTGTACGATCCTTCGACCGCAATCCTCAGCCGTTCGGCGGTCAGCGTCGATTCGGCGCGGCTTGCGCCCGGCAGCAGCACGGCGAATTCGTCGCCGCCGTAGCGGCCGAACAGATCGTCCGGTCCGAGCTGCCGCTCGACGATTCCGCTCATTTCCCGCAGTACCCGATCGCCGGTATCGTGGCCGTATGTATCGTTGATCGTTTTGAAGCTGTCGATATCGAACAGCAGAAAAGAAACGGGTTGGCCGCGTTTGGCATAACGTTCCAGTACGGCGCCCGCTTTGTGCAGAAACGTGCGGCGGTTCCAGATCTGCGTGAGATCGTCGATGCTCGCCAGCCGCACCAGTTCTTCGTCGGCCTGCTGCTTGGCCAGCAGCACAAAGCCGGTATTGCCCAGAATCATGACCAGATAAGCGGCGATGGAAAACAAATCGCAGCTCACCTGCATGGCAAGCGGATTCGCCGCGCCGTGCGGCAGCAGCGCCGCGACCGCCCGGATCAACAGTGCGACCGCGACAAAGACGTACAGGACGCCCATCAGTTTGCGCAGCGCGGTCTTGCCCCGCAGCGCAAGCAGCCGGAGAGCCGGCGGCAGAAGCAGCAGCGCGGGGAACACGGAAGCGACCGCGATGCGCACGCCTTCCACATTGTGAATAAACACGACCGCATGGAAAGCCGCGACAGCCAGCACGGTCAGTCCGGCATACAGCCGGCGCACGCGCAGGCCGAACGCTCCCTGCAGCCGCAGCAGCGCGGCGGCTTCGAAAGCGATGCCCACAAACATCAGCGTATTCGACAGCAGCACGATCGCCGGGCCGCCGAGCAGCCCCTGCGTCAGCAGCACCGCCCAGGCGCAGGCCTGGACCAGCTTGGCGATAAAGAAAGCGGAGATCGAACGGTCCCCGCTTTCGTTTCGGCGATAGGCATAAAGCAGCACGACGGTAAATATATGCCCGCAAATCAGCGTGATGTATACGGTTTGCGGGTCCAGATGCACGAGCATAATGTTGTCCTCACTCTTTCTTCAAACCGTCAGACGGTCGATATCGTTCCAGCAGAACGCAATTTCCGTAAACGGCTCGTCGCCGATCCGGATTTCTTTGCGTTCGAACTCTTCCGCTCCCAACCGTTTATAGAAATGAACGGCCGGATTCGGTTCGAGCACCCAGACCATCAATGAACGATAACCCCGTTCTTTCAATTCGGCAACCATTTTTCGAAACATCTTTCGGCCGACGCCTTTGCGCTGTTCGCTTTGCAGCAGGTATACCGCATACAGTTCGGCTTCCTGCGTGCGTCCGGTCTCGCGGCTCTGTCCGAAATCGAGAAATCCGCAGATCTGGCCGCGTTCGTTCTCCGCCACCATGACGCCTTCGTCGAGATCCGGGCGGCGCAGGCGGTCTTCCCAGCGCGTCCAGCGCTCCTCGACGGACAGACTGTCCAGATAAGCGTCCGAAACGATTCCTTTATACGTCGTTTTCCAGCTGTCGACATGAACCTGGGCGATGCCTGCGGCATCTTCGGGTCTGGCGATTCGAATGTTCATCTGGATCGCTCCTCTGTAAAAAGATTCAAGCAACGCGAACTTGCCCGTTTGCGGTCGACGAACGGGCGGGAAAGCGGCATGCCGATTGTAGTTCTATTCTCTGCGGCGGCGGGATATTCCTGCATCTGGAAAAGAATTCTTTTCCATGTATGGCTATTTTGACAGGGGTTGAGGGTAGGAAAGACCGCTTCTGTTGGGGCGGCTTGGAGCTGCCTGGAAATTCCTATTCGCAGGAGAAGCATATAGGCTGCGGGAGAAATTCGTTAGCGTATTCTTCCGAAGTGCCTTTCTTCGAAAGGCTTTAGGTCGCGTGTTGAAATCGGGAAGACTGATTGAATTATAGAAGGTATCTTCCCGATTTCAAAGGCGATCACTATCGTTCCTTCACTGAATTTCTCCCTCCGCTTATCAACTTTTCTAAAACTGACTTTCCACACAGCAAAACGGCCGCTCCCAAAGGAAGCGGCCTGTTTTTTAGAGGTAGAGAAATGAAGATATTTTACCGGCGGCCGCGCACGCCGGAACGGCTCTCGCGCGCGACGGGATCGATTCTCCAGATATCGGATGCGTATTCGGAGATGGTGCGGTCTCCGGCGAAGCGGCCCGATTTGGCGATGTTCAGGATCGACTTCTCGGTCCATTCTTTGCGGCTGCGGTAATCCGCGCCGATCGTTTCCTGGGTATCGGCGTAGCTGGCGAAGTCTTTAAGAACGAAGTATTCGTCGTTATGGCTCAGCAGAGAATGGAAGATCGGGTCGAACGATTGGCCGTTCTGGCAGAACGGGCCGGGCTGCACGAGCTGGTCGAGCACGGTCTTGACGCGCTCGTCGCTTTCGTAGATCGCCCGCGCCGAGTAGCCGCCTTCGCGGTAGTACTGCTCCACTTCTTCGACTCTCAGGCCGAACAGGTACATGCCTTCGTCGCCCAGCGATTCGTACATTTCCACATTCGCGCCGTCGAGCGTGCCGACGGTCAGCGCGCCGTTCATCATCAGCTTCATGTTGCCGGTGCCCGACGCTTCTTTGCCCGCCGTGGAGATCTGCTCGCTGACGTCGGCCGCCGGAATGATTTTTTCCGCCAGCGACACCGAGTAGTTTTCCAGGAAGAACACGTTCAGCAGATCTTTGGTTTGCGGATCGTTGTTGACGGTCTGGGCGATATTGTTGATGAGCTTGATGATCTGCTTGGCCATGTAGTAGCCCGGAGCCGCTTTCGCGCCGAAGATAAAAGTGCGCGGCGTCAGGTCCAGCGAAGGCCGGGCTTTGATCCGGTTGTACAGGTCCATGATATGCAGCGCGTTCAGCAGCTGGCGCTTGTACGCATGCAGACGCTTGATCTGAACGTCGAAGATCGAATCGGTATTGACGGCGACCCCGTGCTTTTTATAGATATAGGAAGCAAGCCGTTCTTTGTTCGTGTGCTTCACCGAACGGATTCTGTCCTGCAGCACGGCGTCTTTGGAATGGTTCAGCAGGTTTTGCAGTTCGTCCGGATGCTTTTTCCAGCCGTCGCCGATGACTTCTTCGATCACGTTCGCAAGGTCCGGATTGGCGTGCATCAGCCAGCGGCGATGTGTAATGCCGTTTGTTTTGTTGTTGAAGCGCTCCGGGTACAGCTCGTTGAAGTCTTTCATTTCGCGTTTTTTCAAAATATCCGTGTGCAGCGCGGCCACGCCGTTGATGCTGTGGCTGCCGTGAATCGCCAGGTGCGCCATCTTGATCTGCCCGTTTGCGATGATCGCCATTCGGGAAACGCGGTCCTGATCGCCCGGATGCTGTTCGAGCAGCGAAGCGCAGAAGCGCCGGTTCACTTCTTCGATGATCATGTAGAGGCGCGGCAGAAGATCGCGAACCATTTGTTCCGGCCACGTTTCGAGCGCTTCGCTCAGGATGGTGTGGTTGGTATACGATACAACGCGGGATACGATATCCCAGGCGTCCTGCCATCCGAAACTTTTCTCGTCCAAAAGAATGCGCATCAGCTCCGGAATAACCAGAGTCGGATGCGTATCGTTGATATGGATCGCCACTTTCTCCGGCAGGCGGTCGTACGGCAGGCCGAGTTTGTCGAACGTGCGCAGCACGCTCTGCACGCCGGCCGAACACAGGAAATATTCCTGCTTCAGGCGCAGCAGTTTGCCTTCGTATTGGGAATCGTCGGGATACAGGAATTCCGATACCGTCTCGACCGAACGCTTATAGTCGAGGAAGTTATAGTAGCTGCCGTCGGGACCGCCGAAGCCGCGCGCCGGATCGGCCGCCGATTCCGCGCTCCACAGGCGCAGCGTGTTGACGGCCGCGTTCTCGTAGCCCACGATCGGAACGTCGTAAGGCACAGCCCAGACGTCTTCGCCGTTTTTCGTTTCGTACGTATAGTTGCCGTCTTCTTTTTCGACGATTTCGACATTGCCCCAGAAACGAACGTTCAGTTTTTTGTCGTCGCGGCGGACTTCCCATACATTGCCTTTTTGCAGCCAGTAGTCGGGCAGTTCCACCTGATGGCCGTCGATGATCTTCTGTTCGAACAAGCCGTATTTATAACGAATGCCGTTGCCGTGTCCCGCGTAACCGAGGGAAGCCAGCGAGTCCAGGAAGCAGGCGGCCAGGCGGCCCAGGCCGCCGTTGCCGAGACCCGCATCCGCTTCGTATTCTTCGATATCTTCCAGATCCCAGCCCAGTTCGCCCAGTCCTTCCCGCACCGTTTCCAGTACATTCAGGTTCAGCAGGTTGTTGCCGAGCAGCCGGCCCATCAGGAACTCCATGGAGAAGTAATACACCTGGCGTTCCGCATTCTCGGTGTACGCGCGGTTGGTCGAAGCCCACTCGCCGCCGATCCGTTCGCGGATCATACTGCCGAGCGCGGCATATACATCGTCTTCCGTGACTTCGTGCATCTGCCGTCCGGACGTACCGACCAGCCTCTGCTTGAATTCGCGTTTGAAGTTTTCTTTATTGGTAAACATTGGGTTGAGCCCCTTTCCCATTCGACGGGCCGGCGTCCGGCCTGCGTGCGAA
This sequence comes from Saccharibacillus sp. CPCC 101409, assembly GCF_030518235.1. Lineage (GTDB taxonomy): Bacteria > Bacillota > Bacilli > Paenibacillales > Paenibacillaceae > Saccharibacillus. The sequence goes on along the minus strand of NZ_JAULSA010000006.1, from coordinate 176,679 downwards.
TCGAACAAAGTATGGTTTTTCTATCAAACGACTCAGCCGTCGGAGTATCGTTGACACGTTGACAGTATAACAAAAATCACAAAGGGCCTTCCACAACCACTTCGCAGCGAAGTGGTTCAGAAGGCCCGTGGTTTTATTATATATCGGGTGAAATGCCCGATTTTTGTAGAGCTTTGTCGACCCGCGGCAAAAACGGTTTCCGGAGTTCAGCCGGCCCGAATCAGATAATGCTGCGTTTGGCGATAACGAACGGTTTGCGGGAATCGCCGACCAGATTCCGGTTCTCCGTCAGCTGCACGTCTTTGTCCATAATCACGTTCTCGACGATCGCGCCCGCTTTGATCACGCATTTCTGCATGATGATGGAATTGATGACTTTGGCGCCTTTTTCCACCTGCACGCCGCGGAACAGCACGCTGCCGTCCACTTCGCCGGCGATGCGGCAGCCGTTGGCGACGAGCGAATTCTTCACGTCGGCGCCTTCGAGATACTTGGTCGGCGCTTCGTACTTGATCTTGGTCTGGATCGGCATGTCTTTGGAGAACAGCTGCTCGTACTTCTCCTGATCGAGCAGGTCCAGGCTGTTCTTATAATAGCTTTCGACCGAGTTGATAACCGCGTGATAGCCCGTGTATTCGTATGCGGCGATCTTCAGCCCGTTCGGGTTGCGCAGGATCGCGTCGCGGAAGAAGTAGCTGTCGCCGTGCGCGATGCAGTATTCCATCTGCTGCATGAACAGGTTCTTCTCCATGATGAACAGTTCGAGATAGACATTGTGATGATCTTTCTCGTTATGGATGCCGGTGACAAAGCCGTCTTCGCCGATGTCCACCCGGAAACACGGTTCGTGTTCGGGCTGGAGCACGTCGATTTTCTTGTAAACGACGGTGACGTCCGCTCCTTTTTGCTTGTGGTATTCGGCCAGATCGCAGAAGTCGACTTTCGACACTTGATGGCTGCCGGAATGCACGACGTAATCGCTGGTGCTGCGGTCGAAAAAGTCGCGGTTGTTATGCATGTGCTGGAGGTCGCCGGCCGAGATGTCGGTCGGGTCGTTCCAGTCCGGAGGCAGAATAAACAGTCCGCCGCGCTTGCGGTCGAGATCCCACGGCCGGCCTTCGCCGATGTGGTCGAGCAGCGAACGGTATTTGCGCCGAACGAACAGCGCGATATCCTGCACTTCGGCGTTCATCATGTTCGACAGAGCGAAGTCGATCAGACGGTAACGACCGGCAAAAGGAACGGCCGCTCCCGCCCGGAAATAGGTCAGTTCGTTAAGTTGGTCCAGCTCGTGGTCCAGATTGATTATGCCCATGAGTTTCATGGTTCCACCGTCCCTTTTCTGCTTTGTTGATGCAAAGCTATGCGTACGCCCGTAGTAAGGGCCGTTTATATTCTCGATTGGTGTGCGCGGTTAAAAAGAAGAATCCCCGTTAATCAGCACGATTTCGTTCGGATCTTCGCGGTCTTCCCCGATGACGGTTCCGTCCGGAATGTCTTTGCCCTGATCGACGATCGCGCGGTGAATGCGCACGTTCTTGCCGATCTTCACTTCCGGCATGATGACCGATTCCGTAATCACGCTGCCTTCGCCCACTTCCACGCCGTAGAACAGCACGGAATGATCGACTTCGCCGTAGACTTTGCAGCCTTCGTTGACCATGCAGTTCGTCAGTTTGGCTTCGGGAGCGATGTACTGCGCCGGTTCGTTCGGGTTGCGCGTATAGATGCGCCAGTTCGGATCGTTCAGGTCGAGCTCGGGCTCGTCTTTCAGCAGATCCATATTGGCTTCCCACAGGCTCGGGATCGTACCCACGTCGCGCCAGTATCCTTCGAACGGATACGCGAACAGCGACAGGCCGTCCGCCAGCATTTTCGGTACGATGTCTTTGCCGAAGTCGTGCGCCGATTCCGAATCCGGCTTCTGCAGATCTTCCACCAGATATTTGCGCAGCAGATCCCATTTGAAGATATAAACGCCCATCGACGCCAGCGTGCTTTTCGGATGCTTCGGCTTTTCGTCGAATTCGTAAATGCGCAGATCGTCGTGCGTGTTGAGCATGCCGAAGCTGGACGCTTCTTCCAGCGTCACGTTGATTACGGAGATGGTGCAGTCCGCGTTCTTTTCTTTATGGTAAGCCAGAAGTTTCTCGTAATCCATTTTATAAACGTGATCGCCCGACAGCACCAGCAGGTGCTCCGGATCGTATTGGTCGATAAATTTGAGGTTCCGCGAAATGGCGTCCGCCGTGCCCCGGTACCAGCTGCTTCCGTTCTCGCGCTCGTGCGGCGGCAGAACAAAAACGCCCCCGTTCTTACGGTCCATGTCCCAATCGCTTCCGACCCCTATGTAAGAATGCAGCACAAGCGGCTCATATTGGGTCAGTACGCCTACGGTGTCGATGCCCGAGTTCGTGCAGTTGCTCAGCGGGAAGTCGATAATCCGGTACGTGCCTCCAAAGTAAACGGCTGGCTTGGCCAAAGACTTGGTCAGTCCCATGAGTCTTTTGCCCTGTCCGCCGGCCAGCAGCATGGCGATCATTTCTTTTTTCTTCATACAGACGAACCTCCTCGGCAATATATACAGCTGTGCAGATGACGGAAACGAATTCCGCCGCGATGCGCAAATTTCGAGACTCCAAGCGGCTGAGCGCCTTGTCCGTTTCGTTCGAACCATTCGAAAAAGCGGTTCGTCGATCCGAAAACGTTCGGGAGCGGCCGGCGAATCCGAAAACGCGCCTGGATGCGATAATCATGTTCGGGAGCGAAAATTCTACATCCTTAAAAGGAAAAAACCGGAGGATTCACAAGCGAGACAGGGTTACCCACATAACATGTTTAAACATAGATAACGATTTGGAATCGCGGCAAGCCCGCAAATTTCGGAAGAAAAATCCGGGACGCCGCAGCCGTTATGCGTGCAAACGATTGCCCTGGAAGGAATTAGGGGAGTTCAGCAATCTTCGGTTCCATCATAACAGATGATGTAAAAAAAACAAAATTCATGTAAGTAATGCTGAAAACCCGCTTTCCGAATAAAGGATTGAATAAAAATGCAAAATTATCGTACTGCATAAACTTGCCAAAACGGAAACGTATGTTCTAAAATGAGAGAGTGAGCTTTTGCAGACCAACGAAAATTCCCGGCCGAAAGGAGAAACCAATCATGCCCCCATACTGCCAAAACGTATATGTACAGCTGGACGTCGCCATCGAATCGCTGATCGGCATCCTTCGTTCGCTGAACGAAGACGATCTAACAGCAAGGCCAACTGAAGGAAAAATGTCCGTAGGCGAGCTGCTGGCGCATATCTCCATGCTGTGCGAAGCGGACTTCCGGATCGGATCGGGCGCTTCGCAGGCGGAAATGGAACAGTTCTACAGCGCGGCGCAGCCCGAGCTTGCCCTGCCCGATATCGAGCGCGCGCTGCGGCATCACTACGCGGCCTCGAAGCAGGCGGCGGAGCGGTTGACCGAAGAGGAGTGGAACGCGCCTTCCGTCTCGTACTGGGGAACGTCCTACACGCGCTTCGGCTGGCTGCTGGAAACGCTGGCGCATCTGTACCACCATCGCGGCCAGCTTCACGCCATGCTGGTGCACGCGCTGCGCAAAGACCCGCGGGTGCCGCTGTTCGAATAAACCGGACGCCGGGATTTTGCGGAAGCGGGCGAATTCCTATTTCCTTCGTACATCAAACGTACATCAAAAAAGACGGGTCCCGGCGCCGACCGCCGCGAACCCGTCCGTTTTGAACCCCGCCGCCACCCCTTTCTTCTTCCGTCTCAAAGTTCCGTATTCAGCCCCAGCTCCCGGTACAGCGTACGCTCCAGGTAGTCGTGCAGATAGAAACGGGAGCTTACGTAATGCGCGGCCATATCGGCCGGCTGATACCGCTCCAGCGCTTCCGTCATGCGGGGCCGGACTTCTTCCCGGCCCCGGCGGTTGCGCCGGTAAATGTCCAGCAGGTTATGCCGCTCGGCTTCGTCGCCCGGATACAGCTCCAGCCGATACGCATATTTATGGGCGGCGCGCGAGCGGTCCGTGGCGGCTTCGTAATCGTGCATGACCGCAATCAGCTCGGCGACGTCCGGGTTGACGCGCGCTTCGTCCGGCAGTTTCCGGGCCAGTTCGTAGTAGTCCTCAAGCCTGAGGTTTCCTTGAAGCACGCGCGCCCTGTCCGCGGGAATGCCGTGGAACCGTTCCAGAAAACGGGCGATATACGTGCCGGTATCGACTTTGCGGTTCCAGGACAGCTCGGCGTGGAGCAGCATGGGATACCAGGTCGTTTCGAAAATGCCGTACGGATAACCGAGGCTGAACGTCGCCGTCCAGTTCGTCGCCACCATGCAGCCGATGTCCAGCGTTTCCGCCGCCCGGTTCCATTGGAGCAAATTATCCGTTCGGTTCGCGAGCAGCGGATAGTTCTGATGTTCCACCCCTTCGAAACTCCGGACGGCCGGCGCGCCCATCACCCCGATGCCCAGCGCCCGGAACTTGTCCGCCATCGCCGCGACCTGCGACTCGATCTCCCTTCCGTTGTAGATCCAGATCATCGCCACGCTCCGCGGGTCCAGCGCTGCCAGTTCCCCGGGCGGACATTTGTCCAGCATATCGTGCCAGAAGATCGGCGTTTTGCCGCGGGTCGCCGCGAATTCGATCAGCCGGTTCAGAAAAGCGATAAACGCGCGTTCCCGGATACCGCCGAACGCTTCCCGGCACTCTTCGCATTCGCACAGGCTGTATACTTCGTCGCAGCCCAGATGGATATACGGCGAATCCGGATGCGCTTCCATCATTTCTTCCAGCAGGTCCGTGACCAGCTCGTACGATTCCGGCCGCGACGGACAAATCTCGCCGATCGAAGCTTCCGTCTCGCGCAGATGCCGCCACCGGTCGCGCCGAAGCGCGTATTCCAGATGCCCGAAGCTCTGCTGCAGCGGAATAATCTCGATAAAATGCTCGTGCGCCCGACTCTGGAGTTCTTGCAGCTGCTCCTCGCTCAGCGCGTGCAGGGGATGCGTCAGCTCCGGATACTTGCGAAACGGGAACTTGTCCTCGTATTCGATCAGCAGCGCATTGATCTTATAGCGGGCGAAATCGGCCAGGTAGCGAATCAGCAGCTCCGGCTTGGAAAAATTCTGGCGAAGATCGTAGTTCATCGCGCGCAGGCGGGTATCCGGCCAGTCTTCGATGACGACCGGATCGATATTCCCCTGCGAATCCGGCAGCTGCAGCAGCGTTTGCAGCCCGTAGTACAAGCCGGCCGCATCCGGCGCGACGATATGTATCCGCTCCTCGGCCGCCTCCAGCCGGTAGCCCTGTTCCCGGCTGGATGCAGCCGCCTCTTGCCGCGGCGCTTGCGATTCGCTCCCGTCCTCGCTGCCGGATGCGCCGATACACAGCGAATATCCGCTGCCGCCGACGATGCAGGACAATTGGGCTTCGGGAAACGCCCGGCGGCAGTGCCGTTCAAGTCTCGGTTCCTGGCGTTCCGTGACCAGTTCCAATACGCTGTCCTTACCGATTCGAAAAGGCTTTCCCGTCTTCCTGCGCAAACGCTGCGGCTGCGGCAGTAACTGATTCATAATTCTCCTCCTAATCGTTTGTGTTGAATAGATACGTCGTTCGTCCGCCGGAGACTTCGCATCCGACTCGTGCGTAAAGTCTCCAATGGATTCACGGATTCATAGATTCACGGGTTCAGCCGGACGAAAACTCGCCGGTCAAGGAAGACAAACTACCCGTCTTGACGTTCTTGACGTTCCGCATGCGGCGGCAGTTCGATTCCGTTCTTCCAGGAACCCTCCAGCTTCAACCGGGCGCCTTCGCGGCGGAAGCCGACGAGATCCGCCGGCGCTCCGGCGGCCAGGCCCGCCGCCTGCGGCAGATTCAGCAGCGCGGCCGGATGCAGCGAAGCGCAGTTCCACGCTTCTTCCAGGCCGGCGAGACCGGTCTCCAGCAGATAAGACACCTGGTCGGCCAGCTGCATGGCGGAGCCGGCAAGCAGTCCCGGATTGCCCGCCAGGTGCAAACGGCCTTCCTCCGTCAGTACGACTTCCCCGCCGATATGGAGCTTATAGCGGCCCGGCGTCATTCCGCTGAGCGAAACCGCGTCGCTGACCAGGATCGCCCGCTCTTTTTTCATGCGCAGAATAATCTTGAGCAGCGCGGGCGGCAGATGGAACCCGTCGGCGATCATGCAGCCGTAAAGCTCGTCGGCCGCCAGCTGTTCCAGCAAATAATTGGGATGCCTCGGCAGGCTCAGATGCGCGCCGTTGCCCAGATGCGTCGACATGCGGGCGCCGGCGGCGACGGCTTCGCGAATCTGCTCCGGCGAAGCCGCGGTATGGCCGATCGAGGCGATCACGCCCGCTTCGCCGCACCGGGCGATAAAGCCGGGCGCTTCCGGCCATTCCGGCGAGATCGTCACGATCGCGATCCTCCCTTCCGCCGCATCCTGCCAGCGGCGGAATTCGTCCCAATCCGGCGGCCGGATATGCTCCGCCGGATGCGCGCCGCGCGGCCCGTCTTCCGGCGACAGAAACGGCCCTTCCAGATGGATGCCCGCAATAGCGCCGGCCGGATCGAGCCGCGCGGCGGCCGCAATCGCCGCGGCCGCTTCCGCGATCGCCTCGAAGCTGTTGGTGATCAGGGTCGGGCAGAAGCTGGTGACTCCGCCCGCCAGAAGCCGCCGCGACAGCTCCGATACCCTGCCGGGATGCAGCGGCAGCGTATTGAAGTCGATGCCCATGCCGCCGTTCACCTGGAGATCGACCAGTCCCGGCGCAAGCCAGAGATCGCCGTCCGCTTTTTCCGGCTCCGCTTCGTCCGAAAGTTCGGTTACGGCCGCGATCGTACCGCCGTCCAGGGTTATTTCGATCCGGCGGCCGCTTCCGTAGTGCCTGCCCACAATGACGCTTCGCCGATGACCGCCCCGTTCTTCCTGCGCGGCCGTCATCGTCCGAACGCCTCCTTGTCCGCAAACAGCACGATATTCGGATGGGTGCGCAGAATCGTCGCCGGACAGCCCGTGCCGATCGGAGCTTCGAGCGCCGCTCCAAGCGCCTCCCGTTTGGATGCGCCCGGCACGATGCCGAACAGCTGCGCGCCCGCCATCAAAGCCGGCACCGTCAGCGTCAGCGCTTGTGTCGGCACTTCTTCCAACGCGGAGAAGCAGCCGTCGTTCACCTGCTGGCGCCGGCAGGCTTCGTCGAGCTGCACGACTTTGACCGTCACGGGATCGTCGAAGTCCGCTACGGGCGGGTCGTTGAACGCGATATGGCCGTTCTCGCCGATTCCCAGACATACGATATCGATCGGAGCTTCGCCCAGCAGCTCCGAATATCTCGCGCATTCCCGATCCGCATCGGCGGTTCCGTCCAGCAGTTCGACCCGTCCCGGCTTTACCGCGCCGAACAGCCGTCCGGTCAGGTAATTCCCGAAATTCTGCGGCGCTTCCGCGTCCAGCCCGAGATACTCGTCCATATGAAACGCTTCGACCCGGGACCAGTCGATTCCTGTTTCCCGGATCAGTCCTTCGTACAGTTCGTTCTGCGAAGGAGCGGCGGCGAATACCATTCTGACCCGCCGGCCCGGTTCCTCCAGCAGTTCCCGCACGGCGCTTCCCGCCCGCGCCGCCGCGGCTTCCCCCATCGCTTGCCGGCTTTCGTAGACCTCCACGCTCAGCCGCTCCGCCGTCCTTGTTTCCAACAATCCGTCCTCGCCGATCATCGCGCACACCCTTTCCATCCTTTTCCGCCGGCCTCTGCCGTGAAGAAGGCCAGACCTTCGGTGTCTCAAGCTTACCCCACTTCTTCGATTTTCGCACTTTTGGCGCCGGGAACGTTGATTGACTCCGCTGTTTATCCGCATCAATTTGGACCGATCCCAGCGGATAAACGGCCATTGCCGCGACTTCGAAACAAACAAAAAGCAGCCCGGAGCCGTGAAACGGTCCGGGCTGCTCGGGAAAGCGGCGAAATTCATGGGTCCATTCGCATATCGCCCAATCCGAATACCGGCAGGTTCCGCGCCAGCAGGAACGCCGCCGCGACGGCGGCGGCCAGCAGCAGAAGCGCCGCGGCGTCGTTTGCGGTGACGGGCGAAGGGTAGTAATACGTCCGCCGGCGGCCGGCGTCGAAGCGCTTGACCTCCATCGCGGCGGCGGTGCGCTGCGCGCGGCGGATACTCTGCGCAAGCAGAGGCAGCGCGTAGCGCTCGGGCAGGCGCAGCAGGCCGCCGAGGCCGGAAGATCCGCCGGCTCCGCGCACCGCGAGCGCTTCGCGCCGGATGCGCAGTTCTTCGCCGACCATCGGCAGCAGCCGGATCGAGGCCATAAAGCTGTAAGCGTATTTGGGACTCAGCTTCAAGCGCTGCATCAGGGCGTAGAACAGCCCGGTCGACGAGCTGGTCAGCACGAACAGCAGCCCCTGGCAGCCGAACGCGATCGAACGAAAGCCCAGATGCAGGCCTCGGTAGAAGCTTTCTTTGGAAATATGAATCGGACCGAACGACCACCAGATCTCTGCGCCTTTGCCGAACAGGATCATGGTCAGCGACGCCGAGACGAAGACGAGCGCAAAGCCCGCCGTCAGCAGCGCCGTTTTCCAGAGCGGATAGCCCGAACACACAAACAGCAGCAGCAGGAAAGCGCAGGCCAGGTAGAACGACGCGTCGATATGATGCACGAACATCGTCATTACAAACAGCGCGACGAACAAGATCAGCTTCAGCGCGGGATTCGCCCGGTGCAGCCAGGTCGTATAAGACGGTTCGAAGAAGCGTTTCATTCCGTTCCCTCCTTCGAAACAAGCGATACAAAAGCGCCGCCGCTTCGGGAGCGCCCGGTATGCTCGGCCGACACCAGCCGACCGCCTTCGATCCGCCAGATCTGCGTAGCGAGCCGGTCCGCGATCTCCAGCTCGTGCGTGACCATCAGGACGGCGTGCCCGGACGCCCGCAGACGCTCGCACAGATCGAGGATGGCAAAGGCGTTTCGGGCGTCCTGCCCGAACGTCGGCTCGTCGAGCAGCAGCAGCGGCTTGTCCGAGACGACGGCCGAAGCGACGCTGAGCCGCCGCTTCTGGCCGAGCGACAGCAGATACGGATGCCGGTCTTCGAAGCCGGCAAGTCCGAAGCGCGCCAGCTCGCCGCGCGAGCGCCGCAGCATCCCGCTCTCGGCCGCGGCGTCCGGCTTCGGCCGGCGGCCGAGCAGCGGACGGCGCCCGGCGCGCAGCGCGCGTTCCGCTTCGCTGCGCAGCGTGAACGCCACTTCATCCAGCGCCCGGTTCGTCACGAACTGGAACTCGGGATTCTGGAATACAAAGGCGGCGTGCTTCGCCGCCGTCTCCCGCGCCGCGCGCCTGCCGGCCGGCGCGATTCCGCCGAATTCGCATACGCCTTCGTGCGCAAGCAAGCCCATAAGCCCGAGCAGCAGCGAGCTTTTGCCCGCTCCGTTGGGGCCGACCAGCGCGATCAGGTCGCCCGGCAGAACCTCAGCGGCTTCGGCCGCGCACACCGTGCGCCCGCCGCGCCGCACGCGAAAGTCCCGCAGCCGCAGCAGCGGAGCGCCCGCCGCGGGAGCTTCGCCGCGCGCTTCTCCGCCGCCGGGCGCGGCTCTTCCCGCGGGACGCGCCGCCATTCGCGGCGCGTTCGCTTCCCCGCCCGGCCGCTGCGTGCCGGCCGGGCTTTCGGCTTCGCCGTCCGCCGGAGCCCCGCGGCGCGCGTTCTCGGCCGCCAGGTCGGCCGCGCCGGCTTCCGCGCCGCCGTAGGCGTCGTCCCACGCCCCGGGATACCAGACGCCGTATTCGCGCAGCTCCGCGCGATAGCGGCCAAACAGCCCGGCCGGCGCGCCGTCGGCCAGGATCGAACCGTCGGACCGAAGCAGCACGATCCGGTCCACCCAGTGCAGCACCTCCTCGATCCGGTGCTCCACGATAATGACCGTGCGCCGCGCCGATACCCGGCGCACGGCTTCCCAGATCGTCCGCCGCCCTTCGGGGTCGAGCAGCGCGGACGGCTCGTCGAGCAGGAGCGCATCCGGCTCCAGCAGCAAAACGGAAGCCAGCGCCAGCCGCTGCTTCATCCCCTGCGACAGATCGCCGATCGGCATATGGCGATCGGGCAGGTCCAGTCCGACTTCGCGCAGCGCGGCTTCGATCCGCGCATCCATCTCCCCGCGCGGCACCGCGAGGTTCTCCAGCACGAAAGCCAGCTCTTCGTCCACGTAAGACATGCAGAACTGCGTGTCCGGGTCCTGGAACACGAGGCCCGCCGAATCGGGAACCGTCAGGCGTTCGGCTTTGAGCGGCACTTCGGTCACGCGCGGGATCACGCCGCCGAGCACCTGGAGCAGCGTCGACTTGCCGCAGCCGCTCGGCCCGAGCAGCAGCACTTTCTCCCCGCGGCGAATCTCCAGCGACAGATCGCGAAACAGCAGCTGCTGCGTACCAGGGAACTTCAGCCGCAGCGCCCGGACCTCCGCGGCGTACTCTTCGGAAGCGGCCGCTTCCGGAGGTTGACGCCGCGCTTCCCCTTCCGCTTCGCGATCGATCGTTCCGGCGGGAGTCGTTCCGTCCGGATACCCGCTTTGCGTTTGCGCGTCTGCATCCGGAGCCGCGCCATGCGGCTCTCCGGCTTTGGTCTTCGCTTCGCGGCCGGCTTCTTTCCCGCGCTTCGTTTCAAGCCCCGGCTCTATTTCTATCGCTATATCCATCGCCGCTTTTTTCATCTCCGGTCCTCCCCTTTCCCGCTTTGCTTTTTCCGCTCGTCATTAGCGCGTGTCTTCAAACCTGCTTCCATCGAGGTTTGAAGACACGCCCTAGGCGGGTCCGCGTTGTATTCAATCGTTCAGCGCGTCGTATTCTTTGCGGTCCACCGGCCGCAGCGACTGGGTCACGCCCGCGCGCTCCAGCAGCTTCGCAAGAGCATACATCAGATAGCCCGCGATCACGAACGAGCTGACCGCGCGCATGGCGTATTTGGCAATCAGCAGCCAGGTCGCGTAATCCTCGACGTAGCCGTAATAAATATCGATCAGCAGCGAGCCCGCCGCCGCGCCGATTCCGGCCAGTCCGGCGACGAAGGCGCTTGATTTGCGATAGCGGAACGCCGCGAACACCAGCTCCGCCCCCAGCCCTTGAACGACGCTGTACAGCAGCAGCTGAATTCCGTAGGCGCTGCCGAACGCGATCTCCAGATGCGCGGCGGCGATCTCGGCGATCAGCGCCACGCCCGGCTTGCGGATCAGCAGGAACGCCAGCGTGGAAGCGGCGAACCACATGCCGTACACCAGCTCGTCGGACTGCACGAACAGCACCGACACCAGACTGTAAACCGAACTCCATACGTGATACACGACGCCCAGCACCAGCGACACCACGACCGTCACCAGCACATCCGTCAGCGTCAATCCTTTGCGGCGCGCGCCCGCGCCCGAAATTTGCGTACTCATTTTCTTCATTCTCCCGTCTTCGATTGGCGTAACCCGCCGCGGCCGGACGCCATGGAACAGCGGTCGGCTAAAGCGGGTCCGATTCTGCGCTAACGACGCAGGGTTCTCCCGGTCTTTCGGCGCCGTACAAACAAAAAAGCGGCTTTCCGGCATAAAAATGCGCAGAAAGCCGCCGATTCACGGACGGATACGAATTCTCTACGCTGGCATGACCCAGATCAGATTAACGGTCAGAAGCGGCAAAGTTCGGCTTCAATCTCAGTCCGGCTCTCCCGGACCCCCGTATCGTTATGCAGTTGCCTTTTACCATACACAGTTTTGCGCGCAGGCGCAATATGTAAATTTCCCATGCGGCTGCGCGCGGCCGGGCGAACGCGCGCCGGGCCGCAGAATTCCTGCCGCCCGCTTTTGCCATGCTTCGACGCGGCCGGCGCGGTCAACGCGGCGGCTTCATGCCCCGCCGCAGGATCCGCAGCATAACCGCCTGCACCAGGCGGAACGGCAGGCGCTTCTTGAGCGCCGCGAGCAGCGCCGCTCCGCGCGGGACGACGTAGCGGAAGCGCCCGCGTCCCCGGCGGCCCAGCGCCAGATCCGCCGCCAGCTTCGCCACGTCGCGCGGATCGCCGCCGCTTTCCGCGCTGGCGCGCGACATGTCCAGCATGCGATCCAGCGCGGCGGCGTTCGGCGAGTTCTCCGCGCGGTGAATACCGGCGAAGCCTTTGTCCCAGATGGGCGTCCGGTACGAAGCGGGCTCCAGCACATAGGTGCGGACGCCGTAAGGCGCCAGTTCGAGCGCGAGCGTTTCGCTGAAGCCTTCGACCGCGAATTTGGACGACACGTAGGGCCCGTAGCCGGGCAGCCCGATCGCTCCGCTGACGCTGCTCATCTGCACGATGCAGCCGCGGCGCGCTTCGCGCATATGCGGAATCACCGCGCTCGTCATGGCGATCAGGCCGAACACGTTGACCTCGAACTGCTCGCGCCAGCCGCTCTGCGGAATCTCTTCGATAAATCCGCCCATCGCCATCCCTGCGTTGTTGACCAGAATATCGATCCGTCCGTACTCCGCGGCCACAAGCTCCACCGCTTCCCGCACGCGGTTCTCGTCGCATACGTCCAGCCGGATCGGACGGATCAGCCTCGACACCGGGCCTTCGCCCAGCGGCTCCAGATCGGCTGCCGGCGCAAAATCCCGATCCGCCTTATCCGCGGCGCTGTCGCTCTCCGCCGGACTTCCCCGATCCGCGCCAAGCGCCGCTTTCTTCAGTTCGCCGCCCGCTTCGGGGCGGCGCATTCCGGCGATCACGATCACGCCCGAACGGGCCAATTCGATGCAAATATGCAGCCCGAAACCGCTCGTCGTTCCCGTCACGATCGCCACCTGTTCGGGAATGCCCGCGCCGCGCTTTGCCGTCGCCGCCGTTTCCTCCTCGATTCGCTTCATCCGGCTCCCCTCTCTTTCCGGCTCCCGGCCGCGTCCACGGCCGAAAGCGGCTTCCCGGCATCATCACTTCTGCCGAAAAGCCGCTCTCCGTTTCAAACTTATGTACGCTTCTTCCGCGCCCCGTCTTGTTGGTCCGACGCTCGATCGGAACAAGCAAAGCGGCGCGAGGCGCGTATAAACGATGTCACTGTTACGCATATATATTCGCTATCATTATAGGCATCCGTAGAGATTCGTTAGAACCACAGCTCGCTCTGTTCGGCGGCTTTGACCCGGCGCAAACGATTGCGGAAAATAGCATTGCCACCGGTGCGTCCCGCCCCGCTGCGTACCCGACGTCTGATCAGCATACTGACTCCTCCTTCCCCATCCCCGCGCTTTGAACCCGGCAGATGAAAGCTAACGAGTTATTACCCTTCGGCGTCAGCTTCAAAACAGCGGGAACGACGAAAACCCAAAATTTTAGTTATCGGCTTACCGAAGAAAATTCGTCCGGGGCGGGCCCGCGGCTCCGGCTTTCTTGCGGTGCGGACGCGCCGCTCAGCGGATCTCGGACGGGCTTTTCCCCGTATACTGCTTGAACTGCCGGCTGAAAAAGAATATATCCCGGTAGCCCAGCGCTTCCGCCACTTCCGTTACGTTCATGCCCGCGTGACCGAGCAGATGCTGCGCGCGTTCGATCCGCATTTTGATGATGTACGACTGCACCGACGTGCCGAGCAGTTCTTTGAATTTCGCGGAAAAATATCTCGGCGACAAGCCGGCTCGCGCGGACAGATCCTCGACGCGGTGCGCCAGGCTCGGATGCTGGCGGACGTAGTTGGCCGCTTCGTGCACCACTTCGTACAGATGATTGCTGCCGCGGCGGACAGACGGCTTTTCCCGGTCGCCGCGCAGCAGGTGGATCATCATCTGCTTGAGCAGCAGGCGCGCTTCTTCCTCCATTCCGTACGTTTCGTTCAGAAAAACGCGCACGTAGCGCGACAGCAGGTACTCGAAATCCACCGTTTCGCGCAGCACGCGGTACGCCTGGGGAATCTCGTACGCTTCGGCTTCGACATTGAAATGGATATACGTCAGCACGAGCGGTTTCTGCGGATTGTGCGTAGCGCTCGTGTGGTCGCCCGGCCGGAACAGGAAGCAGCTTCCTTTGCCGATCTTGTGCGGTTCGTCGTTTAGCAGCAGCTCGCCTTCGCCGCTCCACACGTAGAACAGATCGAAATTTTGCAGCGGCTGCTCGCGTTTTTGCCATTTCCAGCCCGGTTCGCAGACGATCTTGGCGACATAAGGAGTCAGTATAAAAGAGGACGGCGGTACGCTCAGCAACGGCACCCGCTCCTTTCGCTTGATTTATGACGGATCTTCCGGATCGGCGGCCCGGCGCGCTTCCTCGGCGGTTTCCTCGAACGTCCACAGCCCGCCGTTTCCGCGGGGCGCGTTTTCGCCGGAATCGGGAACCGGGCCGGCCGGCGGCGCGGTCTCCCGTTCGCCCTCGGACCGGCCCGCGGGCGGCGCATCGGAAGAAGCGCCGCCCGCGGCGGAGTCTTCGTCCGCAGCGGCGACCAGCCGGTCGTAATAATCGTGGATATACGGACGGCGGCCGCCTTTTTGCACAAAGCGCCAGTCCTTCTCCACGTTGAGCCGAATCCGGTACAGCATATCGAGCAGCCGCTCCGTTTCTTCCGGCGACAGTCCGCGCAGCGAAGAACGGTCCGAATACTGTCCTTCTTCGCGGATAAACAGGTAAGCCGACTTGCCGGGTTCGGTCGGATACACCCGCTTGTCCTTGCGCAGATCGGACGCTTCGCGGCTCCGGATCAGTCCGTCGTCTTCCAGCTTCTGCAGCGCCCGGGCCGCCGCGGCGCGCTTGACTTTGAGCCGGTCCGGCACTTCCCCCGCCGCCGTGCCCGGATTCTCGCACACGAACGTCAGGTACAGATGCAGGCCCCGGGACAGCTTGAGATGCTTGAACTCGATACTGCTGATCGCTTCGGAGCATCGGGCGACCGCTTCGATTTCGCGCAGCACTTCCTTCACGATTTTTCCTCCCCTCGGCGAACCCGAGATTCAATTTATGCCGCATACTCCGTATAATAAAACGCTGGACGGCCGAATACCCTCGGGCACCCGGTCCTCGTTACAGCATTCGACCAAACACTCATTCCCATTATACCAGAAAGAAGGTCTTCTCATGAAGTTCGAACTGCGGGATGCCGCCAACGAAGAACAGCTTCAATCCTGCAAAAATATCCGCAAAACCGTATTCGTCGACGAGCAGGGCGTCGCCCTGGAAGACGAGTTCGACGAATGGGACGTTCTGCGGCCGGAAGTCCGGCATATCCTCGCTTTCGACGGAAACGTTCCGGTCGCGACGTCGAGGCTGCGCCGTGCGGACGGCTGTGCCAAGCTGGAACGCATCTGCATTTTGCAGCCGTACCGCAAGTACGGTCTCGGCCGGCTGCTGATCGCCAGGCTCGAAGAGCTGGCGCGCGCGGACGGACTGAATAAAGCCAAACTGCACGGTCAAACGCAGGCCGCCGGTTTTTACGAAAAGCTCGGTTATTCCCGCGGCTCCGAAGAGTTTATGGAAGACGGCATTCCGCATCTGCTGATGGTCAAAACGCTGGATTAATCCCGGAAGCGCCGGGATAGATCCGTTCGAGCCGGAGTATCGTATCCCGCGCGAAAACATCGACCTCTTCCCGGCCGTTCGTCCGCGCTTTCCGCTCCGCTTGGGATTCCGCCCCGTTCGGGTCTTCGACTCCGGCCGCAATCAAACGGCGCAGCTCGCGAACCCGTTCGAAGCGAAAAGGCGGCAGGATTTGCAGCAGAGGCGCGATTGCGCCCCGCTCGTCTTCGCTTAACGGACGGACGGCGGTGTAAGCGCTCAGCAGTCCCTCCATGATCGCGTCCGCGTCCATTCCGGCCGGCGGGTACATCAGCGCGTAATAGACGAGCAGCGCGCACAATTCGCCGACCAGCACTTCGTCGCCGGCGATATTCACATCGAAAACGCCGGCGATACGGCCGTCTTCGCCAACCGTCATATTATATTGTACGGACAGAAATCGCCCTGAACCGCGGCCTGCGGCAGGCTCTTCCAGAGCTCTCGCAGGGCGGTTCTTTTCGACGTATAGAGCTGCCCGATTCTTTCAAGTAGTCCACCGTCGCATCCCGCGAAGCGCAGCAGTCCGGCGATCTCGTCGAATCCTTTTTCATTCTCGTCGTAAGGACCCAGCTCCTCGCTCGCATTGCCTCCGAACAAACTCCAGCTTGTGCCGTGTCCGAACAGGATGCCGGCGCGTTCGCTTTCGGCGTGCATCCGCCCCAGCAATCGTCCGATGCGCCGAATATCGCCGATCTCCCGGCAGACGAACTCGCCGCCCGGCGCAAAGTCTTCCAGCGTGGTCAGCCAGCGGCTTCCGCCTTCTTCCAGCACGGCGAAATACCGCCCTGCGCGGCTGCGCCGTCTGCGCATCAGCGGAAGCCCGGCATCGGCCATCGCGCCGCACCATTGTCCCTGCCGCTCCAGGCCGTCCCCGGTCAAGTGGCGAAATCCTTCGCGGCCTTCGGCCGGAACGCCTTTTAGCACATATACATTCCCGTCCGCCGCCGTAATCTTGACGATCGGTTCCCCATTCTCCCGCAGCGCTTCGTGCTCCGCGACTTCGCCGATTTCGTGCTGCAGGGCGGCGTGCTCCGCCCATTTTGCCGTATCCGGTTTGGTTTTAGCCGTTTCCGTTCCCACTGTGCTCCCCCGTTCGCTTGATTGACTGTCATCGCCGGAAATGAATGTCCTGTCCGGTTTTGCCCGGTCGTTTGCCTGTGTTTGAATTGTAGTCGAAAAATCGGGCGGAGTCACCGCCTGGCGGCTTCGGGCGTTTGAAGGTTTGATGAAAAGCCGGCAGGCGGTTACAATTCGGGTACGTACATATTCGTTATTTCAAGGAGGAACGTTATCCATGCTGGAACACATCAATGCGAATGCCGTGGTCGTCGGACTCGATATGGGCGGGACGAATATCCGGGCGATGATCGCGGACCTGTCGGGCCATGTGCTCGCCTATGTCAAGAACGGTTCTTCGCTGCGGCCCAAAGACCAGCGCGACCCCGAACCGCTGCGTTCGCTGGTGCGCGAAGCGCTGCGGCGCGCGGGCCGCGCGCCGGAAGACGCGATGTTCCTGGCCGCGGGCGTAGCCGGCTACGACGACGCGGACGATCTGCGCTGGGTCGAGCGCCTGACCGGCGGCATCGGGCTGAACTGCCCGTCCCGGCATGTCAACGACGCGGTCATCGCGCATCGCGGCGCTTTTGCGGGCAGCCCCGGCATTCTGATCGCGGCCGGCACGGGCGCGATCCTGCTGGGCCACACCGAGCGGGGCGACTGGCTGCGCAATTACGATTTCGGCCATTACGCCGCGGCCGCGGCGCGGTTTATTTCGTACGAAGCGGTCTACGAAGCGCTGGCCGGCGGCACCGGCGCGGGCGACGAGGCGCTGCTGCGCGATATGCTGAGCCATTTCGGCGCGGGCTCGACGCTTGAACTGGCCGAATCCGGCAGCCGGGGCTTCGGCCTGGACCCGGCCCGGCGCGACCGGCTGTTCGGCGCTTTCGCGCCGGTCGTTACGCGCGAAGCGGAAGCGGGCGCTCCGCTCGCGGAGCGGGTATGCGCCGAAGCGCTGCGCCAGATCGGCGTGGGCGCAAGCCTGCTGGCGGCGTTCTTCGCCGGCCCGGATATCCGCATCTCGCAGACCGGCAGCGTCGCGGACAGCGAGTATTTCCGCTCCGGCATCCAGGAGCTCCAGTGCACCCAGCCGTTCCGGCGCTTCCTCTGGTCGCCGCCGCGTCTGTCCCCGGCGGCCGGAGCCGTGCTCGTCGCCTACGAAGGCCTCGGCCTGCCGGCCGGCGAAGATCTGCTGCGCACGCTGGAAAGCACGCCGGGGGCCCGGCTGTCTTAGGCAGTGCGGGGCGACGCGGCAAAGGAGCGGCATCATCGCAGCCGCGCGGAAAGAACTGCGCAGATCCCCTTATTTTCGAGAACAAGCCGCCCGATTTGAAAATAACGGCGCACGTATATCTATTTTCACGAAACTGCCAAATTGATGCGTGCCGGCGGCGAAATAGATGTACCGGAAACGTTATTTGAGCGAAAAGCGCGATTTTGCGAAAAATAGCGGTACTGGGGCAGTTATTTGCCATGAACTTTGCTTATGAAGAAGCTTCGCCGTTTGTGCAACTCTTTTTCGGGAGCGGAAGTCTATTAAGCAGAAGCAGGGGGCGAGTTCCGCCGCTTCTGCCCAATACTCCGCACGGAGGTGCAGCATGAACGATTCCGACATCGACGAATTCGCCTTGCATTATGCTTTAACCAACGATCCCGTTATCGCAGGCGTCGAGCCGCAGACTTCGACGTCCTTTTTGCCGTCCCGCGCTTCGGGACCGCAGCGTATACCTGCGTCCGGCGCCGGCTTTTCGGCAATCGGCCGTTCCGGAGCCGGCGCTGCGCTGCGCCGGCTTTCCGCCGCGCTGCTGGCCGCGGCGCTGCTGTTTGCGCCGATCGCGCAGGCTTCCGCCGGCGCCGAACCGCCGAGCGTTTCCGATGTAAACAGCGAAAAGGGCCGCGCCGCAATAGATGCCCGGCTGAAGCCGGGCGCGGGCGAGCAGTCGGTGCTCAGTCTGCTCGGCGAGCCTTTTTCGATAACAAAAGCGCCTATGGTCTGGCCTTCCGATCCGGGCAAAGACGGCTTGCACCGTTGGACGGACGGCGGCGAAGAATGGCGTTACGAATGGCCGGATGCCCATCTGCTGGTCTACATTTCGGAGAAAGGAAAACTCACCGGCCGGAACTGGATTCTGCCGAATCCTTCTTCCAAACCGGAATCGTCCGGCGGCGAGCTTCGGCCTCAGCCTTACGAAATCTTATCCGGTCCGCTCAAGCTGACGCCGTCGATCAAGCCCGAACTCGACTGGCGCGCGAATATCGACGTGGATTACGCTTACCTAGAATACGCCAATGACGATATGCTGCTTGTCCGCGGCGACGACGGCGGATTCAGCGGCTTTCATATGAGTTCCGTGATCTACGGTCTGGACCGCGTCAGCGGCAAAACCCTGTGGAAACGCGACGTCGGCTGGAACTTTCCTGCGCTTCTGCCCGACTCGACAGGCGAAAGTCTGACTTTTGACAATTATCAGCCAAACGACGGGATAAACGGAGAGCCCCTGCTGTACCAGATTGGGCTGAGCGACGGAAAACCTCTATGGCGCTACGAGCCATCGGCCGCAAGGCAGGGCGTGCTTGTCGCCGCCGCTCAAGGAACGGTCGTCGCCTACCGCAAAGCGGAAAAATACGGCGGTCTGGGAACGGTCGCGGCGCTTGATTCCAAGACCGGCCAAGTCAAATGGAAACAGCAGGTCCGCGAGCCGTTCGGGCTGCTGAACGAAGGGGCGGACGATCCGTATGTCCTGCTCGCTCAGGGAACGACGCTGCGCGCGCTGAACCCCGACACCGGCAAAGCGGTCTGGAGCGCCGAGATCGGCAGAGCGGATGCGGTCGGTTCGGCGGTGTTGAATCCGGCCAACCTTCCGGTTGCGGAAAAAAGTCCGCCTGAGCGCTGGGTCAAGATCGGAGGCGAATCCTGGAAAAAGATCGACCTGCTCAGCGGAAAAACGCTCGCCGGCTATGCCATTAACGATTCGGCGTCGTTCGAGGACATCGGCGGCGGTTACCTGCTTGTGCGGCAGTCCAAAGACGACAAAAAGCCGTCTTCGCAAACGACGAAGATTCAAACCTCGCTGGTCGAAGCTTCTTCCGGCCGCGAACTGTGGACGCTGCCCGCCGAGGTCGGATACGGCAGGATCGAGAACGGGACCCTGTACGCGATCGTCGACCGGATTCCTTCCGCCCTGTCGCTCGATTCGGGACACACGATTTGGAAAGCGGCCGAAAGCGGTGCGGATTCGGGTACGGCCAAACTTGACGGAGCCGGATCCTTCGCGATCCTCGGCGGTTACCTGCTGCTGCCGTACAACCGCGATCTGCTGGCGTTCGACAAAGCGACGGGCGAGCAGATCGGGCGAATCGACGGATTCCGGTTCGGCTACCCGGAGACGCACGATCGCCTTGTGCAGCGCTCGCTGCTCAATATCCAACACGGCAAACTGTACGTCGGCTCGGCTTCGGGCTCGTTCGCGGTGCTCGATACGACGAAGCTCGAACAGACACTGGACGAAGCCAAAGCTTCCGGCCGCGGCGCGCCGGCTTACTCGCCGCAGCGGGAAGCCGCGCGCTGGTATCCGAACCAACCGTACTGAGAAACTTCTCCACCAAGGAGGCGCAGCATGAACAACCCGATTTCAACTTCATCCTCGAATACTTTTGAAGACGACCGCATCCGTGCAGCACATCTGAGCGCGGCGAAGAAACGGCTTCGCTCACCCGACCGATTGCGCCGGCTTTCCGCCGCGCTGCTGGCCGCGGCGCTGCTGTTTGCGCCGATCGCGCAGGCTTCCGCCGGCGCCGAACTGCCGAACGTTTCCGATGTAAACAGCGAAAAAGTCCGCGCCGCGATAAACGGTCTGCTGACGCCGGGCGCGGGCGAAGAAACCGTTCGCGACCTGCTGGGCGTGCCTTTTTCCGTGACGGACGCGCCTATGAATCCTCCAGGAAACGAACCGGATGCAAAAGGCTTCTATCACTGGACCGACGGCGGCACAGAATGGCGCTACGAATGGCCGGACGCGCATTTGTTGGTCCGCTTCTCGGACGAAGGACGGCTGACGCATCTGAAATGGCTGCTTCCGCTGACCGCTTATTCGCAGCAGGATTACCGTTCCTGGCTTCAGGACGAGCCGTTTGCCCCGATCTACAGACCGCTGACGCTGACGCCGTCGATCAAGCCCGAACTCGATTGGCGCACGAAGATCGACGTGGATTACGCGTATCTGGAGTACGCCGACGACGATAAGCTGCTGGTCTACGGCGACGACGGCGGATTCAGCGGCGGTCATTACAGCTCGGCGGTTTATCTGCTCGACCGGGCAAGCGGCGGCATCGTGTGGCAGCGCGAGTTGAAATTGGGTGCTTCCGGCATCCTTATGGATTCGACGGGACAAGCTTACACTTCCTTTGCAGATTCGAACAACGACGCGGATGAAACCGGTTCGGAAAGTGTTGAGCATATCCGCTTGAACGACGGCAAAGTGCTGTGGAGCTACGAGCTCCAGCAGGCGGCAGAGACTTCCGTTCACTTTACTTCCACGGCCGATTCGGTCGTCTTGTACCGGAACTCCGGCAAGCGCGACGGCCAGGGCAGCCTGATCGCGCTGGACGAATCCACCGGCCGCGTAAAATGGAAGCAGCAGGTCCGCGGGTCGTTCGGGCTGCTTAACGAGCGCGGCGATCCTTTCGTGCTGCTGGCCCAGGGCACCGCTTTGCGGGCGCTCGATCCGGAGACCGGCAGGACGGTCTGGAGCACCACGCTCAACAAGCAGATCGACATCGGCGGCTCGGCTGCGATGAACCCGTTGTTATCTCCCGCGCTCGACGATCCGGAATCCGCGCGCTGGGTCAAGTTCGGAACGTCGCAGGCGGAATGGCAAAAAGTCGAACTCTCCAGCGGCAAAATACTGGCCCGATATCCATACAGAAATTCGGAAAAGCTGGAGGATTTGGGCGGCGGCTATCTGCTGGTGCAAAAATTCAAAGGCGACGGCGGCTTCTACCGTTCGCAGGCGTCTGATCTGCAAACCTCGCTGGTCGACGCTGCTTCCGGACGCGAGCTGTGGACGCTGCCCGGGCTGATCGAGCACGGCAAACTCGAAGGCGAGACGCTGTACGCGGTCGTCAACCAGATTCCTTCGGCGCTTACCAGGGACTCCGGGCAAACCCTCTGGAAAGCGCGGACGAACGGCTTCTACCCGAACATGAATTTCACGTACGGCACCGGAGCGTTCGCTCTGCTGGAAGATTATCTGCTGCTGCCGTACAACGACGATCTGCTGGCGTTCGATAAAAAGACCGGCGAACAGATCGGACGCCTGGACGGTTTTCGGTTCGGTTATCCCGAGACGATGGAAACCCGAACGGCCGAGGGACTGCTCAATGTCCAACACGGCAAACTCTATGTCGGCTCCGCTTCGGGCTCGTTCGCGGTGCTCGATATCGCGAAGCTGGAAAAAAAGCTGGACGAAGCCCAAGCGTCCGGACGCGGCGCGCCGGCTTCTTCGCCGCAGCTTGACGCGGCGCGCTGGTACCCCGACCAGCCGTACTGACGGCTTTGGACCCCGCCGAAGCCGACGCGTCGAATCGCCGTCTGTCCGGTTTTATTTTGCCGATGTTACGAATCATGTAATTCGAAACTCGCAATCAAACGTGCTATACTCGGAAATAAAACAGGAAAGCGGTCATTCATTTGAAGAAAACCCCGTTGGACAAAGAAATCATTCTTGGCGCAACCGAAGAAGTGATCCGCCGTTTCGGGCCGGAGAAAGCGAATATTTCCGATGTGGCGAAGTCGTTAAACGTCACTCACGCCGCTTTGTATCGATACTATAACGGGAAAAGCGCTCTTTGGAATGCGGTTACCGAACGCTGGCTGGCAGGCATGAACGCGACTTCGGAAGCTATTTTAAAAGAAGATCATCCCGCCGACATCAAACTGTTTCGCCTGCTCGAAGACTTTGCGGAAACCAAACGCCGCAGCGCGGCCAGCGACCCGGAGATGTTCGCAAATTATCTCAAAGTCGCGCACAGCTCGGTGGAAGTCATCGAAAAAAGTATAGAAGAAGGCATCAAGCGGATCGAAGAAAGTATCGTTCAAGGGATGTCCGAAGGGATATTTTTCACGGATTCCCCCGGCCGGGCGGCAAGAACCGTATATTTTGCAACCAGCGTTTTTATCAACCCGAACACTTTCGAAGATCCGCAGCGCAAACAGGATATCGAGTCCGTCATCAATCTGCTGATTAGAGGACTGAAAAATCCGGACCCGGCTCCGGACAAATAAACGAATAAGCTGCGCCCTCGACTTCCTTAACGGGACGGCCGGGGGCGTTTTCGATAGGCCGATGCAAAAGCAAAACCATGATCTTTCGTAACAAGTTACAAATAATATATATTGTATTTAAATAAGCGCTATGATACGATTCGATCTACAAGTTACATTTTATCATAAAAGTAACTTGAAACTAAGATTTTATCGTTTAAAAGGAGGATTTTATATGCGTACTCAAGAAACGGGCTTCGATCCTTCGGCCGCTGCGAACCGAGCGGTGCAGCTTGATTCGTTCGGAGGCCCCGAGGTTCTTCGTATCCGCGAAATTCCCGTGCCGCAGGCCGGGTCGGGACAAATCCGCGTCCGCGTTAGGGCGGCCGGCCTGAACCCGATGGACTGGTTTATGACCTCCGATCCGGATACCGCCGCCCGGTTCGGTTTGAACCTGCCGTCCGGGTTCGGGACCGATTATGCCGGGGTCGTGGACCGGGTCGGCGAAGGCGTAACCGGGTTCGCCATCGGGGACCGGGTGTTCGGCGGAGCTCTTTCCCGCTCGGTCGCCGAGTACGTTATCATCGACACGGCCGGGACGATCGCGGCAGGCGGCGACGCGCATCATACCCCGGAAGGCGTCGACGACCGAACCGCCGCCGCGCTTACGATCGCGGGCTGCACAGCCTCCGCCGCCCTGGACGTGGTCAAGCTCGGCCCTGACGACACGGTGCTGATCGGCGGCGCGGGAGGCGGAGTCGGCGTGTTCGCCGTCCAGCTTGCCCGGCTTACGGGCGCGCGGGTCATCGGAACCGGATCGGCGGCCTCGGCCGATGCCCTGCGCGCGCTCGGGGCCGAGCCGGTCGCCTACGGCGACGGCCTGGTCGAGCGGCTGCGCGCCCTGGCTCCCGATGGCATCACCGCGGCGATCGACCTGCACGGAACCGACACGGTGCAGGCGGCGCGGGAACTCGGCGTTTCCGACGGGCGCATCACCACGATCGCCGCGCTGGTCGAGGGAATTACGCCGGCAAACGGCGCCAATGCCGCCCCCGGCGCAATCGAAGAGATCGCCCGCCTGGTCGCGGAAGGCCGGGTGCGGGTGCCTATCGCGGCTAGTTTCCCAATGGAGCGGATTCGCGAAGCGGTCGAGCTTCAGTCCGGCCGGCACGTGCACGGCAAAGTCGTGATCGACATCTAGTCCTCTCGGGCGGCCTGCGTCAAACGGACGGCGGCGCGGAGCCGTGCCGGCCTCTCTTCTCTCCGCTCGATGCGGCCGCGGGGTTCTCCGCCCTGCGGGAGAACCGCCGCGGCTGCCGCTTCCCACGCCGAAAAAGCCGTATCCGGTCGCGCAGTCCGCGCACCGGTACGGCTTTTTTTCATACAAATTATAACGTTCTTCCGCTTCGGCCTTCTACTTCGACAATCCGTTCATAAAGTACGTCACGGCTTCGCGCAGTTCTTCCGGCAGCGCTTCCGCTCCCGTCAGTCCCAGCTCGGCCGCCAGGTCGCGCTCCACCGCATCGCGGTCGGCGCCGCGGCGCAGCACCACCCGCGCCAGCTGCTCGTAGCGCCGCACATCGTGATAGAACTCTTCGCGCGAAGCCGGACGGCCGTGCGACTCGACCAGCACATCCGCGCCGTAAGCGAAGATCGTGTCGAGCAGCGCCAGGAATTTCCCCGTCGTGTACTTCATCGGGCCGCCGTAGACGGAAGGCGACAAAGCGTCGCCGAGGAACAGCGTGCCTTCTTCCTTGACGAATACGATGCAGGAATCCGCGGAATGGTCGCCGCCCACAAAGCGAATCTCGCACGTCAGCCCGCCCAGATGCACGTCGATAAAGCGCTCGAACACGATGTTGGGCTCCTCGACGCGAATGCCCGCCAGGTCTTCCCCGTACTCCTTTCGCATATCCGCGGCGGACCGTTCGCTGAGCACGCCGTCCGCGGCCAGCCTCCGAACCGTCTCTTCGTTCCACTCAAGCTGCGCGAAACCGCGCAGAATATCGGCCGTCTGACGCTGCGCGATCGCCGGCAGGCTCCATTCGGCCAGGCCGAAGGAGTGGTCCCAGTGATGATGCGTCAGCACCAGCACGTCCGGACTGCGCACGCCTTCCCGCTCCAGATATTCGCGAAACGCCGCCGCATGGGCCGGCGAATTGCCTCCGTCGATCAGCAGCGTCCGGCTGCTTCCCGCCACCGCCGCCAGAATCGGCCGGTCGGTCGCCTCCTCGGCGTGCATGATATAAATATGTTCGCTGATGCGTTCGAATTCGGACATTTCTTCAACCTCCAGGCTGCAAAATAACAAAATTCCGGCGGTATCGCCTCGCTTTATTTTACCATTTCGGCTCTGTTCCACCAACCGCGCAGCAAGGGCTTAACAGGCTTCGAAAACGCTTTTGACCTTATGTTTACGAAGAAGATGCGAAAAGTTTCGGCGACCGCGCTTCTTCTCCTACCCGATTGACCGCGTGTCGGGCGGGTAAAAAGCCCCTAAGGAAAGCCATACCGAGAAACCAGGGAGGAATCGAATATGCGCAGAAACGATCGGCCGGACCGGAAAAAGTGGGCGGCTCTGCTGCTGCTGGCGCCGCTTGCGGCCTGCTCCGGTCATACCGGCGCGCCGGCCGGTTCGGTGCCGGATACGCAGACGCCGGTGCAGACCCCGAGCGACGCGGACGATGCCGGAAACGAAACGGACGACGGGGAAGAAACGAACGGCGGCGCGCAAACAAACGACGACGGCGCGGACGGAACTTCGGACACCGACGCGGAAGGAAAAACCGACGCAAGCGTCACCGCCGGGCTGACGGGCGAAACGCAAACGCTGGCGGACAATCTCGATACGCCGTGGGAGATCCAGTTCGACGGCGATACCGTTTATATGACGCTTCGCGGCGGCGGTCTGGTCAAGGTGGAAAACGGCGAACAAACGGAGCAGAAATTGAACCTACAGCAGGGAGTCAGCGAGAACGGCGAAGGCGGACTGCTGGGCCTGGCGCTGGCGCCGGACTTTGCCGATTCGCGCGAAGCTTACGTTTATCATACCTACGAGCAGGGCGGCGAGCCGCGCAACCGCGTCGTCCGGATCGAGCAGGCGGAGGACGGATCGGGTTGGAGCGAAACGGCGGTGCTGCTCGGCGATATTCCCGGCGCGCGGGTGCACGACGGCGGACGCCTCGCGTTCGGTCCCGACGGCATGCTGTATGTGACGACGGGCGACGCGCAGAACGAACAAACCGCGCGGGACACGAGCAGCGTTTCCGGCAAAATCCTGCGTATGACCCCGGACGGCAAAGTGCCCGCGGACAATCCGATCGAAGGCTCCTACGTCTACTCGTACGGCCACCGCAACCCGCAGGGCATCGACTGGACGGCGGACGGCGCGATGTACGCTTCGGAACACGGGCCGAGCGGCAGTCCCGGCGGCCGCGACGAGATGAACCGCATCGAGCCGGGCGCCGATTACGGCTGGCCGGACGCGATCGGCGACGAGACGGCCGAAGGCGCGACGCCTCCGCTTTATCATACGGGCGAGCAGGCGATCGCTCCGTCGGGCATCGCGGCGACGCCGGACGGCAGGCTGCTCGTGGCGAACCTGATCGGCGAAAGTTTGACGGAATTCGATCCCGCGACGAACGAGATGACCGAAGCGGCGAGCGGGCTCGGACGCATTCGCGACGTGGCGGTACAGGGCGGGAACATTTACGTGATTACGAACAATACCGACGGCCGCGGCAGTCCGGGCGAAGGCGACGACAAGCTGCTGCTGCTCAAATAAATGGCGGCTTGCCTGCGGAAAATCGATCGTTTTGCATAAAAAAGCCCCTATTTGTTCCAAAAAAGATTAGCGCTCCGGCCAGCGGGTATAAAGTGAAAAAGCGGAAAGGAGGAATATTATGCCTGTTTTTAATTCGAAAGGAAAAATGCTGACGGCGGCTCTGGTGCTTGCCCTGCCTCTTTCCGTGTATGCGTCGGATCGGGAAAAAGCGGAACAAACGGTGCAGAAAAGCGTGCAGTTGGAATCGCAGCTGGCGCAGCCCGTCAAGATCGGGGGAGTCGCCTCGGCCGCTTCGACAAGCGCAAGCAGCGGCGCTTCGAAGCTGACCGATTCGCTCAAAGGCGGCTATACGGAAGCGGCGACCCAGCTCAAAGTGCCGTGGTCGATGCAGTTTGCGGGGGATATCGTGTATATTACGCAGCGCGGGGGCGGCATCGTGCAGGTCAAAGACGGCAAGCAGACGGTGCAGGAAGTTCGCACGAAAAAAGCGCTGCGGGTGGAAGGCGAAGCCGGTCTGACGGGATTCGTGCTCGACCCCAATTTCGCGAAAAACAAGTATGCCTACGTGTACCATGCTTACGAGGAGAACGGTCAGCCTTACAACCGCATCGCCAAAGTCAAGCTGGTCAACGGCGTCTGGCGAGAACAGAAATCGCTGCTCGAAAAGATTCCGGGCGGACGAATCCACGAAGGCGGACGTTTGAAGATCGGACCGGACGGCATGCTGTACAGCACGGCCGGCGAGACCAACCGTCGGGAATTGTCCCAGGACCCAAGCAGCTACGGCGGCAAAATCCTGCGGATGACGACCAGCGGCAAAGTGCCGAAAGACAATCCGATCAAGAACTCGTTCGTGTACGCTTCCGGACTGCGCAATTCGCAGGGACTGGCCTGGACGTCGGGCGGCAGCCTGTACGCATCGGACCACGGCCCGAGCGGCGCTCCGATTCCGGGCGGCGGCGTAGACCGAACCGGATTGGACGAGATCAACCTAATCAAGCCGGGCGCCAATTACGGCTGGCCGAAAGTGATCGGTACGGAAACGGCTCCGGGCTTCGTTCCGCCGGTATTCGTGGCGGGAGACACTTCGATCGCTCCGTCGGGCATCTCGATCACGCCGGACAATACGCTGCTCGTGGCGACGCTGGCCGGACAAAGTCTTAAAGAATTCGATCCCAAAACGAAAAGCATGACCGACATCGTTACCGATGTGGGACGCGTGCGCGACGTAGCCGTGCATAACGGCAAGATCTATATCCTGACCAACAATACGTCGGGCGGAACGCCGGGCGCAAACGACGACCGGCTGCTGATTCTGAAATAACGGATGCAGCGGCGCGCGCCGTCTACCGGCCGGGTGTGGCAGGATCAAAATGACGAAGAACGGGCCGCTTCCCGGCAATCAGCCGCCGGGAAACGGCCTGTTTGGTATGCCTCGCTTTTCTTTTGACGGAATAAAAAGTAAAATACCAGACGTAATGACTTGTCTCAATCAAAGGAGAACATCATGAACCCGGATTCCCGTTCCTTTACCTATTCGCAGCGCCGCAACTTCGACCCCCCTCAGTCCTCGCCCAGAAGAATCGTCCTCACCGGAGGCGGATCGGCCGGACACGTCTCGGTCAATCTGGCGCTGATCCCCGTGCTTCAGCAGCGGGGTTGGGACGTCGATTACATCGGTTCGGACAACGGCATCGAAAAAAAATTGATCGCCGAGCTTCCGGACGTCTCGTACCATGCAATCGCTACCGGCAAACTGCGGCGATATTTCTCGCTGCAAAATTTCACCGATCCGTTTCGCGTGTTGAAAGGCGTAGGCCAATCCCGCCGGCTGATCCGGCAGTTGAAGCCGGACGTCGTTTTCTCCAAAGGCGGATTCGTGTCCGTACCCGTCGTGTTCGGCGCCTGGCTGAACCGCGTGCCGGCGCTGATTCACGAATCGGATTACTCGCCCGGTCTGGCGAACCGGTTGGCCCTGCCGTTCGCATCCGCGCTGTGCACAACGTTTCCCGAAACGGCCGCTTCGGTCAATGCAGGCCGCGCCGGCAGAAACGTGAACGCTAAAAACAAAAACGGCAAGGGCAAAGCCGTCCAGGTCGGCTCGGTCGTCCGGCCCTCGATTACGGCCGGCGATACCGCCCGCGGCTTTGCCCGGCTCGGCTTCGACGGCGGCAAGCCGGTGCTGCTCGCAGCGGGCGGCAGCCTGGGCTCGCAGGCGCTGAACGGCAATCTGCGCCGCAATCTGAGCGCGCTGCTGGAGCGCTTCGATGTTGTGCATCTGTGCGGACGCAGCGGTCTCGATCCGCGGCTCGAAGGCCGAGACGGCTACCGGCAGTTCGAGTTTCTGAACGAAGAACTGCCGGATGTGCTGGCCGCCGCCGGCATCGTGTTCAGCCGCGCCGGCTCCAACGCCATCTTCGAATTTCTGGCCCTGCGCCGGCCGATGCTGCTCTGCCCGCTCGGCCGCAGCCAGAGCCGCGGCGATCAAATCCTGAACGCGGACTCGTTCGTCCGCGCCGGCTACGCCGAGTCGATCGACGAAGAGTCGTGGAGCGACGAAGAATTCCTGCGCAAGCTGGACCTGCTGCTTGCGCAGCGCGAGACCTACGCCGCTCGAATGGAAGCGGCCGGCGAAGGCAATTCGCTGGAGCTGCTGCTGCGGCAGATCGAAGAAACCGTATCACGCTGATTTATTCCATGAAAAAATCCGCGCGTACCGACTGTACAGCCTGCTTCTCCCGTATAGCTGCCGCCATTTACGGCTTCGCTCAAAGCACAAAAAAAGAAACCGTTCGGCGTCCTCGTATACCCACAGTTCCGGCCGGCGCTCCGGTTGTTCAATGCGACCGGCCTCTTCCTTATACATAGCTAGGCACGAAATCTCAGGCGGACGAAACCCAATCCCAAATCAAATGCAAAAATCCACTTCGTTTAACAGACAAGGACCATAAATCGAGCATAAAGCGCGAAAATCCACTTTATGCTCGATTCGAAGGCCGAAAAAGCGCCGGAAACGAGAATAAAGTGGATTTGTGCAGCTGATCGCCATTTTTGGGGACCGGTTAGGAGAATAAAGTGGATTTGTGCAGCTTATGCGGCTCGGAGGCGGCTAAAGAAAGGCGCGCTTCATGAGGTTGAAGGCGCGCCCCGGTCGAAACCAATCACCAGCCGCGCTCTTCCCGCCGCGCGAGCGACGCGCCGAACCGCCCGCACAGCTCCCGCAGCTCTTCCAGCTTTGCCAGCTTTGCCAGCCATTCCCGCGGGATGCCGGCTTCGCCGTACAGGATGCCCGCAAGGCCGCCGGCGACGGCCGCGGTCGTATCGGTGTCTTCGCCGAGGTTGACGGCTTTCAAAGCCGCAGCGCGGTAATTGTCGGTCGTCAGCACGCACCACAGCGCCGCTTCCAGCGTATCGACGACGTAGCCGCTCGAACGGATTTCGTCCCGCTTCAGTTCCGCCAGTCGTCCGCCGAGCACCCGCTCGTACGCCCGCAGTTCTGCATGACCGGCAAAACGCTCCGGGATCGCCGCCGCCGCTTCCCGGTACGCCTGCTCCGCCGAGCGGCCGTCCAGCAGCCGCTGCGCCGTTTCCACATAAATATGGCAGGCCAGCAGCGAACGCGGATGCCGGTGGGTGATCGACGAGACTTCCCCGACCAGCCGGTCGCGTTCTTCCGCCGGCATGCCGTAGGTATAGAAAGCCAGCGGCAGAATGCGCATCAGCGAGCCGTTGCCGTTGGACTGTTCGTGCGTCAGCCCCGCGAATCGCGCCCAGACCGCTTCCGTCCGGTAGCGCTCCAGCGCTTCGCGCGTCGCGTTGCCGATATCGAACAGCTCGCCGCGGGGCGTCATATACCCTTTTTCCAGCCAGCGGACAAACCGCCCGGCCATATCTTCGGTATCGCCTTCCGGATGCAGCGCCAGGCTTTCGACCGTGCACCACGTCATCGTACTGTCGTCCGACCAGGTGCCCGGCGGCTGGTTGTACGTGCCGTAACCGAACATGTCCGTGACCGGATTCCGGTCCAGAACGCTCCTCGACCGGAACTCCACCGGCACGCCCAGCGCGTCCGCCGCCGTAAGTCCCAGCAGCGCGCCGCGCAGACGATCGTCCTCCCGCCAATCCGGGCTTTGCGCTTTATCGTTCGGTATTTCGTTCGGTTCCCGTTCCATCTCTTCCCTCCTCCAATCAACGGCTCACAAAATATAAATCAGCATGCCTTCGCCGCGCTCGGCCGCCGTTTTGTAATACTCCTTCATCTGCCGGTAGTAGTCGAGCACATAGTCCAGTTCGCCTTCTTCGTTCCAGTCTTCCGACGGATAGACGCCGGCTTCGTTCATATCGTCGGGCGAGAATCCGGCTCTGAGCTGATCTTCGTCGATCACGTCCAGCGCTTGCGCCACATCGCGCGTCTGCTGCGGCCGCAGGTAGCGCACATTCTCTTCTTCGCTGCGTCCCTCGAACGAGGTTCCGCCCATCAGCGCGTCGAACAGCGGTCCTTCGCCTTCCCAGCTGTCGCCGCAGAGCAAATAATGAATGCCGTGCCAGGCTTTGTCGAGATCGAGTTCTTCGCCTTCCGCGCCGTAAATATAATCGTCCAGACTTTCATTTCCGCCGATCAGCGCCGTCAATCTTTCGTCCGGCACCCGTTTCAGATGTCCGATCATGCCCATATCCAGCACCTCCTTCAGATGATTAAAATGAATACAGCAGCATCCCTTCGCCGTTCGCGGCCGCCGTTTGATAATAAGCCGTCAATGCCCGATAACGCTCCAGCAGATGGTCCAGCTCGCCGGGAGCGCTCCAATCCGCCGACGGATACATGCCCTCTTCGTTCATTCGCCGAGGGTCGAACCTCGCCGTTAACTCCGCTTCCGATCGGGCTTCCAGCGCCTGCGCGACTTCACGGGTCTGTTCCGCAGTCAGCGAACGAACCAGTTCTTCCGCGTGTTCCAAAGGACGTCCGCCCATCAGCGCATGGAACAAAGGCCCTTTGCCCGTCAGTGCGCCATCACAGATCAAATCGTGCAATCCATACCAGGAACGGCTAAGGTCCAGCGATTCTTTGCCTCCTTCAAACAAATACCCGTCCGGATCTCCGGTTCCCTCGATCATCTCCAGCAGTTCGCTTTCGGTTACGGCTTTCAGCTGCATCGTCACGCCCATCGTCCATGCTCCTTTCTTTTGGCGCACGCTGTTTTTTTAAAAACGTGCTTTTGTCGGTGTTTCAGGCAGATGTCGCGCATCTTATGTCGTTTTGAACTTCAATATTTATTGTATACGGTTTTGTACACGTCAAGCGATTCGCTTGAATCGTGTCCGCCTACCGCAGACTCTGTCAAAAAGATCGATCCGACCCCAAACAATCGGTTCGTTTCCTATTGAAACTTCGTTCGCAGGAGAAGGACAAGCCGAAACGATTTCGGCAAAGAAAGCGGCAATATCGATAAGAACCCTTAAAAAATCCGGGCATTTTCCGTGACGAGGTTGGGGGAGAATGCTATAATTGACGCAATTCAGGTTGGAAGGATGAATACGCGCAATGAACCCAATGGCTGAACAATGGAACGAGAAGATCAAATCCGGAAACGAACACGTCTACGACATGCTGTCGGGACTCGGCCGGGAGATTTATTTTCCGAAAGAAGGCATTCTGAGCCAGTCCGCCGAGGCAGCGGCCCACGCCAAGAAATATAACGCGACAATAGGCATCGCCACCGAAAACGGCGGACCGATGCACCTGGGCGTCATTCAGGACAAGCTGTCCGCTTACAGTCCGAAAGATCTGTACGGCTACGCGCCGCCCGCGGGCAAGCCGGAACTGCGCGCCGCCTGGCGCGAGAAGATGATCCGCGAGAACCCTTCGCTCGAAGGCAAAGCGTTCGGCAACCCGGTCGCGACCAACGCGCTGACGCACGGGCTGAGCATCGTGGCCGACCTGTTCGCCGACGCGGGAGACGCCGTCGTTTATCCGGACAAGAACTGGGAGAACTACGAGTTGACTTTCGGCATCCGCCGCGGCGCGAAGATCGTCAACTACGAGCTGTTTACCGAAGAGATGAAGTTCAACGCCGAAGCGTTCCGCAAAGCACTGCTGGAGCAAAAAGGCGCGGGCAAAGCGATCGTGCCGCTTAACTTCCCGAACAATCCGACCGGCTATACGCCGAGCGTGGAGGAAGGCGACGAGATCGTCGAAGCGCTGCTCGAAGCGGCGGAAGCCGGCATCGATCTGGTGGTCGTAACCGACGACGCTTACTTCGGCCTGTTCTTCGAAGACTCGCTGCACGAGTCGCTGTTCGGCAAGCTGGCCGGGCTGCATCCGCGCATCCTGCCGGTGAAGATCGACGGCGCGACGAAAGAAGAATTCGTGTGGGGCTTCCGCGTCGGCTTTATCACCTATGCGTCGGACAACGCGGACGTGCTGGCGGGCCTGGAGCAGAAAACGATGGGCATTATCCGCGCCACGATCTCCAGCGGTCCGCATCCGTCGCAGACGTTCGTGCTGGACGCGCTCAAGTCGCCGGAATTCGAAACGCAGAAGCAGGAGAAGTTCCTGATTATGAAAGGCCGCGCCAACAAAGTCAAAGCCCTGCTCGACAGCGGCAAATACGACGGATTCTGGACGTACTATCCGTTCAACTCCGGCTACTTCATGTGCTTGAAGCTCGAAGGCGTGAACGCCGAGGAACTGCGCCAGCGGCTGCTGCACGAATACGGCGTCGGCACCATCGCGCTGGGCGAGACCGATCTGCGCATCGCGTTCTCCTGCATCGCCGAAGAGAACCTGGAAGACCTGTTCGATCTGGTGTACAAAGGCGCAGGCGAACTGCGGAGCGTGAAGGCGGAGTAATGCGACTTGAAAAAACGAAAAACGGCTTTCCCGCATCGGGCGGAGAAGCCGTTTTTTTGTCGCACGTATCGGCGGCGTATCGATAAAGAAACGCTCACATATAAAGCATCGAAAAATGCAGTTCGTGCCCGTGCTGCTTCAAATAGTTGTACAGCTGCGAGCGGTGATGGAACAGATGGGTCAGCGTTTCGATCTGCCACTGGATCTGCGTATGACTGTCTTCCGCGTAAAAAGCTCGGGTGGAGCGGTCCAGCAGTTCCTCCGGCGTCAGCGAAACGATGTACG
The DNA here is from genome assembly GCF_030518235.1 of Saccharibacillus sp. CPCC 101409. Lineage (GTDB taxonomy): Bacteria > Bacillota > Bacilli > Paenibacillales > Paenibacillaceae > Saccharibacillus. The sequence continues at coordinate 142,877 of NZ_JAULSA010000006.1, read as the reverse complement.
CTTTGTACAGATCGAAGCTTTCGCGCAGCGCCGACGCCAGCCGTTCGGGATCGGTCTCCTCGTCCAGCGCGGCTTCGATCTCCTGCACTCTCTCCAGCGCAGCCTCCTGCATCACTTCCAGATCCAATCTCGGCACCAGCGCGAAATGCCGTACCAGTTCCGGCAGCGAACGCATATTGTCCTGCGGGCGGTAGGTCCAATCTTCGGCGCGGATACGGCGGATCAGCGTCTCGCCCGTCCGCACCCCCGTTTCCAATTCGTCCAGCAGATGATCGCGAATCCGCAGCGCTTCACGCATGGCGTTTCCTCCTCGATCCGCTCCAGGTCCAGCCGACCGCGGACACTTCCGCTTCGCGCGCGACTCTGCTCTTCACCGCGTCGAGCTGCGCCGTATGATGACGGTCGTGCCGGAGAAAGTCGCGCAAATATTGTTCGAGCCGGAACTCGCCGCCGCCGATTTGCGGATGGACATCCAGATAGACATCGTCCGGCATGGCGCGGATCGTCCCGATAATCGCTTCGCGCGCCGAGATCGTGCGGGCCGCCAGCTCGTACACGGGCAGCATCTTGCCGCAGACCGCCGCTTTGGCGTTGAACGCGTCGAAGTCCGGCTTCGCAAGCGTAACCGTCCGCTCCCGCGCCGCTTTCTGCACCGCGTGTTCGTAGAAATAGCAGTCCCACTCCAGCATATGCGCCGTCATTTCCCGCACCGTCCATTTGCCTTCGCCGAGCGGAAGATCCCAGAAGTCTTCGCCCAGCTCGCTCATCCGCCGCACATACCCGCTCCACTGCGCAAACTCCTGAAGCAGCCGTTCTTTTTGCGTCATCGCCATTCTCCTTTGCCGTTAAGATGGTTAAGTCCAGCATGATCGTAAAACCAGTATAAACGGACAAACCGGACAGGAGTGTGTCCGGTTTGGGTTTGGGTTTGGGTTTGGGTTTGGGTTTGGGTTTGGGTTTGCTGAAGTACCGGAACTGCGCCGATGCCGGCTGTTCCACCAGGTCTTGGCAAATGTTCGAAACGCAAAATAACGTCCTGTGTACCATTATTTTGTCTTACAGACGCTCTTTTTTCGAAATAACGACCGTGGTACAACTATTTTCTCGATTTAGAAAGCTGTGCCAAGAAAATCGTGAAAATAGTTGTACTGGGGATGCTATTTTGAAATTCGAGGCCGAATTGAACAAAATAAGTGTACCTGCGCCGTTATTTGTTTCAGGGTATTGAGATCGGGCGGTTTCATGGACAACCGACGCCGGAATGGCGGGCTAACAATCGTGGCTGCGGCGGCAGCCTGCGCTTTGCAGCATGTAAAAGCCGTCCGCTTCGTGTAGAAGCGAACGGCTTTCCTGTATACGTACAAGGCGAGAATCCGCAGCGGACAGGTCCAATTCGGTTAAAACCGGCGCAGCGCCTGAACAGGTTTAGTCCCCGGCTATCAATCTTCATCGCCTTCAAGCTTGCTCCATTTGCGCCGCGCGGAGCCGCGCATCAGCCAGGAGAGCGCCAGGCCGGCGGCCAGAGCGGCCGCGGCAAGCATGGGATCGCTTGGCAGCGTCAGCAGGAACGGCAGCCACATGAATACGGCCGCTCCGGCCAGGACGCGAATAAGGATATGCAGTCCCGCGCGCCGGCGCGAGTCTTCGGGAATCGGGTACAGCGCCAGCCAGAGCGAATCGCTATGGACGCGGCGCAGTCCGTTCAGCTGCACGCCGAGCATGAACACGAACAGCAGCAGCAGCGCGATGCCCAGCCACGACGTGCGCGACAGCAGGATGAGCACGAAGCCGACGACCGACAGGCGCGCGACCATTCCGGACAGATCGCCGCGGATAAAAGATTGGGTCAGCAGGAAGCGGTAAGCTTCCGAAGGCTTCCACGGAATGCGCCGTCCCGCGCCGGAGAGCCAGCGGCGCCGCCGGATGCGCGGGTCCTGCGTCGGCACGTCGACGAACCAGCCGAGCATGCGCATGGCGCGGCCCGCGGCGGCGCGTTCGGCCGCGATCAGGCGCTCCCATGGCACGCGGTGCCGGGCCGTCGCGCGCAGCGCCAGCGCGTACAGCGCCGCGCCGATTACGAGCGCCAGGGCCGCCGGCAGCAGCGGCAGCCAGAACCAGGCCGCGATCGCGGCGGCGGCCAGCGCCCAGCGCAGCAGCGCGAACCCGTCCGCCTGACGGGCGGACACCATGCGCTGTTCCTGCCACGCGCCGTAGGCAAACAGCAGCTTCAAGCCGAGCAGCATCAGCAGGCTCGCCCACAGATTGGCGTGATCGCCCGGCAGCGCGCGGATATAGATCGGCCAGGCGACCAGCAGCACCAGCCAGGCCGGCAGCTGCTTGGCGATCACGCCGCCGCGCCAGGCCGGCGCGAAATAAGCGTTCATCTTCGATTCCATCGGCAGCAGGAACACGGTGTCGGCCGGCTGGAGATACGTCCGGAAGCCGCTCCAGGCCGTGAGCGGGAACAGAAGGATCAGCAGCACCCAGCGGATCGGCAGATTGTCCGGCATATTTTGCAGCAGCGACGTGTACCAGGCCGCGAACAGAATCAGCAGCAGCATCGTCGTGACGGCGAGGCCGCTCTGGATAATATACGGCGTATACGGCACGATCCGGCCGAGGAAAGCCGCGCGGCGCTTGCCGCGCAGCGCCAGCAGATCGCTGTCGCCCATCGGCGTCCGCGTGCCGGGCGGCCACGGTAGGCCGTTCGCGGCCGCCGCTTTCTCCGACGCGAAGCGCGCGCCTTCCGGCGGGACGCCGCCTTCGGTCCTGGACGGCGGAAGGCCGCCGCCGGCCGGGCGGCCGTTTGCCGGCGCGTCCGGACCGCCGGCTTTCACCGTAAGCCGGTCCCGCTCCGGCTCACGGCTGTTGCCGCCGGTTCCCGGCCCGCTCATTGCACGCCTCCGGCGCCCTCGGCCCGGACCAGGCGGTCGAACATGTCTTCCAGCGACGCGCCGGGCATATTCGAAGCGGAGCGGATCTGTTCCAGCGTGCCCTGGACGATGATTCGTCCCTGGTGCAGGATGACGAACCGGCTGCAGTAGTTCTCGATCGTGGACAGGATATGCGAGCTGAGCAGAATCGAAGCGCCTTCGCGGTTCACTTCGACCATGTAGTCGAGCAGATCGCGGATGCCGAGCGGATCGAGGCCGAGAAACGGCTCGTCGATCACGTACAGCGGCGGACGCGCGATAAACGCGCACATAATCATGACCTTCTGCTTCATGCCTTTCGACAAATGCGAAGACAGGCTGTGTTCTTTGTCCTTCATATAGAACAGCTTGAGCAGCCGCTCGGCGCGTTCTTCGAACGCGGCCGGATCGACGCCGTAAGCCCGCGCCGTAAATTCCATATGCTCGCGCACCGTCAGCTCTTCGTACAGCACAGGAGACTCCGGCACGAACGCGAGCGAAGCGCGGTATTTGTCGGGATCGTCCTTCAGCAGCGCGCCGCCGATGCGGACCTCGCCTTCCTTGGGCGACATCAGGCCGAGAATATGTTTCATCGTCGTGCTTTTGCCCGCTCCGTTGAGGCCGATCAGGCCGACCATCTCGCCGTGACCGACTTCGAAATCGACATTGTGCAGCACCGGGCGATTCACGCTGTAGCCCCCGGTCAGCCCCCCGATCTTCAGGACGGCTTGTTCACTCATTGACGTTCACCTCTTTTTGTTTCGGATACTGTCCGGCGCGTGTCAGGACGGGTCCTGCGAAGACCGCTTTTCTTTCAGCCATTTCGGCGCGCCCTTGTCTTTGTTGGGCTGCTTTTTGCCGCCCTTCGGGCCCCGTCCGGCCGACTTGGCCGGATTGGCGCGGTCCGCCGCCGCTGCGCGCGGCGCGGATTCCGCCCCGGAAGCCGCGCCGCCCTGCGCGGCGGCTTCGCTCCGCGGCGAAGACTCGCCGCCGCGTCCGCTTTGTGTGCGCTTGGCCGCGGCGCCTGCCGGGCGCCCTTTCGGCGTGCGCCGGGAAGCGCCCGAGCGGCGCTCCTGCGCTTCCTCGGGCGACAGCACCGCGCCCTCGTACAGGGCGCGCTCTTCGATCGGCGCGTCCAGTTCGCGCGCGAACTTGCGCATGATGAACGCCTGGCGGTCGGTCACGATCGAGACCGACAGGCCTTTGCGGCCCATCCGGCCCGTCCGGCCGGCGCGGTGCACATAGTGCTCCGAATCGGCCGCCGGGTCGAGATGCACGACCAGTTCGAGTCCCGGAATATCCAGGCCGCGCGCGGCTACGTCGGTCGCGACGAGCAGCCGGAATTTGCCGGCGCGGAACTGCGACAGCACCGCGGCGCGGGTGACTTTGTCGGCGTCGCCGTACAGCGTCCGGGCCGTCAGCCCGAGATGGTTCAGCTTCGCTTCCACTTCGGCGATCGTTTCCGCCTGATTGACGAATACGATCGCGCGCTGCGGATCGTAATGCCGCACGAGGCGGCGCAGCGTATCCACGCGGTCGCGCTGCTGGCAGACCACGTACAGATGCTGCGTCGAACCGGCTAATTTCCGATCCGGCTCGATGCCCACGTCGGCCGGATCGCTCATTTCGCGATCCGCGAGCGCCCGGACGCCGGGTCCGAGCGTCGCCGACAGGAAGACCAGCTGGCGGTCGCGCAGCGCGCCCTTGAGCAGCGAGCGCACATCGTCCGCGCCGCCCATCTGGAAGATCTGGTCGGCTTCGTCCAGCACGATGCTGCGCACTTCGTGCAGCTTCAGCTTGCGCGTGGACAGCAGCTCGCGCAGCCGTCCCGGCGTGCCGACGACCAGATGCGGCCGCTGGCGCAGCTTCTCCACCTGCCGCGCGGCCGAAGCACCGCCGATCAGGCCGATCGAGCCGATACCGAGATCGGCGCCGTATTTCTCGCCTTCGCGCACGATCTGCATCGCCAGTTCCTGGGTCGGCGCGATCACGAGCACCTGGCTTTCTTTTTTCTCCGGATCGATCCGCTGCAGCAGCGGCAGCAGGTAAGCGAGCGTCTTGCCCGTGCCGGTCTGCGACTGCGCCAGCACGTCCCGTCCTTCCAGAATAAACGGAATCGCTTCCGCCTGGATCGGGCTCGGTTTGCCGATTCCGTATTCAAGCAGCCTGGCTGTCAGACTCTCCCCGATGCCGAGCTGCGCAAATTGTTCGATTTCTTTTGTCATGCTTGATTTCCACCTTTGTATTCAGTCGTTTCCTTCCTCTTATTATAGGGGCAATCCCCGCAAATCCCAAATGAAAAAGAAAGCAGGACGCCAAAAGACGCTTCCCCGCCCGGCTGGACGAAGAAACGCCTGGATAAACGTTTTATTCAATTGCGAGACAATCAGCGAACCGTCATCACCGGGCAGGGCGCGTGCTGAATCACCTTGTGGCCGACGCCGCCGAGCAGCAGTTCCTTCGCCAGGCTCTGGCCCCGCGTGCCCATTACGATCAGGTCGCAGCCTTCGCGCCGCGCAAACTCGCCGATCTCGGCGGCCGGATCGCCCCGGCGCACCGCCGTTTCGCAAGGCAGACCGGACTGCGCGAGACGTTCTTGCACCGGCCGCAGCAGCGCCAGCCCTTCTTCTTCGATCCGCTCGTCCAGGTCCACGCCGAGCGGCGCTTCGTTGATCGTCACCGATGGATCGACGTGCAGCGCCGTGATCCGCGGAGCCTGCGCCAGTTCCGAAGCCAGCTTGATCGCTTGTTCCAGCGCCCGGTCGGCTCCGGCCGAACCGTCTACCGCCACTACGATATGCTTCATGGTTTCCGCTTCCTTTCTTTATTTACGACTTTTTTGCGATTGGATCAATGGCTGATCGCCGCGTCGATATGCGACAGATGCCGGCGGCGAACCAGCAGCGTGACCACGCCGACCACGACCATCAGCGCGCCGAAGTAAAACGGCATTTCCGCGCTGAACCATTCCGCGAGTTTGCCGGCCAGGAACGGGGATACCGCGCCGCCCATAAAGCGGACGAAGCTGTACGCCGCCGAAGCGGTCGAACGTTCCACCGGCGCGGATTCCATCACGGCGGTCGTAATCAGCGTGTTGTTGATGCCGAGAAACGCCCCGGCAACGATGACGCAGACGATAACGATCTTCGGACTTCCCATCACCGTACCGACGGCCATCACAAGCAGATCGATCGCGAACAGCGTCAGCATGACGGCGATCGACCGCACGGTGCCGAACCGGGCCTGGATGCGCGGCGCGACGAACACGGACGTGACCGCCAGCAGCAGCCCCCAGCCGAAGAATACATAGCCGAGTCCATGCTCGTCCAGATCCATGACATAAGGCGAATAAGCCATCAGGGTGAAAAAGCCGAAGTTGTACAGGAAAGCGACGATGCCGAGCGTCATCAGCGCCGGATACGTCAGCGCTTTGAACGGATCGGACAGTTTGCTGGTCGTTTTGGGTTTCGGGATCTTCGGCAGCAGCACGGTGACGGCGACGAAAGCCAGAGCCATCAGCACGCTGACGCCGAAGAACGGACCTCTCCACGAGATCGAACCGAGTTCGCCGCCCAGCAGCGGGCCGACCGCGATGCCCAGACCGAGCGCCGCTTCGTACAGGATGATCGCTTTGGCCGTGCCCGAAGTGGACAGGCCCACGATCGCCGACAGCGCCGTTGCGATAAACAGGGCGTTGCCCAGTCCCCAACCGCCGCGGAAACCGACGATCCCGGCGATCGTATCGGACGATCCGGCCAGCGCCGCGAACACGACGGTGATCAGGATGCCGGACAGCAGCGTTTTTTTGACGCCGAGCCGGCTGGAAACGAATCCGGTAATCAGCATGGCGACCCCGGTCACGAAGTTGTAGCTGGTAAACAGCAGCGAGACCTGGCTCGGCGTCGCTTCCAGCTGCTTGGCGATGGCCGGCAGAATCGGATCGACCAGCCCGATGCCCATAAACGATATGATACAGGCGAACATGACGGCCCAGACCGCTTTCGGTTGGGACATCATGCCGCCTTCTTTCAAGCTTTTGCCTTCCGGCGGCAGCGTATTGGCGCGTATAGACGGTTCACTCTTCATTTTGTATTTCCCTCCACCTATGATTGTTCATGCTGTTCATGCTGCGCGCAGCCGCGCGTCAGTCTTTAGGTTCAAGCCGGTCGATGCCGCCGCGCACCCGTTCTTGCAGCTCGGTCAAGTCTTTTTTCAAAGCCAGGATCTTGCCGATCTTCTCGTCCAGCTTGCGCAGCTGCGCGTCCAGCGTAACGTCCATCTCCCGCAGCTTGCCGAGCTGCTCCGCGGGATCTTGAATCTGCCGGTACAGTTCGCGCTGGCCGGTCAGTTCCTGCGCCGAGATCAGATACTCCTGGATCTCCTGCAGCGAAAAGCCGAGCACGTCCCGCGCGTCGATCACCCGGCGCAGATGGTCGATGTGCTCGCGCGTATATCGCCTCGTTCCTCCGTCGCTGCGCTCCGGAGCCGGCATCAGCCCGATTTCTTCGTAATAGCGGATCGTCCGTTTGGTCAGCCCGGTTTCCCGCGCCACATCGTCGATTTTATAAGTGCTCACCGCAAAGCCTCCTTCCGGCCGTTTACCGATTTTTTTGATTCTTTTCTGAAAAATATCGACGTTCCCGAAAATATTTCAACATTTACATATGAATAATACTACATATTAACGTTAACGTCAACGTTAGATTTTGATTTGTCTTAAACGCAAAAAAAGCCGTTCCCCATCAACAAAGGGTGCGGCTCGATTAATTTTCTATTCGTTGTAACCGCCGAAAGGCATGTCTTTGAACCGGTCGATAAAGCGGCCCGGATCGGTATTCACCGTGTAGGAGAATACGCCGATGCTCGTATGCAGATATAGAAACCCGACTCCTCCGCCTATCCGTCGGTAAGAAATATCGAATACATCGGTCAACACAAACACGCGCCTGTGCGTCGTAATCCGGTCGTGGTAAAGATCGATGCGACGATCCGACACGATTCGTTTCTGCTCGCCTTCCGTCACTTCCCGCTGCACCTGGTAATAAGGCTGCGAAGCCACCAGCGCCATCCGCCGACACTCCTTTCGTCCGTCTGCCTGTCACAATAATTGAATACCCAAAAAAAGACGCAGGCTATCAGGCCGGACGCCCCCTTAAAATCCGCCTCTGGAATGAATGATCTGGCCGGTGATCCAGCGCGAATCGTCGCTTGCGAGAAAAGCGATCAACCGCGCGGCGTCTTCGGGAAGACCGATCCGCCCCATGGGAAAAGCCGGCAGCAGCTCTTGTTTGATCGATTCGGTCATCCAGCCCGAATCGGTGGCTCCGGGATCGACGGCGTTCACCGTGATATGCAGAGGAGCCAGCTCCGCGGCCAGCGATTCGGTAAACACCGAAATCGCTCCTTTGGTCGCCGCATAGATCAGATTGCCCGGCATCGGGCCTTTGCCCTGACCGGACGTCAGATTGATGATCCGCCCTCCGGGCTCGCCGGGAGCGACAGCCGCCTGCTCCGCTTCGATCATGCGCGCGAACAGGGCGGACAGCATGAACGTGCCCTTTATATTCACCGCGCAGTGCGCGTCGATCAGGTCCTCGTTCAACTGCCGGAAATCCGCATCGATGCCGTAAGCGGCATTGTTCACCAGAACGGTCGGCAGCCCGACCGCTTCTCTCGCCGCTTCCAGAAGCTTCGCTCCCGAATCCGGCAGACCGAGATCCAGATTCATATGTCCGACTTTTACGCCCGATCCGCGCAGTTCTTCGGCAAACCGTTCGGGCCAGTTCGCGTCGGCGAGTTCCGGATAAATGTCTTTATCGTAATCGTACAGATGCGTAAAAAACAAGTCGGCGCCTTCGGCGGCCAGCGCCCGGCAGACGGCGGCCCCGATTCCGCCCGCCCGGCCCGCCGCCGTCACAATCGCCGCTTTCCCGCTCAATTTCCCCATTTGTTCGTCCTCCTCCATATCTGCTCCGATATCTATCTTTCAACGCAAAAAAGCCCGGCGAAAACTTTTCCTCCCGCAAAAAAGGAAAAGCTCTCGCCGGACCGGCCGGCTATTTCAAATTCAAAAACCGTCCCGCCAGCTTGTCGGCCGTGCGCGGCATCAGCCCGTACAGGCGCACCAGCAGACCTAGATAGCGCGGCAGATCGATCTCGTCTTTGCGCGTCTCCATGATGCGCACGATCTGACCGGCGACTTTCTCCGGCGGCAGAATAAATTTCTTCACGCTCTTGACGTAGCTGCCGTCCGGATCGGCCGTGTCGAAAAACGGCGTATCGATCGGTCCCGGATTGACCGAAGACACGGCGATCCCGCTGCCGCGCAGCTCCTGGCGCAGCGAGTTCATAAAGCCGAGCGCCGCGTGCTTGGACGCGGCGTAGCCGGCGGACTTCGCCGTCGCGAACTTGCCGGCCATCGACGCGACGGTCACGATCTGGCCGCCGCCCTGCTTCCGCATAATCGGCAGCACTTCTTTGGTGCAGCGCACAACGCCGAAATAGTTGACGTTCATGATGCCTTCGTAATCGCCGAGGCTCATATCCTCCGCGGTCTCGAACAATCCGTAACCGGCATTGTTGACCAGCACGTCGATGCGCCCGTACTCTTCGACCGTCTCGCTCACGGCCCTCCGCACCGATTCGGCGCTGCCGACATCCAGCAGACGGATTCCGTGCGGTCCCGGCACGGCGGCGGCCGCGGTCCGCAGCTTGTCTTCCGATCTTGCCGCGAGCACGGGAACCGCGCCGCGCTCGGCCGCATAACGCGCAGCAAGCGCTCCGATTCCGCTCGAAGCGCCTGTAATCAATACGATTTTGTTGGTTAGCATATGGGCGAATGCTCCTTCGTCGATCCGGGTGAGTCCGGTGTTCCCTCTATTCTAAGAGATCAGCACCTGAATATCCAGCTCGCCGATTCCGTCCATCAGCAGAGGAATCGTCAGCGCCTTGTCCGGCATCACGCCCGCGAAGGCTTCGCCGTGCAGGACGTGCGGCGGCGTGATGTCGACCGTCAAGCCCTGGTTCGACAGCAGGATGCCCGCGTTGCCGCTGATCATATTGCCCAGCTCCGAGATGGCGCTGCGGCCCATATCGTCCATTTCCGTAATCGTAAAGCCGCCCATCATTGCGGATACGATACGCAGTGCTACTTGTTCATGCAGACCGAAGATGATGTTGCCGCTCAATTGTCCGGTCATTCCGATTTGGATCCAGATATGATCGTCGATCGGTTTCACGCTTTTGATGGCGAGAGTTCCCGTCGAAGGAGAGATCTGGATCAACTGCTCAAGCACAAGCTTGGCCGATTCCAAAAACGGGTTGATTACCTCCGCTTTCATAATTACATTCGCCCCCTGCTACTTAGGTTTTTGGAATCACGTTTTTGGGTCTTAGGGCTTTCAACTTAATAACCTAAAGTCCCAAGTCATTGGTTATCCCAATTATACGCGAGAGAAAAGAATAAAGCATCCTATTTTCAATCATTATTTCAGTCCGCACGACGGCCGTTTTTCGGCAGCAGACGGCTGAGAATCGGGCTCAAAAAAAAGCCCCTATTCCGACTCCCCGCCTGCCGCGGCCGAAGTCGAATCTTGTAAAAAATTCGGCTTATTACTTTATCGCCCACAGAAGCGGTTTTTTTTACAGCTAAAGGCCCAATTTCTGAAAAATAGCGACTTAAGGACCGGTTTTTCTTAGGTTATGCCAGCTCTTACATTGCTTTTCCTTTTATTTTGCCCCTATAATTTAAGGAATAAAGTCAACGCGGTGGGAGGAGAAGTTTCATGAATATGAGTCAGCTGGAGACACTCGTCACCATCTCCAAAACGATGAGCTTCCGTAAAGCCGGAGAACTGCTCAATCTTACACAGCCCGCCGTTTCCGCACAGATCAAAAGTCTCGAAGACGAATTCAAAGCCGTTCTGGTCGACCGCAGCCAGCCGGTCACGCTGACCGACCGCGGCCTTGTGTTTCTGGAGCATGCCGAGCGCATCCTCACCGTCGTCGAAGAATTGAAGCAGAAGATGACCGATCTGGAAGAAACGCCGCAGGGTCATATCATGCTCGGAACGACCACCTCGATCGCCATGCAAATCCTGCCGCGCGTCCTTTCTTATTTTCAGAACCAGTTCCCGCTGATCCAGACCAGCATCCAATCGATGCCTTCTTCCCAAATTTACAGCCTGGTCGAGAGCGGCGCCGTCGATATCGGCATCGGCTACCTGATCGAGCGCAATCCGGATCTGGAAACGTCGATACTGTATTACGATGCGTTCGAGCTGGTCGTTTCGCCCGAGAACCCGCTGGCCCGCAAGCCCAAGATCGCGATCGAAGACCTCAAGAACGTTCCTCTGGTCATGCTGTCTCCCGATACGGTCGGACGCCGCTTCGTCGAGCAGGTGTTCAAAGAGAACGGCATCGCGCCGCGCGTCGCCATGGAACTGTCCAGCAGCGAGGAAGTCAAGCGCATGGTCGAGCTGAACCTGGGCGCGGCCGTGATCTCCAAGCTGTCGGTCGCCAGGGAAGTCCGGCAGGGCTCGCTCATTATGCTGCCGCTGACCGAGTTCGAAGTCAGTCATCCGGTCGGCGTGATTTACCGGTCGGGCAAATACCTCAATTCCGCCATGCGCCAGTTTCTGGCCGATCTCAAAGGCATGCCGGAAACCCAGTTTATCGGCTCGGAGTAACGGCGGATATATAAATGAAGCAAAAAGGAGACTGTCCATGAAGTTCGATCTGCATACGCATCATTACCGCTGCGGCCATGCGGACGGCGATATTCGCGATTATATCGAAGCCGCCGTGCGCGAAGGCCTGTCCGTGATCGGCATCTCCGACCATATGCCCCACCTGTTCAGCCCGCTCGACCACCCTCTGCCGAATATCGCCATGTCCCGCCTGGAATTGGGGTCTTACGTGGAAGAAGTGCTGCGGCTGAAACAAGAATACGCCGGAAAGATCGATGTGCTGCTCGGGATCGAATCGGATTACTTTATCGACCATGAAGCGGTATACCGCGAAGCGATCGGGCGCTATCCGTTCGATTACGTCATCGGCTCGGTACATATCAGCGGCGGACGCAGCATCTTCGACCGCAGCCGCTGGGAAGGCGTTCCCGCGGAACTCATGATCGAAGCGAAAAAAGAATATTACCGGCTGATCGAAGCGTCCGCGCGCAGCGGCATGTTCCAGATCCTCGGCCATATCGACGCGATGAAAGGTTATTATCCGGCTTTCGTCGATATTCCGGCGGACGACGCGGTGGAGTCGGCGCTGCGGACGATCGGCGAGCTGGGACTCGCGATCGAGGTCAACACGTCGGGCGGCACCAAGCTGTGCGGCGGCTGGTATCCGTCGGACGCCATCCTGGAGCGCGCGCTGCATTACGGCGTCTCCATCTCGTTCGGATCGGACGCGCACAAGCCGGAACGGGTCGGCGAAGACTTCGACGCGGTGGCCGCGAAGCTGCGCGAGATCGGCTTCAAGGAATGGGTGTATGTCAAAGAACGGCGTCCGGTTTCGGTGCCTCTGTAAGCGGGCCGCAGGCTATTTCGAATCGTAAGGCGGTGACGACGACATGACCGATTGGCGCAGCAGGCGGTACTGGCCGCGGCCGGAGCGTTTTACGCTGAAAAATCGCATTTTGCTGCTGTTCGCGGCGGGTGTCCTGATTCCGTTTCTGATTACGACGCTCGTCTCCAACCGCACGATCTCCGTGATCCTCGGCGACAACCTGAACTCCGGCGTGCAGAGCAATCTGCACCAGGTGCAGCTGTCGCTGGAAAATACGATCGCCAACTTGAATCACGTCTCCCAGCAGCTCGCCTATCCCGGGAGCGTGGGCCGGCTGCTGGAGCAGTATCTGGCGGCCGAGCAGGCTTACGACCGGGCCGCGCTGATCGAAGATATCCAGAGCGAGCTCAACCTGATTACGTTTACCAATCCGTCCACGGGCTTTGTCATGTATGTCTTCGGCGACGAAGACCGGACCCTGTTCGCCAATGCCGGCCTGCGCGGAAGCTTCGATCCGGACGAGCTGCCGCTGCTGGCCGGCTATTACGGCATTTCTTACTACGGTCCGCATATCAGCAAAGACCATTTCAACGACCAGTACGTGCTGTCGGCGCTGCGCAAAGTCAATCTGCCGGGCCGCGACAACGTCTACGTGTATATCGAATCCGGCTTCGAACTGACGCAGAATATTCTCGACAGCGACAACATCGTCAAGACTTCTTCGCACCTGATTCTGGACAACGATCTGCGCATCGCGTACAGCGAGCTGCCCGGCGTTTTTGCGGAAAACGATTTCTTCGCGCCCGCTTCCCCCGAAGCTTCTCTTTCTTCGGGCGCCGGCTCGCCGCAAAATGAAGGCGCTTCCGATATTTCTTCGGGGCTGGCGGACAACTATTACTGGTTCAAAGGAACAAGCAATCAAGGCTGGAGCATCGTATCGCTGATTCCCAAAAGCGACTACGAAGCGGAAAAGCGCCGCTGGATGCAGATCATGCTGATGCTGCTGCTGCTCTTCCTGGCGGTGGGACTGATTATGGCGGGGCTGCTGTGGAAAATGGTGTACAAGCCGCTGAACCGGTTCAACCGCGAGATGAACAACGTGATCGACAGCCGGTTCGATGCGCCGCCCGCGCCGGCCCGGATACCGGAATTCCGGAATTTGCAGACGCAGTTCCACCATATGAAGCGGCAGATCGCCGCATTGATTCGCGAGGTCGAACAAAAAGAAAAGCGGCGCGCCGACCTGGAAGTCGAGAAGCTGCTGTACCAGATCAATCCGCATTTCCTGATGAACACGCTCGACACCGCGCACTGGCTGGCCGTCATGAACGGCCAGAAAGAAATCGACCGGCTGCTCGTTTCGCTGAATCGGCTGCTGCATTACAATCTGGGCAAGCTCGGCCAGGTCTCGACGATCCGCGAGGAAGTGGATTCGCTGCGGCAGTACCTCATTTTGCAGCAGATTCGCTACGATTTCGATTTCGACGTGCGAATCTCCGTGGAAGACAAAGTGCTGGAGACGCCGGTGCCGCGCTTTATTTTGCAGCCGCTGGTGGAGAACGCGCTGTATCACGGCCTGGACGACGAAGGACATATCCAGGTGGACGTCAAACGGGCGGACGGCATGATCGAGCTGGCGATCCGCGACAACGGCGGAGGCCTGTCCAAAGTGGAGATCGAGCGGATTCTGCACGAGCCGAACACCTCCGGCGAGAAAGTCGGCATGGGCATCGGCATGAATTACGTGAAGCGCATGATCGAATCTTATTACGAGGGCCGGGCGGAGCTGCGCCTGGACAGCGAACCCGGCCGCGGGACGACGGCCCGGCTGCTGCTGCCCGACGAGGAGGGATCGACGAATGTTGAACGTATTGGTGGTGGATGACGACAAGCTGGTGCGCCAGGGGCTGATCTCGGCGATGCCGTGGTCGGCGTTCGGGCTGCGGGTGGCCGGCGAAGCGCGCAACGGGGAAAAAGCGCTGGAATTCCTGGAGACGCACGAAGTGGATCTGCTGCTCACCGATCTGGCGATGCCGGTGATGTCGGGGCTGGAGCTGATGCGCATCGTGCGCGGCCGCTATCCGCGCGTCTTCATCGTCGTGCTGACGCTGCACCAGGACTTCTCCTATATCCAGGAAGCGCTGCGGCTCGGCGCGATCGACTATATCGCCAAAGTCCAGCTCGAAGAAGAACGCTTCGAGGAAGTGCTGGAACGCATCTGCTCGCGGATTGCCAGCGAGCGCGCCAAAGAAGCCGCGCCTTTTGCCGGCGCGGCGCAGTCGGACGCCGGCTATGCCCTGCTCGGCGGCGCGGAAGCGCAGGCACTGGCGGAAGCGGCTTCCGCCGAGGGCTGCCCGCCGGACTTCGCGGCGGCGGCCGGACTGCCGGTGTGGCTGGCGGCCGCCCCGCCGGAGGAAGAGCGGCTCGCCGCGGCGCTGTCGCGGCTCGTTCTCGGCGGCCGAAGCGTTTCCCTGCTTCGGCTGGACGGGCTGCGCGGCCGAAGCGCGGCCGAAATCTCGGCGCGGCTGCGCGCATACGCCGAGGGCGAATGGTACTACGCCCGGCGGCCGGGCGAACGCTTCTACGCCCTGGATCTGGGCGCGGCGGAGGCGCCGGAAGGCGCTGCCGCGCGCGGGGCCGCCGGGAGCGCCGCGCCCGGCGGAAGCGGGACTGCCGGAGGCGAAGCCGGCAGTCGAGGCGGCGGACCGCCGCGCGGCGAGCCGGGCGCAGCAGCCGCGGGAGCAGGCGGCGCGGCCGGTCCCGCCGACACGCCCGGCAGCCCGGCGGCCGCGGAGCGCCCGCTGGACGATCTCCGGCGGCGCGGCGCCGAGCTGGAGTGGGTGCACGACGCCGCGGCTTTCGACGCGTTTCTGGCCGAGCTGGCGGCCCGGCGGCTGCCTCCGCCGCTGCTGCGCGGCGAGCTGCTCGACTGGACCCATACCTGGAACCGCATCTACGAGGCGGCTTCGGGCGAACGGCTGGAACCGCCGGAGCCGGGCGGTTCCTGGTTCGAAGCGGAGCGCGGACTGCGCGCGATGCGCGAACGGCTGGCGGCGGCGCTCGGCGCGCAGCCTTTCTCTCCCGAGGTGCGCGCCAGCGTGCTGCGCGCGGCCGCGCTGGTCCGCGAGCGGCTGTCCGATCCGCTTCAGGCGGGGCAGATCGCCCGGGAAGTCAATATGAGCCGAAGCTATTTCAGCCAGTGCTTCCGCGATATGATCGGCAGGACCTTCAACGATTACGTGCGCCAGCAGCGGATCGAACGGGCCTGCGAACTGCTGGCGGAAACGCGCAGAACGATCCAGTGGGTTGCGGAGCGCACCGGGTACGCGGACGAGAAGTATTTCAGCCGGATTTTTCGCGAACAAACGGGGCTGCTTCCGAGCGAGTACCGGCAGCGCTTGCTGTCGAAGGGGACGAATGTCCGCTGACAGGTAGGAGATTCGTCCGATTTTTGCCTATTCATGCCGCTTTCCACACATTTGCCTAACGCGATCACGAACCGCTTTCTACCCATGAAAGCGGTTTCTTTGTGTTAGATTAGTTCTAGCATCACTATCTCTCGACGGAAAAACTCTTGAGGAAAGAAGGGGGAACGTTTATGAAGAGAAAAGTCAATGTCATGTGGACGCTCCTGCTGGCGTCGGCGCTGACGCTGAGCGCCTGCGGCGGAGCGGAAGAACCCGCGGAAGAAGCGGGCAGCGAAGCGGGAACGCAGGAAACCGGGCCCGCCGATCCGTACGGCAAGTACGAGGAACCGGTCACGATCAGTATCGGCATGCAGGTGGACCCGACGGACAAAGATCTGCCGCAGGGCGATACGCCGCTGGACAACCAGTATACGCGCCAGATCAAAGAAGCGCTCAATGTCGATGTGGAGCACGCCTTCACCGCTTCGGCCGCCAATATGCGGCAGAAGATCAGCCTGGCGATCGCCAGCAACGATCTGCCCGACGCCCTCGTCGTCAACGCCGTGGAACTGCGGCAGATGGTCGCGGCCGGACAGCTCGCCGATCTGACGCAGATTTACGAACGTTACGCTTCGCCCGAAATCAAAGATATTATCGACAAGACCGAAGGCGCGGCCCTGAAGTCGGTTACGTTCGACGGCAAGATGTACGCGATTCCGGGCGTGCAGGCGGACGCGGACGGCGTCCATATCATGTGGATTCGCCAGGACTGGCTCGACAAGCTGAAACTCGAGCCGCCGAAAACGATGGAAGACCTGGAGAAAGTCGCCCGCGCTTTCGTCGAAGAAGACCCCGACGGCAACGGAACCGCCGATACGATCGGGATCTCCGGACCGCAGAGCGGCGACGGCAAGATGTACGCCAACTTCCTGGAATCCAAAAACAATCTGTACGGCTTCGACGCCATTTTCTCGGCCTACGATGCGTTCCCGGGCTTCTGGCTGGACGACGGTAACGGCAGTCCGGTCTACGGTTCGATCCTGCCGGAAACGAAAGAAGCGCTCGCCGGTCTGCGGGATCTTTATTCCAAAGGGCTGATCGATCCGGAAATGGCCGTGCGCGAAGCGTCCGACGAGCCGGTTATCAACGGCAAATCCGGCATTTTCTTCGCGCCGTGGTGGATGGGCTACGGCCCGCTGACCAACGCGGTCAAGAACGACGCGGAAGCGAACTGGCAGGCTTACGCGCTGCCGCTGAACGCGGACGGAGCGTTCAAGCCGCACGCGGCGACGCCTTCCACGGAATTCGTCGTCGTGCGCAAAGGCTACGAGCATCCCGAAGTGCCGATGAAGATGCTGAACAATCTGTTCAAGAACGAAATGGAGAATACGTTCGACCCGAGCAAAGGCGGACCGGGCTTCTACCCGCTGCGCGTCGTATTCGCTCCGTCGGACGAGATCGAATTCACGAACAAAGCGATCAAGGAAGTCCTCGCCGGCGCCAAAACGAAAGAAGACTACGCCGAAGACCGTCCTTACAAACTCCTCCCTTCCGACCTTGAGAATATCAAAAAGATCAAGCAGGAGCCTTACGACGACTGGAATATCGGCACCTGGACGCCGGACGCCGACTGGGGCGCCTGGACGCGCGCCTACTCGATCATGGTCGGCGGCAATCCGCTCGTCGAGACGGAGATGGAAGGCGTCAAAAGCCTGATCTACGAGCAGACTCCGCTGATGGAAAGCCGCTGGGTCAACCTCAAGAAGATGGAAGACGAGATGTTCTTGAAGATCGTGATGGGCGTGGCCCCGATCGATACGTTCGATCAATTCGTCGAAGATTGGAAGCGCCAGGGCGGCGATCAGATCACGCAGGAAGTCGCCGAAGCGATCAAGCAGTAGGTCGCGGGATGCGAGACTGCTTTGCCCGACCCGGAAAGGAGTTCTGACGGATGCGGATCAAAAGTTTCGAGAAGCACTATTACCTGATGCTGCTGCCCGGTTATCTGTGGCTGACCGTGTTCACCATCGTGCCCATGTTCGGCATCGTCATCGCGTTTCAGCATTTCAATCCGGGCAAAGGCGTATTCGGTTCCGAATGGGCCGGGCTCGAACATTTCAAATACATGTTCGTGCTCAAAGACACCCGGGAAGTCTTTTTCAATACGCTCATTATCGCGGTGCTGAAAATTATCGCCCACCTGATCGTGCCGCTCGTGTTCGCGCTGATGCTGAACGAACTGCGCCGGATCGTGGTCAAGCGCTGGATTCAGACGATCGTCTATCTGCCCCATTTTCTGTCCTGGGTTATTCTCGGCGGCATCGTGCTGGACCTGTTCTCGTATAACGGCCCGGTCAACCAGCTCGGCGCGATGCTCGGCTTCAAGCCGACCCTGTTCTTCGCCCAGGCGGAGCTGTTTCCGTGGCTGGTCGTCGGCAGCGATGTGTGGAAAGAATTCGGCTTCAACACGATCATTTACCTGGCCGCGCTGACCGGCATCAACCCGGCGCTGTACGAAGCGGCCGGCATGGACGGAGCGGGACGCTGGCAGAGCCTGTGGCATATCACGCTGCCGGGCATCCGCACCACCGCCGTGCTGCTCGCGGTGCTCAGTCTGGGCAATGTGCTGAACGCGGGCTTTGACCAGATCTTCAACCTGTACAACCCGCTCGTCTACTCGACCGGCGATATTATCGACACCTGGGTGTATCGAACCGGCCTGCTCAACTTGCAGTATGAACTGGCGACGGCGGTCGGGCTGCTCAAATCGTTGATCGGCTTTATCCTTATCAGCGTGTCGTATTACCTGGCCTACCGGCTGATCAATTATCGGATATTTTAATTTTAGCTTATGCGGGAGGTACGTTTATGATCCGGGACAAGACCTGGGGCTCGCGCCTCACGGACATCGTGCTGATGGTGGTGCTGATCGGCATCACGCTGACCTGCATTTTGCCCATCTGGTATACCTTCGCCCTGTCGCTCAGCTCCAATTCGGCCGCGGCGGCGGGCCAGGTATGGCTGTGGCCGGTCGGCTTCAACTTCAACGCGTATACGCAGATATTGAAAGACACGCAGTTCTTCGGCTCGTTCTGGATTTCCGTGCAGCGGGTCGTACTGGGGGCGACGCTGAACTTCGTGGTCGTGCTGCTGATGGCGTATCCGCTTTCGCGCAGCTCGCGGCAGTTCCGGGCGCGCGGCGTGCTGATGTGGATTCTCGTGTTCTGCATGCTGTTCAACGGCGGACTGATCCCTTTGTATCTCACGGTAAAAGGACTCGGCATGCTCAACAGCATCTGGGCGCTCGTGCTGGTGGGCGGCGCGCAGACGCTGGTGTTCAATATCATTTTGACCGTCAACTTTTTCCGCAATCTGCCCAAAGAACTGGACGAAGCGGCGCTGGTCGACGGAGCGGGGCCGTGGTATTCGCTGCTGCGCATCTATCTGCCGCTTGCGGTGCCGGTGCTCGCCACCGTAACGCTGTTCAGCATCGTTTATCACTGGAACGAGTTTCTGTACGGCCTGATCTTTATGACGCGCGAGCAGTACTATCCGCTTCAGACGTATATCCAGCAGCTGGTCGTCTCGGTCGATCCGGCCACGATGAGCGAAGACCAGTACCGTCGGCTGTCGGAGCTGTCCAACCGTACGCTCGACGCCGCCAAGATCTTTATCGCGATGCTGCCGATTATGGTCGTCTACCCTTTTCTTCAGCGGTATTTCATCCACGGCATCACACTCGGTTCGGTCAAGGAATAACGATTGCGCGCGAAAAAGACAAACCTGTTTTACCCCAAAAAAGCGGGCCCCGGCATATCGGCGGGCCCGCTTTTTTACGTTTTTACCCGGAGCTTTTGAACAAAAAAGTGACCCGAACGGTTGTCCGGGTCCAAACACTTCTATTTCAAAAGGGGGTCATGTCTTATTTATACCCCATGCATGTTAGAGAACGGTGTCGCTTATATTTCATTTGTGTAACAAACGTCTCTTGCTGCGTCAAAGCCTGCTTTCCGTTCACACTCCTGTCACCAAAGCGGTCAGGCTCTAAGCTGCAGCTGCTCCGGCGTCAGCGAGAATACGACGATCCCGAGCTCGTCTTCGCGCCGCTTTACGCCGAAGCCGAACTCCGGCCGGTGCTGCCGCTCCATCCCGATCTTCGCCAGCACGCGCAGCGAAGCCAGGTTCTTGACGAAGCAGCGGGCTTGAATCCGTTCGAGTTCGAGATGCTCGAAACCGAACGCCGCCAGCGCGGAAGCCGCTTCGGTCGCGTAGCCCCGGCCCCAGTATTCGTGCGACAGCGCGAAACCCAATTCCGCTTTGCCTCCCCGGGCGTCCCAGCGCTGGAACGAGCACAGCCCGATAATGCCTCCGCTTCCTTCGCGCAGGAATACGCCCAGATGCAGCGCGCTCATGCTGCGGTAAGACTCTTCGATCTGCCGGTATACCCGGTCCGGATTGCCGACGCCGAACGTCCGCCCGGCCGACGCCAGATAACGGTTGACGTCGGCGTCGTCCGCGCTCCGGCTCCACACGCGAATATCCTCGTTGGTGAGCATTCTCAGCTCCAGCCGTTCGGTACGGATGGGCAGCCATTCCGGCAGGTGTATCGCAATACGTTCTTTATCCGCCATATTCTTTGTTCTCCCCTCTCTGTCTGACCTGTCTTCAGCGGTACAGCTCCAGCCAGCGCGCGGCGTAATCCACCATGACCCGCTGCGGAACCAGCCGGCAGTCCGCGCGTCCGATGCGTCCCCGGCGGATATGCGCCGAGCGCTCCGTCTCGAAGTCGCCGCCCAGCCGCGCGAAATCTTCGGAATCGAAATTGATATCGCCGAAGCGTACCCATTCCGGTCCGTTCGCGCCCATTACTTTGGCTTTGGGCCGCAGTTCTTTCTTGCCGCGATACGCGGACCGGTACTCGCCCAGGTGAAACGACGTATTCGTGTCGTAGCCGGTTCCGAGCATCAGCACCCGGGCGTCGCGCTCGTAAAGGCGTCCCAGCGGCGAGTCCTCGCCCAGCCCGTAATCGAGCGGGTGCCGGCCGACGATTCCTTCCACTTCCGGCCCTCTTGCCGCAAAGGACAGATGCGGATGCGGGCTGCGCCGCGTACCGCGCTGCTTGCGGAACGTTTCCGGTACCGCGCCCATTCCGCGGGTGGCGCTCAGATCGGGATCGTACAGCGGCATCTCGTCGCGCACGAGATCCCACCAGAGAGGATCGAGCGGCGGATTCATCCAGATCGCCGGATCGGTCAGGTCGGACGACTGCGTCGGCATAACGAGCGTCCCGTCGTCGCCCAATGCGTCTTCGAGTCCGAGCACGACCGCTTCCGCGCCGCCGGCGATCCAGCCGCCGATCGCTTTCATGGAAGAGTGCACCAGCAGCACCATGCCCGGCTGCACGCCGAGCGCGCGCGCTTCCTCCGCGATCGAGCCGCGGGTATAAGGTTTTTCCGTAATCATCTTTTTCATTTCGCGCCGCATTCCCCTTTGTGCTAAAAGTGTATCATAAACCCGGCGGATTCGGTTCGTTCCCGCGCGCCCGGTCGTTTCTTTGCAGCAGGATCTTGAGCAGAGGCGGCGTAATCAGCGTCGTCAGGATCACCATAATCAGCGCCGGCGTAAAATACTCCGCATGCAGCAGTCCGCTTTGCAGTCCGCTGGACGCGATAATCAGCGCGACTTCGCCGCGCGAGATCATCCCGGCTCCGATCGCCAGCGAAGAAGAATTGTCGAAGCCGGTCAGCCGCGCCCCGACGCCTCCTCCGATCAGCTTGGTCAGCACGGCCACAACCGTAATGACGGCGATAAAACCGATTTGGCCGCCGATTCCGTCGAACGTCACATTCAAGCCGATACTGACGAAAAATACAGGCACGAACACTGCGTAAGCAATCGGCTCCACCCTCTGCTCCACTTCGTGCTTGTGCGGCGTCAGCGAAACGGCGATGCCGGCGGCAAAAGCGCCGATGATTCCGGCCACGCCCATGCTTTCGGCAAAGTAAGAAAAAGCGAAGCAAACGATCAGCGCGGCCGTAATGGTCGTCTCGGTTACTTTCAACCCGGAAATCCATTTCATCAGCGGCGGCACGAGCAGCCGGCCGATCAGGAATATGCCGCCGAAGAATGCGACTTTCTTGACGATCATCAGGCCGAGCGCCGGGTCTGCGCCCCCGGCTCCGAGCAAACTCATCAGCACGGCCAGCAGCACGACAACCAGCACATCGTCCACGACGGCCGCTCCGAGGATCGTCGTGCCTTCCCGCGTGCCCAGCTTGTTCATGTCTTTCAGCACCTGTGCGGAGATGCTGACGGACGTAGCGCAGAACAGGATGCCGAAGAACAGCGCGTAATGCGCTTCGAAGCCGAATGCCAACGCAGCGCCGTATCCGCCGAAGAACGGCAGGACCACGCCGCCTACCGCGACGGCAAAAGCCGATTTCCAGTTGCGGCGCAGCTGGTCGAGATCGGTTTCCAGCCCGGCGATAAACATCAGCAGCAGCACGCCGATCTCGGACATGGTATGGATAAATTCGTCGTTATGAATCCAGCCGAGCACGGCGGGTCCGAGTACGATACCGGCAATCAGCTTGCCCAGCACAGGCGGCTGTCCAATCCGTACCGACAGGTCGCCGGCTGCTTTGGTAAACAGCAGAATCAAAGCCAGGTACAAAATAAACGTCATGAATTCTCTCCTTTTTCCCGTCCGCGGACCGTTCTGTCCGAACCGGCCCTTCTCTATGGCCTCCGTGACGGCAGCGATCTTCGCCGCCTCGGGGTCGCCGCAGACTTTCTCCGAAAAAGGCATAGAGGAGCCTGCGTTGACAGGCTCCTCCGGAAAATAAAGACGAGTGCATCGGGCTTCCGGCTCTTTGCAAAACCGAAAGCGCGGTTGCTCGTCTTCGTTATATGCGATTGGGATGTTTTCTGTAATGTGACGGTTCTCCGGTTATTGTACAGAAAACGCCTTCCCGGGTCAACGCGCGCCGCTTTCCGGCAGATCGGCGCGCCGGGCGATCATCCGTTTCGCACGATTGAGTTCGATAAACTTTTTATTGGACGAACCAGCGTTTGAACATGCGCTTGGTCGTCTGCTTGTTCAGTTCGGCGATGGAAGTGGTCAGCGGAATGCCTTTCGGGCAGGCTCTGACGCAGTTCTGCGAGTTGCCGCAGCCTTCGATGCCGTCGGAACCTTCCATCAGCATATCCAGACGATCGTCGGCGTTCATTTCGCCGGTCGGGTGCGCGTTGAACAAGCGTACCTGCGACAACGCGGCCGGACCGATAAAGTCGGTCTTGTCGTTGACGTTCGGGCAGGCCTGCAGGCAGACGCCGCACGTCATGCACTTGGACAGCTCGTACGCCCACTGGCGCTTTTTCTCCGGCATCCGCGGACCCGGACCGAGATCGTACGTGCCGTCGATCGGAATCCACGCTTTGACTTTCTTCAGCGCGTTGAACATCCGGCTGCGGTCGATTACGAGGTCGCGCACGACCGGGAACGTCGACATGGGAGCCACGCGGATCGGCTGTTCGAGCTGATCCACCAGCGCGGAACAAGCCTGGCGCGGTTTGCCGTTGATGACCATCGAGCAGGCGCCGCACACTTCTTCCAGACAGTTCGATTCCCAGCATACGGGAGCGGTTGAGCCGCCGTTGGCATTGACCGGGTTGCGTTGAATCTCCATCAGGGCGCTGATGACGTTCATTCCCGGGCGGTAAGGGAGGTCGAATTCTTCGGTGTAGGACTTACCCTCCGGCGTATCCTGACGGGTGATGATAAATTTGACTCTTCTAGCTGTCGTCTGCGCGGGTTGTGGCACGGTTGTCGTTTCCGCCATGGTCTTCTCCCCCATTCATTTTTGTTGGACGGGCAGGTTAAATATAAAAATTCCTATTCGTTTAGAAAAATTAAGAAAGGAGGGAATGAGAGATCCGTTACGGTCGCTTGTTGAAACCAGGAAATTTTGATTGGATCAAAATGGAATTTCCCGGTTTCAAAGGCGAACACTTCCGTTCCTTCACGGACATCTCCTTCCCTTTTCTATTTTTGCCAAACCGGACTTTTTTTATTCAACCTTTTTATCGGTTGGAAAAGCGCTCCGCGCAATTGGGTTATTGCGCGGCGCTTCGGCAAGTCGCTAAATCGCTTACGCGTTCACAATCAGTCTTTCGAGTAGTCGCGGATACGAGGCGGGATCAGGGAAATATCGACTTCCTCGTAGGAGATACTCGGACCTTCCGGGGTCCAGGCGGCTTTGGTCGTCTTCAGGAACTCTTCGTCGTTGCGCTCCGGATAATCCGGCTTGTAGTGGGCGCCGCGGCTTTCGTTGCGCAGCAGGGCCCCGAGCGTCATCGCTTCGGCCAGTTCGAGCATATTCCAGAGCTGGCGGGTAAACGCGACGCTGGAGTTGTTCCAGCGGGCCGTGTCGATCATATTGATGTTGCGGTAGCGCTGCTTCAGTTCCTTGATCTTGCCGATCGTCTGCTCCAGCTTGTCGTTGTAGCGCACCACCGTCATATTGTCGGTCATCCACTCGCCGAGTTCGCGGTGCAGCACATAAGCGTTCTCGGTGCCGGTATCCATGCCGAGCAGCTCGTTGTAGCGCGCTTCGTGCTTGGCGCGCGTGTTGTCGTAGAGGCTGCTGGAGAGATCGGCGGCCGATTTCTTGAGGCCTTTGATATATTCGACCGCTTTCGGTCCGGCCACCATGCCGCCGTAGATGGCGGATACGAGCGAGTTCGCGCCCAGGCGGTTCGCGCCGTGGTACTGGTATTCGCATTCGCCGGCGGCGAACAGGCCGGGGATATTGGTCATCTGGTTATAATCGACCCACATGCCGCCCATCGAATAATGCACGGCCGGGAAAATTTTCATCGGAATCTTGCGCGGGTCGTCGCCCATGAACTTCTCGTAAATCTCGATAATGCCGCCGAGCTTGACGTCGAGTTCTTTCGGGTCTTTGTGCGACAGGTCCAGGTAAACCATGTTCTCGCCGTTGATGCCGAGCTTCTGGTCGACGCAGACGTTGAAGATTTCGCGGGTCGCGATATCGCGCGGAACCAGGTTGCCGTAAGACGGATACTTCTCTTCGAGGAAGTACCACGGCTTGCCGTCTTTGTACGTCCAGATCCGGCCGCCTTCGCCGCGCGCGGATTCGGACATCAGGCGCAGCTTGTCGTCGCCCGGGATCGCCGTCGGGTGAATCTGGATAAATTCGCCGTTGGCGTAATGCACGCCCTGCTGGTACGCGGCGCTGGCCGCCGTACCGGTGTTGATGACCGAATTGGTCGTTTTGCCGAAAATGATGCCGGGGCCGCCCGTCGCCAGGATTACGGCGTCGGAAGCGAATGTCTGGACTTCCATCGTGCGCAGGTTCTGCGAGCAGACGCCGCGGCAGACGCCTTCGTCGTCCAGCACCGAGCCGAGGAATTCCCAGTTCTCGTACTTGGTGACGAGACCGGCGGCCTCGTAACGGCGCACCTGCTCGTCGAGCGCGTACAGCAGCTGCTGGCCCGTGGTCGCGCCCGCGAACGCCGTACGGTGGAACTTGGTGCCGCCGAAGCGGCGGAAGTCGAGCAGGCCTTCCGGCGTGCGGTTGAACATGACGCCCATCCGGTCCATCAGGTGAATGATGCCGGGAGCCGCTTCGCACATGGCTTTGAGCGGAGGCTGGTTGGCCAGGAAATCGCCGCCGTACACGGTATCGTCAAAGTGAACCCACGGCGAATCGCCTTCGCCTTTCGTATTGACCGCTCCGTTGATTCCGCCCTGCGCGCACACGGAGTGCGAGCGTTTGACCGGAACCAGGGAGAACAACTGTACAGGAACGCCGGCTTCGGCCGCTTTTACGGTAGCCATCAGGCCCGCAAGCCCGCCGCCGACGATAATAAGTCCGGATTTTGCCATGTCTGCTTAAGTCCCCCTTAACCGATCAGTGTTTTCAAAGATGTAACGATGCTTGCCGTGCTTGCGAATTCCTCGCCGCGGAACGCAAACAGCGACAGCATGAACAGGGCCGTAACGATCACGAACAGACCCATGCAGATGTAAGAAGAAATGCGCTGCGCTCGCGGGCCGACCGTGATTCCCCAGCTGACGAGGAACGCCCAGACGCCGTTGGAGAAGTGGAAGGTGGTGGCGATTACGCCGACCAGGAAGAAAGTAAAGAAGCCCGGGTTGGTCACGATATCGTGCATCCAGGTTCCCAGCTCGTCATGGGTAACGTTGCCCAGCGTAACCTGGAAGCGCGTCGTGTAGACGTGCCAGATGATAAAGATAAAGGCGATCACGCCGGTCACCCGCTGCAAAACGTAGCGCCAGTTGCGCTCCGTGCTGAAGTGCCCCACGTTAGGCTGCGCCTGGTACGCAATATAGAGGCCGTACACGCCGTGAAAGAGCAGCGGAAGCCAGATCCCGAAGAGTTCAAGGAAAAATACAAGTGGTAGATCGTTTAGTGTGCGTACACTGTTGCGAAACCCTTCCTGCCCGCCGTCGAACGCCGCGTAGTTGGTAATCGCGTGCTCGATAATAAATAAGCTGAGCGGAATCAGTCCCAGTAACGAGTGCACCTTTCTGGCGTAGTAACCTTTCATCTGCCGAACCGTCCCCTTTCATGATTTGACACTCCGCAGTCCGGACCGCGAGTACGACCGCCTGCTGCAAAATGTCCATTTTAGAACGTTTTCATAACCCTGAGCGAAAGCGCTGCCGAGTTGCCGCTTCATCCGCAAGAACGCGGGGAAAGCAGGCGAGTCACCCTTTACAATATTGTGAACAAAACGGCTTCCCTTTTATGTTACTCCAAAAATTCGGAGAATGGAACCGATTCGGCAAGTTTTTGCACACAAAAAGTTCCTGCACTGTATATGTAAGCGCGCGTAAAGGTTAACGTCTTAACAACCATTTAAACGTCCGCCGCGGCGATGAATCGACAGCCCGCTCGGTATCTTGAAGACGCGCCGGGCGCCGGGGTGCGTATCGAACCGCCGCATGGAGCCCGTCCGCGCAGCGGGGATGGCGGCCCCCGGAACGGAAGCGCCGAACCGGCAGAGCGCGCGCGGCAAAAAGGCGGAAAGCGCCGCGGCCGATCCCGCGCGTCTTTCCGCCTTTTTCGCGCCGGTTCCGGCCCGACCGAATCCGCCTTCGATCCGTGTCCGCCGCTCTGCCGCCGCTACTCTTCGATATTCACCACTTCGCGCTCGAACTGCTCGATCCGGTCGTTGGGACCGGCGATGACCATAATGTCCCCTTCGCGCATCTGATCCAGCGCCGTAGGCGCGATCGTAACGCCCGCTTCGGTGCGCAGCGCCACGATGCTGCACCCGAAGCGGGTGCGCGAATTGAGGTCGGAAACGGTACGCTCGTGCAGACAGCCGGGCACCCGCATCTCGACAATGGAATAATCGTCCGACAGCTTGATGTAATCGAGCAGATTCGGCGTCACGAGCTGATGCGCCACGCGGATGCCCATATCGCGCTCGGGAAAAATCACCTGGTCGACGCCGATTTTCTCCAGCGCCCGGCCGTGCAGCACGGTGATCGCTTTGGCGACGACCTTTTTGACGCCGAGTTCCTTGAGCAGAATCGCGGCCAGAATGCTCGTCTGCATGTTTTCGCCGATCGCCACCACGCCGCAGTCGAAGTTGCGGATGCCGAGCGAACGCAGCATTTCTTCGTCCGTCGCGTCCGCGACCGCCGCGTACGTAAACCGGTCTCCGACCTCTTCGACCACTTCTTCGCTGCGGTCCACGCCCATGACCTCGTAGCCGAGCTCGATCAGTTCCGTGCCGAGGCTCATGCCGAACCGGCCCAGTCCGACCACGACAAATTGCTGCGTACTCATAACAGATGCACCGCCTTATCCAATGATGATTTTGCCTTCGGGATACCGGTATTTCTCGGGGGTCTTCTTCGGTTTGAGCGCGTAAACGAGCGTCAGCAGACCGACCCGGCCGGCGAACATGGACAGCGCGATCACGACTTTGCCGAACGTCGACAGATCCGGCGTCAGGCCGAGCGTCATGCCGACCGTGCCGAACGCGGACATCGTTTCGAACAAGATGATCATAAAGTCGCGATCTTCCGTGGCCGACAGCATCATGGCGACGCCGATGACGTAAGCGAGAGAGAGCAGAATGATCGTCAGCGCTTTGATGATGCGTTCGCGCGCCAGCCTTTTGCGGAAAAAGACCACGTCGTCGCGGCCTCGCATCATCGCCACCATCGCGCCGATCGTAACGGCGAACGTGGTCGTCTTGACGCCGCCGCCCGTGGAGCCCGGCGACGCGCCGATAAACATCAGGATCAGCAGCAGAAACTGCGTCGCCTGGTGCAGCGTCGTCAGATCGACCGAGTTGATGCCCGCCGTCCGCGGAGCCACCGCCTGCAGCAGCGAGCCCCAGAACTTGCCGCCCAAGCCGAGCCGTCCGATCGTGCCGGGATTGCCCCATTCGAACATCAGGAACACGGCGAAGCCGATCGCGATCAGAAT
The DNA here is from genome assembly GCF_030518235.1 of Saccharibacillus sp. CPCC 101409. GTDB lineage: Bacteria > Bacillota > Bacilli > Paenibacillales > Paenibacillaceae > Saccharibacillus. Next base: position 114,551 of record NZ_JAULSA010000006.1, on the reverse strand, counting down.
GCCGGTGGTGGACAGCACGACTTTCGAATGCAGAGAAAGCTGCTTTTTCCGGCGAAAATCGGCCAGATCCGACAGCACGACAAACCCCAGGCCGCCCAGTATAATCAGCCCCACCGCGGTCAGGTTCATCACCGGATCGTCGACGTAAGCCGCCATGCCGAGGAACTGTCCGAACAGGTCGAAGCCCGCGTTGTTGAAAAAAGAAATCGAATGGAACAACCCGAAATAAAGCGCCCGGCCGAGCGGCATATCGAACGCCATTCTCGACGCGAACAGCAGCGCGCCCGCCGCCTCGATCGCCAGCGAATAGTACAGCACGCGCCGGATCAGCCGCACGATGCCTTCCATCGAGCCCTGGTTCATCGCTTCCTGGAGCAGCAGCCGGTCCCGCAGCGACAGCCGCCGCTGGAGCACCAGCGCCAGCAGCGTCGCCAGCGTCATGAACCCGAGGCCGCCGATCTGGATCAGCACAAGAATGATCGATTGTCCGAAGCCGCTAAAAAAAGACCCCGTATCGACGACGACCAGACCGGTCACGCACACGGCCGAGGTCGCGGTAAAAAAAGCGTCGATCAGCGGCAGCGGACGGCCCGTCGTATTGGATACGGGCAGCATCAGCAGCAGCGTGCCGATCAGCACCATCGCGGCATAGCCGATCGCCAGAATCTGCGGCGGAGCAAATTTGAGTTTGGGAACCGCAATCGCCATCTTTTTCGCGCCCCCCTTTCCAAAGTTCCGGTCGTATCACGAAAGCAGTCGTCCTATTATATGCGCACCCGCCCGCTCTCCACAAGAACGATTTGCGCCGCGCCCGCCGCTTCCCCGGACCGCCGCCGCGGCGCGGCGATCGGCCGAAAAGGGCAGGCTCCGCGAACGTCCCTGTTTGAACTCTTCTCTTCGGGGGGAATATGGTGTCGGGGTTTGGGAATATGGTATTATTAGAAAGATATCCACAAGAACGGATATGCACTTCAGAAGGAGGGGAACCATGACCGATCCGCAGCAGCGCATCCTGCATGTCAACTACAAAAAACTCGGCTTGGCCGCGGCGCTTGCGCTCGTCGTTTACATCCTGTTCAACTTCACTACCCTGTTTCAGAGCGAGATGACCGAACAGACTTCGGGCTACTCGCTGATTACCCCGGAGCAGGCCCAAAGCAGCGCCGCCGATTTCGCTTCCTCCGCGCTTGCGATCGAAGCGGCGCTCGGAGAACCGCAGATCAGCTATCGAAGCGACTCCGATCTTTACGGCTACCTGTCCAAGAACGACCTGATCGGCGAATACGACCGTACATATGTCGACCGGTTTCCTTACGAAATGTTCCGCGTGATCTACCACTACGAAGAAGGCGGAGCGGAGCGCGTGCTGCTGGTCGACGTCGGCGGACAGACCGGTAAGGTAACGGCGTTCAGCGATCTGCCGTCCGACTTCGCTGCGCAGCTTTCCGACGGCACGGTCGATCCCGATGCGCTGGAAGACACCGGCATCGCGCAGACGGACAAAGAAGCCGCCGCCGCTCCCCTGCTCGAAGAGCTGGAGCTCGATCCCGCCGAACTCGAGCCGACTTCTTCCGCCGACTCCGGCGGACTGAGTTATACGGATTCGGAGGTCGGGATCGGCGATTCCGACCTGAATGTCAGCCTGACGTTCGAAGGCGACCACGTCGCTTCGATCCGTCCGGCGTTCCAGATTCCGCAGGCTTACACCGCTTATATCGACGAACAGACCAAATGGGCGGAAATCATGACCTACGGCGGCTATATGCTGCTGTCGTTCGTTCTCGGCGTACTGGCGATCGTCTACGCGATCCGGCTGCGCAAATACTCGTCGTTCAAACGGGGCATCTTCCTGGCGATCTTCACTTACGCCGTGTCGGTGTTCTCCGTCTGGAATTCGCGTCCGTACTTCGAAGGCGGAAGCTTCTCGAGCATCATGTTCTGGGTGGCTTTTATTCTGCAAATCGGATTGGGACTGGTCACTTCGGCTTCGCTGTACTTCTCGTTCGTCGGCGGAGACGCGCTGTGGCGCAGCCAGGGACGCAATATGTGGGCCCGGCGCGGCGAGCGCTTCTACGGCCGTCACGTGTGGGCGGCGGCGCGGACGGGCTATCTGTGGGCGTTTATTCTGCTCGCCGTACAGGCCGTGATCTTCTTCGTGCTCGAACGCACGCTCGGCGTGTTCTCGACGACCGACGATTCGCAGTCCACCTACAATATGATGTACGCGTGGTTGTTCCCGATCCTGGCCTGGATGGCCGGCATCTCCGAAGAAGCGATCTACCGGCTGTTCGGGATTCCGATGCTCAAAAAGATCGTGCGCAGCACGCTGCTGGCCAGCGTGATTACGTCGATCATCTGGGCGTTCGGCCATACGCTGTATTCGATCTATCCGGTCATTACCCGGCCGATCGAGCTGCTGGTGCTGGGCCTGCTGTTCAGCTTCATCTTCCTGCGCTACGGCTATATCACGGCCATGTTCGCGCATGTGGTGTTCGACAGCATCCTGATGGGCCTCAGCCTGATCTTTATGGGCACTCCCGGCTATATCCTGATCGGCATCATCTCGATCGTGCTGCCGGGCATCGTCGCTTTCGCGATCTACCTGTTCAACCGCAAAGACAAGCCTTTGCCCCCGGGGGGCGAGTTCGAGGAACATCCGCCCGCTCCGCGCGACCCGCAGTCTTTGCTTCCCGGCGCGCCGAAAGTACCCGGCTGGTCGCTGGCGAAAGACGAGCGTCCGACTTCGGTGTAGCTTGTATGCGCGCAGCAAGAATGAAGCCGGAACATAAAAACCGAACCCTGCAAAACGGCCGCTTGGATACGGCCGTCCTGCAGGGTCTTTTTTTGTCCGATAATCGTCTTATCAATCGATTGCGACAAGCTGCCATTGACCGGCGTCGAATGAACCCGACTCCCGCCTGCTGGCACGGTCCATTTCCGAAGCAGCTTTTGGCCCGGCATTCGTCGGGGTTCCTGCCGGAACTTCGTCCGCCGCCGGACTTGTCCCGCAGGCGGTTCACGAGCCGGCTGCTAATAAAACGGCTCCGACCGTCATCGTTATTTTCCGCATATCGCGCCTCCTTTATACGATTGGACGCATCGAGTCGAACAAGAGTCCGCTTTGCAGCCGAAATTCGCCGCTCGCTTAAATAAGCCGGGCGCGATTGTCCACTTGCAACAATCGCGCCCGGCTGCCCGGCTTCGCTATCAAATTAAAAGGATACGGTCTATGCTTCTTCCTTCAGCGCGTCCAGAATCTGCCGCGCCAGCTTGTCGCCGATCGACAGCGGACGGAAGTCCTCGACGGACGCTTCGCGAATCTTCTTGAGCGAACCGAAGTGCTTGAGCAGCGTCTGGCGGCGCTTCTCGCCGATACCCGGGATCGAGTCGAGCTTCGACGTGACCATCGACTTGGCGCGCTGCTCGCGGTGGAACGAGATCGCGAAGCGGTGCACTTCGTCCTGGATGCGCTGGAGCAGATAGAATTCCTCGCTGTCGCGGGCCAGCGGCACCACTTCGGCCGGGTCTCCGCTCATCAGCTGCGCCGTGCGGTGCTTGGAGTCTTTGACAAGCCCCGCGACGGGCACATTCAGGCCCAGCTCGTTCTCCAATACGTCGATCGCGACCGAGATCTGGCCTTTGCCGCCGTCGACCAACACAAGATCCGGCAGCGGCAGCTTTTCTTTGAGCACGCGTTCGTACCGGCGGCGGATGACTTCGCGCATCGTCGCATAGTCGTCCGCGCCGACCACGGTGCGGACTTTGTATTTGCGGTACTCCTGCTTGGCCGGTTTGCCGTCGAGGAACACGACCATCGCGGACACCGGGTTCGCGCCCTGGATATTCGAGTTATCGAACGCCTCCACGCGATGCAGCGTGTCGAAGCCGAGCGCATGCCCCAGCCGGTCGGCCGCGCCGCTGGTCCGTTCCTCGTTCCGCTCGATGAGGCGGAACTTCTCCTCCAGCGAGACGCGTGCGTTCTCGCGCGCCATCTCGACCATCTTGCGCTTGGACCCGCGCTTGGGCACCAGCGCTTTGACGTTCAGCCACTGCTGCAGCGCCGCAGCGCCGTTCAGGTCGCCCAGCCCGGCCGCATCCTGCCGGGCTTCGCTTTCGCCGGAAGCGGCGGCTTCGCCCGCCGCCGCTTCCGGCAGGCTCGCGGACGCATCTCCGGCGTCCGCAGCGGCGGAGGCGCGGTACTCCGCCCGCGCCTCCGCCGCAAACGGCGGCGCCTCGGCCGCGCCGCCGTACTGCCCGGCGGCCGATCCGGCCGCCGCGGCCTGCTCCGCTTCCGCGACTTCGTCCGCGGCGCGCCCGCCTTCGGCGCTTCCGGCCGGCTGCGCTTCCGCGCCTTCGCCGGCTTCTTCCTCGCCTTCGGCGTCGGCGGCTTCGTTCGCCGCCATGATCGCCGCCCGCGAAGCGCCGGCGATGCCGCCCGCTTCGGCCGGAGCGGAAGTTCCCGGCACCGCATCGCCTTCCGGCAGCAGGATCTCCTGCGGCAGCGCCGGGTTGTCGCTGTAATACTGCGTCACATAGGACAGGAAATCGGCGTAAGCTTCGCCATAGAACGGAAAGCTCGACGCGTGCCGCTCGATCATTTTTCCCTGGCGGATATACAGGATCTGCACGCACATCCAGCCTTTATCGACGGAGTAGCCGAACACGTCGCGGTCTTTTTTGTCCACGGCATTAATCTTCTGCTTCTCCATGACCGCTTCGATATTGGCGATCTGGTCGCGCAGTTCTTTGGCCCGCTCGAAGTACAGGTCTTCGGCGGCTTCTTCCATTTTGCGGCGCAGCTCTTTCTTGATCTCTTCGTGGCTGCCGCCGAGGAAACGCGCGATCTCGTCGCGGATGCCGTCGTATTCTTCTTTGCCGATATCTTTCACGCACGGCGCGAGGCACTGGCCCATGTGGTAGTACAGGCAGACTTCTTTCGGCATCACGCCGCATTTGCGCAGCGGGTACATCCGGTCGAGCAGCTTCTTCGTCTGCTGGGCCGCGTAAGCGTTCGGATACGGGCCGAAATAGCGCGCTTTATCTTTGAGCACCCGGCGCGTGACTTCCAGCTTGGGATGCCGCTCGTTCGTAATTTTGATATACGGAAACGTTTTGTCGTCTTTGAGCAGGACGTTGTAGCGCGGCTGGTGCAGCTTGATCAGATTGCATTCCAGAATCAGCGCTTCCATGTTGCTCGAGGTGACGATGTATTCGAAATCCCGGATATCGGCGACCAGACGCTGCGTTTTCCCTTCGTGGCTGCCCGTAAAATAAGAGCGCACGCGGTTTTTCAGAATTTTGGCTTTGCCGACGTAAATAATGGTGCCTTCTCTATTTTTCATCAGGTAGCAGCCCGGCAGTTCCGGCAGCAGCGCCAGCTTGTCCCGGATATGCGCCATCGCTTTCTCCTGTTCCTGAATCGTCTCGAGGTGCGTATCCACGTTAAATTCGACCTCCCTGTTCTCTTCCGATGCGGTAGTTTCTCTGGATGAATTACCCTCTTTTATTATACGTCAAAAATACTCCCGGCGTATAAAAAGACGAACATCCGCTCTGTCCTCCGCATTCGGCGCGCGAAGAACGCAAAAACCCCCGGCAGATTGCCGGGGGCTTGCCGCTTCAGAGCCGCTGCCGTCCGATCCCGTAAGACCGAAGGCGCGCCGCCGAACGGAAATTATTGATGCTTCGCCAGAACGCCTTTCAGCGCTTCCTTGGAGTTTACGCCGATCAGTTTGTCGACCGGTTGGCCGTCTTTGAAGAAGATCATCGTCGGGATGCTCATTACGCCGAAACGGGAAGCCGTTTCCGGGTTTTCGTCGACGTTGACTTTGGCGATCTTCACGCTTGCGCCCACTTCGCCGTCGAGTTCGTCGAGGATCGGAGCCAGCATCTTACAAGGTCCGCACCACGGTGCCCAGAAATCCACCAAAACCGTACCTTCTCCCGCTTCCACTTCCGTTCCGAAATTTTGGTCGGATACATTTACAATCGCCATGGAAAGTTCCTCCTTATATGTGCATCAAATTTATCTTAAATCGCATATTTAAAGATAACGTGCGGTTATCTACATGTCAATTATAACACGGAATCCAACTTACCGAAACAATAAATTGTATGTTTTTATAAACATCTAACCTTTAGTAAGTGAAGATTTCATGAAGAAACCGTTCTTCGGACCGCTCCGGCAAACACATATAAAAAAACAGGCGGCTATCCGCGTTTGTTTTCCCCGAGCACGCGCACCACTTCGACAAACGGCGAAACCCGGTTCATCAGCCGCTGTCCTTTATAGGCTTCTTCGCCGTCTTTGTTGGTAAAACTCAGATGTTTCTCCAGATCGGACAGCGAATAATTGGAGGTGTAGAAAGTCGGCTTGCGGTTCATCCGGTGATTCAGAATCGAACCCAGCACATGGTCGCGAACCCAGGGTCCCATATTTTCCGCGCCGATATCGTCGAAGATCAGCAGATCGGTTTGTTTCATCAGCTCAATCGTATCGCGCAGCTTCTCGCCGTCCTGGATCATCGATTTGACGTCTTCGACGAAGTCCGGCATATAGACGATGACGCCCGAGTGCCCTTTTTTGGCCAGCTCGTGCATCAGATAGCACATCAGGAACGTTTTGCCCGTGCCGAACGGGCCTTCGAGATACAGCCCTTTGGTCGGGAGCCCGACCGTATTGGCTTCGTTGATATAACGGAATATCCGGTTTACGGCCGGAGACCGCACCGGGTCTTTCGTCATGATCTCCACTTCGTCGTACCCTTCGGTCAGCGCGCGCTCGTCCACGTAAAAGCTGCGGATGCGGCTGCCGATCAGCTGGTCGCGCTCGTGGGCCAGCTGCAGATTGCACGGCGATTTGTAGTCGCGAATGCGCAGCTCCCCGCCGACTTCGTCGACGCTCAGCTTGGTGTAATGTCCCTGGAAATCGTTCGGACAATTCTCCAGCCCCGGACAGTTGGCGCAGTGCTGCTTTTCTTTCATATATTCGTACAAACGGCTCATATTGCGCGTCAATTCCTGCTCGGTCAGCTCGGGATAGCGCAGGCGCAGCTGGCGAACGTCGGGTTCGTTTAAAATCCTGGCTTTCAGGTCCTGCGTCCGGCGCTGGATATTCGATCCGCCGAACTGCTTCAGCACATCGCCGATGGAGTCCATTGACATGGGTGGGGGGTTCTCCTTTCTGGGGCGCTACGCGATACCGCGGGTTCATCGCTCCGCGATACCACGGTTCGCTCCGGCTTGGTTTCTGCCCGAGAATATTTCATTCTCGGGTAAAGGAAATCCAAAAGTCGCTCACCCCGGTATCGCTTCGCTGGGGGGGATTAACGGGTGCCCCGTTAATGCAGACCTTGGTTGGAAAGATCCCGCGCGGAATCTCGCGGGGAAAGCGGGGCTCGGAAGCGCCGGGATTACTCCGGCTGTCCTCGCGGGAAGACCGGGCTCGCAGGCGCCGGGATTACTTCGGCTGTCCTCGCGGGATTCTAGTTCCGCGATTTATTCTTGCTGGCTTTCATCTCTTCGGCCATGCGGACGTATTCGGCGAATTCTTCGTCGGATACGGCGGTCTGGACCGGGGAGTTTTGCACGATCGGCAGTTCCGGTTTGCCGCGGGAGGCTTTGCCGGAAGTGCGGGCGCGGCCGCCGGTCTGGGCGGACGGTTTACGCTTCGGGTTGTCCTGGTCGCGGATATATCGGACGGCTTTCTCGTACGTATCGATCTGGCGCAGCAGCATGTTGGACGCGATGGAATCGACGAAGTTGCGGCTGATGCGCTGGTCGCCGTCTTTGCCGAGCAGAGTGACGAGGTAATGAATCAGCACGTTGATGACTTCGCCCGGCAGCTTGTAGCTGAGGTCGATCTTGCTGAACATATCCAGCCACGGGCCCGGGACGGTGCCGGGGAAGAAATTGCGCAGCAGGCCGGTGTAAGGCTCGTTGCGCAGCAGCATATTGTATTGATGAATATCGCACTTGGACTGGAACTGCTGAGGAACTTCGAGATAGTATTCCATCTCCACGGCGTGCTCGACCGGCGTGTCGTCGGGGGCCGGTTCTTCCGGGCGCACCGCGCGGGCGGCTTTGACCTGGCGTTCTTCGGTCCGCTTGGCGGTCTGGCGGAACGTCAGGTTGGCGCGGTTTTGCAGGTTGTCCAGCAGCAGCTCGCCGCCCTGCGTGAAGATTCCTTCCTCGTCCAGCAGGCGCACGATGTCTTCGACGTTGAGGTCGAATTTGCGCGCCACGTGATTGATCATGCCCATCTGTTCGCGGTTGTGCCGCAGCCCTTCGACAAACGAACGGTTGCGAGCGCCGCGCGGAAAATGCAGGATCACGTCGGAGTAATCGAACAGCGGCTCTTCGGCCGGCACGTTCTTGCTCTGGCGCCGGGCGGGCGAAGCTTCGGACAGCGCCTGCTCCAGCTCGTAGTCGATCACATGCGTATTGAGTTCGAAGATTTCGTAAAACGGCTGCGAAATATTTTCTTTGGCGGCGCGTCCCGCTTCGCCCAGTTCTTCCGGTTCCCCGTTCCAGAATCGCTCCTGAAGCGACAGCACGGCGAATTTGCCGATCCGGTCGCGCAGCAGCAGCGTCAGATGCTGGGTCGCGAAAAAGTCGGACGGCGGCAGCGGCTGCTGCAGCTCGTATTCGTACATGTATTGGTCCTGCTCCGGCAGATAAAGTCGGTGCGTCTGCAGCAGGCCGACCGCTTCGAGCTTCGAAGCGTTCTCGATCATCAGCGTGCGGCCCCGTTCGCTGGGCTCCACGCCGAGCGTCAGAAACAGGCCTTTGTGCGGTTCGGGCTTCGAGTACCCGGTCTGTTCCGACGGCAGATGCTGGGCCAGCAGCCGGTACAGTCCGACCGCCGAAGCGCCGACCATCGGCTGGTAAATCAGGGTCAGCATGCGCTCGTCCAGGCTGCTGAGGCTGAAATCGCGATACGTATAATAACGATGATGTTCGGTATAATGCAGCAGACTTTTCATGCGCATCGGCGGATCTCCCCCTCTTATCCTGCGATTGCTTCTCTCTGTGCTAAAAAATAGACGTGCTCCGCGGAACGCGCCCTTGATTGTGGACAGGTTCGTTGGAGCCCCTCTATTTTAACACAATTCCCGCCTCAGCAAAGAGCCGAAAGCGATCAAAATTCAAACAGGATCGTCGGACCGCGCGGCCGGATGCGGCCGGGCTTCGAATTGCTTCTTTTTTTGCGAACGAAAGTTCCGCGCTGTCCGTTTGCCCGTCCAAACTGTCCGCGGCCCGAATTGCTCTTCCGCTTCGCGTTGCGCTACAATGGAGATGGAAGCATTTGAAAGCATCGTTTCGGCGCAGGCCTTCTTAACCGGATTTTCGCGAAGTTTTTTTGCGATGCACGACTTGTGAAAATTCCGACTACCCCATTACTTTATTTTAGGAGTGATCGATTCATGAACGAAGCCACGCTGACGCTCGAGGGCTGGTACGCGCTGCACGATTTCCGTTCGATAAACTGGACGATGTGGAAAGCCGCGGACAACGAAGAGCGCGCCGTCGCCATGGAAGAGCTCGAAGAACTGATGAAAGAATTTTCGCAAACGTCGCAGGCAGGGCTCGGCAGCACCGCAGTCTACACGATCGTGGGCCAGAAAGCCGACTTCGTCTTTATGTATCTGCGCGAAACGCTGGAGGATCTGAACAAGCTGGAAACGGCGTTCAACAAAACGACGTTTGCCAAATTTACGACCAAAGAATACTCCTATGTCAGCGTCGTCGAGCTCAGCAACTATCTGGGCAAAGAAGGCGAAGACCCGATGCAGAACCCGCATGTGGCGTCCCGCTTGAAGCCGGAGCTGCCGAAGTCCGCGTATATCTGTTTCTACCCGATGAACAAAAAGCGCGAGCTGGACGACAACTGGTACATGCTGTCGATGGACGACCGCAAAACGATGATGCGCAGCCACGGCCTGATCGGACGCAGCTACGCCGGCAAGGTGAAACAGATCATCACCGGCTCGGTCGGCTTCGACGATTGGGAATGGGGCGTGACGCTGTTCGCGGACGACGCGCTTCAGTTCAAAAAGCTCATTTACGAGATGCGGTTTGACGAGGTCAGCGCGCGTTACGGGGAGTTCGGGCCGTTCTATGTGGGGACTCTGCTGGATTGGGCGAAGGCTGTGGAGATGTTGAAGGTTTAGGTTTCGGCGGGAAAAGGCTTCTTGAGCGCTTTGGACGACTGATTGGTCGTTCGGGGCGCTTTTTTGCGTGGGTGCGAGGGCGGGGGCGTTGGCGGAGGCGCGTCCGGCGAAGAATTCGGCTCCGTCGCTTCCTGTAATCGGGAAATTTTCATTGGAAGAAAGGGCCGAGGGGATTTCCCGATTACAGAGGCGATCGCTCCGCTCTTCGCTCGAATTCTTCGCCTCCCGCGCAGTTACCGCGCACGTTTACCCGCTTGGGGCCGCGAAACGCCCCGGACTGAATTCGTCCGGGGCGTTTCGCCTTTTCCCGCCTCTTGGGTTGGAGGCGGCGGTAAGGGCACGAGCGCGGCTTGTCGCAGCGCTCGATTGCGGGCGATTCGAGGCGCCCGGCTTCGCTTCGGAGCTGTCGAATCGGAGGGCGACGGGATTCGAGGCGCCCGGCTTCGCTTCGGGCTGTCGAATCTAGGGCGGTGGGATTCGGGGGCGAAGTTCAGGATCTTGTATGAAAAGCACTCCAGCTGCCAGCGAAGCGAAGAACAGGAATCTGTGCGACGTTTATGTTGTCCGGATTTCTTTTGAGTCGCGCTGCAAATGTGCGCATCCGGTCAACATTTTCGGCAAAAAAAGAAGGCTGTCGGCAAAATGTTGACTTTTGGACCGGATTTTACGGACAAATCGACGTTTTTTACGATTTTCATAGCTAAATGTGTGCATGAAGTCAGCATTTTAGTACGCGCGCTCGATTTTCGCGAAAAATGCTGACCTGCGGTTCACATTTTGTATATCGAGCTTTTTATATTAAGGATATGGACTTGATCGGCTTCGAGACGCAGGGTTCGCGTCGCGCTGTCGAAGCGGAATCGTTTAAAAAGAAGCAGGGTCGGGGATACTTTGGAATACAGCTTTGATTTCCGCGCCGCCTGTCGGCGGGTTGTGCAGGGTCAGGCTGCCGCCGTGTTTGTCGCACAGCAGGCGGCACAGGTAGAGGCCCAGGCCGAAGTGGTCGGCGGAAGGCTCGCCGGCGCGGTAGTAGGGCTCGGCGGCACGGGATAGGGCTTCGGGCGCGAAGCCGGGACCGTCGTCGGAGACGGTGATCGCCAGGGAATCGGCGGTCGTATCGATCGAAACGAAGATCGAGTCGGCGGCGAAGCGTTCGGCGTTCGAGATCAGGTTCTCGAATACCCGGGCGACGATGCCGGCGTCCAGGGAAAGGATGCCGGGCAAAGGATTGGTTAGAGTCAGTTTCTTGGCGCGGCTCAGGCTACGGCCGATTTCAGCCAGTTCTTCGGCAAGTTCCGCCAATTCGACGGGCTGAGGCTGCGGAGAGAGTTCGTCGAGCTTCTGGACGGCATTCATGGAAGAAACGTAGCGCTCCAGCCGGTCGGCGCTGCGGCGCAGGGCGGAGATGGCGGACAGGGTTTCTTCGCGGTCCAGTTGGCCGGACGGATAGAAATCGGCCAGCAGGTCGATACGGCCTTTGAGGACGGCCAAAGGAGTGCGCAGATCGTGCGAGAAAGCGGCGTTCAACCGTCTGCGTTCCTCGGCGACTCTCCACATTTCCCGGCTGCTCCGTTCAAGCCCGGCGCGCATGTTCTCGAATGCTTCGCCGATCCGGCCGAATTCGTCGCGGCTGCCGGGAACGACGCGAAAGTCTAAATCTCCGGCCGCCACGCGGTCGGCCGCTTCGATCATCTCCCGCAGCGGCAGACGGACTCGGCGGCGGTAGAACAGGAACAATCCGGTTCCAGGCAGAAGCAGCAGGTAGAGAAAAGGGCTGCCGTGCATGGCGAATAGATAAAAAGCTGCTTCGATCTTATGCGCCGGAGAGAAATCGCTAAAACGAGGTTCGCGTTCTACAGGCGCCTCGATTGTTGCTCCGCTCCAGTTTTTGGCCCCCCACTCTACCTGTTGGCCGTCTTCGTCAACCGGAACGGTAGTGGCATGCAGATCGGGATGGTAAACACTTTTCAGCTCCGAATATCGGTTCTGAGCTGCCGACACCGTTGCGGACGACAAATAGAACCAGAATATCGCCAGCACCGCTATCAGCAGCACAAACTCCGTCAATACGGAGCGAAAGCCGAATCTTCTGCGCCGCCCCGCCGCGCGTACATTCAAGATCTCCATTTATATCCCAACCCCCATATCGTTTCGATCGGGGAATCCGCGCCGGCTTCGGCCAGTTTCCCTCTCAATTTGCGTACATGTTCGGCCACGACGGCGCTGCTGCCTTCTCCTTCGCGTCCCCAAATTTTTTCGTAAATCGCTTCTTTGTCGAATACGCGGCCCGCGTGCAGCGACAGCAGTTCCGCGATCCGGTATTCCTGGCGCGTCAGCGGAACCGGAGCGCCGCGATACGCGATTTCCGCCGCGGAGTAATTGATGACCAGGCCGCCGGCGAATTTCACCTCGGCTTTTGCGGTCTGCCGTTCTTCTCTGCGCAGATGCGCGGCGACGCGGGCGGCCAGCTCGGACAGGCTGAACGGCTTGACGATGTAATCGTCGCCTCCCGCGGCGAAGCCGTTCACTTTGTCCGCGTCCTCGATGCGCGCGGTCAGAAACAGGATCGGGCAGGATACGGCGTCCCGCAGGCTGCGGCAGACTTCGAGCCCGTCCATATCCGGCATGCCGACGTCGAGCAGAATCAGATCGGGCCCGCGCAGCGCGATCCGGACCGCTTCCCGCCCGCCTTCGGCGAGCAGCACTTCGTAACCGCATTTGCCGAAATAGCTCGCCAGCATATCGCGGATATCGCGTTCGTCGTCCGCAATCAGCAGCGTATAGCTCATGTTCACCCCTCCTCCCTTTTGAGTATAAACGCCGTTTTTCAAGATTCGTCCAAGAAACGCGGGAACAATCGCCAAAAAAAGCCGCCTCCGCAGTCCGTATACACGGTGCGAAGACGGCTTTTGGCCAATCGAATAGTTGGATGATAACGTTCGTTTAAAAAAGGGAGCTTACAGGAAGCGTCCTTTTTTCAGCACGAGGCTCACGCCGCCGATGATGAACAGGTAGCGGGCGTCGACGACTTTTTTGAGCTGCGCCGCCGGCCAGCCTTTGATTTTCTTGCCGGCTACGACGGCTACGGCTTCGCCTTTGCCCAGGGAAGCGACGGTGCCTTTGTTGCTGAATACGAATTTCTCGGTTTCCTGATTGCGGATCGTCGCGATCAGGTTCTTTGCGACGCGTTCGCCCTGCTGCATGGCGATCTGAGCGGTCGGCGGGTAAGGACGGCCCTCCGGTCCGATCATGAGCGAGCCGTCGCCGATGATGAATACATTGTCGTGACCCGGAGCTTTGAGGTATTCGTCGACTTTGACGCGGCCCCTCATCGCTTCGAACCCGGCTTCTTCGATCAGGTGGTTGCCGCGGATACCGCCGGTCCATACGACCGTTTTGGCTTCGATGCGCTCTCCTTCGCCGACCGTTACGCCGTTTTCGTCGCAGCCTTTAACCGGTACTCCGATGCGGAAAGTAACGCCTTTGTTTTTGAGCGTATCCATCGCGTAAGTAACCAGCTCCGGATCGAAGCCCGGCAGAGCGGAAGGAGCGGCTTCGACGTTGTACAGGCCCACTTTGTCCACGTCCACGCCGTACTGCTTCGCCAGTTCCGGCAGGCGATTCGCCAGTTCGCCGACGAATTCGATGCCCGTGAAGCCGGCGCCGCCGACCACGAAGTTCAGGCGGGTTTCGTCGCCGTCTTTTTTGAATTCTTTAAACTGCGTTTCGATATGCTCGCGGATCGCGCGCACGGAGTTGATGCTGCGGATCGAGAACGCGTGCTCTTTCATGCCCGGGATGCCGAACGTTTCCGGGTCTCCGCCCAGGGCGATAACCAGGTAATCGTACGAAAGGGTGCCGTCTTCCAGCACGACTTTGCGCTCGTCTGGACGGATTTCGATCACGTTGGATTTGACCAGGTCGATCTTGAACTCGTCGATCAGGTTGGAGATCTTCTCGTACGTCTTCGTATCGGGCTGCGTGCCGGCGGCCGGCATATGCAGTTCGGTCGTGAAGTAGTGGTAGTCGTGACGATTGACCAGCGTAACGTCGGCTTCGTTGTTCTTCAGTTTCTTTTGCAGGTTTTGCGCCGTAAGGATACCGCCGTATCCTCCGCCCAGAATGACGATCTTGGGAATGCTGCTCATGATTGTTCAAAACTCCTTTTCATTATCTGTAGTCGTGGTGCGGTTTTCATTGATGCGCCTGCTTTCGCAGACTCGTCGCTAAACATTTATGGGATAATCCGCAAAGGATCGAACCTCATGTGAAAACATACACAACGGTGGGGATAATCCCCCCACTCGTTCTTTTATCCCGTTCGCAGTCTGACTGCGACTTTTATCACATCTATTGTACGCTTTTAAGCGGCACATTTCAAAACAAAATTTGAAATTTCGCCGCATAACGGACAAAAAGTATTCACAGTTGTCATGGAGCCCGAAAAGCGCGCCGTCTGCCGGCCCTCAAAATCGGGGGACGAACGGAGCCGGAGCGCTTCTTATGCGAATTAAACGCCGAACTGCTTTGCAATCCGGTGAAAAACGAGTTTATAATTGAGGGGTGTGACACAATTTCGAGCTTACCTTCGGAGGTGCTTATTAAGTGACAGAGATCCAAAACGGTGACAATCTTGCCGACATTTTGATCATCGGCGGCGGACCCGCCGGATTGTTCGCCGCTTTTTACGGGGGAATGCGCCAGGCATCCGTAAAGCTGATCGAGAGCATGCCTCAGCTTGGCGGGCAGTTGGCCGCGCTTTATCCCGAAAAATATATTTACGACGTAGCCGGTTTTCCAAAAGTGACCGCACAGGAATTGGTTAACCAGCTTGTCGAGCAGATGAATCATTTCGAGCAGGAAATTTGTCTGGAAGAAAAAGTGGTGGCCGTGGACAAGGAAGAAGAGCAGCGCTTCAAGGTCACGACCGACAAAGGCGTGCACTACGCCAAGTCCGTGATTATCACGGCGGGCGTGGGCGCGTTCGAACCCCGCCGCCTCGGGCTGGAAGGCTCGGAACGCTTCGAAGGCAAGAATCTGCACTACTTTATCAGCGACCTGAGCAAGTTTGCGGGCCGCAAAGTGCTGATCAGCGGCGGCGGCGATTCGGCGGTCGACTGGGCGCTGATGCTGGAGCCGATCGCGGAGCAGGTCACGCTGGTGCACCGCCGCGACAAGTTCCGCGCGCACGAGCACAGCGTCGAGAACCTGATGGCTTCGAAAGTCAACGTGGTAACGCCGACGGAGATTACGGAATTGATCGGCGAAGAGCAGATCGAACGCGTCGTTTTGTCGCACGTGAAAAGCCGGGAAATGCAGGAGATCGAAGTGGACGACGTGATCGTCAATTTCGGGTTCGTTTCCTCGCTCGGTCCCATCTCCGAATGGGGCATCGAGATCCAGAGCAATTCGATCGTGGTCGATACGCGGATGGAAACCAATATCCCGGGTATTTTCGCCGCGGGCGACGTGACGACTTATCCGGGCAAACTGAAGCTGATCGCGGTCGGTTTCGGCGAAGCGCCGACGGCCGTCAACAACGCCAAAGTGTACTTCGATCCGGACGCGAAGCTGTCGCCGGGACACAGCAGCAGCATGAAACGTTAATTATCCACAAAATCGACAAATTCCAGCCCGTTTTGCCTTCCAGCGCCGCGGCGCCCGGCATTACGGGCTTTTTTTCTGTTTATAACTCCGGTTTTATCCCCCGTTTGTTGTGGGCAACTTGTGGGCAGACTGGGTACAATAGGCTTAAAAGCTTTATGTCGCGCTGTGGATATGGGGATAACTTTATTCACAGGCGCTTTGCTTGCATGACGAGGCGGGCGGCGTGGTATGATGGGAACGAACGTGATTTTTTTCATTTATAAATACAGCCGCTTCCGGTCGCCCGATATTGTCCGAAACGGTTTGATGTTCGATTTTGCGCAAAGGAGGAACCCGCGTGGAGACATTCGCAAAAGATTTGTATCTGGTGATCTCGATCGTCGAAGTCGTGATTCTGCTGATGATCGCCGTATTCATGGTTATGCTCGGCATTAAATTCTGGAAAGAAAAACGCTTCGGGCCCGTGATCGCTTTCGCCGTATTTCTGATCGTCTGCCTGACGCTCACCTGGTGGAGCGTGCAGGATAAATTTCTGTAGCGGTCGAAAGGAGCCTCAACGATGCAGCTTATCGCCATGCTTACGATGCTGATCGACCATCTCGGCTATGTGTTTTTTCAAGACGAGCACTGGATGCGCATCGTGGGACGAATCGCTTTTCCGATCTACTGCTATCTGCTGGTCGCCGGCTATAACCGCACCCGAAGCCGGAAACGTTATGCGCTGCGTCTGCTCGTTCTTGCGCTGGTGTCGCAGCTCCCGTTTACGTTTGCATTCAGGACGCTGCACGTCAATGTCATCGGCACCCTGCTGGTCGCGCTGCTGATTATCATGGCGATCGATCGCTTTCGTGGACGGGCCGCTTTGCAGTGGACGGTCGGGATTGCGCTCGTTGCGCTTACTTACTGGCCGATGGAGGCGCTTCATTTCGACTATGCGACGTACGGCGTGCTGCTGGTGCTAATTTACCGTTATCTGCCGAACGCGGGAGCGATGCTGGCGGGCCACTTTTTGCTGAACGTTCTGTACGTCTACGAGTTTGAAAGTTTTACGCAGTTCTACAGCATCTTCACCACGCTTGCGATCGCGGCTGTCCGGCTCAACGCGCCCGATGCCCGGACCGAGGTCCGTCTCCCCCGCTGGCTGTGGCGCTCTTTTTATCCGGCCCATCTTGCACTGATCGCGCTGGCGGAATGGTGGATCTACGGCGATCTTTACTCCGAAGCCATGCGGTGGGTGTTGGTCCCCCTGTTCGGCAATCCCGTTTAACCTGATTCACCCCCCGTCCGATTGGGTATTATACCGTGACTTTACTTTTAAAACACATAAGGAATATGGGGGAGTATCATATGGTGCTCGCGCGTACGTTTAAGGGGATTAGCGGATTGTTCGAGTTGATCCTGGGACTTCCGCTGCTCGGCGGCATGGTCGTCATGGGCAGCGGGTGGGGCATTTCCGGGGTTATGCTTGCCGTGCACGCCGTTACGCTCCTGCTGTCGCTGCAGCACCGTCAGTCGTTTTACGGGTCGGCGGCGGGGATTGCCACCTGTCTGCTCGTCTCCGTGCCGGTTGCGGGAATGTTCGGGCACTGGGTGACGGCCGTTCTGCTGCTTGTCAGCATGGTGGACCGTTACGGAGCGGGAGTGTCGGGCGGCTTTCGCCGCTTCTGAACCGCACAAGCGTCAAAGCGGCTCGCCGCCTGCGAAATCGGACTCCGGTTTCGCAGGCGGCGGGCCGTTTGTAATTTTGCGGGGCAAAGATGGTATTTTCGATTGACTGCCGCACAACGCGCAACGTAAGATAGGAACAAACGTCGAAGCCGGCGAATTTTCGCCTTTGTTCGCTTTAATCCTTTCATACATAAAAGCAACAATGCGGTTTCGCGTTTACTAATTGAACGGATGTCGATTCTGCGGCATTCGCTTCAAAGCGGCACAAGCATCGTTTCGGAAAAGAACCGAATAGTGGCACAGAGAAGATTAGAGAGGGGTCCTCCACCATGTCGAAAAAGAAATGGCTTCCGCTTGCTTTGATTCTGTCGCTTACCGCCCTCGCGGGTTGTAGCCAGACCGATTCCGCCGGAGACGCAAAAAGCGGCGATTCCGCCGACGCTTCGTCTTCCAAAACGTACAAAATCGCGATTACGCAAATCGTGGAGCATCCGTCGCTGGACGCGACGCGCGAAGGCTTCGTCGCCGCGCTCAAAGACGCGGGCATCGTCGAAGGCGAGAATTTGACGCTCGATTACAACAACGCTCAGGGGGATTCGACCAACAATCTGTCGATCGCCCAGAAAATAGCCGGAGCCAAAAACGATCTCGTGCTCGCCATCGCCACGCCGTCCGCCCAGGCGGTCGCCGCGCAGGTCAAAGACACGCCGGTGCTGTTCGCGGCCGTGACCGATCCGGTCGGCGCCAAGATCGTGTCCAGCATGGAGCAGCCGGGCGGCAACATCACCGGGGCTTCGGACACCAATCCGGAAGCGATCAAGCAGTTGGCCGACTTTATCGCCGAACAGCTGCCCGATATCAAGACCGTCGGACTCGTGCTGAACGAAGGCGAACCGAACGCGGTCGTCATGGCCGACCGGGCCGAGCAGGAACTGAGCGCGCACGGCATCAAGCTTGTCAAAGCGGCCGTAACCAACACGTCCGAAGTGCAGCAGGCCGCGCAGTCGCTGGTCGGCAAAGCCGACGCGCTCTACATCACGCTCGACAACACCGTGGTCAGCGCCGTCGATACGATCATCAAGATCGCGAACGACAATAAGCTGCCGTTCTTCTCCAGCGACCGCGATACGGTCGAGAAAGGCGCGTTCGCGACCGTCGGCTTCAAGTATTACGACCACGGCTATCAAGTGGGCGAGATGGCCGTCGAGATCCTCAAAGACGGCAAGAAGCCGGCCGATCTTCCGGTCGCCATGCAGGAAAAGCTGGACCTGATCCTCAACCTCAAAGCCGCCGAAGCGCAGGGCATCGAGGTCACCGACGGGATGAAGAGCAAAGTGCAGGACCAGGAGAACGATATTATTCAATAAGCGCTCCGCCGGGATCGACAAGAACGGGATGAGCATTCGCTTCATCCTGTCAATGCGTCGAGACAGTCTAACGTGACTGGAAGCGAGACGGCGGAGAGAGAAATTCAGTGGAAGAGCGATAGCGGTCGCCTTTGAAATTGAGAAAATTCCGCTAGAATTCAATTCCATTTCTCAATTTCAACACGCGACTGGAACGAATTTCTCTCGGAGTCGGCTCGCTTCCCCCGTCTGCGTGACTTTCTCGACAACATGACGGGATGAGCATACGCTTATCCCGTTTCGCTTACCTCGCGGCCGCTCACCCATTTTTGTACAGGAGGCGTCATTTTATGTTCGGAGACTTTATCGGCTCGCTGCCCGGCGCCGTTTATCTGGGACTGCTCTACGCCCTGATGGCGCTCGGCGTTTATATCACTTTCCGCATTCTGGACTTCCCGGATTTGACTGTGGACGGCAGCTTTACGACCGGCGCCGCCACCGCAGCGGTCATGATCTCGCACGGCATCTCGCCGTGGCTGGCTTCGCTGACGGCGATTCTCGCGGGCATGGCGGCCGGAGCCTGCACGGGTCTGCTGCACACCAAAGGCAAGATCAACGGGCTGCTGTCGGGAATTCTGATGATGATCGCGCTGTATTCGATCAATCTGCGCATCCTCAAAGTGCCGAACGTATCGATCATGGGCGAAGACACCGTACTCAGCGCGTTCCCGCCCATCCCGTTTATGATCGTCGTCGTCATCGTGTTCAAACTGCTGCTCGACGCTTTCCTCAAAACGGATCTCGGCCTCTCGCTGCGCGCCACCGGCGACAACAAACGGATGATCCGCAGCTTCGGCGCAAATACCGACAACACCACCATTCTCGGCGTCAGCCTGTCGAACGGTCTTGTCGCCCTGTCCGGCGCGCTGATCGCGCAGCAGTCGTCGTTCGCCGACGCCACGTCCGGGATCGGCATGATCGTCATCGGCCTGGCCTCGGTCATTATCGGCGAAGCGCTGTTCGGCGCCAAGACCGTGTTCCGCGCCACGCTGGCCGTCGTGCTCGGCTCGATCGTGTACCGCATCGTCATTACGCTGGCGCTTCAAATCGAAGGCTTCCAGACCTCCGACTTGAAGCTGATTACGGCCGTTATCGTGATTATCGCGCTTGTGTTCCCGACCGTTCGCGGCGCGCTCAAGCAGAGAAGCGCGGCCAAACGGCGTTCCGCCGAACTGCTCAAATCGATCGAAACCGCGGGAGGCGAACGCTGATGCTGAATATCTCCAATGCTTCCAAACTGTTCAATTCCGGCACGATCGACGAAAAAGTCGCGCTGATCGGCATCAACCTGAACCTGAATCCCGGAGACTTCGTGACCGTAATCGGCAGCAACGGCGCCGGAAAATCGACGCTGATGAATATGATCTCCGGCGTGATGAAGCCGGATACCGGCGATATCCGCATCGACGGCCGCGTGATCACGCCTCTGCCGGAGCACCGCCGCAGCCGCTGGATCGGCCGCGTGTTCCAGGACCCGATGGCCGGCACCGCTCCGCATATGACCATCGAAGAGAACCTGGCGATGGCTTATCTTCGCGGCAAGCGCCGCGGCTTCTCGCTGGGCGTTACCTCCGCCCGCCGCAAACTGTTCCGCGAAGAGCTGAGCCGCCTCGGCATCGGTCTCGAAGACCGCCTGACCGCCAAAGTCGGCCTGCTCTCCGGCGGCGAACGCCAGGCGCTGAGCCTGCTGATGGCGACGTTCACCCGTCCGCAGATCCTGCTGCTCGACGAACACACCGCCGCCCTCGACCCGGCCCGCGCCGAGCTGATTACCAGCCTCACCGCCGAGATCGTGCGCGATATGAACCTGACCACCCTGATGGTCACGCACAATATGGAACAGGCGATCCGGCTGGGCAACCGCCTCGTCATGATGGACAAAGGCCGCATCATCCTCGATATCGGCGAAGCCGACAAAGAAACGCTCACCGTCGAACGCCTGATGAACGAGTTCGAACGCATCAGCGGCCATAAAATGGCCGACGACCGCGCTCTGCTGGGCTAGAAAGGCTAAGATCGTATCCGTAAAAGAAGCAAAAATTCCAAAACGGTATCCAGAACTACTCTTGAATCGGCTTAAGAAATATCGTATAATTGATATACAATTATTGGTGTCTCGCCACCATAAAGGGCGAACGAAAAAATTGGGGTCTCGCTCCCATCAAAGGCGAACGAAAAAATAGGTGTTTCGCTACCAACAAGTGCGATTAAAAAGACGGCTTAAATGCCGTCTTTTTTAATTGACAGGAGGACTTAGTATGAGATTTTACAGATTAAAAAATGAATACGTAAATTACTTAAAAACTTTCGATAGCAAAATGCAGGACAATTACGACGGAACCCGAGCATATGCGGGCATTGTCGTTCGTATTGGACTACATAATTATTTTGCACCTCTGTCTTCTCACAAAAAGTCCCAGGATAAATATAAAAAGAACGATACTATTTTTAAACTTCATAGTCGGACAAACGAAAACGACAAATTAGGACTTATACATATAAATAATATGATCCCTGTGCTGCCGACTGAATTAGAAGAAATAATCTTTTCAAATGAAGAGAAAAAATATTCCACTCTTTTACAAAAACAGTATGAATTCATTCTTTCCAACGAAAAAAATATCAATGAACAAGCAGAACGTTTATACAAAAGAGTCGTCGAAAGAAAAGAAAGCTTTTTTGTTCGCTTGTCTTGTGACTTTCAGCTGCTCGAAAAAAAATACTTGCTATTCAACAAAACAGATATATAAATTCTTTAAACAAAAACGCTGCCCGATTCGCATAGCGAAGGCAGCGTTTTTTGCCCTACCTCGAGGCATAGGGCCCAACAAGGCCCGCCTGCCTCGCTTCCCGCCTTTGCCCCGCCGCAAGGCACAGGGCCCGACAAGGCCCGCCTGCCTCGCCCCCGCCCTGCCCTTCTTCGGCTTCAGGCATGGAAGCCGGGGCTCCCCGCCCCTAATCTTGAAAGAAGCTTCGCTTCTTCCACTCCGGCGAGCTAATCCCGATTTGGAGCGACTTTCGGCTTTCTTCCCCTTCCACTAAATGTTTTATTCAAATGAGGGGGAAGAAAACGACCCGGAGCCGACAAAGCGGGATTAGCGAGCCCTCATCGGAGCTCCTCTTCAAGCCGCCCCATAAACTCCTCCACCGCGCTGTATCCGAGCTGCTTGAGGTACCAGTTGTTCGCCGCCGCTTCGATCAGGCCCGACGTATCCCGCCCCGGCTGGAGCTGAAGCTCGATATGCGGGATCTTCACCCCAAGGTACTCGGTGAACTGCGGCTCGACCTCCAGCTCGTTGTTGAGCGCTTTGTCTTCCCATGGCGTCAGCTCGATATCGAGCACGATGCGCGTCTCGTCCTGGAACGCCGTGCGGCCGTACTGGCGTACCACGTTGATCAGCCCGATGCTGCGCAGCGCCAGAAACTCGCGCGTCGTCGTATTGTGCGTACCGAGCAGCGTCGAGGGTCCCAGCTTTTTCAGCACGACGATATCGTCCGCCACGAAGCGGTGTCCGCGGCCGATCAGCGTATGGGCGGTCTCGCTCTTGCCGATGCCGGAGCGCCCGCGCAGCAGCACGCCGATGCCCGAGACGTTGACGCATACGCCGTGGATCGACATTTCCGGCGCCAGCGCCTTCAGCAGATAGCCGTCGAGCTTGGTGATGAATTCGGTCGTTTTATCCGGCGTCCGCAGCAGCGGGATGCCTTCCTGGTCGCAGAACATTTCGAGAAAAGGAATCTCCTGCTGCCCCGTCGTGACGACGAAGCACGGCGGATGGTATTTGACGATATTGCCGATATGGAGCCTGCGCTCTTCGACGCTGAGTTGAAGCAGGTACGTGATCTCTTTGCGCCCCAGCACCTGCACCCGGTTCATCGGAAAATATTCGAAGTATCCGACGAACTCCAGTCCCGGCCGGTGCGCTTTGGAGCGGGTGATTTCGCGGTCCAAACGGTTTCCGCCGGCCAGGATTTCCAGTTTGAACGTATTGACGACACTTTCCACGGTAACGGTTTTCATGATGCTCTCCTCCTGCCTGCAATCTGTTGAGGCTTGCGCCACAATTCACAACGATGTCCGGACCGGCGATCCGCCCCGGCATATATTCGTATCAAAAAAAGCTTCCAGCCCGGAATGGCATCCAAGCCGAAAGCTCTATAAACGACGGTTCGCTTTTTAGTCGCAGGGCTGTGCCAGAACTTCGTCTTCCTGACGGGTCCGGAACGACGATCCGCAGCCGCAGGTTGCCACCGCGTTCGGATTGAAGATCGTGAAGCCTCCGCTCATGCCGGATTCTTCGAAATCGACCTGCAGGCCGTTGAGGTATTTCAGGTCTTCTTTGGATACGACCACTTTCAAATCCTGTACATTCATATATACGTCGTCCGCGTCGGACTCCTCGTTGTCAAAGCCCATCGCGTACGAAAAACCGCTGCATCCGCCGCTGGCTACGCCCAAACGAAGAAACATGCCCGGCGTCTCCTGCTGCTCCAGCATGTCTTTGATGCGCGAAGCTGCCGCTTCTGTGATTTCGATCATGGTTTTTCCTCCTTTACGCTTCTCTTTTGCATTATACGCTTCATCCCGCCGGGACTCAAGCTTTTCGGCCGGCGGAAAGCCCGCCGCGCGCGCTCCGAAGCCTTTTTCCGCGGCCGCCCGAACGCCCTTTCCCCCTTCCCGGAGAGCGTCCGCAAATTTGCGGGTTTCCCCCGTATTGCCCCGGTTCTCCAGTAGGTTTATAATGGGAGTTGAATAAAACTTTAAATATTCGCATTTTCGACATGGAAACGTGGAGGGATTGTGCTCAGCAAGGCGATGTAACTTTTTTCACATTTTTAGGACGGGCATTCCGTTCTGCATGATAGCTGCCGCAGAGAGCGGCTTTGTTTTTGTCGTTTGTCCATTTTTCCGGATCTGTCCGGAACCGGCCGCTACGACGCGTTTCCGCGCCGCCCCGGGATTAACAAGGAGGTTCTTCATTTATGTCTACAATCATCAATCCTACAATGGATAAACGCATGGCGGAAATTGCCGAGAAGGTCCACAACGGACAGCGTTTGAGCTTGGAAGACGGCGTTTATTTATATCAGAGCGAGGATATCCTGACAATCGGCCAGCTGGCCAACGAAGCCAATCTGCGCAAGAACGGGAAGAAAGTCTATTTTATCGAAAATATGAGCCTGTACTTCACCAACGTCTGCGAAGCGCACTGCGCGTTCTGCAACTTCCGCAAAGACCAGGGCGAAGAAGGTTCGTATACGCTTTCGGGCGATGAAATGGTACGCTATGTCGAGGAGAATATCACGCCGGGCGTGCGCGAGTTCCATATCGTCGGCGGACATAACAACCACGTGCCGTTCCAGTATTACGTCGATTCGCTGGCCGCGCTGAACGAACGCTTCCCGGAAGTGACGATCAAAGCGTACACGGCGGCGGAAATCGATTTCTTCACCCGCATCAGCGGTCTGTCGATCGAAGGCGTATTGAAAGAGCTGCGGGGAGCGGGCCTCAAATCGCTGACCGGCGGCGGCGCGGAGATCCTGTCCGACGAATACCGCAAGAAGATGCGCGTCGACAAAGCGAATGTGGACCGGTACCTGGAAGTGCACCGCACCGCCCATAAGCTCGGCATGCGCACGCACACGACCATGCTGTACGGCTCGATCGAAAGCTACGAAGACCGCATCAACCATATGATCCAGATCCGCGAACTCCAGGACGAAACGAACGGATTCATGGTATTCATCCCGCTGTCCATGCAGCCGAAGAGCCGGAACGCCAGCATTATGCGCCGCAACTCGGCTTACGAGGATCTCAAAACGATCGCGATCAGCCGCCTGATGCTCGACAACATCGACCATATCAAAGCGTACTTCATCAATATCGGCACGCAGCTGACCCAGATGGCGCTCACGTTCGGGGCGTCGGACGCCCACGGCACGATCGTGAAGGAGCGCATCAGCCACGCGGCGGGCGCCAATACGCCGGAAGGCCTGACGCGCAAAGAACTGCTCTGGCTGATCAAGGGCGCGGGCCGTACTCCGGTCGAGCGCGACACGTTCTACAACGAAGTCGAAGTTTACGAGTAAACAACGCGTCGCCGCAAGCCGGCCGCTTGACCATTCCACTCACAAGGAGATCTGCACATGAAAAATCTCGTTATACTCGGCGGGGGCTACGGCGGCCTGACCATTTTGGACGAAATTCTGGACCAGCTTCCTTCGGATGTGAATGTGACCTTGATCGACCGGCTTCCTTTTATGGGTCTCAAAACGGAATATTACGCGCTCGCGGCCGGGACGGTATCCGACCATAAGCTGCGCATCGCGTTTCCGAGCCATCCGCAGTTCAAAACGCATTTCGGCACGGTGGAACGTATCGATCCGGAGAGCAAGCAGGTCATGTTGCAAAACGACGACCCGGTTCCTTACGACCAGCTCGTGATCGCGCTCGGCTGCACCGACAACTATCACGGCGTTCCGGGCGCGGACGAGTTCACGTACAGCATCCAGAGCCTGAACGCGTCCCGCCGCACCAACGACAAACTCAGCAGCCTCAAGCCGACCGCGCACGTGCATATCGTCGGCGGCGGCCTGAGCGGGATCGAGCTGGCGGCCGAACTGCGGGAAAGCCGGCACGATCTGCGGATCACCCTGCTCGACCGGGGCGAACGCCTGCTGTCTTCGTACCAGCCGCGCATTTCGCGCTACGTGCAGGAATGGTTCAAAAAGCACGACGTCGAGGTCTGCCACAAAGTTTCGATCAGCCGGGTCGATCCCGACGCGCTCTATAACGGCGACGAGCTGATGAACAGCGACGCCGTCGTTTGGACGGCCGGCATCCAGCCGGTCGAAGTGGTCCAGAACCTGAACGTGACCAAAGACCGTTCGGGCCGGATCGCAATCAACGAATACTCGCAGGTTCCGGCTTACCCGGACATTTTCGTCTGCGGCGACTGCGCAAGCCTGGAGTTCGCCCCGAGCGCGCAGGCCGCCGAAGCGCAGGGCGAACAGATCGCGCATGTGCTGCTGGCGTTCTGGAAGAACGAGAAACCGAGGCTCAAGCCGATGAAGCTCAAAGGCATGCTCGGTTCCCTCGGCCAAAAAGCCGGCTTCGGCCTCAACGTGATCGGCGATACGTCCATCACCGGCCGGGTACCCCGTATGCTCAAGAGCGGCGTCCTGTGGATGTCGAAGCATAATCTGGGTTAGGGAGATCCGGCTTCTTGCAGCCGGTAAAATCCAATTGTTGTCCGGGCTGCGAGGCTACGGAGAACTTGATTCCGATCGCTTGTTGCCTTCGTTACCAACCCAAAAAGCCGTACTCCAGCCCGAGTACGGCTTCTTTTTTGTTTAATGGCTAACAGCCTTTAACTTGTGGAAAGGCAAAGAAAAAATATCAAATCGTTTAATCCAGATCCAGCGAAGCCCACGGATCTTCTTCGTTGATCTTCTCGCCGATCGCTTTCTCCAGCGCTTCCGGCGTGTCGGCTTCGACGACTTCGCCGTTGACCATCGCGTACGGGCCGAAGTCGCACCGGCCGCAGTTGCCCAGGCAGCCGTATTCGATTACGTCGTATTCCGGGTCGGCTTCCAGCTTGTCGAACAGTTCGTGCGTGCCGTGATGCATGTTGCTGGCGCAGAACTCGATAATCGGTCTGATCATATTCTCACCTATCCTAAAGCATTCTCATTCGCAGCGCGAAGAACGCGTAATCTTTCTTTAATTTTTGTTCCATTTATATTATAATACAAGAGAGACTTTTGCAAAACGCGTTTTCGTTTTCATCCGTTTGCAAAATGATTCTCCGAAGTGGTTAAGCCGTTATGACTGTACGCTTCAAACATTCGAGAGGAGCTGACTATAATGAGTGAAAATACACAACTCGACATGTACGATGAGGTATCCGATATTTTGGACAAGCTGCGCCCGTTTCTCCAGCGCGACGGCGGCGACGTTGAACTGGTGGACGTGGAAGACGGTATCGTTAAGCTGAAACTGGTCGGCGCTTGCGGCAGCTGCCCGAGCTCCACGATCACGCTGAAAGCCGGTATCGAGCGCGCCCTGTTCGAAGAAGTCGAAGGCATCAACGAAGTTATCCAAGTATTCTAAGAGTGGCTGCACTCTTTCGGGAATGTTCCGGCGCACAGCCGGCATCCCGATAACGAAAGCGTCGAATCTTACGATTCGGCGCTTTTTTATCGTCTTTTTTCAATCGGACCAAGTCCGGATTCCCTGTCCGTCCATAGAAAAAAGACCCGCTCTCCTCCAAAGGAAAGCGGGTCTTCGCGGCAGCCGGAAAAGCGGCCAAGCCGAATGTTCAAGCGGGATTCGCGGCGTTCGATCAGAATGCCGGAATAATCTCGCCCTGGTATTTCTCTTCGATGAACTTCTTTGTATCGTCGGAGTTCAAAGCGGCGATCAGCTTTTTGACCGCATCGGAATCTTTGTTATCCTGGCGGGTCACCAGCAGGTTGGCGTAAGGAACGTCGCTGTCTTCTTTGAACAGCGCGTCTTTACCCGGCGACAGGCCGGCTTCGAGCGCATAGTTGGCGTTGATCATGCCCAGATCCACTTCGTCCAGCTGACGGGGAATAGCGGCCGCTTCAAGCGGCAGGAATTTCAGGTTTTTCGGGTTCTCCGCAATATCTTTCTCGCTGGATGTGATATCGGAGCCTTCTTTCATCGTGATCAATCCTTGTTTTTGCAGCAGCAGCAGCGCGCGCGCCGTATTGGTCGGGTCGTTCGGGATCGCAACCGTCGCGCCGTCTTTCAGCTCGTCGATCGATTTGATCTTTTTGGAGTAAGCGGCAAACGGTTCGATGTGGACCGCGGCTACGCTGACCAGATCGGTTCCGTTTTTCTCGTTTTGCACGTCGAGGTACGACTGCGTTTGGAAGAAGTTCGCGTCGATCGTTTTCTCCGCCAGCTGCGTGTTCGGCAGGATATAGTCGGAGAACTGGATGATATCCAGGTTGACGCCTTCTTTTTCCAGCTCGGGCTTGATGTGTTCCAGAATCTCGGCGTGCGGTACCGGAGAAGCGCCGACTTTCAGTGTAACGGTTTCCGCAGTGGTCGTCGGTTCTTCGCTGCCTGCCGCATCGGTGCCTGTGCCTGTAGTCGTCGTGCCGCCGCTGTTATTGCCGCAGGCTGCCAGAAGCAGAACCAGCGACAGCGTCAGAACGGTATAGAGCCATTTTTTCATGAGTAAACTCCCCTTTTTCTAAAATGATATATTTTTTATTTCCGGGTAAAATGAATCACCAGACGATCGCCGATCATCTGAATCAGCTGGACCAGCAGGATGATGATCACGATGGAAACCAGCATGACCGCCGTTTCGTACCGGTAATAGCCGTAGTTGACAGCCAAGAAGCCCAGACCGCCGCCGCCGACAAGGCCGGACATGGCGGTGTAAGAGATCAGCGCGATTACCGTGACGGTAAAGCCCGCGATCAGGCCCGGTCTCGACTCGCGCAGGATGACTTTGTACACCACCTGCCAGGTCGACGCTCCCATCGCCTGCGCCGCTTCGATAACGCCCCGGTCAACCTCGCGCAGCGAAGTCTCGACCAGTCTGGCATAGAACGGCGCGGCACCGATGACGAGCGGCGGAATCATTCCGCGCACCCCGATCGACGTATGCACGATTTCCTTCGTTACCGGAATCAGCGCGATAATCAGGATGATAAACGGCACGGAGCGTAGGATATTGACGACGATCGACAGGATGCTGTAGAACAGCCGAAGTCCCACGGAAGAAGAACGCGACGTCAGAAAGAGTATAATTCCTATCGGAAGACCGAGAATTAGCGTAAAAAGACTGGAGTAGGCGAGCATCTGAAGCGTCTCGACCGTCGCTTTGCCGAACTCCTCCCAGTTGACCTGGGAAAAATCGAGATTGTTGATCATCGCACTTCCTCCACTTCGAGCTTTTGTTCCGCGAGTCTTTGCAGGGTACGCTCAATCGCTTCCGGAGTCCCTTCGAACCGCACGATCAGCTGTCCGTACGGCGTTTCCTTGATCCGCGAGATCGTTCCCTGCAAAATGGCGAAGTCGACATTCGTTTCCTTGACCGTTTGCGACAGGATCGACTGGTAGGTCAGGTCGCCGATAAACGTGACTTTGACCGTTCTCGCCGATTCGGGATGCGGAGCATGAATCGCTTCTTCCAGCACGTCCGCGCTGTCCGATTCGCGCCGGATAAAGTCTCTCGTTACCGCTTCGCGCGGCTTGAGGAACACGTCGATCACCGGACCTTCTTCCAAGATCACGCCGCCGTGGATAACGGCTACTTTGTCGCAGATGCTCTGGATAACGTGCATCTCGTGCGTAATCAGCACGATCGTCAGCCCCAGCTTGCGGTTGATGTCGAGCAGCAGGCGCAGGATGGAATCCGTCGTCTGCGGATCGAGCGCCGAGGTCGCCTCGTCGCACAGCAGCACGCGGGGATCGGTCGCAAGCGCCCGGGCGATGCCCACCCGCTGCTTCTGCCCGCCGGACAGCTGCGCCGGGAATTTCTTGGCGTGCTCGGTCAGGCCGACCAGTTCGAGCATCTCTTTGACTTTACGGTCCACCGCGGCGCGGGGCGTGCGCACCAGCCTCAGCGGAAAAGCGATATTGTCGTAGACGGTCGCCGACGACAGCAGGTTGAAATGCTGGAAGATCATGCCGATCCGGCGCCGCTCGCGCTGCAGCTGACTCGTACCGAGTCTCGTCATGTCGGTCTCCCCGATCGTGACGCTGCCGCTCGTCGGCTCCTCCAGCATGTTGATACATCGGATCAGCGTGCTCTTGCCGGCCCCCGAGTGGCCGATAATGCCGAAGATTTCTCCTTGGGCGACTTCCAGGTTAATCCCTTTGAGCGCCGCTGTCGCTTTGGCGCCCGTTCCGTACGTTTTGACCAGATTTTTGATCGTAATCACTCGGCTGCTCCTCCCGCTATACTCGGCCGCTTCGATTCAACGCCCGTCGTTCGGATAAAACAAAAAGCCCTTTCGATAGAACAAAAAGGGCTCGCATCTTCTGCGTACAGTCACCTTCTCATCTACCAGAACCCCTATCGGTTCTGTAGGAATTAGCACCATGACACCCCGCTGCGAACTCACTTCGTTCGCATACAGGATCGGTTGCCGGGCTTCATCGGGCCTATCCCTCCGCCTCTCTCGATAAGAAAAAAATCAAGGTTATATAATTGGCAAGCTTTAAAGTCGTAATTACGTAGTCTTCGGCCCGAGCCGAAATCCTTAACTCAGTATATTCACTTTGACACGTTTTGTAAAGGTTCCCGATGAAAATTTTCATAAGCTTTTTCGCTATCGTTTGCCGAAAACGGTTTGTGCGAAATGTCCGTCTGCCGCGGACGACAGCCGTTCGGAGGAAACCGGAACGAAAAAAGGGAGCCCGCAAGAGCTCCCGCCGTAGTTTATCCGCTTCTTTGTACGGACAAGCCGTTACAACTTGAACCGGCGGACAAAGCCCGATTCAAACGCGAACAGCTTCCTTCACCCGCCGCGAAGCAGCCGCTTCCCCGGCCGGAATCCGGCTTAATTCCCAGGTACGGATGCTCATGAAGCACAGGAACGCGAACAGGAAATCCGTAATCAGCGTATGCAGCATCGGAGCGAACATATAATATTCGCTGCCGAGCGAAACCAGATTGACCACGCCGCTGAGCGGCAGCGCGATAATCAGCGCGACGACGATGATGCCGAGCTTGCGAATATCCGGGATATGCCCGTAGCCGCGGACCGCCATATGGCCGACCATCAGCACCAGTACGAGCAGCAGCGCCGAAGCGATATGCAGCACGACCGCTGCTTTGGCCAGTTCGGTGTGGCTGACCAGCGCGCCGGTATACACGACCGCATACGTAAACGCCGCCGAGAAAACGGTCAGATTGCGCGTGCGCTTGCTTATCCGATGTTCCGCCGGAGGCGCTTCGTAGCGCTCCAGGCTGCCCGCCCTTCTGACCGACAGCGCCAGTACCAGCGCGCTGGCGAATGCGATCAGCGCAAAGCCGAAGTGCAGCGCCATGATCGCCGGCACCTGCGAGAAGACGACGGCCAACGCGCCCATGATCGCCTGAACCACGACGAACAGGAACATCACGCCCGCGTAAATCTGGAAATCGCGGCGCTTGCGCGACCAGACCAGGAACGCGATCAGCGTCGCCAGCGCCAGCAGTCCCGCGACTCCCGCAGTCAGGCGGTGCGTGTACTCGATCAGCGACCCGATCGTCGTGCCCGGCACGAACTTGCCGTGACAGAGCGGGAATTCGCGCCCGCATTCCAGGCCGGAGCCCGTGCGCGTCACCACGACGCCGTTAAACGATACCAGCAGCATAATCAAGCAGGATGCGTAACTCAACCATTTCAATACTTTATATTGCAAAATTCTCACCCGCCGATTCGAGAATAGTAGTCGGTATTCCTCTCCGCCGCGCCCGGCGGCGGTCCGCGAAATACACTGTTCCTTCTATTATACCGGAAATCCGGGGATGCCAAGAATCGCGTTTGTGACAATAAATGTTCAAAATGATTGTGCGTTTGCACACCGATTCGGCCTTTCGGTATGACTTACTTCACTGATATGCGGGTATCCCGAATTCCGCCCGCCGCAAAACGCAGTAAAGCCGCCGAACCCGAAGGCCGGCGGCGGTCCGCTGCTGTTAGCCGTTATGCGCCAGCTGGCCGTGCACTTCGGCCGCGCGATCGAGGAAGCTTTCGATCTCCGCGCGCGATTTGCGCGCTTTGTTCACAAAGCGCACCAGTTCCTGCCCGTTCGAGAACGCGACAAAGCTCGGGATGCCGAGAATATTCAGCGATTGGCTGACCTCTTCGACTTCTTCGACGTCGATCTGGATCAGCTTCAGCTGGTCTTTGCGCTGTTCTTCGACTTCCGGCATAAACGGGTCGATAAAGTGGCAGTCTCCGCACCAGTCCGCGCGGAACACGGCTACCGTCAGGCCGGGACCGGAAATTTCCCGGTCGAAATCGGCTTTTGTACGAATTTGTTCCATCTCGATTCTCTCCCTTTGATGAAATATAGGCAAACCTTTATCCGAAAAAGTAAGGGCTGCGGAAAAACGGCACAACGCCGCTTTTCCGGACCTTCATTCTAATCCCAAATCAGCCGCGCTGCAACCGCATCAGCGGACGCAGCACCCGCTGGAGCGGACGCGGATACGCGCCCAGCTCGTCGCGGCGGATGACCCGCAGCAGCACCAGCAGCACCAGGTAGATCGCCGGCACGGCAGCGCCGACCGCGCAGCAGGCGATAAAGAATGCGATGCGGGCGTTCATGAAGGCGGTCAGCCAGATACCCCATTCGCTCAGCCCGAAGCTTGCCGCGGCGATAAGCAGGCAGGTAACGGCAAACGCCGGCCAGCGCTTGCCCAGCACCGAAAACGACACAATGCCGCGCAGCACGCGCAGGTTCAGCATCGTAATGACCAGGAAACAAACGCCGGTCATGCCGATAATGCCGTAAATACCGAGAAACGGCGCCAGCGCCAGACTGCCCAGAAGCTTGACGGCCAGACCGATGCCCACGTGCACCATCGAGCGGCGGGCCAGATTCATGCCGAGCAGCATCGAGTTTGTGATCATCATCGTAATCTGGAAGATCGTCCCGAGCGTCAGCACGGCGATAATGCCCGAGCCGTCGCGCGTACTGAACAGCAGTCCGTTGACGGAATAAGCGGCGCAGCCGAGCGCGATTACCATCGGCATACCGGTCAGAACGGCGGTGCGCAGCGCCATCGTAATCTGCTGCTGCATATGCTGCACATCTTTGCGCGCGAACGCCGCCGAGATAATCGGAATCAGCGATGTGCTGAGCGCGATTGCCAGAATCGGCGGAATGCCGGCCACGCTCTGCGCGCGGCTGCCCAGAATCCCGAGCTGCGCCGTCGCCAGCACATCGCCGATCTGACCGATCAGCAGCGGCTTGACGATCGTGGTATCGATAAAGTTGATTGCCGGCACGGCCAGCGAAGAAAGCACGATCGGAATCGACAGTTTGAAGATATCCGCGTAAATCCGGCTCAGCGGAATCGTCTGGTCCTGACGGTTGATCAGCGTCCGGCCTTTCTTCCGCTCGTTCTTCGACAGCTTGGCCGAAGCGAACAGCATAATCCCGAACGCGCCCAAACTGCCGAGCACGCCGCCGAACGACGCGCCCGCGGCGATCGTTTCGCCCGGGCGGCCCAATTTCAGCAGAATGTAAGCGAGCAGAATCGCTGTGAACACGCGGGCGATCTGTTCGACGATCTGCGATACACCGCCGACCGCCATCATGTTGCGGCCCTGGAAGTAGCCACGCATCATCGCGATCGTCGGGAACAGAATAAGCGCCGGCGCCAAAGCGCGAATAGCCGGAACGGCTTCCGGCAGTTTGACGACGGATGCGTACCACGGCGCGAATACGTAGAGCAGCACCGTGATCACGACGCCCATCATGCCGGAGAACAGCAGCGCCGCATAATAGATACGGCCGGCCTCCTCCGGCCGGTCCAGCGCGTAGCGCTCCGAGATCATTTTGCTCAGCGTACTCGGAATCCCCGCCGTCGCCACCGTAAGCAGCATCAGATACAGCGTGTTGGCGACGGTAAACGACGCGTTGCCGACGCTGCCGAGCATGTGCTCCAGCGGAACGCGCTGAACGAGACCCAGTACTCTGGCGACAAGCGCGGCCGCCGCCAGAATGAGGGTCCCTTTGACAAACGATTCTTTTTTAGACAAACCCAATTCCCTTCTTTCCCCCGTAAACAAGCCGCTGCCGGCTTACCTATACGATCCAGATGATGAAAACGACAATCATGACGATCTGCAGAATCGCTTTGACGAGCGTGCTGCTGAGCAGTCCCACCAGCGCGCCCCAGCCCGCTTTGAGCGACTGTTTGAAGTCCGATCCGTGAATCAGCTCGCCGATCACCGCGCCGATAAACGGTCCCAGAATCAGGCCGAACGCCGGAATGACGAACGGACCGAGAATCAGACCGACCGTGCTGAGCTGCACCGACAATTTGGAACCGCCGAATTTCTTCGTCCCCCAGGCGCTCACCACGTAATCGGCCACGATCAGCGCGACGAAGATCACGGTCTGAATAATCCAGAACCAGACCGTCAATTCATGGAACGAGAAAAACCAGCCGTATACGAAAAATGCAAAGTAAATCGCGACCGCGCCCGGCAGAATCGGGAAAATCAATCCCGCCATGCCGACGATAAACAGCGCGACCACCAGCACCCAGCCGAGTATGTCCAGTGCTACCACGTCAGGCCCACCCCCGCTTTTCGTTTAACTTTATCTTTCATCGCGAACGCTTTATGCCGACGGATCGTCTTCGGGCCGCGCGCCGGCGGACGCTTTTGTCTTTGTGCCCTCCGCCGGATCTTCCTCGTCCCCGAATTCTTTCCCGGTCAGCATATATTCGCGGATCACTTCGACGATGCCGTCGTCGTTGTTGCCCGCCACCGTGATGTCCGCGAGTTCTTTGACCGGCGCCTGGGCGTTGCCCATCGCGACGCCCAGGCCCGCTGCCTGGATCGCGGCGATATCGTTCAGGCTGTCGCCGACCGCAATCACCTGCTCCATCGTAATGCCCAGCAGCTCGCATACCTGCGCGATGCCGCTCGCTTTGGAGATGCCTGCCGGGTTGATCTCCAGATTGTCCGTCGAGGAATTGGTGATTTGCAGGCCGCCCATGTCCTGGAGACGGAGCAAAATCCGGTGCAGCGCGTCCCGGTCGGGCGTATTGTAGCCGAATTTGAGCCATTCTTTATCGTCGATGCTTTCGGCCCAGTGGTCCCGGTTGTACAGCCGTTCCGTCGTATACGCCCAGAACCAGACCCCGAATTCTTCGGCGAGCGCGTGCATCCGCTTGATCAGGTCCGGTTCCATCAGCGCCCGGTAATGCAGCTCGTGCGGCGCTTTCCACACTTCGCTTCCGTTTACCGTCACCATCGGCGTTTCCAGTCCCAGCTCGACCGCATACGGCAGCGCGTGCATCGCGGCCCGTCCGGTCGACAGGCACACATGGAATCCTTCGCGCACGGCGCGGCGAATCCACTTCGCCGTTTTTTCCGACACCTGGTGGTCGTCGTTCAGCAGCGTGCCGTCCATATCCAGCGCAAGCAGTTTGTAATCGTATTGCGTCATTCGATTTGCCCCTTTCGAAACGTGGTCGCTCTCGCCATTCTATCACACTTGGCCGCCCGTCTCCAAAGCCCTGCGCGCCTCCGCCGAATCCATGCAAAAAGCCCCCGAGCGGCTCGTTCGCCGGTTCGGGGGCCTGGCATTCTTAACGGGTTGCGGAAGGCGGCGGCGCCTGTGCCGACATTCGACCGCACCGCCAGGTAACGGATCAGAGCTTGATGCTTCGGCCGGTCAAAGCGGACTGGAGCGCGGCGAAGGTCACTTCCTGCGTTTTGCAGGCGTCGGCGTAATCCGAACGGATGCCCGATTTGTCGCCGGTGCGCACCGCATGCAGGAACGCTTCCGTTTCGCGTTCGTACGGATTGCCCGTTTCCTCGACCGTGCGGCGTTCGCCTTCGGCCAGAATGCTCGTCAGATGGCCCGGCGTCCACTCCCACAACCCTTCGCGCGCATAAAAGGACAAACCGACCTTGCCCGCTCCCGGCGGCAGCACGCAGGTGTTCGAGATATTCGCCACCGCGCCCGATTTCAGCTTCAGCGTGACGGTGCCGATATCGTGCACATTCGTGTTTTCCCATTCCTCGTCCGGAAAACGGCTGGCGTAAACGGCCTGCACTTCCTCCACCTCGCCCGCGCAGTATCTCAGCAGGTCCACGATATGCGTCGTCTGCTCGATAAACTGCCCGCCGGAGCTTTCCTGTCTGCGCCACCACCCGGCCTGCGGCATATCGCCCATCCACAGTCCCGTCGCCATGCCGATCCGGCCGGGATGCAGCGCTTCTTTCAATTTCCGGACATTGTCCTGATAACGGAAATGATAGCCGACGGACGTGACCAGATCGGGCGCTTTGAGCCGCAGGAAGCCCAGCAGGTCCTGAGGCAGCTCGGCATCGGCGCCCAGCGGTTTCTCCACCAGAAAAGGAATGCCGCGTTCGATCAGCTCGCGCTCGATCTCCCCGTGCGCCATCGGCGGCACGCAGATATACACGGCGTCGAGAGGCCCGGCTTCCGCCATTTCGGCGACGCTTTCATAACCCGGCGCGTCGTAGCGGATGCCGAACACGTCCCCTTTGTTCTTCGAACTGCCGACGATGCCCGCGATCTCGACGTCTTCCGTTCCCGCCAGAATCTCCGCGTGCTTGCCCGCAAACCATCCCGTGCCCACGATTCCGATCCTCAGTGCCATGCGCCATTCCCCCTCTTCGATCCGGCGGTTTTTTTGCAGGTGTGTTCGCCGGCTTTTTCTCCCTCTAAGAGTACCACGACGTTTCCGTAAAAATCCACCGCGTCCCGCGGAATAATCCGGGGA
This sequence comes from Saccharibacillus sp. CPCC 101409, assembly GCF_030518235.1. GTDB lineage: Bacteria > Bacillota > Bacilli > Paenibacillales > Paenibacillaceae > Saccharibacillus. The sequence continues at coordinate 78,227 of NZ_JAULSA010000006.1, read as the reverse complement.
CGCGGCGGCAGATCGGAGGCGCTCGGCATGTTTTTCTTTTTTACAAAACGCCGGCTGCCGATCTTCTGCGCGAAGCTTTCGCGATCAATCCGTGCTTGGGCGACAGCAGCAGCGACAGGATAAACAGAATACCGGCGACCGATACGATACAGCCCGCGATCGAAGCGTCCAGCAGGTACGACGCGAGGTAGCCCGCCACAGCCGATACAACGCCGACCGCCACGCTCAGCCCGATCATGACGCCCAGGCGGTCGGTCAGCAGATACGCCGTCGCCGCCGGGATAATCAGCATGCCCACGACCAGGATCGCGCCGACGCTCTCGAACGAAGACACGGCCGTCATCGACACCATGCCCATCAGCAGGTAATGGAACAGCAGCACCGGAATGCCGCAGGCCGCGGCCATCGCAGGGTCGAACGCGCAGAGCTTGAACTGTTTGTAAAACAGCCCGAGCAGCAGCAGGATCACCGTCACCGTGATGCCGAGCATCCAGACCGCCCGCGGCCCCATATCGGTTCCGCCCAGCGTCCACGTATCCCACGGCACATAAGCGATCTCGCCGAACAGCACGCAGTCCAGATCGAGGTCGATATGCTGCGCGTTCAGGCTGATCAGCAGCACGCCGACCGCGAACAGCGCCGTGAACACGATGCCGATCGACGCGTCGGACTGCAGGCCGGCCGTTTGCAGCGTTTGGATCAGGAACACGGTCAGCAGTCCGAACGCCGTCGCGCCGAGCAGCATCCACATGGAATCGCGGGTGCCGCTCATCAGGAACGCGATCGCGATGCCCGGCAGCACGGCGTGGCTGATCGCGTCTCCGACCAGCGCCATCCGGCGCAGAATCAGGAAGCAGCCGAGAATCGAGCAGGCGCCCGCGACCAGCACCGCCGTCAGGATAATCCAGAAATCCATCATTTACGACTCCCTCCCTTCGGCGGCGCCGGTTGGCGGCGCGCCGCCGTCTACAGTTCGCGCGTAAGCGGCTCTCATGCCGCGGTGCCGCAGCGCTCTGGCGGCAAGACCCCGGCCGGGCGCCAGCAGCAGCGATACCGCAAACAGCAGCGTCGCGGCCAGCACGGTCACCGGACCGGTCGGGATACCTTCGCCGAGCGTGCTGATCGCCGCGCCCGCCGTGCCGCTGAGAGCGCCGAACACGCCGGCCGCCGCCAGCATGACCGGCAGGCGGTCGGTCCAGTAGCGCGCCGCGGCCGCCGGCGTAATCAGCAGCGCGGCGACGAGCACGACGCCGACCGCCTGGATGCCGGCCGCCACCGCGACCGTCGTCAGGATCAGCAGGACGTGCTCCAGCAGCCCGACCGGCAGCCCGATGCCGCGCGCGAAGCCCGGATCGAAGCTGATCAGCTTGAATTCTTTGAACAGCAGCAGCGCCAGGACGATCAGCAGCAGCGAAACGCCCATCAGCACGTACACGTCGCCCGTGACCATGGCCGCCGCCTGGCCGAACAGATATTTATCCAGCCCGCTCTGGCTGCCGCTTCCGCTGTGCTGGATATGCGTCAGCATCACCGTGCCGACGCCGAAGAAGAAAGTCAGCACGATGCCCATCGCCGCATCGGGCTTGATCCGCGTATGGCGCGAGATCGCGCTGACGCACAGCACAGCGGCCACGCCGGCCAGCAGCGCACCGGCCAGGAACAATCCTGCCGATTTGACCTCGGTCAGCATAAAAGCAATACATACGCCCGGCAGCGCGGCGTGCGCCAACGTGTCGCCGAGCAGACTTTCCCGGCGCAGGAACGTAAAGCTCCCGATTACGCCGCTGCCCAGCCCCAGCAGCGTGCAGCCGAGCAGAATCCAGCGCGTATTCGGATCGCTCCACAGCGAGATCAGCCATTCCAGCATAGCGGATTCCTCCTTTTCCGTCCGTTGCTCCCGTTCAATTCGCCCATTCCTTCGCTCATTTGACCACCAGCGCTTCCCGGCCGTCCTGGCCGACGATCGCCAGCTTCCCGCCGTAGGTTTCGTGCAGCTTGTCCGGTGTAAAAGTCTCCGCGACCGGACCGGCCGCAACCAGCCGTTTGTTCAGCAGCAGCACATGGTCGAAATACTCTTCGACCGTCGACAGGTCGTGGTGCACGACCAGCACCGTTTTGCCTTCTCTGCGCAGCTCGCCGAGCAGCGCGATAATGGCTTTCTCCGTTGCGGCGTCCACGCCCGCGAACGGCTCGTCCATGAAGTACAGATCCGCTTCCTGCGCCAGCGCCCGGGCGAGAAATACCCGCTGCTGCTGGCCGCCCGACAGCTGGCTGATCTGTCTGCGGGCGAAGTCCGCCATGCCGACTTTCTCCAGGGTCGCCATAGCCAGTTCCTTCTCGCGCCGCCCCGGGCGCTTGATCCAGCCCAGATGGCCGTAACGGCCCATCATGACCACATCGAGCGCGTCGGTCGGGAAGTCCCAGTCGACCGATTCGCGCTGCGGAACGTAACCGACGCGGCTGCGCATCTTTTTGTACGTATCGCCGTAGATGGCGACCTGCCCCGAAATCGATGGGATCAGGCCCAGAATCGCTTTGAGCAGCGTCGACTTGCCCGCCCCGTTCGGTCCGATCAGCGCGACCAGCTTGCCTTCCGGCAGTGCAAAACTTACATCTTCCACCACGGCTTTGCGCTGGTAAGCGACCGTTATATTGGAGACCGCCAGCGGCGCTGCCGCCGCCTCTTTTGCCGCCGTCCGATGCTTAAGCTTATTCGTTTCCTCGCTCATATCTTCTCCTCCTCCGCGTATGGTTCTTCTATTTCAAAGCTGCCGCAATCGTATCCGCGTTATGCCGCACCATGCCGATATACGTGCCTTCCGCTGTGCCCGGCTCGCCCATCGCGTCCGAGAACAGTTCACCGCCGATGCGCACCGTGTGGCCTTTTTGCGCCGCGCCCGCCACGATCGCTTCCATCGACCGGGCCGGCAGGCTCGATTCGACGAACACGGCTTTGATGCCGCGCTCCACCAGATAATCGCGCAGCGTGCTCACGTCCCGCGCTCCGAATTCCGCCGCCGTGCTGATGCCCTGCAGCCCGACCACTTCCACGCCGTAAGCCCGGCCGAAGTAGCCGAAGGCGTCGTGCGCCGTCACGAGCACGCGTCCTTCTTCCGGAATCTCCTGCATCCGTCCGCGAACGTAAGCGTCCAGTTCCTCAAGTTCGCTCAGATAGCGCGCGCCCTGCTCCCGATACGCTTCCGCGTTCGCCGGATCTTCGGCGATCAGCGTATCCTGCACCGTCCGCGCCGCGCTCATCCAGAGCTCGACGTCGAACCAGACGTGCGGATCGTATTCCGTTCCTTCCTCTTCTCCGCTGAGCAGCCGATCCTCCGGCATATTTTTCGTAACCGCCACGACCGTCTTGCTCTGCTGCATCTTCTCCAGAATCCGGCTCATGTTGCCTTCCAGATGAAGTCCGCCGTAGAAAATAATCTTCGCCCGGTCCAGCTTGCGGATATCGCCCTGCGACGCTTTGAACAGATGCGGATCGACGCCGGGGCCCATCAATGTCGTAACTTCCACGTACTCGCCGCCGATTTCCGCCGCCGCATCCGCCACCATGCCGGTCGTCGCCGTCACCAGAAGTTTGCCGTTCTCGCTCACGCCTTTGGCGCTGCCGATTCCGGAGCAGCCGGCAAGCAGCAGGGCGGTCAGCAGGATCAACAGCGCGTTCAAACCGTGTTTCTTTCTCGCCGCTTTCGCTTTCATCGCAGCCTCCTTTGTCAATCTTTCCATAGGGTAATTTTCTTTCTTTCATGACTCTTTATTTCTTTATACTAAAAAAGTTTCCTTAGGGCAAGTTTTGGAGTAAAAAAAGAAGCTGCCGGTTCTGCGGACAGCTTCATAAAAAACATTGTAAAGTTCTCTTTAACTTTTTAGTTTATTTAATAATTTTGAATTCTGGCTACAGCCGCATCATTTCCAGGAGCAGTCAATTTCACTTTGTAAGAGTATCCGTTTTTCATATAGTATGAGCCCGAAGCATTCGCGCTGGAATCCGTTACGCTAACGTAAATGTAATCTACCTGTTTCCATGAAGACCCATTGTACTCCAACAGATATGCTTCTACCAAACTGCCGCCCGTCTCATAAGTCAAATAGAAATGACCTGTTCGATTCCTTCCGTTTACTTCCCCGCTGTATTTAGGACCGTAAGGCTCGTAAGTTTGCTTGCTTACAGTAGATTGCTGTTGATCGGCTTGAATCGAAATAGAACCTCCGGAAGAATCAATAAGCGGACTGGAAGGCAAAGAAGCAGGCTTTGCAGTTTCTTGGGCAGATGCCAGACTTGACGCTCCCAAAATTACGGACGCAGCCAATATACCCGAGATCATTTTCTTCATAACAAAAACCTCTTTCCTTTTTATTTTGATAAAATTTTCAAAACAAAAAAGTTCTTCTGCTCTTCTATAATGCGACTCTGGATAATTTTGCACACTAGAGATACAGCTTGTTTTCTATTTTTTAAATTGAATCTTATCAGAGACGCATGTTGTAATGAATATTTCATTAAACAATAGACAATATCAATAATTAGTAATAGCTGCTGATCCTCCATCACCATCGATTACTTCTAATTTTAATTTATAGTCATACCCATTCTTCATGTAATAATATTTTGTTTTTGAAACATATCCTAATGTCACATTAATATAAATATTATCCACTTCATTCCAACTAGAACCATTATATTCTAACAAATGCACACTCGCTACGCTACCACCATCTTCATACGATAAAGTAAAACTTCCAGTTCTATTTCTACCATTTACTGAGCTACTATATTTAGGCCATCCAGTCTGATAAGTAGCTTTACTTACCGTAGCCCTTTGTTGATCGGCTTGAATCGAAATAGAACCCCCGGAAGAATCAATAAGCGGACTGGAAGGCAAAGAAGCAGGCTTTGCAGTTTCTTGAGCAGACGCCAGACTTGACGCTCCCAAAATTACGGACGCAGCCAATATACCCGAGATCATTTTCTTCATAACAAAAACCTTCTTTCTTTGTTATTTTAACACAATATATAAAATAACCAATTTCCCATATAATAAACATTTTTATTGTAAGCTATTTTATTTCTCATATTCTCGATTCCAAAAAACTCGAAAAGAATTCTTGGCACGCTGCACCAGCTTGCGCATTCTGGCATTGTATTCCTCTTCGCCAAAAGCCGCCGCGATCTCTTGATTGGCGGCTCCTTCGTTAAGCATCTTAATTACGCGCGCATACTTTGCATTGATGTCGCTGAATCCGTCCAGCAATCTTCGAATTTCCATGCGTTCCATAAATTCGTTTTCCGCTGAAGTCGCGGTAGGAAGAACGGCTTCTCCAAGCGTTCGATTCGATTCTTCCGGCAGAGCGACTAAACGATCAAGCGAATCCAAACGCGCTTTGTCGTATCGACGTTCATTTTTGTCGTTTTTACCTCCTTTATTCGCATACTGTCTCCAAACATCGGATTCCCTAAATCGCAGAAAGTTCTGCAGCCGGGGCATAAAACTCCCCAGCTCTCGCCGAAATGTCTTTGTCGCCTCGTATAAACCTTCCGCAAACCGAGATTCAAAATCTTCGGCAGGTATCGATATACCAAAACGCTGCGCTCTGATCCGGGCCGATTCGGCTTTCTTTTTAATAAAAGGATAAACTTCTAAAAATAAGTCTTCAAAAATGAATGGATCCTCTTTTTTTGAAAATTCGGCGGCCAGAGCGTCTATTAATTCCTCATTTATTCCAATCATTATTCCTGTTCCCCTTTTGATCCCCGATTTCCCGGGTTTAGTAGAGGAATAATTTTTACTAATTTCCAAATTACCCTCTCTACTATAGAAGGAGTTTTTAAGTCTGTTTCCACAACCAAAAAAAGAACGTTTGTTCCCTTTATTTTTAAACAGATGCCACAAATCAAATAATTACTCGACATAGGAAGTCAAAGCTTGGGACGGCGCCACCGGCTTTTAATATTTCCAATCAGGAGGTCTTTACCATGTGGGTTTGGGTTTACAATTCGACAAATGCCGAAACGAAAGATGCTTTTATTCACGATACCGGCACTTCTGTACAAGCACCTATTTATGACGGCCAGCTTTTTTTACAAGATAATTCTTCTCCCGGCAACTTTTATACTTGGGATCGCGCTCATGCGGGGTGGGTCAAAGTCACCGCTATAAACGGCGTGAATACAGCGCAAAAAACAGCAACTATTTCGATTTATACCGGATTCGATTTCATATGGGAGCAAATTTATCGGCTGGATAACTTTAATTGCAGCATCTGGAACTCCTGTACTGCCGACGGAAAATGGGGATCTCATTACAGCCTGCGCAGTCCGCTTAAAATCTATACGGACGACGGAAACCTTGCTGAAACGCTGCCTTCAACTTATCGGATCGAATTTACAGGCGGATACGGATTCACGAAGTCCAGCACTCTTCCTACGAACGTTTCCGGTGTAGGCATCCGAGCTTCGGGCTGGAAAAATGCTTCAGGCAATCTCCATTCTTATGGCACCAATATTCGATTTGCCACCGTTGATTTCAAAGCTCATCCACTTAGCTACGGAATCAACACAGCGTGATGAGCAAGGACGGATAAAACTTATTCGCTTACTGCAAAGTCGGAAATCAAATATCATTCGAGAGGAGATTCACAATATGGACGCAAGAGTACTGCAAACACAGAAATGGCTGAACAGTACGTATAAAACAAGCGTGGGGTATAAACATGTGGACGAGGACGGTCTTACCGGCTGGAACACAATCTACTCCCTAACACGTGCGCTTCAACTTGAACTGGGCATTTCCGGCACGGAAACTTCCGATAGTTTCGGACCCAAAACGGAAAGCCTGTTCAAGCCGCTCCGCAAACAAGACGCCGGCGCCGCCAAAAACAATCAGTATTTTATTTTGCAGGGCGCGCTGTTCTGCAAAGGCTACAATCCGGGCGGATTGACCGGTAATTTTTTCGACGGGACGGAAAAAGCAGTCAAAGAACTGCAAAGCGATATCGGTCTCACGGTTCAGGACGGCGTGGTAACTGCGGCCTTGATGAAAGCTTTAATGAACATGAACTCTTATAAGCTGTCGTTCAAAGGGCGGGCGGAAATCCGTCAGGCTCAGCAGAATCTCAACCAGGACTATAACAAGTACTTCGGCCTGATGCCGACGGACGGCGTTTACTCCCGCGACACCAACAAGGCTTTGATCTACGCGCTGCAAGCGGAAGAAGGCCTCCCGGTCGGCACCGCCAACGGCAGCTTCGGCCCGAGTACCATCGCTCGCTGTCCTACGCTGAGCGAGAACAACGCGCCGCGCAAGCTGGTACAGATTCTGCAATACGCGCTCTCGTGCAACGGTTCCGAATACGATACGGGCGAGTTCAACGGCGTGTACGGTGCCCGGGTCAAAAGCAAAGTCTCGTACTTCCAATCCTTTATGATGCTTCCCGTTACGGGAATTGCGGACTTGACGACCATCAAACAGCTGCTGACCAGCAACGGGGATACCAGCCGCAGCGCCAAAGCCTGCGATGCTTCGACGATCCTGACGGAGGCCCGCGCCAAAACGCTGGTCGCAAACGGATACGAAGTCATTGGCCGCTATCTGACAGGCAACGTGTCCGACGGTAAGGGCGGGGTTCGCTCCAAAGCGATGACCCCCGATGAGTTGAAGATTATCTTCAACGCGGGACTGCGCGTTTTCCCGATCTATCAGGACGGAGGCTACCGCTCCTCTTACTTTGTGCCGGGCCAGGGAACGATCGACGGCTATAAGGCGCATCGGGCAGCAAGACAATTGGGCTTTCCGAGCGGGACATCGATTTATTTCGCCGTCGATTACGATGCTTACGATTACGAAGTCACAGAGAAGCTGATTCCTTATTTCCGGGAAATCCGGGAAGCATTCGATACTCTGGACAACTCCAAAACGCTGCCTTCCTACAAGATCAGCATTTATGGCGCCCGCAATACTTGTATTCGTACGGCGGCGGACTACAAAGCGCAAACCGAGTTCAGCTTCGTTTCGGATATGTCGACAGGCTTTAGCGGCAACCTGGGTTTCCCAATGCCGGACAACTGGGCGTTCGACCAATTTTTCGAAACCTCGATTGGAACAGGGGACGGGCTTATCGGCATCGACAAAGATGCTTATTCGGGACGCGACCCCGGCGTTTCCGCGCTGGTCCAAGCTTCCGATCCGGATAAAGACGCCCTGTATGCCGCCTGGGTAGAGATGGTTTCTTCCTTCCCTCTGCTCAAGGATATTAGATCGTTGTATACGGGAAATCTGATTCTGAACACCAAGCAAAGAATTTACGAATCTGCGATTGTGGATGTCGATCTGGAAACGAGAACTACTTATACCGCAGAAGGCAACGAGATGCACAAGATCAATATCACAAACGGCAAACCTGGCGTTTCGGCCGAAACGATGCTGGGCGATACCAAGATTAAACTTTCCGTCGATCAGGTGAAAGACTTCAAAAACTTTCTGAATAACGTATCGCTTACCGTCGAAAACGGCAGCCTGGCGCTTGCCGTGACTCCAATGGGCGATAAGTTGACCGTAAAAATCAAAGTCTCCAAAACCGCGGTTCCGCTTACGGACGGGACTAAGGCGACGCTTGAAATTTATGTCATCTATACATTCAAGAAGCTGCCGGACGAAGATAATCCGAATTACGATTCGTTGAATCCGGATCTGGCCATTGCATTGGGAGCCACTGTAGCCGGCCTTGCACTTGTTTTCTTGGTAGCTCCTTATATTACTGTAGGAGGCGCCATTTACGCAGGGGCGGCGGCAATCATCGCTTTTCTATCGGGACTGCTGCCGTTCGGCGACGACGGAGAAGCGGACGCTTAACCTAATACGCATTTAATCGACAAAGATTAAAAAGCAGCGAAAAGCGCGTCCTTATCACCAAGGATGCGCTTTTTCGCTGCTTAAATTCCGAATATTACGGAAATTTATTTAGTATTAGAGGTCTGGCGATTCCAGTCGAACTTCAGATGACGATCGAAATAATCGCTCAGCCTCTGCATGTCGTCTTTATCTTCAACCCCTCTTTTGGGAATAATAAAAGCCTCTTTAGCGGAAACGTATAAAAGATAATAGCCTGGAATCTCTCGACCTGAAATAAACTGACTCCAGTTAAAAAATACTCGATAAAGTGGAGTTTGCCGCTGTATCCCCTCTTCGCCGATCAAAAGCGTAGTCGATCCCTTAAGCTTCGAATCCATGTTTTTGTGTATATGCCGACGTATAGACCAGAGAGCAACAGAATTATAAATAAACGGAAAAACAATCACCCAACTCAAGAAAACAATTAGAACCGAAACATCGAATCCGCTTCTTAGAACGAGTATACCCAAGATTAAAGCGATGAACGCGTAAATCATCCATTTTACTTTTTTATGCTCACTGGAACGAGGAACGAAATCTTTCTGAACTTGAAAAAGATCATCCGGAGTAAATTCGAACTTTATTTCCACAATCAGCAGTCCTTTCGAATTCGATTACCTATACTCCATTAGTATAATCCACTCGTATCCATCTATTCAATTTTGTTCTACGTCCCGGATTAATAAAAAGACGGTTCCAAGCTCTTGTGAACTTTGGAACCGTCTTTTTAAGTTTCCGTAACAGGGACGCAGCTTGCAGATATTCTTTACTCCCCGCCCTGCCCTGTTTCTCCCTCCGCGCCTTCTTCCACTTTCTCCAGCGACTTCTTCGGCACGCCGTCGAGTCCGTATTCGTAATCGTACGCGTCGAAGATCGCGCGGGCGATCGGAGCGGCGCTCTTGGAGCCGAAGCCGCCTTCCGGCACCATTACGGCGACGGCCAGCTTCGGATTCTCGCGCGGCGCATAAGCGATAAATACGCCGTTATCAAAGTAATTCGGCTTAACCCCCTGCGTCGACGTACCGGTCTTGCGGGCGAAGTCGTAAGGGAAGTCCTTGAATGCTTCGTCCACCTGCGTATTCATACCCCGCTGAATCACGTTCCAGTACTCGTCCGGATACGTCACTTTATCCATTACTTCACGGCCAAACTCTTTAACCGTTTCGCCTTTGGAATCGGTGATTTTGCTGACCAGATGAGGTTTCAGGCGTTCGCCGCGATTCGCCAGCATAGCCGTATACTGTGCAAGCTGCATGGTCGTGTATTTGCCTTTTTGACCGAAAGAAGCAAACACCATCCGGGACAGTACGCTGCTGTTATCGGCTTCGCCGCTGAGATAATCGTTTCCGCCCGTAGATTCGCCCGGAAGGTCCACCCCCGTTCTGACGCCGAGTCCGAACTCGTGCATGTATTTGTCCCAGACTTTGACCGAGTCGGCTCCGTAACGGTTGTACATCGGCTCGCCGACCATATCGATCATAAAGGCGTTTGAAGATTCTTCGATCGCACGGGCCGGTGTAATATTTCCGATGACATGTCCGCCCGCATTCTGGACCCGGTCTTTATTTTCCCGTCCGTATGTGGCAAATCCTTTATCGTTATAGACGGTGCCCGTACTGTAGAATCCTTCCTTCAGGCCGATCAGTACGCTGAGCGGTTTGAGCGTCGAGCCGAGATAAACGACCGATTCCGCATTTTTACCCGTTTCGCTGGTCGGCTTGGGACGGATCGTTCCGTTCAAATAGGCGTATTCGACCGCTTTCGAATCGGCTTCGCTGATCGATCCGCTCCGATAGACATTGGGATCCAGATCCGGCATCTCGGCCATCGCGACGACGTTGCCGGTGTCGATCTCCATCGCTACGGCGCTGCCCGAGATAGCATCCGGCAGTCGGGACAGCTGATTGGCGATCGCTTCTTCCGTTTTCATCTGCACGTTCTTGTCGATCGTCGTCCAAATATCGTTCCCCTTTACCGGCGGCACGATCTCTTCCAATCCCTGCACGGTATTCTGCGCGGTGACGCCAAACTTCTGGTAACCGTTCTCGCCGCGAAGTTCGGCCTGGTACTGCTGTTCGAGTCCGTAATAACCGACCAGCTCATCCTCGCTGTACTGCAAGCCCTGGTTTTCCTGCTTTTTCAATCCTGCGTTGATATCTTTATAGACCTTGATGCCCGTATCCGGGTCGATAACGGACTTGAATTTCTTCACATAACCGATCGTTTGCGGCGCCACGGTGTCGGTATCGTAACGTCTGCCCGTTTCTTCCACGACTTCGAAGGTCATCAGGTCGGCATATTTCTGTTTGTTTTCTTTAAAATAAGCCACTTCTTTATCACTGAGATCGGTCTTAACCTTACGCGGCGAATAGCCGAATTTGACTTTGTTGTCCACGTCCAGAATAGTCTTGCCGACAAGTTCTTTCAGCGTTGGATTCTCTACGTTCGGATCGCCGAATTCACTGAAATTCTTCAATACCTCTTTCAAAGCGGTCTTTAGCGCGGGACGATTTTCCAGCCCTTTCCCTTTGCTGAAATCCTGCTTCAATGTGATATACAGCGACTGCGTCGGCACGGAATAAGCGAGCTTTTCTCCCTGCTTCGCATAAATGATTCCGCGTACGGGTTCCATTGGAATATCGCGCGTTTTGCGATCTTCCGCTTCTTCCTGAAGCTTGGGCGCTTCCACAAACTGGAGCGAAGCGGTACGCAAGATGATGACGGCAAATACGGCAAATACCGTGAAAAAGAACAGGCTCATCCGCGTATTGAAGCTTCTGCGTTTGCGATGATCGTCCTGCTCTTCCCTCGTCCAAATCCTCATCTCATCCTCCTTCATCGGCTGCGCGGCAAGAGACGCTCCAGGCAGAGCGCCTCCCGCGCCGGCATCCGGCTATTGTTTTGATTTGTCCGCTTAGACGGACGCAGATTATGCAATCGTTACGGGTTCTGTCCTTCGACCGCGGCATTCGTCCCGTCGGCGGAAGCGCCGTCTACCGGAGTGCCGTCTTCGTTGGTTTGCTCCAGCGTTTTCTTCGGCACGCCGTCCAGGCCGTATTCGTAATCGTAGGCGTCGAAGATCTTGCGGGCGATCGGCGCCGCGCTTTGCGAGCCGAATCCGCCCTCCGGTACGACTACGGCTACTGCCAACTTTGGGTTCTCGCGTGGAGCATAGGCGATGAAGACACCGTTATCGATATCCGTCTCGCGTACACGCTGAGTAGAGGTACCGGTTTTACGCGCAAAGTCGTACGGGAAATCATCGAATGTTCCTTCAAGCTTGGTGTTCATGCCTTTTTGAATAAGATCCCAGTACTCATCCGAGTATTCGGCCTTATTGATTACTTCGCGTTTCGCCTCTTTGACAACCTTGCCGTTAGAATCTGTAATCTTGCTTACAATATGCGGTTTTAGGCGTTCGCCCCGGTTTGCCAGCATTGTTACATACTGGGCAAGCTGCATCGTTGTATATTTACCCTGCTGACCGAACGAAGCATAAGCCATCCGCGAGAGTAAACTTTCTTTTTTATTCGTATAATCTCTTGTACCCGACTGTTCGCCGGGAAGATCCACCTCAGTAAGAACCCCGAGTCCGAATTCCTTCATATGTTTGTCCCAGATGTCGAGAACTCCGGAACCATATTTGTTCAGAAGCGGTTTGCCTACCATATCAATCATAAAGGTATTCGATGATTCTTGAATAGCCGTTCTTGGCGTAATGTTGCCCAAAAAGTGCCCTCCGGCATTTTTAATCCCTCTTTTATCGGTTGGGGTTAAGTAAGTGATGCCATCATCGTAGTACGGTGTATAAAGACCGAATAACCCTTCCTTTAAACCAATCAGTACACTTAAAGGTTTGATTGTCGAGCCCATGTATACAACCGATTCCGCTTTATTGCGCAGGTCGTCCGGCGCTTTGGCGCGAATCGTCCCGTTGACATACAGATTTTTAATCTCTTCATAATGCTCGCCTGATATACTTCCTGTACTGTAGTAGTTCGCATCAAAATCAGGCATGCTCGCCATCGCGACTACATTGCCGTTTTCAACATCCATCGCTACGGCAAAACCGGTAGAAACATAAGGATGCGTAGAACGAAGAGTCTGAATCTCTTCGGAAATCGCTTTTTCCGTTTCCGTCTGCACATATTTATTGATACTCATCCAAATGTCATTGCCCTTCTGCGGTGCTACAACCTCTTCCGTCCCACCTTCTTTTGCCATACTTTGAGGCGTAATTTCGATACGTTTATACCCGTTTTTTCCCCGCAGCTCTTCCTGATACTCCTGCTCCAGACCATAGTAACCGACAATCTCATCCTCCAAATATTGAAGGTTGGGTTTGGACTGAGCGGTCTGCTGTTTATAAACTTTCTGATAAAATTCAAAATTCGGGTTCTCCCGTACAGACTTGAATTTGGACAAATATCCCACCGTCTGCACCGCCACCGAATCCGGATCGTACGCACGCGTCGTTTCTTCGACCACATCGAGCATCAACACGCCTTTGAACTCGTTCTTATGCTCTTTGAAATAAGCGACCTCGGCTTCGTTCAGATCGGTTTTGATCTTGCGCGGCGTATAGCCGTAGTGGCTTTTATTGTTCAGATCCAGCCGCTCTTTGCTCAGCATTTCTTCCAGTGTAATCGGTTCTCCGCCCGGGTTGAGCTCCTGGAATTTCGCCAGCAGCTGATTGACGGCCTTTTTCAGCTCGGGGCGGTTCTTGAGCCCCAGCTCGCTGTCGTCGCCGTAAGTCTTGAGCGGAGTCGCGTACAGTGTCTGCGTCGGCTCCGAATACGCGATCGGAACTTTATCCGCCGAGTAGATCGTACCGCGCACCGGCGCCATCGGGATATCGCGCGTGGCCTGATTGACCGCCTGTTCTTTCAGCTCCGGCCCTTCGACGAACTGGAGCATGGCCGTGCGTACAATAATGACGGAGAAAATCACAAAAACGCTGAAAAAAAACAAATTAAGTCTGAGACCGAAACTCCGCTGACGCCGGGACTCGTTCTCCCGGTCCTTATCCTGCACTTTCATGGACGCCTCCTCTTGATGAACCTTCGCCGCAGGCGGCCGGCTTACAGCACGCTCTGCTTAATATGGGTGTCGGCAAAATCGTCGCGGTCGAACCAGTCGCCTCCGGCCGCCCAGGTCGGGTCGAGCGAAATCCAGCGGTCTTCTTCCGGCGCATACACCTCGTTCCAGGCATGCGAGCCGTATCCGCCTTTTCCGTCGGCGCCGAGTCCGGTCACTACGCGGACCTGCAGGCCTGCGGAGCGTGCCATAACGGCGTAAAGCCTGGCGTAATCGATACAGACTCCGCGCCGCGTATCGTAAGTGTCGCGGGGCGTCTGCTCGTGCCAGATTCCTTTATTTTCATAATCGCTGACTTTATCGTAATCGTATTGGATTCGCGTTCCGACCCAGCGGTACAGCAGCTTGGCTTTATCTATGTCTGTGCCGCCGTCCTGCGTAACCTTCTTGGCCGCCTGCCCGATGTCTGCGGGAATATCCCGGTCGATCACATCGTACTTCTGCCGGATGATATTCTCCAGCTCGCTTGAAGCCGCTTCGGTCAGCACCGGAAGACGGCTGCGCAGCCAGTCTCCCGCCGCCGGCGCGAATACGTTCTGCGCCGTGTAGCGATAGGCCGGCGACGCTTCCGCGTAACGGCCGACCGGGCTGTCCGGGCGCAGCGACACGAATACGAACAGCAGCGCGAGCAGCAGCAGGCTGCGCCAGATTCCGGCGACCAGCCCCAGACCCGCACCGCCGAGCCGGTCCAACGCGGCGTTCGAACGCCGGCGCTTGCTTTTCTTTTTGGCCGGTTCCGCGGCGGAAGAGCGCCATCTGCCCAGCAGCGACAGCGCCGTCAGACAGACCGGATAGATCAGCAGAAACAGCAGCGCGATCCGCAGCAGCGGAAAGTCGGACACGAAGCCGAGCAGCGTGTAGCCCGCTTCTGTCCAGCGCGGCAGTTCTCCGGCCGGCATGGCGAGCACCGTACGGTCGGCCCAGTCCTGGACGTAAGGAGACGTCCAGCCGGCCAGCAGCAGCGCGGCCAGAACGCCCAGCAGACGCAGCAGCAGCCGGCCGAACATAGTGCCGAGCCCCGCCGCCGTGCGCCGCGTACCCATGAGAGCGCCGCGCAGCGCGGACAGCGCCAGGACGGCAAGCAGCAGGATCGTCACGATATCTGTGCTCAGCACTTGGCTCACCCCCCGAATATTGGACGACGCGGGCCTGCCGATTCCCTGCAGGAACCGTTCGCGTTCATCGGCGGCTTTTCGCGGCGCGGATCAAGGCGTTCACCTGTTCGCTGCGTTTCCATTCGCCCAGCGGGACCCCGCGGTACGTCACTTCGACCGTGGAAGCGTTCGGCTGCCCGACCAGCTTCAAGCTGGCGGTCTCCACCGTAAACGAATTGTCGGCGTTTTGTTTGAACTTCGCCTGGTCCGCTTCGTCTTTCAGCATCTTGAGCGCTTCCTGCTGCAGCTTGCTTACCGCTTCGTTCTTGACATCCGATACCGTACTTTGAATCTTGTCCAGCGACACGCCGCTGTATACAATCAAAGCGACGACGATTACGACGGCTATCGCCCATTTGATCATCGTCTTCACCACGTTTACGACCAACAGGATCGCGACCAGCGCGATCAGCAGAATCAGCCAGTTCTGCCTGGCAAATTCGAGCCATACTTCCGTATTCAACAGGCCATTCCCTCCGCTTCCGCAGCTTTCGATTCACGCGGCCGCCCCCTCGTTTCATGCGGCCCTGCGCGCCTTTCAATTATACAGGAAAAAAAGGCTCCCTGTCAGCTTTCGCTTACTCCTGCTTGCCTTTTTGCAATCGCCGCATACGCCCGGTAAACTAAAGGCAGCGGACTGCGCTCCATGACGAATCCGGCCGCCGCGGCCGAAATTCCCACTCCACCCCAAGAATCTCATCACGGCAGGAGGCGAATCATCCATGTCGATCACCATCATCGTAGAAGGCAAGAACGACCGCAGCAAGCTGCGCCGGCTGCTGGACGAAGAAGTCCGCATCCTGTGCACGTTCGGCACGCCGAATTCCGCCAAGCTGGAATCGCTTTATCTCGAAGCGCGCCGCGACGACGTTTATTTGTTTCTGGACAACGATTCTTCGGGCCGGAAGATTCGCGCTCTGCTGTCGGATTTGTTTCCCGACGCCGACCATCTGTATACGCGAAGAGGCTACGCCGGCGTCGAAGGCACGCCCGACGAATACGCGGTGCAGCAGTTGGAGAAAGCGGGACTGGACGAATACATCCTGTATCCCGACAGCATGCTGCGGCCGGAACCGGAGGCGCCCAGGCGCCGCGGCGCTTTCGCTTCCGACCCGCATCCCGCCCCGGGGCGGGAACCGTACGAATAGATCGCCCGCCATGCAGGTTGTCCGGACGCGAAGCGCACATGAATAAAGCCGCCCTCCGCCGGGATTGCCCCGAATGCGAAGGACGGCCGGTCTGCCGATCCGCGAATCAATGCGCGGTGTCGATAATCATCAGCAGGAACGTGACCATCATATAATAGATGGAATACATGAATACTTTCTTGCCCCAGGCGTCGGGGTCCTGTCCTTTGGCCAGGCCTTTGACGGCGAAGTACAGCCACAGCACCGTAATGGCGACCGAAGCGATCGTAAAGATCAGGCCGACATAGCCGTAAGCGTACATCAGGACCGGAACCGGCAGCAGCAGGACGATGTAAGGCAGCATCTGCCACTGGGTGCGGCGAATGCCTTTGACGACCGGCAGGATCGGGAAGCCCGCGGCGCGGTATTCTTCGACCCGGCGAATGCCGAGCGCCCAGAAGTGCGGCGGCTGCCAGAGGAACATCCACAGGAACAGCAGCACGGCGCCCATGTCGATCGTATTGGTAACGGCGACGTATCCGATAACCGGCGGCATGGCGCCGGAGATTCCGCCGAGCGATGTGCTCCAGGTGGAGGTGCGTTTCAGCCACATGGTATACAGCACGACGTAAGCGAACATGCCGATCGCGCCGCAGACGCCCGTCAGCACGCCGCAGAATCCGAACAGGATGGCGAGTCCGAGCACGCCGAGCACAATGGCGTAGGTCAATACGATTCCCGGCGCAATCCTGCCGGTCGGCAGCGCGCGGTTGCGCGTGCGTTCCATCTTGGTGTCCATCTCGCGGTCGAGATAGTTATTGAACACGCCCGACGAACCGACGATCAGCATCGTGCCGGCCAGCGTCGCGATCAGGTTCGCGAAGTCGATCTTCCACTGCGAAGCCAGCCAGAAGCCGGCCAGCGTCACGAACAGATTCGAGCGCAGGATGCCGGGCTTGGCCAGCGTAACGAAGTCTCTCCACGTCGCCCGCGCCTCTGCGCGTTCCGAAACGGGCGCGGCTTCCGAAGCCGCATAATTCAATGATTTGCTCACGCCCTTGACTCCTCCTTATGTCTTTCAAATCCGCGGCCTCGTGAAGGCGCGCGGGTGTATGACGATAATGACCAGAATCGGCCGAACCATCGGCCGAGAAACGGTATCGCTATGACGTTTATCATATCAAACCCCCTTCTAATTGCCAACGATTCTCAATACAAGTTCGGTAATTTGACAATTTCGTGAGCTTTTCATTTTAAATATAGATTGCAGCTGTGAAAAACCGTGTGAAATTGGGTACATACATAAGCGAGAAAATTTTGGATTTTTGCGTCTGTTATGGCGTATACTAGACAGAGATAAGCAAACTCCGGTTTGCCGAAACATTCCCCATACAAAAACGGAGGTTTTTCGATGAATAAAGGTCTCGCACTCTGGTTCGCCGCCTCTTCGATGGCCCTGATTACGCTCTGCGCCATTCTGATTAACGAATCTCCCCTGCTGGCCGCCGGCGTCGGCGTCGTAGCGGTGCTCAATATCGGCTGGGGCTTCGTCACCAAAGCACGCATCCGCCGCAAAACGAGCGGCGTTTAGCGGCCTGCCTTTCCTTATAAACGGTCTTTCCAAAAAGCTGCCGGTCCTCCGTTCAAGGAGGCGGCAGCTTTTTGGCATGCATCAGTATTTCGGCAAAAAGCCCATCCGTTCGCGCACGCCTTTCATCGTTTCTTCGGCGACGGCTCCGGCGCGTTCCGCGCCTTTGGCCAGAATGCGCTTGATCTCGCCGGATTCGCGGATCTCGCTGTAGCGCTGCTGCAGCGGTTCCAGCACCGACACGACCGCTTCGCCCAGCTCTTTTTTGAACGCGCCGTACATTTTGCCTTCGAAATGTTCCTGGACCTGCGGCAGCTTAAGGCCCGTGCATTCGGCGTAAATGCTCATCAGGTTGCTGACTTCCGGTTTGTTCGCCGGATCGTAGCGCACTTCGCCGCCGGAATCGGTCGTGGCCCGGTTCAGTTTCTTCCGGATCACGTCGGGCGGATCGAGCAGCGCGATATAACTGCCGGCGTTCGGGTTGCTTTTGCTCATCTTCTTCGAAGCGTCGTCGAGCGACATGACGCGCGCGCCCACTTCCGGGATATACGGGTCCGGCACTTTGAAATACTCGCCGAAGCGGCTGTTGAAGCGTCCCGCCAGATCGCGCGTCAGTTCCAGATGCTGCTTCTGGTCTTCGCCGACCGGCACCAGATCGGCCTGGTACAGCAGGATATCCGCGGCCATCAGCGCCGGGTAGACGAACAGTCCCGCGCCGACCGAACCTTTGCCCGCCGATTTGTCCTTGAACTGCGTCATCCGCTCAAGCTCGCCCATGGCGACGAGCGTCGTCATCATCCAGCCGAGTTCCGCGTGCTGCGCAACATGCGACTGCATGAAGATATTCGATTTCTCCGGATCGATGCCGGCCGCTGCATACAGCGTCGCCACCGATTCCGACTGCTCGCGCAGCGCCGCCGGGTCCTGCGGCACGGTGATCGCGTGCAGATCGACTACCGAGAAATAACATTCGTGGTCGTGCTGAAGAGTTACGAAGTTTTTGATTGCCCCGATATAGTTGCCGATCGTCAGCTGCCCGCTGGGTTGAATGCCCGAAAGTACTTTTTTCATCTGCCTGATTCCTCCATTTTCGTTGTCCGCTTCGAAAAAGAAACACAAAAAGGCCCCGCGTCCGCAAGGGACGTGAGACCGTGGTACCACCCTTATTCATCGATTCGCGCGAAAGTATGTACTTCCACAATTGCGCGCGTCAAATCGATCTTGACCGTCCCGGTAACGGGGAACGGAATCCGGCCGGCCTACTGCGGAAGCGGTTCGCTCCCGGTTCGGCTCCGGCACTCCAGGGTCCATTCGGTCGGGCCGCTTCCGCCGGCTCGCATCAGCCGCCGGCTTTCTGCAGAAAGCCGCACCCGCCTACTTGTCCCCATCATCGCATTGTCGTGTGCAGACATCATAAGTCCGCGCACGTTCTTTGTCAAATTTCCTAAGCGAATCCGATAGTCCTTATCGGCATTCGCTCCCAGCGAGTCCGATAGTCCTTATCGGCATTCGCTCCCAGCGAATCCGGTAGTTCTTACCGGCATTCGCTCCCAGCGAATCCGATAGTCCTTATCGGTATTCGTCCCCCGGCGCATCCGGCTCCCTTTCCGGAATGCGCATCCTTTCCCGCCTCCCGGTCAGGAAAGGTCCGAACGGGCTTCTTTGTACGAAGGCTTCGGATAACGAATCATGCTGCTCGCCATATTGTAGTTGGATTCGAACTGCGCATCCACGACGACGGCCGCTTTACGGATCGCAAAATCGTAGTTGATTTCCCCGTGCGTCCAGCTCTTCTTGTAGTCGAGCGATTCGATCGCCATATTGCGGAATGCGCGAATCTGCTGTTCGTTCAGCCCGCAGTCCGGTCCTTCCAGATGTCCGTCCCGGCCGGCAAGCGGCGTATGACGCACCCCGAATTTCCCGATTACATTGTTGCGAATTTGAACGAACACAGTCCCCGACTCCAACCCCGACAATTCTTCTCCCAGCTCTTTGAATACGATATCCAGCTGTCTTGGAAGCGAATACTCGTTGACGACAAACATTATAGTCCCCCTTAGTAGATGACCCGCTTAAACTAGTTATTTCATACCGGTATGCAGCGCTTGATCTAATTATAAATGGCTAAATTGCCATCTTCAATACATGTCTAAAGAATTGGGTAAATATAACTATTTTATTGCAAATAACCTCCATTTTTCAGTCATATTCAAACAAAAGGCGAGCGCATTCGACTTTTGATCGCCTTTTTTCGAGCTTCCCTTTTTGGTATCGCAATCGTTATGCGCGTTTTTATTTCCCCGGCAATAGCCGGCGCGTTATACTTGAAAAGTACAATCAGGACGCCGCTTTTTCAAAAATTAGACTTGCGGCGCTCCGAATTTCATTTTGCTCGGTAAACCAGCTTGGGAGGCTGAACGATCCATGCCATCAACGTTAAAGGATGTAGCCCTGCGCGCCGGCGTATCCAAAAGCACCGTGTCGCAGTATCTGCACCAGCGGTATCACTATATGAGCGAAGAAACCAAGAAGAAAATCCAACTGGCGATCGAAGAGCTCGACTATATTCCGAACGAAGTCGCGCGCAGCCTCAAGCAAAAAAAGACGTTTATCGTTGGCGTAGTTTCGTCCACCATTTTATCGAAATTCACGACGGAAGTGGTGCGCGCGATCGAAGACGAGTGCCAGCTCAAAGGGATTCAGGTGATCGTATGCAACACCGACGACGATCCGCTCAAGGAAAATAAGTACGTCCAGTCGATGATCGCCCGCCAGGTGGACGGTCTTATCATTTTCCCGACCGAACAAAACCGCAAGCTGTATCAGTCGATGCTCAAAAGCGGCTATCCTTTCGTGTTTATCGACCGCAAAATCGACGGCATCGACGTGGATACGGTGCTGCTCGACAACGAACTTGCCAGCAGCCTCGCGGTGCAATCCCTGGTCGAACGCGGCCATACCCGCATCGGCATCCTGACGTTCCCCCTGGGTCAAAAAGCGATCACGACGAGAAGCGAACGTCTCCAGGGCTATCGTCAAACGCTTCAAAACAGCGGAATCGAAGTCGACGAAGCCTATGTCAAAAGCGGCAGATTGGACGAGATGCAGACGCTGATCGGGGAACTGTTTCGCTTATCGCCTCCTCCGAGCGCGATCGTCGCCACCAACGACATGATTCTCGAACAGGTGCTGATTTATGCCAAAAACCAATCGTTGTCCATTCCGCGCGATTTCTCCCTGATCGGGATCGACGACGTTTCGTTCGCGTCTTTCTATACGCCCCCGATCACGACCGTATCCCAGCCCAGCTTCGAGATCGGTAAAAGGAGCGCGCAGCTGCTGCTGCGGCAGATCGACCGTAAAGAACACGAACCGCGCCGGGCGGCGGAAATTTTTCGGTTGAGTCCCGCGTTGAATCCGAGAGAGTCCGTGCAGAACGCGAATGAACAAGATTAAGCCGGCCTTTTCGGCGGATCGACGGGATCGAACGGCAGCAGCCGAAGATTCCGTTTTCGTTTTTTTGGTAGCGCTTTAATTTTGTTGTTGCAAAACGGAAATAAGACGCTATAATTGGGCTAGGAAAGGAGGAGCGCCGGGAAACGGACGTTTTACACAGCGAATTGTGATTATATTCACAAATTATTCGGGCTATATTCTTTATCGCTCTGCTGGTTCAAAATTTTTTTGCGCTTATACTAAATCGATTTAGTAAGAACGGTTGTTTAAAAAATCCCTCACAGAAAGAAGCCGGAGATTCTTATGCATACGTTTATGAGCATTATCCGCGAACCTTCCATCATTATCGCCATCGTGACGTTTCTGGGCCTGATCTTCCAGCGCAGGAAGCTGACCGAGGTTATTACCGGGACCACGCTTTCTTTTATGGGCTTCACCATGATCAAAGTGGGCGGCGGCATTCTGGGCGGCGTGCTGACGAATTTCAGCCAGATCTTCTCGCACGCTTTCAATCTCAAAGGCGTGGTGCCGAGCAACGAAGCCATCATGTCGCTGACGATCGATCAGCTCGGCGCGGACGCCGCGGTTATTCTGCTGTTCGCCATGATCGTGAACATCGTGCTGGCCCGCGTCACCAAGTTCAAATACATCTACCTGTCTTTGCACCTGATCCTGTTTATGTGCTTTGCCGTCACGGCGGTGATGCGCGGGCTCGGAATTAGCTCGCTCGTTACGATCATCGTCGGTTCGGTCGTGATCGGAAGCTATATGGCCGTCTTTCCTTACCTGCTGCGGGGCGCGAGCCGCAAGATTATCCAATCCGACGAATACACGATCGCCCACGCTTCGATGACCGCTTACCTGATCGGCACCTATCTCGGAAAGTGGTTCGGCAATCCCGCCCACGATACGGAAAATGTCAAAATCAACGACCGCATCAGCTTCCTGCGCGATCCGAACGTAGCCACGACGCTGACTATGCTGATTCTGCTGCTCGTATCCGGACTGTTTGCCGGCTCCGCTTTTGTAAGCGAACTGGCCGACGGCAAAGAATACATCGTGTTTATCCTTGAACAATCGGCGATCTTCGCCGCGGGTCTGTATATCGCCAAAGCGGGCGTCAAATTGTTCACGACCGAGATCGTCCCGGCGTTCAAAGGCTTCTCGCAGGTATTTGCGCCAGGCGCCGTTCCCGGCGTCGACGTGCTCGTCCTGTTCGACAAATCGCCCAATTCCGCTCTGGTCGGCTTTCTGGTCAGCTTTTTTACCGGCGTCGCCTGCGTGTTCCTGTTCCCGGTCTTCGGCCTGCCCGTGATCGTGCCCGGCATTATGGCCTGCTTCCTCGCCGGCGGCGCGGCCGCCATCTTCGGCAACTCGACCGGCGGATTCCGGGGCGCGGTGCTGTCCAGCGGCTTCTGCGGATTCCTGCTGTGTCTGCTGCCCGCGCTTACGCTGCCGCTGTTCTCGTATCTCGGCGCCGAAGGCGTTACGTTTGCCGATCCCGACTTTACGACGCTTTCCGGTATTCTCTGGGGGATTTTTCGCTGGTTTTAACTAAATCGATTTATTTGAAAATAGAATAAGCTATACTATCCATATAGGAGGAGATTATGATGTTTTTTAAAGACTCGGATATTCGGTTGGATACGGTGGATGGGAACACGACCCGCAAAGTGCTGGCGCACAGTCCGCAGCTGATGTACGTCAAAGTGCTGTTCGCCAAAGCGGCCGCAGGCGAGATTCCGCTGCATAAGCATATTCACGAACAGGTTACTTACGTGATGCAGGGCAGCTTCCGCTTCGCGATCGAAGACGGCGGGCGGCGCGAAGAGCAGATCGTTCGTGAAGGCGACAGCATCCATTTCCCGTCCAACGCTCTGCACGGCTGCATTCCGCTCGAAGACGATTCCGTGCTGCTGGATGCGTTTACGCCGGCGCGCGAAGATTTCCTGTAAACCGCGCGGCCGAAACAATCATCGAACAGCCGTAAAAAAGCGATTCCCCGAAACCGGGAAATCGCTTTTTGCCATAGGAGGCGAACGCATAGAGAATCGGCCTCTGCGGCTTGATCCGTTCGCCCGAAGAGAAAAGCGCAAGCCGCGATCAGACGCGGTCTTTCGTCATTTCCAAGAACGTATGCACATCCGCAATGCTGACGTCGATCGCCGCCTGCCAGAAATCGGGCTGCGTCAGGTCGACGCCCAGATGTTTCTGCGCCAGATCTTCGACCCGCATCCGTCCGGTATCGAGCAGCAGCGCGTCGTATTTGTTCGCGAACGCCGCGCCTTCCTGCTGCGCCCGCGCATAAATGCCGGTGCTGAACATATAGCCGAACGTATACGGGAAGTTGTAGAACGGCACGCCCGTGTTGTAGAAATGCAGCTTGGACGCCCAGAAATGCGGATGGTAGTCCGACAGCGCGCCGCAGAACGCTTCCTGCTGCGCTTCGACCATCAGGTCGCTCAGATCCTGCGGCGTCAGCAGCCCTTCGCGGCGCTTCTCGTAGAAACGCGTTTCGAACAGGAAGCGGGCATGGATATTCATGAAGAACGCGATGCTGCGCTGAATTTTGTCTTCCAGCAGCACCAGGCGTTCTTCTTCGCTGGACGCTTTGCGGACCAGCGAATCGGCGACGATCATCTCGGCGAACGTCGAAGCGGTCTCGGCCACGTTCATGGCATAGCGCTGGCTGAACGTCGGCAGTTCGTCCATCACGTGCTGATGGTAGCCGTGACCCAGCTCGTGCGCCAGCGTCGATACGTTGGATGCCGTGCCGCTGTAAGTCATAAAGATACGCGTCTGTTTGGTCAGCGGCAGCGCGGTACAGAAGCCGCCCGGCCGTTTGCCGGCGCGGTCTTCGGCTTCGATCCAGTGCTGATCGAATGCGCCGCGCGCGAAGTCCGCCATGCGCGGGCTGAAGCTGCGGAACTGCTCGACGATCAGCTCCGCCGCGTCGTCGTACGGAATCTTGTCCGCCGACTCGCCGACCGGAGCGTCGACGTCGTGCCAGCCGAGCTTGTCCGTGCCGAGCAGCTTCGCTTTGCGGTTCAGGTACTCGACAAAGACCGGTTTGTTGTCGGTGATGACCCGCCACATCGTTTCCAGCGTTTGGTCCGACATGCGGTTGATTTCGAGCGGCTCGCGCAGCACGTTTTCCCAGCCGCGTTTCTCGTACAGCGCCAAGCGGAAGCCGGCCAGATGGTTCAAGGTATCGGAGCAGTAGTCTTCCACATCGGCCCAGGCCTGCTCCCAGTTCCTGCCCATCTCTTCGCGCTGCTTGGGATCGGCGGAACCGAGCTTGTTGGCCGCCTGCGCCGCGGACAGCAGCTTCGTTTCGCCGTTTTCCGTAAACTTGACGCGCACATGGCGCACAATCGTATTATAGAAGCTGCTCCAGCCCTGGTAGCCGTCCACCGACAGCGAAAGCGCCAGGCTTTCGAGTTCCGGCGACATTTTCTCGCGTGCCTGCAGGCGGCTTTCGCTCAGATTGAACGACACCGGCGATACCACTTCCCGGCTCATCCACGCTTCCCAGACGCCGTCTTCCGTATTTTGCAGCAGGCTGTCGAACGTCGCGAGCACGCTCTGCCAGCGGGCGCGGACCGAACCGACGCGCGCGGCGAGCTGCCCCGCTTTCTGGTCGTTCTGATCCTGCGCGCCCAGGCACGACACAAACGCCCCGGCCTGACGGAAGCGCGAGGAAATCCCCTGCACGTCGTCGAACACCGAATCGAACGCGGCGGTTTCGTCCGCCGACGAAGGAGGCTGCATGCCGCCGATCTTCGCTGCAAGCGCATCCACGTCTCCCGCCAGCTTTTTCAAAAAGGCATCGAATTCCTCAGAAGAAGATCCTCCGGGGAAAATCGTTTCCAGATCCCATGTTTGTCTCAACCGTTGACTCATTGCTTCCTCACCTTTCGCTGCTGATCTATACGGCTCTGCCGTTCGTTCTCGGAGCCCGTATGGTGTTTGGACGGGCCTCATGGTACAGTATAACTATATCGAAAACGTCTCATGAAGCCAAATCTCACATGGGAGGGAAAGCCAATGCGACCCCTGCAAATCTCGCCGGACACGGCGATCAAATTATCCAAACAACTCAACGTTCCGATCGAACAGTTGATGCATATGCCGCAGCACATCCTGATGCAAAGAATGGCGCAGCTCGCCAAACAGGAAGAAGACGCCGCTTCGGCAAACAAACCCGAAGACGGCAGCGGGGAGAAGAAGTAACCTCATGATTCCTTTTGAAAAAGCGCTGCCCTACGACCGTTCGATGGGTGATCTCACGGTGCCTGTCTGCCCGTTCTGCGGCGCCGAGAACGTCCTGCTGCCGATCAAGCCGAGCGAGCTGGACGATATTCATACCGGCCGCAAACGGCTGACGGTGTTTCCGTGCTGCCACGGGCGGCTGACGGTATTGGACTGCGACGACGATTATTTGTTGACGGACACGATCGTGAAGTGACGTTTTGGCTGCGTTTGAAAGTTTTTCGGAAAAGGTGGGTAGACTTTCAAAAGCAGCAGACACGAGCTTCGCGCTCGTGTCTTTTTTACGCGTGAAAAAAGCCCTTCGAAGAAGCTGGGATCTTCAAAGAGCTTAGGAAGTGCGCTTGGGGCGATTCTACGTTGCTCAAAAAGCAATGTAGAACGGAAATACGAGCTAAAATGCAGACTAGATTGACAATTCGGCAACGTAAAAGCGTAGATCAGGAGGAATTCGTCCATTTCAAGCTTGTACGTTGCTTTTTCGGCAATGTAAGTCGGCAGTAGGAGGTGTATTCGACGCCTACGTTGACAAAAAGTCAACGTAGCTCTGTAGCTCAGCGACTCAGCAGCCCAGTTGCCCGGTTGCTCAGCCAGATCAGCGGCTCAGCAGCTCGGTTGCTCGGTTGCTCAGCAAGATCAGCGGCTCAGCAGTTCGGTTGCTCGGTTGCTCCACAGCTCTACCCTGCCAGGTCGCCGAGTCATCCTGCAATTCGCATAGTCCGAGCACCTTCGGGACCGATAAAACTTGCGGCTTATGCCAATCCTGTCCAGCCTCCCTGTTCAACTTCCCATCGGTTACTTTACTTCTTACCCTCTTACCTTCTTTCCCTCTTACCGCACCGCCGCTTCGTCCATAAAAAACCGCCCCAGATAAGCTTTGTTCCGCTCCAGCATCTCGTTTAGCATCTTCTCGGCGGCGCTTACCGAAGGCACGAGGGGGTGGTGGGCCAGGGCGGTGAGGGCGAGATCGCGGCTGCCGGTGACGGCGGCCCGGATCGCGAGCTGTTCGTACGTCTTGACGGCGTGGATCAATCCTTTGGCCGCTTCGGGCACGGTTTGGACCGGAAGCGGGACGGGGCCGCTTCGCTGTACCCGGCAGTTGACTTCGATGCAGGCGTCGTCCGGCAGGAAGTCGAGGATGCCGTTATTCGCCACGTTCAGCGTCTGGATATCGCCTTTGTCGTTGTGAAGGGAGTTCATCAGCCGAACGGCGGCTTCGGAGTAGTAAGCGCCGCCGCGCTGCTCCAGCTGCTTGGGTTTCTCGGCCAGATTGACGTCCTGGTACAGCTCGAACAATTCCTCCTCCAGGCGCTGCACCGTTTCGGCCCGGGTCTCGCCCCTGGCCGCGGCTGCCTGCTGCTCCGCCAACAGTTCGCGGTGCAGATAGAAGTATTTCAGGTAGTAGGACGGAATCGCGTTCAGCGTGCGCAGCAGCGCGCCGTTCCACTCGTACTGCGGCACGTTCCGGGCGGAGTACCCGTCCCGGTTGTCCAGCAGTTCTTCCAGCTTCGACTCCCCGTCGATCTCGATGCGGCTGATATAATGCAGATGGTTCAGGCCGGCGAATTCGCAGGAGATGCGTTCGATCGGGACCTTGTAGAGCTGCGACAGCCATTTGTAAGCGGCGATCGGCGAATTGCACAGCCCGATCGTCCGGATGCGCGAATACTTGTTGACCGCTTCCGTGACCATGCCCGCCGGATTGGTGAAGTTGAGCAGCCAGGCGTCCGGGCACAGCTCTTCCATATCGCGGGCCACGTCCAGCAGGACGGGAATCGTCCGCAGCGCTTTCATCATGCCGCCCGGACCGGTCGTTTCCTGGCCGATCATGCCGTACTTGAGCGGAATCGTTTCGTCCCAGCCGCGCGCTTCGAGCATGCCGACCCGCATCTGGGTGGATACGAAGTCCGCTCCCGCGAGCGCTTCGCGCCGGTCCAGCGTCAGCTTGACCGTAATCGGCAGTCCGGATTTGGCGACCATGCGCCGGGCGAGCTGGCCGACGATCGACAGTTTGCGCCGGCCCGGCTCGATATCGACCAGCACGATCTCCCGGACCGGAAACGTGGCGTAATTCAAAATAAACCCTTCGATCAGCTCGGGGGTATACGAAGAACCGCCCCCGATCACCGCTATTTTCAAGCCCTGCTGCGTCATACGCTCGCCGCCTTTACGTTCAATTGTTGATGAATGCGCCGGTAAAGTTCTTCGTCCGCCGGTCCGTCTTCGTTGATCGCCATAAACAGAGCGCCCGCCACCGGTTCCATCGTCAGAATCGCCGGACTATAGTCCGGCGCGGCCGCCCGCATCTCTTCGTCGAGCGCCGGCACGATGTACCGGCTGTCCCCGCGCGTCAGCACGCTGCCGGCCAGCACAAGATCGAAGCGCTCCCGCTCCATGTCCAGCCGGCGGACGACCGCCGCGGCGGTCCGGCCGAGTTCCCGTCCCTGGCGCGCCAGAATGGTTCTTGCCGTTTCGTCGAATTCCGCCACCTCGAACAGGGCTTTGGCCAAGACGGACGGAATACGCCGTCCGGTGTCCAAATAACGGTGGAACATTTCTTCTTCCGAGTTCAGCCCGAGCTGCCGCAGCACGGCTTCCGTGAGCAGCGTCGGATTCTGCCGGCCTTCCCAGGCCCGGATTACCGCGCGGAACGCTTCCACCGCAAGTTCCGAACCTCCGCCGAAATCGCCGAACGCATAGCCGAAGCCGCCGATCTGAAGCTGTTCGCCCCGCGCGTTGATTCCGTAGCAGTTGGTGCCCGTGCCGCAGATGGCGACGACGCCGTAAGCCCGGCGCGTTCCCGCGCGCAGACCGATCACGGTATCGCACACAATGAGGTGCGGGTCCAATCCCATGCGCGCGACCATCGGCCGCAGAATCCGGAAATCCGCTTCGCGGTCGGCTCCCGCCAGTCCGAATACGGACCGCGTCACCTGTTCGCGGCTTACCCCCGCCTGCTCCAGCGCGTCTTCCACCGCCAGGCGAATATTGCGTTCGGCGGCGTCCGCGCCCAACTGATGGTTGCCGCATCCGCTTTCGGCCCGGCCGACAATCCGGCCCGTCTCTTCGCATACTACGACCAGCGTTTTGCTGCCTCCGCCGTCAACGCCCAAGTAATAATTCAACTTTCTTCGCTCCCGTAAGCGTCCCGGGCCCCGCATCCGATAAACGCGGGGCCCGCTGCCGCCGAATTATAGTCGTGCGCTTGGTTTGCCGCTTAAGTTACCGGCCCAGCTTGCCCAGATTTTCCTGCCACTTCTTCGTTTTATACTCCAGAAGCTGCGCGTAGCCCACCTGCTGCGCGTCTTTTTCCGCTTTGTCCAGGATATCCAGCACTTCCGCTTCGCTGCCCGCGTTCAGGATCGCCTGCGCTCTGGCTTTCTCGTAGATCTCCCCGACGCTCTGCTCGATAATGCCTTCATTCGAATCGCCGGCCGGGTTCAGATTGACGAACTCCGTCGTATCGTACTGCGTTTTCCAGGTAATCTCGGACTGCCATTTCGTTTCCCAGCTTTTCTTCTCCTCCGGCAGCGTGGATTCGAACTTCATCTTGGAATTGTCCACGTACACGGTATTGCCGACCCACTGCAGATTGACGGTGGAGTTCATCAGCTCGTCGCGCCCTTTGGTGTCGGTGGTAAACGCGTCCGTAAAGAGCGGGGCTTCGTCTTCGTCCACGCCTTTCCAGTACGTCCCTTCCGGTCCCCACATGCTGATGCGCTGGCCTTCCGGCCCGGTGAGCCAATCGAGGAACGCGAAGATCGCTTCCGGGTCTTTCGCCGAAGTGGTAATCACGCTGACGTTCCAGCCGAGCAGATTGTAGGTGCCGGGAAAAATTTTGTTTTTGTCCAGCCCCGCTTTGTGCACCGGCCAGACCATGATATAGCCCGCTTCGGGATCTTCGGCGCTGAGCATCGAGTTGCCGATCGCCCCGAATTCGGTCGGACTGGACGCGACGTACACGGCCGCTTTGCCGGTTACGATCTTCTGCTCCACCTGTTCGAGCGGCTGCGTAAACGCATCCTGGCTGATCAGCTTTTCCCGGTACAATTCATTGGCGTACACCAGCGTTTCGCGGAACGTCTCGTCCGTAAACGCCGAGGTCATCGCATCCCCCGACGGCACGGCCATCATGCTGCGCGAGCTGTACAGATACGGGCGGTTTTCCGCAAAAGCCGAGCTCATGATATCGATGCCCGACGCGGACTGACCCACTTCGAGCGGCACGACGTCCAGGTACTTTTCTTTGACTTTCAATAGATAATCGTGCAGATCGTCGGTCGTTTCGAGCGATGGCGCGCCCAGTTCGTTGTAGATTTTTTTGTTCACCAGATAACCGGCGTTGCCGTTGGGCTGCGTCGTATACCAGTTGGGAAACTGATACAGCTTGCCGTCCTCGGAGCGCAGCATGTCCAGCGTTTCGTCGCCGGCCCACTTTTTGAGATTCGGGTATTTGTCCAGATAATCGTCGAACGGCACGAGCGCCCCGGCCTGCCGCAGCGATTCCACGTCCGCCCCGCGTTCCGTCCAGATCACGTCCGGCAGCTCGCCC
This sequence comes from Saccharibacillus sp. CPCC 101409, assembly GCF_030518235.1. Classification (GTDB taxonomy): domain Bacteria; phylum Bacillota; class Bacilli; order Paenibacillales; family Paenibacillaceae; genus Saccharibacillus. The sequence continues at coordinate 48,084 of NZ_JAULSA010000006.1, read as the reverse complement.
GACACGATCATCGTGCTCAGCTTCTGCTTGGCGTTGCCGCCCGAACTGACCGGAACGACATTGACCTTTTTGTTGGCCTTGATCCATTTGGACGCTTCGTCTTCGCCCCAGTTCGGCATCGTATACCAGTCGTAGTGGCCGTAAAAAGAAAATTCGAGCGGATTCTCGCCCAGCACATACGCGCCTCCGCCGGACTGTCCCGCCGAAGCTTCCGCTTTGGTGTCGCCCGCCGCGGTTCCCGCGCCGTCTCCGCCTCCCGAACATCCCGCCAGCCCAAACGCGACCGCAAACGCCGCCGGCCAGAATCCGAACGTCTTTTTGCCGATTTTCATCGCCCTGCCCCCTTGTCGTCTATTCTTTCAGCGAACCGACCAGTACACCTTTGACGAAATATTTTTGCAGAAACGGATACACGCACAAAATCGGAATCGTCGCTACCATCATCGTGGCCATGGACAGCGATTTGGTCGTCACGGCTTTCATTCGTCCCATCCGGCCCTGCGCCGCGGCGTCCAGTTGGGCCATCTGCTCGCTCATGATATTCGAATTCAGAATCTGCTGAAGCTTGGTCTGAATCGGGAGCAGATCGGCGTTGCTGATATAGATACTGGGCGTAAACCAGTCGTTCCAGTGGTAAACGGACGTGAATAAAGATAACGTGGCGATCACGGGACCCGACAAAGGCAGCACGACCCGGAAAAGCACGCCCCAGTTGGTGCAGCCGTCGATCCGGGCCGATTCCTCCAGCCCCGCCGGTATACTTTTGAAAAAGGTCCGGAAAATGATCATGTTCCATACGCTGATGATGCCGGGAATCACCATGACCCAGAAGGTGTTGAACAGGTCGAGCGAGCGGATCAGCAGGAATGTCGGAATCAGCCCGCCGCTGAAATACATGGTAACGATGCAGAACACCATATAGGATTTGCGGCCGATCAGCTCGGTTTTGCTCATGCCGTAAGCGAAGATCGCCGTGGCGCCGATCGAGACGAAGGTGCCGACGAGCGTGCGCAGCACCGAGATCAGGAATCCGTTAATCAGGCGGCTGTCCCCGAACACGACCCGGTAATTCTCCAGCGTAAAGTGCCGGGGCCAGAATGTGATGCCGCCGCGCATAGTGTCCGTGCCGTTGTTGAAAGAGATCACCGCCGCGTTCCAGAACGGGTAAAACGAGATGAAAGCCATGACGGCCAGCAGCGCGTACACGACCGCCAGCAGCGTCCGGTCTCCGGCCGAAGATTTCACGGTGACGCATCTCCTTTCGTGTTTACCATAAACTGTTGCCGGAACGGCGAGCCGCGTAATTCGCGCCTACCAGCAGCAGGACGCCGAGCAGCGATTTGAACAATCCCGCGGCGGTCGCGTACGAGTAACGGCTGTTCTGAATCCCGACCCGGTATACATATGTATCCAGCACATCGCCCACATCCCGCAGAACGGGGTTCGAGCCGAGCAGCAGAATATCTTCGAATCCGGCGCTGAGGAGATTGCCGATATCCAGAATCAGGAACACGATAATGACGGGCATAATGGCGGGCAGCGTGATGAAAAAGATCTGTCTCAACTTGCCCGCTCCGTCCATCGCCGCCGCTTCGTGCATATGCGGATCGACTCCGGCAATCGCCGCCAGATAGACGATGGAAGCGAAGCCGATTTCTTTCCAAACGCCCGTCGTCACCAGAATCGTCCAGAAGTACTGCGGCAGAGCCAGGAAATTGATCGGTTCTTTAACCAGATGCACATTCTGCAGCAGCATGTTGACGCTCCCGTTCTCCGTGGACAGCATGGACATCACGAAGCCGGCGACGATGACCCAGGATAGAAAGTGCGGCAGGTAGCTGATCGTTTGCACCGTGCGTTTGAACAGCGGATTGCGCACCTCGTTCAGCAGCAGCGCCAGAATAATCGGAGCGGGAAAGCCGATAAGCAGCTTCAGCAGACTGATCACGATCGTATTGCGGATCACGTTCCAGAACTCCGGCGCATTGAAAAACATCTCGAAATGCTTGAAGCCGACCCAGGGACTGGCGGAAAATCCTTTGAACAAACTGTAATCCTGGAACGCCATCAGCACTCCGTACATCGGAATATAGCTGAATACCAGAATAAACAGCAGCGGCGGCAGCACCATCAACTGCAGATCCCACTGCTTCCGGAAACGTTTCAGCAGCGACGGTCGGTCTTTTTTCTTCTCGGCCAATCCGGTATGCGCGGGATTTTGCATATAGCCTCCCCTTCCCTTGCGGATGTGTAAGTAGCCGTTACTTGTAAAGTAATATTTCCTGACTCTATCTTACTTCCCGTTTTCCCCGCTTTCTCCGACAAAATGCTCATAAACCGGTACCATCTTACTGCATCGGCAGTTGGCCCGGCTGCGGATATGGCGCGGTTCCGTGCCGATATGGCGTTTGAACAGCCGGTTGAAGTTGGACAGCGTGCGAAAGCCGCATTCCATCGCGATATCGAGAATCTTGAGATCGGAGGTTTCCAGCAGATGGTACGCGTTCTCCAGCCGAACCTGGATCAGGTACATCAGCGGAGACGCCCCGACCGCGCGGCGAAACACATCGCTGAAGCGCGAAGGACTGAGGTAGGCGAGCGCGGCGAGTTCTTCCAGCGTCCACGGGTAGGCGTAGCGTTGTTCCATGGCAAGGATCACGAGGCGGATTTTGTCGAGCTGGGCGGAAGAAACGGTGTCTTTGCTTTGCCGGACGTTCTCCTGGCGAAAATGACGGTTGACCCGAACGAAAAATTGCAGCAGGTAGGAGTACACGACGGAAACGTAAGAGGGCCGCGCGGCTTCGTGCTCTTCCTGGATGTCCAGGAGCAGAGCGCGCAGCGCGGGAATTTGCGGATGATTGCGGTCGAGCACGGGGGTGAAATAAACGCCCATTTCTTTGAAAGGGTTCAACACATCGGGATCGGAGCGCAGATTGCCCATAAACCAGGCGGCGTCGAACGTCATGACCTGCATGACCAGCCCGTCCGTTTCGTAAGCGCAGTGCAGCGCCCCCGAGCCGATCAGCGCGATATCGCCCGGCTGAAAATCGTACCGCACCCCGTTGATGATGTAATAGCCGGTACCCGATTTGATCATGTTGATCTCCAGCGCGTCGTGCGCGTGCAGCCTTTGATACTGCGACGTAACCCCGATGGTGTCCGACAGATGAATCGGATATTCCCTCGGAAAAACGACCTTTTCCTTCAGTCTGTCATGATTACGGATGATGTCCATCATAATCCCCCGTTCCATAGAATCGCTGATTGTTGCAGGTTTTCAAAGTAAGTTCCTGTATCTTACTGCTTTTCTCTGAAAATTTCTTCATAATTATTTTCGGACATTTTCAGCCCAATTATCCACCCCATATTAGGATAGCGCTACCACGGCGTCAATATAGATTACATAGAGGAGCGAAGCCTCTGCTCTGCGACTGGGGTTCCGCTGAGTTTGATTGACGTGCTGAGAAAGTTTGGGGGAACGCGAGGAGGGGGCGCCGGGAGGTTCCGCTTCGATCGCGTGTTGAAATCGGGAAGCTGGGATGAGATTAAGATGGAGGCTTCCCGATTTCAAAGGCGAACGTTCCACTTCTCCACGGAACCTCCCTCTGCCCCTGGCGCTTTTCCAGGGGGAACTTTCTCAACGCCTCAAAGCCTCTGCGGGCACTTCCGCAGAGGCTTCTTGTTGGGGGAGGGCAGGGCCAGAGCGAAGAGAGCGAAGGTGGGAGCGAGGGTGGGAGAGGCGAAGCGCCTTTGGGGAAGGCGGTTTCTTCGTAACGGCTTTTTCGTAACGGCTTTTCGTTATAGCGCCTCTCTACGAAAAGAAGACATGCTCCGTAAATAAGGAGCATGTCTTTTCGCAGGAACACTTAGATCATATGACAATAGCGAATTCCAAATAACTCGGATCCTAAACAGCTCGAATCCCAAATAACTGCCTCTATACACTTATTTCCCGCAAATCGGCGCTTTTCAGCCAATTAACTGCGTGTATACAACTAAATCGTCGTTTTCTCTCTTCCATCCCGCTTTTTTCGCAAAATAATTGTACCTGAGCAGTTATTTCGAAATAAATCACCCAGCGGCATCAAATAACTGCACCTGCACAGTTATTTGCACATCCATCCCGGATCCGACGCATGCGCATATCGCATTCCGCCTTCGAACGCCCAATCCCGGCTGTTCGCCTCGCCCTTTTCCCTAAGGGTTATCCCCGGCCAGGTCGTATCCGCTCTTCTTTCCCCAAGGACGCAGCCCGACACTGGGCAACTCGTCCTTCCTGCCCCAAGGACGCAGCCCGACACTGGGCAACTCGTCCTTCCTGCCCCAAGGACGCAGCCCGGCACCGGGCGCCTCGTCCTTCCTGCTCCCTAGGACGCAGCCCCGAAGCCGGGGCGCCCGTCCTTCCTTCACCGGCTTTTGCTCTTAAAACAGCCGGCGAGGCACGCGGCGGCCTGCCCTCCCGCCGCCTCTCCCTCCGGAGGAGAGGCGGCAGTCGGAGCGCCGAAGCAGCGGAGGGGCGGTGAGAGTCCGAGACCGTGAAGCGGAAGCGAACATCGCCTTTGAAGCCCGGCTTCCAACCTTCCTGTTCCCATCCAAAAGGAAGCCGGGCTGAGACAGCGATCGAGGGCCTCACCGCCCCGCAGCGGCCGCCCAAGCGCAACCTCCCCTCCCAGCACGCTCCCCGAATTCCCAGCTCCCCCGCCGTCAAGACTGCTGCATCTCCTCCGGCAGCTCCATCTTGCGCGCCAACATATCCTCGCGCAGCGTCGCCCACTGCTCCCGCGACGCGCGGATCATCGCCGCGTCCATAATCCGCTGATCGTGAATGACGCGCGAGAACCAGCGGACCGCTTCGTTGAATTCGTCCAGCCGCCGGCAGAGCTCGCCGATCAGGTACATCAGCCGCGCGTCGCTCGGGCCCGCGTTTTCCGTCTCGTATACGCGCACATAAGAATCCCGCGCGTAGCCGATAAAGCGCCGCTCCTGCTCTTCGTTCTTGCCGTAGCGGTACAGCCACGCGATATGATGCAGCAGGCTGGCGATGATCCGCTCTTTGTCGCGCACGACCTGCGCGCAGATCAGGGCCAGTTTGTACGTATCGAGCGCGTCTTCGAGCGAGCGCTTGCCGCCGTAATCTTTCTTTTTCGACGCCGCGCCGACTTTCTCTTCGAACGCTTTGCGCTGGGGATCGCTCAGCTTGGCCGCCGAGTTCTCCGTCGACGCGAATCCGCAGTGCGGACATACCCGCACGACGTAGAAGTCCGGGTTCTCGTTTTTGTAATACGCGCAAAAATCCGCATCCCGACGCACCGCGTGCTTAAAGCTGGGTCTGACCCTGCTCGTCTGAAACGTTTTCTCGCAGCAGACGCATGCCGTCGTGATTTGAAATAACGGATCGATCTCCACCATCATGCAAGCCTTCTTTCCTGTCTCTAATGCCGTTCGTCCGTTTCGAAAGCGCCGCCGGAGCCTTCCGGCTTCGATTCCCGCTTCCGCTTACGGGGTATTAACAAAATGATAAGCCGGTCCCGACAGTCTCGCAATCACGAACTCCCGCAGTTCGTCGTCCACGCCGTTCTCCCGCAAAGCCGCGTTCATGCAGCCCAGCCAGGCGTCGGCGCGTTCGCGCGTCACGGGAAAAGGCATATGCCTCGCCCGCATCATCGGATGGCCGTGCAGATCGGAATACAGCGACGGTCCGCCGAAGAATTGGGTCAGGAATTGATGCTGCCGTTCTATCACGGGCGTAATATCCTCGGGAAAGAGCGGGGCCAGAAGAGGCTCCTGCACCACTTTGCCGTAAAAAGTTTCGATAATCCTGCGCAGTCCGGCCGATTCGCCCAGCTGCTCGTACAGGGTTTGTCCGGAATTCATAAGATTACCCGCTTTCCATTGTCTTTTTGGTCGAGCTCGACAAGCGGCAGTTCCATTTCCACCGTCCGCCTGCTTGTATTATAGCAAACCCCGGGCCGTTGCAGACCGGTCTTTATGCGCAGGTTTGCGGGAAAAAGCAAAAAGACGCGGAGCCCCAAGGCCCCGCGTCCAAACGCCGGCCGCATCCGTCCCCCGGAAACGCGCGCCGACGCTCAATACCGAAAAATCAATACCCGCTCCATTCTTCTTCTCGGGACGGGTCCTGAGAAACGCGGATCACATAGACAAAAGCGCATACCATAATAGCCGTTACGATACTCATTCGACCACTCCGTCCGTATCGAATTTAAGGACAACCTGCCGACATCCTGTAAATGTAATCCGCCAAAAGGCCGGAAAAGAGTTTGGTTTTTTTATTCTACCACACATCCGCGAAAAATAAAGCGATTCTGCAACCGTTTACAATCTAATTCGGCACTTGTTCGACAAAAAAAGTTTTCCGCGCCTCGAACCTGCGGTCATGTTAGAATGGAGCTTACAGGAACCGGCAGGACCGCCGGCCGCAACGCCAAACTCCGAGCAAAGGAGCGTTCACCGTTGAAATATTATGTACTGGACCGCGGCGACCAGCTGTCGATCGACCTGACCCAGCAGTTCCACAAACTCGCCGCCGAAAAAGGCTTCGAGCTCGATTCCGAGTCGCCGGAAATCGTTGTGTCGATCGGCGGCGACGGCACCATGCTGCACGCTTTCCATTCGTTTATCGACCGGATTCCGGATATCGCTTTCGTCGGCGTGCATACGGGCCATCTGGGCTTTTACGCGGACTGGAAAGCCGAAGACCTGCCCGAGCTGATCGAGTTTATGGCGGGCGAAGGCGAGGGCGGACTGGGACCGAAGATCGTCAAGTATCCGCTGCTCGAACTGGAGCTGGAACGCAAATCCGGCACCTCCATCCATACCGTGCTGAACGAATTCGCCATCAAAGGCGCCGAAGCGACGATGGTCGTGCAGATCGATATCAACGACGAGATCTTCGAGATGTTCCGCGGCGACGGGATCTGCGTCTCCACGCCTTCGGGCAGCACCGCTTACAACCGGGGTCTCGGCGGCGCGATCATGCACCCTTCGCTGGAGGCGCTGCAGATCGCCGAGATCGCTTCGATCAACAACCGCGTGTTCCGGACGCTCGGCTCGCCGCTGGTGCTTCCCAAGCATCACCACTGCGATATTTACTCGCGCAAAGAGCAGCGGCTGCTGCTGACGATGGACCACCGCTACCTGGCGATCGACGATCTGGTATCCGTGCGCTGCCGTGTATCGAGCCAGAAAGTCAGCTTCGCCCGCTACCGTCCGTTTCCGTTCTGGAACCGGGTGCGCGAAGCGTTCCTGGGCTGAACGCTCGCCGTTTCGCTTTTTTCGCGGCTTGGGTTTCTTCGCGTCTTCGCCTTTGCAGTCTCGACTTCAATTCCATCGGAACGCACAAAAGCGGCTCGCTTGAGCCGCTTTTCGTTTGCCCGCTATAAGATTGTCCGGCCCGGATAGATTATTTCGCGCTTTCCTGGTCCGGCCGTTCGTTCGGTCCGGAGTTTGGGCCGGGATTCGGTCCCGGATTTGTTCCCGGGTTCGTCCGGGAAGCCGGGTTCGCGTTCGGAGCGGACTGGGCCTGCCCCGCCGCGCCGTCGCGATGTTCGCGCCGCGTTCCCGGACGGGAGTCGCCGCCGCGGTCTTCGCGTTTGCGGTTTTTCTGCTCGCCTCCGCCGGACGATTTCGCATGCTCGCGTCCCTGCGATTCGCCGCGGTTCGGCCGATCGCGATGATTCTGCTTTTTGCCCGAATGGCCGTGCGGCTTGTCTTTCGATTCGCGCGGTTCGCGTTCGGCATTCTCCTGGGCGCGCGCGCCTTTGGAGTCCCCGCCGCGGCCGCCGCGGTAATCTTTGCGCTCTCTCGGCCCGCGATGCTCGCGAACTTCCTTGGCCGCTTCGCGCCCTTCCTGCGGTTCGCGTCCGTCTTTCGCCGGTTCTTTGATCTCGCCGAGATCCGGATACTGCGCCGCTTCGGCGATATCCTTGCTGTCCTTCAGGTCTTTGACCTTGTGGAGCACGAAGTACGCACAGCCGAAATTGCAGTGCTCCGTGATATAGTCGGTCGTAAACGAAAACTGGGATTCTTTCGCCACCTTGGGCTGCCCGTCGCGGTACATGCCTTTGAGCCGCAGCTGATTGTAGCCCCAGTCCCCGACGATGTAATCGTAACGCTCCAGAATCTCGCTGTACCGGCTGCGAAACGCTTCCGCGTTCCAGCCGTTCTTGTGATTGATCATGACTTCGTAGACTTTACCGCCGATTTGAAACAACAAATTCCCCTCCCCTGCCGAAACGATAGCTGTCGCGATTCTCTATATGGTCCTGGCCTTTACGATAAAAATTTTACAAATAACGGATATCAAAAAGTTTAAAGCTAAACCTATTATAACGGCGGAAGTCGAAAAAACCAATACGGTCTTGTGGATAAGTTTGTTTCAACCTGCACGGCTGCGGCGCGGTTACGGCCCGATCCGGCTGCGGTACTCCCTCGGCGACACTCCCGTAATGCGTTTGAATACCCGCGAAAAGTAAAACATGTCTTTGTACCCGAGCCGCTCCCCGATTTCTTTGACGCTCATGTCGGTATTCAGCAGGATATTGCGCGCTTCCGCCGCCCGCAGGCGATGCACGAATTCGTTGAACGGATACCCCGTGTAATCGTGCACGATCCGCCTGAGCGTCGAGACCGATATATGATGCCGCGCCGCCATGTCCGAGACGGTCGGCGGCAGATGCAGCACGGACTGGATATCTTCGACCACCAGCTGCGCGAAATGTTCCCGCCCCGCTTCCCGTCCGGTTCCGCCGGCGGCAAGCTCGTACAGAAACTCCTCCAGACGCAGCGCCGCCCGATCGAGATTGTCCGGCGTCCCGCTGTCGATCAGCCGCAGCATATTTTCCATCCGCTGAAGCAGCAGTTCGCCCACCGGCAGCTCGTACACCCGTCCGTGCGCAGGCAGCCAGTCGCGCCGCCATTCTTCGAGCCTGACGCCCGCCGCCGTAAAGTAATACTCGTCCCAGTGCGCGCCGGCGTCCGGCCCGTAATCGAATATCGCGCCCGGATACAGAAAAAACCACGAGCCCGCGCTTACCCGCTGAACTTCTCCTCCGTCGACCCGGTAATAGCCCCGTCCGCCTGTAATCAGCACAAGCGCCCAGTGACGAAACGACGCCCCGTCCCGACGCAGCGTCCGCCCCGGCAGATGCCCCGCGTTGACGACCGTCAGCGACTTGATGCGCAGACGGGCGGGATCGACCGAGGGAGTCAGAACGCGAATCGGCACTTTGCTGATCGTATAGTCCATATACTGGGGCATCCTGTACATTCTCTCCTTTTGTACGCTGTGCTAAATTAGACGTATCGCACAACCTTTATATGAACAAATATAACATATGGATAACGGGAAGGATGAATTTGAACATGGAAAAAGTACGTATCGGCCTGATCGGCTGCGGCTCCATCTCCGATTCGCATTTGCAGGCTTACGCGGCCAATCCGCAGGCGGAGCTGGTCGCCGTTTGCGACCTGAACGCGGACCGCGCCCGGCAGACGGCGGAGAAATACGGCGTTCCCGGCGTTTACGGCGATTACCGCGAGCTGCTGGCCGACCCGGATATCGACGCCGTCAGTATCTGTACCTGGAACAACTCGCATGCCGAGATCAGCATCGAAGCGCTGCGCGCCGGCAAGAACGTGCTGTGCGAGAAGCCGCTGTGCAAAACGGTGGACGAAGCGCTTCGCGTACAGCAGGCGGTCCTGGAAAGCGGCAAGCAGCTCCAGGTCGGTTACGTTCGCCGCCACGCCGCCAATATCGACGTGCTCAAGCGCTTTATCGATGCCGGCGACCTGGGCGAGCTGTATTACGCCAAAGCCAGCCTGATCCGGCGTCTCGGCAATCCGGGCGGCTGGTTCGCGGACGTCGAGCGCTCCGGCGGAGGACCGCTGATCGATATCGGCGTGCACGTGATCGACCTGTGCTGGTACCTGATGGGCAAACCCAGAGTCGTTTCCGTCAGCGGCAATACGTATCGCAAGCTCGGCAACCGTTCGCATATCGAAAACTACGATCATTACAAAGCGGCGGATTTCGATCCGTCCGTCAACACGGTCGAAGACATGGCGAACGCGCTGATCCGGTTCGAGAATGGCGCTTCCCTGATGGTGGACGTCAGCTTTACGCTGCACGCCCGCAAAGATTCGGCGCAGATCGCCGTATTCGGCGAGCGCGGCGGAGCCGAGATCGAACCGGCGCTGGCGATTTCCGCGGAACGGCACAACACCATCCTCAACCTCGATCCGCAGCTGACTACGCCGGGCTTCGACTTTGTGGACAGTTTTAAACGGGAAATCGATCATTTCGTCCGGCTCTGCCAGGGCAGCGGGGAAAATATGTGCCCGGTCGAAGACGGCGTGGAAATGATCCGCATCCTGAACGCGGTATACCGTTCGGCGGCGGAAGGCCGCGAAATTCGTCTGGACGAGGAGGAATAAACATGACCGCAAACCATGATTCCACGCTTAAACTGACCAACAAAATAGGCGTCATCGTCGACAGTTTCGGCATCGGCGTCGCGGAAGGCCTCAAGAAAGCCAAAGAAGTCGGCGCGGACGGCGTGCAGATCTATGCCGTGTCCGGCGAAATGGACCCGGCCGTCCTGACGGGCGCCAAGCGCCGCGAGCTGCGCAGCACGATCGAAGGACTCGGCCTGGAAATCTCCGCGCTGTGCGGCGACCTGGCGGGCCACGGCTTCCAGGACGCTTCCGTCAACGCGGAGAAGATCGAGAAATCCAAGCGGATTCTGGATCTGGCGCTGGAACTCGGCACGAATATCGTCACCACGCATATCGGCATCGTGCCGGAAGACCGCAGCGGCCCGATTTACGAAGCGATGCACCGGGCGTGCATGGAGCTGAGCCGGTATGCGAGCAGCCTGGACGCCTATTTTGCGATCGAGACCGGACCGGAACCGGCCGCGCATCTCAAAAGCTTCCTCGATACGCTCGGCGGCAAAGGGGTATCCGTCAATTTCGACCCGGCCAATATGGTCATGGTCACCGGCGACGATCCGGTGCAGGGGGTGTACACGCTGAAAGATTATATCGTGCACACGCATGTCAAAGACGGCCGGCGCCTGCGCATCGTCGATCCCAAACAGGTGTACGGCTATCTCGGCTACAATAAGATGGACCACGCCGCGATCGCCGATATGGCGGCCGGCGGCGAGGAAGCCGACTTTATCGAGCTGCCGCCGGGCGAAGGCGACGTGGACTTCGACGCGTATTTCCGCGCGCTGCGGGAGATCGGCTACACCGGCTATCTGACGATCGAGCGCGAAGTCGGAAGCGATCCGTCCGCCGATATCGCCGGAGCGGTGCGTTTTATCGAAAAATATCGCGGCTTGAATTAAACGCGGGATATCGAATATCGCCGGAGATCGGACGTTACAGCCTTACATCACTCGAATAGGAGCTGCTGAATCATGAAGCTTGGCATCAGTTCGTACAGCCTGTATCAGGCCATGCACCAGGGACGAATGAATATCGAGGAAGCGCTGGACTGGGCGGCGGAGCTCGGCGCCGATCATATCGAGATCGTGCCGGGACTCGGCTTCGGTTTCGACGAAGATCCGGGACTCGAAGAACGGCTTGCGCGCAGAGCGCAGGAACGGTCGCTTATCCTCTCGAACTACGCGATCGGCGCGAACTTTATTACCGACAGCGAAGAAGCGTACGAAGCCGAGATCGCGCGGGTGATCTCGGAAGTCGATCGCGCGGCCCGCCTGGGCATCAAACTGATGCGCCACGACGTCGCTTCGCGGCCGGATACTTCCATTCACCGCTTCAACGAAGACCTGGATAAGATCGCTGCGGCGTGCCGGCGGATCGCCGATCACGCCGCTGGACGCGGCATCACGACCAGCGTCGAGAACCACGGCTACTACGTCCAGGCGAGCGACCGGGTGCAGACCCTTGTCCGCGCGGTGGACCGCCCCAACTTCCGCACCACGCTGGATGTCGGCAACTTCGTCTGCGTCGACGAGAATCCGGCAACCGCCGTCGCCAACAATCTGCCCATCGCTTCGATGGTGCATATCAAAGACTTCTATATCCGCCCCGCCCGCCGCAATCCCGGCGAAGGCTGGTTCCGCAGCGCGGGCGGCAGCTATCTGCGCGGCGCGATCGCCGGCCAGGGCGATCTCGATCTGTACGAGATCGTCGGCCTGGTCAAAAGCTCCGGTTACGACGGATTCCTGTCGATCGAATACGAAGGCATGGAAGACTGCTTGCAGGGCACGCGGATCGCGTTCGACAACGTACGGCGGATCTGGGACGAAGCGCCGGCTGCAAGCCCGGCGCGTTAAGCCAGCCGGACATCCGGGCTGCCGGCAGCCCGTATCGCCGAGCGCGCGGCGGCAGCGAAGCGAATATCGCAGCCGCCGCCCGATCGAATCCGCTCGGCCGCGCAGCGCGCCGAATCACGGCCTTTTTCCGAATCCTTATCGGACCGGAAAAAGGCCGTTTAATTTGCGCGGATACGCCGTTCGTTATAAGCTGAGCATAAATCCCACCACAAAGGAGCTTCGCATGTCCCGAACCTACGAAGTGCTTGCGGACTATTTTGCGGCTATGCCCCTGCAGCTTTTCGGCGCTTACCGAACGCGGATGGACGGCGGCCGACATTATGACGGGCATCGCCGCAGACCGACGGAACACTGCGCGGTCATCGTCGCCCTCGAAGGCGAAGCCGTATTCGCTTTCGACGAAACCGAACGATACTCCCTGTCGCCGGGCCGCGTACTGATCGGCGGAGCCGGCAGAAGACTCGAAGTCTCGACCGGAACGGAAGGTTTCCGCTATTTCCTGTGCCATTATTCGCCGATCGGCGGCGAAGACCTGCCGCAGTATCGCGAGCCCCGGCGCGTCTCCGTGCTCGACATCTCGCTCGATCCCGGACTGCTGGAGCTGATCGAGCGTCTGCTGGACGCTTCGTCGGCACCGAACGCGATGGACCGCTTGAATCGGCGCACGCTGTTTTACCGACTGATCGCGGACATTTTGCAATCGGAACGCCATCTGCGGAATCCGGACAGCTACCGCATGGCGGAAGACGCGATCGCTTATATTCAGGCCCATTTTAACCGGCCGCTTACGCTCGCCCAGCTTGCCGGACGCTACGACATGAAGCCCAAATACTTTTCTTATCTGTTCGCCAAGTATACCGGTACCGGCCCGATCGATTACCTGATCCGCTATCGTATGAATAAAGCGCATGAATGGCTGCTGACCAAGCAGTTCTCCGTCGCGGCCGTAGCCGCGGGCGTCGGGTATTCCGACCCTTATTACTTCAGCCGCCTGTTCAAAAAGTACAAAGGAGTCGCGCCCAGCCAGGTCGATTTCGACCGTCCGCCTATCTTTCCCGCCGACGGACCGCCCGCTTCGTTCCCCGATTGAAGCCGCGGAAGAAATTGTCCATCATTCGCCGGGAATTTCTTCATTCTCAAACATGCGGGATGGTGATACGATCATTCCTGTAATTGAGAATCATAATCATTTATGAATGAAGAAAGAAGGTACCGGTCATGATCCGTCGATTTCGCTCCACGCCCGCTGTATGGGCGAGCCTGCTTCTTATCCTGCTGCTGAGCGCATGCTCCGGCACTCCCGCGCCGGCTTCCGGGACCGAGGCCGATTCCGCCCCGCCGGCCGAGTCCTCGGATACGACAACCGAAGCCGCGGCATTCCCGCGCACCGTCGAAGCCGCCAACGGCAGCGTCGTGGTCGAACGCAAACCGGAGCGAGTCGCCGTTGTGCACTGGGGCTGCGTCGATTCGATCCTGCTGTTCGATCTGCCTTCGCTGGGCCTGACCCTTCCGTTTACGCAGAGCGATTCTTCGCTCGGCTCCGACACGTACAAGCCTTACATCGATCGTGTGGACGAGCTCGCGATCGTCGGAGAGAATACGACCGTCAATCTCGAAGCGCTGCTCGCCTACAAGCCCGACCTGATTATCGCCGGCAGTGCGATCAACGCCGAACAGCTGGAACAAATTGAGAAGATCGCGACAACCGTCGTCCTGGACGAAAACCAAACCGACGTTTGGACCGACTGGCCGTCCGTGGTGACGAAGTTCGGCGAGATCCTCGGCCAGGAAGAAATCGCGCGGCAGTTTATCGGCAGCTATCAATCCAGGCTGGCCGAAGCCCGAGCGCAGCTTGCGGATACCGCCGGCAGCGCCGCATTCCTCCAGGTGCGCGCCGATACGGCATGGCTGGGCGGCACGAAGACGCTGACGCCTTACTACGACAAAGGACTCGGCCTGACCCCGCTGGACGATCCCGCCGCCGCCGACGGCAGCGAATTGTCGCTCGAAGGCCTGGCGAAGCTCGATCCCGACTACCTTTTTCTCGGCTACTTCAATTACGACAACCCGGACGCCGCTTCCGTTACCGACGAGTGGGAGAAGACCGAAGTCTGGAAAAGCCTGCAAGCTGTCAAAGAAAACCGCGTCTATCCGCTCAACGGAATCCTGGCGATGGGCTACGGCCCTCTCGGCCATCTGTACGGAATCGAAGCCGTGACGGACGCGCTGACCAGGTAACACGCCTGCGTCCTTTTTTCAAAAAGTCCGGACTGCGCTCTTGCGCAAAAAGAAAAACAAGACCCGGACGTGTCGTCCGGGTCTTTCGTTATATCGAGACAGCGCCGCCGAAATAAATCCGCTGTTCGCTTGCGCTACATCCGCCGCTGCCGCACCGCTTCGAACAGCAGCACCGAAGCGGCCATCGCCACGTTCAGCGATTCCGCGCGGCCCGGCATCGGGATGATGATCGACTCGTCGACGAAAGCCGAGGCCTCCGGCGAGACGCCGCTCGCTTCACTGCCGAACAGCAGCCAGGTCGCGCCGCGATAATCCGCTTCGTAGCAGTCGCGTTCCGCCTGGAGGCTCGTGCTGACGATCTTGGCCGACGCTTCGCGCGCCTGCGGCAGAATATCGGTCAGCACCGCTTCGACGATCGGCAGATGGAACAGCGAGCCCATCGTCGAACGCACGGTCTTCGGATTGTAAATATCCGCGCTGCCCCGGCCGACGATCACGCCGGCCGCGCCGGCCGCGTCGGCGGCGCGGATAATCGTGCCGACATTGCCGGGGTCCTGCACGCCGTCGAGCACCGCGACGAGCGCATTCGGCGTGCGCAGGATGTCCGCCAGCTTCGCGGCCGGCTTGCGCACCACCGCGAACACCGGCTGCGGCGTGCGCGCTTCGGTGCATTTGGCGACGATTGCCGCCGATACGGCGATCCATTCCGCCGCCCCTCCGCGCGCGTCTTCCGCCAGCTCGCCCGGCACGCCGAGCTCCACGTTATACGCGACGCACTCCACATCCGCGTCCGACCGCAGCGCTTCCTGCACCAGATGAATGCCTTCCACGATAAACTTCCCCCGGCGATCTCGCTGCTTTTTCTCCAGCAGCCCCGCCCATTCCTTGACCCGGGCGTTCGCCGTCGATTCGATATGCGGCATCTCCAATTCCTCCGCTTCTAAAAAATATTAAGGTATCGCAGAAGCGATACCTTCAGGCTGTCGAGAAAGCCGGGTAGGGTTCCAAACGGAAAATAGCGGCACAGGTACACTTATTTGGGGCGAAATCCTTTGATTTCTCCAAATAGCGACGCAGGTGCAGCTATTCGGGGACCAAAGGCCGAATCGAAGCGCAAAAGCTCGAAATAGATGTATGAGTGCAGTTATTTGCTCGAAAACGTAAGATAAAGCCGGAATAAGGGCCTATACGCAGCTATTTGGATTCTTCTTGCCGCTGGCTTTATTTCTCCAGCCCTTTCCCGACCTTTCCTTCCAATCGAACCGCCTAAATTAGGTTTACATCCAATCGTTTCTCGACAATCTGAAGGTATCGCAGAAGCGATACCTTCAGATTTTTATTTTTCTCTTACCTACCTAAAGGTTAGAAAGCCCTGTTGTACTCTGAAGCGATAAGCGGAGGGAGAAATTCAGTGTAGGAGCGTCAGCGTTCGCCTTTGCAATCGAGAAAATACCAATTCAAAGTATAATATGTTTTCCCGATTGCAACACGCGACCTCAAGCCTTTCGAAGAAAGGCACATCGGAAGCATACGCGAACGAATTTCTCCCGCAGCCCTCAAGCTTCTTTTCCAAACAGGACTTTCTAGCCGTGCTTTTCGAACGCCAGCTCCAACCTCACCAGATCGTCCCGCTCGCCGACGATGACGAGAATATCGCCTTCCCACAGCCGTTCCTGCGGACTCGGCGAAATATTCATCTTCTCGTTTCTGCGCACCGCGATCACGTTGCAGCCGTACTTCTGCCGCAAATTCAGCTCGATCAGATTGCGCCCGACCATGCGCGCGGGCACCAGCATCTCGAAAATGCTGTAATCGCCGGACAGCTCGATATAATCGAGCACATTCGGCGAAATCAGATTATGCGCGAGCCGCAGCCCCATATCCCGCTCGGGAAAAATGACCTTGTCCGCGCCGATCTTGCTCAGCACTTTGCCGTGCAGATCGTTCTGGGCTTTGGCGATAATAAGCCCCGTGCTCATCTCTTTCAGGATCAGCGTCGTCAGGATGCTGGCCTGGATATCCTGCCCGATCGCCACGACCACAACGTCGAAATTGCGGATGCCGAGCGCCCGCAGCGCTTCTTCGTCGGTCGAATCCGCCGATACGGCGTGCGTGACCAGACTGGAGATCTCCTGCGTGCGCTCTTCGCTGGCGTCGATCGCCAGCACGTCGAAGCCCATCTGGCTCAACGCTTTGGCGACGCTCGATCCGAAGCGCCCCATTCCGATGACCGCGTACTGCTTTTTGCCCTTGCCCATGCTTAACTCAGGCCTCCTTCGGAATCAGGGCGCCATTTCCAGGAACTGAGCGTCCGGGTTTTTGTCGATCGCGGTACGCATCGCGTACTCGTTCTCGAACAGCGCGACGTAATTGCCTTTCTTGTCCTGCACCAGCGTCGAGTTGATCCGGAACTTGGACGGATCGATCTGCGGCGCTACGATCCAGCGCGCGAACTGGAACGACTGGCGCTGAAGCTGCACATCGACGCCGTACTCGTTTTTCATCCGGTACTCGAACACTTCGAATTGGAGCTGCCCGACCACGCCGAGAATCGTATCGTCGAAGCTGACCGTACGGAATACCTGGATCGTGCCTTCCTCCGTCAGCTGGTCGATGCCTTTTTGATACTGCTTGTGCTTGAGCGCGTTCTTGACCGTCACCTTGGCGAAGATCTCCGGCGAGAACGTCGGCAGTTCTTCAAATTCGAAGTTCTGGCCTTCCACCAGCGAGTCCCCGATCCGGAAAATACCCGGGTCGAACAAACCGATAATATCGCCGGCGTAGGCCGTCTCGACGATATCGCGGTCCTGGGCCAGAAACTGCTGCGGCTGCGCCAGTTTGATGTCTTTGCCGACCCGGACGTGCTTGACGCTCATGCCGCGGTCGAATTTGCCCGACACGATGCGCAGAAACGCGATGCGGTCGCGGTGCGCCGGGTTCATGTTGGCCTGGATCTTGAATACGTATCCGCTGAACTTCTCGCGCACAGGCTCGATTTCGCCTTCCGTGCTGCGGCGCGGCGCCGGCTTCGGCGCGAGTTCCAGGAAGTTTTCCAGGAAAGTCTGCAGACCGAAGTTGTTGATCGCGCTGCCGAAAAAGACCGGGGTCAGCTCGCCGCGTTTTACTTTTTCGTAGTCGAACTGGTCGCCCGCCACGTCCAGCAGCTCAAGCTCCTCGGCCAGCTGGTCCGCGTGATAGTCGCCCGCCATCTCCCGGATGACCGGGTCGCGGTAGTCTTCGACTTTCTGGACTTTGATCTGCGAGTGGTCGTCGCCCTGGAACAGCTCGACCTGATTCTTCATCCGGTCGTAGATCCCGTTCAGTTCGCGGCCCATGCCGATCGGCCAGTTCATCGGAACCGAGCGGATGCCCAGCACCTGTTCCAGTTCTTCCATCAGGTCGAACGGGCTGCGGCCTTCGCGGTCCAGCTTGTTGATAAAGGTAAAGATCGGAATGCCGCGCTTCGCACAGACCTGGAACAGTTTGATCGTCTGCGCTTCGACGCCTTTCGCCACATCGATCAGCATGACCGCGCTGTCGGCCGCCGTCAGCGTCCGGTATGTGTCTTCACTGAAATCCTGGTGACCCGGGGTGTCCAGAATATTGATGCGGTGTCCGTTGTAATCGAACTGCATCACCGACGACGTCACGGAGATCCCCCGCTGCTTCTCGATTTCCATCCAGTCGCTCGTCGCGTGCTTGCTGGCTTTACGGGCTTTGACCGTTCCGGCCAGACGAATAGCGCCGCCGAAGAGCAGCAGCTTCTCCGTCAGCGTGGTTTTCCCGGCATCCGGGTGGGATATAATTGCAAAAGTTCTGCGTTTCTCGACTTCTTCGCGCAAAACTTTGTCACTCACTTGGCTCATGTTCACGTTCCCCTCTGCAATCGTGCGTTCATCCCTACATTGTACCATAATTTGTGCGTGCACAAGAGAAGAATCTGCATGAAAAAAGCGCGAAAAAAGCCGCCGCGCTGCCGGATGTTCCGGCCGCGCGGCGGCTTGCATGCTCGAATCGCTGCAAAGACCGGGATTAGCTGCTCGAAGCCGCTACCCAGATCACATTGTCTTCTTCCTGACCGTTAACCGGCCACCAGTGGAAGCCGTCGCGGTCGAGCAGCTCGTGCGCCGCGTCCGGTCCCCAGCTTCCCGCCGGATACTCGCTGACGTCGGCCGGATTTTCTTTCCAGGCCGCGTCGATCTTGTCGATAAACGACCAGGCCGAAGCCACTTCGTCCCAGCGCGTGAAGTACGTCGAATCGCCTTTGGCCGCGTCGTGGATCAGGCGCTCGTACGCTTCCGGCGAGTTGATGCCGACCAGACAGCTCTGACAGAACTCCATCGCCACCTGGGCGATCTCGGATTCCGAGCCCGGCTTCTTCGCGTTGATCTTAAAGTAGATGCCTTCCAGCGGATTGACGCGAATGACCAGCAGGTTCGGCTGCAGGTCGTGCTTCTGTCCGAGGTAGATATTGCCCGGCATCTGCTTGAATTCGATCACCACTTCGGTCGTCTTCACCGGCAGGCGCTTGCCTGTGCGGATATAGAACGGCACGCCGGCCCAGCGGAAGTTGTCGACGAATACGCGGGCCGCGAAGAACGTTTCCGTGGTCGAATTCGGATCGACTTTGTCTTCTTCGCGGTAGCCCGGCAGGTCTTTGCCTTTGCTCTGTCCGGCGACGTATTGGCCGCGCACGACGTTCGCTTTCACTTCGGCCGAATCGGCGAAGTGGTGCAGCGAGCGCAGCACTTTGACTTTCTCGTCGCGGATGTCTTCCGCGAGCAGACGGCTCGGCGGTTCCATGGCGATCATGGTAAGCAGCTGGAGAATATGGTTCTGGCCCATATCGCGCAACGCGCCCGCATGGTCGTAATAGCCGCCGCGCTCTTCGACGCCGACCGTCTCGCCCAGCGTAATCTGCACGTTGGCGATATATTTGTTGTTCCAGAGCGATTCGAAGAACATGTTCGAGAACCGGATGGTCTCGATATTCTGCACCATCTCTTTGCCGAGATAGTGGTCGATGCGGTAGATCTCGTCTTCCTGGAAGACCTGTCCGAGTTCTTCGTTCAGCTTCTCGGCCGATTGGAGATCGTAGCCGAACGGCTTTTCGATCACCAGGCGATGCCAGCCTTCGCTATCCAGCATGCCGCCTTCGCGCAGGTTCAGCGAAACGCTGCCGAACAGTTCCGGCGCGAGCGCCAGATAAAAGAGACGGTTGCCCAGAATCGAGAATTTCGACTCGATCGCTTCCGTCTGTTCTTTGAGTTCCTGGAATCCCGCGACATTGTTGATATCGAGCGATTTATATTCGAAGTGTTCCGCGAAAGTATTCCACTTCTCCTGATCGGAAGATTTGTACCGTCCGAATTCCTGGATCGAGCGAAATACGTCGTCGCGAAACTCTTCGTTGGTACGAGGTCGCCGAGCGACGCCGACTACGGCAAAGTCCTCCGCCAGCTTCCCTTCCCGGTACAAGCTGTAGATGGCCGGGAACAACTTGCGACGGGCCAGGTCTCCGGTAGCCCCGAAGATAAAAAAGACCGCGCCCGGTGCTTTCAATGCTTCAAGATTTTGATTGTCCGCCATAGCTCCCCATTCTTCCTCTTATAGTATAGTTTTTTATAAAATGTCTGCCTCTCCACTCCCGCGCAAGCGCGGAAACCAAACAAATGTGATGCTGTCGCATCGACATGTGCTGTTATTCTACCATATCCCTCAAATTGATGCTATCGCATCGATATCAGTTCTGCTGATGCGCGATGAAGATTTCATTAATATTTGGGTACAGCAAACAGACCGGCCGCGTTCGGCCGATCCGTTTGTTTTCATAGCCGTCTTTCCGTCCGGGACATTCTTTTCCTCAATCTCCCAGCACGATCTCCCCGTAAACGCGCGTATCGGCCCAGTACGGCAGGTTTTTGTCGATCCAGCTCAGGTACGTATCTCGCTTGCCGTCTCCGTTCGCGTCGTCGTTGGCGCTGGCGTTGAATCCGATCACGTCTCCGGCTTTCGGCGTCAGCGCGACATACGGAACGGCGAACTCCGCCGTATACGTCCCGTCCCCGCGGACGACCGCGCTGCGAACTTTGGACAGATTGAAACCCTGCACGACCGAAGAAATTTTATTGTTCAGATCGACGCGCAGCTGATAATCGCCCGTTGTGCGCGTCCCGTTCTTCGCGTTCAGCTCGTCCGTCCACACTTCGACGGAATCGTTGTGCTCTTCCGAAGCCAGCGCATACGGCGTGCGGTCGGTCATTTCGAACAGATAGTACAGCGCGCTGTCGTCCCATGCCACTCTCACCGTGCCGGTCGTTCCGTTGGCGTCGACGTTCAGCTTGAGCGGCGTCGCGTTCAGCCAGACGTCGTCGACCGCCCCGTCGATAAACGGCGTGCCGCGCGCGGCCGTATAAGCGTCCGTTCCTCCGTTGTCTTCCGGCGCGGAATTCGGCAGATCGCTCGTTACCCGGGCTTTCGACGAGTTATAGAAGACCGATCCGCCCGGCTGGACGACGGCGTTCTGCGCGAATCTCAGCGTCCCGACTACCGTTTTCAAAATATAAATGCCGTGCACCGCCGGACGCAGGATCTGATTCTGCTCGAACGATGCGTTGACGATGCTCGCCGAACCGAGAATCAGGATGCCGCTGTCGGCCGAATCCTTGATCGTATTCTGCGCAAACTGCGCATTGACGATGCTCGGCTCTTTGTACGTCGCCTGCACGCGGATACCGCCTTTTTCCGGGATGGAAGGGTTGAGGCTGTCCCGGGCGACGGTGTTGCGGACGACTTTCAGATTGGTCACGGCATACGTTTTGTAGCTGCCTTCCGAAGCGATAAAGATTCCGGCTCCGCCCGTGTCGGCAATGCGGTTGTCTTCGATCTGGACGTTCATCCCGCCCGACACCGTGATTCCCCGCGCATGTCCGCCCGACATGTCGTTGCCGGAGATCTTCACATTTTTCACCCAGTCGCCGTTCTTCTCGTAAGAAACGACCGCGATCATATCGTCTCCCGTGCTGCGCAGCGTATTATTCTCCACCCGGATATTCGCCGATACGCCCGTGATATGAATCCCGTCGGCCAGCGTATCGCGGATCGTATTGCCGGTAATCGTCCCGTTGACTCCGTAAGCGATAATGCCCGCCGAGGAGCCGCCTTCGATAATCGTGTCTTTGACGGAATAATTCGACGCGCCGTCCGTCACATGCACGCGCGCCGACACCGAGCTCGACAGCCGCGCGGACACCGGAATCGTCGTCAGCTTGACGCGGCTGAGATCCGAACCGCTTCCGCCGAGCTGGACCGCCTGCCGCTGCGCATTGGTGCTTTTCAGCACGGATACTTCGCCTTCGCCGGTCAGATCGACCCCGTCGAGCACGATCGCATCGCTGTATAAAAAAGTTCCCGGCGGCACATAAACGCTTTTGCCCGCCGCTTTCGCCGCCGCGGCCGCCTGCCGGATCGCCGGCAGGTCGTCGTTGGCGTCGTTCGGGACAGCTCCGTAATCGGTAATGGAAACGTATTTCGAGGAAACGACTCCTGCCGCCTGCGCGGAAGAAAAGGGAACCGGCAGAACCAGTATGGAAGCTGTCAACACATAAGCAAGCATCTTCTTCGCGGTCATCAAACAACCTCCCCTTATTTTTTTTGAAAATGATCCGATCCGTAACGCTTGGAATCCGAACCCCTTCCTGCATCTTTTAAGCCTTTCTTTCCCCGGCCCTATCCCCCCTTTCCCGCACTCCAATATAAAGCGCTTTCAAATTATAATCCCTTTCGCTCCCTAAGAAGCGAAATCGCATAATCCGTTAGCCGGTAAATTTTTGAATACCGGCTCCTTTCCGCCCCAAAACCCGAAACGGACCGGCCGTATTCAGGCCGGTCTGTTTGGCGGATTGAGAAATTCAGGTTCAAAGCGAAGCGAAACAAGCGGAGGGAGAAATTCAGTGAAGTAAAGACTTTCGAAGAAAGTCACTTCGGAAGCATAAGCTTGATAGTGTTCGCCTTTGAAATCGGGAAAATTCCACCTATAATCCAATCAGTCTCTTCCCGATTTCAACACGTGACCTCAAGCCTTTCGAAGAAAGGCACATCGCAAGCATACGCTAACGAATTTCTCCCGCAGCCCATACGCTTCACCTGCGAACAAGAATTATCCCAACCCAAAAAACGGACCGGCCCTATTCGGCCAGTCCGTTTTTATACGCATAGATCGCAGCCTGCGTCCGATCCTCCACATCGAGCTTCGCAAGCAGGTTCGTGACGTGGAACTTCACTGTTTTGATCCCGATCACCAGCTCGTCGGCGATCTCCTGGTTCGAGCGGCCTTTGGCAAGCAGCCGCAGCACTTCCATCTCCCGCTCGGTCAGATCCTCGTGCGGGGCCCGCGCGGCGGCGGGACTGCGGAAGCGGTCCATCATTTTGGCCGCCACCTGGGATTCCAGCACCGACTGGCCGCGCACGGCGGCGCGGATCGCGTCGGCGACTTCTCCGGCGCGCGACGTTTTCAGCAGATAGCTGAACGCGCCGGCTTCGATCACCGGGTACATTTTCTCGTCGTCCAGATAACTCGTCAGCACGATGACCTTGCATGCCGGACACGTCTTCATCACTTCGCGCGTCGCTTCGATGCCGTCCATGCCGTCCATGACCAGGTCCATCAGCACGACGTCGGGATTGTACTGCTGCGCCAGTCGCACGCCTTCTTCCCCGCTGCTCGCTTCGCCGACGACTTCGATGCCGTCTTCCGTATCCAGCACGGCCGCCAGGCCGATCCGCACCATCTCGTGATCGTCCACCAGCAGCACCGTAATGAGTTCTTCTTCCGTTTCCATCTCAGTCCTCGATCCCCCTTTGCTCTGCGCCGCCCATCAGCGGCACCGTCAGCTCGATCCGCATGCCTTTGCCCGGAGCCGTGATATAGCGGATCGAACCGCCGATCTCGCTGACGCGCTCCTGCATCAGCGACAGTCCGTAAGACGCCTGCTTTTTCTCGTCCAGGTCGAACCCGACTCCGTTGTCCTTGAGCGAGACGCGCAGCGCGTCGCTGCGGCGCAGAATCAGAATCTCCATCTTCGTCGCCTTGGCGTGGCGCAGCGTATTGGAGAGCGCTTCCTGCACGATGCGGAACAGATGATTCTCGATTCCTTTGACCAGCTGCAGGCCGGCGTCCATTTCCAGCGTGATTTCAATCGGCATCTTGGATTGTATCTCGCGCACCAGCTCGCTGAGCCCCTGATACAATGGCTTGCCTTCAAGATACACCGGCCGCAGATGCAGCAGCAGCGCTCTCATCTCCGACTGGGCGACCGAAGCCATCTCCTCGATCAGCTCGACCTGCCTGCGGGCGCGGGCCAGGTCTTTCTCGAACGTCCGGCCGACGGCGGTCGCGGTCATCGAGATCGCGAACAGCTGCTGCGACACGGCGTCGTGCAGCTCGCGCGCCAGACGCTGGCGTTCCTCGACGATCGCGGATACCCGCGCCTGCTCCGCAAGCTGCGCGTTGTGCGTCGACAAACGCTGGAGCGAGCTGACCTGCTCCTCCCAGCGCTTGCCGACGCGGTCGAGCTGCTCGATCAGGCTGTCGATCTCGCCGCCGCCGAGCGGCCGGACGGGACGGGCGGGATTGCCGTTCTCCCACAGCAGCAGCGTATCGCGCAGCCGGTCGAACTGGATCTTGAGCAGCATGCCGCGGTACAGGCCGTACAGGGCGCCGATCGCCGCGCAGAGCGCCAGCACGGTCAGCCCCGCGCCGACGCGGATCTGCCATTTGTCCGGGACCAGCAGCAGACCGTAGGAATAGAGCGTATACAAAACGGCCAGCAGCACCACGATCGACAGCAGCATCCCCGCTCCCATGCTGCGGACGATCGTATTCGTTTTCTTCGTTCTTCGAGCTTCGTTCACCGCTTGCGCTCACCGCCTCTCTCCGTCCGCCTGCGGATTCAACTCATCCGGATATTGATGTCCCCGGTCGCATAAGCCATCACGACCCGGATTTTCTGTTCGCTGCGCTCATAGCCGGGCGATCTCCAGATAAACTTGTTCAAGAGTCCCGAATGGGCATGTCCTTCGAAGCCTACTTTGCCGTAACCGACAAAAATATCGAATTCGATCCCGTATTCTTCGGGGAAGATCAGATCGGCGTCGCCGATCAGCCCCTGCATATGGATCACCGTCAGCGGCTCCGCCGGCAGCGCGAGCGCGAAGTCGCAGCCGACGTCGCCCAGCAGATTCCACAGGCTGATATTTTCCGGCACCCACGGGTCCCGTTCGCGGTGCAGCTGCGACACCAGTTCCTGCCTGCGGATATAGTCGCGGCCCGCGTGCAGTTCTCTGGCCCGGGCGTAGAACACGCCGATCGAGACCAGGATGCCGCCGAGCAGCAGCACGATATGATCGAGCAGCATCAACCCCGCGCCGGCGGCCAGCCATTTGTAGCCGGACGACGTGCGCCCGGCCCGCATCGTATAAACTCCGTACAGCAGCACGAGGAGAGCGGCCAACGACAGCATGCTGACCCATTTTCCGAGCAGCATCAGCGTGCCCACGGCGATCAATACGATCGCCCACGTCCGTTTTCTCGTTCGCATACCGCGCCTCCTCCTGCCCTGTCTTTTTTGTGGCTCTGCTTGTATACTTCCTTATTTCCGTTTGCCGCTTTTCCTGCAGCGCAAAAGCCATAGCGGTATGACTAGCATACCGTATGGCTTCGCCGCAATACAATACAGTTGGCTCAATGATCGGAATCTATCCGGAAAAGATTCCGCCGGACCGATTCCCGCACCATTCCTCGTTCACGCGTTTGCTTACGCTTCGTCGCCTTTGGTGAGGGAAGGACCGTTCGAAGAAGACGATCCGTTCAGGCGGTTCTTGAGCGCGTTAAGCTGCTCGTCGACCTGAAGCTGCTTCTGGGCGTCGACCGGGCTGATGTAAGCGCTGCGGCCCGATCCGCCGCCGTAAGGCGTGCGCAGCACGTCGGCTTCGGCTTCCATCTGCATGATTTTTTCTT
Source organism: Saccharibacillus sp. CPCC 101409 (assembly GCF_030518235.1). Classification (GTDB taxonomy): domain Bacteria; phylum Bacillota; class Bacilli; order Paenibacillales; family Paenibacillaceae; genus Saccharibacillus. The sequence continues at coordinate 22,506 of NZ_JAULSA010000006.1, read as the reverse complement.
CCATCCGGCGGAAGCCCGACGAAGAGCTGCCTTTGTCGATCGCGTAGACCGGGTTGACCTGGGCCATCTGCTTTTTGGCTTTCGCCATCTGGGCGCGGGCCACCAGTTCGTTGCGCTTGTTGCGCATTTGATAGAACTCGTCTTTCATTTCGTGCAGCTGGCGCATCAGGTCGGAGACCTGGGCTTCGGCCTGGTCGTGCAGATCCTGGTATTCGGTAATTCTTTGATCGAAGTAGATTTTCTCTTCCAGCAGTTTGCGCGCGGCTTCTTCCTGGCCGTTCTTCAACGCCGCTTCCGCCTGCGATTCGCGCTGGTCGGAGATGCGGACCGCTTCTTCGAAGCGCTGCTTCATGCGGCGCTCGTTCGCCATCTGTTTGGCTACCGTCACTTCGGCCTGGTGAATTTCTTCTTCCATATCCCGCAGGTACTGGTTGAGCATCATGATCGGGTCTTCCACCTTATCCAGCAGTTCGTTTACCGAAGCTTTCGTCATATCGCGCAGTCTTTTAAATACTCCCATTTTACAAATCCCCTTTCGACTTTTCGTTTTCGTATTGGGCAAGCTTTTGCTTGAGTTCTTCGACTTCTTTTTTGAGCGCCTTTTTCTCGATATCTTCCATCATGGCGTCCAGGCCGGAATCCGGCACGTCGCGCTTTTTCAGATCCGCCCGCGGCGCCGGACGATGCGGCGCAAAAGAGCGTTCGAATTCCCGATCCGCATCCAGCGGTCTCGGGGCCCGATGATCGCGGTGGTCGCGCGGGCCGCGGAACTGCTCTTCGCGAGGATCGCGGCCGGCATAACCGTCGCGGTACGGGTCCCGGGCGTAAGGGTCCCGGTCGTACGGAGAGTACGGCGGCGCCGATTCTCTCGGAATCACGAGCGAAGCGATAAAGTAAATCGGCAGCATCGCCCCGCTGGTCAGCGGAATGGCGACAAGGAACAGAACGCGCAGCAGTGTGGGACTGATGCCGAACTCGTAGGCGATCCCGCCGCAGAGTCCGGTCAGCATGCGGTCCCGGGTCGAGCGGTACAGTCTTTGCATCCCTGGCTTACTCCTTTCTTTCGTCGCGTTTCAGCTTTTCCTTCAGCCGGTCCATCTCCTGTTCGAGAACCGCTCCGATCTCGCCGATCTGGCGCGAAGCGTCCTGGCCGAGTTTGCGGATATCCCGCAGGCTGTACGTTTCGTATTCCATCGAAGACATCTGGTCGTCCAGACGATCGAACATTTTCGGAACGTCCGAGCCGTAGCCGTTGCCGCGGCGGTTCATCCGCTGCTGGAGACGAAGCGTCTCCATGCGGGCGTAGTAGTATTGGCGTTTATTGTATACGGTCTGGTATTCGTTTCTAAGTACGTTAAGCTGCTCGCCGAGTTCCTTGAAGGTTTCCTGGCTCTGCTCCCACAGCTCCAGGTACTGGCGTTCTTTTTCTTCATACAGCATTTTCTCCTGCAGCGCCAGCTTGGCAATCGTTTCCTCTTCCGCCTTGAGCGCCAGCATCGCCTGCTCTTCGCGCTTCTCGCGCATCGAAGCCGCATGGTCGACCTGCTGACGGAGCTGCTTGCTGTGATGCGAACATTGATCGTAAAGCCGCTGAACTTCCGCAATTTCCTGCCGGGTCTCGATCAGAAACTGGTCGATGATGCGCACCGGGTCCTGGCTTTCCTCCAGCTTGTCGTTCAGAGCGGCCAGCGTAATGTCTCTCATTCGTTTAAACATGCTCATTCGGCTTTTCTCCCTCCCTTGCGTGATTCCGCGTTTTTCCGGCTAAAAGACGACTGCGTGCTTCAAAGCGTTTCGGCCGGGAGCCTTAGCCGCCGAAGCCTCTGCGATTGTTCGAGCGTCTGCCCGCGATCCATACGATGCCGGCCCCGATCAGGACGATCCCGAGCAGCGGTCCGATCAGCCAGGACAGCTTTGCCAGCAGCATGCAGCCTCCGACGACCATCAGCAGCCAGCCCAGAAACGTCTTGCCCGTCTTGACTCCGTAATAGCCGAGTGCGAAAAGAGCTACGGCAAACAGCAGACCGACAACACTTCCGAGTTTTCCAAACAGCATCAGCGCTCCCAGTACCACAAGTACGATGGCCGGGATATTAAGTTTCATGCTTCTCATTAAACTTCTCACCGCCTTTCGCGAATCAATTTCCTTATGCCTTTATTCTAGACTCCGGCGCGCCGCCGCAAAACGGACCGCAGGCGGTTTTTGAACCTGGACCTTAGGCGGGGAAAGCACCCGGACCCCGGAGCGTGCGGGCAGCGTAAAGGCAGGGTACGGGCAAACCCGCGCCCCGCGTTTCATCTTAAAGGAATGCAGGGGAACCCTGTTTTCAAGCGTCTATTGGCCGAAGAAACGCCCGTTTCCCGAATCGTAACCGAAAGGTTACAAAGATGTTCGGTTCGAAAACGGGGTTTTTATGTTAATATTTATTGCATATATGCCGATGGAAATAATTGTATCGTTTAAAAACACAACCTACTTCTGATTAGCGCAGGTGAATCCATGAAACGAATGAAGCTTATCCTGGAACGTTTGCAAATTCTGCGGCTGTTCGCTTTCCTTTATCGAATGAAGATCGTCAAGCTGCTGATTCCGATCGCCGTGATCGCTTTCGTTTACTATGAAAGCCAGGGCGAGCTCCGCAAGCTCAACTTCTCCCGCATCCTCGTCGATATCCGGACGATGCCGCCGGGAGCGATCGCCGCGATCCTGCTGATGTCGCTGTTCGCGGTATCGGTCATGAGCGCTTACGATTTCCTGATCCGCAAGCATTTCCGCCTGAACGTGACCAAGCGCGCCGCGTTCCGTTACGGCTGGATCTCGAATACGTTCAATAACTTCCTGGGCTTCGCCGGCTTTACGGGCGCTGGCGTCCGCGCGCTGCTGTACAAGAACAGCGGCGTCACGCTGGCGCAGATCACGCCGGCGATCGTGTTTCTCTCGCCGGCGATGGTCACCGGCCTGTCGGTGCTCTCGTGGGCGGGAATCGTCGGCCTGCTGCCGATCGGGCCCATGCTCGGCGAGCACCGCTGGCTGATCTACGCCGTCTGGGGCATGGCGCTCTATCTGCCGGTCTTCCTGCTGATGCAGCGGTCGAAGCTGTTCGCCAAATGGTTCCACAAAGAAGGCCAGGGCAGCCGGCTGCCCTGGAGCGTCATCGGCACCTCCGTGCTGGCTTCGCTGCTGGAATGGTTCTTCGCCGGCCTCACGTTCTGGTTGATCTGCTCGTACTTCCTGCACGGCGTGCCGATCGACCGGGCGCTGGCGATCTACAGCGTGTCGGCCGTCGCCGGCATCGTCAGCCTGGCGCCGGGCGGCATCGGCGCGTTCGATATCACGGCGCTGCTCGGACTGCAATTGAGCGGCGTGCAGCCGGAAGCCGCGCTCGCGGCGCTCGTGCTGTTCCGGGTGTTCTATTTCATTATTCCGTGGCTGATCGCCCTTGTGCTGGCCGCGTTCGAAGTCGCGCCGAAGCGCCGCGCGGCCGGAAACGCGGCGGCGGCCGAAGCGGCGCCGGCCGCCGAGGCGCTTCAGACGCCGGAAGCCGCTTCCGCGGGCGCGGAGGGAGGCAAAGCCAAGAAAGCCGGCGAAGAACGGATACGCGAAGACCGCCGCGAAAGCGACGGCCTGCTGAACACCTGGCAGCGGTTCTGGAACTGGCCGGGACAATTCGGCTTCCTCAGCGATATGGGTGTCTGGGCGCTCGGCAAGCTGGTGCTGGCCTGCGGGCTGATCCTGCTGCTGTCGGCGGCGACGCCGGGCCTGCTGGAACGGCTGCATTTCATGTCGCGGTTTCTGTCTACGCCGCTGATGAAGCTGTCGCAGCAGATCTCCGTCGTGATCGGCTTCCTGCTGATTATTCTGTCCATGGGCATTTCGCTGCGGCTGCGGCGGGCCCATCGGCTCACGTCGCTGCTGCTGGTGGCCGGCGCGGTATTCACGTTCGTCAAAGCGTTCGATTACGAAGAAGCCATCGTGCTGCTCTTCGTGGCGCTGCTGCTGTGGGTATCGCGCGCACGGTTCAACCGTTCCGGCGCCACGCTGCCTGGCAAACGGATTCTGCTCTGGTTCGGCTTTACGCTGCTGGTGGCGTTCAGTTATTATCTGATCGGTTCGTCCGTGCGCCCCGGCTTCCTGTACCATCTGCCGCGCGGCATCCGGCCGGAATGGGCGCTGCGGCCGCGCGAGTACGCCGCTTCGGCGGTCGGCGGCATCGCCGGCGCCTGGATTCTGTTCTCGATCCTGGTGCTGCTGCGTCCCAAACGCGAGAAGACTTCTCCGCCCTGCGGAGAAGAAGTGCAGAAGCTGGACGGATTCCTGGCGCGGGAGAAGGGCAATCTGCTGACGCATATGCTGTATCTGGGCGACAAGCAGCTTTACTGGGCGCAGGGCGGCCAGGTGCTGATTCCCTACTCGCGCTCCCGCGACAAATTGATTGTGCTCGGCGACCCGCTGGGCCCGAAGAAAAAAATCGGGGAAGCGATCGAGGAGTTCCAGGCATTCGCCGACCGCTATGCGCTGTCCGTTTCGTTCTACCAGGTATCGCCCGAATACCTGTCCGTGTATCACGAGCGGGGCTACCGGTTCTTCAAACTGGGCGAGGAAGCACTGATCAATCTGGAGACGTTCACGCTCAGCGGCAAGAAGATGACCGCGTTCCGCACCGCCAAAAACCGCTTCGAGCGCGACGGATATACCTTTACCGTGCAGTCTCCGCCGTATAATGAAGAACTGCTCGCGGAGCTGCGCGGCATCTCGGACATCTGGCTCGGCGACCGCAAGGAAAAAGGCTTCTCGCTGGGCTGGTTCAACGAGCGTTATCTGCAGCGTTCGCAGATCGCCCTGTTGAAAGACCCCGAAGGCCGCACGATCGCTTTTGCCACATTGGCGCCGGCTTACGACGAGCGGACCGTGTCCGTCGATCTGATGCGCTACCTGCCGGATACGCCCAACGGCACGATGGATCTGCTGTTCGCGCGGTTGATCGAATGGGCGAAGGAGAACGGCTACGGCACGTTCAACCTCGGCATGGCGCCGCTGTCGAGCGTGGGCAAGAGCCGCAGTTCGCTGCGCGAAGAGAAATTGGCCAATCTGGTATTCCGCTACGGCGGCCACTTCTACGGCTTCGCGGGCCTGCGCCGCTACAAAGAAAAGTTCTACCCGGAATGGGAGCCGCGCTATCTGGCGTATCCGTCTTCGGTATCGCTCCCGCTGCTGCTGATCGACCTGGTCGTGCTGGTTTCCAAAAAGCCGAAGAAACGCGGCGGTTCCGGGGACGGTACCGTGGAGATCGGCGAACCGCTGCCGCTCGGCATGACCGCGGACGCGCAAGCGGAATCGCAGGAAAGCCGCAGCGCGGAGCATCCGACCGGCTCGCATTAAGATCGTGCGCCGAACGGCGCAAAATCAAAAAAAGGACTCCGGTTTCCGCGGCCGCGGAAACCGGAGTCCTTTTTGCGTATAAACACTGAAGATATAGACGACGATGCGCGGCACGGATTGTCCGGAACGGCGGCTACCGGTCGGTACCAAACGGCTTCCGGTCCGGAAGAAAAAGCTTTTATCCGCGCTCAGACCTGCGGGCTGCCGGAACCGGAAGCGCGCAGCGAAGACTGCGCCGGCCCGGGCGTTTGCGCCTCCGGACTGCCGCTGCGGTCCGGGCGGCTGAGCACAAGCGTAACGCCGAACGACACCGCGACGGCAATCGCGATCGTGGCGATCGAGAACCAGAAATTCGTCGTCAACCCGGACCCGTCGGTCGGGATAAAGGTCGGAATCGCCGCGAGGCCCGGCGACACGACGGCGTACTGCTTGAGGCCGACGATGCCGGCGAACACGCCGCCGGCCAATCCGCCGGAAGCCGCGCCGATCAGCGCTTTGCGGAAGCGCAGCAGGATGCCGAAGATCGCCGGTTCGGTAATGCCCATCACGCCGGTGAGGCCGGCGGAGAATCCGAGCGCGCGCGTATCTTTGCTGCGCTGCGTCACGGCAATCGCCAGAGCCGCCGCGCCGATAGCCGTATTGGCCGCCAGCATACCCGGCATGACGAATGCGTCGTAGCCGTTGTCGGCCATCGAAGCGAACACGAGCGGGAACAGCGCCTGGTTGGTGCCGGTCATGACCAGGAACGGGGTAAGCGCTCCCATAAGTCCGACGGATAACCAGCCCAGCTCCTGATTGACGAACTGGAGAGCGGCTGCCAGGTAGCTGCCGATAAAGCTGCCCAGCGGTCCGAGCAGAATCAGCGTAACCGGGGTGACGACCAGAATCGTAAGCAGCGGTTTGGCAAAAAATTTGATCGACTGATGGATAATCTTATCGAATCCTTTATCGACCAGCGCCATGAACAGCACGCCGATAATGACCGGGATAACCGACGAATTGTACGTAACCTGCGGAATGGAGATGCCCAGGAAGTCCAGGCCTTCCGCCCCGTCGACGGCGCTGTGCACCAGGATCGCGCCCAGATACATGCCCATCAGCGGATTGATGGACAGCTTGCGGGCCGCGCTGTAGCCGATAAAGATCGGCAGGAAATAAAAGCCCGCGTTGTTGACCGCCGTCAGCACCGTATACGTGCCGCCCTCGGCCGGCAGGCCGAAGAACGTCACCGCGATATTGAGCACGGCCGAGACGAGTCCCGCGGCGACGAGCACCGGCAGAACCGGCACGAAGGTGCCGCTGATAAAGTCCACGATGCGCGACAGGATCGCTTTGAAGCTTCTGCCGCCGCTGCGGCTTCCCGCCTCTTTGGCGGATGTTCCCGCGCTCGAAGCTCCTGCCCGCGCGGCGGAAGCGGAAGCCGGGGAATCCCCGGCCGCCGACTGGTCTCCGCGGTCCTTTTTGCCGTCGAAACCGCCCGCTTCCATAAAACTGCCGTACACATTGCCTACATCCGGACCGATAATGACCTGCAGCTCGCCGCCGCCCCGCATCACGACGCCCATTACGCCCGGAATACTTTTCAGTCCGCCCTGATCCACCAGGTCCGGATCGGCTACGGTCAACCGCAGCCTCGTCGCGCAGTGGTTGACTACCGATACATTGCCCGGCCCGCCGACTTCGCCCAGAATCCGTTCGGAAATTTCCGTGTATTTGCTCATCGCTCTATCCCCGTTCTATCCCCAATTTTGTCCGTTGGACTTGATCAAATCGGAATACCAGTAGTACGAGTCTTTCGGAATCCGGCGCAGGTCGAGCACGTCTTCGTCCGTCGTATTGATATAGACCAGCCCGTAGCGTTTCGCCATGCCGTTGCCGGTGCTGAGCAGGTCGGTAAACGACCACGGATTGTAGCCGATCACGTCGCAGCCGTCCATGATCGCCAGACCCACCTGGTAAATCTGGTCGCGCAGGAATTCGATCCGTTCGGCGTCGTGCACTTTTCCGTCTTCGGCCGGGCTGTCGTATTTGCCGTAGCCGTTCTCGGTAATCATCATCGGCAGCCGGTAGTGGTCCCAGACGTAGCGCAGCATATACCGCATCGCCACCGGATCGATCTCCCAGTCCCAATCGTTCGTTTCCACATAAGGATTCTCCGTCAGCTGGTACAATCCCGGCACTTTGGGGAAGATCAGCTGCCCTTTGACGCCGTTCTTGTTGAGCAGGTACTCCTGCGGCTCGTCCTCGATCCCGCAGTGCTTGGCCGTGTTGGAGCGGTAGCAGTTGAGGGCGAAAAAGTCGATCTTCGCGGACTCGATCAGCTCCATGTCCCCTTCGCGGATATCCGGGTCGATTCCGTTCTCGTTCCAGTAGCTGCGGATAAACCCGTTGTACTTGCGGTGGACGTACAGATCGTTCCAGACTTTCTCGGTCAGCTCTTCGGCGTTCATCGCCGCGATCTGGTCGTCCGGATTGGCCGAAGCCGGGTAGATCGGCACATAGCCCGGAACGGGTCCGATCAAGCCGCCTTCGACCAGTTCGTGGCAGGCGACGACCGCTTTGGCATGGCACAGATTCATGATATGGTTGACTTTCCATTGATCGTGCAGCCAGGTTTCTTCGTTCTTGCACACGCCCAGCCATTTGCCGTAGCAGATCTGCATATTTTGTTCGTTGATGGACAGCCAGTACGTGACCCGGTCGCCGAACGCTTCGAAGCAGGTGCGGGCATAGCGGTCGAACGCGTCGATAATGCCGCGATCGTACCAGCCGCCGTATTTCTCATCCACCCATACCGGCATATCGTAGTGATACAGCGTCACGATCGGCTCGATCCCGTACTTCAGCAGTTCGTCGATCAGATTGCTGTAGAACTCGATACCTTTGGCGTTCGGTTCGGCCGAGTCCGACGGATAAATGCGGGGCCACGACAGCGAAAAACGGTACGACGTAAAGCCGCAGTCGGCCATCAGCTTGACGTCTTCTTTGTAGTGATGATAATGGTCGGAAGCGATCGAATTGTCGGCGTACGGCTTTTTCTTCTTGCTGTTCAGATCGATAATCGCCGGCGTCCGGCCGTCTTCGGCTACCGCGCCTTCCACCTGCCAGGCCGCGCTAGAAGCTCCCCACATGAATTTTTCCGGAAAAACGGGCTGATTCTTGTACTGCATCTTCAATTCCTCCCAAGATTCGTCTGATGTGTCCGGGCGTACTCGCTGTAGAGCACGTCCAGCATAAAAGTGACGCCGTAGCGGCTGTAGACCGGAGTGTTGATCCGCCCGTCGGGCCGCTCCGACAGATAATAAAGCTCGTCGTAACGCTCTTTGGCCGAAAAGGCCCGGTTGCCCGTAATCAGCGCGTTGCGCACGTTCAGAGATTCCGTGAACCCGGCCGCTTCTTCCGCGAACACGCCCGAAACCGACAGGGTAATCAGCAGGTCGCGTTCGTCCAGGCTGCGAATCAATTCATTGTCCATATAGTTTTCGAACACGACGTAAACGATGCGGTTGTGCGCCAGCATTTTCTCCTGAAAATCTTTGACCGCTCCGCTGTACGCGCCCGGAATCAGGAAAACGGTATAGCGGCTGGCGTGAATCCGGTCCACAAAGCTGCGCAGCATATCGTCGGTCAAGCTGGACGAAACGTCGCGGATCATCTTCTCGATCTCGTCGAACAGCTGCTGCTTGTAGCGCTCCTGTCGCGAAGACTGGATATTGGCGTAGTAGACCTGGTCGTAGCGGGCGAATTCGGCTTTGAGGTCGACGAAGTTGTCGTAGCCGATCGCTTTGCAGAAACGGCGGACGCTGGAGCGGGAAACGAAGCAGTCGGACGCCACGTCGAAGATGTTCAGGTGCCGGAGTTCGCCGTAATGTTCCAAAAAGTAATGCGCCAGCACGTAAGCGGAATCGCCCACGTTGCCTTCGTTGATAATCGCAAACAGCGTATGCAGCAGGCTGGAATGAAGCGGATTGGACGCGGCGGCCGGTTTGTTCGTGTTCATATCGAAGATCTCCCCCGGGTAATAGAGTGGGTATTGCAACCGCTTTCTCTATCTGGTTTAAGTGTAGTCGAATCGCGGCGGCTGTGCGGTGCACGTTATGCACCCAGACACGCAGATCGCCGCAGCTCGATTATAGACCCGTGTAGCGAATCTGCCGGATTGCCCGATTGGAATCGAGCGAGGCGGCATTGGCCGCGCGGTCCCACAGCGACTAAAAAGACGTTCCGCGCAGGCGGAACGTCCACAATTTATACCCGTTTTCTGCGCCGGATTGATTGCCGGCGGGCTTCTGTTATAATATCTTTAAATGAGAATGGTTATCAATACAAAGGATTATAGCCCAAGCTATATCCCCCGGGCAGCCGGTGCGCCGGAGGTCGTTCGGGAACGTGACGAGGAGGGAAATCGCGATGGAATTTCGTACTTACGGCAGTCCGGAACTGCCCGCCGTTATGCTGGTGCACGGCGCAACCTGGTCGGGCCTTTTTGTCCGGCAGGCGGAGATACTCCGCGAACGTTACCACATCATCCTGCCCGTGCTGGACGGTCACGGCTTGACGGCGGCCGCGCCCTACGTTTCGACGGAACGCTGCGCCCGTCAACTGCTGGACTATGCGGATCGGCATCACGACGGCCGGCTGTTTGCGCTGGGCGGCGTATCGCTCGGCGGACAGATCGCGATCGAGATGCTGACGCGGCGCAGCCGGCTGTGCCGGCGGGCGATCATCGAGAGCGCCTCCTGCACTCCGCATCCGTGGATGCGCCGAACCGGCCGAATCGTTCATCGGCTGATGTTCCGCGCGCAGGCGCTGAACGCCGGACGGTCGAACCGGCGAAAGCCGCCGGAGCTCCGCCTGCCGGAGCGGGAAATGGAACTGTATGCGCGGGAGCTGTCGCGGCTCTGCCGGGACGGCCGAAGCGTGGACGCTATCTTCGACAGTCATCTCGCTTACGGCCTGAGCGAAGAAATTCGCGGCTGCGAAGCGGAGATTCTGTGCTGGTACGCAAGCCGGGAACCGAAAGCGATCCGGGATTCCGCCCTGCTGCTGCGCGAGTATGCGCCGCGCTGCACCGTGCAGGAGCTGACCGGCTATCGGCACGGGGAGCTGGCGGCCCACCGACCGGATGAATGGGTGCGCCGCGCCGAAGCGTTCTGGCAGGCATGAACGGCGGCTGCGCGCCGCGCAAAAAAACCTTTGCCGAAGTTCCGGCAAAGGTTTTTGGGTAAGTTTTTCATGCGGCCGGGTCCGCGTTCGGCCCGGGCGGCGTTCATCCGGCGGCCGATCCTTCAGCCGCGCGCTGCGCCCGCCGCGGATACGGCGGCGCCGGCTTTGGACGATTCGTAGATGCCGTGGATCAGCCGCAGAGCTTTGATGCCCGCTTCGGCGTTCAGCCAGAACTGCCGGCCTTCCCGCACATGCCGATGGAAATCTTCGATCAGCAGACCGTGGGTCACGCCCCAGTACGACTTGGCGCCCGTGGCGACCTGCGAAGGCCGGCACAGTTCCGTTTCTTCGCCGTCTTGCAGCAGATACAAGCGGTCGCGCCGCTGAAGCAGCGTGCCTTTCTCGAAGATCAGTTCCAGTTCGACGGGGCTGTTCGCCAGATAAGCGTTCGTGCCGTAGAACAGCGCGCGCGCCCCGCCTGCAAAGTCGATGCAGGCATGGGCGCTGTCTTCGACTTCGATCACGTCGCCCAGCGCGTCCGTCGTTACGCTGCCGGATATGCGCAGGACGTCCTCTCCGGCAAACCACTGCAGCAGATCGAGCGTATGGATCGTCTGGTTGATAAGCAGCCCGCCGCCTTCGGTTTCCCGGCGGCCGCGCCACGGACTCTCCGTGTAATACTCTTTGCTGCGCGTCCAGGTGACGACGCCTTTCAGACATTCCAGCCGGCCCAGCCGGCCGGAATCGATATACTCGCGAATCCGGCGCGAACTCTCGTTATAGCGATTCTGGAACACGACGCCGAGCTGCGCCGAACTGCGCGCCGCGGCTTCGCGCAGGTCTTCCGCCGCCTCGACCGTATGCGCGATCGGCTTCTCCGTCAGCACATGTTTGCCGGCGGCGAGCAGTTCCCGCGCCAGCGGCGCATGCTGATGATGCGGCGTGCACAGATGCACGACTTCGATATCTTCCCGGTCCAATATGACCCGGAAATCTTCCGCCGCTTCGCAGCCGTACGTCTGCGCCGCCCGCCGCGCTTTGGCCGGGTCGGTATCTACGACCAGAAGCAGCTCCGCTTCCTCCATCGCGTTTACCGCCCGCGCGTGCAGATCGAAGATCGCCCCGCAGCCGACGATGGCCGTTCCCGTCTTGTTCATGCTTCGCACCTTCCGTCTTCTAAGATTCGATTCTCCGGAGCTCTGCGTTTACACATTCGTCCGGGCTTTCTTCTCCGCCCTTCCGCTTTCCGTTTCCGCCGGGCTCCGCTCCGCCGTCAGCGCTCCGCCCGCGCTTCTTCGGCCGGCTTGCGCAGCGTGTCCGGCGTCAGATTGACCGCCTGCTCCTGCGCTTCCAGGCACAGGCGCGCGGCCATAAACGCATGCTCCTGGGTCATCGCATTCTCTGTCCGGTTCAGACAGTCCAGGATCAGCTGCCCGAAGAACGGGCAGCCGATTTTGCCGGACACCTGCTCGTAATGCTCGCCTTCCCGGTCTACCCAGAATACGTGGTCGCCCGAATCCGAGCGGGCCACGTCCGTATATTTGCGCAGCTCGATATATCCTTCCGTCCCGAGGATGACGGTCCGCCCGTCGCCCCAGGTGCCGAGCCCTTTCGGCGTCAGCCAGTCGACGCGGAAATACTGCGTCGCCCCGTTGTCGCCGACCAGCGTCGCGTCGCCGTAGTCTTCCAGTTCGGGATATTCCGGGCTGTTGTAATTGGCGACTTTGCTGTGCAGTACCTTCGCGCTCCTGCAGCCCGCGTAATGCAGAAACTGCTCGATCTGGTGGCTGCCGATATCGCACAGGATGCCGCCGTAATCGTCGCGGCGGAAGAACCAGTCCGGACGGCTGTCCGCGTTCAGCCGGTGCGGACCCGTGCCCATCACCTGGACCACGCGGCCGATCGCGCCCTGCCCGATCAGCTGGTCGGCGTATACCGCGCTCTCGACATGCAGCCGTTCGCTGTAATAAACCATGTATTTGCGCCCGGTCCGCGCGGCGCATTCCTCCGCCGCGCGCAGCTGCGCGAGCGTCGTAAACGGCGTTTTATCCGTAAAATAGTCTTTGCCGCTTTCCATAACCTTTATGCCCAGCGGCCCCCGCTTGGCCGGAATCGCCGCGGCGGCGACCAGCTTCACGTCGGGATCGTTCAGAATCTCTTCCAGCGAGCCCGCCGCCTGTACGTCGGGATACGCTTTGCGGAAATTCTCCACTTTCTTCTCGTCCGGATCGTACACCCATTTCAGCGTGCCGCCCGCTTCCGCCAGGCCGTTGCACATGCCGTACACATGTCCGTGATCCAGCGCCGCGGCCGCAAATACGAATTCGCCGGGCTGTACAACCGCTTTCGCTTCGTGCTTGGGCGCATAATTCATTCCGTCGTTTCGGCTCATGCTTTCCTTCATCCTTCCGCTGTGCGTTTTCGCCGGTTTCGGCTTATCTCATTCTTGCAGTCCGCTGCGCCGCCCGGCCGCTTCCCCGGTTCCCTACAGCGTTTTCTCGCGTTCCAGATATTGATGCAGATAATCGAGACTCATCGTCACGCTCTCAAACGGGTCCCGGCGGCAGATGTCCTGCTCGACCACATACCATTCCACGCCCGTCGCCCGGCACGCTTCGATAATTGCCGGCGTATTCATATTGCCCTGCCCGATCTCGGCGAACACCGGCTTGCCGTCCACGATCTCCATGTCTTTCAGGTGGACCACCTGCATCCGGCCTTCGACTTTGTGCGCCCACTGCGCCGGATCGCCGCCGCCCGCCTGTACCCAGTACATATCGAGCTCGAAGCCGAAACCTTCCGGATCGCTTTCTTCGAGCAGGATGTCCATGCCCGTCCGGCCGCCGAACTTTTCAAATTCCACCTGGTGGTTGTGATACACGAACTGCAGCCCGTAATCGCGTTTCAGCCTCAGCCCGATCTCCGACGCTTCCTGCGCGAATTTGCGGTAGCCTTCCTCGCTCGTCCGGTAAGACTCGGGCGCCATGCCCAGACCGACATACTTGCAGTCCCACAGCTTGTGCTGCTCCGCAACCGCTTCCAACTCGCCGGTCAGCCGGTCGAACGGGATATGCGTCGCGCAGATGGCCAGCCCGTTTTGGTCCGCCAATTTTTTGACCGTACGGTGATCGATCGGGCCGATACCCGATACCTGAACCGCTTCGTACCCGATTTCTTTCAGCCGCGCAAACGTCGAAGCCAGATCTTTTTCCGTCTGGGCCTGTTCCCGAAACGTGTACATCTGCGCCGCAATCGTCGATTTTTTCATCGCCGCTTTTCCTCCTCAGTGCGTGCCCGATACGTTCAGCGTTGCTTCCGGGCCGGTTTTTTTCACAAAAGTCGACTGCTCGATCCGTTCGTTCAGCTTCTCCAGGTACGCTTCCTCGTCGATCGGCAGTTCCACCCAATCGTCGGTCCAGCTCGACAGATGCATGGCGTTGGACAGCGTCAGGCCGCGGATGCCTTCTTCGCCCGGCGCGATCAGCGCTTCCCCGTGCAGAACGGCGTTCGTAAAGTTGCGCAGGATGCCTTCGTGCTGCTCCCCGCCTCCTCCGCCGACCGGAATTTCGCATTTCCAGCATTCCGGCTGTCCGAAACCGCCCGTATACGTCGCGTTGAACTCCGGTTCCGGCGTGCGCAGTCTCCAGAATGTCAGCTTGTCGTCTTCGACCACGATCTTCCCGTTGTCGCCCGTGATCTCGAACCGGTTGGTGCCCGGCGCTTCGCCGACCGTGGTCACGAACAGTCCCGTCGCTCCGTTTTCGTACTCGGCATAAGCGGTCACGTCGTCCTCGACTTCGATCTTGCGGTACTTCCCGAAGCTGCAAAAAGCGCGAATGCGCTTCGGCATCATGCCCGTGGCCCACTGCCACAGATCGAGCTGGTGCGGGTCCTGGTTCAGCAGAACGCCGCCGCCTTCGCCTTCCCACGTCGCCCGCCAGCCACCGGAGTCGTAATAGCTCTGCGAGCGGTACCAGTTGGTAATAATCCAGTTGGTGCGCCGGATCTCGCCAAGCTCGCCCGATTGGATCAGCTCGCGTAGTTTGCGGTACAGCGGATTGGTCCGCTGGTTGTACATGATGCCGAACACGAGGCTCTGCTCTGCCGCCTTCGCGGCCGCCTCGTTCATCTGACGCACCGCTTTCGTATAGACGCCCGCCGGCTTCTCGATCAGCACATGCAGTCCGTGTTGAAACGCTTCCACGGCGAGTGTCGGATGATCGTAATGCGGCGTCGCGATCAGTACCGCGTCGATCTCGCCCGAACCCATCATCTCCGCGGCGTCCGCGTACCGCTTCACTTCCGCGGGCAGTTCCCGCTCCGCCCATTCCAGGCGCTGCTCCCGCATATCGCATACCGCGGTCAGCACGGCTCCCTCGATGCGCCCGGTCAGGCTTTTGGCGTGGGAAGTCCCCATATTGCCGATGCCGATAATGCCGAAACGCACTTTTTCTCCGCTGCTCGTCTTCATTTTTGTCCCTCCGATTTATCCGGCTTGAAGTGTTCGCCCTGCATACAGCTTGAGGATACCCCAACGAAGCTTTGAATAACATGCGTACAACTAAGGAATTCTTGTCCAAAACTAAGGCATTTTCGTCAAAATAAAGTATACTTCGAATAGAAACCATGCCGAAAAAGGAGGCCGTTATGCACGAATCCCCGTTTGACGCCGGCCTGGGTCGGACGCCCGATTCCAATTCCTACTTCCGGACCGACGTCGCCGACCGGCTGCTGGAGAACCTGACCGTTCATGTTTCGCATGCGTTCTACCGGGCGGGTTACTATGGCTGGAACGCCCCGGAAGAGAAACCGTCGTTCAACCGGCTGTACTATGTGTCCGAAGGCGAAGGCGCGGTTACGCTGGACGGGGTCCGGTACGAACCCCGCGCGGGCCAGCTGTTTATTATGCCGGCGGGAGCCGTGCAGACGCGCTTTACGCCGCCGCATAATCCTTATTCCCGCTACTTCTGCCATTTCGACGCGAGAATCGGCGAATGGCCGCTGTTCCAGGCCGGAGACGACTTTCATATCGCCGACGCGGAGGACCCGGGCCGGATCAAAGCGCTGTTCCTCGAAATGATCGCGCAGTCGGAGCATCCCGGCCCGTTTTCTTCCCTGCGCGTCAAAGCCTGTCTGCTGGAGCTGCTGGCCCGCTGCCTCGAAAGCGGCGGCCACGCCGGCTTTATGGACCGGTTCATGCAGAGCAGCGAGCGCAGCAAATTGGCCCGGGTGCTGGAATACATCGACGCCCGGCTGCAGGAATCGCTGGAGGTGGAGCAGCTCGCCGAACTCGTCCATCTGCATCCCAACTACTTTATCCCGTATTTCAAAAAGCAGCTCGGCACCACCCCGATGAACTACGTCCAGCATAAGCGGATCGAGCTCGCCAGACGGCTGCTTACCTCCACCGATACCGGCATTTCCGCGATCGCGGACCGCGTCGGCATGGAGCCGGCCCACTTTTCCCGCACATTCAAAAAAGCCACCGGCGTCTCCCCCAGCTCCTACCGCAACAGCACCCGCTGATCGGATGTCGGCGCCGCGGCCGTTCCGCCGGGATCGAAAGCCGCGTTTTTTTCGCATCCGGCGGACCGCTTCCTTCCGTGCATCTTCGCAGCCGCGGCATCTCCATGCCGAAAAGCCCGACGACGCCGCAGGCGGATCGGGCTTTTATCTCGTTTTGCGCGGTATCCTTCCGCCGCTTCCTTTTCCTGCCTACAGCTTCATGCCGAAATACGCATTGGCGTTGTTGAACGACACGTCCTGCACAAGCTTGCCCAGCAGCGGCAGATCGTCCGGCACTTCGCCGTCTTCCGCCCAGCCCCCGATCAGATTGCACAGTATGCGGCGGAAATATTCGTGGCGCGTATACGACAGGAACGAGCGCGAGTCGGTCAGCATGCCCACAAAGCTGCTCAGCAGCCCGATGCTCGACAGGGAAGTCAGCTGCTTGAGCATCCCTTCCTTCTGATCGTTGTACCACCAGCCCGAACCGAACTGCATTTTGCCGCGAATCCCTTCCTGTTGAAAAGAACTGATCAGCGCCGCCAGCACATCGTTCGAGGTCGCGTTCAGGTTGTACAGAATCGTTCTGGGCAGCAGATTGTCGCTGTCCAGCGCATCCAGCAGCCCGCACAGACTGTCCGCAACCCGCGGATCGCCGATCGTATCGAAGCCCGTATCCGGTCCGAGACGCTTTAACATGCGGGTGTTCGGATTCCGGATCGCGCCGATATGCAGCTGCATGGCCCAACCTTTTTGCGCGTAGGCGCGGCCGAGCGACAGAAACAGCTCCGTCGTATAGCGGTCGCTTTCTTTTTTCGACAGCTCTTCTCCGCCCAGCTTTTTCGCAAAAATCGTATCCAGTTCCACTGCGGTGGCTCTGGTGTGCGGCACTTCCGTAAACGCATGGTCGGAGATCAGGCAGCCGCTCCGGTGAAAATGTTCGATCCGCTCGATCAGCGCCTGTTCCATTTTGGCATACGAATCGATCGTGTAGCCGACCGCTTGGCCCAGCGTGTCCAGATAATCGACAAAGCCCGCCGCCCCGATCTGGAGCGCTTTGTCCGGGCGGAACGTCGGCGTCACCTTCGCGTCGAACGACGTCTGCTCCGCGATGCGTTTGTGATGCGACAGATCGTCCGCCGGATCGTCGGTCGTGCAGATCCATTTGACGTTCGAGCGGATAATCAGTCCCTGCGCCGTGAAGTCCGGCTCCGCCAGACGCTCGTTGCACCGCCGGTAGATCCCGCTCCAATTATCCGCCGTCAGCAGTTCGTCGATGCCGAAATACCTTTTCAGCTCCAGCGCCGACCAGTGAAACAGAGGGTTGCCCAACGTTTGCGGCAGCGCCTCGGCCCATCTGGCAAACTTTTCTTCATCCGGAGCATCTCCGGTAATATAGAGCTCTTCGACGCCCAGCGTGCGCAGCGCCCGCCATTTGTAATGATCGCCGCCCAGCCAGACTTCCGTCATGCTGCCGAAGCTTTGATTGTCCGCGATCGCTTTCGGATCCAGGTGGCAGTGATAATCGATAATCGGCATCGGCTCCGCGTATTCGCGATACAGCTTCTTGGCCGTATCCGTACGCAGCAGAAAATCGTTCTGGATAAAAGAACTCAAATCCGTTCTCCCCTTCCGTATAAGCCGGGACAGCCCGGCCGTTCCTCGTTCTTGCATACTTTGCGGCCGCGCAGATTTGCGTTCTCGGCCGCAAGTTCCGTTCCGCCGGCGTTACGGTTATACGCCCGAGTAGGCCGAGAACGCCCCGTCCACCGGAATCACGACGCCGTTGACGAAACCCGACGCCTGTTCGCTCACCAGATACAGCATCGTGCCCACCAGCTCGTGCGCTTCGCCGAAGCGCCCCATGGGCGTGCTGCCCAGAATCTTGGCCGAGCGCGCCGTCAGCGTGCCGTCTTCGTTCTTGAGCAGCTTCTCGTTCTGCGCCGTGACGAAAAAACCCGGAGCGATCGCGTTCACGCGAATGCCCGCTTTCGAGAAATACACCGCCAGCCACTGGGTGAAGTTGCTGACCGCCGCTTTGGCTCCGCTGTAAGCCGGAATCTTGGTCAGCGGCGTATAAGCGTTCATCGAAGAAATATTGACAATCGCCGCGCCCGGCCGTCCCGGCATATCCCGCGCGAATTCCTGGCAGGGGAGCAGCGTGCCGAGAAAGTTCAGATCGAGCACGAAGCGCAGCCCGTCCGGATCGAGATCGAAAAAGCTGATCGTCTCCCCGCGCTCGTTCTCCGGCAAATCCGGCGTCCAGTATTCCTCCGTCGTCGTGGCCCGCGGATGATTGCCGCCGGCTCCGTTGATCAGAATATCGCAAGGTCCGAGCTGCTCCAGAATTTGCTCGTGCGCAGCTTTGAGTGCCGCTTTGTCGAGCACGTCCGCTCCCACGCCGATCGCCCGGCCGCCTCTTTCGACCACTTCCCGCGCTTTGGCCTCGGCCTCCTGCAGGCTGCGGCCCAATACGGCCACCGCCGCGCCGCATTCCGCCAGCGCGTCCACGAAGCCCGAGCACAGTACGCCCGAACCTCCGGTGACAACCGCCACTTTGCCGCTCAAATCGATTTTAAAAGGCAGATTCCCCATTCCGATATCAAACTCCTTTCCTGCTTGCCAAAAGCTGAATTCGTTCCGGGCGCACGGTTCGAATCCGTCCGCCCGCTCTCCGGCAGCTCATTCTATTTCTTCCGCAATCAGGCCTGCTCCGCCGCCGCTTTGGCTTTGGTCGCCGCTTCCGCCAGCCCGTTGATATAAACCGCGCCCAGCGCCCGGTCGTACAACCCGTAACCCGCGCGCCCCGTCTCGCCCCAGATCATCCGGCCGTGGTCGGAACGGAACGGTCCGTCGAATCCGTAATCCACGTAAGCTTTGACGATCTCGTAGAAATCGAGCGAACCCCACTCGGACAAATGCCCGGATTCGCGGAACGACTTCTCGCCCGTAATCTTGATATTGCGCAGATGCGCGAAGTGAATCCGGTTCTTCACGCCGCCGAAATACTTGACCATATCGACGAAGTCGTTGTTCGGATCGCAGCCAAGCGAGCCCGAACACAGCGTCAGGCCGTGAACCGGCGAATCGTGCAGATTCAGGAAGCGCTCCAGATTACGCTTATTCGTGATGATGCGCGGCAGCCCGAAGATCGGCCACGGCGGATCGTCCGGATGGATCGCCATTTTGACGCCGCTCTCCGCGGCGGCGGGAATCACGCGCTCGATAAAGTAACCCAGATGCTCCCACAGCTGTTCCTCGCCCACGCCCTCGTACTGCTCCAAAATATGGCCGAGGCCGCCTTCTCCGTACGAAGTGTCCCACCCCGGCAGCGCCAGCTCGCCCAGCTTCGGGTCCATGCGGCGAATCGTTTCTTCTTCGTAGATCAGCGTCGTCGAACCGTCCGGCAGTTCGAATTCAAGATCCGAACGCGTCCAGTCGAATACCGGCATAAAATTGTAGCAAACGACCGGAATGCCCGCCCGGCCCAGATTGCGCAGCGTCTGCGCATAATTCTCGATATACCGGTCGCGCGTCGGCAGGCCCAGCTTGATATCTTCGTGCACGGGAACGCTTTCAATAACCGTCAGCTCCAACCCGACGCTCTCCACCCGCTCTTTAAGCGCCCGGATCTTCTCCATCGGCCAGACTTCGCCGACCGGCACATCGTAAACCGCGCTGACGATCCCTTTCATGCCGGGAATCTGCGCAATATACTCCAGCTTGACCGGATCGTCTTCGCCATACCAGCGAAACGTCATTTCCACAGTTCTTCACTCCTTCGGTGAATTTGCCATCTATCGGCATACTAGCATGCCAGTTCGCGCGATGCAACCCCAACGTTTGTCGGACCGCTTCTCCTGCCGGCATAACGAACCGCTGCCGGCGCGTTATGCCGGCTGCGGTTCTACTTAAAGCCGGCTCAGACTTGAACTTCTTCCCAGCGGCTCATCGGCTCGATGATATGTCTGCGCACCGCCGCTTCGACGTCTCCGGTCCGCTTCCCGGCAATCAGCTCGATCATGCCGCGATGCTGCTCCACCGCTCCGTCGAAAGGGTGTCCCATTTCAAACTTCAGCCGCATCCGGTTGTAATGAGTGCTCAGCCGGGTGATCGAATCCCAGACGTGTTCTTTGCCGCAGCCGCGAAACAGCATCCGGTGAAACGCATTATCGAGCTCATGAAAATCGGCAGCAGCGCCGCGGCGATTCTGCAGGTTCTCCTGCCGCTCCACATTGTGCCGAAGCTCCAGCAGTTCGTCCGGCGGAAACGTGTCGCAGGCAAGCAGCAGCACTTCCTTTTCCAGCGTAAACCGCATAAAAACAGCTTCCTCGATCAGGCCGGCGTCGATCTTCGATATATACGTGCCCACCTGCGGAACGACTTCGACCAGATGCTCTTCTTTCAATCTGGCCATAACTTCACGCACCGGCGTCCGGGATACTTGGAGCGCATTCGCCAGGTCGACTTCGCTGATCGCCCGTCCCGGTTCCAGCGTCAGATTCATAATGTTTTCGCGGATCACCCGGTAAGCGTAGTCTTTGCCGTTCTCTCCCTGGCGCCTCGTCGTTCCCTGTAACATGCGGTTTTCCTCCTCTTTGGCTGCTGCGCTTATTATAACAAAAAAGGCCGGCGACAAAACAGCACGACCGATTGAGCAGCAAAGAGCCTGAATCAAATTTTCACAACAAGATGCCGGGATTTCGTTTAGTTTAGCGAGCAATAGGGTACATATGAGCGAAAAATAACCTTAAAAGGAATGAGAGGGGATATTATTGAAAACAGTCACTCTAAGGTCTTCCGCTTACAGGCGTCCGTATTTGCTAATTTTCTTGCTGTCCGCAGTCTTAGCGTTAGCGGGCTGCTCCAAGGACTCCGCGCCGCTATCTATCGGAGGCAGTCAAGCGGACAGCTCCGGCGGCTATAAGCCTGCCGGTACCGGCAGCATCGATCTGGAACGGCTGCAGGGCATGTACTACGGGTTCAGCCCGGACTATGACGGATCCGAGTGCGGAGGCATGTGCTGGAATATCTATACGTTTCTGCCGGATCAGAAAGTCGTGGTGGACGCGCCTCCCAGCGGCGGACCCGAAACGATCGACTGCGGCGACGGCAGCTGTCAGACTTACAAGATCGAAAACGGTCAGCTTATCATAGAGGGCGAAGAAGCTCCTCTCGGCATCGAGACGGCCGACGGCAAGCTGCTTATCGACGAGGTGGAACTTCAACCGGTGGAGCCGGTCCAAGACGGGCTGACGCTGGATCAGAATTACACGCATGAAGGCTTCAGCGGGCTGGTCGGGATCTCTGCAGGCTCCAGTTCCTGGACGGAGACGCTGACTCTTCGGCCGGACGGCACGTACGAAGGCGACGACTTTATGATCGGTTCCGTCGAAGGCGGCGATAAGACCAGCGGCGCGGCAGGCGGAGCTTCCACGGGTACCTATCGCATTGGCGGCAACACGATCGAGTTTACCGACGCCAACGGCGAAACGACAAGCGAGCTGTTCTTTATTCAAGCCGAAGACGACAGCATCCAGGTTGGCGACCGCAATTTCTGGATCGAATAACGCTTCGTCCGAACTTTGAATTAGACACAACGCTAAAAAAAGCCCCAGATTCTCTAACGGAGAATTCGGGGCTTTTTGCTAAACAAATCGAAAACCAGGAAAATAAAAAAAGATTTGCAAGATTACTTTAGAGTAATCCTGCAAATCTTCTGTGTAATACCGGTGAAAGGACTCGAACCTTCACGGGTCTCCCCACTCGATTTTGAGTCGAGCGCGTCTGCCATTCCGCCACACCGGCACAAACAAAAAAATGGCGCGCCCTAAGAGATTCGAACTCCTGGCCTTTTGATTCGTAGTCAAACGCTCTATCCAGCTGAGCTAAGGGCGCATTCTTATATGAAATTAAAAAAATAAAATGGAGGCGCCACCCAGATTCGAACTGGGGATAGAGCTTTTGCAGAGCTGTGCCTTACCACTTGGCTATGGCGCCGAAATAAAAATGGAGCGGACGACGGGAATCGAACCCGCGACCCTCGCCTTGGCAAGGCGATGCTCTACCGCTGAGCCACGTCCGCTTATTGAATCATTATTCACTTGATAAAAATGGCTGGGGGTATAGGATTTGAACCTATGCGTGACGGAGTCAAAGTCCGTTGCCTTACCGCTTGGCTAACCCCCAAAAAAATAAAGGGCGATCGACGGGATTTGAACCCGCGCATGTCGGAGTCACAGTCCGATGCGTTAACCCCTTCGCCACGACCGCCAAATTAAAAGGTAAATCTTTGGGTTAAATATGAAATTTTCTATGGCAGGGGCAGCAGGAATTGAACCCACACTAACGGTTTTGGAGACCGCTGTTCTACCTTTAAACTATGCCCCTATAAACTGGTGGAGGCTGATGGATTCGAACCACCGAACTCGGAGAGAACAGATTTACAGTCTGCT
>NZ_JAULSA010000059.1 GCF_030518235.1 Saccharibacillus sp. CPCC 101409 | reverse complement strand
CGGCGCTGCCGCATATCGCGAAGACGGTGCAGAACTATACCGACGATAGCGGACAGGCGAGCTTCCTGCAAATGACGTACCTGCACGACGCGTACGGCAATATGACGCAGGCGATTCAACAGCTCGAAGACGGCAAGACCCAGCAGACGGATATCGAGTATGCGGCGAGCGTCAAGAACGCCTACCCGACGTCCATCAAGCAAAAAGTGACTGAAAACGGCACGCCGAAAACGATCGAAGAGCGCTACGAGTACGATCTGCCAACGGGCCGTGTCACGAAGCACTTCGACGGCAACGCGGTATCCAAAGGCGCGAAAGCCGGTTCCGACGAAGCGTACGAGTACGACAATGTCGGCCGGATTACCAAAGTCACCCATCCTGCGGCCGAAGACGGCACGCGGGCGACCGCAACTTCTTCGTTTTCGTACAATACGATCGGCGAGAACGGCATCTACTACACCGTCGACGAAGAAGGCAAAGAAAGCAAAGAATTCTACGACGGCCTCGGCCGCCCGTCTTACGTTCAACTGAAACGCAAAGACAACAATAACAACGTCGACTTCTACACGCTCCAGTCCAACCATTA
>NZ_JAULSA010000058.1 GCF_030518235.1 Saccharibacillus sp. CPCC 101409 | reverse complement strand
CAAACTTATCATTTCACATGGACGCCTAAAAAGGAAGCGCCCGAGCCCGATGAAGAGAATCCGGACGATGGAGACGAAGCGGAAGCGCCGGAGATGCAGGAAGAGACCGAAACGCAGCAGTATCCGGTGAAGGTTGAACGGAAATTTTCGTATTGGGTCATCGATTCGCTAGGCGTTTATTCGATCGAGCAGGCGGTGCTCAACAATTATGCGTTCAACGGCGAGCGAATTGAACTTTATCCAGCCGGCTATACGCCGCCGAATATCGTCGTCAGGCAGGACGGAACGTACACGGCTGCCGAGAGCCCTGGTAACCTGATCGGCGAACCCGATCCCAAAGAAGTACCCGGCGGAGAAACCAAAGAACCTATTCCGCCTGGCGAGGAGGAAGCCGCGCAGCAGTTCGCCGAAAGCCAAATCGGGAAAGTGAAAGTCCAAAACGATACGCTGACATTCAACGGTCAGACGATTATGGACGGCCGTCAAACCGAGGAGAAAACGCTGGAGCCCAGTCAGATTCCGAGTCCGACCCCAATCGGCCGGGATGTCCTTTACAGTCCGAACAACAGGATCTCGAATACCAAAACCAATCGGCAGAGCGC
>NZ_JAULSA010000057.1 GCF_030518235.1 Saccharibacillus sp. CPCC 101409 | reverse complement strand
AATTTCGTTTCATGACTCTCTTTTTTTTAAGAGGTCATTTTACACAAGTATATGGACTTAATAGAATCAAATGCAAAAATCCACTTCGTTTATGTATATGGGTCCGTAGATCGAAGATGAAGTGCGGAAATCCACTTTATTCTCGATCTGAGGGCTAAAAGAGTGTCGGGGGCGGAAATAAAGTGGATATTTGCATCAGATCGCCGTTTTCGGGGACGGGAGAGGGGGATAGAGTGGATATTTGCATTTTATTTTCCCGCAGGCGTTTAAATGAAGCCCCGGGGAGCGGGCGGCACCCCGGCTGAAGCAAAAGCGATAGGCGGAAGCTTCACTGAATTTCCGCTCTCGACAAGGAACTTTTCCGAAGGCGTGCCGGGGCACGTCAACGGAACGTGACGCGGCGTTGAATGAAGCGTACACGTTTTAGGTAGGGTTCATTCGTTGAATGAAGCATGCACGCTTTAGGTAGGGTTCATTCGTTGAATGAAGCGTACACGTTTTAGGTAGGGTTCATTCGTTGAATGAAGCGTACACGCTTTAGGTAGGGTACATTCGTTGAATGAAGCGTACACGCTTTAGGTAGGGTTCATTCGTTGAATGAAGCGTACACGC
>NZ_JAULSA010000056.1 GCF_030518235.1 Saccharibacillus sp. CPCC 101409 | reverse complement strand
GAAACTTGCCCCGGCTGCCAGGCGGCGCTGCAAGACGTTCCGGCTCACGCTCACGAAGCCCGGCAGGTGTTCGACCTGCCGGCCCCACGCGTGGTCGTGACCGAGCACCGGGCCGCGCACAAAATTTGTCCAGCCTGCGGCGTCAAAGCCCGGGCTCCTTTCCCGGAAGACGTGCGCGGACGAACCCAATACGGCCGCAGCTTCTCGGCCTGGACGACCTACTTGAGCGCGTACCAGCTGCTGCCGCTGGAGCGAATCGCCCAGTTCTACGCGGATCTATGCGGTTGTCGGCCCAGCGAAGCGACGCTGCTGGCCCAACTGGAGCAGACCGCCGGCGCGCTGGAAGCGACTGAAATCCAAATCCGCGAACAGATACGAAAGCTCCCGGTTCTCCACGCGGACGAAACCGGACTGCGGATCGGCAAGAAGGTTCAGTGGATGCACGTCGCTTCGGACTCGCAGTGGACGTTTTTGCAGATCCACGAGAGTCGCGGAAGCCGGGGCATGGACGAAGCGGACGTGCTGCCTCACTTCACCGGCGTGCTGGTTCACGACAGCTATGCGTCGTATTTCAAGACGCATTACCGCTTCGAACACGCGCTGTGCGGCGCGCAC
>NZ_JAULSA010000055.1 GCF_030518235.1 Saccharibacillus sp. CPCC 101409 | reverse complement strand
AATCTCCGGATCAACGCTTACTTACAGCTCCCCGAAGCACTATCGCGGTTCGTCGCGTCCTTCATCGGCTCCTGGTGCCTAGGCATCCACCGTGCGCTCTTACTTGCTTAACCAATCGCTGCGTGATGCCGCTGTTTGCTCCGCTTGGTTTGGTTTCCTTCATCATTCGAAGATGAATCTTCAAGGAAGGGGAATCCAAATCCAAAAGTCGCGCACATCGCCATCACTTCGCTCTTCGATTTTAATGAATCATTTCATTTGCTTACCCTCGCTGACAAGCAGCGTGGAGAAGAAAGAAATATTCAAGACGCGAATTTATCGTTTCGGTATCCAGTTTTCAAAGGACAAATTTTAGGTGCATCACGGCTGTGCGGATTAAAATTTGAACTCGCGACAAGCGACTTCTTTTTTTCAATCTTTCACTTCTGTGAAGAACCCAGGATTAAGTCCGCCGATCCAAAGGCCGGCTGCTTAATCGTTTCGAAAGAGTTTCCTCTCTCAAAACCGGATAGTGAAGGGAGTCTCTTATTTGTGATTCCCGAGAGAGAAGCGGGATGGAATGTCTGCGTTGCAGCAGACGATTCTCCATAGAAAGGAGGTGATCCAGCCGCACCTTCCGATACGGC
>NZ_JAULSA010000054.1 GCF_030518235.1 Saccharibacillus sp. CPCC 101409 | reverse complement strand
CGTCCTTGGTCTGGCATTCGCCAGACACCCGACATGCGTCGGGTCGTAAATACAGGAACGTTAACTGAAACCCCTTAGAGCAAGCCCAACATAATCTCTTTTAATACGGTGTAATCAATTCGATAATTAACGAATTGGGGAATTTATTAAATTTAATGAGGTGATAGTTAATGGAAACGCCATTATACCATTATTGCAGTAACGAAACTTTTTTGAATATCATTAAAAATAAAACAATAAGATTATCAGATATTTCTAAATCTAATGATTATAAAGAAACAAAGTGGCTAGTAGAATACATTGAGGATGAAATAATTCAGAGATACAAAGAAGATCCTTTTTTTAGAGGGCAACTGATTTATGGGTTGGATGAAGTAGATGCTTTAAAATTGGTTATTAAATCGATCAAAGAAAGAATGCTTGAAAGAAACGAAGAGCTTTTTTATGGAGCTTGTTTCTCAGAAGAAGGTGATATATTGAGTCAATGGAGAGGTTATGCTGATGATGGACATGGAATATCTATTGGCTTTAGTTATGAGTCTTTAGCCAAACTTATTAGCAAGGAAGAAAGTATTAATTTATTTGACGGATTGTAAAATGAAGTGCAACACCTCGAATTGAATACAAAAGGGCTCATGGCCGGATT
>NZ_JAULSA010000053.1 GCF_030518235.1 Saccharibacillus sp. CPCC 101409 | reverse complement strand
AATCTCCGGATCAACGCTTACTTACAGCTCCCCGAAGCACTATCGCGGTTCGTCGCGTCCTTCATCGGCTCCTGGTGCCTAGGCATCCACCGTGCGCTCTTACTTGCTTAACCATGTTTCGATTGAAACACTTACTTCCGCTAGGGAAGAAGTATTCCAGACGCAAAGTTATCGTTTCGGTATCCAGTTTTCAAAGAACAAATCATGCCATTCAAAACAATTATGGTGGAGCCAAGCGGGATCGAACCGCTGACCTCCTGCTTGCAAGGCAGGCGCTCTCCCAGCTGAGCTATGGCCCCATAAAAGGAAATAGAACTATGAATTTTAGAAATGGTGGGCCCTAGTGGACTCGAACCACCGACCTCACCCTTATCAGGGGTGCGCTCTAACCAGCTGAGCTAAGGGCCCATAAGAAACACGCTTGGCAGCGTCCTACTCTCCCGGGACCCTGCGGTCCAAGTACCATCGGCGCTGGAGGGCTTAACGGTCGTGTTCGAGATGGGAACGTGTGGAACCCCTCCGCCATTACTACCAAACGCATTTTTTTAGTTGAAAGAGTTTTCTCTCTCAAAACCGGATAGTGAAGGGAGTCTCTTATTTGTGATTCCCGAGAGAGAAGCGGGATGGAATGTCTGCGTTGCAGCAGACGATTCTCCATAGAAAGGAGGTGATCCAGCCGCACCTTCCGATACGGC
>NZ_JAULSA010000052.1 GCF_030518235.1 Saccharibacillus sp. CPCC 101409 | reverse complement strand
ATGTTCTATTTGGAAAGCTCAACGATTGTTTTATTGGAAACTTGACTTTGATTAGCTGGTTTAACTGATGCCCCGGGCTTCCTAAAACTACCCTAACCTTATTAATTATTTTTATACCATGCTATCTATACGTGCTTTTAGATTTAATGATTTTTATATCTGGATTATATCCATAGTAAGCTAATAACTGATAGATATCTCCTTCTTGTACATCTGATCTAGGTCCTATAACTATTTCATTTATAATAGTTTGTTCATAACTTTTAAAAGATAAGTCAAAAAATGAAATAATATTATTCCGCAATGCTCTAAATTGTAAGCCATTTGGGAATAAAGTTGCGAGTTCATCATTTAATAATGATTTTTCTTCAACTTCATCATACCAATCTTCCCAGTTAGTATATTTATCAATTTCATCGTCAAAAATGATTCTCCACTCTGCCTCTTCCCTGAATGCTGGATTTTTAAACTTAATAGATTCTTGTATAAATATTCTTAAAGACAATTCGTGAAAACCATCAATTGCATAAGTATCATTTGAAAAGAGTTTTTTTGTATCATTTGTATCGATTGCATATAATATGCTTTCTATTATAGCTTCTGAGTGTTTTTTTATTTCAGCTAAGGCACTTTCGTTATTTTCATCAGGATATTCAATTTTAAATGACGAATTGTCAATCCAAGTGCAACAGTTCGTTTTGAAAAGATTCGTGTGTAGATCTCCAGCC
>NZ_JAULSA010000051.1 GCF_030518235.1 Saccharibacillus sp. CPCC 101409 | reverse complement strand
CCGTAGTAAATGTACAGCAGGCCGTCTTTGACCACGTTGCCGGTCGGGAAGACCACGTTCGGAATCTGGTAGCCGAACTTCTCGTAGTACGTTTCCGGCTCCATGATCGGCTCGCTTGTGCGGGCGATGATCTTCTCCGGGTTGTCCAGATCGAGCAGCAGCGCGCCGACCCGGTAGACGATATGCTCGTCCACGCCGTGATACAGCACCAGCCAGCCTTTGTCGGTCTTGACCGGAGGCGTCGAACCACCGATCTTGCGCGATTCCCAGGATGGATTCTCGGCTTTGGCGAGCAGTTTGGGTTCGTCCCAGTGCACGAGGTCGTCGGAGTAGGTGATCCACATCGCGGCTTTCTCCGTGCCGTAGGCTTCGCCGATATACTCTTCCGGGCGGCGCAGCAGCGCGTAGCGGCCGTTGATCTTCTCCGGGAACAGGATATTGTCGCGGTCGTTGATCTCAAGCGGCGTGGTATCGGCGACGAATTCCCAATCGACCAGGTTATCGGACTTGACGATGGACGAGCGGGTCAGCCAGTGGCCTTCTTCTTCGCCCCAGCCGTCCGGGTAGGTCGGGATCGAGCGCTCGGGCACGCCCGTGTTGGTCGGATAGTAGTTCATGGCGCACGGACGCAGCGCGTAGTTCATATAGAACGTGCCGTCGATCTTGACGACGCGCGGGTCCTGGACGCTGCCGTACGGGAAGCCGAGTTCGTCGGGCGTGAGCACCGGCTCGTCTTTGACGTGCGTGAAGTGCACGCCGTCCTCGCTTTCGAGCAGGCCGAGGTAATTCTTGCACGGGGTCAGGGAACCCGCGGTGCGTTCGATCATATAGAACTTGCCGT
>NZ_JAULSA010000050.1 GCF_030518235.1 Saccharibacillus sp. CPCC 101409 | reverse complement strand
TGAACCCGCGATCTCCTGCGTGACAGGCAGGCATGTTAACCCCTACACCACGGTTCCAGGCCATAAAGTAAAGCAATTGCGGGGGCAGGATTTGAACCTGCGACCTTCGGGTTATGAGCCCGACGAGCTACCGAGCTGCTCCACCCCGCGTCAGAGTGTAAATCAATATGGTGGAGGCTGAGGGGTTCGAACCCCCGACCCTCTGCTTGTAAGGCAGATGCTCTCCCAGCTGAGCTAAGCCTCCATTTCACATACGCTTACTATTATATCAGGTTAGCAAGCTCATGTCAAATGCTTTTTCATGCTTCTTCTTTTGTTTAAAAGAAGAAATGACCCGTAGGGGATTCGAACCCCTGTTACCTCCGTGAAAGGGAGGTGTCTTAACCCCTTGACCAACGGGCCTTACAGTAAAACGATTATGGCGGAGAGAGAGGGATTCGAACCCTCGAGACGCTTTAGACGCCTACACGATTTCCAATCGTGCTCCTTCGGCCACTCGGACACCTCTCCATATGGCTCCCCGAACAGGACTCGAACCTGTGACAACTCGATTAACAGTCGAGTGCTCTACCAACTGAGCTATCAGGGAACAACGTCGCTCTATATTTGCTCCTTCTCTCCAGTTGTTTCCCTCCTTCGAATCGTGCGATTCTCGGGAATAGGAAAGCCAAAAGTCGTTCAGGCTCAAATATTTCGCTTAGCGGCTTAATCACTTAAGCCAAAGTTCAAAGGCAAACGATGTGTCGGCGCTGCCGAACACGGATTTGCACCTTGAAAACCGGATCCGAAACGATTTCTTCGCGTCATCGAAGTGACTTTTCTGTTGAAAAGTCGGGAGGATAAGCCCTCGACCGATTAGTACTGGTCAGCTCCACGCATTGCTGCGCGTCCACCTCC
>NZ_JAULSA010000005.1 GCF_030518235.1 Saccharibacillus sp. CPCC 101409 | reverse complement strand
TATAAAGAAAAAGTTCATCTCCGAACGAGCCGGGGATGAACTGAGAATACCAACATCATATTCACGCATCGGGCCTTCGCAGCCCTTGGATCGTCAGAAGGGAAGAAGCCGGGAAGCGAAGTCAGGCGATCAACGCTTCCGTGGCTAATTTTTCGACCCGGATCTACTTTTGAATCGCAGGGGCAATGTTCTTGTTGTCGAGGGACAAGAACATTGTTCCGCTGAAAGTCG
The DNA here is from genome assembly GCF_030518235.1 of Saccharibacillus sp. CPCC 101409. Lineage (GTDB taxonomy): Bacteria > Bacillota > Bacilli > Paenibacillales > Paenibacillaceae > Saccharibacillus. Next base: position 364,905 of record NZ_JAULSA010000005.1, on the reverse strand, counting down.
CTATATGTTAGCGGCTTTTTTGTTTTACCCGTACAAGTTCTTGTCCCAAGACGAAAACAAGAACTTGTATCGATTACCAATTAGATAAGCATTTAACTATCGATCTAATTTATTAATTTAATAAGCAGGGGGAGTTCATTAATTTCACGAATACTTTACAGACGGAGTTAAATGAAATATATACCTATAAAGCTATTACTGAAGAAGATCGAACATTGGGATTTTCGAAATTTCTGGATACCGGCATTTTCGAAGGTGAAGAAAGTGCGAAGTTTAGAGGATCGCTTCTTACTTTGTTTGATGAAGTCATCTATTACGAAGACTTTGACTCGAAAATTACATATGGATGTAAGAACAGAGAATGTTTTTATAAAGAAGAAAACGAAGAAAGTCCTTAAAACTTATACAATCTAAATTTTAGTAGGTGAATCGATGAAGATCATTGAAGTCATGAAACCTGGAATCACCGGCTTTTCTAATACGGATGAAAATTTAAAGCGTTTAGATCATAAAGAATTCGAAATTTATCTATTTGGAGCAATAAGGGCAGAAGGCGGCAAACTAATCGGTAAAGAATTCTTAACTAACAACCAAAATTTTTATACTTACAAGATACAAAGCAAAGAGAAAGAATTTTATATCCTTTTACATTCTATTTATTCCTTTGTCGCTTTCGCTTCAGTCGTTGATTTTGGAGGCATTGAATTTGTGGATGGACCCAAAACTATGATATCCCTGTTAGAGCCGAGCTATAAAGTGCTTTCAGAAGATTTATTGAATCGACCCTTACAAAAAGATCAATTAAAGAGGCTGAAAGAGCCGGAGAAAAAAATGATTGAATACTGGCAAGCGGTAAGAATCGGGGAAGTCATTTATAACTACTGGGATTGAAGACGAGATCCAAAAAGCCGGTTACTACTCCCTTAATCTTCACGCTGCAGCCATCCTTGGTCTCAATAAATAAAAGATAAAATGCGTTCCGATTAATTGTTTGTGTGAGGGTTGAGATAAAGGAGATGCACGAGAATGAATTTAATACGAAATGCTATTTTAATATTATCAATTTTCTTAGTTCTCACTTCATGTGAACATGCCTCTAATAAAATGAATGAGGTTAGTGAAATCTACGTATATCACAATAGTTTTGGGATGCGTAATAATGAATATAATATAAATTTTGTGAACGAGGATTTTTATAAGTATGCTCGGAATATTGATAATACTATAGAAAGAGATCGTTCTCTCGAAAATGATGGCTACGATGAGGTTATTAAGCTTTCAGATAAAAAGATAAAAAGCTTTTTAAAGAAAGCCAATAAATATGAGTTTTTAGACTGGAAAGAAAAATATATAAACGATCAGATTTTAGATGGACATCAATGGGGAATGATTATTACGTTCAAAGATAGAACAAAACACGAAATTGAAGGATCGAATAAATATCCATCGACATGGGATGAAATGTATGGTGAATTCGAGAAACTTACAGGAACGAACATATTACTCTTAAAAAGTGATAGATAAAAGAAGAACGTAAAAAAACAAATTGAAAGGTCTGCCATTGTTGATAGCTCTGAACAAGAAGTGAAGAACTTCAACTAATATCATATTCACGCTGCAAGCATACGCCCTTGATCCGGTGTTCGCCGGCCACTCAGTATGCGTCGGGACGTGAATATAGGAATGCTAGATGAAATCATGTGAAGCAGGGGAACAGATAATGAAATTTGGAATCAAAAACTATGAACCGCGATTTTATAGTACAAGTATTGAAATTATGCACGATTTTGCTTCTCAGCTAAAGAAGCTGAAAACACAGAGAATTATAAATGTGTTTTCAATGCGAAACAAAATTGATGAAGAGTGGAATGAAGATTCTCCAATCCTTTTAGAATTGACTTCGTGTCAGTTGGAAATTTGTAATTACAAATTAGAAGAGTTGGCTTTGTCCGTAAATTTAATTGACAGAGCACACGAAATAGAAAAATGGGATTTTGGGGAATACGGAAAATTTGAATATGAATGGCGCAACGATCGGCAAGAGTTTCTAGGATTTATTCAAGCAGAGATTGTTGGAATAGAGATTATTGAACAGCGATTCGAGTCCACATTGATAGCAAGTAAGTCGATTTCAGAAGAGGTCGAAAAAACAACTTCAAATTGGATTTTAAACGGCATAGGGTTTGCTACTTCTAAAGGATACTTTTCCATTTGTAATGGCCAGGATACAAATCAGATTTGCACTTATAAAGAAGATGAAAAATATTTAAGATCTATACGAGTTTTTTAATATTTCGAAGAAGAATATGACTCCACCTTTACTCGGCACTCGCCGGACACTCTATACACATTTAGTCGTGGATACAGCAACATTAGCAGAAATCAAATGATAAAGAGTAGACGAACTATTTAAGGACGGGGGATTTCAATGAGCAGCTTGTTGCTGACCTCTTGCGGTTTTTGTACGGAAGATATTAAAAATCAATTCCTGGATTTTATGGATCGAGATCTTTCTCAATTAAAGGTCTCTATTATTACAACAGCTTCCCCTAGCAAAAACGATAATAGGTATGCACAAAGGGCGATGCATGAGTTCAAAGACATGGGATTTCAGCACATCAATTTTGTGGATATCGAATTTGATGACCCGCAAATGCTTATACATCGAGATATCATATATATCAATGGCGGGAATCCATTTACCTTGTTGTATCACGCTAAGAAAAGCGGTGCTGATGAAATCATTAAAACATTGGCCGCACAGCATGTCATTATAGTTGGCGTAAGTGCTGGAGCATTGGTACTGGGGCCGAATATTAATATTGTCGATTTCTTTACTCCAGAGATGAACACCATGAATCTAACGGATTTTACGGCATTAGGGGTAACCGATAAACTTATTTTTCCTCACTATGATCGAGAAGACCTGTTTAAAAACAGTACGAATCAAACTATTGAAGAGAGAATCGTAGAATTTGAATCCAATGAGAACTGCAAGGTGACAAGGCTTAAAGAAGAGGAATATATCTCGATCTTAGTTAACCGGAAGAATTTTTTGATTTAGGAGGAGTACATATGATCTTGGAAAAAGTCATCCATACCATTGATATACAAAGTGAATATAAGGAATTGGTTGATAAGTATATCGATCGCATACGTACCGAATTCAAAGGTAAGTTTCATAGTATTTATATGTGCGGCTCGATTCCAAAAGGAACGGCCAAACCTTTTAAATCGGATGCGGACTTTACTCTTGTATGTGAAAATCCGGAAGATATCGATTACGAAAAATTATCAAAGATTAAAGACGAGCTTTTGAAAGAATATCCGCTGGTCACGAAGATCGATACGATCCTTTGCTCGGTGGACGATGTATTAAATAAGCCGCATGAGTGGGGATTTTGGGTGAAGGTCATTTGCGTTTGCGTATATGGGGATGACGTTGGCGAAAAAGTACCGCCGATCCTGATTTCTCCAGCGTTCATTGTAGACTTGAATACAGAGACCAAGGAGGAAATCGATCGTATACACGGTTGGCTTTCCAAGGCTGCCGACAGCGCGATGAAAAACAGATATATCAAAGGGTACTCCAAGAGATTACTTCGTGCCTTGTACTCGTTGATAATAGAAAACACAGGCGTATGGGAAGACGACATTTTTGAGATGAAGAACGCCATATTGAACTATTGTGAGATTGACCCTGCTTTAGTTGATGATCTGTATGCTTGTTATCTGGATAGCGATGTACCTGTCGAAGAGTTTCTGCCCATTGCAGATGAAGTATATCGCTATTTTGAGAGTGCTTTGAACACAATGAAGGAATGAAGACTCTAATTCAGGAAAGTTGAAAGGGGAATTCCTATGCAATTCAAATTGTATACGGATGTGCATGAGTTCTACAACGATACCCATGAAGTGCTGATGCGTCATGAGGCGCAAAATATGATTCTCCTTGGCAATATCATAATCGGACATGAAGGAACAGACAAAACCGATTGGCGCGACCCAGCAAATTGGCTTATGGTCACGATTTCGGATAATCGGGGCATACAACTTATCGCGCTGATGACACCGCCGCACAATATTACGCTTTACGCAGCGGATAACCTCATTAACCCGGAAGCTATAAACTGCCTGATCGATGGCCTGAAGGACTATGAAATTCCAGGAGTGACAACGGAAAAAAATCTGGCGGAGTCTTTTGCTAAAGCCTATGCCTCGCGTAAGGAAATCACTTTGGAAACGACGATGAGCCAACGGATATACGAACTTACAGCGGTAAATCCAGACATCCAGCAGATCGGTGTCATCCGGCTGCTGGATGAAAAGGACCTTCACTTTTTCCCCTACTGGGCGGAAGCTTTTCATGCAGCGGGGAGCTACGGCAGTACCGAAATGTCCATCCCGCAAGACGCAGCGCCTTACCTCTACCGAATAGCATCGAAAAAACTCTATATTTTGGAGAATGACAACGGGATACCCGTTTCCATGGCCGGATATACAAGAGAGATGCAGACAGCTGTCGGAGTAGCCTTTGTCTATACGCCTCCGTACGAGTGCAGAAAAGGTTATGCGACTTCGATCGTGGCGCAAATCAGTCAACTCGCCCTGGATAAAGGATTTACCCGCTGCGTCTTATACACGGACCTGGCAAACCCTACATCCAACAGCATCTATCAAAAGATCGGCTATGTGCCGGTCTGTGATTCGCTTCAACTGAAATTCGAATATTAGCATGATGCGGAAAGGGATTTTTTTGGAAATGAACATCCGAAAACCGCAGATTACAAAAAAATTTGATCAAATACAAACACGCAAGGGAATTCCGATATGAATCCGTTTCCGGAAGGATATGAATTGATTTCGTTATTTGAATCTAAATCCCCATGATGACTTTAGAAAGTAGTCACTTGTCCCGTTTAATGGAAAATCGATAAAAAGCGGCATACAGCCTGAAACGAGAAGAGATGAATGAACAAAAAAATATTATTTTATAGAGTATGTATGCTGATGATGGTAATCGTTGGCGCTGCTTCTTACATAGCCGTAACCGGAGAACTGCATGCAAGAAACACTCATTTACAAGAAAAGCTTGTTCAAGCGAACGAAATAAACCGTAACTTGGAAACGCAGATCAACGAAAGCAGCCACTATGGCGACTACCAGGGGAATGAAGACTTTTCGAAGATAATTAACGATAACCCGATTGATCGAGATTACCGGCGCGAGCTGACAAAACTTCAAACAAGTGATACGTCTACAACCCTGGAATGGGAAGCGTTTGAGGCGAGATATACCCTGAAATGGCAGGATGAAGTCGACGCGGCGCTTAAACATTTATACCCGTCGTTAAACGAAGAAGATCGGATCAAACTCGAGCAATCTCAAAAAAGCTGGCAGTCTTATATGGATGACGATACTGACTTTGTTAGCGACAAATTTATCTTTACCAGGCATTTTGGGAGTCAAGGGAATGTGCAGTTGGCAGCGGTTCAGCTAAAGAGGACTAGAGACCGGGCGATCGAGCTGATGGAGTACAGGTTCAGTCTGGATAGAGCGTCTGTGGATTTCGTATATGACCATTGATAATCTTGCTCGCTTGTAAAAGGAGATAATGCAATGCAGCATAGTATGACTTTGTTCCCGGAGTATTTTGACTCGGTCTGTTCGGGGCGTAAGAAAGTCGAAGTGCGCTTGAATGACGAGAGAAGAAGAGCGATTGGCGTAGGAGATACGATCCGGTTTGAATGTTTACCCGGTCGACAGAGAGCTGTAGAAGTAACCGTTGAAGCTTTATACAAGCATGGGACTTTTGAAGAGCTGTATCGAGCGATGCCTTTTAGCGACTTTGATTGTGAAGGATGGACGATGCAGGAAATGGTAGACGGCACTTACGATATTTACACGCCCGAGCAGGAAGCGGATTGGGGCGCGCTTGGAATCCGGATTAGGAGAAATGCTGAAATGCGTACAGATAAACTTATCATCGAGCCGGGTATCGGAATCGGAAAATTGAAATTGGGGATGACCCGATCGGAGGCGGACGAGGCTGTTCGGCACTATGTCACTCAATATAAAAAAGACACGAACGACTCCGGTTTTTTTGAGAATACTTTTAAACTTGAATACGATCGCAGCGGGAAAGTTAAATTTATTGAAATCGTTTCTGAATTTAAAGAGTTCTTCGACTGCACATGCTACAACGTCGATGTATTCAATACGAAGGCGAACGAACTCGTTCAAATCTTGAGCCGTATTTCCAAACCCGAAGCAGATCATGAAGACGAAACCCAATACATATTTGCGGATATCGGATTAAGCTTGTGGCGACCTTCCGTATTTACCGAAGAGACGATGCAAGAAGACTGGTTCCAGGAAATGTATGCAGAGAATCAAGAGCAGGAAATGCGGTATTTTTACTTTCAAACAGCGGCGGTCTATGCGGACGACGGTTCGTATTACAATTGATTTTTATAAAAAGGAGCATTCATCATGCCTTTACCCATGGTTCACCTTGGCGTCGCAGTCCGGTATTTCGAAGGAAGCCGCGTTCCGGACGCTTTCGTACTGGGGAGTATTGCACCGGACGCCATTCATATGAGAAAAGGAGCCGGCCGGGAAGACAAACTTCGCACTCATTTCGGCGGCAAAGAAACGGCTCCCGACCGATTGAAACGGCATTACGCCGAATGGATCGGCCGAAACCCTGGAGAAGATTGGCATCTGTACGTCAAAGGTTACTTTGCCCATGTGCTGACCGACTATCTATGGGGACTTGACGTATACGCTGATTTTAAGCGGCGGGCCGAGCAGGACGGAGTTCCCGACAGCGAGATCAAGAATAGATATTACGCGGATACGGACGGCGTCGATTTCCGGCTTTACGAAACGGCTGCGTGGAAAGAACCCGTGTGGGAGAGACTGCTCCAAGCACCCGCGTATGCGATGAGCCCTCTGCTGAGCGAGCGGGAAGTGGATGCTTGGAGGCTGCGTACGATCCGCTGGTTCGAAGAACCGGCGAACAAACCGCAAACGCCGCCGCGCTCCATTACGTCGGACATCGTCGAGGCGTTTATCGAACGAACGGGCGACGAAGTCCGGGCGATTCTTGAAGGATGGGAGAGATGACTGTGATCGAGTGTCTGGGATGCAGAATCGCCAACGGTATTGAGCCGGACCTGAATATCGTTTACGAAAATGAACTTGTTACGGGTGTGCTGGATATTGCTCCTTTCAACGAAGGGCATCTGCTGATCCTTCCCAAGCGGCATTATAAAGAGATTGACGAAATAGATTCGGAAACCGCTTACGCGATTATGGACGCCTCCAAGATCCTTTCGAAAACGCTAAAAGATGTATTCCAACCCGACGGTATTCGAGTGTGTCAAGACGGCGGTAAATTCAACGATCTGGATCACTACCATATGCACCTGATTCCCAGATACGAAGGCGACGGTTTCACCTGGGGAGAGCCGCTGCATCCGGATGGCGCCGAGAAGCGTTTGAGTCAGACTAGGGAAAAGATAATCAACGCGTTAAACGGTTGATGTAAAATGCGTTTGAGGTAACGACGGCTATGAAAACAATTGATCGAAGAAAACGAGCATTTCCCCTATGAGCTGATTGAGATATCTTTGTCCGGGAAAACGCGATTTCTTTAGAAGAAGATCTATCGCATTCATCGAATCGACTGGACGATGCGTACTACCTGAAAGCATTCCAAACTATATCGAGGCTATCCGCGTTCGAATTAATGGAACAGCATATTTTCATATATAGGGAGGCAGTCAGTTTGACCATTTATTTCGTAAGACACGGCGCAGACGATGAAGGATACCGCGGAGGATGGAGTCAGCGAGGGCTGAATGTGGAAGGTTATCGGCAGTCTGAGAAGCTGGGGCGGTATCTGAAGGATCATAATCCAAGCACTTTTCAAATACAGCGTATCGTGAGCAGCGATTTGCAGCGGGCGTTGGACACAGCGAATGAGATAGCCCGATTCATGGATTTGCCGATCGAACGCAGCAGCCGTTGGCGGGAAACGAATAACGGCGTGATTGCCGGGATGCCCCATGAGATCGTGAACGAACGGTTTCCCGGGCTATATTTTTCGAGTTTGCAGATGGAGGAAAAGTACCCGGGCGGGGAAAGTCCTCTGGATTTTTATACGCGTATTCAAGCTTCTTTCAACCAATTATGCGAGGAACAATCGGCCAAGAATCATAAAGAAAACGTAATGGTTGTGACGCATGGCGGGGTGATCAATATCGTTTACCATATCTTAAAAGGATTGGAATGGACGAATCGAAGCGAGTCGTTTCCAGCTTCCAATACGGCGTGGCATCGAGTCGAATACATAGACGGGCAGTGGGCCTTTACTTCGGAAAACATGCTGGAGCACCTATAGGATCGGGATTTGTTGCGTGGTTCATCCGTGGCTCAAAGAGGCTTACGAGGAATTGAAAGAGCGGGTGTAAAGGAAAGTAATATTTTGATCTTCCAATAAAAAGGAGCGTTCTCTATGATCAGTATTTACGATTGGTTTGGATACGAGCTGCCGATTGAAGAACGGTATCGAGCGATCAAGCAGGCCGGTTTCGACGGAGTGATGTTGTGGTGGAGCGCAGGGTTTGGCCGCGGCGAAGAGTATCGAAGCGGAGCGCGGCTTGCGCGGGAAGCGGGGCTGACAATCGAAAACATTCATGCCCCGATCGAACAGCAAAATGATCTTTGGCTGAATAACGCGGCGGGCGAAGAAGTGGTCGATTGCTACCTGGGGTGTATTGAAGATTGTGCGGACCTGGAAATCCCGACCATGGTCATTCATCTGCCGGACGAAGAGCATATCCATAATCCTTTTTCCATGGAGCGGTTTAAACGCATTGTGGATAGAGCGGAGCGGCGGAGCGTCAATGTGGCGGTGGAAAATTTATGGAATCTCACGAATTTGACGCATGTATTGGATACTGTGGATTCGCCTCGAATCGGCTTTTGTTACGACGTCAGTCACCATAATCGGTATTATCCGGAGCAAGACTTGTTAGCGGAATACGGCGAGCGCTTGAAGGCTGTGCATTTGCACGACAATAACGGAAGCTGGGGGCAGCATGGACTGCCTTTTGACGGGACGCTCGACTGGGCTGTAATTATGCAAAAAGTCGCGGAAACGGGTTATGCGGGAGGAATCTCGATCGAGGCGATGAACTGGGATTATCTCGACTTGTCTGCGGAAGAATTTTTGCTGAAAGCTTTTGGGCAGGCGAAGAAGTTGGAGCAAATGAAAACGGAATACAGCGGCTTTTCAATACAGAACGGGGGAGTAAAATGAGCGCGGAAGACCGTTCCGAGCAAGAAAAAACAAAAAACGCACAAAAAAAAGTAACGATACCCGCGATCAAAAAAACATTGAAAACCTATGATAAGGATGCACTGATTTCAATGATGCTTGATTGCTATAGAATGAGCGGCGACGTGAAAAATTATATCCATATCCTCATGAATCCCGAAGAGACAATTGAAGAATTATACGAAAAATCCAAAAGTCTTATCTTGCAAGAATTTTTCCCGCAGCGCGGTATTGCGAAACTCAAGTTATCCAATGCGAAGAAAGCCATCTCCGACTTTGGAAAGTTTAGCGACGATGAAGTGAAGATCCTGGATTTGATGATCTATTACGTCGAACTCGGCGTCGAATTTACCAATATGTACGGCGATATCGATGAGAATTTTTATTCAAGTATAGAGAAGATGTACAAGAATGCGTTAAAAAATATTCAGAGCAATCAAGCTTTATCTAAACAATTTAACGACAGATTAAAAGATATCGTCGATAATGCTCGAGGAATTGGATGGGGATTCTACGATTATTTAGCCGGATGTTACTATGAATATATGGAAGAGATTTAAGAAGAGTCCGATGAAGTGTTGATTAAGGAGGAGTCCAATGCTGCCCCATATCCATCTGCAAGGAACCCATATCCATCTGCAAGGAACCCGTGTCGAGCTGATTCCGCTTGAAGAGAAGCATATCGAAGAACTGTTCGTCAGCAGTGCATACCCGGAAATCTGGACGTATTTGCCCAAGAAAGTCCAGCGGCTCGAAGAGATGCGGCAGATCGTACACGACGCTTTGAGCATGAAAGCAAAAGGTTTGGAGTACCCGTTTGCCGTGTACGATAAGGAGCTGCGCAGGATCGTCGGCAGCACCCGGTTCTTGAATCTTTCTTTGGAGAATAAAAACCTGGAGATCGGCTGGACGTGGTATATACCGGAGGTCTGGCGGACGAGAGTCAATACGGAGAGTAAGTATTTACTGCTGAAGTACGGCTTTGAGGAATTGGAGTTGGTGCGGGTGCAGCTCAAAGCGGATATCCGCAACGAAAGATCGAACAACGCGATCGAACGGATCGGCGCGGTTCGGGAAGGCACGTTAAGACAGGATCGCATCCTGCACGACGGGTATACCCGCAGCTCGCATCTGTACAGTATTTTGGATTCGGAATGGCCCGGGGTGAAAAAGAAGCTGGAGGGGTATTTGGAGACGTGAAACCGGACATTCTAATCAAAGCTAAAATGCTTCGCAGCACATCATTAATCGGGTTTGGAGCGAGCAGTTGGCCGGCAGCGGCTTGAGCTTGATCGATCTGCGTTATGAAAGACAGAGGTCGAAGAAGAAGTATTTGAAATGACATTTACATTTGGGGAAGGTGAAATATCAGCCAGATACGTGGACGATTTTCAAATCGAAAAGATGAAGCAGATCGCAATCAGCAAAGCGAGGTGAGCCCGTGAGCATACCCAACCCTAAGATCAAGCTGTTGATTCCGACGCATAAGGACTTTTCGCCCGTCGAGCTTGCAGAGCACATCCTGAGCGTAATCTATACAGAAGAAGCCCGCTCAATAAGAGATAGTGTCCGTGAGCTGCCGGAATCTTTAAGGACTATTATTTTGATCATTGACTTCGACATAGAGTTAACAATGAGCGGCATTGTGGGCTTTATCGGAAATTCCTCCGGCAGATACTTGAATGAAACGATAGCAGCCTTGAAATTGATCAAAGCTTCGGAAGATTTAAGGATCATGGAGGAAATAAGAAAGCGGATGGATGGACAGCATTTTGAGACTATCGAAAAGCTGGCTCAGGGACTGTACTTGTATTCGGAAGATCGAAATATTTTGGATAATTTGATTCGGTATCTTTCCGACGGATGGAGTATAGTATCAAAAGAGCTTGAAGAGATTCGGAAAATATAACGATCCTAAACCCCGAACTGCTTCAAATGATGGTCCAAATGCTTGTAAAGCCCTTTGCCCCACTGCTCGGGAGTCAATCTGCCGAAGAAAGGATGCGGGTGAACCGAGCATTTTTCCGGACCGTCGCTTTGAAGCACCGCGATTTTTTGCAGCAGTCCCCGCTTCTCCGCCGTAAAGTCGCGTTCGTCCGCAATAACAATCGTCGGGATCGTGGACATATTGAGCGGCAGCGGTTTGTCATTGTAAAAAAGCGGGCTGGCGAACTTCCCCACGAAGCGTCCCAGCAGTCCGCGAGGAGGAAAAGACCGGCCCATCGGGATATCTTGAAACGCCGAGCAGTGGGCCAGCATCTGGGCGGCCTGCATTGTGCCCCATCCGGGCGCCGACTCCGGACTTAACCGATCGATACGCTGCGCGATTTCCTCGGCAGGGATTGGATCGTACAGATTTTTCATAAAAAATCTCCCTCCTCCGTATGATCGCTCCCCGGCTTCCCGCTGCCGAAATCGTTCAGTTCCTTCTCGATGATGCGTTCCACTTCTTCGAGAGCGTCGGCGATGTTCTTCAACTGCTGCGGATCGAGCCTGCTCATCACATGCCGGTTCCATTTCGCATACCGTTCATAAATGGCGTTTAGCACTTCCGTTCCTTTCGGCGTGATTTCGATCAGCTTGGTGCGTCGATCGGTCGGATGTTCCCGATAAACGGCGAGTCCTTCATCGGCCAGCACATCCGCGATACGCTGCACGCTTTGACGCGCCAGTCCCATATCGCGGGCGATATGGGCCACTGTCGGCGTTCCGTGCCCGATTCGTCCCAGCACCTGCCATCTTGCGCTGCTCTGGTCGATGGAACGCGTCACCCGGTCTCCCGAGCGCAGCAGAAGCCCGTTCATATTGAATACGGCCAGCGAGAAGCGGCTCAACGGATCTTGCGGTTTTTGGATAGGTTTCATAAGAGCAGTGTATCAATTCGACAGCATGCTGTCAATTTTTCGGCGACATCGATCTTAGAACATGATCGATTTCGTTTTAATTCTCAAGCTCGTCGATTTCATTTTGAAAATGGTTGAAGTCGAAGCTGTGCGTACCCGGGCCGTTTTCGATCATTCCGTCCGAACGGACGCCGACTTTGAACTTGCCCTGATTTTGCCCGACCGCGTAATAAAGCAGATCTTCCGTTTCCGGCATCGCCCCTTGATCGGAACCCAGGAACAGCACCACTTTTTCCCCGATCGCAAACGTAAGAGCGGCCGGTTCGTCCACGATATAGATCATATCGTCCGTCTCGCCGCCGGCCGCCCGTACTTTCACGGTTTCAGCCGGAATTCCTTTATAAGTCTTCTGCACCTCGATCAGCGTATCCGTAACCGGAAATCCGTTGAAGTCTTTTTGTACGTCCTGCGAAAGAACCGTTCCATACACAATAACGTCGGAATCTCGAACCAGCCGATTTTTTTCGAAATGCTGCATTAGATTCTCTGCGTGGACGACCGTTTTACCGCTGCGAGACGGGTTGGGTGCGCCGGGCTCGTTCGCTGGATATGATTCGACTGCTTCACGCGCGCAAGCGGTTATGACGAACAATGCGATAATAAACAGAAAAGGCATAAACTTGATCTTGATAACGCTCACCCCTTATCATCTTATGTATAAGAATAAACGCGATAAAAGGCCCGGAGGTTGCTGTGCGCGGGATTGACAAGACGCATTTGGAACAGTTTATCAATCGGCTTAAAAAGGAGAGCATGCCCTGGTGATTCCCGCAGCGCAGAGGTTGATTGAACACATGACCACGGCACGCAAAATGAACTGGACGATTATAGACGCTTACACAACGCTAATAACCAAATACGGCGGGCATGAAGAAGCACGGGCGCTGCTCGATCTGCTTATGTCTCTGCCGGGAACCAATATCGACCAAATGCTGCTGCGGCCTATTAGGGAACATGGCGATTTGGAGATGGCGCGCGAGCTGTACCGCTGGAGCGTGGACGAGAACGGCTTGCGGGAAAAAGCGCCTTACGAGGCGCTGCATGCACTGGGTTATATGGGGCTCGAAGAGTGCTCGGCGGATCTGGTCAAGCTGCTTCGTGCAGACCACTGGCATATTACCAAGAATGCTTGCCTGGGACTTCTGCATCTGAACTGCAGCGCTTACCGGGACGAGATCGAAGCTCTGCTGAACGAATCGTTTGGCAAAGGATTGTTTATTGAATTTCTGCCCGCTCTGGCAAGTCAAGTTGCGGATCGAAGTATCGTACCCCGGTTGGCGGAATGGGGAAATACATCGGCTTCGACCGATTGCAACGCGGGGCTTATTCTCGGAATGGCTTTATTCGGTTCGGAGGAACGCGAAACGATCCGGCAGATTCTGCGGAATCCCGATTGGGACGCTCACGACGGAGGAACGGGAACCCGTTACTGGGCTTACGCCGCGATGCAGCACGTCGGGATTCTGTTTGCGGAATTGATCGAAGATGTGAAAACGCTGAGCGAGCAGCCGATTTCGAAAAGAGAGCTGGAACACCGCTTGGATGTGCTGCATGCGATGTTGGAGTGCAAATTGAACGGGTACGAGAAACCGATTCGATTCATGACAATAAACCCCGAGAGTATCGCGGCGATCTACAGCGATCTTTTTGAATGGACCGGGGCCGATACGGACGATTCGTTAATCGGGCTGATCTCGCAGCAGCTTCCGGAAGAAGAGGATCTGTTGGAGAAATATTATCATCTGCGGGACAAGATGGAGCTGGCGATGCGCTACGAGGCGGAGATGGAGCATTTTAGAGCGAAGAAAGGAGCACGCGATGACAAGAATCGATCTATTGAATGAACAAATCGAAGAACTCCGGCAGCTGTACCGACAGCAAGCGGAAAACCGTTCGTTTCCCCACGACGAGATTCGGCAGCTGGAGGACGATTTCGCCGACGAATTCAGCATAAAAGCTCCACAGGAAATCATTAAAGCGGATATCATCACCTATATGTCGTTTACCGAAGGCCTCGCTTCCGGCGGAATAGCGAGTAGACTCGAAGATCCTCTGGAACGTTATAAAATGCGCAAGTGGCTGAACAAGTCTTTTTTCGAATGGTTCCCGAAATACAGGTTTTTGGAAAGGTACGATTTGAGCGGATACGAAACGTTGAATAAAGAATTGACACGGATTAACGAGTGGAGGCGGAAACTGATTGCGTTAATCGATCTGCGGGAACAGCGCCCATACAAAATTTAAAGGAGTGTACCGAAATGAAAGCCATCATGATCGAACAACAAGAAAACGGAAATCGGCTCCAATTGCAGAACCACCCGGCTCCCGAACCCGCTGCGGGCGAGCTGCTGATCAAAGTTCACGCCGCGGCAGTGAATCGTACCGATATCGTGACCCGCGAAGGCCGGTCCGGCTATGCGGTGAACCCGATCCTGGGCGTGGAAATTGCGGGCGTGGTGGAACAGGCGGACGGAGAGTCGGACTTTGCGCCGGGCGACCGGGTTATGGGGCTGGTAAACGGCGGCGGGTACGCGGAATACGCGGTGATGCCGGCGGATCGCGCGATGAAGATTCCGGCGGCGTATTCGTTTGAACAAGCGGCTGCGGTGCCCGAGGTATTCTTGACGGCTTATCAGACGCTGTACTGGCTTGGACGTCTTCAGCCGAATGAATCGGTGCTGATTCACGCGGGCGCGAGCGGCGTCGGGACGGCGGCGATCCAGCTTGCCAAGAAGCTGAGCGGAGCGCAGGTGATCGTAACGGCCGGTTCGCAGGATAAGCTGGATTTCTGCCGCGAGCTCGGCGCCGATGTGGGAATCGATTACAAGAAGCAGTCTTTTGACGAAGAAGTGCTTGCAGCCACCAACGGCCGGGGCGTCGATCTGATCCTGGATTTCGTCGGCGCGGATTACTGGGACAAGAACCTGGCGAGCGTTGCCAAAGAAGGACGCTGGGTGCTGATCGGCATCCTCGGCGGCGCGCAGGTGGAACGGGTGAATCTGTTTGCCTTGATGTCCAAGTGCGTGCAGCTCACCGCTACCCTGCTCACGCCGAGAAGCGACGAGTACAAAGCGCGCCTGACCTCGGACTTTGTCCGGGACGTTATGCCTTATATGGAAACAGGCGAGATCAAACCGATTATCGACACGGTCTTCCCGCTGGCCGAAGCGATGGAAGCGCAGCGGCATATGGAAGACAACCGGAATATAGGGAAGATTGTGTTGAAAGTGGACTAACATACAAGCGGCTGATCGAAGCCGATACGTAATCGCAAGGAGGTACAACGGTGCAAGGCGATTTGGAGAACAGGAACGACTTTTTGCAAAGTCTGGAGACGAGGCTCTCCGAGTATACCGGGGACTTTTTACAATGGGCGGGCGGGCAGAAGCGGATAGGGGAGTGGGAAACGGATTACCCGGAATGGGATTCGATCGATGCCCTGCTGGAACAATTGGTTCGGTCGACGGACTTTACAAGGTGGAGTTGGAGAACGGTGAACAACATCCTGTATCTGGTCGCCCGCGACAACGAATGCGAGCGGCTGATCGATACGCTGACCGGGAATCCGGAAGCTTTTATCTGTCTCGCCCGGGAAGGATTGAGATACCCGGATGACGACGCCAGATGGCAGTTTGCGCATCATCTGTCGGATATAGCCGGCGAATATCCCGAAGCGGAGCCGATCATGTTGGACTACTGCACAGACACTTCCGAATATGTGAAACGCAGAGCTTTGCTGGCGCTGGGGTATGTCAAGTCCGTTCATGCGGAAGCCAAAGCGATCGAAGCCTGGCATTCCAACCTGGAATATCAAAAGATGGCGGCGCTGGAAACGTTGTATCAGGTGCGGTCGCCGCAGTTGGATGCCTATCTTGAATTCGGTCTAAACGATAAGTTCAAATATGTGCGGGAGAACGCGGAGCGCATAAAAGGAATAATTCATCATTTTTAAACTTGATTGTTCGGGAAAGATCGGCTAAGATAGAAAAAGGGAACATACATTCTTGTTTTTGGGATCCAGGGAATTGAGGTGAAACAATCCCGGCCTGAGTTATCGCGTTAAGCGCAAGTGGCAAGGAATCGGTTCGCAATCGCTCTAAGTCGCCTGTCGATACCCATCACCGCGAGTCCGGGTATGGATCGCTTTCCAATCAAGAGCCTGGCTCAAAAATAAGGAGGAACCCACATGTTGTTTATGATTATTGTCAAAGCCGCGAAGAATTCCGAAGAAGGCAAGCTCCCGAGCGAGGAACTCATGCAAGCGATGGACAAGTACAACGAGGATCTGGAGGAAGCGGGAGTACGCATCATGTCGAAAGGGCTTCATCCGACCACCAAAGCGATTCGGATTTCGTATCCGGAATCGGGCGAGCCGGTCGTAACCGAGGGTCCGTTTACACAGTCGGAAGACCTGGTCGCGGGATTTATCGTGATCGACGTGGAATCCTGGGAAGACGCCGTCAAATGGGCCAAACGTATGCCGGACCCGCAGGGCGGCGGCGAAGGCCGGATCGAGCTGCGCCAGATTTTTTAAACCGGTTATCTCATCCATAATGTTTGACTTCAATATTCACATAAGCCGTTTATAAAAAAAGGAACCCTTCTCCCGCCGGAGCGCATGTTTGCGCTTTATCCGGATGGAGGAAGGGTTCTTTCGTTTGTTTATCGATCGTGCAGGGGAGCCGAAAGGACCGGGTTGTTCCGGTCTTATCGCTCCGCCGATATGGAGATCATCTGCACGACCTTCCGGCTGTCTCCGGTCAATACGGCTTCCGCCGCGTTCATCTGCGAAGAACCGTCTCCGTCGAGGAAGATGCCTTCGCGTCCGGTTCCGGGCACGGCGCCGAGCAGCGCGGCGCGGAAATTCGAAGCCGTGCAGGCCGTCGGCGTTACGATCAGCCAGAGCTTGCCTTCATCGTTATACACAAGCGCCGAGCGCATGCGCGCTTCGTCGGCAAACGGCAGCTTTTCCTTGCGCGATTCCCTCAACCAGTTTCGCTCGTCGTTCAGGTTCAGGCTGACACCGCCCTGGGCGAAATAACGATTCCGGTCCGGCACGTCCAACTCGTCCGCGGACGATACGACCTGTACCGAAAAGACGCGCTTCGCGCCGTCCCAGACCAGCGTGCCGCGGGCGTACTTTTCATTGAACCAGCCCGATCCGTAGCCGCCGGGCTTGCCGTTCACCGGCTCATCGTTCATCACGGCGATCGATAGCAGATCTTTTTCGTAGAAAAAGCCGCCGTTGATGCCGTAAGCCGGAATCTGCCGCAGCGGCAGATCGTCGGCCCGGAGTACGATGTCGTCCGGAGCTGCCGCCATCATATACAGATGCGGCTGGCCCGGCTGCTCCGCTTCCAGATACGTGTAGCGCCCGGGCAGTCCGTCGAATACTTCTCGGGGCTCCGGCTTCAGCACAAGCAGCAGGGCCAATGCCGCGCCGGACAGCCCCAGCAGCGCGGCAAGTCCAATCGCGATCCGCCGGCGCAGTCTGCGGCGCAGCCAGTCCCGTTCGCCCTGCCGGGCGGCCGCTTCTTCCGCGGCTTCGATATCCGCGGGCGAACCTGCCGGACGGCTTGCCGCTTCGGCCGTGCCGCTCCGCTTCGCGGGAGCGTCGAATTCTCCGTTATTCTCCTTGGACATAGGCGCACAGCAGCTGCGCGGTGCCGATCACGGCGCGGGTATGCGTGCGCTCCATCGAATGCGAAGCGTGCACGCCCGGCCCGATCAGCGCCGCGCGGATATTGCTGCCTCCGCGCAGAGCGGCCGAAGCGTCGGAGCCGTAGTACGGATAAATATCCACCGCGTGCTCGATGCCCCCGGCTTCGCACAGCTCGATCAGCCGGCCGGTCATATGATAATCGTAAGGACCGGAAGAGTCTTTGGCGCAGATCGAGACGTCTGTTTCTTTGCAGCTCAGGTCGTCGCCCATGCAGCCCATATCGACGGCGATCAGCTCGGCGATATCATTCGGGATATACGCCGTGCCGTGGCCGACTTCTTCGTAGTTCGAGATCAGCAGCTTGACGTTCTGCTTGGGTTTCCAGCCTTCGCGCTTGATCGACTCCAGCAGGCCGAACAGGGCGGCTACGCTCGCTTTGTCGTCCAGATGGCGGGACTTGATATAGCCGCTCTCCGTTACCACGGCGCGGGCGTCGAACGAAATATAATCGCCGGTGCGGATGCCGAGTGCTTCCACGTCTTCGCGCGAAGACACCAGCTCGTCGATCCGCACTTCCATATGTTCTTCCGAGCGTTTGAAGTCGCGCGCGTCGGCGTAGACGTGCACCGAAGGATGCTGCGTCAGGATGGTACCGGTATAGGTCCTGCCGCCGCGGGTGTGGACGATGCAGTATTCGTTCTCGATACTGGACATGGCGAATCCGCCGAGCGAAGTGAGCTTGAGCGTGCCGTGCGGCGTGATCGAGCGGACCATCGCGCCCAGCGTGTCCACGTGACCGCTCAGGCCGACCGTATAGGAATCGTTTTCGCCTTCGACGCTGATAATCGCGCCGCCTTTTTCGTTAAACGTCACCGGGAAGCCGAGCGATTCCGCTTCTTCGCGGATCAGGTCGATAATGTGGTGCGTGTACCCGGTCGGGCTCGGGGTATCCAGCAGTTTTTTGAGCAGGGTAATTACGTAATTCTCGTCGATATGTACCGTCATAATAAAGTTCCTCCAGAATCGAATAAAATTGAAATCAAGAAAATCGCAATCAAGAAGAAAACCGCTTCCTCGCAAAGCAAGGCGGCGGTTTCTGCTTGAATGCTGTGGAATCGTACGAATCGACGCCGGACACCGCAATCGATCCGGGCCAATCGGCGTTTTACGACTTGTCCGTGCGGAAGCCCCGCGATTCCGGCGTGCCGCCGAGTTCGCCGGAGATCGGCTCAAGCGGAGCCGGATCGGACGATACGGTCGGTTCGTACGGAGCCGGCGGCACGACCGCAGCAGGAACGGACGCCTGTTTCTGAAGCTGTTCGTTCTCCAGCCGCAGCTTCTTCATCTCGCGGTGCAGCCGGAACTGCCGGTAAATGCCGAACAGCCCCACGATCAGTCCGCCGAACAGCGCGCTGCCGAGAATCAGCAGAACCAGCGGCACGTTCGCGTAGCCGAACAGGAAATTCACCTCGACCGGATTCACGTTGATGACCGCGAAGATCGCCGTAATCAGCGCAAAGATCAGCATAAGGATCAAAGACCATTGGATTCTCATTGCCGGACACAACCCCTTTCCTTTAGAAGACCCTACGTCAATCATTAGCCGCTTGGATAACTTTTGACGCAGGAGCCGGAAAGGGCGTTATTTCGACAATTCTTCCATCTGCTCGATCAAGGCTTCGAACACGCTCATTGCCGAGCGAACCGGTTCCGGGGAAGCCATATCGACACCCGCTTTTTGCAGGATATTGATCGAATAATCGCTGCCGCCGCTTTTCAGGAAACCGAGGTAGCGTTCGACCGCCGGCGCGCCTTCGTCGAGGATCTGCTTGGAGAAGCTCGTCGCGGCGGAGAAGCCGGTGGCGTATTTGTACACATAGAAGCTGTTGTAGAAATGCGGGATGCGCGCCCATTCCATCTCGATATCCTGATCCACCACCATATCCGGACCGTGGTACTGCACGTTCAGGTCGTAGTAGATCGTCGACAGGTCCTGCGGCGTCAGCGATTCTCCGGCTTCGGTACGCGCGTGCACGATTTTTTCGAACTCGGCGAACATGGTCTGGCGGAACACCGTGGTGCGGAACTGGTCGGCGTAGTACGTCAGCAGGTACATTTTTTCTTTCGGATCGGTCGCTTTCTTGAGCAGGTAATCCATCAGCAGCGCTTCGTTGGTCGTCGAGGCGACTTCGGCCAGGAAAATGGTGTACTGCGCGTCGCGGTACTTCTGGGTATTATCCGAGTAGTACGAATGCAGCGCGTGGCCCATCTCGTGAGCGAGGGTAAACATGCTGTTCAGATTGTCTTTGTGGTTGAGCAGCACGTAAGGATGGACGCCGTAAGCGCCCGAGCTGTATGCGCCCGTCCGTTTGCCTTCATTTTCGTAAATATCGATCCAGCCTTCTTTGAAGCTGTTATCGAGCACGTTGAGATAATCTTCGCCGAGCGGCTGCAGGCCGTCGATTACCGTCTGCTTCGCTTCGTCGTAGGTGATATCCATCTTGAATTCTTCCACCAGCGGAGCGAACAGGTCGTACATATGCAGTTCGTCCACGCCCATCAGCTTTTTGCGCAATCTCATGTAGCGGTGCAGGATCGGCAGGCTTTCGTGGATCGCGTCCAGCAGATTGTCGTAGACGGACACCGGAACGTTGTCGCCGTACAGCTTCATTTCCAGCACCGACGGATATTTGCGGGCGCGGGAGTAGAAAATGTTTTTGTTCACGTTCGCCGTCAGCGACGCGCCGATCGTGTTCTTGAGCTTGTTGTACGTGGCGTACACGGTCTGGAACGCGCGGCGGCGCACGTCGACGTTCGGATTCTCTAGGAACTGGATATAGCTGCCGTGCGTCAGTTCGACTTCGTTGCCGTGCTCGTCTTCGATATTCGGGAACTTGAGGTCCGCATTGTTCAGCATGCCGAAAATATTCTGCGGAGCGGAAGCGATATTGCCGACCTGCGCCAGCAGCGCTTCTTCGGCCTGCGTCAGTACATGCGCTTTCTCGCGTTTCATTTCCTGCAAAGTAAAACGGTAATCTTCGAGCGCCTCGGCTTCAATCAGTTGGTCCAGCCGGGCGTCGTCGAGCGACAGGATCTCCGGCGTGATAAACGACATCGCTTCGCCCGCTTCGACCAGCAGCTTGCGGCCTTTTTGCGTCAGCGACTGGTAGGTCGGGTTGGCGGTGTCCTGATCGTGATACAGATGGGTGTAGACGTAGAGCTGTTCCAGCTTCAGCGATACCTCGTCTTCGAACTTGAAGCACTCGGCAATCCTGGCTTCGTTGTTCAACTTGCCGCGGAAATCTTCGAACTGCTTGAGCTGTTTTTTGGTTTCTTCGTACGCGGCGTTCCAGGCGGCTTGATCTGCAAACAGGTCGGTCAGCTTCCATTGATGCTCGGGCGATACTTCGCTTCTTTTGGGCAGGGATTTGGGCGTGGTGCTCATGTTTGGGACCTCCTCGGAATATAAGGGATATATAAAGGAAAGGAACGGCCGCTTTTCGTAAACGTTACATGGTGAACAGCGTGTAGACCGTCAGGATGAACGAGATCAGCAGCAGCAGCGCCGAAGCGGCGGCCAGACCCCGTCTGAGTTTGGGCGGAATCGAATCTTTGTTGAATACGACCACGGCGCCGAGAATCAGGGTCAGCACGACCAGGACGGCAACATTCGTAAAGGGCATAAGCGCCTACACTTCCTTGAAAGCATCCATGATGCTCTGCCATTCTTCGTCGGTGCCGTCGAATTTTTCTTTCGCGAAGCGGTTTTTGGCCCATTCCATCATCGCGGGACGGCTCATGAACGTATGGCATTCTTCGCCCCACTGGTCGGAAATTTCGCGCAGAACCAGCTGGCGTCCCTGTACCTCGACAGTCAGCATGTTCCAGTTGTCCTTTTTGTAAATACGGTGTTTTTTAATCATTTTGGTCATTCCTCGTTTCGCATCGTTTCTGTTCCTATTTAAAAGCATAACCCACCCGGCAAACGAAAATCAACGCCTGAGGCAGTTTGAAGTTTTCAATTGCCAAAGGTTTTTTCTTCGGGTATAATAACGATATTCACCATAGATGGTGATATTTTTAGGAGGTTGTTCACTTGAAAGGTACAGTTAAATGGTTTAACGCAGAAAAAGGTTATGGTTTCCTTTCCGTAGAAGGCGGAGAAGACGTATTCGTACACTTCTCGGCAATCCAAGGCGACGGATTCAAGACTCTTGACGAAGGTCAAGAAGTAGAATTCGAAATCACCGACGGAAACCGCGGACCGCAAGCAGCTAACGTAATCAAACTGTAAGAATTCGCATTCTTGCGCTAATTTGATGACATAGCAGACCCAGGCACAGTTCCTTTACGGGGATTGTGCCTTTTTGCATGCGCATAAAGAAAAAGCGGCGCGGGAAGCGCCGGAGCAAGGATCAGCCCGCGGGCCGATCCAGCTTCGGTTCGCGTCCCATGCGCCGCAAAACCAGAAAGATAATCGAAGCTTCGGCCAGCAGGCCGAGCGATTGGGCGAGCGCGCCGACTATGCCGTTCCAGTGCGGAAACAGCGCGACGAGCAGGAACAGGGCGGCGATCGTGCAGATCGCGTTGGCGAGCTGCGAACGCAGCATGACTTTGGTCTGGCCGCCGAGCAGGATCAGGCCGTTGCCGTAATCGAGCCAGGGCATAACGAGCGGATACAGGATAAAAGCCCGCAGCGTGCGCAGACTTTCTTCCAGCAGCACGCCTTCGACGTTCATCACATGGCCGAATACCCAGTAGCCGAGCGGAGTGTAGGCGATCGCCGCGACGAGCGAAACGGGGATGAAGCCGATCGCCAGCGCGAACTTGCGTACCAGCACCGGATCGATCCGGTAATAGTTCAGCACGATCTGGTGGATATAAAGGAAGAAACTCAGCATGAGCTGCATCAGGCTGCCGGCCACCGCGAACGCGGAGATCGCCAGGGCGACGCCTTCCGTCTTGCCCAGCATGATATTGAGCGCGGGCCCGATAAACATCGCCACGAGCGCCGAATACAGCAGCGGTTTGTAGAACCGGAATATATCGCCGCGTGTCTCGATCGGATGGCCCGCTTTCTTGAGCGGCATGTTCCGGGCGATATTCCGTCCTTCGAAAAAACTCACCGACGCTTCGATCACCATGCCGCCCACGAAGATCACCGCGCCGACGACGCCGCTGTTTACGCCGTAGATATGCAGGAAATAGAGCGACATCAGGTACATGCCCGCCAGCCGGATGATCATGCCGATCGTGAGCCATTTGGTGCGGTTGTTCGTGATGATGATGCCCTGGTAGATATTGCGGATCACGGAAAACACGCTGACGAACATCAGCACGGAGTAGACGGTCAGCACTTTGGGCAGCAGCTCGCGGTCCACGCCGAACACGAAGCCGAAGATGGCGTGTCCGATCGGCGTATACGCGATCAGGAAGCCGATCAGCATCACGCAGACGAGGAATACATAAGTCACGAACGTCAGCGAACGGAACGAGATCTTGTCGCGCACCAGCGCGGAGCAGGTCTGCCGCAGCAGCGTGGATGGGCGTTCGGTGATCGACAGCAGGCTGCTGGCGATGGCGTAGCTGGCGATTACGGTCTCCGGCGACACCGCCGAGGCCAGCGTACGGTTGATAATGACATGGGAAAAGGTAACGAGCGAAGCGGACAGGCCGAGCGGAACGAAAAAAGTCAGCAAGCGCTTCCAGGAAAGCGGTTCTTCGGACATGGGAAACTCCTTTTCAATCGTGCGCGTAATTGGAACACAGTCGGAAGGCGCCGCGGCCCGCCGGATCAACTTTCAGTATAGCATAGCGGGACGTCCATGGGCCCGGGGGCGAAAAAGATTTCGAAAATTGAACGTTTTTTGTCGCGCGCGAACGCCGTTTGGCGCTTTTACAGGCGGAAAGCGGCGCCTTTTGCAGAAAAAGGACTGAAAAATTCTGAGAATATGACGAAGGTTATTTGTACAAATCCGGCCCTCATATTATAATGGGAAATGAATTTGGGTAGACTCAAGACTGGCATTTGGAGGTACGCTTTGAACCGACTTAGAACCGCACACACCGTCCCGGAAGATCCCGTCAGCCTGATGCGGTTGGTGTACAAGACCGTGCTGCCGGACGTTCGCCTCGCGCTCGGAGGATGGCGAAGCTATGCGCAGACCATTCCCGATCCCGAACTGCGGACCCAGGCGCTGGCCAGCATCGCCGACAAAGAATTTCACTGTCAGGGAGGCTCGGTATACGCGGCCATCAATCCGGACAAGAAAGACGTCCTCATCCCGCTGATCGTCGCTTTGCAGACCATCAGCGACTACCTCGACAATCTGTGCGACCGAAGCACATCGATGGACCCCGAGGATTTCCGCTTACTACATAAGTCCATGCTGGACGCGGTCGATCCGAACGCGCAGCCGGAGAATTACTATCGTTTCCGCGAGGAGCAGGAAGACGGAGGCTATTTGAACGCGCTCGTCGCCGCCTGCCAGAACGGAGTGCGGCAGCTGCCCGGTTATGTCCATGCACAGCCTTATGTAAGGCTTCTCGTCGGTCTGTACGGCGACCTGCAGGTCTATAAGCATATCTCGCCCGAGCTGCGGGAACATTCGCTGACCTCATGGCGGGCGGAGCATGCGGAGCTTGCGCCCGACCTGTACTGGAACGAGTTCGCCGCGGCCACCGGTTCGACGCTCGGCATGTTTATGCTGTTTGCCGGCGCCAGCCGCGCCGACTTCGACACGGCCGCGGCCAAATCCGTCTACGAAGCCTATTTTCCTTACGTCTGCGGTCTGCATATCATGCTCGATTACTTGATCGACCAGGAAGAAGACCGCGTCGGAGGCGACCTGAATTTTTGCAATTATTACGAGAGCGGGGAAGCCATGCTCGGACGCGTCGAAGAGATCGTAAACGGCGCGCGCCGCGACGTGGCGGGGCTTCCGCATGCCGCTTTCCACCGGATGGTCATCGAAGGGCTGCTGGCTCTGTACCTGTCCGATCCGAAAGTCAGCCAGCAGCAGGATGTGCGAACCGTGTCTAAACGGTTGATGAAGAAAAGCCCGCTGACGCGCCTGTTTTTTTTCGTCAACAGTATATGGATCCGCAAACATAAGCAGGATTAACGAGGAGGAAGCAACATGTCAGCAGTAAAAAAAATCGCAGTATTGACCAGCGGAGGGGACTCCCAGGGGATGAACGCGGCGCTGCGCGCCGTCGTCCGGAGCGCGCTTTATCACGGAATCGAAATCTTCGGGATTCAGCGCGGCTACCAGGGTCTGCTGAATAACGATATTTTCTCGATGGACCTGCGCAGCGTGGGCGACATCATCCAGCGCGGCGGAACCGTGCTTCAATCGGCCCGCTCCAAAGAATTCTATACCGAAGAAGGCCAGCGCAAAGGCGCGGAGATCCTGCGCAGCTACGGTATCGACGGCCTTGTCGTCATCGGCGGCGACGGTTCGTACCACGGCGCCAACAAACTGAGCAAGCTCGGCATCAACACCATGGGCCTGCCGGGCACCATCGACAACGATATTTCGTTTACCGACTATACGATCGGCTTCGATACGGCCGTAGGCGTCGTGGTCGACGCGATCAATAAGCTGCGCGATACGATGTCTTCGCACGAACGCGCTTCCGTCGTGGAAGTCATGGGCCGTCACTGCGGCGATATCGCGCTGCACGCGGGCCTGGCCTCGGGCGCGGAAACGATCCTCGTGCCGGAAGTGCCGTACGATCTGGACGAAGTGGCGCAGCGCATGACGCACAACTTCGCGATGGGCAAGCGCCACAGTATCATCATCGTGGCCGAAGGCGCCGGCAAAGGCGAAGATATCGCGACGGAACTGTCGCAGCGCTCCAAGCAGATCGATGCGCGCGTGACCGTACTGGGCCATATCCAGCGCGGCGGCACGCCGACTCCGTTCGACCGCAACCTGGCCAGCCGCCTCGGCGACTTCGCCGTACGCTCGCTGATCCGCGGCGAGAGCGATAAAGCCTGCGGCATTATCAAAGGCGAGCTGACGCTGACCGATATCGACAAAGTCGTGAATACGAAGAATACGTTCGACAGCGAGATGTACGAACTGGCGCTGCGCTTGTCGCAGTAAGTCCGGCGTCGAACCCGCAGCGGGCGCAGGCGCAAGCCCGGCTCCAAGCGGAACAGATACACAAAGCCCCGTTTCGAAAACGACGAGAAAGCCTGCCGTTTTCGGAACGGGGTTTATTGGTTTACTCGATGCGGGTAAAAGAAAGCGGGCGGGCAAACAGGGAAAAGCGCAAGTCGGCGCAGTTCCGTTTGCACCACGAGCCGGATTGGCAGGATTAATCGGAAAGGAGGCGCTTGACGATGATTACCGTCGGACTGACCGGCTGGGGAGATCACGATTCGATCTACACGACGAAAGAAGCGGCGAAGCAGAAGCTGGTCACTTACGGCAAGCTGTTCGGAACCGTGGAAGTGGACAGTATGTTTTATGCGATTCAGTCCAAGCGGAATATGGAAAAATGGACCGCGGAGACGCCCGCGAATTTCCGCTTCGTTGTCAAAGCGTTCCAGGGCATGACCGGGCATTCGCGCGGCAAGATCCCTTTCGACAGCGAAGACGAGATGTACGAAGCGTTCCGCTTGTCCGTAAGCACGATGCAGAATGCGAACAAGCTCAAAGCCGCGCTGTTCCAGTTCCCGCCGTGGTTCGACTGCACGCGGGAAAATGTGCTGAAGCTGCGCGAGATCCGCGGCAGGATGGAAGGGATTCCGTGCGCGCTGGAGTTCCGCAACCAGACCTGGTTCCAGCCCGTCATGCGGGAGCGGACGCTGAAGTTCATGCGCGAAGGGAACTGGATCCACAGCGTCTGCGACGAGCCGCAGGCGGGCACGGGTTCGGTGCCGATCGTCGAGGAGGCGACCGACTCGGAACTCACGATCGTGCGCATGCACGGGCGCAACGCTTCCGGCTGGCAGTCGGCGAACCAGCCGAACTGGCGCGAAGTGCGGTATTTGTACCGCTACAATACGCAGGAGCTGGAAGAATGGGCGGAGCGGCTGCGCAGACTGGAGCGTCAATCGGCGGAAGTATGCGTTGTGTTCAACAACAACTCCGGCGGCGACGCCGCGGACAACGCGCGCGAATTGATGGGCATTCTCGGCCAGGACGTGCCCAAACTGCCCGGCGAAGACGATCCGCAGCAGCTGGATTTGTTCGAGTTTTAGGCCGGCCCGCCGCGGTGCAGCCGCTGCACTTTGAGCAGCCGCATCACGAGCAGCGCCGCGCCCGCGGCCAGGCCGGCGATCAGGCCCAGCCAGTAGCCGAACGCTCCGAAGGACGTATGCACGGCCAGGATATACCCGAGCGGCAGGCCGATGCCCCAGTAGGCGATCAGCGTGATAAAGAAAGCCGGCGTCACGTCTTTGTAGCCGCGCAGCGCGCCCTGGATCGGCGTCGCCAGCGCGTCCGACAGCTGGAAGAAGATCGCGTAGCCCAGGAACTGGACGATCAGGGCGGTGACGGCCGGATCGGTCGAATAAATCAGCGCCACCCCGTCGCCGAACAGCAGCAGTACGACCGCGGTAACGATCGCCATGCAGACGGCGGAGCCGACGCCGATCAGCGCGTACTGCCGGGCGTCTTTCGCCCGGCCCGCGCCCGCTTCGTAGCCGACGAGAATCGTCAGCGCCATGCAGACGGCGAGCGGGAACATGTACAGGGTGGACGCGAAGTTGATCGCGGCCGAATGCGCCGCGACCGCGTTCGTGCCGAACCGGTTCATCAGCAGCGTGACGGCGGCGAAGATCGACGTTTCGAAGAACGTCGCGAAGCCGATCGGAATGCCGAGCCGCAGCAGTTCGCCCTGCTTGGCCCACGAGATGCGGTGCCATTTGCGGAAAAAGCCGAATGCGGCAAACGGCTGCGATCGGTGCATCACCAGCAGCGCGATCAGGAAGATGACCCAGTACGTTACGGCGCTGGCGATCCCCGCCCCCACGCCGCCGAGCCGCGGGAAGCCGAATTTGCCGAAGATCAGCAAATAGTTCAGCAGCAGCTGGACCGGCAGCGAGCAGAGGGTAATCGCCATCGACACTCTCGTTTGGCCGAGCGCGTCGATACAGCCGCGCAGCACCGTATAGCCGAACAGCGGCACCACGCCGAACGCCAGGCAGATCAGGAATTTGTAGGCCGTATCCGCCACTTCGGCTTCCGCGCCCATCAACCCTAGCGCCGGCTTGAGCAGCAGCGCGCCGAGCAGCAGAACGACAGCGGAGAAGATCAGTGACAGCAGCAGCGCCTGGAAGACGTTGAAGCGCACGTCGCGTTCCCGTCCGCCGCCCATCAGCTGCGACACGATCGGCATAATGCCGTTCAATACGCCGTTGAGGCCGGTCTGCACGGGCATCCACAGACTGACGCCGATCGAGACGCCGGCCTGCGCGGCGGGACCTACCTGCCCCGTCATGCTCGTGTCGAAGAACGCCATCGCCGACAAGGCGAGCTGCGTGACGAAGATCGGCAGGAACACGACGAAAAAGCGTGAAATTTTCTGGTTGATCGTATAGGTAGGCTGCATCGTTCCAATTCCTTTCGCTATCGGGCTTTCCGACCGCTGCGTTCGAGCGCAGGCAAAAACCCGGCCTTAAACATCGGCCGGGCGCGCCCTCATAAAGAACCGGCCCGTCGACAGACGAGCCGGTTCTGCTTGCTGTATGTTCAGTCTTTGCCGTAGTTCCCGTTCTCGGTATACCGGTTGGAGGCGTTCCACAGCAGATATTCGTCGACGTTCATATCGGCGAGAGCTTTGATCTGCGCGTCCACTTCGGCTTTGCCGTATTTGGTATAGTGTCCGCTGCCGAGCCAGCTTGCCGTAAAGTCCTGAATCCACGGGCGTACGATCGGGCGCTGCGATTCGTCTTTGATCTCGTCCAGCTTTTTGAACGTATCGACCATGGAGCCTTTGATCGTTTTGTACGGTTCTTTGTCCGGATCTTTCGCATCGAACCAGCCGGTCGAGTAGTGGCTCGGATAAACCATCGGCGCGATGACGTCGACGTTCTCGGAGATCTTGGTGAAATCCTGTCCGATGCCGTCGGCCGCAGGTACCGAAGCCGCGTAGCCGAAAATGTCGACCGAAACGCGGACGCCGAGCGGAGCGAGTTCTTTGCGCGCGTACTGCACGAATTCCGATACCGCTTCGGTGCGGGATCTATCGCCCATTTTCTCGTATTTCAGCGTATCCGCGCGTTTCTCGAAACCTTCCGCGAAGCGCACATAGTCGAACTGGATTTCTTTGAAGCCTTTGGCGGCCGCTTCCTTGGCAATCGCGATGTTGTAATCCCAGACTTCTTTGCTGTACGGATTGACGAACGCGTCGCCGCCGCCGTTTTTCCAGACGCTTCCGTCCGAATTGGTGAACGACAGTTCCGGATGGTTCTGCGCCAGCACGGTATCTTTGAACACGACGATCCGCGCGATCGGATAAACGTTGTGCTTTTTGAGCTTGGCCATCAGTTCGTCGATATCGGGAATGAATTTCTGGGCGGTGCCCATTTTCAGCAGTTCCTGATTGTCGGTCTTGTACGTTATGTACCCCGAGTCGTCCTTGATGTCGATAACCATCGCGTTCAGGCCGGTAGTGTCGAGCAGATCGAGCAGCTGCGTCATTCTGGAACCGCCCGCGCTGTAAGCGGTCACGTAGACGCCTTTGACTTTCGGCGCGTCCGGCTGCGGGTCGATCTTGATCGGAGGATTGTCGGCGTCGATCACGACGCTGTTTTTCTGCGCGGTCAGCGCGCTCGTGTTCCAGGCGGACTGTACCGCCACCGAGATCGGATTTGCGTCGACCTGAGCCGGCTGCTGAGCGGCCCCCGGGCTGAAGCTGCCTACCGTAAGAGCCAGCAGGCTCCATAAGATGTCCATTTCGTTCTCTCCCTTGTGTTGACGTGATTCGCGGTCTCTTCCGCAGTAAAACGGCGTCGGACGATAGCGATCCGTAGAAAAGCCGTATGCGGCCGTTACCAGTATACCGGTTTTTTCAACGCGCGAAACAACAAATTTGTCATGATTTACCGTGCACGATAAAGCGCCGAACGCCGGAACCCCGCCGGCAGGACGGCACACCTTGGACAATTAACCGATCGCCCCGCGCCTGAAACGGTCGAAATTCGATTTCCCGGGGCGGCGCCCGGTCATATGTAGGGCCGCTGCCCCCGCAACCGGAGAACGAGCGGCCTGTAAAGAAAAGCGTTTTTTACTTCGAAAACGGTTCTGCCTCCCGGCATCGGCGGTTTACTGCACGACTTCCGGATTCTGATGCTCCAGGATGCTGTGATGGATAATATCGAGCGCGTCTTCCGCTTCGAGAATACCCAGGCCGTCGCGAAGGACGATCACGGAATCGCGCTCCTGCTGCTTCAAGAACGCAAGCATGTCGGGGTACCATTTCATCACGATTTGCTCAAGTTTTACGGCTTCCATTTCCATAGTCGTCACCCTTTCTTTTCCGGAATCGTGTGTCAATGTCTGACTCGAATCACTGAAAAGCTAAACATGCGCTGCCTATGAACCCGAAGCGTCAAGCCTGCAAAACCGGGACTCCGAAGAATACCCGGAAACGGTACGCGTCCATTATAGCATAGAGATATAAGGAATTCGATTCTTCTCGCCCGCCTCAAACTTTCCGCCCCCCAAAAAAACAAAAAAGCGCCCGCAAGGAGCGCCAGACTGTTGAAAAGTTCCTGTTCTTAAAAAGGCGAAGCCGTGCGGAGGGGGAAGTTCAGTGAAGGAGCGACAGCGTTCGCCTTTGAAATTGGGAAGCCTCCTCTTCGATTAATTCCAGCTTCCCAATTTCAACACGCGACCGGAACGAACTTTCCCCGGAGCCTTCCGCTTTTTCAGCGAACGGAACCTTTTCAAACCCTGTCCGATCAAACCGAGCGCTTCCGAAACGAGCCCATTACACCGACCGTCTCCACGATATTCACAAACGCCCGCGGGTCCGCTTCCTTGATAATGCGCTTGAGTTCGGCCAGCTCGTACATCGTCGTCACCGTCATCAGCATGTCTTTTCTCGCGTGGGAAAAAGCGCCTTCGGCGGGGATGCGGGTCACGCCCCGCTCGATCTGGAGCAGCCGCGCAAGCATCGCTTCCGTATCGTCGGTAATAATGAAAAGAGTCACTTTCAAATGGCTGATATGGATCAGGTCGACCACCTTGCCGGTGATATAAATAGAGACCATCGACAGCAGGGCCAGATTCCAGTCGCCTTCCAAGTAGCCCATTGCCAGAATGACCAGCCCGTTGAGCGCGACAAGCACATTGCCGACCGGGAAATCGCGATAGCGCGTTACGATCGAGCCGAGAATATCGAAGCCGCCGCTCGACCCGCCCACGCGAAACG
The DNA here is from genome assembly GCF_030518235.1 of Saccharibacillus sp. CPCC 101409. GTDB lineage: Bacteria > Bacillota > Bacilli > Paenibacillales > Paenibacillaceae > Saccharibacillus. The sequence continues at coordinate 333,602 of NZ_JAULSA010000005.1, read as the reverse complement.
AGATGCCCGCCCCGATCCCGACCAGCACGCCGCCGAATACCGACGAGAGAATCGGGTCGCTGGCGACCGTCCGCTCGGGAATCAGGGCGATGAGCGCCGTAACCGCCGCGACGGACACGATGCTCAGCAGGATAAAGCGCCGTCCGAGCAGGAACCAGCCCGCCACCAGCATCGGAATATTGTAAACGAAGTAAAGCACGCCGACGGAAAAGGGGGTGAAATAACCCGTCAGCATCGCCAGACCCGATACGCCCCCGCTGAGCAGATGGTGCGGAATCAGGAACAGGTTGAATCCGGAAGCGATCAGCAGAGCGCCGATTGCGACCGTAACGAAATGACCGATGCGAATAAACAAAAATACCACTCCTGAAAAAGAAAATGAAAATCGTGAAAAATTGTGACTAATCTTTGAAAGCTTCACTAGCTTTTTTATAGTTTCTTATGGTATAATGATTTAGATGTTCTTGAGTAGATCTTTCTCGTTTCCGTAACCGTCAGCGGCTGAACGGAAGAATCGCGAGTAAAAGGCAGAACGGTATATTATGGCTCGGCTTTGCGGCTTCGGCCCGGCAAAAGCTCCTCCCTTGCCCAAGTGATGGTGTTCGGAAAACTTGGCTTAATGAGCGCTATGAGGAACCCTTCGGTTATCGATCGGTTGCGGCTACTTAAGAATACAGAATATGAAAGCGGCTTGTCCACAGAAAGTGGCGTCCCGCTCACAATAAAAGGAGCATGAATCTATTGGCAAATTTTGTAGACTTCGATTTGGAACCAAAAGTATTGCAAGCAATTACGGATATGGGCTTTGAGGAAGCAACGCCGATCCAAGCACAGGCGATTCCGATCGCGCTGACAGGAAGCGACATGATCGGACAGGCACAGACCGGTACGGGCAAAACGGCCGCTTTCGGCATTCCGATGATCAGCAAGATCGCGCGCGAAGAAGAAAAAATCTCCGCGCTCGTTATGGCTCCTACCCGCGAGCTGGCGATCCAGGTTGCCGACGAAATCGAGAAACTGGCACGTTTCAAAGGCATCCGCTCCCTGGCAATCTACGGCGGACAGGATATCGTGCGTCAGATCCGCGCGCTCAAAAGAAAGCCGCAGATCATTATCGGTACGCCGGGACGTCTGCTCGACCATATCAACCGCAAAACGATCAAGCTCGACGACGTGCAGACGGTCGTGCTGGACGAAGCGGACGAAATGCTCGACATGGGCTTCATGGAAGACATCCAGTCGATCCTGAAGCTCGTTCCGGAAGAACGCCAAACGCTGCTGTTCTCGGCAACGATGCCGGCCAACATCAAACGTCTGGCCGAACAGTTCCTGAGAAACCCGCAGCACGTATCGGTGATTCCGAAGCAAATCAGCGCTCCGCTGATCGAGCAGGCTTACATCGAAGTGCCGGAACGCCAGAAGTTCGAAGCGCTCACCCGTCTGATCGATATGGAATCGCCTGAGCTTGCGATCCTGTTCGGACGCACGAAGCGCCGGGTCGACGAACTGGCCGAAGCGCTCCAGAAGCGCGGCTACTCGGCGGACGGCCTGCACGGCGACCTGTCGCAGAACCAGCGCGACGCCGTTATGCGCAAATTCCGCGACGGCAGCATCGAAGTGCTGGTGGCGACGGACGTTGCGGCCCGCGGTCTCGACGTATCGGGCGTCACGCACGTTATCAACTTCGACCTTCCGCAGGACCCGGAAAGCTACGTGCACCGGATCGGCCGTACCGGCCGCGCCGGCAAAGAAGGCAAAGCGTGGTCGTTCGTAACGCCGCGCGAGCTGGATCACCTGAACTTCATCGAGCGCGTTACGCGTCACAAGATCGCCCGTAAGCCTCTGCCTACGATGAGCGAAGCGATCGAAGGCAAACAGCGTATTCTGGCGGAACGCATCCTGGAAGTCGTGCAGGACGGCGAACTGAACGAGTACAAAGCGATCGCGATCCAACTGCTGGAGCAGTACGATTCCGTAAACCTGCTGTCGGCGGCGATGAAGCTGATGACCGGCGAGAAAAAAGACTCCAAAGTCGACCTGACTCCGGAAGAGCCGGTACGCGTAAAGCGCCGCAGCAGCGGCGGTTACAAAGGCGGAAGCCGCAGCGGAAGCGGCGGTTACAAAGGCGGCAGTGGCAGCGGAAGCGGCTATAAAGGCGGTTACAAAGGCACTGGCGGCGGAAGCCGGAGCGGCGGTTACCAGGGCGGCGGAAGCCGGAGCAGCAGCTACGGCGGCGGCTACAAAGGCTCCAAAGAAGGCGGATACCAGGGCCGCGGCGGCAGCAAGCCTTCCTATCAGGGAGACCGTCCGAGCTCGAAGCGCGACAATTACGAAGGATAATTACGGATTGGCGGTTTATTGACGATTCGTTCCGAAAGGGCGGGGCCTCGCGGCTCCGTTCTTTTTTTGTAAGGACGGGCCCGCAGCCGCTCTTTATTTCGCCGACTTTCGCGGCGGTGAAATCGAAACGGTTCGCGGGGTGGTTTTTGCGCAGGGGAACCGGTATAATTAACAATCATACGGCAACCGCCGCGTCCCCGTGGGACGGGCACGGCGGGGGCGATTTTTTCGAGGAGGAATACCTGTTGGAATTTAGGGGGCTTACGGGAGGCATATACCGTCTGACCGAGTGGATCATGCGGCTGTCGGGGACGAATATACTCTGGGTCATTTGTTCGCTGCCGTTTTTGTTCATTGTCTACATGCGGCTGGCGATTCAACCGGAATTCGTGAACGAAGCGCTGACGCTCAACTGGGCGCTCGGGATTCTGGCACCGGTTACATTGTTTCCGGCTACGTCGGCAATGTTCACGGTGGTGCGCAAGTGGGTAATGGGCGAGCCGGACGTCAAGATCATGCGCACGTTTTTCAGGGGATACAAAGACAACTACAAGCAAAGTCTGGTCGGCGGCATTTTTTATACGATTCTGTTCGTCGTGATGTATGTAGACATTACCGTGTACATGGTGCAGTTCCGCAATCTTCAGTTGTTCGGCATCCTGATGCTGATTCTGATGATCCTGCTGTTCGTGTCGCTGTTCAACTTCTTCTCGATGGTGACGCACTATCATATGAAAATCGGCGGCATTTTGAAAAATGCGATTCTGCTGACGCTGCTGCGTCCGTTCCGCGTATTCTCGACGCTGCTCGGCGCGGTCGCGGTGCTGTACATCGGCTGGCGGATGCCGGTACTGTACTTTTTCTTCGCCGGAAGTATCATGGCCTGGTTCGCTTTCTTCAACTTCTACGCCACTTTCCTGAAGATGCAGGAGCAGGCGAAGAAGCGCGAAGAAGAGCAAACTTCCGACACCGAAAGCGAATTGATCGACCTCGGCAAAGAGAAAAAAGAGAAGTGACCGTTTCGTAACAAAAGGGCGCCGCGGAGTTTACATTCGCTTCGGTAAGCGCTATAATAATTCTACATCCTGCGATGTTCGTCTCGGTTCTTCGTTGTTTTGAACCAATGGATATGTCTCGGGAGACCTACATTAGACGCCGCAATGAAACGCCCTGTCTATACGACAAGGGGACTTCAGAGCCCGTTTTGCGGTCACCCACCTGCGATAGCAGGTTCGAGGCAATGTGATCGGACGGCAGAGCGGGACCTCTTTTCTTCAATGCGAATTGAAGAGAAGGGTTACATAAGCGAAGCGCCCTTTGTCCCGCGAGGGATCGAGCGTCCTTGCACCGGGAGTGCTCCCGGAGCGGGGACGTTTTTGCTGTGTTTTCCTTTTGTTCTGAATCGAACAATGCTAAACTAGGGGTTAGAGAGACGTGCAACGTAAAAGGAGGAAAGATCTTGTCGTTTAAACGTACACTGGTCGGTATCATCCGCAGTCAGGAAGGCACGAGCGACCGCGCGGCCGATCCGAATATGAAAACGAGATACTACAGCCTTTCGAGAGACAAAGCCTGGGAAGAAGTCAGCTCGACGCTGAAAAAGATTCCCGGCTACAAAGTACTGCACGAAGTTTCGGGGGTCGGAGAAATTACGCTGGAGAAACGTTCGAAGTTCGGGCGCACGATGGATATTACCGTTTCCGTCCTGGCGGTGGGCCCGGTCAAAAGCGCGGTCGATATCTACTCGGCTTCGCGCGGATCGCTCGGCGACCTGGGCGCGAACTATCGCAATATCTTGAGCCTGTTTGCGATTCTCGACAAAAAGATGTCCGCTCACAAGACAACGGGCTGAACACGGCCGGACAAAAAGAGAAGGCCGAATCCCATTTAAGCAAATCCGATTCCGTTTATGATGTAAGCGCACCCGCTCTGCGGATTTTCGCAGGCGGGTGCGCTTTTTGCTGCATGGGACGTTCGGGACTTACAGCAGTTCTTTGACGGCGGCGACCGCTTTCTCGTAATCCGGATGCTCGCTCATCTCGCTCAGGTACTCCACGTATACGATCTTGTCGCTTGGGTCCAGAACGAAGATGGCGCGCATATCGAGCTGGAGTTCTTTGATCAGCACGCCGTAGGCTTCGCCGAACGAACGCGATTTGTAGTCGGACAGCGTGACCACGCGGTCGACGCCGGCCGCCCCGCACCAGCGGGCCTGGGCGAACGGAAGATCGACGCTGATCGTTAGCACGACCACGTCGTCGCCGAGGCCGGAAGCTTCGTTGTTGAAGCGTCTCGTCTGCGCGTCGCACACGCCGGTATCGAGCGAAGGAACCACGCTGATCAGCTTGATCTTGCCCGCATAGTCTTTCAGCGAAGCTTCTTCGAGCAGATTGCGGTTCAGCGTAAAGTCCGGAGCCTGATCGCCGACCCGGAGTCCCGGACCGACGAGGGTAATCGGGCTGCCTTTGAATGTGGCGATGCCTGTTCGTTCTTGTGTCATCGTTAAGCGCCTCCTCGGATAAAGCATGGAATCATCGGGACGTTTGGATTTTCCCGTACGATTTTATTATAATATTTCTGAAAGAATGTTTGCAAAAAAAGCAGAAGTTTCGCAAAAGGAGAATGGTATGATCTTTGTCAGGTACGAGAAATGGAATCAATACCTCAAGCTTTATCCGGTCACGCTGCTGATCGCGCTTGCGAATATCGTCGTGTTTATTTTTATGGCTTCAAAAGGGGCTTACGGACGGAACGGATCGGGTCAGGAGCTGCTGCAGTACGGCGCTTTGTCGAATCTCACCCAGTATCCGGAGCTCGGCCATGTAGACGGGCCCTGGCGCTACTTCAGTTCGATCTTCCTGCACGGAAGCTTCGAACATCTGCTGTTTAACTGCTTCGCGATTCTTGTCTTTCTTCCTCCGCTGGAACGGCTGCTGGGACATGTGCGCTACGGACTGCTTTATCTGGCAAGCGGCATAGTGGCGAACCTGATCAGCATGGGCGCTTATAATCGTTTGGGCGAATACTTTATTACGGTCGGCGCTTCCGGGGCGATCTACGGCGGATACGGCGCGTTTCTGTATCTGGCGCTGTTCCAGCGTCAGAAGATGGACCAAGCGTCGCGCAAAACGGTCTATCTGCTGCTGGCGACCGGGCTTGTACTCAGCTTTATCACGCCGAATATCAATATCTGGGCGCACCTGGGCGGCCTGATCGGCGGATTTTTCCTGTACGGGGTGATGGTGAGGCTGCCGGTGGGGCGGCGGATCGGCTGACGCGGCGAGAATTGGATTTTGTGGCGGGGGAATCAGTCGAGAAAAGATTTGCGAATAGAGAACCCATAAGAAAACAGCTTTTTCCCTACCGGGAAAAGGCTGTTTGGCTTGCCGTGCTTTTATTGACGTTTGCGGGTCGGAGCTTTAGCGATAGAACTGCCATAGAATCAGCAGGGCGATCAAAAGAATCCAGAGAACGGCTGCGAGCGCAATTCCGATCTTTAGGCGCAAAGGCGGAGTTGGATGTCTTTTGAGTTCGAGCAGCAGGAGAATCAGGAAGATCAGCCCGGCAGCGGCGAAGATATCGTTAAGAATCAATTGGGGCAGGACTTCCCGGTAAGGACGTTCGTTCTGACTCAGCATTCGATACGCAAGCACCAGGATATTGACGACCAGAAGAGTTCCGCTGAACAGAAAAGCGAGTATTCGTATTCGCAGAGTTTTGGAGTATCGGTTCCGGACTTTGCGCCGGAAGAACCATACGAGAATCAGAATAGGGGGAACCAGCAGGAAAAACAGCAGAGCGCATACCGCAATCGCGGCCTGGACCGTCAGGATCGGGAGCGGCCGGTTTGCCGGCAGCGGAAGATAATCGGTCGTGTAGACGGAAACTCGCGTTACGCGGCCGTCCCGATAATCGAAATGAATCAAAGGCCAGGCATCCAGTGCCGCGTCGCCATTCACTTTCTGATATAAATACGGTCTGATCTGCCGGTATTGGCCTTCGTAGCCAACCAGATTGACGTTCACGGTGTCGACCGTTTCGGAAGCGACGCGCATCAGCGACAGATAAGGATAAACGCTCATAAAACCCTGCTCCGGACGTCTGGCTGTAATAAAACTGCCGGAAACCAGAGACGAATCGGGCAGGATTTCGGCGGTGGACGGGATATTCGGGTCTCCGAGCAAAGCGTGCGCCAGACCGTGAACCAGATTCGCTTCGCCGGCCTGATTGGTAAGGACGATAACGGCGAAACGCTGGTCGGTCGCCAATTCGAGACCGCTTGAGAACGCCTGGGTATTGCCGCCATGGCCCAGTGTGCGGGAAGCACCGGGGTATTCCCAGAATCCGTGAGCGATTCCGGGCATATAAGAATCGACTGAATGAGAAGAGCTCAGCATAAGCCGCAGCGTGTCCGGCTTGCGAAACAGCGGCGACGAGCCGCCGGGTTCCGGAAGAAAGGCAGCGGCAAAGCGCGCCAGATCTTCCGCGGTTCCGTTGCTGCCTCCGTTGGGATACATAGACATATAATTCCATGGACCTTTGGCAAACGCGCCTTTTTCCGCCGATAGATAACCCGTCGCTTTAAGCCGCTCCAGATCGGGGCGGTCTTTGAGTACGGATAAAACTTCGGTCTGCTTCATGCCCAAAGGAACGAGAATATGACGATTGACATATTCGTTGTAAGGCTCGCCGGAAACCCGCTCCACGATATAAGCGGCCAGGGAGTTACCGTAATTCGAATAAGCGACGTTCTCGCCGGGACGATAAATTTGCGCCGGTTCGGCCAGGAGCAGTCCCGCTTCGAGCGATTTCACTTGTTCGGGCGATGTATAAGCCATGTCGAACATGTACTCTTCGAATCCCGCCGTATGATTCATCAGATGCAGGAGGGTAATTGGATCGTCGTACTTCAGCCGGGTCAAAAAGCCCGAAGGCAGATACTTGCGAATATCGGCTTTCAAGTCGAGTTTGCCGCTTTCCTCCAGCTGCATGACCGAAGTCCAGACGAGCAGTTTGCTGATCGAACCCCATTCGAATACCGTTTCCGGCTCGGCAGGAATCCGTCGGTCGGCATCGGCGTAACCGTAAGCTTTGGACAGAACGATCCGCCCGTCTTTCACTACGGCGATCGAAGCGGCCGCGACCGTATGGCCGATATAAGGCTCGACGAAACGATCGATATATGCTTCCAGGCCGTCAAGCGGAATTCCGGAAGGCGTCGTTTGCGGCACGGACGACTGCGCCGATATGTTCGTCGAATGAAGCATCAGCAGAAAAGGCAGAATAAGCAGAATCAAAACGGCGCGCCGGAAAGACGTGGAAAAAAGCGAATAAAACAGCAGCGGCATAATCGGACTCCTTCGGCAACTGGAATAATAAACCCGGATTGTTGGTTTGTTAGTTATGTAATTAACCATATGATTTTAAAAGAAGATTGTCAAATTTTTTTTGTCGAATCGTACCGGACAAAACGCGTTGATACAAAAAAAGCAGCCCGCCAGGGCTGCTTGATAATCGTTTGAATAAAATGCCGCGGTAAATATGCGCGGCCCGCTTTAGTCGCGGTTGTTGAAGATGCCGATCAGGCGGACCAGTTCGAGCAGCGAGACGAGAGCGGCGGCTACGTAGGTGAGCGCGGCTGCGTTCAGGACGTTGCCTACGCCGCGTTCTTCTTCGTTATTGATATAGCCTTCCGACACCATGATTTCGCGGGCGCGGCTGCTGGCATTGAATTCGACCGGCAGGGTGATGAGCTGGAACAATACGGTGACGGCGAAGAACAGGATGCCGAGGCCGATCATGCCCGTTGCGTCAAACAGAAAACCGGCCAGAATGACGAAAGGAGCAACGCCGGAAGCGAAATTGACGACCGGGAAGATCTTGTGACGCAGCGTCAGCATCGGGTACAGCTCTTTGTGCTGAATCGCGTGGCCGATCTCGTGGCAGGCAACGGAAACGGAAGAGATGCTGCTGCCGTAATAGACGTCCTCGGACAGTGCGACGGTACGGTTGACCGGATTATAGTGGTCGGACAGCATCCCCTGAACAGGCACGATCTGTACGTCTTGAAGACCGTTGCTGTCCAGCATGCGGCGTGCGGCTTCGTAGCCGGTAATTCCGCTTGTTACGGGAACTTCTCTCCATTTGTTATACGTGCCTTTAACCCGGAATTGAGCCCAGATCGTGAGAATGAATGCCGGGATAATCAAAATGTACATAAAAACATTAAAACTCATAAACGTTTCCCTCCATTATAATCGAAAACCTTACATGGCCGGAATTACTGTCCAAGCAGAATCTTGATCGCTTCCATGCACGCGATTCCCTGCGGCATCAGTTGCGAGAACGTTTTGCGCGCCTGTGCGGGCCCGAGATCCTTGAGCAGAGGCTGGAGTTCTTTCAATTCTTTTTCCACCTGGGCCAGATGGCTTTCGAGCACGGTCAGCTTCTCGGAGACGCGTTCGTCTTCCGTCGCTTCGCCCCATTTGTCGAGTTTTTCCCGGATTTCTTCCAATGTAAGTTTTTCGTTTTTCAATTCGTGAATACGCTGCAAACGAAGCAGGGTTTCCGAACTGTAGAGCCTGTAGTTGGTCATTGAACGGTCCTGCGGCCGGATCAGGCCCAGTTTGGTGTAATAATCAATGGTCCGCTCGCTCGTGCCCGCCGCTTTGGCCAACTCGCCGATCCGAAACAATTTCATATCCCCATTGCCCTCACCCTTTCCTGAAAACTAACAAAAGTAAGCTGCTGTAAAAAGATAGGTTTGACAAATTTAATTATAGCCAATTCAAAGCGTACAGTCAAACGTTACGGTTTACAAAAACGCGTTAATGCGGCATAGCTTTATCGTTCGAAAAAAAATCATGAAATAAATTCTGTTTTTTTATGAAAATGTACTTGTCAGCTTTCTTGCCGCGGTTTATAATGACACCAAGAGTTTCACATTGTGTTAGAAAAAATAACATGAAGAGGGCGTGGGGAAATGACAAAGAAATGGTGGGCAGGGCTTGGAGCGGCGCTGGCGGTAACGGCGTTTCCGCTGAGCGCATACGCGGCGGAAGCGGAAGCACCGACGGCGGATATGCTGCAAAACGGCGTGAATATGGCATTCGTGTTTCTGGCGGCGGTACTGGTTATCTTTATGCAGGCCGGTTTCGCTTTGCTGGAAGCGGGCTCGGTGCGCATGAAGAACGCCGGCCACGTGGCGGGCAAGACCATCCTGTCGTTCGGCGTGGCGAGTCTTGCGTTCTGGGCATTCGGCTTTGGTTTCGGTTTCGGCAACGGCAACGGATTCTTCGGTCTGAGCGGTTTCTTCTTCGGCGGAGAAGGCATGAGTTCTTCGTTCGATTCCGTTAACGGCTTCGGACTTCCGGTTTCCCTGATGTTCCTGTTCCACCTCGCGTTCGCGGCGGTGTCGCTGGCGATTGCCGGCGGCGGACTGGCCGAGCGCGCCAAACTGAGCGTCTACATAGTGTTCGGCGCGATCTTCACCATCATTATCTATCCGGTCATCGCGCACTGGGTCTGGGGCGGCGGCTGGCTCGGATCGCTGGGCATGCAGGACTTCGCCGGTTCGACGGTCGTCCACCTGACGGGCGCCACGGCGGCTCTGGTCGCGACGATCATGCTCAAGCCCCGTCTGGGCAAGTACGGCAAAGACGGCAAACCCAACAGCATTCTCGGACACAACCAGGTGCTGTCGGTACTGGGCGTTATCATCCTGTGGGTCGGCTGGTTCGGCTTCAACCCGGGCAGCGCGCTGACGGTCATGGACGGATTTTTCGGCTACGTCGCCCTGACGACCAATATCGCGGCTGCGGCCGGCGGCGTCGCGGCGCTGCTGATCTCCTGGGTCGTATTCGGCAAAGCCGATATCCCGAGCATGCTCAACGGCGTGCTGGCGGCTCTGGTCGCAATCACCGGCTCGTGCGCGTTTGTCGCTCCCTGGGCGGCGGTCGTGATCGGTCTGGTCGCAGGCGTGCTGACCTTCTTCACGGCGCAGTGGTTTGAAAAAGCGGGCGTCGACGATCCGGTTTACGCCTTCTCGGTACACGGGATCGCGGGCATCTGGGGCGCGCTTTGCACAGGATTCTTCGCAGTGCCGGAACTGTCTTCCGCAAAAGGTCTGGGCCAGGCGGGCCTGTTCTACGGCGGCGGTCTGCACCAGCTCGGCGTTCAGGCGCTGGGCGTTATCGGAACGCTGGCGTTCGTCGCCGCTGTGACATTCGTCGTATTCTTCGTCTTGAAATCCACAATGGGCATCCGCGTGACGGAAGAAGAAGAAATGATGGGGCTGGATATCAGCGAACACGGCAACTACGGTTATCCGGAACAAATGAAAATGGCGGGGGACACCACGTTCCACGGGCCGACGAATCCCGATCCGAACGGCAAACGCACGACGGCCAATCCCAATTTGACTTAAATCGAGTTGCTTTTTGAAAAAATTCCCTTTAGCAGCGCGTCCAATAAGGACTGTATCGGGTAATGAAACGCAAACAAGGAATGGGAAAGGGGGACGCCGGTGAAACCGCACGAATCGTACACGGACCACTTATTCACGGACAACGAACACGGATTGCGGATCGCGTCCCCCGAAGAACTTCGCGCAGAGCGGGTGATCCTGCAGCGCAAACTGCTTGAAAGCCGCGGCGATGCGGACGAGATTGCCTGGAACCGGGCGGTCAACGAAATGCACGATGCGCTGATGAAGCGGGCTGTCGCCTTATGCGAGCGGGAGATGGGGGAGGCGGGCTACGGTCCGCCTCCCGTCTCTTATGCGTTCGTCGTTTTCGGCAGCGCGGGCAGACGGGAGCAGACGCTCTGGAGCGACCAGGACAACGGGCTGATCCTGTCCGACGATCACCATGAAGCGAAAGACGTTTATTTTGCCGAATTCGGCCGACGCCTGACGGATATTCTGGAAACGGCCGGCTACGAGAAATGCGAAGGGAAAGTGATGTGTTCCGAAGCCAGATGGCGCAAGTCGTCGTCCGAGTGGGCGAAGCAGCTGGAAGAATGGCGCGGCGACCTCAGCTGGGAACCGGTCCGCTATCTGATGATTTCGTCGGATCTGCGTTTTATCGCCGGAGAAGCGGAACTGGCGGAAGATTGGAAAAAAGAGTTCTACGACGGGCTGCGCGGCAACACGGAACTGCACGCCGCCATTCTGCGCAATACGGTCCGCCACAAAAAAACGCTGAATGTGCTGGGCCAGGTCATGACCGAGCGCTTCGGCGATCATGCCGGCGATTTCGACGTCAAATACGGCATCTATATTCCGCTGGTCAACGCGGTCAGATGCCTGGCGCTCCAGCACGATATCGAAGAGTCGTCGACGCTGCGGAGACTGGAGCGGCTGATTCAGTTCGAAGCCGCTTCGCTGCCTCTGGTGGAACCGACGCATGAAGCGTTCAAAGTGGCGCTGCGGCTGCGCGGCATGACATCCGTGCGCGAAGAGAGCGGACTGCTGGGCAGCAGCGGTTATCTGCCGAACGAAGAATTGAAGAAGAAAGAGCGGTTTTACGAACTGCGCGAAGGATTGGTTCTGGTACGCAAACTGCACCGCGTCCTTCAGCGTCAGCTTCGATTTGCGGAAAGGAGACGCGCATGAAAGAGCCGGCCGGGTCGAGAAGCGGGTTTTGGAATATGCTGCGCAGCGGGGGCGTGCCCTCGGCGGTAGCCTCGGTATTCGGCGGGCAGAGCGCCCAGCAGATGGCGTTTATCCGCTCGCTCAGCCGGGACCAGCGCCGGCCGGAAGCGCTGATCACTCCGCTGACGGAGCTGGAGACGGTCGTGTTCGATCTGGAAACGACGGGTTTCAATTCCCAGCACGGAGACGAAATCCTGTCGTTCGGAGCCGTGAAGATGAAAGGGCAGCGCGTACTGGAGCAGGAAACGTTCTACTCGCTCGTCAATCCGCGCGCGGATATTCCGGCGCATATTACGGAACTTACGGGCATCACGCCCGATATGGTGCGCGAAGCGCCGCCGCTGATCGAAGCGCTGCACGACTTTATGGCGTTTATCGGCGACGGCGTGCTGGTCGCGCATGCCAGCGCGCACGACAAAGCTTTTCTTAATACGGCGCTCTGGAAAACGTCGAAAGCGCATTTGACCCATCGGGTGATCGACACGATGATGATCGCGCGGCTGCTGAATCCGGCCAGATCCGGCTACGGGCTGGACGAACTGCTGGAGGAAGAAGGGATCGAGATCCGCGAGCGGCACCACGCGCTGGGCGACTCGCTCATGACCGCGAAGCTGTGGGGAGGATATATGAACCGCGTGCGCGAAGAGCAGATTTCGACGCTCGGCGATCTGTACGCGAGACTCAGCCATACGTAAACGGGCAAAACAAACCGATCGATCCCCGTCCGCGCGGGACTTTTTATAAGAAGCGGACGCGACAAAAAAAGCCCGCAAGCCGGTCTGCCGCTTGGAAGAGCGGCGGATACGGCTGCGGACGGATGCCGCTTCGGGGACGGCGCGGACGAGATAGAAAAGCAGGCAGCGGGTCAGGCGCTACGCCGCGAATCGGCCGCAGGGCCGGTGCGCATGCCGCCCGCTGCGAAGTACCCTGAACCACCCGCAGGTTGATGAACGGAAATTGCGCGTCCGGCGCGGGACCGGAGTTCGTGCGGAACCCGGTACCCGCCTTATGGGGCGCGCCGTATTTCCCTCATGCCCTGCCACCCATGTTTACCCCTCTCATAATTGGGCTTTCCGCTGCGGCGGGAAGCCGCTTTTTTTGTTTACCCGTTAATGGTTGAGCAGACCGGGACGCGGTTCGGAAACCGCAGCCGGGACGGCCGGTTCCTGGCCGAGCAGCGCGTAGCGCATACTGTCGACCAGCGCTTCCCAGCTCGCTTCGATCACGTTGCCGGACACGCCGACGGTGCTCCAGGTATTTTCGGTATTGCGCGATTCGATCAGCACGCGGACTTTGGACGCCGTCGCTTCGTTGTCGTCGAGCACGCGGACTTTGTAATCGCTCAGATGCATATCCGTCAACTGCGGATAGTACTGCAGCAGCGCTTTGCGCAGCGCGTTGTCGAGCGCGTTGACCGGACCGTTGCCTTCGCCGGCCGTGTACAGGCTTTCGCCGCCGACGCGAAGCTTGACGAACGCTTCGGATACGACCGGGCGGCCCGCCGATTTCTCGACCAGCATCTTGAACGATTCGAACACGAACAGCTCGCGCACCTCGCCGCCGGCTTCGCGCAGCAGCAGTTCGAGCGAAGCGTCCGCGCCTTCGAACTGGTAGCCCTGGTGTTCCAGCTCTTTGATCCGTCCGATCGTTTCGGAGGCCTGCGGGCTTTTGGGATCGAGCGTGACGCCCAGTTCGGCGGCTTTGGAGATCAGGTTGCTTTGTCCCGCAAGCTCGGACACGAGCACCCGCTGTTTGTTGCCGACGAGTTCCGGCGCGATATGCTCATAGGTGCGCGAATCGCGCAGGATGGCCGAGACGTGAATGCCGCCTTTGTGCGCGAATGCCGCGGCGCCCACATAAGGCTGGCCCGCCGGCATATGCACGTTGGCGATCTCTCCGACATAGCGCGCGACCGACGACAGCTGCGCCAGCCTGTCGCCGGGAATACACTCCAGGCCGAGTTTGAGCTGGAGATTCGGGATTACCGAGCACAGATTGGCGTTGCCGCAGCGCTCGCCGTAACCGTTGATCGTGCCCTGGACCTGGAGCGCGCCCGCGCCGACGGCGCTGAGCGCGTTCGCCACCGCCAGCTCGCAGTCGTTGTGGGTATGGATGCCGAATCGGGAGTCCGGCATCTTGTCGATCAGCGAGGAAAGGATTGCGCCGATCTCGCCGGGCATGGTGCCGCCGTTGGTGTCGCACAGCACGAGCCAGTCCGCGCCGGCGTCCGCCGCCGCACGCAGCACCGACAGTGCGTAATCCGCGTTGTTTTTGTAGCCGTCGAAGAAATGCTCGGCGTCGAACAGCACTTCGAGCCCGCGCTTTTTCAAATAGGAGATCGAATCGGCGATCATCGCCAGATTTTCCTCCAGCGTTGTTTGCAGCGCCGTGTGAACGTGGAAGTCCCAGGCTTTGCCCACCAGCGATGCCGCCTGCGCGCCCGACTCGGCGATGCGGCGCAGATTCTCGTCGCCCTCGGCCGAAGCCCCTTTGCGCCGGGTGCTGCCGAATGCTACGATCTTCGCCCGCAGGCCCAGCGTCTGCACGCGGCGGAAGAATTCGATGTCTTTGCCGTTGCTGCCCGGGTTGCCCCCTTCGATATAATGAACGCCGAGCTCGTCGAGCTTGACGGCGATCTTCAGCTTGTCGTCCGCCGACAGGCTGATCCCTTCCCCCTGCGTACCGTCTCTTAGCGTCGTATCGAAAATGCTGATGGACCGTGTCATGGAACTGCCCCTTTCGGTCGGTATTAATTGTCGATTATAACATGAACGCGTTAAACCGGTATAGTGTGCAGTGGATTAAATTTGCGGTAAAATGAAGGGGGAAAACGGCGCTTCACTTTTGGGAATGTGTAGAAAAAGTCCAAGTTGTAAAGAAAAGAGCGCGGCGGCGCCGAGTAAATTCCGTTAGCGTAGGCTTCCGAGATGTCTTTCTTCGAAAGAATTTAGGTCGCTTGTTGAAACCAGGAAGATTGATTAGATTTAAGCGGTATCTTCCCGGTTTCAATAGTTTACGCTTCCGAGGTGACTTTCTGCGAAAGTCTGTAGAACGCCAGGTCTCCTTCGCAAAACTTTTCCTCTGCCTCTGCTCTCTTTTCTTGAGAATGGACTTTCTCTACACATTGGCTGCGCTGCGCTCCGTTTTTTGGAGGCGGGAAGAGAAAAAGAAGAATAGACAAGAGCCAAGAGCGGCAAAGAGGCAAGCGAGAGTCAAAAGAAACGGGAAGGAGGGGAGCGGGTGACGGACGTGGATCGGTATTACCCGGCCAAAGGGCGGGTCATTTTGCATGTGGATATGAACGCGTTTTATTGTTCGGTGCACGAAGCCGAGAATCCGGAGCTGTACCGGGGCAGGATGACGGCGGTGGCCGGGGACAGCGAGAAAAGGCGGGGGATCGTCGTCACCAGCTCCTATCCGGCGAGAAAGGCGGGGGTGCGGACGGGAATGACGGTGCACCAGGCGCTGAAACTTTGTCCGTCGCTGACGCTGATTAAACCCGATTTTCGATTGTACAAAGCTTATTCGCGCGCGTTCAGGGAGATTCTGTACAGCTATACCCCGATGATCCAGGCGACTTCGATCGACGAGTGTTATATGGATATTACCGGCTCGAAGCAGTTCGGCACGCCGATGCAGATCGCGGAAGAGATCCAGCGGCGCATCGAGGACGAATTGTCGCTGCCGTGCTCGATCGGGGTGGCGCCTAACAAGCTGCTGGCGAAGATCGCTTCGGATATGAAAAAGCCCAACGGCATTTCGGTGCTGCGCATCCGCGATCTGCCGCAAACGCTGTGGAACCGCCCGTGCGGCGAACTGTTCGGCGTCGGGGCGAAAACGGCGGAGAAGCTGAACCGGCTCGGCATCCGCACGATCGGCGAGCTGGCGCAAACGGACGAAAAAAGGCTGGAGGCGTCGTTCGGCGTGTTCGGCGCCTGGATGAAGCGGGCGGCGAACGGGCAGGACAACGCGGAGGTGCATCCCGAGCGCGAGCCGAGCAAGTCGGTCGGGCATACGACGACGCTGCCCCATGACGTTACGGATAACGACGAAGCGTTGAGAGTGCTGCTCAATCTGAGCGACCAGGTCGCGCGGCGAATGCGCAGGCAGGAACTGCTGGCGGGCGCGGTGCAGATCACGATCCGCACGCCGGAGATGAAGACGATCACAAGATCGCGCACGCTGGAGATCCCGACGGAGGCGGCGGACGATATTTTCCGCGAAGCCAAGGCGCTCTATTTGAAGCACTGGGGCGCGGACCGTCCGGTGCGGCTGCTCGGCGTGGCGGCGCAGAGTCTTTCCGACAAAAAGTCGGCTGCGATCCAGCTCGACCTGTTCGATTACGAGCGGCAGCCGAAGCGGGAAAAGCTGACCGAGGTGATGGACAAGCTGCGCGATAAATTCGGGGACGACGCGCTGATGACGGCGGGTATGCTGGGCGAAGACGGCATCCGGCGCATCAAGGCGGGGCGGACGCCGGGCATTTCTTTCCACGGCGAAAGAAACAAAGACGAGGAAGACGAGTGAAAGGAAGCCGAGAATCGGGCCCAGAAGCGCATTGAAATAAAAAAGGGTTTATATTATAGTTATAGGGATAAAGGTTCCGTAGAGAGTCTTATTTCAGGGAAATCGGCGCAGCCGATAGACAGTATATAGGAGGGAATTACACATGGCGAAGTATACCTGGGTTGACAAGGATACTTGTATTGCCTGCGGCGCGTGCGGCGCGACCGCTCCGGATATTTACGATTACGACGACGAGGGCCTTGCGGAAGTGATCTTCGGCGGCGATTCGAACCACGGCACGACGGAAATTCCGGAAGACATGCACGAAGATATGCTGGACGCCTGCGACGGATGTCCGACGGACTCGATCGTGATCGCGGACGAACCGTTTAACAAAGAAGGCTGATTCGACTCGCAAGCGCCGAATACAGGGCAGATCCGAGATCAAGCGTCTCTCTCCTGAATGCTCAGGCGGGGAGGCGCTTTTTTGGCGGGTTTTGCCGGAGGAGGCGCCTGGCGCGTAAGGAGCGGAGGGTCATGAAGCGTTTTCCCCATTTGAAAAAATACGTGCGCGAGCATCCCGATAATAAAATGGCCTGGTATCTGCTGGGCAAGGAATACGAGGCCGACGGACAGCCGGGCAAAGCGAATTACTGCTTCAACCAGGCGCGCGAGATCTACGAAGCGTACGAACACGCCCAGGTGCCGGAAGATATTCTGGAAGAGTACGAAGCCAAGCTGCACGAAGCGGCGAAGCGGCGCGACAAAAAGGCCGCGAACCGCCGCAGATGGCTGCTGCTGGGCGTGCTGCTTCTGCTGGCGGGCTTCCGCAACGCCGAGGCGCCGGGGATCTCGCTGCCGTCGCTGTCTGCGAAATCGGCGCCGACCGCGGCGGCGAACGTATTTACGGCTGTCGAGAGCGGAAGCCCCGCCGCGCTGGGCACGGCCGCCGCGCAGTATATGCGAAGCGGCGGAGATTCGTCCGCGCATGTGCTGGGCTTGGGCCGCAAAGGGAAATGGCTGATCTGGAACCGGAAACTTCCGGTGACGGCGGATCTTGCGCCCGGCGAAGCCGCCGGAGAAAGCGTGCTGCGCAGTTACGATCCCAAGACGTGCGACTGCAAGCCGCCGGATTCCGGGAAACTCCGCCGCGCCGCGGCGGCCTGGGCCGGCGAGCAGGAAAGCCTGGCCGCGCTGGGCAGCGCGATGACCGCTTATCGCGCCAGCAGCGGCAAGCTGCCGGATAGTCTGGAACAGCTGAAGCGGCCGTTTCCGGACAATACGATCTCCGGAGCCACGCCGGAGATGCGGCGCGCGTTCGACAATCTCGGCATTATGCTGAAGCGGGAGGCCATGGGACAGTCGCCGCTTCCGCCGAGCGGCGAACCGGTGTCGGCGGCTTCGCTCGGCGGCGTGCCGTACTTTACGGAGCCGCTGGAGATTATCGTGGACCGCGGCCGCCATCGCCTGGCGGTCGTCAGCGGCGAAGTGCTGCTGCGCAATTACGAAGTGGGCCTGGGCGGAGACAAGACGCCGGCGGGAACGTACACCGTCACCGACAAAGTGGTGAACCCGAACGGGCGGTCCGACGGCGAGTTCGGCAGCCGGGGGATGCAGCTCTCGGATACCGACTACGCGATCCACGGCACGGACGACCCGGACAGCATCGGCGGCGACGAATCGCACGGCTGCGTGCGGATGAACCAGGCTGATATCGAGGAATTGTTCGATCTCGTGCCGTCCGGCACCCAAGTCACGCTGACCGACAACAAACTGCCCGAGGAAACGGTCGTCCCCGGACAGCGTTTTCAGTCGCAGAACCGTCAGGACCAGACCAACGACCGTAAAGTTTATAAATGGCTGAACTGAGTGAAAGTCCTGCTGTCGGAGCGTGAAACAAAGCGAAAGCTGCCCGGAACCCGGCTTATCGCGGAGCGGCTTTCGTACACGGGCGGGCTCAGCCCTGCGCCCAGACGAGCAGCGCGCTGACCACAAGCACGAACAGCGCAATGCTGCCCCCGATCCAGAGAGCGGCTTTGCGGTTAACTTCTTCTTTCTTCTGTTGAATGGCGGGCGGTTTGCGTTTGGCGGCCATTTGAATCTTCTCCTTTGCTGGTCGTAGTCGGATAAAGAGCGGAAAGAGTCCGCGTCGCGGCATCCCGCCGCCAGCCCGCAGGCCGGCTTCGAATTCCTTCCTTCTCTTTATTGTAAGATTCTTTTCGGCAAAACACCACCGGATTTCTTGACGGAATTTCTTCGGGCCGGGCCGGCGATTCATGCCCGCGCCCGATTCGCGCCGTGCAGCCCGCACCGCGAACCCGCGGCACAACAGTGCTTTTTGAAGCGCTCGGATTGTCGAGAAACGATTGGATGTAAACCTAATTAGGTAGGTTCGATTGGAAGGAGAGGTCGGGGAAAGGGCTGTAGAAATAAAGCAAGCGGCAATAAGAATCCAAATAGCTGCGTATAGGCCCTTATTCAGGCTTGATCTTACGTTTTCGAGCAAATAACTGCACGGATACATCTATTTTGAGCTTTTCCGCTTCGATTCGGTCTTTGGCTGCCGAATAGCTGTACCTGCGTAGCTATTTGAAGAAATCGAAGGGTTTCGCCCCAAATAAGTGTACCTGTGCCGCTATTTTCCGGTTGGAACAATACCCGGCTTTCTCGATAGCCTGAATGCTTTTTGAAGCGCTTTTCTTTTAACGGGGTTCCGGGTAAAATTAAGAGAGTTACGGCGCGCCGATCGGGCGCCGCGGCGGAGCTTCCGAAAGGAGGTCCGTCTTCGGCGCGGCCGGCGCTCCGAGTAGAGAATGGGAGTGAACCGCTTGCTGTATCGAAGTGTTGCCAAACCGCTGTTTTTCCGGATGGACCCTGAGAAGGCCCATCATCTGGTCATCGACGGCATGCGCCGGGCGGCGGCGTCGCCCGGCGGACTGCCGCTGCTGCGCGGCATGTACGGCGTCAAGCCCGACGAATCGCTGGCCGTCGAAGTGGCGGGACTGTCTTTCCCTTCGCCGGTCGGACTTGCGGCCGGACTCGACAAGAACGCCGAAGCCGTTCCCGGATTTTCTTCGATCGGTTTCGGCTTTATGGAAGTCGGAACGGTCACTCCGCTCGCCCAGCCCGGCAACGAGCAGCCCCGGCTGTTCCGGCTGCCGCCGGACGGCGCGCTGGTCAACCGGATGGGCTTCAACAATGAAGGCGCGGAAGCCATGGCCGGTCGGCTGGCGGCGCTCAAGAGCCGTCCCGTGCCGATCGGCGTGAATATCGGCAAGAACAAAGTTACGCCGAACGAAGAGGCGCATCTCGATTACGAACGCTGTATCCGCACGCTGTATCCGCATGCCGATTTCTTCGTGGTCAATATCAGTTCGCCGAATACGCCGGATCTGCGCAGGCTGCAGCACGGCGACGAACTGAAGCTGCTGCTGTCGGCGGTGGCGGCCGAGCTGTCCCGCCAGGCGGGCGATGCAAAGCCTAAGCCGGTATTCGTCAAGATCGCGCCGGATCTCGGCGACGAAGAACTGGAGCAGACCGTGGATACGATCGCGGCCGGAGGCGTGTCGGGTCTAATCGCGACCAACACGACGCTGTCGCGCGAAGGGCTGGCGCACGACAACCGCAGGGAAACCGGCGGCCTCAGCGGCATGCCGCTGAGAGCCCGGTCGACCGAGATCGTGCGGCGCGTCTACGCGCAGACGAACGGCCGGCTGCCGATCGTCGGCAGCGGCGGCATTTTCACCGCCGAAGACGCGTATGCGAAGATTCGCGCCGGCGCGAGCCTGGTCGAAATCTATACGGCGCTGATCTATGAAGGACCGGAAGTCAACCGGGCGCTGCATGAGGGACTCAAGCGGCTGCTGCGCACGGACGGGTTCACCCATATCTCCCAGGCGGTCGGCGCCGACCACCGTTAAAAGGGTGAAGGAAGACGAGGAGGCACATAGCATGGACGGTAGAAACTGGGAAACATTTTTGCTTCCATATGAACAGACGGTCGAAGAACTGAAAGTCAAGTTCAAAACGATGCGCTCCGAGCTCAAAAAGCGCGAAGAGTATGCGCCGATCGAGTTCGTCACGGGACGGGTCAAGCGGATTACGAGCATTCTTGAAAAAGCCGAACGCCTGGATGTCCCGATGGACAAGCTCGAAGAAGGCATCGAGGACATCGCCGGCATCCGCATCATGTGCCAGTTCGTCGAAGATATCCGCCGGGTGGCCGAATATATCCGCGCGCGCAAAGACCTGACCGTTTTATACGAAAAAGACTACATCACCAATTACAAAGAAAGCGGCTACCGCAGCTTCCATATGATTATCCGCTATCCGGTGCAGACCGCCATGGAACAAAAAATCGTGCTGGCCGAGATCCAGATTCGCACGCTGGCGATGAATTTCTGGGCGACGATCGAGCACTCGCTGAATTATAAATACCGCGGCGGCCTGCCGGGCGATATGCGTCTCCGGCTGCAAAAATCGGCGCAGGCCGCGTCCGTGCTGGACAGCGAAATGTCGAGTATCCGCGAAGAGATCCTGGACGCGCAGAAGCTGTTCGAAGACGACGCCAATATCGTATCGACGCTGCTGAAGATGATCCACCGGCTGTATTCGTACCATCTGGTCGGGGAAGCGATCGCTTATCAGGCGGCGTTCGGCGAATTGTTCGCGCAGCGCGATTACGAAGGCATGAAAGCCATGCTGGAGGAAATCAAGCAGATCATCGCATCGCGGCACGAGGAAGACCCGGAAGATGAATAACGAATCGAAGCTGGCCGCTTTCCTGGTCTATTTCAACCGGGACCGCGACTACTTCGAATGCCATGAAGTGCTCGAAGAATTGTGGCTGGAGCGCGGTCGCGATCCGCTGTACTCGGGACTGCTCCAGATCGCCGTGGCGCTGTATCATTTCCGCAACGGCGGAGTGACGCATGTCTACAACAAGATCGAAGGCGCGCGCAAAATGATGCGCAGCGCGGTGGACAAGCTGTCGGCTTATCCCGATACGGCGCTGGGCCTGCGGCTGGACCTGCTGAGAGAGCAGGCGCGCCGGTATGCGGAGCGGCTGGAGAATTACGAGCGCGCGCCGTTCGAATTCTACGATCTGGATATCGAGATCGCGGACCCGGACCTGCGGGAGCAGGTGCGGCTGGCCTGGGAACGCATTCCGCCGAATACGCCGCAGCGGACCGGCTATTCGCGCGGGCCGAAGTCGAAGCCGCAGGATTGAGCGAAGCGGCATAACGAAGAAACGCATACTTAAAAACGATGAATCGCGGCTGAAGAGCCGATCCGATTCACGGCCAGGAGAAAGCAGGCCCGCTTCGCGGGGCAGCGGCGAGCGTGCCGCGAGGCGAAGCGGGCCGTTTTGCGCTCCGGCACAGCACACAAGAAAGCGGGGATTACCAGATGGGCATTCAGCTTCCGCCGCTGTTCGAGTCGCGCATGCAGCGCTGGCTCGGAAGCGAATACGAAGATTTTGTCGCCAGCTACGACCGCCCGCGCCATGCGGGAATCCGGATCAATACGCTCAAGATCGGGCTTGAAGAATTCCAGCGGGTCAGTCCGTTCGGGCTGAAGCCTATTCCGTGGTGCGAAACGGGATTCTATGTCGGCGAAGACGACCGGCCGGGCAAGCACCCGTATTACCACGCAGGGCTGTACTATATCCAGGAGCCGAGCGCGATGGAGCCGGCCGAAGCGCTGCGGCCGGAACCCGGCGACCGGGTGCTCGACCTGTGCGCCGCCCCGGGCGGCAAATCGACGCAGATCGCGGCCAAGCTGCGCGGACGGGGCGTACTGGTGACCAACGACATCAGCGGGGAGCGCACGAAAGCGCTGGCCAAAAATATCGAGATGAACGGCGTCCGCAACGCCGTCGTGCTGAACGAAACGCCGGAGCGGATCGCCGCGAAGTTCCCGGCTTATTTCGACAAGATCCTGATCGACGCGCCGTGCTCGGGCGAAGGCATGTTCCGCAAGGACCCCGACGCCGTCCGGCAGTGGGAGAAGCATTCGGTCGAAGTCTGCACGGTGATGCAGCGCGATATTCTCGACACGGTCGCCTCGATGCTGGCGCCCGGCGGCCGCATCGTATATTCGACCTGCACGTTCTCGCCGGAAGAGAACGAAGCGATGATCGCGCTGTTCCTGGCGCGCCATCCCGACTTTGTCGTCGGCGAGGTGCCGCACTCGCCGCTGTTTGCGCCGGGTCGGCCGGAATGGACGGCCGACCTGCTGGAAAGCGGCGGCGGGCTGTCGCCGCTGCTCCGCGAACCGGCTCAAGGCGGGGAGCCGGCGCTCTCGCGGCCCGAAGCGCTCGCGCAGACGGCGCGGGCGGCACGCATCTGGCCGCATCTCGCCGAAGGCGAGGGGCACTTCGTGTGCGTGCTGGAGCACACGGGGACAAAGGCGGCGCGGCCGGGCAGCGCCGCCGGAACCGATCCCGGCCCGATCATCGGGGCCGGGCAGGAGCCGCCCGCCCCGGCTGCGGGCGGGCGCGAGAGCGGCGGCCCGCTGCGCAAAGGCCGCCGGGACGACCGCGGCGCCGCATCGCTGCGCCGCGAAGACAAGTCCGCGCGCCCGGCTCGCGGACGAAACAAGGACGCCTACATCCGCGAGGAGGCGTCCGAAAGCACGGTGCGCCGCGCGTGCCTCGACTTCCTGGCGGCGCATGTGACCGCGCCGCTGCGCGGCACGCTGCTGATCTCCGGCGGCTACGCGTACGCCTGTCCGGTGGAGCCGGAGCGTCTGCGCGGGCTCAAAGTTCGCCGCTCCGGCTTCCAGCTCGGCATGGTCAAAGCCGGCGACCGGTTCGTGCCTTCGAACGCGCTGGCCGCGGCGCTGTCGCCCGGCGAATCGGCGCGGGCGCTGAATCTGTCGTCCGCGCTGCCGGAAGCCGTCTCGTATCTCAAAGGCGAGACGCTGACGCTCGGCGAAGAGCGGATCGCGCGAACTCAAGGAATCGACGCCAAAGGTTATGTCCTGGTGACGATCGACGGTTATTCCGTCGGCTGGGGCAAATGGGCCGCCGGCGTGCTCAAGAACGAATATCCGGCAGGATGGAGATGGAACGGATGACAAACGAACGCGCAGCAGGCGGCAAAAAGCTGCGGCTGGATAAAATTTTATCGCATATGGGCGTCGCCACGCGCAGCGAAAGCAAAAAGATGGTCAAGCAGGGCCGAATTAAGGTCGACGGCAAACCGGTGAAAGACAGCGGTCTCCAGGTGATCCCGGAGGCCGTGACAATCGAAGTCGACGGCGCGGAAGTGCGCTACCGGGAATTTGTGTACCTGCTGCTGAACAAGCCGCAGGACGTCGTTTCGGCGACCGAGGACCGGCGCGACCGCACCGTAATCGATCTGCTGGACGCCGAATATCTGGCTTTCGAGCCGTTTCCGGTCGGACGGCTGGACAAAGACACGGAAGGTCTGCTGCTGCTGACCAACGACGGCAAGCTGGCGCACGAGCTGCTGTCGCCGCGCAAGCACGTGCCCAAGACGTACGAAGCGGTCGTTTCCGGCGCGGTGGACGACAGCGACGCCGAAGCGTTCAAGCGCGGCGTCGAACTGGACGACGGCTACCGAACGATGCCTGCGAAGCTTGAGATCGTCCGCCGGTACGACCGGGAAGGATTGCCGCATTCCGATATCCGGCTGACCATTACGGAAGGCAAGTTCCATCAGGTCAAGCGCATGTTCGAAGCGGTAGGCAAAAAAGTCATGTTTCTCAAGCGGATTTCCATGGGACCGCTGCGGCTCGACCCCGAGCTTGACACCGGAAGTTTCCGCGAACTGACGGAAGCGGAGCTTCGTTCGCTGCGCGGCGAATAGGCTTTCGTTTAATAAAAAGGAAAGTCCGCTTTTTACGATCCGTCCGGCGCATCCCGGACGGATTTTTGCTCTGGGCAAGCAGGCCGGGAGCGGTTCGCAAGTGCCCGCTTCCGCATGTTCGGCGTACGTTTCGCCGCCGCTTTGAAAAATGACGATTTTGTTTCCGCGTTTCGCCCCCGCTTGCCCTTTACCTTTGCCGCTCTTGTAGGCTATCATCAAAGAAAGAGGGTTTGACGCGTGGAAGGGGGAAGACGCTGTGAGATTGCTTCAAGCTTTATTTTTTCCGCCGGAGCAGCCGGGGGGCGTATCTTCGATGATTCCGCACCTCCAGGAAAAGTTCGCTTCGGCCCGCTGGGAGATGGAAGTCTTCTCGCTGCCCAAGCGTATTCGGGGCAAAGGCCGGGAAACGGTCGAGTTCGAAACGTTCGATTGGACGCAGTACGCAGAAAGTCCGGTTGTGCAGAAATACATGCAGACGTACCGCGATTATTTATGGTGGACCCGTCTGCGTCTGCAAAAACCTTACGATCTGATCCATGCCCATCACCCGATCGCGGCGCTGGCGATGAAGACGGCGTTTCCGGATACGCCGGTGATCCAAACCGTCCACTCCAGTTACGAACGGGAATTGATCCTGAACGGCAAGATCGAAGAAGGCGGGCTTGAACACCGCTTCCTGCTTTCGATCTACCGCGAACTCGAAGCGAAGACCGATCTGCTGATGACGGTGTCCGATGCGTTTCGCCGGTATATGGGCGCTTATATCGAACATCCCGAGCGGGTGCGGATTATACCGAACGGCTACGACGAGCGGCGCTTCAAGCCGGTCGCGCACGAGAACGAAGTGCCGCAGCTGATGGCGGTCTGCCGCCTCGTGCCGGCCAAGGGACTCGATATCCTGCTGCGCGCCTGCGCCCTGCTCAAACAGCGCAATTGTCCGTACGTGCTGCATCTGATCGGAGACGGACCTTCAAGAGAAGAGCTGGAGCGGCTTGCCCAGGAGCTGGGCGTGTACGACGATACGATTTTTTACGGCTATACGCTGCATCCGGAAGAGTTTATGCCGTTCTTCGATATCTTCGTGCTTCCGTCGCGCGCGGAAGCGTTCGGTTCGGTATTCGCCGAAGCCGCGCTCTGCTGCCTGGCGCTCGTCGGCACCAATGTCGGCGGCGTGCCCGAACAGATCGAACACGGCGTCAACGGCCTGCTGGTACCGCCGGACGATCCCGACGCGCTGGCGGATGCGCTGGAGCAGGTGATCGGCGATCCGTCGTACCGCTACGAGCTGGCCCGGACCGCCTGCGAGAAAGCCAAATCGCAGTATTCGCTCAACCGGGTGGCTTCCGAACTCAAGCGGCTGTATCTGGGTTACGCCACTTCCGGCCGGCAGACAAGCTGAGCCATGCTCGCACAGGCGGGCCCTCAGGCGCCGACATGACGTGTCATCTTGAAAAAAGACCGTCAAAATGCTATTTTTACGAAAACGTACGGTAAGCAGGAAAGACGAAGCCGTATCGGGAGGACTGAACATGGAAGAATTGAAAGAACGGATCAGACGCGAAGGCGTCGTCGCTTCGCAGCAGGTGCTCAAGCTGGACGCGATCCTGAATCACCAGATCGATCCGCAGCTGACGATGCAGATGGGGCGGGAGTTTGCGGCCCGGTTCGCGGAAGACGGCGTTACGCGGGTGATTACCGTCGAGTCTTCCGGTATACCGGTGGCGTTCGCCGCCGCTTACGAACTCGGGGTGCCGATGGTGTTCGCGCGGCGCAAGAAAACGCTGCTGGCCGACCCCGATTCCTACTTCGAGCGCATTCCTTCTTTTACAAAAGGAATCGTGACCGATTTAATGCTGCCCAAAAGGTTTATTAAAAAAGAAGACCGGGTTTTGCTGATCGACGACATTATCGCCAACGGCGACGCCGCGCGCGGTCTTGTCAAAATTATCGGCTCCGCGGAAGCAACGCTGGTGGGAGCGGGAATCGTAGTCGAGAAATGCTTCCAGTCCGGCGCGCGCATGCTGCGCGAGCAGGGGATACGGCTGGAATCTCTGGTCCGGATCGAATCGCTGGGCGAGGACGGAATCGTTTTTGCGGATTAGGCTGTCGGATACTGTTCATTCTTTGCCGCAAAAAGCTTCATTTCACGCTTTACCCCTCCGATAATGTTACGTATAATACTTTATAAGTAGGGAGAGGAGGAAGACAAACATGAGCGATCAAACGGTAAACGCAGAATTTTTTATCAAAAAAGTCAACGAAGCCAAAGTGCATTTCGAACGCGCCCTGGATTGTAAGCATACGGAATTTGACGACCTTTATCCCTATATGATTGAACATCCGCAGTTTTTCTGGTACAAACGTTACGTGGCCTGGTCGGAACTGCTGACTCTCGCGGATCTGTGCGAAGAACTGGCTTTTCCGTGGAGAGAAGAGTTCACTGCGCAGCAGGTCGAATACGTCGAACAGCGCGTGATGTCGGCCAAAGTGCTCGACTTCTGGTTTGAAAATACGGATTCGAAAGAACATGCCCAGCGTTAAGCCGGGGCGGAGGCTTTCGGCGAATTGATCCCATGCAAGATTTGCAGCCCGTTCGCGCTTCGCGCAGCGGGCTTTTATTTATAGGAGGAGAACAACCATGATCAGCGATGAGCAGCTTAACGCCTACCGGCTGTCCGGCGAGAAAGTCCGGGTCGTTCGGGACGGCTTGAAAGAAAACGATGTCCGCGGCATCGTCGTGGCCTGGGACGATACGCAAGTGCTGATTCGCCGGCCCAACCGCAATGTAGTCAAGCTGGACCGGAATTATATCATTCAGCCTTCCAAAGAAGAGCGGATCGATCCGCTGGCGGAGCCGGCCTCGGACGAATAAACGGCAAAGCAAAAGCCCGCTTCATCCGGCAGATTCCGGATAAGCGGGCTTTTGGCATAATACGGGTATGTGAACGTTTCGCCGTTTCTCGATAGTCTGGAGATAAGATCGGGTGTTGGATGTCGGCGGAAACGGGGGCCGGAAAAAGAAACTTCTCAGGCGTAAGCGCCCGGAGAGTACGAGCGGACGGACGGAGTCTTGCCGACGGGAACGGAAGACGCTCGTTGTCCGTAGTTTCGGGCGGGAGGAGCACTCTGCCGACCGCCATCGGTGACGACCGGGGCGACTTCCAGACCCATGTAAGCGCGCATGCGCAGATCGGCTTCGCGGTCGAACGGCTCGCGGTCGAGATGCAGCGTCCCGTGCAGGCCGCGGCACAGATAGTCGGCATCAACGCCGGCTTCGCCGCGGTTGACTTCGCAAATGCGGATATTGCGTTTCTTGAACTCCCGCCGGATGCCGGAGAGGAGCACGGCCGCGCACTGGGAAGCGCCGCGGATCATTTCGGTATATAAAGGGGAAGTTTGCATCGGCTCGTCGGACTTCAGCATCTTCGCGTCGTTCTCGAATACTTTTAAAATATGCGTCAGCATCAAATAACTTTTGATCAGAGAAAGTTCGTCTCGGGTCGTCTGTACAGCGGTCATGCTCTTCACCACCTTGTAGGAACTTGTGTTCTTATGCTCCCATTATAACCGAACACATGTACGGGTGCAAGTTTTAAATGAAATTTTCCGGAAAAAGATTGACGCTTGCTTGATGCTCGTGCTATGATCTATCTTGTCGCCGCGATAAGCGGTGCAAACGTTGAGCGGTCGTGGCGGAATTGGCAGACGCGCACGGTTCAGGTCCGTGTGGGCTAACCCCCGTGGAGGTTCGAGTCCTCTCGACCGCATTACAAACAAAGAAGGTTCCCCATTGATTGCTTCGGCATAATGCGGGAGCTTTTTTTATGCCCGAAAGGCGGAGTGTTTCAACCGCCGCCGCGGGATCGAACAAAAGAAAATGCGAACAAAAATTCGACGTCTTCCGCATGTCGGATTTGTCGTATAATAAGCTTAAAATTAAAACAAAGTCGCGAGGTGCGTCATGAACGAGCGGATAATAAAATTGAATCGGACGATCGATATGTCTTCGGGCGGACATATTTTATACCTCTACGACGATCCGGAAGTTTACGAAGAAAACGCGGCCGCCTACCTGATTTCGGGCGCGCGGGCAGGGGAAATCCCTATTTTGATCGAAAGCTCCGAACGGGCAGGGCGGATTCGCGGCAAAATCGCCCGGGAGTTGAACGCGGAGCAGCGGGCCGGAGTCGTTTATATCGACGCGCGGCATTTTTACGATAACGATTCAAGTATTCGCGGCGACCGCGCCGCGGAGCACGGGGCGAAGCTGCTGGAACCTTTCGCGGCCGCGAAATCCGCAGTCCGTATCTGGGCGCACGCGCTGCGCGAAGACGCGGCCGCCGGGCGGGAACCGGTTTTTTTTGAACAGCCGATCGATCGTGGCGCGGAACAATTCCGTCTGCTGTCGGTTTGCGCCTACGAAGCGGGTTCGATCCCGGCTTCGCGGCAGGTTCGATTGATGCGGACGCACGACTACACGATGACCGATCTGGAATTTGCCGTTTCGGCTGTTGCCGAAAGCGGACGCGAAGCCGGCGCCGCTTCGCCGGCCGGGCGGCGGGAGAAAGAAGAGCGGGGGCGGGCCGAGGGCATGGAGCGCCAAACGACGGCCGTGCAGCTCGAAACGCTGATTACGAACAACCTCGATCCCGTTTGCCTCTTTAATGAAGAGAAGCGGCTTGTCCAGGCCAACGCCGCGGTCGAAGAGATCTTCGGCTGGCCGCAGCGGGAGCTGCTCGGCTGTTCGCAGCACGAGCTGTTCGAACGCCTCGGCTTCGAATACGGCGTTGAAACGGAAGCATTCGGGGTACGGACCGCGGAAGGAAGCCGGCGCTTCTACGCTTCGGCCAAAGCGAGAAACGGCGCGCCGCTCGATCTGCTGCTGTCCGCTTTTCCGCTCGGCGACGCGCAAAGTCCGGCCGGCTACGCCGTAATCTGCCGCGACGTGACCGAGTTCCGCAGTTCCGAACGGCGCTTGCAGGAATCGGTCGAACGGTATACTTCGCTCAAGCGCCATAACCACGACGCCGTGTTCTCGATCGATTCCGAAGGCCGCGTCATCAATACGAATCCCACCGCCCAGAAGCTGACCGGGCTGACAATCGCGGAGATGATCGGCCGGCGTTTTCAAGACTGGCTCGCGGCGGGGACGCTGGACGGCATCGTGCGAAGTCCGGAAACGGACGGGACGGATTTCAGCAACACGGTGCGCGTCCGCCGCGCGGACGGATCGGAGTCGGAAGTGCTGACTTCCACGGCTCCGATTATCGTCGGCGGCCGGCAGGTGGGCTGTTATATTCTGGCGAAAGACATTACGGAGCACAAACGTCTGCTGATCGAGAAAGAAGCGGCGGAACGGATGAACCGGACCAAAAGCGAATTCCTGGCCGTGATGAGCCATGAGATCCGCACGCCGATGAACGGGGTGATCGCGCTGACGCAGCTGCTGCTGGAAACGACGGAATTGACCGAAGAGCAGCGGCAGTACGTGGAAGTGATCCGGCGCAGCGGGGATTCGCTGCTGCGGATCATCAACGATATCCTGGATTTCTCCAAGATCGAAGCCGGCAAAGCCGAACTTCAGCCGGAGCCGATGAACCTGCGCGAAGACGTGTCCCATTCGTTCGATATTCTGCTGGCGGAAACGAAAGCGAAAGGGCTGGAGCTGGGGTTGTCCGTTTCGCCGCGCGTGCCGGAAATCGTGGTCGCCGATCCGCACAAGCTGAAGCAGATCCTGATCAATCTGGTCGCCAACGCCGTAAAATATACGGATGAAGGCGGCGTTTTCGTCGCGGTGGACGCGGAAGACGCGCCGGCTTCGCCCGATCGGATCCGGCTGCTGTTCCGCATTCGCGACACCGGCCGGGGGATTCCGCAGGAGCGCGCGGAGCAGCTGTTCGATCCTTTTTACCAGCTCGACAACTTTATCGCCAACCGTCCCGAAGGAACGGGTCTCGGCCTGGCGATTACCAAGCGGCTGATCGAACTGATGAACGGCCGCATCGAAGTGCGCTCCGAACCGGGAACCGGTTCGCTGTTTCGGTTCTCGATCGAGGCGGAACGTTCGTCCATCGATTTGATGCCCAAGCGCGAGGAAACGTCGGCTTTTGCCGACAGCCCGGGGAAACGCACGCTGCGCATTCTCGTCGCCGAGGACAACAAAGTCAATCAGATGGTGATGGAGCGGCTGCTGGACAAGCTCGGCTACAAAGCCGACCTGGCGGCGGACGGCCAAGAAGCGGTTAAAGCCGCTTACGGCTCCGGTTACGATATTATTCTGATGGATGTCAAGATGCCCCGCATGGACGGAATCGCGGCGACGCAAACGCTGCGGCGGCAGCCGCCCGGCCATGGCCGGCCGTATATTATCGCGGTGACGGCGAACGCCATGCAGGAGGATCGCCAGCGCTGCCTGGAAGCCGGAATGGACGAATACATGAACAAACCGGTCGACGTGAAGCGGCTGTCGGAACTGCTGCTGGAAGCGGAGAAAGCGATTCGTCATTCGGCCGAAAATAGTGGTAAGATAAAGGGCGAGCCGGGCAGACCGGCAGAAGGACAAGCGCAGTAAACCGGACGGCGGGACATCCGCACAGCCGAAGCTTTGCATCCAAAGGAGGAACGAGACACCGATGATCGATTGGCAAAAAGAAGCGGAAGCACGGCGGGAAAGCCTGCTGGAAGACCTGCAGGGCCTGCTGCGGATCGAAAGCGTCAAAGAACCGGCGACCATGACGAAAAAGAACCCGATGGGACGCGGGATCGGCGAAGCGCTGGACTATATGCTCGAACTCGCGGAGAACGCGGGACTCGATGTCGGGAACGTGGACGGTTACGCCGGATACGCGCAGTACGGCGATCACGACCCGGCGTCGACGATCGGCGTGCTGGGGCATCTCGACGTCGTTCCGGCTGCCGGAACGTGGACCAGCCCTCCGTTCGAGCCGGCGATCCGGGGCGGCCGGCTGTACGCGCGCGGGGCGATCGACGATAAAGGGCCGACGCTCGCCGCCCTGTACGGGCTTCGGATCGTGATGAATCTAGGTCTGCCGCTGAGCAAGAACGTGCGGCTGATCTTCGGCACGGACGAAGAAAGCGGCATGAGCTGCATGCGTTATTACGCCGAGAAGGAAGGCATGCCGACGACCGGATTTTCGCCGGACGCGGATTTCCCGATCATCTATGCCGAAAAAGGACAGTTCAATCCGACGCTCGTGCCCAAGCAGGCGCCGGAAACGACCAAGTCGCTGGCGAAGCTCGAATCGTTCGAAGCGGGAGTCCGGGTCAATATGGTGCCGGAACGCGCCCATGCCGTGCTGAGCGGCGACGTTCGCGCGCTTGTGGAAGCGTTCGGGGATTTCTGCCGCGAGCGCGGAGTCGAAGGCGAAGCGGAAATCAACGCCGGCCAGGCGATGTTTACGCTGCTGGGCGTATCAGCGCACGGCTCCGAACCGAGAAGCGGAGTCAACGCCGGCACGCTGCTGGCGTCGTTCCTGCAGGACGCGCCGGTGCAGCCCGAAGCCAAAGCGTTTATCGGGCTGCTGAATCTGCTGCACGAAGACTTCGAAGGCGAGCGAATCGGCATCGCCTGCCGCGACGAGGTGACCGGGGCGCTGTCGGTCAATCCCGGCGTTCTGCGTTTCGGATTGGGCGAAAGCGACACGGAGATCCAGTTCACGGCCCGCTGCCCCGTGACCGCCGACTACGGCCGGATCAAAGGACAGCTGGAAGAAGCGGTGGACGGGTTCGGCTTCCGCATCGCCGATGTGCGGGAGATCGGATCGCACCATGTGGACCGGAACGAGCCGGTGATCGCGGCGCTGCAAACCGCCTACGCGGAAGTGACCGGCGACGAGCCGACGCTGCTGACGACGGGCGGCGCCACCTATGCGCGGTTTATGCCCAAGGGCGTGGCGTTCGGCGCCTGCTTCCCCGGCAAAGAAAT
Source organism: Saccharibacillus sp. CPCC 101409 (assembly GCF_030518235.1). Lineage (GTDB taxonomy): Bacteria > Bacillota > Bacilli > Paenibacillales > Paenibacillaceae > Saccharibacillus. The sequence continues at coordinate 301,324 of NZ_JAULSA010000005.1, read as the reverse complement.
GACCGCGCACCAGGCCGACGAATATATCGAGATCGACGATCTGCTGAAAGCGACCGCCATTTACGCGCGCGCGATTTACGAACTGGCCAAATAAGTACCGGGACCCGATCCCTACTCATCATAATTATATACGGAAAGAAGAGATCAACCGATGCCGCAGGATGTACAAGTTTCCCGGGGAGAGTATATCGAAAGCAACCATGAAATTCACGTCGCGGTCGTGGACACCGCCGGCCGCCTTCTGTACAGCGTGGGCGATCCGGACCGGCTGACCTTCCCGCGCTCTTCGATGAAGCCGTTCCAGGCGGTTGCGCTGCTGGAATCCGGAGCGGCGGACGCTTACGGATACGGCGACGCCGAAATCTCGCTGAGCTGCGCTTCGCACAGCGGCGAGCCGATTCATCGGAGTACCGTGCTGGACGTGCTGTCGCGCGCCGGCCTGTCGGAAAACGACCTGCAGTGCGGCACGCATATTCCCCGCGACAGCGCCAGCTACCGCGAGCTGATCCGCGAAGGCCGCGAGCTTACGCCGGTATTCAGCAACTGCTCCGGCAAACATTCCGGCATGCTGCTGACGGCCGTGCATCTGCACGAGGATACGCGGACATACCGCGAGATCGATCATCCGCACCAGCAGCGCATCCTGTCCGTCGTGTCCGATATCTGCGGCCTGCCGGCCGAGCGGATCGGAATCGGCGTCGACGGCTGCGGCGTGCCGGTGCACCGGCTGCCGCTGTATAACGCGGCGCTGGGCTTTGCCCGCCTGGCCAAGCCGGAAGGCCATGTATCCGAAGTTCATGCCGAATCGCTGAACCGTATCCGCACCGGTATGACGAATCGGCCGGAAATGGTCGCGGGCGCCCACCGGTTCGATACCGACGTCATGCGCGTATTCGGCGGCAATCTGGTCACGAAGATCGGGGCGGAAGGCGTGCAGTGCATCGGCGTGGCGGACCGGGGAATCGGAATCGTGGTCAAAGTGGAAGACGGCAGCGAACGGGCGACGTCCGTCGCCGCGATGGAAGTGCTCAAGCAGCTCGGCATCGGAACGGACGAACAGTTCGAAGAACTGGCGGATTACGTTTACGCGCCGGTGCTGAACGCGCGCAAGGAACGGATCGGCGAGATCACGCCGAATTTCGAGCTGCGGCCGGCCGGCGAATAAACGCCGCGCCGCCGAAGCGGACACAGAACCGAAATCATCGAACAGCAGAGGAGCGGACAGGGCATGACGCAGAGCGAACAAGGCTTCGCGGAGAACGCGGGCGAGAACAAGATCGACAAAGCGACGTTTGCCGGAGGATGCTTCTGGTGCATGGTAACGCCGTTTGAAGAGCTGCCGGGCATCCGCGGCATTCTCTCGGGCTATATGGGCGGCAGCGTGGAGAATCCGACTTACGAACAGGTCAAGACGGGAACGACGGGGCACTACGAAGTGGTGCAGATCACGTTCGAGCCGGATGTGTTCCCGTACGAACGGCTGCTGGAGCTGTACTGGCCGCAGACCGATCCGACGGACGGCGAAGGCCAGTTCCAGGACCGGGGATCGCAGTACAAGCCGGCTGTTTTCTACCACAACGAAGAGCAGCAGCAGGCGGCGCTGGCGACCCGCCAGGAACTGGCGGACAGCGGCCGCTTCGACAAGCCGATCGTTACGGAGATCCTGCCGGCGCAGGACTTCTACGAAGCGGAAGATTATCACCAGGATTACCACAAGAAAAATCCGAAGCATTACAAAGAAGACCGCGAGCAGTCGGGCCGGGACGAATTTATCCGGGGCAACTGGTAAGCGGCAGCCGCCGATGTTGCAGAGCTTTCGGCCGGCGGCCAATGTTATTAAGCTTAGCTTAATAACAGAATTAGCAAGCCAGATGTGAAACGAACCGGCATGGGATTTTCCCATGCCGGTTCGTTTTTTGAATCAAGAGCCTTTTTTGATTAAGAGTATCTTGAAAAGGTATATAAAATAGTATTCCATAATAAAGAAGAATAGGGCCATTGGATATTTCTGAAGAGGAAGCCGAAACCTATTTGCGAAAAACGACTTCTCCTGAAGTCGCCCGCTTTATTAAAGACGGCCTCAAAGTTTTAAAAAAATACGGTGGCTTTGAAATGATGAAAATTATGTATGACGTTAGAATGCTTGAATGTATTCGTAATCCAACTATTACCCCGGAAGAATTGAAAGCGCTTCAGTATAGCGTTTATCTTTTCGAATATTGTTCAGGTGGGAATTTGGAGGAAATGGTGCGTTTCTCTCAGGTTCTAGTAGATTTCGAAATGGGAGAAGATAGATCCATAAGATGTTCTAACGAAGAAGTGTTGATCAGATTGAGAAGAGTGCAAGAATTTCTTAGAAGTAAAGATTACGGACACGTTCCTGTTGATCGTGAAGAATTCGAAAATTATAAGAGAGAACATTGGAAGGAAAGTGATCTATTTTAAATAAGTAGACTATCCGCCCGCTCTAAAATGTTCAAATCTCTTTCTTGCTTGGAAGAACGATGCAAAAAGGAGCCGGTTATCTTCTCGATAACCGGCTCCTTTTCGATTTTCGTCATTAAACGTTAAATTAATGACATTGGGCCGCCGACCTATCCTCTTTTCTGCGCGGCTATCCTGCACGGGGCAGAGATCTCGCCGTTTTGCGGAAGCTTTGCGTTACAGCAGCTTCTCGATATCGCTCTTGATCTGCTCGGACTGGGTGCCGAACACCACCTGTACCGCGCCCTGGCCGAGACGCATGACACCCGAAGCGCCGAGCTTTCTCAGCGCCGCGTCGTTGACCGCTTTGTCGTCGGCCACAACCAGCCGCAGGCGGGTCACGCAGGCGTCGATGTCCATGATATTGGACGGGCCGCCGATATTCTCCAGAATCTGCGAAGCGCGGGAAGACGTGATCGGGCCGGCGGCGGTGTTGGCCGCTTCGCCGAACACTTCCGTCACGCCTTCTTCGAAGTCGTCTTCGCGTCCCGGCGTTTTGAGGTTAAACTTGACGATGATGAAGCGGAACAGCAGATAGTAGACCACGAAGAATACCAGGCCGACCGGAATCAGCATCCAGGCGTTGTGCGACAGCTTCATATTGACCAGATAGTCGATCAGGCCGGCCGAGAAGCCGAAGCCCAGATGGACGTCGAGAATGTACATGATCAGTCCCGACAGTCCGGTCAGAATGGCGTGCACCCCGTACAGCACCGGCGCCACGAACATAAACGAGAATTCGAGCGGCTCGGTGATACCGGTCAGGAACGAAGCGACAGCCGAACCGATAAAGATGGAAGCGACCGTTTTGCGGTTCTCGGGCTTGGCCGTGTGGATAAAAGCCAGCGCCGCGCCCGGCAGGGCGAACATCATGATCGGGAAGAAGCCGCTCATAAACATTCCGGCGGTCGGGTCGCCGGCGAAGAAGCGCGTCAGGTCGCCGTGGACCACTTCGCCCGCCGCATTGGTGAAATCGCCGATCTGGAACCAGGCGATCGAGTTGAGCACGTGATGCAGGCCGATCGGGATCAGCAGGCGGTTGGCGGTGCCGAACAGGAACGCGCCCAGTCCGCCGAGGCTGACGACCCAGTTGCCGAAGTCGCTGATGACATCCTGGATCGGGCTCCAGATCATGCCGATAAAGACGGCGAGAACGATGGTGGAAACAGCCGTGATGATCGGCACGAACCGTTTGCCCGAGAAGAAGCCGAGCCATTCCGGCATCTTGATATTATGATAGCGTTTGTAGAGGAACGCGGACCAGCCGCCGGCGAAGATCCCGCCGAGCACGCCCATGTTCAACACGACGTCGTCGCCGATAAACGGCATCTGACCCGGCACCGCGCCGAGAATGCCGACGAGAATCTGGTAAGCGATCAGCGCCGACAGCGCTGCTACCGCGTCCCCGGCAAAGCCTATGGCTACGCCGATCGCGAAAATGAGCGGCAGATTGCCGAAGATCGTCCCGGCGCCGACATTCAGGAACGGAGCGACGTACTGGTTCAGGAACCCGCCGACGACATGGCCCAGAGGAATGTCTTTCTCATAATCGAGCAGACCTAAACTTTGCAGGATAGCCGCCGCCGGCAGCGTAGCGACCGGCAGCATCAGCGATCGTCCCAGCCTTTGCAGAAAAGCTAGCATTTGTCATCATCCTTTGTATGTAAAATGGTTGAAGCCTTATTTGGAGGCGTACATCATGCGGTGCAGATGCAGCGCCAGAAAACCGGTTTCTTCGCGCGGGACGTCCACGTCCAGCGATCTGCGGATTCGGGAAGCGAGCCGCTGGGCGAGGCGGAAAGCGTCGCCGCATTCTTTCTCGATCCAGGGCAGCAGCGGATTGGACGTTTTTTCTTCCCGTAGCAGCCGCTCCAGCAGACAGCGCAGGTGAATCGTCAGACGCACCATATTCATGCCGCCCGGAGGAAGGTCCAGCAAATTTTCGCGCCGGATCGTTTCCAGCAGGTCCCCGACGATATTCGAAGTCCGGACGACCTGGCCGACCGGCACGCTGCTGAGCGCGGAATAGACGTGATAAGTCAAGAAACCGATTTCATCTTCCGGGACTTCAAGGCCGAATTCCCGACCGATCCGTTCGGCTGCCCGCGCGGCGAGTTCGAATTCCTTCGGAAAGCTGAGCCGGGTGGCTTCCAGCAGCGGATTGACGATGTCCATGCCGTTGCGCAGCCGGTAGACCGTAAACTGGATATGGCTCGGCAGCGCCAGATAGATCTTGTCGTCGGGCTTGATGCCGAAACGCTCTTCGATGCTGCCGACGATTTCGTTCGAGATCCGGATCACTTCGGGATCGATATTTTCCAGCAGCATCCGGTAGCGGCCCCATTCTTCGCGATCTTCGAGCCGGAACCGTTTCTCGATCCGCGGATCTTCCGCTTCCACGATTCCGCCGTTCTTGATCGTAAAGCCGATGCCTTTGCCGATAATGACGAATTCCTCGCCGCTCCGTTCTCCGCGGGCCATGACGACATTGCTGCCGATCACCCGCTCCACTTCGAAATTTTCATTTTCCCTGGGCATGCGGTTCTCTCCTTTCCGGGTACGGGAATGCAAAAAAGCCAAGAATCCCCCCTGTACGGACGGTATTCTTGGCTCATGCCCTTGCGGTAACACGCCGGTTTGTATGATCGAATCGACATAGAATATGTAAAATTCGTTGTATGCCCTTATCATAAAAGGAATCGGCCGGGTCGTCAATCACTATTTATGAAAAAATATGCCAGAAAACGCGAAAATGATAGCGTAACCAAATAAAACGGACCGATCTGTACCGTACGGGCGGAGGGATGAGAAGCGCTGTGCACGGGAATGGGACTAACTTCGCATGCGGGCAGCCGCGGATTTTCACCAGAAATAGGAAAGAGCGAACTTCTTTATTGCCCGGACTCCGGTTAAAATAAAGCTACATACACAGGGCGCCGCATGCTCAAGGAAGCGGCGCAGCCGCTTTTCCCGCAGAAAAAGCCTTCGAACGCACATTCAGCTCATTTTACATACAAAGGGGAATTTATATGCTGATTCCGGACAACGAACAAACCATCGAGCGGCTGAAAGCTTTTATTTGCAAATGGGCGGGGCCCGCCAAACCCGAATACGGGCTGAAGCCCCGCGAGATTCCCGCCGATCTGCCCGCCGCGCTGCAAGAATTGTACCGCTTTGCCGGCAACTGGCCGAACCCGGCTTACGAAAACAGCCCGTACCCGCCGGCCATGAGACCGAGGCTGTTCGAAGCGCAGGATATCTGGATGGGCGCGGGAGAACTTCGGCGCGAAGCGGACCGGATTACTTTTTTGCTTGAGAACCAGGGAAGCTGGAGCTGCCAGGTCGACGCGAACCGCGAAGATTCTCCGGTCTACAGCGACGCGGCCCGGCTGTGGGACGACCGCCTGGAGGAACCGGAGATCGTTTGTCCGTCCCTGAGCCATTTTATGACCACATTTTGTTTGCAGGAGCTTGTGTTCGGCAGCCTGCATTTTGGCAAACTGGAAGGCAGTCTCGATCCGGCGGTGTTCCGCGATACACTGCACCCGATCTGGCTGGACGGTTACTATGTATTCAAAGAGCCTTCGCATTCCTTCTATCTGTGCGGAAACGATCTGCTCATTATGGATTATTATTCCGACGTCTGGTACGGCTGTCTGGACGACCGCGCGCTGTCCCTGATCGCCGACCCGAGCATGGTCAAGCCGATCGAACCCTAACCTGCCCGCCTGAGAGCTGCAGCGGACTTATGCCCGGAACGCATGGAAGTGCGGCCGGGCTGTTTTGTATATTTAACGAAGAAATCGGATAGAGCGAAAAAGACGAATAGACTCGACTTTCGCAGGGATTTCGGGCATAGTCTAAAGAAACCGTATGGACTTCAAGACCGACAAGGAGGCTTCGGACATGGTTGTCATCAAGCTGCACACGGAAAAACCGATTCCCCCGCTTCAAGTCATCCGGCTGTATCAGGACGTCGATTGGTGGCCTGCGCGCAGCAAAGACGGCGTGCGCAAGCTGCTGGGGCACGGAGTCGTGCTGGGCGCCTGGGAAGACAAACAGCTGGTGGGCTTCTGCCGGGCCGTCTCGGACGGCGTTTACCGTGCTTACGTGGAAGATGTGGTGGTGCTCGGCACGCATCGGGGACGAGGAATCGGAAGGCAGCTGATGGACAGGATGATGCGGGAGCTGAACCAGATCGAAGTCGTCAGCCTGTTTTGTTCGGGCAAATTGTCGGCTTATTACGAAGGCAGCGGATTCAAGCCGACCGGCCAGGTCGTGATGCACCGGAGCAAGTAACGAGGCGAAGGTCCCAAGCCGGGCCGGCCGAATACGAGGAGGATGCATCTATGATTCCGATCAAACTGCCCAGGGAGCAAAAGCTGGAACTGATCGAAGATCTGCAAGCGTTTTTTTACGAAGAGCGTTCGGAAGAAATCGGGGAAATCGCCGCGGAGCAGCTGCTCGACCATATGCTTCAACGACTGGGACCGTATGTGTACAATCAAGCGGTGCGCGACGCGAAAGCGGCCGTAAACGAAAAGATCGCCCAGATCGAAGACGAGTTGTACGCGCTGGAGCGTCCTCTGGAACGAAGATAAGCCGGATTCGCGGCGGAAAGCGGGAGAAGAACAGATGGAACTAATCGGAACCGGGGGAACGGCGGAGGTCTTTATACAGGACTCCGGACATGTGCTTAAATTATTTCGGGAATGGTTCTCGGAACCGGGTATAAGATCGGAATACCGGAAAACGCAGTGGGCGAACCGGCAGGGCATTCCTTCCGCCCGTACGATCGGACTGATCGAAGCCGAAGGGCGCCGGGGCATGCTGCTGGAGCGGATCGAAGGGGAAACGCTGCTGGCGAAGCTTCACCGCGAGCCGGAGTCGGTCGATGACGCGGCGGCGGAGTTCGCCGGGATGCAGGTGCGGCTGCACAGCCGCGAAGCGCGTTCGCTGGACGATTCGCAGCGGCAGCGGCTCGTGCAGCGGATTCCGCAGGCGCCGGGTCTGGACGAAGACGAGAAATCCGCCGTGCTGGCACAGCTCGAACGCCTGCCGGACGGAGACCGGCTGTGCCACGGCGACTATCATCCGGGAAATATCATCGTTCCGGCGGGCGGAGGGGAGTGGAGGATTATCGACTGGATCGACTCCAACTGCGGCCACCCGCTGTACGACGCCGCGCGCACCCTGCTGCTGATCGGGTTCGGAACGGAAGCCGGCGGACCGCGCGAAGCGATGCAGGACGCGGCTGTCCGGTTCCGGGAAAGTTATCTGCGGACGTATACGGAATTGTCGGGCTTCTCTATAGAAGAAGTCGAACGCTGGCTGCTGCCGGTGGCCGCGGCGCGTCTGCCCGAGCCGATTCCGGAAACGGAGAAAACGCTGCTGCGCAAGCTGGTCAAAGAACGTTTGGCTCTGCTGTAAACGGAAGTTTATCACAAGAACAAGAAAGCCGGAGGAGCGGAATATGAGCGAAAAAGGTTGGAAAGTCAGGCCCGCGTCGCTGCCCGACCTGGACGCGCTGACGGAACTGTTCGACGCTTACCGGATGTTCTATCGGCAGGCGTCCGATCCGGAAGGCGCGCGACAGTTTCTGTCGCAGCGGCTGGAGAATCTGCAATCGGTGATTCTGCTGGCCGAACATGCACGAACGGGCGAGGCGGCGGGATTCACGCAGCTTTACCCGACTTTCTCGTCCGTTTCCATGCGTCGGGTCTGGACCCTGAACGATCTCTATGTGCGGCCCGAGCATCGCGGTGCCGGCATCGCCGGGCAGCTGTTGGATGCGGCCAGGGAGCACGCGGAGCTTACGGGCGCCAAAGGACTGCAGCTGTCGACCGCCCCGGATAACCGGACTGCGCAGAAGCTGTACGAAGGCCGGGGATATATCAAGGACGACGAATACTGGCATTATTTTTTGACAATTTAAATAAAGCTGAACGTTGATCGTCCGGACGTCCGCTTAAAATCGGGAGGTGCGGCATGTTCGGTTTTCGGCTCAAAAAGGTGGAAGACATCGAGCCCTGGGGAGAAGAGCCGGATCTTCGTTTCAGCTACTTCGCCCTATCCTACAGTTATTACTGGCTGCGGTTCGGCGAGACCGAATTTCCGCGCTACAACCCGGATTATGTACGGAAGCACTGGAACGGTTACGTCACAGAAGATCCGCATCATTTGGATTATCAGTTTATGCGCGTCTACGACGATACGTTTGCGACTCTGCCGTTTCTGTGCCAATCCGTATCGCCCGAACTGTTTGAGATCATCCGGGACGGGAAGTCGTTGAAGCGGCTGAGGGAGAAGCTGGGCCGCTACAGGGAAGCTCGGGTCGAAGACGAAGTCACCGAAGAAGAGGAAGACCTGTGCGAAACGCTGATTTCTTCTTTGTTCAGCCGGCATATCGATTTTCTGTATCTGATCGGAGCGCCCGAAGTGTTCCTGTTCCGGTACGAAGATCGGATCTATGCGCACGGATTCGCTTTCTATCGGGATGAAGACGGCTGCCCCATGTGGGAAAACGAGATCGTATCGGCGGACTGGGAAATAGGCGAGTTTGTACGGGAGCTGCACCGGTCGAGCCTAACTTTTGTGGACGCGATGGAATTCCAGCTTCGGCGCTTGTTCGCCAATCCGCCGGCCGGGGTCCATTTCGACGCGGAGCAAATGAACATGGAGCAGCAGCAAATGCGGGAAAGCGTAAGTTCGCTGCTGAAGCTTCCGGGAGTGCTGGAAGGAAGCGTCGACGAAGATTGGGACAAGATCGCCGCCGCGCTGCGGCTGCTGGTGAAAGAAGAGCGTTTTGCCTGAGGGATTGGACGAGAGCGAATAGGATCGTATTATCATAAAAATAAGGCTGCCGGAGTTTTCTCCGCGCAGCCCTTTTTGTACCGGTAAACATGAATCCTTTTTTGAATCGTCGATGCAAGCTTACTTCTCGCAGGCGATAAAGTCTTTGTCGCGATCGCTTTTCTTGTTCGCTTCGTACAGTTCCGCCGAGACGAACGGCTTGTATTTGGTTTTGCCGCCTTTGTTTTTGACCGAAGCCGATTTGGCGACGCCGCCTTTGTAGTCTTTGTTCAGTTCGGTGCAGTTTTTATACGTTTTGGCCTGAGCGTGAACGGTTCTCTGCGCGATCGGCACCGCGGCGCCGAGCAGCAGCGCGAAGCTCAGTGTATAAGCCAGTCTTTTTTTCATTGTGGATTTCCCCCTCCGGATTCTCAAGCTGCGGATTGTTCCTGCCGGCCGTTTGCCGGAATCTTCCTTTTTATCGGACAAACCGGGGTGGGGTTTTATAGCAAACGGGAAATCGGCGGGTTGAGCGGGCTTCGTCCCATGCTTTACAATAGAACGAAGAAGTATCGAGGAACAAACGAAGGAGGTCTGTGATGAAAACGCTGGAAGAACTGCGCGCCCGCGGCGACGCCTGGCCTCCGTTGCTGGAAGCGATCGCCTCGGCGTCCAACGATGTGACCGTGTTGAAACGCGACCGGGCGCGCGCCGAAGAAACGCTCGTCGGCCTGCAAATGAGCAGAAGGACCACGCTCGGCGCGGTGGCGCTGGAATGCGGCGGAATACTGATCGACCGGGGCTGGCTGCGCATTCTGGGCTCAGGCCATCCGCAAATTGCGGGCGATATCCGTTCCTGGAACGGGCTCGGACCGAATCCGGAGCCGCTCAAGTTCAAGCCGGAAGGTTGTGTGATCGTCGCTTACGATATCGCCGGCGGATTTTTCGCGGTCAACAACGGGGCGTTCAACGATCATTCGCCGGGCGTGTATTATTTTGCTCCGGATACGCTGGAATGGGAAGATACGGAGAAAAGCTATACCGATTTTCTGGACTGGGCGCTCGGCGGCGATCTGGAGCAGTATTACTCGACGTTCCGCTGGAACGGCTGGGAACAAACCGCTGAAGCGCTGGAAGGCGACCGGGCGCTGCTGATCTACCCTTTTCTATGGTCCGAAGAAGGCCGCGACGTGGAGAAAGCCGATAAAAATCCGGTGCCTGCGACCGAACTTTGGGATATGCAGCAGGATATGCGCAGCCAGCTTCGATTGGAATCCGGCGGCGGACAATAACAAGGAGGACGACGATTATGACCGACAACAACAGTAAACCGGGCGGAAAAAACAAGAAGCCTTTTTCTTTTCGTTTCTGGAACGAGTACGATCCGGACACCGACCGCAGTCTGAAGATCGTATTGGCGTATATCGGGTATTCTTTTTATAAACTGCGGCTGCGCCTGTCTCCGGGAAATAAGGAAGCGGCGGCCAAAGCCGGGCGCCTGCGGAATGTAATCGACCAAGCGAAGAAGATTCGATTTCGGGACGGGATCGTCCGCTCGTAACGGCTTTATTCATTAACAAAGGAAAGCGGGGAATCATAAAATGGCAAAAGCACTGGTAATCGGCGGAACGGGAACATTGGGCAGCGCGGTTACGGCCAGGCTCAAACAGCACGGTCTGGACGTTGTGACGGCGGGCCGCGCAAGCGGAGACGTGCAGGTGGATATGACGGATACGGCCAGCATTTCCGCGCTTTTTGAACAGGTGAAGGATCTGGATCACGTCGTGATCGCGGCGGGCTCGACGCATTACGACGCGGTGCCCGACCTGACGCCGGAGAACAATCTCAAAAGCGTCAACAACAAACTGCTCGGCCAGGTAAACACGGTGCTGCTCGGCCAGCATAAACTCAACGACAACGGCAGCTTTACGCTGGTCAGCGGTATTCTGAAAGAACACCCGATCGCGCGCGGAGCGTCCAGTTCCATGGTCAACGGGGCGATCGACGCGTTTGTGGGCGCCGCCGCGTTCGAACTGCCCCGGGGCATCCGCCTGAACTCGGTGAGCGCCGGCCTGCTGAGCGAATCGGCCGAGAAGTACGCGGATTATTTCAAAGGCTTCAACCCCGTGCCGGCCGAGCGGGTCGCAAACTATTTTGTACGCAGCGTGCTCGGTATCGAAACGGGCAAAGTGTACAAGATCTACGAGTAAGGAGCATCGGCATTGAGCGAAATCCATGAAGAGATCCTGATCCACGCCCCGATCGGCGTTTGCTTCGACGCGGCGCGCGATATCGGGCTGCATCCTCGGACGGTCTGGCCGCATACCCGCGAACGGGCGCTGCCCGGCGGCATAACAGAAGGGAAGATGGAGCTGGGAGACAGGGTCCTGTTCGAAGCGGTGCATTTCGGCGTGCGGCAGCGGCTTCTTTCCGTCGTCGAACAGATGGAGTATCCGTACTTTTTTGTCGATACGATGCGCCGCGGCGCTTTTCGCCATATGACCCATCGGTACGAATTCGAGGAAAAGCCGGGCGGTACGCTGGTGCGGGACATTCTGGTCTTCGCTTCTCCGCTGGGGCCGCTCGGGCGATTGTTCGATCGGCTCGTGCTCAAGCGGTATATGCGGGCTTTTATCCTTTACCGGCAGCGCGAATTGAAAAAGGCGGTCGAAGCTCTGTACGCGGCAGGCGGACATCGCTGAACTTCGGCGCGCCCGCGCGACGCAGGAGCAGAGAATCGCGCGGCGAAAAGTCAAAAAAAGGCTGTCACAGAATGTCCGTTTCGGGGTATGATTGTAAAAAAAATCGCTTGGGGGCTTACGATGAACTACATCAGTACAAGAGGTCAGGTTGAACCGAAAGGCTTTATCGATACCGTCCTGATGGGACTGGGCGAAGACGGCGGACTGATGGTCCCGCAGCAGATTCCGGCCGTAACGACGGAAACGCTTGAGCGGTGGAAAGACCTGCCGTTCCGCGAACTGTTTATCGAGATCTTCTCGCTGTACGCAAATGGGGAAATCCCGGACAAAGATCTGCGGGAGCTGGTCGACGCCAGCTATGCGAATTTCCGCGAACCCGAAGTGACGCCGGTGCGCAAGCTGGACGACGCCCTGTACATTCTGGAGCTGTTCCACGGGCCGACATTCGCGTTCAAAGACGTGGCGCTTCAATTTATGGGCGAATTTTATTCCTACGTCTCCCGGACGCGCGGCGAAATCATTCATATCCTCGGCGCGACTTCCGGCGATACGGGCGCGGCGGCGATCCAGGGCGTGCGCGGCAAAGAAGGCATCAAGATCTGCATTTTGCACCCGCACGGCAAAGTCAGCAAAGTGCAGGAGCTGCAAATGACGACGGTGGACGACGAGAATGTGCTGAACCTGTCGGTCAAAGGCAACTTCGACGACTGTCAGCGGATCATCAAAGAACTATTTACGGATCTGGACTTCAAAGCCAAGTACCATCTGCGCGCGATCAACTCGATCAACTTCGTGCGCATCCTGGCGCAGACCGTTTATTATTTCTATGCCTACTTCCGGGTCAGCGAGCAGCTCGGCGGCGAAGCGGGAAGCAGGAAGATCAACGTCAGCGTGCCGTCCGGCAACTTCGGCAATATCTTCTCGGGCTTCCTGGCGAAAAAAATGGGCCTGCCGATCCACAAGCTGATTATTGCGACCAACGAAAACAATATTCTGGAGCGCTTCGTGCAAACGGGCGAATATCGCCCGGGCGAATTCCGCAAAACGCACAGTCCGTCGATGGATATCCAGGTAGCCAGCAACTTCGAACGTTATCTGTATTATCTGCTGGACGAAGATTCCGCCAAGGTATCGGAGATCATGGGGCATCTGGCGAGCGAAGGCCGCATCTTTATCGAAGGCGAACTGCTGGAGCGCGTGCAGGCGGAATTCCGGGCGCTCGGCGCGAGCAACGAGCAGTGTCTGGAGCTAATCGGCAAATACAAGTCGGAGCGGGATTATCTGCTTGATCCGCATACGGCCTGCGGCGTCGCGGCTTACGAAGCGTTCAACGCAGACGGCGAAGTCACCGCGACGTTCGCGACCGCCCATCCGGCCAAGTTCGACGAAGCGGTCCGGCTGCTCGATATCGCGCAGGAGTTCCCGGTCGAAATTGCCGAGCTGGCGCTCAAAGAGCAGGTACAGACGGTGATCGAAAGCGACAAAGCGGAAGTCACGCGGCAGCTCGAAACCTTTTTCGCTTAACACATACAGCGGCAGACGGCGTTTCCTTCGGGAGCGCCGTTTTGGCGTACACGGGAGTCGAAGCACGTGGATGTTTGACAATTTTGAAAACGTATACATAAAAATCGCCTATACCGCCTGAAATGTACGCGATACGATTGACGTCTCAAAATCGCGCATGGTATGAGTAAGGAGGCAGTACATACAAAACGATTTACAGGGGGAATATTTGTGAAAAAAATCTCAATCTTGGCGATGACGGCGTTAACGGGAATGTCTTTGCTTGCGGCGGGCTGCGGGCAAAAAGAAGCGGCCGCGCCGGCGGAAACGTCGACGGGCAATACGGCTTCGGCGGCGGCTGCCGACGCGGGACCGGTGAAGATGGGCCGGGTGGAAGAAGCGGCGCACGGCACCAAGTCGTTTACGGTCGCGGTAGCGGCGGTTCAGGGCGACAAGATCGTCGGCGCTTCGCTGGACGATTATCAGTTTATGGGCAGCGACGTCGCGACGGGCGTACCGAACTCGGACGACGAATTCGGCGAAGGCTACAAAGACCCCAAAGTCGTGCTCGCTTCCAAACTGGCGAATGCGGATTATTACAGCGATCTGATGAAAGACCATGCCAAAGCGACCAAGCGGATCGACGATTCCCTGCATGAGCTCGAAGCGTTCGCAACAGGCAAAACGATCGCCGAGCTGGAAAGCGCCCTAGAAGGCAAAAGCCCCGAAGAAATGGTCGATGCGGTCAGCGGCGCGACGCTCCAGGACACCAAAGGCTACCTGACGGCGATCCTGGACGCGGCCAAAGCGGCCAAATAAATTTTTCGATTTATTAAGTGAAAAAAGTAACAATATGGCTTGAGCGGATTCAAGCGCATTTACGCATAAAGTTTCGGACGGTCCGGTTCAACGGGCTGCCCGAAACTTTTTTATTTTTGTTCTCGCCATGCTCGCCGAATCGGTTTAGAATGAAAAGGGAATTATGGAATACATAGAAGAAAGAAGAGGGATAAGGATTGAATAGAGCGGAAAGGGATTTCAAAAAGCAGTTGAGGAAGCGCAGATGGATCGGCTGGTCGTGCACACTGTTCTTCGGGTTCTGTCTTGCCGTGGCGGTCGCGATAGGCGACGTCCTGTTTAGTCTGCTGAGTCTGCTGATGACCGGACTGGGCATCTGGGTACTCGCAGGCGCAAGAAAGATGAGCGCGTATACTTCGGACTACCGTCCGGGCGAAGGTTTCAAGCGTTTTCGCAAAACGAGAGGCCAGAAGCTGCGCGCGCTGACGCTGACCCAGTGGGCGATCCTTGTCTTCGCGGCGGCGGTGCTGGTGTTCGATGCGGGCAGCCACACAACGATGCTTACGGTATCGCTGGTCAGCCTGCTGTCGATCCAGTTCTACATCAAGCCGAGAATCAAACTGCACCGCAGCGTGGACGCCCTGGTACTGGACGAACTTCGATATGTCGGGCTGTTTGCGCCGGAGGAAGAAGTGCGTGCTCTGTACAAAGATTTCGAATTGTGGACCGACGCGCGTCCGGGCAGCATGGTTCTGGCGGCTACCCGGTACGATTATGTCGCCGCCGCGCTGCGGCCTGACGGACACTTCGACGCCGTTCGCATTCCGCTGACGGAAGTGCGGCAGCTCCGCATCCAGAACACGGGCATGTCGGGCCGCGCGCTGCTGCTGTCGGTCGGCGACGGACGCTACGAGCAGATCGAACGCCATCTGCGCGGCCGCAGCCGGACCGACTCGCCCGAGGAATTCATTTCCGATTTCCTCGCGATTCTCGACGAATGCCGGCCCGGCTATGAACGGCCGCAGAACGATTCGTGGCCGGCATAAACAAGGCGGCGTTCCGGTCCGGATCGCCGGGGCGCGATAAAGGACGGCACTCCGCCGTCCTTTTTTTGCGTTGGCTTCCAGCGGTTTGCGCGCAGAAAATGACGATGCCCGCCGATTCGGGTATGCTGGTAGAAGAGCATCGCAGAATCGAGACAAGGGAGTGCTGAGCGATATGGAACAATTGGCCTGGATCGGAACGGGATATATGGGGCTGCCGATGGCCCGGAATTTGTTGAAAGCGGGTTATCCGCTGCGCGCGTTCAACCGGACGGCCGCCAAAGCGGAGCCGCTTGCCGATCACGGAGTGGAGCTTGCGCAGTCGCCGCGGGCGGCGTGCGAAGGCGCGAAGGCCGTTTTCGTCATGCTGACGAAAGGCTCGGCGGTCGAGGACGTCCTGAACGGCGCGGACGGAGTGCTGGCCGGTCTCGGCGCGGGAGCGCTGGTCGTCAATATGAGCACGATCGCGCCGGACGAAGCGCGGGAGTTCGCGCGGCTGACGGAAGAAGCGGGCGGCGTGTATGTGGACGCGCCGGTGTCCGGCTCGGTCGGTCCCGCGGAGAACGGTCAGCTGGTTATTCTGGCGGGAGGCGACGAACAAGCGGTCGACGCCTGCAAGCCGTACTTCGAGATTCTCGGCAAAAAAACGATCCGCTTCGGGGAAGCCGGCGCGGGCAGCTCGGCCAAGCTGTCGATCAATCTGCTGCTGGGCGTGATGGCGCAGGGCATCTCGGAAGCGCTGCTGATCGGCGAACATGCGGGATTGGACCGGGCGCAGCTGATCGAAATGATCGGCGAATCGGCGGTCAATACGCCGATGCTGGCCGGCAAGAAAGACATGTGGATGAACGAAGAGTTTCCGGCGGCGTTTATGGTGAGTCTGCTGTCGAAAGACCTGGGCCTGCTGGCCGCGGAAGCGCGGCGGGAGCAGATCGATCTGCCGCTGGCCGAAGCCGTCAACCGCACCTACGCCTCCGCCGTGCAGAGCGGTCTGGACGAACAGGATATGGCCGCGATCTGGACAGAGCTCAAGCGGCGCATGCCGGAGCGGAAACAATGAACCGTTCGGCGCCTGCGGCTTGCATTCGCGCATGTTCGGTCTGCCGGGCGCGCCGCGGCAAGGATGACGATAAGGAGTTTAGACAGGTATGAAAGCTAAAGGAATCGCCTTGAAAATATTTGCCGCGCTGCTGCTGATCGGCTACGGCGGCTGGCTGCTGTATTTGATGTTCTGGGGGTTCGGACGGGCGGAACATCTGAGCCTGAATCACGATTTGCGGTACAACCTGAAGCCGCTGGAAACGATCCGGCTGTTCGCCCGTTCGGCAAGCTGGCACAATATCCGCGCGCCGCTGATCAATCTGGCCGGCAACGTGGCGCTGTTCGTGCCGTTCGGCATTCTGTTTCCGTTCCTGTTTCGCGGCTGGCGGGGGTACTTCCGGTTTATATTCCGCTTCCTGATCCTGATCGCCGCGCTGGAGCTGCTTCAGGGCGTATCGGGCGTGGGCGTGGCGGATGTGGACGACCTGATCCTGAACGGGCTCGGCGCGACGCTCGGCTATGCGTTGTACAAGCTGGGCGGCGGCAACAAGCGGAAAGCAAAAAGCCGCGCTTCCGGCCGATCTCCGTCTGCGCGCAGACGGGAAGAGGCGGCGCGCAAAAGGAGGCGGTAGGAGATGAAGCTGCTGATCCAGGCTATATCGCTGTACTGGGACAAAGAAGTGCGCGGCGGTCCGTACGCAGGACTGCGCAAAGAAGCCGAATCCTTCGAGCTGCCGCCGGCCGAATCTTTTTCATTCGGCGCCGGGTCCGTAATAAGCGCCGGGGCAAACGCCGTCTACGTGCACGAATTGTCGCTGCGGCACAATCCGGGCGGCTTGAATAAATTTCGGGAAAACTGCGCGGGTTACGAGCTGTCCGCGGGAACCGTTTTCGACAAGCAGGAAGGATTGAGATTTTCGCTGCCGGAAGACCGGCGGGAATTGAACGTCCGTTTCCGCTACAGTCCCGCTTTCGGCAGGCCGATCCGTACCGACGGGCTCAGCGGGCTGCTGGACGAGCCCGCTTTCGCGCTGGCGTCCGAACAGTACGGCAGAATCGTCGTGAACGGCAGGCATCCCCGGGACGACGGCAGTTTGTACGAACTGCGGATCTGGAATATTCGCTGCGCGGAGAAATACCGGAAGAATGCTTTTACCGCCGACTTGCCGGAGCGCATCTACGATAAGCGCGCGTCTTTATACCGCGGCTGATTAAGATAAAATTGTAACTTTCGCCTTCCGCCGCGCGTTTAGAGGATAACGACCTTTATTTATTCGCGGAAGGAGGCAGGGAAGATGTGCTTGTTTACAAATCGAATCAGGCCGCTTTGGAGTCTGCTCGGCGTGCTGGCGATCGCTGCGGCCGCTCTACTCGGCGGACTGTTGGCGGAGACGAAGCCGGCATACGCGTGCAGCTGCGCGCTGGGAAGTTTGGACGAAAAGCTCGAATGGGCCGGCCAAGTGTTTGCGGGAACGGTGACGGACGTTCGAAAGCCGGGACCGGGCTTGAACGGAACGATTTCCAGCGGCGACCCGGTTTCGTATACGTTCGAGGTGGAACGCGCCTGGAAAGGGCGGGTCTACGAAACGACGACTTTGGAAACGCCGAGAGGTTCGGAATCCTGCGGAGCTTCGTTTACCAATGGACAAAAATATCTGGTATTCGCCCGCGAAAACGGAGGCGTGCTGACGACTTCGCTTTGTTCCGGCAATGAGCTCTACGACGGCTCCGTCGAGCCTATCGTCAAGCGGCTCGGGGAGCCCGTCGAACTGACGGCGGGCGCTTCTCCCGGCACGCCCGGCTCGGGCCGCTCCGTCCTGCGGATGATAGCGCCGATCGCGGCCGCCGCCGTTATTCTGTGCGCGGCGCCGATTATCTTGATCCGCCGGCGCAGACGCTCGCAGGCAGCCGGTAGATGAAGGAGAACCGCGCCAGTGAAGCGGAACGCAGGCGGGCAAGGAGCGGGAACGAACGCAAAGAGCGCGCGGAGAAATGCCGCGCGCCCGGGGTGTAGAGAAAGGCGGGTAGGGTTCCAAACGGAAAATAGCGCCGCAGTTACACTTATTTGGGGCGAAACGCTTCGGTTTGTTCAAATAGCGACACAGGTGCAACTATTCGAGAGCCAAAGGCCGAATCGAAGCGCAAAAGCTCGAAATAATTGTACGAGCGCAGTTATTTTCTCGAAAACGTAAGATTAAGCCTGAATAAGAGTCTATACGCAGCTATTTTGGATTCGCCCTGCCGCTCGCTTTATTTTCTCGGCTCCTTGCCCGACCGACCTTTCATTCCGATCGAGCCTACCTATTAGGTTGACGTCAAGTCGCTTCTCGACAATCCAAGCGCGCGGAGAAATACCGCGCGCTCTTGAAAGCGGGGAGACGGTGAAGCCGGACAGCGGATCGGGGAAGATCCGGGTCGCTTGCGCTAGGTTCCGCTTCCGTTCGGAGCCGCTTGCGTCAGCGGGTCGGCTTGCCGCCCAGCAGTTCGAAGATGATCTTCGCGTTGTCCGTGTTGTCGATCAGACCGGCGAAGCGTTCGCTGCTCGGGCCGTACGCGTATACCGGAACGTCTTCGCCGGTGTGTCCGCCCGTCGTCCAGCCGGTGAACGAGCGCGTATCGAAGATCTTCTCGATCGCGTTGTCGATCGTCGTCACGTCTTTGGTCGCAGCCGCTTTCTTAACCGAAGCCCGTTCTTCCTGCGTCAGCTTCAGCTTGATATTTTGCAGCAGAACGCGGTCGACCGGTTCGCCCGCGGCGATCTTCGCCGCCATGTAATCCGGCGTATGTACGGCCGCTTTGATCGGGGTCACGTCGAAGTTGTATTCGCCGTTTGCGCCCAGGCTCAGTCCGCCCGTCGAATGGTCGGCGGTCGTCACGACCAGCGTATTGCCGTCTTTCTTGGCGAAATCGATCGCCGCCCGGAAGGCGCGCTCGAAGTCTTCCATCTCGCTCATGGCCGCGACCACGTCATTATCGTGTCCGGCCCAGTCGATCTGGCTGCCTTCGATCATCAGGAAAAAGCCTTTGTCGTTCTTGCTCAGGCGGCTGATCGCCGCGTCTGTCATCTCTTCCAGCGAAGGGGTGGCCGAGGTGCGGTCGATCATTTTGTCGAGTCCGCCCGTGGCGAACAGCCCGAGCAGCTGATCGTTTTTATTCGCCAGCAGCCCTTTGCGGTCGGTGACGTAGCCGAAGCCGGCTTTTTTGAATTCGGCCGTCAGGTCGCGGTCTTTGCGCACGAAGTTGCCGCGGCCTCCGCCGAGCATGACGTCGATCTTGTGCTTGCCGCCGATCATTTCGTCGAAATAGTCGTCGGCCAGCGAATCCATGTTTTTGCGGTTGGGATCGTGCGCGCCGTAAGCGGCCGGCGTGGCGTGCGTGATCTCGGACGTGGCGACGAGGCCCGTCGACATGCCGTTTTCCTTGGCCTGCTCCAGCACCGTTTTGACGTTCGTTTCGTCGTTGTCGACGGCGATCGCCGCATTGTACGTTTTGACGGCGGCGGACATGGCTGTGGCGGCGGAAGCGGAGTCCGTGATATTCTGGTGCTCGTCTTCCGGGTAAGTCGTCTGTGCGCCCACCAGGTACGAATCGAACGCCGTTTTTTCCATCAGCTTCGTCGACGGCTTGTCTTTCATATAACGGTGGGCGGCCATATACGAAGGTCCCATTCCGTCGCCGATCAGGAAAATAACGTTTTTGGCGGTGCCGGATGCGGGTGCTGCGACAGCCGCGGCTGAATCGGCGCTCGGAGCGGCGACTCCCGTCACCACCGTACCGGCGGTGAGCGTCAGGCCGAGCAGGGCCGGAAATCCTTTTTTCAACAGACTGTAAATCGTAATCTCCTCCTTCGGATGATGAAAATAGGCGGTTTGCGCCGATAGCTTGAACACATGCTCAAGTATAGAAATCGAATGTGAACGCAGGCGGAGTTTTTTGTCAAAACCTTGTAAAAGGCATAAAGTATCGTTTCGTTTACAAGACCGCTTCCCTTTCTCTTCTCCGGCGAGTAAAGTGGAAGCAAACGAATCGGGGAGGGATCGGGAAATGCAAAAATTGTTCGAGTACAACTGGCTGGTGCGGGGCGAATGGTTCGATTGGTGCGGGCAGGTGCCGGAAGAAGAATTGACGCGGGAGCGGACGGGCGGCTTCGGCAGCATTTTGAAAACGCTGGTTCACGTGGTGGATATCGAGCATGCGTGGATTCGCGGGCTGATGGGCGAACCGGAAAGCCATTATCCGTTCGAGCCGTACGCGACGCTTGAAGCGGCGCGGAAGCTGTCGGACGAAGCCGCGGCCGAGATCCGTCCGTTCGTGCTGGACTGGACCGACGAGCTGGACGACAAACGGATGGATATCTTTACATACGGCGATATTATGCGGCATCTGATCGCGCACGAGATTCATCATATCGGGCAGCTCTCGATCTGGTCGAGAGAACTGGGACTCAAGCCGGTATCGGCCAATTTGATCTTGAGAGGACCGCGCTGACCGGAAAGAACCGGTAAAGAAAACGGACAGAGCAGAACCTCCGCGCCCAAAATGCGCGGACGCGAAAGGTGAGGAAGCAGCTTGACGATCTTTTATTTGATCCGGCACGGCGAACCGGACTGGCATACGTACAAGCCGCTGAATCTGAAAGGCAACGGCCGGGATCTGGTGCCGCTGACGGCGGAAGGAGAGCGGCAGGTGCAAGCGGCGGCGGGCGATTCCCGGCTCAAGGACGCCGGGCTGATCCTGTCTTCGCCGTATACGCGGGCGATGCAGACGGCCGCGATCCTGTCGAGGCGGCTGGACCTTGAACTCAAGGTTGAATACGATCTGCGCGAATGGCAGCCGGACCTGACGTTCGAGTACGACAGCGAAGAGCGGATGCGGGAGCTGCGCGACGATTACAACCGGAGCGGCGGCGCATATCCGGACGGAGAGCGGCGGCTGTGGGAAAGCCGGAGCGCGCTGCTCCGGCGTATCAACGGCGTATTGGAGCGGTATTCGGACCGCGGCAAAGTGATTGTGGCGGGGCACGGCACCCTGTTCGGGACGCTGATCGGACGCGCCGATATCGCGCTGGCGGAGATTGTGGAATACGATCCGGAGGCGGACGCCGAATGAGGGGCAGCCGAAGCCGGACGCACCGCCGGAAGCGGTATCCGCTCAGGCGGAGCTTCTATCTGGCCGCGCTGCTGGCCTGCCTGGGCCTCGGACTGGCTTCGCGGGCTTACGCTGCCGCGCTGCCGCCCTGGCTGGCGGAGAGCGCGGGCGACGCGCTCTGGGCGTCGATGGTCTACTTCGGCATCCGGCTGCTGCTGCCGGGGCGCCGCGCGCTGCTCGGAGCGCTGCTTGCGCTGGCGTTCAGCTTCGCCATCGAGTTCAGCCAGCTCTACCGGGCCGGCTGGCTTGATAGTCTGCGCGCCCAACGTCTGGGCGCGCTGGTGCTCGGCCGCGGCTTCCTGCCGGCCGATCTGCTGCGCTACGCGGCCGGCGTTCTGTGCGCCCTGGCGATCGATATCGCCGTTGTCGCGGCCGTCAAGCGCGGGCGAAAAGCGCGCAGGCGTCGAACGCGCGCAAGATGAACCGGGCGCAAATTGGCGCAATCGGGCGAAGGGAGGGATATGCCCGTGAAGAAAACGGTAATCGGCGGGGTATTGACCCTGGCCGGAGCCTGGCTGACCGGGTGCATTTTTGTTGCGGCC
This sequence comes from Saccharibacillus sp. CPCC 101409, assembly GCF_030518235.1. Classification (GTDB taxonomy): domain Bacteria; phylum Bacillota; class Bacilli; order Paenibacillales; family Paenibacillaceae; genus Saccharibacillus. The sequence continues at coordinate 279,271 of NZ_JAULSA010000005.1, read as the reverse complement.
GCGCTGTTCGTGCCGAATATGTCCACCTGGCAGGGCACCCGGCTGTGGTACGCGATTTACGGCAGCGGAACTTACGAATCGGTAATTAAACAAAGCATGGCGCTCGGCGTTCCGTTTACCGCCGGCGTGCTGATGTTTGCGCTGGGCCTTGTGGTCCTGGGCATCGAATACTTTCGCCCGGAGGAGAACCGCCGCGCGCCGGCCGGAGAGCCGGCCCGGCCTTCTTCGACTTCCGCTTCCGCGGCATCCCCGTCCGCCGGACTGAGCGAGTCCGGAAGCCCGCCGGAGGAAGAACTCCCGACCATGACAAAAATAACCCAGGATGACGGACAGGAGCGCATATGATCGAAATTCGCGGCATTCAAACCCCGGAGCTTCCGCTGCTGGGCGCTTTATACGAAGAACTGCTGGACAAACCGTCCGATCCCGCCGCGATGGCGGAAACGTTTGCGGCAATCGAACACGATCCGAATTATTACCTGCTCGGCGCCTATGACGGCGAGCGTCTGCTGGGCAGCGTAATGGGCGTGGTCTGCCGCGACTTGATCGCCGACTGCCGGCCGTTTATGGTCGTGGAGAACGTGATCGTGTCCGCAGCGGCGCGCGGCAAGCGCGTCGGGCGGCTGCTGATGGAAGAATTGGAGCGGACCGGGCGCGAGCTGCGCTGCGGGTATGCGCTGCTCGTGTCGAGCGGCTACCGCAAAGAAGCGCACGCATTCTACGAATCGCTCGGCTACGACGAAGATGTGCGGGGGTTCCGCAAACGGCTGGATCGATAAGATCCGGCTTTCTTTTTTTTAGTAAAAGTTTAAAACCCGTCTTGTAATCGCTTTAGCTCCTGTGTTAGAATGACATCAACAACAGGATTGTGACCGGTAACGCGGGCAATGCCTAAGTTAAATCAAATACCATTAACTCGATTTGCGCTTCGTGTCGACTTGATGTTATTTGCATTAACTTAGGCTTTTTTTATAGCCTCATCCGGAAAAAAGCGGGATCGGGCAACCGGAAACGCGGAAGCTGCACTCGGGAGTGAGAACGATGATTATTGAAAAAGTGCTGAATAACAACGTGCTGCTCACCCGGAACGCCAAAGGAAAAGAAGTCATTGTGATGGGACGGGGGATTTCGTTCAACAAGGTGATCGGCGATCGGGTGGACGAGCACAAAATCGATAAAATTTTCATGCTGAATACGAACGAGCTGACGGCGCGTTTGACCGAACTGCTGAACGAAATTCCGGTCTCGCACCTGGAAGTCGTCAAAGCGATCGTGGAGCATGCGGGAACGGTGCTCGGCACCGAACTGAACGACAATATTTACCTGACGCTGACCGACCACATCTCGTACGCGATCGAGCGGCAGAAAAAAGGCATCGAGTTCAAGAACGCCATGCTGTTCGAGATCAAGCGGTTCTACAAAAAGGAATACGCCATCGGGCAGGACGCCATCCGCATGATCGACGAAGCGATCGGCGTCAAGCTGCCGGAAGACGAAGCGGGCTTTATCGCGCTGCATATCGTCAACGCCCGCACGGACGGCGCGGAGATGCGCATGACGATCGAGATGACGGAGATCGTGCACCACATCCTCAATATCGTCACTTACCATTACGGCATCGTGCTCGACGAGTCGTCGCTGAGCTACTCCCGCTTCCTGACGCATCTGCAGTATTTCTCGATGCGGCTGCTGCGCAAAGAAGTGCATCAGAGCGGCGAGGATTTCCTGTACGATCAGGTGAGCAAAAGTTACAAGCAGGCGTTCGACTGCGTGAAGAAGATCGACGAATACCTGCAAAACACGTATCAGCAGTCCCTCAGCAAAGACGAATACGTTTATCTGACGATCCATATCCAGCGGATCACGATGCGCGCCGAGTCGTAACACATTCGATCGGCGGGCCCACCATAATCGCATAGCATCATCTCCATTGGGAAACAGGGTGTAACTGGTCATGCAGGCAAAACCTGAGCTGGTGAGAGAACAAACGTTTTAATTTCGAGCGGCGAATCCGTAATCGGGTTTCCGCCAGGGAAGCGTCTGTTCCGTCACGAGTTCAGGTTTTTCTGCGTTTTACGGAGGCGAAAACGGCAGCCGGCGCCGCTTTTGTCGAGGATAAAACGCAGCAGAATCCGCTCGGTTCAACCCGAATTCGATATCCATCCAAAATCAAGCAGAGAGGGTGTCATCATGAGCGCCAAAGATCAGGAAATCGCCAAGAAAGTCATCGAAGGAGTCGGAGGGGAAAGCAACGTCAGTTCCGTGTTCCACTGCGCGACGCGTCTCAGATTCAAATTGAAAGACACAAGCAAAGCCGATAAAGACGGGCTGAGCAAGACCCCGGGCGTCGTCACCGTCGTCGAAAGCGGCGGGCAGTTCCAGGTCGTCATCGGCAACAACGTGCCCGAAGTATTCAAAGGCATTATGGATCAAACCAAACTCAAAGACGCGGAAAGCGCGGACAACAGCGAAACGACGGAAGAAAAAGGCAGCTGGCTGAACCGCGCGGTCGACCTGATCTCCAGCATCTTCTCGCCGCTGCTCGGCGCGCTGGCCGGGGCCGGGGTGCTCAAAGGCCTGGTCGCCCTGTTCCTCGTGCTCGGCTGGATCAACCAGGAATCCGGGACATACCTGATTCTCAACGCGGCTTCGGACAGCGTGTTCACGTTCCTGCCGGTGTTCCTGGCCATCACGTCGTCGCGCCGTTTCAAGACCAATACGTTCGTCTCCGTCGCCATCGCGGGCGCGCTGGTGTATCCGGCGATCGCCACGGCGCAGGGCGCTGGCGCTTCCCTGTATTTCCTCGGGATTCCGATCGTGCTCGTGACGTATACGTCGACCGTTATCCCGATCATCCTGGCGGTGTGGGTGCAGTCTTACGTCGAACGCTTCTTCGCTTCGTTTATCCATCAATCGGTCAAAAATATTCTCGTGCCGATGTTTACGCTGCTCGTGGTCGTGCCGCTGACGTTCCTGGCGTTCGGTCCGGTCGGCAATATCGTCAGCGAAGGATTGGCCAGCGGTTACACCTGGCTGTACAACCTGAGTCCGATCGTGGCGGGTCTGATCGCCGGCGGATTCTGGCAGGTATTCGTAATCTTCGGGGTGCACTGGGGCTTCGTGCCGATCATGCTCAGCAACCTGGGCGAGCTCGGCTACGATACGATGCTGCCGATGCTGGCGGCGCCGGTGCTGGCGCAGGCCGGCGCGGTGCTCGGGATCTTCCTCAAAACGAAAAACCGCGAGCTCAAAGCGCTGTCCGGTTCGACGACGGTTGCCGGGATCTTCGGGATTACCGAGCCCGCGATCTACGGCATTACGCTGAAATATAAAAAGCCGTTTATTCTCGCTTGTATCGGCGGAGCGGTGGGCGCCGCGATTATCGGCGCGGGCGGCGGACGGGCGATCTCGTTCGCGCTGCCGAGCGTATTGGCGATCCCGGCTTATGTCGGCACAGGCTTCGCCATGACGGTCGTCGGCATCGCCGTCGCGTTCTTCCTGTCGGCGCTGCTGAACTTCGTATTCTTCAAAGACGCGCAGGTTGAAGGAACTTCAGCCGCGGCCGTAACCGCGGACGGCGAACCGGCTTCGGCCCGTCCGGAAGAAGCGGTCTCCGCTTCGGCCGACAGCCTGGTCAAGAAAGAAATCATCGTCAGCCCGCTGGAAGGCGAAGTCAAACCGCTCGATACGCTGCCCGACCCCGCGTTCTCCTCGGGCGCGATGGGACAGGGGATCGTGGTCGATCCGATTTCGGGCCGCCTGACTTCGCCGGCCGCCGGCACGGTGACGACCGTGTTCCCGACGGGCCACGCGATCGGCATCACGACCGACGGCGGCGCACAGCTGCTGATCCACGTCGGCGTCAACACCGTCCGGCTCAAAGGGCAGTTCTTCGATAAAAAGGTCCAAGAAGGCGACCGCGTCGAAGTCGGCCAGCTGCTGCTCGAATTCGATCTGGAACAGATCAAAGCGGCGGGTTACGTGACGGCGACTCCGGTCATCGTGACCAACTCCGCCGATTATCTGGACGTGCTCAAAACGACCGAGTCTTCGGTCAACAACGGCGGTTATCTGCTGACGGCCGTAGTCTAAGCGCTGGTTGTCGGTTTGGACCGGCACAACGCCCGCTGCATGAAAAGCCCCGCGGCTTCGAATTCCGAAGCCGCGGGGCTTTTCGCCGTTTGCGCGCGCGGATTCACGGAACGAACCGACAAAGCAGGACGCGTTATATTTTTGGCAAAGAAATGGTTTCATTATGTGAAGATTGGATGAATCCGAAAAAGTGTTCGTTTGAAAAAGCCCCCTGGGGTTAACTATTGATTGTGTGTGTTTTTTATACTTCATCTACAATACTGGGAGGAAACCGGAAATGTTCAAACGCATGGAAGAGATCATGATCGAGATTCCGGATGTCGAAAAACCGGATGCCAACGCCGCCGCGGCCGTGCAGGAACTGCTCGGAGGCAAATTCGGGGAGATGTCCACGCTGAACAATTACCTGTTCCAATCGTTCAATTTCCGTTCCAAAGAAAAACTGAGACCGTTCTACGACCTGGTGATGAGCATCACCGCCGAGGAACTGGGGCACGTCGAGCTGGTCAGCCACGCGATCGGCAAGATCTATCAGGGCGGCACCAAGCCGGGCGATCCGGACAAAACTCCGCTCGAATCGATTAAAGACGCCCGATTCTCGTATCCGTTCCTGGCCGGCGGCCAGGGGGCGATGCCGTTCGATTCGATGGGGAACCCGTGGACCGGCGCCAACGTGTTCAACAGCGGCAATCTGGTGGAAGACCTGCTGCATAACTTCTTCCTGGAAGTCGGAGCGAGAACCCACAAGATGAAAGTATACGAATTGACCGATCATCCGGCTGCGCGGGCCGTTGTCGGCTTCCTGCTGGTGCGCGGAGGCGTCCACGTCGTGGCTTACGCCAAAGCGCTCGAAGTGGCGACCGGCGTCAATGTCACCAAGCTGATCCCGATCCCGTCGCTGGACAACCGCAAGTTCAACGAAGCGAGAAAATACGAGGAAAAAGGCGTGCATACGAAGCTGTATACGTGGAGCGACAACGACTTCGGCACGATCGACCAGATCTGGAAAGGCACGCACCCGGAAGACGGATCGCCGCTTGAAGTCATTGCCGGCGTGCCGAAAGGCGTTCCGATTCCGGAAGCGCCGGCGGTCGACGAAGAATTCGCGCCGGGCATTTCCGCGGAAGATTTCAAAGCGATTGCCAAGCGCCTGAAACAAGCGGGCAATATTTCGGAATAACGCAAGCCGATTGGCATATATTCGCATCAAAAAGCCGCCCCGCGCCGAGTCTTCGGTTTGCGTGGCGGCTTGTTTGCGTATGGAGAAAAGCGGTCCGGACCGAGCGCTCGGCGCTTAATTGCCGCCCTGAAGCAGCTTGGCGATCCGGACCATGTCCGCGTTGTCGAGAGCGGTCAGACCGGACATCAGCTTGCAGCCGTCTTCGAAGCCGACCCGACGGTCCAGGCCGAGCAGCACCGCTTCGGTATACATCGGCCAGACGGTGGAATCGAAGCCGTGCAGCAGCTGCGGCAGATAGCACTCGGTTTCGCGCAGAATCTGCCGGATGCGGCGCACGGTGCCGCGGTCGTCTTCCGGCGACTGCATCTCGATCAGCACGCGCAGGCAGCGGTCGCGCTGCGGCATGGACGCGAAGATTTCGGCGTCTTCCGGCGAAGACAGCCCGGCCTCCACGCCGATGCCGCGCTTCAGCAGGGCGGCGATTACCGGCTCCGCGTCTTCCTCGTTTACGTTGACGGAGACGTAATCGGGCAGTACGTTCCAGGCCCGGATGCACTCCAGCCGCGCCACGGGATCGGGCAGGATGCGCCAGGCGGTGGACAGGCCGACGGGGATTCCCGGCACCTTTTCCCGAACGACCCGCAGCAGCCGGTCCACATCGGCCGGTTCCATGCTTTCTTCGCCGTGTTCGGCGTAGACGTGAATATGCAGTTCATCCGCGCCGGCGAGCACGGCTTTCTCCGCTTCCGCGGCGACTTCTTCCGGCGTATGCGGGACCGCCGCATGGTAATCGCGGCTGCGCGAACCGTTCAGACAGGCCTGAAGCATCTTTTCTCCTCCTCCGATTCCGGACATGGCGCGATGGATAAGCCGGCGGTTCTATCCGCTCAAGGGAGCTCCGGGCAGAAGCGGCGCAGGCTTGGGGATTCAGTATAGCCGATCGGCAAAGCGGGAGCAAGTGCTCGCATAAAATCGTCACAAAGAAAAAAATGCAAATACTGTTTGTCGATTCAAAATGAACAAGAAACCGACTAGTAAGTTTGCCTCATTTTAGCGGGGGGTTTACCGGACTAAAGTACGGATTGTTCTGCGCTTTCTAATAAAAAAAAGCGGATTTCCGATATCTTTTTATATAATGATAGAAAAAAAGATGCGAGAATACCCAGGGGGTGCCCAATGCGAGTCCATGTAACGGAGCTTCAACACGGCGATATGCTGAGAGAAGACGCGTTCAACCCGATCGGTCTGCATGTGCTGCCGCGCGGCACGGTGATCAAAACGGAAGAAACCGATCTGCTGAACCGGCATCGGATCGACTACGTCGAAATCGAACCCCGGGGCGGCGATACGGGAGCGGGCGTACTGAGCCGGGCGATGCAAAGCCATATCGAGCTTGCGATCCGCGGTTATCAGTCGATCTTTCTGGAAGCGCTGACGAGCGGCAAATTCGATGAGGAAACGGTGGATATGCAGCTCGAACCCCTGCTGCGCGCGGTCGACGACCACCGGGATATCGTATCGCTGCTGCTGGTGCTGGAGCGCGAGGACGTCAGCTTGTACAACCACTCGATGCAGGTCGGGATGCTGTCTTATTACATAGCGACATGGCTCGGTTATTCGCGAGGGGAATGCTACGCAATCAGCAAATGCGGCTACCTGCACGATATCGGCAAAAGCAAGATTTCCCCGACGATCCGCAACCGGACGGATAATCTGACGGAGTACGACCGGCAGGAGCTGCGCAAGCACGCCAAGCTGGGTTACGACGTTATTCTTAAGTCGATGGAAGACAAAGTCACGGCGCTGGTCGCCTGGCAGCACCACGAGCGCGAAGACGGCACGGGGTATCCGCAGGGACTGACCAAGCCGGATATTCATCCTTACGCGCAGATCGTAGCGGTCGCCGATACCTATCTCAGATTGTCGGAAGGCAGGAAAGACGCGCCGAAGCGGGCGCTGCTCGACGTGCTGCACGAAGTGTACGAACTGGGCTTCGGCAAGCTGAACGAAAAGCCGGTCCAGGCGCTCGTCCAGCACCTGATGTCGAATCTGATCGGCAAGAGCGTGCGCTTGAACAACGGGGAGACCGGAACGATCATCCTCAACAATCCGTCGGATATTTTCAAACCGCTCGTCCGGGTGGACGATCAGTTCCGCGACCTGTCGCGCGAGCGCGGGCTCGCCGTCGAAGAAGTATTCGTTTAGAATATAAAAGCATCGGGTGTTTACCGGCTCGCTCGGAGCTCTGGAAAAGACTTTCTTTTGCGGAAAGTCTTTTTTTGCTTGAAGCCGCTTTGCGGCGGGAACTTTGAAGGAGGAATACATATGCAGCCGAAGTGGTTGGAATGGGCGCGGCAAATCCAGGCGATCAGCCAGGCGGGTCTGGAATACTCGCGGGATGTGTACGATCTGGAACGATTTCCAAATGCTGAGGGAACTCAGGCTGCTGGCCGTGCTGGACAAAAAGTTCCACGAACATCCGGTCTCGCCTTTTTACGTCTATAAGATGTTTATCCGCTGCGAAATTACCGGGGGAGAAGCGGCGAGCGGCATCGAGACGAGCGAGGTCGGATTTTTCGGCGAAGACGAACTGCCGCCGCTGTCGGCCGAACGCAATACGCAGGCGCAGGTGCGCGAACTGTTTGCGTTTCTGCGCGAGCCGGATCGACCGGCATGGATAGACTAAGGTCCGGCATGAGCCGACGGAAAGAAAGGGATACGAAGCGATGGAAAAAGAAACAAAAAACGGAGAAACAACGAACGCTGAAGCCGGCGGCCGCGGCGCCGCGATCCGGCAGATCCGCATGGAGGACGCGGAGAACTGGCTGGAGCTCTGCCGGAGCCTGGATGCCGAAACGGCGTTTATGCTGTACGAGCCCGGAGAACGCAGGACGACCGTGCCGGAGCAGACGGAGCGTATCGCGTCCGCGCTGCTGCATCCCCGCAGCATTGTCCTTATAGCGGAGTGCGAAGGCCGAATCGCGGGTTATATCGAAGCGCGCGGGTCGAACGTGAATCGCATTCGGCATTCGGCGCAGATCGTGGTCGGCATCCTCCAGGCTTATTCGGGCCGGGGCATCGGGACCCGACTGTTTGAAAAACTGGAGAACTGGGCGCGGGAACGCGGGATTTATCGGCTGGAACTGACCGTAATGGCGCATAACGAGGCCGCCGTTTCGCTGTACCGGAAGATGGGATTTCGGCAGGAAGGAATCCGCAAACATTCGCTTCGGGTGGAAGGCCGGTATATCGACGAATACGCGATGGCGAAACTCTTATGATTTTTTGGCGGCTTCCTATATTAAAAGAACATGGGATGAAAAATTCATGATAGAATATACCGATTGATTAAGCAAGGAAAAAGGACGACAATATAAGCAGAAGGACTATAAAGGGGATCACTGGGGGATGAACGAATGATCGAATTGCTGGTCGTGCGGCACGGGGAGTCGCAGGCGGACCTGGAAGACCGACACGAAGGGAGGGCCGATTTCGTGCTGACGCCGCTCGGCGAGCGTCAGGCGGGGCTTGCCGCGGCCTGGATCGCAAGATCCTACCGCCCGCACGAGATTCTTGCGAGCCCGCTCAAGCGCGCCGCCCGCACCGCGGAAGCGATCGCGCAGGAATGCGGAATCGGGGTCGCCTACGACGAAGACCTGATGGAGTGGGACAACGGTTTGCTTGCCGGCTTGAAGCGGGAAGAAGCTTCGGTCAAGTATCCGCTTCCGGCTTCAGGCCGGCAGCCGCACGATACGTTTGCGGAGGCCGAATCCGAGATTCAGTTCCGGGCGAGAGCGGAAGCTTTTCTGTCGGGACTGCTGTTCGCCAACCGCGGCAGGAAAGACTTTCACCGGATCTGCATCGTTTCTCACGGCGGTACGATCAATATGCTGTTTCACAGCCTGCTGAAGCTGCCGTTCGATACCGGCGTTTCGCTGGCGACCGGCGACACCGGCATCCACCTGTGGCGGATCGACGGCTCGCGCAGACGGATTGTGTTTACGAACGCGCAGGAGCATCTGCGGGGCTGAAAAAGGCCAGGGCTCTGCTCTATTTCCCCGGGCCGCTCCGGTGCTTCAACCGTAATCTGCATGATAAGAAAGGCCCTGTCCGGGCGTTAAAGCCGGATAAGGCCTTTTTCGTTTTGCAAATTTTGGGCCGTTGGTCTACGCTTAGAGAAGCACAGCTTTAAAGGAGGAAAGAAAGTGGCAAAGGTGATCGAACTGAAAGGCGTCTCCTGGAGACGGGGCGACAAGATGATTTTGCAGAATATCGACTGGGCGGTCGAAGAGGGACAGCACTGGGCCGTGCTCGGGCTGAACGGATCGGGCAAAACGAGCATCCTGAACATGATCAACGGGTATATGTGGCCGACCTCGGGCGAAGTCTCCGTGCTGGGACACAAGTTCGGCACGATCGATCTGCGCGAGCTGCGCAAGTCGATCGGCTGGGTCAGCTCCTCGCTGCAGGAGAAGATTCGCCCGAACGAGCAGGCGCTCGATATCGTCGTCAGCGGCCGGCATGCTTCGATCGGCTTGTATGCGGAGATGCAAACCGCGGATCGCGAACGCGCGGAAGAGCTGATGCGCGACCTGGGCTGCGGCCACCTGCTCGGACGGATGTACCAGACCTGCTCGCAGGGGGAGAAGCAGAAGCTGCTGATCGCACGCGCGCTGATGGCTTCGCCGAAGCTGCTTATTCTGGACGAAGCGAGCAACGGACTCGATTTTATTTCGCGCGAAGCGCTGCTGCGCAGTATCGACGCCCTGGCCGCCAAACCGGACGCGCCTACGCTGCTGCTGGTTACGCACCATGCGGAAGAAATTTCGCCGGTGTTCTCGCACTCGCTGCTGATCCGGCGCGGCCGCGTTTTTGCTCGGGGCGCTTCCGGCGAAGTGCTGACGAACGAACATCTGAGCGACTTTTTCGAAATGCCGGTGCAGGTGGACTGGCGCGGCGGGCGAGCCTGGCTGTCGGTCCGCTGACGAAAGTTTGCGCGGGGGATGTTTTCAATTTTCGGCAGCGGGTAATGATAGGTTGTCAAGGATTGCATATCCTAAATGTTGCATATCCCATTACAAGCTGAGGAGGAATTCATGATGACTGACAACAACACAGATCCGAACCAGAAGAGCGCCGGCGAAGACACGCTGATGGAGAAAGAAAAGAAAGAAAAAGGCGCAAACGTCGAAACCCAGGCGGACGAGTGGGCGGCCAAACCTTCTCCAAAAGCTTCGGGCGACGAAGAAAAGTAATGGCGAACATCGAAGGCTCCGCGTGAGTTTTCGCCAAAACGGGCATCCGGCTCAGGCCGATGTCCGTTTTTTGCGCCTGATTTAAGGAAGAAAAACTGCTGGTTTGCCTAATAAACGGAATTTCATGTAGAATAAAGAACGCCATCACACGGCTGCGGCTTTCCGCGGTCATTTTACATAGGACAGGAGCGAATACAATGAGCGAATTAATTATGCGAACGGCGGCAACGTCGGATATCGAACAGCTTGCGGCCATGCGTTTCGATTTTGCGCTGGAAGAAGAAGCGGGGCTGGAGGTCACCCATGAGCAGAAAAGCGATTACCACGACGAAATGCACGAATTTCTTGTCGAAGCGATCGGCTCGGAGCACTGGGTGGTCTGGGTGGCGGAATACGAAGAGCAGGTCGTGTCCCATATCTATCTGGAGATGATCCACAATGTGCCCCGCCCGGGCCGGTTGACCCAGCCGTTTATTTATATGACCAACGTCTATACGCTGCCCGAGTTCCGCGGCCGGGGCATCGGCAGCCGGCTCGCCCAGGTCGTCGAGCAGTGGGCGAGAGAACTGGAGCACGAATTTATTCTCGTCTGGCCGGAAGGCCGCGGCGAGACGTTCTACGCGAAGAACGGGTACAGCGTCTGCTCGGGTCCGATGGAGCTGACGTTCGGCCGGAGACAGGCGGAATAAGCGTGGCGCAGCTGTCGCCGGAGGCGCAGGCAGCCGCCCGCGGCTTCGGTATCGGACACATCCGATCGGAGAATAACGCGTCGGCCGGCATATCGTCGGGCGCGCGCCTGATTGCCTCGGAAACCGGTATTTACGTGCTGAGGCGCATGCGCGGCCGGGAGCAGGCGCTGACCGAATATCGCATCGCGGAAGCGCTGAAAGGCCGGTCGGTTTGTCCCGAAATACGGATTGCGTCGGACGGGAATCCGTGGATCGAATCGGAAAGCGCTTTTTACAATCTGCAGCATTATATCGAACCGCTGCCGCCGGGAGCGGTTGTCGTCGATTTTGAAGAGCTGGGCGCCAAAGCCGGTCTGCTGCATACCGCGCTTTCCGGACTGGAACTGGACGCGCAGCCCGACCGCTTCGAGCTGCAAAGCAAATGGAGCGCTTTTCTTGCGCGTTACCCCGGCGCGGAGCGGAATGCGGCTGTGAAGCGGATCGGAACGGCCGTCTCGGCGTGTTCGGAAGCCGAAGATGCCGCCCGCGCGGCGCGGTCCGGGCAAGAAAAAGCCGCGGAAAGTTATATCCACGGCGATCTTGGACGCTGGAATCTGGTGTTCGGCGCGGAAGGCGCGCGGATTATCGACTTCGGCGAAGTGCGCCGGGGAGACCGGCATTTCGATCTGGCCGCGCTGCTCGTTTCTACGCTGGAGCTCAAGGGCACGGAAACGGCCCGGCGGAATTTGCGCGCGTTCAAGCGGGGATACGAAGAGCGGGCGATACGCATCGAAGACACGCTGCTGCATGCCGCCATCAGGCTGTGGAACGTTCGCGGGGCGGCCGCGCTGCTGGAGAGCCGGGGACCGGACGAAAAGGTATTGCGTTATGCCGAATCCCTGCTGGTCCGTGTGGACGATTACGAGAAACTGCTGTTCGATAAGGAAAGCGGCAAATCGCAAAAAGTCCAAACCTGATCAAAAAGCGCGAAAACGGGCGGATGGAAACGATTGACCGCCGCGCAGCGCCCGCAAAGGCCGCTAAGCGGCGAAGATCGTTTTTGTTTTTAGCGGAAGCCGCTTTTATAATAAAGACGCAAGGTCAATAAAGGTCAAGATTCGTTCCAACGATCGCCAATTTCGGAAAGGGGAAATGGAAGATGTTTGAACAGGGTCCTTTTGGCAGACATGCGGAAGAGATATTCAATCAATTGGCCAAAACGTTCGGAGATACGTTCGGCGAAGAATTTGCCGGGCCGATGCGCGAGCGGGCCATGTCGTTTCGTACCGATATTCACGAGCGGGACGGCCGGTATTGGGTGGAAGCGGAACTGCCCGGCTTCAAGAAAGACGATATCGACGTCGATTATACCGCGCCTTACCTGACGATCCGGGCGGTTCGGCAGGAAGAAACCGCGCAGGAAGAAAGCGAACAGCGGCGTATCGTTCGAAGCGAACGGCGCTTCGGCGAGTTCGTGCGGCGCTTCTATATCGAAGACGCCGACCGCGAAGGCATTCGCGCTTCGCTCAAGGACGGGCTGCTCAAGCTGGAGATTCCGAAGCGCGACAATCCCGCCGTCAAACGCATTTTGATCGAAGGCGAAGACTGAGTCCGTTTAGCGTTGACAAAGGTACTGAGCGGCCGTCTCGCTCAAACAGTGAGATCGACGGTGTATTCGGAATGACGATACAGCCTTTGGCTCAAAAAAGGCGACAAATCGAGTAAGAAAAAAGACACCGGCAGCGGTGTCTTTTTTGGTCCTGTTTCGCTTCCTGACCGATAGAAAATCGCAGTCACGCGTGCACGGTGGACTTGAACTTCTCGACGGCTTTGCCCAGCGAAGCGCGAGCTTCGGTCAGCTTGGAAGCGCCGGCCGAACCCGACAGGGACGAAGCGGCCTGGTTGATTGCTCTGCGAAGCTCGCCGAACGCGGAACTCGGATACTGGCCGCTGCGGATTCCTTTGGGCGACGAGTCCATCAGCGAACGGGCCTGCGCCAGATCGGCGGCCAGGTTCAATCCTTCGGTCAGCGCCTCGTAAGCGCTCTGCACGGCGCGGTCGGCGCCTTCCACCGCCAGCTGGGTGGCGTTTGCGGCGAGCAGACGGTCGAGTCCGGCGGCGTGCGCTTCGAAGGAAGCCGTCAGCTTCGCGAAATCTTCGCGGCTTTGCAGTTCGCTTAGGCGCGCCTGGATATTCTGGCGTTTGGCGTCGAGCGAAGCGGCGTACGAGCCTTGGTCGTAGATGCGCGACTCCTGCAGTACCGCGAATCCGTCCACGTATTTGCGGTAAGCCGAGCGCAGCTGTTCCGGCGTGGCGTTCGGATCGTAAGCGACGGCCTGCGCCTGATCGATCACCGCCAGCATGGCGTCGACCGCCTGCTGCGGATATTTGCCCGGCGTCGTGCCGGCGGCATTGCTCAGCATTCTCGCGGTCTGGAACGTCTGGCGCTCCAGGATCGAAGCGTCGCGGATGTATTCTTTGATATAAGCGTCGAGCGCGGCGCTCAGACTGCGCTCCGCCGAAGCTAATTTGGTGGAAGTCACATCGGTTTCCTGAAGCAGCGCACGCGCGCGGTCGACAGCCGACTTCACCTCGACATACTTCGCATTGTCCGGATCGCTGTAGAAGTCGTCGGAAGCTCTGGCGCTTGCGGAGATGACTCTGAGAAGAGACGAGCGGGCGGGACTGGTCCAGTCCACGGCCGACTGCTCGGCGGACGAAGCGGCATAAACGGACGACTCGGAAAAAGGCGAGAGCGCGACTCCGCCGAGCGTCACCGTACAGGCGAGCGCGACCGGCAGCCATTTTCTCATACCCGGCAGCTTGATTCTATTCAAAAAGAACTCCTCCTTATGTCCCTGATGTTCATTTGCAAATTATGTATCCTTTTATTTAAACCACTACCCGGATATGAAACGAAACGCCTGTAAAAATCCCGGTAAAAGTATGCCATAAGACCATGTCTTCTATAAGACTGGGATTAAATAACCGATTCTTTCGCACCAGGAACCTCGATTGTAACCGTCCGGTATGGAGAAGCGGGAAGCAAAGCTTGAGAAAAGGAGGTACGAACAGAGCCAACCCTATATAATAGAGGGTAAAAGATCGATATAAGCGAAACGGCACAGTCCGGTTCGATCGCGGGGGAGGAACAGCCATGCCGGAAAAAAATTACTACGACGTACTTGGGGTCGGCGCCGACGCGGCCCAATCCGAAATCAAAAAAGCTTACCAGAAACTGGCGAAACAATGGCATCCGGATGTCAATAAATCGGCGGAAGCGGAAGGCCGATTCAAAGAAATCGCCGCCGCTTACGAAGTGCTGGGCAGCGAAGACAAACGCCGGGAATACGACGAAACGCGCCGGTATTCCGGCGGTTTCGGAGGCGGGGCTTCCCGCCGTTCGGGCGGATTCGATCCGTCCGGACAGGGGAACGCGCCGGGCGGCTTCGACTGGATCAACGATCTGGCGCACGAAGATATGTTCGATATGTTCTTCAACGAACGTGTGGGCGGATTCGGCTCCGCGGCCGCGGGCTCCATTCCGCGCCAGCCGGCCCAATCGACGCTGGATATTACGCTGGAGCAGGCTTATAACGGCGAGACCGTCCGCGTGCAGATCGGCGGCAAAACGATCGGGCTGAAGCTGCCGGCGCGTTCGCAGAGCGGGAACGTCATCCGGATGAACGGAACCGGTTCGAACGGCCTGGCGCCGGGCGAAGAGCTGCGCATCGCGTTGAACATTGTCCCGCACGCCGTCTATGCCGTCGAAGGCGACAACCTTGTCGCCGTGCTTCACATATCGCCCTGGCAGGCGGCGCTCGGAAGCCGGGCGAGAATCCTGCTGCCGGACGGCGCGGCGGTGAACCTGAATATTCCGCGCGGCATATCCGCCGGGCGCAGACTGCGCATTCCGCGCCGGGGACTGAGCGCTGGCGGAGGCGGGCACGGCGATCTGCTGGTGGAGATCGAGATCGTCGTGCCGGATCCGTCGGCCGAAGAAGAAGAATTGTACCGCCGGCTGGAAAGTCTGTCTTCGTTCCGGCCGGAACTGGGCAAACGCAAATCTTGAGCGGGAGGGAAGCGCGATGGACTTTAACCGGTTGACGCAGAAACTGCAGGAAGCCGTCTCGGAGGCGCAGTCGCTTGCGGCTGTCGGCGGCCATCAGGAGATCGATACGCCGCATCTGCTCAAAGCGCTGCTGATGCAGCGGGGAGGGCTGCTGACGAGACTGTTCGAGCGGATGGACGCAAGCCGGGACCGCGTGCTTGCCGCCGCGGACGAACTCCTGCGGCGGCGGGCGCGCGTCAGCGGCGCGGCGGCTCCTTACCTGTCGCCGGCGCTGCTGGGCGTGCTGGAAGAAGCGCAGCGCGAAGCGGAGCGGATGCAGGACGACTTTACGGCCGTGGAGCACGCCCTGCTGGCGTTCGATCACGACAAGCGCGGCGGCGCGCGGGAGATTCTGCGCGCCGAAGGCGTCACCCGGACCAAGCTGCTCGGCGTGCTCAAGGAGATTCGCGGCAGCCGGCGGGTGACCGGCCGCGAGCCGGAAGCCGTCTACGAGGTGCTGGAGAAATACGGGCGCGATCTGGTCGCGGAAGTGCGGGCCGGACAGGTCGATCCGGTGATCGGGCGCGACGCGGAGATTCGACGGGTAATCCGCATCCTGTCCCGCAAAACGAAAAACAATCCGGTGCTGATCGGCGAACCGGGCGTCGGCAAAACGGCTATCGTCGAAGGATTGGCGCACCGCATCGTCCGCCGGGACGTGCCGGAAGGACTCAAAGACAAAACGGTCTTTTCGCTCGATATGAGTTCGCTCGTCGCCGGGGCCAAGTACCGCGGCGAGTTCGAGGAGCGGCTCCAGGCCGTGCTGCGCGAGATCAAAGAATCCGACGGGCGGATCATCCTGTTTATCGACGAAGTGCACACGATCGTCGGCGCCGGCAAAGCCGAAGGCGCGATGGACGCCGGCAATATGCTCAAACCGATGCTGGCCCGCGGCGAGCTGCACTGCATCGGCGCGACTACGCCAGGCGAGTACCGCGAGCATATCGAGAAAGACCCGGCGCTCGAACGCCGTTTTCAGAAGGTGCCGGTCGGCGAACCGAGCGTCGAGGACGCGATCTCTATCCTGCGCGGACTCAAAGAAAGATTCGAGGTGCATCACGGCGTCAAGATCCGCGACAGCGCGATCGTGGCGGCGGGCGTGCTGTCGAACCGCTATATCCCGGACCGCTTTTTGCCGGACAAAGCGATCGACCTGGTGGACGAAGCGTGCGCCATGATCCGGACCGAGATCGACTCCATGCCCGGCGAGATGGATGAAGTCACCCGCCGCATGATGCAGATGCAGATCGAAGAAACGGCGCTCAAGAAAGAAACGGACTCCGCCAGCCTGCGGCGTCTGGAGAACCTGCGGCGCGAACTGGCGGATTTGAAAGAAAAGCACCTCGGTATGAAAGAACGCTGGGAGCAGGAGAAGCGGGTGATCGAGAACGTGCGCGATCTGCAGCGCAGACTGGAGCAGGCGCGCAAAGAACTGGAGCTGGCCCAGGAGGACTACGATCTGAACAAATCCGCGGAGCTGAGCTACGGCATTATTCCGGGATTGGAGAAAGAACTCAAGCAGGCCGAGGAAGCGGCGCAGCAGGGGCGCGAACAACGGATGCTGCGCGAAGCGGTAACCGAAGAAGAAATCTCCGATATCGTATCGCGCTGGACGGGCATTCCGGTCAGCCGTCTGGTCGAAGGCGAGCGCGAGAAGCTGCTGCGGCTGGAGGACATCCTGCAGCGGCGCGTAGTCGGGCAGAGCGAAGCGGTTCGGCTCGTCACCGACGCCGTGCTGCGCGCCCGGGCCGGTATCAAAGATCCGAATCGGCCGATCGGCTCGTTCTTGTTCCTCGGACCGACCGGGGTCGGCAAGACGGAACTGGCGAAGGCGCTGTCGGCCGCGCTGTTCGATCGCGAGGAGAGCATGATCCGCATCGATATGTCGGAATACATGGAGAAGCACAGCGTTTCGCGTCTGATCGGCGCGCCTCCGGGATATATCGGCTACGAGGAAGGCGGCCAGCTGACCGAAGCGGTGCGCAGACAGCCGTATTCGGTCGTGCTGCTGGACGAAGTGGAAAAAGCGCATCCCGACGTATTCAACATTTTGCTTCAACTGCTCGACGACGGACGGCTGACCGACTCGCGCGGAAGAAACGTGGACTTCAAAAATACGATCGTAATCATGACGTCGAATATCGGTTCGGCGCATCTGACCGGGATAGCGGCTTCGGCGGATAACGCCGTGCGGCAACATATTCCGGAGCAAGCGCGAGAACTCGTCATGCGCGAACTGCGGAGCCGCTTCCGGCCGGAATTCCTGAATCGGGTCGACGATATCGTATTGTTCCAACCGCTGGGCCTGGCCGAGATCGAACGCATCGTGCTCAAACTGGCCGGCGAGCTTCGCGGACGGCTGGCCGACCGCCGGATCGAGCTTGAACTGTCCGGCGCAGCCGCCCGCCTGATCGCCCGCGAAGGTTTCGATCCCGTTTACGGGGCGCGTCCGCTGAAACGCTTTATCCAGCGCACGCTGGAAACCCGCGTCGCCCGCGCGCTGATCGCCGGCGAAGCGGGCGAAGGAGACATGCTGCGGGTGGATGAGCGAAGCGGCGAACTGAGCATCGCCGTGCTGCGCGCCGGCGAATCGATTTCGGAAGCGGCGGCGAAATAAGATCATACCCGACATACCCGATAGACATAGACGAGCACACACAAGGAGAACGAATATGAAAGATACGCAAACCGGGATTACGGCGCGGCAGCGCAATATTTTGCGAGCGGCCGAAGAACTGGCGCGGCGCGAGCTGGAGCACGAAGGCAGCGGGCACGACTGGTGGCATATTTACCGGGTGACGCAGCTGGCGAAACGAATCGCGGCGGGGGAAGGCGCGGACCCGTTCGTCTGCGAGTTGGCCGCGCTGCTGCACGATCTGGCGGACGAGAAGCTGGTCGACGATCCGGAAGAAGGCAAGCTGCGGCTCAAAGCGTGGATGCTGGAGCAGGGGACTCCCGCGGACGATGCCGATCATGTCATGGAGATTATCTCGACGATGTCGTACCGCGGAGGAACCGGAACGCCGATGACCACGCTCGAAGGCAGGGTCGTTCAGGACGCGGACCGGCTCGATGCGATCGGGGCGATCGGGATCGCGCGCACTTTCGTCTACTCCGGCAAAAAAGGGCGTCCCATGCACGATCCGAACGTGCCGGCGCGCGAAGCCATGACGGCGGAAGAGTACCGCGGCGGCGGCGATACGGCGATCAATCATTTTCACGAAAAACTGCTCAAGCTCAAAGATTTGATGAACACCGGTGAAGGCCGCCGCATCGCCGAAGACCGGCACCGGTTTATGGAAGCGTTCCTGGACCGGTTCGGCGGCGAATGGGACGGATTGGAGTAAGGCAAGCTGTGATTTCACGCATGGAGTTTTCCGCGTACGACGGTTATCTTGGAGAAATACATACCGAGCAGCCAAATCGAAACGGAGGAAACGGACATGAGTGAAATCGTCAAAGCTTATTACAATGAAGGGGCGCAGCGGGAGTGGGAACGGCTCGACAATCCGTATACCGCCATAGAGCTGGCTTGTACGCTGCATCTGATCGACAAGTATTTTCCGCCTGCGGGCAGAGTGTGCGACATCGGCGCGGGACCGGGACGATATTCGCTGGAACTGCTCAAACGCGGATACACAGTCAGCCTGTTCGAACTGTCGGAGCGCGAACTGGAGATTGCCGAAGCGAAGATCGAAGAAGCCGGTTATGTGGCGGAAGCGTATATTTGCGATAACGCGGTCAATCTGCATACGCTGGACGGCGAAGCTTACGACGCCGCCCTGCTGATGGGTCCGCTGTATCACTTGACCGAACGGGAACAGCGCGTCGAAGCGCTGCGGCAGACGCTGCGCATCCTGAAACCGTGCGGAACGGCGGTGCTGTCGTATATCAATTCGTGGGGAAGCCTCAAAGCCGGGGTGCTGGAATTCAGCGAAACCTATCGTCTTTTGGACAATGTGCACGCGTATCGGGACGAACAATCGTTCGACCGCGAACGCGGTTTCACCGAATGCTACTTTACGATTCCGCCGAAAGCGCTGGCCGAGATCGATGAAGCCGGATTTGAAGTTTTGTCCCGCGCGGGCGCGGAAAGTTTCCTGGCCGGTTTGGGCCGCGAAGTGTTCCGGCTGCATCGCGAAGACCGGCCCGTTTACGACAATCTGCTGACGGCGGCGCCGGAGCTGTGCGAAGCGCCGCAGTATCGCGACGCGACCGAGCATCTGCTCGTCGTCGTCAGAAAGCCGCTTTAAGCCGGGCGGCAAATCATAAAGGAGGCGTTCCCATGCCCGCTCATACCGACAACGATCCGATTCTGCTGGATTTTCCCGAACAATTTCAAACGGAGCGGCTGCTGATCCGCGCGCCGCTATTCGGGGACGGACCGGCGCTCAACGCGGCGATCCTCGAAAGCCGGGCGGAATTGGCGCCGTTTCTGCCCTTCGCCCGCACGCTGCCGGAACCGGAAGAAACCGAGAGCGTGGTGCGCCGCGGCCGGCTGCATTTTCTGGACCGGACCGATCTGATGCTGATCCTGACCGACCGGCACAGCGGACACATTCTCGGAGCCAGCGGGCTGCACCGCATCGATTGGAAAGCCCGCAAGTTCGAGATCGGCTACTGGATCCGCACATCGCGCTCCGGGGAAGGACTGGTTACGGAAGCGGTGCGCGGGATTACGGATTTCGCCGCTGCGCATCTGGAAGCCAACCGGGTCGAGATCCGCTGCGACGACCGCAACGCGCGCAGCGCGGCGGTGGCGAGAAGAGCGGGTTTTACTCTGGACGGCGTGCTGCGCAACTGGAAGCGCGAAGAAGACGGCACGTTGATCCATGAAATGATTTTCTCCAAAGTGCGCGGAACCGATTTTTGAACAAAACGAAGATGAACGAAAACGGAGGATCGGCTATGACGCAAATCGCGATTATATCGGACATACACGGCAATCTTCCGGCCCTCGAAGCGGTACTCGAAGATATTGAAAGCCGTGGCATCGAAGAAATTTACTGCCTGGGCGACCTGATCGGCAAAGGACCGGACGGCGATCTTACGGTCGACCTGGTCCGGCGGCGCTGCCGGCATACGGTGCGCGGCAACTGGGACGAATTCACTTCGCAGCCGACCGAATACGAAGCGCTGCGCTGGCACCAGAAGAAGCTCGGCCGGGAGCGTTTGGATTACCTGGCCGCGCTGCCTTTTTCGATCGAATTCAGGCTGAGCGGACGCTATGTGCGATTGTTCCACGCGTCGCCGCGCAGCGTGTTCGAACGCATCCAGCCGTGGGACGACTACGAGCGCAAGCTCAGCTTGTTCGATCCGTCGGATCTGAGCGTGGAGCCGGTCAAAGCGGACGTGGCGGGTTACGGCGATATCCACAACGCTTATATGCAGCATATGGACGGACGAATGCTGTTCAACGCCGGCAGCGTGGGCAATCCGCTCGATGCGACGCAGGCGTCGTACGTCATTCTCGAAGGCGACCCGGGCGAACGCAGGAAAACGCGCTTCGATATCCGGTTTGCGCGCGTTCCTTACGATATCGCGCGTTCGATCCGCCTGGCGGTCGAAGCCGGGATGCCGGAGCTGGACGCTTATGTACAGGAGCTGCGCACCGGGCGCTACCGGGGGTTGAAAGACTGAGTCCGGCGCGGCCGGCGGAAACTTTATCGCATACGGAGATTTACGGACAGAACCGAACCTTCGGCACGGGACCGGCTTGGGCGCGAACGCGCGGGAGCGTTTCGAAGGGGCGGTTCTTTTTGGCATGAGCGGGTAATGAACAGAAAGAAATACGGGTGTACGTCCGGCATGCGTTCGAAGTCATCGGGGAAAATATCAGACGAGGAAGGTGCGCACATGGAGACCAATCAAACGACGCAGAACCCGCACGCGGAACGGCCGAAAGTCATTTTGACCGGAGCCAGCGGCTATATCGGCCACAATCTGATGCAGAAACTGAAAGAAGACTACGACGTGATCGCGCTGTCCCGCCACGGAAGCTCGCACGAGGACGAAGAGCATGTGGAGTGGAGAAGCTGCGATTTCTATTCGATGGACGACGCGGTGGAGGCGCTGCAGGGCGCGGATTACGCTTTTTACCTGATCCATTCCATGATGCCGACCGCGAAGCTTACTCAGGGCGACTTCGAAGACATGGACGCGATCCTGGCGGATAACTTTGCGAGGGCGGCCAAAAAGAACGGCATCGGGCATATCGTGTATCTGAGCGGAATCGTGCCGGACAATATGGAAGAAAAAGATTTGTCGCGCCACTTGAGAAGCCGCCTGGAAGTGCAGCGCATCCTGGAATCGTCCGGCGTGCCCGTGACCACGATTCGCGCCGGATTGATCGTCGGGCCGCAGGGTTCGTCGTTCCCGATCCTGTACAAGCTGGTCGACCGGCTGCCGCTGATGACGCTGCCGAAATGGACGCGCACGGAAACCCATGCGATCGCGCTGGACGACGTGCTCAATTCGCTCAAGAACAGCGTCGGCAACGAAGAAGTCCAGGGACGCGTCGTCGACGTGGGCGGTCCCGACGTAATGAGCTACAAGGAGATGATGCGCCAGATGGCCGAGGTGCTCGGCGTCAAGCGGCATTTTATCGACGTGCCGTTCCTGACCGTCAATCTGTCGCGGCTCTGGGTCACGCTGGTTACCCAGGCGCCGCGCGAGATGGCTTATCCGCTGATCGAAAGCCTGATCCACCCGATGGTCGCCGATCCCGACAAGATGGTCGAAGGGATCAGCTACGGGACCAAATCGTTCAAGGAAGCGGCCAAAGAATCGCTGGAAGAAGAAAAGCGCAAACAAGAAGACGCCGAGCGCAAACAGCGCGAATCTTCGCGCAACGAGGAATCGAAGCCGACGGAAAGCAGCGCGAAAAAGGCCGACGTCCGTTCCGTGCAGCGCGTGACGCTGCCGGAAGGCAAAGACGCGCATTGGGCCGGCGAATACTATATGGATTGGCTGGGCCGCGTAATGACGCCGTTGATCCGCACGGAAAGAGACGAAAACGGCGTCGGCCGCGTGTATATCCGCTTTTTCAGCCGGCCGATCCTGGAACTGACCTACGATGCCGCCAAAAGCGGCCCGGACCGCGCCGTTTACCGGATTACGGGCGGGATGTTCGCCAGAGCGGAGGAAGGACACACCGGGCGGCTCGAATTTCTGCAAATCCCGGGTTCGAGCGACTGTGTCATTGCAATCCACGATTATATGCCGGCTATACCGTGGTTCCTGTACAAATATACGCAGGCCAAACTGCATCTGATCGTGATGTACGTCTTCCGCAAACATCTGGAGCGGCTGGGTAATCTCGGCCCGTCCGCCACGTCGAAGCACGCGGAAGAATCTCCGCGCACGGAAGATTCGGCGTCGGGCATCGTACCGGCCGGAGCGGAAAGCTGACGCCGGAGTCCAGCCCGCAAGTCGAAAAAGCCGCTTCGATCGTCGATCGACGATCGAAGCGGCTTTTTGGCGTAAAGTCAGCCGGCGAACGCGATAAAAGGTATCTCTTCAACGAAATGACGATTTGCAGGCTGCGGACTGTGATAAAAATCTTTGCGTATTTATAAGATTTGGGTTATTATTAGATTATAATCATTCTAATTAGAGATGGTAAGACATAGGCGTCACAGAAGTTCAAAGGAGGTTCGAATACATTGATTACCGTGGAAGAACACCTGAAATCGATGAAACAGCAGATGATCGCCAAAGGCTACAAGTCGACCGTCCAGCGCGAAGCGACGATGCGGGTGCTGCTCGAACACGAGCGGGACCACATGAGCGCGGAAGACGTATATATGAGAGTCAAAGAAAGATTCCCGGAGATCGGCCTGGCGACCGTGTACCGCACGCTCGAACTGCTGACGGAACTGCATCTGGTGGAAAAAATGAATTTCGGCGACGGGGTGGCCCGGTTCGATCTGCGCAGCGAAGACCACGAGCATATGCACCATCATATGATCTGCTCGATCTGCGGCGAAGTCGAAGAGATCAAGGACGATTGGCTGACCGAACTGGAACAGCGGGTCAAACGCGAATACGGCTTCAACGTGACCGATCACCGGCTGGACTTTATCGGAACGTTTTCGGCCTGCAAACACGGCGAATGCCGGCGCACCTGCGAAACGGCCTCCTGAACCTGAATCGCGGTACGAATGCGCGGGGACGATAAATGAAAAGCTTTATCGAACAGAGACGGCCGCCGGCCGTCTTTTTTGCGATAAGATACTATTGACACAACAAGTGTAAATGAATACATTTGTATACACAGGTATACAAATTTCTTGAGCAGAGCGGAGGATTAGCGATGTCCCGTCACGGAAAAAGAGAAGAAGACCCAGTATCCGGCCGCGCGCACAATGAAGAAAGCGGCAGCGGATCGGAACGTCCCGGCGACAGCGGCGGACGCGTCCGGGGCGAAGGCGCGCAGACGTTCCGCCGCGGCCGGGCGCTGCATTTCCTGGAGCGCCTGGAGCTGCGCCGGCAGACGCTGGCCGATCAGTTGGAGCAGGAAGCGTTCGCCAGTATTCACCCGGTGATCGCGGGCGAGCTCAAAGCGGTGGACGGCATCATGCGGGAATTTGTGCAGGTGTTCGAGCTGCACGAGATGCCGGAAGGCGGATGCCGCAAAGGCGGGGATCGCCGGAGAAAGGAGGACAATTGAATGTGGCGGCTGTCGAAATACTTGAAGCCTTACTGGCTGCCCGCGCTGCTGGCGCCGCTGTTTATGGTGCTTGAAGTGTGCATGGACCTGGCGCAGCCGCGGCTGCTCCAGACCATTGTCGACGACGGCATCTCGGCCGGCAATCCGGATATAATCCGGCATACCGGGCTGCTGATGCTCGGCGCGGCTCTGCTCGGCGTGATCGGCGGGGTGGGCTGCACGATCTACTCCAGTATCGCTTCGCAGAACTTCGGACGCGATCTTCGCTCTTCGCTGTACCGCAAGATCCAGACGCTTTCCTTCCGAAATCTGGACCGGCTGCCGACAGGCACGCTGATTACGCGCGTAACGAACGATGTGACGCAGCTGCAAACGTTCGTGCAGATGCTGCTGCGGATGTTCGTCCGCGCGCCGATGCTGATCGTCGGCAGCCTGGTCATGGCGGTGACGATCAACCTGAAGCTGACGGTTATCCTGGCGGTGGCCGTGCCGCTGCTGTTCGCTTTCCTGTTCTTCCTGGTCCGCTTCTCGCTGCCGATGTTCGCCAAGGTGCAGAACCGGCTCGACCGCGTCAACGGCCGGCTGCAGGAGAACCTGAACGGCATCCGCGTGGTGAAAGCGTTTGTCCGTTCCGATTACGAGGAAGAACGTTTTGCCGAAGTCAATCGCGATTACACGGCCGTCATGACGCGCGGCATGCGGGTTCTGTCGCTGAACATGCCGGTCATGACGCTGATTCTGAATATCAGCATCGTCGCCGTTCTCTGGTACGGCGGAGCGCTGAACCGGACCGGCGGCATCGAAGTCGGCGCGCTGATCGCCTACATCAACTATGTGACGCAGATGCTGTCTTCGATGCTGTCGATCGGCATGATCCTGACATTCGTTTCGCGCGCGAAAGCGTCGGCCGACCGCGTCAACGAAGTATTCGGCGAACAGCCGGATATTGTCGACCCGGAGCATTCGGACAGCGTCTCCGTTTCCGGCGGACAAGTGGAGTTCCGCGACGTTTCGTTCGGCTACGGAGAAGACGGACAGGATCTGGCGCTGCGCGGCGTTTCGTTTACGGTCCGCCCCGGACAAACGCTGGGCATTCTCGGCGCGACGGGTTCGGGCAAAACTTCGCTCGTCAGCCTGATCCCGCGGCTGTACGACCCGAGTTCGGGCAGCGTGCTGCTGGACGGGGTGCCGGTGAACGAGATCGGCCTGTCGGAGCTTCGCTCGCAGGTGGGCATGGTGCTGCAGGAAGCCAATCTGTTCAGCGGCACCATCCGCGACAATATCCGCTTCGGCCGACCGGACGCGCCGGAAGACGAAGTGCTGCGCGCGGCCCAAGCGGCCCAGGCGCACGAATTCATCGAACGCATGCCGGACGGCTACGATACGCGGTTGGGGCAAAAAGGCGTCAACTTGTCGGGCGGGCAGAAGCAGCGGATCGCGATCGCCCGCGCGATGCTGCTGCGGCCCGAAGTGCTGGTGCTCGACGACAGCACCAGCGCCGTCGACCTGACGACCGAAGCGAAGATCCGCGGCGCGCTCGAACGGGACATGACCGGTTCGACCAAGCTGATTATCGCGCAGCGCATCTCGGCGGTGCAGGGCGCGGACCTGATTCTCGTCATGGACCGCGGCCGCGCGGCCGCGCTGGGCACGCACGAAGAACTGCTGAAGACCAGCGAGATCTACCGGGACATCTGCCGTTCCCAGGGGAATGAAGGGAGCGAAGCTTATGCCTGAACGACCGAATGAACAGCGCCGCGAGCCGGCTGGAATCCCGCCCGGCATGCCGGGACCGGGAGGCCCGGGACGCGGCGCGCCGCGACCGAAAGAACGCGCCAGGAATACCGGCGCGACGATCCGCAGGCTGTGGGCGTATCTGAACCGCCAGCGGGCCGGACTGATTCTGGTTTATATCCTGACCGCGCTGGCGGCGCTGGTTACGATGATCAGTCCTTATCTGCTGGGCGTGGCAATCGACCGCTTTATTACGCCGGGCCGCTTGGAAGGACTGCTCGGGCTGTGCCTTCTGCTGCTCGGCCTGTACGCCGGCGGAGCGGCTGCAACCTGGCTTCAAGCCTACGTCATGACCGGGGTCGCGCAGCGCATGCTCCAATCGCTGCGCGGCGACCTGTTCCGCAAATACCAGCAGCTTCCGGTCTCTTTTTTCGATACGCGGACGCACGGCGAGCTGATGAGCCGCAACACGAACGATATCGAGAACGTTTCGAACGGGCTCAACCAGACCGTTACGCAGATGCTGACCAGCCTGATCGTCGTGATCGGTTCGCTGGTCCTGATGCTGAGATTGAATGTGTGGCTGACGCTGGTCGGCCTGGTCACGATTCCGCTCGTCATGCTCGCGACCCGGCTGATCGGCGGAGTGACCCGCCGCAACTTCAAAGCCCAGCAGGAGAAGCTGGGCAGCCTGAACGGATTGATCGAAGAATCGGTCGGCGGGCAGCGGACCGTACAGATCTTCCGCCGCGAGCAGGCGATGCAGGCGGAATTCGGCGAGATCAACGGCGAGCTGAACCGCGCGGCGGTCAAAGCGCAGATCGTGTCGGGCCTCGTGGGCCCGGTCATGAATATGCTGAACAATATGAACTTTGCCCTGATCGCCGCGATCGGCGCCTGGATGGTTTTTCGCGACATGACGAGCGTGGGCGTGATCGTCAGCTTCCTGAACTATTCGCGCCAGTTCGGACGTCCGATCAGCGATCTGGCCAATCAATACAACCTGATCCAGTCGGGCGTGGCCGGCGCGGAGCGCGTGTTCGAGATTCTGGACCTGGAAACGGAATACGAAGAAGAAGGCGAGCTCATCGGCGGCGCTTCCCTACGCGGAGAAGTAGCCTTCGACAGCGTTTCGTTCGCTTATAAGCCGGAACGCCCGATTCTGCAAAACGTTTCGTTCCGGGCGGAACCCGGTCAAAAGATCGCGCTGGTCGGGCCGACGGGAGCGGGCAAAACGACGATCGTCAATCTGCTTACCCGCTTCTACGAAACGACTTCCGGAACTATCTCGATCGACGGGCGCGATATCCGCGAACTCGACAAAAACGATCTGCGGCGCAGCGTCGGCATGGTGCTTCAGGACGCTTACGTATTCGCCGGCACGATTCGCGACAATATCCGGTACGGCCGGCTGGACGCCGGGGATGCGGAGATCGAGCGCGCGGCCGAACTGGCCAACGCCGATTCTTTTATCCGCGCGCTGCCCCGAGGTTACGATACGCCGCTGACGATGGGCGGAACCAATCTCAGCCACGGGCAGCGGCAGCTGCTGACCATCGCCAGGGCCGTGCTCGCCGATCCGGCGATCCTGATTCTCGACGAGGCGACCAGCAGCATCGACACGCGCACGGAAATGCATATCCAGGAAGCGATGCGCAGCCTGATGCGGGGACGCACCAGCTTCGTGATCGCCCACCGGCTGAGCACGATCCGCGACGCGGACCGCATTCTGTTCATGAGCGGCGGAACGGCCGCGGAGCAGGGCACGCACGACGAGCTGCTGGAAGCGCGCGGCCTGTATTACGAACTGTATATGAGCCAGTTCAAGCGTTTGGGCTGAAGCCCGAACCGCTCGGCGAACCGTATAAAGACCTTTCGCTCCGCAACGATGGAGAGGAAGGTCTTTTTTGCGCAAAAAAGCTGTCGGAAAGCGATGGATCGAAACGATTTTGCGCCATGCCCTTGCGAAAACAGAGCGATATCGTTTAGAATAGTTGAAAATGAGAATCAATATCATAGTTGTTTACATAGGAGGACGAAAACCATGGAAGAGCTCGAATTGTACGACTTGACGATTATCGGCGGGGGTCCCGCGGGGATGTACGCCGCTTTCTATAGCGGAATGCGCGATATGAAAACGAAAGTGATCGAAGCGAAAGAAGAACTGGGCGGACGCATGCTGATCTATCCGGAAAAAATGATCTGGGACGTGGGCGGCGTCACGCCGGTGCTGTGCGAAACGCTGGTCGGCGGCCTTAAGCAGCAGGCGCGCACATTCGATCCGACCGTCGTGCTGGGCCAGCAGGCAACCGGGCTCGAGCGCCGCGAAGACGGCACATTCGTGCTGACGACTCTGACCGGCGAACGCCACTGGACGCGGACCATCGTGCTGGCGATCGGCTACGGCATCCTGCAGCTCGCCAAGCTGGATATCGAAGGCGCCGACCGCTACGAGGTTTCCAACCTGCACTATACCGTTCAGGAACTGGAAACCTTCCGGGGCCGCAACGTACTGATCTCGGGCGGAGGCAATTCGGCGGTGGACTGGGCGAACGAGCTGGAACCGATCGCGGCAAGCGTGACGATCGTGCACCGGCGCGACAAATTCTGGGGCCATGAGAAAAATGTGATCAAAATGCAGGAATCTTCGGTTGACGTGCGCATCCTCCAGGCGGTCAGCGAACTGCACAGCAGCGACGGCCGCACGATCGAAGAAGTCACGATCAAACATGTCGAAACGGAAGAAGTCGAACGCCTGAAAGTCGATGCGGTCATCGTCAATCACGGACTGACCAGTGATTACGGTCCGCTCAAAGAATGGGGCCTGCATATGGAAGACAGCGTGGCCGTCGTCGACGCGCGGCTCAAAACGAATATCCCCGGCATCTTCGCGGCGGGCGACTTCGCCAGCTACGAAAGCAAGCTGCGGCTGATCGCGGGCGCTTTCACGGACGCGGCTCTGGCCGTCAACAGCGCCAAGCTGTATATAGACCCCGAAGCGCCGAAAGTCGCTTACGTTTCTTCGCACAACGACCGGTTCAAAGAAAAAAACAAAGCGCTCGGCGTAGCGGTGGACGAGTAAGAAGCAAAGGGAAATACGAAAAAATCAAGCTGCGAAAAAAATCACAAGACAGCACGGGCGTTTTGTGTTATATTTATTCAAATCTTACTCGCCGGCAGGAGAGCCGCTTTACCGCGGTTATCCTGCCGGCGATCCATTAACTGGCGGAAGGTTGTGTCGTCGCGGAAGAAGCCCAATAATCGTATAAAGGAGGACGTACACATGCAAGTGATTTCATGTACGGAAGAACACAAGGACCGGTTGACCGAGATCTGGCTGCTGTCCGTGAGCCGCAGTCTGTCCGACGCCGATCCGGGTCAGCTCGGATTCTACACGCGGATGTTCAAGGAAGAGATTCTCGAACGTTTCGAGATCTGGGCGGTACGCGCAAGATTCGGCGGAGACCTGACCGGATTTATCGCCATGAACGGTCCCAAAGTCGAGCTGCTTGTCGTTCATCCTCATTATCAGGGCCAGGGGATTGCGCGCCTGCTGCTCGATCATGCGGGTCAGCGCGGAGAACTTGCGGTGGATGTCGGCGAACAGAACGCCGGCGCGTACGATTTCTATCAGCGGTACGGATTTGTCGAAACGGGGCGTTCGGATCTGGACGTGCACGGACAGCCGTCGCCGACCCTCCATCTTCTGCGTCCGCAGCTGGAACCGCAAACGGGAGCTTCCTGATCCCGCCGGCCGATCCGTTGATCCGGCCGGCTCGATCGTAAGCCGGATCAACGGATCGGCCGCAAAAGCATAAAGAGACGTCGAACGATGTTCCAAATATTGGGATAAAATGGTTCGATGATCGCACATAAGAAAGCGAAACGCTGAGTAAAAAGCGTTTCGCTTTCTTTTTTTCACAAATCGTACATTTTTTTGAGCGTAGTATAAATTTCCATATTGACAAGATATATAAAGGGGAGTACAGTAGAGACAAGCACAAAATGTCGAATAATATCGAATAACGACGATCTTTTGTCGACAACTATCATATTAACCGAAATGGGGCGTTATAGCAATGAAAGCAACGGGTATCGTAAGACGAGTAGACGAACTGGGCCGTGTAGTTATTCCGATCGAACTGCGCAGAACAATGGGTATCGACATCAAAGACGGACTGGAAATTTTCGTGGACGGCGAACGCATCATCTTGAGAAAATACGCGCCGACCTGCATCTTCACCGGCGAAGCCGAAGACCTGGTTTACTTCAAAGGCAAAATGGTCAGCAAAGCCGCAATCGAAGAACTGATCGAAATGTACCAAAACTCCGAATCCAAGTAAGAACGTATCGGCAAAAGCGCGCAGCCTCGCTTTTCCGTCATAAAGAGTCCGCGGCTATGCAAGCCGTCGGGCTCTTTTTCGCGTTCGAGCCGGCAGGGACCTTACCGAAACCAAAGGAAGAAAACTGGCGGGCGAACGGAAGAAGTGATACACTTGGCGAAATTGCGCTCGGCCGGTATAAAAAAGCGAAACTTCGGGCCGCTTGCGAAAAGAAAGAACCGAAAGGAGAATATCGGGAAATGCGGAAAGAATTTACCTCCGATCGGGATTCGGCTCCCGGCATCGGCATGCTGATGCGGGCGGCGGATCAAGCGATTGAGACTGCTCCGGCGCAAAGGACGCCGGATATGCCGGCGCCGGAACGTCCGGTAACGGAAGCAGGGGGCGAAGCGCCTTTGCGCGAGGAACTGCGCCGGACGCTGCGCGAACTGCGTTTGTCGGGCTTGCGGCCGGAGGCGGGCCGTCTCGACCGGCTGCTGGCCGCTATGCTGGAGCATATCGGCGATCCCGACCCGGAGCTGCGCGACGAGCTGATCTACGGCAGCTTCTCGGATTGGATTCAGGCCGGCGCGCTCGGCGCGCAGCAGCTGCTTATGCTGGCGAACGCGGCTTTGGACGAACGACATTTGTTCTATCGAATCGGGGAGAACGGGAGCGACTCCGTGTTTACCCGCAGCTTCTCGGTGCTGCTGCTGCCGCTGATTCTGTCGGCGGACCGGGCCGCGCCGTTTCTTGCGGACCGCGACTGGCGGCGGCTGCTGGAAGCGGCGCTGCGCTATGCCGCGCAGGAGCGGGACGTGCGCGGCCCTGTGCCCGAAGGCGGCAAAGGCTGGGCGCATGCGGCCGCGCATACGGGCGATGCGCTGGAAGATCTGGCGCAGTCGCCGCAGGCCGGCCCGGCCGAGCGGCTGAACATTCTGGAGGCGCTGCGCCTGAGGCTGCGCAGCGCGGACCGCGTCTTCGTGTTCGACGAAGACGAGCGGCTTGCGGCCGCGGCGGAGACCGCGCTGACGCGGGGCGGGCTTGAGCCGGGCGCGTTCGACGCCTGGCTGCAAAGGCTCGGCGAACCGGCGGAAGACGGCGCGGCGGAAAGCTTCGAAGAAGCCGCGCGCGTGCGCGTCAATGCGCGGCTGTTCCTGGAGCGCCTGCATGCCCGGCTGCTGGCGCATCCTTCCGCGGCGGAGCAGGCGGAAGCGGTTCGTCTGCGCGGCGCGCTGCTGCGCATGGAATAGGGAAAGCGGGGCGCGGCTCGATAGCGGCGCGGGATGCCAAAAAGAAGAGGTCCGGGCGGTTTGCCGGACCTCTTCTTTGCACTGCTGTATAGGCGCGCTCCCGGGCTGACCGGCCGCCGGTTACTCGGCGGCGGTCAGCGTGTATTCGGCGCGGTCGTTTTTGAGGCTGAGGCTTGTGCCGCCCTGGCCGCCCACCTCGAGTTCGTTCAGCACGATCTCGTAGGTATCGCCCGGAACCGGCACGGATTCGCCGTCGGCGTTGACAATGCTGCCCGAACCGCGCAGCAGCAGCGCGCGTTCCAGATAGTCGTCGACCGGATTGTCCTGCGGACGCTCGCCGACTTCCTGAAGTTCGAAGTGGACGATATCCGTATCGCCGTTTTCCGTTTTCTCGATCTTGATCGTTTTGCCGTTCAGCGCATTCAACCATTCGGTCAGACTTTGCACCTGCTTGTCCATTGTATCCACCCTTTCTTCCGGCGGCGCCTTCGCGGTCCGTCGTCGTAACATCCATTTACCCCGCCGGGCGTCGCGGCAAACGCGGCTCGTTCGCCGGCTTGCGATTCCGTCTTTGGCGAACGTTCAGCGGCGATCCCCGTCTTCTTCGGCGCAGCGCGGTTCGGCAGAGGGAGCGGCGGAGGGAATAGCGGAGGGAATATCGGCGGCTCCGGCGGTCCGCCGCAGCCAGATCCGGTATACGGCGTACACAACGAGCAGGAATCCTCCGTACACGCCGAGCGCGGCCAGCGTTTTCGGCAGATCGGTGAACAGGCTGCGGCCGATAAAAGCGAATGCCAGCATGGCCGGGATCTTGCCGAGCGCCGAAGCCGCGAAATAAACAGCGGGCCGGATATTCAAAAAGGCGGGATACAGATTGACCAGCGCCTGCGGCAGCAGCGGAACGAGCCGCGCGGCGAGAATAACGGCGAACGGATGGCGCTCCATCAGAAGCCCCGCCCGGTCCAAACCGCGGAAGCGGTTCAGAAACGTCCGGCCCTGCTCGCGGAAAAAATAACGCACCAGCGTATATTGAAGCGCCGAAGCGGCGGTCACGGAGAGCCAGGCCAGCAGCGCGCCGAGTGCGGGACCGTACAGAAAACCGAGCGAACCGATTACGAGCTTATACGGCAGCACCGGAAAAAAAGCGAACAAAAATCCAAGCGCGAACCCTGTTCCGGCCGGGAGCGACACGCTTGTGAGCAGCGTTTGAAGCTCGTGCCGGTAAAGAAAGATCAGCAGCAGAGCCGCCGTGTACAGCGCAAGCGTCAATCCTTTTTTCATGCGTGTTCGCAGCTCCTTCGGGTATAATTCGCGGTACTTACCGATATTGTACGTCTTTCGCGCCGCGCGGTATACTTGTGGCGAACAGGTATCCGGCCGGGAACGGCCCGAGTAAGGAGGAAACGGATATGCAAAGCGGGAATATAAACGGCGAAAACGACAGGATTCAAGTGCGTCCTTACCGCCCCGAAGACCGCAGCGGCGCGGAGCGGCTGCTTGAAGCTTGCGGAGCGGCGGGCGAAGTCGGGCTGCTGCCGGAGTCGGAACGAAAAAACGGTTCGGCGAAGGACGCCCGAGCCTGGACGGCCGAACGCGCCGGGGAAGTGGTTGGGATTGCGCTGCTGCGGCAAAAAACTTTTCATCCGCATACGGGTTATCTGGCGATCCGCAGGTATCCCGACGAACGAGGCGGGCATGCCGAAACGAAGCTGATGGAGGCGCTGCTCGCCGAACGGCCGCGCATGCCGCTGCAAACCTCGTTTATGCCGGGCGACGCGCCGGGCGCGGAATTCTACGAACGATTCGGATTTGCCGAAACGAGGCGGACCTTTATGCCGGCTCTGCGGCTGAGCGAGCTGCAAGGCGGCACGGGGGCAAGCGAGCCGGCGGTTGGAGATCGCTTGCGGATTGCATCGCTTGCGGAGCTGGCCGGGAACGGGGAAGCGCTGAACCAAATCGCCGAAAGAGCCCGCGATTCCTACCGGGCGACGCATACGTTCAATCCTCCGGGAGTTCATCCGCTGTCCGTATGGCGAAGACTGATCGAAGCGGACGACGTGCTGCGGGCAGGCTCTTTCGCGGCGTTCGACGATGCCGACGGCAGCGCGGCGGCATTTGCGCTGCTGCACGGCGAAGAAGGGGGAAGCGAAGCGGAGCTTGGCTGGCTCGGATGCGCTCCCGGACAAGAAAAAGCGATGCAAAAAGTGGACGAGAAGCGAATGATGTTTTGCCTGCGCAGTGGATTCGATACGGTTTCGGCGGAGATCGATACAACGGATTTCTATCAGTATCCGCTGCTGGAGCGCTATGGGTTTCCGCCGTCGGAACCGCTGCTGACTTATTTTCGCGTGCCCGCGTCGAGGGAATAACCGGGCCGCGGCGAGAACGGGATAAACGATCGGAAGGAATGGGGAAGATGAAAAAGGAAACTGTACTGTCCGCCTCAAGCGGACAAAACGCCGGCGCTTACGGCCGGATGACCGATACCGG
Source organism: Saccharibacillus sp. CPCC 101409 (assembly GCF_030518235.1). GTDB lineage: Bacteria > Bacillota > Bacilli > Paenibacillales > Paenibacillaceae > Saccharibacillus. The sequence continues at coordinate 245,495 of NZ_JAULSA010000005.1, read as the reverse complement.
GACGCTGCGCGATCCGCTGTGGGGCCAAACGGTCGAACCGACGCCGACAGAGCGCCGTTTGCTCGGTACCCGGGCGCTGCGCAGGCTGCACCATGTACGGCATGCGGGCCCGGCCGCGCTGCTGACGCAGCATACGTCGACAAGACTCCAGCATACGCTCGGCGTGTTTACGCTGATCGCGCATTTCAGCCCGGACTGGCCGGAGCTGAGAGCGGCGGCCCTGCTGCACGATATCGGGCACGGGCCGTTCAGCCATGCGCTGGAAGGAATCGAAGGCTTCGATCATCATAACCGCGCGAACGATGAGCTGGCTTCCGGCGAGATCGATTCGGCGCTGGACGGGCTGGACCGGCGGCAGGTATTCGCGCTGATCGAAGGCGATATCCCCAGTCCGCTGCGAAACAAAGAACGGATTCTGCACGCGGACCATCTGGATTCCTGGGTCCGCAGCGCGGCGGCGTTCGGTATTCTGCCGAAGCCGGCTTCCGAGCTGTTGGGCGGATTCCGCCTGAACGGCCCTCATCTCGAAGCGGACGAGGAGACGGCCGAACTGACGCTGAAGCTGATCCTGCACGAAGCGCATTATCATGCTTCCACGGCCAATATCGGCCCCGTGGCGGTGCTGCGCGCGGCTGCGGAGCGCCTGATCGCAGCCGGCGGCCTGGAAGCCGCCGAACTCGGCCGGCTGACCGACCTCGAACTGACCGGCCTGCTGCTGCGGCATCCGGCCACCTCCGAGGAAATGCAGCGGCTGCTGTACCGGGCCGATCTGCTGAATGTCGCGCGCGCCGAAGAAGCCGCGCCGGATACCGCTTACCGCCACAGCCTGCGCAAGCTGTATCTGGCGCTGCCGCTGATCGCGGGCGGACAGCCGCCGGAAACATTGCCTTCGTATCCGCTGCTGGCGGATCTGCCGAGTCTGCTCGGGGAGTACCGCGTATTCTGGCCGCAGCCGATATCCGGCTAATGAAATTCGCGAAGCCCGGCTCCGGCAGCCGGGAAAAAGTTGAAAAAGCCTGTTCGGTTGGTATAATGATCCAAACGAACAGGAGGAATGGATATGATTCTGGAAGCGGCGATACTTCAAGTCAAGCCCGGTAAAACGGCGGATTTCGAGCGGGATTTTGCCGAAGCATCGGTCTACATCGGCCGAATCGGAGGATACCTGGGACACGAACTGCAAAAGTGCCTGGAAGACGACCACAAATATCTGCTGCTGGTCAAATGGGCGGCGCTTGAAGACCATACGGAGGGATTCCGGGGATCGCCGGAATATCAGGACTGGAAAAAGCTGCTGCACCCTTATTACGATCCGTTTCCGGTCGTCGAACACTTTGCGCGGGTTTATCCCGCCGAATCGGCGCTTTAACTTTTTGACCCGACCGGCTTGACAAGGATTGTCCGCAGAGATTAGAATAGCCAAAACTCGATAACAAACGCAATGAAGGGGATTATTAACCGGCAAGGCCGTCAAGAGAGCTGCGGATTTGCTGCGACGCAGCCGGCACAAACCGTCGAACTCGCCCCCGAGCGGCCGGACCCAGCTGATCGGCCGGCGGCGCGTCACGAACGCAATGTTCGAAACGCGCGCCGCCGATGCAGCAAGTCCGGACGGATTCGCCCACGTGACCGGGCCGACGAGCGGATTCCCCGCTTGTCCGCAGACAAGCGGCCCACAGCCGCTAAACGAAGCGGAACAGCCGGAATCAACGAGAGTGGTACCGCGACGGATGACCCGTCGTCTCTTATACAGGAGACGACGGGTCTTTTTGACGTTTGAAGGACAGGCAGGATGCACGAATCACGGATTGAACAAACTGCGATGAACGGGAGCAGTAGGACGGGAGCGTTTCTCAGAGAGCCGCGGATTCGGTGCGACGCGGCAGACGCTTTGTCCGAAACTCGCCCTGGAGCGCGGCGGGCCGAACGTTCGGCCGGAACAGGCGCATAAGCGCCCGGTTCCGGCCGGATCTCAAGTCCGCCCGGCCTACCCGGCCGTTATCCCGGGCATAAGCGGATTCCCGCGCAGTACGCGCCGGAATCAACAAGAGTGGTACCGCGGCGGCCCAGAGCCCGTCGTCTCTTACGGATCGGATTCGATCGGAGAGCGACGGGCTTTTTGACGTATATGCCGAAGCGCCGGCGCATGAGCGCCGCTCTTCGGCCCCCTGCACGACCATCCCACATTTTTGGAGGCGAACGATAATGACAGAACCGAGAACGATCAAGATCTTCGATACGACGCTGAGAGACGGCGAACAGGCGCCCGGCGCTTCGCTGGACGTCGAGCAGAAAGTGGAACTGGCGCACCGGCTGGCGCGGCTCGGCGTCGATACGATCGAACCGGGCTTCCCGATCTCCAGTCCCGGCGATTTCCGCGCGGTCCAGCGCATTTCGCGCGAGGTCGAAGGCGTCGAGATCTGCGGCTTTGCCCGGGCGGTAAAAGACGATATCGATGCGGCGGTACGGGCCACGCAGGACGCGCAGCGCAGACGCCTGCATATGTTCTTGTCGTCGTCGAATATCCATCTGGACTTCCAGCTCAAAAAAACGCGTGCGGAAGTGGTGCGGCTGGCGCGGGAAATGGTTTCTTACGCCAAAGGGTTTGTGGACGAAGTCGAATTCTCGCCGATGGACGCGACGCGCACGGGCGACGAGTTTTTGTTCGAGGTGCTGGAAGCGGTGATTGAAGAAGGCGCGACGATCCTGAATATTCCCGATACGGTCGGCTTCGCACTGCCGGAGGAGTACGGGGATATGTTTACCCGGGTGATGCGCGGCGTGCGGGGCAGCGAACGCGTGGAATTCAGCGCCCACTGCCATAACGATCTGGGCATGGCCGTCGCCAACAGTCTCGCCGCGGTCAAAGCGGGGGTCACCCATGTCGAAGTAACGGTCAACGGAATCGGGGAACGCGCCGGCAACTGCTCGCTGGAAGAACTGGCGATGGCGCTGGCGACAAGAGGCGAGAAGTTCGGCGTTCAAACGAATATCCGCCCCGAAGAAATCTATGCGACGTCGCAGATGGTCAGCCGGATGATGGGTTCGCCGATCGCGTTCAACAAACCGATCGTCGGGCGCAACGCGTTCCAGCACGAAGCGGGCATTCATCAGGACGGCCTGCTCAAGAACCGCAGCACGTACGAGATTATGGACCCCGAGCGCCTGGGCATTCCGCGCAGCATGATCGTGCTGGGCAAGCATTCCGGCCGGCATGCGCTGCGCCACCGCGTGGCGGAATTCGGCGTGGAGCTGGACGAGCGGCAGCTCGAAGAGCTGTATGCGGCGTTCAAGGAGCGGGCGGACAAGCAGAAAACGGTGCACGACCACGAGCTGCTGCAAATGGCGGGCAGCGCCGTCGACCGGGCGCTGGAGCCGTATACGCTGAGCGAAGTGCAGATCGTGACCGGAAGCGGCGGCCATCGCGTGGCATCGTGCCGCATTCGCGACAACGAAGCGGAAACCGAGCGGATTGTGACCGGCGGCGGAGAAGGACCGGTCGAAGCGGCGGTGAACGCGATCCGCAGCGCCGTGCCGGAGCCGGTGGAATTCGCCGGACTGGAGCTGTACTCGCTGTCGGCGGGCGAAACGGCCAACGGGGAAGCGAGCGTCACCGTAAGGTTGAACGGCGAGCTGCACCGGGGCACGGCGGCGAACCGGGATATTATGCTGGCGGCGGCCGAAGCGTATATGGCCGCTTGCAACAGAGCCGTGCGGACGGCCCGCGCCGCGCGGGCGCCCGGAGACGATGCGGCAGATTCGGGTGGGAGTCCGGTCGGCGAATCGGAGATTACGATTTCGTAGACGTCAAACCGCTCAGAACAGGCTCCAGTCCATTTTGCGCGATAAGCGCTCGAGCAGGTGCACGCCCGCGCTGCTGTTGCCTTTGGCATTCAGCGCCGGGCCGATCACGCCGATGCCGAGCGAGCCGGGCACAAGCGTCAGGATGCCGCCGGACACGCCGCTTTTGGCGGGCAGGCCGGCTTTGATCGCGAATTCGCCGGACGCGTTATACATGCCGCAGGTAATCATGAACGTTTTGGCGACCTGGACGTATCGGCGGGGGATCAAACGCCCGCCGCTGAACGGGTCGATGCCGTCGGAAGCCAGCACCAGCGCCATCCGCGCCAGATCGCGGCAGGTGCACTCGATCGAGCAGTGGCGGAAATACACGCTCAGCACGTCTTCCACGCTTCCGCCCAGCACGCCGTTCTCGACAAGCAGATAAGCGATCGAACGGTTCAGGTTGCCCGTTTCCAATTCCGAACGGTAGACGTCTTCGTTGACTTGAAGCTCGACGCCGCCCGCCAGGCTGCGGAAGAACTGTAGGATCCGCTTCGACTTCTCCGCCGGCGAATCGCCGCGGATCAGCGAAGTGACGGTAATCGCGCCGGCGTTGATAAGGGGATTGAACGGGATGCCGGGGCGGACCAGCTCCAGCTTGAGCATGGAATTGAAGTTGTCGCCGGTCGGCTCCATGCCGACGCGGCGAAACACTTCTTCTTCGCCGTTGTCCATCAGCGCGAGGATCAGGGTGAACACTTTGGAGATGCTTTGCAGCGTAAAGGAAAGACTGCAGTCTCCCGCGGAAGCGGAGCTGCCGTTCTTGTCCAGAATATGGATGCCGAGCGCGCTGTGCGGCGCTTTGGACAGCTCGGGAATATAGGAGGCCACTTCGCCGAAAGCGGCTTCTTTGCGGCTGTCTTCCAGCCATTCCGGCAGCAGGGCGTCCAGGACGCGCAGCTGCTCTGCGGTCGTATTCATGATCGAAGCCTCCTTTAATATATGCGGCGTCGGTTTGCGCGTCCGTGACGGATCTGCGCGCCGCTGTTTTCATCATACCCGCTCATCGTTCGTTTTCAACCCGAAGATCGAATACCTGCGCAAAACAATGTTCGGGAATGCGTTTTTTGCAGCCGAAACGTTTCCCCGTTCTTCCGCGCCGCGCCGACACCTAACATCTAATGTATGCTTGACTGCCAGATGGACAAGCAGTTACAATATTATATACGGTTTCGTAAAATAATGTTCTCATGACCATACAAAATGTTCGGATTAAGCGCGCTTTGGACGCGGCCAACGGATGCGGACAGAAAGCGCGAGAACGGCATGCGAAAAGCGACAAACGGCCCCCGGAACCAAACGGACGGGCTTTACAGGGAGTGGTGAGGATGGAAAGACTTCTCGAAGTCAAAGATTTGGCGATTTCATTCAGAACGCGCGGCGGCGAAGTGCAGGCAATCCGTGGCGTGAACTTTCATCTGGACAAAGGCGAAACGCTCGCCATCGTCGGCGAATCCGGCTCCGGCAAGAGCGTAACGTCGCAGGCGATCATGAAGCTTGTGCCGACTCCGCAGGGACAGTACAAGCGCGGACAGATTCTGTTCGAAGGACAGGACCTGATCAAGAAGTCGGACGGGCAGATGCAGAAGATGCGCGGCAAAGAGATCGGCATGATCTTCCAGGACCCGATGACCTCGCTCAACCCGACGATGAAAGTCGGCAAGCAGATCACGGAAGTGCTGTTCACGCACGAGAAGATTTCGGGCGACGCGGCCAAGCGCCGCGCGATCGAACTGCTGACGCTGGTCGGCATCCCGAATCCGGAAAAACGCTATACGCAGTATCCGCACGAATTCTCCGGCGGCATGCGTCAGCGCGTCGTGATCGCGATGGCGCTGGCGGCGAATCCGAAGCTGCTGATCGCGGACGAGCCGACAACGGCGCTCGACGTGACGATCCAGGCGCAAATCCTTGAGCTCATGAAGGATCTGCAGGCCAAGATCGGCACGGCGATCATCTTCATTACGCACGACCTGGGCGTCGTGGCGAAGATGGCGGACCGCGTAGCGGTAATGTACGCGGGACAGATTGTGGAAATGGGCACGGCGGCGGAGATCTTCTACGATCCGCGTCACCCGTATACCTGGGGACTGCTTTCTTCGATGCCGAGCCTCGACAGCAACGGCGAAGAGAAGCTGACGGCGATCCCGGGCACGCCTCCGGATCTGCTGCATCCGCCGGTAGGCGACGCCTTCGCGCTGCGCAGCAACTATGCCATGAAGATCGATTTCGAGAAAGAGCCTCCGATGTTCAAGGTTTCCGACACGCACTTCGTCAAGTCATGGCTGCTGCATCCGGACGCCCCGGCCGTTCAGCCGCCGGAAGTGGTGCAGCGCCGTCTGCGCAAGCTGAACAATACGTACGAGACGCCGGTTCTGGTCGAAGCTTAACCGATCGAAACGGAAAACGCACAATCGCAAAAGGGATGAAGTCCGGTGTTTCCGGGCTTCATCCCTTTTTTGCTGCGGCTTTTCCGGCGGCCGCAAAACTCAATTTGCGGCCGCGCCGCCCATGCCCGGGGCCGTCTTGGGCTCGCGGAACTTGAAATAATACAGCAGCGAAGCGCAGACGTACAGCGCCCCGGTAATGCTGAACGTGATCGCGTATCCCCAGTAGCTGCCGTAGGTCGTCACCAGATAGGACTGCACCGGCCCCATACTGGCCCAGCCGAGCATAAAAGCGGTCTGGGTCAGCGAATTGGCGATGCTGCGGCGGTTGTCCGGAATCCGGTCGATCATGATCGAAGACTGGATCGGGTTGGCCGCGTTCATCAGCGCCTGCCGGAACAAGAACGTCACCGAAGCGACGAGCGCGATATTCGTAAAGCCCGTGGTCAGCAGAAACGGCAGCGACAGCATCTGGAAGATCACGACCGCCCGTACCGGACCGACTCTGCGCGACAGCGACGGACCGATCAGCATCGACACGATCGTCATAATCTGGCCGAGCGAGATCAGCAGGCTCATCGTCGTCAGCGACACGCCGAAGCGGTTCGTGAAGTACAGGTTCAGGTAAGGCACCACCAGGCCCGACCCGAGTCCGATCGGGAGCTGGGCGAGCACGAACCAGAAGATGATGCGCGAACCGCCGGAGCGCGGTTCGCTCGGTTCCGCGCCGGACTTCGCGCCGAGCGGCGCCGTCCGGGGCGGTTCGGACTGCCGCTGGTCCTCGCGGATAAACAGCATGGGCACAAACGCGGCGAAGGTGGCCGCGCCGCCGACGATCAGCGTCAAACGCATGCTGGTTACGAGTCCCAGCCCCGCGTGCTGAAGCGTATCGGCCAGCACGCCGCCGCCCATGCTGCCGAGCACCTGGGCGGCGAGCATCAGCGACGAATACGCGCTGAACAGCGCGAGGCGCTGCGATTTGCGGACGTTCTCGGCCAGAAACGGAATAGCGAGCACCTGGAAGAAAGCGGCGAACACGCCGGAACAAACGGCAAGCGCCAACAGGGCCGTCTGTCCTTCGGCCAGCGCGCGCAGCGCGAAAGCGACCCCGCTCAGCAGCGCGCCCAGGATCAGCAGCATCCGGCGGCTGAGCCGGTCGCCGAACAGGCCGATGGGGATAAAGATGCAGGCCGTCGCCAGCGATTGGATGCTGACGACGCGGCCGTTCATGGCGTCGTCGTAGCCGATTCCCTGGATATAAAGATTATAGAGGACGGAGAACATGCCTCCGCCGATCTGGTACAGCAGATTTGCGGCAAAAAACAGTTTGACGTTGCGCGGCCATTCGGCGATGCCGGCCGTGATGCGCCTGAGCCAGTCCAATTGCGAGCCTCCTTTTGTAAACACAGCTTTTCCATTCTACCAGTTTGAAGGAAAGGGGGAAAGGAAACGCGCTGCCTCGCAGGTGCTTTACAGCGGAAAAGTTTGTGGGACGGAGCTTGCGGACGGACTGCCGTTTCTTGAAAGCGGCCGATTAGAAATCGCTGCGCTTTATCGCTTATACTTATAATGGAAAGAAGAGTAAAAAAGGAAAGAAGGGTCGATGATGAGTTTGAGTGGAGAGAATCGCAGCCGGCTGCTGCAGGCGATCGAAGCGCACGGATTCGAACACGCTTCCGGCTATCTGCTGCGGACGGCGAAGCAGATCGTCGCATTGTCCAAAAAAGAAGCGGACCGATATCCGCAAATCGGGAATTCGCGAATCGGAGGAGAACCGGATCTGCCGGAAATGCTGGAATGGCCGACGGACTCGGACGGAGACCTGATGTCCTTTGTGCTCCAATTGAATGCTGCCGAACTGGAGGACACGGAGCGGCGGCTGCCAACAGAAGGCGTGCTGTTTTTTTTCGTCGGCGATTACGGGCTGGAAGTCGAACACCGGGTGCTGTATGCGAGCGCTCGGCAGATGGAGGGCGCGCGCCGAACCGCGGCTCCCGGAGAACTGAAGCTGGAAGAAAACGGTCCTTACCGTCCGTTCAAACTGAACGCGCAGTCTTCGCTGGAACTGCCCGGCTACGCCTATGTCGACGAAGAAGCGGTCGAGAGCGAGGAGCACGGTTGGGAGGAGTACGAAGATCTGAACTTTGCGCTTCACGAAGAGGATGAAAGGCCGGTCGTGAAGATGTTCGGCTATGCCGAAGGGCAGCACGGCGACGACGAATACATGGCCGCGCTGGAACTGTTCGGCTGCGAATCGACTTACGATCCGACCGAGGCGATCGAGCGGCTGGCCGGGGCGCTGGGCGGCGATCCGGAGCTTGCGCGGCGGGAAGTGGCGGACATCCTGATGCTGGCGGAGATCGATTCGGACGACGACGTGGGCTTTATGTGGGGCGACGCGGGTGTACTGCATTTTTTTATTCGCAAAGAAGACCTGCTCCGGGGGCGCTTCGACCGTACGTACTGTTCCTATTATTCAAGCTGACCGCTTCGGCGAAGCGGGACGCCCGCAAGTCGGGCGGAAGTTTCGGTTATCTTATCATCAAGCGGACAGGCGGATCGCTTCGAAGATCCGCGGCCGCCGGGGAGGCGCGCAATGACGACGGAACAAAGCGGTTATGAAGAAGAACGCGAAGAAGGCGTCGGCGAGGAAAAGCTTGATCCGGAAACGGAAGGAATCCTGGAGTCGGAGCGGGATTTCGGTTTTGCCCGGGTGTATGCGATCGAACTGAAATACAAGGAGAAACCGGATTTTTCGCGCGAGCGGCTGTTTGAGAAAATGCAGCTGTATACGGGCGCGCTGGAGCGGCCGGAACAGCAGAAGCGGCAGGACGATTTGGCCGTTTGGGAGCCGTCGGAGAAGAAGGAAACGGACATGCTGCACTTTTTCCATCTGAATTATCCGGTACGCTACGCGGACGCGGAGCTGCCGGCGCAAACGTCGCTGATGGCCGTTCCCGGGCGCCCCGCCGAAGAATACGAAACGGCGGTCCAGCAGGCGTGGCATTGGCCGCGCGCGGGCGAAACGCTGGCCGAGTGCCGGTATTCGGTAGAGCTGATCGACATGATGGCTTCGGGCCTCGATCCCAAAGAACGACTGTCGCTGATCACAGGCGCGCTGCGCGCGGTACTGGAAACCGTGCCGTGCGACGCCGTGTATTTCCGCGGCAGCGACAAACTGCTGGAACCGGGCGATTATCTGACGGCGATCGAAGCGGGAAGTCTGCTGTACGGGGCGATGAATATCCGGTTCTTTAACGTCGAAGGCACGGGAAGCGGACGAAACGAAATGCTGATGGACACCATCGGTCTGGCCGCGCTCGGCATTCCCGACGTGCAGTGCCATTATTACGATCTGGAACCGAACGATGTGGCGCAGCAGCTGACCAATCTGGGGTATTATCTGTTCGACCGGGGCGACGTCATCTCGGACGGGGAGACGTTCGGCTCGGACGAAAACGTGCGCTGGCGCTGCGAACACCAATATGCGCTCGCCGCTCCGCACCGAGTGGCGCTGGATATCGATCCGGGCCGGCCGTATTACGCGGGCAGGCAAAACGCTCCTTTGAACGATGTGTAAAAGTTTATATAATCAAATATTTCACAGAATTGTAGCATTTGTGTCGTCACCGCTCGCTGTGTATACTGAAGTGGACAGCAGAGACGATCAACTTCCTGAAGCGTATGAAGCGGACGGTGTCGGCTGATCGCTTACGGGAGTGTGACGAATGCGCAGAATTAAAGTGGTTACGGACTCAACCGTCGATTTGAACGAAACAATACTGCGGGAACACGGGATCGAAATCGTTCCGCTGACTTTTACGATCGACGGGCAGACTTATACGGACGGGGTGGATTTTACGCCCGAATCTTTTATCCAGAAAATGATCCATGCGGCCGAACTGCCGAAAAGCTCGCAGCCGTCGGTAGGAGCGTTTGTCGAAATGTACGATCGTCTGGGCGGCGAAGGATTCGACGTTCTGTCGATCCACATGACCGGCGGGATGAGCGGCACGGTGCGATCCGCGGCCATGGCGGCGGAGATGACGGACACGAACGTAACCGTGGTTGATTCGAAATATATTACCAAAGGACTGGCGTTCCAGGTGCTCGAAGCGGTGCAGATGGCCGAACGCGGCTGCGCGATGGAAGAAATCCTTGCGCGCCTCGACGAAGTCCGAAACGCGACCCAGCTTTATGTCGTGGTCGATACGCTGGAGAACCTGGTCAAAGGCGGCCGGATCGGGCGCGGCAAAGCGCTGATCGGTTCGCTCCTGCATATCAAGCCGATCGGAACGCTGAAAGACGGCGAATTGAATATCGTAAATAACGCCCGCAGCCACGCCCAGGTCGTCAAGCAGCTGTCGAAGCAGTTTGCGGAAGACGTCAAAGGCCGCACCGTCAAGGGGGTCGGCCTAGTGCACGCGGAAGGCTGCAAGCTGGCCGAAAGCCTGAAAAGCAAAATTCACGAGCTGACGGGGTATTCCCAGATCGAGATCGAATATACGACGCCTGTAATCAGCACGCATACCGGGGTCGGAGCGATCGGATTTACGTATTACTGCGAATAAGAATACATGCGAAGAAAGCCGTTCCCGGCTGCGGGAACGGCTTTTGTTTTTCTTTTGAAAGAGGGGGGTTAAACGGTCTTGAGATACTGCACCAGCGTCAGCAGGCCTTTGTCGAAATTCTCCAGGTTGAAGTGTTCGTTCGGAGCGTGCAGGTTTTCGTCCGGCAGACCGAAGCCCATCAGCACGACCGGAGCGTTCAGGACGCGCGAGAATGCTTCGATGATCGGGATGGAGCCGCCGTCTTTGGTAAACAGCGCGCGCACGCCGTATACGGCTTCGTAAGCGTCCGCGGCTTTTTGCAGAAACGGGTGGGACGGATCGATATTGAACGCAAACGCGGTTTCTCCCGGTGTGATCTCGATCTTGGCGCCGACCGGAGTGTGTTCTTTCAGGTGGCGGATAATCTTGTCCAGCACGTCTTTGGGGTCCTGGTTCGCCACCAGACGGCAGGTGATCTTGGCGCGGGCTTCTTTCGGGATCACCGTCTTGGTGCCTTCGCCCTGGAAGCCGCCGTAGACGCCGTTCAGTTCAAGCGTCGGCCGTACGCCGGTGCGTTCGAGGAACGAGAAACCTTCTTCGCCGAACAGCGAACCGAGGCCGAGGTCGCTTTGCAGCTTGGCTTCGTCGAACTGCATCTTGACCAGTTCTTCGCGCAGCTCTTCGGTCAGCGGAAGAACGCCGTCGTAGAATCCGTCCACCCGCACGCGGCCCGTTTGCTCGTCGTGCAGCGAATTCAGCAGGCTGACGATCGCGTGCAGCGCGTTCGGAACGCCTCCGCCGAACGAGCCGGAATGCAGGTCGGTATTGGCGGTGTTCAATTTGAACTCCAGCGAGCACAGTCCGCGCAGTCCGGTGCTGATCGCGGGTTTGCCGCGCTCAAGCAGCGAGGTGTCGGAGATCAGTACGGCGTCCGCGGCCAGCTTCTCGGCGTTGGCGTCCAGGAAACCTACCAGGTTGGGACTGGAGACTTCTTCTTCGCCTTCGATGCAGAGCTTGACGTTGACGGGAAGTTTGCCTTCCTGTTTCAGGATCGCTTCGAGCGCTTTGACATGCAGGAAGACCTGTCCTTTGTCGTCCGTCGCGCCGCGCGCGTAGAGCTTGCCGCCGCGTTCCGTCGGTTCGAACGGAGGCGTTTCCCACAGATTCAGCGGATCGACCGGCTGGACGTCGTAATGGCCGTAGATCAGCAGGGTCGGCGCGCCTTCGGCATGCAGATGGTCGGCGGTGAGGATGGGATGTCCGCTCGTCTCGTTCAGCGTAACGTGCTCCAGGCCGGCCCGCTCAAGCGAATCTTTCAGCCACTGCGCGGCGCGGATCATATCGTCTTTGTGCTGGGAAAGAGCGGAGATGCTCGGAATGGACAGCCATTCCTTCAACTCGTCGAGGTGCTGCTCGCGATTTTGTTCAAAATAAGTCCGGTAATTGTTCATCGGGTCAAAAGAGGCCTCCTTGTGCGAATCGTTTCAACCTGTATTGTACTACAAAAAAACGCATGCCGGGAAGGCATGCGTCGGGTTCTTGGCGTCGGAGGGCGCGCCAGCGGGCGGCGAGGCCGCCATCCGCGTCGCCTATTTGTGCAGCGAGAAGCTGATCGATTGGACCATGGTGCCGCTGCGGGCGAAAGTCAGCTCGTAAATGCCCGGTTCCCAGTCGGCGCAGTCCAGCGTCATTTCGACCTGGGTCAAGCTTTCGTCTTCTTCGACTTTCTCCTGCTGCACGACGCGGCCCGTGCTTTCCGAAATAACGGACAGCAGCGCCGTATGGTCTTTGGTTACGCCCGATTCCGGGTAAATGGCGAACGCGTAGAGCGGTTTGGCGCGGCTGAACGAGGTTCCGTCGTCGGTTACGCCGATCCCGTCTACGCTGCGCTCCTGACCCAGCTGCACGCTGAACGGATTCTGCGGCGGATTCGACCGGACCACGACGAGGAACACGATCAGCGCGACGACAGCCGCCACTCCCACGATTCCGCCGGCGATGCCGAGCATTTTCTTTTGATTCGAATTCATCTGTTGGTTCCTCCTTGGAATTCGGTTCCGCTATTCAGTATACGCCAAATCGCCCGTTTCTACCAAGAAACCGGAGAAGTCCGGCAAACAGGAGAGCGTAGGAAAAAACCTTTCCCGCACGGAGAAAGGTTTTTGAGTGAAGTTTGAATCAGAAGCGGCCGGTCAGCCGATTCTGCGTTGTCTGCGTCTGCGCAGCAGATAAACCTGGTTGCGCAGGGCAAGGTGGAAACGGATGCTGTTCATCAATTCCGGATTGTCCTCCCGTTCGACTTCTCGGATGCGCTGCTCTTTGACGGAATCCGGACTGCGTAAAAACTCGGTCAACCACAAAGAATAATTCGGGCTGCTTGTCATAACGGTCCCTCCTCGAAGTTGGGGTGAGGTTAAGCTTATTTCCATTATACGCCACCCGCGGAAAAAAAGATGAGCGAGGCATTAAAATTTGCTTAATTTTGGATTCGGGACCGCCCGCTTTACCTGCCGCCGCGCCGCTCGTCCAGACCGGCCCGGAGTTCGGCAAGATCCAGGGCTGTAAACAGACCGTTGGCCGAGCCGGCATAAACGGTTGCGCCGTCCGAAGAAAGGCGCGCGCCCGGCAAAGAAGTCGCTCCGTCTTTCGGATCGTCGAAAGAGATGCCGTCGACGCGGCGCAGCAGATCGCCGTTTTCGGCGTCCAGCACAAGCAGGTCGGAACCGTAAGTCAGCAGCAGATAGCCGCCGAATCGGGCGAAGCTTTCGCTGCGTCCGGAAGATGCTTCGTCCGCTGCGAGCCCGAAGCCGGAGGTTTCCGTTCTCCAGAGCGGCTCTCCGCTTTGCAGGGACAGCGCGGTCGGGATGCCGTTCAGCAGCACATACAGGCGATCTTCGCCCAGCAGCGCGTTTGCGGCCTGTCCCGGCACGCTCCAGAGCTCGCGCCCCTGCTTCGTATCGTAAAGCGCGGTCTCGAACAGGCTTCCTTCCGCGTAGCTCGCGGCATCGAGCGCGCGGCGCACCAGCAGATAACCGCCGCCCGGGGTTTCGAGCCGTTCATTGTCGAGGTAAGGAATCCGGGCGGTAATTTGTCCGTTCGCTTCGTTCAGCTTCACCCATTCGCTGCCCAGCACGACCCAGCGTTCGCCGCCCGGCGCGGCAAGCGGATCGGAGGGCGTCGCCGCCGTAATCCGCGTTTCGCCGCTTACGGCCGGCGGTTCGTCGGATTTGACGCTCCATACGGGGCGTCCGGTGCGCGGATCGAGCGCCTGAATCCATTGTCCCTGCCGCAGCAGTACATAGGGATCGTCCGAGCCTTCGTTCAGAATCGTATAAGGATCGGCGAAGGTCTTGGTCCAGCGCACGTAGCCGCCGCTGCGCGAGAGAGCGCTGAGCGCGCCGCGCGCTTGTTCGCCGGGCTGCGAGTAGAGCAGGATGGACGATCCGGCCGCCGCGGCCTTCACGCCGCCGCCGGAAGAATCGGCTTTGTAAGTCCAACGCACGCCGCCGTCGTCCAGCCGTACATGGCGCAGCACGGAAGCCGCTTCGCCCGTTTGCGGATCGGCGTCCATAAGCACCGCGGCGGCCGCTCCGTCCGGATCGGCCAATACCGTCGTTTCGCCGGCGCCGGCATCCAGCTTCCACAGCCGGCGGCCGTCCGCGCGGTCCAGTCCGTACAGCTGTCCGCTCCGGTGCAGTTCGCCCGGCAGTCCGTCGTCCCCGCGCACGACCAGTACGCCACGGGTCGCCGCGACCAGGCTGTTGCCGCGGAGTTCCGACTGCGCCTGCCAGCGCAGCCGGGCCTGGATCGAAGCCGCGATCGGCAGATCGCGGAATTCGTACCGGAATTGATACGGCGGCTGGGCGGGATTGAGGTTCATCTGCTCCGCTTCCGATGTCGGCAGAATCCAGTTCCAGCCCGTCAGGCGCCCGTCGGGACCGAACGAAACGGTCAGATGGGCGTCCGGGCGCTCGTAGCGCCATACTTCGCCGCGCTGTTCGTTTTTTCCGTCTTCGCCGTCGGCCGGGAAAGGCGCGGCCGTCCGGGAAAAAGGTTCTCCCAGCAGCGCCAGCGTTTGTTCGCCGGAGGTTCCTGCGGCCAGCCAGACTTCCGTCAGGCTGCGGACGATGCGGGTCGGCACGGCGGATTCGGCCGCGAGCAGGCCGGAAACCGAACGCTGGGTGCTGAGCACGTCTTCGCTCCTCACCCAGAGCAGCGCCGGCCTTACGACGGAACCGTTGGCGTAGGCGGGCGACGCTTCCAACGCCACGCCGTACCATTCGTCGCCGAAGCGAGAAGCCGATACGACGCCGGAAGGCACGTACGAGGCCGGCCAGGATATGCCGCTTTCCGGCGAAAGGTACAGCTTGGCGTCTTCGCGCAGCCGCAGAATCAGCGGCGCCGAATCTTGAATCCCGGCGGCCTGCGGTTTGGCGTACCAGGCCGGTATGTAGACTTGCTCGCCGAATTCGCTGCGCGTTTTCAGCAGTTCTCCTTCTCGCTCGGCTGTTTGCGGCTGCGCGCCGGCCGCGCCGTAATAGCTGACGCCGAGCGAAGCGCGGTTTCCCGCCGCGGGCGCGGAAGTGAAATACGGCGCGGAATGCTCGAGGCGGATCGCCTCGGAGCGCGGCGCGACCTGCTCCCGAGCCTGCGCTGCCGCTTGGGCGGAATGGCCGGCCGCCGGAAGAAACAGCAGCGGCAGGCACAGCGCCGCGCCTATGCAAGATATGCGCGCGGCGGAAGCGGAGCGATTGCGCCGCGCGATTGCGGTTAATGAACATTGCGGAGCCGAACTGTGGGTATGTACAGGCGAACGTTTCATAAATGACCTCCCGATCGGAACGAAATCCGGACTGACGGAGCATGTTTTTTCCATTTTATTTATCTAGTCGATGCTCCCTTTCTTAATTAGACCAAATTCCTTGTATTAGACGCTCCGCGGACGCAAAAAGTTTAGAAGGCCGCAAAAAAATGTCCGGCGGGCGGCGAACGTGTAGCGGGGCGGGCGGCTGTAGTATAATGGAAAAAATCGCGCCGGGAAACGACCGATTTGGAGCGGCGGATCGATCAAGGAGGAAAGAGCCGATGAACAAACGAGAAAAAGCGGGCTCCCTTCCTCCGGCGGGCGGGCTGCATGGCGGTCTGCACGCCGTGCTGGCGGGAACAGCGAGCGAACAATATCCGCCGGTCGTATTCGAACACGGCTGCGGGATGTCGCTGGAGGTATGGGCGCTGGTTTATCCCGAGATCGCGAAGATTACGCAGACGCTCGTCTACGACCGGGCGGGTTACGGATTCAGCGAGCCCGGCGTTCTGCCGCGCACAAGCGACCGCTGCGTGGAAGATCTGCGGAGGCTGGTGGACCGGCTGGGAATCGCCCGGCCGTTTATTCTGGTCGGGCATTCGCTCGGCGGTTTCTACGCCCGGCTGTACGCCGAGCGTTATCCCGACGATATCGCGGGGCTGGTGCTGGTCGACGCTTCGCACGAAGACGAGATCCGCGGAGCTTTTCCGCTGCCGCATCTCAAGCGCCAGCGGCTGAGCGTCAGATTGTACGGCCTGGCCAAGCTGGCCGCGCGGGCCGGCCTGCTGCCGTGGCTGGCAAAGCGCCGCTGGATTCCCGGCTTCGGGGCCTTCGTCGCGCCGCTGCCTGAAGCTTCGCGCAGCGCCATGTGGTCGCAGGTATTCGGCGAAAGCAGCCTGGCCGCCGCCGAAAGCGAGTACGACTGCTTCGTCCGCGAGACGGGCAGCGTGCCGCGCAGCCTTATCCTGCGCCTGCCGCTGGCCGTCGTCAAAGCGGGCATCTATCGGCCCGTCGAATCGATCCGCAAAAATATTCGCCACGAGCTGCAGCGTACGCTGTACCACACGGCGCTGAAGATGCGGGGATTGTCCGAAACCGCGAAGCTGATCGAAGTCGAAGGCAGCGGCCACCACGTCCAGGTGGACAAGCCGGGCACGATTATCGGCGTCGTAAAGCGGCTGCTGGAACTGACGCGCGTCCAAACTTTCCCGGAGCCGGGAGAAGATTCCGGCGGCCGGTAACGATCGCCGCGCGAACACCAATACGACTTTCAGGGAGGAACAAAACGATGAAAATCATGCCGCTTAACGCAAAAGGAATTCCGGCCAGCCGGCTGGCGCTGGGCTGTATGCCGTTCGGGGGAGAATGGGACCGTTCGCCGTTGACGGAAGAACGCGCGAAGCTGTCGGAGGCCGCCGTGGACGCGGCGCTGTCGATCGGGATCAATATGTTCGACCACGCGGATATTTATACGCGCGGCAAGTCGGAGGAAGCGTTCGGCCGCATCCTCAAATCCAGACCCGGTCTGCGCGATGAGATCGTGCTCCAGTCCAAATGCGGGATCTGGCTCGAAGACGAGCATGCGCCGTCCATGTTCGACTTTTCGCGGGATCACATTCTGGAATCGGTGGACGGCTCGCTGAAGCGGCTGCAAACGGACTATCTGGATATTTTGCTGCTGCACCGTCCCGATCCGCTGATGGAGCCGGAAGAAATCGCCGAAGCGTTCGGGCGGCTCAAAGCATCCGGCAAAGTGCGTTATTTCGGCGTATCGAATATGAGCGCGGCGCATATCCATTTCCTGGAAAGCGAACTGACGGACCGCCTGGTCGTCAATCAGCTCGAACTGGGACTCGGGCGGCTCGACTTCGTCGAAGAAACGGTGCGCGTCAACCAGAGCAAAGGGACGTCGGTCAACTTCTCCGACGGCCTGATGGAATTCTCGCGTGCGGAGAATATCCAGCTTCAAGCCTGGGGACCGTTGGCGCAAGGGCGATTTACGGGCCGCGACGTGAGCGGAGAATCCGAAGCGGTGCGCAAAACGGCGGAGCTGGTCGAGCGGCTGGCGGGCGAGCGGGAAACGACGCGCGAAGCGATCGTGCTCGGCTGGCTGATGAAGCATCCCGCGATGATCCAGCCCGTGATCGGCACGATGAATCCGCAGCGGATCGAAGCGTGCGCGGACGCCGAGAATCAGTCGCGCCTGATGAGCCGGGAAGACTGGTACCGCTTGTATATGACGGCGCGGGGAGACTGACTTTCGTTTGTTTTCACAACAGAAAGGAGGAGCCGCAATCGGTCCCAAATCGCCGCATCGTCCGTGGAAACTGTATATCTGGCTCTTTCTGCTGCTGCTGACCGCGATCGATCTGGCCGTGCTGCTGGATATCCGTACGGACGGCGGGGGCCGTCCGTACCGGTTTATGCTCTGGAACTTTTTCCTGGCCTGGATTTCCGCGGGAACGGCTGCGGCGCTGGACGGAGTCTGCGCGCTGCGCCAGACGCCGGCCAGAACGGTTCTGCTGCCGCTGTGCGGCCTGGTCTGGCTGTTCTTCTATCCGAACGCGGCTTATCTGCTGACCGACCTGCTGCATGTGTTCAAGAATTACGCATTCGATCCGCAGACCCGGTTCTGGAGCGATATCGCGTTCTGGCATCATCTGCTGCCGATGCTGCTGGCGGCATTGATCGGTCTGCTGATTGCCGGCGTCTCGCTGTTCTCGGTCCAGCGCCTGGTCGCTTCCGCTTACGGAGCGGCGGCCGGCGGCATCTTCGCGGCGGCCGCGCTGCTGCTGGCGAGCTTCGGCATTTATATGGGGCGTTTTGTGCGCTGGAACAGCTGGGACGTGGTCTCGAATCCGCTGATGCTGATGCGGGACATGCGGGCGCTGCTCGGCGATCCGTCCTGGGTCCGCCATCTGCTGATGTTCGGCGGCGGCGTGTTCGTCATCACGGGCGGCTTGTACGCGGTACTGATTTTGTTTGGAAAAATGAGCGCGGAGGTGCGAAGCGGTGAGCGCTGAACGATACAGACCGCAGCTTGTATTCGACGTCGGCGGCGTGCTGGCGGCGAATCTCGACCGATTCTGGAGCACTCTGGCGCAGGCGGAAGGCCTGGACCGGGCCGGCCTGCGCGGCCGCTACAAAGCGGAGATCGGCTCGGGCCTGTGGAGCGGGGCGGTCGCGGAAAAAAAGTTCTGGGAGTGGCTGGACGCCGTGTGTCCGGCAACCGGAAGCGAGGAAGCCGCGCGGCTGCTGCGAAGCGTTCTGACGCCGCTGCCGGCGCTCGATCGTCTGGAGGCCTGGAGCCGGTCCGCCGATATTCATATTCTCAGCAATCACGTCGCGGCCTGGATCCTGCCGCTGTTTGCCGGAGTCGAAGACCGGATATCGAGCATGACCATCTCGAGCGAGGCCGGCTGTTATAAGCCCGGCGCGCGGATCTTCGAGCTTGCGGCCGCCGGACTTGCGCCCGGCGACGTCTGTTTCGTCGACGATACACCCGGGAATCTGGAAGCGGCGCGCGGGTTCGGCTGGGAGACGCTGCTGGCCGACGAAGCCGGCGAATGGACGCTCGGGCTGGACGCCTGGCTGCAGCGGCAGACCGCGCGCGGATAACAAGCACCCGCACAGGCGGGAATTTCGATCGGATACGGAGGAACGAAGATGGGAGCAGGAGCCGAAGTACTGATACAGGGAGCGAATACGCAGCTGGGATCGAGCGGGAAGGCGCGGGTTACGGTGGAATGGAACGGCTCGCCCTGTCCGGTCGATGTCAGCTGTTTTATCCTCGGTCCGGCGGGGAAAGTGCCGTCCGACGATTATTTTATTTTCTATAATCAGCCCAGCGCCCCGAACGGCGAAGTGGCTCTGATCGAAAGCGGAGAGCGCAAAGCCGTCTTCGAAGCCGATCTGTCGGCCGCGAAGACGGGCGGCCTGGAGAAATTCGTGTTTGCCGCCGTGCTGGACGGCAGCGGAACGTTTGCCGGGGTGCGGGACTGCAGTCTGAGCGTGGAGTGCGCAGGGCGGAAGGTCCGGTTCGAAGCGTCTTCGGCCGGCGAAGAAGCCGCGCTTGTGCTGGCCGAAATTTACGCGTATAAAGAAACGGTGAAGCTTCGCGCGGTCGGACGGGGCTTCGACGGCGGCCTGGCGCCGCTGGCCGAGTCGTTCGGCGTCGACGTGGCGGCGGAGGAAGAATCGCCGGCCGTTGTCGAAACCGCGCCGGAAGAACGCCGATCCGCGCCGGCTCCGGCCGAAGAAGAGACGCCGCCTAAAGCTGCGG
This sequence comes from Saccharibacillus sp. CPCC 101409, assembly GCF_030518235.1. Classification (GTDB taxonomy): domain Bacteria; phylum Bacillota; class Bacilli; order Paenibacillales; family Paenibacillaceae; genus Saccharibacillus. The sequence goes on along the minus strand of NZ_JAULSA010000005.1, from coordinate 225,629 downwards.
CGCCTTCCGCCGCCCCGGCGGGACGCATCGATCTGCTGAAGCGCAAAGTCGCCGTATCGCTGGAGAAGAAACAGCTGGCCGGCCAAAAAGCCAAAGTCGCGGTCGTATTCGACGCTTCCGGCTCGATGAACAAACTGTACAAAAACGGGACGGTACAGCGGGCGTTCGAACGGATTCTGGCGGTCGCGTCCAGCCTGGACGACGACGGCGTCCTCGACGTCTGGATGTTCGCGCTGGAATTCGTCCGCGCCCGGCCGGCGACCGTGCAGGATTACGAAGGCTATGTGCAGCGGGTGTATCCGTTCAAGGGAGCGGGCGGACGCAACAACGAGCCGGCGGTCATGCGCAACGTCATCGACAAATTCACGGTCGAGGAAGCGGACCCTTCGATGCCGGTTTATATCGTTTTTTTCAGCGACGGCGGCGTATCGGAGACGCGCAAGATTTCGCAGCTGCTGGTGGAAAGTTCGCTGCATCCGCTGTTCTGGCAGTTTGTCGGGCTTGGCAAAGCCAACTACGGCGTACTGCGCAAACTGGACGATCTGCCGGGCAGACTGGTGGACAATGCGGGATTCTTCGCGCTGGACGATATCGATTCCGTCAGCGATGAAGAACTGTACGACCGGCTGTTCAGCGAATTCCCGGACTGGCTGCGCGAAGCGCGCGCTAAAAATATACTTCGAGACTGATCCCGGCTCCGGAGCCTGGACAGAGACGAAGCGAGAAACGATGGAGGAGAAACAAATGAAACTGGACGCATGGATCGCCGCTTCGCTGCGGGGAGAAATCGGCGAGGACGAGGTGCAGCAGGCGCTGTGGTCGCTTTCGAACACGCCCCTGCTGTACGACAGCGGAGAAACGATCGGCACTGCCGATTATATGCAGGCACTGGAACACGTCCCTTCGCCGGAAGAGCGGCAGGCGCTGGAAGAGCTGTACGATCTTGCGGTCCTGCTGTGCCGGCGCAGCGCCGAACCCGAGCGTTACGACCGGATGCAGGACGTGCTCAGCTTGCAGTTCGACCTGTGGGCGAGCGGCGTGCTGAGGCTGGAGGACTGGATTTCTTGGATTGAAGGCGCGGTGTCCGGAAAGATCGAACTGCCGGAATACGACTTCGACGAAGTGCTCGGCAGCGCGCCGGAGAACTTTATGATCCAGGATTTTCACGATGAACTGCGCTTCCGGCTGGAAGACTCGCCCGAGGATGAATGGGCTTTGTCGCATCTTGACGAATTATATCGCCGCGTAGGCGTAACCGGAGAAGCTTAAAATTGCGCTTAAAGTCTTGACGCTGCGGGATAAAGCCGATATGATAAGAACCAACGGGAGACGAGCCGACATCGGTTTGTCTTCCGTTTTCCTTTACCCGTTAACTTTTTTAGGCGAATTGTGTCGAATGTCTGCATAAATTTGATCCAAAACTATATATTTTAAGCGATTCAGCAGGCATTTCCTCTTATTGACTTCTAAAACCGGCAAAATCGGCGTATAATCAAGCACAAACTCTGTTTTTCATGCGATAGAACCGGTTTCACTCCTTCTGCGTGCAGACCGGCTTATCCGCATTCATCTTCAAATGAAAGAGGTGCCGTTATGCCGAGAATGCTCGGAACGCAAATTATGCTCAGGGAATACCGAAGAGAAGATCTGCCGCATATCCAGACAGGCATTCTGCGCAAAGAATACGAGCGGGACGCCAAGCGCTGATTTGTTCGAACCGGGTACATAAGAGTAGGGAAAAAGCCGTTCGGTTCAGACCGAAAACGATTTGCGGCAGGCGGCCGGCCGCGGCGGCGAAACCAAACCGAAGGGAGTGAACGAATTGAACCGCGACGAACCGGGCCCGGTAGGGCGTGTGATTGCCCCGCTCGGCGAAATTATCGAAGCTTATCCGGTGACGGGAGGCGCTTCACGCGACCGAAAATTCAAAGTGCATTTTTACGGTTACGACAGCGCTTATCTGCTGCGTCTGTTCGACGATTCCTCCCTGCCGGTCAAGCGGAACGAATTCGAGGCGCTGCACCGGATGCAGGCGCTGACCGTCCACTGCTCCAGGCCCATCGCGATGGGACGTTGGGAGCCGGAAGGGCTGTACTTCCTGCTCGTTTCGTTTATCGAAGGCGTGGACGCCGCCGCCGCGCTGCCGCTCTCGCCGAAGCCGCAGCAGCTTCGCATCGGCATCCAGGCCGGCGAAGAGCTGCGCCGGATCGGCGGCTACGCCGCGCCGGAAGGCGTAACGGGCTGGGCGCGGCGCCGGCTCGAGGCCAGCGAGCGCGATATCGGGCTGCTGCGCGAACGCGGCGTTTCGTTTCGCGGAGCGCAAGAAGCGGCGGCCCTGACGCTGCGCGGCGGCGAGCTGATGCAGGGGCGGCCGAGCTCTTTTCTGCACGGCAGCTTCCGCCCCGCCAATCTTATCGTGCAGTCGGGGAGGCTGGCCGGCATTGTCGGCTTCGGGCAGTTCGGCTGGGGCGATCCGCTGTATGAATTTGCGGGACTGCCCGTACATGCGCGCGATGTCAGCGCTTTGTTCTGTACGGGCCAGATTCTGGGCTATCACGGCGGCCAGGAGCCCTGCCCGGAATTCTGGAGCCTGTACGCGCTTTACGCGGCCATGGGCGTATTCGCCGCGCTGGCTCAAGCGGCCGAGCACGCTCCCGAACGGCTTCCGGCCGTTATCGCGCAGGCGGAGCGGCTGGGCGACGATCATAACGGCTTTGCGGCCGAGAAGCCGGACTGGTTCGCCGAACTTTGAAAGCCGGCCCGGGCCGGCTTTTCTGGCGCGCGGCCGCCGGGCTGCTTGTCTCGATCGGGCGAGACGGGCAGCCCGGGTTCAATCTGTGCACCCGGCCGCGTTCTTGTTTGGGATTTGCGGCGCGTTGCGGTATACTGGCAGTACATGACCGACCCGGGATCCGGGTACTCGGACTGTGCCGAAACAGCCAACGATAGCCGCAGCCGCCGAAGCGGGCCAGCCCGAGGGCGGCCTGCTTGCGCGGGTGACGGCGGATAACGACCAGGAGGAATTAGAGATGACAGAATCCCGAAAAATGCTCGTATTCGTCGGCTCCTACGCCGAAGCGACATCGAGCGGCGTGTACACGTACGAATTCGATGAAACGGAAGGCGCGCTCAAACTGCTCGATCAAAGCGCGGACCTGCAAAATCCCACTTTCCTTAACGTGGATGTGGAGAACCGGCATATTTACGCGATCGGCGAAGCCGTGACGGAAAACGGCAAAGCCGGCGAAGTCATGATGGTCTATTTTGACGAAGAAGGCACGATGACCCGTTTCAACCGCACGAACACCACACCCAATACGACCTGCCACATTCAGCGCGAATCGTCGAACCGTTTCCTGGTGGTATCCAGCTATCACGGAGGCATGCTCGGACTCGTTTCGCTCAAGGAAAACGGCCATGTCGGAGAACTGCTCGACGTCCAGAAACACGTAGGCGCGGACGGAGCGGCTTCGCATGTGCATTCCGCGTTCTTCAGTCCGGACGAGAAATTCCTGCTTGTGCAGGATCTGGGCCTCGACCTGATCCGCACCTATTCGCTGGATGCCGAAGCGGGCCGCCTGGTGGCGCAGGGCGATACGCAGGCAGCCAAAGGCGCGGGACCGCGCCACCTGGCATTCCATCCGTCGGGCAAATTCGCGTTCGTCATCAACGAACTGAACTCGACGATCGCGTCCTACCGCTACAACGCGGAAGACGGATCGCTGAGCGAAGTGGAAGTGGTGCCTACGCTGCCGCACGACTACGCCGGAGAAAACGGCTGCTCGGAGATCGCCGTTTCCTCGGACGGACGCTTCGTATACGGAGCGAACCGCGGTCACGACAGCATCGTCGTGTATGCGTTCGACGAACAGTCGGCGCAGTTGACGCTGGTGCAGCATGTCTCGACCGAAGGCCGGCATCCGCGCCACTTCGCGCTTACGCCGAGCGGCAAGCACCTGATCGCGGCCAACCGCGATACGAACAACATCGTCGTGTTCGACGTCGATCAAGAAAGCGGCAAGCTGGCGTTCAACGGAAACAGCGTGAGCGTATCCAAACCGGTCTGCGTCCAGCCTTTCTACGCGTAATCGTCTTGGGATCATTGCTGCAGTACGCAGCCCGGGCGGTTTCTCCGATTAACGGAGGAACCGTCCTTTTTTCGTCTGCGGCGGCCCGATCATTGGAAAAGGGGATTGCAAACATGGTAGGCTAGAGAAAGATACAATTTTAACTATTGAACCGGGAGGGGAAGCAAATGAGCGATCGGCCTGAATTGACGCCCGATTGGGAGCGCATTATCGGCGGGCTCCGTTCCTCGGTTACGATCACGGACGCGACGCTGCCGGGCCAGCCGCTCGTTTTTGTGAACGATTACTTTTTGCGGCTGACCGGCTATTCGAGGGAAGAAGTGCTCGGGCGCAACTGCCGTTTCCTGCAGGGACCGGGAACCGAACGAGAAACGGTGGCGGACATGCGCGCGCTTTTGTCGGAGTGCCGCCCGGTGCGTACGGAGATTCTGAACTACCGCCGCGACGGCAGTTCGTTCTGGAACGAGCTGAATATCGACCCCATCTTCGACGAAACGGGCCGCTGCGTGCTGTTCGTCGGTTTGCAGTACGATGTGACCGACCGCAAACTGGTCGAGGAAGAAGCCGGCCGCGCGGCGCAGGCCGCCCATCGGCAGAGCCGGGGCGTGATGGAATTCGTCGGCAAGCTCAACCACGAGCTGCGCACCAATCTGAACGGGATGCTGGGCATGCTGGAGCTTGCGCTGCTGGAAGAAGATCTGCCGGACCCGGCGCGCGAACACTTGAGCATCGCCAAGACCAGCGGCGATACGCTGCTCAATATCGCCAACGACGCGCTGGATCTCGCCCAGGCCGCCGAAGGAGGCGTCGAGCTGGAACGTATCGAGTTCAACCCGAGGCTTGTGTTGGACTCCATATTCAAGACGCATCGTACGCGGACAGGCGAGAAAGATCTGGAACTGAAGCTGGAGCTCGGCGCTTCGCTGCCGCAGCGGCTGTCCGGCGACCCGCACCGGCTGCGGCAGGTGCTGGACAATCTGCTCAGCAACGCGCTGAAATTCACGCAGCGCGGCAGCATCAGGCTGATTGCCGAACGGCTGCCGGCGGAAAATGGCGACAACGGCGAGGTCCGGGTCCGCTTTACCGTCCGGGATACGGGCATCGGCATCCCGGCGCAGCGGATGGACAAGCTTTTCCGGGCGTTCACCCAGGTGGACGTGTCGCATTCGCGCCTGTACGGCGGTTCGGGGCTCGGCCTGACGATCTGCGAAGAGCTGGTCGGACTGATGGGAGGCGCGATCTCGGTCGAGAGCCGCGAAGGGGAAGGCAGCGCTTTTCACGTGGAGCTTCCGTTCGCGCCGCGCGGCAGCGAAAGCGGCGTTTCGGCCTGAAGGCGGCCGGAAGTCCGGTTGGACCGGGCAGCTCCGGGATCTACATTATCGAAAAGCGCCGGTCTACGGCAAAAAAACTGCAGGACCGCTGCCGAAGCGGTTCTGCAGTTTTTTTGGCGAACGGTCAGGTCCTGGTCCACACCAGCAGCAGAGGCAGCAGGATAAACGAAGCCATCGTCGTCCACAGGATGCAGCGGGAAACGAATTTGGGGGAAGCGCCGAATTGTTCGGCCAGAATCACGGCGTTGACCGCGGTCGGCATCGACGCGAGCACGAGCAGCACGCCGAGCAGCAGCGGTTCCGCGCCGAGCGCGAGCAGAATCAGCCAGCTCAGCAGCGGCGCGATCAGCAGCCGCAGCGCAAGACCGGCGCGGAACGCTTTTTGCAAATTGGGCTGCCACGCTCCCGGAGCGGCGCCGATCATCTGCGCGCCCAGGATCACGAGCACGACCGGCGAATAAGCGCCCGACAGCAGATTGACGCCGGTATGGACCGAGGGCGGCAGCGTCACTTCGGCAAGGCGCAGCACGCCGGCCAGCGCCGCGACGTAAAGCGCGGGCAGCTTGAGCATGGCGAGTCCGGCCCGCTTGATCGAGAACTGCGAGCGGGCCGCGAAGAAGACCCCGATCGTATTGACGATCACGATCTGCATCACGACGTAGACGGCCGCTTTGTCGAGTCCCGCCTGGCCGAAAGCCAGCAGCACGAGCGGAAGTCCGTAATTGACGCAGTTCGTAAACGAAGAAACGAGCGTGAGGCCCGCTTTTTCCGCATCGCCCAGTTTCAACAGCCGCCCGAGCAGCACCGAAACGCCCCACATCGCAAGCAGGTTGAGCAGGCCGAACGATACGGTGATTCCGACGTCGCTGGCCGATACGCGCGCGCCGATCAACGTGCTGAAGATGATCGACGGGCTCAGCACATACAGGGAAAGAACGGACAACGGCTTCGTGTCGAGTCCGCGAAAGCGCCGCAGCAGAATGCCGGCGACGACGGGAAACGACAGCGGAAGAAAAACGTGGTACATGGTAGCGAAAATGGACAGCAGCATAAGAACCTTCCTTCGGAGGCCGGCGGAGTTTGACGGGCCCGGTGATGAGGTTTACTTTATCGCAGCCGGCCCGCTTCGTCCAATATCCAATCCCTATGTGGTTATAGGCGCTTGCGTTCCACGAACCGGTCGAGCTGGTCGTGCAGGCCTTCGCGCTTCAGAATCTCCGCCTGCTTCGGGCCGAGCAGATCGAAATGCGGATAGCGGTCGCGGCGGTGGATATAAGCGGGGTTCAGTCCGTTGTCCCTGCACCAGCGCGCCAATCGGCCCAGATCGGAGCAGCCGACTTTGGTCACGGAACGCATTCCGGGAAAACGCGGGTCGAGCCAAAAATGCGTAAGATAAGCGATCTCGCCCCGCTCGACGGCTTCTTTCCAGCGGATCAGCTCGCTTCTGCGGATGCCGAAAGCCATATCCGTTTCACCTTCTTTCTTGAAACCAGTATACCAAAGACGTTCAACTCTTTGTAACAAATGCCGCCCGAATCGGACTTGTACGGGAAATGAAAACGGTTTACACTGAGTTCAGCCGTTATGTTAACGTGAACATAAAAAACAATACTTAATCGGTGGATGCGATTTATACATAATTCCGTAAAAAAGCAGCCGAGCGATTTCTTGTTTCGACTCAAATTGTTCACGTTAACATTAAGGCGGGTTTTTATTTTCGATGTTGAGGATAACTCTTGCTTTTCGCCCGCATGCACACAGAAAGGAAGGAACAAGAATGAAAAGTTTTATGGACGACACGTTTTTGCTGAACAGTGAAACCGCTATCAAGCTTTACAACGATTATGCAAAAGATCTGCCGATTATCGATTACCACTGCCACTTGAATCCGCAGGAAATCCTGGAGAACAAAACGTTCAAGAATATTACCGAAGCCTGGCTCTACGGCGACCATTACAAATGGAGACTGATGCGCGCAAACGGGGTGGACGAACGTTTCATCACCGGGGATGCCAGCGATTACGACAAGTTTATCGCCTGGGCGCGCACCGTGCCGATGACGATCGGCAATCCGCTTTACAACTGGACGCATCTCGAACTTCAGCGCTTCTTCGGTATTCATGATATCCTGAACGAGCAGTCCGCGCCGAAAATCTGGGAAGAAACGAGCCGTCTGCTGTCGGGAGGCGGATTCGGGGCGCGCGATCTGATCGTCAAGTCGAATGTGCGCGTCGTCTGCACGACCGACGATCCCGTCGATACGCTCGAATTTCACAAAAGCATCCGCGAACTGGCGGACTTTGAGGTCCGCGTGCTGCCGAGCTTCCGTCCGGACAAAGCGCTTGAAATCGGACGCGATACGTTCATGGACTGGATCGATAAACTCGCCGGCGTATACGGAAGCCGCATTGCGGATTACGGCACGCTGCTCGATGCGCTGGAAAACCGGGTCCGCTTTTTCCATTCGGCCGGCGGCCGCGTATCGGACCACGCGATCGACGTGATGATGTACGCGGAAACGACGGAGGAAGAAGTGTCGTCGATCTTCGCCAAAGTCGCCGGCGGGCAGCGGGCAACGCTCGAAGAAGAAAAAAAATACAAAGCGTTCACCCTGAACTTCCTCGGCAAGCTGTACGCGGAGCTCGGCTGGACGATGCAGCTTCATATCAACGCGCTGCGCAACAACAACAGCCGGATGTTCGGCAAGCTGGGTCCGGACACGGGCTACGACTCGCTGAACGACCAGCAGATCGCCAAGCCGCTGGTCGGCCTGCTCGACTCGCTCGACCGGCAGGACGCGCTGCCGAAAACGATTCTGTATTCGCTGAATCCCAACGACAATACCACGATCGCGGCGATCGTCGGCAGTTTTCAGGGCGGGGGAACGGCGGGGAAAATCCAGTTCGGCACCGCCTGGTGGTTCAACGATAACAAAGAAGGCATGCTGGATCAGATGAAGGCGTTGTCCAACGTCGGATTGATCAGCCGGTTTGTCGGCATGCTCACCGATTCGCGCAGCTTCCTGTCTTATACGCGTCACGAATATTTCAGACGGATACTTTGCGATCTGCTCGCTTCATGGATCGAGAACGGCGAAGTGCCGAACGATCTCGAACTGGTCGGCGGAATCGTGCGCGGTATCGCCTACGAGAATGCCGAAGCTTACTTCGGATTCCCGAAACCCGCGGTCGTTCGGTAGAACGGCGACAAGCACGCCGGTGCGGAGATCGGGACTTTCGGGAGTCGGCGTGCTTTTTCAAAAAGTGAAATGTGAAATTAATCACAACAGGAGCGTGACAGTGTGGGAATGGGAGTATTGAAAAAACAGCAGCCGGTCGAGGCGCAGCAGGTCGTCAAGCAGGGACTGACGCTTAAAGAAAAAATTTCTTACGGGATGGGCGATTTCGGTAACGGATTCATGTTTGACCTCGGGCAGCTGTATCTGCTTAAATTCTTTACCGATGTAGCCGGTATCGCGCCGAAATCGGCAGCGGGCATATTCCTCGCCAGCAAGCTGTTCGCGGCGCTGTGCGATCCGATTATCGGAGCCTTTATCGATACGCGCAAAAACGCGCGGCCCAACGGAAAATTCAGACCGGTTATGCTGTACGGCAGCATGGTGCTGGCGGTTCTGACCGTATTCACGTTTATCTCGCCGCATCTTTCGCCGGCCGGCAAACTGATTTATGCGTATGCTTCTTATATGATCTGGGGCGCTTGTTACTCTTTTACCAATATCCCGTACGGTTCGCTGGGGGCGGCGATTACGCAGGATGTCGGCGAACGAACGGCGCTCGCGTCGTTCCGGCAGTCCGGCTCGCTCGGCGCGCTGTTCGTCACAAGCGTCGTGTGCATGCCGCTGATTACCCGCTTTTCGAACGAAAGGGTCGGTTACGCGGTCGTCATGGCGGCCATGTCGCTGATCGGCGTCGTATCGTTCTACTTCTGCTACCGTAATACCAAGGAGCGGATCGTCGTTCAGCAGCCGCCCAAAGAAAAGATTTCGCTTGTGGTGATCGCCAAAACGTTCGTCACCAACGTACCGCTGCTTGTGATCGTGCTGATGACCGTATTCACTATTTCCGCTTACAATATCAAGACCGCGATGCTGACTTATTTCGCGCAGTACAATCTGGGCAACAAAAACCTGATGGCTCCGATGAACTTCATTATTATGGGCGCTTCGCTGATCGGCGTATTGTTCCTGCCCAAGCTGGTCGCCAAGTTCGGCAAAAAAAGAACGGCCCTGATCGGGATGGGCGTCAGCATTATCGCCGATTCGTTCAACTTTTTCCTGCCGACGAATGTGTATGTATTCACAATTCTCGCCACAATCGCTTTTATCGGGATCAGTATTCCGAACGGGATTACCTGGACATTCGTATCCGATATCATCGACTACGGCGAATGGCACAGCGGCGAGCGCAAAGAAGCGACGACGTACTCGCTGTTCAACTTTTCGCGCAAACTGGCGCAGGCGCTCGCGGGCACGATGGCGGCGTACGGACTCGGCATGGTCGGCTATGTGGCGAATGTCCCGCAGACGGCCGAATCGCTGCTCGGGATCAAAGGACTGCTGCTGCTGTACCCGGCCGTCGCGCTGTGCATCGCCATGCTGGTGCTGGGACTGCTGTATAAACTGAATGACAATAAGCATAAAGCGATCGTAATCGAGCTTCAAAAGAAAAATCTCGAATAATGCCTTACCTTTAGCGTTGACAAAGTACTAGACGCGAAGATCGCGCGGGACGCGCGCAAACGCACGATTCCGCGAACAACGACTTCTTCGGTTCATCGCCGTTCCCTTTTTATGCTATGATTCGGAGTAAAAGAGCGTGAAAAGGGGTACGGCAATGGCGGTAACGATCAAAGATATCGCACGGCTTGCGAATGTCTCGCATACGACCGTGTCGCGGGCGCTAAACGGCAGCCCGTTGATAAAAGAAGAGACCCGGCGCAGGATCATGGAGATCGCGGACCAGATGAGCTACACGCCCAATTACAACGCCAAAAGTCTGGTTCTGCAAAAATCGCATACGATCGGCGTATTCTTTACCAGTATTGCAAGCGGAACCTCGTCCAGCTTTCTGGCCGATACGATGAAGGGCGTCAGCGGTGTGATCGACGTCAACTACAATCTGTTCGTGCGCGGCATCGACGATTATACGGACTTCTCGTCCATCCACGGCAAGCGATTCGACGGCATCGTGCTGATGAGCCAGAGCGACAGCGACGACGCGTTTATCTATCATGCGCGAAGCAAAGGCATTCCGCTTGTCGTGCTCAACCGCGAGGTGAAAGCGGAAGGGATCTGCAATATTTTGTCCGACGACCGGGACGGCGCGTATCTGGCCGGCCGCCATCTGATCGACAGCGGACACGAACGAATCGGCCTGATCGAGGGCCGCCGAAGCTTCAAGTCGGCCGCGGAACGCCGCGACGGACTGCTGCGCGCGATGATCGAAAGCCATCTGCCGATTAACGGCGAGTGTATCGTGCCCGGCGACTATACGACGCAGGGCGGGTACGAGGCGATGCGGGCGCTGCTCGATCTGGATACGCCGCCGACGGCTGTGTTCTGCGCGAACGACGACACCGCAATCGGGGCGATGAACGCGGTATTCGAACGCGGACTTCGGGTGCCCGACGATATTTCGATCGTCGGATTCGACGATATCGGATTCTCTTCGTACACCAATCCGGCGCTTACGACCGTCAAGCGCCCGATCGAACGGATCAGCCGCCGCGGCGCGCAGACGCTGGTCGAATGGCTGCGGACCGGCATCGCGCCTCCTCAAGAAACGATAAGGCTGCATACCGAGTTAATTGTACGGAAATCGGTCGAAGAGCGCCGCTGAGCGCTCTTCGACACAAGTCGGCTCCTGTGAATGAAGCCCGTTAATAAAATTGTCGAACTTTTTGTTCACGTGTGCATAAGTATGATGGTTTATTTTGTTATGATCTATATGTTAACGTGTGCATTAAGCGGCATAAAGGAGAATATATCATGGAAAAATTAAACGAGCGAATCCATACGCGCGGCAGTCGCTACCCGGAGAAGGTGCTCCAATACGGAGAAGGGAATTTCATGCGGGCTTTCGTCGATTGGCAGATCGACGAAATGAACAAGAAAGCCGGCTTCGGCGGCAGCGTCGCGATGCTCCAGCCGCTCCCGGCGGGACGGGCGGAAGGGATCAACGAACAAGACGGCTTGTATACGTTGTATCTCCAGGGAATCAAAGACGGCCGGGCGGTAAAAGAACATTCGTTGATCGAATGCGTCAGCCGCGGAATCGATCCGTATTCGAATTATGAAGCGTATATCGCGCTGGCCGAGCAGCCGGAACTTCGTTTCGTCGTATCCAATACGACGGAAGCGGGGATCGCGTTCGATCCTTCCGACACCAAAGAAGGACGTCCGCAGTCGAGCTACCCCGGCAAACTGACGGCTTTCCTGTACCGCCGCTACCGGGCGTTCGGCGGCGACGCCTCCAAAGGCATGATCGTGATTCCGTGCGAGCTGATCGACCGCAATGGCGACAAATTGAAGCAGTTCGTATTGCAGTATGCGGAGCTGTGGCAGCTCGAAGCCGGATTCACGGAGTGGATCGAAACCGCCAATACGTTCTGCTCCAGTCTGGTCGACCGGATCGTAACCGGCTATCCGGCCGATTCGATCGACGAGATTACAGCCGAACTCGGCTATCTCGACGATTACGTGGTTGTCGGAGAACAGTTCCATCTGTGGGTAATCGAAGGTCCGGGGTGGCTGAAGGAAGAATTCCCGGCTCACCTGGCCGGACTGAACGTCAAGATCGTCGACGATATGACGCCTTACCGGACACGCAAAGTTCGCATCCTGAACGGCGCGCACAGCGCGCTGACGCCGGTCGCCTATCTGTACGGACTGAATACGGTCGGCGAATCGGTCGAGCATCCGGAAGTCGGCGCGTTCGTCCGCGGCCTGATCGGCGAAGAGATCGCGCCGATGCTGGATCTGCCGGAAGAAGAACGCCGTTCCTTCTCCGAAGACGTGCTTGAACGGTTCGCGAATCCTTACGTTCAGCATTATCTGACCAGCATCTCGCTCAATTCGATGTCCAAGTTCAAAACGCGCGATCTGCCGACGCTGCTCGAATATGCGCAGCGCCGCGGCGAACTTCCGCCGAGATTGACGTTTGCGCTGGCAGCGCTGATCCGCTTCTACCGGGGCGACCGGGGCGAAGAACGCATTCCGCTGAGCGACGACGCGTTCGTCCTGGAACGTTTCGAACAGCTGTGGGGCGCCTGCGGCGGCAGCGACGAAGAGCTGCGCGCGCTGACGGCGTCGGTACTCGGATTCACCGAAGTATGGGAAATGGACTTGAACGCGGTAAGCGGCTTGACCGAGGCGGTTTCGGACGCCCTGATCCGAATCGAGCGTCTGGGAATGCGCGAAGCCGTTCGTTCGCTGATCGCCGCTCCGTCGGCAAACGGATCGAGATAACCGAGGTGAGGGGCCGGTATGCCTGCCGGCTCCGGGGAGCGTTTGATTATAGAGGAGGCCGCAACGATGAAAGACTATCTGAAACTCAGCGCAGGCGACAATGTGGCCGTCGCGCTGAAAGACCTGCCCGCCGGGGAAACGCTGAAAGTGGGAGAACGCGATGTCACGCTGCGCGAAGCGGTATCGAGAGGGCACAAGATCGCGCTTGCTTCGATCGAACCCGAACAGCATATCGTGAAGTACGGTTTTCCGATCGGACACGCCACGGAATCGATCGCCGAAGGCGCGCATGTGCATACGCATAACGCCAGAACCAATCTCAAAGGCGTCGAAACCTATACTTACGATCCCAAATCGAGCGCCAATCCTTACCGGCTCGAGAACCGGACGTTCAAAGGTTATCGCAGAAAAGACGGAAACGCGGGGATTCGCAACGAACTGTGGATCGTGCCGACGGTTGGCTGCGTCAACGGCGTTGCGGACCTGATCATCAGCCGGTTCAAAGAAGAAGCGGGCGATATCGCGCCGTTCGAGAATATTCTGGTGCTCAAGCACAATTACGGCTGTTCGCAGCTCGGCGACGATCACGAGAATACGCGGATCGTGCTGCAGGACGCGGTCAAGCATCCGAACGCCGGCGGCGTGCTGGTGCTGAGCCTGGGCTGCGAGAACAATACACTGCCCGAGTTCAAGCGTACGCTCGGCGATTACGACGACAAGCGGATCAAGTTCTTGTCGTCGCAGGACGTCTCGAACGAGATCGAAGCCGGCGCCGCGCTGCTGCACGAAATTCATGCCGCCGCCAAGAGCGACGCGCGCGAAGACGTGCCGCTGTCCGAACTCAAGATCGGACTCAAATGCGGCGGTTCCGACGGCTTCTCCGGCATCACCGCGAATCCGCTGCTCGGACGCCTGTCCGACTATATGGCGGCGCAGGGCGGCACGACCGTGCTGACCGAAGTGCCGGAAATGTTCGGCGCCGAGAAGATTCTGATGGAACGGGCCGCGAGCGAGGAAGTATTCGAGAAAACGGTGAACCTGATCAACGACTTCAAGCAGTATTTCCTCGATTACAAACAGCCGGTGTACGAGAATCCGTCTCCGGGCAACAAAGCGGGCGGCATCACGACGCTGGAAGACAAATCGCTCGGCTGCACGCAAAAAGCCGGTACGTCGCCGGTGGTCGATGTGCTTCAGTACGGGGAACGTCTGAAGAAAAAAGGATTGAATCTGCTCGGCGCGCCGGGCAACGATCTGGTCGCGTCGTCGGCGCTGGCCGCCGCGGGCTGCCAGTTCGTGCTGTTCACGACGGGCCGGGGGACGCCGTTCGGCAGCTTTGTGCCTACGGTCAAAGTGTCGACCAATACGCCGCTGTACGAAAATAAGCGCCACTGGATCGACTTCAATGCGGGCACGCTGGTCGAAGACCGCTCCGAAGACGAAGTGCTGCGGGAATTTATCGATTATATCGTCCGCGTGGCGAGCGGCGAACTCGTGAATAACGAGAAAAATAATTTTAGGGAACTGGCTATTTTCAAAAACGGGGTTACGCTGTAATTCCGGGAAAAACAAGACCGGCCGGATATCGGGAAACAAAAAGCGGAACAGACGCGGCGCCCCGTGGGCGTGCGTCTTTTTTTGCTTTCGCGGTTTCGTTGCTTTATGCTAAAAGCGGAACTTCCGCTCAAGCCGGAATTTCCGCCGACGATACATACCGGGAAAGCGGCCCGAGAGCTGTCTTTCCTTTATAAAAGGAGCGGATCGGATGACAAAGCAGGTGCTGGTACTTGGAGGAACGCGCTTTTTCGGGAAAAGGCTGGTTGAAAAACTGCTGGAAGACGGGCAGTCGGTCACGATCGCGACGCGCGGCACGACATCGGATTCGTTCGGCGACCGGGTGGAGCGGCTGAAAGTGGACCGTACCGACGAAGCGGCGCTGGCCGCGGCGGTCGAAGGCAAACACTGGGACGTGGTCTACGACAATATTTGCTACAACGCCGACGAGGCGCGCGCGGCCGTACGCGTATTTACGGGCAAAGTCGGCCGCTATGTGCTGACGTCGAGCCTGTCGGTCTACGACGCGGGTTCGGCCGAGATGACCGAGGAGCAGGTCGATACGGCGTCGCAGGACGCGCCGCCGAGTCCGGTCGGCAAAGTCGGCTACGCCGAAGGCAAGCGCCAGGCGGAGTCGGTCTTTTTCCGCGAAGCGCCTTTCCCGGCGGCTTCGGCGCGGTTCCCGATCGTGCTGGGGCCGAACGATTATACGAAGCGGCTGCACTTCCACGTCGAACGGATCAAAAACGGCGTTTCGTTCGTGCTGCCGAATCCGGAAGCGCGCATCTGCTTTATTTACGAAGCGGAAGCGGCGGATTTCCTGAAATGGCTGGGCGAGGCGGAGGTCGCGGGAGCGTTCAACGCGGCGTCGGACGGCAGACCGAAGCTGCGCGAACTGCTGGCGCAGATCGACCGCGAGACCGGCCGTTCGGCGATCGTCCTGTCGGAAGGACCGGACAGCGAGTCTTCGCCGTTCGGCATCGAAGACGATTGGACGATGGACACGTCCCGTGCCCGGAAGGCGGGCTATGCTTTCCGCAGTCTGGACGACTGGATGCCGGAACTGATCGGACAGCTGGCGCGAGGCGAAGCTTGAACGCGCATCCGGCTCGTCTGTAGAAAAAGCGGATTAAAGCAAAAGTGCGGCAGGGCAAGGTTTGGAGCGCTTTCGGAAGGGAGTGCGAAAATCCATCTTATTGCCTGCCTCGAACGAAGACTGGCTTCATCGCATGCAAAAATCCACTTGATTCGCGAGAAAAGCCGCTAAAACGGCCGATCGGGCGAAAACAAGTGGATTTTTGCATTTTAAAAGGATATAGCCGCCGGATTCCGAAAATAAAGTGGATTTTCGCATTCCGGCGCGTCCCGGAGCAGCGCTCGATTCCGATTACATCTGTCCGCGCGGCCGGCGGCGCAGCATCTGGTTCAGCACTTCGGACAGCACCAGTCCGACGGCGATCGCCCCGGCGATCACGATCGTTTCCGCTCCGGTCTCGATCGCGGCCGTATAGCGGTTCTCGACGAACTGCCGCATGGCGTTGTACGCCATGCCGCCGGGCACGAGCGGAATAATGCCCGCCACGCTGAAGATAATGACCGGCGTACGGTAGAACCGCGCGAACAGCTGGCAGAGGATGCCGACCAGCAGCGAAGCGGAAAGCACGGCCGGCGCTTCGCCGACTTCCCCGCGCAGCAGGATATACAGCAGCCAGCCGAGCATGCCGACCAGTCCGCACTGGAGCAGCGATTTCTTCGGCGCGTTGAACAGGATCACGAATGTCGCCGCGGCAACAAAGCTGGTCATAAGCTGGGCCCACATAAACGCTTCTCCTTCCTAATGAAAAAACAAAATGGCGACCGCGATGCCCGCGCCGATCGCAAAAGCCGTCAGGCAGGCGTCCGCGCCTTTGGAGATGCCGGATACGAGATGGCCGGCCATCAGATCGCGGATCGCGTTGGTGATCAGCAGCCCCGGCACGAGCGGCATCACCGAGCCGATCGCGATCTTGTCGAATTCGCGGCCGAAGCCCAGCCAGACGAACAGCAGATCGAGCAGGCCGACGACAAGCGCGGCGGAGAACTCGGAGAAGAATTTGACCTGCACGATGCGGTGCAGGTAGACGACGGCGGCGAAGCCGCTTCCGCCGGCCAGCAGCGCCGGCAGGAAGTCGGGCCAGGTGCCGCCGAACATAATGAGGAAGCAGGCGCTGGTGACGGCCGCGGCCAGGATCTGCACGGGCAGCGTATAATTGAACGAAGCGGATTCGGCTTTGAGCAGCAGTTCTTTGGCGTCGCGGGCCGACAGCTCGCCCGACGCGATCCGGCGCGAGATCGCGTTGACTTCGGCGATCTTGTGCAGATCGGTCGTGCGTTCTTCGATCCGGATGAGCTTGGCCGGCTGCTCGCCGCTGGTCGAGAAGATCAGCGCGGTCGGAGTCACGTAGCTGTGGCTTTCGGCCAGCCCGAACGCCGTGGCGATCCGGACCATCGTGTCCTCGACCCGGTACGTTTCGGCGCCGCTTTGCAGCATGATTTTGCCGGCCAGCAAACAAAGTTCGATCGTTTCGTAAATAGAAATTTTTTGATCCACGGCTTCTTTACTCCTTCGTCGGTTCGTTAAGCCTGACAGGGCATGAAACATACTGCTGCTCATTGTAACACAACTGAAATCTGTTTTTCAGCCTGTTTTAAGGTTGGCGGGGTAATCTAGTTCTACAACCCCCTTTGAAGTATATATTTGGACCGTCGGCGCTCAGCGCCCGGCGGTCTCTTTTTTTTCGCCGCAGCCGGCGGACCGCGTTTTTTGCATTCCCTGCCGCCGTCCGGTTATACTGGGAATTCGAATATGTCGGAGCTTGCCGGGTGACTGCCGCCTTCCGCGCAGAAGCTTTTTCCGAAAATCGGGTAATAGTGGAAACAGGCAAAAAAAGCGGGGAGCGCGGCGCAATCCGGCACCGGTCCGATTGCGCCGAACGGACACAACGGAATTGAAGGAGGGATGCACGTGAACTTCGGCGCGCGTATGCTGAAAACGGGGATCGCGGTAACCCTGGCTCTATATCTGACGATGCTGCTCAACCTGACGCCGCCCGTCATCGCCGCGATTGCGGCCATTTTTGCCATGCAGCCTTCGATCTACAAATCCTGGCGCTACTTTCTCGATCAGCTGCTGACCAATACCCTCGGCGCCGTGATCGCGATGCTGGCCGGCATGCTGCTGTCGAGCGAACCGATCGCGGTTGGCTTGACCTGTATTGTCGTGATTATGGTCTGTCTCAAAATCAACCGCGCGGACACGATCGGCCTGACGCTCGTGACCGTTATCTCGGTGATGGAAGCGTCCGGACAGTTTCATTTTGCGCTGAACCGCTTCCTGATCAACGTGATCGGGATCTTCGCGGCTTTTATCGTCAATGTGCTGGTGCTTCCGCCCAAACCCAAAGAACAGTTTCTCGGGCAGATCCAGTCGACGTTCGGCCATCTCTCGCTGCTGCTGCGAACGGCGGTATCGGACGAGATCAAAGAAGGCGTGTTCAAAGACGAACAGCGGGGGCTCGACGGCTCGATCCAATCGCTGGCCGAGAAATACAATCTGCTCGAAGAAGACCAGCACAAGCGTAAACGCCCTTCGTATACGGAAAGCCGCCATCTTGTGGTCTACAAGCAGATGCTGCGGGCCCTGCGCAAAGGCAGCGAGGTCGTGCAGGCGGTGGAAGAGCATTATTTTCCGGCGTCGCGCTCGCTTGAGCTTGACACGCTGTTCGACGAACGGCTGGAGTATATGACCAAATACCACGAGCATGTGCTGCTGAAATTCGAGAACAAGCTGAAGCCGGACGAATCGCCCTGGCAGAATATCGAAGAAGAAAACGAACGGTTCGCGCTCGATATGAAGCGGTACCTCCAGCAGCAGGAGGAGAGTACGATGCGGCTGTCGATCGTGACGGCGGAAATTCACGCGTACGGCTACCAGCTGGTGCGGCTCAACCGCCTGGTCGAACATTACGGACAGAACGCGGACCGCGGCGAAAAAAAGCGCTGGACGTACTGGATCAATCCCAAGCATTGGCTCGGGTAATCCGGCAGCTGCCGTTTAGCGGGAAAAGCAAAGGGTAAATAGGTAACGACAGGAAGTTTCGGAACTACAGTCCCCATGCCGGCGGCTTGTCCCGCTTGAATTCAGATAAGCCGCCGACCGCCAATATAAGGAGGAGTTCGCGAATGACCAGGGAACAGATGCGCCGGTGTATCGATGAATGTCTGAATTGTATGGAGGCCTGCAACGTTTGTTACGACGCTTGTTTGAAGGAAAAAGACGCGGCGATGATGCGCGAGTGTATTCGCCTCGACCGGCTGTGCGCGGACATGTGCGAGTTTGCGGCCCGGGCGATGACCCAGAGCAGTCCGTACGCGGCCAAGATTTGTTCGCTGTGCGCGCAGATCTGCGACGATTGCGGCGGCGAATGCGGCAAGCACGAGATGGATCACTGCCGGCGCTGCGCGGAAGCGTGCAAACGCTGCGCCGACGTATGCCGCGAAATGGCATCCCAGACGGCGTAAAAGCTATCCGAACGTGCGGAAAGGGAAGGAAGACCGGGCAGCCGGCGTTCCTTCCCTTTCTCTATGGCCGGAGCACGGAGCGGGAAGCGGCGCCGAGTTCGATTCCGGAATTGCGCGTACACAAAAAATACCCCTGGCTGGCCGCGGCGGGTTGATTTCGCCGGCTCTCAGGCGTACAATTATATTCTGTCGCTATGGGAATATTCGTAAAACTATACTGATTTCTAAAATATAGCATAATATAGGTGCGTTGTCAATAGTCAAAAAGGGGTTGGAACTATAATGGAAATTACCGATCGGGAGTGGCGGCGGGAGCAGGAGCGCGTGAACGACGTAACCGCCAAAGTAACGGGCCGTATCCGCGGACTGGAAGCCCAGCTCGGCGAAGCGCGCGGAGATGTGGTGGAGCTGCGCAAAGAATTCTGGGACGAGGTTACGATCAACTTCGCCGAGCCGGACGATCTGGGCGAAACATCGACCAGCATGCGGCAGCAGTCGCAGGTGCTGGCGCAGCAGGAATTCAGCCACAAGCGGGCGTTCTCCCAACTCGGCAAGCTGCGCAGACTGAAAAACTCGCCGTATTTCGGCCGGATCGATTTTCGCGAAAAAGAAGACGCGGCGGCGGAGCCCATCTATCTCGGCATCGCTTCGCTGATCGACGACAACGAACAGGACTTTCTGATCTACGATTGGCGCGCCCCGATCTCCAGCCTGTATTACGACGGTTCGCCCGGCGATGTGTCGTATCGGACGCCCGCCGGACACGTCGAAGGCGAGATGGAACTGAAACGGCAATACGTGATACGCGATGCCAAAATCCGCGTCATGTTCGATACCGGGATGACGATCGGCGACGAGCTGCTGCAGGAAGTGCTCAGCCAGAGCGCCGACGACCGGATGAAAAGTATCGTGTCGACGATCCAGAGCGAGCAGAACGCGATTATCCGTAACGAGCAGAGCCGGCTGCTGGTCGTGCAGGGCGCGGCGGGCAGCGGCAAAACGTCGGCCGCGCTCCAGCGCGTCGCCTATCTGCTGTACCGCTACCGCGATACGCTGAGCGCGGACCAGCTGGTGCTGTTCTCGCCGAACTCGCTGTTTGGCAGCTACGTCTCGACGGTACTGCCGGAGCTGGGCGAAGAAAATATGCTGCAAACGACGTTCCAGGCCTATCTGGAGCGGCGGATCGGGCGGGAATTCGAGCTGGAAGACGCATTCGACCAGTTGGAGTACCTGCTGCGCGGCGGCGAGTCGGATAGCGGGGAAGATCCCGAATACGAAGCGCGGTTGGCGGGCATCCGCTACAAATCGTCGCTCGATTACCTGAATGTGATCCGCGGCTACCGCGAACATCTGGCGCATCAGGATATGATGTTCCGCCCGATCCGCTTCCAGGGGCACGAGATCGTATCGGCGGAAGAAATGCGGCGTAAATTCTACGAATTCGATCCTTCGGTCAAGCTGCCGAGCCGGATCGAGCAGATGGGCAAATGGCTGCTGAAACAGGTCGGCGAATACGGCAAAACACAGCGCGAAGCCGATTGGGTGGAGAATCAGATCCAACTGCTCGGGACGAGCGAACTGCACCGGGCCTACAATCTCATGCGGCGCAAGCAAAAAGGAGCGGCGCACACATTCGACGATTTCGATCAGCAGCACGAAGCGGCGGCGCGCATGGTCGTCAACGACTGGCTCAAGCCGGTGCGCAAATGGGTCAAGCGCCAGCGCTTCGTCGACGTCAAAGGACTGTACCGCCGGCTGTTCAAAGACGAAGCCCTGTTTATGCGCGTGTCGGGCGGCCGTCCGCTGCCCGCGCTGTGGCACGAGTTCTCGCGCCAGACGCTGGACCGGCTGGCAAAGTCGGAGCTGGCGTTCGAAGACGCCACGCCGCTGCTGCTGCTGAGAGAACTGCTGCAGGGTTTTATCACCAACACGGCGATCCGCCATATCATCGTCGACGAAGTGCAGGATTATACGCCGTTCCAGCTCGAATTCCTCAAGCGGTTGTTTCCGCGCGCCCGTATGACCGCGCTGGGCGACTTGAACCAGGCGATCTACGGCCACGATTCGGCGCTGGACGATTACGATCCGCTGCTGAATCTGTACGGACGCGACGAGAGCATGGTGCTGCGGCTGACGCGCAGCTACCGCTCGACGCGGGAGATTACGGAATTTACCAAAGCGATGCTGCCGGAAGGCGAACTGATCCTGCCGTTTACCCGCAGCGGCGAGAAGCCGGTGCTGCGGCGTTTCGGCGGCTCCGCCGATGCGGGTGTCGAAGACGCGACCTCGGATATGGATGCGGCGCTGATCGCGGATATCGGGGAACTGCGCGAACAGGGCCTCGATTACACCGCCATCATCTGCAAAACGCAGAGCGAATGCAGCGAGCTGCACGCCCGGCTCAAAGGCCGTCTCGATACGCGGCTGATTACCAAAAACACGCCGGCGTTCGAAAAAGGAACGGTTATCGTGCCGGCTTACCTGGCGAAAGGCGTGGAATTCGACGCCGCGCTGCTGTACAACGCTTCGGCGGAACGCTACAGCCGCGAGTCGGAGCGCAAGTTGTTCTACACCGCCTGCACGCGGGCGATGCACGTGCTGCGGCTGTATGCGCTGGGCGAAGAAAGCCCGTTTGTGTCGGGAGTGGATGCGGAATTGTACGAGGTTCGTTAAAAGAGCTTTGTTGAGTAAAGAGGCTGTTCGGAAATATTTCCGGACGGCTTTTTTGCATCAGAACCGCCTTTTGCATATCGAATTTCCGGGGTTGACTGTGACGCCGCGTCATAGTTTAACGTGGAGAACGATCAACGAAAGGGGAGACATTCATGAATATTACCGCGCTTCGTTCCGATGATATTTACCGCCGGATCATCCAGCTGCCGCAGGCGGAAAAAAGAGAAGCGTACCGAGAACTGATGCTGGCTCCGTTCAAAAAGAAATGGGAAATCCAGCAGATTCCGTTTCGCTCGGAGCCGCCCGGCGGATTCGACGTGATGACGCTGAACGATATGATGTACCTGCCCGCGGAGCAGATCGGCGAATCGATGCTGGAGCAGGTAAACGATATTTCGTCCGAGGGATTTTGGGCGGAATGCTGGGCGGTCGTGACCGGCAGCTTTGCCGCTTTTGAACGGCAGGGAATCTCGCTTCCGGTGCAGAAGATTATCTTTACGGTTCTGCTCGGCAATCCGGCCAGCGAACTGCTGAGAATCAACGAAGGCTATTCGGGAGACGGAGGGATTCCGGGTCATATCCTGACCGTGCTGACGCCCAACGCCTACACGCTGCCGAGAATCTATGCCGCGCTGGCCCACGAATGCAATCATAACGTGCGCTATCAGTTTATCCGCTGGGACGCGAACGTGACGCTGGGCGAGCTGATCGTGAGCGAAGGATTGGCGGAGAACTTTGCCGTTTCGCGCTGCGGGGAAGAACGGCTGGGTCCCTGGGTATCCAAAACGGATGCGCAAACGCTGAATCGGGTCGTCAAACCGGGGACACGATCGAACAGGCCACTTTAAAAAGCGCCGAAGAAATCTTGCGAGCCGCGGAGGACTACTGGAATGCCGAAAGCGTTGTTGACGGTACATGAAGTCGTAAGCGTCACGGGCACAACCGCGCGTACGCTGCATTATTACGACCGGATCGGGTTGTTGAAGCCCGCGGTCGTGCAGGAAAACGGCTACCGGCTGTACGACCGGAACAATTTGGAGCGGCTTCAGATCATTCTTTTTCTCAAAGAAACCGGCGTGCGCCTTCAGGATATCGCGGCGCTGCTGGAGCTGCCCGAATCCGAACGCCACCGGTCTCTGCGGGAACACCGGGAACTTTTAATGGACAAAAAGCGCAGGCTGGAACGTACTCTCGATAACTTCGACCGCTATCTGGAAGCCGGCACGATCTTCGGCCCGCGGCCGCCGGACATGCCGGGTCCCGCGCTGCGGGAACAGTACGATCGCGAAGCGGAACTGGTTTACGGGGACACGCCGGCGTATTCCGGTTACCGGGAACGCATGCAAAAGCTGGAGCGGGAATCTCCGCGCGATCGCGAAGCGTGGCTGAATCGAGCCGAACGGCGGATGAACGCGGCGTTTGCCGGGCTGTTTTCCCTCCACCGAAAAAAGCCCGATTCGCGCGCCGTCCGGCTCAAAGTGGCGGAATGGGCCGACGCGCTGGGCGCTTATATGGACACGACGCCGGAACTGCTGATCCATATCGCGGACAATTACCGGGGAGACCGCCGGTTTCGCGCTTTTTTCGATACGTTCGGAGGAGAGGCCGGGCAGTTTGCTTCCTTTTTGCATGCGGCGATCGTTCAGTACGCTTTGTCGTTGAAGAACGCAAAAACCGCGGAGTAAAAAGCGTCAAACGCACGATGCCCGGGAATTACAATCCGCGCGCCAATTCGGCTGCGGACGCGGCGCCGATCTCCGATCTTTTCCGATACTGCGAAGGCGTGCAGCCCTGGTGCTGCTTGAACACCGAAATAAAGTAGCTCAGGCTGTCGAAGCCCACTTCCATCGCGATCTCGACGATCTTGTGGCCGCTGTTCTCCAACAATCGGCAGGCCTGCTGAATGCGGTAGCGGTTGAGATAATCGACCGGGCTTTTATGGACCATGCTTTTGAAAAAGCGGCAGAAGTGCCCTTCGCTCATGCCGATCTGTGCGGACAGGTCTTTCAACTTGAGCGGCGACGGATAGTGTTCGTGCATATAGCCGAGCACCGTTTTGAGCCGCTCTATTTTGTCGAGGTCGCCGCCCGAAGCGGGCGGCGCATATTCGCGCATCGCGCTTTGGAGCAGCGCGAAGATCTGGTACAGCCGCGCTTTGGTCGTCAGCTCGAACGCCGGTGCGGCGGCTTCGTTGTCCGCGATCACGGCGGCGATCAGGTCCAGGATTTCGCGTTCGCCGGGCTTTCGGCCGGTCAGGTGCGAAGGCGGCAGCGCTTTTTTTTGCAGCAGCGGTTCGATGTATTTTTCCTGCAAACGGTCGAAGCCCCGGCTGGACAGGAACTCTGCGCCGAACACGATGGACGAGAAGCCGCACGGCTCTGCGCCGACTTTTTGCCCCGCGTGCAGTTCTCCGCTGTGGACGAACATCGCTTCGCCCGCGGACACTTCGTAATACTCCGTCCCGATCTGGAACCGGATAACGCCGCGCGTCACCAGTGTAAACTCCATTTCTTCGTGCCAGTGGCAGTCCATGATCGTCGTAAAGTCGAGGTCGTCCAGCACATACGAACTGACCGGGTACATGGGATTGCCGTGGATGCGTTTTTCTTTCAATAAAGCGTGTTCCGGCATGGCATACTCTCCTTCCGATCGTATTCTCGCAAACGGGCACAACCGTACGCTGCACGCTTGCGGGATGCGACCCTTTATGAAATCGTTTCCAAATAGTAGGGGGACAATCGCCATATCGCGAGTAAAAGATCAGGATTCTGATACTTTTTGTCAAAATAGCGGAAGAAATCAAAGGTAAAGGTCAATATTATTATAAGTGAAGTCGAGGCGCTCCGGCAAGGAGCAAGAAGACATACCGAACAATTAGCCAAGGAGGCTGTAACGCATGAAATTTACCGATGGATACTGGATGGTCCGCGAGGGGTATAATCTGCAAAACCCGGTGGATATCCGCGACGTCGTGCAAAAAGACGATTCCTTTACCGTATATGCGGCTACGAAAAAAGTCGAGAAAAAAGGCGATACGCTCAATGCGACGCTGCTGAAAGCGACGTACAGCTCGCCGATGCCGAACGTGATCAAAGTCCGTTTGAACCGTCACGCGGGCGGCGTGAAGAAGACTCCCGAATTCGAACTGTACGGCTCGGAAACGAATGTACATATTACCCATACCGACGATCTGCTGGCGCTGCAAAGCGGCGAGCTCAAAGTCAGCATCAAGAAAAACACCGGCTTCGCAACCGAGTTCCACTACGGCGACCGCCGTCTGACGGGCAGCGCGTTCAAACGGGCGGCGCATATCGAAGCCAAAGCCGAAGGCAAAACATATTTCCGCGAGCAGCTCGATCTGGGCATGGGCGAATACGTGTACGGTCTGGGCGAGCGCTTTACTCCATTTGTGAAAAACGGCCAAACCGTCGATATCTGGAACGAAGACGGCGGCACGAGCAGCGAGCAGGCGTACAAAAATATTCCGTTCTACATTTCCAATAAAGGCTACGGCGTATTCGTCAACCACCCGGAAAAAGTTTCGTTCGAAGTGGCTTCGGAAAACGTGTCGAAAGTCCAGTTCAGCGTGGAAGGCGAAACGCTCGAATACTTCATCATCGGCGGCGAGAATCCGAAAGACGTGCTCGACAACTACACCAAGCTGACCGGCAAACCGGCCCTGCCTCCGGCATGGACGTTCGGCCTGTGGCTGACGACTTCGTTCACGACGGATTACGACGAAGCGACGGTCAACCACTTCGTCGACGGCATGAGCGAGCGCGATCTGCCGCTGTCCGTGTTCCACTTCGACTGTTTCTGGATGAAAGAATACCAGTGGACGGACTTCGAATGGGACAAAGACGTATTCCCCGACCCTGCGGGCCTGCTCAAGCGCCTCAAAGAAAAAGGACTGAAAATCTGCGTGTGGATCAACCCTTACATCGCGGAAAAATCGATCCTGTTCGACGAAGGCATGGAAAACGGCTACCTGGTAAAACGTCCGGACGGCAGCGTCTGGCAGTGGGATCTGTGGCAGGCGGGCATGGCTCTTGTGGACTTTACGAACCCGGCCGCCGTTAAGTGGTACAAAAGCAAGCTGGAAGACCTGGTCGACCAGGGCGTGGACTGCTTCAAGACCGACTTCGGCGAAAGAATCCCGACCGACATCGTGTACTACGACGGTTCCGATCCGGTCAAAATGCACAACTACTATACCTTCTTGTACAACAAAGCGGTATTCGAAGTACTGGAAGACAAGCTCGGCAAAAACGAAGCGGCGCTGTTCGCCCGTTCGGCCACCGTCGGCGGCCAGCAGTTCCCGGTTCACTGGGGCGGCGACTGCTCGTCGAACTACGAGTCGATGGCGGAAAGTCTGCGCGGCGGCCTGTCGCTCGGCGTATCCGGCTTCAGCTTCTGGTCGCACGATATCTCCGGCTTCGAAATGACGGCTCCGGCCGACGTGTACAAACGCTGGGTGCAGTTCGGCCTGCTGTCTTCGCACAGCCGTCTGCACGGCAACGAATCGTACCGCGTGCCTTGGCTGTTCGACGAAGAAGCGGTGGATGTGCTGCGCAAATTTACGAAGCTCAAAAACTCGCTTATGCCGTACCTGTTCAACCAGGCGGCGGACTCCGCGTCGCGCGGCATCCCGATGATGCGCCCGATGTTCCTGGAGTTCCCGGAAGATCCGACCTGCGGGCCGCTCGATTTGCAGTACATGTTCGGCGATTCGATCCTCGTTGCGCCGATCTTCAACGAACAGGGCGACGTGACGTACTACCTGCCTGCGGGCAAATGGACGGGCCTGCTGGACGGACAGGTCAAAGAAGGCGGACGCTGGTACAGCGAGAATTACGACTTCATGAGCCTGCCGGTCTTTGTTAAACAGGGCACGCTGCTGGCTGTCGGCAGCCAGGACGGCAAGCCGGATTACGATTACGCGAACGGCGTAACGCTGCACCTGTTCAACCTGGAAGACGGTCAAACGGCTTCCGCGAACATCGTCGGCACCGACGCCGAGCAGCAGCTTGAAGCTTCGGCCGTACGCAGCGGAAACGAAATCAAGATCAGCGTTTCGGGCGGCAGCGATGTTAAAATCGTGCTGCGCGGCATTGAATCGGCGTCGAACGTGGACGGCGCTTCGCACGAAACCGGCGAGCAGGGCCTTGTGCTGACGCCTGCTGGCGGCAGCGTGACGGTGACGCTGTAATCATTTGGCAAAAGGTAGGGGTAAAGCCGGTCTCCGCAAGGGGAAACGGTTTTACCCCCGTTTGCGTACGCGGCGGCGTGAGGAAAACGGGCGTCGTCGTTCCCCAAATAATGAGAGCGCTTTATCGGAGGAGGAAAAGAATATGACCGAATTGTACAAAGACGTGGCGCGGCCGCTGGAAGAACGGGCGCGAGACCTGGTAGCGCACTTTACGCTCGAGGAGAAGCTGACGCTGCTGCCGACGCGGCAGGCGGCGGTGGAACGGCTCGGCGTGCCGGCTTACAAAGTCGGCGGGGAAGCCGCGCACGGGGTGGCCTGGAAAGGCGTCGCGACCGTATTTCCGCAGCCGATGGGATTGTCTTCGACCTGGAACAAAGAGCTGCTGCGCGAGATCGGTTCCGTAATCGGCGACGAAGCGCGCAGCTACCACCGGAGCGAGCCGGAGACGCACGGGCTGACGCTGTGGGCGCCGACGGTCGATATGGAGCGCAATCCGTTCTGGGGCCGGACCGAAGAAGCCTACGGCGAAGATCCGCATCTTACCGGCAAGCTGACGGCCGCTCTTGCGCGCGGCATGCAGGGCGAGCATGAATTCTATCTGAAAATGGTGGCGACGCTCAAGCATTACTTCGCCAACAACAACGAAGTCGGCCGTCTGGACGGTTCGTCCAGCGTTACGCCGCGCAATATGCGCGAGTATTACCTCGAAGCGTTCCGCATCCCGTTCGAAGAAGGCGGCGCGCTGTCCATGATGACCGCCTACAATTCGATCAACGGCACGCCGGCGATCGAAAGTCCTTACGTGCAGCGCTTTGTCAAAGACGAATGGAAAATGGACGGATTTATCGTCTGCGACGGCGGGGATCTGTCGCAGACGGTCCATTTCCACAAATACCACGATTCGCACGCGGAATCCGTCGCGGGCGCGCTGCTCGCCGGCGTCGACTGCCTCACCGACGAACCGGAGCTGGTGATCTCGGCGGCGCGCGAAGCGCTGGAGCGCCGCCTGATCGGCGAGGAAGAGATCGACCGGGCGCTGGTCAATATCTTCCGCATTCGGTTTCGGCTCGGGCAGTTCGATCCCGAGGCGGACAATCCGTATGCGCAGATCGAAGAATCGGTCCTCTGCGCGCCGGAGCACGCCGCCCTGGCGAAGCGGGCGGCGGAACAATCCGTCGTTCTGCTCAAGAACGACGGGCTGCTTCCGCTGCGCCGCGCGGAAGTAACGGGCGCAGCCGTCGTCGGGCCGACGGCCGACGCGGTCTGGACGGACTGGTACAGCGGCACGCTGCCGTATCGCGTGTCGATCCTGGATGCCGTCCGCGCGAAGCTCGGCGGCGAAAGCGCGGGCCGGATCGGCCCCGACGGGGAGGCCGCTCTGCAGGCCGCCGCGGCCCGTACCGTGGCCGAGGCGAACGAAGCCGTACGGGGCGAAGATCACGCCGCCCGCTGGCTGGCGAACCGCGAAGCGCCGGCCGCCGCGCAGGCCGGCGGGGCGCAGAGCGCAGCGGCCGCGGGCCGGGCCGCGCACAGCGCCGTGCGCTATGCCGAAGGCAGCGACACGGTGAGGCTGCGCAGCGCCGGAAGCGGCGGCTCGCTGGCCGTGCAGCCGGGCGAAGCCGGCGTGCTGGCGCTGGGCGGCGCGGGCACCGCGGCCCGGGCGTTCGGCGAAGAAGAAGCTTCACCGAACAGCGGAGCGGAAGCCGGCGAACCGGCTTCGCTGTTCGAGCTGACCCGCTGGGGCTGGGGGCAGCATACGCTGCGCGCCCACGCCAACGGCAAATTCGTTACCGCGCAGGACGGCCGGCCGCTGGCGGCTTCCGCCGAGCAGATCGGCGGCTGGTTCGTGAAGGAACTGTTCGATCTGGAAGCGGGGCAGGACGGAGAAACGACGCTGCGCCAGTGGAACGGCGCGCCGCTCGGCTGGAGCGAAGAGTCCCGGGCGGCGCAGGCGCAGCCGGAAGACTCCGGCCTGCGTACGCTGCGCGCGCTGGGGACGGAAGGCGGCGCTGCTGCGCCGCTGCTGCTGGAAGTGACGCGGGACGGCATCGAAGCGGCCGCCGCGGCCGCGCGCGAGACCGACGTCGCGATCGTCTGTGTCGGCAACAGCCCGTATATCAACGGGAAGGAAGAGATCGACCGTCCGGGACTCTCGCT
This sequence comes from Saccharibacillus sp. CPCC 101409, assembly GCF_030518235.1. Lineage (GTDB taxonomy): Bacteria > Bacillota > Bacilli > Paenibacillales > Paenibacillaceae > Saccharibacillus. Next base: position 196,571 of record NZ_JAULSA010000005.1, on the reverse strand, counting down.
GCCGCCGCGCCAGGAAGAACTGATCCGCGCCGTGCACGACGCCAATCCGAATACGGTCGTAGTGATCGTCGGCAGCTATCCGTTCGCGCTGGGCGAGATCGCCGAGCTTGTGCCGGCGATTGTGTATCTGGCGCACGGCGGGCAGGAACTGGGTTCCGCGGTGGCGGATATCCTGTTCGGCGACGCCGCGCCGGCGGGCCGCCTCAGCCTGACCTGGTACCGCTCGGAGGACGATCTGGCGGATATGCTGGATTACGATATTATCAAAAGCGGCGCGACGTATCAGTACTTCGGCGGCGATCCGCTGTATCCGTTCGGCCACGGGCTGGCGTATACCGATTTCCGTTACGGGCCGCTCAAGCTGAGCGGGGACGGTTTCGGCGAGGAAGATACGATCTCCATCGAACTTGAGATCGAGAATATCGGCGGTGCGGACAGCGACGAAGTGCCGCAGCTTTACGTCCGTGCCGGCAGTTCGCGCGTCAAGCGGCCGCTCAAGCAGCTCAAAGGATTCGAGCGGCTGCATATTCCGGCCGGAGAAACACGCGCCGCCGTATTCGAACTGCCGGTGCGGGAGCTGGCGTTCTGGGATGTGACGCGCGATAAATTCTGCGTGGAATCGGGAACGTACACGCTGCTGGCCGGTGCTTCTTCGGCGGATATCCGCGCCGAAGCGTCTGTCGAAATTCGCGGCGAAACCGTGCCGCCGCGCAGTCTGTACAGCCGTACGCGCGCCGAGAACTTCGACGATTACGATAATGTTCTGCTGGACGAAGGAGAACGGAGCGAAACGTCCGCGCGTCCGGCCGATCTGACGCAAGCCGGCGAACTGATCTTCCGGGACGTCGATCTGACTCGCGGCCTTGCGGGCTGGAAGCTGCGCGTGCGGGGCGGCGAAACCGCCGGAAGACTCGAACTTCGTCTTGGCGGAGAAGACGGCAAGCCGCTGGGCGTCCACGATATAGCGGGCGCGGCAGAAGGCGAATGGAGCACGCTGCAGGGCGCGCCGGACGAAAGCGCGAAGCTTCCGTCTCAATCCGCCGAACTGCGGATTGTGCTGCACGGTTCGCTTCGCCTGGGCTCGCTGGAGCTGATTCCGGCGCAATGATGCGCCGGCGTTCGGTCTGAGCCTTGCGCGCCGGTCAATAACGATATTTCGCTTGACAGCGAAGAAGCCGCCTCTTATGGTCAAGAGGCGGCTTCTTCTTGTGCGTCTGCCGGGCGGAGGAAGTTCGCCGGATAAGCGCTTCCGGCCGCCGGGCCCGATGCCGCGACGAAATTCGAATGTATTCCATTATACGAAATAGGAGAGATCCGTATGAGTGTGAAAGTTATCTCCGAACACATAAGCAGCGTCGGGAGTTGGATGGGCGTGTCGGTCCATGTCTGGATCGTCGCGGGCGAAGACGGCGTGACGCTGGTCGATACCGGCATGTTCTGGATGGCCGGCCCGATTCTCAAAGAAATCGAGCGAACAGGCAAAGGCCCGCTGCGGCGCATCGTGCTGACGCATGCGCACAGCGACCATGTCGGCGGACTCAAACGGATTCTGAAGAAGTACAACGTGCCGGTGTATATGCACGCCGCGGAGATTCCTTACGCCGAAGGCGACCTGCCGTATCCGGGCAAAACAAAAGCGTTCAAGTATGTGGAAAAAGGCATCCTGCAGCCGCTTGACGAGCGCCTGAGCGGCGTGCTGTCCCCGATCGGCGGACTGGAACCCCATCTGACGCCGGGTCATTCGCCGGGCCACGTCGTGTATTATCACGCGGCGGACCGCGTGCTGCTGGCCGGCGATTTGTTCAACGCGAAGAAAGGACGGCTGCAGCAGCCCCGCTTCACGCCGGACCCGGAGCTTGCGCTCAAAAGCGGTTCGATCGTGCGCCGGCTCGATCCCGAGCGGGTGGAAGTGTGCCACGGAGGCACGGTCTACCGCCCGGCCGGGCAGATGGACGATCTGGAGATCGAAGACGCCGCGCGCAAGCTGGCCGCCGAACGGGAGCGGAACCGGAAAGCGAAAAAGAAAAAAGGAAAAGCCTGAGGCGGTCAACGGACCAGGGCGTGTCATCGAACTTCGAAAGCAATAGGCTTAAAAATACGCTATAAACCAAACCGGAATGGCCTCCGCCATCGAATGGATAACCGGAGGCCTTTACGGCCGCGGGTAGAAACGACGCAGTTTCGGACGAATGTTGCATACGCGCATCAATTTCGCGGCAGACGCTTCATATCATCGGGAATGTTGCTGATATGCAATATTTTTCTTCATTTTCGGGCTTCAGAGTCTACAAATGATAGAAATAATGCGCCTATGCAGCATTTTCGACTATTCAGGCTCTTTTTCAATGAAAATATTGCGTTCTCGCAACATTCCTATTATTCCTGTCCCGGTATTTCCATCACAACCTGTTTCAAAAAGTACAGAAAAAACCAGGAGCCGTTCCGCCTGCTTTATAGCATTGGAACAGTCCCTGGTTTCATTTCTTGTTATCGCTGCATTTGATGTCCCGGCGTCTTTGCATCGCCTCGCCGATCCGCAGCTTCGTTTACTTCCCGGCCGCCGGCCGCCCTGTGCCGGACGCCGCTCTTCGTCGGCTCGGCTGCCTATCGTCCGGCCTCCGGCTACCCGCCGATTTCGCGCTTGGCTTCGCCGAAGCTGTCCGTTTCGGTTTCGGACGCTTCCTGCGTTTCCGATTCTTCGTAGCGTTCGGCGTTGCGTTCGATGCGTCGGAACGCTTCGGCCAGCAGTTCGAGCTGGGCGGCGTCGAAGCCTTCGATCATGGCGGCGTTATGCTGCCGTTCGATGACCGACGTCTCTTCGGTGACCTGGCGGCCTTTTCCGGTCGGATAGATCAGGTAGGCCCGGCGGTCGGCGCGGTCGCTGCTGCGCATAATGAGCCCTTTGCGATGCAGCACGTTGAGGATGCGCGTCACGGTCGGCTGGTCTTTGACCGTGCGTTCGGCGATTTCTTTTTGGTTCATGCCTTCTTTGAAACAGATGCAGCACATGACGGACCACTGCTCCGGCGTCAGATCGTAGTCTTTTAGCCGGGCGGCCAGACGATTGCTGACTTTGCGGTAAATAACGCCCAATTGAAATCCGATGGAATCCTGCGGCTGGTACAAGGATAAACCTCCTTATGAAGGGGCCGGATTCCGCCCGGGCGGACCGGCCTGTTTCTGCAATCTTTGCTGCTTGCTCACGCAAGTATACGAAGTATGGAAAGCGGTGTCAAATGCGGCGCGGCAAAGATTCGGCGTCTTTTGTGCTTCGAATCGCTTACTTTTTTTCCGACTTGTGACTTCGACTCTTGAACCCGACCGCCAAAACTCGATATAATCAAAGACAGTCGGGCCCGCATGCGAGAAGCAGAAGCTCGGGCGAACGGGCAAACTTGAAGATAAGGGGAAAAAGGATGAACAAAAACAAAAAGCCGGCGCCGAAATCCGGCAAGCCGCAAAACAACAGGCCGCAGGCGGGCAAGCCGCAAACGGCGAAGAAAAATACGGGGGGCGCTCCGCGTCCGCAGGCCGGAAGCGCAGCTTCGCAGTGGACCTCGGGTTCTAAGCGCAAGAAAAGCAACCTGGGCGTAATCGCGCTCGGCTTTGTCGGCATAATCGTCGTACTGGCCGTGCTGATCTATGTGCTGACCAAAGCCGGAGAAAACCAGACCGCCAAAGAAACTTCGGAACCGGTTATCCTGACCAATTACGACGCATCCAAGCAGCCGACGCTCGGCAATGCGGATTCCGACGTGAAGATCGTGGAATTCGGCGACTTCAAGTGCCCGGATTGCAAAGTCTGGTCGGAAACGGTTCTGCCGGAACTGAAAACCAAGTACCTCGACAACAACGAAGCTTCGTTCCAGTTCGCCGATTACCCGTTCCTGGCCGACGATTCCGATCTGCTGGCGCTGGGCGGACAAGCGGTTTACGAGCAGAATCCGGAAGACTTCTGGAAATATTACGAAGCCGTATATGCCAACCAGGATACGAACAAAGTGCGCGACGCCTGGATCACCGAAGATTATATCGTCGATCTGGTGAAGAAGTCCGTACCGGATATTGATATCGACACCTTTACGAGCGACCTGAAAGACAAGAAGTATCAAGCCGAAGTCGACGCCGACGTCAAAGCGGGCGACGACAGCAAGATCACCGGAACGCCGACTATTTTCGTCAACGGAACGAAAGTCGACAATCCGACGGCGGCCAACGTGGAAGCGGCGGTCGAAGCGGCCAAAGCGGAGTAAGCATCTCGCAAAAAGTACGACAGATCAAGCCTTCGGCAGACGAACGACCGGAACATTCGGTTCGCTGCCGAAGGCTTTTTGCTGCGATTCCCAAACCGATTCTTTTTGCAAAAGCCGGTTTGAGCCGCTCGGGCGGACGGGTACACTCTATTGAGACGACGGTCAGGCGCAAAGCCGGCCGGCCCAAGGGAGGAATGTGCCGATGGAAACCGAACGGAACGGCGTATGCATCAAAGTGCTGCGCGGCGATATTACGAAATACCAAACGGACGCGATCGTCAATGCGGCCAATTCGTCGCTGCTCGGCGGCGGAGGCGTGGACGGGGCGATCCACCGCGCGGGCGGACCGGCGATCCTGGAGGAATGCCGCGCCATCAGAGATCGGCAGGGAGGCTGCGATACGGGCGACGCCGTCGTAACGACCGCGGGCCGGCTTCCGGCGAAGATGGTCGTGCATACGGTGGGACCGGTGTATCAAGGAGGTTCGCGGGGCGAAGAAAAGCTGCTGCAAAGCTGCTACGCCCGTTCGATCGAAGAAGCGGTATCGGCCGGCGCGCGGCGGATCGCTTTTCCGAATATCTCGACGGGCATTTACGGCTATCCCAAAAAAGAAGCGGCGGAAGCGGCGATCGGCGCGGTGCGCGGAATGCTGGAGCGTCCTGGCGGAGTATCCGGCGAAACGTTTCTGGATGAGATCGCTTTCGTCTGCTACGATGAAGAGAACGAACGGCTTTACCGGGAGCTTCTGGAACGCTGAGCCCGGCGAAGCGGGACAAAGGAGAACGAGAAAAGATGACCAATGCGATCGAAGCGCGAATCCGGGATCTGGAGCGGTACAATCCCGACCTGACGGCGGAACCGGATCTGGACGAATTCTGGACCCGGACCCTGGCCGATTACGCGGACAAGCCGCTGAACGGGACGCGCGAGCCGGTGGAAACGCCGATGAGCCATATGAACGTGTACCGTACGACGTACGAAGGAGCCGACGACACGCCGCTGCACGCCTGGTACCTGACGCCAAAATTCGCGGCGGAAGAACGGCTCCCGTGCATCGTCCATTACCACGGTTACAGCGGAAGCAAAGGCATGCCGGAACATTTTGCGCATTACGTGCTGATGGGCTTCGCGGTGCTGTCGATCGACGTGCGCGGGCAGGGCGGGGACACGGGCAACTATTTGCAGCAGGATTACGGCGCGGTAAGAGGCTGGATCACCCCGGGCATTCTCGATCCGGAAACGGCTTACTACCGGGCGATTACGCTCGATGCGATCCGGGCGCTGGAATGGGCGGCGGAGCAGCCGGAAACCGATCCCGGGCGCATTTTTGCAATCGGCGGCAGCCAGGGCGGCGGATTGACGCTGATCGCGGCGGCGCTGAGCAAGCTGCCCAAAGCGGCGGTGGCGCATATCCCGAATATGTGCCACATGGACTTCGGCATCCTGAATTCGAACAGCTCGCTGTCGGAAGCGGCGGAGTTCGTCAGCAAGCATCCCGACAAGCTCGGCGGCGTGCTGAGAACGCTCAGTTATTTCGACAATCTCAATCTCGCGCCGCGGATCGGTATTCCGATTATGGTCTCGTGCGGACTGAAAGATCTGTGCTGCATGCCGGAGACCGTCTATGCCGCCTATAACCGGATCGGTTCGGAAAAAGAAATGCGGGTTTACCCGTTCGACGGACACTGGGTATCGGACGGACAGAACCGGATCGCGATGGAATTTTTGGCGAAACACGCGGGGCTGAACGAATCCTGAACCCCGGCAAACAAGCGCGGCGAAACGATATCGTTTCGCGTGCTTGTTTTTTTAATTCACACGCTTTACTTTTGTAACAAACTATACTATTATATATTCAGGAAGATTATTAATGAAATCAAACATATATATCTATAACAAATATTTGGGAGGCTGTATTCATGAGTGATTATCGGATTCATCCGCAGGCGCATATGGGGAAAGTTCAGTTGAAAGTCAGCCAGGTCGAGCGTTCTATCCGTTTCTACCGCGATGTGGTCGGACTTGCGCTGCTGAGCGAGAACGGGAAAACGGCGGAGTTCGGCGTACCGGGCGGCGGCGCTCTGCTGGGCATCGAGGAAGTTCCGAACGCGCGCATCATGCCGCAGCAGTCGGTAACCGGGCTGTACCATTTCGCGATCCTGCTGCCCGACCGTCCTTCGCTCGGCGCGGCGATTCGCCATCTGGCGGAGCAGGGCGTTTCGATCGGGCAGGGCGACCATCTGGTCAGCGAAGCGTTCTACATCGACGATCCCGACGGCAACGGCATCGAGATTTACGCGGACCGTCCGCGCTCGACCTGGGAAAAAGACGCCAACGGCGAGTATGTGATGGCGGCCAATCCGGTCGACGTCAAATCGCTGTTCGCCGAAGCGGCTCCGTGGAACGGACTGCCGGCGGGCACGATCATCGGACACGTCCATCTGCATATCGGCAATCTGCCGGATGCGCGCAAGTTCTATGTCGACGCGCTCGGCTTCGATGTCGTGCTGCACTACGGGCATGCGGCGCTGTTCGTTTCGGCGGGCGGCTACCATCATCATCTGGGGCTGAACACCTGGGCGGGCGTAGGCGCTCCGGCGGCTCCGGCGGACGCGGTCGGTTTGAATTACTTTACGATCGATTATCCGAGCGAAAACGAACGCGGCCGGGCGGTCGAAGCGCTGCGGGAAGCCGGATTCGAAGTGTCGGAAACGCCGGAAGGACCTTCCGTGCTCGATCCGTTCACGAACCGCGTGGTGCTTCGCGTCGCTTGAGACTTCGTTTTGCTATGAAAAAGGCGATGTCTCGCTTGCTTTTCTGCCCGGCTCTTCCCCTTGCGGGAAGAGTCTTTTTGCGTGCCGGCGTCTTCCGGAACGTTTTCCGTATTTTAGGGAAAAAATCTTTGACAACTTGTTTGGCGTATGAGACGGTTTATATACAAGCTTGCGAGTATGTGGCGGGTAAGAAGATCGGCGTGCCGGAAAACGATGCTTCGATGCTGCGGCTGTGCGAGGCGCTGCCGAAGAAAGCCGAAACGCAAGGAGGAAAGATGATGAAAGTAATCGGTGTGTTTTTGAATGTGCTTGCCGGTTTGTGGGCGGCTTTTGGCGTGCTTGTGATGCTTATTTCCACTCCGGGTTATACGGCGACGGAGAATTTCATTTATTCGTGCATTATATTCTTTATTCCGTCGGCTATCGTCATCGCGCTGGGCTCGCTGATGATCCGCTCGGCAAACCGACGGCGGCTGCGCAATCGGGAATATTACGAGCGCGAGTATGACGGGCTTCAGCGAGGAAGAACGATAAATGACGATACGCGGCCGAACTCCGACAAGCAGCAGGTGTACCGCGGCAGACCGAGCGAGAGCGGCTTCGGGCCGCCTTCGCAGCAGCAGGGGCCGGGCAGCGATCTGCGCGGCCGGACTTCGGGCGGGTCCGCTTACGACGCGCAGAACAATGCCGCCTACGATGTGCGCTACGAATCGAATCCGTCCCGGCGGCGCCGGCCGGCTCCGCTGGTCGAAGCGGTCTGCCGCTCCTGCGGCGCCCGGCGCACGCTGCGCGCGGGAACATCGGCGGAATGCGATTACTGCGGTTCGACGATTACGGCGGAATAAACGACAGGAAAGGATGCGGGAGGCATGAAACCGATCTTTACGAACGACTGGGCGGATATTCTGCATCCCGAGATGCAGAAGCCTTATTATACGGAGCTGCGCCATAAGCTGGCGGACGAATACCGCACGAAGACGGTTTACCCGGATATGTACAAGATTTTCAGCGCGTTCCATCTGACTTCGTTCGCGGATACCCGCGTCGTTATTCTGGGGCAGGACCCGTACCACGGACCGAACCAGGCGCACGGGCTGAGCTTCTCGGTGCAGCCGGGCAGCGCCGTGCCGCCTTCGCTGGAAAATATTTACCGAGAACTGCATGACGATCTGGGCTGCGCGTCCGTGCGCCACGGCTTTTTGGAGCACTGGGCGAAGCAGGGCGTGCTGCTGCTCAACAATGTGCTGACGGTGCGGCGCGGACAGCCCGCGTCGCATCAAGGGCTCGGCTGGGAAGGCTTTACCGACGCGGCGATTGCGGCCGTCAACGAGCGGGATACTCCCGCGGTGTTTATTCTGTGGGGACGCAGCGCGCAGGAGAAAGGCTCGTTTATCGACGGCGGCCGTCATCTGGTAATCAAGTCGGCGCATCCGAGTCCACGTTCGGCCGACCGGGGCTTTTTCGGCAGCCGGCCGTTTTCGCGGACCAACGAATTTCTTCGCTCCAAAGGATTGGACGGGATCGACTGGTGCCTGCCGGAGATTCCGGCGGGCAAAGAGGAGGAGACGCCATGAACCGCATCGATGAAGCCGGCGAGGTCCGGCGGGCGGAAGGCGCGAAGCCTACGAGCGGGAAACGGCCGTACCGTTTTATCCTGTTCGACGCCGACGATACGCTGCTGGACTTCCGGCGCTGCGAACGCGAAGCGCTCGGCGGCGCTCTGCTCGACGGCGGCTACGAATTGAAGCTGGACGACTGCCTGAGCCGCTATTCGCTGATCAACAAAGAGCTGTGGCTGGAATTCGAGCGCGGACAGGTTACGCAGCGGGAACTTCGCGGCGAACGCTTTCGGCGGCTGTTCGCGGAGTTCGGCGTGGAAGGCGACGCGGAAGCGTTCGGGGCGGCGTATCTGAACCGCTTCGGGCGCGGGTCGTTTCTGACGCCGGACGCGCTGGCGGTATGCGACGCGCTGAAACCGCATTACGATCTGTCGATCCTGACGAACGGCGTCAGCGACGTGCAGTTCTCGCGCATTTCCGGCTCGGAACTGAAAGATCATTTCGACCACATTATCGTATCGGACGACGCGGGATTCCAGAAGCCGTCGGCGGGCATTTTCGATTATGCGTTTCGGAGGATCGGCTGCACGGACAAGTCGCAGGCGCTGATCGTCGGCGATTCGCTGTCCTCCGATATTCGCGGCGGATACGATTACGGCATCCATACCTGCTGGTTCAATCCGGAGAAACTGCCGAACGAAAGCGGCATCGCGCCGACTTACGAGATCGGCGGTTTGACCGAACTGCTTCCGCTGCTGCTGGACGAGCGGAAATAAGAACAAAGAAGCGCCGCAGTCCGCGGCGCTCTTCAAAGCTATATCAATTGCAAATATCCACTTTAATCTCGTTTCCGGTCCCTCAAAACGGCGATCTGATGCACAAATCCACTTTATTTTCGTTTCCGGCGCTTTTTTAGCCTGCGAACCGAGCATGAAGTGGATTTTGGCATTTCATCTTCGATTTATCGTCCTTGACTGTAAACGAAGTGGATTTTTGCATTTAACTTGAGTTTGGGTTTGATTTCGGACTCGATTATAGACAGCGGTGCGCAGGAGATACTCATCCGGTTTATATTTCCGGCTTGAACCGGCTTGTTCTCGGCATGTCGCCGTCCGTAGGCCGCGTTCGGTAATGATGCCGGGCCAGCACGCCGAAGCCGAGCGACTCGTACAATCGGATCGCGGTAGCGTTGCTCTGCACGACCTGGAGATACAGTTCTTCCGCGCCGCTTTGCAGCGACCGCTGCGCCAGCAGGCCGATCAGTTCGGCCGCAAGCCCCATCCGCCGAAACTCCGGCGCGACCACGATATTGCTCAGGCAGGCGCGGCCTTCGCCGAGCATCGCGGTGCCGAGCGCGGCCGTCCGCCCGCCGATCCGCAGCCGGGCGAGAGACTTCTGCTGGCGGATCGCGCCGAAGATAGCGGCGTAGCCGGGAGCGCGCTCCGGCGGAAAGCCTTCGAGCGCCAGGAAGTCCGCCAGCCAGCTGCCGTCCGGCGCTGCAACCGGCTCTTCGCCGCACGGCAGCCTGCCGCTTCGCTCGCCGCCGATAACGCTGCGCGGCTCGCCGTGTACGGCTTCGCTTAGCAGTTCCGCCTGCGTCGGATACAGAGCGCGGCGCGCTTCGGCCAGCCGGCGGACTTCTTCGGCTTCGCCCGTCATCAGGAAGCAGGGATCGCTCAGCGCATAGCCGGCCGCTTCCAGGCGTTCGTCGAGACCGGCCGGCGACGTGTCGCTGACGTAGAAGCAGCACGGGATGCCGTGCCGCTCGGCGAAATCTTCGGCCGATTGCAGCCAATCCCGGTCTTCGTCCGGGTAAGGCGCCGCCGTCCAAACGCTGTTGGCGCGCTTGCTGATGCCGCCGGCCGCGCGCAGCCGCCAGCCGCCGAGCGGCTCGCTCGCAAGAGAAGGCCAGGCTTCCGCGCCGAGCCGTTCGAACAAGCGCGCGCAAGCCGCAGAGGGTCTGAGATCGAATGAGACATTTTACAGTCTTCCTTTCCGATTTCGAAGGTTTTGCCGTCCGACAGTCCTGTATAACTGCCGATTATAGCGCGTGCTGCGGCCCGGCGGCAAGGCGGAGAAAGAGGGCGGGCGGCGCTTTTCCGGAATCGGGCTATGAGGCAGTCGTGCGGAAGCGGATAAAAAGTTTGGCGGAAACCTTTCTTTTTGACTCTTGAAAACGCTACAATTGGATTGCGACTATTTTGTGAGAGCGACGAAGGAGGAGACGGAATTGGATTACCGGATCGAAAAAGATACGCTTGGGGAAATGAAAGTGCCCGCGGATAAACTATGGGGGGCGCAGACGCAGCGCAGTAAAGAAAACTTTCCGATCGGCCAGGAGAAGATGCCGTCCGAAATCATTCGTGCCTTCGCTATTTTGAAAAAATCGGCGGCGCTCGCCAACAAAGACCTCGGCAAGCTGTCCGAAGAAAAAGCCGGCGCGATCGCCGGAGCGGCCGACGAAATCCTGGAAGGACTGCTGGACGAACATTTCCCGCTGGTGGTCTGGCAGACGGGCAGCGGCACCCAGTCCAACATGAACGTCAACGAAGTCATCGCGCGCCGGGGCAACCAGCTGCTCGAAGAGAAAGGCAGCGAAGCGCGCCTGCATCCGAACGACGACGTCAATATGTCGCAGAGCTCCAACGATACGTTCCCGACGGCGCTGCACGTCGCCGGCGTAATCGCGGTCGAAGACAAGCTGCTGCCGGCCGTCGCGGTGCTCAAAGCGACGTTCGACGAGAAGTCGGAAGACTTCAAAGACATTATCAAGATCGGACGCACGCATCTTCAGGACGCGACGCCGCTGACGCTGGGACAGGAAATCAGCGGCTGGTCGGCCATGCTGGAGAAAAGCGGCACGATGATCAAGGAAAGCGCCCGGCATATGAAGCAGCTGGCGATCGGCGGCACCGCGGTCGGCACGGGGATCAATGCGCATCCGGAATTCGGCGGCCGGACGGCGGAGTATATCTCCGGGTTCGTACAGGCCAAGTTCACGTCCGCGCCGAATAAATTCCACGCGCTGACCAGCCACGACGAAGCGGTGTACGCGCACGGCGCGATCAAAGCGCTGGCGGCCGATCTGATGAAGATCGCCAACGATGTGCGCTGGCTGGCCAGCGGCCCGCGCAGCGGCCTGGGCGAGCTGACTATCCCGGAGAACGAACCGGGCAGTTCCATCATGCCGGGCAAAGTCAATCCGACCCAGTCGGAAGCGATGACCATGGTCGTGGCGCAGGTATTCGGCAACGATACGACGATCGGCTTTGCCGCCAGCCAGGGCAACTTCGAACTGAACGTGTTCAAGCCGGTGCTGATCTACAATTTCCTGCAGTCCGTCAACCTGCTCGCGGACGCGATTCTGGCGTTCAACGACAAATGCGCGGTCGGCATCGAAGCCAACCTCGACCAGATCCAGCACAACCTGAGCAACTCGCTGATGCTCGTTACCTCGCTCAATCCGTATATCGGATACGAGAATGCGGCGAAGATCGCCAAGAAAGCCCACAAGGAAGGCACCTCGCTCAAAGAAGCGGCGCTGTCGACCGGGCTGCTGACCGAAGAAGAATTCGACCGTTATGTCGATCCGAAGAAAATGATCTGATTCAAAGCAGACTTTGGGTTCAAAAGGAGGACTGGCGATGAGCGAACAAACCCCGCAGACCCCGGAAAGCGAACAGTCGGAGCATCTGCGCTATCCGATCGGGAGATACGAAGCGCCCGGCGGTCAGGACGATCCGGAGCGGCTGGAAGCCTGGATCGAAGATATCCGGCGCCTGCCCGACCGTCTCGAGGAAGCGATCGAAGGACTGAGCGAAGAACAGCTGGACACCCCGTACCGCCCAGGCGGCTGGACGGTGCGTCAGGTCGTGCATCATCTGGCCGACAGCCATATGAACGCTTATCTCAGACTGAAGTTCGCGCTGACCGAAGACGGTCCGACGATCAAGCCGTACGAAGAATCGGATTGGGCGAAGCTGCCCGACGCTTCGACGCTGGCCGTCGGCGCGTCGCTGATTCTGCTGCGCGGCCTGCATACGCGCTGGACGTTCCAGTTGGAGTCGCTGACGCCCGAACAGTGGCAGCGCACCTTCTATCATCCGGAGAATGACGAATGGACGCGCCTTGACGCGCAGACCTCGCATTACTCCTGGCACAGCCGCCATCATACGGCGCATATTGCCGCGCTGCGCGAACGCTCGGGCTGGTAGAAGCGCAAAGCCCGAACCGGACCGAGCCGGTCGCGCCGGCCCGCAAACGTCAAAGAACCTTCATTCCGGCGCACGGGATGAAGGTTCTTTTCGATGTTTGCCGCTTAGAACGTGCTTCCGGATGCTTTTACGCTTTGCGAAGCGCGGGCGGCCGGCGATTTGACGGCAGTCGATTTGGCGGAAAAGGAACCTGCCGCAGAAGCCGGAGCCTGGGCGATAACCGAATTTTTGCCGAACAAACGGTCGAACGAGAGCAGTCCGTATCCGTACTGGCTGTCGCGGCCGCTTGCGCCGAGATCGACGGCGCTCTGCTGCAGCGCGGAGCGGATCTGGGCAGCTGTCAGATCGGGATAAGCCTGTTTCAGTACCGCCACCGCCGCAGTGACGAACGGTGCCGCGGTGGAGGTGCCTTCGCCGATCTTGTATTTGCCCGATACGCTTGTGCTGACGATGCCCATGCCCGGCGCGGCCAGATCGACGCTCGATCCGGTAGCCGAGAAAGCGGCGCGCGCAAGGTTCGAATCGACGGCGGCCACCGCGATGGTCAGCGAAGATTTGGCCGGGTATTGGATCGTGTCGGCGGAGCCGTCCGCGCTGCCCGAGTTGCCGGCGGCCGCGACGACGACGATGCCGAGATCGGACGCTTTTTGCAGCAGCTGGTCGATCGACTGCGATTCTTCCGGGAAAGAAAGCGACAGGTTAATCACGTTCATGCGATTGTCGATCGCCCACTGCAGTCCGCGCGCCAGCGAGTCGACGGAGCCGTTGCCGTCTTGATCCATGACTTTTACCGCGTACAGCGAAGCGTCGGGCGCGATGCCCTGGAACGCTTTGTTTTTGGCGCCGATAATGCCGGCGACGAATGTGCCGTGACCGTTATCGTCGTTATAGGAAGTCGTGTAATCGACTGTCGATACGCCGCCGCTGACTTTGAGTCCCGAAGCGGCGGAGATGCCGGTATCCAGAATCGCGATCTTGACGCCTTTGCCGGTATAACCGGCCGCGCGCGCTTCGGAAGCGCCGATTGCGTCGTACCCCCACGAACCCTGCCGGATCTTGGCGGACGCGGAAGCGGCGGCTGCGGAAGAGTCGTCGGTCAGGCTGTCCGCGCTTTGCGTCCGAACCGTGTCGGTTGTCGAAGAATCGATCGACACGGCCGAAGCGGAAAAGAGAGTTTCGACATTTGAAATGTCGTTTTTATGCGCAGATGTTTCGACATTGCCGAACAAAACCGCCGAGAAAATAGAAAGGCTCAAAATAGATTTGCGTGCAATTTGTCGAAACATAGCTTTCATCGCTCCCTATATGACAATTTTCGATTATTATCTACATAATTCTATATCGGTAGGAAGCTTTAAAATTTTACACAATTCAATAAAGAAATCACAAAAAAGCGATAAAAAGTGATTTTTTTCGACAAATATCCTTTTTTCTTTCTAGACAAGCTTGAATTTTTCGTTCGAAAAAGTATGCAAATCGATAAAACCGTTGTACTGGACATAACAATTGCCTAAAATGGATGTGCAAGGCTTTTTATCAAAATGTCGAATCGGACGGAGTGGTACATATGAATACGAAAAAGTTGGCTGCCGAACAGGCGGTAGAAGAAATTACAGACGGAATGACGGTCGGTCTCGGAACGGGATCAACGGCTTATTATGCGATTGAAAAATTGGGCGAACGGGTCAAAGAAGGACTGCAAATACGCGCGGTCGCCACTTCCAAACGTTCGGAAGAGCAGGCGCGGGAACTGGGCATTCCTATCGTGCCGTTTGCGGAAGTGAAGCGGATCGATATCACCGTCGACGGAGCGGACGAAGTGGACGACAACCTGGAGCTGATCAAAGGCGGCGGCGGCGCGCTGCTGCGCGAGAAGATCGTGGCGGCGCGCAGCGACCGCATGATCGTGATCGTCGGCGAGAACAAGATGGTGTCCACGCTGGGACAATTTCCGCTGCCGGTCGAGATCGTTCCGTTCGCTCACGAATGGACGCTGGAAGCGCTGGAAAGCCTGGACTTGAATCCGGGCCTGCGCATGGACGGCGATCAGCCGTACGTCACGGACAACGGCAACTACATCGCCGACTGCCGCGCGGAAGCGATCCCGGACCCGGCGGCGCTGCATGCGAAGCTCAATGATATCCCCGGCGTGGTCGAGAACGGCTTGTTCGTATCCATGGCCCATACGGTCGTGGTCGGCCGCGAAGACGGCAGCGTCCAAACGCTAAGACGTTAGCGGCTTGTCTCGCCTGAATCGAATATCCGATCGGGACAAGCCGCTTAGATCCTTTCCGATTCCGGGTAGCTTTCATAGAAAGACGGCAAGGTCCGCAGGGACCCGCCCTACTCCGAACACAGAGAGGAAGACATTATTAATATGAACAGATCCGAATTTGCCACGACGGTACTCGAAGGCGGGCAGGTGAGGCTGCGCAGCGTAACGCCGACCGATTACGAGGAGCTTTACGCGCTGCAGTACACGATCGAGGATCGCGAGTGGACCGAATGGGACGGACCGTATTACAAAGACGAAGAGCACGAGGAAACTTGCACAGAGTTTGTCGAGAATTACGAACGCATCAAAGCGCGGAACCTGCCCTGGGAACCGCGTCTGCTCGTCGAAACCAAAGAAGGCGAGACGCTGGGCGTGGTGACTTCCTACTGGGAGCACAAACCGTCCAACTGGCTCGAAGCGGGCATTTTGCTGTATCGCTCGACGACATGGAGCCGAGGCAGCGGCACGGAAGCGCTTCGGCTGTACGTCGATTACCTGTTCGCGCATCTCGATGTGCCCAGAGTCGGCATCACCACCTGGTCGGGCAATGCGCGCATGATGCGGGCCGCGGAGCGGATCGGCATGCAGCTCGAAGGGCGGATGCGGCGCTGCCGGATCGTTCGCGGCGAGCTGTACGATTCGATTCGCATGGGCGTTCTGCGCGAAGAGTGGGAAGAGCGTTACGGCGGAATCGGCGGCATGGGGCAGTCGGAAAGCCGGTAAATCCGCGCTTTCGCCGCTGTCAAGTTGCTTATCTCTTCCGGTTGTGTCAAGATGGAGCCGTGAGTTCAGAGGGACGGACTTCAAGGACAGATCACACACGAGGTATACGAAAATGCGCGCGGCGATGGGACGCAGGCGCATTTTTCGCCTCTAAAGCGAGGGATAGGCATGACAATAAGCGACGGAACCGCATTGTTTGAACGAATCGACGAGCTCGCGCTTGCCGTGACGGAAGAACAGTATCGGCTGCAGCCGGACCTGATGGAACGCTACGGACGGCCGGGCTTTGAAAAGTCTCGCCGCGATACGGTCTATACGCTCAACTATCTGGTCGAAGGCGTGATTATGGACAGCCCCGCGCTGTTCGTGCATTACATCGGCTGGCTCAAGCAGCTGCTTGCCGGATACGGGCTGACGGAAAAAGATATTCGAATCAAGCTGGAGCTGATTCTGGGCCGGGTCCGGGAATCGGTCCGCGACGAATTTACGGACCGGACGGTCCGGATTCTGGAAATGGGCATCCTGCGGACGGCGGAGCCGGCGGAAGTGCCTTCGTTCCTGACCGACCGGCAGCGTCTGGTCGACGAAGCCAGAGCCTATCTGGATGCTCTGCTGGATAGCGACCGCCAGCGCGCCTACGACGTCGTCGACGGGCTGATCGCGCGCGGCGAGAGCATTCGCGATATCTATCTGTATATGTTCCAGGCGACCCAGTACGAAGTGGGGCGGCTGTGGCAGACGCAGCGGATTACGGTGGCGCAGGAGCATTACTGCACGGCCGTGACGCAGAGCGCCATGTCCAGGTTGTATCCGCACTGGATCGTCGCGGTGTCCGGCAAAGGCGGCGGCAAGCTTCTGTCGGCCTGCGTCGGCGGCGAGATGCACGAGATCGGTCTGCGCATGCTGACGGACCTGTTCGAAATGCAGGGCTGGGATACCTGTTACCTCGGAACGGGCATTTCGGAAGAGAAGCTGCTCGACGAAATCGCGGAGCGGGGAACCGATGTGGTCGCGCTGTCGGCCACGATGACGTTCCATGTGCATTTAATGAAGAAATGGATTGCCCGAATCCGGGCGGACGAACGGCTGGCCGGCGTCAAGATCATGGCCGGCGGCCTGCCGTTCAACGTCGATCCGTCGCTCTGGAGACAGGTGGGAGCGGACGGATACGCGCCGGACGCGGACGCGGCGCTTTCCGTAGCGGCTCGGCTGCTCGAACTGAAATCCGGAGCGTTCGGGGAGGCGGGAGCGGAAGGAGGCTACGAATTTGGAAGCTGATCCGCAGATCGAGATCCGGCGGCTGCGCGCGACGATCGAGCAGCTGAACGACCGCATCGTGCGCGGACAGGCCGACGAAGACCGGGTATTGAGCGAGTTTACGGCGATGAACGGCGAGCTCGTCACGCTTCAGCGCATGCTGGCCAAAAGCAACGCCGAACTGGTCGAAGCGGGACGCGAAGCGCAGCGGGCGAACGAAGCGAAGAACCGTTTTCTGGCGATGATCAGCCACGAATTCAGAACGCCGATGAACGGCGTCCTGGGCATGACCGAGCTGCTGCGCGGCAGCGAACTGAGCGCGGAGCAGCGGAACTGGACCGAGCTGGTCGAAGAATCGGCGACGCTTCTGCTCGGTATGGTCAACGATCTGCTCGATCTGTCGAAGATCGAAGCGGGCGCGCTCGATATCGAAGAGAAACCGTTCGATATGCGCGAAGTGGTCAGCCACGCCGTGCAGCTGCTGGAACCGCGTGCGCGCGCCAAGAACAACCGCCTGCATCACCAAGTCGCGCCGGAGGTCGCCGATCGGCTGATGGGCGATCCGGTGCGCATCCGGCAGATCCTGATCAATCTGATCAACAACGCCAACACGTTTACCGAGAACGGAACGATCGGTTTGAACGTACGCCCGGCCCCTGAGGCGCCGGGCGTACTGCGCTTTGAAGTGAGCGACAGCGGCATCGGCATTTCACGGGAAAACGTTATCAAGCTGTTCAAACCCTATTCGCAGACCGAAGCGGGCAAAGCCCAATCGGGCACGGGCCTCGGACTGATGATCTGCAAATCGCTGGCCGAAGCGATGCGGGGCCGTATCGGCGTCGACAGCCTGGAAGGACACGGTTCGACGTTCTGGTTCGAACTGCCGCTGGCCGCGGCGGACAAGACTTCGCGCGCGCAGGGAGCGCTCAGAGCGGTATCCGTATTCGGCGTAACGGGCGAAGAAGTACCGATACTGGTGGCGGAAGACAATCCGATCAACTGCCGGGTTATCCGTATGCAGCTCAAGAAGCTGGGCTTCGAATCGGTGAAAATCGTCGGAGACGGCACAGAAGCCGTCGAAGCGTACCGGAGCCGTCCGTATGCGATCGTCCTGATGGACAATCATATGGCGGAGATGGACGGGACGGAAGCCGCGCGGCGAATCCGGGAGCTGGAGCAAAACGAGATGCGGCGTCCGGTGCCGATTGTCGCGCTGACGGGAGATTCGCTCGACCGCGAACGTGAAGCCTGCCTGGAAGCGGGCATGAACGATTTTCTGAGCAAGCCGGTCAGCCTGGAAGCGCTCGAAGCGGCGCTGCACAAATGGCTGCCGAGAGCGTCGGATAAAGCGCTCGATTCCAGGGTCGTGCGAGATATTCTCGAATTGGACGAAGGGGAAGAACCGGAAATCTTCCGCATGCTGCTGGAAACGTACGAGCAGGAAACGCCGGGCAAATTGGAAATGCTCGAAGAGCTGATTCGGCGCGGGGAATGCGAAAGCGGCATGCGCGCCGCGCACCAGTTGAAATCCGGCAGTCTGAGCCTGGGAGTGGATTATTTCGCCAGACTGCTCGAACGCGTCGAGTACGCCCTGCGCGAAGGAGCGACGAACGAAGCGCTGGATGTGCTGCCGAAGCTGGGCGGCGCTTACGAGGCCGCCTGCGCGGAACTGCGCCGGTTTGCCTGAACGAACATAGAGACACAGGAGGAACTTATGCTGCAATCCGTCAAACAAGAAGTGCGCGATCCCAGGGTAGCGGAACTGCTGGCGCTGGCCGTATTTCCCGATCCCGAACAGATCGAACGGGCGCTGAAGCGCTATGAAGAGCGGGAAGACCGGAAACTGTTCGCCTATGTGGAAGACGGCGAGAAGCTGGGCGTGATCGGGTTCGAACCGACCGGAGACAAAGAGATTACGCTGACGCATATCGCGGTCGGACCGGAGCACCGCGGACTGGGCTACGGCCGGGGCATGGTGCTGGAGCTGATGGTGCAGGAGCAGCCGGAACGCGTCGTCGCCGAAACGGACGAAGAAGCGGTGGATTTTTACCGCAGCCTCGGATTTTCCGTGATCGGCCTGGGCGTCAGTTCGTCGGGACTGGAACGCTACCGCTGTGTGTATACGGTGGACGAGCCCGAAGAAGACTGAGGTTTTATCATTTTGCCGCGGCGGGGAGGGTCCGAATATGGAAAGTTTGTTGATTCGGGGGGCCCGGATCGTCACGATGAACGGGAAACTGGACGACTTTATCGGAGATCTGCTGGTGGAGAACGGCCGCATCTCGCAGATGGGCGCGCGCCTGGAAGCGCAGGCGGACCGGGTGATCGAAGCACGCGGCAAAGTGCTGCTGCCCGGTTTTATCCAAACGCATGTGCATTTGTGCCAGACGCTGTTTCGCGGCCGCGCCGACGATCTGGAGCTGCTCGACTGGCTGCAGCAGCGCATCTGGCCGCTTGAAGCGGCGCACGACGAGGAGTCGGTCTATTACTCGGCCATGCTCGGCATCGGCGAATTGATCTCGAGCGGCACGACTACGCTGCTCGATATGGAAACGGTGCATCATACGGATGCCGCGTTCCGGGCGATGGCCGAAACCGGCATTCGCGCCGTCTCCGGCAAAGTGATGATGGACCATGGAGGCGACGTGCCGGCCGGACTGCGGGAAAACACGGACGATTCGCTCGGCGAAAGCGTGCGGCTGCTGGATCGCTGGAACGGCCATGACGATGGCCGGCTGCAGTACGCGTTCTGCCCGCGTTTCGTCGTGTCCTGTACCGAGGAGCTGCTGGTCGGCGTACGCGATCTGTCGCGGCGCTACGGCGTCCGCGTCCATACGCATGCTTCGGAGAACCGCGGCGAGATCGAGGTCGTGGAGCGGGAACGCGGCATGCGCAATATCGTCTATCTCGATCATCTCGGGCTGGCGGGGCCGGATCTGATCCTGGCTCACTGCATCTGGCTGGACGAGCGGGAAAAAGAAATCATCCGGCGGCGCGGCGTCAAGATGACGCACTGTCCGGGTTCCAACCTCAAGCTGGCCTCCGGCATCGCCGAGGTGCCCGATATGCTGAGCCGCCGTATGCCGGTAGGTCTCGGAGCGGACGGCGCGCCGTGCAACAACAATCTGGATATGTTCCAGGAGATGCGGCTGGCGGCGCTGATCCAGAAGCCGGCGCACGGTCCGACGACGATGGACGCCCGCACGGTGCTGCGCATGGCGACGATGGGCGGCGCGGAAGTGCTCGGCATGGAAGACGAGATCGGCAGTCTGGAAGTCGGCAAAAAAGCGGATCTGATTCTGCTCGATCTGTACGATTTCCATACGTTTCCTTCACACGAAGTCGATATTTACTCGCGCATTGTGTACTCGGCGACGCGCGGCTGTGTCGATACAGTCGCGATCGGCGGAAAGATCGTGATGGAGAACCGGACGATGAAAACGCTGGACCGCGACCTCGTGCTGCGGGAAGCGGACCGATCGATCGCCCGGCTGATGAAACGAATCGAAGCCTGACGTCAAGCCAAGCCTTTTTCCATAGCGGAAAAAGGCTTTTTTATATGAAAACGACCTGCGGCGTATAAAAAGGAACGAAGTTGACAGAGAAAAGGAAAATGATTATAGTTTCATTGTTGAATAGTTTCATGATCGAATAATATTCGGGGACAAGCATGAAAGGGGAGAAGCAGTTGGACGGATCGATCCGGATGACCGGAGATCTGCCGCCCGAAGACGCCAAACGGCTGATCAACCGCTTTTTGGAGTCGTGGCTGGCGATCGAGCGGGAGATGGGAACGGTGGTGCGCAGACAGATGCAGGAAGACCTTACCAACGACCAGTATTACCTGCTGCAAAAAATTATGCAGAGCGGACCGTGCACCTCGTCCGAGCTCGCCGAAACGTTCAAAGTGGTCAAAAGTTCGATCACCGCGATCGTAACGCGCCTGGTGGACCGGGGATTGATCGAGCGCACGCGCAGCGAAGAAGACCGGCGGGAAGTGTATTTGTCGCTGACCGAACGCGGACACCGCATCGCCGAACAGGTGGAGCAGCGGATTTCGGAATCGGTCGGCTCTTATCTGAGTCATTTTGAAGAAAAAGAAATAGAAATGGTCATGTCGGCGTTCGAAAGACTCGCCCGGCTGGTCGTTGAAGATGGAGGCAGAGACAAAGAATGAGAACCATACTGAAAGCGAGATGGCTGGTGCTGCTCGTCTGGATCGCCGCGGCGGTCGGACTGTTCCTGACGGCGCCGCCCATGTCGGAACTTGTGCGGGAAAAAGGAGGATTCTCCGTTCCCGACGGCTATTCGTCGACGGAAGCCGCTGCGCTGCTGGACGAAATAGCCGCGCAGGACGGAGGCAAAGAAGGCTCGACGGTCGCGCTCGTGTTCCACGATCCCGCCGGGCTGACCGCCGAAGAGAAAGAGCAGGCCAAGCAGGCGGTAGCCGCGCTGGAGAAAAACAAAGAAAGCCTGCACATCAATTCCATTCTCAGTCCGTTCGACCGGGCGGAGCTGGAAGACCGGATGATCTCGGAGAACGGGCAGACCATTCTCGTCTCGCTGAGCGTCGAGATGGCGGAAGGCGAAGTCAGCGAGACGCAAAGCGCGCTCGAAAGCACGCTTGAGCCGTACAGGGTCGATCATTATCTGACGGGCGAAGCGCTGATCAGCGAAGACACGGTGCGCAGCTCCGAAGAAGGCTTGAAGAAGTCCGAGTATATCACGGTCGTCTTTATCCTGCTGATCCTGGTGCTGGTGTTCCGGTCCCTGATCGCGCCGTTCGTGCCGCTGCTGACGGTCGGACTCAGCTATATCGTGTCGCAGAGCATCGTCGCGTTCCTGGTGGACCGCTTCGACTTCCCGCTGTCGAACTTTACGCAGATCTTTATGGTCGCGGTCATGTTCGGGATCGGGACCGACTACTGCATCCTGCTGATCAGCCGCTACAAAGAAGAAATGGGCCGCACCGACAACAAGTGGGACGCGATCGTGGAAACGTACCGCACGGCGGGACGCACGGTACTCGTCTCGGGCCTGGCCGTGCTGGTCGGCTTCGCGGCGATCGGATTGTCGCAGTTTATGCTGTACCGTTCGGCCGTGGCGGTTGCGGTCGGTATCGCCGTGATGCTGCTGGCAATGATTACGATCGTGCCGTTCTTTATGGCGGTGCTCGGACAGAAAATGTTCTGGCCGTCGCGCAAAGCGGCCGGCCATAGCGAGAACCGGCTGTGGGGCTGGGCGGGCAGTTTCTCGTTTAAGCGCCCTTGGGCGTCCCTGCTGATCGTGCTGGCCGTCTCGCTACCCCTGCTGTTAACGTACAGCGGCAAGCTGTCGTTTAACAGCCTGGAAGAAGTGCCGGCGACGTACGAGTCGATCCAGGGCTTCAATATCATCTCGGACAGCTTCGGCGCCGGTGAAGCGATGCCGAGCAAGATTGTCATCAAAGGCGACGAGCCGATGGACAATGCGGAATATATCGCGATTGCCGAGCGGATCAGCCGCGAGGTAAGCAAAGTGGACGGCGTGGACAGTGTGCGCAGCGTCAGCCGTCCGACCGGCGAAGAGATCTCCGATTTCAGCGTCGCCAGCCAGGCGGGCACGCTGGGCGAAGGTCTCGGCGAAGCCGGAGACGGATTGAAGAAGATCGAAGACGGTCTGGGCGAAGCGGGCAAACAGCTCAGCGACAACGCGCCGCAGATCGAAGAAGCGGCGTCCGGCGCCGATGAACTCGTAACCGGCACGGAAGCGCTCAAGACCGGCGTCGAGCAGCTCGGCGACGGGCTGACGCAGATCGAGGACGGCATCCGCTCCGGCGCGACGGGCGCGGGAGACCTGCAGGCCGGTCTCGCCCGGATGAAAGCCAGCGCGCAGCAGCTTGCCGACGCGCATGCGCAGCTGTTGGCGTCTTACCAGCAGGTCGGTACGGGACTGAACGCGCTGAACGGCGGCATGTCGCAGCTCGGCGAGCAGCTGAATGCCGTATCGGGCGCGCTGACCGGCGTACAGGGCCGCTTCGGCAGCCTGGAGCGGAAGTTCCCGGAACTGCTGCAGGATCAGGATTACCTGACGATCCGCGGCACGGTGACGCAGACCGGCCAGGGCGCGGCCGCGCTGGCCGACGCATTCGGCCAGATTCAAGGGCAGGTGTCGCAGATCGCTTCCGGCATCGGCCAGGCCAACGCGGGCTATGCCCAGGCGGCCGACGGACAATCGCAGCTTGCGGCCGGCTTCGATCAGCTGATCGCCGGAATCGAGCAGCTGCAAAGCGGACTGAACCAGGCCGCGGACGGCCAGGGACAGATCGTCGATCAGGTGCCGTCGATCACCGACGGGCTGGATCAGCTTCAAGGCGGCCAGGAGCAGATCGGCCAGGGCTTCCGCGATCTGTCGGGCCAGCTGACGCAGCTGACCGACGGACTGACCCAGAGCACCGACGGGCTCAAGCAGGTTGGAGACGGCCTGGGTTCCGCGCAGGACTATCTCAAGCAGCTGGAACAGAATTCCGATTCCGAACTCGGCGGCTGGTATATCCCGCAGGAAGCGCTCGACGACGAGCAGTTCCAGGAAGTCTACGATAATTACATGTCCAAAGACCGCAAGATCATGACGATGGACGTCGTGCTGTCGCAGAATCCGTACAGCACTCAGGCGCTGGACAAGATTCCGGGCGTGCAGGCCGCGGTCGAACGCGGCGTCAAAGGCACGGCGCTGGAAAACGCGGATGTGGCGATCAGCGGGGTGACCAGCACGTTCGCCGATCTGCAGACCGTATCCAACGCGGACTACAGCCGCACGGTGTACCTGATGCTCGGCGGGATTCTGATTATCCTGATCCTGCTGCTGCGCTCGATCGTCATGCCGCTGTATCTGGTCATTTCGCTGTTCGTGACGTACTACGTCTCGCTCGGCGCGACCGAAGCGATCTTCGTGCACGGACTCGGCTACTCGGGCATCACCTGGACGACGCCGTTCTTCGGCTTCGTCATGCTGATCGCGCTCGGGGTCGACTACAGCATCTTCCTGATGGACCGCTTCAACGAACACCGCGAGCTGGGACCGAAAGAAGCGATCCTGCACGCGATGCGCAATATGGGCACCGTGATCCTGTCGGCCGTGCTGATTCTGAGCGGCACGTTCGCTTCGATGATTCCGTCGGGCGTGCTGTCGATGATGCAGATCGCGACGGTCGTGCTGGTCGGGCTCGTGGTCTATGCGCTGCTTATGCTTCCGTTCTTCGTGCCGGTTATGGTGAAGACGTTCGGGCGGGCCAACTGGTGGCCGTTCCGGATGAAGGAAGGGTTTGACGAGGGAGCGGAGTGACAGGGGTGGTGAACTTATAGACGCTGAAGGGGGCGCTATGGGGCGTTACGTAGGCATTACGTAGGCATTACGTAGGCATTACGTAGGCATTACGTAGGCGCTTGTGGAGCCGCTGCGGAGCCGCAGGGCCTTCGATCGCTGTCGAATTCCGATTTCTTGATTGGACTTTGATAAGGTTGAAATCGAAATTCAAAGGCGACCACTTCGTTTCTCCGGCTCCTGCAGCTCCTCCGCTCACACTCGGCGGGGTGTTAAAGGCTCCCTCGTCTATTGGCGAGGGAGGGGAAGAGAAAACGCCGTTTACCTGTATCGGGTAAACGGCGTTTTTGTGTGCGCGGATTTCTTGGGAATCCGCGCGGTTCAAGAGCGGGGCGTGTGCTTCGCACGACGCAAGGGCGCAGGGCGTGTGCTTCGCACGACGCAAGGGCTCGGGGCGTGTGCTTCGCACAACGCAAGGGCTCGGGGCGTGTGCTTCGCACAACGCAAGGGCTCGGGGCGTGTGCTTCGCACAACGCAAGGGCTCGGGGCGTGTGCTTCGCACAACGCAAGGGCTCGGGGCGTGTGCTTCGCACAACGCAAGGGCTCGGGGCGTGTGCTTCGCACAACGCAAGGGCTCGGGGCGTGTGCTTTGCACAACGCAAAGAGCGGATCGAGAACCTACAGAGCGCTTCTGGCGCTCAGGATATACTTCGCTTCGTCGAGCGGGTTGACGCCGACACGCGTCCGGGATGCTTCGGTGCCTTCCGGGGCTTCCAGGTAGCCGTCGAACGAAGCGGTCATAACGCCTTTGCCGCCGGTAAAAGAGCGCAGGTCCACGGCGTAGTCCAGCGACGTGGCGGCGGGGATGACGCCTTCCACGAAGAAGCGTTCGCCTTCGGCAAGCGGCGGTTCGAACTCGGCCCGCATGCGGGACAGATCGCTCAATACGCGGCCGGCATTGGCTTCGGGCACGGAGATGCGGAAGCGCAGCATCGGCTCCAGCAGCCGGGTGCCGCCGGAGGCCAGGCCGTTCATGATGCCCATCGGCGTGGCGATCACGAAGTCGAGCGGGTGGGTATGCCAGACGTGGTGCTGGCCGTAGGTCAGTGTAACGCGCAGGTCGGTTACTTCCCAGCCGTACAGCCCCTGCTTGAGCGCTTCGGGCACCCGGCGCCGGACTTCGTTCTGGTACGCCGGCAGGATATCGTCGGCGCGGGCTTCGGAGCGGTACACGAGGCCGCTGCCGCGCTCGCCCGGCTCGATCTTGAAGTGCAGGATCGCCCAGCAGGGCTTGGGCGCGAGATAAGCCACTCGGCCTTCGCATACGCGGGCCGGCGTTTCTTTGTAGATGACGGCCGGCGGACCGAAGCCGACATTCAGCCCGAAGCGTGAATGCAGCGTGCTGCCCAGCACTTCGAGCTGGATCGCGCCCATCATGCGCACATGCAGTTCGCGCAGTTCCGGCAGCCAGGCCAGACCGAGCAGCGGGTCTTCGTCCGTCAGCTCGCGCAGCGCTTCGGCGGTGCGGGTATAGTCGGCTTCGCTTTCCGGGAAGACGCGCGAGGTCAGCAGCGGGACGGCCAGTTCCGGCATTTGCGGCACCAGCTCCGGGTCGCCGATCACATCGCCGATCGCGGCCTGCGACAAGCCGAACACGGCCGCGACGTCGCCGGCGTGAATTTCGCCGGCGTCGACTTTCTTCAGGCCGTCGAGCAGGCGGATCTGGGTGATCTTCTCTTCGGTCTCGCGTCCGTGCAGCCGGACGCTGTCCCGGTTGCGCAGCGTTCCGCCGTACAGGCGCACCCAGACGGAGCGGCCCATGGCGCGGTCGCGTTCGACTTTGAACACGATGCCGGCCAGAGCCGGTTTGGGCGCGGGAGCGGGCAGGAAAGCGATCATCGCGTCCAGCAGTTCCTCGATGCCGAGTCCGCGCTGCGAGCAGCCGCAGCAGACCGGATATACACGGCCGGCGGCGGTATGGACGCCCAGCAGACGCACGGTTTCTTCGCCGTCCGGAAGATCGCCTTCGATATAGCGCAGCAGCAGTTCTTCGTCGAACTCGGCTATTTGCTCCGCTGCCGCGGACCGGAATTCGCGCCGCGCCTGTTCGATGCTTTCGCCGCCTTCCGCCGAGCCGTCCCATAGCGTCCGAATGCCGGCGAACGCGCCGTCCTCATCGTAGACCGGCCGCTGCACCGGCAGCGCGGACGGCGACAGCAGCCGGGCGATATCGGCGAGCGTCCGCTCGAACGAAGCGCCGATCCGGTCGAGTTTGTTGATATAAATCAGGGTGGGGACGTTCAGCAGCCGCAGCGCCTGCCACAGCACTTCCGTCTGCGCCTGCACGCTTTCCGCGGCGGAGACGATCAGCACGGCGCCGTCCATTACGCCGAGCGTCCGCTCGACCTCGGCCAGGAAGTCGGCGTGTCCCGGCGTGTCGATCAAATTGATCCTGCCGCCTTTCCAGTTCAACGAAGCTGAAGCCGCTTTCACGGAAATGCCGCGTTCCCGCTCCACGTCGAGCGAGTCGGTGGAAGCGGTGCCTGCGTCGACGCTGCCCGCCGTGCGGATGCTGCCGCCGCGGTACAGCATATATTCGGTCGTCGTCGTTTTGCCGGCATCGATATGGGCAAATACGCCGATATTTCGGACTTGGGAAGAAACGCTCACTGAAATTGATCCCTCGATTCTGTACGGGCCGTCCGGACGAGTCGGGAAAGCTTCCGGGAGGCCGCGCGATTGGAAAACGGTACTTTATTGTACCACGCGCCCGCGCCGCCCCGAAGCTCGATCATCAAAAAAACGCCGCTTGCGCGGCGCTTGTTCGTCCGATATTCTATTTCTGCTTTTTGATCGTATACGTAAATTCCCAGACTGCGGATTGACCGGAGTAGCGGCCGCGGTTCTCGGTAACGGTGACTTTGAGCTTGACTGTTGTGCCGGAAGAAGTAACGGAAGAAGCGGAGACGCTTTTGCTCGTTTCGCCGACGTCCGAAATCTTGTCCTGTTCTTCGGCGTACGCATACAGCTTGATATTGTCCGACGAGACTTTGACGCTGGCGCCTTCGGCAATATTTTTACCGTTGACCTGCGCTTCGGTGTACCATTCGTTGCCGACATGACTGTTGGACACCAGCCGGGCTTCCTTGAAGGTAACGACGTAGGTGCCGGCCGCCCGGGCCGGAGCAGGTCCGGCAAGCGTGCCAAGCAGCAGCGCAAACGCAATCAGCAGGATTCCCGATGCTTTCGTAAACATCCTGTTCATTTCCTTGTATCCCCTCTTTAATGAAAATAATGGAACAAGTCAATTTTACAGGGAATAGGCCTTTTTGCATAGGGATTTTTGTGAAAAAAGGCTTTGTTTCTTCCGCTGGGTTCAGATTCGGCCGTTCTGGTAAACGGTCGACGAAACGTAGGCAATCTGGCTGATTACGAACAGGGCCATCATCACGAAGAAAGGAAGGTCGACTCCGTCGAACAGGAAGATCAGCGCCCAGCCGACCCAGATTGCGGGCAGCATCACATTCCAGACAAACGATTTGGCGCGCGTTTCGATCTCGATCGCTCGCTCGTCGCGTCCACGATTTTTGCGCTGCATATAACGCCCGAATCCCCAGCCCAGCAGTCCGAGTATTATGCCTCCGAACAGTCCGATCATCGCGCCCGTATTGCCGAGAATTTGCATCAACGTTTCATTCAATATTCTCATCTCCTTCGAAAATGAATAATTCTTCGATCGTGCAGCGGAACAGCTGTGCCAGCTTGTGCGCCAGAATCAGAGAAGGCTTGTACTTTCCTTTTTCCAGCGAAATCACGGTTTGTCTGGAGACGTCCAGCCGCTCGGAAAGTTCTTCCTGCGTCATGCCCGACTCGGTGCGCTTTTCGCGGATTCGCGTTTGCACTTCATCCCTCCTCGCTGTGGAACGATATTTTTTGTAAAGCTGACTTTACGTAAAGTTTACTTTACTTATTATCGAATGTCAACCTTTTTAACTCCCAGACTTTTCCACTGCTCAATTTTCCGCTTTCTGGGTAAAAGGGTAAAGACACGGTACGTTCGCCCTATGGGCGTTTCGGCCGCGCAAGAAAGCAGCCAGGGAGGAATGTACAGGTATGAAACGCGCATTTTGGAAAGAAGCGGTCGTTTACCAGATCTATCCGCGCAGCTTTATGGACAGCGACGGAGACGGCGTGGGCGATCTGCGGGGCATCCTTATGAAACTCGATTATTTGAAAGAGCTCGGCGTCGATGTGATCTGGCTGTCGCCGGTATATAAATCGCCCAACGACGACAACGGGTACGACATCAGCGATTACGAGGACATCATGGACGAGTTCGGGACGATGGCCGATTGGGAAGAACTGCTGGCCGGGCTGCACGAACGCGGCATCAAGCTGATGATGGACCTGGTCGTGAACCACACGTCGGACGAGCACGCCTGGTTTGTGGAATCGAAGTGCAGCCCGGACGGGGAGTACGGCGATTACTACGTCTGGCGCGACGCGGCGGAAGACGGCGGTCTGCCGAACAACTGGGAATCTTTTTTCAGCGGTCCGGTGTGGGAATACAGCGAGGAGCGCGGCCAGTACTATCTGCATCTGTTCTCCAAAAAGCAGCCCGATCTCAATTGGGAAAACGAAACCGTGCGCCGCGCCGTCTACGATATGATGAAGTTCTGGCTGGACAAAGGCGTGGACGGGTTCCGCATGGACGTGATCAACCTGATCTCCAAAGCGGAAGGGATGCCTTCGAACGGGACGGCTCCGATCGCCGACGGCAGCATGTACTACGAGAACGGTCCGCGCATCCATGAATTTTTGCAGGAAATGAACCGCGAGGTGCTGTCCGAATACGATGTGATGACGGTGGGCGAGATGCCGGGCGTGACGGTCGAAGAAGCGAAAAAGTATACGGCCGAAGAGCGCGATGAGCTGCAAATGGTGTTCCAGTTCGAGCATATGCGTCTGGACGGCGGCCCCGGCGGCAAATGGGATATCGTGCCGTGGAAGCTGCCCCAGTTCAAAGCGGTCATGCACAAATGGCAGATCGGACTGGCCGAAAAAGGCTGGAACAGCCTGTACCTGAACAACCACGATCAGCCGCGCATGGTGTCCCGGTTCGGCAGCGACGGCGAATTCCGCGTCCAGTCGGCCAAGCTGCTCGCAACGCTGCTGCACACGCTCAAAGGAACGCCTTACGTCTATCAGGGCGAAGAACTGGGCATGACCAACGTCAAGTTCCCGATGATCGACGATTACAAAGATATCGAGAGCTTGAATATGTACAACGAACGGGTAACGCACGGCGGCGCCGATCCCGGCACGGTCATGGCGGCGATCCAGACGAGAGGCCGCGACAACGCCCGCACGCCGGTGCAGTGGGACGACAGCGACTACGCCGGGTTTACGACGGGCACGCCGTGGATCGGGGTAAACTCGAACTACGTGACGATCAACGCCAAGCAGCAGCTCGGCGATCCTCAGGCGGTGTTCCACTATTACAAAAAGCTGATCGCGCTGCGCAAACAAAATCTGATCATGGCGTACGGCGATTACGAGCTGCTGCTGCCGGATCACGAAACGCTTTACGCGTACACCCGGACGCTGGGCGACGAGAAGTGGCTGGTCGTGCTCAACTTCTCGACCGAACCCACGCCGCTGGAATGGCCGCCGGCCTTCGCTTCGCGCGAAGCGTCGCTTGTGATCGGCAACTACGACGAGGAGGGGATGCGGCGCGAAGAACTCCGTCCGTACGAGGCGAGAGTGTATACGCTCAAATAACCGGATCAAATCACGAACCGGCAGGCTTGGACGCACAAAGATTCGGAATCGATAACAAATTGACGAGAAACGGTGGGGTTGGAAATGGACGGCAGAAACGGCGGAGGAAGAAACGAAAACGAAAGGGACCGGCGCGATTCGGGGTTTGGCCCCGATCTGCGCAAAGAAGGAGACGGCGGCCGCGGCGCTTACGGCAGCCCGGACAACCGGTATTCCGGCTCGGCCGGGCAGGACGTTCAAAGCGGCTACGGAACCGGCGGCCAAGAACGCTATCCCGGCGAACGATCGGCTTACGACCAAGGCGGGCGGCGCTACGACGATAGAGCGCCCGAAGCGGAACCGATCGGCTCCCCCTGGTTGAATGTGTGGATTCATCCGCGGCAGGTGACGAGCGGATTTATCCGTTCCGGCAATCCGACCCGGAATGCCCTTGTGCTGGCGATGATCGCGGGAATCTTCAACTCGATGAACAGCGCTTCCGCCCGAAACCTGGGCGATACGATGTCCATGGGGGAGCTTATGGGCAGCTTCCTGGTGGGCGGCGCCGTCGGCGGATTGCTGACTTATTATATCGGCTCCTATCTGCTGAAACTGATCGGCGGATGGCTGGGCGGAAAAGGCACGCTGACGGATATGCGGGTCGTCGTCGGCCGAATCGCCGGCATGCTGAGCATCGGGGCCGGCCTGGTCTGGATTCCCGAGCTGCTGATCGCCGGAAGAGAAATGTTTACGGAAGCCACGCCGGTTCTCGATGCGAGTCCGTTCAAGGCCCTTCTGCTGCTGGCATTCGGGCTGCTGGAAGCGGTGCTTGGAATCTGGGCTTTCGTCGCGCTGCTGCACGGGCTGGGCGAAGCGCACCGGTTCTCGGCCTGGACATCGCTGCTCGCCGAAATCATTCTGGGACTTGGCGTTTTTATCCTGGTCGCCATCATCGTTGTTATTGCGGTGATTATTACCGGCGGCTTCTAAGAGCCGCGCCTGTTTGCCGCCAAACCGGCCCGACGGAGTTTTGCGGCAAGCGCGAAGCGAGGCCGGGCGGACACGCCAAAAAGCCCGCGTCCCGTAACGGGGACGCGGGCAAAGCCGCATAAAAAACTTGTCGTGCAAGCTGTGAATCCGGACACTGCTTACTTCGCCTGAAGAATCTGCACGCCGCGCCCCGGGATCGAAGCGGAGCCGCTCAGCGATTCGCCCGTCAGCAGATCGACGAAGCCGCCGCCGGTTTCGTAAGACGATGCTTCGGCGTTGTGGTTGAGCACAAACAGGAACTCTTCGCCTTCTTTGACTCTTTGCGTTACTTCCACGCCATGAGGCGTTTCCAGCAGCGGCCGGATGCCTTTGTCTTCGCAAAGCTTCTTCAGCAGAGCGTCGACAAAAGCGTCTTCCGGATCGGAAGCCACGTAGTACGCCCGACCTTCGCCGAACGCGTTGCGGGTCAGCGCCGGCATCCCCTTGTAGAAGTCGTCGCCGTATTCGGCGAGAGATTCGGCGCTCTCCGTATGAAGCAGATCGCACAGCATGCCGCATTCGTATTCGCCTTTGAGTTCGCCGAACGCATCCTTCAGCACGATCTTGTTGCGCATATCCGGGAACAGCGCGTCGATCTCTTCGACCCAGATGCCGAGCAGGTCTCGCAGCTCGCCCGGATAGCCGCCGGTCGTGACGCGGTCCGATTCGTTCACGATGCCGCTGAAGAAAGTGGTCAGGAACGTACCGCCGCTTTTGACGAAGCTTTCGAGCTTGCCGGCCGTACCCGGTTTGACCATGTACAGCACCGGAGCAATCACGATATCGTAGCGGCTGAAGTCGGAATCGACGCTCAGCAGATCGACCGGAATATTGCGTTCGTACAGCGACTTGTAATACTTGTGGATCTGATCGACGTAGTTCAGCGCGACGGTCGGTCCGCTGGACTTCTCGATCGCCCACCAGTTCTCCCAGTCGAACAGGATGCCGACTCTGGCCGGCAGGCGCGAGTCGAGCAGACGGTCGCCCAGCTCGCCGAGCTCGCGGCCTAGTTCCGACACTTCGCGGAACACGCGGGTATGCTCGTGGCCGACGTGCTCGATGACCGCGCCGTGGTATTTCTCGCAGGCGCCGACCGAGCGGCGAAGCTGGAAGAACATGACCGTATCCGCGCCGTGGGCCACCGCCTGGTAGCTCCACAGCCGCATGACGCCGGGACGCTTAAGCGAGTTGTAAGGCTGCCAGTTCTGCTGGCTTGGGGTTTGTTCCATCAGCATGAACGGTTCGCCGTCTTTGAGGCCGCGCATCAGGTCGTGCGCCATCGCCGTGAAGCTGACCGGCGTTTGCAGGCCCGGATAGTTGTCCCAGGAGACGATATCCAGCTCTTTGGCCCATTTGAAGTAATCGAGCTGCTTGAAAAAGCCCATCAGGTTGGTCGTCACGACCGAATCCGGAATATGCTTCTTGATTGCCGCGTATTCCAGCTTGTAGCAGTCCAGCATGCTGTCGGAATTGAAACGCGCGTAGTCGAGCGAAATGCCCTGGAACGTGGAATTGTTCGCGCCCCAGTGCTCGCTCAAATTGTTCGGCACGACGATCTCGTCCCAATCGTAGAACGTATGGCCCCAGAAATTCGTATTCCAGGCATGGTTCAGCCGTTCCAGCGTGCCGTAGCGTTCTCTCAGCCAGACACGGAACGCTTTCTCGCAGTTCTCGCAGTAACAATCGCCGCCGTATTCGTTGGACACATGCCAGACGAGCACCGCCGGATGGTCTTTATAGCGCTCGGCCAGACGGTCTGCAATCGCTTCCGAATACTTGCGGTAAGTCGGGCTGTTCGGACAGGAATTGTGCCGTCCGCCGAATTTGCGCTTGCGGCCGTCGGCGTCGGTACGCAGCACGTCCGGGTAGCGCTTGGCCATCCAGGCCGGATGGGCCGCCGTGCTCGTCGCCAGGCATACATAAGTGCCGTTATGATGCAGGCTGTCGATCAATTGATCGAGCCACTCGAAGTTATAGGTTGTTTCGTCCGGCTGGTTCAACGCCCAGGCAAACACATTGACGGTCGCGATGTCGATGCCTGCCAGATTAAACATGCGGAGGTCTTCGCGGCGCGTCTCCTCGTCCCACTGTTCGGGGTTGTAATCGCCGCCGTAGAAGATCTTGGGAAGCTTGCTGCTGATCATTCAAGTCACCTCGTCATATAAGAATAAGTCCATATTAACCTTTTGAATATTATTATAAAATATAATAAATTGGACGATCGGTATAAAAATAAAGAAATAATCGGGTCCGAAGGGGATGCGGCGATGAACAGCGTGAACAGACGATTTTTTACGGAATTCAAAGATTTGCCCCTGCCTCTTTACATGGAAAGCATCGGCTATAACCCGGACCAGGAAGCGGTGGGCAGAAGCGAAGGCTACAACTGCTACCACTGGCTGCAAACCGTTCGGGGCAGAGGCGAATTCTCGATGGGCGGAGCGAAATACATCCTGGAAAAAGGAGCGGGCATTCTGCTGCTTCCCGGCGAAAGCCATTCGTATTACCCGCTTGAAGACAATTGGGGTACGTTCTATATGACGTTCGGCGGCGCGCAGACGGGCGCGATGCTCGGCACGCTCGGACTGCCGGTCTCCTCGTATTACGGATGGGACGAAGGGTCGGAGCTCGCCGGCTTCGTTCCGTCCCTGCTGGAGCGGATCGCGCGCGAACGGGATCTGTCGGGACTCGGCATTTCGGTGGAAGTCTACCGCTTTTTGACGCTGCTCAAGAAAGACGGCCGGGTCAACCGCATGCCTTCGCTGTCGAATTCCGTGCGCCGGCTTGCGCCCGTGCTGGAATTCCTCGACCGCCATTACGCGGATTCCGGCATCGGGCTCGACGATATGGCGCTGCGCGCGGATATTACGCCCCGCCATCTGAACACGCTGTTCAAGCAGGCGTTCGGCATGACCGCTTACGCTTATCTGATTCTGCTTCGGCTGCGCAAAGCCAAAGAGATGATGACCCTGCATCCCCGGATGACCGTCAAGGAAGTATCCGGGCTGGTCGGCTTCCGCGACGCCAGCCATTTCGTCGCCACGTTCCGCAAGCAGGAAGGCGTGACCCCGGAGCAGTTTCGCACGCTGCATTGACCGCCAGGGAAGGAATGGGCGCGCCGGCGGCGAATGTTTGATCGTGCAAAGAATTATCGCATCGGGCAGGCTGCGCGCCGGTCCCGATCCGGATTTAAGGAGATGGATAACGAAATGAAACTGGTTCATCGCGACAAACTGCTGCTGATCGGAGACTCGGTTACCGACGCGGGGCGCGGCTATCCCGTCGGTTACGGAAACGGTCTGGGCGGCGGCTACGCGCAGCTGGTCGACGCGCTGCTGCGCACAGGCTATCCCGAATTGAATACGCTGGTGCTCAATACCGGCGTCAGCGGCAATACGGTCCGCGATTTGAAGAAGCGCTGGCAGACCGACGTGCTCGATCACAAACCGGACTGGCTGGCGATTCTGATCGGCATCAACGACGTCTGGAGGCAGTTCGACACGCCGGAATCCGTCCAGTCTTTTATCACGCCGGAAGAATACGAAGCGACCCTGCGCGAACTGCTGGACGAGGCGCAGCCCAACCTCAAAGGGCTGATCCTGCTGACGCCTTATTATATGAGCGGCCGGGAAGATCCGATGCGTTCCAAAATGGACCGCTATGGAGCGGTGATCAAGCGTCTGGCCGGCGACTACGGCGCGGAACTGGTCGATACGCAGGCGGCGTTCGACCGGATGGGGCATCATATGATCCTGTCCTCGCTCTCGAACGGCTGGGATCACGTACATCCGAATGCGGCGGGCAGCATGGTCATCGCCCGCGGGCTGCTGGACGCGCTGGACTTCGAGTGGGACCGCGGCCGGGATTGACCGCGTAATGGCGCCGCATTTCGGGTAAGAGAAGCGATAGCCGCATATTGGCCGAATGCGAACACGGAACGTCCATCCATGATCCGGAAGGAGAATTCATATGAACGAATTGAAAAGCATCAAGCCGGAACCGGTATCCGAGCATCGGGCGCTGCTGGGGGAAGGACCGAACTGGCTGGAAAGCAAAAAAGCGCTGATGTGGGTCGATATCGAAGGCAGGCAGCTGCGTTTCTTCCATCCCGAAGACAGCCGCGAAGAAGTGCACGAACTGCCGGAAAGAGCGGGAGCGGCGGTCGGCCATACCGACGATAAAGTCGTGCTGGCCGTGGAAAGCGGCTTTGCGTTCTACGATCTGAACAGCCGGAAGCTCGAACCGATCCAGGACCCGGAGAACCGCGACGACAACCGGTTCAACGACGGCAAATGCGACGCGTCCGGACGCTTCTGGGCCGGCACGATGAGTCTGGTCGGCAAAGACAAACAGGGCGGCTTCTACTGCCTGGACGGCGATTTGTCCGTCCGGCATATCTTCGGCGAAGTATCCACGTCCAACGGCCTGGGCTGGAGCCCGGACGGAACCGTGCTTTATTATATCGATACGGGCACGAAGAAGGTGCAGGCGTTCGAATTCGACGCGGACAAAGGCGAGCTGGGCGCGGAGCGGACCGTCGTTTCTTTTGAAAACGAAGAAGGCTGGCCGGACGGCATGGCGGTGGACGCCGACGGCGATCTGTGGATCGCGCATTACGGCGGAGCCCGCGTCAGCAAATGGGAACCGGTATCGGGGCGGAAAATCGGAGAAATCGCGCTGCCCGTCGACAATGTGACCTGCTGCGCGTTCGGCGGCGAGGATCTGGGCGATCTGTATATTACGACCGCGCAGGACGGATTGTCCGACGAGCGGAAAGCGCAGCAGCCGCTCGCCGGCGCGCTGTTCGTCTGCCGCCCGGGACCCAAAGGGCAGCCGGCGCATCTGTTCGGCCAAACGGCCGCCGAATAAAAGAACGATCGAAAAGACTTTCGCCCGCGCCGGCGCAAACGGCGAAGGCGGAAGTCTTTTTTTGCAGTCGCGTTCGCAAAAGCCCGATTTTACTCGCCGCCTCGTTGTGTTACGATATGAAAAGCCGATATTTGGGCGCAGCCTGACAGAACGGGAGGACAACCGGACGTGAGAGTAGTAGCGGGGGAAGCGAAGGGCAGACCCCTTAAAGCGGTGCCGGGCAGCGGAACGCGCCCGACGACCGATAAAGTGAAAGAAGCGATATTCAGCATGATCGGTCCTTTTTTCGACGGGGGAACCGCGCTGGATTTGTTTGCCGGCACCGGCGGCCTGGGCATCGAGGCGCTGAGCCGAGGAGCGCAGCGGGCGATTTTTGTTGACGCCGACGCAAAGAGTATCGAGACGGTGCGGAGCAATCTGCGCGCGACCGGCTTCGAGCCGCGCGCCGAAGTGTACCGGAACGACGCGCAAAGAGCGCTCAAAGCGCTGGCCAAGCGGGAAGCGAAGCTGGAACTGGTCTTTCTCGATCCGCCGTACCGGATGAAGAACGGAGCGGAGCTGATGCTGCGCATGGAAGAGCTTGGACTGCTGCGGCCCGGCGCCGTCATTTTGCTCGAATACGAATCTTCGTACGCGTATCCGGCCGAATTCGGCGGATTTACGGAAGACCGCAAAGCCGTTTACGGCGAAACGACCGTTTCCATCTATACGTGGAGACCGCGGCAGGGCGAACAAGCGCAGCCTGCAGAGGAGGATTAAAAGTCACCATGGAAAAAGCAAGCAAAGTCGAGCGGGTCGCCGTGTATCCCGGCAGCTTCGATCCGGTTACGCTCGGGCATATGGATATTATCCACCGCGCGGCCAAACAGTACGACCGGCTGATCGTGGCCGTGCTTAACAATTTGAGCAAAAAGCCGCTGTTTACCGTCGAGGAAAGAGCGGAGTTGCTGCGCCTGGGCACCGCCGATATGCCGAATGTGGAAGTGGATGTGTTCCGCGATCTGCTCGTCAACTATGTGGAGCAAAAAAAAGCCCAGGTCGTTGTTCGGGGCATCCGTTCGGTCACGGATTTCGAATACGAGCTGCAGATCGCCACGACCAACCGCAAACTGAACGAGAACGTGGAAACTATTTTTATGATGACCAATCCGCAGTACTCGTATTTGAGTTCGAGCGTGGTCAAAGAAATCGCCCAGTTCGACGGAGACGTAAGCGAGCTGGTCACCCCCGACGTGCAGGCGGCGCTCAAAGCGAAGCTGCACGGCCGGTAAAGAGCGGTTCCGCAAAGTTTGAAGCCGACGCAGGCCGATAAGGATTGTAAAGCTTTCATTCAAGCGCGAGGAGATGAACAACGTATGCTGCGTCCGAAAATGCCGCGGGGTCGCACCCTGGCTTATTTGCTCTGTCTGGCCCTGCTCGTTTACGTGGTGGTCTATATGCCGACTTCCTATACGATCGAGCGCCCGGGCAGCGCGGACGAAGTGAAGCCGATGGTCAGCGTGGCGGGAGGCGATCCGGAGGAAAACGGAACGTTTATGATGACGACCGTCTCGGTCGCTTACGCCAATCTGGCGCTGATGGGGCTGTCCCTGCTGGATTCCGACGCCGATATCGGCAAGCGCGACCGCGACCAGGACGACGACGAGTACCGGATTACGCAGCAGTATTATATGAATTCGTCGCAGTCTTCGGCCGTGGCGGCCGCTTATACGGAAGCCGGGATCGATTTCAGCGTCGAGACCGAATACGCGTTTATTACGACGGTGCCGAACAAAGACCCGCAGCAAAAAGAATTTATCGCGGGCGACAAAATTCTCGGCGTCGACGACAAGGCCGTATCCACGCTGGACGATCTTCGCGATATTCTGGAACCGCGCAAAGCGGGGGATACGGTCGAGGTGGAGCTGGAACGCGGCGGCAAAAAGATCGAGCAAAACGTCCGCCTGATCGAGATCGACAACGGCGACGGCACGCAGCGCACGGGCTTTGGCGTCTCCACGGGCGAAGTGCTCAGCGTCGAGCCGGACAATCCGGACGACGAGGTGGTTTTTACCCAAACGCAGGTCGGCGGACCGTCGGCGGGGCTGATGTTTACGCTGGAGATCTACAACCAGCTGACGCCGGGCGACCTGACGCGGGGTTACCGGATCGCGGGCACGGGCACGATCAAAGCCGACGGAACCGTCGGCGAGATCGGCGGCGTGCAGCACAAAGTCGTGGCCGCGCGGGAAAAAGGAGCGGAGCTGTTCTTCGTGCCGCGGGCCAATTACGAAGTCGCGAAGCACAAGCTGGAAGAAATGGATTCTTCGATGACGCTGGTGCCCGTCGACAAGCTGGAAGACGCGCTGGCGTATATCGACAAGCTGCCGGCCAAGGTTCAGAACACCGCGACCGGCGGCGAGTAATAATCGGCGTACATGTCCTTCACGGCGGCATGGGCGAACGCCGAAGCGTGAACGGCGGAAGCCCGGATATCGAGCTCCAGCTGCGGATCGGCATGATCCGCGGCGCGGACGACGACGGGCAGCTTCGCCGTTTTTTTCATGGCTTTGAGCAGCAGGCGGCCCTGCGGCGAGAAGCCCAGCACGCGGAGGTATCGCGGACCGAGGGCCAGGTTCTCGCGGCCGAACAGGGCGCCGGAGTGGTTCAGCAGCGCGTGCGCCAGCAGCCGCTGCAGGCGGGTGCGCGTATAGCGCTTGGTCTTGACCGCGGCGAGCAGGCATTCGACGCCCGGTTCCGCCAGGCGCGGCAGGGCGGCGGAAATGCGGTGCTCCAGGCCCTCGGCGGCTTCCGGCACGAGGGCCAGTTCTTCCGGCGCGCGCGTAATCAGCGCGGCGAAGAGAGGCTGCGCCAGCGCCTCCCAGCCGGCGGCCAGCAGGCGGCCGGCCTCGGCCTCGCGGCGCAGGATGCGCAGCGAGGTCTGCGGCACGTACGGGGCGGCCTCGTCCAGGCCGCCCGGTCCGCGCGCCAGCGCGGCGCGCAGCGCCGTCGCGCTGGCGATCGCCCCGCCCGCGGGCAGGCCGGCGTCGTGGTAGCCGGCCTGCTCGCGCCGCATTGTCAGCGGCGCAATGCCGCTGGCGATGCGGCGCAGCGCCAGCAGGTACTGCAATCCGAGCGTATCGTTCGGATTGCGCAGCAGGGCCGCGGCGCCTTCGGCGGAATCGCCGCCGCAGGGGACCTGCGAGGCCGCCTTCGCATAGGCGGCCGGGTAGCTCAGGCCCGCCGCGAGGGCCTGACGCAGCGCTTCGCGCATAGCCGGCGATTCCCCGCCGGCCATGCGCGAAGCCAGGGCTTCCAGCGGCTCCAGCTCGCCGCTCTCGCTGCCGAAGCACAGGCTGTCCACGACGCCGGTCGCGTCCAGCAGCGAGACCGCGCCGAAGGCAAACCATTCGGCGGGCTGGAGTGCGTACAGCACCGGCAGCTCCAGCACCAGGTCGGCGCCCGCGGCCAGCGCCATCTCCGCGCGGGCGCGCTTGGACAGCAGCGCGGGCTCGCCGCGCTGGGTGAACGGGCCGCTCATCACGGCGACCACCGCATCGGCGCCCGCAAGCTCGCGCGAGCGGTTCAAATGCAGCAGGTGGCCGTTGTGAAACGGGTTGTACTCGACGATCAATCCGACCGTTTTCATCAAAAAAACACGTCTCCTCTCTTAACAGAGCAGAAAATATATGGTAGAATAAAGCTTCGTCCGGTCTTCGGCCGCCGCTGGGCTGTCGCAGCCTGCCGGCGGCGGGACTTTGATCCGCGGAAGCGGCAAGCGTTTGTCTCCCTTTGTCTCTAGCGTACACGCGAAAATCACTTTGCGAAAGGGCGAAAGGAACCGCAAGCCCGCGCCGCGGGCCGAAAAGGCCGTAAATGAAAAATACTTGACTGACGGTTGACAAAACCGAAGTGAAGTCGATATAATAACTTTGTTTGTTTGGAGTGATGAATATGCGTCTGCATCTGCGCAGAACGATTCAAAACGGCGAACCGGTTCGTT
Source organism: Saccharibacillus sp. CPCC 101409 (assembly GCF_030518235.1). Taxonomy (GTDB): domain Bacteria; phylum Bacillota; class Bacilli; order Paenibacillales; family Paenibacillaceae; genus Saccharibacillus. The sequence continues at coordinate 156,574 of NZ_JAULSA010000005.1, read as the reverse complement.
TGACCGGCAGCGTGCCGATCGAACGATCGATCGAAGGTCGCACGGACGTGATCTCCGCTTCTCCCCTCGAGGCCGATTTGACGGCTGCGCCGTCGCTCGACGGAACGGTGGAAGTTCGCGGGACGCTTTCGGGACATTTGGATATGGTTTGCTCGCGCTGTCTGGAACCGGCGCATGTGGAACTGCGGATTCCGTTCGAAGAACGGTTCAAGCAGCGGGAAGAAGGCGAAGAGGAACTCGAAGACGACGAGGACATGCTTCTGGTGACGGAAGATACGTTCGAATTGTCGCCTTACCTCGAAGAGCACGTGACGCTCGGCGTGCCGAACGCGCCGCTGTGCAAAGAAGACTGCAAAGGGCTCTGCCAAACGTGCGGAACCAATCTGAACGAAACGGCCTGCGGCTGCGACAATACGGTAATCGACCCCCGGCTTGCCGGGCTCAAAGATTTCTTTAAGTAAGCGCACAGGTTTTCGGGCAAGGATTACATCCGGTTTCGGCCGGTTGACTTGAATAAGGAGGTGTTAAACATGGCAGTACCTCAACGGAGAACGTCCAAGACGCGCCGCGACAAGCGCCGCACGCATTTCAAGCTGGCGGTGCCGGGCATGGTGAAGTGCGAACAATGCGGAGAGCTCAAGCTGGCTCACCACGTATGCAAAGTTTGCGGAACTTACAAATCCAGAGAAGTTATTTCTCAATAATATTCTCGCGGCGGACCGCCCGGTCCGCAAGTCAAGCCCCGCCTTTTCGGCGGGGCTTTTCTTTTTGGCCCGGGCGGGCTCGCCGCCGGCGTCCGCAGACCGCCCTCTTTCTTTTTTGCAGGGAATGCTTTATACTAGCGATTAGTACCAGGTTCTAAAACCTTTTGCGGCGGACCACATAAAGAAGCGCACAAGATTGCGCGGACGCGGCGGAGACTGGGATCGACCATAAAGCTTCATATAGAAAAAGAGTTTCAAAGGGGACGCGGCCCCGGCGACTTGCCTCGATCAAATGAAACAAGTTGCCTGGGCGCGAATAAACGGATCGGTTTTACCGAATGTATCGAAACGCATGCACCGAACGGACGGCAGTACCGACGCATGCGGTTTAGCAACGGCCGGCGCGTATTTTTTCGCGCCTGCGAAGGGGGAGACCGGCATCGAACGTTTACCGAAACGTCAGCGTCAGCAGCGGCTCGTCGAGCTGATCGACGAGAATCCGTTCGTGACCGACCGGGAACTGACGCGCCGCCTCAAAGTCAGCATTCAGACGATTCGGCTCGACCGGATGGAGCTGGGGATTCCCGAACTCCGCGAGCGGATGAAGCTGATGGCGGAGCGTTCTTACGACCAGGTGCGCTCGCTGGCGGCGGAAGAAGTCATCGGCGACATTATCGATCTTCAGCTCGACCGCAGCGGCATTTCGATCTTCGAAATCCGCGAGGAGCATGTATTCACCCGGACGCAGATCGCGCGCGGACACCATATTTTCGCCCAGGCGAATTCGCTGGCCGTCGCCGTCATCAACGACGAGATCGCGCTGACCGCTTCGGCCGATCTGCGCTTCGTCCGGCCGATCCATCTCGGCGAGAAGTGCATCGCCAAAGCGTATGTGCGCACAAGTCCCGGCAAAGCCGGGCGGGCCAAGGTGGAAGTGCTCTCGTATGTCGGCGAAGAGATGGTATTTCAGGGGAACTTCATCATTTACCGGTCCGACGACAACAAGAACCGGTAACACGGCTATGGGGAGGACGCGGAAATGATTATTGCAATAGACGCCATGGGCGGCGACCACGCGCCGGAAAGCACGGCTGCGGGAGCGCTGGCCGCGGCGGCCGAATGGAGCGACGTCACGATCAAGCTGATCGGCGACGAGAGTAAGCTTGCGCCGCTGATCGGCGCCGGCAGGTCCAATCTTACGATCGTGCACGCGGGCGAGGTCATCTCGGGGGAAGACGAACCGGTCAAAGCCGTCCGTCGCAAAAAAGACGCTTCGATGGTCGTGGCGGGACGGATGGTCAAAGAAGGTCTTGCGGACGCGATGATCTCGGCCGGCAACACCGGCGCCCTGATGACGGCGGGACTGCTCGTCGTCGGGCGGATGAGCGGCGTGGAGCGCCCGGCGCTCGCGCCGATGATTCCGACGCTGGACGAGCGCGGCACGGGAACGCTCGCGCTCGATCTCGGCGCGAATATGGACGCGAAGCCGGAGCATCTGGCGCAGTACGCGCTGATGGGCAGTTTGTACCGCGAGAAAGTCGACGGCATCGAACGCCCGAGAGTCGGACTGCTGAACGTGGGCACGGAGCCCGGCAAAGGCAACGAACTGACCAAGGCGGCGTTTCCGCTGCTGTCGGAGCTGCCCGTCAACTTCGTGGGCAACGTCGAAGCGCGCGATATTCTGGACGGGGTCTGCGACGTGCTTGTCTGCGACGGCTTCGCCGGCAATATTCTGCTCAAATCGCTCGAAGGAACGGCGGGAGCGGTATTCAAGCTGCTCAAGCAGGAATTGACTTCTTCGTTCAAAGCCAAAGTGGGCGCGGCGCTCATTATGCCGCAGCTGCGGGGCCTCAGATCGAAGATGGATTATAAAGAACACGGCGGCGCGCCGCTGCTCGGACTTAACGGGCTTGTCGTCAAAGCGCACGGCTCGTCCGACGCGGAAGCGATCAAGAATGCGGTCCGCCAGTCGAGAACGGCGCTGGAACACCGGCTCGTGTCCAGTATTTCGGAAAGCATGGCGACTCTTAATCAGCAAATCAGCGGGAAGTGAGTGACATAAAGATGAAAAATTTACGGCCGGTCGGCGTCATCGGAACGGGCAAATACGTGCCGGAACGCATTTTGAACAACGCGGAACTCGAAAAAATGGTGGATACGAACGACGAATGGATCGTCAGCCGCACAGGCATCCGAGAACGGCATATCGCCGCCCCGGAACAGGCGACTTCGGATCTGGCTTACGAAGCGGCGATCAAAGCGCTGGATTCGGCCGGGCTCAAAGCCGAAGAACTCGATCTGATCGTGGTGGCGACAATCACGCCGGATACGACGTTTCCTTCGACGGCCTGCATCCTGCAGGAAAGACTCGGCGCCAAGAAAGCGGCGGCTTTCGATCTGGGCGCGGCCTGCTCGGGCTTCGTGTACAGCCTGGCGGCGGCGACCGGATTTATCCAGAACGGCATGTACAATAACGCGCTGGTCATCGGCGCCGATACGCTGTCGCGGATTACGGATTATACCGACCGCAACACCTGCGTGCTGTTCGGCGACGGAGCGGGCGCGGTGGTAATCGGCGAAGTGCCGGAAGGACGCGGGTTCCAATCGTTCGATCTGGGCGCGGAAGGCACGGGCGGCGAGCTGCTCAAGCTGCCGGCCGGCGGATCGCGCCTGCCGTCTTCGCCCGAAACGCTCGCGGCGAAGCAGCACTTTATCTATATGAGCGGACGCGAAGTGTTCAAATTCGCGGTGCGGGTCATGGGCACGGCGACCGAAGAAGTGCTGCGCAAAGCCGAAATGACCAAAGAAGACATCGATTTGTTTATCCCGCACCAGGCCAATATCCGCATTATCCAGTCCGCGATGCAGCGTCTGGACCTGTCGGAAGACCGGGTGATGATCAACGTGCAGAAGTATGCCAACACGTCGGCGGCGTCCATTCCGCTCGCGCTGGTCGAAGCGGTCGAAGAAGGCCGCGTCAAAGAAGGCGACCGCGTGGTAATGGTCGGCTTCGGCGGCGGCCTGACCTGGGGCGGAACCGCACTGATCTGGTAGAGGAGAGTTCATTTATGGGTAAAATCGCATTTATATTTCCCGGACAGGGCGCGCAGAGCGTCGGCATGGCGCGCGACGCCTACGACAAGCTGCCGGAAGCCAAAGCGCTGTTCGAAACGGCGGACCGCGCGCTCGGCTTCGAGCTGACGAAGCTCGTATTCGACGGACCGGCCGAAGAGCTGAAGCAGACGTCGAACACGCAGCCCGCGCTGCTGACGGCGAGTCTTGCGCTGCTCGAAGCGGTCAAGGCCAAAGGCATCCGGGCGGATTACGCCGCGGGCCACAGCCTGGGCGAGTACAGCGCGCTGGCCGCGGCCGGCGTGCTCTCGTTCGAAGACGCGGTCAAGACGGTTAGAGCCCGCGGACAGTTTATGGAAGAAGCGGTACCGGGCGGACGCGGCGCGATGGCGGCCGTGCTCGGCGCGGACCGCGAGAAGCTGGCCGAACTGTGCGCCGAAGTCTCGGCGGCGGGAACGACGGTCGAACCGGCCAATATGAACTGCCCGGGGCAGATCGTCGTTTCCGGTTCCGCCGAAGGCGTCGAAGCGCTGAGCGCGCGCGTCAAAGAAATCGGCGCGAAGCGGGCGATTGCGCTGGAAGTGAGCGGACCGTTCCATTCCTCGCTCATGAAGGAAGCGGCGGAGAAGCTGGGCGCCAAGCTGGCGGAAGTGAATTTTTCCGACGGCTCTCTGCCGGTGGTCGCCAATGTCGGCGCCCGCCCGGTCTCCGGCGCGGAAGACGTGCGGCAGTCGCTGATCAGCCAGGTGTACTCGCCCGTGCTGTGGGAAGACAGCGTGCAGTGGCTGATCGGCGAAGGCGTCGATACGTTCGTGGAGATCGGCCCGGGCAGCGTGCTGACCGGCCTGGTCAAGAAGATCGACAAGACCGTGCGCGTATTCAGCGTGAACAGCATGGAAAGCGCGGACGCGCTTGCCGAAGCGCTGGCTTGACCGGCTTTTGACCGGCCGGGCAAACAACGGCGGACTTTATTTCGCAAGCGCGACCGGGGGCTTGTCCGCGACAGGACGCAGGCATTGCCCGGCCGCTTCGCAACGGGAGGAATAGCATGGAACGGAATATCCAGGGACAGAACGCTCTCGTAACGGGCGCTTCGCGCGGCATCGGCCGGGCAATCGCGCTCGAACTGGGCCGACGAGGCGCCAACGTCGCCGTCAATTACGCCGGCAACGAAGCCGCCGCGCTCGAAGTCGTGCGAGAGCTGGAAGACCTCGGCGTCAAAGCCGCGGCGTTCAAAGCGAACGTGGGCAAAAGCGCCGAAGCGGAAGAACTGATCAAAGCCGTCACGGCCGAATTCGGCAGTCTCGATATCCTGGTCAACAACGCGGGCATCACGCGCGACAATCTGGTGATGCGCATGAAGGAAGAAGAATTCGACGACGTGATCGAAACGAACCTCAAAGGCGTGTTCAACTGCATCAAAGCCGTAACCCGGCCCATGATGAAGCAGCGCTCGGGACGGATCGTCAATATCTCGTCGGTCGTCGGCGCGATCGGCAACGCCGGCCAGGTGAACTACACGGCCGCCAAAGCGGGCGTGATCGGCATGACCAAATCGTGCGCGCGCGAGTTCAGCAGCCGCGGCATTACGGTCAACTGCGTCGCTCCGGGCTTTATCGACACGGACATGACGGACGTCCTGTCCGACGAGATCAAAAGCGGGCTGCTCGCCGGCATTCCGCTGAATCGTCTCGGCCGTCCGGAGGAAGTCGCGACGGCCGTCGCTTTTCTGGTTTCGCCCGATGCCTCGTACATGACGGGACAAGTCCTGCATGTCGACGGCGGGATGTACATGTAAGTCCATGTCAACCATGTAAATAGTGGCTTTTTGGCGGAGCTTCTCGTATAATACCATTTGAAGAGGAGGTGAACCGGAATGTCTGATGTAATGGAACGCGTAACTCGCATCGTCGTTGACCGCCTTGGCGCTGACGAAGCGGAGGTTACGCCGACAGCTTCTTTCAAAGAAGATCTCGGAGCGGACTCGCTCGACGTGGTCGAATTGGTAATGGAGCTCGAAGACGAATTCGACTTGGAGATCTCTGACGAAGACGCAGAGAAAATCACGACCGTAGGTGACGTTGTGAGCTACATACAATCGCATACCTAAGGGCGTTTAAGGGTCCCGCTCCGCGCTTCTTCACAGAGCCGGCTCGGGACTTCTCCTTCATTTACGGAAACAACAAGAATGCCGGACCGATTCCGAACGGGGAAGTCCGGTATTTCGTCAATAATAGATGTCAATATATGAGGTGACCCATATGGAGCAGCAGCACAGAGTAGTCGTTACCGGTATGGGAGTCGTGACTTCCCTCGGCAAGGACGTGGAAACGTTTTGGAACAACTTGCTTGCAGGCAAATCGGGCATTTCGCGCATCGAGAGCTTCGATGTCAGCGAATACTCGACGCAGATTGCCGCGGAGATTCACGACTTCAACCCGGAAGACTATGTGGAACGCAAAGAAGCCCGCAAGATGGACCGCTATGTGCAATTCGCGTACGCGGCTTCTTCCGAAGCGCTTCAAGACAGCGGGCTTAAGATCGGCGGCAATATCGAAGCGGAACGGGTTGGCGTTATCGTCGGTTCCGGCATCGGCGGCCTCGGCACGTGGGAAGACCAGTTTACGACCCTGACGCAAAAAGGACCGAAACGGGTCAGCCCGTTCTTTATCCCGATGATGATCGCGAATATGGGCTCGGGCGACGTCTCGATCAAACTCGGCGCCAAAGGCCCGAATACCACGGTCGTCACGGCCTGCGCGACGGGCACGCATTCGATCGGCGACTCGTTCAAGCTGATCGCGCGCGGCGATGCCGACGCGATGATCTGCGGCGGCGCGGAAGCGACGATCCGTCCGACGGGACTCGCGGGCTTCGGCGCCATGCGGGCGATGTCCACGCGCAACGACGAGCCGGAGAAATCCAGCCGTCCGTTCGACAAGGACCGCGACGGTTTCGTTATGGGCGAAGGCGCGGGCGTATTCATTCTCGAATCGCTGGAGCACGCGCAGGCGCGCGGCGCGCACATCTATGCCGAAGTGATCGGCTACGGACTGAGCGCGGACGCGCACCATATGACCGATCCCGATCCGGACGGCGCGGCGCGCTGCATGAAGATGGCGCTTAAGAGCGCCGGACTCCAGCCGGAAGATCTGGATTACATCAACGCGCACGGCACGTCCACGCCGGCCGGAGACCGGTCCGAGACGACGGCGGTCAAATCGGCGCTGGGCGATCACGCCTACAAGATTGCGGTCAGTTCGACCAAGTCGATGACCGGACACCTGCTGGGCGCGGCCGGCGGCGTGGAAGCGGTTATTTGCGCGCTTTCGCTGGAGAATCAGATTCTCGCCCCGACGATCAATATCGACAACCAGGATGAAGCATGCGATCTCGACTATGTGCCGAACAAGGCCCGCAAAGCGGATCTGAACATCGTCATGTCGAACTCGTTCGGGTTCGGAGGCCATAACGCTTCCGTCATTCTCAAAAAATTCGAAGCGTAAGGAGCCGGAACGTTGAGCGGAGATCTGAAACAACTTCAGCAGAAACTAGGAATCCAGTTTGCGGACAAGCCTCTGCTAAAGCAGGCTTTTACGCATGCGTCGTATGTCAACGAACACCGGTTCAGTCAGCATCATGACAATGAGCGGCTCGAATTTCTGGGCGACGCGGTCCTGGAGCTGACAGTGTCGGAATTTCTCTACAACCGTTTTCCCGGCCGTCCGGAAGGCGAGCTGACCAAGCTGCGCGCGGCGATCGTGTGCGAGCCTTCGCTGGTCAAGTTTGCGGAATCGCTGAATTTCGGCGCCTACGTGCTGCTCGGCAAAGGCGAAGAACTGACGGGCGGCCGCAGCCGTCCGGCTCTGCTCGCCGATGTGTTCGAATCGTTTGTCGGCGCGCTGTATCTCGACCAGGGCCTGGAGCCGGTGCGCTTTTTCCTGGAGCGTTACGTCTTCCCGCAGGTCGCCTGGGATGGCAAGCTGCAAATGAGCGATTTCAAAACGGAGCTTCAGGAACTGACCCAGCATCACAATCTGGGCGTGCTCGAGTACCGGATCGTCGAGGAGCGCGGGCCCGCGCACGAGCGCGAATTCGTATCCGAAGTGTATATGGGCGAGCGCAGCCTGGGCCGCGGAACCGGCCGTTCCAAGAAAGAAGCGGAGCAGCAGGCCGCGGCTGCGGCGCTGGAAACGCTGAAACTGTAAGCTACAAGTAAAGAGCAAAGAGCGGCCGCAAGCTTCAATCGGTTCTGTCCGAATCTGCCTGTGCCGCTTTTTGCTCTTTTCGTTGTAAGAAGACACCACATTAAACGGGGGAGGTGAGCTCCGGTCATGTATCTGAAACGGATCGAACTCGCCGGATTCAAATCGTTCGCCGACAAAACGGAAATGGAATTCGTCCGCGGCATTACCGCGGTCGTCGGTCCGAACGGAAGCGGCAAAAGCAATATTTCCGACGGCATTCGCTGGGTTCTGGGGGAACAGAGCGCCAAAAGTCTGCGCGGCGGCAAAATGGAAGACATCATCTTCGCGGGCAGCGACGCCCGCAAAGCGGTCAATTACGGCGAAGTATCGCTGACGCTCGACAACACCGATCATGTGCTCGCGCTCGATTTCGGCGAAGTGACCGTCACGAGGCGCGTTCACCGCAGCGGAGACAGCGAATACCTGATCAACCGCCAGCCGTGCCGGCTGAAAGATATTACGGAACTGTTTATGGATACGGGCATCGGCAAAGAAGCCTATTCGATTATCGGGCAGGGGCGGATCGAAGAGATCCTGAGCACCCGTTCCGAGGACCGCAGAGGCATTTTCGAAGAAGCGTCCGGCATCGTCAAATATAAATCCCGCAAAAAAGAAGCGAACCGCAAGCTGGCCGACACCGAGCAGAATCTGCTGCGCATCCACGACCTGGTCACCGAGCTGGAAGACCAGATCGGGCCGCTCAAGCAGCAGGCGGAGAAAGCGCAGCGCTACAAGACGTTGAAAGAAGAACTTAAAGACAAGGAAATCGCGCTGTTCGTCTATCAGATCGGGGAGATTCACCGGGCCTGGACCGAAGCTTCGAACAAGCTGGCCGGGCTGGAAGAGCAGCGCTCCGCGCTGGCGGAAATCGTCGAAGCGCACGACCGCAAGCTCGACAGCGACCGTCAGGCGCTGCGGGCGGTCGAAGACGAGATCGAAGAACTGCAAAGCCGGCTGCTCCGCTACAGCGAGCTGTCGGAGAAGTCGGAAGGCTACGCCAAGCTGCTGGAGGAGCGCCGCCGCAATCTCGAGCAATCGAGAGAGCAGCTCAAAGCCGCGATCGAAAGCGACGGCGAACGCTTCGACCAGCGCAAGCAGGAAGCGGCTTTCGTGCAAAGCCGGCTGAACGCGGCCAAAGCCGATCTGGAACTGCTGCGCGCCGAATTGTCGGCGGAGCAGGCCAAGCTGACCGGCGTAACCGAAGGCATCAGCCACGAGCAGGAAGAAAAGCTCAAAGGCGACCTGCTGGAGCTCATGAACAAAATGGCGCAAACGCGCAACGAGATCCGCTACGCGGACCAGCAAAAAGAAGGCGTGATGCGGCGGATGAACCGCGTCGACGAAGAATCCGGCCGCTGGGAAGCGGAGAAAGAAAAGTTGGAGCGCGAGCAGAGCGAACGCCAGTCGGCGCTTGAACAAGCGTCGCGCGATATCGCCGCGCTGCGCCGCTCGTATATCGAAGAAAGCGAGAAGCTGCACGCGCTGCAAAAAAAAGCGTCCGACAGCTCGTCTTCCGCGCGCAAATGGGAACAAAAGCGCGAAGCGCTCGTGTCGCGCCGCGATACGATGAAAGAGATGCAGGAAGACTTCGAAGGCTTTATGGCCGGCGTCAAAGAAGTGCTGCGCGCTTCGCGCAGCCGCCAGCTCGAAGGCGTGCACGGCGCGGTCGCGGAACTGATCACCGTTCCGCAGCAGGTGGAAACGGCGATCGAGACGGCGCTGGGCGCTTCGCTCCAGCATATCGTCATGGAGAACGAAGCCTTATCGCGCAAAGCGATCGGCTATCTGAAGCAGCGGCAGCTCGGGCGCGCGACCTTCCTGCCGCTCGACGTGATCCGCCCCCGCCATATGTCGGAGAGCGACAAGCGCGCCGCGAGCGGCGCGCAGGGATTCGTCGGCATCGGCGCCGAACTGGTGCAGGCCGACGAGCGCTACGGCGGCATCGTCGGAAGTCTGCTCGGCGGCCTGGTCGTCGCCGAGCATCTGGAGGACGCGAACGGCATCGCGTCCCGGTTGAATTACCGTTACCGCGTAGTCACGCTGGACGGCGACCTGGTCAACGCCGGCGGCTCCATGACCGGCGGCAGCCAGAACCGGCGCGGCGGCAGCCTGCTCGGGCGCAAGCGAGCGCTGGAACAGCTGGACCGCGAGATCAAAGAAAGCGAACGCGAGATATCGCGGCTATCGCGCGAAGAACGCGAAAACGGCGAGCAGGCCGGCCAAAGCGAAGTCCGGCTGGGCGAGCTGCGCGAGCGCGGCGATTCGCTGCGCGCCGAAGAGCAGCGGCTGGACGGCGAGCTCAAGCAGACCCGGCACGGGCTGCGGCACGTCAACGAGCAGTTCGCGCTGCACGGCGAAGAGCGCTCCGGCTATGCCGAGGAGCTGGAAAGCGCGGGCGAAACCCGCCAAAAAGCCGAGCGGCGGCTCAAAGAGCTGGAAGCCGAGGAAGCGGCGAACCGCCAGGCGATCGCCGCGGCCGAATTCGCGCGCAAAGCGGGCGAATCCGCGAAGGAAGAACTGCAAGGGCATCTGACCGAGCTGCGCGTGCAGGAAAGCCGGCTCGGCCAGGAAACGGCTTCGCTCGAAGAACGGCTGAGCCGCCTCGGCGAAGAAAACGGCACGTTCTCCGGCCAGCTTGCCGACCGCCGCAAAATGCTGCGCGGCGCGGAAGCGGAGCTTGCGGCGAATATCAAAGACGCCGAAGACCATGTGCGCGAACTGAAAGAAGCCAAAGAACTCAAAAGCGGCACGCAGGAGACTTTGGACGAGAAGCGGCTGGAGCGGACCGAACGCCAGCGCAACCTGCAGGAGCGCGAAAGCGAAACGCACAAGCATCGCGGCGAACTCAAAACGGTCGAGGAAAGTATCCGCCATACGGAGATCCAGGCGACCCGGCTCGATGTGGAGCTGGAAAACACGCTGCAAAAGCTGACGGAGGAATACGGCATCGGCTACGAGCTGGCGCAGCAGCGCTACGAACTGCCGGAAGACCCGGAAGCGGCGCGCCTGGACGTGCGCGAGATCAAGCGCGGAATCGCGCTGCTGGGCGAGGTCAATCTGGGCGCGATCGAAGAATACGAGCGGGTCAGCGAGCGCTACAACTTCCTGAGCGAACAGAAAAACGATCTGATGGAAGCCAAAGCGCAGCTGTATCTCGTGATCCGAGAGATGGACGAGGAGATGTCCAAACGGTTCAAAACGACGTTCGACAGTATCCGCCGCCAGTTCGGCAGCGTATTCTCGAAGCTGTTCGGCGGAGGCCGCGCCGACCTCGTCCTGCTCGATCCGGACAATATGCTGGAAACGGGGATCGATATCGTCGCCCAGCCTCCGGGCAAAAAGCTGCAAAACCTGCAGCTGCTGTCTGGCGGCGAGCGCGCGCTGACGGCGATGGCGCTGCTATTCGCGATTCTGCACGTCAAGCCGGTTCCGTTCTGCGTGCTGGACGAAGTCGAAGCGGCGCTGGACGAATCGAATGTAACGCGGTTTGCGCAGTATCTGCGGGAATTCGCGGAACAAACGCAGTTTATCGTCGTCACGCACCGCAAAGGCACGATGGAAGAAGCGGATGTGCTGTACGGCGTCACAATGGAAGAAGGCGGCGTATCCAAGCTGGTTTCCGTAAAGCTGGAAGACGAGGAGATCGGTATCGCCTGATTGCGGCAAGGCAGCGTTCCGGCGGACAGCCGGAGCGAGATCTTATATTATTCGAATCCACGACTGGAGGCAAGATCGAGCATGAGCTTTTTTCGAAAGCTGAAAGACAGCATCGCGGGCAAGACCGATTCGGTCACCAAACAATTTAAAGACGGACTGGAGAAAACGCGCAAAGGATTCGTGGAGCGCGTCTCGAACCTGATGGTCCGCCGCCGCAAGATCGACGAAGAGTTTTACGAAGAGCTGGAAGAGATTCTGATCGGCGCCGATGTCGGGGTCAATACCGTCATGGAGCTGGTCGAAGATCTGCGCGCGGAAGTGAAAAAACGCCGCTTGAGCGACGCGAGCGAACTGCGTCCGGTATTGTCCGAGAAGCTGGTCGAACTGCTGCGCGGCGAAGAAGACAATGCGCTCAAGACGAACCCGGACGGCATCACCGTGATCTTGTTCGTCGGCGTCAACGGCGTCGGCAAAACGACGACGATCGGGAAGCTTGCGCACAAATTCAAAAACGAAGGCAAAAAAGTGCTGCTCGCGGCCGGCGATACATTCCGCGCCGGAGCGATCGAACAGCTTGAAGTCTGGGGGAACCGTACAGGCGTTGAAGTCATCAAGCAGCAGGCGGGTTCCGACCCGGCGGCCGTGATGTACGACGCTGTGCAGGCCGCGAAGCAGCGCCGCGCCGACGTGCTGATTTGCGATACGGCGGGCCGTCTCCAGAACAAAAGCAACCTGATGGACGAACTGAACAAGATCTTCCGCGTGATCCAGCGCGAGATTCCCGGCGCTCCGCACGAAGTGCTGATGGTGCTCGACGCGACGACGGGCCAGAACGCGCTCAGCCAGGCCAAATTGTTCGGCGAGAAAAGCGGCGTAACCGGCCTTGTGCTGACCAAGCTCGACGGCACGGCCAAAGGCGGCATCGTCGTGGCGATCCGCCAGGAATTGAATATCCCGGTCAAACTGGTCGGCCTGGGCGAGAAGATGGAAGATTTGCAGGAATTCGATTCGGAGCAGTTCGTGCACGCGCTGTTCGCCGGACTGATCGACGAAGAGCTGGTCGACGAAAACGGCGAGGTTCAGCAGCCGGAATAACCCCGGCGCAAAGTGGCGCCGCGGCTCGACAGCGGTTATAATCGAGGCATGAAGTTTGTCATGTCGCAAACAGAAAGGGAGGAATGCTCCATATGGCCAACACGCATACGTATTCCCGCCGGGAAGAAGTCGCCAACGCGGTTACGCACGGCGTCGGAGCCGCGCTCAGCATCGCGGCGCTCGTGCTGCTGATCGTTTTCGCCAGTCTCAAAGGCAGCGCATGGCATGTCGTCAGTTTCACCGTTTACGGAGTGACCATGCTGCTGCTGTATATGAACTCGACGCTGGTGCACAGTTTCCGGGAGGGGAAGGTCAAAGACTTTTTCGAGTTTATGGACCATTCCTCCATCTATGTGTTTATTGCCGGTACGTACACGCCGTTTATGCTGACCGCGGTTCGCGGACCGCTCGGTTGGACTTTGTTCGGACTGGTCTGGGGCATCGCGATCGGCGGTGTCGTATTCAAAGCGTTTTTCGTCAAAAAGTTTCTGTTTATGTCCACGCTGTTCTATCTGCTGATGGGCTGGCTGATCGTACTGGCCTGGGGCGCGCTGACCGCTGCCGTTCCCGCCGAAGGCATCCACCTGCTCGTAGCCGGCGGCCTGATGTATACCGTGGGCACGATCTTCTACGTCTGGCGGGCTTTTCCTTACCATCATGCCATCTGGCATTTGTTCGTGCTGGCGGGGAGTATCCTACACTTTTTCTGCATTTTGATGTACCTGCTTCCTTAAAGCCTTCCCAGAATCCCCAAAGCGACTTCCAATAGACCGACAAAGAAAGCCGGACGGTTCAACCGGCTTTCTTTTCGTACACGGGAGCGATTTCAATCGAATTTGGGAAGGCCGTTTCTTCGAATAAAATCTTCAAAGCAGATTCCAATCGAATTAAGGAAGTCAGCGCTCGGGGAGGGCCGGACGCTAAAAAAACCGCCCTTAAAATTTTTTCCGAAAACACCTCCACATGTTAAGCACAAACGCTTGACATCTCCCCGTGTATTCGGTATGATAGGGAACGTTGATTGATGTGTAAAGTGTTTTCCCTTGACGAGAGGAGCGTTCCGGATGACTCAGGAAAGCCGTCTGGAAAAGACGAACCGGATCAACCTGCTGTTCGCGTTTTACGAGCGGCTCCTGACGGAGAAGCAGCAGACATTTCTGAAGTATTATTTCCACGACGATTTCTCGCTCGGCGAGATCGCGGCGGAATTCGAAATCAGCCGCCAGGCGGTGTACGAACATATCAAACGGGCGGAGCAGACATTGGAGAATTACGAAGCCAAGCTGGCCCTGCTGCAGCGGCACGAAAGCCGAATGCAGGAAATTCGCGTGCTTGAAACGATGGCGTCGAGCGAGACGCTGCCGGAAGACACGCGGCAGGAACTCGGCCGGATCGCGGACAAACTGCAGTCGCTGGAATAAGCGGGCGGATTGCGCGGAGGTCGCAGCGGTAAGTTCGATATATAAGGGAAGACGATATATAGACGATATATAATAGAAGAGAAACGATACAGATCAAGGGTGAGACGGGGGTGAAACGATGGCATTCGAAGGATTGACAACCAGGCTGCAGAACGTGTTCGGCAAGCTGCGGGGCAAAGGCAAAGTCTCGGAAGAAGACGTGAACGACGCGATGCGCGAAGTGCGCCTGGCGCTGCTGGAAGCCGACGTCAACTTCAAAGTCGTGAAAGACTTCGTCGCCAAGGTCAAAGAAAAAGCGCTTGGCAAAGAAGTCTCCGAAAGCTTTACGCCGGGTATGGTCATTATCGATATCGTCAACAAAGAATTGACCGATCTGATGGGCGGCACGCAGTCGAAGCTGAACAAGAACAATCGGCCGCCGACCGTCATCATGATGGCGGGTCTGCAGGGCGCGGGCAAAACGACCACGACCGGCAAACTTGCCAAGATGCTTCAGAAGCAGGGCAGCCGGCCGCTGCTGCTGGCGGGCGATATTTATCGTCCGGCGGCGATCAAGCAGCTCCAGGTGCTCGGCGAACAGATCAATGTTCCCGTGTTCTCGCTCGGCGACCAGGTCAGCCCGGTCGAGATCGCCCGTCAGGGTCTGCAGATGGCGAAAGACAAAGGCCACGACTACGTGATTATCGATACGGCGGGCCGCCTGCATATCGACGAGCAGCTGATGGACGAGCTCAAGCAGATCCATACGGAAACCAAACCGGACGAAGTGCTGCTGGTCGTGGACGCCATGACCGGTCAGGACGCGGTCAATGTCGCGCAGAGCTTCAACGAGCAGCTGTCGCTGACCGGGGTCGTGCTGACCAAGCTCGACGGGGATACCCGCGGCGGCGCGGCGCTGTCGGTCAAAGCCGTAACCGGCTGTCCGATCAAGTTTATCTCGCTCGGCGAGAAGCTGGACGCGCTGGAGCCGTTCCACCCGGAACGGATGGCGTCGCGTATTCTCGGCATGGGCGACATGCTGTCGCTGATCGAGAAAGCGCAGGCCGGTATCGACGAGAACAAAGCGAAGGAAATGGAGCGCAAGATGCGCAACGCCGAATTCACTTTCGACGATTTCCTGGAGCAGATGGAACAGGTCAAGCAGCTCGGTCCGCTGGATCAGATCATGGATATGATCCCGGGCATGAACAAGATGAAGCAGAAGACCGATTTGAAAGTCGACGACAAGCAGGTCGGCCGGATCGAAGCGATCGTGCATTCGATGACCAGCGCCGAGAAGCAAACGCCGGATATTATCAACTATAGCCGGCGCAAGCGCATCGCGGTAGGCAGCGGCACGTCGCTTTCGGAAGTCAACCGCCTTATCAAGCAGTTCGACGAGATGAAGAAAATGATGAAGCAGCTGTCGGGCATGATGGACCCCAAAGGCGGCGGCAAAAACAAAGCGATGAAGCAGATGCAAAAAATGAGCAAGGGCATGCGTTTCCCGTTCCGCTGAGCGGAGAAGGAACATTTCCATAAAGGCTAACAGCCGACACGGCATTTAAAGCCGTTTATTTCTTGAAGGAGGTGATTTTCGTGGCAACTCGCATTCGTCTGAAGCGTATGGGTGCGCATAAAGCGCCTTTCTATCGTATCGTGGTTTCGGATTCCCGTTCCCCGCGTGATGGACGCTTTATCGAGGAGATTGGTTACTACAACCCGGTCGCTGAACCGCAAGTAGTAAACATCAACGAAGAAAAAGCTTTGGCTTGGCTGCAAACCGGCGCGCAAGCGTCCGATACCGTTCGCAACCTGCTGAGCAAAGCCGGCATCATGAAGAAATTCCATGAAGCCAAACTGCAAAAATAAGACAGTGACTCGGAGGGGTTGACGTGGAACAGTTAGTAGCGGTTATCGCAAAAGCTCTGGTCGATCATCCGGAAGACGTCACGGTCCGTACCGTAGAGAAAGAGTCCCTGGTCGTATACGAACTCTCCGTGCATCCCGACGACGTAGGCAAGATCATCGGGAAGCAGGGACGGATCGCCAAGGCGCTGCGTACGGTCGTGACGTCGGCAGCAGTCAAACTGGACAAGCGGGTTACCGTGGATATCCAGTCTTAAAAGGGAAAGGCTTCGTGCGCGGCGGGTCGAACTTGTTTGGCACGTTTCGCGCATCGACGCTTTCCGGTCTTAAAGATATACGAAAAGGGGTTAGGAGATTGTCTTCCTAGCCCCTTTTCGTACGTAGTCAAGACTGCGATTCAAACGAATTTGAAGATAAAACGATTTTAGATAGAGAGGTAGGAACGCAATCATGAATTCGAAGATCGAATCGAACTTTTTGAGCGTGGGCAAAGTGGCGAATACGCACGGCATACGGGGAGAATTGAAAATTTTTCCGTATACCGATTTCCCCGAGATGCGCTTTGCCGCCGGCAAAGAACTGCTGCTGATCGAGCCGGAGGGAGGCTCTCCGCTCAAGGTGAAAGTGATCGCCGCCCGCGAACAGAAAAACGTCTATATCGTCAAGCTGGACGGTTACGACAATATCAACCAGGTCGAGAAGTATAAAGGCTGGGACGTCAAAGTGCCGAAAAAAGAAGCGGTCGAAGCCGAAGAGAACGCTTATTATTTCCACGAGATTATCGGCTGCGCCGTTCTGGACGAGCACGGCCAAGAATTGGGCATCGTCAAAGATATCCTGACGCCGGGCGCCAACGATGTATGGGTCGTCAAAGGAAAAGGTGGCAAAGAGCTGCTGATTCCGTTTATCGAAGATATCGTCAAAGACGTCGATGTGCAGAAGAAAGTCGTTCGCATCGAAGTGATGGAAGGACTGCTCGACTGATGCGGATCGACGTGCTGACTTTGTTTCCGGAAATGTTCGAAGGCGTATTCGGCGCCAGCATCCTCGGCAAAGCGCGTGACCGCGGAATTGTGTCGCTGTCGGCGGTCAATTTTCGCGATTACGCCAACAACAAGCACGGACAGGTCGACGATACGCCTTACGGCGGGGGCGGAGGCATGGTGCTGAAAGCCGAGCCGATCTATGCGGCGGTCGAAGACCTGCTGCGCAAAAAGGAATCGGAAAGCGCAGAGGCGGCGCCCGGAAGCGGCGAGTCTTCGAAGCCGCGCATCGTGCTGCTGTGTCCGCAGGGCGAAACGTTTACGCAGCGCAAAGCGGAAGAATTCTCGCGCGAAGATCATCTGATCTTTATCTGCGGGCATTACGAAGGATACGACGAGCGTATCCGTACCGGACTCGTCACCGACGAGATTTCGATCGGAGACTATGTGCTGACCGGCGGCGAGCTGCCGGCGATGGTCATGATCGACAGCACGGTCCGGCTGCTGCCGGGCGTGCTCGGCAACGAAAGCAGCGCCGTGACCGATTCGTTCAGCACGGGGCTGCTGGAATATCCGCACTACACGCGTCCGACCGAATTTCGCGGCATGAAAGTACCGGATATTCTAATGTCCGGACATCATGCGAATATCGAAGCGTGGCGCCGCCGCGAATCGCTGCGCCGGACGCTCCAGCGCCGGCCGGATCTGCTTGTAAAGCTGGAGTTGAACAAGCAGGAGCTGAAGTGGCTGGAAGAATTGAAGCGTGAAGAAGAGGAGCGGAGCGAACGGGAGAAAAGCGAATAAATCGCAAACAAATAGATAAGCGTTCGTGATATAAAAGAAACCCCGTGAATTTCCTGAACGGAATTCACGGGGTTTTTCTGCTTTGAACGCAAACGATCGGCGCGTTAACGGGTGATCTCGATACTGCCGGAAGTCGCGCGGACGACCGAATCGCCGTCGATCGGTAAACGGCTTTTATTCTTTTTTATCGGAAAATGCTAAACTGGAAGGGACAACCGGAGACGGTAAGGTTACATAGGTGAGAGAGGGAAGCCGGCGCAGCCGCCGGCAGCGGAAAGAAGAATGGAGGATGCATATGAAAGGCAGGAAGATAAGAGCGATTATGCCGCTGCTGTTTGCCGTGCTGCTGCTGTTTGCGGCGGCCGTGCCTGCGGCGACGGCGTCCAGCCCGCAGCGCAGCGGGATCGTAACGGATGAAGCGGGACTGTTCAGCCGGAGCGAGATCGACCGGCTGGAGCGGGAGCTTTCAAGCGGAACGTATACCGTATACGTATTGACGGAAACCGGCATGAGCGACAGCGAAGCCGCGCGGCTCTCCGCCCGGACTTACGAGAACTGGAACCTGGACCGGAACGAACTGCTGCTGCTGATCGTGACGAATCCGAACACCGCGCATCTGGAGTTGGACAATGCGGCGCTCGGCGACGCCCAGAATATTCTCGACCGCGCCTTCGTGCCGGCCGCGTCGAGCGAAGGTCCGGCGGCCGGAGCGCTGGCGGTGGGCGAGTACGTCAACAGCGGCTCCGCCGGGGCTGCTTCGTCTTCCGGATCCGGACTGGTGTCGGACGGCAGGTCGCAAAGCGGATCGTTTGGCGGCGGCTGGCTGTACGCGCTGCTGGGGCTGGCCGTGTTGGGCGTCGCGCTTTATGTGCTGGTCAGCACGTTCAGAGCCGGTTCGCGCGTCAAGAAGCGGGCGCAGGAGCTGAAAAGCCGGCAAAAAGACTGGTCGGCCAAAGTGGACGGCATCATGGTATCGGATCTGTTCCGCGAGGTGGAGATGGGCTTTGTGCAGGGCGAAACGCTGAAAGAAGCCGAAAGCATCAGCAAAGAAGCCGTCGGGCTGCATCAATCGGGCGGCGAACTGACGGCGCGGCTCGATGGATTCCGGATCGGGGCGTTCGCGTCCGGCGCCAAGCGCAAAGAACTTGATACGCTGACTAGAGAAACGGAAGACTGGGGAGGCCGCGTAGACGCGCTGAGCGGCCGCTACGAGTCGGTTTCGGCCAGCTTTGCCGATGTGCGCCGGCGCGTAAGCGAAGCGCGGACGCTGGCCGAGGAGACGCGCCAGGCGCTCGGGAAGCTGCGCGAAGAAACGGGATATCCGCTCGATTCGCTGCAAAAAGAGTTCGACGCCGCGGCGGCTTTGTTCGAACGGGCGGACGGACTGGACGAGTTCGACGTGATCCAGGCGTCCGCGCCGGCCGAGCAGGCGCTGGAGCGGTTGAAAACGATCTCCGCGAATATCGAAGCGCTGCGGCGGCTCGCGGCCGATGCGGCCGACTGGCCGGGCAGGATCGTGGCCGCGGAGCGCGAGCTGCGTCCGGTAGTCGAACGGGAAGGACTGCTGCTGACCGAAGAAGATCCGTTCCGGGTGCTCAGCGACGCAGGCGCCGAGACGCAGCGTTTGAACGGGCTGATTCAAGCCGGCGACGTGCCGGCGGCGCAAGAATGCGCGCAGGGAATCGAAGACCGGATCGCGGAAGCGAAAGATATCGTGCGCAGACGCCTGGACAGCCGGCGCACGTCCGCCGAATCGCTGCGCGATGCCGAAACGCTGCTGGGCGAGATCGAAGCATTCAAGCCGCGCTACGAGCAGGAGCTCGGCGAACTGCGCGGCCGCTACGCGGAGTCGCATCTCTCCGCGCAGCGCGAACGCTATGCCGAGATCGGCAAAGCCGCCGAAGAAGTAAACCGGCTGCTGCCGGAGATCCGGTCGGCGCTCAATCCGCAGGTTCAATATTACAAAGCGGCGCGCGAGAAAAGCGACCGCACCGACAAGCTGGCGTCGTCGGCCCGGGAGCATATGCGCGAAGCGCTCGCGTATGCGGGTGAACTGGACGCGCAGCGCAGCGCGGCCGAGCAGCGCTACGAAGGCGCGCGCAGCGTGTTCCGCCAGGCCGGCGCGTCGTACCGTGCGCTCGGCGTGACGATGCCCGAATACGACCGGGCGCTGATCAACGCCGAAGGCGAAGGTGCGGCGGTGCTGGCGGATCTTCGGCGCCAGCCGGCCGATCTGTTGAGCGCGGAGCCGCTGCTGGCCGCTTACGAGCGGAACGCGGCGGACTTCGCGCAGCATGTCCGGGAGCTGCAGGAGCGGCGCGACCAGGCGCTGAGCCAGCTCAGCGGGCTGAGCGGCGACTTCGTCGGCCGCGAGCAGTCTTACCGCGGATATCTGCAAACGCGTCCTTATGCGAACCGTTACGGGGAATTCGAAGCGGAAGCGCGGCGTCTGATCGCGATCGGCCGATTCGAAGAAGCGCTGGCCCAGGCGGCTTACGGGCGCCAGGTGCTGGACGAGATGGAACGCGATTACCGGCGCGCCGTGCAGCGGGCCAACAGCCGGCGCACGGGCGGCGGACCCGGCGGAGGCTTCGGAGGCGGGTTTGGCGGCGGTTTCGGGGGAGGGCGTCCCGGAGGCGGCCGGTCTTCCGGCGGTTCCAGCTGGGGAGGCGGCCGTTCGAGCGGCGGCTCTTCCTGGGGAGGCGGCAAAAGCGGCGGAGGCCGATCGTCCGGTTCGTCGAAATGGTAGAAAGAACAAACGGAATTTTATTCGTCGAACCGCTTGCCTTTTTATGATATTCCATGGTAGAATCAATCCGTTGTGTAATCTTGCGGTCCTCTGCGGATGATGAGGCGGAAAACAGTTTCCGAAGAAGACGTATGAACGCATGTGTGGAAGGAGGAAACAAACATGAATCTGATTCAAGCTCTGACAGAAGAACAACTGCGCAAAGATATCCCGAGCTTCCGTCCCGGCGACACTTTGAAAGTGCACGTTAAGGTTATCGAGGGAACTCGCGAGCGTATCCAGTTGTTCGAGGGTGTCGTGATCAAGCGCAAAGGCGGCGGCATCGCCGAAACCTTTACCGTTCGTAAGATTTCTTACGGCGTAGGCGTGGAAAGAACGTTCCCGATCAACTCGCCTAAAATCGACAAAATCGAAGTGGTGCGTCACGGTAAGGTACGTCGCGCCAAACTGTACTACCTGCGCGAACTGCGCGGTAAAGCAGCCAGAATTAAAGAAATTCGCCGTTAATCTTCCTTTCGGGGAAGCCGCAAACGGACGAAACAAGGGGAGCTTGGAAACAAGCTCCTTTCGTTTTATTCTCAAGCCGGAGGCGGTGCCTCGCGGTCAATATGAGCATTTCTCAAAACCGGACGGCGCAGGATGCGGTCATTGCGCAGTAGGCGCGATCGAGCCGCGGACGGATGGTTTTGCAAAATGCTGATGTTTGGACAACAAGCGTAAGGAGAGAGGGCAAGCTATGGAAGAAAACGTAAATCGTCCCGCCGCGGAACCTGAAAACGACCGCAAAAACCCGAAAAACAAAGTGAAAAGCGAGACGCTGGAGTGGATCAAAGCCATCGCTATCGCCCTGGTACTGGTCTTTGTGATCCGCTGGCTGCTGTTTGCGCCTTATATGGTGGACGGACAGTCGATGGAGCCTAATTTCCATACGCATGAGCGAGTAATCGTCAACAAAATTTTGTTCGATATT
Organism: Saccharibacillus sp. CPCC 101409; assembly: GCF_030518235.1. Lineage (GTDB taxonomy): Bacteria > Bacillota > Bacilli > Paenibacillales > Paenibacillaceae > Saccharibacillus. The sequence continues at coordinate 135,024 of NZ_JAULSA010000005.1, read as the reverse complement.
CGTCCGCCGAAAAAGGACGAGGTTATCGTGTTCAAAGTTCCGTCCGAGGACAATAAAGAATTTATCAAGCGCGTTATCGCGGTGCCGGGCGATACGGTCAGCGTGGAAGGCGACGTGGTTACGGTCAACGGGAAAGAAATCAGCGAACCGTATATCCAGAGCGCGCTCGACCAGGCTCATGCCAACGGTTACACGTACAACAACGACACCAATTTCCCGAATACGGAATTCCCGGACGGCACCGTTCCGGCGGGACACGTGTTCGTGATGGGCGACAACCGCCCCAACAGCAAAGACAGCCGGATGATCGGCTACGTTCCTTACGGAGACATTACCGGCCGCGCCGACCTGGTATTCTGGCCGTTTAGCGATCTGCATATCGTCAATCATTAACAGGCATGACCGGCCGGCCCGCGCAGCTGCGGCGGGCGGCCGCAAGGAGAGGTGAAACACCGTTATGACAATTCAGTGGTTTCCCGGTCACATGACCAGAGCGCGGCGTCAGATCGAAGCCAAGCTGAGCCTGATCGATCTGGCGATCGAACTGCTCGACGCCCGGCTTCCGCTGTCCAGCCGCAACCCGATGATCGGCGATATCCTCAAGGACAAGCCGCGGCTCGTCCTGCTCAACAAGTCGGATCTGGCCGATCCCGAGCTTACGAAGAAGTGGATCGAATATTTTCGCGAAGAAGGCCATACGGCGATCGAAACCGATTCGTCGGGCGGCCGGGGTATGAAAGAAATTCCGCTTCAGGCGAAGCTGCTGCTTAAAGAAAAGATCGACCGGCAGATTGCCAAAGGCATGAATCCGCGCGCGATCCGGGCTTTGATCGTCGGCATCCCGAATGTGGGCAAGTCGACGCTAATCAACCGTCTGGCCGGCAAAAGCATCGCCGAAACGGGAGACCGTCCGGGCGTTACCAAAGGCCAGCAGTGGATCAAAGTCGGCAAAGAGATGGAACTGCTCGATACGCCGGGTATCCTGTGGCCGAAGTTCGAGGACCAGAACGTCGGCATGAAGCTGGCCGTTACCGGCGCGATCAAAGAAGATGTGCTCAACGTGGAGGAAGTGACGTTTTTTGCGATCAAATACTTCGCGGAGCATTACTGGGGCCGTTTGTCGGAGCGCTACGAACTGGGCGGGCGTCCGGAAGTGTTCGACGACGCGGACGAGATCGTGCGCATCATGGAAAATATCGGACGCAAACGCGGCTGCCTGATGAGCGGCGGACGCGTCGATCTGGAGAAAGCGTCGATTCTGTTCCTGCGCGATCTGCGCGCCGGCAAGATGGGGCGCTTCTCGCTGGAAGAACCGTTCTGAGCACAGGATCGCAGCAATACGTTACGCAAGCAGACCGCGCAGGCAGCGCGGCGGGAGATCGCCGAGATTTCGGCGGTCTTTTTTTGATGGAAATTCGTAAAACGTCCGGCAGGAAAGATGTGCGGGGAAGCCGAATCGGTTAAAATGGGAAGAAAAAAGGAGCGGGTAAACGTATGGCGGTTAAAAAAAGCGGCGAGGAAAAAGCAGCGAAGCCGAAAAAAATCAAAGTCGAAATCGACCGGACGGCGCTGGAAAAAGAATGGTGGGCGGAAGGCTTCGACCGGATCGCGGGCGTCGACGAAGTCGGCCGGGGCTGCATGTTCGGAGATGTGGTCGCGGCGGCGGTCATCCTGCCGACCGGACTCAAGATCGAAGGCGTGGACGACTCCAAAAAGCTGTCCGAGAAAAAGCGCGAAGAGCTGTTCGACGTGATTATGCGCGAAGCCGTAGCGGTCGGCGTAGGCCGCGTCGATCCCGTGACGATCGACCGGATCAATATCAAGCAGGCGTCGAGACTGGCGATGAAAATGGCGGTCGAAGCGCTGGGCGAGCAGCCGGACGGACTGCTGGTGGACGCGGAGCGGATCGACGTCGATCTGCCGCAGCGCGCCGTAATCAAAGGCGACTCGCTCAGTCAGAGCATCGGAGCGGCGTCGATTATCGCCAAAGTCACGCGGGACCGGCTGTGCGCGGGCGAATGGGAACAGGATTATCCCGGTTACGGAATCGCCGTACACAAAGGCTACGGCACGGCGGTGCACCGCGACCGTATTCTGGAGCTGGGCATCAGTCCGCTGCACCGGCATAGTTTTCTCGTCAAGATGAAAGAGCAGCACGAGAAACTGCGGTAACTTCGGGGGGATAAAGCTCTTATCGCAGTCCGTGTTTTTTCCGATATAACGAATGTGAAGAAGTCCGTCGACAAGAGTGGAATGTTCAAAAAAGAGAAGAGGTGAGCGAGATGAACATCGGTTCGCTGCTGAAAGGGATGATGGGCGAGGCCAGACCCGGCGAGGTCAAGTCGCTGGAACTGCGCGAAGGCCAGGTCGTCCGCGGCGTTGTGCTGTCGGTGTCCGACGACGGCAAAGAAGGCGTAATCCAGGTCCAGGGCGTTAAAGTAAACGCCAAGCTGGAAGCGCCGCTGCAGGCGGGACAAACGACGTTTATGCAGGTTCAGCCCGCCGCCGAAGACGGAACGATGGTCATGAAGCCGGTAGCGGCTCCGCCGGGAGCCGAAGGCGGAGCCCAGTCGATCGGCGACACGCTCAAGCAGCTCGGCCTGCCCGATAACAAGCAGACCCGGGAGCTGGTGCGCATGATGCAGCAGGCGGAAATCCCGCTTACCCGCGAGCAGGCGGCGGAAGTGCGCAATCTGCTGGCCCAGAAACCGGCCGCCGTCAATGCGCAGGAATGGGTGAAATCGATCGGCATTCTCCAGCAGCGCGGCCTGCCGGTCACGCCCCAGAGCGTAGCCGGACTTCAGCAGGCCGTATTCGGCCCGCCGGTATCCGATCTGCTGCAGAATCTGGAGCAGCAGGTATCGGCCGCGCTGGCGAATCTGGGCGGCGAAGAAGGAGACGTCGTGCCGGGCCGCGGGACCGGAATGGGCGGGAACGCCGGAATGCCGGCGGGGACCGCGGGCAGCGGAACCGCGGCGGGAACGGCCTCAGGCGCGAATACGCCGGCGAACGGCGCGGGGACGGCGGGTACTGGCGGCAGCGCGGCTGGCGGTGCCGCTGTCAATGCGGGCGGAGCGGGGGCGGCCGGTAACGCCGCCGGCAGTGCCGCGGGAGCCGGAGCGCCCGGCGGCGCTGTGAATGCGGGCGGAGCGAATGCAGGCTCCGCCAACAACGGGGCGGGAGGCGTTCCGGTTTCGGGAACGCCTGCGGGTTTGTCCGCGGCTTCCGCCGCCGCGGACGCCGTGGACAGCGGGCCGTTCCCGCCGGCCCGCACCGCCGCCGGGGCGGCGGCTTCCGGCGCTGCCGCAGGCGCCGGAGGTGCTGCCGTACCGGATGCCGCCGCGCAGGCAGCCGGTACGGCCCGGGCCGCGGGCGCAGCTCCCGCGGCCGGCGGCGCAGGCTCGCCGCCGGGAACAGCGGCGGCTCCGCAGGCCGCCGCGGGAACGCCGCCCGCCGCCGCTCAGGCGGGCGAAGCCGCTCCCCGCGCCGCAGACGCCGCGCTGCTGCGCAAAGTGCAGTCGCTGCTCGGCGAGCTGCGCGCAGCGTCCGCCGGAGGCACGGCGGACGAAGCCCCGGCGTCCGCCGCCCAGGCTTCGCCGCAGTCCGCCGCGGCGGACACAGCCGGCCCGTGGGTCGGCCGGCTGCTCAAGATGCTCGGCGCGGAGCACGAGCAGCAGACCGCGCGCACGACGCTGCTGCAGTCGGCGCCCCAGGGTGCGGCCGCGCAGCCCGCGGCCCAAGCCGGCGCCGGCCAGACCGCCGGCGCCCAGCTGCCTGCCGCGCAGCCATCCGCCGCGGCATCGGGCGCAGCCGTGCCCGACGGGATCTCTCCGACCGTCCGCGCCGCCGCCGAGCAGGCGCTGCGCGCTCTTTCCGGCTCCGGCGACGGACCGGATGCCGCTGCGGCCGCCGATGCCCGGTCCGGCGCCGCGGGCCAGGCGCCGGCCGCCCATACGCCGGCCGAGATTCGCGAAAGCCTCAAGTCGCTGCTGCTCCAGCTGTCTTCTTCCGACAGCCTGCCTTCGGCGGTCAAAGAAGCGGCCCAGCAGGCCGTGCAGCAGATGACCGGCCAGCAGCTTCTGCTGAATACGGACCGCACGGCGCCGTTCGCCCAGGTGACGATGTTTCTGCCGTTTGTCGGTCAGGACGGCAGCCAGACCGCTTCCGTCCAGATCGAGTCCCGGCGCGGTCCGAAAGGCGAGCTGGACGCGTCCAACTGCCGGTTGTGGTTCGACCTGGACATGAAATCGCTGGGGCGGACCGTGGTCGACGTGCAGGTAGTGGACCGCAATGTCAGCCTGAATTTCCGCAACGACGAAGAATGGGTGCGTCCGCTGCTCGAAAGCAGCCAGAATGAGATCGCATCGGCGCTTAACAACGCCGGTTATCAGCTGATGGCGCTGCGCACGGACGTTCTTCCCCAGCGGCCGAGCGAAGCGGCCGAGACTTCGGCGGCGGGCTCTTATACGCCTTCGGTCTATCGGGGAGTGGATGTGAAGATATGAAAGAACAAAAGCCCGAAGAAGCCGCGCGCAAACGCGCGGTCGCGCTCAAATACAGCCCGGAACAAATGGCCGCGCCGACCGTCGTCGCAAAGGGCAGCGGCAGTATCGCCGACGCGATCCTTGCGCGCGCCCAGGAAGCCGGCGTGCCGATCCAGGAAGACGCCGCTCTGGTCGAAGTGCTGTCCAAGCTGGATCTCGACCAGCAGATTCCGGGAGAACTGTACGGCCTGGTCGCCGAGCTGCTGTCTTTTATTTATAAAAGCGACCGCGAAGCGGGAAGAAGGCTGGGCAGATGAAGCCGCCGGAAGGATGGGAGAAGCTTTTCACGGACGAGCGCGGCGAAAGCGCGGGTCGCGCGCCTCGTCCGGATCGCAGCGCGGGAAACGAGGACCCGCCGCGCCCGAAGCGGAGTCCCGCTTCCGTACATAACGCGCATACCCGCAAAGACAAAGGCCGGGCCGCCGAAGAAGCGGCGGCCCTGTATTTGCAGCGCCAGGGCTGGACCGTAACGGAGCGCAACTGGAGCTGCCGCGCCGGCGAATTGGACCTGATCGCCCGCCGCGCAGAAACGATATTGTTCGTCGAAGTGCGCAGCCGCAGCGGAACCGGCTTCGGTCTGCCGGCCGAATCGGTCGACGCCCGCAAAGTGCGCAAAGTCCGGCGTACCGCGGAAATCTATTTGCAGCGCTTCGGCCTGCTGGACCGCCGCATCCGCTTCGACGTGATCGCGGTTATGCTCGGCAGGGAGCTTGAGATCCGCTCGCTGGAGCATATCGAAGAAGCGTTTTGACGTTTCCCGGGCGGCCGCATAAAATAAATGAGATTCAATCGAGCAAATTCTACTTAAATTCAATCTTTTTTCTCGCTTTCAACACGCGATCTAAAGACTTTCTGAGAAAGGCACCTCGGAAGCATACGCTAACGAATTTCTCCCGCAGTCCTTGATCTGATTTGCGGATCGGACTTTCTCTACAGCTTGTGACTTTCTCCGAAAGTCTGTGTCAGGGTTCGTTCGGCTTTAAACCGTACCAAACCAAACAGCGGAAAGCTCCGATTCGGGCTTCCCGCTGTTTTTTATTTTTCGCTAGCCGCAAATTTCCCGCAGCTACGCTCTCACTCCGGCGTCTGCCGATCCATCTGCCGGTACTGCAAAGCTTCCGCGATGTGCTCCGTGCGGATCGCCGGCGAATCTTCCAGATCGGCGATCGTCAGGGAAAGCTTCAGGATGCGGTCCCTGGAGCGCATGCTGAGGCCGAGCGCTCCGATCGCGCTGTCGAGCAGCACCAGTGCTTCGCGGACCGGCGCGGCGTATCGGCGCAGCGTCGCTCCGCTCAGCTCGCTGTTGCATTGGATATCCAGGGAGCGGAATCGCGCCCGCTGCCTCTGCGCGGCCGCCAGTACGCGTTCGCGCATGACCGCGGAAGAAGTGCCGGGCTGCGAGATTTCGCCCGCCGGAGGCTGCGGCACGTCCACCTGCATATCGATCCGGTCCAGCAGCGGCCCGGAGATACGGCTGCGGTAGCGGGCGATCGCGTGGGTCGAGCAGACGCAGCCGAAGTCTTCGCCGGGCCGCCGGGCCCCGCCGCACGGACAGGGATTCATGGAGCAGGCCAGCATAAAATGCGCGGGAAACGTAAAAGAAGCGCGGGCGCGGCTGATTGTGACCGTTCGGTCTTCGAGCGGCTGGCGCAGTACTTCCAGCGCCATGCGCGAGAATTCGGGCAGCTCGTCGAGAAACAGCACGCCCCGGTGCGCCAGGCTGACCTCGCCGGGACGCGGAATCGAACCGCCTCCGGCCAGTCCCGACGGCGAGATCGTATGATGCGGCGACCGGAACGGACGGCGGCGGATCAGCCCTTCTCGCGGCGCCTGCAGCCGGCCCGACGCGCTGAGGATTTTGGTTGCTTCCAGCGCTTCGCTTTCGCTCAGCTGCGTCATAATATCCGGCAGACGTTTAATCAGCATCGTTTTGCCGGTGCCGGGCGGTCCGGACAGCAGGATATTGTGCATGCCGGCCGCGGCGATCGTCAGCGCCCGCTTGGCGTGCTCCTGGCCGAGCACGTCGATATAATCGCCGCAGGGCAAGTGCGCGCCGACGCTCGCGGGATAAGCGCGCTCTTCTTTTTCGCGCAGTCCTTCGGCGTCGAAGACGTAGCATTTCTCGGTGCCCGCCGCAAGCGCCGCCCGGTCGCTTTCTCCGACCAGCATGCGCAGATGCGGCAGCGCGTAGACTTCCAGCCCGTCCACCAGCCGCGCTTCGTCGGCGTTCTGCGGCGGAACGAGGATTGTGCCGAAGCCCTGCCGCCTGGCGCAGTCCGCCATCGCCAGCACGCCGGGAACGGGGCGCAGCGCGCCGTCCAGCGACAGCTCTCCGATCGCGATCAGCTTTTCGTCGCCGGGCAGCGAGAGCTGGCCGCTGGTAATCAGGATGCCCAGCGCGATCGCCAGATCCAGCGAAGAGCCTTCTTTGCGCAGATCGGCCGGAGCCAGATTGATCGTGACGCGCCGGTTCGGAAAGCGGAATCCGCAGTTTTTGAGCGCCGATCTTACCCGGTCGGTCGCTTCGCGGATCGCGGAGTCCGGCAGTCCGATAATCGATGTCTGGGGCAGTCCGTTCGTAATATCCGCCTCGACTTCCACGATTACGCCGTCTACGCCGTACAAGCAGGCGCTGTAGCTTTTTCCATACATAAAAACACCTCTTTTTCGCATGATGACGCAGCTCGATACGCCGCGGACATCGAAAAAGGGTGCTTCCTCGTTTTTCGAAAAAAATCATTTTTTTAAAGCTTGCAGGGTTGTGACCTTTTTATTGTAAACCTGTTTATCCGCAAGTCAAGCCGTCGGGCGGCATAAAGAACATTTTTCAAGAAAATTGCGCTCAACATATTTACAACAATCAAATTTAATGCGATTATATGTCTAAGTGAAGGTTGGAAAATTCCGCTAAACGAATAGGAGGGGTGCGCAGAATGAGTAAAGTCAATGAATATCCCCAGCTTCAACTTGACAATATGCTGTGCTTCTCGATCTATGCCAGCTCGCGCGAGATCACGAAGATGTATCAGCCTTATCTGGAAGAACTGGGCGTTACCTATTCGCAGTATCTGGTGCTGATCGTATTGTGGGAACAGGACGAGCGTACGGTCAAGGAACTGGGCGAAGAACTGTTTCTCGATTCCGGCACGCTGACTCCGCTGCTCAAGCGTCTGGAAAGCGCCGGACTGGTCGAGCGAAACCGCTCCACCGAGGACGAACGCAAAGTGTTTATTTCTCTGACGGCAAAAGGACGGGAACTGCAAGTCAAAGCGGCGAGCATTCCCGAATGCATGGCTCGCGATCTCAGCATGGACGTGCCGGAATTCGTAGAGCTGCTCGGCAAATTCCAGAATTTGCTGGCGAGAGCGCATCAGGCGAATTCGTCGTCTTCCAAGTAAAAAAGCAGCGGGTAAAGCGCCCTGCGCCGAAAGGCCGGAGAATCTCGATTCTTCGGTTTTTTTGCGTTGTCCGGAAATCGGCGGGGCGCTTTGTGTCGAGAACGATTAGCGCAGGGTAATAAACAGCGAAGAAAATGTCGAAAAAAACAGAATGTCTCGAATTTTAAGAAAGCGTTTTAAAATTGTTAACAAGTCGTGCTATAATGATTGAGGTTTACCTTTACTGCCTGGCAACCCGCCTGGTGCGAGCCAATTTGATAGGAGGATTCACACATGAATATCCACGAATATCAGGGCAAAGAAGTTTTGCAGCAGTACGGAGTATCCGTGCCGCGCGGCAAGGTGGCGTTTACGGTCGAAGAAGCCGTGAATGCAGCCCGCGAGCTCGGAAGTCCGGTCGTCGTCGTAAAGGCGCAGATCCACGCGGGCGGACGCGGCAAAGCCGGAGGAGTCAAAGTGGCCAAGAGTCTCGACGAAGTGCGGACCTATGCCGAGGAGTTGATCGGCAAGGTGCTCGTAACCCATCAGACGGGCCCGGAAGGCAAAGAAATCAAGCGGCTGCTGATCGAAGAAGGCTGCGACATCAAGAAAGAATACTACGTCGGCGTCGTTGTGGACCGGGGAACGGGCCGCATCGTGCTGATGGCTTCGGAAGAAGGCGGCACGGAGATCGAGGAAGTCGCGGCGGCCACGCCGGAAAAGATTTTCCGCGAAGTGGTCGATCCGGCTGTCGGTTTGCAGACGTTCCAGGCGCGCCGTCTGGCGTACGCGATCAATATTCCGAAAGAACTCGTGAACAAAGCGGCCAAGTTTATGCTGGCGCTTTACAGCGCGTTCGTGGACAAAGATTGTTCGATCGCCGAGATCAACCCGCTGGTCGTTACCGGAGACGGCGAAGTCATGGCGCTCGACGCCAAACTGAATTTCGACTCCAACTCGCTGTTCCGGCATAAAGACGTGCTGGCGCTGCGCGACCTCGACGAGGAAGACGCGAAAGAAATCGCCGCTTCCAAATTCGACCTCAGCTATATCGCCCTCGACGGCAATATCGGCTGCATGGTCAACGGGGCGGGCCTGGCGATGGCGACGATGGATATTATCAAATACTACGGCGGCGAACCCGCCAACTTCCTGGACGTAGGGGGCGGTGCAACGAAAGAAAAAGTCACCGAAGCGTTCAAGATCATCCTGTCCGATCCGGAAGTGAAAGGGATCTTTATCAATATTTTCGGCGGCATCATGAAGTGCGACGTCATCGCGGACGGCGTGGTCGAAGCGGCGAAGCAGGTCAAGCTGGACAAGCCTCTCGTAGTGCGTCTTGAAGGGACGAATGTCGATCTCGGCAAAAAGATCCTGGGCGAATCCGGACTGAACATCGTGTCCGCGGACTCGATGGCCGACGGCGCCCAGAAAATCGTCGAACTCGTTTAAGCGACAGACACGCAGCAGGAATCGTCTGAATCACCGAGGCGGAAATTTCGCAAACCGACTTTATACGGAGGATGTGGATCGGGCATGAGTATTCTGGTAGATAAAAATACGAAAGTCATTACGCAGGGGATTACGGGCGAGACCGGCCTTTTTCATACGAAAGGCGCGCTCGAATACGGTACGCAGATGGTCGGCGGCGTAACGCCGGGCAAAGGCGGCACCGATATCGAAATCCAGCTTGAAGGCGGCAAAAGCGTCAAACTTCCGGTATTCAATACGGTAGACGACGCCGTAAAAGCGACAGGAGCGACGGCCAGCGTGATCTACGTGCCGCCGGCATTCGCCGCGGACTCGATTATGGAAGCGATCGACGCCGAGCTGGAATTGGTCATCTGTATCACGGAAGGCATTCCGGTTATCGACATGGTTAAGGTCAAGCGCTATCTCGAAGGCAAGAAAACGGTGCTGATCGGGCCGAACTGCCCGGGCGTCATTACGCCGGAAGCGTGCAAGATCGGCATTATGCCGGGCTATATCCACAAAGCGGGTAAAGTGGGCGTCGTATCCCGCAGCGGAACGCTGACGTACGAAGCCGTGCATCAGCTGACGACGCGCGGCATCGGCCAGTCGACGGCTGTCGGCATCGGCGGCGACCCGGTCAAGGGTTCGGAGTTTATCGATATCCTGAAGCTGTTTAACGAAGACGAAGACACGCAGGCGGTTGTCATGATCGGCGAGATCGGCGGCACCGCGGAAGAAGAAGCGGCCGAGTGGATCAAAGCCAACATGACCAAGCCCGTCGTCGGCTTTATCGGCGGCGCCACCGCGCCTCCGGGAAAACGCATGGGCCATGCCGGCGCGATCATTTCCGGCGGCAAAGGCACGGCGGCCGAGAAGATCGCCAAGCTCGAAGAGTGCGGCATCAAGGTCGCTCCGACTCCGGCCGAAATGGGCGCGACGCTCGTTTCCGTTCTGGAAGAGCGCGGCGTTCTGGATACGTTCACGGCGGGTTGATTGTCCGGCGCTTTTTTGTCACAATGACGGAAGAGCGCGGGCAGTCCGCCGGTAACGGCAGGAATGCAATCGAATAAATTCAGACACAAGGCAGGCAGCCTTTCTTTCCCCATGCGGGAAGAAGGGCTGCTTTTTGCGTTTATTTTCAATGGAATCCACTCGAAACGGGAAGACGGAGGCAGAGAAATGACCAACGAAAACATAATGGCGTCGCTGTGGCTGCTGGCTTTGCACGAAACCAAAGGCATCGGCTGGAAAAGTATCTACGAGATGATGCAGATCGCGGCGGGAAACGGCGTGCCGTACGGAGAGCTGTTTGAGCTTGAACGGCAGGACTGGATACGGCTCGGAGCGAAAAGCGGCCCGGCGGCCGCGGCGGCAAACGCGAAGCTGAGGACGATGCGGGAACGCAGCGAGGAACTGCTGGGCCGCGGAATCGCGCCGGTTTCTTTTTTCGACGACGAATACCCTACTTTAATGAAGGAAACCGCGCGGCCTCCCTGGATTTTGTATGCGTCGGGCCGCCGGGAGCTGCTGGCAAGTTTCGGCATCGCGATCGTCGGCACGCGTTCGCCCACCGTTTACGGCAAAACGGTCTGCGAACGGATCGCCGGCGACCTGGCCGAAAGCGGGGTCTGCGTGGTCAGCGGAATGGCGAGGGGCATCGACGGAATCTGCCACCGCGAAGCGCTGCGCAGACACGGGAGCACGATCGCTGTGCTCGGAACAGGCGTCGATGTCGCGTATCCTCCGGAACATCGTCCGCTGCACCGGGAGATTGCGCAATCGGGGCTTGTGATATCGGAGTTTCCGCCGGGCACTCCGCCGTCTCCGGGGCTGTTCCCGCTGCGCAACCGGATTATCGCGGGTCTTGCGCGCGGCGTCGTGGTCGTGGAAGCGGCGCAGCGCAGCGGCTCGCTGATTACGGCCGATTCCGCGCTGGAAGCCGGACGCGACGTATTCGCCGTACCCGGACCGGTCACGTCGCCCAAGAGCGCGGGAACGTTCGGCCTGCTCAAAAACGGGGCGAAACCCTGCGGAAGCGCGGAAGATATTTTGGAGGAATACGGCCATTTGTTCGAACCGGCGCCGAGAAGCGGAGCAAAAAAAGACGAACCTGAAAAATTGACAAAAGAGGAGCGGACGATATACGTTATATTGGAGCAGGGGGATGCAAGCATCGATGAACTGCAGCGGCAGACATCCTGGGAGTTTGGACTTTTACATTCCGTTCTGCTATCTTTAATCATAAAAAGTCGGGTCAAATCGCTCTCCGGCGCCGCTTATACATGGATAGGAGATCCCATCCCTTGATATCGCAATCACCGACAAACCGGCGCGGTCCAGGGCTGCACGGCCCGGAAAACCGCGCCAGCGCGCAAAATACGAAAGGGGGACGAACCTATGGCGGATTCGCTCGTCATCGTGGAATCGCCTGCAAAGGCGAAGACGATCGGCAAATATCTGGGCAGTAAATTTATCGTCAAAGCGTCCATGGGGCATATTCGGGATCTGCCGAAGAGCCAAATCGGAGTCGAAGTGGAAAACGAATTCAATCCCAAGTACATTACGATCCGCGGCAAAGGCTCCATCCTGAAAGAACTGAAAGACGCAAGCAAAAAAGTCAAAAAAGTCTATCTCGCGGCCGACCCCGATCGCGAAGGGGAAGCCATCGCCTGGCATCTGGCGCACGCGCTCGAAATCGACAACGTGCAGGACTGCCGGGTCGTATTCAACGAAATCACCAAGCAGGCGGTCAAAGACGCGTTCAAGACGCCGAGACCGATCAACATGGATCTGGTGAACGCCCAGCAGGCGCGGCGCATTCTCGACCGTCTGGTCGGCTACAAGATCAGTCCGCTGCTGTGGAAAAAAGTCAAAAAAGGACTGTCCGCCGGACGCGTACAATCGGTGGCGGTCAAGCTGATTATCGACCGGGAGAACGAGATTTCCGAATTCGTGCCGGAAGAGTACTGGAGCATTACGGCCCGTCTGGCCGTCAAAGGCAACGAATTCGAAGCCAAGTTCCATCAATTGGACGGCGGCAAGAAAGAGCTCCGCAGCGAACAGGAAGTCCAGGAAGTGCTGAACGCTTTCGCAGGAAAGGATTTTGTCGTAGGCGAAGTGAAGGAAAGAGAACGCCAGCGCCATCCGTCCCCTCCGTTTACGACAAGCTCACTGCAGCAGGAGGCCGCCCGCAAACTGAACTTCCGCGCGGCCAAAACGATGTCGGTCGCTCAGCAGCTTTACGAAGGGATCGACCTCGGCAAAGAAGGCACGGTCGGCCTGATCACCTACATGCGTACCGACTCCACCCGGATCGCCGCCAGCGCCCAGGAAGAAGCGAAAGCTTTTATCGTGGAACGCTACGGCGAAGATTTCGCGCCCGAAACGCCGCGCCAGTATTCCAAAAAATCGGCCGGCGCGCAGGATGCGCACGAAGCGGTTCGTCCGACTTCGATGGAACGCGATCCCGATTCGGTAAAAAGTTTTATGAGCCGCGATCAGTTCCGTTTGTACAAGCTGGTCTGGGAGCGCTTCGTCGCCAGCCAGATGTCTTCCGCCGTTCTCGATACGCTGTCGGTGGATATTGCGGCCGGCAGCGCGACATTCCGCGCAGTCGGCTCGAAAGTGCGTTTTCAGGGCTTTATGAAAGTGTATGTGGAAGGTAACGACGACGGCAGCGTGGAAGAAGACAAGTTCCTGCCGGCGCTTGCCAAAGGCGATCAGCTCGAACGCAAAGAAATCGAGCCGAAGCAGCACTTTACGCAGCCGCCTCCGCGCTATACGGAAGCCCGGCTCGTCAAAACGCTGGAAGAGCTCGGCATCGGACGCCCGAGTACGTATGCGCCGACGCTGGAAACGATCCAGAAACGCGGCTATGTGGCGATCGAAGAAAAGAAATTTATGCCGACGGAGCTCGGCGAGCTGATCAACGAGCAGATGGAGCAATTTTTCCCCGAGATCCTCGACGCCGAGTTTACCGCCCACATGGAAGAAAGCCTCGACCATGTGGAAGAAGGCGAAGAACAGTGGGTGCGGGTGCTCCAGGAATTCTACGGCAGCTTCGAGAAAAGACTCGAAGTCGCCGAAGAAGAAATGAAAGAAATCGAAATCCAGGACGAGGTTTCGGACGAGGTTTGCGACAAATGCGGCAAGCCGATGGTGTACAAAATGGGACGGTTCGGCAAGTTCCTGGCCTGTTCCGGCTTCCCGGACTGCCGCAATACCCGTCCGATCGTCAAAAATATCGGCGTGACCTGCCCGAAATGCAAAGAAGGGCATGTGGTCGAACGCCGCAGCAAAAAGGGGCGCGTCTTCTACGGCTGCGATAAGTATCCGGAGTGCGACTTCGTGTCGTGGGACCGCCCGTCGCCGAAGCCGTGCCCGGTGTGCAGCTCGCTGATGGTCGAAAAACGCAGCAAGCAGGGGACGAAGCTTCAGTGTACATCGTGCGACCACACGGAAATGCTCGAAGACAGCGAAGACACGGCGGAAGCTTAACACGGGGGGATCATTGAAGTGAGCAATCAACGAGTAACGGTAATCGGAGCGGGATTGGCCGGAAGCGAAGCGGCCTGGCAGATCGCCAGCCGCGGCGTCCCGGTTACGCTCTACGAGATGCGGCCGAAAGTCAAAACGCCGGCTCATCACACTTCTTATTTTGCGGAGCTGGTTTGCAGCAATTCGCTGCGCGCGAACGGGTTTACGGGAGCGGTCGGCGTGCTGAAAGAAGAAATGCGGCGGCTGGATTCGCTGGTGATCGGCAAAGCCGACGCCAGCGCGGTTCCGGCCGGCGGCGCGCTGGCCGTCGACCGCGATCTGTTCTCGGGCGGCATTACGCAGGCGCTCAAGGAACATCCGCTTGTGGATGTGCGCGAAGAAGAAGTGACGGAGATTCCGGAAGACGGCATCGTCGTGATCGCCACGGGACCGCTGACTTCCCCGTCGCTGTCGTCGCAGATCAAAGCGTTTATGGGCGAGGAGTATTTCTACTTTTACGACGCCGCCGCTCCGATTATCGAGAAAGACTCGATCGATATGGACAAAGTGTATCTCGCTTCGCGTTACGACAAAGGCGAAGCGGCTTACCTGAACTGTCCGATGACCGAAGAAGAATTCGATACGTTCTACGAAGCACTGATTTCGGCCGAGACGGCCGAGCTCAAAGAATTCGAGAAAGAAATTTATTTCGAAGGCTGCATGCCGATCGAAATCATGATGCGCCGCGGCCGCCAGACGGCGCTGTTCGGGCCGATGAAGCCGGTCGGGCTGCCCGATCCGCGTACCGGCAAGCTGCCGTTCGCGGTCGTTCAGCTGCGGCAGGACAACGCGGCGGGCACGCTGTACAACCTGGTCGGTTTCCAGACGCACCTGAAGTGGGGCGAGCAAAAACGGGTGTTCCAGCTGATTCCCGGCCTGGAAAACGTCGATATCGTGCGCTACGGCGTCATGCACCGCAATACGTTTATCAACTCGCCCAAGCTGCTCGAGCCGACGTACCAGTGCAAGAACCGGCCGAATCTGTTCTTCGCCGGCCAGATGACGGGCGTCGAAGGCTATGTGGAATCGGCCGCTTCGGGGCTGATCGCCGGTATCAACGCGGCGCATCTGGCGCTCGGCAAAGAACAGGTCGTATTCCCGGAAGAGACGACGCTCGGCGGCATGGCGCGTTATATCACGACCGCCGATCCGGATCACTTCCAGCCGATGAACGCGAATTTCGGCCTGCTGCCGAAGCTCGAACAGAAGATCCGCAACAAAAAAGAAAAGAACGAAGCTCTGGCCATGCGGGCGCTCGACCGGCTGGCTTCCTTTACAGGGGAGCGGGCATTGAACGCCGTACACGGCTGACCGGACTGCACGAAGAGGAGGATCACGATGGAAATCTCGTTTCACGCGACGACTATTTGCGCCGTGCGCAAAGACGGCAAAGCCGCCATCGCCGGCGACGGACAGGTCACTATGGGACAGAACGTTATCATGAAACAGCACGCCAAGAAAGTACGCAGATTGTACCGCGGACAGGTGCTTGCGGGCTTCGCCGGTTCGGTCGGCGACGCGATTACGCTGTTCGAGAAGTTCGAAGCGAAGCTTGAAGAGCATCAGGGCAACCTGCAGCGCGCGGCGGTCGAGCTCGTCAAAGAATGGCGGACGGACCAGATGCTGCGCAAGCTCGAAGCGCTGATGATCGTGATGGACAAAGAAGGCATGCTGCTGATTTCCGGCAACGGAGAAATCATCGAGCCCGACGACGATATTATCGCGATCGGTTCCGGCGGCAACTTCGCTTTGTCCGCGGCGCGCGCGCTGAAGCGCCATGCGTCGCTGGAAGCCAAAGATATCGCATTGGAATCGCTGAAAGTCGCGGCCGAGATCTGCGTATACACGAACGACAACATTATCGTCGAAGAACTTTAATGTCTATAAAGTGGAGGGTACAGCCATGAAAAACGAAGCCCTGACACCGCGGGAGATCGTGGCGGAACTGGACAAGTATATCGTCGGACAAAAACGGGCCAAGCGCTCTGTCGCGGTCGCCCTGCGCAACCGTTATCGCCGCAGTTTGCTTCCCGAAGAAGCGCGCGACGAAGTCGTGCCGAAGAATATTTTGATGATCGGACCGACCGGCGTCGGCAAAACGGAAATCGCCCGCCGCCTCGCCAAGCTGGTCGGCGCGCCTTTTATCAAAGTCGAAGCGACCAAGTTCACCGAAGTCGGCTATGTCGGGCGCGACGTGGAAGCGATGGTGCGCGATCTGGTCGAAACGTCGATCCGCATGGTCAAAGCGGAACGAACCGAGAAAGTGAAAGACCGCGCCGAAGAGATGGCGAACGAGCGGATCGTCGAAATTCTGGTGCCGGCCGCCAAATCTTCTTCTTCGCAGCGCAATCCGTTCGAAATGCTGTTCGGCGGTCAGAACAAGCCGCCCGAACCCGAACCGGAGAAAACCCGCTACGAGGAAGGCAGCCTCAGCGAACGGCGCCGCAAAATCCGGTTCGATCTGCTGTCGGGCAAGCTGGAAGAAGACGTAATCGAGATCGACGTCGAAGACGCGATGCCGAATATGTTCGATATGCTGGCCGGGCAGGGCAACGACCAGATGGGCATGAATATCCAGGAGATGCTCGGCAACTTCCTGCCGAAGCGCACCAAGCGCCGCAAGCTGCCGATTCGCGAAGCGCGCAAA
Source organism: Saccharibacillus sp. CPCC 101409 (assembly GCF_030518235.1). GTDB lineage: Bacteria > Bacillota > Bacilli > Paenibacillales > Paenibacillaceae > Saccharibacillus. The sequence goes on along the minus strand of NZ_JAULSA010000005.1, from coordinate 118,447 downwards.
GCGCTGACCCAGGAAGAAGCCTCCAAGCTGATCGATATGGACGATGTGAACCAGGAAGCGGTACGCCGCGCCGAACAATCGGGCATTATTTTTATCGACGAGATCGACAAAGTGGCCGGAAGCGGCCGCGGGCACGGACCGGACGTTTCGCGCGAAGGCGTGCAGCGGGATATCCTTCCGATCGTCGAAGGCTCGACCATCATGACCAAATACGGTCCGGTCAAGACCGACTACGTGCTGTTTATCGCCGCAGGCGCTTTCCACGTTTCGAAGCCTTCGGATCTCATTCCCGAGCTGCAGGGCCGTTTCCCGATCCGGGTCGAGCTTGAAAGTTTGACGCTGGAAGACTTTATCGCGATTTTGACGGAACCTCAGAATGCGCTGACCAAGCAGTATGTCGATTTGCTGCGAACCGAAAATATCGAGATCGGTTTTTCGGAAGAAGCGATCCACGAGATTGCGAGCATCGCGGCCTCGGTCAACCAGAATACGGAGAATATCGGCGCGCGGCGTCTGCATACCATTTTGGAAAAGCTGCTGGAGGACCTGTCGTTCGAAGCGCCCGAGCTCAATCTGGAGCAGATGACGATTACGCCCGAATACGTGCGCGAAAAACTGTCTGATATCGCCAAAGACCGAGACCTCAGCCAGTACATTTTGTAAGGCCGATCTTCCGATCGGGGCGATCGAAATCAAGACCGAAAGTTTGCATCCATACGTCGAAAAAAGCCTGAAAACCCATACATTTCCGCTCTTTTTCCGGCCCCCGGGCGGCGAGTGGGAAAATAAGAAAAAGCCCTGTCTTCCTACTAGGTAAAGATAGGGCTTTTTTCTCATTGTTTTATAGGCCTATCTCGAAGAAACTTAGTATAGATAATATGTGGAACGGCAGCTCTCCGCAGGGTGGTTGGACGAATGCAAACAGCCGAAAAAAAAGTGAGGGCGCCTCGGGAAAAAAGATGGTTTAGCTGAATTGAATTGTGTATAATTCATATTGCGCACAAGGCTTAACTCAAAGGAGAGTGTAATCATGAACATTTTGAACGATACGGGCTTTACACAACTGCGAAGCGCAATCGGTGCCGCGAATACGAGACAGCAAGTGATTTCCAACAACATTGCCAATGCCGACACGCCGTACTTCAAACGTTCCGAAGTCTCCTTTGAAAGCCTGCTTCAATCCGAGATGAACGGTGTAAGTTCGATTAAGGGGCGAATTACCAATCCCCGGCATATTGCGATTGGATCTTCCAATTCCGTTCCTGTCGCGAAAGTGACAAGCGACGACAGCACGGCGATGAACAACAATAAGAACAATGTGGATATCGACAGCGAAATGACTTCTCTTGCCGAGAACCAACTGCGCTATAACACTTACATCGAAGAAGTCAACCACCAGATCAAAATGATGAGAGCAGCGATGGGAGGCAACGTATAAATATGAGAATCAGCAGCGGCTTTGATGTCAACGCTTCGGCCCTGACCGCCCAGCGCTTGCGGATGGACGTCATCTCCTCCAATATCGCCAACGCGGATACGACCCGCGCTTCCATCGTCGATGGTAAAGCGGAACCTTACCGCCGGAAAGTGACCGTACTGTCGGAGAACAACCAATCGCCTTTCGCTCAAACGCTGAACAAAGCCATGAACGGCAAAAACGCCGCGAGCGGCGTGAAAGTAACCGGGATTCAAGAAGACCAGGAGCCGTTCAAACAGGTATACAATCCGACTCACCCGGATGCGGACGCCAACGGTTACGTGCAGATGCCGAATGTGGATATCGCGAAGGAAATGGTCGATATGATTTCGGCAACGCGTTCGTACGAAGCGAACGTAACGGCTTTGAACGCAACAAAATCCATGATTTCGAAAGCTCTGCAGATCGGCAAGTAATCTTCGGCCGAAACAGGTTCCCATTACTTCAATCTCGGCCGCTTGAAGCGGACCGGACCAGAAAGGAAGATCTCGAATGATTCAAAACCATATGTTCAATCCCGTGCAGGTAGCCAACCGTACCGTATCCGGCATGCAGGACAAAGCTTCCGCGACTCCGCAGGAAACGATGGAGAACTTCGGCGCTTATTTGCAGGATGCGCTGAAGCAGGTCGGCGACATGGAAAAAACGGCAGACGCAACCGGCAAAAAATTCATGGTCGGCCAGGCCGACGTCGATCAGGTCATGATCACTTCCGAACAAGCGCTGCTCGGTCTGCAGCTCACTTCCCAGGTGCGGAACAAAGTGATCGAAGCTTACCAAGAAATCATGCGTACCCAACTGTAAGGAACAGGCCGCTGCATAAAGCGGACCAAGCATACTGCTGCGTAACGGGGTGAAAATGTGAACGAAAGACTGACCCGAATAAAGGATTCGATCTTGGGGTACTGGAATCGGCTGAGTAAAACTCAGAAAGGCCTTCTGATCTCGACCGTCGTCATTACACTGCTGACGGTCGTTATTCTGACCATGCAGTTCTCCAAGACGGAATACGAAGTCGCTTTCCAGGATTTGAACAGCGAAGATGCGGCGGCGGCGATGACGTACCTCGATTCGGCCGGTATTCCTTATAAATTAAGCGAAGACGGAACGAGTCTCTCCGTGCCGAGCACGAATGCTTCCCGCGTTCGCGTAGACGTCGCTTCGCAGGGCATCATCCAGAACGGCTCGATCGGCTTCAACAAGATGTTCGGCACGACCAGTTCGCCGCTCGGCATGACCGACAGCGAATTCAACGTCAAATACAACAGCGCGCTCAACGGCGAGATCGCTTCGCTGCTGCAGTTGATGAACGGAGTCAAATCCGCGAAGGTCCTGGTGAATCTGCCAAAAGAAAGTTTGTTCGCCGCTTCGGAAGACCAGGACCAGGCTTCCGCCTCGGTCGTGATGACGTTCAAGCCGGGATTCCGCCCGAGCCAGGACGTGATCGACGGGTATTTCAACCTCATTAAGACTTCGGTTCCCAACCTGCCTATAGAGAACATTTCGATTACAAGCGACAACAATACGCTTTACGCTTCCAATTCCGGAGCGGGAGGCGGAGTAGGAAGCGCGATTCAGGACAACCTGGCGATTCAGCGCAATTACGAGAGCGGGATCGAGAAGAGTGTCAAGATGTTTCTGGGGAGTATCGTAGGGGCCGACAAAGTCAACGTTCTGGTTGCTTCGAAGCTGAACTTCGATCAGGTGAACGCGACGGAAAATACGTATACGCCGGTCGATGCGGATAATATGAAGGGGATCGAGATCAGCGTTCAGGACGTTCAGGAGAGTTATACGGGAGCGGCCGATCCAAGCAGCGGGGTAGCCGGAACGGGTACCGAATCCGTGCCGACGTATCCCGGAGATACGACCTCGGGACAAACCAGCTCCGAAAGTTCCAACAAGATCGTCAACTATCAAGTTAACCAGATTACGAAACAAATCGTGCAAAGCCCATATATCGTGAAGGATTTAACCATTAACGTTGCGATTGAACCGGCTGACGGAGCTACTACCGTCGATGAAAATGTTGAAGGCAATATTAAAACCATTCTGGCTAATATTATCGGGGCTTCCCTTGCCGATTCCGGTACGACATACAACCAAACGCAGCTTCTGGCAAAAGTGTCGATCATCTCTTCGACGCCTGCGGCAGCGACAGCAGCGGCGGATACCGGAATATCGAGAACGCTGCTCTGGGGCATTATCGCAGCGGCGGTCCTGATCGTGGCGGCTCTGGTATTCGTTATCCTGCGCCGGAGAAGAAATGCGAGAGAAGACGAACTGCTTGAAGAAATGGCGCTGCCGATTGCGGCGGAAATGCCGTCGATCAATCTGGATACCGTTAGTGGAGAAAGTCAGATGCGGAAACAGCTCGAATCGCTGGCCAAGAAGAAACCGGATGAATTCGTCAACTTGCTGCGCACATGGCTAGCCGATGAATAGGAGTGAACAAGTGTGGCCAAAGCAAGCGCGCAATCTTTAAGCGGAAGACAAAAAGCCGCAATCCTGCTGATCTCGCTCGGACCGGAAGTATCGGCACAGATCTTCAAACATCTAAGAGATGAAGAAATCGAGCAGCTGACGCTGGAAATCGCAAACGTACGCAAAGTGGACAGCTCCGAAAAAGATACCGTGCTGGCCGAATTTCATCAAATTTGCCTGGCGCAGGAATATATTTCGCAGGGCGGGATCAATTACGCCAAAGAGATTTTGCAGAAAGCGCTCGGCGAACAAAAAGCGCTTGAAGTGATCAACCGCCTGACGGCAACCCTTCAAGTCCGGCCGTTCGACTTTGCGCGCAAAGCCGACCCGGGTCAAATCCTTAACTTTATCCAGAACGAGAATCCGCAGACGATCGCTCTGGTTCTTTCTTATCTCCAGTTCGAACAGGCTTCGACTATTCTTTCCTCTCTTCCGCAGGACAAGCAGGCCGAGGTGGCGCGCAGAATTGCCATGATGGACAGCACTTCGCCGGAGGTCATCGCCCAGGTCGAACGGGTGCTGGAACAGAAACTCTCTTCGACCGTCACCCAGGATTTTGCGACGGCGGGCGGCATCGAATCGATCGTGTCGATCCTGAACGGGGTCGACCGCGGTACGGAACGCACCATCCTGGATTCGCTGGAAATTCAGGACCCGGAACTGGCGGAAGAAATCAAGAAAAGAATGTTTGTGTTCGAAGATATCGTCAATATCGACGATCGTTCCATTCAGCGTATTATCCGCGATCTGGAGAACGCGGACCTGCAGTTGGCGCTCAAAGTGGCCAGCGAGGAAGTGCGCGAAGTCGTATTCAAGAATATGTCGAAACGGATGGCCGAAACGTTCCGCGAAGAAATGGAGTTTATGGGTCCCGTGCGGCTGCGCGACGTAGAAGAAGCGCAAACCCGCATCGTAACGATCATCCGCAAGCTGGAAGAAGCGGGTGAAATCATAATCGCCCGCGGCGGAGGAGACGATATCATTGTCTAATCTCATTAAATCTTCGCAGTACGTACCGAAAGAAGAATTCGTAAAGCTGAACCTTCACCGCCATTACGCGGCGCAGAGAGGGGAAGCGGAATCCGAAGAAGAATTCCGGGTCCCTTCGGTCGATCAGCAGACCGTGCAGCTTAAAGACGAAATGATTAAAGATGCCGCAGAGTTCGCCGACCTGCAAATCCGCGAAGCGGCCGATCAGGCGGAACGCATGCTGGAGGAAGCTCAGCAGCAGATCGAACTGTGGTGGCAGGAACGGCGAGAACAAGACGAGAATCTGGTTGAAGCGGTCAAATCTCAGGGATTTCGCGAAGGGTACGAAGAAGGTCGGATTCAAGCCGAAGCCGAGCTTGCTGTGAAGATCGAGCAGACCGCCGAAGAAGCGGGAACTTTGATTCAAGAAGCGACCCGGTCGAAAGAAGACATTATCCAGGAAGCCGAGCCGTTTCTGGTCGACCTCAGCTTGGCCATCGCCGAGAAGATCGTCGACCGCAAGCTGGCCGAAGACGAAGCGCTGGCGCTTGAACTGATTCGCAAAACGCTGGCGAGAAAACGCGAGCAGGGAACGATCGCGCTCTGCATAGCCCCTTCCCAGTACGCTCTGGTCAACTCGGCGCGCGAAGAGCTTGCCATGTCAATCGACTCCCAGGCCGAACTTCAAATCCTGCCCGATGCGACCGTCAAAGACCGCGGCTGCGTAATCCGTTCCAACTTCGGAAGCGTGGACGCAAGAATCGATACCCAGCTGGCCGAGATCAAACGCGAGCTGCTTCGACTGGCGCTGCACGACGATATGCCGGGCAGTTGATACACACCGCACGCAGCTCCTAGTCCTCCAGGATTCCAATAGGAATTTTGGTAGGCTGCCTGGTGTTTTTTTAATTGAGAAATAGCACTTTTTAGCCTTAGTGGTTTTTTTATAACCGTGTAGAATAATAAATGTAAAGAGCAGCAAGAGAAAAGGAGGCGGCGGCGGTGAAAGAAATTCGGGTCGACAAGTACCTGGATCAGCTCAGGCAGATCGATCCGATTCGAGTAAACGGCAAGGTCACTCAGGTGGTCGGGCTGATGATCGAGTCGGAAGGGCCGGATGCAAGTATCGGCGAAGTCTGCTACATCTACCCAACCAAGACCGCTCCTCCGCTGCAGGCCGAAGTCGTCGGCTTCCGGGACAACAAAGTCCTGCTGATGCCGCTGGGCGAACTGCAGTCGATCGGACCCGGCTGCGATGTCGTCGGCACAGGCAAACCGCTGACCGTACAGGTCGGATCGGAACTGCTCGGCAAAGTGCTCGACGGGCTGGGACGCCCGCTCGACGGTTCGATGCTTCCGGCCAGGATGGCCCACGCTTCAACCTTCAACACGCCGAGCAATCCGCTGCAGCGGCCCCGCGTACACGATCCGATCAGCGTAGGCGTCAGAGCGATCGACGGTCTGCTGACGATCGGCAAAGGACAGCGCGTCGGCATCTTTGCCGGCTCGGGCGTCGGCAAGAGCACGCTGATGGGCATGATCGCCAGAAACACATCGGCGGATATCAACGTTATCGCGCTGATCGGCGAACGGGGCCGCGAAGTACTGGACTTCATCGAACGCGATCTTGGTCCCGAAGGTCTTGCACGCTCGGTCGTGATCGTCGCCACCTCCGACCAGCCCGCGCTGGTGCGGATTAAGGGGGCGCTGATCGCCACCAGCATCGCCGAGTACTACCGCGACCGGGGAATGAACGTCATGATGATGATGGACTCGGTTACCCGGTACGCGATGGCGCAGCGCGAAGTCGGCCTGGCGGTCGGCGAACCGCCGGCGATGAGAGGGTACACGCCTTCGGTGTTCGCCAGCATGCCGAAGCTGCTGGAGCGTGCGGGTACGGGGCCGAACGGTTCGATCACCGCTTTCTACACGGTACTCGTCGACGGCGACGATATGAACGAGCCGATCGCCGATACGGTCCGCGGCATCCTGGACGGGCACATTGTCCTGAACCGTGGTATCGCGAACCGGGGTCACTTCCCGGCGATCGACGTACTGGCGAGCATCAGCCGGGTCATGAAAGATATTTCGCCCGAGATTCAGACGGATGCGGCCAACAACTTGAAGCGGCTGCTTTCGGTTTACAAAGAATCGGAAGACCTGATTAATATCGGCGCTTATCAGCGGGGATCGAGCCCCGAGATCGACGAAGCGATCGAGAACATTCAGCGCATTTGGGACTTCACCAAACAGAAAGTCGACGAGAAGACGACGCTGAACGAAACGATAGAACGTTTAATTCAAGAATTTGCGAGGAGCTGACATAGGGAATGTTGAAATTCAACTATGCATTTCAAAAAGTTGTGGATCTGAAAACAAGCGAGAAAAATCATGCCGAAATGCACCTTTCCTCGGCGCTTGGCGTTCTGCAGGCGGAAGAGCAGACGCTGGGACAGCTGTTTTCCAGCAAAGATGCCGCAGTCGATTCCATTCAGGACCAAACGGTAAATGCGGTTTCAGCTTCCCAGCTCCAGCAAATGCAGGACTACATTCAATATATCGACCAATGCATTTTGAAAAAGCGTCAGGATATTCAAACGGCGCAGGTAAAAGTCGAAGAAAAGAAAGAGCATTTGACGACAAAAATGCTGGATGAAAAAGTATGGCTGCAGGCGCGCGGCAAAGCGCTGGAAGGATTCCAAAAAGAAGAACTGCAGCGCGAACAAGGCGAACTCGACGAAATGGCCACGGTTCGCTACGCGGCTTCCCGCGTCCAGTAAGCGGGATTCGAGAAAGAAAGGAGGCCAAAGCGCGTGGCAAAAGCCCAGGCCGATATCGAGATGAATTTGGAAGAAGAATCGGGCAGCAAAACGGGCAGGATCCTGTTGTTCGCGGCGCCGATCCTGTTCACGGTGGTGCTGGTCGGCGTGCTGCTGACCCTGCTCAATCCGGGGACGCGAAACAATGTGCTGGAGACCGCCAATAAAATACCGGTCGTCGGTTCGCTGCTTCCGAAACCCACTTATACGCCGGCGCAGCAGGCGGAGCGGAAAAAAGAAGAGCAAAGCAAAAGCGCGGACGCCACGATCAAAGAGTTGAAAACGCAGCTGGCGCAAAAAAATACCGAACTCAAAACGGCCCAGAAATCCCAGACCGATGCGCAGACGCAGGCCGACAGTCTCAAAAAAGAGCTGGAGAAAGCCAAAACCGACCAGACGGCGGCCGCAACCGCCGCCGCGGACGACGCGGAGAAGAAAGCGGCCGAGGAAGGACCTAGCAAACAGGTCAAACAATTGGCTCAAACCTATGGAAGCATGAGCGCAAGCAAAGCGGCTCCTATTCTTGAGACGATGACGGACGAGCAAATCGCGATGGTTCTGAATGCGATGGGCAACGACCAGAAATCGTCGATCCTGCAAAAGATGACGGCGGATCGGGCGGCCAACGTATCGCTGATGATCAAAAACGCGAAATCGGCGGCGGCGCTTGAAGCGGCGGCCGACAAAGCCGGAGCGGCCGCTACAGCCACTGCGAGTTCGTCTTCCCAAACGACTTCGCTTTCCACCGGCAATTCGCTTAATCAGGATCAGCTCAGCCAAACGTTCTCGTCGATGGATGCTTCCAACGCGGCGGCGCTGCTGCTGCAGATGGCAACGACCAACCAGGCAAAAGTGCTGACGATTCTGAAATCGGTCGACGATTCGACCCGCTCAAACATTTTGTCGCAGATGGCAAGTTCGGACAGCGCCGCGACAGCGGTGCTGGCGAATAAGCTGATCGGCAGCTGAACTTACTTGAAAGGAGGTGAAACATAAAGAATGGGAATGGTTATTCAAGGCATGATGGCAAGCGGCGCGGCTCCGGCAGGTAAAGGGGCGGTCGTGGCGGCAGGCGGAGCGACGGCAATCTTCGGTCAATCTTTGCAGCAGCTGATGGGCGCGGCTCCGGCCGTTCAAACCGAAGGCGAGGCGGGAGCGGCTTCCGTACCGGCCAATCCTCTTTTGAGCGCTTTGCAGCAGCTGGTCGCGGCGGCGGAGCAAACAACCGACGACAGCGCGGCTCCTGCCGAAACGGAACAACTGGACGCCAAACTGGACGAGCTGCTCAAACAGTTCGATTCGCTGGACGACGCGCTTGCCGAAAACCCGCAGTTGGCTTCCATGCTGCAAAGCTGGATTCAGCAGGCGCAGGCTTTGTTGAGCGGCGGATCCGCGCAGGAAGACGGCGGCGAAGCGGCGGGACAGGAGCAGACGGCGGAAACTCCGGCAATCGAAGCACTGGCCTCCAATCCGGCTACGTTGAAGTTCGCGCTGCAGGATACCGTATCGCAATTGATTCAACTGCAAAAGTCGGCCGATACCGGCAGCGGTATGAAAGTTCAGGCTCAGCAGATGCTGATGGCGCTTGAACAAACAACGGAAGAAGGCGTGCAGCAAACCGGCGTTCAGACTTCTTCGGTCGTAAAACAGAATACCGAGCAGAACCCGGCGCTGATCGTTCAAACGCAGCAGGATGAAAAAGGCACGGTCAAAGGCGAAACGGCCTCGGCCCGCGGCGCGGCAACCGCTCAAAGCGAAACTGCGGCGGGATCGAGTATCGCGGCAGCCAAAACCGCTGAATCGGGCGGTAAACAGTCCGGTTCGGATACGAACCGCGATGGCGATCGGGCATCTGATCCGGTACCTGACGATATTCGTCCACAGCCCATTGTAACGGCGGGCGAACTCGCTCTTCGAGCGGGAAGCGCAGCTCCGGCCAAAGCGGCGGAAGCGGTACCGGTGCATAAATTCGCGCAGGAAGTGCAAAACCTCGTGGTAGACAAGCTGGAGATTTTGCAGAAGCAGGGCTTCACGGAAGCAAAGATCTCGCTGACGCCGGATCATCTGGGTAAAGTCGATATCCGCATTACGATGCACGGCGGACAGCTGGTCGCACAGTTCGTAACCGAACATGCGGCAGCCAAAGATATGCTCGAACAACAGATGTCGCAGCTCAGAGGAACGCTTCAAGGACAGGGATTGACGGTCGAGAAGCTGGAAGTCAGCCAGAACTCGCAGCTTCAATCGCAAATGTTCCAAAACGGCGGTCAAGCCGGCAGCGGACAGCAGCAGGGGAAACGGTCGCGGGCAAGAGAAGAGTCCAATGACGACGCGCTGCTTACGGCGGAACTCGGCGAAGAATTGAGTCAATGGATTCGTCAAAAAGCGGCGGCTCAATCCGGAAGCTCGTTTATCGCGGAAGCTTAAATGAAGAAAGGAGGTCGGGAATATGGCAAACGAAAGCGTTTCGACATCGAATATATGGCCGAACTACTCGACTCAAAACGTGCAAAAAGCGGCGGCAAAAAGCAGCACCGAATCGTCTACGATGGGCAAAGAACAGTTTCTGACCATTCTGGTCGCCCAGCTTAAAAACCAGGATCCGCTGTCTCCGATGGACAATTCGCAGTTCACGGCGCAAATGGCGCAGTTCTCCTCGCTGGAACAGTTGATGAACATGTCGGCCCAATTGACTCAGATGAACAGCTCGATGGGAACCGCTTCGCAGCTGATCGGTCAGAAAATCACCTGGTACGACGGCGATACAAGCAATTACCTGACCGGGAATGTATCTTCCGTTCTTCAGAAAGACGGCAAAATGTACGCGGCGGTAGGCGATTATCTGGTCGCAACTTCGGATATCACTATGGTGGAACCGGCTTCGGCGGGCGCAACCGCGTCCGCAGCTTCGATCAGCCAAACAGCCGCAGCGGCCGATACGGCCAAAACGGACTCCGGCAAATCGACGGAAACAGCGGAATCGGCAGGTGCGGTCGAAGAGAAAACGGCGGCGCAGAGCAGTACGCAAGCAGCGGCTGCGGCAGACGACACAGCGGCCGATACTCAACCTTCCGCGAAGGAGGAAACAGCGGAACCGGCAGTCGATAACGGAGGTGCGCAATGAGCGAACCGATCCGCATAGGCCAGCTTTATCCGGCCAAACTTCCTCCCGCGGCTGCAAGAAATACCTCTTCCAATGTCACGACGACGGACAGCTTTCAGTCCGTGCTCGAAGACAAGCTGCTGAAGTTCAGCGGACATGCCTCCAAACGGCTTGAACAACGAGGGATTCAGCTGAATACCGATCAGCTTCGCAAGATCGGCAGCGCCATCGACAAAGCGGCGGCCAAAGGCTCCAAAGAATCGCTTGTACTCATGCAGGACATGGCTTTAATCGTCAATGTTCGCAACCGAACCGTCGTGACGGCGATGGACGGAAGCTCCATGAAAGACAATGTGTTTACGCAAATCGACAGTGCCGTCATTGTTTCCTAGTACTACCGGCCGGACCGATAGGAAGCCGGGTTGCCGTGGACCGCTTGAAACGGCAAAAAATAGCACTTTTTAGCCTAGGGTTTTTTGAGAAAGTCCCGTAAAATAAAGTTATGCAAAATCTAATGAGCGAAATCATAGGAGGAATCATTCAATGTTAAGATCCATGTATTCGGGCGTGTCGGGCATGAAAGGCTTCCAAACGAAACTCGACGTAATCGGCAACAACATCGCCAATGTCAACACGGTCGGATTCAAATCTTCGCGAGTGATGTTCAAAGATATCCTGAGCCAGAGCGCCTCGAGCGCGACGGCTCCGGTGGATCAGACTTCGGGCGGTTCCAATGCAAAGCAAATCGGCTTGGGCGTTTCCATCGGTTCGATTGACACGATGCACCTGCCGGGCAGCGCAATGACGACCAACAACCCGACGGATATGCGGATCGACGGCGACGGATTTTTCGCGGTAGGACTTACGCCTGATGGAACCGCGGTAGGTGATGCGTTTCTGACCCGCGCGGGAGACTTCCATGTCGACGGTCAGGGCAGCCTGGTGACTTCGGACGGAATGTACGTACTGAATACCGAAGGGGCGGCAATTACGATTCCGACAGGTTCGACATTCGGTATCGGCAGCAACGGAGTTGTATCTATCAAGAGCGCGGACGGCGAAGTTTCGACGGATAATACGCTGGCTCGTGTCGTGGTTCGCAACCCGGAAGGTCTTGAGAAAGCAGGCGGCAATCTGTATCGTGTAGGACTGAACGCGATGCCGGCTGGAGAAACAATTGCGTTTGAAGCAGGAGACGGCAACGCCGGAGCCGGCGCCATCGTAACCGGCCAGCTCGAAATGTCCAACGTCGACCTGACCAGCGAATTCACGGAAATGATTACCGCGCAGCGCGGCTTCCAGGCCAACTCGAGAATCATCACCACTTCCGACGAAATGCTGCAAGAAGTCGTCAACCTGAAACGTTAATCGTAATGAATAGCAGCGGAAGAGAGAGCCGAGCGGCCTCTTTTCCGCTAACTTTACGGGAGGGTATCCATGATTCCAGTGACACGCTTAAACGGTTCGCCTCTGTGGCTTAACGCGCTGCAGATCGAAATGGTTGAAGAAACGCCGGACACTTACGTCACGCTGGTCAACGGCAAGCGGATGATCGTGCTTGAGAAAGCCGCGGAGGTTGTCGGGCTGATGACTGAATATTATGCCGCAATCGGCCTGCACAGCGCTTCGGTGAAAGTGCAGCATACGGGGGAAGAAGAATGAAGAAACTGCTGCCATGGATCATTACGATGTTCCTGGCTATCACGCTGATCGTTGTCGCCGTGTTCCTTGTACTCGGGGGGGGCCACAGCAAAGACGCGAATGCCGCTGCGGGAAAAGAAGAAACGAAGCAGGAAGTGAAAAAACTGACCGCCAAGCAGATCGTGGCGCAAAGTTCCGACATGACCGGGATCAAAACCAATTTGTCCGACCCTTCCTATATCGTGCAGATCGACTTCTCGTTCCAGCTCGACAGCGCGAAAACGAAAGCGGAATTCGATGAAATCAAAGATATCACGATCAAGCCGATCGTTCTGATGACGCTGGCGAGCACGACGCCGGAAAGTGTCAGCACCGCAAAAGGCAAAACGCAGCTGAATACGAAGCTTAAAAATCTGATCAACAAGGCGCTGCCGGAAGGCGAGGTCGTGGACGTCAGTATCACCAACTTCCTGCTGGCAAGCATTTGACGGCGTACAAGCGCCGTCCGCGCATTAATCGGGCCGCGAGCGATAACGCGGCCGTGTCTATGGGAGGGAGGTGAAAGGCTTGGTCGATGTATTATCCCAGAACGAAATCGACGCTCTGTTAGCCGCGCTCTCGTCGGGCGAAATGGACGCGGAAGAACTTAAAAAAGAAGAAACGCAGCGCAAAATCCGTTCATACGACTTCAAAAGAGCGGTTCGTTTTTCGAAAGATCATATTCGAAGCCTTACCCGGATTCACGAGAACTTTGCCCGCTATTTGACGACTTATTTCTCCGCCCAGCTTCGCACCTTCGTTCAAATCAGCGTTGTGCAGGTCGAGCAGCTTCCTTACGACGAATTCATCCGCTCCATTCCGAAAATGACCGTTCTGAACATTTTCGAAGCGGAGCCGCTGGAAGGTCGGATGGTGCTGGAAGTCCATCCGAATATCGCGTATGCGATGGTGGACCGGATGCTGGGAGGCAGCGGGACGGCCCCGGTCAAACCGGGAGCGCTAACCGAGATCGAAACGATGATTATGGAACGGATATTCAGCCGGGCGCTGGACAACCTACAGGAAGCTTGGAAAACGGTCTACGATATTTCGCCGAGAATGGAAGCGCTGGAGACCAATCCGCAGTTTATGCAGATCGTATCGCCGAACGAAACGATCGCGCTGATCTCGCTGAGCACCAAAATCGGCGAAACGAGCGGAATGATCAATCTGTGTATTCCCCACGTGGTCATCGAGCCGATCATGTCCAAGTTGTCCGTCCATCACTGGTTCGTTTCGCAGAAAAAAGCGCGTGCTCCCGAGGAACTCGAAGCACTGCGCGAACGGGTCAATCGCGCCGAGCTTCCGGTTATTGCCGAGCTCGGCGAATCGCAGTTGACCATCCGCGAATTTCTCAGCCTGGCGCCGGGCGATGTGGTTACGCTCAATAAAGCCACGGAAGACGGGCTGGCCATCCGGGTTGGCGAAAGACTGAAATTCATCGGCAGCCCAGGCATGATCAAAGACCGGGTAGCCGTGCAAATCGACGAGATCGTCAATGAAGGAGTTGAGGAATTTGACGAGTAAAGATTATTTGTCCCAGGAAGAGATCGACGCGCTGCTCAGACAGTCCGCTTCGGACGACGAAGAGCCGGCGGCGGCCGCTTCAAGCGGAAACATCGACGATTTCCTGACCCCGCTCGAACAGGATGCGCTGGGCGAAATCGGAAATATCACGTTCGGCAGCGCCGCGACGGCATTGTCCACGCTGCTTGGCCGAAAAGTCGATATTACGACACCCAAAGTTTCCGTGATCACAAGAAGCGAGTTCGAATCCGAATTTCCGAAACCCCACGTCGCCGTGCACGTCAATTACGTCGACGGTTTTCAAGGAATCAATTCCCTCGTAATCAAGACGAGAGACGCGCAGATCATCGCCGACCTGATGCTTGGCGGGGAAGGGGATCCTCAGGACGAAGAGCTGAACGAAATCCATATCAGCGCCGTGCAGGAAGCCATGAACCAGATGATGGGTTCTTCCGCGACGTCCATGTCCACCATCTTCAATCGCTTTGTCAACATATCGCCTCCGGCTATCGATATCCTCGATGTCAGCAACGGAGACGGAGTCAGCAATCTTCCGGTTGAGGAAACCCTGATCAAAGTGTCGTTCCGCCTCCTGATCGGAGATTTGATTGATTCAACCATCATGCAGCTGATTACGATCGATTTCGCCAAAAATATGGTCGGCATGCTGCTGGGAGGCGGGCCGGAGGAAGAAGCTCCGCAGGCCGCCGAGCCGGCTCCGCAGCCGCAGGCTCAGGAAACGCCTCAGCAGCCGGCTCAAACGCCGCCTCCGCAGGCGCAGACGCCGCCCGTTCAGAACAATCCTTACCCGGACCCTTATGCCGCTCAGCAGCAGGGAATGCCGCCATACGGAGCTCCGATGCAGCAGCCTCCGAACGGCTATCCGGGATACGGCGCTCCGGGCCAGCCGGACTACGGCATGCCTTATCCGGGATACGGCCAGATGCCGATGCAGCAGCAGCCTCCGCAGCCGAATCATTTCGGAACGGCGCCGGGACGCGACGTAAACGTACAGCCTGTGCAATTCGGCAATCTGCAGGGGAACGGCTATGCGGCCGGCGGCGAAAATAATTTGGGATTATTGATGGACATTCCCCTCAAAGTAACCGTAGAATTAGGAAGGACCCAAAAGCAGATTAAAGATATTTTGGAATTGTCCCAGGGTTCCATTGTCGAGCTGGACAAGCTTGCGGGCGAGCCGGTCGACATCCTGGTCAACAACAAATTGATCGCCAAGGGCGAAGTTGTCGTCATCGACGAAAACTTCGGTGTGCGCGTGACGGATATCGTCAGCCAGTGGGACCGGATTCAAAACTTACAATAACGTAAATCGACAGGGAGGATTTTTAATCAATGGCAAACCGTATTCTTATCGTGGACGATGCAGCTTTTATGCGGATGATGATCAGAGATATTCTGACAAAAAACGGCTTCGAGGTCGTGGGGGAAGCTCAGGACGGCTCGCAGGCTATCGAAAAATTCAAGGAGCTTAAACCGGATCTGATCACGATGGATATCACCATGCCGGAAATGGACGGAATCGCGGCTTTGAAAGAAATCAAAAAAATCGACGCCGGCGCGAAAGTGATTATGTGCTCCGCCATGGGACAACAGGCGATGGTTATCGACGCCATTCAGGCCGGAGCCAAAGACTTTATCGTCAAACCGTTCCAATCGGACCGCGTGGTCGAAGCCATCAACAAGACGCTCGGCGCGTAAGAACGGGGATGCGCCCATGCTTTTAATGAACGAAGGTCGGCCGGACTTCGCGGCGAATACCGGCGCGTATTCTTACCTGGTATGGGTCATCTTCGTCCTGATCGCGATTGTGGCCCTGATCGTTTTTTTGATCCGGTATCTCGGTAAAAAAAATCGGGGCTGGTTCGGGGGCCGCTCCGTCCGGACGCTCGGCGGAGTCGGGCTCGGCCAAAACAAATCGCTGCAAATCGTCGAAATCGGCGGAAGCGTTTATCTGATCGGCGTAGGCGAGAATATTTCGCTGATCGATAAAATCTCCGAAGCCGGGGAGGTGGAAAAGCTGATCGAGGCGCTGGAGCAAGGCGATGCCGGCCCGAACATCTCTTTGCCCGCCTGGGCGGAGAAATTGACATCCAGATTCCGAAGCGGCGGCGCTTCTTCCGAAGCGGAAGAACTTGAGTCGGCTTCGTTCCAGGAATTGTTCGAAACGCGTTTGCGCGAGGCGTCGGAACGTCGGCGCAAAGTCGACGATCTGCTGGAAAAAGAAGAATCTGCTGACCGATCGAGGGAACCATGAAAAAAAAGTTGATTATTGCTTTTGCGTTCCTGATCGTCGTTTTGTCCATCCATGTGCTGCCGCAGGTTCATGCGGCCGGCACGGACAATCCCATACCGAATATCGATATTCAGGTAGGCGGAGACGATTCGAGCGGAGCGCCCGCAACAAGCACCCTGTCGGTACTTCTATTGATCAGCGTGCTCAGCATCGCGCCGGCTCTGCTGGTGCTGATGACGAGCTTCACCCGCATCGTTATTGTGCTCAGTTTCGTCAGAACGTCGCTCGGTACGCAGCAGATGCCGCCGAATCAGGTGCTCGTGGGACTGGCGCTTTTTTTGACGCTTTTTATCATGTCCCCGACGTTGTCGACGATCAACGATACGGCGCTCCAGCCTTATATCCGCGGCGAAATGACGCAGATGGAAGCGTTGGACGAAGCGTCCGTGCCGATCAAGGAATTTATGTTCAAGCATACCCGGGAAAAAGACCTGCTGCTGTTTATGGATTATACCGGCGCGGAGAAACCGGATACCTTCGAAGATATTCCGCTGACCGTGATGGTTCCGGCTTATGCGATCAGCGAATTGAAAACGGCGTTTCAAATGGGATTCATGATTTATATTCCGTTTCTGGTGATCGATATCGTCGTATCCAGCACTCTGATGGCGATGGGGATGATGATGCTTCCGCCAACCGTAATTTCGCTGCCGTTCAAGATTCTGCTGTTCGTGCTCGTCGACGGCTGGTATCTGGTCGTCAAGTCGCTGCTGCTCAGCTTCGGGTCGGGATAGCTTCGGCACCTTGGATAATCGGGAGGAGAAACGCATGGATGCGAATTTCATTATCGGTCTTGCGGGACAGGCTATCTACGTTGTGCTGAAAGCCAGCGCGCCGATGCTGGTCCTCGGACTCGTCGTCGGCCTGCTCGTCAGTATTTTTCAGGCGACGACGCAGATCCAGGAACAGACGCTTGCGTTTGTGCCGAAGATCGTGGCCGTGATGCTGTCGATTCTCGTTTTCGGACCCTGGATTCTGAATACGCTGGTCGACTTTACGTACAATATTTTAAACAATCTTTACCGGTATGTCGGATAAGGCGGTTCGCAGATGACAACGCTCATGCAGGCTTTTCCGGTATTTATGCTGATCTTCTGTCGGGTAACTTCTTTTTTTGTGGTGGCGCCGCTGATTTCTTCGCGGAACGTACCCAACAATTTCAAGATCGGCCTGGCGAGCTTTGTCGCAATCCTGATCTATCTGAGTTACGGCACCAATCAAAGCGTCGCTTTCGACGGCGGCTATATTCTGCTGATCGTGCGGGAGGTTCTGATCGGGCTTATGCTCGGCTATATCGCTTACCTGATCATTACGGCGATTCAAACCGCGGGAGCCATCATGGATATCCAGATCGGCTTCGGGATGGCGACGGTATTCGATCCGACGACCGGGGCGGTTACGCCGCTTACGGGTAATTTCAAATACATGATCGCGATGCTGCTGTTTCTGGCCATGAACGGTCATCACAGACTGCTGGACGCGATTGTATACAGCTATAATTGGGTACCGTTGGACAATGAGCTGTTTGCGCGGATCTACGACGGAAGCGTTTCGGAATTTGTGCTGAAGTCGCTGGCGGCTTCTTTTCTCGTCGCTTTTCAAATGGCCGCACCGATTATGGTGTCGCTGTTTCTGACCGACGTCGGTCTCGGTTTTCTGGCAAAGACCGCTCCGCAGTTCAATATATTTGTTATCGGCATTCCGATCAAGATTATTGTAGGCCTGATTCTTCTTTTGATGCTGATGCCGAGCCTGACATATATTTTCGACCATTTGTTTTCCCTGATGGCCGAGTCGATGCAGGGGTTGCTGGGAACGATAGGCAGCCGGCCGAAGTAAGACGGACAGCGAAAGGAGCCGGGAGCAGTGGAGCTGAGGCACAAACTCGACCTGCAGATGTTCGCAGGCGAGAAAACGGAAAAAGCGAGTCCGAAGAAACGCCAGGACAGCCGAAAAAAAGGGCAGGTAGCCAAAAGCCAGGAACTGCCCGGGGCCGCGGTGCTGATTGTATCGGTGGCGATTTTGATGGCTTTCGGCAGCAATTTTCTCAAAACGATTATTCAACTGTTTACGGATGTTTTTATCAATCGCATGAACATGGATATCACAACGGCAAACGTGATGAATATGATGACGCAGTATATGGCGCAAATCATGTTGATGCTGGCTCCCGTTTTCGGCGCCGCCGTGCTGATTGCCGTTATTGCCAACTTCGGCCAGTTTGGCCTGATGTTCGTTTCCGAAGGACTCAAGCCGAAGTTCAGCAAGCTTAACCCGATCAAAGGTTTTAAAAATATTTTTTCGATGCGTTCCCTGGTCGAATTTTTGAAATCGATTCTGAAAATGACGGTAATCGGTTTTTTGGTTTATACGACGCTTAAAGCCCAACTGGGCGAGATCGCCAAACTTCACTCCATGACCGCGGAAGAGATTTTCCATTTTGCGTCTTCCGTTACGGTATCGCTCGGAATCAAGATCGGCGCGGCTCTGCTGCTGCTGGGCGTGTTCGATTATATGTACCAGAAGTACGAATTCGAAAAAGGCATTCGGATGTCCAAGCAGGACTTGAAAGACGAATACAAAAAAGCGGAAGGCGATCCGATGATCAAAGGCAAGATTCGCGAACGTCAGCGCCGGATGGCGATGCAGAGAATGATGCAGGACGTTCCGGGCGCCGATGTGATCATCACCAACCCGACGCATTACGCGGTAGCGCTCAAATACGACGGAGACCGCATGCAGGCTCCGGAAGTGGTGGCGAAGGGGCAGGATTTTCTCGCGCTGCGCATTCGGGAGATCGCCAAAAACAACGGCGTCATGATTATGGAAAACAAGCCTCTGGCACGCGCGCTGTTCGCCCAGGCCGAGATCGGGGATACCGTTCCCGGAGATCTGTTCCAGGCGGTGGCCGAAGTGCTGGCTTACGTATACAAGCTTAAAGGGAAAGTGAAGTAAACGAGCGCGGAGGGATGAGAAGATGAAGAAAACGGACATAGTGGTTCTTGCCGGGGTACTCGGAATCATCCTGATGATGATTCTGCCGATTCCCACCTGGCTGCTCGATATCCTGATCGTCATCAATATTTCGGTCGCGATGCTGATTATGCTGCTGGCGATGAGCACCAAAGAAGCGCTGCAGTTTTCGATCTTTCCGGCGCTGCTGCTCATCACCACGCTGTTCCGGTTGTCGCTCAATATTTCGACCACCAAGCTTATTCTCGGCAAAGCCGACGCGGGTTCCGTTGTCGAGACGTTCGGAGCGTTCGTGGCCGGCGGCGAAATCGCGATTGGATTTATTATCTTCCTGATTCTGGTCGCTGTCCAGTTTATCGTTATCGTCAAAGGTTCGGAACGCGTAGCCGAAGTAGGAGCGCGCTTTACGCTCGACGCGATGCCCGGCAAACAGATGAGCATCGACGCCGATCTGAACGCCGGCCTGATCAATGAGCAGCAGGCGCGGGAAAGACGTTCGAAAATCGAGCGCGAAGCGGACTTCTACGGCGCCATGGACGGGGCGAGCAAATTCGTTAAAGGCGACGCGATCGCCAGTATCATCCTTTTGATTATCAACCTGGTCGGCGGTTTTATTATCGGGATGACCATCCACGGCATGGACTTCGGAACCGCGCTTTCGACTTACTCGATCCTGACGATCGGGGACGGCCTGGTCAGCCAGATTCCGGCGCTGCTGATCTCGACCGCTTCGGGTCTGATCGTAACGCGCGCCACCTCGGAAGGCAATCTGGCCGACGATGTGGTCGGTCAACTCTTTGCTTTTCCAAAGCTGCTTTATATCGTAGCGGGCGCTATCGCCCTTCTGGGCATCCTGACTCCGATTCACTGGTTCTCGACGCTGCCGCTGGCGGGACTGCTGTTCTTCTCGGCGCGCCGCATGCAGACCAATCTCAACAAACAGCAGATTTCGGAAGAACTGCAGGAAGAAGAACAGCAGATCGAAGAAGTCCGCAGTCCCGAGAGCGTGGTCAGCCTGCTGCAAATCGACCCGATCGAATTCGAGTTTGGCTACGGCCTTATTCCGCTGGCGGATATGCAGCAGGGCGGCGATCTGCTCGACCGGATCATTATGATTCGCAGGCAGTGCGCGCTCGAATTGGGACTGGTCGTGCCGGTCATCCGGATTCGCGACAATATCCAGCTCAGGCCGAACGAATACGTGATCAAGATCAAAGGAAACGTCGTCGGCCGCGGCGAGCTGCTGCTGAATCATTATCTGGCGATGAGTCCGGGCTTCGACGACGAAAGTATTACCGGCATCGAAACGATGGAACCTGCTTTCGGGCTGCCCGCGCTGTGGATCGACGAGGCGACCAAAGAACGGGCCGAGCTGTCGGGCTATACCGTGGTCGATCCGCCGTCCGTCGTGGCGACGCACTTGACCGAACTCGTCAAGCGCCATGCGCACGAGCTGCTCGGCCGTCAGGAAACCCGCGCGCTGATCGACAACCTCAAAGAAACGTATCCGGTGCTGGTGGACGAGCTGATGCCTTCGATCCTGAATATCGGCGATATCCAAAAAGTACTGGTCAAGCTGCTCAAAGAAAAAATTTCGATTCGCGATATGGTATCGATCTTCGAGACCCTGGCCGATTACGGCACGTACACGAAAGATCCCGATATTCTGACCGAATACGTCCGTCAGGCGCTGTCCCGTCAGATTACCCAGCAGTTCACCCAGCAGGGCGAAACGATGAGGGTAATCACCGTCGGGCCGAATCTGGAACGGAAAATCGCGGAAAGCGTGCAGCAGACCGAGCAGGGCAGCTATCTGGCGCTCGATCCCGTATCGACGCAGACCGTGTACCAGAAGCTGACCGAACAGGTCAACCGATCCATCCAGTCCGGACAGCAGCCGATTCTGCTCGCTTCGCCGACAATCCGCATGTATATGCGCCAGATTATCGAGCGCACCATGCAGGATATTCCGGTGCTGTCGTACAGCGAGCTTGAACCGAGTGTTGAAATTCAAAGTGTCGGAGTGGTGAACTTATGATTGTCAAACGATATGTCGTCGAGACCATGATCGAAGCCATGCAAAAAATCCGGACCGATCTCGGATCGGACGCGGTAATCCTCAGTACCAAAGAAACGAAAGTTGGCGGATTGTTCGGCATGTTCGGCAAAAAAAAGCTGGAGGTCGTCGCCGCGCTGGAAACCGAAAAAAAAGAGAAAGAGCAGGTTCGGGTTCCCGCCGCTCAAGCGGCCGCATCGGGTCCCGTACCGGCTGCGGTTATTCCCCGCAGCGCCGGCGCCGGCGCTTACCGCAGAGCAAGTGCAGCCTCCAATCCGCAGCAAACGGAATCGGCTCCGACCGCTTCCGGCACGCCAGTCGAAGCCAAATCCGGGACGGAACGGAAATCTGTGCCGGGACTTGAGACCCCATCTGTAAAACCTGAGGCCCAATCTTCCGATAACTCCTCTAACGGGAGCGTGCGCCCTCCGCTGGCTCGCCAGCCGGAGCCCGCTGCCGAAGAAACCGATTACAGCAGCCAGTCCGAACAGCAGCGGCGGCTCGAACGCAGTATCCGCGAGCATCAGCAGGCCGCCGGGCCTCAGGCGCGGGAAGAACGTTTGTACGAAGAACTCCGTCAGATGCGCCTGATGATCGACAAGCTGTCCCGGCAAAGCGACGAAGTAGAGCCTCTTCCCGAAGAACTCGATCGTTTGC
The DNA here is from genome assembly GCF_030518235.1 of Saccharibacillus sp. CPCC 101409. Taxonomy (GTDB): domain Bacteria; phylum Bacillota; class Bacilli; order Paenibacillales; family Paenibacillaceae; genus Saccharibacillus. The sequence goes on along the minus strand of NZ_JAULSA010000005.1, from coordinate 96,388 downwards.
TCGGACGCCTGCGTAAGCAGCAGCTGGACGAAGAACTGATCGAAGAATGGCTGAGAACGATCCGCAGCCCGGAAGGCGGCCCGTTCTCTCCGAATTGCGCGGAAGAACTCAGAAACGAGATCGTCCGCTTTGCGCTTGAACGGGAAGGCGGAGGCATCGACCCGCAAACGCGGGTGGTTTACGTAGCCGGACCGACGGGAGTCGGCAAGACGACGACGATCGCCAAACTTGCGGCCGAGCAAATGTTCAAGCACAAACGGAAAGTCGGCCTGATTACGGCCGACACGTACCGCATTTCCGCCGTCGAGCAGCTTCGCACCTACGCATCCATCCTGAACGTTCCGCTGGAAGTCGTGCAGTCGCCAGGCGATCTGCAGCGCGCCTTTAACAAACTGGAAAGCTGCGATCTGATCCTGATGGATACCGCGGGACGGAATTACCGGAACGAACTGCTTGTCTCCGAGCTTCAGACTCTGATCTCGCCCGTGGAAAGCAGCGAAACTTACCTCGTGCTGAGCTTGACGTCCAAGCTGACGGACATGGCCGAGATCACCGAGAATTTCAATCATTACCGCCTGGACAAAATCATTTTCACCAAGGCGGACGAGACCGGAAGCTTCGGCAGCATCTTTAGCTTGCTCTATCGCTATCCGCTCAAGTATTCTTACATCACGAACGGACAAAACGTGCCGGACGACCTGCTGCTTCCCGGCGGGAACCTGCTCGTCGACGTTCTGCTGGGAGAGCGAAAGTTATGAGTGATCAGGCCGCGGCGCTCAGAGAAATGATTTCTTCGCTCCGCACCGAGCGCACGGAGCCGACCGCCACGAACGACCGCGGCGGAACATCCGGGGGAACAGCCCGGATCGTCGCGGTGACCAGCGGAAAAGGCGGCGTGGGCAAGTCCAATTTCACGCTCAATTTTGCCCTGGAACTGCAGAAGCTGGGACGCAAGGTGCTGGTATTCGACGCCGATATCGGCATGGCCAATATCGATGTGCTGATGGGGGTACGCTCGCAGTACAACCTGATTCACCTGCTAAAGCGCGAAAAAAGCCTGACGGAAATTATCCAGACCGGACCCAATTCGCTGCCGTTTATCGCCGGAGGATCGGGTTTTACGGAATTGTTTTCGCTGTCGGAAGACGATCTGCTGTACTTTACCAAGCAGATCGAAGAAATCGCGCATGAAATGGATGTGATCCTGTTCGATACGGGAGCGGGTTTGTCGAAAGAGACGATCCGCTTTATCACCGCTTCGGACGAGTGCATCGTGGTGACGACGCCGGAACCGACGGCGATTACCGACGCTTACGCGCTGGTGAAAGTCGTGCACGACATGGAAGACGCGGCTTCGTTCCGGCTGGTCGTCAATCGGGCCTCCGACCGGCGCGAAGCGCAGCAGACCTCGGACAAGATCCGGCTGGTCGCCGAGAAATTTTTACATCTCGACATTCCGGTGCTCGGTTATGTAAGCGACGATCCCCACGTGAGCCAGGCGGTCAAGAAACAGACGCCTTTTTCTATCCGTTTTCCAAACAGTCAGGCTTCGAAAGACATCCAAGAACTGGCGTTTCGCTATACGCAGAATTCGCTGCAGGTTCAAGCCGATTCGCCGAAAGGGATCAAACGCTTTATACGCAGATTATTAAACCGGTGAAACTGATTATTCTGGAGCAGGACAGGAGTTGAAGGTTATGACGCCTTACCGCGTGCTTGTAGTCGACGATTCGGGCTTTATGCGCAAGATCGTATCGGACCTGATCGAACGGGACGTTTCGTTCACCGTGGTGGATACCGCCAAGAACGGGCTCGAAGCCGTCGAGAAAATTATGAAATTGAAACCGGATATCGTCACGATGGATGTGGAGATGCCCGAGATGAACGGCCTGGAATCGCTCAAAATCATTATGCGCCAGTACCCGCTGCCCGTCATTATGCTGTCGGGCATCAACGAAGAAGGCATGCGCGAAACGATCATGGCGCTCGAAGCCGGCGCTTTCGACTTTATCCGCAAACCGTCCGCGTCCAGTTCGCAGGACATCGAAGCGGTCGGCGAAGCGCTGCTGCGGCAACTGCACGCGGCCGTGCACGATTCCGCCTGGGGCAAGCAGAAGTCGGCGGCGCAGCAGCCGAAACCGGGCGATCCCGCCGCTTCGGCGGCATCGCCCGCGGCGGACTCTCCGCCGCAGGAAACAGCGAAGCCGCCGGGCGCCGCCGATCCGGCGGCTTCTCCGGCCAGAACCCCGCGCCCCGCGGAGCCGCGGCCGAAGACCGACGCCGCGCCTCCGGCCGCGCGGCCCCGCCGGGAAGACGCGGCTTCGCCTGCCGCGCCGAAGACCCCGGCGCCCGCGCCTGCGACGCCGAAAACCGGCGGCGCGGCTTCCGTGCCCGCCCCGCGTCCGTCTTCGACGCCGGACAAGAAGCCGGCGTCCCCGGCAGCGGGCCGCCCTTCGGCGGCTCCGGCTTTCACGCCGGCGCCTCAGACCCGGCCGGAGCCCGCACCGGCTCCGGCCAGAAAGCCCGCGGCTTCCGCGCCGAAAAGCGAACCCGCCGCGGAGCGCAGACCCGCCGCCGGCACGCCGGCGCCGGTATCCCGCCCGCTCGCGGGCGGCGACAGCATCGATCAGATCGTCGCTGTCGGCTGCTCGACCGGCGGACCGCGCGCGCTGAAGGAACTGCTGGAGAATATCCCGGCTTCGTTCCCGGCTCCGATCGTCATCGTGCAGCATATGCCGCCGAAGTTCACCCACTCGCTGGCGCAGCGGCTCAACACGCTGAGTCCGCTCGAAGTGGTGGAAGCGCAGCACGGCATGCAGCTGCGCAAGGGCACCGCGTATATCGCTCCGGGCGCTTATCACCTGCTGATCAAGCGCACCGGCGACGGCCGCTATATGATCGAACTGTCCGATGCACCGCCGCAGAACGGGCATAAGCCTTCCGTCGGCGCCATGTTCGATTCGATCCTGCCGCTGAACGAAGTTCGCCGGCACGCGGTCATTATGACCGGCATGGGCAGCGACGGCGCCAAAGAAATGAAAAAATTGTACGATTCGGGAATTTCCACCACGATTGCAGAAAGCGAAGAGACCTGCGTGGTTTACGGGATGCCTCGTTCGGCTGCCGAATTAAACTGTGTCATGCACCTGCTTCCTCTGCCGCAAATTGCAACGAAATTAAACCAGGTCGTCAAATCTTAACTGCACTTTAATGGAGGAGGTGTCTCGCAATGGACATGAACCAGTATTTATCCATGTTTATTGATGAGTCGAATGATCATCTGCAGTCGTTAAACGAAAAAATGCTGGAACTCGAAGGCAGCCCGGAAGACATCGGTATCGTTCAGGTCATCTTTCGCTCGGCGCATACGCTGAAAGGGATGGCGGCGACCATGGGCTTCGAAGATCTGGCCGCGCTGACCCACCAGATGGAAAACGTGCTCGATCTCGTGCGCAACGACAAGCTTAAAATGCAAAATTTTATTTTCGACACGCTGTTCAAAAGCCTCGACGCGCTCGAAGCGATGGTGCAGGATATCACGCAGGGCGGCGAAGGCAAAGCCGACGTTTCCTCGATCGTCGCTTCGCTCCAGGCGATCGTGCGCGGCGAAGCGCCTGCCGGCGAAGCTGCGGCTCCCGCTCCCGCAGCCGCGTCTTCTACGCCGGCTGCGGCGCCTCAGCAGCCGGCGCCGTCCGCCGATCCTTCCGGGCCGGCAATGTCCAAGGAACAGATCCAACTGGACGAATTCCAGCATTCCATCCTGGAGCAGTCGCTTACGGCAGGACATCGCGTACTGTATATCGAAGTCTCCATCAGGGAAGACTGCCAGCTGAAAGCGGCCCGGGCCTATATGGTCTTCGATCTGCTGGAACGCAGCGGCGAAGTCGTCAAATCCCACCCGAGCGTTCAGGATATCGAACAGGAGAAATTCGACCGCAGCTTCTCGCTGTACTTCATTACCGAGAAAGATCCGGAGCAGCTGCGCACCATGATCCTCAACCTGTCCGAGATCGAGGACGCCAAGCTGGCTTCGATCGATGCCGATACGCTGAAACAGCTGGCGGCGGAGATCGAAACGGAAGAAACCGAAGAAGCGCCGGCGGCTGTCGATAGCGCCGCCCCGGCGCCGGAAGCGGCGTCGCCCGCAGCTCCCGAGGCGGCAGCCCCCTCCGACAAGCCGGCCGCCGCGGCGAAGAAAGTGGTGGCTGCGCCGTCGCGGACGATCCGCGTCGATATCGAGCGTCTCGATGTGCTAATGAACCTGTTCAGCGAACTGCTGATCGACCGCGTTCGCCTGGAACAGCTGGCGACCGAGATCAAAAGCCAGGAACTGACCGAATCGGTCGAGCACATGGGCCGCGTCAGCAGCGATCTGCAGAATATCGTCATGAAGCTGCGGATGGTCGCGATCGACACCGTGTTCAACCGCTTTCCGCGCATGGTGCGCGACCTGGCCAAGTCGCTCGGCAAAAAGCTCGATCTGGTGATCACGGGCGCCGAGACCGAACTCGACCGGACCGTTATCGACGAGATCGGCGATCCGCTCGTCCATCTGCTGCGCAACTCGGTCGACCACGGCGTCGAATCGATCGCGGACCGGATCGCGGCGGGCAAGCCGGAGACCGGCACGGTCAACCTGCGCGCTTTCCACAGCGGCAACCACGTCTTTATCGAGATCCAGGACGACGGCCGCGGCATCGACCGCGACAAAGTGCTGGCTTCCGCGATCAAGAAAGGCGTCGTGACCGAGGACGAAGCGCGTTCGATGAGCGACGAGCAGGTGTACCAGCTGCTGTTCGCTCCGGGCTTCAGCACGGCCGAGAAGATCTCCGACATTTCCGGCCGCGGCGTCGGACTGGACGTCGTCAAATCGAAGATCGCGACGCTCGGCGGCCATGTCGCCGTTACGTCGAAGCTCGGCGAAGGCACGCTCTTCTCCGTGCAGCTTCCGCTCACCCTGTCGATCATCTCCGCAATGATGATTCGCCTTGGCGCCGAAAAGTACGCAATTCCGCTGTCGTCCATCGTCGAGACCGGCATCATCCGCAAAGAACAGATCCGCAACGTGCACGGCAGCAAGCTCATTCCGTATCGCGACGCGCACATTCCGCTCATGTCGCTCAGCCGTTTCTTCGATACTCCGAGCTACAGCGAAGACAGCGAGGACGAAACGGAAATCGTCGTGATTCGCAAAGGAGACCGCCTGGCGGCGCTGGCTATCGATTCGTTTATCGGCCAGAGCGAAATCGTCATCAAAAACCTTGGCAAATATTTGCCGCAGGTTCAGGGCATTTCCGGCGCGACCATACTCGGGGACGGTCAAGTGGCCTTGATTCTCGATCCGAACGCGCTTATCAAATGATCGGGGCTGAGAACAAGGCCCAATAAAGGGGGATTTTTTGTGGCAGAACAAATTAAGGTAATCGTGTTTGCTTTGGGTAATGAAGAGTACGGCATCGACGTCGACAAAGTGCGTACGATCGAACGCATGATGCCGATTACCCGCGTGCCCAAAACGTATTCGTTCATCAAAGGCGTGATCAACCTGCGCGGCGTCGTTATTCCGGTGATCGACCTGCGCGGACGCTTCAATCTGGAAGAGACCGATTACACCGACCAGACGCGGATCATTATCGTCGCCGTCGGCGAAATGGAAGTCGGCTTTATCGTCGACGCGGCCAACGACGTCGTCGATCTGGACCGCGACGATATCGACTCGCCGCCCGAAGTGGTCGGCGGCGTCAAAGCGAAGTATCTGGACGGCGTGGCCAAGGTCGGCGAAGACCGTCTGCTGATCATGTTGAATCTGGCGGAAGTGCTGAACCGGGGTGAAGTTGCGCATCTCGAACAGTTAGAGGACTAAATCATGGAGATCTTTTCGAAGCTGGAAGGATTCAAACTCGACGTCCTGAAAGAAGTCGGCAATATCGGCGCGGGCCACGCGGCTACGGCGCTGTCGCAGCTGCTTAACAAACCGATCGACATGGCGGTTCCGAAAGTGCAGATTCTTCCGTTCGAAGACATCGCGGAGAAAGTGGGAGGCGCGGAGAAAATCGTGCTCACCGTCTTTTTCCGGGTGGAAGGCGACGCGCCGGGCAATCTGTTCTATATCATGGCGCCGGAAGCGGGCAAGTCCCTGCTGCAGCGGCTCGGCGCTTTTGTGCCGACCGAAGGCCTGGAGTTGACGGAGATGGAACAGTCGGCGCTCGGGGAGATCGGCAATATCCTGGCCGGCTCTTATCTGTCTTCGCTGGCGGATTTCACCAATCTGGCGATGTCTCCGACCGTGCCGGCGCTGGCGCTGGACATGGCGGGGGCGATTCTCAGCTACGGCATGATCCAATTCGGCGAAATGGGCGATGCGGCTCTGCTGATCGATACGACTTTTGTGCAAGGAAACGATGAGGTGGAGGGGCAGTTTTTCCTCATTCCGGACCCGGAATCGTTTGACAAAATTTTTACCGCGCTGGGAGTTCCGCTTGATAATGATTGAGGGACAAAATCTGGTTAAAGTCGGTATGGCCGATCTGAACGTAGTCGGGGATTCCGGAATTCTTCGTACAACGGGACTTGGTTCCTGCGTCGGCCTTACGCTTTACGATCCGCAGCTCAAAGTGGCGGGAATGGCGCACGTGATGCTTCCTTCGTCGGAAATCGCGCGCGAAAGCCAGATGAATATCGCCAAATACGCCGATACCGCCCTGCCGGTTCTGGTAGATAAACTGGTCGGGATGGGGGCGTCCAAACGCCGCCTGGTAGCAAAAATGGCCGGCGGAGCGCAGATGTTTGCGTTCGCCGGCAGCGGCGACACGATGCGTATCGGTCCCCGGAATGTTGAATCCTGCAAAGAAATGCTGAAAAAACTCGGTATTTCGCTGCTGGCGGAGGATACGGGAGCCAATTACGGCCGAACGATCGAAATCAGTTCGGAAACCGGTATTTTGACTATACGCAGCGTTCAAAAAGGGGTAAAGGAATTGTAGCTGATGAAGGGAACCATACGAATCAATCTGATATTCGCTTTGATCGGATTTGTGGTTACGTTTTTGTTCGCATTCCGCAACAATCTCCCCGTGACCAGCTTGATCCGGGGAGGGATCGGAGCATTCGTCTGGTTTCTTCTGGCGTTTCTTTTTCGCATCGTGCTCGGTGCCCTGGAGCCGCTGCCCAAAGAAAATGCGGCCAGCGGCTCTTCCGCGCCGAACTCGCGTTTGGACGGGGAAGGGGATTTGAGAGGAGCGAAGCTCGATATGGTAACGCCCGACGAGAGCGACGAGCTGAACGATTTGTTGAAGCCGGATGCGGATAAGACTCGGATGACCGAAGAGCGAATGGCCGAAGGGTTCACTCCGTTGAATCCGCCCAAACTGGTATCAAACAAAGAAAGAGATCCCGAGGAACTGGCGAAAGCCGTACGTCATCTTACGGAGGATGAAGGAGGGAGATAACGATGGAGGAACGCAAATCCGGTCAGTTGAACCATTTGGATCTTTGGATCCGCTGGAAAGAGCAAAACGACGTCGAAGCCAAGAAGAAACTGATCGAGAATCACTTATCCATTGTCGATTACGTCTCTTCACGGCTTGCGGTGGGACTCCCGAAAAACGTATCCAAGGACGACCTGGCAAGCAATGGAGTAATGGGGCTGATCGACGCTATCGAGAAGTTCGACTACCAAAGAGGACTTCAGTTCGAAACCTATGCTTCCTGGCGGGTGCGGGGAGCGATTCTGGACGGGCTGCGCCAGGGGGACTGGGTGCCGCGTTCGGTTCGTGAAAAAGCCAAAAAAATCGAAGACGCTTACCAGAAGCTGGAGCAGGAAAATCTGCGCGTCGCTTCCGATCTGGAAATGAGCCAATTCCTGGGCGTGTCCGAAAAAGAATTTCAGCAGATGCTGCAGGACGTGTCGGTCATGTCGCTCGTTTCGCTGGAAGATCCGATCCGGGAAGAAGAATCGGAAACGCGGATGTCGGTCATGGTGGACGAGAAAGCCAAAAATCCGGATCATAAGATCAACGAGTTTTACTTGAAAGAAGCGCTGGCCAAAGGCATTGAAAAGCTGACCGAAAAAGAACGGATCGTCGTTTCCCTGCTTTACTACGAAGATCTGTCGCTCAGCGAAATCGCCGAGGTCATGTCGCTGTCGCCGTCCAGAATTTCGCAGCTGCATTCCAAAGCGATCCTGCGCCTTAGGGGGGCGCTCGACAAGCAGAAAAGTCTGCTTATGCAGGACCGCTAATCGTCGAGAAACGGGAGAAGCACCGATCCGATTGACAGCAAAAGGGGAAAGAGGGGTTGTCCGTGATTGAGCATGTGGCTTTGGACCGGCACCTGGCCGTAACGTTCGAAGCATCCAAAATGTCGGCGCGTCTGCGTTTTACCAAACCCGAAGAAGGGTTTGCGTGCACGGAAGAAGCATTGAAGCGGTTTTTGCAGGATCACGACGTGCGTTTCGGCCTGCTTGACGATGCGATTCGCCAATTCGTCGCTTCGCCGGAACGCTTTTTTTTCGAAGAAGTCGAGATTGCCAGGGGGACGCCGGCGATCGACGGAAAGAACGGCACGATCGAGTTCATGTTCGACAAAGACGACGAAGCCCGCCCGATGGAGAAAGAAGACGGCCGGGTGGATTACAAAGAACTGATCCGGCTCAAAAATGTCGGCAAAGGTCAGCTGCTGGCGCGGCGCCATCCGGCGGAACCGGGAACGCCCGGCAAGGCGGTGACGGGAGAAGAAGTGCCGTTCAAAGCAGGCAAGGAAGCCCGTTTCAAGATCGGCAAAAACGTCGTGACGGACGAACGGCATACCTCTTTGTATGCGACGATCGAAGGCATGGTCAGCCAGACGGACAACGGCAAGATCAATGTATTTAACGTGTACGAAGTGCACGGGGACGTCGATTACGGCAGCGGCAACGTCGATTTTGTCGGCACGGTCGTTATCCGGGGCAGCGTACTCCCGGGATTTCGCGTCAAAGCGGCCGGAGACATCCGCGTCCAGGGCGGCGTGGAAGGCGCGGAATTGTTCGCGGACGGCTCGATCGAGATCGCCGGCGGCATTATCGGATACCATAAAGGCATCGTCAAAGCCGGCGCCAACGTCAAAAGCTCGTTTATCCAGGACGGCAATGTGGAAGCGGGCGGCGACGTCATCGTTTCGCAAAGTATTATGCACTCGGAAGTGCGCGCCGGCCAAAACGTTGTTTGCAGCGGAACCAAAGGCCTGATTGTCGGGGGGAACGTACAAGCGGGGGACGGCGTCACGGCCCGTACGATCGGAAACACGATGGCAACGGCGACCTCGATCGAAGTCGGCGTGCTGCCGCATCTTCGCAACGAACTGGCGGATCTACATAAAAGAATGCGGGAGACCGCCGAAACCATGCAAAAAACGACCCAGGCGCTTGCGCTGCTCGACCAGATGGCGCTTGCGGGCAATCTTGCTCCGGACAAAGTGGCGCTGCGTCTGAAGCTGAGCGTAACCAAGCGCCAGCAGGATCACGATCGCTCCGAAGTCAAAGAGCGGATTTTCGAGATCGAGCAGGTGCTCGAAGACACGGAGCGCGCCAAAGTGGTCGTATCCGGAACGATCTACAGCGGGGCCAAGATCGTAATCGGGCGCTATACCAAGTTTTTGAAAGAACAGGCTTCGCGCGTCACGTTCCGGTATGCCGAAGGGGATATCGTCATGTCGGTCAACCGCTAAACCACGACTTGCCCGCATTCGATCGGTATCGCCATCTTAACGGATCAGGGGAGTGATTCCAGTTATGAAAGCGTTGGAGGTACAATTGGCGGTTCATCGCGCTCCGGAAACAAGCCGCATGCAGCACGACCAGATGCAGCGGCCGCTGATCGATCAGGCGCAGCTTGCGGGACAGTCCGCGCTGGAAAACGAGCGGGCGCGCCATCGAAGCGCGCCGGCCGCGGAAGCGGCGGAAGCCGAAATCCGCAAACAGCAGGATTCCCGGCAGGAGTCGGGCGGACAGGGGAGCGGCGGCAAACGGTCGGAAGAAACGCAGCACGAACATCACGAAGCGGCTCCGCACCCTTTTAAGGGCAAACATCTCGATCTGTCGCTGTAAGAAAGGATAAGGACATGAATGACGCATGGTTTTACGTCGTGCTGCTCGGGGCCGCGGCCGTCGTATACGCCTTTTTGATTCCCAAACCAAAAGGCGGCGGCGCACCGGCTCCCGGCGGCGACAACCGGGTTGTCCGGGAAGTCGAGCAGACGCTTGAGCAGTATATGGCCGAAATGGAAAAAGAAAACGACGACCTGGTCAATCTGCTGGTGCAAATCCGCCAGGAAACCGGAGCCAAGCAGCTGGCGCTCCAGGAGCAGGTTGCGGAGATGCGCGGCCGTCTGGCCGATATGGAGCGCACGTCCGGCAAGCACGAAGCCCGCATCGAGCAGCTTTCTTCCGCCGAACCTCCCGTTTCGGCTTCTTCGGCTCCGCAGGAATCCGCGCGCCGCTTGAGGGACGAACTGATCGAGTCGGCGGCGGAACGCGAGCCCGAAGACAAAGCGGAACCGACCGATTCCGTTCGCGGCCGCTACCCGCAGCTGTTCGACATGCATGAACGGGGCCGTTCGATCGACGCCATCGCCAAAGCGACGGGCATGCAGCGCGGAGAGATTCAGCTTATTCTGCGGCTGGCGAAGAGGGAGGACGTCTAGTGTTTAAAAATCGTTCTTTTATGCTCGGTCTCGGCATCGGCATCATCGCCGGGGCGCTGCTGCTTCAGCTGATGCTGCTGGCGCAAAGCGGCCGTCAGGATCTGCCCGGATCGGCGGAAGAGCCGGCGGCGCGGCAGCAGACCGGAGCCGACGGCGCGGATTCGCCGCAGCAGGGGGAAGAAGCGGGCGCAGATGCCGAAGCGGCGCAGGGCGCCGACTCGCCCGCGAAGCCGCAGTCCGAACCGGCGGACAATCCCGACAAGCCGAAGACGCCGGCCGTCACGGAACCGACGTCGGAGGAACCGGACGCGCCGTCTTCGCCCGAACCTTCCGCACCGGCGGCCCCCGATAAGCCCGAGGAGTCCGTCAAGCCCGCGGAAGCGGACGGCTCGGAGGACTCGCAGCAGCCGGAAGAGCCCGACGCTCCGGCCGCCTCCGGCGATGTGGAACCGCAGCGCTCGGATGCCGCGCAGTCGTCCCGGATTTCGTTCGAGATCCGCAGCGGCATGAATCTTCAAGCCGTATCCAAAGCGCTGCAGGATGCCGGCATCGTCAAAGACGCCGACGAATTTCAGCGCCAGGCGGACGCTGCGGGCGTCTCGTCCCGGCTGCAAATCGGCGATTTCTCGTTTGCGCCCGGCCAGTCCTATGCGGATATTATCAGCGAACTTTCGACGCCGACGAACGAATAAACAAAGCGAAAAAGATCGGCTCAGAGCCGCGGTTCCGGCAGACGGATCGCGGCTTTGCCGCGCGCCGCGAGCATTGTTCGACGCAGGCTGCCGTGATTTCGACCGCTTTGCCGTCGGCGCTTGCTTGCAAAATATTGAGCGTCGGGGATTGCACCGGGCATTCGATTATGATAAACTAAACAACGGTGTTAAAACACACGCCGATTAATTCTGCGGAAGGTGCTTCGCCCAGGGCGGAGTCTCCACGGGAAATGATTTCGGCGGAGGTACATCAAAAAAACCAAACCCATAGGAGGTGTATGGAGAATGGCAGTTATCTCCATGAAACAGCTTCTCGAAGCTGGCGTACACTTCGGTCACCAAACTCGTCGTTGGAACCCGAAGATGGACCGTTACATTTTTACCGAAAGAAACGGGATTTACATTATCGACCTGCAAAAAACGGTCAAGAAAGTCGACGAAGCGTACAACTTCGTTAAAAACCTGGCCGGCGACGGCGGTACGATCCTGTTCGTAGGCACCAAGAAACAAGCTCAGGATTCCGTGAAAGAAGAAGCGGAACGCTGCGGCATGTACTTCATCAACCAACGTTGGCTCGGCGGCACGCTGACCAACTTCCAAACGATCCAAAAACGGATCGACCGTCTGAAAAAGCTGGAGCTTTGGGAAGAAGACGGCACTTTCGAAGTGCTGCCTAAGAAAGAAGTTATCCTGCTCCGCAAAGAGAAAGATCGTCTCGAGAAGTTCCTGGGCGGCATCAAGAACATGAAGAAACTGCCTAGCGCACTCTTCATTATCGATCCGCGCAAAGAGCGTATCGCGGTTGCGGAAGCTCGCAAGCTGAACATTCCGATCGTCGGCATCGTCGATACGAACTGCGATCCGGACGAAATCGACTACGTCATTCCGGGCAACGACGACGCGATCCGCGCCGTTAAACTGCTGACCGGCAAAATGGCGGAAGCCGTTATCGAAGCAAACCAAGGCGAACAAACGACTGCCTAAGTTCCGGATCGCCGGAAACGGCGTCTGACAGAAGCAGAGTTTAAAAGAAGAGGGTGGTTGGTGGTGAATAGCCTCTTAACCGCCCTTTTTTTAGGGATAAAAGCATAAAACCATACTTAATCTTTGGAGGGAATCAACAATGGCAGTAAATGCGAGCGCAGTAAAAGAACTTCGTGAAAGAACGGGCGCAGGAATGCTCGATTGCAAAAAAGCGCTGGAAGAAACAAACGGCGATATCGACAAAGCGGTAGACGTACTGCGCGAAAAAGGCCTGTCCGCAGCAGCGAACAAAGCCGGCCGCGCCGCTACCGAAGGTACGGTTGAATCGTACATCCACGCAGGAGGCCGGATCGGCGTTCTGGTTGAAATCAACTGCGAAACGGACTTTGTCGGCAAAACCGACCAGTTCAAAAGCTTCGCGCGCGATATCGCGATGCACATCGCCGCTGCGAGCCCGCTCTTCGTTCGCCGCGAAGAAGTTCCGACCGAATCGCTCGAAAAGGAAAAAGAAATCCTGAGAGCTCAGGCGCTGAACGAAGGCAAACCGGAAAAAATCGTCGACAAAATGGTCGAAGGCCGCATCAACAAATACTACGAAGAAAACTGTCTGCTTGAGCAGTCGTTCGTTAAAGACCCGGACAAAACGATTTCGCAGCTGCTGAACGAAAAAATCAGCACGATCGGCGAAAACATTTCCATCCGCCGTTTTGCCCGCTTCGAGCTGGGCGAAGGCCTGGAGAAAAAAGTCGATAACTTCGTCGAAGAAGTTATGGCTCAAGTCAAGTAATTTCGAAACAGGTCATTATAGATCAATCACAGCTTCTGCGTATGGGGGGAACACTTGGTGTTCCTTCTTTTTTAACCGGGGTTCTTCCCATGCTCAGGCGGCGGAAAAAAGCGGAGGGTAAAATTGATGCAGCCTGCATTTAAGCGAGTGGTACTCAAAGTCAGCGGCGAGTCGCTTGCGGGACAGAACGGATACGGAATCGACGGATTGACCATTACGGACATTGCCGAGCAAATCAAGGAAGTCGTGCAGTTGGGCGTCGAAGTCGCGGTCGTTTGCGGCGGCGGCAACATCTGGCGCGGCATCGCCGGAAGCGCAAGCGGGATCGACCGCTCGACGGCGGATTATATGGGCATGCTGGCGACCGTGATGAACTCTCTGGCGCTGCAGGACGCGCTGGAATCGATCAATGTGCCCACGCGTGTACAGACATCGATCGCCATGCAGCAGATCGCCGAGCCTTACATCCGACGCAGAGCGATTCGCCACCTGGAAAAAGGCCGTGTCGTAATCTTTGCCGCCGGAACGGGCAATCCGTTCTTCTCGACCGATACGACGGCCGCGCTGCGCGCTGCGGAGATCGAAGCGGAAGTGATCCTGATGGCGAAGAACAAAGTGGACGGCGTATATTCGGCCGACCCGTTCGTCGACAGCACCGCCGAAAAGTACGAACAGCTGACCTACCTGGAAGTGCTGAACCGCAACCTGGGCGTCATGGACTCTACCGCTTCTTCCCTGTGCATGGACAACAATATTCCGCTGATCGTGTTCGCCATTACCGAAAAAGGCAACATCAAAAGAGTCGTTCTCGGTGAAAAGATCGGAACGCTCGTCAAAGGGAGTGTAGACTAATGCCTCAAGCCGTGAAAAAGAATGCGGAAGAACGCATGAACAAAGCGATTCAAGCCCTCCAGCGCGATCTGAGCACCCTGCGCGCGGGACGCGCGGTTCCGGCCCTGCTGGACCGCATCCAGGTCGAATACTACGGAGCGCAGACTCCGCTTAACCAGCTGGCCAACATCAATACGCCGGATACCCGGACGTTGATGATCCAGCCTTGGGACAAGTCTTCGCTGGCCGATATCGAACGCGCGATCCAAAAGTCCGATCTCGGACTGTCCCCGTCCAACGACGGCAACGCGATTCGCCTGGTCATTCCGGCGCTGACGGAAGAACGCCGCTCGGAACTCGTCAAGCTGACGAAGAAATTCGGCGAAGAAGGCAAAGTGGCGATCCGCAATATCCGCCGGGATGCGAACGACGACATCAAAAAGATGGAAAAAGGCGAAATCTCCGAAGACGAATCCCGTGGTCATCAGGAAGACATCCAAAAACTCACGGATAAATATATCGCGGAAGTCGACAAAGTGATCGCTGTAAAAGAAAAAGAGATTATGGAAGTTTAAGACCCCGCGACCCCTCCGATACAAGGTGGGGTTGTGTCTTTTTTCGGGCGGCCGCGGGGAGCTGAAGGCATGGAGGAGAAAACATGATCAATCGGTTTCGCTCATGGATCGGTCCGAAAGAGCGCGAGAACGCTGACGGGCCGGCGGAGCCGTCCGCGGAAAACGTGCCGCAGCATATCGCGATCATCATGGACGGCAACGGACGCTGGGCCAAGAAGCTCGGCATGCCCCGAATCGTCGGGCACCAGAGCGGGATGAAAGCGGTCAAGCGCGCCACGATCGCCGCGGACGAAATGGGCGTGCGCTACCTGACTTTGTACGCTTTCTCCACCGAGAACTGGAGCAGGCCCAAAGAAGAAGTCGACTTTCTGATGCGGCTGCCGCAGGAATTCCTCAAGCTTGAGCTTGAAGAGCTGATTCAGAAAAACGTTCAGGTGCGCATGATGGGTAATATGGAAAACCTGCCCGAGCATACGCTGAAAGCGATGCGTGAAGCGACCCGGAAAACGCAGCAAAACACCGGGCTGGTGCTGAACTTTGCGCTGAACTACGGAGGAAGGCGCGAACTCGTCGAAGGCATTCGTGAGATCGGGCGCCGGATCGAAGCCGGGGAACTGCGCGCGGAGGACGTGGATCAGGAACTGATTGCCGCGCATCTGCAAAGCGGCGGACTGCCCGATCCGGATCTGCTGATTCGAACGAGCGGCGAACTGCGCATCAGCAACTTCATGCTGTGGCAGATCGCTTACAGCGAGCTTTGGTTCACGGACGCTTACTGGCCGGAGTTCGGCAGGGAACACCTTAGAGAAGCGGTAGCCGAATACCAGCGCCGAACGCGGCGGTATGGCGGTTTGAAGTGACGGCCGGCTGCCGGAGTTCGATAAAACCCGGTGGATACGGCGGTTTGAAATAGCGGCGCTGCCCGGACGGAGGATGAAACGGTGAAACAGCGAATTATAACCGGCGTCGTAGCCGGCGTGTTGTTCTTGGGACTGTGCGTACTGGGCGGCTTCGGATACCCGACGCTGATTATGCTGATGGCGCTTGTCGGATATTACGAATTTGCCAAAATGGGCACGGGAGCTCCTTTTCGCGCGGAAGCCTGGATCGGCTATGCCGGCGTAGCGTACCTGACGTTTCCGTGGCAGACATTCGGATTGCATTTTCCGATGCCGCCGCAGAGCGTATTCTGGCTGCTGCTTTTGCTGCTGCTGTGCGCGACGGTCCTGTCCAAAAACGAAATCAATATCAAGCAGACTTCGCTGCTGTTCCTCGGCATCGTATACGTCGGCTTCGGTTTTTATTATATTGCCGCTTCGCGCGAGACGCCGGACGGACACGGGCTGTTCTGGACGTTCCTGCTGCTGCTCAGCATTTGGGGCAGCGACGCGGGCGCTTATTTTACGGGAAAAGCGTTCGGCAGACGCAAACTCTGGCCGGCAATCAGTCCCAATAAAACGATCGAAGGCGCTGTCGGCGGTCTGCTGATCGCCGTCGTGATCGCGCTGGGCTTCTCGCTGGCCGATCCGGAGCTGCTGCACCCCATGCGCGCGATCGTGCTGGGACTTGCCGCGTCGATCGTCGGGCAGATGGGCGATCTGATCCAGTCCGCCTACAAACGCGTCTACGGAATCAAAGATTCCGGCAGTATTCTTCCGGGACACGGAGGCATTCTGGACCGATGCGACAGCTGGCTCGCGGTATTCCCTATCGTACATATCTTGTTTTTGCTTCCTTACTGAGTGTGAGGCGGCCGTAGGGAAGATCGGGAAGGAGAGAAACAAACGATGACAAAAAAAATAGCGCTGCTCGGTTCGACCGGTTCGATCGGCACGCAAACGCTCCAGGTCGTGGACGAACACCCCGAATTGTTTCAAATCGAGGCGCTTGCGGCGGGCGGCAACACGGATTTGCTGCTGGAGCAGATTCGCCGCTTCAAGCCGGTCAAAGTATCGGTGGCGTCGCGCGAAGCGGCGGATCGGCTGAAAACGCAGGTTCCGGCCGGCACGCAGGTGTACTTCGGCGACGAAGGGCTGGTCGAGATCGCGGCGGGTACCGACGCGGATACGGTTGTGACGGCCGTAACCGGCAGCATGGGGCTGCCGGCGACGCTGGCGGCGATCGACGCGGGCAAAACGATCGCGCTCGCCAACAAAGAAACGTTGGTGACGGCGGGACATCTGGTTACGCGCCGGGCGGCGGAAAAAGGCGTGGCTATCCTGCCCGTGGACAGCGAGCACTCCGCGATTTTTCAATGCTTGAACGGAGAAAAGATCGATCAGCTGCTCGGCATTACGCTGACGGCTTCCGGCGGTTCGTTCCGCGATCTCGACCGGAAGCAGCTTGAACGCGTAACCGTGGAAGACGCGCTCAAACACCCGAACTGGTCGATGGGCGCCAAGATTACGATCGATTCGGCCACTATGGTCAACAAAGGCCTGGAAGTCATCGAAGCCCGCTGGCTGTTCGGTTTGGAGTACGAGCAAATTTCGGTACTGCTGCATCCCGAGAGCATTGTCCATTCGTTCGTCGAATTCCGGGATACGGGCATTATCGCCCAGCTCGGCAATCCGGATATGCGGGTTCCGATCCAATATGCGCTTACCTACCCGGACCGGATGTCTTTGAACGCCAAGCGATTGTCGCTGGCCGAAGTCGGGAGATTGAATTTCCGGGAAATGGATTTTGACCGCTTCCCTTGTTTAAGAATGGCCTACGAGTGTGGTAAAATGGGAGGAACCGCTCCGACCGCTTTCAACGCGGCGAACGAAGCGGCAGTCGCCCGTTTTTTGCGGCGTGAAATTTCGTTCCTGCAGATCGAAGAAACGCTGGAAAACGTGATGAATCGGCATACCCCGTCGGCGGACCCGGATTTGGAAAGTATCCGCGAGGTCGACGCCTGGGCGCGCCGCGCCGCGTTCGAACAGGCATAAGCTCCGGGCTTGAACAACAGGGAGGATCAGACCAAATATGATGACACTTCAGGTAATCGTGCTGACCGTGCTGATGTTTTTTATCGTCGTTACGGTGCACGAATGGGGACACTATTACTTTGCCAAACGCGCGGGCATTCTGGTGCGCGAGTTTGCGATCGGCTTCGGTCCCAAGCTGTTTTCTTATAAACGAGACGAAACGCTGTTCACCCTGCGGATGCTTCCGCTGGGCGGGTACGCGCGCATGGCCGGCGAAGATCCGGAGCTCGACCCGATCCAGCCGGGCCAAACGATCGCCGTCCGTCTCGCGGATGGCGGCGCCGTCAAGAAAATCTATCTCGATCAGCTCGACAACCGCAGGAATGTCATGATCGGCGAGATCGAATGGATCGACCTGGAAGACCGGATGCAGCTTCGCCTGAACGTGGACGGCGAGACGCAGCATCTGGACGTGGACCGCAAAGCGGATATCGTCATGCGCGGCCAGGAACTTCAAGTTGCGCCCAAAGACCGGCAGTTCCGCAGCAAAAGCGTCGGCAAGCGCGCGCTGGCGATCTTCGCCGGTCCGCTGATGAACTTTGTGCTGGCGTTCGTCCTGTTCCTGATTTACGTACAGGTATCGGGCGTGCCGGACGAGAACGCAAACGCGGTCAAAGTGTCGAGCATCGTTCCCGATTCGCCGGCGAAAGCTGCGGGGCTTCAAGAAGGCGATATCGTCAATTCGATCGACGGTACTGCCGTAGGACGCGATCTGCAAAAAGTCACAAGCCTGATCGGCGCGGCCGACGGGTCGGAAGTGGAAATGAACGTGACGCGCGGAAGCGAGTCGCTGAATATCCCCGTCACGCCCAAGCTCACCAAGCAAAAAGACGGAAGCGAAGTGCTCCAGGTAGGCGTCGGGCTCGGTCCGATTACCCGCCACGCTTCGATCGGGGAATCGTTCGCTTTTGCGGGGGATGCGTTCAAAAGCGGCAGCACCGCTATTCTCGACGCGCTGCGCAAGCTGGTATTCGAACGCTTCGATATCAATCAGCTGGCCGGTCCGGTCGGCACGCTTCAGTACACCGGCGAAGTCGCCAGCGAAGGCATCGACCAGATGATTCTGTGGACGGCGATGGTCAGCATCAACCTCGGGATCTTCAACCTGCTTCCGATTCCGATGCTCGACGGCAGCCGGCTGATCTTCCTGGCGATCGAAGCGGTGCGCAGACGGCCGATCGATCCGAACAAAGAAGGCATCGTGCATTTCGTCGGTTTCGCGCTGATCTTCCTGCTGATGATCGCCGTGACCTACAACGATATTTTGCGCATTATCAACAGCTGATTCACAGCGGTTAAGAACCGGCCGCGCCGCCCTGGGAGGCGGCGGAAACGGTTCGCTCGATAAACGGAGGGAATCTCATGGCAAGCGATCAGGAAAAACAGGGCAAGCAAAAACAAGAGAATCAGAAACAGGATAAACAGTTCGTGACCGAAATTACGCCGCAGAGCGAAGATTTCTCGCGCTGGTATATCGACGTGATCAAAAAAGCGGAGCTGATGGATTACGCGCCGGTGCGCGGCTGCATCGTGTTCCGTCCGGACGGCTATGCGATCTGGGAAAATATCCAGCAGGAAATGGACCGCCGGTTCAAAGAAACGGGACACCGCAACGCGTACTTCCCGATGCTGATTCCCGAAAGTTTTTTCCAAAAAGAAAAAGAGCATATCGAAGGCTTCAACCCGGAGCTTCCGTTCGTAACCGAAGCGGGCGGCGATATCCTCGAAGAACGCCTCGCGGTGCGTCCGACGTCGGAAACGATGTTCGGCCATATGTATTCCAAATGGATCAAGTCCTATCGCGACCTGCCGGTGCTGATCAATCAGTGGGCGAACGTCATGCGCTGGGAAAAGCGCACGATGCCGTTCCTGCGCACAAGCGAATTCCTGTGGCAGGAGGGCCATACGGCGCACGAGGACGAGCAGGGCGCGCGCGAAGAAACGATGCGCATGCTCGAATTGTATCGCGATTTCGTCGAAGACTTCCTGGCGCTGCCGGTGATCATGGGACAGAAAACGCCGTCCGAGAAATTTGCGGGCGCCGTGGATACGTTCTCGATCGAAGCGATGATGAAAGACGGCAAAGCGGTGCAGGCGGGAACGTCTCACTATATGGGGACGAATTTCGCCAAAGCCTTCGAAATCCAGTACCTGAACCGCGACAACGAGCTTGAGCTGACCCATACGACTTCGTGGGGCACCAGCACGCGCCTGATCGGTTCGATGATCATGGCGCACGGCGACGACCGCGGCCTAGTTATTCCTCCGAAGGTTGCGCCGACGCAGGTCATGATCGTGCCGATCGGTCCTCCGAAAACGCGCGATGTCGTGATCGAGCGCGCCGACGCCCTGTTCGCCGAGCTCAAAGCCGCCGGCCTTCGCGTGGGCATGGACGACCGCGCGGACGTGCGTCCGGGCTGGAAGTTCAACGAGTACGAAATGCGCGGCGTGCCGGTCCGTATCGAGATCGGACCGCGCGATATCGAAAACGGTGTCTGCCTGCTGGCTTCGCGCCTCGGCGGAGACAAGCTGACGGTGCAGCTGGACAATGTCGTGAGCGAAGTGCAAAGCCTGCTGGACGACGTGCAAAAAGGCATTTTCCAACGCGCGCTGGAATTCCGCGACAGCCACTTCCATCCCGTCGACAATCTCGACGAAATGAAAGCCCAGATGGAGGAGAAAAGAGGTTTCTTCCTGGCAGGATGGTGCGGCAGCGAAGCGTGCGAAGATACCGTCAAGGAAGAAACCGGAGCAGGCAGCCGGAACATTCCGTTCAATCCGCAGGAAGAGAAACAGACCTGCGTCGCCTGCGGGGAAGCGGCCAAGCACACGGTCGTATTCGCCAAAGCGTATTGATCGGCAAGAAGACAGGACCGGAGTGAAGCTTCCGGCGGCGGGAATGCAGCGGGCCCGCCGCGGAAGCTCTTCGCTTTTTTAGAATCAAAGGGGGACAGAACATGAGTGAAACGGCGGAGCGCAGACAGCGGCTGGAACTGCTGATGAAGCAGGCCGGGATGCCGGCAAGTGCCGCGGACCCTTATTTCAACGACGGATATATCGACCGGGTAGAGATCAGCCGCTCGAACCGGGACTGGAAGATCGTTCTGGCGAAGGATACGCTGGTGCCGGCCGCGATTTACCGCACGTTCTGCCTGCAAATCCAGGAGAAGCTCGGGCATATCGCCAAGATACGCTTCTTGTTTCAATACAGCGGAGAAGGACGCGAAAGCGAGATCGTGGACGAATACTGGAAAATGTTTATCGAATGGGCGCAGCGCGAAATCCCTTCGGTCAACGGCTGGATGGCGAGAGCGCAGGCCGTAACGGAAGGATCGCACACCACCGTGTCGTTTACCGATGCGACGTCGCTGGAAATGGCGCGCAAACGCAATATAGACCGGGCCCTGACCGATTTTTACGATAAATATTTCGGTCTCAAGCTTCAGGTAAAACTGAATATTGGAGCGGGCGAAGACGCGGCGCAGGCGGCCAAAGCCCAGTTCGAGGAAATGCGCCGGCGCGACGAGCTGGCGGCGATCGAGAAAATGATGGCCGAGATCGACGAAGAAGTCAGCGCGGGCGCAGACAGCGAAAACGACGAAAATATCAAGCTGCAGATCGGCTACGATATCCGCGACGACGCCACTCCGCTGCAGAACGTTCAGGACGAAGAAAAGAAAGTGACGATCCAGGGCATTATTTTCGGCCTCGACAGCAAAGAACTGCGCAACGGCAGCACGCTGTTCACCTACTATCTGACCGATTACAGCGACTCGCTGCAGATGAAGATGTTCGCCAAGAACAAAGAAGACCTCAAAGTGATGAGCCTGCTCGCCAACGGCAAATGGGTCAAAGCGAGAGGACGCGTCGAGTTGGACCGCTTTATGCAGGTGCCGGAACTCGTGATGATCCCTTCCGACCTGACCGAAGTCAAATCGCCTCCGGTGCGGATGGACAAAGCGGACGAGAAGCGGGTGGAATTCCATCTGCATACCAAACTCAGCACGATGGACGCGGTCTGCTCGATCGAAGAATACGTCAAAAGAGCGGCAAAATGGGGACACAAAGCGATCGCGGTCACCGACCACGGCGGCGTGCAGTGCTATCCGGACGCGGCGAAAGCCGCCAAGAAAAACGGCATCAAAATGATTTACGGCCTTGAAGCGAACGTCGTCAACGACGCGGTGGCGGTCGTGGAGCGTCCGCGCGACGAAGAATTGAAATCGGCCGTTTACGTCGTATTCGATATCGAGACCACCGGTCTGTCGATTACGCAAAACAAGATTATCGAAATCGCGGCGGTCAAAATGCAGGACGGCAAAGAGCTCGACCGGTATTCGACGTTCGTCGATCCGCACGAGCGCATCCCCTACCATATCCAGCAGCTTACCAATATTACCGACGACATGGTGCGCGGCGCGCCGGAGATCGACAGCGTGATTCGCGAATTCGTACAGTTTGCCGGGGACGCGATTCTCGTTGCGCACAACGCGCGGTTCGATATGGGCTTTATCCAGGCGACGCTCAAAGGTTTCGACCTGCCCGAGCTGGAGAATCCGGCGCTCGATACGCTGGAACTCGCCCGGCTGCTGCATCCGACGATGAAAAACCACCGGCTCAATACGCTGGCTACCAAATATAAAGTCGCGCTCGAAAGCCATCACCGCGCCATCGACGATACGATCGCGCTGGGCGGCATTCTGACCGGACTGATCGACGAAGCGGTCAAAGAGCGCAATCTGAAAAACCTGAGCCGGCTGAACGATTTCGTCGGCAAAGATCTGTCCAACGCGCGGCCGTTTCACTGCGGCATCTACGCGCTGAACGAGGTGGGCAAAAAAAATCTGTACAGGCTCGTTTCCATGTCGCATACGGAGTACTTCAAAAGAGTTCCGTGCATTCCGAAGTCCAAGCTCGAAAATATGCGCGAAGGACTGCTGATCCTGTCGGGCTGCGAAAAAGGCGAATTCTTCGAAGCCGTGCTGAACAAAACGGTCGAAGAAGCGGAAGACGTGGCGCAGTTTTACGATATTCTGGAGATCCAGCCGCTGACCATGTACATGCACCTGGTGGATAAAGGACTGGTCGGCAGCGCCGAAGAACTCAAGATCGCGGTCGAGAAAGTGTGCAAGCTCGGCGACAAGCTCAACAAGCCGGTCGTCGCGACCGGCAACGTGCATTATCTCGACCAGCGCGACAAGCTGTTCCGCGATATTACGATTCACGGCATCACCGGCTTCAGCCCGCTCAAAGACCAGAACAAGCCCGACGCGCATCTGCGCACGACAGAGGAAATGCTGGAGGAATTCAAGTTCCTGGGCGAAGCCAAAGCCAAAGAAGTGGTTGTGACCAACACGTCCGAACTGGCCGACCGCTTCGAGGAAATCAAGCTGTTTCCGTCCGAGCTGTATACGCCGGTGATCGAAGGCGCCGACCAGGAGATCCGCGACACCTGCTACAATACGGCCAAAGAGATGTACGGGGACGAACTGCCCGAGGTGATTATCGCCCGTCTGGAAAAAGAACTGGAGCCGATTATCAAATACGGTTTCTCCGCCAACTATCTGATTTCCGAACGGCTCGTCAAAAAGTCCAACAGCGACGGTTATCTGGTCGGCTCGCGGGGTTCGGTCGGCTCGTCCGTCGTCGCCATGTTCCTCGGAATCTCCGAGGTTAACCCGCTGCCGCCGCATTACATCTGCCGGAATTCGGAATGCAAGCACAGCGAGTGGTTCCTGGACGGCAGCGTGCGCAGCGGATTCGATATGCCGAACAAAACATGCCCGGACTGCGGCTCGACCATGCTGGGCGAAGGACACGATATTCCGTTCGAGACGTTCCTGGGCTTCAAAGGCGACAAAGTCCCCGATATCGACTTGAACTTCTCGGGCGAATACCAGCCCCAGGCGCATAATTTCACCAAAATCATGTTCGGTCCGGACAATGTGTTCCGGGCGGGTACGATCGGCACCGTAGCCGAGAAAACGGCGTTCGGCTTTGCGAAAAAGTACGAGGAAGAGCATCAGAAGCGCTGGCGCGCGGCCGAACTTAACCGCCTGGCCGCCGGCTGTACCGGCGTCAAGCGCAGCACCGGCCAGCACCCGGGCGGGATCGTCGTGCTGCCGGACTATATGGAGATCGAGGATATCACCCCGGTCCAGTACCCGGCCGACGACACAAGCGCGGAGTGGAAAACGACCCACTTCGATTATCACGCTTTCGACGAAAACCTGCTTAAACTCGATATTCTGGGGCATGACGATCCGACCATGATGCGGATGCTCCAGGATCTCACCGGCGTCGATCCGACGACGATTCCGATGAACGATCCGAAAGTTATGAGCATGTTCAACTCGACGGACGCCCTCGGCGTACGGCCCGATCAGATCCGCACGCCGGTCGCGACTTACGGCGTGCCGGAGATGGGCACAAAGTTCGTGCGACAGATGCTGATCGAAGCAAAGCCGTCCAGCTTCGCCGACCTGCTGCAAATTTCGGGTCTTTCGCACGGAACGGGCGTCTGGCTCGGCAATGCCGACCAGCTGATCAAGAACGGCACCTGCAACATCAAGACCGTGATCGGCTGCCGCGACGATATCATGCTGTTCCTGATCTACAAAGCGGGCATGGACGCGGGACTCGCGTTCAAGATTACGGAAAGCGTGCGGAAGGGCAAAGGGCTGACGCAAGAGTGGATCGACGAGATGAAGCGCTGCAAAGTGCCGAACTGGTATATCGATTCCTGCCTGAAGATCCAGTACATGTTCCCGAAAGCGCACGCCGCGGCTTACGTGATCTCGGCCGTTCGGACCGCTTACTTCAAGCTGTATCACCCGATCGAGTATTACGCGACGTACTTCTCCGTACGCGCGGCCGACTTCGAGATCGAATTGTTCTGCCAGGGTTACGAAGCGATCGGGCGCAAGATCGTCGAGATCGAGCAGAAAGGTTTCCAGGCGCTGCCGAAAGAAAAAGCGATGCTGCCGATCCTGGAGATGGCGCTCGAAATGACGGCCCGCGGCTTTACGTTCAAATCGATCGATCTGTACCGGTCCGACGCGACCAAGTTTATCGTCGACGGCGACAGCCTGATCTTCCCGTTCGCGGCGCTGGGCGGTCTCGGCGATAACGCGGCGAAAGGCGTGGCCGCGGCGCGCGACCACGGCGAGTTCCTCTCGATCGAAGATTTCCAGCAGAAATCGAAAGCGTCCAAAACGATCGTGGAGCTGCTCGGACAGCTCGGCTGTTTCCGCGGTCTGCCGGAAAGCAATCAGCTTTCGCTGTTCTAAAGCCGCTTCGCGGCGCGATTGTAAAGCGCGCATACTTGTCACTATAATGAGATTATGCTATAATTGGTACAGGAATTTGGAGTTACACACAGTAGGCGATAGACCTTTGCGTAGAGAGTGGGGCGACCCACTCTTTACTTTTGGGCTCATATCCCCTGCGCCGCCCATGCGGACGGAACTTGACAACGCTTGGAGGGTGAATGCTTGAGCACACCGAAGATCAAAACAACCGTGGAACAGATGATCGAGCCTTATCTGGCCGAACATGGATTCGAACTCGTCGACGTGGAATACGTCAAGGAAGGCAGCAGCTATTTCCTGCGGGTCTATGTGGACAAAGAAGGCGGAATCGATATCGACGACTGCGGGCAAATCAGCGAGTACATGAGCCAGAAACTGGACGAGAACGATCCGATCGACGAAGCGTACTTCCTGGAAGTATCGTCGCCGGGAGCTGAGCGTCCGCTGAAGAAAGCGGAAGACGTGCTGAAGGCGGTCGGCAAAGACGTTTTCGTAACGACTTACGAGCCGATCGGGGGATCGAAAGAATTCGAAGGCAAGCTGCTGTCGTTCGACGACGAGGAACTTGTTATCGCGTTCGGCAAGAAGCAGGCGGCTGTGCCTTACGACAAAGTCGCCAGCGCCAGGCTGGCCATTATTTTCTAATATAGATAGTCTTGAAAGGGGGAGCGTTAGGCAAATGAGTACGGATTTCATTGAAGCTTTGAACGAGCTGGAGCGTGACAGAGGAATCAGCAAAGAGGTGCTTTTCGAAGCGATTGAAGCGGCGCTGATCTCCAGTTACAAACGCAATTTCAACACGGCTCAGAATGTGCGGGTGGATATGAACCGCAATACCGGGGTAATCAAAGTGTATGCGCGCAAACTGGTGGCGGAGGAAGTTCTCGATTCGAGAACCGAAATCTCGCTGGAAGGCGCCCACGAGATCAACCCGCATCTGCAGATCGACGATATCGCGGAGATCGAAGTAACGCCCCGCGACTTCGGGCGCATCGCCGCCCAAACGGCGAAGCAGGTCGTAACGCAGCGCATCCGCGAAGCGGAACGCGGCTTGATCTACAATGCTTTCGTCGACAAAACGGAAGATATCGTAACGGGCACCGTGCAGCGCATGGATACCCGCAATCTGTATGTCGACCTCGGCAAGATCGAAGCCGCGCTGCCGCTGACCGAATTGATGCCGGGTGAGAAATTCGCGCACAACGAGCGGATCAAAGGGTATATTACCAAAGTCGAGAATACGACCAAGGGACCGCAGATCATTCTGTCCCGGACGCATCCGGGGCTGCTCAAGCGTTTGTTCGAGCTCGAAGTGCCGGAGATCTTCGACGGCGTCGTCGAGATCAAATCGGTCGCTCGCGAAGCGGGCTTCCGCTCCAAGATCGCCGTGTACTCCCGTAACCCGGAAGTCGATCCGGTCGGTTCGTGCGTCGGCCCCAAAGGCGTTCGCGTGCAAACGATCGTAAACGAGCTGCGCGGCGAAAAGATCGACATCGTGAACTACTCCGAGAGCGTGGAAGACTATGTGGCAAACGCCCTCAGCCCTTCCAAAGTGCTCGAAGTGGAAGTGTTCGAAGCCGAGAAGATGGCCCGCGTCATCGTGCCGGATTACCAGCTCTCGCTTGCGATCGGGATCAAAGGCCAGAACGCGCGCCTCGCGGCGAAGCTGACCGGCTGGAAGATCGACATCAAGAGCGAAACGCAGGCCGAGGAAGAATTCGGCAGAGAGCGCACGTACGACGGCGAACTGCCGCAGGACTCGGTGTCCATCGACTAACCGTCGGTTCCGAAGAGAGCGGGAGGTCCACACATGAAAAAGAAAAAAATTCCGCTGCGCAAGTGCGTGGCAAGCCAGGAAATGCTGCCCAAAAAGGAGCTGATCCGCGTCGTCCGCACGCCGGACGGGGAAGTTCAGATCGACCTTACGGGCAAAAAATCCGGCAGAGGCGCTTATCTGCGCGCGGATGCGGAGTGCTTTAAGCTCGCTCAGAAGAACAAAGCGCTCGACCGCGCGCTCAAGCAGCCGGTACCGGCCGAAATTTACGAACAGCTTGCCCGGGACTTTATCCGGGTTGAACAACAATTCCGTGAAATACAGGAGAGAGAAACAGACGATGAATAATGAGCTTTCGGGACTGGGGCTGGCCATGCGCGCCGGAAAGATGGTTACCGGGGACGAAATGGTTATTAAAGCCATTCGGTCGCGCGAAGCCAAGTTGGTCGTACTGGCCGGTGACGCCTCGTCCAATACCCGGAAAAAGTTTCAAGACAAGTGCGGAACGTACGGCGTTCCCCTGCTTATCGGTTTCGACCGCGAGCGTATCGGCGCCAGCATCGGCAAGCCGGAACGGCTCGTACTCGCATTGACGGACCAGGGGTTGGCCGACATGTTCCGCAGGAAACTGGGGACTACGTCGGAGGTGGAGTATATTGAGTAAACCAGAGAACAAAGTTCGGGTCTATGAATACGCCAAGTCGCTCGACATGAGCAGTAAAGAAATCATTACCATTTTGAAAAGACTCGAAATGCCGGTTAACAATCACATGAGCGTGATGGAACCGGAAGCGATCGGCAAAGTGGAACAATTTTTTCGGAACATCAAGTCGAATGCCTCCAAACCGGCATCTCCAAGCAGCAAGCCGCAATCGAACGGCGATCCACAAACAAAAATTTCACAAGAAAAGCAGGTAGGTATGAATAATAAACCTCAAACCCAAAACAGCAGTCAGTCGCAAAGTCAAGGCGGTAACCGTCCTCAGGGCAACCGCAGTTCTTCGGTAGGCGGAGGACAAAATCGTCCGCAAAGCGGCGGCGCAAGCCGTCCTCAATCGAGCGGACAAGGCCAGCGCCCTTCGGGCGGCGGCCAAGGAGGCCAGGGCGGCAATCGCAGCGGCGGCCAATCCGGACAAGGTCAGCGTCCTTCGGGCGGCGGCGGATCTTCGCAGCCGCGCAGTGGCGGTTCTTCCACGCAATCGCGCGGCGGATCTTCCGCAGGCGGCAGCAGCTATGGCGGCGGAAGCCGCAGCGGCGGCCAGGGAGGCCAAGGCGGTAATCGCGGCGGCGGCCAAGGCGGCCGTCCGGGTCAGCGCTCGGGCAGCGGCAAAGGCGGATTCCGCGGCGGCAACGGCGGCGGACGCGGAGGCAGAGGCGGACGCAGTCAGCAGCCGCCAAGAGAAAAAATCGACAATACACCGAAGAAAATTATCGTGCGCGGCACGATGACGGTCGGCGATACGGCCAAACTGCTGCACAAAGACGCTTCGGAAGTCATCAAGAAGCTGATTATGCTCGGCGTCATGGCGACAATCAACCAGGAGCTCGATCTGGAAACGATCCAGCTGCTGGCGGGCGATTTCGGCGTCGAAGTCGAAATCAAGATTCCGGTCGAAGACGACCGCTTCGAGACGCTTGAAGAGAACGACGAAGAAGCCGATCTCAAGGAACGTCCTCCGGTCGTAACAATCATGGGTCACGTCGACCACGGTAAAACGACGCTGCTCGACGCGATTCGTTCGACCAATGTGACCGGCGGCGAAGCCGGCGGCATCACGCAGCACATCGGCGCTTACCAGGTCGAAATCAACAGCAAAAAAATTACGTTCCTGGACACCCCGGGTCACGAAGCGTTTACCGCCATGCGTGCCCGCGGCGCACAGGTTACCGATATGACGATTATCGTCGTGGCGGCCGACGACGGCGTTATGCCGCAGACGGTCGAAGCGGTCAACCATGCCAAAGCGGCGAACCTGCCGATTATCGTAGCTGTCAACAAGATCGACAAGCCGGGTTCCGATCCGGACCGCGTCAAACAGGAACTGACCGAATACGGTCTTGTACCGGAAGAGTGGGGCGGCGACACGATCTTCGTCAACGTATCCGCGAAGCAAAGAATGGGGCTCGAAGGCCTGCTGGAGATGATTCTGCTCGTAGCGGAAGTCAACGACTACAAAGCCAACCCGGACAAGCGCGCCCGCGGTACGGTCATCGAAGCCGAACTGGACAAAGGACGCGGACCGGTCGCGCGGATTCTCGTGCAGCACGGTACGCTCAAAGTCGGCGACGCTTTCGTAGCCGGCAACTGTTTCGGCCGCGTTCGGGCGATGGTCAACGACAAAGGCCGCCGACTGAAAGAAGCGGGCCCGTCGACTCCGGTCGAAATCACGGGTCTGACGGAAGTGCCGCAGGCCGGCGATCCGTTCATGGTCTTCGAAGACGAGCGCAAAGCACGCAGTATCGCCGATAAGAGAGCGATCACGCAGCGCGAATCCGATATGGGCGCGAATACCCGCGTGACGCTGGACGATCTGTTCAAGCATATCAAAGACGGCGAGATCAAAGACCTCAACGTGATCATCAAAGGCGACGTGCAGGGTTCGGTCGAAGCGCTCAAAGGCTCGCTCGCGAAGATCGAAGTCGAAGGCGTTCGCGTCAAGATTATCCACAGCGGCGCCGGCGCGATCAACGAATCCGATATCATCCTGGCGGCGGCTTCCAACGCCATCGTCATCGGCTTCAACGTTCGTCCGGATAACCAGGCGGCGCAGACAGCCGAGCAGGAGAAAGTCGATATCCGCCTGCACCGCGTTATTTACAACGCCATCGAGGAAATCGAACAAGCCATGAAAGGCATGCTCGATCCGATTTACAAAGAAACGGTCATCGGCCAGGCCGAAGTCCGCAATACGTTCAAAGTCAGCAAAGTCGGCGTGATCGCCGGTTCCATGGTTATCCAGGGCAAGATCGCCCGCAACGCGGAAGCGCGCCTGATCCGCGGCGGCATCGTCGTTTACGAAGGCAAGATCGATTCGCTCAAGCGTTTCAAAGACGACGCCAAAGAAGTGGCGCAGGGCTACGAGTGCGGTATTACGCTCGACTACAACGATATCCGGGAAGGCGATATTATCGAAGCCTTCGTTATGGAAGCCGTCGAGCGCTAAAAGTGGGGTGAAAACAAATGGCGAAGATTAGAGTCGGCCGGGTTGCCGAAGAAATCAAAAAGGAACTCAGTCAGCTGATCCAAAGCGAACTGAAAGATCCCCGCATCGGGTTCGTCACCGTCACCGACGTAGAGGTGACGGGCGACCTGTCCGAGGCTAACGTATATCTGAGCATTTTCGGAGACGACGAACAGAAGCAGCAGTCGCTGGCCGGTATTTCCAAAGCGACGGGTTTCCTGCGCAGCGAGATCGGCAAGCGGATTCGTCTGCGGCATACGCCGGCCTTGCTGTTCCATATCGATCAATCGATCGAATACGGCAACAAGATTGACGTTCTGCTCGGTCAGATCAAGAAAGAAGAACCAGGCGACAGCAAAAAAGGAGACGGCGATGCAGACGTATGAGCAGGAATTAATCGAGGCGCGGCGATTTATCGAGCGGCACGATGACTTCCTGGTCGTGGCGCATGTACAGCCCGACGGAGACGCAGTCAGTTCTACCCTTGCGGTGGGCTGGCTTCTCTCGCGTTTGGGCAAAACCTTCACCATGATCAACGAAGGGCCGATTCCGCAGCGGATGACGTATATGGACGGAGCGGGGCAGATCCTGGACATGAGTCTGACGGAGCGAAGCCGCACCTACGGAAACGTGATCTGCGTGGACTGCGCGGACTTCAAACGGGTCGGTCTGGTATCGCAGTGGATGGAGGACGGGGCGAATATGCTCAATATCGACCATCATCCGACCAACGACCGCTACGGTACGCAGACGCTCATCAAAGCCGACGCGGCCGCAACGGCCGAGATTTTGTACGACCTGGTCTCTTTGTTCGAGCTGGGCTGGGACCGCAATATCGCGGAGATGCTGTATACGGGGATTCTGACCGATACGGGCGGTTTCCGCTATTCCAACACATCGCCCAAAGTGATGCAGATTGCTTCGCATCTGTTGGAACTGGGCGTAAACGGGCCGGAGCTTGCGGAATCGCTGCTGGAGCAGCTGACCAAACCGCAGTTCGACGTGCTGACGCTTGCGCTGGGAACCCTGCAAATGTCCGGCGACGGCAAAGTGGCTTGGGTGCACGTCACGCCGGAGCATATGGCGCAGACGGGAGCGGCCAACGAAGACCTCGAAGGCATCGTCAACTATCCGCGCAATATCCAGGGCGTCGAAGTCGGCGTACTGTTCAAAGTCATTAACGGCAGCGCGGTGAAAGCCAGCATGCGTTCCGCGGGCAAAGTCGACGTCGCGGCCGTCGCGGCCGAATTCGGCGGCGGCGGTCACGTGCGCGCGGCCGGCTGCCGGCTGGAAGGCCCGCTCGAAGACGCAGCCCGCGCCGTGATCGAAAGGATCAAACAATCGCTATGAATGAATTCGACGGCGTACTGCCGGTATACAAGCCCGCGGGCATGACGTCGCACGATGTCGTGGCCAAATGCCGCAGGCTGCTTAAAATGAAGCGGATCGGTCATACCGGCACGCTCGACCCTTCCGTAACCGGCGTGCTTCCGCTTTGTCTGGGACGCGCCACGCGGATGGTCGAATACTTGCAGGAAATGCCGAAAGAATACCGGGCCGTGCTGAAGCTGGGCATCGCGACGGACACCGAGGATCTGACCGGAACGGTCGTGGAGCGGATGGACGTCGTCGAAGTCCGCGAGGAACGGATGCGCGAGGTTCTTGAAGAATTCCGCGGTCCGATCATGCAGACGCCGCCGATGTATTCGGCGGTCAAAGTGGACGGCAAGCGGTTGTACGAGCTTGCTCGCGAAGGCAAAACGGTCGAGCGCAAAGCGCGGCAGGTAAGTATCCACGAACTGGAATTGACCGGATTTGAAAGCTTGGACCAGCCGGAAGCATCGCTGCGCGTACTGTGCTCCAAAGGCACGTATATCCGCACGCTTTGCGTCGATATCGGAGCCAGGCTCGGCGTTCCTTCGGCGATGGCCGAGTTGAAGCGCACCCTGTCGGCCGGCATCGGCGTGGACCGCTGCCTGACGTTCGAGGAGATCGAGCGGCGGATGGAAGAAGGCACGCTTGAAGAAGCGCTGCTGCGCGCCGACAAAGCGGCTTCGCATATGCCGGAGCATGTCGTGGACGAGCGGAAGCTGGAAAACGCGCTTCGCGGACAGAAGCTTCCGGCCTGGGCCGTGCTTCCGTCCGCGGAAGGCGCGCAGGAACAGTTCAGGCTGTACGCGCCGGACGATCGGTTTATCGGAATATACAAATGGGACGAAGAAGCCGGGAAGATCGTTCCGGTCAAAGTGTTTCTTCCCTAACGGGAACGCGACCGGAGCGGCGCGGCCATTCGGCGGAAAATGCAGGTGATTGAAGAGTGAAGACGGTAACGTTAACTTATCCTTTGACCTCGATGAAGGACAAAGTCCAGGTCCGGCCCCAGGTCATGGCGATCGGCCAGTTCGACGGGCTCCATCTCGGACACGCCAGCGTCATCCGGCGGGCAATCGAGCTCGGCCGCAGCAGCGGGCTTCCGGTTGCGGTGCTGACGTTTCATCCCCATCCGAAAGACGTGATGGGCAAAGGCGATTACGAAGGTTATCTGACCCCGCTGCGCGATAAAGAAAAAATTCTCGCGGAGATGGGCGTCGATTATTTGTACGTCGGCGAGTTTACGCCCGAGTTCTCCAAAGTATCGCCGGCCGACTTTGTCGGCAATGTGCTGGTTCCCCTG
Organism: Saccharibacillus sp. CPCC 101409; assembly: GCF_030518235.1. Taxonomy (GTDB): domain Bacteria; phylum Bacillota; class Bacilli; order Paenibacillales; family Paenibacillaceae; genus Saccharibacillus. Next base: position 63,906 of record NZ_JAULSA010000005.1, on the reverse strand, counting down.
GAAGTCGATACGGCCGTGGTCGGATTCGATTTCCGGTTCGGTTATCTCGGCGAAGGCACGGCCGAAGCGATCGGGCCGCTCAGCGGCGGCGCAATCAAAGTGGAAACGATAGCTCCGTTTCTGCTCGAAGGCGAAAAAGTCGGCAGCTCGGGCATCCGCGCCGCGCTCAAAACGGGCGACGCGGAGAAAGCCGGGCGCTGGCTCGGCCGTCCGTATCGCGTAAAAGGAACGGTCGTCGGCGGCGACAAGCGCGGACGGACCATCGGCTTCCCGACGGCGAACGTCGACTTGTCCGGCCATTACGTCACGCCGGCCAAAGGCGTCTACGCCGTACGGTTCGGGCTGGGCGAAAACGTGCTGGGCGGCGTGATGAACGTCGGCGTCAAGCCGACTTTTACCGACGGCAGCGTCAAGCCCACGTTCGAGACTCATCTGTTCGACTTCGACCGCAGCATTTACGGGGAAGAAGTCTGGATGGATTTCGTCCGCTATATCCGTCCGGAACGCAAATTTTCGGGCATCGACGAGCTGGTGGAGCAGATCGCGAAAGACGCGGACGAAGCCCGCAATATTTTAAAAGGCTGATCCCGTATTTTTTAACGGACATACGGTTTACTTTTAAGTGAACGTTTGCTATACTGATTTACGTTGCTTGCATGAGTGCAAGCGGCTTAACCGTGGCTTGGTTTCCGGCTTTCACCGGCCGCTACGAGGCTTTTGGGGATATTTCAACGAAATTAGGAGGTGAATAGGATGGCAGTAACACAAGAACGTAAACAGCAACTGATCGAGGAGCACAGAACTCACGAATCCGATACCGGATCTCCGGAAGTTCAAGTCGCTATCCTGACGGAAAACATCACGAACCTGACAGACCACCTGCGTACGCACAAGAAAGATCACCACTCGCGCCGCGGTCTTCTGAAAATGGTCGGACAACGCCGCAGATTGTTGGCTTACCTGAAGAACAACGACGTTAGACGTTATAGCGCACTGATCGAAAAGCTCGGCCTGCGTCGCTAAAATTAAACAGTCTTGCACAAGCAGCCTGGTTGTGAACCGTATGGTCTTTTTTGGAGCCGACGGCAGCAGCCGGGTTGTTTTTGTAACCGGGATTTTCCATAAATCCTTATATAGCCACATACGAAGACGATCCGAGGAGGAGTTTCATGGAACAGCAAGTAGAAATGCAGCTGGGGGGGCGTACCCTGACGCTGAAGACCGGCCGTCTGGCCAAACAGGCCAACGCCGCGGTTATGGTCCATTACGGGGAAACGGTCGTGCTGTGCACCGTGACCGCCTCCACACAGCCGAAAGACCTCGACTTTTTCCCGCTTACCGTAAACTATGAAGAAAGAATGTATTCGGTCGGCAAGATTCCCGGAGGCTTTATCAAGCGCGAAGGGCGTCCGAGCGAAAAAGCGATTCTCGCCAGCCGTTTGACCGACCGTCCGATCCGCCCTCTGTTCCCGGAAGGTTTCCGCAACGATGTGCAGATCCAAAATATTGTCATGAGCGTGGACCAGGACAACGAGCCGCAAATCGCGGCGATGATCGGGACTTCCGCGGCGCTCAGCATTTCCGATGTTCCGTTTGACGGACCGATCGGCGGCGTAGCCGTCGGACGCGTAGACGGGCAATTCGTCGTGAATCCGACGCTCGCCCAGCAGGACGCAAGCGATCTGTACCTCGTCGTGGCCGGCACCAAAGAAGCCATCATGATGGTCGAAGCCGAAGCGAACGAAGTACCGGAAGAAGTCATGCTCGAAGCGATCATGTTCGGACACGACGCGGTCAAAGAAATCGTCGCTTCCATCGAGCAGCTGGTCGAAAAAGCCGGCAAGCCGAAAATGGCAGTCAAACTGCATGCCGTCGACGCCGAAGTGAACGAAGCGGTTCGCGCCTTCGCCGGAGATCGTCTGGTCGAAGCGGTGCGCATTGCCGAGAAGCATGCGCGTCAGGACGCGATCGACGCCGTGAACGACGAAACGGTCGCCAACTTTGCGGAGCAGTATCTGGAAACGCCGGACAAACTGGACGACGTCAAAGAAATTCTGCACGATATCGTCAAAGAAGAAGTCCGCCGCCTGATCACGCACGACAAAGTGCGTCCGGACGGACGCGGACTCGCCGAGATTCGCCCGATCAGCTCCGATGTGGCGCTGCTGCCGCGCGTTCACGGTTCGGGTCTGTTCACCCGCGGACAAACGCAGGCGCTCAGCATTTGTACGCTTGGCGTACTGGGCGATTCGCAAATGCTCGACGGCGTCGCTCCGGAAGATACCAAGCGGTTTATGCATCACTACAACTTCCCTCCGTTCAGCGTGGGCGAAGCCCGTCCGCTGAGAGCGCCGGGACGCCGCGAGATCGGACACGGAGCGCTCGGCGAGCGCGCCCTGATGAAGGTTATCCCTTCGGAAACGGAATTCCCGTACACGATCCGTCTGGTATCCGAAGTGTTGGAATCGAACGGTTCCACGTCGCAGGCGAGCATCTGCGCCAGCACGCTGGCGATGATGGACGCGGGCGTACCGCTGAAAGCGCCGGTTGCCGGCGTGGCGATGGGCCTGATCAAAGACGGGGAACATGTTTCCATCTTGTCGGACATCCAGGGTATGGAAGATCATCTCGGCGATATGGACTTCAAAGTGGCGGGTACCAAAGAAGGCGTAACGGCGATCCAGATGGATATCAAGATCGACGGCATCAGCCGCGAGATCCTGTCCGAAGCGCTGACCCAGGCGCGCGAAGGCCGCATGCACATCCTTGAACAGATGCTGCAGGCGATCCAGGAGCCGAGAACGAGACTGTCGAAATACGCGCCGAAGATCATGATCATCAACATCAAGCCGGAGAAGATCCGCGACGTTATCGGAGCGGGCGGCAAGATTATCAACAAGATCATCGAAGAAACCGGCGTCAAGATCGATATCGAACAGGACGGCCGCGTCTTTATCGCTTCGTCCGACGAAGACATGAACAACAAAGCCTCCGAGATCATTCAAAATATCGTGCGCGAAGTTGCGGTCGGAGAAGTTTACGAAGGCACCGTAAGACGGATCGAGAAATTCGGCGCGTTCGTCGAACTGATTCCGGGCAAAGACGGCCTCGTGCATATTTCGCAGCTGGCTGCGGAACGCGTCGGCAAAGTCGAAGACGTTGTGGCGGTCGGCGACAAGCTGAAAGTCAAAGTCACCGAAATCGACGCGCAGGGCAGAGTCAATCTGTCGCATAAAATCCTGCTGAGCGAAGGAACGCCTTCGAAGGCTTAAGCCTTTTACCGACAATCGATAAACGAAAAAGAGACAGAATGATGTTCTGGCTCTTTTTTTGTGCCCGGCTCGGCAAGCCGACAAACCGATCGGTTGAGCGCGCTGCGGAAATTTGCTAGGATAGAGTTTGCACGTTCAATACCACATTCACGATTATCCGGGCGCACAGGAGGGAACAACGCTTTGGAAAAATATACGCTGGGCAACGGGCTCAGAGTCGTAGCCGAGCATATCCCCGGCTCGCGCTCCGTCTCGTTCGGCATCTGGGTCAAAAACGGCTCGCGCAACGAGACGCAGGCAAACAACGGCGTTTCTCATTTTATCGAGCATATGCTGTTCAAAGGAACGGAACGCTACGACGCCCGGGCGATCGCGGAGCAGTTCGACGCGATCGGCGGCAACGTCAACGCTTTTACATCCAAGGAATATACTAGCTATTACGCCAAGGTGCTGGACGAGCATCTGCCGATCGCGATGGATATCCTGTCCGATATGTTTTTTAATTCGGCGTTCGATCCCGAAGAGCTGGCGCGCGAGAAAAACGTTATTTTCGAAGAAATTTCGATGTATCTCGACGATCCGGACGATCTTGTGCACGACCTGATCGTCGAAGCCGCTTACGAAGGCCATCCGCTGGCCATGCCGATTCTCGGCACGGAAGATCATCTGGCGGCGATGACGTCCGACGATCTTAAAAGCTTTTTGCGCGAAAATTACACAGCCGACAATACGATCGTGGCGATCGCCGGCAATCTGGTCGGCGATGTGCGGGCATTGATCGAGCAGCACTTCGGCGCATTCGACCGCAGAGGCGAAGAATCGCCGATCGTCGCGCCGAACTTCGGCGGCGGGCTGGTGTACCGCAAAAAGAAAACCGAGCAGAACCATATCTGCCTGGCGTTCCAGGGCTTCGCGTACGACGATCCCCGGCAGTATGCGATGGCGCTGCTCAACAATGCGATCGGCGGAGGGATGAGCTCGAAGCTGTTCCAGGAAATCCGGGAAAAGCGCGGGCTGGCCTACTCCGTATATTCGTATCACAGCGCGCATGCCGACAGCGGATACTTTACGATCTATGCGGGCACCGCGCCCAAGCAGACGGCCGAAGTGCTCAAGCTGACGCAGGAAGTGCTGCGGGAGACCGCGGCGAACGGCCTGAGCGAAGCGGAGATCCATAAAGGCAAACAGCAGCTCAAAGGAAGCCTGATTATGGGGCTCGAAGGCAGCGGAAGCCGGATGAACCGGCTGGGCAAGAACGAGCTGATGCTCGGACGCCACGAAACGATCGACGAAACGATCGCCAAGATCGAGCGGGTGACCGAAGCCGATGTGCGTCTAGCGCTGGATCACTTGTTTGCAGAACCGTTCGCGGTCGCCATGGTCGGCAATTCCGACCGGGCGATCAGCGCATTAAGGAGAGATGAACTTGTCCCATCTGGTGCAAATTAAACGCTTTGCCGGCAACGAAGATCTGGCGCTGCCGCGCAAAATGACCGAACAAGCGGCGGGCTACGACCTGCAGGCGGCGGTGATCGAGCCGATCGTGCTCCAGCCGATGCAGCGCGCGCTCGTGCCGACGGGCATCGCCGTCGCCATGCCGGGCGGACTGGAAGCGCAGATCCGCCCGCGCAGCGGACTGGCGTTCAAACACGGCATTACCTGCCTGAACTCGCCGGGCACGATCGACGCGGATTACCGCGGAGAGATCAAAGTGCTGCTGATCAATCTGGGCCAGGAGCCGTTTGCCATCGCGCGCGGGGAACGGATCGCGCAGATGGTGTTCCAGGAAGTGCCGGAGACGTTGCTCGCCGAAGTCGAGGAGCTGTCCGAGACGGTCAGAGGCGCCGGGGGCTTCGGTCACACCGGTAAATAAGGAACCGTCCGACCGGCGTTTTACGCGTTCGGAAATTTGTCCCGGGGCTTCTTCGACACGAAGAAGTGCCGGGCTTTTTTTGCTTTCGCCTTGCTGACATCCCGCGTGAACGTCTTGCTTTTTAACCCGATACAAACTATGATATTCACAATGCGAACCTTGATGTTTAGCGATTTTGCCCCATATAAAGGAGAGACAAGCCAGATGTCGAATCAAACGTTTAACGTAGCCGTCGTCGGCGCAACCGGCGCTGTCGGCGAACAAATTCTCAGACTGCTCGAAGAGCGGAATTTCCCCATCAAGTCCCTGAAGCTGCTTTCGTCCGCGAGAAGCGCGGGAACCAAGCTGAAGTTCAAGGGCGGGGAAGTCACGGTCGAAGAAGCGAAGCCGGAAAGCTTCGAAGGCGTGGAGATCGCCCTGTTCAGCGCCGGCGGAGACGTGAGCAAAGCGCTTGTGCCGGAAGCGATCAAGCGCGGCACCGTGTGCATCGACAATACGAGCGCGTTCCGTATGGACCCTACCGCTCCGCTCGTCGTGCCGGAAGTCAACGCGGAGAAAATCTTCGAGCACAACGGCGTGATCGCGAATCCGAACTGCTCGACGATCCAGATGGTCGCCGCGTTGAAGCCGCTGCAGGACCGCTACGGCCTTAAACGGATTATCGTTTCGACGTATCAGGCGGTATCCGGCTCGGGTGCCAAAGCGATTGCCGAATTGAACCGCCAGACCAAAGCGATCGTGGAAGGACAGCCGGTCAATCCGGACGTGCTGCCCGTATCTTCGCTGCCGGTCAAGCACCAGATCGCGTTCAACGCCGTGCCCCAGATCGACAAGTTCATGGACAACGGCTTTACGTACGAAGAAATGAAAATGGTCAACGAAACGAAAAAAATCATGGGCGACGAGTCGATTCAGGTAACCGCGACCTGCGTGCGCATTCCGGTCGTTTACGGCCACTCGGAATCGGTGTATGTCGAGCTCGGTTCGGAGTACGATCTGCAGGAAGTGCGTTCTCTGCTGGAGAATGCGCCGGGCATCACGGTCGTCGACGATCCGGCCAACCAGGCGTATCCGCTGGCGACCGACGCGGCCGGCAAAAACGACGTGTTCGTCGGCCGTCTGCGCCGCGATCTGGATTCGCCGACCGGTCTGAACCTGTGGATCGTCTCGGACAATCTGCTCAAGGGCGCGGCATGGAACGCTGTGCAGATCGCGGAAGTCATTGCGGCCCGTACGCCGCAGCAGGCCTAACGAAAGGAAGAGAACATGGCTATTCGGGTTCAGAAATTCGGCGGGACGTCGCTTTCCTCGGAAGATGCGAGAGAGCACGTCGTCCGTCATATCCGGCGCGAGCTGGACGCGGGGTATCAGCTGGTCGTCGTCGTTTCGGCGATGGGACGCGTGGGCGATCCTTACGCGACCGACACGCTGCTCGGCTGGGCGGCGCAAACGAGCGGCAAAGCGCTGCCGACCAAAGAACGGGATCTGCTGATGGGCTGCGGGGAAATCATCTCCGCGGCTACTCTTTGCGGCATCCTGCACCAGGAAGGCATCGACGCGACCGTGCTGACGGGCGCGCAGGCCGGCTTCATGACGGACAGCCATTTCGGCAACGCGCGCATCCTGGAGATGCGTCCGGAGCGGGTGCTGCGCGAGCTGCAGGACCACAGCGTCGTCATCGTGACCGGCTTCCAGGGACAAAACGAATACGGCGATCTCACCACGCTGGGCAGAGGCGGCAGCGATACGTCGGCGACCGCGCTCGGCGCGGCGCTGCACGCGGAGATCGTCGATATCTATACGGACGTCAACGGTATTCTGACGGCCGATCCGCGGCTGGTGGAAGACGCCAAGCCGCTTGAAGTGGTCAGCTACACCGAAATTTGCAATATGGCGTACCAGGGAGCGAAGGTCATTCATCCGCGCGCCGTGGAGATCGCCATGCAGGCGCAGATCCCGGTGCGGGTACGCTCGACGTTTTCCGAAGAAGAAGGCACGCTGGTCACGCATCCGGAGAATTTTGCGGACGTGGCGGCCGGGGTCGTCGACCGCTTCGTGACGGGGATCGCCTACGTAAGCAACGTAACGCAGATTACGGTCGAGCAGCCGGACCCGAGCGGCCAGCTGTCGTTGAACGTATTCAAAGCGATGGCGGAGAACGCGATCAGCGTCGACTTTATCAACGTGACGCCGGTCGGAGCCGTGTACACGGTATTCGACTCCGAAGGAGAGCGGGCGCTGGCCGCGCTGCGCGCGATCGGCTACGAGCCGCGCGCGCTGAACGGCTGCGCCAAAGTCTCGGTTATCGGCGGCGGCATCAACGGCGTGCCGGGCATCATGTCGCATATCGTCGAAGCGCTGACGCTGCAAAACGTGCAGATTCTGCAGTCCGCCGACTCCAATACCACGATCTGGGTGCTGGTGAAGAAAGAAGACATGGTCAAAGCGCTTAAAGCGCTGCATCAACGCTTCGAACTGCATCGCTAAGAGATCGTATTCGGATATCGTAACGTTTAAAGCCGTGCAACGAAGCGCGAAGAAGGAGAGAATGGAAAATGGATTTCGGACGACTGATAACCGCCATGGTCACTCCTTTCGACGGGCAGGGGGAAGTCGCGTGGGACCGGGTCGCGCCGCTGATCGACAGACTGATCGACGTGCAGAAGACCGAATCGATCGTCGTGTTCGGCACGACGGGTGAATCGCCCACGCTGACCGACGAAGAAAAAATCCGGCTGCTGGAACTAGCGGTGAAGCACGCGGCCGGACGCTGTAGAATTATCGCCGGCACGGGCAGCAACGATACCCGCCACAGCGTCGAATTGTCGCAGGCCGCGGAGGCAGCCGGCGCCGACGGGCTGCTGCTCGTCGTGCCGTATTACAACCGGCCGAACCAGGCCGGATTGTACGCGCATTTCTCGGCGGTCGCCGAAGCGACGACGCTGCCGATTATGCTGTACAACGTGCCGAGCCGCACGGCGTCGAACCTGGAAGGCGCGACCACGCTCAAGCTGGCGCAGCTTCCGAACGTGGTCGCCGTCAAGGAATGCGCGCCGGCCGATCAGGTCGCGTATATCGCGTCGCGCGCGCCGGAAGGATTTCGCATTTACTCCGGCGACGACGCGGCTTCGCTGCCCGCGCTGTCCGTTGGAGCTTACGGCATCGTCAGCGTAGCCAGCCATGTGGTCGGCGCGCGCATGGGAGAGATGCTCGCCGCGCACGCGAAGGGGAACGCCGCCGAAGCGACGCGGATCTACCATTCGCTGCTGCCGGTGTTCAAAGGATTGTTCGCTTGTCCGCATCCGGTGCCGAATCCGGTCGCGGTCAAGTACGCGCTGACGCTTCAGGGATTCGAAGCCGGCGGCGTAAGACTGCCGCTGGTCGACGCGACGGACGAGGAGAAAACCTATATTCGAGCATTTATGCGGCAGTTTCTATAAATGGGCAATATTGTCCGCCGTACTGCGCAAAAGCGCCGTTTCCCCAAGGAAACGGCGCTTTTTTGCTTGCCGGAAAATGGCTGTAGGGCGGGCTTTTTCAACACCGGCAGGCGGCGGTTAAGGGAATGACAGGGCTTACGACTTGTATTTTTGGTTTTTGTTCATGTATAATAGACGCAAGTGACTGGGTGCGGGTTAATAGAAAAACAACACGAACCATATTTGACGGAAGGTTCGTGCATCGGCTTGATCGGATGGATTCGGGCGGCTTTTGCGTATAAAAAGCCCTCTCGAAAAACGACCGGTGAAAGTCTTTGTTCGAGCTATGCTAAAAACCGGAAAAATAGCAAACGTCCAACTTTTATAGAAAAAACTACATTTATTTTTTAGGAGGTTTATGTATCTTGGCAAAAAAAAATAACAGCGCAGACAAACTGACGATTTTCGCTCTGGGCGGAGTAGGCGAAATCGGTAAAAACATGTATGTCGTTCAATACGGCAACGACATCGTGGTCGTGGATGCCGGATTGAAGTTCCCGGAAGAAGACATGCTCGGCATCGATATCGTTATTCCGGACATCAGCTACCTGACCGAGAATCGCGATAAAGTCAGAGGCATCATTATCACGCACGGTCACGAAGACCATATCGGCGGCCTGCCTTACGTAATGAAACACCTGAACGTTCCGCTGTACGCGACCAAGCTGACGCTCGGCCTGATCGAGAACAAACTGCGCGAAGCGAACCTGCTGGGCGAAACGAAGCGGATTCTGATCAACGCCGATTCCGAACTCAAGCTGGGCAGTACGCTGACGGCGACGTTCTTCAAAACGAACCACAGTATCCCGGATTCCGTCGGGGTTTGCATCGAAACGCCGGAAGGCAACGTCGTCCACACGGGCGACTTCAAGTTCGACCATACGCCGGTCAACGATCAGTTTGCGGACCTGCAGCGCATGGCCGAAATCGGACAAAAAGGCGTTTTGGCTTTGCTGTCGGACAGCACGAACGCGGAAAAACCGGGCTTCACCCCTTCGGAACGCAGCGTCGGCGTCGTGCTGGAAGACATCTTCCGCAAAGCCCGCCAGCGCGTGGTCGTCGCGACTTTCGCATCCAACGTGCACCGGATTCAGCAGGTGGTCAACGCCGCCGACGCGACCGGACGCAAGATTGTCGTAATCGGACGCAGCATGGTCAACGTGGTCTCGATCGCTTCTGAACTGGGTTATCTCGAGATTCCGGAAGGCATGATTATCGAGCCCGAAGAAGTCAACCGTCTCGGCGCGGACCGCGTCGCGATTCTGTGCACCGGCAGCCAGGGCGAGCCGATGTCGGCGCTGACCCGCATGGCGCGCTCGACGCACCGTAAAGTGGAGATCCTTCCGGGCGATACGGTCATCATCGCGGCTACCCCGGTACCGGGCAACGAGAAATACGTCGGCCGCACGATCGACGCGCTGTTCCGCCTCGGCGCGGAAGTGATCTACAGCGGATCGAACAAAGGCGTGCACGTATCCGGTCACGGTTCGCAGGAAGAACTGAAGCTGATGCTGAACCTGATGCGTCCGAAGTTCTTTATCCCGATCCACGGCGAATACCGCATGCTGCGCAAGCACGCGCAGCTGGGCGAATCCGTCGGCGTCGATCCGGACAACATCTTTATGATCGATATCGGCGATACCGTCGAAATTCAGGACGGACAAGCGCGCAAAGCCGGCAAAGTACCTTCCGGCAATGTGCTGATCGACGGACTGGGCGTCGGCGACGTGGGCAATATCGTCCTGCGCGACCGCAAGCTGCTGTCGCAGGACGGCATCCTGGTCGTGGTCGTAACGCTGAGCAAGCAGGACGGACGGATCGTTTCCGGTCCGGACATCATCTCCCGCGGCTTCGTGTACGTACGCGAATCCGAAGGACTGCTCGACGAAGCGAACCGGGTCGTCACGAGCACTCTGCAGCGCCTGATGAGCGAGAACGTCAACGAGTGGGCTTCGCTGAAATCCGGCGTCAAAGACTCGCTGGGACGTTTCCTGTTCGAACAGACCCGCCGCCGTCCGATGATTCTGCCGATTATTATGGAAGTTTGATTTTAAACGAATCCTACAATTGAACCAAAGCGCCTCTTTTCCCAACGGACTTTTGACGGTCCCGTCGGGAAAGAGGCTTTTTCGTTTGTCCGGCGGCGGAAACCGGCGGAGCGGTTTTTTTATGCCTTTTGGCGAACTTATGTGCTATTATGGGGAGAGTGCAGCGAAACGCAGGAGGGATATAATTGGCTCAGAAAAAAGGCGGAACGACCCGCTCCCGCAAGAGCGGCGCGGGCAATCGTTCGGGCGCCGGAAAGAAGAAAAAGAAAGCGACGCTGGCCAGCGCTTTGAAATATGAAATTTACGGCATCGTGCTGATTACGCTGTCGGTGATCGGGCTGTCCGGACAGGCGGTTATCGGCCGGCTGCTGTCGGCGGGCTTCGGCCTGCTGCTCGGTAAAGCGTATGCGCTGATCCCGCTGCTCGGTATCTATGCCGGACTGTACCTGATGATCCGGCGCGGCCTGCCTTACGGCTGGAGTCCGCGCAAATCGGGTCTGCTGCTGCTGGGAATCGCGCTGGTGCTGATCCTGTCGATCGGGGAAATGCAAAACCATCCGCAGCTTTCCGGGCAGATAAGCGCTTCGGGCATTCTGACCGCCGCGCAGAGCGATCTGCACCGCGGGCTGGTGATGCCCGACGGGCCGATGAGCGAAACGACGCCGTTTCTGCGGCCGATCGGAGGCGGTTATCTGGGCGCGCTGATGCTGTCGCTGCTGTTCCTGATGGTCGGTCTGACCGGCGCGAAGCTGGCCGCGGGGGTGCTGCTTGCAATCGGCGTCATGCTGGCGGCGCAGATGTCTTACGTGGAGCTGATGAGCCTGCTGCGGCGCAAAGCGGGCACCGCGGTGCGCGACGCCGGAGCGCGCATGAAAGAAGAGCGCAGAGCGGCGGAGCAGAGAAGGCTTGAGGCCGAAGAGGAGGCCGAAGCGCGCGCGCAGGAAAAAGAGGAAGCCGCCGAGCGCAAACGGGCGGCGCTGCCGCAGGGCGACGACGGGGAAGACGAGCCGCGCGAACGGGGCGCGGGACTGCTCGGTCGGCGGCGTAAAGCGGCCGCCGCGCCGGTGGAGGCGCTTGAACCGCCCGAAGAGCGGGCGGAGGAGCGCTTCAAGGTCACCGGCGTGTACCGCGTGCCGAGCGAGCTGCGCGGCCGCGGCGGGGAAGAAGCGCCAGCGGCGGGCGAAGCCGCGGCCGGGGAATCGCAGAGAGGCGAATCCGCTGCGTCTCCGGCGGCCGCCGAGCCGCAGCGGCCGGGCCCGATCATCCGGGACTTCTTCGAGCATATCCGCTCGGAGAGAGGCCGCGAAGCCGGCGCCGCGGCTTCCGCATCGGCGTCCGCCGCCCCGTCCGACGACGGCGACGATTTCGAAGACGCCGCCGCTCCGGCGTTCGCTCCGGACGGAGGCCTCGCCGCCGCGAACGCCGGCGGCGCGCTCAATGCCGGCGCCGTTCTTACAGGCTCCGCCGCCGGGACGGAAGTGCTGCCGGAAGGCGATCCGTCCATCCCGGCCGCCGCTGGCGAACTGCTTGAAGTCCGGGAAGGCGAGACGATCAAGCCGCCGCCCAAGCCTTACAAGCTGCCGCCGCTCGGGCTGCTGGCGATGCCCAAGGAAGACGATAACGCTTCGGCCAACCAGGCCGATTACATGCAGACGGCGCGCAAGCTGGAGACGACGCTGGAAAGCTTCGGCGTCCGGGCGAGAGTGCTCGAAGTGGTGCGCGGTCCCGCCGTTACGCGCTACGAGATCCAGCCGGACGTGGGCGTCAAAGTCAGCCGGGTCGTCGGCCTGACCGACGATATCGCGCTGGCGCTGGCGGCGAAAGATATCCGGATGGAAGCGCCGATTCCGGGCAAATCCGCGATCGGCATCGAAGTGCCGAACAACGAAGTCTCGATGGTGACGATGCGCGAAGTGATGGATACGTCCGTTTTTGCCGACGCCGCTTCCAAACTGACCGTCGCGTTCGGGCGGGACATCTCGGGGCAGACCATCGTCGGCAACCTGGCGAGAATGCCCCATCTGCTGGTCGCGGGAGCGACCGGCTCGGGCAAATCGGTCTGCATCAACGGCATTATCGCCAGCATCCTGTACAAAGCGAAGCCGGACGAAGTCAAGTTCCTGATGGTCGATCCGAAGATGGTCGAGCTGAACGTCTACAACGGCATTCCGCATCTGCTGGCGCCGGTCGTGACCGATCCGCGCCGCGCTTCGCTGGCGCTCAAGAAGATCGTGGTCGAGATGGAGAAGCGGTACGAATTGTTCTCCAAATCGTCCACGCGCAATATCGAAGGCTACAATACGCTGATGAAAGACAATCCGTCGGCGATTCTGCCGTATATCGTCGTGATCGTCGACGAGCTCGCCGACTTGATGATGGTCGCGGCCGGCGACGTGGAAGACGCGATCGCGCGGCTTGCGCAGATGGCGCGGGCGGCGGGCATCCACCTGATTATCGCGACCCAGCGGCCGTCGGTCGACGTCATTACCGGCGTGATCAAAGCCAATATCCCTTCGCGGATCGCCTTCGGCGTATCGTCGCAGGTCGACTCGCGCACGATCCTCGATATGGGCGGCGCGGAGAAGCTGCTCGGCCGCGGCGATATGCTGTTTATGCCGATGGGCGCGTCCAAGCCGGTGCGGGTGCAGGGCGCTTTCCTGAGCGACAACGAAGTCGAGGAGATCGTCGCTTACTGCAGCGGCCAGGCCGAAGCGGAATACGACAATTCGATCGTCCCGGAAGTCGAGGAAAGCGGCAGCGAGCCGGAAGAGATCGTCGACGAGCTGTACGATCAGGCGGTGCAGATCGTGGTCGAAGCCAAGCAGGCGTCCGTTTCGCTGCTTCAGCGGCGAATGAGAGTGGGCTACACGCGCGCAGCGCGGCTGGTCGACTCGATGGAGGCGCGAGGCATCGTCGGTCCGTACGAAGGCAGCAAGCCGCGCGAGGTGCTGATTTCGATCGAGCAGCTCCAGGCGAGCCGGGCGGCCAATTCCTGATCGGCGTGCGCCGCGGGCGATCCCGGCGACTATACTTTTACCGAATTCCGTTCGGCTGCACCGCGACGCGCCGCGTCCGCCGCAGCCGAACGGAATTTTTTTCGCGCGGGCGGCACGGATTTCGTTTCGACTCCGGTTCGTCCGCCGTACCCCGCCCCGGTTGATTCCCGTCTCGGCGGTGGTATAGAATAAGCAGGAATGGTTAGAGAAGTAGAGAAAGTCCATATCGAGCGGAATCCGCCGAAAGCCTAAGGAGTGATGACAATTGACTACCCCTGGATTTGAACGGGCAGCGGAAGGCCGGATTCGGATTCACGTGCTGCCGACCAAGCGTTTCAAAACGTTCGCCGTTTCCTTATATGCCGGAGCCCCGCTGCGCGAAGAAACCGTGACGCCGATCGCCTTGACTCCGTTCGTGCTCCGCCGGGGCAGCGCCTCTTATCCGGAAACGATTCAGTTCCGCGAGCGGCTGGAAGAGCTGTACGGCGCGGGATTCGGTTTCGACGTGTACAAGCGCGACGACAGCCAGATCGTGCAGTTCCGCATGGATACGATCAACGACGCTTTTGTGGGCACGGACGAATCTCTGCTGGAAAGCTCGCTGGCGTTCCTCGGCGAAACGCTGACCCGTCCGGCGCTGGAAAGCGGCGTATTCAAAAGCAAATTCGTCGACGCCGAACGCGACAACGTGCGCAAAAAGCTCGACGCCATCATCAACAACAAAGCCCGCTATGCCGGCGCTCGCTGCGTCGAAGAGATGTTTGCGGGCGAATCGTACCGGCTGAACGCGCTGGGCAAACGGGAAGCGCTGGAAGAACTGAACGCAGCCGCCCTGCACGAGTCCTACCGCAAATGGCTGTCGGAAGCGTCGCTGGATCTGTACGTGGTCGGCGATACGACGCTGGAAGAAGTGCGCGGCATCGTGAGCCGTTCTTTCGACGTCGCAGGTCCCGGACACAATCCGCACGAATATGCAAAAAGCGCCAAAAACGAAGGGGTCGGCAATCCGCGCATCGTCAAAGAAGCGATGGATGTGGCCCAGGGCAAACTGAATATCGGCTTCAAAACGTCGATCGACTACACGGACGACCGCTATGCGGCGGCGCTCGTTTACAACGGCGTGCTGGGCGGCTATCCGCATTCCAAGCTGTTCCAGAACGTACGCGAAAAAGCGAGCCTGGCCTATTACGCGTCGTCGCAGTACGAGCCTCATAAAGCGTTCGGCACGATCCAGTCGGGAATCGAGATCGCGAATTACGACCGCGCGCTGGACATTATCCGCGTGCAGCTCGATGCGATGAAAAGCGGCGAAATTACCGAAACCGAACTGAGCCAGACCAAAGCCATGCTGGGCAACGATCTGCGCGAAACCCGCGATTCGGCATTCCAGATGATCCAGCACGACTTCGGCGGCCGGCTGTCCGGACGGCAGCGCGCGGTATCCGAACTGCTGGAGCAGGTGGAGCATATGACGGCCGAGCAGGTGGCGGACGCGGCGGCGACGTTCCGGCTCGACACTATTTACTTTTTGACCGGAAAAGGGGGGGAATAACGATGGAAAGCATCCGTTACGAGCATCTGCAGGAGACGCTGTATTATGAAAAACTGGACAACGGCCTGAGCGTCTACGTGCTGCCGAAGGAAGGCTTCCAGAAAACGTACGCGACGTTCTCGACGAATTACGGCTCGGTGGACAACCGTTTCCGCGTAGCCGGTCAGGACGAACACCGCGTGCCGGACGGCATCGCCCATTTCCTGGAGCACAAAGTATTCGAAGAACCGGACGGCGACGTCTTCCTGAAGTTTTCGACGCAGGGCGCTTCGTCCAACGCGTTTACAAGCTTCGATCAGACCGTGTACCTGTTCTCGGCTACCGAGAAGATCGAAGAAAATCTGGAAACGCTCGTCAACTTCGTGCAGAATCCGTATTTTACGGACGAGAACGTCGAGAAAGAAAAAGGCATCATCGGCCAGGAAATCCAGATGTACCGGGACAATCCCGATTGGCGCGTCTACTACGGGCTGATCGAAGCGCTGTACAGCGTGCATCCGGTGCATATCGATATCGCGGGCACCATCGAATCGATTAGCGAGATCACCAAAGAAACGCTGTATGCGTGCTACAATACCTTCTATCATCCGAGCAATATGCTGCTGTTCGTCGTCGGCGGCGTCGATCCGCAGCGCGTCATCGATCAGGTGCGCCGCAACCAGTCCGCCAAAAATTACGGGCCGCAGGCCGAAATCGAACGCTACTTCGACGCGGAGCCGGAAAAAGTAGCGCAGGAGCGCAAAGAACTGAATCTGCCGGTATCGCTGCCCAAATGCTTGTTCGGATTCAAAGAATCCGCGCCCAACGTAGACGGACCGGAACTGGTCAAGCTGGACCTGACGACCGAGATCATGCTGGAACTGCTGCTCGGCAGCAGCACGCCGCTGTACCAGAAGCTGTACGACGAAGCGCTGATTACGGACGGCTTCGGCGGGGATTACCGGGCGACGCCGGAATACGCGTTTTCGGTCATCGGCGGCGATACGCGCGATCCGGAGCTGCTGGTGCAGCGTATCCGCGAAGAAGCGGAGCGTTTGTCGCAATCGGGCTTCGACGCGGCGGCGTTCGAGCGCACCCGCAAAAAGAAGATCGGCAATTATCTGCGCATGCTGAATTCGCCGGAAAATATCGCGCACGAGTTTACCCGTTACAAATTCCGCGGCGGCGACCTGTTTGCCGTGCTTGAACTTTACGAGCAAATCACGCTGGACGAAGTGAATGCGCGTCTGCGCGAGCATATCCGCTGGGACCGCTGCTCCGTTTCGGTCGTGCGGGGCGCATGACGCGCGGCGGTGCGGGAAGCGGCGGTCCGGTTCGGCGCGTACCGCGCGAAACGGCGGTGCTCGTGACCGGCGCGTCCGGGGGAATCGGTTCGGCGATCGCCGAACGGTTCGCCGCGGACGGCTGCCGGGTGGCGCTGCATTATTCGGCGTCGGCGGAAGCGGTGCGCGCGGCCGCCGACCGCTGCGCTTCGCTCGGCGCGGCGCAGGTGCTGACCGCGCGCGCCGATGTGCGCAGCCGGGCGGAGGTGCTGCGGATGCGCGAAGAGCTGAAAGCGGCCGGCTTTGTGCCGGACGTGCTGGTCAACAACGCGGGAGTCGCGCATTACGGCATGCTGTGCGACGTCACGGACGAAGAATGGGACCGGGTCATGGACGTGAACCTCAAAGGCACCTTTTTGTGCACGCAGGCTTTTATGGAAGACATGGTTTCGCGAAAATACGGGCGGATTATCAATATCTCGTCCGTCTGGGGATTGACCGGCGCTTCGTGCGAGGCGGTCTATTCGGCGGCCAAGGGAGGAATCAACGCCTTTACCAAGGCGCTTGCCAAAGAACTCGCCCTGTCGGGCGTTTCGGTAAATGCGGTGGCTCCCGGAGCCGTGCGGACGGCGATGCTGGACGCTCTCGATTCCGGGGATCTGGAGGCGCTGGCGGAAGAAATTCCGGCGGGGCGCCTCGGCGAACCTTACGAAATTGCGGAATCCGTGCGCTTTTTGGCGCAGCCGGAATCCGGTTATCTGACGGGACAGATTCTGAGTCCGAACGGAGGCTGGGTCACTTGAGCCGGCGGCGATCCGGAAGCGGGAGCCCGGTTTCGAAGCGCGCGAAGGCGTCAAAGATTAAGAATCTGTTTCTTGCGTTTAAACGTCATTTTTAATATCATTAGACGAAGGTCACGACGAAAGTCGAAGTCAAGCGATTGCGGAATCGCGCCGGACACGGAAGAGAGATGGGCTATGGAAACCAAACAATGGTATATGGAGTATCGCATACATAAGAATCGGCCGGGCCTGCTCGGGGACATCGCGTCGATTCTGGGGATGCTGGAAGTCAACATTTTGACCATCAACGGGGTTGAAGGCCGCACCCGCGGTATGCTGCTCGAAACGAACGACGACGAGAAAATCCAACTGCTCGGAGCGATGCTCAAAAAGGTCGACAGCGTAACGGTGACGGCACTGCGCCCGCCGAAGCTCGTCGACATTTTGGCGGTGCGCCACGGGCGTTATATCGAGCGCGATTCGGACGACCGCAAAACGTTCCGGTTTACGCGCGACGAACTGGGTCTGCTGGTCGATTTCCTCGGCGAGCTGTTCAAGCGCGAAGGCAACCAAGTGATCGGGCTGCGCGGCATGCCGCGTGTCGGGAAGACCGAATCGATCATCGCCGGCAGCGTCTGCGCCATGAAGCACTGGACGTTCGTGTCGTCGACGCTGCTGCGCCAGACGGTCCGCAGCCAGCTGTCGGAAGACGAAATGAACCCGAACAACGTGTTTATCATCGACGGCATCGTCAGCACGATCCGCTCGAACGAAAAGCATTACCAGCTGCTCGGCGAGATCATGAATATGCCGTGCACCAAAGTGATCGAACATCCGGATATTTTTATGCGCGAATCCGAGTACGACCACTCGCAGTTCGACATGATTATCGAGCTGCGCAGCACGCCGGACGAGGAGATCGTTTACGATACGTTCGCCACAAGCTATACCGACGACATCTAAGCAGAGCGCGATCCGGGCTTAAGCCCGGCGCGCCTCAATACCACGAGGAGGGATGAGCGGAATGTCCGATCTGGGACAGCAGTTAAAAGACGCCCGCACGCAAAAAGGGCTGTCGCTTGAAGATGTACAGGAAATGACCAAGATCCGCAAACGTTATCTGGAGGCGATCGAGCAGGGGGATTTCAAAGTCCTGCCGGGCAGCTTCTATGTGCGGGCCTTCATCAAGACGTATGCGGAGGCGGTGGGACTCGATCCCGAAGTCCTGCTGGAAAGCCATCCCAAAGATGTGCCGGCGGCCGAACCGGAAAGCGTAATGGAACCGGTGCTGACCAAGCGCTCGGCCCGGAATGCGGAGCGCGGAGGCGCGGCGGGACGCGGCGAAGGCAGCAAAGGATTGTCCACGGCTCTGATGTGGACGTTCCCGATCCTGATTCTGATTATCGTGGCGATCGTGTATATCAACAGCACGAAAGGTAACGACACGACCGCGGGCGACGACCAGAAGCCGGATACGGCGGCAACGACCAAGCCGGCGGACAACGCCGGAACGGCCAAAGACAACGAAGAACCGACCGGAACGACCGGCGGAGGAACGCAGGACGCCGGTACGTCGGACGGCGACGAGCAAACGCCTGAAGAAACCGATCCTGCGGCATCGACGCCGGGCGAAGTGACGCCTCCGGACGAATCGACGAACGGCCAGGACGCCGAGGAGACGGACAGCGGCACCGCCGCGGGCGGCGAAACGGACAACGGCGCGAACGCCGAAGAAACGCAGCCGGGAACTCCCGGCGACGGAACCGGCGCGGGAGATGCCGAGAACGGCGAAACCGATACGGAAGAGCCGGGAACCGGACAGGAAAACACGACGGGTTCGACGATCGTCACGCAGGCCGGCCAACAGGGCAAAACGACCGTTTATCAAGTACAACCCACATCCGGCGGCACGGCAAAAATCACGATCGCCGCGACCGGCATGAGCTGGCTGGAAGTTTACCGCGGCAGCACGAGCGGAGAACGCCTGTATTACCAGAACACGGAAGCCGGCGAGAACATGTCGTTCGATATCGATTCGCAGGGCTTGTATATCAAATCGGGCTACTCGCCGGTAACGGCTATCACGATCGACGGACAGCCGATTACGGACGGCAAAACGACGTCCCGGTTCCAGATCAACCTGGTCAACTAAACGCGCAGCGGAAAGGAAGAGGAACAGTGGCTTCGGAAAATTCGATGGATATCGTGTCCAAAATGGACATGCAGGAACTCAAAAACGCAATCGATCAGGCGGAGCGCGAAATCTCCAGCCGATTCGACTTTAAGGACAGCAAGACCAGCTTCGAACTCGACAAGGATTCGCTGACGATTCACTCGGACGACGAGTATAAGCTCGGCGCCGTGATCGACGTGCTGCAATCCAAAATGATCAAGCGGGGCGTTCCGTTCAAGAACCTCGATTTTGGCAAAGTGGAATCGGCTTCGCTGAACACCGTGCGCCAGAAACTCGGTTTGAAATCGGGTATCGAGTCGGATAGCTCGAAGAAGATCAATACGTTGATCCGCGACTCCAAGCTCAAAGTGAAAAGCCAGATTCAAGGCGACCAGATTCGCGTAACGGGCAAAAGCAGGGACGATCTGCAGGCCGTGATGAAGCTGCTGCGCGAAGCCGATCTGCCGATCGAGCTTCAGTTCACCAACTTCAAATAAGTCGAATCATTCGAAAAAGAGCTTCTTTCCGTTTTGCGGAAAGAGGCGCTTTTTTGTATACGGACGCCCCGGTAATCGCCGCGGCTGCGCGAAATGCAGGGAAATCGGCGCGATGGGGGCGGCATTTTGCCGTTTTGACACGAAAACTTTCGGATATTATACTTGTAAGGTTGAAGTCGGAACTACAAGAATCGGAACTTACCCGGAAGGAATGGATGGATCATGAATCTTCCCAATCGCATCACCCTGAGCCGCATCGTGCTCATCCCGGTCATGATGGTGTTCCTGCTGGCCGACCTGCCGTTCCTGCCCGATCCGCTCGTCTGGGGCGGGGTGGAGCTGAGCTGGGGCCAGCTTATCGCCTGCATCATCTTTATCGCGGCCTCGTGCACGGACGGCATCGACGGCTATATCGCGCGCAGCCGCAACCTGGTCACGAACCTCGGCAAGCTGCTGGACCCGCTGGCCGACAAGCTGCTCGTTTCCGCGGCGTTTATCTCGCTCGTGCAGCTCGACAAATTGGCGGCCTGGATCGCCATCGTGATTATCAGCCGCGAGTTCGCCGTGACCGGTCTGCGCCAGATCGCGCTGCTCGACGGAGCCGTCATGGCCGCCGGAGCCGGCGGCAAGATCAAGACGGTACTTCAGATCGTCGCGATCGCTCTGCTGCTGCTGAACAACCTTCCGTTCGAGATCTGGGGCATCCCGGCCGACACCGTCTTCGTCTGGGCCGCCCTGGTCGCCACCGTCTATTCCGGAGTCGATTACTTTTGGCGTAACCGTAAATTGCTTAGAGAGTCCTAGAGTTCTCCTAGGACTCCGGTTAGCTAAGCAAATTACGAACCGTAGATTGCTTAGAGAGTCCCGGGGCTCCGCCCATCCTCCTCAATCCTGAAAGAAGGAGCGTGAATCTTAAAAATGAAAGCTGAGATTATTGCAGTAGGAACAGAGATTCTGCTCGGTCAAATCGTCAACACAAACGCCCAGTACCTGTCGCAGGAACTGGCGGCTATCGGAATCGACGTTTACTTCCAGACCGTCGTGGGAGACAACGAAAAGCGCCTCCAGGAAGCGATCCGTCTCGCGCAAAGCCGCGCGGACGTGCTGGTCTTCTCCGGCGGGATCGGACCGACGCAGGACGATCTGACCAAAGACGCGATTGCCGGTCTGCTGGGCCGCGAGCTGCGCACCGATCGTCCGGCCATGGACAAGATCACCGAATTCTTTGCCGATCGCGGCATCGAAATGACCGATAACAACAAGCGTCAGGCGCTCGTTATCGAAGGCAGCACGCCGCTGCCCAATTCGACCGGCCTGGCCGTAGGCGTCGCGATCAGCGACGGCGACCATCATTATATCGTGCTGCCGGGTCCTCCGAGCGAATTGAAGCCGATGTTCGAGCACGAAGCGAAGCCCTGGCTGCTGCATCAGGTGCTGACGGACGAGATGCCGATTTACTCGCGAATCCTCAAGTTTGCCGGCATCGGCGAGTCGGCGCTCGAAGACAAACTGCTCGATCTGATCGACGCCCAGACCGATCCTACGATCGCGCCTTACGCCAAAGAAGGCGAAGTCGCCATCCGGCTGTCCACCAAAGCGAAAGACATCCAGGAGGCCAACGGCAGGCTGACGGTGCTCGAAACGCAGATCCAGAGCCGCCTGGCCGAGCATATGTACGCGAGCGAGGACGTGCCGATCGAAGAGACCGTCGTCAAAATGATGGCCGACCTGGGACTGACTGTCAGCGCGGCGGAAAGCTGTACCGGCGGAATGGTTATGCAGAGCCTGACCACGGTTCCCGGAAGCGCCTCCATGCTGATGGGCGGCATCGTCTGCTACTCCAACGAGATGAAAGAAAAGCTGCTGAACGTGCCGCACGATTATCTTGAAGGCGCCGACGCGCCCGGAGCGGTCAGCCGCGAAGTGGCCGAAGTGCTGGCCGAGCAGGTCCGGATGATTACCGACAGCGACTTCGGTCTTTCGGTTACGGGCGTAGCCGGCCCCGGCTATTCCGAACGCAAGCCGGTGGGCCTGGTCTATATCGGCATAGCCGAGCGCGGAGGCAAGACCGAGGTGTTCGAACTGCGCATCAAAGGCAACCGGGATACGATCCGCAAACGTTCGACCAAGACCCTGTTGTACCGCTTGTGGCGCAGGCTCGTACAGGCGGAAAAACAAGACTGAAACGCCGCCAAAAAGCCGCGTTTTGTTTGACCTTGACTGACGATTTTGGTATAATGAACATACGGAAGAACCGCGGCGATACCTGAGACTCGCTCGCGGTTTTTTTATGGACATTAAAGGGTTTTTTTAAGAAAAGGAGGTTTGCCGGCGCACGAACGAACGTTTTGGAGCAATTAAAAAAATGCGAATATATGTTCGAAAAAAGCTTGGCAAACCCGTCGAAAAGCGGTATGATAGATGTAAGGAACAGGTACAAACCAATACGAAAAAAGGGTGTGGATATATTGTCAGATCGTCGTGCTGCGCTGGATATGGCGCTTCGTCAAATAGAGAAACAATTCGGAAAAGGGTCCGTTATGAAGCTGGGCGAATCGACCCATATGAACGTCGAAGTCGTACCGAGCGGATCGATCGCTCTGGACGTCGCGCTCGGAACGGGCGGCATGCCTCGCGGCCGGATTATCGAAATCTACGGACCGGAATCGTCGGGTAAAACGACCGTCGCTCTGCACGCCGTGGCCGAAGTACAGAAAGCGGGCGGACAGGCTGCGTTTATCGACGCCGAGCACGCGCTCGATCCTAATTACGCTCGCAAACTGGGCGTCAATGTCGACGAACTGCTGCTGTCGCAGCCGGATACGGGCGAACAAGGCCTGGAAATCGCAGAAGCGCTCGTACGAAGCGGAGCTGTAGATATTATCGTTGTCGACTCCGTAGCGGCGCTTGTGCCGAAAGCGGAAATCGAAGGCGAAATGGGCGACTCGCACGTAGGTCTTCAAGCTCGCCTGATGTCGCAGGCGCTGCGCAAGCTTTCCGGCGCAATCAGCAAATCCAAGACGATTGCGATCTTTATCAACCAGCTTCGCGAAAAAATCGGCGTTATGTTCGGCAACCCGGAAACCACTCCGGGCGGACGCGCGCTCAAATTCTATTCGACCGTGCGTCTCGACGTGCGCCGGATCGAATCCATTAAGATGGGCAACGACGTTGTCGGCAACCGTACGCGGATCAAAGTCGTCAAGAACAAAGTGGCTCCTCCGTTCAAACAGGCGGAAGTGGATATCATGTACGGCGAAGGCATTTCCAAAGAAGGCAGCCTGATCGATATGGGTACCGATCTGGATATCGTCGACAAGAGCGGCGCGTGGTATTCCTATGCCGGAGAACGTCTGGGTCAAGGGCGCGAGAATGCCAAGCAGTTCCTGAAAGAGAATACGGAAATTTCTCGCACCATCGAAACCAAGATCCGCGAAGCGAGCAATCTTACGACTGCCGTTCCGGCTCCGAGCGAAGCGGACAAAAAGGCGGAAGATCAGGAAGAACAAGAACTGCTTGAACTTGAATAACAGCAAAGTCTGACCGGAGTTTTTCTTCGGCTAACCGAATAATACGCAGATACCCCGGTCGATTATGGTCGGGGTTCTTGTTATGAGAAGGGAACTTTATCCATGAATCAATTCGGAAGATCCAGATCAAACGGGAAAAATTCATACAAATCGGGATTCCATCAAGAAAAACGCGAAGATCCGATGCATGAAATCGAAGTGCTTCCGGATGGGGAGCCGCAGGAGATCACGGCCGTGGAGCTGCTGCAGCGGCCGCGGGGACGCTATCGGATCTATTTCGGAGATCCTTTCGTTACGGTGCATGAATCGACGATGGTCCGCTACGGCATGACCAAAGGAAGCTTTTTCAATAAAACGTCGCTGCGGGAGATTATAAGCGACAACGAACGCCAGATCGCTTACGCGGAAGCTTTGAATTATTTGAGTTTCCGGCCGCGCACTTCGGGAGAAGTGGAAAAGCGGCTGCTGGAAAAAGAAATCGATCCGCATGCCGCCGCCGCGGTGGTGCAGCGGCTTGCATCCGAAAACCTGATCGACGATCAGCTGTATGCGAAGGAATGGGCCCGCCAGCGCGTGACCAATCGTAAAAAAGGCAAAGTATGGGTGCGTCAGGAGCTTAAACAAAAAGGGATCGATCAGGAATTGATTCAGGAAGCGCTGGACGAAGTCGGCGACGAAGACGAGCTAAGCAGCGCGGTCGACACCGCATCCAAGAAATGGCGGACGACCAAGGGCGAAGTCTGGGAACGCAAACGAAAAACGTTGGCTTTTTTGATGCGCCGCGGCTTCTCGTCCGATATCTCCCGCAAAGCGCTGGAAGCGGTGCTGCAAAGCGACGGAGCAGACGCGGACGACCTCGGCACGGAGTTCGATTGAAACGCTTTACAGCCTTCAGCAGCAAATTTGGCAATAGCTTGACAATAACTTTTGACCAAGACTACAATAAATGAGGAACGTCATCCGGCAAAGAGCCGTTTTCCTTCCAAAAACGAGCTTTTTCGCGGCTGCGTTCTGTCTAACCGAATCTCCCCCGCCCGACCAAGGCGGGATCGGCAACCGGTTCGCTTTTAACCGTCTTGCCTTATGGGAACGGCTGCCGCCGCTCCTTGAATGGACGAATGAGGGTATGAAAACCAAATGGCTTTATCCCGAGGAATACCTTGGAGGAACCAACGAGGAGGTGAGCAGAAATGATGGATTTCTGGGTCGCGATTCTCGTTGCAGTCGTAGCCTTATTCTTAGGGTTCGCGATCGGATATTTTATTCGCAAATCTCTTGCTGAAGCTAAGATTTCCAGTGCGGAACAGGCCGCGGAACAAATCGTACAAAATGCGAAAAAAGACGCGGAAGCACTGAAAAAAGAAACGGTTCTGGAAGCCAAAGACGAAGTGCACCGGATCAGAACCGAAGCTGAAAAAGACATTCGTGAACGTCGGAATGAAAATCAACGACTAGAGAGACGATTGTTGCAGAAAGAAGAGTCGCTGGATAAAAAATTGGAATCGCTTGAACGTAAAGAAGAACAGGTGGCTAACAAAGAGAAACGCATTGAAGAAACGAAACAGCAGATCGAAAAAACGCTTGCGCAGCAGTTGGCCGAGTTGGAACGCATTTCCAACCTGACCACCGACGACGCAAGAAGCATCATCTTGAGCAGCGTGGAGCAGGAAACGCGCCACGAAGCCGCACAAATGATGAAAGACATCGAGACGCAGGCCAAGGAAGAAGCGGACCGCAAAGCCCGGGAGATTATCTCGCTCTCGATTCAGCGCTGCGCCGCCGATCATGTGGCCGAGACGACGGTATCCGTTGTCACTCTGCCGAACGAAGAAATGAAAGGCCGGATCATCGGCCGCGAAGGACGCAACATCCGCGCGCTGGAGACGCTGACCGGGATCGACCTGATCATCGACGATACGCCGGAAGCGGTTATCCTGTCCGGTTTCGATCCGATCCGCCGCGAGATTGCCCGTACGGCGCTTGAGAAGCTGGTTGCCGACGGACGCATCCACCCGGCGCGGATCGAGGAAATGGTCGAAAAATCGCGCAAGGAAGTCGACGAACGGATTCGCGAGTACGGCGAACAGGCGACGTTCGAAGTCGGAGCGCACGGGCTGCACCCGGATCTGATCAAGATCCTGGGCCGTCTGCGCTTCCGTACCAGCTACGGACAGAATGTGCTCAAGCACTCGATGGAAGTCGCTTACCTGGCCGGCCTGATGGCCGGAGAACTCGGACAGGACGTTGTTCTGGCGAGACGCGCGGGTTTGCTGCACGATATCGGCAAAGCGCTCGACCACGAAGTGGAAGGTTCCCATGTCGAAATCGGCGTGGAACTGGCTAAAAAGTACAAAGAGCATCCGGTTGTCATCAACAGTATCGCTTCGCACCACGGCGATGTCGAAGCCACTTCGATTATCGCGATGCTGGTTGGAGCGGCGGACGCTTTGTCCGCGGCGAGACCGGGAGCGCGGCGCGAAACGCTCGAAACGTATATTCGCAGACTCGAAAAGCTGGAAGAGATTTCCGAGTCGTTCGAAGGCGTCGAAAAGTCGTTTGCGATCCAGGCGGGACGGGAAGTTCGCGTTATGGTTCAGCCCGATCGTGTCGGCGATGCCGAAAGCTTCAAACTGGCTCGGGACATCACCAAGAAGATCGAGAACGAACTCGATTATCCGGGACATATCAAAGTTACCGTCATTCGCGAAACGCGGGCGGTCGAATACGCAAAGTAACGGATCACGAAGAAACGGCTGCTTTTCCTTCACGGGACGGAGCGGCCGTTTCTTCGTGTATTGCAGCGCGCAGCGTAAAGCATTTTCGCTGCAAAGGCTTGCGCAACAGAAGGAGAGAAAACCATGAAAC
The DNA here is from genome assembly GCF_030518235.1 of Saccharibacillus sp. CPCC 101409. Taxonomy (GTDB): domain Bacteria; phylum Bacillota; class Bacilli; order Paenibacillales; family Paenibacillaceae; genus Saccharibacillus. The sequence continues at coordinate 37,577 of NZ_JAULSA010000005.1, read as the reverse complement.
TGATCTTTATCGGCGATATCGTCGGCAGTCCGGGCCGCCGGGCCGTCAAAGAGTCGCTGCCTTACCTGAAATCGAAATACAACCCGCATATCGTGATCGCCAACGCGGAAAATGCGGCTTCCGGCCGCGGTATTACGCACAGCATCGCCAGACAGCTGTTCGAACAGGGCATTCACGGCATTACGATGGGCAATCATACCTGGGACAACAAAGAAATTTTCGAGTTTATCGACGACGAGCCGCGCATGGTCCGGCCGGCGAACTTTCCGCCCGGAACGCCGGGACGCGGTTATACGGTAATCAAGGCGGGAGGCAAAGAGCTGGCTCTCGTCAATTTGCAGGGACGCACGTTTCTGCCGGCGATCGACTGCCCGTTCCGCGCCGCCGACGAGATCGTCGACGAGCTGCGCCGCAAATACAGCTGCATCCTCGTCGATTTCCACGCCGAAGCCACCTCGGAGAAGATCGCGATGGGCTGGCATCTGGACGGACGCGCTTCGCTTGTCGTCGGCACGCATACGCATGTGCAGAGCAACGACGACCGCATCCTGCCGGGCGGGACGGCTTATCTGACCGATGCCGGCATGGTCGGGCCGCGCGACGGCATTCTCGGCATGCAGCAGGAAGGCGTATTGTACCGTTTCCGCACCCAGCTTCCGTCGCGCTTTAACGTGGACGAAGACGGCAAATGGCATTTCCACGCGGTTTATGTCGAGATCGACGAAGCCGACGGCAGAGCCAAGAAAATCGAGAAAATTCGTATGATGGAAGACGAATGGCGCATGGAATAGACAGCAGGCTCGGAAATATATCTTATATTTTGTCGGCTTCCCCCGAAAAAGAAGGAATTTGAACGTTTAGCGCGAATCATAACAGGAGTATATATTGACATAAGCATCTATTTCACTGCTTCTTCCTGTACAACGCCGCACTACCGTTTACTACTTCTTCCCAGGGAGGTACCTGCTCATGGATGTATTAAAAGTTTCTGCCAAGTCGAACCCCAATTCCGTTGCCGGCGCGCTTGCAGGAGTTCTACGCGAGCAAGGAGCCGCCGAGCTTCAGGCGATCGGGGCGGGAGCGCTTAACCAAGCGGTCAAAGCAGTCGCTATTGCCAGAGGATTCGTAGCGCCCGGAGGAGTCGATCTGATCTGCATTCCGGCTTTCACCGATGTGGTGATCGACGGAGAGGAACGAACGGCTATCAAGTTAATTGTGGAACCGAGGTAGTGGAGCCTGGAAGAGCATAGAGGGGATGGGAAAAAGACGATTTTGCAGGCCGCTGGGGCGGCGCGAAATCGTCTTTTTCCGCTGTAATGGTGACCGGGTTGTGACAGTCCTTTTTTTTTGACGGTGAAGGTGTATAATAGGAAATGCGCGGGTATTTTTAAAAATATTCGATAGTGATCGACGCAAATCAGGATAGAGACAATGAAGAGGAGTGACTCGCAAATGAGCAAAATCGTATCTGTCGGCGTGTCCGCACGTCACATCCATCTCTCCCAGGAACATGTTGAAAAATTGTTTGGACAAGGATACCAACTTACCGAAATGAAACCTTTGTCGCAGCCGGGCCAATTCGCCGCGAACGAAACGGTTGAAGTGATCGGTTCCAAAGGCACGTTCCCTAAAGTTCGCATCCTGGGTCCGGTTCGTCCTTCGACTCAACTGGAAATCTCGCAAACCGATTCGTTCGCCCTGGGCGTTAAAGCTCCGGTACGCGAATCCGGCAAAACGGAAGGCACGCCGGGCATCACAATCAAAGGACCGGCCGGCGAAGTGACCATCGAAGAAGGCGTAATCGTAGCCGCTCGCCATATTCACTTCCATACGTCCGATGCCGAAAAGTGGAATATCCAGGACAAGCAGCTGCTGAAAGTCCGCTTCGGCGGCGATCGCGGCGTCGTGTTCGAAAATGTCATCGCCCGCGTCTCCGATTCGTTCGCGCTCGATATGCATATCGACACCGACGAAGCGAACGCCGTACTGGCGAAGACCGGCGACACAGCCGAAATCATCGACTGATTCGTTCGATTCGTTAGCGATCGACGCCTTGGATAAGCAAACGGAATCGTCCTTCGGGGCGGTTCCGTTTTTTGCGCTTTTGACGCGGAATCCCCGGGAGTGGAAAAGAAATGGAACGAAGCGGAACAGTATGATATAATTTTTTACCGTATAAGATAATAAAAGCGGGTACAGGGCGGCCGGATCGAAACGCATCGGCGGTACAGATTGAGTGCTAAGGGTGGTTAAGCGATGACGAACAATACCAAAGACTATTCCAAATATTTCGACTTTTCGAATGCCAAAATATTAAGCGAAGACGAAGAAAGTACAAGGGTGCGCATCAACGGCCGCGAGATCCAGATCAAGTCGCAGCCGGATTATCGCGAAGGCAAACGCCGGGGCAAAGAAAGCATCGCCGTGCATACCGATTTTTCGATTCCCGAGGATATGGAAAACTTCGGCGAAGGCAAGCGGTACCACGTTCAGACTTACGGCTGCCAGATGAACGAGCACGATTCCGAAACGATCAAGGGACTGTTGGAGCAGATGGGGTATACCGGCACCGAAGACCGTACGCAAGCGGATATCATCCTGCTGAATACGTGCGCGATCCGAGAGAATGCGGAAGACCGGGTATTCGGCGAACTGGGGCATTTGAAAGTGCTCAAAACGGAACGTCCGGGGCTGATGATCGGCGTATGCGGTTGTATGTCCCAGGAAGAAGGCGTCGTCAATCGGATTCTGCAAAAGCACGGATTTGTCGATATGATCTTCGGTACGCACAATGTGCATCGTCTGCCGCATCTGATCCGCGAAGCGGTGTTCGGCAAAGAAATGGTGGTCGAGGTGTGGTCCAAAGAAGGCGACATTATCGAGAACCTGCCCAAGAAACGCGAAGGCATGCGGGCCTGGGTCAATATCATGTACGGCTGCGACAAATTCTGCACCTACTGCATCGTGCCTTATACGCGGGGCAAAGAGCGCAGCCGGCGTCCGGAAGACGTGATCGCGGAAGTGCGCGAGCTGGCCCGCCAGGGCTTCAAAGAGATTACGCTGCTAGGGCAGAACGTCAATGCTTACGGCAAAGACTTTGAAGATCTCGATTATCGCTTCGGCGATCTGATGGAAGATATGTCGAAGATCGACGTCCCGCGCGTCCGGTTTACGACGTCGCATCCGCGCGACTTCGACGATCGTCTGATACAGGTGCTGGGCGGCGGCGGCAATCTGGTCGAGCATATCCACCTGCCGGTGCAGTCGGGCAGCAGCGCCGTGTTGAAAAAAATGAGCCGCAAATATACGCGCGAGCATTATCTGGAACTGGCGGCGAAGATTCGCAAAGTCGTGCCGGACGCGGTGCTGACCACGGATATTATCGTCGGTTTCCCCGGCGAAAGCGACGAACAGTTCGAAGAAACGCTGTCGCTTGTGCGCGAAGTCGGCTACGATTCGGCGTATACGTTTATCTACTCGCCGCGCGAAGGAACGCCGGCCGCTTCGATGGCGGACGACATCCCGATGGAAGTCAAGAAGCGGCGTCTGGCGGCGCTGAACGCGCTGATCAAAGAGCAGAGCCGTAGAGGCAACGAGGCGCTTACGGGACGGACCGTCGAAGTGCTGGTCGAAGGCGAAAGCAAGAACAACGCTTCCGTCCTGGCCGGACGCACGCGCGGCAACAAGCTGGTGCATTTCGAAGGCGGTCCGGAGCTTGTCGGCACATTCGTGCAGGTCAAGATTAACGATGCAAAAAGCTGGTACGTTAAAGGCGACCTGGTCGAAACCCCGGTTTTTGCGGGCTGAACGGGAAACGCCGGACAAACGAAAAATAGCAATACAACATAAAGGAGGGGTTACGATGCAGCACGGCGAAACAGAAAGATCGAACGGGATTGGAGCGGCCGGAGCGGCGCTCCCCCTCTACAGCCGGGAAGATATTTTGCGCAAGACCCGCGAGCTGGCCGGACAGATTTCTTTTAGCGAGGAAGTGCGGACGTTCCAGCAGGCGGAGCGCCAGATCCAGGGACACGAACGGATTCAAACGCTGATCTCCACGATCAAAAAGAAGCAAAAAGAAATCGTGGCGTTCGAAGCGATGAAAAACGTTAAAATGGCGTCCATGATCGAAGAAGAGCTGCGGCAGCTGCAGGAAGAACTGGACGGCATTCCGATCGTGGCCGATTACCAGCAGGGACAGGTCGAGATCAACGATCTGCTGCAAATGGTGATTTCGGCGATTCACGACACCGTTTCCGAGAAGATTACCGTGGAAAAAGGCGCGGACAGCCCGCCTTCGTCCTGCGGTTGAACATAGCGGTGGAAGCCGGGAAGGCGCGGACGAACCTGGCCGCGCCTTTTCCTTAACCGGAAACGCCGTCAGGCTTTGAAAGCACGCAAAGACACAGGGGAGAGGATCAGGCGATGCCAAACGAATTCATCGCGCGCGAGCCCGATGCTTCGGCGCTGCCGGAGGAGCTGCTGCGCGCGGGCGATCCGCTCGGGTGGCGAATCGAAACGTATCTGAACGAAGCCGAGTGGTGGACGCTTCGCCAGGACGGCCGCTGCCTGGCTTTGCTCGGCTGCTTGCGGCTGGGCGCCGAAGAAGCGGAGGTAGTCAACGCGGCCGCCGATCCGTCCTGCGATTCCGGCGAAGCGCCGGGAGTCTCGCCGCTGATCCGGCTGCTGGAAGAAGTGCGCGCGGAAGCGGAGCGCTCCGGCATCCGCCGGCTAACCGCTTATGCCGGCAGTTGGGAACTCGGCCGGCTGAACGATTACCAGCGGGCGGGCTTTCGGCTGATTGCCGTGGAGCCGGATTATTACGCGGCGACCGGACTAAGGACAGGGAGCGGAGGAATCCCGCGCCGGGACCGGGTGATGCTGGAATGGCTGCCGCCTTCGGCGGCAGACTCTTCGCCTTCGCGAAGCGGTTCGCACTCTTCGGCCGAAGCCCGCGAGGCGGAGCGCTTCGGCGGCGCCGAAATCCGCCGGGTCGAACTGCGCGACAGCCGGCCGCTTGCGGCGATGAAGAAGCGGCTCGACCGCGAAACGACTTCCATGCTGTACGAGTCGGGGGAGCGCCGACTTACGGAAGGCGAACAGCTCGAACAGGTTCGCGCGATGCTGCGCAGCGCTAATTCGCTGCTGCTTGTGGCGGAATCCGGCGGCGAGGTGGTCGGTTACCTCGAAGCCATGGGCGGCAAAGTCAGGCGCAACCAGCATACGGTGTATATCGTGATCGGCATCCTCGAAGCCTATACCGGGCGCGGACTCGGCCGCCGGATGTTTCAAGAGATGTTCGATTGGGCGGCGCGGCGCCATGTGCTGCGCGCGGAACTGACGGTGCAGGCGCCGAATCAGCGCGCTTACCGGCTGTACCGTTCGCTGGGCTTCCAGCTGGAAGGCATCATGCGCGGAGCGCTGATCGTGGAAGGCGAACCGGTCGATCTGTATCAGATGGGCTGCGACCTGCGGATAATCCGGCAGCGCGGGGTTGACAAATAAATCGAGTGTGTCATAATGATAATATCATATTCGAAACTTGAATGACCCGTTTTATATTACATGCTGCGATGGTGGTGCCGATGAACGAACGAGACGAACAAACCAAGTACGACGCGAAGAAGTACCGGACGCCGGACGGGGCGCCGGCCGATATCGTCATGTTTACCCTGACCAAGCGGGAGCGCAAGACCGTGACCAAGACGCTTCCGCTGCGCGAGCTGCGCGTGATGCTGATCCGGCGCCGCGCCTGGCCGTTTGCCGGCAAGTGGGCGCTGCCCGGCGGCTTCTCGCGCGACGACGAATCGCTCTATGAGACGGCAATGCGCGAACTGAAAGAAGAAACGGGCGTAGTCGGCCGCCATCTGGAGTACCTGAGCGTTTACAGCCAGCCGGGCCGGGACCCGCGGGGCTGGATCATTTCCCACGCTTTCTTCGCGCTGGTCGAAGAAGAAGTGCTGGAGAAGCGCCAGGCTGCCGACGATGCCGAAGAAGTGGGATTGTTCACGATCGAAGAAGCGCTCGACGAACTGGATCTGGGCTTCGACCACCGCAATATTATCGAGGACGCTTATCGGCGCATCCAGGAGAAGATGCTCCAGACGACGATCGCGCGCAAGTTTTTGCCGCAGGCTTTTACGCTGAGCGAACTGTACCAGGTGATCAAAGCGGTCGTGCCGGACTTCGAAGAGCCGAACTTTATCCGCAAGATTACGTCCACCCGGAGCCGCAAAGGCATTCTCGAAGAAGTCCGCGACGAACAGGGCCAGCCCGTCAGCTCCAATCAGTATTCGCAGCGGCCGGCCCAGCTGTACCGTTTCCTGGACAATGTGCCGCGGCTGTCGATCTATTCCTGACAGGAGGAATCGCGATGAAAGCTTTGATAGTGATCGATTATACGAACGATTTTGTGGACGGAAGCCTGCCCGTGGGCGAGCCCGGCATCGCGATCGAAGACCGCATCGTCCGGCTGACCGAAAGTTTTGCGGACGCGGGCGAGTATACGGTGATGGCGGTCGATCTGCACGAAGAAGGCGATCCGTATCATCCCGAGACGGCTTTGTTTCCGCCGCACAATATTCGCGGCACGAAGGGCCGGGAGCTGTACGGGAGACTCAAAGACGCGTACGAGAGCCGGAAGGCGTCGATCGTGTGGATGGACAAAACGCGCTACAGCGCTTTTGCCGGAACCGACCTGGCCCTCCGTCTGCGCGAACGCGGTATCCTGGAAGTGCATCTGATCGGCGTTTGCACCGATATCTGCGTGCTGCACACCGCGGTCGACGCTTACAACCTGGGCTTCAAGATCGTGGTGCACGAAGACGCGGTGGCGAGCTTTAACGCTCAGGGACATCAGTGGGCGCTCGGCCATTTTACCGGCAGTCTGGGCGCGCAGGTCGTATCGAGCTGAACAAGCTTGTTTGAAGCTTGGCCGCTTGGTCCAAATACAATAGGATGAATGCAAAAGCGCGGGTCAAAAACGGAATTACCGGTCGGCTGTGCGGACGCACAAGGCGAGTACAGCCGATTTTTTGCTGCCGCAATGGAGGAGGAGACAGTATGGAGACGTCAGGAATGGCTTTACATACCGACAAATATCAAATCAATATGATGTACGCCCACTGGGCAAACGGAACGCACAAGCACCGGGCGGTGTTCGAAGCTTACTTCCGTTCGCTTCCGTTCGGCAACGGCTATGCGGTTTACGCGGGGTTGGAGCGGATTGCCAACTACGTATCGAACCTGCGTTTCCATGAAGACGATATCCGCTATCTGTCCGAGCAGGAAGAGAATTACGATCCGCGTTTCCTCGAAGAACTGCGCACGTTCCGTTTCACGGGCGATATTCATTCGATGCGCGAAGGCGCGATCGTTTTCCCCAACGAGCCGCTTGTGCGGGTGGAAGGCACCATTTTCGAAGCCCAGCTTGTCGAGACGGCGCTGCTCAACTTCATGAACTTCCAGACGCTGATCGCGACCAAAGCGGCGCGTATCAAGCAGGCGGCCGACGGCGATACGCTGCTGGAATTCGGCACGCGGCGCGCGCAGGAAGCGGACGCTGCGGTATGGGGAGCGCGGGCGGCTTACGTCTCCGGTTTCCACGCGACCTCCAATATGATGGCCGGCAAACGCTTCGGCATTCCGACCAAAGGCACGCACGCGCATTCCTGGGTGCAAAGTTTCACGAGCGAACAGGAAGCTTTCGATAAATACGCCGAAGTGCTGCCGGACGGCTCGACGCTGCTCGTCGATACGTTCGATACGCTGCGCAGCGGGGTGCCGAACGCGATTCGTACCGCGAAGAAGCTGGAAGAGCGCGGCAAACGGCTAAACTCGATCCGGCTGGACAGCGGGGACCTCGCGTATCTGTCGATCGAAGCGCGCAAGATGCTGGACGAAGCCGGCCTGGATTACGTCAAGATCGTCGCTTCCAACGACCTGGACGAGAACACGATTACCGAGCTGAAAACGCAGGACGCGCGCATCGATATCTGGGGCGTGGGCACGCAGCTGATTACGGCGCACGACCAGCCTTCGCTGGGCGGCGTGTACAAGCTGGTAGAGCGCGAAGTGGACGGAACGATGCAGCCGACGATCAAGATCTCGGCCAATCCGGAAAAAGTAACCACGCCGGGCAAAAAAGACATTTACCGCATTATCGACAAAGGAACGGGCAAAGCGGTGGCGGACTATCTGTGCTTCACGGACGAGGACGAACCGCGCACGGGCCAGCGGCTCAAGCTGTTCAATCCGCTGCACACGTATATCCGCCGCTATGTGAAGAATTACGAAGCCGAAAGCATGCTGGTGCCGGTATTCGAAAACGGAAAACTGGTGTACGAGTTGCCCACCCTGGACGAAGTGCGCGACTATCACGCCTCCCAGCTCGATCTGTTCTGGCCGCAGTACCTGCGCAAGCTGAATCCGGAAATTTATCGCGTCAATATCAGCGAGAAAGCCTGGAACCTCAAGCAGAGCCTGATCGACAAGTATATGGAAGAGACGGAAGAACCGCAGGAGAATTAAGCGGCCAAGCGTTATGTCGGATTGAAAAAGCAAGCGGAGTTCCCCCGGGAACTCCGCTTTTTGTCGCGCGTCCGCGGGCCGGATTGGGGCGGGAGAACCCGCCTGGCGAACAAATCCGGATAGCTGCCGCGAAAACAATTGTGATATTTGTTACAGTGACACTGCATGTAAATTGTTAAATTTAAAATAAAATACGGAGGGGGAACAAGTGTGGCAATACTGCCTGAAGTGAACGGACTCGGCTTTTTTGAAATCCGTTTGGAGTCGATCGGGGGACTCGGAGCGAACCTGGCCGGCAAGATGCTGGCCGAAGCCGGGATTGTCGGAGCAGGAATGGACGGAGTCAGTTTCTCGTCGTACGGCTCGGAGAAAAAAGGATCGCCGGTCAAGGCGCATATCCGTTTCTGCGAGATGGGTACGCCGATTCGCGATACATCGCCGATCGCACATCCGCATGTGATCGGTATTTTTCATGAAGCGCTGCTGAAATCGGGGGCGGCGTCGGGCGTTCGGCCGGGCGGCATCGTGCTGGTGAACTCCGCGCGCGGCGCTCAGCGGCTTCAGGAAGAAACGGGCCTGGCCGGCTGCATGATCGCCGTGCTCGACGCGACCCGCATTGCGATGGAAGAAAAAAACAAAGTCAATATGGCGATGCTCGGCGGACTGTTCCGCCTGTGCGGATTCCTGGACCCGGAATTTATGAAAGACGTCATCGCCAAATCGCTCGGCAAGAAGTATCCGCAGGCGGTCGAACTGGCCGTCAGAGCGTTCGAGCGCGGATATACGGAAGTCGAATTCCTCGATGTTTCCGGTCTGCCGGCCGCCGAAGCGCCGGTCGCGGCGAACGAAAGCGTGCTCGGCTATCTGAATCAGCCTGCGGGCGGGATGGTCGTGACGCCGGGCAGCACGCTGCTCAAAGATCTGAGTATTTCGCGTTCGGGCATGCTGCCGGCGTTCGATCAAGCTTCCTGCATCAACTGCGCGCAGTGCGATACGGCCTGCCCGGACCTATGCTTCGTCTGGGAAGAACAGCCGGACAAGCGCGGCCGGATGCAGATGGTGCTGCAGGGTATCGATTATCAATACTGCAAAGGCTGTCTGAAATGCGTCGAAGCGTGTCCGACCGATTCGCTGTCGCGCATGCTCGAACAAGAAGGTTACGCCGCTTCGCACCGCGTGCCGCAGCGTTTCGATTTCGTCAACGCCTGATCATAGACGACCGGAAAGGAAGAAAAAACAATGGCAATCGATTATTCCAAAGAAGTCCGTCCGGGCCGCGTCAAGCAGCGCATGGTCTATGAATCGGGCAACGAAATGGCCGCTTACGCCGCGCACCAGATCGACTATCATATCATGGGTTATTTCCCGATCTCGCCTTCGACCGAAGTGGCGCAGCATCTGGATCTGATGAAAACGGAAGGCAAGCACGGTATCCGGCTTGTGCCTTCCGACGGCGAGCACAGCTCGGCGGGCATCTGCTACGGCGCTTCGACCGGCGGCGGCCGCGTCTTCAACGCGACCAGCGCGCAGGGCTATTTGTACATGCTGGAGCAGATGCCCGTGCAGTCCGGCACGCGTTTCCCGATGGTGCTCAACCTGGTCTGCCGCTCGGTCTCGGGCCCGCTCAATATCCACGGCGACCATTCCGACCTGTACTTCGCTTTGAATACCGGCTGGCCGATTCTGATGTGCCGCGATCCTCAGGCGGTCTACGATATGAACCTGATCGCGCTCAAGCTGGCCGAGGACCCGGAAGTGCGCCTGCCGGTCATGGTCGCTTACGACGGCTACTTCACGTCGCACCAGAAGCGCCGCGTGCAGACGATCGAAGAACGTTCGGACGTAATGGCCTTCGTCGGCGAGAAGCCGCCGGAAGGCTTCCTGAACGCGCTCGACCGCGAACATCCGGTCACGATCGGACCTTACATGAACGAAGCCGACTATATCAACAACCGCTACCAGATGTCGCAGGCGATGTACGGAGCCGAAGCCGTATTCGAACGCATCGCGGGGGAATACAAAGAACTGACCGGCCGCGAATATCCGGTGCTCGATCAGTACCGGATGGAAGACGCCGAAGTCGCGGTGTTCGTGATGAACTCCGCGTCCGAGACGATCAAAGACGTTGTGGACGAACTGCGTTCGCAGGGGATCAAAGCCGGTTCGATCGCGCCGAATATGATCCGTCCGTTCCCGCAGCGCCGGATCGCCGAAGCGCTGAAACACGTTCGCGCGATCACGGTCGGCGACCGCGCCGATTCCTGCGGCGCGCACGGCGGCAACATGCTGAACGAGATCAAAGCCGCGCTGTTCACGCACGGCAACCGCGATACGCAGGTCGTTGGCCGCGTATATGGACTCGGCGGCAAAGAATTCAACGCCGAAGACGGCCGGCACTTCTTCGAGCTGGCGCTCGAAGCGGCGCGGCAAAGCGCGGTTCCGGTGCCGTTCGACTTCTACGGCCACACGCCGGGCAATCCGGCCAAAGCGCCGCAGCGCCTGCTCAAGCCGCTGAACTTCGACGACCTGAAGACCGGGCTGATTACCGTGACGCCGAATGCGGAAACGGGCAAGCTGGCGGTCAAGATTCCGCCGCTGCGCTCGCTGACCAAGAAACCGAAGCGTCTGGCGCCGGGACACGGCGCGTGCCCGGGCTGCGGCATTTTCTCCGGCCTCGAATTGTTCTTCAAAGGCATCGAAGGCGATATCGTGACGCTGTTCCATACCGGCTGCGCGATGGTGACGACAACCGGTTATCCGCATTCTTCGCACAAAGCGACGTATCTGCACAATCTGTTCCAGAACGGAGCGGCGACGCTGTCGGGCCTGGTCGAAATGTTCTGGGAACGCAAACGCCGCGGCGAGTTCGAAGGCATGGGACTGCAGGAAGACTTTACCTTCGTCATGGTCACGGGCGACGGCGGCATGGATATCGGCATGGGGCCGGCCATCGGCGCCGCGCTGAGAGGCCACCGCATGATTATCGTCGAATACGATAACGAAGGCTATATGAATACCGGCGCGCAGCTTTCGTATTCCACGCCGCTCGGCCACCGCACTTCGACGTCGGGCGTCGGCAAAGCGCAGCAGGGCAAATCGTTCCACCACAAAGACACCGCTCAGATTATGGCGGCGACCGGTATTCCTTACGTGTTTACCGGCAGCGAAGCGTTCCCTCAGGATCTGGTGAAGAAAGCGGCCAAAGCGCAGTGGTACGCACAGAACGAAGGACTGGTCTACGGCAAGATTCTGATCGCCTGCCCGCTGAACTGGTTGTCCCCGGACGATCAGGGCGCGGTGATCGTCGACGCCGCCGTGAATTCGAACTTCTTCCCGCTGTACGAAGTGGAACGCGGCATTACCAGCCTGACGTACAATCCGGAAGAGAAAAACAAAAAAGTGCCGGCGTCGGACTGGCTGAAACGGATGGGCAAGACCCGCCATCTGCTGAAGCCGGAGAACGAAGAAGCGCTGCGCGCGTTCGAGCAGGAAGTCGAACGCCGCTGGAACCGGTTGAAAGCGAAGCACGAACATCCCGATCTGTAAATCGGGAGTACACGCAGTCGATCCGCGTTTTCCATACCGATTGCAGGCGGCCGGGAGTTTCCGGCCGCCTTTGCTGCGCCGCCCCGGACTGGCATCGGAAAAGCGATTGGAGTACGATGGACAGGGAAACCCGGTCGGGATCGGGGAATGAACGAGAAGCAACGAAAAAGAAGCATGGGAGGAGAAACGGCATGAGTGAACAATTCCGCGCGTTTTGGCTGGAGGAGAATGACGGAAAGGTAAGCGGCTCCGTCAAACAGATCGGAACGGAAGATCTGCCGCAGGGCGAGGTGCTTGTCCGCGTGCATTACTCGGACGTCAATTACAAAGACGGACTCGCCAGCGTCAAAGAAAGCCGGATCGTCCGGGAATATCCGTTTATTCCCGGGATCGATCTGGCCGGCGAAGTCGTCGCTTCCGACGACGAGCGCTTTGCGGCGGGCGATGGGGTGCTGTGCACCGGTTACGGCCTGGGCGTATCGCATTTCGGCGGTTACAGCGAGCTGGCGCGCGTGCCGGCCGACTGGCTGATCAAGCTGCCGGAAAGCTTGACTGCGCGGGAAGCGATGATTATCGGCACAGCCGGCTTTACGGCCGGCATGTCGGTGGAAGCGATTCTCGGCGCGGGCGTCACGCCGGCAGACGGTCCGGTGCTTGTGACCGGCGCCACGGGCGGCGTCGGCAGCGTCGCTGTCGCGATTCTGGCGAAGCTCGGCTTTGAAGTGACGGCGAGCAGCGGCAAAGAGCGGGAGTGGGAGCTGCTGAAGAAACTGGGCGCGGCGCATACCATTTCGCGCGAAGAAGCGCAGGCCCCGTCCAAAGGGCCGCTCGGCAAAGGGCTCTGGTCCGCGATCGTCGACCCGGTCGGCGGCGCGGGTACCGGCGAGCGGCTCAAAGCGATCCGCTATCGCGGCGTGCTGGCCCTGTCCGGCCTGACGGGCGGCGGAGACTTCGGCACCAGCGTCCATCCGTTTATTCTGCGCGGCGTAACGCTGGCCGGTATCGATTCCGTGCAGTGTCCGCTGCCGCTGCGATTGGAGATCTGGAACAAGCTCGCTTCGGATTGGAAGCCGGATGCCGTATTCGAGCAGGCCGTGAGCGAACTTGGCCTGGAACAGCTTCCCGATGCGCTGAGCCGCATCCTGGAAGGCCGCGCGGTCGGCCGCCAACTGGTGCGGGTCGGCCGTTAACGCCTCCGGAGTCCGAAAGCCTTGCGGTCCGATCTTGATTGCGGTAAACTCAAAGATCGAACAAGAATCGCCTGGTTCAGGGCGAAGGCAAACGGAGGAATTCATCATGTCATCCGATGTACCGGTATATTTATTGTCCGGCTTTCTCGGCAGCGGCAAAACGACGCTGCTGCAGCGGCTGGTTGCGTATTGGCAAGAAATCGGGCTCAGGCCCGGCGTTATTATCAACGAACTGGGCGAAGTCAATCTGGACGGGCTGCTGGTCGAAGCCGAAGTGCCGCTGGCCGAGCTGCTCGGCGGCTGTATCTGCTGCTCGGTACGCGACGATCTGGCGGGCGAACTGGCTGCTCTGGTGCAGCGCGACCGTCCCGACGTCGTCGTGATCGAAGCGACCGGAGCGGCGAATCCGATCGACCTGCTCGACGCCGCGACCGAAACGGCGATGTACGCCGGCATCGATCTGCGGGGCTTGATTACCGTGGCGGACGCCGCTCACCTGCTGGAGATGCACCGCAGCCGCGGCGGAAAGACCTATGCGCTGATGCAGGACCAGCTGCGCTGCGCTTCCGCCGTGATCCTCAACAAGGTCGACCGGGTAAGCGAACAAGAAGCGGACGAGCTGGAAGCGGCGATCCGGGGTTGGAACGCTTATGCGCCGATCGTGCGCAGCGTTCGCTGCGAAACGGAACTTGAGCCGCTGCTCGGCACGGCGTTTGCGCCGGAACAAGCGGAAGCCGGGAAGCTGACCAAAACGCCGGCCGGCTTCGCCATGCTGGGTTCGGGGCACGAGCATGTCACTTCGTATACGCACCGCTTTCGCGGACCGGTCGACAGCCGGCGTTTCGAAGCGCTGATCGCCGGGCTGCCGCGCGAGATTTACCGGGCCAAAGGACTGCTGACTTTTTCCGATACGGCCAGCCGTTTTTTGTTCCAGTATGCGTTTCGCGAGCTGGACTTTATCAAAGTTACGCCTCAGGGCGATCTGCGGGATATGGCTGTGTTTATCGGCGAACACTTCTCGGCATCCGAACTGCGCAAACGGTTGGAAGAGCTGGAAACGGAACCGGAGTCCGCACCGGAAGAAAGTTAGCATTTGCAGGCGGTCGTCTCGTAAGGGGTTTCATTTTTGTCGTCTTTCGGGTAAAGAACAGACAAGGAAGCAAACAAACTCTATCCATACACCTGGGAGGAACCCGATATGACGGTTACTACATATAAAGAATGTATCGACGCCTGCATCCGCTGCATGAACGTCTGCAACGTAAGTTACGTTTCGAGTCTGAAAGGACTGGAGATTGTCGAACTTCGCGAATGTCTGCGTCTTTACCGCGAATGCGCCGACCTGTGCGGTTTCGCCGTGCAGGCGATGACCCGCAACAGCCCGTTCGCGGCCGAGATCTGCGAACTGGTTGCAAAAGCGTGCGACGCCTGCGCCGACGAGTGCGCGAAGCACCCTCACGAGCACTGCCAGGATTGCGTCCGCGTCTGCCGCGAGTGCGCGTCCGTCTGCCGCAGCGTGCTGGTTGCCGCTTAAGCGCCAGGACCTTATCGTTCAAAGCTTATCGATTTCTCAGACACGAACAGACCCTTGAACGCTCAGGCGTTGGAGGGTTTGTTTTTTTTGTCAAAAGATAGAGGTTGGAATAAGAGGAATATTGGTTCTATCATTGTCTTATGCAGGCGGTCCGAATGGTTTAAAAGCTCAAATAAACGCAATTGCTTTTAAACGGAAATGAATTCTTCTTTTGGTCATGGACAATATATACGTCAAACAGACAGCATCAAAAGGATTGTTCTTTTAAGGCGGCCAGTGAAAAAGATCTTGCCTAACTCCTCGTGTACCCCTTATAATGACAAACAGATTAATCGGAACAGTCCATGAACGGGAAAGTAGTCGAAAACGAAAACGGGATCAGCGAGCCGGGGCGGTGGAAGCCGGCGCCGTGTTTTGGACGAAGCGCACCCGGGAGACGGCGGTTCGAACGAGTTCGCGCAGAAGCGCGAGCTCCGCGTAGAACCGCCCGGCCAAGACGCCGTTATCGTCTTTCGAGGGGCCGCCGCCCGTTTTCCGATGTGAACACGAAGCGCCGGCTACAAGAGTGGTACCGCGGGAACGACAAGCTCTCGTCTCTTTTTGGAGACGGGGGCTTTTTGTCGTGGTCTGTCCGGTTAGCCGAGAACGATAGAGGGGGAAATGAAATGATGATCAAACAAATCGCCGCCAAGCTGGATGAGCTGCTGGAGTGGGAAGATGGAACGGCCGAGCCGCTGCTGGAACTGCCGCCGGACGCGCAGCTGGGAGATTTCGCGTTTCCGTGTTTCAGTCTGGCGAAAACGCTGCGCCGCGCGCCGCAGCAGATCGCCGCGGATCTTGCTCAGCGTTTCGAAGCGGACGGAGTTCAAACCTCGGCCAGCGGACCGTATTTGAACTTTAAGCTGGATCGCGGCCGGTATGCGCCTCAACTGGCGGAGGAAGCCAAAGTCGGACGACCTTCGTCGATCGGGGACGGCCGCCGGGTGGTCATCGATATGTCGTCGCCGAATATTGCCAAGCCGTTCGGCGTCGGCCATCTGCGCTCGACGGTGATCGGCGCGGCGCTGTACCGGATGTACGAGGCTGCCGGCTGCCGGCCGATCAGCGTCAACCATCTCGGGGACTGGGGTACCCAGTTCGGCAAACAGATCACGGCGTATAAACGCTGGGGCAGCGAAGAGCGGTTGAACCGGGCGCCGATCCGCGAATCGCTCGATCTGTATGTTCGCTTTCACGACGAAGCGGAACGCGACGACACCCTGGAACCCGAAGCGCGCGATTGGTTCCGGCGGCTTGAAGCCGGCGACGACGAAGCCGTCCGGCTGTGGCGTTACTTTGTCGAAGTCAGTCTGGCCGAGTTCAACCGGATGTACGACCGTCTGGGCGTTTCGTTCGACAAAGTGCTCGGCGAAAGCTTCTACAACGACAAAATGGGCGCGGTGGTGAAAGAACTGCGCGAGAAAGGGCTGCTCGAAGAAAGCGACGGCGCGCAGGTGGTCCGGCTGGACGACGAAGAGATGCCGCCGTGCCTGATCCTCAAATCGGACGGCACCACCATTTATCCGACGCGCGATCTGGCGACCGCCCTTTACCGCCACGACGTGTTGGGCGCGGAAGAACTGCTGTACGTCGTCGGCGCTGAGCAGTCGCTGCATTTTCGCCAGGTGTTCGCCGTGCTGCGCAAAATGGAACGGGAATGGGCTTCCTCCTGCAGTCATATCCCGTTCGGATTGATGAAATTCGAAGGCAAGAAAATGTCCACGCGGCGGGGCAAAGTCGTGTTCCTCGAAGAGGTGCTGGACGAAGCCGTCGCCCGCGCTTCATCCATTATCGAAAACAAAAATCCGCAGCTTGCGAATCGCGAAGCGGTGGCGGAAGCCGTCGGTATCGGCGCTATCATCTTCGGCGACCTCAAAAACAACCGGATCGGCGAGATCGATTTCTCGCTCGAAGAAGCCGTGCAATTCGAAGGCGAGACCGGGCCTTACGTGCAGTACACCCATGCCCGGTCGCGCAGCGTGCTGCGCCGGGCCGCAGAAGCCTCAGGCGCCGTTTCTTTCGCCGAAGCTTCGGCCGATTACGAATGGAACCAAACGTCGTGGGAGCTGCTGAAGCGGCTCGGCGACTTCGAAGCCGAGCTTCGCCGCGGCATCCAACGTAGCGAGCCTTCCGTCATCGCCCGCTACGCCCTGGATCTGGCCAAGCTGTTCAACCGCTTCTATCACCACAATAAAGTGCTGACGGACTCGCCGAACGAGCGCGCCGTACGCCTGGAACTGACTCTCCTGACGGCCGATCGCCTGAAATGGACGCTCGACCTGCTAGGCATCCGCTCGCCGGAGGAAATTTAAGCGCAGCCGCTATTCATCGTCCATGTTTGTTCTTCATGTTCCGCAGAGCGGACATCCATTCAGCCTTTAACAGGCTTTTCATGTTCCGCAAAGCGGACATCTCTTCAATCTCTTGAAAGGGTTTGAATTTGGTCTCGGCTTTGCAAGCCGCGGGAGCGAAATATTGAATCCGAACGACATTTGGCTTTCCCTTCCCTTCGAATTCCGTGATTCGAAGGCAGAAAACAACCGGAGAGAGGATTCAATATTGAGCGGATTTTATTATTTTAACGCGCCAAAGTGTAGGTTTCCGTAGGATTGTGTAGGTGAAGCTTAAGATGAGCTTAAAATGTCACGATACCTTACAAACGGAAAGGATTTTACACATGAGCACGACAAAAGGGCAGTCCTCTCTTTTCAGACGCAAAGCGATCAAAGAAGGCCCGAGCAATCTGAAGCGCGTGCTCGGTCCGCTCGATCTGACCACGCTCGGCGTCGGCGCCATTATCGGAACGGGCATCTTCGTTCTGACGGGCGTCGCGGCCGCCAAGTATGCGGGTCCCGGCCTGGTATTGTCGTTTCTGCTGGCGGGCATTATCTGTGCGTTCGCTGCGCTGTGTTACTCGGAGTTCGCTTCTTCCGTGCCGGCTTCCGGCAGCGCCTACACGTACAGCTATACCACGTTCGGCGAATTGATCGCCTGGATACTCGGCTGGGATTTGATTCTCGAATACGGCTTTGCCAGCGCGGCGGTCGCAAGCGGCTGGTCCGGCTACTTCCAGAGTCTGCTGTCCGGAATCGGCATTCAGCTGCCGCATGCGCTGACCGGAGCGTTCAACCCGGATAAAGGGACATATGTCGATATTACGGCGGTGCTGATTACGCTGATTATCGCCACGCTGCTGACCCGCGGGGTCAAAGAAGCGACCCGGGCGAACGGCATCATGGTCGGCATCAAACTGCTGGTGGTGCTGATTTTTATCGGCGTCGGCGTATTCTACGTCAAGCCGGACAACTGGCATCCGTTCCTGCCGTTCGGTTTCGGCGGCGTGACCGCGGGCGCGGCGACTGTCTTCTTCGCTTACATCGGGTTCGACGCCGTATCGACGGCGGCCGAAGAAGTCAAAGAGCCGCAGCGCAATCTGCCGATCGGCATCATCGCGTCGCTGGCGATCTGTACCGTGCTTTATATCGTAGTTTCGCTTATTCTGACCGGTATCGTCCCTTACAACCTGCTGAACGTCAGCGACCCGGTCGCGTTTGCGCTGGAATTCGTCAATATGAACGGGATCGCCTGGATCATCTCGCTCGGAGCGATTACCGGCATTACAACCGTGCTGCTGGTGATGATGTACGGCCAGACCCGTCTGCTGTACTCCATGTCGCGGGACGGCCTGCTGTCTCCGACGTTCTCCAAAGTCAGCGGCAAAAGCGGGACGCCGGCGGCCGGCACCTGGATCTCGGCGGTCGTGATCGCGTTCTTCGCCGGTCTGATCCCGCTCGACCATCTGGCCGAGCTGACCAATATCGGCACGCTGTTCGCTTTTACCGTGGTCAGCATCGGCGTGATCGTGCTGCGCCGCAGCCAGCCGGACCTGCAGCGCGGATTCCGCGTTCCGCTCGTGCCGCTGATTCCGATCCTGAGCGCGGTCGGCTGCGTATATCTGATGTTCCAGCTCAAAGCCTTGACCTGGTACACGTTCCTGATCTGGCTGGTGATCGGCCTGGCCGTATACTTCTCGTACGGACGCCGCCACAGCCTGCTGCACCCGGAAAATGTATTGAAAAAATATTAAGACCGACTGCAATCCCGAACCCCCTGACGGCACTAGGCCGCAGGGGGTTTTTAATAGACCGAAATCGAAATTCTAAAAAATGCTGCAACCTTTTGGAGAACCCCTGCGTCTGGGAGACTGAGAACAAGAAAATTGAAGAGGTGATCATGATGAAAAAAACAATTAAAGCTTGTGCGGCGCTGGTCATGGCCGGTTCGTTCGCTTTTGCCGCTTCGGCATCCGCATTCAGCGACATCAAAGATACGAGCGATGCCAAAATCGCTGCATCTTTGCAGGAACAGGGAATCATGAAAGGGGTCGGTTCCGACCGGTTCGCTCCGGCGCTCGATCTGACCAACGCTCAAGCCGTGCAGCTGATCGTCAGCGCTTTTGGCATCCAGAGCGACGGCGGCGCAGCTTTCAAACCGGGCGCTTCGTTCAACGAGAAAGCCTGGTACGCTTCGGCTTACAAAGCCGCTTCGCAAAACGGAATCCAAACCGTAACGACCAAAGATTCGGTCAGCGCCAAGATTACCCGCGAAGCGTTCGCCAGCCTGCTGCTGGAAGGCGTCAACACAACCGGCGATTACGCGACAACCAAGATGTACCTCGTATTCAAGGATGAAAAAGACTTTACAAGCAAACATGTGGGCGCCGTTCAGACTCTGGGCAACATGAAGATCATCTCGGCGGACGCAGACGGCAATTTCCGTCCTCAGGACCCGATTACCCGCATGGAAGCCGCTCAAATGGTGTATAATGCGATTGAGTTTATCGATCGCGTAAACAACCAGCCAAGCGAAGGAACGGAGGGACCCGAAGTGAGTGTAACGACGGCAACCGAATCGGATGGGCGCGTCAAAGCCACGCTGACCGTATCGCTTCCGAACCCGGGATACGGCCTCAAGATTTCGGACGTCAAGTACGAAGGCGACAAAGCGACGGTGGTTTACACCATCACGCAGCCCGATCCGGGCATGATGTATCCGCAGGTGATTACCGAAGCGACGGCTTCGACTTACCTGAACAAGGCTTATGCCGAAGTGACGGCCGAGCAGGCGGGCGGATCGACTGCGACCGACGCCAAGCTGCTGAAATAAGCCGGTCCATATCGATACGCCAAAAAGCGCTCCTCATTGCGAGGAGCGCTTTTTTTTGCCGAGTCGAGTTCGGGAGGACTGCCCGGAAAAAGCCGGCGCATATCCGGACGCGGCGCAGGAACGGATCAGTCGTTTCCGCCCGCTCCGCCGAAAGCGGCTCTGGCCCGGAAGCCGGAGTCCGGCGTGCCGGTCACCGGAGTGATCGAATCGCCGCCGCCCTGCTGCAGCTCGTACATCTGGTAATAACGGCCGCCGATGTCCATCAGCTCGTCGTGCGTGCCGCGTTCGACAATCTCGCCGCGGTGCAGGACGAGAATCTGGTCGGCGCTGCGAATCGTGGACAGGCGGTGCGCGATGACGAAAGTCGTCCGGCCTTTTTTCAGTACGCCCAGAGCCGACTGGATCAGCGCTTCGGTTTCCGTATCGATATTGGCTGTCGCTTCGTCGAGGATCAGGATCGCCGGATCGAACGCGAGCGCGCGGGCGAACGAGATCAGCTGGCGCTGCCCCGCGGACAGCGTACTGCCTTTTTCCACCACCGGTTCGTCGAAGCCGCCCGGCAGGTCGGCCAGAATCTTGTCCGCGCCGACTTCGCGCAGCGCACGGTCGACGCGTTCGCGGGTAATCCGCTCGTCGCCCAAACTGACGTTCGAAGCGATCGTACCGGTGAACAGATAAGGGTCCTGCAGCACAATGCCCATATGCCGGCGAATCCACTGCTTCGGCAGATCGCGGACGCTCTGGCCGTCGATCGAGATGCGCCCTTTTTGCGGATCGTAGAAACGGAACAGCAAATTGATGATCGAGCTTTTGCCGGAGCCCGTATGCCCGACGAGAGCGACTGTTTGTCCCTGCGCCGCTTCGAACGAAATATTTTTCAGGACGAAGTCTTTTTTATAAGCAAACGAAACGTCTTCGAATACCACATTGCCTTTGTAGCGCGGCATCTCGCCGTCGGTGACGGCTTCGCCCGGTTCGTCCAGCAGCTCGAACACGCGGCCGGCCGACACCATGGCGGAATCGAGCGAAGCCAGCTGGTTGACCATGCCGGTGATCGGCTGGAACAGCCGGCCGAGAATATCGACGAACGCGTACAGCGCGCCGAGCGTGATAATCGAGGTACCGTCGATCGTCGACGAACCGAAATACCAGATCACGACCGTAAACGAGAAATTCCGCAGCACGCCGACCAGATTGTGCGAAGTGAGCGAGTTGAGATTGACCATTTTGTTCTGATGCTTCATATAATCGCCGTTCAGCTCTTCGAATTCGTCGCGCGTCTGCTGCTCGCGGCGGAAGACGCGGATGATCGACATGCCCTGGATCGATTCGTTGATGATCGCGTTCAGCTCGCTGAGCCGGGAACGGATAATCGTGTTGTATTTGGTCGCCACTTTGCGGTACAAATAGATCCACAGCACGATAATCGGGACCACGAACAGCGAGACCGCCGCCAGGCGCGGGTCCAGAATGAACAGCGCCACATAAATGCCGGTGATATAGACGATGCCTGTCGTAAAGTTCGAGAGCACCGCGATAAACAGGTCTTTGACCGCTTCCGTATCGTTGGTGACGCGGGAGACGACTTTACCGGCCGGCAGATTGTCGAAAAAGTGGACCGGAAGCCGCTGGATATGCGCGTACAGATCGAGCCGCAGCTTCTGGATGACCCGGTTGGCCGAAGATTGCAGCCAGTAGGTTTTGCCGAATTCCATGACGATCGAGATCGCCAGAAACAGCAGGTACAGCAGAATCAGGCGCACGATGCCCGGAATCTCCGGTTCGTAGAAGTCGAACAGCTGCTGCTTGGTGAGCTGCGCGGCGGGATACGTATCCGTGCCGTTTGCCGTGACGATCGTCAGCGTGCCGTCGGCGAAGCTGCGGTCGCCCGCCGGCTGCGCAACGGGCCCGTCGACGAATACGAAGCCGCGTCCGACCTGGAGAATGCGCACTTCGCGGCCTTTCGTTTCGTTTTCCGCAAAGCGGTCGCCGCGCTTGAAAGTCGCACCGTCGTACGCGACGGAATCGCCGCCGGTGTCCTCCGTTTCGTAAAACGGATTCTCGATGCCCATCATATGGTCGTCGATCATCATTTTGGCGATAAACGGACTGGCGAGCTCGGCGCCGACGCCGATGGCAAGCGCGATAATCGCGACGATAAACGTGCTTTTGGCGGTCAGTGCGTACTGGAACAGCCGCCTGGTAATCGTTTTGTTTTGCAGGGAGCCGGTATCCGGCTGCTGCGGATTATTAGTTGTCATGATTCGGCTGCGCCTCCTCGGAGGAGAGATTCGATTCCACCTGCTGCCGTTCGTACTGCTCGGCGTACCAGCCGCCCAGCGCGACCAGTTCGCTATGCGTGCCTTCTTCGACGATGCGTCCTTTTTCGAGCACGACGATATGGTCGGCATGTTCGACGGCGGACAGGCGGTGAGTGGAGATCAGCGTCGTTTTGCCGGCGCGTTTCTCGCGGATATTCGTAATAATGCGGGCTTCGGTGCGGGCGTCGACGGCGGACAGCGCATCGTCCAGAATCAGGATCTCCGGCTCGGCGATAAACGCCCGGGCCAGCGATACGCGCTGCTTCTGGCCGCCCGACAGCGATACGCCGCGTTCGCCGACGCGGGTCTCGAGACCGTCTGACAGCGTTTCGAGATCGCCTTCGAACGCGGCCGTGCGAATCGATTCCATAATGTCGTCGTCGCTCGCGTCGTGCTTACCGTAGCGGATATTTTCGCGCACGCTTTTGGAGAACAGGATTTGTTCCTGCGGCACATAGCCGATCCAGCCGTGCAGCCGGTCTTTGGCGATATCTTCGATCGACTGTCCCGCCAGCAGCAGATCGCCCGAGCCCGTCGGATATTCGTGCAGCAGCTGCTTGAGCAGCGTCGATTTGCCGCTGCCCGTGCGGCCGACCACGCCGAGCGTTTGTCCGGCATGGAGCTTCAAGTCGATCTGTTCCAGATTGTCGACGACCGAAGTCGGGTAGCGGAACGTGACGTCGCGGAATTCGATCGAATCCGGAGCGGATACGTTCGCGGGCTGCTCCGGATCTTGGATATCGGCTTTGGTAAACAGCACTTCGTTGACCCGGTCGAGCGAAGCCCCGCCGCGCTGCATAATATTGATCAGCTCGCCGATCGCGAACATCGGCCAGATCATCATGCCCAGATACATATTGAACGTGACCAGGTCGCCGAGCGTAAGCTCGCTGCGGAAGACGAGGTAGATGCCGTACGCAAGGCCGATCAGATAGCTGAGACCGACGCACAGCCGGATAAACGGTTCGAAGATCGCGTCGACGCGAGCCACCGCCAGGTTTTTGCGGTATACGTCGTTGGTAATATCCGCGAAGCGCTTCTCGTCGAGACGTTCCTGCACATAGGCGCGAATCACGCGCACGCCCGCTACCGACTCCAGCACCTGGTCGTTCATATCGCCGAACGAGTCCTGCGCGACCGTATAGCGCTGGTGGATGATCTTACCGTAGATACTCATGCCGATCGCGATAAACGGCAGCGGAATCAGCGCGGCGAGCGTCAGCTTCCAACTGACGATAAAGCCCATGGCCAGCAGCACCGTGAGCAGGAACACGGTGGAGTCGGTGAGCGTCAGCATGCCGAATCCGGCCGTCATGGCGACGGCGCGCAGGTCGTTCGTCGCGCGGGCCATCAGGTCGCCGGTCCGGTTCCGCTCGAAGAACGGAGGAGTCATGCGCAGCAGATGCGCCATAAAACGGCTGCGCAGCAGCCGTTCGACGACGTTGGAGCCGCCGAACAGCTGGCGCATCCATATGTACGTAATGCCGTACATCACAGCCAGCAGTCCGAGGATGCCGCCGATATACATCCAGAGGCGCTGCGAAGTAATCAAACCTCCGGCAATATCGTCGACCGCGGTCCCGATCAACCTAGGAGGAAGCAGTTCGATAAAGCCGACAATAATCAGGAAAAAGACCCCGATCGCATAACGCCTTTTTTCACGGCTGAAAAACCAGCCCAAGTTGCGAAGGACGGAAAACATTCCATCACTTCCTTTCTTCTTCAGATGGATTTACCAGGGCGAGTTTTGAGACATGCCCTAATCATTTTTACGAAAAAAACCGCAAAAAAAGCATATCGCGCAGCGATATGCTTGAAACCGATTCATATGGCGTACGAGGGCGAAGCCCACCGACGCCTTATTCGTGTACCGGGGCGGACGATCAGGCCTGGAGCAGGCGCAATCCGCAGTCCGGGAAACGCCAGACGGGAGCTTCAACGATATTCGGTTGGGAAAGGGCGCGCTGCGTCGAATGATGGCCTTTGAAGCGGACGGCAAAGCTTTCCTTGAACGTAAACATCGAATTCACTCCTTTCTGCTGGTGATGATCGTAAAATGATCTCGTATGCTCCCGATTGTAGCATCGAATTTTTGAGGAAGTCAACGAAAAAGTTTTAGAATATGAAAAAAATGTGAATGCACGGTGTACGGCGGGAGGCGGGAAGAGAGCGGTTTCCCGGACGATCCGTTTGTTCCGCGCGTCGTTCTGCGTTATGATAAAACGGTAAACGGAAGCGGCCGGAAGCACGATCCGTCCCGATCTTTCGAAGAAATCTGCGCAGCCGCGCGAAGGAGGACGAACCCTGATGAGAATCAACGTTTCGCCGGAGGCGGCCGGATGGTACAAAAAGGAACTGGAGCTGGGCAGCGGCGATTATATCCGCTTCTACGCCCGGTACAGCAATACCAGCGAGATCCATCCCGGCTTTTCTCTGGGCATCGCGACGGTGGAGCCCGAGAATCCCGCGCTGACCCAATCGTCCGAAGGCATCACGTTTTACATGGAGGAACGGGATCAGTGGTATCTCGACGGCTACCGCTTGAACGTGACTTATTTGCCGGAACACGACGATATTGTGTACGCCTACGAGCCCGAACAATAAGCGGCCCGGGCAAAACGGCGCATCCAAAAAAAGACGAACATCCGGAATTCCCGGTTGTTCGTCTTTTTGCATATCCACCCGGTCAAGCGGCGGCGCGCGATGTGCGGGACAGCCGCTTGGTCCGGTTAAAGCTGGGCGGTTCCTTCGAGCGCGAATTCGAAATCGTCGATATCGAATACCTGCACCGGCACGGCGGCGGAAATAATGCGCTGAATCATTTCGAGCTGATCGGTCAGCACGGGCGCTTCTTCTTTCAGCGCCGACAGCAGCACTTCCGTTTCGATCGGATCGAACAGCTCGCCGTAATGCGCGTTGTCCACCGCATTTACGATCGTGAGCTTCACCATGTCGCCGAGCAGGATCGGCGAACTTTTCGCCCACGGAATCGACAGCGCCTTCTGAATTTTTTTCTTGTTCAGCGGCTCTTCGAAGTAAGCGATCAATTCTTTGACTTTTTCTTTGACGTAGTGGTCGTCTCCGGGCTCGTTCATCAGCGGCTCGGAACCTTCTTCGAATTCGTAAAGTTCCAGTACGGTCGTGTAAGGAACGATATATTCGACCGGACGGTTCGCCGAGAGCAATTGCCCGTAGATGGCGACCATGACGGCTTCAATGACGAATCGTTGAGACATAAGCAGCGGTCCTCCTAGCGGCCGGCCGATCCGTTTTGTTTCGGCCCTGCCAAATCCTCGTTATGAGGGAAGTATAGCACATGACGACGGCGAAAACAGCTTTTTACAGACGGTTTTGGCTTTTGGAAGCCCTCTGCGCGATATGTTCGGCAATGACCCCGCCGTGCTTTCGTCCGCTCTCGATAAATACTTCGTTGGCGTTGCGCCCCGAAGCGATAACGCCCGCCACATACAAACCGGGAACGCCGGTCTCCATCGTATCGGGATTGAACACGGGCTTGTCCAGATCGTCGGACATCTGCGCGCCGGCTTCGGTCAGCAGCTTGCGGTCCGGCCGGAATCCGGTCATCGCCAGCACGAAATCGTTGCGGATGCGGTTTTTCTGCTCCGGTCCGCGCACGATCACGTAATCTTCGCCGATTTCGGTCAGCTGCGAGCCGAGGTGCAGCGTGATTTTGCCTTTTTCCACCATGCTCTCGAACAGCGGACGCACCCAAGGTTTGATATGCTGCGAGATTTCGGTCCGGCGGTAGATCATATCGATTTTCGCGCCGACCCGGATCAATTCCAGCGCCGCGTCGACCGCGGAGTTGCTGCCGCCGACGATCGCCACGTTCATTCCGGCGTAAGGATGGGCTTCCCGGAAGTAATGGGTTACTTTTTCCTTGTCTTCGCCGGGAATGCCCAGCTCGTTCGGATGGTCGAAATAGCCGGTCGAGATGACCACGCTGCCGGCTTCGTATTC
The DNA here is from genome assembly GCF_030518235.1 of Saccharibacillus sp. CPCC 101409. GTDB lineage: Bacteria > Bacillota > Bacilli > Paenibacillales > Paenibacillaceae > Saccharibacillus. The sequence goes on along the minus strand of NZ_JAULSA010000005.1, from coordinate 11,271 downwards.
GCGCTCGTTGCCCGCGCGGTCGCGGGTGCTCACCCGGAAAGACCCGTCGGGCTGCGGACGCACCGACAGCGCTTCCTCGTAGGAAGAAATGCGCAGATCGTGATGCTTGGATACTTTGCGGTAGTAAGCGAGCGCTTCGTGACGGAAAGGCTTTTCATTCGGCGACGTGAACGGCACGCCTCCGATCTCCAACAATTCGGCCGTACTGAAAAACTGCATATTCGTCGGATACAGGTAAATCGAATGCACCACATTATGCTTTTCGATGATCCGGACCGACAGCCCGCGGCGTCCGCATTCGATCGCGGCGGACAATCCGCACGGGCCGGCGCCGATAATCAAAACGTCTTCTTTTTCCATTTCTTTGTTCGTTCCTCCTCGGTTATTCGCGCTGCTTGCGCATACTGCCGATTTTCCCGGCAAAACGCGGCTTTCTCTTTATTATCGCGCAAACGTCCGGCATCGCGCAAACTCTGCGGATTCGTTTTTTTGAAAAAAGAAGTTGACAACCTTTTCGCCTCTCCGCTAGAATGTGGGCAAATGCCGACGAAGGAGGAGATAACAATGCGCAAACTTAATTCGATTGTCCCTAGATGTCGCAGTCTCTCCTCCGCGTCCGGCGAAACGAACGGAATAAGCGGCGGCTTGTAACGCTTCAGGCGGCGATCGGCGAATGGTCCGATCGTGCTCGAGCGCTGCTGCCGCGGCGCGTTCGTCCGCATAGACGGACACGCCGATCCGGCAAATGCGGGCAGCCCGCCGTTTCAGTCGAAACGGTCCCGGGCGCCGCAGCCGGAACAGCCGGGGAGAGACCTCCCCGGCTTTTTTGCGCGCTTTTTTCGGCGGGCTCCGGGGAGAATGTCGGATGGGCGAGCAGGCCTTGCCCGCGCTGCACAGCAAATCTAATTTCCCCGGAGGCATACATGAACGAAACGACAAATCAAATAAAGAATGAAATCAAGAACGAAGCCGCACGTTTTCCACACAATTTCGGCTGGAACGACGACTGGCAAAAAGTCTGGGAAGCAGCAGACTTGGATCGCACCGGCTGGACGCCCGTGCGAATGACGGCGGATTTCGGCCAGCAGTTCAAAGTCGCGACGGAGTACGGCGAATACACGGCCGAGAGCAGCGGCAAACTGCGTCATCAGGCCGAAGAAGGCCGCGATCTGCCGGCCGTCGGAGACTGGCTTGCGGCGGAGCTGCTGCCGGGCGAGCGCAGAGCGCGGATTCACGCCGTGCTGCCCCGCGGCAGCAAGATTTCCCGCAAAGCGGCCGGAGCGCCGGTGCGCGAACAAATTATCGCCACCAATGTCGATACGCTGTTTATCGTCAGCTCGCTGAACGGCGACTTGAACGTCCGCCGGATCGAACGCTATCTGATCATGGCCTGGAACTCGGGCACCCGGCCCGTGATCCTGCTGAGCAAAGCCGATCTGTGCGACCGCGATACGCGCGTCGCGGCGGAATCCGACATCGGCCGCGCCGCTCCGGGCGTGCCGGTGCACGCCGTCAGCGCTCAAACGGGCGAAGGAATGGACGAGCTTGCCGTTTACCTCGGCGAAGGGCAAAGCTGCGCGCTGACCGGCACGTCCGGCTGCGGCAAATCCACGATAACGAATGCGCTGGCCGGACTGGATGTACAGCGGACAAGCGAGATTCGCGAAGGCGACAGCCGCGGCCGGCATACGACGACGCACCGCCAGATGTTCGTTCTGCCGGGCGGCGGGGTGCTGATCGACACGCCCGGGATGCGCGAGCTCCAGCCGTGGGAAGACGAAGAAGACGGTCTGGCGGGCACCTTTGCGGATATTGAGAGCTTGTCCGGCGGCTGCCGCTTCCGCGACTGCACGCACAGCGGGGAAGAAGGCTGCGCGGTGCGGTCGGCGATCGAAGACGGAGAACTGGAAGCCGGCCGGTTGAACAGCTATCGGAAAACGCAGCGCGAGCTTGCTTTTTTGGAACGCAAAGAAAAAAGCCGTCCTTCGTCCGGCCGCGCTGATGGAAGCAAGCGGGATCGGAAAGAGCGGCGCAATAAAGACTGGATGAAGGACGAATAAGTCCGGTATTTTCTTGAAGGATTACTGCCTGTACTCGACTGCGCCCGGAACGTTTCAGTAAGCGGACGGCGCGAGCGCCTTTTTAAAAGAGGATGCCGCGCCGTCCGCTTCTTTGCGCTGCGCGGAGCGGGGAGCGGCGGCGGACCCGGACGTCCGGCGGACGTTCTCGGAAGAAGCGGGAGCGGCGGATTCGCCGCTTTGCCGCGCCTGCTTGAATTCGGCGATCGACTCCAGGAAACGGTCGAACAGCGGATTGCTGTCGGACGGTCCCGGCGCCGCTTCGGGATGGAACTGTACCGAGAAAGCGGGCGCGGTTTTGTGCTTCAAGCCTTCGACGCTGCCGTCGTTATTGTTGATATGCGTAATTTCGAGTTCGGTACCGTCCAGACTTTCGTCCAGAACGGTGTAGCTGTGATTCTGCGACGTGATCAGGCAGCGGCCCGAAGCCACTTCTTTGACGGGATGGTTCGCGCCCCGGTGTCCGAATTTGAGCTTGGTCGTATCTGCGCCGCATGCCAGTGCGAACAGCTGGTGCCCGAGGCAGATGCCGAACAGCGGCAGCTGTCCGATCAGCTCGCGCACCGTTTCGATTGCCTGCGGAACGTCTTTGGGATCGCCGGGGCCGTTGGACAGCAGTACGCCGTCCGGATTGAAGCGGCGGATATCCGCGGCGGTCGAATCGTGGGGAACGACGACCACGTCGCAGCCTCTGTCGTTCAGTTCGCGCACGATGCCCGTTTTGCTGCCGTAGTCGACGACCACGATACGCTCGCGCGTACCCGGACTGCGGTAGGCGCGGGGAGTCGAGACGAGGCTGACCTGGTTGCGGGGGGCACGGGCTGCCTGCAGGATTTCCAGCAGTTCTTCCGGCGCGGCCGCGCCCGTCGTAATGAGTCCGCGCAGCGTGCCGTGATTGCGCAGACGGCGCGTCAGCATGCGGGTATCGATATCGGCGATGCCGGGAATCTCGTATTCTTTGAGGAGCGTGCCAAGATCCGTTTCCGAACGCCAATTGCTCGGAGCGGTCTCGTAGCGGCGGACGGCGAAGCCCTGGATCCAAGGGCGGATCGCTTCGAAGTCTTCGCGGTTGACGCCGTAGTTGCCGATCAGCGGCTGCGTCATCGTGACGATTTGTCCGCAGTAGGACGGATCGGACAGCACTTCCTGATAGCCCGTGATGCCCGTATTGAATACGACTTCGCCGGTGGTTTGTTTATCGCTGCCGAACGACTTTCCTTCGAACAGCGTGCCGTCTTCCAAGATCAGTCTGGCTTTCATATCGTTTCCCTCCCCAGGATACTCTCTGCTCTATATGATAAAACCCGATCGCGAGGCTGCTTGAATAACGTAAAAAACTTCTCGAATTTTCTTTAATTAAATATACATCATTAAGAATAATTATGCAAACTATTCGATTAAAAAAGCGGGCAGCTCCGCAGCTTGTCCCGCTTCGGGCGCTTTGCCCGGACCGATATTAATAAGCCAGTCTGGAATACACAACCCGGCTTTCCCTGCGAGTTTCGGATCGCGAAGGCTGAACGACCCGGCCCGCCGCCGTATCGATTTCAATGTAACGATCCTGCTCGCAGTCGTATTCGACGAGGAAATGATGCGTCGTGGCGCAGCCCGTGCACATCACGCGGCCTTCGAGCAGCAGCTTATCCGGTTCTTTGGACAGCAGCTGCATCAAAGCGACCGGACCGGCGATATAACGCGCGCCGTCGGCATCGAAAGTTCCGGTGCATTCGAACGTTCTCAAACAGCTCTGGCAGGTGCAGTTCTTTTTCAAAAACATGTCGCGCTCCTCCTTTTCGCCGGCAGTGGATAGAACAGGGCGGACGAATAAAATTTATTTGCGTTCCCGTGTTTTTTTACTTGACAAAATATTACCACGGGTTTTTTGATTGAAACTCTTTGCAAAAAAAATCGTTCTCCGCTGTGCCTATACGTGTATCGCTTGCCAAAACGGGTATTGATATAGGATGGACGACATCCCTACGAAACAGGAGTGAATAAAACCATGAAAACGAATACGGAAACAGGCTCCGGGGACCGGGTCCGTCTGGACCGGATCGACACCGATTACAGCAGCGCCAAGCGGCCTTCCGAGGACGACATCGAAGCGGAAAAGAAAAAATTGAGCCGTAAGCTCGAGCATCTTCAGGAAAAGCTGTTTGCCGGCCGGAACCGTTCCGTGCTGTTTATTTTCCAGGGTATGGACTGCAGCGGCAAAGACGGAACCATCAACCATGTGTTCTCGGCGGTGAATCCGCAGGGTGTGCAGATCCACAGCTTCAAAGCGCCGACCGACGAGGAACTCGGGCACGACTACTTGTGGAGAGCGCATCGCTACGTGCCGGAACGCGGCTATATCGCCGCTTTTAACCGCTCTTATTATGAAGACGTGCTGATTACCCGAGTACACGGAACCGTGGATGAAGACCGGGTTAAGAAGCGCTTCGGTCAGATTAACGATTTCGAGAAAATGCTGGCGGAAAACGGCGTCGAGATCGTCAAGATTTTTTTGCATATCTCCAAAAAGTTCCAGCTTGAAAAATTGATCGCCCGCATCGAGAATCCGCATAAGAACTGGAAATTCGATCCGAGCGACCTGGCCGAGCGCAAGCATTGGGACAAATACCAAGAGTGCTATGAAGACGTGCTGAGCGAATGCGCGAGCAAAAAGCTGCCTTGGCACATCGTGCCGGCCGACGATCGCGCCATGCGCGATCTGTCCGTGCTCAAGATCGCCGTCGATACGTTGGAAGGAATGGATCTGTCTTTCCCGCCGCCGGTGCCGGAACTGCAGGACCTGCTGCCCGAGCTGCACAAAGAACGCGACGCCGAAGCCGTAAAAGGCGATTAAACCGCGGTACCGACGGTTTTTGACAGAAAGGTAAAAAAGCGAAATAGCGGCTCGACTGGGCGGTTCGCCGTTCGACTGAAGGGTCGTTCGGCCGACCGGAGACGGGCGAAAAAGAAGCTGTCAAAAATTTAGCAAGGAAGCGGCCGAATAAATTGAACTTGCTAACAAAAAGCGGTACAATCGAGAAGTAAGCGCTTTGTTCACCATTTTGTAAAAAATCATGTATTATCGGAATCGGCTTTTGCAATCACAAGACGGAGGGTGGCAGCGATGACGAAACAATTTTCGAGCACGCATGAGCCATGGGAAAAGTACTATGGTCCTAACCTAGGATACGTACAGGAACAGTATGAACGCTATCTGGAGGATGCGGCTTCGGTCGAATCTTCTTACCGGGAGTTGTTCGAGCGCTTCGGCGCGCCGCCGCAGGATCGCGCGGCGCAGACGCCGCAAGCCAGCGCGGGAGCGACTGATTCGCAGTCGTTGAAGAAAGCGGTTGCAGCAAGCAAGCTGGTATGGAATATCCGTACCTACGGTCATCTGGCCGCCGATATCGATCCGATCGGGCTCGACGCCAGACCGGAAGTATCGTTCCTCAACCCGAGCGAAGTGGGCTTGACCGAGGAAGACCTGGCTTCCCTGCCGGCTTCCCTGATCTGGGAAGACGCGCCGGAGGGCGTCGCTACGGGACTCGACGCGATTCGCCGGCTGAAGCAGGTATATACCGGCACGACCGCCTACGAGTTCTCGCACGTGCACGACGAGAAAGAACGCGAATGGCTGAACGCCCAGGCCGAAAGCCACGGCGCGGCGGGCGAATTGTCCGACGAGGAACGCAAAGCGCTGCTGGAACGCCTGGTGCAGGTCGAGCAATTCGAAGAATTTTTGCACCGGACTTTTGTCGGCCAGAAACGCTTCTCTATTGAAGGAATCGATATGCTGGTGCCGGTTATGGACGAGCTGGTGCGCGGTTTCTCCAAAAGAGGCGCCGAACACGTATTGATGGGGATGGCGCACCGCGGACGGTTGAATGTGCTGGCTCACGTGCTGGGCAAACCGTACGGACGCATCTTCTCGGAATTCCATCACGCGCCGAATAAAGATCTTATGCCTTCGGAAGGCTCGATGGGCATCAACTTCGGCTGGACGGGCGACGTCAAGTATCACCTGGGCGAGAAACGGGAAATCGGCGAGCAGGGCAAAACGCGCCTGACGCTGGCCAACAACCCGAGTCACCTGGAGTACGTCGATCCGGTTGTCGAAGGATTCGCCAGAGCGGCCCAGGAAGACCGCAGCGAGCCGGGCTATCCGAAGCAGAACACCAACAATGCGGCTTCGATTCTGGTTCACGGCGACGCGGCGTTTCCGGGCGAAGGCGTTGTGGCGGAGACGCTCAACTTCAACCAGCTTCCGGGTTACCAGAACGGCGGGACGGTACATATCATCGCCAACAACCGGCTCGGCTTTACGACCGAAAGCGGCGATTCCCGTTCTACGCATTACGCGAGCGACCTGGCCAAAGGCTACGAAATTCCGATCGTGCACGTCAATGCGGACGATCCGGAAGCGTGCATCGCGGCCGCGCGCATGGCGTGCGAATACCGGACTACTTTCAAAAAGGATTTCCTGATCGATCTGATCGGCTACCGCCGCTACGGTCACAACGAAACGGACGATCCGGAAACGACGCAGCCGCTGATCTACAAAAAGGTCAGGGAGCACGGCACCGCTGCGACTATTTTTGCAAATAAATTGAATAAAAGCGGTTTGATTGGGGAGAACGGTCTTTCCGATATCCGCGGACGCATCACGGATTTGTTCAAAGAAGAGTACGAGCAGATGAAGAACGGAAAAGAAAGCGAAAGCCATCCGTTCCCGTTTGCTTCGAACATCGACGAAACGCCGCTCGAATCGGTAGTCACGGCCGTCGATTACGATACGCTCAAGACGATCAACGCCGAGCTGCTGAAGCGTCCGGAGACGTTCAATGTGTATCCGAAGCTGGAACGGATTCTCCAGCGCCGCGAGAACACGCTGAACGAAGGCGAGAAGGTCGATTGGGGACAGGCGGAAACGCTGGCGTTCGCTTCGATTCTGGCCGACGGCACGCCGATCCGCATCAGCGGACAGGACGCGGAACGCGCGACGTTCGCGCACCGGAACCTGGTGCTGCACGACGCGAAGACGGGGGAAACTTACTGCCCGCTGCATGCGCTGCCGCAGGCCAAAGCGTCGTTTGCAATCCACAACAGCCCGCTGTCCGAAGCGTCGGTAATCGGCTTCGAATACGGCTATAATGTATACGCTCCGCAGACCATGGTCATCTGGGAAGCGCAGTACGGAGACTTCGCGAACGCGGGGCAGGTCCTTATCGACCAGTTCGTGCTGCCAGGCCGTTCCAAGTGGGCGCAGAAATCGAGCCTGGTTCTGCTGCTGCCGCACGGCTACGAAGGACAGGGGCCGGAACACTCCAGTGCCAGACTGGAACGGTATCTGCAGTTGGCCGGCGAGAACAACTGCACGATCGTCAGTCTGACGAGCTCCGCGCAGTATTTCCATCTGCTGCGCCGCCAGGCCGCCATGACGAATCGCGAAGACGCCAAGCCGTTGATCGTGATGTCGCCGAAAAGCCTGATCCGGAATGCGCGCGTCGCTTCCGGAGCCGATGAATTCACGGAGGGCGGCTTCAGAGCCACCCTGCGGCAGCCGGGACTCGGCGAATCGCCGGACAAAGTCCGCCGCGTACTGCTGTGCAGCGGCAAAATCGCGGTCGAGCTCGAAGACGCCATTGCCAAAGAAGCGGACGCCGATTGGAGCTGGCTGCATATTTTGCGCGTCGAGCAGCTGTATCCGTTCCCGGCGAGAGAAGTGTCCGAGTTCTTCGGAAACTTCAAGAATCTCGAAGAGATTCAATGGGTTCAGGAAGAACCGCAGAACATGGGCGCCTGGCGTTATATCGACCCGAATATCCGGGCCGCCGCTCCAAAAGGCATTGAAGTCGTGTATACCGGCAGACCGGAACGTTCCAGCCCGGCAAGCGGCTACCAGCACGTTCACGTTTTCGAACAGCAGAAGATCATCCAAACGGCCCTGGGCCAGAATTCGACCAAAAAAACTCAAACGACTTTAGGGAGGTAGCGCCGTGAGCGACATTAAAGTACCTGAAATGGGAGAGTCCGTCACCGAAGGAACGATTCTGCGGTGGGTTGTCGCCGAAGGCGAAGCCGTACAGCAGGGCGACGTTCTATTGGAGCTTGAAACCGATAAAGTCAATTTGGAAGTAAGCGCGGAATCGAGCGGTTTGCTCGAAACCCGTCTGCGCCAGGAAGGCGACACCGTGCAGGTCGGCGAAGTTATCGGCCGCATCCGCACCGGCGACGCTGCGGGCTCGACGACCGGATCGGCATCCGGTTCGCTCGGCGAAGAACAGGCGCCTGCGCCTTCGGCTCCGCCGGCCGCACAGGGCGCTCCGGCAGCGGCGCTGCCGTCCAGTCCCAAATCCGCCGAAGCGGCGAGCCCGCCTCCGGCCGAAAGCGGCGACGCCGCGGCCAAAGCTTCGCCGGCCGCGCGCAAACTGGCGCGCGAACGCGGCGTCGAACTCGGCAGCGTGCCGACGGGCGATCCGATCGGCCGCGTATACCCGAACGACGTGAAGTCGTTCGCCGAAGGCGGCTCGGCCGCTCAAGGACAGCCGGCTCCGCAGCAGCCGGCGCCTCCGGCTTCGCAGCCCCCAGCTCCGCCGAAAGCGCCGGCGCAAGCACCGTCTGCCGCCGACCCGCTGAAGCCGGTCGAACGCCAGCGCATGTCGCGCCGCCGCCAGACGATCGCCAAACGTCTGGTCGAAGCGCAGCAGACCGCCGCGATGCTGACGACTTTCAACGAAGTCGATATGACGGCGATCCTGGATGTGCGCAAGCGCCGCAAAGACGCATTCAAACAGAAATACGAAGTAAACCTCGGTTTTATGTCTTTCTTCACCAAAGCGGTTGTCGGCGCGCTCAAAGCGTTCCCGGCCGTCAACGCGGAGATCGACGGAGACGATGTCGTCTATAAAAAGTTCTACGATATCGGTATTGCGGTTTCGGCGAAGGAAGGCCTGGTCGTTCCGGTCGTACGCGACGCCGATCGTCTCGGATTCGCCGAGATCGAACGCAAGATCGGCGAACTTGCCGGCAAAGCGCGCAGCAACCAGCTGGCGCTGTCCGATCTGCAGGGAGGCACGTTCACCATTACCAACGGCGGCGTATTCGGCTCGCTGCTCTCGACACCGATCCTGAACGCTCCGCAGGTGGGCATCCTCGGGATGCACAAGATCCAGCTGCGTCCGGTCGCAATCGACGAAGAGCGGATGGAGAACCGTCCGATGATGTATATCGCCCTGTCTTACGATCACCGTATCATCGACGGCTCTGAAGCCGTCAGCTTCCTGGTCAAAGTCAAAGAACTGCTCGAAGATCCGGAATCCCTGCTGATCGAAAGCTAAGAGTAAACGTTAAAAAAACCTCCTGTATTCCAATGGAATACAGGAGGTTTTTTTATTTTCCCAAAAGGTCAACGTTGCAGGGGGAGAAGTTCTCGGCACGAGCTAAAGCGGCTTGGGCGCCGCAAGTTTTCGGCTTCGATAATACCGGTAAAGATGCACAACCACAATTTTAACGACCATGTATACCGGAATGATAATCAAAATAGCAAGGAATCCGCCGATCACGCCGCTGCCGAGCAGCAGGAACACAGTCGTAAGCGGATGGATATCCAGAGCTGAACCGTAAATAACCGGAGAAAGCAGATTGTTGCGCAGCATCTGGCCCAGCACAATCACGACGATAATCCAGATGACCGAAGCCGGCGAGTCGATAAAGCCGACAATCACTACCGGCAGCGCGCCGAGATAGACGCCGATATACGGAATCATATCCGTAAAAATAATAAACAGTACCAGGAGAAGCGGATAAGGCACGCCTACGATCAGAAAGCCGATCAGATCGAAAACGCCGACGCAGGCAGCCAGCAGGACCCTGCCGACGATAAATCCGCTTAACGCCGTATCGATATCGACCGCCATGCCTCGCATCACGGGACGGTAACGGTAAGGCACTCCTTTAAGCAGGAAAGCATAACCTCTGCGATCGTCTTTGAGCATGAAATACAGGATCATCGGCACAGTTGAAACAACGAGGAAAATCCAGGCTACTACCGAAAGAGCGCTGCTCAAGTAATTGCTCACCGAGTTGATTACATTCTCCAGATAACCGGACAACTGCTGGGGAATATTCAAACCGACATCGATATCGTTGATTCGGGTTCCCCAGACTTCCTGTTCCTGTAAGCGCAGCAAAAGCAGTTGAAGCTGATTGGAGAAGTTCTGCGCCAGCTGAGGCAGATTGTTGGTGAAGCCGATAAACTGGTTGCGAAGAATCGGCCACACCCATAAAGAAAAGCCGACGATCACTCCGACCGCCACCGCGTATAGAAGAAGAATGGACCAGGGACGGCGAATCTTCCACTTGTCCAGGCGCCGGATAACGGGCCGGAACAGATAATATAGAAACAAAGCCAGCGCAATAGGGAAAAAGATCAGGCTGAAAGCCGCTTTAAGCGGCGCCAGAACAAATTGAAGCTTGGAGAGCAGAAACAAAATAAGCAGAACCAAAACGATATGTATGCAGGTGCGCGCAAACTTGTCTTTTTGAAACATGATTTCCTCCTTAGTCGTTTACTGATGAACGAAATTTTGAGATTTTTTAAAAAGAAAGCGTTTCAATTATAAGTTGAAAGCTTTATAAAAAGATGAGCGCGCTTTCCAATCGCAGGCGGAAAATATTCTTCGTTCATTATACCCCAAGTTTTCTACCCGCAATCGCAAAAGCCGGAAAAAGAATCAGTATATCGTGCGCTCAAAAAAATATAAATATAGGTTGCATTCGTTTTTAATAAGTGTTAACCTATAAACCTAGCCTGTTTGGTTGGCGCCAATCGCAAAGCGCTTGGAAAGCCGGCTTTACAGACAGTTTGTTCTTTGAAAACTGGATAGTGAAGAGGAGTTAGGAACGAAAAACGCTGACCCTTTGGGCAAAGCGATTTGAGTTCCCGCAACGAGCGATAATCTTTTGATTATGATCTCGTTGCGATAGAGAATAAAGGTTCTTGAGCAATCGAGAATCGCCACGTTTTAAACGAGCACATGGTGCTTTTCAAGTTCACAAGCTTCCAAACATCGCTTTGGTCCAAATTAGTGCCCTTAGGGGTCCGCATTTGGAGTCGCGATGCAAACGGAGTTTGCATTGGAGAGTTTGATCCTGGCTCAGGACGAACGCTGGCGGCATGCCTAATACATGCAAGTCGAGC
>NZ_JAULSA010000049.1 GCF_030518235.1 Saccharibacillus sp. CPCC 101409 | reverse complement strand
GAATCGGAAAAGTCGGTCGCGTTCGTGTAATCGTAAGCAACCATGTTCTTCTTCTTGGTGCCGCTCTCGTTCAGTTCTTCATAACGCTTGTTTACCCGGTAGTACTCCAACGTTCCGATATCGCCGAAGTGCTTGACCGTTTTGCCGTATTCGTAGATCGATCTCGCGCCTGTCGGATACGTGACGCGGGTCAGCGAAGTATAGGTGGTGCTGCCTCCATTCGCTCCGCCCGGTCCGTCTGCGTCGAATCCGGCATCCTGCTTCGTATAGCCGTAGGAAATCGTCTCGCCGTTTTCATTGACAGCCGTGTCCAGATTGCGCTTTTTGTTGACGCCGGTGATCAGCTTTTTGTTGAATGTCAGCGACTTATTCGCATAACTGACGGTCACCGCATTCGCTTTGTACGAAAATTTGATCTCGCGGTTCAGCGTGTCGATCACGCGGCTGATCAGCGGGTAGGCGTCGCCGTCATTGACCGATGTGTTCGCGTATTCCACCAGAATCACATTGCCGTATGCGTCCTTGGTCCCGATCCAGCGGCCCTGCGCGTTGAACAGCGACTGCGTGCCGAGCGTGTCGGTCAGGGAGTAAGCAGCTGCAGCGCTGACCGCTTTGCCCGAAGCGTCCTTCGTCGAAAGAGTCGCTGTCGAAGGCGCGAACGTCACGTCTTTGAGCGGATAATCCACCAGTCCCTGTCCGCCCGCGGCTACTTCGTATACGGTTCCGTCGGGAAAATGCAGATAGCGCTGGTCGCCCCGCAGCTCGACGGACGGGAACGCCCAGGTCCAGCCGACGCCGAGGTTCGACGTGCGTTCGTTGTAGGTGTAATACTCGCTGTTGTTGGTGTAGCTGCTTCCGTTCTGGTCGATCTTCGGTTCCCAGATGTAGGCGGTATTGCTCTGGTAGATCCGTCCCAGCGTAAAGTC
>NZ_JAULSA010000048.1 GCF_030518235.1 Saccharibacillus sp. CPCC 101409 | reverse complement strand
AACGAAGAGAACGGGAAGTGGATTCACGCGAATCTTGGATTAGAAGTTTAGAAGCGCCAAAGCATGTACGTTTCCATACGGAAACTGATCCATCGAGAGGGAATGCGGATTGACTGAGGGGGAAGGTGCGCTTCCATCCGGAAGCAGACTGGATGTGAGTTTGCGGGAGAAGGCAGAGAAGCCCGTCGATTTCACGACCTATAACATAATATTCACGCTGCGGGCATACGCCCTTGGTCCGGCGTTCGCCGGACACCCGACATACGTCGGGTCGTGAATACAGGAACGTTAGACGAAATTCTAAAACCGAGGATCACTATGAAAACAATAAAAGCATTATCAAGATATTATTATATAGGATTAATTATTGGCTACTTCACTAAGAAAGATGTCCTTGATTGGACAGATCGGATGATTGAAGGAAACGAGCAATTTCCATATGAATTGATTGAGATTTCCTTGTCTAGTCACAAACCGTCGGTAGATTTAGCATCAAAACTTAAACAGATCTATGGAGAAGAGATTTTACAAGAACCCCTTTATCAGCTTTTAGGAGAACTCGTAAACGATTTTAAAATTGGGAGAATTATAGAAGAAGAATTATTTACTTATCTATCTAGCCTACATTATCAAGAAAGTGAGATCGTTTTAGATGAAGATCTATCCTATTCGTTAAATCGATTAGATGATGCTTATTATTTAGCATCGGAAGGCATATATGGAGATGTAAAGACTGTTTGTAAAGAAGGAATAGATGAACTAAATAAATATAAAGAATATATAGGGCGAATTAAAGAATAGTAGAACTTCGTCTAACATAATATTCACGCTGCGGGCATACGCCCTTGATCCGGCATTCGCCGGATACTTGACATACGTCGAGTCGTGAATACGGGAACGTTATATGCAACCTGAAAGAATGGGAACCCATGAGTGGATGAATAAGATGAAGAAGCGCCG
>NZ_JAULSA010000046.1 GCF_030518235.1 Saccharibacillus sp. CPCC 101409 | reverse complement strand
TGACGGATTGTAAAATGAAGTGCAACACCTCGAATTGAATACAAAAGGGCTCATGGCCGGATTCGTGTAGAATGAAGTCACCACAACACCTTCTACAAGGAGAATCCACCATGAGCTACACTCATTTTAGCATAGTCGAACGCAGCAAACTAGAACTCCTGCGTAGTCAGGGAGCTGGGGTCCGGACGATTAGCCGGGTGCTGGGCCGGTCAGCAGGAGCCGTCAGTCGGGAACTGAGACGCAATGGATCGTCCGAACGGTACGAGGCGCAAGAAGCCCAACAGGCTTACGCTAACAGAAGGACAGCTTCGAAGCCCAACGGAAAATGGAATCCGAACCTGGCGAGTGAGATCGAATCCGACTTCAAGAAGACCCATTCTCCCGAGCAAATCGCAAGTAGCCGCAAAGCCAAGGGGCTTCCCACGGTCGCCTTTAAAACCCTCTACAACTGGCTCTACACGGGCCGGCTAAATCGAGGGGATCTCCAGGTTCTTCGGCACAAAGGCAAGCGTCGGAAACCGCCTGAGAAACGCGGGCGTTTTACGCTCGGTCTCTCGATCCGGCAGCGTCCCAAAGCGATCCGAAGCCGGGAGACATTCGGCCACTGGGAACTCGATACCGTCGTTTCCAGCCGTGGAAAAAGCAAAGCTTGCGTCGCCACCTTTGTCGAACGAAAAACCCGATTTTACCAAGCGATTAAGATGCCGAACCGAACGGCTTTATCGATGGAAATCGCATTCGGCGTGTTGGCTGCGCAGTATCCGAAGGCTGTGATTCAAACGGCAACGGTTGACCGGGGTAAGGAGTTTGCTTGCCATGCGGCACTCAAGCAGATCCATGGTGTGGAGGTTTACTTTGCCGATCCATATTCTTCCTGGCAGCGAGGTTCTAACGAGAATGCAAACGGCTTGCTTCGAGAGTTTTTCCCCAAAGGCCATGATTTTGCCGAAGTGTCTGATGCTGAGCTTCAGCACGCTCTTCATCTGATTAACAGTCGGCCTCGAAAATGTTTAGGCTGGAGATCTACACACGAATCTTTTCAAAACGAACTGTTGCACTTGGATTGACAATTCGTC
>NZ_JAULSA010000045.1 GCF_030518235.1 Saccharibacillus sp. CPCC 101409 | reverse complement strand
AGTAGCGAAGGTCCTGGGCTCACACTGCCAAGAAAAGCTTCTAGCCAGGTGAAGGCGCCCGTACCGCAAACCGACACAGGTGGGTGGGAAGAGTATTCTAAGGCGCGCGGAAGAACTCTCGTTAAGGAACTCGGCAAAATGACCCCGTAACTTCGGGAGAAGGGGTGCCCCGGTAGTGTGAATAGCACGAGGGGGCCGCAGTGAAAAGGCCCAAGCGACTGTTTAGCAAAAACACAGGTCTGTGCGAAGCCGCAAGGCGAAGTATACGGGCTGACGCCTGCCCGGTGCTGGAAGGTTAAGAGGAGGGGTTAGCCGCAAGGCGACGCTCTGAATTGAAGCCCCAGTAAACGGCGGCCGTAACTATAACGGTCCTAAGGTAGCGAAATTCCTTGTCAGGTAAATTCTGACCCGCACGAATGGCGTAACGACTTGGGCGCTGTCTCAACGAGAGATCCGGTGAAATTTTAATACCTGTGAAGATGCAGGTTACCCGCGACAAGACGGAAAGACCCCATGGAGCTTTACTGCAGCTTGATATTGGACTGGGGTGCGATTTGTACAGGATAGGTGGGAGCCTTGGAGCTCGGAGCGCCAGCTTCGGGGGAGGCGCCGTTGGGATACCACCCTGATCGCATGCTAGTTCTAACCTCGTACCGTGAATCCGGTACAGGGACCGTGTCAGGCGGGCAGTTTGACTGGGGCGGTCGCCTCCTAAAGTGTAACGGAGGCGCCCAAAGGTTCCCTCAGAATGGTTGGAAATCATTCGCAGCGTGTAAAGGCATAAGGGAGCTTGACTGCGAGACGGACAGGTCGAGCAGGGACGAAAGTCGGGCTTAGTGATCCGGTGGTACCGCATGGAAGGGCCATCGCTCAACGGATAAAAGCTACCCTGGGGATAACAGGCTTATCTCCCCCAAGAGTCCACATCGACGGGGAGGTTTGGCACCTCGATGTCGGCTCATCGCATCCTGGGGCTGAAGTAGGTCCCAAGGGTTGGGCTGTTCGCCCATTAAAGCGGTACGCGAGCTGGGTTCAGAACGTCGTGAGACAGTTCGGTCCCTATCTGTCGTGGGCGTTGGAAATTTGAGAGGAGCTGTCCTTAGTACGAGAGGACCGGGATGGACGCACCGCTGGTGTACCAGTTGTTCCGCCAGGAGCATCGCTGGGTAGCTACGTGCGGACGGGATAAACGCTGAAAGCATCTAAGCGTGAAGCCCCCCTCAAGATGAGATTTCCCACATTTGGTAAGACCCCTTGTAGACGACGAGGTCAATAGGCTGGAGGTGGACGCGCAGCAATGCGTGGAGCTGACCAGTACTAATCGGTCGAGGGCTTATCCTCC
>NZ_JAULSA010000044.1 GCF_030518235.1 Saccharibacillus sp. CPCC 101409 | reverse complement strand
TATTAAGTCCATATACTTGTGTAAAATGACCTCTTAAAAAAAAGAGAGTCATGAAACGAAATTCACTCTACAATCAAGTTGTCGAAGACCCACTTGTAGAGGAGGAATTTGTTCATGACTCAATATCAGATTACCGTAGATGCCGACCTTTTGCATCAACTTTTTTTAGGCGATTCCCGAGAAAAGGGAGTGGCGGCTTTGCTCGAAACGGTGCTCAACCAAGTGCTGCAAGCCCAAGCTTCTGAGCAGATTCAAGCGCAGCCCTACGAACGAACCGACGAACGTCGAGCTTACCGGAATGGGACGTATCCGCATACCCTCTCGACTCGTGTCGGTGCCTTAACGTTGCAGGTCCCTCGTTTTCGGGACGGCCAGTTTTCGACGGAGCTGTTTGCTCGGTACCAACGCAGCGAGCAAGCCTTGGTTCTAGCGCTCATGGAGATGGTTTTAAACGGCGTGTCCACACGCAAAGTCACGCAAGTCACCGAGGAATTGTGCGGAACATCCTTTTCCAAATCGACCGTGAGCGAACTCTGCAAAAAACTTGACCCCTTGGTCAAAAGCTGGGCAGAGCGTCCGTTAACCGAGAAGCGATATCCTTTTTTGGTGGTCGATGCGCTCTACGTCAAGGTGCGTGAGAACGGCCGCGTGCGTTCTCGTGGCGTCCTTTTAGCCGCAGGCGTGAACGAAAATGGGTACCGTGAATTGTTAGGCTTGCAGGTCGGGGATACGGAGTCAGAGAGCGTTTGGGGCGCCTTTTTCGAACAGCTGAAAGCCCGGGGGCTTCATGGCGTGGACCAAGTCACAAGCGACCACCACGGCGGTCTCGTCAAAGCGATTCGTTCGCAGTTCCAGGGCGCGACCTGGCAACGATGCCAAACTCATTTCATGCGAAATATCTTGGACAAAACACCGAAAATTCTACGTCCTGAAATGAAACTACGTGTGCGAACGATCTTTGAAGCGGTCGATCTGGACACGGGTCGCAAGCTGCTAGAGCAAACGCTGGAACACTTTGCTGAGCAGGCGCCAAACGCCATGCAGACGCTGGAAGAAGGCTTTGACGATGCTACAGCCGTGCTGAGCTTGCCGCCACGAATTCGGATTCGACTTCGCACATCTAACGCCGTTGAACGACTCAATGGCGAGTTGAGACGACGTGAGCGTGTCATTCGTGTGTTTCCCAACCGCGAGTCGGTGTTCCGTTTGTTTGGCGCGTTACTGATGGAGCAAGATGACAAGTGGAATGGCGATAAACGCTATCTGGATCTACATGATTATTGGATCTGGCGAAACGCCAAAGCGAAGCCAAACGAACCGATGTCCGCTGCCGACTAACCGATTGGCGAGTGAGTTTCGTTTTTACACATAAATATGGACTTGACC
>NZ_JAULSA010000042.1 GCF_030518235.1 Saccharibacillus sp. CPCC 101409 | reverse complement strand
GTCGATCTTCGGTTCCCAGATGTAGGCGGTATTGCTCTGGTAGATCCGTCCCAGCGTAAAGTCCAGGCCGTTTCGACCCGGCTCCCTATGTCCGATTCACTTTCACAATAATCAGGTTCACGATTACGACCATCAAGGCAGCCCCAACCGCTCCGCAGAGCAGGATATACCAAAACTCGTCCATGCCAGTTCCTCCGATGGCGCCGAAAAAGCCGCCGCCTAGGCCTGCCAATAGGCTGCCGATCATACTGCCTGGAATCTCCTTCACCATGACCCGCCAGCCGACCAAACCTATGATTATGCTAACTATTATCACTACTCCCATAGCGGGTATCCTCCTTTTACAAATTTATGTCCCTCCATCTCATCGGCCTCGGATCCAATCCCAAGTTTGGTAAACGATATGGGGTTTAGATTCCTGTGGATAGACCCAGACCGTGATGACCAGTGTTAAAAATACAACGATTCCCCATATCCAAGCCGTATGTCGGTTTTTAAGAAGCCGCACCGCCAGAACCCCTAATCCGATCACAATTAGATTCATGAAATACGTCTGAGGCACAGTAATGATTCGAGCCAGACCCGTATAAGGAAAAATAGCGAACAAAACAAACATCAGCACGGTACTCGGGATCAAGGCAGCCAAAATTACTTTCAAAACTCTCAGATTGTCAGCCATGTTACACCTCTTCCTAAAATATTATTAGTTATATACCCAAAACCTTCCGCTTCATCGATTTATTTTTATGCGAGTATGTAAAAGAAAGGACAGTTGCCTACTTGTTGCGGAAATACCGCCCTTATTCGGATTCGATGCCTACTTTGCTTTCGCTTTTGTGTGTGCTTCGCTTCATCTTTTAGAATTAAAAGTGCGCAATCTCTCCGTAAACTTGGCATTCTTTGAGTCCTCAGCGAATCGAATTCGTCAAATAATCGAAATCCAGCGCTATGCTTCTACCTGTGATTGGAATTGCCCAAACTGCCAATTAAGGCACGGCAATAGGAGATGGAATCATGCATATTTCCAAGTGTCATATACACATCTTAATCACATTGTGCTTCCCATTCACTTTCGAAGCTTTAGATATAAAATTATTTGCTTATTTACATTAATTATACTTAAAATATCATATAATAATTCCGAACTCATTTCCCCTTCTTAAGATTTCGTTTAACTCCTCTCGTGGTTGCAGATGATTTTCAGGAACGAGATTTTCAATCGAAACCAGTTCATAGGTTTGTAGTTTTTCTTGGTTTGAACGCAGCAGGCGAACACCTCCGTTCATTAAGATTTTACCTATTCATACCATTAGCATAGTGTCATCATAAACAAATTGAATACATTGATTACAAAAAGGCTGTCGAAAATTCCTCAACAGCCTACAAAAGATTTACACTTTTCTCAGTTCAACAATGAAATTTTTAGCGGTTTCGAATTTTATCCCAGACTTGCTGAACAATGTGCGGCTTGAACTCTTGAGGATATTTCCAGACTGTAATAACAAGAGTAACTATAATAACTATTACCCATATCGCAGTTAAATATCGGTAATGAAGCAAATGCATAGCTAATAAACCTAATGAAATCACCCCAACATTAAGAGCATAAGTTACAGGTGTAGTAATTATTCTTCCCAACCCTGTATAAGGAAAAACTTGAAAAAGAATCAGTAGTAAAACAGTACTTGGAGTTAGTGCTATTATAAACTCCAATAAAACATTCATTTTGCTCTATAGACTCCTCTGTTAATAATGGACCGTTAAAAACGCCATTGAATGCAGAATTTCCTTTTTTAATTTGACGAATTGTCAATCCAAGTGCAACAGTTCGTTTTGAAAAGATTCGTGTGTAGATCTCCAGCC
>NZ_JAULSA010000041.1 GCF_030518235.1 Saccharibacillus sp. CPCC 101409 | reverse complement strand
TTTTTTTTCTGCCCCTCCTCATCAAACCGTACGTGAGGTTTTCCCTCATACGGCTTTCCGGTGTTCCTGACCCATCGGCATTCGAGTTACCTTAGCGTTTCCAAAGCGTGTACGTTCAAGATCCATCGGATCTCCTGCGTCACGCTTTTCCAGTTTCTTCGCTGCTTTTTCTTGGCGTACCACTTGGCGAATCGCTCCAGGATGTAAACATCCAGCTTTGCCATTCGGCGCTGGCTGTAGGCGGTTCGGTAATACGTCCGCCAACCTCGGATTTTCGGATTCAGAAAGCGAATATGCTCCTCCACGCTTGCCGCCCGCATGCTCGGCGGGGCCAGTCTTTCCTTGACCACGCTTCGGATTCGCTTCTCCGCTTTCCCCGTCAGCCACTGCTGCGTCGTGACATAGACCCGGCCTTTGGCCGTTTCCGCTTTCGTTTTCCGGTGGTGCATCCCCAGAAAGTCGAATCCGTCTTCGCCTGTCCACAATCCCACAAGCCGCGTTTTCTCCGGATGCAGTTTCAGTTCCAGACGTTCCAGAATCGTCTTCACCAGTCGGTGCGCCTGCACCGCCGCTTTCCGCGTTTTGCACACCACCACGAAGTCGTCCGCGTAGCGGATCAGTTCGCCGTAGTCCTGGCCGTGACGGCTCCACAGCACATCCAAATAATGAAGATAGACGTTCGCCAGCAGCGGCGAAATCACGCCGCCCTGCGGCGTGCCCAGATCGCTTCGGCGCACTTTGCCGTCTTCCATCACGCCGGCTTCCAGCCATTTGCGCAGCAGTTTTAGCATCTTCCGGTCGCTGATTCGCATCTGGAGCAGCTTCATGAGCTTCTCCGGTTGAATCGCGTCGAAGTAGCCCTGGATATCCGCGTCCACCACCCAGTTCCCTTTTCGGTTGCAGGCTTTGCGGACGACTTCCAGCGCCTGCTTCGCACTTTTGCCCGGTCGGAATCCGTACGAACCCGGCAGAAAATCCGCTTCGAAAATCGGTTCCAGTACCTGCTTGGCCGCCATCTGCACCACCCGGTCGCGTACGGCCGGGATGCCCAGCGGACGTGGCTTGCCGTCCGCTTTCGGAATGTAATGGCGGCGAACCGGTTTCGGCCGGTAGCTTCCGCTTTGCAGCTCCTGCTGAAGCTTGTAGAGGAACTCGTCCACTCCGGCTTCTTCGATCTGCTTGAGCGTTTCGCCGTCTACGCCCGGCGCTCCGCCATTGGCGCGTACGCTGCGCCAGGCTTCCTGCAGCACATCCATTCGGTACACCTTGTCATGCAGCGCATGAAATCGGCGCTTTGGGTTTCTCTTGGCCGCATGGGCGAGTTTCGTCCGGAGTTCTTGAACGTTTTCTTTGGGTGTCGTTAGCCGTTTTTCGGCATTCACGGTTCGTACCTCCTTGTCGAAACTTGAACAAAGCAGCGCCCCTTCCCTCGCGCCGGTTCTGTTGTCCGGTCGCTTCCTCGGTACTATGGGCGCCTCGGACTCCCTTCCCGCAGGCGCTTCCCTTCATCTTCTGGACTTATAGAGCGCCAGGTTACGAAAAAAAAATCGCCAAACGACTTTTTTTTTTTTTTTTCGTGCGGGGGAGGGTCTCCCCAGTTCACTTCCTTTTCTTTCCGACCCTGCCGTTCCCCTTACGCCGGAGGATTCTTCGTTGCCGCTCCAAGTTCCCTGCAACTTCCTTGGCCTTCGCCCAAAAGCACCAGGCTCGGCTTCCTCTTGTTCTCTTTCGAGACCACATTGACGACGCGGCAGGATTCACTTGATGTTGCGGCCTGGTCAGTTGCTCGCCCGGTCTCCGACCGGTACTTTCGTCGATGCGCTTCTACGCACAGATTTCGCCATACGCAGGCATCCTAGCTACGCGGGGGCTTGGCCCCTCCCGCGACCGGACTTTCACCGGCTAGAAAAAGAGTGCTTGGCTGGGCACGC
>NZ_JAULSA010000040.1 GCF_030518235.1 Saccharibacillus sp. CPCC 101409 | reverse complement strand
CAACCCGCTGAATCGGGGTAGGAACAAAAGGCGTGGGCATCTAACACTTTAGGTGACGGGATCGATGTCCCAACAAAACATGCGTTATTTAACCCAGTGTTTCCTCCAGTATAAAGAAAAAGTTCATCCTCGAACGAATCGGGGATGAACTGAGAATACCAACATCATATTCACGCTGCGGACATTCGTCCTTGGCCCGGCATGCGCCGGACACCCAGCATACGCTGGGTCGTGAATACAGGAACGTTAACTGAAATTCGTCAAACCATGAGGGAGATGAACCAATGATATTAAAAGAATTTGATTTGGATCTGCCTTATGTTGGAGAAGATGCTGAGGACTATGAGCAAAGTTGGAAATCTAAACGGATTCAGTTTAGAAATGAATGTCGCTGCATAGCTTCGATGACAGAAAGATATTTCAAAAATTATCGGTATAAGACTCCAATCTCTTGGAAGTTAATGATTGTATGTTACTCGGATATTAACAAATCGCGAAAAAAGTTTGTTAAATCTGAAGTATACGAGATACATATGGAATTTGATATTGCTAGATATTTCAATTTGAACGTAGAAGAAAAGAAACGGATGATTTTTAACGTATTGAAAGAAGGAGCTTTTGAAGTCCTTAAAGAAGAGGGATGGAACAGCGAACCATTCATAGAAGTGTTTTCGAAAATGGAGAACGATAATCTGGTCAACAGGTATCAATCGGGTAAAGCCGTATATAACCCCAAGCGTAATTTAAAGGCCATGATTATATGTGAGCATGAAATAAGCGAGATTAAAATCTATGTATGTATAGCAGATAAAAGGGATAAAGAAGTGGTAAAGAAACTTGTAATTCAAGAAGTACCAAACGAGTGGAAGTTCCATATTCATTTAGGCAAATTGCAATGGATTTCAGAGGAGGAAGTTATTTTAAAAAACAAAAAGGGACTAATGGTAGGGACGGTGCAGGTAACTCAGTGAAGCTGACGAACATCAGTTAACATAATATTTACGCTACGGACATACGTCCTTGTTCCGGCATACGCCGGACACCCGACATGCGTCGGGTCGTAAATACAGGAACGTTAGATGAAACCACTCAAGAGCAGTAGAACACTTAAAAGCAGGTGAAATATGATTAACAACTTTACTCAAGCAAGAGAAGCAGAAATGAATTACCATGAGAACTTCTATAATGAAACGTCTCTTTTCCAGGCGGGAACTTGGTTGTCTAAGCCTGTACAAGTCGTGATGGATTTACTTGAGCAATTGAACCTTAATCAGGTTAGCGTACTCGATTTAGGGTGTGGAGTAGGAAGGAATAGCATTCCAATTGCTCAAAAGGTTAAAAGCCATGGAGGATCAGTACTTGGAGTGGATTTATTGCCCACAGCCATTGATAAATTATCGAAGTACATAGAAGAGTATGACATTCAAAGAACATTAGATACTGAAGTTGCAGACGCTGAATATTATGAAATAGAACGAGAAGAGCATGATTATATTATTGCTTGCTCATGCTTGGAACATGTATCGAATATAGAAGCATTTAAAAAAGTGATTTTACGAATGATTGAAGGAACGAAAAAAGAAGGAATCAATTGTATTCTGATGAGCACAGAGGTAAAAGAGTATGATTTAGAACAGGGGAAAGAGAAAGACGGACTTGTTGAATTGAATGTAAAGACTGATGTGGCTATAAGTATTTTACGAGAACAATATAAAGAATGGGAGATTTTGATTGAAAGGTGCAGTCCTCAAACTGTAAGAGAGAAGAAACAGGGTAAAGATATTGAATTTAGGAGCCAATGGTTAACGTTTGCAGCTCGAAGAAGGAGTGGCATCATCTAAACCAGCTAATCAAAGTCAAGTCTTCAATAAAAAAATCGTTGAGCTTTCCAAATGGAACAGACTGAAATAAACCTACCTTGGAAAGTAGATAAAAATGGATTTAACATCCAGTTTGAGTGTTTAGCGAGCTTGAAAGGCCGATCCGGAGTTCCATATGCCAAAAATGATGCGCAAAAGTTTATG
>NZ_JAULSA010000004.1 GCF_030518235.1 Saccharibacillus sp. CPCC 101409 | reverse complement strand
CAACCCGCTGAATCGGGGTAGGAACAAAAGGCGTGGGCATCTAACACTTTAGGTGACGGGATCTGCGTCCCAACAAAACATGCGTTATTTAGCCCAGTGTTTTCTCCAGTATAAAGAAAAAGTTCATCTCCGAACGAGCCGGGGATGAACTGAGAATACCAACATCATATTCGCGCTGCGGACATTCGTCCTTGGTCCGGCATACGCCGGACACCCAGCATACGCTGGGTCGTGAATACAGGAACGTTATAGGAAAGATCGAAAACCTAAAAAATAGAGTCATTCACATTGAATGACTACAAGTTCTCATTGTCTATTGAATTTTTCGAATTCGGATTCCAAACGAAAAATCCGTTTATTCAAAGCGGCAACCTCAGAATCTTTATCCGTAAAATTGTTATGGACTTTTTCTAAGAGGGCAAAGATATCTTTAGGTTGTCCATTCTCTAGGCGAACAGTAGATTGATAAATACTGTGAATTTGAATAGACATTTGTTTTTGATTCTGATCCAAAAGCATTTGATTCTGGTTTAATTGTTGAACATCTTGTCTAAGGGCTTGAAGTTCTTGAAGGATCTGATTAAGAGTTTGTTCCACAAACAATCCCACCTTTCGTAGAGATCATTATAACATGGATGCGTAGATTGAAATAAAAGAAAATTGAAAAACGGGATAAGGGAAATTGGGTAAAGAGTTGAACCTTAGAGAATGATAAGGGCATATAGGAAATATTGAAGAAGAACGATCCCTCCTATAACATAATATTCGCGCTGCGGACATTCGTCCTTGGCCCGGCATTCGCTGGACACCCGACATACGTCGAGTCGTGAATACAGGAACGTTATCTGAAAGATACGTAAATTTGATAAAAAAGGGTGATCTACTTGAAGCAAGGGATAATTGTGCTGTTTAATGGAACTTCAAGTTCAGGAAAAACTAGTATTTCGACTAAATTAATGAGTCAGAAAAAGATTCTTTTTCATCATTTATCAATAGACGATTTTTTTAATAATTACAATAATTTTGTTAACAATAAACTTCCAAACGAGCTTCCAAGAGAAATAGATCCTCAAGTTGTCTCGCAAATCGTTGACGATTCTATACTTAACATGTACTACTCGACCATTAAATTGTTTTCGGAAATGGGTTTGAACGTAATCGTGGATACAGTCATGGATAATGATAAACGATTTAATCAGTGTTTGGATGTGCTTTCCGAGCAGCCTACATTGTTCGTAGGCGTATTATGTTCGAAAGAAGAACTCATGAGAAGAGAACAAATAAGGGGAAATCGAAATATTGGATTAGCAAGTTCTCAGTACGACAACGTATATCGTTTTAATGAGTATGATCTTGAAATAAATACAGAAGAATTGAATCCAACAGAATGTGCCGAAGAGATTTTAAATTTTATTGAGTCCGATAAAGAATATTTGGTATTTAAGAAATTGAGTGAAAGAAATGCTAGCGTCTCATAGAAGTCGTATCCATTAGATAGCATAATATTCACGCTGCGGACATTCGTCCTTGGCCCGGCATTCGCCGGACACCCGACATGCGTCGAGTCGTGAATACAGGAACGTTATACGTAATACCGGAAAACATATTTAAAAGCTAGACCAGACAAAGGGTTAAGTGCTTTAAGACTTTGCGTTGTACTATGAAGTAAGAATAGAGGCGATTCATCATGAGGCTGAAACAAAAATTGATTAACGACTTTTTATCTTTACCCCAAGAAAAACAAATGGAAGTCATTGATTTTGTAGATTTCTGTCGTGACGTTCTCTTTAATCAAAAACCATGGATTTGTAGATGGAAATAAACGTATTGGAGTAGCTGTTATGCTGCTGTTACTTCGGTTAAACGGTTATTACATTCGATACAGTCAAGAGGAATCGGTTCAATTAGGATTGGGAACAGCAGAAGGGAAATTATAATGAACAAGATATTGAAGAATGGATGATAAGGCATCGGGAATGAAGCTCGATGTCTTATTCTATATCTTCTTGAATATTAAAAGAAGACCGGTACTACGCATAACGTAATATTTACGCTGCGGACATTCGTCCTTGGTCCAGCATGCGCCGGACACTCGACATGCGTCGGGTCATGAATACAGCAATGTTATGAAAAATTCCAATGAGAGTTATAGGTTTATGAAAGGGTATAATATAACCATCAAAATAGAGGAGGGACAAAGATGAAATGGCAAGAGGTTAGGGAGATTTTTCCGAACCAATTTGTGAAGTTCGAAATTCTTCATTCGGAAGAAACCGAGAATCAAGAGATCATTGATGATGTAGCCGTAATTGGCCCGATCACTGATGAAGAAGCGACTCGCGAATTATTGAACAGCAGAGACAAAACGCTGGTTTATCATACTTCCAAAGATCAAGTTATTATGAAAGTGCGGAAAAATATAGGATTAAGGAGAAATCTTTAAATGAATATTGAATATCGAGACGGACTGTTATTTACGGAAATAACAGTCCATTTTAATAAGCAAAAGAAAGTGATATCGAACATTGTGATTGATACAGGAGCCAGTCACAGCTTGATTTCACAAGATGAAGTAGACGAGATTGGGTTACAAGTGAGCATGGAAGATGAAATCATAACCAGCTATGGGATTGGGGGTAAAGAGCATGCCTTTAGTAAAAAAATCGAGGGTATACAAGTTGGAGATTTCATTTTAAAAGATGTATACATCGATTTTACTGCATTCAAATATCACAATGTCAACGGACTTTTGGGACTCGATGTACTGACTGAAGGAGAATTTGATATTGATCTAAAGGCATTTAAATTACTTCGTTCATAAGAGATAAAGAACATAAGAAATTGAGTGAGTGATTCGATGAAGAGTGGAACACCACTTAACTATATATTTACGCTGCGGACATACGCCCTTGGCCCGGCATGCGCTGGACACTCGATAGTCGCCGGGTCGTAAATACAGGAACGTTATACGTAATTACTAAGAGCTGATTAAAATCGTTTGAATGACGAGCCATTCTTAAATAACGAGCCCTTCGATCGGCTCGAAGAAGACGAATTGGAAAAGTAAAATAGAGAATCAAAAAACAGATAAGAAATAGATAAAGGCAAAAATGTTAAAGACGGTATTGGTCTTGAAGCAGGACGCCATTTCTGCGGCAGCGAATCGAAGTGTCGAAACGGTTTATCTTAAATAGGTAAAGACTAGGCCGTTCTTAAAAAGGGTAAGGGTAGAAATGAAGCTCGGATTTTTAAGGAAGCGCTTTATTACTTGAAACTTGGGAGGACCTCGAATGAGTTATCAAAATTGGGCCGGCAACTTTACTTACGGGGCGACTGAAATGATCTATCCCGAAAGCGTGGAGCATCTGCAGCAGTTGGTCAAAAAACATCGGAAAATCAAGGTTTCGGGCAGCGGCCATACGTTCAATGCGATCACGGATACGAACGGGATCTTCGTTTCGCTGCGGCATTGGAACCGCATGTTGGCTTTGAACGAAGAACGCGGCACGGTAACGGTCGAAGGAGGGATCACGTACGGGGAACTATGCGCGGAGCTCGCTCTGACGGATTATGCGCTTCATAATCTGGCATCGCTTCCTCATATCACGGTTGCCGGCGCCGCCGCTACGGCCACGCATGGTTCAGGCAGCCGTAACGGAAGCTTGGCGGCAGCGGTGGAAGGGATCGAACTGGTCGACGCGAACGGAGAGCTGCATACCTTCAGCCGCGGCGATGCGGAATTCGCCGGCGTCGTCGTGAACCTCGGCGCGCTCGGCATCGTGACGAAGCTGACGCTGAACGTCGTGCCGGCTTATTCCGTCAGACAGTTCGTTTATGAGAATCTGCCGCTTTCGCAGCTTGAAGAAAACGCGGAGGGCATCTTTACGGGCGCTTACAGCGTAAGTTTGTTCACGGATTGGCAGCAGCCGAGATTTCATCAGGTATGGACAAAATGCCGGGAAGAAGACGGCGTAAGCTATGCCGGACATTCGGACTATTACGGAGCGCTGCCTGCGACGGCCCCTGTGCATCCGCTGCCGAATATGCATGCGGAAAACTGCACGGAGCAGCTCGGTAAGCCGGGGATGTGGCATGAGCGGCTCGCGCATTTCCGTATGGAATTTACGCCGAGTGCCGGCAAAGAATTGCAGAGCGAATACTTGATGCCGCGGGAGTGTGTATATGAAGCGGCGCTTGCCGTTAACCGGCTGCGGGAGCATCTTGCGCCGATTTTGTTCGTTAGCGAACTGCGCACGATCGCTGCGGACGATTTATGGCTGAGCCCTTTTTGCGATCAACCTTCGGTGGCGTTTCACTTCACTTGGCGGGACGACTGGCAGGCGGTCGAGCGCGTGCTTCCACTGCTCGAAGCTGCGCTGGCGCCGTTCCACGCATGTCCGCACTGGGGCAAGCTGTTTACGGTATCGGCCGATGTCCTGCAGGGACAATTCGACAAGCTGCCGCAGTTTCGGAAGTTGATCGATAAGTATGACCCTAACGGAAAATTCAGCAATGCGTTTCTGGATACTTATGTTCGTCCAGCCCGGACGTCACGCTGAGGCTGGACGAGGCTTTCGGGAGATGAATCGGCTGTCGAATACCGGCCTCGTCCCACGCAAGTGTCCCGGCAAAACATGCGTTATTGACCCAGTGCTTCCTCCAGTATAAAGAAAAAGTTCATCTCCGAACGAACCGGGGGTGAACTGAATACAACGAGTCGTGAATACAGGAACAATAAACGAAATTGCTCAATTGCAGGGAGAGGCGAAACCATGGATGAAGATCAAAATTTAAAACCAAGGCTTTTAAGTTGGGAATTCGATGATGCAGTTGAAATAGATCATGAAGAAGAATGGAACTGGATAGAAATCACTATGTATTTTACGGATGGTTCAAAAAGATGGAGTATTTTGTATACACCAGAAAGATTATTAAAGAACTTATCCAGACCAAACATTGATCCACCAGGTCTTCATATACAACAGCTTATTGTAGTCAGAAGCTACGAAGTAAGTGATATTGAGAGAGTGTTAAGAGTTTTCGATAAAGAGGACGAATTGATTAAAGCCTCAAGATCACATAGTGAGTGATTCAAATAAGCTAGCAACATCTTTTAAAAGAATATTCACGCTGCGCACATTCGCACCTTACCCCATACATGCCGGACACTTCAGGTCCAGCATTCAGATCGCAGCATGAGGCAGAGTGAATGATTTCAAAAGATATCCAAGTCAAATTTTTTTAAAAAAATCCTGCGCGTTCAAAACTTCATTCACACGCCGTTGTTTTTGAGATTTGGACCACCCGAGCGAATCGACAGACCCTAACCCGAACCACAGTAATCATCGCGAAAAAGACGCCAGGGAAAAGGAAAAGGCCCGGCGTCTTTCTTTTCGAATGCTAATCGCTTGTCTTACTTCAACGGGTACGAGCGGACCGGCAGTCAGTCTCCACCTTGCTTTTGTGCCGCATCCATATTCATATAGTTAATCGCCCACAGATGACCGTCCAGGTCCACGAAGCCCCAATGATACATCGACGGCCCGTGATCTTCGGGTTCAGCATGCAGCTTCCCGCCCAGTGAGACCGCGGTATTCACGATTTCATCGACTTTTTCCCGGCTCTCAACGGCCAAAGCGAGCGTCATCTGCGCATACTTGAGGGTATCGACCGTTTCCTTTTCCGTAAGGGTATTAAAGAAAGTTTGCTCGATCAGCATCACCTGAAGGTTGTCGCCGATCATGACCGCTGCCGAATTCTCGTTGTCGGGGAACTGCGGGTTAAGCTCGAATCCGAGCCCGGTGAAGAATGCTTTCGATTGTTCTGCGTTTTTGACAGGCAGGTTGATGCTCGTGAATGCGGACGTTAACGCCATGCTTCAAACACCTCTTCCTCATATTGATTTGTGTTTATTTATGTTTTCTTTTATATAGACGACAGACGACCCGGGAATTCATCGGTCTCATGGATCGAAAGCGTAATGTTATAATAAATCTCGAAAAAAACGAAAAGGACGATAGCCCAATGATCTCGGCACACGCTAACGAAGTGATTTCTTATGAAGTGAGTTTAAAGAACAGATATAATCACCCTGTGAAAAAAATTTATCCACCCCACAGGAGAATCAATCCATGAACATCACTAAAATCGAACTCTGGATCTCGAATTTTGATCAAACCGTACGATTTTACCGCGATACGCTGCAGTTCAAACTGCTGTCGGCAGATGCGCGGTCCGCTTCTTTCGAGATCGGCAGCAGCCTGTTGGAGTTGCATAACGACCCGCAGCGGCAGTTTCATTATTACCATTTTGCTTTCAATATTCCGCCCAATTTGTTCCGCGAAGCGAAAGCGTGGCTGGCCGAGCGGGTGGAGCTGCTGACGGAAGACGGCATGGACGAAGTGGATTTTGGAGGAATCACGCAGGCGAATTCATGTTATCTTGAAGATCCGGCGGGCAATATCGTGGAGTATATCGCGCGCAGAGAAACGACGCCGGCATCGCCGGAGCGCGTCTTTACGCCCGGGCGGGTATCGTCGATCAGCGAGATCGGGTTATCGACCGACGAGATCGGCGAATACGCGCAGCGGATTCAAGCCCTCGGCATTCCGGTTCGCGGCAGCGAAGAAGTGTCTTTGACGCAGTATTTGAACTTTATGGGCGAGTACGAGGACGGCAGCTTTATTATTTTGAGTCCGCTCGGCAGAAGATGGTATTTTTCGTCCAAGCTTGCGATTTCTGCGCCGCTTGTGATTCATACGGATCGCGGGATTGTGAGCAGCTTGTCGACACCGCCTGTTGACGCAAAAGGCTAAACACATCGGAAAGAAGACAAACCCATGGACCTGAACGAATACCTGACCAACCATTTTCCCGATTTAACGTTAACCCCGCCGCTTTTTTATAACAGCAGGGTTTCGATACGATTTGAACTCGGAGATCCGCCGGTTTTCTGGGTGAACAAAGCAGCGTATATGAAGCGGGTTTACGGGAGAGCGATTGAATTGTTCAGAGCTCTGCATGATCCCGAAGACGAAGTTCTGCTTGTTACCCATGCTTATTTTTGGAACAAACCCAAGAACCGGGTGAAGCATCTCAATCTGTATCGAAAATACATCAAAAATAAAGCGTCGATCAAGGCACTGCGGCTTGAAGTAGTGCCGGACGACGATTGCGAACCGGGCGAAGTGCCGGACCCGAGGTATAATACATATGTATACCGGACGGCGTGTAGAGTCGAGGATTTAAATTACGCGTCGTTGATCCGGGCGATTTGCAATCACGACGTGGGAATCCAGCCGATGATTTATCACCGCGTATACTTTATCAACACAAACAAGAACACGATATTCCACATCTACGACGACCGCGGGTGCGATGTGATTGCATCGTCGAGAGAATCGCTGATAGGGATTTATAAAGCATTCAATCGTTGGATTTTGGATTATGATCGGGAAAGAATCGACCGGACGTTTTTGGAGTGATCTGAAGAGAAGGAGGTGCGTCAATGGACAACGAGAATTGCGACCTGAACCAACCGAACGGCGTCAAGGACAAGAAGTCGGAGGTCGTTGACGGCTTTACGATCAAGTATCATGCGAACGGCAGGACGATGTGGTCCAAAGGGAAAATGATTGAAGACAAACCCGACGGTTACTGGGAATGGTATCGGATCGACGGCACGTTGAAGCGTTCGGGGCATTTTGACAAAGGCGAGCCGGTCGGGGAGTGGATTACCTACGATAGCAAGGGCAACAAACATAAAGCGACCGATCGCGGTTCCGCGGCCGGTAAGTAAGATTTGTGAAAAGACGGGCAGCCGCCGGGCATACAGAAAGTTAGCCGGAATCGCGGAACGTCCATTTATCGGGTATTTAATGTAAACAAGCTCGAACGCGCCAAAGCGGCGTATCCGGGCTTGTTTTTATAGGCGGCGCAACTACAGCAACATTCAATAATGATCGCTTAATCCGCCGGTATCTTTCCGAGAAACGACAATATTGCGGTAATCGTCTTTTTTGAGGCCGATCTTTGAAGAAGAGGTCTTATTAAGATCTTTGAGCAGTACATCGAGATCTCCGATTTTTTGTTTGATCTTCGGATTGTCGGTAGTCAGATCAAAGTTGGCGTAATCTGCGAATTGAGCGTCGGATACGGAAGCGAGCTCCAGATTATCGGTAATCGAAAAGTTTCCTTCTGCGGGAACGCTGGGTTTGTTGGTCTTCATCCCGACCAGCGCGTTATCCGTGATCTTGGTGCCGTTGGAGTACTCGGGATGCCATTCCGGTTTCAGGATGTCGGTCCATAACGTATCGGTATACTTATAGGTGGCAGTCAGCTCCGCGGCAAACGTCTTCCAGCGAGGCTCCTGATCTTTTAGTTTGGCCTCAAGCTGACTTTGCGCGCTCGCCAACATCGACTCGCCGCTCTTGCTCATATCGTAGATTTGAATTCCGTATGAATCGACGATCAGGTTATGGGTGGCAATATTATGATGACCGTTTAACAGGAAAGCCCATTTGGTGCCTTGAATAATATTATGGGTATAGTTATCGCCCGAATCGCCCTGATCGGCGTAGAAACCGTTCGAATTCTTGGCGTGATGGATAAAATTGTACTCCAGCACATTGCCGTAAGACGACCAGTCGTTCGCGGTATAGAAAGCGCCGGTGTCCGTCTCGATCAGCGCGGAGTTGTGGACTTCGTTATACTTGATTTGCAGATTCGTATCCTTATCGTAACGAAGCGCGTCGCGCGGCGTATCGTGCAGCAGATTGTTCTCGATCGTCACAGCGTTGGAATTCCGCACTTGAAGCGCCGGATATTCGATATGCCGGCCTACGTGGTGGATATGGTTGTTGATTACTTTGGAGCCCGATTCGGCAAGCGTTAGCGTATCGCCCGCGTTCGCAATCTGGATACCTTTGCCGATCATATCGTAAATATCGTTGCTTTGATGGACGTTGAATGTGCCGTTTACATCGTAAATGCCTTCAACGCTGTTGCGGATCGTATTGCCTGCCAGCGTGATATGGTCGGAATAGTTCAGAAATATCGCGTCGTTCATGCTTTCCTGAAGGGTGAATCCGAGCATATTGACGTTGGAAGTATGGATCATCTGAACGATCGGCTGATTTTTATTCGCCAGTACGACTCTTTTGTCGGCCAGGCTGGTGCTCGGATAGTAATACAGCATGCCGTCCTGCGTATCCAGCGCCCATTCGCCGCGGACGTCGATCTCTTCCAGCAGATTGAGCGCGCGCCATTCTTCTTCGCCCGATCCTACGCGATATTTCGGGTTGGAAGCGGGCACAAAAGCCGTGTATTTCGAACCCATTCCTTCGCTGGCGCTTGGGGGCGTGGTCAGAGTTATCGTATGTTTCGCCGGATCGACCGACGACACTTCGCTCAGAATCGGAACAAAGTCCGTGCGCCAAAATCCTTGTAAATACACACGGTGGCCGCCCGCGATCGCCTGCTTCCAACGTTCGGCGCGTTTCGGATTATCTTTGTTCAGTTCGTCGGCGGTTATGCCGTCCACCGGCGCGCCGCCGCTGCCGTAGTAAAAAGACGAGGCGCTCGCCGAGCCGTTGGCCGTGCTCCAGCCGGTTCGCTGCGAACCCGCGGACTGACCGGGATTGGGCCACTGCGAGATCGGCTGGGGCGTACTGCCGACGATGAGGTCCGGCAGTCCCCACTTCTCGGTCGTATTGCCCTTCTCGGTCGCAGTGCCCTTGGTGAAACCGTCGACATTCTCCAACTTAAGCGACCGAACGTCGAGCTGGTAAACGGCTTTGGGATCGATGCCGGGAGCGAGGCGCGCCGCTGCCGCTGCGCTCAGCGGCTTCCAATTGTTCGAAGGAATGACGCTGCCGTTAGCCAGAATGGTTCCCGGTTCGGCGCGATAAGTGATCGGGCCTTCCGTCGTGCCGGAATCCTGCGCGTCCAATGCGAAAGTCTCGTTCATTTGATACAGGCCTTTGGCGACTCTTACCGTAACGCCGCTTTTCGGCCGGGTGGCTTTATTGGCGCGAATAAAGTTCCGGGCTTCGTACAGGGTGCCGAACGGTTTGGCCTGCGTACCGTCTCCGCCGGTTGCGCCAACTTTCACATACACGTCGAGAGGTAGTTCGCTTTTTTTGATTTCAGAGCCTGCGCTTAACGTCGTCACTTCGCCCTGCTCTGTTCGGTCAGCCGAAGCGGACGCAGGAGCCAGCGATACGCCGCCCAGCAGTACAACAGCCGCCAGCAAAGAAGCGCTTTTTTTAGATCGATCCATATGTATGCCTCCAAAAAGTCTGTTTTATTTTTTGCATGATCCAATAATAAATGAACGGAATGGAAATAAGAAGCATTATTTTGAATATGAAAGGAAAGATGAACATGAAACGGGAAAGACTGAATCAAGCGATACAACTGCGCGAAGAAGGCAGAGCCAAGCAGGACCCCGGTATTCTTGCCGAAGCCCGCGCAATGCTGTTGGAGCTGCTGGCGGAGTATCCGAATGACGCGGAGGTCAATTTTCAAACCGCGGCTGCGCACGACAATTCCGGACTGGGACGAGACGCTATTCCTTTTTATGTCCGGGCGCTTGAACATGGGCTCTCCGGGCCGGATCTCGAAAGAGCTCTGCTTGGTTTGGGCAGCACGTATCGGTATCTGGGATTTTATAAGGAAGCCGAACAAACGCTGCGCCGAGGAGTAAAAGAATTTCCGAACCATAGAGGTCTGCAAGTTTTTCTGGCGCTGGCGCTGTACAATACGGGGAAGCATAAAGAGTCGACGGAAATCCTTTTGAATAACCTGATGGAAACGACTTCCGACGACAAACTTCAATACTTTAGCAGACCGATTACTTACTACGCGCAGCATCTCGATGAGACCTGGTGATGAGTGGGGGGGATGGAGAATCTTTTATGAAGAATCGTAAATCCTAACCTATTGCGAGGTGATCCAAATGAAATCCAAATCAGAAAGCTTTACCGACTTTAACAACCTTGGCCTTCACGATTCCAAGATCGAAGGGATTTCGATTCACGGCCGGGAAGAAATCGTATTTCAGATAAAGCTCGATTCCTGGGAAAAGCATACGGCCAAGCTGACTTTTTACGGGGTGGACCGCGGCTTGTATCAAGTAGAAGGCGAATCGTCATTCCAAGGTCTGGACGGACTTCGGAATTTAAGTATTTTGTCCCAAATTGAAGCTTCGAATATTCATGCTGCGATGAAGCGTTTCAGTATCCCCTATGAAGATTCTTCAACTCGCAAACGGCTGTTTTACTTGAGTGTAGTCAATCCCGAAGCCGAATACGGCTCGATCCATATCTTTGCCGATCGCTGGGAAGTCGAGACTTTTTAGCTCTATCGACGTTCATGGATAGGAGAGCGTGCTCAAAAAAATCAGAAAAACGGAAAGACAAAGAGGGCCATAGCATGACGATTATAAGCATGGAAGGCGCCAGCGCGGCAGGGAAAACGACGACTTCGGCGGCGCTCGCGGCTCGAAACGGAGCGTTTCATATTCCCGAGGTTGCGGCGTGGTGGGACAAGCCCGAGCGGGAGTACCCGGAATGGTTTTTTGAACGACAGACGGATCGCTGGCGGATTGCCACGAAGCAGGCTATTCGATCGAGCTTTTCGACTTTATGGTGGACTGGCTGCGGACGAACAAAGCGAACGAGGGAGGAACGGAAGAGTGATTGTGGAAAAAAGGTATCCCGACTGCCCCTTTATCGCGAGGACGATCGAGATCGGCGGAATGACTAAGCCGAAGCTGATCCAAGAGCTGCAAAGCCGCTGCATCTCGCTCAATACATACGCGGAGCAGCTGCTCGGCGACGACCGGTTTACCGTTTCGGAAACGAAGTACAGCGTGCTGACCGTCGAACTGAGCGTCCGCGATCTGGGCTTTACGGACGGAGCGACGACGGAGCGGATTTTTGCAAAAGCGGCCGAGCTTGGCTTGGCGTTGTGTCCGCTTGAGCTGACGCCGCACTGGAGATTGCAATACCTCGATCAGACGGAAGGACATTCGGAAGCCGAGGCTCAGGGGCACCAGGCTCCAAGCGGGTCCGTGACTGTAGCTTCCGAACCTTTGAGCGCAGACGACGACTTTCCCAAAGGATTTTACCTGCGGCGGATCGACGGCGTGCTGTGGCTGCGGGGATATCGGGCGGATCGTCTGCATGTGTGGAATGCGCACGACCGTTTTGTTTTTATGAAAGAATAAGCTTGGAAAAAGAACAACTCTACACATCACCGAAAGGAAACTGAAAATGAAAACTTTATATCGCCCCGTCGGACTTGCGGAAATGAAACTGATCCTGGACGCGGATCTCAAAGCATTCCCTCCCCGGCTGCCGGAGCAGCCTATTTTCTATCCGGTATTGAACAAGACGTATGCGGACAAGATCGCGTCGGATTGGAATACCAAAGACCGCTTCTCCGGGTTTGTCGGGTTCGTGACCGAATTCGACGTGCAAAGTCCATTTATCGACCGGTTCGAAGCGCAGATCGTCGGCTCGACCGTGCACGAAGAGTTGTGGATTCCGTCGGAAGACCTGGAGGAAATGAACGACAATATCGCGGGCCGGATCAAGCTGATCGACGCTTTCTACGGGAAGCCTTATACCGGATTGACGCCGGAATCGACCGTGTTCGACGGTCAATCGCCGGCTGAACAGTTCAAGACCTGGTGCGCAATTTATAACCACAATCCGATGGACTTTTACGGCGAGATTCGGGAGCACTGGATATATATCTATATGAACTATGCGTATTGGACAGAACTGGATCATGCCGCGGCCGGCGTAAGCGAGGCAGAGAAGAAGGAAGTCATGTTGAAAATGAACGAATACTGGACGGAGCAGTTTGCCGATATCCCGCTGCTTTCCAAGAGCGGAAAAGGAGCGTCGCTATGATAACTCTTCGCCCCTTTGAAGCGGAAGATTTCGACCAGCTGATCGAGTGGAGCGGCGATGCAGCCTTTTTGCTCCAGTGGTCCGGTCCGCAGTTCCAATATCCGCTGTCCCGGGAGCAGTTGGCGGAGTATCTGAGCACGGCCGACGATAACGATTCTGCAAGCCGGTACGTTTATAAAGCGGCGGACGAATCGCTGAACGAGACGGTAGGGCATATTTCCCTGGGCGGCATCGACCGGTACAATCGCTCGGGACGAATCGGCAAAGTGCTGGTCGGCCGCGGGCATCAGGGCAAAGGCTATGGAACGCAGATGGTCGACGAAGTTCTGCGCATCGGGTTTGAAGAACAAGGTCTGCACCGCATCAGCCTGGGCGTGTTCGACTTCAATCATTCGGCGATCCGCTGTTACGAAAAGTGCGGTTTTGTGCGGGAGGGATTGATTCGGGACGCAAGGAGGTTTCAAGACGAGTTCTGGAATCTGATCGAAATGGGCATATTGGAAGACGATTGGAGACGATTGAAGCAGGATAGAGCGTAACTTTCACCAAAAAAGCGGCCGGGCATAAAGCCCGGCCGCGACTATCGAAACGTATACGAGGCTGCCCGCCGGTCTTAAACGCGAGCGTGCGCAAGCCGAATTTCAGGCAGCTTCTGCCCGGATCTTGCGGTATGGCCCATACGGGAAGCCAGTCTGCGAAGCGGGCCGAAGCTGGCGATGCGGATAAAGGTCCGGACTGTGCCGACTCCGGCTTTGCTTTGCGGGTAGAATAAGTTCGGAATCCCGGGAGGCAGACTCTGGGCGTCGTCGATTACGGGCCGCATCCACTTTTCATATCGATCGAGAGCGGCGCGGATACCGGTCGGATCGTCCGCCTCGGCCTGCGACAGAAACGCCGCCAGCACGTAACCGCCGAGCAGTGCCAGCGAAGAGCCGCCTCCGCCGATCGGCGTGACGCACCAGGCGGCGTCGCCGGTGACGCAAACGCGTTCTTTCGACCAGGACGGCATCTTGATCTGGGTCAGATAATCGAAGTATACATCGTCCGACGAGGCAAAGCCTTCGACGACGCGGTCGCTGTCCCAGCCCGCGCCTGTGAAAATATCGCGCAGTTCGGCGAGCGCCTGATCCTTGGAAAGGTCGGCGAGATTGCGTTCGCGGCCGGTAAAAGCCAGCATCGCGCGGATCGTGCCCCGGTTATCGGGACGCAGCGAGACGTGCCGGCGGCCGGTAGTCGTGTACCAGCGCCACCAGCGGTCGTCCCGGTCCGTGCGCTCGATCGTTCCGTAAGCGATGTTCAGCCCGAGTTCGCGCCTGGATACGCCGTCCGCGAACACGTTGTCCCGCGTTTTCGACCGGACGCCTTCGGCGATAATCAGCAGGTCGCAGGTTTCCGTTCGGCCGGAATGCAGCTCGACCTGCGTATGTTCGCCGCCGTTCTCGACGCGCTCGATCCAATCGCCGTAACGAATCTCGATGCTCTGCGGGAGCGCCTCCAGGATCACCCGCGCCAGATCGCCCCGCAGAATCTCCAGCTCCGCGGTCATTCCGTCGGAATCTTCAACGGGAAACGCGCCGACCGTTTGTCCTTTGCCGTTCACGAACACGGTTCCTTCTTCGGTCGTCGTCCGCTCGCGGACCGCATCTTCCAAATTCATCAGGCGAAGCACTTCGCGTCCTTTGCCCCGCACGTCGACATTTTGCCCGCCATCGCGGAACGCCCCGGCACGCTCGATCACCGTAACCTCCCAGCCCGCTTTGCCCAGCCAGAATGCCGTGCTGAGTCCGGCGATGCTCGCACCGGAAATCAGGGCTTTGTGTACCTTCATTCCAATCTCTCCCTCGGTGTGCAGCGTGATGAATAAGGGTCTTTACCCGGTGGATGGGGACTGAAACGATACCCGATAGGAAGAATACTTCGGAGGATAACCGGTAGACGAAGCCGGTTATCACTCCGTCAGCGAAAAAGCGAGGGATGCACTTGAAATATTTCAAATACGAGTATTGGATCGGGATGCAGTCGAGCGAGTCGACAGACGACATCGACCGGTTATGGATGAGCGGCGAAGCCGAGTATCTTAAGCAGCTTGAAAATCTCGAATCCAAACTGAGCGGTAGGAATTATCGTTTTTTCAGATACGACGGCCTGCACGACGGGTATATCACGGACTTAATCGTAACAACCGAAATACAGTCAGAATGAAAAAAGAAGGCCGGTATATCGATGTCAGAACACAGGCGAGACCTGTAACCGTGACCATCGAAGTCTTATCCGGCGAATATGTGTACACGCTGAAGTTCTCGAAGGTTTCGAGATTTCTAACCGATTCTCCTTCCGAAGCTTCGCTGTGCGGATCGGGCGGTTTTGGCGATTGGGGATATGCGGAACTGACGGAAGCGGACGATCAAACGCTGCGCTACGAGGTACTGTTCAGTTCGGGCACGACGCTGTTGATCGAATTCGCCGGTTTCAGCTATGGCAGGAAGAAATTCATGTAAAATCATTTGAATATGGAAGCAGGGAGAATCCCGATGATACCCGACACAACAATCGACGAAATCCATACACTTTTCAAACGCCACGCCGTTCAAGAAGAAGTTATCCGTATGCAGCGGCTGGCCGGAACGACTTCGAGCCTGGTGCTGAAGCTGGAAACGCGGCAGGGCAATACCTATATTCTGAAGCGCGACGATCCGCAGGAGATTGCGGCGGTCGAACATTTTCTCCATACCTATCGGGATTCCGCGCTTTTGCCCAAAGTCCTTTTTACCGCGGCCGATAATTCGTATTTTGCCTACTCTTTTATCGAGGGCACGACTCATTTCAACCGCGGCGCGAAAAAAGACTGGATGGCTCTGCTGGCGAAAGAACTGTTCAATCGATACGTTCGTTATGAGGGTCCGGATCTGCCGGGCCTGCCGGAGTATTCGCAGCAGAGCTGGCAGGCGTTCAATGCGGAAGGCGTCGAAGCGGCGAAAAGCCACATAGGCCATCTGCTGCCGGACGAGGACTATCTGCTGGTCAGATCGAAAGTGGACAAATGCTTCGCGCGCCCCATACAGCCGGAAGAGAAATTTCTGCTGCACGGGGATACCGGCGTACATAACTTCGTATTCGACCGGTCGGCGGTAATCGGCGTGATCGATCCGGCTCCGATGGTCGCGCCTTTGATCTACGACGTGCTGTATGCGTTCTGCTCGTCGCCGGACGATATCGACGAAGAAACGCTGTACGCGGCCGTGGATCTTCTGGAGCAGGGCCGAATCGATCGTTCCCAACTGGTCGAACAGGTGCTGATCCAGCTCTACTGCCGATTCGGCCTTTGCGTCAAACATCATCCGCACGACCTGCCGGGGTATCGGAAAGCTTGGGAAGAGTGGAGGGAGCTGTGTATGCGTCTTGATAGCGGACAAAACCCGGAATCGGTGAAGTAAACGCACGATAATCGTTCGGAAGAAGGGAAGGCCGTATGAAGAAAACAGCAGGCATCCTTATCGTTTTGCTGGCCGTCGCCGCGGTCGTTCTTATATTCAATCGCGATAGAGAAGACAGTGCGCCGTTAACCTATATCAAAAGCGAAAGCACGCACAGCCGGTTTGAGATTACAGCCGGCGGCGAAGTGATCTTCACGGAAAACATCCATATTCAAAATCTCGGCGATACTCGGCTAAGGTTCAAAGTTACCGGAGTGTATTCGGACGATTTTCGCCAGGGACTTCTCACGACGGAGCGATTGAACGGTTATACCGGCAGCGATCGACGCGAGATCCTGGAGCTGCCCGCGCATACGGAGCAGACTTTCACGATTGATTTTATAGGCAGCCAAGGAACGGCAGCCGAGAAACAGGATCGGAATCCGCCGGAGGAGATTGTGTTTTCGCTTGTGGAAGGCGGAGAAAATTGATCGAAGAAAAAAGAAACGGAGACCCTATCCATGCAAAGTCTGCAAGCTGTATTTATCGACCGTGACGGAACGATTGGCGGAACGGATCGCGTTATTCTGCCGGGAGCGTTCACGCTGTTTCCTTATGTTCAGCAATCTATGGATTTACTCAAGCGCTTGAAGATTCCGATTTTTTCGTTTACCAATCAGCCGGAGATTTCCCGAGGCGAAGCCGCGCAGGAAGACTTCGTCGCTGAGCTGTTGGGCTTTGGTTTCGATCAAGTCTATCTTTGCCCGCACGAACACGGAACACAACGCGGATGCAGAAAGCCGGCTCCGGGAAAAAGGATCTCGAGCGATTCGAAAATTGCGAGTTTTTCGGCGCATGGGCGGAAGCTTACCCGGATCTGATTGCGGCGGATTTTAACGAAGCGGTGGGGAAGGTGCTGGAGCATGCCGTAATCCGACAGTCTTTTTTAAAATGCAAAAACCCCCGAATCGAGGTGACTCCTCATGTTTTCAAAGATTTTTAGTTTTTTGAAAAACCGACGCCTAAAATACGAACTAACCCTTGTCAAACCCATTTTCGACATCCTCAACGACCGGAAAGAAATATTCGAAAACCACTGGAACGCGAGAACGATAGCTTACGACTTACTGACGGAGGAAGACATTCGGGACGTTCTGAATTATACCCATCGCAAACTCATCGAGCTGAAAAGCTATCTGGATACCGTCCAAACAACCCGCAAAAACCAGCAGATTCTGACTTTTTACAAACAATTTAATGAAGATTTATTGAAATACCACAACCGTCCGTTCGATTCGTACCCCGGAACTTATATGTATTTTTACAGCGAGTTGTTGCTCGGAGCGGAACGATATCTGACGATTAAAAAAGAGCTGGAGACCTAACATCGTTCTAAGGAGTTTATGCAGATGGACATTTTCTCGGAACTGGATAATATGCAAGAACTTTTGTTTGAGTCCGATTTGGAGGATATTGAAGACCGATATTTTCACTGGTGCTGCGAAAAAGCGGGCCAAGACCAGGCCGAGCAGATTCGAGACACCGATTTGACCCGTTACGAAGGCGAACTTCAAGCCGCATTAAAGAAAGCCGTTTCGGCTGCGAACAAGAAACCGGCCAAAGCAATCTATTTTGAATACGATATGGATAACTTATGGGATGGCACGTTTTTTATTTGTCAGGAATATAATCCGTTGGCTGAAGAAGACGACGAATGGGCGTGCGATTGGCTGGAGGATCTGTCAGGTCCGGATTTGAAAGAGTTTGCGGAGATTTATAAGGAGGCCAGGTTCGATTCACCGACGGCTGTGTACCTGATTGCGCGTACCGCTGCTGCTTTTACTAGACAGTGCAGGATCGTTAACTTTGACAAACCGAGCTGCATCGCATTCCACGATCAAGATCCGATTATGAGAACGAAGAAAGATTGAAACAAGACTGGCCGTTCCCGTATCGACTCATGAAAAAAAAGCTGTATCTCCGCTCTCGGAGGTTACGATTTCGAAGATACGGCTTTTTCGCATGGCTGCTTCTCCTGTCCCGGTATCCGATTGGATATACAATTGCTGCGAACGAGCATCTCTGTTAACGTGGAATCAATCAAAATCGTGAAGGAGGCGAAGTGGGGATGCTGAGCAATTCTTCGGCTGCGATCGAACGGTATAAACGTGAGCTGGACCGATATACGCTGGAACAGCTTCGATATCAATCGGAGCCGGACGTGTGGTCGGTGGGGCAGATGATCGTTCATGTAATCGGCGTGGCGGACGAGTATATGGGGCACATGCAAACCTGCGCGGACGCGCGGTATGAAGAACCCGGCGGCAAGAGCGAAACCGGCGAGATTGTATTTTTGGAAAAAAGCTGGCCCGACGTGCGCGTGAAGCTGGATGAGCCCGTCAACGATACGCCTAATCCTAGAAGCAAAGCGGAGCTGATCGACGAACTGGACCGGGTTATCCGCGAGCTGAATGAGTGGGAAGCCCGGCTGCCCGCAGTTAATCCATCCGGTAAAGTGCGCCACGGCTGGTTCGGCTGGCTGAATGCCCGGGAGTGGTTCGAGCTGATCGATATTCATAGTCGTCACCATCTGCGGCAGCAGGCGAGACTGGACGAGAAATTGGCGGAAGCGGAGCGGAAAGGAGTGAAGGACGAATGATCTTTACCGAACCGCTCGGCGAGCATGACTTTATTCTGTTTCCGGATTCAGGTGAACGCAAAGGCGATGGCTGGGTTGTTTGACTTGTAGATCCGACAAAAGACCGCTCTGCCCGAGCGGTCTTTTCCTGCTGCCGGTATTCAATTTCAGGTATCCCATTATGTTCGCCCGGCCGACAGGCTTCCGTCTATCGTCCCCGCGGCGACAGTCCGTGCATCAGCAGATCGATCGTACGATCGATCTCTTCGTCCTCGTCGGCTTCGTCGATCGGCAGGATCAGCAGATGGGTGACGACCATGCCGACGAATAAGCTGACCGCCGTTCGCAGCACCCGCCACGGAGGCGCTTCGATGATCTGCCCGAGCTCCTGGTAATGCCGGATGATCTTGTCGATCCGCGTGTAAACGATCTCTTGGAACAGCGTCTGCACCTGCTCCAGCAGTTCGGCCTGATACGGGATTTCGTGAATCCAGATCCGCAGCATTTTGATGTTCTTGCGCGCAAACTGAAAACGGTCTTTCGCGATGGAGCGGAAGAACTGGTCCACCTGTTCGGGCGGATGCGGATTGTCCAGTACTTTGACTGCGAACTCGCGCATGACGAACGGCGCGGCCAGCTTGAGCGCGATCGGACCGGCGATTGCCAGCAGCAGCTCCTTCTTCGTTTTGTAATACCGGAAGATCGTGCCTTCGGCTACGCCGGCTTTTTGCGCGATTTCGCTTGTGGACGCGACGGCGAAGCCTTTTTCGGCAAAAATATCGATCGCGGCTTCCAGGATTCGCGCTTGTTTCTCCGTTTTCTTGCCTCCGTCGCTCTCGGCCAGCTTCAGCAGCTCTTCCAGCCATTGTTCGTTATTTTCCGTCATGATCGACCATCCTTATATTCTGTACTGCTTATATCTTACGATATTTCCTCAGGGCCAGCACGTTTGCGGCCATAAACAAGAAGGAGATACCGATCAGCACATAAACGTCGAGAGCGATTCCGCTCCAGCCTTCGCCGCGCAGCATGATATTCCGCAGTGCTTCCGAACCGTATTTCAGCGGCATGATATGGGACAGCCAGCTGATCCACGGTGACATCGTGTCCAGATCGAACAAGCCGGAAAAGAAGATCTGCGGCACGATCACGATCGGAATGAACTGGATCATCTGGAACTCCGTGTTGGCGAGCGTGGACAGCAGCATGCCGAAGCTGAGCGCGGTCACGGCGAGCAGCAGCGTCATCAGCAGCACCAGGCCCAGCGATCCGTCCATCATAAGGCCCAGTACGTGGATGCAGTAAGTCGCGATCAGGATCGCCTGGATTCCGGTGAACACGCCAAACCCGATGATATAGCCGGCCACAATCTCCCAGCGGCGCAGCGGAGTGGCGAGCAGCCGTTCCAGCGTTCCGCTTGTCCGCTCTTTGAGGAACGACACGCCCGCGATCAGGAACACGAAGAAGAAGGCGAATACGCCGATAAAGATCGGGCCGAGGCTGTCGAAAGCAGTCATGTCCTCGCCGCCGTGCAGGTAGCCGATCGCCGGTTCGACGTGCGCCGCCGCGGCTGCTCCGGACGCTGCGCCGGGCATCGGCAGATCGCTTAACGTGCGGGCAACGAGGAGCTGAACGGCCCGGTTCTTGGACGGATCGCTGCCTTCGAGCTTGAGTTGCGGCGTCGCGCCGTCCAGCGACAGGTACGCGTCGATGTCCTGCTCCGCCAGCGCGGCATCCGCTTCGGCGGCGTCCGGGTAGCGGTGAAGCTCGACGCTTTCGCTCTCCAACTGCTGGACGATTGCGTCCGGCAGGTCGATCGTTCCGAGCTTCGGGACATAGTCGTCGCTGTCGAACACCAGATACATCAGGGACAGAACGAGCAGCGGAGCGACAATCAATAGAGCCATAGTACGTTTGTCGCGGATAAACTGCCGGATGATTCGCGACGCGAGCGCGCGGATTCTCATGAGCGGACACCTCCGTAGTAAAGAAAAGCTTGTTCGATCGTATCGCTGCCGGTATCTTGTTTGAGGCCGTCCGGCGTGCCGACCGCAATCAGGCGGCCATCCCGCACCATGCCGAGCCGATGGCACTTCTCCGCTTCGTCCATCACGTGGGTGGTCACGATGATCGTCGCGCCTCCCGCGCTGATCTCCC
The DNA here is from genome assembly GCF_030518235.1 of Saccharibacillus sp. CPCC 101409. Lineage (GTDB taxonomy): Bacteria > Bacillota > Bacilli > Paenibacillales > Paenibacillaceae > Saccharibacillus. The sequence continues at coordinate 468,335 of NZ_JAULSA010000004.1, read as the reverse complement.
GCAGCTCGTCCCAGATCGACTGCCGCATGACCGGGTCGATACCGACGGTCGGCTCGTCGAGGATCAGCACTTCCGGTTCGTGGATCAGCGCGATCGCAAGCGACAATCGTCTCTTCATGCCGCCCGAATAAGAAGAAACGGGCTTGCGCAGATGCTCGCCCAGACCGACCAGATCGACCACATGCTGCATTCTCCGCTTGAGCGGTTCGCCTTTGAGTCCCATCAATTTTCCAAAAAATTTCAGGTTCTCGCTCGCGGATAATTCCATATACAGCGCGTCCGACTGCGCCATATAGCCGATGCGTTTGAGCATCGACAATTTGGGCAGCTTCGTTCCCAACAGCTCGACATGCCCGGCCGAAGCTTCGTCGATGCCCGCCAGCAGTTTGACCAGCGTCGTTTTGCCCGCACCCGACGGCCCGAGCAGTCCGAAGATCTCGGCCTTTTCCACTTCGAGACTGATGTCACGCAGCACTTTCCTGCCCCCGAAACTTCGCCCGACGCCGCTTGCCCGCAGACAAATATCGTTAGAGATTGCCATGAAGCACCTCCAAAGTCTTTTAATTAAAAGTGAGTACTCACTCATTTACAGCCATCATATAGCGGAACCTTAAAAGTGTCAATCGAAGAAAAAAGAACACCGATGAATAAAGTTATTGCGAACGTAAGTTCCTGTTATTATAATGGAGACATAACATCACGAGATGGAAAACGGGGAGAAAAGATTTCGGCTGGCCGCTTCCGACGGCAGCTCTTATATTCGAACGGAGAGCGCGGAAGACGGAGCCTGGCAGAACAGTCATTATCATCAGGGTGTGCGGGAAATTTATATTGTGGAAAAAGGTTGGATCGCTTACGCGGAGCTTACGGATGCGGGTGGACTTAATTTGCGTTTGATCGAGGAGGGGGAGAGCATTCATGTCCAGCCGATGAAGCCTCACAATATTTATATGCCGCCTCTAGCTGTAACGCATGTAGTGAAGTACGGCAGCGATCCAGGGCTTGAGCGGGATTGGTTTGCTTCGGAAGAACTGGATCGGCTGACCCGGCATCTGACCGAAGCGGAACTGACAAAACGTTTAAACCTCTAATCTCTATTTTCGAAAGGACGCGATCCGCATGACCAAAGTCGTATTCGGAATGACGATGTCGCTGGACGGATTCGTGAACGATGCAGAAGGAAGAATGTCGGCGCTGTACCCGGATATGCAGGAGCTTGGCGAAAGCGAATTGATGCGGGAGGCGGTTTTCGCTACCGGAGCCGTGATCATGGGACGCACAACGTTCGATATGGCGCCTCCGGATTCTTACGCGGTCGATTACGAGTTCCAGGTGCCGATCTTTGTCGTCACGAGCCGGATCCCGAATAACAAACCGCAGGAGAACGACAGGCTCAGTATTACTTTTGTGGACGGCGCGAAAGCCGCGGTTGCACTGGCGAAGCAGGCGGCCGGAGACAAAGAAGTAACGGTAGTGGGCGGTACGAAGCTCGGCATGCAGCTGCTGCGGGCAGGCCTTGTGGACGAGCTGCAAATCGGGATTATACCCGTGCTGCTGGGCGAGGGGCTTCGGCTGTTCGACGGGCTTGCGGACCTGGACATCGAGCTGCGCAAAACGAGAGTGATCGAAACGGGTGAGCGCACGGATCTGTTTTTCTCGGTATCGGCGGCTCGGCCCGAATAATATTCTTCTATCCGCCGACTACGTCGAACGGAGTATCTTTTTGATTTTTCAACATCCGAATCGAATCGAAATCTGCTCCGTCGTTAATCTTGAACACTCTGAGCTTGCCCAGCCTCTCGTCGTCGTAATCTTCGGTGTACCCTTCCTCTATACGAACTTCCAATTCCCTGTTTTTGACGACGCCGTCGACGGATTCGATATAAACCGCTTGTTCGCCCTGCACGACATGCTTATTGTTGCAGATGATGTACGAGGTTTCGCCTGCTCTTGAAAATAAATAAAGCCCGCTGTCGGCGTCCGTCTGCTCGATAAACGAAAGGATGTCTTTGTTCAAATTCTTTTCTTTGACCTCGGTCAGCAGAGAAGAAGGCTGTCCGCAGCCGGCCAATACGAGGATTAGACACAGCAGCAGGCTGCCCAATTTGATGCGAGTCATTGGATATGCTCCTTTTTTTAAAAATAGTGGTTTCCCTTTATTTCTTTATCGTATTTTATATTCCTTTTTTTGCTGCGATATAAATAGATTCTATCCATGGTGACAAATACCCGATCGGGAGGCGCTTGGCATGAAGATCAAACGAATCGTCGCAAATATCGATACCCCGGATATTGCCGCTGCCAAAGTTTTTTACCACGACGTGCTCGGGCTCGATCTGCTGATGGATCACGGCTGGATCGCAACTTACGGCTCGGACGAATCGATGAGCATCCAGATCAGTTTCGCTTCGCAGGGAGGATCGGATACGCCGACGCCGGATTTGTCTATCGAAGTGGACGAACTCGAAGCCTGTTATAAAAAGATGACGGACGCCGGGTTCGAAGTCGTATACGGGCCGGTTGACGAGCCCTGGGGAGTCCGGCGCTTTTTCGTCCGCGATCCGTTCGGCAGACTTGTGAATATTCTCGCTCATCTATCGTAACAGTTTTCAAATCTACTTTTATAAAACGCCAAAACGCGCTTCTCTCCGGCAATTCAGCCAACGGGAGCAGCGTTTTTTTGTACTCCGCGTTCAATGCCGTTTCTGCTTTTTCTCTTCCAAAGCTACACGTTTTGTTGACAAATGACTCCGGGTCATCTATTATCGACTTTAAGTCAATGACTTTAGGTCAATTATAATGCAATATCTATTTATTACACATTCATCACAAAGCGGAGGTGCTTGGATTGAGCGGAAAAGTCGTGTTAATCACGGGAGCGTCGGCAGGAATCGGCAAAGAAACGGCGAAGAAATTGTTGGCCGAAGGATACATTGTGTACACGGCGGCGAGACGGCTCGAATCTATGCGGGATCTTCAGGAGCTTGGCGCAATCGCGGTGCAGATGGACATTTCCAGGCAGGAGGATATCGAAGCGTGCGCGGCAAAAGTCATCGGGGAGCAGGGGCGGATCGACGTGCTGTTCAACAATGCGGGTTTCGCATTATATGGAAGTATCGAAGAAGTGAGTCTGGAAGATGCCAGGTATCAATTCGAAGTGAATCTGTTCGGTCTGGCGGAGATTACGCGGCTGGTGCTGCCCCATATGCGCAAGCAGGGAAGCGGGAAGATCATCAGCACCTCGTCCGTCGCCGGGAAAATGCACTCTCCGCTGGGAGGCTGGTACCATGCGAGCAAGCACGCGCTGGAAGGGTGGTCGGACTGCTTGAGAGTGGAAGTGAAGCCGTTCGGAATCGACGTGGTCGTGATTGAACCGGGTTCCATCGATACGGAATTCGCCCAGGTTTCGGGATCGCCGCTGCTGCGCAATTCGGGAAACGGGCCGTACCGCAAGCAGGCCCAGGCGCTGTCGAACCTGCATCGATCGTCGTACAAACCCGGCGCCGCGTCGCCTCCGTCGGTCGTAGCGGACGCGGTGGTCAAAGCGATCCGGTCGGAGAAGCCCAGAACGCGATACGCGGTCGGGAAAATGGCGAAACCGTCGGTTGCCATGGCACGGCTGCTCAGCGACAAAGCGATGGACCGGGTCATTATGGGCATGGTGAAGTAACGCCCAAGCTCCAAATCCGAGCCGTGAACCGCATTGACAATCCGGTTGTCCTTCCATACCATTGACCTTAGGTCAAACACGGATGATGCAGAGCGGGGGGACGACGTGAAGAGAGCGATGACGGACAGCGCGAAAGCGGAAAAAGCGAGGTTGATTCTGGACGCGGCGCTTGATTTGTATAAGCGGGGGACGTTCGAAGAGATCAAGATGAGCGATATTGCCCGGGCGGCGAAGGTGTCGAAAGGCACGATGTTTTACTACTACAGCACCAAAGAAACGCTTTTTATGGAGATCATGTTCCTGGAGTACGAGAAGCGATTCGCGGATTTCGAGCGTCTGCTGCTTCCGGTAAAGTCGATGACTTATGCCGAATTCAAACGTTTTTTTCTCAAAGAGATGGAAAGCATCCTGGATCTGGACTCCGTGCTGATCCGGCTGATTGCGATCAAGAGCACGGTGCTGGAGAAGAATATCGATTACGAAACGACGCTGAAAGTAAGCCTGGGATTGTTTCGGTTGTTGGAGAAGATCGTCGGCCTGCTGACCGAACGGGTGGAAGGCATCGAGGCGGAAGCGTATTACGAGCTGCTTCAGGCGCAAAGCGCGATTATGGTCGGGTATGCGAACGCGGCCAGTATGCCGGAGGCGATGCAGCAGGTTGTAACGGAGCACAAGATGGACGGATTCCGAGTGGATTTTGCCCAAAATTCGCTTCAAGCCATGGCCTATTATCTCGACGGCGTGTACGCGCGGCAGCAGTGCTGAACCGGCTGGAGGCACAGCGCACAATCGGCCAAACAGACCGTCTCTCAACGAGAGCGGTCTGTTTGGGTTTGCATGGAGCGAAGTCTAGGCTAAGCTTGCGGGACGCCCGTTACTGGATATAACTCTTCATCGTCTCATACATCTGCGCCGCATATTTATCCGTATCGTCGCGCGACATGCGCAGGCGGTCCACGGAAGAACCGTAGCCGACCTCCGGCAGACCCGCTTCCAGTCCTTCGAAAATGCCGTTCGTAAACTCGTCCAGCGGTTCCCCGTGCGTATGCAGTCCGGCTCCGCCGAGGTCGGTATTGACCGCCGGCGGCGCGATTTCGATCACTTCGACCGACGATTCGGACAGTTGGAGCCTGAGGCTTATCGTGAAAGAGTGCAGCGCCGCTTTGGTTGCCGAATACAGCGGTCCGATCGCGAACGGCGTAAAGGCCAGGCCGGAAGTTACATTGAGAATCGCCGCAGCTTCCTTGGCCGCAAAGTACGGAGCGAACAGGAAAGACAAATGCGCGGGAGCGTCGAGATTCGTCGTAATTTCACGGCTCAATTCTTCCCAGTTGTTTCTCGCGTCGGCTTTCAGTATGCTGAACCGCTGCTGGATGCCGGCGTTATTGATCAGCACGTTGATGTCCGGATAATTCGTCGTTACCCAGTCGAACAGCCCGATGCGTCCTTCCGCGGTGTCCAGATCGGCGACCCGCGAGATTAGTCCGGGATGCTGCTCTTTGGCTGCTTCCAGCACATGCTCGCGCCGTCCGCAGACGATGACCGTATTGCCCAGTTGTAAAAAGCGTTCCGCAAAAGCCAGTCCGATTCCCGAGCCTCCGCCGGTGATCAAGATCGTGTTTCCTGTCAGTTTCATTGCAGTTCCTCTTTTCTGTTAGGTTATTTTATTTGGAAACCTGCTGCAAAGACTGTCTCTGCACGCGTTCTTCATAAGTGGCGATCTTGATATTGATTCCGTCGAGCGCTTCGTGCATCACCGAAATCTCGTACAGCACGTTCTGCCGGTGTTTAAGCATCATATCGAGCCTTTGCCGCGTGGTGCCGTCGCCTTCGACGACCCAGTTGACATACTGCCGGATCGAGCCGAGCGGCATGTTGGTGCGTTTGAGATTCATCACGACTTTCAGCAGGATCATATGAAATTCCGAGAACATCCGGCGTCCCGCTTCGTCGCGTTCAAGCAGGGGGATCAAGCCTTTTTTCTCATAATAGCGCAGCGTCGATTCCGGAACCCCGAACTGCGCCGCGGCTTCGCTGATCGAAAAATAGTTCATGGTGGAGGCCTCCAAATCCTAGCGGTTACTGTCGACAAATTCATCATAGGACTTAAACCATGGTTTAAGTCAAGCGCTGCGGCCAAAAATTTTTTGATAGACGGAAAAGTTGAGAACGCACGTGCTTTTTCGGTAAAATGAAACGTATACATCCTATATAAACGTCAAGGGAGAAATTATGCTGAAAACGGTGCTCGGAAGGTTCAGGCTCGCCGGTTATCTGGAAGGGATTTCGTTTTTATTTCTGCTGTTTGTCGCCATGCCGCTCAAATATATGGCCGACAGCGGGGACGCGGTTCGAATCTCGGGCATGATCCACGGGATCTTGTTTCCGCTGTATCTGATCGCCGCCCTGCATGCTTACGGCAGGCTGCGCTGGTCGTTCAAAATGCTGCTGTCGGCCGTGCTGCTGGGCTTTCTTCCGGCGGGCACGTTTATCTACGACGCTTATCTGCGCAAACAGATCCAAGCGGGGCGCGCGTATGCGACGCCGGAAGCAGCCCGGGCCGCCGGAGGAAGAGAAGGAATCGAACGCGCGGGATAAACAGGCACGGATGTACGCGGAGCTTCGGGGGAGAACAAGCCTTGCGGCTTTTCTTTTCATTTTCGAAAGGAGAGGATCGTTATGGAGCGGCAGGTGGATTACAAAAAGGACTTCAAAGCGCTGTATCAGCCGAAGGAGCAGCCGGAGATCGTCGATGTGCCCGCTATCCCTTTTCTGATGCTCGACGGCGAAGGAGACCCCAACCGGGACGAATTCGTTCTGGAAATGCAAGCCCTGTACAGCCTGAGCTACGCGGTCAAAATGTCGGTCAAAAGCGAAAGCGTGCCGGACGGGCCGAGCTGTCAGATGATGCACACCGGCAGCTTCGACGACGAGCCGGCCAGCTTCGCGCGGATGGAGGATTTTTGCCGGGAAACCGGGTGGATTCGCTCCAGTCCGACGCACTGCGAAATCTACCTGTCCGATCCGCGAAAGACGGAGCCGGCCAGACTTAAAACGGTGCTGCGGTTCCCGGTGGAGAAGCGGTAGGGAGGGCTACTTTGCCGGAGGAGGAATGATGAGCGTGAGGGACGAAGCTTCGATCGCATTAAGGGCGTTGACGATGGACGATTACGAAACCGTGCTGCGCTGGAGCCGGGACGAAGCATTCTGCGAAGCGAACGAGTGGGGAACGAATCGCGATCCCGAGGAGCTTCGCCGCTGGTGGGAATCCGTGGTACGCAGCGGCAAAGCCGACTTCGTCCGCCTGGGCATCGAACGAGGCGGCCGCTTGATCGGCTACGCCGATCTGGCGGGAATCGGCGGCGGCTCGGCCGAGCTGGGAATTGCGATCGGCGACAGCGGAGTCTGGGGCCGGGGCGCCGGCCGGCAGGCCGCACTGCTGATGCTGGACTACGGACGCAGCGAATGCCAACTGGACTTTTTTACCGCGGAAACGCACGAATCGAATCTTCGAAGCCGGCGGATGCTGGAGAGCATCGGGTTCGAAGAAGTCGGCCGCAGCGGCAGCGAGGAGTACATGGGGAAGACGGAGCGGTTGATTCAGTATCGGACGGAGCCGGGCACGCGCGATACTCGGCAGGGAACGGATTGATTATCGAGGAGGCGAAAGCCGTGAAAACCATCCGAAATATGTTCAATCATCTTGACTGGGCGAATCGAAATATGCTGGAAACGCTGCAAAGCGAAGGGGCCGGAGAGCGGCAGGTACGCCTGTTCGCTCATCTGCTGCATGCGGAGCGGGTCTGGCTGATGCGGCTTCAAGGAGAAGACAGCTCGGGCATCGCGATCTGGCCGGATGCGGATCTGGCGCACTGCGCGGAAATGGCGGAGCGGAACAAGAAAGATTTCGAAGTGTTTTTCGCCGCAGCGGCCGAAGAAGATCCCGATCGAATCGTGACCTACGCCAACAGCAGCGGACGGGTCTTCACGTCGTCGGCCCGGGATATTCTCACCCATGTCGCGCTGCACGGGCAGTATCACCGGGGACAGATTAATCTGCTGCTGCGCCGGGACGGGCTGGAGCCGATCAATATCGACTACATTACGTTTGCCAGATAGAAGCTATACCGCGGCAATAAGGGGATGAAAGACATGCAAAACGCATTTATTCATAATGTTCAACTCAATATAATCAAGAAACAGGCGAATTTCGTTGTGAAAACGATGCGCGGGATTACGGATCGCATCGTGCTGCAAACGGTTAAAGAAACGGCGGCCGCCAAAGCGGTCGCGGCTTTCGACGAACTGACGGAGGAACAGAAGACGCTGCTGGAGCGGATTACGGCGTGCGCCGCGGAGGAAGAGATCGCGGATTATCTGGAGTCGCTGGAAGCCTATTTGATTCCTTTTCCCGAAGTGACGCCGAACCAGATCCAGAAGCTGTTTCCGAAAGCGAAGAAGCTGAAAGTGCTGGAACTTGCGATCGTCGACTACGCGCACACCACGTATCTGCGTTGGAGCGATATCGCCACGAACCGGTTGTTTATCGTGTATCCGTACGCGGACCGGCTGCTCGGCGTCGAAGGGCGCATCACGGCCGCGAATAAAAGAGGCTTCTGCATGTTCTGCAACCGGCATCGGGAACTGGGGCTTTTCAACGTGAAGAAAGACGGCGTTTCGCCGGACAGCTTCTCTTCCGTAGGCAAGTATATCTGCATGGACCATGAAGCCTGCAACCACAGCATTACCGACACGACGGCGCTGGAGAACTTTTTGCTGTCGGTGGGGAAGTAAGATCGGGACCGTTCTACGGAACGGTCTTTTTTTGCATAGTCCGGCGTTGTCTATAGAGCTTCGCCCTGCTATACTTCTTGCATACCGATTCGATTGGGGGTTATACCGTGGCAACTTGGTCAGCACCGGATTGCTCGTTTATCACAACAGCCTTACGCGAAGCCTGAATAGGGGCGGACTTTGTGTAGGGCGCGATGACCAGATCATCTATCGCTCCCCGGCAGTTCCATAACGGTTCAACCCGCAGGCTTCGCACCTTATGGCTCGATCATCATAAATAAGGGGCTGAATGCTATGCAAACCCAAACACCGTTTATTCACAATCATCAACTGAACGTCATCCGCAAACAAGCCGATTTCCTGCTGAAAGCGCTGCGCACCGTCGCGGACCGCAAAGTGCTGGAAACCGTCCGGTACACCTCCGTCGTCAACGCGCTCGAAGCTTTCGGCGAGCTGACCGAGGAGCAAAGAGAACTGCTGGAGCGGCTCGGAACCTATGAAGCCGCGCACGAGATTCAGGACTATCTGAATGCGCTGGACGCATACCTGATTCCTTTCCCGGATATTGCGCCGAAACGGATTCAGAAGCTGTTTTCCAAGGTCAAGAAGCTGAAAGCGCCGGACCTGCCGACGCTGGACCTGCATCATACGACGTACTTGAGATGGGTCGATCCGGCCGTGCACCGCCTGTTTATCGTGTACCCGCGGGCCGGGGATTTCGTCGGGATCGAAGGACAGATTACGGCGACGAACCGCAAAGGGTACTGCGCGTTCTGCAATCGCCATCAGGATCTGGGATTCTTCAACGTTAAGCTCAAAGGCAGCTCGCCGGACAATTTGTCTTCCGTAGGGCAGTACGTTTGCATGGATGACGAAGCTTGCAACCATAGCATCACCGACCCGGCTGCGCTGGAGAAATTCCTGCGCTCGGCGGGGAAATAAGATGGAACGCGGGACCGCTCTTCGGAGCGGTCTTTGCTGCGTCAACCGATCCGATTTAAGTCGTAAAAGGCACTGGCAATCAACGGAAAGTCCGCGATTGCGATCATCCCGGACCCAGACGGAATACCTTCTCGCAGGCGGCTTCCGCATGGTCTCCCCGCGCTTTGTGGGTCGCGACGACTTCTTCGTCATACAGAATCGTACAGCTTATCCAACTGGCATCGCCGGCCGCTTTCGCCCGGACGTGAGTGGAGGTCAGCGGGATGAATACGTTTTTGGAGACGGCAAAGGTTTCCCGGTAAGGAACTTCGACGGAATCCAGTACAACGCTTTCCGGATTCTCGCGGGCATTGACGTCCACCTCAAGGTCGGCCGCCGTGCTTCCGTCGCTTTCGACGACGACTTCTACAAGGATGTCATCGGAGTCTTGAGCTTCTTCCGCTCCGCAGGCCGGCAGCAAGATCAGTCCGCCCGCCAGTACGAGCAGAGGCCCGGCGTTTTTTTTCGCAAATTTCCATCGTCTACTGTTCTTCATCTCGATTCCCCTTTCTCTCCTTCAGGAAAAATTCGATCATTTCATCGAGGTAAGCCACGAATTCGCTGTCCATGCCCATGACGACAGGTTTCTCGCCGGGAGCGGGTTTGATGAGGTCCCCGTACTTTTGCGCGAGCTCTTCATCGCCTTCGAATAAATCCAGCGTCAACTCGTACAAGCGGCCGGCGGCGGCCTGTGCTTCCGGAGAATGCGGGGAGGCCGGCATAATCGCTTTGATCCGGTGAAAAATGCTGAACATTTCTTCCATCCGCTTATCCTCGCTTCCCAGGACGGGCAGGCGATTCAGGATGTTTTTCTCCTCTGAAGTAAACGGCAGATCGTCTCCGAATTCGGCCGGCACAACCCCGTCTACAAGCGGTCGGTCTTCCAACGCTTCGATCACCTGGAGTAAATCTTCCGCATCGCGGGTGCCGCTGAGCCGGATCACATGAGCGGCGGCCCGCAGATAATACTGCTTCCGGTCCAATTCCGCTTTTTTTCGTTCGATAAATTCGATTTGTTCGTCGAAAGAAGCGGCCCAATTTTCTTTTTCCTGCGCGCTTTGCCGATCTTGCAGCAGTTGTTTGATTTGTTCCAACGTATAGCCGATCGATTTCAGCAGCAGAATTTTTTGAAGGCGGAGCACCGAATCATCGTCATAGTAGCGATATCCGTTTTCCATCACGATACTGGGCGGCAGCAGTCCGATTTGTTCGTAATAATGGAGCGTTCTTTTGCTGATCTTCGCCCTTTTGGCCAGGTCTCCGATCCGGATCATGGTTCACCTTCCCTTCTTTGAAAAAGTATAAACCATCACGTATACGTGAGTGTAAAGCCTTCCGCCGCGAAAAAATAAAACAGCGAAAAGAGCCCCGCCGCTGACAACGACGAAGCTCCGGAACTTTTTGCGCCGCGCTTCAAAACTTCATCTTCCTTCCGGCCGACGGCGTTACATTCCTTGCTCCGCCCGGTGCCGCTCCAGTACGTAAAGCGTATAGGCGATCCCCGGCAGGGCGAGCTGCATCTGGGAATAGAAGCTGCGCGGAACGCCGAGACCGGCTTCGAACAACCAGATGCGTCCGCTGCTGTCGATGCCCAGATCCAGCCCCGCTTCATGGAATCCGTTTCCCATCTTGTCTTCGAGAACCTGTGCCAGCAGCATGGAGTACTCGTCGATTCTCGTATCCGCTTCGCCGCCGGGTTGTTCGTCGAACCGATGCATGAGAAAATCGGCCCAGGTACTGGATGCCCGGTAGACAGCGGGGTTATTGGTGATCTTCATATGCGGCACCAGCGATAACGAGACTGATTTGAACGCGACGACCCAGCGGTTTTGTCCGTTCTTGGACACATGCGAGCGAACGTGAAAAGGAAAACCCTGCGGCATCTCGCTATGGATCATCTGCTGAACCAGGTAATTTTCGTCCAGCAGCGGCTCTATATGCTGCGCCAGTTCTTCCCTGGCGAAGCTGCGCAGCGTCTGCTGATCGAACCATTCGATCCGATCGCCTTTGGCTTCCACCGTAAACGCATCCCGGCCTTTTGCTCCTCCGTTCGGCTTGAACACCACCTGCTTATGCTGATCCAGGAACTCCAGGACGCTGTCCGCATCCCGCAGCCGGATAAAAGGAATCAGGCTGCGGCTCAGCTCTTCGTGATTCCGGATCAGGTTGTAGACCTTCGTTTTGGTCGTCGATCGTCCTTTGAGCGTATGATCGAGCGGAATGCCTTCCAGCTTGCGGTACGCCTCCTCGTATCGGGCGATGCCCAGGCGCCGCATACCGTCGTAAATTACGTCCGGGTACGGAAACTCCCTGCGAACCCATTCGTTGTCTTCCAAAGCCGTTCCGACAATACAATCTTCCCGGATATCGGAGTAATGGAAGCTGTAAAAATCCGCTCCATAGTGAGCGGCCGCCAGCGCGCATGCCCTCAGTAGAGATAATTCGCCTTTCCAGCGCAGCATCATGCCGATCAGCGGTCTTTGGCTCATCTGGTTTCCTCCCTAAACTTCGCGTTTCCCAATCTGTTCGCGATGTTTCTTCAACACGTAAAGCGTGTATGCCACAGCAGGCACCGCCGATTGCATTTGGAAATAAGGCGTTCTCGGAAGACCGAGACCGGCTTCGAACAGCCAGAATCGGTTTTTCGAATCCACGCCCAGATCGAGTCCGAGCTCATGGAAGCCGCCGCCGATCTTGTCCTCCAGATATTGGGCCAGATGAATGCCGTAGTCGGTTAGCTTTCGGTCCATCGGTCCGTTTTCCTTCTCGCCGAACTGGTGCCTCAGATACTCGGGCCACATGATCGTTCCCCGGTAAGTAAAATCGCTGTTGGTGATCTTCACCTGGGGTTTCATCGAGAGCGTGACCGATTTGTACGGGACGGTCCATTGGTTTTGTCCGTTCTTGGACACATGGATACGGATATGAAAAGGGTACCCGTGCGGCGTAACGCTGCGGATCATCTTCTGCGCGCAGTACTTTTTGGAAACGAGCATATCAAGGACCTTGAGCGTTTCTTCGCGGTCCAGACGGTGCAGATACTGCTGGTCGTACAGCTCGATTCCGTTTTCCGTAAGCTCCGCGGTAAAGATCCGTTCGCCCATCGCGCCGCCGTCCGGCTTCAGGATGACCCGCTTATGTTTCTCGATAAACGCCAGAGTCTTCTCCGGTTCGCTTACGGACATGAACGGAATCAAATGCTGCTTGAGCTCGGCGTTCTTGCGAATCATATTGTAAATCCGGATCTTGCCGTAAGCCCGGCCTTTAAGCGTATGATCGATCGGAATACCTTCGATCCTGCGGTAGGCGTTCTCGAACAGGCGGTTGCCCCGTCGGCGGGTGTTGTCGTAGACGACGTCGGGATAACGAAACTCTTTGCGCACCCATTCGTTGTCCTCCAGCTGCATCCCGACGATCGAGTCTTCTTTCATATCCCACGTGTGAAAATAGTACAGCTCCGCTCCGTAATAGTCGGCCGCCAGCGCATAGGCCCGCATCAAGTCGCCCGTGACTTTCCAGCCCAGCATCATGCCGATCAACGGTTTTTGGCTCATGATATCCCGCCTCCTGTATCCCCTGTATCTATATATAAATGATACCGCTTACGGTCATTGTACCCAATGCAGCGGCGTTCGACAAAAAATGATGGTCAAAAGCGCAGGAACAAATATACATATTTTGTTGACATTGGACCGGATTCAACTTGAATAAGAGAATATTTTTATTGAAAATGATATTTATTGGAATTATTATGTGAATAAAGGGAGAGATTATCCGGAAGGAGGCTTGGCGTGAGCGAAGTTTCGATGATTGCAGCGGGGAGCGCAGCAGAAGAACAGCGGTTTCTGTACAAGGTTTACGCGGACTCGCGCCGCGAGGAAATGGAAAGCTGGGGATGGAACAAAGAGCAGCGGGCCTGGTTTCTGCAAATGCAGTACGAATTTCGACGGCGGTCTTACGAGATGCGGTATGAAAAGCCGGAGGTTTATGTAATCGGCGCAAACGGGCAAAGGGCCGGACAGGTAACGACGGCGGCTCAGGACGGGATGCTGTGGATTGTGGACATTGCGGTACTATCGCCTTTTCGAAACCACGGCATCGGCACGCGGGTCATTCGCGATCTGCAAACGCAAGCGGCGCGGCAGAGGCTGCGGGTCGGACTGCATGTGCGGCTCGACAATCCCGCGGCGCGGCGGCTGTACGAACGTCTGCGTTTTCGCGTGGAGTCGGCGTCGGAGCTGGATGTAGTCATGGAGTGGTCGGACACGGCGGGAAGCGCAAGCTTGAACCACGAAGGGAGAATCGAAAATGGCTGATCCGTATATGGGAGAAATTCGTATTTTTGCAGGCAAGTTCGCGCCGAGAGGATGGGCATTGTGCCAGGGGCAGCTTCTGGCTATTCGCGATAATACAGCATTGTTTGCCCTACTTGGAACCGCGTACGGCGGGGACGGGGTGCAGACTTTTGGACTGCCCGATCTCAGGGGAAGAGTGCCGATTCATTCTTCCGCTTCGTTTCCACGGGGAGCGGCTGGAGGCACGGAAGCGGAGACGGTGAATGTTTCGCAGCTTCCTTCCCATACTCATCTGGCACAAGGGGTCGCGGCTGCGGGTACGCAGGCTTCGCCGGCCGGAGCGTACTGGGCGGGAGCGCCGATCTACTCGGATGCGCAGACGGGCAAGCCCGTCCAGATGAGCCCGCAGGCGATTTCGGCGGCCGGGGGCGGAACCTCTCATGAGAATATGATGCCGTCGCTGACCGTAAACTTTATTATTGCGCTGGTCGGCATATTTCCGATGCGTCCGTAAAGACTTTTGTTCCCCATTCTTGTATAGAAAAGGAGTGACGACGGATGAGCGATGCTTATTTGGGCGAGATTCGTTTGTTCGCATTCGGTTTCGCGACAAGGGGATGGCTGGCCTGTGAAGGCCAAACCCTTCCGATCAATGGAAACGAGGCTTTGTATACTCTTGTCGGCAGCACATACGGGGCAACAAGTTCGACGTTTAATCTGCCCGATCTGCGCGGCAAAGTGCCGATTCATTTCGGAGCGGGCATTACGCTGGGGGCCGCGGGCGGAGATGCCGTTCACACATTGACTACGGCCGAGATGCCTTCGCATTCTCATACAGCGCGCGCATCTTCCGCTACCGCAACCAGCGCTACGCCGGCGGGGAGCGTGTGGGCGAAACCGGATTCGCAAACGCCTTATTTATCGACGGGCACATTGGCGGCCATGAGTCCGGGAGCTATTGCCAGCACGGGGGGGAATGGCACTCACAATAATATGCAGCCTTATTTGCCGATTTACTTCGCTATTTGCGTGCAGGGCGAATTCCCGTCGAAACCTTGAGGAGGAGGAAGACGAATGACAGAAGCGTTTATTGGAGAAATCCGTTTATTTTCCGGCAATTTTGCTCCGAAAGGCTGGGCTTTTTGTAACGGTCAGCAGATGTCGGTCAACCAGAACCAGGCTTTGTTCTCGATTATTGGAACCACATATGGAGGAGACGGTGTAAATAATTTCAATCTTCCCAACCTGCAAGGGACGGCGCCGATCGGGCAGGGGCAAGGAAACGGCCTAACCGGCCGGACGATGGGACAACAGGTCGGCCATGCGGCGGTCACGCTGAATCAAACCCAAATTCCGATGCATACGCACACGCCTGTCGGCGTAGAAGCGACACAGGCGTTGACCACGCCGGCAGGAAACTTCTGGGCGCAGGCAACGCCTACGGGCCGGCCCGCTACTTCGAAGCCTTTGTACGGACCTCCGGGAGCGGACGGCATGGCGGGAGCGTTATCGCCCAGCGGAGGCAATCAGCCTCATAATAATATGCAGCCGTACCTGGCTGTAAGCTACATCATTTGTCTATCAGGGATATATCCGTCGCAGCAGTAGGGAGCGGAAGGAGCCAATTATGAACGTATATGACCGCGGTGCCAGAAGACACAAAGCCCGACTGCCGAGAGCTTCGGTTATATTGATGCTGGCGGTTCTTGTTTTATCGAATTTATTTTCACTGGCAGCTTATGCTCAAAGCGGCACGGCGGACGGGAAGTATAACTTCAGCGATTTGGGCGTCGATAACTCAGGAGGAACCGGATATAAGAAGATCGGCGACAAGTTTATTGTTACGAACGGAAATGAACAAACTACTCCGCCTAACGGCAGCGCAAATACGTCTTTTTACCCGGGCAACCAGAACACGCCCGGTGCGACGGGAAGTATTACGTTGATGGCCGAAGGAACGACCGTGAACCGTTCTTTTACTTTTAAAGACCTGGGTATCAGCACGGTTCCCGATCTCAGTCAAAATGAAGCAACGCTGACCCAACTGACCCTGGTCTTAAAAAATGCGAGCGGTTCCACAATTGCCACGCTGGGCGGCAGCGGAAGTTACCCGCTGCCGATCGGAAGCTCGAACGCTACGGTCCAGGTATCGAGTTTGCTGAACAGCGGCACGCCTTACAATTACGCGAACGTGTCTTCAATCACAATCACCTGGAAGTTTAATTCGGCATCAGTTGAGCCTTCCAACCTGGCGTTCGACGATATTACCGTAGCCAATATCAGCTCCAGCGCAGCCACCAATGCCGCTGCGCCGACGATCACGACACAGCCGGCGGACAAGACGGTGAACGTCAACGCGACGGCCAACCTGACCGTGGCGGCGACGGCGAGCGGGACGCTGAGTTATCAGTGGTACAGCAATGCCACGAACAGCTCGACGGGTGGTTCGGCAATCAGCGGCGCGACAAGCGCGACCTACTCCGCGCCGACCGGCACGGCGGGCACGACGTATTATTACGTGGTGGTGACCAACACGGATACCAGCCAGACCGGCAACCAGACGGCGAATGCCGCGAGTCAGGTCGCGAAAGTTACAGTGGCCGCGCTGACCAATGCAGCTGCGCCGACGATCACGACGCAGCCGGCGGACAAGACGGTGAACGTCAACGCGACGGCCAACCTGACCGTGGCGGCGACGGCGAGCGGGACGCTGAGCTACCAGTGGTACAGCAACGCCACGAACAGCTCGACCGGAGGTTCGGCGATCAGCGGCGCGACAAGCGCAACCTACTCCGCGCCGACCGGCACGGCGGGCACGACGTATTATTACGTCGTCGTGACCAATACGGATACAAGCCAGACCGGCAACCAGACGGCGAATACCACGAGTCAGGTCGCGAAAGTCACGGTCTCCGCGCTGACTAATGCAGTTGCGCCGACAATCACGATGCAGCCGGCGGACCAGAACGTAAACGTCAATGAGACAGCCAACTTGACTGTAGCGGCCACGGCAAGCGGGACGCTAAGCTTTCAATGGTACAGCAGCACGACGAACAGCACGACCGGCGGATCGGCGATCAGCGGCGCGACGAGCGCGACGTACTCCGCGCCGACCGGTACAGCGGGCACGACGTATTATTACGTGGTCGTGACCAATACGGATACCAGCCAGACCGGCAACCAGACGGCGAAGACTACAAGTCGAGTCGCGACTGTAACGGTCGCCGCGCTGACGGATGCGGCTGCGCCGACGATCACGACGCAGCCGGCGGACCAGAACGTAAACGTCAATGAGACAGCCAACTTGACTGTAGCGGCCACGGCAAGCGGGACGCTGAGTTACCAATGGTACATCAACAATTCCAACAGCGCCGTGGGCGGAGTCCTCATCAGCGGCGCAACGAACGCGACGTATTCGGCTTCGACTTCAAACGCGGGAACCGATTACTACTATGTGGTGGTAACCAATACCGACACGAGCCAGACCGGCGATCAAACGGCGAGCACGACCAGCCGTGTGGCGACGGTGACCGTCAACTCGCTGACGAACGCCGCCGCACCGACGATCACGATGCAGCCGGCGGATAAAAACGTCAATATGAACGACGCCGCTTCGTTGAGTGTGTCGGCGACGGCAAGCGGAACGCTGAGCTTTCAATGGTACAGTAATACGACGAACAGCGTGATCGGCGGATCGGCGATCAGCGGCGCGACAGCCGGGACGTATTCCGCGCCGACGGGTACGGCGGGGACGACGTATTATTACGTCGTCGTAACCAATACGGATACCAGCCAGACCGGCAACCAGACGGCGAGCATCACAAGCCAGGTCGCGAAAGTTACAGTGGCAGCACTGACGAACGCCACGGCCCCGACCGTTTCGGCTCAGCCTTCGGACCGGTCCGTCAATGCGGGCGAAACCGCGGAGCTGAGTATCGAGGCGTACGGCAGCGGAACATTGAGCTACCAGTGGTACAGCAGTACGACCGACAGTTCGACCGGCGGTACACCGATTCCCGGCGCAACGGGCGCGAAGTATACTGCGCCGACCGGTACGGCGGGAACTTCGTATTACTATGTGGTCGTTACCAACACCGATCCGAATCAAAGCGGCGAGCAGCAGGCGACTGTAACCAGTCGGGTCGTAACTGTAAAGGTCGCCGCTCTCAACGATGCACCGGCTCCCGAACTGACGGCGCAACCTTCGGACCAATCGGTCGGCGCGGGCGGTACGGCTCGCTTGTCCGTCACGGCCGCGGGCAGCGGCGAACTGAGCTACCAGTGGTATCGCAATTCGACAAACAGCATCACCGGAGGAACGGCTATCGGCGGCGCGACGAGCGCGGCGTACACGGCGCCGACCGGTACGGCGGGGACGACGTATTATTACGTCGTTGTCACGAATACCGACCCGGACCGAACCGGCCAGAAGACAGCATCGACAACCAGCCGCGCGGCTGCCGTAACGGTAGTCTCGAATTCGTCGAACACCGGCGGCGGTTCAAACAGTACCGGAACGCCGACCACGCCGCCGACCACGCCGCCTTCGACTCCGGCCGCGACGTCCGGGGCGACGGTGCTCGTTAACGGAGTGCCGGAAAATTCGGGCAGCGCCGTAGTATCGCAGGATCAAGGCCGCTCGGTCACGACAATTCAACTCGACGAACAAAAGCTTCAGCAGCGGATCGACGCTGCGGGAACCGGAGCGGTGATTACGATTCCGGTATCCGCGCAGACGAGCGTAATCGTCGGCGAATTGAACGCACGAATCGTCAAAGGAATGGAAGAAAAACAGGCTACGCTGGAAATTCGTACGGACCAGGCGGCCTATACGCTGCCTGCGTCGCAGATCAACGTCGATGCGATCTCCGCTCAACTGGGCGGAAGCGCGGCGCTTCAAGATATTGCGGTGCGGGTGCGGATCGCCGAACCGACGGCCGATCAGGCAGCGCTTGTCCAACGGGCGGCGTCTGCCGGATCGTTCGAGATCGCCGCGCCTACATTTGATTTCTCGGTGCAGGCCGTTTATCAGAACCGGACAATTGAAGTCAACAAATTCGACGCTTATGTGGAACGCATGATCGCGCTTCCGGACGGAACCGACCCGAATCGGATTACGACCGGCGTGGTTGTGGAACCGGACGGCAGCGTGCGGCATGTTCCGACCCGGGTGACGCAGGTGGACGGCAGGTATTACGCAGTCATCAACAGCCTGACGAACAGTCTGTATTCCGTGGTCTGGCATCCGTATACGTTTAACGATCTGAACGGCCACTGGGCCGAAAATATAATCGACAACATGGGATCGCGCATGATCGTAAACGGCGTAGCCGATCACGAATTCATGCCCGACCAGTCGATTACGCGCGCGGAATTCGCGGCGATCCTGGTTCGAGGATTGGGACTTACCGGAACAGCCGCTTCCGGCACCTTCTCGGATATCCAGCCATCCGACGAGTCTTACGAAGCCATCCGCACGGCCGCGGCATACGGACTGGTCAACGGATTCGCCGACGGCACGTTCCATCCTTCGGACCGCATCACACGCGAACAAGCGATGACCATGATCGTCAGAGCGACGGAACTGACCGGATTGAAAAGCGGCGCTGCGGGTTCGGACCTGTCGAATTACCGGGACGCCGGCCAGGTTGCATCGTGGGCCAGAGCGAGCACGGAACTAAGCGTACAGCTCGGAATTGCGCAGGGCCGAAGCGCAAGCGTACTGGCTCCCAAGTCCTGGCTGACGCGCGCCGAGACCGCAGTTATGGTCGAACGTCTGCTCCGAAAATCGAATCTGATCTGAAACGTCGACCGCCAGCCGAATTTACGCTCCAAACCGCCCTTTTCCGAAGAAGTTATCGGGGAGGGGCTTTTTTAATGAATGAAATAGAAGTTATATTAGAACGTGTAAGCAATGCGTACTACCCCTGCTGAATTTTCTGTATAAGCGGTCTTCGAAGACTTGAGTATGGAACAAATTTGAGAAGCTACGCATATTGAAGAGGAGGTTTTTGTTTGATCGCATTGAAATGTACGCAAGCTTTGTTCAAAGATATGAAAGCGGCGCCGGCCCCGGTGGAGCTCGAAGGGATCCCCGATCTGCTGTGCTGGCATGTCAATTTGTACAAACTGAATAACCGCAAACATATTGTATTCGTTAACGACGCGAGCCGTCTGGCTATTCTGATCGATGGCGTTCGCAGCGGTCAGATCGGCTCATTGCAAAAAAAATTCGTCGAGACGCTTGAACGGTATTTGCTCGTCGAAGGAGTCGAAGAGGAAAGTATCGAAGCCTATTTGCGGTGTTCTTCGGAAGTCTTTATTACCAGAACCGATAACCGCAGCGTACTCGGAACAATGAAAGAAGTTACTTATTTTACGCATGACGATTTTAACGATCCGATCGAGCGGATGAAATGGATAAATCGGCTGATTCATAAACCGATCGATTATCTGCAGCCGATCGACGTTTTTATTACGGAGCTGGGTCGGTCGGAACTGATCCAGGCGGCGAAGACCACAATGGAAGAAAAGATGGACGATTTTACACGTACGCGCGTTATCCGGATCATGGATCAGTATACGCAAAACGCCGTGCCGGAATCGATCAGGGATCAAGTTCGGATGATCTACGATCTTGGCGAAAGCAGCGTAACGCTGATGGAAGAAAGACCCGCTTTCCAGAGCGAAGAGTGGGTAAAGCTTCCGATCGCGCAGTTCAGACTTCGAGGCGGACGCTGGAAGGTGTACTGGCAGGACAGCCGTGACAATTGGCATTACGTGTACCAGATCGAGCCGAGCGAGGACTTTGAACGGCAGTTGAAAATTGTCGATGAAGACCGGACCGGGATGTTCTGGGGATAGATCGAGTTTCTACGTCTTTCAAACGGGAAAATAACTCTTTTCTGTCAAAGAAAGCGGTTTGGCCCGTTCAACTTCGGCGTCGTCCTGCTGCGGCATCTTTTCTTCGATCCTGAGGTCGATAAATTCCACGATCTGCTGGAGCGCGGCGATCTGGCTGACGATGCTTCCCCGCTGCTTTTTCAATTCCTCGACCAGCTCCGCATGCGAATCGTGATCGGTGCCGGCGGAAGCTTTCATAAACGGCTTCATGGCATCCAGCGACAAGCCCGTTTTTTTGAGGCAGACGATCAATTGCAGGGTATCGACGTCTTTACGCCGGTAAACGCGGTGCCCGTTTTCCTTGCGCCCGGGCTGAGGCAGCAGTTCGATCTTCTCGTAATAACGGATGGTTTCTTCGGTCAATCCGGTCATCTTCGCGGCCTGGCCGATCGTAAACGCCGCTTCTGCGTTCATATCCATTGCGCACCTCCAAAAGTAACGGTCAGAAGCATTATACAGGTTGAAGCCGACTTCAGGTCAACCTTTCGCCGCGGAAAATTCTTTTGCACATTCGGTCTTGACTTCAAGTCGGCTTCAGCTTCTATCATGACGCTAATACCGAATGAAGGAGTGGATGCAAATGAACCCCAAATACCGACCGCTGATGGAGCCTTTTCGTTTCAAAGAAGGAATGGAAGCGCGCAACCGCATCGTGCTGGCGCCGATGACGATCGCGCCTTCCCTGCCGGGCGAGGCGCTGTCCGGGCACGAGATCGCCTACTACGAAAGCCGGTCGAGCGGCGTCGGACTCGCGATCACCGGAAGCGCGTTTGTCGCGCCGAGCGGCAAAGTATTCGAAGGCGAGCTGGCGGTGGATCGGGACGAAGCCGTTCCGGACTTGAAACGGCTTGCGCAGGCGATGAAGCGGGGCGGAGCCAAAGCGATCCTGCAAATTTTTCACGGTGGCCGCATCTGCCCGCCGGGAGTCGTTCCGGGCGGCGAAGTCGTCGGCGCGAGCGCGGTGAAAGACGATGTCTCGGGCACGGTTCCCCGCGCGCTCGAAGAAGAGGAGATTGCGGAACTTATTCGGGCTTTCGGAGCCGCCGCCCGCAGAGCGATCGAAGCCGGCTTCGACGGGGTGGAGATCCACGGAGCGAACCGGTTTCTGATCCAGCAGTTCTTCTCCCCCTATACCAATCGGCGCGGCGACCGCTGGGGAGGGGACGCGCAGCGGAGAATGGCGTTTCCGCTGGCGGTGGTGGACGAAGTGCTGGCGGCGGTATCCGAGCATGCGAAGCGGCCGTTCCTGGTAGGCTATCGTTTCTCGCCGGAAGAAGAATCGACCCCGGGCATTACGATGCGCGATACCCTTGAGCTGGTGGATACGCTTGCGGACAAGAACCTGGACTACCTGCATATCTCGCTGATGGATTTCTACGCCAGACCGAGACGCGGAGTCGAGGACGAGCGCTCCCGCATGGATATTATCCTCGAACTTGTCGGGAAGCGGGTGCCGGTAATCGGGATCGGATCGCTCCGCACGCCGGACGACGCGCTGGGCGCGCTGCGATCCGGAGCGCCGCTGATCGCGCTTGGACGGGAGCTGATTATCGACCCGGACTGGGTGGAGAAAGTCGAGCAGGGTAAAGAAAGCGAAATTCGCACCGAGCTGACGCTCGGCGATCGGGAGAAGCTGGGGATTTCGGAGCTGCTGTGGCGGCAGATCCTCGCCAAGCCGGGCTGGTTCCCGTTTGCGGAAGCGGGCTTGGGAGACGCAGGCGATTCGGTTTGAAAAAATAGCGATTACTAGGGCGTGTCTTCAAACCTGCCAATGTGCACCTTTTGCCGCCTTTTCGTCCTCCGCCGCGTCACTTTCCCTTGACGTGCCCCGGCACGACTGCGAAAAAGTTCCTTGCTGAGAACGAAAATTCGGTCAAATCTGCTTCCATCGAGGTTTGAAGACACGCCCTAAGCGGACTGCCGGAAATTTCGGAGTCCGCTTTTTATTGCTGCACGGGTTCATTTTAAGCCGGCGGTCGGACCGGAGTCTTGAAGTGTGGTAAAATATACCTCAAATCGATTGTTGTCATACGCCTGGATCGAGCGGATATGGTTGGAGGATTACGAAGCTTTTTTGAAAAAATGATGGTTGGCGGACAGTGCGGTAAATGCAGGCGAGAATCCGATATTTATCGAAAGAAGGTGAAGCATGAAAAGTAACATCTCGCTGCTCGTCACCGGCGCGGCTGTGGCGGTGG
Source organism: Saccharibacillus sp. CPCC 101409 (assembly GCF_030518235.1). Lineage (GTDB taxonomy): Bacteria > Bacillota > Bacilli > Paenibacillales > Paenibacillaceae > Saccharibacillus. Next base: position 445,494 of record NZ_JAULSA010000004.1, on the reverse strand, counting down.
TTGCTGCCAACTACCGCGCGTTTCCCAAAAAGGACCCGATCTCCACAGACGGCCTGCCGGAATCTTATCTGATCGAAGCGGCCGGGAACCGGACGGATTTTCAGACGAACAAAGAGTGCGCCGCTTTTTCGAGCGCTTATGTGCTGCGTCACCTGGGCGTGGAAGCGGACGGGAATGCGCTGTACAGGAAGTACCCGCGCAAGCTGCTGGACGGCACGGTCGATCCCAAAGGCATTCTGGTGTTTTTTAGGCAACAAGGAATCGAAGCCGACTTCTATCGCGGAACCGTGGAGACCCTCAAAATGAGGATCAGCCTCGGGACGCCCGTGATCGCTTTTATCAAAGTGCACGCCAATAAAAGATATGCGCATTTCTCGCCGATCATCGGGTACCACCGCGACCACTTCTATCTGGCGGAATCGCTGGAACACAAGGCAAACGATCAAGGCGGCATGGAAAAAGGCTATAATCGGAAGCTGCCGATTGCCGAGCTGGAGTCGCTTTGGAGAACGAATCCTTTTTACCGGCAGTCTTATATTGTGGTGAGTCCGTAAATGTATGAACGAAGAAACACCGAAAACGACCCTCGATCAACCGGCGATTGCGATCGGACGAGCCGTTTTTTGTTGTGCGGACGAACGAATAATCCGGTCTGCCGTTTATAAAGTGTATAGGTGAACAAAATGCGGGAAAGGAAGCTCCTGTGATGAGTTTGTTTAAAATAGCAGGCGAATCGATCTTGGCCGAAGCGGTTGAACCGGAGATCGCGACGCCGCTGGGCACGGTCGCGACCGAGCTGATCGCGGACGGGAACGAAGACCGGTTCGAAGCGCGCGAAACAAGATTTTTGCCGTCCGGCTCGTATATCGTGTATGGAGGCGGACGACTTTTCGAAGCCGAACTGCTGGTCGCAAACGCACGACCTCCAATGCCGGAACATATGACACTTGCGGGCTGCCGGGCTTTTGTATGGAGAGTCAGGCCGAACCGACAGAAAATTCGAAATTTGCGATTCGCGCCGCGATTGGCTGCCGAATCTTTTTCCGGGCGAAGACGCAAAGCAAGAACTGATCCGGTATAGAGAAACAGGTCTGGAAGTTCTTCTGCCGGGGCCGAAGCCGTACGACATCTGCCAGATTCAATTCTTGGTAGCGTAGAGCGTGACGGCTAAAGAATACAATGCTCCCTGGCATGCGGCCGATTTACCCGGAACCTTTATTTTGCAGGAAGCCGGAGTAACATGAACCGCGAAGGAAATGTCATCCGGTTCGACGAATATATGCTTACCTGAAAAAAAGGCATAAGAAAACGAGGGATTACAATGACGCAAACCATTCTGTATTTCGTCCGGCACGCCGAGTCGTTCTACGCGGAAGGCCGGGAGCGGGAACGCGGGCTGTCGGAGCAGGGCACAAGAGACGCGCAGGCTGCCGCCGAGCTGCTGCGTCCCGAACGTATCGACGCGTTCGTTTCCAGTCCTTACGAGCGGGCAGTCGCGACGATCCGCCCGGCGGCGGAAGAACAGGGGCGGGAAATCCGGCTCGAAGAAGATCTGCGCGAGCGGAAGATCGGCGATTTTGCCCCCTACTCGTTCGCGGATGCCAAGCGGCGGGCGCTGGAGGAACCGGCGTTTTCGTTTCCGGGCGGTGAATCCGGCGAAGCTGCGCAGGCGCGGGCGATGGCGGTCGTCCGGCGGATCGTAAAGGAATATGCAGGGCGAAAAATAGCGCTCGGCACGCACGGCGATATCATGACGCTGATGCTAAACGGATTCGACAGCCGCTTCGGGTACGAGTTCTGGACGTCGACCACAATGCCGGATATTTATCGGATGACGCTGGACGGCGAAAAAGCAGTCGAAGTCAGGCGGCTATGGACGACCTGAGCGGCCGATACGTGGTCCAGTCTCGCAAAAAGCAGGGACAGTCGATGACGATTACGTTTCGGGAAGACGAGATTCTGATTGTGGCCGAGCGCTCCCGGGAAACGGAAGCCAAAGGGTGGGAGTGGGTCCGAAGCGCTCAGTGGATCAACGGAACGTATTACGTGGAGGTGCATCCGCCCAAGATGACCGTTATCCTGAAAACGTTGAACGAAGAAGAACGGACCGCTTTTGCGGGATGGGCGGCGAATCGCAGGAAAAAGGAAGCGGTGTAAGATCGAAGAAACCTTATTCAAGACGTATTCTGGAACAGGATGCGGATGCGTGCGGGCACGCTGAAGGCTTTGAAATGCGCTTTTCAAATTGCCGAGAGCCTTTAGAAAAATAGCGAAACCGAATAGAAAAGGAGGCGCCGTTCCGATACTCAGCGAAAAAGACGTCGATAAAAAGCTCTGGTTCACGCTGGACGATCACGACTGCGCGGGCGAGCATTACATCCTTGGGAACCCGCACACGTTTCCCGGGCGAATAATGGGCTGGTGCACGAAGAAGCAGAAAAGCTTTTTCTTCTCGCTGGTCGAAATTGGAGAGATGTCCGAGCAAACCCGCTATTGGATCAAAGGATTTCTGTACGGAAACGAACCCGATCAGCCGTACAACGACGAAGAAGGCAAATTGTTCAGCGGCGAAGAGTACGAACGCTGGTTTGAAGCGGTGCAGCTGTTTCATGAAACGGGCCACTGGAACGATATGGAGGGACGGGTGTGCGACACCTGCGGCAAAGATCTGCTTCCGTCCGAAATGGGAGTGCGATGCAGAGATTGCGCGGAAGGGGGAGCATGAGGGCACAGCGAAGAAACCCGAATAACTAAACACGGAGGCATCCATATGGGAACGAAATTTGCCAATTTTCATCTGAAAACGACGGATGAAGCTGCGCTGGACGAAGTCCTTCGGCATTTAAGCGCAGCGGCGGTGTCAAAGCTTTCTTCTTTCGCAGACGCGGGGCCGGAACCAAGCTTTCTGGAACGGGTTATTCGCCAAAACGGGAACGAACTCACCGCGGATTTTCCGAAGATCAATTTGCCTTCCGTCTCGTTTTACGTGAATCACGGCGAGCGTTGGAGCAGCGTGCTGAACGACCATCTGGCATGGGGAATAGTAGAGGAAGTCGGAGAGATTGCTTCTAATTTTACGGACCAGCCCGTGATGACGATCGGTTTTTTCGACGAAGATGTGTTTGAGTTTACGCTGTTCGAGGCCGGAGAAATAAAAGTCAAAAAGTACTTTTGCGGCAGCGGCGTACGGGAAGATTACGGCTTGGAGTCGGAGCGTGCGGATGCCGAGTATACGGCGCGAACGCTGGAAACGGATCTGGAAAGCGTGGAAAACTGGTTCGCCATCGACAATCCGGAAGCGGCGATCGACGAGCTTTCGCGACTGACCGGGGTGCATTTTTGGATACATTCCGCATGGATCGACGACGACCCGGAGATCGAGGAAGTCTACGCCAAGCGTGTATACAAGCTGCAGCGGTAATAGCCGTAACCGAAGCGTTTGAACGTTAAAAACCGATACGGAAAGGAGCCGCCCGATGAACGATTCGATTACAATAAGAAGACTCTCCTGCCCGAAAGACGCCGAGCTGCTCGACCGCACGTTTGCGGATATTTATCCGTGGCATACCCCGGGCGATTACTACGAGCGGTGTCTCGAAGAGAACCGGCAGGGCTCGCGGATTACGCTGATCGCTTCCTACGACGGAGTGCTTGCGGGCGGCGGCCATCTGCTGCTGCGTTCGGAATACCCTCATTTTCGCGAAGCCGGCATCCCGGAGATCAACGACCTGAACGTCTTTCCCAAATTCCGCCAAAAAGGCATCGCCGCACGGCTGCTGGACGAGCTGGAACGCAGCGCCGCCGGGCATTCTTCGATCGTTGGGCTGGGCGTGGGGCTGTATGCGGATTACGGCAGCGCGCAGCGCATCTACACCGGGCGCGGATACGTGCTGGACGGACGCGGGCTTCAGTATCGCAATCAGCCGGTGCCGTCCGGACAGACGGTGACGGTGGACGACGACCTGCTGCTGTATCTGGTGAAAAAGCTGGATAACGGCGGCCTATAGCCCTTTAGCGTTGACAAGGTAATAATCTGAAGCGTCCGGTCGAAAATTCGAGCCTTCCGCTGCCTGATTTTTTATCGCACAGACCGGTTCTTTTACAACGGGAACCGGTTTTTTTGCTGTGCATAAAAATGGATATCCGTATTTCATTTTCTATAAAATGTTTATTTTGTACCTCGTTTTCTTTAGTTTGAACTCTATTTACCAAGCTTGTTCAAATGCTAAACTTTCCCTGTAAAACATTTACATATCGAGAGGAGGAGGGAACGAACTCGCTTCCGGAAACGATCGTTTTGTATCCGCTTACTTCGCAACGAAATCAGAAGATCACGGAGGGATTGTACATGGTTAAAAAGACGGCGTTTTATGCACTTGCCTACGCTTTGCTGCTCGGTTTGTTCGCTTCCGCTTCGCCTTCCGCCAAAGCGGCGACAACCAATGTCAAAAGTATCTTCCTGTTCAAAGATGTGATGCAGTCCAATACGAACGCGCTGAAAACTTCCGGCTTCAACACGCTGCTTATTTTCCGGATCGGGGTGCTGGCCAACGGCAATCTGGTTTACTACTCGACGGGAAGCGCGGGCGAAGCGGTCGACGTTCCGGTCGTCACCAACGGTTCGTATGTCGGCGGGACGGCGCTCGCAAACAAGATCAAATCGTTCAAGACCGGTACGACAAGCATCAACCGGGTAGAGATCTCGCTGGTGTCGCACGACACGACGTTCCAGAATATCCGCACGCTTATCAACGCCAACGGAACGGGTTCCGGCACGGCTTTGTACAAGAACTTCAGCGCTTTGAAAACGGCCTGGAACCTCGACGCGCTCAACAACGACGACGAGTCGGTGTACGACGTATCGAGTACGGTCGGCTTCGCCAAAATGCTCGGCACGATCGGATATAAATACTCGATCGCGCCGTATACCAATTCCAGCTTCTGGGCCAACGTCAAGAACCAGATCAACACGGCCGTTCCCGGACTGCTCGACCGCGTGTACCTGCAAGTATACGACGGCGGAGCGAGCAATAATCCCGGCACCTGGCAAACGGCGCTTGGCATGAAAGTCATCCCGATCGTCTGGGTGACGAACGACGCCAAGCCGTCGCAGGGCAATACCGCGGCGCAGGCGCAGACCAAGTTCGCCAACTGGTACTCGCAGTATGCGGTGGCCGGCGGCGGGTATTGGAACGACTACGATATCGAGAAAATGGGTTCTTCGTACACGTCCTACGGAAACGCTTTGACCGCCGTTTTCCAATAAACGCAGCGCGCGTACAGTCTGGATGAACGGTTGGATCGAGCCCTTTACCATTCGTACAGCCAAGCGGGAATCCCGGTCTTTGCCCTTCGCGGCAGCCGGGATTTTTTCCGTTCGCGGCCTGGCGCGAAGGGCTTCTGCCGGTATGCTATAATCGGAAAGAAAAGGAAACTTGAACGAGGAGGCGGGGAAGCATGAAGCCGAGAATCACGGTATTTACGCTGGGCGTGGACGATCTGGAGCGGGCGACGGCATTTTACCGGGACGGGTTGGGGTTCGCCACGGAAGGCATTATCGGAAAAGAATTCGAGTACGGTGCGGTGGCGTTTTTCGATCTGCAGCCGGGGTTGAAGCTCGCGCTCTGGAACCGCAGCAGCATCGCGCACGATACCGGTCTGGAGCAGGCTCCGCCGAGCCCGACCGAATTCACTCTGGGCCATAACGTCGGCAGCCGTGAAGAAGTGGACGCGGTTATGCGTACAGCGGAAGCGGCCGGCGCGCGGATTACGGTCGCGGCGCACGAAACGTTCTGGGGCGGCTATTCCGGTTATTTTCAAGATCCGGACGGGCATGTGTGGGAAGTGGTGTGGAATCCGCAGTGGGAATCGGAAGCGGAGCGTTGAGTCGATGAGCAGGAGGGACTTATGAGAATGAACAGGCTTCTTTGGGTATGGAGAGCGACCTCGCTGATCGTTGCCGCAGTCGGTCTGGTTGTGCTATTGAACAGTGTGGGGATGGGGCTCGAGAAAGCGGACGATTTTGCGGCAGCCAAACAAAACAGCGGAATCATTGTGAATTCGGTCGAATATGGTGTCGTTCGATCCGGACATATTCTGACATTCGCCGCGATCGGCGGCATTCTGCTTGCGGTCGGATTGTTCCAGGGGCTGAGGCCGTTTAGCCGCGAGGAACAAGAAGCCTGGACGGCCAACTCGCATCGGCGCGAGCAGGAGCTTCCGAGAATCGACAAAGCCTCCAGAGTGATTCAAGCTTCGCCGCAGACGGTATACGAAGCGTTCTTGAACCCCGAGGTACTGGTCTCCTGGCTGCCGCCGGACGGGATGAAAGCGGTCGTCCATACATTCGATGTCCGCGAAGGCGGCGTTTACCGGATGTCGCTGATTTATATGGATGCGGAGCACGCGGGCGCGGGCAAGACTTCGGCGGATACCGACGTCGTGCAGGGCCGGTTCGTCGAGCTGGTTCCGGGCCGAAAGATCGTGCAGACGGCCGTGTTCGAATCGGACGATCCGAAGTTCGCGGGCGAAATGCGCATGACGTGGCAGCTGACGGAGATGGGCGGCATTACGCGGGTAACGGTGCTGTGCGAACAGGTGCCCGAAGGCATCTTGCAGAAGGATCATCAGAGAGCGTTGGCTTCAACGCTTGGGAATCTGGCGAAAGCGGTGGAGAGCGACCGGTAGCGCAGAAGGAGGAGCCGCTGCTTCAAGTCTTTCAAAAGCAGACCGGATCGCGTTTATCTGGCATTATGCCATGCGAAACAGACATGCTGACATTCTGTTCGCGCCGGTTATTTCCTATAATAAAGAGGTTTACGAATCCGCTTATCAACAGTTTGAAACGGAGGATTTTCCATTGCCTATTTTCTATGATTCCCAAGCTCAAGTCTTTCATCTGCAATCGGCCGCGTCCAGCTATATTATCCAGCTCGTGCAGTCGGCGCATCCGGCGCACGTGTACTGGGGGCCGAAGCTGGCGCAGGAGTCGTTCGATAAACATCTGCATTCGATCGAGCGCGCATCGTTCAGCCCGACGCTGAGCGCGGACGCGCCGCATCTTTCGTTCGATACCCTGCCGCAGGAGTATCCGTCTTACGGCAGCGGCGATTTCCGCGAACCGGCTTTCGCGGCCCGCTACGTCGACGGATCGACGGTCAGCCGCTTCGTCTACGACAGCCACGAGATCGAAGCCGGCAAGCCGAAACTCGAAGGACTGCCCGCTACATATATTGAAAAGGAAGACGAAGCGGACACGCTGCGCCTGACGCTGCGCGACGAGCTGACGGGTCTGAAAGCGGTGCTCAGCTACACCGTGTTCCACAAGCTCGACGTTATCGCGCGCTCGACGCGCTTCGTCAACGAAGGAGCGGAATCGATCGCGCTGGGCCGCGCGCTGAGCGCAAGCGTCGACTTCGACCACAGCGAGTTCGACTTCCTCCAGCTGTCCGGCGCATGGACGCGCGAGCGCCATATTTACAAGCGCGAGCTGGTGCCGGGCATTCACCGCATCGACAGCAAGCGCGGGTCGAGTAGCCATACGCAGAACCCGTTTATCGCGCTGCTGGCGAAGAACGCGGGCGAAGACCACGGCGAGGTCTACGGCTTCAGCCTGGTGTACAGCGGCGGCTTCCTGGGGCAGGCGGAAGTGGACCCGTTCGGCACGACGCGCGTGCAGATCGGCATCCAGCCGTTCGACTTCGAATGGAAGCTGGAAGCCGGCGAGTCGTTCCAGACGCCGGAAGCGGTGCTGGTGCGTTCGTCCGAAGGACTCGGCGGCATGTCGCGCATCTATCACAAGCTGTACCGCACCCGTTTGAGCCGGGGACAGTTCCGCGACGCGGCCCGTCCGATCCTGGTCAACAACTGGGAAGCGACGTACTTTAACTTCAACGCGGACAAGATCAAAGAAATCGCGGCCGCCGGCCAGGAGCTGGGCATCGAATTGTTCGTGCTCGACGACGGCTGGTTCGGCAAACGCGACAGCGACAACAGCTCGCTCGGCGACTGGGTCGAAGACAAGCGCAAGCTGCCGGAAGGCCTGGCGAAGCTGGCAAACGAAATTACCGGGACGGGCATGCAGTTCGGCCTCTGGTTCGAGCCGGAGATGGTGTCCCCGAACAGCGATCTGCACCGCGCCCATCCGGACTGGTGCCTGCATGTGCCCAACCGCAGCCGCACCGAAGCGCGCCAGCAGCTGATTCTCGACCTGTCCCGCGAAGACGTGCGCGACTATATCGTCGATTCCGTCTCGAAAGTGCTGGAATCCGCGCCGATCACGTACGTCAAATGGGACATGAACCGCAATATGACGGAGATCGGGTCGGAACTGCTGCCGGCCGAGCGCCAGCGCGAAACGGCGCACCGCTACATGCTCGGCCTGTACGACGTGCTGGAGCGCATCGTGTCGAATTTCCCGCATATCCTGTTCGAGAGCTGCTCGGGCGGCGGCGGACGTTTCGACCCGGGCATGCTTTATTACATGCCGCAAACCTGGACGAGCGACGACAGCGACGCGGTGGAACGCCTCAAGATCCAGTACGGCACCAGCATCGTGTATCCGGCGAGCAGCATGGGCGCGCACGTCTCCGCCGTGCCGAATCACCAGGTCGGACGCGTAACGCCGCTTGAGATGCGCGGTCACGTCGCGATGAGCGGCAACTTCGGCTACGAGCTGGACCTGGCCCGGTTCGGCGAAGAAGAGAAGCAGGCGGTCAAAGAGCAGGTCGGCCTGTACAAAGAACTGCGCGAGCTGATTCAGTTCGGCGACTTCTACCGGATCAAAAGCCCGTTCGAAGGCAACGATACGGCCTGGGCCTATGTGTCGGAAGACCGTTCGCAGGCGTTCGCCGCTTACTTCCGCGTGCTGGGCGAACCGTACGCGCCTCTGCGCCGCCTCAAGCTCAAAGGGCTCGATCCGAACAAGCGCTACACGGTCGAAGGGAATATCGGAGGCGGCGAGACCGGCGCCGTCTACGGAGGAGACGAGCTGATGCACCTGGGCTTGTCGCTGCCGTCGATGTGGGGAGACTTCCAGAGCGTGCTGTATGTGATTAAAGAAGCTTAAACCTCAAAAGGACTTCACTTTCGCTTAGGAGCGAGAGTGAAGTCCTTATTTTTTTCAGCCTCAGATCGCCAGATCCCGCAGATCGTGCTCCATCAGCAGCAGATTGTTCTTGAGTTCTTTCATTCCGCTGCGCGACAGTCGGCCGGCTTCGAACATCTGCTGGATCTGGTCGCGTTCCAGCTGGATGCCGATCCGCGCGATTTCGTCCAGCTCGTCCATATCCACCGCCGGCCGCTCCCGAGGCCCCGTATTCGTTTCCGACGATCTCGCGAGGCGTCCCGTCATCTGCTCGTACCGGAGCAGCGAGCCGCTCAGGTCTTCGATATCGAATTCCGACTGCGGCGCCGACATTTCCGCTTTCAACCGATCGATCACATAATCGCTGACGCGCGCTCTGAACGCTTCTTTGTCGGCCCGTCTTTCGTTGAACCGCAAAGCGGCGGGACCCGCCACCTCGGACAATTCTTTCATGCTGCCGCTCGGCAGCAGCGGAGTGCCGGCTTTGTACAGCGGGTCGCGGGTGAACCGGAACAGCAGGGAGTTCAACCGCCGCAGGTAACGATAGGCGCTGAACGAATTGACGCTGTGATCCTGAATCGCGCGTACCGTATATTCTTTTTGCCATTTCAGCGTTTGGACGAGCAGGGGATGCACTTCGGGCTTTCGGCTGTCGCTTCGTTTGAGCTTGCGGATGCGCTGGTGATACGTGCCGATGATCGTCCGCACCGCCGCGCTGTTTTCCGTCGTAACCTGTTCGTTGAGCGAAGCCATGACGCTGCGCATAATCTCCAGCTCGACTTCGCTTTCGTCGTTCTGTGCTTCCGCTTCGTTTTCGATCAGCAGCGGCAGCAGATAGTTGGCGGCCAGCAGCGTCCACAGGATCACGCCCGCGGCCAGGAAGATGATGAGGTTGCGCTGCGGAAACTCGCTGCCGTTGTCGAGCAGGAAAGGCAGCGACAGGGTACTGGCAAGCGTAATCGTTCCGCGCACGCCGGCCAGGCTGAAGATCAGCGCGTTCTTGAACTTATTGCCCTTCGGCTCTTCGTCCGATTGACCGACTTTGGTGATGAGTACCCAGATAAAACGCAGGCCGAGCAGCATTACCGTAAGCAGCAGCGTATACGCGATCACCGCCAGATTGTTGATTTCTTCGCTTTCCCAGACGACTTTCACGATCTCCGGCAGCTGGGTGCCCAGCAGCAGGAAGACCAGTCCGTTCAGCACGTACACGATAACCGACCAGGTGCTTTTGGATACGATATTCAGCCGGGCCACTTCGGGATTCAGCTTGCGGTATCCGAAGGAGTGGGCGATACCCGCGCTGACCGCCGCCAGGATGCCGTTGACTCCAAGTTCTTCCGCCGTCAGGAAAATGATAAACGGCGTCAGCACCTCGATCAGCATATGCAGCGTCACGTTCTCCATGCCGAGTTTGCGCAGCCAGGTGACGAAGATTTGTTTGGCAAACGTCATCAGCAGACCGAGCACGATTCCCCCGATCGAAATACCGACAAAAGCGAGCCCCGCCGACTTCAGCGAGAACGCTCCGGTCACCATCGCCGCGGCTGCAAACTGGAACGACACCAGGCCGGACGCGTCGTTGATCAGCGATTCGCCTTCGAGGATCTTCATGGTGCGGTGCGGAATGACCACTTTGTCTTCCAGCGCCCCGACCGCGATCGCATCCGTCGGCGCAAGCGCGGCGGCCAAAGCGAAAGCGGCGGCCAGCGGAATCGCGGGAATCAGCCAGTTCAGCATATACCCCAGCAGACCCACCGTGAAGAACACCAGTCCCAGCGCCAGCAGCAGGATCGGCTTTTTCAGCGTCCACAGCGTTTGCCTGTCCGACATTCGCCCGTCGTTGAACAGCAGCGGCGCGATAAACAGCAGCAGGAACAATTCCGGATTGAGCTGAAGTTCGAAATGGACCGCGGGCAGGAAGGTAAGGCCGACGCCCAGCGCAATCTGAATGATCGGCACCGATACCGAAGGAATAAACCGGTTGATCAGATTCGACAGGGCGATCGCCGACAGCATCAGCAGAATGAGTTCGAAAATTTCCAGGAAGATCACCTTCTTTTCTGAATTCGGTAAAGATTCACATTTTGCTTAACTTTAATTTTATCGGATAGGGTTGTCTTTTGCGACAGACTTGCGGCTGAAATTGGAGGTTTTTTAAAAAAGGGAACCAACACAACCGTCATCTCGAACGTTGAATACAGATAAGCGTAAAAGGAGGAACAAGCATGGCGATTATCGGTATTCTGGGCACCATCCATCATCCGCCGCTGAGGGAGCAGTACAATCTGCCGCTGTCTCTGTACCGGGAGGTTATCGAGGAATTTGCGCCCGATCTGATCTGCGGCGAAGTGCATCCGCTGAGCTGGCAGAGATACCTGGAGCATCCCGGGGACAAAGGATACTGGGGCGAACCGGCCAGCGAGTACTGGGAGCTGATCTTCCCGCTGTGCGAAGAACGGGGGATCGGGTTCGTCCCGATCGACTGGTTCGAGCTGGATGTCCTGCAGCAGTTCGACACATTCGCCGGCATCCCGGAGAAGCGGCGGACGGAGCTGGAACGGCGGGACGACGAGTGGTTCGCGGAGCAGTTGGGTACGTATGCGGCCGGTAGGATTCCTTTTAACTCGCAGGCTTTCGACGACGCGACCCGGCGCAAATACGACTGGCGAGCCGGCATCAACCCGGAAGGCCAGAACGTCAACTGGACCGCGCGCAACCAGATCATGATTCAGCGTGTGAAAAATACATACCGCGACCATCCCGGCAAACGCATTCTGTGCGTTGTCGGCGCGGACCACAATTATCTGTTCGCGGAAGCGCTGGGGAAAGAGCCGGTGGAGCTGGTGTATCCGCTGAGATGAAGGAAACGGACGGGACCGAGAATGCAGAGGCACAGTTCTACTGTTCCGGTTGGCCTGCGCTTCGCTGACGGATCGAGATGACGCTTATAACTCAAGAAGTGCCTTTTTTGAACGTTTGGAGCAGGCTTCTGAAGGACACGCGATCCGTTATGGAAAAATAGGCGCTGTGCAATCTCGTTTTCCATAGTAGAATAGCTTATCCGACGATGAGGGGAGAACGATTTATGCAGGCGCTTCAACGGTTTTACCGGCTTTTTCTGACCGAACCCGTATGGTTTAAAATTCTGGTCGTTTCCATGCTTCTGATTGCCGTCGTGTTCAGCAGCAGCGCGTTCGACGGTACGTTGCGGGGAAGCGCGAAGCTTGTGACTTGTCTCAATCAGATGTAAGGTTTCGCCCGCCTGAATCGCACCTAAACCATGTGCAATCCAGTCGAACAAAACCCCGCTATTTAAGTAAGACAAGTCACTGGCGGCCGCCGTGTTGTTCGGCGCTTATGCGTTCCGTTTGCGCGCGAGCCGGCAGACTTTTATCGTGCTGGCAGCTTTGTCGGCGCTGTGCGTTTATTTGGCGGGGAGCACGTGGCTGCATATGCGGTAAAAGCGGGAGATTGCTTGTCGAAAAAGGAGGAGCCGTTTATGAAAGAATCCGCGATCGTCGTCCCTTACGACGAATCCTGGCCGGAAGAATTCCGCGCGATCGGCTCGAAGCTGCGATCCGCGCTCGGAGACGAAGCGGTTCGGATCGACCATATCGGTTCGACGGCGGTGCCGGGTCTGGATGCCAAGCCGATTATCGATATTCAAATTTCGGTGCGCGCGCTTGAACCGATGACGTACAAAGGCGGACTCGAAGCGGCCGGATACGTGCATCGCGCGGACAATCCGGATCGGACCAAACGTTATTTTCGCGAAGGTCCCGGCCTGAAACGAACCCATATCCATGTGCGCGAAGCGGGCAGCTGGTCCGAGCAGTTCGCGCTGCTGTTCCGGGATTTCCTGAAAGCGCATAACGAATACCGGGAGCTGTATGTTCGGGAAAAATACACGCTGGTGCGCCGCTATTCCCGGCCGCACGAACGCGAGCTGTACGTCGAAGGCAAAGATCCGGTGATCTGGCGCATCATGCGCGAAGCGAGCGGATGGAGTCAGCGAACGGGCTGGAAACCGGAAGCAGGCGACGCCTGATCGGCCCGGCCCCATGGAGGTTATCACGCATGCAGCAAAATCGAAGACGCAACCGGATGGGCAAAGGTAAAAAGATTTTAATTGTTCTCGCCGTTCTGTGTTTGCTGGCCGCCGCTTACAGTCTGACGTATCTGCCTCGTCACGTCGTTCGCCTCGATGCGGATCGCGTAAACGAAATCGTCGTGTTTAACGGCAGTACCGGGCGCCGGATCGAAATCTCGGATCGAGATGAAATCCGGCATATTGTCGAGAGCCTGAACGATGTCGTTTTTCAAAAAGATAAATTGTCGGTCGGGTACATGGGTTACGGACTGCGGACGACGTTCATAGATGCAAAGGGCAAACGGATCGACGAGCTGATTATCAATTCGGATAAGAGATTGCGATACAGAGGATTTTTTTATAACGCTTATAACGGCCAAATGCCCCACGGCGAGCTGCTGCAAAAGTTCGAGTAACCCGGAAAACGGGTTATACAAGATTAGATACATAGACGCATCGGGAGGAGTCGGGTCATGGTCAATCATATGAGCAGCATCGGATTCGAGGCGGATACGCAGGAAGAATTTCAGCGGGCGGCGGAGTATGCGTACGAGCACGGACAGCGCATCGAGACGCCGAAAGGCGCTTATATCCGGCTCGAAGCGGGCGGCGGCGCGGAACTTTGGCTTCAACTGGATCGCGAACAGTCGGTTGTCGGATTGAACCCGCATTTCGGCGGAGCTTCTGCGACGACCGTTAATCTGACTGCGGAGATCGCACGCGAAGGCGAGAGCGAGCTGGACGGTTCGTTCCATGGCTGGGCCAATCCGCAAACGGATCTTCCGGAGGATGGAATGTTCCCTTTCGTTTTCGACGTGCCGGATCGCGACCTCCACGGCGAATTCGTACTGCCCGCGCACCGAAAGGTGCAGTTGGCGGCGTTTGCGCACGAGTTGGATATTTACGACAACGAGGAAGCGTTTGCGCGCAAACAGGAAGAAGAATCGCCGGATCAGATCAAGTTCGCTCCGGAATCGTTTATGCCCACCGGTTTATTTGGAGACGAAGGGGCCGAGCCGCGGGCGGAAGCGCTGTTTGCCGGCAAAGTGCTGCGCGGCGGCTGGATTCGCAACGATGCGAGCGGGCAGTTTTTCTACTGGATGCTGGTGCAAACGCTGGGATGCGAGATCGATGTGGTTGCGGATAAAAGACTGGTCGGAGAGCGCGAAGTTCCGGAAGGCGCTATCGTGCAGGGAACGTTTTGGTTGAGCGGACGGCTGTTGGAGCACGAGTAGGCCGAGAGTAGACAAGGAGGCAATACAAATGGAAGTGAGCGGTCTGATCCCTATTTTGCGCATATTCGACGAGCACCAAGCCAAAGCGTTCTACGTGGATCTTCTCGGTTTCGGCATTGATTGGGAACATCGTTTCGAAGAAGGCATGCCGCTTTATTTCCAAGTGTCCAGAGGTCCGGTCGCGCTGCATCTGTCCGAACATAACGGCGACTGCAAGCCGGGAGGGGCGGTGCGCATCGAGGCGCGGGATCTCGAAGCGCTGGGCGAAGAACTGGCGGCGAAGCATGACGGCAGTCTGCGGCCGCAGATTCAAGAGAAACCGTGGGGAATGAAAGAACTGGGTCTGACCGATCCGTTCGGCAACCGCGTGATTTTCTATGCGCGGCAGGGCGGGGACAGGGATGAGGAGGATGAAGGACTGAAGCCGTGAATCGTTTACTGATTATGACCGTAGGCAAAACGCACAGCGGCAAAAGCACGTTCGCCCGCGAGCTGGAAAATCTGTTGCCGAACTCGCTTATGATCGACCAAGACAACCACGCCGAATTCGTCAACACGCATTATCGGAAGCTGATTCCGCCCGCCGGCGAAAACGTGCTTAAACATACAGTCACGCAGGCGGTGGTCGACTACGCGGCGGACCGGACCGACAAGCATGTGATCCTGTGCAACGCCAACCGCAGCCGGAAGGCGCGGGTGTCGATCCTGGATGATTTTCGGGCAAAAGGATTTACCTGCGTGCTCGTCCACTTCGACATCCCGGATGAAACGCTGATCGAGCGGGTGCGTGCCACTACGCGCAGCAAAGCGATCTTCCGCAGTGCCGCCAGCTTCGAGGAAGTGCTGCTTCGCCAGCAGGCGCAGTCTTCGAACGAAGATTTGTCCGCTCCCGCGGCCGAAGAAGCCGAGCATCTGTTTATCGTCAAACACGCTGCGGAAACGGAAAAGGTTCTGCGGCGAATCGTCGATCTTGTTTCCTGCGGACGGCAGCGGGCTTAACCCGTCGGCCGTCTTTTTTTGTTGTATACTAGAATTTTGATTCGGATTCTTTTTATGAAAAGTTTATTTTATAAAAAGAAATGAAATTATAAATCTTGTATACAAGATCAATTAGAAATAAAATGTATGCTATATATTCGACTGGAGAGTAGTGTATCCGAACCGGTAAAGCGAAAACCGGTTGACCGGCCTTTTTACATGTAAAACAACCTATCGGCCTACCGCAGCGTCTATAGAGAAGAGAAAAAGAAATATAGGGAGGCGGTGCGGTTGGGAATCATGCAAAAAGATATTTATGTGCGGACGGATTCTTCCGATCTGTGGTGGGGTGTGTATGAACTCGGTTCTTATGCGGTATGGGAAGATATTCGCATTTACGATAACCAGGACGAAGAGGCGGAGCGAATCGGATACTTCTGTCTGTGTACGCGCCAGTATTTGTTAAGCGCGATCGAGGAATTGGGGGACGATCCCGACGAACGCGAGCATGTGGAAGAAATGCAGAGTTGTCTGGATGAAGGCGTACTGCATGTACATTACTCGTACGATCATCCCGCAGAAGGCAAGCCCGACGAACTGACTCACGATAACCTGCCCGTCGACGAACGCGGCGTCCGTCCGCATTATCTCGAACTATGGGTTCCTCGGGCCGACGCTATAGACCTTGAGATGATCGAGGAGTGTGTGCGTTTCTTTTGCGAAAAATTCCTGAACGTCCGGGCAGACGCGGTTCGTCATCTTTCTCCTATGGGAAAAGAAGAAGCGTTAAGCGAATATCTGGAGCATCAGCCGATCCCGGGCCGCCAAATTCAATTTGCGGAATCGCTGGTGGACGAAATGAGGCATGCGACATCCAAAAGCCGGGAAGATGTGCTGCGGATACTTGGCAATAGTGCGCGAATATAGGCGGATGAAGCGTACAAGAAAGAAGGAGTGGACTTATGAAAAAAAGCAAACGGATCGCAACCTACTGCGCCTGCGCCGCCGGGCTGACGCTGTTGTTCGGAATCGGGGTTCCAACCGCGAAATACGGAACGGATACCGCGCTCGCGATGGCGAAGCTCAATGTAACGGATGCGTCCCTGGTTCCGCTGGAGAGCGCCAGGCGCTTCGACTTCTATCTGGCGAAAGACCGGCAGGCCGTTAATGAGCTGCAGGCTTTGATGAGCGATCGCGGCTGGACTTTCGAGGAACAGAACGGCTCCGGCTACTTTTTCCGCAAAGGCGGCGAGCAGACGGTCGTAACGACTAAACAGCTGTCCAGGCATACCGTCCGGATTCAGATGGATAAAGATATTTGAGGTTTGCAGCAAGCCCGGCTTACTTTTTCGACCGTCTATGGCTGCATAATGAAGCGTAGAGCAAAGCGTCGACGCTTCTTCAATAGACAAACGATGAAAGGATGGATTCCATGAGCAAAATCGCTTTTCTCATCATCGACCTGCAGACGGTTCATCTGGAAGGCGTACCGCAGCCCAAGATCGACGGAGCCTGCGAGTACATCAACCACGCTGCCGATCTGCTGCGGACAGGCGGTCATCTGATCGTGCACGTGCAGGACATCGAAGGCATGGAAGAAGGCAGCCGCGAAAGCTACCAAACGATTCCCGCCGTCACGATGAACCCGACCGACGTGATCGTCACCAAAGAAACGTCGAACGCATTTTGGAATACGGCGCTGGAACAGATCTTGAACGAGCAGGGGATCGAGCTTGTGATTCTGGGCGGTTTCGCGGCCGAGCACTGCGTGCTGTTTACCTACAACGGCGCGATCGAGCGCGGATTCAAGCCTGTCATTTTGCAAAAAGGGATTATCAGCCGCCACGATGACGTTATTACGGCGACTTACCGGGACCGGAATCTGATTTCTTATCCGGTAGTCGAGTGGCTGACGAAGAAACCGGAAGCTTAACGAACGGGAGGCGATACGATAGATGCAGCGGATTTACGTGGATATCGACGCTTTATCCGACCGGGAAATCCGGGAGATTCTGGAGCGGGGCGATCCCGGCGAACTACGTCTGCTGCCGTTTTCGGTCGGAATGTATCACCGGAACTGGAAGTATGCGCAGCGGATTTGCTTGGACTTGACGCAGCATGAAGACGCCAACGTACGGGCGAACGCCGTTTTCGGCTTTGCGCATATTGCCAGAACCAAAGGCTGCCTGGATAAAAGGTTGGTCAAACCCGTGATTCTGCGCGAACTGCGGGAGAACCGCCTGAATCGCGGCATGATTAAGGATGCGATCGGCGACATTAATCTTTTTATGAAATGGGATCTGGCGCGCAAGCATAGGAAAGATTATTGATCGCTTATTCCGCCTGACTTGTTCTCGCCTGCGCTTTCCGATACCCCAGCGGCGTCGTGCCCGTCTTGCGCTTGAACAGCCGATGGAAAAATTTCAGGTCGGTATACCCTACGGCCGCCGCGACTTCCGGGATACTCAAATGCGAGGAAACCAGCAGGTCGCAGGCGGCTTCGACGCGCGTGTTTTGCAGAAAAGCGGAGAAGTTCATGCCGGTCTGCCGCACAAACAGCCGGCTGAACTGGCGCTCGCTGAGGCCGGCGCGCAGCGCCAGTTCCCGCAGCGTCAAAGGATCGGCGCAGCGGTCGCGGATATGCCGCACGGCGCTGTCGATCGAAGGCCGGGCGGGAGACATGTCCGCGGGTCCGGCCGATTCGGCGGAGTCCGCCGCGTCGCCCGTAAGCTGCCGGTGCAGCTCGATCAGCATGCGGACGACGAGTGCCGTCAGCACCGCTTCGCAGCCCGGTCTGCGCGCGGCGTATTCCCGGTGCAGTTCCTGGAACCAGCCGAGAAACCCGCCGGGATCGCGCAGCCGCAGCCAGGGACGTCCGGGTTCGCGGAAAAACCGCAGCAGCGCGGAAGCGTCCGGAAACAGATTTTCCAGCCGCAGCAGATACTCCGTTTTGAAAATGCAGTTGTACACGATCAGCTGCCGGTCGCGTCCGGGAGCCGCGGGACGGAACACATGCGAGACGCCGACCGGAATCACGAAAACGTCGCCGCGCGACACGTTCAGGCTTTCCTCCCCGATGTAATGCACGCCCGAGCCTTCGCTGACGTACGTAAGCTCGATAAAGTCGTGCGTATGCTCCAGCATCTCGAAGTTCTCCGCCGCGCGGTTCACGTAAAGCGGCAGCCTTCCTTCTTCGAAAAAGTCCATCCCCAGCAGACGGTTGACGCTGCGCTTCATGGTTACTCCTCCTTCCGGCCTGTGCCGTTTACCCGATCGTAACCTTCCCGGCCTCTCATGTCCAGATCGGCCTATTATTTTGTCCGAAACGCGACCTCCTTTTTCGCCCGGATTTCTTACAATGAAGAAGAAAATCATCACAAAACAGGAGGAAACCTTTTATGTCTTCGATCAAAGTTGTGCAGCCGCGCTGCGAATACCTGGATCGTCCGCTGGGACTGACCGTCCGCACGCCGCGCATCGGCTGGAAGCTTGAAGCGCCGCGCCGGAATGTCCGGCAGTCCGCGTACCGGATTCAAGTCTCGCGCGAGGACGGATCGTTTGCGCCGGAGAATCTGGTATGGGACAGCGGACAAGTGCGGTCGGATGAGAGTGTGCATGCGGAATACGCGGGAAAACCGCTGGAATCGGCGGTGCGTTATGTCTACCGGATCAAAGTTTGGGACGAGCGGGGCGAAGAGTCGGGGTGGAGTGAGAGCGCTTACTGGGAAACGGGGCTGCTCGACGCGGCCGACTGGCGGGGGCAGTGGATTACGCCATCGGCGCAAGCCGTAGACCCGCAGGCGCGGGAATCGTTCTATCTGCGCAGGGCGTTCGATTTGAACGGCCGCGGCATTCGCCGGGCGACGCTGCTTGCGACGGCGCTCGGTCTGTACGAGCTGGAGCTGGACGGCGAGCGCGTCGGCGACAGTTTGTTCACGCCGGGCTGGACGAGCTATCACCAGCGGCTCCAGGTGCAGGCTTACGACGTGACGGAGCGGCTGGCCGGCGGAGGGGAGCACGCAATCGGAGCGGCGCTTGCGGACGGCTGGTATATCGGCCGCTTCGCCTGGAAAGAGCGCGGCAAGCTGTACGGCGACCGGCGCGCGCTGCTGCTCCAGCTCCATGTGATCTACGACGACGGTAAGCAGGACGTCATCGTGTCGGACGACACGTGGCGGTCGTCCGCCGACGGGCCGATCCGCGTATCCAATTTGTACGACGGCGAGACGTACGATGCTTCGCTGGAGCTTGGCGATTGGAGCCGCGGAGGATTCGACGATTCCGCCTGGCATCCGGTCGAGATTCTGCCGGAGTCCAAAGACCGGCTGATCGGCGAGCAGAGCGAGCGGATCAAAGTGACGGAGAAGATCAAGCCGATATCCGTGATAACCACGCCGGCCGGGGAAACCGTGCTGGATATGGGGCAGAATATGGTGGGCCGGGTGCATGTTACAATCGAAGCGCCCGCCGGCACGACCGTGAAGCTGCATCATGCCGAGGTGCTGGACCAAGGCGGCAATTTCTATACCGGCAATCTGCGCACCGCGCGGCAGGAAACGGTCTACATCTGCAAAGGCGGAGGCGAAGAAAGTTTCCGGCCGTCGTTCTCGTTCCAGGGGTTCCGGTATGTGCGGCTGGAAGGCTTCCCGGGCCCGGTCGATCCCGGCCGCTTTACCGGCGAAGTCATCCATACGGATATGCAGCCGACCGGCTCGTTCGAGTGCTCGAATCCGCTGATCGACCAGCTCCAGCGCAATATTGTCTGGGGCCAGCGCGGCAACTTCCTGGATATTCCGACCGACTGCCCGCAGCGCGACGAACGGCTGGGCTGGACGGGCGACGCGCAGGTGTTTGCCCGCACGGCGTCGTTCAATTACGGCGTCGCGCCTTTTTTCACCAAGTGGCTCAAGGATCTGGCGGCCGACCAGCGGCCCGACGGCGGCGTTCCGTTCGTCATTCCGCACACGATGGAAGAAAACGCGCATTCCTCGGCGGCCTGGGGCGACGCGGCGACCATCGGGCCTTGGACGATCTATCTGTGCTACGGCGACAAACGGATTCTGGCGGAGCAGTACGACAGCATGAAAGGCTGGGTCGAGTACATTCGCGCCCAGGGGGACAATGAGCTGCTGTGGAACACCGGCTTTCATTACGGAGACTGGCTCGGGCTCGACGCCAAAGAAAACAGTTACGTCGGCGCGACCCCGACCGACCTGATCGCCACCGCTTTTTACGCTTACTCGACTTCGCTGCTGTCCAAGTCCGCCGCGGTGCTCGGTTACGAGGAAGACGCCGGTTATTACGCGGAGTTGCAGCGCAGGATCGCCGGCGCGTTTGCGGACGAGTTTATTACGCCGAACGGCCGTCTTGCTGGACACACCCAGACCTCGCACGTGCTGGTCTTGATGTTCGACCTGGCGGAAGGCGAGACGAAGCGGCGTCTGGCCGATACACTGGCCGGCTATATCCGCGAGCAGAAGATGCACCTGACCACCGGTTTCGTCGGAACGCCGTATCTGTGCCATGTGCTGTCGGAAAACGGTTATCACGATCTCGCGGTGCAGCTTGTGCAGCAGGAAGAATATCCATCGTGGCTGTATTCCGTGCGCCAGGGCGCGACCACGATCTGGGAGCACTGGGACGGCATCAAGCCGGACGGCTCGTTCTGGAGCGACGATATGAACTCGTACAACCACTACGCCTACGGCGCGATCGGGGACTGGCTGTACCGGGTGGTGACGGGCATCGATACGGATGAAAAGGCTCCCGGCTACAAGCGAATCAAACTGCGTCCGCGTCCGGATTCGGGCCTGGATTACGCGCGCGCTTCCTATGAATCGCTGTACGGCACGATTGCCAGCGGTTGGACCAAAAGCGAAAACGGAACGGTCGAGTACACCTTCGAGATTCCGGCGAATACGACGGCCGAGGTGCGGCTGCCGCTCGAAGAAGGACAGTCGGTACGTCCGGGCGACGAAGATTCCGGCGAACTGCCGGGCGCGGAAGTCGTTCACGGAGGCGGCGCGGCGGTATTCGAGCTGGGGTCGGGCCGGTACACGTTTACCGTGCAGGGCGGCTAGACAAGCGATTCAAAAAAGCGGAAGCTTTACGAAAAGACGGTTCCTTCACGCGAAGGAGCCGTCTTTTTTACGTATAAAAGGCAGGATACAAAAAGTGGAAGGCGAATTCATAAGCAGAGTGAAAGGAGAGTGGAGGAGTGCCGACGTATTTCACCATCGATTTTACATTCCATCCGCCCGGTCCGAATGGCCGAGTGGTAGATGAATTCTACGATCTTGTGTTCGCTTCTTACCCGTTTCAAATCGGTTATGGCCAGGAATGCGAGTACGATACGGCCGAAGAGATCGTAGCGTATAATCGACAGAATGCGGAAGACCTATTACATCCGAATGATAACGGATTTTCGGGCGGTACGAGGCAAATGCTTCTGCAATCGGATATATTCAAACACCTGAGATTGTATTGGTTCGACTACCTTGAGAAAGAGCTGCATGCTATCCTGCTGGTTCCCGAATATGAAATGATGGTCGACGAGGATGCTCCTTCGATCGCCGCGATGGAGTTTCGGGAAGAGCGCTTGACCCCATTGATCCGGCTCTGCGAGCGGATCTGGTCGGAACTGCCTGTCTATATGGTTCAGAGTAGCCTAGAGAATGGAGGTGCCGCTTCGCTGTCGCAGATTGCCGAAGGCTGCGCGCCGCAGGCCTGGCCGTTCGCTATCGTACCGGCCGACCTTGCGGATAAAGTTCGCGCCGTGAGTCCCGAAGTCGAATCGTCGCTTATGGCGAATAACGGCGTACTGCTGGTCGACCGGCGGATGTTCTGAACCCCGGCGCGCAATCCAATATGAGAAGGAGAGAATAAAATGAACATTCATTCAACCCCCAACGATTCATCCGCAGGAGCGGGACTGGAAGAACAAATCCGAAAGCTTGTCAGTCTGGGAATCGGGTTCAGCCTGCCCGAAGAAGAATTGATCGAGCAGCTGACGCGGCATTGGGAACGGGAGCTGTACGAAGAAGAACCTTACGTTCTGCTGCTCAACATCGCCGGACTCGAACAGTTCGAACGGGGCAGGGGTTTATATCGGTTGTCTCCGCAGATCTGGACGTTCGATATCGAATGCGTGGAGGAAGAAGACGTCTACGAACAAGCGGTCGAAACGATGGTCGCGATGACCGGCGGGAGAATCGAGATCGAAGAACTGTCCGGCAAAGTGGACTTCGATGCGGCGGGAACCGAGATCTCTTTTACGTTAAACGGCAAAAAGCACGAACTGTATGCCCGGCTGCAGGGCGACTGGTTCGATCTCGACATCCTGGGCGGAGCCGCTACGATCTTCCGCGGTCCGGATCTCCGTTTTCTCGAACGCCGGGTAGACCAGTCGGTTACGTTTGTGTGCTGCACGCCGGCAGCGCAGCTGGAGCTCAAGCAGCTGACGAACGGCGCGTTTGAAGAACCGATTTAGCAGGAATCACCGGAAACCAAAGTGCGAGGCATACATTTCGCCGGGAAAGGCGGGGATGGCATGGAGGATCGTATTCAGCGCATTCTCGATTTTTTGTTTGTCGGAGCAGCGGTCGAAGGCATAAGGTTTGGCGCGGGGCCTCAGCTTCTTCTTTCCGATTCGTATGAGGCGGCCGGCCGTATATCGGGACAAATTTATATCAACCTGTCTTCCGGCTGGCGCGTGTTCGATACGATGCCCGGCAGCTTCCCGGAAAGCGAGCCTGAACGTTTCCATACAAGCCGGGAAGAAGAATGGCTGGCGTTGATCGGACTCCGATATAAAGTAATCGAACGCGCTTTTATTTCGACCGGGCCGACCGGCCTGGTGCTGGTGTTTGAAGACGGGAACGTTTTCTATATGTACGGAGGCGATCCGAAGTACGAAAGCTGGACCGCCGGTGTGGCTTATTCGCCTCCCGGCGAACACTGGGAATTGATCTGCATGCCCGGCGGAGAAATCCACGAAATGGCGCCGGATTGGTATAAAGAGTGGAGGGATTGAATTGGGTTATATTTCGGATCTGCGCAAGCTGGTCGGCACAAGGCCGCTGATTATGGCGGGAGCGTGCGTGATCGCGGAGCGGGAAGGCGGCATTCTGCTGCAAAAAAGAACCGATAACGGCCGCTGGGGCCTTCCCGGCGGAGCGCTGGAACCGGGCGAGAGCATGGAAGAAGTCGCGCGGCGCGAGCTGAGAGAAGAGACCGGACTCGAAGCCGGGGCGCTTGAGCTGATCGGCGTTTTCTCGGGCGAAGAATTGTATTACCGCTATCCGCACGGCGACGAGGTGTATAACGTCATCGCGGCGTACCGCTGCGGAGAGTTTCAAGGCGAACCGGCTCCGGATGGAGAAGAAACCGAACAGCTGCAATTTTTCCTGCCGGATACGCTGCCCGATGAATTGAATCCGGCCGACCGTCCGGCGCTTCGAGCGTATCTGGCGGCCCGGGGCTTCACGGAGATTAGGGTTTAAGGCCGGTCGGCATAGAGTCAAAAAAATTCGCATACGAAGAAGGAGGGGCTGAGCATGGAACTGCTTGTTCTGATCGGACTGCTTCTGCTTGGAGCGCTGCTGGTTATCTTTACGCCGCAGTTTATGGGCGCGGTCGTTCTGCTGGTCGTCATCTTTGCAGTCAGCATTCTCAACTATCGCCGGACGCGCGAGCTGCACGCCGGCATGCAGGAGATTCGCAGGCATATGGGGCTGATGCGCGAGCGGGAAGCCGAGAAATACGATCTGGACCGCGAACTCAACCGGGTTAATGCGCTGAACGACGCGGAACGCGAAGCGATCGACGGGAAAACGGAAATTCAACTCTGGCAGCAAAACCGGCCGAACGGCGAATAGGAGGGACGTATGAAGCTTTATACCGATAAACGCATTCAGATTACGCTGATGATTCTGTATCCGCTGATACTGGGCACGGTTTTTGTTTGGGTACAGCCGGCGTTTTGGGCACTGGCGGTCGTTACGATGCTGGTTTACTGCGGGCTGTGGAAAAATCTTCTGTACATGCTGGGATCGAATCTTCTGCTGCTGGCCGCTTCGCTGCTGCTCTGGGCGATTCCGGCGGATTATATGCAGATGGGCAGCGTGGACAAAACCCGGGATTGGCTTCCGTTTGTTTATATCCTGTATACGTTGTTCGCGATTGTGCCTCCGCTGATTCTGGTGCCCGTGCGTAATCTGCTGCTGCGCAAAGAACGACGGCGGGCTTCTTGAACGACGTAGGGAACGCCGCATAATAAGGAGAACGGAATATGGTTTACGATTATCAAGGCTTTATCGGCCGGGCCGATGTACTGAGCGCCGCAGGCGCCCGATATAAGAACGTCAAACTGATCCGGCTGACGGGCGACCTGGCTACGATTCCGCTGACCGAGGAGCTTCAAGGCGAGATCAATGCCGGGGAAGGACGCTTCGTCGCGGACAGCGATTTTCTGACCGAGCAGATCGAAGCGGCGGGCCGCTCCCTGTCTGCGAACGGAACGGTCGCTTACGCGGAAGCCGAATATTTCGGCGGCTGGGGCGACCAGACCTGCCGGGTATGGGACAGAGGAATCGAACTGCTGGCCGAAGACCGCCGGGACGGCGCGATCAATCATGCGCTGCAAAAGCTCGGCGTAACGCGCGCGGAAGGTAAAGACGAATTCGACACCGTCGGCATGGGCCGGCATCGGCAGGTGCGCTGCTGGGCGGACGATACGGAGCATGAGATTGTTCCGCCTCAGCGCAGCGAATTTCGACGGAAGCAGGAGCCGTAAGCGGGAGGATAAGCGTATGAAAGAAAAATGGAAATATATCAGCGACTTCGCGCGGGACGAAGAGTTTGCGCGGATCGATTTTCACGATGCCGTCGTCAACGGATATTCGCTGCCCGAAGACCGGCTGATTCTGCATATCGAAGCGGTCAATATCCTGGCGGAGCACAGCCTGAATCCGTATCCGGTCGCCAAAAGGGTGGACGACGGATCGCTGGAGTTTGCCAATGTGCGCCATTTTCATGCCGATCTCTACGAAGGCAAAGACAAACGCGCCATCCAATCGTACGATATTCTGACCGATCTGGAGATTCTGGAACTGCGTTTTTCTTCTCCCGGCGAGTTTGCGATCTTCGGCATAACCGACCGGAATGCCTATGACGGAAACTACTGCGAGATCGCGATTACGGCAGGCGGCGCATGGTTCAAATGGATGTCGTTTGCGGACGATGCCTGGTTTGTGGGATAGCATCGGCCCAACGGAAAAGGGACAAAAACGGCTTTAAAAAGAAAACGATGCTCAATCGTGCTTGAAATAACGACGACTCCAAAGCCGCCGTAACGGGAGCTTGAACAACCGATGCTGAATTACTTAATTATTGTTTTTATCCTGACCCTGATTATCCATACGGCCGAAACGCTGTCGTACTCGCTGCGCTACGCGGGCGTGCGGATCGGTAAGATTGCGGTTGCGCTGTCGCTGGCGGGCATTCTGGTACTCGTCTCGCGGACTGCGAATATGATCCAGGCACCGCTGACCGCGAAGCTGACCGACTATGCCAAAATAAACGCTTCCTTCGACCTGCTGGGCAATATGCGGATCATCCTGCTCGCCGCATCGCTGGGGACGCTGATCGCCATGCTGCTGTTTCCGACGTTCGTGCTGCTGTGGGGCCGCGTAATCGCCAAGCTGGAAGTCGCCGGTTCGCTGCCTAAACTCGTGACGAGCGTAACGGTCGGACAGCTGCGCAATACGCGCCATTATATCCGAAAACCGTCGCTGAAGCTGAGTGAGTTTCGCATTCTGGGCATCTCCAAGCGGTTTATCGCAATCAACGTGATTGTCACTGCCGTGTATACGGTAGGGGTGTTGTCTGCGCTGTACGCCTCGCACCTTATTCCCGAGCTTGCCACGACCGCTTCGCAATCGTCCGGTCTGATCAACGGGGTCGCAACCATTCTGCTGACCGTGTTTATCGATCCCCAGATTGGACTCATTACGGACAAAGCGCTGAACGACGAAACGTACCGCGACCGCCTGGGCAAAATTTACGTGCTGCTGATGGCGTCGCGTCTGGCGGGGACTCTGCTGGCGCAGCTCCTGCTGCTGCCGGCGGCTTATTTTATCGTGTTTATGATTAAGTTGATTTAGAAGGAAAACGGCATTTAAAAAGGAGGCTTACCCCATGCCCTGGCCCATGGTCCATTTCGCCGTCGAGGCGACACGATGATCTTATTTGACCAACGCGGCATCGCCCTAAGAACGCTCGAACCCGGCGACGAAAGGCTGCTGCTCAAGTGGCTGACCGACCCGCTTGTGCTGGAATGGTACGGCGGCCGCGATCAACCTTACGATTCCGAGCGCGTGCGCGAAGACTTTTACGATGAAGATTCCGGCGAAGAAGTGCGCGGCATCGTGCTGCATGAAGGCCGGCCGATCGGCTATATGCAGTTCTATCCGCTGGAAGACGAGGAACGTGGGGAATACGGCTATAGCGGCGATCCGTCCGTTATCTACGGAATGGATCAGTTTATTGGCGAACCGGACTGCCGGGACCGGGGCATCGGCTCTCGGCTGATCGCGGAAGCGGCGAATTATCTGTTTACGGAGAAGCGGGCGGACAAGCTCGTGATGGACCCGCAGGTCCGAAACGAGCGGGCGCTGCGCGTCTACGAGAAAAACGGCTTTGTCCGCGTCAAGCGTCTGGAGAGCCGCGAGCTGCACGAAGGCGTATACGAAGACTGCTGGCTGATCGAGAAAAAGCGTCCGGAGTAAGCATCGCCGCAGGCCGCACGAAACGCCCGCTCCAAACCGACGAATAGAGCAAAAAGAACCATGTCCCTTTTTTTCGGCGGGCATGGTTCTTTGCATAAAGATCGGTTAAATCTGCTCAAGGACATTCAAGCAAGCATTACGAAGGATTCGGCACGAAAGCTCCGCCCCGGCAGTGCTTCAGATGATTCAGCGCATACACCTGGCCGGTCATCTCCAGCTCGCCGCGGTACACGGGATCGTGATAGCCTTCGATATCGATGCTGCCTTTGTAGCCCGCCTGGCGCAGAATCGTAATCACGTCGGTCCAGTTGCAGTCCCCGAAGCCCGGCGTGCGCTCGAAGTAGAACGGATGCGGACTGTGGATGCCGTGCTCGCGGATCACGTCCCAGGCGATCGTAGCGTCTTTGCCGTGCACATGGTAGATCTTGTCCGTCCATTTGCGCAGCTGAGCGATCGGGTCCATCAGGTTGATCATCTGGTGGCACGGTTCCCATTCCAGCCCGATATTGTCGGCCGGCAGCGCGTTGAACATCATCTCCCAGGCCGAAGGATTGTGCGCGATGTTGTAATCTCCGGTCTTCCACGTGCCATCCATCGGGCAGTTCTCGAATACGATTCGCGTACCGTTTGCCTCGGCCCGTTTGGACAGTTCGCCGAAGACTTCGGTGTATCTGGGCATGGAAGCCGGAATCGGCTCGCCGGGAATGCGTCCGGTAAAGCCGGATACGAGATTCGTTCCGAACAGCGGAGCCGCGTCGATCAGGCGCTTCCAGCTGTCGATCATGTCGGCATGGTCGCCGGTGTTGGTCAGCGCGTTGCCGAACACCCCGAGACCGGATACGACAAATTGGTGCTCTTCGGCCAGTTCCCCGATTTGTTTGGCGAATTCCGCAAGGTCGGTTCCGCGGGTCGTCTGCCAGAACGTCAGTTGAAACGACTCGAATCCGTGCCTGGCGATCTGGGGAATGATGCGTAGGGCGTCCACGGCTTCGACAAGTGCTCCGATCTTGATCTCGTGCTGCATGATTTTCACTCCTGACCTGAATATAATAAAGGAATAAGGTCAGTATAGAGTCGGCATGCGCCCGAATCTTTAACCATATTGCGGATAACCAGTCCAATCTTGAGGAGTTGTAGCAAACGATGAGCACAGCATACTTGGAGCAGCTGCGGGAAAAAGCGGGCATGCTTGAGAAAAGTTATCCGTTTCGCGTCTGCATCATCGGCAATCAGAGGGCGACGCTGGGTCAACGAATCGTCAGCCTGCACTGGCACGAGCATTTCGAGATTCTGGTGATGCACGAAGGGACGGCGGTTTTTCAGATCGACAACGAAGCGTACCATGCGGGCCCGGGAGACATGCTGCTGATTCCGCCGGGGAAGCTGCACGCGGGTTACAGCACCTGCGACGGCGATATCCGGCACAGCGCGATCGTATTCAGCGGGGCGCTGTTCCACGATTGGATGAACGACCCGCTGCATGTCAAAATGCTGGCTCCGTATCTGGAAGGACGCGTGCGGCTGCCGGAGCATCCGAATGCCGATACGATCGCCGAGACCTGTCTGCCGCTGTTCCACCAGATTCTGAGCGAGTACTGCGCGCAGCGCCCCGGCTACCAGCTGGTGATCAAAATGCAGCTGTACCAGCTGTTCGTCCAGCTTGCGCGCCTCTTCCCGGAGGAGCGGGAAAGCCGGGCGCAGCTCGAACGCCGCGATTTCAACCGCGAGCGCTTTCAGCCTCTGCTTCAGCGGCTGGAGCAGCGTTACGCGGAACCGATCACCGTCGCCGAAGCCGCGCAGATGGTCAATTTGAACCCGTACCATTTCTGCAAAACGTTTAAGCAGCTCACCGGCCGCACCTTCGTCGAGTATCTGAACGTCTGCCGGATGAACGAAGCGGAGCGCCTGCTGGAGCAGGGCGGCCTGACCGTCACCGAAGTCTCGGAACGCGTGGGTTGCGGCGATCCGAGCTACTTTGCCCGGCTGTTCCGGCAGCATAAAGGCAAGACGCCTTCGCAGGCGGGAAGAAGGGAAGTGTAAGCACGCCAAAGAACCGCCAGGTCTCCAGCGGTTCTTTTTTATCCGAGGTTTGAATTTTGCTACCTATTCGCCCCGCTCCCATTCCGCCCGAAGCGTGCGCGCGATCGTCTCCGCCAGTTCTTCGGGTTCCCGCGTATCGACGTTGACGACGTGATGGCCGCTTTCGTACACCGGGCGGCGGCTGTTGAACAGCTGCTCGACTTCTTCGACCGACTTGCTTTGCAGCAGCGGACGGGTATCGATCAGCAGCTCGAAGCGGCGCAGCCACGCGTCCCAGCTCAGATCGAGATACACGACCCGGCTGCTGCCGAGGCATGCCTCGCGGATCTCTTCCTGCATAAACGACCCGCCGCCGAGCGAGATCACTTTATTGCGCTGCCCGCCGCACAGGCCGACGATGTACTCTTTTTCGATCTGCCGAAAAGCCGGCTCGCCCAGCGATTGGAAAATCTCCGTCACCGGCATCCCGTGCGCCTGCTCGATCGCCTGGTCGGCGTCGATAAACTCGCGCTCCAGCTTCTGCGCCAGCAGCTGTCCGACCGTCGTTTTCCCCGCGCCCATAAATCCGATCAGCACGATATTTTTCTCCCGAAGAGGAATATGCGTATTCACGTCAAGCATCACCCTGCCCCTTTGCCGCTTTAAATTCCGAAACTCAGATTTCTTCTATTATAGAGAAACGGATCGAAGGGAGCAACCGTTTATCAGAAGAAGCGTATAACAACGAAAGCCGCAAAGGAGTCGTCTTATGAACGGTAATCCCCCGAACGTGCCGGAAGAACAGGATTGGCGCGGAGAACTGGAAGAAGCTTCGGAACGTCTGTGGTCCACCTGGGAAACAAACGATTTGTCCGTCGCAGAACTGGACGCGCTGGAAGCGCGGTTCCGGCAGCTCGCCGAGCAGACCGGGGACGCGCGGTGCTTGTGGTTGGTCTCGGAGCTTCAGGTGTACCGGATGAACGCGGCCAAGCGGATTGGCGAAAAAGCGGCGCTGCAAGGACTACAACTCGATCCGGGGCAGATCGGACTGCACGACAATTATGCTGTGTGCGCAGGCGGCCTGCTCCCGGATTTTCAGAAAACGAATAACCGTCGGCTGATCGATTATTATGTCGAGTTTATCGGGCGGCATCCCGAGCTGCTGATCGCGCGCCGCATCCTGATCGAGCACCTGATTGCCGATTACCGGTTCGACGAAGCACAGACGCAGATCGGGCAGGCCGGTGTGTTTGCGGGCGAGCGGAGCTATGTGCTGGATTTTTACGCCGGCGAGATTCTGTATCGAAAAGGGGAGCGTACGGAAGCGGAGCGGCGCTGGGCGCAGGCGTGCCGGACGTACCCGGACAGCGCGGCCTGCTTCTACCTGCTGGCGGAACAGTACGCGAAGTTCGCCCGGTACGAAGAAGCGGAGGAAGCGTACGAGCGCTCTTTCGCGATGCAGACGGCGCCGCGCAGGATCGACGCTTTGACCTCGCTGCTGCATATCCATGAGATTCGCCGGGACGATGCCGCCCTGCTCCATACGCTGGACCGGATTCTGGAAGTGTTTGCGGTGGATCACGGCGAAACGGAAGGTCCTTATATCGAACCGTATTTGCGGCAAAAAGAACGATTGAGCGAAAGCCGGCGGATCGGATGAAACTTTGAGTTGAAGCAAGCGGAGGAAACGGAGAAGCTCTAGAGCCGCCGAATATAGCAAAAAGAGTTTTGCCGGCTTCTCGGTTGGGAGCGGCAAAACTCTTTTTTTAAATCCACATTCCGGTTCGCATTGCGATTCACGCCCCGGCCGCCAGCAGCGCCAGCGACACGATCGTCAGCAGCGCGCCGCCGCCGAGAAACACAAATTTCAAGCCGCGCAGCACGGAGCGTTTCCACTCGGTATGGATCGGGTCGCGGCTCAGGCGCTCGTTCTCCCGCTGAAGAAAGCGCGACTGCCGGACGAACGCCTGGCCGAGACCGGAGAAGCCGCGCAGGAAAACGGCGAGAAATCCGCTTTGCAGCACATGGAACAGCGCTCCGGCCGTCAATCCGATCAAGCCGTACAGGAACAGCTGGTTGGCCGCTTCCACGGCGTTCGTCCCGTTCATCTTACTGCTCCGTCCGAACGGCGAAGCGCAGATCCGGATTCGAGCGGGTATCGAACACGATGCCCTTGATCTTCGGACTGATCAGCGCGGTGTCCGCGGAGAACTGGATCGGGATGATCGGCAGCTCGTCCATGAGGATGGCTTCGGCCTGGTGCAGTTCTTCGAAGCGTTTGGCCGGGTCCAACTCGTACGTCGACGTTTCGATCAGCTTGTCGTAGTCGGCGTTTTTCCAATTGGTGAAGTTATTCGAGTTGGCGCTGGTATAGTGCGCGAGCACGCCGAGCGGATCGAGGAAGTTGCCTTCCCAGCCCATGCGCGCCGCCTGGAAGTTTTTCTGCTTGAACGTATCGATATACGTTTTCCATTCCTGGTTCTCCAGCCGCACTTCGATGCCCAGATTGGTCTTGAGCAGTTCCTGGATCGCTTCGGCGACTTTCTTGTGCTTGTCCGACGTGTTGTACTTGAACGTCACCGGAGGCAGCGAGGTCAGTCCTTCTTCTTTCAAGCCTTCGGCCAGCAGCTCTTTGGCTTTGTCCGGGTTGAACTCGTAGTATTTCTCCGGCGCTTCGTCGCGGAAGTCTTTGCCCGACGGAGCGGTGATGCCGTAAGGGACGTAGCCGTAAGCCGGCGTTTCGCCGCCTTTGGTTACGTTGGTCGCCAGTACTTCGCGGTCGATCGCGTAAGCGATGGCCTGGCGGATCTTTTTGTTGGTAAAAGGTTTCTCCTCGACGTTGAACGAGTACGTGTACACCGAGAACGACGGGTGCGACAGGAATTCCGGACTGCTTTTCTCCTGATCCAGCGTATCGACCGGCAGGCTTAGAATCATATCGAGATCGCCCGTTTTGTACATTTGATAATACGTCGTCGCGTCCTGGACCATCTTGAAGTTGATTGTCGCCATCGTAATCGCGTCTTTGTCCCAGTATTGATCGTTCTTGGTCAGGCTGATTTCTTCGTTATGCTTCCAGTCTTTCGCGACGTAAGGTCCGTTGCCGACGATCGTCGACGCTTCCGCGGCCCACTTCTCGTCGCCTTCCACGACCGACTGCTGTACCGGCAGGTAAGGCGTGCCCACGGCGATCGTCGGGAAAAAACCGAGCGGAGACTTGAGCTGCACAACCAGCGTTTGGTCGTCTTTGGCGGTGATGCCCACGTCTTCGGCTTTGCCTTTGCCGGTGTTGTATTCTTCCGCGCCCTTGATGTAGTAGAGCGAAGAAGGGTCGTAAGCGGCGGTCTCCGGATTCAGCACCCGTTTCCATGAATATTCGAAGTCTTTGGCCGTGACCGGCTCGCCGTTGGACCACTTGGCGTTGTCGCGGATCGTAAACGTGTAAGTCGCTCCGTCTTCGGAAACGTCCACTTTGCTGGCCGCGCCTTCGACGATCTTGCCGGCTTTATCGTACGTGTACAGTCCTTCGTACAGATTGCCGATCACAAAATACGACGTGGTGTCCGACGCGAACGCCGGATCGAGCGTATACGGTTCGCCGCCCGCCAGGTTGGTCGTGATGACCTGTTCGACGTCGGCCGGCGCTTCTTCCGGCGCGGCCTCCGCGGCGGTGTTGGTCTTGGTAGAAGCCGGTTCCCCGGTCGCCGCCGTATTTGCGCCGCCGGAGCATCCGGCCAGCACGACCAGGATAAGCAGCAGCAAAACGGACAACCCCTGAATCTTTTTCTTCATTGCATGATTCCTCCCCTAATTGGTATGGTGCGACAGTTTGTATGGAGTTCTATATTTAGGCCTTCGAATGCGGATCGAGCGCATCCTGAAGGCCGTCGCCCAGCGTATTGAAAGACAGCATGGTCAGCGAGATCATCAGGCCGGGGAAAAAGAGTCTCCACCACTGCCCGCTCAGGATGACGCCGAGCGAGTCGTTGGCCATCGTGCCCCAGCTTGCGGAAGGGGACTGGATGCCCAGCCCGAGAAAGCTGAGGAACGATTCCGCGAAGATCGCAGCCGGAATCGAGAACGTCAGGTTGACGATGATGATCGCCGTCGCGTTCGGCAGCAGATGCTTGAACACGATGCGGCGGTGATCCGCGCCCAGGCTGCGGGCGGCGGTCACGTATTCGTTTTGCTTGAGCTGGAGAATCTGGCCGCGCACGATGCGGGCCATCCCGACCCAGCCGGTGATGGACAGGGCGACGATCATCGTCAAGAGCCCCGGCTTCATCACGACCAGCAGAAGGATGATGACCAGCAGATACGGAATGCTGTACAGGACTTCGATCAGGCGCATCAGCGCGCTGTCGATCCGGTCCCCGGTCCGGCCGCGTCCGGCGCAGTAGCCGGCGACGCTGCCGATCAGCACGCCCAGCACGAGGTCGATCGCCGCGGCCGAGAAGCCGATCAGCAGCGAGATGCGCGCGCCGGCCCAGGTACGGGCCCAGACGTCGCGCCCCAGATCGTCGGTGCCGAACCAGTGCTCCGCCGACGGCGGAAGATTGGTCTTGAGCAGCGACTGGTCGCTCGGCGCGTAAGGCACCAGATGCGGGCCGGCGGCGGCGAGTCCCAGGATAATCAGCAGCAGCGCCAGTCCCAGCACGGCGAGTTTGTTTTTGAACAGCTTATGTAGACGGATGCGCCAGTACGATTCGGACGGACGCCCGATGGCCGCGGCGGGCATCTCTTCGCGGGACACGGGCTGAAAAAGGTGTTTTTGTTCGGGCGGGAAAGCGGTCTTCATCTCATTCTCCTTTACTGGACAGTTTGATTCGCGGATCGACCAGCCGGTAGGATATGTCGATCAGGAACAGCGTTACGACCAGGATGACGCTGTAGAAAATAGTCGTGCCCAGGATCACGGGATAATCGCGGTTGAAGATGCTGTCCACGAAATATTTGCCGATGCCGGGAATCGCGAAGATCTTCTCGACGACGAACGTGCCGGTAATGACCGAAGCGAACAGCGGCCCGATAAACGACACGACCGGGATCAGCGCGTTGCGCAGACCGTGACGGATCGTTACCGCGCGCCCCGACAATCCTTTGGCTTTCGCCATGCGGATATAGTCCTGGTGCAGCACTTCCAGCATGCTGGTGCGCATGAAGCGGGCGATAACCGCAAGCGGCGACACGGCCAGCGCGATCGACGGGAGCAGCGTGTGTTTCCACGTGCCCCAGGAGGCGACGGGCAGCAGATGCCATTTGACGGCCAGGTACTTGATCAGCAGAGGCGCCAGGATAAAGCTCGGAATCGACACGCCCAGAATCGCGATAAACATCGAAATATAATCCAGTGGTCGATTATGGCGCAGAGCGGCCACCGTCCCGAGCGAGATCCCGGCGACCAGCGCGATAACGAGCGATTGAATGCCGAGTATCGCCGACGGGCCGAAGCCGCGCGCGATCAAGGTGTTTACGTCCGTCGTTTTGGATTGGATCGAAGGCCCCAGGTCGAGCATCAGCAGGTTCTTCAGGTACAGCGCGTACTGGACTGCGTAAGGCTTGTCCAGATTGTAGCGGGCCCGCATATTCTCCAGCACGGCCGGCGGGATCGTTTTCGAATCGTTGGAGAAAGGATCTCCCGGAATCGCGTGCATGATAATAAACGTCAGCGTGACAATGATCCAGAGCGTCAGCAGCATAAGAAAAAGGCGTTTCACAATATACATCCGGCAAAATCTCCTATCCGTATCCAAACGTTAAAAATTTAAAGGGATAAAGCAGCGATGCGATAATTCGTTAATTCCAATAATGTTACTAGGAAATGCTAATGTAAACTGCTATTCATGTCAAGTATTCAAAGACATAAGGTCATTCTGGTAAAAAGGCCGCGGCTTGAAACCGGGATATGGAAGCGTTACCGAAAGGCGCGGTTAAAAGAACGGGGCCGAAAGCTGGCGGTAAAAAAAATTTGCGGACTGCGCGTAACTTGCTTGATAAGGCCGAACTTCAATGCTGAGAACGGGCACTGCAAGCACGCGGCGAGCGGCGGATGTACAAAACGTCGAAGACGTTTAAAGATCCGCGGCATGAAAAGTTGAACGAGTATCGCGGCGATCGCGGCGTCCGGTATTGGACGAGAGGGTAAGTCAAAGAAGTCCGGCAAATAACGCAGTGCAAGTTTCGAAGACGCTTTAACATTCGTTTGGAACAGGAAGATTTTTTCAAACCGGTTCCCCACGATTATCGGACTTACGGATGGATTAGCTGGTAAGGCCGGGCAAACGCAGGAGGCAAATGGAAAGAGCAGGGCACGGGAAATTCCGCGTCCTTTTTTGTTTTTCTTTGGGCAAGCTATATCTGTATTCGGGAAGGGGAAGAAATGCAGGGTATAAACTGTCGTATCGAAACCCGTCAAAAACTTCCTGCCGGAGATCGGCAAAACCGTGGAAAAATTGACGGCGCGAGTGGAAAAATTGACGGCGCGAAAAGTATTCGAAACGTTTGGAAAGCTGGCGCAGTCGACAGAATGCGAAATAGACAGGCGTAAAATCAGGATACCGGACGGCTTTAACGGAATTAAGAAAGCGTGCGAAGCTAAATCCGAAGATAGGAAATACCTGCCGGATTTATCGGAAAAGCGATAAAGGCGATCCCGTCCATAATCTGCTTAAACGGGCTTTGAAGAACTTGTCAAAACCAAAAATCGCATTCCCCAAAATCGGTTTTGCCCGTTTTAATTGTTAAACCTCAAAAACTCCAATTGTTCCATTTTGAATTTTAAATTCTTTTTTTTACCAAAAAATGAATTGACTTAGTTTGGTAGCGAATTATAATGAGGAATATAAACTTGCTTGATATAAATCATTTTTTAGGAAAAATTTGATAGGAGGAATGTGTAGAATGTGGTTCTTGGCCCTGTGGGCATTGGGAATCATCTCCGGTATCGTGCATCTGTACATACTGGGCTTTCCCGGAGCGTTGAGCGAGATAAGCCGCGTACTGCTGCTGCATCAGTTCGTGGTCACGTTCGGGCTTGTGGGAATCATAGGTTTTATCGTAAACGTCGCGCAGGCGGACAAAACCGCCAAGATGTTGGGATGGCCCGGCGGGCCGTTTCAGTTTAAGTACGGGTTTTCACAAGTCGGGCTCGGAATCATGGGCATTATGGCGATTTGGTTTCACGGCAACTTCTGGATCGGCGTTCTGGTATCGATGTACATATACGGATTGAGCGGATTATGGTCACATACTTATGTCATGATCAAGAACGGCAAAGCGGACGCGGACAGCGTCTCCAACATCATCATGGATATAATCTACCAGACTTTCATTACGGTTCTGTCCGTTATTGCGGGCGGAATATGGATTGCGGGCTGACTGGATCATGATCGGAATGGGGGAGTAAGGCATGGTACACAAACAACTGGCCCTGTCGGAAACGCAGCAGGGCATTTACTTCGATTGCCAAACAGGCGATCCCGCGGCTTATCTGGTGTCGGCCGTCATGCAGGCGGACGGGCTTGAAGCCGAGCGGCTGGAGCAGGCCCTCACGCTGCTGGTGCACGAACAAGAAGCGCTGCGCTGCCGCGTCGAGCTTGTCGACGGCATTCCGCTGCTGCAGGTGCGGGCGGATACGGATTGCGCGCTTGGGCTGCATGACCTCGGCGCTGCGGAGAATCGCGACCTTGAGCTTGCTCGATTGCTCGAAGAAATCGTGATACGGCCGATGACCTGGGACGAAGCCTTGTTCCGGGTCGAAATGATCCGGCTCGACCCGGCGTCTTCCGTGCTGGTTCTGAGCCTGCATCATATTATCGGCGATGGAATCTCGCTCGACTCGTTCAAGACAAAGCTCCTCCGTTATTATCGGCTGCTGGAAAGCGGCGAGCCGATCGATCTGGTCGAAGACGCGGGGTTTACGGATTTTTTGCGGCAAGAGAGCGGCAAGTTGGCGTCCGGAGCCTATGACCGTCACAAAGGATACTGGACAAGCAAGCTTGCGGGCGCCGAACCTATCGGTTTGCCCTACGACTTCCCGCTCTCCGGTTCTATTTCCGGTCGAGGACGCGAGCTTCGTTTCGAAATGGACGAGGCGCTGACGGAGCGCATCGGCCGGACCGCGATGGAATACGAAGTCACGCCTTTCCTGTTCGTGCTTGCCGGATTCTGCGTATTGATGAGCGCCTATTCCGGCAGCGAAGACATCGCCTTCACTTCGCCGTTCTCCCATCGTCCGAAGATAGAACTCGAAGAAACGGTCGGCTGCTTCGTGCATATGCTGCCGCTCCGGTTCCAAGCCCGTTCGGACGTTACGTTCGCCGAGCTGCTTGCGCAGGCTTCGACCGAATTCGTCGGCTGCTACAAGCATATCGGGTATCCCAATAACCGGATCGTCCGCGAGAGCGGATTGTCGACGGTTCCCGGCTCCCCGTCCCTGTTCGATATTTCGTTCGTCTACGACGCCTACGAATCGGACGGGAACGAGCCCGTCGGCCTGCTCGAAGACGAAACGGTTACTTTTCCAGGCACCCTCATGGCTATCCTCAACAAGACGCCTCAGCATACCCGCATCAAACTTCAATACAAAGAAGACGTATTTACGGAAACTTCGATCGCGTTTATGGGACGGCGGCTGGTCCATCTTCTTGAGTATTTTTCCCTCCATCCCGAAGCGCTTATTCACGAACCCGAGCTTGTGCGGGAAGAAGAACGCATCCGTCTCCTGGAAAGCTTCAATTCTTCCGGCTCTTCCGACTATCGTCCCGGGCATCTTGCCGAAGTATTCCAGGCGCAGGCCAAACGCTTCCCGGATGCGCCGGCTTTAACGGAAGGCGCGACCCGTTACACCTATAGTCAAGTCAATGCGAGAGCCAATCGTCTGGCCCGGCTGATTCTCGAACGAAAGACCCGCGAGAACGAAGCGGTCGGCATCCGTCTTGTCCGTTCGGCGGATCTCGTTATTGCGATCCTGGCCGTATTGAAAGCGGGCTGCGCCTACGTGCCCGTCGATCCGTCTTACCCGGCCGCGCGCAAAGCCTATATCGTCGACGACGCGCAAATTTCGATCCTGCTGACCTCCCGCTCGCTGCCGGAAGAATCTTCGCTCCCGGTACATATGCTGATGGCGGACGCCGTCGATTCGGAGCCGCGGCAGGGCGACGGGCTCAATCCCGCCGAAGTCTTCGATCCGTATTCGCTTGCCTACATTATGTATACTTCCGGTTCCACGGGCCAACCCAAAGGCGTGATGGTCGAACATCACGGCGTCGTCAATACGCTTGCCGACCTGGAACGGCGCTTTCCCGTCGAAGAAGGCGATGTCTACCTGTTGAAGACCGCTTATACCTTTGACGTATCGGCGACCGAGCTATTCGGCTGGTTTACGGGCCGGGGCAGCCTGAGCATACTGCCGCCCGACGAGGAAAAAGACGTCGAAGCGACGGCCGAGCATATCCGGCGCGGCGGCGTGACGCATATCAATTTCGTGCCGAGCATGTTCCGGCTGTTCCTGGAGTATGCGGAACGTCCGGACATCCGGCGCAAACTCGAATCGTTGAAATGGATCAGCGTGGGCGGGGAAGCGGTCACGCCGGATTTGGTGCACAAATACCGGGCGACCGGCTTGAAAGCCGGGCTCGAAAATGTATACGGGCCCACGGAATGCAGTATCTGGGTGTCCCATTATCCGCTGAGCCGGTACGAAGGCACGGGAAAAGTGCCGATCGGACGGCCGCTCAACGAAGCCAGATGGTATGTGGTCGACAGCCGGGACCGGCTTCAACCGGTCGGCATACCCGGAGAGTTGTGCCTGAGCGGCCCGGGGTTGGCCCGCGGTTACTTGAATTTGGACGAACAGACGGCAAGTAAGTTCGCAGCCAATCCGTTTTTTGCGGAAGGCACGGACGCGGAGCATTTCCGCCGCATGTACCGTACCGGCGATCTCGTCAAATGGCGGCCCGACGGAACGATCGAGTATCTGGACCGGATCGATTTCCAGGTGAAGCTGCGCGGCATGCGCATCGAGCTCGGGGAAGTGGAGAACGCGCTGTGCGACTACGCGGGCATCGTTCAGGCCGTCGTGCTGCCCGACCGCAAAGACGCCGCCGCTTCTTCGCTTTACGCTTATTACCTGGCGGACCGGGAGATCGACGCGGGCTTGTTGAAGCATCACATGTCCGAGCGGCTTCCCGCTTACATGGTGCCTTCGTTCTTTGTACATAAAACGCATTTGCCGAAAAATACAAGCGGAAAAATCGACCGCAGCCGGCTGCATGCCGAGATCGCGGACGGCGTGCCCGCCGCCGCGCGCGCATCGTCGCGGCCGGTTACCGGTCTTGAGCAAACCGCGCTCGAAGTCTGGGAAGAAGTGCTGGGAACGAGCGGCATCGGAATGGACGAGTCGGTATTCGACAGGGGAGCCACCTCGCTGTCGGTGATCCAGGCGCATTACAAGCTCCAGCAGCGGTTGAAGCGGGACTTCTCCATCGCGTCGATCTTCAGCCATCCCGCGATCCGTTCGTTCGCCGCGGCGCTGGAACCGAACCGGCCCGCGCAAGCCGAACGGCCGGACGATGCGGAGAAGCGGACTTTTTCTTCGATCGATCGCGACGTAGCGGTCGTCGGCATGTCGCTGCGCGTTCCGGGCGCGAGCGATTGGCGGGATTTCTGGAGCAATCTGGTCCGGGGCGAAGAAAGCATTCATTTCTACGAAGACGACGAACTGCGGGCGCTCGGCATCGGCGAAGCGCTGATTCGCGATCCCCAGTACGTCAAAGCCAAAGGCCGTCTCGGCGGCGTCGACGGCTTCGATCCCGAATTCTTCGAATATACGCCCGCCGAAGTGCAGATGATGTCGCCGCAGCTTCGCTTGTTGTACCAGGGCGTGTGGGAAGCGCTGGAGGATGCCGGCTGTCCGCCTGAACACGCGGGACGCACCGGCGTGTTCCTGGGCGGGTCGGACGACTTCGAATGGTACCGGTCGGTGCTGATGGGCGATGCCGATTACAGCAGCAAATACCAGGCGTTCACGCTGAGCACCAACCATTTCCTCGCGACTCGCATCGCGTACAAACTCAATCTCAAAGGTCCTGTATTCAGCGCGCTGACCGGCTGCTCGACTTCTCTTGTTACGCCGCATCTCGCCTGCCAGTCCTTGATTCTCGGGGAATGCGACATGGCGGTGGCGGGCGGAATCACGATCGAGCTTCCCGACGAAGGCGGATACCGTTACGAACAAGGCCTGATGTTCGCTCCGGACGGTCACTGTCGTCCGTTCGATGCGAAAGCGGGCGGCACGGTGTTCTCCAACGGCATGGGAATCGCGGTGCTCAAGCGGCTGCAGGACGCGGTTCGCGACGGCGACCATATCTACGGCGTCATCAAAGGCTCCGCGGTCAACAACGACGGAGATCGCAAAAACAGCTTCCTGGCGCCAAGCGTGGAAGGACAGACCGAAGCGGTGAAAGAAGCGTACCGTCTGGCGCGGATTGAGCCCGGCAGCATCAGTTATGTGGAAGCGCACGGAACCGGGACGCTGCTCGGCGATCCCATCGAAGTCGAATCGTTGACGCAGGCGTTCGAAGGAGCCGAACGCGAAAGCTGCTATCTCGGCTCGGTCAAAGGAAATGTCGGTCATACCGATACGGCCGCCGGCGTGATCGGTATGCTCAAAGTCGCGCTCGGCCTGGAGCACCGTTATATTCCGGGGACCGTGCATTACGATCGCCCCAATCCGAAGATCCGGTTTGCCGACACGCCGTTTAAAGTCAGCGCGCAGGGCGTGGACTGGGATACGGCGCGCGGAGAACGCGGCGTACTGCGCGCCGGCATCAACTCGTTTGGGGTAGGAGGGACGAACGCGCATATGATTATGGAAGAAGCACCCAAAGCGGAACACAGCGGCGAGGAACCGGTCAATCTGCTGGTCTTCTCCGCCAAAACGGAATCGGCGCTGCGGCGCACCTCCGGCCGGGTGATGGATGTCCTGGCAGGCGGCGTCGAGAACGTATCGGACGCGGCCTGGACGCTCCAAACGGGACGCCGGCATTTCGCATACCGCAAATCGCTGGCGCTCGGACCCGACTGGCGCGAAGATCCGCAGCGCTGGCTCGATAAGCTGGATCAGCTGCCCGCGCAGCGGATACCGGCGGCGAAGCGCCCGGTTTACTTTATGTTTCCGGGACAGGGCAGCCAGTATCAAGGGATGGGCCGGGATTTGTACCGTTCGGCTTCGACCTCGGGCCTGGGCGAACGCTTCCGCCGGCATGCGGATCGCGTGTTGGATACGCTCGACGCGGAAGAACGCAGTCTGATCGAAGACGTGCTGTACGGCACGGAAGATCCGCAGCGGATCAACCGGACGGAATACAGTCAGTTCGCGCTGTTCATGACGGGCTACGCGCTGGCGCAGTCGCTGATCGACCTGGGCGTCCGGCCCGACGGGATGCTCGGCCACAGCATCGGCGAGCTTGCGGCCGCGGCGGTGGCGAACGTATTGGAGTTGAAGGACGCGGTCGAGATCGTGCGGCTGCGCGGCAGGCTGATGCAGAAGCAGCGCCCGGGCGTCATGCTCGCGGTGACGGCGGACGCGGAGCAGGCCAAGCCTTTGCTGGAAGACGGCGTCTGGCTGTCGCTGATTAACACGAGCGGTTCCTGCGTGTTGGGCGGCGAGCCGGCGGCGATCGAGCGGATGGAGCACAGGCTGGAAAGCGCAGGCATTCCGTCGGTGCGATTGAAGACTTCGCACGCTTTCCATACGCCGATGATGGAAGAAGCGGCCGCGGAATTCGAGCGGGCGATCTCGGCGTTCGTCTGGAACGAGCCTTCGATTCCGCTGATGTCGAATACAAGCGGGACATGGTGCGCGAAGCGCGAAGTCACGCAGGCGAAATACTGGTCGGAACATATCCTGCGGCCTGTGCTGTTCGAAGCGAACCTGGACGAAGCGCTCCGCGGCGGGGACGCGCTGTTGATCGAAGTCGGCGCGGGCCGCACGCTCAGCACGTTCGCGCGCCAGCACCGCTCCAAGCGCGATACGCACCGCTTCGTGAATCTGCTTCGGCACCCGAACGAACGCGAGCACGATGAAGTATATGCCGCAGGCAGGCTCGGCGAACTGTGGTCCGCGGGCGCGGAGATCGACTGGAACGTTCTGCGCGGAACGGCTTCGCGGCGGAAGCTGTCGCTGCCGACGTATGTCTTCGACAACCGTTCGTTTCCGCTGTCGATCGGCGCGCCGGGCGAACCGGCGTCCGACGAAGCGCCGGCCGGAGAGTTCCGGGCCGACGAAATCCGAGGCGGGTTCCCGGCCTCGGGCGAACTCGGCGGCGCGGTTTGCGAAGCGTACCGGTCGGTATTCGGATTCGATACGGTGGCCGCGGACGACGATTTCTTCGCGCTCGGCGGCGATTCGCTCAAGGCGGTCAGTCTGGCCGCCGCGATCCGCAAGCGCACCGGCATCAAGACGGAAGTCGCGGAATTGTTCGAGTATCCTTCGCCGGCCGCGCTGAGCGCGCATCTGGCCGCGCAGCTTCCGCACGCGGA
The DNA here is from genome assembly GCF_030518235.1 of Saccharibacillus sp. CPCC 101409. GTDB lineage: Bacteria > Bacillota > Bacilli > Paenibacillales > Paenibacillaceae > Saccharibacillus. The sequence goes on along the minus strand of NZ_JAULSA010000004.1, from coordinate 402,756 downwards.
ACATGAGCAAACGGTCGTCCGGGCGGAGCGACGCGAAGATTATCCGTTATCTTCGGCGCAAAGCCGTATGTTTATGCAGACGATGCTCGAACCGGACAGCCTGGCTTACAACCTGCCTTCGGCGACTTTAATCGAAGGACCGCTCGATCCGCAGCGGGTCAAGCAGGCGCTGGAAGGCGTGATCGCGCAGCACGAGATTTTGCGGACGTCGTTCGAGATCCGGCGCGACGAGCCTGTGCAGATCGTGCACGATGCCGTGCCGACTCCGTTTACATACACGGAGCTTGCCGGGGCGAGCGAAGAGCAGGCGCTGGACTTCGCGCGAAGCAAGATCGGAGCGTTCGATTTGTCCCGCGCGCCGCTTGTGCGCGTGGAACTGGTGAAGTTCGGCTTCGACCGTCATCTGCTGCTCTTCGATCTGCATCATATCGCAGGCGACGGAAGCTCGGTCGAGACCATCACGCGGGATTTCAATACGCTGTATTTCGGCGGGAAGCTCGGCGCCCATCTTCAATATAAAGATTACGCGGTGTGGCAGCGCGATTGGCTGCAATCCGACGAAGTGCGGGATGAGCGCGAGTTCTGGCGCCGGACGCTTGCGGGCGAACCGCCGGTACTGGAGCTGCCGACCGATTTTCCGCGGCCACCTTTTGCCGGCCGCGAAGGCGGGCGGGTCCGGTTCGCGTTTCCGCGCGAGCTGACCTCCGGGCTGATGCGCTTGTCCGCTTCGTTCCAGGCGACGCCGTACATGGTAATGCTGAGCCTGTGGAATATAGTGCTCGGCCGCTATTCGGGGCAGGAAGACTTGATCGTCGGAACGCCGGTCGCGGGCCGGCAGCGCGAAGAATGGAAGAACACGGCCGGCATGTTCGTAAATATGCTCGCCATGCGCAATGCTCCGGCTCCGCACAAAGTTTATGCCGATTTCCTGGGCGAATTGAAGATCGGCGCTTTGCAGGCGCTCAAGAACCAGGAGCTTCCGTTCGATGCGCTGGTGGCGGAGCTTAGCGGCGAGCGCGATTTCAGCCGGCAGCCGCTGTTCGACGTCTGCTTCGACTACCAGAACATGGAGATGCACGATCTGGAGATCGAAGGGCTTCGCTTCCGCTCGGTGGAATTCGATACCGGCACTTCGACCTACGACCTGGTGCTGACCTGCCGGGAGGACAAGCAGGCCGGTACGATCGAAGGATTTATCGAGTATTCTTCGGCGCTGTACGAGAGGGATACGATCGAACACATGGCCGGGCACCTGCGGCGGGCCGCGGAGCAGATTGCGGCCCGCCCGGACGCAAAGCTGGGCGAGATCGAACTGGTCGCGCCGGAAGAACGGGCGCAGATCTTCCGGCTGGGCGGCGGAGAGCCGCCGGCCGCCGTAACTTCCGAACGGACGGAAACCGTCGTCGGACTGTTCGAGACTTGGTCGCGGCGCGATCCGGACCGCACGGCGCTTATCGTCAGCGGAGGCCGTTCGTTCACGTACCGCGAATTGAACGAGCGCGCGAATACGCTGGCTTGGAAACTGAAGGACGAAGGCGTCCGGCCCGGAGACCGGATCGGGCTGATTCCGGCCAGAAACGAAGAATTGATCATTTCGCTGCTCGCCGTCTTAAAAGCGGGAGCCGCGTATATCCCGATCGATCCGGGCTTTCCGCCGGCGCGTGTCGGCCAGATGGTGGCCGACGGCGAAGTACGCATGCTGCTCGGCTCGAAGAGCAAGGAAGCGGCCGGTTCGTTCGACGGCAAGAAGCTGAGCTACGATTCTTCCGCGCGCGATTCGCGCGGCTCCGCGAATCCGGAAGCCGGCGCGCCGCAGGAAGCGCTGTGCGTGATCTTCACTTCCGGCTCCACCGGCAGAGCCAAAGGCGTAGTCGTCGCCCAATCGTCGATGGTCAATTTTATCCGCGACGTTGAACATCGGGGATTGTTCCGCCAGGAAACGGACCGCATCATCAGCGTGACGACGCTCTCGTTCGATATTTTCGCATTCGAAACGCTGGCTCCGCTGTGCACGGGTCGCTCGCTGTATCTGGCGAACGAAGAAGAACAGCTCGATCCGTTCCTCGCGGCGTCGAGGATCGCCGAGCATCGCGTGACCCATCTGCTCAGCACGGTATCCCGGATTCGCGCCTTCGCCGAAAGTCCCGCTTTCGAACCGGCGCTGCGCAGCCTGTCCTGCATTTTGACCGGCGGAGAGAATTTCCCTGCTTCGCTGGCGCGTGAACTCAAAGCGAAGTCGCAGGCCAGGATCTACAATATGTACGGTCCGACGGAAACGACGGTCTGGTCCACGGTCAAGGAGATGACGAATGCCGATACGGTCACGATCGGCAGGCCGATCCGGGGAACGCAGATCCATATCCGCAGCGCGGAAGGAAGACTCCAGCCGCTCGGCGTATACGGCGAGCTGTGCATCGGCGGCGAGGGCGTCGCCCTCGGTTACCTGAACCGGCCCGCGGAAACGGCGGACAAGTTCGCGCCTTGCGAAGACTTTGCCGGCATGCGGACCTATCGCACCGGAGACCGCGCCCGTCTCCGCGCGGACGGCGAGATCGAACTGCTCGGACGCCTGGACGATCAGGTCAAGGTCAGGGGATACCGCGTCGAGCTGCGCGAGATCGAGCAGGCGGCGCTGGAATTCGCCGCCGTCGGCGAAGCGGCGGCCGCGACCGAGGAGTCTCCGCAAGGCCGGCGGATCGTTTTGTTCTGCCGCTTCAAGCCGGGTTCCGCCGAGCGGTACGAACAGGAACTGAGAAGCTGGCTGGCGGACAAGCTGCCGCATTACATGCAGCCTTCGAAGCTGGTTGCCGTCGAGCGCATGCCGAGCCTGCCGAACGGCAAACTCGACCGCGGCGCGCTGATCGGCGCGCCGCGCGGGGAAGCGCTCCCGACCGAACCGGTTTCTTGGACCGAGCCGGGTCCGGCGCCCGCCGCGTTCACGCAGGACCCGGCGGAGCTGGAACGGATGCTGGTGCGGACATGGCGGGAAATTTTGCATAAAGACGAAGTCGGGCTGCACGAGCGCTTTTTCGATATCGGGGGAAGCTCGCTCGGGCTGATGATGGTCGGCAATCGTTTGAATGAATATCTGGGCCGTCCGGTTCCTATGGTCAAGCTGTTCGAGCATGCCACGATCGCCGCGCTTGTGCGGTATTTGCGGGAACCGGCGGCCGGGGAGCGGCCGCCTTACCCGATGCCGATTCCGGAAGGGACGCGGCGCGAAGAAAAGGAAATACTCACATCCCTGTCCGAGCCGGCTGCATCCGAGCCGTTCACGACCGACCCGCTCGTAACCGAGCCATGCGTGTCCGGCCCGGGCGTGGGCGATTCGGAACCTCGGACGCCCGGTGGAAGCCCGGCGCGGCGGCAGGAGTTCCGTTCGGGCGATATCGCGGTGGTGGGCATGGCGGGACGATTCCCGGGAGCGGGCGATATCGACGAATTTTGGCGGAATATCGTGTCCGGTTCGGAATCCATCACCCGCTTCACCGACGAAGAACTGCGGCGCGGCGGCGCGGACGAAGCGCAGCTGTCGGATCCCGCTTACGTAAAAGCGAAAGGCGTGCTGGAAGGGACCGAATATTTTGATGCTCCGTTCTTCGGTTATCCGTACCAGGAATCCAATATGATGGATCCGCAGATCCGCATGCTGCATCAATGCGCCTGGCAAGCGCTGGAACACGCGGGCTGCGATCCGTACCGATTCGACGGCGGGATCGGGCTGTTTGCGGGCAGCGGCACCGGGCTTCCGTGGATGACCCGGTTCCTGGGCAAAAGCGGCAGCCTGCTCGACGCGTTCGAGGCCATGACGCTGAACGAGAAAGACTATTTGACCACGCGCATTTCGTACAAGCTGAACCTGACGGGACCGAGCATGAACGTGCAGACGGCCTGCTCGACCTCGCTGGTCGCGATCCACCAGGCCGTGCAGTCGCTGCGGCGCGGGGAATGCGGCATGGCGCTGGCCGGCGGCGTCTCGGTGTCCTATCCGCAGCGCGAAGGCTATACCTGGCACGAAGGAATGATCTATTCCCGCGACGGAAGCTGCCGCCCGTTCTCGGACGGCGCCACGGGAACCGTATCCGGCAACGGCTGCGGAATCGTGGTCCTGAAGCCGCTGGAACAAGCGCTGCAGGACGGCGACACCGTCTACGCCGTCGTCAAAGGTTCGGCCGTCAACAACGACGGCATGAACAAAATCGGGTACACCGCTCCGGGTTCCGCCGGACAGGCGGCGGTCATCGAAGCGGCTCTGGCCGACGCCGGCGCCCGTCCCGAAGAGACGGTGTATCTGGAAGCGCACGGGACCGGAACGAAGCTGGGCGATCCGATCGAGATCGAAGCGCTGCGGCAGGCCTGGCGCACGAACGAGAAGCGGTACTGCGCGCTCGGCTCGGTCAAAGCGAATATCGGCCATCTGGACGCGGCAGCCGGCGTGGCGGGCTTTATCAAGACCGTGCTCGTCCTGCACCACCGGACGCTGCCGCCGCAGATCCATTACGGCAGTCCGAATCCGATGATCGATTTCGAACAAAGTCCGTTCTACATCAATACGGAGGCGCGGCGGCTGCCCGCCGACAGCCGTGTGCTGCAAGCGGCCGTCAGCTCTTTCGGGATTGGCGGTACCAACGCCCATCTTATTCTGGAACAGGCGCCGGCCGCCGCCCCGGCCGGCCGCGCGTACGAACCGCTGCAAATCCTGCCGTTCTCGGCCAAAAGCGCTTCGGCGCTGGCCCGGACTTCCGAAGCGGTGATCGGCAGTCTGCTGGCAGATGCCGAAACCGATCTTGCGCAGGCCGCCTGGACGCTGCAAACCGGCAGAAGCGAATTTGCCCATCGGCGCGCATGGGTGGCCGTGGACGGAGAGCTTGCGCTCGAATCCGCGGATGACCTGATCGGTCCGGAGAACGGCGTTCCGGACCGCAAGCGTCCGCTCGTCTTCTTCGCGCCCGGCGCGGACGCAAGCTGCCGGGGCATGGCTCGGCAGCTGTACGCGCCGCCGCGGCCGAGCCGGTTGTCGGAGCAGTTCCGCTCCGAGTTCGACCGGGTGCTCGAAGCTTGCGGTCCCGAGCAGCAGTACGCGATACGCCAGGACTTGTTCCGCAGCCGGTCGGGCGCTTCGATCCTGACCGATCCGGCGCTGTTCGCCGTCCAGTTCGCCTCGCTGAGGCTGCTGGCGCTGCCGGGCGTCCGCGCCGACGCCTGGATCGGCCGGGGCGTGGGCGAACTCGCGCTGCTGGCCGCTTCGGGTCGCCTCGAACTTCGGGATGCCGTGCAGGTGCTGGAAGCCTGCCCGCCCGGTTCGTGGACGCGGCTTCCCGGCGAACTGACAGCCGAACTGCGGAGCGCGGCGCCGCGCAGCATTCCCGCGCGGCTGATCGCGCCGCTGCTGATGCGGACGGATTCCTCGGCGCTGGAATTGTGCGGCATCGAGGATCTGCCCCGGGACTGGCGCGGCCGCGCGCTTGTCGTGTCGGTGTTCGCCGATCCGCATACGGAGGCGGCGTTCGCGGACGCCTGGGAGCTTCCCGATCCGGCGGTGCATTTGCTGCCTTCCGGGCGGCAGGCGCGCGAAGACGATGTGCACTTTGCCGGAGCGCTCGGCCTGCTCTGGTGCAGGGGAACCGATCTCGACTGGTCAAGTTTGAACGGCCGCGAACCGGTTCGCAAGATCGCGCTGCCGACGTACCGCTTCGACCCGATCGTGCACGATCACGACGTTTCTTTGCTCCATTGGTCCCGGGCTTTGCCGGACGCGGAGAAGCCGGAGGCGCCGTCTTCGGAATCTTCCCGCCCGGCGGCGGGATCCGGCGCCGCGGAAGAAGGAATCGCCGAACGGCTCGAACGGATATGGATCGAGCTGCTCGGCTGCGAAAAAGTCGTTTCCCAAGACGACTTTTTCGAACTGGGCGGTCACTCGCTGAAGATGATCGCGCTCGCTTCGCGCATCCGGCTGTCGTTCGGTCTGGAGCTGCCGCTGGACACGGCGTTCGAGCATTCGGTATTCGAACGCATGCGCGACTGGATCGAAGACCGTATCCGGGAACGCGGCGGAGAGGAGGTCGAAGCCGCGGCCGGCGACGGCGGGCCGGAGCTTGTCCTGCTCCCGCGCAGCGGCTTTTACGAGACGTCGTCCGCGCAGAAGCGCATGTATGTCGTCAGCGCGATGTCCGAAGACTCGTTGTCGTACAATCTGGCTTCTTACCATTTCTTGAACGGGCGCCTGGACGCGCAGCGATTCCGCCGGGCGATGGACGAGCTGGTGTCGCGCCATGAAGCTTTCCGGACCCGGTTCGACTTCGAAGGCGGCGAGCTGGTGCAGATTGTCGAAGACCCGGCAGGCGCCGTGATCGAGCGGCTGGTATCGACGGAAGCGCACATCGCCGAAGAAATGGCCGGCTACACCCGTCCGTTCGATCTGACGAACGGTCCGCTGATCCGAATCAAGCTCACACGGCTTGGCGAACTTCGCCATCTTCTGTTTATCGATATGCACCATATCGTCGCGGACCAGAGTTCCATCGCCGTTCTTCTCGACGAGTTTGCCGCGCTGTACAACGGGGACACGCTGCCGCCTTCGCGTTTTCAGTACAAAGAGTTTGCCGCCTGGCAAAACCGCACTCTGCGCGAAGGGAGCATGGCGCCTCATTGGGAATTCTGGCGAAGCGAGTTCGCCGAAGGCTGGCCGGCGCCCGATATCGGGGCCGACTCCGTACGAAGCGAAGACGCCGGAACCCGCGGAGCCAAGCTTGAACTCGATCTGGGCGAAGCGCTCAGCGAACGGATCAACGCCGCCTGCGCCGAACATTCAATCACGCCTTACATGCTGATGCTCGCCGCGTTGAAGCTGACGTTGTGGAAAAGAACCGGCCAGACGGATCTGGTCGTGGGAACCGGCGTCGCGGGCCGCCGCCTTCCGGAAGTCGAATCGATCGTCGGCATGTTCGTCAACATGCTGGCCGTTCGTTCAAGCATCGACGAACAGGCCGGCGTCGACGAGTATTTGCACAGCATCCGCGCCAAGCTGCTCGACTGCTACGCGCATCAGGATTTCCCTTACGACGAACTGATCGAACGGCTCGGCGTAACGGAAGGAAGCGGCGGCAGTCCGCTGTTCGGAGCGGTGCTGAATTACATTAATATGGGCACCTCGCTGCCGGTGATCGGCGATCTCGAAGTCGAGCCCTGGCAGCCCGGGCTTACGGACGCCAAGTTCGATCTGAACTGGACGGTCGAAGAAGACGGCGGCGTGTACCGGACCCGCCTGGAATACAAAGCTTCGCTGTTCGAATCGGAAACGATCGAACGATTCGGCGAGCAGCTCCGGCAGATGCTGGTCCAGCTCACCCGTTTCGATCCGGAACGTCCTCGGCGTCTGAACGAACTGGCGCTGATCGGCGAAGAAGAGCGCCGGCAGGTCGTGTACGAGTGGAACGATACCTACGCCGAATATCCGCGCGCGCTGACGATTCCCGACGTGTTCACGGAAAGCGTGGCGCTTCAAAGCGGGCTGCCGGCTTATAGCGGGCCTTCGGGCGAGATGGATTACGCCGAACTGGACAATCTCTCGAACGGCCTGGCCGCCCGGCTGTCGCTGCATACGGGCGGAGAGAAGCGGAGAGTCGCGCTGATGCTGGAGCGCGGAGCGCTGCAAATCGCCGGCATACTGGCGGTGCTGAAGCTCGGCTGCGCTTATGTGCCGATCGACCTGGAATATCCCGAAGAGCGCATCGCGCAGATGCTGGCCGACAGCGGCGCGGAGCTGCTGCTGACGGAGACGGACAAAGCGTCGGACCTGACGCCGGGCGTTGCGCGCTTATCGCCGGAAGCTTTTGTCCGGGAAAGCTACGATCCCGCATTCCGTTATCCGCGCATCGCGCATGTGGAGGCGGCCCCGGAAGATCCGGCGTACGTGATGTACACGTCGGGGTCGACGGGCGCGCCGAAAGGTATTGTCGTTAGCCATCGCAGTGTGCTCAAAGCGGTGCTGAATACGAATTATATCCGCATATCTCCCGAAGACCGGGTGCTTCAATTATCGAATTACGCGTTCGACGGTTCGGTATTCGATATTTTCGGTTCGCTGCTTAACGGAGCGGCACTCGTCCAGGCGACCAGGGAAGATATTGCCGATCCCGAACGATTGACCGCGTTGATCCGCGGGCGGCGAATCACGGTGTTTTTCGTGACGACGGCGCTGTTCAATATGCTGGTCGACTGGGACGTCGGATGCCTGGACGGCGTGCGGCAGGTGCTGTTCGGCGGGGAACAAGCTTCGATTCCGCATGTGAACCGGGCTTTGGAGCGGCTCGGACCGGGGCGGCTGCTGCATGTGTACGGCCCGACGGAAACGACCTTTATCGCTTCCTATTATCCGCTCGACGCCCGCGAAGGCTACTCGGGCAGCGTGCCGATCGGCCGGGCGCTGTCCAATACGCGGCTCTACGTGCTCGATCTTCAGCGGCAGCCTGTGCCGGCGGGCACGGAGGGCGAGCTGTATATCGGAGGGGAAGGCGTGGCTCAGGGATACCTGAATCGCGAAGAACTGACGCGTACGCGTTTTCTGCCCGATCCTTTTTACCCGGGAGGGACGATGTATCGAACCGGAGACCGGGTGGTGCAGCTGCCCGACGGCAACCTGGTCTTCCGGGACCGAAGCGACTTCCAGGTCAAGATCCGCGGCTTCCGGGTAGAACTGGGCGAGATTGAAGCGCGGATCCGCGAGATCGAGGGCATTCGCGACACGATCGTCGTCGCGATTGCCGATACCGCGGGAAGCCGCAGTATCGCCGCCTACTACACCGGCCGGGCCGAAGCGGATATTCGTCCGGAAGCGATCGCCCGAAGCCTGCGCTCCGTGCTGCCGGCATTCATGATTCCGGCGCATCTGATCGAACTTGAAGCGCTGCCGCTGACGGGCAACGGCAAGATCGACCGCCGGGCGCTGCCCGTTCCCGCGGCCGCCGAAGAGCCGGCTTCTGCGGAAGCCGGCGCGTCCGGCGCGGAAGATACGATCCTGAGCGAGATGAGAACCTTGCTGGGACACAGCCGAATCGGCGTCACGGACGACTTTTTCGAACAGGGTGGCCAGTCGCTCAAAGCCGTCGCTTTGATCCAGAAGCTGCGCAAAGCGGGCATGGATCTCGGCGTGAACGACCTGTTCCGTTATCCGACCGCGGAATCGCTGGCGCTGCTTGTCGAGGAGAGACCGCGAAAGGATGCGGAGTCTTCCGAACCTGCGCCGGGTCAGGCTGCAAACGGCCCGAAGCTCGAAGAAACCGAAGAAACGGCGGCGCGCGGGCCTCGGGCGGAGTGGGAAGAAGTCGAACGCTTTGCCCGCGGTTTGCCGGAAAGCAGCCGGCAGTTGTCGGCCCTGCTGTCCTCCGCGCCTTCGCCGGAACGCTTTCCGTTTGCGCCGATTCAGATCGCCCATTCGTTCAAAACTTCCCGAACGAGCGGCTTTGCGGTAACGCTGAGTCGGCAGGGCAATCATCGTGAACTGTCGGCCCTGCTGGCGGAGACGATCGCCGGGCACCAGCTTCTGCGCAGTATCGCGGAGCGGGAGAACGGGCGGCTTTACTGGCGGGTCTGCGACGCCGAAGCGGTATCCGCCCTTGTCCGGCGGCAGATTCCGTATATCGACCTGCGGCGGTTCGCGCCGGACCAAACAAGCCGCGCGCTTGATCTGATCGGGGAGGCCGTATTCGAAGCGCCTTACCCGGACGGCGAGCTTTCCTGGCGGCTTTGCGCCGCGCAGGTCGGCGACGGCGAATACCGCATTCTATGGGGCGTCGATCATCTGGCGTTTGACGGCATGAGCGCCGATATTATCGCCCGCGGTTTGATAGAGCGGAACCGGGGAGCTGCGGATCATCGTCCGCAAGCTGCGCGGCGCGCCGCTTCTTCGCCGAAAGCCGACTATTCGGATTACGTGTCCCTGCTGCACGCCGGCCCTTCCGGGATCGAAGAAGCGGATATCGTGGAACGCTACGGACTTGAAGCATGGAGGGAAAGCAGCCGAACCTTCCCGCAAAGTCTGGCTTCGGTTCCGGACCGGCAAGCTTGCGAACTGTGCATGACGCTTCCGGTCGAAGGAACGGGCGGTACGCCAAGCGGCTGGGAAGTGATGGAACGGTTCGCGCAGGCGATATCCGCTTACGCCGAAACGGCGATGCTGCCGGCGATGCTGGTTCATTACGGACGCGAATACGGCGGACGCCGGTTCTACGATTGCGTCGGCGAATTTCTCGATCTGGTTCCGCTGGCGTTCGAAGCCGGCGCTCTGCCGGAAGAAGAAGCAATGCGGCGTATCGGATTGGCGAAGGACCGTTCGATCAACTTTATGTCGCTGGCCCAGGAAGACGCGCAGGCCGAACGGTTTCCGATGCTGTGCGGAATACTGCGCGATGTGTATGCTTCGCGGGAACGGGCCTGCCCGGCGCTGCTGCTGAATTTCCAGGGCTTCGTTCCGTCCGACCGGGCGCCGATCCATCGGGCATACGGCCGTTCGGACGATCGTCTGGCGGAAGCGGAACTTGTTGTTTACTACGACGAGGAACGGATTTACGCAGCGCTGTCCTGCTCGACCGGGCTGAATGCGCAGCGTCTGCGCGTTCTGCTGCAAGAAAGGTTCCCGGACATCGCCGATATCGATATCCGGGAAACCGACTACACAGCATTGGAGGCTGAAAATGTCTAGCCCATCCATTCAATTCGGTCCAAAGCTCCTTATTCCGGAGCCTGTTCAGACCGTTGCGGACATACTGCTGCATACCGCGGAGGCCCATCCGGAAAAAGGCATCACTTACATCGGGTCGTCCGGCGACGAGAACTTCGAGTCTTATCCCGAACTGGTCGTGCACGCCCGGCGTTACCTGGCGCGTCTGCACGAATTCGGCGTGCGGGCGGGCGAAGTGGTCATTTTGGAAATCGACCAGTCGCGCGAGTTCTTCCGCACGTTCTGGGCGTGCATGTTCGGCGGCATCGTAGCCGCGCCGTTAAGTCCGCCGACTTCATGGGAGCCGGGTTCCACCGGCCTGCTGAAGTTTACCGGGGTCTGGCAGGTGCTCGGCCGGCCGCGCGTACTGATCGACGAAGCGTCGCGCGAGCGCTACGACACGCTGAAGAATACGCCGGAGTTCGCTTCGCTGGAGCCGATCTCCGCGGAAGAACTGCGGACCGGAGAGCCGGGGGAAGCGGAGATTTACCGGACGCGGCCCGAGGATCTGGCGTTCCTGCAATTTTCTTCGGGCAGCACGGGCATTCCCAAAGGCGTCAGCTTGACGAACCGCAATATCGTCGCCAACAGCATCGCCTGCAAAACGTTTCTCGGTTCCGAGGAAGGCGACAACGTGTTTACCTGGCTGCCGCACACGCACGACATGGGATTGTTCGGCCAGCACCTGACGCCGATATACAGCGCGGCCAACATCATGCAGATGTCGCCGTATACGTTTATTCGCTCGCCGTACCTGTTTTTGAAAAAAATCAGCGAGCACCGGGGCAAATGGTTCTGCTGCACAAATTTCGGTTTCGACTGGATGGTGCGCAAAGTGCCGGACGCCAAGCTGCCGACGCTCGATCTGTCTTCGCTGCGCATTACGCTGAACGGCGCGGAGCCGATCTCGACCTCCGTGATCGACCGGTTCGCGCGGAAGTTCTCGGTTTGCGGGTACCGGCCGAATATGATGTTTCCCGCTTACGGCATGGCCGAAGCGACGGTGGGCGTATGCACGCCGAAAGTCGGCGAAGGCCCGCGCGTCGAACGCATCAGCCGGAAGCGGATGGCGCAGGACCGTCTGGCGATCGCGGTCGAAGCGAACGATCCCGACGCTATCGAGTTCGTGCACGAAGGAAAGCCGATGACGGGCATGCAGATAAGGATCGCAGGCGAAGACGGCCGCGTGCTGGACGAGCGAAGCATCGGGGAAATCCAGATCAGGGGCGATTCGCTCACTTCGGGATACTACAACCTTCCCGACCGGACGCGGGACGTATTTGCGGACGAAGGCTGGCTGCGCACCGGGGACCTCGGATTTATGTCCGGCGGTTCGCTCGTGGTCAGCGGCCGGATCAAAGACATCGTATTCGTGCGCGGCCGGAATTACTTCGCCCACGACCTGGAGGAAGCCCTGTACGGCATCGGTTCGATTGCGCGCGGGGATCTGGCCGTGGTCGGCCATTTCAACGGAAGCTGCCAGACCGAAGAACTGCTCGTTTTCGTCAAATACAAATCGGATTACGACAAATTCATGGGCGTCCGGCAAGAAGTGGCGGACCGGCTGCTTGCCGAACTCGCGATCGAAGTTACGCATGTGCTTCCGATCAAGTCCGTTCCCAAGACGACCAGCGGCAAAGTCCAGCGTTATTTGCTCCAGAACGCCTACGACGCCGGAGAATTCGACGGCGATCTGGCGGCGATCCGGGAGCGGCTGGAAGCCGCAGAACCGCAGCCGGAAACCGTGCCCGAAGCCGACGGGGAATTGGAACGGATGCTGTCGGAGGTATGGGCGGAAGCGCTTGAAGCGCCGAAGAGCCGGATTTCGCCGGAAGCGACGTTCCAGTCGCTCGGGGGCAGCTCGATCCGGGCTTACCTCGCGCTCGGGCTGCTGTCGGACCGGCTGGGCCGGGAACTCGGTCCGGAGCTGTTCGTATCGTGCCGCACGATCGGCGAGATGGCGGAATTCCTGCGCCGCCTGCCCGCGCCGGAGACGGAAGCGCCGCCGGTGTGGAACAACGGCAACCGGCTGGACGTCCACCGCGCGGTCGCGATCACGGGACTTGCGCTCCGGGTGCCGGACGCTTCCACGCAGGAGCAGTTCTGGGAGAACCTGACCGGGCGCAAAGAAAGCATCGTACCCGTCAGCGCCAAACGGGCGAAGCAGTCGGGCAGATCGCAGTGGAACGATTGGATGGGCGAGCTTGCGGGGCACGACGAATTCGACCACGAATTTTTCGATATGACCGAGAGCGAAGCGGCATTCACCGATCCTCAGCAGCGCAAGCTGCTCGAAACGTCGCACGAAGCGCTGGAAGACGCCGGCATGCTGTCCGACAGCGAAGAAGCGCGTCCGATCGGCGTGTATATGGGCTTGAATCCCAGCACGTATTACAACCTCGTCGCGGATTATGTCGAGCGTACCGGCGGAACGGACGTGCCGCCGAACGCGATGGTGGGGAATATGTCCAATATTTCCGCGGCGCTGATCTCGCATTTGTATCATTTCACCGGACCCGCGCTGGCGATCGATACGGCCTGCTCGTCTTTCCTGGTCGCGCTGCATCATGCCGTATCGGCAGTCCGGGAGAAGCGGATCGAAGGCGCCTTGGTGGGCGGAGCGACGATTCTCGCCACGCCGTCCGTCCATGCGCTGTCGAAGAAAGCCGGCATTTGTTCGTCGACCGCGCATATGAAAGTGTTCGACCGGGATGCCGACGGATCGGTAATCGGCGAAGGCGCGGTCGCCGTGTACGTGGAGCCGCTGGCTTCGGCCGTCGCCGCGCGCAAGCAAATTTACGGCGTGATCCGCGGCTCGGCGGTCAACAACGACGGATACTCGCTCGGCATCATGGCGCCCAATCCGCGCGGCCAGTACGAAGTGCTGGCGGAAGCTTACCGGGACGCGAATGTCGATCCCGCCGAGATCGGCTATATCGAAGCGCACGGTTCCGGCACGCGGATCGGCGACCCGATCGAGCTGGGCGCGCTGAACAAGCTGTTTGCCGAAGCGGACGTACATAAACGCGCAGCGGTGGGCATCGGCTCGGTCAAGACGAATATCGGGCATCTGTTCGCGGCTTCGGGCGGAGCCGGTCTGGCAAAAGTTCTGCTCGCCATGAAGCACAAGCGCCTTGCGCCCAGCCTCAACATGGAGACGCCGAATCCCGCTTTGCAGCTCGATCGATCGCCTTTTTACGTCGTGAACGAGGCCGCCGCGTGGGAACCTTCTTCGGGAGGGACGCGCAAAGCCGGCATCAGCTCATTCGGCCTCGGCGGCACCAACGCGCATATCGTACTGGAAGAATGGCCGGAGCCGCAGGCGCGGCGGAGCGGCAAAGCCGAGCTGCTGACGTTCTCGGCCAAGACGCCCCGCGCGCTGCGGCGCATGATCGACCGGACGCACGATTATGTGAGCGCCCATTCGGAACTTGGCGCGGGCGACCTCGCCTGGACGCGCAACCGCTGGCGCAAGCACGAACGCTATCGCGCGGCCTGCCTGCTGGGCGAAGGCGCTTCGATCGAAGAAGAAAGCCTAATGTTCGGCGAGAAAGAGCCTGCTCGCAGACGCCGGCTCGCCCTGGCGCTGCCGGATACCGGCTCCGTGCCGGCCGGAGCCGGGACCGCTGACGCCGGCGGCGCCGTCGCGCTGGCCGGAGCGGTGGAGTCGCTGCGCCGGGCCGATCCGCTGACCCAGGCGCTGGTCGACGGACTGATGCGCCTTTACCCGGAAGCGCAAACGGTGTCTTCCGCCGACGAGGAAACCGGCGCCGACCTGATCCTGGTGCTGGGCGAAGCAGGCGGCATTCCGCGCTCGAAGAGCGGACGCGCCGAGATTCTGCACGCGCCGCTGCCCCAGAACGAACAGGCGGTGGAAGAAGGCATCCGCGAGATCGCCGCCCGCTTGTACGTGCGCGGCTGCGACCCTCGCTGGGACGTTCTGCATCCCGACGGGAGCGGACGGCTGGTGCATCTGCCCGCCTATCCGTTCGAGCGCCATACCCATTGGATTTCCCAAAAAAAGGAGCGATCACATGAGCAAAGCGGACATTGAACAGTTTATGAAGTCGGAGATCGGCGCGGCTTTGAGCGTAGAGCCGGACGATATTGACGAGAACCTGAACTTTTTGAAGATCGGCATGTCTTCGGTGCAGGCGCTCAAGATCATCAACCGGGTTCGCAAACGCTTTGAAGCGGAGATCAGCCCGGTCGCTTTGTTCGAATACAAAACGATCGCCGAGTTCGCGGGCCACGTGCATGAATGCCTGCTGGAGAAGGTGCCGGAATGAGCACACAGGTGGAAGTACAAGGCGCGCAAGAAATTTTGCGGGAAGCGGAAAGCTTCGTCGACCGGGAAATCCGCCCTTTTCTGCACGACTTCAAGCAGCGGGAAAGTATTCCGCGCGAAACGATCCGCGCGATGGCGGAGCGCGGGTATCTGGCCGCTTCCTGGCCGAGCGAGTACGGCGGACTGGAGCTGAACCCCGTGGATTACGGGCGGTTCACGGAATTGTTCGGCAAAGCTTCGCCCGCGGTGCGCAGCCTGATTACGGTGCACACGTCGCTGGTCGGCGAGACGCTGCTGCGGTTCGGTACGGACAAGCAAAAAGCGGACTGGCTGCCGAAGCTTTCTTCCGGCGAATGGCTCTCGGCTTTCGGCTTGTCGGAGCCGGAGATCGGCTCGGACGCCAAAAATATCCGGACGAACTGGCGCGAGGAAGCAGACGCGTATGTGCTCAACGGCAGCAAGAAATGGATTACGTTCGGAGCGATTGCCGATGTGTTCGTCATCGTGGCCGAGAATAACGGCCGGAGTACGGCCTTTTGGGTCGAGCGCGATTTCGGCGGGGTCGAGACGCGGCGGATCGAAGGGCTGATGGCGGCGCGGGAAACGGAACTGGCGGAGATCGAGCTGACCGAAGTTCGCGTGCCCAAAGACCATGTGATCGGTCGGTTGAACGACGGATTCGAATACGTCGTGACTTCCGCGCTGGATCACGGCCGGTACAGCATCGCCTGGGCCGGACTCGCGATTGCCCAGGAAGCGCTCGAAGCCATGGTCGCGTATTCGCGCAAACGGGTCCAGTTCGGCCAGCGGCTCAATCAATTCCAGTTGATTCGCGGCATGATCGGCGACGCGACGACCAAGATCCACGCGGCGCGGGCGCTGTGCCTGCGGGCGGGCGAACTGCGGGCAAACCGCAGTCCGGAAGCCGTCATCGAGACGACGATCGCCAAGTACTTCGCTTCGAAAGTCGCGGTCGAAGTCGCAAACGACGCGCTCCAGGTCCACGGGGCGAACGGCTTCACCGACCGGTATCCGGTGGAAAGACTTTACCGCGAAGCGAAAGTGCTGGAGATCATCGAAGGCTCGTCGCAGATGCAGCAGGAAATGATCGCGCATTACGGATTGAAGAAGTACCACAAGCGCGGAGGCAAAGCCTGATGCTGGCGCTGCTGTTTCCCGGGCAGGGCAGCCAGTATATCGGCATGTGCCGCCAACTGGCGGACGAAGACCCGCAGGCGGCCGCCGTATTCGCCGAAGCGGGCGAAGCGCTCGGATTGGATCTGCTCAAGCTGATCGACAGCGGGCCGTTCGAGCGGCTAAGCTCTTCGGCTTATGCGCAGCCCGCGGTCGTGGCGGCCGGGTACGCGCTGGCCGGCGCTTACGAACGGCTTGCGGGAGCGCCGCCGGATTGCGCCGCCGGCCACAGCCTGGGCGAGATCACGGCGCTCGCCGCGGCGGGCGCGATCACGCTGGCGGACGCGGTCCGCTACGCTTCGCGCCGCGGAGAACTGATGCATCGCGCCGTGCTGGAGAATCGCGGCCGCGCAGGGATCGTGGTCGATATGGATCAAGCGGTTCTGGTGCAGGCCGCCGCGCAGGTCAGGGAACAAGAATATGTCGCGGTATCCGGTTATAACTCGCCGCGGCAGTTTATCGTGGCCGGCACGGCCGCGGGAATGAAGCTGCTGGAAGACCCGGTGGACGCCGCAGGCGGGGAGCTTATCCCGTTTCGCATGATTCCGATGAAAGCCGATGCGCCTTACCACAGCATGCTGATGGCGTTCGTCCAGGAAGAACTGGACAGCCTGGTGGCGGAGATTCCGCTGCGGCGGCCGAGATTTCCGGTCTGGTCGACCGTTACGGGCGGGCTGCTGGAAAGCGAAGATCGGATCCGCAAAGCGCTGAGCGGGCAGCTCGTGCGCCCCGTGCTGTGGAACCAGGCGCTGGCCGCGCTGAAGGACCGAGGCGTGCGATTATGGGTCGATGCCGGACCCGGCCGGACCGTCCGCAATCTGGTCATGGAGAATCCGGCGCTGGGCCGAGCTTACGCGTTCGACGAACCGGAAGAACGCCGCGAATTGATCGCGCGATTCGCGGCGGACCCGGATCCGGCGAACGTTCGAATTTAGAGAGGAGCATGCGGAATGATTGCGAAGATGACGGCCTACAATCAACAGGTTAAGCGGCTGCTGCCGGGAGGCGTCCATTACAACTTCCATCTGCCCTGGGAGGAGACCCCGATTCATTTTCGCGGCGCGCAGGGAAGCCGCGTCACGGATATGGACGGCAAGGAGTACCTGGATTTGTACGCGCGCTTCGGCGCGCTGATCGTCGGGCACGGCCATCCCGAGTACAACGAACGCTTGAAAGAAACGATCGACCGGGTGCTTTCCGTGAGCCACTGCGATATGGACGCGGAAGCGCTGGAGCAAATCCATCGTTACGTGCCTTCCGCCGAGATGATCCGCTTCGGCCTGTCCGGCACGGAGATCGTGCAGAACGCGCTCCGCCTGGCCAGAGCGTGGACCGGACGCAACCGGTTTGTGCGCTTCGAAGGGCATTACCACGGCAACGCGGACAATATCATGGGCGGTCGGACGCCGCGCGTCGGAGCGCCGATTCCATCCGATTACTTCGGCGATCTGAAAGGCACGCAGGGCCGGGCGCGCGATTCGCTGGAATCGCAATCGTATCTGCTTCCGTGGAACGACGCCGACGCGCTGGAGGCGCTGCTGAAGGCCGAAGCCGCCGATATCGCCGCCGTAATCATGGAGCCGGTATGCGTGAACGGCGGAGGCGTGATGCCGGCGGAAGGCTATCTGCAGCAAGTCAGGGACCTGTGCGACGAATACGAAGTGGTGCTGATCTTCGACGAGATCATTACCGGCTTCCGGATGGGTCTGGGCGGCGCGCAGGAAACGTTCGGCGTCAAGCCCGACCTGACCACGCTCGGCAAAGCGATCGGCGGGGGAGGCGTTCCGGTATCGGCGCTGGTCGGCAAAGAAGAAATCATGAAGCTGCTGGTGGACAAACGGGTTATCCACGCCGGCACGTTCAACGGCTACCCGCTGGGGACCGCCGCGATCGTGGCGACGCTCGATATTCTCGGCCGCGATCAAGGCCGCGCGCTCGAAGCCATGAACGACACGGCAGGCATTCTGCACGACGTGCTGCTGGCCGAAGCCGCCGGGGCCGGCCTGCCGCTGATCGTCCAGGGGCCTCCGGGCTGCGCTTCGTATCACTGCTGCAACGAACCGTTGACCCGCACTTCGCAGTACACGTTCGAGCTGATGTCGCTGGATATTATCTTGAACAACAAATTGGCGCAGCACGGCATACTCGTTTCTTCCATCTCCAGAATGTATCCCAATATTATGCTGGAGCCCCGGGATGTCGCCTGGTTCCGCGAACGCGTGGGCGCGGCGATTGCCGAGACGAAGGAATTGTACGACGAGCTTATCTAAAAGACGGCGCCAGAAGTCGGAAGGAGAATAATCATGGAACATCGTACCATCTCCGTGGTCGGCGCCGGTCTGATGGGCTGCGCCACAGCTCTGGAAGCGGCCAAATACGGCTGCCGCGTGCTGCTCAAAGATATCGACGAGCGCGCCCTGAAGGAAGCGGCGGGCCATATCAAGCGCGAATACCGCTCCGCCTGCCTGATGGATTCGACTTACGGAAGCGTACCGCTGCGAGACATTATGGACCGGATCTCGGTGCAGGCCGGCTACGAAGGATTCGAACAAGCCGACATCGTGATCGAGAACGTTACGGAAGACGAAGCCGTCAAAACGAAAGAGTACGGGCGGCTCGGAGCGCGCTGCCGGGAAGACGCGCTGTACGCGCTGAATACCAGCTGCATTTCGATCACGCGGCTGGCCTCGCATCTGCCGCGTCCCGATCGGGCGATCGGCGTGCATCTGATGAATCCGGTGCCCGTCAAACGCATGGTCGAAGTCATCCGCGGGCATCATACGTCGCCGGAAACGGAAGAACGGATCGTCGAGTTTTTGCGCTCGATGAACAAGAATCCCGTCGTGATCGACGATCTCCCCGGATTCGTGTCCAACCGCTTGTCGCACCTGCTGATGAACGAAGCCGCCTTTATCGTGCAGGACGGCATCGCTTCCGCCGAGCAGGTCGACGCGATCATGAAGCACGGCTTCAAACACGATATGGGGCCGCTCGCGACCGCCGACCTGATCGGGCTCGATACGGTCGTCAGATCGCTGGACGTTCTGTACCGGAGCTATCAGGATTCCAAGTTCCGCTGCTGTCCGCTGCTGCGCAAGAAGGTGGATGCCGGAGAAACGGGCCGCAAAAGCGGAAAAGGCTTTTACTCATACGCTTAAAAGGAGGCGCGAAACGATGGAAAGCCGAAAAGCTGTCAAGTGCGTCGTCTGGGATCTGGACCATACGCTGTGGGACGAGGTGCTGCTGGAATCGGCGGATGTCCGTCCGCTCCCGGGCATCCGCGAAATTATTGCCGAACTGGACAGACGCGGCATCCTGCATTCGATTGCCAGCAAGAACGACCACGACGCGGCCTGGGCCAAGCTCGAAGAACTGGGACTGGCGGAATATTTCATCTATCCCGAGATTCACTGGAACGCCAAGTCGGGCTCGATCCTGAATATTCAGCGCGAGCTGAACATCGGCATGGATTCCATTTTGTTTGTGGACGATCAGGCGTTCGAACTGGAGGAAGTGCGTTCCGCGCACCCCGACGTGCAGTGCATGAACGCCGCCCTGTACGAAAAGCTGACGGAAGATCCGCGGCTGATGCCCCGGTTCGTCACAGCCGACTCGGCGCGCAGGCGGTCGATGTACCAGGCGGATTACATACGCAAACGCGAAGAGCGCGCATACGAAGGACCGTCCGAGCGGTTTCTTGCGGATCTGGGCATGAAATTCACGATCGCGGAGGCGGAGGAAGAAGATTTGCAGCGCGCGGAAGAATTGACGATCCGCACCAATCAGCTCAATGCGACCGGACGCACGTACGACTACGAAGAACTGCGGCGTTTTATGGAATCCGACGAGTATCTGCTGCTGGTGTGCGAGCTGGAAGACCGCTACGGTTCCTACGGCAAGATCGGGCTTGCGCTTGTGCGCCGGCTGGATACGCATTGGAGGCTGAACATGCTGCTGATGTCGTGCCGGGTCATGTCGCGCGGAGCGGGCAGCGTGCTGCTGACTTACATTATGCAAGAAGCCAAGCGCGACGCGTCGTACCTGCTGGCCGACTTTCGCGATACGGGCCGCAACCGCATGATGAATATCAGCTTCCGCTTCTCCGGCTTCCGGGAAGTCGAGTCGGACGGCGACAGCTACGTATTCCGGCACGACCTGGAACGCCTGCCGCAATTCCCGGATTATATCGACGTTCGAACAGCGGAGAAAATGGAACAATAACGAGGAGGAATCAGCATGGAAGATCGGGAGAAGATTCGCGCGTTTATCGAGGACAATCTGACGCTGGACAGCGAAGGCGCGGCTCTGGCCGACGACGACGACTACTTCGCGCTTCGCTTTGTGAATTCCCTGTTTGCGATGCGGCTGGTCGACTTTGTGGAATGCGAATTCGATATCGAGCTTGAGAACGAAGACCTGGACTTGAAGCATTTTAGCACCGTCAACCGTCTGCTTGCGCTGATCGAACGCAAATCACCGGCTAGAGGAGGACAAGTATGAAGACCATCGAGGGAAGCCCGTCCAACAAATATCTGTATTTGTTTCTGGCGATTTCGTTCGGGGCCTGCTACGGCGTGGCGATCTTGTTCCTGTTCTTCTCGGACTTTATCGTGCCGATTACCGGTCCGCTTACGCTGACGCACCCGCTGGCGATCCTGGCCCTGTATTCGCCGTCTTTTGCCGGTCTGATTACATGCTATGCGATGGGGGGCTGGCCCGCGGTCAAAGGCATGTTCGCAAGACTGGTTCCGCGCCGCAAAGACCTGTTCTGGATTCCGCTGATCGTGCTGATCGCCGCGCTGTTCGCCAGCAGCATGCACTTCGGCTCCCTGCTGTTCGGGCTGGCCGTGCCGAAGATTACATACAGTGTACCGCAAATGATCGGGAACGGTTTGTTGAACCTTTTTAAAGAAACGGGATTGATCGGCGGCGTGTTCGGCTGGATCGGGTTCCTGCTTCCGTTTTTGCAGGGCAAATTCAAGAACAACATCACCAGCAGCCTGCTTACCGGTTTCCTGTTCGGGCTGTGGGTGCTGCCGGGCTACCTGATCTCTTCGTTCGGCACCACGACGACTTATTTCTACTATGTCGTCCAGCTTATGGCTTTCGTCGTTTTCCAAAGTTATATCTTCAATGCGACCCGGGGCACGCTGCTGTTTTACCTGCTGGCTTTCTGGCTGGTAGCGACGGGAAGCCAGATCGAGCTGTATTACTTCAATCCGCAGGTCCAAATTATGCAGATCAGCTTCTTCGTGATTGCGGCTTTGATCGTGCATATCGTATTCAAGATTCGCCGTGTCGACAACCCGCTCCAGACGTTTCCCGCCTATCTGGGCTGAATCGGGGCGGACAAAGCCGACATTATGAAGGAGGTCTTATGGAGAACAAGCTGCTTCATCGGGTCAAAAAAGGCTCGGGCGGCCGGCAGGTCGTGTGTTTCCCTTATCTGGGCGGACACTCCGGGTCGTTCGACGAACTGGCCGCGACGCTGCCGGACGACGTGGAAGTATGCGTGTTCAATCCGCCGGGGCACGGCTTGAGCCGGGACCTGCCGTTTGAGCACGCGCTGCCTTTGCTCGGCGCTTATGCCGAAGAGCTGGCCGGGGCGATCAAGCCGGGTTGCGTCTGGTTCGGACACAGCCTCGGCGGCATCGCGGCGTACTACATGGCTTGTAAACTGGTCGGCGAGAAGCGGATCGAAGCGGGAAGCTTCCATCTTGCTCTGTCGGCCTGTAACGCGCCGGACGAATTGGCGGAGCAGAGCCATGGCGAGCTGCCGGACGATCTGCTGATCGACCGGCTCGTATCCTACGACGGGATTCCCGCCGAACTGGCGCGCGAGAAAGACCTGCTGGCTTATTTCCTGCCGACGGTGCGCGCGGACTTCAAGCTGCTCCGCTCTTTCGTGGAACTGGAATCGTTCAAGCTGCCTGTGTCGGTATCTTATTTCTGGGGAACGCGCGACCGGACGGTTCCCCTCGGCTCGGTGCTGAAATGGAGCGCTTATCTCGAACAAGTGCGCCTTTTCGCCATCCCGCAAGGCTCGCACATGTTTATCGCCGATCCGGACGGCGCCCGGATCGTGGCCGAGCGGCTCGAGGAACGGCTGCCGACCCCCTCGGTCGTCGGCTAAAGGATCGCAACCGAAAGGAGTATGGACCGCTTATGCTTTGGAAGATGTTGAAGAATGATTTATTGAGGAAAAAAGGGGTTACGGTCACGCTGTTTATTTTTATTCTGCTGTCCGCCGTCCTGGCCGTCTCCGGCACGAAAATGGTTGTGGAGCTTGTGCGTTCCGTCAACCATCTGTTCGTGCAGTCGGAAACGCCTCATTTCGTGCAGATGCACGCCGGCACGCTGGACGCCGCGCAGGTCGACGCCTGGGCCGCCGCGGACGGCCGGGTGGAGAAACATCAGATCGAAGCCATGCTGAACCTCGACGGAGCGAGCGTGTACATGGGAGGCGAATCGGAGCAAAGCAGCGTGATGGACATCTCTTTCGTGGAGCAGAATCGCGACTTTGACTTTTTGCTGGACCTGAGCGGCAATCCGGTGGAAGTGGGGGCGGGCGAAATCGGGGTTCCCGTCTACTATATGCAGCAGCGCGGTTTGAAGATCGGCGACGCGGTGACCGTCGATACCGGGGCGTTCTCGCGGGAATACAAGATCGCCGCGTTCGTGCGCGATTCGCAAATGAATCCTTCGATCGTGCATTCCAAACGGTTCGTAGTGGCCGGCGAAGACTACGAAGCGCTCAAGCCTTACGCGGCGGGAACCGAATATCTGATCGAATTCCGCCTGCGCGATGCCGGCCAGATCGGGCAGTTCGCAAGCGACTACCAGGGTTCCGATCTTCCCAAGACCGGCCCTTCGGTCGATTACAGCTTGTTCAAGCTGCTGAACGCATTGACGGACGGCATCGTGGCCGCGGTCGTGATTCTGGTAAGCCTCGTGCTGAACGTTATCGCGATCTTGTGCATCCGCTTTACGATGCTGGCGACCATCGAAGAAGATTACCGCGAGATCGGCGTCATGAAAGCGATCGGCATCTCGCATAAAGACATCAAGCGGCTTTACCTGGTCAAATACGTTTTCCTGGCCGCTTCCGCTTCGCTGCTCGGTTACGCGATTTCGTTCGGCGTGCTGCGGTACTTCATGTCCAATATCATGCTGTACATCGGGAACGCGCCGAGTTCGCCGGTTCCGAGTCTGCTGGGTCTTCTGGGCGCGGCGCTCATCTTCGGCATGGTCGTGTTGTTCTCCAACATCGTGCTGCGGCGCTTCCGCGGCGTCTCGGCGGTCGAAGCGCTGCGTTCGGGCAGCCTGGGCGACGCCAAGCCGGGCAAACGGCGCATGTCGCTGAACCGCGCGGGCTGGATGCGGATTCCGGTACTGCTGGGATTCCAGGATGTGGCTCAGCGCTTCAAGCTGTTCCGGCTGCTGCTGTTTGTGTTTATCGTCAGCTCGTTCATCATCATCGTTCCCGTGAACTTCCTGAACACGATCCAGGCGCCGGGCTTTGTATCCTACATGGGTATCGGGCGCAGCGATATCCGGATCGACCTCCAGCATTCGGACAACGTCGAAGACCGGTATAAGCAATTGGTGGAGCAGGTCTCGGCCGATCCCGACGTCTCGGCGTTCTCGCCGCTGGTCACCAGCCAGTTCAAAGTGCTGAACGAAGAAGGCAGTTACGACAATCTCAGTGTGGAGACCGGCGATTTCAGCGTATTCCCGCTGGATTACGTATCGGGTTCGGCTCCGGCAAACGGGGATCAGATCGCGCTGTCTTACGTCAACAGCGACGAGATGGGCAAGAAAGCCGGCGATACCCTGACCTTGTTCGTGGACGGCGAGAACAAGAAGATGACGATCAGCGGCATTTATCAGGATGTGACCAACGGCGGCCGCACCGCCAAAGCCCTGCTTCCTTATAACGCCGACGCGGTGCTGTGGTACGTGGTCAGCCTGGATGTGCGGGACGCCGGTTTGATTCCCGCCAAGATTGCCAAGTACGAACAGGACTTCCAGCCGGCCAAAGTGACCGATCTGCAGGGCTATCTCGATCAGACGCTGGGCGGAACCGTCAACCAGCTCAAGATGGTGACCGGGCTTGCGACGGGCATCGCGGTCTTCGTGGCGATCCTGATCACTTCTTTGTTCCTGCAAATGCTGATTTCGAAAGACCGCAATCAGATCGCGATTCTGCGGAGCATCGGCTTCGGGCTCGACCAGATCAAAGTCAAGTACATTACGATGGCGCTGATTCTGCTGGTCGCCGGCATCGTGTTGGGCACGGTGCTCTCCAATACGGCGGGGCAATGGCTGGTGAGCGCGATCATGTCGTTCTTCGGCGCTTCGCGCATCTCGTTCGTAATCAATCCGATCGTGTCGTATCTGCTCTGTCCGCTGTTGTTGGCGGTGTGCGTGGGAGTGACGGCGCTGCTGAGTATCAAGTCGGTCAAAGAAGCGAATATTTCTCGAATGATCGCCGAATAAGGGGGAATTGGCATGCCAGCGATTTTGGAAGCGAAAGAGATGGAGAAGTTTTACGGAAGCGAAAAAACCGAACGGCACCAGGTGTTGAAAAATATCAATTTGAGCGTTGAAAAAGGCGAGTTTGTCTCGGTAATGGGACCTTCCGGCTCCGGCAAGTCGACGCTGCTGTACAACGTGAGCGGAATGGACGCGGTCAGTTCGGGCAGCGTATTTTTCGGCGGAGAACAGATTTCGTCGCTGCCCGAGAAAAAGCTCGCCCAGCTTCGCCTGACCCGCATGGGCTTTATTTTCCAACATATTCATCTGCTCAAAAATTTGAATCTGCTGGATAACATTGTGCTGTCCGCTTACCTGGCGAAGTCCGACAGCCGCGACGCGGTGAACCGGCGTGCGGAAGCGTTGATGAAGCAAACGGGCATCGACACGCTGGCTTCGAACGATATTACCCAGGCTTCGGGCGGTCAGCTCCAGCGGGTCGCGATCTGCCGGGCGCTGATCAACCGTCCCGATATTCTGTTCGGCGACGAGCCGACGGGCGCGCTCAACTCCAAGTCCACGCAGGAAATCATGGACATCCTCGGCGAGATCAACGAGAACGGCACGACGATTCTGCTGGTTACGCACGACGTCAGGGTCGCGGCCCGTTCGGAACGCGTCCTGTTTATGCTGGACGGCGCGCTGACCGCGGAACGGAACATGGGCAAGTACGTGAAAGGCGAAGACGACTTGAAAACAAGAGAAAACGAATTGTCGGGCTGGCTGGCGGAGATGGGATTCTGAATGTTTCCGCCGCAAGGCGGACATACCGGCATCATAGACCGACAGTCGGTCTATGAAAAGTCCCACTATTAAGCGGAGGGGGTTGGCGGATGAGGGTGCTCAAGAAGCCCGAGGAACGAAGAAACGATATCCTGGACGCGGCGGAAGCGCTGTTTGCGTCCAAAGGATATACAAAAGCGACCATCCTGGATATTTTGCAGGAAACGGGAATCGCCAAAGGCACGTTCTATTATTACTTTCAATCGAAAGAAGAAGTCATGAACGCGATCGTGATGCGGTATATCGGATACGGGGAAGCCGCGGCGCTGAGAATCGCGCGGGATCCCGCCCTGAGCGCCGCGGACAAGATTCTGCATATCGTGACGAGGCAGGGAGCGGATACCGACGGCAAAAGCAAAGTGATCGAGCAGCTTCACGATGTGGAGAATGCGCAGATGCACCAGAAAAGTCTGGTCGAAACCATCCTCAGGCTCAGCCCGATTCTGACGCGGGTTGTCGAGCAGGGGATCGAAGAAGGCGTATTCCGGACCTCCGTCCCGCGCGAAGCGGTTGAATTTTTATTGATTTCGTCGCAATTTTTGCTGGATCGGGGCATTTTCGGCTGGGAGTCCGAAGAGATCGCGCGCAAAGCCTACGGCTTTGCCGCGATCGCGGAAACGCTGCTGGGAGCGAGGAGCGGAACGTTCGCTTATATCGCGGAATTATACGAATCATCGCCTACAATTAACGAAAGCAGGGGATAAACATGGAACAAGTACCGCAAATCTCGCCAATGCCGGTAAAGTCGTTTAAAAAGTTTTTGATCGTATGGTTCGGGCAGTTGATTTCGACTATCGGAATCGGGCTGACCGCTTTCTCCCTCGGCGTTTACGCATTCGAAAAAACGCAGATGGCAACGAGCGTCGCCATGATTACGCTGTTCACGTTCCTGCCGAATATCCTGCTTCGTCCGATCGGCGGGGTGCTGGCGGACCGCTTCGACCGGCGCACGATGATGATTATCGGCGATCTCGGGGCGGCTTCGGGCCTGATCTTTATTCTGGCGATCATGCTGAGCGGCGATATCCAATTGTGGCATATCTATGTGGGCGTCGCGATCAGTTCCGTTTTCTCCGCCATGCAGGCCCCCGCTTATAAAGCTTCGGCCACCGATCTGTTGACGGAAGACCAGTTCTCCAAAGGAAGCGGGCTGGTTCAACTCGCCGAGTCGTCGAAGCTGCTGATTTCGCCGGCGATCGCCGCTGTTCTGCTTCGGTTTGCAACGATCGAGACGGTGATGGTAATCAATATCTCCACTTATCTTGTCGCGATCCTGACCGTGCTGGCGATCCGCAAAAGTCTGCACGTCAACCGCAATACGAGCGAACAGGCGCACTGGACGCGGGATATCGCCGAAGGTTGGTATACGATCAAGTCGAACAAAGGCGTGCTGCTGCTGGTGAGCATCATTTCGGTCATTACGTTCTATCTGGGATTCCTGGAGACCCTTATCGGTCCGATGATCTTGTCGTTCTCGAATTCGGGCACGCTGGGCACTTTCCAGTCGGTCAGCGCGATCGCCATGCTGATCAGCAGCCTGCTGATCGGCATCTTCACGGTGACGCGCAAATATTCGAATATGCTGGTCGTCGGGCTGATCGTGTCGGGAATCGCGTTCTCGATGCTGGGGCTGTCCACCAATATCTACTTCATTATCTTCTCCGGCCTGCTGTTCCTGGGCGCTCTGCCGTTCGTGAACACGAGCGCAGACGTGCTGGTGCGCAAAAATATTCCGAACGACAAACAGGGGCGGGTCTGGGGAATCATCGGCATCCTGTCGCAGATCGGTTTCGTGATCGCTTATGCGATCGCCGGATTCCTGGCGGACCACGTGTTCAACCCGCTTCTTATGCCGGACGGCGCGCTGGCTTCGACGGTCGGACGGGTAATCGGGACGGGGCAGGGCCGCGGCATCGGCCTGCTGTTTATTATAGCCGGATTGTTCGTTGTGCTGATGGCCTTCGTGACCCGTTCGATGAAATCGATCAAACAATTGGAGGACGGTCCGGCCGAAGCGGAGATCCCAAAGCCGATCCCGGCGATGCCCGAGCAGAGCGTCGTCCATGAATAAGGAAGCGCGAAGCGTTCCGCCGCTGTTTGCCGAAGGATCGGTCGAAGTCCGGCTGGTCTCGATCGAGGACTTTCCCGAGCCGCTGTTCGAACAATTCAGCCTGCTGTCGTCGGACGACCGCATCGCCGGGTTTCGCCGGAAGCGCGACCGGATTCGCACGCTGGTGGGCGAAATGCTTGTCCGGTACGCGGCGGCGGACTACCGGCGGCTGCCCGTCGAGGAAATTGCGTTTGAGCGGGAAGAACGCGGCAAACCGTTCCTGGCGGGCGGAGCGGCGGGATTTCACTTCAATATCTCGCATTCGGGGAGCTGGGTGGCGGCGGCGTTTGCCCGAAGCGGCATCGGCGTCGATGTGGAGCGGCATACTTCGATCGACCCGGATATAGCCAAACGCTTTTTCGCGGACCAGGAGTGGAAGTATGTGTTCAGCCATCCGGCAGGCGAAAGAGAAAAAGCCTTTTTTAAGATATGGACGCTTAAAGAAAGCTATATCAAAGCGCTGGGAGGGGGACTCAGCATCCCGCTCGACAGTTTTTCAACCGTGGAGAACGGAAGCGGAATCCGCTGCTTGCAGTCTGAAACAACGGGAAGCCGATACTTTTCTGCGCCGGATTTCGCGGACGGTTACTCGCTGGCAGTCTGCGCGGCGGAACCGAACGAGCCGCTTGTGCGTGTGATCGCGCCGGAATATATTTGAAAAATGAGCGAAACTTTGGGCTTGAAATGAAACAAACAAAAAGCCGCGCAGCCGCGCGGCTTTTTGTTCGTTCTTTGCTTGCATACTTTGCTTATACGGGCTGCACTTAGCTGCTCTCGCCGGGCTTGGCCGAAGTTTCTTCCGACGCTTCCGTAAACCGCTTCAGCAGCGCGCGCACGTCGCGGGAAGATTTCAACCGGAATTTGGCGGCGGTCGGTTCTTTGCCGATCTTCACCGAATAAGAACCTTCCGGCAGAGCGTTGAACATATCTTCGTCCGTGCGGTCGTCGCCGACGCCGAACACGAAGTCGTACTTGCCGCGGCTCAGCACCTGGTGCGCGCCGTGGCCTTTGTTGACCCGGCTGTCTTTGACCTCGATCACTTTGTTGCCGTCAAGAACGCCGACCGTCATCGACTGGGTGATCGACATCAGCGCTTCGCGCAGTTCGTTGCGCTTCACGCCGGCGATATCCGGTTCGGACTGGCGGTAGTGCCAGGCGAGCGAGAAGTCTTTTTCCTCGATCAGCGAACCCGGCGTCCGGTCGGTGTACGTCTCCATGATCGGACGGATCGAATCTTTCCAATCGCCGTCGATATTGATGGTCATCAGCCATTCGTCGCCCGGCGTGCGCAGCCACAGGCCGTGCGAAGCGACGATGTACACGTTCAAGTCGCCGAGCCACTTCTCCGCGATGTAGCGGTCGCGTCCGGTGATAATAACGACGGTGTTCTTCGGATCGGACGCCAGCTTCGCCAGCAGCTGCTTAAGCTCGGCGTCGGGACGGGCCTGCTCCGGCGTCGGCTTGAAGCCGACCAGCGTGCCGTCGTAATCGAGGAACAGCACCCGGCTTTGCGCGTCGCGGTACGAACGTTCGAATTCCGACGCGCCCGACGTCAACCGGTTCAGCGGTTCGGTGTGAATGCGCTCGTCCGGCGAACCCTGGAGCGTATTCAGGAATTCTTTGGCCCAGAAATTGACGTTATAGCGCGACAGGCGGCGGTGCATACTTTTGTTGCGCTCCACTTTTTCGTCTTCCGGCATTTCCAGCGCCAGTTTGATGCCGTCCGCGATTGCTTCGTGGTCGTTCGTGTTGACGATCACCGCTTCGCCGAGTTCGCTCGCCGCGCCGGCCGTTTCGCTCATGACGAGCATGCCTTTGTAATCGTTGCGCGAAGCGATGTACTCTTTGGCGACCAGGTTCATGCCGTCGCGCAGCGGGGTAACGAGCAGCACGTCGCTGTGGCGGTAGAACACGATCAGGTCGTCCTGCGACACGGTGCGGAAGAAGAACCAGACCGGCATCCAGTTGAACGTGCCGAATTCGCCGTTTACTTCGCTGACCAGTACTTCGATTTCACGTTTCAGCTCGTCGTATTTCTCGATGCCGACGCGCGAAGGCGCAATAATGAGGTTCAGCCGAACTTTTTCGTGATATTCCGGGTACTTGGCAAGAAAATGCTTGAATGCCTTAATCCGGTCCGGGATGCCTTTGGTATAATCCAGCCGGTCGACCGAGACGATGTTGCGCACGTCGCGCGTCGTATCGACGAAATCGAGCGCTTCCTGGGTCACTTTGGCCGGAGTCGGCGTTTTGGCGAAGTAGTCGTAGTCGATGCCCATCGGGAACGCGTCCACCTGCACGACATGCGATTCCAACTGCATTTTGTACAGGCTGTGTTCGTGTCCGAGCAGACGGCGCACGCTGCTGAGGAAGTGGCGCACGTAATCGTACGTATGGAAACCGATCAGGTTCGCGCCCATCAGGCCCTGGAGAATCTCTTCGCGCCAGATCATTTGACGATAAATCTCGAACGAAGGGAACGGAATATGCAGGAAAAAGCCGATCTTCACGTCCGGGTGTTTGTCGCGGATCATCTGCGGCAGCAGCATCAGCTGGTAGTCGTGAATCCAGATGGTGTCGCCTTCTTCGATCAGCGGATCGACGGCGTCGAAGAACTTCCGGTTGACGCGCCGATACGCTTCCCACGTTTCCGTCTTGTATTCGACCGCGCTCGTGAAGTAGTGGAACAGCGGCCAGATCGTTTCGTTGCAGAAGCCGTGATAATACATCTCGATGTCTTCCGCCGTCAGCGGGACGTCGAGGCATTTGTAGGTGTCTTTCAGGGTGGCGGCGATCGAAGCTTGCTCTTCTTCATTGATATCGTCCTGCGCCACGCCGGACCAGCCCGCCCAGATCGTATCGCCTTGTTGGTGATAATTTTTCAGTCCGGTAGCCAGACCGCCTATGCTTTCCTTGTAGTCCAGGCCGGATTCGTTCTTCATTGCGGTAACGGGCAGACGATTGGATACGAAAATGGTTTTACTCATAGGGTTAGACCAGCTCTCCTTCTTTATGGAACTTCGTTTTAACGGATAACTTGCTGACTTGCTGAAAATTACTGAAAAAATAATCCCAAAACAAACATTGTTTCATTATTACCCGGAAGACAGCGCTCAGACTCAAACAGGCCGTTGTAAAGAAGACTTTCGAGCTTGGATCTTTTTTTGAAAAAGGGAAGGTGCGATCGGGCTGCGTAACTTTTTCGCAGGCGCAAACGTCTGAACAGAAACCGGTAAAAACAGGAAGGAGAGAACGAGATGATCCGGAAAGCGAAAAAATTGCTCGTCGTGCGGGTGCTGCTGGCCGTGGCGCTGCTGTGCGCGAGCTGGACGACTCTGGCCGAGCCCAAGCCTGCGTTGGCGTGCGACTGCGATATTCCTCGAAACGCGGCAGTAGGGAAAGAACGCGCGGATGCTGTTTTTTCGGGTAAAGTGGTCGAGATCGAAGCAGGGCGGCGCGGGCAGGACGGTTACGATGCGGTCAAATTGGACGTGAAGCAGAGTTGGAAAGGGATCGACGGACCGCAGGCGACGGTATATACGGATTGGTCCAGCTGCCAGTTCGATTTCCAGCCGGGCGGCGAATATCTGCTGTATACTTATGAGTACGACGGCCGGCAAAACGTAACCAACTGCGGCCGTTCGGGCGAGCTGGCGCAGGCGGCGGAGGACGTGCGCGAGCTCGGAGCGGGGAAAACGTTCGAGACCGCCGCTTCGGAAAGCGGAGCGAACCGGGCTTCCGGAACGGAAGCGGCCGGAGTTGGGAGCGCGGAGAAGGAGGCGGCGAGCGCCGCGGAAACTTCGGCGGATCGCGGCGGAAAAGCGGGAGTTCCACCGTGGGCGCTTGGCGGCGCGGCCGCTGTGCTGCTCGCGGCCGCGGCGGCGTTCATCGTAAGCAAACGCAGAGGCGGCACCAAGAATTAAGCATGAATATCCATGCAGCGCCGAGGAGGATGTATAGTGACGCATAATCGTTCGAACGACCGCGCATACCGGATTCGCTCCGCCGAAGCCGGCGACGCTCCGTTTCTGTGGGAAATGCTGTTTCAATCGCTGTTTGTACGGGAAGGAGATCCGCCGTTCGAGCGGAGCGTGCTGGACGAACCGGCGATTCGCAAATATATGGAGGATTGGGGACGCGCGGGAGATACCGGATTCGTCGCGGAAAGCGAACAGGGTCGTCCGCTCGGCGCCGTTACCGCCAGGTTTTTCGACGAGGCGCATAAAGGGTACGGTTATGTAGCCGACGACGTGCCGGAGCTCGGCATGGCGCTGCTGCCGGAGGCGCGCGGCCTGGGGCTCGGCACGGCGCTGCTTGAAGCGCTGTTCGAGAAGCTGCGCGAAGACGGCGTCGAGCGAGTCTCGCTGAGCGTCGACCCGGGCAACGAACCGGCCGTGAAGCTGTACCGCAGATTCGGCTTCGAGGAAGCCGGCCGGGAAGGGACGTCGATCACGATGACGGCGCGCCCTGGCACAAATTCGTGAACGGCTCGAAATTCCGGTGTGCGAAGTGGTATCGTAAACTATGAATCTGAATAAGCAAGACGGGGAGATGCGAGATAATGATACATCGTATCGAATTCAATCGACAGTCGCTGATAGGATCGCTGACGGCGGAAGTTGAGCCGCTTCTACGCATCCAGTCGGGCGATACGCTTCGTTTTGCGGCTCCGGACGCAGGATGGGGCGTCGGAGAAAGTTGGGCAAAGCGAACAAAGCCCGTACAGCGTGAGACGCCTTACGACGGCGGGCATGGGCTGATCGGCCCGTTTTATATCGAAGGTTCCCAGCCGGGCATGACCCTCGCAATCCGATTTAACGAAATTGTGCCAGGTAGTTACGGATTCACGTCTGCGGGCGGCTATCCGAACTGGCAGAATCAGATGCTGAAGCTTACGGATATTCCGGATATTACACTTGATTGGACGCTGGATGCCGCATCAGCGACGGGCACCTGTAGTTTGGGAGGCCGCGACTATACAGTGTCGCTGCGACCATTCATGGGTTTGATCGGAATGCCGCCTTCCAAAGAGGGCGTTTACGATACATGGCCGCCTCGCTTTTGCGGCGGCAATATCGACTGTCGCGAGTTGATTGCGGGCAGTGTACTGTATTTGCCGGTTCCGGTTGCAGGCGGTTATCTGTCGATCGGAGACGGTCATGCCGCGCAGGGCGACGGCGAAGTCAGCTGCCAGGCTATTGAATGTCCGATGGATCTCGTAGATGTAACCGTCACGCTTCTGCCGCAGCAGGGGCTGACGCTGCCGCGAGCCGAGACGCCGGCGGGGTGGATTACGTTCGGCTTCCATGAGGATCTGAACGAAGCGACCGTTCAGGCGTTGGACGGCATGCTCGATCTAATGGGCGAGCAGTACGGACTTAGCAGGGTCGAGGCTATCGGTCTTGGCAGCGCCGTTATAGATCTGCGAATCACACAGATCGTCAACGGCGTTAAAGGAGTTCATGCGCTGCTGCCGCATGGGGCTTTCCGATAAGCGGCGCGCTGCTGGTCGTCAGCCTGCGTCCCGAACCTTACGCGCGTTTGCTGGACGGGACCAAACGGCACGAATTCCGGCGGCGTTTCGCGGCCGGGCCGGTTCGCGCTTTTCTGTACCTGGGCGCGCCGGTCGGCGCAATCGCCGCTTACGCCGAATTCGGCGAGCCGATCGCCGGCACGCCGGAAGAACTTGCCGCGCTCGCGGAAGACGACGAACCGGGTTCGTTCGCGGATACGCTCGCTTACTTTGCGGGAACGGACCGCGGCTTCGCTATTCCGGTCCGGTCGGTGCGGGCGATCGATCCGCTGCCGCTGGCGGAGCTGCGCGGGCGGTTCGGCTTTGCCGCGCCGCGTTCGTACCGGCGGCTGGACGCGGAGTCGGCGCTGGGCGAAGCGCTGCTGCGCCGGCTGGATGAAGAACTGTTTCAGTAAAGGATCGCCTGACGAAAAGAGGATACGGAAAAATGGACGATTTTACAAAGAAACGAATCCAAAAAGTGCTGCGCCATTATATGGAAAGCACAATCGGCGAGCAGCTTCGCAGCAAGCGCAGCGTAGGGTTCGCTTTCGACGGCGACGAATTAACGATGGTGGAGCAGCGCCCGTCGAAAGACGGCACGCGCTGGATCGAGCTGCCGGTCGCACAGTTCCGGCTGGATGCCGGCGGCTGGCGCGTCTACGGCCTGGACAGCGGCGGGAGCTGGCACCTGGTGCCGGAAATCCCGGTAAGCGAAAACTTCGAGCGGCAGCTTGAGCGCGTGACGGGCAACGATCTGGGGATTTTTTGATATGCGTCAAATTATTGCCCTCGGCGGCGGAGGCTTCTCGATGGAGCCGGAGAACCCGCTGCTCGATCTGTACATATTGGAGCAGTCTCCGATTCGGCGGCCGAAGATCTGCTTCATCGGAACGGCAAGCGGCGATTCGCAGGGGTATATCGACCGGTTCTACGAGGGATTGGGCAGGCACGATTGCGAACCTTCGCATCTGTCGCTGTTCAAACTGCCGGAAGGCGATCTTGAACAATTCGTAATGGACAAAGATATTCTGTACGTGGGCGGAGGCAATACGCGCAGTATGCTGGCGCTCTGGCAGGAATGGGGACTGGACGTCATTCTGCGCAAAGCCTGGGAACGGGGAATTGTGCTGGCCGGGCTCAGCGCCGGTTCGATCTGCTGGTTCGAGGAAGGCGTGACCGATTCGGTGACCGGGAAGCTCGGCGCGATCCGGGGGCTCGGACTGCTGCCGGGCAGCCACTGCCCGCATTACGACGGCGAAGCGGACCGGCGTCCGGCTTATCATGCGCTGCTGCAAAGCGGAGAACTGAGCGCGTGGCACGGCGGCCGACGACGGGGCGGCGCTGCATTACCGGGACGGCGAATTGTATCGCGTCGTTTCGTCCCGGCCGAAGGCACGCGCATACAGCGTGCCTTCGGCCGGCGGCCGGGTGAGGGAAAGCGAATTCGAGATTTTATTTTTAGGAGAATGGGAAGGGGATAAACGATGAAATATAAAGAAGAGTTTCGCGCGCTCTGGGACGCGCTGGTGCCGGACAGCGGACAGGCCGATACGGTGCAGGGCGAACTGGTCCGGTCGATCCAGAGGCTGCGGAGCGAATCGCACCGTAACGGAAACGCCAACTGGGACGAAGGGTTCGAGCTGTACTGCGACTTTATCGAAGTTACCTTCCTGCCCCCGAAGACAGTGGTCGACGGACACTTCTTGGAGCGGGTGGAAATCATCATCAACCGGCTGAGGCAGCCGCATATTCCGTATATGGAAGACGCTTACTTCGACGAATTGAGCGATTACG
Organism: Saccharibacillus sp. CPCC 101409; assembly: GCF_030518235.1. Lineage (GTDB taxonomy): Bacteria > Bacillota > Bacilli > Paenibacillales > Paenibacillaceae > Saccharibacillus. The sequence goes on along the minus strand of NZ_JAULSA010000004.1, from coordinate 367,820 downwards.
CGGTCGAATGGTGCCGTCGTCATCCCGAACCGATTCCGAAGCCGCACGATCCGAGGCAGTATCGCTGAGCAGCCGAATGAAAAGCAATCAAAAAATCGCAAATAGTGCCGTACAGGCAGTTATTTGCGATAAAAATCGGCTTGTTGGGTAAATAGCGCCGCTCATACATCTATTTTGACTTTTTTTCGTTTATGTAAAGATTTTTTCGTAAAATAAATGTACCTGCGTCGTTATTTACGGTTTTGAACGAAATCCCGCTTTCTCCGTAACCTGAGGCCGGGCTTTTACCCGGCTTTTTCGTCAGGTTTCCGTTGCCGCTTCCGTCTCCGCTCCTTCGAAATATTTCCCCTCCCGCAGTCCGTCCACAAACCCCTGCAGCCAGATATAATACTGCTCCGCGTGCTGAAGCTTATGCAGGTCGCGCAGCGCCTGCTCGCGTTCGTCCGCCGGCGTTTCGCGCGCGAGCACGATCGCCGACAGGTCGGGCACGACGTCGCGGATCGCGGACAGCATGACGTCGGTTTCCCGCTGGAGCTTGGCGCCGAAGAAATTCTGGAACGTGCGGAAAAAGTCCGTTTCGGCGACGTACTGGTCTTTGCGTTCTTTTTTCTCGCCCAGCTTATGGATCATCCGCGATTCGGTCAGCGAACGCACGGCGTAGCTCATATTGCTTTTGCTCATGTTCATGGAATCCTTCATCTCTTCGAGCGTCATCGGCCGGTCTTCGAAGTACATAATGCCGTACAGCTGGCCGAACGAATGGTTGACCCCGTACAAATCCATCGTATGCGCAATCGCTTCGATTACCTGTTCCCGCAGTCTGCGCCGCTCCGGCGGCACCGCGGCCGCGGCTTCGACGGTCTTTTTTTCCACGACGATCTCCCTCCTGAACCGAAAATCGGGCAGTTTATGTTCTCGCTGTGTCTCGTTTTCGATCTCCCGCTCATATTTTACATGAAACCCGTTCGATTTAACATCGGGATAATCCCGGTTTTGCAAATCGAATATACAATCATTTTTGTACGGAAGAAGAAAAGTAGCTTACATAAGCAGCTTTAGACGCACAGTCAAAAGAAATTTGAACGACGGGAGGGGACACGTTGAGACTGAAACTGTTCCGGGAGGGAGAAGCGTTTCTGTTCACGCTGCCGGCGCTGGTTCCGCTGCTGCTGTTCTGGTTCGGGCCGCTCGGCTATATCTTCTACCTGAGCTTCACTGAATGGGACTTTATGAGCCCGGAGAAGCTGTTTGTCGGCCTGGACAATTACCGCTATCTGCTGACGCATGCGGATTTCTACCGCGCGCTTCGAGTGACGCTGCTGTTCGGAGTGGGGACGGTGGTCCCGATTATCGTCGGCGGCCTCGCGCTCGCGCTGCTGATGAACAGCAAGCTGCGCGCGACGGGCTGGATGCGGGCGCTGCTGTTCTCGCCTTGGGTCACGCCGACCGTCGCCGTGTCGATCGCCTGGTCGTGGATCTTCGAACCGGAAGTCGGCCTGGCCAATCTGGCGCTCGGTTGGGTCGGCGTCTCGCCGCTCGGCTGGCTGCAGGACGAGAATTGGGCGCTGGCGGCGGTTATGATCGTGACGGTCTGGAAGTCGATCGGCTGGTCGATGGTATTTTATCTCGTCGCGCTGCGCAGCTTGCCGGCGGAGCTGCTGGAAGCGGCGTCGATCGACGGGGCGAACGGCTGGGACCGGTTCAGGGGAATCGTACTGCCGCTGATCTCGCCGACCACGCTGTTCCTGTCGATCATGCTGACGATCCAGTCGCTGCAGGCGTACGACCAGATCAACGTCATGACGCAGGGCGGACCGGCCGGCTCCACGCGTACGCTGCTCTATATGTATTATCAGTCGGCTTTCGAATCGTTCAACGTCGGCGAAGCTTCCGCGATTGCCGTGATTCTTATTCTGATCTGCGTTCTGCTGTCGGGAATCTCGTTCCTGCTCAGCCGGCGCCTGGTGCACTACTGATGAATATGACCCAATTGGATAAAAAAACGGGAAAGCCGCTGCGGCCGGCCGGCGTCCAGGCGGCTCCCGAGCGGGAAGCGGAGCGCGCACGCAGCCGGCGGTTGACTCCGCTTTCCGAACAAATCGGACGCATCCTCCGCTACGCGCTGCTGGCCGCGATCAGCCTGGCGATGGCGTTCCCGTTCTACTGGATGGCGATCAGCGGCTTGAAAACGAACGACGAGATCTGGCGCTTCCCGCCGACTTTCTGGCCGGAAACGCTCAATTGGTTCAACTACCGCGACGCCTGGAATTCCGCGCCGTTCGCCCGCTATATGTTCAACAGTATTTTTGTGGCGGTCGCGATCTGCGGGCTTCAGGTGATCAACTCCGGCATGATGGCGTACGCGCTGACCCATATGAAATTCCGGCTCAAAGGCGCGCTGACCTTCGTCGTCCTGATCGGCTACATGATCCCGAGCACCGCCGTCTATTTGCCGAGCTATCTGATCTTGAACGATCTGCATCTGCTGGACAGCTACGCCGGATTGATCCTGTCCAACTGCGTGAGCGTGTTCTCGATCTTCCTGCTGCGGCAGGCGTTTATGCAGGTCTCGCACGAACTGGTGGAAGCGGGACAGCTCGACGGGGCGTCGCATTTCCGCATTCTGTGGACGATCCTGTCGCCGCTGATCCGTTCGTCGTTTGCCGTCATGATCCTGATTACGTTTATCGATCAGTACAACAACTACTTCTGGCCGATGCTGATTACCAAAGACCCGGAACTGCGTCTGGTATCCGCCGGACTGCGCAGCTTCTTCGTCGAAGGCGGCGCTTACGGGCTGGCCTGGCCGCAGATTATGGCCGCAAGCGCGTTTACGATCGCTCCGCTGCTCGTCCTGTTCGCTTTTACCCAGAAGACCATTATGCGGAGCGTGAATATGTCGTCGGGCGTCAACAAGAGCTGATTCGCAGATATCGGATTGATAAAAAAAGCGACACACGGAGGAGACAACGAGCATGGAAAAAGGTTGGATGAACGCGCGGTTTATCGGGAAATCGGCATTGGAACCGGGGCGCAAACGCAGTTGGAAAAGCGGCATGTCGCTGCTGCTCGCGGCGAGCTTTACGCTGCTGTCCGCCTGCGGCTCGCAGAGCGGGGACACGCCGAGCGCGTCCGCAAGCGGAGCTCCGGCGGAATCGGCCAAGCCGGTCGAGATCGAATTCTGGTACGGGCTCGGCGGCAATCTGGGCGAGAACATGAAGAAGCGGATCGACGCGTTCAACGCTTCGCAGGATGAAGTGATCGTCAAAGGCATCGCCCAGGCCGACTACGGGGAAACGGAGCAGAAGCTGCAGGCGGCGATCGCGTCCAACGACGTGCCGGCGGCGGTGCTGAGTTCCAATTCCGAATGGGCGCGCAAAGGCTACTACGCTTCGCTCGACGAGCTGATCGCCGCCGATCCGGAATTCAAAAGCGAAGATTTCGTGCAGACGTTTCTCGACCAGGGCAAAGTGGACGGCAAGCAGTATTTCCTGCCGATGTACGGCACGACGCAGATTATGTACTACCGCAAAGACGCGCTCGAAGCGAGCGGCATCGACCCGGCCGGCCTGACCACGTGGGAAGCGCTCGGCGAAGCGGCGGCCAAGATGAGCAAGCGGGAAAGCGGCAAAACGAGCTTCTACGGCTGGGAACCGATGTGGGGCTACGACAATATGGCGGACGCCGTGTTCAGCCGCGGCGGCACGATCCTGAGCGAAGACGGCAAAACGGTGACGATCGACTCGCCCGAGTGGGTGGAGACCTGGGAACAGTTCCGCAAATGGATTCACGACGACAAGATCATGCGCATCCACTCCGGCGGCCAGGGCTGGGAGTACTGGTACAAAACGATCGACGACGTGATGAAAAATAAAGCGGCCGGCTATACCGGTTCCAGCGGCGACCAGGGCGATCTGGATTTCGGGATCGTAGCCGCGATGGAGCAGCCGGGCTGGGAAGGCGCCGGCGCCGGCAAACCGGTCGCCAGCGCGATTCAAGCGGGCATTCCGGCCAAAGCGAGCGCGGAGCAGCGGCAGGCGGCGTTCAAATGGTTCACATACTTCATGGAAACTTCGAATACGGCCGACTGGTCGATGAACACCGGCTATATCGCGGTGCGCCAGTCGGCGCTCGAAGACCCTGCGTTCAAAGCATTCAGCGAGAAGAACCCGCAGATCGAAGTTCCGCTCCAGCAGGCTTCGCACGCGTCTTCCCCGTTCCAGGACCCGACGGGCGGCAAGATTACCGACGCGCTGAAGATCGCGGCCGACGAAGTGCAGATCAACAACGTGCCGGCGGAGAAAGCGTTGAAGGAAGCGCAGCAGAAAGCGCAGAGCGAACTGGACCGGGTAAGCAAGTAAAAAAGCAAGCAGGCCGAGAAGCAGCCGATATGCAAGGATTCGGCAGGCGGGCGATCCGCAGCAGCGATAAACGACGGGCCGCAGAAACGCGCGATGAACGCGCCGGTCTGCGGCTTTTGTCCGTCGGCGGGACCGGCGGAACGCAGGGGTTGGCGAACAACGGCCAAAAAGGCCTGCAGAAGGAGATTGAAGAATGACGGAATGGACAACGGAGCACGGGCGGCGTCTGCTCGAAGCGGACGCGATCCTGTTCGACAAAGACGGCACGCTGCTCGATTTTACGGCGATGTGGGGATTCTGGGCCGATCTGGTGCTGGAAGCGTTCCGCGGCCGCCTGGCGGAAGAAGGTCTGGCGCTTTGCGAAGAAGCGGTGCCCGGGATCTGGGGAACGAAAGCCGATGCGGCGGGGCGGACCGTCGATTACGACCGGCGCGGCCCGCTGGCGATGGGCACGATGGAAGAAGTTTACGCCGTGCTGGTCTGGCACGGCTATCGGGCCGGCCTGTCCTGGGCGGAGTCCAAAGTGATCGTGCGCAGCTGCCTGATTCAGGCGGACGCGGAGATGGAGATCGCGCGGCCCGCGCGGCTGCTGCCCGGCGTACGGGAGTTCCTGGAGCGCTGCCGGGCGCTCGGCATTCCGCTGGGCGTCGTAACGGCCGACGATACGGACAGCGCGCTGCGTCATCTGCGCTGGCTGGGCATCGAAGATTATTTCGATGCCGTGGTCGGCACCGATCTGGCGGAGCGCGGCAAGCCGTTTCCCGATCTGTGTCTGCTCGCCTGCGAGCGTCTGGGCGCGCCTTCGTCGCGCACGGCCGTGATCGGCGATACGGACGGCGATATGGAGATGGCCCGAGCGGCCGGGGCGCTGCTGAAGGTCGGGATCGGTCCGGCAGAGACGTTTCGGCTGGCGGACTTCGCGGTTCCTTCGTTCGAGCGCCTGCTGAGCGGGGCGGTGAAGAAATGAATACAAACGCTTCGCTCGGCTGGGGACTTTTGATCCTGGCGATTGCGCTGGAACTGAGCGGGACGATCCTGATGAAGATGTCGGGCGGCTTTACGCGGCTGTGGCCGTCCGTGCTGATGTTTCTGTGCTACGGCGCCAGCTTTACCCTGCTGAACTTCGCGGTCAAGCATATCCCGCTCGGCGCCGCGTACGCGATCTGGTCCGGCGTGGGCATCGCGACGATCGGCATCGCCGGCCATTATTTGTTCGGAGAGCGGTTGAAGGCGGCGTCTCTGGTCTGGATAGGCTTTATTCTGATCGGCATCGTCGGGCTGAAATGGAGCGAGTCCTGAACCTGGAAGATAAAAAAACGAAACGGAAAACGGAGGGAACAAACGATGGAGCGGGAAAAGCAGATGCGGAAGGTAGCCGTAACGCAAGTGCAGGAAACCGGGACAGCCGGGGAAGCGTCGCTTAGGAAGGGAGCGGCGCAGTCCGCGAAAGGACGGGCTTTTGGAAGCGAACAGGAAAGCGGGCTGCCGCTGGCGAACTTCCAGGTGATGACCGACACGCATATCCGGGATGACGCCGATCATATCTACAATCGGCACTTCGCAGAAGCGCTCGAAGACATCGCTTCTTTCTGCGCGGGCAGTCTCGGCATTATGCATGTCGGCGATGTGACCGATCGCGGACTGGCCGCGGAATACGGCGAATTTCGCCGTCTGTGGGAAAGTCGCCCGGCCGGACTGCCGGAGCTGTACCTGACGCCGGGCAACCACGATATCGGAGCCGTGCTGTGGGACGAAGGCGGAGCGCCGGTCGATCTGACGCTGCTGCCGGCATACGGCGTGGAGGCGGCGCTGGACGGCGGGGCGTTGGAGGCGGGCGAACCGGAGGCAGGAGAGCGGCAGGGCGGCATACCGGAAGTCGGAGCGGCCGCCCACGGCGGAGCGGCGGAGGCGGGCGGCATGCGAGAAGCCGGAGCGGCCGCCCATGGCGGAGCGGCGGAAGGCGACAGCTCAGTCGTTAGAGGCGAGGCGTCGGTGGAAGCGGACGGCGGAAGCATGAGCGGCGGTGCCGTTGAAACCGCGGCCGCGGCCGGCTTCGATTACGCCGGCCTGATGTCCCGCCTCGCCGCTTCCGCGGAGACCGGACCGGGCGTCGGTCCGCAGGAGCTGTGGCGGCGCAGGATGCGCCGGTTCGAAGCCGGCACCGGCATCTCTTCGCCGTATCACGATCACTGGATCGGCGGCTGGCATTTTATTTTCCTGGGCAGCGAAAGCCCCGATCCCAAAGACGCTTATTTGTCGGCGGAGCAGTTGAACTGGCTGGAGCTCAAGCTGGCGGAGCGGGCGTCGCCGGAACGCCCGGTGTTCGTGTTCCTGCATCAGCCGCTGATCGATACGGTAGCCGGTTCGACGCGCGAACAGGGCTGGCACGGCGTCGAGCCGGACGAAGTGGTCAAAGACATCCTGTCCGGCTGCCCGCAGGCGATTCTGTTCTCGGGACACACGCACTGGCAGCTGGAAGCGCCGCGGATGATGTACGACGGAGAGAACTGGCTGCCGGCGATGTTCAACGCGTCGTCCGTGGGCTATCTGTGGACCGACGCCGACGAACATCTCGAAGGCAGCCAGGGTCTTCAGGTCGACATTTACAACGACCGGGTCGTCGTGCGCGGCCGGGATTTCACGCGGCGCCGGTGGATCGAAAGCGCGGAGCATACGGTGGCTTACGCGGCCGGCGTCCGCTCGATCCGTTAAGAAGGCCGATCGTTCCACAATCGGTTTTAAGTTTTACTTCGATCCGTTCGCCGGCGCATACGCCGGCTTCAGGCTGTCGGGAAAGCCGGGGATGGTTCCAAATGGAGAATAGAGACGCAGGTACACTTATTTTGGACGAAACGCTTTGATTTCTTCAAATAGCGGCGCAGGTGCAATTATTCGGAAGCCAAAGGCCGAATCGAAGCGGAAAAGCTCGGAATAAGGGTATGAGCGCCGTTATTTTCTCGAAAACTTAAGATTAAGCCGGAATAAGGGCATATACGCAGCTATTTGGATTCGTCTTGGTCAAGTCCATATTGTGGGTGTAAATGGACTTGACCTTCTTCTTGCCGCTCGCTTTATTTCTCCGGCCCTTTCCCCGACCTTTCATTCCAATCGAACCTACTTGTGCAGGTTTACATCCAATCGTTTCTCGACAGTCTGCAGCCGGGGCATACGCCGGCTTTTTTGCGTTTATGCTTTTTGTACCTTCCAACTCCGCGACCGGCTGATATACTGGATGGAAGCCTGCGCTTCCGCGAACGGAGCGGACAGGACGATTCGAAGCCGAACGGAGGAAGAGAAGATGAAAATGTATATTGTCGACGCTTTTGCCGACCGGCCTTTCAAAGGCAATCCGGCCGCCGTTTGTCTGCTGGACGAAGAACGATCGGAAGAATGGATGCAAACCGTGGCCGCGGAAATGAATTTATCCGAAACGGCTTTTCTGCTGCCGCAGGCAGGCGGTTATTCCTTGAGATGGTTTACGCCGGCCGCGGAGGTCGACCTGTGCGGACACGCGACGCTGGCAAGCGCGCATGTGCTGTGGACGGAAGCCGGGGAAACGGCGGAGACGCTGGCGTTCGCGACGCGCAGCGGCCGGCTGACGGCGGTTCGCGCGGGAAGCGGAATCGAACTGGACTTCCCGCTGGAGCCGCCGCAGCCGTGCGAAGCGCCGCCGGAGCTGGCGGCCGGGCTGGGCGTCATCGGCAGCTATATCGGCCGCAACCGGATGGATTACTTCGTCGAGCTGCAAAACGAAGACACGCTGGCCGCGCTCAAGCCGGACTTCGCCGCTCTGCGCGGTCTTGAAGCGCGCGGCGTGATCGTTACGGCGCGCTCGCAGCGCGAAGGCGTCGACTTCGTGTCGCGCTGCTTCTATCCCGGCATCGGGGTCGACGAAGATCCGGTTACGGGCTCGGCCCACTGCGCGCTGGGCCCGTACTGGCGCGGCAAGCTGGGCCGCGGCGAGCTGAGCGCGCTGCAGCTGTCCGCGCGCGAAGGCCGGCTGAGCCTGAGCGTGGGCGAGGCTCGCATCCGCATCGGCGGAAGCGCCGCGACCGTGCTGCGCGGCGAACTGACATGAGGGGCGGAAGCGGGCTCGAAGAAGCGGGGGCCGCGAACGCCATGAACGGCGCGAACGCCGCGAACGCCATAAGCGGCGCGAATACCGTGAATGCCGCGAACGCCATGAACGGTGCGAACACCGCGAAAGCCGTAAGCGCCATGAGCGGCGCGAATGCCGGGAACGCCGTAAATGCCGCGAGTATCGCGAGCGCCGCGAACGACAGATTCGCGGCGGACAGCGCGAGCGCGCGGGAAATCGCGCTGCTGACCGATATCCACGGCAACGCGGCGGCGCTGGCGGCCGTGCTGGCCGAACTGGACCGCCGCGGCATCCGGCGGATCTTCTGTCTCGGCGATACCGTCGGCATCGGCCCGGACTCGAACGAAGTGCTGGCGCTGCTGACGGCGCGCAGCGGCATCGCCTTTGTCGGCGGCAACCACGAAGCCGCCGTGCTCGCGGCTTACGAAGGCCGCCCCGCGCCCGCCGGGCACGAAGGCGAGCGCGAGCATCACCGCTGGCTGGCGCAGCGGCTCGATCCGGCCTACGCCGCCGTTATGGCCGGCTGGCCGCGCAGCCTGGCCGCCGGGATCGGCGGGCGCAGGCTGCTGCTGCGCCATTACCATCTGGACGACCGGCAGGAGTTCCTGCCGATCGACGCTTCGCCGTCCGTAGAGGCGCTGGATCGCCTGTACGGAGATGCGCCCTTCGACTTTGTCGGCTTCGGGCACCACCATATCGTGCACCGCTTTCGGTCGAAGCGGAGACTCTACTTCAATCCGGGCGCGCTCGGCTGCTGCGACCGGCCGGTCGCGCGCTGCGGCCTCGTCCGCTTCCAAAGCGGCGGCATTCACGCCGAAGTGCTGGAAGTGCCGTACGACAACTCCGCTTTCCTGCGCTCCTATGCGGAACTCGGCGTGCCGGGCGCCGATCCGATCTTGAAGATTTTTCACGGCGGCCAGAATGAAAAGCGCATGTGAAGATGTTGAGATAACGGCATGGAGCGGAAATAAAGACGCTGTTACACTTATTTTCGAATGATTTTCGCTTTTTGGATAAATGGCTGCGTGTATACCTCTAATTCGTCGCTCTTGCGCCTATAAAAAGCTTTTTTCGGAAAGTATTTTTTTTACCCATCGTTATGGACTTGACCGTTCGAAACGAAATCTTTTTTCCATGCGTTCTTATGAATAGAAGAGAGGGGAGACTTGAACATGAGAAACGGAATCAACCGTGTGCTGGCCGGAGGATTTTTGCTGCTCGGCGGGGTGCTGCTGTATCTGGGCGTTCATACCGCGGCGGTGCTGCATATGGGCGAAGTGACGGAGTGGTATACGCCGCCGGGACATTACATGACGGCTTTGATGGCAAGCGGCGGCTACTGGATGTTCTGGATCGCGATGATCCTGGGCGGTCTCGGCGCGCTGGTGCTCGGCTGGGAGCTGGCGGGAAGTTTCGGGCAGAAGCTGAACGCAGGCGAGAAGATCGGCGGCGGCTGGAAAGAAATCAAGCGCAAAAACGTCGAGTTCGACGAACGGCGCGCCGCGTCCGAACGGCAGCGGGAATCGTGAATCCGAAGTATCCGCGCACTCGCACACCCGGAAGAACCCCTATTTTACCGAGGAAAAGGAGTTTGAACGATGTCCGCATTCCATGACGAACCCTGGACACGGCTGGACGAACACATGCCGCTGCTGATCGCAATCCGCCACGAGAATTTGTTCGACGAACCGGCGGAACAAGAATGGAACGAGGAAGACAGCGCTCTGCGGCGCGCCGTTCGCGCGGTGCTGCTGGACGATTCCGGCAAAATGGCGCTGATGCACGCTGCCAAAGACCGCTACCACAAGCTGCCGGGCGGCGGAGTCGAAGAAGGCGAAGACGCGGAAACCGCGCTGCGGCGCGAACTGCGCGAAGAAACCGGCGCGGAGATCGAGATCGAAAGCGCAATCGGCCGAACGGCCGAATATATCGCCAATTACGGACTCAAGCAGTTCTCTTACGCGTATTCGGCGCGCCTAGTCGGCCGCCCCGGCGAGACTTCGTTTACGGACGAAGAAGAAGCCGGCGGCTTCGGGGTAAGCTGGATCGAGCCCCGCGAAGCGTTGGAGCTGATGGAAAGCGAGCGGCCGCAGAGCTATTCGGGACATTTTATCCGCCGCCGAGATCTGTCCATTCTGCGCGCGTTTCTGGAAGGAGCGGCCTCGGCGGATGGACGTTAACGCCGGTCGGGGCATTTGCGCCGGGGGCGCTTCCGGGCCGCGGGGCATCGGCGTCGACGGCTGCCGGGGCGGTTGGATCTGCGTCGTCTTCCAAGCGCCGGGCGCGGACAAAGCGGCGCAAACGCCGGCCCGCTCGGCAGTATATCCCGATATCGCGGCGCTGTGGGCCGACCTGAAGCCCGTGTCCGGCCTCGACCGGGTATTGATCGATATGCCGATCGGGCTGCCGGAAGGACCGGAAGGCGCGAACAACCGGATCGTCGACCGGCTGTGCGACCGGGACTGCCGCAGATTGCTGCCGGCGCCGCGCAAGTCGAGCGTATTCCCCGTCCCGGTCCGCCAGGCGCTGCGGGCAGGCGATCCGTCCGCGGTCAACGCGGCCGTCGTCGGCCGCAGGCTGAGCCGCCAGACGATCAATCTCATTCCGAAGATCCGCGAGTTGGACGACTTTGTCGCCTCGCTGCTCGAAGCCGGACTTTCCGGCCCGGCGCTGCCCGCGGAATGCCACCCGGAGCTTTCGTTTCAGCGGCTGAACGGGAATACCGCTCCGCCGCATAAAAAGAAGGAAGCCGAAGGCGCCGCCGAGCGGATCGATATCCTGAACCGTGCCGGCATCCCGCGCGGGGAACTGCTTCGGCTGCTGGAAGATCTGCCGCGCGGGACCGCCGTGCGCGACGATCTGCTGGACGCCGCCGCGCTCGCGATCTGCGCGTATCGCATCGCCGCGGGAGTCTCGCTTCCCGCATACGTGTCCGAAGGCGAACGGCAGTACGACTACGAAGGCCGGCTCGAAATGAATATCGTATACTGCTGAATCGGATCGAACGAAACGAAATACGCGCATGAAAGCCGCCCCGCCGCGAACGCCGGACGGCTTTTTGCGCTGCCCGCGTTCGGCCCTTTTCTTTTTCGGGAAGTTCGTTTTCGTGTAATACGGTATGTAAGTCATCGAGCGACAAACGGGGAGGCCGACCAGGATGAGCGAATGGTACGAAGAAAGTTTCGGGGAAGATTATCTGCGGGTCTACAATTATCGCGACGAGCAGGGAGCCGAGCACGAAGTGCGCGAAATGATCTCCTGGCTCAAGCTTGAACAGGGCTCCAAAGTGCTGGATCTGTGCTGCGGCATGGGCCGGCATTCGCTGTCGCTGGCGGAGGCGGGCTACGAAGCGACGGGAATGGACCTGTCGGACGTGCTGCTCGGCGAAGCGAAAAAAGAAGAAGGGGCGGACAACGTGCGCTGGGTGCAGGGGGATATGCGCGAGCTGCCTTTTGCGGACGGGGAATTCGACGCGGTGGTCAACCTGTTTACTTCTTTCGGCTATTTTAAAAAAGATTCGGAACATGTCCGCGTGCTGAAAGAGATTCGGCGCGTGCTGCGTCCCGGCGGACGGTTTATTATCGACTTCATGAATCCGCCTCATGTGGAGCGTCATCTGGAACCGTACACGGAGCGCGAAGAAGAAGGATTGAAGATCGAAGAACGACGCAGGATCGAAGACGGTTTCGTCAAAAAGCATATTACGATTATCCCTCAGCCTGCGGACGGCGAAGAGACGCGCGAATACGACGAACGGGTCAAACTGTATACGTTCGAACGCTTTGGCGAAATGCTGGAAGAAGCGCGGCTCGAAGTCGTGGAAGTGCGCGGGAGCTACGACGAGAAACGGTATAAACCGGACTCGGAACGCATGATTTTTGTTGGGAAAAGGTTATAAGCAGGCAAGCGGTGGGTATATAGGACTATTACGCTTGTCTTAAGAGGTGTTTTATTATGTCAAACATAGAGATTTTAAATCAAAAAATAGAAGAGCTGAATCAAAAGCTTCGTGACTGCGATACAGAGCTGGAACGGCTGAATTTTCTGCTTGAACAAGAACGGACGGCGCGGGAAGCGGCAGAGGAAGACTCGAAGAACAAGTCGAACTTCGTTGCCGTGCTCAGCCATGAAATTCGCAATCCGATCAATGGGATCATAGGGATGAGCGAACTTCTTCACGGCACCGAGATGAACGAGGAGCAGCGCAGCTATCTGGATATTATCCGGACCAGCAATGAAACTTTGTTGGAATTGGTCAACGGAATTCTCGATATGAGCCGCCTGGAAGCGGGCAAGATGAATGTGCAACATAATCCGTTCGATCTGGTCAATACAATCGAAGACTTGGTCTATACGCTTGCGCCGCAGGCTTTTCAGAAAAAAGTCGAGGTTGTTCTGGATGTCGAATCGGAGATTCCTTTGTTCGTGATCGGGGATGCTTTGAAAGTGCGGCAGATTTTTATGAACCTGATGCAGAATGCGATCAAGTTTACGCATGAAGGGGAGGTCGTGTTCGAGCTGAAGCGCATACCGTCGCTCGACGAGAAACAGGTGGCGGTCAGCTGTTCCGTTCGGGATACGGGCATCGGCATGTCGGAAGAAAAGCTGGACCGGATATTCGACGTATACACCCAGGTTCACGAAGCCTCGGGTCATCACTACGGCGGCGCCGGTCTCGGCTTGACCATTACGAAGAATCTGGTCGATCTGCTGGGCGGAAGGATTGAAGTAACCAGCCGGCGCGGAGAAGGGACGACAATCGAGATCATTTTATCGTTTGAGCGTTATACCGATCTGCCTTCGATCCCGTTCGAAGAGGATGTGTTGGACGGTATGAATTTCCTGGTCGTGGATGGACAAGGTACATGCCGCGATGTTATCGTCAATATGCTGAAAGGCTGGGGAGCGACCGCCGAATCGATGGATAAGCTGAACGATGAAACGGTGAAGCGAATCGGAGAAAGTTCCTTCGACGTCGTGTTTATCGATCACGATACGCGCAAAAACGACGATGCGTTCCGCGCGCTTCAAGACATTCAAGATCTGAATCTGTTTCTGCTTGCGCCTCTCGGCGAAAAAATAGACGATGAAGAACGAAACCTGTTCCAATCCATTGTGACCAAACCGATTCGTAAGCTGCATATGCTCAATGCCATACTGGCACTGGATAAGAATAACAAAGCAGAATCGGAATAATACACGGGAGGTCGGCCGATCCAATCGGCCGGCCTTTTTATTCGATGGAATACCTGTTTAAAGCATACATAAGAACCGGGACAAAAGGAGATTTTATTCATGAGCAGATCGAAGATCACCCGCTACGGGGAAATCGCAAGAATCCGCATGGCGATGGCTTTCCCGCTGCGCTGGGTCAACAGCTATGCGCTGCGCGGCGAAGACGGCTATACGATCGTCGATCCCGGGCCGCGTTCGGCGGAGAACGAGTCCGCCTGGGACGAAGCGTTCGAAGAGCTTGGGATCGCGCCGGAGCAGATCGCGTCGATCGTACTGACGCATCATCATCCGGACCATTACGGCTTGGCGGGCTGGCTGCAGCAGCGCAGCGGCGCGCAGGTCTGGATGTCCGGGCGCGCAGGCGAAGCCGCCTCGCGCAGTTGGAGCGCCGCTGGCCATGACGAAGCGACGGTCGATCTTTACCGCTGCCACGGCATGGCCGAAGAGCGTCTTGCGGAGCTGCCGGAACATCTGGCGGGCTTTATCGCCCAGGTGGAGCCGCAGCCCGAAGTTTCGATTATCGAGGACGGGCTGCCGATCCGCTTCGGCGGACGTTTGTGGCAGCCGGTCGAGACCGGCGGGCACGCCGAAGGCCATCTTTCTTTTTACGAAGAATCGAGCGGGATTATTCTGTGCGGCGACGCGGTTCTGCCGCGGATCTCGCCCAATATCTCGTACGGACCGCAGGGCGATCCGCAGCCGCTGCGCTCTTATCTGGACGGATTGCGCGCGCTTGGGAAGCTGAACGTCTCGCAGGCGTTTCCCGGCCATCGCGATCCGTTCGAAGGTTTCGCGGAGCGCACCCGTCAGCTGCTGGATCATCACGAGCAGCGGCTGGACGAGATGGAGCGGCGGCTGCACGGGGAACCGAAGACCGCCTACGAAGTCTGCGTTTCGCAGTTTGGCGATTCGCTGGGCATCCACCAGCTCCGGTTCGCCCTGTCCGAGACGATCGCGCACCTGGTCGAGCTGGAAGCGCGGGGACGGGCGGCGAAGCAGAGCAAGAATCGGTTTATATTCTGGTCGGCCGCAGCGTAACCCTCGTTCCGGCCCGAATTTACGATCCGCAGTTTCTGAAAGCCCGTTTTCCTACTCAGGAGAACGGGCTTTTTTATCATCCTCCAAACGGCCTGCTGAAACACGAAAAAAGCAATAAAAATAAAAATGGAAATAGGTGTTTGGGCTTGGTTAATCTCGATGTATGCGGTTTAAATAAAGGGAGTCGACAATTCGATTTTCATCAAAAAGGTGATGCAAAACTTAATTTTTCTTCTCCATATGCAGCAGCTTTCCAAACAGCTTTCGATCTTTTATTACATCTATAAGCGCTTTCCTTCGAAAAAAGATTTTAAAAAAATTCAAAAACCTGTGATCCAAACTTCGAAGGGCTGCGTTTCATCCGGTGTAAGCAACAGAAAACAACAACAAAATTCAGATACACACAAACGGAGGGAATTACAATGTTCAAGATGTTCAACGCAAAGAAGCTCGTAGCACCGGTACTCGGTCTGGCTCTGATTGTTCCGACAGTGGCGGGGGCCGCTCCGGCGCAGGCAGCAGCCGCGACAACGACAACAACGACGGCGAGCCAAACGGCGGCGATGAAAGCATCGGTTACGACGCCGGCGGTCGAACTGAGATCCGCGCTTGACCATCTGCTCTCCGAGCACTATCAACTGGCGGTGGACGCGATGATCAAAGCGTACGAAGGTTCGCCGGACGCGGCGGCGGCTTATCAAGCCCTCGACCAGAACGCGCTGGACATGCAGCCGGCGATCGAATCGCTCTACGGTAAAGCAGGCGGCGAACAGTTCGAAAGCATCTTCCGCCCGCATAACAAATACACCGACGATCTGGTCAAAGCCGTGAAGTCGGGCGACACAATGGCTCGTCAAACAGCCGAAGCGAATATCGAGAAATTCGTTAAAGACTTCTCCGCATTCCTGGGTACGGCAACCGGCGGCAAACTGCCGCAGGCAACAGCAGAGAAAGTCATCCGTCTCCACGAAGATCAAGTACAGGACGCTTTCGACAAGTATGTAGCGGGCGACTACAGCGGCGCTTATACCGCTTACCGCACAGGCCTGAACGAAATGTTCACGATCAGCGAAGCGCTGTCGACGGCTATCGTGACGCAAATGCCGGAGAAATTCCAGAACACCAAATCCGATACGCCGGCGGGCGATCTGAGATCGGCGCTGAACCACCTGCTGTCCGAGCACTTCGCTCTGGCTACCCTGCAAATGCAGGAGCAGTACGACAACATGGAAAGCAGCAGCAGCGCGCTCGTAACGGCCGAAGCCGGCAACACGAAGGACTTCAAAGCCGCGATCGCTTCGATCTACGGCGCAGCCGGAGCGGATCAGTTCGAGAAGATCTGGACGACCAACCACATCAACGTACAGGCTCAATACGTAGCGGCTGTGAAGAGCGGCGACCAGACGGCCCGCACCGCGGCGCAGAACCAGATCAACCAGTTTACCAAAGAACTGGCGGCGTTCCTGAGCACGGCTACGAACGGCGGACTGCCGCAGGCTGCTGCGGAAGAAGGCCTGATGCTGCACGAGAAACAAGTTCAGCAGGTACTGGATCAATATGCGGCTAAAAACTACACCGGTTCGTACAAAACCGAACGCGAAGGCTATGCCCTGATGTTCGACGTGGGTAAATCGCTGAGCGGCGCGATCGTAGGCCAGTTCAACGACAAGTTCCAGGAGCCGGCACCGACTACGCCTGCGCCGACTACGCCTTCGAACCCGTCCAACGGCAGCATGACGACCGTTAAGATGCAGGTCGGAAGCATGAACCTGACGCTGAACGGCAAAACGACCAAAATGGATACCGCGCCGCAAGTATGGAGTGGAACGACTTACATCCCGCTGCGCTACCTGAGCGAAGCGATCGGCGCGGAAGTGAAATACGATAACAAGACCAAAGCGGTAACGGTAATGTCCGGCAACGATACGCTGAAATTCTGGCTGAACAAAGACTTCATGGAAGTCAACGGCAAGAGACAGGCTGTCGGACACAAAGTATTCGCGGACAAGAACGGCAGAACGGTAGTTCCGGTACGCTTCATCACGGGTCTGCTGGGCTGGGATATCGCGGTGGACAGCAGCAACTGGGCAATCACGCTGACCAAATCGATGTAACAAAAAGGTCTTCGTTTAACGAAGCATAACGCTATAATCCGCAATAATTCGCAGGGGCGCTCGCTTGGATTTCAAGCGATGCGCCCCTGCGGCGTTTAACGGTCTTTTATCCGCCGCGGCATCTTTTGACGGAATAACGAGGCGCTGGTACGCTAACGGTAGAAACACCTTCATAACGGTGAAGAAGCGGATTTCCGCCGAGCCGGAAGTTTCCGTTTATTCCCGAAACTGCTGCCGAAGCCGGACCGAATCGGTTCAGGCTCCGCGAGAGGAGGAGGAATTTCAATGCTGGAAAGAAAATCCGACCTTTATGAAGACTGGTACGACTACGACGATTATTACGACGACGTGCTGCGAGGGTACATCGGGCCGAAAGACGACGGTTTCGAAGAAGTGAGCGCGCGGGAAGAGATCGAAGCGGAGAAAAAGTCCGTCTGAATACACAGAGCGCGCCGAAAAGGACGGCTGTAGACGCGTGAATAAAGTATGAACTTGGTAGGTAAAACGAAGGGTTTCTCCGCATTTGGGAGACTCTTCGTTTTTTTATATCCCTGAACAGGTATAATGGGAACCAATGAAATGATTTACAGACTTTTTTTAGGGAAAAATTCTGTAAACAGGGTCTAAATTTCCGAAACCATCCGAGCAGGCAAAGGAGGAAGATGATGAATTTCGAACCCCAAAACGAACTGGAACGGATTCTGGCGGCCGCCGTACACGATCCGTCGCGGAGAGGGGAATTCTACCGGGAGCTTGAGCGGGCCGAATTGTACACCGTGCACATGGGCGGGGAACTCCCGGTCGAAAACGGCGAGCTCGAAGAGAAAACGACCGTCCGGCTGCCCAGCGTGGACATCGAAGGCAAATCGTATTTGCCCGTGTTCAGCTCCCTGCTGGAATTGCAGCGGTTTATCGATCGGGAGATGCAGTATCTGTCGATGAACGCGATGGATTTGTTCGGACTGGTGCGCGGCTCCGATGTCTGGCTGAATCCGGGCGGAGAATTCGGCAAAGAATTTCCGGCTGCCGAGATCGAAGCGATTCTGGACGGAGCGATCTATGCGCCGCCGCAAAGTTATACGGTGGAGCAGGAAACGCAGGTGATGCTCGGCCGTCCGTCCAAAGAGCCGCGGGAGCTGCTGGAAGAACTTGAACGGGTATTCGATTCCATGCCGAATGTCAATCTGGCTTACCATGCGCATTACTACAACCCGGAAACCGGCGACCCGCCGCATACGCTGATTGCGATCGAATCGGACGACGGCTGGAACGAAGTCGTGCAGGCGGCGGGCAGAGCGGCGGGAAGCGCGCACGTGCCCGATCCGCCGGTCGATTTCCTGCAGTTGGACGGCGTAAGCGGCTTGGAACGTTATTTCGAGCGCGAATGCGAGCCTTTTTACCGGAAGCGGAAACGCCGGGGATTTTTCGCGCGCTGAAGGCGGTTCGCCTCGATCCGGAAGACGGCCTGGCGGATAAGCGCATAGGTCGGACACCGGAAAAAGACCGGAAGCGGAAAAAGCGGCTGAATGCGGCTTTTGTCCGGCTTCCGGTCTTTTGTTTGGTTCATGCGTCTTCAAGGCTCAAACGTCGAACGACGCTTGAATGGCGTTCAATCGTCGCCGGGCTGCTTGGGCAGCTCGACCGAAACTTCGCGTTCGCTTTGCTTGTTGTGGGCGATCCGGCTGCTGGCCGCGGACGCGATCGCGCCGACGATATCGTCCAGGAACGTGTGCACCGGCCCGATACTTTTGTCGTTCAGCCGCTCCAGCACGCCCGGTTTGAGCTTGTCCACATAACCGAAGTTGGTCAGCCCGATACTGCCGTAGACGTTGACGATCGACAGGGCGAGAATCTCGTCCACCCCGTACAGGCCTTCGTCGTTCTTAATCATCTCCTGCAGCGGGGACAGCAGTTTGCCTTCCTCGGCGAGCACGTCGAGCTGGATGCCGGTCAGGACGGCGTTTTGCACTTCGCGCTTCTCCAGCACTTTCTCCACATTGTGGATGCACTCTTCCATGGTCAGATCCGGGTAATATTTTTTCTGCAAAAAAAGAACCAGTTCCGCGATTTCCTCGATCTTGACGCCGCGCTGGCTCAACCATTTGCGCGTCGCTTCGGCGACCTTGCGGCTGTCCAGCGAGTAGGCCTGCTTCTCGGGCACGCCCATTTTCTCTTCTTTGGCTGTCGGTTTGTCCGGCGTTTGCATGATCTTCACCTCTCTTACTTACAACTGTACAAAATCGCGGAGACTGAATCATTTTCGGAAGCAAAGTCCAAATCCGGGTTCGAAGTCCGTGCGCCGGGCGGCCGAGTTTGCTAAAATGAAAACAGAATAACCGCCGGTTCCAAGAACCGGCAGATGCGGAGGACAACAACTTGAGCAGGAACGACAGAAAGCCGGACGAACTTCGCCCGGTCAAGATCGAAGTGGGAACGAACAAATACGCGGAAGGCTCGGTCTTTATCGAAGTGGGCGACACGAAGGTCATCTGCAACGCCACGGTCGAAGAGAAAGTGCCTCCTTTTATGAAAGGGCAGGGACGCGGCTGGGTGACGGCGGAGTATTCGATGCTGCCGCGCGCGACGCATACCCGCAATATCCGCGAAGCGGCCAAAGGCAAGCTGGGCGGGCGCACGATGGAAATCCAGCGGCTGATCGCCCGGGCGCTGCGCTCGGTCGTCGATCTGCAAGCGCTCGGCGAACGCACGATCACCGTCGATTGCGACGTGATCCAGGCAGACGGCGGCACGCGGACCACTTCGATTACCGGAGCGTTCGTGGCGATGTGCCTGGCGGTGAACAAGCTGGAATCCCAGGGCAAGCTGAAACGCTATCCGGTCACGGATTTCCTCGCTTCGGTCAGCGTGGGCATCGTGGACGGCGAAGGACTGCTGGACCTGTGCTACGCGGAAGATTCCACGGCCAAAGTCGATATGAATCTCGTGATGACCGGAGCCGGCGCGTTCGTCGAGCTGCAGGGTACGGGCGAAGATTCCCCGTTTACGCGCGACGAGCTGAACGGCATGCTGGAACTCGGGGAAACGGGTATCCGGCAGATGATTTTCGTGCAAAAAGAAGCGCTCGGCGCAAACGCGATGAAGATCGGACAGCATGAAAGCGGGGGATTGGCGTGAGCGAAAAACCTGAACCGGCGGCAAACGAAGCAGCAAATGAAGCGCAAGAAACGAAAGAAATCGTCGTCGTCGCGACCCGCAATATGGGAAAGGTGCGCGAATTCCGTCATGCGTTCGCTCCGCTCGGCAAAGAAGTGCGCAGCCTGCACGATTATCCGGAAGCGCCGGAAGTCGAAGAAGACGGCGCGACCTTCGCCGAGAACGCGTTTAAGAAAGCGAAAGAAATCGGCGATTTCCTGAATTTGTCCGTACTGGCCGACGACTCCGGCCTGTGCGTCGATATGCTCGGCGGCGCGCCGGGCATCTATTCCGCCCGCTACGCCGGCGAGCACGGCAGCGACTCCGCCAACAACGAGAAGCTGCTGGATGAGCTGATGAAGCTGCGCCAGGGCGACGACACCGAGCAGCCGCTGCTCAGCGGCGCGCGCTTTGTCTGCGCGCTGACGCTCTACGACCCGGCCACCGGCCGCGGCATCGAAGCCGAAGGCAGCGTCGAAGGCTGGATCACCGCCGAAACGGCCGGCGCCGGCGGCTTCGGCTACGACCCGCTGTTCTACGTGCCGGAGTTCGAACGCACCATGGCCGAACTGAACGTCGAAGAGAAGCAGCGGATCAGCCACCGCGGCGCCGCTCTGCGCGAACTGCTGCGCAAACTCGGCGGCAGCTGGGAGTAGACCCGCCTCCATAAACCTGGAACAAAAAAAGCGCGAACCGGAGGAATCCGGTTTGCGCTTTTTTTGTCGAGAAGGTCCGGTTCTATGAAAAAGCCGATTCCAAATCCATATCCTGCCGCCCGAAAGTCCGATTCTCCACCGGAGCAAAGATATCGCGGTTCAAGCCGTCGACGGCGATCCGGCCTTCGTACATGCGCTGAACCTGAATGCTGTGCTTGGCTTTGAGCACGCAGGGAGCGCCGCCCGCGCTGCCGACCGTCCGGGCGTCGATCCGGTCTTCCGCTTCCAGGCACGATCCCCGGCAGACGGAGACCGGATTCGCGAACGCGATCGAACCGCCGGAGTACAGATCGCTTTGCAGTACGCCTTCGCGGTGAATGAGAATATCGCCGTTTGACTTGATCGTGCTCGTCTGGCAGCGCGACAGCTCGATGCGCGAATCGCCCTGCTGCATATCCGACACGAACGAATGCTCTTTCTCCAGGCTCTGCTCCAGGCGCGACAGCACCTGCTCGTCCAGCGCTTCGATCATCAGCGCCGGGGACAGCATGAGATTCAGGTCGTCGGCGAATTCGTTTGAAGACGATCCGGTGCTCCGCTGCACCGTGACCATCACCTGGAGCAGCTCGCGAATCCGCGGCTGGATTTCTTTGAACTTGGTCTTGAGCAGCAGCAGCGCCACCTGGCCGAAACGCGCGGACTGGCCGCGCTTGCACACTTCGGCGTACAGCATGCGCGCGGCACTCAGCAGTTGGCCGATCTCTTCGCGAAGCTGCTGCGAGAGATGGAACAGCCGGTTGAACGCCAGGCCGAAGCTGCCGGAATACAAACGGCTGCCGATCGTGCTGCCCAGCACGGTGATGCTGCCGGCGGCGGTGATTGTGGCGTGATAAACCCCGCCGGAGACGTAGACGTTGCCGAGCGACTCGACGATCATATTGTCGGTGACGCTGCCCTGGATCGCCACGTCGCCGGAGAACACGATATGCCCCGTTTTGAGGTCCACATCGCCCGCGACCACGTAAGCGTCGGAGATATCGAGGTAGCGGACCGCGCCGGAAGTGATGCAGGGCCGCCCAGCTTTGAGCGCCGTGAACAGACCGTCCGGCCCGGCTTCCACATGCTGGCGGGCATGCAGTTCGATCTCCCGTACCGGGTCGGGCGACAGGACTTTGCCGTATACGTCGTACCCCGGTTCGCCCGAGGCGGAAGGGATCAGCCGGGCCAGCGGATCGCCGGGCTGCACCGAAGGAATGCGCAGATGATTGCGGTAATCCAGCGCGCCCGCGACTTCTTCGAACGCGTTTTCGATTTTTTCGCCGAAAAACAATTCCAGCCGGGCGTCCTCGCCCTGCACCGCTTCCAGACCGGACGCGAACGGCACGGGCTGTCCGTCGGCGTCCTGAAGCGCTTGCACGACGGCGGGCACGTCGAGATTTTTGCAGATGCCCATCGTTCCGATCTCCGCCATGATCTCGGCGATGCCGAGTTTTTTGAGCGGCTTCTTCAAGTCGGGGACCGCCCGGGGGACGCAGGAAGCCGCCGGAGCCGAGTCTTCGAGCTTCCAGGCATACTGCGTATCGGCGTAGACGCGGATATGCGCCTGCATGCCGCCCGGCGCGGCGTCGACGGCGAACAGCGGCCGCTCCGGCATTTCCCATTCGATCCGGTCGCCCGCGCTCACGTGCAGCGGTTCGAGCAGCTCGGAACCGTTGACCCACAGCCGCAGCGGCGGATTCGGGATCAGCAGGGCCGGCGTTCCGTCTTCCTGCGGATCGAGAACTCGCAGCGCGCCTCCGGAAGTCTCGATCGCGCCGTCCGCTTCGCTCTGCCGCTGTTCGGAAAGTCCGCTTTCCATACCGCCGTTTTCGGTGAAAACAAGGGCATCCGCGGCGCTTTCCGTTTCCTGATTGGACCCAATTGACGGCATACGAAAAGACCTCCTCATAAATGATAAAAATCAGACGCCTTGGCGGGAGTGAAATGGATATAGGACTTTGGAAATCCATTTGATCGAATATGGCCTCTTAAAGAATATGTAAACAGGGATATAAGTCTTTGTCACAGAATAGAATAATATCTTTGGTCCTATTTTTCAATAAGTATTTCCAAATTGACCGCTTTATTGCACGATAACGGGTTTTCGAGTACATTACGGGGGTACTGCGGAGAACAAACCCCGAATTCAAATCATAATCCGGCAATGAAGGAGGAACGGAAAAAATGCGAAAAGGAATCAAAACGGCCGCCGCGGCCGCGCTGCTGCTGACGCTGGTTTCGGGAGCGGCGCTGGCCGATCCGGCCGGCGTCTGGACGCGGGCGGGCAAAACGCCGGGAAGAACGGCGGTCGTGGACGGGACGGAAGTGGTGCTGCCCGGACGGGCCGACAAGAAAAAAGCGGCCGCTTCGATCGATCCGGCAGCGGGAAAAGCGGCGCTTCGGGCGCAGACTTCGGCGGCGGAAGGAAAAACCGGAACATTCACCGCCAGACTGACCGCCGACGGACTGAATGATACGCTGACTTTCCGCTATGCGCAAAAAGGCGGGGAGACTACGCTGCTGCCGGCGCCCGATCTCGGCTACGACCTGCATCCGCTGCCCGGCGGCGACGCGCTGGTCGAGTATGCGGCTTCGATCTACAGGCTGGACGGCGAGCGGCGGACCCTGTCTCTTTTTCTGAAAGGACAAACCGGCGCCTACAGCAAATCGGTGCGCAAATGGCCTTCGGGTAAAAGCACGCCGCCGATGGTGGTCTGGGGACAGCGGGCGTCGGTCAGTCCCGACGGAACGAAAGTGCTGTTCTGGACGAACCGCGCCGTGACGGCGACGGGCAGCGAGGACGGGGAGAACTGGATCAAGGACCTGAACACGGGCGCGGAGAAAAAAGTATACGGAGCCGGTTATCAGGTGTTGGGCTGGGATGCGAAAAACCGCTTTTACCTCGATCTCGGCGACGGCGGCATCGCGCAGGTGGACAGCGGCGGGGGAGGGGCGGCGAAGGTTGTTTCGTCCTACTCGGTTTCCGCCGCGGCCGGCAATTATTTGCTGTCGCAGATATCGGACGGCTCGCTCGGCGTACGCAATCTCTCGACCGGAGCGGCGCGAACCTTCCGGGGCGGCGGGCTGAACCGTGTACGTTCGATTGCCGCATCGGCGGACGGAGGGCTTTTTGCCGTCGTGAACGCGCCGGACCGGACGAAGGCGGCTTCCACGCTGCTGCTGATCGACCCGGCGACCCTGGAGTACGAACGGATCGACGAACCGGCGGGCGGCTCCGTCATCGGCGTATCTTGGGCCGACGGCGGGACCCTGCTCGTGCAGGTCCGCAATCGGAGCACGGCCGCGGAATCGACGTATGCGATCGACACGGAAAAGGAGGCGGCGAAATGAGCGGGAGAACCGTTGGGCGTCCGGGCTCGTTCTGGCGCAAAGTCCTGCTGACCGCGTGCGCGCTGCTTGCGCTGAGCGCGGTGTCGGCCGCTTCGGCCGCCGACTACGGAGCGGCGTTTATGCAGCAGTACGGCGTCAAAGCGATGATTGCGCCGGCGATGTCGCCGGGGCGCAGCGACGCGGGCGGACTGGTCGAACGCTATGCGCCGGTCGCAAGCAAGACCAATCAGCCGCGCAATGTCGTCGGCGGCACCAATCCGCATAACGGTTCGGATATCGCCATGAATTCGGGCGAGCGGGTGTATGCGATCCTGCCGGGCAAAGTAACGGAGGTCAAGCACGACACATCGGCGCAGCTCGGCAGCGTGATCGTCGATCAGGATACGGACGGAGACGGGACGCCGGACGGCGTATACGTCAAATACCTGCATATCGATCCGGCGGGAACGGGAAGCTCGGGCATCCGGGTCGGCGATTACGTGACCGAGACGACGGTGATCGGCACGATCGACCGGGCGAAGAATTACGATCCGCATCTGCATATCATGCAGACCAGCCGGAGCCGCAGCGGCGCGGCGGGCGCGCAGACGATGCCGATGAATCTGTTCTACCGCTATACGTCGCCGGAAACGTGGAACGCCGGGTCGGATCTCGATTATGTGTCGGCGGACTGGACGGACGGCAATCTGCTGTATCTGACCGCGTATGCGTCGACCGACAACCCCGAGACCAATACGTACGACCGCGATCGCCCGGCGGAGATCCAGCTGCATTACAAGATCGGCTCCGGCGGCAAATGGAAGATGTCCCCGGTCCGCTTCAGCCTGTACAACGCCGATACGCTGCGCTACCGGATCGATCTGCGGCAGGCGACCGGCGCGGCAAAAGGCCAGACCGTCTACGTCTACGCCGCGGTCATGCGGGCCGACGATCCGACGTTCCCGAACTCGGCATCGTACCGGCACGGCTTGTGGCCGCAGTTCTACAAGCATCCGGAGAGGGTGCTGTACGCTTCTTCCCGGGCTCGCGCCGACGCGGCTGCGAAAGCTTTTACGATTCGCTGAGCGCATGCAACCGATAAGGCGTTAACGGCGGCATAAAAAAGAAAGAGGCAAAGCAAAAAGAGCTTTTCCCGGACGATTAGCCGGGAAAAGCTCTTTTTGGCACTCCGCGTATCTTGCGGCGAAGCGGGAAACTGCCGCAATCAGCCCGCGATCGCTTCCTCGTTCACCGCCGGAACCGGAGCGGTTTCCGCCGCGGGTTCCGCTTTGCGATTTTTCTTGCGGCCGGCCGGAAGTTCCACCGCCGGCACTTCTTCGGCCGGCACGGTCGTCATCTCTTTGAGATCGGCAATCAGCTTCTCCAGCTGGACGAAACTGCCGGTCATCTGGTCGGTGATGTATTTTTGCTCGTTCATGCCGGCGAGAATTTCGTCCATTGAAGCGTTCGTCTGATGAGTAACAGCCGAGATGGCCGCAGCTTGATGGATTACGCCCGACGAAGAAATTTTCATTTTCTCGGAGCGGTGTTCGACTTCGCCAGCTTGATCCAGCAGTTTGTGCGTATTTTCGTTGATTTCCGTCAATACCTGCTCCGACCGCTGCGCCGCTCCCAGGCCTTGTTCGGCCGCTTCGCGCCCGCGATTGACCTGGCTCATCAAGCGCTCGGTGCCGCTCTGCAGTTCGCCGAGGATGCCGCCGATCTGCTCGGCCGATTCCCGCGAGTGCTCGGCCAGCTTGCGCACTTCGTCGGATACGACCGCGAAGCCCCGGCCCGCTTCTCCGGCGCGCGCCGCTTCGATCGCCGCGTTGAGCGCAAGCAGGTTGGTCTGGCTGGCGATCTCGGAGATCGTCGTCAGGATCTGCGCGATCTGGTCGTTCTGCTCGCGGAACAGCTCCATATCGTGCGCGGTATCGCTCATGACGCTGTAGACCTGATCGATCTGCCGGCGCAGCTCGACCATGCGGCCCGCGCCTTCCTGGGTTACGTTGGCGGTATGCTCGGACAGCCCGCGCATAACCGAGGAGTTCTGCACCATGCCTTCGATCTCGTGATCGTTGGCGGACATTTTGTCGGTGATTTCGATAACGCTGCGCGCCTGGCTTTCGGCTCCTTTGGCGACATGGGCGAACGTGCTGGTAATTTCACCGGTAATCATCTCGTTCAGCATTACGTTTTCTTTCGACTTGCGGGCGTAACGGCCCAATTCTTCCACGGCGCTTTTCACATGATTCAGCACCTGGTCGATCCGGCCGGCATTGGCTCTCAGGCGTTCGCGCTGCGCGGCCAATTCGCGGGATAGTTTCTCGTTCAGGTAGCCGACCCACACCAGAATGCCGGCGATAACGGCAAAGACGACGACCGTGAAGACCAGCGTCATGATGCGGTCCTGCGGCATGAAGACGTCGGCGCCGCGCAGCCAGGCGACGCTCATGCCGACGGCGGTAATCGCGGAATAAATCAGCGTATACCGGTAAAAAGGATACAGGAGCAGCAGCGCCGCCGGCACCAGGGCCGCCAGCACGTTGATCGTATCCGTCATCGCGGCGGTATAAGCCGCGGCGAAGAACAGCGCCGCTGCGTACGGCAGGATGTGCAGCGCCTGTTTGCGCAGGGTCAGCACGGTAAACGAAAGGGCGAATACGCCTATCGCTCCGGCCGCAATCTTGATCGATGCGGACATGTCCAGACTGGCTGCGCCAAGCAGAACAAATACCGCCCATAACAGCCAGGCTACAATTTTGTTTCGTTGATACATAATGCGGTCGAGGTTGCTCACACGCTCACTTCCCCCATCTTTATAGTAAGCGGTACTTCGCAGCGGTGAAGTGTGCAGGGTGCGAAAGTCCCACCTCCATTATCGGCAAAAAGACCCTTTTCGTGTAGAGAAGAGGAAAGAAAAAATTGGCGAAATTCCTACAATATAAGCGAAAACCATTTCGGAAGGAGGGGTTTTTAATTGCTTGAAAATGAAGGAGCGTACATATCGAGCAAGTGAAGCGGGAACAGGTGCTTAATCTCAGCAGCGAAGCTGAAAAAATCGAAAAAAGCAGGTACTTGTATTTTTGTACTCTTTGGTTCATAATTAAAAACCAAGGATGCCGACTTGATCAAAACCCGGTCGAAATAACGATAGGGCTATCGAAGGAAGCATTATTGCGCCTATTTTTGAACCAATAGGTACAAAATTAAACGGGAGAGGGGTTTTACTGTTGAATACGACACAAGAAACGCACAAACCGCTGGCTGGAAAAGTCGCGCTGGTTACCGGAGGGGCGCGCGGCATCGGCGCAGCTATCGTTAAGAAACTGGCCGAAGACGGAGCGGCGGTTGCTTTTACCTATGTGAGTTCCGGCAGCCGCGCGGAAGAACTCGTACAGGAAATTAAAAACGCGCATGGCCGGGCACTGGCCGTTCAAGCCGACAGCGCAGATCCGGAAGCGTTGGACAATGCGGTACAGCAGACGCTTCAATCGTTGGGCAGCATTGATATTCTTGTCAACAATGCCGCCGGCATCGTTCAGAAATCCTATGATCAGGTCACTCTGGAGGAATTCGATCAGGTGATGAATCTGAATGTGAGAGCGGTATTCGCCGCGGCCCGGATCGTGGGTCCGCAGATGCGGCCGGGCGGCCGTATTATCAATATTGGCAGCATTTCCGCCGAGCGCAACCCATTCCCGCAGAATACGCCGTATGTCACCAGCAAAGCCGCCGTAGCCGGATTGACGCGAGCACTGGCTCGCGACCTAGCGCCGCAGGGGGTCACCGTCAACAATATTCAGCCCGGAATGATCGATACCGATTCGAATCCAGCAGACGATTCCAAGATTGAGCTTATCAAGAGCCTGGTTCCGCTGGGCAGATACGGAAATACGGCTGAGATTGCCGATCTTGCCGCCTATCTGGCTTCGCCTGCAGCGGGTTATGTCACCGGAGCCAGTCTGAATATCGATGGAGGCTTTAACATCTGATCGCGGCTAACTTTTAGTCAAAGTCCGGAGAGGCCGGTACCATGACAGATAATCGGCTGTGTAGTAAAATACGGGGTATCTATTTTACGAAAAGAGGAATGGTCATGGCACCAGGACGCCCACGGGCTTTTGATATTGAGCGGGCGCTTCAACAGGCTCTGGATATTTTTCGGGAAAAAGGTTACGAAGGAACTTCATTGACGGATCTGACGCAAGCGATGAAAATTAACCGTTCAAGCTTCTATGCAACCTTTGGCAGCAAAGAAAAGCTGTTTCGCAAGGTGCTGGATTTATATACTCATCATGAATCGGTTCAGGCAACGCTGGATGCGTTGAAGGAGCCGACCCCGTATGCCGTAATTGAAAAGTTTCTGCAAGCTTCGGCGGATACGGCTGTAAACTCCGGCCGTGCTCCGGGCTGTTTAACGATTCAGGGCGCTCTTGCCTGCAGTGAGGAATCCGATCCTGTCAAACAACTGCTAACCGAACAGCGGATTCAAGTGGAAAATGCGCTGTATGAACGATTGGAACAGTTGAAGCGGGAGGAAGATCCGGCAGCCGATACTAATTCCAGATGTCTTGCCAGATATATCGCTACTCTGGCTGCCGGAATGTCGATTCAGGCAGCCAACGGCGTCGGCCGCGAAGATCTTGAAGAAGTGATCAAGAATGTCATGCTCCCCTTCGCGACCTATCAATAAAATAGATACCGGTTCGCAGCTCAAACACCCTGCAATCATCTAACGATGACTGCAGGGTGTCTTTGTACGGCTATTTCTTCTAGCGGCGATGCCGCTCGCTGCGCGGCGGAAGGGAAGAAATATCGCTGTTCGGCAGGGAGGAACCGGGATCGGATAGCGTACTGTCGGCGCGGCTGTTTGTGCCTGTCGCCGGGCGCTGCGGCAATGCTTCTTCAGACGCGGCTTCAGGCCGGGCCTCCGAATCGTCGATAACGGCGCGGCCGCTGCGTTCCACGCGCGCTTCTTCGTGTTTCAGCGTTTCTTCGATCTGCCGCGTTTCCTGTACGGTTTCTTTGCGAACCTCGACTTCGCCGGTTACGACGCTGCGTTTGCCGACTTCGATTCGTTCCTCGCGGATCGGGATACGGATCGTTTCGTTCTGCCCGATCTCGCTTTCTGCCGCCAGACCGTCGGGGCTGCGGCGTTCGATCACGACTTCTTCGCGGGTAACGGGAACCTGGATCGTTTTTTGCTCATGAATAATTTCTTTGCGTACTTCGACCTCGCCGGTACGCACCTGGTTCTTGTCGATTTCGAGCTGTTCGGCCCGGAGCTTCAAGGTTTCGGCATCGGCAAGAGCTTCGCGTTCTTCGCTGCGGCGCGCTTCGGCTTCGCGGCGAACCTTTTCTTCATCCGCCGGAGCGGAAAGAGCGGGCGCAAGAGTCTCGTCGATCCGCACGTGCTCCGCGTCTGATTCGTCCCGGACGCCGAAAACCCGGCGTTCTTCCGTTTCGGTACCGGATGTACGCAGGCCGAGCGGATCTGCCGCGCCCGCCGGCCCGGCCGTTTCGACTGCGACGCTCTCAACCGGAACTGCGGAAGCGGTATCGGGTTCCGCGGCAAAGCGGGGCGAAACGGCTTTGATATTTGAAGTATCTTCTTCGGCCGCGCCGAGACGGGTATAGTTCAGCGCATAATGGTCCCGGAAGATCGATTCGACGTCGGCTCTTCGATTGTCGGCGGCTTCGACGATTACGAGCAGGCGTCCGCCGCTGACTTCCTCGCCGTAAGACTGGGCTTCTTCTTCCGAGATGCCAAGGCCGATCAGTCCGCCGACCAAACCGCCGCCGGCCGCTCCGACGGCCAGGCCCGCCAGCGCGGCGGCAATCGGTCCGGCGGCGAGCAGGGGACCGATGCCCGGAATCGCGAGCGCGCCCAGGCCCGCCAGCAGTCCGCCGACTCCGCCCAGAATACCGCCGGCCGTCGCGCCGCCGGCTGCGCCTTCCGGAGCTTTGGTCACGTGATGGGCTCCGTCCGAATCGGCGTCCGACCGGTTCTTGGAGATAATGGAAATATCGTCGTCGCCGTACCCGAAGCGCTTCAGATCTTCCACCGTCTCCTGGGCTTCGCGTTCCGTCAGAAATACACCTACTATTTTCCGTGACATGCTGTCGTCCTCCTCGTCTATTTGAGCGCAGCCGCGGGCGCTCCGCCGTGCATTTGCGCGGCAAAGCCGGTTTTCTGCGGAGATGCGCGCCGTAAACCGCAAACAGGCCCGGCTGGTTGGCCGGGCCTGTTTGCGGCGCCGGAAGATCTGACCGGCAGCCGTTTCTTGCAGGAGAATCCGCCGGCTCAAGGCCGGCGGATTCTGCGTCCGCTCCAGGGCCGTTTATCCGCCGCCTCAGCGTCTTCTCGGGATATTCAGTTCGTCCGAACCTTCGCGTACTTCGACGCTTCCGTTCTTGTCGACACGGGCTTCTTCGCGGCGCACCGTATCGCGTACCTGTTCCGTTTCTTCGATCTCGCGCTTATGCACTTCGATCTCGCCGGTCACGACGTTGCGTTTGTTGACTTCGACCTGCTCTTCGCTGACCGGGACCCGAATCGTCTCGTCGGCTCCGATCGGCGTATCGGTCGGCGCGTTGTCGACGCTGCGGCGCTCGATGACCACTTCTTCGTGGCTGACCGGAACATCGATCGATTTCTGTTCTTCGACAATATCTTTGTGCACTTCGACTTCGCCGCTGCGCACCGTGTTCTTGGAAACGTCGAGCCGTTCCTCGCGCAGTTGAAGCTTGCGCGCCTCGTCCGTATCGAGCGAATCCAAACGGTCGTTGGCGCGCGTACTTCCCAAATCCGCGGAAGCGGCAAGACCGCCGTCCCCGACCGAAGTTCCGTCCATGCGGTTGGCTTCGAGATTGCTTGCGCCCATAGCCGGCGTGTCGCTGTACAGCGTATCGTTTGCGGCAGCCGTTTGATTAATCGACGTATAATCGTTGTCGTAACGGCGGTTCAGGGAACGATTGTCCTGGAAGATCCGGTAAACGTCGCTGCGGTTGGATTCTTCCGTATCGACAATGACCAGGATATGGCCTTCGTCGACCATCGCATTGTATTCGTTGGCTTCTTCTTCCGGAATGCCGAGGCCGATCAGTCCGCCGACAAGACCGCCGCCGGCCGCGCCTACCGCGACGCCCGCAAGCGTCGTTGCCAGAGGTCCGGCCGCGAGCAGGGGACCGATGCCCGGAATCGCCAGCGCCCCGAGACCCGCGAGCAGCCCACCGATTCCGCCGAGCACGCCACCGGTGGCTGCGCCGCCTGCCGCGCCTTCCGGCGCCATGGTGCCGGTCTCTTCTTCGATCTTTTTCATATCTTTCTTATTGCGTGTCACAACCGAGATATCGTCCGCCCGGTACCCGCTGCTTTTCAGCTGTTCGATTGCATTCGAAGCTTCATTTTCCGAATTGAATACGCCTACGACTTTTCTGTTCATAATCATGATGCCTCCTCGTGGTTATCGAATATTGAAGGTCGAGCTTTCGGTTTAACAGATGTTGAAAAAGCAAGGTGATTCGACCAGGGTGATTAAACGGTGAATTCCGCCTCGATCAGAATTTGGAGTCGCGATCCGGGTTTACGCGATCTGTCGTCCGGAGCGTCGGATCGGCATCGAGGTTTTCATCGACTTCGACATCGCCTGTTCGTTCGACGCGCGCTTCTTCGCGGCGAACGGTTTCTTCCACGCGCTCCGTGTCCTGCACTTCGCGTTTATGCACTTCGACTTCGCCGGTTACGACGGATCGTTTGTTGACTTCGATCTGTTCTTCGGTGAGCGGAATACGGATCGTTTCGTCTTTGCCGATCGGCGTATTCGTTTCTTCGTCGTGAACGGCTTTGCGTTCGATAACGACTTCTTCGTGCACGACCGGCACGCTGATCGTTTTCTGCTCTTCGACGATTTCTTTGCGGATGTGCACTTCGCCGGTTTGAACTTTGTTTTTCTCGATCTCCAGCTGTTCTTCTCTCAGGCGCAGCGTGCGGGCTTCGTCCGTTTCGTCCCGCGGAATACTGCCGGTAACCGCTTCTTCGTCCGAGTAGATGCCGCGGTCGCCCGAAGTGATGCCGGTATCTTCGGGAATATAACCCGCCCGGCTTGCATCGGCGGCCGCGCCGGTGCTCGGCGGAATATCCGTATTGCGGGACGTGAGATCCGCTCCGTAAGAAGCCGCGGCAAAATCGGTTGTCGTATCGACCGGCTGCGAACCCGCCGTGTTGATTCTCGTATCGAGCGGGTCGATCGACGGATCGGTGCGCAGCGTCGGGTCGACGCCGGTCGTCAGTCCCGCCGCCGTTGTCGGAGCGGCAAAGTCGCTTTCTTTCAACCGGTCCGAGTTCAGCGCGTGATGATCGATGAACAACTGGCTGACTTCGGCTTCCTGAGCCGGCTCCGCGTCGACCATAACGAGGATGCGTCCGCCGCTGACCTGTTCGTCGTAAGAGCGGGCTTCTTCTTCCGGAATGCCGAGGCCGATCAGTCCTCCGACCAGACCGCCGCCGGCCGCTCCGACCGCCGCGCCCGCCAGTGTCGCCGCAATCGGGCCGGCTGCGAGGATAGGGCCGATGCCCGGAATCGCCAGCAAGCCGAGACCCGCCAGCAAGCCGCCTACGCCGCCGAGAATACCGCCTGCGGCGGCTCCGCCGGCCGCGCCTTCCGGCGCTTTGGTGCCGGTATCTTCGCTGATCGATTCCAATTCTTTACGGTTCTTGGAAACGACGGAGATGTCGTCCGCGTTGTACCCGTGTCTTTTCAGATCCTCGATTGCGTTGGAAGCTTCCTGTTCCGCGAGAAATACGCCTACGATTCTTCTGGTCATGTCAAATTCCTCCTCATCGAAAATAGAGATTCAAGAAAACGGATATTTATGAAAACAGACAGGGACTTGTATGAACTCCCGGGAAACGGTTTGTAAGGTGTAAGTAAAAGAGCAAAACGGCTTATAAAGACGAAATAAACTAGCCCGACCTTGCAGCCGGGCTTCGTTCAATTGGATTGCGGGCGTTTTTTGCCGCGCCGATCTTTACAACTTGCGGGAAGGAGGGGTGGCGTCGGCATCGAGACTGCCTTCTTTGACGCTCAGGTTCCCGTCTTTTTCGATGCGCGCTTCTTCGCGGCGGACCGTATCGCTTACCTGCTGCGTTTCCTGTACTTCGCGTTTATGCACTTCGACTTCGCCGGTAACGACGGAGCGTTTATTGACTTCGACCTGTTCTTCGCTGACCGGCACGCGAATCGTTTCGTCCGCGCCAATCGGTTCGTCGGTCGGTACCGCGTTTACCGCGCGGCGCTCGATGACGACTTCTTCGTGCGTAACCGGCACGTCGATCGTTTTCTGTTCTTCGATGATGTCTTTGTGAATCTCGACTTCGCCGCTCTGCACGCGATTCTTCGTCACGTCGAGCTGCTCTTCGCGCAGCCGTAGTTTGCGGGCTTCGTCCGTTTCGTCGATCGGAGGAGTATAGCCGGCCGTATTCGCCCGAACATCGCTTTCGGAGAAATTGTCGTCCGTCCAGCCTACCGTCGTATTTGTCGTATTCACCGTATCGGTATCGACCGCGCCTGCCGCGTACAGATCCGAGTAACGATTGTTGGTGGAATGATTGCTGCTGAAAATGCGGGCGACTTCCGATTCCTGCGCCGTATCCGCGTCCACGATGACGAGAATGTCGCCGCGGTCCACATAAGTGTTATATTCGTTGGCTTCGTCTTCCGGAATGCCCAGACCGATCAGGCCGCCTACAAGGCCGCCGCCGGCCGCGCCTACCGCAGCGCCCGCCAGGGTTGCCGCCAGAGGGCCGGCTGCCAGAATCGGACCGATGCCCGGAATAGCCAGCGCGCCGAGACCCGCCAGCAGGCCGCCTACGCCGCCGAGAATACCGCCGGTTGCCGCGCCGCCCGCCGCGCCTTCCGGCGCTTTGGTGCCGGTTTCGTCTTCGATGGCTCTAAGATCTTTCTTGTCTTTGGTAATGACGGAGATATCGTCTGCCGTATACCCGCTGCGTTTCAGCTCGCTGATTGCGTTAGAAGCATCCTGTTCGTTATTGAATACACCTACGAATTTTCTAGTCATCGCTTGTTGCCTCCTCAAAGTTGTTGTTGATTTTCAAAATGTTCATGTGGTGCCTTCCGTTGCATCATATTTAAACGCCACGACAGAATATAAACAGGTAAAAAGCTGGGTTTTTTAAAATTGTCAATACTTTTTTGAAACATTTTTTTATTTCGCGGAGGACGTTTCATTTGTTATCCGAGAGGGTGTAATATTTGGATTTTTAGGGCGAAGGAAAGGGAGAGAACAGCGATAAAAAGCGGAGCAGTTAATGAAAGGCAGCGATGGAAGCATGGGGAAGCGGAAGCAAAAAACAAAACCGGCGGCAAAAGCGGAAACGGAGATTTTTGCGCGTTGCAGTTCCCGATCTTCATATCCGCTGCAATTAAAAAGACCTCCGGGTTGGAGGTCTGCGGGTTGTCGAGAAAGCCGGTTAGGGTTCCAAACGGAAAATAGCGGCACAGGTACACTTATTTGGAGCGAAACGCTTCGATTTCTTCAAATAGCGACGCAGGTACAATTATTCGGGAGCCAAAGAACGAATCGAAGCGAAAAAACTCGAAATAAATGTATGAGCGTCATTATTTTCTCGAAAACGTAAGATTAAGCCTGAATAAGAGCATATGCGCAGCTATTTCAATTCTTCTTACCATTCGCTTTAGTTCTCCAGCCTTTTCCCCGACTTTTTATTCCAATCGAATCTATATCCGATCTTCCGAATGCACCGTAGACAAAGAAGGCGAAAAAGGCGAAGTCCGAACTTCTACCAGGCCGCGACCGTGCCGTCGGACCGGGATTCCGTACCGCCGCACAGCACGCCGCTGACCGGATCGCGCC
Organism: Saccharibacillus sp. CPCC 101409; assembly: GCF_030518235.1. Taxonomy (GTDB): domain Bacteria; phylum Bacillota; class Bacilli; order Paenibacillales; family Paenibacillaceae; genus Saccharibacillus. The sequence continues at coordinate 332,896 of NZ_JAULSA010000004.1, read as the reverse complement.
AGATGATCTGGCCTTTTCCGAACATATTTTTGTCCGGGGCGACCTGGATATCGTGTCCTTTGCGCATCAGCGCCTGCGCGATATGGATCGGGAAGTCCGGTTCCACCCGCACGGTGCGGCCGTTCTCCCACATCCAGCGCGGCGCATCGAGCGCCGCCTGCGGATTCAGCAGATGATCGACGGTGCTCGTCACCACCTGGACGTGCGCCTGAGGCTGCATAAAGCCGCCCATCACCCCGAACGGTCCGACCGCTTCGCCGCCGCGCGTCAGGAAGCCGGGAATAATCGTATGGTAGCTGCGCTTGCCGGGAGCGAGCGCATTGTCGTGTTCCGGATTCATCGAGAAATTGTGTCCCCGGTTCTGCATGGCGATTCCGGTGCCCGGAATCACGATGCCCGAGCCGAAGCCCATATAATTGCTCTGGATAAACGAAACCATATTGCCTTCGCCGTCCGCGGCGGCAAGATAAACGGTCCCGCCCGAAGGCGGCGTGCCCGGGCCCGGCAGCGCGGCTTCGTCCGTAATCAGCGCGCGCCGCTCGTCGGCATACTTCCGCGACAGCAGCCCGTCCACGGACGCGCGCATATGCGCCGCGTCCGCGATATACGCTTCGCCGTCAGCGAAGGCGAGCTTGATCGCCTCGAACTGGCGATGGTACGTCAGGACGCTTTCCTTGTCTCCCGCCGGGAAGCCGTCCAGCATATTCAGCGCCATCAGGGCCACCAGGCCCTGGCCGTTCGGCGGAATCTCCCAGACCTCGTAACCCCGGTAGCTCGCCGAGACGGGCCGTACCCATTCCGGCTTGTAGCCGGCGAGGTCCGCGCGGGTCAGGTACCCGCCGTGATCGCCGATATAACCGGCGATCTTCGCGGCCAGATCGCCGCGGTAGAACGATTCGGCGCGCGTCTCGCCGATCTCGCGCAGCGTCGCCGCGTGCGCCGGCGACGCCCACATCTCGCCGGCTCCCGGCGCGCAGCCGCCCGGCGCGAACGTGCGGAACCATTCCGCATATTCGTCGCCGATCAATTGACGGCCGAAGATCCGGTGCGCCCGGGCCCAGAAGTAGGCGAGCGACGCGGGCAGCGGATAGCCTTCCTCGGCGTAGCGGGCCGCCGGTTCAAGCGTTTGCGAGAGCGGGAGCCGGCCGAAGCGGCTCGACAGCTCCGCCCAGGCGGCCGGAGCGCCCGGCACGGTGATCGGAACCGTGCCGTACTTGGGAATCTCTTCGATGCCGCGCTTAAGCAGCGCTTCGATCGAGAGAGCCGCCGGCGCCGGGCCGCTGGCGTTGAGGCCGTGCAGTTCGCCGTTCGCCCAGACGAGGGCGAACGCGTCGCCGCCGATGCCGTTGAAGGCCGGCTCCAGCACGGTCAGCGCGGCGGCCGTCGCCACGGCGGCGTCGATTGCGTTGCCGCCGGCTTTGAGAATATCGAGCCCCGCCTGCGCGGCGAGCGGCTGGGACGTGGCGACCATGCCGTTTCGGCCGTAAACCGGCAGACGGCGGGAAGGATAGGGCTGATACAGCGGATCGAAATTCATGCGTTCATCTCCTGTCGATTGGACCGGAGCGGCTGCGGCCGTCCGGATTGTATGTAGGGAACTGCTTTTACTGTTCGCCGCGCGGGACTTCGCGCCGCTTCCGGTAATACTCCAGCCGTTCGCCGAGCGTACCGGTATGGAATTCGAGCAGATGTCCGTCGGGATCGCGGAAATACAGGGATCGGCCTTCGCCCTGCTCGTCGCGCGAACGCCCGGGCAGGATCTCGGCGTCCGCCGCGCGCAGCCGGCGTTCGAGTTCCGGCAGATGCTTTTCCGCCGCGGAGAACGCGAAGTGCGTATACGAGCCGCGGATTTCCGCGCGCGGAATATCCCGTTCCTCGTTCAGCGCGATCCAGAGTCCGGCCGTTTCGAAATAAGCGGTCCGGCCGCGAAGATATACGGGTTCCGTTTCGAAGATCAGACGGTAGAAACGTACCGACCGTTCGAGATCGGAGACCGAGAACGTCAGATGCCCGAAGCCTTGAATCAAAGCCATCCCTCCTTTGCCGCAATAAATATGTCAGCAAGTATACCATAAACCCGCTGCTTATCCGCCTCCGCGCGGCAAAAAACCGCTTTTCCGAAGAAAAGCGGTTTTTCGAAAGCCGCGCAAAAGACCTGGACCCGGTATCCGGGCCTTATCGAACCGGCCGGATCGCCGATCTTTATTCCAGCGTATGCTGGATCTTGCTCTTGACGTACATCTGGTAACCGTGGCGGATCGCGATCTTCACGACCATGTAGACCGGAATGCAGATCAGCATGCCCAGGATGCCCATCACGTCGCCGCCCACAAGCAGCAGCACGATAACGGTCAGCGGGTGCATATCGAGCTGTTTGCCGAAGACGAGCGGTTCCAGCAGGTTGTTCTGGATCAGTTGGGCGACAATTACGATTACGATCGACCAGAGCGCCATGCTCGGCGATTCGATCAGCCCGACGATCCCGACCGGCACGCCCGCGAGGAACGCCCCGATAAACGGGATAAAGTTCAGGAAGAACGACAGGATGACCAGCAGCAGAGAGTACGGCAGCCCGATAATAAGAAAGCCGATATAAAGCAGGATACACAGCGCAATGTTGACGATTACGCGGCCCGCGATAAAGCTGTTGAGCGCGTCGTCCATTTCGTCCAGCATCTGTTTGCCGTCCGCTTTCTGGCTGGCCGGGAAGATCTTCAGCAGCTGCGGCGGCAGCTTGTAGTCGTCGCGCAGCAGGAAGTAGAGCAGGATCGGGAACGTCGCGATTACAAGCACGAAGCTCGACAGGAACGAGAACATGCTGGTGATATTGTTCGACAGCCAGGTGAACGTCGAATCCAGATAGCCCGACAAACGATTGAGCAGTTCTTCGTTCTGGCCGCTGTCGCTCGGAATAAAACGCTTGATCGTCGGGTTTTCCTGAAGATGCTGAATCTGGTAAACCGCGTCCCTTGCAAGTTGAGGCGCGTTTTCCGCAAAGCTTTCGACCTGATCGCGCAGCGTCGGCCATACCCACAGCGACGCGCCGACCATCAGCAGAATCGCGACGGCGAAGATGGACATGACGGACCAGGAGCGCTTCCATTTTTTTCTCTCCAGAAAACGCACGAGCGGCCGGAGCGGGTAATAGAAAAAAGCGGCAATCAGCAGAGGAACGACGAGCGAGCTGACCAGGGACACGACGGGCGTGAAGATAAACTTCACCAGCGTCCCCAGGAAAATGATGAGCAGGAGCAGGGCCACGCCCGCACCTACTACAAAAAAGCGATTCTTGAACATAAACTTCCTCCTTGAACGATATCGATTGCCGTGACGACCCCCGCCAATGAGGTGTGAGGTTGCAGTACTTCATATTTAAACGAAACCCGGACTTTTCACGCTTGGACCGAGTTTCGGATTTTATTTTTGAAAGCCGATCATTTTCATTGGAATTATACGCAAAAGGTATTGACGCCGACTGGAATAGGATGTAAAATTCAATCTTGCACGACCTAAACGTTTCCCAGCGGTTTTGTGAACCCGGCAGGAAAACAAACACACCATCGGAGGAATTTACCCATGAAAAAAGCTTCTTTGCTCGGCCTCGTTGCGATTCTGATGACGCTGCTGCTTGCAGCCTGCGGCAATAACAACAGCAACACGGCCGGTTCCAATAGTACCGACAAAGCGGACGGTTCCAGCGAGACCGCCGCAGCCGCCGGGAACAGCCTGGACAAGATCAAAGCCGCCGGCAAGATCGTCATCGGCACCGAAGGCACGTACGCGCCGTTCACTTATCACGACGACAAAGGCGAGCTGACCGGTTTCGACGTAGACATCGCGCGCGAAGTGTCCAAAAGAATCGGCGTCGAAGCCGAATTCGTCGAAGCGCCGTGGGACAGCCTGCTGGCCGGGATCGATGCCGGACGTTTCAATGCCGTGTTCAACGAAGTTTCGATCCGCGACGATCGCAAAGAGAAGTACGACTTCTCCGATCCTTATATCTCTTCCGGTTCCGTCCTGATCGTGAGAAACGACAACACGGACATCAAGTCTCTCGCCGATTTGAAAGGCAAAAAGTCCGCGCAATCGATGACCAGCAATCTGGCGGACATCGCGAGAGAGAACGGCGCGGAAATCGTGGCGATCGACGGCTTCCAACAGGCGATCGACCTGCTCAATTCCGGCCGGGTAGACGCAACGATCAACGATAATCTGTCGTTCCTCGATCTGAAAAAGCAAAAGCCCGATATCGCGCTGAAAGTAGTCGACGAGACGGACGACGCTTCCCAAAGCGGCGGCGTATTCGCCAAAAACCAGCCCGAGCTGATCGAAGCCGTGAACAAAGCGCTGGCCGACATGCACAGCGACGGCACTTACACAACGATCTCCGAGAAATACTTCGGCGAAGACGTCTCGAAATAACCGGCGGCTTTGGCCGGATACCAATCCGGCCGAAACGCTCGGTAAAAGGCGGCTTTGGCCGGATACCAATCCGGCCGAGACGCTCCTTCCGCAACGATCATCCATTATACGAAGAGAAGCAGCCGAGGTTTCATCCGGCACGGGGCTATCCCGGATTCGCGGCGCGAGTCCAGGGACAGCCCCGCTTCCTTTTATATGGATTTAAACGTTTCGCCCGGCGGCCCCGCTTCTTTTGACGGAGGCTTCTTTTGACCGGCATTTATAAAGGGTAAAGATAGACCATAACTATTCTGTTTCCGTTTGGAGAGGGGAGCAAGCATGGACGACCGCAAAATTCAAATTCTGATCGATTCTTTCTGGCCGATGCTCAAAGCCGGTCTGCAGTTCACGATTCCGCTGGCCCTGATTTCGTTCGTGCTCGGGCTTGTGCTGGCGATCGTCGTTGCGCTTGTGCGCATCTGGAAAGTGCCCGTGCTCAATCAGATCGCCGGTTTCTACGTCTGGGTGATCCGGGGCACGCCGCTGCTCGTCCAGCTGTTTATTATTTTCTTCGGCCTGCCGACAATCGGAATCGAGTTCGATCCGTTCCTGGCCGCCGTTATCGCTTTTACGCTGAATATGGGCGCTTACAATTCCGAAATCGTGCGCGCCGCGATCCAGTCGATCTCAAGCGGCCAGTGGGAAGCGGCTTATTCGCTCGGCATGACGCGCGGACAGGCGCTGCGCCGCATCGTGCTGCCGCAGGCCGCCCGCGTATCGGTGCCGCCGCTGTCGAACTCGTTTATCAGCCTGGTCAAAGATACTTCGCTTGCGTACACCGTTACGGTGGTCGAGATGTTCCAGGTGTCGAGACAGATCGTCGCGACGAATTACGAGCCGCTGCTGATGTACTGCGAAGTCGCCGTGATTTACCTGATGTTCTGCACGGTGCTGAATGCTTTGCAGAATGTAATGGAGAAGCGGCTGGAACGTTTCTCGACCCGCTGATCCAGACCAGGAAGGAGTTTTCTATCCATGATACAAATTCGCAATTTGCATAAATCGTTCGGATCGTTGGAAGTGCTCAAAGGCATCGACCTGTCGCTGGACAAAGGGAAAGTGCTCGTCATTATAGGCCCGTCCGGCTCCGGCAAAACGACGCTGCTGCGCTGCCTGAATCTGCTGGAAACGCCGAATGCCGGTTCGCTGAGTCTCGGTTCGTCGCAGCTTGCGTTCGACGGGGGCCGCAAACCGCGCAAAGAAGAAGTGCTGAAGCTGCGCCAGAATACCGGGATGGTGTTCCAATCCTACAATCTCTTCCCGCACAAAACGGCGCTGGAGAACGTGATGGAGGCGCAGATCGTCGTTCAGAAGCGCGGCAAGGACGAAGCGCGCAAGCGCTCGCTGGAACTGCTTGCGAAGGTCGGGCTGTCCGACAAAGCCGACGTGTACCCACACCAGCTGTCCGGCGGCCAGCAGCAGCGCGTCGGAATCGCCCGCGCGCTCGCGACCGATCCCGAGGTGATGCTGTTCGACGAACCGACCTCCGCGCTCGATCCCGAGCTGGTCGGCGAAGTGCTCAAAGTCATGAAAGAGCTGGCGGCCGAAGGCATGACGATGGTCGTGGTCACGCACGAGATGAAATTCGCCGCCGAAGCCGCCGATACCGTCGTCCTGATGGACGGAGGCGTCATTATCGAGCAGGGCCCTCCTCGGCAGGTGCTTAACAATCCGTCCGGCGAGCGCGCCGCGCAGTTCCTGAATCTGCTGACGGAAAAGGAGCTTTGAGAAAACCGGATAAACCGTTTCAAAGTACCGCCTTCCGGGCGGTACTTTTTTTATATTCGTTAGCGTCCAATTCCTTTATAATGAACAAGTTAGCGACCAAAATGTAAGTTTAAGGGGGATGGAGCATGAAAGAGACAAGGCATTGTTTTACGGTCAAGCTGCTGCTGGCGGCCGCTCTTCTGCTGACGGGCTGGGGGCTGCCCGGATTACAGAAGGCGGAGGCGGCGCAGGAGCGCTACAGCTCGGAGGTGGAATTCGATTTCAAGTATCAAAAAGAAGAGCGGAGGGTCGTGCCTCGGGTTCGCGTGACCAAAGTTTATTTCGACGACGGCCGCGTGGAAACCGATATCCGCGAGTTTCCCGATCAGGCGCTGCCTTTGCCGAAAAGTGCGCAGTATCTGGACGAAACGCGCGAGCGCGACGATCCTTCGCTGAGCCAGACTTTTTACGACGGCTGTCGGTTCTATTACGGCACGCACGTGTTGAATACGCAAAACGGTCCGAAGGCTTTTACCGTGTACTGCGACTCGACCAGGGACAAGAAAAAGAATGCGAAAGGCGTACAAACGGCGCGTTCGAATTACAGGGTATATGCCTACGACGTTGCAAGCAGCCGTCTCAGCCTCCTGAATAAAGCGGAAGCTCCTACGGACGATCCGCCGCCGGTCGATCTTTATACGAGGTTTGGCGGATACGGCATACTGGGACCTTACGGAGAACAGAACTACGAGAAGAAGCAAAACCGCGTGTATTCGATCGTGACCAACAAACTGCTGGCGCGCACGGCCGAACATCCGCAGGAAGACCTGTCCAGCGGAACGCTTCGTTTTACGGAGTATCAGAAGCTCTCCAACGACCCCAAGGTCCTGGCTAAGCTTGATTATTACGTGTCTACTTCATACGGTCATTTCAAAGCGAAAACGATCGTTCTGCATCCCGACGGAACCCGGACCGTGCCGCAGTACAAGGAGCCGCTCAAGGACGTTTACTATGAGCAAAAAGTCGGTTCTTACACCTACGCTGCGTATAAAAAACCGGACAGCGAAGACCGTATGGTCGGCTACCGCACTTCGTCGGGTTTTAAGCCTCTTTCGCGCGCCGATGCTTCCAGCAGTTTCTATCTGCTGCGTTCCGGTAAATTCCTGGTGATTCGGCAGCAAACGCCCAAGGAAAAAACGCTGAGAATCGTCGATGCGAAAACGGCGAAAGCGATAGTGGATATCCCGGATGTCGGCGGCTGGATTTCCGAGGAAGTCGGCGATTCGATCGCCCGCCTCGGAGCCGATAGCAAAGACTATTATATCCATCTGCCGACAGGAATCATCACGCGCAATATGGAGAATTCCCAGCTTATTCAAAGCGATACCGGCGGTTATACGGGAGCGCAGGATAAACTCGTATCCATGCAGGCTCCGCCGCAAATGTACATAAACGGCAAGCAGGTGCGGTATGCCGGACAGGGCCCGTTCCTGACAAGGGGAAATCGCTGGTATGTGGAAGTAAACGACTTTGCGAAAGCGGCGGATACGACTGTGACCAGGACGGCAAACGGTATCGTTTTGGTCCGGGGTACTTATAAGATGACCGTTTCCAAAAACGATCCGACAGCGCTGCGCTGGAAAGGCCAGACCTTCGTTCCGCTGGAGACGCTGAACGAAAAGCTGGGCATGGCCGGAGGCTTCGTGGACTCCCCGAGAGAAAAAGGGTATACCTCCAAAGCGCTGCGGATCTTCTCCAAAGACTTGAAAGAAGAAGACGTGATCGCGCGGCCCGATCTGTACGAAGCGCTCGACGGAGAAGCAAATATGGCGCAGGGACATTACTATGCCATGCGAAACGGCAAGCCGGCGTCCATGCCGCTGACCGGCACAAACGTTTATTACGGCGGCGGAATGCGTCTGATCTTCAAAAACGGCGTGCTTGTCAATGTCGCGTCCGTTTCGAATGTGGACGGGCGCACCCTGCGCAACGTTATTTTCGATATCAATCCGCTCAAATACGTGATCGCGGCCTACGGCACGCCGCAGGCGACCAAAACCGGCGGCCAGATGGTGCGCTGGTACAAGGTGGAGGGCAAGACCCTGGTGTTCGAGAGCAGCAGCGTGGTCACCAGCGCTTACTATATTGTGCAATAAATCTTTGCAGACGGCGACGCGGCTTAAGACCCGGGTCCGCCGAACGCCGGAAGCGGCTTGACTATTCTGAAACGAGTCCGTTCGAACCCTTTTTCCACGGCGGAAGAAGGGTTTTTTCGATTGCCTGGCGTCGGAGCGGAGCAGCGGGGTAATAGCCTTAGAAGCACGACCAACCCTGCTACAGAAAGGTGAGGATGTATTTGAAAGCAATCGTTATTGAAGAGTTTGGCGGACCCGACAAGCTGCATGAACAGAGCGTACCCGAACCGAAGATCGATGCGAACCAAATCCTGATCAAACTGTACGCCACCTCGGTCAATCCGGTGGACACGAAGATTCGCGAAGGCGCCATGGGCGCCGCGGCGGGGAATTTCCCGCTGATTCTCGGCGGAGACGTCGCGGGCATCGTCAAAGAAGTCGGCGACAACGTAAGCCGCTTCAAGCTGCGCGACCCGGTATTCGCCCGCCCCCGCAAATTCGGAACCTATGCCCAGTATGTGGCCGTAGACGCGGACGTCGCGGCGATCAAGCCGGACAATATCAGCTACGAAGAAGCGGCGGCGGTGCCGCTGGCCGGTCTGACCGCTTGGCAGGCTCTGGTCGACCACGGCAAAGTCAAAGCGGGCGACAAAGTACTGATTCATGCAGGCGCCGGAGGCGTCGGTTCGATGGCGATCCAGATCGCCAAACACCTTGGAGCGGAAGTGGCTTCGACAGCCGGTTCGGAAAACGAACAGCTTGTGAAATCGCTCGGCGCGGATACATTTATCGACTATAAAAAAGAAGACTTCTCCGAGATCCTTTCGGATTACGATATGGTACTCGATACAATGGGCGGCGACGTCCAGCATAAAAGTTTCCAGGTCCTTAAACCCGGCGGCCACCTGGTTTCCCTGCTGGAGAAACCCGACGAGAATCTTGCCAAAGACCTCGGCGTGCATACCGCCCACTTCATGATGGAGCCCAAAGGCGACCAATTGGAGAAACTGGCCGACCTGATCAAACACGGCAAACTCAAGCCCGTCATCGACTCGACCTACTGGCTGAACGAACAGGGCGTGCGCGACGCGCATGAAAAAAGCGAAAGCCACCATGTCAAAGGCAAAATCGTGCTTCGCGAGAAGTAACAAATGCTCTTCGCCAAAAAGCCGCGTGCCCGCCGCGTAAAAGGCGGGCCATGCGGAATAAAGGGCGGATACACGGAATAAACTTTTCGTTTTCGCGGCCTCGAAGAGCTGCGAACGCTCTCTACGCCTACCCCAAAAACACGAAGAAGCCTCCCCTCCATGCGGGAGGCTTCTAGTACGTTGTCAACGCTGAAGGTAAGGTTATATTCGCCTGAGATGCGTACCTGACCCTTGTACGAAATCTCCAATTAAGATGTTAGGTTAAGTCTATCGAAAACCCGCTTGAACCGTGCATGTTTCCGATGGATGCAAACCTTAAATTGAATGCGGTCAAAGTACTAGATTGTCGAGAAACGATTTGATGTAAACCTGAAAGGTAGATTCGATTGGAATGAAAAATCGGGGAAAGGGCTGGAGAACTAAAGCGAGCGGCAGGAAGAATCTAAATAGCTGCGTATATGCCCTTATTCAGGCTTAATCTTACGTTTTCGAGCAAATAAATGCACTGATACATCTATTTCGAGCTTTTCCGCTTCGATCCGGCCTTTGGCTGCCGAATAGCTGCACCTGCGTCGCTATTTGAAGAAATCGAAGGGTTTCGCCCCAAATAAGTGTACCTGTGCCGCTATTTTCCGTTGGGAACCCTACCCCGCTTTCTCAACACAAAGAAGCCTCCCCTCCAAGGAGGCCACTGAAAAACCTACTTCTCAGCGTTCGATTCAACTTTAGTTGAATCGAACGCTATTTTTGTTTATGTTGAAAGTATCTCAGGAAAGCAGGTGATGTCCATGCTTCCTCCCAAATCGAATCCAACTTCCTCTTCAAGTCCGTACATGGCCTTGTACGATCTGGTTGTTCCGCCTACTCACATGCTCCGTCAACTGCACGACCTGGTCGATTTTTCCTTTGTTCGGGAAGAACTCGAAAGCCGATATTGCCTGGATAATGGACGTCTGGCCATCGATCCGATTCGTTTATTTAAGTATCTGCTTCTTAAAGCCCTCTTCCCCGCGTCCGATTGGGATCTCGTCGAACGTTCCCGCTCCGATCTCGCGTACAAGTACTTTCTGGATATGGCCCCGGAAGAACAAGTGATGGATTCCAGCTCGCTGACTGTTTTTCGCAAGCGGCGTCTTCAAGATGAAAAACTTCTGGATCTGCTCATTGGCAAAACCGTACAGCTGGCCCAGGAAAAAAACCTGCTCAAAAGCCGAACGATTATCGTCGATGCGACCCACACGAAAGCTCATTACAACCAAAAGAAGCCGGAAGAACTCTTGCATAACCAGGCCAAAAAACTGCGCAAAACCTTGTACGGGTTCGACCCCTCCCTACGGGAAAAAATGCCGAAGAAGCCGGAAAAAAGCACGTTGGAAACCGAACTGTCGTATTGCGAAACGTTGATTGAAACCGTGTCGGCTTGGGAAGGGTGGACGGAAATTCCGGCCGTCGGCGAGTCGCTGCGGCTGCTGCAAGAAATGGTGGAAGACGACCAGGAACAGCTGCGTTTTTCGGCCGATCCCGATGCGAAAGTCGGACACAAAAGCGCGGACTCCGCTTTTTTTGGCTACAAAACACATCTGGCGATGAGCGAAGAACGTCTGATTACGGCGGCCGTGGTGACCACAGGCGAAAAAAATGATGGCAAACAGCTTCAGGAGTTGATTCAAAAAAGCCGGGCAGCCGGAATGGAAGTCGAGACGGTCGTCGGCGACATGGCGTATTCGGAAAAAGACAATCTGATTGCCGCGAGCCAGGAGCCCGAATTCCAGCTGATTTCGCGCTTGAATCCGCTGGTCACGCAGGGGAATCGAGCGAAAGAGGACGAGTTCGAGTTTAACAAAGATGCGGGGATGTATGTGTGCAAAGCCGGGCATTTAGCGATTCGAAAGGCCAGACAAGGAAAGAAAAAACGGGGAAAGAACCAGCGGGACACGTATTATTTCGAGGTCGAGAAGTGCAGCGTCTGCCCGTTTAAAGAAGGGTGTTACAAGGAAGGCGCGAAAAGCAAGACGTACTCCGTGACGATTAAAAGCGGCGAACACGAGGCGCAAATGGCTTTTCAAGAAACCGAAGAATTTCGTGAGAAAGCGAAGGAACGGTACAAAATTGAAGCGAAAAACAGCGAGCTCAAGAACCGGCACGGATACGAGGTCTCGTCGTATTCGGGTCTAACGGGCATGCAGATTCAAGGCGCGATGGCGATCTTTGCCGTGAATGTGAAGCGAATTTTGAAGCTGATGGAGGAACAAAAGAAAGAAACGAAGTAAAAAAGAAGCACGACCCGGTCTAAAACCCGACCGGGTCGTGCTTTCGTACACTTTCTTTGAACACAAGGACTTTTTCAGCGGCCCCCCTCCAAGCGGGAGGCTTCTTTGTTTTGAGAAGGTCTGATTCAATCGAAGCGAATAAGCGGAGGGAGAAATTCAGTGGAGGTACAAACTTTCGAAGAAAGTTATCTCGGAAGAATATACTGACAGCGTTCGCCTTTGAAATCGGGAAATCCCCACTTAACCCTCATCCAATTTTCCGATTTCAACACGCGACCTAAAGTCTTTCGAAGAAAAGCACATCGTAAGCCTACGCTAACGAATTTCTCCCGCAGTCTCTAAGCTTCTCCCACGAATAGGACTTTATCAATAACTCAAGCCTCCCGCTTTGCAAGGAGGCTTTTTCGGGTAAAGATAAAGACAGAGGGAATCCACAGCCGAAGGAGCGGAAACGCATGGGCAATCGACAAGAAGAAGATACGTCGGCGCAGCAGCAGGACCTGACCGGCCTGATCGATCAGTGGAAAGAGGCGTTGGACGAACTGTATACCGAATTTCGCAAGCGCAGCCGCGCCGCCTGGAAAGACTACGGCGACGAAGATGTGCATCAGGTCAGAGTCGGCGCGCGCAAGCTGCTGACGCTGCTGCCGATCATCGATCCCGACGACGAGACGAAGCTGTACCGCCCGATCAAGCAGGCGCAGAAGCGGCTCGGCCGGGTGCGCGACGCCGACGTGCTGATCGGCGAATTCAAAACCAAACGGCGCGAAGAAGAACAAGCGGGCCGGGAGGAAGAAGCCGGGCTGTTCAAGCGCCTGGCGAAGCTGGAGAAAGAGGAGCGGCGCAGCCAGCGCAAGAAACTCAGCCGGAAACTGCCGAAGCTTGCGGGCGGCAAGTTGGACCGCAAATACAAAACATTTGTCAAAGAGCTGCTGCCGGAACTTGCGGAACGCGCCGACGTGAACCGAAGCCTGCGCGAACTCAAAGACGACTACCGCAAACGCCGCCATACCTATCAGGTGACGGCGGACCGGGAAGGCATCTACAGCGAAGAAGCGCTCGAAGCGCTGCATCAAGTGCGGATCGCCGCCAAGAGATGCCGTTACACGATCGCGTCGGCCGAATTCGCCGCCGACACCAAATACGCGGAAGAAGCCGACCGCTACAAAGACATCCAGCAGCGGCTCGGCGAGATCAACGACCGCCGGACGTGGATTCAGATCGCGGAAGACTACGGCCCCGAAGCGCTGGACGCGGACGAAGAAACATGGCGCAGGTTCCGGGAACAATTGGACGGGGAACTGCGCGCGGCGGTGGACAATCGCGGCGAGCTGTAACCAAAAAGCCCGGTATCCGCACAAGCGGAAAACCGGGCTTTTGATATGGGAATGGCGAAGCTGCTATTTCAACATTTTCCGGGCCATCTCCAACTGTTCTTCCGTGTACGGAGGGAAGAACAGCGTCGAGCCGCTTTCCGCGGACGCGCGCTTCACGATGCTTTTCTGGTGCGAGAAAGTGCGCAGACTGTGCACGCCGTGATACTGGCCGAGGCCCGAAGCGCCCGTGCCGCCGAACGGCAGATTCGGGTTCGAGACGTGCACCAGCGTATCGTTGATGCAGCCGCCGCCGAACGGAATCTTCTCCAGTACGCGGTCCTGCACGTCTTCGTCGACCGTGAACAGGTACAGCGACAGCGGGCGCGGCTGGCTGTTCACCTGGCGGATCGCGTCGTTCAGGTCTTCGTAGGTCAGGATCGGCAGAATCGGACCGAAGATTTCTTCCTGCATGCTGGCCGCGTCCCAGGAGTCGATTTCGAGCAGGGTCGGTTCGATATACTTGGTCACCCGGTCGGACGCTCCGCCGAAGATGACGCTGTCTTTGTCCGTTTCGAGAATCTTGCTCAATCGGTCGAAATGCTGCTCGTTGACGATGCGGGCGAAGTCCGGACTGCTCCACATGTCTTCGCCGAGGAACTCGCGGATGGCGTTCTTCAGCGCGATAATCAGCTGCACTTTCTTGCTTTCGTGCACCAGCACGTAATCCGGCGCGATGCAGGTCTGGCCGGCGTTGACCAGTTTGCCCCAGATAATCCGTTTGGCCGCCATGCGGATGTCCGCCTGTTTGTCGACGATCGCCGGGCTTTTGCCGCCCAGTTCCAGCGTGACCGGCGTCAGGTTCTTGGCCGCCGCTTCCGCGACGACTTTGCCGACTTTGGTGCTGCCGGTGAAGAAGATGTAGTCGAACGATGCGTTAATCAGCGCTTCGACAGTGTCTTTGCCGCCGTCGACCACGCGCACGTAGTGTTCTTCAAATACATCGCCCAGCAGCTGCTTGACGACCGCCGAGACGTTCGGCGTGCTGTCCGACATCTTGATTACCGCGCAGTTGCCGGCCGCAATCGCGCCGATCAGCGGTTCGATCACCAGCTGGAACGGGTAGTTGAACGGCCCGATAATCAGCACGGTGCCGTAAGGCTCGTTAATCACGAAGCTGCTGGCTCCGGCCAGGGTAAGCGGCGTGCCGACGCGCTGCGGCTTGGACCAGCGGTACAATTCTTTGCTGATCTCGGAGATGCTGCTTAGCACAAAGCCGATCTCGGTCGTGTACGATTCGAACGCCGGCTTGCCCAGATCTTCCTGCAGCGCTTCGATCAGCGGCTGCTCGTAGCGCTGGATCGCCGCTTTCAGCTTCTCCAGGCGGCGAATACGGAACTTGTATCCGCGCGTGCGGTCGGTGTCGTAGAACGACCGGTGCTCTTCCAGCATTTTCTCGACTTCTTCGGAACTCCATTCTTTTGCGCTCATAACGTACTTGACCTCCTCGGGAGATTGGATAAAGGATCGGGATTCGCGATGTAGGACGTTTCTGTAAAAAATATAGTTCTTCGCGCGGCTTCAAGTCAAACTTGCGGCCGGACGCTTCAATCGGCGTCGACTTTCTCCGCCGGCGGGAACGTCAGCGAGAACGACTCCAGCAGGACGCAGATGCCCGGACCGAAGCGGCCCGGATGCGGGAAAAAGCTTTCGTCCGCTTCGGCGCGGACGATCCGGGCCAACCGTCCCGTCGCCTGCCCGCCGGGGCGGGTCAGGAAGCGCGTCCCGCCGTCTTCCTGCATCAGGCGCGCCGGCAGCGCGCCCAGCGGGACGGGAAAGCGCGGCCCGCAAGGCCGGGCCGAGAGCGCGAAGGCCGGCGCGTCTTCCGCGGCCTCCGGCGCGGGCGAACCCGCGAACCGCCACAGGCCGTCCGGGCCGAAGCCGGCCGACAGGCGCGCCGTTTGCTTGGGCAGGCCCCAGTTGGCCCTGCCGGCTTCGGCGCTTGCCCGCGAATCCACATAGATTCGCGTAACCGCATGGCCGGCATCGCGGCCGGCCCGGTAATGCCCGGGAGCCAGCAGCAGCTCCCGGTAAGGCCCGACGGCCGACTCGCGGTAGTCGGCCAGCACGATCGCGCCGGCGCCGCCCGGCGCGCGGCCCTGCAGACTCTCGGGCAGCGCGCCGAATGCTTCGGCGCGCCGCTTCGAGGCCGCGAAGACAATCACCAGCGCCGTGCCGGTCAGCCGCCACGGCGGTTCGTATGCGGACATGGTCGCATGCTCCTCTCGGCCCGGTCGTTGTACTCGATGTACTGCCCAGTAACTGTATTACCCAAATTACGGGGGGGACGGACCACGATTTCGCGTATTTTCGCGCGTTCGGGCCTTCGATTTTTACAAACGGCCGCAGCCGCCGTATTGAAACGCGCCAAAAAAGCCCCGGACTCCGCAAAGCGGAAGTCCGGGACTTCGTTCGATGCCGCACGATCTTCCGGCAATCGGGCTGCCGGTATCGAGTGTTCGCGAATCGCACGCGGCCGATTGTCCGCGGGTTACAGCACGACCGGAGGCAGCCGCACGCCGTCGGCTTCGTCGCGCATATCGCCGACGATCTCCTCCAGAATATCTTCCATCGTCACGAGACCGATGGTGCGCCCCGAGTGGTCGCTTACGGAAGCCATATGCACGCGGTTCTGCTGCATGCTCAGCATCACCTCGCGCAGCGTGGCGCTTTCCGTGAACTGCGGGATCTTGTGCAGGAAGCCTTCGATCCGGCCGCTGCGTCCCGCCGCGATCGCGGTCAGCACTTCTTTGCTGTGGATAAAGCCGATAAACGACTCCGGATCGCCGTTGGTCACCGGATAACGCGTATATTCGTGCTCGCTTAATCTCTCGACCAGTTCGCCCGGCGTGATTTCTTTGGAAATCTTGACGATCTTGTCCGCCGGGATCATGATCTCGCGCAGCGCGCGGTCGTCGAACGCGAAAATATTTTGCAGATAAGCCTGTTCGGTCTGGTTGATCTCGCCGCTTTCGTAGCTCTGCTCGACCAGCCATTTCAGTTCTTCTTCCGAGTGCACCGTTTCATGCCCCGCCGGCTTGACGCCGAATACGCGCAGCAGCAGGGTGGCCGAACCGTTCAGCAGCGTGATAAACGGTGCCATGACGCGGCCGAAGCGGTACAGCGAAGGCGCGAGCATCAGCGTCATTTTCTCGGCGAACTGGATCGCCAGCGTTTTGGGCGCAAGCTCGCCGACGACCACGTGCAGGAACGTGACGACCGCAAGCGCGATACCGTACGACAGGACGGTGGAGAGGGCTTCCGGCACATCGAAGCGTTCGAATACCGGATGCAGCATTTTCTCGACCGTCGGTTCGCCGAGCGCGCCGAGCACGAGCGCCGTAATCGTGATGCCGAGCTGGCAGGCGGACAGGTAGTAGTCCAGGTCCTGCGCGACTTTTTTCGCCATGGCCGCTTTCTTGTTGCCGTCGGCGACCAGCTGGTCCAGCCGGGACATCCGCACTTTCAGAATCGCAAACTCCGCGCCGACGAAGAAGGCGGTAAGCCCGATAAACACGGCGACCAGAAATAGGTTTAACGCAATTGTTCCGTCCAATAAATTCCCTCTTGAGAGGGATTCACCTCCATATTATTCATTATTCGTGTATTCGCGTCGATCTTGATTATTGTTCTTCGTAAATCAGCCGCACCGTTTTGACCTGAAGCTCGTCTTTCTCGGCGACGGTCCAGGTATAGCCGTTCTCGTTCAGGCTTTCGCCTTCCTCGACTCCGGTGCCCAGATAATGCTGAATCCAGCCGCCGACGGTATCGGTATCGCTGCGGTCGTCGAACCTGGCGCCGAAGCGCTTCTCCAGTTCGTCCAGCAGCACCCGGCCGCTGATGAGGTATTCGCGTTCGCCGGTCTGCCGGATCTCGGCGATCTCGTCCGCGTCGAATTCGTCGCGGATTTCGCCGACCAGTTCTTCGAGCACGTCTTCCATCGTCAGAATGCCGGCCGTTCCGCCGTATTCGTCGACGACGAGCGCCATATGCATGCGTTCCTGCTGCATTTTGAGCATCGCGTTTTGGATCGGCGTCGATTCCAGCACGAACGGGATGCGGCGGATAAATTCTTCCAGCCTGCGCGCCCGTCCGGCGATGATATGCGGCAGCATTTTTTTCGCGTTGACGATGCCGATAATCTTGTCCTTGCTGCCTTCTTCCGTTACCGGATAGCGGGTGTAGTAATTCTCGTCGAGAATGCGGATCAGCTCCGCGTACTCCATATCTTTGTCGATCGTGACGAGCTGCGTCCGCGGCACCATGATATCCCGCGCCACCCGCTCGTCGAACGAAAAGACGTTTTCCATATAAGAGAGCTTCGTCTCGTTGATCTCGCCGCCTTCATAGCTCTGCGCCATGATGATCTTCAGCTCGTCCTCGGAGTACACTTCCTCGTGCCCCGCCGGCTTCACGCCGAAGCCTCGCAGCAGCACGCGGGACGTACCGTTGAGCGCCCAGATAAACGGGTACATGATACGTCCGAACCAGTAGAGAGGGCCGGCCAGCCGCAGCGTCATTTTTTCCGCAAACTGGATCGCCAGCGTCTTGGGAGCCATCTCGCCGACGACCACGTGCAGGAACGTCACGAGGAAAAAGGCGATCGCGTACGAAGCGATCGAAGACGCCGATTCCGAAACGTTCAGCCAGTCGAATACCGGGTACAGCAGCAGTTCAACCGCCGGTTTGCCGATCGCACCGAGTCCGAGCGCCGTGACGGTGATGCCGAGCTGACACGCCGACAGGTAGTAGTCCAGGTCGCCCGCGACCTTTTTGGCGACGACGGCCGGCTTAACGCCTTCCGAAACCAGCTGGTCGAGCCGCGACATCCGCACTTTGACGACCGCGAATTCCGAAGCGACGAAGAAAGCCGTGAGCGCGAGCAGTACAGCCAGGATCAATAAATTGACGATGATCATTAGGTCCAATAAGTTCCCTCTTGTGAGGGATTCACCTCCAGAGATGGTTTGAAAAAACTTATACGCGCCTCTTCCGTGCCGGTTTCGTTTGGAAGAGGCAGATTGAAGACAGGACGATGAACGAACGGGTTACAGCTATGCCGATAAACGCCTTCCCAAGTCTGCTGCCTCCTTCCACAATGTATTACTTCTTACTATACCATAACCTTTCGTAAGCATACAGTACCGCGTTATGGTCAAAACATTTGACGATTTGTTGACCGCTTGGCGAAATTGGCGTTTTGCGAACGGAGGTGCTATCCTGTGATGAACAGAATCAACACACGGGAGGAGCGAATATCATGCAAAATATCGTATCGAACAAATGGCTGCTGGCGCGGCTGTACGAACCGGAGCAGACGATCGTGGACTGCCGGTTTATGCTGGACCAGCCGGAGTCGGGACGCGAAGCATACGGGCAGGAGCATATTCCGGGCGCGATTTATTTCGATCTGAAAAAGGATCTGTCGGGACCGGTGAGCGAACACGGCGGACGACATCCGCTGCCGGACCCGGAAGAGTTCGCGGCGCGCCTGGCGAAAGCGGGCATCGGCAACGATACGCGAGTGATCGTTTACGACACCGAAGACGGCATGAACGCTTCCCGGCTGTGGTGGATGCTGCGCTGGCTGGGGCACGAGAACGTGGCGGTGCTGGACGGCGGCCTCAGCGCGTGGAAAAAAGCCGGCTTCCCGGTCGACGACAAGCAGGCGGTGCGCGTACCGGCTTCGTTCACGCCGAACGTGCAGCATCATCTGCTGACGGACGTGAACGAAGTGCAGCGGATCGTCGGCACGATCAAAGCGGAGCAGATCGTGATCGGCGTCGAGGAAGAGCTGGCGGCGGAACGCACGGAACTGGCGGACGAGACGACCGTTCCGGAAGTCGCCGCGTCCGCGGAGGAAAAGTCCGCCGCCGCGAATCCGAAAGTCTTTTTCACCCCCGTGCTGATCGATTCCCGCTCGCACGACCGCTACCTCGGTCAGAACGAAACGATGGACCCGGTCGGCGGGCATATTCCGGGCGCGGTCAATTTCTTCTGGCGCGACCTGTTGAAAGAAGACGGTTCCGGCTCGTTTAAAAGCAAAGAAGAGCTGGAGAAACACTTCGAAGGCATCGACAAAGACGCGGAGATCGTCGTCTACTGCGGCTCCGGCGTAAGCGCGTGCCCGAACGTGCTGGCGTTGGAAGAAGCAGGCTTTACCAGCGTACGACTGTATGCCGGAAGCTGGAGCGATTGGATCTCGTACGGGGATAATCCGGTGGCGACGGGGGAAGAGGTTTAAAGATTTTAATCGTGCGTCTCAACAGGATAAGAAACACAAAAGCCGCCCAAGTCTAACGACTTGGGCGGCTTTTTTCTATTGAAGTAAGGTCTCGGATGAAGCAGGGCCTTGGACCCAACTTCCATATTAAAACTCAAAATAAAATAATACCCATGTTAAAAAGTGAATTTTCTAATAGTTATTAAGCTTTTTATGGATTAAATTGATAGTTAGCCGAAGATGAACGCTGAAAAATCGAATGTATAATCATACTTTCTATCCCTTGTTATTCATTATGCCTGAAAGCTGGAGTGATCTTTTTGACAAACAACATCTATCGCATCACGATGGAATATACAAAGAAATATAGAACGCCGATTATCTGGATCATCCTCTGCGCGACTGTCGTAAATATATTCAGCCTGGTTTATTCGTATACGTATAAATATGTGATCGACAGCGTTATTCAAAAAGACAGCGTGGTTTACTGGTTGTTATTGATGCTGGGGATCCTGATCGTAAATACGTTTATGACCTATTGGATCTACTCTTATTATCTCGCCGTTTTCAAGATCCGCATCGCCAACGATTTGAGATTGAATACGTTTAAAAGTATCATGATGCGTCCGTATCCCTTTTTTAGAAAAAACGACAGCGGGAGTATTCTGGTCAAGCTGTTGGACGATCCCAGACAAATGTCGGACTACATCGCGCTTTACCATTTTATTTATATAGGCAACTCCCTGCGATTCGTTATCACCTTCTCGTTCCTGTTCAGTTTGAACTCCCTGTTATCTGTCGTCATTCTTTTATCGATTCCCGTTTATTATTTCACGGTTCGTTTTTCATTCAAAAAGCTCAATCGATCGAACGAAGAAGAGCGAACGGCTTTCGATCGTCTGAGTTACGAGATAAAAGACAGCATCGACGGAATTAAAAGTATAAAGGCCGGTGAACACGAATCTTTTTTCTCGAAGCGAATGGGACGTATCCTGCAGGAATGGTTCGTTACCGAAAGGCGGATTATGATATGGAATGGATTGGTGCAGATCGTACGCGATTTTGTCAAAAGCTTTATTCCTCTATTCGTGATCTTTATCGGCGTTTGGGAAATCTCGCAGGGCAGGCTTAGCGTAGGCGGACTTGTAGCTTTTCTCGGACTGGTGGATGCCGCTTATTTGCCCGTCGACGAAATCATTTATTTTAAAGTCAAAAAAGCGAATGTAAATACATTGTTCAACCGAAATGCGGAGTTGAATACATACGAATCCCCGTCCTCCACAGGATACGTTTTTAAGGATCATCAGGCCGACAACCGAATTCGCATCCTGAACCTGACCAAAAAGCACGGAGAAGAGCTGTTGTTTGAAAATCTGAATTTTGAACATACCGGGAACGGTCTTATTCTGATTCACGGTCCTAATGGAAAAGGCAAAACGACGCTTTTGAATTTAATCAAAAACATGGATCGGGCCGACGAAGGAAGCATCGAAGTACAAGCCCGCAGCGGGATGGCTTACTTGCCGCAGGAAGCCCAAATGTTTAACCTGTCGGTTCGCGAGAATATTTATTTCGATAAAAAATCGGCGATCGAAGTCCCTTCTTTTACCGAAATTCATACCGTGGAGAACCCGGATAAGGATTATTATCGAAACGAGAGATTGTCGGGCGGAGAAAAACAAAAAGTCGGTTTGAGTCGTATTTTTGTGCAGGATAGGGGGATCTGGTTATTGGACGAACCGGAAAAAAATCTGGACCGCCAAACGTTCCAATCCTTATACAATGCTCTAAGCCTTCAAAAAAAGCAGCGTTTGATCGTTATGGTCACTCATCAGCCCGAGCTTCAGAAGATCGCAGACCGAATCGTAAGGATCGGTGATTAGACAGCACTTGCGACGAAGAAGCGGCCGGAGAAGCGCTTTAAGCTTTTGCCGGAAAAAGAACGCGATAAGAAAAAAGGCTGTCCCGCCTGCTTCAAGGCTTTTGGGACAGCCTTTTTGCAGCCTCAAAAGTCTGACGTTGGGGCTTCGAGCATCAGTAAGGGTCGCGCAGCTCGAAAGCCGGACTGCCGCCGTCAAAAGCGTCCGCGCCGTCCGCTGTCCGCAGTTCGTCGAAGACGAGAGTGAAATCGTCTTCGCCTTGGACAAGTTCTCTAGGGAAAAGGAACACGGCAAGCCGTTCCTCGGCGCTTCGCGGCTTCAGAATCCCGGCCGCCGCCGGGGACAGATCCGTCGTTTCCTTCACTTCACCGTTCGAGACCCGAATCTTGGCTGTCAGGGTGGACAGGTCCAACGGCCGCGGCGCTTTGCTGACAATCGTGTAGCGCGCGGTCAACGCCACGACTTCGTCTTCTCCGAAGCCGGTAAAAGCGTCGCGGTATTCTTCCCGAACGTTCAGTTCGGCCCACTGGTAACCTTCCAGACGGATTTCCGCCAGTCCCTGCCGGTCGTCGGTCTCCTGAATTTGCTGGAAGATCACCGTCTTGTCGGCATAACCTTCGGTCAGAAGCTTGTCGGGAAAAGGTTCGGGCGCGCCGGAGTCGTTCTCCTGTTCGAGGTCGCTCTCGCCTTGTTTGTCGGGACTGCCGTTCGCTGTATCGTCGTCATCTTCCGCAGGTTCGTTTTCCGTTTGGCCCGATGCTCCGGGTTCCCGTCTTTATACGTCAGCTGAATCGTATAATTGACGACGCTGTACGTGCCCGCCGCTTCGGCGTTGGCGAGATGCGTGCTGTCGATACCCGTGCCGTCGCCGAATTCGGAACCGTCCGTGCTTACGCCGAGAAAGCTGTCGTCCAGGAACGTGCCATCCGGCCGAAACGCCAGGGTACTGCCGGTGGACAGTCCGACACCGCTCTGTCCTTCCGTGTAATTTGACGCGGTGTACAGGCCTTCCAGGCTGGGCCGATCCAGAGGCTCGTGACGAGCATAGAAATCGCCGTCGATCGCGATGCCTTTTTCGGAGATTTCCAGGGAATACGATTCGCCGCCGATCTCCAGTTTGTCGCCGTTTACCTTATAAGCGAGGCAGCCGTCCTCCGCGCATTCGATCTGTTCGCCTTCCAGCGGCGGAGGGGTTTCGACAACCTGCCGGTCGTCGAGGAAATAATAGTAGTCCCAGCATGTGCCGCCGCAGCTTCGGCTGCCCAACAGGTCGGCGGAAGCCCGGGCGAAGAAGCCTCCGCTCAGTTCGTTTCCGGGCGTCGCGGCGTCGTTTTCGGACCCGGACGCCTCGTTCCCGGACTCTTGCTGTTTGCTGTCGGCGGCTCCGGAATCGTCCGAACGATTGCAGGCCGAAAGAGTAAGCAGGGCAGCCAGTAAAAGCGGCAGCAGCGCCCGGCGCCGTACAACGGGAAGTAGGATTGTCTTCAAAAGTCGATTCTCCTTCCTGCGGGCAATGAGTCAATAAGCCCCTTTTTGTTACTAATTTATAATCGGAGCGCATAAAAGTCAAAACTTCGATCACTCCCAGAAATACTTCATCTCCCGATACCCGATATCCCATATTTTTTCCCGGCCTTCGATCGTGATCGTCAGCTCGTCGGCCTGTTCGAAAAACCATTTGAATTCAGCCGGTTCGCGATCCTGGTATTCCTCGGAATCGGACAGGATTTGCTGACCGTCTACCGAAATGCTCAGGCTTCCGCGGAGAACGCCTTGATCGGGGATTCCGTAATTCAGAAACAGGAACAGCTCCTTGCCTTTCAACTCATAGGTATAGACGGTTTTTTTTCCGTGTTCGGCGCCGTACACGTTGTATCGGGGTTCTACTTTTTGGCCGCCGAGCGTGAATATGCAAGGCCCGGCGGATTGAACGGGATTCCCCCGCGCATCTTTCCATTCGTTCAACGCCGTAAAAGGCCCTTGTTCTTCGGTGAACGCTTTATCGATCCCGCTGTAAACGATTAGTGTTCCCGCCAGAAGCAGGGAGGCGCAAAGTCCGGTAAAGATCGTTCTTTTCGGGACTGTTTTACCGCGGGTTCCAACAGCGTACGCTCCGTATCCGATTGCCGCGCCCGAGGAATTTTGAATCACGTCGTTGACGTCGAAACTGCCGAGTAAAGTCAAGGCTTGCAGCGTTTCGATTGTTAAAACGCACAGGACGAACAATCCGATAAATCGGACAAACGGCATCCGGTACAGCACCGGAACCAGCAGTCCGAACGGGATAAAAGCCGCGACGTTTCCGATGTCCACAATCGCCATCAAAGTCGGATGCAGAAGTTCGGACAAAGCCGGCATTTTAAAAAAGCTGTCGGGCATCCAAATAAAAGTATACCCGTTCGTTTGAGCGGCGGCGTCCGTTCTTCCGAAACCGAAAAACATCAAATAAAGAATCGAAGCGGTGTAGAGCAGGAACGCTGTGAACACGATCTTACGCTGTTTGGACATGACGGGCTCCTTCGCTGCGGCTTGTTTGATCTCAAAATGAATCGACCGCGGCAAGACGTTCCGCTATCATTTTGCGTTTCTGTTTGTAAGACCGCTTTTGACCGGGATTTGTATCCAACGGCTTGCGGCGAACAACAGCGGATCAAAAAAGAAAAAGCCCGCGAAAGAACGCGAGCTTTCAAGGCTGTAAATCGACAGGAAGCGAAACGGCTGTTAAAAAGTTTGCATTTTCGCCAAATAATGCTCCAACTGCGACTTCGCCGCCGGATCAGGCATATAAATCATGATCCGCTGATCGGGTTCGTTGGGGAATTGCAGCGTGATTTGTTCAAACTCCATCGCTCCCATATCGGGATGAAGCAGCTTTTTATAGCCGTCGAGAGAACGAGAAACTTCGTGCTGCTGCCACATTGTTGCGAAATCCGGGCTTGCCTTTTTCAAATCTTCAATCAACCGGTCAAAGGAAGCGTCGGACAAATAGCGCGCTCGCGAGGTCCGGAACTCGGCTGCCATTCTCCTCGAAACGCTGTTCCAATCCTCCGAACCTTCGCGCCACATCGGATCGGTAAATTGACGCCACATCAGATTGTAACCGTGCGGAAGCGGCGAACCGACGATTGTAAACAAGGCGTCCGCCGCTTGATTCCAAGCCAGAAAATCCCACTTCTTCCCGATGACATAAGCCGGATTCGGATTCAACTTGTCCAGCATGTCCTGAACGGAAGCGCCGATCTTCTCTTCGACGATCGTCGATTGAGGAGGAGGCGAATCTCCCGCAAGCAGAAAAAGATGTCTTCGCTCGTTGGCGGTAAGTTGGAGCGCCGAAGCCAGGCTTTCCAGTACGTCCGTAGACGGATGAATATCGCGCCCTTGTTCGAGCCTTGTATACCAGGAGAGCCCGATGTTGGCGATAGCCGCTACTTCTTCCCGCCTCAGCCCCTGGGTCCGGCGTCGGCCGGCGGGCGGAAGACCGACCTCCGGCGGGGAGAGGGAGGCCCTGCGATTGCGCAAGAAGTTACCCAGCGCCAGACGGCGCTCATGATCGTTCAAAGTCTTTTCCCCCTTATCCTGTCACTCGCAGACCCACCATCAAGCAGGTTATCGTCACCTTTTTACAGTCCAAGTATACTCAAGGCAGTTGACGAGTTCAACAATCCCGAGGACGAGGAGAATGAAGATGACAGCTATTTCCGGGCCTTTATTGGCGAATAAAGTCGTAATGATTACAGGGGCGGGACGAGGAATCGGAGCGGAGGCGGCAAGACTGTTTGCAAAGCACGGAGCTTCCGTAATGCTTGTCGCAAGAACCGAATCCGAGCTGAATAAGATCGGGGACGAAATAGCGGCAGCGGGCGGCGAGGCGGCTATTTTTGCAGCCGATCTGTCGCAGGCGGACAGCGTCGAAGCGGCGGTAAAGGCGACGGTAGAACGGTACGGCCGTCTGGACGGGGCGTTCAACAATGCCGGCGTAGGCGTGACCGTATCGCCTTTGCATGAGGAAAAAGAAGAAGATTTCGACCTCATTCAATCCGTAAATTATAAAGGGGTCTGGCTGTGCATGAAAGCCCAGATCAAAGCCATGCTGGAGACTTCGGGCTCGGGTTCCATCGTGAACGCCAGCAGCGTGGGCAGTCTGAAAGGAAACCCGGGATTGGGCGCGTACGGAGCATCCAAACGGGCGGTAAACAGTCTGACGCAAACAGCCGCGGTCGAATACGGGCCTTCGGGCATCCGCGTTAATGCGATTGCTCCGGGAACGACCATGACGGATATGATTCAGCAGTGGGTGGCGATCAATCCCGATATTATCGAACAAATCAGCGCCAAAACGCCTCTTCGGCGTCCGGCCGAACCGATTGAAATCGCAAATGCGGCAGCCTGGCTGCTCAGCGATTATTCTTCTTTCGTCACGGGAGTCGTTCTGCCTGTAGACGGAGGATTGAGCGTATAATAGACACAGCAAAGCCCGCGGAAGACGCGGGCTTTTGGGTACGAACGCTGTCGGCGTTCGAGACAGGTTTAATCGATCCTGCGCTTTGCCGGCTCTTTCCGATGATCGGGGAGAGCTTTTTGGTCTGCGGACGCCCCTTCCTTAGACCGCTCCGGCAATCTTATCGACCAAGCATAAACCGCTCCTGCTCCGGCCACGGCGGTAAGAATCCAGAAAACGGCTCGAATCCCCAGCAGCTTATTGTTAGGGAAAGGCAGCGGACTGTGCTCCGCCTGGTTATTGGACTCTTTTTCATTATCCCTGGCCTTCTGCCTCCGGGATGTGTTTTACTTATACTTATTAAATACGCATTTTCTGGGGGTTCCAATGAAAAAGAAAACATGGAAACTGGGCGTGTTGGCGGCACTCGGCGCGCTGGCGCTGTCGGGCTGCGGCAGATCGCTGACGGCGGAACAGGCGGTGCCGGAAGCTTACGGGAAGCTGACGTCCGCGGATTCGTTTGCGTTCGAGAGTTCGACGCAAATTCAAGTATCGTCCGAAGGCATCGACGCGGGCGGCACGGGCATGCTGGCGGCTCCGGCCGCAGCTCTGGCCAACGGCACGTTGAACTTGAGCATAAACGGAGCGTACGACAAAGCGCTGGGCGAACTGGAAGCGGAACTTTCGCTGGCGAGCACAGGCGAGGACGGGACGGAACTCAAGATTAATTCGGTGCTGATCGTGGCGGACGGCAAAGCCTACATCAAGATTCCGGACACGCTCGCAACTCTGGTCGGCGCGCCGCAGTTCGCGGGCAAGTTCTATCAGCCGAATATCAATATGGCGATCCCGCTGCAAACCGAAGACATTAACGGGCTGGCCGAAGATATTCTGCGAGTGGCGGCGCAGGAATACGACGGCAGCATCCTGATCAACGCCGGCTCGAAATCGGCCAGGGTGCCGGAAGGCGTCAAAGCCGATTCGGTTGCGCGTCTGGAACTGAAAGAGAAAGATCTGGAACCGGTATTCCGCAAAGCGGTCCGGGAAGTCGCGCCGCGGATCGTGGACGATGTGCTGGGCGGCAAGGAGTGGAAAGATAAGCTGCAAATCACCGACGAAGACCTGGAAGAGATGCACGCTTCGCTGGATAACACGAGCGACGAGTCGATCGAAAGCGCCGCGAAGCGGATCACGGACGCCGCCGATATCCGCAAAGCCGTGCTCGACCTGGGCACGAACCGGGACGGTCTGCCGCAGTACGGCAGACTGAGCATGGACTTCGATATCATGAACGGCACGGATACGGCGCAGCCGGTGTCCGTCCAAATCGAAGGAACGACCGTCTTCAAGAATTACAACGGAACCCAAACGTTCAATTACAGCATCCCGTCCGGCGACGAAGTCATTCCGGGCGGGTTCTAACGGACAAAACATCTGCGCCAGAGATTCAACGTGTCTTGAATCTCTAGATTCTAAGCAAAGTGAAAGAGCGGAGGGAGAAATTCAGTGAAGGAATGATAATGTTCGCCTTTGAAATCGGGAAGAACCCACTTAAATCTAATCAAAGCTTCCCGATTTCAACACGCGACCGGAACGAATTTCTCTCGCAGCTCTTGCATTTGTTTTACGAACAGGATTTCTAGACAACTTGAAGCTGCGACAACCCTTCCTTCCGGGAAGAATGTCGCGGCTTTTTTTGTAGAGGATACCGAGCGTCTTTGTTCATCATCAACAACGGCGGCGCAAGAATTGTAGCTTTTGAAACTGTTAGCCTTCCGGTGAAGTGCTTACAATGAATTGGAGCAGTGTTTCTGACTGTAATCCTATTCACGGAAAGGGAACGATTAGACATGGGTTATAAAAACAATAACGTCGGCTATCTGGACGGTGTATTGGCGTCGCGCGCAGTCGTCAAAAAGAACAATTATGCCATTTTGCCGCATGACGGCTTAGTGAATAACGTGGTCCCGGGATTCGAGAACACAAAGATCAGCATTCTGGGTTCGCCCCGGATCGGAGCCAGCTTCTCCGACTTTATCGCCGAGTTTCAAGAAGGCGGCAAGAATACGCTGGGCTTCGGCGGCGAAGGCATCGAGACCTTTGTTTATGTCATTTCCGGCAAATTAAATGTAAGCGATAGCAACGAAAGTCACGAATTGACCGACGGCGGTTACGCGTTCTTCCCGGTAAACGAGAAGATGTTTTTCGAAAACGGGCAGTCCGGCGTAACGGAAGTCTTCCTGTACCAACGCAAGTACGATCCGATCGAAGGGCACCAGGCCCGCAAAGTCGTCGGCAACCGCGCGGATATCGAGCCGATCGAATACGAAGGCATGGAAGACGTCCTGTTCTGGAACCTGCTGCCGGCCGACGACCTGGGCTTCGATATGAATATGCACATCCTGGAATTCTCGCCTGCCGCCAGCCACGGTTACGTCGAAACGCATTACCAGGAACACGGCGCATACATCCTGTCCGGCAAAGGCATGTACAACCTGGACAACAACTGGTATCCGGTAGAGAAAGGCGACTACATCTTCATGGCCTCTTACGTTCCGCAGGCCGCGTATTCCACAGACCGCAAAGAAAAATTGGCTTACGTTTATTCCAAAGACGCGAATCGCAACCCGGGTGTGTAAGCGTCGAAAAGGGGGCTATCCAGCATGTCGAGCATCGAAGAAAAAATGGTCAGAGTCACCAGCGGGCAGCTGCACGAATTGATCCAGAACAAGCTGATCCGAGCGGGTTTGAAAAAAGAACAGGCCGAAGAAACGGCGCATCACCTGGTGTACGCCGATCTGAGCGGCATCCATTCCCACGGAGCCGTGCGGGTGGAGTATTACGCGGAGCGGATCAACAAAGGCGGCATCAACGTGCAGCCCGAGCTCAAGTTCGAGCAGACCGGACCGAGCACCGCGATCTTCCACGGCGACAACACGCAGGGGCATTACGCGGCGAACGAAGCGCTGGAGCCGGCGATCAAGATGGCCAAAGAAAACGGCGTAGCCGTAGTCGGCGTATCCAAAGTCGGTCATACCGGCACGCTGTCGTATTACGTGCGCAAGATCGCCGAAGCGAACCTGATCGGCATCTCGATGTGCCAGTCCGACCCGATGGTCGTTCCGTTCGGCGGCGCGGAAAGATATTACGGTACCAACCCGATCGCATTCGGCGTTCCGAGCGCCGGCGAAGATCCGCTGATCTTCGATATGGCGACGACCGTGCAGGCCTGGGGCAAGATCCTCGACGCGCGTTCCAAAGGCAAATCGATTCCGGATACCTGGGCGGTGGACAAAGACGGCGCGCCGACAACCGATCCCAACCAGGTTAACGGGCTGCTTCCGATCGCCGGCCCGAAAGGTTACGGCCTGATGATGATGGTGGACATCCTGTCCGGCGTCCTGCTTGGTCTGCCGTTCGGCAAAGACGTCAGCTCCATGTACCACAATCTGCACGAAGGCCGCAATCTGGGGCAGATCTATATCATTATCGACCCGGAACGCTTTGTCGGACTGAAACCGTTCCAGGAATCGATCACGCGCACCATGAAAGAACTGAACGCGATCAAACCGGCGGCCGGCTTCGACCATGTGCAGTATCCGGGACAGGGCAGCCACGAACGGTATTTGAACAACCTCAAGGAAGGCGTGGATATTCCCGAGTCGATTATCCGCTATTTCGAGTCGGACGATATTCATTACAACCATTACGAGGGACTCGGCGCTTTCGCAAATTAATTGAATAAAAGCATTGAATGTTGAATCGTAATCGCCGGCGGCAGCGGGTTTGCGATTCAATCTTCAATGCTTTTTGTTTAACGGTTTTCGTCGCTCAGCGCGAGCGCAAGACGCAAATTCAGGGAGTGGCTGGGCGAGTTGACGGCATGGCCGAGGATTTCTTCGCAGCGCTGAATCCGGTATTTGACGGTATTGCGATGCACGAACAGGGCGGAGGCGGCGCTGGCGATCTCGCACTGCGCGCCCAGGTAGACCGACAGCGTTCGGCGCAGTTCGATCAGCGCGGGTTCTTTGGGATAAGCGAAGTCTTTGAGGATATTTTCGCAGAAAAAGCGCACGTCGTTCTTCTCCAAATGATGGAACAGCTGAACCATGCCTTTGTCCTTGTAATGGATAATCGGATGCGTTTGCAGCCTGCTGCGGCGTTCGTCGAACACCAGCTTGGCTTCCGTATAGGACTGGTTGATCCGTTTCCAGTCGGTATAAGGATTGCCGATACTGAAGATCAATTCGATCCCCAGGCTGTCGTGCAGCCGGTTTCGGATATCCAGCAGCTTATCGTCCAGATCTTCGACTTCGCGCTGGATCAGAAGCAGGGTTTCTTTGGTGACGCCGAAGAACAGCACCAGCCCGTTGGCGAATTCATCCGGGACATGCTTTTGCAGCCACTGGGAAGCCAGGGTCAACCGCTCTTCCCGATTGAGGTTGAGCATGGGATCTTCCAGCGCCGCTTCGTCGAACACATGGACCACCTGGTAGTGATTGGACAGCAGATAGCCGTGTTTCACATTCAGTTCGAAGGAACGTACGGACGGATTCGCTCCCGAATGGTAATCGATCAATTCCTTGAAATGTTCGGTGGCGATCGACTGCTGGGATTCCGATACTTTTTCATTTTTGAACAGGACGAACGACAGCACCATCGCCGCCTGATCGATCGCGAAGCTGGAGATCGGATACGGGATTTGTTCGGGATTCACGATCACCAGATAATGCGGGAAATACGTATGCACCCGGATCGGGACCAGCGAAACCTGGATCTCGTTCCCTTTCGGGCCGTTGATGATCAAAGAATCGCTTTCTTTGGACACGCCTTGAACTTTTTGTACGATCTGATTCACATAATGCTGCGCGGGGTTGCTGGACGGGTTGAACTGCTTGGAATAATCCATGATTTCTTTAAACGGATTCAGCAGGATCACGGGCGTTTCCACGATCTGGCTCAATTTATTAATTACAATTTGGTTAGTCGCATTTTGTACCAACAGGTTGAAAAACTTTTTTTGAATATCCAGCGCAAACGAAATCTCTTCGTACCGCGTGCCCCAGATCTTGTTCAGCAGCTGATGCAGCAGCGAGCCCAGCGAGTACGTATTGGGAATATC
Organism: Saccharibacillus sp. CPCC 101409; assembly: GCF_030518235.1. GTDB lineage: Bacteria > Bacillota > Bacilli > Paenibacillales > Paenibacillaceae > Saccharibacillus. Next base: position 302,139 of record NZ_JAULSA010000004.1, on the reverse strand, counting down.
GATCAGCGGAAAATGGACTTTCTCCGCGTACGCGATAATTTCGGGTCGAATTTCGCCCAGGAACCGTCCCGTTTTGATGCCGAGGCCGACCGCTTTGGCGCGGATCAGGGAGTCGATCAACGCAATCAGTCCCTGTTGGTCGTCCGCATAACTCATCGCCGTGGTCAAAAGCAGCACATTGGCGGGAATATAATGTTCGATATCGGGCGTTTCGGAGATTTCCACGCTTTGTATCGTTTGATGCGTATCGACCGAACGCTCGTCCGTCAGCAGCTTGAGATCCGAGTAGCGGGAGAGATTGAGGATGTCGGCTATTGTCGTCATATCTGTATCCTTTCTGTAAGCCTGTATGGAACCGAAAGAATGATTCTTTATAAAGTATAGCATGTCTGCCGAACGGCCGGAGTGACGACAGTCAAGTAAATACCAGGGCGTGTCTTCAAACCTCGAAAGAAGCAGATTTGAAGACACGCCCTAAGAGAGATGGAGAAAATAAACATGTTCAAAGAACTGGATATTCCGCAACGAACGATTATGACGCCCGGACCGGTAGAAGCGCATCCGAAAGTGCTGCGCGCCATGAGCCATACGATCCTCGGTCAATTCGATCCGGCCTTTTTGTCCATCATGAACGAAGTCAAAGAAATGATCAAAGTCCCGTTCGGCACGGTCAACGAGCAGGCTTTTGTCATTGACGGGACGTCCCGGTCCGGGATCGAAGCCGCTTTGATCGCGCTGATCGAGCCGGGCGACAAAGTGCTGATTCCCGCTTACGGCCGCTTCGCGTACCTGCTGTCGGAGATCGCGCAGCGCGCGCGGGCGGAAGTGATCATGCTGGAAAAGGACTGGAACGGAACATTCGATCAGCAGGAGATTATCGACAAGATTGCCGAAGTGCAGCCGAAGATCGTCGCGATGGTGCACGGAGAAACGGCGAACGGACAAGTGCAGGCACTGGAAAAAGTAGGCGCCTACTGCCGCGGCCAAGACGTCTTGTTCGTCGTCGATATGGTCGCCACATACGGAGGAATGGAGATCGAGGTCGATAAATGGAACATCGACGTCGCGATCGCCGGTTCCCAGAAATGCGTCAGCGTGCCGTCCGGATTATCGCTGATCACCTTCAATAAACGCGCCCAAACCGTCATCGAATCGCGCTACCAGAAAGAACTGGGACTCAGCCGGACGGACCGCAACGACCGCTTTATCCAGAGCAATTACCTGGACCTGAGCCAGCTGATCCATTACTGGAACGACAGCCGGATCAACCATCATACCGAAGCGACTTCGATGATTTACGGCATTCATACCGGCCTTCGTCTGCTGCTGGAAGAAGGCATCGAGCGCGTCTACGCCCGCCATCGCCTGAACGACCGGGCCGTCGTCGCGGGCATCCGGGCGATGGGACTGGGGATTTACGGCGACGCAGCCACCAAGATCCCGACCGTCACGCCCATCCTGGTTCCTCCGGGCATCGACGCCGCCGCGATCAAAGACTTCCTGCTGGAACAATTCGGCGTCGAAATCGCGGGCAGCTTCGGCGATTTGCAGGGGAAGATCTGGCGCATCGGCAACATGGGCTACAGCAGCCGCAAAGAAAACGTCCTGCACGTACTCGGCGCCCTCGAAGCCGCTTTACTCTACTTCGACGCCCCGATCCACCCCGGAAAAGCCGTCAAAGCCGCCCTGGACGTCTATCTGGCCGATTCGAAAGAAACCAAGTAAGCAAGAATCCATAAAGTGCCGAACAACCGGATTCCTTTAACGCCGCCAAGTCGATAAGTCGAAAGCAAAATTCGGTGAGTAAAGGTTTTCGGAGCAAGTCGCTTTGGAAGCGGTGCATAAACTTTCGAGGACGATAGCGTCGCAAGGGCAGACTACAGACTTTCAGAAAAAGTCGTGGACCGTTAGAAGACATGGGTTTTAAACGTAGGTTTTAATAGAGGCCAATAAGCGGAGGGAAAAATTCAGTGAAGTCAAGACTTTCGGAGAAAGTCACTTCGGAAGGATATGCTTGATAGTGATCGCCTTTGAAATCGGGGGGCTTCCATTAAAATCCAATCAAAGCTTCCCGATTTCAACACGCGACCTAAAGTCTTTCGAAGAAAGACACATCGAAAGCCTACGCTAAAGAATTTCTCCCGCAGCTTCTAAGCCTCTTTAACGAATAGGATTTTAAAGCTAAACGGCTCACTCAAAATGTGCAGATTAAACAAAACCCGCCCAACGTTTTGTATAAATGACCAATGCTATTGAAAGCGGTTGTATTTATACTGAACCTAGCTTGACCCACACAAAAATAAAACGAGGTGAGCTTTTGTGATCCAACCCGAACCGCAAACAATCGACGAGCTGATGGACTGGATTTCGGACATATCGGATGTCGAAGGTCCCGGTACCACTCGATTGCTTTATAGCAAATCCTGGATCGACGCGCAGCAGGCTTTGAAGAAGAAATTCGAAGACCTCGGCATGACCGTCGAATTCGACGCCGTCGGCAATCTGTTCGCCACGATCGAAGGAACGGAACAGCCGGAAGAGATTATCGCGACAGGCTCCCATGTGGACACCGTGGTCAAAGGCGGTCGCTTGGACGGACAGCTTGGCATCATGGCGGGCTACATAGCGGTCAAGGGACTGCTGGAAAGCGAAGGCAAACCGAAAAAGTCCCTGCAAATCATTTCGATGGCCGAAGAAGAAGGCTCCCGTTTCCCTTACGTATTCTGGGGGTCCAAGAATATTTTCGGCATTGCCGATCGCAAAGACGTCGAACAAATCGCGGACGCCCAGGGCGTGAAATTCGTCGACGCCATGCGCGAAGCCGGATTCGACTTTATGCAAGGCGAACCGCGGCACAACCGGATTGCCGCTTTCCTTGAACTGCATATCGAGCAGGGCAACTTCCTGGAGAACACCGGCAAAAAAGTCGGCGTCGTCAACGCGATCGTGGGCCAGAAACGATATACGATCACGCTTAAAGGCGAAGCCAACCATGCGGGTACGACGCTGATGGAATATCGCAAAGACACCGTCGAGTGCATGGCCCGCATCGTGACGCAGAGTCTCGACAAAGCCAGAGCCGAAGGCAATCCGCTCGTGCTTACGTTCGGCAGAGTGGAGCCCAAGCCCAACACCGTGAACGTCGTTCCGGGGGAAACGCTGTTCTCGATGGACTGTCGTCACACCGACGCTGCGGTACTGGAACGCTTTACGCGGGAGATCGAGAGCGATATGAAAGACATCGCCGGCAAGATGGGCATCGAGATCGAAATCGATAACTGGATGAACGAGCAGCCGGTGCCGATGGACGCCGACATCATCGCAACCATCGAAAGCGTATGCAAAGAAAACGGCCTGAATTATCAGGCGATGCACTCCGGCGCCGGACACGATTCGCAAATCTTTGCGCCGCGCGTGCCGACGGGCATGATCTTCGTTCCTTCGATCGGCGGCATCAGCCACAACCCGGCGGAGCATACGGAAGCCGTCGATATCCAGCAGGGCGTACAAGCGCTGGCCGAAGCCCTGAAACGATTGGCCTATTAATCGATCGATAGACTAAAAAAGAAAGTTGGGTAGCGATGTCTACACTTCAAAACAAAAGTATTTACCCGCCGAATTATTGGAAAAGAGTCGTCTTTACGTTCTGTATGGGCTGGGCGATTATCTGGGTATACCGCTCCATGCTTTCGCCGATTTATACGGAAATTCAAGGCACGATCGGTCCGCAAACCAACGCGGCGATGGGCCTGATCGCTTCCTGTTATTTCTTCGGGTACACGGCGCTCCAGATTCCTTCCGGCATCATGGTCGACAAATTCGGCCAGAAGAAAGTATTGATTCCCGGCTTTATCGTATTTGCGCTGGGGGTTATCTCAATCGCATTCGCTCAAAATCTAACCATGATCTATATCGGTTCCGTGTTGGCGGGGGTAGGCTGTGGCACGTATTACGGCGCGGCGTTCTCGCTTACGGCGCAGCACGTTCCGCCCGAGAAGAAAGGCATCGCGACGGCGATCGTAAACTCCGGTTCCGCGCTGGGCCTGATCCTGGGGATGACGGGTTCGTCGTTCCTGGTCAAGCAGCTGCATCTGCCGTGGCAAACGATGGTCTTTATCTCGGCCGGCCTGATTATATTCCTGGTCGTCTGGTTTGCCGTCATGATCGTGGGCGCCAAAAATCCGCAAAACGTTCCGACCGCGCAGGCGGCCAAAACAGCCGCGAGCGACGAAACGATCGAGCCGCTGGCTCAAGCCGTTTCGGAAGAATCCAAGCCCAAAAAAGGCTTGTTCCGCAAAGAACTCGTGGCTTCTTATCTGCTGTATTTCTCGACCTGCTACGCGTATTACCTGATCGTCACGTGGCTGCCGAAATTCCTGGAGTCCGAACGCGGCATCCAGGGTTCGATGATCGGCCTGATTACGTCCATGATCGCGGTCGCCGCGGTTCCGGGTGCTTTGTACTTTGCCAGCCTGTCCGACAAAATGAAGCACAACAAGCCGAAAATCATTATCGGACTCGAAATCTCGTCGGTGGTCTTGATCTCGGTCTCGGTCTTCGTGCCGAATGCGGGACTGCTCGCCGGCGTGCTGCTGATGTACGGATTCCTCGGTAAATTGGCTGTCGATCCCGTCCTGATTTCTTACATCACCGATAAAGCCGATTCCAAATCGGTCGCGTCCACGCTCGGCGTATTCAACTTCTTCGGGATGTCGTCGTCCGTGATTGCGCCGGCGCTGACCGGTTACATTATCGATACCACCGGTTCGGGCCAATGGGGATTCTATATCGGGGCGATTATTCTGCTGATCGGTACGGTAGTGTTTACGATAAGCTCGCTCACTTCTTCTTCCAAAAAAGCGGCTCGCGTCTAACTAAAAACTCATAAAGAAGCAGGGCTATTAATACCTTGTCAACTCTTAATCTTACTTTTAGCGTTGACAAGGTATTGGAAGGCTTAATCCGACCAATAGTCCTGCTTTGTCATGTGTCCGGGTATTAAAGTTCGGAGTTTCGATCCAGCCATGCCGCGAGTTTGCGGTAGACGTCCAGGCCCAATTCGTTTGTCTGCGTGCGGTCGAAGTCGTGTTCCGCCGAGTCGACCAGATGAAGCTCGCTATCCGGGATGTACTTATGCAGCATTTTCGATTGTCTGACCGGCACGTCCGGATCGCGGTTCGCGGCGGCGATAAACGTCGCGGGCAGGCCGGCCAGCTGCTGCTTGGTCAGTTCGTAATCGCGGACCGGGTTCCGGTCGCCGGAAACGAAAGGAATCCAGTTCCCGCGCTGACGAACGGCCAGGTAAAGCAGGTAACGCTGCTCCGACGAAGAGGCTGCGACGGGGCTGTCGGCGGCAAGGCTGCGCATCGTCGCGTCGGACACCCGCGGATACTGGAGGAAGTGCCGTCCGGGGACGTGGAAGCCGGGATCGTTCAGACTGTAGTAGCCGTAAAAAGCGATCACACCGCGCGGCCGGACGACGGCATGCGCGGCATGGTACAAAGCCAGGTACCCGCCGGCGGAACGTCCCATCAGATAATAATCCGAGCGGTCCAGGTTCAATATGTGCGGGCCTTCCCGGACAAACCATTCGACAGACCGGCCGATCGACCGCATGATATCGGGCAGCTTGCTTTCGGGAGCGAGCGGATAATCGAGCGCAAGCAGGCCGTAGCCGCTCTCCGTCAGCAGCGAGATATAAGGCTCGGGCAGATCTTCCCGATGACCGAAGATCAGGCCTCCGCCGTGCAGGTAAAGAATCGTTCCTTTGTAAATTCGATTGCCTGTTCCGCGATAAAAAGTTCCGTTCAATTGCAGGCCGTCGACCGTATGAACAGGAACGGTCGTACATTCGAAGCCGGAAGAATCGTTCAGTTTAATCAGCGCCTTTCTATCCAATTTCCATAGTATTTTGCTATTAACATAGCACAAAGCGTCTCCGGCTTTTTTATTTAAAGTGCACAAAAGGCGGAGCGTTTTTATAGAGTGTGTGCATATTTCGTTCTAATGAAAGCGGTTATACTGGTAGTCAAAAGGAGGATATTCATGTTATATTCCGTGATTCAAAAAAATAATTATCAAGATTCGATCAACTTAATGTTGTTAACCAACTCCATCAATAAATTGGACGGCGTGAAGCAGGGGCAGGTCATGATGGCGACCGACGCGAACAAAGACATCCTCAAAGCGGCCGGATTGTTCACCGGGGAAGTGCAGGCGGCGGGCGCCAACGATATGGCGATCGTCGTCGAATCCGACGACTCCAAGGTGCTGGATCCCGTCGTGGAAGAAGTAAAGCGCTTCTTGAGCGACCTTGCGGGCAGCAAAAAAAGCGGCGGCGAAGTCAGCGTGGACAACTGGAAAGACGCGCTTGAGACAATGCCGGACGCCAATCTGGCCCTGCTGTCTATTCCGGGCATCTATGCCGCCGGCGAAATCGAGAAAGCGCTGGATTCCGGCCTGCACGTCTTCTCGTTCAGCGACAACGTCAGCATGGAAGACGAAATTCGCCTCAAGCAAAAAGCGCATGAGAAAGGACTGCTTCTGATGGGTCCGGACTGCGGAACGGGCGTATTATCCAGCATTCCGCTCGCTTTCACCAATGTGACCAATCCCGGGAATATCGGCATCGTCGCCGCGTCGGGCACCGGCATCCAGGAAGCCACGACGATTATCGACCGTCTGGGCGGCGGCGTCGTGCATGCGATCGGCACCGGCGGACGCGACCTGAAAGAAGGCGTCGACGCGCGGACCATGATCGACGCGGTCGTCGCGCTGGAGCAGCACGATCCGACGGACGTGATCCTGATTATTTCCAAACCGCCCTCCAAAAAAGTGCGCGACAACGTGATGCAGCTGCTGCAATCGCTGTCCAAGCCGGTTGTGGCGCTGTTCCTGGGCGAGAAGCCGGAAGCGCACATCGGCAACGTATCGCTGGCGTACACGCTGGAAGAAGCCGCCAAGATCGCGGTCGATATCGCGAACGGCGACGAAGTGCGGGCCAATTACAACGAGCCGATCGAATTTACGGTCGATCGGCCGCTGCCGGCGGGCAAAACGGTCAAAGGGCTGTACTCCGGCGGAACGCTGGCGAGCGAAGCGGCGACGCTGATCTCCGACGCGCTGGGCCTGGACAACGTCAAAGGCGAAGAAGGCTATATCCTGAACACGCAGGGCTTCCAGGTGATGGATCTCGGCGACGACGTGTACACACAGGGCAAACCCCATCCGATGATCGATCCGGAAGTGCGCGTGAACAAGCTCAAAGAAGTGCTCAAAGACGACACGACGGGCATCATCCTGGTCGACGTCGTACTGGGTTACGGAGCGCATGCGGATATGGCCGGCGCGCTTGCGCCGAGCATCAAAGACGCCCTGGCCCAGGCCAGGGAAACAAGCCGCCAGCTGCATGTGATCGGCACCGTGGTCGGCACGGAGCAGGACCCGCAGAACTATGCGCAGGCCGTTCAAACGCTGCAGGACGCCGGCGTAATCGTCGAAAGCAGCAATGCCCGCGCCATCAGGCTGGCATTGAAACTGATGGGCCGCGAGCTTCAAACCGCCGATAAAGGCCGCGTCGAATATACCGAAGCGAAGATCGAAGTGCCGGCGCCGGGCGAGAAAGTGCTCGAACTGCTAAGCAGCGTGCCGCGCGTTATCAATATCGGGATTCAAAGCTTCACCGAATCGATCACCGCGTTCGGCGGCAAAGCGCTGCAGTTCTCGTGGCGTCCTAAAGCCGGCGGCAATCAAAAGCTGATCCGCATCCTGAACGAGCTGGAGAAGCGCGAAGAAGAGATCAACGCGGCAAACGATAAAATCGTCGGCCGTCTGCTGGAATCGCAGCCGTTCCTGGTGGACGCGCGTCCGGCCAAAGAAGTGATCCCGCAGCTGAACACCGGCGAGAAAGTGATCCTGCATGCCGGACCGCCGATCAAGTACGAGAACATGACCGGCCCGATGAAAGGCTCCGTGATCGGCGCCATGCTGTTCGAAGGCTGGGCGGCCGATCAGGACGACGCGCGCCGTCAGCTCGAGAACAACGAAGTGAAATTCATTCCGTGTCACCATGCGGGCGCGGTAGGTCCGATGGGCGGCATCACGTCCGCGAACTTCCCGGTATTCATCGTGGAGAACAAAACGGACGGCACGACCGGCTTCTGCATCATGAACGAAGGCATCGGCGAAGTGCTTCGTTTCGGCGCCAACAACGAGAACGTCATCAACCGCCTCAAGTGGATGCGCGACGTGCTGGGTCCGGTGCTCGGCCAGGCGCTGAGAACGTTCGACGAAGGCTTGAACCTGAACGTGATGATCGCCCGGGCGATCGGCATGGGCGACGAGTTCCACCAGCGCAATATCGCGGCGTCGCTCGTCTTCCTGAAAGAAATCACGCCGGCGATTACCATGCTCGACGTCGATCAGCAGGATAAAGCGGACGTGATTCAATTCCTGGCGAACACGGATCAATTCTTCCTCAATATCATGATGGCGACAAGCAAAGCGATGGTCGATTACGCGCGCAAAATCAAAGAAGGCTGCGTCGTCACCACCATGGCGCGCAACGGGGAAAACTTCGGCGTCCGCATCAGCGCCCTGGGCGACGAATGGTTTAACGGTCCGGTCAATACGCCGGACGGCCTGTACTTCACGGGTTACTCGGCCGAACAAGCCAACCCGGACATCGGCGACAGCGCCATTACGGAAACGGTCGGCGTCGGCGGCATGGCGATGATCGCGGCTCCGGGCGTTACGCGCTTTGTCGGCTTGAGCGGTCTGGACGACGCGCAGCTCATCTCGGAAGAGATGCAGCGTATCTCCATCACCAACAACCCGACCTGGGCGATTCCGAACTGGAACTTCAAAGGCGCGACGCTCGGCATCGATATCCGCAAAGTCGTCGAGACCGGCATCACCCCGATTATCAACACGGGCATCGCGCACAAAGAAGCAGGCGTAGGCCAGATCGGCGCGGGCACCGTCAGAGCGCCTCTCGTATGTTTCGAGAATGCCCTGATCGCTTACGCCAAGTCGCTCGGCATCCAAGCCGGGGATGAATGATCGCGGTCCGATCATTCGGAACGCTTCGATCAGCTCTTATATCGGCGCCTACGTAGAACGGCAAATCCGGCAAAAAGGCGCCGTGCGGGCCAGAGTCCATTCGATTTTCCGGAATGGATTCAACCTGGACTGCGGCGATCGTCTGGTGTTCGTCGGGAAAAGCGAAGAAGGCTTGTCGGCGATCGGGCTTGCGCTCGGCTCCGAAGCTTTCGAGCTTATCCGGGCGGCGCTGTCGGTCGGCGACGCGGTGAGAATCAGCGCCTTTTTTGCCCAATCGGACAAAGACCTCGGACTGACCCTGACGTGCTACACCCGGCCTCTGGTCACAACCGCGACGCTGCCGGCGATCCGCAGCGTGGATCTGTCGATCCCGCATGTGAGCGCCGAGCAGTTGAGCCGGAGCGGTTTGTCGCAGCGGCTCGAAGCAGCCGGAGTGCGGGAACGGTCCGGGTTCGCTTTGCCGCCTTTGAGCGGATTGTACGAAAAATTCGTCGATACGCCGGAAGGTTTGGCCGAAGAAACCGTCCGCTCTTTGATCGGCGCGGGCGTCGGATTGACGCCTTCGGGCGACGACTTTTTGCAGGGAATGATCCTGTTTGAGCGCATAACCGGCAGCGGGACGCGGCTGGCCGACCTGACGATGAAGCTGCTGGAGCGGAGGTCGACGACGGATATCAGCATGGCGTATTACCGGGCGCTGCTCGGCGGTTATGCGAATACCGCATGGATCGAGCTGTGCGAAGCGATCCGCTCGGCCGACGAGGCGCGGACGATCGAAGCGATCCGGCGGATCCAGGCATACGGGGCGACATCGGGCAGCGACAGTCTGTTCGGCGTTCTTACTTTTTTGAAACAAGCAAATTGGAGGCTGTTATGGGAAAAAGAATCGTAATCGCTCTGGGCGGCAACGCGATCTTGAACGAAGATCCGTCCACCGAGGGGCAAATCAAAGCGCTGCGTCATACAAGCAAACAGCTGGTCGAATTGATCAAACAGGGACACCAGCTGATTATCAGCCACGGCAACGGGCCTCAAGTCGGCAATCTGCTGCTTCAGCAGTCGCTGGCCCAATCCGACAAGAATCCGGCTCTGCCGCTCGATACCTGCGTGGCGATGACCCAGGGAAGCATCGGCTACTGGCTGCAAAACACGATGAGCGAAGCGATCGCGGAAGCCGGACTCGTCAACCAGGTGGCGTCGATCGTCACGCAGGTCGTGGTGGACGAGAACGATGCGGCGTTCGCGAATCCGACGAAACCGATCGGTCCGTTCTTCACCCGCGAAGAAGCGCAGCAGGCGGCGGCGGGAACGGGCGAGACTTATGTGGAAGATTCGGGCCGCGGATACCGCAAAGTCGTGCCTTCCCCCAAACCGCAAACGATCGTCGAGTACCCGGTCATCAAAACGCTGATCGAAAGCGGCTATGTGACGATCTCGGCCGGCGGAGGAGGCATCCCGGTGAAGAAAGCGATGTACGGTTATGAAGGCGTGGAAGCCGTAATCGACAAAGACTTCGCGTCCGCCAAACTGGCGAATCTGGTCGAAGCCGATTATTTGTTCCTTTTGACAGGTGTCGACAACGTCTATGTAAATTATAATCAACCCGACCAGGAGAAGCTGGAAGACGTAACCGTGGACCAGTTGAAGAGCTGGATCGGCGAGAATCAATTTGCGCCGGGCAGCATGCTGCCCAAAGTCGAAGCGGCGATTTCGTTTGTGGAAAGCCGTCCGCAGAGCAAAGCGATTATCACGTCGTTGGAAAACATCGCTTCGATCTTCACCGGCGGTTCGGCTACCGTCGTACTGGCGGGCAATCCCGTCCAGGCCGTATAATCACCGAATATGAAGCAAACCAACAAGACCCTTTCGTCGCTGCGCAGGCAGTCGGCGAAAGGGTCGGCCTTAATTTCGAATTTGTAAGAAGGAGCTGGAATTTTGGCAAAAAACAAAAAGACGCTCAATTTAACGGCCCAAATTATGATCGCCGTCGTGCTGGGCGGATTATTCGGCTATTTCTTGAGCGGATGGGCGGAACGCACAGCGTTTCTGGGCGAGATCTTTTTAAGACTGATTCAAATGGGCATCGTGCTGCTGATCCTGGGACAAATGGTAGCGGCAATGGGCAGCCTGGAAATTCATAAATTGGGCCGGATAGGCCTGCGGACGATCGTCGTTTTTCTGGTATCTTCCACTCTCGCGTCCGCATGGGGCGTTCTTTTTGCGGCCTTTTTCCAGCCGGGCAAAAGTATCAGCGGAACCGTGGCGCCGGGCGTCGACGTCGAGACGGTTCAGGCGACGTTCAGCGAACTGCTGATCGGTTTTTTTCCTACGAATATTATGCAATCGCTGTCGGAAGGCACCATCGTGCATATCGTGGTATTCGGCGCGTTCTTCGGCATTGCGTTAAGTTTAAAATCGTCCGAAGGGGAATTGTCGATCCTGAAAGGTTTGAAAGAGTTTAACGGCGTTATCCTTAAAATGATCGAACTGATTATGAAGCTGGCCCCGATCGGGATTTTCTCGCTGATCGCCAGTACGATTTCCAAATACGGAATCAACGTGGTTCGTCCGCTGCTGTCATATTTGCTGATTTACGCCTGCGCAACGCTGCTGTTTCTGATCGTTTGGGAAGTCGTCGTCTCCGTGTACTGCCGGGTGCCGATCGTTACGCTGACCCGGAAGATGGGCAAAATGTCCCTGATCGCGCTCGCTTCGACTTCGTCGGCGGTCGCGCTTCCCACGGCGCTTGAGGATTCCCAGAAAAAGCTCGGGATGAGCAAAGAAGTGTCCACGCTCGTCCTGCCGCTGGGCATGTCGCTCAACAGCAACGGCGCGGCGATGTTTATGGCTTTGACCCTGACCACGATCGGACAGATCTACGGCGCGCACCACGGCATGAACGACTTTATCTTTATCGCCGTGCTGGCTACGCTCACTTCGCTCGCCAGCGCGGTCGTGCCCGGCGGCGGGCTGATCGCGCTGTCCATCGTCGTGCCGCAGATGGGACTGCCGATCGAAAGCATCGCGATCTTTGCCGGCGTGGAATGGTTTACCGGCATGATCCGCACGATCCTCAACGTCAACTCCGACGTATTCAGCGGTCTGGTCGTCGCCAAAAGCGTGGACAGCCTGGATCGGGACATTCTGCTGAGCGAGGAGGATTTCGATCCGGCCGCGCGAACGGAATAACCGTTTGAAAGCGCTGCGGAAACCGGTGGAGGAAGAAGAATAGGCGGTACACGGAATACAGTCCAGAAAGAAGCCCGGTTATTCGGGCTTTTTTCTGGTTTTATAAGCTGTCGTTCACTCGGATCTTCGCGGCAAATGGTCTTCGCTCAATACATAACGCGCATAATCTTTCGCACTGCGCTTGATCTCCTCGTCGCTTGCGCCGAACGAAGCGCCGAAAGCGGCAAAATGCGGCAGCGCGGTCGCGCCTACGTGACGGAGACTGGCTGTGAACGGAACGATCACTTCTTCTACGGTAAAAGAGACGGAGCCGTCCGGTTCGTAATTGCGGCGTTTATCGCCGATCGACATCGCCAGCCCGATCTGTTTGCCTTTGAGGCGGTCACCCGACGAGCCGTATGCCCAGCCGTAGGCGAATACGTCGTCGAACCACTTTTTCAATAGAGGCGGATAGCTGTACCAGTACAGCGGAAACTGTAAAACCACCCGCTCGTGCTCCTCCAGCAGCCGCTGCTCGCGGGCCGCGTCGATCGTCCAGTCGGGATATTCCGGGTAAAGCTCGTGCAGCGTAATCCGATCCGCATGCCGCAGCAGTTCCTCTTTCCAGCGGCGGTTCACCCGGGACACGTTCAAATTCGGATGCGCGAGTATGACAAGTGTTTTCATAACGGGGCTGATCTCCTTTCGTTTGCAGGTTCGGATACCGTCATTATCGTACAGGTTCCCGGCGATGAAAATACACACTGTAAAGTCACATTCTTACCTCGAAGTGCGTACTGGACCGGGCCGGAAATGTGTGCCACAATGAGGGATTAGAAGAAACGGAATCGACGAATCGGAAAAGGAGAGAGTGCGATGATCTATACGGCGCTGCTGCGCGGAATCAATGTTGGCGGAAACAACAAAGTCGATATGAAGACGCTAAAAAGCGCGTTCGAACGCGCAGGCATGGACAAGGTCAAAACGTATATCAATTCCGGGAATATCGTGTTCGCCAACGACGGGCTCGCCCATGCGGATTTGGCCGCGATGCTGGAAAAAGCGATCGAAGACGAATTCGGGCTGCGCATCCGGGTGCTTATCCGCAGCCTGGACGAAATGGAAGCGATCGCCGCCGTACTGCCGGAAAAGTGGAGCAACGACGCGGAGATGAAAAGCGATGTCCTGTTTCTCTGGGACGAAGTGGACGAATCTTCCGTTCCCGAACAGCTTCCGCTGACGCCGGGCGTCGGCACGCTGCTGTTCGCCCCGCGCGCGGTACTGTATTCCGTGAGCCGCGCCGACGCCGGCCGCAGCGGAATGACCAAACTGGTCGGCTCCAAACTCTACGCCCACATGACCGCCCGCAACGTCAACACCACGCGGCAGATTCTGAAATTGATGCGGGAGCTGCTATGAAACAGTATCGTCAGGGCATCGAAGCGACTCTTGAAATCATCGGCGGCAAATGGAAAGCGCTGATTATCTGCCAGCTGATGAACGGCATCAAACGCACCGGCGAGCTGCAGCGGCAAATTCCCGGTGTATCGCAAAAAGTGCTGATCCAGCAGCTTCGGGAACTCGAACAAGACGGACTGGTGCGGCGGCGAGTGTATGAGCAGATGCCGCCCAAAGTCGAATACGGCCTGACCGACTACGGTATTACCGCCAACGGGATTGTAGAAGTCATGTGCGCCTGGGGCACGGAAAATATTCGGCACAGACAGCGGCAGGGCGAAGAGATCGAACTGTTGGAGGAAGAGCCGGACGAAGAACGCGAAGTGCGCGGTCTTTAGAAAAACGAAAAAAGTTCCGCCCAATCGGGCGGAGCTTCTGTCTGCTGCGAATCACAATCTTACCGATATACCAGCCCGCCGTCCGTCAGAATCGCCTGACCGGTAATATAATCCGCGTCGTCCGAAGCCAGGAACGAGACCAGGTTCGCCACGTCCGCCGGGGTCTGGTAGCGTCCCAGCGCGATGGCGCTGGAGAATTTCTCGAACGCTTCGCCCGGCTTGAGGCTGTCGTCGTATTTGACCATTTCTTCGTCGATCCGGTCCCACATTTTCGTTTTGGCTACGCCCGGGCAGTAGGCGTTCACTGTAATCTGGTGCTTCGCCAATTCTTTGGCCGCGGCGTGGGTAAACGCTTTGACCGCGTGCTTGGTCGCCGAATACGTGCTCAGCATTTCGTAGGCTTCGTGTCCCGCGATGCTGCACGCGTTGATGACTTTGCCTTTGGATTCCTGTTTGATATACTGCTCCGCCGCGGCCTGCGTGCCGAACACCACGCCGTTGACGTTGATGCCGAACAGCTTGTCCAGCTGCTTCTCGTCGATCTCGAGAAAAGGCGAGACCGCATCGATGCCGGCATTGTTGACGAATACATCCAGATGCCCGAATCTCTCGACCGTCCGCGATACCAGATTGAACTGATCCTCGCGTTTGGACACATCCCCGGCCACGGCCAGCACTTCGTAACCGTCCGCTTCGAACTCTTTCAGCGTGGATTGCAGAAGGTCCTCGTTGATATCGTGAAGCACGACTTTAAATCCGTCTTTGGCCAGGCGCTGCGCAATTCCTTTGCCCAGGCCTCCCGCCGATCCCGTAACAACCGCTACTTTCGACATATCCATACCTCCCTAAAAGTAAAAGCTTCTTTATCAGTGTGCTCCATATTTTTATGATTGTCAACGCAAGTATATGGATGGCTTCAAGACTATGCTTACGAGACCAACGGATATTATCCGCATTTATCCGCATATCGCCGCCAGGACCGGGATCGTTCGGCCGGTTCCGCTCGCAGCGGATATGCCGAAGCGTGACGGCGGTATTCCGGCAGCCGAAAAGGATTAACGCCCGGGCTTGGAAAAAAGGAGTTAACGCCATCCGTCGTTTGCGCATCAATCCATGGAAGAAGAAGCTTGTCCCGCAAAATAATCGACTGTAAATTCCCGGAACAGCCGCGCCGCGCGCGATAAATAATGGCTTTTGTACCAGGACAGCGAAATGACGCGGCGGCACTCGGGGCTTTCGACGTGCAGCAGACGCGCTTCCGGACCGGTCGAGCCTTCCCACGAAACGGCGGGGATAAACGCGACGCCCTGTCCGGCCCGAATCAGTCCGCGCACCGTGGAAGGGTTGTCGCTTTCGAATACGATATTCGGCCGGAAGCCCGCCAGCAGGCACAGCCGATCGGTCGTATCGCGCAGGCTGCTGCCCGGAACGAGAGCAATAAACGGTTCGTTTGCCATTTCTTCCAGCCGGACGGATGTCCTGTTCGCGAGAGGATGGGTATCGGGCACGGCCAGGAACAGTTCCTCGTCGATCAGCGGAATACTTTCCGTATCCGGGATCGGCTGCCGGAACGACGAGATGCACAGGTCGAACAGCGGACGCTCCATACCGGAGAACTGCTGGATCAGGGTAAACGTAATCTGGGGATGCAAACGGCGGAACTCGGCCAGCAGGCCGGGCACGATATGCGAGCCGACCGGAAAAGCCAGGCGGATCGTGCCTTCGGCGCTGCCCGCCGCGTCGCGGACGTGATGTTTGCCGTCTTCGATCGCGCCGAGCGCGCGTTCGGCGTAGTCCAGGAAAATGCGCCCGTAATCGTTCAGCCGGATATACTTGCCCGTGCGGTCGAACAGAGCGGCGCCGAGTTCGTTTTCCAGATGCCGGATCGTTTTGCTGAGGGCGGGCTGGGCGATATGCAGTTCCTCGGCGGCGCGCGTCATATGCTGGAGTCTGGCGACTTTGCAGAAGTATTTGAGCTGAAGGAGTTCCATGATCGGCACCTGCATCCATATATTTTGAGTTATAAATCTATATCTATTTATATATTTTACAGTATGAAAAAGCGGCCGTAAAATAAAGGAAAAGAACCGGTTTGAAGATTGAAGGAGGAACGGGTTATGACAAGCGGTACAGGTAAAACGGCGGACGGACGGCGGATCTGGACGAGCCGCCGCGACGACAAGATTCGCCGGATGGGCAGAGCGGACAAGCTGGTAAACGGAAAAGTGCTGCCCGCGGACCGCATCGTCGATCTGCTGGAAGCGGTGCTGGCACCGGGCGACCGGGTCGTGCTCGAAGGCAACAACCAGAAGCAGGCGTCGTTTCTGTCCCGGGCTCTTACGCAGGTGAATCCGCAGACCGTGCACGATCTGCATATGATTATGTCGAGCGTCTCGCTGCCGGAACATCTGGATATTTTCGAGAAAAAGATTGCCGGGCTGCTCGACTTCTCCTATGCCGGGCCGCAGAGCGTGCGCATCTCGCAGATGATCGAAGACGATGTGCTCAAGATCGGCTCGATCCATACGTATCTGGAATTGTACGGCCGGATGTTCGTCGATCTGATTCCGAACGCCGCGCTCGTGGCGGCGGATCAGGCGGACCGCGACGGCAATCTGTATACGGGCTCGAATACGGAAGAAACGCCGACGATCGTCGAAGCGGCGGCGTTCCGGGGCGGCATCGTGATCGTACAGGTCAACGAGATCGTGGACCGGGTGCCGCGCGTCGATATTCCGGGCTCGTGGGTGGATTACGTCGTCGAGTCGGACAAGCCTTACAAGCTCGAAGCGCTGTTTACCCGCGATCCGCGCCAGATCAAAGAAACGCATATCCTGATGGGCATGATGGCGATCCGCGGGATTTACGAGAAGCATCGGGTGCAGTCGCTCAATCACGGGATCGGCTTCAATACGGCGGCGATCGAGCTGCTGCTGCCGACCTACGGACAGCAGCTCGGGCTCAAAGGGCAAATCTGCCGCAGCTGGGTGCTCAATCCGCATCCGACGCTGATTCCGGCGATCGAAAGCGGCTGGGTGGACAGCGTGCACTGTTTCGGCGGGGAGGTCGGCATGGAGCGCTATACGGCGGCCCGGCCGGATATTTTCTTCACCGGACCGGACGGTTCGATGCGTTCCAACCGCACGCTCGGGCAGGTGGCCGGACAGTACGCGGTGGATATGTTTATCGGTTCTTCGCTGCAGATCGATCCGGACGGCAATTCGTCGACCGTGACGTCGGGACGCCTCAGCGGTTTCGGCGGTGCGCCGAATATGGGGCACGATCCGGGCGGCAGACGCCACGATACGCAGGCCTGGCTCGATATGATCGCGGGCAAAGAAGATCCGCTCGTGCGCGGCAAAAAGCTGGTCGTGCAGATGGTGGAAACGTACCGGAGCGGCGAGCAGCCGACGTTCGTCGATTCGCTGGACGCGATCAACGTCGCCGGCGAAGCGGGACTGCCGATCGCGCCGGTCATGATCTACGGCGGCGACGTCACGCATGTGGTCACGGAAGAAGGGATCGCCTACCTGTACAAAGCGCGCGATCTCGAGGAACGCCGCCGGGCGATTGCCGCCGTGGCTGGCGTAACGGAGCTGGGCCGCTCGCAGGAAGAAAGCGTCAACGAGGAACTGCGCCGCGGCGGCCTGGTCGCGTACCCGGAAGATCTGGAGGTTCGCCGCACGGACGCCAGGCGTTCGCTGCTGGCGGCCAAAAGTATCGAGGAGCTGGTCGAATGGTCCGGAGGATTGTACAACCCGCCGTCCAAATTCCGCAGCTGGTAAACGCGGGAGCGGCAGGCGGGGAAGCCGCCGAACGAGACGCTTGTCGGGAAGAAAGAGCATACAGGGAAGCTGCGACGTTCCGGCGGCCGGATGCCGCCGGAACACAAGGAGACGCCGTGCCTGCAAGAAGCGGCCGGGTATCGGGAGCGACGGTTCGCCGGGGGCCGACGCTTTTGTCGGCGCCGGGCGGGGCCGCGCCGCGGACGAGCGCGGATCGGCTGGCCGATCTGGCGGTCGAAGCGCTGATCGACGAAGCGCTGCTGACGCCCAAGCCGGGGCTGGTGGACGCCCGCGATATGGACGCGGAGCTGATGATCCGCTCGGCGCGCTCGCTGCGCGCGGGCTTTGAAGCCATGGCCCGGGCCGCGCAAGGACGGCGGCCCGGGCAGGAACTGCGCGAGGAGCTGGCGGCTATCGGCCGCGCGGCCGAAGCGGCGATGCTGGAAGCGACGGGCGGCGTCAATACGCACCGCGGCGCGATCTGGGCGCTCGGCCTGATTACGGCCGCCGCATCGATCGAAGGACCGGCCGCCGAAGCCGGCACGGTGTTGGACACGGCCGGACGCATCGCGGTCTTTGCCGACCGCGCCGCGCCGGCTTCGGCGTCGAACGGCTCGAAGGCCGCGCGGCGCTACGGCGTACACGGCGCGCGCGAGGAAGCGCAGGCGGGCTTTCCGCATGTGGCCCGCCTCGGTCTGCCCGCGCTGCGGGCGGCCCGGGAGAAGGGAGCGGGCGAGACCTGCGCCCGCCTGGACGCGCTGCTGGCCGTTATGTCGCAGCTTGGCGACACCTGCCTGCTGCACCGCGGCGGGCGCGCGGCGCTCGAAGCCGCGCAGGCCGGAGCGGCCGATATTCTGGCCGCCGGCGGCACGGCGGCACGCGGCGGAATGGAGCGGCTGCGCAAATTGGACCGGCGGCTGGTCGGCCTGGGCGTATCGCCCGGCGGCTCGGCCGACCTGCTGGCGGCCGCGCTGTATACGGACCGGATCTGCCGCTGATTCCGCGGCCGGCCGAACGCAAAAAGAGAAACTTGCGGGATAAGACCGATTGGAATGGAAAGGCTTGTCTTGCGTGGACATCGCGGATTTTCGTTCGTCTGCACCGCATCTGTTTCAAGCGTCGATCCGAACCTTTTGTTGGAACGGGACGTTGGGGGTAAAGCGGTGTTTATTTTCGATTTGGAGGTGCTTCGTTTTGGAAACGATCATGTATGAATATGCGGCCGAGCGCTCGCTTACGAACAGCGCGCATATCGGCGTCGCGGCTTCGGGCGATCTGGAACTGCTGCTGGAACCGTCGGAGAATCGATCGGCCAGCGTGAAGATCCGCACGACCGCAAACGGATTCGAAGATATTTGGAAAGCCGTGTTCGATCGTTTTTTCGCGCGGTATCCGATAGCGGTCAAACTTGAAATCAACGATTTCGGCGCGACGCCGGGAGTCGTCAATTTGCGTCTGGCACAGGCGATGGAGGTTCTCGAACATGACAACTGATCCGGAAATTCAAGCGGCGCGGCGGAGCTATATCGAATTGAGCGGCCGCGAGCGCGCCCGCGCCGTGCTGGACGCCGGCACGTTCCGGGAACTGGTCGGGCCGTTCGACCGGATGGAATCGCCGCATCTGCCGCTGCAGGGCATCGTGCCGCAGAGCGACGACGGGGTGATTGTCGCCCGCGGCGCGATCGACGGGGAACCGGCGATTGTGATCTCGCTGGAAAGCAAATTCCAGGGCGGCGGCATCGGCGAAGTAGGCGGCGCCAAGATCGCGGGCGCGCTGGAGCTGACGCTGCGCGACCGGGAAAACGGGATTCCGACCCGGCCGGTGCTGCTGCTGGAAACCGGCGGCGTTCGGCTGCAGGAAGGCAATTACGGGCTGCTGGCGATCGCGGAGATCGGGGCCGCGATCGTGGCGCTGCGTCCGCATGTGCCGGTCGTGAGCGTGATCTCGGGCATGATCGGCTGCTACGGCGGCATGTCCATCTGCGCGGCGGGACTGTCGAGCCGTCTGATTATGACCCGTCAGGGCCGGCTGCAGCTGAACGGATCGGAAGTCATCGAGCAGGAAGCGGGCATCGCCGAATTGGATGCGGCGGACAAACCGCTCATCTGGTCGCTGACCGGCGGCGCGCAGCGCGTCGCGGCGGGCTTTGCCGATGTTCTGGCCGAAGACGATATTCCGGAGATCGCGCAGGCGATCCGCTCCGCTTTCGAAGCCGGCGCGCCGGCGGAGAACCGCAGCGCTCGCGTCGAATTCTATCGCGGCCTGCTGGCGGCGGTCGATCCACGGGCGCGTTTGACGCCGGAAGAGTTTCGCGAGTTGTTCCGCCGGGCGTCGGAAGGATCGCCGGAGCGGAATGAGCAATCGCCGCCGGAGCGGCCGGAATCCCGGCAGGATCGGCGGGAACAGGACGAAGCGCCGCAGAGCGCGCAAACTGCGCGCACGCGAGGCCGCATCTGGTTCGAGCGGCTGAGCGGCCGGGAAGATTCGCCGGCGGCCGGCGGCGTTCCGTCGGTCTTGTGCGCCGACGGCGAACTGGACGGCGAAGCGGCGCGCTTCGTTTCGGTCGTGCCGAACCCGGCCAACCGCTTCGAACGGGCGGTCCGCGGCGAAGTCGGCCTGGACGAAGGCTGGGCCGTCGCGCAGGTTGTGCGCGAAGCTGTCGAAGACGACAAAGACTCCGACCGCAAGCGCGCGATCGTCGCGATCGTCGACGTGCCGAGCCAGGCTTACGGCTACCGCGAAGAACTGATGGGCATTCATCTGGCCTGCGCGGCGGCCGTCGACGCTTACGCTTCGGCCCGGCTGGCCGGGCATCCGGTCGTGGCGCTGATCGTCGGAAACGCGATCTCCGGCGCTTTCCTCGCGCACGGCATGCAGGCAAGCCGCCTGATCGCGTTCGAAGACGACGACGTGACCGTGCAGGTCATGTCCAAGCCGTCCGCGGCGCGGATTACGCGCCGCACGATCGAGCAGCTCAACGAAGCGGCGGAGAAAGTGCCGGGCGCGGCTTACGACGTGCGCTCGTTCGCCAGGCTGGGCGCGCTGCACGAGCTGCTGCCGGGCATCGATGCCGGCAGCCCCGGCGCGGAAGATCTCGCCGCGGTAACGCGCAGCGTCAAAGCGGCGATCGAAGACGCCCGCAAAGGTCCGCGAGACCTGAGCTCGCGGCTGGCTTCGGAAGCGGCGGGCGCGGGGCGCGCCGCTTCGATCGAAGTCCGCCGGCGTCTGGCGGACCAATGGAAGGGCTGAGCGGCGCGGGCCGGGCGCCGCTGGACGCGCAGCCGCACGATCTGCTGCGGCTGCGCGCAGGGGAGCTCCCGGAAGCGGAAGCGGGAGCTCCCCTGCCGGGCTGGGCGCGGCGCGCATTGGAGCGCGCGCCGTGGGTGGTGGTCCGGCGCGGCTGCGCGGCGCCGGGGGGCCTTGCGGTCGGCATTCGCGGCGAAGCTCGCCGCGAGCGGCTGGCCGCCCGGGTCCGGCCGGAGCAGACGGCCGGACGCGTCACGCCGTACGAGCTGGCGGAGCGGCGCGTATGGCGCGGTCTGCCGCGGCTCGGCGAGATCGCGGCGCTGCGCGCGCTGGACGCGGCGGCCGATCATTGGGATCGGCTTGGGCTGGTCTGGGGGCCCGCCGGCGGCGCGGGCTTCGAGCTGGCGACCGGAACCCCGGTCTGCCGGCCGTCCAGCGACCTCGACGTCGTCGTGCTGCTAAGCGGGCGCATCGCGCCCGAAGAAGCCCGGCGGATTCTGGACGTGCCGGGCCGGGGAGCGGAAGACTCGCGTTTGGACGTGCAGGGGCTGTCGCCGCGCGGCGGCTTCGCGCTGGCGGAATATGCGCGCGGCGGCAGCGTACTGCTCAAGACCGCGCAGGGGCCGAAGCTGACGGCCGATCCGTGGGAAGCCTGAATAGTAAGCGAGTACGCGCATACGCGCACGCGGATTGTCGGGAAACGATTGGATGTAAATATAGATGTAAATATAATAGGTAAGTTCGATTGGAAGGAAAGATGGGGGGAAAGGCCGGAGAACTAAAGCGAGCGGCAGGACGAATGTAAAATAGCTGCGTATAGCGCCTTATTCAGGCTTAATCTTACGTTTTCGAGAAAATAACGGCGCTCATACAACTATTTCGAGCTTTTTCGCTTCGATTCGGCCTTTGGCTCCCGAATAGCTGCACCTGCGTCGCTATTTGCAGAAATCGAAGCTTTTCGCCCCAAATAAGTGTACCTGTGCCGCTATTTTCCGTTGGAAACCCTATCCGGCTTTCTCGGCAGCCTGAGTACGCGCATACGCGCACGCATGCTTATTTTCCGGTTATTAACACGGGCCGACCGGTTCAATCCCGAGCACGTCGTAACAGCACTTTATTTGACTTGGACGATCCGAATTACTTAATTTAAACGGCTTACATGACTTGACTTGAATGGTTTGAATCACTTGATTCGAACGGCTCGAATGATTTGACTCGAACGCGACTTGATCCGATAACGTAGAGTAGATCGGGCGTTAATTCGATAAACTTACTTCCGAACCGCAAAAGAAAGGAGAAATCGCCATGGGCGTTATGTTCTTATTTCCCGGCCAGGGCGGGCAGCGCGAAGGGATGCTGCGCGAGCTGCCGGAGCATCGCGAGGTGGAGCGGACGCTGGAGGAAGCGAGCGATACGCTCGGCCGCGATATCCACGAATTCGAGACCGCCGAAGCGCTGCGCACGACGGACAATGTCCAGATCTGCCTGTGTACGGCGGGCGTCGCCGTTTCCCGGCTGCTGGAAGCCGAGGGAGCGCGGCCGGACTTCGTCGGCGGCCATTCCGCCGGCGCTTTCGCCGCGGCCGTATCGTGCGGCTCGCTGGACTTCGCCGACGCGCTGCGGCTGGTCCGGCTGCGCGGCCGGCGGATGCGGTCCGCTTATCCGTCCGGCTACGGCATGGGCGTGGTCACCGGGCTCGTCCGCCGGCAGGTGGAAGCCGTGCTGTCCGCGGCGAAGCTGCCGGTCTATATCGCGAACCTGAACGCGCCGACCCAGATCGCGCTGGCCGGAGAGCTGACGGCTCTGGATGCCGTGCTCGAAGCCTGCAAAGCCAAAGGCGCGAACCGCGCTTCTCGGCTGAATATGAGCGTGCCTTCGCACTGCGAGCTGCTCCGCCCGGCGGCGCAGGCGCTGGAAGAAGCGCTCGATTCCGTCGAAGTCCGCGATCCGTCCGTGCCTTACGCCGGCAATTACAAAGGCCGCGCGCTGCGCACCGCCGCGCTCGTGCGCGAAGATCTGGCGCGGAATATCGCGCATACCGTACGCTGGCACGAAGTCGTCACGCTGTTCTACGAACTGGGCGCGCGTCTTTTCCTGGAGATGCCGCCGGGCCAGGCGCTGACCGGGCTGGCCCGCGCCGCGTTCCCGGACGCCAGAGCCGAAGCGCTGTCGGTTACCCGGACGGACAACGCGGCGCTGCTGGCTCGCCGGGAGCGGGAACGCCGGGCATAACGTTGCCGCCGTCGGGCGCGGCCGGCGCTCAAGCGCCTGTGCCGATGCCGATTGGGCTGTGCGGCCGGAATTGCGCCGCTCCGTAACGAAGAACCTTCAACGCCGCGGCGAACGCGGTTGACGAAGGTTCTTTTTGTGCTTGCTGCGCTTGTCTCGGCCCGCGCGGCCGAGCGCGGAAACTTTCCGCGATTTGGCGGCGAAGCTCCGTTCCTTTACAATAAGTAAAACGGCCTTCGGCCGGTAGAATGCCAATCGCAAAGGAGCGAATCAGAATGGAACAAGCTTATCGCAGAACCCCGCAGCACAAGATCGATTCCGGCTTCGGCCTCCGAAGCACGGCGGCGCAGGTGCTCGCGGGCATCGACCTGTCCGGCAAACTGGCTCTTGTCACGGGCGGCTATTCCGGTCTCGGTCTGGAAACGACCAAAGCGCTTGTCAATGCCGGCGCGCGCGTGATCGTGCCGGCCCGGCGTCCGGAAGCGGCCGAAGAAGCGCTGTCCGGTATCGCAAACGTTGAGGTGGGGCGGCTCGACCTGTCCGATTTAGGCAGCGTCAAAGACTTTGCGGAGAAGATGCTGGAGCGCGGCGCCAGTATCGATCTGGCGATCTTGAACGCCGGCGTGATGGCCAGCCCGGAAACGCGCGTCGGTCCGGGCTGGGAGCTGCAATTCGCGACCAACCACCTGGGGCATTTCGCGCTGATCAACCGGCTGTGGCCGCTGCTGACTGCGGGCGAAGGCGCGCGCGTGGTCGCGACTTCGTCGACGGGCCATCATTTTTCGCCAATCCGTTGGGACAATCTGAACTTCGAAGGCAATTACCGCAAGTTCGAAGCTTACGGCCAGTCCAAAACGGCCAATTCGCTGTTCGCGGTAGAGCTGGACCGGCGCGGCGCGGAGCAGGGCGTTCGCGCTTTCGCCGCGCATCCGGGCGGTATCCTCACTCCGCTCCAGCGCCATCTCAGCCGGGAAGAAATGGTGGAGCTGAAGTGGGTCGACGAAGAAGGCAACGGCATCAATCCGGGCTT
The DNA here is from genome assembly GCF_030518235.1 of Saccharibacillus sp. CPCC 101409. Taxonomy (GTDB): domain Bacteria; phylum Bacillota; class Bacilli; order Paenibacillales; family Paenibacillaceae; genus Saccharibacillus. The sequence continues at coordinate 277,824 of NZ_JAULSA010000004.1, read as the reverse complement.
CAAAACGCCGGAGCAGGGCGCGGCGACCCAGGTCTGGGCGGCGACCTCTCCGCAGTTGGCCGGCAAAGGCGGCGTGTACTGCGAGGACTGCGATATCGCCGAGCCCGCGCCGGAAGACGGCCCGCGCGTCGGCGTCAAAGATTACGCGGTCGATCCCGAAGAAGCGAAGCGGCTGTGGGAACTGTCGGAGCGCCTGACCGGAACGAGCGGAGCGTAACCGCCGTAAGGGTTCGAGTCCGGCGTTAAGAGCAGGTTTTTGTTTGTCGAGTCGAAGAATCTTCGAAACTCCGCGTAAACGGAGAGCGAAGGTTCTTTTTGATAAGGGATATATAAAAGCAAAGCGGCGATTGCGCGGCAGCCCATCATCGAAAAGGAGGAGAAGCGTCTTGACGAATCCGGCAGCGCCCGAACCGACCGGCAGGCTGTACACTTCGAACCTGCCGGGACTGAAAAAGCTGAATACGCAGGCCGACCGGCTGCTGATTACGCGAGCGGGCGCGGAGATTTCGAACGTCGAACCCCTCCGCGCGCTGTCTCCTTCGCCGGACCTGTTCCATACGTATCTCGACGAGTGGAAAGACCGCCCGTACAAAAGCTGGTGGTCCGAGTACGAGCGGCGCTTCCGGCGGGAATTGGAGAGCGAAGAGAAGCTGAAAGCTTTGCGGGACGTATACAAAAGGCTGCTGCGGGGGCAAGATGCCGTTTTGATCTGCTTCTGCAAAGACCACCGCTACTGCCACCGCCGGTTGGTCGGGGAATTTTTCGCGGAGTACGGCGTCCGGGCCGAAGAACTGAATCCGGTGACGGTGGAGCAAATCGATCTGTTTTGAGCGGGGCCGCGCCGCTGACGATTGGGTTTTTCCTAATCGGGAAGCGTTAGTCTACCGGGACGGATTGAAAAAAATCCATCGGAATTCGCTTCGTTCGTCCCCGTTCCTTTAAAATCTTTTTATAGAATTATATACATATAATGAGTATAATTTAAAAATTCGGAACAAAAAAACTTATAATTCCTATGAGCAAACTCGGAAAAAAGTCTTGCTTTTATGAATCTGCTTGCTATATCATATTTCTATTGTCATACAAAAAGTAACCGCTTAGGGGGAACCACGAAATGAAATCCAAAAATTTACTTCTGTCGCTCGTTCTGGCCGCTACGGCCGTACTGGCGAGCGCGTGCGGCGGAGGCGGAAATACGGCTGAAACAACCAAACCCGCCGAAAGCTCGGCGGCAGCCGATGAAGGACAGCCGAAAGACGGCGGGAGCATCATCATCGCCGTTCAGGACGATCCGAAAGTGCTCAACCCGATCTATGCCGGCGACCGCGTAACGCTGACGATCGACCAATCGTTGTACGCGCCGCTGTTTACGATTACGGACGGCAAGAAAGAGTATGTGCTGGCGGACAGCGACAGCTTCTCCGACGATCACCTGACCTATACGCTCAAGCTTAAAGACGGGCTGAAATGGCACGACGGGCAGCCGATCACGGCCGACGATGTCGTGTTTACGATGGACAGCATTCTGGATGAGAATCAGCACAGTTCTTCGCGCGACCAGTTCGTGCTCGACGGCAAGCCGGTCAAAGTTACTAAAGTGGACGACCTGACCGTTCAGTTTGTACTGCCGGAAGTTTCGGCGGCGTTCGAAGGCGGACTGGCGGGGCTGTCCCCGATTCCGAAGCACGTGTTCGAAGGCGAAAAAGATATCGAGAAAAGCGAAAAAAACAACAACCCGATCGGCTCGGGACCGTTCAAGTTTAAAGAGTACCGCGCAGGCGAATACGTGACGCTGGAACGCTTCGACGATTATTTTGCCGGCAAAGCTCATCTGGACAGCGTAACCTACCGGATCGCCAAAGACCCCAACGCGGCCAATCTGGCGCTCGAGAACGGCGAAATTCAAATGAGAATGGTGGACACGCAGGACTACAACCGTTTGGAGCAGACCGGCAAGTTCAACCTGGAAATCTATCCGGAAGGCCGCTTGCAGTATATGGTGTTCAACCTGAACGTTCCGTCGATGCAAAAGAAAGAAGTGCGCCAGGCAATCGCGTACGCGCTCGACAAGAACGAGCTGATTACCGCTTCGTATTCGTCCGGAGACTTTGCGGAGCCGGCGGCTTCGATCCTGACGCCGGATACGCTGTACCACACGGACGACGTGCAGACGTACGATTACAATGCCGAGAAAGCCAAGCAGCTGCTGGCCGACGCGGGCGTAAGCGGATTGAAGCTGCGTCTGGCTTACACCAATACGAATAAGCCGCAGACCAGCCAGGCGCTCTATATTCAGCAGAAGCTGAAAGAAGTAGGCATCGAGATCGAACTGCTGCCTATGGATGGCACGGCGTACGGCAACAAGACGCTGGACATGAACAACAAAGACTTCGAATTGTCGTTCGGCGGTTATATCATGGGAGCCGAACCCGATGCTTACAAATCGCTGTTCCTGAGCGACGCGGCCTACAACTACTCACACTATAAGGATGCCGACTTCGACGCTCTTTGGAGCAAGGGAGCGGTCGAGATCGATACCGCCAAGCGAGAGGAGCTGTATAAGCAGATTCAACAGAAGGTCGCCGACGAGATGACGGTATATCCGATCGCTTACACCAAAGCGATCGTGGCGATCGACAACACGTACGGCGGCGTGGAAGAAGCGCAGCCGAAGCCGGTCGTTATGCTCGCAGATCTGTCGAAGCTGTATAAAAAATAATAGCCGTAAACCAATAACGCCGGCCGCGAGGCCGGCGTTCATTCGGAGGTACCCACTTGAACAATTATATCATCCGGCGAATCGTACAAGCGATTCCGCTTCTGTTCGTGATTTCAATCGTTTCGTTCAGTCTTATCAAGCTGGCGCCGGGAGATCCGGTTCTGTCTTTCGTCACGCCCGATATGGGCGCGGACGACGTGGCTAGAATCCGGCAGAGCATGGGCCTGGATCAACCGGCTTATGTCCAGTATTTCGCCTGGTTCAAAAACGTGCTTACAGGCGATCTGGGATACTCGCTGGTCAGCCATCGCCCGGTCTCCACAATGATTTTGGAGCGCATTCCGGCTACGTTCGGCCTGATGGGCGCATCTTTGCTGCTTTCGCTTCTGTTCGCTCTTCCTCTGAGCATGCTGGCCGGCGCCAAGCAAAACAGTATTCCCGACCGCATTCTCAGCCTGCTGTCGTATATCGGGATCTCGATTCCGAGCTTCTGGTTCTCGATGATGCTGATCTACCTGTTTGCGGTCGAGTTTCACTGGCTGCCGAGCATGGGGATGCGCACGATCGGCGTGGACTCGATCTGGGATATTCTCAAGCACGGCATCCTGCCGTGTACGGTTTTGACCTTTATCAACGTTTCGGTCTATATGCGTTATATCCGTTCCAATACGATCAGCCAGCTGGAAGAGGATTACGTTCAAATTCAGTATGCTTACGGAGCTTCGACCGGCACGGTGCTGCTGCGCCATGTGTTCAAAAACGTGATTCTTCCCGTCGTTACCATTCTCGGTATGTCCCTGCCCGAGCTGATTGCCGGCGCGTTTATCACGGAGTCGGTATTCTCGTGGCCGGGCATGGGATCGCTGGGCATTACGGCGGTCCACGGTTTGGACTATCCGGTTATTATGGGCATTACCATGATCTCTTCCATTTTGCTTGTTATCGGCAATCTGGCCGCCGATATTCTCTACGGCGCGGTAGATCCCAGAATCAAGACGACGGGGTGAATAAACAATGAATACGATGCGTTTGCGCCATCTGCGCTCGCAGTTTCGACAGCAAAAAACGGGCGTTGCCGCCCTGGTCATATTAACGGTGTTCGTGCTGGTGTCGCTGTTTGCTTTTCTCGTGCCGCACGATCCGAACCTGATCGTCGTGATGGAGAGACTTCAACCTCCGAGCGCGCAGCACTGGTTCGGCACCGACGATTACGGGCGGGATTATCTGGCCCGTGCGCTGTACGGCGGAAGGGTATCGCTGGCCGTCGGCTTTCTGTCGATGGCGATTGCCGTGTGCGTCGGGACGATCGTCGGCACGGCGAGCGGCTACTTTGGCGGCTGGGTGGACAACGTGCTGATGCGGATCGTCGATGTGCTGATGTCGATTCCTTCCTTTTTCCTGATGCTGATCTTGAACGCTTATCTCAAGCCGGGGATCGGGACGATCATTCTGATTATAGGAGCGTTGAGCTGGATGAATATCGCGCGAATCGTCCGGGCGGAAGCCATGTCGATCAAACAGCGTGAGTATGTGCTGTACGCGCGCGTTTCCGGGCAAGCCCCTTCGCGCATTATCGCCAAGCATATTATTCCGAACGTGATGCCGACCATCATTGTATCGGCCACGATCAATATCGCGTCCGCGATACTGATGGAATCTTCGCTCAGCTTTCTCGGACTTGGGGTCAAGCAGCCGAATTCGTCCTGGGGCAGTATGCTCAACGACGCACAGGGCTTTATCGTCGATGCGCCTTATATGGCCGTTTTCCCGGGACTGTTTATTCTACTGACCGTTTTGTCGTTCAACTTTCTGGGCGACGTGTTCCGCGCGGCTTTCGAACCCAAAGCGAACAAGCGCTGACGCGAATGCGTATCTATCGTAAGCACAAGAAACAAATCGAGGTGAACCAGCATGACGGACTTATTGAACGTCGAAAATTTGCGTACGGTGTTTGAAACCGGCGAAGGAACGGTACAGGCGGTGCGCGGCGTCAGCTTCTCGGTTCGAGCCGGCGAGGTTGTGGGTCTGGTCGGCGAATCCGGAAGCGGCAAAAGCGTGACCGCGCGCTCTTTGATCCGGCTGATCCAGCCGCCGGGACGGATCGCGGCAGGAAAGATCGAATTCGATGGGGAAGATCTGCTCGGCAAAACGGAAAAAGAGCTGCGCGGCATTCGGGGCAATCGGATCTCGATGATATTCCAGGACCCGATGACCTCGCTGAATCCCGTCGTCAGGGTAGGTCGGCAGATGACGGAAGTCATCCGGCGGCACCGGAAATTAGGAAAGGAAGAAGCGCGTAAAACCGCGATCGAACTGCTGCGTCAGGTCGGCATTCCGTCGCCGGAAACGCGCATCGACCAGTACCCGCACGAATTCAGCGGCGGGATGCGGCAGCGCGTCATGATCGCAATGGCACTGTCCTGCAAACCGCAGCTGCTGATTGCGGACGAGCCGACTACGGCGCTGGATGTGACTGTACAGGCGCAGATTCTGCACTTAATCCGCGAGCTTAAAGACAGCACGCGCACGGCCGTACTCATGATTACGCACGATCTGGGCGTGGTGGCCCAGATCTGCTCGCGCGTTGTGGTCATGTACGGCGGCCTGATTATGGAAGAAGGGCCCGTCGAACGGATCTTTGCCGCGCCCCGGCATCCTTATACGCAGGGGCTGCTGCGCTCGATTCCCAGACCGGGCACAGAAGAAGGCAAACAGCGTCTGACGGCGATCGAAGGCACGCCGCCGAATCTGGCCGATCCGCCGCCGGGCTGTCCGTTCCGCGAACGCTGTCCGCACGCGATGGAAGTCTGCGCGCAGATGCCGCATTATACGGAAACCGAGCTCGGGCACAGGGCGCTGTGCTGGCTGCTGGATAACTCCCGGCAGACGGAAGCATCCGCCGTGCCGGAGAAAGGGGCGAGAGTATGAACGGAAACATCGGGGAGACGGCAGACAATCGCGAAGTCCTGCTGAACGTGCGCGGATTGAAAAAGTATTTTCCGATCCGGGGAGATCAAAGAAAAAGCGTGGTAAAAGCGGTGGACGATGTCAGTTTCCATATCCGTCGCGGCGAAACGTTTGGGCTGGTGGGCGAATCCGGCTGTGGCAAATCGACCACCGGGCGCAGTATTGTGCGTTTGCACGACGTGACGGAAGGAAGCATCGAATTCGGCGGTGTCGACGTGGCGCGTATGAGCGAACGTCAGCTCAAACCTTTTCGCCAACGGATGCAGGCTATTTTCCAGGATCCGTATTCTTCGCTGAATCCGGGCATGAACGTGCTTCAGATTATCAGCGAGCCGATGGAGATTCACCGCTTCGGAAGCCGGACCGAGATCCGCGAACGTACGCTCGATTTTCTCGAACGCGTCGGGTTGAAAGCCGCGCATGCCGAGCGGTATCCGCACGAATTCAGCGGCGGGCAGCGTCAACGGATCGGGATTGCGCGAGCATTGTCGGTCAATCCGGAGTTTATTCTGTGCGATGAACCGCTGTCGGCGCTGGATGTGTCGGTTCAGGCGCAGGTCGTGAATATGCTGGAAGACTTTCAGGCCGAATTCGGCCTGACATACCTGTTTATCGCGCACGACCTGTCGATGGTGCGCCATATTTCGGACCGGATCGGCGTCATGTACAAAGGCCGGCTGGTCGAGGTAGCGCCGAGCGAGGAATTGTATCGCAATCCGGCGCATCCGTATACTCGGGCGCTGTTGGCCGCGATCCCGGTGCCCGATCCGAAAGTACGGCAGGGCATGCCGCCAATCTACAGCGAGTCCGAAGAATGCGGGGAGCGGGAAGAATGGATCGAAATTGCGCCGGAGCATTTTGTATCCGCGCGCCGGGACCGGATTTAGGCCGTTCGGGTCCGCTTCTTTTTATAAGAAATCGAACGAAATAAAGGGAGGATCGGATGATGAGCGAAACGAAAAACGAGACGCTAAAAGGAACGGCCCGGCTGTCCCAGCACACCGCTATCCTGCTGGAGCATGCGCGCAGCCAAGGCATAACGGACTCCGTTATTCTGGCGGCGGCGCATTCCGGCGACGCCGGAGCGCTGGCTTCGGCGGAGGAAGAGCATTACCGGTACGACGATTTTCTGTCCTATGCGGCCGAACACGGCGAATCGCTGGAACGCGCGGTACAGTACGGCTACCGGATCACCTTCAATACGCGCAACGGTTTGAAGATCTGGCTGGAGCAAACGTTCGGCCTTCGATCCGGGCAGGATTTCGAAGTCGGGGAAGGAATCGTGACCGGACTTTCGCTGGACGAGAACGGCGTCAAGCTGCTGGAGAGCCGGCTTGCGCCCAACTGGCGCATAGCGGAGAAACGTTTTAGGGAGAAGGGCTGCGAACTGACCTTGAAGTTAACAGCGCTGGCTTAAAACGAAACGCGCAAAAGCAAATCGGCAACAAAACGCAGGATACGCAAGCATCTCGCCGCACTTTTGCGAATAGGTCCGCTGAGGGCGGGTCTTCCGTACAGGCGCCGGCCTGCCGCGTCTGAGTCCGGCTGACCCTCGTTGGGGGCGACGGAGCTTTCCCGTATAATAGTAAACGTTACGCCGGACGCCGGTTCAAGCGGCTTCGACCGTTTGTTAACGGAGAGTCCGGCATCGGAGAACGCAATCGGGAAAGGATGAATGCACTTGGGTTATACGGAAGTCTTGGAACGCAAAAGCGAAATCTTGAAGAAAAATGTCGGAAACTGGATTTTGAAAGAAAACCGTAGCGGCCTGACCCATCAGGAAGCGCATATCTACCGGAACATGCTGAAAGAACTGCATCAGAACGAGCAGGAACTGCATGGGGCGCGCGACGAAGAGATTGTGAAGCACGCCGAAGCCCGGCAGGAAAACGAAGCGCAGTCCCGGACGCCGCAAACGGTATAATCCTTCTTCGGCGCATGGCAAGATGCCCCGCACCAACTCCGCAATCGCAAACGCCGCGGTTCTCGCATTCAGCGAGAACCGCGGCGTTTATCGTTTACGGCAAGTTCGAACAGCCTTCATTTTCCGCACCGCCAGGCCCTGCCGGCCATACCGGTCTGCCGGAATCGGCAGGCGCTCGCAATCCAATTAAAGCTCGCTCCAGCGAAGCGTTTCCGCCTTATCGGAACCCGGCGGCGGCTCTGCGGCCGCGCTCCGGACCTCGCCGCGAAAGCCCAGCTCCAGCACGGCGACGATCTGTTCTTTGTCCGGAATCTTCAGTCTGCGCGCCGCCGCTTCGTCGAACATCCAGTTTGGGAAAATAACGTGCGCGTCGAGTCCTCTTTCTTCGGCCAGCAGGCAGAAGTTCTGCGCGAGGCAGTAAACGGCGGCCAGGTTTTCGTCCCGCTTATGCTCGTCCGTTTCCGCGCGCATCGATACGATAAGATGAGCGGGCGGCGCGGTGTTCGCGGCTTGTTCAGCCCTGCCGTGCGCTCCGCGCTCCGCATAGGTGAACCGCCAAGGCTCGCGCATCCGGTGATTCGGCGCCCACACCGCGTGGTTCAGCAGTTTCAGCACCAGATCGGCCGGGACCGGCCGGTCTTTGTAGCGAATCTGCTCGGAACGGGCTCCGGTTTCAGATTCGTTTGCCGGGAGAACTTCCGCGCCGGGTGCGCTCAAAACGTTCCAGTACCGTTCGGCCGGCGTCCGGCCTCGGCCTCGGGGCGCTTTGTCGAAATGCCCGATTTGCAGCAGCCCCACGAACCGCTCGTCCGCGCGCAGACCGATCCTGTCGAAGAACCGTTCGTTCAGCACAAAAGGCTCCGTGATCCAGACCATGCCGATCTTTTCCCGCCAGGCCAGCAGCTGGAAGCTCTGCATAATCCGGCAGGCCGTCCCGTAGTTCCGCGCGCCCTCGGCCGGATTTTTGCCTTTTTTGGCTATCACGATTATATTGGCGGCCGGCTCCATAAAGCGTTTATGAAAAGTGCCGATCAGCTTGCCCAGGGCCAGCTTCGCGACTTTATTGTCTTCGATCTTCTCCGTCAGATAATCCGCCAGCCGCTTTCTCGCATCCGGCGTGCCCGCATACAGATAACGCCGCTGCGGCTCTTCTTCGTCGCGAACGCACAGGCGTTCCGCTTCCCGCATCAGCTCTACGATCTTGTCCCGCGCCACGGGCGCAGGGTTGAATTTGCGAATGCTCCGGCGTTCCCGGATCGTTTGTTCAAGTTCCATATCGTTGTCCTCCTTACGGCCGTTCGCCAATCGCGCGATTGTCTCGTACAGCGTAGCCGCTGCTTGTTAAGGCGTCAACGGATAGAGGGGAAGTGCCATAAGAAGTCCGGGCGAAGAAGCGTTTTGTCCGAAAAAAAGCCGCTTTTTCTCAAAAGGAAAAAGCGGCTCAATCCGGCGTCGGCACCGAATTCCGCATCCGCGGTCAATCCCGTTTGCGGAATTCGGTGGGTGTCGAGCCGGTACTCTTTTTGAAAAAGCGGCCGAAATAAGACGGATCGTCGTAGCCGAGCTCGCGGGCGATACCGGCGATCGGCAGCGACGAATACCGCAGCAGGCGCTTGGCTTCCAGCAGTTGTCGCTCGCGCAGCACTTCGCCCGCCGATTTGCCGAGCGTCTTCTTGACCGACTCGATCAGGTGATTGGCCGTGACGTGCAGCATGGACGCGTAATCGGACACGCCCGCCGGCGTACGGTAATGCTGTTCGACCGCGTTCAGATACTGTCCGGTCAGGCGGAAGCCCGCTTCTTCGCGGTGCGCCCGTTCCCAGCGGTCTTGAAGCCGGTCGTATTCCAGCAGCAGCAGACGCAGATAGCCGGCGAACGCTTCTTCGCGGTACAGCTGCCGCCCTTCCCATTCGCGTTCCAGCAGGCGAAACAGCCCATTCAATACCTCAGCCTGTTCGGCATCGACGATGTGGAAAGGACTGCGCCCGATCAGCCGAAACAGCGCGTCCGCGCCTTCGCCGCCGGCAGAATTCCGGGTTTGCGACAGCAGATCGGCGGAGAACACGAGCAGCCAGCCTTCCAGCGGATCGTCCGACTCGCTGCCCGCCCAGCCGTGGATCTGCCCGGGCGAGATGAGGCAGAAACTGCGCGGCGAGTACCGGTACGTCTGGAAGTCGATCCGGGCGCTGCCGCTGCCTCCCGTTACCCAGAAGATTTCAAAGCAATCGTGGCGATGCGGCTCGGCGATCTCGGTATAATCGAAAGGCAGCTCCGCTTTGAGCGTATACAGGCCGAACCGTCCTTCGCGCAGCGTATCGCCGGGGATAAAGCGAACGTTTTTATTCATCTGGCCTCCCGGTTGCACTTCGATAATGGAAACCAAATCATGCGGCAAAAAGAACGCCCTGTCAACCGCGCGCGAAGCGGTCAGCCCAACTGCATCGTGGTCAGGCAGGTGTCGTCCCCGTCGTAGGTGGAAACCTGCGTTTCGGCGCTTTTATCGCCCTGGCCGATGGTAATGCGGTATGTATCTTCCCTCGGCAGCCACAGATCGATAAATCCGTTGACGCCGGACTTTACGGCGGCATCCTCCATCACCGCCGTGCCGTCCGACCCGACGACCGTAACGCGGAATTCCTGCTCTTTCAGCTCGCCTCGGCAGCCGGCCAGATTGTGCACGGCGCAGAGATGGGTGTGATTGAGATAAGGAGCGACGGACAGAAAAAATTCGTTTTCCGGCAGCTTGTACTCGGTTTCGGTTCCGCCGCCGCTTGTGACCGTGAGCAGGCTGGACGTAATCGAGGCCGATTTCGCCGCCGCGCGGCCCGCGCCGATATCCGCCGTCAGCTGTTTGATATCCGCCGAAGCCGGCAGGACGTCCGCAGACGCGGCAGGCGCTTCGGCCGGGGAGGCCGTTTCCGCTTCCTGAGCGCCGCAGCCGCCCAAATAAATCGCCGCGGCGCTCAGGCCGGCGGCCAGAAAAATGGCTTTTTTCATTTCAAATGCTCCTTTTTCCGTTTTTCTCCATTATATAAGCGGGAGGCGCGGCGCGTACCGGTTCGGCGGACGATGTCATGGGATATTCACATCTTCGAATTCAAGCGTTTTGGCATTATTTGAAGTACGAAGTCGTCAGCGGAACGAAGAACTTGCCGCCGTCTTTCAATTCGGCGTTGATGTACAGCGAATTGGAGCCGGAAATATCGACGGTGATCGTTTTCAGTCCTTCGCCCAGGGAGACCGAGGTCGATTTGAGCTCGATATCCGTATCGCTGTCCTGCACGGTCAGCTTCTCGATATCTTTGCCGATCGCGGCGGCCTGGAGCACAAGCGTCGAATATTTCTTTTTCGGATACAGCATGAACGAGCCGCCGCGGGAGCCGCTGCTGTCGTTGAGGTACACTTCTTTGTAATCTTTGCCGCCGTAGACGGTTTTGTTCGGATCTTTGGTATGGTACATATCCGAGAATCCGACCGCGAGCGCCACGCCCTGCGACTGTTCGCCGAGCTGGATCAGGTTGCTTGCGGCATTGTAGCGCACCGGAATATCGAGCGCGTCGGCCACCGAACGGAGCGGCAGATACGTCGTGTTTTTATATGTAATCGGAGCTTCCGCCGGCGTAAACGCCTGGCCGTTCACTTGAAATTTCATGCCCGTATTGAGAAAAGCCTGAATCGGCTGTAAATTCGACGCCGCAAACGCTCCCACGCCCATACTGAAAAACATGCCCGTTCCGATCAATGCCGCCATCGTTTTCTTTTTCATCTTCTGATCCTCCCGCAAATTTTATTTGAAATTCTTGATAAGACTTTATAAGGAAACGTTCTCAAAAACAAGGGGCTTGATACGGATAGGTCTAAAGACCTTGAAATTTAAAGCAGTATCGGGCGTTGCATGCGTTGTATGATGTTGAAATGCTATACTGAATATAAAAGTCTTACTTAACCGGAGGAAATCATGCCTGTATCGATCTTTCGCAAAAAAGTGGCCGTAAACGAAATTGAATTGTTTGTGCTGGATACGCAAACGCAGGGTCCCGCCATTCTTTGCCTGCACGGCAGATGGGGCAGAGGCGAGACGTGGGCGGACCTGATGCGCCGCTACGGCGACCGCTATCGCGTAATCGCGCCGGACCAGCGCGGACACGGGCTGAGCGGCAAGCCGCTGTCGCGCTATACGGCCGAAGAAATGGCGGCGGACGCCATCGGGCTGCTGGATGCGCTCGGCATCGAATCGTGCGTGCTGGTCGGGCATTCGATGGGCGCGCAGAATGCCGCCTACGCCGCTGCGCTGTATCCGCGGCGAATCCGCAAAGTGGCCCTGCTCGACAAAACGCCGGCCGGTCCGGCTGTGCGCCTCGATACGCCGCCGGAACAAATTCCGGATCTCGATCCGCTGACAGGAAGCTGGCCGCTGCCGTTTACGGATCGCGCGCAGGCGCGGCGATTTATGCGGGAAGAACTCGGCAGCGGGCACGGCTTCGATTATTTTATGAACAGTCTTGTCGAGACGCCCGAAGGCTACCGGATGATGTTCAGCGGCCGGGCGATGGCGGCGAACATAGCCTACAATGTCGATTGGTACGGCATTCTGCCGCAGATCGCCTGCCCCGCTCTGCTGGTGCGGGCGCGCACAGGCGAGAGCATGCCGGACGACGTCTGGGAGAAAGCGCAAAGTCTGCTCGGAGACTGCATCTCCCGCGAAATGCCGGATTCCGACCATAACGTGCATTTGAGCGATCCGGAGAAGTTCTACGGATTCGTGGACGAGCTGCTGGAGTTGGAAGAGTAAGCGCGGCTCAATCCGTATTCGATGGTAAAAAAAGAACCTTCATTCCGCGTACGCTGCGGAATGAAGGTTCTTTCGTTTGTTTCGAGTCGGAACGTTTACCCGGCCGGTTAATCGTCCGCGTGCGTCGTCCGGTTGCGGCCGCCGCTTTTGGACGCATACAGCGCCAGATCGGCCGCGTATAGCAGCGACGATTCCGTGGAATCCGTATCCGCCGTGGCGGCGCCGACGCTGACCGTGACCCGATACGGTCCCCAGTCGCGGACTTCGATCGCCGTACGGACGCTCTCGGCTTTGCGGATCGATTCTTCGCGTCCGCTGCCGGGCAGCAGAAGCACGAATTCTTCGCCGCCGAAGCGCGCGGGCAGATCGCCTTCTTCCGCCGTTTCGCGCAGCAGCCGGGCCAGGTCCGCAAGCACCAGATCGCCGGCCGGGTGGCCGTACGTATCGTTGATTTTTTTGAAATGGTCGATATCGACAAGCAGCAGCGAACAAACGGCTCCTCCGGCGCGAAGCGAAGCAAACTCCGCATGCAGCCGTTCCTGGAAAGCGCGCCGGTTGCTCAGTCCCGTCAGCGCATCCGTCAGCGCCAGCGTTTCGAGCTTCTGATTGACTTCGATCAGCGCCCGCTGCTTTTTCTCGTATTCGACGTGAAGAGATTCCAGCTGTCCGTTGAGCTCGCGCGTGGCCTGGTACAGTTCTTCCAGCTTCCGCTTGGTGCGCAGCGTGTCTTTCTCGTATTCGAGGCGCTTGCGCATAAGCAGGGCCACGCAGTCGATCGCGATTTCGCCGCCGCGCTCCTGCCGCACGCCGTTGAGCAGCACGGGAACATTCTGTTTGTCCGGGGTTCGGAACGAGAAATACATCTCGTCCACGCGTCCGTACAGCTGGATATAAGGATAGAAGTAAGTATGAAAAAACATTTTGTTCGTGGGGGACATCGCCGATTCGATATGCTGTCCGATCAGCGCTTCGGGATCGTTCAGGCCGAGCATATCCAGAAAAGTCCGGTTGGCCGATTGGACGAAGCCGTTCTCCGAGATCGAGAAATATCCGCCGGGCGCGTAATCCAGTTGAATATCCATGGCAAGGCTGCCTTTCTTCCGGCATTACATGCCGGTTACATAATGGTCGATCAGCCGGAACGTTTCGTCGGGCTGGCTGAGCTGCGGATAATGCCCTTTGGCCGTCATATGTTTCAGGGTGCTGCGGCGCAGACGGGCGTGCAGGTAATCGCCGACTTCGAGCGGGGCGATGCTGTCGTCCGAGCATTGAAGGATCAGCACCGGAACCGGCACGTCGGGCAGGATCGAGCGGCAGTCGCAGTAAAACGTCACTTCGGCAAACTGCCGGGCGATCTGCGGATCGCGCGAAGCGAACTGCCGCTCCAGCTCTTCTTTCAATTCCGCGCGTTCCGGATTCTTCATCGTAAACGCGGCGACATGGCTGGCCCAGCCGATAAAGTTAAGCTGCATCATCTCCAGCAGTTCTTCGATATCTTCCGGGTCGAAGCCGCCGTAATAACCGGGCGAATCGTTCAGGTAGCGCGGCGACGATCCTACCATCACCATGCGGCTGAAAGATTCGGGCCTTCGGATCGAAGCCAGCGCGCCGATCATGCCGCTGATCGAATGGCCGACGTAAACGGCGTTTTTCAGCTTCAGCGACTGCATCACGTCCAGCAGGTCCTGTGCGTATCCCTCCAGATCTCCGTACTTGACGGAATCGTACTGGTCCAGGCTCGACCGCCCGGCGCCGACGTAATCGAACAGCACGACGCGGTAGCGATCCGCAAACCGGGGAGCGACAAGGCGCCACATCTCCTGGTCGCAGCCGAAACCGTGGCCGAACACGATTGTTCGTTCCCCGCTGCCGAGCACTTTTACATGATTGCGTTTCAAAATATCGATCGTCAAGCGAATCACCTCTACTTCTTCATTACCCGGATTGCTGTCTCTATAATATAGCAAAATTGATAAGGCAAAAATGCGTGCTTCGGCCCATATGCGGAAAAAATATAATAGGAATCAAAGGAGGGAAAAGGAAGTTTGCCAAATATCAAGTATGGAATCATATTTGACGACGGATGGGGATAGAAGTATGGACCGTAAGCGTAAAGTTCAAACAGGCAAAACAAAGATCAAAAAGATGCTGCTCGCCGCAACGACGGTCGTAACGATAACGGGAGCGGTCCCGGCGCAAGCCGCGGAAGAGCTGTATTGGTCGGTGAGGGTGGAAATACTAGGGAGTGTTATTATGCCGGATACTTTTTCTGTAGAACAGGACGGCGGTTATTATATCAAATTTAGCAGCGCGGTACGCGAGATGGGATTCACGCTTAATATAAACCAGCATGAGGAGATTTTGTGACGTTAAAAATGTATTATGTATAAAAAAATTAAAAAAATTATAAATGGTTTACATATCCAAAAAAATATGATATATGTAAAGCAATAAAGTATAAAAGGAAATGATTATATGAAAAGAACAAAGAAATGGTTAATTACAATGTCATTATCTATAGGCGCAGTAATGGGTGGCGCTGTATCAGCACAAGCACTAGTAGCTCCACCGTCAACATATGATGCTGTGGTGATTACGCCAGGGAATTACAGTGAATTGGCTGCTGCTACTGGTGATTATAACTGTTTAGCTTATGCTCTAGGCAATACTTCTATATGGGAGTGGCCATGGGGAAAATCTAATCCAACTGCTTCTCAAGTAAGCAGCTATATGCTAACTAAAGGAAAAAATACTTATTCTTTGTCAGAAACAGCCACAACCGGAATGATCATTTCGTATGGTACCAGTTCATCTAATATTACGCATTTCAGTAAAGTAGCTGATGCTAACTACAGCAATGCAAAGTGGGGTAATTTAGAAAGGTTGCAAAGCCTTGGTCATAACCCTTATAAACCTAAAGGTATCTATGGTTACGCAATTGCAAAATACAAAAACTAGGATGGTGAGTTAAATTGAAAAAAATCTCTTTTGTAGTATTGGGATTATTTTGTTTAAGTTTTATACTAACCTCCGTATTTAATAAGCAATCTGCAAATACGGCACTCGCAGAACAAGTTGATACAAACATGGTAGCTATTCAAGAAACAATCAATAAAGAGGTAGAGTTGCGTTCGGAAATAGCAATGAGTTCTAACCCATACGACTATATCAAGGATAATGAAGATTTTGAAAATATTGTTTCTTTGGGGAATGATGCTCTTCCTGTATTGCAAAGTAAAATTCAACAAAGTCCTAATGATGGACTTCAAGAGTATATCTTAGCAATTGCGATTGAGGAAATTTCGAAAACGGATTTAAAAAAGAATCCTTCTACAGAATGGATTTCTGCAAAGGATTTTGAAGGCGAGTGGAAAAATTTCTTGAAAGAGATTCCCTCAAAAGTCGATATAATTTCAAAATCTTCAGAAGCAAGTAGTGATAAAGTCAATGGGCTGTTAGAATTGGGAACTCCTGCTATTCCATTTATCATCGATAAAGTAGAAGAAGGAAACAAAGATCTTCTACCGGCGCTTGAGGTACTCACAAAAGAAGATGGTAACTTGAAAATGAATTCTTCCTTGAGTACAGAAGAGTTAGTTAAGAGTAAAGAGAAATACAAAAATTTAAGAAATTATGTAATAGGACAATGAAAATTTACCATTAAATAGTATTAGACTATCAAAATTTTTTTGATAGTCTTTTTTTTTGAGAAGAAAAGTGCATGGGTTATCTAGCTTGAGTCAATGGAATTCCACCATGAGCTACACTCCTTTTAGCATTGTCGAACGCAGCAAACTAGAACTCCGGCGTAGTCAGGGAGCAGGGGGCCGGATGATTAGTCGGGTGCTAGGCCGGTCAGCAGGAGCCGTCAGTCGCGAACTTAGACGCAACAGATCGTCCGAACGGTACGAGGCCCAAGAGGCTTACGCCAACAGAAGGGCAGCTTCGAAACCCAACGGAAAATGGAATCCAACACTGGCGAGCGAGATCGAAGCGGATCTTAAGAAGACCCATTCTCCCGAGCAAATCGCAAGTAACCGCAAAGCCAAGGGGCTTCCCACGGTCGCCTTTAAAACCCTCTACAACTGGCTCTACACGGGCCGACTAAATCGAGGGGATCTCCAGATTCTGTGGCACAAAGGCAAGCGTCGGAAACCGCCCGAGAAACGCGGACGTTTTACGCTCGGTCTCTCGATCCGGCAGCGTCCCAAAGAGATCCAAAGCCGGGAGACATTCGGTCACTGGGAACTCGATACCGTCGTTTCCAGCCGTGGAAAAAACAAAGCTTGCGTCGCCACCTTCGTCGAACGAAAAAACCGATTTTACCAAGCGATTAAGATGCCGAACCGAACAGCTTAATCGATGGGAATCGCATTCGGCGTGTTGGCTGCGCAGTATCCGAAGGCCGCGATTCAAAAGGACACGGTAGACCGGGGCAAGGAGTTTGCTTGTGATGCGGCACTCAAGCAGATCCATGGTGTGGAGGTTTACTTTGCCGATCCGTATTCCTCTTGGCAGCAAGGTGTAAGCGGGAATGCGAATGGCCTGCTTCGAGAATTTTTCCCCAAAGGCCATGATTTTGCCGACGTATCCGACGCTGAGCTTCAGCACGCCCTTCATCTGATGAACAACCGGCCTCGAAAATGTTTAGGCTAGAGATCCACACGCAAATCTTTTCAAAACGAACTGTTGCATTTGGATTGACAATTCGTCATGAAAAATTAATATTCTTTTCTTACTTCTAACCATGCAGCTGAAGCTTTATATACTCCGCATAACCGGCGGCCGATTTCTCGATCGAAGCCTGCGAATCTCCGCGCAGATGCCGGTCGAAGAAAGCGAGCAGCATATCGCCGGTCAGCCGCGACATCGTATTTCCGTCGATTCCGATCGACGGATCGGAGGCGCGCAGCGCGTCGCCGGCGAGCACGGCGAAGTCGCAGAAGAACCAGTGCGTGCCGCCCGGCACGATGGCGTAAGCCAGATTGGGATCGCCGGGCAGGTAATTGGCCGGCAGATGCCGGGCCGAGGTCGCCATCACAAGGCCGGGAACGGGGATCGCCCGCTCGGCCAGATTGAAGCCGTA
This sequence comes from Saccharibacillus sp. CPCC 101409, assembly GCF_030518235.1. Taxonomy (GTDB): domain Bacteria; phylum Bacillota; class Bacilli; order Paenibacillales; family Paenibacillaceae; genus Saccharibacillus. The sequence goes on along the minus strand of NZ_JAULSA010000004.1, from coordinate 260,336 downwards.
CTGCCAGCCGTCGAGGTTGACGGCGGCGCGAACCCGTTCGTCGAACAGCGCGGTGTTCAGCGACGCGGCTCCGCCCAGCGAGTGGCCGAACAAGCCGTAACCCGATACATCCAATCTGCCCGCCAGCGGCGATTCGGGATCGCCCGCGATGCGTTCGATCTCGTCGAACGCCGCGATCGTATGGCGCGTCCAGGCTTCGACCCGTTCGCCGATCGTGACCGAAGCGCGCAGAAACGCGGCGATTTCCTCCAGCGTCAACGCATCCGGATCGGTCACGTTTACCGTTTGGGCGAAGCGCGCGTAATCGTCTTCGGCGGCTTTGACCGTCGCCTGGTTGACGCCGATCGGACGTCCTTCGCGCGTCGGTGCCCAGAACGCGTCGCCGGGATGCGAGAGCGCGAACACGACATAGCCGCGGCTGGCCAGTTCTTCGAACTGGATCAGGTTGGACCAGGCAAAAGTCGTATAGCCGTGCGAGTAGACAACGACAGGGAACTTTTCTTCGGTTTCCGGCGGCTTTGCGCCTTCGAAGCTGTGCGTCGGCAGCGACAGCAGCCCTTCGAGCATGGCGGCGAACGGTTCGTACAGCGGCAGCTCAAGCTGCATATCGAGCATTTCGCGCTGCGGATAATACAAGGCCGGTTCGCCCGAAGGCTCCGCCGCCGGATAGAAGCAGCGGAACCCGATCTCGGTTTGACTGCCGTCCGGTTCTTCGCACATCAAGCTTCCGTCGTAGAATCCGACTGCATAAACGCCGCCCGGCAGCGGCAGAGCCGGTCCTGCGGTTTCCATGAACAATCCCTCGTTTCGGCAAGAATTTTTTTCCAAACCGACTGCTTTTGATCGATTCTCTGTCTTATTATAACTTATCACGGATTTTAAGCTATTTACCTCTTGCCATAAGAAATGTTGACCAACCGTGCGCATTTGCGGAACGATTTGAGCGGTATGGGTTCAAAAGGCAAGGTTGTTCGCTTCATCGATCTTGACGCTTAGGGAACCAAAGAAGGAAAAGATTCAATCGAAGTCACGCGTCCCTCTCTCGTCTTCACGATGGACAGCGGGGATTCGACCCCCAGGTTGGCAAGGTGTTCAAGGAACGACTGGCGGTCGATCGTCCGGCCCGAATCGTCGTCTATGGAGTCGAGCAGGATGTACGTTGTGTCGTCCGTAACGTTCATCGGCGTGTCGATCGCATACTTGTTCAGGATATATACACCGTTCGCCAGTTCGTCTTCACCGACGCCAAGTCGTTTCAAACGGTCGCGGTCTTCGATCGTCAGCCGTTCCGCCTGATCGAAACCGAAGGTGTCGTCCGCCCCGTTCAAACCGGAAACGTAACCGAGCAGACGGCTTTCCGGAGTATGGGCAAATTTGGACAGTGCTTCGTCTTCGCCGATTTCAAGCTGGTTTTGGAAAATGCCCGGGTTAATCCCGCTCTTGATATAGTCAAGCGCGACACGCGCCGGATCGAGCAGATCGTTAGACCGGCCGTTATCGGCCTGAGCTTGAAGCTCGGCGAAATAATCGGCGGGTTCTTCCAGGGTCGCAGGCGTCTGATAGTAAATATTCCCCTGAGTGTCTTTCCAGCGTTCCACCTGCCAGATGCCGCCTGCTCCCCGGCGGGCCGGCTGGGAAAGCAGGAGCTGCGACGTTTCTCCGCTCGACGCCGGGAACTTTACCAGAATATGCGCGCCCGGGAATGTCTCCGCCGTAAGTTTGCCTTCCTGCTCAAGATGGGCGCGCAGCGCGGTCTCGCGTCCGGCCGGCGTGGAGAAATCGCCTTCCGCGCTGCCGATCACGCCTTCGTAAACGGGTGCGGCACCGCTGCGCGAGAACATCAGCATCGGTTTGCCCATCGGGAAATCTTCGGTTATCCAGCCGTTGTCTGTTCCGACATCGGTCACGGGCTCGCTGCCGGCCGGATCGGGCTTTATGCGGAATCGGAGTTCCCACAGTTCGACCGGCTCGCCGGGAAGACCGGTTACAATCGCTATCCGTTCGAATCGGATCACCTTGCTATCCACAATGTCGGGATTGCCCGGTCCTTTTTCGAATTCGGCGATTCGCTGCTGCACATATGCTTCCGCATAATCGAGTTCCGTAAGCTTTTGAGCCGCGGCCGGGCGGTCGCGCAGCGGATCGCCGATCAGCAAAGCGCCGCAGACCGCGACGAGCAGCGCAGCCGAGGCGACAACCGGACGCTTGGGTTTGCGGTAATTCAGAATGCGCACGATGCGTTCCTTGACCGGACCGCCTCCAAAAGAAGGAGGGAATACACCGAACTTCTCCCGTCCGGCGGACAGCGCCAGCAGGGAAGAAGAGTACTCTTTCTTGATCCCGCTGCCCAGCCGCCGTACGACCTTCTCGTCGCAGGACAACTCCATGTCCCGGCTCATCGCGTGGAAAGCGATCCAGACCAGCGGATTGAACCAGTGCACGCACAGCACGACAAACGCAATCGGCTTGATCAGATGGTCGAAGCGGCGGATATGCACCCGCTCATGTTCGACAATGTATACGAGCTCGCGCTTGCCGAGCCCGACCGGTACGTAAATGCACGGCCGAATCAGGCCGAATACGAACGGTACGGCGATCGCGTCCGTTTGACGGACTTTATTGCCGAAACCCGGCAGCGCAGCAGAAGGGCGGAGCCGCCGGCTCAGCGAGGCGGCGGACCAAATGCTGTACAGCAGCAGCCCCGCCGCGCCGGCCAGCCAAACGGCCGCCGCGGGCGCGACCCACGGCCGTATTGCCGGCTCTGGAGACATCCCGGAGCCCAAAGCAGGAGCGCCGCCGGCGTTTTCCAGCGTCGCAATTCTTTCGGCGGCCAACGGATCGACCGCCGATTCCGCGCCGGCCCGTACGCCGGCGCCTGCGGCATCTCCTGCCGCCGGAGCCGCCTGGCCGGCCGGAGAGTTCGCCGCATTCGTCCCGGCGCTTTCAATCGCCGCCAGTGAGGCGGTTGGGTCGCTTCGGCCGCCGCCAAGCGCGGCCGATTCGTTTCCGCTCTCCGAAGAGTGCGCGTCAGGCTGCGCGGCATAAGCGAATCTGCCGGCAAGATCCGCCGAGGCTGCCGGAAGCAGGGTGACCGCGCTTTCGACCGATACCGGCGAAACCAGGCGAAGCAGCACCGCCAGCCAGAGCAGGTACGAGAAGATCTTGGGCGCTTTGCGGAGCGGCATCCGGATCAGCAGCACGAGTACGATAACCAGCCCGGCTGTCAGACTCATATTCAGCAGTTTCAGGAACGCTTCGCTCATGTTGATTCCTCCTTGTGCTCGTCGATCAACCGCCGAAACTCCTCGATTTCGCGCGGATTCAATTTGCGGCTGCGGGTAAAGGCGGCCAGGAATTTCGGCAGCGAGCCGCCGAACGTATCCTGTACGAACTGCCGGCTCTGCTCGGATTCGTACTCGTCTTTGCGCATCAGCGCGCGCACCTTTCCGCTTTCGTTGGCAAACAGACCTTTGTCCTCCAGGCGTTTCAACATTGTATAGGTCGTCGATTTCTTCCAGCTCAGTTCGGTTTCGCACAGTTTGACCAGCGCGCCGGACGATATCGGCTCGCAGTTCCAGATCAGCTCGGCGAATCTGGCTTCGACTTCCGTTAATCCGATTTTCGGCATAAGTTCTCCTTTCGCAGTTTACAAGTTGTAGACCCTATTCCCACCATAAGTCTACAACTTGTAGACCTAAAGGTCCAGCCTTCTTTTGCACGCATCTTTTTTAAGATTTAAAACATTCTATAAAAAAGTAAGCTAAAGGTATTGCGTAAGAGAAAACAAAGTGCTATGATATGTTCATAACAAAAAGTTAGTAATAAATATAAATAAAGTTTAAGAAAAAAAGAATGTAAATTTGAAATTCAAAAATTTAAAATTAATCGGAGGGTTTTATCATGGAAAAGTTGAATATCGGCATCATTCTCGGAAGCACGCGTCAAGGTCGTCTGAGCCCGCAGGTCGGCGAATGGGTGAAACAAATCGCGGACGCCCGCGGCGACGCGAATTACGAAATCGTGGATATCGTGGATTACCGTCTGCCGCTGCTCGGCGAAGAGGACGCTTCCGAGCAGGCCGCGGCCTGGAATACCAAGCTGGCCGAACTGGACGGTTTCGTCTTTATCGTGCAGGAGTACAACCACAGCATCTCGGCTTCGCTGAAGAACGCGCTGGATTACGCCCGCGAAGCCTGGAACAACAAATCGGCCGGCATCGTCAGCTACGGCTCGGTAGGCGGAGCGCGCGCGGCCGAACATCTGCGCGGCATCCTGGGCGAACTTTCCGTCGCCGACGTTCGCGTTCATCCGGCGCTGTCGCTGTTCACCGACTTCGAGAACGGCGCAACGTTCAAACCGGCCGATCTGCACCTGGTCAACCTGAACGGCATGCTGGATCAGGTGCTGGCCTGGGGCGGCGCGCTGAAGACGCTGCGCGCGCCGGCGGCACTGGTCTAAGCAGCAAAAAGCTCCTTCGCCCGCAAAGGCGAAGGAGCTTTTATTTGCGTACAGCCGATATTCGGTTTACACGGATTTATGCGGCTCTTTTCCGCACGCGAATCCGGTTGATTACGAACGTAACGGCGAAGACGAGCACCAGAACTCCGAAGAAGATCTCGTGGCTCATATGGTAGATGTCCGCGGTATCGAGAATCATTTTGACCCCGATAATGAAGATCAGCACGAACGCCGCGTTTTCCAGTTCCGGAATCTGGTCCATCAGCTTCAGGATCAGCGTGGCGACCAGACGCATCATCAGGATGCCCAGCAAACCGCCGGCGATCAGAATCCACGGATTCGGCGAAACGGCGAACGCCGCGAGGATGGAGTCGATCGAGAAGGCGATGTCCATCAGCTCGACCGTAATGATCGTGCGTACGAACAGGCTCAGGCCGGTCTTGGCGAGCAGCTGCTGAAGCTTTCCTTCTTCTTCGTCTTCTTCGTCGTCGCCTCCGGCGCTTCGGGCTTTATCCCAGAAGTGCTTGATCGCGATCCAGAGCAGATAGGCGGCCCCGATGTATTTGACCCAGGAAATCTGGACCAGATAAATCCCGACGCCGATTGCGATAATCCGGAAAATATAAGCGCCCCACAAACCGTACAGCAGCGCTTTTCTTCTTTGTTTCTCCGGCAGTTTGTTGACGATCGCGGCCAGAACGAGCGCGTTGTCCGCCGACAGCAGGCCTTCGATAATGACCAGCGACAAAATGAATCCCCAACCCGTCGCCGTGCCGAACGCTTCGAGGAAGGTGCTCATTTCGAATAAGTGGCTGTAGCCCATTTCCATTCCGTTACAAATCCTTTCCCAGATAAGTGTTTTGTGACATATACGCTGTTACTACGGCAAAGCCGTTTCCAGGTTTCAAAAAAACGAAAATTTTTTTGGTCGGAAAGCGAGCTTTACAAATCGTCTCCTTTCATTTAAATTCTTTGCGTTAATTGTAAAGGAAAGCTTCCGCAAAACCTAGCTAAAATTCGCAAAACCGCCATATTGCGTTCGAAGCGAGCACTCCGGCTGCCTCATAAGCTTTTTAAGATTCGCTTGCGGCTCCGAAAGGGTAACGGGTAGATAGTCGGGAATCGGAAACCAGTCGAAAGGGCGGCGTACCTAATCATGAAACGAACCGGAAAACAGACGATCGGCGGAGCCGGATTCCATGTGGAGGTGGAAGGGGAAGGTCCGCCGCTGATTTTGCTGCACGGCGCCTACTGCAATTCGAGCGTCTGGGACGATCATATCCGCCTGCTGTCGCGCAGCTTCACCGTGATCCGTTACGACCAGCGGGGACACGGGCGCAGCGACGGAGTCACGGGGCTCTTTTCCCATCATCTCGATCTGAAAGCGATCTTCGATCATTTCGGCTTGAGCCGCGCCCCGCTGATCGCTTCGTGCGCCGGCGGCGGCATCGCGATCGACTTCGCGCTGGCTTACCCGCAGCATGTCGAGCAGCTGATCCTGACCGCGCCTTCGCTCGGCGGCATGCGGATTCCGCTGCGCGCGATGTGGGAAAGCTTCAGCGATATCCGCCGCGTGAAGCGGCAGGGCATCGAGCGGGCGGGCGGACTGTTCGTGCGCAGCAAATACTGGAGCCACGCTGTGCCGAGAGAAAGTTTGCAGCGGGCGCGCTTCAAGCAGATGTATCTGGACAACGGCGTTCATTACGGCGGCAGGCTCGGCATGCACCGGCCCCTGTTTCCGCGCGCTTACAAAAGGCTGGGCGAAATCCGCTGTCCCGTGCTGATCGTGGAGGCGGGGAGGGATTCGGCGTTCAATAAAAAGGTCTGCCGTTATCTGCGCCGCGAAATTCCGCACGCCCGGCTCGTCGTCATGGAAAGCAGCGGTCATCATCCTCATCTGGAGCAGCCGCTGGAGTTTGCGGCGATCGCGATGAGCGCGCTGAAAGAAAGGATGGAATCCTCATGAAAAAAAGATTCGCATTTCCGCTCGTTCTGGCGCTCGGCGCCGCATTTTCGCTTCCGTCCGCCCCGGGAACTCCGCATCGAGCCGAAGCGGCTTCCGCCAAAGAATGGCTGACGCTGTCTTCGGGGGCTTCATATTACGGAGAAGTCGCGAACGGCGTTCCCGACGGGCGCGGCACGATCAAATGGGGAAGCGGGAAGCAGTACTCCGGCGATTTCGTTAACGGCAAACGCAGCGGGAGCGGGAAGTATATCAACCGGTATGCCGACAGCGACGCCTACGGACGCTCGCACAAAGTCGTGTACAGCGGCGAATGGAGCGCGGACAAGATGAACGGGAAAGGGGAATGGACGCAGCACGTGACGGAAAAAGACGGCGCGCAGGTTTCGAACGAGCTTCGCACCGGCACTTTTACGAATAACGTTTTGACGACGGGCTACGATGTGATTCACGCCCAGGCCGATCCCGATTACAGTTTCGCTTATCTGGACAAAGGCTTCCGTCTGAATATCCTGAGCGGCAGCCAAAATCTGCTGGCGAACTGGAAAAGCGGCGCCTTGTTCGACGTGCAGTATCGGAAAGGCGCGGTAACCAAACGGTATTCGAGCTTTGCCGGCGACACCCCGGCCCAGGAACGCGACCGGAAAGCCGCGTTCAAATATCTGCAAACCGTCACGTCCGAAGTGGCGCCGCATCTCCGCCAGTTCGAAGCCCTGTCGAAAAAGGTGCCGCTGAGTTAAGAAGAAGGCTGCGTTTGTTCGCCGAGGCCAAGTCGAAGATTCTTCCGGCAACTTTTTGCTTCTCCGGCGCGTCTAGTCAGTAAATACTCAAGCCGGGGAGGAACGTCTTTATGTCCGTACCGATCAAACCCGTACTGCTGCTGTCGTCTCTGCTGCTCATGCTTGGCGGCTGCTCGGACCGAAACGTGCCGGAGCGAACGGCGGAAGCGTCCGAATCGAAACGCGAAACCGCGCTTGCGAGTCCCGAACGGAGCTTAGAAAGCAAGCCGGAATCGAAGGTTTCGATCGCGCAGGAAGTCGAGCCTGATTTTCTCGGCATACGCGAAGTGGACGGACAGGGGAAGACTGTGCGCAAATGGGCGTCGGACCGCTGGAATATGGTTCAACCCGTTACGGTTGCGGACCGCGGCAGCAGCGAACGCACGGCTTTGCTGGCGTATGACGGACAACAAGCGCAGCTGCTGGAACAGGATGGGACGATCGAAACGCTGCCGCGGCCGGAATGGCCGGACGAGGAAGCGGTCTTCGGGACCGATTACGGCGAGCTGCTGATGACGGACCGGATTGTAGACGGAGAAGCGTACGCAATCCGCGGCGGACAAAACCTGTACCGGATCAACGCGCAAACCGGCGAAGTGAAGTTCGTCATGCGCTCGGATTCGCCGATCTACGGAGCCGCGGCTTCGCCGTCCGGCGAACGGATCGCGCTGCTTGTGTCGTCCAACGGAAAACTGGAAACGTTTGCCGATCTCATCGTATTGGACGGGGAGGGCAGGGAAATGTATCGGCAGCAAGAAGCGGCGAATGTGCCGCACAGCGACGGCTTTTTCTACGCGTATCCCGTTGAATGGACGGACGAACATACCCTGCTCGTTCCGCGCGGCGGGTTCGGCGATATGCCGCCCGGCGCGAAATGCGAGATCGATCTGAATACGGGGCGAGAAACGATGACGCTGCCGGATTCTCTGCCGGACGAAGCTTTTGCGCTGCTGCGTTCGGCAGACGGAGAAATCGGGAAAAACGACCTGACCGGCGTGCTTGCGCAGCCGGGACAAACGCCGTCCGTCTATGCGGTCGCGGAATGGCACGGCGGCGTAAAGGGAGTCTGGCTGCTGGATATCGATTCCGGCAAAACCGTAAAACTCGGACCGGGCGATCCGCTCAAATGGACGGACGAGGGAACGCTGCTGATCGCGCGGAACAACGAAGAGGCGGGCATCGGGTTCGTTTATCTGGGAATGGACAAATAAAAAAAGCCTTGGCCTCTGAATTCACAGCGCCAGCGCTTCTTCGGTAATGCGTTTGATATCGACCGGGGACAGCGACTCTTCGCTGACCATGTCCGGCAGAATATGATCCAGGAAATAATCGACGCACGCCAGTTTGATCCGTTTGATCTTGACGAGCGCATTGCGGTACATGACCACGAATTCTTTTTCCGTGTTGCCTTTTTGCAGCTCGGCGAACGCTTCGTACACCTGGTCCATTTTGTCCGCGACTTCGAGGATCAGCCCTTCGACGGAGTCGTCTTTGCCTTCGCGCAGCTGGTTGAGGAAGATCGGCTTGAATTCTTCGGGGATATGCTCCTCGATAAAATGCGCCACCATGCCTTCTTCCACCTGCTGGATCAATTGACGCAGCTCCGGCGAGGAGTGCTTGACCGGCGTTTTGATGTCTCCGATAAAAATTTCGCCGTAGTCGTGGCTGCTCGTAATCTCGTACAGCTTTTTCCAGTCGATAACCGTGCCGTGCTGCTCTTCGATATCGGCCAGCGTTTTGGCGTACTGGACCACTTTCCAGGAATGCGCGGCGACGCTGTGCTCTTCGAATTTGAACTTGCCGGGGCAGCGGATGATTCGCTCCAGTTCGTTCAACGAGCGGAAATAGCGATGAATGCCCATAGCTCTCTTCCTTCCTTCTTGAATTCGATTTGGTTGAAAAAATAGATTCAGGCACTTTCAGTATAGCCGTGTCATATTCGGAGAACGTCAACGTACAGTCAAGCGGCGGTCAAAAATATGTCTGAAGGCGGACGGGCGCGGCGAAAAACGGGAAACAGCGGCGTTTCGATTCGCATGGGCCGAAGACCACTCGAATCGAAAATGCCGCTGTTTACGGATCAGCCAATCTTCGCTTCGGCCTAGAGGGCCGCGAAGAGGAATACCGCTCAAACAGAGCGTAGATGCTGCTGAGCGGGATCAGATAGGAGTCGCGTTGGGCTGGGCTCCATGTTCAATGAGGAAACGAACGCGTTCCAACGATCGACTCGACTCTGTGGTCGAACGTCTCAGGAGCCAGTCGAGTGCTCGGAGAAGTGTTCCAGCAGCCAGCTGCGGGCTTCGTCGGGGCGCCAAGAACAAAACTCTTATTGAGTAAGCTGATCCTCAATAATCTTGCCATCTTCAATCACGATCCTCCGCTGGCAGTAGGCTGCCATTTTGTCATCATGCGTAATGAGAAGTATGGTCATACCTTGTTGATTCAGTTCAGAAATCAGCTGCATGATCTGACCGGCGGTTTTGGAGTCGAGGGCTCCCGTAGGTTCATCGGCAAGAATAATTTCCGGGTAATTAACCAGTGCGCGAGCGATCGCGACACGCTGGCGCTGACCTCCGGAAAGCTGGTTCGTCTTGTGTCGGGCCAGATTAGCTATGCCAACTTTGTGTAGCGCTTCCATGGCTCTCGTTTTCATAGTTCGATAAGCCATTTTGTCAAAGAAAAGCGGCAGCATGACATTAAAAAGAACGGATTGTTGATTGATTAATGCGAATTCTTGAAGGACGAAGCCAATCTTTTTGCAGCGAAGGGCTGCCAGCTCGGCATCCTTCATTTTTTCAACCTGCTGTCCGTCCAACCGGTATGTCCCCGAGTCCATGGTATCCAGGCAGCCCAGTATGTTGAATAATGTTGTTTTCCCGGCACCGGACCGACCCTGGATGGCTACCATCTCTCCTGGCTGAATGGTCAAACTGATATCCGATAAGGCGGTGAACTTGGCTTTGCCCAACTGATAATTTTTGGTGATCTGATGCACTTCAATCATGATGACATCCTCCTATAAAGTTGCATTGGTGTATGTCGGCGGCTAATCATCAAGGCGGGCAGCAACAGGAAAACCAGCAGCACGGCCAGAAAGAGCAGAACAAGCGATACCGAGGTGCCGTCCAGCACCACTTGATGCAGGTTTAGCCAGTCAGCTTGACTAATCGTTGGATAGAACAGGATAAATAACAAGTTCAGCAGCGCCGGCGGCAAGAAAATCATAAATAATCCCTGAGCTAATATTCCTATCATCCGTTTTCGGCTGCAGCCGCAGAAGAAATACAAGATCTGGTTTTGTGCGTTGCGCATAACGTAAAGGGAAGAAATGCTAAACAGGCAAGAAAAAGCGCTGAAAAACAAAAATAAAGGGATGGGCAGTATTTCTTTTAGCTGTTCGATATGACTTTCCCGACTGGCGGTTATAATATCCTCATATGTATGATAAGAGCCATAGGAACCCAGTCGCGTTAGCAGCTCGCCTTGCTGCTGTTCAGATAACCCGTTTTCAAAAACAACCCAGGCATTTCGGTCTATCATCACCTGATCGGACGTATCCAGTCTACTTAGCAAAGAAGGTTCATCTCGCACAAGGATTACAGGCTGATCACTAAGGAGATAATCCGATAAGATTATGGTAGAACCGTTACTGAGAGACAAAGTATAACCCGGATACTTTACTTTGCCATATACATTCAAAGAAATAGGTTTTTGCGTTCGGCTGTATTCAGCTGTTAGCACGTCGCCCGTCTCGAAATCGGAGAATCCTGTTCCGCCCAATACAATAGGGAGCGGCTGGTCTACTGAAACGGGTTTGTCTGGAAACCAACGGCCATCCACAGCCATAGAAAAGTGACGGAGCAAAGCATCGTTATACACGAGCATCTGGTAGTTGATTCCATCGATTTTCATACTGCCATATGAATAGATCGAGATGATTTCTTTGATTCCCGGCCAGTCCGCGATCTCTTCATAGGTCCGAGCAATAGCGGAGAAGGTCCCATACATATCTTGAGCCATCTGGTTGTCATCAACAGCAAGTTTGAGATAGACAGAGTTATTGATTTCTGCTTGTTCAAGCAAAGTCCGTGAATAATTTTGATAGCGAATCAGCCCAATCAGATAGGTCAGGACAAACAGCGCCAGAGTTAAGACAATCATCAATAGCAGAGCCGCACCCTTAATCTGGAGCAATGACTGCCAGACTAATCGAAATTGTTTCAAATCATATACCTCCCGCCCTTATAAAGTCGCATTTAATCTATACGATACCTTCACTCCTCTTCTTCGGGTTACGGCTCGCAAAGCTAAAAGCGGCTTACGGCCGCGGTGCTTCGTGTCAAATCTCGTTGATTTAATCGATAGAGCAGAGCCGTTACTCCAATAATAATCAGTGTCAAACGTATGTAGTCGGTTGTTGTATACACAATGTCCGGACTCAGGTTCAGGTGGGCGAACACCGACGTGTAGAAGAGCCTGTGGAAACCAAATGCGATTACTAGGGTAGTCGCAGCTAAAAAAACACTTTCCAGTAGAGCAATTCGCGCCAGCTGTCGTCTGGAACTGCCGGTTAAACGATAGATCCCGTTCACTGAGCGGTTTTGTTCAAAGAGATACTTGCTTATAAAAGTGAGGGATGAAAGCGCCAGTCCATATAAAATAGCCAGTATTGCAGCTACAATATTGGTCTGAGCCGGATCTAAGCCATTGTTAAAGGGGGGCTGGATAAAGTTCTCGGGAAAATAACTCTGTAAATAGACCGTTACTTCGTCTCTTATCTTCGTGTTGGTCACAACATTTTCCAAACGAATCACTACAAAATCCGGTTCTTCGATCTGCTTTAGAAAATTCCGGATCGGTATAATGACAGAGAAAACGCCGGTATGACGCCCGATTAGACGGTATTGACGGTCTCCGATATGAAAAATCTTATTGCTAAAATTTTTCAACTGCAATACGCCAGGCACAATTACAGGCGGTTCAGCCGCCGCTAAGTCGGTATTATTAAATTGAACCTCTCCTTGTACCGCAAACAAATGAAGTTGATTATGGTATTCCGCTTCAATCATTGGAATCACATATGGATATCCGTCAAAATTAACATCCGGAAAATCTTCTTTAGCCCACTTTTTTTGCAGCAAAATACTAGGTGTTTTCAAATCATCAAGAAAGGGCCAGTTTTCTTCCATTTCTTTCACTCTATTTATGTCGAAATTATTCGTTTCATGTAGATCAATGCTATAAGAACGATAAAATGAAGCGTCACCTTTAATAATTTTCAAAGCCGGGATTGTGTTGCCGTAGACATAGATTAAAATCAGACTGCACACTACGGAGCTGCATAAGTAAAAAAAGAAAGCTCCCGGGTTTGTCCGCGCATACTGCCTGACCCGTGACCAAACCAGAATCAATTGTTTCATCCGTCATCACCACAATCCTAAATGAAATAAGGTTTCTAACACGGTGAGTCCCCCTATTTTTTGCTGATTTCGCTTATGCTCAAAATTTGGCTCCCCGCAGCAAAGCTGTAGGGAGCTAAGGTTTTAGAGACCAGAAAGAATTGTCTCGTACCCAATGAAAACAGGTAAAGACTTAGAAGGTAGTTGACTTGGCAATATAACCATCGTAATTTCCTGATCCCGTTATGGTTCGCGATGAATTGTGCGATGCTGCATAACAAGCTTGATTTCCTGCATCAGCGTTACCGGAAGATACCCATCCAGCCCCAGAACCGAATTGACTATTTTGATAGTTAACTCCATTAATGCCGACAAGAGTTACAGTTGCATAACCTTCCATTCCGTTAGCCAGGCTAATCTGGGTGTTTCCCGTGGCTCCGCCCCAACCAGCAGAAGTATTAAACGTTCCCCTCATAACATCGCCGAAAAATGACTTGCTGTAATTATTGTTAAAGTTATGGCTAAACGTAGTGGTTTGGGTGGTTGTCGCTCTTGAAGCGAAAAATTGCAGAGCCTCTTTCGTTTGTTCTCCAAATTGCGCTGATACTGAAGCAACAGACAGTGTGGCAATCCCGAAAATCAGCGCAGTCGAAACAGCAAGCTTTTTGAATTTTGTCATGTCGGTAACCTTCCTTTCTTTCATTTTTAAAATTAATACCTTCACTTTCAGAAATACCGAACCCATCTTTCTCCTTTCATGTTTGGAATCGTTACACTTCCCGCGAAATCTGGTTGTCTATAATAATAGACGTTACCAACTCCCAAAACCTGACACAATTAAGTGAAGTTCTTTCTGAATAATAGATTTATGATAAAAAAAGGAGGATTAATCCTTATTTACAGGAATATAGTAATCATTTACCATGGGAGTAAAAAGTGGATATGTAAAATAAATTTGTCTAAGCCAAGTGAGGGGATACGATGAATGAGAATGAGGATTGGTGGATACTACTAGATGCGGACTTTGGGCGATTGAACCGAAGTATACAACGTCGAATATACAACAATTTCTACACGTTTGCTTATCGAGAAATCGCTATGCTTATCAAGGATCGTACAATGACAGAAGATATAATCCAAGAGGCGTTCCTGAAAATAATTAATAATCGACATAAGGTGAATCATGACGGTTCCATAAAACAATGGTCGAGAAAAATCATTAGAAATCATTTAATCGATACATTGCGGAAAAAAAGAGGTCGTGAAATAAGCATCGAGATCGTTTATAAAGAAATAAGCGAAATTATAGCGGACACAGAAGCGGCGGCGACAGTCGAGAAAACCGTTGAGAATTCACAGCGTAACCAGCTTCTTCACGAATCTATCCATAGGTTAAAACCAGAGTATAAAGAACTTATTTTGAAATTTTACATAGAAGAAAAATCTTATAAACAAATATCTTTCGAATTAGGGGTTAGCGAGCAAGTGATTGCAAAACGCTTGTCTCGTGCACGAAAAATGCTTTCTAATCTGTTTTTAAAAAAGTGGGGTGATGAAGAAAAATGAGCAATCCAGAGGATCGCAAATATGATCGACTTTGGGAAGACATGACCAAAGAGATCGAAATACCAGACAGTACGTCTTCATGGAATGCTTTACAACCGAAATTAAAACGCAGAAAGCGCCGAAAACAGCTAATATACCGGACAAAGATTGTTGCAAGTGTATTGGTTGCATCGTTGTTGATCAACATATTTTCTGGAGGAGACTTTACACAGAAAACGTACGCCCATATTTCCGGATTTTTCAATGATATGATTCAGGTGTTCCTACGAAAACCTGCTAATGATCCGTCGTCTTCCTTAACCGTACCGCCGCCAACTTTTTTTGATGAAAATGAGAGTCGAAATACTGAGGCCGGACCAGTAAAATCGGAGAAGGTTACATTGGATGAGGCTGGACAAAAACTCGCCTTTCCTCTCCTGCTGCCTTCCTATGTGCCGGAGCAGCTAAAACTTTCAGATACCCGGATTTTCAAAGATGCGGAAGGTTCATTTCGCTCGGTTTATCTGGAATATGAGGATTCGATTGGATGTTTAGTGAAAGTTAATCAGCGCCTAATAACCGACAATAGTTCCATTATGACGGAGGTTCCAGAAGGGGCGGGAACGATTTCGGAGGTTATGGTTGGTGAATATCCGGGCATACTTTTAGAAATTTCCGACGGTACTGTTATTATTGAATGGATTGCAAGAGATGTAAAATTGGTTTTGTCTGGCCCCTTAACGCCAACAGAAGCACTGAACTGGGCCGGAGCCTTCAAACCGGAATAAAAGAAGCCAAGCAGTTGATGCACTGCTTGGCTTCTTTTTATAAGCTCAGTAAGAGAGTGCCGGAATAACGCGTACCCGATTCATACGCTGCACCCTCTATAATCCAATGAAACGATTTTGTTCTGTAATAGTATCCTCTAGCTACCGAACTGAGGATATGTGATTGATACATATAGGCTGAGTTCGTGCTTATACCGGGCGATCCGCTTATTACATCAATCCAAGATGTCCCCGTCCACCGCTGCAGCGTCAATTCAACACCAATTTTATCAACACGCACGGTAGCAGAAGTGTCCCCCCAAATGTCTAAATTCCCGTTGGCTATTTCCGCTATGTATGAGCCGCCCCGCTCCAAATATGAAAAATTTGGATCGAAGAATGTAAAAGGCTGAATTAAAACAGGAGGCGGCGGGGTTAAAGCCCCCGATTTCACTGATGGAGAAGCTTGTCCTTGATTCGGAAAAATAAACGTGTAAAGCAAAAACAGCGAAAAGCCAAACCTCACAATTCTTTTCATAATCTTGTAAGCCCCCATTCATAAATTAGTTTCCTGAATATATAGACGTAAAATGGTAAGAAAACCTGACATTTATGCAGAGGAGAAAATATACCTATACCTTGACATAGATTCAGCGGGAAAGCCTGGTGTGCATATGAAAACAAATCGTCACTTCTCGGTTAAAATGCTCTGTTGTTATCGCTTTCGCTCAAGTCGGAGCTTTCCCGACAAGCAGAAACTCCGCCCGGATCGGACGGAGTTTCTTGTTCGCATTTTTGCATAGGAGAAGCCCTTTCAATCCTCCGCCAGCCGCACGTCCACCGTCACATCGAGCCTGCTCGTCCCGCCTTTGTAAACGCCTTTGACCGGCACGATGTCTTTGTAATCCCGGCCGTGGCCCAGCTTGACGTAGCGCCAGTTCACTTCGGCGTTGTTGGTCGGGTCGAAGCCGAGCCAGCCGGTACCGGGGATATGGACTTCGACCCAGGCGTGCGACGCCTGTTCGAAATCCGCGTTGCCGCCCTGCAGATCGCCGATAAAATGGTAGCCGCTGACGTAGCGGGCGGGCATCCCCACGTTCCGGCAGGCGGCGATCATCAGGTGCGCGTAATCCTGGCAGACGCCGCGTTTGAGCTGGAGCGCGTTCTTGACCGTCGTTTCGACGTTGGTCGCTTCCGGATCGTAGGTAAACTCGTTGTAGATCGTCGAAGAGAGATCGCGCGCCCAGGCGTACAGATCTTCTTTGTTTCCGATCGGCTGCCGCTTCATAAACGATTGCAGCTCCGGCGTTTGTTCGGTGTAGTCCGTCGGCAGCAGGAACTCGATATAGCGGTCGCGGAACGCTTCGTTCTCCAGCAGGAGCTTTTGTTCGTTCAGCGGAAGACGCGGGCGACCGGCGCCCTGCTCGCGCTTCTGCGTCACGACCGTCGATTTGACGGTGATCGTCATGCTGTCGTGCGGCGCGCTGACCGAGTAGGCGTGCACCCGGTTGCCGAAATAATCCTCGTAGGTGAACAGGCTGCAGGAAGGCGTGACCTCCACCTCGTGATGGTAGCAGGATTGACGATAATTCGTACGCGGCGTCAGCCGCACTTCATTGACACTGTCCAGGGCCGGAGTCTCGTAGATATAGCTTGTCCGATGCAGGATCTCGATCTTCATACCCGGATCTCCTCGCTGCGAAAGTAGCGCTCGCGCATGGCGCCGCCCAGTTCGTCGCACCATTCGATCAAACGGTCGAGCAGGGGATCGACGCGGTTCAGATCCAGTTCCTCGTAATCCAGATATTCCAGATGGGACTTGATCTTGCCCGTCTGCCGGAGCACGATGCGGTGTCCCTGCCCGCGCTGCGCGGAATCTTCGGCAAGGCCGTGCAGATGTTCTTCCAGCTCGCGGAACGCGAACAGGGCGGAGCGGGGGAACGTAGGGTCCGCGATCAGGAATTCCAGCAGGCGCGCCGGCGACATATCGTCGGCGAACCGCCTGCGGAACGCCTGGTACGCGCTGAGCGAATTCAGCACCGCCTGAAGCATCGGGTACCAGCGGGAAGAGTCGCTGCCGCGGCAGTAAACGGCGGTCGACTTCAAGATGCGCACCGTATTCTCCGCGCGTTCGAGAAAGCGTCCGCTTTCGATCAGATGCCATTCTTTTTCCCGCCACAGCGTGGATTGTTCGATGCCGAGAAACGTAGCCGTCTGCTCTTTGAGGCGCTGGTAGAAATCGTGCGGGTCTTCCAGGATATTCGCCGGCGTCTGCTCGTCCAGCCACAGCTGGAAGCCGCTGGCGGCGTCCCACATCTCGCTCGGAAGCTGCTGGCGCAGCATGCGCAGATTGCTCCGGGCCTGGTAAATGCACGCATAGATCGAGTTGGGATGCTCCAGATCGAGCGTGAGGAACGAGAGTACGTCTTCTTCGGAAAAGTCGTCGTGCCGCGCCGTATACTCGTCTCTCGATCCGATGGCGTCGACCAGCCGCGACCAGCGCGAGCTCGCGGCGTCGTGCGTCTCCGTTTGCTGAATGTGATAATGAACGTCGATCAGTCTGGCATGGTTCTCCGCGCGCTCGAAGTATCTGCCGATCCAAAAAAGGGCTTCCGCGTTACGATTCAGCATGGCTGTTCACTCCTTTTCGATAGATGGGAGCCCGGGTTCGTCGACGACCCAGGTATCCTTGACGCCGCCGCCCTGGGACGAATTCACGACGAGCGAGCCTTCGTGCATGGCGACCCGGGTCAGGCCCCCGGGAATCACGTGCGTTTGTCCGTTTGCGCCGGCCAGCGCGAACGCCCGCAGATCGATATGGCGCGGAGCGGCGCCGCTGCCGGCCAGCACCGGCGCCGTCGACAGCGCCATGATCGGCTGGGCGATATAGCGTTCCGGTTCGCGCAGAATATTGCCCCGGAACAGCTCCCTTTCTTCCGGCGTCGATTCGCTGCCGATCAGCATGCCGTAGCCGCCCGACAGCGACGTTTCTTTGACGACCATTTCATGCAGCCGCTCTAGCACGAATTCGCGTTCTTCGGGGCGGGACAACACATAGGTCGGCACATTGCGCAGGAGGGGTTCTTCGCCGAGATAATAGCGGATCATGTCCGGAACGTACGTATACATCGCTTTGTCGTCGGCCACTCCGGTGCCGGGCGCGTTGGCAAGCGCCACATTGCCCGCGCGGTAAGCGTTCATCAGCCCCGGCACGCCAAGCATGGAGTCGGGACGGAACGTCAGCGGGTCGAGATACTCGTCGTCCAGCCGGCGGTAAATGATATCGACCTGCTGCATGCCGCGCATGGTGCGCAGATAAATCTTGTGATTGTCCGCAACGAGGTCCCGGCCTTCGACAAGGCGTATGCCCATCTGCTGGGCGAGAAAAGCGTGTTCGTAATAGGCCGAGTTGTAAGAACCCGGCGTCAGCAGCACGATCAGCGGATCGGGATTGCGCGAAGGCGCGAGACTGCGCAGCGCGGACAGAAAGCGGTTCAGGCTCGCGTCCACGTCCCGGATCGCGCTCTCGAAACAAAGCTTGGGAAACAGCTGGTTCATCAGCGTTCTTCCTTTGAACAAATACGAGAATCCGGACGGCGTGCGCAGATTGTCTTCGAGCACGTAATACCGGCCGTCGCTGTGGCGGATCAAGTCGATGCCGGAAGCGGCGATGTACGTATTGCCGGGTACGCGGAAGCCCGCCATCTCCGGCCGGAAATACCGGTTGGATAAGATCATGCGCCGCGGAACCAGCCCGTCTTTGACGATTCGCTGCTCGTGGTAAACGTCGTGCACGAAGCGGTTGAGGGCTTCCATGCGCTGCAGGATGCCGCGTTCGAGGTCCCGCCACTCTTCGCCGGGGATAATCCGCGGGATCATATCGAACGGAATCGTACGTTCGAGCGGACGTTCGCGCGCCGCGCCGTCGGAGCCGTACAGCGTAAACGTAATGCCTTCTTCCAGCATGCGCCGCTGCATGGCGCGCTGCTTGCGTTTGAGCGCTTCGGGGCCCATGGCCGAGAAGATGCGGTGGGCATGTTCGTAATGCCGCCGCACTTCGCCCGGCCCGGCATACATTTCGTCAAAGCCCGGGCCGAGCGGATAAGGAGCGAGTCCCGGTACGGTACCGGTTTTGGACATAAGCAGCGCCTCCCAGACTTCGTGTTAATTTTTATTCCATTATTTAACCCGTAACTGACTCTTTTTATCATTTTTCATATAAAAAAATAAAATTAAGTCATAAAAAATGACTTATACCTTACATTAAAAGGTGTTAAAAAGACGTTCCTGTTGGGGAACGCCCTCTTGATGTGTCAGGAAACGCCGCCGCGCCGCTTCATCGCGTAGAACACCGGCAGGCCGATCAAAGTGATGCCGATCCCGATCAGCGAGCGGGTCGGACTGTCCGTCAGCGTGCTGACCAGAATGTACAGGCCGCCGGCGATCCCGACGATCGGCGTGAGCGGATACAGCGGAACGCGGTAGCGTCCCGCTTCGGTCCCGACCCTGCGGCGCAGGATGAACACGCCGAATACACCGGCCGTGAAGAAGATCCACAGCACGAACACGAGCAGGTCGGTCAGCGTGTTGAACGTGCCCGAGAAGATGTAGACGATCGCCAGCGCCGCCTGGAAGATCAGCGCGTTGGCCGGCGTGCCGAAGCGCGGGTGAATGCGGCGCAGCGCGCCGGAGAACGGCAGGCTGCCGCGTTCGCCCATCGCCTGCGGCACGCGGGCGGCCGTCATCAGGTAGCCGTTCAGCGCGCCGAGCACGGACACGATGATGCCGGCCGTGATAAACGCGCCGCCGCCCGAGCCTAGCAGCGCTTTGGCCGCGTCCGCGCCCGGCGTGGGCGAGGATACAATCGCTTCGAACGGCAGCGCGCGGAAGATGGCGAGGTTGAACAGCACATACACCACGATCACGAACGAAACGCCGATCAGGATGACTTTGGGCAGCGTTTTGGCCGGATTCTTCATTTCGCCCGCCATATTCGTCACGCCGATCCAGCCGTCGTAAGCCCACAACGTACCGAGGATGGCCGCGCCGAAACCCGCGGCTCCCGCCGCCGAGCCGGATACGCCGGCAAAGCCCGGCTGCGTGCCGGACAGCAGGCCGAAGCCGACGATGCCCACGACGGGAATCAGCTTGCCGGCCGTCGCCAGCAGCTGAATGATGCCGCCGTATTTGGTGGACAGCGCGTTCATGGCGAGGATGAACAGCAGAATGCCGATCGCAAGCCCTTTTTGCTGCGCGCCGTTCATGGGCAGGAAATAGCCGGAGTACGAAGCGAACGCGATCGCCAGCGCCGCGACCGACGCCGGATACGAGATAACGGCCTGCACCCAGCCGAGCAGGAAGCCCGTCGTTTCGCCGTACAATTCTTCCATATAAGCATACAAACCGCCGGAGCGCGGAATCGCGGCCGCGATCTCGGCGATGGACAGCGCGGCGGCGAGCGTGATTACGCCGCCGGCGGTCCAGGCCAGAATGCTGAGCAGGGGCGAGCCGGCGCTGCTCAGCACGATGCCGGGTTTGAGAAAGATGCCGGAGCCGATAATCATGCCGACGACGATCGCCATCGCTTCGAGGAAAGTCACGGATTTTTTGAGTGGGGTCAAGACGTTCACGGTTCCTTTCGGTTTAAAGGGATAAAGCGTAAGCTCGACTGATTATACCCGGCGCGGCGCCGCGTCGGCAAGCTAAAGTGAAAAGATTCACGGAAATTTGGAAAACGTTTCGAATGCAGACACCCCAAAAAAACAAACATCTTTTCTTAAAAATTTCCATTGTATGCGTTTACAGTAAAGTCCATAATGACGGTATTCCAAGTTCAAAGGGGAGAATAACTCGTGAAAAAGAAACCGTTCAAATTCTTCGGCATGGCCATGACAGGCGTGCTGGCGATCAGCCTCAGTGCCTGCGGAGGCGGCGGCGCCGCCACAACCAACAACGCGGCCGGAGGAGACACCGGTACGGATTCGTCCGGAGGAAAAAGCGGCTCCACAGAGAATATCACGATTACGTTCCAAAACATCTATCCGGACGCAAGCGATCCGAAAAACCAGATGATGAAGAAAATCGTCGAGCAGTACGAGAAAGAGCATACGAACGTCAAGATCGAACTCGATTCGCTGAACACCGACCAGCAGAAGCTCAAACTGAAAACGCAGGCGGCTTCGAAAGAAGTGCCGGACATCACGGTCGTCAACCCGGCCGCCCAGATGCAGCCGTTCGTGGACGAAGACCTGTTCGCGCCGCTGAACGACATGGTTGAAGAAAACGGATTGAAAGACACATTCCAAAAAGGCATCCTGGATTACTATACATTCGACGGCAACCTGTACGCGCTGCCGGACGGCAACAACATCGGCGTCGTGTTCTACAACAAGAAGCTGATGGAAGAAGGCGGCGTCAAAGTGCCGACGACCTTCGAAGAAATGGTCGACGCGGTCAAAACGCTCAAAGGCAAAGGCATCCAGCCGATGGTAATCGGCGAGAAAGACAGCTGGACCGGCTCGTTCCTGTTCATGAATATCCTGCTGCGCACAAACGGCGGACCGGGCTTCCTGCAGGACGTGCTCGACGGCAAGAAAACGTTCGAAGATCAAGCTTACGTCGACGCCGTTCAAGCGTTCGAAAACCTGGTGCAGGCGGGCGCGTTCCAGGACGGCGCGACTTCGTTCGACTATAACTCGGGCGAGAACCTGTTCAAGACGGGCAAAGCGGCCATGTACTACATGGGCAGCTGGGCGACCGGCGGCATCGAAACGGCCGAAGTCAGCAAAGACGACAATGTCGGCGTATTCAAATTCCCGACGGTCGGCGGCAAAGGCAACGCGGACGAATTCATGCTCGCTCCGGGCAGCGCGTTCGCGATCTCCAAGAACAGCAAGCACCTGGACGAAACCAAAGATTTCCTGAACTACTTCATGACCAACTTCCCGAAAGAAGCGTTCGAAGCGAAAGGCGCCGTCGGCATCGCGCAGAACGTGGACGGCGACTTCAAAGCCGCCGGCTACTCCGACATGGCGATGAACGTGCTCGACCTGTTCAAGGAAGTCAAGGGCGGAGACCTTGCGTTCGACAACACGATGAATCCGGCTACGACGCAGGTTCACCTGTCGGGCATCCAGGGATTGTTCGTCGAACAGAAAGATCCGGCCGCGGTCGCCAAAGAACTGCAGGCCGCGTACGAAGAGAATAAATAATAACGGCACCGTCGACCGAAACAGAAGGGGACCGCAGGTCCCCTTCTCTTGTTCGTCGGCTTCGTCTTAAGGAGGCGGTTCCCGCGTGAACGTATTAAAAGTATCCCGCTGGACGATTGCGGCCTTTATCATGCCGTGTCTGATCGTCTATCTCGGCCTCGTGTTCGTTCCGATCCTCGTCTCGATCTACAGCGGTCTGATGGACTGGAACGGCATCGGCAAAGCGACCTTTATCGGATTCAGCAACTACGCCAAGATGTTTACGCACGACCCGGTCTTCTGGCCGGCCGTCAGACGCACGTTTACGCTCGCCGGATTCTCGATGCTGGTGCAGGTGCCGGTCGCGCTGCTGGTCGCCATCTTGATCACCCGCTTCGTGCGCCGGCCGAATTTCCTCGTTTCCAGCTACTTCCTGCCCGTTATCCTGTCCGTCGCCATTATCGGCCAGCTGTGGAAAACGATCTACAACCCGGCGGCGATGGGCGGCATGATCAACCAGATCCTGATCAAAGTCGGATTGGAATCGTGGACGCATTCCTGGCTGACCGAGCCGAAGATCGCGATCTACGCTATTATTCTCGTCTCGCTGTGGCAGTACCTCGGCTATCATATCCTGATCCAGTTCACCGGCATTCAGAATATTCCGAGCGAAATCTACGAGGCGGCCAAGATCGACGGAGCTTCCGGCTTCAAAGCGGACCGTTACATCACTCTGCCGATGGTGCTGCCGATCCTGAAGATTTCGATCGTGCTTTCCTTTATCGGCTCGCTGCAATCGTTCGACCTGATTATGGTCATGACCGCCGGCGGTCCGGCGCACGCGACCGAAGTGCTCGCCAGCCACATGTACAATATGTCGTTTATCACGATGGAGTACGGCTACGGCAGCGCGATCGCCAATATGCTGATCCTGATCTGTCTGATCGCGACCGTGCTGATCAATCTGCTGTTTACCCGTTTGGAGAAACGTTATTCCTGAGCGCGCGAAACCGCGCGCCCGATCCGCCATTCAAGTCGAAATCTTTAAGGAAAGGGGGCTCCGCCCATGAGTCAGTACGCAAGTTCCGCGGGTTCGAAGCCCGCGCTCAAAGTCCGTCAGCGGCGCTTCTCGCTCAAGACTCTGATTGCGTTCGTATTCTTCGGCGCCCTGCTCGTCACCCAGCTGTATCCGCTGCTGTGGCTGCTGATCTACTCGCTCAAAACGAACGACGAAATTCTGTCCGGCAGTTTCTTCGCTCTTCCCAAAGTCTGGCAGTGGGGCAACTACTCCGACGCCGTGGACAGCGGCAACTATATCCGCTATCTGGGCAACAGCCTGTTCGTCACCGCGACCACCATGTTCGGCGTGATCCTGCTGTCTTCGCTGGCGGCGTTCGCGATTACCCGCTTCCGCTGGAAATACGGACAGCTGATTATGCTGCTGTTCCTGCTCGGCATGATGATCCCGATGCAGGGCACGCTGCTGCCGCTGATGATTATTTTCAAAAATATGCACATCCTGAACACGCATCTGTCGCTGATCCTGCCGTATATGGCGTTCCAGATGCCGATCGCCGTCTTTATCCTCAGCGGTTTCCTGCGCACCATTCCGCACGAGATCGAAGAATCGGCGATTATGGACGGCGCGGGCGCGTTCCGCATTTTCCGCAGCGTAATCCTGCCCGTGTCGATTCCGCCGATGATGACCGTCTGCATCCTGACTTTTATCAACGTGTGGAACGAGTATATCCTGGCTGCGACCTTCATTTCTTCCGAACGGCTTAAAACGCTCCCGTTCGGCGTATACAGCTTCGTCAGCCAGTATTCGGTCAATTACGGGGCGATCGGCGCGTTTCTGGTTCTGGCCGCGCTGCCGGTTATCGTCGTCTACTTCTTGCTGGCAGAAAAAATTACCAAAGGCATGGTGGCCGGTGCCGTTAAAGGTTAAGATGAGTCTATGAGACGCTTAACGAGAGGCTTCGCCAAACGCATCAACAAACGCATGAATACGATTTACGGCCGGCTGCTCCCCATTTTCCTGTTCAGCCTGCTCGGCCTCCTGCTGATCGTGAGTTTGGTTTACTATCAGCGGGCCACCGAACAGGTGCGGGACCAGGTGGGAACCCTGGCCGAGAAAAACATGTCCCAGACCGTCGCCCTGTTCGACCAGCTGCTGGACGGCTACGACAGCGTGACCAAGACGCTCAACAGCAACGGCGAGCTGATGCGGCTGCTGCGCCGGCCTCTTTCGCCGGTCTGGACGATCGAGGAAGCGCAGTCGGAGAAACGGATCACCGATATCCTCGGCGCTATTTTCTACTCGCGCCGGGACATCCTGGGAATTCACGTTCTGGCCAACAAAGGCAAGGTGTACAGCTTCGAACGGGCTTCGGGGGCGACGCAGCACGTCTATCCGGACGAGCCGTGGTTCAAGCAGCTGGAGCGGTCCAAAGGAGAAATCCGCTGGCTGGGCGTCTATAAAGAATCGCTGATGAGCGGCGAGACGGACCGGCCGGTTTTTGCGTTCGGCCGCCAGGTATTCGAGCTGGAAGGACTGAAGTCGGTCGGCTACGTGCTGATCGAGGTGGAAGCGGACGCGATCACGTCCGCCGTGTCCAACGCCAGTCTCGGCGCGGGCAGCCAGGTCGTCATTCGCGACGCCGCGGGCGTCGACGTGATCCGGACCGGGTCCCAGCAGGAAGCGTGGACTTCGGTCCCGCCGGGCTGGCCGGGCGAACTCAAAGCCGGCGAGATCCGGGCCTACGAAGGCGGGGACTGGCTGCTGACGGCTGCGCAGGTCGAGAAGACGGGCTGGACGATCCTGCGCGCGACGCCGCAGAGCGATCTGAAGCTGGAGCTCAAAGAGACGCAGCAGTTTCTGCTGACCGTCATTTTTGCGCTGATTATCGCGGCCACCGCGCTGTCGACGATCGTCTCGCGTTCGTTCTCCCTGCCGTTCAAGCGCCTGGCGCAGCAGATGAAGCAGGTCGAGACCGGCAACTTCCAGGGACAGGTGCATATCCAGTCGTACGAAGAGATCAATATGCTCGTCGGTTCGTTCAACCGCATGGTCCGGGAGATGGACGTGCTGGTCGAGCGGATCAAACAGGCTTCGATCAGCGAGAAGAACGCCCAGCTTCAAGCGCTGCAATCGCAGATCAATCCGCATTTTCTGTTCAATACGCTCGATATGATCTACTGGATGCTGGACGAGCGCGAAGACGACCGGCTGGAAGGCGTGATCCTGGCGCTGTCCAAAATGTTCCGCTACAGCAGCGATTGGGAAGAAGGCGCGCGCGTGCGGCTCAGGCTGGAGCTGGAGCAGCTCAAGTCGTACCTGACCATTATCGAGACGCGGCTGGGCCGGAGGGTCCAGACGGAGATCGAGGTCGAAGAACGCTGGCTGGACGCGCCGGTGCCCAAGATGATCCTGCAGCCGATCGTCGAGAACGCGGTCAAGTACGGACTCGAACCGCTGCGGGGCGGGGGCACCCTGCACATTTATTCGGAGTCGGACGAACACAGCCTGCGCATCGTGGTCGAAGACAACGGATCGGGAATGACCGGCGACACGCTGGTCCGCCTGCGGCGCCTGCTGAGCGATCCGCCGGCCGGCGACGTTCACGAAGCGGGCGGGCGGATCGGGATCGGCCTGCTCAATGTGCAGCGCCGAATCCGCCTGATGTACGGCGAAGCGTACGGACTGACGATCGAGAGCGCAACCGGAACGGGGACGAAAGTCAGCGTCGCTTTTCCGGTGCCGGATGAGGAGGAGAGCTTGTTATGAATATTCTCGTCGTGGACGACGAACCGATTATCCGCAGCGGGATTCAGCGGACGATCGAACGTGCTTTTCCCCAGCATCGCGTCGTGCTGGCGGAAGGCCCGGAGGAAGCGGTGCAGCGCCTCAAAAACGAACTGATCGACCTGGTGCTGACCGATGTGCTGATGCCGGGCATGAACGGACTCGAACTGATGGAAGTGTCGCGCACGCTGCACCCGGAAGCGAAATGGGTCGTGATCTCCGCGTATTCGGAATTCGAGTACGCCAAGAAAGCGGTGCGCCTGGGCGCCCGCGATTACCTGCTCAAGCCGATCGGCAAAGACATTCTGGTCGAGCTGGTCAAGAAAATGAGCGAAGAGATCGCCGAGCGCAACGTGCGCGCCAAGGAAAGCGAGCTGCTCAAACACAATCTGCGGTTTCTGCGCGAAGCCGTATTTGCCAGATGGGCGTCGGGGCTGGACCTTGGCGGAATCGACCTGGCGTCGTTTACCGAAGCCTACCCGGACTTCCATCTGCTGATGGTGCATGTGGAGAGCGATACCGATACCAAGCTCGAACACTTTATCGTGGAAAACGTCATGAACGAACTGATCGCATCCGCCGGAGACGGCTTTGTCGCCAGCATCGACGCCAAAAGCCTGCTCGGCCTGGCGAAGCTGGAAGAAAGCGGCAGTCCGGCGCGGCTGATCGAAGAACTGCGGAGCTGCTTGAAGCGGTATCTGAAAAAGCCGTTCCAACTGCTGATTTCCGGGAAGATCGACGATCCCGCTCAGGTTCCGGCCGAGGTGCGGCGAATGCGGGAATCGTCGGAATACCAGGTGTACGATCATTATGCCAGCGGCGGCGAACAGGCGGTCGAGGTGGCGCTCCAGTACATACGCGCCCGGTACGGCTCGGAACTTTCGCTGGAAAAAGTGGCGTCGGTCGTATACTTGAACCCGGCTTACTTCAGCCAGCTGTTCAAGCAGAAGACCGGCCAGGGCTTCAAAGACTACGTCACGCAGATCCGGCTGGACCGCGCGATGGAGATGCTGGGCGAATCGGAGCTTAAAGTCGGCGATATCGCCGAACGGGTCGGCTATCCGGACGTCCGCCATTTCTCGCAGGTGTTCCGTAAAAAGATCGGGTGTACGCCGTCGGAGTATCGGGAGCAGGAGAAAAGTAAATGTTGAGAAAAGAGAGCCGCAAGGCTCTCAAGCCGTCGAGAAAGTCCAGCAAAAGGAAAAGGCAAGGGAGCGCCGGGGGAATTTCGTTCCGATCGCGTGTTGAAACCAGGAAGATCGATTAGATTCCAGTGGAATCTTCCCGGTTTCAAAGGCGACCACTACCAAGCATAGGCTTCCGAAGTGACTTTCTGCAAAAGTCTGTACTACACGATATTCCCCCTCTGCCTTGATCGCCTTTTCTAAGGCTGGAATGTCTCGACACAGTGAGAGAGTCGCAAGGCTCTCTTTTTGTAGGGAAAGGGAGAAAAGAGTAAATAAAATACAATAAAGAAAAAAAGCGATCGCGATAAATGTGGAACCTTTGTCCATTTGACGCATTATACTAGGTATAAGCAATACCGAATGGAAAGAGGGGATAGACGATGAAGATCGAGGAAAGGCGAGCTGCGGTTTGGACGATAGCGGGATATGCGGCGGTGATTGCGATTCTGCTTCTGGTTTTTCCGAGGGAGCATATGGGCTTCATTATCGTCGGGTATGGACTGGTTATGGCGGTAACGCTGCTTCGTATTCCCTTTCAGGTTCAACGGGATGAAGCGTTCAGACAGCGATGGGAGTATGGGCGGGAGCCGGGGTTCTGGCGGGGGACGCTCAAGGCAAGCGGCAGGAGTTCGACGCTGCTCCTGATCGGAATCGCGGTTGTGGCCGTCGGTTCTTATTTTTCGGGAAGCGGAAATATGATGGACTGGCTGATGGATCAATCGCCCGGTACGTTTTCGCTGGTTTTGTTCATTTTCCTGGCAGCTTCGTTTCTGATCGGCGCGGCTGTGTATGCGGGCGAGAAGCAGAAGTACGCAAGATTGAACGAAGCGAAAAATCGTCGATAAGCCTTTTTTTGAAATGAATATCTGTAAACGCCGCGGCGCCGAATTTCGATTCGGCGCCGCTTTTTTGTATGGAGTTAAGGTGGGGTTTTTTATTTGGATTTTGGTGTTTGAAAGGGTTTGAAGGTGGTGCAAGTTAAGCAAGAGGTGAAAACCTTATTTTAGCAGAGGAGGATTTTTTATGGTAAAACGAACCTGCACCCTGATGCTTCGCCGGATCGTACTGGCAATGCTGGCGTCGATGTTGATCGCTTCTTCGTCAAACTGGCTTTCCGAAAGCGGACAAGTATCTGCGCAGACAGCAGTACAGGCGGCGGACACGCCATGGAACCAGGTATATTTGCAGAGTCCGATTGATGGGTATCACACGCTTGAAGACGTTCATTATCATGATGGCGTCTGGATCGCAGTAGGTATGCACTCATCGGTTTTGAGATCCACGAATGGTATCGACTGGACAGTTATTCCGCCAAGTCAGTTCGGGGATAGCGATGAATTTCCCGGTTACAGTTTGTACGATGTGACTTTTGCCGAAGGTGTCTGGGTGATAACGGGCGCTCTAAAAAGGATCTACTATTCGGAAGACGGACTGCAATGGACGAAAGCCGATATGCCCCCGGCTGTTGAACGGATTGCTCAGGTTGCCTATGGCGAAGCCGGATTTGTGGCATTAGCCGAACAATCCATTTATACTTCGGCGGACGGTAAAACCTGGGACAGGCATGATAACCCGATCGACGTCTCGTCGGGTTTGGCCTACGGGCAAGGGATGTATATGACAATAAATTGGAAAGGAGTCGCATACACTTCGACCGACGGATTGGAATGGAATGCCATTCAAACGGATGTCTTGTATCCCGGTTCTCTTACATACGACGGCTCGCAATTCTGGGTGATTTCGCAATACGGGCGGGATGCCGTCGTTTATTCTTCGACCGATGGACAGCAATGGACGCGGCATATGGTTCAAGAAGGGACGGAGAACTCCCAGTTCTTCATTCAAAGTCTCGATTATTCAAACGGCAGATATATAGCTACAGGCGATCGTTACGAAGCGGGAGAACTCGACCTGATGATTTACGTATCCAGCGACGGCGAACGCTGGACACTCGAAAGCGTAAGTCCCGATTCGGCGGGCAGCGAGCTTGTAGGAGCGGCTTCAAGCCCGGAACGTTCCGTGGTTGTCGGTTCTCCCGGCGTCATCTATACGCGCGATTTCGATATTTCCGGCGACAGCGATCTTCAAGATCTCAAGATCGACTCCGGCGCGCTTCGGCCGGCGTTCGATCCTTCTATCCATGCATACGCTGCGGAAGTTGCATCCGATGTTCAGGAACTCGGCGTGACCATCGTAACTTCCAGCACTTCCGCTGCCGCTACGATCAACGGCATCCCCGCTCTAAACGATATTCCTGTTCTTATTCCGCTGACCGGAGACAGCACGCCTGTCGATATCGAAGTTGTATCGCCGAATGGCGGTACGCAAACCTATACACTCGATGTGAATCGCGTAACCGCAGTCGATACGGAGCCTTTTTTGGAAGGATTGACACTCCGATACGGCACGTTTACGCCCGAATTCAACCCGGAACAAACCGAATACAAGATAAGCGTAGATTACAACTGGAATACGCTTTATTTTACACCTAGGGCAGGCGGGACCGCATCCGGTATCACGGTTCAAGGAAAGGAAGCGTCGAGCGGCAGCGCCGTTCCCGTCAATCTCCAAGTCGGCAGCAACACGGTCGAAATCGTGGCGACCGCACCGGACGGCCGGTCGCGGACGTACCGCGTTCTAGCGATTCGCAAACCGAGTTCTTATTACATGAAACTTTCGGATCTTGAGATTGCCGGAAGCGCGCTGAATCTGGTGGACGGACGCTACGCTTATACCACGATTGTGCCCGAAGACGCTAAAGTCTTTGACGTTGTTCCGACCGCGATGAGTTCTTATTTCGACCTTAAGGTAGACGGTGAAGCGATCGAAAGCGGAAAATCGGCAACGGTCTCGTTTCCCGAAGGAATCAATAAGAAAACGGTCAAAATCGCAGTTGAGCAGACCGTTTATGAAGTCCAGGTATTCCGGCAGGGCTGGAGCCCTTATCTGCAAGGACTGAGTATAGACAAAGGCCGGCTCAACTATGAATTCGATCCGCTGCGCACGTCTTATCTTATTCTGGACGACGGCGATATAAGCAGTCTTCAAATCACCGCTGCGCCTTTCAGTCCGGAATCCAAGCTGTTTGTCAACGGCAAGGAAGCGGTATGGGGACAGCCGGCAGCCGTGGAATTCGAAGTAGGCGAGAACGATATTCCGATTACGGTCGTAGGACGAACCGATGGCGCGGAAGATAATACGGTGACGTACTGGATTAACGGCAGCAGACGTGCTCCGGCGAACACTTGGGCGAACCTCAGCAGCCTGACGCTCGACGAAGGAACGCTGACGCCGCAGTTCTCCAGCACGGAATACGAATATTGGACAGAAGTGGACAGCGAAGCCGATGCAATTACTCTTACGCCCACCGTTTTTCACCGTAACCGGGAAATTCAAATATTGGTCAACGGAGGGGAAGGGACGGTTATTCCTTCAGGAAGCCCTGCGCGCGTTCCGTTGAGCGAAGGAGAGAACCGGATCGAGATTATGGTGACTAACTTGGAACCTCACAGCATGGACCGGAACCACTACTATATCCAGGTGTTCAGGAAGAACGGTCCACAATTGAAAAGTTTGACAATGAACCCGAGCTTTTACGGAGAATTCGACCCGACACGCACTTCTTACGGCGGTTCGGTTGATCGCGATGTCGACCATCTTGACGTGACGGCAGTACCCGCTAATTCCGATGTCCGCTTGACCATTGCGGGAACGCGCGCAGTTGCGGGGCAGCTTTATCGTATCCCGCTGCAGATTGGAGAAAACGCGATTCCCGTTGTTGTCACCACAGATGAAGGGGCATCCAAGACCTATACGATTTACGTTACCCGCGTGCTGGGACCGGATTCGACTCTAGCCTGGTCGAAAGTCTATCCGAAAAGAAATACGAAAGAGCTCGGTGCCTGGACCAAAGTAGCGGGACACAACGGCATCTGGGTCGCAGTCGGTGAAAATGTACCGGTCGTACGTTCTAAAGACGGCGGTAAAACATGGAAAGAAGTACCCTGGGGACGTTTTGCTTCATTCAAAAAAGATTATTTCGGCTTTGAGGAAGTGGCGTACGCGAACGGGGTGTGGATCGTTGCTGGAGCTCACGGCAATATCTATACATCGCCGGACGGCCTGAAGTGGACGCGACGCACGGAGAAGAACACTCATCCGAACGACCGCATCCAAGCAATAGCCTACGGCGGAAAAGGTTTTGTAGCGTTGGGGGCAGGCGAAGACGGCGGGGCTGTAGGCAATTACATGTATACATCGCCGGACGGCCTGAAGTGGACCCGCCGCGCCAATCCGGTCGGAGCGAACTTTCTTGATGTCGCTTACGGTTTAAACCGGTACGTTGCCGTGAGCCGAAGCGGCTTTTACACGTCCACGGACGGGCTCGAATGGACACGGACGGAAGAAGATGGGACGAAGCTGGCTTCCTCCTCGATTACTTTTGACGGCAGGTATTTCTGGGCGGCGAGCAGCAGCGAAGAAAGCGGCGGCGTACAACCTTTTTTATACCGCTCTTATAACGGTACAAGCTGGTTTTCCAGTGAAATCGCGCAAGCTCCGGCAACTTCGGAATACTTGATCCGGCAAGTCGATTATTCGAACAGCCGGTACTTGATTGCGGTGGAGGAGGTCGTGGACGGACGCCGTGAAGAGGTCGTTTATACGATGAACGATCTTTCGATGCAAGTCTGGAAACGCCATGTGCTGAACACCGCATCGCAGCCGGATATGATTGTCAACGCAGTTGCCAGCGG
This sequence comes from Saccharibacillus sp. CPCC 101409, assembly GCF_030518235.1. Lineage (GTDB taxonomy): Bacteria > Bacillota > Bacilli > Paenibacillales > Paenibacillaceae > Saccharibacillus. The sequence goes on along the minus strand of NZ_JAULSA010000004.1, from coordinate 228,489 downwards.
AGCGAATCGATCTATCGTTACGGGTGCTCCGGGAGTGATTTTTGCACAGGAGTTTTAAGTGCGGACGGGGCGTTAACAAGATTATTGAACGACATCGAACCGGAATCCGAAAGGAGTGCAAATGCGTGAAAAAAGGGATGGGGACTTCATTGCTTCGTCGTGTGGTTGTAGGGCTATGGTTAGCGATCGTGATGCTTGGAGCGGCGGTATGGCCTCAGGCCCGGCCATTCGAAGCGGCATCAGCGCAAGCGTCCGAACCGCAATCGCAGTGGACGGAAGTCTACGCGGTCGATCGTACGCAGTGGCCCGGTTCTTTCCGCCGGGTCGAGGAGCACGGCGGCATGTGGATTGCCGTAGGCCAGGCCGCTCCGGTTATGCGGTCGACGGACGGTATCCACTGGCAGGAGATTCCGTGGCAGACGTTTGCCGACAAACGCAAAGACTTCAACGGCTTCCATGAAGTTGTGTTCGCGGGCGGCCTGTGGGTGCTGGGCGGCGGCCGGGGAGACTTCTATACCTCGCCCGACGGAGTGAACTGGACGCATCGGACGACTCCGGATTCCCGGCCGCTCGACAACATCTACGCGATCGCTTACGGGGACAGCGGGTTTGTGGCGCTGGGACTCAACGGAGACGAGGACGGCTACGACAACTTCGTCTACACCTCGCCGGACGGAATCCAGTGGACGCGCCATGTGATCGATTCGGCTTATTTTATCGCTTCGGAAGTCGCTTTCGGCAATGGGATATACCTGGCTGCCGGTCAGGGCGAGTTCTATCGGTCGGCCGACGGATTGAATTGGACGGCGCTGCCTCAATCGGGCGGGCATCTGTTCTCTACGACAATCGCTTATGACGGAAGCGGGTTCTGGCAGGGAGACGAGACATACGATCAAAGCGATACGCCGGTTGTTCCTTTGTACCGGTCGCCGAACGGCGAGAACTGGCAGCGCGCCGAGCTGCAACAATCCTCCGGCAGCAAAGGTTATGCGATCCGGGACGTCGATTACTCGTACGGCCGTTATCTCGCGGCGGGCGTGCTCGATACGGATAACGGAACGGTGCACGCGGTTTATCGCTCCGTTGACGGAGAGGACTGGGTTCGCGAAGAGATCGATACGGGAACGCATGACGCCCCGGCTTTATACGGTGTGACATCGGGCGCCGACCTGGCCGTTGCCGTAGGCTCGCCCGGCGTGATCTATGCCCGCAGCCTGCAAGGCGAGGATAATCCGCCGACCGCGGGCCATGAATGGACCAAGGTGTATCCGAAGCGGACTTCCAAAGAGCTGGGCGCCTGGACCAAAGCGGCGGAGCATAACGGGATCTGGATAGCGGTCGGCGAGAACGTCCCCGTGGTGCGCTCCAAAGACGGCGGGAAAACGTGGAAAGAAGTGCCGTGGGGCCGCTTCGCTTCGTTTAAAAAAGATTATTTCGGGTTCGAGGAAGCGACGTATGCAAACGGGCTCTGGCTTGTCGCGGGAGCGCACGGCAATATCTATACGTCGCCGGACGGCCTGAAATGGACGCGCCGAACGGAGAAGAATGCGCATCCGGACGACCGGCTTCGAGCGGCGGCTTACGGCGATCGGGGTTTTGTGGCGCCGGGCGACCGCAGCGGCGGGGTTGCCGGCGGTTATGCGTATACTTCGGCAGACGGAATACGCTGGGTCCGGCATACTCTTCCGGGCACAGCCGCATTCCTGGATATTGCATACGGAGCGGGAATCTATGCGGCCGTGGGCAGCGAAGGATTTTTCGTTTCCGAAGACGGGCTGGCCTGGACAAAAGCGGAAGATTCGGACACCGGACCGTCCGCCCGCTCGATCGTTTACGACGGAAACGCGTTCTGGGCGGCGGGAGGAGCGGGCGGCGAATCGTCCCGGCTCGTTCTGTCCAAATCGTACGACGGGATCGACTGGTTTCCTGCGACAATCCGGCAGTCGCCGCAGGCGCAGGAGCGCGAGGTGCGGCAGATGGATTATTCGAACGGCCGATATTTGATCGCGGCGTCCGAAACGGTGAATGGGCGGAGCGACGAAGTCGTATACAGCTCGGCCGACGGAGAGAACTGGAGCCGCGATGTGCTGAATACGCCGGATCATCCGCAGGTAACGGCCCATGCCGTCGCGAGCGGACCGTCCCGATCTATCGCCGCCGGCGCGCCGGGCGTGATTTATTCCCGGGAATTTTAAGCATCCAGACGAATAGTTTCTGTTTACAGGTAATCGTAAGCTTTACACAAAAGGCGATCCGCTCGAACAAACGTCTAACATTTTCCTGATATGCTGGTGCCACTGGGAGGGGTTCCAGAATACGTATTCAGGAGTGAATGATGCAAAAGTTTATAGCGCGCGCATTCTCGATTTCGATGATTCTTATGCTGCTGCTCGGTGTGTTGAACCCGGGGCTCGCTGTCCGGACCGCATCCGCGGAAGATCCGCAGAATCCGGTTCAAGAGACGGCCGAGCCTCTTGCTCTGCTGCCTGCCGGATCGCAGTGGAAATATCTCGACGACGGAACGGATCAGACTTCGGTCTGGCGGGATGTATACGACGATACGTCCTGGAACAGCGGAGCGGCTCCGCTGGGTTACAAAGAAGGCAGACCGGACGGAAGCGGAGTTTCGACTCCGGATTTCGGCGGACTTCAAACGCAGGTCGGGTATGGCGACGATCCGGATCGAAAATACCGGACGACCTACTTCCGCGCCACAGCGAATATCGACACCGCGGAGCTTGAGAAATACGTCCGGGTTGAAGGGAAGTTCGGCTACGACGACGGCGTGGTGCTGTATGTAAACGGACAGGAGATTTACCGCGGCAGCATGCCGGCGGGCGATATCGTTTACGACACCAAAAGCACGACGAACGACAGCGATCCCCATGTCGAGAAAGCCGACCTGACGGATAAGCTCAAAGCGGCGCTGAAAAACGGAAGCAACACGTTTGCCGCAGAAGTACACCAGACGAGCGACGGCAGTTCCGACCTGTATTTCGATATGAGCCTGACCGCTTATGCGCAGCCGGAGCAGGTCGAGCCGGCAGCGCCGAGAAGCGAACGTCCCGAATCGCTGGTGATGAGCTTTAACGGCGACCCTTCGACCGGCATGGGATTTGCCTGGTACACGCCGGACAGCGTGAGGGATACCCAACTTGAAGTGATCGAAGCGTCGCGGCTGGAAAACGGGTCGTTCCCGGCTGCGGGAACAACCGTGTACGAAGGGGCTTCGGCTGTAACGGAAGTGTACGAGAACAAAGCCGATCAAACAGCCGGACGCAAAACGAACTATGCCAGCCACAAAGTCGTCGCCGACAATCTGCTGCCGGGCACGACGTATGCGTACCGGGCGGGCGACGGGCAGGCGGAGAATTGGAGCGATATCCGTACGTTTACGACGGAACGCGCCGGGAAAGAAGACTTCGAGTTCCTGTTTACAACCGACTCCCAGGGAACGACCGAGAGCGATTTCGTCACCTGGAACGAAACGCTGGAAGCCGGACGCCAACAGTTTCCGAACTCCGAGTTTATCCTGATTTCCGGCGACCAGGTGGACAACGGCGACCGCGAAGAGCAGTGGAAATGGTTCTTCGGCAAAGCGCAGAATATTCTCGGCACTCTGCCGCTGCTTCCGGTCGTAGGCAACCACGAAAGCAGGAATTACGACAATTTCGCGACGCATTTCAACCTGCCGAACCTGTCGAATACCGGCGCCAAACCGGACGGTTCCGTCTATGCCTTCGATTACGGCCCGGTGCATTTTATGGTGCTGAACACCGAGTATTCGGGTATCAGCGGCAGCGAAGCGGACCGCGCCATTTACGAGAAACAGGTGGCATGGCTGCGCGGCGAAGCCGCAAATACGGATCGGAAATGGAAAGTCGTGGTCCAGCACAAAGCGCCTTATTCCGTAGCCAACCACGTTAACGATAAGGACGTTGTCGATTTCCGCGCCAATCTGACCAAGGTCTTCGACGAACTGGATATCGACATGGTGCTGAGCGGACACGATCACACGTACACGCGCAGCTACCAGATGTACAATAACGAGCCGCTGACGGATATTTTGCCTGACCAAAACGGTCTGGTGACGGACCCGAAAGGAACGCTGTATCTGATTACCAACGCGGCCGGGAACAAGATGTATCAGCCGAAAGCCGAAACGTTCCCTTACGCAGCGAAGTTCGGACAGCCGAATCTGCCGATGTTTACCGGATTCAAAGCAACGGACGATACGCTGGCTTTCGAGACGTATACGGCCGATCGCGGCGAAGTGAAGCTGTACGACAGCTACGGCATCCGCAAGACGAACGAAGGATCGGAACCGATCGGGAAAACGAAGATTGAAAAAGTCACGACGACGTTCCACGGAGACAGCGGCACGTCGAGAGGGTTCACCTGGTATACGAATCAGAACTCGGCGTCCAGCGATGTGCAGATCGTCGAAAGCGGCGCTGCGGCTCCGGACTTCTCGCAGTCGCTCAAGTTCAAAGGCGCAAGCAAGAATTCCGTCAACGCTCCGCAGGAGCGCGTGCACAAAGCGGCCGCTTCCGGCCTGAAACCCGGCACCGCGTATTCCTTCCGCGTCGGCGACGCTTCGCTCGACAGCTGGAGTCAAATAGGAACATTCCGTACGGACGACGGGGACAACGCGTTTACCTTTATCGATCTGGCGGATACGCAGGCCAAAGAAGAAGACGAAGCCAAGCTGTCGGCGGAAACGCTGGCCAAAGCGCTGCAAACCGTGCCGAACGCCGAATTCGTCGTGCATAACGGCGATATCGTGGACACGGGGACGGAAGAAGAGCAGTGGGACTGGCTGCTCGGCCATTCGCAAGAAAGCCTGCTCAAGACGACGATCGCGCCTTCGGCGGGCAATCACGAAGACGAGAACTATGCGTTTATCGATCACTTCAATCTGGATACGCCTGAAGGTTCGGCCACCGAGACGGGCGCTTATTATTCGTACGATTACGGCAGCGCCCACTTCGTAATCCTGAATTCCAACGAGGATTCGGAAGAGTATGCCAACTTCTCCGAAGAGCAGGTGAACTGGCTGCAAAGCGACGTCGAAGCCGCCAAAGCGGCCGGGGCGCAGTGGATTATCGTCAATATCCATAAAGGTCCGTACACGACGTCCAATCACGCGACGGACAAAGACATTATCGGCGCAAACGGCGTCCGCAGCAAGATCGCGCCGCTGATGGCGAAGCTCGATATCGACTTCGTGCTCCAGGGACACGATCATATCTACGCCCGCACCAAAGCGATCCAAAGCGACGGCGCAGCCGATTCTTCACCGCAGAAAATTACCGAATCCGTTGGCGGGGAGAGTGTGGAATATACCGTTAACCCGGACGGCACGATCTACCTGATTCCGGCGACCGCCGGAGCCAAAGTGTATTACAAAAACGCGAAGCCGGAACTCGGCGACGCTTACTACGCCCTGTTCGAGCGGGCCGAAGAGCAGCACGCCGCCAAATACGGACCCGATCCGTCGAACAACACCCGTCCGAAGCGCGGACAGGTGCAGAACTTTGTCGGCGTCACGATCGACGGCGGACGCCTGACGGCCGTCACCTATGAGATCGACCGGAATATCGACGGCGGCAAACCCTTTGTCATCGACCGCTTTGGCATTGTGAAGCGGACCGAAATTCCGGCGCCTACGCCGGAAACTCCGGCGCCTACGCCAACGCCGACACCGGGCGGCGGCAGCGGCGATCAAGGCGGCACCGGGCCTTCGGTGCCGACGACGCCGGCTCCTTCGACGCCGGCCCCGACTCCGGCCGTGCCGGCGCCTGCGCAGCCGAAGCCGGAAACTCCGGCTCCGACGCTTTCGACGCCGACGATCCCGGCTCCGGCAGCGCCGGCCGAGCCTCAGCCCGCACTGAGCGATATCGCCGGCCACTGGGCGGCGTCCGCGATTAACCGCGCCGTAACGGCCGGATTCGTCGGCGGCTATCCGGGCGGCGAATTCCGCCCGAACGCCAAAGTCACGCGCGCCGAATTTATGACCATGCTCGTCCGCTCGCTGGGACTGCCGGCGAGCAATGAAGAACCGGACTTCGCCGATGCGGGCGACACGCCGGCCTGGGCGAAGCCTTATATCGCGCAGGGCGCGGCGGCGGGCCTGGCCGGCGGCTTTGCCGACGGCACCTTCCGTCCGGGCCGCGAGCTGACCCGCGCCGAACTGACCGTGATGATCGTGCGCGCCGCGAAGCTTGCCGTCGACCCGAAAGCCAAGCCGACTTTCGCGGACTCCGCTTCCGCGCCGGCCTGGGCCGCGCCGTACATCGCGGCCGCCGAGCAGGCCGGCCTGGCCGGAGGCGTAGGCTCCAACCGCTTCGCGCCGAACCAGACCGCCACCCGCGCCGAAGCCGTCAGCATGATCCTGGCGATGCAGAAGCGCTGATCCGCCCCACACCAAAACAAAAGATCAAAAAGACACCGGAACGAAGCATCCGGTGTCTTTGACGTTTCGAGAAAGTTCGGTTCAAAGCGAAGCCGATAAGCGGAGGGAGAAATTCAGTGAAGGAGCGATAGCGTTCGCCTTTGAAATCGGGAAATCTCTACTTAACCCTCATCCAATTTCCCGATTTCAACACGCGACCGGAACGAATTTCTCCCGCAGCCCCACGCTTCCCCTGCGAATAGGACTTTCTCGACATCCTAACAGCACCGGATCGAAGCATCCGGTGTCTTTTTCATCCTATCAACGAATAAAAGCCCGGTCGTCTACATTAATTCAGCACGCCGGCCGATGATAAAGACATAAACGCTTGGAATAAAATGGAGGGGGAATAACCGATATGCCCGGCAATCGCAGAAAGTCGCCGTTTCGCTATGTATTGGAGGAGCCGATCGAGTTTGAATTGTATATCGTCAGCCTGAATTTTACGCCCGCGCCGCGCAAACCGGTATCGGCGCAGATGCACGATATCAGCCGTTCGGGCTGCCTCGTTTCGCTGCCGCTGGAAGTGCCGGTCGGCAGGAATCGGATTCGGGTCGCGCTCGACTTCGTGCTGAACGAAGAACCGCTGCATTTCGAAGGACATTTGCGCTGGAACAAAGAAGAAGAGGGACGCCATTATTACGGAGTGGAAATGGAAGTGCCGGAAGAGCAGAAAGACCGGCTTCAATTGGAGCTTCGGGGACTCGCGGGGGCCAATCGGATTCGCGTGATGTAATCTTGGACGTCGGACTGCTGTGCGAATTACATGGGACTCACTCCTGTTCTTGGTTTGGGTTTGAATTATTCCGAAGCTTTTTTCAATTCGTTCGGTTCGACCGGCTTGCTGAGCCAGTGGTCGTCCGTTTGCACGTGATTTTTACGGACGAACTTCGCCAGGCTGACCTTGAAATCGTCGTAACCGAACGAAGACGCCAGCCGTACCACGTAGCCTTCCTGCTCGCCGCCGTGCTTCGACACGCGCGTGTAGCAGGCTTTGACCGCTTTTTCGTCCCAGACGCCCCGATACAGCACCGGAACCGTCGGAAGATGCAGTTCGCGCGCCAGACATTCCGTTTCGTCCCAGGACAGACAGACGTTGCGGTCGTCCCAGACCGAGAACAGCATAAAGTAATTCGGCAGTTCGTCGTATTTGATCGAATGTTTGGCGTATACGTTTTCCCCGCACAGCCTCCAGCCTTCCGGAATCAGGTAGCGGATGCCGCCGTGCAGCGTTTTGACGTAATGCCTGGACGAATGGTCTTTGCTGTCGAGCGACCGCGCGTGAATGGTTTCCGGGTACATCGTGGTGTTTTCCCCGTCCATTTTCTCCGTCACGACCACTTCTTTCCCGATAAAATGCGTCGTATCCCTCAGAATCTTGTCGTCGTCCGTATAACTGCGCGACCAGGGGAGATGCATCGTTTTCGGGTATTTGATTTTCATGGTGCCACCTCGCTTGCTTATCGTTCTATTTTGCCGTGAATCCTTGCGTGACACGATTGATGCCGTCCGGCCCGGTTTCCCATGGCGTTACTGCCGAATTACTTTCCGTAGGTATCGGCTTCCGCAAAAAAGTACATTTTCGCCAGCATTTCTCCGCCCAGCAGATGATAGATGTTCGACGCTCCGGCGTCCCCGCCGTGCAGAATCTCCATGTGCAGCTCGGTGCGCGAAGCCACGTCCAACGCGAAGCCGTCGTCGTAACCCAGCTCTTTCAGCAGATGGCAGACCATCGACGCGGATACATGCTCGTGACCGAAGTACGAGTAATAGCCGCGGGTTTCTTTCCACACTTTGCAAAAAGGTTTGCCGATATCGTGCGCCAGCGCCGTCCACTGCATCGCCAACCGGTCCTCTTCCTCGTAAAAAGCGTTCACGTATTCGAGCACGGCGTACGTGTGCTGCGACAGCGTGCGGGTGTGGAACGGATTGCCCTGGTCGTAACCGAGCATCTGCGCAAAAAGAGGATGGCGCGCCAGCGCGGCGAACAGCTCGTCGTGTCCGGCCTGCCGCTCCAGCAGACGTTCGATCTCCCCGCGTTCGAGAGCCGAAGGATCGCCCGGCGCATGCACGATGCGCACGGCCTCGAACCCTTCGCCGATCAGCGGAAACTGGAGATTCTTCGCGTACTTGGACAGGATCTTGTTGTCCAGCTTGCGTTTGCGGGCCGCGATTCGGCGCTGCGCGGTCTCGTACGGCGTGTCGCAGACATGGCACTGTACCGGCACGTCGCCAAAACGTTTGAGGAACTTGGCGCGCCGGTCCCGGTCCACATTGGTCGCGTCGAAGATTACGTCGCGTCCGCTATCCAGCGCCTGTCCGATCTCCCGAAACGCCTCGTCGAAAACGACGTAGGTATTTTTTTGTTTGGACTCGCCGCCGAACAGCCGCTGCCGGATGCCGTCGGTCGAAACGATGACGCCGCGCGTTTGTTTTTCCAGTTCGCGGGCGTATACGCTTTTGCCGCTGCCGGGAATGCCGACCAGCATATGAATCGTATTCATCAGGAATTCACCTCCTTTCGGGGGTGGTCCCTCTATTACTATACCCCAGACGGGGGATTGTGCGCATGGCGCGCGGGTACCGGGACTACCAGTCCCGTTCCCGCAGCGCCGTTTCGAGATCGATATCCACGCCGAACGCCTGGAGAATCTGCTCCGTCGTCTCGGCGATGCAATCGCGCGCGACGGTCTCCAATTCGCTGTCATGCTCATAGAATTCGTCCTGGATCTCGTTGATCGCAAGCGTCATTTCGTCCAGCTTCCGCTGCACGGCTTCGTTATCCTGCGGTCCGGCCTGCAGAAACTGCGCAAGCTGTTCCAACCGCGCTTTGATCTTGTCGACCAGAAAATCGGGGTAGTAATCGTCGCGGTACATGTTCTGCAAATAAACGATCGAAGCGGTCATTTGGGTAGGCTCCTTTCCGGAACAGGCGTTGTGCCTGTCCAATTACGACTATAACAAAAAAGAGAAGAGACCGCCAAGCGAAGCGGGCCGCGAGAATCTTAAAGCGGCGTTATGGCGGCGCCGTTCCGTCCGATGAATCGGCCGTCCGGGATACGCCGCCGGCACCGCCCGCTTCGCGGATCAGCGCCAGCAGATTCTCCGCCGCCGCGTTCAAACGCTCGCCGCGCCGGGTGCAGACGGCGATCACGTTCTCCAGCCGGACATCTTCGACGAAGACCCGGCACAGTTCGCCGCGCTCGACGTACTCGCGCACGACGAGCGAAGAAACGAAGTTCGCGCCGTAGCCCGCGGTCACGGCGCGGATGGCTTCGGGCAGGCCGCTGAATTGAAGCGGCACGCTGGGCGCGGGCAGGCTGTGCGCGCGGCACAGCGCGAACAGCCGCTCGCGCGTGGAACTGCCCTGCGCGCGCATGACGAACGGTTCGCGCATCATCTCCGCGAGCGAGACGCTGCGGTTCGCGAAGCGGTGCTCCGGCGATACGACGAACCACAGTTCGTCGCGGAACAGCTCCTCCGCCCGGATGCTGTCCGGGTAGGGCTCGGGCAGGCCGCCGTAGATCGCAAGATCGGCCTGGAGATCGAGCAGGCGGCGCAGCGCGCCGCCGGAGTGCGTCGTCGCGACCGACAGCTCGACGCGTTCGTGCCGCCGCTTGAAGGCGGCGATCCAGCCCGGCAGCAGAAAGTGCGCGGGCAGGTAAGTCGCGGCGATCGAGACGCTGCCGGTCTCGCCGCTGCCGTAGTCCGCGGCGAAGCGCTCGATCTGCCGCTCGACCGCGAACAGCCGCGCGGCGAGCCGGTCGAGTTCGCGCCCGGCTTCGGTCAAGGCGACGCCGCGGCCGTCGCGGCGCAGCAGCGTAAGCGACAGCTCGCGCTCGAGCTTCTTGATCTGCGACGTAATCGCGGGCTGGCTGATCTTCAAGTTCTCGGCCGCGCGGGTAACGCCGCCCGCGGCGGCGGCTTCGTGAAACAAACGCAGCGCGTGCAGATTCATGCGATACAAAGCCTCCTTGAATCGAACGTTGGCTCGGAGCAGCTGTTTTTGTTGACGTAACAGACAAGCTCTTCAGCCAAGTTATTCATAAATTTAAGTTATGATTTAGCTTCAAAGATATATTATATTTATTCGTTCGCTGCGTCTACAATGAAGGCGAAGAGAAACGCTCCGGCTTTCTCTACCCGACTTTTCGAAAGGGACGTGAACGCAATGACCGATAAATCTATGGAATTTCCGAACCTTACGCATACCTGGGCCAAAACGGACCGCTATCTCGAACGCAAGCTGATCCCCCGCGACCCGGTATTGGAACATGCGCTGGACGCCAACGATGCCGCCGGCCTGCCCCACTACGACGTTACGGCCGCCCAGGGCAAACTGCTCCAACTGCTGATCCGCATGAGCGGCGCGAAGCGCGTGCTGGAGATCGGGACGCTCGGCGGGGTCAGCACCATCTGGATGGCGCGCGGCCTGCCGGAAGACGGACGGTTGATTACGCTGGAACTCGAGCCGCTGCATGCGCGGATCGCCCGGGAGAATCTGGACCGCGCCGGCATTGGCCGGGAGCTCGTCGATATTCGGACAGGCGACGCGGCGCGGCAGCTTGCGCTGCTGGAGCGCGAGAAGCAGGAACCGTTCGATTTTATTTTTATCGATGCGGACAAGCCGAACAATCCGGTTTATCTCAAATGGGCGCTGCGGCTGTCGAAGCCGGGCACGGTAATCGTCGGGGACAACGTGGTGCGCGAAGGAGCGGTGATCGAAGAAAGCAGCGCCGACCCGCGGGTGCGTGGCGTACGGCGGTTCTTCGATCTGCTGGCCGAAGAGCCGCGAATCGACGCGACCGCGATCCAGACGGTAGGGGTCAAAGGGTACGACGGATTCATGCTGGGGATTGTGCGGGAGTAGTGGTATATGTAGGCCTGTAATTCGGTTAAGTCCATAATGATGTGTAAAAATACTTTCCCAAAAAGGAGACACAGACACAACCGGGCATTCTTCTTACGCCTCACTGTGCAAGTCCTTTTGAAGCCCCGTAGAAAATGTGCACTTTTAGTCAGGATTTCGGGCTGAAAAAGAACAGGGACAGAAAAATGCTGACTTTTAGTCTATATTTTACAAACAAATCGTTGTTTTTCGCGATTTTCACGCCCCAATGTGCACTTTTAGTCAGCATTTTCGTTCGATCCTCGAATTTCTCGCTCAATTGCTGACCTGGCGTCAACACTTGAGGCGCATCTTCGGATCTCGCCGCTGGATCGACAAGCCGTCTCGTTTTTACACCCAAATATGGACTTGGCCTGCAATTCGCCTGCTTTATAAATGAATATGGAACTATATTCTTCTCCTGACGTATAATTATGTACGTGTGAAGAGGAGGGGATCGAATGGAGTTTTCCGGAAAAACGCGGCTTGCCGTACTTGTTATCGGCGGCCTCCTGCTGCTGGGCATCCCGCTTACGAACGAAATCGGCTATGTCGGCATTTATTACGCGGGCGTAGCCGCATTCCTGATCTGGTGCGGATACCGGCTAACCGCCGGCGGACGCAGCGAAGAACGCTTTTATCGCAGATGGGCAAGAATAGCGGACGGCTCGGCGCCGTGGCTGGTGCTCGGCGAAGCTTTCCGGTCGTTTATCTGGCTCAATGTGCTGCTGTCTTTCGGCCAACTGGTCGTGAACGGGACCTCGCTCCGGGAGCTGGCGGAGCGATTCTCGCCGTCCGCGCAGATTCTGCTGATCGCCGTATTGGTCGTATTCAGCCTGCTGCTCGGCTTTGTGAGCTGGCGCGAGAAAAGCCGGAAGTTCGAGCGGCTGCGCGCGCAATACGAACGCTGACGCAGCCGGACGGCAGGTAAACGGAATATGCAAAAAAGGACTGTCCCCGCGTGAGGGACAGCCTCAAGCTGTCGAGAAAGTCCTATTCGCAAAATCAGGTCAAGAGCTGCGAGAGAAATTCGTTAGCGTGGGCTTTCGATGTGTCTTTCTTCGAAAGACTTTAGGTCGCGTGTTGAAATCGAGAAAAAGGATTAAATTAAAGTGGGATTTTCTCGATTTCAAAGGCGAACGCTATCAAGCATAGGCTTCCGATATTGACTTTCTCCGAAAGTCTGTACCTTCACTGAATTTCTCCCTCCGCTCTTTCATTTCGCTCAAATTCAGACTTGCTCGACACGTTAGGGCTGTCCCCGCGCCGGCAGGCGCGAGGGACAGCCTTTTTTTCATTTCTTGCGCCGTTTTGTTCGTCAGGACCCCGGCGTATACTCCACGTATTTGTCGCTGCCCGAAATCCACTTATCCCGTCCGATTCGCAGCCAGCCGTCGCGCCGCTCCAGCACGGGCAGAACCGTTCCGCGCGTAACCGTGCCGAGCGACGGGGCGTCGAGCCGCGGCTCGCTTCGCACATGAAGTTCATCGGTCGCGATCCGCGCGGTTCCCAGCTGCGCGGAGGCGTCCTCTTTCCCGGCCGCCGCCTTGCTTGACGCCGCTTCCCGTTCCGGGTAAGACTTTGCGTTCAACGCCGCCCGCAAGCCCGAACCGATCGATAAGGCAAGCACGCATGCCGCCAGCGCCCCGAGTACAACCGGCCGCAAATACAAAAGATTCAGCGGCGCCATGCCCGGGACGTATGGCCGGATCTTCGCCGCTTCGCCCGCCAGCCGGCCGGCGTCGAACGAGTACCGCCTCGGCGCTTCGGGCATGGAAGCCGGCATGCCGAGATCCCGCTGCGCCGAACGCCCTTGTTCCAGCAGGCCGTCGTGCCCGATCCGCTCCATTCCCGACAGGCAGCGTCCGATCGCCGCGCGGATACCGTATTGCGCCTCCTGTTCGGAGCAGTCCGGCGAATCGATCCGCGCGTCGAGTTCGCCCAGCAGCCGCATAAACGGCGAGACGCTGCCGCAAGCTTGCTCCAGGTAACGGAGCGCCGTAAGCAGTTCCTGTTCAATCTCCGCGGTATCCGCCCGATAGTGGTCCAACAAACGGCTTTCGCCGGTAAACAGGCGGAAATCCAGCTGTTCGATCTCGGCTTCCAGATTGCGCAGAAGCGGAGCCAGCCTCGCTTTGAAGTCCGCCAGCAGGCGTTCGGCTTTCGCGGCCAGCTCCAGGCAGCGCTCGCGAAGCCGGAGGAGAAGCTGCTGCCGGGCCTCCAGCGAATGCAGCCTTTCGCGGGAAGCGAACAGCCGGCGGACGAAAGCGAAGGAGAGTACGGGCGGCCGCGCTTCGCTGCTCAGCCGCTCCTCCTCTTCTTCGAAACGGGCCAGATGGTCCCTGTGCAGCGCGAGTGCTTCTTCCAGCGTCTGCGCCAGTTCGACGATGCCCGCCCCCGACAGCAGCTTCACGGATTGCAGCCCGTCGATCAGTTCCGGCAGCGAACCGATTCTCGCCGGAGACAGAAGATCGAACTGCATCCGCTGCGTCTGGATATCGAAGCGCTTCCGGCCCAGCCTTTCTTTGCTCCGATACAGGTCCGGAGCGCCTTGTTCGTTAAAAGTATGCAGTTGTTCGAGGCTGCGCTGAAGGGAAGCGCCGTTCTCCACGCTGTCCGCAAAAGCCGCGGCCGTATCCAGGAACTCGCGCAGACGCTTCCAGAATTCCTCCGGCGGGCGCTCCTCCCGCTCAAGTTCTTCGCCGCTCGGCAGTTTATCCAGCGAGAGCAGCAGCGGCCGCCACGTCTCGTGCCGGTCGAGCACGGGCCGCATCGCTTCAAGGGTTTCCAAAATAGGGGCATACACAGTCATAGCGCTTCTCCCGATCGTTCAAAATGAATATCGCCGCGATCTCGGACGCTTGTCCGGCCGATCGCATCTCCTATCCATTATATCCAAAAAAAGTGCGGGGCAGACATCCTTTTTCCGTTCTTCCGCGGTTTATTCCGCTTTCCAATACGGACGGTACACGCGCGGCGCGTCCAGTTCGACTTTCAGGCTGCGCGCCGCTTCGACGGCCCAGAACGGATTGCGCAGCAGCGGCCGCCCGATCCCGATCAGATCGGCGCGCCCGCTGCGCAGAATCTCTTCGGCCTGCCGCCCGGTCTCGATCAGGCCGACGGCCGCCGTCGAAATGTCCGCTTCCCGGCGTATCCGTTCGGCGTACGGCACCTGGTAGCCGGGATAGACCGGCGGGGCTTCGCGCGTGACGCCTCCGCTGCTGCAGTGGACCAGATCCACGCCCTGGCGCTTCATCCACTGCGCGTACCGCACATGATCTTCCACATGATTGCCGTGCGGGTGATATTCTTCGGCCGACACGCGCACGAACAATCCCCTGTCCCAGACCCGGCGGATGCCCCCGACGATCTCGCCGAGAAACCGGTAGCGGTTCTTCGCGCCGCCTCCGTAGCGGTCGCGTCGGTCGTTGAGCAGCGGCGACAGAAATTCGTTGACCAGAAATCCGTGCGCCGCGTGCACTTCGATCACGTCGAACCCGGCATCCCGCGCCCGCCGCGCCGCCCGGACGAACTCGTCCGCAACGCGCGCAATCCCGGCTTCGGTAAGCGCTTGGCGCGGCAGGTCTTCGAACGGAAGAGCGGAAGCGGACAGCGCCGGTTCTTCGGCCGATTCGTTTTCCTTTTTGCGGCCGCTGTGCCAGAGCTGGATGCCGGTCTTCGCGCCGAGCCGGTGCAGCAGAACGTTCAAATCCGCGAGCGACTGCGCCTGTTCGTCGTTCCAGATGCCGAGATTGGTATCGACGCCCCGGCCCTGCCGCGAAACGGCGGTCGATTCCAGCATAATCAGCCCCGCCTGGCCGAGCGCGCGCGAAGCGTAATGCACGGTATGCTCGCTCTGGAGCAGCCCGTCGTCTCCCGCAAAGTCCGTCGCCATCGGCGCCATCATAATGCGATTTTTCAAGTGCACGTTTCCGAGATCCAGCGGTGTAAACAGCATGGAGATCCCTCCTTTTTGTCAGCGGCTCGCGAGTCCGTTACAATCGATTATAAGCAGACGGTTCTCGAGGCAACAGTATGCACTTTTTTGTAGGATACACACCAAAAGGAGAGTGAGCGTCCATGCGGAACCCATCCGAAGAAACGCTGGAAGACAGTCCGTTCGAATACACGCTGTCCCTGATCGGCGGCAAATGGAAAATGCAGATCATCTACCGTCTGGCCCGAGTGCATACCCAGCGTTACGGCGAGCTGAAGCGCAGCGTCCCCGGCATCACGCATAAAATGCTCAGCATGCAGCTCAAGGAGCTGGAAAGTTCGGGACTGGTCAGCCGCAAAGTGTTTACGCAGGTTCCGCCCAAGGTCGAATACGAGCTGACGGACAAAGGCCGTACGCTGATGCCGGTGCTGGACGCGATGTGCAACTGGGGCGTGGCGAACCGGAGCTGACGCCGGACGTTATTTTGCGTTTTCGCGAAGGCGCTTGGTATGATAAATAGAGAATGTTGGACATTAACGCGATAGGGCGTACATGCCTTGACCTTAAAAGGAGGCTATTTTGTATGAGTCAGCAGGAACGCAGCGAAGCGGCGGATCGGGAGCTGCTTCAGGAGTATTTGACCGTCAAATCCGCCTACGAGCCGAAAGTGATTCCCGGCGGCGGGCGCTGGACTTTTTCGGCCAAAATCACCGGGATTCCGCAGCTGTGGACGCTCGGCGAAGGCGGCGAGCCGGTGCAGTTCGCGCAGACGGACGACCGGACGCTTTCGGTGCATTATGCGCCGCAGGGCGGCAAATTCGTCGTGGGCGTCGACAATCACGGCAACGAAAAGCAGCAGCTTTATCTCGCGCGCGATCTCGACCGACCGTCGTTCGAGCCGCTCGTCCATTCTCCCGAGCATTTTCACCATGTGGGAGGCTGGTCGCCGGACGGGCGCTATTTGTCGTATTCGAGCAACCGCCGTCATCCCGGATTCTTCGATATTTTTGTCGTCGATACGGATTCGGGCGAGTCGCGCAGCGTGCTGGAATACGATGGAAACTGTGCGCCGCTGGGCTGGGTCGACGAGAACAGCCTGCTGGTTTCGATCCGCGAAACCAACCTCGACAGCACCGTTTACCGCCTCGATATCCATACGGGCGCGCGTCTTCGCGTAGGGCCTGAAGGTGTGCTGGCGCGCTATGAAACGATCAAAGTAAACAA
Organism: Saccharibacillus sp. CPCC 101409; assembly: GCF_030518235.1. Taxonomy (GTDB): domain Bacteria; phylum Bacillota; class Bacilli; order Paenibacillales; family Paenibacillaceae; genus Saccharibacillus. Next base: position 211,986 of record NZ_JAULSA010000004.1, on the reverse strand, counting down.
GAACGGAACGCTGGCGTATGCGCTGACCGATCTGGGCGAGGAGAATCTGTATGTGGCAAGTTTTTCGCCGGAATCGCCGCATAAACTGACCAAGCTGCTCCAGGCCGAAGGATGGGATATCGAAGAAATCGCACTTTCGCCGGACGAGCGGACGCTTGCGTTTACAGTGAACGAAGGCGGATTTTCGCGGCTGGGCTTTTTCGATCCGGCTTCGGATCGGGAAGAACGCGCGGCCGGCCTCCCGGGCGGCGTAATCGAATCGATCGCCTGGCTGAGCGACGACGTGCTGCTGTTCTCGCTCAAATCCCCGGTGCTGCCGGGCGATATCTGGAGCTGCGACCGTTCCGCGCAAAAAGCGGAGCGTTTGACCCGCATCGGCCATTCGGACGCGATCGCGGACCGTCTGGTCGATGCGGAGCTGTGCGCGTTCAAATCGTTCGACGGGCTGGAAGTGCCGTACTTTTTCTACAACCGCAGCGCAGCGGAAGACAAGCCGGCGGTCGTGTATGTGCACGGCGGACCGGAAAGCCAGATCAAAGCCGAATACCATCCGGTGCTGCAGTATCTGGTCGACCGCGGCTTCGCGGTGGCCGCGCCGAACGTGCGCGGCAGCAGCGGCTACGGGCGGACGTATATCCAGCTCGACGACGCCGACAAACGGATGGATTCCGTGCGCGATCTGGCGGAACTTACGCGCGATCTGACCGCGAACCGCGGCGTGCACCCCGGCCGGATCGGCGTGATCGGGCGCAGCTACGGCGGATTCATGGTGCTGGCGGCGGTGACGCATTACCCGGATCTGTGGGCGGCGGGCGTGGATATCGTGGGCATCTCGAATCTGAAAACGCTGCTGGCCAATACCGGAGAATGGCGGCGACGTCTGCGCGAATGCGAGTACGGCGCGCTCGACGTGTACAGCGACTTTTTCGACGAGATCGCGCCGCTGCACCACGCGGAGAAGATCACCGCGCCGCTGCTGGTGTTCCACGGTCGCAACGATACGCGGGTTCCGGTAAGCGAAGCGGAGCAGCTTGTCGACGGGATGGAGAAGCGCGGGCAGACGGTGGAGCTGGTGATTTTCGAGGATGAAGGGCATCAGACGGAGCGGCTGGAGAATCATATGACGATGCATGGGAAAAGTGTGGAGTTTTTTGAGAGGTATTTGGGCGGGGATGTTGTTGAATGATTGAATGATTGAATGATTGAATGATTGAATGATTGAATGATTGAATGATTGAATGATTGAATGATTGAATGATTGAATGATTGAATGAGGCTCGTAGAGGCGCTGCGGATTGATGGGGCTTCGATCGCTTGTTGAAATCGGATTCCCTGATGGAGTAAGGGCGTTGTGGGAATCCGATTTCAAAGGCGAACGCTCCGCTTCTACGCTCCCATCAATCCTCCGCTGGGGTGTGCGGGGGAACTCCACACTTTTTTGGGGGTGGGGGTGAAGGGCCTCCGCTCACGGGCTTGAGCGGAGTAGGGCGTTTATTTACCGTGACCTAAAGAGATTTAACTAACTTAAAAGATTTAACCGACTCGAAGGCTTCGGCTGTGTTTGGATCATACATAATGAATAAGGAGGAATAGATATGAGCGGATCGGGGAAGGTGGAGGTAACGGAGCGGGTTGGGAAGGTGTTTGAGGTATTGAAGGAGAACGAAGAGGTAAGGGAAGCGTTGGACTTTTTGGAGGGGGACAACGAGCGGACGACGGAGGAGCAGATCGAACTCACGGAGATCGAGGCGCCTACGTTCGAGGAAGAAGAGAAAGGGAAAGTGTTTGCGCGGAAGCTTGCGGAGCTGGGGATCGAAGAAGTTGAAACGGACGAAGTCGGGAATGTGTTCGGGGTGCGGAAAGGCAAAGGCGGCGGGCCGAAATTGGCGGTCTGCGCGCATCTGGATACGGTGTTTCCGCGCGGGACGGATGTGAAAGCGCGGCGGGAAGGAACCCGGGTGTACGCGCCGGGGATTTCGGACGACGGACGGGGGCTGGCTTCGGTGCTGACGATCGTGCGGGCGCTGCAAGAAACCGGACTGCAAACGGAAGGCGACCTGGTTATCGGGGCGACGGTCGGCGAAGAAGGGCTGGGCGATCTGCGCGGAGTCAAGTCGCTGTTTGCGAACCGCGGCGATATCGACGGTTTTATCTCGATCGAGCCGGGCACGCCGGACCGGATCACGTATCTGGCGGCGGGCAGCAAACGCTATAAAGTGACGTTCGAAGGACCGGGCGGGCACAGCTTCGGCAACTTCGGCACGCCGAGTCCCATTCACGCGCTCGGCCGGGCGATCGCCAAGATTGCGGACCTCAAAGTTCCCGGCAATCCCAAAACGACGTTCAACGTCGGCCTGATCGGCGGAGGCACATCGGTCAACACGATCGCGGAAACGGCCGAAACGGTGATCGATATGCGCTCGACGTCGCAAGAAGAACTGGAGCGGCTGGAAGAGCGGGTACTGGGATTGCTTCGGGAAGCGGCGGATGAAGAAAACAACCGCTGGCGGCGCGCCGGCGCGATTAAAGTCCGGCCGGAGCGGGTCGGCGACCGGCCGGCCGGTTCGCAAAGCCCGGACGATATCATCGTGCAGGCCACGGCGGGAGCGGGGCTCGCGCTGGGCTTCCGGCCGATCCTGGACGAAGCGAGCAGCACCGATTCGAATATCCCGATCCACCTGGGCATTCCGGCGGTCACGCTCGGCGGGGGCGGGGACTTCGGCGGCGCGCATACGCTGAACGAATACTACGATTCGGCGGACGCCCATCTGGGCGTGCAGAAGATTCTGCTGACGATGCTGGGCCTGATCGGCCTCGCCGGCGAAACGGAAGCGCTGCTGGAGAAAAGAAGCTAAGACCGGCGAATACAAACAAAGACCGCGGCGTAGAAAAATCTGCACAGCCGCGGTCTATATTTTTTTGCGATCAAAAAGGAAAGCCGCGGCAATCGCATTCACCGCCGTCCAGAGCAGCGTAACCGCAATCGCCGCCGCGTAGTCCGATATGCGCCCTGCGCCGACCGGCAGATTCGAAGTATGCAGTAGCCGCACGGGCAGGTATTCCCCGGCGGCGGGCAGCAGGCCGAGCAGATAGACGATAAGGAAAATTCCGCCGACTCCCAGCATAACGAACGAACCCGATCCGGCAATCGCAGACAGGGTCAGGATCAGCGAGACCAGCCACAATCCGATCAAATAGAACCCGAGCGCGGAGAAGAACAGACCGGGCGCATTCCCGTTCCCCCAGAAGTACGCGTTGTAGCCGTAAGTGATTCCGTAACAAAGCCAGTATCCGATCGTCCAGTACGCGGCAATCGCCGCCCCTTTCGCCGCGACGATCTTCCAGCGTGCCATGCCTTTGGTAATCATGGGGATCAGCGTGCCTTTTTGATACTCGTTCGTCAGCGTGCCGCTGAACGCCAGCAGGAACACGATCAGGGCGATCGGGATATTTTTATAAAACTGCGCCCAGGAAGTCAACGCGTTCACCTCGATCGCCGCGACGGACAGTCCCGTTTCCGACATGCTGTCCGAGATCGCGCTCAGCAGCCAGGGCGTCAGCCTGGCGATCGCCGGATTCAGGATGCCCAGCAGGATAAATAAGATAAGCAGAATAGCGACTTTGCCGGTACGCAGGGATTCCAGCAGTTCTTTATGGATAAAAGCCGTCAGCTGTTTCATTCCCGCACCATCTCCATAAACAAGTCTTCCAACTCCGGCTCCAGACGTTCGATCCGCCGGACCGGGATGTTTCGTGCCGCCAGCATCCGCAGCACGTTCCGCGTTTCCTCCTGCGTTTGCTGCTTCAGGGTTAGTTTCAATGCCGTTAACGATCCGCTTGCGGGAAAAAGGGCTTTGAAGCGTTCCGCTTCCGCCGCCGAGTAGAATTCGAGTTCCAAACCGCCGCTTTGCCGGATCGATTTCAGTTCCTGCAGCTTTCCGCCGAGTGCCAGCCTGCCCCGATGCAGAAAAGCGGCTTCGTCGCAGATCCGCTCCACGTCGGACAGAATATGCGTCGAAAAGACGACGGTTGTCCGGTCTTTCACATGGAGCAGCAGATCCAGGATTTCTTTGCGGCCGAGCGGGTCGAGCGCGGAAGTCGGTTCGTCGCAGATCAGCAGCAGCGGGTCGCTCAGCAGCGCCTGGGCAATGCCGAGCCGCTGCTTCATGCCGCGCGAGAAGCCCTGAATCCGTTTATGCGCGCCGCCCAGCCCGACAAGATCAAGCAGTTCCGCCGATTTGCGTTCTCGCTGCGCTCGGGTCATGCCTGTTACTTTTCCGCACAGGTCCAAATATTCGCCGGGCGTCATAAAGCCGTAAAACTCGGGCACATCCGGCAGGTAGCCGATATACGCGTTGGTAGGCGTACGGCCGAACCGCACCGCTTCGCCGTTGACCCGGATTTCTCCGCTCTCGGCTTTGAGCAGACCCAGAATCATGTTCATGGTGGTGGTCTTGCCGGCGCCGTTCTGCCCGATGAATCCGAAGATCGTATGCTCCGCGACGGAGAAGCTCAGATCGTCCACGACCCGGTTTTCGCCAAACGACTTCGACACATGCGATACTGTCAGCATATCCATCAGGCTTCTTCCCGGCCGAGCAGAAAATACAGGACCGGTCCGATAAAGTTGATGCCGACAATCGACACGACGACCCACAGCGTCCGGCTGCCCCGTTTGTACCGGCGATGAGTCAGGATATGCCTCAACGTCACGATAAACAGCGCCAGCTCCGCCAGCACCACGGGGATCAGGAAAGGCAGCGCTTCGCGGATGCTCATAACGCCGCTCCTTTCCCGCTCAAAGAACGCTTGATCCTCCGGTAATCGGCGGTATCCCGAAGGTCTGCGAATGCCGGATGTTCCAGGACCTGAACCGCGCTGTCCAGAATGACTTTTCGGTCCCGCGGCGCGCTTCGGCCCATATCCAGCTGTTCGAACCACGATTCGATACCGTCGAAGTACGAGTCGCCCCGCAGCATGATATCGTTCTCCAGCAGCCTGCCGATACAAAACGCATAGCGTTCCAGCCGGGCGATCGCGTTCTCCGCTTTACCGTTCAGGCTGTATACGATCGCCGCCTGGCAGTGGAACAAAGCCGCCGAATTGGGATGCAGCGTCTCCAGGCGATAAGCTTCGATCAGGCGGTCGATGCGCTGCATCGTTTGTTCGCAGACGCCGAGGTCGCCGCTGTGGATCGCCAGGTACTGCGTCGCGCTGCCGGTCAGCGAAAGCAGGTGCGTAAACATGCTGACCTGCGTAAAGCCGTTTGCCTGGTCCGCTTGGCCGGCGAGCCGGTAAGCTTGGATCAGCAGCGAATCGCTCTGGTTGGACAAACGCTGCGGATTCAGCACTTCTTCCAGCGTCTCGACCACTTCTTTGATGTGACCGAGCTGCATATCGACGGACGCTTTGAGGATGACGGCGTCGGCGGCGAGGCCGATCTCCCGGCAGTCGGATGCGATGCGGCCGCACAGTTCCGAGATCGAAGCCAGAATCTCCGTCTGCCGCTCCCGGCTTTCGGCCAGCATGACATGGTTCAGCCAGAGCGTGCTCATCTGAAACAAGAACGGGTAGCAGGAATAATATTTCTTCACCAGCTCCCGGCTGCGCTCCATCACGTCTTCGAACGGAAGCTGCGCAAAGTCCGCCGCCAGGTCCCGGTAGATCTTCTGGATCTGTTCTTTGCTCAACTGCGGCTCGTAACCGAGCAGCTCGTCGATCGTGACGTCGAAGAATGCTGCCAGCGCCGGAAGAATCAGGATATCGGGCAAACTCTGCCGCGTCTCCCATTTGGACACGGACGCTTTGGTCACGCCGATAAACTCCGCCAGCTGCTCCTGCGTAATCTTTTTGCGTCGTCTCAGCCTGATGATATTATGGGACAGATTCAGTGTGTTCATGCTCATCGCCTCCTGCTTCTATTATCCGCCGGAAAGCCGCGCGGGCTCAATGGATTGCCGCGATACTTTCCGGGGAGAAGTCAACCGGCGGGAAACTTTACGGATTTCTTTTCGGCAAAAAAGCAAGAACCGTTCATTTTCGGCCCGTTTATTCGGTTAGTATCGTTCTTATGGGTTGGGCCGGCGGACGAAGACGGATCGGGTCTTGAGCGAAAGCGGGGGAGTGAACGAAATGAAGCAAACGATCGAACAGATAGTCGAAGCTTACGATAACAAGGAAAGTGTTCCGTTCTCGGGCGTGATCCGGGCGAGTCGGGGAGCAGGCGTCGAAGAGGCCGCAGCGGAAAAAGCGTTCGGCTTCGCCAACCGCAGCGAACGCTTGCGAAATACCGCGGACACGCGGTTCGGGATTGCGTCGGGCTGCAAGATCTTCACCGCGGTCGCCATCTGTCAACTGATCGAGCAGGGCAAACTGAGCTTCGAGACGAAGCTTGCGGACTGCACGCACTTCGAGTTTCCGCGGTTCGATCCCGGTATTACGGTGCATCATCTGCTGACCCACAGCTCGGGCGTGCCGGATTACTTCGATGAAGAAACCATGCACGATTTCGAAGAGCTGTGGCGGGAGCGGCCGGTGTACGGCATGACGGAAGCCGAGCATTTTCTGCCGCTGTTTGCGGAGCAGGACATGAAGTTCGCGCCGGGCGAGCGGTTCGCTTACAATAATTCCGGCTATATTCTGCTGGGGCTGATCGTGGAAAAAGTATCCGGGATGAAGTTTCGCGACTACGTGGAGAGCCGTGTTTTTCGGGCATGCGGCATGGACGATTCCGGCTACTTCCGGATGGACCGGCTGCCGGAGCGCACCGCGCTCGGATACATCGACGAAGAAGACGGATGGAAAACGAATATCTTCTCGCTGCCGGCGATCGGCGGACCGGACGGAGGCGCGTTTACCACAGCGGGCGATCTGGACAAATTCTGGGACGCGCTGCTCGGCGGCAGGCTGCTGTCTGCGGCAATGACGGCCAAAATGCTGGCGCCGCAAATTCACGAAGACGAAGAATCGGCGTACGGCTGCGGCGTATGGATCAAGCTGAAAAACGAACAAGTCGTCAGCCGCTGCATCATGGGCTTCGATCCCGGCGTGTCGATGCTCTCCCGCGTCGACGCGGAATCCGGCATCCGGGTCCATGTGCTGGCCAACCTCGACGGTCCGGTCTGGCGTCTGGCCGCGGATGCGGCGGAAGCGTTGAGGAGAGAAGAATAGAACACAAGCAAAAAGAAGCCGCACACCGGGATATCGATATCATCCCGGGGCACGGCTTCTTTGCGGTTCGATCGGCCTGCGGAAGTTAGAAGTTAGATCAATTCGCCGCGCGGCTTCAAATACCGGTACAGGATCGCGCCGCAGACGGCGCTCAGCGCGGCGCACAGTCCGATAAATCCGTAGCCGGCCTGGAGTCCGCGCAGCAGGCCGGCTGGGCTGCCGGCGCCGAAGGCGCTTTTGACCCCTTCGATCACCGCGCCGATCATGTAGTTGCCGATCACGCTGCCCAGTCCCATCAGCGTCACGGTGAATGTGATCGCCGTATCGCTGCCGCGCGGGTAGCGCCGGGCGATAAACGCCATCACGGTCGGATAGATCATCGCGATTCCGATGCCCGCCGCCGCGAACAGGAATGCCCAGCGCTCTCCGCCGAGAATCGCCGCGAACGTGCAGAGCGCGGAGAAAGCGGCGAATACGATCAGCGACAGGGTAAAGCCGATCCGGTCGGTGATCGGTCCGAGCACCAGCCGCGCCAGCGCGAAGCAGAGAAAGAAGATCGACAGCATGCCGGAAGCGGATACGGTGCTCCAGCCGTAGGCTTTTTCGAGGAAATTGACCAGCCAGCCGCCGACCGCAAGCTCGGACACGACGCCGAACGACAGGATCAGCACCATCAGCCAGAGCGCGGGATCGCGCATCAGTCTGCCGAGCGACATGCGGTCTTCGTGCGCCACGTCGTCGCCGGGAAACGTGCTGCGCAGCGCGGTCAGGATCGGGACGAGGCAGAGCGACAGCATGACGAGATACATGCCGCGCCAGTCCAGCGTCCAGCCGAAAACGGTCACGGACATCAGACCCGTAGCCAGCAGCGGCGCGATCGTGGAGCTGAAACCGTAGAAGAAATGCGACAGGTTCATCATGGTGCCGGTGTTCTTGACGAAGATCCTTGCGCCGAGGATCGCCAGCGCGATCTCCAGCATGCCGTTACCGATGTACATGAGGAAATAAGACGCCGAAAACGGTCCGTAGCTTTGCGACAGCGCGATCAGCGCGCCGGACAGCACCATCGAGCCGAACGCGATCACGCTGACGGCTTTGATGCCCCATTTGCGCACGAGAATCGCGGTAAAGGAACAGGCGAGCAGATAGCCGAGCGCGTTCAGCGACAGCAGCGTGCCGAGCTGGCCTTCATCGAGGTTGAAGTCGAGCTGGATGCGCGGGATGGCCGGGCCTTTGATATTTTCCGAGAAGCCGAATACGATAAAGCCGATAAAAATGGTGGCGAGCTGCCAGGCATAGATGCGGTCGATGCCGCGAAATTTTGCGTTCACGTGCAGGGTTCCTTTCCGGATCGCGATGCGGCGGAGTCGCGCGGCAGCGGGATGATAAGTATGCGTCTATCATAATAGTTCATGTCCGCGCCGAAAGAAAGTCTTTATGCCTATAATAAAATCGAGGGGGGATATAACAATAGCGAAGAGAACAAAAAAAGACCGCGGTTTGCGGTCCGTGGGCGAAGCGGAGAACTGACGGCGACGAGACGGATCCCGGCGGAAAAAGAAAATGGGCGGCTTCCGGCGTTCAGCCGCGAAAACGCGCTTCGTGGCGCAGCAGCCACTCTTTGCGCCAGAGGCCGCCCGCGTAGCCGGTCAGCCTGCCGTTTGCGCCGACGATGCGGTGGCACGGCAGCACGATGGTGAGCTTGTTGCGGCCGTTGGCGGCGCCGACCGCCCGCACCGCGCGTTCGCTGCCGATCGAAACGGCGAGGTCTTTGTACGAACGCGAAGCGGCGTAAGGGACGGCGGCCAGCTCCGTCCAGACGGAACGCTGGAACGGCGTGCCGTCGAACGCGTACGGGAAATCGAACGTCTGCCGTTCGCCGCGGAAGTACTCGGCGAGCTGGCGGCGGCAGAGGAGCAGCGCTTCGTGCGCCTCGAAGCCGGCTGCGCTGCCGGGGAGTTCCGCGCCGCTCTGCGCGGGAGCCGCTGCGGGATCGTGATCCGAGGCGGCGGGGAAAGGATTGACCTCCGGCCAGCCTTCCGGCATGGCGGTATCGGTGAACAGGATCGAATGGACGGCTTCGTCCGTGCCTTCGATCGCGATCTCGCCGAGCGGCGAAAGGTAGAGCAGCCGGTGCGGGGCGGCCGCGGGCCGCAAGGCCGGCGCTTGCGAAGCCCCGTTGGAAGAAACCGGCCGTACGGAAGTGCGCGCTTCGGCAGTCATAGGCGTAAGGGCTTTGATATTCATTGAGAATTCCTCCTGTCGGTGGATAAAGGTAAATGTTCGATCTCGGCTTGGGAAAGGCGCTCGCTTTTCCCGCCGGCGACAAACGGATCGCGCTCCGCCGGTTCTACCCGCCGGACCAGCGGCTCGCGCTCGATCGGCGCGCCCTGTGCTCGGTATTCGCCCGGCGAACAGCCGTGCAGCCGCCGGAACGCTTTGTAGAAATTGGACGGCGTGCGGAATCCGGCCTCGTAGCAGATCTCCAGATTCGATTTCCCGCTGCAGCGCAGCAGATGCGCCGCGCGGTCCACGCGCACTTTTTCCAGATACACGCGCGGGGTTTCGCCGGTTTCCTGTTTGAACAGGCGCTCCAGATAATACACGCTCAGATTGACGTGTTCCGCGATGTCTTTGAGCATCGGATTCTCCCGATAGCGGGTGACGATGAAGGCGCGCGCCTGGTGCACGATCTCGTTCCAGGGCGAATGCTCGACCTCCGGCTGGCATCGCTTGCAGGGCCGGTAGCCGGCCGCTTCCGCTTCGGGCAGGCCGGTATAGAACTCGACATTGACCTTTTTCGGCTTGCGCGAGCGGCAGGACGGGCGGCAGTAGATGCGCGTCGTTTTGACCGCGGTGAAGAACAGCCCGTCGTACCGGGCGTCGCAGGCCATGATCCGCTCCCACATTTCCTCGAATGAAAGTCCGATCGCTTCCGTCATGCTCCGCGCCTCCTTTTCGTTTCCGGTATCCATTGCATTTCTGTCTTTATTGTAACAGGCCGAAGCGCGGAAAGACTCCTCATTATTGCGGTTAAGGTCCTGGCGGCAGACGCAAAAAAAGGACGTCCGGGCGGGCAAGGCCTCAGCGTTTTACCGCATGGCTTTGCCTGCATCGGAGCGTCCTGCTCCAACCGCCGTCTATTCAGTTCAGCTCCAGATACTCTTTGATTCCCGCGACGATCGCTTCGGCTACTTTTTGCTGAAAATCGTCCTGCGTCATCAGCCGTTCTTCCTCGCTGTTGCTCAGGAACCCGATCTCCACGAGAGCGGCCGGCATGGTCGTTTTGCGGATGACCAGATAGTTGGCCTGCTTGGAGCCGCGGTCCCGGAAACCGGTCGCCGCCTGGACGTGCTCCTGGATGATATCCGACAGCGATTTGCTGCGCGCCGCGTCGGCGTAGTACGTTTCGGTGCCGACCGCGCTCGGCGTGGCGATATTGGCATGGATGGACAGATACAGATCGGCGTTCGCGTTGTTGGCGATCTGCGCGCGTCCGTCCAGCGTGACGAACGTATCGTCGCTGCGGGTCATAATCAGGTCGATGTCCGGTTCCTGCTTGAGCAGCTCCGCGACTTTGAGTCCGGTCCGGAGCACGACGTCTTTCTCCTTCACGCCGGTGATGCCGACGCCGCCGGAGTCGTGATCGCCGTGCCCGGGATCGATCACGACGATCTTCTTGCCGTTGGCTCCCACCGGAGGCGCTTCGCCGTTGTCGTTCAGGTCGGCGAAGACCAGGCTGCCCTGCGTATACAGGTTGTAGCCGACGCTCCGGTTCAAGTCGATCACCACGCGAACCGTCGAAGGCGACTGGCTGAACAGCGAGTAGCGGACCTGTTTGACGGCCAGCGAATCGGCGACCGGCACCGTAACGACCTGTCCCAACCGCAGTTCGCCGCCCTGAAGCAGATTGGTTCCGAAAGCCGCGTTCGGCAGATCGACGACGATCCGGTCCGGGTTCTTCAATACGGTGCCGGTCGGCGTCACCGCGGCTCCGGCGGAGATCGTCAGGCGGTTGTCGCTGAAGCTGATGCTGTCGATCGAAGCGGCGGCCGGCGCGGAAGGCGCGGGAGCCGAAGTGCCCGGATCGACCGGCGTCTGGGGAGCGGCCGGCGCGGCCGGGACCGCCGGAACCGTCGGGTTCGACGGCACAGCCTCTTCGGCCTGCGATTGCAAGTAAACGGTATGGGAAGCCTGGTTCCATTTCACGTTCAGGCCCATCTGCGAACCGACGAACCGCAGCGGCACGTAAGTCGTGTTCGCGCGCAGGAACGGAGCCTGCAGCAGCGTCAGGCTGCCGGTGCCCGATTCCGCGGTCAGGCTGCCGACGGTCAATACCAGAGAAGACGCGGAGCTGCCGATCGTGATCCTCCCCGACGCTTTATTCCAGCCGACCGAGTAGCCGAGCTGCTCCGAGACGATGCGGATCGGGACCATCGCGGTTCCGCCGACCGTAATCACTTCGGCTCCGCTCAGGGCGCGGCCGTCCAGCACGATGCCGGTGCCCGCCGCGGCGCTCGCGGCCGAAGCCCGGCCGGTTCCGCCCGGCAGCGCCAGAGCAAGCAGCAGCAGAACGGCCAGGAACGCCGCCGCTGTTTTTCTCCATTCATTTTGTCCGAATTTCATCTTCACTTCTCCTTTATCCTCTGGTTGAACCGAAACGGAAGCAAGCTTGATACACCATAGACGCGGCGACAATAGATTAGGTTTGAGGAGAAAAATATTTCTACACAAAAAATATAGCATACAACGCAGTCTGCTTGCTTGAGATTCGGACGATTGGCGTTTGACAGAAATCCAATAAAATCGTATGCTCTGATTTAATCGTAATATTTACTAATAGTCAAGATTTACGATGCAGCTGAAAATAGAAGGAACGGAGGAAGCTTCGATGGATACATGGACGGCCAAAAGACTGGAAGCGCTGCTGCGGGGATATATCGCGGAGAAAGTTCCGCCGAGCATGCGGTCGTCGGTCCGGCTCGTTTACCGGATGGAGAACGACCGGGTCACGCTGACGGAAGAAAGACCGGAATCTCCGCGTCTCGGCTGGACCGGCAGCGATCTGGCCCAATTCAGGCTCGAGCAGGGGGCGTGGAGCCTTTATGCCAGAAGCGAGGACGGAAGCTGGACGGCCGCCGACTGTCCGGCGCCGCAGGCCGATTTCGAAGATCAGCTCGAACAGTTCGAGCTCGATCCGCAGGGACTTTTCTGGAAATAGCCGCGGTACGCGCGATAGATCCGCCGGCTTTTTAAACAGGTTTAATTTCAAAGCGTAATCATTACGCATAAAAAAGGGGGGATCGATCATCTTCCGTACCGGAATTGCCCGTTTGACTCATCTCGGCGTCGTGCTGCTCGGCGTCTCGCTGATTACTTTCGGCCTGATGCACCTGGCGCCGGGCGATCCGGCGGAGATCATGCTTCGGGCGAACGGCGTGCAGCCGGCGCGCGAAGCGGTGGAAGCGCTGCGGCATTCGCTGGGCTTGGACGCGCCGCTGCATATCCAGTATCTGAACTGGCTGGGCCGGGTGCTGCGGCTGGATCTGGGCGTCTCGCTGGCCACGGGCGAGCCGGTGGCGCAGGAGCTGCGGAGCCGCCTGCCGGCGACGGCGCGGCTGGCGCTGTGCTCGATCCTGGTTGCGGCGGCGCTGGCCCTGCCGCTGGGAACGGCTTCGGCGCTGCGACCCGGCAGCCTGCTGGACCGGCTGGGCAGACTGGTCTCGCTGGCGAGCGTTTCGATGCCGGCTTACTGGCTGGGCCTGCTGCTGCTGTTCTACGGCGCGGTCCGGCTGAAATGGTTTCCCGCCGCCGGCATGGACGGCCCCGCAAGCGCAGCGCTGCCGGCGATCACGCTCGGCTTCGGCATGGCGGGCGTTTATATCCGGCTGATTCGCGCCGGCATGCTGGACGTGCTGGGCCGGCCGTATATCCGGGCGGCCCGAGCCAGAGGACTGCGCGCGGGAAGCGTAATCGTCCGCCATGCGCTGCGCAACGCGCTGCTGCCCAGCGCGACGCTGCTCGGGCTGCAAATCGGCGGCCTGCTGGGCGGAGCCGCGATCGTGGAGACGCTGTTCGCCTGGCCCGGCATCGGCAAGTTTGCGGTGGACGCGATTTACGCCAAAGATTATGTCGCGATTCAGGGCTATGTGCTGCTGACGGCGCTTATCGTGGCGGCGGTCAATCTGGGCGTCGATCTTCTGTACCGGCTGCTCGATCCGCGGATCAAAAAGATCTGAGCCCGTCCGCCCCCCGCGATTCGCCGCCGATAAACTTACATAGCGTCGGAGCGCAAACGGAAGGATGAAAAATCAAGTGAAAACAGGAAAACAAGTTTCGGCCTGGATCGGGGCGGTTCTGGTGCTGGGCGTGCTGGCCGCCGGCGTGTTCGCGCCGCTGCTGGCGCCGTCCGATCCGCTGGACGTGCATATGGCGCACCGGCTGGCCGGACCGTCGGCGGAGTATCCGCTGGGCACGGATCATCTCGGCCGCTGCGTGCTGTCGCGGCTGCTCTACGGCACGAGGCTGTCGCTGTTTGACGCGCTGGCCGTGCTGGCGGCCGTATTTGCGGTCAGCGTGCCGGTCGGACTGCTGGCCGGCTATGCCGGAGGAAGAACGGATCGCATCATCATGACAGTGATCGATGTGCTGCTGGCGTTTCCCGGCTTAATTCTGGCGCTGGCGGTCGCCGCCATGCTCGGGCCGGGCGCGCTGCATCTGCTGCTGGCGTTTGCCGCCGTATGGTGGGCGGGCTACGCCCGGCTGATCCGGGGCATGGTGCTTCAATTGAAAGAAAACGATTATGTGCTGGCGGCCAGGGCGTCCGGTTCTTCGCATTTGCGCATCGCGTTCGATCATATCCTGCGCGGAGCGGCGCGGCCGATCCTGGTGCTGGCTTCGATGGAAACGGGCACGATCCTGCTGTCGCTGGCCGGGCTTTCGTTTCTGGGGCTCGGCGCGCAGCCGCCCGTTCCGGAATGGGGCGTGATGTTGAGCGACAGCCGCCCGTATATCCAGACCGAGCCGAATCTGATGCTGTTCCCCGGTCTTGCGATCGCGGTCAGCGTGCTGGGCTTCAATCTGCTGGCCGAAGGGCTGCGGGAACCGGGCGGACCGTCCCGGTCTTGGCGAAACAGCTTCGGAGGCGCTGCGCCAAAACGCAGTCGGGCGGCGAAACCCGCCGCGTCCGCGCGGATTGAAGCGCAAAGGGGGCACGGCGAATGAAGGGGGAGCGGGGACGGGAACTGCTGAGCGTGCGCGATCTGACAACGGTCTTCGGCCGCGGCGATTCGGCGGTCGTCGCGGTCGACGGCATCAGCCTGAGCGTGCGCGCCGGCCGGATCGCCGCGCTGGTCGGCGAAAGCGGCAGCGGCAAAAGCGCGGCCGCATTGTCCGTGATGGGGCTGATCGATCCGCCGGGAAGGGTGGAAGCGGGTGAGATTTTCTTGAACGGCAGGGATCTTCGCCGCCGGCCGCTTCGGGAGTGGAACGCGTGCCGCGGCCGGGACATGGCGATGATTTTTCAAGACCCGATGAACGCGCTCAATCCGGTGCTGCCGATCGGCCGGCAGCTGATCGAAACGATCCGCCGCCACCGGCGGGTATCGGGAGCCGAGGCGCGGGCAATCGCGATCGCCCAGCTGGAGCGGGCGGAACTGCATGGCGGCGACAGGCTGCTGCGCAAATACGCGTTCGAGCTCAGCGGAGGCATGTGCCAGCGGATCATGATCGCGCTGGCGCTCGTGTCGGGCGCGAAGCTGCTGATCGCCGACGAGCCGACCACGGCGCTCGACGTCGGCGTGCAGGCGCAAATCCTGCGCGAACTGGACCGGGTCAGACGGGAAGAAGACGTCGGCATTCTGCTGATTACACACGATCTGGGCGTCGTCGCGGAGCTGGCGGACGAAGTATATGTGATGCGGTCGGGCAGGATTGTGGAGCACGGCGAGGTGTTCGATGTATTCGACCGGCCGCGGCACGAGTATACGCGCGAGCTGCTGGACAGCCGGTTGTAACGGCTGCGTATGTAAAGGAGGAATGAATGTGAAGCTGCTGGAAGCGGTGGATCTGACCAAAGTGTATGCGGACAGAGCGTCCGGCCCGTTCGGCCGCAGCCGGCCGGGGCCGCCCGCCGTCGACGGGGTGTCGCTGGAGCTGCGGCGGGGCGAGACGCTCGGGCTGATTGGCGAAAGCGGCTGCGGCAAAAGCACGCTGGCCCGCATGCTGCTGCGGCTGGAACCGCCCACTTCCGGCCGTGTGCTGTACCGGGGGAGCGATATAACGGACTGGAAGTTCGGCCGGATGCGGCGGGTACGAAGCCGGATGCAGCTGGTGTTCCAAAGCAGCGCGGCTTCGTTCAATCCTTCGTTCACGGTGGAGCGAATCGTGGCCGAGCCGCTGCGAAACGCAGGGGTGAAGTCTGCGGCCGAGCGCCGCCTGCGCATCCTGGAAACGCTGGAGTCGGTCGGGCTCGGCGCGGCTTATCTGGATCGGCTGCCCGCCGAACTCAGCGGAGGCCAGCAGCAGCGGGTCGGCATCGCGCGGGCGATCGTGCTGCGGCCCGAGATCCTGATTCTGGACGAGCCTTTTTCCAGCCTGGATTTCAGTCTGCGCCGGCAGGCGATGGAGCTGCTGGCCGGATTGAAGGAGCAGCTTGGCTTGTCGTATTTGTTTATCACGCACGATCTGTCGATCGTCGGCCGCTTCTGCGACCGGGCGGCGGTGATGCGGCGAGGACGTATTGTAGAACAGCGGCCGGGTGCCGAATTGATGAACGAAGCTTCGCATCCCTACACGCGTATGCTGCTGGATTCGATTCCCGCCCGGCATCCGGCAGACCGGACCTATAGGCTGGACAGAACTTATAAATAGAAAGAAAAGAGGGAGTTTGGATGAGAAAAAGCAAGTTTGGAATCCGGA
The DNA here is from genome assembly GCF_030518235.1 of Saccharibacillus sp. CPCC 101409. GTDB lineage: Bacteria > Bacillota > Bacilli > Paenibacillales > Paenibacillaceae > Saccharibacillus. Next base: position 195,897 of record NZ_JAULSA010000004.1, on the reverse strand, counting down.
TATGGACAATCGGCACGCTGCTGGCGGTACTGCTGACGGGCTGCTCGGGAACGGGAAGCGGGGCGGACAATGCAGCGGCCGACAGCGGCGCGCAATCCGCGGGCGGCAGCGCAGCCGGCGAGATCGTCGTCGCCGTTTCGCGCGATACCGCGCTCGACCGGCTGGACGCCGGCGCCTACGACGGCTCGATGGACGTGCACGCCATGATCTACGACGGTCTGGTGCGCTACGGGGAGAAAGGGAAGATCGAACCTTCGCTTGCGGAATCGTGGGATATTTCGGAAGACGGCCAAACGTATACGTTCCATCTGCGCCAGGGCGTACAATTTTCGGACGGATCGGACTTCGACGCCGAATCGGTCATTTTTTCATTCGAACGCTGGATTCACGATCCGTCCAATTCGCTGACACTCGCTTCGGCCATGCAGTCGATCGAAGCGGTAGACGATCACACGGTGCGAATGACGTTCGACCGCGCCTACTATCCGCTGCTGACCGAGCTGACTTTCGCGCGCCCGGTCCGGATCATCAGCCCGAACGCGGTGGAGCCGGCGGGCGATGTAAAAGGCAAATTCGTCAAACCGATCGGCACGGGAGCCTGGGTGGCGGACAGTTATAAAATGGATCAGGAAGCCGTGCTGGTGCGCAACCCGAATTACTGGGGCGAAGCGCCCAAGCTGTCGAAGATCACGCTCAAAGTGATCCCCGACCCGCAGTCGCGCGTGCTCGCTTTGCAAAGCGGCGGCGTCGATCTGGCCGGCGGCCAATCGGGGCGCCTGCCGCTGGAAAGCCTGCCGGTGATCGAAACCGACGAGTCGCTGGAAACGATGAAGTCGCCGGGAACCAGCTCGCATTTTCTCGTTTTCAACTACGACAATCTCCATCTTCAGGACCTCAATGTGCGCAAAGCCGTCAATTTGGCCATCGACAAGCAGAGCATCGTACGCGACCTGATGGGCGGCGTCGGCAGCGAAGCGCGCGGATTGTTCCCGCCGACGGTACCTTATGTCACGGACACGAACAGTCGGGGCTACGGCTTCGATCCGCAGGAAGCGAAGTCGCTGCTGGCCGAGTCGGGTTATACGGATTCCGACGGGGACGGCATCTTGGACAAAGACGGCGCTCCGCTCAAGCTGAATCTGGTGCTGCAGCAGGTCGATTTCCCCGAATGGAAACCGATGATGGAGCTGGTGCAGTCGGAGTTGAGCACGATCGGCATCGACACGCAGCTTCAGGTGCTGGAACCCAACGCTTACTACGACGACCTCTGGACGAACCGGACGTACGATATGATCGTATACCGCACTTACGACGATGCGTACAATCCGCATTCGTTCCTGTCTTCGCTGTTCCACCGGACGCAGGACGCGCCGGCGGTCGCGTGGTCGGACGAGAAGCTGGAGTCCCTGATCGATACGGCGCTGGGCTCGACGGACGAAAGCAAGCGTCAGGAAGCTTACGACCATATTTTCACCCGGATGGACGAACAGGCGATGACGGCGCCTCTCTATTACCCGGACGATCTGTTCGTATTCAATAAACGGGTGCGGAACGTGGAAGCCGGCTATACGACCTTCGAGCCGATTCTCTGGAACCGGCTGGAGGTGGGCGAATGAGCAAGCTGGAAGCCGTTTCGAAATACTGGACCTCGGGCGCGGACGGGTACGATAAAGTGATCCATACCCAGTTCCGCAGCCGCAGGGAAGTCGCATTCTGGCAAAAGAGATTGAGCGAAGGCCTGGGAGAGCGGACTGCGCAGCGCGTGCTCGACGTGGGTACCGGTCCCGGATTCTTCTCGATCCTGCTGTCGCGGATGGGGCACCGGCCCGAAGCGGTGGACGCTTCGCCGGGGATGGTGGAGCGCGCAAAAAGGAATTTCGCGGAGTTCGGCTTTCCCGAAATTCCGGTGAACCTGGCCGACGCGTCGGACCTGCGCGCGATTCCTGCGGACAGCTTCGATGCTGTCGTCTGCCGGGACGTGGTCTGGACGCTGCCCGATCCGCACAGGGCTTACGCCGAATGGCTGCGTGTGCTGAAACCGGGCGGCCGGCTGATCGTGTTCGACGGCAATTATTTATACGAAGAAGACCGCTCGCTCGGGATGAAGCTGCGCTACGGCGTGTCCTGGCTGCTGATCCTGGCGACCGAGCGGAGAATGCGCAGGCGCGAAAGCCGGAAAGTGGGCGTGCTCGACGACCTGCCGTTCGTGCAGGTACGGCGGCCGGATGCGGACAAGGAGGCGCTGGCGCAGGCCGGTTTCGAACCGCCGTCGGTACGAACGGACCATATGTCCGCCCGGGAGCTGCCGCTGCATCATTTGAAATACGGGTTCCTGAACGGGACGCGGTTTATGATCGTGGCGGGGAAGCCGGAGCGTTCGGAGAAAACGGAAGGGTAGAAAAATAGGAAAGAAGCGGCCTCCATGTGCTGGACGGCTGCTTCTTTTTGGCTGCGTTTGCGGTCAAGTCGTCGCTCTCTGTACCAGATGAAATTGCAGCGGCCGAAGCGGCAGTTCGATATCCTCGATCCGGCCGCGGATGATCGCGAACGCGTTGCCCGCCTGGAGATCGACCGGATAATGGATCGTCGTGAGGTCGAGCAGCCGGGCGAATTCGAGATTGTCGAAGCCGCAGACGGCGAAATCGCCGGGGACGCTCAGTCCGAGCCGCCTCGCTTCGGCGACGAGGCCGGCGGCGGAGTAGTCGTTCGCGGCGATAAAAGCGTCCGGCCTGCGCGGGCTTTCCGTCCACAGGCGCGCGATTCGCTCGCCGTCCTCAATGGTGCTTATCTCGTAAAAATGTTCCAACTCGTGCTCGTCCAGTCCATGCGCGGCGCAGAAATCGCGATAGGCGTCCATCCTGCTGACCGTATTGAGCCGGCTGGTGGAACCGTAGACGTTGCAGATGCGGCGATAGCCGCGGCTGTACAAATGCTCCAGCCCCAGCATATAGCCGTCGTATTGATTCATGAACACGGACGGGATATGCTCGGCGACGACCCGCTGCCAGGCGACGATCGGGCCGTATTTGGCGTACGATTCGATCAGGGACAGATCGTTGGCGAAGATGACGAGCGCGAGCGCGTCCACCTGTTTGTGGCGCAGCGCTTCCAGCGCTTCGCGTTCCCGGACGCGGTCCATGCCGGTGATAAACAGCGTAACGCTGTAGCCGCCTGCCTGCGCCGCCCGAACGAAGCCGCCGGTGAAGCGCTGCACCGATTCGTCGAACATGGGGGCGACCAGCCCGATCCGCCGCGTCGCGCCCCGCTTGAGCGAAACGGCGTTAAGGTTGGGCGCGTAATCCAGTTCTTCGCTCGCCGCGAGCACCCGCCGTTTCTTGTCCTCGCTGACATAGCCGTTTCCGTTCAGCACCCGGGAGACCGTGGACGGCGATACGCCGGCCCGCGCCGCAATTTCTTTGATATTCGTCACGCTGCCCGCCCCCTTTTGCTTCAAAGTATAACAAAAAAGCGCGCGCCGCCCCAAATTTCAAAAAAGGGGCTTGACCTGAAATCGATGCCATAGATTAAGCTGTAGATATCGATGGAAAGGCGGAACGAGGCAGCCAAACAAGGAGGCGCAAACCATGAGGATTACGCAGATCGTAAACGAGCATATGCTGATTGCGGCGGAAGAACGTCCTGGCGAGGCGGCATGCTGGATAAAAGGACGCGGCGAAGGGCGGCGCGACCGGGAAACGAATCTTTTGTTTCCTCTGCTCGAAAACGCATTCGATTCGATCCGCAGGCGTTTCGGAATCGGAGCGGAAGACGTGTCGGAGCTGACGTACCGCCGGTTCGCCGAGCATCTGCGCACGTCGGTCCGGCGCGCCGTGATCGGCGATGAACGCGGCCCGGCGACGGACGGTACGCTGGCGCTGCTGATCCGGCAGAACCTTCCGGAGTGCTACGAATGCGCGCGCGAGATCCGGAGCGAGCTGGAACGCAGCTGCGGCGCGCGGATGCCGGAAGACGAACTGCTCGACCTGATGCTGCATGTAAACAAAGTCGTGATGAGCACGGAAGCGGTGTGAGAAGCCGAATCGAATAGAAGCCGCAGCCATGGAACGCTCCCCGGAGCGCTCTTTTTTTGCGTAAAAAAAGATTATTGCGATAAAAGCGAGACGTTTCCGAAGACCGCTCGTCTATCTACATATTGTTTCTGATCAGAACGGTATGAAAAGAAAGAGGTCCTTATCGGACCAACAGACAGAAGCAAAAGCGGAGGGGGGAGGCCGATGAGCGAGCCGTTGACGGAATCGGAACTGCTGCGCCGGATCGCCGAAGGCGACAAGCAGCGGTACGCCGAGATCGTGGATCGTTATAAAGGAAAAATATACGGCCTGCTGCGGGGCATGGGGGCCGGTCATCAGGATGCCCAGGATCTGGCGCAGGAAACGTTTATCCGGGCGTACCGCAGGCTGGGCGATCTGCACGAGCGCGAGCGGTTCTCGGCGTGGCTTTACAGCATCGCGGTCAACGCCATGCGCGACTTTGCCAGGAAGCGCATCATCCGGCCGATCGGCGAAGAACGAATGCCGGAGCCGAGCAGCGGCGAGACGCCCGAACAGCGGGTGCTGGAGCGGGAAATGCGCCGCGAGGTGCAGGTGATGCTCGAAGCGCTGCCCGACAAGTATCGGCTGGTGCTGCTGCTGCGCTACACGAACGAGCTCAGTTACGAAGAGATCGCGAATATTACCGGACTCGGCACAGGCCAGGTACGCAACCGGATTCACCGGGCGAAGAAAATGCTGTATAAGAAAATGCAGACCGAGGGAGGCTTGCGGTATGAGATGTTTTAGCCGGAACGAGCTGGAGGCTTACGCGGCGGCAGTCGGGAAAAGGGGCGCGGCGAGCGCTTGGAGCGAATCGTCGGAAACAATCGATTCCGACGGAGCGGACGAGCGGATCGCCGGTCATCTGACGAACTGCGCCCGCTGCCGCGAGGTCCTGCGGCAGATTGTCGGCGAGCAGCGGAGAATGGAGCGCCTGATCTACTCGGAAGAGCCGGCCGCGGACTTTACGGCGGGGGTCATGGCTGCGCTGGAACATGAGCCGAAGCCGGACGCGAAGACGGCCTCGGCTCGAGCCGGAGCGGAATCGGCGGGAGCTTTGCGGGAAAAACGCGCGGGCGGAAATTGGCGGCGGACCGCGCTGGGAGCGGCAGCGGCGCTGCTGCTGGCGGGCGCGGGCGGCTGGTACGCGCTGGAGGAATCAGCCTCGCCGGACGGACCGGGCAAAGCGGCGGTTACGTCCGCCGCTCCGGTACGAAGCTTCGATACGGCGGCGGACCCGGCATCGTTGAAACGGGCGGCAGAGCATCTGGACGATCCGGCCGCGGAGTGGAACAAAGCGCGGGCGCTGACTCGAAAAACCGCGAAGTACGACGAACTGGGTCTGGCTTATTATCCGGATATTCAATTGGAAGACAAGAAAAGCGGCTTCCGCTTCGAGCTGCAGGCAGTGCTGGTCGACGCCGCCGCGGTCACGCTGATTACGCGGACGACGGACGGCGAAGGCAATCCGGTCAAAGATGCGTTCCCGGAGTCGACCCCGCCGTTTACTTTCCGGGGAGCCGACGGGGAAAAGGCCGCCGTATACGCAAGTCTCGAATTGGGGGGAGACGAAACCGGTTCGGAATCTTATACCTATCTGCTGAATCAGCCGGCCGCAGATTCGATTACGCTGTCGGGTTCCCTGTATCAGATCGTCCTGCCCGCCGACGAAACCAAAGGCACGGCTTACCGCAAGATCGGCTTCGATACCCCGCTTCAATTCGAGTATGAATTCGATCTGGACCGGGCAACAGAATATGCGACGATTACCGAAGTTCGCGATACGCGCTCGCTGCCGGAAGGAATCGAACTTACGGTGCAGCGGATCGTCCGCACGCCGTATACCTGGAGAGTCGATCTGGGCATAACGGCGGCGCAGCCGGATAAAGAACGGCAGAACCAAATTGTTCAGGCCCTTAAACGATACAAGCAGATCTACTGGCATGTGGAAGATTCGCGGCAAAAAGTGCTGAGCCGGTACGGGGCGCGTTACGCGTATCAGTCGGATTCCCTGTCGCCGGAAACGTACAATTGGGGCATGGGCCAAAATGCGCAGGGCGCGGCGTGGGCACAGGGCTCGGTGGTATTTCCGGCGCCCGACGTTCTCGATACGGACGCGCAGCCGCTTACGCTTGTCATGGATCGGCTTACGCTGGAACTGGAACAGGAGGTCGAGATTTCGTTCGAGCCGGCGAAACTGGCCGAAGAACCGGCCGTGCTGGAGAACGAAGGCGACCGCTTCGAAGTGACGGGCGCGGAGCTCGGCCGGCTGGATGGTCAGCCGGTCGTTTATCTGAACTACAACGAGGAACGCGTTAACGCGCGTAACGAAGAATGGGAGGCGGTCGACGAGAACGGCGCCTCGCATGCGGTCGTTCCCGCGGGCGGCGAACCGATGCGGTTTGCGATCTTGAATATGACGGCGCTGCCCGAGCGCCTGACGCTGCGCCGGACGATGGTACCGAAGAACTACGGCGATCTGAACGAAGCGTTCGAACTGCCCGCAGGCGCGCTGTCGCAGCCGCAGCCGGCGAACCCGTAAAGGCGAAAGCTGCGTTTGTACAAAGAAGCCGGCGCTTCAGGCATTGCCCGCCGTCCGGCCCTGCGGCAGCGATTTGAGCCGCCGGACATCGCCGATCGGCGGCAGGCCGAACAGCCGGGCGTATTCCCGGTTGAACTGCGACGGGCTTTCGTAGCCGACGCGAAAAGCGGCTTCCGCGGCCTGAACAGGCTCGCTCAGCAGCATCCGGCGCGCTTCCTGCAGCCGGATCTGCTTCTGGAATTGCAGCGGACTCATCGCGGTCACATCGCGGAAGTGCCGGTGCAGCGAAGACGGGCTCATGCCGGCTTCCGCCGCCAGATCGCCGATCCGCAGCGGCTCGGTGTATGTCTCCCGGATGCGCCGGATCACTTCGGCGATCGACGCGGCCCGTCCGGCTCCGGGCGCCATCTGCCGCAGCGCGGCTCCCTGCGCGCTTTGCAGCGCGCGGTACAGAATCTCGCGCGCGGCCATCGGCGCGAGCACGGGCAGGTCTTCCGGCGTCTCCAGCAGCCGCAGCAGCCGCGCGAAGGCATCCAGCATCTCCCCTGCGGCGCTGCTGACATACAGTCCGCGTTCCGCCGGGGCGCGGGCGGCTGCGCCCCGGCGCGATTCCCGCATCAGCTCAAGAATCTGCTGCGGATCGATCTGCAGCCGGACCGCCAGATACGGCCGCTCCGGCGAGACTTCGATCACCTGCCCGGAGATCGGCAGGTCCACGGACACGGCGAAATATTCGCCCGGTCCGTAGCGGTAAGCCTCGTCCGCCAGCAGCACCAGCTTCCGGCCCTGAGCGACCAGGCAGATCGACGGTTCGTAGACCGTGTACAAAGGAGAAGTTTGTTCGGAGCTGCGAATCAGCGACAAGGCCGGGAACTCTGTTTGGTAAGTTCCGTCCTTTTTGGAGTATCGGGCAATCAGTCCGGCCAGCTCATCCAGAGTGGACAGCATGCGATCGGGAGCGTTTATACTCATCGGGATTTATAGCCTCCTTTTTGATATCGTTTAAATTCGTTATCTTTATAAGGAAAAGATCGGCAGCCGCAGGCGGAAGCCGGTCTTTTTTGCTGCGAGGTTAGGCTTCCATTATATATGAGGATGAGAAAAATAAAAATGGATTTGCGCGGATCGGGCAATTGTTTGCGTCGATCGTTCTACCTGCCGCGGCCGCGAATTCTTCATAATAAGGATAGAAATCGAGCGAAGGAGGCCAGACATGAACAAGACGAACCGAACAAACGAAGCCAAAGCGGCGCGCGCTTCCCAGCAGGCTCACCCTTACATCGGGATGTGGGTGACGGCAGACGGCCGGATCCGCCAGGAACTGCTGCCCGGCGGCCGTTACGACGAAGCGCGCGACGGACGGCCGAGCGTTTATACCGGCAGCTACAAGATTCGCGGCAATACGATCGATTACGTCGACGATACCGGCTTTACCGCGGACGGCGAGTTTCGCGAAGACGTCCTGTATCACGGAGGAATGGTTTTTTACCGGGAAAAATAAACGGGCCGCAAACGGCCGGAGCGCGGCTGCGCGCGAGAGGAGAGGTACAAGTTGAACAGCAATCGAATGCAGGCAATCGAAGGGAAAGTCGTACTGATTACGGGAGCAAGCAGTGGGATCGGGGAAGCGGCGGCGAGGCTGCTGGCCGAAAGCGGCGCGCACGTCGTGCTGGGCGCAAGACGCGAAGAGCGGCTGAAAGCTCTGGCATCGGAGATCGTCGCGGCGGGCGGCAGCGTCCGCTACCGCAGACTCGACGTTACCGATCCGGCGGATATGGAAGCGTTCGTGCGGTTTGCGCAGGAAACGTTCGGCCGGGTCGATGTGATGGTCAACAACGCCGGCGTCATGCCGCTGTCCAAACTGGAAGAAAACAAAATCGACGAATGGAACCGCATGATCGACGTCAATATCCGCGGCGTGCTGCACGGCATCGCGTCCGCGCTGCCCGTGATGCGAAGCCGGGGAAGCGGACAGTTCGTCAATATCGCTTCGACCGGCGCGTACGAAGTCACGCCGACCGCCGCCGTATACTGCGCGACCAAATATGCGGTCCGCGCGATCTCGGATACGCTGCGCATGGAAACGGAACGCGAAATCCGGGTGACGCTCGTTTCTCCCGGCGTAACCGAATCGGAGCTGGCGGACAGCATCTCCGACGAGCGCTCGCGTGAATTCATGAAAGAATTCCGCCGCATCGCGCTGCCGGCGCGGGCGATCGCCGAAGCGATTCTTTACGCCGTGACCCAGCCGGACAACGTGGACGTCAACGAACTGGTCGTCCGTCCGGCCAAAGACGCGGTCTAAGCCGAAAGCCAAGCGAATTTTCCAAGCAATAAGGCCGCGGATAGTGCTCCGCGGCTTCAGGCTGTCGAGAAAGCCGGGTATGGTTCCAAATGGAAAATAGCGGCACAGGTACACTTATTTGGGGCGAAATCCTTCGATTTCTTCAAATAGCGACGCAGGTGCAGCTATTCGGGAACCAAAGGCCGAATCGAAGCGCAAAAGCTCGAAATAGATGTATGAGTGCAGTTATTTGCTCGAAAACGTAAGATAAAGCCGGAATAAGGGCCTATACGCAGCTATTTGGATTCTTCTTGCCGCTGGCTTTATTTCTCCAGCCCTTTCCCGACCTTTCCTTCCAATCGAACCGCCTAAATTAGGTTTACATCCAATCGTTTCTCGACAATCTGAGGCCGCGGATAATACTCCGCGGCTTTTTTGTAGGCTGTTCTGCCGATGAAATCGCGCATCGAAATGTTTACTTCCCGGATACAATTCATTGGCTTTTTCGAGATATTCCCCGGGTATATTTAGGTCATCGACAGAAAACAAACCAAAATTATTCGACGGCCGGCGGTGCCAAGCACCGGAGTTTACGGCCGCATCCACGGGAGGAAATAGACAATGAAATCGAAAAAATTAATCGCGGCGGCAATGGTGGCGGGCATGGCGGTATCCGGTTCGGTCGGCGCGTTCGCCGCTTCGAATGTCGAAACGATCAAAGCGCAGCTCAATCACGGACTGGGCTTCGTCGTAAACGGAAAATCCTACAGTCCGACCGATGCTTCGGGCAAGAAGCTTGATCCGATCACGTACAACAATACGACGTACCTGCCGGTCCGGGCGCTGGGCGAAGCGCTGAATACGCCGGTCACCTACGATGCGGCCGGCAAGAAAGTCGTAATCGGCAGCACCGGCGGATCGACCGCTCCGGCGCCCGGCGATACGCAGTCGGGATTGACGACCGTTACGTACACGGCATCGCAGAAAGCGGCGGCCAAAGCGGCATTCGCAAAGTTTGACGGTTTCGAGACGGTGTACGCGCCGATGCGCGCGGTATCGGGCGATACGTTCCGCAGCGTAGCGGCGGGCGCCGACTCGGTCACGTATACGTTCGACAAAATGAAAGTCTCGGTATCTCCGCGCGACGAAGCGTATATGTACGACGGCACGACGGTCACTCTGTCGAACGGCGTCAAAGCCAAATGGATCAAACCTTCCGAAACGGAGATGCTGACTTTCGCCGTGGGCGACCGCTTCGTCAGCATCTGGTCCGAGAAAGGCTCGCTGACCAAAGCGCAAATCCAGTCCGCGGCCGTATATGTGGAGAAAGCTTCGTTCTAATCGTTTGTTTCGCTTAAAACGTCTCCGCTCCTTGCTTCGACGATCTTCTATTCCGCGATCGTCGGCCTCGACGCCAAAAAAAGCCCCGGTTTCCGATCGGGGCTTTTTTGGCGTCTTTCGCGCCGCGCCGCAATCGTGTACACTTTCCCTATCTTGTTTGAGGAGGGTGGAGCATGAAACCTGTCGATCAAAGCGGCGAAGCCGCCGGAAACGGTCCGGTGTTTTATTTGCCGAAGCGGATTGCGCCGCTCGAAGAAGAAAGGTACTTGTTCGGCGTGCGCGGAGCGCGGTTGTCCCGCTCTATCCTGCTGGTTACGGAAGGAAGCGGCCGAATCCGCCTTGAAAGCGCCGAAGCCGAACGGGAAGGAAAACGGGGCAGCGTCGTGTTGTGCGCGCAAGAAACCGGCGTGCGTCTCGGCGGCAGGCTGAGCGGCCTGCTGATCGAATATGCGGCTTACGGCGAAGCGGTCGAATCGCGAGGCGGCGAATCCCTGTTTGCGGCGCGGTGCCTCGACGTTTGCTCGCCGAGAATTGTCAGGGCGGCCGAAGAACTGGCGGGAAGCTGGAATTCGCGGCTGGCTCAGGCTTCTTTTCGCACGCAGAGACTGTTCCTGGAACTGATCGAACTGCTGAATGCCGAATGCGAGTTGTCGGAAGGGACCGGCATGGATGACTGGCTGCCCGGAACGCTGGATACGCTGCACGAACATTATGCCGAAGAATGGACCCGGCAGCGGATCGCGGAATTGGCGGGCGTCAGCGAGGAACATTTCTCCCGCAGCTTCCGCCGCAGAACGGGGCAGACTTTTATCGGCTATCTGACGCTGCTGCGCATCCGCGAAGTGCAGCGCTCGCTGCTGCTGGACGACGGGAGTGTGCAGGGACTGGCGCTTCGCACCGGGTATCGGGACGGAAACGAACTGAGCCGGACGTTCAAGCGCATGACGGGATATTCTCCGCTGCGCTACAAACAGGCGGAGAAGCGCATCGTTTCGTTCAATTTCAACTATACGGCCTGCCTGCTCGCGCTCGGCGTCCGGCCGGTGCTCGGCGCTTACTCGGGCTGGCTTCTCCGCACGCATCCGGAGCTGCCGATCGATCAGCGGGCCGAATTGAGTATTTACGGACCGGAAGAATGCCGACGCATCGTACGGGCCGCTGAGCCGGATGTGCTGATCGGATACGGCCATCTGAACGAAGAACGCGATTGGCTGACTATCGCGCCCGCTGTCGGGATTCCTTTTATGGATATGGACTGGCGCGCGCAGTTCCGGCAGGTTGCGGCTGTCGCGGGCAAAAAAGAAGCGGCGGAAAAGCTGCTGGCGGGTTATGAGCGCAAAGTGCGGCAGCTCAACAAAAAGCTCGATTCGATCGCGCCGAAACGGGGAACGGCGATCGTCTGGGAACTTGGACAGGGCTGCGCGTATACGTTCGGCACGCGATTCGGCAGGGCGGCGCATATTTTGTACGACGATCTGGGTTTTCGCTTCCCGGGCGGATTTCCGGCGGCGGAAGTCGCACGGCACGGCTACGCCGAAGTGCCGTTGAACCGGCTGCGCGAATTCAAATCCGACCGTATCTTCGTGATCGGAGCCGGCATGCCGGATATGGACCGGCTGCGGGAGTGGTTTACGGCGCCGCAGGAAGAGGAGGAGGCCGAGATTTATCCGCTCGAAGCTTCCGATCTGTTCTACGGGTTCGATCCGCTGTCTTCGCTGGCCCAATTGGACGTCCTTCAAGAAGCGCTCTGCCGTCCGGCCCCCTCCCCAAATTGAGGCTTGATTTGTTCCGAGGCTGCTCGCGGTTTGCGCACAGGCTCATAAATTGCGGAATCCCGCATCACGTTATGCTATAGATTTCCGGTCTTTTCCCCCTTAAAGTTATTGAATGAGAATGATAATCAATAACAGAGATACATAAGGGGGCTTATTTATGCACATCTTTTGGAAACGTCCGGATTCGGGTCTTGTTCACCGGGGAAAAATGGCAGGCGTACTCGCGCTGGCGCTGATTATGCTGATGCTGGCCGCGTGCGGCGCGCAGGGCGGCCAAGAAGCGGCGGCAGGCAGCGGACAAACGCAGGCTTCCGTCGATGCCCAAAACGAAGATAATGGGAAAACGGCCGACAGCGGCTCCGCGGAAGCGGCCGAAAATAACGAATCGGCCGGCGCCGCCGATTCAAGCGGAACGCCGGCTGCGGAGGCGTCGACCCGTACGGTCGAAACGGTCGAAGGCCCGATCGAGATCCCGTCTTCTCCGCAGCGCCTGGTGGCCGACGAATATTACGCGCCGCTGCTGGCGCTCGGCGTGAAGCCGATCGGAACCCCGGGCCTTCAGATGAAGAATCCGTACACAAAAGGACTGGGCGGGGACGTCGAAGACATCGGCGATTACGGCAATCCGTCGATGGAGAAAGTGCTGTCGCTGCAGCCGGATATGATCCTGACCGGTAACGCGGACAACTACGAAGCATACAGCAAGATCGCTCCGACCGTTGTGGTGCCTTACGGCGATCTGAAGAACGCCGACGAAGAATTGACTTACTTCGGCCAGCTGTTCGGCATCGAAGACAAAGCGGCGGCCTGGCTGGAGGATTACGATAAACGGATCGCCGAAGCCAAAGCCCGCGTCGACGCGGCGATTCCGGCCGACGCTTCTTTCTCGATTATCGAAGACATCGACAAGGTGCCGTATGCTTACGGCGACAACTTCGGACGCGGCGGACAGCCGGTGTACCAGGCGCTCGGCCGCAAGCCGCCCGAAGCCGTGGCGGACGAGATTATGAAAAAGCAGTGGATGGAGCTGTCCGAAGAACTGCTGCCGAAATACGCCGGCGACTATATCGTCCTGACTTCGAACAAGCGAACGCTGGACGATCTCAAAGCCGATCCGCTGTGGAGCACGCTGGATGCGGTCAAAAACGATCGCGTCTATGTCTGGAAAGAAGAGCGGTCGTGGTACTACGATCCGCTGGCGGTGCTGTCCCAGACCGAAGAGCTGGCCGACTGGCTGGTCGATTCGGCGAAATAACCGGCCGAGTCGTAATCCGTAAAGCCGGGTAACCGGCAGGCTGCGAACCGCCGGATCAGGACGGCAGTTTGCCCGCCGCCGCTTTGATCGCGGACGCGATCTGTTTCTCCCAGCCGTAGATCTTCTGCTGCGAGCCGTGGATCTTGCCGAGCTGATTGTACATCAGCGTCAGCTCGGCCGCCGCGGTAATCGCGTTGCCGGATTTGACAGCGCTTCTGTAGCGCTTGTAAGAAGCGGCGCGGGTCTTGTTGAACGCGGCGATCGACTTGTTCTCCGCGGTCACCTGCTTCTTGAACGCCGCGACCTGGACAAGCGCATCTTTGACCGTTTTGGCTTTGGCAGCCGCCTGCTTCTTGGCGGCGGCCAGAGCTTCTTTGGCGTTCTTGATCTCGAGCTTGGCGGCTTCGACGGACGGCTTGAGGTTGTTGCGCTTCAAGTCGAGCAGATCGGCCGATTTCTTGTCTTTGCGCTTGCGCGCTTCGGAAGCCTGCTTACCCAGATCGCTGTACTGCTTCAGCAGGGCGGCATGTTTGGTTTGCAAGGCTGCCGCGGCTGCCGCCAGCTTCTCGATCTTGGCTTTGTCGATGGTTTTGACGGTGGCGTTGACACTCTTCAGGCGCTCGGCGCTGTCTTTGCGCAGCGCTTGGATCTCCAGCTTCTCGATCTTGTTCGCCGTTTCCAGCGCGGTGTATCCGTCGTACATCGTATCGATGCCCGACAGGGCGGAGACCCAGGCATCCGCGGCGGACGCGGTTCGCTCCGGCAGCGCAAACAGCGGCAGAACCAGACACAGGGACAGCAGCAGCGGAACGAAACGGCGGTGCAATTTCGGCAGAACGGACAATAAACTCAGCTCCAATTCGAAAGATTCGACAGCGAAGCGAAACGCAAAAAAGCACCCTGCGGACAGAGTCGCAAAGACTCGTCCGCAGGGTGCTTCCCCGCGCCGTTCGTTATCGTATGGGTTCACTATACCAGCGCGGAACACGCGCGTCAACCCGAAAAGGGAACGCATATTCGCCCGGGTAAGAAGATGAATATAAATATAGAGGAAACTTTTTGAAAATCGTTGCGTTATATATAAAATGTTAAACATCTCCGAGGAATAGACGATAACCGGAGAACGACCGAAAGGGGAAGAAACCGACTTGGAAAATAACGCTTATAAAGGCGGAGGGATTGCGCGATTTTGCCTGCTGCTGTTTGCCGCGACCGCGCTGGTCGGTCTGGCGGCGGCCGTATACCTGGGTATGCGCGAGCTGTGGGTGGGCGTTTACTTAACGACAATGGGTACCGTGCTGTTCGCTTTTTTTGCCCATTTGCTGCGCAGAGGAGCTTTTCCGCCCGATTTGCCCGGACGCGCCCCGGACCGCAATTACCGGGATCTTGTCATGCTGGAGGAGATCGAAGAAAATATGCTCCCCGAAGGACGGATTCTCGAAGCGCTGATTGCAAAGGAAGGGTGGACGAGCGATCGGCGCAAACACGGATATACATTCTGGATCGGCGCGAATCTGGTTCTGCGGTACGAAGGCGAAGACGGCCGTATCGGATATGCCAAATGCATGCCGCTGCGCTCCGGCAATCAGCGTGATGACTTCGATACCGCGATCCGCGGTCTTCGCGCTGCGGGGGTTCCCGTTTATACGACCGAACTCAATCTGCGGGAGATGAAAGCGGAAGATTTTGTGCACGAGTACGAGCTGCTGCCCAAACGGCCCGACGACGGCACCGTGCGGTTCGAATTGGGTAAACGGCTCCGGCGCCGAAAAGAATATCCGTACCCGCTCAAAACGCCGGGCATGATGCTGCGCGAGCGCAGGGCCAACCGCGAAAACGACCGAAGATTTTTCCGTCCCGCGTATAATGCCGTTCTGGCGCTGAACTTTCTGCTGGGGCTGCTGTGGATCTCGAACTGGACGCCTCTGCCGGACGGCGGATTTCAGTGGCCGAGCGATGCTCAATCCGGCAGCTTCGCGCTGGTCTTGTTCAACCTGACCGCGCTCGCCGTGATCGGCCGGTACTGGCGCGGAAGCCTGAGCGGGGTCTGGTACAGGCTGCCGGCGGACGTTCTGGCGATCGTCGCCCTGCAGTTGGCCGGCCTATCCGCGGCGGGACTGCGCGGCGGAATTTCGATGCTGCATTATACGGAGCTGCTTATCGTAAACGGCTTTTTCGCTTTTTTTGCCGTTGTGCTGTTCGTTATCATACGCCGCATGACGGCGCTGGACCGAAAGTTCGTTACGCTGGACGAAACCGACGAACGGGGGCGAAAGAAGGTCCTGTCCGAACCGGTCGAAGAACCGCGCAAAACGAAGGCGGTCGATATGGGGTTTGGCATCCTTTTCGTTATCCTGCTGGCCGTTGAGTTCTTCGTAACCTGGAGGAAGCTGCCGAATTGGACACCCGATGCCGAAACGCAATATTACGAAGGGCTTGTCCCGTTCATGCTGCTGAATATCGTTTCGCTTCCGATCGCGGGCGCTTACTGGAGAAGGCGTACGAAGTGGCCGGTTCCGTTCTATGGCGCCGCCGCGGTACTGGTTGTCCAGACAGCCGGAGCGATGCTCGGGGGAATAGAATGGCAGCCGATCGCCGGCCAGCTGTTCGCGAACACGATTTTGACCCTGGTTCCGCTTTACGTTATTTTTTTACTGCTGCAAGGAATCGGCTGGCTGATCCGGCGGCGTAAAAAAAGCGGACGCAGCGATGCCGTCTGAAAAACACATCCCGGCGCATCCGGCGGAACCTATGGTACACTGGCAGTCGGGCCCTTTTTAACAGGGTGCCAAATAATCCAGTAAAACCGGTGCCGGAAGGAGAACGAACGAATGAAGCTTGTTTCATGGAACGTCAACGGCCTGCGGGCCGCGGTCAATAAAGGATTCAGCGATTATTTCGAGCTTATGGACGCGGATATTTTCTGTGTGCAGGAGACCAAGCTCCAGGAAGGCCAGATCACGATGGAGCCGACGCGGGAGTACTATCAGTACTGGAATTACGCGCTGAAAAAAGGCTACTCCGGCACCGCCGTGTTTACCAAGATTCGGCCGCTGTCCGTCCGCTACGGCATCGAAAACGATTCGGAGGACGAAGGGCGCATCCTGACGCTGGAATACGAAGGCTTTTATCTGGTCAACGTTTATACGCCGAACGCCAAGCGCGATCTGACCCGCCTGCCGTACCGGTTGGAATGGGAAGATCGCTTCCGCGGCTATTTGAACAAGCTCGACGCGGATAAGCCGGTCGTGGTCTGCGGCGATCTGAACGTGGCGCATCAAGAGATCGACTTGAAGAACGCGCGCTCGAATATCGGCAACTCCGGCTTCACGGACGAGGAGCGGGGCAAAATGACCGGGCTGCTCGAATCCGGTTTTATCGATACCTTCCGCTACTTCTACCCGGACCGCGAAGACGTGTACAGCTGGTGGTCGTATATGTCCAAGGTCAGAGAACGCAATATCGGCTGGAGAATCGACTATTTCCTCGCTTCCGAACGCCTTGCGCCCAGGCTGACGGACGCGCGGATCGACTGTCTGATTATGGGCAGCGATCACTGTCCGGTGGTGCTGGAGATGGAAGGGATTTGAATTTTTCTTTAAGAAAAATAGAATATTTACGTTTTTTCTTTAAAAAAACGAGCCCGTGCTATACAATCTAACTAGTGATCAAATGACTAGGAGGAGGATGGAGCAATGGGCTATTCTTTTGAAGAGGAATTGAATCGGCAGCTGGTTCGGGGGATCGAAGGCGGTTATAATCGTTATGCGATCGAAAGAAGCGTAAAGCGGCAGGAACTGCGTGTCAGTTCGGCTTATGCCTGGGTAAGAGGCAATCATATCGACGATCAGGTTTCCAGAGAGGTCGAAGATATGGGACTGGATTATCAACCTGCTAAAGCCGGCTATACATGGTCTTACTTGCAGTTCGTCATCCCTAGAATGAAATCGCTTCTTCTAATCAAAAATACAACGATTATCAAAGGTCGAAAACCTGCTTATGAATTAGATATCAACCAAGCCGACAGCTATCTGGTTAACCTTTCTCGCATTAATTCCAATATTAACTTCGATGAGCTTAAAACCGAATTTCAAGGAACGCTGCAATTTGACGAGATTGCGCCTCAACATTCTTTGCAGGACGAGCAAATTAAGCTTCAAGCCGATTTTGAACGTTTCTATATGGTGACTTATGCGGTTGATTCCGAAAGCAAAATGCTGTCTAAAGTTTCTTTATGGATGCCCGAGTTCAAACAAGGCAGTACAGTAGAAATGGTGGAAATTGATGATTTGTCGCGTCATTTGGGACATACGGGAATCGAATTCGATACCGAAGCGATCAGCGCGCTTGCCCAGGAGCCGGAAAGCGAGTTTTCGGGCGAAGCGGAAGAGTACGGCTATTCGGTGGCTTCAAAAGATGCGGAGAAAAACGGATAGGCCAATGGCTTGTCTCACTTAGATAATAGGCAGGGATTTAAGAAAGAGGGCGGATTATGTTTATTGGAGAAAAACTGACGGATATTCGACTGCTGCATGGATATTCCCGAAGCGAATTGGCCCGAATTCTTGGTGTAACCGAACAGTCGATATGGCAGTATGAAAACAACTACAATGGGCCTAAACTGGAAATCGTAAACCGGATGAAAGATTTATTTCACGTTAAAGTCAAATACTTTTACGAACCGAGATCCGTGAAAAAGAAGATCGATTCGAGCCGGGTCGCTTACCGATGTAAAGAAATCAGCAGTCCGATGAAAACGAAATACGAAGCGGCGCATCTTGAGCATATCGAAGGACTGCTCGATCTTTTTGAGCAGGAAGTGGTCTATCCAACGAACCGTCTTGCGGACCTTCGCAAATATGCCATAAAGTTTATGACCGAACATCATGAATCGTTAAGTGTAACGGAGTCGATCCGGCATATAGCCGAGTATGCAAGAACCGCGATCGGCATTGAAGAACGAAACGACCGGCTTCTTTTTTTGTTGGAGAAGAACGGGGCGTTTATTTTCGAAAAATCCCTTATCGAGAGCGTCGACGCTTATAGCGTGTGGAGCGAGCGGGATCGACCGATTATTATGCTGGGACGTTTGAAAAAATCCGCAGTGAGAAGAAACTTTGACCTGTCTCATGAATTGGGGCACCTTCTTCTGCATAGCGGAATAGACATGAGCGAGTTGACCAAGACCGAGCATCAACAATTGGAAAATGAAGCCAATGAGTTTGCCGCTTATTTCCTTCTTCCTCCAATCGAATTTGAAGCGGATCTGGAGTCTGTTCATAAAATATCCAATCCGGATTCGTATGTAGAGTTAAAGAAAAAATGGCAGGTTTCCATACAGGTTATGGCTCGGCAAGCTTATCGATTGAACAAAATGACTTACGAGCAGCATCGGTATTTCTACGCTTCGATGAATCGTTTGAAGTATATGCAAAGCGAGCCCCTGGATCAGGAAATCAAATTAATCAGACCTGGAAAAGTAAGAAGTTCGCTCAAATTCTTATTTGAAAACAATCTGTCTTCCGTAGAAGCTTTAATGGACCTCACTTTGTTCGACGATGTTTTACTGTCAAGAATTCTCGGGCTGGATGAAGATTTTCTCGAAGCTTATAAAAAAGAAGCTGAATCGAATCTGAATGTTATGCCGCTTGAACGAAGAAAAAAAGTGCGTTAAGGAGCTTTGGATTTTAAAATAAAGCTCTCGATCGAACTTTGTATTTCTCCGAATCGACTTTCTCCTTTTATAAGGCGGAGGTCGTTTTCTTTATTTTCCCCCTTTCAATCTTTAATCTGAACCCTATATGAAACGCTTTCTATCGCCTATGGTAAAATGATAGGGGCGCCGGGATTACGAAGAGGGGGAGTGACGATTGGACATCCTCGGCTTTTACCGCAGAACCGTCAAAAACAATTTGTTTACCAAAGCGATCCTGCTTTTTTCCTTCATTACAATCGTGACGGTTATCGCTTTTTCATACTTCATGTTCGTGTCCATGTCGCAGTCGGCCGTTCGCCGCGAGCTCGACAACCAGAAAGCGGCCATGTCCGCGATCGACCGCTATATGGGCCTTCGCATGGGCGAAGCGCAGTCGATGATGCCCGATATTTACCGGGACGACGCGCTGTCGCTCGATCTTGCTTATTTCCTGATGCATCCTTACGCGGAATATGTGCAGTACCGGCTCGACCGTTACGGACAAACCGGCTTCGACTCCGCCGGAGCCAAGCAGTATATGGAGAATCTGCTCGTGTCCAAAACCGATATCCGGGCGCTGATCCTGTACAGCAGCGAACAGCAGGTGCTGTACGCGTTCGGCAGCGGCCGGGAATTCAAAGCGCTGTCCGTCAACGCTTCCCACTCGTACGTGCCCGAAGCGATGGCGATCCAGAACGCGAACGCTTCCGCTCCCAATACCTGGGTGCGCAGAGAACTGGGCGGCGAGCAGCCGGACGTTTATTCCGTCACCGTGCCGGTCAACGACAAGCAGACGCTCAAGAACCTGGGCCAGCTGACCGTCTGGTTCGATTCGCAGCGGCTGTCGGACGCGCTGACCGCTTACGAGAAAGAAATGCGCGGCGATATTTTCGTGCTGGCCGCCGACGGAACGGTGCTGTTCGATACGTCGGGCCGTTATTACGGCAAAAAGTTTCCGTATGCCGACGGGCTTGAAACGGTGTACGACGTCAATTCGTCCGGTCCGTCCGCGTCCGGCGGTTTGTACTTCAACAAGCTGGCTTCGACGGCGGGCGGCTACACGATCGCGGGCATCATGAGCGAAGCGGAAGCGGCGGAGTCCTACCGCAATCTGCGCGGCACGATCGAAACGATCGGGGCGGTGTGCATCGCGTTCGCCATTCTCGTGCCTTCGCTGTTTATCGTCAGCTTCGCGAGAAGAACCAACCGGATTATCCGTTTGACGCAGAAGGTCAAGCGCGGAGATCTGAACACGCGGCTCAAAGACCGTCGTGAAGACGAACTGGGCCAGATCGCCGGCAGTTTCGACGATATGCTCGACGAACTGAACCGGCATATCGACCGCGTCTACAAGGCGGATATCAAGCAGAAGCACGCGGAACTTGCGGCGCTCCAGGCGCGGATCAATCCGCATTTTCTCTACAATACGCTGGAAGTGATCCGCATGCGGGCCGTCTCGCAGGGCGCGCGGGACGTGGGCGAGATGATCTACAGCCTGTCCATGCTGTTCAAAGGATTCGTGCAGCAGAAAGAGCGGCACACGCTCAAGGACGAGCTGGAAGCCTGCCGGCTGTATCTGGAGCTGTTCCGGATTCGGTACAAAGACAAGCTGGCTTACGATATCCAGGCCGAGCCCGGACTGATGGAACTGGAAATTCCCAAGCTGTCGCTTCAGCCGATCGTCGAGAATTATATCGTGCACGGGATTCGCAGCCGGGACGACGACAACCGGATCGTGATCTTCGCGGTGCGCGAGCAGGGCGACGTCGCCGTGCGGGTGCGCGACAACGGGCGCGGCATATCGGCCGACCGGCTCCGGGAGCTGCGCGAGCGGCTGTACCGTCCGGAAGAAAGCGAAGAAGGCGCGTTCGGGCTGCGCAGCGTGCACGAGCGGCTCAAACTGCTGTACGGACCCGAGTACGGGATCGACGTGCACAGCAGAGGAGCCGGGACGGGAACGCTGGTCGAAATACGCTATCCCGATACGGGAGGAGGGGAACGGCATGTACAAAGTGTTTCTGGTGGATGACGAGCCGTTTATCACCGAAGGACTGGAAGAACTTATCGATTGGAATTCGTTCGGGCTTACGATCGCCGGCAGCGCGCTGGACGGGCGAGAAGCGCTGGAAGCGTTGGAGAACACGCCGGCGGATCTGCTGGTGACGGATATTTCCATGCCGGAAATGACGGGACTCGAACTGATCCGGCGCGTACGCGAATTCCGTCCCGAACTCAAAGTCATCGTGCTCAGCGGCTTCAACGAATTCAACTATCTCAAGGAAGGCATGCGGCTGGGCATCGAGAACTACCTGCTGAAGCCTATTAATGTAGAAGAACTGGAAGCCACGCTGGCCGGCGTGACCGAGAAGCTGCGCCGCGCCGAGCGCGAAGAGCGCTTCGAAGCGTTCGGCACGAGAGTTATCCGCGACAATGTGCTGCACCGGTGGCTGACCGACCGCATCGCGCCGGCCGAGTTCGCCGAACGCGCGGGACTGCTCGGCCTTCCGCTCGACCGGCCGCGGCTCGGCGTGCTGGCGCTGCGCTCGGAAGAAGACGGGGACGAGCGGACGGAGCGCACGGAACGCGTCCTCCAGGGCGAACTGGACGGATTTGCGTTTCGCGATTCCGACGGGGATACGATCGCTTTGCTGCTGCTGCCCGAAGGCGACGAAGACGGAGGCCGCGGCCGGCTGCTGGACGCGGCGGAGACGATCCGAAGCCGTCTCGGCGACGATACGCTGCGCATCGGGGTCGGCAGCGCGGGAGCGCAGCCGGAGCACGGCCCCGCGAGCCTGAACGAAGCGAAGCGGGCGCTGGATTACGTCCTGGTCGATTCCGAGCGGCCGGTGCTGGTGCATGAACGGCTGTCGGCCGCCAAAGCGGAAGCGCCGGCCGCTCTTCCCGCCGGCTGGGACGAGTACGCCAAGCTGGCGCTGGCGCGCGACCGGGAAGCGCTGCTGCGGCGCATCGGCGACGATCTCGACCGGCTGCGCGCCGCGGAAGGGGTTACGCCTTCCGTGCTGCAAAATGCCGCGCTTGAGTTGTGCATGGGCTTTCGCGTGATTCTCAAAGAAAACCGGCAGGTCGAGAATATGGAGCCTTTCCTGGCCGGGCTGGAGCGCGTTCGCACCGCCGCCCGGATCGACGAACTGGTCGAAGCGGTGCGCCGTGTGGCGTCGGAGACGGTGGACCTGCTCAGTCGGGAAACCAAAAGCCCCGTCGTGCAGCAGGTGCTGAGCCATATCGGGGAGCATTACGCCGACGAGCTGTCGCTGAAGCTGCTCGGCGCGCAGTTCCGTATTCACCCCGTATACCTGGGCCAGCTGTTTCATAAGGAAACCGGCGAGACGTTTACCGATTACCTGAACAAGACCCGGATCGAACGCGCCAAAGAGCTGCTGCGCACATCCAATTTGAAGGTGCAGGATATCTCCCGCAGCGTCGGCTACTGGGAAACGGGCTACTTTTACAAGCAGTTCAAGAAGTACGTCGGCATCTCGCCGACCGAGTACAAAACGCTCCAGTACAGCGGCGGCATAACGTAACATGATCGCGACACGAAATGTAAGCGGTTGATAATTTCGACGGAAAAAGCGGTTTTCAAACCGCTTTTTCTTTATTTTTTACATGGATACCTTGAATTTCGCTTCTATTTGGAAGCACTTTCATGCGCTAGAGTTAAAGATAGTTCTTCCGGGCAGCCGGTAAGTATAAAGAGGAGGTCAGGTTCATGCAAAGCAGCAAGAAAAGATTTTCGTTCGTTCTCGCGATGCTGACAGCGCTCGCGGTCGTTCTCGCCGCCTGCGGCGGAGGAGGCAGCGCGGCGCCGGGCGACGAGGGGAGTGCCGAGAAACCGGTCGAATTGATCTGGTACACGATCGGCACGCCGCAAAAAGACGTCGACAAAGTCATGGAGGAAGTCAGTAAATATACAGCCGAGAAGATCGGCGCGACCGTTACCATGAAAATGATCGACTGGGGCGATTACCAGCAGAAGATGCAGGTGCTGGTCGCTTCCGGCGAACCGATGGATATCATCTTCACCGCTTCCGGCGGCTTCGATTACGTCCAGAACGCCAGAAAAGGCGCGTTCATGGAACTCGACGAACTGCTGGACGAATACGGAAAGGATATCAAGGACACCATCAACCCGGCGTTCCTGGAAGGCTCCAAAGTGGACGGGCACAACTATGCGATTCCGGCCAACAAAGAGCTTCCGCAGCAGGAAGTCTGGCGCTTCAACCAGAACCTGGTCGACGAATACGGCCTGGACACCAGCAAAGTCCGCTCGCTGGACAGCCTGGAGCCGCTGCTGAAAACGGTCAAGGAGAAAGCGCCCGATATCACGCCTTTTGCCATGGACAAAAACTATGTGCCCTACGTGCCGTACGATTACGTGATCCAGAACCTGCCGATGGCGGTCAAGCTGGACACGACGGACTACCAGATCGTCAATATTCTCGATACGCCGGAAATGAAAGAAGCACTGGCGACGATGCACAAGTACTATCAAGCGGGCTATGTCGCTCCGGAAGCCGCAACGACGGGCTCCACGGCCGATCTGGGCAAATCCGGCAAATGGCTGCTGGACCGGGCGCAAACGCAGCCGTTCGCGGATAACCTCTGGTCGCAGAGCAACGGCTACCCGATTACGTCGACGCCGGCCAGCGACGCGATTATCACGAACAACTCCGTACAGGGTTCCATGATGGCGATCTCGGCCAACTCGGAATACCCGGAGAAAGCGATGCAGTTCCTGAACCTGCTCAATACCGATCCGGTACTGCGCAACATGGTGGACTCCGGCATCGAAGGCACGCACTACAAGAAAACGGCCGACAACCGGCTGGAGAATCTGGACGAGTCCAAGAACTACGATATGCCGTCCTACTCGCTGGGCAACAACATGCTGCTCTACCTGAACCCGAACGACCCGGAAAACAAATGGGACGAGTTCAAAACGTTCAACGAATCCGGCGTGGATTCGCCGATCCTGAGCTTCAACTTCGATCCGAAGAACGTTTCGACCGAAATGACCGCCGTGCAGAACGTCAAAGAACAGTTCTGGTCCTCCTTGATGACCGGCACCGTCGATCCCGACAAGTACCTGCCGCAGGCGATCGAGAAATTCAACCAGGCGGGACTCGAAAAAGTCATGGCCGAAGCGCAAAGCCAGCTCGACGCCTGGAAAGCGGAGAACGGCAAGTAAGAATTAACCACAGCATAGAAAGGGTCGGGCGGGCAAACGTCGTCCGGCTCTTTTTATTAGAAGGAGGATGGCAAGAACATGGGAAGCTTTTTCAAAAATATCTATCGCAATAAAGCACTGCTGTTCATGGTGCTGCCGGGCGCAATCTGGTTTTTCTTCTTCTCGTATCTCCCGCTGGCGGGCACCATCGTGGCGTTTAAAGAGTACCGCTTCAGCCGCCACGGATTCTGGGCCAGCATCGTGCGCAGCGAGTGGGTCGGCTGGGACAATTTCAAATTTCTGTTCAGCACCGACGACGCCTTTACGATTACGCGCAATACGCTGCTGTACAATATCGCGTTTATCGTGCTCGGGCTCGTGTTTGCGGTACTGATGGCGATTATTTTGTCCGAGCTGGTCAGCCGCAAAATGTCGAAGATTTATCAGACGGGGATGTTTCTGCCGTATTTCCTGTCGTGGGTCATCGTCGGCTACTTCGTATTCAGCTTCCTGAGCATGGACCGCGGCCTGCTGAATCAGATTCTCGGCTGGTTCGGGATGGAGCGGGTGCAGTGGTATTCCGATCCGAAATACTGGCCGTACATTCTGATCCTGGTCAATATGTGGAAAATGATCGGCTACAACAGCGTCGTTTACCTGGCGTCCATCCTCGGCATCGACAAATCGCTGTACGAAGCGGCGATGATCGACGGGGCGAGCAAATGGCAGCAGATCAAAGGCATTACGATCCCGATGCTGACGCCGATCATGACGATCATGACGCTGCTTGCGGTCGGCAAGATTTTCTACGCGGACTTCGGGCTGTTCTATCAGGTGCCGAGGGATTCCGGTACGCTGTACGCCGTTACCAACGTTATCGATACCTACGTCTACCGGGGGCTGATGACCACGGGCGAGATCGGCATGAGCGCGGCCGCGGGACTGTATCAGTCGGTCGTGGGCTTCGTGCTCGTTATCTTCTCGAACTATATCGTCCGGCGCGTCGACCGGGACAGTTCGCTGTTCTGACGGCTTGACGATCGGTTCACAGGGGCTTACAAAAGAAAGGAAGTGCTTGGATGCAACTTGCGCGCAAAGAATCGAACACGCGGAAAGAACCCAAAAAACGTCTGCGGACCCGTGATTTTCACCGGATCTCGCCGGGCTGGAATATCGTATTCAATCTGATTGCCGGGCTGTTCGCGTTTGCCTGCGTTTTCCCGTTTATCTTCGTCGTTATTATCTCCTTCACGGATGAAAGCGTGCTGGCGCTGGAAGGCTACCGGCTGATTCCGTCCAAATGGAGCCTGGGCGCTTATCGATATATTTTCGAAAGCGGAGACACTCTGCTGCGGGCGTACGGGGTGACGATCGCCGTTACGCTGATCGGGACCGTGGTCAGCCTGGTCATGATCTCGCTGTATGCGTACGCGATCTCGCGCCGCAACTTCCGCTACCGCCGCTTTTTCTCGATCTTCGCGATCCTGACCATGCTGTTCAACGGCGGGATGATCCCGACCTACATGATCGTGGCGCAGCTGCTCGGCTTGAAAAACAGTATCTGGGCGCTTGTGCTGCCGCTGGCGATGAACGCCTTCTACGTCATGATCCTGCGCACGTTCTACAGCACCAGCGTGCCGGACGCCCTGATCGAATCGGGCAAGATCGACGGCGCCGGCGAGTTCCGCATTTTCCTGCGCATTATCGTGCCGCTGTCCCTGCCGGGTCTGGCAACGATCGGATTGTTCAGCACGCTCGGTTACTGGAACGACTGGTTTAACGCGCTGCTGTATATCGACAACCCGAATCTGGTGCCGCTCCAGTCCATGCTGATGCGGATCGAATCCAGCATGCAGTTTATCCAGCAGAATTCGTCGAACGCCAATATCAGCATGGCCGCGCTCCAATCGCTGCCGCAGGATACGGCGCGCATGGCGATGGTCGTGCTGGCGACGCTGCCGATCATTTTCGCTTATCCGTTCTTCCAGCGTTATTTCGTGCAGGGATTGACGGTCGGCGCGGTGAAGGAATAAGGGGAAGAATCGGGAAAAAAGTCGAAGCTTCTAAAAAAGCGGTCCCGGTCTTCGAATGCAAGCGGTAAAAGGGAGGAATGAAGCGAATGACAAACGATACGCAAACGGCGCGGCCCTGGATGGACGCCGCGCTGCCGCCCGCCGAGCGGGCGGAGCTGCTGCTGGCGGCGATGAACGCGCGCGAAAAAGTCGGACAGCTGATTCAGCCGTTCGGCTGGATGACATACTCGCGTCACGAAGGGAAAGCCGAACTTACGGAGAATTTTAAAGAACGGGTGCGCCGGGGCGATATCGGTTCGCTGTACGGCACGCTGCGCGCCGACCCGTGGACGGGCGTGACGCTGGAAACCGGATTGTCTCCGGCCGAAGGCGCGGAAGCCGTCAACGAGATCCAGCGCTACGCGGTCGAACATTCGCGGCTGGGCATTCCGATCCTGATCGGCGAAGAGTGCTCGCACGGGCATATGGCGATCGGGGCGACGGTGTTCCCGGTGCCGCTGAATATCGGCAGCGCGTGGAACCCGGAGCTGTACCGGCGCATGTGCCGGGCGGTCGCGGCCGAGACGCGCGCGCAGGGCGGAGCGGTCACGTATTCGCCGGTGCTCGACGTCGTGCGCGATCCGCGCTGGGGCCGGACCGAAGAATGCTTCGGCGAGGACCCGTTCCTGATCGGCGAGCTGGCCGTGGCGTCCGTGGAAGGGCTGCAGGGCGAAAGCCTGGACGCGGAAGACAGCGTCGGGGCGACGCTGAAGCACTTCGCGGGCTACGGCGCGTCCGAAGGCGGACGCAACGCCGGCCCGGTACATATGGGCTGGAGAGAGCTGATCGAAAGCGATCTGTATCCGTTCGAACGGGCGGTGCGGGCCGGAGCGGCTTCGATCATGCCGGCTTACAACGAGATCGACGGCGTGCCGTGCACGACGAACGAGCGGCTGCTGGATGGCATTCTGCGCGGCGAATGGGGCTTCGACGGTCCGGTGATTACGGACTGCGGGGCGATCGACATGCTGGCGAGCGGCCACGACACCGCCGAGGACGGCGAGGACGCGGCGGTGCAGTCGATCCGGGCGGGCATCGACATGGAGATGTCCGGCGAGATGTTCGGCCGCCATCTGCTGGCGGCTTACGAGGGCGGACGCCTGGAGCCGGAAGTGCTTGAGCTCGCGGCGAAGCGCGTGCTGACGCTCAAGTTCCGGCTGGGCCTGTTCGAGCGTCCGTACGCGGACGCGAAGAAAGCAGCCGAAGTCATCGGCTGCGACGAGCACAAGCGGCTGGCCCGCGAGCTGGCCGCCGAAAGCGTCGTTCTGCTCAAGAACGACGGGGCTTTGCTGCCGCTGCCGAACGATATCGGCAGCATCGCGGTCATCGGTCCCAACGCGGACCGGGGCTACAACCAGCTCGGCGATTACACCTCGCCGCAGCCGCAGGACCATGTCGCCACCGTGCTCGGCGGCGTGCGGGCCCGCTTCGGCGGGGACGAAGCGCGCGTGCTGTACGCGCCGGGCTGCCGCGTGCGCGGCGATTCGCGCGAAGGCTTCGCGCGGGCTTTGGAGATCGCGGCACGCGCCGACGCCGTCGTGATGGTCATGGGCGGTTCCAGCGCCCGCGACTTCGGCGAAGGCACGATCGATCTGCGCACCGGCGCGTCGATGGTTACGGGCGAAGCCGTCAGCGATATGGACTGCGGCGAAGGCATCGACCGCATGACGCTCGGTCTCTCGGGCGTGCAGTCCGAGCTGATCCGCGAAGTGCACGCGCTCGGCAAGCCGGTCGTGCTGGTGTATATCGGCGGAAGACCGGTCGTCGAGCCGTGGGCCGACGAGCAGATCCCGGCGATTCTCCAGGCGGGATACCCGGGGCAGGAAGGCGGACACGCGATCGCCGATATTCTGTTCGGCGACGTGAATCCGTCGGGCCGCCTGACGATCTCCGTTCCGAAGCATGTCGGGCAGCTTCCGGTGTACTACAACGGCAAGCGCTCGCGCGGCAAACGCTATCTGGAAGACGATTCGAAGCCGCGCTATGCGTTCGGCTACGGGCTGAGCTATACGTCTTTCGAGTACGGCGAGCCGGTGCTGGAACAAAGCCGCATCGCGCAGGGCGGACGCACGACCGTGTCGGTCGCGGTGACGAACACCGGCGAGCGGGCGGGCGCCGAAGTGGCGCAGCTCTATATTACGGACGTGGTCAGCGCGGCGACCCGGCCGGGCATTCAGCTCAAAGGCTTCCGCAAAGTTTGGCTGGAGCCCGGCGAAAGCCGCACCGTGGAATTCGAAGTAGGCACGGAGCAGCTCCGCTATATCGGGCCGGATCTGGCGCCGGTCGTGGAACCGGGACTGTTCCGGGTGAGCGTCGGCCGCAGCGCGGTCGATACGCGCAGCGCCGACCTGATTGTAACCGACTGACACGCAGCAAATAACGACCGGCCGCGCATCGCGGCCGGCACAATCTTGATGCAAACCGACGTGAATCCAGAGCAGTAGACCCCATACCCCGACGATCGGGTCCGGCGATCCGACCGCAGGAGAGGAATGAATATACTTATGCAGCGTTTAACGCGTTTTATCCGGGAGCTGTCGCAGCGGCAGTGGCTGAAGCAGATGGAACTCAAAAGCTGGGACATCACCCGCTCGACCTACGGACTTCCGGGAGAATACACGGATGTCGAGCCTTATCCGCAGGGCAAGGAACTAACGCCTTTTCCGAGCAAGAACGGCACGACGTATTTCTTCCGCACGAAGCTTGAACTGCCGGCAGACTGGAACGCCAACACGGCGGGCCTGATCTTCGAAAGCGGCGGCGAAGGGCTGCTGCGCGTCAACGGCAGCTCTTACCAGGGCATCGACGACAACCATACGTACGCTACGCTCGATCTGAAAGCGGTCGGCCGCGAGCCGGAGCTGGAGATCGAAATGTTCGATATTATTCCCGAGCCGTACGATCCGCTCAACCAGCAGTCGACGATCAAACCGCCGATCACGGCGATCCGCAGCCTGATCGTGCTGCCGAACGAGCCGGTGCGCAGCCTGATGTACACCGTGACGGTCGTGCGCGATTCGCTGGCGCTGCTGCCGGACACGGACTTCCGCCGCGTGCGTTTGCTGGAAGCGCTGCACGGCGCGATGGACGCTTTTACCGGGTTGAACGAAGAAGAAGTCCGCGAAGGCTCCGCCGTATCGGCCGTCGAAGAAAAGCTGAGAAGCCGGACGCTTGAGATCGGCGGCAACAACGCGGAAGGGCTGGAGCATATGGTCGGCCAGTCGCATATCGATATCGCCTGGCTGTGGCCGGTGCGCGAAACGGTGCGCAAAGCGAGCCGCACTTTCTCCAGCGTCGATACGCTGATGCGCGAGTATCCGGGTTATATCTACACGCAGAGCCAGCCGATCCTGTTCGACTTTATCAAAAAGAACGATCCCGAGCTGTACGAGCGGGTGAAAGCGCGCATCGAGGAAGGGCGCTGGGAACTGGTCGGCGGCATGTGGGTCGAGCCGGACCTCAATATCCCGAGCGGCGAATCGCTGATGCGCCAGATGCTGTACGGACAGCGGTTCTACCGGGAAGAGTTCGGCAGGATTTCGAAGATCGAATGGCTGCCGGACACGTTCGGATACTGCGCGTCGCTGCCGCAGATCCTCAAGCACGGCGGCGTCGAGTACTTTATGACGACCAAGCTGAACTGGAACGATACGAATGTGTTCCCGTTCGACTTGTTCCACTGGGTGGGCATCGACGGAACGCCGATCCTGTCGTACCTGAACCACGGCGTCAACGAGCACACGCATCCGAAGGATATCCACGAACACTGGCAGTCTTACCGGCAAAAAGACAAGCACGCCGAGCAGATGCTGCTGTACGGGCACGGCGACGGAGGCGGCGGCGTCACGCGCGAAATGCTGGAATATATCGACCGGGCCGAGCTGATGGTCGGCCAGCCGGGCAGCAAATACAGCACGGCGGCGGAATTCTTCGACGGCATAAGCGCGGCGAATCCGCAGCTTCCGTCGTGGCGCGGCGACCTGTATCTGGAGCTGCACCGCGGCACGTACACGACGCATGCCTACAACAAGCGCGCCAACCGCAAAGCGGAGATTCTGTACCGCGAAGCGGAATTGTGGAACGTGCTGGCGGCGGACGCGGCGTCCGATGTGCACGACGGTTACGGCGAAGCGCTGGAGCGTCTGCACAAAGGCTGGAAGCTGATCCTGCTGAACCAGTTCCACGATATTATCCCGGGCTCGGCGATTACGGAAACGTACCAAACGTCGGACGCGGAATACGCGGAAGTATTCGAAGAAGGACGCCGCGGGCTGGATATCGGCGTTCAGGCGCTTGCGGAGCAGGTGAACACCGAAGGCGAAGGCACGCCTTATATCGTCTTCAACGGACTGGGCTGGAACCGCTCGGCGGCCGTGCGGATCGAGAACGCCGCCGGCCAAGCCGCTTACGGGCCGAACGGGGAACTGCTGGAAACCGATTACGACGCCGAGAGCGGCGAACTGACCGTATTCGTGCCGCAGATTCCGGCGCTCGGATATACGACGATCCGTTTGCATTCGGAAAGCGCGGAAAGCTCGCAAGGCGCGGGCGAGGCGCAGCCGGCCGGAACGGAGTCGGGCCGGTCCGCCCAAGCGGGCGACGCCGGCTTCCCGGACGTCTGGGAAACGCCGCACTACACGGTCCGCTTCAACGAACGGGGCGAGATCGTCTCCCTGCTCGACAAAGAAGCGCGGCGCGAAGTGGTGAAGCCGGGCGAAGCCGTGAACGTATTCCAGTTCTTCCACGACCGTCCGACGGAGTGGGACGCCTGGGACGTCGATCCGCGCTTCGAACAGCAGCCGGCCGGCAAAGCGGAACTGCTGGAGCGCAAAGTTGTCGCGTCCGGCGGCGTGCGCGACGTGCTGCGATTCCGCTGGAAGCTGAATGAATCGACGATCGAGCAGGACGTGATCTTCTACAAGCACGACCGCCGCATCGATTTCAAAACGCATGTGTCCTGGCACGAAGCGCACAAACTGCTCAAAGTCTCGTTCCCGGTCGACGTACTGGCCGAGAAAGCGACCTACGAGATTCCGTTCGGCTCGCTGGAGCGCGCCACGCACCGCAATACCAGCTGGGAACAGGCGCAGTTCGAAGTATGCGGACACCGGTTCGCCGACGTGTCCGAAAGCGGCTACGGCGTCAGCCTGCTGAACGACTGCAAATACGGCTACGATATTCATGAAAGCACGATTCGTTTGTCGCTGCTGAGAGCGCCGAAATGGCCGGATACGCAGGCCGACCTGGGCGAGCACGACTTTACGTACTCGCTGTATCCGCACTCCGGCGACTGGAGAAGCGCCGGCACCGTGCAGGCCGCGGCCGCGCTGAACCAGGACCTTCCGGTCGTGCGCGCGGCTTCGCACGCGGGCGCTTTGACCGCCGAAGCTTCGCTGATCGGATTCACCGGCGAGCACGTCGTGCTCGATACGGTCAAGCCGGCCGAAGACGGCAGCGGCGTGGTCCTGCGCCTGTACGAATCGGCGGGCGGCCGCGAATCGGTCACGCTGAACTGGCCGCATCCGTTCGACCGCGCCGTACTGTCCGGCGCGCTGGAAGAAGACGGCGAAGCGCTGGCAAGCAGCGGCGGCGAAATCACGCTGTCGTTCAAGCCGTACGAGATCAAGACGGTCAAGCTGATCCGGGCGTAATTTGTTTTTTTGACCGAAACTTTTCGGTCGATTGCGATAGGCTTCACAAGACGCTCGGCCGCCTGGCTGCGATTGCGCAGCCGGGAATCAAGCGGCCGGGAAGCGCAAGTTAGGTAGGTTGCTTAAAAAGCAGCGTAGACAGCGCTAACCGGTCTTCAATCCTCTTTACGTTGACAATGAAGCAACGTAGAAACGCAAAAAAGCGGAATCACGCATAAAATAGCCTTCCAGATTGCCTTTTAGACAATGTAGCTTCGCCGCTGTCTTGAAATGACCTTCCAGATTGCCTAAAAAGCAGCGTAGCCCATACGGGTAGAAAGTGGATTTGAATCGAGCAATCGAACATATCCTATGTATCAATCGTTGAATGCACACACAAAGGAGAGACCTTTCACTTGGAACAATTCAGACTCCCCAAGATCCCGATGCCCAAGCTTGAACTGCCGCAGGCCGTGCAGGACGTGCTGGCCGAAGCGGACACGAAGCTTGCGCACCGGCCGAAGCTGCTGAAGCTGTTTAAGAACTGTTTTCCGAACACGCTGGAGACGACCACCAAACTGATGGACGACGGCACCACCTTCGTCATCACCGGCGATATTCCGGCCAGCTGGCTGAGAGACTCGGTCGAGCAGGTGATCCATTATATTCCGCTGGCCAAAGAAGACAAAGACCTCCAGCGCATCATCGGCGGGCTGATCAAGCGCCATATCCGGTACGTGCGAATCGATCCTTACGCCAACGCGTTCAACGAGTCGGCCAACGACTGGCACTGGAACAAAAACGACGGCACCGAAATGTCCCCGTGGGTCTGGGAGCGCAAATTCGAGATCGACTCGCTCTGCTTCGTCGTGCGTCTGGCGTATCTGTATTGGAAAGAAACCGGATTGACCGATATCTTCGACCAGGATTTCCGCGAAGCGATGGAAGAGATCGTGAACGTGTTCCGCACCGAGCAGTACCATCTGGAACAGTCCGAATACCGCTTCGGGCGCGACAACGGCATCGCACACGATACCCTGCAAAACAAAGGACTCGGCATGCCGGTCAACTATACGGGGATGGTCTGGTCGGGCTTCCGCTCCAGCGACGATGCGTGCGATTTCCACTACAATATTCCGGGCAATATGTTCGCGGTCGTATCGCTGCGCCAGATGGGCGAATTCTTCGAATGGATCTTCCGGGACCAGGATTACGTGCGCGAGCTGCGAAAATTAGAGCAGGAAATCGACCGCGGCATCCGGCTGTACGGCATTTACCGCCATCCGGAATTCGGGCCGATCTACGCGTACGAGACGGACGGCTTCGGCAACTACTGCCTGATGGACGACGCCGGCACGCCGGGCCTGATGTCGATCCCGTATCTGGGGTACGTCGGCGCGGACGATGAGGTGTACCAGAACACGAGACGTTTTGCGCTGAGCAAGGAAAATCCTTTTTACTACGAAGGGTCGGCGGCCAAAGGAATCGGCAGTCCGCATACCCCGCCGCAGTATATCTGGCATATGGCGCTGTCCATGCAGGGCTTGACGGCTTCCGCGAAAGAAGAGAAGCTGGAGTTGATCCAAATGCTCGAAAACACCGACGCCGACACCGGTTATATGCACGAAGGCTTCCACGCGGACGATCCGGCCGTTTTTACGCGCAAATGGTTCGCCTGGTCGAACAGCCTGTTCTCGCAGCTCGTGTACAAGTCGATGCAGGAAGGCATTTTGTAAAAAAAAGCGGTTCGCCGACATCCCATCGTTAAAAGGAGCGTTTATTCATGAGCACAATTATCGGAGACAAGCTGTCCAATATTCCCTGGCAGGACAAACCGGAAGGCACGCATTCGCCGGTCTGGCGCTATTCGCAGAACCCGATTATCGAACGCCACGCCACGCCGAATTCCAACAGCATCTTCAACTCGGCGGTCGTGCCGTTCGAAGGCGGCTTCGCCGGCGTATTCCGCTGCGACTCGCGTTCGGTCAGCATGGACATCTTCGCCGGATTCAGCGAGGACGGCATTAACTGGAACATCAACCACGAGCCGATCTCGTTCGAAGGCGACGAAGAGATCACGAAGCGTGAATACCGCTACGATCCGCGCGTGTGCTGGATCGAAGACCGTTACTACATTACCTGGTGCAACGGCTACCACGGCCCGACGATCGGCATCGCGTACACCTTCGATTTCAAAACGTTCCGCCAGCTCGAAAACGCTTTTCTGCCGTACAACCGCAACGGCGTGCTGTTCCCGCGCAAGATCGGCGAGCGCTATGCGATGCTGAGCCGTCCGAGCGATACGGGACATACGCCGTTCGGCGATATTTTCTACAGCGAAAGCCCGGACCTGACGTTCTGGGGCAAACACCGCTATGTGATGGGCACCATTAACGGCGACGAGTCGGCATGGCAGTCGAAGAAGATCGGTCCGGGACCGATCCCGATCGAAACCGACGAAGGCTGGCTGCTGATCTATCACGGCGTCATCAATACGTGCAACGGCTTCGTGTACCGGATCGGCGTCGCGCTGCTGGACCTGGATCAACCGTGGATCGTCAAAGCGCGTTCGCGCAACTACATCCTCGGCCCGGAAACGCTGTACGAGTGCGTCGGCGACGTGCCGAACGTGACGTTCCCGTGCGCCGCGCTGACCGATGCCGAGACCGGACGCATCGCGATCTACTACGGATGCGCCGATACGGTGACGGGCCTGGCGTTTACGACCGTGGATGAACTGCTGAATTATATGAAAGAATATCCGCTGGAGCAGAAATGAATAGAGTGAAAACAAACCCAAGCGATCAGCCGTTCAACGAACGGCTGATTTTCTTCCGTGATCCGAGCTTTCCGGCTTCGGGACCGCTGCCGGGGCTTAAAGAGCTCGGCGCGTACGGCGTTGTGACCAGCGCGGCCGACCTGGGCGACGTGCTGAGCGACAACTTCGGCGACGGCGGCGGGGTGCTGGTCAATCTGCACGCGCCGTATTTCCCGGAGAGCGCATGGACAAGCATCCTGGCTTTCCTGCAAAAAGGCGGCGGACTGCTCAGTGTCGGCGGCGCGCCGTTCAAGCGCCCGGTGCGCCAGGAAAGCGGACGCTGGCGCATCGGACCGGAGCAGACCGGCTACCATCAGCAGCTCTTCATCCACGAGACGCTGCCGGTGGAGGCCGGACGCGCGGTCAGGCTGGAAGCTTCGCCGGAGCTGCCGCTGCTGCGCGGCGATGAAGGAGGGTTCGGCGGAGGAGAGGCTGCGGGCACCGGAGCCGGCGCTGCGGAAACCGGCGTTGAAGCGGGCGTCGATTCGGCCGCGCCGGGGACGGAAAGCAAAGCCGGAACCGGCGTGCGGCTCGGCGCCGGCGGACTGGTCGGCGGCACCTGGAATCTGGTGCCGCATACGACACGCGACGCCGATCTGCCGGCGCAGAACGGCTCGGCGGGCACGATGAGCACGCGGATTACGCCGCTGCTGCGGGCGTACGACGCCTCGGACCGGCCGATCGCCGCGCCGGTCGTGCTGTGGGAACAGCTGCGCGGCCCGTTTACGGGCTCGCGCTGGATCTTCGTCAATCGCCCGCTGAACGCCGAGCTGGCGGCGGGCGAAGGGCTTAAAGCGCTGGCCCGCTGGGCGGCGTTCTGCGAACGCGAAGCGGTCGAGCTGTCGCTGGCGTCGCGCAGCGCCGTGTACGAGCCGGGCGAGCGCGCTCGGCTTACGCTGCGCGCGCAGGCCATCCGGCGGGCGGGCTCGCCCGCCGATCTGCCGGCGTTCGCGGGCGGGGCGGCGCAGTTTGCCGCCGGAGCGAAGATCGAGCGGATCGCGAAGACCGCGGGCGGCGCCCGCGGAACTGCCGCCTCGAGCGGCGGAAATTCGGCGGATAAGAATGCCGCCCATGCGGCGCAGGAGTTCAGCGCGGCCGAACCCGCGAAGATCGCCGGCGCGCCGGATGCCGGAAGCGCCGCCGCGCCTGCCGATGCGGCCAACGCCGCGAGCGCCGTGGACGCGGCGCTTGCCGGGAATGCGGCTGCGGCGCTTTCGGCCGCGCACGGAACCTGGACGTTCCGGCTGTCCGTGACTTCGCCGGGCGGCTCCGAAGTCTTCGCGCAGAGCCTTCGGATGACGGTGACGCACGATTGGAACGCGCTGAATATTTCGCTCCCGTTTGACGTGGAACCGGGGCTGTATACCGTGAACGGCATCGCCGAATCGCCGGAAGGCGAAGTTCGTACGCTGACGCAGGGCTTCTGGGGCCGCGACGACGAGCTGCTGTCTGCCGGCAGTCCGATCTCGGCGGGCCGGGACTACTTCGTGCAGGGCGGACGTCCGCTGCCGGTCGTCGGCATGACCTATATGACGTCCGACGTGGCGCGCAAATTCCTGTTCCTGCCGAACGCCGCGGTCTGGGACCGCGATATGGCGGAGATGACGCGGGCCGGCATCAACTGGATTCGCACCGGGATCTGGACGGCGTACCGCAATATTATGCAGGTGGACGGTCACGCGTCCGAAGAAGCGCTGCTGGCGATCGACGCTTTTCTGCTGACGGCGGCCAAGCACAATCTGCATGTGACGTTTACGTTCTTCTCGTTCACCCCGGAGACTTGGGAAGGCAAGAATCCGTATCTCGATCCGCAGAGCGTGGAAGCGCAGAAGCGCTTCGTCCGTTCGATCGTGAGCCGGCATACGAAGACGACGCATGTCGATTGGGACCTTATCAACGAGCCGTCGATGTTCGATCCGGCGCGTATCTTCTCGTCCGGACCGCGTTCCATGCGCGACGAATACGAGCGCGCCGCTTACGCCACCTGGCTCAAGCGGCGGCACGGCTCGATTCACGCGCTGCGCGAACACTGGAACATGACGCCGGCCGAACTGCCGTCGTTCGAAGGAGCCGCGATCCCGGAAGTCGAAGAAATCAACTTCGACGTGCAGGATATGACCTCCGCGAAGAAAGGAACGCGCTGGCTCGATTACTGCCTGTTCTCGGCCGAGATGCACAGCGCCTGGGCCGCCGAACTGAACGCGGCGATCAAGCAGCTTGTGCCGGACCATCTCGTGACGGTCGGCCAGGACGAAGCGCTCGGTTCGCAGCGTCCGTCGCCGCTGTTCTACGAAGATGCCGTCGATTACACGACGGTGCATTCGTGGTGGCTGAACGACGACCTGGTCTGGGACGGCGTGTTCGCGAAAACGCCGGATAAGCCGAACCTGATCCAGGAGACCGGCATCATGTACGTCGAAACGCCGGACGGCCGGGCCAAGCGCAGCGAGCTTGAGCTGCGCAATATCCTGGAGCGCAAATACGCGTACGCGTTCTCGACCGGCGGCGCCGGCGCGATCCAGTGGATCTGGAACACGAACTTCTATATGGACAACGCCAACGAGTCGCATATCGGCGCGCTGCGCGCGGACGGCACGCAGAAACCGGAAGCGGACGTTTCCTACGATTTCGGCCGCTTTATGGCGCAGATCCGCGATCTGTTTACGGGCCGCGTCCCGGAAGACGTGGCTGCCGTATTCCCGTATTCGAACGATTTCTCGAACCGCCCGTTCGCGAAGGAAGCGACAAGCCGCCTGACGCGGGTGCTGACCTACAGGCTCAAGCTGCCTTTCCGGGCGGTGTCCGAATACCGGCTCGACAGCCTCAAGTCGAATCCGGCGAAGCTGATTCTGCTGCCGAGTCCGCACAATATGGACGAGGATTCGATGAAGAAGCTGCTGCGCATCGCCAAGTCGACGCACGCGACGCTGGTCATTACCGGCCCGGCCGGTCTAGACGCCTACTGGCACGAGTCCGACCGCGCCGACAAGCTCCTCGGCATCCGCTCGCTGTCGAATGTGCGGCGCGAAGAAGTGCTGGAGCTGGGCGGCCGCAGGCTCCCGGTGTCCTTCGGCGGGCGCCGCATCGCCGAAACGCTCAAAGAAATCCCGGCCGACGCCGAAGGCCGGGCGGACGCGGTGCTCGACGTGCCGAACGGCAAAGGGCGGCTGATCTGGAGCCCGCTGCCGGTCGAGCTGGGATCGGGCGACGAGCCGATCGCCGAACTGTACCGCTGCGCCGCGCAGCGGGCGGGCGTAACCGACGACCTGGACTGGCTGGCCGGCGGCGAGCTGGCCGGCGTGTACGGCCGCAAGCTCGGCTTCGCGAGCGGCAGCCTGTACGTGTTCGTGTCCGAGTATGCCTGGGACACGGAGATCGAAGTCCGCGACCGGGCCACGGGCGCGGTGTACGGCTTTACCCTGGAAAGCGACCGCTCCGTGCTGTTCGCGGCGAACGCCGAAGGCGCGGTAACGGCCGTATACCGGCCGGAGGAAGTGGAGATCCGCTCCGGGCAGTAAGCGGATCGCAATCGTCGGCCCGCGGGCCGAAAGGCAAAAGCTGAATCCTTCGTACGAAAGAACCTTCGCATCCGCGCTGTCGGCGGTGCGAAGGTTCTTTTTGGCGAAACGGCGTATCCGTATAGGAATCGCGATTTCAATCGTTCCGGCGTCTGAGCCGGGGATCGGACAACCAT
Organism: Saccharibacillus sp. CPCC 101409; assembly: GCF_030518235.1. GTDB lineage: Bacteria > Bacillota > Bacilli > Paenibacillales > Paenibacillaceae > Saccharibacillus. Next base: position 157,551 of record NZ_JAULSA010000004.1, on the reverse strand, counting down.
TCGGGCGTCCAGCCCGGAGCGGCGTCGTTGATCGTCGAACCCGGGGAGACGATATCGTCGATCGCGTCGAGCAGATCGGCTCCGAGCCGGATCTGTGCGCCCGCCAGATAATCCTGCAGCTGCCGCGGAGTCCGCGGGCCGACGATAACGGAAGTGACTGCCGGATGGGCCCGGATAAAAGCGGCCGCCAGATGCGGCAGCGTCATGCCCGCCTGTTCGGCGAGCGACTGAAGCTGCGCGATAATCTCGAATTTCCGCCGGTTCTCCGGCAAATTCGGATCGAAACTGCGGCCGAGCGGGCTGTCTCCGAAACGCGCGGCTCTCGAGCGGGGATCGGCCGGTTGGCCGGCTTTGTATTTGCCGGTAAGCAGTCCGCCGGACAGCGGGCCGTAGATCAGCAGGCCGAACTCGTACCGCCGCGCCGCTTCGGCCAGATCTTGTTCGATCTCCCGGTTCAGCAGCGAGTACAGCGTTTGTTCGCTGACGAAGCGCTGAAGACGGCGGCGCTCGCTGACCGCCCGGGCTTCGACCAGCTGCCAGGCCTGATGGTTGGACGTGCCGATATAGCGCACTTTGCCTTCCCGCACCAGATCGCTCAGCACATCCATCGTTTCCTCGAATTCGGTGTCCGGAAAAGGATGATGCAGCTGGTACAGATCGATATAATCCGTGTCCAGACGCCGCAGGCTGCGTTCGACCGCCTGTTTGATCCACAGCCGGGAAGCGCCCATCCGGTTCGGGGGTCCGCCCGGAGTCGCTCCGACTTTGGTCGCGATCAGCACGTCCGCCCGGCGTCCGCGGATCGCTTCGCCGATAATCCGCTCGGACTCGCCGTCCGCGTAGCGGTCGGACGTATCGATCAGGTTGATTCCGGCGTCGAGCGCCTCGTGCACGATCCGCTGCGCGTCGCCGCGCTCCGCCGTCGTTCCGAACGCGGCTCCTCCCAATGAATAAATACCGACATCCACGCCCGTCCGGGCCAGTTTTCTAAGCTGCATGCCGACACTCCTTTCGTCCAAACAACGTTTATGATCGCGAGTTGATTATCGATCACGCGTCTCACTATAATGAAAAACAACCGGCGCCTCAATCGACAATACGAGCGGCGTGTCCGTTAACGGACACTTTGCCGAAAGTGTCGATTGTCCGCGGTTCCGAACAGGAGCCGCGCGCTGCCGAAACGGGGAGGGAACAGGCAGAATGGAACATCGCGGCGCGGAAACCGAAGACCGCCGGGTCGTCCGGACCCGCAAGCTGATCGAACAAACGCTGCTGGAGATGATGGCCGAGCGGGGATTCAAAGACCTGAACGTCAAAAACCTGGCGCAAAAAGCGAATATCAACCGGGGCACTTTTTATTTGCATTACCGGGATCTGTACGATTTGATCGAGCAGACTGAAGTGATGAACGGTCTGCTCGATATTTTCAAACCGATATCGCTCGGACAGCTCAGACTTTACGACGGCGGCGGACGCGCGTTCCCCGCCATCGTGGAAGCGTTCGAATATTTGCAGCGGCACGCTTATTTTTTCAAAGCCGTGTTCCATGCTTCCGCCGCGCCCGAAGTTGCGCAGCGGCTGGAACGGCTGCTCGGCGAGCATACGTACGCGGAAGTCGGCGCGCAGTACGAATCGGAGCGGCAGGCGTCCGATTACCTGATCGCCTATCTGGGCGCGGCTCAATTCGGTCTGATCCGGCATTGGTTCGCGGCGGGCATGAATCTCGCGCCGGACGAAATCGCCCTCATGCTGACCCGGCTGATCCAGGCGCCGCCCTGCCTCGACGAGATCGTGCGCCGGGTCGGGGATTAGAGCGGCGGCGTCTTTGCCAGGTGCCCTCCCGCCGCGTTTTGCCTGCTTTCTGAGTCACGCCGCCATGTGAGGGTTAAAAGGAGAGGGTGCGCGAAAAGGTCGCTTTTTGTAACATTTTGGCGTCCTTGTTCGTCTATTCTTTATTCTGGCATGGAGGTGCACCTATGAAAACTTATAACCGCGCGGCAAGCTTGCTTGGCGTGCTGCTGCTGAGCGGAGCTCTGGCAGCCTGCGGAAACGAGTCGGATTCCGCATCTCAAACCCAACCGGCCGATACGGCCGCGACCGACACCGACAACGCAAACAAAGACGCCGCCGGAGGCGAATCGTCCGCAATCGAGGAACCGGCGACAGCCGAGCCCGACAAAGCCGCGGACGCCGATAAGGAAGAAGGTTCCGATGCCGGCAAATCGGCCGAAACGTCCGGCGAAGATAAAGGCGGAGCGCAGGCGGAAGGCGACAGCGAGAAGAAAGCCGACGACTTCGCCGCGAAGCAGAAGCAGGCCGACGCGTCCAAGCAGGGCGACAAAGGCGCGGGCGCCGATCGCTCCAAAAGCGACAAGATCCAGGTCGTCGGCGGCTCTGCGGAAGAAGCGTCTGCGAAACTGGCGGAAGGCTACGGATATTCGCTGTATGTGCCGGAAGGCTTCGAATTCGACGCCGACAGCAACACTCTTTCGTCCAAAGACGATGCGCAGCTTTATGCGGTGATCCAGCCGCTGGAAGAAGGCTACGCGATCGCTTCGCTGCGCAAGCAGGGCGAGAAAGAACTCAAGACGTACGGCGAAACGTCCGAAGTCAAAGGCGGCGACCTGCCGGAACTGCTGAACTTTTCGCAGCTGGCGCTGAAAGCCGAGCAGGACGGAACGACTTATGAATATATGCTGTGGGAAACCGTGGACAAAGGCTATATCCTGCGCATTCATGTGCCGGAACAATCGGCTTCCGCAGACCCGGAAGCACTGCTCTATGCCGCGCTGTCGACGATCGGCGACTAGTTCGCAAAGCGCAAACTTCATTTTTCAGCAGGCCGTGCCGCGAGGCACGGTTTTTGCTTGTGCGCAGATAGGGTATGATATAGAGGCGTAAAGAAATTCAGACAGAAGCGGAGGCGATCTCATTTTGCCGGATCAAGAACTGCTGGACGAGCTTTACCGGATGCGCTACCTGGACGGAGAAGACGACGACCTCGATCGTTTTACCGATATTTTGAACGAGCTGTGCGAATCGGCTTCGGCCGATGTGATTCCGTATTTGTGCCGGGTGCTGGAGGACGATATTATCGAACCGAGCGCCGCGGGCGATCTGCTGGAGACCATTTTCTATATCGCGGACCGCTGCGGAGCCGACGAGAGCATGCGGCAGCTCGCCCGGGGAATCCCGAATCTGTTTCCCCAGGCCGAGGGCTGGGCGGATCGGCTGCATCGCATGCTGCTGAACTGCGACCGGCCGGAGCAGCCTTATCTCGAAGCGTACGGGGCGGCGCTGCGGCGAATTCCCGCAAGCAGCGTGCGCAGGGTGGTCAATATTTTGCTTGAAATCAAACGCAATCAGCCCGAGCTGTATACGGAGCAGGTGGACGCGTTTATGTCCCTGCTGATCCGGGAGGAGGCGGGAGATCGGCCGGCCTGCGCGCAGGAGTAGCGCAGAGCCGAAAACGATGCAAAAGATGGAGGTAAGCCGGATGGCCATGACGCCCGAACAATTTAACGCCGCCTGGAACACGTCCGTGGACGGGCCGCTGCTGCGTTTCGATCCCGAAGCGCTGTCCGCGGTCCCGATCACGGAAGAAGCCGGGCGTTTTCTATGCGAAGCCGGTCTGCCGGCCGATTCGGCCCCGTATCTTGAATTCAGATCCGGCCAGGGCACGCTGTCCGACCTGAAGACCGTCTTCGGCATGCCCAAAGAATATTCGGCCTACTGGCTGCTGGGCACGACGGGCTACGGCGACCCGGTCTGCTTGAAAGCCGGCGGCTCGCAGGTCGTGTGTATCCGCATGGACCGCGGCGGCGACGAATGGTTTATCAACTCGTCCGTGCCGCAGTTCGCGGAATTTCTGCTGATTTACGCGGAACTGGTCCAGCGGACGATTGCCGAGAACGGCCCGGATGCTTTTCTGGAAAACGAGATTCCGCAGGAAGCGTTGAAATGGGTCGTGCGGGAATTCGGCCGGATCGATCCGGCGGCGTTCGCGCACGGGACGTTCTGGCGGCAGGAAGTGGAAGAACGGCTGCGGGTCTGACCGCGCGCTGCGCGCGGCCCGGACCGGCGGATGAACGAAAGCGGGAGCAAACCTACATAGCGAAGGCGGGGGAAGTCATGACAGCGATTCTGGTCGTCGAAGACGACGAGAGTTTGAATACCGGCATAGCGCTGACGCTCGGCGGCGAAGACGTCCGTATCGTCCAGGCGTACAATCTGGCTCAGGCGCGCCGGGAACTGGAATATGGAAAGATCGACTTGATTGTGCTGGACGTCAATCTGCCGGACGGCAGCGGGCTGGAGTTCTGCGCTTCGCTGCGCCGATCTTACCGCGTGCCGGTTGTGTTTCTGACCGCCAACGATCTGGAAAGCGATATCGTGACGGGACTTGCGCTCGGCGGCGACGATTATATCACCAAGCCGTTCAGCCTGATGGTGCTGCGGGCGAGAGTGTCGGCGGTGCTGAGGCGGACGCGTCCCGGCTCCGGAACGGATTCCGGCGAAAAGCTTACGTTCGGATCGCTTACGCTGGATTTTGGCGGGATGGAATATGTGAAAAAAGACTCAAAGATAACGCTCAGCCGCACCGAACAAAAGCTGTTGAAAGTGCTCGTGGAGAACCGGGGACGCATCCTGACCCGGGAAAGACTGCTTGAGCATGTCTGGAGCGGCGAAGCGGACTTTGTGGACGAAAACGCGCTCAGCGTCTGCGTCAAACGTCTGCGCGCCAAGATCGAGGACGATCCGGCCGCGCCGAGATGGATCAAAACGGCTTACGGGCTCGGTTATACGTGGGCGATGGAGGAACGATGATGGAAGCTCGAACGGACGATCGATCGAAGCCGGTTCCGACCGGCGGGGATATTTCCTGGCTGCGGCTGACTTTTCCTTACGCCGTCTTGTTTGCCGCGGCCGCCGCTGCTCTGCTCGGGCTGGTCTGGCGGCAAACGGACACGGGGGAAGTATCCCCGGCCGCTCTCGCCGCGGCGCTTGCCGCGCTGCCGGCGGTCGCGGCCGCCTGGGCGGTTCGTCTGCGCCGGGAGGTGTCGGCGTTTATGGCTGCGGCGCACAGCGTGGTGGACGGCGCGGCGGCCGGCGAACCCCGGCGCACGGGCTATGCCGAAAGCGCCCTGTCTTCGCTGGAACACAAGCTGATGCGATTCGCCGATACCGTACAGGCTCACGAGCGCGGCGCCGCCCGGGAAAAAGCGGCGATCCAGCGCCTGGTCGGGGATATTTCCCATCAGACCAAAACGCCCCTGTCCAATATCGTGCTGTATACGGAGCTGCTCGAAGAGCAAACGGCGGCGGACGAGGCGGCGAGCCGGCTGGCCCGGGAAGCCCGGGAGCAGTGCGGCAAGCTGCGCTTTCTGATCGGCGCGCTGGTCGAGATGTCGCGGCTGGAAACGGGGATACTGGCGATGCGTCCCGAGCGGGCTCCGGTTCTGGATGTCGTTCGCGCCGCGGCCGCGCAGATCCGATCCCGCGCGGAATTCGCCGAGATGGAACTGGCGGTGGACGTCGCGGACGAAGAAGCGGTTTACGATGCGAAATGGACGGGCGAAGCGCTGTTCAACGTGCTGGACAACGCGGTAAAATACGGACGTCACGGCGGCCGGATTCGCATTACGGCGAGCCGGGGAGAACTGTTTACGCGGATCGGCGTTTGGAACGACGGACCCGGCATTTCCGAGCAGGAACGGCCGGAGCTGTTCAAGCGGTTCTATCGCGGACGGAACGCCGCCGGCGCCGACGGGCTGGGTCTGGGGCTTTTTCTGGCGCGCGAAATCGCGCAGGCGCAGGGCGGGCGGATTCGGATCTCCGAACCGCCGGAAGGCGGGGTGCTGTTTACGTTTTTTCTGCCCGCGCATGAATAACGGAGACCGGCGGACGCGAAGCGGACCGCCTTTTGCGCCGTGCTTTGCGCATCGCCGCCGCCATGTCCGAAATCTGTCGAAACCGAAAGATTCCGGACACGGGAACGACAGATTTCTTCGCTATACTGAAACAAACGCCAAAAAGGGAGTGGCTGCGTGGACATGCTGCGAGCGGAAAGATTGACGAAGATTTACGGAAGCGGGGAACAGGCGGTCAAAGCGCTGGACGAGGTGGATTTGAGCGTGCGGAAGGGAGAATTCGTCGCCGTTGTGGGGACGAGCGGCAGCGGCAAAAGCACGCTGCTGCATCTGCTCGGCGGACTGGACCGGGCGAGCGGAGGGCGGGTGCTGGTCGACGGCAGCGATATTCTGGCGATGGGCGATAACGAGCTGACCGTATTCCGCCGCCGCTGCATCGGCTTCGTATTCCAGAGCTACAATCTGGTGCCGGTGCTGAACGTGTACGAAAATATCGTGCTGCCGATCGAGCTGGACGGTTCCGAAGCGGACAAACGGCATGTGGACCGGATTATCGCCAGACTCGGCCTGGAGCATAAGCGCGGCGCCCTGCCTTCCGAACTGTCCGGCGGACAGCAGCAGCGGGTGGCGATCGCCCGCGCGCTCGCTTCCAAACCGTCGGTCGTGCTGGCCGACGAGCCGACGGGCAATCTGGACAGCCGTACCGGGCAGGAAGTCCTGCTGCTGATGAAGCGGCTGGGCGAAGAATTTCATCAAACGATCGTGATGATTACCCATAACGACGAAGCCGCCCAGACGGCGGACCGGATCGTCCGCATCGAAGACGGCCGGATCGCGGAGCGGCCGGATTCCGCCGCGGAAAGCGGCCGTTCTTGAACGGCCGGGGAGAAGCGTCCGTCCGGCGGCTTGCGGTCCGGTATCTGCGCGCCAACCGGGCGCAGAGCCTGATTGCCTGCGGCGCGATCGCGCTGACCGTGCTGCTGCTGACCGCTATATTTACGCTGGCGCTGACTCTGAACGAGTCGATGCAGCTTGCCGCGATGAAGACGTCGGGCACCGACTACCACGGCAGCTTCAAGAACCTGACGGCGGAACAGGCAGACCGCCTGAGCGCCGATCCGGCTGTCCGCGAGTCGGCGCGGACGATCTATGCAGGCCGGCTGCAAAGCGGCCCGTTCGCGTCCGCGCAGCTTGAAGTGCTGGCCGCCGACGAGGCGATTCCCCGCCACGCGTTCGTCGCTTTCGACGCGGGCGGCCTGCCGCAGGCCGCGGACCGGATCGCGCTCAGCACCTGGGCGCTGGACGAACTCGGCGTAGAGCCGGTTATCGGCGCGCCGGTCGAACTTGAGATTACGCTGGGAGACGGGCGCGTGCTGGAGCGGACGTTCACGCTCGGCGGCTTTTACCGGGCGGACCGGAATTTGAACGGCGGAGGCGGCAGCGTGTCCGGCATCGCGTACGTTTCGCAGGCATTCGTCGCCGCCGAGCTGGGAGATTACGATCCGGCCGCGGCGGACCGGGGCGAAGTCACAACCGGTTCCCGGCAGCTGTACGTGATGTTCGGCGGCTCGTTCGGACTGGACGGCAAAATGCGCGGCGTGCTGGAGCGCACCGGCGTTAAAGCCGATTACGGCGTGAACTGGGCGTATACCGGCGAAAGCCTGCTGCGCGATCCGTCGAACCTGATTCCTTACGCCGCGCTGCTGCTGACGGTCATGCTGAGCGGCTACCTGCTGATCTCGAATATTTTTCATATCTCCGTCGTGCGCTCGGTCAAGTTCTACGGACTGCTCAAAACGATCGGCACGACGCCCCGGCAGATCCGGCGCATCGTCGCGCTGCAAAGCCTGCTGCTTTACGCGCTGGCACTTCCGGCCGGACTGCTGTCCGGCTACGCCGCGGGGCTGCTGCTGGCACCGCTCGCTTCGTCGGTGGCGGAAGGCGTACGCGAAACGGCCTACTCGGCCAATCCCGTTATTTTTATCGGCGCGGCTTTGTTCGCCTGGATCACGGTGCGCTTCTCCGCCGCGCGGCCCGCGCGCACGGCCGCCCGATTCGCGCCGATCGAAGCCTCGAAGTATGCCGGGGCTCCCGGACCGGCCCGCAGGCGCAGAGCGCGCGGACGCGGAGCACGAGGCGCGAAAGCGCACCGGATGGCCTGGAGCAATCTGTCCCGAAGTCCGGGCAGGCTGTCGACGGTGCTGGCTTCGCTGTCGCTCAGCCTGATCCTGTTCGCGGTCGTCTACAACGTGATCGGGTCGGTCAGCCCGGAAAAGTATCTCGACGGATTTATGGCGGGCGATATTATGATTCGCGCGGAGTCTGCGTCCGGCGCGAATCCGTCCGGAGCTTCTGCCGAAGACGATCGTTCCGCCGCCGAAGCCGGAACACAACCGGGATTGACCGAAGACCTGGCGGACCGCCTCGCCGATCTGCCCGGCGCGTCCGCCGCAGACCGGGTATACAGGGCGGAGCTGCTGCTGCCGGCGGACGGCGCGATTCGCGAGCGGCTGGACGAAGAAGCGCAGAGGCACAACGGTACCGGTCGGAGAAGCGATCCGCTGCCGGAGCAGGGCCGGGTAACCGTTCAGCTATACGGCCTCGGCGGCGGTTTGTACGAAATGCTCAAGCGCGGCGATATCGTCGAAGGCGCGTTCGACGCTTCGAAGTTCGATACGGGGCGATACGTGCTGATTACCGAAGCGATGCTCGGCGGCGCGGATCGATACGCCGCGTATTATCATCCCGGAGACCGCTTTGCCCCGCCGGGATCCGACCGGGAGTACGAAGTGATGGCCGTGCTGCGCTCCAATGCGTTTTATGCGCTGGGCAGCCGGTTTTTTTATCCGTACGGCTTCAATGTCTATCTGCCGGAAGCCGAGACGAACGCTTCTTTCCCGGACGCTTCCCTGCTGTCGGTCTCGCTGACGGCCGCCCCGGAAGATCGGGCGGGCGTGGAGGCGCAGGCTCGCGCCCTGACGTTCGGCTCGCCGGCGCCCGATGTCCAATCCCGCGACGATTACCGCCGGGAGCTGGCCGGTTTTGTGCGCGTATTCCGCATTGTCGGCTACAGCCTGTGCTTGATCGTCGCGCTGATCGGCCTGCTGAATTACGTCAATACGGCGCTCGCCTCCGCGCTTGCGCGGCGCCGGGAGCTGGCCGCGATGGAGAGCGTGGGCATGACGAAGCGGCAGCTTCGCAATCTGCTGCTGTGGGAAAGCATATGGATCGTGCTGCTGACGGCAGTCTTGTCGCTGTCGCTGGGCACTTCGCTCGTGTACGGGATCGTCAAACTTATGACGGACAACATGGCGTTTACCGTCATGCGCATGACTATGCTGCCGACCGCCGGCCTGCTGCTTCTGCTGCTTGCGGCCGCTTATCTCGCGACGCAGGCCGTCTGCCGCATGCTGTCCAAAGACTCGATCACCGACCGGCTGCGCGAAGCGGGCTGATTCGGCTGCCCGTTCGCGCGACTCCATGGAATGCAACTAAAGATGCGCTTTCCGCGTCTATGTGTTAAACCCGTCCGCCGCCGCGGCCCAATTTGCCGCGATCGAGGCGGGAAAACAGGAGGACTTTTTTCAAATGAAAAACAACCGGAAACGGCTCCATGGAACACCCGCTTCCCTGGCCGCCGCGCTGATCGTATTCGGCGCGCTGACGGCGGGCTGCGGCGCAAACCGCGATTCCGAAGCGGCGGACAAACAAGCGGCTCCGGCAGCGGCGCAAACCCGACCGACGTCGGCCGCAGCCGTAAACAAACAGCCGTCCAACCCCGAACAAGAACAGCCTGCGGAAAAAGAGTTTTTGAATAAAAAGTATTACAGCGGCACTTCGGTCCGGCCGGAGCAGATCGATCTGCTGAACGAATCGTTCCGCGCGCAGAACGCGGGCGACGAGCAGGCGTATTCGGCGCTGTTTGCCGCGGACGCGCCGGACGGCGGCAAACAGATCGCGTTTACCGTCGATAAGATCGAGCTGAACCCGTCCGGCGATATCCGGGAAACGAACACCTTCGTCGGTTCGTACCGGGAAACGGCGGACGGCGAATACCATCCGGTCGCGTATACGCTGAGCGAAGCAAACGGGCAGTGGCGGATTGCGGACATTCTTCGGGCGGACGGACCTTACGCGGACGAGAGCGGGTACGACGGCGAAGAGCTGGACATGCTCAAGCTGATTAACGCCAGTATCGAGCGGCGCAACGCGGGCGATGCGGAAGGCTATGCGCAGAAGTTTACGCCCAACGCGCAGATGGGGGTCCTGCAGGACCATCCGGGTAAAGTCGCGGAGACGCTGATAGCGGATATCCGGTATTTGCAGGATAGTCCGACCACGATCGTTAACGTATTGCAGCGATACGAAGAAGAGAAGGATACCCGGGGCTCGGCTTACGCGCTGCAAAAACAAAACGGAAACTGGATCATCGTCGATATCGATTGACCGTAGTTTATAGGCGAAGTCGCATTCAAGCATCCATCACCGGCGGACATTTTGCGTCCGTTCGGTGATTTTTTTCGTTGATCCGATGCCGATTCCCGTGTTTTGTTGTAGGATAGAGTGTGCGTCTCGTAAACGCGGGTGCGCATCACTGCAAAAAAGAATCGGGTCAAAGAAATCGGAGGAGCTTCATTTGGAAAATCACAACAAGCCGGAAGGCGAACGGCTTCAGAAGAAGCTGCTGCCGCGGCATATCAGCTTTATGGCGATGGGCGGCGTAATCGGAACCGGCATCTTCAAAGGAAGCGCCGAAACGATCGGACTGGCGGGACCGGGCGTCATCTTGACGTATTTGTTCGGCGGTCTGCTGCTGCTCGTGGTGATGGGCGCGATCGCGGAGCTGGCGAGCGTCTACCCCAACCGCAATATGAAAGACTTCGTCCGGCAGGCTTTCGGTCCTCGGCCGGCGTTTATCGTAGGCTGGCTGTACGCGTTTCTGATGCTGAGCGTATGCGTGATCGAAGTAACGGCCGCGGGCTCGTTTCTCCGGTACTGGATGCCCGGCGTGCCGCTGTGGGCGCTCAGTCTCGCCAGCGCGGCGCTGATTCTCGGCATCAACCGGATGAGCGTCGAAAGCTTCGGCGAAACCGAATTCTGGCTGGCCGGCATCAAGATCGTCATGATTATCGTGTTTATTATTCTGGGCGCGGGTCTGCTGTTCGGGGTGATCCCGGGAACGGGCGGCGAAGCGCCGGGACTGGTCAACTATACGGCGCACGGAGGCTTCCTGCCCAACGGCTGGCTGTCGATCTTCTCCGCGCTGCTCGTCGTCATGTTCTCGTACGGCGGCTCTGAGCTGATCGGCCTGACGCTGACCGAAGCGAAAGACGCCGAGAAGGTCATGCCGAAAGTGGTCAAAAGCTTTATCCTGCGCGTAATCCTGTTCTATACGCTGCCGATCCTCGTGATCTGCGGCTTGATTCCGTGGGACGAACTGGCCGGGCAGGCCAGCCCGTTCGTGCAGGTGCTCGAAGCGACCGGGCTTGCGGGCGCGGCGCATATCATGAACTTTATTCTGGTCACGGCGGTGCTGTCCGCGGCCAACTCCAGTATCTACGGCGCGACGCGGATGCTGCATTCGATGGCCGCCGCCGGCGAAGCGCCGAAGTCGCTGGCGGCCACGTCGGCCAAAGGCGTGCCGACCGGCAGCCTGCGGCTGTGCGCGGTCGTGCTGCTGCTGGGCGCCCTGATCGCTTTCTTCGCCGGAGACAATCTGTTCCCGATCCTGCTGGCGGTGCCGGGCTTCGTCGTGCTGGTCGTCTGGCTGTCGATCTGCCTGGCGCAGCTTAAGCTGCGGCCGCAGTACCCGACCAGGCCGACATTCGCCATCTGGGGCTTTCCGTATGTCACGGCGCTGACGGCCCTGGTTCTGGCGGTGATCGCGGCGGGCTTCGTCGTCGATCCGCAGAACCGGCTCAGCATCGGGGTATGCGTGGGCGTGCTGCTTCTGCTGATTGTGTGGTCGGTGTTGAAATTTAAAAAGTCCGAGGCGTAACGGCGAAAGGCCGGGACCCGGAACAAAAGTTGATTGCTGCAAGCAAAGCCGGATGCGAAAACTTCGCATCCGGCTTTTTCTTTTCTATAAATAGGGATCTACCGAATCTCTTTCATATGAGCCGATAACGAGTCCGCTTCCTTCAAAGGCAGCGTACCTACCCATTTGGACATCTTTTTCATGCTGGGCTGCATGCTGGCTTGAACTTCCGAGGAATCCAAATATGTTTTAAGATCCATAGCCTCTGGAGACACGTCGGACTTTCGTACAAGCTCGATCATTTTATCTTCAGATATTCCTAATTCTTTTGCCGTCTTTTTCACTACACTGCGTACATGGGCAATAGCTTCGATCTCACGCTGCTGCATACCGGGTCCTCCCTTGTGTTTTGAATAAGAACAATTCTTGTTCCGATCATTATACCATCCTGCGTTTTCTCCGTCCCAAATGAATCATCAGAAACACGAACGCCGCCGCGAACGAACCGGTGATGATCCAGATCGGGATGCGCGGGTCGAGCGTGTACGCCCAGCCGCCGACGATGCCGGCCGGGGAGGTGAGCAGGAGGATGACGACGGACAGCATGGAGAACATTTTGGCCCGCTTTTCGTCGTCGATCGCGTTCTGCACGGCGGCTTCGAGATACGGCGAGCTGATCATCAGGCCGACCGCGGCCAGCACCGTGCTCAGCCCGATCCAGACCAGATTCGACGTCGGCCACAGCACGAGCATGATATTCGAGATCACGGACAGGGCGAACCCTGCCATCATCGAACGCGTTTCGGCGTGCGCCGCGATCTTCGGCATAATCAGCCACAGCGCCAGCAGCATAATCACGGACGAGACCGCCGGCACAAGCGAGATCAGCCCGCTGTCCACATGCAGATAGTCGGCCAGGTACAGCGACAGATACGTCGTTTTGAGCGTAGCCTGGAAATTGAACAGGATATACACGACGAAGATCAGGATCAGGCTGCGGCTTGCGAACAGATCGCGGATCGCGCCGCTGTACTCGATCAGGCTTTTGCGGAGCCCCAGCTCGCGCGTTTCCCGCATTTTCCGGTAGCCCATTTCCGTTTCCTTCGTCGTCATATGCCGCCCGATAAACTGGAACGTCATCAGCACCGAGCAGAGCACGTACATGATCCGCGTCCCGGACACGAGTCCGTAATGATCGACCAGCAGCCCGCCGAGCGGAGCGAACAAACCGCCGATCACGCCGATAATTTGCAGCAGCGTAAACACGTAGGTCCGGTCTTTGGGCGGCGTGTCCTCGACGATCAGGCAGTAGAACGCCACATGCGGCACCCGCTGCAGTCCGTTGATAAAGGTGGCGACGACGAAGAACCAGACGTTTTGCGAAAAAGCAAAAATCAGCATCGCCACGCTCCAGCTGAGCACGTCGAACGTCAAGATCGCGCGCTTGCGGCCCAGCCGGTCGGTCAGGTAGCCGCTCATAAACGACGACAGCACCTGCGCGATCAGCCCGAGCGTCGTAATCCAGCCGATATTGGTCTCGGTCACGCCCAGCTCGTACATATACAGCGTCGCGTAAGTCGCCATCATGCTGTACGGAATCAGGAAAAAAGGCTCGAAAGCCAGGCAGCCCCGGCTGTTGCCGCGAAGCCTCGGGAAAAGGTTTTGTATGCTCAATATTCCGCCTCCCCGGGCGCTGCCGGCGTATCCGCAGTACGTTCCACCGTAAACAAGCCGTTTTCCGACGTCACCGTATACAGCTCGTCGAATCCTTCTCCGTAGGCGGGAGGGACGAGGTTTTTCAGCACGCTCCGAATCCCGATCTCCCGCACGAAAGACTTGCCCGTCCGCAGATTGTTGCGCCGGACCGACTCCTCGTAATCGGGCGCGAAGTAGAAGCCGACGACGGTAAACCGGTGACTTTTGGCCGCTTCGATATAGAGATGGCGGTCTTCGGGCAGCGGATTGGTGTTGTCCACGACGAACGGCTGCTTCGCTTCGAGCAAAGCGTCCAGCAGCAGCTTTTCCCGATAACGCGTCCGCAGCATGTCCATATTGAGCCGCAGATGGGTGTCGACGTAGCGTTCTTTATAGAACGTCGATTTGCCCGAAGCCTGGATGCCGGTAAAAATCACGCACTCCACGCTACCCCTCCTGTTCCCGGTCGAGATAAACAAAGCGGTTGATATAGTCCCGGTCCTGCGAGAACACCGGCGTGTCGAGATCGACTTCCCATTTGCGGCGGACCGCCGTTCCTTTGAGATACTCCCGCTTCACGATGCACGCCCCGCGCTTTTGCCAGGCCGGCAGGTCGTTCCAGTTGAAGTCTTTTTCCGTAAACAGCTTGTCTTTGAGCCCGCGGCCGTCCAGACTTTGAAGCTCGCCGTGCGGAAAATGCGCCTGAGCGACCATCGAGATGCTGTTCTTGGTCGCGTCCATCTGCCTCCACAGAAAGTAATTCGTTACTTCGTCCTGCGGCAGCACCCAGGCGCGGGCGTCGAAGGCGGCGAGCGGACGGTCCGGATAAACGGCGCGGATCTCCTCATTGAATTTGGCGGTCGCAAGCGACGAAGCCACGGAAACGATTTTTTGCAGATTGTTTTCGAACCAGGACGCCGTCGTCAGTTTGTCGTAGTTGGTCAGCAGAATAGAAATCTCGTCGCTCTGATGATAGACCAGCTTGCAGCCCATGATATTCTGCGCGAGGTATTTGCACGTTTCCCAGAACACGCGGATCAGCGGTTCGTCGAACGGTTTGTTCATCCCCCGGGTAAACGTATGAAAATGGCAGCCGTCGATGCGGATCACCACGGGCATGCGGCCGGGCAGGTAGTGGCGGAACGCGTTCTCGTAATTCTTCATGCGCGCGCCGAAGTCGTCGATATGCATAGCGGGATAAACTCCTTTGCTTCGTTTTCTAAAGTCTACCCGACGAGAGAGGAGAATGGAAAGCGTTCATGCCAAAAAAGCCGGCAGCCCCGGAGAGTCCGGGTGCCGGCGGCTTGGATTGCGGCTTGTCCAAAAACTTACGCTTCGTCCAGCAGTTTGTCGGCGGCGATCGCCAGGAACGCTTTGCCGGCAACCAGCAGCGCGCGTTCGTCGATATCGAAACGCGGGTGGTGGTGCGGGAACGCCGTGTCTTCGCTGTCGTTCTGCGAGCCGACGTTGAAGAAGTTGCCCGGCCGCTCCTGGAGATAGTAAGCGAAGTCTTCCGCGCCCATCGAAGCGTCGAGGCCGAATAGGGCTTCTTCGCCGAACTGGCGGGTGAAGACGGCGCGGATTTCTTCGGCCTGCTGCGGCGGATTGACCAGCGCGGGATAGCCGTTGACGTATTCCAGCTCGTAGGTCGCGTGTTCCGCCAGCGTGATGCCGTGGATCATATCGCGAATATCGCGTTCGAGCTGCTTGCGCACGTCGGGATCGAAGCTGCGCACCGTGCCTTCGATCTTCGCTTTGTCGGCGATCACGTTGAACGCGGCGCCCGCCTGGAACACGCCCACCGTCACGACGGCGGACTTGAGCGGGTTGATATGGCGCGCCACGATATGCTGGAGCGCGGTGACGAGCTGGCTGCCGACCACGATCGCGTCCACCGTCTGGTGCGGCT
This sequence comes from Saccharibacillus sp. CPCC 101409, assembly GCF_030518235.1. GTDB lineage: Bacteria > Bacillota > Bacilli > Paenibacillales > Paenibacillaceae > Saccharibacillus. The sequence continues at coordinate 142,100 of NZ_JAULSA010000004.1, read as the reverse complement.
TGGCGCCGTGGCCGCCTTTGCCCTGCACGGTGATCGAGAACGAATCCACCGCCGCCATCGACGGGCCGGAGGAAACGGACAGTTTGCCCAGCGGCATATAGCTCGCCAGATGCGCGCCGTATACTTCGTCGATCCCGTCGAGCGCGCCGTCTTCGATCATCGACTTCGCGCCGCCCGGAAGCTTTTCTTCGGCATGCTGGAAAATAAAGCGGAGCGAGCCGCGCAGCGAATCCTGCTGGTCCGCCAGCACTTTGGCGACGCCGAGCAGGGTGGACGTATGCCCGTCGTGTCCGCAGGCATGCATCACGCCGGGATTCTGCGATTTGTACGGCACGTCGTTTTCTTCGGGGATCGGCAGCGCGTCGAAGTCGGCGCGAAACGCGATCGCTTTGCCGGGATGCGCGCCTTTGAGATCGGCCAGGATGCCGTTGCCGCCGACGTTTGTGCGAACTTCGTAGCCGAAGCTTGTCAGCTGCTCCGCGATAAACCGCGCCGTGTTCGTTTCCTGGAACGACAATTCGGGATTGGCGTGCATATGCCGTCGCCATTCCACGATCTGCTCCTGGGCCTGCTCAAGCTGTTCGATCCATCGGTTCTTGGTCAGTGTGCTCATCGGTTAAGGTTCCTCCCGCTTTCTATATATGTAGATTTTTTTAAAAACTCCCGCCGGTTATGGTTTTCAAACTATCACTTTCGCCGGGGAACGTCAAACGAACTTACAGGCCGAAAACGGCCGAATATCCGCTTATGCGGGCGGATTAACGTTCTTTTCTTATTTTTCCGAGTATATAACTTGGTTTAACAGAAAAAAATTTCGACAAATAATTTAAAAAAACGACAAACTGACCGATAATAATGGATAGATAGTTTGCGAGCAATTGAATTGAAGGCCGGAATTAAAAGAAAACCTAAATCGACCGGGAAAGCAGGATGACCTATGAAAGTAAAAACGAAGCTGTTCGCCATTATTTTGATGCTGGTGGCGGTGCTGATCGGCAGCGGCGCCCAGTCGCTGGTCGCGATCGAAAAAAGTCTGGTGAACAGCGACAAACTCGAAGCCAAGCTGGAAACGCAAAAATTCCTGAAGCAGCTTCAATACCGCATGACCGGATTGTCCAACGACGAACGCGGTTATCTGCTGACGAAAGATACGGAATTCGCGGACGGCATGTCGGCGAAGTCGGCGGAAATCCTCGAACTGCTGAAAAGCGAGGAAGCGGTTCTTCAGGGAGCCGATCTGGAATCGCTGCAAAAAATCGGCGGGGAGCTGGACGAGCTGATCGCGCTGAACAGTCAGGTCGTTCAACTGGTCGGCGAAGGCAAAACGCAAGAAGCGACAAATCTGCATTTCGGCGAAGAGCGCACTCTGCGCAAACAGCAGGTCGATCCGGCGGTCAACGAATTCGTCGAACGGCTGGAAACCGAAGTGGCGGCGCTCAAAAACGCAAACCGGCAGGAAGCGCGGGTCAACCAGAATATTCTGTTCTACGGCATCCTGACTTCGGTCGCGGTCGGCCTTGCCCTCGGATTCTGGCTGCTGCGCTCGATCCTGAAGCCGCTTCGGCTGCTGAACCGGCAGATGAACGAAATCGCCGAAGGCGACGCGGATCTGACCCGCAGCATAGAGCTGCGCCAGAAAGACGAGTTCGGCGAACTGGCGGGCGGTTTCAACCGCTTTGTCGGTTCGCTGCGCGAAATGATGAAGCAGATCGGGGACGCGTCGCAGCATCTGGCTTCGGCGTCGGAACAATTCTCGGCGAGCGCCGAACAGTCCAAAGCGACCTCGCAGCAGGTAGCCGTGTCCATGCAGCAGATCGCCGAACGTTCGGGCGAGCAGGCGAGGATCGTCGACGGCGGAGCGGCTTCGACGCACGATAATCTGCGGCGGATTACCGAGATCGCCGCTTCGACTTCGGAAGTCGCGAGCGTGTCGCGCCGGATGATGGAGCAGGCGGAAGACGGCGGACGCGCGGTGCGGCAGATCGACGAGCAGATGAGCTTTATCGGCGCGGCGGTGGGCGAAGCGGACGGACATATCCAGCAGCTGGCGAATCGCGCCAAAGAAATCGACGCGATTACCGCGCTGATTAACGAGATTTCCGCCCAGACCAATCTGCTGTCGCTCAACGCTTCCATCGAAGCGGCGCGCGCCGGCGAATACGGCCGGGGCTTTACCGTGGTCGCGGGCGAAGTGAAGAAGCTGGCGGACCAGTCTTCGGATTCGACGCGCGGCATCCGCGAGCTGGTCGCGGGCATTCAAAGCGATACGCACGCGGCGCTGGAAACGATGCGGGAAGTGAAAAGCCGGGTGGAAGAAGGCGCGGCCGTATCCCGCCGGGGCGCGGAGCAGTTCGACGGCATTCTGGCGGCGGTCGAAATCGTCTCGGAACGGACCGGCGAGATGGCCGATTCGACGGAGCGCGTGCACGAAGGCTTCGCCGGGGTATCCGGCTCGATGGACGAGATCAGCGCAGGCAGCCGGGAGATTTCCGGCGGCACGCAGGAGATCGCGGCGGCGACCGAAGAACAGCTGGCCGCCGGCGAAGAAATGCTCCACGGCGCTTCGTCGCTGAACGAATTGGCCGACGAGCTGCAAACGCTGGTGTCGCGCTTCAAGGTGTAAGAAGCGGAGAACGGGCCGGGAAGGGAAGCGCGGATCAAGCCCGGTTCTTTTTACAAGCAAAGCAGCTTGGGCTGCGTTGCCGAAAAAGCAATGTACAGCGTATAAAAAAGCCGAACTGCGAGCTGGGTTGCTTTTATGTCAACGTAGAGAGTTGATTGGCCGGAAATCCGCTGTTTATCCTGCTCTACGTTGCATAAAAAGCAATGTATCTATATAAAAGCTTTCTTTTTTGCTTCTACGCTGCCTTTTTGTCAACGTAAGGCAGGCTGTCCACCGAGACGAACACGGATCGGCAGAGCGCGCCGAGAGGGCGCTTTTTCCCTCGATCCGCCGACGCCGAGGGAAAAAGCGTATTGCGCCGTCCCGGGCGCCGGGCGCGGGCGGGCGAAAAAAAGCCGCCGCCTGAAACAGGCAGCGGTTACTGCGGCCGGGGAGGCCGGGCCCCGGCTTCTTCGAGAGCGGCGACGGCTTCGGCGATCGCCGCTTTTTCTTTGCGCAGCACGGCGTGCCCGTGCAGGCCGCGCAGCAGGCGCAGCGCATCGAGGCGCTGCCGTTCGCCGACGCTTCCGGCGAACAGGGCGGCGCGTTCCGCCGGCGGCAGCAGGCCGATCGCGGAGACGGCGGTCATGCGCAGCGCGTCGCGGCCGCGCAGCCAGCGCAGCAGGTCTTCCGCCTGCGGCCGGGAGGCGGCCAGCAGGGTGTCCCAGCCGCCGTAAGGGAACGCGACGCGCGGCTCCATCCACGGGATGACGCGCCGGCTGTGGAACGGCGACAGCGAATGCGTCGGCGGAGCCAGCCGCCCGGAATCGGGCTTCGCCCGATTGTCCGCTTCGGATCGCGCTTCCGTTTCCGGCGCCGATCCGGCGGCAGAGTCCGCCGGAAGCTGCGCTTCGGGACCGCTTCCGGACTTTGTTCCGGATTTCACTTCGGCTTGCGGTCCGGTATCTTCGCGCCGCTGCCGTTCGAGTTCGCGCAGCACCAGCGGAAGTCCTTCTTCTTCCGGAAGACACACGGCGGCCAAATAATGCAGCACGCCGTCGTCCAGACCCGGCAGCGAGCCGCCGGGAGATTCCGCGCCGGAGGCCGACGGCGTCCGGCCGTCCCACAGCGAGCGGACCCAATCGGCCGCTTCGCCGCGCAGGGCGTCGCCGATCAGCTTCAGCCGCTCGCGGCGATAGGAAGGAATCGTCTCCGCTTCGTTGCGGCGCAGCCATTCCGGAATAATATCCGCGACCGGATACAGCTCGGTCAGCAGCGAGCCGATTTTTTGCTGCCGCGCATCGTTTGTCGCGCGCATCTCGAACAGCCGGATCGCCAGCGGAAGTTCCTGTTTCGCTTTTTCCCAGTCGAACTCCGTAAAGTCCTTCAACCAGCCGAGCCAGCTCCGGGCATTGGGGCCGTCGGGGTCCAGACCGTCTTCGCCGATAAACGGCTCGTAAGCCCCGGCATGGGTTCCGACCAGGCCGAGCCGCGTAATCCGTTCCAGAAACTGCGGCAGGGAAGGCGCGAGCGGGCGGAATGCGTTTTCTTCGTGGGACCAGAAGACCACGGCCGAATCGGTCGGGCCTTCCAGGTCCAGCATAAGCCTGTCGCCGCTGCCGCCTTCGTGAAACGCAAGGTAGCGCAGCTGCGGATGTTCCTCGCCGTCTTCGCCGAACAGATCGGGGAAATTCAGCGTGTCGATATCCCAGCCGAGATCGCCTTCGCTCTGGCCGAAAGGACTCAGCAGCTCGGTCGGGATGCGCCAGTTTATTGTGGCCGCGAACGCGCCGCAGCGCACCAGGTCCCGGAAATCTTCGGGAAGGGAAGCGCCCAGCCGTTCTTCGGTTTGTCTCAAATTGCGTTCGGGTTCGTAAGAATGATGCGCGAGGATGCCGGCCGATGTGCCCGCTCCCGCGCCGCTGATCTTGTGGATCAGCCGCTTCCAGCTCTTCATCCAGTCTGCGAACTGCTCTCGTGTGATGCTGCCTGATGTCATGAAAATCTCCTTCCGATCGAACGAACGCCGGCCCGAAAGCCCCGCTGCCGATCGTGGAATCGTAGAGTGGAATGAATAGAAATGTAAAACTTCGCAAAATGGTTAGGAAAGGCTGTTTAATTGCTAGCTAACTAGGATATAATAACTAATGGATAGTAAGGACTAGACCTAAAGCCCTGGCGTAGATAAAAATGCCTACATAAAGAAATAAAAACAGAGTTTTTCTTTTGAAGCGGGCCAAAAGTTTGTTTTACTCTCCAATCTTAACAAACGAGGTGCAAAAAAGATGAGAAATCGTTTAAAAATATGGACCGGAAGCCTGCTGGCACGCGTGCTGGCGACAGCGGTTGTCGGTATGCTGCTGCCCACGCTGCTCAACTTTGTGCTGATGAGCGAGTTTGTGCAGCGCGCCAACTTTATGCATATCGGTCCCGGAATCATTTCGCTGTTCGGATTCGTCGTTTCTTTTATTCTGCTGTTCTTTATTGTACGTGGGATTGTCAAGCCGATTCAAGCTTCGGCGGCGCAGCTCGACCGGATGACGGCCGGGGACTTCACGGATCGCCTGCCTGAAAAGTACCTGCGGCGGGGCGACGAAGTCGGCATGCTGGCACAGGCGGTAGACCGCATGCACGGTTCGTCCAAAACGCTGCTGTCGGCCGTATCGGTGGAAGCGGAAGGCATCGGCGAGTCGTCGGGCATGGCCCGCGTGCACTTCGGACGCATGGAAGAAGCGCTGCGCGGCGTATCGGCTACGACCGAGCAGATGTCGGCGGGCATGCAGCAGACTGCGGCGACGGCCCAGGAGATGGATGCCGCGACGCAGGAATTCGAACGCGCCGTCGCTTCGATCGCCGCACGCGCCGCGGAAGGCACGGAGCAGGCGGGTCAGGTCAGCACGCGCGCGATGCAGATCCAGGACAACCTGGCGGAATCGATGGAGAAGACGACGGCTGTCTACGAAGAAGTCCGGGAAGGCCTGGCGCGCGCGCTTGAAGAATCGCATTCCGTGGGCATGATTCGCGCCCTGGCGGATTCGATCCTCCAGGTGGCGCAGCAGACCAACCTGCTGGCGCTCAACGCTTCGATCGAAGCGGCGAGAGCGGGCGAAGCGGGCAAGGGTTTCGCGGTCGTCGCCGACGAAATCCGCAAACTCGCCGACGCTTCGAAGAATTCGGTCGAGCAGATCCGGACCGTTACGGAAACGGTGGTCGGCTCGGTCGACAATCTCCAGAGCTATTCCAGCCGGCTGCTGGGTCTGATGACCAAAGAAATTGCCGCCGACTACGAGATGATGCAGGAAAACGCGGGCTCTTACATGCAGGACGCGCTGTATATCGAGAACATGGTGGCCGATTTCAGCGCAACGAGCGAACAGCTCAGCGCATCGGTACAGAATCTGGCCAAAGCGATCGGCGAAATCGCCGCCGCCAACAGCGAAGCGGCCGAAGGCGTGGAAACGATCTTTACCCGCACGTCCGGCGTGATGGAAGTGGCGGACCAGGTGGCCGCCCAGGCCCAGCGTGTCGGAATCAGTTCGGGACGGTTGAAAGATCTGGTGGAGCGCTTCCGGTTTGAGAACGAACAGTCCTCCGCGGAGCCGGCGCCTCGCTTGCAGACCGGTTCGGCATCGTCCGTTTCCGCCCAATCCGCCGCGCCGAGTATTGCCTGAGCGGAAGCGGCGCGGTAAGCGTCAAAGCAGGTTGGGATGTGTTCAAAAGCGATTGTAAGATCGATTGAAAGCAGGATAAACGCAGGCGGGGACGAAGCTCTAACGAGCTCAGTCTCTGCCTTTTTTTGATTTTGCGCAAGGACTTAACAAGCATGAAGAGTGCCTAAATTCGAAAATATTGTTACACTATAAAACAAATGCAGGTACGACACCGCGACAAGAAGAATAGAAAAGCGAGGGACATCCATCCATGATAATCAAACCGAGAACGCGCGGCTTTATCTGCACGACCGCGCATCCGTCCGGCTGCGCCGCGCAGGTGCGGCGGCAGATCGACTATGTAACGGGCAATCCCCGTATCGAAGGTCCCAAGAACGTGCTGGTAATCGGCGCATCCACCGGCTACGGCCTGGCCGCGCGGATCGCGGCCGCTTTCGGCGCGGGCGCGGCGACGGTCGGCGTATACCGGCCGAGCCGCAGCAGCGAGACGCGCACCGCGTCGGCGGGCTGGTACAATTCCGCCGCTTTTGAACAAGAAGCCGAAGCCGCGGGGTTAAAGTCGTTCAGCGTGACCGGCGACGCTTTCTCGGACGAGACCAAAGCGAAAACGGTCGAAACGATCCGCGAACAACTGGGCTCGGTCGATCTGGTTGTGTACAGCGTCGCTTCGTCCCGCCGGACCGACCCGCGGACGGGCGAAACGGCCCATTCCGTCTTGAAGCCGATCGGCGAATCCTATACGAACAAGACCGTCAATTTCCATACCGGCGAAGTGAGTGAAGTCACGCTCGAACCGGCTTCGGAGGCGGAGATCGCCCACACGGTCAAAGTCATGGGCGGCGAAGACTGGCGGCTCTGGATCGACGCGCTGCGCGCAGGCGGCGTACTGGCCGAAGGCGCGACGACGATCGCGTATTCGTATATCGGCCCGGATTTGACGCAGCCGATCTACCGCGAAGGCTCGATCGGCCGGGCCAAAGACGATCTGGAAGCCTCGGCGCTGCGCATCGGCGGACAGCTGGAACCTTCCGGCGGCCGGGCTTTCGTTTCGGTCAGCAAAGCGCTGGTCACGCAGTCGAGCTCCGCAATCCCGGTCGTGCCGCTGTACGTCTCCGTTTTGTACAAGATCATGAAGGAAAAAGGACTGCACGAAGGCTGCATCGAGCAGACGTACCGCTTGTTCGCGGAGCGCCTGTACGGCGGCGGAGCAGTGCCGGTGGACGAACAGGGCCGAATCCGGATCGACGATTGGGAGATGCGGGAAGACGTTCAGCGCGAAGTGGACGACATCTGGGCGCGCATCTCGTCGGACAATATCCGCGAACTGAGCGACCTGGAAGGCTACCGGCGGGAATTCTTCCAGCTGTTCGGCTTTGAAACGGACGGCGTCGACTATGAAGCCGATACCGATCCGCAGGTCGATATTCCGGCAGAGAGCCTGAGGGCCGCGCAGGAATCCTGAGCCTCGGGTTCGGCAATAAAAAAGGAGGAGCGTCCGTGAAAGCTTTCGACCGTCATTTCGGCTGGATCTCCTGGCTGCTGTTCGCCTTGATGGGCATCAGTCTGTTTCTTCTGGACAATGCGTATGCGCTGCCGCTGCTGACCGCTTACATGCTGCTGGCGGCGCTGAGAAACCGCAGGTCGCTCATCGCGGCCTGGCGCGGTTCCGGCGCCGGACGCAAAGCGGTCGTGGCGATCTCTTTTCTGCTGGCTGTCGGCGTCGCTTTCGTGCTGATCTGGTACGGCGGACGTTACCTCCGGCAGCAGGGCGTGGGGACGGCGTTCGAATATGTCTGGATTGTGCTGGTCATCGCGAGCGTGCTCGCGGGACTTCGCGCCGTCGTCGTCGTTTCGGGACGCGCCCGGGCGCGCCGCAGACGTTCCGGACGGTGAGCCGCCGCTTCGGACGTTTTGAGCTGAAGGTCACGGACGGTAAATTTTTTGCAGCAAAGCCACCAGCTGTTTCTGTTCTTCTTCGTCCAGATTCTGCGTCAGTTCGGCGTTGAAATCGGACAGCACGCGATTGAGCCGGGGCATGAAGTCGGCTCCTTTTTGCGTGGGATAAAGACGGTGCGAGCGGCGGTCGCTGTCGTCCGGGCGGCGTTCGATATATCCTTCGCGCTCCAGATGCTGCACGGCCCGGGCGGTGGTCGCTTTGTCGAACTTGAGGTCGGCGGTCAGCCGATCCTGCCGGATGCCGGGATGGAGCACGATCGTTTTCAAAAAGCTGTGATGGCCGCCGCCGCCCAGCCCGTAGGGCTTGAACGCCTGGGCCAGCCGCTTCTGGTTCTGACGGTAGATCAGGGAAATCGATTTTCCGATCGGGAATTGCGGGCTCATGGGAATGGGGCTCCTTTCCTTTTTCCGTTCGTCCCTTTGAATATTATCGGAAAATCGTTGCGTTCGCAACTAAAGTGACGTACACTGGACAAGTCAATTCGTTGCGTAAGCAACCAAAGAATCGGGGTGTACGGGTGAAAGCGAATATACAAACGTATCAGGACGACCCGCGGGTGCAGCAGCGCCGCTGGATGATCCTGGTTATTTTGAATCTGTTTACGTTTATGGCCACGCTCGACGGCAGTATCGTCAACGTGGCGCTGCCTTCGATCTCGCGGGACCTGAATCTTCCGCTCGGCCATACCCAGTGGATATCGAGCATCTACCTGATGGCGATCTGTTCGTTTATCCTGCTGTTCGGCCGGCTGGGCGATATCTTCGGCAAGATTCGCGTGTTCCGTATCGGCACGATCGTATTCGTGGTCGGTTCGCTGCTGTGCGGACTCAGCGGTTCGCTGGCGACGCTGATCGCGGCCCGGATCGTCCAGGCGATCGGCGCGTCGATGACGATGGCGAACAGCCAGGGCATCGTAACCGACATCTTCCCGGCGAACGAACGCGGCAAAGCGCTCGGCCTTGTCGGCACGTTCGTCTCGCTCGGCAGCATCGCCGGACCGGGCCTCGGCGGCCTGATGGTAAGCTCGCTCGGCTGGGAGTCGATCTTCTGGATCAACGTGCCGATCGGCTTGGTCGCGATCCTGCTCGGCGCCAGACTGCTGCCCGGCGATATCCGCATATCGAAGAAAAGTATCGACGGAGCGGGCAGCCTGCTGTTCGCGGGCTTTATCGTCTCGCTGATCGCGGCGATCCTGTTCGGGCAGGAAGCCGGCTACGGCGACTGGCGCATCCTGGCGCTGTTCGTTTTCGCCGCCGCGGCGTTCGCCGCGTTCCTGCGGCTGGAGTCGCGCCGGGACGAACCGATGCTGAATCTGAATTTGTTCCGCAATCCGCTGTTCTCGCTCAGCATCCTGTGCGGCTTCCTGGTGTTTGTGAGCATGTTCTGCTACAACATTATCGCGCCGTTCTACTTGCAGTCGATTCTCCAGCTGTCCCCGCGCGACGCCGGCTGGATGATGATGATCTATCCGCTCGTCATGGTCGTCGTCGCGCCGCTCAGCGGAGCGATGTCCGACCGCTTCGGCTCGGAATGGCTGACCTTCCTCGGTCTGCTGCTGATGGTCGGCGCGCAGGCGGGCCTGGCTTCGCTGCACGCCGGCAGCACGCTGGTGCGGGTCGGCGCGTTTATCGCGCTGCTCGGCCTGGGCGGCGGACTGTTCCAGTCGCCGAACAACTCGCTCGTCATGTCGACCGTGCCGCGTCCGCAGCTCGGCGTGGCGGGCAGCGTCAACTCGCTGATCCGCAACCTCGGCATGGTCGTCGGCATCGCCGTCGCCACCACGACGCTGTTCGGCGTGATGAGCGGCCGCGCCGGATACCGCGTATCCGGCCTCATCCCGGACCGCCCGGACATTTTCCTGTCCGGCATGCACGTCGTCTTCACCGTCTCCGCTTCGATCTGCGTCGCCGGCGCCCTGCTGACCGGCTGGCGCCTGCTGACCCGCGGCCGTCGCGGCGGCGGCCGGTCGGAGAGCGAAAGTCCCGGCGCGCCGGGACCGGCTTCGGGCGAGAGCCCCGTCTCCGGCGAGCGCAGTTCGGCTTCGGGCGAGAGCGCCGGCAGCCGCGGGCCGGCGAAGGCTTGAACTTAAGCTCGGACGCAGTTCGCGCATGCTTGCAACAGCCGCAGGATCGTCAAATTTCTCGTTGATCGTTTTGTCCGCTACCTTACGTTGACAAAAAGGCAACGTAGAAGCGGAAAATTGGGTTTTCGTATAGCTAGATTGCTTTTTGTGCAACGTAGAGCGAGATAAAAGACGGATTTCCGGCAAATTTGCTCTCTACGTTGACAGAAAAGCAATCTAGTTTGCGGTTTGGCTGTTTGATACGCTGTACGTTGCTTTTTCGGCAATGTAGTTAAGACGGCTCTTCCTGCAAGAAAGATTTGAACGCATATTTTGCCTCGATATCATCAAAAAAGCAGAGGCGGACCAAAACCTTCATTTTCCCGGGAACGGGAGATGAAGGTTTTTTGAAGCCCTAATCAAGCAAATGAAAAGGAAACGTGCCGGTCGGCTCGTAGCCGCGGATTTGTTTGCCGTTTGCGCGTGGATTCAAAAGTCCCTGTGCCGATAAACTTTGCAGAAGTTCTCGGGCCGGGCGGAAACTCATCTTGTACCGAACCATCACATCCTTCGGCCGAATCGCCCGGCCCAATCGCCAGGCGGTGCGCAGGACGTCTTTTTCCTCCGGCGACAGACTGGCGCGTTCCCGGCGGCTGTCGATCAGCATCGGGCCGACGCTCAGCTGAAGCAGCATGCGGCAGACGTCGGGGCGGCGCTGGATATCGTCGAAGGAAAAGTGCAGCATTTTCCAGCCTATGCCGGTGAGGAAAGAATCGCGGTTCAGCGCATAGCTGAATTTCTCGCGGTCCATGTCTTTGATATGGCTCTGGAAGCCGTCGCATTCGATGCCGATCCGGCCGCCGCCTTCGGGCAGGAACGCGAAATCGAGAAACTGCGAACGGCGGTTCCAGTCGTAAATCTCGTATTCCGGATGCAGACGGTCGAAGCTGCCGAGCAGCGGCCACCAGACCTGTTCGAGAAACAGTTTCTCCGCATACTGGTGTCCGCGCTCAAGTCTGCCCCGGCGCTCGCCCGAGCGGGCATCCAGATGACGCGCCAGAAACAAGCGGTGAGCTTCTTCAAAAAGACCGGCAGAAAGCGTCGAACGGGGCGGAACGGTTTGGCCTCTGTAAGCCGCTGAATCACTGCTGCGAGCCGCCGAATCGCCGCCGCGTTCTTCGCGTTCTCCGCGTTCTGCTCGCGCCTGTCGTGCCGAAGACGGCGCAGGTGAAGCGACGGAAGTCGACAAACCGGCTGCGGCGGGTCGATCGGTTAAAACGGATTTTTTGCGGGACATCTCTATTCCTCCTCGGATTAAATATAGAATCGAGCAGCGAGCGATAAACGCTGAGCCGAACGTCTGCCTGATCGCCAAACTTCTCTCAACGCACAAAAAAACGCCCCCTCGGCAGTCTGCCGGGAGGACGTTCTTCGCCGCTCGTTCATATTCGCTTACGGCGAGTATAACATATCCAGTTTAACTTTTGTTCAACTCTCGTTTAGCTCCCGGTTATCGCGGCGTGCTATCATGCAGGTAACGACGCGCCCGCCCGCGGCTCGGCTTGAAGAAGCTTCGAGCCGGCGCGCGGCCGCAGTCCGAACAGATCCGAATAGGACGGGAGCCCTGACCATGACGATTAAACGCCGGCTTTTTATATCCAATATCCTGATGATCGCGATTCCCATCGTGCTGTCGATTCTGCTGGCCGCGCTGGTGTTTCTGCTGGTCTGGAAAGACTTTACCGGCTACCGGCTGCAAAGCGACGACGATTATTACGGCGCGCGCGACTCGGTGATGGAGACTGCGCGCGATATGATTGTCAATCCCGACGCCCAGCGCTTGTCCATGCTGATCGAGCGCGCCGACACGATGCTGGAGACGAACAAGATGTCGCTGCTCGTTTACGAAGACGACGCCGTACGCTACAATCTGGGCAGCAAAGAACTCCTAAGCGACGCCGACAGCGCGACGGATGCCGAGCTTGCGCAGGCGCTGGAAACGCTTGGCGGAACGGGCGTCGCGGGGAAAAACGGCCGCGAACTGTACGTGTCCGAGCTGGAGGAGAGCGGTCATGCCTACCGGATCGAGCTGCTGAGCGACCGTCCGAAGCTGGACGCAAGCGCGGAAGAAGACTACGGTTTTCGCCGGGCGCCCGTTTTGCTGCTGCTGGCGATGATCGCGGTTGTTTTTTTGACCAGCCAGTTCCTGACGCGTTCCGTGTTCCGCAATATCCGGCGGCCGCTGGAGATCCTGACGGACGGGGTGAGGGAGATCCGCGACGGCAATCTGGATTATCGGATCGACTATAAGCGCAAAGACGAATTCCGGGCCGTATGCGAAGCGTTCAACGAGATGGCAGGCCGGCTGAAGGAATCGATCCGGGCCGTGCAGAAGCAGGAGATCAATCGCAAAGAGCTGCTGGCCGGCATTTCCCACGATCTGCGCTCCCCGCTCACGTCGATCAAAGCGTATTCGGAAGGACTGCTGGACGGGGTGGCGGGCACGCCCGAATCGCAGCGCCGGTACGCCGGCATGATCAAGACCAAAGCGGAAGATATCGACCATATGGTGTCGCGGCTGTTTCTTTTTTCGAAAATGGATCTGGGCGATTACCCGAATTATCCCGAGGAACTCGATCCGCGCGAAGAGCTGGAAAGTTTCTTCCGCGCGGCGGCCGAGGAGCATGCGGAGCAGGGGCTGAACGTGGAGCTGAACGGGCTGCCGCGGCGGCTGACGCTGCATGCCGATCCGGTGCAGTTCCGGCGCGTGCTGGCGAATCTGGTCGAGAACAGTTTGAAATACAAAGAGCGGCCGGAAGTGAGCGTGAAGGTGTCCGCGTCGACAATGGGCATAAGCGGCGAAACGCTGCGGATCGTGGTCGAAGACGACGGGCCGGGCGTGACGGACGAAGCGCTGCCGAAGCTGTTCGACGTATTCTACCGCAGCGACGCGTCGCGCAGCAGTCCGAACCGCGGCAGCGGCCTGGGTCTTGCGATCTCGGAAAAAGCGGTATCGATGATGGGCGGGCGGATTTACGCGGAGCACGGAGGGCGCGGCGGTCTGCGGATCGTCATCGAGCTGCCGGTACGGCCAAGCGAAAAGGAGGCGTAACTTATGACGGACGGCGGCAAAAAAATTCTGATCGTCGAAGACGACAGCGCGATCGCGGAGATCGAACGGGATTATCTGGAGATCGACGGCTTTGCGGTGGAGATCGCGGGCGACGGTCATACCGGCATACAAAGAGGCGGCAGCGGGGAGTTCAATCTGATCCTGCTCGACGTGATGCTGCCGGGCGCGGACGGGTTCGCCGTATGCCGCAAACTGCGCGAGAGCGTCGACGTCCCGATCCTGATGGTGACCGCGCGGCGCGAAGACATCGACAAGATCCGGGGACTGGGGCTGGGGGCGGACGATTATATCGTGAAGCCTTTTTCGCCGGGGGAACTGGTGGCGCGCGTCAAAGCGAATCTGGCCCAGTACGAGCGCCTGCGCAGCCGGGGCGGCTTTGAGCCGGGCGGCGGCGAGCTGAGCGAACTGAAAGCCGGTCCCATCTCGATCCGTCCGCAGTCGCGGCGGGTGTACGTCCAGGGCCGGGAGCTGACGCTCAAGAACAAGGAATACGAACTGCTGCTGTTTCTGGTCGAGCATCTCGATATGGTGCTGAGCAAGGAAACGCTGTACGAGAAAATCTGGGGCTACGACGCCGTCGGCGACAGCGCCACCGTGGCCGTGCATATCAACCGGCTGCGCGACAAGATCGAAGACAACCCCGGCGATCCGAAATATATCCAGACCGTGTGGGGCGCGGGGTACCGGTTCAAAGCGTAGAAGACGGGCGCGGGAGCAGGCTGCCGGAAGGCCCGGATCGTCTGCTGTCCGGAATGTTTAGGAACGGTTTAAACTTTGTTTAGAAAGTGTGCATGGGGCGTTTATCTCCGGGCTGTACGATAAGGGTGCGCAAAAGAAACATCCAAATCGAAGCAGGGGAGAGATTGAGATGAAAAAAAGTACGCGGATGAAAACGGCGGGCGTGATGGCGGCGGGCATGATCGTAACGGCGAGCCTGGGAGCGGCGGCTTACGCGAACGGAGGGGCTTACGAGAATTTCCGCTCGGCGGCGCTTAAAACGATGGAAGCGGACAACGCGACGGTCAATTCGACGATCCGGATCTCGCAAAACGGAAGCGTGACGGCAAGCGGAAACGTGGAAATGCAGACGGCCGGCGAAGAAAGCTATTCGTCGGGACAATTCGAAGTCGGCGGTCATAAGATCGACGTCGAACAGGCGACGGAGGACGGCAAGCTGATTCTGCGCAAAGGCGATCGGTATTATTCGGCCGAAGCGGACGCGGACGAAGACGAACATGCCGGCTTCGGCCCGTCGGGCAAACACGAAGCGTCGCCGAGCGCGGTGCGCCTGATGGAAACGGCGAGCGATCTGCTGCTGGGCGATATCAAAGACCGGTTTACGGAAAGCGGCGATACGATCACGCTGAACCTGACCGGGGCGCAGGTGCCGGAGCTGGCGAACCTGGCGCTGAACGCGGTGCTGGAAACCGGAGCGAAGCGCGGCGGTGAACGGTTGAGCGAAGCGGCGCAGGGGCCGTGGGCGGCAGATTCGGAGTGGAAAGACTTCGACCCGGACACCCTGTTCCCGATCGCGCAGGACGGCCGCGTGGACAATGTGAAGCTTGAAGCCAAAGTGGAAAACGGCGCAATCGTATCGCTGAACACGACGCTGAGCGTATCCGGCCTGGACAAAGACGGCAAGTCCGCCGTCGTGGAGGCTTCGATCGCCAGCACGATCAGCGATGTCGGCAGCACCGTGCCGGAAGACATCGACGTGACGGGCAAGACCGTCGAGGAGCTTGAACTGCCGGCCGGATTCCGCGGAGCCGGATCGGAAGAATCGGGACGCGGCTTCGGCGGACCGTTCGGGCACGGGCCTTTCGGCGCCGGCCGCTCCGAGTAAGGCAGGCGCGCCATGACCGTTGTCCGCATCGACAACCTGACGAAGAAGTACGCCAACCGGCGGGGCGTGGAGAAGCTGTCGCTTGAGATCGAAGCCGGGCAGGTGCTCGGCCTGCTCGGTCCCAACGGCAGCGGCAAGACGACCGCGATGAAAGCGATCGTCGGCCTGCTGTCGCGGGACGCCGGCGAAGTCTCGCTGTTTGGCCTGGACCCGGCCGAGCATCTGCCCGCGATCCTGGCGAGAACGGGCTGCATGATCGAAAGCCCGGGCCTGTATCCGTACCTGACGGCGGAGCAGAACCTCCGGCTGACCGGCCGCTTCTATCCGGGCTTCGACACGGACGCGGTCGGCGCTCTGCTGGATGAAGTGGGACTGCTGCCGCAGCGGCGCGAGAAAGTGCGCCGGTTCTCCATGGGCATGAAGCAGCGCCTGGCGCTGGCGGCCGCTCTGCTGCCGAAGCCCGACCTGCTCGTGCTCGACGAGCCCACCAACGGTATGGATATCGAAGGCGCGGCGCTGTTTCGCGAGATCGTCCGGCGGGAAACGGCGCGCGGCTGCGCCGTGCTGCTGTCCAGCCATCTGTCGCACGAGATGGAACAGCTGTGCACGCATGTGGCCGTGCTGCAGGGCGGCGTGCTGCTCGATACCGCGTCCGTGCCGGAGGCGCTGGAAAGGTACGGCAGTCTGGAGCGGTATTATCTGAAGCTGAACAACAGCGAAGGGAGAGGAACGGCATGAGTGGGGAAGCGAACTTGAAAGCGGGAACGGGAATCGGCGGGAGAAGCGAAGCGCTGGCAGCCGCCGGCCCGGGAGTAAATCCGGGCCGCTCCGGGGATGCGTTTTCGGCTTCGGCCGCGCCGAAGCCGGGCGAAGACGCGCGGCCTTCGGACGCGACGTCCGGGAGGAGCGCGGCCGCTCCCGAAGCAAAGGCGGGCGGGCGCGCGGCGGACGCGCAGCCCGTCAAAGCGCCCGGCACCGCCGCGATGATCGGCCGCGCGGCCGAAGTCGAACTGCGCAAGATTCTCGCGCAGTTCAAGTACCGGGCGCTCCCGGTGCCGGTCGCGCTGGCGCCGCTGATCGTGCTGCTGCTCAACCGGCTGCCCGGAAGCATGATCCGCTTCTCGCCGGCGAACCTGCCGTTCACGCTGCTGTCGCTGGCGGCGTACGTGCTGCTGCCGCTGGCCGCCTGCATGCTGGCGGCGGACCTGTTCGCCGGCGAGCGGGAGCGCGGCGAGCTGAAGATCCCGCTCACCCGGCCGGTGAGCCGCCCCGCGCTTGCGCTCGGCAAGCTCGCCGCGATCGTGGCCTACCAGGCCGGCCTGCTGGCCGTGCTGCTGGCGCTGTCGCTCGCGGCGGGCGCGCTCTCGGGCGCGGGCTCCGGCGGACTGGACCTGCCGGCGGTGCTGGCCGCCTACGCCCTGACGCTGCTTCCGGCGGCAGCGTTCGGCGCCGCGGCGATCTTCGCTTCGACGCTGGCGCGCAGCGCGACGTCGGGCTTTCTGCTCGGCGTGCTGCTGCTCGCCGCGCTGGGCGGCATCGGCCTGCTGTTCCCGGCGGTATCTTCGGCGATGCCGACCGAGTACGCGACTTTGTACAAGTCGGTGATCGGCTCCGAAGTCGCCTACGGCCAACTGCTGACGGGCGCCGGCATTCTGCTGGGCTTCGGCACCGTGCTGACGACGGCGCAGATTCTGCTGTTCGACGCCAGGGAAGTTTGACGAAGCCGAAGGATTCCGCCGCCGATGCCGCGAAAAAGGATTGAAGTTTTGCTATAGGACGATATTTATAGAAAAAGCGTCTCCCCTCGATAAAGACAGGGAGACGCTTTTTTGTATGCTGCACATTCAGATGTCCGTTAACGGTTTTGGCAAGCGCTGCATGTCCTAAAAAGCAACGTAGAGCTCAAAAAAGAAAGGAAAACCGGGCTACGCTGCCGATTATGCAATGTAGAACAATCCTGGTTGGATATTTGCGCCGATTACGCGTTCTACGCTGCTTTTTCGACAACGTAGTAGGCCAAAGTGCAAGAATAGATCCTTCTACGTTGCCTAAAAGTCAATGTAAGTCCTGTTTTGATCACCCGGCAGCGGGACGGCGTCGTTTCGACTTCGACTTCGACTTCGACTTCGACTTCGATTTGGCTTTTGAATGCTTGCCGGGTTCCCGTCGAGCCGGGCAGCCGGGTGAAAGGCCGGCGCAGCCGCTACTCGAATCTCCGGATATGCGGCGAGCAGAGCGCGGTCAGCAGGATCAGGATGCCGGCGCAGGCGAAAATGGCGATCGTCGGGATGCCGCCGATCGTATCGGCCAGGCGGCCGACGACCAGGTAGCCGACCGGCAGCAGCGCGAACGAGCCGAGCATATCGAGGCTGGCGACCCGGCCGAAGCTTTCGGCGGGCACCAGTTCCTGCAGGCTGATCTCCCAAATAATCATGAACATCATCATTCCGAAGCCTTCGAGCATCATCGCCATCACGAGTCCCGGCACCCAGGTGACGACCGAGAGCAGCAGCAGGGCGACCCCGCCCAGCAGCGCGCCGCCGTAAGCGACCAGGCCGCGCCGTTTCCAATCCCTTTTTGAGCCGAACAGCGCCGCCGCCAGAATCGCGCCCACCGCCGTGCCCGCCATCGCAATCCCGTAAACGGACGGCGGCAGGCCGTGATGGACTTTGAACAGCCAGGGCACAAGCACGGCGACGATGCCGGTATAGCAAATATTCAGCAGAGAAAAAGCGACGATCGTGATCCACAGCCACGGCAGCCGCCGCAGCACATGCACGCCCTCCATAAACTCCGACCCGAAGCCGGAGAGCACGGAAGATTTCTTGAGCGTTACGGAAGCGCCGCTTGCCGGAGCGCTTTCCGCCGCCGTGCCCGCAGCCGTCCGCGATTCGGCCGCGCCAATCCGCGTCCCCGCCGCTGCGCCGTGCCGTTCTTTTTGCGAGGCGAGCACACGACCCAGCACTGTAAAGCAGATCAGCGAGATCAGGTAGGTGACGGAATCGAGCGCAAAGCCCGCTCCCGGCGAAGCCGCCGTCACCAGCATCCCGCCCAGCGCCGGGCCGAGCAGGCGGACGCCCTGGATGCTGATCTGGCTCAGCGCGTTGGCGGCGTTGCGGATATCGGGCGTGAACACCTCGGCGCGCAGAGCGGAATACGCCGGGTTGAACACGCCTTCCATCAGGCCGTAGAACACAAGCCCGATATACAGCCGCTCCAGCGTGATCGTGCCCGTGAACAGCGAGATCGCCGCCAGCAGCATGATGCACAGCCGGGCCGAGTTGCTGAGCATGACCAGCCGCAGCCGATCCGTTTTGTCCACGATCCAGCCGGCAAACGGCAGCGCGAGAATATTCGGCAGCATATAGCAGGTCATCGCGAAGCCGAGCGCCGTGGACGAATCGGTCAGCGAGTAGACGACGAGCGGCAGGATCAGCACCGACACCGAACTGCCGAGCATGGCGATCCACTGGCCGAGCCACAGGTAGGTAAAAGCTTTCGATTTGCGCAGCGGCGACAAAAAAGCGGCCAGGCGCGAAGATGTTTGATCCGCCGTGTTTTTGTTGGCATCCGACAGCATGGTTAGAACTCTCCTTCGGCAGCGCGCTCGCGATCGTCGCCGATTCGGCCGATCCGCACGCTGACCCCGTATTCCCGCCCGCCCGCGGTGCTGCGTTCCCATTTTTCCAGCAGCGCCCTGATCTCCCGCGAGAACCGGACCGCTTCTTCCTCCGACAAATCGAGCCGGGTCGCGTAATATTCGTGTTCGCCGCGCCGGACGTCCCATTCGTCGTCATTTTTCAAGCCGGGATAATGAAAATGCGACGCTTTGGCCAGGTAATATTTCTCGACGATCCCCGACACGCTGCGCGTATCCGCCAGTTCCAGCAGCCCGCCTTCGTACAAACGCTGGATATGATAATGCACATTGCCCGGCGTCTGCCGGATCAGGTCGGCGACCTGCTTCGATGTCATCGGTTCGCGCGACAGCGCGTGCATGATCTTGATCCGCAGCGCGTTTTGCAGCAGCTTGTTCTGTTTCTCGTCGATCACCAGCGTGTCTTGATCGGGTTCTCGCTTCGGCCCCGCTCCTTGTTGAGACTGTTTTTTCGGCACCATCGCAGTATGCCTCCCATTCGAATTTTTTGTGGAGACCAATCTATGCGGTTTGCTTCGATCTAATTTCAGTATGATCTAAATTCCAGATTGATGTTGGAAATATAACACGATCCGCGCGAAAAAGTAAATAGAAAAGAGCGGCAAAAGCCGGGGCGTGCACGCAAACTCCGCGGAGCCGGCAGCGGGCGGATACCGATAATCGCCCGCTCAAACCGTTACGGCGCGGGCTTTTTTTGCTTGGGAGCAAGCAGAGCGCATAAGAAAAAGCCTTTTCCAACAGTGGAAAAGACTTTGAAAGTCCGCCTGAAAAAAATTGAATTTCATAAACTTATCTTTAGCGTTGATAAGGTACTTGATCGTTCAGCGCTTTACGAGAATGTATCAAGCAAGCTTGATCGTTCAGCGCTTTACGAGAACGTATCAAGCAAGCTTGATCGTTCAGCGCTTTACGAGAACGTATCAAGCAAGCTTGATCGTTCAGCGCTTTACGAGAACGTATCAAGCAAGCTTGATCGTTCAGCGCTTTACGAGAACGTATCAAGCAAGCTTGATCGTTCAGCGCTTTACGAGAACGTATCAAGCAAGCTTGATCGTTCAGCGCTTTACGAGAACGTATCAAGCAGGATGGATACCAGCAATCCCATCGAAGCGATAAACCCGACGATCGGGCCGCCTTCCTCGAACGCTTCGGGCATCATGGTCGAGCAGAGCATGGCGATGATGCCGCCGCCGGCGAACGCGCCGATCGCCGCTTTCATCTCTGCGGACAGCTGCTCCAGGAACAGGTAGCCGCCCATCGCCGCCAGCGCCGAAACGATCAGCACGGCGATCCACATCCCGATAATCTTGCCGCGCGAAAAGTTGTTCTGCTGAAGGCCCGCCGTACTCGACAGGCCTTCCGGGATATTGCTGACGAAGATCGAAACGACGAGCACGACGCTGACTCCGCTGCCGGCCAGCAGGCTCGCGCCCAGCATGATCGATTCCGGAATGGCGTCGAGCACGGTGCCGGCGAAGATGCCCAGGCCGCTCTGATTGGAACCGTCCGTTTTCGAATCGCCTGCACGGCCTGGACTGCCGGAACCGCTTGGACCGCCCGGATCGCCGTTCAGCGTATCCCCGGAAGAATCGCCGCCGCCCGAGCGCTTGCGGTTGGAACCGCCGCGGCTCGAAATCAGCAGGTCGAACGCGGTATACACGATTGCGCCGGCGGTAAAGCCGATCGCGGTCGCTTTCAGCCCGCCCGATTCGAGCGCGTCGCCCAGCAGCTCGAACGCGGCGGCTCCGATCAGCGTCCCTACCCCGAACGCCATGATCCAGCCGATCACCCTTTTTTTAATATGCAAAAACAGCGCGGCCAGCGCTCCGAGCATGACGGCCGAAGCGGATATCCCGCCCCACATCAAAGCTGCCCACATAAGATCGGCTCCTTTCGTTTCCTGGTCTTGTTCCGTTGGCTTGCCGAGATTGATCTTGTGTATATGCTGACATAAATCCTTCTCTTTGAATGTTCATTAACCAGCGGTATTTGGCGGCAAACAAGTCGGATTTGAAACGAATCGAGCGAGGCGGCGTAGAAGCCGGGGATGGATGTTTCGCGCATTGCGCAGAGGACGCATTCACAGGACGTACGTTCGCCTTTTTTCGCATTATGAATGCGGGCATGGTATAATCTTGAAAACGAATTTAAAGAAAACAAGCCGGAAGCGGGAGGCAATCGGATGGGTACACCTCAAACGGTATTAACGACCGGCGCCAACGCGCCGATCGGGCAAACGGCGCAGCTGCGCGTACGGATCGAATGGACGTCGGCGCCAGCGGACCTCGACATCAGCTGCTTTATGGTCGGGGAGAACGGTAAAGTTCCGTCGGACGATTACTTTATTTTCTACAACCAGGATTCCGGTCCCGGGGGCACGGTGCAGTACGAACGCAAGGGTACGAATACGGCCGTATTTACGATTCGCACGGCGGAGCTCGGCAGCGAGATCGCCAAGTTCGTATTCTCCGCGACGCTGGACGGCCCCGGCACGTTCGAAGACGTAGCCGGCTGCCGGATCGTGGCGGAAGCGGCGTCCGGCGAGATTCTGTACGAGATCAAGGAAGCGACGCGCGAGCGCTCGCTCGTCTTCGCGGAGCTGTACCGGCATGCGTCCGGTCTGAAGCTGCGCGCGGTCGGCCGGGGCTTCAACGGCGGCCTCAAGCCGCTGGCCGAAGCGCACGGCGTCGAGATCGAAGACGAGCGGACGCCGGAGGAAACGCCGACGCAGGGCGGCGCTTCGACTCCGCCGTCTCCGCCGGCATCGACGCCGGGCGGTTCTTCCGCGCCCGCTGCCCCGCCTGTGCCGGCACCCAAGAAACCCGATCCCGAGCCGTCCGTACCGCTCGGCAAGATCGACCTGCTCAAGCGCAAAGTCGGCATCTCGCTGGAGAAGAAAAATATCGCGCACGAGAAGGCGAGGGTGGCCGTCGTATTCGACGCCTCCGGCTCGATGACCCAGCTGTACAAGAACGGGACCGTGCAGCGGGCGTTCGAGCGCATTCTCGCCGTTTCGGCCCGCATGGACGACGACGGCATTATGGATGTCTGGTTCTTCGCGACCAAGATGATGCGGGCGCCGAGCGTGACCGAGTTCCAGTACGAGAATTACGTCAAGAAAACGTATCCGGGACCGAGCATGAAAAGCAAACTGGGCTTCGGCAACAACGAACCCGTCGTCATGGAGGATATCGTCAAGAAGTACACGCAGGAAGATCCCGATTATACGACGCCGACCTACATTATCTTTTTCAGCGACGGCGGCATTTACGAAACGAAGAAAATTTCCAAGCTGCTCATCAAGTATTCGGACAAACCGATCTTCTGGCAGTTCGTCGGGCTCGGCCGCGCGAATTACGGCGTGCTGGAGCAGCTCGACGATCTCAAAGGACGGACGGTCGACAACGCCGACTTTTTCGCTCTGGACGATCTGGACACAGTGAGCGACGAAGATCTGTACGACCGGCTGCTCAACGAATTTCCAAGCTGGCTGAAAGAAGTGCGGTCGCGCGGGATTTTGACGGGCTGATCGGGCCGAACGCAAACAAACGATGACATCGAACGCGGCAGCCATACTCGATAAACCTACGCAGAAGGAGATACTCATCCATCATGAATCCGCATCACGAGAAGCAGGAACGTCAAGAAGACCGTGAAGAACAAACCGTTACCGGGCTGACGCTCGGGCAGTGCCTGAACATGCTGCACAAAGACCTGGTGCTGGTCGATATGGCCCGCCCGGGCAAGCCGACGCATCCGGTGTCCAAGTGGAAAAAGATGCTTCCGCTCGAATCGCCGGGCTACGAACTGCGGACGATGAGCTTCAATCACGGCCGCACGCAGAAAAAGTCGATCGCGCAGGTCGGCGGACCGGGACTTTGGCACGAGTGGTAAGGCGGCAATACGGCGGAGCCTGCAAAGGCTTCGTCTTTTTTTATGATTTTATCGATCGAAAAAGGGCCGGGTCCGGCCGGAACGGGTAATGAAGGATGTAAGCGCCCTAAAGCGTACCCGAGAAAAAACGATTATCCCAATCCGCCAAGGAGGCGATTTCCATGAAACAGACGATCGGAGACCATCAGGATCTGTATATCGTCCGCGCGTCCGATCCGCCGGAGACTCCGGGAACGCCGGATACTCCCGCCGTTCCGGATTCCCCGGATGCGCCGCAGCCGCGTCCGGAAGAACCGCCCGGCACGGAGCCGGGACCGGACCCGGAGATTCAGCCGAAGGAACCGCCGGGCGTAGAGCCCGGACGTCCGCCGGAAGTGACGCCGGGCGAACCGCCGGGCGTGCAGCCCGGACAGCCGCCGGAAACCGTGCCGCAGGAGCCGCCGGGCGTACAGCCGGGCCAGCCGCCGGAATTCGATCCCGACGATATGCCGGGCGTGCGTCCGCATCATCCGGAAGTGACGCCGAGCGAACCTCCCGGCGTGCAGCCGAATCAGCCGCCGGAGATCGAACCGATCAACCCGCCGGACATTCAGCCGCAGCAGCCGCCGGAGATCCAACCGGTGGACCCGCCGGATGTACAGCCTGTCAATCCGCCGGAGTTCTGAAGCCCGGCCGACCGGCTTTGGGCACGCCGTGGGTTTAAAGACATACCCTAATCAAGCGATTTTCGAGTACCCGTTTCTTCCGGAAACTTTTATCGGAGGAAATGGGTTTTTGTGCGTTTTTCGACTCCTCTTTTATTCTTTGAATGGTATTATTTTCTTCGAACGGGGCGGTCGTCAGGAACCCGTCAGAAGGAGTGGAGCGGGATGAAGTTCGGGAGAATTGCCGTCTGTATCGTGTTTGTGGCGGCTGCGGCTTGCAGCGCGACCGGCGGTCCGTTCGCGGAGCCGGCGGCGGACGGCGGGAAGACCGGCGAGGGAACGCTTCGCCCCGCTGTCCGCGCGCAATCGGAAAACGCGCATGACCAAGCCGCCCCGATATCCGCGCCGCTTACAGCCGAGCAAAAGATCGCGGATTTCGATTTTTTATACGAGCAGTATCGGGAGAATTATCCTTATTTGAAAGTGAACGAGCGGACGGGAGGCGGAGACTGGCTGGCGCAAAAAGAGTTCAACGAGCGGGCGGCTGCCCGGACCGAAAGCGACGAAGAATTTTTCCGGACGATGAACCGTATTCTGCGAAAGCTGCACAACGGTCATGCGCGCATGGTCGACGAAGGAGAGTACCGGACGGTCAAAGCGCTGATGGAACGGCACATGCCGGGAAACTACGGACCTTGGATCGAGCAGTTCGATCTTCCCGCGGCGCGGGCCCGTTACCGGCAGGAAGATCAACCGGATCGCGACAGCGCGCTGGAACGATCCGCGGCCATGCTCCGGCAGAGCAAACCGCTTGTATTGGACAGCCTGGAGGCGGGCAAAGTCGCATACGTCAAGATTCCCGGACTGGAAAACGAGCGTATCGAGGGCGATATGGAGCAGCTTCTGCCTTTTCTGCGGGAAAACTGCGGCGCCGACGCGCTGATCTTCGATATTCGCGGCAACGGGGGAGGCGACAGTCGGTACTGGACGCATCATTTGATCCCGATTCTGCTGGACGAGCCGGCCGCATGGACCGAGTACAGCGCGTATCGCGGCGGCGAGACCGGGATTTCTTTTATCGAAGCGAAGCGGGGGATGGTCTACGCGAGTCTGCCCGGGATCGAAGCGTTGAAAAAAGAACGTCTGCCGGCTCTTCCGCCCGAGATTTACACGGATTTCGACCGCTACGAGAAATACGAAAACCGGATCGAACCGGACCGCGAACACTCGATCGGATTCCGGGGCCGGATTTATCTGCTGGTGGACGGAGGCGTTTTTTCATCGGCGGAGAAATGGGCGGTGTTTGCGAAGTCCACCGGTTGGGCGACCCTGGTCGGCCGGCTTACCGGCGGAGACGGGATCGGCTGGGAAGGCGCGTATGTGACGCTTCCGAACAGCGGTTATATGTTTCGCATGGAGCTCGGGATGGGACTGGACTCGACCGGAGCGGCGAATTTCGAGGTACGCACGGAGCCGGATATCCGGATCGGGGACCGGACCCGGAGCGTGGAAGGGCTGGAGAACGATCCCGATGTGCGGGCGGTGCTGGCCGCGGAGAAGCGATGTCGAGGCAACAAGTAAAAAGCCGATCGTCGAAAAAACGGATCGGCCCGGTTGCGGGAAAGTCGGATCGAGATTACGGCTAAATCCGCGGCTGCGACTTTACATAAAACGTCTCGCCGCTCGTCATATCGATGGCGTTGAGCTGTCCGCCGAACACGGCGCCGCCGTCGATGCCGATAATCCGGTTCGTTCCGTAATAGATACTGTTGTTGTCGAGATCGCCGTGCAGGCCCTGCGTCGGCGTATGGCCGAACACCACCGTTTTCTCGCCGCGGTAGCCCCTATGAAATTCTTCGCGAATCCAGACAAGCTGGGACGCCGGCGAGTCGGCCGGATCGCGCCCGGGCTCCACGCCGGCATGGACATAGATAACGTCCGGCGTTTCGTAATACAGGTCCAGGCCGCGCACGAATTTCAGATGGCGTTCCAGTACGGGAGAGTTCAGCTCCGGGCGCCGAAAGTCCGGTCCCGGCATAACGCGCAGCTCGCTTTCGCTGAACCCGTAGCTTTGCAGCGTGGCGAAGCCTCCGTTGCGCACGACCCAGCGGCTCCAGTCTTCTTCGCCGCCTCCGTCCAGCGCTCGCAGCATCAGATCTTCGTGATTGCCCATCAGCGCCGCCGCGCCGCCGGCATGCAGCTCGATGACCCGTTCCAGCGTTTGCATGGAGTTCGCTCCGCGGTCGATATAGTCACCGAGCAGGATCAATCGGTCGGCTGCCGGATCGTAACCCGTTTTCTCCAGCAGCCGGTCCAGCAGATCCAGCTCGCCGTGAATATCGCTGATGGCCAGCATTCTTTTTGACATGTGAGAGGCCTCTCTTTCGGGGAAAAGTTTAACCGAACAGGACGGTCCAGTAATGCGAGATCGGCATGACCAGAACCAGGGCCGGCAGCATATTCGCCACCGGGAAAGCTTTGATGCCGCAGATGCGGAATCCCGTCGCCAGCATAACGATGCCGCCGGCGGCCGAGAAATCGGCGATCATCTCCGGCGTGGTCAGCGGCAGGATCAGCCCCGCGCCGAAGAACAGCGCCAGCAGGATCGCGGCCTGCGGCAGCGCGATGGTCGGCACGATATAGCCGAGCGAAGCCGCGAAGATCAACGCCGTGCAGAAGTCGAGGAACGACTTGGACAGCAGCACCGTGTAATCGCCGGTCATGCCTTCGTTCAGCGCGCCGAAGATGCCGGTACCGCTGGCGCAGAACAGCACGACGATGCCGACGAACTGCTGCATAAAGACGTTGGGGTCCGGACCGGCGCCGGAAGAAGAACCGGAAACTCCGGCGGGGAGCAGCCGTTCGATCGGACCACGAATTTTTCCGGCCAGCCGTTCGATGCCTTTTTCCAGCATGACCAGCTCGCCGATTGCGCTGCCGAGCAGCAGAGCCAGGATCACGGGCGGGAGCGCGTGTACTTTGGCGATCAGCACGACGCCCATGCCCATCGAAGCCGCGCCGAACGTCAGCGGCAGATTGACGCGCAGGCGCTCGGGGACTTTACCGCCGAGCATCGCGCCGAGTACACCGCCCAGCAGGACGGCCAGCGCATTGATTAAAGGCCCTACGGGCATTGAAATTCTCCTCCTTGCCGAACGGCTTGAGCTTGAATCGCCGAAATCTTCGGCATTCCTCTTATTCTAATCCCGATTGCGCGCCGCGACAATAACGAACGCGGAAGGAGAGGGCCGGTAGGCGGCAGTGGAGAAAGACAGGGAGAGACTGCGGAGACTCGGAAAGAAAACGATGGAAGCGTAGATGAAAGCCGGAGATCGGCGGCGGAGCCGAATCGGCAAGCAAGAAAATCGCGCGGAGGATCAAAATCGCCTGTGAAGAAAGCGCGGCGCTCTGCGGAGAAAAAAGACGAGCGTGCGACCGGACAGTGGGCCGAGCGGTTAAGCAGATGGATCTGTGCATTGGAAGAAAAGCTGCACAGGTGCAGCTATCTGTCCACAATAACGACAGATCCACGAAATAACGACCCCGGTACACTTATTTTTGCCTAAAAGTCCCGATTCCCCCTGAGAACGCGAAAATAAGTGTACATGCGCCGTTATTTCGTATAATCGCCGCTCCGGAGCTAAAATAGTTGTACTGGAGACGTTATTTTTATTCGCAACCCGATCTCGGATCCTATTCTCGATCCGCCCCCGTCAGCGCTTCCCTTACCAGGTCCAGCGAACGGTCCTTGATATTCGGATAATCGCTGATCGCCCAGTGCGGAACCTCGTACACATGGCCGGCTTTGACGGCTTTGAGATTTTGCCAGATCGAACTCTGTTGAATCCGGCTCAGGTTCTGCTTGGCGTCGTCGTCGCCTTCGGCTTCCGGGAAGCCTACCTGCATAAAGATATAATCGGCGTCGAAGTCCGGCAGCACTTCAAGCGAGATCGCTTCGATGTTGTCGATCTTCTCCACGCCTTTGGCCGCCGCAAGCTTCAGCTCCCCGTTCAAGACTTCCGCCAGCGCTTTGTCCGGCGCGTGAACCCGAATTTCTTTGGGCAGTACGCGCAGGTAAAGGAAAGTGCTGCCTTCCGGCACGACTTTGTCGATGTCCGCCCGGACATCCGCGGCTTTCGCTTCGTAATTCGCGATCCATTCTTCCGCCTGCGGACGGCGTTCCAGCATATCCCCAAACGCCAGCAGGTCGCTTTTCCAGTTCTGCGCCGGATTGCCGACGACCAGCGTCGGAGCAATCGCGGTCAGCTGATCGTATTTTTCCAGATCCGGTTCGCGCGCGATAATCAGGTCCGGTTTGGCGGCCAGCACGGCTTCCAGGTTGGTTTCGTCGCCGAGCGGCTGTACGCCCGCCAACGCATCCGCGTCCATATAAGGCAGCTGCGTGTCGCCGAGATAAGTATTCATGGCATAAGGTTTGAGCCCGAGCGCGCTCAGCGAGTCGGCAAGGCGATAATCCAGCACGGCGATTCGCTGCGGCGTTCCGGTAATCGTCGTTTCGCCGCCCAGATGCTTGACGACGCGCGAAGCCGCGGCCGGCGATTTCGCATCCTGCGTCGTTTGCGCGGCGTCGGAATCGGAGCCTGCCGAAGACCGGGGCTGCGCCGCCGGAGCGCCGGCCGAGCAGCCCACAGTCAGCGTCAGCGCGCAGAGCGCGAGCGGCAGAGAAGTACGGCGCACGATTGAGAACGAAGAATAAGAGAAGCGGGAAAACATAATAACCTCCTATGTAAAATGGGATAATAAACGAATATTTATACGAAAATGATAATCATTATCATATAAAACGCACGTAAAACTGTCAAATCGCCTGCTTCGATCCTCGACTTTCCATAGCCCCGGCCTTTTTCTGTTTTATCTTCTTCCTCATTCCGGCTCCAAACTCGAAATCGCCGCGCAAAAGTTAAATTTTTATAAAAAAGGTTCGGTTCCGTATAAAGACCCCCCGGAAAAGCGATGCTATGCTGGAACACGTAAACGAAAAAGACGGCGCAGGCAAATTGGAAGCGCTATCTACGACGGCATACGGGGAGGAACTCGGAGATGAGAAGAATAGCGGCGCTTCTGCTGACGCTGGTGCTGACGGCCGTCCTGGCCGGCTGCAATCTGGCCGAAAGCAGCGCGGGAAGCGCGGAGAAAGGGTATATCGGCCTGTCGATGCCGACCAAGTCGTCGGAGCGCTGGGTCGCGGACGGCAGCAATATGCGGAAGCTGTTCGAAGAAAAAGGCTACAAAACCGATTTGCAGTACGCGGAAGACGTGGTCGAGAACCAGATCTCGCAGATCGAAAATATGATCACCAAAGGCGTGGACGTGATCGTGATCGCGGCGGTGGATGGCAACACGCTGACCGACGTCATCGGCAAAGCGCACGACCGGGGCATCCGGGTGATCGCTTACGACCGGCTGATCCGCAACACGCCTTATATCAGCTATTATTCGACGTTCGACAACTTCAAGGTGGGCGTGCTGCAAGCTTCGTATATCGAGAGCAAACTGGGACTCAAAGACGGCAAAGGCCCGTTCAATATCGAGCTGTTCGGCGGATCGCCGGACGACAACAACGCATACTTTTTCTATGACGGGGCGATGTCGATTCTTCAGCCTTACATGGATTCCGGCAAGCTGGTCGTGCGCAGCAAGCAGACGACGATGGCCCAGATCGCCACGCTGCGCTGGGACGGGGCGCTCGCCCAGACGCGGATGGACAATCTGCTCAGCGCCTATTATTCGAGCGAGCACGTCGATGCGGTGCTGTCGCCGTACGACGGAATCAGCATCGGGATTCTGTCGTCGCTCAAAGGCATCGGCTACGGTTCGTCTTCGAACCCTCTGCCGGTCATTACCGGACAGGACGCCGAACTCGCTTCGGTCAAATCGATCGTGGCCGGCGAACAAACGCAGACGGTGTTCAAAGATACCCGCAAGCTGGCGCAGCAGACGGTGAGTATGGTGGAAAGCGTGCTGCAGGGGCAGGAAGCGGAAGTGAACGATACGGAGTCGTACGACAACGGCGTCAAAGTCGTGCCGGCGTACCTGCTCGATCCGGTATCGGTCGACAAAGACAACGTGCAGGAAGAAATCGTGGACCAGGACTACTACACCAAAGAAGAAATCGGCCTGAAATAAAAAAAGAAGGAGGGACGCGGCCATGTCGGAGTATATCTTGGAAATGCGCGGCATCGTCAAAACGTTCCCGGGCGTCAAAGCGCTGGATGACGTAAATATCCGGGTGCGCCAGGGCGAGATCCATTCGCTGTGCGGCGAGAACGGCGCGGGCAAATCGACCCTGATGAAAGTGCTGAGCGGCGTATATCCGTTCGGCGGCTACGAAGGCGATATCCTGTTCGAAGGACAGACGTGCGAATTCAAAGACATCAAGCAGAGCGAAGAAAAAGGCATTGTGATTATCCACCAGGAACTGGCGCTGATTCCGTATTTGTCGATCGCCGAGAATATCTTTCTGGGCAACGAGCGGGCGAGAAAAGGCGTCATCGACTGGAACGAAACGATCGTGCGCACCGGCGAACTGCTCAAAAAAGTCGGCTTGAGCGAGAATCCGAACACGCTCGTCGGCGATATCGGCGTCGGCAAGCAGCAGCTGGTCGAGATCGCCAAAGCGCTGTCCAAAAAGGTCAAGCTGCTAATTCTCGACGAACCCACCGCGGCGCTCAACGAAAACGACAGCGAGAATCTGCTGCGGCTGATGCTGGAGTTCAAGCGCGAAGGCATGACCTGCATCCTGATTTCCCACAAGCTCAACGAAGTGTCGAAAGTCTCGGACTCGATCACGATTCTGCGCGACGGACATACGATCGAAACGATGGATATGCAAGCCGATCAGGTAACGGAAGACCGGATTATCAGCGGCATGGTTGGACGCGATATGACGCAGCGCTTCCCCGAACGCAAGCCGGAGATCGGCGATGTGGCGCTCGAAGTGCGGGACTGGACGGTTTATCACGAACATCATCCCGACCGCAAAGCGCTCGACAGCATCAACATGACGCTTCGCCACGGCGAAATCGTGGGGATCGCGGGGCTGATGGGCGCGGGACGGACGGAACTTGCGATGAGCATTTTCGGCAAAGCGTACGGACGCAATATCAGCGGAAAGCTGCTCAAGGACGGCCGGGAGATTCGCAACGACACCGTCAACCAGGCGATCGGGAACGGCTTCGCGTATGTGACCGAAGACCGCAAAGAATACGGGCTGATCCTGATGGACGATATCAAGCGCAACATCTCGCTGACCGGTATCGGCAAGCTGACCAGGCGCGCGGTCGTCAACGAGCACGAAGAAGTGCTGGTGGCCGAGGATATGCGCAAGCGCATGAATATCAAAGCGCCGAGCATCCTGCAAAAAACGGGCAATCTGAGCGGCGGCAACCAGCAGAAAGTCGTACTCGGCAAATGGATCTTCGCCGGACCGGATATCCTGATCCTGGACGAGCCCACGCGGGGCATCGACGTCGGCGCCAAATACGAAATCTATACGATTATTCATCAGCTCGCCGCCCAGGGCAAAGCCGTGCTCGTGATCTCGTCGGAACTGCCGGAAGTGATCGGGCTCAGCGACCGGATCTACGTCATGAACGCCGGCCGGATCACGGGCGAAGTCGGCCGCGAGCAGGCGTCGCAGGAAACGCTGATGAAATACATGACCAATACTGGAGGGGTTAAGCGTGGAAGCGATCAACAAACTGTTTAAAAGCAATGTCCGTCAGTACGGCATGATTATCGCCCTCGTGGTCATCATGATTCTGTTTACGGCGCTGACCGGCGGCCTGCTCGTCAAGCCTATCAATATCACGAACCTGATTCTGCAAAACAGCTACATTCTCGTGCTCGCGATCGGCATGGTGCTCGTCATCATCACCGGGCATATCGATCTGTCCGTCGGCTCGGTCGCGGCGTTCGTCGGCGCGATCTCCGCGATCATGATGGTGGACTGGGGCCTTCCGGCCTGGATCGCCGTAATCGCTTCGCTGGTCGTCGGCGGATTGATCGGCGCCTGGCAGGGCTTCTGGGTCGCGTACGTCAAGATACCGGCGTTTATCGTGACGCTGGCCGGCATGCTGCTGTTCCGCGGCCTGACCATGATCGTGCTGGAAGGGCAGTCGATCTCGCCGTTCCCGGGCGGATTCACCAAGATCAGCGCCGGCTTCCTGCCGAACCTGGCCGATACGGCGACCAATATGGTCGCGATCCTGGCGGGCATCGTGTTCACGGTGCTGTTCGTCCTGAACGAGCTGCGCGGACGCCGCGAGCAGGCCAAGTATAAGTTCGAAACGTCTTCGAACGGACTGTTCATTCTCAAGCTGGCCGTGATCGCGATCGTCATCAACGTGTTCACGTTCATGCTGGCGAGCTACGCGGGCATTCCGAATATCCTGGTGCTGCTGTTCATCCTGGTGCTCGCCTATTCGTTCGTGATGAACAAGACCGTAATGGGCCGGCATATCTACGCGCTGGGCGGCAACGAGAAAGCGGCGGGATTGTCGGGCGTCAAAACGAAAAAAGTCACGTTCTGGGTCTTCGTCAATATGGGCATGCTGGCCGCCGTCAGCGGCCTGATCTTCGCGGCCCGTCTGAACGCGGCGACGCCGAAAGCCGGCACCAACTTCGAACTCGACGCGATCGCGGCCTGCTTTATCGGCGGGGCGTCCGCTTCCGGCGGCATCGGCACCGTATTCGGCGCGATCATCGGCGGCCTGGTCATGGGCGTGCTCAACAACGGCATGTCTCTGATCGGCCTCGGCATCGACTGGCAGCAGGGCATCAAAGGCCTGGTGCTGCTGCTCGCGGTGGCGTTCGATATTTACAACAAAAACAAAAGAGTCGCCTGATCCGGATTGACGTCAACTCTTTAAGCGGCTGTCAGCCGTACCCGCCGCGGGGGATCCCGATGCGCGGGTACGGTTTTGCCTTTTTCCGGGCGAATGATCCGCGGGCTGTCCGCTCTTTTTTTCGCGATCGGATTTGGATACACTGTAGGGTGAACGGCGGCGCAGGCCGCGCAGGCGAATACAAGGAGGAGAACGTCCCCGTGAAGAAAACGGCTCTGCTTTACGTCGTGCTGATTGCCGCCTTTTTGGCGTATGTGGTCCAGCACGTTTACACCAATTCGGAAAGCGAACGATCGTTCCGCTCGGAGGAGCTGCGGGGAGAACTCGGCGAGAATTACGTCATGGTCACTTTTTTATCGGGCATCGAATACTGGAAAAGCTGCCTCAAAGGCTTCGAAGACGCGGCGGAAGCGCTGAATGTATCGATCGAGTACCGCGGCGCGACCCAGTACGATGCGAGGGAACAGATTACTGTACTGGAGCAGATTATCGCCAAAAAACCGGCGGGCATCGCGATTTCCGCGCTCGATCCCACGTCGCTGACCGGCGTGATCGACAAAGCGGTGGACGCGGGCATTCCGGTCGTGCTGTTCGATTCGGGCGCGCCGGGCAGCAAAGCGTATTCGTTTCTGGGCACGGACAACTACGCGGCGGGCGAGGCCGCGGCGGACCGGATGGCCGATCTGCTCGGCGGCAAAGGCAAAGTGGCGGTGGTAACGCTGCCGTCCCAGCAGAACCACGACGAGCGGACGCAGGGATTCCGCGAAGCGGTCGCGCAGTCGTATCCGGGCATGCGGGTGGTCGCGGTGGAAGACGACAAAGGCGACGCCATGGTGGCGAAAGACCTGACCGAAAAGCTGCTGGACAAGTATCCCGATCTGGCCGGGGTGTTCGTGACCGAAGCGGCCGGGGGCAAAGGCGCGGGCGAAGCGGCGGGAGAACTGGAGCGCGAAGAAAAGCTGCGCGTTATCGCGTTCGATACCGACAAAGATACGCTCGATATGATCCGCGAAGGCAGTATCTCGGCGACGATCGCGCAGGGAACGTGGAATATGGGCTACTGGTCGCTCCAGTATCTGTTCCATCTGCACCACGACCTGACGATTCCGTCTCCCGCCGCTTCCGGCGATGTATCTCCGCTGCCTGTGGGGGTCGATACGGGCATCTCGGTCGTGACGCCGGAGAACGTGGACGATTATTATGCGAAATAACGACGGTAACGACGGCGGCCGCGCGGCGAAACCGGTTATGCGGACGTTTAAAAGGTTGAAGGGACTGCGTCTGCACGATCTGCGTCTGCGCTACCAGCTGATGATCCTGTTTCTGCTGATCAGCCTGCTGCCGTCAATCGGGCTCGGCTACCTGGTGAACTGGACCGTCAGCAGGGTGCTGGAAAGACAGGCGGTGGACCACACGCTCCAGCTGATCGGCAAAGTCAACCAGACGCTGGACAGCGACATGGAGAATCTCCAGAATATGACGTACCTGATCGGCTTCGACAGCGGCATCCGGTCTTTTATGACCGGCGGGCTGGAGTCCGGCGCGGACTTGTATCAATTGAAGCAGTATCTCCAGCGCTACACGACGCTGTACCCGGAGATCGCCGGACTGCTGGTCGTCGGCCGAGGCGGCAGCTATGTCAGCAACGAGCTGTACGCCCGGACGGCGGACAACCTGACGCGGGAAGACTGGTACAAGCGGGCGGTCGCCAGCGAAGGGCTGTTCACGATCCTCGGCCAGCCTTCGCAGCGCAATTTGACCTCGCACGTCAATTACCGGGACGACGAAGTGGTGACGGTCGTGAGGGCCGTCGTCGATCCCGATACGGAGCGGGCGATCGGCGTGGTGCTGATCGACCTCAAGCTGTGGACGGTGTCCAAAGCGGCCCGCGACGTCAAGCT
Organism: Saccharibacillus sp. CPCC 101409; assembly: GCF_030518235.1. Classification (GTDB taxonomy): domain Bacteria; phylum Bacillota; class Bacilli; order Paenibacillales; family Paenibacillaceae; genus Saccharibacillus. Next base: position 107,868 of record NZ_JAULSA010000004.1, on the reverse strand, counting down.
CGGGCGGACCGGCTATTTGACCGTCACGGATCAGAGCGGCGGCGTGATCTATGCGCCGGACGAGCCGTATACGGACAGCCTGCCGCCGGCGTGGTTCGCGGGCGGCGATTCCGGCTCGGTCACGCGGAATGTGGACGGGCGGGAGCTTCAGCTGATCTATGCGACGTCTTCGTTTACGGGCTGGACGACCGCGGGCGTGTTCCTGACGCGCGAAACGGGCTACGAAGTGCGGCAGATTCATTTCTACGTCATCTGCTTCCTGTTCCTCGTCTGCTTGTCGGGGCTGACCGCGTCGCTGCGGCTGTCGCGCTCCATCTCCAGGCCGATCAGCCAGCTGATGGCTTTTATGCGGCAGGCGGAATCGGGCGACTTGTCGGTCCGCTACGAAGGGAAGCGGGGCGACGAGGTCGGGATGCTCGGGCGCAGCTTCAACCACATGCTGGTCGAGCTGCGGCGGCTGATCCGGTTGAGCGAACGGAAGGAGCGGCAGAAGAGGGAAGCGGAGCTGCGCAGTTTGCAGGATAATATCAAGCCGCATTTTCTGTACAATACACTGGACACGATTCACTGGATGGCGCGCAAGAAAGGCGCGGACGAAGTCTCGGAAATGGTCGAGTCGCTGTCGAAGCTGTTCCGCATCGGGCTCAGCAAAGGCAGTAATATCATTCCGCTGACGGACGAGCTGGAGCATATCCGCAGCTATCTGCTGATCCAGAAGACCCGGTACAAGGGTCGCCTGGTCGTGGATATCGAAGCGGGACCGGAAACCGAAGCTGGCGGCTTGTTCGTACTGAAGCTGCTGCTCCAGCCGCTGGTGGAGAACGCGATCTATCACGGGATCAAGGCGCGGCGGGGACCGGGCCGCATCTCGATCGCCGTTAACGCCGAAGCGGGCGCGCTGATCCTGACCGTACGGGACGACGGCGCCGGCATGGAGCCGGAGCGGCTGGGAGAGTTGCGCTGCAAGCTGGCGGAGCCGCTGGAAGCGCTGGAGCGCCAGGCGTCCGAGCGGGAGCGCAGCGGCCGCAGCTACGGCATGCTGAACGTGCAGGCGAGGCTGCGGCTCGCGTTCGGCGAAGCGTACGGCATCGGGATCGGGAGCGAAGCGGGCGAAGGCACGGTCGTGACGGTCCGGCATCCGCTGCTGACGGAGCCGCCGGCGATTGCGAGCGACAAGGAACAGGAGGAGGAAACATGAAAGAAGCGCCGTATCGGGTATTGATCGCGGACGACGAACCGATTATCCGCGAAGGATTGAGAGAAGCCGTGGATTGGGCGGCGCTGGGCATGGAAGTGGCCGGCGAAGCCGAAGACGGGGAAGAAGCGCTGGAACTTGCGCTGGAGCTGAATCCCAGCCTGGTGCTGGTCGATATGAATATGCCGTTTCTCAGCGGCATCGAACTGATGAAGAAACTGCGCGAACGCCTGCCGGACTGCCGGTTCGTGATTATTACCGGACACGACGAATTCGATTACGCGCGCGAAGGCATCCGGCTCGGCGTCGAAGATTATATCCTCAAGCCGGTTAATCCCGAACTGCTGCGCGGGGTGCTGCTGCGGGTCAAAGAAAATCTCGACAACCGGGCGAAGCAGGATGAGTACCTGAAGCTTGCGTCGGAGCAGATCCGGCGCAATATCCCGATGCTCCAGGCCCGCTTCGGCCAGGAATGGGCGGAAGGCCTGCTGGAGGAAGAAGAGGCGGAAGAGCGGCTGCGGTTCCTGGGTCTGCCGCCGGCAAGTCCCGCTCAGCTGTGCGTGGTGCGCTGGCCGGAACCCGAAGCGGCGCAGCCGGTCATTCGGGAGAACGACCGGCAGCTGTATCTGTTCGCGGCGGAGAATATCGTGTCGGAGCTGGCCGGGACGCGGCGCAGCATGCTGATCCGCGATTCCGCCGGATTGCTTCTGCTGTTTCTGTGGGACGAAGCCGAAGACGGCATGACCGCGCAGATCGAGCGCAGCGTGCGGCAGTTCCTCAAGATTACCGTGCAGGCGCATATGGAGAGCGTGGGCGGCGCGGCGGCTTCGCTGCCCGAAGTGTACAAGCGCTGCCGGGAAGCGGTGTACAAAGACGCCCAGCTGTCGCCGCTTGTGCGGCGCGCGCGGGAATATATCCGGGACTATTACGGCGATCCCGAGCTGACGCTGGAATCGTTCGCGCGGAATCTTCAGGTGTCGCCCGTGTATTTGAGCCGGGTGCTCAAAAAAGAGCTGGGCGATTCCTTCGTGGCGCTGCTGACCCATACCCGCATCCGACGGGCGATCCAACTGCTGAACTCGACCGATCTGCCGATCTACGAAATCGCGGAGCAAAGCGGCTACGACAGCCAGCATTACTTCAGCACCGCGTTCAAAAAAGTGATGGGCGTATCGCCGAACCAGTACCGGCGCGGCGCCGCTTTTCCCGACCAGCCCGCCGGGCGCTGAGCCGCTTCGGGGCTTCCTTTTCGCTTCCCCGGCGTCCGCATGGTTGCCAACCGCGCCGGACGTGTAATAGAACGTAGCGGCCGGGGATTTTTCCGGGCCGGGAAGTTTGGAGAAAAGAGGGGAAGACATTGGATCAACCAAAAAAATTCAGTGTGCGCTTCGACTGGCCGCATCATTTCCTGGCGCTGCCGCTCGGGCTGATCGTGCTGATTGCGTCGATCGTCAATCTGGTTCGCGTACTGGGCCGGGACGTCGATTCGCTGCCCGCCTGGATTCTGGTCGGCCTGGCGTTCGTGCTGCTGCTCGCGCTGCTTCGCATGCGCGTCTACGCGACCAAAACGCAGGACCGCATCGTGCGGATCGAAGAGCAGTTCCGATACTATCGCCTCACGGGGCGCGAACTGGACCGCCGGCTGGGGCTGCCCCAGATCATCGCGCTGCGCAACGCCGGCGACAAAGAGTTTCCGTCGCTCTGCGCCCGCGCCGCCGAAGAGAACTGGGACGCCAAGCGCATCCGCTCGTCGATCAAGGAGTATCGAACGGATACGATGCGGATTTGAGGCGCATCGGCTTCACAAGTCAAGCCTCGCAAGTCAAGCGCCGCCTGCTTGAGCCGGCGACGCGATAAAGGCTTCGTTCTCCGGATGATACGGAGAACGAAGCCTTTATCGTTTGGAGATAGTACTTTGTCACACTTCAAATGGTGGGGGTCAGCCAAGCCTAACCTTACATTCATCGGTGACAAAGCAGCAGGACGTGTACGCTTCATTCAACGAATGAACCTTGCCTGAACCGTACATAAGCGCGCAGACGCAGCTATTTGATGCGGAAAGCCGTGGCGATTTGAAATAAGCGCGGAGATGCAACTATTTCGCGCCTAACGGCGAATCGGAGCGTAAAAATCGCGATTTAGTTGTACCTGCGCAGTTATTGGCTCAAAAACCGCCGATTTCCGGGAATTAGTTGTATCTGCGCAGTTATTTGCGATTTCGTTTATAGCGATTAGAGAGTCGGTTTACACCACGCCCTGGGCGATCATGGCACCGGCGACTTTGAGGAAGCCGGAGATATTGGCGCCGACTACCAGATTGCCGGGATGGCCGTATTCCTCGGCCGCCTCGGTACAGTCCGCATAAATCTTTTCCATGATGCGGTGCAGCTGGCCGTCCACCTTCTCGAACGTCCAGGAGACGCGGGCGCTGTTCTGCGCCATTTCGAGCGCCGAGACGGCCACGCCGCCGGCATTGGCCGCTTTGGCAGGTCCGAACAGCACGCCCGCCGCGTGGAAACGGTCGATCGCTTCGAGCGTCGAAGGCATGTTGGCGCCTTCGCCCACGGCTTTGACGCCGTTGGCGATCAGGCGCTCCGCGTCCTGCTCGTTAAGCTCGTTCTGCGTCGCGCAGGGCAGCGCGATCTCGCACGGCAGGCTCCAGATGCCGCCGCACCCTTCGACGTAGATCGCCTGCGGATGCTCGGCCGCATACTCGGCGATCCTGCCCCGGCCGGCTTCCTTGATCCGCTTCACCGTTTCCAGATCGATGCCGTCCGGATCGTGGATATAGCCGGCGGAATCGCTGCACGCGACGACGGTCGCGCCGAGTTGGATCGCTTTTTCCATCGCGTAGATCGAGACGTTGCCCGATCCCGACACGACGACCCGGCTGCCGCGGAAGTCCAGATCCGCGCTTTGCAGCATCTTCTGCACGAAGTAGACGCAGCCGTAGCCCGTCGCTTCGGTCCGCGCGAGGCTGCCGCCGTACAGCGGGTTCTTGCCGGTCAGCACGCCCGCTTCGCTGGCGCCGCGGATCCGCTTGTACTGGCCGTACAGATAGCCGATCTCCCGCGAGCCAACGCCGATATCGCCGGCCGGCACGTCCGTGTCCGCGCCGATATGGCGGTACAGCTCGGTCATGAAGCTCTGACAGAAGCGCATGATCTCCATGTCCGATTTGCCTTTGGGATCGAAGTCCGCTCCGCCTTTGCCGCCGCCGATCGGCTGGCCGGTCAGCGAGTTCTTCAGCACCTGTTCGAAGCCGAGGAACTTGACGATGCTGGCGTTGACCGACGGATGGAAGCGCAGGCCGCCTTTGTACGGGCCGATCGCGCTGTTGAACTGGACGCGGAAGCCGCGGTTGACCTGCACGCGTCCCGAATCGTCGACCCAGGCCACGCGGAACGTAACCATGCGCTCCGGTTCGGACAAGCGTTCGAGCAGACCGAGCTGGCGGTAATCGGGATGCTTGGCGAATACCGGCACAAGAGAATCGAAGATTTCGCGGGCGGCTTGGTGGAATTCGCTTTCGTGCGGATTGCGCAGAACGACGGAACGATAGACGTTTTCGACATAGGCCTTCGCTTCGGCGACGGCGCTTTGGCTATAAGTTTCGATCATGGTTGGCAGCACTCCCTGGTATCGAATTTGGATATCCGGCCGGCTTCCTGTACAGCAAGACCGAAAGCGGCGCGGCCGGCCGGACGAGGCAAACAATCGGGGGACGGTCCGATCGGCTCCGCGGAACTTTTCCGGAGAGCCGGGACCAAGCGTCAGCGTGATAAAGCGGCATGCGCGGCGGATAGGCAAACTTCGAACCGGCCCTGTCCCCGTCTCCCGCCGTTAAGCAGGCGGGAGACGAAGATTTTTCGAACGTCGAAGGAGTCTTTGAATTCGAACCGGCCGATCGGTTTGCGGTACAGCCCCCGGCATGCGGGATCTTATTCTTGCAGCTTCTTACAGCAGTTCGCGGCGCAGTTCTTCCGCGGATTTCGGCGACAGATAGCCGAGCGGAATATCGAACACCGTCCGCGCGCCCGTTTGTCCTTCGCCGCCCAGACGGAAAGCGGCGCGCGCGTACGCGACAAGCACGCTGGCGGTGAATTCGGGATTGCTTTCCAGCTCAAGCCCGAATTCGATCCGCTGCTTCGTGCCGCTGCCGGTTACGCCGCTGCGGATTACGAATCCGCCGTGCGGCATGCCGGAATGCTGCTCGCGCAGTTCTTCCATATCGATAAACGTTACCGTCGTATTGTAGTCGGCAAAATAATTCGGCATCGTCACGATCGCTTCGCGAATCGCGTCCAGGTCGGCGCCTTCTTCGGCAACGACGTAACAGTCGCGGTTATGCTTGTCGCGCGTTTCGAACTCCGGCGTTTCGCCGGCGCGGATCAGATCGATCGCCGTTTGGACCGGCACGGTGTACTGCACGCCGGCTTTGACGCCCGGGATGCGCCGGATCGCGTCGGAGTGGCCCTGGCTGACGCCTTTGCCCCAGAACGTGTATTCTTTGCCTTCCGGCAGGATCGATTGGGCCAGCAGCCGGTTCATGGAGAACAGCCCCGGGTCCCAGCCGGTCGAAATGACGCTGACGAAGCCTCCCTGCGAGGCTGCCGCATTGACCGTTTCGTAAAACTCGGGAATCTTGGCATGCGTATCGAAGCTGTCGACCGTGTGGAACGACTTCGCGAGCTGCGGCGTTTGCTCCGGCAGATCGGTGGCGGAACCGCCGCACAGAATCATGACGTCGATCTGTCCGCGATAGCTCTCCACATCCGCAATATGTACAAAGCGAACGGATTCGCCGCGCTCTTCTAGCGATTTGGGATCTCTGCGGCTGAAGACGGCGACCAGCTCCAGATCCGCATTCTGCTCGATCGCGCTGCGCACGCCCCGTCCGAGATTACCGTAACCGACGATACCGATTTTGATGGTTTGCTGCATGGATAAACCCTCCCATTGGATACTTTCAGCTTTTTTTATCTGCTCCAGCGGTTGAAGCGCCGGTCCCGATCCGTCGGATTCAGGCCGGGTATATCACATAAGTATAAAAAAGGTAACAACCAATGTAAAATATTTTTTTGCCGCAAAGCGCGAAAAAATAAAAAAAACGCGAAAAAAGGCGGCGGTTAAAGCAAATGCCGGCGTTAAAAAGTTCGGCCGGAATTACCCGCCTAACCGCGCGCTTCTGGCGGATCGGGCGCAGTTTGGCTAAAATGGGGAAAAGCACGGCGGCGGTGCCGCGGGAAGAGGAGGACGTCGAAATGGGCGAAGCGGTGCTGATTATCGAGGATGAAGACAAGATCGGCCGACTGCTCGAACTTGAGCTCGAATACGAAGGATACCGGACGGGCCGCGCCGCTTCGGGCACGGAAGGGCTGGAGATTTACCGGCAGGGCGGTTGGGACCTGGTGCTGCTGGACGTTATGCTGCCGGGACTGAGCGGAATCGAGGTGCTGCGCCGGATTCGCGCGTCCGATCCGCGCACGCCGGTTATTCTGCTGACGGCCCGGGATTCGGTCGAAGACAAAGTGGCGGGACTGGATCTCGGCGCGAGCGATTACGTGACCAAGCCGTTTCGCATCGAGGAACTGCTGGCCCGCGTCCGCTCGGCGCTGAGGGTGCGCGCCGCGCTTGAAAGCGCGGCCCCGGAAGCGGCGGGCGAAGGATCGGATGAAACAGCCGGGCCGGCCGGCGGCGAGCTGAGCGCGGGCGATCTGCGGTTGAACGAACGCACGCGCGAAGTGTTCCGCGCAGACCGCCGGATCGACCTGACGCCGCGCGAATTCGATCTGCTCGTGTTCCTGCTGCGCAACCAGCGACAGGTGCTGAGCCGGGAGCAGCTGATCCGCGAAGTATGGGGCTACGATTACGCGGGTGACACGAATATCGTCGACGTTTATATCCGCTATGTCCGCAAAAAAATCGGAGAAGCGGATACGCCCGAACTGATCCAAACGGTGCGCGGCGTCGGCTATGTGCTGAAGGAGCCTTCATGAAGCTGAAAAGCAAAATTTATTTGTATACGTCCGTGCTGTTCGCGGTGCTGCTGGCTCTGGTATGCGCTTCGGTCTATCTGCTGTTCGAGAAAATGTCGCTGGACGACGAAACGAGCCGCATCGAAACCGAAGCGGAGCTGATTGCCGGCCGGGTGCGCGAAAACGCTTCGGAGGTAGCGCCGGACGATCTGCTGCGCGCTTATGCGCCGGCGGACGGCATGCTGCGGATCGTGCGCGCCGGCGGAAGCAGCCTGCCCGCGGTCACGACGGGCGACGCGGCCGGGCTGGCTCAGGCGCCTTACGCTTACCGCGATTCGCGCGCGACCGAGCGGCTCGACGACAAAGGACACGGGTATATCCGCGTGTCCGTGCCGGTGATCTGGACGGACGGCGAAGTGGTCAGCCTCCAGGTCAGCCGCAGCATCGCGGATACGGAGAACCGGCTGGTCGTGCTGCGTACCGTGCTGGTGCTGGTTGCGCTGCTGGCACTGATTCCCGCCGTATTCGCCAGCCGGGTGCTGGCGAACCGGATCGTCAGGCCGATCGCCGCGCTGACCGGCACGATGGGCGATATCCGGCGCAGCGGCAAATTTCAGCGAATCGAAACGAAGGCGAAGCAGGGCGACGAACTGGCCGAGATGGAGCGGAAATTCAACGAGATGATCGGGCTGCTGGAAGCGAACTTTCTGCGGCAGGAACGCTTCGTTTCCGACGCCTCGCACGAACTCAAGACGCCGCTGACGATTATCGAGAGCTACGCGAGCCTGCTGCGCCGCCGCGGCCGGGAACGGCCGGAAGTGTTCGACGAAGCGGTGGACGCGATTTTGTCCGAATCGGTGCGCATGCGCGAGCTGACCGAGCAGCTGCTGCAGCTGGCGCGCAGGCCGGACGCGGAAAGCCTGGAGCTGTCCGAAACGGATCTGGCGGAATGCGCGCGGGAGTCGGCGCGTTCTTTCTCGGGTGCTTACGGCAGGACGATCGGGGTGGAAGCGCCGGCGGCCGTCCGGGTGCTGACGGATGCGTCCAAAGTGCGTCAGCTGCTGTTCATCCTGCTCGATAACGCCCGGAAATACAGCGAAGGCGATATCGAGGTCAAAGCGCATTCCGGCGGGGAGGGCGCCGCGGCGCTGTCCGTTACGGACAAAGGCATCGGCATTCCGGCGGACGAACTGCCGAAGGTGTTCGACCGCTTCTATCGCGTGGATGTATCCCGGACCCGTCAGCAGGATGCGGGCGGCTCGGGTCTTGGGCTGTCGCTGGCGAAAGACATCGCGGACGCGCTGGGCGCGGAGATCCGCATCGACAGCGAGCCGGGCGAAGGCACGACGGTATGGCTGATGTTTCCGGAGGCGCGGGAAGCGGCAGACGAATGGGGCGAAAGCCGTCATGCGCGGAGCGGCGCGGGACGGCGAAGCGGGCGGACCGAAGAGCGGCGCGCGCGGAAAGGAGCGAAGCGACCATGAAACGACGCACAGCCGCGGCGGCGGGAATCGGGCTTGCGGCGGCAGCGGCGGCGCTGATCTGGTGGAGCCCCTGGAGCGGGGCGGAACCGGCATTGACGGCGGACCAGGCCGAGCAGGCGCTGCTGGCGCAGTACCCGGGCAACGTGGAGTCGGCCGAGCGCAGCGGCGGACGCTACGAGATGACGCTGCGCACCTCGGCAGGACTGTACGCGGTCTCGCTGGCCGCCGCGGACGGGCGCATCGAAGCGATCCGCCGGCTGGAAGCGGCCGACGAGGCGCAGGGCGGCATTCTCGGCCGCAGCGAAATGAAGGCGCAGTTGGAGCGGCGGTATGAAGGCGCAAAGATTCTGCGGCTCGAACTGGAATCTTCGGCGTCCGCGCAAGGCGGACATCTGTACGCGGCGGAGATCGAAACGACTTCCGGCGAGCGCCGGCTGCTGGAACTGAATGCGTCTACCGGCGAGACGCTTTCGGAGGAACCGGTTTCCGGCGGGACGGCTCCGGGCGCGGATGGAGGAAGCGGTACGGCCGGCGGCAGCGGCGCCGAAAACGGAGGGAACGGCGGGGGCGATGCCGGCAATCCCGGCGATAACGGCGGATCGGCAGGGGAATCGGAATCGCCGGGTAACGGCGGAACGAATCCGGCGGACAGCGGCGGCGAACCGGGCGGTACGGACGACGCGGGTGGCAGCGGCGGCAAACAGCCGGCAAAGCTGCTGACGGAGAAGCAGGCGGAGCGCCGCGCCGAGGAAGCGCTGGCCCAGGCCGGTTCGCCGGTGGAGGACAGCGATGCCGAGCTTCGCACCGAAGACGACGGGGAAGCTTATTACCTGGTCGAGATCGAACTGGAGAACGGGCGGGAAGCTTCCGTGCAGGTCAATGCGGTCTCCGGCGGCGTGCAGTCGATCACCTGGGAAGAAGACGACAGTTAAAGAAAGCCGGTTCCGCGTAAATCGCCGCGGAACCGGCTTTTTTATTTTCTCATCGAATTCTAATGGTTCTCTCGCTGCGTTCTCAGACGCCGCGTTTATTCTATAGATGCAGCAGGAGAAAAGCCCTGCAACAGAGAGCAATCATTAAGGAGGAGATCGACATGGTAAAACGCAAACTGATCGCCGGCGCGGCAGCGGCGGCCCTGGCACTCGGAGGAACGGCGGCTTTCGCAAGCGGCGCCGGACAAAGCGGAGCGGCTTCCCCGGCATCGTCCGGAGCATCGGCGGCGACAAACGCTTCCGCGCAGACGAGCTCGAACGGCGGTTCTTTGATTACATTGGACCAGGCCAAAGCCGCGGCGCTCAAAGCGCAAACTGGCACGGTGGACGATATCGAATTGGAAACGAAAAACGGCAAAACCTACTATGAAGTGGATATCGACCGCAAAACGGGCGGCGATGTGGACGTCTGGATCGACGCTTACACCGGTTCGGTGCTTAAAGTCGTGAACGACGACGACGGCAACGACGACCGCGGCGGCAGCGACCGATCGGCGCAGCAGTCCGCGGCCGCGGTGAAGATTACGTCCGAGCAGGCGGAAGATATCGCCGTGAAGCAGGCCGGAGGCGGCACGGTAACCGATCTCGACCTCGACAAAGAAGACGGCCGCTATGTTTATGAAATCGAAGTCAAAACGGCGGACGGCGAAGCCGATGTCGATGTCGATGCGAACACGGGCAAAGTCCTGTCGTTCGAAGCGGACTTCGACGATGACGGCGACGACGATTGAGCGACGCGGCGCTGAGGGCCGATCGTGAACCGACGACGGGTATCGCATGCGTTCGGACCGGCCCTGCGGCCGGTCTTTTTTCACGCTCTTGCGGTTACTTCGCTTCGATCGCATGGCCTTTGACCGCCGCCTGGTAGAGTACGGCCGCCGCTTCGGCGCGGGTCAGCGATTGGTTCGGACGGATATTGCCGTCTTTGTCGAGCTTGAGCAGGCCGAACGCCAGCGCTTCCTGCATCGGTCCGCTGCCTCCGTCCGGGATGGACGCTTCGTCTTTGATGTCCACCGGAACCAGACGCAGCATCGGCAGCGCGCCCGAGCTTTGTCCGGCGCGGATCAGCATCGAAGCGAACGAAGACCGCGTGGCCGGAGCGTTCGGGTCCAGATCGCGCGGCAGTTCCAGACCGCTGTATGCGGCGATGATAAGCGCGCCGGAATACCAGGCGTCGTTTTTCGCTTTCGGGAACGAGTCGGACGCTTCCGGTTTCTTGATAAAGCGCAGATTGTCGATATTCAGGCCGAACGTGTCCACGGTCAGCTGAACCGCCTGGGCGTTGGTCAGGATGCCCTGCGGATTGAATGTGCCGTCCGAGCCGCCTTTGAAGATGCCCGCCTGCTGGAGCGCTGTAATCTGCGCGGCCTGCGGATAACCTTCTACGTCTTTAAACGCCGAAGCCGCATAAGCGGAACCGCCGGCTGTGCCCGAAAGCAGAATAGCGGCCGCGGCCGAAGAAGCCAGCAGCGTTTTGACGATTTTGTTTTTCATGTCTTTCACTCTCCTTTGGAATGGACTTCTGCTTTTTCAGACGGCGTCTTTTCGACAAATGTTGCGAGCAATCGTAAAAAAAGCGTCCGCAAACCGGTAAACGCTGGGTAAAAATTAGGATGTGTCTTAAAACTTTGAAGGTGCGGATTTGACTGGATTTTTGTTCTCAACAAGGAACTTTTTCGAAGGCGTGCCGGGGGCACGTCAAGGGAAAGTGACGCGGCGTTGAATGAAGCGTACACGCTTTAAGTAAGGTTCATTCGTTGAATGGAGCGTACACGCTTTAAGTAAGGTTCATTCGTTGAATGAAGCGTACACGCTTTAAGTAAGGTTCATTCGTTGAATGAAGCGTACACGCTTTAAGTACGGTTCATTTAGAGGGCGAAAACACGGATAAAGATGCACTTCAGTAAGTTTTGAGACACGCCCTAGCAGAAAGTTCAAAGAGAGCAGGCTTTTACGGAAAGGAGCCGGGTGTCATGGAGTATTTCGATATGGTGGATCTGCCGCTGGAGCTGGAACATCTGCTGCGGATCCTGATTGCCGGCATGTGCGGGGCGCTGATCGGCTACGAGCGAAAAAGCAGGCGCAAGGAAGCGGGGACGCGGACGCACTTTATCGTGGCCGTGGGCGCGGCGCTGATTATGGTGATTTCCAAATACGGGTTCATGGATCTGGAAGGGCGCGACGGCGTGCAGATCGATCCGACCAAAGTCGCGTCCGAGATCGTCAGCGGGATCGGCTTCCTCGGCGCGGGCATGATCTTTATGCGCAAATATGCGATCAACGGGCTGACGACGGCGGCCGGCATGTGGGCGACCGCGGGCGTCGGAATGGCGATGGGCGCGGGATTGTACATACTGGGCATCGCGGCGACGCTGATGATCTATCTGACGCAGATTATGATGCACAGCAAATACAAAGGCAAGCTCATTGCGGCTACGCAGCGGCTGGTGGTTACGGTGCGCCAGGAAAAGGAAGCGACCGAACGTTTCCAGAAGCTGATCGAGGAGCGGGGCCTGACCGTGATCAATTTCAAAGCCGTGTCCAAAGACGAAGAGAAGCGTCGATTGACGCTCGACATGGTCGTCCGTCTGCCCAGAGGCATGAGCACGGACGAACTGATGCCTTTATTGCAGGAGAAAGACGAGATCCTCGGCATCGAAGTCAGGTAAAGGGCTGGAGAAATAAAGCCAGCGGCAAGAAGAATCCAAATAGCTGCGTATAGGCCCTTATTCCGGCTTTCTCTTACGTTTTCGAGCAAATAACTGCACTCATACATCTATTTCGAACTTTTGCGCTTCGATTCGGCCTCTGATCCCCGAATAGCTGCACCTGCGTCGCTATTTGGAGAAATCGAAGGATTTCGCCCCAAATAAGTGTACCTGTGCCGCTATTTTCCGTTTGGAACCATACCCGGCTTTCTCGACAGCCTGAGAAGGAGCGAGGATCATTCCCTGCTCCTCTCCTTTATCCCCGCTCCTTCAGCAGTTCCTGGCCGTAATTCACGTAATAGTCGTTGCCGTTGCGCTTGTCGAGCGCCGCGGCCGTCGCGAACGCTTCTTCCTCCAGCTTCGCGCGCAGCTCGACGGGCTTGTCCGCCAGCTCGTAGAAGCGCGAGGAAGGCGGCAGGTTGATCGCGAAAGCTTCGCCGGCGCGTTCCAGCCTGCGCAGCAGCGCGGCGGAATTCAGGAAAAACAGCATCCGGCTCAGCGGTTCCTCGTGCGATTCCACCTGCGGCAGGTGGCGGTCCAGCAGCGGCAGCGCGCGCTGCGGATCGACGACGGAGAGATAGCCGATATGCTCGGCGAATCCGTCCACGAAGCTCATATTGTCGCGGATCAGCGCGTAACTCTGCTCCCGCGTCTTCTCCGCTTCTTCTTCCCGCCCCAGACGGTGCAGCGGCAGCAGCAGGAACGGCAGCGTCGCATGCGGCACATGCGCGCAGCGCTGGCGTCCTTCGACGATCGGCTTCGCTTTCTTGACCGCCTGCTCGTCCTGGCCGGTCATGACCAGATACTGCACCTGTTCGTCCAGCTCGCAGGCGGCGCAGTCGCTCATTTGATCTTTTTTCAGCTTGCGGAATTCTTTGAGATACTCGCCGGCTTCGTCCAGCTTGCCCATATACATCGACAGGCGGAACCGGTAGTACAGATACGTCCGGTCGCCGACGCCGTACTCGCGATAGCGCCGGCGCAGATCTTCCAGCAGTCCGTCGATTTGCTCGGCGGGCACGTCCGGGAAAGACGGCACGTCGTCGATCACCCATTTGTAGTTCCAGTGCAGCGTATGCGCGTCGTACGCTTCGGGATTGCGGTCGTACTGGCCGAGCTGCCAGGAGTAAGCCACGATCGCCTTCATCGGGAAGCCGCCGAAGCTGCCGGCTTCGACGATCGCTTCGCGCGCTTCGTAACCGGACTCCGTGTCTCCCGCCAGATCGGCGATTTCCGCGGCCCGTTCCAGCAGCGCAATCTTGGCCGCTCCGTCCGGCAGATCGTACGCTTGTTCCATCAAATCCTCGAATTCGATCGAATAATCTTCCATATCGTCTTAATCCTCCTTGTCTTCGGATTCCATGCTCCAGTCGATCAGCGCCAGGATGCCCGTATTGAGCAGCGCCAGTTCGGAACGGCTCATCGGATAATGGCCCATCATGAGCGCATTGGCGTACAGCATCTCGATCAGCGTATCCAGGCGTTTCGCAAGCCGTCCGGCTCCGGCAAACAGCCGTCCGATCACCGGGTTGTTCAGGTTCAGATACAGGATCGAGTACGCGCCGCCCTGCAGCGAACCGCCGAGGCTTCCCAGTACCGATGCGAACGCCTGCGGACTTTCTTCGCCGGCGCGTTCGATCGAGCGCAGCGTCGCCGCTTCTTCCGGCAGCGTGAACAGCGCGGGCAGCTCCTCGGGTTTGAAGCGCTTGAGCATCACGCGGCAGCGGAAGCGCTGAAGCGCAAGGTCCGCGGCGCGGATCGCTTCGAGCGACGCGGCGCGTTCGCCTGCATCCGGGTCGGTGAACGCCAGCGAGACGTCTTCCGGCAGCAGTCTGCGGATATCGGCTCCGGGCAGGATGCGGTGCAGCGCGTCGAGCAGTTCTTTTTCGTAAATGTAACCGGCGTTCACGACAAGCATGGACTGGGCGGACGCGACGTGGCGGAGCTGGCGGTAATGGTCCAGCGTCGCCGTGTAATAAATCGTCCGGCGCTCGTCCAGCAGCCCGCCCAGACTTTTGTACCCGTAAGTGCTTTCGAACGGCAGCCAGCGGTGGATCAGCCGATAGAACTCGTCGTCTTCCGCCGCGAGATTCTTCATCGACAGCGCGTGCAGATCGATGATGCGGCCCAGGCGGTCCTGGTCGGTCTCGCTCATGGCGATCAGCTCGGCCCGGATCGATTCGCCCAGCTCGCCGCGCACGCGTTCGAGCTGTTCGTTTTCGTAGAAGTGTTCGCGCGACGCGGTCGGCTGGAGTTCGTCGGTCCAGATCAGGCATTTGACGAAAAACGCCCACTCCGGCAAAATGTTGTCCGCCTGCTCGGAGATCAGCATGCGCTTGAGATACACTTTGTGCGAGCGTTTGGCGTTCAAGTTGACGGCGTGCGGCAGGATGTACGCGATGCCGCCCGTGCGCCCGGCCGACGTGCGCAGCGGGATGTAGTCGCGAAACCGTTCGCCGAGCATTTTTTCGCCGAAGCGCAGCACTTCGCCCCTGCGGCCGCGGATCAATTCGGGGCGGAAGATCCACTCCGGCGGTTCCGGATTGATCCGGCGTTCACTTCCTTCCGCCGACAAACGGATCGGGTAAGGCAGCAGCGCGCCGTAGTGCAGCAGATCGAGTTCGACCGTTTCCGGCTCGAAATAGAAATCGGTCTCCGGCTTGCAGCGCAGATACACTTTGGTGCCGGGCGTCAGCGAAGTATCGAGTCTGCGAATGGTGTATGTACCGTCCGGCTTGCCGCGCCATTCGATCGACGGGCCGCCTTTGGCGGACTGGGTAAGCATGACGATCTCGTCGCTGACCATGAAGCACGACAGCAGTCCGATGCCGAACCGGCCGATAAACGACGTCTCGCCGAGCAGCTCGCCGCCGCTGCGCTTGGACGAATGGCCGATCATGGCCAGGAATTCGTGCACGTCTTCCTCGGTAAGGCCGATGCCGTTATCCTGCATGAGCAGGGTGGCGTTCGAACCGGAACCGGCCAGCTCGACGAACACTTCGCCCGAGGCGGAAGGATCGTGCTCCAGCCGCGCGGTAATCGCGTCGGTGGCGTTCTGGAGCAGTTCGCGCAGGAACACGCGGGGACTGCTGTACAAATGGTTGGACAGGATGTCGATCATGCCGCTCAGGTTGACCTGGAAGCGATACTCTTCGTGATCCGTCATTGTCATCCTCCTGTTCAGGGTATTCAATTAAATCATGTTCATCCGGAGTTTGCATACGTGCTTTGATATCCAATAGATATTTTAACGCGATCGGTCTGTTTTTCCAAATCGAATCGTTTTGATGCAGAATTGAAACGCATATAAAGAAAAACAAATTCGCGGGTATTAGGCTTCGCGCGTTTGCTTCTCCAAGTTCCGAACGATTAAGATTTTTTACGCAAAAAAACACCGGATTTCGGGAATTCCGTCATCCGGTGTTTTTCGCATATCCGCATCGCGCTGCCAAAAAGGAAGAATCGGCCGCAAACGAGCGCGCATCGGGCGCGAAAGTCTCAGGCGGTATACGGCAGGCGGCCGCCGTTTTTGTAATTGACGGAGTTTCCGCTTAAAAGCAGGAGTCCGCCGGAGAAAAAACCGGCTGCCGTTACGCCCGAGCCGATCGTTTCGACGATCGCCTGCGTAAAGGGAGCGGAAAATACGCTGCCCGCCGCGAACAGCACCGTGCCCGCCATTAACAGCAGACCCGTAACCCGGACACGCCAAGCGCCCGCCAGCAGGCAGCCGGCCAGCAGCAGCAGACCCGCCACAAAAACAAGCGGCCCGAACGCCTGGATCGAAGCGGCCGGAGCCGCGGCCCAGACCGGGCTTGCGTCGGCGCCCGCGAGTTCGGCGGTCTCGACATAGACGACAGCCGAAGTCAGTACGGTGCCGATCGTGCTCAAAACGCAGCCGAGAGCGCCCAGAAGCGAAACGAAGCCCGGACGAAGAAAAGCGGCGAGCGCAATCAGCGGAAAAACGGCCAGCGTGTGTCCGGCAAGCACGAACAGACTGCCGGCGACGCTGCCTTCGGCGGGATAGGCGATCAGGCCGAGCAGATGACCGGCAAACAAGCAAAGACCCGCAGCCAAAGCGGCGATTGCGGCAATCAGGCGAGAAGTATCCGACATTTTAAACACTCCTAAATCGATATGATTTCTGGTTTTAGCCAGCTTGGTTAAACTATATATGAAATTCAAGCGATTTAGCAATCAAAAAAACGTTTTCGATGCCCGAGGGACCGAAAACGTTGGATATGGATTTGGAGAACGCCGGCTTCCTCCGCCGCAATCAAACGGAGGAAGCCGCCAGGAAATTCATGCTAAAAGTTTTCGTTACTCCGTAATCGTGCCGTAGATCAGCGTCGGCGCTTCGGCGCTATCCGAGATCTCGATCGAAGCCAGGATCTTGGCTTTGACGGCCGCGACGTCTTCGCTGCTCGCATGAATCGTCACGAGCGATTGTCCTTCTTCGACGGCTTCGCCGACTTTTTTGTTCAGCATCAGGCCGACCGCGAGGTCGATCTCCGATTCCTTCGTCGCGCGGCCCGCGCCGAGCAGCATCGCGGCGACGCCGATCTCGTCGGCGACGATCCGCGATACGACGCCGCTTCTCGGCGCCGGAACTTCGAACCGGTACGGCGCCTGCGGCAGGCGTTCCGGATGGTCGACGACCGAAGCGTCGCCGCCCTGGTTCGCGAGGAACTCGCGGAATTTATCCAGCGCTTTGCCATTGGCGATCACTTCGCGCAGCTTGTCTTCGGCGTCTTCGAGCGACGAAGCTTTGCCGGCGAGGAAGACCATCTGGCGTCCGAGCGCCAGGCACAGGTCTTCCAGATCTTTCGGTCCATGGCCTCTCAGCGTATCGATCGCTTCCTGCACTTCCAGCGCGTTGCCGATCGCTGCGCCCAGCGGCTGGCTCATATCGGAGATCACCGCCATCGTGCGGCGGCCTACGCTGTTGCCGATCGAGACCATGGCGTGGGCCAGGTCTTTGGAGCCTTCCAGCGTTTTCATAAACGCGCCCGCGCCGGTCTTGACGTCCAGCACGATCGCGTCCGCGCCGGCGGCGATCTTCTTGCTCATGATCGAGCTTGCGATCATCGGGATCGAATCGACGGTCGCCGTTACGTCGCGCAGCGCGTACAGCTTCTTGTCGGCCGGCGTCAGATTGCCGCTCTGGCCGATAACCGCGATCTTATGCTCGTTGACGAGCTTGACGAACTCTTCGTTCGTGATCTCGACGTGGAAGCCCGCGACGGCTTCCAGCTTGTCCACCGTGCCGCCGGTATGGCCCAGGCCGCGGCCGGACATTTTGGCGACCGGCACGTCCAGCGCCGCGACGAGCGGCGCCAGTACCAGCGTAGTCGTATCGCCCACGCCGCCGGTGGAGTGCTTGTCGACCTTGACGCCTTCGATCGCCGACAGGTCGATCGTGTCGCCGGAATTGACCATTGCCATGGTCAGGTCGGCGCGCTCGCGCTGGGTCATGTCTTTGAAGAAGACGGCCATGGCAAAAGCGCTGACCTGGTAATCCGGGATATCGCCTTTGGTATAGCCTTCGACAATAAAGTTGATTTCTTCGGTGGTCAATTCGCCGCCGTCGCGTTTTTTCTCGATCAAGTCTACCATTCTCATGATTGTCTGCCTCGCTTTCGTATGTTTACAGAGAAAGAGCCGTTTCCAGCGCGACTTCCATCATGTCGTTGAACGTCGATTGACGTTCTTCCGAAGTCGTTTCTTCGCCGGTCAGCAGATGGTCGCTCACGGTCAGGATCGTCAGGGCGTTCACGCCGAACTTGGCCGCCAGCGAGTACAGCGCCGTCGTTTCCATTTCCACGCCGAGGATGCCGTACTGCATCAGCTTGGTCGTGACCGTGGTATCGTCGCGGTAGAAGATGTCGGAGCTGAGAATATTGCCGACGTGCACGTTCAGGCCTTTGTCCACGGCGCGCTCGTAAGCTTCTTTCAGCAGGCCGAAGCTTGCGATCGGGGAGAAGTCGAAGCCCGGGAACGTATTGCGGTTCATACTGGAATCGGTACAGGCCGCCTGCGCCAGGATCACGTCGCGCACGCGCACGCTTTCCTGCATGCCGCCGCAGGTGCCGACGCGGATCAGGTTCTTCACGCCGTATTGGCTGATCAGCTCGTTGGCGTAGATCGCGAACGACGGGATGCCCATGCCGGAACCCTGGACGGAAATGCGTTGACCTTTATAGGTGCCGGTGAATCCGAGCATGCCGCGGACCTGATTGTACTGCACGACGTCTTCGAGATAGGTGTCGGCGATAAATTTCGCTCTCAACGGATCGCCGGGGAGCAGGATCGTTTCGGCGATATCGCCGGGTTTGGCTTCGATATGAACACTCATGGGATGATAACCTCCAGTTTCGATGTGTGGTGCTTGAGAGACGCTGCGAATGGGGTGGGCCTGCGATCGCTGTTCCATTTCGATTTTTTTATGATTATATTTATGCGGTGAAAAATCGGAATGAAAAGGCGACCACTTCGTTTCTCCGGCTCCACCCAATTCTCCGCTGGGCTCGGCGCAGGACGAAACTTGAGGCTAAAATCCAATTCGCGTTTTACTTTACTTCAACTCGCCAAGGAAGCTGGCGCCGTATTCCGGCGCCTTGACGCCGAAGTTCTCGGCGACGGTGGCCGCGAGGTCGGAGAACGTGCGGCGCAGCGGAAGTTCGCCGCCGCCGTTCTTGAATCTCGGCGAGTAGGCGAGCAGAGGCACGTACTCGCGGGTATGGTCGGTGCCGCGGTACGTCGGATCGTTGCCGTGGTCGGCGGTGATCAGCAGCAGATCGTCGTCGGTCATTTTGGCGAACACTTCCGGAAGGCGGGCGTCGTATTCTTCCAGCGCCTGTCCGTATCCTTGAGGATCGCGGCGGTGGCCGAACAGGGCGTCGAAATCGACCAGGTTCAGGAAGCTGAGGCCGTGGAACGGTTTGTGCAGTTCTTCGACCAGCTTGTCCATGCCGTCCATGTTGGATACGGTGCGCACCGAACGCGTGACGCCTTCGCCGTCGTAGATATCGGAAATCTTGCCGAGCGCGATCACGTCGAAGCCGCTGTCTTTAAGCTCGTTCATCGTGGTGCGGCCGAACGGTTTGAGCGCGTAGTCGTGGCGGTTGGACGTACGCTTGAACGCGCCGGGCTCGCCGAGGAACGGACGGGCGATAATGCGGCCGAGCATGTACGGGTCTTCCAGCGTGATTTCGCGGCAGAACTCGCAGATCTCATACAGTTCTTTTAAAGGAACGACTTCTTCGTGCGCGGCGATCTGGAGCACGGAGTCGGCCGACGTGTAGACGATCAGCGCGCCGGTCTTCATATGCTCTTCGCCCAGCTCGTCCAGAATTTCCGTGCCGCTGGCCGGCTTGTTGCCGATCACTTTGCGGCCCGTTTTCTGTTCGATCCGGTTAATCAGTTCGTCCGGGAAACCGTCGGGGAACACGCGGAACGGCGTATCGATATACAGGCCCATGATCTCCCAGTGGCCGGTCATCGTGTCTTTGCCGCGCGAAGCTTCCTGCATCTTCGTATAGTAGGCGAGTGGCTTGTCGGCTTTCGGCACGCCCTGCACTTCTTCGATATTGGACAGGCCGAGCTTGGCCATATTCGGCATGTTCAGGCCTCCGACCTCGTGGGCGATATGGCCGAACGTATCGACGTCGAAATCGTCGAATTCCGCCGCGTCGGGCGCTTCTCCGATTCCGACCGAATCCATGACGATCAGGTGAATGCGTTTAAATGTGGACATAAGTATTGCTCCTTTCGAAAAATCTTATTCTACACCTTTTTTGGACACATTGCGATCAAATGAACAATCCGGCGACGATGGCCGACAGCATGCTGACCAGCGTCGCGCCGTACAGCAGTTTGAGTCCGAATCTGGCGACGACGTTGCCCTGCTTTTCGTGCAGCCCTTTCACCGCGCCGGCGATGATGCCGATCGAAGAGAAGTTGGCGAACGAGACCAGGAAAACGGAGACGATGCCGATCGTGCGGTCGCTCAGGGTTCCGGATTCGATCAGTCCGTTCAACTGGAACATGGCGGTAAATTCGTTGGTCATCAGCTTGGTGGCCATGATGCTGCCCGCCGTCACGGCATCGTGCCACGGCACGCCCATAACGAAAGCGAGCGGAGAGAAGACGTAGCCGAGCATGTCCTGGAACGAAATACCGAAGATTGCGGCGAAGATGCCGTTCAGCATGGCGATCAGGGCGACGAAGCCGATCAGCATGGCGGCGACGACGACCGCGACCTTGAAGCCGTCCATGATATATTCGCCGAGCATTTCGAAGAACGATTGTTTCTCCTCCTGCTGCACTTCCAGTATATCTTCTTCCGCTTCCACTTTATAAGGATTGATGATCGAAGCGACGATAAATCCGCCGAACAGGTTGAGCACGAGCGCCGTAA
The DNA here is from genome assembly GCF_030518235.1 of Saccharibacillus sp. CPCC 101409. Classification (GTDB taxonomy): domain Bacteria; phylum Bacillota; class Bacilli; order Paenibacillales; family Paenibacillaceae; genus Saccharibacillus. Next base: position 87,095 of record NZ_JAULSA010000004.1, on the reverse strand, counting down.
CGACGTATCTGGGCGGAATCAGGCCCATATAGGCGCCGACGATCGACATGGATACGGTCGACATCGCAGAAGCGCAGAGTGTGTACAGGCGGTGTGCGGGCAGCAGGCCGATTTGCTTTTTGACGGAAATAAAAACCTCCGACTGGCCGAGGATGGCCGAAGCGACCGCATTGTACGATTCCAGCTTGCCCATGCCGTTGATCTTGCTCAGCACAAGTCCGATATAGCGAACGATAAACGGCAGGATGCGCAAATATTGAAGAATGCCGATCAGCGCGGAAATAAAAACGATCGGCATCAGCACGTCCAGGAAAAAGACGGTCGCCTGTCCTGTCGGAGTTTCTCCTCGCGCCAGTCCCCCGAACACGAAGTCGATGCCGGATTTGGCGTAACCGAGCAAATGTTCGAAGACGTTGGCGAAAGCACTGATCAATGTGGTGCCGACGACGGTGTTAAGCAGCACAAACGCGAGCAGCGCCTGCAGCGCGATCATCACGATCAGCGGACGGTAACGAATATTTTTTCTGCCGTTGCTGGCGGCAAACGCAAGACCGAATATGACGGCCAGACCGAGCAGTGCGATAAGGATGTTCATGGTGTGGATCTCCTATGCGTGTTTGTGATAAAAACCGAGACGAATCTGACAAGCTTCTGACATCGAAAGGCAGGAAGAGGGCCTCGGTTGGGCTCTCTCCGGACTTTGCGGTTGAAAAAAGATCGAACGGTTCTAAAGCGTTTGCAAGAACGAATGGAGAAAGAATCCCGCGGGATTCATTTCGTTTTCTCCATATCGCCCGCCTGGAAGTAGCCCGGCAGCAGACGGTCCAGCGTCCATTCCTCGGTATTGCCGTTCAGGTTGGTCAGGTAAATCAGCGTGTCTTTGTCGGCGAATTCGGCGATCACCTGGCGGCATGCGCCGCAGGGGGAGACCGGACCGTCCGTATCGGCGACGACCGCGATCGCTTCGATGCGGCGGCCGCCTTCGGACACGGCTTTGAAAATAGCGGTCCGTTCGGCGCAGTTGGTCAGGCCGAACGAAGCGTTCTCGATATTGCAGCCGCTGTAAATCTTGCCGTCCGCGAGCAGGGCGGCGCCGACTTCGAAATGCGAATACGGCACATAGGCGCCGAGGCGGGCTTCGATCGCGGCTTCGATCAGCCGGTCTTTCATGGAATGGGCGCTCATGGCATGGGCCTCCTTCTGGATAACAAATAGGCTCCGGCCGTACGGGCGGCGCGGATCAGTACGACGAATCGGATTGCTCGCCCTGCATAATCTTGACGCCGGAGCTTGCGCCGATGCGGGTCGCGCCGGCTTCGATCATCTTCTCCATGTCTTCGCGGCTGCGAACGCCGCCGGAAGCTTTGACTCCGATCGCGGGGCCGACCGTTTTGCGCATCAGAGCCACGTCTTCGGCAGTCGCTCCGCCGGTCGAGAAGCCGGTGGACGTTTTGACGAAATCGGCGCCCGCGCGTACCGCCAGTTCGCAGGCGAGCACTTTCTCGGCATCGGTCAGCAGGCACGTTTCGATAATGACTTTGACCAGCGCTTTGCCTTCGGCCGCTTCGACGACCGCGCGGATATCGCGCTCGGCAAGCGCGGCATCGCTGCTTTTGATCGCACCGATATTCAGCACCATATCGATCTCGCCGGCGCCGTTTTGAATCGCGTCGCGGGTTTCGAACGCTTTCGTTTCCGGGGTGGACGCTCCCAGCGGGAATCCGATTACGGTGCAGACTTTGACCGGCGTTCCGGCCAGACGCTCGGCGGCGTAGGATACCCAGGTCGGGTTCACGCAGACGGAAGCGAACGTATACGCTTTCGCTTCCTCGATCAGTTTGGCGATTTCCGCTTCCGCGGCGTCTGCGCGCAGCAGCGTATGGTCGATCATGGACGCAAGGTTCATGTTGAAATCTCTCCTTCGGTTCGTTATAGGGGTATCATATCACGTTCTGAACAAATGTAAAAGTTCGTTTGAAATTTTGTTCATTCATTCAGCAGCGCAAGCGCCGTGAACTGGTCCGTGACCAGGATATTGGCGTAGCGGCCGGCCAGCGCCGCGCGGATGGCGCGGATTTTTCGCGGGCCGCCGGCGACCAGCACCGACTTTTCTTTGCGCCGCAGTTCGTGCAGGTCGATGCCGACCGTGCGCGCATCGATCTCTTCGCTGCAAATGCGGCCCTCGCTGTCGAAGAAGCGGGAACTGATGTCTCCGGCTCCGACGTCGCGCAGCATCTTGCGCTGCTTGTCGTCGAAATAGCCGAGCCGGAACAGCAGGGCGTCTTCTTCGACGGTTCCCACGGTGAACACGGCCACATTGGCCTGGCGGCCCAGTTCGATAATCCGCTGGATATGCCGGTCTTCTTCCACCATCCGCTTGAGCTCGACGCTGTCGAAGATGACCGGCAGCGGCAGATAGCGGGCGATGGTGCCGAACGCTTCCGCGAACAGCGCGGCGGTCTCCGCGGCGTAGGTCGGCACCTGCGAGTGGCTGACGCCGCCTTTGAGCTGGACGACCTCCACGCCGCGCACCGGCTTGTGCCGCAGCCGCCGCGCCAGCGCGTGCATGGTCGTGCCCCAGGTGATGCCGATAATGTCGCCGTCCTGCACGGCTTCGTCCAGATAGTCCGCGGCTTCGGCGGCGACGCGGCCCCGGATCTCCTGGTAGTCGTTCCGGGGCGAGTAGCATACTCGCGCCGATTGAAGACCGAACCTGCGGACCAATTCCCCGCTCAGCGCATCGAGGTCTTCCAGCGGATCGGCGATGCTGATGCGCACGAACCCGTTTTCTTTGGCGTACTGAAGCAGCCTCGATACTGTCGGCCTCGACAAACCCAGCCGCGCGGCGATGTCCTGCTGGCTGTAATCGGACAGATAATACAGCCGGGCCGCTTCGATGCTGAGCCGCTGTTTGTCCAGATCCGTTTTATCCGTCATGATTTTCCCTCCGTCTTGTCTGTTCTCTCTGGTTCTACTATAAGCCATATCGAGCGTTTGGGAGTCGAAGATTATCGATTATGGGCCTAAAGAACCTGTTAAGACTTTTTTCTCAAAAAAACTTTCGTTTTTTTATTTGTGTTCCGATATTCCTAGGAGAAGGTTTTTTGGTATCATAGGGGAGAAGACGAATTGGAAAATAGAGCAATTCCGGCCGAACATCGGAATCCACGGAAATGAAAGGGGGAGTTACGGATCGACGTTTATGCGGTTTCGCTGATCCCGAACATTGCGGAAAACGAGTGGAGACGCGTACTTTCGACGTTTATCCCGGAAGAGCGGACCCGGATTCTGCGCTTTGTCCGATCCGACGACAGAATGCGAAGAACGGCCGCGCATATGCTGATTTGCGTGCTGCTCGGCGAACGGCTCGGCCTTGGGTACGGCGAACTAAGACTGAGCCGCGGGACTTACGGCAAACCATTTTTGGATCGTCCGGACGCTCCCGCTTTCAGCCTGTCGCATTCCGGCGGCTGGGTGGTTTGCGCGCTGGCCGACGAAGCGGTCGGCATCGACGTGGAACGCATCTTCCCGCTGGACCACGAAACGATTCAAGCGATTCTGGATGGAATAAAAGCGGATAACGATGCGAAAGACGGCGGCGCCGTGGATCTGGTCCGGTTTTACGGACGATGGACCATGCTGGAGAGCCGGCTCAAAGCGGAAGGCGCCGGTTTGAGCGGGCGGCGGATCAAGAACGCCTTTTGCCTCGAACCCGGGAAAACGTCTTTTCGCGCGGAAGCGGGCGGCGGCGAGACTCCGTGGATCGTCGAGACGATCCCGCTGCAGGAAGGGTACGCGCTGTCCGCATGCCGGCGTCCGGGCGAGCCGCCGTGCCGGGAAGCCGACCTGCTGACCTGGCCGGAGCTGCTGACGCGTTTTATCCGCCTGTTTTAACCCCTGGCGCCCGACTTGTTCGATATACAAGACTGCACAGACTGCACAGTCACGGAAGGAGAACAAACCCAACGATGAGAGCCGAGCCGAAGTACGAAACGAAGATCAAGAACCACTGGCTGAAAAAGCTGGAAACGATCGAAGACAGAACGCTGCTGGTCACCGATGCGCCTTCCGTCCCGGCGGACGGCGCGATCGGCGCGTCGGAATATGAATTCCGGGCGATCGACGCGAACGGGCTTCGCGGCCGCTTCGCCTCCGCCGCGCCCGCTTTGTATGCCGCCTGGTCCGTTTTGCTGCAGCGCTATTTGCGCGCCGAAGAACCGGCTTTCGTCGTCTATCTGCCGGGGCCGGACCGGACGCTGCCCGTTCTGCTCAAAACCGACGCGAGGGACACGCTGCGGGCCCGCATCGAAGCGGTATCGGAGCAGCTGGAAGATCAGGGCGAATGGGCGCCCGCGCCCGACGCGCTCGAAAGCTGGTATGCTTCCGGGGACGCGGAGCGTCCTTACAATACGGGCGCGTGCTTCGATCTGCCCATCCGGGCGGAAGAAGCGCTGGCGGCCGCGGGCTGCGATCTGTTTCTGGCTTTCTCCGGCGCGAACGGGCGCGTTCGCCTGCGCGTCGCGTTCCGCAGGTCGGTGTTCGACGAAGAATTTGTCGCGCGTGTCGTCGATCATCTCCAGCGCATAGCCGCCCGCATGATCGAAGAACCCGAAGCGCAGATCGGAAGCCTCGAGCTGCTCGGCGACCAGGAACGCGAGATTCTGCTGAATCTGTGGAGCGCGGCGGGAACTCCGTTCGAGCCGAAGCGGCCGGTGCACGCGCTGATTAAAGAGCGCGCGGCGCAGATGCCGGAGCGCCAAGCGGTCGTCTGCGAAGACTGCTCGCTGACTTACGCCGAGCTTGACGAGCGTTCCGACATACTGGCGTCGGAACTGCGGGAACTCGGTCTGGGAGCCGGCGCGATCGCCGGCATTATGGCCCGGCCGTCGGCGGAGATGATCCTTGCGGTGCTGGCGGTGCTCAAAAGCGGAGCCGCCTATCTGCCGATCGATCCCGAATATCCGGAAGAGCGCATCCTGTTTATGCTCGAAGACAGCGGCGCGAAGCAGCTGCTGCTGACGCCGGGACTTGCCCCGCCGATCGGCTATGCCGGCGAGGTCGTTCCGGTGCGCGGCGACCGCGAGTGGGACGCGGCGCCGGGCGAAGCGGAAGTCGCGGGCGATCCGAACGCGCCGGCTTATGTGATCTACACGTCCGGCTCCACGGGAACGCCCAAAGGCGTCGTGATCGAGCATCGCTCGCTGATCAATCTCTCGCAGTGGCATATCGACCATTTCCGGGTAACGCCGGAGGATCGCACGGTCAAGTACGCGGGCTTCGGCTTCGACGCCTCCGTCTGGGAGATCTTCCCGTATCTCTTGTCGGGAGCTTCGATTCGCATGATCCCGGAAGACCTTAGGCTCGACCCGGCGGGACTCAATATGCATTTCAACGAAAAAGGCATCACGATCGCGTTCCTGCCGACGCAGCTGTGCGAGCAGTTTATGGAATACGACAATTATTCGCTGCGGGTTCTGCTGACCGGCGGCGATAAACTCAAGACGTTCCGGCCGCGCCCGTACGAACTGCACAACTGCTACGGGCCGACCGAGAACACGATCGTGACGACTTCCCATCTCGTGACCGAGATGGAAGACAATATCCCGATCGGCAAGCCGGTGCGAGGCACGCAGATTCTGATTCTCGACGCTTTCGGCCGTCTGCAGCCGGTCGGCGTGGCCGGCGAGCTGTGCGCGTCCGGAGACGGGCTGGCGCGCGGTTACCTGAACCGTCCGGAACTGACGGCGGAGAAATTTATCGCCCATCCGTATCGGCCGGGCGCGCGCATGTACCGCACGGGCGACCTGGCCCGCTGGAAACGCGACGGCACGATCGAATTTCTCGGCCGGCTGGATCACCAGGTCAAGATCCGCGGTTTCCGGATCGAGATCGGCGAGATCGAGCAGCGGATTCTGGAGCATGAATCGGTGCGGGACTGCGTAGTCGCGGCGCTGAGCGCGCCGGGAGGGGACGCTTATCTGTGCGCTTATGTGGAAGCGGACGAAGAACTGCCGTACGCCCAGTGGACGGAAGTACTGGGCCGCACGCTGCCGGATTATATGATTCCGGCGCACTTTGTGACGCTGGAACGGCTGCCGGTCAACGCGAACGGCAAGATCGACCGGCGGTCGCTGCCCGAGCCGCAGGAGCTGGCTCCGCCGGCGGCGTTCGAACCGCCGGCGGGCGAAGCCGAAGCGAAGCTGTACGCGCTGTGGCGGGATGTGCTCGGACACGACCGTTTCGGCGCGGCCGACCGCTTCTTCGACATCGGCGGCCACTCGCTCCAGGCGGCAGTGCTCAGAGCGCGGATCGAGCGCGAATTCGGTGTGCGGCTGTCGATCCGGGAACTGTTCGAGCATACGACGGTCCGCGCGCAGGCGGCGGAGATCGGCCGCAGGGAGCGGGGAGTCGCGGCTGCCGGAACGATTCCTTGCGCCGATCCGGCCCCGTATTATCCGGCTTATCCGGCGCAGAGCCGCCTGTTCCTGATCGAGCAGATGGAAGGCGCCGATCTGTCTTACAACGCGCCGGTGCTGCTTCGCGTCGAAGGGACATTGGACGCGGACAGGCTGGAGCGGTCGCTGAACGAATTGATCGCGCGCCACGATTCGCTGCGAACTTCTTTCAAACTTTTCGGCGAGCAGATCGTTCAATCTATACAAAGCGGCGTTCGTCTGCGCTTGTCGGCGCGAAGAGCCGCCGAAAGGGACGTGCCGGCCCTGATGGACGAGTTTGTCCGGCCGTTCGATCTGGGCCGCGCGCCGCTGATGCGGGCAGGGCTCGTATCGTGCGGCGGCGGGCTGCATTTTATCCTGCTGGACTTTCATCATATCGCCGTCGACGGCGTTTCGATGCACGTCTTTTTCGAAGACTGGTCGAAGCTGTACCGCGGCGAACGCCCGGAAGCGCCGGGGCTCCAATTCAAAGACTTCTCCGTCTGGTACCAACGCGAAGCGGCGGCCGAGATCCGCGCCGCGCAGCTCGGGTACTGGCGGGAGAAGCTGTCCGGCGAACTGCCGATGCTGCAGCTGCCCGCCGACAAGCCGAGGCCGGACAAGCAAAGCTTCCGGGGGGATACGCTGCGCGTCGGGATCGGACCCGCGCTGCGGGAAGCGCTGCAAAGACTGGCGGACCGGTCGGGCACCACGCTGTTTACGGTGATGCTGGCGGCTTACGGAACGCTGCTCGGACGCTATGCCGGGCAGGAGGATGTGATCGTCGGCGTTCCGGTCGCCAACCGCAGCCGGGAAGAGCTGCACGGCGTGATCGGCATGTTCGTCAATACGCTGCCGCTGCGCACCTATCCCGCCGCTTCCCGGCCGTTTGCGGATTATCTGGAGGAGGTCAAGCGCGAGCTGCTCGGCGCGTTCGACCATCAGGAATACGAACTGGGCGAGCTGGTCAACGAGCTGGGCGTGCCGCGGGTCGCCGGGCGAAGCCCGCTGTTCGATACGATGTTCGTCATGCAGAACACGGGCAGCCTGGCTCCGGTGCTCGAGGGCGCGGAGACGACGGTTCGTCCGCATGCGCCGAAGGTGTCCAAGTACGACCTGATGGCCGACGTAACCGAAGAAGAAAACGGGATTCGCGTGGATTTTCAGTACTGCACCGATTTGTTCGAGGAGCGGACGATCCGGGCGATGGCCGGACATTATCTCGCGTTGCTGGAGTCCGCCGCGGCGGGCGAACATGCGGCGCTGCACGCGCTGCCGATGCTTGACGTCTCCGAACAGAAAGCGCTGGCGTTCGGTTTGAACGATACCGCCGCCGATTACGAGCGCGGTCTGACGATCCAGGAAGGCTTCGAACGGATCGCGGCGCGAACGCCGAACAGCACGGCCGTGACGTTCGAAGGAATATCGCTGAGCTATGCCGAATTGAACGAGCGCGCGAACCGCCTGGCTCATACGCTAATCGGGAAGGGCGTACGCGCCGATAAACTGGTGGGGCTGATGGTCGACCGTTCGCTCGAAATGATCGTCGGGCTGCTCGGTATCCTCAAAGCGGGCGGCGCTTACGTTCCGATCGATCCCGAATATCCGGAAGACCGCATCCTGTATATGATGGAGAGCAGCGGCGCGGACCTGCTGCTGACGCAGCGCCGTCTGGCGGGCAAGCTTGCTTTCGCCGGAGAATCGGTTGTTCTCGACGAAGCGGACGCTTACTCGCCGGAAACCGGCAATCCGCGGGGCCGCAGTTCGGCGGAGAATCTGCTGTATGTCATTTATACGTCGGGCACGACCGGCCGGCCGAAAGGCGTCATGATCGAGCACCGCAATATGAACAATCTGCTGCACTGGGCGTATACGGAAACGAATATCGACTACTCCGGCCGCGTGCTGCAGTTTACGACGATCAGCTTCGACGTCTGCTCGCAGGAGATCTGGTCGACGCTGCTGGCCGGAGGCACGCTGTGCATGATTCGCGGCGAGACAAGGCGCGAAGTCGGGCAGCTGCTCGATCTGATCGAAGAGCAGGAGATCGGCGTGCTGTTTATGCCGGTTTCGTTCCTGAAATTCATTTTGAGCGAAAAAAAATACGAAGAACGCTTTCCGTCCTGCATCCGGCATATCGTCACGGCGGGCGAGCAGCTGGTCGTTCCGGACAAATTCAAACAGCATCTGCGGCGCAACGGGATTTTCCTGCACAACCACTACGGTCCTTCCGAAACGCATGTCGCCACCGCGCATACGGTCGATCCCGCCGGAGAGATTCCCGAGCTGCCGCCGATTGGCAAACCGATCGCCAATACGCGCGTCTATCTGCTGAACGAGTTCTTGGCGCTGCAGCCGCTCGGAGCCGCGGGCGAAGTGTATATCGCCGGGGAATGCGTGGGCAGAGGCTATTACAACCAGCCGGGCCTGACGGCGGAACGCTATCTGCCCGACCCGTTCGTGCCGGGCGGCCGCATGTACAAAAGCGGCGATCTGGCGAGCTGGAACGGATCGGGCGAGCTGGAATTTCTCGGGCGGCTGGATCACCAGGTGAAGATCCGGGGATTCCGGATCGAGCTCGGCGAGATCGAGACGGCGCTGCTGGAGCATCCCGGCGTCAAGGAAACGATCGTGCTCGCCAAAGAAGACGAGGCGGGCGGCAAATATTTGTGCGCGTATACGGCTTCGCCGGAGCCCGTCCCGCAGCGCGAACTGCGCGAGCATCTGGCGGCCCGGCTGCCGGATTACATGGTTCCGTCGTACTTCGTGCGGCTGGAAGTCATGCCGCTGACGCCGAACGGCAAGATCGACCGCCGCGCCCTGCCGGAGCCGCAGCCGGGAGAAGCCGTATCGGGCGCGGAGTATGCCGCTCCGGCAACGGAAACCGAAATCCGCATCGCCGAAGTCTGGCAGGCGGTGCTCGGCGCCGGCAGAATCGGCCGCGGAGACAATTTCTTCGACCTCGGCGGGCATTCGCTCAAAGCGGCCGTCATGGTCGCTCGCCTGCAGGAGCAGTTCGAGCTGAGCATCAACGACGTATTCGAGCACCAGACGCTGGCCGAACTGGCCGCCGTCGTCAAACCGGCTTCGAACCGCATCGCCGAGAAGCTGGCGGAACTGAAAAGCGCCAGTCTCAAATCGCAGGCGGATACGCTGCAAGCAGAGCGCGAAGCGTACCGCAAACAGGCGCGGGCCGATGCGGCGGCCGCGGACCTGGACAGGCTGCGCGGCTACAAAAGCGTGCTGCTGACCGGGGCCACCGGTTATGTCGGCGTGTATCTGCTGCGCGATATGCTGCTGCGCACGGACTGGGAGATCTACGCCATCGTCCGCGGCGAAGACGAGGCCGGGGCGGGGCGCCGCCTGCGGGCGAAACTGGGCTTCTACTTCGGCGAAGATTCGCTGAAGGAAACGCTCGGACGCCTGCATGTGCGCTGCGGCGACCTGGCGGAAGAACGGCTCGGCCTGCCGGAAGCCGCTTATGCGGAACTGGCGGACCGGACCGACGCGATCGTACATGCCGCGGCGACGGTCAAACATTACGGCAGCTACGAAGATTTCAAGCGTCATAACGTGGACGCGACCCGGCGCCTGCTGGAATTGGCCCGCTCGCCGCGCCGCAAAGACTTCCACCATATCTCGACGCTCGGCGTAGCGACGGGAGTCGTGCCGGGCCGCGAAGAAGTGTTTTTCGGCGAATACGATCTGGATAAGGGCCAGGAATACGAGAACTATTATGCCCGAACGAAATTCGAAGCCGAAGAATGGGTGGCCGCCGCGCGCGAAGACGGTCTGAATACCAGCATTTATCGTCTGGGCAACGTCGTGTTCAATTCCGAAACGGGCCGTTTCCAGGAAAATATCGGCGAAAACGCGTTTTATACCCTGATGCAGTCGTTCGTTCGCCTGGGACTCGTCCCGGAACTTGCGCCGGATATCGACTTCTCTTACGTGGACGGAATCAGCCGGGCGATTCTGCTGCTGATGCGTCCCGAAGGCGCGCAAAACGGCATTTTTCACCTGTTGAATCCGAAGCTTGAAAGTCTGCATCGGGTCCTGACGCAGCGGCGCGCGGGACGTCCGATGCGCGCGTTGGGATTTGCGGAATTTGTCGACGAGATTGCCGCCAAATTCGCCGCAAACGAATCGCGTGCGGAGATCGACAAGATTATGCTGCATTACGGATGGCTGGAAAGCGCCCAGATCCAGACCCGGTTCGAGATCGCTTCCGAGCTGACAACGGCTTATCTGGAGCGGCTCGGCTTCGAATGGAGAGCGCTGGACGACGAAACGGCGGACCGTATGATCCGGTATGCCAGAGAAACCGGCTTCCTTTCGTGACATTTGGATGAAAATAAAGGATTTACATGAAATTATGCAATTTATTTCTTTGAATTCGACAATTTTTTTAGTACACTGTTGATGAGAGCACTTAATTTGATTTAAGGGGAGCTGCACATGTTTAAAGTTGAATATTTTCCGGCTATCAATCGTATCGTTTGTACGGTGGAGAGCATCACGATGGATGAAGTCGACGCTTACAATCGCGCTTACAAGGCCGAACTTGCAAAAGTAAAACCGGACTTCACCGGTCTGACCGATCTTAGCAAAGGCAAACTGTTCACGCAGGAAGTCGCGGTGGCGCTGGCTCCGCTGGGCGAGCTGTCCGTGCAAAAAGGCCTGAAGAAATGGGCTTACTACACCGGTTCCGCCGTGTCCAAGATGCAGATGAAGCGGATGTTCGGCGATATCGTCGTATCGTTCGAGAAGCTCGAAGACGCCGAAGCTTACCTGAACAGCTGATCGTCGTTTGACGCAGGCAGCGAACCGATCGGAAGAAAGCCCGGCCAGCCGGGCTTTTTTCACTTCCGTCTTCCCGGGGAGGGGACGGAAGCGCCGGCGCCCGGGCTTACGGGCCGACTATAACATAAGTTGGTGGGGGAACAATGCATACAAAAGGAAACGGACGCCTGGTTCTGATCGGAGCCGCGGCGGCCGCGCTGGTCGAACTTCTTATCGCTTTTCTGTTTATGGTGCCGGGCCGGGGCTGGGGAAGCTTCGTGCCGGGAATGATGCTGTCCGCGCTTGCGGCGGCGGCCGCGTTCGGGGGAGGCATCGTTATGGTGCTGCGCGCGATGGATCGGCGGGCCGCGGAGCTGGGCAGAGGGTTTGGCGTAACGGACGCCGCGGAAACCGGCAAGGACGGCGAGCATGAAGAACCGGGCCGCGCCATGCAGCACGTGATCGAGCGTATGCAGGATCATATGCTGGAGATCGACGGACATGTCGAGCAGGTCAAATCGGGCGCGGAGCAGGGGATGTTTACCGCGGATCTGATCGCCGACTCCGCGCGCAACGCGGCGAACGGCTCGGCCGAACAGTCCGAGAAGATGAAGGAAATCGCCCGGACCGCGGGCGAAATGTCTTCCGCGGTGCAGCAGGTTGCAAGCAGCGCCGACGAAGTGGCGAGCGCGACCCTGGTCACGTCGGAGCAGGCCGGAGAAGGGTATAAACTGCTGACCGAAGCGATGGGGCAGGTCCGCAAAACGGACGGCACGATTCAGACGCTGCTCGAACAGGTCAATCGTCTCGACGAGAAATCGGACGAGATCGAATATTTCGTCCGCATCATTACGGAAATTTCTTCGCAGACGCATCTGCTGGCGCTCAACGCCGCGATCGAAGCGGCCCGGGCCGGGGAATCCGGCCAGGGCTTCTCGGTCATCGCGTCGGAAGTGCGCAAACTGGCCGAGCAGTCTTCCGAATCGGCGAAGCGGGTATCGACGATTAACGCGAGCATCCAGCAGGATACGAGCGAGGTGGTCGCGACTTCTTCGCAGGTGGCGGAGGATATGAAAGAAGGCATCCAGTCGCTGGAGGGCGTGGGACGCGCGTTCCAGTTTATCCAGGCGGCCGTCGACGAAGTCAACATGCAGATGCAGGACGTTTCCGCCGCGGTGGAGCAGATTTCGGCGCATACCGAGCAGGTCGGCGATACGATCGACCGGACCGAAGAAATGATCGCCGGCAACTCGGCGGAGTCGGCGACGGTTCGCCAGGCGGCGGAGGAGCAGCTGGCGAGCATGCAGCAGCTTACCGAGACGGTGGCGGTTCTGGCGCAGCGTACCGGAGGCGTGAAGGAAGCGGTCGAGCGCTTCCGCCAACTGCAGGCGGCGAACTGACCGGTCGTTGAAACGACTGCTTCAAAGCTCGGTATTTCTTACGGACCGTCGAGCCGTAATGATTTCCCAACAATTAAAAAGAGCGCATTCCGCTGCATGGCGGGATGCGCTCTTTTTAATTGGGGCAAGACGCGGGTTCCTTGCGGAATCGGCGTGCTGCCGGTTTTGCAAAATGTCGTTCGCTGCGGTTAGGCTCTGTTTCTGCCGCCGATCGAACGCATAATCAGGCTGACGATCGCGACCAGAACGATAGCGCCGATCAATGCCGGGATGAGATAGAATCCGCCTGTTTCCGGACCGAACTCCGGAAGCAGTACGCCGCCGAGCCAACCTCCGATGAAACCGGCGATGATATTTCCGATGATGCCGCCCGGGATATCTCTACCTACGATGAGTCCGGCCAACCAGCCGATGATGCCGCCTACGATAAGTGCCCATAACCAACCCATTAGTATCGCCTCCACTGTGATGTGTTTTGTTTGCTCTACTACAACTTAACCGCGAAGCAAGCATTTGAATACGGCAGAAAATATTTAATTTGAAAAATCCGCCGACGATTCGAGCATTCCGCCGCGCGGCCGGGCGGCTTTGCCGGGGCTTCCCAAAGGCATATATATAGGTTGCTCGTTTTCGGCGGGAAAATGCAAAAGGAGCCTGCGAAGCGCAAACAAAAATTTTGAAATTTTTTTGGGGAACCCGAAAAAATAAAGGAATCGGCGGGAAAGCGGGGGTTTTGTTGCAGAAGGGGGAGGTGCGGGGTAAGAAGTAAGACAGGAAGAAAGGTCGGAACGAAAAATAAACGGCCTCCGCGCGATGCGCGCGGGGCCGTTCGATCGCCGGACTGCTCCAAAAAACGGTCCGGGGAGATCAGGCGGGCGGCGGGTCAATTGTCCCGGGCATCCGCCTGAAGCGTATATTTGACGAGCGCCCCCGCGTCCGCCGCGTACAGCACCCCGCCGTCGTAGGCGAAAGCGTACTCGGACCGGAGCGGACGGTTGGAAACGGCCTGCCGCACATTCAGGTTATCGGGATCGAGGATGTAAAGCGTATCGTTCATGTCCACCTGCAGCAGGCCGTCGCCGGAGCGTTCCAGCAGCACGATCTGCCCGGGCTGATCGTCCAGCGTCCGCTGCGCCAGCTGGCGGTCCAGACTGAACGAAGAAAGTTGGCGTCCGGAATAAGTAACGTAGCCGCTGCCGAAAGAAGCGATCACGGAATCGGCGGGAATCGTGCGCGCCCACAGCAGCCTGCCCTTCGGTTCGAACGCGAACAGCCGGTTCACCGTCCCGGCTACCGAACCGCGGAAAATCACGGAGCCGTCGCCCAGAACCAGGATCGGCGAACCGCCGCCGTCGCCGAGCAGATTGACGCTGGAGGGGAAACGATACGTATAAAGCGTGTTGAGATCAGGCGCGCAGACGGCGATGGACGGACTCGGGGAGCGATCCCATACGCCGCCGATCTTGACCTTGCCGCCGGTATCGACGACGATGCGGCTGCCGTCGGCCGTCAGCACGCTGCCCTGGACGGTCCTCTGGGCCAGCGTTTTGCCGGAAGCGTCGCAGCGGACCATCGACGTTTTGACGGCGCCGCGTTTGTCGGGCGCCGAAGGAGAAGCGATCAGCAGGCTTTCGTCGCCGAGCAGATACACATCGCTGCCGAACGAGAGCGGACGGGTCCAGTTCAGTTTGCCGTCCGCGCCGAGCGCGTATATTTTCTGCGTTTTGTCGGAGAAGCTTCCGACGAAGTAAACCGATCCTTCGCCGGTATACAGGATGGAGCTTGAAACGGTGTAAGGTCCCGCTTTATCGTGGAAAGTATGCGTCCACTTCCGGGCGCCGCTGTTTGCGTCGAAAGCGGTAATCGTTTCTTGGTACCAGTCGTATGACGTCTTTGAGGAGGTTTTCTTGATACTTTGCACGGTATGGGCGTACACCAGTCCCGCGGCGGAAACGGCATGCACGTCGTGCACGGAAGCCGATTTCGCGTCGTACAGGGACGAAGAGGTCCAGGAAGGCTGCGGAAGCGCGCTCGGAGCGGCCTGGGCGTGGCCGTAAGCCGGAGGAGTACTGAGCAGCACGGCTGCGCTGAGGACGAGAGCTCCCCATTTTTCAGTCGATTTCATAATGAATAAAGTCAATTCCTTTCTGTAAACCTTGCGCCCGCAGAAAATGGGCTACGCTGATTATACACGCTGTGCATAAGCTTTTCCAGCCTTCCCCAGCTTTTCATTTTATGCGTGTTTCGAGACGTAAGGCCTGGCTTTTCTTCAAACCGGCAGGGCAAACGGCTTGAAGTTAGGCGGCGAGCGGCGTTTTTTCTGAAAAATTACTTAAAATCGCAAATATTCGCTCGGTCGCATATGCTGCGGCTTCGGTCGGGTTTGCTGCCAAAACGGTGGAACTTTATTCCTGAAAGTCTCAAAAACGGTTTATTTGCATGCCGCCTCGGTTATATATTCGTAACAGCTGCAAGAGAGCGACCGAGCACATAACCGGGAGGAGAGAAGCAGGATGAATATGAGCATACATAACCTGATGGCGTTCAATCCCCATCACTTCAGAGCGCAGCCGGCCGTATCGCCGGAGAAGAACGCGGACGGAGAGAAAAGCAAAAGCTTTCGCGAAATCCTGAACGAGAAAATGGAAGCTTCGGCGGCGATTCGTTGAGACATCCCGGACGGGTATCGTGTATAATGAACCAAAAAGGGAGGCGGAGCGTATGACCGATACATACATATCCGTCGTTTTGGCGATTATCGTATTTTCGTTGATGCTGATGGTGATCCGGCTTCGCTTCGAGGTGCGCAGCATGCGCGAGGAACTCGACCGGATCGCCGCTTCGCCGCGCATTCATATGCGTTCCGGCGAAGCGGCTTCCGGCCCGGCCGGCGCTTCTTCGCGCGCGGACGCAAACGGCGAGGAGCATCTTCGCAATCTGGTGGCGCGCGGACGCAAGATCGAAGCGATCAAAGAAGCCAGGGAACTGTACAATTTATCGCTCAAAGACGCCAAAGATTATGTGGATTCTCTTTAGGCCGTGTCTTCAAACCTACTGAAGTGCATCTTTAGCTGCCTTTTCGCCCGCTGCGTCGTCACGTTCCCTTGACGTGCCCCGGCACGCCTTCGGAAAAGTTCCTTGCATCGAACGGAAATTCAGCCAAATCTGCTTCCTTCGAGGTTTGGAGACACGCCCTAGAGCCAAACAGCGGCGTCGTTCCCGGGACCGAGTCCGGTTTCGTTCCCGGGCCAGAGGCGTATTCTTTTCCGGCGCAGTACACTGAAACCAAGACGGAAAGTCTGCGTGACTGAACTCGGGGAGGGATGGTTATGCTGCATTCGACAGGGACTTCGGAAGAGATTCAGCAGCCGGAGCCCTACGCGCCCATACATAGCGGAGACGGATTCGCGCATGTCGTCCGTCCGCGGGGAACGGGACTGGCGAATCTCGGGCGTCAGCGGCTGTATGACGGGTTTGTCCGCTGTTATACGCTGTCGAGCCGGATTTACTTCAAGCTGAGATTCGGCGGGGAAATTCATTATCGCTGGACGTTTTTGTCCCGGCTGGATATCGGCCGCGGCGATCGCGTGCTGGAAGTATCGACGGGCGCGGGAGGCAATCTTCATATTCTTCCGGCCGGAGCCAGACTTTACGGCGTGGACGCTTCGCCGGCCATGCTGCGCGCGGCTTCCCGCCATTTGAAAGAGTGGGGCGTAAACGCGCAGCTGTTTCAAAGCGAAGCGGAGTATCTGCCTTTTCGTTCTTCTTCGTTCGACTGCGTGTATCATATCGGCGGGCTGAGCGATTTCGACGATCCGGCGCGCGCGGTGCGCGAGATGGTCCGGGTCGCCAAAAGCGGCACCACGCTGCTGATCGCGGACGAGGTCGACCGGCGGACGCGGCGGCGTCACAACCGCATCTCGCTGGCCAAGAAAACAGATCCTCTCCGTCCGGACATCCTCCGCATCCTGCCGGGCGATATGCTGGACGTCCGCTACGAAGAAGTCTGCAAAGGCCTGATGTACCGGCTGACGTTCCGCAAGCCGTGAACGGAGCCGAATCGGGCTTGCAACCGCAATCGAAAAAGCGCTTTTCGGAATCGCCCGGACATTCACAGGAATGCCGCCGGACGGCCCGAAAAGCGCTTTTTTGCGTGAAGAAAAGAAGACGGCCGGCAAAGTCGGACAAAAGGGCTAAGAATCTTTGGCGTCCGATTTGCCGGTATCCGCATCCGTTTCCGCGTCATCGGCGGGCTGGCCGGTATTCGCGTCGGGAGCCTTGTCCGACCGCCCGGCTTCGGCCAGCTCGTCGCGGATGCTGCGGTTCCAGAGCGGCACTCCGCTGCGATGGGCCGCGCGGCCGTTCAGGTGACCGGCCACCGGTGCGGTGATAAAGAAAAAAACGATGCCGAGCAGGATATTGATACTGACGGTTTGCATGGCGGAAGCGAAGTACAAAAACACGCCGCTCAATACGCACATAACGGCAAGCGTGGAGCTTTTGGTGGCGGCGTGCGAGCGCAGATAAACGTCGGGCAGCCGGATCAGTCCGAAAGCGCTGAGTACGCTGAGCAGCGCGCCGGCGAGGATCAGCAGAACGGACAGCCATTCAATCGCCAGCAGAATCGTCTGGGGCATTGAGCACCCGCCCCCTTTCCATATACCGGGCCAGCGCGACCGTGCCGATAAAAGCGAGAATGCCGATCAGCAGCACCAGTTCGAAGTAAGCGGTGGATCGCATGTAGGCGCCGGCTACGGCGACTTCGGCCGCGACGTTGACGCCGATCGTGTCGAGCGCCGCGATCCGGTCGGCGATCGAAGGTCCTTTGAGCACGCGGAACAAACAGCCGGTAATCGCCAGCGCCAACAGCATCATCGAGATCAGCAGAACGGTTTGCATCAGCTTCGGGTCACCTCCATAATTGCGCGTTCGAACGTGCTGCGGATATGTTTTTCCACCCCGTGCGCTTCTTCGATATGCATGGCATGGATATAAAGCATGTTTTCTTCCGGATCGACCTCCAGCAGCAGCGTGCCGGGCGTCAGGTTGACCAGTCCGCACAGCAGCGTCAGCTCCCAGCCGGGGTTCAGCTTCGTTTCGTAAGCGAAAATGCCGGGCGTCATATCAAGTTTCGGCTTGAGGATCTGGCGGATCACCGCGGACGACGAGACCACCAGTTCTTTCAGCAGCAGAAGCAGCAGTTTGAGACAGGACCAGACTTTGCGCGGATAGAACGGCTTGGGGAAAAATCGGCGCATCAGGCTCATCAGCAGCAGGCCGATCAGGAAACCCACGATAAATCCCGACACCGTCATTTCGCGCATCAGCAGCATCCATACGAAAGCGATCACGATATTGAGCAGCAGTTGAAAAGCCATGGCATCTACTCCTTAAAAACGGCTTGGATATACACCGAAGGATCGCTCAGCGCTCCCGAGGCCTGCTGGATATACGGCAGAACCGGTTCGGCGAACAATCCGAGCAGGACGATGATCAGCATAAGCGGAGCCGAACTCGCCAGCAGTTTGCGCGGCTGCTTCCATTCGGGATTCCGCTCTTTGCGCGCGTCGCCCCAGAAGCCGAGAATAAAAATCTTGATCAGCGAGTACAGCAGCAGCAGCGTCAGCAGGACTCCCGCCGCGGCGATGATATAGCTTCCGCTTTCCAGGCTGCCCTGGATAATCAGCAGCTTGCCGGGGAAGCCGCTCAGCGGCGGCAGGCCGACCACGGACAGCGAAGCGATCAGGAACATCCAGGCCAGCAGCGGCGAGTGCAGCAGCACGCCGCCCATGCGGTTGATGCGCTCCGTGCCGGTCTCCGCGACCAGGACGCCGGCGAGCAGGAACAGCAGCGCTTTGGCGATCATGTCGTGGACCAGATAGAACACCGCGCCCGTCAGGGCGTGTTCGTTGGAAACGGCCAGGGCGAGCGAGATCAAACCGATACTGGCGATGACGTTGTAGCCGAGAATGCGGTTGACATTCGTTTGCGAGACGGCGCCGAATCCGCCCAGCACGATCGTGGCGACGGCCATGATGCCGATCAGCGTATGGGTGACGACGGCCTCGTGGTAGAAGATCAGCGTAAAAGTCCGGATGAGCGCGTACATGCCCACTTTGGTAAGCAGGGCCCCGAACAGGGCCGAGACCGCCGCCGGAGGAGCGCCGTAGGAGCCGGGCAGCCAGAAAAACAGGAACAGCCCGGCTTTGACGCTGAACACGACGAGCAGCAGCGCGGCCACGGCGGTAATCGGCCCGCTTTGTCCGAGTTCGGCGATCCGCAGCGACAGATGCGCCATATTCAGCGTGCCGGTCGCTCCGTACAGGTAAGCGATCGACGCGACGAACAGGGTCGAAGACAGCACGTTGATCAGGATGTAGTGCAGCGTTTCGCGAAACTGCCGCTTGGTGCCGCCGAGGACGATCAGCGCGTAAGACGACATCAGCATCAGTTCGAAGCAGACGAACAGATTGAACAAATCGCCCGTCAGGAACGAACCGTTGACTCCGGCGAGCATAAAGTGCACGAGCGAATAAAAGTAATGCCGTTCGCGCTGTTCGTCGATACCGCGGAACGAATACGCCAGGCAGCATGCGCTGACGACCGAAGCGGTCAGAACGAGCAGGACGGCGAACATGTCCGCCACAAGCACGATGCCGTAAGGCGGTTTCCAGCCGCTCATGTTCAGCGTTTGGATGCCGTCTTCGTGCACGCGGAGCAGCAGTCCGATCGCGACGGCGGTGTTCAGCAGCGTGCTGAACAGGCTGATCCAGCGCTGGAGCATGAGTTTATTGTGCAGAAAGATCAGGATGACCGCCGTGAACAGCGGAATCAGCAGCGGAGCGGCTACCCAGTTGTTCATCGGCTCCTCCCCCTATGCCGCGAAGATTCGCTGCGCAGCTGATCCATATCGGTCGTATCGAGCTTCTGGTACGCCCGGTAAGACAGCACCAGGAAGAATGCGGTGATCCCGAAGTTGATCACGATCGAAGTCAGGATCAGCGCCTGCGGCAGCGGATCGGCGAATTCTTCTTTGCCCCGGTCCAGCAGCGGAGCCGCGCCGCCTTTGAGTCCGGCCATCGCCATGAGCAGCAGGTGCACGGCATGCGTCATCAGCGAGGTGCCGAGCACGATGCGCAGCAGGTCCTGGGTCAGAATCAGGTATATGCCGACGGCGAACAGGATGCCGACGACGACGGCTGCAATGACTTCCATCAGTTATCCTCTCCAATCGTCAGCAGGATCGTCATCGTTACGCCGATAACGGCCAGGTACACGCCCAGATCGAAGATCAGGGCGGTGTGCAGTTCGGTCTTGCCGAGCAGCGGCAGATCGAAGTAACCGAATGCGTGCTTCAGGAACGGCTCTCCGAAGAACAGGGCGCCGGTTCCGGTGCACAGCGCGATCAGCAGCCCGGCGGCCGTCAGCAGCTTGTAATCGACCGGCACCACTTTGCGCACCGTTTCGATATCGAAAGATAGCGCCAGCAGCAGCAGCGCGCCCGCCGTCATCAGCCCGGCGATAAAGCCGCCGCCGGGACTGCCGTGGCCGGTGAAGAACAGATACAGCGCGAACGCCAGAATAATGAATACCACGACTTTCGAGACGTTTTGCAAAAAAATATCGTTACCTTTCGGCATCCGGTTCTCCTCCTTCGGTGCGCGATTGCGGCATGTCTTCCGGCTGCGCGTCCGGTCCGTCGTGGCCGTACTGCGCTTTGCGCAGACGCGCCGCTTCGTCGTCGGCTTCCTCGCCTTCGTGCGTGACGTGGCGCGAGCCGACGTCGGTGGCTTTGCGCCGCAGCTTGATCATGTTATAGATTCCGAGCGAAGCGACGCCGAGCACCATGATCTCCAGCATCGTATCGAAACCGCGGAAATCGACCAGAATGACGTTGACGATATTTTTGCCGCCAGCCGATTCGTAGCTTTCCCGGACGTAGTAATCGGATACCGGATCGAACGGGTTGGTGCCGAGCACCGCGAGCGAGATCAGCGTCACCAGCACTCCTACCGCGACGGCGACGAGGAAGTTCGGCAGCCGGAATTTCGCGGCCTGCCGCTCCGTCCGCAGCTTGGGGAGGTGATAGAAACAGAGCAGATACAGCGTGACGGAGATCGATTCCACGACCATCTGGGTCAGCGCAAGATCGGGCGCCCGCAGGAAGACGAACATCAGCGTCATCAGATAGCCGGCCGCTCCCGTCAGAATAATCGCGACAGGCCGGGATTTGGCGAACGGGACGGACAGCGCCGAAGCCGTGAGCCCGAGCAGGATAAACCATTCGTAAGGCGCGATCTGGGCGTAAGCGCCGACGCGGAACGTAATTCCGGTCGAATTGAACAGGATAAAGCCGAGCACCAGCAGCATAAAGCCCAGAATATACTTGACGTAGCTGCGCGAAGATCCGTTCATGTACAGGGAAGTGACGCGCACCGTAATCCGTTCGAAGAAACGCAGACTGGCGTCGTACAGCCGGTTGATCGACAGCCGCGGAGGAAAAAGGCTGTAAAGTCCGATCCAGCGGCGGGCGGTCAGGGCAAGCACGGTGCCGGTGGCGACGATGCCGACCGTCATCCACAGCGCCGGCGTAAATCCGTGCCAAAGCTTGATATCCGACGGCATGCGCTCGCCCGAAGCCTGGACGATCGGCAGAATCGCTTCGGCCGCCGGACGAATCAGCGAATAAGCGACAAGCCCCGGAAACAAGCCGAGCGCCAGCGCCAGAACCGCCAGCAGCGCCGGAGGAATCAGCATCAGCGGCGGCGCTTCGTGAATCTTGGCTTCGCTCAGCGCTTCTTGTCGGCGTCCCAGGAAGGTGCGGACGACCAGCAGCGCCGAGTAAATAAATGTGAATACGCTCGCGATCCAGGCGATGACGGGAAACAGCAGCGCCCAGGTTTCCAGCCGGAAGATTCCGGCGTGGAGCGGTTCGATGACCGCTTCCAGAAACATTTCTTTGCTCAGGAAGCCGCCGAACGGCGGAAGTCCGGCCATCGACAGCGCGCCGAACGCGGAGATCGTGAACGTAACGGGCATGACCTGGACCAGGCCGCCCAGTTTGCGGATGTCCCGGGTGCCGGCTTCGTGGTCGACGATGCCGGCGACCATAAACAGCGCGCCTTTGAACGCGGCGTGATTGAGCAGATGGAACACGGCGGCGGTGCCGGCCGCCGCGTACAGCAGCCGCTCCTCGCCGTCGAACACTCCGGCGAGCGAGGACAGGCCCAGCAGGCACATGATCAGACCGAGCTGGCTGATGGTCGAGTAGGCCAGGATGCCTTTGAGATCGGTCTGCTTGACCGCGCCCACCGAGCCGTACAGCAGCGTCACCAGTCCGCCCAGCGAGACGAACCAGAACCATTCGGACGTGCCGGCGAAGATCGGGCTCAGCCGGGCGACCAGATACAACCCGGCTTTGACCATGGTGGCCGAATGCAGATACGCGCTGACGGGAGTCGGCGCTTCCATCGCGTCGGGCAGCCAGATATGAAACGGATACTGCGCCGATTTGGTGAACGCCCCGAGCAGGATCAGCAGCATGGCGGGCAGGAACAGCGGCTCCGATACAAGCGGAGCGCCGGCTTCGAACAATTCGCGAATCCGGTATGTGCCGCTCATCACATACAGCAGGATAAAACCGCTCAGCAGGCCGACCCCGCCCGTCATCGTAATCAGCAGAGACTTGAGCGCGCCGTAGCGAGAACGATGCTTGGCGTGGTTGTATCCGATCAGCAGGAACGACGATACGCTGGTCAGCTCCCAGAAGCCGTACAGCGTCAGCAGATTGTCCGACAGGACGAGTCCCAGCATGGCGCCCATAAAGATCAGCAGCAGGATATAAAAGCGCGTCAGATCTTCTTCTTCCGGGTTCATATAAGCAACGGAATAAACGGCGACCAAGGCTCCCATGCCGGTAATCAGCAGGGCGAACAGCAGGGACAGCCCGTCGAGATAGACGGTGAACGAAATGCCGAGCGTCGGAATCCAATCGAACGATTCGATAACCGGGGAACCGCCGCGAATATCGGCGGAATAACCGAGCAGGATCGTAAACAAGGCGGCGGACAGCGCCGCGACGAACCAGCCTTTATGCAATCGGGGAACCGCTTTTCCGAGTAAGGGAATCAAAGCGGCAATCAGAAACGGCGACAGCGTCAAGAGATGGAGTAGGGACAAACGGCTTCTCCTTTCCGCAGCGTAGTTTATTCGGTAGGGTTTCGATCGGAACGGACCGCGTTCCGACCCGGCCGGTTTCAACCAAGCCGGCTTTGCTTTCTTTATTACCCGACTTTAGGTAAGTCCAAGCTTCCGAATGTGGTTTGTGGACAAAAAAAGCCCCGGCTTGCCCGGCGCGCGGCAAATTCGTATCGTGGTAGACCATACAAGAAATAGACGGAAAGAGGGTGGCGATTTTGAACGAATTTACACAGGAGACCGTAAGCGGCGGGACGCTTCGCTATACGAACCGGATTCCCGATGCAGGGGCGCTGCTGCGGGAAGCGCGCCGAGAAGGGCTGCATATCCAGCTGTTCTGTTCCGAGGAACATTTGGAGTATTACGGAAGTCTGGGCTTCGAGCGTTTTGCGCCGGGAATGAAAATAGACGGGCGGGAGCCTGCGCCGGAAACGCCGGGAATCGGGGCGGCGGAATCCGGACGGCAAAGATCGGAGCGTCTATGAGCGGCGGACCGAAGCTTTCCCGTTTGCAGCACATGGAATTGCAGGCCGAAACGCTGTTCGTGCACGACGATTCGCTGTCCCTGGTGCGAATCAACGAATACGGCGGCGGCGAAGCGCCGGCGTTCTTCTTCGGCGACACGCCGGAAGGAAGCGTGCTGCGGCTGCGTCCGGCTCTGGGCGCGGCTTGCGGCGCAGGAAGGTCTCGTTCCGCTGTACAGTACATCCTGGGGCAATGCGGCTTCGATGCGTTTGGCCGATAAGCTCGGACTGGAACAATACGGCAGCGACTTTCACGCGAAGATCGATTCATGCGATCCGGACGGCGTTTGATTCAGGAGGTTCATATAGGAAAAAGCCTTTCCGCGGCGGATGCTCGCGGAAAGGCTTTTTTTGCGCATGCCGGAAGTCGGAACTTCCGGCGTTTTTTTTATTTTGGGCAGCCGGCCCGGTTATCGTCCCGAAGCGATTTATTCTTCGGCATCCGGCGCATCGATCTGCGCGTAACCGTAAGTTTCGAACCAGCCTTTGACGGTATCGAAGTCTTTGGAGAACGACAGCGACAGCAGCAGCATGATGCGCGCGTGAGCCGCGTTCAAGTTGTCTCCCGCGATAATATGGTCGCCTTCGGAATAATTGCTGCCCGATCCCGTCCGCGTTGTGGCCACGAAGATCGTGCCGTGTTCTTTGACCGCGGCGGTCCGCTCGGCGCTCATCGCTTTGGAGATGCCCCCGGCGCCCGTACCGGCCGTCACGATCCCGTCCGCGCCGTTGGCCGCAAATCCGGCAATGGCGCCCGCTCCGGCATCCTGGTAGGAATACGCGATTTCAACTTTGGCGAGCTGGTCTTTGCCGATCTTGCTCAGGTCGAACGGCGTGTTCCAGCTGTCGGCTTTGAGCAGAGCGCGGTAAGGCGCGCGGTACACGCGTACGCCGCTTTCATCGATATAGCCGAGCGCGCCGAGCTCCGGCGTCGAGAACGTATCGGTCCGGTAGGAGTTGGTTTTGGTGACTTCCCGCGCCGCATGGAATTCGTCGTTCAGCATCAGAACCGCGCCGAATTTTTTGGTTTTGCCGCTGGCCGCCAGCTTGATCGCATTGTACAGGTTGGCCTGCGCGTCGCTGCCGATAACCGTCCACGGACGCATCGAACCGGTGACGACGACGGGTTTGCTGCTGCGCACCGTCAGGTCGAGGAAGTAGGCGATTTCCTCCATTGTGTCCGTCCCGCTGGTCACGACGACGGCGTCCTGCGTTTGGAGGGCCTGATCGACGCGCAGCGAGAGATCGTACAGGTCCGCGATCGTATAAGCGCTGGAGCCGGAATTGCCGAACTGGTATGTACTGACCTGAGCGATCTTGTCTTTGTCCGGAAGCGCAGCGACCATATCGGCGATCAGCAGCGTGCCGGCGCGGTAGTTGGCGAAGCTGGTCGCGTCGACGGACTGCCCGGCGATCGTGCCTCCCGTGGCGATGACCTCGACTTTGGGCAGCGCCTTGACTCCGGTCGAAGCGGTGCCCGCTTGGGCCGGAGTGCTGGCAACGACCGTTCCTGTCACGGAAGCGGCGGAAGCGGAAGGCAGACGGACGACCGGAGCGGCGACAGCCGCGGTTACGCTCAGCGCGAGGGCTGCTTTCAGGACCTTCGTGGACAGTTGGGACATAATATTCCTCCTCGGATGCGATAATATTCGGAAAGGAAGGTTATCTGACATTTTGCTTCCCGATTTGCTTCAACTATAATAATGCGTAAGGATAATTAACAAGTTCCGATTTAAAGCGATAAAGCGTTTAACCGAATTGATTTCGTTGAAATTTGAAAGAATGCTCGCTTTTTCGCAGCTGTCTAACTTTTAGGGAAAGGCGGATTAAGGACAGAAGAAAAACAGAGGAGCGTACAAAGTTGGCATGTAGTCCGCTTTTGCGGGAGGTAAACTGACAGGGAGTTCTTACGAAGATAGGTTTGACGAAAATAAACGGATCGTGCCCGAACGAATGTCTTCTTTGGACAGTCCCGTTTTGCGGCGGTACAGATACAGATCGGGACTGAGCTGGGAAACGAAAGCGCTGGCGGCAAAGCGGACTTCGGGCGAAGAAGATTCTTGGCCGATCAAACTTTCGAACAGCCGCTCGCCGATCGCGCCCAGCCGGAGAAAAAAAGGATGTTCGAATTGGGTCAATTGATGCTTGCCGGTAAATTCGGCTTTGATCAGGTTCAACAAATCGGCGTGCTCGTCGATAAAATCGAGGATAAGCCCGATCGTTTGCTCCAGGCGTCGTCCGGGCGGAAGCTGCGTGCCGTTTTCGTTTTCGGACAAACCCGTTTCGAGCCGCAGCAGAAAACGCTCCGAGCTGTCCCTGAGCAGGGCCGAGCAGATCTCGCCTTTGTCGGCGTACCGGCGGTACAGCGAAGCCTGGCCGATCCCGGCTTTGCGCGCGATATGGTGCATGCTGACCGACTCCGGGCCGTGCTCGCGCATCAGCGACCGGGCCGCTTCGAGGATCAATTCGCGGTAAGCTTCGCCGCTGCGTCTTTTGCCCGGCGAATTTCCTGAGGGTGTGTTTTTATTCATTGAAAAATCGCTCCTTATAAGCGCGGATGTCCATCAGGCGCAAACTGCGGCGCTGCGCACGATTAAATATCTTGACATTAAGGACAGTTGTCCTTAAACTGAAATTCGTTCATTAAGGACAACTGTCCGATGAAACTGCCGTCTATCTGAATTATACAAATACACGCTTCGGAAAGACAGCGGAATCCGTAGATTGAAGGAAAAGGAAAGAGCGGGATGCGCGGCTCGTCAGCCGCGCCCGTATATCCGGAAGGAGAAAAGAATGGAAACTGCCGCTCCGCGGGACGCGGACTTCAAATTGAGAAGCATACTGGTGCCGCTGCTGGCGATTATCGCCGGGGTATTCATGGTCGTGCTGGACAGCACGGCGATGAATGTCGCGCTGCCGACGCTGGTCAAAGACTTCTCCACATCGCTGACGACCCTGCAGTGGGTCGTGACGGGCTATATGCTGGCGCAGGCGTCGGTGATTCCGCTGTCCGGATGGCTGTCCGACCGTTTCGGCGCCAAAAAGGTGTTTCTGACCGCGATCGTGCTGTTTACGATCGGTTCGATCCTGTGCGCGACTCCGAGCAGCGCGGAATGGCTGATCGTATTCCGCGTGATTCAGGGTCTCGGAGGAGGCTGCGTACTGCCGGTCTCGATGGCGTACGTCTACCGCCTCAGCCCGATGAACAAAGTCGGCGTCGTGATGGGCATCATGGGCGTGCCGGTCTTGTTCGCGCCGGCGATCGGTCCGGTGCTGTCCGGCTGGCTGGTGGAATATCATTCCTGGCGCTGGATCTTCCTGATCAATATCCCCGTAGGAATCATCTGCGTGCTGATCGGCTGGTTCAAGCTGCCGCGCGTAGAGCCGGGCAAAGCGGCCGGATTCGATAAATTCGGCATTCTGCTGGGACCGCTGGCGTTCGCGGCGCTGTCGTACGGCGTCAGCCAGGGCTCCGAAAGCTGGACGTCGGATAAGACGCTGATCGGTCTGGGCGTCGGCATCCTGGCGCTGGTTGCTTTCGTAATCAACGAGCTGCGGGTGGAAACGCCGCTGCTGGAACTCCGGATCTTCCGTTCCGTCGACTTCAGCGCGGGCATTATCGTACAATGGGTCGGCCAGTTCGGGCTGTACGGCGCTTTGTTCCTGCTGCCGCAGTTCCTTCAGCAGGCGCGCGGATTCGGCGCGTTCGATACCGGACTGACGCTGCTGCCGCAGGCGATCGCTTCGGGACTGATGATGCCGATCGCCGGCTTCCTGTTCGACCGGATCGGCGTGAGGTGGCTGGTCGTCGCCGGATTGAGCCTGGTGTCCGGAGCCCTTTACCAGTATTCGTTTCTCGACCTGAATACGCAGAGCCGGGATATTATTCTGCCGCTGGTGATGTGTGGGCTCGGCATGGGCATGATGACCATGCCGATGAACACGCACCTGATCAACAAAGCGCCGCAGAATCTGGTGAGCCGCGTGACTTCGCTGACCAACTCCATGCAGCAGGTCGTGAATTCGCTGGCGATCTCGACGCTGGTTACGATACTTACGGCCAAAACGACCGTACGCGCCGACGAACTGCGCGCGGCGGCCGCGCAGCAGGGAGCGAACGCGGCTTCCGCTTCGCCGGCTTCCGCCGAACAGGCGATGCACGCCGCGGTCGCGGGCGGCTTTACGGATACGTTCCATATCATGGCGTTCGTCGCGCTCGGCGGCGCGGTGCTAGGCCTGGTGCTGCGCCGAGGCCGCAAAGCCGGGCCCGACGGGCCCGGTGTAGAGCCCGGCCGCAAGTCGGCGAACCGGTAAGCCGCTGCGCCGAGCACTGTCCGGCGCTCCGATATTCATTTTTGCGTCCTTTGCGGCTTCGGGCCGCACAAAGCCGAACCTCCGCCTGCGCAGGCGGGGGTTCGGCTTTTTCGTTTGTTTGCTTTTCGTTTGTTTGCTTTTCGTTTGTTTACTTTTCGCTTGTTGATTTGCTCGTTCGTTCGCTTTGCGCCAGCTCTTCGGTAGACGCATCGCCTCGAAGATTTAACTCCCAGCATTCCAGATCGAAGCTCGTGCCCATGTACGGAATCGTCGGCCGTTCGGTCAGCGCAAAGCCTTTTTTGCCGAACAGCCGATGAATCCGGGCCTGGTCGGGAACCATCCACAGCAGCAGCTTATCGTAGCCCTGTCCGAGGGCCCAGCGAATGCCTTCGTCCAGCAGACTGCCGCCGATTCCCAGACCGCGCGAGCGCGGTTCCACCATAAACAGCTTGATATGGACCGATTTTTCGTCGCGCTCAAGCGCTTCGAGCACGAGTGAACCGACCGCTTCCCCGTTCATTTCGGCAATCCAGCAGCGGGCGGCGGGAGAAGGGCCGGTTTCGAACAGGCGGCCGACCGTTTCGGCCAGCACTTCCCCGAACCCGCTGACGCCGCCGAAAGTTTGTTCGAACACCGTCTCGTAAGCTCGCAGCAGCAGCGGAACGTCGGCGCCTTCCATATCGCGCAGGAAATAACGCAGCTGCGCGGCGCGAGACTCGCGCGATTTGTCGATACGGCCGATCGTTTCGATCGCTTCCATAAGTTGGAGCTGATCCTCCTCGGAGATGCCGGCCAGATATTCCGCCACATCGTCGTCGACCCGGCGGTTCAGCAGTTCGGCGACTTTGTGTCCCTGCGCCGTCAGCCGGAGCACCCGGCGTCTGCCGTCGCTTTCGCTGCGCGGCCGCTCGATGACGCCGGACTGTTCGAGCCGGCCGAGCAGCCGGCTGAGATAACCGGGATCGAGGCCGAGATTGCGGCTCAGGTCGGTCGCGGTACAACCGGCATGCTGGGAAATTTCGAAAATGATCCGGGATTCGGTCAGTGAGTATGAGCTGTGCAGCAGGCGCTCGCGCAGGACGCCGGCCTGCATGATTGCGCTGTAATTGAAAGCGCGGATTGTGCGGATTCTTTGCTTCCATACCAGGGGATCGTGCATAAGTTCACTTCCTTCTCCGGCAATGGCGAGCCTCGCGCCGGGTATTGGGGATAGAGTGCGGATACGCTTCAGGACGTGTCTTCCAATTCCGAAGGCGGCAAAAGGTGCGCATTGGCAGAATTGAACACACGCCCTAGGGCGTGTGTTCAAACCTACTGAAGTGCATCTTTAGCTGCCTTTTCGCCCGCTAATGAACCGTACCTAAAGCGTGTACGCTTCATTCAACGGCCGCGTCACGTTCCCTTGACGTGCCCCGGCACGCCTTCGGAAAAGTTCCTTGCATCGAACGAAAATTCAGCCAAATCTGCTTCCTTCGAGGTTTGAACATACGCCCCAGCGGCTCGTTACGATTATAACAAGAAAAGATAGCCGGAATGAAGCGCGGCTCGCTTGCATGCGTCTTTATACGGCGCACAATGCTTATCGGTTTCGGAGGGCCGAAGGGAGACCGGAGCGCGCGCGGCGGGGGTTTCGGGCCGTCCCGGAATTTCGGGTTTGTCGACCGGGCCCGAAATTTCGTTACCCAAATATGAAATATGAAGCCTTACCCAACGCGAGAAGGCAGGCTACAATAAATTTATAAGATGTAAGTGCTTACAAATACGCCGACCGCACAGGTTGAGGGGGCCAGAGAGAAAATGGAGAGAAAAATCGCGGCGGGGACTTCGGAGGTTCCATCCAGGGAGGACGGAAAAGCAAGGAAATGGTGGAGAAGACTGCTGCAGCAGCGGCATCTGCAGACCATGGCTTTGCTCGGCGTCGCCTGGATGATTATTTTCAACTATATTCCCATGTACGGAATCATCATCGCATTCAAGGAATACAACATTGTAGACAGCATCGCCAATTCGCCCTGGGTAGGGTTGGAGCACTTTCGCGAGTTTTTGCAGGACGACGAACTGAGAAGCGTTATTCGAAATACGCTCGGCATCAGCTTGATCAAGCTGGCGATCGGTTTTCCGCTGCCGATTGTCTTCGCCCTGTTCCTGAACGAACTGCGTTCGATCAGATTCAAGAAGATCGTACAAACGATCTCGTATCTGCCGCACTTTCTGTCCTGGGTTATCCTGGGCGGCATTCTGGCGACCTGGCTCGCCGACGTGGGCATCATCAACAGCATCCTGATGGCGCTCGGATTGATCAGCGAACCGATCTCGTATCTGGCGGAGCCGCGGTATTTCTGGGGCATCGTCATCAGCTCGGATATCTGGAAAGAACTCGGCTGGTCGGCGATCATTTATCTGGCGGCCATGGCCGGCGTATCGCCGGAGCAGTACGAAGCGGCGACGATGGACGGAGCCGGAAGATTCCAGAAAATGTTCTACGTCACGCTGCCGAATATCCGCCCGACGATCGCAATCCTGTTTATTCTGGCGGTCAGCGGCGTGCTGAATTCGAACTTCGACCAGATTCTCGTGCTGCGCAACTCGCTTAACGAAAGCGCGAGCAATGTTATCGACATTTACGTGTACCAGACGGGTATCCAGCAGGGACGCTTCTCGTACTCGACCGCGGTCGGCCTGCTTAAATCGGTTATCGCGCTGATTCTGCTGCTTATCGCCAACGGCGTCACCAAAAAATTGAATAACACATCGCTGTTTTAGGCGGGAGAGGGGGAGCTTGAATATGTTGAGTTTAAAACGTAAAACGAGAGGCGAAGCCATCTTCGATTTTCTGAACGTGGTCGGCATGGCGCTGATCTGCTTCGTGACCATTTATCCGATCTGGTACGTGCTGGTCAACTCGTTCAACGACGGGACCGACGCGATGCGCGGAGGCATTTACTGGTGGCCGCGGCAGTTCACGGTAGAGAACTTCACCACCGTTTTCCGCAGCCCGGGGATCATGATGGCAATGGGCATTACGGTCGCCAAGACGCTGCTCGGCGTCGCGGCCCACGTCTTTTTTACCGCGATGGTCGCTTATGCCTTCTCCCGCAGAGGATTGATCGGAGGCAAGGTCTACATCCTGATCGGAACCGTAACGCTGTTCTTCGGCGGCGGACTGATTCCGACCTACCTGCTGATCCGCGATCTGCACATGCTGGACAATTTCCTGGTCTACATCATTCCGGTCCTGTTCAGCTTCTTCGATCTCATCATCTTCATGACGTTCTTCCGGGATATCCCGGACGGACTGGAAGAAGCGGCGAGAATCGACGGAGCGAACGACTGGTCCATCTTCCTGCGCGTGGTGCTTCCGGTATCGATGCCCGTGCTCGCCACGATCGCGCTGTTCCACGGCGTATATCAATGGAACGATTATTTTACCGGCATGATCTACATCAACAATCCGGACTTGCAGCCGATCCAGACGTACCTGTACCGGGTTGTGGCGGAATCCAGCTCCAACCAGATGATGTCGGCGGTGCCGGGCGGCATTACGACCCGCTCCGTAACTTCGCAGTCGATCAAGCTGGCAACGATGGTCGTGACGACCGCGCCGATCGTGTTCGCTTATCCGTTCCTGCAAAAGTATTTCGTCAAAGGCATGATGATCGGTTCGATCAAGGGCTGAGTTTCCAAGTTTCGCGTCGAATCGCCTATCGCTTTTTCCGACCTTTCGGTTTCACGCTTCACGTTTAAATACAGCTTTGGCATTTGCGTTACAATCGACAGAACACAGAAAAGGGGTAGAAGCATGAGAAAAACAGGCAAACGATTCTCGATTATGCTCGCGGCGATGCTGATGATCTTCAGCACGGCGTGCTCGTCGGGCGGACAGACCAAGGAAACGGCGTCGACCGACAAAAAAGAAGATGCCGCGCAGACTTCCAAAGTCGATCCGGAACAACCGGGCTGGAAAAACGACACTTCGCCGATCACATTCGACTGGTATATCAACTTCGCCTGGTATACGGGCACCGACTGGGGCAAAGACCTGACCAGCCAGTACGTGACCAAGAAAACCGGTGTCGGCATCAACTTTATCGTGCCGGCCGGCAACGAAGCGGAAAAAATGAACACGATGATGGCTTCCGGCAAGCTGCCCGATTTCGTGACGATCGCCTGGAGCGACGACGCGGTCAAAAAAATGATCGAAGGCAAGCTGGTGCTGCCGCTCAACGAACTGTCCGAACAGTACGATCCTTACTTCCTCACGAACGTTGCCGATCCGGCGAAAGTTTCGTGGTACACGCAGGAAGACGGAAATTTCTACGGTTATCCGAACGCTTCCTCCTCGCCGGCCGACTATGAGAAATACGGCGAGAACTATGTATCCAACCAGACGTTCGTGGTGCGCAAAGACATGTACGAAGCGCTGGGCAAACCGGACATGAGCACGCCGGAAGGTTTCCTGGCCGCGCTCAAAGCCGCCAAAGAAAAATTCCCGGACGTGAACGGACAGCCGCTGATCCCGATCGGCCTGCACGAATTCACGGATAACGGCAACTACTCGCTGGAAGGCTACCTGCAAAACTTCCTGGCGATCCCGCAGCAAAAAGACGGCAAGCTTTACGACCGCGCAACCGATCCGGAATACGTACAATGGCTGAAAACGTTCCGTCAGGCCAACCAGGACGGACTGCTCGCCAAAGACATCTTTATCGACAAACGCGCTCAAATGGAAGAAAAAATCGCGCAGGGCCGTTACTTTGCCATGATGTACCAGCGGAGCGACTTCACGAACCCGCAGAATGCGCTGTTCGCGAAAGATCCGAACTCTGTTTATATCGCGGTCGACGGACCGGCCAATGCGGCCAAAGACGCTCCGACCCTGGCCGGCCCGGTTATCTCCGGCTGGACGCTGACCCTGATCTCCAAAGACGTCAAAGACAAAGCGCGCGCCATCAGCTTCCTGGATTACCTGACCAGCGAAGAAGGACAAAGCGATCTGTACCTGGGCGAAAAAGGCGTAACGTACGACGAAGTCGACGGCAAACCGACATTCAAGCCGGAAGTGCTGGAACTGCTCAATACCGACCGCCCGGCATTCGATACGAAATACGGCGCGTCGCATAAATACTGGATGATGATGGACACGAACATTACCGACCAGTGGGCGCCGGAAGCGGTGGAACCGTTTAAACAAATGGCGGACTGGACGCGCGGCAAAACGATCAGCGTATCCGAATTCGACCAGATCAATCCGACGGGCAACTCCAAAGAAGGCATTGCCAACACCAAGCTCGGACAGCTGTGGGGCAGAACGCTGCCTAAGCTGCTGCTGGCGGGATCGGATGCGGAATTCGACCAGATCTGGACCGATTACCAGAAGAAACGCGAATCGTCCGGTCTTGCGGACGTTCAGGCGTACCAGCAGACCGAGTATGAGAAAAATCTCGAAAAATTGGGCGCGAAATAACGATTGATTTCTCTGCGGACGGCCGGGATCGGCCGCTTCCGCGGACCCGCCGCTTTTATGAAAGTCCGGTACCCCGAAGATACATATTCGGGGTACCGGACTGTTTTGGGGTTTTGGGCTTGTCAGAGGCTCGGCCGACTCGGTATGATAAAAAAGCACAAAGCGATGAAAACGGATACAGGGGGAGCCATGGACAGACCACTCAAGTCGGCCGGCACGGCGCTGTACCGCTGGCTTGCGACCCGTTCGCTGCAAAGCCGGCTGGTGACCGCTTACGCGCTGCTTATTTTGATTCCGAGCACGCTGCTGTCCACTTATTTCTACAACGACATCAAAGACAGTTATATCGAAGACGCGCGGGACAAAAGCGACTATTTGATGCAGAGCGAGAAGCAGGTAATCGTCAATCAGATCGAGACGATGGAACGGGCGGGGCAGCTTCCGCTGTCGGACCAGGACGTCCAGCGGTATCTGACCGAGGAAGGCGATACGCCCACCTCGGAGCTGGTCGACTTCAACAACACGGCCTACGCGAACCTCACGCGGATTCTCGTCACCAATCCGGCCGTGCTGCATCTGCGTTTGTACACCGCCAACGAGCGGAACTACGAAATCTGGCCGATCATTTTCCGGGAAAGCCGGGTGCGCAAGAAACCCTGGTTCGCGCTGGCCCAGGGACTCGGCGAACGTCAGGCCTGGTATTTCCAGCCCCGGGAAGCGCTTCAGGACGTAGGCGGGACGGCGCCGTCCGAGAACGATCCGCCCAAGCTGTCGCTGCTGCGGGAGATCAATCTGCCCAAAGACCGGCATGTGGGCGTCGTCCAGGTCGATATGCGGCTCGACCAGTTTGCGCCCCGCATCTTCGGCGAACTTCAAGAAGACGGTTCGCAGATGCTGCTCGTCACCGGCGACAGCGTGTACACCCGCGCGCAGGGCGGCGATCTGCTGACGGACGCATCCCCGGTCGTGCAGTACGCGGTGTCGAAGCTGCGCGGCCTCGGCGATCCCGGCGAAGACCCGAATATCCCGGACGGCACGCTGCGCTACGACAAAGGCGGCGAAGCCTATATGCTGATGTACACGCCGCTCGAACGCATGGACGCTTATCTGCTGAACGCCGTGTCGCTGGAGAAGATGCTGCAGGACGTTAACCGGACCCGCAGCATGCTGATCTACGCCAACATCGGCTTTATCCTCGTGCTGGCGATGCTGACCTACATTATGAATTCGTTTATTTTGAAAAATCTGAAACAGCTCGCCGACGCGATGAAGCGGGTGCGCAAAGGCGAGCTCCGGCCTTCGCTCCAGATCAGCGGAGGCGGCGAGATCGGCGAGCTGGCGCATCATTTCAATAAAATGACGCAGACGATCAACGAGCTGATCGCCGAAGCGGTGCGCAAGCAGGCTTTAATGAAGGAAGCCGAGCTGCGCACCCTGTACAACCAGATCGATTCGCACTTTTTGTACAACACCCTGGAAAATATCAAGATGCTGGCGGAGATCGAAGAACAGATGCAGATTTCGGACGCGCTGACTTCGCTTGGCGGCATGATGCGCTACAACTTCAAATGGACGGGCGAATACGTCAAGCTTAAAGACGAGCTGCGCCATATCGAGAACTATATCGAAGTGATGAATATCCGATTTGACGAACCGGTCAGGCTGGTATGCGATATTCCGCAGCGGTTTATGGAACTCGAGATCCTGAAAATGTCGCTTCAGCCCATTGTGGAAAATTCGGTCAAGCACGCCTGGAACGAGCTGGACGAAGGCCGCGAGCATCGGCGCTTCCGGATCGAAATCCGCGAAGACGCGGACGCGAAGATCCGTATCTGGATGACCGACGACGGCAGCGGGATCGATCCGCGGCGGCTGGCCGAGCTGAACGAAGAGATCCGCAGCGGCAGCGATTCGCCGGGGACGTCGTATACGGGAGTAAAGCTGGGCGGAATCGGGCTGCGCAACGTGCACCAGCGCGTGCGGCTGTTCTACGGCGAAGAGTACGGTCTGTCCCTGGAAAGCGTGGAAGGACAGTATACGCGCGTCGTGCTGACAATCCCCAGGGTGCTGCTGACCGGAGGAGGATGGGAAGAATGAGAGAACTGCTGATTGTGGACGACGAGAAAAATATCAGGCAGGGATTGCAGGCGATGATCGGCCGCGAATTCGGCGAAGCGTGCCGCGTCCGCCTGGCGGCGAACGGGCGCGAAGCGCTGGAGATGCACGCCGAGCGGCCGGCCGAGATCGTGATTACCGATATCCGCATGCCGATTATGGACGGCATGGAGCTGCTGGCGAAGCTGCGCGCCGAGCGTAGGGCGTCCGAAGGGCCGATCGTGCTTGTGCTGAGCGGATACGACGAATTCGAATACGCCAAGACGGCGATCCGGTTTCAGGTCAGGGACTATTTGTTGAAGCCGATCCGGCGCGAAGATTTGTTCGAAGCGCTGGGCAGGGCTTTTGAAGAGCTTGAACGCAGAGATTCCGCTTCGGAACAACAGGAAGCGGCGATCGATTACAAGAAGCGGCTGCGGTTGGCCCGGCTGGGGCAGCTGCTCGAAGCCAAGAACGAACGCGAAGCGGCGCAGATCCTCGGCGATTTCTCGGCCGAAGAAGCGGGCATTGCGCTGCCGTTTTACCTGGGCGTCGTGACCTACCGCTACGAACAGGGCGGAAGCATGAGCCGCGAGGAGCTGGAAGCCGTGGTGGAACGGCTGGACGGTCCGCCGTTCGACGCTTACCAGGCCGCGCTCTGGGACCGCGAAGGCCGTCTGGTGCTGGTCGATCCGTCGCCGGACCGCTTCGCCCGGCTGGCGGAACTGGCCGAGAAGCGGGAACTGGGCGGCCTGCTGATCGGCATCGGCCCGCCCGGCCGGCGGCTGGAGAATCTGCCCGCCTGCTACCGCTCGGCGTCGAGAGCGCTCAAGTATACGTTCCTGCATCCGGGCGTTCGGCGCGTGAACGCGCTGGCGATCGAAGGGGAGCAGGGAGAACGCCGGATGTTTCCTCTGCCGGAAGAAGAGGTTCGTCTGCTGGGCAATCTGCTCGGCACGGACCGCAAACGGGAGATGGGCGATTTGCTGTACCGCATTTTTCGTATCGACCAGCTGGCGCGGATCGATATCGATTATATCGAACAAGCGGCCCGGCTGATCAACGAGCGGCTGCTCGACGAAGTATTCCGGCAGTACGGGGAAGCGTCCATGGAAGTGCTCAAGCTGTACCGCAAGGTGGGCGACTGGAACAACTTCCGCTACTTTCACGATTATTTCCGCGGGCTGGAGAATTTGCTGTCGAGCCTGAACGATTACATCAAGCAGGTCCGGCTCGCCTATACCGAGAACGAGAATTTGAAAGAAGCCGTGGCCTTTATCGAAACCCATTACGCTCGTCCGCTCAACATGGCCACGGTCAGCAATCACGTATCGCTCAACTACTCGTATTTCAGCGAAGCGTTCAAAGCGTATACCGGCGAAAGCTTTGTGGTGTACCTGAAGAAAGTGCGTATCGAGCATGCCAAAGAGCTGCTGTCGGGATACGAACTCAAACTGTCGGAAGTGGGCGAAGCGGTCGGGTTCGAGAACGCCAAGCAGTTTGCCCGGGTGTTCAAAGAACTCGAGGGCATCTCTCCGCACGAATACCGGAGCAAAGTTCATACGCAGCAGACACCTTAGAACGATCGAAAGAACAATGCCGCACAGTTCGGGCACAGCGCAGCGCCGTCAGCGTCCGAAATACGATTAGAACATCCCGCGGCCGGTTAAAAACCGGTATATCGAGGGGAGGGCGAAACATGATAAAAAAGCAACTTGCAGACGTCTGGAAAGCGTCGGGGCGGAGAAAACTGCTTTCGATCGCTTTGGCGGCGCTGATGGCGTCGGTCGCCGTGCTGCCGTATGTCCGACAGGCCGAAGCCGCAGGGACGTCGGTCTACATAAACGGCCGGCTTGCGTCGGGAGAAGTGCTGGTTCGAAACGGGACGACTTATCTGACGCTGACCGATCTGAAAGCGCTGGGCGACTACACCTTCCGCTACAGCAAGACGTGGCGCACGATTACGATTACCGGCGAAGGCGAACGATTCGTGCTGACGCTCGGCAGCCGCGACGCCCGCCGCAACGGCCAGAATATCACGCTGGAAGCACCGCCGCTGATCTATGAAAACAAAGCGATGCTGCCTGTGCGAACCGCGGCCAATCTGCTGAATGCCAAGCTGGAATGGGATCAAAACGGAGGCCGCGTGCTGATCACCAAAGAATCGGATACGGGAAGCCCGTCTTCTTCGCAGGGAACGCCTTCGCGGGTTCCGGCGTCGCCTTCAGGGCCATCCGGCCCGACGGCTCCCAAACCGCCGACTCCGCCGTCCGCCAAATAAAAAGAACCGGTTTGACGCGCAAAAAGCTGTTCCCGGACCCGGATCGGGCAGGAACAGCTTTTTTTATTGCGGCCAATTGCTTGAACGGAGCAGCCCGCGCATCGTTGACTTCGTTCTAAATCCGCCGTCCGTATTTGCCCAGAAAAGCTTCGACATCGTTGTAAATGCCGGACTGATTGGCGTACTTGACGTAATTTTTGGCCGTGCGCAGCCATTCCAGCGTGGACGGCCGGGTGCTTTCCAGTTCCGCTTCAAAGTCTTCCATCGAGATCGCGCGCTCGCGGCCGGTCTCCAGGATCTCGCCTATCGCCCGTTCCGCGGCGCGCTCGCAAAGATTCTCGATATCCGCGCCGGAGAACAGATCGGTGCGGGCGGCCAGTCGAGTATAATCGATTCCTTCGGCGTATCGCCCTTCGATCTTCAACCTGAACATTTGCTCGCGCGCCTGTTCGTCCGGCGGAGCGACGAATACGAGCCGGTCGAATCTGCCGGGGCGCTTGAGCGCGTTGTCGACATCCCAGGGCATATTGGTTGCGCCGAGAATCAGCACCTGATCGGTATCGGTGTCGATTCCTTCCATCTCCGTCAGGAACGTATCGATTACGCCGCGCATGCTGGAGGACGAACGGCCGCGGTTATAACCGACCGTATCGATCTCGTCGAAGAACATGATGCTGGGTTTCCGCTGCCGCGCTTTGTCGAACAAATCTTTGAGATTGCGTTCGCTGACCCCGATATACGGATCCAGGATATCGGTGATGCTGACCGGCATGAAGTTTGCGCCGCATTCGCCGGCCGTCGCCCGGGCGATAAACGTTTTGCCGCAGCCGGGAGGACCGTACAGCAGCACGCCGCCGCCCGATTTTTTGCGGAATTTCGAGAACAGCCCCTGATTCTGAAACGGGCTGATAATCCGGATGCGGATCGTTTTCTTCAATTCTTCCAGGCCCGCGACGTCTTCGAAGCGGATCGCGTTCGGCTTGTCCGCCCGGGCCGGAGTCCGGCCTCCGTCCACGACCTGGAGTCCTGGCCGTCCGGCCGAACGGCCCGGCGCGGCTGCGGGCGAAGTCCCGGCTTCGCCGCGATCCGCGAACTCGCCGTCCGATTCCGCTTCGCTTTCGTCGTCGGAGGCGGCCTCCGGTTCGCGATCCAAAGCCAGCCCTTTGCCGCCGTCTTCGCCATGGTCGACTTCGTGCTCGCGCCGCTCGTGCGAGCGGGCCTCTGCCGCGGCTGCCGCCGCTTCTTCGGCCTGCGGCTCCGCCGGGGCCTCCGCTGCCGCCGGAGGAACCGCCGCCGCGCCGCTTTGCAGCGCGGCGCTGGCCGACGTCAGCGCTTGCAGCAGCGCTGTGCGGAGCTTCTCCTCGCGGCATAACGCGAGGCCTTCGCTGTAGACGCGCAGCGCTTCGGCGTAGCGCCCGGCGCCGCTTAATTCTTGCCCGAGCCAGTACTGCGTCTCGGCATCTTCGGGGTGCAAGCCGGCGATGCGGCTTATCCATTCCAGTCGATTCATGGCCGTTCTCCTTTTTATCATAAATATGAAATTAATTATAACAAGAAAGTTCCAGTTTTGAACAATGGGCCGCCGGATGCTCGATTTGGAAACGACAAAAAAGGCCCTCCTCGAAAGGAGAGCCTTACCTTTTACGTCCCAGGAGGGATTCGAACCCCCGACCGTGCGCTTAGAAGGCGCATGCTCTATCCAACTGAGCTACTGGGACAAGAAATGAAAAACAGAACAGAAATTAATATATCATAAATGCTTGGTTAGTGCAAGCGTGAAAAAAGAATTTCAACAAGAAAAGTACTTTCGGGATTTATTTCTACTTATATATATCGTATTTATTCGGTTTTGGATTTTGGTTTTGGGTTTGCGTTCAAGAGCGGGAGCGGAATTTGGGCAGAAGGGAAAGCGGTATGGTATAATTTAGCCTCGATATGAGGAAAGAAAGGAGGCAACGCCTATCGATTCCACGGGCAAAACGGACAAGGCGGCGGTGGTTCTGCTGCCGCAAACGCTGGAGTTTTACCGGACGAAGCTCACTCAAATGCTGGAAACCGAGCGCTACGGCGAAGCGATCGAAACGCTCGAATTCCTGTTGGGCTGCCAAGGACAGAGCGAGAGCAGCCGCCAGGAATGGAGCACGCTGCTCGAATGGCTGCGGGTAGCGTTCCCGGGCGGGGCACAGGACGCCTACGACAATGCGGCCGTACTGGCGGGCGAAGAAGCCGCGGAAGACCCGGGCGAAGTATTGAAGCGGCGAACGCTGGAGAAGCAGCGCGAAGACGCCGGGTACGCCGGCAGGCTGGTCCGGCGGGTGATGGAAGAGCCGATGACGGAGCGCGGACAGATCGCGCTGGAGCAGCTCGCGTATCTGGAGGACGCTTCGGCCGACCGCGAATTGGCGAG
Source organism: Saccharibacillus sp. CPCC 101409 (assembly GCF_030518235.1). Lineage (GTDB taxonomy): Bacteria > Bacillota > Bacilli > Paenibacillales > Paenibacillaceae > Saccharibacillus. The sequence continues at coordinate 47,198 of NZ_JAULSA010000004.1, read as the reverse complement.
CTGGCTGGAAACCGGCGATCTGCATCCGCTGCTTCAATTCCGGGTGCTGCAAACGCTGAAGCGCAGAGGCGCCTCGGGTCCGGTCCGGCTGCGCCGGAACAGAAGCGTGCTGGAACTGGAGATCGAGCGGACGCCGCTGTCTCCGGACGAGTTTCCTCCCGCGGCGGGCGAAGTGCTTCGCCGCGTAGCGGAGCAGACCGAGACGAGCGATCCTTCGCTGTTTTATTTTGCGCGGGAACTGTGGATGCAGTTTATGATGGCGGCCTACGGCACGCCGGATTACGTCGCGCTGGTCCGGGAGGAAGACAGCGAGCTCGACGCCTGGGCGGCGGCGCTGCACGCGAGGGCGTCGGAAGCGCTCGAAGGCGGCGGACGCGCCGAGCGCATACGTGAGATTTACGGGATTACGGGCGAGCTGCGTTTTCGCAGCGAACAGGCGGATCGCGCGCTTCGCGCATTCACGCAAAGCGCTCCCGGGACGCGATAAAGTCGCGGCGGCCGGGGAAACGGTTACTTTTTGACGCTTTCGGGCTTGTTTTGGCGTCCGATCAGCGTTTGCGCTTGAAATCCGAAATGAATTTGGTTATGATAGAATGGTTATTGCGAACGTGAAAGCAGTACTTTACATTCATTAATTGACAGTTAATTGTTGGAGGGGAATACTCAATATGAAAGCAAGTTGGGAAAAAACGGAGAAGAACCTTGGCGTTCTCGAAGTCGAAGTCGAAGCGGAACGCGTAGCGTCCGCGCTTGATAAAGCATTCCAAAAAGTCGTTAAGAAAGCCAGCGTGCCTGGTTTCCGCAAAGGCAAAGTGCCGCGTTCCATTTTCGAAGCCCGCTTCGGCGTGGAAAGCCTGTACAACGACGCGATCGACATCCTGCTGCCGGAAGCTTACAGCGAAGCGGTAGAAGAAGCGGGCATCTTCCCGGTCGATCGTCCGGAGATCGATATCGAACAATTCGGCAAAGGCCAATCGCTGAAATTCAAAGCGAAAGTAACCGTTAAGCCGGAAGTGAAACTGGGCGAATACAAAGGCGTGGAAGTGCCGGTATCCGAAATCAGCGTAAACGACGAAGAAATCGCATCCGAGCTGGAGCGTCTGCAAACCCGTCACGCCGAGCTGACCGTCGTGGACGAAGAAGCGGCAGCCGACGGCGACGTTGTATCGATCGATTTCGACGGCTACGTAGGCGACGAAGCGTTCGAAGGAGGCAAAGCCGAGAACTACTCGCTCGAACTGGGATCGGGCTCGTTTATCCCGGGCTTCGAAGAGCAGGTTGTAGGCATGTCCACGGGCGATTCCAAAGACGTCAACGTGACGTTCCCGGAAGCGTACCATGCAGCCGAACTGGCCGGCAAAGAAGCGGTCTTCAAAGTGAAGCTGCACGAAATCAAGCGCAAGCAGCTTCCTGAGCTGGACGACGAGTTCGCCAAAGACGTAAGCGAATTCGAAACGCTTGACGAATACAAAGAAGATCTGAAGAAAGAAATCGCGGATCGCAAAAAACGCGAAAGCGACGCTGCCCGCGAAGGCGCGGTAGTCGAAGCGGTAGCGGCAAACGCGGAAGTGGAAATTCCGGAAGCCATGGTGAACGGCGAAGTCGAGAACATGATGCGCGACTTCGACAACCGTCTTCGCCAGCAGGGCATGAACCTGGAAATGTACACAAGCTTCTCCGGTCAAACGGCTGAAGATCTGCGCGAGCAAATGACTTCCGATGCCGAGAAGAGAGTGCGCAACAACCTCGTTCTCGAAGCGATCGCGAAGGAAGAAAGCATCTCGGCTTCCGAAGAAGACATCGAAAAAGAACTGACTTCGATGGCCGACATGTACAAACGCAGCACGGACGAAATCCGCGGCATCCTGGGCGCCAACGGTTCGCTGTCCGGACTGGGCGACGAAATCACGCTGCGCAAAACAATCGAATTCCTGCTGGAAAACAGCAAGGAAGTTCCGGCCGCGGCCGCCGAAGAATCCGCCGAGTAATTCGGATTCCGGAGCCGTACCGGTTTCGAACAATCGAACAGCATGACCGGTGCTTATTCTCGAAATAAGTATTCATATGGACAAGGCACGCTATGAATTTGAGCGTGTCTTGTTGTTTTATTTGAAAGCCGTAAGTCATTGTTTGCGAGTTTTCTTCGGCTCCGCGCATTTAGCGCGGACTGAAAAATGACATCCGCCTTTGAAAATGGTAGACTAAAAGCGTAGGATAGAAGCATAAGCCCGAAAGCGCGGCTTCCCTGCACGCAAATTGTCCAAAGAAAGCGAGGTTGATCGCATGAGTTTAGTTCCTACAGTTGTTGAATCTACAAGCCGCGGCGAGCGCTCCTACGATATTTATTCGAGGCTGCTCAAGGATCGGATCATTCTGCTTGGCGATGCGATCGACGACCATGTGGCGAATCTGATTATCGCTCAGCTCCTGTTTCTGGCTGCGGAAGATCCAGAGAAAGACATCTACTTGTACATTAATTCCCCCGGTGGTTCTGTAACTGCGGGCATGGGTATATATGATACAATGCAATACATCAAGCCGGATGTATCCACGATCTGCGTCGGAATGGCGGCGAGCATGGGTTCCCTTCTGCTGACGGCAGGAGCGCCGGGCAAACGATTTGCGCTTCCGAACAGCGAAGTCATGATTCACCAGCCGCTGGGCGGAGTTAGCGGACAGGCTTCTGATATTCTGATCCATACGGACTGGATCATCAAGACGAAGCAGAAGCTTAACAAAATCTATGTGGATACGACAGGTCAGCCCCTTGAGAAAATCGAGCGGGACACGGACCGCGACTTCTTCATGAGCGCAGAAGAAGCAAAGTCTTACGGACTGATCGACAAAGTTCTTGAGCGACCGATTAATCCTTAATCCTCGAAGGGGTGGTTAGATGTTTAAATTCAACGAAGAAAAAGGTCAGCTGAAGTGCTCCTTCTGCGGTAAAACGCAGGAGCAGGTACGCAAGCTGGTTGCCGGACCCGGCGTATATATCTGCGACGAGTGCATCGAATTGTGCACGGAGATCGTGGAAGAAGAACTGGGACACGAAGAGGAAGTGGATCTGAAGGATATTCCGAAACCTCAGGAAATCCGCGCGATTCTCGACCAGTATGTCATCGGCCAGGATCAAGCGAAGAAATCGCTGTCCGTTGCCGTATATAATCACTACAAACGCGTTAACGCGCAGAGCAAATCCGAAGACGTAGAACTGTCGAAGAGCAATATCATGCTGATCGGTCCTACGGGCTCGGGTAAAACGCTGCTCGCGCAGACGATGGCTCGTATTCTCAACGTGCCTTTCGCGATTGCGGACGCCACTTCCCTTACGGAAGCCGGTTACGTGGGCGAAGACGTAGAGAACATCCTGCTCAAACTGATTCAAGCTGCCGATTACGATGTGGAGAAAGCCGAACGCGGCATTATTTACATCGACGAAATCGACAAAGTGGCGCGCAAATCGGAAAATCCTTCGATTACCCGCGACGTGTCGGGCGAAGGCGTGCAGCAGGCGCTGCTGAAGATCCTCGAAGGCACGGTCGCTTCCGTTCCTCCGCAGGGCGGACGCAAGCATCCCCATCAGGAATTTATCCAAATCGATACGACGAACATTTTGTTCATCTGCGGCGGAGCCTTCGACGGCCTGGAGCAGCTGATCAAACGCCGGATCGGCAAAAAAGTCATCGGTTTCAATGCGGAAGGCGAAGGCCAACGCGAATTGAAAGCCGGCGAATACCTGATGATGGCGCTGCCGGAAGATCTGCTCAAGTTCGGTCTGATTCCGGAGTTTGTCGGACGTCTCCCGGTTATCTCGACTCTGGCTCCGCTGGATGAAGAGACGCTGGTGCGCATCCTGTCCGAACCGAAGAACGCGCTGACCAAGCAGTACAAGAAGCTGCTTGAGATGGACAACGTCAACCTCGTGTTCGAAGACGAAGCGCTGCGCGCGATCGCCGAAGAAGCGATCAAACGCAACACGGGCGCCCGCGGTCTGAGAGCGATCATCGAAGGTCTGATGCTCGACGTCATGTACGAAGTTCCATCGCGCGAAGACGTGACGGAATGCGTCATTACCGAGAAAGTCGTCAAGGAGAAGGTTGTTCCCGAACTTGGCGAAGGCAAAGACAAAAAGCAGGAAGAAAGTGCCTAACGGCTTTTCTTTCTCTTCCATAAGTTAGTCGCCGAGCCGGTCAACCTATAAGGTTTGGCCGGTTTGCTGCGATAAGCCCGAAGCGATATTCCCGCGTCCGATAACGGACGCTATCTTGCTCTTTCCGATCTGGAGGTCGAACGAAATGTACTTGAGACAACAGACAAGGCCTGTAAAGGTAGGCAATCTGGTGATCGGCGGCAGCAACGAAGTGATTATCCAGAGTATGTGTACGACCAAAACGGCCGACGTCGAAGCGACGGTGGCCGAGATCCTTCGCCTGGAAGAAGCGGGCTGCCAGGTTGTACGCGTTACCGTCAACAACGACGAAGCGGCCGACGCCATCAAAGAGATCAAGAAGCGTATTCATATTCCGCTGGTCGCGGATATTCACTTCAACTATAAGCTAGCGCTCAAAGCGATCGAGAACGGCATCGACAAAGTTCGCATCAACCCGGGCAATATCGGGAAGCGAGAGAAAGTCGAAGCGGTCGTGAAAGCCTGCAAAGAAAAAGGCATCCCGATCCGGATCGGCGTCAACGCCGGTTCGCTCGAAAACCATCTGCTTGAAAAGTACGGGTATCCGACCGCCGATGCGATGGTCGAAAGCGCCCTGTTCCATATCGGTATCCTCGAAGAACTCGACTTCCACGATATTATCGTGTCGCTGAAAGCGTCGGATGTACCGATGGCGATCGAAGCTTACGGCAAAGCGGCGCAGGTGATTCCGTATCCGCTGCACCTGGGCATCACCGAAGCGGGCACGCTGCATGCGGGCACGATCAAAAGTTCCGCGGGGATCGGCGCGCTGCTGTCGATGGGCATCGGTTCGACCGTGCGCATCTCGCTCAGCGCCGATCCGGTCGAAGAAGTCAAAGTGGCGCGCGAACTGCTTAAAACGTTCGGCTTGATTACGAATGCGGCCACGCTCGTCTCCTGCCCGACCTGCGGCCGGCTGGATATCGACTTGTTCTCGATCGCGAATGAGGTCGAAGAGTATATTTCCAAGATCAAAGTACCGATCAAAGTATCGGTGCTCGGCTGCGCGGTGAACGGACCGGGCGAAGCCCGCGAAGCGGATATCGGCATTGCCGGCGCGCGCGGAGAAGGACTGCTGTTCCGCTACGGCAAGATGATCCGCAAAGTGCCGGAAGCCGATATGGTCGAAGAGTTGAAGAAAGAAATCGACGCGATCGTGGTCGCTTACGAGGCGACCGGCCAGATTCCGGGCCGCGAGGAACGCCATCAGCCGAAAGCGGCGCAGGTGGAAGCGTGAACCCAGTAAGAACGGCTGTCGGACAATAAAGATTCATAAGCAGGACGGCTTGCGGGCAAACGCCCGGCAAGGCCGTCTTTTTTTATCAAAAGCACTTGTATTTTTTGCGGCGCGAAGCGGCGGTATGCTACACTTAACACACGCGTAAGCGCCGCCTGCATGCACATGCGCGATATGCCTTTTTTGGGAGTTGAAAACGATGGGATTGAATAAACAGAAAAACCGCCGTTTTCCGTTGCTGCCTTTGCGGGGACTTCTCGTCTATCCGAGTATGGTGCTTCATCTGGATGTGGGACGGGAACGTTCGGTCAAGGCGCTGGAAAAGGCGATGGTCGACGATCATTTGATTCTTCTCTGCTCGCAGTCCGAGGTGAATATCGAGGAACCGGCGCAGGATGATATATTCCGTATCGGAACGGTTGCGAAAGTCAGACAGATGCTCAAGCTGCCGAACGGTACGATCCGTGTGCTGGTCGAAGGACTGGAGCGCGCGGAAGTGCTGGAATACGTCGAAGAAAATACGGAATTCTACGAGGTGTCCGCCCGCGAACTGCCGGAGCCGGATACGGAAGACCCGGAAGTCGACGCGCTGATGCGCACGGTGCTTACCCAGTTCGAGCATTATATCAATCTGTCGAAAAAGGTAACGCCGGAGACGCTCGCGGCGGTCTCGGATATCGACGAGCCCGGCCGGCTGGCCGACGTGATCACGAGCCATCTGCCGCTCAAGATCAAAGACAAACAGTCGATCCTGGAAACGGTGGAATTCCGTCCGCGCCTGGAGAAGCTGCTCGATCTGCTCAACACCGAACGCGAAGTGCTGGAGCTTGAACGCAAGATCGGCCAGCGGGTGAAAAAGCAGATGGAGAAAACGCAGAAGGAGTATTACCTGCGCGAACAAATGAAGGCGATTCAAAAAGAGCTCGGCGAAAAAGAAGGCCGAGCCGGCGAAGTGGAAGAACTGCGCGAACAGCTGGAAAACGGAGAATTTCCGGAGAAAGTCTATGAGCGCATCTCCAAAGAAATCGACCGGCTGGAGCGCATGCCGACAAGCGCGGCGGAAGGCGGCATTATCCGCGGTTACGTCGACTGGCTGCTGTCCCTGCCGTGGAACAAATTGACCGAAGACGTGCTCGATATCGCGCGCGCCGAAGAGATTCTGAACGAGGACCACTACGGGCTGGAGAAGCCCAAAGAGCGCGTGCTGGAATACCTGGCCGTACAGCAGCTGGTCAAGAAGCTCAAAGGACCGATATTGTGCCTCGTCGGGCCTCCGGGCGTCGGCAAAACGTCGCTGGCGCGTTCCATCGCCAGATCGCTCGGCCGCGAATTCGTGCGCGTGTCGCTCGGCGGCGTACGCGACGAAGCGGAGATCCGCGGCCACCGCCGGACGTATGTCGGCGCCATGCCGGGCCGGATTCTGCAGGGCATGCGCACGGCGGGCAGTTCCAATCCGGTATTCCTGCTCGACGAGATCGACAAGATGGCGTCGGATTTCCGCGGCGACCCGTCGTCGGCGCTGCTCGAAGTGCTCGACCCGGAGCAGAACAATACGTTCAGCGATCACTTTGTCGAGCTGCCGTACGATCTGTCCAAAGTCATGTTCGTGACGACGGCCAATATGCTGCAGGGCATCCCGCGTCCCCTGCTCGACCGGATGGAAGTGCTCAATATTCCGGGCTACACGGAGCTTGAGAAGCTGGAGATCGCCAAGCGCTATCTGCTGCCGAAGCAGAAGCGCGAGCACGGTCTGTCCGAAGAGCAGCTTGAGCTTCCGGAAGAAGGACTGCTGCGCATGATCCGCGAGTATACCCGCGAAGCGGGCGTGCGCAACCTGGAACAGCAGGTGGCGTCCATCTGCCGCAAAGCGGCCAAGCAGCTCGTATCCGGCGAGCGCGAAGCAATCGCGATTACGCCGGATACCATCAAGGAGTATCTGGGCAGCCCGAGATTCCGCTACGGCCTGGCCGAAGCGGAAGACCAGGTCGGCAGCGCGACCGGGCTCGCCTGGACCGAAGTCGGCGGCGAGACGCTGACGATCGAAGTCAGCGTGCTGCCGGGCAGCGGCAAGCTGACGCTGACCGGCAAGCTGGGCGACGTCATGAAAGAATCGGCCCAGGCGGCGTTCAGTTATACGCGTTCGCGCGCGGAGCAGCTCGGCATCGACGGTTCTTTCTACGAGAAGAACGACGTGCATATTCATATTCCCGAAGGCGCGGTGCCGAAAGACGGTCCGTCCGCGGGGATTACGCTGGCGACGGCGCTGATCTCGGCGCTGACCGGGCGCGCCGTGTCCAAGGAAGTGGCGATGACCGGCGAAGTGACGCTGCGCGGCCGGGTGCTGCCGATCGGCGGGCTCAAAGAGAAGTCGCTCGCCGCGCACCGCGCCGGCTACAAGAAAGTACTGCTGCCGAAGGAGAACGAGCGCGATCTGCGCGATATTCCGGAAAGCGTCAAAGAAGCGGTGAACTTCGTACCGGTGTCGCATATGGACGAAGTGCTCCGGCACGCGCTGCAGTCTCTTCCTTCCGCGCCTCCGGCCGCCGCGGCCGAAGCGCATTGAAACGGAAATATTAAGTAACGGAGAAATCGCGGGCCGCCGCCGATGCGGCGAAGCGGCCCGCGCGATTCCGGAGAGGATATTTTTCAAATGAATGTAACCAGTTCCGAATTCAAAATCAGCGCGGTGGGACCGGCGCAGTACCCGGAGGACGGCCTGCCGGAGTTTGCGCTCGCCGGACGCTCCAACGTGGGCAAGTCCTCGCTGATCAACCGTCTGCTGCGCCGCAAGAATCTGGCCCGCACAAGTTCCGTGCCGGGTAAGACGCAGCATATGAACTATTACCTGATCAATGAAAAAATGTACTTTGTCGATTTTCCGGGTTACGGATTCGCCAAAGTATCCAAGCAGCAGCGCGAAGCGTGGGGACAGATGATCGAACGTTATCTGCTCGAACGCGAAACGCTCAAGCTGGTCATCCAGGTGATCGACCTGCGGCATCCGCCGACCAAAGACGATATCGCGATGTACGAATGGCTGAGCCACTACGATCGTCCGATCTGCGTCGTGGCGACCAAAGCGGATAAAGTGCCGAAGACCCGCCGGCAGAAGCATGCCAAGATCATCCGCCAGGAGTTGGGCATGCGCCCCGGGCAGCCTTTTGTGATGTCTTCGTCCGAAGAAGATATGGGCAAAGAAGAATTGTGGGCCATCGTCGAAAGTTATCTGGCCGTAGAAAGCGAAGAAGACGAGCGAACGGCCGAAGAAGCGCAAACGCAGCCGTCCGATTCCGAAACGACGCCGACGCAAGAAAGCGGCGAGAAAGCGGACGAACCGGCGGAATAAGCGCAGTGCCGAGCACGGACAAACAAATCGCATACACAAACCGTTTTGACGGCGGAATTTACGCCGATATACGGCAGAGGCGGCTTCGGAAACGAAGCGGCCTTTTTGCATAATTTGGGTATAATAAAGGTGTATCCACTTTTAGGAATCGAGGAGATCCGTCATGGCGCAGCGATTAGCCACGGAATTCGTCAAGGCCCGTTTAATGCTGCCGGAAAGCCAGATGTCGACGTTTATGCTGCAAGTCCGGGATACGCATATCCGGCATAGCGTTCGGATGCTCGATAGCGGAAACCGGGAAATCCTGCTGGAAGACGAGGACGGAGATTTGGTCATGCTGTCGCTCGAACACCGAAGAACCCTGTATATCTGCGAAATCTCCTGCCGGATCAGCAGTCCGCGCCTGACCCATCTCGTGCGGAAGCTGTTCGTTTCGTTCAAAGGCAACGGGATGGTCAGACGCATCTATCCGGGATTCGTCATGCTCGACTTCTATACCGAAGGTTCCGTACGCCGGATTATCGAACTGACGCAGGGCGCGAGCCGCCTTGTATTCGAGCATAGGGATCGGCTGCCCGAACTGGAATATCGATTCAAATCGACCGATGTGGAAACGGAAATCGAACGCGTGCGGCGCCGGGTCGATCTGCTGCTCGACCGCCGCCGCGGCGCCGGAGAAGCCGAAGAAGTGCGCAGGCTCGATGCGCTGCTGCGGACCGAAGCCGAAAAGTTATTTAGATTGGAAGCGTAAACAATAAGTAAAAATAAATTGAACATTCATAAACATTTCATTTAATTTCACAAAATCGCGGGGTGGGGTGTGATATAATTTATATAGTTTGTAGTGATCGAATCCCAGTAGAAATCCCAGATCAGGCGGTGAACTTGTTATGCACATCATGGTAGTCGGGTTGAATTACCGGACGGCTCCAGTCGACATCAGAGAACGGTTTACCATAGCGGAAGAAGAGCTCCCGGAAGCGCTGCAGCGGCTTCAGGACACGAAGAGCGTGCTCGAGGGCGTTATCGTGGGCACCTGCAACCGGACCGAGCTTTACGTCGTGGTGGACCGGCTGCATATGTGCGCTTTTTATATCCGCAACTTTATGGAGCAGTGGTTCGGTATCCCGAAAACCGAGTTTACGCAGCATCTCTATATTTACGAAGACGAACGCGCCGTCGAGCATCTGATGAAAGTCGTTTGCGGACTGGATTCGATGGTGCTCGGCGAAACGCAAATTCTCGGCCAGGTGAAGCAGGCGTTTCTGACCGCGCAGAAAGAAAAAGCGACCGGCACCTGGTTCAATATGCTGTTCAAGCAGGCCGTCACGCTGGGCAAGCGCGCCCATTCGGAAACGTCGATCGGCGAGAACGCGGTATCGGTCAGCTATGCGGCGATCGAACTGGGCAAGCGCATCTTCGGCATGTTTACGGACAAAAAAGTACTGATCCTCGGCGCGGGCAAGATGAGCGAATTGACGGTAAAGCATCTCTACGCCAGCGGAGCGGCCCAGGTGATCGTCGCCAACCGCACCGTGGAGAAAGCGCGCGAGCTGGCGGGCAAATTCAACGGCGTATTCTGTACGCTGGAAGAAGGCGTCGGCATGCTCGGCGAAGTGGATATCGTGATCAGCTCCACCGGAGCGACCGAATACGTACTGACGCGCGAGCAGGTCAAGCTGCTGGCGTCGGCGCGCCGTTCGCGTCCGCTATTCATGATCGATATTGCCGTGCCGCGCGACATCGATCCGACGATCGCCGAGCTGCCGGGCGTGTTCCTGTACGATATCGACGATCTGGAAGGCATTGTGGAGAGCAATATGGAACTCCGCCGGGCCGAAGCGGTCAAGATCGAGCGGATGATCGCCCAGGAATCGGACAACTTCTACGGCTGGCTCAAAACGCTGGGGGTGCGTCCCGTTATCCGGGCTCTGCAAGAAAAAGCGTCGGATATTCACCAGGAAACAATCGAGAGCTTGTTCAACAAGCTGCCGGAACTGGACGAGCGCCAGCGAAAAGTCATCAGCCGGCTGATGAAAAGCGTCGCCAACCAGATGATGCACGATCCGATCGACCGGGTCAAAGAAATGGCGGCGGAGAAAAACGGCGCCGAAGCCGTCGAGATGTTCACCCAGATTTTTGCGCTCGAATCGAGATTGGAGCAGGCCGCTGCGGCCGAAACCAAAGAAGCTGTAAAATCGACCGCGGACAGTCCTGCTTTTACCCTGCGTCCGGCGGTTCTATAGGCGGGTGAACGGCATGCTGCTGCTTGCGAGTTTGATCGAGCTGATGATTTATATTTATGCCCTGAGCCTTCTGTTCTATTTCTCCGATTGCGTAAGCCGCAGCGCGAGATCCCGGCGGATCGGAACAGGGCTTCTTGGCGTCACGGCGCTGCTTCAGTTCTGCGTAATCGTGGTGCGCATTGCGTTGGAAGGGCGCGTGCCGCTGTTCTCGGTATACGATTTCCTGTTTCTGTTCGTGTTCGTACTGACCGTAACGGGCCTGGGCGTCGCGCTGAGCAAACGGACCGAATTCGTCGCGCTGCTGCTCGGCATTATCGGATTTACGGCCAGCGTGCTGAACGAGTTCTGGTTCCCGGTCGGCGAGCATGCGGAACATATCGGATACACGCAGCGGCTGCTGCTGATCCTGCATATCGTGCTGGCGAACCTCAGTCTGGTCGCGCTCACGATCGCCGCCGTTTTCGGCGTGTTGTACCTGGTGCTGTATGCGATGCTCAAAAAGAAAAGATGGAACGATACCGTCCGGCGCCTGCCCAGTCTGGAGCAAACGGAACGTTACGCGCATGTGGCCGTACTGACCGGCACGCCGCTGCTGATCGTCTCGCTGCTGGTCGCGTTCCTGCTGATCGTGGCGCAGAAGCGCTGGGAAATGCTGCTGGACGTCAAAGGAATTACGACGTTCGCGGCGCTCGCCGTGTACGCTTTGTATTTTATTTTGAAGCGGACGCGAAAGTATTCGGGCTTTTCGATTGCCAAATGGACGCTTGTCGGCTATGCGCTCGTCATTTTGAATCTGCTGACCAACGCCTTTTCCGAATATCACAAGTGGAACGGAGGCTGAAGCGGCGATATGACCTATTACATGCCGATTATGCTGGATATGGGCGGAATGCGCTGCCTGGTTGTCGGGGGCGGCAACATAGCCGGGCGCAAAGCGCAGCAGTTGGCGGATGCCGGAGCGGATATCACCGTCATCAGTCCCGAAGCCGGTGAAGCGGTGCACCGCCTGGAAAGCCGGGGCATGCTGCGCTGGATCGGGCGAGAAGCGTTCGAAGAAGACGTAAACGGTTATAAACTGGTATACGCATCGAGCGGCGACGAGGCATTGAACGCCCGGATCGCCGCCGCGGCGCGCGCGTCCGGCATATGGGTCAACTCTTCGAGCCGGGCGGAAGAAGGCAGCTTCATCCATCCGGGCGTGCTGCGCCGGGGCAGGCTCGTCGTGTCGGTCTCGACATCGGGAGCCGGTCCGGCCGCGGCGTCGGCGCTGATTCGGGAACTCGACGAACGTTTCGGCGATGAATACGAAACGTACGCCGAGTTTCTTTATGTTATGCGCCGCAAAGTCAGGGAAGCGGTAAACGAACCGGAAGTGCGGCATCGTTTGCTGCGCAAGCTGGCGGAAACCGATATACTGGACCAGATCAAACAAGATAAATTCGTGCCGTGGAGCGATGCGGAAGCGGCGGCATGGATCGAAAGAGAGCGGGAGGAATAGAGAGAATGCGTACAATCGTAGTAGGATCGCGGCAGAGCGCACTGGCTTTGACGCAGACGAACCAGGTGATCGAAGCGCTGGAGAAACTGGCGGAAGAAATGAATCTGCCTCTTTGTTTCGAAGTGAAGAAAATCGTGACCAAAGGCGACCGGATTCTCGATGTCACCCTGTCCAAAGTGGGCGGCAAAGGATTGTTCGTCAAAGAAATCGAACAGGCGCTGCTGAGCGGCGAGATCGATATGGCCGTGCACAGCATGAAAGATATGCCGTCGGTGCTTCCGGAAGGTCTGGTCAACGGCGCGGTGCCGCTGCGCCAGGACGCGCGCGACTGCCTGATTTCCCGCGAAGGGGCCGATCTGGACAATCTTCCGCAGGGAGCCAAAGTCGGCACGAGCAGCCTGCGCCGTTCCAGCCAGCTGCTGGCGTACCGGCCGGACCTGAACGTGGAATGGATTCGCGGCAATATCGATTCGCGCATTCGCAAGCTGGAAACGGAAGGTTTCGACGCGATTCTGCTGGCCGCGGCCGGACTGAAGCGGATGGGCTGGGAAGACCGGATTACTTCGTATATTCCGGTCGAGGTGTGTCTGCCGGCCGTCGGACAGGGCGCGCTCGGCATCGAATGCCGGGCAAGCGACGCCGAACTGCTGGAGCTGCTCGGCCGCTATCAAGACGCGGACACGGCGCGCACCGTCGCGGCGGAGCGATCGCTGCTGGGCTCGCTCAACGGCGGCTGCCAGGTGCCGATCGGCGCTTATGCCGTACTGGGCGAAGACCGGGAAACGCTCACGCTGACCGGGCTTGTCGGCATGCCGGACGGCAGCGTGCTGCTGAAAGAATCGGCGTCCGGCGGCGATCCGGAAGAGCTTGGACGCCGGGTGGCGGCTATGCTTTCGGACAAGGGCGCGGACCGCATTCTGGAACAGGCAAGGAGCTGAGCGTATGACAAAAGGAAAAGTGTATCTGGTCGGAGCCGGTCCCGGCGACGCGAAACTGATTACAATTAAAGGACTGGAATGCATCAAGAAAGCCGACGTCGTCGTGTACGACCGGCTGGCGAGCCCGCGGCTGCTGCGGCAGATGAAGCCGGGCGCGCGCAAGATTTACGTCGGCAAGCGCACCGAGCGCCATACGATGAAGCAGGAAGATATCAACAAGCTGCTGGTCGAGCTGGCGCTGGAAGGGCATATCGTCGTCCGGCTCAAAGGCGGCGATCCGACCGTATTCGGCCGGGTCGGCGAAGAAGCGGAAGAACTGCGCCGGAACGGGATCGAATACGAGATCGTGCCCGGCATTACGTCGTCCATCGCCGTTCCGGCTTATGCGGGGATTCCGGTGACGCACCGCAATCTGGCGTCTTCGTTCTCGGTGATTACCGGACACGAGAATCCCGAGAAGCTGGACAAGATGATCAAGTGGGACAAAGTAACGAACGCGACGGGCACGCTGGTCTTTATGATGGGCGTCGCCCAGATCGGGCATATCACCGCGCAGCTGCTCAAGCACGGACGTCCGGCATCCACGCCGGTCGCCCTGATCCGCTGGGGCACGCGCGCCGAGCAGGAGACCCTGACCGGCACGCTGGCGGATATCGCGGAAACCGTGGCGGCGAGAGATTTCAAACCGCCGGCGGTGATCGTGGTCGGCGACGTGGTCGGCCAGCGAGAGAGACTGCACTGGGCGGAACAGATGCCGCTGTTCGGGCGCCGCATCCTGGTGACGCGCTCGCGCAGCCAGGCCAGCGAACTGGTCGACCGGATCGAGGAACTGGGCGGCGAGCCGTACGAGTTCCCGGTGATCGAGACAGTAATCACCGAAAAGGACGAACAGCTTGAACCGATCCGGCAGGCGTTCGCAAAGATCGAAAGCTACGACTGGGTGTTCTTCACCAGCGTCAACGGCGTCGATTATTTCTTCCGTCATCTGGAACGCGAAGGACTGGATATTCGCAGTCTGCACCGGGCGCGTATCGCGGCCGTCGGCCCGGCGACGATCGAAGCGCTCAAACTCCGCGGCATCCGCAGCGAAGCGCCGCCGGAGAACTTCGACGCCGAAGGGATGATCGCCGCCTACGGGCAGCATCTGCTGCCGGGGCAGCGCGCGCTGCTGCCGCGCGGCGACCTGGCGCGTTCCTGGCTGCCGGAAGCGCTGCGCGAGCGCGGCCTGGAGGTCGCCGAGCTCGATACGTACGAGACGGTCCTGACCGGCGAAGACGACGAAGAACTGCTCGACCTGCTGCATGACGACAAGATTCACGCCGTGACGTTCACCAGCTCGTCGACGGTCCGCAATCTGCTCGCGGTGCTGGAACGCATGGGCGAAAAAAACGCCGCAGAGCTGCTGAACCGGGCGTCGATCGCTTGCATCGGCCCGCAGACGGCGAAGACGGCCGAAGAAGCCGGTTTGAACGTCGATCTGCTGGCGGAAGAAGCAACGATCGAAGGCTTGATCCGCTGCCTGTGCGACTGGAAAGCGGCATCGGACCGGGATAACCCCAATTCTTAACGACAAGTCATTTTAAAAGCGGGTGAATTTAAGCGCAAGAATGCTCAAGCACGGCAGCGCTGGAAGACTATCGCGAACTTTATATAAAAAGGAGTCTTTTCACATGGCATTTCCTACAGTCAGACACCGTCGCCTGCGCCGCACGGCGGCGCTGCGCAGCATGGTGCGCGAAACCGCGATCAGCGCGGACGATTTTATCATGCCGATCTTCGTCACGTACGGAGAAGGAGTCAAGAACGAAATCGGCTCCATGCCGGGCGTGTATCAATTCTCGCTCGATACGCTGCGCGGCGAAGTGGACGAGATCGCCGAACTGGGCATCAAAGCGGTAATCCTGTTCGGCATCCCGGAAACCAAAGACAGCCTGGGTACGGAAGCGTACGCGAACGACGGAATTATCCAGCAGGCGACGCGCAAAATCAAAGAATGGCATCCGGATCTGCTTGTGGTCGCGGATACCTGCCTGTGCGAATTTACGGACCACGGCCACTGCGGCATGGTGCACACCTTCGAACGCGACGGCCATATCCACGGCGACGTGCTGAACGACGAATCGCTGGAGCTGCTCGTGCGCACGGCGGTGGCCCAGGCCGAAGCGGGCGCGGATATTATCGCGCCGTCGAATATGATGGACGGTTACGTCCAGGCAATCCGCGAAGGACTCGACCGGGCGGGTTACGACCAGATTCCGATCATGGCATACTCGGTCAAATACGCGTCGGCGTTCTACGGGCCGTTCCGCGAAGCCGCCGAATCGGCGCCGCAGTTCGGCGACCGCAAAACGTACCAGATGGACCCGGCCAACGCGCTGGAAGCGATCCGCGAAGCGGAAAGCGACGTGCTCGAAGGCGCCGACATGCTGATGGTCAAGCCGGCGCTGGCTTATATGGATATTATCCGCACAATCAAAAACGAATTCGATCTGCCGCTCGTGGCTTACAACGTCAGCGGTGAGTATTCGATGGTCAAAGCGGCTTCGGCCAACGGCTGGATCAGCGAAAAAGCGATCGTGCTGGAACTGCTGACGGGGCTGAAGCGCGCAGGCGCGGATATCATCATCACGTATCATTCCAAAGACGCGGCCCGCTGGCTGCGCGAAGAATAGGAGACGATCCCATGAGCGAATCCGTATCCAAGCGTATCGACGCCAAGTCGAGCGCCGCTTTTGCGGAAGCGAAGCAGTATATTCCCGGCGGCGTCAACAGCCCGGTCCGGGCTTTTAAATCCGTCGGTTTGACACCGGTTTATATCGAGCGCGGCGAAGGTTCGCGCGTTTACGATATCGACGGCAATACGTTTATCGATTACGTCGGTTCCTGGGGGCCGCTGATTATGGGCCACGCGCATCCGGACGTGGTTCGGGCGCTGCAGGAAACGGCGGCCAAAGGCACCAGCTTCGGCGCGCCGACGCTGCTGGAAACCGAAATGGCGAAGCTCGTGGTCGAGCGCGTGCCGTCGGTCGATATCGTGCGCATGGTCAATTCCGGTACGGAAGCGACGCTGAGCGCGATCCGGCTGGCGCGCGGCGCGACAAAGCGCGATAAGATCTTGAAGTTCGAAGGCTCCTACCACGGTCACAGCGACAGCCTGCTGATCAAGGCGGGTTCCGGCGTCGCTACGCTCGGCCTGCCGGACAGCCCCGGCGTGCCGGAATCCGTGGCGAGCAATACGATTACGGTGCCTTACAACGACCTGGAATCGGTCAAGCTGGCGTTCGACAAATTCGGCGAGCAGATCGCCTGCATTATCGTCGAGCCGGTCGCCGGCAATATGGGCGTCGTGCCTCCGCGCGAAGGCTTCCTCGAAGGGCTGCGCGAAGTGACCGAGCGCCACGGCAGCCTGCTGATCTTCGACGAAGTGATGACCGGTTTCCGCGTAAGCATGAGCTGCGCGCAGGGACGATTCGGGATCAAGCCGGATCTGACCTGCTTCGGCAAAGTGATCGGCGGCGGCCTTCCGGTCGGCGCTTACGGCGGCAAGCGCGAGATCATGGAGCAGATCGCGCCGAGCGGCCCGATCTACCAGGCGGGCACGCTCAGCGGCAATCCGCTGGCGATGGCGGCGGGCTATACGACGCTGAAGCTGCTTACGCCGGCCGTGTACGAGCGGCTGGAGCAGGCAGGCGCGCGCCTGCAGGCGGGATTCGAGCGGAACGCGCGGGAAGCCGGCATCCCGGTTACGATCAACCGCGTCGGTTCGATGGTGTGTCCGTTCTTCGCGGAAGGCGCGGTCGTCGATTACGACAGCGCCAAAGCAAGCGACCTGGAATTGTTCCGCCGCTACTTCGCGGCGATGATCGACCGCGGCGTCAGCGTGGCGCCGTCGCAGTTCGAAGGCATGTTCATCTCCGGCGTGCACAGCGACGAAGATATCGACGCCACGATCGAAGCGCATCGCGGCGCGCTGCAATCGCTCTGATGGCGCGTTCCTGGACGCGGCGGGGCGAGTGGATCGAGACGGCGCTGCCGGCGGTCGGCGGCTCGGGCGGAGCGGAAGCCGCCGACCGGACGAACGGGCGCGGCGTCGCGGACCCGGCGGGAGAGACGGGCGCGGACGAAGCCGCGGACGAGCCAAGCCGCCCGGCGCCTGCGGCCGCCGGGCCCGAAGCTCTGGCCGCCGCCGCGCTCGGCGTGCCGGAAAGATTGGCCCGCCGCCTGCTCGCGGCGGGCGAAGTGCAGGTCCGGGGCGGCCGCGCGAAGCTGCGGCTGCGCCCGGACGAGCCCTTCGGCTTCGAGCCCGTCTGGACCGAAGACGGGCTCGAAGCCCTGTACGAGGACGACTTCTGCTTAGTCGTCCGCAAACCCGCCGGGATGCCGGTGCATCCCGATGGCGGCGGCGCGAAGCGCGCTACGCTGGCGAACCTCGTCGCCGCGCATTACCAGCTGCACGGCGAGCAGTGCGCCGTGCATCACGTGCACCGGCTGGACGAATACACGTCCGGCCCCGTGCTGTACGCCAAAGGCGAGTTCTCGCGGCTGGCGCTGGACGCGCAGATGCGCGAGAAAGCCATCGGCCGCGTTTACCTCGCGGTCGCGGCGGGCAAAGTTCCGCCGGCCCTGCGCGTGATCGACGCGCCGATCGGGCGCGACCGCCATCACAAGAGCCGCCGCCGGGTGTCCCCCGGCGGTCAGGAAGCGGTCACCCGCGTCGAGCGGCTCGAAGTTCTCGCCGGAGGCCGCGCAAGCCTGGTCAGACTTGTGCTGGAGACCGGCCGCACGCACCAGATCCGCGTGCATATGTCGCACGCCGGCTATCCGCTGATCGGCGATACGCTTTACGGCGGCCCGGCCGATCCGCTGAACCGCCAGGCGCTGCACGGAGAGAAGCTGAGCTTCGCGCATCCGTTTACCGGCGGGACGATCGAGGTCGACGATCCTTTGCCCGACGATATGCGGGCGCTTCTCGACCGCTTGACTTAGGGCGTGTCTTCAAGCCTACAGAAGTATGTCTTTAGCCGCTTTTTCGCCCACGAATGAACCGTACTTAAAACCATGCACGCTTTATTCGCCGCCCGCGTCGCTTTCCCTTGACGTACCGCCCCGCCCGCGTTTGTCACGGAATCATTGACTACCGCAGCCCGGCACGGTATGATAGTGAATATTCATGACATTTTCAAAGACGGGGAATGGGAAGAGTAGGCAGCTGCCCCTTCAGAGAGCGGAATCCACAGGCTGGAAGATTTCGCAGGACGAGCGCTGGCCGAAGTCGCCCGGGAGTCGTTTTCCTGAACCTTTCACGCGGAGTCTTCGACTTTGCGCAGAGCTAGGGAAGACCGGTTTACGGCCGTTATCCGTACGAGTGCCGCGAGCGGAGTGTCCTTTAGAGGAAACCGATTTTCGTTAAGAAAAAGGTTGACCGAAAGGACCCGGATAGAGCCCGATTTTTCTTCGGAAAACGGGTGTCTAATAGGTTGCTGATTTTCCTGCGGAAAACAGCTAGCAGCGGAACAAAGGTGGTACCGCGAGAGCAAGTCCTTTCGTCCTTTGCGACGAAAGGCTTTTTTTATTGCCTTTTTTAAAAAACCGTGCAAACCAGCAAATTCATTCCACATAACGGGGGGCTGTCCGATGTCGGATATTCAAAGTAACGAGAATCAAACGTCGCTGCCGACGACTTACGATCCGAAGTCCGCGGAGCAGAAGTGGTACACATACTGGATGGAGAACGGCTTTTTCAAAGCGGGCCGCGTGCCGGAAGCGAAGCCTTACAGCATCGTGATTCCGCCGCCGAACGTAACGGGCGTGCTGCATATCGGTCACGCGTTGGACTTTACGATCCAGGATATTCTGATCCGCGCCAAGCGGATGCAGGGTTACGACGCGCTGTGGCTGCCGGGCTCCGACCATGCCGGAATCGCCACGCAGGCCAAAGTGGAGCAGAAACTGCGCGAGCAGGGCATCAGCCGCTACGATCTGGGCCGCGAGAAGTTCCTGGAGCAGACCTGGGAATGGAAAGAGACTTACGCCGCCAATATCAAAGCGCAGTGGGCGAAGATCGGCCTGTCGCTCGACTATTCGCGCGAACGCTTCACGCTCGATGAAGGGCTGTCCGACGCGGTTAAGGAAGTGTTCGTCAAGCTGTACGACAAAGGTCTGATCTACCGCGGCAAACGCATCATCAACTGGGACCCGGCCGCGCGCACCGCTTTGTCCGATATCGAAGTCGAGTACAAAGAAACGCAGGGCCATCTGTACCATCTGGAATATCCGCTCAAAGACGGAAGCGGTTCGATCACGGTCGCGACCACGCGTCCGGAAACGATGCTGGGCGATACGGCCGTCGCCGTTCACCCGGAAGACGAGCGCTACGCCGCCATGATCGGCAAAACGCTTGTGCTGCCGGTAGTCGGCCGCGAGATTCCGGTCATCGCCGACGAGTACGTGGAGAAAGAATTCGGCAGCGGCGCGGTCAAGATTACGCCGGCGCACGATCCGAACGACTTCGAGGTCGGCCTGCGCCACGATCTGCCGCAGATTACGGTGATGGACGAAGGCGGCGTCATGAACGCCGAAGCCGGTCCGTACGAAGGACTGGACCGCGCGGACTGCCGCAAAAAAATCGTCGCCGACCTCAAAGAGCAGGGCGTACTGATCAAGATCGAAGACCATCTGCATCAAGTCGGCCACAGCGAGCGCACCGACGCCGTTGTCGAGCCGTACCTGTCCACGCAGTGGTTCGTCAAAATGCAGCCGCTGGCCGAGCCGGTCGTGAGCGCGCAGAAGTCGGGTGAAGGCGTCAAATTCGTGCCGGAACGCTTCGAACGCACGTATCTGCACTGGATGGAAAACGTCCGCGACTGGTGTATTTCCCGTCAGCTCTGGTGGGGACACCGCATCCCGGCCTGGTATTCGGAAGAAACGGGCGAAATGGTCGTAGCCAAAAACGAAGAAGAAGCGAAAGCCAAACTGGGCCGCGACGATCTCGTCCAGGACAACGACGTGCTCGATACCTGGTTCAGCTCGGCCCTGTGGCCGTTCTCGACGATGGGCTGGCCGGACGAAGAAAGCGAAGATTTCAAACGCTATTATCCGACGGACGTGCTCGTAACGGGCTACGACATCATTCCGTTCTGGGTATCGCGGATGATCTTCCAGGGCTTTGAATTCACCGGTAAAATGCCGTTCAAAGATACCCTGATCCACGGCCTCGTCCGCGACAGCGAAGGACGCAAAATGTCCAAATCGCTCGGCAACGGCGTGGACCCGCTCGAAGTCATCGAGAAATACGGCGCGGACGCGATGCGCTTTATGCTGTCCACCGGCATCACGCCGGGACAGGATCTGCGCTTCCGCTGGGAACGCGTCGAACAGATCCGCAACTTCGCGAACAAGATCTGGAACGCTTCGCGCTTCGCGCTGATGAACTTGGAAGGTTTCACGTACGACCGGATCGATATTACGGGCGACCTGACGACGGCGGACCGCTGGATTCTGCATCGCTTGAACGAGACTTCCCGCGATATTACCCGCCTGATCGATTCGTACGAGTTCGGGGAAACGGGACGTCTGCTGTACAATTTTATCTGGGACGATCTGTGCGACTGGTATATCGAGTTCGCCAAGCTGTCGCTGTACGGCGAGGACGCGGCGGCCAAAGCGAAAACGCAGTCCGTGCTGGCTTATGTGCTCGACCGCACCCTGCGCCTGATCCATCCGTTTATGCCGTTTATTTCCGAAGAGATCTGGCAGCATCTGCCGCACGACGGCGAAACGATCACGCTGGCCCAGTGGCCGACTTACGAGGACAGCCTGGAAAATGCGGCGTCCGCGCGCGAAATGGAACTGCTGATGGAAGTGATCCGTTCCGTCCGCAATATCCGCGCCGAAGTGAACGTGCCGATGAGCAAAAAGATCGAGCTGAACATCAAAGCGACTTCGCCGGAAACGTTCGAGATCCTGCGTGCGAACGAAGGCTACATCCGCCGCTTCTGCAACACGTCCGAGTATTCCAGCGGACTGGATCTGCAGGCGCCGGATAAAGCGATGATCTCGGTGATTACCGGAGCGGAGCTGTATCTGCCGCTGGCGGGCCTGATCGATATCGACCAGGAAATCGCCCGGCTCGAAAAAGAAGTGAAGACGCTGAACTCGGAAGTGGAGCGCGTCGACAAAAAGCTGTCCAATCCGGGCTTCACGTCGAAGGCTCCGGCGCATGTGATCGAGGAAGAGCGCGCCAAACAGGCCGACTACTCCGACAAGCGCGACAAAGTGCTGGCCCGCATCGCCGAGCTGAAAGGGTAAGGTGAGGCAGCGATGGATAACAACGAACGGGGCGCTTCGGCACCCCTGACTTCTTACGCCGAAGCGGTGGACTGGATCAACGGGCTGATTCCGTTCGGCATCCGTCCGGGGCTGGAGCGGATCGAGGCGCTGATGGAAGCTTTCGGCCATCCGCACCGCCGGCTCAAATTCGTGCATGTCGCGGGGACGAACGGCAAAGGCTCGACCTGTGCTTTTCTGACCAGCGCGCTGATCCATAACGGTTACGACGTCG
Source organism: Saccharibacillus sp. CPCC 101409 (assembly GCF_030518235.1). Lineage (GTDB taxonomy): Bacteria > Bacillota > Bacilli > Paenibacillales > Paenibacillaceae > Saccharibacillus. The sequence continues at coordinate 25,184 of NZ_JAULSA010000004.1, read as the reverse complement.
GGACGTTTACGTCCCCTTATATCACCAAGTTCACGAACCGCTTCCAGTACAACGGACGCGATATTCCGGACGAAACGCTGCTGGAGCTGGCGAACCGCCTGCGTCCCGCCGTGGAGAAGATCGCGCAAACGGAACTCGGATCGCCGACCATGTTCGAAGTATCGACCGCGCTTGCGATCCTGTATTACGCCGAAGTATGCTACCCGGACGTCGTAATCTGGGAAACGGGGCTCGGCGGCCGGATGGACGTGACCAATATCGTCAATCCCGTGCTGTCGATCATTACGAACGTGGGACACGATCATATGGATATTCTGGGCGATACGCTGGAGAAGATCGCGGCCGAGAAAGCGGGCATTATCAAGCCGGGCGTTCCGGTTGTGACCAGCGTCAGCCAGCCGGAAGTCCTTCGGGTCATCAAAGACACGGCGGAGCTGCGCAAAAGTACCTGCTATGCGGCCGGCGAGCGATTTTCCTACGAGAAAACAAGCACGGGCGAAAGCGGCCAAAGCCTGCATTTCAAGGGGCCTTTCCGCGATTTCGACCTGTCTCTCTCGCTGCGCGGAGAGTATCAGCTGGAGAACGCGGCCGGCGCTTTTATGGCGCTCGAAGTGCTGCGGCAGTATATGGCGTTCCAGCTCGAAGACGAGAAAACGGCCGCCGGTTTCGAAGAAGCCTTCTGGGCCGGGCGCATGGAACTGGTGTCGGAGCGCCCGCGCATCCTGATGGACGGCGCGCACAACCCGGAAGGGGCGGCGGCGCTGGCGCAAAGTCTGCAAAGCGGCTGGACGTACGACCGCCTTGTGCTGATGATGGGCATGCTGTCCACCAAAAGCCACGAAGACTATTTCAAATCCATTCTGCCGCTGGTCGACGAACTGATCATCACGGAACCGGATTTTCGCAAAAAAATGAATGCTTCGTCGCTGGCCGAAATCGCGGAGGGACTGCGGGCGGAATACGCCAAGCCGAATCTGCGCATTACGGTGCAGCCCGATTGGCAAACGGCGCTGGCCGAATTCCGCTCTTCGATCGGATCGGAAGACCTCGGGGTCGTGTCCGGTACGCTTTACCTGATTTCCGACGTGCGTGCGCAGCTACTGCACCAGGCCGATTCTGAGAAAGGTTGGTGAAACAACATATGAAAAAGACAGAACACATCCATTTCATCGGCATCGGCGGTTACGGCATGAGCGCGATCGCACGCGTGCTGCTGGAAATGGGATACAAGATTACGGGGTCCGACGTGGCCGAGCAGGGGTTGACGAAGAAACTGGTTGAAGGAGGCGCCGAGATCCACTACGGCCACAAAGCCGAATATGTGCGCGGCGCCGATACGGTCGTGTATTCGACAGCGCTGCCGGAAGACAATGTGGAGCGCGTCGAAGCGCAGCGGCTCGGCATTCCGACGCTGCACCGCTCGCAGATGCTGGCCCGCCTGCTGAACGAGCGCAAAGGCATCGCCGTCGCGGGCGCGCACGGCAAAACGACCACTTCGTCGATGACCGCGCTCGCCATGGAAGAATGCGGCGTCGATCCGACTTACATTATCGGGGGCGAGATCGTCGGCTTCGGCACCAACGCCAAAGCGGGCAAAAGCGACTTTGTCGTGGCGGAAGCCGACGAAAGCGACGGCACGTTCCTGCAGTATCATCCGTACATCAGCATCGTGACCAATATCGAAGCCGATCATCTGGAGAACTATGACGGCAGCTTTGAGAAGATCAAGGAAGCGTATGTACAGTTCCTGAATCAAACGCGCGAGGACGGTTATGCGATCGTCTGCGCGGACGACGAGAACCTGCGCGAACTGATGCCGAAACTGAACGCCAGGCTGATTACATACGGCATGGGCGAAAACGCGGACTATGTGATCGGGGAAGTCGAGCTCGGCGACCGCCGTTCGTCGTTCACCGTGAGTACGGAAGGCCGGACACTGGGACGCGTAGAGCTGTTCGTGCCGGGCACGTACAATGTGTACAATGCGACCGCCGCTCTGATCGCCTGCCTCAAAGCGGGCATCCCGTTTGAGCAAGCCGCGATCGGACTGTCGAAGTTCCACGGCGCGAAGCGCCGTTTTCAAGTCCTGGCCGACGAGGGCGGCGTGCTGGTCGTCGACGACTACGCGCACCATCCGACCGAGATCGAAGCGACGCTGCGCGCCGCCAAGACCACGGGCAAACGGATCGTCGCCGTGTTCCAGCCGCAGCGTTACACGCGCACGTTCTTCCTGCTGGACGCGTTCAGCCGCGCGTTTACCGACGCCGACGAGGCGATCATCGTCGATATCTATTCGCCGGCCGGCGAGCAGCCGATCGAAGGCGTGCACTCGTCGATCCTGACCGATCTGATCAAAGAACGCAGCAACCCGAACGCCCGGTATCTGGCGACGAAGGAAGAAGTGCTCGGCGACCTGTCGGACCGGATTCAAGACGGCGACCTCGTGATTACGATGGGCGCGGGCGATATCTGGAAAGTGTCGCACACGCTCGCCGAAGACTGGAAACGCAAAACGGTCTAAGACCGTTTCGGCATCCCCGACAGCGCCGCTTCGTTTGACGAACTTTATCGAACCGATGATCCAAGCCGTTTCTCCGCCTTCGGGCGCGGGAAGCGGCTTTTTGCCGTTTCTGCTGCGGAGCGAATTCCGGCGGGATAGACGCGCGTTATACCCCGTATAACGAAAGGCTATTTCTCCTGCCGCGCCCGGCCCGCTATAATGACGACAATACCAAAACCGAGTTAATTGATGGGGATTTAAGATTTAAAGTGATGGAAGAGAGGATGAATCGTCAATGTCATCGACAAACAAAGCCGCCAAAGTCATGGTGCTCGGTCTCGACGGAGCCGATCCGACACTGGTCTCGCGGTATATCGCACAGGGCAAACTGCCGAACTTCAAAAAAGCGCTGGAGCTCGGTTCGGCGGCGGCCGATCTCAGCATGCAAAGCGTGCTTCCCGCCATTACGCCGCCCAACTGGGCTTCGATCGCAACCGGCGCGTATCCGAGCACGCACGGAATCACCTGCTTCTGGAATCATACGCTGGGCAACGAACTGGACGTACTCGATTACGGATTCGACTCGGGGCTGCTCAAAGCGGAAACGATCTGGCAGGCTTATGCCCGGGCGGGCAAAAAAAGTATCGTGTTCAATTATCCGACGTCCTGGCCGCCTCAAGCGGAAGATTCGATTTATGTCGACGGTACCAGTATTTATACCAATCTGCGCGGTTATGTCGATTACGAGAAAGTCGTGGAAGGCAGCGTCGACCAGGCGCAGCTGATCGAAGTGCCGCATACGCTGGACAACACGGGCGCCAACTGCCGGTTCGAAGGCGAAGAAACGACGCAAAAAGCCGGTATCAGCAAAGAAACGTACGACGGCTTCGGTTATTCCCAGCCGGGACTGGTCACCACGACGCAGGACGGCGAGCTGTCCGCCGACGTGCCGACGGCGGATTGGATCCGGACGCCGATCGGTTCGGCCGACGGCTGGGCTTCCGTTCCGCCGAACGCGCGGGCGTTCGAATTCACCGTCAACGGCGGAGCGGAACGGCGATGGGGGCTGGTCGTTGCCTCGTCGGAAGGAGCCGGAGCCGCTTACGATACAATCCGCGTCTACGCGGACCGGCAGTCGCAGCAGTCGCTGGGCGAAGCGAAAAGCGGCTGCTGGAGCGGCTGGATCTACGATACGTACCGCATCGGCGGAGCGGACATCCCGGTCGCCTACAAGATTCGCGTACTGGAGCTGGACGCGGCCGGCGATAGTTTTTCTTTTTACGTGTCCTACGCGCTCGACCTCAAGACCGGCAAGTTTTTCCATCCCCGCGGCATCGGCGAAGAGCTGTATACCGAAGTCGGACCGATGCTCCAGCCGTCCAACTACAGCCGCCTGACGCCGCTCGCCGACGAAGTGCTGCTGGAATCGATCGAAGAGATGTACCGCTGGCATGTGGATGCGATCAACTATCTGCTGGACAACAAAGAATGGGATTTGTTTTACACGCATATGCACGGAATCGATATGTTTATGCACTTTTATCTGGATCATACGCTGGAAGCGGCGTCGCCGGAATACGAACGTTATCAGGAAATCGTGTACCGCATTTACGAGATCACCGACCGCTTTATCGGCGCGCTGTTGGAACGGCTGGACGGCAAGACCTCCATCTTTATCGTGTCGGACCACGGCGGGGTAGCCAAAAATCCAGAAACGGATCATCCGCTGATCGGCGATATGTGGGGCATCAATGTCGGCATCCTCGGCGAACTGGGATATACGGCGGTTAAAGACGACGGACTCGGCGGCAAGGAGATCGATTGGAGCCGCACGACGGCCGTCGCCCAGCGGGCCACTTTTATCTATCTGAACGTAAAAGGCCGCGATCCGCAGGGCATTGTCGATCCCGCCGATTACGACGCCGTCGTTCGCGGCATCATCGACGACCTCTACAACTATCGAGATCCCAAAACGGGACGGCGGGTCATCAGCTTCGCGCTCAATCGCAACGATATGGAAGTGGTGGGGCTCGGCGGCGAGAACAGCGGGGACATCTTCTATATTCTCGAACCGGACTTTACCCGCTGCCACGGCAACGGCCTCAGCAACCACAGCCTGTCGGGCTATTCCATGAAAGCCCTGTTTATCGCGCTCGGCGCCGGAATCAAGCAGAACCAAACGATCGACCGCAAAGTAAAAGTGGTGGATATCGTGCCGACGCTGTGCGCGCTGTCCGGCGCTCCGGTTCCGTATCAAGCCGAAGGCGGCGTATTGTACCAGATTTTTGAGGGCATCGAGCAGGAGCAAGACGGAGCGGCTGAAAAAGAAAAGCGCGAAGCCGCGGCCGAAACGGTCTGACACATCGCTGCGCCTCCGTTCCCGGGACTTTATCCTATTATTCTGATTGGATTTATTGTATAATCCGAGATCATAGGAGAAAAGGGTGGGAATATGCGCCTGGAACAGCTCTATCATATTGTGGCTATCGCCCGTACGGGTTCGATCTCGCTGGCGGCGGAGCGCAACTTTATTTCTCAGCCCGCGCTCAGTTCTTCTGTTTCGAAGCTGGAAACGGAACTCGGCGCTCCGCTGTTCAAGCGCAGCAGCCAGGGAGTCCAGCCGACGGAAGTCGGAGAAGCGGTAATCGGCAAAGCGATGGACGTGCTCGATTTGCTGGAAGACATCCGGGCGCTGACCCGGCAGAGCGCGCAGACACCGACCGGCAGTCTTCATCTAGCGGTCGAGCCTTTTCTGAGCAATACGATCATGGTCAGCACGCTGACCCAGTTCAAGCATCGGCACCCTGGAGTGGATGTGCTGATGAAGGTAGGGGAATCCGGCAACAATCTGCGCGATATCGCGGCGGGCAAAGCCGATTTCGGCGTGCTGATGAAAACGGGGCCGCTGTCCGAAGACAAAGACCTGAGCATTCGCGAGCTGTTCAAAGACCGGCTGATGCTGCTTGTCGGCCGCGATTCGGAACTTGCGGCGCGTAAGTCCGCCACGCTGGCCGAAGCGATCGAACAGCCGCTTGTACTGTACAATACGGAGTTCGTCACCGACTGCGAGGTGTCCTCGCTGCTCAAGCGTCACGGCGAACTGAAAGTCGCTTACCGTTTGGACAGTATTCCGATGTTCGAGAAAGTCATTTCGCTGAACCAGGGAGCGGCTTTCGTCCCGCGTTTTATGCAGGACTATTTTCGCAGCCGTCCCGATATGGTTCCGCTGGATATTTCGGACGTCCGGCTCGATATTTCCATTGTGATGGCCTGGAGCAAGCGGCATCATCTCTCACGGATCGAAAAAGAAATGATGGACACGATCCGGTCTTTCTGCACCATGAACGAATTTGCCGGATAGAACCGGCGAAGGAGAATATTTATGACTCGAAAAGCGCAAAAGCGCAGAATCGGTTGGCCGGGCAGCGCCTGGAACCTGGTGATCGCCGGCGGCGCGCTGGACGTCGTGTGGGCGCTGCTGCTGAAGCGCACGAACGGTTTTACTTCACCGGGTCCGACTCTGCTGGCCGCAGTATGTATCGCGGCAAGTTATACGCTGTATATCAAAGCGATCGCCCGGCTTCCGGTCGGTCCGGCTTATACGCTGTTTACTGGCATCGGAACGGCCGGAACGGCGGTGATGGGAATACTGGTTCTCGGCGAGCGCGCGGAGCCGTCTTCTCTGCCGTATCTGGGGCTGCTGCTTCTGGGCATGGCGGGGCTGGGCTTGAGCGAGCGCCGACACGGCAGCCGGGAGAAAGCATGAACGCCTGGCTCTGGCTGCTGCTGGCCGGCGGCGCCGAAGTCGCCAGCGTTCCGCTGCTCAAAGCTTCGCGCGGGTTCCGCCGCGTTGGCTTCGGGGCCGCGGCCGTCGCGGCGCTTGTGCTGAGCTTCTACGGCCTGTCTCGTTCGCTGATCGATATTCCGGTCGGCACGGCTTACGCCGTCTGGACCGGAATCGGCTGCTGCGGAGCGATCGTCTGGGGCATCGCGCTGTACAAAGAACCGGCGACGCTGCCGCGGCTGCTGTTTGCGGCCATGATCGTTACCGGCATTCTGGGATTGAAATATGGAGGGTAGCCTTACGCCCGGGAGGAGATTATCGCAATGAATCAGGATCATGCGGCAGGATCGGCGCGCGAAAGCGCCGGGAAGGTCGCGGTGCGCGCCGCACGGCGCCGCTCCGGGACCGGCGAATGGCTGTACCGGAGCATCTCGGCGGGCGTCGTTCTGGCCGTGTTCCTGCTCTGGTGGCTGGTCAGCGCCAGGCAGTGGGTCAATCCACTGTTTCTGCCGTCTCCGGCCGCCGTCTGGGCGGCTTTTACGGATATCGTGCGGGAAGGATACAAAGGAGAAAGTCTACTCAGTCATATCGGAACCAGCATGAGAAGACTGTTTCTCGCGCTGGGACTTGCGTTCGTCACCGCGGTGCCGCTGGGCATCCTGTGCGGCAGATTTCGCTGGCTGAGAGCGGTGTTCGATCCGTTCGTCGAATTCTACCGGCCGCTGCCCCCGCTGGCTTACTATACGCTGTTGATCCTCTGGTTCGGCATCACCGACGTATCCAAAGTACTGCTGCTGTTCCTGGGCGCGTTCGCTCCGCTGTTTATCACGGCCGTGTTCAGCGTTCAGCGCTTAAGCGCCGACCGGATCAACGGAGCCAAATCGCTGGGAGCGAAAGGCTGGAAGCTGTATGTATTCGTTATCTTTCCTTCGATTCTGCCCGAGCTGTTGACCGGACTGAGAACGGCGGTGGGAGTCAGTTACGCAACGCTGGTCGCCGCCGAAATGGTCGCGGCCGTATCGGGGGTCGGCTGGATGGTGCTCGACGCCAGCAAGTTTCTGCGAAGCGACATTATGTATCTCGGCATTATCGTGATGGCGCTGATTGCGGTCGCTATCGACCTGATTATCCGCATGCTGATCCGGCGCGTCTCGCCCTGGATCGAACACTAGCACGCATTTCACTGTAGAAGGGACAAACCGGGAATGAGAATCAACACTTTGTTTGATCGGTCGTTTGGTGCGGCGGCTTCGCTGCTGCTTGTGCTGGCTTTGACGGCCTGCGGCGGTGCGTCGAACGGAACGAACGCCGCGGCGCCGGCGGGTTCGTCCGCCAAGACGGCCGAAGCTTCGCAGCCGTCCGGCGAACTGCCGAAAGAAATCCGGATCGGCTACCAGGTTTCGCCGAACGGCGAACTGCTGGCCAAAGCGCTCGGACTGCTGGAAAAGAAATACCCGGATACGAAGATCTCCTGGCTTAAATTCGATTCCGGGCGCGATGTGAACGTGGCGATCGCCAGCGGCAGTATCGACTTCGGCCTGCTCGGAACGCCGCCGGGCGCTTCCGGCATCGCTCAAGGACTGCCCGATCAGGTGTATTACATCCACGACGTTATCGGCAAAAGCGAAGCATTGGTCGTCAAAGAAGATTCGGGTATTCAATCGCTGCAGGATCTAAAAGGCCATAAGATCGCCACGACATTCGGTTCGACTTCGCATTTCAGCCTGCTGTCCGCATTGAAGCAGGAAGGCATCGATCCGGGCACGCTGACTATTCTCGATATGCAGGCTCCCGATATCGTGGCCGCCTGGCAGCGCGGAGATATCGACGGGGCTTACACCTGGCAGCCCAGCCAGTCGAAGCTGGTCGAAGACGGCGGCAAAGTCATCGTCAGTTCCGCCGACGTTGCGGCCAAAGGCGGTATTACCGGCGAGTTCGGTGTAGTGCACAACGACTTTATCGCCAAATATCCCGATGCGGTCAAAGGCTATATCGCCGTGCTGGACGAAGCGGTCAAGTATTACCGCGATCATCCACAGGAAGCGGCCGAAGCGCTGTCGCAGGAACTGGGCCTGACGCCGGAAGCTTCGCTTCAGGCGATGAACGAGATCATCGTGCTGGACGCTTCGCAGCAGACGGAAGCCGAGTATATGGGAACGCCCGAACAGCCCGGCGCTTTCGGCCAGCTGTTGAAAGACACCGGCGACTTTCTGCTGGAACAGAAATCGATTACGTCTTCGCCGGATTTATCCGTGTATCAAAAAGCGCTGCGCAGCGACCTGTATGCCGACTGATCGGGCGGTGCCCGGCTGAAACGGGGAAGTCGCTGGAGGTAGCCGCCGGAAAGGAGGAAAAGTATGGAAAGTATCGGACACGAAAAGTCCGCCAATAAAAAGATTGAGCGCGGCGGCGAAAGCGGGCCGGAGGCTTCGGCCGCTTCGGAGCGCGGAATCCGGCTGCGCGAGATCGGCTTGTCCTACTGGAACGGAAAAGCCGAAGAAGAAGCGCTGCACCGGATCGATCTGGAGATTGCGCCCGGCGAGTTCGTCGCGGTGCTGGGTCCTTCCGGCTGCGGCAAGACCTCGCTGCTGAATGTGATCGCCGGTTATATCCGGCCGAGCGGCGGCAGCGTGACGATCAACGGCAGACCCCATACGGCTCCCGATTCCGAAGTTGGCGTCGTGTTCCAGCAGCCCAATCTGTTTCCCTGGCTGTCTCTGGCCCGCAATATCGAGTTCGGGCTGCGCATGAAGAATCGGCCGAAACAAGAACGGCAGGCCCGGGTCGCCTATTTTCTCGATATGATGGGCCTGACTTCTTCCGGCCGTCGGCTGCCGCATCAGCTTTCCGGCGGGATGAAGCAGCGCGCGGCGATTGCGCGCACGCTGGCGGCGGAGCCGGAGATCGTGCTGCTGGACGAGCCGTTCAGTGCGCTGGATGCGCTGACGCGGGAAAACATGCAGTCCCATCTGCGGGAGATCTGGTGCCAGACCGGCAAATGTTTGTTTTTTATTACGCACGATGTGGACGAAGCGCTTCTGCTTGCCACTCGTTTGATCGTGATGCACCCGGGACCGGGCCGTATTGTAGAAGATCTGTCCAATCCGCTGGCGGGTTCCGGCTCGTTCGAAGAGATTCGGTCCGGCCGGGAATATGCGGAGCTGCGGCGCTGGCTGATCGGACGAATCGGACATCACGCCGGCTGAAAGCGGCGGACAAACAGCGGGACTCCCGGCAAGGGGGTCCCGCTGTTTGCGTTTTCGCATCGACGGGCTTGGGAACGGCAACACGGATGAACTTGAGCCGCAAAGAACGTTCCTTTATAATAGTGAAGTGCTATTTTGGCGGGCAGCGGCGCGGCGTTAAGCCGGCCGGTGCCTTTTTGAGGAGGAAAGACAGCATGAATGAACAGAAACGTTTACTGCTTCTGGCTTCGGGTTCGCCCCGCAGGCGGGAGCTTCTGGCGCTGCTCGGCTTGCCTTTCGAGGTGAGAGTAAGCGATGCCGACGAGAGCACGCCGGAGGAGTGGACGCCGGAGCGGATCGTGACGGAGCTGGCGCGGCGCAAAGCGGAAGCTGTTGCCGCCGCGGCGGACGCAAGCGGAGCGGTTGTGATCGGCAGCGACACGATCGTCGTGCTGGACGGAACCGTGCTGGGCAAGCCGGAAGACGGCCGGCAGGCGGCGGAGATGCTGCGAAGTCTGTCGGGCCGGACGCACGACGTTTACACGGGCGTGGCCTGCATCGGCATTCCGGACGGCAGAATCTTTTCGGATTTCAGCCGGTCCCGGGTGACCATGCGCGAGATTCGCGAAACGGAGATCGAAGCTTATATCGCGAGCGGCGAGCCGATGGACAAAGCCGGATCTTACGCCGTGCAGGGGCTGGGAGCGGTGTTTATCGAGCGGATCGAAGGCGACTACCATGCCATCATGGGCCTTCCGCTGAACCTGCTGCATGGCATGCTCGAACAGTTCGGAATCCGCGCGCTGGCTTGATTTTCGGCGGCGCGTGCATCCGACTCGATTGCGCGCCGCAGTCATGGTATAATGGGCGGGTGTTACATAGGGGCCGGCACTGCGCGTGACCGGCTGCCGCCGAGCGCGGCGAACGGTTCAGGTTGACAAGCCGCTTTAAGCTGGTATTGTTTAAAAGGGGCAAATCGGTGCTGCCGTTTTTGCGTTGAACAAGTGCATGTCCCGATCCTGCCATGATCGAATACAAACGTTGAACACTGAAGCGGCTTTCCATTACGGAGGGACGAAGATTGCAAACGGAAACGACGAATATGATGCTGCGGGATCTTCCTCAAGCGGAACGGCCGAGGGAACGCATGATGCAGTACGGAGCGGAAGCGCTGAGCCAGGCGGAACTGCTGGCCATCCTGCTGCGCACCGGAACCAGACGGGAATCGGCGATCGCGGTTGCACAGCGAATCGTCGGACAGGCCGGCGGCCTGCGCAGACTCGTCGATATGGGCGTCGAAGAACTGATCGAAATCAAGGGCGTGGGCCCGGCAAAAGCGATTCAACTGAAAGCGGCGATCGAGTTGGGCCGGCGAATGTCGGCTTCCCGACTGGGAGAGCCGATCGTGATCCGCAGTCCGCAGGACGCGGCGGAACTGCTGAGCGAGCAGCTCCGTTACCTTCAAAAAGAACATTTCGTGTGCCTGTTTCTAAATACGAAAAATCATGTAATCGCGCAGGAAACACTGTCGATCGGAAGCTTGAACGCTTCGATTGTGCATCCGCGCGAAGTGTTTCGCGCCGCGATCAAACTCAGCAGCGCTTCGATCGTATGCGCCCATAACCATCCGAGCGGCGATCCGGCACCGAGTCCGGAAGACATCGCCATCACCAAACGGCTGGTCGAGGCCGGACGCATCGTAGGAATCGACGTGCTCGATCATATCGTCGTGGGAGACGGAAGCTTTGTCAGCCTCAAAGAACGGGGCTTGATGTAAGCCCGGACGTTCGGCGCAGGACGAGCCTTTATTTAAGCATGCACGCTTTTAATCGGACGACGAGTCCAAGAAAATATACGAATTCGAACGAGAAAGGGAGTTTAAGAGAATGATGGGTGGCTTCAATAAGGATCTGGGAATCGACTTGGGAACGGCAAACACGCTGGTTTATGTAAGGGGCAAGGGAATCGTGGTACGGGAGCCTTCCGTGGTGGCGCTGCGCACCGATACGAAAACGATCGAAGCGGTCGGCGAGGACGCCAAGAAAATGATCGGCAGAACGCCGGGCAATATCCGCGCGATCCGTCCGATGAAGGACGGCGTTATCGCCGACTTCGATACGACGGCGACGATGATCAAATATTTCATTAACCAGGCGCAGAAGAAACGCTCCATGTTCCAGCGTCATCCGAACGTGATGGTTTGCGTGCCGTCGGGCATCACGGCCGTCGAGCAGCGCGCCGTCGAAGACGCGACCAAGCAGGCCGGAGCGCGCGAAGCTTATACGATCGAAGAACCGTTTGCGGCCGCGATCGGCGCGGATCTGCCGGTATGGGAACCGACGGGCAGCATGGTCGTCGATATCGGCGGCGGCACGACCGAAGTCGCGGTTATCTCGCTGGGCGGGATCGTAACCGCGCGTTCGGTGCGCGTAGCCGGCGACGAGATGGACGAGTCGATCATCCAGTACGTGAAGCGCCAGTACAACCTGATGATCGGCGAGCGCACGTCGGAAATGTTGAAAATGGAAATCGGTTCGGCGATCCAGCTCGAAACGCCGGAATCGATCGAAATCCGCGGCCGCGACCTGGTCAGCGGGCTGCCGAAGACCCTTACCGTGACGTCGCAGGAAATCTCCGAAGCGCTGGCCGACACCGTCGCTTCGATCGTCGAAGCGGTCAAAGTGACGCTGGAGAAGTGCCCGCCGGAGCTTGCGGCCGACATTATGGACCGCGGCATCGTGCTGACGGGCGGGGGCGCTCTGCTGCGCAACCTGGACAAACTGCTCGCGGGCGAAACCGGCATGCCGGTCATCGTAGCCGAGAACCCGCTGGACTGCGTCGCGATCGGCACAGGCCGCGCGCTCGACAATATCCACCTGTTCAAAGCGCGCGGCAACGGTTCGGGCCGCTCCAAGCGCGGCTGATCGTTCGTCATGAGGCTTACGAAGAATTCAGCGATGTTAGAGGGTGGTCAAACTGTTTAGAGTACTGGGAAATCGAAAGCTGTTCATCCTGCTGATCGTGCTCGTCCTCTTCGTCGCCCTGATGGGCGTAACGCTCGGCGACCGGATCGGCCTGACCTGGCCGGAGAAGTTCGTGAAGGACACGGTCGGGTTTACGCAGCGGGTAGTGAATAAACCGGCAACCGCAGTGTCGGGTTTTTTTGAGGATATTGCGGATTTGAAAGGCGTTTACGCGGAGAATGACAAACTCAGAATTGAAGTGTCTCGACTCGAACGCGATTTAGTTGAGTACCATGGCCTGCAAGATGATATCGATGTTCTTCGGGATTCGCTTCACTTCACGAAGAATCAGACGGATAAAGTTTCTAAACATTACCGTTTCGCTCAGGTTGTTTCCGTAAGCGAAGACGTCAACAATCCAACTGTCAATATTGATGTGGGTGCAAAAGACGGCGTGGAAGTTGGCATGGCGGTTACCAGTATCAAAGGTATGGTCGGTATTATCAGCACAACGACGGACTATACAGCGACCGTTCAATTGATTACTTCGCTCAGTCTGACTTCGCCCGATAGCTATGCAATTGCAGTAACCGCAGACGGAAAGCCTGGAACGTTCGGTATTGTCGAAAGCTACGATAAGAAGGATAACCGTCTTCTTATGACCGGAATTAAAAACGACGATCCGAACAATGTGGTTAAAGAAGGCGACAAAATTGTATCTTCGGGCAGCGGCGGAGTGTTCCCGGCCGGCATTGTGCTTGGAGAGGTCAGAGCCGTTGAATCAAGCGAGTTTGGTTTGACGAAGACCGCCAAAATCTATCCGACTGCTAATTTCGTGGAATGGAAAGAACTCTTCGTCGTGATTCCGGGGCCAGAACCTGCAGAAGGAGCCGATACGCCATGACGTGGCGCAAACAGTTCCTCGTCCTGCTGCTGTTCGTTCTGTTCCTGTTCGAAGGCAGCGTGCTGCCGTGGTTTCTGCCGCACGCCTGGATTCCGCATTTGATGCCGAATCTGGTCTTTATCTGCATTTTGTTTGTAGCCGTCTATCGCCATCGCTATGCCGCGATGGTGCTGGGGCTCGTATTCGGGATGCTGCACGACGTGGTGTATTACGGCGCGATGCTCGGACCTTATTCGTTTACGATGGGATTTACGGCTTATCTGCTCGGTTTGATTTTCCAACTGCCAAAGGCGCCTCTGCCGGTGATGCTGTCGGTCGTGATGCTGGGCAGCCTGATTATGGACAGCATGCTGTACGGAATCTACCGGGTATTCAACTTCAATGAACAAACGTACGACTGGGCGCTGGTGCAGTATATCGTGCCCGATCTGCTGTTCCGCCTTATATTCGCGCTGATCGTTTACGTGCCGATTCGCCGGCAGTTCGACAAGATGCCGCTTCGTTCGAAGAAGGCGGACAAAGAATAAGCCGAAGGAGCGGACCGTCCTGCAGAAACACCCGCGGACGGGGCGTTCACGAAGTTTTATGAATTCCCGGGCAGGAGAACGGAGCCTTCGTCTCGAAAAGATGTTCTAAGGTGAAGGGGGAGCGGGGGAGATGTCCATCAAGCGCAATCCGGTGACAATCAAAGGAATCAAGGACGGACTCGTTTTCCGCCTGGACGAGCAGTGCGACTTCGCGGAACTGCTGGACGCGCTGAAAGAGATGATTGAACACAGCCACCAGGCGATCCTGAGCGGCCCGCTTGTGGCGATCGACGTGCGCTTCGGCAAACGCGAGCTGTCCGACGAGCAGAAGCTGCAGATCCTGGACGTGCTGCGCAGCAGGCGCAACCTGCTGGTGCGTTCGATCGAAGGAGCGAAGGCGGAAGAAGTCCGCGAGAACGCGGTGCTTCGGATGCCGATGTTTACGATGAGCGGCATGGTCCGTTCCGGGCAGGTGCTCCGGCACGACGGCAACCTCCTGTTTCTGGGAGACGTCAACCCCGGCGGCACAATCGTGTGCACGGGGGATATTTATATTCTCGGAGCGCTGCGCGGAATGGCTCATGCGGGTTCCGAAGGCGGCGAACAGGCCGTGATCGGCGCATCGCATTTCGCGCCGACGCAGCTGCGGATCGCGGAAGTGATCAGCCGTCCTCCGGACAGCGAAGATGCGGCAAGCGAGCATCCGCACGAGACGCAGATGGAGTTCGCTTACCTCAAAGACGGACAGATGCAGATCGACAAGATGGCGAATATCGCCCGGCTGCGCCGGGATCTGAATGTGTTCAAAGGAGTGTAGAGTATGGGAGAGGCTATAGTCGTCACTTCGGGAAAAGGCGGCGTCGGCAAAACGACGACCACGGCCAATATCGGGACGGCGCTTGCGCTGCTCGGCAAAAAGGTCTGTCTGGTCGATACGGATATCGGCCTGCGCAACCTGGACGTCGTGATGGGCCTGGAGAACCGCATTATTTACGATATTTGCGACGTGGCCGACGGACGCTGCCGGCTGCATCAGGCGCTTGTCAAAGATAAACGGTTTGAGGAGCTGTATATGCTGCCGGCCGCGCAGACCAAAGACAAGAACGCCGTGTCGCCCGAACAGGTTCGCGATATCATCGTCGAACTGAAAGGCGAGTTTCAATACGTGCTGATCGACTGCCCGGCGGGCATCGAGCAGGGGTTCAAGAACGCGATCGCGGGCGCCGACCATGCAATTGTCGTCACGACGCCGGAGAACGCCGCCGTGCGCGACGCGGACCGGGTTATCGGCCTGTTGGAAAGCTCGCATATCGGATCGCCCAAGCTCGTTGTCAACCGGATTCGGCCGAATATGGTCAAAGCCGGAGAGATGCTGGACGTGGACGAAGTGCTCCAGGTGCTCAATATCGATCTGCTGGGCATCGTGCCGGACGACGAGATGGTCATCAGAGCGGCCAACACCGGCGAGCCTACCGTGATGAACCCGGATTCCAAAGCGTCGATTGCGTACCGCAATATCGCCCGCCGCATCCAGGGGGATACCGTTCCGCTGATGCAGCTGGACGAGAAAAAAGGACGCTTCAATTTGTTCAAGAAAATTTTCGGACGGGGCAGATAAAGGCGGCGGAAAGCACATCGCGCTCTGCGCCGCAATACGATACAAGAAGCAGCAAGCAGACTTTTTCGCCGTCCGGCGGAAGGTCTGCTTTTTTTAATGACGAAAGCCGCGGCCGCGAAACTTTTGACGGACGGGCTGCGTCTAGTGGAATAGGCGCGTGCCGCGGTTTGCGCGCGGCAGGCGAACGCCGAAAATTGCAGGGCATAAGAGGTGACCCATGAAACAACTGGTGGTGCACAGCGAAGCGGAATGGACACAGACGGCTTTGCTGGAAGAAGGAAAATTGATTGAATTTGCGGCGGAACGCACCCGCGAGTACGGGATGGCCGGCAGTTTTTACAAAGGACGGATCGTTAACGTGCTGCCGGGGATGCAGGCCGCGTTTGTGGATATCGGATTGAAAAAGAACGCGTTTCTATATATCGACGACATGCTGCCGGCCCATCTGGAAAAGCAGCCCAAAGCCAAACCTTCGATCGAGCAGATCGCCCGCAAAGGGCAGCAGCTGCTCGTCCAAATTATGAAAGAACCGCTGGGCGGCAAAGGCGCGCGGGTCACGATGCACTATTCGCTGCCGGGCCGCAGGCTGGTGTATATGCCGGAAGCCGATTATGTGGCCGTATCGAAAAAGATCGAGCCGGAGTCGGAGCGCACGCGGCTGAAGCTGCTCGGCGAACATGTTCGGCGTCCCGGCGAAGGAATTATTTTGCGTACGGTGGCGGGCGGCGAGCACGAGGAGACGATCGGCGAAGAAATGCGGAGAATGCGTGAACGCTGGGAAGAAATCCGGTCAAAAGCCGAAGCCGCCGAAGCGTCTGTCGAGCTTTACCGGGATCTGGACCTGACCCAGCGCTTGATTCGGGATGTGTTCGATCCGGAAACGGATCAGCTGGTAGTCGACGATCCCGGGCAGCAGGAACGCGCTTTATCTTATCTAGAACGGACTTTACCGGGCGTGTTGCCGCGCGTGCTGCTGCACCGGGAACAAACGCCCGTGTTCGAAGCGTATCCGGTCGAGCGCCAGCTGCACCGGGATTTCGGACGCAAGATCTGGCTGCCGGGAGGCGGTTATCTCGTCTGGGACCAGACCGAAGCGCTGACCGTTGTCGATATCAACACGGGCAAATTTACGGGGGCCGACGGCAGTCTGGAAACGACCGTGACCGATACCAACCTCGAAGCGGCCGGCGAGATCGCGCGGCTGCTGCGTTTGCGGGACGTGGGCGGGATCGTCATTATCGATTTTATCGATATGCAGGAAGACGGAAATCGTTCAAGGGTGCTGAACCGGCTCGAAGAAAGACTGCATAAAGACCGTACCCAGTCGCATGTGGTGGGTTGGACCAAGCTGGGACTGCTCGAACTGACGCGCAAAAAGGTTCGCGAAAGCGGAGCCGGGCTATTTTATCGGATATGCGGCACCTGCGGCGGAAGCGGCCAAATTATGATTCGTTAATCTGTTGACTCGCTCGTCGATACATGATAGAATGTTCTGGTATGTGTGCCGGTTTATCCGTCTTGCACATGCTGCAACCGCACAGGCCGGGTCTAAGCGAACTCCCTTTGCAGGCGTTCCACCCGAACCAGGCGAGTCTGAGACATGAGGAGGTGCAAGAAGATGTACGCAATTATCGAAACAGGCGGTAAACAGTACAAAGTCCAAGAGGGCGACGTTCTGTTCATCGAGAAGCTGGAAGCCGCAGACGGCGAAAGCGTAACGTTCGACCGTGTCCTGGCCGTTTCCCAAGAAAACGGACTGACAATCGGCGCTCCATTGGTATCCGGAGCAACCGTAACGGCGACCATTGAAAAACACGGTAAAGGCCAAAAGGTTGTTGTATACAAATACAAACCTAAAAAGAACTACCACAAGAAACAAGGCCATCGCCAACCGTACACTAAAGTAACGATCGGCAAAATTCAAGCATAATTGAAGGTGATAACTTGGTTATCGTCCAGATATTAAGATCGCCGGACGGCAAGATCACGGGGTTTAAAGTCAAGGGTCATGCGGGTTACGCTGATCGCGGCGAGGATATCGTCTGTTCCGCCATCTCGGCCATTACGGTCGGAACGGTGAATTCGGTCGAAGTGCTCGCGGGAACGGTGATGAAGACGCGGATGAAGGACGGTTTTCTCAGCGGAAGTCTTCCGCCGATAGAATCGGACGAACTCAAGACCAAAGCCGAGTTGATTCTTGAATCGATGGTGGTCATGCTGAATACGATCGAGACTTCTTATCGTGAATATATTCGCCTCGATGAGGTTAAAAAATAAGCAAAGAAGGAGGTAGACCACTATGTTGAAATTGGATCTCCAGTTATTCGCTTCCAAAAAGGGTGTAGGTTCGACGAAAAACGGACGTGACAGCCACTCGAAGCGCCTCGGCGCTAAACGTGCGGACGGTCAAGCCGTACGCGGCGGCGGAATCATCTTCCGTCAGCGCGGAACGAAGATTCACCCGGGAACGAACGTAGGTATTGGCAAAGACGACACTTTGTTTGCTCTGATCGACGGCGTTGTAAAATTCGAACGTCTCGGCCGCGACCGCAAAAAAGTCAGCGTCTACCCGGTGCAAGTTGCTGACGTAGCAGCTTCCGTAGAGGCCTAAGGCCTAACGGGTAATCAAGAAGCCTTCGGTACTCGTACCGAAGGTCTTTTTTTGTTGCCGGGCCGCAAATGCAAGCAAAACAGCGGTTCACGGCCGGATTTACGGTAAAAATACCCGTCGCGCTTGGATTTTTACCGATTTCTGGTTATACTCAAATTTAGTGAGCCTTTTGAATTTTTATTACGATTAGGAGCGGTGAGAGCCGATGAGAAGGTGGAGAGACCTGTCTGTGATGCTGCCGCTGTCTGTCGCAGTTCCTCTGATTTTAACCTGGATTTTTCCGAGAACGTTCATGTTCGCTTTGCTGACCGCATGGCTGGCCGGCGTTTTCCTGCTGATGTCGCGGGAGAGGAGAAATTCCAGAAAGAGGGAGCTTGGCGCGCTGAGACAGTCCATGCAGAAATTTTTTCTCGAAGTCCTCAGTCATCAGCGGCACGATTGGATGAACGAACTCCAACTGGTCTTCAGCTATTCGAAAATGGGTCGAAACGAGAAGATCCATGAAATCGTAAACCGCGTCAGCGGCGATATGCATGCGGAGAGCCGTCTTGCAAAGCTGGGTCTTCCCGAATTCGTTTTCTATTTGATGACGGTCAAAGCGGAGAACCGGGAAGTCGAACTGCATGTCAAGGCGGAGCAGGAACTTCACTTTGCGGGCAGCCTGACAAGCGAGGAAGAAGAATGCCTGATTCGCGCCGTAAGGGCGGGAGTCGCGGCTTATCGTTACTCGGGGCTTGCGGCCAAAGCCGCGAAGCCGGCGCTGCGGATCGTGTTCGGCGAAGAGAGCGGGGAAGCGACTTTGTTCATCGAACCGGAAAACGATCCGTTGGCCGTACCGGTGCTGCACCGCGCGTTCGAAGAAGCGCTGGAGCCGTGTTCGCTGCTGGCGGAGGCGGAAGCAAGCGGGACGTTGATCCGCTGGAAGCTGCCGCTTCAAACTTAAAAGAGGTGAATCCATGTTTGTAGATAAAGCGAAGATTTATGTAAAAGGCGGAGACGGCGGGGACGGTATCGTTTCTTTCCGCCGGGAGAAGTATGTACCGAACGGCGGTCCGGCCGGCGGGGACGGCGGCAAAGGCGGCGACGTTATTTTCCGCGTCGACGAAGGCCTGCGCACGCTGATGGACTTCCGTTACCAGCGCCATTTTAAAGCGCAGCGCGGCGAAAAAGGCCGCAACAAAAGCCAGCACGGCGCGAACGCCGAAAGCATGGTCGTACGCATTCCGCCCGGCACGCTGATTATCGACGACGATACGCAGGAAGTGTTGGCGGATATGACCCGTCAGGGGCAGCAGCTCGTCATCGCGCGCGGCGGACGCGGCGGACGCGGCAATATCCGCTTCGCCACGCCGAACAATCCGGCGCCCGAGCTTGCGGAGAACGGCGAAGAAGGCCAGGAGCGCTATATCGTGCTCGAGTTGAAAGTCATGGCAGACGTGGGTCTGGTCGGCTTCCCGAGCGTGGGCAAGTCGACGCTGCTGTCCGTCGTTTCCGGCGCGACGCCGAAGATCGGCGCGTATCACTTCACGACCATCACGCCGAACCTCGGCGTGGTGGGCGTCGGTGAAGGCCGCAGCTTCGTCATGGCCGACCTGCCGGGACTGATCGAAGGCGCGCACGAAGGCGTGGGTCTGGGACACGAGTTCCTGCGTCACGTCGAGCGGACGCGGGTCATCATCCATGTGGTGGATATGTCCGGCTCCGAAGGCCGCGATCCGTTCGAGGACTGGATCAAGATCAACGAAGAGATCAAACTGTATAACGCGGAACTGGAGAATCGTCCGCAGATCGTCGCGGCGAACAAGATGGATATGCCGGACTCCGAAGAAAATCTGCGCATTTTCCGCGAAAAAGTAGCGGAAGTCAATGCGGAAATCGAGATTCTGCCGATCTCTTCGCTGACCCGCCAAGGCGTACAGGAACTGATGTACCGCGCGGCGGACGTACTGGACTCGATTCCGGAAGCTCCGGCGATCCAGGAAACGGCCGATGCGGCGGAACGCAAAGTCTACCGCGTCGAGGAAGTCGAAGACGAAGGCTTTACGGTTCGCCGCGAGAACGAGATATTCGTCGTGGAAAGCGTGAAGATCGAGCGCATGATGAAGCGCATGCAGCTCACTTCCCACGATGCGATTCTCAAACTGGCGCGCACGCTGCGCCATATGGGCGTTGATGAGGAGCTGCGCAAGCGGGGCGCGAAGGACGGCACGATCGTACGGATCGCGGACTTCGAGTTCGAGTTTGTGGAGGGAAGCAGTTATTATTAAGCGGGGCTCGCGGTTTGCGCTTGTCGCTCCGGTTGTTTTCCTCTGCGGACTTTAATAGAGTCCGGCAGTAGAAGGAAAGCCAAAGGTCGCTCCAATCGCAAACCGCTCGCCGGGAGGGGGAATAGCCCCTCGCCTGTTTTCCGGCTCGGAGGATTAAGGCTGCTTCTTTTTGTCAAAAGAAGCAGTAAAGATACAACCAGTATCGCAGGCGCGGACTAACTGTCCGCTGTGCGATGGATAGGCTTGCGGAAGAGCGTTGTTTTCTTAAAGAAAACAACGCTCTTCCGCTTTTTTTGTAGCCGGATTGCGATTAGTGATACAAGAGAAGTACCATGCCATGTAACTTTTTTGCGTTAAAGGGTTGACGCTGGGTCGGTTTCTTCGATATAATGTCCGCTATATGAAAACAGCAGTCTTTAAGGGGAGGACTTTTGTGAAAGAACGTTATTATTTGGCGAGAGAAGATATTTTGCCGGAAGCGATTCTGAAGACGCTGCATGTCAAAGAGCTTTTGGCGGGCGGGCAGGCGAAGACGGTAAACGAAGCGGTTAACATCGCAGGGATCAGCCGGAGCGCTTTTTACAAGTACAAAGACGGGATTCATCAGGTGAACCAGCTCGACCGGGAGAGACTGGTGACGCTCTCGCTGCTGCTGGAGCACAAGGCGGGGATTCTGTCCAAAGTGCTGGGACTGATCGCGGAGAGCGGAGGGAACGTTCTGACGATCAATCAGAGCATTCCGCTCCAGGGAAGCGCAAATGTGGTATTATCGGTAGAAACGTCCCGCCTGCACGAAGACCTCGGACAAATGACGGCAGCGCTGGAAGAACTGACGGGAGTCAGCAGGGTCGTCGTGATCGGGCAGGGTTGACGAAGGCGAAGGGCGGAAATTTTTAATCGGAACAGGCAGGGAGCAAGGCGCGGCGTGCGCTTCGCTTGCGAACTGCGAAATGACGGGGAGGAAATTGTACGTGAGTAACAAGCCGGTAAAGGTAGGACTGCTCGGACTCGGTACGGTGGGAACGGGCGTAGTACGCATCGTCGAGGGCCATCAGGAAGACTTGAGCGGGCAGGTGGGTTCGCCGATCGTGATTGAGAAGATCTCCGTCAAGGACCGGGAGAAGTCGCGCAATATCCCGATCGACCCGTCCAAATTGACCGACGATCCGTGGGAAGTGATTCGCGATCCCGAGATCGACGTTATCGTGGAAGTGATGGGCGGCGTGGAGCAGACTCGTACATACGTGCTGGAAGCGCTGGCCCAGGGCAAACATATCGTGACGGCCAATAAAGACCTGATGGCGCTGTACGGAACGGAGATTCTGGCCAAAGCGCAGGAGATGCAGTGCGACGTCTTTTACGAAGCGAGCGTCGCCGGCGGCATTCCGATTATCCGTACGCTGATCGAAGGGTTTTCGTCGGACCGTATCACGAAGATCGTGGGCATCGTCAACGGGACGACCAACTATATGCTGACCAAAATGAGCAAGGAAGGCGTTTCCTACGACGATGTGCTCAAGGAGGCGCAGGAGCTGGGTTACGCCGAATCCGATCCGACTTCCGATGTGGAAGGGCTGGACGCCGCTCGCAAAATGACGATCCTGGGCACGCTGGGATTCCGCACGAACGTCGAGCTGGCCGATGTGAACGTCAAAGGCATTTCGGGCGTCAGCCAGGCGGATATCGCGTATGCCAAAAATCTGGGTTACGAAGTGAAGCTGCTGGGAATCGCGGAACGCGAAGACGATGCGATCTCGATCAGCGTGCAGCCGACGATGGTTCGCGCTTCGCATCCGATCGCATCGGTCAACGGTGTGTTCAACGCGGTATACGTATACGGCGAAGCGGTGGGCGAAACGATGTTTTACGGCGCGGGAGCGGGCGAGATGCCGACGGCGACGTCGGTGGTGGCCGATCTGATCGCGGTGATCAAAAATCTGCGTCTGGGCGTCAACGGCTTGAAGCAGATCGTGCCGCACAAACCGAAAAAACTGAAAAGCGACGCCGAAATCCTGTGCAAAAACTTCATTCTGCTGCATGTTGACGACAAAGCGGGCGTACTGGCTCGGATTACGCAGATTTTTGCCGAATTCGATGTGAGTCTCGCATCCGTTGTCCAGCAGCCGAACGAGCTGAATCCGGACGCGGAAATTATTATCGTGACGCACCGGGCCAGCAAAGAAAGTATCGACCAGGTCTTGAAGCGATTCGAGGAGCTGGAAGTCGTCCGCCGGATCAAGAGCGTGTACCGGGTGGAGGGATAAAAGCCCGCAAACTTTAGAAGCAGTCGGAAGGAGCAGAAACATGATGAACGAAAATGCCGGGACGGTGCGCGTACGGGTACCGGCCAGCACGGCCAACCTGGGACCCGGGTTCGATACGCTCGGCATGTCGCTGTCCCTTTATATCTGGATCGAGATGCGCCGCTCCGAGCGGACGATCGTGCATTTTGAAGGAGACGGGTTCGAAGAAATTCCCGCCGATAAACGCAATCTGATTTATAAAGTCGCGCAGCTGGTATTTGAAACGGCGGGCGTGGAAGTACCGGAGCTTGAAATCGGCATGCGTTCCGATATTCCGCTGACGCGCGGACTGGGCAGCAGCGCTTCGGCGATTATCGCCGGGCTGGTCGCGGCCAACGCGCTGATCGGCTATCCGCTGTCCAACGACCGTTTGTTCGATCTGGCAACCGGGCTGGAAAAGCATCCCGACAATGTCGGAGCGTCGCTGTTCGGCGGTATTGTCGCGGCGGCCTGGGACGGCAATCATGCGGATTACATCCGGATTGAACCGCCGAAAAACTTACAGGTGCTGGCGCTGATCCCGGACTTCGAACTGGAAACGTCGAAAGCGCGCGCGGTGCTGCCGCAGCAGCTCAGCCTCCAGGACGCCGTTTACAATATCAGCCGATCGTCCCTGCTGACAGCGGCGCTGGTATCCGGCCGATTGGATCTGCTGTCTTCGGCGATGCAGGATCGTTTGCATCAGCCTTACCGGGCGGCGCTGGTGCCGGGGATGGAACGCATCCTGGCGGAAGCGCCGGAGCGCGGCGCGCTCGGAGCCGCTTTGAGCGGAGCCGGACCGACGCTGCTCGCTCTGGTCGACCGCGAAGGGGGCAGACACGCGGAACTGGAAAGCTTTATGCAGGACGTCATGCGTGAGAACGGCATTGAAGCGCGCACGCTCTGGCTGGAACCCGATCTGGACGGAGCCGTCGGCGAAACGAATGCGGAGCCCGAACTTTTGTCGGAGCGGATCAAAGGAGAAATCTCGTCATGAAACGAATAGCGCTGCTGTCCGCAGGGTCCGTCTCGCACGAAGCGGTTCGTTACGTGTTGGGAGACCGGCCTGCCGGGCTGATTCATTATAAAGTGATTTCGGATGTGTTCCTGGCCGTGGTCAACGGAACGGCGGACTATGCCGTAATCCCGATCGAAAATACGATAGAGGGCTCGGTCAGCCTGCATATGGATTGGTTGGTCAACGAAATCGATGTGCCGATGCGCGCCGAGTGGGTGTATCCTTCGATTCAGAACCTGGTCGGACGGCGAGAAGAGTTTGTCGGCGAACACGGGGAACTGGATTTTTCAAAAGTCGTGAAGGTACTGTCCCATCCGGTCGCAATCGCGCAGTGCCGGGCGTTTATCGCCGCGAATCTGCCACAGGCCGAATTGGAGAACGCCAACAGCACCGTGGAAGGCGCCGGTACGGTCGCGGCCAATCCCGGTCTGCGCTGGGCCGCTTTCTCGACCCGTCTGGGCGCGGAGCGGCACGGATTGGATATTCTGGCGGAAGGCGTGACCGACCACGACAACAACTATACCCGTTTTGTACTGATCGGCGCCGATCCCATCGAGCTTCCCGGCAAAGTCGATCACGAAAAAACGAGCATCCAGGTCATTTTGCCGGAAGACTACACGGGCGCTCTGCACCAGGTGCTGTCCGCTTTTGCCTGGAGACGCTTGAACTTGTCCCGTATCGAGTCGCGTCCGACGAAGAAGAAACTGGGAAACTACTACTTCTATATCGATGTAATGGTGCCGGGAGATTCGATTCTGTTTCAGGCGGCGGTAGAAGAGATCGAAGCCCTGGGCTGCCAGGTGCGCATTCTGGGTTCTTACCCTTGCTTCGCTTACGAGGATTCGCATACGAAAGTGAAGTAGGAGGCGGGACGTACCGAACAGTGGATTGTAAAAAGACAAGAACCGCACAGCAAGGCACAGAGGAGCGCGCCGCGTTCCTTTTTGCTTTTTATTTATAAGAAAATCAATAGATAAGCGGAACGGAGAAAAGCAGCAAAGAGAAGGGTAGTAGATGCCCAAAGGAAGAAGTGTTGCATGGCGTAAAAAATATTGGCAATATGCTTGAAATCGAAAAGAAACGATGGTATATTATAAATCTAGCCGAGCAAATGCGAGGCGGAGCGGTTTGTCGAGTTGAGCAGGCGAATAACGAGATCGAATAAGAGGCTTCGCAAGAAGCTGAAAAAAGATTTCGAAAAAAGGCTTGCAAAACGAAAACGAACATGCTAATATATAAGAGTTGCTGCTGCGATCGAATGAGTGAGCGGCGGGGATAGAATGAATTGATGAAAGTCAGGGAGTTCAACCAAGTTTGTTCTTTGAAAACTGGATAGTGAAGTTGAGTCATGGCGGCTTCGGTCGTCGTGAGAAATAAAGATTCTTGAGCAATCGAGAATCGCCACGTTTTAAACGAGCACACGGTGCTTTCTTTTAAAGCGATTTTCGGATCGCAACTTTAATGGAGAGTTTGATCCTGGCTCAGGACGAACGCTGGCGGCATGCCTAATACATGCAAGTCGAGC
>NZ_JAULSA010000039.1 GCF_030518235.1 Saccharibacillus sp. CPCC 101409 | reverse complement strand
GCTTTGAGCGTGTTCGCCCAGCCGCCGACTTTGACAACCGTGAACGTACTGAAATGGTTCACGGTAAATTGAATGCCGGCTTTGCCGTCTTCAAGCTGCGAAGCCGTGCCGCGTACCAATTCCTTCGTGCCGTCGCTGTGCTCGATATAGATGCCCAGCTGCTGCATGTCCGCAGCGGTATACGTTCCTGCCGGAAGCGGCAGGGTCAGCGTAACCGGACGGCTTTGCAGATTGGTTTCGATCGTCATCGGACGACCGAGTACCGTGATATCGCTGCCGTTCGCCGTCGATACGATCGCCGGATTGGACAGCGCGCGCTGCTGGATTTCCGCGCCGGTGGACGTGCTTTTTACCGGCACGAGATGGAAATACAGATCGTCGCTTACTCCGTCGAGGGACGAAGTCGGCACGTCGATGCGCACGTTCGGATTCTGGATCACCAGCGCGATGCCTTCCTGCTTGAGCGCCGCCGAAGCCGCGGTCGGCACCGTCAGGTTCCACTCGGACACTTCGTCGCTCGGGTCCGGCAGGACGATCGCCGCCGTTTTGGAACCGGCCGCTTTGAGCTGCTCGATGACTTCTTTGGCTTTCGCCGCGGTCAGCTGCAGCGCGTCTTTCGTTTTGCCGTCCGCCGACTTGGTGCGGGTGATGTCCAGCGTGGAAACCACCGCGCCTTTGGCAACGGCTCCGTTTTGCACGTTGACTTTAACGATGCTGGTTTGCGTCGACGGTGCAGGCGCTGCGGCCGGCGCGGTCGTAACCGGCGTCGATGTTCCGCCGGTGGACGGAGTCGACGGTGTCGGCGTTACCGGGGTCGGATTCGGCTTTACCGGCGTCGGAGGTTCGGACACAGGCGGCTCCGAGATCGGCGGATTGGTTATAGGACCCGGCGAGTGAATATCCGGCTCTGCTGCA
Source organism: Saccharibacillus sp. CPCC 101409 (assembly GCF_030518235.1). GTDB lineage: Bacteria > Bacillota > Bacilli > Paenibacillales > Paenibacillaceae > Saccharibacillus. Next base: position 2,003 of record NZ_JAULSA010000039.1, on the reverse strand, counting down.
ATCGTGTACTCGGAGAATAAAGTAAGGCCGGGACGTTCTTGCAGCTGCTTGGCCGCTCTTACTGCGAGCACATTGCGCCTGGAGTCCGGGAAGTACGGAAACTCCGGCAGGTTACGCAGCGTGACTTCGTTCTTGTCCGCCGAAGTTTGATGAGCAACTTCTTCCCATTGCGCTTCCTTATTGTGTTCGTCGTACTCTTTCAATCTGTATACATAGTAATCCGTCGCATCCGCAACCGATTCCCAACTGACCACGGCTGTTCGGGCATCGTAGAATGTCACGCCCGCTTTTCCCGGAGCCGCCATCCCCCGCACAATCTTCATTATGCGTTTGTTGTTGGTATCCGAGATATAAAGGGTGCCGTCATCACCGACTGCGACGCCCTGTGGCGAATCAAGCGCGGTCTTTTTCGGATCGAGGCCTTCCGCTCCTTTTCCGGCTTCGCCCGTTCCGGCGACTACTTTGAAGCCTGTTCCGCTGCTTCCGACGCTGATGATTCTGTGTTTTGCCGTTTCCGCAATATACAGGGTATCGAAAGAACCGTCTGTTGTGATTGCCGTCGGGTAAGCCAGATCGCTGACGATAGCTTCTGCCGATCCACTGTCTAGATTCAGCCTCCACACCTTCCCGTTTGCGGCATTGACATCGCCCGTCTGCAAAATATAAAGATTGCCGTAAGCGTAAGCCAGATCGACAGGATTCTGTAGGTTCGCTCGGGTTGAATCCAGAATGGTCTCAACGACCGGCGGATTCGGATCGTTTTCTAAGGGTTTGATTATTTTCACAACTTTATTTGCGGTTGTGTCGGCTACATAAGCATTCCCGGAATCGTCAAAAATGATACCTTCCGGCTGTTGAAACTCGTATCCAGGCCAAGCAACAAAAGTGCGAACGAATCGTGCAATAGGATCAAGATTATTCGAATTTTTTTCTGCATCTCCTACAAATACTCCATTTACTGCATCGGTAAAGGAAGTTCCGGCGATGGGCAGAGGCGACAAGCTGTTGCTGTGATCGGACGGATCGACTGCAATATCGCTGATTTCAAACGTTTTATCTTTTTCTAATTGAAGTTGATAAGGCGAAGTCAGCGCATAAGACATTTGATTATCGATATTCATTCCGGAATCTTCTATCGCCCATACGGTACTGTAAGAGTAGGGGTTAAAGATCATCGGATCCGGAGAATCGTTGACAAGAAGAGCTTGCATAGGCTTAGAGTAAGCCAAATCCGTAGGTCTTTGAAATTTCCCGGTTTGGTTCTGCTCATCGGCGCCCGCCACATTCAGCATAACGTAATTTTTAGCCGTTTCGGCTTTCGCCGTTCCGCTCCCAAAGCCCGGCACCGTACCCAGCACAGTCGCGCCGATCAATGTTGCGATTGCGCTTTTTTGCAGCCATTTTTTTGCACGATCGTTTGCAAGCAATTTGAGTCTCCTCTTGTTGTTCATCTGCAAATCGTGTCCCCTCTGTATGGAATATGGAATCCGCAGATTCCGTATTGAACTGATACTAATATATCGTCACGCTCTGAACAATTTCTGAACAATACGACTAAAAAAAGCGAACCATTCACTGGGAATGATTCGCTTTTAAACTTATTTCATTTAGGCCGTTCGGGTGCTGCGGCCAGCGGTTTCGCGCTTTGTCCGGGGGAGCAAAGCGCGAAGGCTCGAGCGGCCCGAGGTGGACGATTAGCGGTTCATCGAAGCCGCGCGAATGGCGTCGTACGCCCAGTAGCTGCCGGCTACGTCTTTCCACTGCCCGCTGCCCGCTTCGCCGCGCGACGCGTCCAGTCCGATCAGGCGGTTAATCATCGATACCGCTTCGGCGCGGGTGATATCCCGGTTCGGCTTGAAGCTGCCGTCCGAATAGCCCGTAATGACGCCCGCCGCTTGCAGTCGGCCGGCTGCTTGAGCCGCCCAGTGGCTGCCGCTCAAGTCGCTGAAGCTTGCCGCTGTCGTTGTCGATGCCGACGTTTGCGGCAGCAGCTTCGCCAGCAC
>NZ_JAULSA010000038.1 GCF_030518235.1 Saccharibacillus sp. CPCC 101409 | reverse complement strand
TCCGAACGTGGTCTTCCCGACCGGCAACGTGGTCAAAGACGGCCTGCTGTACATTTACTACGGGGTAACCGACACGGCGATCGCTCTCGCCACGGTTCCGCTGGACGAACTGGTCGCTTACGTGCTGAATCAGCCGGTGGCTCAGGACTAAACGCCGCTTCTGCGGATACGGATCACGCCCGTTTGGAGGCTTTCAGCTTCCGGTACTGGCCGGGCGTGAATCCCGTTTCTTTCTTGAATTTGCGAATAAAATTGGGCGCGTCCAAATAACCGACCCGTTCGATAATTTCTTTCAGCGGGGCGCTGGTCGTCTCCAACTGACGGATGACTTCTTCCACCCGCCGGCGCCAGATATACTGCGAGAAATTCAAACCGGTCTTTTCTTTGAAGCTGCGGCTTAGATAAGACGTGGATACCGAATACTTCAGCGCGAGATGTTCCAGGCTCAGCGTATAATCGGAGAATCGGTCGTCCACGTCTTTTACAATATCGTCGATCAGCGTATCCCGCTTCTCTTCCGTGCTGCGTTCGACCTGCAAACAAATATCCGAAGCGAGGGACACCAGACGTCTTTCCAATTCTTCAAGCGTTTCAAAAGAAGCGAGCACCGAGATGTCCGAAAATACTTCGTTCATCCCCAGCTCGGACGCCGTGCGCAGCAGCGAATTGAGCACGTCGAAGCAGATACAGCGCAGCAGATGCACGGACAGCGGTTCTTTTTTGAGCGTATCCATAATGTCCGAGATAATCCGTTCCGCAATCAGCGTGCTGCCCTGCTTCAGACTCTGATCCAGCTTCAGCATCGTTTTGCGCGAGATCCAGAAGCTGCCTTCCTCCCCACTTTCCGGCACCGCCAGCTGATCGAAATACGTCACGCGTCCGCGGCCGTTCATTTTGCGGTATTCCAGCGCGGCGGCGGCTTCGACAAACGACTGGTTGAGCGAATCGAGATCTTCATAGGCCGCGCCCACCCCGATATACGGCATGGACTGGAGTCCGTCGACGATCAGCAGCTGCACCGCTTCGATCGTACGCTCGACCCGCGTTTGAAACGGCAGTTTCTCGCTTTCGCCTTCCAGGGCGATGACCAGCGCAAGCTGGTCGGCAGCAGAGAATTCCACCCCGAACACGCGCGCGCCGACTTCCTCGACTTCGAAATGCCCGAGCATATCGCGTACATAATGCCGTTCCTCCGAATGATGGCGCTGCTCCGAATTGTCGTCCCAGGCAAGGATGGCGGTTAAATAAACGCCTCCGTCGCCCGAAAATCCCAGCCCGATATTGTCGATCGTCTGCATCATTTCCGGATCGTCCGGCCGGCCGTGCTTGAGCAGCAGCAGTAAACACTGATTGCGCACAAAAGGCTGCTGCATATCGATCCTCGCATTGTAGTCGCGGATGGTCTGCCGGATGGAGTCCCATTCGTTCGACGCTTTGAGCGCCGCTCCGCTTTGAATGCCGACAAACTCCATCAGGTCTTTGACCGGATGGTACTGCCGTTTGGCGAGCATCATGGCCGCCAGGCTGCCCGTAATCACCACCAGCGCAAACACGATCGAGATCAGCGTCTGCACATGCGCCACGCGTCCGAAGAACTGATGGCTCGGCATCGTCATGACGTAAGTCCAGCCGTTCTCCTCCGATTGGACGGATACGACCGACTGCTTCTCCCCGGCCAGCACCATGCTGTGAATCCCCGGTTTCAGCTGCGCCAGAGTCTCCAGCTCTCCGCCCGGTATCGGCCCGCCCCGCGTATTGGTAGTCAGCACTTCCCCGTTCTCGTTAAAAATATAGTTGCTGCCGTTGACGTCGTTCAAGATGGAATCCATCACGCCGGTCAGCTTCGATTCCTTCATTAAATACACGACCGCTCCGTAAGGATACGGATCGTTGGTCTTAATCGGCACAATCAGCGTCAGCAGCTGCTCCTGGCGCAGATTCATGTTGACCATCTCCGCGGCCCGGATCAGCGGACGGTCGATTTCATTGAGATTTCGCCGCACTTCCGCTTCCGTCCAATTTTCGAATTTGTACTCCCTGTTGAACACGACGCTCAGATCGGCGAGGCCCCGGTACGAATAAATCAGGGAATCGCCATGCATATACAGCAGCAGATCCTCCACGATACTGTTGCTCGCTTTGTAATTGGCTAACGTGCGGATTGCTTCCTGAGCATAGAGCGGGTGGCCGAGCATGTAAGGAGTCAGATGTTCGTCGTATGAAATTCGGCTGGCCAGCGCGCGCAGTTCGCTCATCCGGTCGTCGATCGTCAATTTGACCTGGCTCAGCTGGTTGACTTTGGACTGCTCGATCTCCGAACGTAAATTTTTAACAGCGCTTTCATACACAAAGACAGTAAGCGCCGTAAGCGGAATAAGGAAGGCTAAAATATAAGAAAGAGCATATCGGAATAAAAGCTTCGACTTAAAAAAGTTCCAGCGCTCTTGAAAAATGATACGGGACCCGTATATAGCTTGCATTCTCCGTTTCATCGTTCGTGATTCGCCCCCTATCTTGAATCTTTCTAAACATTATAACGTTATATTGATTTAATTACTAGAGGGGGCCGCTCACCCATTCCGATCTTCGACTCCGCTTGTTTTCCTCCCCTTTCATTGAACTAAATTCGTTTAAGGGAAGGGGAGGAAAGCCAAAGTCGCTCCGATCGGAATGGGCGAGCGGCTGGCGCAGCGGGAGAGCCTCTCAAGCCTCCGGCGCTTGAGAGGTTCGAGCGGAAAGCAGTCGCGCAGCTTCGCTCTGCGCGCCGGTTAAGGGACATAGCGGCGGCGCCGGCTATAAGGTGCATAAAGGGCATAAGGGCTAGAGCCAGGGCTAGCTAAAATTCTCGACTTCAAGTAGACGAATGAAAACCTCTACCCCGATAGAACGCGGTAGAAGCCGCTTTGGATCTCTTTTGGGATTAAAAATCAGGTCTCGGTCGTTACGTGATCCCAATCCTGTCCCATATAAACGTTCCACTTAAGCCCGACTTTTTTCTTGCATGCACAAAAAAGCCTTCACCGTTATGCGCGGTAAAGGCTTTTTCTGCTCGCTTGGCGTCGTCCTACTC
>NZ_JAULSA010000037.1 GCF_030518235.1 Saccharibacillus sp. CPCC 101409 | reverse complement strand
GCCCTGGGTCCGGCATTCGCCAGACATCCGACATACGTCGGATCGTGAATACAGTGAACGTTATACGACAGAATCAAAAACTAAAATTTAAAAATTGATTTGAGGGGAGTATTATCTTGTACTCATTCGATACTACTGAAAAGAATAACGCTACTGCAAATGACTATGAAACTAAATCAATGTTGTATTTGATGGGTATGAGAGACGATAGTCCTACTATCGATATGTTTATAATTGATTGTTTCAATGATGTAACAGGAGCTTGTGAGAATGTTGATGAGTTATGGGATGTGCAATCTAAAGGAGTGAAATCACTTAACCCTAAAAAAATTGGAATTGCTTTAGCAACACTATTTCTAAATTATAAATCTAGTGTACCTTTTAATTTTTATATATTTTTTATGCCTAAATTAAAAGAAGGATATTTAATAGATGAGTCACTTAAAGTTTTTGAATATTCTAACATACTAATTTCCAAAAAAAATAAAGTTGTTCAAGGATTAGAAGAAGAATATATACGTCGGAAAAATAATAGCTACTCTAATTTAAACAATGATATAAATAAATTTTTGGATGAAGTATTGTTTGTAATTGCCGAAGATGAAAATATACAATACGTTAAAAACTTGGTGGAGTTTAAAAGGAAAGATCAATGGAGTGATGAATTCTATCTATCTTTATTTAATGAAATAAGAGATATGCAGTCTTCAATTAAAAACATATGTATAGATGGCGAAAGTATTAAAGATAAAAAGGAGATTTTACGGTTCAATAAAATACTGAGAAGAAAAAATTTAGAATCTCTCATCATCAATAGGTTAGTAAGTATGGATGTTTTTAACAATAAAACAATCCCTATCAACTTTTTTTCAGAAATCAAAAATTTAGAAGACGAAGAGGAAGTACAAGATATTATTTTAGATTGCCAAATCCAAATCAGCGAAACTTTGTTTAACAAAAATTTAAAGTTAGAATTTTGGCAGTATTTTGAGTATGTAATTGAGGCTGTAAAAACTAATCCAAGCAAAACTCCAAGGCAGATTCATGAAGAAATACCAATACAAATTACAGAAAAAATATTCACCTTAAATGAGATAGCTTCTATTTATTTCATTTCCATGATAAAAGGAGGATTGTTTTAATGATTATTAAGAAAATTGCAATTGGGAATACAAAAGAGGCTTTTGTCGAAGATAGATTAACCTCAAGTGTCAATATAATTTATAGCGACGACAACAACAAAGGTAAAACAGTTTTATTTCAAGGTCTTATGTATGCTCTCGGAAATGAACCGATTTTTCCCTCAGGCTTTAATTATAAAGATTATTATTTTTATACGATGATCGAGATAGATAAAGTCGAATATGAATTTCTAAGAAAAAATAATAATTTCATGTTGATCAGTGAATCTATATTTCAAATCTTTGATAGTCAAACCGAACTCAAGTATTTTTTGAATGAGAATTTATTTACTCTACCTACTATCGAAAAAAGCGAGAGATTAAAGATGGTAGATTTGCAACTGTTTTATCAATTGTTTTTTGTTGGACAAGATAAAAGAAATCCATCAAATGTAATTTCAAGTGGATACTATAACAAGAACGACTTTATAAATATGTTATGTAGTTATAATGGTTACCCGATAACTAATTCTTCTATTGAACAAATTAAAGATAATAAAAACCTTATTAAAGAAAAAGAGATAAGCATAAAAAAGTATAAAAAGCTTATAAAAATATCAAAAGAGAGTCCATTGCTAAATGAGTTTATAAATGAATATGCAGATAGAGAGACTTATTCTGAAACTAGAAAATCAATGGTTTCCTTAAGAGAAAAGATAACAGAATTTAAAAAAAAGAGGAATAGAGAAACTAACAGAGTTATCAAACTAAGAAATTTGCGTAGTGAACTTGGATCCTTTAATCATCAAGTTGATGTAGGAAAAGTAATATGTGCTGAGTGTGGGAGTGAAAAAATATTATATGTTAATTCTAATTTATCGTTTGATGTAAGCAATTTAGAAGTTAGAAGTCAAATACTTCATTCTATAGAGCGATCGATTTTGATGAAGAGTAATTTGATAAATGAGTACGAAGATAATATTAATAGAGAACAACAATCTTTGAAAAAACTACTAAATGAAACTCCTGTTGAGATACAAGATATTCTAATATATTCAGACGAAATACTATCGTCAGAAGAATATAGCCGAGAAATATTTCGGCTCCAAAAGGAAATTGAAGGGTTAAAAAATACAATTGGTAATAGCGAAACTACAGAAGAGGATACAAAGGAAAAGAAAAAAAACATGCTTGAAGAGCTTATAAGCTTAATGAATAGGCATTATAAAAGTATAGAAGACATTGCCTATAACAAATACGAATCTCTTTTTACTAAACGAGAAGAAACTTACTCTGGTAGTGATGAGCAGGAATTTTATTATTGCAAAACAATGGCTATTAACGATTATTTTAATCATGAATTCCCTATAATAATTGACTCATTTAGAGATGGAGAAATATCTACCGGTAAAGAGCAAAAAATGCTTGAAGGATATAAAAAACTTAACAAGCAAGTCTTATTAAGTTCAACTTTGAAAAAAGAAGAATATGAAAAGGAAAAGTATCAAAATTTAGACGGTGTAAATGCGATAGATTATAGTGACTATGCTAATAGCAAATTGCTTAGGGTCGAAGATAAAGAAAAATTCGTAGATTTGTTGTATAGATTCGGTATTTCTATTTGATGATTTTTTCTGTAGACAGAAGTAGCGGATAAATTGTGCAAAGCATAAGAGTATGTTATTCAAACATATAAGAGATTCCATCGTATAACATAATATTCACGCTGCGGACATTCGTCCTAGGTCCGGCATTCGCTGGACACCTAGCATTCGCTAGGTCGTGAATACAACAACGTTATAAGAAATCCCTTAAAGTCTGATTAAGTTCTAAACCAATAAAATTTAATTGAAGGAGAGATTTTATTATGGCTTACCAAATACATATTCAGAGAGCAGATGAAGATCATCCAATTACATTGAAAGAATGGACGAATTATATTCAACAAGATCAAGAGTTAGAGTCTAGCAACCATATCGAAATCACACTTCCTAATGGGATGACAATGGGAATGTCTGGAGAAGGCATGGCGGTATGGAAGACAACGATTAAAGACGAAGAGATCAAAATGACGTTTACCTTCAGAGAAGGAGAAATAGCAACTCGATATTCAAGTGAGGATCAAATTAAAAAAATGAAAGATATAGCGAGTAAGCTTGAAGCCATTGTAGTAGGGGATGAAGGTGAGGAATACTAAAATCGAGAGAAGAATAAGATAAGGGAGTAAAGACAGAGTAACTGAATATTAATGCCGATCCAAGAAGAACGGGACATCTTATAACATAATATTCACGCTGCGGGCATACGCCCTTGGTCTGGCATTTGCCAGACACCCGACATGGGTCGGGTCGTGAATACAGGAACGTTAAGCGCAACTTCTGAAGGGCTGATTAAGAGCAATTTAAGAGCAGAGAATACTTGAA
>NZ_JAULSA010000036.1 GCF_030518235.1 Saccharibacillus sp. CPCC 101409 | reverse complement strand
CGTCCTTGGTCTGGCATTCGCCAGACACCCGACATGCGTCGGGTCGTAAATACAGGAACGTTATGCGCAATACCCTAAAATATAAATTAAAAAAGGAATCTATAATCATGAGTGAATTAAAATTAGTAAAACCCCAAATGGAATTGAAAGATGAATATTTATCATTTTATCAAGAATGGATTGAATCGGGTGAGGATATGGTCCCTTGGGTCATTAGTAAAGATCCAAGCGACTTTCAAAGCATGTTGAAGTCTTTATCGGACAATGAACAGGGTTATGGGTTGCCCGAAGGATGGGTTCCAGATTCAACCTACTGGCTGGTTAATCAAGACAACAAAGTGTTAGGTGCAGTGAATATAAGGCACAGATTGACGGAATATCTAAATAATGCGGGTGGACATATTGGATATGGTATTTGTCCAACACAAAGGAAAAAAGGTTATGCCACAATTTTATTGGAACTTGCTCTAAAGGAAGCAAGGAAATTAGGGATAAGTGAAGTCTTAGTCGTTTGTGACGCAGTCAATATAGCATCTGAAAAAACAATCATAAAAAATGGGGGTACACCAGATGCAGATTTTATAGAAGATGATGGAAACGTAATAAAAAGATATTGGATAAAAAACTAGTGTATGAAGGATCATTCAGAGAAGAGGGTACTGCGCATAACATAATATTCACGCTGCGGACATTCGTCCTTGGTCTGGCATACGCCATACACCCGACATGCGTCGGGTCATGAATACAGGAACGTTATAGGAAATGATCAAACAGTTATAGCCATTCAAATGGAGGAGCAATATATGAATAGCTCGTTTGAAGTCCATACAGAGCAGTTAAACAAAAACTTAGAAACAATTGAAAGATATATGGAGAGATTCAAAAATAGTATCAGGCAAGATATGGATAAAGCCTTTGATATTACTTTAGACCACATTAATAATTCATTGCCCTTTAAAAATCTTATCTCAGAGGTACTTGATAAAGTCAATTTTGAAGAATTGAGAGAGGAGAATCAAGTAAAGCAGAACGAAATTGAACTAACAATAGAAATGAATAGTATTCCTCCATTCTTCACTGATTTGAAGGATAATATGAGTGAAGCTGCTGGACTTATGAAGATTTCTAGTGAAAATGCTTATGCTGAAGCTAGAATACATATCTATTCAATATTTACTCATATCATTGTTGTTTTTGAGGATTACCTAAAGAGAATTCTTGAAAAAGAAGATTCTTTTAATAACTTATTGACTTATGTAAATGAAACTTTTAAATCCAACAATATAAATGCAAACAGTTGGTATAGAAGGATTAAGAAATTTCAAAGAGTTAGAAATTTAATAGTTCACAAAAACGGTGAACAGCATCCTGGACAGTATTTAGTGATAACTGTAAACGATGATTTGAAACCACTTATAAAATCTATAAATGAGTTCGTAGAAAAGTATAGAGAATTATTAAAGAAATCTAATGATAACTAGCGATTTCAGGGAGAAGATCACTTCCTATAACATAATATTCACGCTGCGGACATTCGTCCTGGGTCTGACATTCGCCAGACACTCGACATGCATCGAGTCGTGAATACAGGAACGTTAGATGAAATCGCTAAAGATCAAACACATACGAAGGATTTTAATTATCAAAGATAAAAAATGTGAATTAATTGTATAGATTAATGATTTTATAAAGTTACTTTAATGAAGGTCTAGATCTATAATAAGAATGATTCGTGAGATCTTAATTTTTGGAAATTTAAAAGAGCAAGGGAGATTCTAAACGACTATAATGAATGAGTTGAATCATACCCAAAAGAGCATACTAAAACTTTGTGATAATCGTAGCAGAACAATCTGTGTCATGGTACGATTTAATCAACGAAGATAAAAATTATAGATTCCTTTAATTTCACATTAATAGACTCTGAAAAATTGAATGAATATTTAACCTGCAAGATAAGGAGAATTAAGTGGATTCACCTTTTTGATTTTATTACATTTTTTATATAAAATTTCATGATAAAAGGAAGGTTGAAATGCCTAAAAATCTGTTGCAGTATGACATACTCATTTCATGTACATCTGAGGTATCTGATGAAATAAAGATAATCAAGGAATGTATTGAGCGATTTAATAGAGCCTTGGGAGCAGACAAAGGTATTATTTTAAACGCAAAACATTGGTCTACCGATTCTTATCCTGAGTCAGGGGGCAAGCCACAGGAGCTACTCAATAAACAATTTGTACTTGAGTGTGATCTAGCAATAGGAGTTTTTTGGACAAAATTCGGAACTCCTACAGAAAACTACGGTTCAGGAACAGAAGAAGAAATTGAGGAGTTGCTGAAGTTGGACAAACAAGTGTTTCTCTATTTCAGTGATGTAGCAAAACCACCCTCTCAAGTAGATAGAGATCAGTTTGATAAAGTAATAAAATTTAGAGGGAAGTACAAAGATAGAGGCATTTATTGGCCGTATTCAGCAAAAGAAGATTTCCGAGATCTTCTTTTTGATCATCTTTCCATGCATTTTTTGAAAGTTAAGAAAGAAGAGGAGAGCGAAGTGAAATCTGAAAATGAGAATAGCGCTCTTTCTATTGCAGGACTAGTTAAGGATGAAGTTGCAGATATAGCAACTGCTTATAAAAGTGATTATCTACATTCTAAGTTCATGGAAGATACATTACAAAATTCTAAAGAAATGGTTGAACAAATAAGTGCCATTTCTATTCCTTTTGTAAAGAAGAATGAAGCAGTGAAGACTGATTTTGTAGGATCAAATAATATGCAGAACCTTATGAGTCAATTCAAAACTTCAGGTATATCCATGTTGGAACCAGCGGGATTTCCTGAAGTATTCAAATCCACAATAACGAATTTTATGGAAAGAGAATCGTTGATATACGATAATAATTTCTTCCATATCGGGGAATTGAAAAGACAAAGAGTTGTTTTTAATCCTCCTTTTGGAGGAGCCAAAACTCCTGAGTTGAGCGGGACAGATGATGAGAAAGAAAAATATAGACTGATTAGGAAGTTATACTGGGAGATAGAAAAATTTGAAGAATTTAAAAAGTTCTTTGGTATACTGGACAGTAAGTATTTTGTCGATTTGGTGTTGATTAATAAAGGAACGAAGTTTGATGAAGATGTGGATGTCAGATTATTCTTTCCTAAAGGAAGTATTTGTTTGCCTAATCAATTGCCCGATCCTGACGACGAGGTAATTGAAATGGGAGATTCATTTTTTGATTTCTTGTACACTAGTCAAAATAATCCTTTCATTTCGGATTATGATAATCGTCCAGTGTCTTCAGCATATTTTGAAGTTCCTTCAGTACTCGATTCATATGAAGAGAAAATGAAGAGGAAACGGAACAAATATCGTTTTAAGTTTGCTTCAATATTTTGCTATAATATTCATGAGCGGGAAAACACAGACGTTATTGCTTATAACACAAATTATATTAAACATGGAACATCGAAATTCTTTCCATCTAAGATTATTATGAATAGCATTCCCGATAAAATTAAATATGAAATTTCGTCTAAGCATTCACCGAACTTAGTAAAAGGTGAACTTCAAATATTGATTTCAGAGTAAAGATAATCGAGCAATGAAACTCAAATACACACCTAAATCATCAAACTAATAAGAATTTTAACTTAATAACATGGCGGTAGTTTTAGTTTAAGACTACCGCTTTTTTCTATTTTAGGACCAAGCGATATTACATTTTCTCATAATCGAAAACAAACGCGACATCATCTAACATAATATTCACGCTGCGGGCATACGCCCTTGGTCCGGCAGTCGCCAGACACTCGACATGCGTCGAGTCGTGAATACGGGAACGTTAGATGAAATTAGCCGAAAACTAATAATAAATATTGAGGTGTTTAAAGTGACATTACAGACCGCATTTAGAGCTAAATCTATTTTCAATTCCAATAAAGAAGACATTGAAAATTTAATTGATATTCATACAATGATCGGAGGATATGGCACTGGCAGAAGAGTTGGGTTAGAAGTTTTAAATAAAAGTGCAGTTGTTCTGATAACAGCTTGTTGGGAAGCTTTTATAGAAGATCTATGTGAAGAAGCATTTGATTTCTTGCTAAATAACTGCACAGAATATAATCAAGTGCCTTCTAAAGTGAGGCTACTAGCAAGTGAAAGATTACGTTCGAGTCAAGATAAAAGAGAGGTTTGGGATTTAGCTGCAGATGGGTGGAAGGGAGTTTTATTAAGGCATAAAAGCGATACTTTGAAAAAGTACATTGGAAATTTAAATACTCCAAAGTCAGTAAATGTCAAAAATATTTACGCTGAAGTTTTTGGCATTGAAGATATTACAAAAGAGTGGAAAAGACATAAACAGTCAAGTAATAAAGCCTGTGATAGATTAGACAAGTTCATAGAAACTAGAGGGGCAATTGCACATCGAACATCTGCCGAAAAAACCATTCAAAAAAGATATGTAGAATCACATTTAGACTTCATTAAACATCTTGTTGATAAGACAGAAGATGCTGTAAGAAGTCATTTAAAACATGCACTAGGTCTTAATTAGGTTAACTAACTTCATCTAACATAATATTCATGCTGCGGACATTCATCCTTGATCTGGCATTCGCCGGATACTCGACATACGTCGAGTCATGAATACGGGAACGTTATAGGAAATCAACAAAGCATATATAAAATCAAAAAGTAAGTGAGTTCAAAGCAAACTGAATTTGTCTAAAGGTATATAACGAAGAGGTGACAGTAGATGACGGATTCTTTTTTATACGACTACTTACAAATATATTCTGATGAAAACTATGCCAAGAAAATAAAAACTGTTGATGTTGAACAATTCTTTATTCAATCATTAAGGTTCAAGAAAATAAGCAACTTAAGGTTCTCCAAAATCATTTATGATGAATCGGTAACAGCCACAGGAATTTTAGCTAATTCTAATGGAGGTTACGCTTTTGAAACATTAGAGGGCGTAGAGGAAATTAACTTAATTGAAATAGACATACCGCTAATGATTGATAGTGAAATAGAAAAAGCGATCTTAGAAATTGCAAATGCAATAGCAAGTAAGTACTCATGGATAATAGAAGAACGCAGATAATAAATGAATTTTAGAGTGGGATTAATCGAAGAAGATGTTGACATCCTATAACATAATATTCACGCTACGGACATTCGTCCTCGGTCTGGCATCCGCCAGACACCCGACATACGTCGGGTCGTGAATACAGGAACGTTAGATGAAATACGATCAAGGTAAAAATAAAACTGGAGTTGAGAAATGATTATTAACACATTTAATGAAGAAAGCATATACGATTCAATTTCAGAATTGATTGGAATCAAAAAAGAAATTTTAAAATATTTTATTCTCAAGCATGGACGTAAGTACTCTAAAGAAGAGTTCATAAAAAGTCAGAATATATTTATTCATTTAGAACTTTTTCTCAAAGAAAATCAGATATTAAATAATATGGATTTTAAAAAAATAAATGAAGTAACAATAAATCATTTAACAACTAGAATGGGACCTATTGAATCAATAAAACAAGAACCTTTGTATAACTTATTTGAAGCTTTATTGGAAAAGACTACTTTAAATAAGTTTATGAAGGATAAAGGATTTAATTTTGAATTTCGAGGCGGACGATTAATAACTTTATTTGATAGTAGAATTATTGATTGGACTGCTTATTATGATGGAGAAGAAGATGCACGCGCGCGAATGATAAATAGTAGGTTGCAAGAAGGTGGCTCCAGGGGAGTCGTTGATAAGTGTGTAAATGGCTTTTTATTAAATGGACAAATATACAAACATACTGAGGTGGCACATATTGAACGTATGCCTGAAATAATTGAGGATATGTTTGAAGTACTGGACATCAAGAATGCAATCCAAGAATGGTCTGAGGAATCCCAACCATATATTATTACCTTTAAACAAAAGGTTGAAAATATTGTATTTGATCAATTCAATAGATCAAAATTGAATAATGAACAAAAGAAATTTTTGATTTTAAAATATTGTTTGTACTTTTTAACATGTGTAAGACATGGAACTTGGAGGGAAGAGAAAAATCTGATAATTCGTCTCAAAGATGAAATTTCAGTCCCAATTAGTGATATTAAAGAAGTTACTTTGATAGAGAATCACTGAAGAATCGTACATCATCTAAACCAGCTAATCAAAGTCAAGTCTCCAATAAAATAACCTTTGAGCTTTCCAAATGGAACAGACTGAAATAAACCTACCTTGGAAAGTAGATAAAAATGGATTTAACATCCAGTTTGAGTGTTTAGCGAGCTTGAAAGGCCGATCCGGAGTTCCATATGCCAAAAATGATGCGCAAAAGTTTATG
>NZ_JAULSA010000035.1 GCF_030518235.1 Saccharibacillus sp. CPCC 101409 | reverse complement strand
GAGTAGGACGACGCCAAGCGAGCAGAAAAAGCCTTTACCGCGCATAACGGTGAAGGCTTTTTTTTGTTTCTTCTATTATATAATGAAGCTTTTAATTCACGATTTTTAGTCAGCTCGGGATCGTTATATCCCCAACTTGCTCACATGTTAACGGGAGCGACTATTTGTCATCCGAATAACCTATCCCCATTTCCACAACTTTATACACATTTTACCCAAAACATTTAGTCTTTTTAAAGTTATCCTCAGGTCTTCCTATATCAGCTCCGGATTTCTATCCACAACTCCAAGAAATGTCGGTTCATTTTCCAAATCCCCCTTGCTCGTTTAATTATTTGCTGTTCTTCTCGTATATATATACAAAAGTGTACAGGACTAACTTCTCTTTTTCGGAATGAGCACTTCCTAATTTTCAGCGTACTCCATTGTTCTTCCAGACTAAAATCAGGACCTGTATATTTTTTCACATGTATCCATTCAAAGTATTTAAATACGAACGTACTTTCCTGAATAGATAGAATTACATTTTACCAAGCAAGCAAAATATCGTTCAAGGCCTGGTTTTATCGTGCTATTTGGAATATATATGGAAGAATAGAGCCCATCAGCCCCAAAGGTTCTATAAATTCATCTGTGTATTGAGTAAGGGCTTTTTTGAAAAAAGTAGGCCTTTCGATTCGTTAAACGACAGTAATGTAACTTCCTGAAAAGATACGTCGATATATAAAACATACACACACCGCCTCGGAATAACCGCTGCTGCGAATGAATATACATGCATATTCATTTTAAGAGCAACTATTGCCGGAGCAGTCCACACTCATTATTACCGGTTGCCGCCGACAGGCGATACACATACCGGCGTATAGGAATCGGCATTGAACCCAGGGGCGGGCAAGAAGCCGATTAAACATTCCTTTTTCAAATTCTCTTATTTTAAAACACCAGCTGGAGGGATATCTCTTGAAAAGAAGTAAAGTCATCATTGCGATCGCAGCTTTGTCTCTTGGTCTGGGAAGCGGACTAGCCAATCTCGGCCAAGTCAATGCAGCGTCCGCATCCAATACGTATAAAGCGTCTCCGGACTTTAGCAAAACGACTCAAGGAATCAAGCAGTGGTACTATCAGCAGACAGCCGGAAGCCAATCCTCCGACCTTTCCTACAATTCTTCCAAAGGAGTTTGGACAAACAGCAGCGGTCTTCCATGGATCGCAGCAAGCTCGCAGTATCCTTCGGACACTTCGGATGCCGTTCGTAAATGGATTGCACCTGGACCGGGAGTAGTCGAGATTACGGGTATCGTTAAAAAAAGCGGAAATAAAGGCGATGGCATTGCAGCCAGCATCAAAAAAGACAGCACCGTGCTGTGGAGTTCCCTCATTAAGACCAAAACTGGTGAAATGCCGAAGAACGTAGATGCCGTAAGCGTACAAGCCGGCACCGCGATTTACTTTGTAGTTAATAAAAATCAGACTACCGAAGACGACGAGACGTTGTGGAATCCGAGCATCTCGTTTACACCATCCGCTGTGACAACGCCGGCGCCAACAACACCGGCGCCAACAACACCGGCACCAACGACGCCGGCACCGACGACGCCAGCGCCAACAACACCGGCACCGACGACACCGGCGCCAACGACGCCGGCACCGACGACGCCAGCGCCAACAACACCGGCACCGACGACACCGGCGCCAACGACGCCGGCACCGACGACGCCAGCGCCAACAACACCGGCACCGACGACACCGGCGCCAACGACGCCGGCACCGACGACGCCAGCGCCAACAACACCGGCACCGACGACACCGGCGCCAACAACACCGACGCCAACAACACCGGCACCAACAACACCGGTACCGACAACACCAGTACCGACAACGCCGGCGCCGACAACTCCGGATGGGGTATCCGGCGGAGGACAAAACGCTTCCCTTCCGGCCAACTCGCTGTCCGTTCTGACTTACGGCGCGGTGGCCAACGACAACAAAGACGACTACGCGGCTTTTGTCAAAGCGGCGGCCGATGCCAAGAAACAGGGTAAGGTACTGTTTATCCCGGCAGGCGACTATACGCTGAGCAAAATTTTGACGGTGGACGGTATCGTGATGAAAGGAGCCGGGCAGGATCAAACGACGCTGACTTCCACCGATCCCGAGAACGGTTCGATCGATCTGAAAGGCAGCGGCGTGGAAATTCGCGACTTCAAACACGTTTATAAAACATCGGCGGGACGCGGCAACGGCGCCAACGAGAAAAATAGCATCACCGTACGCAGCGCAATGAATTTTGTAATCGACCATGTTTATGTAAGCAAGTCCAGCGCAGCCGGCATCATGGTGACTTACGCGGCATCGCGAGGAACGGTAAGCAACAGCATCGTTGAAAATACCGGAGCCGACGGCATTCACATGACCAATTCCAGCAGCTATATTACAGTGGAAAACAACGTGGTTCGCGGAGTGGGCGACGACTGCATCGCGGTAGTCAGCTACAAAGACGGAGACGACAAGCCGGTCAGCAATATTACGATTCGCGGAAACGATGTCGGATACGGTTCCAACGCCCGCGGCATTTCGGTTGTCGGCGGCACGGATGTTCTGATCGAAAACAATAAAGTGGCGGACACGATGATGGCGGGAATTTATATTTCGGTGGAAGGATCGTACAATTCGCAGGATGTGGACCGGGTAACGGTGAACAACAATACGGTCAACCATACGGGTATCCAAGAACCGCAAAATCACCCGAATGTGCTGATCTATGCTTCGCAGGGCACAATCGACAACGTAGTCTTCAACAACAATACGATTACGAACGGCGCGCATCGCGGCATCGGGGTATGGGGAGATGCAACGATCAAGAACGTTACGTTCAAAGGAAATACTCTGATTAACGTAAATGGCGCAGCAACAACCTTCAAGAACGGGATTATCAAACTCGTCGATAACATCGGCTTCTAAAATTCATCCAATCTTCTCTCACAAAGATTCGATTAGCGGGGACCAGGTCGCAACTGGTGCCCGTTTTTTATGCCGATTGCCCGTTATTCAAGATTGTTACTGCGCTGATGTTTATGAGTTACCCATAGGATCAAGTATCGAAACAGCTTTAATGCCTATTTTTTAAAAAATCGAATTTTCGAAAAAAATAAATCGACAGAGTATCGATTTCGGCAGGTTATTCGTTTAAGGTAGTGAATCTGAATACGGAGGGAGGTGAGACGTTTGAAAAAGACGGGGCTGAACAACATATCCGGGATTTCGAATCCGGCCGAAAGAAGGCGTCTTTCCGATGCGGCGAGCGGCGAGAAGCGTTCCGCTTTTGTGGAACTGATGGACGAGCATGGCGAGGCGCTCGGGAAATACTGCCGGTTTCTGGCCGGATCGCAGACGGATTCGGAAGAACTGGCTCAGGATATGTGGATGAAAGCCTGGACTGCTTTTGAAACGGGCGAACGTATTTGGAACCGGACGTATCTGCGCCGTATCGCTTACCATGCCTGGGTCGACCGTCTGCGCAAAAGCCGCGACGAAGCGGAGCCGCTCGAGCGGATCGAGGCCGCCGCTTCCCAGTCGGATCCGCTGCGTCTCTGGACGGCGGCCGAACTGCTGGTCCGGCTGCTGACGCCGGAGCAGCGGACCGTTTACCTGCTCATCGAGCACCTTCGCTTTACCGCTGCGGAGACGGCCGAGCTGATCGGCACAACCGAAGGCGGCGCCAAAGCGGCGCTGCGCCGAGCCCGTTTAAAGCTTGAAGCGCATCGGCTGGAAGACGATCTGCGCCGGCCGTCTCGTCAGGACGAAGATCCTGCCGGGGAACGCCTGGTATTCGCTTATCTGGAAGCGATCCGGCTCCAGGACGTACGGGCGCTGCTCGTTCTGTGGAACGGAGGCGGCGCGGACGAAGCTTCGGCCGCCGCCCGCTGCGGAGCCGGCGTACAAGCCCGATCCGCGCCGCTGTACAGCGAAGGTCCGCAGCCTCGCGCCGGCGGCTCCGAACGCTTCTCGTCTCTCCTTCCGACCCTGCAGGCCGCCTGACGGCCGGGATTCGAATTTTTCCTATTCGAAGGAGGTACGGCCGATGGGCACTTTTATTCCTTATGTGGTAGAGCAGACCAGCCGCGGCGAACGTTCTTACGATATTTATTCGAGGCTGCTGAAAGACCGGATCGTTTTTCTCGGCTCCGCCATCGACGATCAGGTAGCCAACAGTATCGTGGCGCAGCTGATGTTTCTCGAAGCGGAAGACCCGGAGAAAGACATCCACTTCTATATCAACAGTCCTGGCGGCGTCACGACGGCGGGCTTCGCGATTTACGACGCGATGCGTCACGTCAAGCCGGATGTGCAGACGATCTGCACGGGCATGGCGGCTTCGTTCGCGGCGATCCTGCTGCTGTCCGGAGCCAAAGGCAAGCGCTGCGCGCTGCCCAACAGCGAGATCATGATCCACCAGCCGCACGGCGGTGCGCAGGGGCAGGCGAGCGATATCGAGATCAGCGCAAGACGCATCATCCGCACGCGCGAACGGCTGAACGCAATCGCCGCCGAGCACACAGGCCAGCCGATCGAGCGAATTGCGCTCGATGTGGACCGCGACTACTTTATGTCTTCCGTCGAAGCGCTGGAATACGGCGTGATCGACCGGATTATCGGCAGCGATCGATAGCCGGAAATCCTATTGCAGTCCGGCCGTTTATCGGCCGGGCTTTTTTTGGTTGATTTTAAAGGGTTCGCGAGGCCCGGATAGAAGTATACTGCGTAACGGTCGCGCATCAAGCGGCCGCCGTATATCCGGGCGGAACCCGGAAAAGGGAGGCGAACGATGGAAATCAGACGAATCACCGAGCAGGAATTCGAGAGCAGCCTTGAACTTTCGCAGTATGCGTTTCTGTATAAAATCGGCGAACGCGAGAAAGAACTGCGCCGACTCAACTTTGCGGACGAGCCGGTATGGGGCGTGTTCGAGGAGAACGAATTATGCGCCCAGCTGATGCTGCTGCCGTTCGAGGTTTATATTCACGGCCGCCGTATCGAGATGGGCGGAATCGCAAGCGTATCCACCTGGCCCGAGAAGCGTCGGCAGGGCATGGTGTCCGAACTGCTGCGCCGCGCGCTGGAGGAAATGAAAGATCACGGCCAGCTTCTATCGTATCTGCATCCTTTTTCCGTGAGTTTCTACCGCAAGTACGGTTGGGAGCTGTTTACGGACTATCGAAAGTATTCGATTCCCGTGGACAAGCTTCCTTCGCGTCAAGAAGTGCCGGGCCGCGTCGTGCGCGGAATTCGCGATATCGACGTTATGAAAACCGTTTACGATCAGGCGATTACGAAGTATAACGGACCGCTGACTCGCAGCGGAACATGGTGGGAGCAGCGCGTGCTGGGCCCGGCTCCGTATACCGCCGTCTACTATTCCGCAAGCAACGAGCCGCAGGGGTATGTGCTGTATGCCATCGAGGACGGGCGATGGATAACGAGGGAAATGTTCTGGTTGAACGAAGAAGCCCGGCAGGGGCTGTGGACCTTTATCGGCAACCACGATTCGCGGATCAAGGAAGTCCGCTGGAACGCTCCCGCCGACGATCCGCTCAGCCTGCTGCTGGACGATCCTCTGGTCAAACAGGAGGCGGAACCTTACTTTATGGCGCGGATCGTCGACGCCGCCGCTTTCGTTAGCAGCTACCCGTTCGTTGCGACCGGGGAAGAAAAGCAGGCCTGGACGCTGCGTATCGAAGACCGCGACGCCCCGTGGAACGCGGGCTTCTGGAACTTGACCGTACAGCCCGGCGGACAGGCGTCGCTGGAGTCTCTTCCTCTTCCTTCAGGCGGGGACGAAGAACTGGTCGCGGATATCTGCATCGATATCGGTATCCTGACTTCGATGCTGCTCGGCTACCGCCGTCCGGTTCTTCTCCAGGCTTACGGCCTGATCGAAACCAGCCCCCAAATCGCCGCCGTACTGGAACGTTTGATTCCTTACGGTACTTGCTTCTTGGCCGACCATTTTTAAAAAAGATCGGTATAGTATAAGACCGGTCTTAAGGACGGGCAATTCCTATTCGCGGAAGAAGCGCAAGGACCGCGGGAGAACTTCGTTAGCGGCTGCTTACGAGATGCTTTTCTTCGACAGGCTCAGGGTGTCGAGAAAGCCGGGTATTGTTCCAAACGGAAAATAGCGGCGCAGGTACACTTATTTGGGACGAAACGCTTCGGTTTATTCAAATAACGACGCAGGTGTAGCTATTCGGGAGCCAAAGGCCGAATCGAAGCGAAAAAGCTCGGAATAATTGTATGAGCGCAGTTATTTTCTGGAAAACGTAAGATTAAGCCTGAATAAGGGGCTATACGGTTACTACTTAGCACCCCACCAGCGAGGTACGGTGGCGTAAGGCGTAGGTCAACGAATCGA
>NZ_JAULSA010000034.1 GCF_030518235.1 Saccharibacillus sp. CPCC 101409 | reverse complement strand
TCAACTGAAACGCAAAGACAACAATAACAACGTCGACTTCTACACGCTCCAGTCCAACCATTACAACGACCTGGGCGAACTGGATTATACGACAGACGGCGAAGGGCACAAAACGAGCTATGAATACGACGCCAACGGCGAAGTGAAAAAAACGATCTCCGCTTCGGGCCGCGTCACCGGCTTCGGCTACAACGAGGTGCTCAACCAGGCGACGACCACTACGGATTACGGCGAGAAAGTCACCGCCGAAACCGATGCTATGGGCCGTACCACGAGCACGACACGCGAAGACGGCGCAGGCAACACCATCACGTCCACCAACCAATACGAAGTGGGCGGCAATCCGTTCGCGATGAGCGCTACCAACGGAGGCGGTAAGACGACCGGATTCACCAACGACGGTCTGCACCGGCTGCAAAACGTTACGCAGAACGCCGGCGGCACCTCGCTGAGCACCAAGTACACGTATAACCGACTTGGCGCGATGACCGAGAAAGTCTTCCCGGATCTGACGAAGATCACATACGGCTACGACGAACTCGGCCGCAGACTGTCCAAGACAGACTCGGTGCTGGGCAAAGAAAGCTACACCTATGACAACAACAGCAACATCACCGGCGGCAAGACGCGCGAAGGCATCAACGTACTGAACAAGTACGACGAGCAGAACCGCCTGACTTCGTGGAGCAGCGGCGATAAGAGCGGATCGTTTACGTATTACAAAAACGGCCTGCGCAAAACGATGAAAGACGAAACCGGTACCACGCAGTATTTCTACACGCTGGATAACCGGTTGGAGCGCATGGTCTATCCGGACGGCAAACAAATCTCGTACACGTACTACAACAACGGTCTGCCGAGCAGCATGACCGATCCGTTCGGGATGACGACGACCTACTGGTACAACAACGACAACCAGCTGGTTCAAGTGCGTACCGAGAATACGACCCAGGCCGAGTACACCTACCGCGACGGACTGGTGCAATCGGATGAGAACTACCTGAAGTCGTCCCAGTTGTACCAAACGAAGCTGGCGAACGGCCAGATCACGACCACGTACACCAACGATGGATTCGGACGCCTGACCAAACTGCTTCAGTCGGCCGGCGGCTTGACCAAAGCCTTCACCTACGGCTACGATAAGCAGGACAACATTACCAGCCGCAGCGACGGCACGACCAGCGGCACGTTTACGTACGACGAACTGGACCGCATCATCACCAGCTCGGAAGGCGCGGAAACGTACAGCTACGACGGCAAAGGCAACCGCCTGACGCTGCAATCCAGCATCCAGATGCCGCACAAGGACAACGTCGATTATACGTACAACCAGGCCGAGCAGCTGAGCAACGTTCAGCGCAACCAGACTTCGGTCAGCTACAAGTACAACGGCGACGGCCTGATGACCGAGCGCAGCATCACGAAGAATGGCAAGACCGATACGACGCGCTACTACTACGATGGGGAGAACATTATCGCCGAAGGCATGGTAGCCGCCGACGGAAGCGTCACGTTCAAAGCCCGCTACGTGCGCGGCGCGCAGCTGATCTACCGCGAAGACGCCAATAACCAGAAAGCGTACTACCAGCACAACGGCCACGGCGACGTGACGGGACTGGTGAAAGCCGACGGTACCGCGCTCAATACCTACACCTACGACATCTGGGGCAACCCGCTGACGTCGGACGTGCAGGTCGAGAATCCGTTCGGATATTCGGGCGAGTTCTGGGACGGCGATACAGGCCTGCAGTACCTGAGAAGCCGCTGGTACGACCCGAGCATCGGGCGGTTTATTCAGGAAGATACGTTCGAAGGCTACGTGAACCGGCCGAGCAGCTTGAATCCGTACACGTATGTGGAGAATAATCCGCTTAAGTACGTGGACCCGAGCGGTAAATTCTTGGATACGATTTACGACCTTCTTTCGACGGGATACGACATTTATCAGTTGGCCAAAGACCCAACTTGGGAAAACGCGGCATATGTCGCAGCGGATGTCTTGGCAGTGGCGATTCCGGCAGTTCCAAGCCCGAGCGCAGCGGTGCGGGCAAGTAAAGCGGCTACGAAAGCAATTGATGAAGGGCGCGTAGCATCGAAAACCACAAGTACCTCTAAGAGTGTAGCGAAGGCTTGTAACTGCTTTACTGCCAAGACAAAGGTCAAGACGGACAAAGGCGATAAAGAAATTAAGGACGTGCAAGTAGGCGATAAGGTATTATCTCAAAATGAAAATACCGGCGAAGAAGCCTACAAGCAGGTAACGGCGACTTTTAATCACGAAGCAGATGAGATTTATAACATCCATGTTGGCGGTCAAGTGATCGAATCGACGTATAACCATCCATTCTGGGTTGTTGGTAAAGGATGGGTCTTCGTTAAGGACCTGAAACCGGGTGATCTGCTGGAGCAGAGTGATGGGAAAACACTTGAGGTCGGCAGCATCGAGATTCAGCAGCGTCAGGCGACTGTTTACAATATGACGGTGGACGGGTTCCATACGTATTTTGTGAGCGGCTTGGGGATTTGGGTTCATAATTCCAATAATGAATGTTATTTAAAAGATTTTCCTGACAAAAACACAAAAATGAGTAGCGCTTCTTTTCAGAGCGAAGGAGCAGCCAGAGCTTTTGCGAGAGAGAAGGTAGGTAAAGATCCGGTTTATATTGGTGATAATAAGTATCGAAGTGCTAACGGAAAATGGCAGTATAGAGCTAAGCCGATAGATACCAATGACAATCATGTTCATTTAGAAAGGTTGAATCCTGAAACAGGAACAGTTATAGAAAACTGGCACTTAAATTATCCGAAGGGAAAATCAAGATGAAAAGATTCATTGAACTCAAAAACGAATTTGTTATAAGAAATTATAATGAGAAATTGTGGGGTATTGAACTTACAATTTGTCATGAAGAAGTATTAGATTTTTTCATGGAGTTACAAATGATAAGTTTTCAAAAATCGGATTTATTGACTCTTAAAACTTATCATTCACCACGTTCTTTACAAATACAGCTACAGCAGGCCGAGACTCAATCTCAGGTGGAGAGCAAAGCTGAAAATCTCAAGTTAAAAATTACTGAACGTGATATGGGTGTGATTTACTCTTTTTTACTACTTTATTATAGAGATGCAGTTGCTCCAGTTGATCACATTGATATTGAGTTGAGTGATGAGAATGATCCAGAAAAAGAAGTATATTTAATAATAAAAGCAGAGGACTTCTCCGAACCAATATCTGAAAAAGAAGCAAGACGCATTCTTGATATGTAGCAGAATATTTTACTTTAAATCTTCCTCATTAATTTGAGGAAGATTTTTGATTGACGAATTGCAAAATGAAATGCAAAAATTTCACTTAAAATGAACGAGTAATTTAAAAACGCTGTTCAAATGAAATTCTCCTAAGAGAACCTCTTTTTCAATGATTATTGAAAAATGAGATTCTCTTTTTTTATGAATCGACAGTGTTCCTAATGTATGTAGTGTGCTCATTTTAGAGAATTCGTTAAAGGTTCTTCATCGTTATGACCTCTACTAGTACTTTGTCACACTTCAAATGGTGGGTTTATGTTTGGCTGAAACGCACATGGTTCTAGTGCATTTCAGACGAGCGTAACCTTAACTTCATCTGGGACAAAGTACTAGGGCGTGTCTTAACACTTTGAAGGGAGCGGATTTGGCTGAATTTTCGTTCTCAACAAGGGGATTTTTCGAAGGCGTGCCGGGGCACGTCAAGAAAAGGTGACGCTGTGGAGGGAGAAAAGGCAAGCGAAGATGCACTTCAGTAAGTTTTAAGACACGCCCAATATCAAAGGATCATATAGCAAGTAACCTTATCTTTAGTATCTTAGGAGCGAGCTACGGCAAACTCCGCACAGACGAGAACGGCGAGCAGCGGATCGACCTCGATCCCGATCTGGTGACGCGCTGGCTGACGGAAGAGCAGCCGAATTACGGCATGCAGATCGAAGGCGGCGACCCGTCGGCATTCGAACAAACACCTCAGCTGCATATTCGCCACAGCGGCGATACGGTGAATACATTAAGCGCTGCCGGTACACCAATGCAATTCCGTTACTTTTACGATGATCAGAGTCGTTTGCAGTATATCCAGTTCTCATCGGGCGAACGCATCAATTTTACCTACGACACCAGCGGCAATTTAATCAAAAGACAGTATGTACCGGGCTCCTAAGCCGACCACTATAGAGAATCGAGGGGAAATCGTTCGTGAAAAAACCTATTTTTAAAATCCTCAATACTGCGCTTGCTGCCGCTCTGCTGCTGCCGCCCGTTGCTGCTCCACATCATGTTTCGGCCGCACCAGCCGTTTCGGCAGCTAAAACGACTGCTGCGACAATCGCGTCCGGCATTCCTTTTAATAATGGAGCCTCACCTCAGTCGTTATATGAGATCGCAGCTAATACACCATACAGCGGAGCTGTCGAAGGAGAAAACATCTCTAACGTTACAGGCTCGTTAACACGTATGGAAACTGATTTCAGTCTTCCAGGTCGTAACGGTATGGATTTTACGCTGGGCCGTCTGTATCAGAGTAACACCGCCTACATCTGGGAGCCTAAGATCACGCAGAGCACCAATGCTTCGGGCCAGACCGTATACGTCAACGACAACGAATACTACACATACAACGAACGTACGTCGAACCTTGGCGTCGGCTGGACCTGGGCATTCCCTTCCGTCGAATTGAGGGGGGATCAGCGCTATCTGCATTTTCCCGACGGAACGGTATATGAAGTCGCCGCGGGCGGACAAGGACTGGTGGATTATCCGCTCAAAGACGTGACGTTCGCACCTTCGACAGCGACAATCTCGACGAAAGATGCTTCGGGCAAAGCAGTCAGCGCCACAGCTGCCTACTCTCTCACCGATACACTTGGTACGCAGTCGCTATTCAATTCCGAAGGCCGCTGGATCGGAACCAAAGACGCGTATGGTAATGTAATTCTGGTAGAATACGCGAACACGGCCGTCAACGACCAGAATGCTTATCCGCTGATCAGCCGCGTTATCGACACGTTGAACCGCGAGATTAAATTTTCATACAAGGCGAGTTCGGTTACGGTCAGCTATGCAGGCAAGTCCCTTGTATATAACAAAAAGCTTATTAGCGATACCAATAAGAAGTACAACCTCAATACTGCGGTGAATGAAAACGGCGAGACGACCACTTATAATTATGTGAAACATGGCGCTGGGTACGACGCGGACGGACCGGGCGGAGCTAACAGTAATTCGACGATTTACTCTTCATTAACCGGTGTGACCTATCCGACCGGGGGTGGACCGACTTATGAATATGGCAAGACTATCAAGCATTTAGGCGATGCCGGTACGATGGAATATTATCGTGTGACGACACGCCAAGACAATATGAAAGACGATGGAACCAAGAAAAAGAACATGGTTCGCTACGATTACACGAACGCGACCGACTTTTCCGATCCGGCTCAAACTTCTTCTACCGTGAAACGCACTGCAGTCGGCGATCCAAACGGCGTGGGGACAAACGAGAAGATCAGCGAAACAACTGTACTGAATGCGGATCATCTAGCGATCAAAGAAACGCGCGAGAAAGCCGGCGAGTACAAAAAGCAGATCGATACGGTCTACGATCCGGATCAGCAGCTCGCAGTGAAGATTACCGAAACAGATACGGACTATACGCAAAATCCAGAGAAGACGGGTACCAAAATCAATGCGTATACATACGATCAGTTCGGCAATGTTCTGACGTATACAAATCCGCTGGGACATATCAGCAGCTATACCTATTCGTCTCAATATCCGGGCCTGAACACTTCCGAACGCAATACGGTTTCAGGCGTGGTAACAGACGATATCGTATATACTACTGATCCAACACTCCCGCACATTACCAAAGCGGTGAAGAACTACACCGACGAAAACGGTCAAGCGAACTCCTTACAAATGACGTACCAGAACGACGCTTACGGTAATGTAACGCAGGCGATTCAGCAGCTTGAAGACGGTAAAAGCCAGCAGACGGATATCGAGTATGCGGCGAGCGTCAAGAACGCTTACCCGACTTCCATCAAGCAAAAAGTGACTGAAAACGGTACGCCAAAAACGATTGAGGAACGCTATGAGTACGATTTGGCGACAGGCCGCGTTACGAAGCATTTCGATGGCAATGCGGTTTCCAAAGGCGCAAAAGCGGGCTCGGATGAGGCTTATGAGTACGACAATGTCGGCCGAATTAAAAAAGTTACGCGTCCCGCGGATGAAGACGGTACACGGGCAACGACGACTTCTTCGTTTGCGTATAATACGATCGGGCAGATCGGACAGTTTTACCGGGTCGATGAAGAAGGTAAAGAAAGCAAAGAGACTTACGATGCTCTCGGCCGCCCGATGGCTATCGAATTAAAGCGCAAAGATAACAATAACAACGTCGATTTTTACACTGCCCAATCTAATCATTACAACGATCTGGGCGAGCTGGATTATGCGGTAGATGGCGAAGGCCACAAAACCAAATATGAGTACGATGCCAATGGCGAGGTCAAACAAACTGTTTCCGCTGAAGGCCGTATTACGGGTTACGCATATAATAGTTTACTGAATCAAGCGACGACGACGACAGATTATGGCGAGAAAGTAACGGCTCAAACCGACGCGCTCGGCCGTACAACGAGCACGACTCGCGAAGACGGAGCCGGCAACAAAATTACGTCTACCAACTCGTACGAAGTAGGCGGCAATCCTTTTGCAATGAGTGCGACAAAAGGAAACGGTTCGACGACCGGATATACGAGCAATGGGCTGCATCGTCTGCAAAATGTGACTCAGAGCGTAGGCGGTACTTCGCTAAGCACCAAATACACCTACAATAGACTCGGCGCAATGACGGAGAAAGTCTTCCCGGATCTGCAAAAAATCACATTCGGTTACGATGAACTTGGCCGCCGTTTGTCTAAAACGGACTCTGTGCTGGGAAAAGAAAGTTATACGTACGATAGCAACAACAACCTTACAGGCGGCACAACCCGCGAGGGAATAAATGTGGTCAACAGATACGATTCCCAAAATCGATTGACCTCATGGACCAGCGGTGAGAAAAGCGGCAGCTTTACTTACTACAAAAATGGCCTCCGCAAAACGATGACTGACGAAACAGGTAAAACTCAATATTTCTACACCTTGAGCAATCAGTTGGAACGACTGGTTTACCCGGATGGCAAACAGATTTCGTATACGTATAATTTGAGCGGTCTTCCAAGCAGCATGACCGATCCGTTCGGATTGACGACGACGTATGTTTACAACAGCGATAATCAACTTGTGCAAGTGCGTACAGAAAATACAAATCAAGCGGAGTATATCTATCGCGACAGCCAAGTGGAATCGGATGGAGAGCAGTTGAAATCTTCCCAGCTCTATCAGACCAAGCTTGCAAATGGGCAAGTAACCATGACCTACACGAACGACGGCTTTGGACGGTTAACGAAGCTGCTTCAGTCGGCAGGCGACTTGACCAAAACGTTCGCGTACAGCTACGATAACAATGATAATATTATGAGCCGCAGCGACGGCGAAACGAACGGTACGTTTACTTACGACGAGTTGGATCGAATCATTACCAGCTCGGAAGGTGCGGAAACGTATACGTACGACGGCAAAGGAAACCGTCTGACCCTGCAATCCAGCATCCAAATGCCGCATAAAGAAAATATCGATTACAGCTACGATCAGGCTGAACAGCTTAATCAGGTTAAACGTAACCAGACTGCTGTCAGCTACAAGTACGACGGCGATGGTCTGATGACGGAGCGCAGTATTGTAAAAGACGGTAAAACGGACACGACACGTTACTACTACGACGGAGCCAACATCATTGCAGAAGGTACGGTAGCAGCTGACGGAAGCATAACGCTTAAAGCTCGTTATGTAAGAGGAGCGCAGCTTATCTACCGTGAGGATGCGAGCAATCAAAAAGCCTACTATCTGCACAACGGCCACGGCGATGTAACGGGACTGGTCAAAGCTGACGGTACTTCGCTGAATACGTATACCTACGACATCTGGGGTAATCCGCTGACTTCGGACGTACAGGTCGAGAATCCATTCGGCTATTCGGGCGAGTTCTGGGACGGCGATACGGGGCTGCAGTACCTGAGAAGCCGCTGGTATGATCCAAGTATTGGTCGGTTTATTCAAGAGGATACGTTTGAAGGATATGTGAACCGGCCGAGCAGTTTGAATCCTTATACTTACGTGGAGAATAATCCTCTGAAGTATCTGGATCCAACGGGGACTAGAACTTATTTGATTCATGGGACTAATTCAGAGCCTTCAACTTTTACGAATGAGTTTAGATACTATTTGAAAAGAACAAGTGGTGAAGATGTTGATGCAGTTCGTTGGAGTGGCAGTAATAGTACATCGGCTAGAAAAAATGCTGCAACGGGCGGTTGGTTTGGGAACGAAAATATAGCTGCACGAATTCTGGAACATCATCGTAATGATCCGAATGAACCTATAAGATTAGTTGGACATAGTCATGGAGGTAACGTAGCTATATTAATTGCTAATGAGCTTCAAAGGAATGATGTACAGGTTGATACCTTAGTTACTATTGGCACCCCAGTAAGAGATGATTACCAGCTTAGAAACAACGCAGTACGTACTCATATAAACATGTACAACATTGCGGACCCTGTACAAATATTGGGTGGAGAACTTATTGCGCCAATGAATCGTACTTTGCGAGGGGAACGTGTATTTGCGAATGCAAACAATATTAAAGTGGAACCGCTAATAAACAGTCCTTTCGATAAGGCAAACCATTCGTTTATGCACAGCAACATTGCTATATGGAAACAGTCTATCAGACCAGAAACTTGGAAGTAAGATAAACGTATTCGCAAAATCCGCTTTCTATTATTTAGGGCGTGTCTTAAAACTTCGAAGCGAGCAGATTTGGCTGGATTTTCGTACTCAACAAGGAACTTTTCGAAGGCGTGCCGGGGCACGTCAAGAAAAGGTGACGCGGTAGAGAGTGAAAAGGTAGGTAAAGATGCAATTCAGTAAGTTTTAAGACACGCCTAGTTTATAAATCATTTGATTTGTAAATGACGGATTGTAAAATGAAGTGCAACACCTCGAATTGAATACAAAAGGGCTCATGGCCGGATT
>NZ_JAULSA010000033.1 GCF_030518235.1 Saccharibacillus sp. CPCC 101409 | reverse complement strand
AATTTCGTTTCATGACTCTCTTTTTTTTAAGAGGTCATTTTACACAAGTATATGGACTTAATAAGCGTGGAGTTACTGACTTCTCATCATGGTACAGTACTGCGTGAATCTTTCAAGCAATGTATGATTGCAGAGCTCTATGATCGGAAACTGCTTAAACAAACTACCAAGGGTAAAGAGTTTTTGGAAAAGTTCGATGATGCGCTGCAAGAGATTAGAGACTTTATTCCATATGGTATAAATAAAAAACAAGCGCAGAAAATCTTTCGCGATATTCAAGAAGTTCAAGCCGTACCCAGATGCTTGATGAACACAGCAAGAATCAATAAAGCAATGAACGTATTTAATGATAAAAATTCTTTATGGAAACAAAAAAAGAAAGCCAGGAAAGATATCGAAAATTATTTGGTAGGAGTCAATATGTACAAAGCCAAAAAGAGCGGTCTATTGAGTTCGTTTCCTGGTATTACAGACCTTTATATCATTGACGCTCCTTATGACTTGAAGACAGGTCTTGAAATCGATAAAGCTGCTTATTCTTCTTTGTTTTTGTGATCCATTTTTCAAACAGGAGGCGCATGATCTTGGAAGCGGTAGAGATTCGCGGTGTGGAAATGCACTATTACGCGGTATGCAAGCGTAAGCTGTGGTTGTTCCAGCACGGACTCGGCATGGAGCAGCATAGCGATCGCGTCGAAGAAGGCAAGGTGCTGCACGACTATGCGTACGACCGGCTGGATAAAGAAATCGAGATCGGCGGAGAAGCCGTAATCGACGCCATCGACGATATGTGGATACGCGAAGTGAAGATCAGCAGCCGCATGGAGCGGGCGGATCGGCTGCAAATGCTATAGTTTCCTTTGCTGGTGAAAAATGCGGGCTTTGAGTGGTCCGGTCGCAACAAACGTCCGCCGAAAGATCCGCTTAACGCCATGATTTCGTTCGGCAACGGCGTGATGTACACAACCATTTTATCCGAGTTGTATAAAACGGCACTCGATCCGGCGATTAGCTATCTGCACGAACCTTCGAGCAAACGCTTTTCATTGTGCTTGGACATCGCCGAGATTTTCAAACCTTTGGTGATCGATCCGCTGGTATTTACGTTGGTCAATAATCGCCGAATCCAGCCTAAACATTTTCGTGATGAAGACGGCATGTATTTTTTGAACGAAGAAGGACGAAAGATTTTCCTGATGGATTTCGAAGCCAAAATGAAAGAAACGATCAAGCACCGCAAGCTGGGACGCCAGGTTTCGTATCGGTATCTGATTCGTTTGGAAGCCTACAAGCTGATTAAGCATATGATCGGCGACGAGACGTACAAACCTTTTAAGGCATGGTGGTAATATGTTTGTGATTATCACTTACGATGTCGGCGAAAAAAGGGTAGGCAAAGTCTGCAAAAAGCTGCGGGAATATCTGGACTGGACGCAGAACTCGGTATTCGAAGGCGAGATCACAAAAGGCACGCTGACCCGATGCCTGGCCGAATTAAAGACGATCATGGACGATCAGGATTCGGTGTATTTGTACAAAATAGATAATCCGCGCAATATCGTGAAAGAAGTAATTGGCGAAGACCGATCTTTTGATACAATGTTCTTATAGCGTGAGGACAAAAGCGATTAAAGCTTTTTGCATCGAACCGGAAAATTGGAGAATGCGGGTCAAACCCTTGCCCCGTAAGGGTTTGATGTTCTGTTCGTAGCGGTTACGTTTACACGATTGGCGGTTCGATGCAAAATAGGCTAACGCGACTGAGCGGAAAAGGCTTAGTGGCGCGGGTTTTGAGCGGTTTTTTGGCGGGGTTTTATTTGAACGTAGTGGGATATGAAGATAAACATTCAAGTCGAGCACTGCCGTTTAATTTAAATGCAGCGCAAAACGGATGAAGTTTGGCCTATACGATATTGACTTGCCGGGCCGCGCTTTCGGTTTTATGGTAAGTTAAAGAAGCAAGCTGTATAAGGAACGCTGAAACGCACCCGCGTATACAAGTCAGGGAATTCAAAGATTGTGAATCTTTACGGGTAAGCGATTGGGTTAGACAAAGAGAACAGTTCTGCCTAATGCAGAAAAAAGAATCGATGCAGCACAGGAGGTTATAACATGAGCAAAAAAGTCAACGTCTATCTCATCCGGCACGGCGAAACGTATCTGAATCGCTACGGCAGAATGCAGGGCTGGTCGGACAGTCCGCTTACCGACGAAGGCAGGACGGTGGCGGTTGCTACCGGACAGAAGCTTGCGGACACGAAGTTCGCTTACGTGTACACAAGCGATTCCGGCAGAACGCTGGAGACGGCCGAGATTATTTTGAAAGAAAACCGGCATTCCGTTCCTGTTATCAATCGAACGAAAGCGTTTCGCGAAACGTTTTTCGGCGGCTTCGAGGGGGAGCTGTCGAAGGTCGCGCTGACCGCGATCGCCGAGGCCGGCGGGATTGCAAGCTTTGAAGAACTGCGTAAAAACTGCACGGTCAAAGAACTCGCCGATCTCACCAAGAAAGCGGACCCTTACGGCCACGCCGAAGATTTCGACGAGCTGTGGACGCGCATCAAAGGCGGACTGGACGATGTTGTCGGACTCGACTACGAGGACGGAGCGAATATCCTGGTTGTCACGCACGGCAACACCATTCGCAATATTCTGAACCAGATGTGCGAAGGATTCGATGTGACGGTCGAGATTCGAAATGCGAGCGTGACGATTCTGGAGTACGCGGACGATAAGTACGGGATGGTTTGCGTGAATCAGTAGCAGAAGCACGATATCAAGATTGAGCGAAAATAGGTGCGATGTGCGCGGGCCGGTTTACGGTTTGAGTGTGCCGGATCAAGCTGCGGATCGCAATCGAAAAGCCTGAATGGACGCGAAAATCGAGTCCGTTCAGGCTTCTTTTGGTTCGAGCAGACGGCGCGGGCAGAGGAAAGAAGAATCGCATGTTCAAACTCCGCTGCACGGCCTAAGAGACGCGAATTATCCGATCACACCTTTTTTCAAAAGAATATTGCCGTACAGCGCTTCTTCGCCGGTTACGACGATCGCGTAGGCGCTTTTGGTGCGTTCGTAAAAATCGAAGCGTTCTTCGAACGCGATCTGCGCGGAGGCGTCGTGGCGGGCGACGATCTCGCGGTACGTATCCCAGATTTGCGGCACGACCGGGTCGCCGGGCACGACGCTCATCAGGGCGGCCTGATGCTCGGCGTACGGGTCTAGCGGAAGCAGTTCCAGGATCGCGTCGAGCAGCGAAGGGATGCCGAGGCCGTCGCAGCGGATTACGTTGGCGTGGAGCGAATGGCCGGGAAAGTTGGCGTCCGCCAGCACGATTTCGTCGCCGTGGCCCATTTTCATCAGGGCGTGCACGAGGTCGGGCGACAGGATTTTGGGGATTTTTTTCAGCATGGCAGTTCCTCTCTTAAAAACCGTAGAACGAACGCAGCGCGACCAGCTCGTCGATCCGGTGCTGCGGCAGTTCGCGTTCGCCCCCGATCATGCGCGTCAGGAAGGTCAGCTTGGCCGTATATTCCAGGCGCTCCATGTTCATGTAGGCGTCCATCACGCTTTTGCCCCAGGTGAGCGCGCCGTGGCTTTCGAGCAGCACGGCCGTTTTCTTGCCGAGGAACGGCATGATCGAGTCCGGGATTTCTTCGGTCGACGGCGTGCCGTAAGCGGCCAGCGGAATATCGCCCATGGCGATCACGGATTCCGGCATCATCATCTTGTCGAGCGCTTCGCCTTTGATCGCAAAAGCGGTCCCGTAAGGCGGATGGGCGTGCACGACGCCGTTCATCTCCGGCAGCTCGCGGTATACGCGCAGGTGCATCTTGACCTCGGTGGACGGGCGATAGCCTTCGGACGCTTCGACGATTTCGCCGTCCAGATTGACTTTGACCAGCATATGCGGCTCCAGGTAGCCTTTGCTGACGCCGGTCGGCGAAGCGAGAATCTCGGTTTCCGACAGGCGGGCGGAAATATTGCCGTCGTTGGCGGCGATGAAGTCTTTGTTGAACAGATTACGGCCGATATCGCAGATTTGCAGGCGCAGCAGGCGCTCGCGTTCGGCGGGATCGGCGACGTTATGCGGTTGGGTCATGGGAGATTCTCCTTTTTCGATAAAATCAGATGACGGGAAGCGGCCGGTTCGCCTTCTTATAAATACTCGTATTCGCAAGGAGGGGCCGCGCAGTCTGAAATCTGGTGAATGCTGCCGGTTGGCATGATGAATGCCGGGGAAATGCGACGAAATGTATGCCGAGATCCGGCTTCTTAGCGCACGTCTTCCGGCTGCTCCGCTGCTGCCGGAAGATAGCGTTCGAGCGGGAACGAGCGCTCGACGATCTCGGCGCGGCGGGCGAAATCCAGTTCGCCCAGCGCGGTCAACTGGACGAGCGCGCTGCCGGCCGCGCTCGCTTCGACCGGACCGGCGATCACGATGCGGCCGGTCCGCTCGGCGGTCAGCCGGCACAGCAGCCGGTTGCGGCTGCCCCCGCCGACCAGGTGGACCGCGCCGACGGCGCGGCCCGAGATCGACTCCAGCTCGTCGATCGCCCGGCCGTACGCGTCGGCCAGGCTTTCGAGCACGACGCGCACGAGCTCGCCCGGACTGCCGGGCACCGGCTGCCCGGTCTCCCGGCAGTACTGCCGGATGCGCTCCGGCATATCGCCCGGAGCGTTGAAGCGGTGATCGTCCGGATCGATCACCGCGGCGGCGGGGCCGGCTGCTTCGGCCAGCGCCGCCAGATCCGCGTGGCTGAAGTCTTCGCCCGCGGCATTCCAGTGCCTGCGGCATTCCTGCAGCAGCCACAGGCCCGTGATGTTCTTCAGCAGGCGGCTGCCTCCGCCGAAGCACGCCTCGTTCGTGAGGCCGCGCCGGAAAGCGGCCTCGGACAGCACCGGCCGCGGGGTCTCGATCCCCGCGATGGACCAGGTGCCGCAGCTGATAAAAGCCGCGGCGGGCAGGGCGTCGTTCGGCCCGCGCGGCGGCCGAACGGCTTCCGTGCCGGCGGCTTCGCCCGCCGGCGTCTCCGGCCGCCCGCCGCCGGAGATCCGGCGCGGCGGTGAAGCCGCGCCGGCCGCGTTCGGGCCGACTTCTTCGCTTTCGCCTTTCGCGGCATCTTCGCCCGCCGCTTCGCTCGTCACCGCTGCGCCGGTACTCTCGCTCTTACCGCGCGCTTCGCCCGCCGCCGGCACGGACGCGCCGCCCCGGCCGTAAGGCACGGCCGCCACGGCCGACGCCGTGTCGTGCGAAGCGCCGGCCACGACGCGCAGCGGGCCGCAGCCCAGCTCGGCCTGAAGCTCAGGCCGCAGCTCGCCGAGCACCGTGCCGGAGGGAACGGGCGGCGCAAACAGCGCCGCCGGAAGGCCCAGCCGCTCCAGCACTTCGGCGGCCGGACGGTCGCCGCCGGCTTCCAGCAGCCCGCCGGTGCTGAGGATCGTGCGCTCGGCGGCCATGACGCCGGACAGCTGATAATGCAGCAGGTCCGGCATCATCAGGAAGCGCGCGGCTTCCTGGCGCAGCGTCGGCTCTTCCTCCAGATCGGCGAAGAGCTGGTACACCGTATTGATCGGATCGGGCTGATTGCCGGTCAGCCTGAACTGCTCGGCGCGCGGCAGCCGGCGCTCCAGCTCGCCCGCATGACGCGACATGCGCTCGTCGCGATAATGGTGCGGCCGGCGCAGCAGCCGGCTGTCCCGGCCGATCCAGCCGTAATCGACGCCCCAGGTGTCGACGCCGATGCTGAGGATCGGCCGCCCTTCGCAGGCCGCCGTGCGGATGCCGGTCTTGATCTCCTCCAGCAGCCGGTCGGCGTCCCAGTACAAGCCGCCGTTTTCCTCGATCGGCACATTGTCGAAACGGTGAATCTCGCGCAGCTCCAGCTTCGTTCCGTCGTAGCCGCACAGCATCACCCGCCCGGAGCTTGCGCCGAGATCGACGGCGAGCACGTTTTTGACGGAAGCGGAAGCACTGCCGCCCGGCTCCTCAAGCGTTTTCGCCGTCGTTTTCATAGTCGTTTCCACGGACGATTCCGCCGTCGTTTCCGGCGCTCCCGCATCCCGCTTACCCTGCGCATTTTGCACGGCCCGCCGTTCACTCTCCGAATGAACATTTTTGCTCATAAACCTACCCTGCTTTCCGGTGAAATTCGCTGTGGCATAGGATTTCGTCAGCCGAGCATCGCTTCAACGTGCGCGATCTTAGTAGAGCGGCCCGAAATTCTTGCAGGCCGCGTAATCCGCCGCTTCCAGGTTATCCGTGCCGAACAGCGACCAGACGCGCGGACGGAAGATTTTTTGCTCGTCCACGTTGTGCATGCTGACCGGAATCCGCAAAATGGACGCCAGCGTAATCAGGTCCGCGCCGATATGGCCGTAGCTGATCGCGCCGTGGTTCGCGCCCCAGTTGTTCATCACGTCGTAGACGCTCGCGAACGCGCCTTTGCCCGTCAGAGTCGGCGCGAACCAGGTGGTCGGCCATGTCGGGTCGGTGCGCTCGTCGAGCGTGCGGTGCACGTCTTCCGGCAGATCGACGGTGTAGCCTTCCGCGAGTTGGAGCACCGGGCCGAGTCCTTTGACCAGATTGAGACGGGCCATCGTGACCGGCATGCCGCCGCGCGTCAGGTAATCCGTCGAGAAGCCGCCGCCGCGGAAATATTCCTGCGAAGCCGGGCGGAACAGCGTCTTTTCCAGACATTTCGCCGCTTCTTCGTCCGTCACGTCCCAAAACGGCTTGATCGCCGGCTGGCCGTCGAGCTGCTGTTCGCCGGTTCCGTCCAGCGCCGCCGAACCGGAGTTGATCAGGTGCAGCAGACCGCCTTCCGCCGGTCCTTCCAGTTTATGTCCCGTTACGCGCTCGACCGCCGACGGGCTCCAGAACGTGCGCACGTCCGCGAAGATCTGCGCCGTGCCGGTCAGCAGATGGTTGAACAGCATCACGACGCCGTTGAGGCTGTCGTTCTCGGTGGCGACGATGTACGGCGCGCGCCGTCCGTTCCAATCGAACGAGGAATTGAGGATCGTTTCCATGAAGTCGCCGTTCGGGAAATGGTCCGTCCACTGGCGCTGTCCCTGGAAGCCGCCCGCGATCGCAAAATGCCCGTTGGACTCTTCTTCGAATCCCAGCTCTTTGAGCTTCGGATTGCCGACCATCAGGTCGCGGGCGATCAGCGTCATTTTGACGACGAATTCCCACTGCTTGTCCTGTTCGTCCCGGCCGATTTGCAGATGCTCCGGATTGTTGTTCGGTCCCGGTTTGCAGTTTTCCCGCGTCCATTTCAGCGCCTTCTCGTACTCGTCTTTGTCGTAAATCTCTTCCTCGACGCGGCGGATAAACTCGGACATATCGACGTATTCGTTGCGCATGCCGAGGTAATTTTGGAAAAGTTCTTCATTGACGATCGAGCCGGCGATGCCCATCGACACCGAACCCATGGAGAGGTACGACTTGCCTTTGATGATCGCCGCGGCCAGCGCGGACTTGGCGAACTGGAGCAGCTTGGTCTGCACGTCGGCCGGAATGTCTTCGCTGCTCGATTCCTGCACGTCCTCGCCGTAGATGCCGAACGCCGGAATGCCTTTTTGCGCATAAGCCGACAGCACCGCCGCCAGATACACCGCGCCCGGGCGCTCCGTGCCGTTAAAGCCCCAGACCGCGTGCGGAATCGAAGCGTCCATGTCCATCGTTTCGGAGCCGTAGCACCAGCACGGCGTCACGGTGATCGAAACGCCGACGTTCTCGCGCACGAACTTCTCGCGGGCCGCCGACGCTTCCGCCACGCCCCCGATCGTCGTATCCGCAATCACGCACTCCACCGGCGAGCCGTCGGGATAACGCAGATTCTCCTGCAAAAAAGCGGCTGTCCGCCGCGCCATGCCCATCGTTTGCTCTTCCAGCGACTCGCGCACGCCGCGTCTTCTGCCGTCGATCGTGGGACGAATCCCGATTTTCGGATACTGCTTGGTAACGGTGGTCGACATAACCATCCTCCTTGGGTTTGGGTAAATTTGTGGGCCTTTTGACGCCGGACGAGAGGGGTAAACGCCAAAGGACGACCGGACATGAATCAAGACGGACGCCGCCGATTCGACTATTCAATAAAGCGCTATCATTATAGACCGCGCCGCCGCTCTTTTTCCGGTTTCTTTCTCCATCTTAAAAGTCTTACCTTCCAAAGTCAACACGAAAACCACATATAAAACTTGTTTTAATGTGGTTTTGTGGTTTTATGGCGGCTGTTTTTGAATTTGAATTGTGGTTTTGTATTTTTCATGATACCGTAAAAAGTAATTCACACATGGGAGCGGATCGCGGATGAAAGCGCAGGATCGGCGGGAATGGATCGTCAACGAACTGTATCGCAACAAAAAAGTGCAGGTATCCGCGCTGGCGCAAACGTTCGGGGTATCGGAAGAAACAGTGCGCCGCGACCTCGACAAGCTGGAGAAAGAAGGTCTCGCGCAAAAAAATTACGGGGGAGCCGTACTGAACGCGCCGGTCAATCGCGATCCTTCGTACGCAAGCCGGCACGATCTCAATCTGGACGCCAAACGCCGGATCGCCGAGCATGTGCTTGCGCTGGTACAGAGCGGCGACAGCGTGATGGCCGACACCAGTTCGACCGCGTTCGAGGCGCTGCGGCTGCTGACCGAGCGGCGCGAAGGGCTGACGCTGATCACCAACTCGCTGGTGGCGCTGTCGGCGTTTCAGCAGTCCGGACACCGGCTGATCGGCACCGGCGGCACGCTGGGCGCGTCGACCAGCTCGTTTGTCGGCCCCGACGCCGCGCGCACGATCGAACGCTACAACGCCGACGTGGCGCTGCTTGGCTGCAAAGCGCTGTCCATGCACGGCGGCATCTGCGACTCCAACGAAGCGGAAGCCGAACTCAAGCTGCTGATGCGCCGCCAGGCCAACAAAGTTATCCTGCTCGCGGACCACTCCAAATTCGACCGGCTCGCCTTTATCCGCCTATTCGATTTCGGCGAGATCGACTTCGTGGTAACGGACCGGAAGCCGGCGGAGGAATGGACGGAGTTTCTGCGCGGACGCGGGGTGACGGTGGTGGTCGGGGAGCAGGACGCGGAATCGGAAGACAGCGGCGTATAAAATGCGCGAAGGATAACGGATCGCCGCGCCTCTCAAGCGCAGTTCGACTGCCGCTCGATACGCCGCCGACTGCTTTGAACGAGAGATTCACAAGATAACAAGGCTTGCTTTTTCGCTTCGGCCGGTTTACATTAAGACAGACAGCAAGTTTACGATACGGTTACGCGAAGCACGCGGACGTTGTTTTCTCTTTCGGGAGAAGACCGTCCGCTTTTTTGCGTGATTTTCGACGATTCTGCGGCATCTGGAAATTGGGTCTTTCCCAATTCCTGCAACCAAGCGACAATAGAGATAGAGAATTTTGGAAAAGCACAATCGGAAGAGGGAGTGTTTACATAATGAGAAAGAGTTGGATAAAAGGCTTGGGCATGACATTGGCGGCGGCACTGTGGATCGGGGGAACCGCAGGTCCGGCTGCGCCGGCGAGCGCCGCGGGAAGTGGATTTACCGATGTGAAATCGAGCCACTGGGCGGCAAGCAGCATCGCGGCGGGCGTAACCAAAGGTTACGTGTCCGGCTATACGAACGGAACGTTTAAACCGGAAG
Source organism: Saccharibacillus sp. CPCC 101409 (assembly GCF_030518235.1). Classification (GTDB taxonomy): domain Bacteria; phylum Bacillota; class Bacilli; order Paenibacillales; family Paenibacillaceae; genus Saccharibacillus. The sequence goes on along the minus strand of NZ_JAULSA010000033.1, from coordinate 2,434 downwards.
CCAGCATCAGCCGTGCGGAATTTGTCAAAATGGTCGTGTCGGCGCTGGGTCTCGAAGTCGGCGGCGCGTCCGGCAAATGGTATGCGCCTTACGTAACGGCTGCGGCGGAAAAAGGACTGTATACGGCGGCCGATTTTGCCAACAGCGACGCGGCCTGGAGCCAAACGATCACGCGCGCCGAAATGGCGCGGATCGCCGCACGGGCGGCGGGCGAGACGGCCACGGAAAACGATAAATGGATGTATCTGGCGACGAAGAAAGGCCTGATCACCGGACTCGGCAAAGGCGAACTCGGCCTGAACGAAGCCACCAGCCGCGCGCAGTCGGTCGTGATCATCGAGCGGATTCTGTCGGCGAAGGCGGGGAAGAAGCTTTCGGTCGATTCGTATGCGGTAGGGAGCGCGGAGATTGCTTGGCACGGGACGAATATTTTTACGGTGATGCCGGAGGTATGGCGCACAACTTCGGGCAAGTACGCGATGACAGCCAAAGACTCGCCGGAAGAACTGTGGGACGAAGAAGCAATGACGATTACATCCAAGAACGGCAAGTACAAAGCGCAGCTGGATGCGGTAATCGCAATCGACTTGGAAGATCCAAAAGATCCGAATCTGAAGCTGCTGCCGCCGATTGAGAAGTTGAAATGGTTTAATAACAGACCATCCATAAAAAATCTGATGGTTGCCGATTGGAAGAAAAGTTATATCGTCTATTTTAAAAAACATACTATTTTCAATAATGATCCAGATCATTACGGAAATGAACTTACTGCATACATGACCGGATTTGCCAGTAATGACGACGCCTTTTACAATGGTACATTAAATAATGCGGCAAATGTATATCTGAATAAGTGGGATGATTTTCCGGCTCAAATTCTGCCTAAAACAGGTTGGACTAACGATTATGGGCTGAAAATTTCGATTAATACGCCTGCTGGCAGCCAAGCTTTCTACTCTCATAACACTATATTCAGTATCCAAGGGAACAAAAGCCAATGACTATACAAACAAATAGATTATGGGGGGGAGTATTAAGTACCATGCTGCTGATAAGTAGCATCGTCACTCCTCTAGGAGCAAGAGCTGCTGAATCGGAACCGCCGTTAAAACAAGTGTCTTACAATTCAACCGAGCGTATGTCCAGTCCGAGTGGCAAGAATCCAGCAGGCGAAGATGTACCAGAGAAATATACGAAATTGAAATTTAGTCGTAACCCTACAGCTACAACGACACAAATTCGAGAAGATGCAGGAGTAAATAAAAAAATCGCTAAAATTGTATTTTACCGCGATGGTGAAGTCGTCAAAACAGTTCCTGTGAACAATCAGAAATTTCAACAATCCACGGCTTTTACGGGAAAAACAATCAAAGTGAAATCTGCTGAAAACGAAGGGAATGGAACATGGTTTGCTTGGCAGAGAGATGCGGAATGGGATATTGGAAATACCAAGAATACAGATTTCGTCGGTCGATCCTGGTGGGCAGGAAAAACAGGCAGATGGGAATTTTTCAACGGAACGGTAAACGGTAAGAATTTTACCGACCCGCCTGCGGGGTCAGAAGGGATTAAAGGGAAACAGTACGAGGAGTTTCCTGGGAAAACGGTTAAGTTGACTATTCAGTATAAGCGGGACCAGCCTTTTTACAGCGAAGAGTTCGGAGAAATATTTGACTTTAAAGAATATGTTGTTGATAACAGAGCTAATACAATACATAAACTGAACCCTACCAAGCCAAGCGACGAAAGAGTAAAGGTGTTAAAAAATAGTGTAGTGCGGGACGAAACAAATAACTTAACCGGAAGAACGGAGCCTAGTACAGAAATCATATCCTTTGTATACGGTCAATATTTAGATGAAGATGGAAAAGCCGACCCTGCTAAAGAGGATATTCGTGACTTGACATATGCTGTAATTCAATTTGTACAAAAGCATGGCTCAGATGGCTACAAGTATGAAATTATTCCAGGTACAGATAAAAAGGGGGAAATCGGTGGAGAATACAATCCAAAAGATCCTAACACTCAAGCCATGACATTCTATTACGCCGCCTACAACTACACCGTCTATTCATACAGCTACCAATATCCCGATTCCTACCGGGTCTATACGGAAGATGGACCTCCACCAACGACAGAGCCGGATGCAGCATGCACAATTGAAGATGGACGTTCGATCACGGGTACCAAAATGACACCCGAAGCGACGGGGATGATCAAAGCGGATCAGCGAGACAGGCAAATCTTTGATGTGCTGCAGGGTATCCCGACTTCGGAGAGTCTATACGGAAGTGTTCTAGCTAATAATTATCTGTATAAAGATAAATTCCAGGAAAAAGTCGGAGTTTGTACATATAACTTGACCGTTTCACAAACTTATCATTTCACATGGACGCCTAAAAAGGAAGCGCCCGAGCCCGATGAAGAGAATCCG
>NZ_JAULSA010000032.1 GCF_030518235.1 Saccharibacillus sp. CPCC 101409 | reverse complement strand
AGATTCGGGTTGAAAAATCCTTTTTTTATAGAATGACGATAGAGAGGACCTAAGTAGTAACTACCTGCGCAGTTATTTCAATCTGCCGCCAAAGCGATCCGGCGGCCCGGACAACAAAAAAGCAGGCGGCCGGGTAGAGCGGCCGCCTGCTTTTTGAAATACGCTTTATAACGGTGCGTTCGCCGCGCCGAAGCGCGCTCGGCGCGCTACCCGATCTTCCGCCCGGCGGCCCAGACGCCGCGCAGTTCCAGCTCCTCGTCCAGCAGGACGAGGTCGGCGCGCTTGCCCGGCTCCAGCGAGCCGGTCTCGCCGTAGATGCCGGCCTGCCGGGCCGGCGCGGCGCTGGCCGCGCCCGAGGCGCGCTCCACGCTGAGGCCCGCCTGGCGGACAAGGAAGCGGAATCCTTCCGCCATCGTCAGGCGGCTGCCGGCCAGCGCGCCTCCCTGCGTGAGGGCGACGCCGTCTTTGACCACGACCGGCAGGTCGCCCAGGAAATAATCGCCGTCGCCGAGGCCGGCGGCGGACATGGCGTCGGTGACGAGGACGAGATTGTCCTCGCTTTTCATCTTCGCCAGCAGCTTGACCGCGCCGGGATGGACGTGGATCCCGTCCGCGATAATCTCGGCCGTGATGGCATCCGTGCCGAGCACGGCGCCCGCCGCGCCGGGCTTGCGATGATGCAGCGGCGTCATCGCGTTAAACGTGTGCACCGCATGGTTCAGGCCGGCGCCCACGGCCGCCTGCACTTCCTCGTAGCTGGCGTCGGTATGACCCAGCGCCGCCGTAATGCCGTTCGCGCGCAGCCACGCGACCGTCTCCAGCGCGCCTTCGCGCTCCGGCGCCAGCGTCAGCTGGCGGATCAGGCCCGGGAAGCGGGCTTCCCAGTCCTCCAGCCAGTCCGTGCGCGGCAGGGAGATATGGTCGGGGTTCTGCGCCCCCGGCCATTTCGGGCTGATAAACGGCCCTTCCAGGTGCACGCCTTCGATGCTTGCGCCGGGCCTGTCGCCCTGCTGCCGGTAAGCCCAGACCGCTTCCAGCACGCTGTCGATCATATCGTGCGTCGCCGTCATCGTCGTCGCCAGCATCGACGTGGAACCCTGCGCGCCGTGGAACCCGGCGATCGTCTCGATCGCGCCCGGCTTCGCCGAGTCCATAAAGTCCTCGCCCATGCCGCCGTGGACATGGATGTCCACGAAGCCCGGCAGCAGCCAGCCGCCGGCGGCGTCGACGATCTGAACGCCCCGATCGCCAGCCGCCGCGGCGTTTGCTTTCGCCGAACGATCCGCGGAACTGCTGTCCGTTCCGCCCGCCGAACTTCCCGCCGCGCCGGATTCCGCGCCCGGATCAGCCGCTTCGCCGCTTTCGTCGATCGAGACGATCCGTCCGCCCGACACGGTGCAGGAACCTTCCGCGATCGTGCCGCCCGGCGTGACGATGCGCGCGTTGATAAAGCGGATCGCGCCGCTTTGCCCTGCATGCGCCGATTCCGCTTCGCCCGTTTCCGGCACCTCGATATTCAGCTCCAGCTGCTGCACGTCCGCTTGCTCGAGATCCGGATCTTTTTGTTCGATATCTTTTTCCGGGGCATCCTGTTCGCCGCTTCCGCGGTTCAGGCCGCCGGTTTCGCGATCTTCGCTCATTTCGCCCACGCTCCCGCGGCTTCGTCCAGCAGCACGACCAGGTTCGGGTGCAGCTGAAGCAGGGAAGCCGGACACTGCGTCGTGATCGGGCCGGTCAGCGCCTGGCGGGCAATATCCGATTTGGCCGCGCCGCGCACGACCAGCATGACCTGCTTGGCTTTCATAATCGCCGCGACGCCCATCGTGATCGCCTGACGCGGCACTTCGTCTTCCGAGTCGAAGAAGCGTGCGTTCGCTTCGCGCGTCTGCTGCTGGAGCGTCGCCGCGTGCGTGCCCGGCAGCAGTTCGCCGTCCGGCTCGTTGAAGCCGATATGCCCGTTATGGCCGAGGCCGAGCAGCTGTAGATCGATGCCGTCGTCTTCGATCATGGCGTCGTAATAGGCGCATTCCTGCTCCAGGTCGACGGCGAGCCCGTTCGGCACATGCGTGTTGGCCGGGTCGATATCGACTTTGTCGAACAGATACGTATTCATAAAGCAGCGGTAGCTCGCCGGATGGCTGCCCGACAGTCCGACGTATTCGTCGAGGTTGTACGAGCGCGCTTTCGCGAAGCTGACGCTGCCGCTTTCGTGCAGCTTGACCAGCTCGTCGTAAATGCCGATCGGCGTGCTGCCGGTGGCGAGGCCGAGCACGGCCCGGGGATTGGATTGCAGCAGGCTGGCGATCAGGCCGGCGCCGGCGCGGTTCAGGTCTTCTTCCGTGCGAAACGTTAACAGGTTCATGAATAAGCACCTCCGGAATCATTTCGGTAATGGCGGACGTTGTGATAAGACTGTTCCAGCTTGGGCACATAGTCGGCGAAGCCTTCGCTGACGATGCCGGTAAACAGGATGTCGACGACGTGCAGCTGAGCGATGCGCGACGCCATATCGCCGCGGCGCATGCCTTGTTCGAGCGAAGACGTAAACAGCGGAATATCCGACAATCGCGACAGCGTGCTGGTTCCGTAGCCGGTCAGCGACAGCGTAAGCGCGCCGGAATCTTTCGCGCAGCGCAGGGCGTCGACCGTTTCGCGCGTTTCGCCCGAATACGAGATGGCGAACGCTACGTCCCCTTTGCCCAGCGCCGAACCCGACGTGATCTGCATATGCGAATCGGCGAACGCCGTGCAGCTTTTGCCGATCCGGGTCAGCTTCTGGTAGAAATCCTGCGTCACAATCGACGATGTGCCTACGCCGTACAGGTCGATGCGCCGGGCGCCGCCGAGCGCGTCGACGGCTTTTTGCAGCCAGGAGGGATCGAGCAGACGCGTCGTGTCGGTGATCGAGGCCAGGTGGTTGGCTTCGATCGCGCGCACGATTTCTTTGAGCGGCCGGCCGGCGGCGATATCCTGGTACGTGCCGGCTTCGCCGGACCGCGACAGCTCGCCGATCAGGCGCATTTTGAAATCGGGGAAACCTTTGAACTGCAGCGACTTGCAAAAACGCGTCACCGTCGACGGGCTGATTCCGCACGCGGCCGCAAGCTCGGTAATCCCCAGCCGCTGCACCTCGTCGGGATCGGCCAGAATATATTCGGCGAGCCGTTTCTCCTGCGGAGAGAAGCGGTCCAGCCGTTCTTTCAGCAGAGACAGAAGCACGGACATAACCAGGACTCCTTTTGCAAGCGGCGCACCGGGCATACGTAAAATCCGCTTGTTTTCATGAAAAATATTTTTACATAATCGATGAATTTCGTAGAAAATATTTTCTTTCAGCACCATCATAAACGAATCCGCCGCGCGAAACAACCCATTTTATACGAACGATTCCAAAGAATTGTCTCCTCTCAAATCGGCGCTCGATCCGGTATAATAAAAGCAGATTGCAAACGCTACCCTGCACCGCATCCCAAACCGACAGGAGCCGATCCGAATGACCGAGTCCCGCACCAATCCCAAAGTAGACGACTTCCTGAACCGTGCCGAGAAATGGCGGGCGGAGTTCGAACAGCTGCGGCGCATCGCGCTCGGCAGCGGCATGAACGAAGACCTGAAATGGGGCGTGCCCGCCTATACCCATGATGGAAACAATGTGATCCTGCTTCAGGGCTTCAAAGAATACTGCGCTATTTTGTTTGTCAAAGGAGCGCTGCTTCAAGACAACGAACGCATCCTGATCCAGCAGACGCAGAAAGTCCAGGCCGCGCGCCAGATCCGTTTTACAAACGTGGAGGAGATCAAACGATCGGAAAAAGTCGTGCGGGAGTATCTCGCGGAAGCGGTCGAATTGGAGAAAGCCGGGATGAAAGTGGAGTTTAAACCGAGCGAGGAGTATGCCGTGCCCCAAGAGCTGCAATCCAGACTGGACGGGGACGCCGCGCTGGCGGAAGCTTTTGCCGCGTTGACGCCGGGAAGGCAGCGGGCGTATTTGCAGCATTTTACCGAGCCCAAGCAGTCCAAGACCCGCGAAGCGAGAATCGACAAACATACGCCTAGAATCATGGAAGGCAAAGGATTGAACGACCGGTGACCTGCGGACTACTCGCAGCGCGCGAAATGAGTTTGACACTAAAATCGTAAATCATATATATTAATCATATCAAATAAAGCTTTTATTAAGGAGTGTTCTTCTCATGAGTGCGATTCGTCCGCCCGCAGTACCTCTCGTCACCGTCGATCCGTATTTCAGCGTATGGTCTTTTGCGGACCGGCTGACGGACGACCATACCCGCCACTGGACCGGCCAACGGCACGCCATGACGGGCTTGATCCGCATCGACGGAACGGTCCGGCGGTTCGCCGGCCTGGTCGAGCCGAGCGCCGAACGGTATTATCCGGAGCCGCCTGCCATGGAGCAGACCGGACTGAAAGTCACGCCGCTGAGCACGGAGTACGCGTTCGAAGCCGGCGGCGTCGGGTTGAACGTGCGTTTTACCTCGCCGCTGCTGCTGAACGATCTGGATATTCTGTCGCGCCCGACTTCGTACATATCGTTCGAGACGGTCGCGCTGGACGGCAAAGAGCACGACGTGCAGCTCTATTTCGACGTAACCGGCGAATGGTGCGTCGACCGGCCGGACCAGGCGGTGCTGGGCGAACGCGTAAATGAAGACGGTATCATTTCGCTGAAGCTCGGCCATGAGAAGCAGGAGACCGTCAACCGTCCCGGGGACGACCACCGCATCGACTGGGGGTATCTGTACCTGAACGCGAAAGAGTCGGACGGCACGACCGCTTATACGGGCACGGCCGCGCTGCGCAAAGCTTTTGTCCGGAACGAGGAACTGAAAGAAACCGATCTGTCGGCTTCGCCTTCCGTCGTGCGCGACGTCCATCCGGTGCTGGCGCTGACGCTGGATCTCGGCTCGGTCGGCAGCACGTCCGCGGAGCGGCTGATCGTATTGGCTTACGACGATATCGACGCGATGGAATACTTCGGCGACAAGCTGCAGGCGTATTGGAAAAGAAGCGGAAAAACGATTCAACAGGCGATCTCCGAATCGTTCTCGGGCTGCGAGTCCGTGCTGGAGCGCTGCGCCGAATTCGACAAACAGATCCTGACCGAAGGCGAACGCTCCGGCGGAGTCCGGTACGGCGATCTGCTTTCCCTGTCCTACCGACAGGCGATCGCCGCGCACAAGCTGGTTTCGGACACCGAAGGCGATCTGCTGTTCCTGTCCAAAGAATGCTACAGCAACGGCTGTCTGGCGACGGTCGATGTCAGCTACCCTTCGATCCCGCTGTTCCTGCTGTACAACCCGGCGCTGGTCGAAGCGATGATCCGCCCGATCGTCAAATACGCGAGAAGCGGCGACTGGCCGTTCGACTTCGCGCCGCACGATATCGGCCAATACCCGCTGGGCAACGGCCAGGTCTACGGCGAGAACAAACTGGAATACCAGATGCCCGTCGAGGAATCCGGCAATATGCTCGTTATGGCGGCGACTACCTGCCTGGCGGGCGGCAACCGCGAATACATCCTGGAGCAGATGGATCTGTGGGAAGCCTGGGTCCGCTATCTGGTCGAGTACGGCCTGGACCCGGAAAACCAGCTGTGCACCGACGACTTCGCCGGCCATCTGGCGCGCAACGCCAACTTGTCCGTCAAAGCCGTAATGGGCGTAGCCAGCTTCTCGATCCTCAAGCGTCTGCAGGGCGACGACGCCGAAGCCGAGCGCTACCGCAGTATCGCGAAGGATATGGCCGATAAATGGAGCGAACTTGCGGCCGACGGCGACCATACCAAACTGGCTTTCGGCCAGGACGGCACCTGGAGCCTCAAGTACAATCTGATCTGGGACGTGCTCTACGGCACCGAACTGTTCGATCCCGAGATCTTCCGCAGCGAAGTTTCCTGGTACAAACAGCGCCGGAACGCCTACGGCACTCCTCTGGACAGCCGCGCCGACTACACCAAAGCCGACTGGCTCGTCTGGGCCGCTTCCCTGGCGGAAGATCAAGCCGACTTCGCCGCCATCGTCTCGCCGCTCTGGGATATGCTGAACGAAACGCAGGACCGCGTTCCTTTCTCCGACTGGACCGACACCAAGACCGCCCGCCAGATCGGTTTCCAACACCGCAGCGTACTCGGCGGCATCTTTATGAAACTGCTCAAAGACCGCGGCAGCATGAGCCTTTAAGCTTTTGATTTAAGCCGCCGCCCCCGCCCGTGTCAAAAATAGACCGCTTCTCCCCGAGAGGAGAAGCGGTCTTTGGGTTGAGGAATTTCGTTTTAGAACGAAGCGAGTAAAGCGGAGGGAGAAATTCAGTGAAGGTACAAACTTTCGAAGAAAGTTACCTCGGAAGCATATGCTGATAATGTTCGCCTTTGAAATCGGGAAGATTCCACTAGAATCTAATCAGTCTCTTCCCGATTTCAACACGCGACCTAAAGCCTTTCGAAGAAAGGCCCATCGTAAGCCTACGCTAACGAATTTCTCCCGCAGCCGTTAGGCTTCTTTTGCGAATAGGAATTTTTCAATCCCCTTCCGCTTCTCCTCTCCATAACAGAAGCAATCTTTTTTTGACAAAAAATTTCCATTGATCTATTGAATATAAATGACATATATGATATGTTTTTGTTGCTCTAAAAATCTCTTACATCGAGGAGACGAAGAGTGGCTTGCTCATTTGATTCCAGAGGAGGAGAAGAATGAACATGAAACGAAGTTCGAAAAGGAAATGGCCGGCAGCATTCGCCGCGGTAGTACTGCTGACCGCGCTGGTGCCGCAGGCAGGCATCTCCAAAGCACAGGCTGCAGGTCTCGATTGGCCGTCCGGTCAGCTGCTTCCGTCTTTTTCAACACCCGCTTCGACGCTCGATGTGATGGATGTCGTGACCGAGTACAACTACAACGCCACAAGTTCGCAGATCCAGCATGCTACGGGGCATCTGGACGGAGACGGCTGGCTGGCGCAGACTTCGATCGACGCGTCGAACAAGCACATGGTGTACGGCCCTTACGCCACGGATATTCCGGCGGGCAAGCACCGGGCATACTTTGACATGATTATCGACAACAACACGGCCGACAACAACGTCATGGTCACGATCGACGTCCGGGACAACACGACCGGGGCCATCCTGGCAACGCGGGACGTACGCCGTCAGGACTGGACCTACACCTCGAACTACGAACGCTTCCATCTCGACTTCACCAACCCGACCGCGGGACACGAGTTGGAATTCCGGGTATTCTGGCACGGCGCTTCGTACATCAAAGTCAGAGGCATCGGCACGGAATCGCTGGACCGGGCGGAAGAAGCGGTGGTACTGACTTCGCTCAAAGGCATCGTGAACCGCGAGCAGCCGAGAATCTACAGCTACGACAATCCGGTCAAAGGCGAAGAAGGCAAGTACAACTGGCTGAATTCGCTCGGACTCGGCCATGCGGACGTCGCGGACAACTGGTCGCTGCTGACCAAGTATCGCAGCGAAGTGGACGGCATCGTGGTCTACGACGACAATGTGCCGGATACCGTCAACCTGGCGACGACCATCGCTTCGCAGGAAGACGCCATCGTGGCGCCGCCGAGCCTGGTGAGCAAGCTGACCGCGGCGCCGTACAACTTCCCGATCATCGAAGACCTTCGCGGCGAATATGCCAACAAGCTCGCCGTGTACCAGGATCTGTACGACAATTACTGGCCGGACCTGCCGCATAACGTGATCGTGGGCCTCAATCCCGATCTCAAAGGCTTCCTGCGCGATTACGCGACGGCGATCGGCACGGCGACCATCTGGCTCAACCCGGCCGTACCGGCGGAAAAAGCGCTGCTGCAGGACTTCTTCAGCGACATGCCTTACGGCAGCGGCATCTACATGGGCTGGTGGCCGGAAGAACAGCTCGGCGTCCAAACGGCGTCGCAGTACGGCATCTCGACAATTGCAAGCGATTTCTCGTCCAACCTGACCGTATTCGGCGGCACTTCCCGCCAGATCGACGTGAAGCCCGTACCGGCCAAGCCCGCGCTGGACGACAAGATCTACATCTCGCTCATCCTGAGCGACGGCGACAATCTTCAGTACATGGAGCACCGGTTCAAAAAGATCTGGGATTCCGCGAACCGCGGCGAAGTTCCGCTCGGCTGGACCGTCTCGCCGGCGATGCTCGACGCCATGCCGGGCGTGCTGGACTACTTATACGACACGGCTACCCCGAACGACGCCCTGATCTCCGGTCCGAGCGGCGTGGGCTATACGTATCCGAACTACTGGACCAACCAGAATTATCTCGACGACTTTACCGCGCTGTCCGGCGATTACCTGGAACGCGCCGGCCTCAGAGTCGTCACGATCTGGAACACGATCACCGGCTCGACCAACCAGAACGTGGGCGAGAGCTTCGCGCAGAACGCGCCGAACCTGCTCGGCCTGACCGCGCAGGGCGGCGGCAACGGCAATATCAACGTATTCGACGGCACTCTGCCGAATCAGGTGCTGAACGCCAACTACTGCTATTCGTACGCGACGCTGGAACTTGAGATCAACAATGCGATCGCCGGCTGGGACGGAACCTCGCCTCGTTTCGTCAGCATCCAGGCCAATCCTTGGGACGTAGACTATCAGGACTTCGTCGACGTCGTCGATCATTTCAGCTCCAACAGCAACATCGTCTTCGTCCGTCCGGATAACTATTTCCAACTGATGCGCGAAGACCTCGGCCTCCCGATCGACCCTGCGACAACGACAACGACTCAACCTTGATCGTAAAACGACAGCTTTTTGTCCAACAAAAGCCCGGCGCATATCCATGCGCCGGGCTTTCATCAATTTGGAAAAAGCGCAGAATCGAATTCCGCGCAAATGTAAAAGCCGAAAAATCAAAGCACAACCCGACAACCTAACCCGACCTAAACTTCTCCGACTTCAAATAACGACACCACTGCATCTATTTTCTCCAAACAACCGCACAATCTCAAAATAAGTGCCTAGTACCTTGACCGCTTAAGAGGTTAGGTTACGCCCATCGAAAACCCGCTTGAACCGTGCGTGTTTCCGATGAACGCAAACCTTAGATTTAATGCGGTCAAGGTACTAGATACACTTATTTACCAAAAATCCGTACAAAAGAGCGCAAAACCGACGATTTAAGTGTATACAGGCACCTATTTGTCTCCAAACCGCTAATTCCCTGAAAATAATTGTATAGAGAACGCTATTTTAGAATTCCGATCCCCATCCAACCCCGTCCCAATCCAGCTCCAATTCCAACTGAACCCCGCCTAAAGCGTGTCTTCAAATTTCGAACGGTGCAGATTTTTTTCGAACGGTGCAGATTTGGCTGGACCTGGAAAAGGCTCGTCCTTTACGCAAAATATTCCCCTCAATGCTCCAATCGCATACTCCCTAACTCCGCTGCCTCGCATCCTGCACTCATGCTTCGCACCCTGCACTCATGCCCCGCATCCTGCTCTCATGTCCCTCGCACCTCCACTCCCAGCGCATTCCGAATATGCGCCGCTCCTGCGTGAAAGTCCGTTCCCCCGAAAGGCCGCAGGGCAGAGGGGAGAATCCGTGTAGGAGTGGCAACGTTCGCCTTTGAAATTGGGAAGCCCCCGCCTTAAACCTAATCAGGCTTCCCAATTTCAACACGCGACCGAAACGGATTCTCCCCGCCGCCCCACACTAGCCTTTCCCTCAACCGGAATTCCCCTCGCTTTTGCGCATAATCGAAATGCGCCGCTCTTCACCATCTATTCAAAAACCGCATAAAAACTTCCTTATCAACATAAGGTATATTTGTTATAATAAAAATTACAAACAAATTGATGAACAGGGAGGACGCCGTACGATATGAATCAAGAGAGAGAGCCGCTGTATATCCAGATTCAAAATCACTTCAAAGATCGTATCGTGTCCCGCGAACTCGTTGAAGACGATAAAATTCCGACGGAAAAAGAACTGATGGACGAATTCGGCGTCAGCCGCATCACGGTCGTGAACGCGCTGGTCGAACTGGCGAAAGACGGCTGGATTTACCGCATTCCGGGCCGGGGAACGTATGTCAAAGGCATTCCGGAATCGCAGATCGCGGCCAAAGTACTGCCGGTCTCGTCGGCCGCGAGACAAGAAGAAGCGCGGAACAAAGCGAAAGGCATCCGGGTCGGGCTTGTGTTCCCCACGCTGGAAGACTATTTCGCGGTCCGGCTGATCCGGGGCATGACGGACGAGCTTCAGGCCAAAGGATATTCCCTGACCATCATGCTCACCAACAACTCCAAAGAGAAAGAAAAAGAAATCATCCGCGAATTGAAAGAAACGATGGACGGACTGATTATTTTCCCGGTCGACGCGGAAGTCTACAACGAAGAGATTATCGCGCTCAAGATGCAGGACTATCCGTTCGTGCTGATCGACCGGCATCTGCCGGGCGTGGAAACCAACGTCGTCTCGTCCGACAGCGGATTGGCGTCCAAGCTGGCGGTGGATCATCTGTGGGAGCAGGGGCACCGGAATATCGCGATCTGCACCGATTCGCCGATGATGACCGTTTCGGTGGACGAGCGTATCCAGGGTTATTTCGACGCGCTCAAGCAAAAAGGCGCCCTGATCAATCCCGCGCTGATCTTGAACGACTTCGAAGTCGACGTCTCGCACGGCATCCGCACCGGAACGCCGAATTCGGAGATCGACGCCGGCCACCCGCTGTACCGGTTTATCCATAATCGCATGGCTACCGCCTATATCGCCCTGAACTGTTCGCTCGGCGTCCAGATCCTGTCGATCGCCAAGAAAGCCGGACTTCGGGTGCCGGAAGATCTTTCGATTATTTCGTTCGACAACCCGACGCCGCTGTTCGAAGAGCTCAGCCTGCTGACGCATATCGACCAGTCCGAATACCAGATGGGCGAAGAAGCGGTCAAGCTGCTGCTCCGAACGATTCAGCGGGCGGACGGCGAAACGAACGGATTTCAAAAAATCATCCTGGAGCCGCGCCTCGTCGTGTGCAAAACCACGAGCGCGCCCGGCGAATAAAGCGAGAATCCGGGCGGCGAACGCCCTATTCGAATAACGTATCAACCACCGGAGATCCCGGCCGGCTTTTCCTGTTCAGGAGAAGCGGCCGGGATTTTTTGTAAATTGGATTGACTAATTTGATATAATAAATATAATTAACTTAGATAATGACTTATAGATCTTCAATAGCAGAAGGATTCAAGCAGGCAAAGGAGGACGTGACAAGATGGCCAGCAACGACGGTAAAGCGATAACGCCCGATACGGAACGATTGCCTATCGCGCGCGAGTTCCGCAGATCCCCTTCGAGAAAATCCGCAGTCAAGAACAAAGACGCTTTGATCGCCGCCGTCATTCTGGCACCGATGATTCTGTGGTGGCTGGTGCTGTCGGGGTTCCCGACGCTGTTCGGCTTTATCCTCGGCTTTTTCGAATGGATCGGCATCACCGGCAGTCCCAAGTTCGTCTGGTTCCACAACTACGTGCGCTTTTTCCAGGACCCGCAGTATTACCAGGCGCTGTGGCGGTCGATCTGGCTCGGCGGACTGGTGACTTCCATCACGCTGATCGCGGGCTTCGGCGCGTCGCTGCTGATGAATATGCCGCTGTTCGGCAAAGGGATCTACCGCTCCATCTGGTATATCCCGGCGGTCACCTCGACCGTGGCGACGACGCAGATCTTCAACATCCTGCTCGATACGAACAACGGGGTCATCAACAACTTTCTGGTCTCGATAGGCAGGGAGCCGATCGTCTGGCAGTACTCGGTGTTCTGGGGCGTGTTCTGGATCGTCGTCTACTCGGCCTGGAAAGGAATCGGGGGCGCGGCGCTCATCTGGCTCGCGGGACTCCAGTCGGTCGACACCACGCTGTACGAAGCGGCCGATATCGACGGGGCGGGCCGCTGGGCCAAGCTGATGAACGTCACGCTGCCCGGATTGAAACCGATTGCAACGTATATCGTCATCACCAGCCTCATCGGCGCGATCCAGATCTACGAGCAGGTGCTGTTTATGACGAACGGCGGGCCTTACGGGCAAACGGAGGTGCTCGTGTTCCGGATTTACCGCGACGCGTTCTGGGACTTTAACCTCGGCATGGCCGGCGCGTCTTCGCTGATTATGGCCGTGATCGTGTTTACCGCGACATCGCTGTACTACCGCTGGTCCACCGAATCGGATCGGCGCACCACCACCCGCAGAAGAGGAGGCAAACGCGTATGAGCAGCAGCGAACTGACCAAGAAAATCGCCGTCCAGTTCAAGCCCAAGTATTTGTTCGCGCATATCGTCCTGCTCGGGTTCGGCCTGCTGCTGCTGTATCCGCTGATCTTTATGGTCTCGGTCGGCTTTTTCAGCAAAGAAGAGTTTATGACGACCGTGCTGGGACTGCTGCCTTTTCCGAAAAACCCGACGTGGAGCAACTATCTGGTCTTGTTCAACGGGTCGGCGGACGCGGCGATCCAGAAGTATTTCCTCAACTCCACGCTGCGCACGATCTACAGCACGTTCTGGGCGCTGCTGACCGCTTTGCTCGCCGGTTACGTGTTCGCGCGGCTGAAATTCCGGGGACGGGAGCAGCTGTTTCTCGCTCTGCTCGCCACCCAGATGATTCCCGCGACGATCGCGCTGATTCCGACGTACTTGCAGTTTGCGAGATGGCCTTTTGCGGGCGGGAACAATATCTTTACGGGCGGGACCGGCATCCTCGATACCTGGTGGGTATACCTGATCGGGGGACCGAGCATCAATATCATGGGCGCATTCCTGGTGAAGCAGTCGATCGAAAAAGTGCCGTACGAGCTCGACGAAGCGGCGAAAGTGGACGGGGCGGGCACATTCCGGATCATTTTTCAAATCCTGCTGCCGCTGCAAATGCCGATTATGGCGTTTATCGCGATCACGACGGCGCTGGGGACGTGGAACGACTTTATCACTCCGTTCTTCTACACGTCTTCGGATCATCTGCAAACGCTTCCCGCGGCGATTACCCGGCTCTCGTCGGCTGCGGCAAGTCCGGGCGCCGTGCCCAACTGGCCGCTGATTATCACGCTCAGTCTGGGCACGACGCTGCCGGCGCTGATTATGTTTTTCTTTTTCCAGAAGTACATCGTCCAGGGTCTTGCCAACACGGGAATCAAAGGGTAACAGCCAAACAACCATTGATGGAGGGGTTCATGTGAGAATGCGAAAAATCACGGCTTTAACCGGATCGATGCTGCTGACGGTAGCGCTGGCGGCCTGCGGAGGCGGCGGGAACAGCAGCGGCGGCGCTTATCCTTCGCCGGGAGGCGCGCAGCCGGCCGATACGTCCAAGACGGCCGAGCCGAGCGAAAGCGGCGGCGCGACGACGATTACCGTGCTCAACGAAGGCGCGGTCTCGATCGGCGTCGGCAAGCTGGACGATCTGTTCGCGGCCAAAGAAAAAGAATACAAAGACGCCGGAACGGACATCGAGTATACGCCGGGTTCGCCGGTCCAGACTTTTCCGCTCCAGTACCAGAAGATTATGAGCGCCAAGCTCAAAGAACAAAATATCTCGGTCAACACCGAAGACTGGGGCTGGGGCGAGCCGCTCATCCAGAAGCAAACCGCCGGATTCCTGGCCAAGAATATTCCGGACATCATCGTAGGTGAGACGCAGATGCCGGGCTTCGCCCAGCAGGGACTGCTGGAGCCGTTCCCGGACGATATGGCGGATTACGTCCGCGAGAACGTATCGCCGGCCGCGTGGAAACCGATGGAACTTGACGGCAAAATCTACGGATTGGCCGCCCAGCCGGGTGTCAGCAGCCTGTACTGGAACAAAAAGCTCGTCGAGCAGGCGGGCATCGATCCGGACAAAGTCATCACGACGTGGCAGGAACTTCGCGACAACGCCAAAGCCGTGACCGAAGCGGGCGGCGGCAAGTTCTACGGCGGCGGCGTGTACGCGGCCCCGAACTTCGGCGGCTATCTGCGCTACGGCGCGCTGATCGCGATCAACGGCGGAGCGTTCTCGGACGAGAACGGACAGCCCGCGTTCAACTCCGCGCAGAACGCCGAGACCGTGGCGCTGCTGCGCGACCTGAACAAAGCGCACCCTCCGGGCCTGATGGTCAACAACAACGAAGGCTCGTACTTCGACGCCTGGAACAAAGGCCAGATCGCCTACCTGATCGACGGACCGTGGCGCGTGCAGGAATCGGCGACGGCCGGCCTGGATCTCGGCATGGCCCCGATTCCGCTGTCGCCAGGCGGCAAAGCGGCCAACGTCACGATCGGCGCGGCGTTCCACGCGGTGCCGAAAGACGCCAAACACAAGGAAGCGGCTTTTGAATATATCAAAGTCATGTACAGCAAAGAAATCCAGCAGCTGGTGGCGGACTCCAACACGCGTTCCCCGATCCTCAAAGAAATCGGCGAATCGAAAGAATACCAGGACAAGCACCCGGAAATGTATCTGCACTATCAAGCGATGTCGGGCGACGTGATGGGACTGCCGACGTTTACGAAGGACAATTCGAAAGCATGGCAGATCTGGGGAGACGCGGTCGTCAAATCGATGATGACCGACGGCGATATCCAGACGATTCTGGACGACGCGCAGAAGCGGGCGGAGATGGTCACGAAATAAAAGTCCGGGCGCGGAAACGCCGGGCCGAATAGAGAGCGAAGAAACGAGGGGGCTGATGCGGTCAGTCCCCTTTTGTTCCAACTGCACGCCAACGAACGGAGGGGATTGTATGCCTTACGAAACAACCGAAATTATGCTGAGCCGCGCCGGAGCGGCGCTGCCGAGGCTGCGCGAAGCCATTTACGACCCGATCGCCGCGCTGGACACGACCGCCTGGGTCACAAGGGAACCCGTGCCTTACGCCGAACGTACCTCGGGAACCCGCAAAGCGATCAAGCCGGGCGATCCGTGGGGCGAATTGTGGGACTGCGCCTGGTTTCATTTCAAAGGAACGGTGCCGGATTCCGCCGCGGGCCGCAAAGCCGTGCTGCTGATCGATATCAACGGCGAATTGTGTTTGTTCGACGAAGCGGGCTCGCCCCGGCAGGGGCTGACCAACATCAATTCCGAATTCGAGCTGCGGCTCGGCCTGCCGGGCAAGCGGGTGGTCGAGCTGGGCGACGACGCGGCGGGCAAAGCGATCGACCTGTGGGGGGACGCCGGCTGCAACGACCTGTTCGGCAAATTCCAGGGCGGCGGCACGATGAAAGAAGCGGATATCGCCATCTGCCACGAAGAAACGCGCGAGCTGTATTACGACTTCGAAGTGCTGACCGAGCTGGCGGAGCAGTTGGACGGGACCAGCGCAAGGCGCGAGCGCATCGTGCGCAGCCTGTACGAAGCCGCGCTGATGCTCGAACAGATCGACGAACACAGCGTGCGGCGGGCGAAAGCGCGGATACAGCCGGAGCTGGACAAGCGCGGCGGCGATCCCGTGCTGACCGTCAGCGCGATCGGACACGCGCATATCGATCTGGCCTGGCTGTGGCCGATCCGCGAAACGATCCGCAAAGGCGCCCGGACGTTCTCCACGGTGCTGCGCAATATGGAGAAATACCCGGATTACGTGTTCGGCGCGAGCCAGCCCCAGCTGTATCAATGGATGAAAGATTATTATCCGAAGCTGTACGAGCAGATCCGGCAGCGGGTGGAAGAAGGCCGCTGGGAGCTGCAGGGCGCGATGTGGGTCGAGCCGGACGCGAATATCTCGGGCGGGGAAGCGCTGGTGCGGCAGATCCTGTACGGCAAGCGTTTTTTCCAGGCAGAGTTCGGGCAGGAGATGAAAAGTCTCTGGCTGCCGGACGTATTCGGGTACACCGCCAGTCTGCCGCAGCTGCTGCGCAAATCCGGCGTCGATTACATGATGACCCAGAAATTGTCGTGGAGTGTATATAACGACCATCCGCATCACAGCTTTCTGTGGGAAGGCATCGACGGCAGCAGCGTGCTGACGCATCTGCCTCCCGAAGACACGTACAACAGCCCGGCCGCGCCGCGTTCGCTGGTCAAGATCGAGCAGGATTATCTGGACCGCGGCGTGTCGGAACATGCCCTGATGCTGTTCGGGATCGGCGACGGCGGCGGCGGCCCGGGCGAGGAGCACCTGGAACGGCTGGCGCGCGAGCGCAATCTGCTGGGCCTGCCGCCCGTGGTGATGGAATCGTCGCAGTCCTTTTTCCAAAAGCTTGAGCGGGAGAAAGAACGGTTCCAGACGTATCGGGGCGAGCTGTATCTGGAGAAGCACCAGGGGACGCTGACGTCGCAGGCGCGCAACAAACGGTATAACCGCCGGATGGAAAAATCGCTGCGCGAACTGGAATTCGCGGCTTCGCTGGCGCTGGCGCTCGGCGGGGAAGCGGCGGAGTATCCGGCGGCCGAGCTGGAGCGCATCTGGAAAGAAACGCTGCTGTACCAGTTCCACGATATTCTGCCGGGCTCGTCGATTACGCGCGTATTCGAAGAATCGCTGGAACGCTATGCGAAGCTGCACGCCGAGACGACGGAGCTGATCGCCCGGGCGTACGATTCTGTCGCGCGGCTGGCGGGAGCAGCCGGAGGAGAGACGCGGGCGGAACAGACGGCAGGCCGGACGCTTGCGTTTAATTCGCTGCCGTGGGAACGGACGGAGACGATCGAGCGCGGCGGCGAACGCTACAACGTGACCGTTCCGCCGATGGGTTTCGCGCCGCTGAGCACGGCCGAGCGCTGGGACGGGCAGCGGCTTGCGGCGGCCGCGTCGCGGCTGCATGCCGACGGGCGGACGCTGGAAAATGAACATCTGCGCGTCGCGTTCGGGGAAAGCGGCGGGATCGTTTCTCTGGTGCGCAAAGGCCGAAAAGCGCAAAGCGCGAGTACGGCGGACCGCGAAACGATTGCGTCCGGCCGGGAAGCCAACGTATTGACCGTGTACCACGACCGGGGAGACGCCTGGGACTTTGCCCGGGATTACCGCGAAACGGTCGCCGGACGGATGGAGCTGACAAGCAGCTCGGCGCGGGTCGAAGCGGGCTGCGCGGTGCTGGAGCAGCGCTACCGGTTCGGCGAATCGACGCTGACGCAGAAGATCGTGCTGGACGACGGCGCGGATACGCTGCGGTTCGAAACGTCGGTCGACTGGCGCGAATCCGGGAAAATGCTGCGGTCTTCGTTCCCCGTGCAGGTGCTGGCCGACCACGTCAGCTGCGAAATCCAGTTCGGTTATCTCAAACGCCCGACGACCCGCAATACCATGGTCGAGTTTGTACGGGACGAGATCTGCGCGCATCAGTATATCGATCTGTCGCAGCCCGACTTCGGCGTGGCACTGCTGAGCGACAGCAAATACGGCTACAGTGCGGAGCGCAATGTGCTGGATATCAATCTGCTGCGCAGCCCGGGTTATCCCGACCCGGTCGCGGACCGGGCGGAGCACGAATTCGTCTATGCGCTGTACCCGCACGAAGGCGATCATGTGCAGGCGCAGGTGTACCGCAGAGGCTACGAATTGAATTCGCCGCTGACGGTACAGGCCGTGGGAACGGCTGCCGGCACGGCTGCGGCGGGCGCGCAAACGGCGGCCGGAGATCGCGAAGAAGTGTCGGTCGGAAGCGCCAAAGCGGCGGCGCAGCGGCAGTCCGCGCCCGCGCCGAAAGCGGCGCGCCTATCGGCTGCCGATGGCGGCCGGGACGGGGACCGAGGGTCGGGCGGAGCGGATGGAGCAGCCGGAGCGGCCGAGCAGGCGGATTTCGGCGGCGCGACGCCTTATTCGCTGATCGCGCTCGACCATCCGCATATCATGGTGGAAGCCGTAAAGAAAGCCGAGGACTCAGCTTGCCTGATCGTGCGTCTGTACGAAGCTTCG
Organism: Saccharibacillus sp. CPCC 101409; assembly: GCF_030518235.1. Taxonomy (GTDB): domain Bacteria; phylum Bacillota; class Bacilli; order Paenibacillales; family Paenibacillaceae; genus Saccharibacillus. Next base: position 3,663 of record NZ_JAULSA010000032.1, on the reverse strand, counting down.
GGCACGCAGGCCCGGGCGACCGCGACCTTCGCCGCAGCCTGCGCGGAGATCGTCGAAACGGACCTGATGGAGAACCCGCTGCGCCCGGGTGAAGAATCGGGAGAGCGCGCGAAGGCGGACGCGGGGCAAAGCCCGGTGCGGTCTTCGGAGCCGCTTTCGGCGGCCCGCGCCGAATCCGCCGACCGGATCGAGCTGGTGTTCCAGCCGTTCGAGATCAAGACGCTGAGCGTGCGGTTGGAGCGGGGTTAAGCGTTTGTTGAGCCAGAGGGTGGAGGCTGCTTTCCTGTTGGGGGAGCAGCCTTTTTTCGTTGTCGGGGGTTGTTCAGCCGGGATCGGAGGCTGCACATCGATCGGAGACGGAATGGCCGGAGGCTAACGGAACTCAAAGCTCTTCCCAATCCAACCCTTCCAGAAACCGATACACCTCTTCAAACACCTGCTCCTGCTCCGGTCCCAGCGTCAGGATATGGCCGGAGTCCGGAAAAGTCTTGAACCGCTTGCGCGGGTTGGACACGAGGCTGTAAATCACGTCCGCGCTGTCGAGGTACAGGGGACTGTCCAGCCCGCCCTGCATGACATATACCGGCGATTCGATCTCCTCCAGCACGCCGCCGGTTTGCGAGATCAATTCCTGCAGTTCGGACAGCCGGTTGCGCGGCCGACTTTTAAGGTTTTCCGTCTCCGCCTGCACGATCTCCGGCGCTTTGCCTTCGAACGTTTTGTACGTCCGGGCATAGCCCAGCACCCGCTCGAACAGATCGTCGGCGCTTTTGCCGCGGATGGGGGCGCACATGGACACGACGCCTTTGACCGGCGACTGCGCGGCGTCCGCGCCGAGACGAAGCGCAAACACGCCGCCCAGCGACACGCCCGCTGCCGCGATCTCGTCGTATCCTTTTTCACGCAGCAGCTTGTACCCCAGTTCCGCGTCCCGCCACCACTGCTGCGGCGAGATGTCCAGCAGCTCCTCGGGCGCGTCTCCGTGTCCGGTGTAGAGCGGGGCATGGCAGGTGTAGCCTTTTCGATGCAGATAACGACCGAGCTTGCGCACATCCGCGGGATTGCCGGTAAACCCGTGCAGCAGCAGTACGGCGCGCCGGCCGGCTTCGTAGGTGAACGGTTGAGGCGGGATCATTTTCATGGACGGTCACTCCGTTTCGTCGGGATTGGGCTTTAGCTATACCCTACCTGTTAAATGGTCGAAGTGGAAGAGTGTGTCCGCAGGATGCGCCGCCGGTCTATAATGAAAGCAAACAGGCTGTGAGGAAGGAGGGGGCTATCATGAAAGACTTTTCGGCAAAAGAAACCATACCGGAAAACAGACTACGGCCCCAAAACGTCATCGCGTCGGGTTTTCGGCACAGCGTCGCGCTTCGGAAGGACGGAACGGTCGTCGCTGCGGGAGATAACCGGGACGGTCAATGCGAGGTAGGCGAGTGGAGCGGCATCGTGGCGGTGGCGGCGGGCAGCGGCCATATGGGCAGTTCGCATACCGTGGGGTTGAAAGCGGACGGGACGGTGGCGGCGGTCGGGTGGAACAAATACGAACAGTGCGAAGTCGGCGAATGGCGGAACATGGTCTACATTGCGGCCGGCTGGCGCAGTACGGTCGGCGTCCGATCGGACGGCACGACGGTCGCGGTCGGACGAAACAACGAAGGCCAATGCAACGTGAGCGAATGGCGCGATATCGTGGCTGCGGCTGCGGGAGACTGGCACAGTATCGGCCTGCGCCGGGACGGTACGATCGCGGCAGCCGGCAACAACCGGCACGGTCAGTGCAGGGTGAGCGAGTGGCGGGAGATGGCGGCGGTCGCGGCGGGGTATCTGCATAGCGCAGGGCTTTGCGGGGACGGGACGGTGCGGGCCGCGGGGATGAACAAACAAGGCCAGTGCGAGGTCGGCGGCTGGCGCGGGATTGCGGCAATCTCGGCGGGGAGTCATCATACGGTGGGGCTTCGGATAGACGGAACCGTGGCGGCCGTAGGGAAAAACGGTCACGGTCAATGCGACGTAAGCGGCTGGCGGGAGATCGTGGCCGTGTCGGCGGGATGTACGCATACGCTGGGTCTGAAAGCGGACGGGACGGTGCTGGCGGCCGGGCGGAACGATGAACGGCAGTGCGAGGTGAGCGGGTGGAGCGGAATCGGTAATAGAACGGAATAGCTGCTCTATGCCGATCTGGACAGATGCGGCGCAACGGTTTACGATAAGAGCAAGCGAATGCGGAAAATGTGCAATCAAATAGCGCCGAAAGTATCGGGGCCTTGAGATGGAAAATCCATCTTGAGGCCCTTTTTTATGCGAAAATAAGATTTCCAAATTTTACAGCGAATGATAAACTAAGGAGGCAGGCAAGATGCGTATTGATTTGATTTATCGGGATGAACAGACGGTTGGAGTGAAGCTTGAACGGTATGGAGCCGAGGAGCGTGCGGGGATTCGATCGGTAGAGGGCAGAAAGTGGAATCAGGCCGAGAAAGTCTGGACGATCCCGTATACTTTTTCCGCTGTAGAAGATCTGTTTGCGGCTTATCCCGATTGTTCGTTTGAGTGCGACGAGCGTTTGAGTAAAGAGGACGATTATATTCGGGAACGGCTGGAAGAGTTGAACCGAATCGAACGGCCGGAGCGGCGGGAGGAGATTGTCCAGGAAGCTGCGGAAGGCGAGCTGTGGAGTGCGAAGCGAAAGAAGGAACTGCGCGATGCTTTGAAAGTTAGAGGCTACAGCGACAAAACAGTTAAAGCTTATGTGTCGCAGGTTCGGCGCTTTTGGGATGACGCCGCCATGTCCGATGCCGATATGAATGAAGCTGTTGTGCAAAAGTATACGCTGTCGCTGCTTGAAAAAGGTCTTTCGCATGCTTATGTGAATCAGGCGATCAGCGCGCTGAAGTTTTATTTCCGGTATGTACGGAAGCAGCCTAAATCTGGCGGTTACGTTCGCCCCAAAAAAGAGAACAAACTGCCGGATGTACTGTCGCTCAATGAAGTTGCAAGGCTGCTGAAAAGTGTGAAGAATCCGAAGCACCGGGCGATTCTTTACCTGACTTACACGTCCGGACTTCGCGTAAGCGAAGTCGTTCGGCTCCGGCCGGAAGACTGCGATCGGGAGCGGAATGTGGTGAAGGTTCGCCAGGGGAAAGGGAGAAAAGACCGGCAGACGCTGCTGTCCGAAATGGCGACCGCGGTGCTGGAGCATTATGTGGAGCAGGAAAAGCCCGAAGGCTGGCTGTTCCCCGGGCAGCGAAAAGGACGCCACCTGACGGAACGCTCGGCGCAGAAGGTATTTGAAAAAGCGCTGGCTCAGGCGGGAATTCGCAAGCAGGTCAGTATTCACTCGCTGCGGCATTCTTTTGCGACTCATCTGCTGGAGAACGGCATCGATCTTCGCTACATCCAGGAGCTGCTGGGCCACCAAAGCGTGCGGACGACAGAGCGCTATACGCATGTGAGCCGGCGGGATATCGGTAGAATTCAGAGTCCTTTGGATCGGATGGGCGGGTTGGAGGAGTGGGTTCGGGAATAACCCGAATTAGAGGGATTTGTGAAGTTCGGGAATACACTGAGTTGAAGAGGTTTGAGAAGTTCGGGAATAAGACGTTATATGCAACCTGAAAGAATGGGAACCCATGAGTGGATGAATAAGATGAAGAAGCGCCG
>NZ_JAULSA010000031.1 GCF_030518235.1 Saccharibacillus sp. CPCC 101409 | reverse complement strand
GCGGTAGAGCATCGCCTTGCCAAGGCGAGGGTCGCGGGTTCGATTCCCGTCGTCCGCTCCATTATTTGCGCCCTTAGCTCAGCTGGATAGAGCGTTTGACTACGAATCAAAAGGCCGGGAGTTCGAATCTCTCAGGGCGCGCCATTCTTTGTACAAGTGAATAACGGGATGTAGCTCAGCTTGGTAGAGCACCTGGTTTGGGACCAGGGGGTCGCATGTTCAAATCGTGTCATCCCGATTGCTTTTGCGGGTGTAGTTCAATGGTAGAACTTCAGCCTTCCAAGCTGATAGCGTGGGTTCGATTCCCATCACCCGCTCCATTTTTCTAAAGCCGAGACCGGAAGCGGTCTTTTTTGCTATATGGCAGGCGTTTCTTGCGAAGCGCTGTTTTCTTATATGTTCTTGCTTTGGCTCTGCGCAGTTTTAAAGCGGAATACTTCGTTTTTTCTACATAGTTTTTCTCCGCTTCCACGCTGAATTCGTTTCATTTTTCCGAAAAACACCCGGTTGCTTTTTCGTAATAAAGTGAAGATTTATCAAATGAATTGTTGTATGATGTGAAGAAGATGTCAGTTCAGCAAGCAGGCAATGCAGACAGACTGATAGGAGGAGTAACATGACTGAACTTACGGTAACCGCAAGCAAAGGCAGCTCCAACAACTTGCTCAGACGCGACGTGCGGTTTCTGGGAAATATCCTTGGGGAAGTACTCGTACATCATAGCGGCCAGGAACTTTTGGACAAGGTCGAGAAGATACGTGAACTCAGCAAGTCGCTTCGCGCCGTCTATCTGCCCGATCTGCACGAGGAATTCAAACGCGAAATCGACTCTCTTTCTCCGGATATCCGCCACCAGGTCATTCGGGCCTTTGCCATTTATTTTCAACTGGTTAACATCGCGGAACAAAATCATCGGATTCGCAGAAAGCGCGATTACGAACGCTCCGCCGGTGAAGCCGCCCAGCCCGGATCGATCGAGACGACGGTTCAGCAGTTAAAGGAACAGAACTTCTCCTATGAAGAGGTTAAAGCATTTTTGGCCAACCTGTCTTTGGAATTGGTCATGACCGCCCATCCGACCGAAGCGGTGCGCCGGGTTATTCTGGATATTCATAAACGCATTGCCGCCGACGTGATGCAGCTCGACGATCCGTCGCTGACATTCCGGGAACGCGAACAGCTGAGAGAGAAGCTTCTCAACGAAGTAATCACGCTCTGGCAAACCGACGAACTGCGCGACCGCAAACCGACGGTGCTCGACGAAGTGCGAAACGGCATGTATTATTTTCACGAAACGCTGTTCCATGTACTACCGGACGTATACAGCGAATTGGAACGATGTTTGGATAAATATTATCCGGGACACGACTGGCATGTGCCGAACTATCTCCGCTTCGGTTCGTGGATCGGCGGCGATCGGGACGGCAATCCGTCGGTAACGGCCAATATCACCTGGCAGACGCTGCAAATGCAGCGCAAGCTGGCGATTCGGGAATACCACCGCATCATGATCGACCTCATTCATGTGCTCAGCTTCAGCAGCAGTATCGTCAATGTGACGGACGAGCTGTTGGAGTCGATCGAACGCGACCGCGATACGGTATCGGTGGAAGCCAAGTCGAACTGGCATAACGACAACGAGCCTTACCGCGTCAAGCTGACGTATATGATACGCAAATTGGACAACGTACTAGACGATGAAAAAAAAGATTCGCCCGACCGTTACGCCAAGCCGAGCGAGCTGATCGAGGATCTGCGCGTCATCGACCGCAGCCTTCGCTATCATCATGCGGATTACGTAGCGGACCGCGCGATCAAGAAGCTGATTCGCCAGGTCGAGCTGTTCGGCTTCCATACAGCGGCGCTGGATATCCGTCAGCACAGCCAAGAGCATGAAAAAGCAATGACCGAAATCCTGAGCAGCATGAATATCGCCGACAACTACGCGGAACTGGCCGAAGACAAGAAAGTCGAACTTCTGGTGGGACTGCTCGAAGATCCGAGACCGCTGACTACGCCTTATCAGACGTACAGCGAAGGCACGGAAGAATGTCTGCGGGTGTATCGGACGGTATTTGAAGCGCAAAATGAATTCGGGCAGAACTGTATCGGCAGTTATCTGATTAGTATGGCGGAAGCGACAAGCGATATTTTGGAAGTCATGGTATTCTCCAAAGAAGTCGGGTTGTTCCGCCGGGACGCCGACGGGAAGATCACCTGCACGCTGCAGGGTGTTCCGCTGTTCGAAACGATCGACGATCTGCAGGCCGCAAGCGGTATCATGAAGCGACTGTTCGATATTCCGATCTATCGCGAAGCGGTCAGAGCGATGAACGATCAGCATGAAATCATGCTCGGCTACTCGGACAGCAGCAAAGACGGCGGCGTCGTAGCGGCCAACTGGGAACTGCGCGTGGCGCTGAACGAGATTACCGAGATGGCAGGCGGATACGGCATCAAACTGAAATTCTTCCATGGCCGCGGCGGTTCGCTCGGTCGCGGCGGGATGCCGCTCAACCGGAGTATTCTCGCCCAGCCTCCGCATACGGTGGGAGCGGGGATCAAGATTACCGAGCAGGGTGAAGTACTGTCCTCCCGCTATTCGCTCAAAGGGATTGCTTACCGCAGTCTCGAGCAGGCGACTTCGGCGCTGTTGACGGCCGCGGTGGCGGCAACCGATACTTCTTATATGGAAGAAGAACAACAATGGGAAGATATTGCCCGCAGCATTTCGGAAGCTTCGCTGCATAAATATCAGGATCTGATCTTCCGCGATCCCGATTTCCTGTCTTTTTTCAAAGAGGCGACTCCGCTATCGGAAGTCGGCGAGTTGAATATCGGGTCCCGTCCGTCCAAGCGCAAGAACAGCGACCGCTTTGAAGATCTGCGCGCTATTCCGTGGGTATTCGCCTGGACGCAGGGACGTTATCTCGTTCCGGCCTGGTACGCGGCGGGAACGGGCATTCAAAGTTTCTATCAGGGGAAACCCGAGAATCTCGAAACGCTCAAGCGGATGTACGACAGCTTCCCGTTCTTCACATCGCTGATCGACTCGCTGCAAATGGCGATTGCCAAAGCGGACCTGGTTATCGCTAAAGAGTACGCTTCGATGTACGCGGATGAAGAAAGCCGCAGCCGCATCTTCGGATTGATCGAAGAAGAATTCCGTCTGACCAAGCAGCTGATTCTCGATATTACCGGCCAACAGGAGATTCTGGACAATGTGCCGGTGATCCAGGAATCGATTCGTCTGCGCAATCCTTATGTCGATCCGCTCAGCTATTTGCAGGTTCAGCTTCTGTCCGAACTGCGGGAGCTTCGGAGCTCCGAAGAAGGCGACGATCAGGAACTGCTGCGCGAAGTGCTGCTCACGATCAACGGCATCGCGGCTGGGCTGCGCAATACGGGCTGATGCCCTTCGCGACGAACGGCGCGAACGAACGGTTCGCCCGTGCGCTGCGCGCGATCCGCGCAGCGCCGCTTTCGCCGCCGGTTCACGACGGCGGAAACGAAAACCGTGTCCTCCTTTTGGCGGGGACGCGGTTTTTCGCGTTTATGCGCCGGCGCATAAATTTAATCGTGAAAATCATGTAAGAGGTTGGAAGAAGTTACAGCAGCAGTGTTGCTTTTTAACGCCGCATGAATTACGATTTGAACATGACGCATTGCGGAATACCTCCCGATGCCGACGTACCGTACTGCATGAATGCTTGCCTGAAGTTGTTAAGGGAACTAGAAGACATAACGGGAGCGATTCCCGGTTCCCGATCCAGCGGGCTTAGTCTGGGGGAGACATGGTGGACAATCTGGAAACGAGATTGGTGAAGCTTGCGCTCAAAGGAGACCAGAGGGCTTTCGCCGAAATCGTTGATCTCTATAAAGACCGAATTTATCATCTTGCTTATCGGATGTTGAACAATCGTCACGAAGCGGAAGATGTCGTACAGGAAACGTTTTTGCGGGTATACCGCAATCTCGATCGTTACGACCAGGCGCAGAAATTCTCGACCTGGATTTATCGGATCGGAACGAATCTCAGTATCGACCGGCTGCGCAAAAGAAAACCTACATATTCGCTCGACGCGGAAATCGGCGATCAGGACGGCGCCGACGGCTACGCGCTCATTCCGGGCGATAACCGGACACCGGAGACGGAGTATCTCATCTCCGAGACCCGGACGACCATACACGAGGCGATCGACGATCTGCCGCCCAAATATAAAACGGTTATGATTTTAAGATATTTGCAGGAATTGTCGCTGCAGGAGATCAGCGATGTGCTGGATATGCCGGTGACGACAATCAAAACGCGCGTTCACCGCGGCCGTGAATTCCTGCGAAAAAAACTGGAATCGCAGAATCGTTAAGCGATTGCGGTTTTTTTATGCGGAATTGTTGCACGGGCACGCTGCGCAGGGACCCTGCGCGGCAAAGATTTTACAAAAAATCGAACTTGATTGGGACAAAATAAAATTTTGGGCCGAATCCTTCGTTTACGTTGAAACTATATTCGAAGTCCCGCGTATAGAGTAGGGCATAATAAGGCCAAAAACAGATTTTACCGAGTTTTTACGAAAGGATTGGCTCATATGGATTGCAAACAAGCCGTCTCGTTTATGCACGAGTACCTGGATGGAGATCTGCCTTCGGAGCAGGCACGCGAATTACAAAGTCACTTTGACGCCTGTCCGGACTGCCGAGCGGCTTTTCGACGTCTCGAAGAGACGGAGATGATGATCTTCGCCGCAAACCGCAGACCGGCGGAAATATCCGCGCCGGACGATATGACCGACCGCATCATGAGCTTCCTCCCGCAGCCCAAAAAGCACAGCCCTGTCTGGAGTTGGGTGCAGCGCCATCCGGCTTTGACCGCAGCGGCCGCGTTTATCCTTATTATGCTGGGCACGTCGATCGGGTTCTGGAATGCGGATACGCAGCTTGTCGTCAAAGGCAGCGACTTGGAGCGCGTTCAGGTTCAGGGGGATACGGTGATTGTGCCGGAAGGCACGACCGTCAGCGGCGATCTCACCGTCCAACGCGGAAAGCTCGAGATCTACGGCGATGTGGAGGGGAATGTAACGGTAATCGACGGATCGGCGTATCAGGCATCCACCGCGCATGTAACGGGCCAGGTCAAAGATATTCACCAAGCTTTGGACTGGGTCTGGTACAAACTCGGCAATTTCGTCTCCGAAGTCGCGTATCGTTAAAGCCCTTTTGATATCGCAGTAGGCAAAAAAGACGCTTCGCCCGCACGGGTGAAGGCGTCTTTTTTGCTAGATAAGCAGGTGTCGCTTGCAACGCAGGCATGAACGTTATAACCTATAGATACGGAATTCGGACGAGATCTGAACCGCCGGTATATAGAACTACATAGCACCGGTAGCCTGAGAGATACGGAGATAACGGGGGCTTGGGTCATGATGGATTATTTTACAAACCTGACATGGAAAGATTCGATCAAGGATATTGCCGATATTCTGATTGTCACTTATATCGTTTACCAATTGATTCTGCTGGTCCGCGGCACGCGGGCCGTACAGCTGCTCAAAGGCATTCTGGTACTGGTTGTGATCTGGGCGATCAGTATCTGGCTCGATCTGTACACATTGAAGTGGCTGATGGACCGGATGTTCACCTTCGGCGTGCTGGCGCTCTTTATCATTTTCCAGCCGGAGCTGCGGCGCGGGCTGGAGCAGCTCGGCCGCGGCAAGCTGTTCGGCCGGGGAACGGCGGACGAAGCGGAAGTCGGACAGATGATCGGCGAGCTGATGAAAGCCGTCACCTACTTGTCCAGACGCAAGATCGGCGCGCTTGTCGTGTTCGAGAGGCACACCGGGCTCAACGAGTATACGGAATCGGGCATTCCGATGAAGTCCGTAGTCACGTCCGAGCTGCTTATCAATATTTTCACGCCGAATACGCCTCTGCATGACGGGGCCGTTATTATACAGGATCGTACATTGTCGGCGGCGGCCTGTTATTTGCCGCTGTCCGAGAATCCGTTTATCAGCAAAGAACTCGGAACGAGACACCGCGCGGCGATCGGGATCAGCGAAGTGGCCGATTCCATTTCCGTTATTGTATCGGAAGAGACCGGACAGGTCTCGTTGGCCATCGACGGTAAAGTCGTGCGGGATGTCAGCGAAGAAGCGCTGGTATCCAAACTTTACGAGCAGTTGAAGCCGACGACGTCCGCCAAGGAGAAGAAGGGCTTGTTCTGGAGAAAGAAAGGGGACGAGCCGAATGGATAGATGGCTTAGCAACAACACGATTGCCAAAGTGATCGCGCTGGCCGTCGCTCTCATTCTGTGGGCGATGGTTCATGTGGATACGGACACTCCGACCATGACGCGAAACACCCAGGGCAATCAGACGATTACGAATTTATCGGTCGAGCCTTACGGGTTCGACGAAGACAAATATGTGCTGAAATCCGTCGATCCCCAGCGGGTCAGCGTAGAGATATCCGGACAGCGCTCGCAGCTTACTTCGCTGCTCAGCAGCAGCGAGTACCAGGTGAAGCTGGATCTGAGCAATATTTCCGGTCCCGGCCAGTACAAGGTCCCGCTGACGTTCGATCCGCCGTCGGGTGTACAGCTGCTGTCGATCAGTCCCGCCAGAGTCACGGTAACGATCGAAGAGAAAGTGACGAAAAATTTCAATGCGGTCGTGCTTACGACGGGAACGCCCGCCGAAAGTTATGCGGAACTCGACCCGATTTTTGAAAATGGAAACGAAGTTCAGGTCACGCTGCCGGCCAGCGAAATGAAGCAGGTGCAGAAGATTCAGGGCGAGATGAGTATCGACGGCGCGACGGAGACGGTATCGAGCACCCTCAAGCTGATTGCGTACAGCAACAACGGGGAAGTGCTGGAAGACGCCGTGATTACGCCTGCGTCGCTCAAAGTTCAGATCCCGATTTCGAGCAGCTTGTCCTCCAAGACGCTTCCGCTCAACGTCAGTTACAGCGGAGAGCTGCCCGACGGCCTTGCTCTGTCCGATGTGCAGGGCAATGCGAAGCAGGTGACGCTGTACGGGCCCGAAGAAGTGCTGAAAGAACTGGACAGCTATCCGCCGGTCGCGCTCGACCTGGGCGAGATCAGCGAAGAAGGCGCAACGACGTATACGGAGAAGCTTGCGCCTCCGAGCGGCGTCAGCCGGATCGTGCCCGCTTCCGTCAACTATACGGTCAAAGTCGTGCCTTATCAGCAAAAAACGATCGCCGGCGTGCCGGTCAATATCGTGGGCGCGGCGGAGAACGCCGAAGCGGTTCTGACAAGTCCGGCATCGCGAACCGTCAGCGTAACGGTGGAGGGAGCGCCCGACCTGCTGACCGCTATCGGTCCGGACGATATTAAGCTGACCGCCGACGTCAGCGGGCTGGACGCGGGCAAACACGATGTAGAACTCAAAGTCGAACTGCCCGATTATATCCGTATGAGCAGGGAAAGCGCGCTGTCGGTAGCCGTGGAAATCACACAGACCGAGGAAAAGCCCGCCGATCCGGAGGAAACGCCCAGCACGGCGCCGACGAATACGGAGGAAGAGCCGGAGACGGACTCCGGCGGCGAAAGCACTCCTCCGGCCGATACGGACGAGCCGCAGACGGAAACGCCGGCCGACCCGGGGAATACGGTGGAGCCTCCGGCCGATACGGAAGAGACTCCTCCTCCGGCCGAGGATGAAGGCGGAACGCAGGAACCCGACGTCAATCCCGAAGAAAACAGCGGTGATTCGACTCCGGGCGATTCGGCTCCCGGCGCGGGAACTCCCGATGCCGGGACCGGAGCCGGCGCCGAAACGACGCCCTAGCCGAATACCGGGGCGGTAGAAGCACGATCGAACAAGGAATGACTAAAATATCAATCGAAATTCGAATACGTCGCGCTGCGCACGTCTTTGAAATAAAAGGAGAACGAACAACGTATGGGAAAGTATTTTGGAACTGACGGCGTACGCGGAGTCGCCAACCGGGAATTGACAGCCGAACTGGCTTACAAGATCGGACGCTGCGGCGGCTATGTGCTGGCGGGCAAAGTCGAGAAGCCGACGATACTGATCGGGATGGATACGCGTATTTCCGGATTGATGCTGGAATCTGCGCTGATCGCGGGCCTGCTGTCGATCGGAGCGAACGTCGTGCGTCTGGGCGTCGTTTCAACGCCGGCGGTCGCTTATCTGACCCGCACGATGAAAGCCGATGCGGGCGTGATGATCTCCGCTTCGCACAATCCGGTTCAAGATAACGGAATCAAGTATTTCGGCGGCGACGGCTTCAAGCTGTCCGATGAGACCGAACTTGAGATCGAAGCGCTGATGGATGCCGAGATCGACGAACTGCCTCGTCCGATCGGCGAAGGACTCGGAACGATTGTCAACGACGACGATTCGAAGTTCGTGTACCTCGATTATCTCAAAACGACCGTGAGTACATCGTTCGCCGGCCTGAAAATCGTACTGGACTGCGCGCACGGCTCGGCTTACGAGCTGGCGCCGCGCTTGTTCCGCGATCTGGGCGCGGAAATTATTACGCTCGGCACGGAGCCGAACGGACTCAACATCAACGATCATGTCGGCTCGACGCATCCGGAAGCGCTGCGCGAAGAAGTGCTGCGCAGCGGCGCGCATCTCGGCCTGGCGTTCGACGGCGACGCGGACCGCCTGATTGCCGTGGACGACAAAGGCGAGATCGTGGACGGCGACTTTATTCTGTGCATCTGCGGCGACGCGATGAACCGCAGCGGCAAACTGAACGGCGGCACGATCGTGACCACCGTAATGAGCAATATCGGTTTCTACAAAGCGGCCGAGAAGCTGGGATTGAATACGGTCAAAACGGCGGTCGGCGACCGCTACGTCATGGAAGAGATGCGCAAGGGCGGCTACAACCTGGGCGGCGAACAATCCGGTCATGTTATTTTCCTCGACCACAATACGACGGGAGACGGCATGTTGACCGCGATCCAGCTGGTCGATACGCTGGCCGCGGCGGGCAAGCCGCTGAGCGAACTCAAAGCGATGATGCGCCAGTATCCGCAGCTGCTCGTCAACGTGCGGGTACAGGACAAGAGCAATTACGAAGGCAATCCGGCGATCCTGGCCGCCGTGGAAGCGGTGGAGCGCGAGCTCGGCAGCGAAGGCCGCGTACTGGTGCGTCCTTCCGGCACGGAAGCGCTGATTCGCGTAATGGCGGAAGGGCCGGACAAAGACCAGCTCGATCGCGTTGTCGGGCAGATCGCCGATGTGGTGCGCAGCGAACTGGTCTGAAGGACCGGATTCGCGGCGGCCCGCGCCGGGTAAATGAAGATGTGGTCGCCGGAGTTGTAAACCGACTTATCCTGTCATATAATGATGAGGTGCCCGCTTGGAATCAGGCGGGCATCTCTATTATATTGTTCTCAAGACCAATGATGCTTGGCTTCACTCATACATAGAAAGCGAGGATTGTAAGGTAACGGATTCATAAGCGCCAGAGCTTAGGCTGCGGAACGGAAGGCGCGGGGAAGCGAGAGCTTTTCCTGCGCTGCCATGCTTAAGCTGACGAGGTGGAGGTGTTCGAAATTTTCGGCGGGGACCTCCCGGTACGGCATCAAACCGTAAGCGGATTTCGCAAAACGGACGGGCGACCGTTCGCACAAACGAACCGCGGATGCTCATTCATCGGGCTTTTCGTGTCGACAGATCGAAACGCAAAGCTCAAACGGCCGAATGCAAATGCAGCGAGGCTGTATTTTTCGGTGCGTCAATTTGGAAAAAGCGAATATTGCGTCAACCGCGGGAGCAGTGCGTCCGAACGACTCTGGAACGCTACTTTTCGTAAGCTTTGTTTGCTGTTTCAAAATGTAGAGCTTTGCCTATCCGATTCCGCTCGAAGCCCGGTACCCAAACCCATGAGCGGAGGAAATTAAACATGTGTGGAATCGTAGGATATATCGGAGCAAGAAATACGCAGGACGTACTGATCGAAGGTCTGTCGAAGCTGGAATACCGCGGGTATGACTCGGCGGGCATCGCGGTATACACGGACGGCGGACTGCGAGTGACCAAAGCGCTCGGCCGTCTGGTTAACCTGGAAAACAAGCTGGAAGGCGCGCCGCTGGTCGGTTCGATCGGCATCGGTCATACCCGTTGGGCGACGCACGGCAAACCGTCCGACGTCAATTCCCACCCGCATACCGATGCGACGCAGAAATTCTCGGTCGTGCACAACGGCATCATCGAGAATTATCTGGATCTGAAAGAAGAGCTGATCGCAAGCGGCGTGGAATTCGTTTCCGAGACGGACACCGAAGTCATTTCCCACCTGGTTGCTCGCGAATATAACGGCGATATCGTGGAAGCCGTACAAAAAGCGATCAAGCATCTGCGCGGCGCGTTTGCGCTGGGCGTGCTGACCGAATACGAGCCGGACCGCCTTGTGGCGGTACGACAGGCAAGCCCGCTGATTATCGGAATCGGCGAAAACGAAAACTTCATCGGCTCGGATATTCCGGCCATCCTGAAATATACGCGCAACGTGTTCATTCTGAACGACGGCGAAATGGCGCTGCTGACCCGCGATACCGTCAAACTGATGACGATCGAAGGCAACGAAATTACCCGGGAAATGACGCATATCGAATGGGACGCCATCACAGCCGAAAAAGGCGGTTACGAGCACTTTATGCACAAAGAAGTGCATGAGCAGCCTCGCGCATACCAGGATACGATGCGCGGACGCATCGACGAAAGCGGCAAAAAAGTCGTGCTGCCGGACTTCCATATGACGGCGCAGCAGATCAAAAATCTCAAAAACGTACAGATTATCGCCTGCGGCACGGCTTACCATGCCGGTCTGGTGGGACGTACGGTGCTGGAACGCCTGGTGCGTATTCCGGTCGAAACGGACGTTGCGTCCGAGTACCGCTACCGTTCGCCGATCGTATCCCCGGAAACGCTGGTGATCGTAGTCAGCCAATCGGGCGAAACGGCGGATACGCTGGCCGCTCTGCGCGAAGCGCACGCCAACGGCGCGCACGTCCTGGCAATCACGAACGTTGTCGGCAGCTCCATCGCACGCGACGCGGACGACGTGATCGCGACGCTGGCCGGACCGGAAATCGCCGTGGCTTCGACCAAAGCGTATACGTCGCAGCTGATCGCGTTCTACCTGCTCGGTTTGTACTTCGCGCAGGTTCGCGGCACGCAGGATGAAGCTCAGGTCTCGGAGACGCTGGCAGCCATGCAGGCTCTGCCGGAGCAAGTCGAATCGATCCTGGCCCGCGAAGAAGAAATCAAAGTTTATGCGGAGAAATTCTCCTCGCACAAGCACTTGTTCTTTATCGGACGCGGACTGGACTTTGCGGCCGCTCAGGAAGGCTCGCTGAAGCTGAAAGAAATCTCGTACATTCACTCCGAAGCTTACCCGGCCGGCGAATTGAAACACGGAACGCTTGCGCTGATCGAAGACGGCGTACCGGTAATCGCGCTGGCGACCGAGCAGGCGCTGCTGGAGAAAACGGTCAGCAACATCAAGGAAGTCAAAGCGCGCGGCGGCGAAGTGCTGGCGATCTGCTATGAAGAAGACGAGAAGGAACTGCTGAAATCGGTCGATGAAGTATTCACCATTCCGAAGACGCTGCCTTTGCTGACGCCTTCCCTGTCGGTTGTCGCTTTGCAGCTGCTGGCGTACTACGCTTCCCTGGCTCTGGGCCTCGACGTGGACAAACCGCGCAACCTGGCGAAGAGCGTAACGGTGGAGTAAGAACGGATTTTGTGAGTTCGGCTTGAAGTTTATAAAAGGATTAGCTCCGGTTCGCCCGGGCTAATCCTTTTTTGCTGCGCGTTTGGAGATTCATGTTGATCAGTGCGACAGCGCCTCCGCGTCTGCTTGTGCCGATGCACCTTTTCGGTGCCCGCCGCCAGCGCGATCCGGTAATACTCGCATTTATGCTCGATGACCTGCATCGTCTTCAGCAGTTCCCGCATCTGCGTTTCGACCGTGGCTTTGCGTTCCCGGAACATGTCGAACCGCTGCTGCAAAGTGGCGTCGCCGTCGGAACACCAGTCGATGAACGTCTTGATTTCCTTGATCGGCATACTGGTCGATTTCAGGCATTCGATGATGCGCAGCGCTTCCAGATCGGATTCTTTAAAAAAGCGGGTTCCGCCGGAGGTGCGCTCGACAAACGGCATCAAGCCTTCTTTATCGTAGTAGCGCAGCGTATAAGGAGTGAGATTCAATTCTCTGGCAGCTTCGCCGATGGTATAAGTTTTCATGACTCGGGATCTCCTTTATTTCAAAATCTAAATATAGAGCGAACTCTAATACGGCTCGATTCTAACACTGCCTTGACCGGCTGTCAAAGCGATCGGCTTGCGCCGGATCAAAATCCAAAATCGCGCTTGACTTACAGTTAACTCTAAGGCTTAGCATGGGGTTGCAGCACCGATCATCAACAATCCCAATGAAATTCCAGGAGGTTTTCCAATGTCAACAGCTCAAGCGCGCGCCGTCTTCCAGGCCGAAGGTCCGTTCCAATCCGCCGAGATTCAACGCCGGGACCTCCAACCGCACGATATTTTGATCGAAATCAAATACGCCGGGATCTGCCATTCCGATATTCACAGCGCCCGCGGCGAGTGGGGACCGGTTCAATATCCGTTTGTACCGGGACACGAGATCGCTGGCATCGTTGCGGCGGTCGGTTCCGCGGTGACCGGTCACACGGTCGGCGACCGGGTCGGCGTAGGCTGCATGGTCGATTCCTGCGGCGAGTGCGTGCACTGTCATAACGGCGAAGAGCAGTACTGCCTCGAAGGCATGACGGGCACTTACGGCGCGGTCGACCGCTACGGACAATATACGCAGGGCGGCTATTCCAGCCATATCGTCGTTACGGAAGAGTTTGTCGTAAGAATCCCGGACGGAATCGCTTTGGACGCGGCGGCTCCGCTGCTCTGCGCCGGTATCACGACCTACTCGCCGCTGCGCCACTGGGAAGCGGCTCCCGGCAAGAAGATCGCGGTCGTCGGCCTCGGCGGTCTGGGGCATATGGCGGTGAAGTTTGCCCATGCGATGGGAGCCGAAGTAACCGTGCTGTCGCAAACGCTGAAAAAGAAAGAAGACGGCTTGAAGCTCGGCGCCGATCGTTATTATGCAACAAGCGACGCGGAGACGTTCAAGGCGCTGGCCGGATCGTTCGATCTGATCGTCAATACTGTAAGCGCGCAGATCGACATCAATGCGTATCTGTCGCTGCTGGCGGTCGACGGTACGCTGGTTAATGTCGGAGCTCCATCGGAACCGCTGCCGGTGCAGGTGTTCTCGCTGATTCCGCAGCGCCGTTCGTTTGCGGGCTCGTCGATCGGCGGCATTCGCGAAACGCAGGAAATGCTGGACTTCTGCGCGGAGCACGGTATTACGCCCGAGATCGAAGTCATTTCCGCCGACCGGATCGACGAAGCCTGGGAACGCGTGCTGGCCTCGGATGTCAAATACCGGTTTGTGATCGATATTGCCACGCTGTAAGCGTAGGTTGAACAGTAAATAGCACAGCGATCCCGGCAATCTGCCGTTTGTTTGCCGAAGGCCCGACGTATCTACTCAGCGTCGGGCTTTTTCTTATTGATGCGACAATCGCTGCCGATATGCTTTAGGCGGCATCCCGTAAGCCTTCGTAAACTGCCGCGTAAAATAGTTGCTGTCGTTGAACCCGCATTCGTACGAGATCTGCGTTACCGGCAGGTCGCTGCGTTTGAGCAGCATGCGGGAGCGTTCCAGGCGCAGGCTTTGCAGGTAGGACACCGGGGTCGTGCGGTAATACGCTTTGAACATGCGGTTCAGGTGGCGGACCGAGATGCCGGCCTGTGAGGCGATCTGTTCCAGGGTCAGCGGCTCCAGATAATGGTCTTCCATAAACGAAACGGCGTTCGCCAGATGCGTCAGGGAGTCTGGCGCTTCGCGGCTCTGCGTATCGTAGTTGCGGCAAAGGTAGACGACCAGCTCCATAAACCTTGCGATCAGCATCGTTTGATACCCTTGAAGCTTCTGTTCGTATTCGCCGATCATGGCCGCAATCAGCGCTCCGACATGCTCCACGCCCGCCATGGGCAGGCTCAGCTTGTCCGACCGCGCGCGCCTGTCCGAATAAAGCGGCTGCAGCACGAACAGCGCCTGAAAACCCGTCGAGATGCGCAGGTCCGGCCCCGCGGCCGCCAGCATCTCGGGCCGGTACATAATATTGCAAATTTTAAAATCGTGCGGTTCCTTATAGGCATGCGCCGTCGTCCCGTTGATGACGAAGGCGTTGCCTTTTTTGATAAAAGATTCTTCGTCGTTGACGATATGCCTGGCGTTGCCGCTCAGCACGATGACCAGTTCCGAGAAATCCACATGCCGGTGCAGATCCATATCTTCGTCGTGTCCGCCGTATTGAATAAAGAAAGGAAAAGCGTTGTCCGTCGTAAACCAGTTCAGATAAACGCTGCTCATAATCGTACCTCCGAGCTTCGGGTCCGGATCGCGGAATGCCCCGAAATGAATGTCTATATCATGCTAGTTCGGGACCGGAAAATCAAGGCTGCCCCGTCTGTACTTCCGTAAAATTCGAGGTGGAGAAAACGCGGTGGACAAGCGAAAATGAAAAAGTTGCAAGCGTATTCAACCGTAAAGCGCGGCCTGCGAGACCGTCCCGGCGGCGCGTTTTCTATCCGACCATAGAAATTGGGGGAACAACCATGAACAAGCGCAAATGGATGGCGGCCGCAGCGGCGGCTCTGACGATGGGACTGCTGGCGGGATGCGGAGGCCCAAGCGGAAAAGAAACGGACGGCGCGGCGGAAGGAGATCCGACGGCGCCGATCAGCTTCTCTTTCTTCGGCGCGGACCCGAATCCGAACTGGAACAATATGCAGGACGCGGTGGGCAAAGCCATTACGGAAAAAACGGGTGTTACGATTAATGCGGAATTCGCCGTAGCCGATCCGTCGCAGAAGCTGGCGCTGGTCGTCGCGAGCGGCGAGTATCCGGAACTGCTGAGCGCAAAAGGCGACGTGGACAAATTTATCGAAGCCGGCGCGATGCTCGATCTGACCGACCTGATCGACAAGTACGCGCCGAACATCAAGAAAGTGTACGGCGATCAGCTGAAACGTCTGCGTTACAGTAACGAAGATCAATCGATCTACGTGCTTCCCACATACTCGGCGGTAGGCACCAAGACGCTCGTTGCGGGCGCCGGATTCGAACTTCAGCACAAAGCGGTGAAAGAAGCGGGCTACCCGGAGGTCAAAACGCTGGAAGATTACGAGAAAGTGATCCGCGATTACGTGGCGAAGCATCCGACCGACGAGCAGGGCAATCCGACGATCGGCATGACGCTGAACGCGGACGACTGGCATATGTCGATTACCGTGACCAATCCAGCCGCCGAAGTGACGGGCAAATCGGGCGACGGCGAATATTACATCGACCCGAAGACGTACGAAGCGACCTACCATTACCGCACGGAAGGCGAGAAAGAATACTTTAAATGGCTGAACCGTATGTATAACGACGGGCTGCTGGACAAAGATACTTTCGTGCAGAAAAACGATCAGTATCTGGCAAAAGTGTCTTCGGGCCGCGTGGTCGGTATCGTGGACGCGGACTGGGGCTATGCCGAAGCGGAGAATTCCCTGAAAAGCGCCGGCAAATACGAAGATACGTACGGCCATTACTCGGTTACGCTGTCGGATCGATATAAGGATAACCGGATGCAGTCGACGGGCTTTATGTCCGGCTGGGGCGTAGGCATTACGACCGCGTGCAAAGACCCGGTTCGCGCGATTAAATTCCTCGACTACCTGGCTTCCGACGAAGCGCAGATCATGAACAACTGGGGCATCGAAGGCGAGCAGTACCAAGTCGAAGACGGCAAACGCGTCGTTCCGGCGGACGTGCAGGATCGCATCACGAACGATAACTCGGCATTCAGCCGGGAGACGGGCCTCGGCTTCTACTCGCTGATGAGCGCGCGTTACGGCGACGGCGTGCAGGACCCGAGCGGCAACTATTATACGAAAAATACGCCCGATCTGATCTCCGCCAACTACAGCGAGGCCGATAAGGAAACGCTGGCGGCTTACGACGCGAAGACCTGGATGGATCTGTTCCCGAACGAAGACGAGTTTCCGGTCAAACCTTGGGGAGCGGCCTGGAATATCGCGGTGCCGAGCAGCGACAACGTAACTCTGCTGACGAATCAGATGAAAGATATTACGTGGAAAAGGATACCGGAGATGGTCGTCGCCAAGCCGGAGAAATTCGACGGGCTGTGGGACGCTTATCAGCAGGAGCTGATCGACGGCGGCGTGGAGAAGATGGAACAGGGCTTTACCCGCTATGTCCAGGACCTGGTGAAGCTCTGGAACAATTGAGCGCGGGCCGGCTCGGCGAATAGATAAAGATCAGAATAGGAGTGCGGAGCAAATGAAATACGCAAACCCGGTTATTCCCGGTTTTCATCCCGATCCCAGCATCTGCCGGGTAGGCGAAGATTATTATCTGGTTACAAGCACCTTCGAATATTTTCCGGGCGTGCCCGTATTCCACAGCCGCGATCTGGTGCACTGGCGCCGGATCGGGCACTGTCTGACGAACGAAGTCCAGCTGCCTCTGGGCGAGGCTGGCAGCTCGGGCGGCATCTTTGCCCCGACGCTGCGGCATCACGACGGCTGGTTCTATATGACGACGACGAATGTAAGCGGGATCGGAAATTTTTATGTGCGCGCGCGGAATCCCGCAGGCCCGTGGTCCGATCCGATTCCCGTCGCCCAGGGCGGGATCGATCCGTCGCTGCTGTTCGACGAAGACGGGAAGGTCTACTTCCAGTCGGCCTGCGACGGCGGCGAAGGAAACGGAATCTATCAATGCGAGATGGAGATCGAGACCGGCGTCCTGCTAACTCCAAGCCGTCTGATCTGGCAGGGCACGGGCGGAGCGTGTCCGGAGGGACCGCATCTGTACAAAGTCGGCGCACTTTATTACCTGATGATCGCGGAAGGCGGCACCGAGTACGGCCATATGGAGACGATTGCCAGAAGCGCGCAGCCGTACGGCCCGTACGAAGCGTGCCCGCACAATCCGATTCTTTCGCATCGAAGCATGGACAGCGGGATTCAGGCGACCGGTCATGCCGATCTCGTGCAGGCGCAGGACGGAAGCTGGTGGGCGGTGCTGCTCGGCATCCGTCCCGCCGCGTACCCCAAGCGCCACCATCTGGGCCGCGAGACTTTTCTGGCGCCGGTGACGTGGACGGAAGACGGTTGGCCGATCTTCGGCCGGGGCGGAGTGATCGACGGCGAGATGCAAGCGCCGCAGCTGCCGGCAAGAGTCTGGCCGCAGCCGCCGGTCCGGGATCATTTCGAGTCGGAAGAACTGGGGCTGGAATGGATCTTTCTGCGCAACCCGAGGCCGGGCAGCCGGTCGCTGCGCGAGCGGCGCGGTTATCTGGCGCTTCGGGGCGACAAAACGACGCTGGACGACGGCAAAGCGCCGGTCTTCGTCGGCCGGCGGCTATCGCACTTTCGCTGCCGGACAGCCGCTTCGCTGACCTTCGAACCGCGGGCAGACGGACAAGAAGCCGGCCTGACCCTGTTTATGAACGAGAAGTATCATTACGACCTGTTCATTGCGCGGCGCGAAGGACGCAAAGCGGTCGTACTGCGCAAAAGAGTCGGATCGATGATAACGGAGCAGGTCTACGACTGCCCGGCCGGTCCGGTCGTTCTGGAAGCCGATGCGCGCCCGGACCTGTTCTTCTTCCGCTTTGGGCCGGAAGAAGGAAGCGGACAGCGGGTCGACGCCGGAAGCGGCGAAACGCATTTCCTGTCCACCGAAATGGCGGGAGGATTTACCGGCGTAATCATCGCCATGTATGCCGTCGGCGGACCGTGCCCCGGCGAAAGCGAACCCGCGCTGTTCGACTGGTTCGATTATGAGCCGCTGGAGACAGACGCGCGGCAGGCGGCGGATTGATCGGCCGTTCGCAGCAGACCCCCGATTCGCCCATTCGGGCGTCGGGGGTTTTATGATAAAAAAACAACTGGTTTTCAGCCGAAAAAAAGGTATAATAAATTCACTGTGAAACTTACAAATTAAACCAGTTAGCAACCTTTTGCATAACGGGCTCCCGATCCGAACTTCCATGAAAATTTCCTCTTGCTAAAGGAGCGAACCGATTGAACATCCGCAAGTCCTTCACGAAGCTGGTTACGCCGGCCGTTTCGGCCCGCAAGTTTTTCGTTTTTCTGCTGATTGTCACCACCGTGCTGCTCGCCGCTCCGTCGATCGGGCAGGTGAGCGCGGATATGACGGCGGTCGCGCCCGAAGATCCGAATATCCAGTACGTCGGCCGCTGGGACCAAAGCGCGCCGGATACGTACCGCGGCTATTGGGCCGGCACTTCGTTCACGGCCGGATTCACCGGCACAAGCGTGCGGCTCAAGCTGGGTTCGGCGCCCGCGCCGGCCGGTTCCGATCTGTATGCGTCGATCGACGGCGGTCCTTACCGGCTGTATAAGAACGCTTCGGGCATCGTGAATCTAACGCGCCGTCCGCTTGAGGAAGGCACGCATACCGTAAGCGTCGTTACGCGAAACATCCTCGATGTAATCTCGTTTCAGGGCCTGCTTCTGGACGAAGGCGCGCAGACGGCGGAAGCCCCCAAGCGGCAGCGCTGGATCGAGTTCGTCGGCGATTCGATTACGGTCGGCTATAAGACGCCGGGCGTGTCGATGGACTCGTACGCCTGGCTGACCGCGGAGCGGCTAAACGCGGATCATACGCAGATCGCGTATACGGGCATCTGCCTGACGAACGGCGTCTCCTGCAACGGCCATCCGCCGCTCGGAATGAGCGGGCAGTACTTCAAGCTTCAGCCGATCGATTACGCGAACTCGCCGGACTGGGATTTTGCCGGTCGGCAGCCGGACGCGGTGGTGGTCAATCTGGGCACGAACGACGAGCGGGCCGGTGTAGAGCCGGAAACGTTCCGGCGGGAGTACGCGGAATTCCTGCGCCGGCTGCGCGACGTTCATCCCGGCAGCGAGCTGGTCGTGATCCGTCCGCTGAACGGCTATATGGCGGACGCCGCCGCGCTTGCGGTCCAGGATCGCGCGGGCGAAGGCGAAACGCGGCTGCATCTGGTCGAAACGGCCGGCTGGCTGTCGGCGGACGCCGGGGATTTCAACGATGCGCTGCATCCGTCGGTGCAGGGCAACGCGAAGATGGCGGACCGGCTGGCGCCGGCGCTGCAGGACGTACTGGGATGGTAAAACCGGTTTGACGATTGGGCGGGGTTCCGGAGCTTAGACGCTTCGGGACCTTTTTTGCGGCAAACAAGAAAGAAGCGGGCGGCGGTGGTATAATAGGCGGTAACGGCAAGGAGGGAACGCGATGATTCTGGTAAGTTCATGCCTGGCCGGGCAGACGGTCCGCTACAACGGAACGCACAGCCTGAACGCCGGCATTCGCGCGGAAGTCGAAGCGGGGCGCGCCGCCGCGGTCTGTCCCGAACTGCTCGGAGGCTTCGTCACGCCCCGCGAACCGGCGGAGATTGTCGGCGGAGGCGGCGACGACGTGCTCGACGGCCGGGCGCGCGTGATCGAGATTTCCGGCGCCGATGTGACCGAGCTGTATCTGCGCGGCGCGCGGCTTACGCTGGAGAAAGCTCGCGAGCTCGGCGCGCATACGGTCGTTTTGAAAGAAAACAGCCCTTCGTGCGGCAGCGCCGAGATCTATAACGGGGCTTTCGACGGAACCAAAGCCGCCGGGCACGGCGTCACGACGGCGCTGCTGCGCAGACACGGGATTACGGTGCTGTCGGAGCACAACTACCGCGAATCCCTAAACCATTCAACCAAAGGAGAACGACAGGCATGATTGCAAAGACGGAACAAGAAATCGAAGGTTTGAAAAAAATAGGACGGATCGTCGCGCTGATTCGCGACGAACTCAAAGAAATGGCGAAGCCGGGAGTCCGCACGATCGATCTGGATCTGCGCGCGGCCGAGCTGTTCGAAGAACACGGAGCGGTGTCGGCGCCGAAGTCGACATACGACTTTCCGGGCTATACCTGCATCAGCATCAATGAAGAAGTGGCGCACGGCATTCCGGGGGAACGCGTGATTCAGGAAGGCGATCTGGTCAATGTGGACGTCTCGGCTTCCTGCGACGGTTACTTTGCCGATACGGGCGTATCGTTCGTGGCCGGACAGGGCGATCCGCGCCTGGTCAAGCTGTGCGAAGCGGCGGTGGAAGCGTTCGAAGCGGGAGCCGCGAAGATCAAAGCGGGCTCCAAGCGCAACAATGCGGGCAAAGCGGCGTACAACGCGGCGCGCAAGCGCGGCTTCAATATGATCGAGAACCTGACCGGTCACGGGATCGGCCTGTCGCTGCACGACGAACCGGAATATATCCTGAGCTACTACGATCCGACCGATACCGATCTGTGGAAAGACGGCGCGGTTATCGCGTTCGAACCGTTCGTCTCCACCAATGCGCGCGAAACGTTCGAAGACGAGCACGACGGCTGGACGCTCAAAACGGACGACGGCAGCTTTGTGGCCCAGTATGAACATACGATGATCATCACCAAAGGCGAACCGATCATTTTGACCAAATAGGGCCCGAGGCCGGGACCGAAACGGGCTCGAAAAACTTTTTTAAAAAAATCAAAAAAACTTTTATAAAAAAGTGATCCAAAGAATGAACCGCTGCGTTTCATCCAATGAGAGCGTCACAGAACAACTTCCGACCAACCCATCGTCCCTCTGACGCGACACCGGCGGGCGCTCTCGATTCAACCGGCGACGACCCATCGCCGCCGTGCTTCCCGCGGCCCAGAAGACGCAGCTTTGATCGCAGCATTTCAACCAACGATTGCAGCATACGCAGCTTATCTCCAGTACACACAGCAATTTCTTCGGCACATCCGAACTTTTTGCGGCAGACATCACGAACATACACCCGCCGCGGGAACGCCAAAAACCCCCGATCTCACCGGATCGGGGGTTTTTGTGTGCGCTGCGGAGCGAACGCTTGGTGCGGCGCGCGGTTTGAACGGCTGCGGAAGCAGCCGACGAGAAAGCGCCGGTCCCGCGCCGGCTTCGATCTCTGTCGAAGCGGCGAGGCCGGCGGACCAACGGATAAGGGCGCGGACCGATACAAAAGGAATCGGCGGGATCTAAGCGCCGCCTCCGGTGGTCGAAGCCAGCAGGGCCTCGACGCTCAGCACCAGCACGAGCCGGTCGCCGTGTTCGAACACCGACGGCAGGAAGCGGCGGCTGGCGGTTTCCTCGTTTTCGGACAGCGCCGTTTCCGGCACGGAAGCCGTATCGTCGAGCGAGTCCACGAGCAGCGCCACTTTTTCGCGGCGCAGCAGAATGAATTTATCGGTATCCTGCTGCTGTTCATACGAGACGTTCAGCTTTTTGCGGAGACTGAGAATGGTATAGATATCTTCCCGGATCTTGACAACGCCTTCATGCCAGTCTGCGGAGAACGGAATCGACGTGCCGGGCTTGGAATTCTGGATTTCGTCGATCTCGCCGAACGGAATCCCATAAGTTTTGTCCGCCAGTTTGAATAAAATAAAATCGCTCATCGTATCGCCGGTCTCCTTCGTTTACGGATAGGCTCTTTCGCGGGAAGCGAAAAGAACGGGTGTACCGTCATTATAGGCTATCGGCCGCCGCCTTTCTACCCGTAAAGGCAAAAGGAGCGCGGTTTTTCGCGGTCGGCGGCTGTTCAGGAAGAAGCGGGCATGGTACACTGAAAGCGTGCGATTCGTCGAAGAAGACCGGTCGGAACGCGCCTCAAAATTAGGACCAGATACTAAATCATATACGCTTTGAACAATCGCTTGAAGCGAAGGGAGCAGTCGACGTGTTGTATCAACCCATTGCCAGATTTGCCAGAATGCTGCTGCGCGGTTTCGGAAAGTTCGAGATTATCGGGGCGGAGAAGCTGCCCAAAGAAGGCGGCTACGTGATTACGTGTACGCACCGGGGCTGGATGGACGTGGTGGCGCTCGGCACGTCGATTCTGCCGGCCGAGGTTCATTTTATGGCCAAAAAAGAATTGTTCAGCAAAAAGATCGCCGATAAATTCCTGCGCGATATCAATGCTTTTCCGGTGGACCGCGAGAATCCGGGGCCGAGCAGCCTCAAAGTGCCGATCCAACTGCTGAAGCAGGGCAAAACGATCGGGATCTTCCCGTCGGGCACCCGCACGTCCGAAGACGTGCCGCTCAAGCGCGGCGCCGTGACCATTGCGAATCTGGCGAAGGTGCCGATCGTGCCGGCCGCTTATTCGGGTCCCAAGGGACTGAAAGACCTGCTGCGCGGAGAAAAAACGCGGATCGTGATCGGCGATCCGATCCCGACCGCCGGCGGCGAGCCGTCGCAGGGCAAAAAGGACCTCGGCGAATTGACCGACCGCCTGGCGCTGGCGATGAGCAATCTCGAAGCCGGCGTCGCGAGTCTCGATTGACGGGCGGCTGGGCGCCGGAACATGCCGTTACGGCGGAGGAAGCGGCGGCGCTGATCGCCGCGCAGTTCCCGCGGCTGGCTCCGCCGCGCGTCGAACCTTTCGGCGAAGGGTTCGACAATACGATTTTTCGCGTCAACGAAAAATGGGTGTTCCGCTTTCCGCGGCGCGCGCTCGCCGCGGAGCTGCTGCGCACCGAGCTCCGGCTGCTGCCGGAGCTGGCCGGGCGGCTGCCGCTCGCCGTGCCGGAGCCGGTGTACATCGGCTCCGGCGGGAACGGCTGCCCGTGGCCGTTCGCGGGCTTCACGCTCGTCGCAGGGAGCGTGCCGGAGACCCCGACGCGCGCGCAGCGGCTGGCGTCGGCGGAGCCACTCGCGCTGTTCCTGCGCGAGCTGCACGGCTTTCCCGCGGCGCAGGCGCGGGAACTGGGCCTGCGGCCCGACACGCTCGGACGGCTCGACCTCGCGAAGCGCCGCCCGATGCTGGAGGCGAACCTCCTCGCGCTGGAGGAAGCCGGCCCGTGGGCCGGCGCCGCGGCGGCGCTTGATTTTGCGCGCGGCTCCGGCGCGCACGGGCCCGCGGCCCGGCCGCACGCGCCGGCTGTCGTGCCGGTGCACGGCGACCTGCACCTCCGCAACCTGATTGCGGACGGGGAAGGCAGGGTCTGCGGCGTCATCGACTGGGGCGACGCGCATCTGGGGCATCCGGCGATCGATCTGTCGATCGCCTACGCGTTTCTCCCGCCGGAAGGGCGGGAGATCTTCTTCGCCGCATACGGCGAAGCGGACGCGGACACCCGGCGGCTCGCCCGTTTCAAGGGCGTGTACACCGCCGTGCTCCTGCTGCGCTACGCGCGGGCGCGAGGCGAGGCCGATCTGGCCGCCGCGGCCGAAGAAAGTGTGCGGCTCGCGCTGGAATAGCGCGGGCCGCATTTTGCGTCCGGCCGGCAAAGCCGTTATTCGTCCGGCTTCGCTGCCGAATAACGGCGCAGACGCAGTTATTTTCGATCCCGGACGAGATTATTTTAAAATAACGTCACAGGTACACTTATTTCGCGTAAAAGTCTGCATATAAGCGAAAAGACGAGAATTTAAGTGTATATTGGACCTCTGTCAAGATAGTAGACAGTAATTAAAGGACCCGTTAAGCGACTTTTTTCTTGAACCGTGCGGCAAACTGAACCGGGGACAGATCGCCAA
>NZ_JAULSA010000030.1 GCF_030518235.1 Saccharibacillus sp. CPCC 101409 | reverse complement strand
CGGGGTTCGCCGAAGCGACGGGTTCATGTTCGAATGACCGGTACTTGGTCATCCAGTTTTTCAGCGTACCGGATGGGATATTCATTTCCTCCGCGATCTCCGGCAGGGTTTTGGTTTGCTCTTGGACGTACTTGACGGCTTGTTTCTTGAATTCTTCGTTATATCGTTGACGCTGCTCGGCCATAACGGACACCTCTTTCTTTGTTACATATTATCCGGTGTCCCTTAACTCCGTGTCCACTTTTTATTCTAGACCCAATTTCGAGCTTTTGCGCTTCGATTCGGCCTCTGATCCCCGAATAGCTGCACCTGCGTCGCTATTTGGAGAAATCGAAGGATTTCGCCCCAAACAGGTGTACCTGTGCCGCTATTTTCCGTTTGGAACAATACCCGGCTTTCTCGACAGCCTGACCTTCATCTTATCGATGAAGGTCTTTCGATGAAGATCTTTCAATCGCCGGAATGAAATCCTATTTCGCATCCGCGCCGCCCCAGGCGTCCACCGTATCCTTGATCAGCTGCGTATACAGGGCTTCCATCTGCGGAATGCCCGAGCCTTCCAGGTCGTTTAACATTTGATCGTAGATGGCGTCGAATCGATCCGTCGGAGCGACGATCGCCGCCGGAATCGCTTTGCGCACGATATCCTGCGATTTCTGGTAAGGCACGGTAAAGTCCGGCCCGCCCGGCGAAGGCAGATTGTACGCCGCCCCCCACGCCTTGACCGGAAAGTCTTCTTTGCCCGGGAACAAATCTTTCCAGGTGGTCGCATCGTACGCTTTCAGCGCTTTCTTCATCGGTTCGCTGTAATTGGCCGTAATCTGTTCCGGGTAATTTGTCGTGTAGTAATTGTCCGTCGAGTCTTTCACGCCGTCGCCGTAGCGAACCGTGAACGGCGTATACAGCCCGATCCCCGTTTCTTTTTGAAAATTGGTATTGTCGTTATTTTTGCGCTCCAACACATCGGCCGGAATCGTCCGCTTGCCGTTTTCGATCTTGTAATGCTTGCCCTCGATTCCCCAGTTGACCAGAACCTGTCCTTCGTCGGACGCCATCCAGTCGAGAAACTTCATCGCCCGGATCTGTTTCTCTTCGCTCATCGCCGTGGTAAACGAAATCCCGTAGCCCGACGCATTGCCGATATCGACAAACGAATGGTCTTTGTATTCTTCGCTCAGCGTGACCGGAAAATGGCCGTAAGTCCGTTCGTATTTGCCGGCCGCTTTGAGCGAGTTTTCGGCTTCGGCGTAATCCCAATCCTGATCGATCAGCCCGAGTACGCGGCCGCTGGCGATCTTGGACAAATACTGGTCGTTCTTCTGCGTAAACGTTTCTTTGTCGAGCAGTCCTTCATTATACATATGGTTCAGCCAGCGGAAATATTCTTTTTCTTCCGGGCGCTTGTAATGCAGTTTTGCTTCGTACGTGTCCGGATCGATATGGAACTCTCCGTCGTCCGGTCCGCCCGTCGCGTATACGGCCGGGTTCGTTACCGTAATCATGATCTTCCAGTCGTCCGCGTTCAGCAGCAGCGGAATCGTCGGCTGGCCGTCGATCGTCGGATGCTTGGCGTAGTACTCTTTGAGCGCTTTTTCAAAATCTTCCGTTGTGCGGATCTCCGGGTAGCCCAGCTCTTCCAGCACGGCCAGCTGCAGCTCGAAGCCTCCCCCCGCGTCGAAAGCCGTATTGTCGACCGCCGTATTGGTAGGAATCGTATAAATGGCGGGATCGTCTTTGCTGTAGCGCAGCCGGTTCATGTACGGACCGTACAGCTTTTTGATATTGGGCGCGTACTTGTCGATCAGGTCGGTCAGATCCACCAGCGCCCCCGCTTCGACCAGCTTGCTCGTTTCGCCTTTGGGATACAGGATTTCGGGGTACTCGCCGGAGGCGATCATCAGCGCGATCTTCTGCTGGTCGGTACCGCTGATCGCGAACTCGCCGTCGATGGTTACGCCCGTTTTTTCCACGATCGCTTTGCCCGTTTCGTCGTTCATGCCGGTCCAGTTCGGATTGGCGTCCCCGCCGAAAAAGGTAAACGTCACCGGCGACGTTTCGTTTTCTTCTGTGTTCGCAGCCTGCTTTGACGGTTCGGACGACCCGTTTCCGCAGCCTGCCGCCGTCAACGACACCGCGGTCAGCAGCAGCGCCGCTTTCGCCCCTTTTGTTTTTTTCATATTACCCCGCCCTTCCGATTTTTCTGTACGCGAACCCTATTTAATTAAGCGCTTTCATAAAAGGAAAATCAAAAGTTTCCCTTTATGTCCACTACCCGGCCCGTTTACAATCGAAACGCTTCGAATGGCCTTCTTTGTTCGAAAAATATCTCTTTCCCGCACCGCGCATGTCGATCGACTTATTTTGTTCAGCTTTGCAATGGTTTTGCAGCAAAAAGACCTCCATCCTCAGCGGATGAAGGTCTTTCGTCATTGGGGTTACTGCTTATTTGGCTTCGGTGCCGCCCCATGTGTCCACGGTGTTTTTAATCAGTTCCGTATACATAGCTTCCATTTTCGGAATATCGGAACCTTCGAGATCGGTCAGCATTTGGTCGTAGATGCCTTCGAATTGATCCGGTGTAGCCACGATTGCGGCCGGGATCGCTTTGCGGACGATATCCTGCGATTTTTGGAACGGTACGGTGAAGTCCGGGCTGCTTGGCGACGGCAGGTTGTACGCCGCGCCCCATGCTTTAACCGGGAATTCGTCTTTGCCGGGGAACAGGTCTTTCCAGGTCGTGGCTTTGTACGCTTTCAGCGCTTCCTTCATCGGTTCGCTGTAGTTGGCCGTGATTTGTTCCGGATAGTTCGTCGTGTAGTAGTTGTCCGTCGAATCCTTCACGCCGTCGCCGTAGCGAACGGTAACCGGAGCGTACATGCCGATACCCGTTTCTTTGGTGAAGTTGGCGTTGTCGTTGTTTTTGCGGTCCTGCACGTCCTGCGGAATCACGCGCTTGCCGTTCTCCATCGTATACTGTTCGCCTTCGATGCCCCAGTTGTTGAGGATCTGGCCTTCATCGGAAGCCATCCAGTCCAGGAATTGAATCGCGCGAATTTGGTCTTCTTCTTTCATCGCGGTCGTGAAGCCCACGCCGTAGCCGCTGCCGTTGCCGATATCGACGAACGAGTGGTCTTTGTACTCTTCGCTCAGCGTAACCGGGAAGTGACCGTAAGTGCGCTCGTATTTGCCCGCGCTCTTCAGGGAGTTTTCGGCTTCGCCGTAATCCCAGTTCTGGTCGATCAGGCCGAGTACGCGGCCGCTGGCGATCTTCGCCAGGTACTGGTCGTTCTTTTGCGTAAAGGTTTCTTTATCCAGCAGGCCGGTGTTGTACATATGGTTCAGCCAGCGGAAATATTCTTTTTCTTCCGGACGTTTGTAGTGCAGCTTCGCTTCGTACGTTTCCGGATCGATATAGAACTCGCCGTCGTCCGGTCCGCCCGTTGCGTAAACCGCGGGGTTCGTTACCGTGATCATGATCTTCCAGTCGTCCGCGTTCAGCAGCAGCGGGATCGTCGGCTGGCCGTCGATCGTCGGGTGTTTCGCATAGTAGTCTTTGAGCGCTTTCTCAAAGTCTTCGGTCGTACGGATTTCCGGATAGCCCAGTTCTTTCAGTACGTCGAGCTGGAGTTCGAATCCGCCGCCCGCATCGAAGTACGTATTGTCGACCATGCTATTGGTAGGGATGGTGTAGATGGAAGGGTCGTCCTTGCTGTATCTCAGGCGATTCATGTAAGGACCGTAGATTTTCTTGATGTTGGGCGCATACTTGTCGATCAGGTCGGTGAGATCCACCATGGCGCCCGCTTCGACCAGTTTGCTCGTTTCGCCTTTCGGGAAAATGATCTGCGGATATTCGCCGGAAGCGATCATCAGCGCGATCTTCTGCTGGTCGGTGCCGCTGACGGCGAATTCCGCATTCAGCGATACACCCGTCTTCTCGGTGATCTTTTTGCCTACCGCGTCCTGCATGTTGTTCCAGTTCGGGCTGGCGTCGCCGCCGAAGAACGTGAAGGTAATCGGGTCCGTGCTCACCGTCGCGGCTGCGTTGTCCGCTCCGGTCGTGGTCGTTTCCGTTCCGGTATCGCTGCTCTTTGCCGGCGCATCCGCCGTCTTCGTGGTACCGCCGCCACCGCATCCCGCCGCTACAACCAGCGTGCTCGTCATAAGCAGAGCCGCCATTTTTTTCGTTTTCCCCTTCATCAATCTACATCCCCCTTTGGATGGATTTTATATGTGTACAACGGGCGCCGCCCGGTTATACCGATCCTTATTCCGCCGGCTACCGCCGGCTTGGCATTTCTCTCAATGTTCCCATTAATAGCGCTTACACAATTAAATCATAAAAGCTAATTATGAATTAAGTTCATTCTCCTGTGCTGGCGCTTTTGTTAATAGTTGGGTGAAGCGTTTTCGAAACCTGCCTCTTCATTTGCTTTGATGTTTTGCTTCATTAGATAATGTAAGTGCTTACACTTAAGAATATAGCGCGCTGCGTCATTCTTGTCAACAGAAATGTTTATTTTTTCTTCAAAAAGAAAAAAGGCCCTTAAAAGGGGCCTTTTTCTACGTTTCTATGCTGCGGCTGCTTACTTGCCTTCGTAAAGTTCAACCGTATTTTTGATTTGCTGAGTAAACATTTTTTCCATAGCTACGATATCGGCCGCGTTCAGCTCTTCAATCATGCCGTCGAAGATGCCGTCGAACTTATCCGGCGAAGCCAGGATCGCTTCCGGAATGCGTTTACGCACGATATCCTGCGATTTCTGGAAGCCTACTGTATAAGACGGATCTGTCGGTGCGGGCAGGTTGTAAGCCGCGCCCCATGGGCTTGTGCCCAGTTCGTCCGCAGGCGGGAAGATATCCTTCCAGGTTTGTGCGCCGTATTCTTTAAGCGCGTCTTTTTCAGGCTGCGTATAAGCGGCTTGAATTTGTTCCGGGAAGTTCGTTGTGTAGTAGTTGTCCGTCGAATCTTTTACGCCGTCGCCGTAGTGCGGGGACATCAGCGTGTACATGCCGATACCCGTTTCTTTGGTGAATGCGGCGTTGTCGCTCGTTTTGCGATCCTGCACTTCCTGCGGGATTACGCGTTTGCCGTTTTCGACTTTGTACTGCTCGCCTTCGATACCCCAGTTGTTCAGAACCTGTCCTTCTTCGGAAGCCATCCAGTCGAGGAATTTGATCGCGCGGATTTGCTCCGCTTCGCTCAGATTCGTCGTAATGCCGATTCCGTATCCGCCCGGGAAACCTACATCCATGAAGGAGTGGTCTTTATACTCGGTGTTCAGCGTAACCGGGAAGTGTCCGAAGATGCGGTTTTGCATCGTTTTGTCGCTCGAAGCTTTCAGCGTGTTCTCCGCTTCGGAGTAGTCCCACTCCTGGTTGATCGTGCCGAGCACGCGTCCGCTGGAGATCTTCGCCAGGTATTGGTCGCTTTTTTGCGTAAACGTTTCTTTGTCCAGCAGGCCTTCGTTGTACATTTTGTTCAACCAGCGGAAATATTCTTTTTCTTCCGGGCGCTTGTAGTGCAGCTGCGCTTCGTACGTTTCCGGATTGATGTAGAATTCGCCGTTATCCGGCAGGCCGGTAGCCAGGAACGCCGGGTTCGTTACGCCGATCATGATCTTCCAGTCGTCCGCGTTCAGCGACAGCGGAATCGTCGGCTGTCCGTTGATCGTCGGGTTTTTCGCATAGTATTCTTTCAACGCTTTCTCGTAATCGTCGAGCGTACGGATTTCCGGATAGCCCAGTTCTTTCAGGACTTCCAGCTGCAGCTCGAAACCGCCGCCCGCGTCGAACGAGGTTTGACCCACGCCGCTGTATGTCGGGATGATATAAATGGACGGATCTTCTTTGCTAAATTTCAGGCGGTTCATATCGTTTTCGTAAAGTTTCTTGATATTCGGAGCGTATTTATCGATCAGATCCGTCAGGTCGACCAGCGCGTCGGCTTCGACCAGCTTCGTTGTGTCGCCTTTAGGCATGATCAGATCCGGATATTCGCCGGATGCGATCATCAGGGAAACTTTCTGCGTGTCGCCCCCGACCGCGTATTCGGCATTCAGCGTTACGCCCGTCTTCTCGGTAATCTTTTTGCCTACTTCGTCCTGCATGTTTGCCCAGTTGTTGTTGGAATCGGCGCTGAACAGCGAGAACGTAATCGGTCCGTTTTCCGTATCCGCCGCCGCTTTGTCGTCGCTGCTGCTGCTTCCGCCGCCGCAGGCCGTCAATCCCACGATCGATGCCAGAGCAACCGGTGCTACCCATTTTGCTTTCTTGCTTACCACTTTAAAAAACCTCCCTTTCAAATCACCCTGAAAATATTCTTTATCTATAGTTGAGCTCTTTGTCAAAATTGCTGGAAAAGTTCTTCAGGCGAATTTCGCAAAGCGCCCTGCGTATAAAGGGAGACCGGAATCTCCCTCCGATACCTGAATTGTCCGGGAAGCGATTAAGACTTTACCGCTCCCAGGGTCATGCCGCTGACGAAGTACTTTTGCAGGAACGGATACACGACCAGGATCGGGACCGTAACGACGACCGTAATCGCCATCTTGATCGCTTCCGGCGAGATCTGCTTCATCTGCTCCGCCATATTGTTGGGGTTGACCATTCCGCCGCTTCCACCCTGCTGGGTGCTCTGGAGCACCTTCATCAGTTCGAACTGCAGCGTCGTCCATTCGGCGTGGCTGCCGTTGTACAGATAAGAGTCGAACCAGGAGTTCCATTGGCCGACCGCTAGGAACAGCGCGATCGTCGCAAGCACCGGCTTACACAGCGGAAGAATGATTCTCCAATAGATCGTGAAGTCGTTCGCTCCGTCGAGCTTGGCCGATTCTTGAAGCGCGTACGGCAGCCCGTCGATAAAGGAACGGATGACGATAACGTTGAACGCGCTCACGATACCCGGCAGGATGTATACCCAGAACGTGCCCAGCAGGTGCAGGTCGCGGAACAGGATGTACACCGGAATCAGACCGCCGGTTACATACATGGTTACAACCAGGAACGTCGAAGTGAACTTGCGGGCCTGGAAGTCCGGACGGCTGAGCGTGTAAGCCAGCATGGAGGCGCTGAGCAGGCCCAGCAGCGTACCGGCCACAGTCCGGATAATCGAGTTGCGAAGACCCGTGATCAGGCCGTCGTATTGAAAGATTTGCTGATAGTTCTCAAAAGTGAACACGCGCGGAATGATCGTAATGCCGCCCCGGACCGAATCCGCCGAATCGTTGAGCGAGATCGCCAGAACGTTCAGGAACGGATACAGGGTAACGATCAGAACCAGCGACATCAGGATAACGTTGCAGATGTCGAAGACTTTATCGCCGCGTGTGGCGTTAAACGCTTTTGGTGCTGCCATGACGCTTCCTCCCTTACATGATGCTTTCTTTGGATACTTTTTTGAAGATGCCGTTTACCGTAAACAGCAGGATAAGGCTGACGACGGAGTTGAAGATACTGATTGCGGTACCGTATGAGAAGCGCCCCATCTGCAAGCCGTACTGCAGTGCGTACAGTTCAAGCACCTGTGAGTATTCCAGCACCAGGTTGTTGCCCAGCAGCATCTGTTTCTCGAAGCCGATCTGGATCAGGTGACCGATCGACATGATAAACAATACGGAGATTGTCGTGCGAATGCCCGGCAGCGTAATATGCCACATTTGTCTGTAGCGGCTCGCGCCGTCCACACGGGAAGCTTCATACAATTCGGGGTCGATGCCCGTAATGGCCGCCAGATAAATGATCGTGTTCCAGCCCATTTCTTTCCATACATCGGAAGCGGTTACAATGTACCAGAACCAGTTCCCCTGAGCCATAAACTGTATGGGTTCTTTTATGATATGCAGTCCGACCAACAATTCGTTGATTGCGCCGCCCTGCGTCGACAGCATCTTGGTTACGATACCCGCTACGACTACCCAAGATACGAAGTGGGGCAGATAAGAAACGGTTTGTACGAAACGCTTGAACACCATGCCGCGCAGTTCGTTGAGAAGAATCGCGAAGAAAATCGGAACGACGAAGCCTACGAGCAATCCCATGACGCTCATTGCCAGCGTATTGCGAAGCGCCAGGTAGAAGCGGTCGTCGGTAAAGAGTTCTTGGAAGTGTTTGAATCCGACCCATTTTTGATCGAAAAATCCTCTGGCCGGTTTAAAATCCTGAAATGCCATCGTCCAGCCCCACAGCGGCAGGTAACTGAATACGAACGCCCAGATGACAAAAGGCAGCGACATTAAATACAGGTACTTTTGCTGCAGAGCAGTCCGCCAAAAACTTTGCTTTTTAAAGCGTTTACCTGCGGTTGCGTCGGCAGCAGGAGCACCCGGCTTGTTGTTGGAAGCACCGCCAGGTGTTAGCGTTTCCATGGTTATGACCCCTCCTGTTTCCTTTATGACCTAATGATAAGCGTTTTCTTTGAAAGCGCATACCCCACGAATTTTAGACAAAATCATGCGAAAATTAGACATGAAAAACCCTTTCTCTAAAAATTCGCGAAAAAAAGGGGGACAAATTAGAGATATTCTCTAATTTGTCCCCCTTTTCGACCGGCAGCTCTTCTTAGTGCTCTCCGCCCTGCTGATCGCCGCTGGCTTCGCTGCGGAAAGCGGAAGGCGAGGTCCCGACGTATTTGCGGAACTTGGCGTGGAAGTAGTCGGCGTTGGAATAGCCGACGCGCGCGGCGACCTGATGGACTTTCAGTCCCTGCGCCAGCAGCTCCTTGGCTTTCTCCACCCGCACTTTGTCGACGAAAGCGTTGAAGTATTCGCCGGTGTAATTCTTGAACAGCTTGCCCAGATAGCCGCTGTTGTAGCCGAACATCTCCGCAAGTACTTCGAGCTTGAGGTTCTCGCTGTAGTTCCGCCGGATAAAGTCGATCATCTGCTTGAGCACGGTATCTTTGTTCGCCCCGCCGAAGCGGTCGATCAGTTCGCCCAGACGCGAACGGACCCGCTGTTTCAGCTCTCCGTAGGTCTGGGAGTGATTGACGTCCGACAGCAGCAGCGACTGGAACTTCCGCGACAGCTCCGCCGCGGACGCTTCGCCCGAAGACAGCTTGCCGACGGCGAGCGACAGGGCGCGGCTGTATTCGCTGCGGGCGGCCGATTCGTCCATCCGGCGCAGCAGGACCTGGCGGTCGAGTTCCGCCAGCACTTTATCCGCCGCGTCGCGGCTGCGGATATCGAGCGCGTAGTACAGCTTGTCGCCGAGCGGCGGGCCTTCTTCGCTGTCTCCTTCGCCGGCGGCCGGCTCCCGCGTGCCCGCAAAGCGCTCTTCGTAGCTCTCGCGCTCGATAATCTCCCCGCTCTCGAAGAAGAAGCGGGCATGCAGCAGCCCTTCCGCTTCGCGGAAAGACAGAGCGACCGCCGCAAGCTCCGGCACGGCCGGGCCGCGGGCGGCGTGGAACGCCAATCCGCCCGCCGCTTCGAGCAGGGCCGACCGCAGCGCTTCGCCGCGTTCCACATAGCTCTGGCGGACGAGCAGCAGGCCGATATGCGGCCCGGCCGAGAACATGATCGCGTCCCCTTTCTCCTCGAACATTTCTTTCAGGCGCTGGCGCAGCGCGGCAAGCTGACGCGACTCGGCTTCGGCGCCCGCGTGGACGTCGAGCAGCGCGATCCGGTAAGCGGGCGCCGCCACCCCCAGAGCTTCGGCCAGGCGGGCGCGCTGCGTTTCTTCCAGCGGCTCGTCTTCGAACAGCAGTTCTTCGACCAGCTGCGCTTTGGGCAGCGCGGCGTCCTGCTCCATGCGCGCGCTGCGAGCCGTGCGCTCGCGCTCCAGCATCTCCCGCACGCGCCGCAGCTCGTCGATCAGTTCCTCCTCGTCCACCGGCTTGAGCAGATAACCGCTGACCCCGCTGACGATCGCGCGCTTGGCGTAATCGAATTCCGCGTAACCGCTCAGAATGAGGAAATGGGCTTCCGAATTGTCCTGGCGGACTTTCTCGATCAGGTCGAGTCCGCTCATGCCCGGCATCCGGATATCGACGATCGTCAAATCCGGCGCAAGCCGTCCGAATTTCTCCAGCCCTTCTTTGCCGTTGGACGCCGTATCGACGATCTCGAAGCCTTCCGACGCCCAATCGACGATGGTGCGCAGTCCTTCCCGGATCATCGGTTCGTCGTCCACAATCAGCACTTTAAACATATTCGTCCCTCCCAGCGGGTATCTTGAAATAAATTTGCGTCCCTTTGCCGAACTCGCTCGAAATATGCAGCCCGTATTCTTCGCCGTATGTCATGACCAGCCGCTGATGAACGTTGCGCAGTCCGATGCGGCTGTCCTCGCCTTCTTCTTTTTCGCGGATCGACTCCTCGACCTGGCGCAGGCGCTCGGGCGTCATGCCCGCCCCGTTGTCGACTACGTCAATCAGCACCTCTTCTCCGGTCCGCACCGCGCGCAGCAGAACCGTTCCTTCCTCTTCCTTATTCTCCAAACCATGGACGATAGCGTTTTCGATCAACGGTTGTACGATAAGCGGCGGAAGAGTCACGTCGAGCGTATCGGGATCCGCCAGCAGCTCGTAATGGAGACGTTCCCCGTGTCTGAACTTCTGGATCTCCAGATACGAACGAACCATATCCAGCTCGCTTTTGAGCGGGGTATGCCGGTTGCCAATCTCCAGGTTGCGGCGGATCAGCTTGCCGAGCAGCCGCACGATATGCGCAATCTCCTTGTCGCCCTGAATATGCGCCCTCATCCGGATCGATTCCAGCGCGTTGAACAGGAAATGGGGATTGATCTGGCTCGCCAGCATCTTCAGCTTGATCTCGCGCTGCATGACTTCGAGCCGGTTGTTGGCTTCGCTGGCTTCGTAGACCTGGTTCATCAGTTCCTTGATATTGGTCACCATATAATTGAACTGGTCGGACAGCTGCCCGATCTCGTCCTGTCCGCCGATGCGCGACACGGTATCCAGATCGCCCTGCGCGACGCGGTTCAAGTTGCGGTTCAGCTTGAGCAGGCGCGAACTGATCAGCCGGGAAATCAGATAAACGGCAAACAGCGCCACCAGCAGGATGAAAAGGATCAGCCCCGCCCCGATCAAACCGATCCGGTTGGCATCGTGCACGATGCTCGCGGCCGAAAAAGCCGATACGATCGTCAATCCGGTATCGCTCGACTCCGGAATCAGCGTATTGACCGAAATTTGATAAGCTTCCCCGTCGATCGGACGTTCGAACGTGCGCTCGGAGTCCGCTCCTCCGGCATTCGTTTCAAATCCCATTTCCCGCAGCGTATGCCCGATTGTGGAACGGTCTTTGGCCGCCACGATATAACCGTCCTTGTCCGCGATCATCGTATTGAACAGCTCCTGGCTGAGCATCGAGTTCAGATAGCTGGTATCGACTTCGATCGTCAGTACCGCCACCCTCCCGGTCGGAAACTGAAGCCGCCGCACCAGACTAAGCTGTTTGGGCGGCGAAGCGTTCGGAACGTTCACCTGGATGTAGGCCCAGTTGATCGCGACCGACCGGCTCTCGATGGCCTGCTTGTACCATGAAGCTTTGCCGATCTCCGGCGTTACGCGCATAAACTGCAAATTGTCCTGCAGCGTATCGTTGTCCACGTACAGCTGGATTCTGCGGATCTCGTTATAGGCGCGTTCGTAATCGTTAAAGTCGGTATATCCGCGATAGGCGTTGACCAGCTCGGCCAGATCGTCGGGATCGTACCGGGTCGTCGCCACGCGCTCCATATCCCGGTCCAGCAGCAGCTGGTTGGAGACGCCGATCGGCACTTTGAGCAGGTTTTCCGTTTGCGTTTTGACGCGCTGGACGTTGTTCTCGGTCTGCTCGATCCCTTTGGCAATCGCGTCCTGCCGGAAATACTGGATCACGATCAAACCGACGATCAGCACCGGGATCATGACAACGATTACATAAAAAAAGATCAACTTGTTGCGAATTTTCATATCGTTCAGCCGTCTGATGAACGGTTTCATAAAGTTCTCGTCTCCCGCGCGCCTGCGGCGCTTCCGTATGGTTTCTCTGCCGGCATCCTTCCACTATCATAACACAGAACCCCAATATCATAGAAAAAAAGCATCTGTTCAGCAGGATCGCAAAGGCGAAAATCCGTTGCGCATTCCGCGGAACGGGACTATACTGACAGCAGCGCAACAACCGAGGCAGGCCGGCCGTGCCGCCTTTTTCCAAGGAGGTTTCATGCACTATTTAGCCGCATTTCTACTCTCGCTGCTCGTCGCACTGGTTCTGATCCCCGTCCTGCGAAGATGGGCCGTCCATCTCGACTTCGTCGATAAGCCGCGACCCGACAACGAACGCAAGCTGCACCGCGAACCGATTCCGCTGATGGCGGGCATCGCGCTGTTCGCCGGTTTCGCCGTCCCTTACATACTGTTCAACGATATGCGCCTTACGGAAGCCGCCGCCGTGCTGGGCGGATCGCTGCTGATCCTGGCGATCGGCCTGGTGGACGACTGGTACAAAGTCAGCCGCCGCGAGTTCCCCGCGCTGCCCAAGCTTGTCGTCCAGCTGCTGGCCGCGCTGCTCGTCTTTATGGCCGGCATCCGCTTCTCCGGCTTTACCAATCCGTTTACGGATCATTACGTGCTGCTGCCGTTCTGGCTGCAGCTTGTGCTGACGCTGCTGTGG
This sequence comes from Saccharibacillus sp. CPCC 101409, assembly GCF_030518235.1. Taxonomy (GTDB): domain Bacteria; phylum Bacillota; class Bacilli; order Paenibacillales; family Paenibacillaceae; genus Saccharibacillus. The sequence continues at coordinate 12,818 of NZ_JAULSA010000030.1, read as the reverse complement.
ATCTTCGGCGTCACGACGGTCATCAACTTCACCGACGGGCTCGACGGCCTGGCGGGAAGCCTCGCCACGATCTCGGCCGGCACGCTGTTCGTCGTGGCCATGGCCCAGCACCGCGGCGATTCGGCCGTGATGGCGATCAGCCTGGTCGGCGTGGGTCTGGCTTATCTCAAGTACAACAGACCGCCGGCCAAAGTGTACATGGGCGACTCGGGCGCCACGTTCCTCGGCTTCATCCTGGCGATCATCGCGCTTGACGGCGCGTTCAAGCAGGCGACGCTGCTGTCGCTGCTTGTGCCGATTCTCGCGCTCGGCGTGCCGATCTTCGACAATATCTTCGTCGTGCTCAAGCGGCTGAAGAACGGCCAGAAGATCTACGAAGCCGACGCTTCGCAGATTCATTACCGCCTGCTGTCGAGCGGGCTCAATCCGAAGCAGGTGCTGCTCGTGCTGTGCCTGGTCAGCGTGTGCCTCAGTTTGTCTTCGATCATCCTGGTGCTGCTGCCCGTTTAGGGCGTGTACGCAAACTCCGAAGGAAGCAGATTTAGCTGAATTTTTGTTCTCAACAAGGAACTTTTTCGAAGGCGTGCCGGGGCACGTCAAGAAAAGGTGACGCTGTGGAGGGCGAAAAGGCAGCTAAAGATGCACGTCGCTGAGTTTGCGTACACGGCCTAGCCTCGCGACTCTTGAAACCCGGCTCCGCGTAAAAAGGACTTCGACTCCACAAGAAGTGGAGCGCGAAGTCCTTTTTGCGCTGCGGCCGGAGCTGCCCGCCGGAGCAAAGCAGACGGCTTCCCGGGCTCGTCTTCTTTCCGGCTTGCGCTGCATCGGCGCAGCTTACGGGTTACTTGCGGTTCATCCGGTAGTGCAGCAGCACCTGGGAGCCGACCGGGCCCTGCTTGCGGTGACCGCGGTCTTCGAAGCCGGCCTGCTCGTACACACGCATGCCCGCTTCGTTGCGCTCGTTCACGACCAGCACGATCTCGTTCATATCGGGAAAATAGTCGCTGACGAACTTGGGCAGCAGTCCCATCGCCCGCTTGGCGTACCCTTTGCCCTGTTCGGCCAGATTCACCGACAGCGAGCGCACCAGCATGGCGCGCGGGGACTCGGTCACGCTGCGGATCTTGTCGCCGCGATGCAGCACGAAGAAACCCACGGGAACGCCTTCCGCCACAATCACGATCGGATGGCGATCCCGGTCTTCTCTGCACAGCTGAATGGCTCTGGCCGGCAGCGCCGTATATTTCTCCTGCTCCTCGGACACTTTGTAGTCTTCGAACAAAGCCTTCTCGTACTCCGGACGGAAAAACTTCAGTTCCACCTTCGGCTCAGCCTCCTGCGGCATACTGCTCATGCTGCGCTCCTCCTGTCTTCCGCCCGGCGGCGCGGCATACCCTGCCGGCCAAGCGGCTTTGAAGATAAAAAAATCTTTACCTTCTATTAAACGCGAATATTCCTTCTCTAATCGCCGGGATTGACAGAGGCTCGCAGTCTTCCCGGTTCGAGGCCTATTCCGTTCAATCCACGATCTTCTGAACCCGCCCTACCTGGCCGTCTTCCAGCCGCACTTTGATGCCGTGCGGATGCGTCGAGGAATTGGTCAGAATGTCTTTCACCCGGCCGCGCGTCAAAGCGCCGGTTCGCTGATCTTTTTTCAGCACGATGTCCACCGTCAGCCCGGCGCGGATATCGGATCGGTTTTTTCCGTTCATCGTTTTCTCCTCCTTCCGTAAGGCAAGCCTGCCCGTCCATCATACCGAATCGCGAGAAGCTTGGCGAGCCGACGCCGCGCGGCCGTACATTTTCCGGATAGCAAAACGCCTGCGCGGCCGCTTGGATCGCGGCGCGAGGCGTTTTTATTTCGATTTTATGCGTTCGAATTTTATTCGTTCAGCTTATTCGTTCAGCGCGGCTTTGAGCGCTTCGAGATTGCCGCGCATCACGGAAATATAGTCTTCGCCTGCGGCAATCTCTTCGTCGGTCAATCCTTCGAGCGGATTGAGCACCGCGGTTTTCGCGCCGAGTTCGTTTGCAATCGTGTCGGCGACTTTGGACGAAACGAGCGTTTCGAAGAAAATCGTGCGGACCTGATGGGCTTTGGCGAATTCCACAATCTCGGCCATCTGCTGCGCGGACGGTTCCTGCTCCGGCGACAGTCCGGCGATCGGCACCTGGGTCAATCCGTATTCGTGAGCCAGATACCCGAAAGCGGCGTGCTGGGTAATAAAATCTTTGCGTTTGACGTCGGACAGTTCGCTTTTATATGCCTCGTCCAGCGCTTCGAGCTTCTCGATATACGCGTCGGCGTTGCTTTTGAATTGATCGGCGTGTTCGGGAGACGCTTCGGCAAAAGCTTTTTCGATATTGCGCACTTCTTCGATCGCCAGCGCCGGGGACAGCCAGACATGCGGATCGAGCCCGCCGTGATCGTGGCCGTGCTCATGGTCGTGAGCTTCTTCGCCTTCGTGCTCGTGGGCTTCTTCATGCGCGTCGGCGGCTTCGCCTTCGTGCTCGTGTTCGTGCTCTTCTTCCTCCGAGCCTTCCATGATGTCGATCCCGCCGCTCGCTTCCGCCGAGACCAGGTTTCCGCTGCCGGAACCGTCCAGCACCTGGTCGATCCAGCCTTCCATGCCGGCTCCGTTGTAGACGAGCACATCCGCTTCTTCGATCTTCGCGATATCCTGCGGCGTCGGTTCCCAGTCGTGCGGCTCCACGCCCGCCGGAATCAGCGATTCGACGTCGGCCAGATCGCCGCCGACATTGCGGGCGAACTCGTACATCGGGTAGAAGCTTGCTTCGACTTTGAGCTTGGCCGTATCGGCCGTCTGCGCGACGTCCGCCGATTCCGCGGGCGCGCTTTGCTCGGCCGCCTTGCTGTCGTCGGACTGCGCGCTTTGCCCGCCGCCCGCCGCTCCGCAGCCGCCCAGCACCAGCACCGCGGCGAACATCGCCGCGGAGAGAGGCAGCGGGCCGCTCCAATTCCGCTTTTTCTTCATTTATAACTCCCCTTTTCTTTTTTGTGCCGCCGGCTGCCGCGCCGGACGATCAGCGTCAGCCTTTTGCAGCCGATGCCGGTCAATAGAAAAACAAGCAGGATCAGCGCGATCGTGCCGCCCGGAGGCGTGTTGATATAGTAGGAAGCGGTCAGCCCGCCGTAGATGCCGGTCAGCCCCGCGGCGACCGCGATCAGGATCGCGGACAGGAATCCGCCGGCGATGCGCAGAGCCAGCGCGGCGGGCAGCACCATCAGCGCGGATACCAGCAGCACGCCGACCACCGGCATCGCCGCAGCGACCGTCATGCCCGTCAGCACGGAAAAAGCGAACGACAGCGGACCGACGCGCACTCCGCCGATCGCCGCGGTTTCTTCGTCGAAAGTCAGGTTGTACAACGGCCGACGCAGCAAAGCGAAGAACAGCAGGCCGACCAGCGCCACGCCCCCGATCAGCCGCAGCTGCGTATCGCTGACGGCGACGATCGAGCCGAACAGGTACGAGCTGAAACTTTTCGACAGATTGGTGCCCAGACTCATCAGAACCACCGCGAACGCAAGACCGGACGTCATCATGATCGCGACCGGCACCTCGCTGTATGTACGATACGTACGCCTGAGCTGCTCGACGAGGAGGCCGGCCGCAATCGCGACCGCAAAACCCGTCATCGCAGGATTCCATTTCATAAACGTGCCCAGCGCCACGCCGGCCAGAGAGACGTGCGACAGCGTATCGGCCATCAGCACCTGCCGGCGCAGCATCAGGTACACGCCGAGCACGGGGGCGCTCAGGCCGAGAAACGTGCCGGCCCAGAAAGCCCGGTGCATAAATTCGTAGGCGAACATCCAAAGACTCCTTTTCCTTTCTTTCCGAATGACCGGGCCGTACCGCGCCGCAAGTCCGGTCAGCGTTCCAGCGCGATCACGCGGTCCAGGTAAGCCCCGGCTTCCTCCACCCCGTGCGTGACCATAATAACGGTGAAGCCGTGGCGGCGGACCTGATGGTGCATCAGCTCGTACAGTTCGATCCGGCTGGCGGCGTCCATGCCGGTCGTCGGCTCGTCGAGAATCAGCACGTTCGGCTCCTGCGCCAGCGCCCGGGCGATGCAGATTCTCTGCTTCTGTCCGCCGGACAGCTCGCCGATTCTGCGATTGCGCAGCTCCCACATGCCGACCTGTTTGAGGCTGTTCTCGACAATGGCGCTTTGTTTGAGGCCGAACCGCTCCAGCAGGCCCAGCCTCGAATAACAGCCGGAACGCACCAGCTCGGCGACCTTGCTCGGAAACCCGCTGTTAAAAGAGGCGACGTGCTGCGGCACGTATCCGATGACCGGCCTGCCGCCGTCCATCGCTTCTTCGTTCAGCGAGACCGTGCCGCTCCACGGCTTGAGCAGTCCGAGCAGCAGCTTGAGCACCGTCGTTTTGGCCGTTCCGTTCTCCCCCGTAATGCCGAGAAATTCGCCCGCATACACATCGAGGGACAGCCCCCGGACAACCGGCTCGCTGCCGTAACCGAACACGACGTTTTGCATGGAAGACAGAATCATTCGCTGCGCCGCTCCTTTCTTCCGCTCGTTTCCGTGCCTGCCGGCCGGGATTAAACGTAATCTTTACACTTTAAAAACGAATAAAAAAATTTAGCGCGTTTCGCGGTGGATCGTATACTTTTTCAGACGCGGGCAGTATTTCTTCAGCTCCAGGCGTTCGGGATGATTGCGTTTGTTCTTGGTCGTCGTATAATTGCGGTCGCCGCACTCCGTGCAGGCCAGGGTAACGATTACTCTCATGATTTATTGCCTCCTTGTATGCGAAAATGACTCGGAAATTACCAGCTCGACTTGGTGACGCCGGGGATCTGGCCTTTGTGCGCCAGCTCGCGGAACATGATGCGGGACATTTTGAATTTGCGCAGATAGCCGCGCGGGCGTCCGCTCAATTCGCAGCGGCTTTTGAGCCGGGTCGGGGAAGCGTTTCTCGGCAGTTTTTGCAGCGCGGCGTAATCGCCTTTTTCTTTCAGTTCGCGCCGCAGCTCGGCATATTTGGCTACCGTCGCTTCGCGCTGTTTTTGACGGACGACTTTCGATTTCTTGGCCATTGGTGTTCTCTCCTTTGAGTTTGAATTGAGGTGGAAAAAGTTCGGGCAGGACTCGGGAAATATCAGACCGGCGCGGGTTCGCCCGTCGTCCACGGCAGCGGATTGACGAACCTCGACCAGTCGGCGGAGCGCTCTTCTTCGCTCAGCAGGCATTCGTCGAGTTCCGCTTCCAGCCGGTCGCGGTCCATCCCGATGCCGATCAGCACGATCTCGGTGATCCGGTCGCCGGTCTCGGCGTCCCAGTCCGCGGCCATATCCGGCTCTTCGGCCAGCAGGCGGGCCCGCTCTTGTTCCGGCAGCGCGGCGATCCAAGATCCGGCCGGGCCGAACTGGACCGACGGACCGGCCTGGCTCAGGCTGGCGCCCCAGTCTTCGGCCACGGCGAGCCAGACGATGCCTTTGGCGCGCACCACTTCGGCCGGCCATTCGCCCATCCAGTCCGCCAGGCGCTCGGGGTGAAAAGGACGCCGGCGGCGGTACACGAACGAGCCGATGCCATACTCTTCCGTTTCCGGCGTATGGCTTTCTTTTTGCAGCTCCTGCAGCCAGCCGGCGGACAGACTCGCTTTGTCAAAATCGAACAATCCGGTATTCAGAATCTCCGCCGGGTCGATCGCGGAGTTCTTCGTGCGGATGATCTTCGCCGACGGCTGGAGCTTGCGGATGACCGCTTCGAGCTGGTTCAGCTCTTCTTCCGCCACCAGGTCGCATTTATTGAGCAGCAGCACGTCGCACGTCTCGATCTGGTCGATCAGCAGATCCACCACATCGCGCGCATCGTCCTCGCCCGACGCTTCGCCCCGGTCCAGCAGCGTCTCGCCGGATTCGAAATCGTGCCAGAAGCGGTTGGCGTCCACGACCGTGACCATGCAGTCCAGCCGGGCCAGTCCGGTCAGGTCGATCCCCGTATTCTCGTCGGCGTACGTAAACGTCTGGGCGATCGGCACCGGTTCGCTGATGCCGGTCGATTCGATCAGGATATAGTCGAACCGGTCTTCGAGCGCGAGCCGCTGCACTTCGAGCAGCAGATCTTCGCGCAGCGTGCAGCAGATGCAGCCGTTCGACATCTCGACCAGCTTCTCGTCGGTGCGGGACAATCCGGCTTCGCCGCGCACCAGACCCGCGTCGATATTGATCTCGCTCATATCGTTGACGATTACCGCGACTTTCATTCCCTGCCGGTTGTTCAGGATATGGTTGAGCAGCGTCGTTTTACCGGAGCCGAGATAGCCGCACAATACGGTTACCGGAATAGGTTGGGCAGACATGTTTCGTTGACCTTCTTTCTGTTCTCGCGTGACGCGTTATTCCCTGGCAGAACGTTAAATAGTAATAGTAATTTTTACGATTAATAAAGAACACTATAAAATACTCCCGATTTTTTGTCAACCTTCCCTGCCTGTTTTATTTAAAGCCGCTCCAGCGCAAAAAAGACGAAAGCCGCCGGCTTCCGTCTTCTGCTTGCTGTCGTTTCTTTGTTCATTTCTTTGTTCAATCGTATTTGCGAACCTTTTTGTCCTCGCTCTGGTTAAACAGGTACTCGAAGTCGTTGTCCAGCCGTTTGCGCTCGGCTTTTTTCGCTTCCGCGGCGAGGCGCAGTTCTTCCTGCTTGCGCTCTTCTTCGGTCGCTTTCAGCGCGTTGGACTGCTCCTGCAGCTTGGCCAGCACGTCCGGATTCAGCAGGTCTTTCAGCGTTGCCGGTTTATCCGAAGCGCTCGGCCGGGCGGCGGGCTGTTTTTTCTTTGCGTTTTTTGCGGCCATAACGGTCACTCCCTTTCCTGTAAACGGTCCCCATCGTACGGCGGAACCCCTGCTTCCATTATAAACGCGGCGGGCCCGGAAAGGAATCCGAACACATTGTGTATAACTATCCGTTTACGCACAGGTTATTCGACGATTATACACAAGGTTATCCCCAAAAATCGACTTGTTATCCCCAACCTGTTGAGATCTTTTACGCAAACTTCACATTACAGGATTTTTTATCCACAAAAGCGTCTTTTTCAGATCGTCCAGCGGTCTCCCACGATTCCGAAAAGTTTCCATTCGCCGCCGCTTTGTTCGAAAACGAATCTCAGGCTGCCCCAATCCATGCCTTCCGAAGAAGGATGGTCGCTGCGCCCGCCTTTGACATAGAACTCGACGAACGACGCTTTCGGATAAACTTTCGCCAGGTTGCTGATTGTATTGCCGCTGCGTACGATCCGGTTGTAGCCGATGGCGTTGGGCGCGGTATACGGCAGGTTGTGCAGAAATTCGTTATAGTAGCTGTAAAAATCGAGCCGGATCGGTTCGCCGCTGCCGTCGTATTCGCCCCAGTCGTACGCTTTCTTGTCGGTCTTGAGTCCCCGCAGCTGCGAGGCCGTCAGCACGACGTCCGTCTCCTTCGATACGTAAGCGTAAGGCGAGAAGCGTATGCCGGACGGAGCGGCCAGATCGGCCAGCCTGCCGAAATTCCCGTCCGCCAGCGCGCGCAGCGCACGCTGGGCCTGCTGCATGACTTCCCGCTTCTGCTTCGCCTGCGCTTCGGCCGCCTCGGGCGAATATGCCGCTGGCCTCGCCGCGGCGTCGATCCGGCTTTCCGCGTAAGCGCCGACCGGCGCGGAAAGCGCAACCAGCAGCGTCCCGGCGGCCAGCACGGACGAAACGGCTGCTTTTCGCTGCGGTACGAATCGTTTTTTCATATCGATCTTCTCCTTTCGCCGTCGAATCGGATTGTGTAAGTTCCCGTTTCAGTCCTGCTCGTCCTGCGTTCCGGCCGGCCGCCTGGCCGCTTCGATCTGCCGGATGCGGCCGTCCTGCATCTCGCGCACCGTCCATTCCCAGCCGCCGGCGCGCAGCTTGTCGCCCTGCTTCAAGTCGAATTTCTCCGACAGCAGCCAGCCGCCGATCGTATACACTTCTTCCGAATCGATATCCGTGCCGAGGCTGCGGTTGACGTCGTGCAGCAGCGCGTTCGAACTAAGCAGGAATGAACTTTCGCCGCTCTGGCGAATCAGCGGAGTCGGCGCGGCGCCGCCTTCCGGCGACGAACTGGACGGAATATCGCCGACAATTTCCTCCAGCAGATCTTCCAGCGTCACCAGCCCCGACGTGCCTCCGTACTCGTCCATCAGCACGGCCATATGGATGCCTTCTTTCTGCATCCGGCCGAGCAGATCGCGCGCCCGCACCGTCTCGATCACCTGGATCACCGGACGAATGTACAGAGCGATCGGCCGGGGTTCCGTCTGATCGCGGCGCACGTAATCGCTCAGCACCTGCTTGACGTTCACCATGCCGACGATATGATCTTTGTCCCCGTTCAACGATACCGGCACCAGGCTGTAGGTCTTCTCCTGGAGCAGATCCAGCAGAGCCCGCACGTCCGCGTTCTGGGCGATATGCCGGATTTCGGTGCGGGGCACCATGATTTCCTGCGCATCGCGCTCGTCGAAGTCGAACACATTGTTCAGATAGCGGTATTCCGTCGGCGTGATTTCTCCGCTTTTCACCCCTTCCGACAGCGCCAGCCTCAGTTCGGCTTCGCTCTGCGCGGCTTCCCCCTCGGACAAAGGCTTGATGCCGAACACCCCGCTGATCAAGCGCGAGGAGCGGCTCAAGATCCAGTTGAACGGATACGTGAGCCGGTAGAATATAATGAGCGGACGCGCGAGCGCAAGCGCCAGCGGTTCGGCGAGCTGGATCGCGACCGTCTTCGGCACCAGTTCCCCGATCAGCACTTCGAAATACGTCAGGATCAGGAAAGCGAGGATAAACGACAGCACGCCCGTCATCGAATCGGGGATATGCAGCCAGACGAATACCGGCTCAAGCAGCTCCTCCACCGTCGATTCTCCCAGCCAGCCCAGCGCGAGCGAAGTCAGCGTCGTCCCGAGCTGGCTCGCGGACAGGAATTCGTCCAGCCGCGACAAAATGCGTTTGACCGCCCGGGCGTTTTTGTTTCCTTCGTCGGCCAGCTGATTGATGCGCGATACGCGCACCCGGATAATCGAGTACTCGGACGCGACAAAAAAAGCGGTCAATACGATCAGCAAAATCACGAGTACGATGTTTACAATTTCCAATTTGCACCTCCGGCTTCGGCGGCTTGCAGGCGGGCGAAGTCCGGAGCACACCTCCTTTGCGGCAGTCGTCGGCTTTCTGTGCTCAGCCGCATCTCCGTGTAACCTATATACCCATTTTTACACATGAGATTGCGGGACCGGTTTACGGAAACGAGACGCTGCCGGACTACAGGAAGCGGACGGCGCGGACCGTATGCGAAAAAGCCGTTCCGGCCGCCCGATGGGACGGCATGGAACGGCTGTGTCGATATGCGCGCAGTACCTGTATGCCGCGGAACGGATTGCGCAATTTTTTTGACGGCGGACCACTCCGCCGCCGGCGCGGCTGCCAAACGAGATTCAGGCCGCGGCGGGCGCGGTCTTCCGGTTGACCAGATAGACGCCCGCCCCGATCAGGGCCAGCCCCAGCAGCAGGAAACGGCTGAACGGTTCGTGCAGGGCCAGCGTGCCGATGAGGACGGACAGCAGCGGCACGAGAAACGTATAAGAAGCGACCTGGCTCGCTTCGCCGGCCATCGCCAGCGTGACATAGATCATCCAGGACAGCGCGATGCCCAGAAACACGCCGAACAGCAGGCCGATCCAGTAAGGGCCGTTCCAGGTAATATCGCTCCAGTTCTCGGTCAGCGATCCCGACAGCGTCAGCGCGATCCCGCCGAACGTGCACTGGAAAGCGACAAGCCAGAGCGAATCGACGGACGGTCCCGCCTTTTTGATAAACACCGTGCCGATCGCCCAGCTGATCGCCGTCGCAATCCCCAGCACAATGCCGATTACGGCGATATGACCGGAGAAGCCGCCCGCGCTGACCGAGACGACGCCGAGGAAGCCGAGCAGCAGACCGGAAGCTTTGGCAGGCGTCATGCGCTCGTCCAGCCAGAACGAAGCCAGCAGTCCGACCAGCACCGGCTGGAGGTATACAAGCACCGTGAACAATCCCGACGGCATATAGAGCAGCCCCACCGTTTGCATCCCGTAGAACAGCGCCACGTTGAACAGCGCGGAGACCAGATATACCTTCCGGTTCCGCTTCCATTGAATCCGGTCCCGTCTGGGCAGCAGAATCAGCACCAGAAGCAGTCCGCCGAGCAGCGTGCGCAGACCCGCGAACAGCAGCGGCGGCGTGTAATCCAGCGACACTTTATAGATCGACCACGATACGCCCCAGATCAGGACGAGCGTTACGATCAGCAGGAGGCGCTGCGGGGCAGTCAACGATTTCAAGCGGCATCTCTCCCTTTCTTTTTTTGTATCGTTTGATTGGGGCGTGTACGCAAACTCGGCGACGTGCATCTTTAGCCGCCTTCGAAGTTTGCGTGCACGCCCTACAATCTTTCTTTCGGTAAGTTCGTTTTCCGATCATACGCTTTTGCTTGCCGCAGTTCAAGCAAGTTTCCACGGTGTCCAAGCGGGCAGCCGCTGCGGCTGATTCGACTTTCGGACACAAAGCTTTATAAGTAGGGAAGCAACGATTTCTTTTTATATCGCTTGCCCCGCCTTTGTACAGGCTTATTCCTGAATTGTGAACATCCGAATTGCGAACGATTGAAGAAAGGGGAATGTCCTTATGTCCATCCGAAAAAAAACGCGTCTTCGAATCCTTCCGGCGCTGCTGCCCCTGCTCCTGCTGACGGCTCTGGGCCAATCGGCCGCTCCCCGGCCGCCGGTCGAGCTGACGGCGGCGCAGGCGTCCGTTATCGCTTCGCGTCCGCAGATGACGCGCGAGGAACGCCGCGAAGACGCGGAATATATCGTCGGCGTGCTCGCGGACAACTACCCGCTGTTCGCCGTGAACGAGCGCCGCACCGGCACCGACTGGCTGGCCAACCGCGAGTTCTATATCCGGCAGATGACGGAAGCCGCCAACGACGAAGGATTTCTGGATGCGCTGACCTGGTCGCTGAACGATCTGCACGACGGGCATACGCATGTGGTCGACGGCTTGTTCGCGGAGCAGCTATACCGGATTTACGGCGAATACGGTTCCGATGACGCCTGGAATGCGGAAATGCACACTTTCTCCGTACTGAGACGGTATATGATGAACAATCAGCTGCTGCCGATCGAACGGGGCCGGCCTTTGAACCTCTATGCGTACGGAAGCTACGACGAAGTCGAAGACGGCTACGTTTACACGGCTTACGATGTGGAACCCGTTACTTTGCACTGGCCGGAACTGCGGCTTGCTTATCTGCGCCTGCCGACTTTCGATTACGACCGGATGCAAGAAGAATCTTCGGGCGTGCTCGAATTTCTGCGCGGACTCCGGCCGGACACGACGCTTGTGATCGATATCCGCGGCAATCCCGGCGGAAGCACAGCCTACTGGGCGCAGGAGCTGGTTCCGTATTTGACCAAGTACTCGCTGTCGCAGGACAGCTATCTGCTGTACCGGGGAGGCGAATTCCAGCAGCCGTTTATGCGGGATCTGACGTATTATCAAAAAATCGACGTAGGCGAAGACATTGCAAAGCTGCTGAAACGCGATCTGCCGGAGCTGCCGCCGGAAGCGGCCACCGATTTCAAACGGTATATGCGCAATTTCAATTACATCGTTCCTTCTCCCGACTTTCATGTGGAGGGTCCGAAATATGTGCTGGTCGATAGCGGCGTCTATTCGGCGGCCGAATCGTTCGCTTCCTTCGCCAAAGATTCCGGCCTGGCGACCTTGATCGGCACCACGACCGGAGGCGGCGGACTGAGCACAGGCCCGATTCTGTGCGCGCTGCCCCACAGCGGATACTTGGTACGCTTTCCGCAGGAGCTGGCGCTCGGCGCCGACGGCCGCCCGAACGAAGAATTCCGGACCGAACCGGACGTCCGGCTCGACGCGCCCTACGAAGCGGACATCGATCCGCTGGAAGATCCGGCGGTGCGCGAAGCGATGAAGCTGGCACATTGACAACTCTTAATCAGAGATTTAATTTCGCCTGAAACGCACACGCTTTAGGTGCGATTCCATCCGAGAATTCGTACACGGGTCAGGTACGAATCTCAGTTGAGCGTAACCTTACCTTTAGCGTTGACAAGGTAATGGCCGCTTCGCGAGGGCAGGCGGGGGATTGAATAGGTTGGAACGGAGCCGGGCAGATATGGGGATCGTGTGGAGGTCGCGAAGCAGGATTGGCGGGGAGTTAGCGGGAAAGTGCAGAGCGGCGGGAACGTGAGAAGCAGAGCGACAAGAAGTGAGAAATTGCGGGAAGCCGAGACGTTTGAGGCGCAGTTGACGCGAAGCTGCAGGGAACGAGGGGATTTTCAAGGCGCGATTGGACAAGGCGTTGTGGAAAGCTCGGAAACGCGAAGCGCAGCTGGAGGAGACTTAAACATATAAAGAGAAGCTTGAATAACTGCATATATACACTTAATTCCGGAAAATTCGAGGTTTTAAAGGAATTAGATACATATATGGGTCTAGAATAAAAAGTGGACACGGAGTTAAGGGACACCGGATAATATGGAACAAAGAAAGAGGTGTCCGTTATGGCCGAGCAGCGTCAACGATATAACGAAGAATTCAAGAAACAAGCCGTCAAGTACGTCCAAGAGCAAACGAAAACCCTGCCGGAGATCGCGGAGGAAATGAATATCCCAACGGGTACCTTGAAAAACTGGATGACCAAGTACCGGTCATTCGAACATGAACCCGTCGCTTCGGCGAACCCCG
>NZ_JAULSA010000003.1:578773-597414 GCF_030518235.1 Saccharibacillus sp. CPCC 101409 | reverse complement strand
TAAAGCGTGTACGCTTCATTCAACGAATGAACCGTACCTAAAGCGTGTACGCTTCATTCAACGCAGCGTCACTCCCCCTTGACATGCCCCGGCTTTTTTATCAAACCGGACTTTTACGCCACTTTGGAAATAACGGCGTCAGTGCAGTTATTTTGCCCAATTCTCCGTCTGAATCGCAAATAAATGCGTAGATACAATTATTTGGCGGGAAAACGAGATATGAGACGTAAATAAGATCATTTAGATGTATATGCGCACTTATTCAGTCAAAGAGCGTGCATAAAGCAAAAATAGAGGTATGAGCGTAGTTATTTGCGTTTTCTCCCCTACGGCTACAGCCCGAAAAATCGCAAGCCGTTTGCATGCTGTCCGGCTCTTCGCCCGGAGAGCCGGGTTTCTCGATACAATGAAAGACCGCCGGGAACTTCTTCCCCGGCGGTCTATTCGAATTCTTCTTGAAGTTTTCGTTCTATCTCAATCGCTTCCTCTGCCGATTTCCTGATAAAACTCTTTGTCATGAGTGTTTGAAGCGGCTTCTCCGTCCTTCCGTCCGGCTTCTTCCCGGGACGTTTTGCCCTTGGCGCCGCTCTGGTTGCTGCGTGCCATTCTGTCATCATGCCTCATGTTTTTTTGCCGGCTTTATTTCTTCGGCAGTTTGAACGAGCTTTTGAGCGATACGATCCGGTTAAAGACCGGTTTGCCCGGCTCGGACGTTTGCGGATCGACGTTGAAGTAGCCGTGGCGGAAGAACTGGAATTTCTCCTGCGGCTGCGCGTCTTTCATCTGCGGCTCGACAAAGCCCTGCACGATCTCCAGCGAGTCTTTATTGACCTTTTTGAGGAAATCGTCCACTTCGTCCGCGGAGACGTCGTTCGTCTCGTCGGCCGACACTTCCTGCGACTCTTCGTCTTCGCCCAGCAGAGGCTCGTACAGGCGGAATTCGGCCGGCACGGCCGCGGAAGCGTCCACCCAGTGAATCGTGCCTTTCACCTTGCGGGCGTTGAAGTCGCTGCCGCTTTTCGTTTCCACGTCGTACGTGCAGTGGATCTCGACAACGTTGCCTTCTTCGTCCTTGATCACGTCGTTGCACTTGATAAAGTACGCATGCTTCAACCGCACTTCGTTGCCCGGGAACAAACGGAAATATTTGCTCGGCGGCTCTTCCATGAAGTCGTCCTGCTCGATATAAATCTCGCGGGAAAACGGAATCTGGCGGATGCCCATTTCTTCGTTTTCCGTATTGTTCTCGGCCGGCAGCAGTTCGCTTTCGCCTTCCGGATAGTTCGTAATCACGACTTTGAGCGGACGCAGGATGGCCATGGTGCGCAGCGCTTTGAGCTTCAGGTCTTCGCGGACGAAGTGCTCCAGCGTCTGGATATCGACGAGACCCTGGCTTCTGGAGATGCCGGTCTCGTAAATAAACGCTTTGATCGCTTCCGGCGTATAGCCGCGGCGGCGCATGCCCGAGATCGTCGGCATCCGCGGATCGTCCCAGCCGTCCACCAGGTTTTCTTCGACCAGCTTGCGCAGTTTGCGCTTGCTCGTCACCATCGTGGTCACGTTCAGGCGGCCGAACTCGTACTGATGCGGTTGGGCTTCCATTTCGCATTCGCGCACGACCCAATCGTAGAAAGGACGCTGATCTTCAAACTCGAGCGAGCACAGCGAGTGCGTTACGCCCTCGATCGCGTCTTCGAGCGGATGCGCAAAAGTATACATCGGATAGATGCACCATTTGTCGCCCGTGTTGTGGTGCGTCGTATGCGAGATGCGGTAGATGACCGGATCGCGCAGATTGATGTTCGGCGACGCCATATCGATCTTCGCGCGCAGCACTTTCTCGCCGTTCTTGAACTCGCCGTTCTTCATGCGCGTGAACAGGTCGAGATTCTCTTCGACGGAACGGCCGCGATACGGGCTGTCGGTCCCCGGTTCGGTCAGCGTGCCCCGGTTCTCGCGGATCTCGTCGGCCGACTGGTCGTCGATGTAAGCGAGTCCTTTGTTAATCAGCAGCACGGCGCGCTCGTACATCTCGTCGAAGTAATCGGATGCGTAGAACTGGCCGTCCCACTCGAAGCCGAGCCACTTGATGTCTTCTTTGATCGAATTGACGTACTCCACGTCTTCTTTGACCGGGTTCGTATCGTCGAAACGCAGGTTGGTGCGTCCGCCGAATTCGGCAGCCAGCGTGAAGTCGATCCAGATCGCTCTGACGTGCCCGATATGCATATAGCCGTTCGGCTCGGGCGGGAAGCGGGTCACGATTTCTTTGACTTTTCCGCTTTTGAGGTCTTCTTCTATAACCGTCTTGATAAAATTCGGCGGGGTTTTGGCATTCTCCACGGGTATCAACCTTTCGTTGTGTCGTTCGGGATTTTCTGAAAACTGTTTTTTCGCCGCTGTCGGCTCTTCTACTAAATATACCGCAACGTTCCCGGAGACTCAATAAAAACGGCGTTTGACGATGTTCGCACGACTTTTGACGCTTTGAAGCGGATACGTTAGCATAAAAAACATCATTCGGGAAAAAGGAGCGTTGGAACATGTTCGGTTTGCCGTTAAAAGAATCCGCGACTCTGGAGCGGCTGCGCCGTGCGCATGCCGGGGAGCTGCTGGCCCTGGTGGAAGAATCGCGGCCCGGCTTGCAGCCGTGGATGCCGTGGATCGATCAGCTTCGGGGCATCGAAGACGCGCAAGAGTTTATCGACAGCGCGGCGCTGCTGCATGCCGAGAACGAAGCGGTGACGGCCGGGATATGGGAAAACGGCCGTCTGGCCGGGGCGATCGGCTTCCACGAGATCGACTGGCGAAACCGGGCGGCGCAGATCGGCTACTGGCTGGGCCGTCCGTTCGAGGGTCGGGGGCTCGCGACGCTCGCCGCGCGGGCGTTCGTCGATTACGCTTTTGCCGAGCTCAAGCTGAACCGGATCGAAATCCGCTGCGCGGCGGACAACCGCCGCAGCCGGAGCGTGCCGGAGCGGCTGGGCTTCACGCTCGAAGGCATGCTGCGCCGGGCCGAGCGGCTGGACGCCGTGTATGCGGACCACGCCGTTTACGGCATGCTGGCCGAAGAATGGGACGCCAAAAGGCCGCCTTTTTAAAGCAGCCACAGGCCCATCAGGATATCGTCGACGAACTTGCCGTCGATCTGGTATTCGCGCTCCAATCGGCCTTCGACCGCGAAGCCGCAGCGCGCGTAGAACCCGATCGCCCGGTCGTTGGTCGACAAGACGCGCAGCCGCAGCTTCTTGATGCCGCGGCGCAGCGTGTACTGCTTTGCCGCTTCCATGAGTTTGCGGCCCACGCCCAGGCTCTGGTAGCCCGGATGCACCGCGATATACAGTTCGGCCACATGCGAGTTGCTGTACATCATCGTCGGCGGGCGCCAGCCGACGCAGCCGATGACTTCGCCGCCGTATTCGGCGACGAGCTGGTTCTCGGGCGGACAGTTGCGCAGATAATGCGTGCGCGATTTCCAGACCGGAATCTGCGGCGAATTGCGCGAGTTCCAGACCAGCCTGTCGATCCGCATCAGCGGCTTGGCGTCTTTGACCTGCGATTCCCGAATCGTGATACTGCCTCCGCTTATTCCATTCACGCTGCCGCCCCTCCCTATATTACCTTGTCAACGTTAAAGGTAAGGTTGCGCCTACCTGAGATTCGTACCTGACCCGTGTACGAAGTCTCCGATGGAAACACATCTAAACCGTATGCATTTCAGGCGAACGTAAACCTCTGATTAAGAGTTGACAAGGTACTATTAAGCTGCTTTTTCCGTTTTGCGCCGCGCTTGAAACGCGGCTTAGCTCTCCGCCTCTTCGGCCGCGGCCGGCAAAGGGCGCTGGATCTTATGATTCAGGACGAAGAACGCGCACGACAGCACGGCCGCCGACACGGCGAGCCAGGCTACCGGCGTCAGTCCGCCCCGGTCGTACAGAATCCCCATGATATAAGGCCCGATGACGCGCCCCGCCTGACCGATTCCGCCGGATACGCCGAGATAGAACGGCGCGTTGGCGCTTGTGCGCTCCGAGATAAAGGCGGGCATCGCCGGCTGGAACAGCATCTCGCCGATCGTCGCCAGGAACATGGCGAGCACCATCGCCCCGTAGTGCGGCAGAAGAAGAATCACGGCGTAGCCCGCCAGATAGAACAGGCTGCCCGCCGTCATCTGCGCCTCCGGCTTCTCGGCGAACGCGCGCTTCATCCAGGAGATCAGCGGCTGAAGCGCGAAGATCAGCACCCCGTTCATCGTCCACAGCACGCTGTAGGCCGAAGGCGAACGTCCTTCCGACAGAATGGCCGGCGAAACGCCGCCGTTCCAGATGCAGTTGCCGAGCCACAGGAACAGCGCGCCCAGACCCATGTACAGGTAAACGCGCGTGTTCATCAGCAGCGGCAGCGCCCGCTGCTCGCGCCGGGACGTCTTCGCCGCGATATGCAGTCCGCCTTCGCCGCGGCCGATCCGGTTCAGGTACACGAAGAAGTAGACCGCGAACAGCAGGCAGGTCACGCCGTTCAGCACAAAGGTCAGCGGGAAGGACAGCTGCGCCAGCGGACCGCTCAGCGCCGTGCCGAGCGCGACGCCGATATTGTTGCCGACGTAGATGGTATTGAAGATTTCGCCCCGCCGCGAGGCGAAGCGGAAGCCGACGAACGCCTGGATCGCCGGCAGGGTCATGGCGTTGCTGAAGCCGACCAGCAGCATGGTCATCATATAGACATGCCAGTAGCCGCTGACGACCGGCAGGGCGAACAGCGTCAGCGCATTGACCAGCAGCGAGCCGACCAGCAGTTTCTTGACGCCGATGCGGTGATACATCGCGCCGCCGACCAGCTGTCCGGCGATGCCGCCCAGCGACTGGAGCAGGATCACCAGTCCGGCATCCTGCATGCTGCGGCCCAGCTCGCCGAAGACGTACATGGTGGTCAGCGGCCACATGAGGGCGCTGCCGGTCGAGTTGATCAGGCTGGCGAGCAGCAGCGCCTGGATTTCTTTGGGATAGCGTTGAAGCCAGTTCATGGATGTTGGTGTTCCTCTCTGCTTGTTTGCTGCTTGTTGGGGCGGCGTGAATATGGCGGCTTTCAGCGCCGCCGTCACATCGATAAAGTCCTATTCGTAAAAGAAACTTGCAGGCTGCGGAAGAAATTCGTTAGCGTAGGCTTACGATGGGCCTTTCTTCGAAAGACTTTAGGTCGCGTGTTGAAATCGGGAAGAGACTGATTAGATTGTGGTGGAATCTTCCCGATTTCAAAGGCGAACATTATCATTCCTTCACTGAATTTCTTCCTCCGCTTATGCGCTTCGCTTGCATCGGACTTTCTCGACAGTTTGACCGCGGCTTGGAATGCCGCCAAATTCACTCCGCTTCGCCGGCGCGTTGCTTACGCGCCGCTCTCTAACCGCCGGACTTCGACGGCGGTGGAGAAGAACGTCGCTCCGCCGCCCATATCGGCGATGCGGGGAGACGTCAGGGCGTTGGCGGCGAGGCGTGGGCGGCGGGCTTTGCCGCCGGCGAGCTTGCCGGCGCCGTCCGGCCACCACAGGCCCTGGCTGACGACGGTGCCGGGCAGCATCAGGTCGGTCACGACCGCCTTGAGCGGGTAGACGCCGCGGGCGTTGAACGCTTCGACGGTCTGGCCGTCTTCGATGCCGCGCTCCCGCGCATCGAACGGGTGAATCTGAAGCGTAGGCTCCTTTTCCAGCGCCCGGTGCTTCTCCACGTTGGCGAATGTGGAGTTAAGGAAATTATGGTTCGGCGGGCTGATGAACATCAGCGGATAAGTTCCGCTTCGTTCCGCGCGGTTCTCGCCGTCGAAGCCTTCTTCCAAAGGCACATACGTGGGCAGGGGCGGCAGGCCGATCGCCGCAAGCTGCTCCGAGTACAGTTCGATTTTGCCCGAAGGCGTGGTCAGGCGTTCCAGATAGTCGTTCTTCGGCGACATATCCAGGCCGACGAACCGTTCTTCTTCCAGACGGTCCAGCGTCACTCCGCCCAGATACGGATTGCCCGGGTTGTCCAGCGCCGCGCGGATGACCGTTTTCTCGTCTTCCGCGAACGCTTCTTCTTCGAAGCCCATCGCCCGAGCCAGCAGCGAGAACAATTCGAAATTGCTTTTGCTTTCTCCCGCCGGCGCGATCACGGGCTCCTGCAGATGGACGTAATGGTGCCAGTACGACGTATACAGGTCCGTGTTCTCGAAGCTCGACGTCGCCGGCAGCAAGATGTCCGCGTACTTCGCGGTATCGGTCAGGAACAGCTCGTGCACGACGGTGAACAGGTCTTCTCTCATCAGTCCTTCGCGCACCCGCGCCGAATCCGGCGCGACCACGGCCGGATTGCTGCCGAACACGAACAGCGCCCGTACCTTCTTCTCCAGCGTCAGCAGCGCGTCGGCCAGCGCGTTCATATTGATCGTGCGCACGCCCGGATTGGCGCGCAGGTCCGGCCGCTGCAGCGCGTCGTCGTTCAGCGACGCGTAAGCGCCGTTGGACTTCATCGCGCCGCCGCCGCGCGCCCACTGTCCGGTCAGCGCCGGCAGGCAGGCGATCGTGCGGACGGCCATGCCGCCGTTGTCGTGGTGCTGAAGCCCGTTGCCGATATGGATATGGCTCGGCGACGTTTCTCCGTACAGCTCGGCAAGACGCACGACGTCTTCCGCCGGCACGCCCGTAATGCGCGATACTTTCTCCGGCGTATAAGTCTTCGCATGTTCCCGCATCTCTTCGCTGCCGACCGTATAGCGGCGCAGGAAATCTTCGTCGGTCAGCCCGCGCTCGAACAATACGTGCATCAGTCCGAGCGCCAGCGCCGTATCCGTGCCGGGGTGCAGCGGAATAAACCAGTCCGCCCGCCGGCCCGTCATATTTCGGTGCACGTCGATCACGACGATCTTAGCGCCCCGCTTGCGGGCCTGCTCCATCAGCACGGCCTGGTGCATGCTCGTGCTGACGATATTGCCTCCCCAAACGATAAACAGCTTCGCGTTCAGCGTATCTTCGGGACTCGAACCGCCGCCGAAGCCCATCGTATATTTCCAGCCGGCGTTGCCGGCCGAGTTGCAGATCGTGTAAGCAAGCTTGGAGGCGCCCAGCCGCCCGAAGAAGCGCCGGTCCATGCCTTCGGCGTTCAGTACGCCCATATTGCCGTAGAAGCTGTACGGCAGAATGGAATCGGGTCCGTGCTCGGCGGACAGATTGCGGAACCGCTCCGCGATCTCCGTCAGCGCTTCGTCCCAGGTAATGCGGACGAACCGTCCGCTTCCTTTGGCTCCGGTCCTTTTCATCGGATGCGTCAAACGCTCCGGATGATGCACGCGCTCCGCCATATGACGAACCTTGTTGCAGATGGCTCCCTTCGTTTCGGGATGGTCCGGATTGCCGGTCACTTTGACGATTTTGCCGTTTTCTTTGTGCAGCAGCAGGCCGCAGGTATCCGGACAATCGAGCGGACACACCGCCGGAAACACCCCGCTCGCCCGGTCGATCATGCTCATGCGGACGGCTCCTTTCCATGCTGTGATCTTGTCTGTTTGCAGGCTCTAATTGTAGCATATTTCGAAGCGAAAATATTTTCCCGAATTATTCGCCGAAGTGTTTCAACAACAGCGATTGCCGGGTATTAAAAAGCATTGGCAAGTAAACAGTAAGTGATGTCCCCTTCATGAACTGTTCCTGCTGCCATATCATGGACCACTCCCGAAATTAGCCTTCACGAGCTCCTTCCCCCGGACTCGTGAAGGCTAATTTATTTTTTTGTTTTTTCCAACTATTCCTATTTGCCGCGCGTTTATCCTACATAACGAATCCCGATTCCCCGCGCCCCACCGAAGGAGGAGAGAATCCTGTTCATCCGAAAAATGCGGCTTCCCGCCGCCCTATGCCTGCTTGCTCTCACCGCCTGCTCGCCGGCGGACATGCTGACCCGTACCGGCCTCGTCCAAGTCAACCAGGTGAAACGCTATCCGGATCAGGAGCGTCCGTCCCTGGGCTACGCCACGGCGGCCGGATTCGTCTGGAAGACCGACAAGCGGACCGAACTCCGGGACGTTTGGCAAAATGCGCCGGAAGGCGTTTCGATGGGCGATCCCGACGAGGTGAATCTGGCCGACCCCAACAAATCGATCTTCGTTCGGCAAAAAACGATCTCCGGCGAATCGCTGGAAGAAGTGGCCGAGCAAGCGATCGCTTATACGTACAAGCACAAAGTCGAAGGTCTGCGCATCGATACGGAACTGATCGACGGACTGTACACGTTCGGCTCTTTTCCTTATCGTTACAACGGCGAACTCTACGCCGGCACGGTGCTGGTCGAGCGAAAAAACAACAAATACGTTTATAACCAGCTGGATTTCACGCCCGCTATGACCGATGAAGGCGAGACGCTTCCGTTTGTTCCGGGCAGCGGTTCCATGAGCATGGGCAGCGGTGAAGATTTCAGCCTCGCATGGATGGGCGGGGAAGTGTTCGACTCGCGGATTCGCAGGATCGATATCCATGGCGAAGACGAAGGTATCCGCTCCATCCCGATCGAAGCAGACCAAAGCGCTTACCGAATTCAGGAGGAACTCGGCACAGACCTCAAGTATGTCGAAGCCCGCGACGAGAATGACAAAGTACTGTATACCTGGCAGTTTTAACGATTTCCGTCAAAAGCGCCGGAACGGACCTTTTCCGCGCCGGCGCTTTTTTTGCGTCCGTTCACACTACTTTTAAGCCGTGTTCGGGACTGTCGGCCTGCCCGGGACTGTGCTATATTGAAGGCGTGAAACACCGCTGTCGACCCTCTACGAAAAGGAGACTTTATCCATGCCAAGCAGTATCGCGGTATTTTGCGGTTCGAGAGAAGGAGCTTCGCCGGCTTATGCGGAAGGCGCCCGCGCGCTCGGTCACGAGCTGGCAAAGCGCGGCATCGCGCTCGTTTACGGCGGCTCGCGCGTGGGGCTGATGGGCGCCGTCGCGGACGCCGTGCTGGAACGGGGCGGGCGAGCCGTCGGGGTGCTGCCGCATTTTCTGCAAAGCCGGGAGATCGCCCACCAGGGTCTGACCGAGCTGATCGTCGTCGAATCCATGCACGAGCGCAAAGCCAAAATGGCGGAACTCGCGGACGGCTTCGTCTCGCTGCCCGGCGGTCCGGGCACGATGGAAGAATATTTCGAGATCTTCACCTGGGCGCAGCTCGGTCTGCACGCCAAGCCGTGCGGAGTGTTCAACGTCGCGGGCTACTACGATCCGCTGATCGCCCTGTTCGACCGGATGGCGGGCGAGGGCTTTATGACCGCCGGGCATCGCGAGATCATGCTGACCGGGGCGACGCCGCAGGAAATTCTCGACCGGATGGCCGATTACGAAGCGCCTCCGGTCAAAACTTTTCTGACCGAAAAGCGCACCTGAGCCCCGGTCCCGGCAGGGTTGCCGCCGTCTGCCGCGGCCCGGCGCATCCCGGGCAGGCGCGGCATTCTCATCAAAAAAGACGGAGCGAGCGCGGAAACATCCCCGCTCGCGCCGCCTTTTTCGTATGCCGTTCGATCGCTTCATTCGTTTCCTGCTCCTTTTCGCGCCGTTCCGCCCGCCTGTCTTTCCCGCCTATCTCCGGTTTTCGCGGCCGCTTTTTCCCCATCCCCATCTCTTGCGTTTGCCGAAAAGCTGCTCCTCGCGCCAGTGGGTTTGTTCCACGTGCCGCAGCCGGCGCTTTTCTTCCTCGGCCAATTTTTCGATCAAATAAGGGTGCATGTTCATTCCTCCTCGACTTCTCTTTGACGTGCAAACGACCTGCCGAGCATACGCACATTCGTTCGTCTTCCTGGAAAAGTATACGCCTTTAACGCAGACAACTGGATGTCCGGTTTGGAACGTTCGCTGTGTCCGATCTTGTCGTCAGGGTCCGGCGGTTCCGTCCGGCTGCTTTAAGCATAAGGCGCGGCGCAAGATGGAAAAAGGGTAGAGAAAACCGGCAAATTTTCGCCTTTTACACGCTGTCGGCCCGGGTTCGACGAGCGATACGGGTTCGGCCCAACGCAAAAAGCCGCTCCCGAACCGTCGTTGACGGCCGGGAGCGGCTTTTCCAAGTTGAACGATCGCGCGCTTGATACACGAGAAAACTCGGGCGGATCAGGCGTGCTTCTTGATCGCCTGCGCGCCGTAACCGTCCTGCTGCGCGGCTTCCGGCTGGGCCGAAGACTTGCGCAGGTAAGTGCCCCAGTAGGCGGCTGCGACGAAGATCGCGCCTCCGGTCAGATTGCCGAGCCAGACCGGAACGAAGTTGACGAAGTACTGCGCCCAGGTGAAGTGGCCTTCGAAGATCGCGGCGGGGATCAGGAACATATTCGCCACAACGTGCTGGAAGCCGATCGCCACGAAGGCCATCGTCGGGAACCAGATGCCGAGAATCTTGCCGCTCATATTGTCCGCGCCGTAGCTGAGCCAGACGGCCAGCGCCACCAGCCAGTTGCAGCCGATACCGGAGATAAACGACTGGAGGAACGTGCTGTCGATCTTGTGTCCGGCCATATCCACCAGCTTGTCCAGGTAAGGACCGGAAGCGGTGAGTCCGACGATATGTCCGAAAAAGTACGCGACGAAAAGGGCGCCGGCGAAATTCGCGATCGTGATCAGCACCAGGTTCTTGAGCATCTCGCCCGTTGTAATGCGGCGCGCCATGCGGGCCAGCGGCACCGCCATCATATTGCCCGTCAGCAGCTCGCCGCCGGCCAGCAGCACCAGCACCAGGCCAACCGGGAACACCGCCGCTCCCACGAAGTTCGCCATGCTGCCCCATTCGGCCGGCGTATTGGCGATGACCCGTATATCCAGCAGGAATCCGAGCGCGATGAAAGCCCCGGCCAGAAATCCGAGGATCAGCACGGAAGAAAGCGGATTGTGCGCTTTCTTCACGCCGTTCTCGACCGTGACTTCCGCGATTTGCGGCGGTTTGTTGTAAGCCATTGTTGTCGTCCCCTTTATAGCTAAAATTTGAAGTTTCCCTTGTCGTACCCCATTTTAGCGTAGAAGATCGGCCGAGTACGTGAGAAAAATCATAATTTGCGAAATAAAGTGAATGTTTTCACTTTCTTTTTTTGCCTGTTTGCCTTATTTGCGGCGGAAGCGATAGGCATGCGCGGCCGTTCGCGATATATTGGGAGAAAAGACAGGCCGGAGAAGGAGGAAGCGATCGAATGAAACAGGAACGCAATACGGAGAAGGATCGTTTGGGCCTACCCGAAGGCATCGCCGGTTCGGAAAACTGGACGGCCGCAGAGCCGATCAACAAAGGCTGGTCGGCCGATCTTAAATATCGCGTGACGGCCGCGGACGGAAGCGATAGGCTGCTGCGGCTGGTACCGGCGGCAAAGGCCGAAGCGAAGCGGCTGGAGTTCGAATGGATGCGCCGGGCCGCGGCGCTGGATATTCCGATGCCGAAGCCGCTGAGCTTCGGGCTGTGCGGAGACGGCGAATATGTGTATTCGCTGCTGACCTGGATCGACGGCGAGGACGCCGAGCCGGTCGTATCCGCCATGGAGCCGGAGCGCGCTTACCGGCTCGGCCGGCAGGCGGGCGAGTGGCTGCGCCTGCTGCACGGTCTGCCCGCGCCGCAGGACGCGCCGGGCCCGGCCGATACGGTCCGGGCCGAGATGAAGCGCAAGCGGGAAGCTTACGCGAGCTGCGGATACCGCCTGCCTTACGAGCGCGAGCTGCTGGAGCGCATCGAGGCCTGCCTGCCGCTGCTGGACGGCACGGCTCCGGTATTCCGGCACGGGGATTATCATCCGGGCAATATGATTATCGGACCGGACGGCGGTTTGAACATCATCGACTTCAACCGCTCGGGCTTCGGCGATCCGTGCCGCGACTTCAACCGCCTGGTGACGTTTACGCACTCGATCAGCCCGCCCTTCGCCCGCGGCCAGCTCGACGGCTACCTCTCAAGCGGCCCCGCCGATCCCGATTTTTTCAAACGCGTCTCTCTCTACTGCGCCAGCGAATCGCTCTACAGCATCCTCTGGGCGATCCCTTTCGGCGAACCCGAGATCGGCGATACCCTGAGACGCTCCCGCGAAATCTTCGATGCTTTCGACGGCTTCCGCGCCGACGTCCCCGTCTGGTACGAGGCTCCTCCCCGCCCTTGATCTTGAACTTGAACGCGCAGCACGCGTTCATCAATCGTTCCCGCCCTTCCCTGCCCACACCAAAAAGGAGCCCGATTCCTCCGGGCTCCTTTCCCCCATATCTTATACGTTCGACTGAGCCTTCGCATCGCGCGCGACTTTCGCCGTGCGCTCGCTTTCCGCCTGCACGTCCATCGCTGCGAAGCCCAGCGAGTTCAGGTAGTTCCACGGTTTGTTGTAGTGCGGCTGGAAGAAGAAGTCGACAAAGGCCAGCTGTTCGACCGTCATCTTGTTCTGGATGCAGACCGACAGCGTGTTGATCGACTGCGTCAGATCCACTTTGGACATCAGCTGCGCGCCGACGATGCGGCGGGTGTCTTTTTCAAACACGATCTTGAACGTCGCTTTCTCGTACTCCGGCATAAACTCCGGACGGTAGTTGTCTTCGAACATGGCCGTTTCCACATCCAGGCCCGCGTCGAGCGCGGCCGCTTCGGTCATGCCCGTCGCCGCGATATTGTCTTCGTAGATCTTGATGCCGCTTGTGCCCTGGGTGCCCATGTACTCGACCTTTTTCTCCATCAGGTTCAGCGCGATCAGCGTACCCATGCGCACGGCGTTGGTCGCGAGCGGGATATAAGCGGCCTTGCCCGTCGGATTGTAGCGGATCGCGCAGCTGTCGCCGGCCGCGTATACGTCCTTGACGCTCGTTTCCATATAGTTGTCGACCAGGATCGCGCCGCTCGGCAGCATGTCGACCTGTCCTTTGAGCAGTTCGGTATTCGGACGGAACCCGATGCAGAGGATCACCAGATCGGCTTCGTGCTCGCCTTTGGTGGTCACGACTTTGCGCACCGTGCCGGCTTCGCCTTCGAAACGGACCACTTTCTCGTCCAGCGCCAGATTGATGCCCCGGTCCATCAGCGATTCTTCGATGCGGTCCGTGAACTCGACGTCCAGGTACTTGCTCAGGATGCGCGATTCGGCGTCGATCAGGGTGACTTCTTTGCCGTTCATTTCAAACGCTTCGACCAGCTCGACCCCGATATAACCGGCGCCGATCACGACGACGCGATTCGCGGTTTTCGCTTTTTCGATGATGGTGTTGGAGTGGTTGAAGTTCTTCGACAGAATGATGTTGTCCAGCTCGATGCCTTCGAACTGCGGCACGATCGGCCACGAGCCGGTGGTGACGATCAGCTTGTCGAACGTGTCGCCGAACTCTTCGCCCGTTTCCAGATTGCGCACCGTGAGGGTTTTGCCGGCTGCGTCGACGTTCAGCACTTCATGCCGCATCCGCGTCTGCACGCCCAGCGTCATCAGGTGTTCCGGCGAGGAATAGAACAGGCCGTTCGGGTCTTTGACCACTCCGCCGACGTACAGCGCGATGCCGCACGACAGGAAAGAGATATTGTCGTTGCGTTCGTAAACGGTAATCTCGGCGTCCGGGTACAGCTTGGCGGTGCGGACGATAGCGGCGGTCCCTGCGTGCGTACAACCGATAACTGCGATCTTCATGAGTGAATTCCTCCAATGATTGATTTTATGGGTCTGGCTTGTGTCTACACGGGTCAATGTGAAAAAAGGTACATATTAATTTACAAAAAGACTTTCTATTTTCTTTCGATCCGGCAGCATCCTGCTTCTTCAAAGCCCTTCTCGATCGCTTGGCTTCTCTGCTCGATAACGTTGAATTTCAATTGCTGTGAATGTCTTCACTTTATTAACCATCGTCTTGTGAATTCATTCACCTTATACTCTTATTATATTGTGACATTTATCACATTGCAAGTGTAAAAAAGAGTTTTTACGCTTATTTCACCGGTTTGTCACATTCAAGCGCCGTAACCTTTCTTTTTCGGAAGCCGAATTTATCTTTTGTCACAGCGCTCAAAAGAACCGCCGGATCGTCGAAGGACGAAACGGCGGTTCTTTTGAGCCGATCTTTGCAGTTAGAGTCCGGACGGAGACGAACCGGTACGCAGCGTACCGCCCTGGCCGGGCATGGAAGCGAGCCTTTGCGTGGAAGCATCGCGTTTGCGTTCTTCGGACAGCGCATACAGCGCGTACGGCAGGCACAGCGGCACCCCGGTGCGCGGGTCGGTTACGATGTCGGCTTCGATGCCGAACACTTCGTGCATCACGAGCGGGCACATGACTTCGAGCGGCGTGCCGGAAGCGAGCGCTTCGCCCTGCTTGATCGCGATCATATGCTGCGCGAAGCGCGACGCATGGTTCAGGTCGTGCACCACCATCACGATCGTGCGTCCTTCCGTCTTGTTAAGGTCGTGCAGAAGCTGGAGCACTTCGAGCTGGTGCGCCATATCGAGATACGTGGTCGGCTCGTCCAGGAACAAAATATCCGTTTCCTGCGCCAGCGCCATCGCGATCCAGGCCCGCTGCCGCTGGCCGCCGGACAGCTGGTCGATCGGACGATCGTGGAATTCGCGCATGCCGGTGACGTCGAGCGCCCACTCCACGACTTTTTTATCTTCGGCTTTCAACGTTCCGAAGCCTTTCTGATGCGGAAAACGGCCGTACGAAACCAGCTCGGTCACGGTCAGCCCTTCCGGAGCGGTCGGCGTCTGCGGCAGAATCGCCAGCTGCTTCGCCACTTCGCGGGTGGACTGCTTATGGATCGACTTGCCGTCGAGCAGCACGCTGCCGCTTTTCGGACGCATCAGGCGCGCCATCGTTTTGAGAATCGTGGACTTGCCGGAACCGTTGGCTCCGACCAGCGCCGTGATCTTGCCCTGCGGAATCTCAATATTCAAATCCTTGACGATCAGCCGCTCTTCGTAGGCGATGTCAAGATTGGATGTGCTTAAACGGAACATATCGCGATCCTTCCCTTCCGAAAGTCCCCGGATGCCAGAGCCCGGCGGACAGTTTGAACTTTGATGCGAGTCTCGGTCGATAACGCCAATCCGTCGTTGATGCGGCAGAATCCGGTTCATCGGATCTTCACCCATTCTTCATTACTGTCTAAGATACTGATAATCATTATCAAATGTCAAGTACAAATTCGCCGCGCCCCGTATTCGAAAACAACAAAAAGGCCCGAAAGCCGGAGGGCTTTCGAACCTTTTCCAGGGAAACGCAGGATCGGTAGTTTGGAGCCAAGCTAAGGACTTGTCTTATTTATTCAAGCGAAACAAGTCTTTAGTTCTTGTATTTGAGTTGTTTTTTCAATTGACTCACGCGGCTCTGGCTGATGCCCAGCATCTGCGCGATCTCGCTCTGGCTCGCTTCCGGATGGTCGATCAGCGCCTGCTCCAGTCTTGGCAGCATGTCCGATACTCTCACCCGTTTCTTGGAAGCGGACTCCTCGATCGTCGGCGCATGATGCACCGGCACGACCGGAGCGTCCTTCAGCTCTTCCAGGCAGGAAGCGCAGACGAACTGGTCCTTATAGTACACTACGCTGTCCAGCGTCCGGCAAAACGCGCATTCGGTCGACTTGTACTTGCGCATGACCAGCATGCCGTCGTCCGTTACGAAAAACTCCAAAGAATCGCCAATCTCGATATTTCGGGTCCCGCGGATCTCACTGGGAATCACGATGCGTCCGAGACTATCCAAACTACGAATCATACCGGTATCCTTCATGTTTAATTCCTCTCTATATGGGTTGGAGTTTTAGAACTTAGTATTTAGTACATAGTATAACATATTTCGAATTAATTGCTACTTTTTATTCAAAAAACCAACTCTTAGAATGTAAAAAATGACATAACAATCAAGAAAGAATTCAGAGATTTCCCCCATGTATTCAACCGCTGCCAGGCGGCTCCCGATGCTTTATGTCTGCTGCGCCTCATACGCCCGTACAGGCACTAAATTTATTTTAACTGTTAGCCGCACGTACATCAAGATAACAAAAAAATAAAAAAATAAAAAATGTAAACATAAAGAGCGTTTAGAAGTCTAAACGAACCGGTATGCAGCAAAATTCGGAAGAGTCCCGGGGCATCGGGAGAAAGGAGAACTGCGAAGGATAGAAAAAAACCGTCCTGCGCAAAAGTCGGATCGGTGGGGCCGGAATCCATACATTTTGACAAAACGGTTTCTCACGGGTTCATTGCACGGCTTAAGCGGAATTAACAAATGTCACTAAAGCGTTTCTTTGTAAGCGGTCGGGAACTGCGGATGTTTGGTTAATGAGTTGCAGCCTGCGGAATGTTGTGCCCCGTCTCCGGCCGCCTCGACTTCTGCCGCTGCGCAAGTACAATATAAGCATCCAACCGCTGGCTTAATTCGACAACGTCGCGGTCACTGAAACTTTTATGTTCCGTGATCTTCTGCAGCTCGTGCCGTAAATGCTCGATCATCATATACAGCGGATCTTCGTTGCGATAAGAATTGTAAGCCAACACGGTCACCTTCCTTCTCGAGCCTACATTCTTAATGATAGTTCCTGATAGTAAAAAACAATTTTTTCTAAATTGAGATAAAACAACACTTTTTTATGTCACTCGTGACAAATGGTCGAATATTTACGGCTGAGGCAGCGTCCGGATCGAAAGCGGGCTTTAGAAAAAGATTGACGCCGCCTTCTTCTCTCTGGTATATCTGAACGTGCGCTTCCGGACGGACCGGATCGCGACGATACGCCAAGAATCGCAACGAACAGGAGGATGCACGTGGAGCCCGATTCCCTGGAACTGACCCATTTGTTTATTCGGACGCTTCGCGCCCATCACAGCCGTATGCACGCCGTGCATCAGTCACTCGGCATTCACCCCGGCCAGGCGCCGGTCTTTTTCATATTGTCGCACGAAGAAGGATTGAACCAGAAAGAGCTGGCCGAGCGCATGCATATCAAGCCCGCTACGCTCACCGTTATGCTCACCCGATTGGAGCAGGCCGGCTTCGTCGAACGCTTCTCCGACCCCGCCGACCAGCGCGTATGGCGCGTCCGCCTGACGCCGGAAGGCCGCCGGGTCTCCGAGCAGGTCCACGCCGCCGTCCAGGACGTCGATTCGCTGACCTTCGACAGCTTCACCGCGGAGGAACGCGGCCGTTTCCGCGATCTGATGACGAAGATGTACCAGAATTTGCGGGAGTAATGCGGAAAGCCGTTTAAGCGCGGCGGGAGAACGAATTCGGGCGCGGTGCGGGTACGGGCGGGAGGACGAGTTCGGGCGCGACGCGGGAACGGCGGGAGGACGAGTTCGGACGCGATGCGGGCTCGGCCCGAGAACGAGCCGGGCGCGATGTGGGCGCAGTGCTGGCGCGGTGCAGGCTCGGCCGGCTTTGCCGACTCGCTGCGAGCTTCTTTCCCCTACTTGAAAAATAACGGCAGGTATACAGTTATTTTCACGATTTTTTGTCTTTTCGGCAAAATAGCGGCTCAGGTACATCTATTTGCGACGTTTTCGGCTTAAATGGCCGCAGGCGGGCGGATTAGTTGTATGGAGGCCGTTATTTTTGTTTTTGCGGGGAGATTGGGTGAAATAAGTGTATCCAGTACCTTGTCAACTCTTAATCAGAGGATTACGTCTGGATGAAACGCACACGCTTTAGGTGCGTTTTAGACGGGCGTAACCTTACCTTTAGAGTTGACAAGGTAATAGATGTTATTTCGGAAAAGAGCGGGCAGGTGTGCAGTTGTTGAAGCTGCCGGGGGAAAGAGAGCTGGAGGTGCGGGCTTGATCGATGCGGGATTGGAAAAAGAAATCTCGATTCGCCTTTAGGCTGTATGGAGCCGCTGCATGAAGTGACTGCGTAAAGAGACTGCGATAAAGAGACTGTGTGAAGTGACTGCGTGAGGATTTTGAGTAGGCTGCTGCGCGGATAGCGGCGAAGAGTGGTATGCGGTTTAAGTGAAAATGTTGCATATGCGCATCATTTTTTGTTGGAGAAGCTTAAGGATAGGCAAATGTTGCGTATGCGCATCATTTCCGGACTTTTTCGGCCTTTAAGGAAGAAAAAAGGCGAAAATGATGCATATTTGCAACAATATCGGCTAAATCGGCAATTTTTCAAAGGAAATGATGCATTTCCGCAACATTGCTATTATTTCGGCTCTAATTCTTGTTTTTTGTTCCTTGTTCCGGCCTGGATCTGTGCCGGGAAGGAAAGCGGAAAAAGAATGCAACAAGGACCGTCCCGCCGCCTTGCCGGCTTGCGGGACAGTCCTTGTTCAAAAGCAGCCGCGCGTCAATCCCGCGCGGCCAAAGCCATGCCTGCCGCCATAGCTGCGGCAGGCTCTTTCTCCGGCCCGGCTTCGCCTGCGGGCCGGCGCCTTTACCGGCGGCGTCCGCGTCCGCCGCCCTGTTCGGGTCCCCGGCCGCCGCTGCTGCGGCCGGAACCGCCCTTGCCGCCGCGGCCTTGATCGCCGCGGTCGGAACTTCCGCCGCGCGCACTGCCGCTGCCGCGGCGGCTGGCGCCCGCGCCGTCGCGCCCGGCGTGGTCTTCCCCGCCGGCTACGCGCCGCGTGCCGCGCGATCCTTCGCCGCGGCCGAAGTCGCGGCTGCTCTCACCGCTTCGCTCTCCGCGGCCGCCGCCGCGAGTGCTCTCGCCTTCGCTTCTGC
>NZ_JAULSA010000003.1:0-578747 GCF_030518235.1 Saccharibacillus sp. CPCC 101409 | reverse complement strand
CCGCTTCGCTCTCCGCGGCCGCCGCCGCGAGTGCTCTCGCCTTCGCTTCTGCCGCGGCCGAAGTCGCGGCCGTTCTCTCCGCTTCGCTCTCCGCGTCCGCCGCCGCGAGCGCCCTTGCTCCCGCCGCGGCCGAAGTCGCGGCTGCCTTCACCGCCACGACTCCCGCGTCCACCGTCGCGTCCGCCTTCACCGCGACTGCCGCGGCCGCCTTCGCGATCGCTCCGGCCGCCTCCGGCGCCGCGACGGGCGCCGCCTTTGACCGAGGACTCGCGGCTGTCGTCCGAGCGCCGCGAAGCGTCGCCGACGCGGACCACGTCGCCGCCCTGGTACACCACGCGCTCCGGTCTTTGCTTCGTCGCCTGTTCGATCAGCTCCAGCGTGCCGCGGTCGCGCTGGGCGACAAACGTATACGCCAGGCCTTTGTCACCGGCGCGGCCCGTACGGCCGATCCGGTGCACATAGCTGTCCGTATCCTGCGGAATATCGTAGTTGAAGACGTGCGTCACGCCTTCGACGTCCAGACCGCGGGCCGCGACGTCGGTCGCGACCAGGATTTGCAGACGGGCATCGCGGAACGCGCGCATCACCTGTTCGCGCTTGTTCTGCGACAGGTCCCCGTGCAGCTCGGCGGAGTTGTAGCCTTCGAGCTGCAGGTCTTCGTTCAGCTTGGACGCGCGGCGCTTGGTGCGGCAGAACACGACCGCGAGATACGGGTTGTCGCGGTCGATCAAGAAGCGCAGCGCGTCGAACTTGCTGCGGTCCGTGCACTCGATCGCGATCTGGCGGATATTGCGGGCCGGAATCTTCTCCGCCGGCGTGATGCTGATCTGCTCGGCGTCGCGGGTATACGCGCCCGCGAGCTGGCGCACCGAATCCGGCAGCGTCGCCGAGAACAGCATGGTCTGGCGGGAAGGCGGCGTCGCTTCGATAATATCCTGTACTTCGGCCAGGAAGCCCATATGCAGCATTTGATCGGCTTCGTCCAGCACCAGCGTTTTGACGCGGCCGAGCTTCAGCGTTTCGCGGCGGATATGGTCCAGCAGACGGCCCGGCGTGCCGATTACCAGATCGCAGCCGCTTTTGAGCTTATGCAGCTGCGCTTCCACGTCCTGCCCGCCGTAAACGGACAGAATGCGCATTTCCGGTCCGGCGACTTTGCGCGCTTCGACCGTAATTTGCAGCGCCAGCTCGCGCGTAGGCGCGACGACCAGCGCGGGCGGCAGGCCCGTGCCTTCCGAGCGGCCGCCGTCGTGCCATTCCCGTCCGGCCGCGATCTTGGCCAGGATCGGCAGGATAAAGGCCAGCGTCTTGCCCGTGCCCGTCTGCGCCTGCACCATCAGATCGCGTCCTTCAAGCGCCAGCGGAAGCGAAGCTTCCTGTACCGGCGTCGCCGTCACAATCCCTTGATCCTTCAGCCTGTCCAGCACCTCGGGAGCAATCCCCAATTCTTTAAACGTCGTCATTCTTCTCATTACCTCCGTATTGGGGACTTCTTCCGCGAAGCTGGCATCCGCCGAAGGCGGATTCCAAAAGAAGGGGCACCCGCCGAAACGGATACCCCTTTTCCGAAATCAATGGCCCGAAGGCGCGGAAAGTCCCGATTTTTCGATCGTTACGCGGCTTTCGTCGTTCAGTCCGCGAATGTCTACCTGTTTGCCGTGCTTGTAATACTCGAGTTTCACTCTCGCCACCGCCGAAGCGGCCGAGTGGTCCCATACGTGCGACTGCGAGAAGTCGATCGCGATCCGGTCCGGATCGCCGGCCGGCGAGAAATAATCCACAAAGTGCGAAGCCGTTCCGAAAAACATCTGTCCGCGCACCTTGTACACTTTGACCCCGCCGCCCGTTTCTTCTTCCACATTCAGCTTTGCGATTTTCCAGCCGAAATGCAGTGTGCTCAGCACGACGCCGGCGCCCACGCCGATCGACAGATTGTCCGTCGCCACCACGATGCCCACTACAACCAGCATAACGATCGTGTCGGCAAGCGGAATCTTGTTCATGCGGTACAGCGAGCTCCAATCGAACGTGCCGATCGAAACCATAACCATGACGCCGACCAGCGCGGCCAAAGGAATTTGGCTGACGATGCCGCCGAGCAGCAGCAGGATAATGAGCAGAAAAGCGCCAGCGGTAAATGTGGACAATCTGCCCCGGCCGCCGGATTTGATATTGATCACCGACTGCCCGATCATCGCGCAGCCCGCCATGCCGCCGAAAAAGCCGTTGACGATATTGGCGATGCCCTGTCCGCGCGCTTCGGCGTTCTTATTGCTTTTAGTTTCCGTCATATCGTCCATGATCGTGGCCGTCAGCAGCGATTCCAGCAGGCCGACCAGCGCAAGCGAGACCGAGACCGGCAGGATCGTGCCCAGCATGGACCAGGTGAGATCGATCTGCGGGATATGGAACAGCGGCGGCGTACTGCTCAGCTCGCCCATTTCCCCGACCGTTTTGATGTCCAGCCCCAGCCAGACCGCGACCAGCGACATGACGATAATCGCCACGAGCGGAGCGGGCACAGCCCGGGTAAAGCGCGGCAGGATATAGATAATCGCCAGCGTCCCCGCCACGATCGCGTACATCGCCGGGCCCGCTCCGACAAACTGCGGAAGCTGGGCCATAAAAATAATAATCGCCAGCGCATTGACGAATCCCGTCATGACCGGCTTGGGGATAAACGTGATAAAACGCCCGATCCCGAGCGCTCCGAGTCCTACCTGAATGATGCCGGCCAGCACGCCCGCCGCCAGCAGATACTCCATGCCGTGGTCGCGGTACAGGCCGCCCATCAGCACCGCCATCGCGCCGGTCGCCGCCGAGATCATCCCCGCGCGTCCGCCGACGAAGGCGATCACAATCGCGATCACGATCGATGCGTGCAGACCCACGATAGGGTCCACGCCGGCCACGATCGAGAAGCCGATCGCTTCCGGAATGAGCGCGAGCGCCACCGTGACGCCGGACAGCACGTCGCCGCGCACGTTGCCGAACCACTGCTTTCTAAGCTCCATAACCATCCTCTTCCTGCTCATTATAATGTTGTGGAGTTTTCCCCTTTCAGAAAAACCCGGGTCCGTTATAGACAAGACCCTCATTATACAGAATTTGAATGAATGGAGCCATAGAAGCCAGCGAAAGCAGCGTGCAGCAAAGCCGCGATTTCCGGCGCAATCCGCACGCTGCCCGGCCAGGTTCCACCTTTTCGGAAAATTTGCAAGCATTCGCTTACAAATCCGCTTTTTTCGGCTATATTCGCGTTAGAACCTGCCCGACCTGAAGATGGAGAACAACAGCAGCGCCACCATCAGCACCGCGACGATCACGCCGATCTCGATAATCGGGTAGTTCCAGATCATCGTCTCTTTCTGAGCCAGCGCGGCGCCGATCACAAGTCCCGCCATCACGATGCTGAACGCGAGCAGCACGATACTGAACGCCAGCCGGTTGACCAGCCGGTCCACGCCCCTGGACGCCTGCCGGAGCACCGGCGCTTCGAGTTCGACTTTGATCCGGCCGCCGCTGATAAACGACGTCAGATGCCGCAGCCGGTCCGGCAGCCCGGTGAGCGAATCCGCCAGACCGAGCGCGCTGCTGATCGTTTTGCGGCGCAGACGGTCGGGCCCGAATTTCTCCTTCGCCAGCCTGCGGCCGAACGGTTCGGCCAGCGTGACGATGCTGAGCGTGGGATCGAGCCGCTCGACCATGCCTTCCGTCGTCACCAGCGCTTTGCCGAGCAGCAGCAGATCCGGCGGAATGCCTATGCCGTGCTCGCGGGCGGTGGAGAAGAAATCGTTGATGACCTGGCCCAGATTGACTTCCGAGAACGGTACGTCGTAGTAGCGTTCGCGCAGCCGGTCCAGATCGCGCCGCAGCGCGGTCAGGTCCGTTTCCTCGGGCACCATGCCCATCCGCTCGATCGACCGCACCATCGCCGGCGTATCCTGGCGCATCAGCGCGATGACGAGCGAAGACAGGTAATCCCGCATATCCGAGCTGAGCCGCCCGACCATGCCGAAGTCCAGAAACGTAATCGACCCGTCTTTCATCAGCAGCAGATTGCCCGGATGCGGATCGGCGTGGAAGAAACCCGAGATAAAGATCTGGTTCAGCATGGCGTTGACGATGCGCGAAGCGATCGTTTTCACATCGTAGCCGCGCTGCTCCAGATACTGCCGGTCGGTCGGCTTGACGCCTTCGACATAAGCCATCGTCAGCACGCGTTCCGTCGTCAAATCCCAGAATACGTCCGGCACATGGATATGCTCGTCTTCTTCGAACTGGGCGGAGATGCGCTCCATGTTGCGGGCTTCCGACGTATAATCCAGCTCCGCTTCCATCGAACGAGAGAACTCGTCGACAAGCTGCGGGATCTGGTAGCGGGTCACCCACTCCCAGCGCTTCTCGCCCATCGCGACCAGGTCGTGCAGAATCTCCAGATCGCGCGTGA
This sequence comes from Saccharibacillus sp. CPCC 101409, assembly GCF_030518235.1. Lineage (GTDB taxonomy): Bacteria > Bacillota > Bacilli > Paenibacillales > Paenibacillaceae > Saccharibacillus. The sequence goes on along the minus strand of NZ_JAULSA010000003.1, from coordinate 574,297 downwards.
CCTGGCGTTTGACGCCGGGCCGCTGCACTTTGACCGCGACCTTGCATCCGTCCGAAACCAGCCGCGCGGTATGCACCTGCCCGATCGAAGCGGCGGCGACCGGACGTTCGGAGAATTCGCTCATCCATTCTTCCAGCGGACCGCCGAGCTCCAGCTCCACGATCCGCCGCGCTTCTTCCGCTTCGAACGCCGGCACTTCGTCCTGGAGCTTGACCAGCTCCTGCACGACCGAAGCCGGCAGCAGGTCCGCTCTCGTGCTCGCCAGCTGGCCCAGCTTGATAAACGTCGGACCCAGCGATTCCATCACCAGCCGGATGCGCTCGCCAAGCGTTTTGTTCTCCGGCGCTTCGCGGCGAATCCAGGCGGTCGGCATGCGCAGCACGCGCGTCAGCCCCATTTCTTCGGCCATATAGCCGAAGCCTTGCCGGATCAGCGCGACGGCAATCTCCCGGTAGCGCCCGGCATGACGGATATGAACCGCCATTTTACTCCGCCGGCTCGCCGCCGGACGAAGCGGACTTGTACGTATTCGCTTCGGCGGCCGGGTCCGCCGTTACCGCGGGCTTCGAACCTTCCAGTTCGGCCACGCGCCGCTCCAGCACCTCGATGCGCTGCTCCAGGCTTTGCACGTCGCTGCCCGCCGGCACATCCAGTTCCTGCAGCACGCGCTTGACCTGTTCCTGCACCAGTCCGCGGATCGTGGAGCGTTCTTCTTCGCCGCGCTCGATCAGCTTGTTGACGACCGCTTTGGACTCCGACGGGGCGAGCTCGCCTTTTTTCACCAGATCGTCGACCGCTTTTTCCACTTTCTCTTTGCTTGCCAAAGTCAGGCCGATTCCCAGCGACAACGCCTTTTTCAACAGATCGCTCATGAATGATTCCTCCGTTTGTAAATGGAATAAGTACGCTTGCCTCTTCCCGCTTGAGTCCGATTCTTCCGGCGTATCAGGCGCGGGCCGCCCACTTGGCCGTCCGGTACAGGAGCCGTCTCATCTCCGGACGCTTCAATACGCCTTCCTGGTGCCCCGGCATCACGTACACGACGCGGCCGAGGCCGTACGTATGCGCCCATGCCGCCGGGTACTTCTGTCCGTCTTCTTCGTATTCGAGCAGCACCGTCCGCTGGACGAACGGATCGAACTCGAACCGGTACGGCTCTTCCTCGATCGCAAACGGCTCGACGCCGTCCACCGCCGGATGCTCCGGCGCGGCCACCGTAAGCTCAAGCGGCCTCGCGGGCGGATGCCCGGCGAACTTCGCCCCGACCAGCTGCGCGAATTCGCTTTTGCTTTGCAGCGAGATTCCGTTGTGCAGCACCAGCAGCCCTCCGCCGGACGCGGTGTACGCCAGCAGCCCGCCCATTTGCACCGACGAGATCGGCTCGCGCCACGAGTCCGCATACGAGATGCACAGGTCGTACGCGCCCAGATTCTCCAGCCGGAACATATTCCGGTTCTCGCTGCACTGCACGCTCAGAATGTCCTGCAGAATCAGGCTGACTTCCGTATCCACGCCCTGAAGCGGGTGATACTCCGGATACGTGTAGTTGCCGATCAGCAGCGCTTTTTTCCTCAACATTGTTCATCATCCTTCCGGGTTCCGGCTTGCGCCCAAACGCGAAACGGCTCGGATTGCGGTCAGATCGTTTCTTCCGGCTGCGTCTCGGCTTCGGCGTAATACTTGGCCAGTTCCACCATCATGCTGCCCATGCGTTCTTCCTGCGGCGCCACGACGCGCCCGATGCCTTCTTCGCGGATGGACTGGGCCGTGACTTTCCCCACCGCCACCGCCACCACTTCATGCTCGAACGCGGAGCGCAGCGACGGCTCAAAGCCGCGCTTGGCCGCGTGCCCGATCAGAAAACGCACCTGCGGAGCGCTCGTAAAGGTTACGGCGTCCACGCGGCGTTCGAGAATATCGTCCAGCAGCTGTTCAAGCTGCTCTTCCGGCGGCGCGATATGCCGGTACGGCAGCACCGTCCGCACATTCGCTCCCCGGCTCTCCAGCCAGGCAACGAGCCTGGGCGCGTGGTCGCCGTGCAGCTGCACCATCACGTTCGTTCCGGCGAAATCGTACTCTTCCATCTGCCGGAGCAGTCCCTCGGTGCTGCCGTCGTCGTCGCGCACAAGCGGAGCCATTCCTCTTTTTTTCAACGCGTTGGCCGTCTTGTATCCCCTCGCCGCAATCTTCGATTGACGCACGGCTTCCATAAAAGCATCGCCGAGCCCCATCTCCTGCGCCGTATTGATCAAAGCTTCGAGTCCCATTCCCGTCGTCAGCACGGACCACTCGGGTTTCAATCGAATCCATTCCGAGATGCCGCCGCCCAGCTCCGGTTCGTCCAGAAAGATCGTGCCCTGCGCCGGACGCACCAGCGCTTTGCCGCCCATCTTCTCCACGATCGTGCCGAGTTCTTCCGCTTTGCGCGGCCCCGTGATGGCGACCCGCTTTCCTTCCAGTCTTTTCGCCAAAAGTTCCGCCCCTTCCGTTTCTATAATAGAAGGCATTCCCCCGCGCGGCTGTGCCGCTTTCCTCATATTTTCGCCTGCCGGAGGCAAAATTGCAACCGCGGCTTCAAAAGAAAGTCTCTGCCGGAAAATCGCTTTCTTTACTTCTTACACCTTGACAAGAATACTGATAACTCTCATTCTATAAAATTACTATCATAACTCTTCTTTAACATCCGATATATAATTTAACGCACACAAGCAAAAGATTCGGCAATGCGATTTCCAGCTCCCAACTCCACGCCGGGCAAGGGTTTGGCTGTTTCGGTTTTGTTCAAAAACTTTTCAAAACAAAAAGAATTGACCCTCGTTCGGAATGAAGGTATATTGTAAATTAATTGTATTAAAAGGATTATTATGATAGCGATTTTGCTAAATATCGGTTAGGTGAGTGAGGTGCAGATATGCAAACGACAACAACTCTCCGTTCGGAGATCGAAAAAGGCATCGCCGCCCTGGGCATGAACTTCTCCAGCTTCGGCGAATTGTCCGGCATCAACCGCGGAATCTTCAGCGCAATCCTCAACGGCAACCCGCCGAAGCCGATCTCGCTCAACCAGATGGAAGCTATTACCCGCGCCTTCGGCAAGCCGGCGGGCTGGATGTTCGACCTGTACATCGAGGAATGCTTCTACGACGGCAAGCCCAACCGCCGCCGCGTCGAACCTTTCCTGATCCGCTGCGCCGAACTTGGCCTGACCGACTGCATCCGCGAAGTCCTGAACCGTCTGCTCGAAGACCTCAAGCACGTCTCCATGATCTTCGATATCGGGGAGACCCTGTTTACGTCCGGCAAAAAACAGGAGTCGCTGATCTTCTACGAGTGCGTGGTGGAGAACGAGAAGTACAACCACGCCGAGCGCCTGGCCGTAAGCTATTACCGGATCTTCCGCGCGGCCCTTGGCGAAGATAACGAGAAGAACCTGCGCGCCGCCATGCGGTTCGAGCCGTTTTGCGGGAAGTTGCCGGATCATCATCGGTTGGATGGGCTGCTGCATTTGACGCATACTTACTATTCTCTGGGACGTTGGACGGAAACAGAGATTTATGCCGATGAACTCCATTCCTTTTCTCAAACCGTTTACCAATTGGAGAAACAAAGAATGAAAAATCGTTCAAAATATACGCCTCTTCCTACGGAGAGACCTTTGGTTGTTTATTATGGTCAAGGTTTTTTAATGAAAGAAGCAGTTTTAGTAGAGCATTATCAAAAACTTGAAGAAGCTAAAATCTACAATCAGGGATATACAGACTTGAGTTGGTTTGAAGGTCTAAACGAAAAAGGACATAAAGAAGTAGAAAAGTTCAAAATTTATGCCAGCGCTAATGCAATGAATATCGAAATTTTAAAAGGTAATACAAATATTCTTCCGAGTTTTATCGATTTTTTGGATTCGCATCCAAGTGAAAGACTTCCTAGTTTATTGATTATATTGCAATCAGCAAATAAGTATAATTTTAAAATCAATGAGGTGTTATTTCACTTTCACGATTTTTTAAAAGAATATGAAGATGTAAAAACCCAATATAATAAGCGAAGCAGCTTAAATTGGTATGTAAATATATGTTTTGAATTAGCAACTTACTATTTAAATTCTCGCGATTTTTCATTTGCAATAAACAGTGCTTTACGAAGTTTGGAGATGGCTATTATAATAAACAATAAAGACATGTTTATGAAATGTGTTCCCTTTTTTGAAGAATTCAGAAATAAAGCCTCAGAAGAGCAAAAGAATAAATACGAGAATTTGGTAAGGAGTGTGTATCAAAATGCATAAGACACTTTTGGGCTTCATTTTGGTTTTATCTTTCACTTCTAACATTGCAGTAGTATCTGTTCATAATTCAAGCGAACAGAGCACTACGTCGACAACCAGTCAGCAAAGCGGTCCCTTCCTCGATTCAACTTCTTCTCATCCTATCATGCGTACTTTAATCAGTGGGGCTGGCGATTCTTAACCATATAATATAGGTGAGCCACTTTAGACATAAAATTCAAGATATACAAAACAGCCGTTGTGGTTAATTTGTATGTCTTTTTTATTTTAAATAAGTCATTTAAGAATTTACAAAAAGGGAGGTATAGCTCTGTTATTCTCCATAAAACTTCACTTTGTTATGAAAAATGAAATCTTGAAAGAGTATTCCACAATCTCTCAATTTGCCGAGAAAGTTAAAATCAACCGCAGCATATTCAGTCTGATCTTTCGCAAAAATAGTCGTAAACCTATCTCTTTTGCTCAACTCACCAAAATTACTCTGGCGCTCGGCTATCGCGAGGAACACTTTTTCAGCCTTTATATAAACGAGTGCTTCTTTGAAGGCAAGCCAAACCGGAGTCGGATAGAACCTTTCCTGATCCGCTGCGCCGAGCTTCATTGTCAGCCGTACATGGATCAAGTGTTGTTCAGACTAGGTACCAATTACAGCGAGCAGTACTGGCCTCTGATTTTCGAAATTTCAGAAAAGCTCGTCCGGACCTTGAATAAAAACCATATCTTTATTCTCCTCAACTGGTTGGTTAAATATAACGTTAATCAAAAACCTGAGCATATAGCGATCGTTTATTATCGGATATTTCGAATTTCGTTAGGCGAGGACAATGCGAAAAATTTGCGAACAGCCCTGCGGTTTGAGCCGCATTTGCAAGCGATTCCCGATGAGCTCCGTCTGGATGCGCTGCTTCAACTGACCAATATCTACTTCAATCTTGCCAAGTGGAAAGAAGTCGAAGGGTACGCCGATGAATTGCGCGCACTTGCCGAGAACGTCTACTTTACTCATCAAAGCGGCTTTTCCTTTTCGACGGATCGTCATCCGGTTGTTTATTATGGTCAAAGTTATCTGCAAAAAGGGAACGCCTTGGAACATCAGCACTTGTACGACGAATCGGTCCGTTACATCAGCAAGTACGAAGATTTAAGTTGGTTCCCTAATCTGGATAATCTGGGTCATACGGAAGTTCAGAAGTTCTCGCACTGGGCGGAAGCCAATCGTTTGAATCTCGCGATATTAAAGGGAGATCATTCCGTCTTAGATGAATATACGGCGTTTTTGGAACGGCATCCTCATGAAATTTTCCCAAGTCTGCTAACGATCATGGAATCAGCCAATCAGTATAATTTTTGCGTATGCCAACTGCTCGACAAGTTTAAAGCGTTTATCATGAAGGAAACCGAGGGAAACTATTACGGGGAACTGTTCAATCTCAATCGGAGAGCAAGTTTATATTGTCGAATTGCGATATATTATGCCAAAAGAAAACATTACGAAGATGCAGAACAGTTTGCAGCTTTGGCTTTAACCCTGTCCGAGGAATTGAATAATACCCAACATTTTCGCATGCTGGCTTCACTGTCCGTTTCTTATTTATCCGGTTCATTGGAAGACGACCCCAGTAGGAGTCAAGAATTCGATTTGCAGTAAGGAGGTCTTACACGATGAACTCTCTATTTCCGCTGCGCCTTGCGCTCCAACAAGAGATCAAAGACCGAAACCTAACTTTCTCGGATTTAGCCAAGCGCGCGGGATTGAATCGAAGCGTATTTAGTCTGATCTTTCGCAAAAAAGAACCCAAACCTATCGCCTTCCAGTACTTAACTAAAATCACTCTGGCCCTCGGATATCCTGAAGATCATTACTTTGAATTATACATAGATGAATGTTTTTATGGAGGAAAGCCGAATCGAAGCCGGATCGAGCCGTTCTTGATTCGCTGCGCGGAACAGAACAAGCAATCCTATATTCGCAAAGTGTTGTTCCATTTATCGTCAGAACATCGTGAGCGGAGCCTTGCCTTTATTTTTGAAATTGCAGAGAGATTGGTTCAATCGTATGACGACAAGCGGTCAACTCCATTCTTCCAATGGATAATAGATCATGAAACAGACCTGACGTCGGAGCGTTTGGCGGTGGCACATTTTAGAATGTTCAGAATGCACAAAGGAACGGACGAAGAAAGCAACTCCAAGCTGATAGAAAAGGTCTTCTCGGTAAAGGACCAACTGCCTGACGAACTGAAATTGACTGCTCTTTTAGCCATCATAAACGCTAAACACATATACGAAGACACCAAAGATATTCTGCCAATGTGCGAAGAATTTATTCATTTGTGCATACGCCTTTTTGGCACGTCTGACCGTCCTCGTCTTTTCAAGTTCAATGCGGCTTATCCGCTTATTCATCCGCCTATTTACTATTACGGTCAGAGTCATCTATTGAAAGAAGCACATCTAACGGATAAAGGGGATTTTGAAGAAGCTGCATTGTGTCAGCAAAAATATAAGGATCTGAGTTGGTTGGCCGGCTCCAGTGAAATAGGAATTTTTTATGTGCGAAGATTCAACTTGTATTATCGATTCAACGAAATTAGTTTGCGATTATTACAAGGTCAAGAAGAAGCTTTGACCGAGTATGTTCCGCTGCTGATCGATCATCCGCCTGAAATTCTGCCCGGTATAATTACGATGCTGGACGCTGCCTGTTCCTTTCAGTTCAATCTAGATGATGTTCTGGATATTTTCAAAGCTCCTCTTCATAATTATATGAGCCTGAATGATAATGCCTACAATATGAATTTTTCCCGCAACCGTTACGTCCTTTTCCTCCAAAAACTATCCGTCTACCAGTATAACCGGGGCCGTTACGAAGAATCCCTGCAAGCCGCCATGCAAAGCTGGGAGCTTTCCCAGGAACTCAACAACCATTCGCATCTGCGCATGTTTGCTTCGCTGGCGGTCATGTATAACACACCTGTAGAAGAAACATGAAAAAGCGGCTTGTCCGGTTCTAATGGCCTGGATAAGCCGCTGCCCATGCTTTGAACGTTTCCCAGAAGTCCGGGTCGTACATCGCTTCTTTGCGCAGGTCGAAGGTCAGGGCGAGGTCGCGCCAGCGGGCATAATCGAAGTCGGCGGGATATGTCCCTTTTCGATACAGCTGAATCACCAGGCCTTCGAACGCCATCTCGTATTCCGAATGGTAGACATAATTCCTTGAGAACCCTACTTCGCTTTCCGTCAGGGTAAGTCTGGAATCGCGGATCAGCTCTTGAAGCACCCGCTCCACGTCCAGATAATCGAGAAAAGCTTCATAGGCGGACGGCTCCCGGCTGCGGATCAAGCTCACCGCTTCTTCGCGGGCGATATCCGTCAGCAGCGCCAAACGTTCGAAATCGATCGCTTGTTGCTCCAGCCAGATTCCCGCCAGCGACTCGCCGCAGCTTCCGCGAATCATTTCGCTGTAGGCCTCGTCGTTCGCCGCTTCGAGCAGGGCCGCGATCGTCTCCTCGTCCGGATACAACTCAAGCTGCATCGCCGCGTCGTCTCGTTCGGCTTCGTTTGCGGAGGGGTCGCGTAGTATATCGATCAGACGATTTCGGGACATTGCCGATACTCCTCCCAAATTCCGCGCATAAGTGGAGCTGACGGCCACCAGTTCTCCGGATCGTCTTCGTCCAGAAGAGACCAGTACTCAACCGTATTCCAATGTATACTCGAATTTCGGACCAGGTGAGCGGCGATACGCGGCCATTCGTCCCGGCTTTCGCTCGCTGTGCTCAGCCAATCGTCGTAAGACGAAATGATGATAATCATCAAAGCAAATCGTTCGTCGATCGTCAGCTCCGCCTGTTCGTAAACGTTCAGGAACTCGTCGATCCGCTCGGGATCGCCGGCGACGTATTCCCAGTCCTGTTCGAGCTGGCCGGCTTCTTCCGCAAAGGTCAGCAGGAGTTCAAGTCCTTCCCGCGCCTGCCATGTAACATACTTCGGGCAATCTTCGCGCTCGCGCATGGGCATCTTCCTTTTCTCGTTATTCAATACCGTCCCCCGTCACAACCGTATGCGACTCGGGATCTCCCGGCCTGAATATGCGCCAGAATTCGTCCTCAAGCGAATCGCTCGGGAATATCTCCAGAACCGACCCGTCGTCAAAAAGCAGTCTGGCTCCGCCCAGCCGATCGTTTTGCGCAGACGTACAGACGATCTTTCCGGCGCGATCCTCGTTAAAAAAGACCGCGCGTTCATCAAACCGGTTCGCGCCGCGCACGTCCCAGTCGAACGGCCCGTCTTGTTCCGATCGAGCGGAAGACGGTTCGAACAGATCGCCGTAACCCAGCAAAATACGATCTTCCGCGCTCCAGCGCCAGGGACACTGGATATGCAGCGCCCATTCGCCTCTCGGCGCCTGTTCTCCTGCCGCTCCAAAGATCACCCATATCATTCCCGCCGCCCGGCCGACTTTGTGCAAAGGCAAGCCGGCAAGCGGGTTCAGCGCCTGTTCGATATGCGGCTGCCGCTTATTCTTCGCTGCGGCTTCCGCTTCGAGCACCCGGCGCTCAAGCTCCATTTCTTCCAGCTTCGCCAACTGCCAGGCCGCTTCGCGGTCTGTGGGATCGAGTTCGGCGATTCGCGCAAACGCCGCCATGCCGCCTTCGAAATCCCCGTTCTTTTTCAGGATAATCCCAAGACTATACAGGGCGTCCGTGTGGTCCGGTTCCAGCCGCAGCAGTTCGTTCAGCAGCGCTTTGCACTCCTCGGCGTGCGCTTCTTCGTCCTGATCGAACAGGACTACAGCCAGATTCAACAGCGTTTCCGGCTGCTCGCGATCGTATTCGAGCGATTCGCGGTAGCACTTCTCCGCTTCGGCCGGTCTTCCGGTTCGTTCGTAAACGACGCCCAGGTAATACCAGGCGTCGTCTTCGTCTCCGCCCATCTCCAGCGCCCGTTTGCATACTTCCTCGGCGAGCTTCTCGTTCCCCATTTTCAGATAAACGATACTCCGGTTGAACCATAAACGCGGCCAATCCGGGGAAAGTTCCGACGCCTGTTCCAGTAATCGCAGCGCCTGCCCATAACGTCCCAAATACGTCTCGCATCTCGCCAGAATATTCAGCAGCGAAGCGTCCGGGCCGTATTCGTCCAATATGTCGCGCGTCCGAACCGCCGTTTCTTCGAAACGCCCGCTTGCATAGAGCGAATCGAGTTCGTCCCAAAAATCCGGCTTGTTTCCAGTCATACGGTTCCTTCTTTCAGTCGTGGTATACTCTAGAAACAACCGTGCACGACATGCGTTGAAACGCTTTATCCCATTCACTTGGAGCCGCGTTAAAGAAGCCGTCACAATTTCCAGTCCTTTTCCGGCTTTATAAATAGATATTAAATAAGTTTCCCAAACGTTTCAGTATCTCGGCTTATAATGACTCAATTGGCTTTAGCAAGCATGCAGTATTTTTGTCTGCAATTTAATCGTTTTATCGCCATCCTCGGGGTGGCTTTTTCATATTTCGTATCGAGGTGCCATCATGCAGAATTTTATCCTACTTCGTTCGGTCATCCAACGGAATATGCGCAGATTGGGCTACAATTTCTCGGGGTTATCGGAAAAAACGGGCATCAGCCGCGGAACGCTCAGCGGGATCTTTGTGCGCCGGGCTGACGGATTCGCTCCGCTTTCGTTCGACCAGCTGACGCGGATCACAACGGCGCTCGGCTTTCCGGAAGACTTCTTTTACCCTTTATATATCGAAGAATGCTTCTTCGGCGGCAGACCGAACCGGAGCCGGATCGAACCTTTCGTGGAAAGCTGTATCCGCCTGGGGCGGCCGGACGCGCTGGAGCAGGTGCTGAACCGGCTCGAAGACGAGCCCCGGTATTTGCCCCTGCTGTTCGAAATTGCGGAACGCCGGCAGGAAGAAGAAACCAAACCGCAAACCGAACGTTTATATGAATACATCCTCATCCACAACCGGGACAGGCATTCGGCCGAAACGGCGATCTGTCACTACCGCCTGTTCATGCTTCGGCTGGGCGAGGACGGGGAACGCAATTTAAAAGCACTTAACGCTTTCTCGCCTTACCGCGTCAATCTGCCTGCCGAATTAAAGCTCGACGCGCTGCTCGTCATGGGCTGTTTGCTGTACGGACTGATGGAATCGGAAGAGCTGGAACGGATCGCCGACGAATTCGTTTCGCTATGCCTCCGCCTGTTCGGAACGCGCAGGCATCCTCCCGCCAGAACGTTCAATCCTGCTTACCCGCTTGGCTGCACGCCCGCCGCTTATTACGGATACAGCCATATGCTGAAGCAGGCCGCGCTTTGCGATCTGGGCCGGTTTCGCGAAGCGGCGTCCTGCTCGGACCGGTACGAGAACCTGTCCTGGCTGTCGCAAAAAGAAAACCGGGAACAGTCCGTCGTCCGCGAACTGGGCGTCTACGCCAAAGCCAACCGGCTCGGCTGCCGCCTGATGAACGGGGAGCGGAACGTGCTGCCGGATTACATCCGTCTGCTCGAAGAACATCCGGAAGAAATCGTGCCCGGCCTGATCGCCATGGTCGAAGCCGCGAATCGTTTCGGGTTCTCCGTCGACGAATGGCTAAACCGTTTTTCGCCGGAACTGCGGGAGCTGCTTCAGCATCGCGCCGACCGCAAACGCAGGCAGCTGGACCGCAACCGTTTCGCCCGCCTGCTGTACCAGCTGTCCGTGTATCACTGGAATCGGGGACGAAAAGGCGAAGCGCACCGGCGCGCCCTGGAGAGCTGGGAGCTTTCACGCAAATTAAACAACAACCGGATGTTCCGACTGCTCGCCTCACTGACGACGACATACAGCGGAACCGCCGGCACGACGGGACTTCGAGAGGTGGACTATGGAAAAATCGTTTAAACTGCGTGCGGCGATCGAGCGGGAAATGTCAAGGCAGGGGTATAACTTTTCGACGTTTAGCGATAAATCGGGCATCAACCGGGGCGTATTCAGCGCGATTCTGAACAGTACGCCGCCCAAACCGATTTCTTTCCACCAGCTCAAGACCATCACCGAGGCGCTGGGCAAACCGGCGGACTGGCTGTTCGACGATTATGTGGGGGAATGCTTTTACGACGGCAGGCCGAACCGCAGGCGGATCGAGCCTTTCCTGCTGGCCTGCGCCGAGCTGGGTCGTTACGATCTGCTGCGGGAAGTGCTGAACCGGCTGCTCGAAGACCTGAAATACCTGCCGTTCGTGTTCGATACGGGCGAAAGCCTGTTTATGGCCGGCAAATTCAAAGCGTCCGCGCCTTTTTACAAAAATGTGATCGACCACGAAAAACACCAGCACGCCGAACGTTTGTCGATCAGCCAGTACCGCCTGTTCCGCACGCGGCTGGGCGAAGACGGCGAAGAAAATCTGAAAGCGGCGGTCCAGTTCGAATGCTTCCGCTCCGCGCTGCCGGAACGTCTCCGGCTGGACGCGCTGCTGCGGCTGGGCAATATTTATTACGAGCTGGGCAAATTCGCCGAAATGGAAAAAATGGCCGACGAGCTGTACGAAACGGCGCGCAACGTGTACGACGAAGAGCGCAAAGGCGCGCCGGCCGCGCCGGCCGAGAACGAACCCCGGCCGCTGCCGGTCAAGCCGCTCGTGTTCTATTACGGCAGCGCCCTGCTGCATAAACAGCTGGCGCTGATCGAGCAGGAGCGTTACGAAGAAGCGAAGCCTTACAGCGCGATGTACGGGGATTTGAGCGGGTTCGAAGGACTGGACGACGAAGGGCGGACCGAAGTCGAGCTGTTCAAAGTGTTCGCGCACGGCAACGGCATGGATCTGGAACTGCTGACCGGCAACTTCTCGGTGCTGCCGGAATACGCCGCGTATATGGACAGCCATCCGCACGAAGTCGTGCTCTGCCTGGTCATTCTCGTCGAAGCGGCCAACAAGTACGACGCCGACGTGGACGATCTGCTCGGCCGCTACTTCGAGCCGATCGAACGTTATCTGGAGCAGCGCCCGGACAGCTATTATCCCGAAGCGGTCACGCGCAGCACGTTCGCCAGCCTGCATTACCAGCTTGCGGTCTACGAACAGCGCCGCGGCCGCCGCGATCAATCTTCTCGGCATGTGCGCGAATGCTGGAAGCTGTCGCAGGAACTGAATAATCAGCAGCACTTCCGCCAGCTGGCTTCGCTGCTGTCGATGCCGCCGATGCTGGGCGCGGAGACGCCGACAAACGAAGCGGAGCCGGACGAAGCCGCGGACGATTGAGCCGCCGGGAATCGAATCGGCAGTGCGATTCCCGCGGCGTGTCCGCGGCGAAAAAGAAGTTTTGCGCGCGCCTATATAGAGGAGTGGGAAGAATGACAAGAAAATTCGGAATTTGGCTGCTCGTACTGACGCTGCTGGCCGTGTGCCTGCCGGCCGGGCAGCCGGCCCAAGCGGCCCAAGCGTTCAACCAGGACCAGCTTCAGGCGCTGGACAAGCTGAACAAGATCCGCGCGGCAGCGGGCGCTCCGCCGGTCGTTTTAAGCGAAACGCTTTCTGCGGCGGCGAAGAATCACGCCTCGTACTATAACCTGAACGAAGCCGAAGCCAAGGAAGATCCGCACAGCGAAACCTTCGGCAGACCGGGCTTTACGGGCCAAAGCATACGCGAACGCTTCGTGGCGGCGGGATGGTCGCCGACTTATCGGGGCGCCGTTCATTTCGGCGAAACGGGCGGCGAAGTCATGGCGTTCAAGGAACCCGGCAGTTCGCACGCCATCGATTCCTGGCTCGATACGGCCTACCACCGGGCGGGCATTCTGGACACGTCGTACAGCGAAGTCGGCATCGCTCTCGTGGACGGCACGGCCGTCTTCGATCTGGGAGGCTCCGGCGAAGCCAACGCCGCGCGGGATACGCTGCTCGTCTATCCGTACGACGGCATGCAGAATACGGGCATCGGGTTCTACGGCTTCGAAGTTCCCAATCCGCTCGATTGGTTCGGCGCGCAGTACTCCGGTTATATCGTTTCGGCGCAGGCCGAAGAGGACTTCGCGGAGTACAGCTTCACGCTCAAGAACGAGCAGGGCGAATCCGTGGACTATTATGCGGACGAGCACGGCGACCGGCTTTTCTTTATGGCAAAAGAGCTCCTGCGCCCGAACCGGACTTACCGGGCCGAGCTGAGCTATACCATCGAAGGCGACTCGTCCCGCCGAACGCGGTCCTGGTCGTTCCGTACCGGGGAAGGACTGCCGCTGCGCAGGCTGTCGCCCCGGCTGCCGCAGGTCATGGTCAACGAAGGCGATTCGGCCGCGCTGGTCGTGAATGCCGAATACCGCCAGACAAACGCTCCGGTCGAAGAAGTCTCCAGCCTGGTCGCGTGGAGTCCGGCGTCGAACGCGGGCTACCGGATCAAGAACGGACGCGTGTACGGCTCCAAAGCCGGCACTTACACGGTCAAAGCGGCTTACAACGGTAAAGATGTTTCTGTCCGGATCGTTGTCCTGCCGAAACTCAAAACGACGCAAAAAGCGGTGCCTTCCGGCGACGCGGCCGCCTGGGCGCGTCTCTCCGGCGCGCCGGCCCGCCAATCGGCCGGCGCGGTAACGGAAGCGGAATTCCTGACGCTGCTGCTCCAGGCGTACCGCGTGGATATCGCGAAATACGCGCCCAAGAAAGCCGCGCACTGGGCGGACGGCGCTTACGCCGCGGCTGCGGCGCGCAATCTGCCGGTCGGCGGCATACAATCGGCGGCGGCGCGCAATAAAGCGATTACCCGCGGCAAAGCCGCGGAGCTGATCGCGGCCGCAAGCGGCGTTTCCTACAGCGGCGACTCCGCTTATCAGTACGTGATGGGCCTGGACTACATGCGCGGCGAAATCAGTTCTTACCTGGACGGCTTCGCGCCGGAGCGTACGCTGAGCTTCGCCGAGGCGGCCGCTCTGCTGGGCGCGCTTCCGGCCAAGAACGGTTCGCTGCTCGCGCGGCCGGCCAAAGTCTCCCCGGATGCTTCGCTGCCCGCGCTGCCGGAAGAAGAATATTATGTCGTGCCCGGCAATCTGGAGAAGCCGTACCTGATCGCCCGTTACGAAGCGAACGGTACCTTGAACGTCACGGGAATGTTCGAGAAACTGGCCGGCCGGGCATTGGAGATCAAGATCGATGCCGCTTTCCCGGATTGGAAAGCGATCGGCGATTACCCCGTACAGGTCGATTCGGCGGGCAATTTCTCGCTGAACGTTCCGGGTTTGAGCGCGAAAAAGCTGAATCTGTATCTGAGGACCGAAGAAACGGACTACTTTGTCCGCGTCTCCAAAGGCACATTCAATATCGGCGAATTCGGCTGGATGGACGACGAAGACCGGATCTACGAGGGCGAAGAGTAGGCCGACGCCGGATAGCGATCATTAAAACGCCATAAAGACGCCAAAAGCGCCGCAGAACGGAGAATTCCGTGTCTGCGGCGCTTTGTTTGTAGGCGATCTTTTGCTGTTTCTTTTCGCTGATCCGCCCGGCCGTCAGCCGGATCAGCCCAGAATGCTTTCGATCCGTTCCAGAACGTCCGCTTCCAGCTTGATGCCGGATGCCGAAGCGTTCTCCCGCACCTGCTCCGGCCGGCTTGCGCCGACCAGCGCGCTCGCCACGTTCGGCTGGCGCAGAATCCAGGCGATCGCCAGCTGGCCGACTTTGACGCCCAGCTCGTCGGCGATCTTGGTCAATTCGCCGACCTTGGCGATCCGCTCCTCGTTCAAGCGGTCTTCGTTCCAGCCGAGCTTGGCGGCGCGGCTGTCTTTCGGCGCTTCCGCGCCGGCTTTGTATTTGCCGGTCAAGAGACCCTGCGCCAGCGGCGAATACACGACCTGGCCGACGCCTTTGCGCTCGCCGAGTGGGATGATCTCGTCTTCGATATAGCGGTCGAACATGTTATAGACCGGCTGGTTCACCACGATGCGGTCCAGCAGATAACGGTCCGCCGTGGACAGCGCTTCTTCGATCTGCGCGGCCGTCCACTGGCTGACGCCGATGTACAGCACTTTGCCCTGGCGCACCAAGTCGTCCAGCGCCCGCAGCGTTTCATGCACCGGCGTTTCCGCGTGATAGCGGTGGCAGTAGTAGATATCCACGTAGTCCAGGCCGAGCCGCGACAGGCTGGCGTTGCACTGTTCGATAATATGTTTGCGCGACAAGCCCTGGTCGTTCGGCCCGTCGCCCATTTTGCCGAAGACTTTGGTCGCCAGCACATACGATTCGCGCGGATACTGCTTCAGCGCTTCGCCGACCACTTTCTCCGCTTCGCCGCGCTCGTACACATTGGCCGTATCGAAAAAGTTGATGCCTGCGTCGTACGCCGCATGAATCGAATTCACCGCGTTCTCGCGCTCGACGTATCCGCCGTAGGTCAGCCAGCTGCCCAGACTGATCTCGCTGACTTTGAGTCCCGTACCGCCCAATCTCCGGTATTCCATGATTCGATTCGCCTCCATTTTCGTTGATGCGGCCTTTTTCCCGATTCGATTCGATGTGCCGGGTCGGGCCGCTTCGTCTATACTTATACGCTTTCCCGTATTATTCCCCTTAACGGAGCCGGCTAAACATTCCGTTCGCCCGTCATGTCCAGATAGCGCTCCCAGCCCTGCCGCAGATTGTCGTACGCCCACTGCGTATGCTCCGGGCCGAAGCCGCGGTATGCGCATTCGACGCACATGACCAGATCGAGGTACAGCGGGTAGAGCGCGCGGCGGATCAACAGCGAACGATCGCCTTCGCCGGACGGCTCCGCCTGCGCGGAAGACTCCGACGGTTCTCCGCCGGATTCGTAGCCGCGTTCGAACTCGGGCGATTGCATAAACTTGCCGAAACCGTACTCCATCAGCGGATCGGCCCACAGCGCGCGTTCGAAATCGATAATGCCTTCGACGCGTCCGTCTTTGACGATCACGTTGCCGGGCCACGAATCCCAGTGGATCAGGCGCGGCGGCCGCACTTCGCCCAGCGTATCGCGGTGGCGTTCCAGTTCGGCATCCAGCGCTTCGTAGGGCATCGGCAGCCGAACGCCGGCGTCGCGGCCGTCCTGTAGCACATCGCGCATCAGGGCGGCAAAGCCGCTCCCCCAATCGGACGAATCGATGCCGCTTGGCAGATAATAGCCGAAGCGATCGCCTTCGATCGTATGGATCCGCCGGAAATACCCGCCCAGCTCGAAGTCGATCGCTTCGCGTTCCTCTTCCGGCAGCGTATCGCGAACCTTGTCATACGACGTGCCGGTCAAACGCTGCATCAGGAAATATTCGCACGGCACGATCTTTTTCGAATCGTCGTAGGTATAGATCTCCGGCACCGGCACGGTTCCGAGCTGCGCGATGCGCCGCATCACTTCGACTTCGGTCTTCATCAGCCCGCGTTCGCAGCGCATTCGTCCTTCTTCCGACTCCGCCGCCGCTTTGAGGATCGCCGAAGTCCCGTTTTCCAGATCGAGCCGGTAAGCCGAATTCGCCCAGCCTTCGCTCAATTCCTCGATGTTCGCAGGGCCGCAGCCGAACGCCGCTTCCGCGATTGTTACGATTTCTTCTTCAGTGAACTTTCTTTTGGTTACGCTTTCCATTTATAAAAACCCTCCATTCGTCGCAGTGCAGTCTGCCCGTTCCGCATTTTCCGATCACGTATTCGATTCCGCAAAGACTTTTCCTTTACGCGTCTCGCGCGGGAGAAAAGCCGTTCGGACCGAATCGTTTCGAATAACGGGACTCGTTCCTGAAACTCGCTTCCGGAGGGTAGATGCTTCGACATAATCCATGCAACGTAATCATTTCGACGCCGAGCGTACAGTCCCTTTTTTAACGCAAAAAAATACCGTTCCGCAAACAATCGCTTGTTCGGCGGAACGGTCCGGCAAAAGAAGCTTTTCATAAAAAATCGATTAATCGTTGTAATGCTCTTTGCAGCCGATAATATAAATGTTTTGTTCGTCGATGCGGTAGATCAAGCGATCTTTATCCGTGATTCGGCGGCTCCAATATCCCGATAAATTATGACGCAGCGGCTCAGGCTTCCCCATACCGGTATAGCCATTTCGTTCAATGTCTTTAATCAAAGTATTGATTTTCTTGAGCACTTTTCGATCTTCTTGAAACCATGTCATGTAATCTTCCCAGGCAAGATTGGAAAAAACTTTATTCATCTTCTTCTGTCAGCAGTTCTCTCGATTCACTCAAACCCTGCTCGAGCTGTTGTCTGGACTCTAACAAACGACTATAGTTTTTCTTATTGCTCATGATAAACATGTTTTCCATCAGGTTATTGTATTCGTCTTGAGAGATCATGACTACATTCTTATTATCTTTACGCGTAATAATGACGGTTTCAAAATCATCCGTAACTTTATCGCAGTAGTCTTTGAAATTCCCTCTCATTTCCGTGTAATTGATCGCGAGCATTTTCATCCTCCTAAGTTCATAAATAACTTCAAAGCGCCTCATTAATCACTTTTTAAGTACTATTTTAAGTGCTATTTTAAGTACTTCTTATTGTACACTATACTTCAAAAAAATTCAATCCGCCGTCAGCGCCAGCCACTCTTCCGTCAGTCTGTCGATCTCCGTATCCAGCCCGTTCTTCTCCGCCAGCCATCCGCTCAGCCGCTGCGCGTCCAGCGCGTGGGCCGGGTCGGCCAGCGCTTCGCCCAGCGCCGCCGAGCGCGCCTCCAGCCCGGCGATCTCGCGCTCCAGCTTCGCGGGGTCCCGCCGCGAAGCCGCGCCGGCCCCGGCGGAGCCGGCTTTCCCGCCCGGCACGCCGCGCGCGGCCGGGCCGCTTCCACCGGACGCGCCGGCCGCGCGGCCGCCCTCAACCCCGGAGGCGGCGCGGCGCTCCGCCTTCTTCTTCCGCTCTTCGCGGTAGTCGTCGTAGCCGCCGAGCGTCGCTTCGAGCGACCCGCCTTCAAGCGCCCACACGGTCTGCGCGATGCGGTTGATAAAGAACCGGTCGTGCGAGACGGCAAGGATCGTGCCGTCGTATTCTTCCAGCGCTTCTTCCAGCGCTTCGCGCGAAGGGATATCGAGATGGTTGGTCGGCTCGTCGAGCAGCAGCAGATTGGGCTTCTGCACCATCAGCACCGCCAGTCTCAGGCGGCTCCATTCGCCGCCGGACAATCCGGCCACCGGCTTGAATACGTCTTTGCCGTAGAACAGGAACTTCGCCAGGCGGCCGCGGGACTCGCCTTCTTCCACCGCGGCGTGCTCTTTGTAATAATCGAGCACGCTCGTCCGGTCTTCCGGCGGCGCTTCCTCCTGCGCCAGATACCCCACCCGCACGCGCGAGCCGAGGCGCAGATCGCCGCCGTCGGGCTGCTCAAGCCCCAGGACCATGCGCATCAGCGTGGTCTTGCCCGCTCCGTTGCCGCCGAGCAGCACGGCGCGCTCGCCGTAGCGCAGCAGCGCGTCGGCTTCGCCGAGCAACGTGCGCCCGCCGTACGCTTTGCGGACGCCGCGGAGCGTCAGCACGTCTTCGCCGGTTCGCTCGGCGCTCGCCAGCGCAAGCCCGATCGCGGCGCGTTCGAGCACCGGCCGCTTGACCTTCTCCATCCGGTCGAGCGCTTTTTGCATCGCCGCCGCTTTGCGGAAAAACTTCGGGTTGTCGCCCTGCTTGCCCCATTCGATCAGTCTCTTGATCGCTTCTTTCATCTGCTTGATGACTTTCTGCTGCTCTTTGTATTCCTCGAACTGGCGCAGCAGCCGGACTTCTTTTTCTTTACGATACTCGGCGTAGCCGCACGGAAATACGGTCGCTTCTCCGTCTTCGAGCTCGATCACCTTTTCCACCGTCTGCGTCAGGAAATACCGGTCGTGCGATACGATCACGATCGTCGCCGGCGATTCGCGGATAAAGTTCTCCAGCCACGCGGCGGCTTCCATATCCAGATGGTTGGTCGGCTCGTCGAGCAGCAGCGCGTCCGCTTCGCTCAGCAGCAGCGCGGCCAGCGAGACTTTGGTTTTCTCGCCGCCGGACAGCTCCGCGAACGGCCGCTTCCGCTGCTCCGGCGTTATGCCGATGCCCGACGCCACCATATCCACGCGCGCCGGAATTTCATAGCCGCCGGCCCGCTCGAATTCTTCCTGCGCTTCGCCGTACTCCCGCAGCAGCCGGTCCAGGACGCTTCCTGCCACCGCGCTCATCTGCGCTTCCAGCTCCCGCAGCCTCGACTGGAGCCCCAGCGTGCGTTCGAACACGCCGAGCAGCACTTCTTCGACGCTGCGCTCCCCGTAATCCGGAATCTGTTCCGTTTTTCCGATCTTCGCGCCCCGGCGCACGGAGACCGTTCCTTCGTCCGGCGTCTCCGTCCCGTCCAGCAGGCGCAGCAGCGTCGACTTGCCCGCTCCGTTGCCGCCGAGCAGCCCGACTTTCTCGCCTTCGTAAATATCGAACGAGACATCGCTCAGAATTTCCTCCGCGCCGTAAAATTTCTTGATTTGATAACCGTTCATCATCAACATGATCGTTCATCCTTTCGCCTTTTCGTTTATTTTGCGTGTGTGAATGCGCCGCCCGCTCCGTTTCGGGGCGGAAGACGGACTTCCCCCGCGGCCGGCGTGCGGGACGCGGACGGAACTTCCGCCGCTTACGGAAGTCCGGCCGCCGCCCGAATGGTCGTTTACGGGTACGCAAAAAGGCCGCGGAGGAAATGTCCTCTGCGGCCTCGAAAGTCGAATGATCGGATTGCGGGCTGACGATGGGCGCGGGCCGGATATGCCGGACCGCGATACGGCCGGAATTTACCGTCCGGCGGGGTCCAGGCTGCGAATATATAGCGGCCGAGCGACAATCGCCGGCCTCATCCGCAGACGCGAGACAGGAGCGGCATTTCGCTGTTCATATCGAATTTTGGACAGACGGGCGCCTTTCCCGAATTTGAGCGTCGAAGGCTCAAATTTGGACAGACTAATCCCGTTGCCGTTTTCGACATGAACAATGCCGCTCAGTGCCAATGGCAGCTGATTAAGCACCACAAATAAACTTGCAAGCGATTCCTTTTGTCGCATCCTGTCTCACCTCCCTGTCGTCGTATGTTCCCATCTTAACCGCGTTCCAAACGCGAAATCAAGCTTTTTTTGACGGGTCGTCCGAAGACGTCCCGGCGCCGCTGTCGTCCGCCGCGCCTGCGCCCATTCTGTTAACCGGTTTCTTAATTCGCCGAAGTGGTAAATAAGGGGAGTAGAGTTCAGTTATTTATCTGTAGCGGTTATTTATTTCGTATCGATCGAGTTCCCGTACAGAATCTTGAGGAGGCCCACCGACATGAGCGAAAAATTCAACGTTCCATCCGAACTTCCGAGGTACCCGCAGTCCATGTGGAGAACGATTACGACGCTTCCGACCTTCCCCGAGCTTCGCGAAGACATCGAAGTCGACGTGACCGTGGTCGGCGCGGGCATCGCCGGCGTGACGACCGCCTATCTGCTTTCCCTGGAAGGCTACAAGGTCGCGCTGATCGACGCCGGCCGCATCCTCGACGGCACAACGGGTTATACGACCGCCAAGATCTCCGCGCAGCACGGCATGATCTACAGCGAGTTCCTGACCAACTTCCGGCCGGAGATCGCCAAAGCTTATTACGAAGCCAACGACGAAGCGCTGCGCTTTATCCGCGAGACGGTCCGGGCGAACGATATCGACTGCGATTTCAAAGAAGAAACCGCCTACGTATACACGAATCAGGAAGATAAAGTCGACGATCTGCGCAAAGAATTCGACGCTTACCAGGAGCTCGGTATTCCGGGACAGTGGCACGAAGGACTGCCGATTCCGGTCGAAGCCAAAGCCGCCATTTCTATGCCCGGACAAGCCCAGTTCAATCCGCTGAAATACCTCAAATTCCTGGTGGAGAAGATTGTCGAGAACGGCGGAGTCGTCTATGAAAACACCACGATCGAAGACGCCGAATACGGCAAGCCGATCCAGGTGTTCACCACGGACAAAGCCAACACGATCCGCTGCAACGAGATGGTGGTCGCTTCGCACTATCCGTTCTGGAACTTCCAGGCCGGCTACTTCTCCCGTCTGAAGATCGAGCGTTCTTACGCGCTGGCCGTCAAGCCGGAAACGACGTTCCAGGGCGGCATGTACGTCAGCATCGACGACGAGAAGCGCTCGATCCGCTCCGCGACGTTCGAAGGCGAAGAAGTGCTGATCGTCGGCGGCGAGAACCACGAACCGGGCAAAAGCGACAAAACGTTCGATCATTATCTGGCGTTGGAAAAATTCGCGGGCACCACGTTCGGCGTGACCGAAATTCCGTTCAGGTGGTCGGCGCAGGACATTACGACGCTGGACAAGATCCCGTATATCGGGCCGTTCTCGTCGGACTATCCGTTCGTGTTTATCGCGACCGGCTTCAACAAATGGGGCATGACGAACGGCACCGTGGCCGGCCTGCTGCTGCGGGACAATATCCTGCGCCGCACCAATCCTTACATGGACGTGTTCAACCCGGGCCGCTTCAACGACAAGAGCATGAACCAGAATATCGTCACCGGCTTCAAGATGGCGAAAGAACTGATCGCGGGCAAATTTGCCGGCGCGCACGAGAAGCTCTCCAACCTGGAACCCGATCAGGGCGCGCTGGTGCGCCACCACGGCAAAAAGGTGGGCGCCTACCGCGATCCGCAGGGCGAGCTGTTCCTTGTCGATACCACCTGCACGCATATGGGCTGCGAGACGGCCTGGAACGAAGCCGAGCGCTCGTGGGACTGCCCGTGCCACGGCTCGCGCTTCTCGTACAGCGGCGAAGTGCTGGAAGGACCGGCCAAAGAGCCGCTGAAGCGCGTGGAAGAATAAGCCGGCGCACTGCGCTGGCGGCGACTGTCGGCTTCTCAATCAGAGCAAGCATACGAACAGGCCCGCGGGGAGCTTCCCCGGGCCTGTTTGCGTGTAAGCATATCGCTTTAAGCGGCGGGAATCATCCGGCGCTTCGCTTTTGAATTTACCGCGTTTACCGCATTTACCGCGCCGCCCCCGCGCGCAGCGCCGTCCTCAGCCGTCCGCTTCCGCCTCTCCGCGGGCTTTGCGTCCGTGCGCTGCCGAAGCTCCGTCGCTTTCCCGCGCTTCTAGCCTCGGAAGATTGAGGTACTCCGCAAAGTTCTCCAGCAGATACGCCGCGTTGATGTCTTCGTGCAGATGGTGCCGGACCAGGTCGTCGATGCGTTCGGCATCCCGGTTCACGATACATTCCAGGATCAGCCGGTGCTCGTCCAGAATCTCTTCCAGTTTTTCTTTCTTGAGCAGATGCAGACGGCGGTAACGGGCATAATGCGCGTTCGACTGCTGGATCAGATCCCAGAGCAGCACGCGTCCCGCCAGAGCGAACAGCGCTTTGTGAAAAGCGTCGTCCCAGAACAGGAAAGCTTCGTGCGCGTGGTCCTGCCGGATCGCTTCCGCCTGCTTGTTCAGAATCTCCCGCAGTTCCAGGATGCCGCGCAGCGGCAGCGAAACGTTCTGCGCGGCCAGATTCTTGATGATGTCTTTTTCCAGAATGCTCCGCAAGTAAATGATCTGCTCGACCGACTCCAGATCGATATACGAAACGAGATTGCCCCGCTTGGGATACACGTCGATATAACCCTCGTGCGCCAGCTGCTTCAGCACGTCGCGCAGAGGCGTTCGCGAAATCTTGAAACGTTCCGACAGGACGGTCTCGCTGAGGATGCTGCCCGGTTTCAGTTCCAGGGTCAGGATCTCGCTTCTCAACTGCTGCAGAATGCCCGCTTTTGTAGACATGGAATCCCTCCTTTCCCGAGTATCTCATACCCGGATATGTACGCAAACCTTTTGCTCCTCCCCGCTGGTCGGCCTGCGTATAACCAGTAGTATACAACGTTTTTCACAAAACAAAAATAAGCGCTTACAAAAAAATGACATTCAATTCGCTTACGAATGAATTCTTTGAAAATAAAGGATTGACAGAAGAGAATTTCGAATTTATCATGAACTTGTTCTTGTATACAAGATTTGAATTCAGAAATTGGTTCATGCCAAGCAGGAGGCTATTTCATGAAGATGACCTGGCGCTGGTACGGCGAAGGCAACGACAATATCACGCTCGATCAGATCCGGCAGATCCCCGGCGTGTCCGGGATCGTGTGGTCCTTGCATCACAAGACGGCCGGCGAAGTATGGGAAATGGACGAAATTCGCGCCGAAGCGGACCGGATCGCATCCAAGGGATTCAGCACGGCGGTCGTGGAGAGCGTCAACGTGCACGACGACATCAAGATCGGGCTTCCTTCGCGCGACCGGTATATCGATATTTACGCCGATACGATCCGCAAGCTGGCCGCGGTGGGCGTAAAAGTGATCTGCTACAATTTCATGCCGATCTTCGACTGGACGCGCACGGACCTCTATCGGGAGCTGCCGGACGGATCGAACGCTTTGTTTTATGAAAAGGCTTCCATCTCGGAAAATCCCTACGAAATGGCGGAAATGATTATCCGGGGCGGCGGAGAATTCACGATCCCCGGCTGGGAACCGGACCGGCTCGCCCGGCTCGACGAACTGTTCGCCGCGTATGCGGGAGTGACCGAGGAGATCCTGTTCGACAATCTGGTCTACTTCCTTGAGCGGATCGTTCCGGTCTGCGAAGAATTCGGCGTCAAAATGGCGATCCACCCGGACGATCCGGCCTGGCCGATCTTCGGACTGCCCCGCATCGTGCGCAGCCGGGAGACGATCCGCCGACTGCTGCGGGCGGTGGACAGTCCCTGCAACGGCCTGACTTTCTGCTCCGGCTCGCTCGGAACGAGTCCGCTGAACGACCTGCCGGCGATCCTGACGGAATTTATCGACCGGGTCCACTTCGCGCACCTGCGCAATGTGAGAGTATTCGAGAACGGCGACTTCATCGAAGTCTCGCATCGTCTGGGCGACGGCAGCGTGAATCTGCCGGAACTGGTGCGCATCCTGCACGAGCACGACTACGAAGGGTATATCCGTCCGGACCACGGCCGGCATCTCTGGGGAGAGGAAAGCCGCTGCCGCCCGGGTTACGGTCTGTACGACCGCGCGTTCGGCGTGATGTATCTGCTGGGCGTCTGGGACGGTCTCGGCGATGCCCGCCGCGCGGCGGATATCGCGGCCAGGGGAGGCGAAGTGAATGTTGGAGCTGAGTGAGCGCGGACTGGAAGACCGCGAAGCCTGGGAACGGACCGGCGTGGAGCTTCCCGGGTTCGACCGGCGGCGGATGATCGCCGAGACGCGGGAGCGGCCGGTCTGGGTGCATTTCGGAGCGGGCAACATCTTCCGGGCGCTGGTCGCCAAAGCGCAGCAGAAGCTGCTGAACGCGGGATTGGCGCGCAGCGGAATCATCGCGGCGGGAACGCCCGATTCCGAAACGATCGATCTCGTCTACCGGCCGCACGACAACCTGACGCTGCTGGTGGAGACGAGCGCGGGCGGCGGACTGCGCAAAGAAGTGATCGCAAGCGTCGCGCAGGCCGTTTGCGCCGATCCCGATCGCGCGGACGATTACGCGGTGCTGACGAACGCGTTCGAGAATCCGAGCCTTCAGCTCGTGACGTTCACGATTACGGAAAAAGGCTATGCGCTGACGGGGCCGGGCGGCGAATATCCGCCGGAAGCGGCCGCCGACCTCGAAAGCGGACCGGAACGTCCGGCGCACGCCATGGGCATCGCCGCTTCGCTCGCCTACCGGCGCTACCTCGCCGGCGCTTATCCGCTGGCGTTCGTCAGTCTCGACAATTGTCCGCACAACGGCGATGTGCTGCGAAGCGCCATGCTGGCGGTTGCGCGGGAATGGGAGCGGCGCGGACTCGTTCGAAGCGGCTTCGCCGACTACCTTGCGGATAAAGACAAGATCTCGTTTCCGCTGACCATGATCGACAAGATCACGCCCCGCCCGTCCCCCGCGATCCGCGAAGAGCTGGAGCGGCTGGGCATCGGCGGCATGGAAGGTTCGGCGACTTCCCGCAATACGTACGCCGCTCCGTTCGTCAACGCGGAGATCGGCGAGTACCTGGTGATCGAAGACCGCTTTCCGGCGGGCCGGCCGCCGCTCGAAGCCGGCGGCATCCTGCTGGCGGACCGCGATACGGTCAACCGGACCGATACGATGAAAGTGACGGCCTGCCTCAACCCGCTGCATACGGCGCTGGCCGTGACGGGCTGCCTGCTCGGGTACACCCGGATCGCCGACGAGATGCGCGATCCGCTGCTGCGCAGGCTGGCCGAGACGATCGGCCGCGGCGAGGGGCTGCCGGTCGTGACCGATCCCGGCATTATCCGGCCGGAGACGTTTCTGGAAGAAGTGCTGAGCGAACGGCTGCCGAATCCTTATATCCCGGACACGCCGCAGCGGATCGCTTCCGATACGTCGCAGAAAATCGGCATCCGTTACGGGCAGACGATCCGTTCCTATATGGAACGCGACGGTATGGACCCCGCGGAGCTGACGGCGATTCCGCTGGCGATCGCCGCTTGGTGCCGGTACCTGCTCGGTATCGACGACGAAGGCCGGCCGTTCGAACCGAGTCCCGACCCGCTGCTGGAACATCTGCAAGCCCGGCTGCTTGGAGACGCTTATGAACGGCGGACGGAACGACCGGACGCCGCGAATGCTCTGGCCGATCGGGCCCGGACGGCCGACCCCCGCGCTATCCTGTCGGACACCGACCTGTTCGGCGTCGACCTGTACGCTTCGGGACTGGGCGCGAAGATCGAAAAGCTGTTTCGCGATATGCTGGACGGACCCGGAGCGGTACGGCGAACGCTGGAACGCGAACTCGGCACGCCGCAGACGCCGGGATTACAAGGAAGCGGAAGGAGAGAATAAACGTGAGATCAAAAGGCTATCAGGGCTGGCTGCCGGACGAACGGCGGATAGAAGACGAAGCGAACGCCGCAGCCTGGCGTCCCCTGCTCGGGCGCGTTCGCGCCGAAGGGAATTTCAGCGAAGGACCGGGCGCCTCGGCGCTGCATGAGTGGACCGAAGGCGTACTTGCGCTGGCCGGCATCCGCGCGGAGCTGACGACTTCCGCCGGCCCTTCCGTGCTTGTCGCCGGTTCCATCGAATCGGCCGCCTCCGACGCGGACGAATTGAAGGCGCTTCCGCTTGCGGAAGAAGCTTACGCGATCCGCTCCGGCGGACGGGGCGGCGAACGTTACCTGATCCTGCGCGGCGGCTCGGAGCGCGGACTGCTGCAGGCGGTGTTCCATTTGCTCCGCCTGCTCGGCAGCGGCGCTTCGCCCGAATCGCTGGACGGGCTGGACCTGACGGAATCGCCGCGCAATGCGCTGCGCATGATCGACCAGTGGGACAATATGGACGGCAGCGTGGAACGCGGCTACTCCGGCGGTTCGATTCTTTACCGGGACAACCGGGTGCTGCCGGAATCGGAGCGCATCCGCGATTACGCCAGGCTGCTGGCTTCGGTCGGCATCAACGCGATCTCGGTCAACAACGTCAACGTGCACCGCGAGGAAACGAAGCTGATTACCTCCGCCCTGCTGCCCGACGTGGCGCGGCTGGCGGACATCTTCGGAAGCTACGGCATCCGGCTGTTCCTGAGCGCCAACTACGCCGCCCCGCTCGAGCTTGGCGAGCTGGACACGGCCGATCCGTTGGACGAAGGCGTCCGCTCCTGGTGGCGGTCCAAAGCCGAAGAGATCTACGCGGCCGTGCCGGAGTTCGGCGGCTTCGTGGTCAAGGCGGATTCCGAGAACCGGCCGGGGCCGTTCACGTACGGACGCGACCACGCGGACGGCGCGAATATGCTGGCCGAAGCGCTGGAACCGTTCGGCGGCCTGGTCATGTGGCGCTGCTTCGTGTACGACTGCCACCAGGACTGGCGCGACCGTTCGACCGACCGCGCGAGAGCGGCATACGACCATTTCCGCCCGCTCGACGAACGGTTCAAAGACAATGTCGTGCTCCAGATCAAGAACGGCCCGATGGACTTCCAGGTGCGCGAGCCGGTCTCTCCCCTGTTCGGGGCGATGCCGCACACGAACCAGGTCATGGAATTCCAGATCGCGCAGGAATACACCGGCCAGCAGCGCGACGTCTGCTTCCTCGTTCCGCAGTGGAAGCGCTCGCTCGACTTCGATACGCATCTGCAAGGACCCGGCAGCACCGTCAAAGCGATCGCCGCCGGCGAAGTGCATCCGTTCAAGCACAGCGGAATCGCGGCCGTATCCAATATCGGCAGCGACGACAACTGGACCGGCCACCATCTGGCCCAGGCCAATCTGTTCGGCTTCGGCCGCCTGGCCTGGAATCCCGAGCTGACGGCGGAAGAGATCGCGGACGAATGGAGCCGGCTGACTTTCGGACCGTCGAGCCGAGCCGCTTCTTTCGTCAAGGAGCTGCTGCTGGAATCGTGGCCGGTATACGAAAGTTACACCGCCCCGCTCGGCGTCGGCTGGATGGTCCAGCCGCATTACCATTACGCCGTCGACGTGGACGGCTACGAATATTCCAAGTGGGGCACCTACCACTTCTCGGACCATGCCGGACTCGGCGTGGACCGCACGGTCCTCACCGGCACCGGCTACGCCGGGCAGTACGCGCCGGAGAACCGCGAAGTCTACGACTCGCTGGAGAACTGCCCCGACGAACTGCTGCTGTTCTTCCATCACGTTCCGTATACCCATGTGCTGAAATCCGGCAAAACGGTGATCCAGCACATCTACGACAGCCGCTTCGACGGCGCGGAAAAAGTGGAGAACTGGATCGCACGCTGGCGGGAGCTGGAAAGCGGCGTGGACGCGCAGCGCTTCGCGCACATCCTGGAGCGGCTGAGCGGACAGCTGAAAAATGCCCGGCAGTGGCGCGATGTGGTCAATACGTATTTTTACCGAAAATCGGGCATCCCCGACGAACGGGAGCGCCCGGTTTACGCCTGACGCGCTCCCCGAACGGAAGCCGGCATCGAAACGAGCCTTATCCGCTTCGCGGATTTCACGCCCACGGATTCGATGATCACCCCATCTTTTTAAGGGAGGACAACCGCATGACGAGTTTGACGGAGAATCGGGACAAGATCCAAACGCACAAACAAAAAGCCGGGCAGCTGGTTGCGCAGATGACGCTGAAAGAAAAGATCCACCAGATGGTCCACGCCGCCCCGGCGATCGAGCGGCTGGACGTCAAAGCGTACAACTGGTGGAACGAAGGGCTGCACGGCGTGGCGCGCGCCGGCACGGCGACCATCTTCCCGCAGGCGATCGGCCTGGCGGCCACTTTCGACGAAGACCTGCTCGAAGAAGTCGCCGACGCCATCGCTACGGAAACGCGCTCCAAGTTCAATATGCAGCAGCGCTACGGCGACACCGACATCTACAAAGGGCTGACCCTGTGGGCGCCGAACGTCAATATCTTCCGCGATCCCCGCTGGGGCCGCGGCCACGAAACCTACGGCGAAGACCCGCACCTGACGGCGCGGCTGGCCGTCCGCTTCATTAACGGACTCCAGGGCGACGACGAGAATTATCTGAAGACGGCCGCCTGCGCCAAGCACTTCGCGGTCCACTCGGGACCGGAAGATATCCGCCACAGCTTCAACGCGGTCGTCTCCGACCGCGATCTGCACGAAACGTATCTGCCGGCGTTCAAAGCCTGCGTGCAGGAAGCGCGGGTCGAAGCCGTGATGGGCGCGTACAACCGCACCAACGACGAACCGTGCTGCGGCAGCGAACTGCTGCTGGAGCAGATCCTGCGCGGCGCCTGGGGCTTCGACGGCCACGTCGTCTCCGACTGCTGGGCGATCCGCGACTTCCATCTGCATCACAAAGTCACGGCGAACGAAGTCGAATCGGTGGCGCTGGCCGTCAAGCACGGCTGCGACCTGAACTGCGGCAGTTTGTTCCTGTTCCTCGAAGCGGCGATCGAGCAGGGGCTGGTTACGGAAAAGCAGATCGACACGGCGGTCACCCGCCTGTTCACCACCCGCATGAAGCTCGGACTATTCGACGATCCGGCCGATGTGCCGTTCTCTTCGATCGGCTATACGGAAACCGATTCGCCGGCCATGAAAGAATTGAATCTCAAAGCGGCCCGCGAATCGCTTGTGCTGCTCAAGAACGACGGCCTGCTGCCGCTGGACAAAAGCAAAGTCCGCACGGTGGGCGTGATCGGCCCGAACGCCAACAACCGCCGCGCGCTGGTCGGCAACTACGAAGGCACCGCTTCCCGCTACGTCACGCCGCTTGAAGGCATCCAGGATTACCTGGGCGACGACGCGCGCGTGCTGTATTCGGAAGGCTGCCATCTGTTCCAGGACAAAGTCGGCGGTCTCGCCGCGGCCGGAGACCGCTCCGCCGAAGCCAGGGGCGTCTGCGCGGAAAGCGACGTCGTCATCGTCTGCCTCGGCCTCGACTCCGGGCTCGAAGGCGAAGAAGGCGATATGGGCAACGCGTTCGCCAGCGGCGACAAGCCGGACCTCAAGCTGCCGGGCATGCAGGAAGAACTGCTGCGCATCGCGCACGAAAGCGGCAAGCCGGTCATCCTGGCGCTGCTGTCGGGCAGCGCGCTGGCCGTCAATTACGCCGACGAGCATATCCCGGCCGTTATCCAGGCCTGGTACCCCGGCGCGCAGGGCGGCCGGGCGCTGGCCGAAGCGATCTTCGGCGACATCTCGCCGTCGGGCAAGCTTCCCGTTACGTTCTACCGCACATCGGAAGAACTGCCGGCCTTCACCGACTACTCGATGAAGAACCGCACTTACCGCTATATGAGCGGCGAAGCGCTTTATCCGTTCGGCTTCGGCCTGACCTACGGCGAGGTCGAGATCGAAGCCGCCGCGCTCGATACGGACCGCGTCACGCAAAGCGGCGTCGCCGCCAGCATCCGCCTGGTCAACCGCGGCGACCGCGCCTGCCGCGAAATCGTGCAGGCTTACGTCAAAGCCGACCGCGCAGGCACGCCGAACCCGCAGCTCAAAGCGTTCCGCAGCGTCGAGCTTGAAGCCGGGTCTTCCGCCGAGATTGAGCTGATCCTGCCGTTCGAAGCTTTCGCGCTGTGCGGCTTCGATGGCTCATCTTCCGTGGAAACCGGCAGCTACACCGTCCATATCGGCACATCCCAACCCGACCGCCGCAGCGCCGAACTGACCGGCCAAACGCCGAAGGCTTTCACCCTGCAAGCCGAAGCTTGAACAGGCTGAATTTGGAGCGGAGCGAAGCCGAGCAGGCTTGGACCGGAGCCCGGCTGCCGCGAAGCCGCGTACAAGCGGTACGGAGCAGAATCGAGCGGACTGGGCCAGGTCGGCTCGGGTCGAATAGCGATGAGACGACGCTCGAATCGCAAATAACTGCCTGTATACACTTATTTGCCGCCAAAATCCGCTTTTAGCCGAAATAAGTGCCTGCATACAACTAAATTGCCTATTTCGCGCTCCAATCTCCTGTATTTCGCAAAATAGTTGTATGTGTGCACTTATTTCCAAAAACGGACGCCACCTGATCCAAATAACTGCACCTGCGCACTTATTTCGGAATTCCTGGAATTCCCGGAAATCTCAGAATCCTAGAATCCTAGAATCCTAGAATCCTAGAATCACCAAGATTCTCGGAGTACGCGGAATTCCCGAAACATCCCGAAGACGCGTCTTCAAATTTCGAAGGAAGCAGATTTGACTGAACTTCGACTCCCGGCGTCTTGTCTCAAGCAGATCCAAACCGGTCCGCTCAAAAGCTTTCTGCAAAAATCGCTTCGAAGCCTAAACCCGGCCTTTCGCATAAAGCTGCAAAACCGCCTTAAACGAACCATGCACATACGCAATTCTTCCGAAGAACTTTCTTCGAAAACATATCTCGACCTGCAACTTTTGAACCTTAGCTTTTGCTGTTGGCTTGGCTTCTGGATTCTAGCTCTTAGCTTCCGGCTCTTACTTAGTTCTTGGCTCTCAGCCTTTAGCTCTTAGCTCTTAGCCCTTAGCTCTTAGCCTTTAGTCCTTGGCTCTTGACTCTTGGCTCTTAGCTCTTAGCCTTTAGCTTCCAACTCTCGGCTCTCAGCCTTTAGCTCTTAGCCTTTAGTCCTTGGTCCTTGGCTCTTAGCTCTTAGCTCTTAGCTCTTAGCTCTTAGCTCTTAGCTCTTAGCTCTCGGCTCTCAGCTCTTAGCTCTCGACTCTTAGCCCTTAGCTTCCAACTCTCGGCTCTCAGCTCTCGGCTCTTAGCCTTTAGTCCTTGGCTCTCAGCCCTTAGCCCTTGACTCTCAGCCCTTAGCCCTTGACTCTCAGCCCTTACTTACCTTTCTCCACCCGGGTGCCTGGGGCGTGGGGGGAAACTCTGTGTAGAAGCGTCGGCGTTCGCCTTTGAAATCGGATTCCCACCCCGCCCTTACTCCATCAGGGAATCCGATTTCAACAAGCGACCGTAACGAAACTTCCCCGGAGCCCCCCTTCACGCACCTGCCCTCTCTCCCATCCTACTTGAGGAGGTGACCCGATCATGGGAACCATGATCCGCAAACAAGTCAAAACGAGGACGAAAGAACGCGATACGCTCCTGCAGCACGTCAGAAAGGAATGGGTGCTTTACTCGTTCCTGGTCGTTCCGGTGCTCTACTTTCTGATCTTCAAATACGCGCCGATGCTCGGCAATATCATCGCGTTCCGCAAATACCGGGGCGGGCCGAATTTCCTGGGCACCGAATGGGTCGGGCTGAAGTACTTCGAAATGTTTATGAAGGACCCGACTTTCTGGCGCGCGTTCCGCAACAATCTGCTGCTCAGCATTTTTTACCTGATTATCCGCTTCCCGCTGACGCTGATCTTCGCCCTGCTGATTAACGAGCTGAAGAATATCGGCATCAAAAAGTTCGTGCAGACCGTCTCCTACCTGCCGCACTTTATCTCCACCGTTATCGTGGCGGGCATGGTCAAAGAACTGCTGTCGCTGAACGGGCCGGTCAATATGCTGCTTCAGCAGATCGGGCTGCCCAAGCTGTCGTTTATCTCGCTGCCCGAGTGGTTCCCGACCATCTACATCTCGTCGGGCATCTGGCAGGCGCTGGGCTGGGGCACCATCCTCTACCTGGCGGCGATGACCAATATCAATACCGAGCTGTACGAAGCGGCGCGGATCGACGGGGCCAACCGGTTCAAACTGGCCTGGCACGTGACGATTCCGGGCATCCTGCCGACCATTATGACCCTGCTCATTCTGGACATCGGGGGCATCCTGGGCTCGAACTTCGAGAAGATCCTGCTGCTGTACAATCCGCTGACTTACGAGACGGCCGACGTCATCTCCACCTATGTCTACCGGATCGGGATCAGCGGCGGAAGTTTCAGTTACGCGACCGCCGTCGGATTGTTCGAAGGCATTATCGGACTGATCCTCGTGACGACGGCCAATTACGTATCCCGCAGAACCACCAAATCCAGCCTGTGGTAGAAAGGAGCCCGAAGCATGGACACTTCTGTTTCTTACCGGATCTTCCGGGTATTCAACGCCATCGTCATGCTGCTGGTCGTGCTCGTCACGCTGTACCCGTTTCTGTACCTGGTTGCGCAGTCGTTCAGTTCGGAAGCGGCGATCTACGCGGGCAAAGTCAGCATTTTCCCGGTTGAGTTCACGTCCGCGACGTATCAGCTGATTCTGGGCAAACCGGACTTTTACCGCTATTACGGCAACACGATTCTGTACTCGGCGCTCGGCACGTTTATCGCGGTGTTCGGCACGGCCGTGCTCGCTTATCCGCTGTCCAAAGAACGGCTGCGGCTGAACAAATTTTTTATCCCGTTCGTGCTGTTCACCATGTACTTCAGCGGCGGACTGATCCCGAACTTCATCCTCATCTCCAAAACGCTGCATATGCGCGACACGATGTGGGCGATCATTATCCCGGGCGCGATCAGCGCGTTCAACGTCATTTTGATGAAAACGTTCTTCGCTTCTCTGCCGAACGAGGTGGAGGAAGCGGCGAAAGTCGACGGACTCGGCGGTTACGGCGTCTTTTTCCGCATCATCCTGCCGCTGTCCAAACCGATTCTCGCGACGATCACCCTGTTCTGCATCGTGGGCATCTGGAACAACTGGTTCGGACCGGCGCTGTACCTGCAGTCGAAGGAGAAATGGCCGGTCGCGCTTTATTTGAGGCAGATTATCGACAGCACGGTCAGTACCGCCGAGGTCGGCGCCAGCGCCGAATCCTCCGCGCAGATCGCCGCCACGATCAAATCCGCCGCGATGGTGCTGACGTCCCTGCCGATTATCTGCATCTATCCTTTCGTGCAGAAATACTTCGTCCAAGGCATGATGATCGGTTCGGTCAAAGGCTGAGCGGAACCCTTGCGTTAGAACCGGAAGCGGCCGCGGATTCGGGACCTTTTCCATACCGGACTCCGCGCCCTCCTTTCCGTTTCTATACAAAGCAACGCCAAATCCTTTTAAACAAATGGGAGGTCTTTATGAAAAAGTTCAGCAAATTGGGGAAAGCCGCGATTGCGCTGCTGCTGGCAGCGGGAACGACCGCCTGCGGAAGTTCCGGTTCCGATACCAAAGAAGGCGCCAACGCGCCGGACCCGGCAGGCACGCAGGAAGCGGCCGGTTACGAGTTCGGAGCGGGCAAAACGTTCCATTCCGAAGAGCCGGTTACCTATTCCATGATGTTCAGCGACAACGAAGCGTATCCGTATCAGGAGAGCTGGCAGTTCTGGAAGTCGTTAAAAGAAAAAACGAACGTTTCGTTCGACCTGGCCGTGACGGCCCGCGCCGAATACGACAATCAGAAAGCGCTGATCGTCAATTCCGGCGACGCCCCTTACATTATTCCGAAAACCTACGACGAAAGCGCGTTTGTGGCGGGCGGACAGATCGTGCCGATCAGCGAATGGACGCAGTACATGCCGAACTATACCGAAGCCGTGGAAAAATGGGGCATGGCCGACGACCTGAAAGTCAAACTCCAGCAGGACGGCAAATATTACGTGCTTCCGGGACTATGGGAATCGGCCGCCGGCGGCTACTCCTACGTGATCCGCAAAGACGTGTTCAAGAAAGCCGGCGTCGACGTGGAAGCGGGCGAAGGCAAATGGACCTATGAAGATTTTTATGAAGCTCTCAAAAAGGTGAAAGCGTATACAGGAGCCGACTACGTCTGGTCCGACCAGTACCAGGGCAAATCCACGCTGAATATCGCGGCTGTCGAGTACGGCGTAACCGGCGGCTGGGGCCTGGCGAACGGACTCAAATTCGACGAAAGCAAGAAAGAATTCTACTTCGCCGACGCCAGCCAGGACTTCAAGGACTATGTCACGTATTTCAACAAACTCGTCAAAGACGGCATCCTCGATCCGGAATCGTTCACGCAGGACGACGAAGCGGCTCGGGCGAAATTTTTCAAAGGCGAAACGTACGTGATCAACGGCAACTACCAGTTCCTCGCGGAATCGATGAGCAAAATGCAGGATAAAGACAGCGACCTGTACATGATCGTGCAGCCGGGCGGTCCGAAAGGACTGCTCCAGGTGGAAAATTCCCGGCTTGAGAACGGCGTCATGATCAGCCAGAACGCGCTCGACAATCTCGGCAAAGAAGGCTTTATCAAAATGCTGCGCTTCGTCGACTGGCTGTGGTACTCGGACGAAGGCCAGACGTTCTCGCTGTGGGGCGACGAAGGCGATACGTATACCAAAGACGCGGACGGCAAAATCATGCTCAACAAAGATATCACGTACAACGGCCTCAACGCCGATACCGGCAAGAAGCAGCTCAATGTCGATCTGGGCTTCGCGGGCGGGGTATTCGCTTACGGCGGCTCGGACGACCTGAGATATTCGCGCATGACCGAAGGCGAGCAGGACTATATCCAGCGCATCAAGGACAGCCGCGAAGCGCGTCCGGTGCAGCCTCCGATCATGGCGTCGCAGGACGAATCCGAAGAAATGAACCTCGTCGTCAAACCGCTGATGGACTACGTGGACACCATGACGCTCAAGTTCATTACCGGCCAGGAAGACATCGACGCGGGCTGGGACGCTTACGTCGCCCAGGTACAGTCGAACGGGGCGGACCGCTACGTGCAGATGGCTAACGAGATCTTCAACAATACGAAGGAAACGCTGGGGTATTAAGCGAAGTTTCCTTGTCGGAAGCGTTTTATGAATCGAAGCGTAATCGAGAATTAAAATGGAATCGAGCCTAAGGCCCGGGCGCGCGCGTCCGGGACCTTTTTTTGAGCAGGCGGGCAAACGCGCGCGGGCGAACCCGGGCAATGCGGCAGAGGAGGCTTTAACGTGAATACAACGGTTCTTTTTAACGACGGCTGGACTTTTGCAAAGAGCGGGCTGGAACAAACGGACTGGCGGGGACTGGACTTCGCGCCGGTGGAGATCCCGCACGACTGGCTGATCGGCGACACGCGGAATCTGTACGAGAACGGCATCGGCTGGTACCGCAGGACGCTGGAGACGTCCGTCGCGGCACAAGGCGGCGCCGTGCTGCTGCGTTTCGACGGCGTGTACATGGACTCGTCCGTCTACGTCAACGGGACGCTGGTCGGCGAGTGGAAATACGGCTACTCCACGTTCGAGTTCGACATTACTTCCGCCCTGACGGACGAAGCGAACGAGATCGTGGTCAAAGTCGTGTATCGAAGCCCGAACAGCCGCTGGTATTCCGGCGCGGGCATTTACCGGAACGTTTATCTGAAAACGCGCGGCGCATCGTATATCGAAAGCGACGGCATCTATGTCACGACCGCGCGCGGCGAGAACGGTTGGAACCTTGAGATCGATACGGAAACGGCGGCGGGCGAAGAATCGGTGCTGACGCATACGCTGCTGGACGGGGAAACGGTTCTGGCGTCCGTCTCGGCCGGGATTGCGGCGGACCGGCGCGAGGAAACGGACCAAGCGAACGCGGCGCGAAAGACGACCGATCGTCAAACGCTGCATATCGAGCCGCCGCGGCTGTGGAGCCCGGACGAACCCAATCTGTACCGCCTCGTTACGGAGCTGCGTTCGGCGGCAACCGGCGAAGTGACCGAAACGGTGGTTCAGAATACCGGCTTCCGGGAGTTCGAACTGCATCCCGAACACGGCTTCAGCCTGAACGGGCGGCGAATGAAGCTGAACGGCGTGTGCGAGCATCACGATCTGGGCGCGCTCGGCTCGGCGTTCAACGCGGCGGCGCAGCGCAGACGGTTCAAGCAGCTCAAAGAGATGGGCGTCAACGCGATCCGCACCGCGCACAATATGCCGGCGCCGGAAGTGATGGACCTGGCGGACGAAATGGGCCTGCTCGTCGTCAGCGAAGCGTTCGATATGTGGGAGCGGCCGAAAACGACGTACGATTACGCGCGATTTTTCCGGGAATGGGCGCCGGCCGACGTGCGCAGCTGGGTACGGCGCGACCGCAACCGTCCGAGCCTGCTGCTGTGGAGCATCGGCAACGAAATCTACGATACGCACGCGGACGAGAGCGGCCAGGAGATCACGCGGATGCTGATCGACGAAGTGCGCAGGCACGATCCCCGCGGCAATGCGCGCGTCACGATCGGCTCCAATTACATGCCGTGGGAGAATGCGCAGAAGTGCGCGGATATCGTCAAGGTCGCCGGCTACAACTACGCGGAAAAGTATTACCGCAAGCATCACGAAGAGCACCCGGACTGGATCATCTACGGCAGCGAGACGTCTTCGGTCGTGCAGAGCCGCGGCATTTATCATTTTCCGCTGGAACGGCCGATCCTGACCGACGACGACCGGCAGTGCTCCGCGCTCGG
Source organism: Saccharibacillus sp. CPCC 101409 (assembly GCF_030518235.1). GTDB lineage: Bacteria > Bacillota > Bacilli > Paenibacillales > Paenibacillaceae > Saccharibacillus. The sequence continues at coordinate 537,317 of NZ_JAULSA010000003.1, read as the reverse complement.
CAACAGCCCGACAAGCTGGGGCGCCAAATCGGTCGAAGCCTGCCTGCTGGCCGAGCGCGACGCGCCGTTCTCGCTGGGACAGTTTCTGTGGACGGGCTTCGACTATATCGGCGAGCCGACGCCTTACCATACGAAGAATTCGTATTTCGGACAGATCGACACGGCGGGATTCCCGAAAGATTCCTACTATATGTATCAAGCGGGCTGGACCGATTACCAGACCGCCCCGATGGTGCATATCCTGCCGTACTGGGACTTCAACGACGGCCAGACGATCGACGTGCGGGTCTGCTCCAACGCGCCGCGGATCGAGCTGCGCCTGGACGGGGAAAGTCTCGGCTTCCACGATACGGACTGGGCTTCCGGCACGCAGCCGTTCGGCCATTGGAAGCTGCCGTACCGGGCGGGCCGGCTGACCGCGATCGCCTACGGCGAAGACGGGCGGATCGTCGCGGAAGACGTCCGCGAGTCGTTCGGCGATGCGCGCAGGATCGTGCTGCGCGCCGATCGTTCTTCGCTCGGCGCGGACGGACGCGACGTGATCTTTGTGGAGATCGGCGCGGAGGACGAGCACGGACGCAGCGTCGGGAACGCGGCGAATCGCGTGCGCGTGCAGGTAAGCGGCGCAGGCCGCCTGCTCGGCATGGACAACGGCGACAGCACGGATTACGACGCCTACAAAGGCGCAAGCCGCCGGTTGTTCTCCGGCAAAGCGCTGGCGATCGTCGGGGCGACGACGGAAGCCGGAGCGATTACGGTAAGCGTGTCTTCGCCGGGGCTGGAAGGCGCGGAGCTGACGCTTGAAGCGCTGGCGGCGGGCGAAGCCGGCGGGGCGGGCGCGGGGAAGACGCGCGAAGCCGAGCCTGCGGCGCCGGAACGGGCGGGCGTCTCGGACGCGGACGGGACGGACGGCGGGACTTCGCCCGGTTCGGGGGCGAAAGCATCGGCGGGCGGCTTAGGCGAGCCGGGCGAAGCGGCGCGGGCCGGCGGCGGGCCGCGGCAGGCTCTGCCGCGCTGCGAAGACGCGCCGATCGTGACCGGAAGCGGCGGCGCGGACGAGATTCCGCTGCGCCGGATCGGCATCGTCAGCGCCGCCGGACGTGCGCTGACCGCGGCTTCGCCGTCCGCCGCGGTGCGGGCGGAGCTGTTCCCCGCGGACGCGAGCTATCGCGACGTGGAGTGGAGCGTCACGGACGACGCGGGTATCGCGTCGCATCTTGCGCGCGTCGAAGCCGACGGGCTCGACGCGGTCGTCACCGCGCTCGGAGACGGAATATTCCGCCTGCGCTGCGCAAGCCGCAGCGGCACGGACGGCATCCGGCTGATCTCGCAGCTCGAATTCGAAGCGTCGGGCCTGGGGACGGCTTATCACGATCCGTACGGCTTCGTCTCGGCCGGCGTCTACGACTACAGCCGCGGCGATGTCGGCACCGGCAACGAGCGCGGCGTCGCTACGTCGCGCGACGGCGAGACGGTCGTCGGCTTCACCCGGCTGGACTTCGGCCCGTACGGATCGGATACGATTACGCTGCCGATCTTCGCCCTGTCCGGCGAAGAATATCCGATCGCGATCCTTGCCGGTATTCCCGGCGAAGACGATTCGGAGCCGCTGGCCGACGTCGTGTATCAGAAACCGTCGATCTGGAACACGTACCAGGAAGAAACGTACAAGCTGGCGCGCAGGCTGCGCGGCGTCGAGACGCTGTGCTTCGTGCTCAACCAAAAGGTGCATATCAAAGGCTTCTCCTTCGAGCGGCAGAGCCGGGCCTTCGCGTTCAACCGCGCCGCGGACTGCGACCGCATCTACGGCGACGCGTTCGAGCGCGGCGAACGCGGCATCGAAGAGATCGGCAACAACGTCTCGCTGGAATTCGACGATATGGACTTCGGAGCGGCCGGCACGGACGTCCTGACCCTCCTGGGCCGCTCGCCGATCGACCGCAATACGATCCAGATCCGTTTCGAGAACGCCGACGGCGAATTCCGCAGGCTGATCGAATTCGCCAAGTCGGACTCCTCCGATTACGAGGAGCGCGCTTTCCCGCTGGAAAGAATCGCGGGCCGCTATAAGGTCACGTTCATTTTCCTCCCGGGTTCGCGCTTCGACTTCGGCGGCTTCCGGTTCGGGCGGTCCGGATCGGTCTGACTCCAAGCAGAGCCGCACGCAAAAAAACTTCCGGCCCCTTCTCCCTCAGCGGGAGTTGGAGCCGGAAGTTTTTGCGATAAACGGGCGATGGATCGCGTTGAAGCTCAGGCGATCGTCGCGATCAGTTCCGCATACTCGGGCAGCGCTTCGTAATAGCCGCTCAGCGACTGACCCATGATGGTATCGAACAAAGCGGGATTTTCCGTGCGCACCAGATCGTCGGCATACCGCCATGCGTTTTCTTCCAGACGAAGCGTGACGCGGATGCGGGAAAGATTGCCGCGGATTTTAACCAGACGTTCCGACAGGTATTCGAGTTCCGGGTCGTTTGCGTGTCCGAGTTCGTGCGCCAGGACGATTCGCACATACTCTTCGAAGTCGTCGAGCGTGCCGAACAACTGGATGCACTGTTCTTCCAGCACGCCGAGGTAAAGAGTGATTCGGTTGTCGTCGAGATTGTATTTGCCGCCGACCAGTCTTTTTCCGGGAAAAAGATTTTCCAACACCACTTCGATGCGGCTGTCCGAACGGGTTAGGATATCGGCGATCGTATCTTCAATAAGGGTTCTGTTCATGCATTTTTCTCCCGTTCCTTTTTACAATAGATATCGACAAACGGCGATCGTTTCTAAAGAGGAAGCCGGAGATTAGTATAACCCTAAATTTCGGAAATGTGAACAAATAATTATTTTACCCGCCTTCTTGCTCGTTGAAACAAGCGACCGAGATATTTTTGCGATTTCTTCGCTGGATCGCGGATTTCAGCCTGCCGCGTTTGGAAAATCGCGCCCCGTTCGGTACACTTTCAGAAGAGGCTTATCGCCCTTATCATACCGAACCCAAGGAGGAACATATCGTGACTACGATTGAACTCAAAGACCAGACCGCCGTCATTACCGGAGCGGGCAAAGGAATCGGGCGCGCCGTCGCCGAAGCGCTGGCCGCCGAAGGCGTGCATCTGGGCTTGATCGCGCGGACCGCGTCCGATCTGGAGAGCCTGCGCGAGGAACTGTCTTCGACTTACGGCGTAAGCGTGTTCGTTCAGGCCGCCGACGTTTCCGTGCGGACGGAGATCGAATCCGCGATCGCCCGCCTGCAGGAGCAGCTCGGCGCGATCGATATTCTGGTCAACAACGCCGGCATCGCTTCGTTCGGCAAGCTGGCGGAGATGGACCCCGAAGAGTGGGAGCGCATTATTCGCGTCAACCTGATGGGCGCTTATTATACGACGCATGCCGCGCTGCCGTTTATGCTGGAACAGAACAGCGGCAGTATCCTGAACGTCGCGTCCACCGCCGGCGAGCGCGGCTTTGCGACGGGCTCCGCTTACTGCGCGTCGAAGGCGGCGCTGATCGGCATGAGCGAAGCGCTGATGCAGGAAGTGCGCAAGTCGAATATACGCGTGACCGTCCTGACGCCGAGCACCGTGAATACGGAGCTGGCTTCCAGCAACAATCTTCCGATCGGCGACGAAGACCGCATGATGCAGGCGGAAGACGTAGCCGAGCTGGCGCTGGCGACGCTCAAGCTGCCGGCCCGCGTGTTCGTGAAATCGGCGGGCATCTGGACGACGAATCCGCAGTAACGGCGAAGCGCCGTTTCTTCGGCTGCCGTATTTTTTTGAAAAAGAAAGGACTTCTCCCTCCGCCCACAGCGGAAGTTGAAGTCCTTTTTACGATGCTTGCTTTCCGCGCGCGCCGTTCCGGTCCCGGTCTTAATGAAACGGACAGCCGCGCTTACTTTCGCTTTCCGCGCGTGGCGCGGACGGCGGCAGATCGGATGCAGACGCCATCCCGCCGGAAGCGCCGGTCACCGGGCAAACGCCGACCGGCGCGCCGGTTTCTTTTTCCGCTGCCGCACCGTTTGTGCCGCTTTCCGCCCGCGTCCCGTCTTCGAATCCCGTCAACAGTCCGGCATACGGCTTTTTGGCATAAAAAAAGTTCGGCTTCACGATCGTATTGTCATAGCGCTTGTGGAACACGTGCGTGGTCGCAGGCGACATCGGCGGAATGAGCCAGGCCCAGTTGCCGGTTACATCGCGTCCCGCTTCCCGCTCGCGCTTCTCGAACGTTTCGAACTGCGCGGCCGCCGTATGATGGTCCACCATGCTGACGCCCGCCGCCCGGTAAGATTCCAGCACGGCGACGTTCAGCTCGACCAGCGCGCGGTCCTGCCAAAGCGAACTGCGGCGGCCGCGGTCCAGCCCCATCAGGTCGGCCACGGCCGGCAGCAGATTGTAACGGTTTTCGTCCGCAAAGTTGCGCGCGCCAATCTCCGTCCCCATATACCAGCCGTTAAAAGGCGCGCCGCCGTAGCGGATGCCGCCGATCTCCAGCCGCATGCCCGAAACGGCGGGAACGGCGTACCATTTGAGCCGCAGTTCGTCGAAGCCCGCAAGCTCCGGATGGCGAATATCCACTTCCAGCACTTTATCCGCCGGGAGTTCGAACCATTTAGGCGCGCCGCCGTCCAGTTGGATGACCAGCGGCAGCACGTCGAAGTCCGACCTTTTGCCCCGCCACCCCATCTTCTCGCACAAACGCGTAAACTCCAGCGAAACGGGATCGCCGATGCGTCCGCCGTTCGGCGTTTCGTAGCCCGCGTAGCGGATCAGCTGCTCGTTCCAGACGCGCGCGCCCGGGCTGTTTCCGCTCTCCGGCTTCAAGATAGTGATCGTCGGACGGATGCGTCCTCCGTTCGTCGCAAAGTCCAGATGGTCGAGCAGCGCCTGCGCGATCTCCTCTTCCGAATCGGCATCGCGCCGGTCCAGCACATGCAGGCTGTCCCACGGCAGGCGGCCGATACAGCGGTTGCTGTTGCGCCAGGCCATCCGCGCCCCGTGCCGCAGCTCGTCGAACGTATGGGTATAGGTGCCCGTCCGCTCGATCTCAAGTGCAATCTCTCCGATCCGGCTTCTCGTTTCTTTTTCCGTGAGGTCCAGTTCACTGTAGCATTGTTCAATAAAAAGCTCCGCTTCCGCAAGCAGAGCCGCGTGTTCGTTTTCATGGGTCGTCATGGTTTGCGCACCTCGCCTTATGCTGTCCGTTTACTGCTGTAAATGATTACGATCACATCTATAAGTATCATAAGTCAGGATCGCTCGCGATAAGCAGACTTTTCGCGTCGATTTGGTGACCAAACGGTTCGAACGTCCACGCCGGGCGAAAGGAAAGCGCAAAAAAGCCGGCCCTGCCGCCCGTCGTTTGCGCGGGCGCGCCAGGACCGGCCGGACGGCGCGATGCCTTGTTTTTCACTGCATTTTGCTTCAGTTTCAGCTTCAGCGGCCCAGGTACGCTTCCAGCATCCAGGCGTCTTTCTCGACCGCGCTTTGCAGCCCGATCAGCAGGTCTTCGGTCGCTTTGTCGCCCAGCGCTCCGGCGATCTCGATCGCGTGCTCCAGCTCCGCGGCTTCGGCGCGAAAATCGCGGATCAGCGCATCGACCATCTGTTCGGCCGTTTCCCCGCCCGCCGCTTCGCTTACGCGCGTCAATTCCAGGTGCTCGCGCAGCGTAGCCGCCGGCGCTCCGCCGATGGTCAGCAGGCGTTCGGCCACTTCGTCCAGCCGCTCGGCCGCGGCGTTGTACAGCTCTTCGAATTTTACGTGCAGCGTGAAGAAGTGGGAGCCTTTGACGTACCAGTGGTAGTTGTGCAGCTTGGTGTACAGGACGGACCAGTCGGCGACCTGCTTATTCAGCGCGCGATGAAGCTCGGCGGCGGTATCGGTGTTTGCGTTTACGTTCGTATTTTCATGTGCGGTTTTCATTAGAGGTAACTCCCCTTTATTTTAAATTTAGACTTATTCTAAATCCTATTTAAATTATAGCATCTAGTTTTGGAAAAAGCGAGTGCCGGTGGGAAGTTTTTTACGGATTATTTTTGCGGGTTATGCTTGCGGGTCGGAGTTTGTCTTCCGCTTGCGAAGGCGCGCCCGGCGGTTGCTTGTTCACAATAACTGCCGATATACACTTATTTTCGCCCAATCGGACGAAATCGGCCGAATAACTGCACACGTACATCTATTTCCGCTCAAATCGTCTTTGAAGGCTTAAAAAACGAAAAATAGTTGTATCTGTGCGCTTATTTGATTTAACGGCGTGCCGGAAGACGAATTAAGTGTATGGAGGACGCTATTTGGGAGGACGGCTCTTCTACAAGACGGAACTGCGCCAAACTTGAAGCAAATCGAACATAGCGCGAAAAAAGCCGCCAACCCCTTTAAGGATTGGCGGCTTCACGTGTGAAAGTTTGCAGCGAAAGAACGCCGGTCGAAGCGTATTCTAGTAGCGCCTAGGCGCGGCTCCTTTCGCCAGCTCGGTAATATAGTCAAAGAAGCCCGTTCCGTTCACGTCGTAGACCAGCTGGACGGGGCGGCCTTCGGCCGTCTCCACCGTGCGGCCCTGACTCGGGCCGTCGGGGACGACCACGGCGTTGACCGTGCGGCGCTCGACCAGGTCCGGCTTGCCGAGGGAAGCGGTCGTCAGCACGTCCCACAGATAGTAGGTCGAGTTCGTTTCCATGTACACGAGCGGCGGGCAGAACGCGTAGCACTGGCCGAGGAAGTCGACGCCTTCGTAGCGGCGCTCCGACGCCCAGCGGTTGCGCACCGCCAGGGTCAGCGGCACTTTGTTGGTGCTTTCCAGCGCGACCAGGTCGATCTCGATGCCGCTGCGGAACACGCGGTCGGCCGCTTCCGGGTCCCAGAACACATTCCACTCCGCCGTTCCGTCGTGTTCCGGCTCCTGCACATTGCCCGCCTGGAACGTGCCGCCCATCCAGAACAGCCGCGCAATCTTCTCTTCGATCTCGGGCGCTTCGTCCAGCGCGCGCGCAAGATCGGTCAGCGGACCGGTAAACAGCAGCGTCGTTTGGCCTTCGGTGCTTTTGACCGTTTCGATCAAATGTCGATGCGCCGACAGCGCCGACAGCGGGGCCTCCATCGTGCCGGACTCGTTCAGCATCGGCACCGCGTCCACCAGGAACGAGTGCATGCGCCACTCGGCCGGGAACGGATTTTTGCCGCGGGAGTTGGACTTCGCCACTTCCACACGTTGTCCTTTGCCGAAACGGTCGATAATCTTGCGGCTCGCGTCCGTCGCCGGCTCCAGATAACCGTCGGCCGGAATCACCGATACGCCCGTGACTTCCACGTCTTCCATTTGCAGCAGCAGAAACAGCGAAACCAGATCGTCCACTCCGCCGTCATGATTGAAATAAACCGGTGTTTTCAAACTTTCCACTCCTTAAATCGATCAGTTTATCCATTGATAATGCCTACCCGTCACAACATTCTCATTATGCAGGGTGCAAGCGGGCGAGTAAAGACGATCGAAGAAAGAATCCCGGGCCGCGGCGAAAAAAATTCGCGGAAGCGCGGCCGACGACGCTCCGGCACACGGCTTTATGCCTTATGCCGGATGCGTATCGTCGCGCTGCGCTTCTCCGCCGCCTGCGGGAGCCCGTCCCGGCCAGAACGCCGCACGGCCTAGCAGCATCGTGATCGCCGGCACGAGGAACGGACGGACGATGAACGTATCGAGCAGCACGCCCAGCGCGGCGACGACGCCGAACTGCACCAGTACCTGAATCGGCAGCGTCGCCAGCACGGCGAACGTGCCCGCAAGAATGACTCCCGCCGAAGTAATCACCGTGCCCGTTTCCCCGACGCCTTCGCGAATCGCGTCTTTGAGCGGCAGACGGCGGCTTTTTGCCCAGATGCTCGAGATCATAAAAATATTGTAGTCTTCGCCCAGCGCCACCAGGAATACGAATGCGTACAGCGGAATCGCGCCCTGGATCGCTTCCTGGCCCATTACGCCGTGCAGAATCAGCCAGCCCAGCCCCAGCGCGGAAAAATACGACAGCACGACGGTCGCGATCAGGTAGATCGTGGCGACGATCGAGCGCAGGTAAAGCAGAAGCAGCAGCGCGATCAGCCCGATCACGACCGGGATTACGATGTCGGTATCGCGTTCGGTCGCGGTCCGGGTATCGGCCTGCGCCGCGGTCTGGCCGCCGATCCAGACTTTCTGCGGCGCGTCCGCCACTCCCGCGCCGTTCAGCGCCTGTTCCGTCGTCTCCCGCAGCTCGGCGATACGGTCCATCGCTTCGTTCGAATACGGATTGACGTTCAGCCGCACGCCGTACAGCTCGATATTCGGATTCTCGACTCCCTGCTGCGGCTGCTCGACTTCGTCCACGAAATCGAGCGCCGACAGCGACGAAGCAAGCTCCGTTTCTTTCCCTTCCGTATCCGCCATCACCTGGACGGGTGCCAGCTCGCCGGGCGAAAAGCCTTCCGCGATCGCGTCGAAGCCTTCGACCGACGGCATGTCGGACGGAAACGCGGACAGCAGATCGTACGTAAACCGAATCTGCGACGAAGCGGCGGCCAATCCGCCGAGCACGATCAGCGCGGCGATCACGACGGTCCAGGGCCGGGTCGTGACCAGCGTGCCGATCGCGCCGGTCTTCTTCGCGCGCCGCCGGACCGGCTTGCCTCTGCGCCGGGCGCGCGCGTCTTCCATCTCCGGCGTGCGCGGCACGAACGGGAAGAACGAGACGCGGCCGAAGATGGCGAGCAGCGCCGGAACCAGTGTCAAGCTGGCGATGCCCATTACCAGAATCGCCAAGCCGAACGGCACGGCGAAGCGGTGGTACGCGCCGTACTGCGCCAGCAGCAGCGTAAACAGCGACAGCACGACGGTCAGTCCGCTCATGGCGATCGCGCCGGACGATCCGGAGATCGCGTCTTTGAGCGCCGCGCGTTTGTCCCTGTGCTCCGTCAAAGCCTGCCTGAACCGCGTAATCAGGAACAGACAGTAATCGGTGCCCGCGCCGAACAGCAGCACCGTCATGATCGAGATCCCCTGCGAATCGGCCGTGATCCAGCCCCGGTCGGCCATTGTGCCGAGAATCGGGCTGACGACCAGATACGCGAAGCCGACGGCGACGATCGGAATCAGGGCCAGGATCGGCGAGCGGTAGATCAGCAGCAGGATCGCCAGCACCAACACTACGGTCGCGATCAGCAGCGACACGTCGGCGTTCTCGAACAGCTTGCCGCCGTCGATCGCGATGCCGACCGGCCCCGTCAGCCGGACGGACAGTTCGTCCGTTCCGGTCGGCGCGACGAACGGATCGCCGCCGCCCAGCAGCGAAGCCGCGCGCGTCTCAAGCTGCGCCGCGCTTTCTTTCAGCGCCTCGGTGTCGGCCGCCTCGCCGAACGTCAGCGGCAGCACCAGCGTACTGCCGTCTTCGGACAGCAGCGCCTGCCGCGCCGCTTCCGGCAGCCGGTCCAGCGGCAGTACGCCGGTCTGCTCCGGCAGCGGCTCCGCTTCGAGCGACTCCGTCAGCCGCGACAGCCCGTCCAGGTCGGCGGCGCCCAACCCTCCCGCGCGCTGCCAGACCAGCAGCGCCGTCTGCCCTTCTCCCGCGGGGAATTCCCGCTCGGACAAAGCCGCGGCCCGCACCGACGGATAGCCGCCGCCCAGATTGGCGGCGCCGTTGTCTTCCCGCTCGCCGACTCCCGGCCAGATCGTGTTGAGCAGCAGAGCCGCGGCGATCCATGCCGCCAGTACGACCCAGCGGCCGACCGGACCGGCCAACCTTCCGCTTATTCCGATTCTTTTTCTTCCGTTCATTTCCGCCTCCTGTTCGGCATCCCCCAATGCCTTTGTGTTGTTTTGTAATAATTCGGCGTTTCCGCCGGTATCTTCCGTATACGAATAGCTCCCGTTATGACTGGCCGGTCATTAATGAATATTATGACTCACCAGTCATTTTTGGTCAACCGAAAATATGCACGCTTGGTCAGCATTCCCGGCAAAAAAGAAAGGAGAAAGCAAAATGCTGACTTTTGGACCGCATTTTTGAGAGTAACCGACGTTTTTAGCGATTTCCCTTCCTAAATGTGTGCATTGGGTCAGCATTTTAGTCCATAAACCGGAGGTTTCCGAGAAATGCTGACCTGCCGTCAACATTTCTTTGCTCAAGGCGGAAACGCCCCGCATCGTTCCCGGCCGTCGGCCAATCCTTCTGTTCATTCAGCCGCCGGAAGTTCCCAAACTGTCCGAACCGCGCAGCAGCTCGTTCAGGTTCGCTCCGGCTTCTTCGCCGTAATAGAAGCGCAGATGGCCGGGCAGCACGGAAATATCGGCGGGCGTCTCCAGATAAATCTCCCCGTCCGTATCGATGCGTTTGGGCTCGTCGGTCTCGATGCGCAGATTCGAAGTCTGAATATACTCGATCACGCCGCCGCACGCCCGATAATCCGTCAGATCGCCTCCGTTGATCACCTGCCAGGCGAGCGTAAGGCCGGCTTCGCGCACAATCAGCACATCGAGCATGCCGTCCTGCAGCGCATTTTCCGCAAAAGGAAGCCTGGCCGTGCCGAGCGATCGGCCGTTCGCCGCCAGGATCATCACCGCTTCGCTCTCGACCGTTCCTTCGTCGTGCGTCAGCCGGAAGCGGAACGGCTCGGCCTGGCGCAGCGTCCGCAGGGTGCTTAGAAAGTAGCTGAGCTTGCCCATTTTGTCTTTCTGGTCGGAGTCGATATTTTCGGACGTATCCGTAATCAGCCCGATCCCGACGAAGTTGGTAAAAAAGCGTCCGTTGACCTTGCCGATGTCCGTCTCCAGCAGCCGCTGCGCCAGCACCGTTTCCGCCGCCCGGCCGATTTGCAGCGGAAGCCGCAGCGTTCTTGCAAAGTCGTTGCAGGTGCCGCCGGGCAGCACGGCGATATCAGGCCGACGCTCCGCCGCGGCCGCGCCGTTCACGCACTCGTGCACCGTGCCGTCGCCGCCCAGCAGCAGAAGCAGATCGCACTCTCCGCCCCGCTCCCGGCACACCTTTTCCCCGTCGCCCGGCTGCTCGGTCTGCACCAGTGTCAGCTCGCCCGCTTCGGCCGCCAGTGCTTCCACGGCGGCGCCCAGCTGTCCGGCTTTTTCTTTGCCGGCTTTGCGATTATATACAAGCATCGCTTTATTCCAACGCATCCTGTTCATCTCCCGTTTGGCCCGATTCCGAAGCAGGGCGGCCGCGACGCTTCGCCGCGCCGGCTCCCTGTTCCTTCATTACCCCGGACCCCGGCCGGCCTACGCTTGAAATAAAGAAGAAGCCGGCATTTCCGCCGGCTTCTTCCGCAGTCTATTCCTTTTCCGCCTTCGCATTCAGCCGTTCCCGTTCGAACAACCCCGCCTTCCGCTTCTTTATTCGCCGGAAGCATTAACGCGCCAGGCACCGGCTTCCGCTTCTTCGGGCGGCATCGGTCTTCCGTAGTAATAGCCCTGCATCAGCCGGCAGCCTTTGGACAGCAGGAATTCGGCTTGTTCGCGCGTTTCCACGCCTTCCGCCACCACTTCGAGATCGAGCAGCCGGGCGATGCCGATAATGCCGCTGATCAGCGCCTGTTTGGAGGCCAGATTGCTGCTTTTGACGAACGACTGGTCGATCTTCAGCGTATCGACCGGAATCTCGTCGAGCCGGCCGAGCGAGGAATGTCCCGTGCCGAAATCGTCCATCGACACATGCACGCCGAGCTTGCGCACCTGCTGAAGCTGGGACAGCGTGATGTCCATATTCTTCATCGCGATCGATTCCGTGATTTCGAGTTCCAGCATCGGGCCGGACAGCCCGCTGAAGCGCAGCGCGGAATCGACCATGTCGAACAGCGTCATGCTCTCGAATACGCGGTACGACATATTGACGGAGATGCAGACGCGGAATCTTCCTTCGTCGTGCCAGCGCTTGTTCTGCTTGCACACTTCGACCAGCATCCATCTCGTCATCTGTACGATCAGGCCCGTTTCTTCCGCGATCGGGATAAATTCGCCCGGCGAAACGATGCCTTTGGTCGGGTGCCGCCAGCGCAGCAGCGCTTCGAAGCCGGCTTCTCGGCCCGCCGCCGCGTCCCATTTGGGCTGATAGACGATAAAGAACTGCCTGTGTTCCAGCGCGAGCCGCAGATCTTTCTCCAGTTCCATTTTGCGGCTGAGCTGCCCGCCGATTCCGGCGTTGAAGAAAACGGTTTTGTCTTTGCCCGAGGACTTCGCCTGGTACATCGCCGCATCGGCCGCTTTCAGCAGCGCGGCGCGGTCGCGGCCGTGTTCCGGGAACAGGCTGATGCCCGCGCTTGCCGTTATGTAAAGTTCGTTGCCTTCGATCATATACGGATGGCTGATCTCGCCGAGCATCCGGTTCACCCGGTGCAGCAGCGCGGACGCGTCGTTTTCTTTGCCCAGCAGCAGGAATTCGTCTCCGTCCATCCGGAACAGCGCTTCGCCTTCGAACGTACGCGTTCGAATCCGCTGCGCGGCGTGCATGAGCAGGCGGTCGCCGAAGTCGCGCCCGAGCGTGTCGTTGATAACTTTGAAGCGGTCCAGATTGATCAGCACCATCGAACCCAACCGTTCTTCGCTCAGCCTCCGATCGGCTTCTTCCGGCAGCGCGTAGCGGTTGCGAAGACCGGTCAGCGGGTCTTTGTACACGATCTGCCGCAGCGCCCGCCGCTCGAACACCATGAAGATCCACGCGATCGCGAGAATCGCCGCCACCAGCGCGGACATCCCCGCCACGAAATAAGAAGACGGCAGCTCTTTGTAGCTGAGCGGTACGGCGGTCGAACGCACGGTGTCGATACTCAGCGCGCCGAGCGCGGCGTACTGCATCCCGAATAGGCCCGAGCCCAGAATCAGCGCGGCTACCGGCTTGGACAGGCCGAACCCCGACGGGCCGCCGAAGTTGCCGAACACGTACAGCGAGAAGTAGCACGCGACGAGCACGATCGCGACCGCGAATCCTCCGATTTCCGGATCGACGCGAACGAACAGCGAAGGCCGCAGCGCGTAAGTCCCCAGCAGGGTCATGACAGACAGGCCCAGGCCGAATACGACTCCGGACAGGCGGCTGCTCACCGGCTTCTGACGCTGGAACAGAGCAAGCATTATGTACGCGGACAGGCAGACGACGGCAATCGCGGCCAACGACCAGATCCGGTTGTATTCGAGCGTGAAGCGGCGATGATAAGAAACCAGACTCATAACATGGACCAGCCAGGCGCCCAGTCCAAGAACCAGCGACGCAGCGGCTCGGTTCAGCCGTTTCGCGGAATTTCGGTTGCCCGCTTTTCTTCCGGCCAGATCGAAGCCCAGATAAGCGGATACGAGCGCCGCCAGCAGCGACAAAATCACCAGTATGCCGTTCCAATTCTCCGTTAAACCTGTAGCGAGGACAGAGGTCATAAATCGGTACCCACTTTGCGTTATGATAGTTTTTCGACATTTCGCCGATGCTCTTGCTATAAGCAAGTAAACCTTTTTCTTAATTATATCGGATAAATACCTGAAATCCATCAGAACTATTTCAAAGTCGGAGAAAAAATTGACATATCCTATCGAAACGACAAAAGAACCGGCAGCATATGCCGGTTCCTCCATCTGTTCCCTGTCGGTTGCCTGCTTCTTTACCGTTGGATCGGCTTTGCAGGCTGTGCTTGGCGAAGCCGGTCCCGCCCGGGGGGTTACACGGCTTCTTCCGAGAATTGGCTGTTGTACAGATCCGCGTAGAAGCCGCCGGCTTCGAGCAGCTGTTCGTGCGTGCCCTGCTCGATCACTTCGCCGTGATCCATGACCAGAATCAGGTCGGCTCCCTTGATCGTGGAGAGACGATGCGCGATAACGAAGCTTGTCCGTCCCTGCATCAGCTCGCCCATCGCCTGCTGGATAAAGATCTCGGTCCGCGTATCGACGCTGCTTGTCGCTTCGTCCAGGATCAGGATGCGCGGATCGGCGAGCACGGCCCGCGCGATGGTCAGCAGCTGCTTCTGGCCCTGCGAAATATTCGACGCGTCTTCGTTGAGCACGGTATCGTAGCCTTCCGGCAGCGTGCGGATAAAATGGTCCGCCCTCGCCGCTTCGGCCGCGCGCACGATCTCGTCTTCGGCGGCGCCTTCGCGTCCGTAGGCGATATTCTCGCGGATCGTGCCGCCGAACAGCCACGTATCCTGGAGCACCATGCCGAACAGCGCTCTCAGCGGGTCCCGGTCGATCTCGCGGGTGTCCACGCCGTCGATCTTGATCGCGCCGCCGTTCAATTCGTAGAAGCGCATCAGCAGATTGATCAGCGTCGTCTTGCCGGCGCCGGTCGGCCCGACGATCGCGACGGTTTGTCCCGGCTGCACTTCGATATTCATATCCTTGATCAGCGGCTTGTCGGCCACGTATCCGAATTGAACGTGCTCGAATTTCACTTCGCCGCGGCCGGACAGGTGACGGTCCAGTTTGCGGTCCGGCGTTTGCTCTTCTTCGTCCAGCACTTCGAAGACCCGTTCCGCCGAAGCGATGGTGGACTGGATGATATTCGCGATATTCGCCGTCTGGGTGATCGGCTGGGAGAACTGTCTGGCGTACTGGATAAAGGCCAGGATATCGCCGATGCTGATGCGTCCGTTGGTCGCGAAGATCCCGCCGACGACGCAGATCAGCACGTAGCCGATATTGCCGATAAACGACATGAGCGGCATAATCAGCCCGGAGATAAACTGCGCTCTCCATCCGGCTTCGTACAGTTCTTTGTTATGGTTCTCAAACTGCTGCTGCGAGGCTTCTTCGCGTCCGTAAGCTTTGATGACGCGCTGGCCGTTGTACATTTCTTCGACGTGGCCGTTCAGGTCGCCGAGGTAGCGCTGCTGGCCGGCAAAATATTTCTGCGAGCGTTTGGCGACCAGAATCACGACTACGAGGCTGAACGGAATCGTCAGCACGGTAATCAGCGTCATCACCGGGCTGATCGTCAGCATCATCACGATAACGCCGACGATCGTCACGAGCGACGTAATGATCTGCGTCAAGCTCTGCTGGAGCGTATTGCTGATATTGTCCATATCGTTGGTCACGCGGCTGAGCACGTCGCCGTACGGATGGTTGTCGTAGTATTTCAGCGGCAGGCGGTCCAGCTTTTCTTTGACTTCTTTGCGCAGGCCGTACGAAGTACGCTGCGCGACGCCGGCCATAATGTACTGCTGCAGATAACCGAACAGCGCGCTGACCACGTACAATCCGGCGAGGATCATCACGATCTGCCAGATATACTGGAAATCGACCGCGGCGCCCGGCACGCCTTTCATCTTGGCGATCACGCCTTCGCTGAGCCGGGTGACCGCTTTGGCCATGACTTTCGGCCCGAGAATATTGAACACCGTGCTCAGGATCGCCGCAAGCAGCACCGCGAGCAGATGGAATTTATACGGGGCCAGATAGCCCGACAAACGCTTGAATGTCGCTTTGAAATTTTTGGGCTTGGCGCCCGGCATCATCATGCCTCCGGGACCGCCCATGCCGGGTCCGGGACCCGGGCCCCGGCGCGGAGCCGGGGCTTTGCTGTTGTTGTTTTCGCTCATTACAGAACCTCCTCTGCGCGCGCAGCGATCTCTTCTTCCGAGAGCTGCGAAGATACGATCTCGCGGTAGACTTCGCACGTGCGCATCAGTTCGCCATGACGGCCGATGCCGGCGACGCGGCCCTGATCGAGCACCACGATGCGGTCGGCGTCCATGACGGTGCTGACCCGCTGCGCGACCATCAGCACGGTGGACTCCCGCGTCTCGCTCTTGAGCGCGGCGCGCAGCCTGGCGTCGGTCTTGAAGTCGAGCGCGGAGAAGCTGTCGTCGAAAATGTAGATTTCCGGACGGCGCACCAGCGCTCTGGCGATCGACAGCCGCTGTTTCTGGCCGCCCGAAAGGTTCGATCCGCCCTGCGAAACCGGCGAAGCGTAGCCTTCTTCAAGCCCGTCGATAAACTCGGCGGCCTGCGCGATCCGCGCCGCTTCGCGCACTTCCGCGTCGGTCGCCGACGCTTTGCCGTAGCGGATATTTGCTTCCACGCTTCCGCTGAACAGCAGCGCTTTCTGCGGCACGTAGCCGATCTTGCCGCGCAGACTTTCCTGCGTGAGTTCGCGGATATCCACGCCGTCCACCAGCACCGCGCCCGACGAAACGTCGTAGAAGCGCGGGATCAGACTGACCAGCGTCGATTTGCCGGAGCCCGTTCCGCCGATCACCGCGGTCACTTCGCCGGGGCCGGCTTCGAACGAGATATGCTGGATCGCCGGCGCTTCCGCTCCTTCGTAGCTGAACGAAACGTCGCGGAACTCAAGCCGTCCTTGCCGGGCGACCGACCTCGGCGCGGTCGTATCTTCGATATCCGGCACCGCTTCGAGCACTTCGTTGATCCGGCCTGCCGAGACGGAAGCCCGCGGCACCATGACGAAGATGATGGAAACCATAATAAGGGAGAACAGAATCTGCATGGCGTACTGGATAAAGGCCATCAGGTTGCCCAGCTCCATCTGCCCCGCATCGATGCGGATGCTGCCGAACCAGACGATCGCGATCGTCGAGAAGTTCAGAATCAGCATCATGGCCGGCATCATCAGCGCCATCAGTTTGTTGACGCGGATCGCCGTGTCCGTCAGATCGCCGCTGGCCTGGTCGAAGCGTTCGCGTTCGCTGCGCTCGCGTCCGAACGCGCGGATAACCCGGATACCGGTCAGGTTCTCGCGCAGCACGAGGTTCAGCCGGTCGATCTTTTTCTGCATCGCTTTGAACAGCGGCAGCGCGCTGCGCCCGATCAGCAGGATCAGCAGCGCCAGCACCGGAATGACCACGACGAGCACCAGCGACAGCTTGGCGTCTTTGGATACGGCCATGATAATGCCGCCGATCATCATCATCGGCGCCATCGCCAGCATCCGCAGCATCATCGTCAGCACCTGCTGGATCTGCGTGATATCGTTGGTCGTGCGCGTAATCAGCGACGCCGTTCCGAATTTATCGAATTCTTTCAGCGTAAAAGCCTGTGCGTGCGAGAACACCCGGCTGCGCAGATCCCGGCCGAAGCCGAGCGATACTTTGGCGGACAGGTAACTTGCGACAATCGAGCAGATCATGCCGACCAGCGCCACGCCGAGCATGATTGCGCCGATGCGCCAGATGTACGGGATATCGCCTTTGGCAATCCCGTCGTCGACGATATCCGCCATCAGGGTCGGCAGATACAGCTCGGACAGCGACTGCATAAATACCATCAGCAGGACGAAGATCACGCCGATTTGGTAAGGCTTCAGCATGCGAAACAATTTCATCATAACGGTCTCTCTCCTTTATCGGACGCCGAGGCGTCGCTGTCTTGCTCCCCGTCCGGGTCCGGATTTTTATCCAGTTCGGCGAAGTAATCGTGCGTCCGGTTGAGCAGTTGGATCAGCTGCCGGGTATCGTTTTCGCCCAGATAATCCGTCAGTCCGCCGATCATCGACTCCATTTCCCGAATCACCGAATCGGTCACTCTCACGCCTTCGTCCGTCAGCGAGATCCTTACGGCGCGGCGGTCGGCCGGATCGGCCGTGCGCTCGACCAGTCCGTCGGATTCCAGTCCCTTGATCAGCTGCGTGACGGTCGGCGATTTGACGTCGAGTATGCGGCTGATCTCCGATACCATGATGCCCGGCTCGCCGTGGTCGACTTTGCGCCGCAGCACCATCAGCAGCATGCCTTCGCTCTGCTTGCGCCCCGCCATCGGACCGGAACGCTTTTTGCCGCCGTGGCGGAAGCGCCGGATCACGATCATCAGCTCGCGGGCAAGCGGACTCATTTTCGTTTCCAAGTCCTTCTCCCCCTTTCCTTCCTTACCTTTCATCGGCCAACCGAGATTCCATTTTAAGTAAAAAGAAAATATTTAGGTTGGCTAATATTTAGGTATGCAATCTATTAGCTACCTAATATTATCTCCGCGAACGATGAATGTCAACATTTACATGCGGAAACTTTGTCGAAGCTTCCACCGACTGCGCGAACACCGGCTATCGTAAAGCATGACGCCGCGTCAGCCGCAAGTTTTATTTTCGCAAGCAAGCACCAACAAGCGCAAATAAAAAGAAGATTCCTTCGGACCGCTCCGAAGAAATCTTCCGGTTTGCATTTAACTCATGCGGCTTTGGCCCGCAGCGTTACGGTGCCGCCCTCAGCGCATCCCCCACTCCTCCGGCAGCAGCGAACGGTACGGTTCCTGCAGGAAGCGGTCGTCGGCCAGGATCAGCACGCCGCGGTCGTCTTCGGTGCGGATCAGCCGGCCTCCGGCCTGCTGGACTTTGTTCATGCCGGGATAGACGTAGGCGTAGTTGAAACCGCTGCGGCCGTGTTCGTTGAAGTAGTCCCGGATAATATCGCGCTCCAGCCCGATCTGCGGCAGGCCGACGCCCACCACCGCCACGCCGGTCAGCCGGTCGCCCGCCAGGTCGATTCCTTCGGAGAACACGCCGCCCATGACCGCGAAGCCGACCAGCGTCCGCTCGCGGCCGGGCACGAAAGCGTCGAGGAACGCGGTCCGTTCGCTTTCCGACATGCCGGCGTCCTGGTTCAGAATCTCCACGTCCGCTCCCTCGATCCGGATCTCGAACGCCTGGCGGATTTCCTGCAAATACGCGTACGACGGGAAAAAGAACAGGTAGTTGCCGGGACGCTCCAGCACCGTTTCCGCCAGAGAGACGGCCAGGCTTTCCCGCGTGCGCTCCCGGTCGCGAAACCGGGTCGAGACGGGCAGGATACGCGTTTCGAGCTGCTCGGGACTGAACGGCGACGGAATGGACAGCGTGTAATCTTCCTCCGACGCGCCGAGCATTTCGCGGTAGAAGCCGAGCGGCGCGAGCGTAGCGGAAAAATAAACGGCCGAGCGGTAATTTTTCGACGCTTGGAGCAGAAGCTCGGACGGATCGAGGCAGAACATCTTCATCTTCACTTCGCTGCCGTCCGTTTCCACGTACGTTACGTACGGGTCGCCGTACAGCTTGCCGATGCGCAGGAACGTCTGGGCGGCGAAGTACGCTTCCAGCAGTTCTTCTTCGGACTCGCTCCCGTGCACCGTAATCAGGGCGTTCTCCGCCTGCTCGACGAATGGCTCCAGCAGCTTGAACATAACTTCCGGCGGCTCGCTGCCGACGAATTTGCCTTCTTCGCCCGCCTGCTTGCGCAGCAGGATCAGGTAGGCGTTGACCCGGTCGGCCGCGGCGCGCACCCCTTCGTGCACATTCTTGTATCCGCGCTTGATCGCCAGAAAAGCCGACTTGACCAGCTCCGCCGAGAACATTTCGCGCCCGCGCTCGACCAGGTTGTGCGCTTCGTCGACGAGCAGCGCCGACGAGTTCCGCTGTTCGTCGGACAAACGCTTGAACGCGATGCGCGGATCGAACACGTAGTTGTAGTCGCACACGACCACATCGGCCGCGTAAGCGGCGTCGAGCGAGAATTCGAACGGACAGACGGTATGCTTGCGCGCGTACGTCTCCAATACATCGCGCGTAATCAGCGTTTCGTGTTCGAACAGATCGAGCAGCGCGTCGTTGATCCGGTCGTAATAGCCGAGCGCGAACCGGCACTGGCCGCCGGCGCAGTCTTCTTCTTCCTTGAAGCAGACTTTGTCTTTGGCCGTGATCGTTACCGCGCTCAAGTAAGCGCCGCTGCGTTCCAGCAGCGCCAGCGCTTCTTCGGCGCCGGCGCGGGTGGTCGTCTTCGCGGTCAGGTAATACACGCGCCCGACCAGCCCTTCGCCGATCGCTTTGACGGCGGGAAACAGCGTCGAGATGGTCTTGCCCGTTCCCGTCGGCGCGCGGGCGAGCAGGTTTTTTTCTTCGCGGATCGTTTTGAATACCGCGCCGGCGAACAGCCTTTGTCCCTCGCGGTAGCGCCCGAACGGAAATCCGAGCTGCGAAGCGGCCAGATTGCGCTTCTCTTCGCGCCGCTTCAGCAGCAGCGCATAAGGAGCGTAGCGTTCGGCGACGTCTTCCACGAACGCGGTCAGCTCTTCGCGCGTCTGCACAACCTCGAACACGCTGCGCTCGCCGCCGGGTTTGTGCACGTAGGTCAGGCGCACGCCGATCCGCTCCAGCTCCGCTCCCCGCTCTTCGGCCAGCATGTACGCGTAGAACTTGGCCTGCGCCCAGTGCACGTCGTGTCCGCCGTCCAGCTGCTCCGGCAGTTCCGACGTCGATTTGATCTCGTCGATCGTATACAGCCCGCTTTCATCCAGCAGCAGCCCGTCGCAGCGGCCTTCGACCTGGATCGTCAGTTCGCCGCCCGCGCAGACCAGTTCCGTTTTCAAAAAGACTTCCTTGCGGTCGTTCTCCCCGTACTTCTCCTGCACCTCGCGGTGGATGCGCGTGCCTTCCTGCAGCGCGCTGCCAAAGCGCGTGCCGGATTGCAGGCTTCCGCCGCGGAACACGTACTCCACCAGCGGGCGGACGGAGGTGCGAACGGTGTAAGGCATATGTCTCTCCCTCCCCTTCCGCTTCTGTATCGATATTCGGCCGTAAAGCGGCGGCAGGGCCGACGCCCGGGCCGCGCCAATCGCCGCTTCGGCAATTCTTTCGTGACGAACGCGCGTCTTCGCGCGTCTACTCTATTATAGGGAAACGCCGCCGCGCAAAAAAGCGGCTCCCGCCGAAAGGCGAAAACCGCGGATGCCGCGCGCCGCCCCGAAAACGACTCGGCCGCGGCATTTATAGAACTCGGGAACGCTCGAAGGCGGCCGAAAAAGTTTGCGGATACGCTCTACGGCAGCACCCGTCTGGCCGATACATAATGGTCCTGCCAGTATTTCAGGTCGAGCGGAGACACGACGACGCCGTCTTTGCTCGCGCTGTTGTGCACCAGGTTGCCGTTGCCGTCGTAGATGCCCACATGGCCGATCACGCCGGGAATGCTGCTCCAGAAAAACAGCAGGTCGCCTTTTTGCCAGTCGTTCTTGTCCACGGCCGTGCCGATATCTTTCTGGTAAGCCGTGCCGAGCGGAAGCTGGACGCCTTCAAGCCCGAATACGTAGCTGGTAAAAGAAGAACAATCGAAAAGCACCGGCGCTACGTTCTTTCCGAAGCCGTAGTGGGTAATTCCTTGTAAAGAAAGCGCGTTGGCAATCACGCGGTCCGCCGCTCCCGGCGAGACCGTGCTTCCGTCCGGAAGCTGGGGAAGTACGGGCTGCGGCAGCAGGTCGCCGGTCGAAGGAACGGGCAGTACGGCCGGAACGGCCGGAGTCACGGTCGGCGGCACCTGTACAACCGGGACGGAACCGCCCGCGTATGTAACGTAACCGGTGGACACATAACCGCTCACGCCGCTGCCGTCGGCGATCTTGATCCACGAGGCATTCGTCAGTTCGACCACCGTAAACGATTCGCCGGCGGACAGCACGCGGTAAACGTCGCTGCCCGTCGTCGGCTCGGCGCGGAAATTCACGTTCTTCGTCACGACGCCGGTTCCGTCGGCCGGAGCGACTGCGGCCGCAGGGGCGGGCGTTTCCGAGACCGTCTTAACGGGAGATGCGGCGGGTGTCGAGGCGGCTGGCTTGGCCGAAGCCTGCGAAACCGAAGACGCCGGTTTGCTCGCGGAAGCCGCGGCGGGTTTGACGGCCGGCGTTTTGGTATCCGCAGCCGCTTTCGCATCGGTAACCGGTTTGGCGGCGGAAGCCGTTTGGGCTCCGGACGTCTTGGCGGTGTCGATAGGGGCGGCGGGCTTGCTGTACGTTACATAGGAAGAAGACACGTAGCCGGTCGTTCCGCCGACGGATACTTTGATCCAGGTCGAGCTCAGTTCGCTCAGCACTTCGAACTTGGTTCCCGGCTGGAGCGTGCGGTAGACGCTGCCTTCCGACGCCGACGGGGCCGATCGGAAATTGACGGGGCGGTCGACTTTGCCCGAAGCCGGGGTCGCGGCCGAGGCCGAGGATGCTTCTGCGATAGCAGGCACAGTCATTAATAGAGCGGATGCAGCGAACATGCTGAAGATCTTTCTTTTCATGATTGCCTCCTTAGGTAAAATACGATAAGCGCTTCCGAAAAAAACGGGACGGAAACGACGGGCCCTGCCGGTCCTGCTTGGAAAGTCACTATTCTAACGATATTTTATCTTCTATCGGCCGGAATCGCCAGCTTTTTGAGGAAATCAAGCAACGATTTTGACATCTTTTGCAGTCGGGAGCATAATAGCTAAGGATTCGGGCGCCGAAAAGGCGGTTCGAACATGATTTTCCCTTTTAAAAAACCCGCGGAGCCGGGAGAATTCACTTCTCTTTATTGTCGTTACAGCGAGACAAGTCACCGGATCTGCCGAATATTTTTCCGAGAAAAGGAGCTTTTACCGTGGAGTCGATTAAAAATTGGCGCGCTTGGCTGAGCCGTCCCTTTATTCTGTTTACGCTGATCCTGCTGGTCAAAGGCTATATCGCCTGGGGCCCGATCTTTGAAGATACGCCTCTCTGGGGGCCGCTGCTGACGGAAATCCCGTTCCTGTGGATCCTGTTCTGCCTGTTCGAATGGCTGGCGACCAAACGCAAACTGCTGTGGTATATGATTACGAATCTGCTTGTGACGGGGCTGTTTTTTACGGCGATCATCTACTTCAAATACTACGGCACGCTGGTCAACTATCATGCGCTGGACCAGACCAAGCAGGCCGTGGAGGTCAGCGACAGCGTCGTTTCGCTGCTCTCGCCGCAGTACCTGCTGATCTTCACCGACGTGATCGTGCTGAGCGTGTGGTTCTTTGTCAGCAAAAAAGCTCGCGTATGGCGGGCAAATGTGGCGCACAGCCGCATGAGCCGCCGCGCGCTGGGCAGCGTGCTCATCTTGTCCCTCGCGTTGTGCGTAATGAACGTATGGCCGAACCGCGCGAGCATGAACGAAGTGAAGCAGGCGGAGAAAATGGGCATCCTGAATTACGAAGCTTACACGCTGCTCACGGACCGAGAAGAAGAACCGGTTCCGCTCGACCAGATCACGCAGGCGAAGATCGACGGACTCAAAGGCATCGAAACGCCGGAGAATCCGGCTTACTTCGGCGCCGCCAAAGGCAAGAACCTGATTATCCTGCAGCTGGAGTCGCTCCAGAACTTCATGGTCGGGCTCAAAGTCGACGGCCAGGAAGTGACGCCGAACCTGAACAAGCTGGCCGCGGAAGGTTTGTATTTCCCGAACTTCTACCAGAGCGCGGGCCAGGGCAATACGTCCGACGCCGAGTTCACGGTGAATACGTCGTTTTATATCCCGCCGCGCCGGGCGTCCGTGATGGCTTACGGCGGCAAGGAGCTGCCGAGCCTGCCCAAGCTGCTGTCGGAGAACGGGTACCAGACCGCCACTTTCCATACGAACAAAGTCACCTTCTGGAACCGCAACGAATTGTACGCGGCGCTCGGCTTCGATAAATACTACGACCAGGATTTCTTCGGTACGGACGATGCGGTCTTCTTCGGCCCGTCCGACGAAACGCTGTATGCCAAAACGACGGACGAGCTGCAAAAGATGGACGAGTCCGATCAGCCGTTCTACGCGCAGATCATCTCGATGAGCTCGCACCATCCGTTCACCATTCCGGAGTCGAAGTATAAAATGACGCTGCCGGAACGCTACGAAGGCACGCTTGTGGGCGATTATATCCGCGCGCAGAACTATTCGGATTACTGCCTGGGCCTGCTGATCGACGAGCTCAAGGAAAAAGGGCTGTGGGACGACAGCGTCCTGATGCTGTACGGCGACCATCTCGGCCTGCCGATCCACTCGTTAAGCGAAGAAGATCTGGCGCTGATGCAGGAAATCTACGGACACGAGTACACGTACAGCGATATGCCGAATATTCCGTTTATGATTCTCGGCAAAGACATCAAGCAGCCGGAAGTCATGACGCAGCTCGGCGCCCAGGTGGACATCCTGCCGACGGCCGCCAATCTGCTCGGGGTATCGCTCGAGAACCATATCCACTTCGGCCAGGACCTGCTGAACCAGCAGGACAACATGGTTCCGGAACGCTACTACTGGCCGTCCGGATCCATGATCGCCGGCGACACATTATTCGTCCCGGGCACCGAATACGCGGACGGCACGTTCTACCCGCTCAAGAAAGGCGGCACTTCGACTTCCGGCGTAACGGAAGACCAGTACAACCGCATGCTGGAATTGTTCAACCTGTCCAGCAGCTACGTCCGCCAGCAGCCGGACCGGCCGGAAAGCGAAACGGCCGTGGAAGGCGAGGAGTAGGTTCGAAGCGAGTTCAGAGCAGGTTCGAAGCGAATTCGAAGCGAGTTCGAAGCAGGTTCGGAGCGAGTTCGGAGCAAGATTGAAGCCGGAAGAAGGCCGGAAGTTTCCCGATGGGGAAGCCTCCGGCCTTTTGTGTGCCGAAATGCAAAAATCCACTTTATCTTCGATCCGCGGGCCGTTTCGGGCGAATCAAGTGCGAGAATCCATTTTATTTTGTACAAATGGGCGGGAAAAGAGCGGAACCGGAAAATAAAATGGAGATTTGCATTTTATTTTCCCGGTGCAGCGAACCGACGACGAATAAAATGGATTTTGGAGCTTTATGCCGCCGGCGGAGCTCAGTCCAGCTCCGCCACGGTGAAGCGCAGGCAGGCGCCGCCTTCGGGCAGATTGCGCGCGGCGATGCCGCCGCCGTGCCGGTTCACGATGGTCCGGGCGATAAACAGCCCGAGGCCGGAGTGCCCGCTCCGGCTGCGGTCGCCGGAGCTGTAGGGGAGCGGCGCTCCGGCGGGAGCGGAGGCCGGCGGCTCTCCGGGGGCCGGGCCGCCGCTCTTGGAGACGGCGCCGTCGGACGCGCCGCCGGCGGGGATTGCGCCAGCCGCAGCGGCGGCGGGCGGGGCGGACCCCGAGGCCGCGCCCGGTCCCCCGGCGAGGCTCCCGCTGCCAGCGGAGCCGGAGCCGGGCGCATTGCCGCTGCCGGAAGCGCCGCGTCCGGCAGAACCCGCGCCGCGGACGAAGTCGCCGGCGGCTCTTGCCGCATCTTCGCGATAGAACTTCTCGAAGATGCGGCCTCCCCCGGCCTCCGCGAAGCCGGGGCCGCTGTCGCGCACTTCGAATTCGGCCTCGCCCGGCCGGATTCGAAGCGAAAGCGCGACGCTGCCGCCCTCCGGCGCGTAGCGGAGGGCGTTGCTCACCAGGTTGTCCAGCACCCGGTTGATCCGGTGCTGGTCGAGCCGCAGCGGGCCGCGCTCGCGCTCGGCCCGCAGATCGCGCGCTTCCAGCGCGAAGGTCACGCCGCGCTGGCGGCACAGAAAAGCGTACTCCCGCCCTTTGGCGCGGACGGCCGCTTCAAGATCGACCGGCTCCGGACTCAGCGTGAAGTCCGGACGCTCCACCCGCGCGGCTTCGGACAGGTCCTCCGTCAGCCGGATACACCGCCGCGCCGCGCCCAGGATCGTCGCGGCGTAGCGTTCCGCCCGCTCCGGACGCCGGCCGGCGTCCTCCAGCATGACCTCGGCGTGGCCGAGGATCACGCTGAGCGGCGTGCCCAGATCGTGGGCGACCGCCGCCGTCAGATCGCGGCGCTCGCGCTCCAGTTCCCATTCGCGCCGCAGCGATTCTTGCAGCGCTTCGCGCATCTGCTCGAACGCCGCCAGCAGCTGGTTCAGCTCGCGCACGCCGGTGCCGCCGCTCTCGAGCGAGAAGTCCAGATCGTGCTCGCGGATCTGCTCGGCGGCCGCGATCAGCCGGTCGAACGGTTCTTCCAGCCTGCGGCTGAGGCGGCGTCCTTCCAGATACGTGAACAGATACAGATAGCCGAACGGAGCGGCCGCCATCAATAGGCCGCCCAGTCCGATGACCAGGCCGAACGCCGGATTGGCGGAAGCCACCGTCAGCTTGTAGCGCAGCGCCAGCGCGCCGGCGAAGCTCCCGTCCGGTCCGGTCAGCGGCTCGTACCGGATATAGAAGCCGTCCGAAGAGACATGCGTATTCAGCCGGCGCAGAAGATCGGCCGCGTCCCGCACTTCGGCGTCTCCGGACGCTTCGAACGAGCCGTAGACCGTCCGTCCCGACGAGTCGATAATCTGATACCCCATCCCTTCGAGCGGGATCATGTCTTCCACTGCGCCGCGCGAAACCGGCGAAAGCGGATCGTCCAGCCGCCGCACCCGTTCGGCGATCTGCGGAATCCGGCTCTCGTAATAGTTCGCGGGCCGCAGCGAGCCCCAGAGATAGAACGCCGTCAGCGCGAGCGCCCAGGTCAGCAGCGCGGCCAGCGCGCTCAGCAGCAGCGTGCGGTGAAACGACCGCCCGATCAGCGCTTTGAGCGCGCGTTCCCTCGGCGGCTTTCCGGCCCGGCGGCCCAATATCCCCGCCGCCGGGATCT
Organism: Saccharibacillus sp. CPCC 101409; assembly: GCF_030518235.1. GTDB lineage: Bacteria > Bacillota > Bacilli > Paenibacillales > Paenibacillaceae > Saccharibacillus. The sequence goes on along the minus strand of NZ_JAULSA010000003.1, from coordinate 510,999 downwards.
TTTCGCCGCTTTCTTCCGGCCGCGCGCCGTCCGGCCCGTCCGGACCGGCTGCTTTTCCATCGCTTCCCCGGACTTGTTCCCCGCTTTCCCCACCCCGCTTCAAATCCGCCATTTGTATCCGACTCCCCATACGGTCTCGATCGCGTTCAGCGACGGATCGGCCGCGTTCAGCTTCGCCCGGATCTTTTTGATATGCTCCGTGACCGTCGCCGAATCGCCGTCCGCTTCCAGGCCCCAGATCCGCTCGTAAATATCTTCCCGGCCCAGCACCCGCGACGGATGCAGCGCCAGCAGCAGCAGGATATCGAACTCCCGCGCCGTGAGCGCAACCGGCACGCCGCCGGCCGTCAATTCCCGCCCCTGCGCGTCGATCGACAGGCTGCCGAAGCGCAGATAGCGGTCCGCCGCCGCGCGATCCCTTTTTTCCCGGCGCAGATGCGCGTAGATCCGGGTCTTGAACTCGCGCAGGCCGAACGGCTTGACCAGATAGTCGTCCCCGCCCGCCAGCAGCCCGCGCACCCGGTCTTCTTCGGTCCGGCGGGCGCTGACGAACAGGATGGGGCACACCGCGCTCTCGCGGATTCTCTCGCACAGCTCGTATCCGTCCATGCCGGGCATCATCACGTCGAGCACGACCAGCCCCGGCTTGCGGGGTAGCAGCGCCAGCGCTTCCTCGCCGCTGTACGCGCACAGCACCTCGTAACCTTCGTCTTCCAGCGCATCGCGCATAAACGCCACAATATCCCGCTCGTCGTCCACCAGCAGCACTGTATCGGCCATGGGCCGCGCCTCCTTTTTCGCCCGATTCGCGTTACTGCGTCCACTCTCTGCGTCTCCAGCTCAACGTCCCTATTATAACGCAGCCGGCCAGCAGCGCGCAGACAATCCAGCCGAGCGAAACGTCGCTTCCGCCGTCCCCTCCGAGGAAATGGAAGATCGAATCGGACACCGACAGCAGAAAAGCCAGCCGGTCCGACACATAGATGCCGCCCACGACGACGCCCAGGATGCCGATATAAGCCAGCACGGGATTGGGCACGATTCTCGCCACGATTCCGCCGACCCCGATCAGCGCCAGAAAAATGCAGAACGCGACCGCGTAGAAGCCGAGCGTGAACAGCAGCGCCCCGCCGCTTCCGACCGTGCCCGCGCCCATCAGCGTCGTTCGATCGGCATGCGGCATCGCGATCCGGCCGAACGCCGTCCCGATCCCCCAGGTCAGCAGTGTCAACGTCCCGACCAGCATGCCCTGCACCAGCCACTTCGCCAGAAACAACCGGCTTCGGGAAGCCGGACGGATCAGCACCAGACGCAGCGCGCCCGAGGAGACGTCTCCGCCGAAACTGTCCGCCGCCAGCATCGGGATGACGACAAAGTTCATCAGCAGCGCCAGTTCCCGCAGCAGAAAAGGCGCCGCATTGAGCGAATCCAGCGGCACGCTGCGCCCCGGATCGTAGAAGCTCGTATTCGTCATCGTCAGGAATATACAGTCCAGCAGCACGAAGATCAGATAGACGGCCGCGACGAACCCGGTTCGTTTTCGCTTGAACACCCGCTGACCTTCGCTTTTGAGCAAACTGCCCATACTCACATTCGTCTTCATTCTTCCCGCCGCTCCTTCGCGATTACTCAAAATTGTCCCTCCTTTTCCATACGCCGAACGTCAGCAGCCCGAACAGCGATCCGTAACCGGCGATCACGCCCAGATTCCAGACCAGCACGTCGTAGCGCTTCCCCAGCATCGCCGCGATGCCTTCCCACTCGATCATCAGCAGCGACAGAAAATGAATGCGGATAAACGTGTCCGGGTCAAGCAGCGGCCGAAAGTACGTCAGCACCGTCGGCAGCGCGTAGGACAGCAGCAGAAAGCCGATGCCCACGCCCAGCGTTACCGTGGACGAACGGCCGACCGCCGCGATCCACAGCAGCACGGTCAGCATCGCGGCCAGCACGAGCGCGGCCAGGCCGTAATATTTCAGATCGTACAGCAGTCCGCCGGCGTACGTGACATCGCCCGCGTCGAAGAACAGCGGGTACGTCTCCGGGTTCGGAAAAAACATCCGGCCCGCCGCCAGCGTGCACAGCAGATACAGACCGAGCTGGATCAGCATAAACGTCAGACATACCGTCCACTTGGCCGCCATCGTCCGGGTCAGCGGCGCGGCGCGCAGCATGCTCATGCGCAGCCGTCCGCCCCGGTACTCTTCCGTCACCGAAAGCCCGGCCAGCACGAGCATCATCCCGCTGAATGCGGTAATCAGCATTTCGGACAGCGCCAGCACCGGCACATTGCCCGCCGTCGCATATTCCGGAAGTGTCGGATCGAGCACGGCGTTCTGCGACAGCAGATACTTGGCCGACACCAGCGCCAGCAGCGGCGCGGACAGCGCCATCAGGCGGACCGCGCCGCTTTTCCACAGCCGGTGCCATTCCGCCGCGACCAGCCGCCGGAAGCCGACTCCGCTACCGGCCGCCGCTTTTCCGCGCTTCGGCCGTTTTTTTTCGTTCGCGCCGCTCATCGCTCCATCATCTCCACGAAAGCTTCTTCCAGACTTTCGCGCCCGCCGATCATCGCTTCCCGGCTGCCTTCGAACACCCGCTCGCCTTCGCGGATCACGACGATGCGGTCGCAGATCTTCTGGAGCTCGTCCAGCAGATGGCTGGAGACGAGCACCGTTTTGCCCAGTTCGTTCTTGAGGCGGAGAATCAGCTCGCGCAGCTCGCGGATGCCCATCGGATCGAGGCCGTTGGCCGGCTCGTCGAGAATCAGCAGCTCGGGATCTCCGAGCAGCGCCTGCGCGATGCCGAGCCGCTGCTTCATGCCGAGCGAATACGTTTTGACCTTTTCGTCCGCGCGCTTGTCCATCCGCACGATCTCCAGCACTTCGCGCACGCGCTGCCGCCGGGCCTGCCGGTTCTCAAGATCCGGATGCAGCAGCGCCAGATTGTACAGATTGTCGCGCCCCGTCATATAAGGGAAAAAGATCGGGGATTCCACAATCGCGCCGACGTGCAGCACAGCCGATTCCCGCTCCTTCGCCACGCTGTGCCCGCCGATCGTCACGTCTCCGGCACTCGGCCGGATCAGGCCGGTCATGACGCGGATCAGCGTCGTTTTGCCCGCTCCGTTGGGACCGAGCAGCCCGCAGATCTCGCCGTGCCCTATCGTAAAAGATACATTGTTCAGCAGCGCTCTGCGCCGCACTTTCTTCGTGACGCCGCCGATCTCCACCAGCGGACGCCCCGCCTCGGGAGCGGCCGGAACGCTTCCGTTTGTTCCTTGTTCTTTTTCCATCTTATCGTTCGCCTCTCTTTCGCTTTCCGTCGTTTCCTTTTCCGGATATGTCCAGTGTAGAAAGCAAATCTAAAGAAAGCATAAAGAAAGCGGGCAGAACGCAAAAAAGCCGTCCGGCGGGAAATTGGCTTATCCCGGGACGACTGTCTTTTTGAAGGTAAAACGAAGCTTTGCCGCATAAGAGCAGCCGAGCAGCGCGTAGCAGAAGCCGAGTCCGATATACAGTCCGGTCAACCCGAAGCGATCGATTGCCGCGTAGATCGCGACCAGCGACAATCCGTAGATGCCGGCCGAAACCCACAGCACCCATTTCTCAAGATCCACCGCCTGAAGCGTCGAGCGCAGCACCATCTGCACGCCATTGAACACGCCGACGACCAGCGCGACCGGCAGCACATCGTGCACGATCCCCGCAATCGCTTCTTTGTCGGTAATCCAGCCGGCCAGCGGAAGCGAGAACGCGTTCATCACTACGGCCAGCGGCAGCAGGCACCCCAGCATCATCAAGCAGGAAAGAAGAGCGTACCGCCTGCCTCCGCCGCCCGACCTGCCGTGCTCCTGGGCCGACAGGGTCAGGCACGCGCCGGAGAACCCGTACATCGGAATCATAAACAGCTCCAGCAGCGTGACTGTGATCGTATAGGCGGCCAGCAGCTTGACGTCCAGTCTCGCCACGAACGCGCTCAGCGCAATCGCAAACAGCGTATATTCCACCAGGTCCTGGAGCGCCAGCGGAACGTAGAGCCGAAACAGCCGGGCCGACATCTGCCGCGGCAGTCCGAACGAGAAGCGAAACAGCCGGCGTTTGCGAAACAAAGCGATACTGATCGCGATGCTGGTCAGATAACCGATCACCGAACCGGCCGCCGCCCCTGCGACGCCCCATTCCGGAAAACCGAATTTGCCGTATACGAGCGCATAGTCCATAAACACGTTGACGACGCTGGCGGAAGCCAGGCTGTACACGAGCACGCGCGCCCGGCCGGTATTTTTGAAATAAGCCGAGAAGTTGAACAGGATCATGTTGATGCCGATCGTCAAACCGCCCATGTACAAATATTCGCACGCCGGGTTCAGCACATCCGGTCCGAGTCCGTATACGCCTTTGAGCAGCGGCCGGCCGCCGAGCAGGATCAGTCCTTCGAACAAGGCGCCGAGCACCAGGCTCAGGCTCATCGAGGTGTTGAACGCGCGGCCGAACCCTTCCGTATCGCCCTCGCCCAGACATTTTCCGCCGATAATATTGAACGCGCCGCACAGCATCCCCAGCGTTCCCGTAATCAGAAAAATAAACGAAGAAGCCACGCCGATCGCCGCGAACTCCTCCACGCCCAGCCTGCCCACAATCGCCTGATCGGCAAATTGAAAAAAAATCTGGATCAGTTGCGTGAACATCAGCGGCAGAACCATTCCGCGGATGATCCGCATCTCGCTCCGGTTGGCCGCCGCCCATTGTTTAACCATGATCGTTCTCCCTTTCGATAAAACGGCAAACCGCGTGCTGCAATATATCCAGTATAGCGGCCGTTCTTCGGCAAGTCCTATGAACGATGTCACTAAATAACTATTGTCCCTGTTTGTAACTCCGGAAGCGGTTTATCCCTCGATCGGCGTTCCGCCCAGCCACTGCCGCGTAAAAGCGATCCATTCGCGCGCCGCGTACGATTGATACCGGTCCCTGTGCCAGATCACGCCGAGCCTCCACAGAATCGCCGGTTCTTCCAGCGGTACGATGGAGACGGATTTGCCCGAGGCCTGGCGGCAGATCGTTTCCGGCAGCAGCGCCACGCCGAGCCCGGCCGCCACCATCTCGCTGATGAGGTCCCACTGCGAGCTTTCGTACACGATGCGCGGCTGGAAGCCGGCCTGCAGACATTCGCCGATAATCCGGTCGTGCAGCGTGAAATCTTCGCGAAAAAAAACGAAGTTCTCCTGGGCCAGCTCGTCCAGCCGGGCGCTCGGCGCTCCCGCCAGCGCGTGCGCCGACGGAACGATCAGGTTCAGCCGCTCCTCGGCGAACTGGAACGAGTCGAACACGTCGAACGACAGCGGCAGCACGACCACCCCGATATCCAGCAGCCCTTCCGCCACGTCCGATTCCACTTTTTTCGCGCCGTCCTCGAATACCTGCATCGTCACGTCGGGATAACGGTCGTGGAACGCGCCGATGACTTTGGGAAAAAAGCTCGATCCGACCATCGGCGGCAGGCCGATGCGGATATGCCCGCGCCGCAGCTCCGCCAGATCGCCGAGCTGCGCCGACAGATTCGAGAACGACTGCGTGATCGCCTGCACCTGCTCCAGCACGACGCGTCCGGCGTCCGTCAGCTCGATGCGTTTGCCGATCCGGTCGAACAGCGTCGCGCCCAGCTCTTCTTCGAGCTGCCGGATCGCTTTGCTGACCGCGGGCTGGCTGACATACAGCGACTCCGCCGCCCGCGTAAAGCTTTTGAGCCTGGCCGTTTCCAGAAAATACGCCAGATGCCGGATATCCACCGCGCTTCATCTCCTTTTTTGAAAAGATTCGTTCCATAACCATAAGGAATGATTCTTATTCTTTTTATTCATTTTACTCATGAAAAGATAACGTGTAAAATTTTCATTACAGAGATGAGTTACAGAATATTTTCTATAACATTTTTCACACCAAGCGAAAGAAGGAACCTCCCATGAAAAAAGTGCTGCTCGCCGCGATCCAGATCGCGGTCCTGATGGGCTTCTCCGAGCTGATGAACCGGCTGGCAAGCTGGATGCACATCGGTCTTCCGGGCAGCATTCTCGGCATCTTCGTCCTCTTCCTGCTGCTGCAATTCCGTATCGTCAAGCTGGAATGGATCGAACTCGGCGCCACCTGGCTGCTGGCCGAACTGCTGCTGTTCTTTATTCCCGCCGCCGTCGGCGTGATGAACTATATTCCGCTGCTCGAACAGGACGGCATCCGCATCTTCGCGGTCGTGCTGCTCAGCACCCTCATCGTCATGGTTAGCTCGGGCCTGCTGGCCGGGGCATTGTCCAAAAGAAAGGAGAGCACCCACTCATGATCGCTCAAGCCGTCACGTACTTAACCGCCACGCTGCTGATCTATTACGCCGCCAAATGGATGTATCGCAAATACCCGCGGGTGTATCTCTCTCCGCTGCTGATTACGCCGATCGTGCTCGTCGCCCTGCTGCTGTCCACGCACGCGTCGTATGCCAGCTACAATGCGGGCGGCGTCTGGCTGTCCAAACTGCTTCAGCCCGCCACGGTCGCGTTCGCGGTTCCGCTGTACAAGAATCTTCAAACGCTCAAAAAGCACGCCGGCGAGATTGTCGCCAGCGTCCTGTTCGGTTCCGTGATGGCGATGCTGTCGTCGGCTTTCCTGGCCCGGCTGATGCATCTGGACGGCTCGCTCGCCAGCAGCCTCGTGCCGCGCTCGGTAACGACGCCGATCGCGATGAACGTGTCGCAGATGATCGGCGGCGTGCCGACGATTACCGCCGTGTTCGTGATTATGACCGGACTGCTCGGAGCGATGATCGGGCCTTCCGTCGTGAAGCTGCTGCGCATCGAAGGCGATATCGCCCGCGGCGTTCTGTTCGGAACGAGCGCCCACGGCACCGGCACTTCCAAAGCTTTCGAACTGAACCCGCTCACCGGCACGATCTCCAGCATCTCGATGATCCTGGCCGCGCTGTTCACGCTGGCGGCCGCTCCGGCGCTGCTGAGCCTGCTCGGGTAAGCGGCAGATCCGGGTTCCGGACGGCCGCCGAAAAACCGCATAGAAAGCACAACAAGGAGACGCTTTTGCCGGCCGGCAAAAAAAGCGTCTCCTTTTTCGATGCGTTTCTTTGAATTTTTTTAAGTCTTGGTTGGATTAAAGCTCAAGCCGGCGCCGGGCAGAATCCGCCGATCGTGCGGATTCCTCCCTTGCGTCGTGTGCGCCGCGCCTTTGCGCCGCTGCGGCTTGATTGTATCCATGTTCTCTCGGTATTAACGGACGAAGTTGTCGCTCATGCGGTCGAGCAGTCTCGAAATGACGGTTGCGGCTTCCGCGCGCGTCGCATTGCCTTTCGGATCGAGGTTGTTGCCCGGCTTGCCGATAATCAGGCCTTCGTGCAGCATGCGGGACATCGGTTCCTGCGCCCATTTGCCGACGCTGGAGTAATCTTTGTACGTCATGGCTTTCGCGTAATCCGGATCGTCGGTGAATACGTCCGATTGCAGCCACTTCATGGCATTCATCATGATCTGCGTCATTTCCTGGCGCGAGACCGTTTGATCCGGCTGGAAGCTTCCGTCGCCGTAACCGTTGACGATGCCCTGCTCGAACGCGCCCTGTACATACTTTCCGTGCCAGTCGCTTCCGTCCACGTCGTTAAACTGCGGATCTTTGTCGGAAGCCACGCCCAGCAGCGACGAAACCATCTTGGTGAATTCGGCCCGGGTGACGCTGCTGTCCGTATCGAACGTATTCGCGTCCTTGCCGTCGATCACGCCCAGCGAAGCCAGGCGTTCGATCGCGCCTTGGGCCCAGTGGCCCTGAATATCGTTGAACGTCTGGCTGCCGCGGCTCGTCAGCTTGACGCTGCGGCCGCTTTCGCCGAATTCTTCGCCTTCCGACGCATTCTGCGCCGTTACCGGATTGCTGCCTGTACCGTTGGCCGCAGCGGCCGGAGTATTGGCCGGCGTCGTTTCGCCGCCGGCTGCCGGGCTTCCGCCCGCCGCGCCTCCGGTATTGCCGCCCGCGCCGCCGCCTGCTCCTCCGCCGGTATTGCCTCCGCCGGTACCGCCTCCGGGCGTTCCTCCGCCCGTATTCACGGCCGCGTAAGTCTGCACGGTCGCAGTGCTGCTTACGCCTCCGCGGGTTACCGCGGCCTGGATGCGGCCGCCCGCCGCGTCCAGCGTAACCGGAATGCTGACGCTCGTCGCTCCCGCCGGAACCGTAACCCGGCCCAGCACGGTAACTCCGTTTGCGGCGTAAACCGTGACGATATCGCCCGGCTGCACGCCGCCGATCCGCACGCTGCTCGAAGCGCCGTTATTGGTCACGGCGATATTGACTGCCGGCAGAGCCGGTACGCTCGGCGCTTCCGCCGTATAATCGACTTCGGTCGCCGCGCTTTCGACTGCGCCTCTCAGCACCGAGACGCGGATCTTGCCTGCGGATGCGCCGAGCGTCACGTTTACTTTGACGCTGGTCGCCCCTGCGGGCACCGTCGCCCGGCCCAGCACCGTTGTACCGTTCGGCGCGTAGATCGTGACGATGTCACCCGCCTGCAGTCCCGTCGCTTCGACAGTATCGACGGAGCCCGCATTGTTGACGATGCTGACCGAAGCCGCCGGGATCGGAGCCGTAACCGGCGCCTGCGGTTCGGCGTCATACGAGACGAGCGTCGCGGCGCTCGTGACTCCGCCGCGAGCCACCGCTACGCGGACTTTGCCGCCGGATGCGTTCAGCGCGACCGGAACGTCGACTTTTGTGCTTCCCGCCGGAACCGTAATACGGTCCAGGATCGTCAGGCCGTCTTCCGTATACACGATGATAATATCGCCCGGCTTGACGTTGTTTACCGTGACTCTGTCTGCGCTGCCCGACAGATTGTTTACCGTGATATCGGCGCTTGGCAGCGCCGGCACGGACGGCACGGACGGAACAGTCGGAGTATCGACCGTGTAATTCACCTTCGTCGGGCTGCTCGTTACGCCGCCTCGGACCACCACAACTTGCAGATGATCGGCCTCAGGATTCAGCGAAACGGGTACCTGAACGCTGGTTTCGCCGCTCTTGACCACTTCGCGCTGAAGCACGGTCGTGCCGTTCGCGGCGTAAACGATCACGACGTCGCCCGGCTTGAGATTCTGGACCGTTACCGTATCGCCGACGCCGGGCACGCTTGCGATAGCGACGTCGCCTTCCGCCGGTCCCGGCAGATTCGAAGGAACCGCGGTGTAATCTTTTCCGACAACTTCGCTTGCTTTATTATCCCGAACGACTTGAACTTTGATCGTGCCCGCCGAGTCGCCCAGGACGACCGGAATTTCGACGCTTCCGTTCTTCTCCTGCGCGGCCGTCACGACAACGCGATCCAGAATCGTCGTTCCGTTCTGCGCATAAACGGTAATCGTATCGCCTTCTTTCACGCCGCTGACCGAAACGGTGCTCGTTCCGTTCGTACGGTCGCCGATGACGATATTCGCTTCTTTGAGTTCGGGCGCCTGCGTTCCCGGATTGCCTCCGGGATTTCCGCCGGGATTACCGCTGCCCGGATCGGGATTGCCCCCGCCGCTGTCGGGAAGCTGAACCGGGAGCTGGCCGCTTTCCTGGCCGACTCTCGTTACCGTCACTTGAGCATTGCCCGTTTCGCCCGCCGAAGCGGTGATCGGCACGACTACGCTCGTCTGGTTCGGCCCGACAACGGCGCGGCCGATAACGGTCGTTCCGTCTTCCGCGTACACCGTCACGATGTCGCCTTCGACGACTCCGTTCACACTCACGGTCACCGGATCGGAAGATCCCGGCTGGCCGCCGCCGACGGTTACGGAACCCGAATCCGGCGTTTGAGGCGCTTGAGGCGCGGCCGGAGGCGTTTGTACCGGTCCGTACAGGAAGCCGACTGCCGCCCCCGTGCTGCCTTCGCGGGAAATCGCGATATTGAGCACTCCGCCGTTGTCGTCCAGCGTAACCGCGACGGAAGCCGTATCGGTCTCGGCCGGCTGGGAAGTCCAGCCGCCGTTATCCGCGCCTCCGTTGACCAGCACGGTATCGCCGGACGTCAATCCGCCAACGGTAACCGTGCCGCCGCTGCTGTTTCCGTCTCGCGAAATATCGACCTGAGTCGGCTGCGGAACGCCGGTGCCCGGATCTACCGGAGACGGCGGAACGCTGTAGTTTCCGTTTGCCGAAGGGCTGTTCAAGTTTCCGCGCTGCACGATCGCTTCGATCGTACCGTTTCCGCTAAGAGCTCCTTGCGGCAGTTGAATCGTCACGCTGCCGTCCGCCTGCACCTCTGTCGTTCCTACGGACGCGCCGTTTACGCTCAGCGTGACTTTGTCGCCCGCCAGCACATTGCCGACGACGACCAGAGCCGCGCCGGAAGAATCGGCAGCGGATACATTGACGCTAGGCGTCGCAATCTCTTCCGCGTCGTACCCCTTCGAAGCGCCTTCGCTTTCCAGCGTTCCGCGGATAATGCGGACCTCGACGCTTCCCGTTTCCGGCGTCAGCGCAACCGCCACGGTCACATTGCCTCCCGCGGAGACGGCGCTGCCGATCAGCGTACCGTTCAGGTAAACGGCGACGATATCGCCCGCCGTCACCTTCTCAACCGTTACGCTGTCCGGCGTTCTGCCGGAATTGTTAACGACGGTGATATCGCCGGAGTCCGGCGTATCGGGCTTCGTCGGAGTCGGCGTACCCGGTCCCGGAGTTCCAGGGTCCGGAGTTCCCGGATTCGGCGTTCCCGGGTCAGTAGGCGTACCCGGATTCGGATCGGACTTTTCGGCATCGTATTCCACCGCTTCGGAGCGGTCGCTTTCCACGCCGCCGCGCACGATCGTCACTTCCACTTCGCCGCCGCTTGGATCGAGCGCGACCGGGATTTCCAGATCGCCGGCGCCGGATTCGATCCGGGCCAGTTGGGCCAGCAGAATACTGCTGCCGGCTTTGTAGACTTTGACGATGTCGCCCGACTGCACCACCTCTCTGACAACGACCGTGTCGGACAATACGCCGCTTGCGTTATTGACTTCGATCTTGTTCTTCGATGGAGCGGCCGGCTGCGGGTTAGTCGGTTCCACGGGTTCGGCTTTCTCCGCCTCGTAAGCGACAGGAACGGAGAACTCGCTTTCCGCGCCGCCGCGCGTAATCGAAACTTTTACTTTGCCTTCGCCGGCGTTCAGGATCACGGGAATCGTTACGCGTCCCGTACCCGCTTCCGTACGGACAAACTCGGCCAGCGGAGCGCCTCCGTCGACATCGTATACTTTTACGATATCGCCGGTTTGCACGTCCTCTACCGTTACCGTATCGTTCAGCTTGCCGGCGTTGTTCACCGGCTTGATATCGCCCGCTTTCGGCGCGTCCGGACGCTGCGCCGCAGGTTCGGCATCATAGTCCGCCCGAACGGATTTGTCGCTTTCCAGACCGCCGCGCACGATGGCAACCTGTACGCCGCCGGCGGTCTTTTTCAATACGACCGGAATAACCAGCTCGCCGCTGCCGGCATCGCTGCGCGCGAGCTGGGCCAGCAGGCCGCCTCCGTCCGCGTCGTACACCTTCACGAGATCGCCGAACTGCACGTTATCGACCTTGACCGTATCGTTCAGATCGCCCGCGGCATTCACCGCATGGATCTCGTTCTTGGCCGGCGCATCCGGACGCACCGCAGGCGAAGCTTCCGCCTTGTAAGGAACCGGCGCGGAGCGGTCGCTTTCCGAACCGCCGCGTTCGACGCTGACGCGCACGCTGCCTCCGGCCGGATTGAGCGCGACCGGAACCGTCACGCTGTAGCCCGCCGCCGTCGCGATACCGATCGGCTGAGCCGCGTTTCCTTCATACACGCGAACCACATCGCCGCTCTGCACGCCGTCGAGCGTCACTTCGTCTCCGGCACTGCCCGGAGCATTCACGACCGTCACGTCCGCCGCGTAAGGCGCAGGCGTCGCGAACGGCTCGGCCGCGTACGGCTTCAATGTGCCGATGCTCTCGGTATCGCCCTTCACAATACTGACGCGCACCGCTCCCGGAGCCGCGCCCAACTGCACCGGCACGAAGGCCGACGCGCCAGATGCCCGGACCTCGCCGATCAGTACGCTGCCGTCCGCGGTATACACGCGGATTACGTCGCCGGCGGTCACATTCGCCACCGTCACGCTGTCGTTTGCCGTGCCCACATCGTTCACGACCTGGATATCGGCGGCTTTCGGCGGAACGACAGCCGAAGCGCGGGCCGGATAGTCGACCGCCAGCGGACCGCTGACGGCTCCGTTCCGGTTTACGTTCAACGTAATCGTGCTCGCATACAGCTTGAGCCGCAGCGTACGCAGCGCAGCGACGCCGGAAGCATTGGCCGTCGCCGTGCCCAGCTGCGTTTTGTTGTCGTCGTAGAACGTAACCAGATCGCCTTCGAGCAGACCGTCGACCATGATTTCGTCTTCAACGGACGGATCGGCCGAACGCGCAATCGTAACGGATTGTTCCGAAGGCACGGCCGGCTGCGAAGCAGCGACCGCCGAATATTCTTTCGTCGTGCGGGCGCTCTCGACCTGGCCGCGGACAACCGAGACCGAGATCCGGCCGGCCGCGGCATCGGCCAGGTTGACGGGAATCGTCAGGCTGCCGTCGGCTTCGGCCGTGCGGCGCGCAATTTCTTGTCCGGCCGCATTGTATACGACCACAATCTCGCCCGCCGCCAGGTAATCGACGACGACGGTATCGCTGCCGCCGGCGTCGTTCGTAACGGTAATATCGGCCGCCGAAGGACCGGCTCCCGGAGCCGCGGCTTCCGCTTCGTACTTAAAGGTTCCCGGAAGGCCGTTGACTCCGCGCCGCTGGAGAGCGACCCGCACGCTGCCTCCGTTCGGATGCAGGGCGGCCGGGATCGTCAGCACGCCGCCTGTCGGAACGCCCGGCGAACGGCCGAGCTCCGTCATATTTTCGTCGTACGCGATATAGATATCGCCCGGCAGGAAATCGGCGTTTGCCAGATTGACCCGGACAACGTCCAGAGGTCCCGTCAAATTATCGGCGTCCAGCCATTCGTTTGCCACGGCGGGAACCTGTTCCGGATCGACCGCGACGGTTATGCCCGTGCTTTCGATGCCGCCGCGCACCCGGACCAGCGTCACCGTTCCGCCGACAGGCGGGAAAGTCAGATCGATGGTGACGGAGCCGTCGGCGTCGGCTTTCTTGACGCCGATAACCATGCCGTTGCCGCCGTAGGCGCGTACGCTCTCGCCGGCATACAGTCCGTCCACGACGATTTTGTCGTTATCGTTAGGCTCGTTCATCACCTCTACCAGCGCAGGGTCGATCGGAGAGACCTTTTCCGCTCCGTAGTTCACCAGCGTATAAACACTCGATTGACCGCCGCGTTTGATCGCGACGTACAGGCTTCCGCCCGCCGTTTCCAGATTGGCCGGAATCGGGGCCGCGGCTGTTCCCGTTCCGCCAGAGACTGCGGCGCTGGAACCGACCAGATTGTACAGGAAGTCGTACACATTCAGGATGTCGCCGTCTTTCAGCCCCTGCGTTACCGTAACGGTATCGACTGCGCCCGCAGTCGTATTGGGCACGTTGTCGACGGTAATATCGTCCGCCGAAGGCGCCGGCACTTCTTCCGGCAGATAAGGAATCTGCGTAGGCAGACTGACAACGCCGCGGCGCGCGATAAACGCCTGGATCGCGCCGCCGTTTGCATTCAGCTTCACATTGCCGAGCACTGCGGTTCCGTCGGCTCCCGCCGCCTGCGAACCCAGACTCACGCCATTTTCATACACGGTAAAAAGGTCGTTTTCTTCAAGGCCGGAGATACTGATTGTATCGTCGTCGCCGACCGCGTTGACGATCGAGATCTTGTCTGCCGCAGGCGGCATCACCGTCTCGTTCCGGTAAGGCGTAAGTGTACTCGCGCTTTCCGACCCGCCGCGCACGATCGTAACGCGTACGCTCCCGCCGGCCGGATTCAGGATCACTTTCGCGGAATTTGCGCCGGAAGCGTCCGCTCCCGACAAGCTCGCTCCGAGCAGATCGCTTCCGTCTTCGTTGTAAACGTTGATAAAGTCTCCCGGTTCAAGCCCGTTAACGCTCACCGTGTCTTTATCGTCCGGATTGTTAATCACGGTAATCAGATTGAACAGCGGCGCCGGCACGATCTCGGCATTGTAGGACAGCGAGGCGGGCACGCTTTGTACAATATCGGACGCATCCAGTCCGGTGCGGGTAACGATCACTTCGACGTGACCGCCTCCGGGAGCCAGAGCGATGGCGACCTGCGCCGAATCGGCATCGGCCGCGGCGTTTACGCGGGCGACTACCGCATTGGAGAGATCGTAGCTGACGACTTCGTACTTGTCTCCGGCCGTCAGACTGCCGATTTGGACCGAGTCGCCGCTTGTGCCCGGCTCGTTGTCGATGCTCAGCACGGCGGCCGGAGCCACAAACTCCGCTCCGTACACCGCTGTAGTGACTTCGCTGGAAATCGTATTCACCGTGATGCTTACCGTAACCGAGCCGCCGGCAGCGGCCAGGGGCAGGGTAACGGACGCCGTGCCGCCGGCAGCGGTCCGCTCGACCGCCGTTCCGGCAATGCCGCCGCGATAAGGCGTCACGACAATAACGGCGCCGTCCGGCAGGTTCTTGACCGCAACCGTATCGCCGTCCGTCCCGGACGCGTTAACGATCGTAATATCGCCCAGCGCCGGCGCCGCTACGAATTCGGCGCCGTAGCTGGCGCGCACCGGATCGCTGACGCGGGAATCGCGCTTGAGCGTCACGATAACAAAACCGCCGGCCGGAGCCAGCTTCAGAGGCGTTACGGCCGTCGCGCCCGCCGCCGGTACCGATTGGGAGTCGATCGGAGTCCCGTTCGGATCGTCTCCGCTGCCGTAACTGCTGATCGTCAGCAGATCTCCGGTCTGCACGCCGGACACGGTTACGGTGTCTTTATCGCTGCCCGAATTGTTCACCGCGACGATATTGTTCGCCGAAGGCGCGCTGAGCGGCTCCGGACCGTAGTCGACATTGACCGGATCGCTCAGCGCCGCGCTTCCGCGCTGGAAAGTGAAGCTGAGCGATCCGCCCGCCGGATTGAGCGCCAGCGGCTTGGCCTGGAATTGGCCCTGAGCGTTCGCGACGCCCGAATCGAGCACGCTTCCGGCTGCATTTTTGTCGCTATAAACCGTGATCTGATCGCCGGACTGCATGCCGTTCAGCAGGAAAATATCGTTGTCGCCTTCTTCGTTGACGACCCAGATTGCGCCGCTGAAGCCCGGAATCTCGGCCAGATACACGACGTGCGTCTGCACGCTTTCGATGCCGCGGCGGACCAGGCTCACCCCGAGGCTGCCGCCCGAAGTTTCCAGCGTCAGCGTTGCCGTGGCGGAATGACCGTCGCCGGACGGCACGGCGGTTTCTTCGATCATGTTTCCGGTAGTCGGATACACGCGAATCTTATCGCCGGGCAGCAGTTTGGTCACGACGACCGTATCTTCCGCCGGAGCCGCTTGGTTGGTTACGGTAATCGAAGGCGGAGCCGGCGGCGCGACGACTTCCGCGTTGTAGGGCGCTGTCGTCCGCGCGCTTTCGATCGTGTTGCGCACGATGCTGATCTGGAGGCTGCCGCCGGTCGCGGTCAGATCCAGACTGCCGACGGTTGCCGAATATCCGCCGCCCGCAGCGGCTGCGGCCGGACCGGAAGCAAACGAAGTCGTCGCCCCCGGCGTATAAACAAAGATCTGGTCCCCGGCCTGCAGATTGCCGACCGTGACGCTGTCCTGCGCAAACGGATTATTGACGATCGAAATATCGACCGGCAGCGGCGGAGTCACCACTTCGGCGTTGTACGCCGCCGCTGTGCGCAGGCTGGTAATGCCGTGACGGCGAATCGAGACGTAAACCGAGCCGCCCGCGGGCAGCAGCGCTTGTTTGACGACGGCTTCGGTGCCGGTCGCGGTCGCGCGCCCCAGTTCGTCCATTCCGTTGACAGACGTATAGACCACGATTTCATCGCCCGATTTCAGACCCGACACGCTGACGCTGTCGTTGGCGTTGCCGGAATTGTTCGCAACCGTAATATCGGTCGGCGCGGGCGGATTGACCGCTTCCGAATCGTAAACCACCATCAGGCGCGAACTTTCCACGGTGTTGCGCACAACGCTGATATTCAGACTGCCCCCTTTGGGCAGCAGCGTAACCGGGATGTCCACAGGACCGTCCGCCGTTACGTCGTACAGTACAGAACCGCCGCCCGTCACATCGATGCGCACTTTGTCGCCATTTTTGACGCCCGTTACGCGAATGTTATCGTCATCGCTCGAATTGTTGGTCACAATGACTTGATTCGGCACCAGCGCGGCTACGGTCTCCGCCGCGTACAGCGCCGTCAGCGCAAGGCTGCGCACGCCGTTTCGTTCCACGACCAAATAGACGCTGCCGCCGCTCGGCGTCAGCTTCAAGCTGCCGGAAGCCACGCCGAGCGCATCGGCTTTGAGCGACTGAAGCTGCTCGCCTTCGCTTGTATACACAAGCAGGGTATCGCCTTCCTCAAGTCCCGTTACGCTTACCGTATCGGTGTTGCCCGAGGCATTGTTCAGCGTAAGCTGCCCAATCGTCAGCTGAGCCGGCGTTTCCGGCTGGTAGGCGACCGGCATGCGCAGACTTTCCACGCCGTTGCGAATGCGCGCAATATAGAACGTCCCGCCCGCTTTTTTCAAAGTCACATTCAATTTAACCGACGTTTCGCCCGTATTCGGCGTACCCGATGTGTAAAGGGCCGTAGTCGCTGTCGCAGTATCGTACAAACGGAACGTATCGCCCGCGGCAAGACCCGACACCGTCACCGAGTCGGACGTTCCCAGCGCATTGACCGCCGTTACCGAAGCCGCCGCGATCGCCGGCACCACTTCGGCCGCATAGCCGATTTGCACGCGCGCGCTTTCGACGCCGCCGCGGGTCAGGCTGACGCCGATCGTGCCGCCGGCCGGAAGAAGTTTAAGCGGAATCTCCAGCGTGCCGGCGGCACTTGCCGTCAGCGTCGTCCGGAGCGTTCCGTCGAGATTGTAAATTTTCACCGAATCGCCGACTTTCACGTCCGCTATGCGAATCGTATCGGCGTCGTCGGGATTGTTGTTTACCGTAATCGCCGCGGCCGGAAGCGCAAGCGCGGCAACGGCCAGGTTCGCGCCTTCCGTCAGGCTCGGAGTCGTGCTGATTACGGTAAGGTTCAATCCGTACACGCGCAGCTCAAAAGGAAAGTTCCCCGCCGCCGGCAGGACTTTCTGATTCAGCTTCAGTGCGGCGCTTGTTTTCAATAGGGAAAGCCCGAGTCCGCTGATGCGAACGCGCTGTCCCCCGTCCAGAATCTGCGAAGCCGTCAAAGGCGCGCCGTTGAACTGGTCGCCCGTCGTCGCCCGGATTCCCGGAGGCAGCAGAAAATCGACCGCTCCTATAGTAAGATTCAGTACGTCGAAAGACTCGTAAGATACCGTAATGTCCGTCGTGTCTCCCGCTACGGCCGCGGGGTTCGACAGCGTTACCGTCAGAGGCGCGGCCGCGAGCGTGCGCGCCGGCGCCAGGGGAAACAAAGTTACGATAAGAAGAACAGCCAACATCCCGCTTACCCAGGCCTTCCATGTCCGCCGTTGCAGCCTTTTCTCCATCATGTACAGCATCCTCTCTTGTTTGCATTCTTTGGTATTTTGAACATATCGGGGGCTTTGTGTGTTTTCCGTATACCCTTTTATATCGTCAAAACCCATTTTTTTCTATATAGGAATACAAAAAAAGGAATTTAGTACCGCTTTTTGGATTTTGAACAAAACAAAAACAGCCTCCAAAATAGGAAGGCTGTTTAGTTTCAAATTTGAAATTTTGGACGTTCTAACCGATTCCCCGATTAAACACCCTGGCGATGGCCTGAGCCCGGTCGCTCACGCTCATCTTGTTGAAGATATTGGTCAGGTGGTTCTTGACCGTGTGCTCGCTGATAAACAGCTTGGCCGCAATGTCTTTGTTGCTGGAAGCCCGCACGACCAGTTCCAGCACTTCTTTTTCCCGCTTCGACAACCCGAATTCCTTGACGATCGCTTCGATGCCGCGTTCCTCCGCTTCGGCGGGGTTGAAAGCGGCCGTCGAGCCGTCCGACAGAATCACTTCGCTCTGCACGGTATGACGAACCGCCATAAACTTCCGGAAGTGATTGAACATTTCCGGGGACACCCCGTTCAGGTGCAGACGGCTGGCCGTGTCTTCGTCCAGCGCGGCAAAGTACAGCACCGTGCGCAGCAGCTGCGCTTCGCGCGAATACGAGAAGTTTCCCGTCTGTCCTTCGCTGTCGAGCATCGAACGGTATTCTTTGAGCACGGCGATCTCGTCGCCGAACGCATCGCCGAATTCGCGGCGCGCCGGCTCGTCGAGCACGGACAGACGGGAGGCGCGCTGCAGGAACACCGATTCTTCCGACGTGATTCCGCTGTAGCGGGCGTACTCTTCGAGCAGGCGCAGCGACAAATCGGTATCTTTGCCCTGCTTCTCCTCGCCGCGTTTGGACGAGTCGTACATCATTTTCAGGAAGCGGTCGTTCTGGAGGCGAAGCTGATGCTGGTCGTGGACCGACTGCAGGATGATGCTGCCCATCGTCGCCAGCGCCAGCAGCACTTCTCGGCACTCTTCCGCTTCCTGCTCGCTGCTCAGCGAGACCGCCAGCACCCCGCGCGTTTTGGATGCATAAACGATCGGATATTCGATCATCAGCTGGCCTTCTTCGGTTTGCGACAGCTCGAAGCCCGGCGTATGCATATGGTTTTCCCGCAGCACCCGCTTGGCGACGTCGCGCGCATACTGCTCCGCGAATTCGTTGCCGATGCCGCGCGAGACGATCTGCACTTTTTCTCCGCTTGCGCTCTCGTGCACGATAATAGCGGAAGACGGATTCCAGACCAGGCTGAGGCTCATGTCCACCAGCATGAACAGGATGCGCTGCGTGTTCTGGGCCGAGATCATAAAGCGCGTGACTTCCATTAAAGGACGCAGCCGCTGGATCTGGCGCTCCATGCGCATCTCGATCGTGCCGCTGGCGATATATTCGCAAATCAGCGCCACCAGCACATCCTCGAACTCCCTCAGCAGAGGATCGACTTCGTACTTGCGCTTCGCCACGATAAACAGGATGCCGAGCTGCTCGCCGCCCATTCGCACCGGGAAGCAGCGCAGGCCGTAGATCTCGCCGATGCCCCGCTGCCGCAGGAAAAAGGATCTCGGGTCGCGCTGGATATCGGTCCACTGCATCGGCGATTCGCTCAGCGCGGCCTGACCCAGAAAACCTTCGCCTTCCCGGAATTCCGCGTCCAGCAGCCCGCCTCCGTCTTTGCCGGAGATACGCGAGATCCGGTATTCGCCCGGCCCGGTTTTCTCGGCGTAGCCCATCAGGTCGGCCGTACCGCTGATATCCGTAAACTGTTCGAACGTCAGCTCCACGGAAGCCCGCTCTTTGCGCGCCGTGGTCAGCGTAAGGCGCAGTTCGGCCAGCCGCTCGCGGATAAACGTTTCGCGGTGCACGGACTGGAGGATGCGTTCGACCGCTTCGGCCAGCTTCCCGATCTTCTCGCGCCAGACTTCGGCTTCTTCTCCGGACAGCTCCTCCGCTTCGAGCACCAGGTCGAGCAGCAGCTTGCGCCCTTCGTCGTATAAACCGGCATGAGCCACTTCTTCTTCAAGCATCGTTTTGGTTCCTTGCTGGATCAGCACGCCCGCCACGACGTAGCAGGTCGCGTCGCCTCCGGGCGCTTTGAACGGGGCGATGATGAATTTAACGCCCGGCAGCCAGAGGTCGCACAGGGCGGGGCGCGTCAAACCGGCATACTGCCGGACTTCTTCCCAGAAGCGTTCGCGCACTTCGCCTTCCGGATCGGACAGCTTTTTGAAAAAAGGCTGGTGAGCGGACGGCTTGACGAGCGGACGGCCCTGGTTGTCCACGATAAGAACGGAGAGACGGGTAAACTCGGCATAGGTTTGTTGGATTTCTTCGACGGTTTTCTTCACGTCCATGGTCCAGTTCTTTTCGATCATATTAACGGATCTCCACTTCGTTTTGAGTATAAGGGGTTTTGTACGAATAAATAGCCATGTTCCCTTCACCTCTTTTGTCCAGGATGGAGATTGCGGCCAGACGGTTCAGCACGACCTGAAGCGGTTCGATGCCCCGGCCAAGCTTCTTGGCCAGGCCGCGCGCCGTCTCGTAGGCGTAAGGGTTGTTCTCGAAAAACATCGTGCATTCCATCTGCAGTTTCAACAGCTCCTGATCCGAAATCGTCATCGTTCTCATGTGCCCCCTATATCAGCCTAACATACGGTCTGTCTCTGATATTGTCGACGATATGAGGAGCCGACATGCGGCCGCCCGGGGATTTCGTGATCTGAAGATACTGATAGCTTCCGTCCACCCAGGTCCGGATCACTCCGTTGGAGGCCCGTTCGAGGAAAGAGGCCGTCTCCAGTCCGATTTCCGTAAAGTTGCACTGGCAGAGCACCGTCACCCCGTTCGCTCTGCATCTGGCCATCTCGTCGGCGAAATGTCGTTTGACAAATTCCCGTCCATGTTCGGAGATAATCGTGTTGAGGTCGTAGTGGATAAACCATCTTCTTCCTTTAAGCGAGCTCTCGCGAAAATACGGATAGATCGATTCGTACACTTTCTTCTGGTACTCTTCGTTGGACAGCCGGTCGGCGTAGATCATCCACTTCTCGAACTCCGGTTTGACCGGTCTGCGGTAATGATCGATAAAAAACACCCGTTCTTCGCGCGCGGCTTCTTCCAGGGAAGCACCGAACAGCGTAAGCGTCTGCTCCAGCACATCGACCGAAGTCAACCCGGACAGCATGAAGATTACGCAGTCTCCCTGCTTCAACCGTTCCGCGTACATCGAAGTCACGAGGTATTTGTAGTTCGCTTTGCTGTTGCTGTCCACCATAAAAGCACTGCCTTTGGAAAGGCCGCCCTGAAGCAGATCGTCCAGCGACGGAATGCCCGTGGACAGGCGTTCCACGCCGTCGTTGAGAATCTTGTCTTCCACCATCGAGAGGGCGGGCAGAATGCAGATGCCGTCGCTGAGAAAACGGTAATGGTGCTCGCCTTCCACAATGTGGGCGCCGCGCATTTTCAGAATCTCGACGGTGCGTTTGCGGAACTTCTCGAGATGCTCGCGCAGCGACAAACGGATAATGCCGTCGCAAACATAGTTCTCGAACGGCGTCGAACGTCCTTCCCACTCGCCGTATTCCCGCAGGAACAAGGCGGTAAGCTCGAACTTGCGCATAATGTTGCGGATGGAATAAATCTGCTCGCGGCCGTCCGTCTGCATGCCGCCCAACGTGCGGAACAAGCTGATGCTGTCGATCACGACGCGCTTGCAGTCGATCTCGCGGATCAGCTGTTCGAACAGCCCGTCGGTCCGCATCATCTGGTCCAGCAGCACGTCCGGTTCGAGACAGATGATGCGCAGCTTGTTCTGGCGTTCGAGTTCCTTGAGATCCCAGCCGAAGCCGGACATATCGCGGTAGATCTGTTCCGGCAGTTCTTCGAAAGTGATATAGATGCCGGATTCTCCGTACTGCCGGGCGCCTTCGAGCAGAAACTGGATGCCCAGCGTCGTCTTGCCGGTACCCGGATTGCCTTCGAGTATGGTCGTCGTGCCCCTGGGCAAGCCGCCGCCGAGCAGCTCGTCAAGTCCCGTAACTCCAGTGTGTACGATATTCTGTTCCAACCCCGTCTTTTGCATAAGCTCCGCCGACCCCCTTGAATCGAAGTGATTACTTCAGATTATACGCTTCCTTTTCCAGATTATACGCGTTTTTTAGTAGTACGGTTCACAAAAGGCAATAGGAAATTCCTCTTAGTATTGATCTTACCCGATTATACATGCGTTTGAAATAGCTCTTACCATTTTTTCCATGATGCTGTAAAAAAACGTTTCAGCGATTTCCGATCGGACTGCGGCTCCATGCCCGGGCATTGGCCCCGATCATCAAAGCCAGCAGCAGCCAGACGCCGTAGGCGGGCAGGAAGTACCAAATCGCGTAGTGAACCGCCGCCAGCAGGGCAAGAACCAGCATCGCGAGGATCGTCTGAAAGCCCCCGCTTGAGTTGGAGGTCGGAAACGGCAGGGAAAACGGCAGTTCGGATCGGGTCATGCGGAGACTGACGGGAAGCATCAAAGCCGAAGCCGCCAGCACCGCAAGCAGATCGGGAAGGATACGGATGCCGAACAGCATGGAGAATACGACGGCTTCCACCAGGAACAGCGGCAGGAACAAACGGACGAACAGCGCTTTGAGCGTGCCCCGGTAGAGCGCGTCCGGACTGCCGAGCGGCGCGGCGCCGTAGATCCAGCTTCCTTTAAAATTGCCCGAGTACTGCATCATGCCGACAACGGTCGGGATCATGATCGCGCACGAATAGACGTTGAGGTAGCCGGCGCCGTGCTCGAAGTCGATGCCGGACAGCCCTCCGCTGCCCACGGCAAAGCTGAACAGGAAAATAAACGGCACCGCCAGCGAGAAGCCGAGCGAAGGATACACTTTAAGCTTGAATTCCCGCTCGCCGGACAGCATCGAAGAAGCAAAAACGTAGAAAGCCCGCTCCTGCGCGCTTCGGCAGAGCAGATTCGCCAGCCTGCGGCTTCTTGCGCCCGCGCGCGGACGCCGGGCGCGGGCCGCGCCGCCGGACAGCTTCTCCAGATTGCGTTCGAACATCGGCATCGACCGGTAGAACACGATCGCGCCGAGCGGCGGCAGAATCAGTCCCAGCAGCGAAGGCGCGATATACAGGGGATCGGAACGTCCGGACAGCAGCCACTCGAAGCCCGCCGCGTACCACAGCGGAGGCAGCGCGAGCTCCCACCAGCCGGGCCGAAATTCCGCCGACAGACGCGACAGGTCCATGGCCCGGATCGCGATCTGATAGCCGACCAGCATAAAGACGGTCATGGCGATCTGGACGTAATTGATCATATCCTTTAACGTTTCGCCGTCGAACAGCTTCAGGACGAGCAGGTAAACGAATGCCGTAAAGACCGCGACCAGCAGTCCGCCCAGGATCAGCGAAGCCAGCAGCAGCAGAGCGAAGCCGGGACCGTAGCGGAGCGCTCCGACCAGTACCGGCACAACGCCCAGCGCGAGCACGCACTGCATAAAGTAGATCAGGACATGCAGTGCCTTGGCCATGCCCAGCGTCCGGCCGTCAACCGGCTTGGTATGCAGAATCGGCTTGTCCCGCACATCCAGCAGCACGGAGGAGAAGTCGGACAGCATCGCCGTCATCATAATAAACAGCAGCACCGTCAGCACGATGCCCGCCTGAAGCATATACGTTCCGCCGGTCAGAAGAAAAAGCGAGGAAAGCCCGCCGTACAGCGCATAGAAAAACAAAATCCGGCCCGACCCGGCATTCTCCGCCGGCTGCTCTTTGGGCTTCAACGGGCCGCCGCCGGACTTCATCGAACCGCCGAACAAAGCCGCGGCTCCGCTCGTCCGCCGTCCGTCGAGCGTCAGCTTGAGACCGAGAATGCGGCGCATTGCCGGATAATCGACGCCCATCCGTTCGAACAGCGGACGCGCGCGGTCCAGCGCGCGCAGAATCCGATACTCTTCCATGCTCAGCGCTCCCCTACGGCGGCCGCGAGCCGCTCCGCGATCTGGCGGTGCTCGTGGAAATCGGTGATCTGGTTGAACAGCTCTTCAAGCGATTTCTCTCCGCCGAGCCGGCGCAGCTCTTCGAAGCTGCCGTCGGCGGCGACGCGCCCGCCGCTCAGCAGCACGATCCGGCTGCTGATTTTCTCGACCACGTCCATAATATGGGACGAATAAAAAATCGTTTTGCCCTGCCGGGCCAGCAGCTCCAGCAGTTCCTTGATGACCATGACGCTGTTGGCGTCCAGGCCGCTGAGCGGCTCGTCGAGAAAGATCAGGTCGGGATCGTGCAGCAGGCTGGACGAGAGCAGCACCTTCTGCTTCATCCCTTTGGAATACGAGGCAATGCGCGAGTCCATCGCGTGGGCCAGGCCGAACCCTTCCATCAGCCGGCCGGCTTTGCGCTCCGCAAGATCCGGCGCCAGCCCGTACAATTCGCCGGTAAACGTCAGGTATTCCCTCGCGGTCAGATTGTCGTACATTTCCGCCGTTTCCGGCACGTAGCCGATGCGGCTTTTGTATTGGGGTCCGGCTTCGGCGATGTCTTCGCCGAAGATCCGCACTTCGCCCGTGTACCCGCGCACCAGGCCGAGCATGATCTTGATCGTCGTGCTCTTGCCCGCCCCGTTGGGGCCGATATAGCCGATCACCTGGCCGCGTCCGGCTTCCAGGTCGATTCCGTTCAGCACATAACGGCCGTCGTACTGCATGCGCAGCCCGCGAATCGACAGCACGCTTTCTTTGGCTTGTCGTTGTTCATCGATCGCTGCATTTTCCATCTCTATCCCGTCCCTTCGCGTTCGAAACGCGCTTCGTCCGAAGCCCCGTCTCGCTCATGTTTCCCGAGTCGGTTCACCTCCTCGTATATATCCATGAACGAAGTCATTCGATTATCCGTTTTCGTTTATGCAGGATTTATTTATTCGTAAAACGATTCCGTTCGAAGTTTGCGTTCAGCGATATTCGTCGTAAGCGGCAAACGAGGCGTCTCCCGCCTGGAGCACGCCGTTTTCGTAGGTGTATGCGATCTTGAGATCGCCCACAAACTCCGCCGTGCCGACCTGCACGGCCGCCGTAGCGGTCAGCCGGCCGTCTTCGACCGCATAACGAAGCACGCTGCCGATTCCCGGCTTCACGTCGTTTCCCGGCCCGCTCCCGGTCAAACGGTCTTGAGCGATCGCCGTGCGGACGCCGTTCGCTTGGATCTCGACTCCCGCGTCCGTGCGGATGCCTTTGAACTGTTTGAGCATGGCGACGAGCGCGTCTTCCATCGGAATCCGGTTCCATTCGCCGTCGTAAACGACCGCTGCGTTCAGATAGACGCCCGTTCCGTAGCCCTGCTGGAGCAGTACGATCGTGTCGGGCGAACCGCCGCCCGTCAGATCGGCCGTTTTGAATTCCGGCTCATAGCTGCTGTCGGCTCCCAGCGTCTTTCCCGGCAGATAAACGTCCCGGTCCCGGCCGTGCAGCCGCAGTTCGTCCCACATTCCGTATTTCGTTTCCAGGGTTCCCGTGATCCAGAGCGAGCCGTCTTCGGATTTGGATACGACGCCGCTGCGTTCGTCCACATGCAGAACCCGGTCCTTTGCGTCGTAATCGACCCGCTGCGCAAACAGTTCTTCGGCCAGAGCGAGCGGGATCATCACCTGGCCTTCGACGACGACGGGGGAAGCTTCCGCGACCGTTTCGGTTCCGTTGCGGAACACTTTGATCGGGGAAGCCGCGGAAGCGGTCAGCGCGGCGGCGGCGACCGAAAGACAAACCAGGACGGAGGCGGCAAGGCGGCGTGTAGTTTTCATGGGTCAAAGTCCTCATTTCGTTCCCGTAGGAAATATATGGTGGAAAACGCCTGTCGCGAGTACCTTGTCAACACTAAAGGTGAGGTTACGCCCCCTGAAACGCACCTGAAGCGTGTGCGTTTCAGGCGAACGTAAACCTCTGATTAAGAGTTGACAAGGTACTTAGGCGTCTAAATTAGACGAAGGAAAAGGCAAACATGCAGAGAGCCGAACGTTCGGCTTATTGCAAGGTGGAAATCGTATCTTTTGTTTATGAGGAAGCGAATTTCCCGGCAGTCTTGCTCGGAAAAAGCCTCTATCTTCTAGCTTAAAACATCATAGCGTTTTTTCCAGGAAAAAAGTTGTAACCTTATATTACAGTTCCATGACAAAGACCCCTTTCCTGCCGAAAAGGGGTGAAAAACCTCAGCTTGTCGTGCTTTGTTCGATTAATGTTCGCTTTCAGGCGGCCGCGGCCACAGCAGGCGCCCGAAACCGAGTCCGGCCAGACCGAGCAGCAGCACGAACAGCCCGGCCAGGCCGAACACCGGGCCGGGCCCGAAGCGCTCCACCAGCAGGCCGCCCAGCAGGGGCGCGGCGATCATAACCGCGCTGAGCAGCGTGTTCTGGATACCGAATACGCGGCCCGTCATCCGCGGCGGCGTTTCTTTTTGCAAACCGTAATTGAGCGTAATCATGACCAGCCCGTTGCCGAAGCCGAGCAGCAGACCGGCGGCAAGAATCGCGCCGGGCCCGGTGCCGGCCGGCAGCAGGCCGAGCCAGCCGATCGACAGGCCGATCAGCGCATAGCCGATCCCGATCTTGACTCCGTATCCCGCTTTCTTCAATAAAGGTGCGCGGTTCAACGCGAACAGCGCGGCGATCGCGCTGAGGCCGGAGGCGGCCAGCAGCCAGCCGATCGCGCCTTCGCTCTCCGGCGCGAGGAAGCGGAACAAGCCGACGAACTGGTAATCGACCAGTTGGATGACCAGCATGCCGGCCAACGAGAACAGCAGCGTGCTCAGCAGCGGCCGGCTGCCGCGCACGAACGTCCAGCCTTCGCGCAGCAGCCGCGCGAAGCCGGGCCGCTCTTCGCCGGCTGCTTCGGCCGCCGCTTCGGGGCGGACCGAACGGCCGGCCGCAAGAGCCGCGGCATCCGCGGCGGCGCGGATCGAGCGCAGCAGGCCGTACGACGCGAAGCGCGCCGCCGCGTTCAGCAGCAGGCACGCCTGCGGCGAGAAAGCGGCCAGCACGGCCGCGCCGAGCAGCGGCCCGGCGATGCGCGAGAGCTGGCCGACGAGCCCGTTCAGCGAGGTGGCTTCGAGCAGCTGGTCTTCGCGCACGACGCGGCGCGTCTGGGCCTGCTGCGCGGGCATGTTGAACACGCCGAGCGCGGCGCGCAGCGCCAGGAGCGGGAGCAGCCAGTAAATGCCCGGCGCCAGCAGGATCAGCAGCGTAACGAACGCGGTCAGCAGATCGCAGATCCGCATCAGCTTCAGCCGGTCGAAGCGGTCGGCGGCCATTCCGGCCGCCGTGCCGAGCAGGATGCCGGGCACGGCCATGCAGACCGGCACCAGCGCGATCTGCATCGGGCTTGCGCCCCAGCGGTAAACGATCAGCACCTGAACGGCGATCGCGTCGAACCAGTCGCCGAGCACGGCCAGCGAATAAGCGGCGAACATCCGCGCGAAAACGCGGTTTTTGAGCAGCGCCGGGCGCCCGGAAGCGGGCGCCCGGGGAGCTTCGATCGAAGCGGGCATAACTCTTCATTCCTCTCGGATTGGGGTGATGATCCGAGTATGCCGCAGGAATGTCAGAGGAACATCAGAGGGCGCGAATCTTTCTCCGCTATGCAAAAAGACCCGGCCGCGGCGGCAATCGTCAGCGCCGGTCTTGCCCGTATTCCGTCGCGTCCAGGTACTTCTCGAGCACGCCCGTTACTTCCGGCAGCAGCCCCGCCAGTCCCAGGCGGTCGTATTCGCTCCGCAGGCGCTCGCGCAGCCGACGGTCCGCCCCCGTGCCGGGCAGATGCCGCCGCAGGACCAGCGAAGCGCCGCGCAGGGCGAGCAGCAGATTCGGCACGAAACCCGAGCGCTCCAGCGTGTCAATTCCTTCGCGCAGCCGCCGCTCCCCGGCTTCCGCCTCGCCGAGCATCAGCAGCCTGGCGCCTTCCAGCAGGCGAAACGTGCCCACTTCGCGCAGATACGGCTCGTCGTCCAGCATCTTCCGGATGCGCGCGGCCTGTTCGTCCGCCGCTTCCAAATTGCCGCTCAGCAAATACGCGTACAGCACCGTATTCTCCACCATAAGTTCAAATCCGCCCAGCCGCTGCGGCTCGGACGCGATAGAAGCGCGCGACCGCTCCAGCACGGCGAGCGCCAGATCCGGGCGTCCTTCGCCCACATAGACGGTCGCGATCGTCAGCATCTCCAGCTCCAGATGGTGATCGGGTGAGAGCGCGCCGAGCCGCAGCGCCCGTTCGCAAAGCGGCGCTTGCGCTTCGGGCGTATCCGTCAGCAAATAGATCAGCAGCAGCCAGTCGATCCGCTGCCGCAGCGGTACGTCTGCCGCGTCCAGAAACCAGCGGAAGTCGCCGCGGATAAACGGGATATAGGCGCGGTAATACTCGCTGACCTGAAAGCCCAGCGCCTGCTGCTGCCCGGCCAGCGCCAGCAGCGGTTTGCCTTCGCCCAGCCGATGGTAGCGCGAGAATACGCCGTGCATCGCCGCGCGCATGGCGGGATCTCCGCTCGAGAGGCCGGGTTCTTGCTCCGGCTCGATCACCAGGCAGTATCCGACGCCGCGGATCGTCTCGATGCGCGGACCGCCGGCCGCCGCTTTCAGCTTCTTGCGCAGCCGGTAGACATGGTCGTCCACCGTGCGGTCGACCGGGTACTCGCCCGGCCATACCCGGTCGAGCAGCCGCTCGCGGCTGAATACCCGGTTCGGATGACCGTACAGAAAGCGCAGCAGCGCGTATTCTTTCGCCAGCAGCGGCAGCCGGGCCCCGCCAAGCTCCGCCTGCAGCCGTTCGTCGTCGAACAGGATCGACGCCATCTTGCATGCCTCCTTTCCGCTTCCAGGCCGAAGCCGCCTTACGCTTCGCCTGTATTCTTGTACGGCCATTATACCGCAAGGCCGCTTGCTGCGCTTGTTGCGCTTGCTCCGCTTGTCGAGACGCTAACGGAACTGAGCGACGCTTAGAAGCGCAATTCCGCCTTTTCGAAATCCTAACGGAACGAGCAGCCGTTAACATTCCTTTTCCGCCGATTTCGGCGCTGCAAACGCCGATTTCCGGTATTTAACGGCGCCCGGTTCCGTTAGAGAATCGCATCGTCTCCGAGTCGGGCTTCTAACGGAATGACGTTCCGCCGGCGCGGTCCGGGGCGTCAGGGAATTTGCTCCGGTTCTTCGCGATCTGCCGCTCTGCGGATTCTCCAATTGGCCAGTCCGCCAACATAGTCGGTCCGCCCCTGCCTCCTCCCCTCCGCCCCGCATCAAAAAAAGCGCCCGGAGCGCCTTAACAGGCGCCTCCGAACGCTTTCTTTTTCATCCGTATCTTTCGTTTCGCAATGCTCTCGTCTCGACGTCGCCCCGCTCGGCCCGGTTTATTTCACCGCGCCCTGCGTCACGCCGTTGATGATCCATTTCTGCGCAAACAGGTAGATGATAATCATCGGCAGCATCGCCAGCAGGTAGGACGCGAACGCCAGGTTGAATTCGGTGTTGAATTGTCCCTGGAACACGTACTGCACCAGCGGCAGCGTATACTGGCTCTGGTCGCTGATGATGACGAGCGGAAGCAGGAAGTCGTTGTACGTCGACAAGCAGATCAGGATGCCCACCGTCGCGTTGATCGGGGCCATCAGCGGGAAAATGATCCGCCAGAACGTGCCCCAGGTGCCGGTGCCGTCCACCGTCGCCGCTTCTTCCAGGTCGATCGGGATGGAGCGGATATAGCCGACGTAGATAAACACGTTGAACGCCAGACCGTATACGGTATGCAGAATAATCAGGCCGATCAGATTGGTCATGCCGAGCGACGCCGTCAGCTTGACGATCGGCAGCATGATAATCGGAAACGGGATAAACATGGCGCTGATAAAGTAGAAATACAATCCTTTGAAAAACTTGCTGCGGCCCATATTGCGTGCGACCGCGTAAGCGACGAGCGAGTTGGACAGGATGGTCAGCACAACAGTCGAAACGGTGACGAACGCGCTGTTGCGCAGCGCCTGGAAGAAGTTCGTCAGCTCGATCGCCCGCGAGAAGTTCTCGAACCGCAGATGCGTCGGCAGGCCGAAGATGGAATTGAGCATGTCGTTCTGGTTTTTCAGCGCGATGGTGACGGCCATGTACAGCGGGAACAGGATGAAGATCGTGCCCAGCGCTATCAGAACCATCGCGAACCAGTTGGTGCGTTTGCCCGTTTTCATTACATATCCGTCTCCCTTCTTTGCAAGTATCGGATCTGCACGATCGAGATGACGGCGATGACGATAAAGTAGATGACGGAGTTCGCCGATTGATACGCGAATTCCCCGCCTTCGAAGCCGCCCGTGTAGATCAGGTGGGAGATCGACTGCGTGGCGCGTCCCGGACCGCCGTTGGTCAGCGCGACGATCAGGTCGAACACCATCAGCGCGTTCTTCATCGCCAGGACCATGTTAATGGTGAAAAACGGCGCGATGAGCGGGAACGTAATTTTCCAAAATTCCTGCCACTTGTTCGCGCCGTCCAGGCCCGATGCTTCGTACAGCTGCGTCGGAATGGTCTGCAAGCCGGACAGGTACAAAATGGTATTCAGCGCGATGCCCTGCCACACGGCGACGAACACGACGCCGACCCAGGCCAGCGTCTGGCTGCCGAGCAGGTTGGTGGACAACCAGCCCAGGCCCAGGTTCTCGCCCCAGACGGTGAACACGTTGGAGAACAGGTAGTTGAATATGTAGCCGACGATCAGGACGCTCAGGATGTTCGGCAGGAAGTACACGCCGCGGAAAAAGTTC
The DNA here is from genome assembly GCF_030518235.1 of Saccharibacillus sp. CPCC 101409. Classification (GTDB taxonomy): domain Bacteria; phylum Bacillota; class Bacilli; order Paenibacillales; family Paenibacillaceae; genus Saccharibacillus. The sequence continues at coordinate 480,534 of NZ_JAULSA010000003.1, read as the reverse complement.
CGCGCTTTGATGCTGGCGTTCAGTCCCATTGCGATCAGCAGGCTGAGCACGTTGATGATAACGGTGACGACGACGGCGAATTTAAACGTGAACCAGTAGGCGTTGCCCACGTTGTCGTCCTGGAACAGATAGTAGTAGTTTTTGAAGCCGACGAACTCGTACGTTTTGGCGAATCCGTTCCAGTTGGTGAAGGAGTAGAACACCCCTTGCAGCGCGGGAAACGTATGGAAAACGAAAAACAGCAGCAGTGCCGGCACGGTCATCCAGTAGAAAGCGGCTTTTCTTTTTGCCATCGTGGGTCCTCCTTTTTCTCGGCGGGCTGGGCGGGCTGTGGTGCGGTTGGGCGCAGGGCGGTCCTGGGTGCTTAAGGAGGCGCTGCGGGCGGGGAATCCCTGCAATCGCTGTCTCGGTCCGATTTTTCGATTGAAATTTTATAAGGTGAAAATCGGACCTCAAAGGCGACCGCTTCGCTTTTCCGGGATTTCCCCGCCCTCCGCCGCCAGACGCGCCGAGTTACTTTTTTGTGTTAAGGGCGGAACTGCCGTCGGCCCTGTTGCGGGGCCGACGGGTGGGACTGTGTGCTCATGCGTGCATGTTGGAGATGGATGCGGGATGCAGGCACGAAATGCGCAGCGGTCCGCTGCGCGGCGCGGCTCGCCTGTCGGGGCGAGCGGAGCGGCTGCGCCGCTGCGGGAAATGTCGGCGGCTGCGGCCTGGACTTTTCCCACGGGACACCGGGCGGCTGCGCCGCTGCGGGCGGGAAAGCGTCGGAGGCTTCGCACCGACTGTTCCCACGGGACACCGGGTGGCTGCGCCGCTGCGGGCGGGAAAGCGTCGGAGGCTTCGCACCGACTGTTCCCGCGGGACACCGGGCGGCTGCGCCGCTGCGGGCGGGAAAGCGTCGGAGGCTTCGCACCGACTGTTCCCGCGGGACGCCGGGCGGCTGCGCCGCTGCGGCATGAAGGCCGGCTCCCGCGCAAATGCTGACTTTAAGTGCGCATTTGGCCTCTTCACGGCCGGCGGCGTATCGAATGCTGACTTTTGGTACGCATTTGAGGCGATTTTTGCTGCCCATCGGCGAAAAAGACGTCAAATGCTGCCTTCAAGGCAGCATTCGCTTTTCAACAGCCGTTTTGCGCGCCGAATGTTGACTTTCGGTGCGCATTTTATTTGGCGCGCTCGATCCGTTCGGTCCGTTCGATCCGCCCGGTTTACGATCTCCGGTTGGCGACTTTGGTCCATTCGCTGTCGAGGCGCTTCAGGAACGCGTCGACGTCGCCGCCCTGCAGGAAGCCCTGCACCATGGAGTTGAGCTGGACGGCGGCGGGGATGTAGTGGTCGGCGAAGTCGACCAGGCGGCCGGATTCGAAGTACGGCTGAAGCTCGGTCACGGCCGGGTCGTCCTGGTCGATGCCTTCGACGGCGGAGAAAGCGGTTTGTTCTTTGATATACTGCGAGATCTGTTCGTCCGCCAGCAGGAACTCGACGAATTTCAGCGACTCCGCGCGGTGAGGCGTATTTTCGGACACCGCGAGCAGCGTATCGACGCCGGAAACGAGTTTGTTGGCTTCGGCGTCGTCGCCGGTCGGGGTCGCGAAGAAGCCCAGGTCGATATCGGCGTTGGCTTTGCGGATCTCCGGGATGGCCCAGCTGCCCTGGATATACATCGCGGCTTCGCCATTGGCGAAAGCGCGGTTGCCGTCGGCGTAGGTGCGGCCGAAGTTGTCGTTGGTGCCGAACGGCAGCACGGCCAGCGCTTTCTCGGCGACTTCGCGCATGACCGGGTCCTGGAAGCTGACTTTGTCGTCGCGGCGCTCCAGGAAGAAGTCGATGCCCGCGATATTCGGCGCCAGGGCGTTGAACAGCAGGTTCGACGTCCAGTCGTCTTTGTAAGTCAGGTAGAACGGCGTGATTCCGGCGTCTTTGATCTTCTGCGCGGTATCGAGCAGCTCGTCCCAGGTCTTGGGTACTTCAAGATTCAGCTTTTTGAAAATGGCCCGGTTGTACATAATGCCGTCGGCGTTGGCCGCATACGGAATGCCGGTGATTTCTTTCCGGCCGGTCAGGTCCGTCAGCATCTGCATGTAGCGCGGATTGATCCGGTCGAGCAGAGGTTCCCCGGTCAGGTCGGCGAAAATATCGCTTTGTCCCAGCACGGAATACGTGTCGGTCGCGCCCATGCCGATCACGTCGGGCACGTCTTCTTTGACGACGCGCGTCATAAGCACCGTTTCGGCGTCCGGCGGATTGCTCTGCGTCACGACGATATCGGGATTTTCTTGATTGAATTTGTCGATCAGCCGGTTGAACGATTCTTTGGCTTCCGGCTTGTTCTGGAAAAATTCGATATGTACTTTGCCGTCGGCCGACTGCCCGTTTCCGCAGGCCGTCAGCGCCAGCAGCATGCTCAGCAGGCACGCCGCTCCCAGCAGTCTGCTCCATTTTGCCATGTGATGCGCCTCCCCGCAGTTTATAAGGTCTGTTGTGTACGGACGACGAAAATAGAGACGCGAATCGGCCCGTGTCCCCGATGCGTCCGCCGCTTGCCTGTCCGCTTAACAATACCCGGGAAAAGGCCGCGGCGAATCTCGGTTGTAAACCGCTTTCGGGAAAAGGGACGCAAAAAAGCCCGGCGGGACGCCGGGCAAGGCGAAGCGAAAAAATTTAAAACTGTCCCGCCGCGGCGGACAAGTCAGAAGTTCAGCGGGACGTTCTTTTTCACATAATTCTCCACTTGAGCAGTCTGCTTGTCGCCGGTTTTCTCCAGCAGGTCCAACAGGCCTTTCATATGGGTCAGCACGCCGCTGGCTTTGATCTCCGCGTCGCTTTTGCCGTCGAGCAGCTTTTTGTAAGCGGCTTTCGCCTGCGGATCGACTTTCTTTGTGGTGTACTCGAACAGCGGCGTGTTGTCGAGACCGTAGAAAACCATCATCTTGGAACCTTCGAACAGCCGCTTCACGTCTTCGATCCGGTTCGACGTCTTGTGCCTGGCGATAAACGCTTCCCGGTCCAGCGCCCGCTTCGCCGCTTCGTCCCAACTGATAATCAGCCCCGCGTCGGCCGCAGACGGCTGCTCCGATTCCGCGGATTGCAGATCGATATACGCAGCGATATCGTCTTTGACGCGCGTTTTGAACTGGCGGTAATCTTTGTAATCGATAATCGGATAGAATATGCCTTCCGTCGTTTCCAGCTTGTAATGAATCGCCTGCATGTCCTGGAGAACGACGGCCGCTTCGGTACCCGATACTTTGCCGAGCACCTGGTTCAGCGTCATACCCGGCTCGTACACCGATATGATTTTGTCCTGGACCTTTTCTTCCCAGAGGCGGTCCGTCATTTTATTCAAATAAGCGTTCTGCGCGTTCTCCAGCTTCAGCACGGCGAGCGTCGCCTGATGCCCGGTAAACGTCTTGGCGTGGTTGACCAGCACGGCGCGCGCCAGCGACAGCGACGAAGGCGACGGCGCCCGGCTCACATAATCGTTGAAACGGTCGTACGCGTTCGATTGGCCCGAGGCCGCCGCGGCCGACACGCTTTGCGTCGCGGCGGGGCCGGTCCCCGCAAGTCCGAAGCCGGTAAAAGCGACGGCGAGACTCAGGCCCAGCAGGGTCGTTTTGCTCCAGGGTTGTCCGTTCATATCTTTTCCCTCCCGTAGATAAGAGGGCGTTCCCGCGAGGGGGCCGCCCGTTAATATGGACGTTCACGGTTATAGACGTTCCGACGCTCCGATAAAGTTGCGCTTCGAAGCGCTTTCTTCTTTGTTACCCGATATTCGGTTGTTTAATATAAACCCTTGCGATATCCGCCCTCCGAATATTCGACGCGGCGGCCGCGCGGACGCTTGTCCGTCCCCGTTTTCGGCCCGTCTTCCCGGAAAGGGGAGCGGAGAAAGTTTATGTATTTTTAAATTGTGCGCGATTCAAGTCGGGTTTTCGGGTAATAAATAAGCGTTCGGCCGACGGCCTTCGCCGCGGAGTCCTTCCCCCGATTCCGGCGGCGCGGCAGCGGCCCTTGATCGAACGTATGCGGAAATATCGGAAACACGCGGCTCGGTCCAATCCGGCCGCCGCAATAAATAAGTACCGGGTATCCAACACACATCGAGGAGGAATTTCAGTCATGGGAAAATACGTTGAAGTAGAACCGGGAGTTAATGTTTACGTCGAAGATGTCGGCCAGGGGCGGCCGGTGGTATTCCTGCACGGATGGCCGCTCGACTCGCGGATGTTCGAATATCAGTACATGCGCCTTCCGGCGCTGGGCTTCCGCTGCATCGGCATCGACGCCCGCGGTTTCGGCAAATCCGACGCGCCGTGGGAAGGCTACAACTACGACCGCTACGCCGACGACGTTCGCGCCGTTATCGACGCGCTGGGCGTGCAGGACGCGGTGCTGGTCGGCTTCTCGATGGGCGGCGCCACGGCGGTGCGCTACGCGGCCCGCCACCAGGGACACGGCATCTCGAAGCTGCTGCTGATCGGCGCGGCCGCTCCGAGCTTCACGGTGCGCGACGGCGTGCCGGACGCGATGACGCCGGAAGAAATCAACGAGCAGATCATCCAGCCGACGCTGGAAGACCGTCCGAAGATGATTACGGCGTTCGGCAAAAAGCTGACGCACAAAACGCCTAGCGTCTCATCGTTCGCCTGGGTCGAAATGGTGGCCTTCCAGGCTTCCGCGGTCGGTACGCTGCGCGCCGCCGAAATGCTGCGCGACGAAGACCTGCGCGGCGATCTGGCCCAGATCACCGTTCCGACGGCGATCTTCCACGGCGAGAAAGACAAGATCTGTCCGTTCGGCCTGGCCCAGGCCATGAACGCCGGCATCGCGACTTCGCACGTCGTCCCGTTCGAGAAAAGCGGACACGCCGTCATGATGGACGAGCCGGAGCGCTTCAACGAAGAAATTCTGGCGTTCCTGCGTTAAGTCCCGCACGATAAGCGGATACGCGCAAACCCGCGCCGCATCAAGCCTTTTCGCTTGTCCGGAAAGCAGAAAGACCGCCCTATCCGCTTGCCGGAGAGGGCGGTTTTTGTTTTTTGGCGACGATTGGCGCTCGTTCAGTGCACGATCCAGGCCGCCGCCGCGACGACCAGTACGCGCACGCCGGTCAGCAGCACGAAATTTTTGACCGACAGGATAAACGTGCGGCGCTTGGACGGGTCCGCGGCGAACGCGCGGATATGGCGCGTGAGCGGAATCAGCGTGGCGAGAACCGGCAGGATCAGCAGCGGATGCACGCCAAGCCACAGCAGGACGAAGATATCCAGATAAGAAACGTAGTAGATCGCCCGGAACAGCCGGATCGCGTTGCTGCGGCCGATATAAACGGGCAGCGTATAACGGCTGTTCTCGACATCTTCCTCCATATCGCAAATATTGTTGGCGAGCATGATATTGGCGATACTTGCGACCGCGGGCAGCGAGACGAGCAGCAGCAGCGCCGCTTCGAGCAGGTTCACATGGATTTCGATCGAGCCGCCGATATAAGACAATGAGGCGATGCGGTCGGGCGCGACCTGGATATAAGCCGATACGAAGGTGATGACGAAGCCCATAAACAGGCCCGAGAACAGTTCGCCGAGCGGCATCCGCGAGATGGGCACGGGACCGAACGAATACAGGATGCCCACGCCGAACGAAAGAAAGCCGAGCAGCAGCACGAGCAGTCCCGCTTCCCGCACAAGCAGGATGCCGGCGGTCACCGCCGCGGCGAACAGCACCGCGATCAGCGCCAGCACCAGCCAGGGGTTAAGCTTGTGTTTGACGATGGCGTTGTGCTCCTCGTAGCCGTATCCGTGGGTGCGCACGGCTTTGCGATAATCGTAAAAGTTGTTCATCGTCGTCACGACCAGGTCGAACGACAGCAGCGAGACCAGCATCAGCGCAAAATGCAGCGGGCGGAATTCGCCGAATCGCAGCAGCGCGTAAACGGTGCCGAGCGTAAAAGGCAGCATGCTCGCCACTTTGGTGCGGATCTCCACCAGATCGAGGAAGCTTCGAACAGTCAGCATAAGGTCTCCTTTCCGGGTCCGGCCGCGCGTTCGCTTCCGGACGATTATTCCGATTTCCCATCTTAGCACGGAGCCGGGCGCTTCGTCACCGGGTAGACACCGAATCCGCCTTTACTTTGGCACAGGCCGGTAATACAATGAATCGGACATCCCATCTCTGACAACGCGAGGAAGAACCCTTATGTTTAAACCTATAAAAAGCCGCAATCCGCTGCTTCGGCTCAATCCGCCGCAGGTGCTGGCCGCCGGCTTCCTGGTGATGATCCTGGTCGGTTCGGGACTGCTGTCCCTGCCCGCCGCTTCGGCGTCCGGACATTCCATGTCCTACCCCGACGCGCTGTTTATGTCCGCTTCGGCCACCTGCGTCACCGGTTTGTCCGTGCTGAATCCCGGCGTCGACCTGACCGTGTTCGGCCAACTCGTCTTGATCGGGCTGGTCCAGCTCGGCGGACTCGGCTTCATGACCGTGGCGACGCTGATCGCGCTCGTGTTCCGCCGCCGCATCACGTTTCGCGAGCGGCTGATCCTCCAGGAAACGCTGAGCCAGAGTTCGACCGAAGGCATCGTCCGGCTGATCCGCAAAGTGCTGCTGTATGCGCTCGTGATCGAAACCGCGGGCGCGCTCATGCTTTTTGTCCGGTTCGCTTTCGAAATGCCGGTCGGGCAGGCGGCTTACTTCGGCGCTTACCACAGCATTTCCATTTTTAACAATGCGGGCTTCGATTTGTTCGGCGCGATCGAGGGACAGGCGAGCAGCCTGATCCACTATGTGGACGACCCGTTCGTCAACCTGATCGCCATGCCGCTGATCCTGCTGGGCGGCATCGGTTTTATCGTGATCGCCGACCTGCTGGACTTTCCGCGCAAACGCCAGCTTTCCCTGCACAGCAAAGTCGTTCTGTCGATGACCGTCCTGCTGGTGGTCGTCGGGGCGATCGTTATTTTTATTTTCGAGTTTTCCAATCCGGCCACGCTGAAACCGCTGGATTTCTCCGGCAAATTCTTCGCGTCGGTATTCCAGTCGGTCACGTCGCGCTCCGCCGGCATGATGACGCTCGACGTGGGGGCGATGCGCCAGGCGACGCAGTTCTTTATCGTCATTATGATGTTTATCGGCGCGGCGCCGGGCTCGGCGGGCGGCGGCATCAAAGTCACGACTTTCGCGATCCTGATCGGAGCGGTCGTATCGATGATCCGCGGCAGACAGGATATCGTGTTCTTCCGTTACCGGATCGGGCAGGACCGCGTTTATAAAGCGATCACGTTCTCGCTGCTGTCCTTCCTGCTGATCGTCGTCGCGGCCATGATTCTGTCGGTCACCGAACATTACTCGTTTCTGGGCATCCTGTTCGAAACGACTTCCGCTTACGCGACGGCGGGCATCTCGATGGGACTGACGTCGGAACTGACGCCGTTCGGCCAGATCCTGATCACCGCCTTGATGTTCGTCGGCCGCCTCGGTCCGATCACGCTGGCTTTTACACTGACGCCGAAAATGGACAACGAACCGTTCCGCTATCCGGAAGGCAAGATCACGATCGGGTAACAGGCCGGGAACCGATACGTTTACTTGAACACGCTTATGCAAAGAAAGGAGGAACACAAGATGGGCCGCAAACGAAGCAAACAAAGTCGCGCGGCCGCAGCGGATCTTCCGGCGAACCCGCCGCAGGATTCCGCGCGGACGAATGAGCAGCAAACGGAGACGACGCGGACCGAAGAACGAGAACCGATCGAGCCGGCGGCTGCCGGCGAACGCGAGGGTTCTGCCGAAGGCGCGAAGCCCAAAGCCGCCCGGCGGCGCAGACGCGGCAAGCGCGGAAGCGCCAAATCGGCGGGTTCCGCCGCAGGCGCGGCGGGCGAAGCGAACGCGGCAGGCGCGGAAGAAGAAGCGGAGGGCTTCGCGCCGTCCGGAACGCGGCAGGGCGATACAGGCGGCGAAGCGATTCCAGGCGGGCCGCGATCCGAAGAAGCGGCGGCCGCGCAGCCGGCCGGCCCGCGCAAACGGAGCCGCGGCAAGCGCGGACGCGGCGGCAGGGCCGCCCAGGGCGCGGTCAAAGCGCCGGGGAGCGTGATCGGCGGAGCCGGCGGCGCGGCGGCGGAACCGCGCGGGAGCGAAGCGTATACGGCCGAGGCGCTTGAGGACCAAGCGGCGCTGGACGCGGAAGTCTATATGAAAGCCGGACGGACGGCGGAAAGTCAAGAAGCCGCGCCGCTCGGCGCAGGCGAACGGCGCCGGGGGGAGCGGGAAGGCCCCGGCGAAGAAAGTACGGGGACTTCCGGCGGCGCAGATGCGGCAGAGGTCGGACGCGAAGACGGAATGCCGGCGGCGCAGGATGAAGCCGCTGCCGGTTTGGACACGCCCGGCGCGGCTGCCGGGGCGCCGGGCGAAGCGCCCGCCGGCCGCAAACGCGGCCGGCGGCGCAAGAAAAAGCCGCAGGGCGCGGTCTCCGTCGCGACCGGAGCCGCTGACGCGCCGGCTCCGCCTGTGCCGGCGGACGAGGCCGGAAGCTCGCGCGAGGCTGCCGCGAGCAAAGCCGGCAGCCTGCGCGAAGCGGCTGCCGCGGAAGCGCCGCCCGCCGGGCGCAGCGCGGGCGAGCCGGGGCCGGACGCCGCTGCCCGCGGCGGCGTCAAGGTCTGCCAGTACTGCGGCGAAGCGAAGCCGCTGACGGACTTTCTGCGCCGGACGGGCAAGAAGTCCGGCGCGGAGTCGCGGCGCGGAGCCTGCCGCGACTGCCGCAAGCAGCGGCGCGGGGCGGCCGGGGACGGCCCGGACGCCGCCGGGGCGCCGCCTGCGGGCGGGCGGCCTCCGGCGCTTTCGCCGGAGGCCGAGGCCGTCGAACCGGCGGCGCCCAAGCGGCGGGTCAGACGGCCGCCGCCCGAGCCGCCGGCGTCGGCGCTGCTTGCGCCGACGCGCGAAGCGGAGCTGAAGCCCACGCGACAGGGAACGATCCGCATGCGCGGACGCACGGACAAAGGCCGGCGCTGGCAGCAGGATACCGATCTGGAGATGGCGCGCTGCCTGGTGCGCGAACACGCGGCGGTCGTGGTGAACCGCTTTACGATCCGGCGCCTGTATACAAATCGTTCGTTCCGGCGCTATATCCTGGAGCGCGACCGGTATACCTGCCACTTCTGCGGCGAATACGGCGATACGATCGACCATCTGCTGCCGCGCGCCAAAGGCGGCCATACGACGCCGCTGAACTGCGTCTGCGCCTGCATGCTCTGCAACCAGAACAAAGCGGACCGCGACCTCGACGAATTCATGGAGGACGCCGAACCGTTCCCGCCGGACGCGGAAGACGCGCAGGCCGGCAATCCGGCCGGACACGCCGCGCCTTAGCGCGCCTGCGATGCGCGTCCGCGCCATCCCGACGCCCGACCCGGACATCTCGCGGCCGAAACGGGCACAAACAGAAGCCGCTGAACGGCCGGCAGCGATCGGCGCATGCCCGAACCCGAGCGGCTTTTAACACGCCCGGACTCTTTTGCACCCCGCTTCATCAAAAAAGGACCGTCGCCTTCCCGCTCTCGCGGCTCTCGGCACGGTCCTTTTTTTGCACGGTCTTCTTTTTGCACGGCCATCCATTCTGCTTATAAATAACGGCGTATATGCACTTATTTTCGATGCATTTCCGCTTTTCGAACAAACAGCTGCGCACGTACATCTAATTCATCGCTTCGGCGTCTTTATGGAGCTTTTTCCGCAAAATAAGTGTACGTGTGCGCTTATTTTAAAATAAAGCCGCAGTTTGAACGAAATAGATGTACCTGCGCGCTTATTTCAAAAAACGATGCGGCGGCCTATATCGGAACTGCGCTGCCCGCGCCCGCCAAATATCACGGCGAGACTTTTGGCGGCCGCGGAGCCGGGCAGGATTCGCTGCGGATTTCCGCCTTTTCGCGCGATCGACCCTTTGAATTCCGCCTTTCACTTCGCGTGCTGGTCGGCGGGCAGATTGCAGGCGGTTCGCAGCGCGTACAGCAAACTGCTCTGTCGGACCGGCTTGGTCAGCGTGAGGGCGGAGGAGCGGCCTCGTCTGGAGGTGCTTTCCGTGTGCGTGAACGGCAGCAGCAGAAGCAGCGGCGCCGGTTCCCGGCCGGCCTCCCCCGTCCGCGCAAGCCGCGACGCTTCTTCCTCGATGTCCCATTCGCTCAGTACGAGATCGAACGGCTTCCGCCGGACGATCGCGTCGATCGCTTCCGCGCCGCTGGATACCGCCTGGACTTCAAGCCCCCAGCGCTCGGTCAGCAGAGACAGCGCGCGGCGCGTGCCGGGACCGCCCGCGGCAATCAGCAGGCGTTTGCCGCGCAGCTCGGTTTCGGGCGTTCCGGACGTTCCGCCGGTTTTCGCTTCCCGCCCGATCTTCAGCGGCAGCACGAACGTCATTCTCGTCCCCTGTCCTTTGCGGCCTTCCGCCCAGATCCGGCCGCCCATCAGATCGACCAGCTTCTTGCTGATCGACAGGCCCAGGCCGGTGCCGCCGTAATCGCCTTCTTCCGGCCGATGCACCTGAGAGTAGTCGCGAAACAGCTGCTTGATGCCCGCTTCGGACAAGCCGATGCCGGTATCGCTGACGCGGAATTCGATCCAGGCCCGGTCGGGCTCGTCGCCTTCGAGCCGCCGCGCGGCGATCCGCACTTCGCCGGCGGCCGTAAATTTGATCGCGTTGCTGACCAGATTGCCGAGCACCTGACGGATCTTGCGCACGTCGCCGATCAGGGTCAATTCGGGATCGAGATCCAGGTTCAGCGTCAATTCGAGCTCGGGCCGCTGCGCCGCTTTGGCCGCGAATTGGTAGGCGGTATCTTCGAGCGCCCCGATCAGATCCATCGGCTCGGGTTCCAGCTTGACCTGGCGGGCTTCCAGTTTGCCGTAATCGAGAATGCTGCCGACCAGCTCCAGCATGGACTGCTGGCTGTCCTCGATAATTTGCAGGTAATTCCGCTGCTCGTCGTTCAGCTCGGTTTCTTTGAGCAGCTGCGACATGGCGACGATGCCGTTCATCGGCGTCCGGATCTCGTGCCCCATCATCGCCAGCAGCTCGCCCGTATTCTGCGCTGCCAGCTGCGCGTTCTTGCGGCTCTGGAGCAGGACTTCCTCGCGTTTGCGGATCGATTCGCGATGCTCGGATTCCACCAGACTCGCGAACAGGGAAGCCGCACGTTCCAGCGCGGTTCGCTCCGCCTCGCCGAAAGGCTTCCCGGCGCGCAGAGCGCCCAGGACGCCGTGCTGCCTGCCGCAGGTAAAAGGCAGTTCGACGGTTATCAGGCGGCTTTCTGCGCTTTCGGACGGCAGCCTGAGCGCCCGCCCGCTGCGTATGCCCTCCCGTTCTTCGCCCCACGAAACCAGCGTGTACCGTTCCGTTTCCGTCTGTTTGGCGACGAAAAGCGTTTCCGCATTCACGGCCGCCGCTGCCAGAGCCAGCAGTTCTTTGGCCGTCGGAGGCAGCTTGGACAAGCAAACATTCACATGTTCGGAGTATTCCATTGTGCTTTCACCTGCTTTCAGCGGAAATGGGATGATTCAAGACGCCCGTTCCAATCGAACGGAAGCAAACACGGGCGGAAAGGCAATCGAATAGCCGTTTGCCGGTTCGATCTGCCGGGGCGGTCGCATGGATGAAAAGGAAAAGCGGGGGAACTGAAGCAAACAAGCAAAGCCGGGCGAATCGGGACGGGCGTCGAATCGGTCATCCGGATCGCTGCGCGGCCAAGAACGTTCCGCGCGCGGATGTCATGTTCCCGGACGGTGTCCGCTTACGGCCGCGGGCCGTGCGGAACGGTCGAGCCGATCGGCGGCTTTCCCGGCCGTCTACTTCCGATTAGGCATGTTCCAAGTACCATGACCGCTTGAGAGGTTGGGTTACGCCCATCGAAAACCCGCTTGAACCGTGTGCGTTTCCGATGAACGTAAACCTGTGATTAAGAGTTGAAAGGGTACTAGTGATGATGGTTGTCCGCTGCCGGCAAAAAGCTTTTGAATTTCGCCGACCGTAATGTTTGCAATCATTATACCACCAACCCGGGGGGCTCCGTCCAATCAAAACAATTGATCGTCCTAAACACGCGTGTAAATAAAGCGCTTTCCGTTTGAAAAATCCCCTGCCGGGGTAAGTAATACATAGCTTCACAACAAAAGAATTTATCCCTTAGCTACGAAGGAGCTGTTTAGAATGAGCGACAACGGAATGAGCGATAAAATCAAAGCCGGCGTAAACAAAGCCAAAGGCGAAATCAAGGATCAGATCGGCAATGCCAAGAACGATCCGGGTCTGCAGGCCGAAGGCAAAGCGGACAAAGCCAAAGGCGCGGTTCAAGACAAAATCGGCGATTTGAAGGATCGTCATTAAGACGATTCGATAATCTCCATACGTATAACGGACCTGCACACAACAGGAACGCTTTCGAGCCGATCGGAAGCGGCCGGGACCCAGGGTTCCGGTTCGAAGCACGACGAAGGCCGCCCCCGGCACGATACCGGGATGCGGCCTTTTTGATGCGCGCTTTTTTCGTTCTTTGGGCCAAGTTCATATTTGGGTCTAAAAACGGGAAGGGGAGCACCCGCGATGCACCTCGAATGTTGACGCCACGTCAGCATTTGAGCGAACAATTCGAGGATCGAACGAAAATGCTGACTAAATGTGTACATTGGGGCGTGAGAATCGCGAAAAACGACGGTTTGTTCGTAAAATGTAGACGAAAAGTCAGCATTTCCCTGTGCCTGTTCTTTTTCCGTCCGAAATGCGGACGAAAAGTCAGCATTTTCTGCGGAGCTTCAAAAGACTTGCACGGCGGGAGCGTAAAAAGAAGGCGCTTATTCCGCTTATTCCGCTTCCCGCACCTCGAACAGCCGCGCCGTGCGCTCCCGCTCCAGCGTCACGTCGAGCGCGCCCGCTTCCGCGTCCCAGGCGCATGAGCCGCCCGGACGGCCCTGCGGATACAGCAGGCGGCAGTCCGCCGCCTTCCCGGCCATGCCGGGCAGAGGCAGCGCCGCTTCGCTGTCGGCGGCATCCAGCCGCCATACGGCAATATAGCGCTTGCCGCCCCGGCGCAGGCCGAAGCTGACCCAGCCGTCTTCGACTTTCGGCAGCCCCAGCGGCCAAAAAGGCAGAGATTCGCGAATGTCTCCGCGAATCGACTTGTACACGTCCAGCGCCTCGCGCACCAGCTCGCGGCGCGGCGCGCTCAGCTCCGCCAGATGCCCGCTCTGGTGCACCCGCAGCAGCAGCGCGTTCACCATGTTGAACACGACTTCTTCGTCGTCGCCTTCGCGCAGCGGATACGACCAGATCGCCGACTGCTCCGGCGTCAGCGCCGCCGGCGAGCTCGCCGCGATCTGCGCGTACTTCACGTAGTCTTCCTGGTCGCTCGTGGACTGGATGCTGTGCCGGCTGAGCATGGCGTAATCCATGCGCATCCCGCCGCTGGAACAATTTTCGATAACGAGTTCCGGATAGGTCCCGAACACGCGGTCGATCCACGAGAGATACGCCCGGTTGTGCCCGAGCAGCCCTTCGCCCAGGCTGTCCGCGCCCGTCTCCGTGCCGAGCCCCGCGTTGATATTGTAGTCCATTTTGATATAGCCGACGCCGTAATCTTCGACCAGCCGCCGGATCACTTCGTCCGCATGGGCGACGACGGCCGGAGTGCGAAAATCGAGCTGGTAGCGGCTGCGGTCTTTGACCCTTTTGCCGTGCCGCATAAAGAACCAGGAGTCGTCCGTTTGCGCAAGCTTGGGACTGTTGACGCCCATCACTTCGATCTCCAGCCACAGCCCCGGAATCATGCCTTTGCCGCGGATATAGTCGAGCACGTATTTGATGCCTTCCGGAAAACGCTCCTCCGACGGCAGCCACTCTCCGACGCCGTCCCACCATTTGCCGGGCGAGTACCAGCCGCAGTCGATACAGAAATATTCGCAGCCCACGTCCGCGGCGGCGTCGATCAGCGGCAGCAGATTCTCCGTCGTCGGATTGCCCCACAAACAGTTCATATAGTCGTTGAAAATAACGCGCAGCTTCTCGTTGTCCGTATTCGGGCGGCGGATGAGGCGGCGGTAGCGGGTCAGCCCGCCGATCGCTTCCTCGAAGCCTCCGCGCACGAATCCGACCGCCACCGGTACGCTTTCGAACGACTCGCCCGGCCGCAAATTTTTCCACCAGCCGTGGTCGTGCTCCGACGGGCCGCTGACCAGCAGCGACAGATGATCGAACTGGTTCAGCAGCTCCCAGTGCCACGATCCGTTATGCTCGATCTGCCAGAAGACCGTCGCGTTCGCTTCCTCGTTCTCCAGCAGCCCCATCGGCAGATGCTCGGCGGCGGCCCAGGAACCGGTATTGCTTAAAGCGACCCTTTTCGAGCTGCGGTCCGTCATATGCGACAATCCCAGCTCCGGCAAAGTATTGCTGCGCCACTGCACCTCGCTCTGCCAGCCGTTGTGCGCCAGATGCAGCTTCATTTTGTCGTCCTGGTCGCCCGCGCCTTCCTTCGCCAGCCCGTTCAGCGAAAAAGACGACACGTACTCCACGCCCAGATCTTCCGCGCCTTCGTTGACGAGCGTCGTCCAGGCGCGCAGCACCGGAAGACCGTCGTAAAACTGCCAGCGGCACTCCGTTTTCAGCCCCGTTTGCGGATCGTTCATCTCCACGGTAAAGCGCAGGCCGAGATCGTTCCGCTCCATGGCATGCCCGCTGTAGGTCATGCGCAGGCCCGGATACGAAGCCCGGTGGCTGCGTCCGTGATACTCGTCCCGGTCCTCGCCGCTGAGCTGGACTTCCAGCAGACGGAAGCCCTCGCGCTGCTTGTCTGCGATCCGCAAATCGTCGTACGGCAGCACGCCGACGTGCAGCAGCCGCACATCCCCCTTCTCCGTTACCTCCAGCACGACGTTTAAACCGTTTTCGGAAAAAGCGATTCTTTGCCCCCATCCGCTTTGCCGTTCTTCCATTTACCGCGTCCCCCTTCTTCGCTTCACCGGCTTTGCTTTTTGAAAAATCCGGACGAAAGCGTCTGTTCATATCCCGTATTATACCGCAGCCCACCGCTGATGATAACGCTTTATTTTTGATTCCGATCCATGCCAAAAAACGCCCCGCAGCCGCTCGAAGCGAATACGAAGCGCCAGCGTTGACGCAAGCGGCTGAACGCTCAGGCCGGAGGCCGCGTGAAATACGCCTCCACCCGCCGGCTCAGCCAGAACGACAGCGCGAGGAATGCGGCGACGTACAGCAGCTCGTACGGACGCTCCGCGAACCGGCCCAGATCGTGCCCCACGTACGACACGGCCAGCACCATCACCGCTTTGCCGCCCGCCACCGCGAGGAAAAAGGCCAGTTTCGGCATGCGCGCGATCGCGGCGGCCGTGTTGACGATCGCGAACGGGCCGACGGGCAGCATGCTCAGCATAAAGACGAAGCTGACGGCGTTGCGGCGCGCCCAGAGCAGACTTTTCCGGACTTTCGGACGTTCCGCCCAGCGCAGGAAGTACGGCCGCGACGCCACCTTGCGCACGATCAGAAACGTGGTCATGCAGCCCGCCACCAGTCCGATCCACGAATACAGAAAACCGGGCCATAAGCCGTACGCGGCCGCGTTCACGCCCACGATCACGGCGGTCGGCAGCGGCGGTACGAACGATTTGAGAAACGTCAGGAAAATCCCGGGCAGGGGCCCCAGCTCGCGAAAACGTTCGAGCCACTCGTACAGATTCTCCTCCGTTATGTAAGACAGCAGGTTGAGCAAACGGCTTTCGCCCCTTTCTTGGGTCCCGTCCCGCTTCGCTTCCGGCGGCAAGCCGAACGTCTGCTTAAAGCGCGGCATCGGGCGGACGGGGGACGGCATCTTCGCTATTATAGCGGTTAAACGGATTTTTAGGCCGCAAAATTATGGATTTTTCCGTAATGCCGCCGGTTTCGGGCCGCTCTTCGGGTAATAACAGACAGGCGAATACAGAAGCGGAGGTCCTTTTTTGCGGACGAGCCGACATGACGAAACGGAGGCGTTTAAGATGAACGACAAGCGCGATGCGCAGTTTTTTACTTTTGAAGACGACGGCATCATTCCCAATAATCCCAAGCTGCCGGTGATCCTGTATCCCGGCGCGCTGAGCGACCGGGCCGAGTGGACGGAATCGGTGTTCAACAGCCACGGCTGGCGGAACAGCTGGGAGAACGGCGTATTCGATTACCATCATTACCACAGCAACACGCACGAAGTGCTCGGCGTGACGCAGGGCACGATCCTGATCCGGCTGGGCGGGGAAAACGGGCGCTCGTTCGATCTCAAAGCGGGCGACGTGATCGTTCTGCCGGCCGGCACCGGCCACAAGCGCATTACGTCGAGCGGCGACTTCCGCATTGTGGGCGCTTATCCGGACGGGACGGATTACAATACGCGCATCGAAAACGACGGCAAACGCGAACAGGCGATCGAAGAAATCGCGCATGTGCCGCTGCCGCGCACCGATCCCGTGTACGGGGACGAAGGTCCGCTGACGAAGAACTGGCCGAACGTTTAAAAATTGTATAGTTTTATATCGAAATAATTGGCAGGCCCACTCTTTTCCGCTCGGATTTATGGTATGATTTGCATGAAATTGCGGACTATGCCGCAATATGTTGACGCAACCATATTCGACGGACAGGAGCCCGGACGTTCATGAATACCGCTTTTTCCACTTTTATCGTATTATTCGCCATCTCCGGCGTGCTGAGTATTCTGCTGGCCCTGTACGCCGGTTTTCAAAAAACGAGATTCTCCGGCATGCGCTGGTTCGTCTTGATGTCCGCAGCCACGGCGCTGTATACGTTCGGCAGTTCGTTCGAACTGGCCAGCACGTCGCTGCGGGAAATCAAGTTCTGGATCTCGATCGAATACCTCGGGCTTCCCTTTATCTCGGCGCTTAACCTGATCGTGGTCCTCCACTACATCGGCCGCGAGAAGATGCTGGCCTCGCGCAAGACCGTCCTCCTGCTCATCCTTCCCGCAATCACCACTCTGCTCATGCTGACCAACGACCGGCACGGCCTTGTTTATCAAGGGATCCAGCTGCGCGAAGGAACGCCCTGGCCGCTCGCGGATATTACGATGGGCCTCTGGTACGTCGTCAACGGAAGCTATACGCTCGGCTGCGGCCTTGTGGGCATGTGGCTGCTCGCCCGGCATATGCGCCAGACGCTCAATGTATACCGCAAGCAGACGGCGACGATGTTCGTCGGTTTGCTGCTGCCGATCGGCGCTTCGCTGGTGTATGTGCTGAACCTGACTCCTTTCCATATCGATCCCGTGCCGGCCGTGATGAGCCTCACCAATATTCTGTACTGCTGGGCGATCCTGTCCGCGGGCATGCTGACGTCGACCTCCGTGATCCGGGAAAATATCCTGGACAGCATGCGCGACGGCGTGATCGTGATCGATCCGGCCGGACGCATCGCGGATTACAACAAAGCCGCTTCGCAGCTGTTTCCGTTTCTGAACGCGGAGCTGATCGGCGAAAATGCGGCCGCTTCGTTTCCGCGCGAGCGGCTGCACGGACGCGACGCCGATATGTCTTTCCTGGAAGACGACGACCGGCAGATCGAGTGGATGACGGATCTGGGCACGCATTATTACCGCATCCGCTCCACTCCGGTGTACCGGCGCGGCGGAGCGTTCACCGGACGGACCGTCGTCGTGCTGGACGTGACGGAGAACGTGCTGCTGCACCGCAAGCTGGAGCGGCTCGCCACGCACGACGGGCTGACGCAGATCTACAACCGGGCGTACTTTGTGGAACGCTCGGAAGACCTGGTGGAAGAAACGCGCCGCGCGGGCCGGCCGCTCTGCTTCGCCCTGCTGGATATCGACCGCTTCAAGTCGATCAACGACGGCTTCGGCCACGATGTGGGCGACCTGGTGATCCGGCACGTCGTGCACGCCTGCAAGATCTATCTGGGCGACCGCGACGTGTTCGGCCGCTACGGCGGCGAGGAATTCGCGCTGTGCCTGCCGGACCGCACGATCGAAGAAGCTTACGGACTGCTGGAATGCGTCCGCCGCGAACTGGCTTCCGGGCCGCTGATGACGGAGTCCGGCCCGATCGGGGTCACGGCCAGCTTCGGCCTTGTCGAAGCTCGCCCGGGCGAGCCGCTCGGCGCGCTGACCAAGATGGCCGACCAGGCCATGTACCGCGCCAAGCGCAGCGGCCGCAACGCCGTGCGCATCGCCGGCGAGGACGACGGCACGCGGCATGCGACGCGGATCTCCTCGCCGGCCGCGGGCTTCGGCGAGGAGCCGGGCGGCTCGGGTGCCGGGAGCGCGGTGGGCGCTGCCGGGGCCTGAGCGAGGCCGCGCAGCAGGCGCGGCTGGCGCGGCTGGCGCTTGAGCCGGGCCCCGGAGCGGGAGCCCCGGGTATGGCCGGCTCCTGAGCGGGGCCGCGCGCCGGAAGCCCCGGGCATGGCCGGCTCTTGAGCAGGGCCGCGCGCCCTGTGCGGAAAGCCGCCGACTGTCGGACTGCAAAAATCCACTTTAATCCGCCCGACAGCCCGCCA
Source organism: Saccharibacillus sp. CPCC 101409 (assembly GCF_030518235.1). GTDB lineage: Bacteria > Bacillota > Bacilli > Paenibacillales > Paenibacillaceae > Saccharibacillus. The sequence continues at coordinate 461,984 of NZ_JAULSA010000003.1, read as the reverse complement.
AATACTCGATGAAGTGCAAAAATCCACTCTATTCGTCCGCAAAGCTTCGGAAAGAAGCGTATGACGGAATTAAAGTGGAGGATTGCACTTCTTTGCTTATTCGGCGGCCGGCCGCGATAAATAAAGTGGATTTTTGCATTTGCTTTTCCCGTACTGCCGTGCCGCTTCGCTGCTATGGGGCTTTGTGCGCACCGGCTGCTTGAGGCATACTGTACTTATGCAACAAGTCCAGAGAAAGAAGGCTGAATCCATGAATTTTCCAGAGTATTCGAACTACGACGCCGTCGGATTGGCGGAACTGCTGGCCAAGCGCGAAGTCTCCGCGGCCGAGCTGGCCGAAGCGGCGTTCGCGCGGCTGGACGAAGTCAATCCGTCCCTGAACGCCGTCGTGCGCACGCGCCGCGAAGCCGCGCTGCAAGAAGCGGCGGACATGCCCGCTCCTACCGCCGAGCGGCCGTTTGCCGGCGTGCCGTACCTGCTCAAAGACATCTCGCAGGCGCTGGCCGGCGAGCCGCTGACCTCCGGCTCGGGGCTGCTTCAAGGCAATATCGCCCGGCGCGACTCCAATTACGTCGCCCGCCTGCGGGCCGGCGGACTGATTCCGCTCGGCCACACGAACACGCCGGAGTTCGGCCTCAAGAACATTACCGAGCCGGCGCTGCACGGCCCGGCGCGCAATCCGTGGAATCCGGCGTATTCCCCGGGCGGCTCCAGCGGCGGCGCGGCGGCCGCTATCGCCTCGGGCATCGTGCCCGCCGCCGGCGCGAGCGACGGCGGCGGCTCGATCCGCATCCCGGCGTCGTTCACCGGCCTGTTCGGCCTCAAACCGACGCGCGGACGGACGCCGGTCGGCCCCGGAGTGGGCCGCCAGTGGCAGGGCGCGTCGATCGACTTCGCCCTGTCGCGCACCGTGCGCGACAGCGCCGCGCTGCTGGATCTGCTGCAAATCCTGCAGCCGGAAGCCGCGTTCCAGACGCCCCTCTACCCGGGCGTCTATGCCAGGGACATGCGGACGCCGCACGAGCGTCCGCTGCGGATCGCCTTCACGACCGCTTCGCCGGTCGGCACGCCGGTGTCCGGCGACGCCGCGGCGGCGGTCATGAAGACCGTCCGGTGGCTCGAAGACCGGGGCCACGAAGTCGAAGAGAAGCTCAGCCCCGTCAACGGCGTGCGCCTGATGGAGAACTACTACACGATGAACGCCGGCGAAGTATCCGCCATGTTCATTACGCTGGAGCAGATGCTCGGCCGGCCGATCCGTCCGGACGAAGTGGACATCATCACGTGGGTGTTCGCCGAAGCCGGCAAAAACGTCTCGGCGGCGGAGTTCGTGCACAGCCTGAACGAATGGGACGTCGCCGCCGCCCAGATGGCGGAACTTTCGCTGCGCTGCGATCTGTACGTCACTCCGGCGACGGCTTATCCGGCTCCCCGCGTAGGCGAGCTGACGCACAAGCCCGACGAGATCGCGCCGTGGATGAAAGTCAGCGAACTTTCGGCAGACGAGCAGCGCCGGATGCTGTACGACATTTTCGAGCGCAGCCTGACCTATACGCCGTTCACCCAGCTCGCCAACCTGACCGGCCAGCCCGCGACCAGCCTGCCGCTGCACCTGACGGCGGACGGACTGCCGCTCGGCGTGCAGATGATCGCCGCCAAAGGCCGCGAAGATCTGCTGCTGCGGGTCGCCGGACAGTTGGAGCAGTCCGAGCTGTGGGTCGGGATGCAGGGCAATCCGATGCTGCCTTAGCTTTTAAGCAGAGCGCCAGCCGCTTCCGCCAGCCGAGATCTTCGGCCCGGAAACGGCTTTTCTTTCACTCTCCCGCGGCTTTTCCCGCTTCCAGCCGCCTACCGTACAGGCCGCACTTCGTACATCCGCATCAGCCGGGGCACGCCGCGAAACTCCAGTTTGCCCGAGTAAACGAGCATATTCAGCCGGTGATTGAGAAAACCGTCGCTCAAGTGTTCCTCCGAGTAACCGATCGCCTGCCCGACGACCCGCGCCGCTTTGCGGTATTCGCCGCCGGGACCGCAGACTTCCGCCGCGGTTTCCAGCAGATAACCGTCGTAATAATCCTCCGGCACCGCGACCACGGAGCCGTCCCGATACGTCCGAAGCGTAGCGCCGTCCACCGACAGAGCGGTCCATTCCCGTTCCAACCTGCGGCGCTCTTCGCCGGGCAGCGCGATAGAAATAAGCCCTTCGTCCTCCGCTTCCACCGCTTTCCCGTCGCGTAGCATTCCCGGCTCCTTCAGCCGCGCCGCCTTCTCCCACGTCATCCCGGACGCCGCTTGCCACACCGCGCGCAGATCGTCGGGCATCATTTCACCGCTGTGCAGATGCGTAACCGTAATCCCTTTTCGCCCGATGCGTCCGAGGCTTTGCAGCCGCCCGTAAACGTCGAGCGCGTCCACGATCCGAACCGTGCCCGCAAAATGCCGGAACAAGAACAACACCAGCCGCAGCGCCGTCTGATCCGCCGCCGTTCCAGCCGCCCAGATCACAATCTCCGTATCGGCAGACAGCCGTTCCGGCAGTTCCGCCAGCAGCCGGTAATCGCCGTCCAGCCCGCGCCGCCGTTCTGCATCGCCCAGCCCGGCCGTTTCCTCCAGCCAGCCCAGCCGATCGATCCAACCGCCTTCATGCTTTCCGGACTCTTCGTACTGCCCGTTTTCCTCGTTCCCGCCGCCTTCCCGGCTGTCCAATCCCCGGATCGGCCCGTAGGACAAATTGTCGCCCAGCGCATACACCCGCTCCCGCCCGGACTCGATCTCCGGCTGCAAAGCCTGACGCAGGCCGGCCGCCGCCGAATCGCTCGGCACGATATGGACGCGCTCCAGCGCGTCCGCCGCACTCAACCCCGGTTCCCGCTCAAGCAGCGTCCGGCGGAACGTATTCCAGTCCCCGACTCCGACCCCGGACGCTTCGTTTTCAATCTTCTCGGCTCCGAACGCTTCCGGCCCGAAGCCGTTCCCCGTCTCTGCCTGCAGCGCCTCTTCTCCGCCCAGCAGCTTATCCAATACCGCCCGCAGCTGATCTTCGTTCATCCCCGCCGTCATTTCAAGCAGCCGGCGCTTTCGATCCGGCTCTTCAAGCTTTGTTTTCCGCGCTCCCTCTCCGTTCCCCATCCCTGCATTCCCCATCCTTCCCTGCCCTATTCGTATACGGCTTTTTACTCATTCTAACCGCTGCGCGCAGTCGATTGCATCCGCCCGCGATCCGTTCCGCCCGCGAATCGCGCATCTCCCCCCGATTGCCCCTCCCCCGTTTCGTTTAAGTATCTAACAAGACGGAGAACCGGCCGCCGGCTCTCCGCGCGAGAATGACGGCCATAAGGAGGAGATCCCCATCATCACCATCGGACTGACCAATTTCAGCGACCACGACGAGCTGTACGGCAAGCTCAAGCCCGCAGAGCGGCTGCCCGCTTACAGCGAGGCGTTCAAGATCGTGGAGCTGGACAGCTCGTTTTACGCGATTCAGCCCGTCAAGAATTATGAAAAATGGGTCTCGCAAACGCCGGACGACTTTGGCTTCGTAATTAAAGCTTATCAGGGCATGACCGGACACCTGCGCGGCAAAAAGAACTACTTCGATACGGCCGAAGAAATGTTCGCCGCTTTTCATACCAGCCTGGAACCCGTGATCGACGCCAAAAAGCTGACCATGACCCTGTTCCAGTACCCGCCCTGGTTCGACTGCACCCGCGAGAACGTGGAGAAGCTGCGCGTGACGCGCGAGTTTATGAAAGACGTGCCGTGCGCGCTCGAATTCCGGCACCAGTCGTGGTACTCGCCGCAGTTTCGCGAGAAAACGCTGGACTTTATGCGCAAAGAAGGCTGGGTGCAGACCGTCGTCGACGAACCGCAGGCCGGCAGCGGCTCGATCCCGATCATCGCGCGCGCGACGAGCGACGACGCCACCTACGTCCGGATGCACGGGCGCAACGTCGGCGGCTGGCACAAGAGCAGCGATCCCAACTGGCGCAAGCTGCGCTACCTGTACCGCTACAGCACCGAAGAACTGAGCGAGTGGCGCGATATCCTGCTCGATCTGGACAAGCAGAGCAAGCACGTCTACGTCGTGTTCAACAACAACTCGGCCAAAGACGCCACGCCGAACGCGCTGGAGCTGATGGAACTGCTCGGCCAGCGCGAACCGGACGGGACCTCGTCGGCGGACGGCGGTACCGGCAGGGCCGGCGGCGATGCCCGGTCCGAAGACGGACAAAGCGGCGGCGGTGAAACCGATCCGCCGGACACCCTTTTTCAAGACTGAATCGATACGCATCATAAAAAGCAGCCCGGCTGTCCGATCCACGGATCGCCGAAGCTGCTTTTTTGCAGTCGTTCTTATTCGTTCACGGTCCTGCCTTGCGGCTTACTTAAACCACTTCAACCGTTCTTCCAGCGGCTTGAATTCTTTCTCGCCGGCCGGCGCGGTCGGTTTGCCGAACGGCATCTGCGCTTCGAGCTGCCAGCTGGCCGGGATGTCCCATTCCGCTTTGACTTTCTCGTCGATCAGCGGATTGTAATGCTGGAGCGAAGCGCCGTAACCCTCGCCTTCCAGCAGCGTCCAGATCGCGTACTGGTGCATGCCCGAAGACTGCTGCGACCAGACCGGGAATTTGTCCTGATACAGCTGGAACTGCTCCTGCATGCCGCGGATCACCGATTCGTCCTCGAAGAAAAGCACGGTGCCGTAGCCGGCTTTGAAGCTGTCCATTTTCTCCTGCGTCGAAGCGAAATTGCCTTCCGGCACGATGCCTTTGAGCACTTCGGTCGCGATGTCCCACAGACGGTCGTGCTGCTCGCCGAGCAGGACCACGATGCGCGCGCTTTGCGAGTTGAACGCCGACGGCACATGCAGCAGCGTCTGTTCGATCAATTCGCGGATTTGCTCGTCGGATGCTGTCTGTTCTTTGCTGATTCCGTAAATACTGCGTCTGTTTTTAATCAGTTCCAGTGTTTGTTCGGTCGTCAAAGTGAACGCCTCCTCATTGATGATTGTTCCGCGGACAACCGCGAAAGCAAGCCCACTTTATCATTACCTTTTTTCGGCGCATTCCAAGCATCGCGGGCGAATTTTGACAGTTTGTTCGATTTCTCCGCTTCGGCGTTCGCCTTTTCGAATCCCGCCGCGCCTCCGCGCTTTTTGCGTTGAAACGTTATCGGAATGTTTACTTTTCAAAATCGCCCGCCCATCGTTTAAATCCCCCGTCCTTTTGGGTAACTTGTATTATTCCTGAATAGCTAGCAGTATGGCTAACGAATTTACCGCGTTCGACTTTCCGGATGGCCGCTCGGCCTTATCCTTATTTGCAACTATAAAAGAGGCGCTCCCCGCGGCCTCCTTCCTGCACCTATCGACCCTACTTTCGGCTCCAAAACCGAATAGGCGGCACACTACGCGAATCCAGACTACGAGGAGGCTTTTTTTTGTTATGACCGTAAATCATACGATGATGCAGTTTTTTGAATGGCATGTGGACGCGGACGGGCAGCACTGGAACCGGTTGAAGGAGATGGCCCCCGAGCTGAAAAAGCAGGGCATCGATTCCGTCTGGATTCCGCCCGTCACCAAAGGACAATCCGCGGAAGATACCGGCTACGGCATTTACGACCTGTACGATCTCGGCGAATTCGACCAGAAAGGCACGGTGCGCACCAAATACGGCACCAAAGACGAGCTGAAAAGCGCGATCGCGGCCTGTCACGAGTTCGGCGTAGCCGTGTATGTCGACCTGGTCATGAACCACAAAGCCGGCGCGGACGAAACCGAACGCTTCAAAGTGGTCGAAGTCGATCCGAACAACCGCAACGAAGTCATTTCCGAGGAGCCGTTCGAGATCGAAGGCTGGACCAAGTTCACGTTCCCGGGCCGGGGCGACCAGTATTCCGCGTTCAAATGGGATTCCCGCCACTTCAACGGCACCGACTTCGACAACGCGACCGGCAATAACGGCATCTACCGCCTCGGCGACGAGAACCGCAGCTGGGACGACAAAGTCGACAACGAGTTCGGCAACTACGATTACCTGATGTTCGCGAACCTCGATTACCGAAACGACGAAGTCCGCGAGGAAATGATGGAGTGGGGACGCTGGCTCGTCGACACGCTCCAGTGCAGCGGCTACCGCCTTGACGCGATCAAGCATATCAACCACGACTTTATCCGCGAATTCGCGGGCGAAATGATCCGCAAGCGCGGCGAGGACTTCTATATCGTCGGCGAATTCTGGAACAACGACCTGAACGCCTGCCGCGAATTCCTCGATACCGTCGATTACCGGATCGATCTGTTCGACGTATCGCTGCACTATAAGCTGCACGAAGCTTCGCAGTCCGGCAGCGCGTTCGACCTGACGAAGATCTTCGACGACACGCTGGTGCAGACGCACCCGACAAACGCGGTTACATTCGTGGACAACCACGATTCCCAGCCGGGCGAGTCGCTGGAATCCTGGATCGACGACTGGTTCAAGCAGAGCGCGTACGCGCTGATCCTGCTGCGCCGCGACGGCTATCCGTGCGTGTTCTACGGCGATTACTTCGGCATCGGCGGCGAGAATCCGATCGACGGCAAAAAGCAGGCGATCGACCCGCTGCTGTACGCCCGCTGCCAGAAAGCGTACGGCGAGCAGGAAGACTACTTCGACCATCCGAACACGATCGGCTGGGTGCGCCGCGGCGCCGAAGAAGTGATCGGCTCCGGCTGCGCGGTCGTGATTTCGAACGGCGACGAAGGCGGGAAGCGCATGTGCGTAGGACCGGAACGCGCCGGCGAAGAGTGGATCGACCTGACCAACACGCGCGAAGACAAGATCGTGATCGAAGAAGACGGCTTCGCCACTTTCCCGGTCAACGGCGGCAGCGTGTCCGTGTGGGCCCTGCCGGAAGAAGACGGCACGATGGACTGCGCGGCGGACAGCCCGACGGACGGGGAGTAAAGCTCGGCGAAGGCGAGACGAGGCGGATCGGAGCCGCGCGGCTGCTCGAGCGGGGCGAAACGGCAAAACGGAGGAACGCGGATTGCGGGACGCTGCAAAAACAGCCAAAGCGCGGCGGAACGCGGATTGCGGCCGCCCAGGCTCAGCCGGGCAGCGGCGCTTGGACGTTCCGAACGGCGCGGTTGCGCCTGGAAAACAGGTTGTTTCCCGTCTGAGCATCCTGTCGCTCCGTTAGCACACAGTCGGTATCGTTCTCCATCCCGATCGGCAGACCCGATGCTGCATGTACCCGTGCCGCACCCCAAATTCCCAGATAAAAAAAACCGTGAACGCCGCGCGCATCGAGACGCGCCGCGGCCGTTCACGGTTTTTTGCCGTTTTTCCGCTCGGCTTCGTCCTGCTTGTCCCTGCCTTATCCGCCCATGCGCCGCGATGCTTCGCGGATCAGCCCCGTCAGCAAATACGCGGCCGTTCCCCAGATAAACAGCGCCGACGCTTTGTTGAACAGCGTCATGACGCGGTCCGCTCCGCGCAGGCGGCGCAGCGCCGATCCGGCGGCGGCCAGCCCGGCGAACCACAGCCAGGACACCGCGACGCAGGCGGCGGCGAACCGCAGCTGCGCGGCGCCGGAATAGGCCAGCGCGCTCGTGCCGATCACGCCGACGGTATCCAGCAGCGCGTGCGGATTCAGCAGCGAGACCGACAGCGCGAACAGAATTTGCCTGCGGGCCGCCAACGGCCGCGCTTCGGCGCCGTCCGCGGCCGCCGGCTTCGCGCGCCAGAGCGACAGGCCCATATAGAGCAGGAACAGCACGCCGGCCAGCAGCAGCGCCAGGCGCAGCCCGTCGAACTTCAGTACGACGGCCGATACGCCGAATACCGCCAGCAGGATCAGCAGCGTGTCGCACAGCGCCGCGGCCAGCACGGCCGGCAGCGCCCGGAGCAGCGAAGGCTGCGCCGCTCCCTGCGAGAATACGAATACGTTCTGCACGCCGAGCGGCAGAATCAGCCCGAAGGCCAGGATCAGTCCGTGCAGCACGGCTTCCATTGGATCGACTCCTTTTTGCGTACGGCTTGGCCGGTTACGGTTTTCATTTGCCCTGCTTCCATGTTACGATGCCGGGAGCAAAAGAAAACGGCCAATTGGACGGTTTTTCGCCCATCCAATTCTTCGATACGGCCTGCCGCGCCCATTTCGCACAGGGTGCCGTTCCGCCGAATCCGATCCTATTCGCAAAGGAGCGTGTCCGCCATGGACTGGAAACCTTCTCCCCATCCCCACCTGCCTTTGCAGCGCCAGATTGCAAGCTGGATCGCCGAGCGCGTCGAGACCGGCGATTGGGCGGCGGGCACCCGTCTGCCCGCCCAGCGGGAGCTGGCCGCGCGCTGGGGCGTCAACCGCAGCACGGTGCAGGCCGCGCTGGACGAATTGAAAGCGGACGGGCTGCTCGAAGCCCGCCGGGGTTCCGGCGTCTACGTCTCGGGCGGCGCCTGGAATTCGCTGCTCAAGAGAGCGCAGCCCAACTGGCAGCGGCATATCCGCGCCGGCGTGCACCGGCCGAACCGGCACACGATCCGGCTGATCAACGACAGCGAGCCGGACCCGTCGTTTATCCGGCTGGGCACCGGCGAGCTGTCGCCGGACCTGCTGCCGGCCGCGGCGATCGAAGACTCGCTGCGCGAGATCAAGATCGATCCGCAGGAGATCGGCTATTCTTCGCCGCTCGGCAGCCTGCGGCTGCGGCGCGCGCTGTGCGCCTATCTGGCGGAACGCGGCGTGCAGGCCGCGCCGGACAATATCTGCATCGTGTCCGGCGCGCTCCAGGCGCTTCAGCTGATTGCCGTCGGGCTGCTGGAAGAAGGCTCGGCCGTGTTCCACGAGCCGGCCACTTATTTGAATTCCGTGCATCCGTTTCAGTCCGTCGGCATGCGATTGTTCCCCGCGGAACTCGGGACGGGGCTGGAGGAGCGGCTTGCGCGCATCGCACGCCGACGCCAGTCGCTGCTTTACGCCATTCCGGCGCTGAACAACCCGACCGGACGCTGCTGGACGCAGGCGGAACGCGACCGCGTCTACGCCGCCTGTACCAAGCTGCGGATTCCGATCGTCGAAGACGACGTCTACCGCGACCTGACCTTCGATCCGCCGCCGCCTTCCATGAAGTCGGCGGATACGTCCGGCCAGGTATTGTACCTGGGCAGCCTGTCCAAGACGCTCAGCCCGGGGCTGCGCATCGGCTGGATCGTCGCGCCTTCGCCGGTCGCCGCCCGGCTGGCGGACGTCAAGATGCAGACGGATTACGGCTCCAGCGCCTTTTCCCAAGCCATCGCCGCGCACTGGCTGGAAACCGGCCTGTACGAGCGCCATCTGGAGTCGCTGCGCGGCGAGCTTCGGGCAAGAGCCGACTTCGCGCAGGAAGAACTGCGCCGCCTGGGATTCGACGAACTGGCGCAGTGGACGCCGCCGGAAGGCGGCTTCTATATCTGGCTGCGATTCCGCCGCCCGATCGTGGACAAACCTTTCTTCCTGCGTCTGCTGGAGCGCCGGATCTTGATCAATCCGGGCTATATCTACGATCCCGGCGATCTGCATCATATCCGCTTATCGTACGCTTATGCGTCGCGCGCGGAGACGATCGCGGGGCTGACCGCCCTGCGGGAAGAAGCGCTGCGGGCCGAGGCGGAGGCCAAGACCGGCGCCGAGGCCGCGGACGATTGAGCCGGTCCGACTTCACAATTGCGAAGCCGGGCAGCCGGGCATTCTTTTTACGCCCCCATCGTGCAGGTCCTTTGAAGCTCCGCGGAAAATGTGTACATTTAGTCCGCATTTCGGGCTGAAAAAGAAACGGTACGGAAAAATGCTGACTTTTAGTCCGCATTTTACGAACGAATCGTCGTTTTTTGCGATTTTCACGCCCTAATGCGCACATTTAGTCAGCATTTTCGTTCGATCCTCGAATTTATCGCTCAAATGCTGACTTGGCGTCAACATCTGTTGAGCCTCCCCGGTGCTCCCCTTCAGCCTTGAGCGGCGGCGGCGCCTTCCGATCTCGCCGCCGGATCGACGAGCCGTCTCGTTTGTACACCTAATATGCACTTGACCAAATCGGCCAGCGCTTCTTCGATAATAGCGGTATTTGCGGAGCTGCTTTGTTGTTTACACTCATTTCGCGGAGAAAAGCAGACTGCTCGGCGCACGAAAAAGGCTTCGGAACATAGTTCCGAAGCCTTTTTCCGCCCGCTCCCCGGTCCAATTCAAACCCAGCGGACCGCGTCTTCTTTGGTTCGTCTCGTCTGCGGGCGAAGCTCTTTATGCGGGTTCCGGTAGCCGAACGCGGCCATCACGCTGACGCCGTAAGCGCCGCCTTCCAGCAGGCCGGCTTCGTCCAGCACGGCGTCCAGCTTGACCCGGTCGAAGCCTTCGATCGGGCAGGAGTCGATGCCGATCTGCGCGGCGGCCGTCATCATATTGCCGAGCGCGATATATGTCTGCTTCGATGCCCAGTCGAACAGGCTGCGCTCGTCGCGCAGGTCGAAGTCGGATTCCTGGAAACTTTTATAGATGCTGGACGTCATCCGTTCGACCAGCTCTTCCGGGTAGCCTTTGACCTTGAGCATATGCTCGGCCAAATGCGGGGAATCGTAGCGTACGTCGCGGCGGGCCAGAATCACGACGAAGTGGCTGGCTGTCGGAGCCTGCCCCTGCGCCCCCCAGGAAACTTCGCGGATCTTCTCGCGCAGTTCCGGGCTTTGCACGACGACGAATTTCCACGGCTCAAGACCGATCGAACTCGGCGACAGCCGGCCCGTTTCCAGAATAAAATCAAATTCCTCGGCCGGAATCTTCCGGTCGGGATCGAAAGATTTGGCTGCGTGTCTGAAGCGGTATGCGTCCAGGATTTGTTGTCTTGTCGTTTCGCTGCTCATCGGGTAAATGTCATCCTCTCAAAGTTGCGCGCAGCGGTCGATGCGCACGGCGATTGATAAACCGATAACCGAACCGGTTACTTTTAATTACCGATTAATTTTACCGCTTTATCCAACCCCGGTCAATCGCTCTTCCGATAAACGATCCGGCCTTTGAGACTTTCCGCCGCATTCATCAATTCCGCCCGGCCGGCATCCCGCAGCCGCTCGATTCCGCCGGTCCGCGGCGTATACCGGTACAGGCCGAAGCGATCCGACGGATTCTCGCCGATCCAATCCAGGAAATCGCCGTTTTTGCTCCAGACCAGAATCGCAACGGAGTAAAAGTCGCCGGCAGCGATTCCGCTCAATTCTTTCGTCTGCGGATCGTACAGCGCAAACCGGTTCTCGGCCGCGTCCCCGAATGTCAGCGCGAGCGTATGGCCTTCGGGCGACCAGGCCGAAGTATGCGCGCTGCCGGCGCCTCCGCCCCATTTTTCCAGCACCCCGCTCATCTTCTCGTAGGTTCCGGCCGCCAGGTCCAGGATCAGCAGTTGATTCCGAGGATTGAGCGGTCCGGCTTCGCTGCCGATCAGAGCCAGATACCGGCCGTCCGCGGAAAAAGATACCTGTACCAGCGAATCCAGCTCGTTCTTCAACGCGACCGGCTCCGGCAGCGCTCCGCCCTCGACCGTAATCGCGCCGACTTTCGCCGCTTCCAGCGGTACGCCTTCCCCGGCCGGCTCTCCGTAATATTGCTCCACTTCGGCCTTCACCTTGTATGCGCCGCTTTGCCAGGTCATACGGTCCGGCAGCACGGTTTGGACGATCGACCTGCCGCCCAGATCGTACGCGGACATATCGATGGGGCCCGAATCGGGCCCGATAAGGTCTTCGGCGCCCTCGCCGTCGCTTTGGACCGCCGCATCTCCCGGCGCTTTCCCGTTCGTCGCCTGCGCGCTGCCCGGCCCGGACGGCGAGCTTTCTTCCGCAGCCTGCGACTGCCGGACGTTCCCGTTCCCCGGAGCCGATGCCGTCTGCTCCGGCGAACCGCAGCCGGCCGGCAGCGCAAGCGCCGCGGCCCCCGTCAGCAGCACGGCAAATATCCGCGACAGACCGGCTTTACCGCTGCCGCTCTGCCTTTTCGGCCTGCTCATCATAAGATCTTCCCCGTTTCGTAATCGTTCAACGCATCGCGAATCGCCTTGTCGTAACCAAACGGATTCTCGCTGTCTCCGCCGGTCCAGTACACGACGACGAAGTTCGCCCCGATAAACAAATGCGGGGAAATGCCGGATTCGTTCGTGCCGGCTCCGGCGTTCAAAGTCCCGTTCAGGTTCTCCAGACCGGCCTGCGCGTCTTCCCGGCTGGCGAAGCGGAAGAACGTCAGCCGCTCGGGCCGCGCGCCGCCGGCTTTCTTGAGGTCGATCAGCCGTTCGCGCGGCTCGACTCCGTTCACCGGCCGGTCGTACACCGGAGTATCCGATTCGGACAGATCCGACAGAACGAGCCCGTCCGCGCGAAGCCGTTCATAGAGTTCTTTGATGTCGTAAATCATCTCTTCCGGCTTCAGGGCCTGCGCCTTCGCCTCCAGAGCGCCGTCGTTGTCTTCGAAGAACCGGAGGATGGTATCTGCGGCGGTACTGTTTGCCGTGCCGGCAAGCGACATTTCCAGCTTGCGAAACAGATTTCCCTGTCCGGTCATCGAATAATAAGCCGCGCCGCCCGCGACCGCCCCTTCTCCCTGGCGTGTCCACTCATAACGGGAAAAACCCTTTTCTTCCGCCTCGTTGGAGTACAGCACGCGCAGATTCGTCCCTTCGCGGGTGTCCGGCTCGTAACCCTGCTGCCCGGCCCATTCCGCGCGGTCCGGGAAATACGTTCCGATACCCGAAATTGCAGGGCCGTTAAAGGAGACGTCGTATTCCAACTGCTCGACGGGATTGTCCGGGTCGGCAAATATTGAGCTGAACGACCCGTTCGCTCCGGCGACGGCGCTGACGAGCGTCCACGTTCTCGGCACCAGCAGCAGATAACCCTGCCCGTCGTCCGGGTGATAGACCAGCACCGATTTGAGCTGCGCGGCTTCTTCCTCGGTCAGCGCAAACGTCATCTTCGGCAGCGACGGCGCGGTTTCCGTGCGCGGGTAGCCGACCGACATTCTCGCCTGAACGGTCTCCAATGGAACGGAAACCGCTCCCGTGCCGACCGATCCGTCTTCTTTCTTGTGCGGAAAAGCCAGCCATACCGACTGCCTCGGCGTATCCGGCGCCGACACGGCCGGCTTCTGCCGCAGCGAAGACAGCGCTCCGCTGCTTTCCAGCGCGATCACGCCCGCCAGCAGCGCCGCTCCCAGCGTCAGCACGCCCGCGCGGCGTCCGAACGTCGACACGCGGCTCGGCCCGGCTTTGAGCTGTTCTTCCACCCGGCGCATCATCTGCGGCGTAAACGAATTATTGCGAAAAGGTTTTGGCTTCAGCTCTTTTTCCCAGTCGATATCTTTTTTCGTCATGCTTCGCTCCGCTCCTCTCCCCATAATTCGGCCGCTTTGCGGCGCGCGCGCTGCAATCTCGACTTGGCCGCCGATACCGTAATGCCAAGCGCTTCCGCCAGCTCTTCCATCGACATTTCGTAATGCGCCCGCAGCATCAGAATCTCCCTGTATTTGACCGGCAGTTCCAGCACCGTCCGCCAGACTTCGCTCGTCAGCTCGGCGCGCAGAAATTCTTCTTCCGCCGAATCGGACGCGTTCGTTTCCGGCAGTCGGTCGGTCAGCGTAACCCGGCGGACGAACGCCAGACGCCGGTACGAATACCAGCGGTTGCGCGCGATTCGCAGCAGCCACGTTTTGACGGCCGCTTCTCCCCGGTACGAATGCAGATGGCGATAGGCCCGGATAAACGTTTCCTGAGCCAGGTCGTCCGCCAGTTCCCGGCTGCGCGTCAGCATGTATAAGTAATTCCATACGTCCTCCCCGTATTGTTCCATGACCGGTACAAAAGCTTCCGCGCTCATGGCCACGACGTCTTTCAGTTCATGCGCCATACCGCCCCTCCTTCTCTTCTCTATCCACAATGACCCCGTCAGCGGAAGAAAAGTTGCTGGTCCCGGAAAAAGAAAAGAACCCGGACGGCGGGATTGGGCCGCGTCGGGTTCTTTTCCAAGGGGTGGAGCTGCATAAGACCGCTTCGTTCAGAGCCGCCGGGACCGGGGGATCGCCGGCGGGAAGGGGTGACGCCGGGCGGTTTACGCCCGGATGTCGAGCAGGCTGCCGACCGGTCCGGCCGAAGCCGAAGCCGTATTTTGCAGCAGGGCTTTGCTTCCGCCGGACGCCTGATCGGCGGCCGAGCCGTCCGCCTTCGCGCCGCCGGCGGGAGCCGCGGCCTCGGACGATTGGGAAGATTGAGTCTTCTGCGCGTTCAGCTGGGCGATCTGGCGTTCGAGCTGCTGAATCTGCTGCTGAATCTCTTTGGTTTTTTCCGCTTTTTCTTCTTTGCTGTCCGAGCTCTGCTTAGCCTTGGTCAGTTCCGATTCCAGCGTTGTTTTCTGCTTCTCCAGCTGCGCAAGCTGCTGCGACGCGCTTGAAGAAGCGGAGTAGCCGGAGTAGCCGGAAGAGACGCCTGCGGCGGATACGGATGAGATCGCCATGTTGAACCCTGCTTTCTATACGGAAATTGGAGGACCGGACTGGGATCGGTCCGCCTGCTGCCTCGTATTATAAAGCGGCTGTATGAATTCCGTATGAACGAAAGAGCGAACTCCGAAATTCCGTCAAAAAAGTCCGTCCCCAGGACCGGGGACGGACTTCGCATTCTTTTCTTCAAAAGCGTAATCCCTGCGCCGGAGCAGTCCGGCTTCCGCCGCCGCTCAATCAAACGCTGACGTCGAAATTGCGGCCGAGCTTCGCGGCCTGCGCGGGCGGCTTGTGGCTTTCCCACGGCTGAACGGCGCCCGCAGTCGGCGGAGCCGCGTACAGCGAACCGGGCGCGTCGAACGAAGCGAAAGCCGCCCGGGCGAGCTCGCCGCCTTTGCGCATCAGCTCGGAATGCGCGGCGGAAGAAGTTCCTTCGCGGGTTTGCGGTTCTTCCGGTTCCTCGGGCAGCGAGAATTCCGGCTGTTCCCGGTGTTCGGAGCCTTCATGCTCCTGACGGCCCTGAACGGTGAATTCGGGACGTTCGCCGTTGGCGGCGTCCAGCAGGGCGATATGGCGTTCCAGCAATGCAATATGACGCCGCAGGCGCATGGCGCGCTGTTCGCGGTCGGCTACCGATTCCGGCATCTGAAGCACGCGCGACAATTCGACTTCCAGGCTGGTCTTGCGATTCTCCAGGGGCGCTTTGCCTTGACGGCTCGGCGTATAGCTGCCGTTCATAGCGGGCAGCTTGCTGAGCGAAGATATTGGAGAGAAGCTCATGATGTCATCCGCCTTTCCTGATGAAAGTTTGAAATCGTCCGGGCATTCGCAGGTCGAGTCTGGATTCTTAAAAGCAGCAGCAACGGCTACTATGTATGGGCAACGGAAGTCCGTTAATGGGCTGAATCCGAAAATCGGCACAGGGCATGCCGATTCCGTATTCATTACCCCCTTTTTCTCATTTGTAACAGCCGAATGCAAAAAAACTTGCAGAAACCGGTAATTCGGTCGCTGCAAGCTTATCGATTTGCTAATTCTTTAATTTAGGACGTGCACGTAAATTCGGCGACGCGATTACGGCAAAGCACGCCGGTCGCCGTCAACCTGCCCGCGCACCGCTTCCGCCGTCGCGCGGACGATCAGGCGCAGCCCGTCCAGCAGCGTTTCCTGCGGCAGCGACGGCAGCGACGGCTTCAGGGCCGCCAGCTTGGTCGAAGCCGGAAAGTGCACGAAGCCGGCGAGCGTGTCCGCGCCGCTCCGGCGCAGTTCGTCCAGCAGCGCGTACATCGTATTGTTGCAGATATACGCGCCGGCGGTGTTGGACAGGGCCGCCGGAATTCCGGCGGCGCGCAGCTCCTCCACGATGCGGCGAACCGGCAGCGTCGCGAACAGCCCGTCCGGTCCGCCGGCGCGGATCGGTTCGTCCCGCGGGCTGCAGCCGCCGTTGTCGGCGTAACTTTCGGTGTCTTTGACATTGATCGCGATCCGCTCCGGCGTGATCGCCGTGCGTCCCGCGGCCAGGCCGCAGGCGATGACGGCGTCGGGGCGCAGCCGATTCACTTCGGCGAGCAATTCCGCCGCGCAGTCGTCGTAACGCACCGGCAGCAGCAGCGTATGCAGCTCGACGCCGTCGAACGATTCTCCGGCGATCCGCTCCGTCAGTTCCTGCGTCGGATTGATCGGCGAATCGCCGAACGGCTCGAAGCCGGAAATCAGAATTTTCATGGATAGACCTCCGTCTTTTTTGCCTATTGTATCATTTTTGCGCGCGGAGTCAGATCTCGCCCCGGACATGCGGCTTGACGCGGTCGCGATAGAAGTCGGCCAGCCGGCCGATTTCTTCCTCGCTGTAACCCGGCGCCTGCGCCGCGCCCAGATTGTCTTCGACCTGGCGCGTATTTTTGAAACCCGGAATAATCGTGCTCACGCCCGGCTGATCCAGAATCCAGCGCATCGACGCCCGGGCCATATCGCCCCGTCCTTCCGCGATCCATTTCAGCCCGTCCGCCAGCTCCACCCCTTTTTCAAACGGCAGGCCCGCAAACGTCTCGCCCACATTGAACTGCTCGCCGTTGGCGTTGAAGTTCCGGTGATCGTTCGCGGCGAACGTGCTTGCTTGGGTAAACTTGCCGGTCAGCAGCCCGCTCGCCAGCGGCAGCCGGACAAGAATGCCCACGCCTTTTTCCGCGGCCTGCGGCAGCAGTTCCTCCGTCGGCGTCTGCCGCAGCAGGTTGAAAATGATTTGAAGCGCGCTTACGCCCGGCACGTTCAGACAAAGAAGTCCCTGCTCCACCGTTTCCACGCTGACGCCGTAATGCCGGATCTTGCCTTCTTTCTTGAGCTTGTCCAGCACGCCGAAGACGGCCCCGTCCCGCAAAATGCCGGTCGGCGGGCAGTGAATCTGGTACAGATCGATCCGCTCGCGGCCGAGCCGCTTGAGGCTGTCTTCGCAGTAGTGTCGCACCGCTTCCTCCGAATAGTTGGCCGGATCGCCGATATCGCCCGCCCGGCAGAATTTGGTCGCGATATGGATTTCGTCTTCGCGCCCTTTCGTCGCTTCGGCCAGCAGGTTCTCCGCATGTCCGCCTCCGTACACGTCCGCCGTATCGAAAAAATTCACGCCTTCGTCCATCGCGCGGCGCAGTCCTTCAAGAGCGTCTTCGTCGCTGGAGCCGCCCCAGTCCCCGCCGATCGCCCATGTGCCGAAGCCGATCTCGCTGACCCGCAGATCACTTTTGCCAAGCTGTCTGTACTTCATGCTCGCGCCTCCCGTCAATCTGTTTCTTCATTTCAATGTACGTAAAAAAGGAAGCGGTTGCAAGCGGACGCGCTCTTTTACTTATTCGAAACGACTTTCCGGAGCGCGCGTAAAAGGATACACTGGAACGATAAAAAAGAAGCGAAACGCAGCAAAATCCGAACTGGAGGAACCTTATGTCCCGCATAACCCGCAAATCCCCTTATCCGGTTAGCCCGGGAGATATCCGCCGCAAAAGGCGCCGCACATGGAACTGGATCGCCGCCCTTATGCTGGCTGTCGTCCTGGCTGTTTCGACGTGGGGTACGCTGACCGAGCGCAAATTCAAGATCGAACGGACCGAAGTGAGCGCGATCGTCCGCGAAGACGGCAACCTGATCGTTTACGAAGTGTACGATTACCGGTTCAAAGGTCATTATAACGGAACGACCCGGGCACTGCCTTCTTCCGGCTACGGAAAAATCGAGGCGTTCGAAGCTTACAAAGCGCCGGCGGAACTGTCTTTGGACACGCTGCCGACAGACGAAGAACTTGCCGGTCTGGAGAAGCTGGAGACGACTCATCGCTATGAAAACGGCCTGCCCGTATACCGGGCGTACACCGAATCGGAAAGCGAAAAAGTTACGGTGCTGTACCGTTACGCACTCAGCGATGTCGTACATACCGAGAACGGAACGGCACTGCTGAACTGGTCGTTTTTCGACAAAGACAACCAGAGCGCGCTGCGGAACCTGAGCATCGCCGTCACGCTGCCCGCCGCCGCGGCGCCGGAGCAAACTTCGGTCTTTCTGGAGGACAAATACGGCGGCCGGATCACCGCACAAACCGGCCGGACCCTCAGTTATTTCAACGATCTGCTGCCGAAATACAGCGAATCCCGGCTGCATTTCCGCTTTCCCGCCGAACTGGTGCCGCAGGCTCCCGCAGGCGCTGCGCTGGCGGGAAAGACCGAGCGAAAGCTCCGGGAACGTTATGCGCTTCGGGAAGCGCTGCCTTCCATTCCGCACGTGCTGGGCGTTTTCGCCGCGATCTCGGCGGCGTTCGCGCTGCTGTGGGCGCTTCTGCCCCGAGTGCGCAGGCTGTTTGCGCCCGGCGGCCTTCCGTCCGACGAACAGCTGCTCGATCTGGACCCGCTGCGCATGGCTTATATCCGCCGCCATTCGCGGCTCCAGGACGAAGACGTCGCTTCCGGACTGCTGTCTCTGTATCGCAAAGGAGCGGTGCGGATCGACAAAAAGGATAAGCACGGCGCATCGGCGGAAAGCCGGCACTACCGGTTGTCCGCCGACGCCCGGGCCGTTTCTTTGCAGCCGTCCGAACGCTTTCTGATCGGCTGGCTGCTTCCGAACAGCGGAAACGAAACGTATACGCTGAATTCGTTGAGCGGGTTGAGCGCAGCGGAACGTTCGTCGGCCAAGCGTCTGGAGCAGGGACAGAAAATCTACAATCAAACCTTCAGGCCGAACTTCAACGAATGGTCGAAGCTTGTCGGGGAAGAAGAGCCGATGCGCGGCGACGTGCGCCGAAACCGCTGGTTTACTCCCGCATCGGTCGCGATCGTATGGATCATCGCAGCCCTGGCCGTTTATCTGCTGGCGGCCGGCCTGGCATCCGTAACGGCAATCGTATGGGGCGGCCTGCTGTTCGCGGCGCTGGGCGCGCTGGCGACCTATATGTGCCTGACGAATCCGGAAAGCGGAGCCGCCGCCGGACGCGCCGGCATCCTGATTTGCGGCGCGCTCGCTTCCCTCGCTGTGCTGTACCTGGACGAACGATACGGCTTCCGGCTGGCCTCTTTGACGATGTGCGCCTCCGCTCTGCTGACGTTCTCTCTCCCCGCCGGCTTCGCTTCGGGCGAAGCGGTCCGGCTGCATGCCGGCATTCGCCACCTTTCCGGGCGGCTGTCGAAGCAGCCCGAAGCGCTGCGGGGACTTGCGCCGGCGGAAGCGGAACGACTGACCGTATGGATGATCGCCGCCGGCACCTATCAAGACTCCGCGAAGCCGCCGCACGAACGGCCGAGCTTCGATTATCGGCACGACGACAACCGATTCCCGCTCTCGATGAATCCGAACGCCTCCTTGTTCGCGTTCCACTTGTTCTCCGGCTCGCTATCGTATCCGCTGCTTCCGGGCGGCGGTTCGGATTCCGGCGCCGGCACGACTTCGAGCGGCGGAAGCGGGGGCGGAGGAGGCGGCGCCGGCGCGTTCTGAATGCTCCGGGACGAAGAGCGCGGGCAGGCTGCAGCCCTCTGCACGAGTGCCGCGCAGGCAGCCGCCGCTCCGCAAATCGGTCTCGGGACCGAGGCCATTTCCACCCGCTGGACGAGGAAAGAGGCTTCCGCCCGGCGTAGAATAAGAAAAGTAAATAGGAAACGCAAGCTCGTCCAAGCTTTATCGGACCTGTCGGGTTAACGCTATCGCCGATTTATATTCTACATAAAAGAAAAGGAGGAATTGCGATGGCAAAAAAAGCGATTCTGGGCCCGCTGCTGATCCTGCTCGGCGCTTACATGCTGTTCGGCCAGAGCACGGGCATGACGCCGGGTTCGATCTTCGGCTACTTCTGGGCTTCGCTGTTCATTCTGCCGCTCGGTCTGTTTTTCCACTGGATGTATTTCTCGATGACGCACGGCCGGGCGCCGGGGCTGCTGATTCCGGGCGGCCTGCTGGTGACGGTCGCCATCGTCTGCCAGATCGCCATGCTGTTCGGCAGCTGGGATATCATGTGGCCGGGCTTTATCCTGGCTCCCGCGGTCGGATTGTTCGAATTCTACTGGTTCGGCGGCCGCAACCGCTGGCTGCTGATCCCGATCAACATCCTGACCGTGCTGTCGCTGCTGTTCTTCGCCGTGTTCTCGATCTCGGCGCTAACCACCGGCGTCTTCCTGGGCCAGCCGGTGCTGGTGTTCCTGCTGATCGGGGCGGGCGTTCTGCTGCTGCTCTCGTCCCGCCGGAAAGTCAGACATTGATCGGGCGGCCGGGTCGATAAACGCAAAACGCGCCAAAAAGCTCCCGTTTTTCGCGATAAGCGGAAAGCGGGAGCTTTTTGGCGCGGGTTCGAAACCGTAACGGTGTCTATGCGCACATTCAAAAAAAGGGATGGGCTCCGCTTCGCCGCAGCGAAAGCGCCCCATCCCTTCATATATCTATCTGCCGATTTATGCGCCGCGCAGCGCGTCCACCAGCAGTTCCGTGTACGCCCGCGCTCCGGCCGGCATCAGGTGCACGCCGTCCTTGGCGAAATAATCGTCGCGGCCGGCGCTGGCCGAGTACCAGTCGACGAGCGTGATCCGCTCGTCGCGCTGCGCCGCGCGTTCCAGCGCCGCGTTGACGACCTGTTCCCACGGACGGGGAACCCGGGTATTCATCAGCACGATCTTTCTCACGTCCGTCAGCTCGGCGAGCAGCGTGTCGAGCTGTTCGTCGGTAAACGAGCCGTTGGTGCCCAGCTCGATCACCACCGTGCTGCCGATCCGGTTCCGCGATTCCAGTTCGGTAATCAGCGCCGGAGCCTGCGACATCTGGCGGCCGACCAGTCCGTCGACTGTGATGCCCGGCAGCTCGGCCGCCAGGTACGGCTCGATATCGAGCATGACGGAGTCGCCGATCGCCGTGATGCCGATGCCCGCTCCCGCCGGCAGCGCCGCCGCTTCGCCGGTCCCGGCCGAAGCTTCCGCCCCGGCGGCCTGCGCGCCGCTTTCCGGCGTTCCCGCCGCCGCGCCCGGCTGCGGCTCGGCGGCCGCGGCTTCGGTGCCCGCGTAAGGCGTCTGCTCTTCCGGCGCTGGCGCCAGCACATTCATGAGCACGCCCAGCAGCAGAATGCCCGCCGCGGTTCCGCCCAGCGTGCTTGCAAGCCGTTTGCGTCCCGCGCCCGGCGCGCGCATGACGCGCCGCCACCATTTGCCGAATTCGCCTGTACGCACCGGCTGCTCGATATAGCGGTAAGACAGCGCCGCCAGCGCGAAGCTGACCAGCAATTGCAGCAGAATCCGCGTGATATTCGGTCCGCCCGTGTTGACGAGCGGAGTCGTCAGCACAATCACCGGATAGTGCCACAGATACAGCCCGTACGAGCGGGCGCCGATCCAGCGCAGCGGCTTCGCGCCCAGCACCCGGCCGAGGCGGCAGGCCGGATGAGCCAGCGCGGCGACGAGAATCGTCGTCGCCAGCGACAGCAGCACCATGCCGCCCCGGTACAGGAACGTGCCGTAATCGTTCGACTTGAAGATCAGCACCGCGATCACGATCAGGCAGATCGTCGCCGTGATATCGAGCGTCTTCGTCGCGGATTTCGAAATATTCGTTTTGAGCTTGCGGCTCGGCCAGACGACGGCGAGCGCCGCGCCGATCAGCAGCGAGAACAGCCGCGTATCGGTACCGTAGTAGACCCGGCTCGGATCTTCGCCGGGATGATACATGATGCCCATGGCCAGCGCCGAAGCCAGCGACAGGCCGGCCAGCACCAGCGCCAGCCTTGCGCGCCGCTTGTTGGCCAGGATCAGCCCGATGCCGAGCAGCACCGGCCAGAAGATATAGAACTGCTCTTCGACCGCCAGCGACCAGAGGTGGCCGAGCGGCGACAGCGGGCCGAAGCTCTGGAAGTACGAGACTTCGTGGAAGATCAGCCACCAGTTGCTGTAGTACAGCAGCGCCGCCGGAACGTCGCCGAGCATGGCCGGCAGCCGGGACCGGTCGACGACGATCGACCACAGCACCGTCGCCAGCACGACGGCCAGCATGGCCGGCAGCAGCCGCTTCGCGCGCCGCACCCAGAAGTCTTTCATGTCGAAGCGGCCCATTCGGTCCCACTGCGCCATCAGGATATCCGTGATCAGATAGCCCGACAGCACGAAGAACATCGTGACGCCGAGCAGTCCGCCGGGCGCCCATTCCGTATGAAGATGATAAAAAATGACCGCCAGTACGGCCAGCGCCCGCAGTCCGTCCAGTCCCGGCATATAGCGGCCCGCATTGTGCTTCGGCCGCTCGGCGGCGGAAGTCCGTCCGCCCGATGCCCGGGAATCGCTGCCGTAACGCCGATTCTCGCTTTTCGCCTCGTTGCCTGCGTGTTGTCCGTTGATCATGGCCTCTGCCCTTTCGCTGATTCGGATTCTGTCGTTCTCCGGCGGGAATTCGAGCCGCCAAGCAGCGGTCCGGTTCAAGATAACTATGTCTTATTATAAGCAGGAGTCGCCGCGATAGCCAGAATTGAGTCGTTTTTTTCCAGCTTTCATTTTGCCGGAACACACATTGGAGGAGTTGACTTCTTTATTCGACAAATGTAAAATCAACTTAATTAATTCACCATTTGTCGAATAAGGAGCGTGCAGGATGAAAAACAAATCGGGACGGCTGCCGGATGCGGAGCTTGAAGTCATGAAGATCATCTGGGATTCGCCGCAGCCTGTAACGTCCGCGGATATTATGAAAGCGCTGGAAGGCAGCAAGACCTGGGGCGTCACCACGGTGCTCAACTTTTTGAACCGGCTGCAGGAACGCGGCTTCGTGTCCAGCGAGCGTCGAGGCAGATTCAATGCGTACCGGGCCGTCGTCGACGAGAACACGTATTTGAAAAGCGAAAGCAAAACGATCCTGGAGAAGCTGTACGGCAATTCCCTGAAAAGCTTCGTGGTGTCCTTGTACGAGAGCGATTCGCTGACGGAAAAAGATTTGAAGGAACTGCGCGATTTTATCGACGACCGAACCAACGACGCCCACTCGAACAAAGACAAGGATTAAGCTTGGAAGATCCCCTAAAGGAGGACTGACTTTGCTTGAACATCTGTTGGCGACTCTGATCGAAATTACGCTGGGCGCTTCGCTCGTGATCCTGGCGCTGCTGCTGCTCCGCCCGCTGACAGGCAGGCGGTACGCGGCCAAATGGCGGTACTGGATCTGGCTCGCCGTGGCGATCCGGCTGCTGATTCCGCTTAACTTCTCGCTGCCTCAAGCGCCTTTGCAGATCGAGCGTCCGGCCGCCGTCGAATCGGCAGAGCCTGCTTTTCCGGCCGAAGCCGTCTCTGCGGCGGATACCGTGGCCGGCAAAGAAGCGGCATCCGGAATGCCGGGCAATACGAAGACAGGCGATAGCTTTCTCGCTTCGGCGAAGGCGTCCATGACGGCGGCGCAGATCGCGTTATTCGTCTGGCTTGCGGGCGCGATTGCTTTCCCCGCATTCCATATTGCCGGGCATCTGCTGTATATGCGCAAAGTCCGCAGATGGGCGAGAAACGCCACCGATCCGGACCACGTCGAAACGTTCGCGCAAACCCTGTCCGAACTCGGCATCCGCGGAAACGTCCGGCTCAGAACGAGCCGCGCGCTGAACGGGCCAATGCTGACCGGACTGCTGCGCGCGACCGTCTGGCTGCCCGCCGGGACGTACGACCGACAGCAGTTGGAGGTCATTTTCAGGCATGAACTTATTCACCATAAACAGCGCCATCTCGTTTACAAAACCGTTCTGCTTGCCGCGCAGTCGGCGCACTGGTTCAATCCGTTCGTGCATCTGCTCGCTCGGGAAGCCGGCCGAGACGTCGAACACGTCTGCGACAGCGAAGCCGTCAAAGGCCGAGGCCTGGAGTACCGCAAACGGTACAGCGAAGTCATCCTGTCCATGATGAGCGCGCAGTCGGGCAGAAATTCGGCTTTATGCACCCCTTTTACCGGAGGCAGAAAAGCGATGCTGCGCCGCTTCGCGAGCATTCTCGATACGCGAAGCAAATCCGGCGGACTGCCGGCCGGACTGCTGCTATCCGCGTTGCTGGTGTCTTCCGGCGTTCTGGTGGCGTGCGGAACGGAACCGCGCCAGACCGCCGAATCTGCGACCGCGTCGGACCCCGCCGCTTCTGGGAAAGAGTCCGAATCCGAAGTACCCGAGCCGGCAGTGTCCGAACCCGAAGCGGCCGAGCCCGAAGATTCGGACAAGAGCGAACCGGCCGATAACCCTTCTTCCGCGGAAAAAACCGAGCCTCCGCAATCGGACGCCTCCACGGAAACGAACGAGCCGGCTCCGGCGAAGCCGACCGAAGGAAACCTTCCTTACCGCACAACGGTCCGGGACGACGCATCCCGCGATTTTCTGAACAGCGAGAGCGGACGCGACCTGCAGCAGACAGCCAGAACGTTCACGGAAGCTTATCTTGCAGGCGATCGCGAGAAGATGAACGCTTATTTGACCGATCCCGATCGCAGAAGAAACCATTATCCTTCGAAAACCGATAATCAGACGATACAATCCGTCAATCTTAAGTTCATCATCGAAGACAGACCGGGTAGACTGCAAGGCGTGTCGATGGAGCTGTACTATTCGGACAGAGGTATGCTTTACTATCTGACACTGGAAATGCAAGAAACCGAAAACGGCTGGACGATCGCCTCTTACGGACTGGAAGGATAACGGACCGAACAGCCCGGACAACCGGGCAGCGCGCACAAAAAACGGCTTCGCCGTCCACTTGCCGCCGTGGATTGCGAAGCCGTTTGCTTTTGTTTACTTTATCCGTGCCCGCGCCCGGAGCTTTCCGTTCCGCCGGTCAAGCCCCGTTCATTTTAAATTGCAGGAACAGCTCGTTGTAGTGCACCAGCATCTTTTTGCCCAGATTCTCGTATACTTCAAGCTGTTCGGTCAGGCTGTCCGGCGGGTAGAAACGTTCGTCGCCCGAAATGTCTTCCGGCAGCAGGCCGAGCGCGGCGTCGTTCGGGGTCGAATAGCCGACGTACTCCGTATTCTGCGCGTTCACTTCCGGGTCGAGCATAAAGTTGATAAACTGCATCGCCCCGTCGACGTTCTGCGCCGTTTTCGGAACGACCATGTTGTCGAAGTACAGATTGGACCCTTCCTCCGGCACCACGTAATCCAGTTCCTCGTTCTCGCTCATGATCTCCGACGCGTCGCCCGAGAACACCAGCCCCGCCGCCGCTTCGCCGTTCGCCAGCAGCAGCTTGATCTCGTCGCCGACGATCGCTTTGACGTTCGGGGACAGTTCGTTCAGCTTATTCAGCGCCTGCTGAAGATGCTCTTCGTTCGTCTCGTTAAGCGAATAGCCGAGGCTGGCGAGCCCCGTTCCGATTACTTCCCGGGCGCCGTCCGTCAGCAGGATATCGTTGCGCAGCGACGGGTCCCACAGGTCTGCCCAGCTCTTGAACGTCAGGTCGGTCAGGTTCGGGTTGTACACGACGCCGAGCGTGCCCCAGAAGTAAGGCATCGAGTATTGGTTGTCCGGGTCGAACGACAGGTTCAGGAACTTGGGATCGATATTGGCCATATTTGGAATCTTGTCGTGGTCGAGCGGAATCAGCAGGTCTTCTTCCCGCATCTTCTCGATCGCGTAATCGGACGGCACGGCCACGTCGAACGTGGTGCCGCCCTGCTCGATCTTGGTCAGCATCGCTTCGTTCGAATCGAACGTCTGGTAGATGACCGTGATGCCCGTTTCTTCCTGGAAACGGTCCAGCAGTTCGGGATCGATATAATCGCCCCAGTTGTAGATGGTCAGCGTGTTTCCGCTCGTATAGCCCTGGCTGGAGTTGAGCCGGTTCGCCAGGAACATCAGCGCGAAGGAAACCGCCAGAATCAGGATCAGCACGCGGCTCATCGACTTCATCTCGGCACCCCCATCCGCGCGGCGGGCTCGCCGTTTTTCCGCTTCTCGCCGCGCCGCGTCGAAATGTAGTACGCGACGACGAGGAATACGGTAAACAGGAAGATCAGCGTGGACAGCGCGTTGATCGACAGCGACACGCCCTGCCGCGCCCGCGAATAAATCTCGACGGCGAGCGTCGAATAGCCGCTGCCCGTCACGAAGAACGTGACGGCGAAGTCGTCCAGCGAGTACGTCAGCGCCATGAAAAATCCGCTGAAGATGCCCGGACGGATAAACGGCAGAATGACTTTCGCCAGCACGTCGCGCCGGCTTGCGCCCAGGTCGCGGGCCGCGTCGATCAGCGTCGGGCTCATCTCCTGGAGCCGCGGCAGGATCATCAGCACCGCGATCGGGATGCTGAACGCCACGTGGGAGATCAGCACCGACGCGAAGCCGAGCTTGACCCCGACCAGCGTAAACAGGATCAGGAACGAAGCGCCGATAATGACGTCCGGGCTGACGATCAGGACATTGTTGAGCGACAGCAGCGTGTTTTGCACGCGGCTGCGGCGGATGCTCTGGATCGCGAGCGAGCCGAATACGGCGATGACGGTCGCGATCGTCGACGACAGCAGCGCGATGACCAGCGTGTTGATGACGATAATAATCAGCCGCGTATCGGCAAATACTTCTTTATAATAATCCAGCGTAAAACCTTCGAAGTCGTGCATGGTGCCGCCGCTGTTGAACGAATAGAACATCAGGTACAGAATCGGCGCGTACAGCACGGCGAACACCAGCACCAGGTACAAGTTGGAGATCCCGTTCTTTTTCCTCATCTCCGCACCCCTTTCTTACCGCTGCCGCCGGTCAGGAACATAATGACGGCCATCGCCACGATCAGGAACACGGCGACGGTCGAGCCCATGCCCCAATCCTGCGTAACGAGAAAGTGCTGTTCGATCGCCGTGCCGAGCGTAATCACTTTGTTGCCGGCGATCAGGCGCGTAATCATAAACAGCGACAGCGCCGGTATAAACACCGAGATGCAGCCCGATTTCACGCCCGAGAGCGTCAGCGGAAAAACAACCCGTCTGAACGTGATCCAGCCCGAGGCGCCGAGGTCGCGGGCCGCGTCGGTCAGCGATACGTTCAGTTCTTCCAGCGCGTTGTAGATCGGCATGATCATAAACGGCACGAAAATGTAGATCGACACGAACACGAAGCTGCCGCTCGTAAACAGCAGCTGTTTCTCGCCGAAACCGATCGAGCCCAGCAGCGCGTTGATCGGGCCGTACGTGCCGAAGATGCCGATAAACGCGTACGTTTTCAGCAGCAGGTTGATCCACGTCGGCAGGATGATCAGCAGCAGCCAGAGCTGCTTGTGCTTGGTCCGCGTGAGCAGGAACGCCGCCGGATACGCGATCAGCAGCGAGAACAGCGTAATCAGGAACGCGTACCAGAACGAACTGATCGTCATTTTCAGGTATACGGGCGTAAAAAAGTCCACATAGTTGGAAAACGTCAGATTGCCGTCCACGTCGAACAGCGAGTAGTACACGACCAGCACGACAGGCGCGATGACGAACAACGCCACCCACAAATAGTACGGAATGTAGGCGAGCGACCGCGCGTTTCCGCTGCTTTTACCGTTCATGGCCCGCTCCCGGCGTTTCCGCTTCGTCTTCGTCGTCCTCGTAGGCTTCGAGTCGTCGGTCGAACTCTTCCTCCGTTTCCCCGAAGCGCATGACGTGGATCGCTTCCGGTTCGAACGTCAGGCCGATCTGCGCGCCCACCTCGGCCCGCCTGGTCGAATGGACCAGCCATTCCTGGCCGGATTCGTCGTAGCAGCTGATCTCGTAGTGGACGCCGCGGAACAGCTGCGTATCGACTTTGACTTTGAGCTTTCCGGCTTCCTGCGCGGTGATCTCCAGGTCTTCCGGACGGATGACGATCTCGATCGGCTCGTTTGCGCGCAGGCCGGCGTCGACGCACTCGAACCTTTTGCCGTTGAACTCGACCAGATAGTCCTCGATCATCACGCCCGGCACCATATTCGATTCCCCGATAAAGTCCGCCACGAAGCGGTTGATCGGCTCGTCGTAAATATCGTTCGGCGTGCCGCTCTGCTCGATGCGCCCTTCGTTCATGACGAAGATATAATCGGACATCGCCAGCGCTTCCTCCTGGTCGTGCGTGACGAAGATGAAGGTGATGCCGAGGCGCTGCTGAAGCTCGCGCAGCACGTACTGCATCTCGGTGCGCAGCTTGAGGTCGAGCGCGGACAGCGGCTCGTCGAGCAGCAGCACTTCCGGCTCGTTCACGATCGCCCGGGCGATCGCCACGCGCTGGCGCTGGCCGCCGGACATTTCGGTGATCGCGCGGCGCTCGTAGCCTTCCAGGTTGACCATTTTCAGCGCTTCGGCCACTTTGGCCTCGACCACGCTTTGCTTCAATTTCTTGATGCGCAGCCCGAACGCCACGTTCTCGAACACGTTCAGATGCGGGAAAAGAGCGTAGTCCTGGAACACGGTATTGACCTGGCGTTTCTCCGGCGGCACTTTGTTGATGATCCGTCCGCCGAGGTAGATCGAGCCGGCGGTCGGCTCCATGAATCCCGCGATCATGCGCAGGATGGTCGTTTTGCCGCAGCCCGAAGGACCGAGCAGCGTGTAGAACTTGCCCCGCTCGATTTCGAAATCGATCTTTTTCAATACGGTCAGTCCGTCTTCGTACGTCTTGGTGACGGAGTCGAAACGGATGATAGTCTGTTCTGCGATGATGAAACCCCTCCTCTGGCAACAGGATATCCGGACCCCGAACGGCTCCGGCCTTATCCCGATATTCAACGTGATCGTTAACCTGTTTCTACCCGCTATTCTATAGAAAAAAACTCGCGGATGCTACATATGTATGTATACCGGGGTCGCTTTGTTGGTTAAAACTTGGGGGAATATTCGGCATTTTGCGATTTGTATGCGGCAATGGAGAGTCGAAAAAAAGGTTCAGGTTCGTTTAAGGGGACGGCGTTATATTGGAGGCATTACCCAAAGTGAAAGGAAGCGATAGATATGTCTATGCTCACTGTAATCACCACGGTGTTCCTGATCGCCGTGTTCGCCCTGATCGTGATCCGCAAGATTCCCAAGAAAGCCGTGCTCCCGGCGCTCGCCGGGGCGATGATGCTGCGTCTGGCGGCGGCCGTGCCGCTGCTGGCGGGAACCGGGCTGCTCAGACGGCTGACGGAACTGCTCTGATCGGGCTGCAAAAAAACGCGGCGGCGCTTCTTCAAAATTTGTATTTGCGCATAATCGGGACGCCGACGCGGTTCAGCAGCGGCGAGAGCAGCGCCCAGCCGACGCGGCGATAAAGCGGCAGATGACCGTCGTAAACCGCGCTGTATTCGATCTCGGCCGCCGCGCCGCGGTTGCGCTTGAACTGCGCGGCGCCGGCGCTTTCGTGCAGCAGGCAGCCTTCTTCGGCGGCCAACCGCAGCAGCACGGCCGACAGCATGCGGTACAGGCCAGTTTCCTGCGGCAAACCGGTATCGTAGCCGAATACCGGCGTCGTCATCACGCCGCCCTGCGTGTAATAGCCGAGCACCGCGTCGAGGCGGCCCGTCGCGGCCGAGCGCAGCGCGTGAACCTTGAGCAGACCGCCGCTCAGCGCCAGCTCGAAGAAGCGCGGCGTGAACACCGGGTTGTGCGCCGAGTATTTGTCGATGTACAGCAGCCGGTACAGCTCCGCCAGGCGGGGCGCGTCCGCGGCGCACAGTTCGTCCGGGC
Source organism: Saccharibacillus sp. CPCC 101409 (assembly GCF_030518235.1). GTDB lineage: Bacteria > Bacillota > Bacilli > Paenibacillales > Paenibacillaceae > Saccharibacillus. The sequence continues at coordinate 432,364 of NZ_JAULSA010000003.1, read as the reverse complement.
CGCAGACTTTATAGCCGTGCTTGTCCAGCAGGGCGTAGTCGCGCTTCTGGAGCCAGCGGGCTTTGGACGGAATGCGGTCCGGTGAATCGTACAGGTAGACCTGCCGGCTCGGCACAAGGCGAAAGCCCAGCTGCGCCAGCGTCTCCAGCCAGAGCGGCGTGGTTCGCGCGTTGAGCGAGCGGAAGATCACCGCGCGGTCGGGGTACTGCCGCAGCAGCAGCGCCACGGCGGAGCGGATCTGCTCTTCGCCGCGCCCGGGTTCGAGCGGCGGGTAGAGATTGGTGGACAACAGGCGGTTGTTCACCTGCACCGCGCGGTTGAAGCGCGAAGCTTTGAGCAGCACGCCCGCCGGCGCAAGCAGCGCGCCGAGCGCCAGCCGGGCGGCGCGCGACTTGAGCAGCGCGAGTTCTTCGCGCGCGTAGCTCACGTAATGCGTGTACGGCGAGAACACGTAGGAGTCGCCGTATTCGCGGTCGCCGACGCTCAGCGGCAGACAGAGCCCGGAGTCGTCGTCGCGCAGCAGCGCGGGGCGCGTGTGCACGTTCGCGATCAGGGCGGGCACGCCTTCGCGGTGCATCGCGGCCAGCCAGCGGAGCGCGTGGGCTTCGCCCGGCACGGGCGCGGCTTGCGGACCTTCAAGCGCCCGCAGCAATTCGTCAAGCTCCTCCGGTCTATACAGGCTCCATCCGCTCATCGACCGCGAACCTCCTCCGCACGCGCCTCAGCTTGGTTCCGTCCGGGACGAACCGGTACGGCGCGAACTCCATGGCCGGCACGACCGCCCCGATGCGGCCGCACAGTTCGGCAACCGCCCGGCGCACGTCGGCTTCGGCCTGCCCGAACCCGGTTTGCGTATCCGTTTGAAGCTCCACGATCAGCCGGGACGGCGATTCCTGCTCGGCGCGGTACGCTTCGATATGCGCCGACGCCCCGATAATCGCCCGCGATACATAATCGGGAAACAGCGTCACGAATCCGCCGCCGTCCTCCCGGGGCAGCACGAACAGGTCGTCGCTGCGTCCTTCGATACGCTCGATCGCCGTGAACGGCGAGCCGCACAAACAGGGCTTCGTGCTTTCGGTAAGCAGATCATCGAGCCGGTAGCGGACGATAGGCTGCGCGAAGCGCACGAAATCGGTCACAATCGGGGTAAAAACGCCGCGCTCCCGGTCGACGTATTCTTTTTCGATATGCACGACATCTTCGTTCAAATGCAGCGTGCCGTGGGGGCAGGTCGCGCCCAGAAATCCTTCCGTGCACTGATACACCTGGTGAATCCGCCGGCCGAACGCTTCCTCGATCACAACGCGGTCCAGCGGGTCCAGCACTTCGGCCATCGACACCAGATGCCCCGGCGCAATGCGCAGTTCTCCGGTCCGCAGCCGCTCGGCCAGCAGACGCAGCATGGACGGCGGCGCGGCGAGCACGCTCGGATTCTGCGCGTTCAGCCTCGCCACATGTTCCTCCAGCGGATTCAGCAGATCGTAGAATTCGAACGCCACCCGGCGGCTGCGGACCGATCCGTACAGATTGCTGTCGGCCCGCAGGAAAAAAGCGATATTGTGCCGCTGAAGCAGCGAGCCCGGCAGCACTCTCGCCAGAATCGTCCCCGTCCAGGCCAGACGTTCGCGGCGGCTGACCAGAAACAGCCCGCGGCTTCCCGACGTGCCGGAAGACAATCCGATCGTCAATCCGCCGATCTCCGGCGTAAAGTCGCGCGTGCGCTCCGCTTCGAGCGCCAGGCCCATCGCTTCTTCTTTGCGGATGCCCGCCGTGTTCAAACGGTCGAAATTGTCCATCATCGCTTGTTTGTCGATCTCGGGAAACCCGCGCCAGTCCGGCGTCGGCCGGTCTCCCCAGAGCTCGCGGTAAAAAGGCGAAGCCGCGCGCACGCGGTCCAGATGATGCACGATGCGCGGCTCGCGCCAGCGTTCCAGCTCATCGCGGCCGTCGAACTTCGCGCGGCCGCGGGCGGCGAAGTAGTGGTAAAGGATAGGCAGAGCGTCGGTGTTCATAGCGGTCGAAGCCTCCTTTCAAAATGATAAAGAGCTGCATACGTAGATTTGTTTTCTGGAAATTCAGGTTTCTTGGATCAAGTCCGTATTTGTGCGTAAAAACCAAGCAGGCCGGTTTGCCGGGGAGGGCGGCGATCTGCGATCGCGCCGTTACAGACTCCGTCCTTCCTTGACATACAGCCGCTCCGCTTCCGGGCAGTGCGACGCGATCACGGTGAGTTCCGGGAAGGCCGCGGCCAGCTTCCGCAGGCGGCGGAAGCTGGCGGCGTAAGCCCGGCGGTCCGGCATAATCACGCCGGCCAGAGCGCTCGGCGGGCGGTTCTCCCGGTAAGCCGCGGCCGACCAGGCGGCGTCGGCGCACAGCAGGCGCGGCCCCCGCTCCGTGCGCAGCAGCAGGCCGATCTGCCCGTAGGCATGGCCGGGCAGATCGACGGCGAGCAGGCTGCCGTCGCCGAGCACATCGGTCGCGCGGCGGAACGGAAATTCCGGCAGAAAGCCTTCCGGCAGTTCGATGCGCGATTCCGGCGCGAACGGCTGCGCGCGCTCCGCGAAATCGTCCGGCAGCAGCCCGGACAGATAGCCTTTGCGCACAGCCGCGATGCCGCGCAGCCGGCGCATGCAGTCGAACGCTTCGGGTTCGTACAGCAGTTCGGCGGCCGGGAAATCGCGCAGGCCCGCGATATGATCCGCGTGAAAATGCGAAACGATAATTCGCGGAATCCCGGCCGGATCGATGCCCGATGCTCGAAGCTGCGCGGCCGCGCCCTGCTCCGGGCGAAAATCGACCGGCGTCGCCATCCGGTACAAGCGGGCGGGAAACGGCTGCGTTTCCCGGAAAAAGCGCTGCGCGTAACCGGTGTCGAACAGGATCGTTCCTTCGTCCGGATGGAATATCGCCGCAAACAGCGCCGGTATACGTACGCTGCGCGGACTGCCGCCGCGAATCGTCACCCACTCCGGGTGACGGCAGCTTCCGGCGGAGAACAGCCGCAGCGATACCCGCGGAGCAAAGCGGCCGGTATACGCCCAGAGGGCGTCGAGCTTCGAATGCGCCGGATTACTCATCCCGCCGTTCCTCCTCCCGAGCATACCACCATCTTGCGAAACGCTCCAATCCGTCTTCAAGCCTTATCCGCGGCCGATAGCCGAGCACTTCGCGCGCCGCGTCGATATTCAGCGTCTGGCTGCGTCCGAGCATCCCGACCAGCGGCGCGGTCAGCATCGGTTCGCCGCGCGTCAGCCCCAGCCGGGCGGCGCTTTCCATCGCCAGGGCGGCGGCGCGGGCGGCTGCAAAAGGCAGCTTCCTGGCGCGGAGCGGACGATCCAGCTTGTCGAACAGCAGCCTCGCGGCTTCGGCGAACGGAACCGGCGCGCCGCCGCTGATATTGAAAACGCGCCCCAGCGCTTCCGGCGGAGCCGAAGCGCACAGCTTGAGCGCGCGCACGGCGTCGTCGATATACGTCAGGTCGAGCAGCGCCCGGCCGCCGCCGATCAGCGGCACGCCGGTCCGCCCGTTCGCTTCGACGATCCGCGGAAGAATCGAAGTATCGCCGGGACCGTACAGGGCGCGAGGACGCAGCATAATCGTTCCCAGTCCGGCTTCGGCGGCGCGAAGGATTTCGCATTCCGCCGCAAGCTTGGTCCGGGCGTACGTTCCCGACTGCCGCGCGGGCAGCGGATCGCTTTCGCGCACGCCGGTCCGATCCCGCGCGCCGAAATACACGCTCGGCGTCGAGACGTGCACCAGTCGCGGCACGTCCGCCCGCAGACAGCCGTCCGCGATATTGGCCGTGCCGCGAATATTCGCCGCTTCGAATATGGCCGTGTCGCCCCAGGAAGCGGAATGCGCTCCGCAGTGGTAAACCAGATCGAAAGCGCCGTCCGCCACAGCCGCCAGAATCGCCTCGCGGTCGGCCAGCTCCGCGCGCGCAAAGCGGATTCCGCCGCGCTCAAGCTCCGCGCCCGCCTGTTCGCTGCGGCCGAGTCCCGTAACTGCATGGCCATCCGCCGCCAGACTGCGCGCCAGGCTTCCGCCCAGGAATCCGGTCGCGCCGGTAACCAGTATGTTCATAAGCGCGTCTCCTTTCGTTAAAAATCGTTATCTTGTTTGCTTCCCGGTACAGCCGTCGGCATCGCGACTTTACGACGGGCGGAATGCAGAAATGCAGCCCTGTGGATGACTCGCGAACAAAGCGACTTATCCACGGTTATCCCGAGCTTATCCACGCTTTCTGTAGATTTCTCGCCCAAAAGGGGCGGAAAAAGGACTTATCCACATGTGGATAGCGCATTTTTTCTCTTTATTCGCTGCGGATCTATCCACAGTTTTCGGGGCGTATTCGCTTTTCTTTCTCTATCCCCTTTTGGAGAAAAGAAGTTCGAATGCCGCTTATGTAAAAGTGCCGTTCCCGCCGGCCGCCGATTCTCCGATGGCTTCTCCGTTCCAGCGAATATCGTGCACGGACGCTTCGGAAGACGATATGCCGAGCTTGCGCGAGCGGCGGCGCAGTTCCAGCAGCATGCGCAGCGCTTCCGGCATTACGGCGGCGTCGCCGCGCCGCAGCAGCACATCGCGCGAGCCGCGAAAATCCCGCAGCCACTTGGCGAACCGGCGCGGCGAACCCGTCTGGGCCAGGCCGCTGCCGAGCATCGGCAGCAGCAGCATCGGCGTCCGCGCCGGAGCCGCGAAGATCGTCTCCCGCACCTTGTCGGGCCGCGCCAGGGCGTCCAGCAGATCCGGACGACGGTCCGGATCGGTCGCCCCCTCCGAAGGCGCCGGCCGCAAACCGGCTTCGGCCCGGACCGGATCTTCGCCGGCCGCCTCCGGGCCGGCCGCCGTTCCCTCCGCGCCGCGCTTCGCCTGCGTCTGCGCCGCCAGCAGCAGATGCACGCCGCTCGTGGCGCGCGGGTTGCATTCGATCGGCAGCAGCGCTCCTTCATCCGTCCGGATGAAGTCGAACGCCAGCTGTCCGCTGAAGTTCGTCCGCTCCGCGAAGCGGACCGCCCATTCCCGCGCCTGTTCGTCCGCCGCGGGTTCGAAGCAGACGGACGCTCCGCTTGCCGTCTGCGGCGCCCGGTACGCCGCGTGCGCCAGCAGCCGCCCGCGATGGGCGACGCCGTACGTGCACAGCATCTCGCCCGCGGCGAATCGCTGCGCGACCCAGGCCCCGCCCGCGCGCGCCGCTTCCGCGCGGGCTTCTTCAAGCGTCCCGTGCAGCGACAGCCGGGACGAGAAGCGGGAGAATTCCGGCTTCAGAATATAAGCCGGATCTCCGGATCGCGAGCGCGGAATCTCGCCCGCGATCCGCTCTTCGCCGATTCCGCTTCCCGTCTCTCCCCGGTCCGGAAACTCCAACCGGACCGTTTCCGGCACCGCGAAGCCCAGCCTCGCGCAGAGGCGGATAAAGGCCCATTTGCTGTGCAGTTCGCGCAGCGTTTCGAGCGGCGGCGCCAGCACGCGGCAGTCGGGGCCGAAGCCGCCCCGATGCGCGGAGATATAGAAGATCTCCTCGCAGGTCGGCAGCAGCAGGCCGATCTCTTCGCTGCGCACGATCTCGCGCAGCGCCGCGGCGTAGCCGTCCGGGTCCTGCGCCGGAGGCGGCACGCGGAAGCTGCGTTTGACCGCGCGCGAACCCGCGCACAGATGATGCTCCAGGCTTTCCGCGGCGTACACTTCCGCGCCGCGCGCCGCGAAAGCGCGCGAAAGATCCAGCGCGCAGGGCGCGCGTCCGCCCGTAATCAGAACCCGCAGTCCGTTCATCGTCTTCCTCCTTCGCTTGTCGTTCGCCCGTATCCGCCGCTTTTTCGAACGGCTGCAAGTCCGACTGCGCGCGGGACATCGTCCGGCCGTAACCCGGCCTTCTCCCTCGCCCCGGCCGGATAGCAAGAATCGCCGGACTTTTCCTCTCCGCGTCGCCCTGCTCTGTCCTTGTCCAAATAAAGTGCACAAATCCATCTCTTTCTCCGCCCGCGCCCCGATTCTCCCGATCAAATGCAGAAATCCACTTTATTCGCGGTATAATCGCAAAAGCTTGCCCAACCGCGGAATTAAGATGGATTCCTGCATCCGTTTCGCAATCCACAGGCGTTCCCGGACAAATAAAGTGGATTTTCGCACTTCACTGCTCAATACACCAGCGCGACTCCGCCGAGCGACAGTCCGGCGGACGTGCCGACCAGCAGCACGTTGTCGCCGCGCGCAAGCCGGCCTTCGCGCACGGCCATATCGAGTCCGAGCGGGATCGACGAAGCGATTACGTTGCCGTAATGCGGCGCGATAAACAGCATCTGTTCTTCCGAAATGCCCAGCTTGCGCCGCAGCAGCTTCATCGCCATCACGCTGCCCTGATGCGGCACGACCAGCTTGAAGTCGGACATGGACAGCCCCGCGCCGCTGAGCAGCTTCCGCATAAACTCCGGCAGCAGGCGCGAAGCCTGGCGGAAGATCGCTTCGCCGTCCATCGAGAACAGGTAATCGGCCGCGTTTTCTTCACTGTAAAGCGAAGCCGGGATCCCGCTGCCGCCGCCGCGGATCTCGGAATGGTGCGCGCCTTCGCTGTGCGTGGTCATCGCGGCGTGCAGGATGCGCGACGGCTCGCCTTCGGCCGAACGCTCCACGACCGCGGCCGCGGCTCCGTCCCCGAACAGCGCCGCGCTTTCTTTGTTCGACCAGTCCAGTCCTTTCGAAGCAATCTCGGTGGACACGATCAGGATGCGGCGGTAGCGCCCCGCGTCGACCGGATACGACATGGTATCGAGCGCGGTCACAAAGCTCAGGCAGGTCGAGTTGATATCGAAGCACGGAACGCCGGAATCCTGTTCGCCCAGCGCTTCCTGGATCAGCGAAGCGGTGCACGGAATCGGCTGCTGCATGGTGCCGCTCGCGCAGACCAGGCAGTCGATATCGGAGAACGACAGCCCGGCCGCTTCCAGCGCATCGCGCACGGCGAAAGCGCCCATCTGAGCCGCCGTTTCTTCGCCCGCGAAGTGACGATTGGCGACGCTCGTTTTGCGCATTACCCAGCCGGGTTCGATCCCCAGCCTCCGGTCGATCTCCGAATCCGGTATTCCGGCGCCCGGCACATATTTTCCCGTTCCCGTAATCTTGACGCGTCGTGCTTGCATGACATTTTCCCCCTCGGCGTATTCTCTGTATTCCGCCCGATGCTTACGGCAGTTATGCGTTTGTCAGCATTATACTATTTGTTCGCTAATCCTTCTAATCGGCCTTTTACTCTCGCAAAGCGAATTTGCCCGTAAACGCAAAAAAAACCGCATCCGGATTCCGCGTTGCGGCTCCTTGGCGGTGGCTCGATGCGATGCTGTATCGGCTTGCTTTGCTTTTCGTTCGCGTCTTTCCTATTTCGCTTTCTGTCTGGCTTCGGCGGTCAAATTGGCCAGCACCGGAAGCTTTCTCACGCTTTTTTGCATGGGAGAAGAACAGATCGGGCAGACCGGAACGTCGTCGAACGAAAAATTATCCCTCATCCAGCCTTTGCATTCTTCCTTCCCGCAAACCCACACTGCCGTCTCTTCTTCAGGAACATCGTCGGACATCTTCTTGCGAAAATACATAAGTGCGCCTCCTCGGGTTGGATTAAAAACATGCTCAGCGACAGCTGACGGACGTTGATACGAAAAAAAGACTGTCCTCAACACAAGTTAAGGACAGTCTTTCCAAAGCTAAATTACAGCTTTACAACGTTCTCAGCTTGCGGTCCGCGGCTGCCGTCAACGATGTTGAATTCTACGCGTTGTCCTTCGTCGAGGGTTTTGAAGCCGTCGCCTTGGATTGCGGAGAAGTGTACGAATACGTCGTTGCCGCCTTCAACTTCGATGAAGCCGTAACCTTTTTCTGCGTTAAACCACTTAACTGTACCTGTTTCCATGAGAGAATACCTCCAAAAATTTAATTCCGGATCTTGTCGAAAAGCCCGGCAACATGCATTTTTTATGGTCCGTTTGGGATATAAAAAAATCACACATTGGAAAAGGTTCCATAAACCACTCATGACAACCCTTTCCAATATGTGAAATCAGGTATGTTCAGTCCGTTCATGACTAAGACGATCTTATCATACCTCGTATTCGAAAGCAATCTTTTTACAAATGTTCGGGTCGGGAGGCGCAGTAAAGAAAAACCCCCTCGGTCCGATAGACCCGGAAGACCTTTCTTTTACCTGCTTGCTTTCGGGACCTAAGCCTACTGTCTTGCGCCGTAATCGGCCGGGGCCGACCGCATTCGCGGCCCGCCGCTTTTTTGCGTCCGGGCGCTTCAGTCCGCCGCCCCCAGCAGCGGACGCAGCGCCCGGACGATCGAACCGGCGCGCGCAAGAGCCCCTTCGCCGCTGCGCACGACCAGGTCGCAGCCGTCCAGCGCGGCGATCTCTTCGTCGTAGCCGGCGAGCCGCGCCGCGATCTGCGCTTCGTCGGACCCGCGCGCAAGCAAACGCGCTTCGCATTCGCCGCGCGACGCCGACACGCCGAGCAGCAGCGAACGCTCGCCGAGCAGTTCCCGCGCCACCCTCGCGCCGCTCGGATCGAGCACGATCGAGCGGGCCTGCCCGCCTTCCGCCGTTTCCCGGATGGAAGCCAGCGACGTGCCGTACAGATGTCCGCGGTATTCGCTCGTCTCCAGCATCGATCCTTCGCGCATCATGCGCTCCAGCGTTTCCCGCCGCGCAAAATGATAATCGACGCCGTCGATTTCGCCTTCCCGCGGCGCCCGCGACGTCCAGGTGACGATGCGCGGCAGTCCCAGCAGCGCCTGCAGCGTCGTTTTGCCCGAAGCGCTCGGCCCCTGGAACACGACCAGGGAAACGTCCAGGCCGCCCGCTTCGTTTCTGTCTTCGCTTCTATCGATCATGGAATTCATATTCGACCTCCGTGCGCCGGAAATATTTGCGTTTGTATTGTCGCATGTTTGCGCTTGATGCGCCAGCCGAGTTTTCCATGCTAAAATAACGGTATGCGCCTGCCTGTCGCATTGACCGCGGGGCGGCCAAATCGAACGGTTCCTGCGTGTAACGCATTTATATGGAGGAACCGAAGCGGAAAGAAGGAGTTTATCCATGAAAAAAGAGCTGATCGAACGTCTCGACCGTTACGCCCGTTTCGATACCCAGTCCAACGACGAGAGCGAGACCTGCCCGTCCACGCCGGGACAGATGCTGCTGGCCGAGCAGCTCGTGCGCGAGCTGACGGAACTGGGCCTGACGGAAATCACGCTCGACGAGAACGCCTACGTAATGGCAACGCTCCCCGCCAATACGGACAAAGAAAACGTGCCGGTGATCGGCTTCCTCGCCCATCTCGACACCGCGACGGAACTGACTGGCGCCAACGTGAATCCGCAGGTAATCGACAGCTACGACGGCGGCGATATCGTGCTCAATACGGAGCTGAATATCGTTTTGTCCCCGCGCGAGTTTCCCGAGCTGACGCACTACGTCGGCCACACGCTGGTCACGACCGACGGCACGACGCTGCTCGGCGCCGACGACAAAGCCGGCATGGCCGAGATCATGACCGCGCTGAACTACCTGATCGCGCACCCGGAACTCAAGCACGGCAAGATCCGCGTCGCGTTCACGCCGGACGAAGAAATCGGCCGCGGACCGCAGCGCTTCGACGTCGAAAAGTTCGGCGCGAAGTACGCGTATACGATGGACGGCGGACCGCTGGGCGAGCTGGAATACGAAAGTTTTAACGCCGCGGCCGCCAAAGTCACGATCAACGGCGTCAGCGTCCATCCGGGCACGGCGAAAGGCAAAATGATCAATGCTGCGAAGATCGCGATGGAATTCCACCGGCGTCTGCCGGAGCAGGAATCGCCGGAATTCACGGACGGTTACGACGGCTTTTTCCACCTGATCCAGATGGGCGGCGGCACGGACCGGGCGACGCTGTCGTACATTGTCCGCGACTTCGACCGGGAAAGCTTCGAGCGCCGCAAAAACATGCTGGAAAACATCGTGGCCGAGTTCCGTCAGACTTACGGCGAAGAGAACGTGATTCTGGAGCTGCGCGACCAGTACTATAATATGCGCGAGAAAATCGAACCGGTGATCGAGATCGTCGATATTGCGCGCGAAGCGATGGAAGGGCTCGGCATCAAACCGGACATCCGTCCGATCCGCGGCGGCACGGACGGCTCGCAGCTGTCGTATATGGGCCTGCCGACGCCGAACATCTTCACCGGCGGCGAGAACTACCACGGCCGCTACGAGTACGTGTCCGCCGACAATATGGTCAAAGCGACCGAAGTCATTCTGGCCGTGGTACAGTCGTTCGAACGCAAGGCCTGAACCGCCAGGCGGCCGGGAACGGCGGAAGGAGATCAGCGAACGCTATGTTTGAATACGAAAACCGGACTTACGAAGACGTCGATTTCGGCGCGCAGGATCTGCGGGACGGGGAACTGACGAACTGCACGTTTATCAAATGCAGGTTCTCGTTCGGCTCCCTGGAGGAGATGCTGACGCAGAACTGCCGGTTTACCGAATGCGATTTTCGCGGCGCGGGGCTGAACGGCTCCATCCACCGCGAAACGGCGTTCGAAAACTGCAATTTTGCCGAAGCGAATCTGTTCGCGGCCAAGTTCGACAGCTGCAAGATGACGGGTTCCGACTTCGCCGGCGCGAAGCTGGACGGCTTCACGGTCGTGCGCGGGGACTGGTCGTACACCAATCTGCGCCACGCCCGGCTCGACCGGCAGGATCTGCGCGGCGCGCGTTTCTACGAAGCCGACCTATCGGAATGCAGCCTGCAAAAAGCCGACCTGCGCGGCGCGGACCTGACCCGCTGCCAGCTCGCCAAGTCGAAGCTGGCCGGCGCGGATCTGCGCGACGCCGTGCTCGACGGAATCGATTTCAAAGCGCTCGACGTCAAGAACGTGCGCATGGACCGGGAGCAGGCGGTGCTGTTTATGCGCTCGTACGGGGCGAAAGTGGATTGAGCATTCAGACCTTTTATTTTCCGGAAAGCGAGGGTTCTTTTATGACAAAAGCAGTGAACACAAGAGTGAAACTGGGCAAAAGCGGATTGGACGTATCGCCTGTCGGCCTCGGCGCCAACGCCGTCGGCGGACATAATCTGTTTCCGAACCTGGACGAAGAAGCCGGTAAAGCCTCGGTGCGCGCGGCGCTGAGCGCAGGCATCAATTTTCTGGATACGGCGTTTATCTACGGACCCGGTCGTTCGGAAGAGCTGATCGGACAGGTGCTGCAAGAACTCGGCCGCCGGGACGATGTCGTAATCGCCACCAAAGGCGCGCACAAGATCGTCGGCGGGAAGACCGAATTCGACAACTCCCCGGCCTTCCTGCGGCAGTCGGTCGAAGACAGCCTCAAGCGTCTGCAAACCGACTATATCGACCTTTACTATATTCATTTCCCGGATGAACATACGCCGAAAAACGAAGCCGTGGGCGAGCTGGCGAAGCTCAAACAGGAAGGCAAGATCCGTGCGATCGGCGTGTCCAACTTCTCGATCGATCAGCTGCGCGAAGCCAACCAGGACGGCCACGTCGACGTGTTCCAGGGCGAATACAACCTGTTCAAACGCGGCGCCGAAGACGAACTGCTGCCTTACGCGCAAGCAAACGGCATCTCGTTCGTCCCTTACTTCCCGCTCGCTTCCGGCCTGCTGACCGGCAAATACAGCGAAGACGACAAACTGAGCGAGAGCAAACTGCGCAATCCGCTGTTCCAGGGCGAGACCTTCAAGCGCAGCGTGGAAAAAGTCAACCGCCTGCGCGAAATCGCCGTCGCCCAGAACGCCGGCATCGCCAACGTCGTCCTCGCCTGGTACCTGACCCGGAGCGCCATCGACGCCGTGATCCCGGGCGCCAAAACCGACGACCAGGTCTCCGCCAACCTCAAAACCCTGGACGTCGACCTGAGCCCTCAGCAGATCGAACAGATCGATTTCCTGTTCAGGGATTAATAATAAATATCATTTTTTACTTAATACAAACTAGATTTATTACTGGATCATAAAAAAATTATATATTTTGAATAAAGATGTGTAAAAACTCGGCCAGTCTATGATAGACTGGCCGAGTTTTTACTCCTTTTATCAAAATAAATATATTAAATTTTTACTTATATGACGAATTATCAATCCAAGTGCAACAACTCATGTTGAAAAGATTCGTGCGTCGAGTTCCAGCTTAGACATTTGCGAAGCCGGTTGTTAATGAGGTCAAGAGCCTGCTGAAGCTCGGCGTCGGATACGTCGGCAAAATCATGGCCTTTGGGAAAAAACTCTCGAAGCAGGCCATTTGCATTCTCGTTTGAGCCTCGCTGCCAAGAGGAATACGGATTAGCAAAGTAAACCTCCACGCCATGGACCTGTTTGAGCGCAGCATGACAAGCAAATTCTTTGCCCCGGTCTACCGTTGCCGTTTGAATCGCCGCCTTCGGATACTGCGCAGCCAACACGCCAAAGGCGACTTCCATCGACAACGCCGTTCGATTCGCCATCTTAATCGCCTGGTAAAATTGAGTTTTTCGTTCGATGAAGGTCGCGAAGCAAGCTTTGCTTTTTCCACGGCTGGAGACGACAGTATCCAGTTCCCGGTGGCCGAACGTTTCTCGGCTGCGAATCTCTTTCGGACGCTGCTGGATCGAGAGGCCGAGGGTAAAGCGTCCCCGTTTCTCCGGCGGTTTCCGGCGTTTGCCTTTGTGCCGAAGGACCTGGAGATCCCCACGGTTTAGTCGGCCCGTGTAGAGCCAGTTGTAGAGCGTTTTAAAAGCGACCGTGGGAAGCCCCTTAGCTTTCCGACGACTTGCGATTTGCTCGGGAGAATGGGTCTTCTTGAGATCCGCTTCGATCTCGCTCGCCAGTGTTGGATTCCATTTTCCGTTGGGTTTCGAAGCTTCTCTTCGATCCGCGTAAGCTTGTTGGACTTCTTGCGCCTCGTACCGTTCGGGTGATCCATTGCGCCTCAATTCCCGGCTGACGGCTCCCGCTGATCGGCCCAATGCCCGTCCAATCGCCCGGACCCCGGCTCCCTGACTGCGTAAGAGTTCTAGTTTGCTGCGTTCGATTATGCTAAAAGGAGTGTAGCTCATAGTAGATTCTCCTTGTAGAGAGGTTGTGGGGACTTTATTCTACACGAATCCGGCCATAAGCCGTTTTATATTCAATTCGAGGTGTTGCAGCTCATTTTACAATCCGTCATATAAAATATAGTAAATATATTTATTTTGTAATATATAATTTAAAAAATACATATTATATACATTTTTTTGAATTTAAATTAATTTAATTAATGTTTTTAGAACGTACTCTTTTTCTTTCTCCTCCAAACCATAAGAGACTAAGCATTTAAATTTTTTGACGATATTTCTTACGCTTGTTTCAGCTTACTTTTACTTATCAAATTTATATTGACACCAAATCAGTCCTTGTATGGTAATGATTAATTTATGGATAAGATTTTTTACAATTATCTTTACTTTCAAAAATATTTTAGTATAATTTGTAATTGTAGTATTCTATGTTACAAGTAAGCGATAATGATGTAATTTTTAAATTTAAATTTATGTTATTAAACTCACTTGCTAATAAAGGATTCACTACGAAACAAATATAAATTAATTATGAAAGAAAGTTGCTATTTTGAGAAAAAAGAATGTATTAAGTGTTATGTTGTCGTTGCTTATGGTGTTTACTTTTTTATCTAGCGCTAGTGCTGAAGTTGTTGAGGATCCTAAAGAAGACTTAATCTCTGCTTTGCCGGATTCCACTTATGCAAATGAAGTTGAATTAGATAACCAGTTGAAAGAAATGGGGTTTAATTCGGAGGAAATTTCAGGAATGCCAATTGATTTAAAAAGAGAGATTTCTTCTAAAAAAGGTAAAAAAGCAATTTTACAGAAAATAGATTCTATAGACTTAAATCAAAACAAAGGAAATGAGTTAAATCCTGATCAATTTGGCATTACAGGATTAGTTCCCACTCCAATTCTGTCCGGCTATGCAGTATATTCAGGCACATCGAATAATGGCAAAGAAAGTATTTACCAAGTTTACGCTACATACTATTGGGATGGAAATCCAGAAGTTTATCTTACTGATACTCTAGCTATGGCTTGGAAAGAAGCTGCCGTACCTACGGGAACTGCAAATGGACAACACACTCTCGTCGACTCTATTGGTTCGAGATCATATAGTTCGCCAGTACAAACCCAAAAAGTTAGCGGAACTGCTTGGAATGTTGATATAAAGTATGCTGGAGTTTCTGGTGTTCAAAGTGGATGGGGACGTCAAGAATTGCGCTATTTAACTTCTCTTAGAGGAACTACTACCGCTATTGAAGTGGGCTATTCTCATCGAACAGTTCCAGCATTTGTCACTGCAGTATCACTCAACTTTGGTTACATTTCTTTTAGTGGAGTTGGACAATTTAGTTACGGTAACCGCTTTACCTTCATTTTGTAAACTGTCTTATGATATAATTAGTATTCCACAAAAATCTTCTCATTAACTCAATGAGGAGATTTTTTAATCTAAAGTATTTAGAATTAAAATTGTATGGTTATTTAGGTAATGTTACAATTTCAATGATATATAAGCGATCCAATGAGTAAGTATATTATATAGCAAGCTTCATAGATTAATAATTTTATACAAACTAAAACAAAAGGAATGAGCATGCAATGGTTTTATTTCTTTATATTTTTGGCACTTTTGTTTCTACTTTAATATTGTCTTTACTATTCAATTTCATAGGTATTGATGTTTTCTCCGGTCCTGATGCTAATGCTTTTTATTTTTATGGATCATTCATTATTGGTATTTTGCTATATATCAGTAATAAATTTCGTTCTAAGTAAAAATCATTGACTTGTCCTCTGTAACATTAAAAAAAGTGCCTGAAAAAATTGTTTTTTTAGAAGACTTCATCACATAGTCTGTGAGGCTATGTTTACTCATTCAATCATCCAAACAAGATTTACAATCCTAACAAGCTCTATTAGGATTTCAATAAATCAATTTACGGATAGGAAAATGGGATACTGACACAAACTTTGAACACCGGACTTTGGCGCGCCGTCAAGCTGCAAAAAGAAACCGGCCTCCAGATCGTCACCGACAGCGAATTTCGACGGGCCTAATACCTTGTCAACTCTAATCAGAGGATTACGTTCTCCTGAAATGTACATGCTTTAGGTGCGTTTCAGGAGAGCCTAATCTTACCTTTAGCGTCGACAAGTTACCGGAATAATTCCCTATTCATGGATAAAATGAATGAAATCCAGTTCCACGGCAAGAACGAGTTCCCACTGTACGAAGATCACGAAGCGCTGCTCCGCGACCTAAGCGAAGCTTACGGCAAAGCAATCCGTGCGTTCTACGACGCGGGCTGCCGCTACCTCCAGCTCGACGATACGTCGTGGTCCATTTTCTTCACCGGCAATATGCCGGAAGCGTTCCGCGCCAAAAGCTTCACGATGGAGCAGCTTCAGGAATATTCGGTGCGCTCGATCAACGAAGCGTTCAAAGACAAACCGGACGATATGGTCATCACTATGCATATCTGCCGCGGCAACTTCCAGTCCACTTGGAACGCTTCGGGCGGCTACAACGCCGCTTCGGAAGCGATTTTCCAGGGCCTCGAGCTCGACAGACTGTTTCTGGAATTCGACGACGAACGCTCCGGTTCGTTCGAGCCGCTGCGTTACGTGAACCATCCAGACCTGCAAATCGTGCTCGGCCTGGTTACGTCCAAGTTCGGCGAACTGGAAAGCAAAGACGAGATCAAGCGCCGCATCGAAGAAGCGTCCCGCTACGTCTCACCGGACCAGTTCTACCTGATCCCACAGTGCGCTTCGCTTCGACCAAAGAAGGCAATCTGCTGACCGAACAGCAGCAGTGGGACAAACTGCGTTATGTAGTCGAGATTGCGCAGGACGTCTGGAAATAAGCAGCCTGTTACTTTATCAACGCTAAATGTAAGTTTACGCCCACCTGTGATTAAGAGTTGACAACGTACAAGCGAGAAGCGTTTCGATTCGAAGGAACCTCCCGCTTCCGCTCATGCCGCCGCCCGACGGACAATCGATCCGTCAGGCGGCTTTTCTCGTGTTCGACCGTATGGGCTCGTCTGCGTTGCTCTCGCGCAGGCCCGGATCATACGTCAAAATGAACGTAAGCGCACTCATTTCCGCATTCATGTTCCCGAGGCTTGTTTTTTCGGAAATTTTTCATCGAAACGCGTTTTTCCGTATTCATTTCGTCTTTCTTTTCGAGTACAATGGGTCAGTTGAGTTCCGCGAAGAACGGAACGATTCGGTATTTACTCGCTTTTTATTTTGCATTGTTGGAGGAATCGTTTACAATCATGAACCACCCGTCCCCTTCTACCGTCAAAGTCGTAACCGCCGATCCGGGCGCCATCGGCTTGTTCGGTCTGGCCATCGTCACGCTCGTCGCTTCGTCGCAGAAGCTCGGACTGACCGAGGGCCTCGGCTATGCCGCTTCCTGGGCCGTTTTCCTGGGCGCTTTCGCCCAGCTCTTCGCCAGCATTCAGGATGCCAAGCATAACAACACGTTCGGCATGACCGCTTTCGCCGCTTACGCCTTTTTCTGGTTCGCCATGGCGACCAACTGGCTGATGAAAATGGGCACGTTCGGTCCCGGGCTTGCGGGCACCGTCGACGGCAAACAGCTCGGATTCGCTTTTGCCGGATACCTCGTCTTCACGTTATTCATGACGATCGGGGCGATGGAAACGAATAAAGTATTATTCATCATCTTCTGCCTGATCGACTTCCTGTTCCTCGGCCTGACGCTCGACGCGTTCGGCGCGCCGGAGTTCTTCCACGAAATGGCGGCTTACGCGGAAATGGCGATCGGCATCGTATCGCTGTACGGCTGCGGAGCCAACGTGCTGAACGTCCACTTCGGACGCGAATTCCTGCCGATCGGCAAGGCGTTCGGAATCTTCAAGCCGCGGGCTTAATCCGCTTCGCCATTCGCTCCCTATCCATAAACGAAATAAACCGCCCGCTCGCGCCGGTCCGCGAAGCGGGCGGTTTATTTTCAGTTTGCCGAAACGAAGAATGCGCGGATAGAAACGAATTTATTTTGTAATCGTTCGAGTTACCGCTTGATTTACTTACTAATTGTAACTATAATAATTTTAAGTAAGTAAATTCACCGCCGTTTTCGTCTGTTTACGGAAATCGGCCCAAAGGAGTCAATCCCGATGAAAATCGAAGTATGGTCGGACTTTGTCTGCCCGTTTTGTTATATCGGCAAACGCAAGCTGGAGCACGCGCTGGAACGTTTCCCGCAAAAAGACCAGGTCGAAGTGGTATATAAGAGCTTCGAACTCGATCCGAATTCTTCGCGCGAAGCGCACAGCGGCGATATTCACGATATGCTCGCCGGCAAATACGGCATGAGCCGCGAGCAGGCGATGGAAGCCAATCGCAATGTCGGCGAAGCGGCGCGCGCCGTCGGTTTGAACTACGATTTCGACCGGATGAGCCCTACGAATACGTTCGACGCGCACCGGCTGGCGCACTTTGCCGCGGAGCAGGGCTTGTCCCATGACGTAACCGAACGGCTGCTCCAGGCTTACTTCACGGAAGGCGTATTCCTCGGCGATCACGAGGAGCTCGCCAAGCTGGCCGCAGAATCCGGCCTCGACCGCGCCCAGGTGCTCGATATCCTGAACTCGGACGCTTACAGCGAGAACGTCCGCGCGGACGAGGAAGAAGCCGTGAATCTCGGCGTTCGCGGCGTGCCGTTCTTCGTGCTCGACGGCAAGTTCGCCGTATCCGGCGCGCAGCCGGATTCGGTATTCGACCAGGCGCTGGAACGCGCCTGGGGCGAGCGCCCGGCGCTGACCGTGCTCGGCGGCGAGTCCGCGGAAGCGGACGGCTGCGCCGACGGCTCGTGCGCGGTGCCGCAGGATAAGCCGGATAACCGGGCGCATTAAGAATAATGGCGGATATCCCGTTATTGGGGGATAAACAGCGGGATGTAAGCCGCAATCGGCAGGCTCGACACGAAAGGCTCCCGGTCTTCGCATCGTTTGCGAAGACCGGGAGCCTTTTTGCCTTGCTTGTTCTTTTGGCTTTCTGCACGCAGGACGGCGGACCGACCGGCATAAACGGCGGGCGCTGACGGACGATCCGCATCCATGCCGGTCTGCTTTGGCCTTTACGCCAGATGGGACAAGCGCAGCCGCTCGTGCAGCTGCCGGGTCGCTTTCTCCGGCGGCACGCCGAGTTCTTCGTCCAGGCGGCGTTCCAGCCGGCGGTAGCAGTTGAGCGCTTCGCGCAGATCGCCGGAGCGCTCGCAGGCCAGCATCTGCTGCCGGCAGACTTCTTCCGCGAACGGTTCTTCCTGCTGAAGCAGCGACAGGCGGCGGTTGGCCGCGGAAGATAATCCCGCCTCCGTCTCGTAAGCGGCCAGGTCCAGCGTCAGGCGCAGACGCCGGCGCTTCAACTCCTCGGCCCGCGCTTCCGCCCACGGATAGTCGTGCTGCTCCAGATAACCGCCCGTCCACAGGGCAAGCAGGCGCTCCGCCGAAGCGGCGCCGAAGCGGTCGAGCGACTTCAAGCGGTCCGCTTCGCGCTCGAAGATTTCGGCGTCCGTTTCCAGCCCGCCGCGCAGCAGGCGGTAGCTCTCCTGCCGGTACTCCAGCTTGACCTCCGCGTTCCATTCCTTGAGAATCTTGCGGATCTGATACACGGACGTATGCAGATGCGTGACCGCTTTGTCCGCCGACGCTTCCGGCCAGAGCAGCTCGATCAGTTCGTCGCGCGTTACCCACTGCTCGCCCCGGTGCAGCAGATAAGCGAACAGCTCCTGCGATTTGGCCGTTCTCCATTTGACGGGCTTCGACGCGCCGGTCTCCCGGACGCGCAGCTCAAGCCGGCGGAACGCCAGGATGCCCGGCGCGCACGCCTCGGCTTCCCGGGCCGGTTCGCCGCCTGCGGCCGCTTCTTCCGCTTCCGCGCGGTCTGCCGGCTGCGCCGGACGACGTTCGCCCGGCGAGAGACGGCCGATCGCTTTTTCCAGTCTCGAAGCGCCGATCGGTTTGAGCAGATAGTCGATCGCCTGCAGATCGAACGCTTCCACGGCGTAATCGGAGTAGGCGGTCACGAATACGATCGAGATGCGCGGATCGAGCTGCTGAATATGCTCGGCCGCCTCCAGCCCGTTCATTTCCGGCATGCCGATATCCAGAAACACGACATCCACCCGCTCCCGGGACAGATATTCGATCCCTTCCTTTGCCGAAGTGCACAGCGCCGCCGGTTCGATCCGGCCGTTCGCGCGCAGAAGGCGCTCCAGATGGGCCAGGGCCGGTTTTTCGTCGTCGATCAGAATTGCCCGCATGAATGAATCACTCCGTATCTGTCAGTTTCTTGGGTGCGCTTGCCGGGGCTTTGGGACGCGCGCCGCCGACAAACCGCGGGCCGCGCCTTCAATCCGTCCGGAGTTCCCCGCAGTCCAGCCGCAGCCGGCCGATCGTCCGGTCCAGCCTGTCGCTGTTCAGCGGTTTCAACAAGTAATCGAACGCTCTTTGTTCAAAAGCGGCGACAGCGTAATCCCGGCTCGCCGTCACATAGACGATGCGGACGTTCGGCAGCAGGCCGCGAATCCGCTCCGATGCGGTCAGGCCGGACGCTGCGCCCAGTCTCGCATCGACGAACAGGGCGTCCGGGCCGAGCGCGGCCGCTTCCCCGACTGCCGAGGAAGGCTCGGCCGAGCGGCCCACCAGTTCCACGTCCGCGTAGCGAAGCAGCAGCCCGGCCGTATTTGCGCAGGAATCTTCGTCGCAGTCCAACACATAAATTTTCACGGCTTCCTTCCTCCCTTCGGAACAACGAATTCGATCTTCGTATTCCTATCATAAGGGAGAAGGCTGAACATTTTCTGAACATGGCCGCGCGGCGCGGTTAAGCGGTTTACAGGCCGGCGGCTTTGGGCAGCTCGAACGCGATGAGCGTGCCTTCGCCGCCCGAACGGTCGCCGAGCTTCAGCGACGCCCCGTACTGGGCAAGCAGCCGCTGCTGAATATTGCGCAGGCCGACGCCGCCCTGGCGTCCGGCCATGATCTCTTCGAATTCCGCCGCGCCCATGCCGACTCCGTCGTCGGCGACGACAACCGAGACCGAAGACCCGAGGTCGCGGATCTCCAGCCGGACGGTCCCGCCGGAAGAACGCCGCATAATGCCGTGCCGGACCGCATTCTCCACCAGCGGCTGGATGCTGAGCGGCGGCACGAATTCGCCGAGCAGATCGTCGACTTCGCATTGGAACTGGAGCCGGTCTTCGAATCTCGCCTGTTCCAGCGCGATATACGCATGCACCAGATCCAGTTCTTTGCTCAGCGGCACCAGGCGTTCCCGGTTGTGGAAGTCGAAGCTGCCGCGCAGATAATGACTCAGCTCGATCAGCAGTTCGGTCGCTTTGTCCGGGTCGACCGGGCAGGTCGAGATAATGACGTTCAGCGCGTTGTACAGAAAGTGCGGCTTGATCTGCGCCTGGAGGAACGCCATCTCCGTACGCACGGCTTCTTCCGCCGCGCGGCGCGTCGCGATCAGGGTGCGCGCCCGGGCCCGCAGTTCGCCGGCGTCGACCGGCTTGCCCAGGAAGTCGCTCGCTCCGGCGTCGAAGCCGGCGCGAATATCTTCCGGCAGCACCCGCGCCGTCAGCAGCAGGATCGGAAGCTCGGCCAGCGAGCGGCGTTCGCGCAGCCGGCGGCACAGCTCGATGCCCGACATGCCGGGCATCATCCAGTCCGTGATGACCAGCTCGACGCCCGCGCCGCTTTCCATAAAGGCCAGCGCTTCTTCGCCGCCGGAGACGGCCGAAGTATCGTAACCGGCCGTCGTCAGCAGATTGAGCAGCACCCGGCGGTTGATCGGATCGTCGTCGACGATCAGCACGCGGCCGGAGCCCGAAGGCGCAAGCGGCATATCCGCTTCCGGCGTTTCTTCCGCGGCGTCCGCTTCTTTGAACGCCGCGGGCGGCAGCGATGCTTCTTCCGACGCCGGAAGCGTAAAGAAGAAACAGGAACCCGCGCCGGGTTCCGACTCCAGCCAGATCCGCCCGCCGGCCAGTTCGACCAGCTCTTTCGTAATGCTCAAGCCCAGGCCGGCTCCGGCTGCGTTCCGCTCGTCCGTCACCCGTTCGAAACGGCGGAAAATATCCGGCCAGCGATGCCGTTCGATGCCGACTCCGGTATCCGATACCCGGACGGTTATCGTTCCGCCCAGCTCGGAAGCGCCGATCCGGATTTCGCCTTCGCGCGTATATTTGACGGCGTTGCCCAGCAGGTTGTACAGGATCTGCCGCAGCCGGTCTTCGTCCATCTTTACGCTGGGCAGATCGTCCGGCAGGTCCTGCACGATCGCGATCGGCTTTCCGTCCAGCGTATAGCCGATCACCTCGACGACCGAGCGGACGACCGAAGCCAGATTCAGGGGGCGGGCGTCCAGACGCAGCCGGCCTTCTTTCATTTTGGAAAAGTCCAGGATATCGCCGACCAGCAGCGACAAGCGCTGTCCGACCGCCATAATCATGGCCAGGTTTTCTTTCTGTTTGAACGATGCCGGACCCGCCGCCCCTTCAAGCATCGAGCGCGCGATATTGATAATGCCGTGCAGCGGCGTGCGCAGCTCGTGCGACGTATTCGCCATAAACTCGTCTTTCAGGCCGTCCAGCGTCAGCAGGCGTTTGGACAAACGCTCCACTTCGGCAAAGGCGCGGACGGAGCGGCGCACCAGCAGCACCGTCTGCGCAAGCACGAACAGCACCAGCTCGTACACGATCATCCAGCCCGTTTCCATCTGACCGAACAAATAAAGCAGGCTCAGCAGGATCGACATGGAGATGCTCAGCAGCCCGATTCCGATAAACAGCAGATCTTCCGGCTGCCGGCGCGCCCATTTGCTTATAACCAGGCAGACGTAAACGATGCTGGCAAACGAGATAAGCGGAATCAGGCCGTCGGCCCGCGATACGAGCGCCATCGGCAGAATCAGCACCGCCGCCGTTCCGACAGCCGTGACCGCGATATACGCCGTCAGCACGGCACGGCGAACCGCGCCCGGGGACAACGCCGCCATATAGGCGATCAGGAACAGGTAGATCAGATTCGACGAAGCGGCCTGAAGTTTCAGCACCGCCATGTAAGACAGGTCGGGCAGGAAGAAGTCGATCAGCTTCTCGCCGTGCGTCAGCACGTAGATCGTGCCCATCAGACAGAACAGACCCAGGAACAGCTGGGGCAGTTCGCGTTTATGCAGCCCGTACAGCAGCAGGCAGAGCACGCCCGGCATCAGGAACCCGCCCAGCATGGCGACATCGCGAATCACATCGCCCTGATTGTCGTGCAGAATGACATTCTCCGGCCCGAACTGCACGGGAGAGATAATGCCGCCCGACGAGTAGCTGAAATTGGAAGCCTGCACGATCAGCTCCGCCCGGTCGCCGCGCACGCGCGTAAAGCCGGTATACGGAATATTTTTCTGCACGCCCTCCGACACGGATGCCGCGGGCGTTCCGCTTGCGCCGATCTCTTCGCCGTTCAGGTAGACGCGGCTCGCCATGCGCACATTGGCGATGCGCAGCCCGTAATCCTCGTCGACGCTGCGTCCGAGCAGCACGGTCAGCCGGTACGTGCCGGATCCGAGCGGTCCGTCCGGCATCGCGCGGTTCCAGGCGCCCGGCACGGCGGCCGTCAAACTTTCCGGCGCATTCTCGGCGAAATCGTCCGGACCCAGCAGGCGGCCGGGATAGAATATCCACTCGCCGTTCAGCGAGACCGGGCCGCTCCGCTCGTAATTCCAGCCGCCAAGGTCGATGACTCCGGCTTCGGCCTGCGGCAGATCCCGCTGCGAGTTCCACATATTCATGAGTCCGACGCCGGGAACGATCATAATCAAGAAAGCGCCAAGCAGCAGTTCCAGTCCTTTTTTCCACATCTGTCGTATCGCTCATTTCTGTGCGGCAGGCGCGCCAAGCCGATGCCTTTATCGTGAAAAAACGATCTTTTTATCTTTTTTTCGGCAAAAGGGGGCTTTTTATAAAGAGCAGCGAAAAGGTTTTTTGAAAAAGTAAAAACCGCGGGCGCGCTCTGTGCGGGATTGCGGCACCGAAAAGGAGCTGGTACGCTGAATGGGTCGTTCGACCAGGAAAGAGGGAAGATCGCTTGAAGGAGAATCCGAGGAAAAAGCAGATTGTCGAAGCGGCGGCGCGGGCTGTTGCAAACCGGGGATACGACCACGCTTCGATCAAGGAAATCGCGGCGGAAGCCGGTCTGGCCGCGCCGGGATTGATCCATTATTATTTCAAAACGAAAGAAGAAATTCTGCGCGAGGTGCTGCTGCAAAGCGCGCGGCAGTATGCGGAAGAGATGGACGGGCTGCGCGGCGAAGCGTCCCCGGAGCTGTTCGGTCCCAAAGGCCGCCGGCGCGCCGGAGAAACGCCCGGGCACGAGCCGGAATGGTACAAGCTGCGCTATGAATTGTTCGCCCAGGGGCTGCGCAATCCCGAGCTGTCCGCCGGCGTCGGCGGCCTGATGGAGATCGGCCGCGGCGGCATCTCCGGCGTGCTGGATTCGGCGCTGCACGGACTGGAAGAAGCGGAACGCGAAGCGCTGTCCGCGATCCTGCTCGCCTGCTTCGACGGCCTGGCCCTGCAGAAGCTGCTTCAGCCCGAACTGGATCTGGAACAGGCGTACGCGCTGCTGGAGAAAATGATCGTGAGCCGTTTTCCGGAAGCGGAGTAAGCGAGGGCGCAAGCGAACCCGCGCGGGGACCGCTCACGGCGAACAAGCCCCGGCCTGGAAAAGCGCGAGGCTGTTCGATATCGCTTCCCGCTGCCGACAGCATTCTGTCAGTAGCGTTTCAGCATATTTTGCAGTTCGTCGCGCACAAGCGTCCGAAGTTCTTCCGGCTCGAGCACTTCGGCCGAAGCGCCGAGCCCGAGCAGCAGCGGCAGCAGCTCGCGGAAATGCCGCACCCGAAAATGCAGCAGCCGGTCTGCGCCGTCCGGCTCCATCCGCTCCAGGTAGTACGAGCGCTGCTCCTTCACCCGCTCGGCCGCGGACGCGTCGGCCCGGACGACGGCCCGGAGGGTCCGGTCGTCGGCCGCCCGGTAATCCGACAGGCGGAAATCGTCCGGCATGCGGAACGTTTCGTCCGTGCGCGTCAGGCCGCGCATGCGCGATACGCGAAAATGGCGAATCGCCTGCTGGCGGTCGCAGCGCGCGATCAGCATCCAGACGCCGCGCAGCAGAGCCAGACCGTAAGGCGCGGCCGTCCGGCGGTCTGCTTCGAGCGCGCTGCCGGATGCGGAGGACTCTTCGCCGGCTTTGACGTAGACGAACTCCACTTTGCGCCGCTCCAGCACGGCTTCCCGCAAGCATTCCGCGGCTTCGAGTTCATCTTCGCTTTCCGGCGGCTTTTTCTCGCTCACCAGCTTGGTCGCGGCGCGCAGCCGTTCCACTTCTTCGAGCACGTTCGCGGGCAGGATCAGTTCGAGCTTTTCCCGGAACGCGCGCGATCCCGTCTGCACCCGTCCGCCGAAATAACGGGCCGTAAAGTCCGTGCCGATCAGCGCCGCCAGCGCTTCGTCGGCCGTCAGCATAACCGGCGGAAGAAAATAGCCTTCCATCAGCGAATAACCGGTTCCCGGCGTGCCGAGAATCGGAACGCCCGACTCGCTGAGCGCCTGCATATCGCGATAGATCGTCCGAACGCTGGTCTCGAATGTCCGCGCCAGGTCTTCCGCCCGGCGCGGGCCTCCGCGCTGCAGGCGCAGCAGAATCGCCAGCATTCGGTCGGTTTTGTTCAACAGCGATTCCTCCTTTGAAAATCGAACACGCGGACCCGCCGGCAAAAGCTTGCGCTACCGCGCATTCGGTTCATGGAAGCGCACATCCAGCAGCCGTCCTTTCGACACAAATCCGACTCTGCGGTATACGCCGTTCGAGTCGGGATTGGCCGTATCGGCAAACAGCATCGGGGTGATGCCTTCTTCCAGCATGCGCAGGCAGAGCGCCGAGACCAGCGCGCCGGCGTAACCGCGTTTGCGGCATGCGGGCGGCGTGTAGACTTCGTTCATCCGGCGGTGCCGCCGCGACGCATGGGCCAGATTCGCCATCGCCGCCGGCTGCCCGCCGACTTCCCAGAAGAACAGATTGCCGGAAGCCGCCATGCCCGCCGCGTCGTCCGCAAACGAATCGGCGGTCCGTTCCATGCCGAACGCGTCGCGCACGAATCCGGCCAGAAACTCCGCCACCGTCTCCGCATCGTCCGGACGAACGGCGCGCGCCGCGCCTTCCACTCCCGAAGGCGCGCGCACGTCCGTACAATCGTACGCTTCAAGCCCCATATTTTCTCTCGCTTCCAGACCCTGCCGCGCCGCGTACTCCTTCATCAAAAAGCGCATATCGTCTTCTTGCCCGGTCGCTCCGCTCAAACGGACGCTTCGGCGATCCAGTTCGTCCAGCAGTCCGCGCACTCGGGTCTCCCGCTCCGCCCGATCCAGCGAGGCGTCGATCCACAGCCAGCCGTTCCGTCCCTGCGACCAGGTAAAGATCAGTTTCTCGTCGCCCGCTTTCAGGCGCAGCGCTTCCGGGTTGTCCCGGTTCAGGTGCATCAGATTGTAGCGCACCTCGTCGTCCGTAAACGGCCGGCGGTCCAGCACGTCGTCTTCGCGGCCGAAACTTTGCAGCGCGGCCGGTTTCTTCGTTTGCTTATCCATCGCCTTGTCCTCCCTGTTCATCCCTATGTAAAAAAAGCTCCGTTCCTCGGGAACGAAGCTTGTCTCCGTATACGGACGGTATAAATTCCAGCCATTGTAGCATTGGCCGGGCGGGGGCGTCAATGACGAAGTCGGGGCCGTTATTCCGCCGGCACCATCGAACGGATTCGCGCGGCTTCCGTGCGGTCCGCCGCGGAACGCGCCGCGCCGCTGCGCGCGGCCGCTTCGGCTACGGCTGCGCGGACCCGTTCGACGACGAGCGGGTCGAACACGTCGGGGACAATATAGTTCTCGTTCAGGTCCGCCGGGTCGATTACCGACGAGATCGCTTCGGCCGCGGCCAGCTTCATCTCTTCGTTGATATCGGTCGCTCCGCAGTCCAGCGCGCCGCGGAAAATGCCGGGGAAGCAGAGCACATTGTTGATCTGGTTCGGGAAGTCCGAACGTCCCGTCGCCATGACGCGGACATACGGCGCGGCCAGCGCCGGGTCGATCTCCGGCACGGGATTCGCCATCGCGAATACGATCGGGTCCTGCGCCATGCCGCGCACATCGCCCTGCGTCAGCACGTTCGGCGCGGACACGCCGACGAATACGTCCGCTTCCGCGATCACGTCGGACAGCGTTCCTTCTTCCAGATACGGATTCGACACCCGGGCGAAGTCGTTCCAGTGTTCGTTCCCGTAGACCTCGGCCCGGGTCAGCGCGCCGTGCCGATCCACGCCGATCAGGTTGACCGCGCCGGCTTTAAGCAGCATTTTGGAAACGGACAGGCCGGCCGCCCCCATGCCGTTGACGACGATCTTGACCTCTTCGATCGACTTGCCGCAGACTTTGAGCGCGTTCAGCAGCCCCGCGAGCACGACGATCGCCGTGCCGTGCTGGTCGTCGTGGAACACGGGAATATCCAGCTCCGCCCGCAGCCGCGCTTCGATCTCGAAGCAGCGCGGCGAAGAAATATCCTCCAGGTTGATGCCGCCGAACGTCGGCGCGAGCGCTTTGACGACGGCGATGATCTCTTCGGTATCTTTCGTATCCAGGCAGATCGGCACCGCGTCCACGCCGGCGAACTGTTTGAACAGCGCCGCTTTGCCTTCCATGACCGGCATGGCCGCTTCCGGACCGATATCGCCGAGCCCCAGCACCGCCGTGCCGTCCGACACCACGGCGATCGTATTTTTTTTCGTCGTCAGCTCGTACGCTTTCCCTTGATTGCGCGCGATCTCTTCGCACACCCGGGCGACACCCGGCGTATACACGCGGGCCAGGTCCTCTTTGTTGCGAATCGGATTTTTCAGCAGGGTCTCCAGTTTGCCGCCTTGATGCAGATCCATAATTTCTTCAAGCAGTCCCATATCATTCGTCCTCCCGTATGCGATTTGTCGGTTGCGTTTGACTTTTACGATTCCGATTCGATATTTCGATGTTTCGATCAGGCTTCGCCTTTAAGCGGCACGGCAGTCCGGCCGGCGCGCGGTCAGCCGCCCCAGACCGCAATCAGCAGCGTGGCCGCGACCACCGTCAGCGCGCCGCCGATCCGGGTCGAGATCTGCGCGAACGGCATCAGCTCCATGCGGCCCGATGCCGACAGGATCGCCACGTCGCCCGTGCCGCCCAGACCGCCGCGGCAGCCGGTTACGATCGCCGCTTCGACCGGATACATGCGCACCCATTTGCCGACGAAGTATCCGCTCAGAATCATCGCCGCGATCACGCTTGCGCAGGTCAGCACGTAAGGAACGGAGATTATCGCCGCCACGTCGCCGAGCGGGATGTACAGGATGCCCAGACCGACCATCAGCGGCCACGTCAATGTGCCGGAAACGAATTTGTAAAGATGATACGCGCCCTGCTCGACTTTTTTCGGCAGCAGATTGCTCACTTTCAGCAGCGCGGCGCCGAAGATCATCAGGATCGGACCCGGAATGCCGACGAACGGCGACAGCAGACTTCCGGTAATAAACAACCCGCAGGCGAACAGCAGGCCCGCTCCCATCAGCGCAAAGTCGATCTTCTCGCCGTCGTAGGCGCTGCCGCCGAGCTTCTTGCCGTCTTTCTCGCGGACCAGCACGCCGCTGCCGGTGATCGAAGGATTCTTGTCCGCCATTTTCTTCAGCAAACCCGCCCCGATAATCGCGAACACGTTGCCGATTACCGCCGCCGGGATCATCTGGGCGACGAACGCGCCGGAGTCCCCGCCGAGAATCTGCGAGAACGCGATCGACAGCGGCAGGATGCCTTCCCCGACGCCGCCGGCGATGATCGGGATCACGATGTAGAAAAACGCGCGGTGCGCGCTGTAGCCGAGCAGCATGCCGACGCCGACGCCCACTCCGACCGCGGCGAACGTGCCGGCCATCATCGGGATAAAGATGCGGATAAAACCGTCGATCAGCGTGCGCCGGTTCATGCCGGTGATGCTGCCCGCGACGAGACAGGCAATGTACAGGTAGAGAAAATTCGACGTTTTCATCAGCGTGTGCACCGCGTCGATGACCGGCGGATTCAGCACGTTCCAGAATACGAGGAAAGACGGAATCATCAGCGACAGAATAGCCGGACCGCCGATATTTTTGAGCAGCGGAAGCTTGAAGCCCAGATCGCTGAGCAGGATGCCCAGAATGATAATGACCGCAAGTCCGCCGATCATATCGTTGGGCAGCCGGCCGAGCGCGGCGGCTGCGAATATGATGACCGCAAGCACCAGATACAGCGGGAGAGGAACGACGCCGACTTTGAGCCGCATGACTTTCAGATCGCCGACTCTGCGCAGCACGCTTTTCTTGCTCTGCGTCTCTCCGGCGCCTCGCTCCTCCTGCTGCGGCAGGATCGGCTGCTGGATTGCTTTTTCCATGGGGTTGACCTCCTTGTAATCGTTTGCAAGATCATCCTACTCCCCTTGGGAACACTTTTGTTTTTATGAAATTAACGAATTCTTTTTTTAAATTAATTAAGTAAGCGTTATCAAAAAAAGACGTCCGGCGTTGGATGGGCGGGCGGGCTATGTAGGGACGGTCGGGAGAATCGGCGAGGAAACGCGCCGACAGCGCGCGGATACGAAGCGGATACGAAGCGGATACGGCGCAAAAAAAGACTTCCGCTTGTTCGGCGGAAGCCCCGGGCTGTCGGGAAAGCCGGGTAGAGTTCCCGACGGAAAATAGCGACGCAGGTACACTTATTTAGGGCGAAACCCTTCGGTTTCTTCAAATAGCGACGCAGGCGCAGCTATTCGGGAGCCAAAAGCCGAATCGGGGCGAAAAAACTCGAAATAGATGTATCAGCGCCGTTATTTCCTCGAAAGCGTGAGATTAAGCCGGAATAAGGGCCTATACGCAGCTATTTCGATTTTTCTTGCCCTCTGCTTTATTTCTCCAGCCTTTTCCCCGAACTTTCATTCCAATCGAACCTAACTCGTACTTTGACCGCATTCAATTTAAGGTTTGCGTCCATCGGAAACACGCACGGTTCAAGTGCGATTCCAACGGAGACTTCGTACACGGGTCAGGTACGAATCTCAGACGAGCATAACCTTACATTCATCTGTGACAAAGTACTAATTGGGTTTACATCAAATCGTTTCTCGACAATCCAAGGCTTCCGCTCGTTCGGCGAAAGCCCTGGCTGTTCTATCCGTTCAGACGTAAGCCGCGATAATCGTGCGCCCGCCCGGCAGGACGCGGTAGCGCTGCACCGGCCGGCCGATGGTGCCGTACATCTGGTCCATCTCCAGCACGTTCATCTCCGTCAGGCCGGCGAGATACTTGCCGGCCGAGACGCGCGAGACGCCGGTCGCGGCCGCGATCTCCTCGCTGGAGAACGAATCGCCCGGCAGCGATTCGATCGCGTTCCAGACCGCGCGCAGCGTCTGCTTCGTGAAGCCTTTCGGCAGCGGCTCGCCGCGGGCCGGCTCGGCGGTCCGCCTCGTCAGCGCGTCCAGCTCGGCCTGGCCGAGATTCGAGCGTTCGCGCAGCAGCAGGTGCCGCTCCCGGTAAGCGCCGAGCGCGCCTTTGAATCGGCCGAATTCGAACGGCTTGATGAGATAATCGACGACGCCGTTTTGCAGCGCCCGCTGGATGCTGCCTTTGTCGCTGGCGGCCGAGATCACGATCGCGTCGATCGGTAGGGAGCGGCGGCGGATCTCCGCCAGCAGTTCCAGGCCGTTCTCTTCTTTCATGTACAAATCGAGCAGAATCAAGCCGAACGATTCTTCTTCCAGCTTCTTCAGCGCTTCTTCGGGCGATTCGGCCCAGCCGCCGAATTCAAACCCTTCCACCCGTTCCAGATAGAACCGGTTCATCTCCGCCACCATCGGATCGTCTTCGACAATCAATACCCGGATCATCCGCTCACCCCATTTTTCGTAAAGTACGGCAGTTCCACCACAAAGCAGGTGCCTTCGCCCGCTTCGCTCTCCCAGGACACCGAGCCTCCGAGGCGTTCCGCGCTGCGGCGAACCAGGTACAAGCCGACGCCGCGGTCGCCGCCTTTGGTCGAACAGCCCTGCTCGTACATGCACGCCGCGACTTCCCCGGAGATACCGGTGCCGTTGTCGCGCACCCCGATCTCAAGCGAGCTTTTCGCGTACACGAACCCGATCTCGATTTCTTTGCCGGTATCTTCCGGCCTCGGCGCTTCCATCGCGTTCTGGAGCAGATTGCCGACAATCGTCACCAGTTCCCTGGATACGGCCGGCTCCGCCGCTTCCGGCAGTACGCCGTCTTCGCGCACCGTGAGCCGGATCCCGGCTTCGCGCATCAGGCTGAGCTTGCCGAGCAGGAAGCCGGCCATCACCGGGTCTTTGACCTGGGTCGCCACCGCGCCCGCTTCGATCTGCAGGCTCGGCACGGCTTCCTGCAAATACTCTTCCAGCCGGTCGTAGCGCTTCATATGCGTCAGCCCCATGATAATATGCAGCTTGTTCATGAACTCGTGCGTCTGCGCCCGCAGCGCGTCCGCATACAGCGAAATGCCCGACAAGCGCTCCATCAGCAGCGCGATCTCGGTCTTGTCGCGGAACGTGGCGAACGCGCCTTCCACCCGTCCTTCGATCCTCACCGGCACGACGTTGACCAGCAGCGCCGTCCCCCCGCGCTCCACCTCCAGATTGTAGACCGGCTCGCCGCTCGCCAGTACCCGTTCCAGCCGCAGCAGGGAACGGAAATCGGATTCCGCCGGATCGGCTGCCGGTTCCCGCGCCTCCGGTTTGCTGCCGCCCGGCGCGGCTTCCGGCCGCCGTTCTTCGCCGATCAGCCGCTTCGCTTCGGCGTTGATGAGAGTGATCCGCAGCTCTTTATCGACGGCGAGTATGCCTTCCTTCGCCGATTGGAGCATGGCGCTGCGCTCTTCCAGCAGCCGGGCGATCTCGTCCGGCTCCATGCCGAACATCATGCGTTTGAGCCTGCGGCCCAGCAGCACCGCGCCGAAGATGCCGAGCAGCCCGCCGAGCAGGATGCCCCAGTAGAGCAGCCACATATTTTGCCCGACCGCCGTTTTTACGCTGCCGAGCGACAGGCCGACGGCCACCGCGCCGACCTGTCCGCCGCCTTCGCCGTAGATCGGCGAGAACGCCCGCATGGACGGGCCCAGCGACCCGGTCGCCGCGGAGATCGATTCCTGTCCGCGCAGCACCGGCGATTCGTCGCCGCCGGAGAAATGCTTGCCGATCAACGTCGGATCGGGATGCGAGAGCCGAATCCCGTTCATGTCGATCACGACGACGAACTGGATATTGTTCGCCCGGCGCACTTCCTCCGCGTAAGCCTGCACCGCCGCGCGGTCTCCGCCGGCCTCCAGTCCTTTCTGCACCGTCTCGGTATGCGCGACGGTGCGGGCGATGCCGACCGCCCGCTGCTCCAGGCCTTCGCGCGTATGCTTCGAGATTTCGATGCTGATCATGGTGTACAGCGCGAGCAGCGCAAGCGCCACGACCGAAAGCACCATGAGCGTAATCGTGGTTTGAAACCGCATTCTATAACGGCCGATCTTCACCGGTATCCCTCCGTTTTTGCATAGTTGTTAGGCATTATAACCGATTCGCCCGGTAAACACGAGGAACCCGCTCACAGGAGAGAGCGGGTTTGCGGGTGATCGGGAAAGTCCAGCAAGAACAAAAAGGCCGGGGAGCGCCGGGGGAATTTCGTTCCGATCGCGTGTTGAAACCAGAAAGTTTGATTGGATTTTCAGGGTATCTTCCCGGTTTCAAAGGCGACCACTACCGTTTCTCCACGATATTCCCCCTCTGCCTAAATCGCCTTTTTCTCAGGCTGTAGACCTTTCCACACATCCTAACGACCCGCTCGCCGAAATGAGCGGGTCGTTCGTTTTTACGGCGCGAATCGTTTATGTAGTTGTAGTGGGGTCAGAGTGTCGTCTGCGCCGATTCTAGCGTGCTTTGCGCCAGCGTCTGTACCAGCGGATAATATCCGCGCCGATCTTCGCGTCCATATCGGCGTAAAGTTTGGATTCCAGCAGGCGGTACTGTTCTTCCACCGCCGTTTTGTCGCCGATCTCGGCGTAGATGCGCATCAGGTTGAAGTAGCTCTGCTCGCTCAACGGACATAATTTCTGCACCTGCTGATTGACTTTCTCGGCAGAATCGAAGCGGCGGCGCTTGACGTAAAAGTCGTTCAGATTCTGCGCGTGCCTCAGCCAGAGCCGGCGAAGACGTTCGCGTTCGTTCTCGGCCCACAGATAGTCGTGGTCCGCCAGATAGTCGCCGGCGTAGCCGCTCAGCGTTTCTTCATGCTCGCTTTCCGAAGACGGATCGAGCGGGGGCAGCGACGTCAGCCGCTCTTCCCAATCTTCCGCGTCCACCCGGATATCGCCGAGTTCCAGGCGGTAGCCGGCGCCCGGGCCGCCTTTGGCGATCGCGACGTTCAGCCCCGCCGCTTTCATCGTGCCCCGGATCGCGTAGATCGTGTTGTAGAGCTGGGCCGCGGCCCGTTCGAGATCGTATTCCGGCCACAGCAGATCGAACAGCACGTCGCGCCCGACCACCCGGCTGCGGTTGTGCAGCAGGTAGGCGAACAGCTCCTGCGCTTTCGACGTTCTCCATTTCAGAAACTCCGGTTCCCGACCGGGCTCCTGCATTCTCAGATGCTGAAAACAAACCAGCTTCGGCTGCTCGCTGATACTCTGATCGTACTTCCGCCGGGCGTCCAGACGCTTTTTGACATATTTCATCGTGCTTCGCAGCCGCTCCCGGTTGACCGGCTTGACGATGTAGTCCAGCGGATGGACCTCGTAAGCTTCGACCGCATAACGATCGTAGCCCGTGACGAACACGATCTCGATCGGACGACCGAGCCGGTGAATCCGCCTGGCCAGTTCCAGCCCGTCCGTCTCGGGCAGGCGGATATCCAGAAACACGACATCCGGCTCCAGCGTATCGACCGCTTCCATCACTTCCCGCGCATCGTTCAGCATCCCCACCACCTGCACATCGACAGGCTCGCGTTCCAGCATACTTTTTAACCGCAGCAGCGCCAACTTTTCATCGTCGACCAGTAACGCTTTCATGACCGTTGCCTACCTCTCTATCCCCTGAATCTGATTCATGACGTCCACTTCCCCGTCCAATTTCGAGCATACCAAGAACGCATCTACAAAAAATATACAATTTGAATAATCCTGCCCGGCCGGAAGGCGGCGCGCTTATAACAAAGAACCTTTCCCCGCCGCGGCGGCGAGAAAAGGTTCTTTCGCAGTAGACTTACAGGGAGCCTAAATTCCGGTTCAGTTCCCGGAAATCCAGTCTTCCCCGCCGCCGCTGCGGTCGGTGTAGACGTGCCCGGTCGCGGCTTCCAGCAGGTCGCCGTACGCCCAGTGGCCGGCCGGCACGTCTTTCCACGACGCAGCCGGCGATCCGTGCAGCGGACCGCGTTCGAACAGCCGGTTCAGGATCGTCACCGCTTCGGCGCGGGTGAGCTGCCCCTGCGGACGGAACGTGCCGTCCGGATAGCCGCTCATCACGCCCTGCGCCTGCACCGCCGCGATCGCGCCCGCGGACCAGCCTGCCGCCGGCACGTCCGGGAACAAACCGGAAGCGTCGCTTTCGCTCAGACGCAGATAGTTAAAGGCGATCGTCGCCATCTCTTCGCGCGTGATCGCGCCCTCCGGCTTGAACGTCCCGCCGGTGTAGCCTTGCATCCAGCCGGCTTCGCTGACCTGACGGATCTCGTCGGACGCCCAGTGGTTCTTCGCCACATCCGCAAACGAAGCCGGCGACAGCGCGCCCAGTTCGCCCAGACGAACCAGCATCGCCGCCATCTCGGCGCGCGTTACGCTCCGGTCGGGACGCAGCGTGCCGTCGGTGTAGCCTTGCAGGTAAGCCTTATGACTGCCCTGCTCGGCGTCCAGCGACACGATCGTAAACGTGCTGAACTTCGAGATGCCGAAGCGCAGGCCGAGTTTATTCGCAGCCGCCGCCGGGCTGTCGATCGTCTCGACCGCGCCGCGCACCACTTCTTTCGTGCCGTCGCTGTGCTCGATATAGACGCCGAGGTTTTGCAGGAACGTTTCGCGCGCCTGCGCATCCGCCGGCAGTTTGGCGCCGTCCAGCGGCAGCACCAGCGTCACCGGACGGCTCGACAGATTGGTCTCGATCGTCATCGGGCGGGACACCACCTCCGCCGCTTTACTGCCGCTCAGTTCGCGCACCACCCGTTCGGTCTGCGCGCGCTGCTCCACGCTCTCGCGCTCCTGCGCATTCTTCACCGGAACGAGGCGGAAGTAAAAGCTGCTGTCCCAGCCTTCCAGCGAAGAAGCCGGCAGGACGACCAGTCCGTTCGGATTGTGGATCTCCAGGTCCATCTTGTTGGCTTTGAGCAGATTCACCGTTTCCAGCGGCACATCCACGTTGACCCGGCTGACCGCGTCGGCCTCGTCCGGGATAAGAATGCGCGCGACGGGATCGTTTTTGGCCAGCGCTTTATCGATCGCTTCCCGCGCTTTTGCCGGCGTAAACGTTACCCGGTCGCTCAGCGTGCCGTCGGTGTCGGTAGTGCGCTGAAGCTCCACCTTCGTGATGTCCCGAAGGTCTTCCGCGCCCGATGCGACGTCGACCGCGATGATCTGCGTAGTCGGGCCGTTCGGCTGAGGAGTTACGGCAGCCGGCGGGTTGGAAATGCCGGGATTGCCCGGTTCCGGCTGCGTCGGCGGATTGTTGGTGATCGGCGTCAGGTTGGCGCGCGCCGTATTCAGCTTGTCCAGAGCCGCGTCCACCTGGGCCTGCGTCGCTTTCGGATCGTTAAGAACGCTGCGCGCTTCTGCTCGCGCGGTCTCCAGAGCCGTCCAGCTTGAAGATGTGTAGCGCGACGGATTCAAGTTCTCCGCGTCGATCCGGTCGGCGCGGTTCTTCAGCGCGGCTTTGTCGGCGGCAACGGTAAATATTCTCGTCCGGGTCGCCGTCTGGCCGTCTTTGGCCGCGGTGACTTTGAGCGTATACACGCCCGGCGGCAGATCGCCGACCGGCGTAAATGTCCAACTGCCGCCCGCGTCCACCCGAGCCGTTCCCGAACCTTCCGGCAGCGGCCGGCCCTGCGCGTCCAGCAGTTCCACCGTGACGTCCGAGCCGGATTCGACCGTTCCTTCGAACGAAAGATTCGTTCCCGGCACGGATGCTCCCGATCCCGGCCGCGTGATTTGCAGCGAAGCGCCCAGGCCGCTTTGCGCGGTTTCTTCAAAGCTTGCGACCGGTCTTCCGTTCGTGCCTTTGAGGCTGCCGGCCGCTCCGTCGTAAGCGATGCCCGCTTCGTCGATACCGGATAGATCCAGCTCTTCCGGCAGCGTTACGATCACTTTCGTCGCATCACCGGGATCGACGGCGATCGTCAGGTTCTCGACAGGGACGTTTTGTCCGCCTACGGTAACGGTAAAGCCCGCAGGAGCATCGCCGCCGAACGTTACGGGACGATCCAGCGTAACCACGATCCGGCTGCCCAGCGGCGTTTTCTCCAGCACCGCTTTTTCGAACCCGACTTCCGCAAGTTTAAGCGCTTCGTAAGCGTCGCTCAGATTGTGCAGCGCCGCATCGATCTGCGCCTGCGAGGCATTCGGATTGCTCAGCGCCGCCGCGGCGGCGTCCCGCGCGTTTTGAAGCTCCGTCCAGCTCTCCGAAGTATAATTTTCCTCCTTCAACGCTCCGTTTGCGACTGCCGTATCGATCTCGCCGCTCAACGCGCTCAGGTCCGTTTTGTCGACGTGCGCAAACGTGAAAAAGCTGCCGTCCGGCAGATCGGCGCTGTTCAGCGTGACCCGTCCGTCGCCGTCAAGCGGAATCAGCCGCGGTTCGCTCAAGTCCTCGCTGCCGCCGATTACCAGGTAATACTGCTCCGGTTCGGCCGCGGCGCGCTGGGCGATATCCGGCTTTAACGTGATGTTTTGGTGGGACCAGTTTGCGGTCGCCTCTACTTTGTGCATGCGCTCCATGCGCTTGAGCACCGAGGTTCCTTGGGCATCCGTGTAGCCGACGCTCAGATCGTAGCCGCCGCCGAGTCCGTTGTCGCTGAACGTATAGAAAGACCGGTCTTGCGGGATACTTACCGGATTGGCGGCGTTGAATTCCGCAATCGCGCTGCCCAGCGCCAACGTGACCAGGGAATCGGCTCCCTGCGACTTGGATTGTTTTTGCAGCAGGCTTCCATAGTCGTCGCGCCCGATACCGGTGATGCGGCTGCCGAATTCCTCGTTATCTGCGGCCGCCCATACTTTCGAAGCGCCGTCGCTGGAGATATAGTCGGTCGGATCGCCGTTATCGGCCGTAAGAGTAATCCCGTATTTCAAAGCCAGGTAGCTTTGTACCTGCTTGCGTTGCGGTTGAGTCAATTCGCTATCGAAAATAATCAATTCTCCCACCGACCCGTTGAGGGGCTCGCCAAGATTGTTCGGTATGCTGGATACATAGGAACCGATAGCGACGGGCGTCGGATGAGGAGCAAAAGAAGCTTTTGGCGCCGCCCCGGCACGACCGTTATTCCAGCCCAATCCCGCCGCCGCCGAAACTCCAAAGAGGTTGAAATTCCCCGCCGGATCAAGAGGTCCTCCATTTATCGCGCTTCCTACCCTGGACCCCGCGTCGCTGAACTGGGTCCCGGTTTCTCCCGTCGGAGTCCCTCTGAACAACGAGCGAATAGCCGGATTGGAAGCCGTGGAAAAGTAAGGCCCGGCGACCGTGCCGCCCGCACCCTTTTTGCGTACAGCCGCAAAAGCTTCGTTCGTCGCATACACGCCGGAGTCTTCCGTCGGTCTAAGCACGCTCGACAACTGGCCGGGAAATACCACTGCCGGATTGAAGTTTGCTTCGCCGGCATGAACGGCAGTCGAATTCGTTCCCAGATCCTCGAAAATATTGATTCCCGTTTGATCTGCCCAATTCTTGAATTCACCGTTTTCAACTTGGACTCCCGCATCGGCCCGCAGCCATAGCTTTAAGTGGGCAGGGTCCACTCCGCCCGGCGAAGGATTGCCAGGTCCCGCTTCCGCGTCTGCCTGCCTTTCCCCGATTCCCGCGAAACCGCCAAAAACCAGCGTCGCCGCCAACAGCATTTTAAGCGGTTTCTTTACATTCGTCCCGCTTTTTCTTTTTACCAACTTCATCCTGCCTCCTTATTGACCCGAATTGCCTGTTTTCGTCAAATATCCCGCGTATAAACAGGCTTTTTCGAGCATAGCAGGAGCGCCTCTACAAAAAATATACAGGGCGGAGCCGGAATCTCGGCTTCCGTATTGCGCTCCCCGGCGCCGTCCGGAAACATAAAAAAGACGGAGGATCTTCCCTCCGCCTTTGTCGTTATCCGCTTCTTTTTATCCGATTCCGTTCCGACTCTAAAATTGCACGCTGAACCCTTCGAACCGGTGAATCCCCGTCCCGAACTTCGCCAGCCCCCGGTCCCGCAGGGTTCCGGCCGCTTCGCGCGCACGTTCCAGGATGGCGGCGTCCAGACCCAGCGTATTGTGCGAACCGTAGACGCGGCTTACGTTCGGGATATCCGCGATTTTTTCCCACGAAGCGATCAGGTCCTGCGGGCTCGTCGACGGGTAGAACGCGTAGATCGGCGTCTCGCCGTACAGCAGGTCGCCCGTAAACAGAAAGCCTTCCCGTTCGTCGAAAAAGCTCAGATGTCCCGGCGAGTGGCCCGGCGTATGGTAAACCGAAAGCGTGCGGCCGCCGAGATCGAGCGCGTCGCCGTCGGCAAGAACGCCCGCCGGTTTGCCCCGAAAAGGCGTATACGCGTGCGGATTGAAGCCGGGCGGAATCGGACGGGTGATGTCCCTGCCGATATCGCGCCGAATCTGTTCGATGCTCAGTCCGGTAATGCCGTTTTCCAGCCAGTCCCGATCCAGCTCGTGCACATAGATGCGCTCGAACCGCCCATGGCCGCCGATATGGTCGGTATGAACGTGCGTGGTCACGACGTCGATCGGCAGAGCGGTCAGCCTGTCGGTGACGCGCTTGATATTGTCGATGCCGAGGCCGGTGTCGATCAGGATCGCCTTTTGCCCGCCCAGCAGCAGAAACGAATGAACTTTCTCCCAATGTCCGTACTCGCTGATCGCAAACGTCGAATCCCCGATCGGCTGTACGGTAAACCAACTGTCCTGAAGCATGAAGCAAACCCCTCTCGTCAGGAGTAGATACTTTAGAGCTTAAGGGAATTTTCTATCAAAAACTTCCTGCCCTAAATTTTCGAGCAAATCTTCTTTAAGATCTAATTTCTCCAACATACCGCGGGTATCGTAACTTTCGTTCTTTTTGTCTGTTCTGAGCACTTCAACTTTAGAGTTATTGCCCATGTCTTTGTCATTGGATACGAGGTAGAGACACTGAATGTTTAAAGCCGACGCTACGATCATAGCATCGGCGGACGCCAGAGGATCATGGATCATAATATCCATCGCATCTTCTACAACCCCGTCCGTGCACTCGAACAGAACAAAATACGAAATGAGAGGACGAACCAAGCTAATCGCTCGTTGACTATATTGCTTAAGCTTTTCCGGTTCTTTTTTGATAACTTGTTCTACCCAAGAACGTCTTAGAAGAAAAGCCTGCTTTTTAAGTTTTGTATTATCCGCGTCAGGATGAATATTTTTGTAATTTGTGACCTCGTCATCGATATATAACAAACGCGACAACGTATTGATTAACTCGACAATAACGGTTTCGGAAGTACAAAGCGCAGCTTCTTTCTTAATTAGATAAGTCAGAAACAAAAAGCAGGGAAGGTGCTGTCCGTCTTGCTCATAGAGATAAGAAACCAGGATATTTGTATCTACAAAAAAAGCATCTGTACCTGAGACCGGCACAATGCTTTCTCCAAAATCTATTGTCGATGTCGTCATTTATTTCCCTCTAACTTCACGACAAATTCCTTGAGCATCGATCACATTTTTAGTTTTAACAGACCCGGCGGCTTGGATCATTGCACGCTTGGCTTCAGGTGTTATTTGTTTTTTCTTTTCTGCAATTTTAGCTAAAGCTGTTGGAGACATGGTATTTACCTCCTACTGAAATATAATATTTTGGGATAGACAACTAATTTCAAAATGTAGATGCTACTAATCTTAGATTACCACAAGTTCAGACAACTTTATATAACTTTGAACAATCAAGTGTGTCCGAGATGCTGAAATTCACTAAGCGCAATAAGATCCACTTCTACTTCAAGCGTATTATCCGTCCGAACCGGCGCGGGAAATATCGGGCGGAGCGGCGGCGATTCCCGGTATGCTGATGCAGAGAAGGAGGACTTGCGATGGATATGCTGAAAAATATGAACGACGCCATGGCCGAGATCGAGCGCCGGTTGGGCGAAGAGATCGACCTCGGACGGATCGCCCGGATCGCGTGCTGCTCGGAGCATCATTTTCGGCGGATGTTTTCGTTTCTGGCCGGCGTGACGCTTCCCGAGTACATCCGCCGGCGCAGGCTGACGCTGGCCGCGATGGAGCTGCACAGCGGCGAAAGCCGCATTCTCGACCTCGCGCTCAAATACGGATACGGTTCGCCGGATTCGTTCGCCCGCGCGTTTCGCGAGCTGCACGGCATTATGCCGTCGGCGGCGCGCGGGAGCGGCGTGACGCTCAAAGCCTATCCTCCCCTGACCTTCCGGCTCACTATCGAAGGAGGCGATCCTATGCAGTATCGCATTGTGGAGAAAGAAGCTTTTCGCATTGTCGGCATCATGAAAAGAGTGCCGATCGTGTTCGCCGGGCCCAACCCGGACATCGAAGCCATGTGGCGCGGCCTGGACGAAGAGCGAATCCGCGAACTCGCGGAACTGTCCGACACGGAGCCGGGCGGCATCGTCAGCGCATCGGCCAATTTCTCCGAAGGGCGAATGGAGGAAAAAGGCGGGCTGGATCACTATATCGGCGCCGCGACGACGCGGGAGGCCCCGGACGGCCCGGCTTCGCTCGACGTAGCGGCGGGAAGCTGGGCGGTGTTCGAGACGGTCGGCGGTTTCCCGGAGACGACGCAGTCGACCTGGGGCCGCATTTATTCCGAATGGCTCCCCTCCGCCGATTACGAAGTCGCGGAAGGGCCGGAGATTCTGTGGACCGAGCGCAGAGATCCGAAGCTGCCGGACTACCGGAGCGAGATCTGGATTCCGGTGCGGCGAAAAGGCTGAACGGCGAAGCGGGCGGCTCTGTCCGGGCGTTTCCACTCCGGAGCGCCGCCCGTTCTCGATTCTTTTTTCGATTCGTTTTTGCAAACCCGCCGCCTTTTGCCGGCGGGTGATTTTTTTGTGGTTTTATTGCAATATCTATCCATAATTACATTCAAAAATCCGACATATTCAGTATAAAAGCCGCTGTATGTCCGTTCTTTCGACGCATTCAACGAAAGTTCGGGGCTAAAAAGGAGGATTTCGGGCATTATGCTGCTCGGCGTATATCACCGTACAGACCCGCTCGAAGCCATCGGACGGGAACGCATTCAAGCCATGATCGAAGAAGCTCGGCGTCAGGATATGGCAATCTGCTTTTTCGATGCGGAAGGCATCGACCTGCAGCGCGGAACGGTCACCGCGCTGCACCCGCACGAAGACCAGTTTCACCGGCGCGAAACGCCGTATCCGGACATCGTGCTCAACGAATGGCCCGAACTGGCCGCGGGGCGTCCCCAGCAGGAGAAAGAGCTGCGCAAACTCGTGCCGTTCGTCGTGCACCTGATCGGCGGCAAGAAAACGATCTACGACCACCTGCGCGCCGAATTCGGCGAACTGCTGCTGCCGACGGAAAGACTCGATTCGTCCGCGCAGGCCGTCGAAGCGCTGGAGCGCTGCGGCGATATCGTCGTCAAACCGAGCGGCGGCCGGCGCGGCGAAGGCATCCTGCGCGTCCGGGCGGAAGGCGAAGGGTATCGGCTCGACGGGAGCGACGGCGAATCGCGGCTGCTCTCCCGCGAAGAGCTGGACCTGCGGATAAACGAAATCGCGGCGCGGGAAGAACTTTATCTCGTGCAGGCGTATCGGCCGGTGCTGACCCCGGCCGGCGAACCGCTCGACTTCCGCGTGCATGTGCAGCGCGACGAGCACGGCGAATTCCGCGTCACCCGCACCTACGCGCGCGCCGGACGCCCGGGGGCCGTCACCAGCAATCTCAGCGGCGGCGGGCGCAGCCCGGATCTTGAGCAAACGCTCATCGCCATGTACGGAGAAGACCGGGCCGGCGCCATGCGCGAGAAGCTGGAAACCACCGCGCTGAAGCTGGCGGAAGCCGTCAACCGGCCGTATTCCTTTCTTATTAACGAACTGGGGATCGACCTGCTGATGAACGAAAAAGGCGAGCTGCATTTCCTGGAGGCCAACACCGCTCCGGAAACGCGCGACCACGAGGCGCTTCGCGTCGTTCGGCTGCTCGGCTTCTGCCGGCATATGGACGATGTGCGGCGCGGGCGAATCCGGTCGCGGCGGTCGATCGGGCTGCTGATTCTGGAAAAGGACGAAGAGTTCCGGCTGTACGACGCGCTCGCGTTCGCCAGCGCCGCCCACGAAGCGGACTTTTTCTACTTCCGCGCTTCCGACGCCGCTTTTGCTTCGCCGCTGATCAAAGCGCTCGTATTTCGCGGCGGCGGCTGGGAAGCGCAGTACCGGCGTCCGCCGGATGTGGTATACGACCGGCTGAAAGAGCGGGGACTTCAGCGGTCGGAGAAAGCCTACCTCAGGCTCGAAGGCATTCCCAATACGCATTCCCGCCTCGCCGGCAGCTTCAGCAAGCTCAAAGCTTACGAGATGCTGAGCGGCGACCCCGACGTCGATCTGCACCTGATCCCTTACGCGGCGCTCGACTCGGCGGAGAGCGCGCTGGAATTTATCGACCGGCACGGACAAAGCGTCATCAAGCCCAGCGGCGGGACCAAAGGCTCGGCAATTGTCGTCGTGCGCAAAGAAGGCCGCAAATACCGCGTGGACGATCCGCTGTACAGCCATCTGCTGCCGGCGGCGCAGCTGACCGATCTGCTGCGCGGACTGGCGCAAAGCAAGGATATGGTGCTGCAAAAGTTTATCGACAGCGTAACGCCGGACAATCTGCCGTTTCATATCCGGGTTCACCTGGCGAGAAACGCCGAAGGCGAGCTGCGCATTATCGGCCATATGCCGTATATCTCGACGCAGCAGCGGCACAAAGTCGTCAACCATCATTCCAATTTGCGGGCGTATACGCAGTGGCAGTGGTTTACCGCGCATCAGTTTCCCGGACGCGAAGCGGACATGCAGGCGAAGATCGAACGCGCCGCTTATACGATCGCGAATCGGATCGAAGAACGGATGGAGCATCGTCTCTGGGAGATCGGCCTCGATCTGGGCATCGAACAAGACGACTCTATCTGGCTGTACGAAGCCAATATGAACAAAGTCGGCGTCATTACGCGGGAGCTGGAACTGGCCAAGGTCATCGTCCCTTCCTGCATCCGTTTAATGGGAACGGTTTCTCCATAATCTTGACAACCAGGAGCGTGCATCATGAAAAAAAACAAGAAATCGGCAGCCAGCCGCAAAAAGAAAACCGTCATCTTCCGTTCCGCCGTTCTCACCACCGGCATGACCATGCACATGCTGTCGGGAGCTCCCGCCGCCGTGCACACGGAGTCCGTTTACGAAGGCGATTCCTACGCGTACCTGAGCCAGTACCTCGGCATCGGCAAAGCTTCGGCCGAAGCGGCCATCGAGCCGGACAACAAGTCGAAGTCCGATATGCAGGCGCTGACGGAAGGCGATAACGGAAATCCGCCGAACCCGGGCACGGGCGGTGGCGGCGGCATGCCGCCGATTACCGATCCGGCCCCGGGGCAGAACGAGCCGAATCAACCGACCGAGCCGAATCAGCCGACCAATCCGACCGAGCCGACTCAACCGACCAACCCAACCGGGCCGAATCAACCGACCAACCCAACCGAGCCGAATCAGCCGACCAACCCAACCGAACCGAATCAGCCGACCAATCCGACCGAGCCGAATCAACCGACTAACCCAACCGAGCCGAATCAACCGACCAACCCAACCGAGCCGGCTCAACCGACCAATCCGCCTAATACGGATCCGGCCTGGCAAAGCGTCAAGGTATCGGCAGGCGACGGCACCATCACATTGAGTTACAATACGCCGAAGAAAATCAGCAGCGGCCTGCTCGAAGTATCGACCGACGGCGGCAAAACGTATAAACTCGTCGATAAATCCCAGTACCAGAATTTTTCCGAGCATTCGCTGACTGTAACCGGTCTCGCCAACGGACAAACGTATTACTTCCGTTTCAAAGTCTCGGACGGAGCAAATTCGGGTTACTCGAATGTCGTATCGGTCACGCCGAAAGCCGCGGTATCCTCAAGTAAGCCAAGCAGTCCGTCCACGGTGGAAACGCGCGTGCCGACGCCGGCCGTTCAGACGCCGGCTCCGGCCTCGTCCGGAACTTCGATCCAGGCGCTCGCCGTAACGGCCGGCAAACTGAGCTCCCAGGCGGCCAGTCTGACGCAGGCGACGACGCCGGACGGCAAAAGCCGGGCCGATCTGAAGCTGTATGCGGAAGGCATCACGGCTGCCGCCGTGCAGGCCCTGCAGGGAGACACCGTCGCGATCCGTCTGCCGGAGCTTAAAAATACCGGACTTCAGGTCTCTGTCGACGGCAGCACACTGAGCGCTTTGTTCGCCAAATCCAACAGCCTTTCCGTCAGCACGGGCGACGTGGGCATCAAGTTCCCGGCCGACCGGCTGAAGCTGGCCGACGCCGCCAAGATTCTCGGCGTAACCGCCGATCAGGTTCAAGTCCGGATTCAGATCGAGCAGACGCCGGTCACGTCGGACGCGGCCGCCTGGGCCAAAGTCAATGGAGCCGTTCCGGTCGGCAGCGCTTATACGTTCCGCATGCTGGCCACCAACGGAACGAATACGACGGAAATCTCGACCTACGACAAACGCTACGGGCAGCAGACGATCCCGGTTCCTGCGGGAACTTCCGATCCGGGCAGTCTGGGCGCGGTCATGCTGGTCAGCGGCAAATACGTTCCGGTTCCGGTAACGTTTAACGCGGACGGACAGGCGGTCGTGCACACGACGGGCAGCAGCCCGGTCATGCTGGTCAGCTATGCCAAACCGGCCGCGCAGGGCAAATGGTTCGACGGCGCGGTAAGCACCGCAGCGTCCAAAGGCATCCTGGACGGAGCGGACGCTTCGGCACCGCTCAGCCGCGAACAGTTCGCGAAGATGGCCGTGCGCGCGCTCGGTCTGGAAGCCTACGGAGCGGATTCGACCTCGGCGCTGGCAGCGGCGAGCCAAGCCGGACTGCTCGACGGGCTGCCGGAGAACGCGCTGCAGCCGGGCGGAGCGATCACGCGCGAAGAAATGATCGCGGTGCTCGTTAACGCAAGCCGCCAGTTCGGCTTGACGCTGGGCGAATCGGGCGGCGCGTCCGCATCGTCGACAACGGCTCGCGCAGCGTTCAAAGACGGCGCGCAAATCTCCGATTGGGCCGGCTCGTATATCGATGCCGCCTACGCGGCGGGCATCGTGCAGGGCGACAAAGGCAAGCACATCGCCGCCCAGCGCCAGGGCACGGCCGGCGAAGCGGCCGCGATGCTGGTCAACCTGCTGCGCAGCACGGGATTGGCCGACCCGGCTTCCAGCTGAGGCGGACGGCACGGGTTTGGAACCGACCGCGTTTTTAAGAAAAGGAGTTCCGGCGGATTCGCCGGTCTCCAAACCGTATCGCATGTGAAAATCGAAA
Source organism: Saccharibacillus sp. CPCC 101409 (assembly GCF_030518235.1). GTDB lineage: Bacteria > Bacillota > Bacilli > Paenibacillales > Paenibacillaceae > Saccharibacillus. The sequence goes on along the minus strand of NZ_JAULSA010000003.1, from coordinate 387,383 downwards.
AGGACCCGTTCTCGCTATTGAGCGAGAACGGGTCCTTTTCGCGCGGTTCCGGCCGGACGCCCGGACACAGCATCAAAATCCATGCGTGCGTAAAAATCCATGCTTTGCTTAAAAACAAAGCGAGCCGCGTCCGGCGGCGCTTGAGAGCGATTCCGCCGTTTTCTCAAGCTGGACCGCTCGTTTCTCGCGATAAAACAGGAAATGCTGATCGTAAAGCAGCATATATCGAAAAATCCGGGCGAAAAACTAAATTGCTGACCTAATATGCGCATTTTGTCTCAAAAACCGATAAAAATGATGATTTGCCTATAAAATGTGTTCTTAATGTCAGCATTTTGCCGCCAACCTTCTTTTTCCGCCGAAAATGTTGACCGGATATGCGCATTTCCAGCGCAGCTTTGAAAAGAACTTGCATAACGAGGCGGCAAAGCGAAATTCCGTTTGCAGCTCTGTTTCGGAGCGGAGCCTTTTTGCACGATTTGCGACAAGGCGCCGGGCGATAATTTCGGGCTGCATTGCTTTTTAGGACACGTAGAGAAGCGATTTCAGATTTTTCTGCGGCTACGTTGACGAAAAAGCAGCGTAGGAAGCCCAATCGACTCTTTTGAAGACTTTTATAGGCTCTACGCTGCTTAATTGTCAATTTAGCTTCGCTCTGCGCGCCTTTTGCATGCTCTACGTTGACTTTTAAGCAATCGGATGACTGCCGCCCTCCGGCTTGGCCTGTGCTTAGGGCGTGTTTTAAAACTTCGAAGGGAGCAGATTTGACTGAATTTTTGTTCGATGCAAGGAACTTTTTCGAAGGCGTGCCGGGGCACGATCGAGTCCGAGCTTCTAATCGCGCCAGCGCATAAACCGGTGCTCGAACAGGTCGACCAGCACGAACAGCACAAATCCGACCAGGCTGAACAGCAGGATGCCCGCGTACATTTGAGGATAATTCAGCCGCAGCCAGGCGTCCATGATAAAGTAGCCCATACCGTGCTCGGTGCCGTAAATCTCGGTGAAGAACAGGATGGAAAACGCCGTGCCGAGCGAGATGCGCACCGTGCTCAAGATCGAAGACAGCGCGCCCGGAAGCGTGATGTACGCAAATTTCGCCATACGGCCGGCGCCCAGGCTGGACAGCACGTCATACGTATTGGCGGGGATCGCCCGGACGCCGTCCCGCACGGAAATGATAACCTGGAACACCAGGATCAGCGCGATCATGACGATCTTGGACGTTTCGCCGAGCCCCAGAAACAGCATCGCCACCGGAAGCAGCGCGATCTTGGGCACCGGATAAGTCAGGTACACGACCGGATCGAGCAGCCGGTTCCAGCGCGGCGAGCGGCCCATCAGCAGGCCGAGCAGCAGGCCGGCGACCAGCGCCAGCAGGATGCCCGCGAATACGCGGCCCATACTGAAGCCGATATTGAGCAGCGCTTCGCGGCCGTCCAGATCAAGCAGCGCCCGGTATACGACGGCGGGCGACGGCAGAATATCGCGATGCAGCGCCGCGGCAAGCAGCGCCCACAGCAGATTGAGCACGGCAAACACGGCGACAAGCCGCAGGGGAGCGGCCCATCGGCCCGCCGCTCGGACGGAGCCGGCAAGTTCCGTGCCGCCGGGGGCGGGCGAGCCGAGCGGCGATGCGGGCTTTCGGACGCCATCGTTCGATTCGGCCTCCTCCGGCTCCGGCCGCCGGGCGTATCCCGGTTCATCGGCCGGCTCCCGCTTCGGATCGCGGCCGTTTAAGCGTTCCCGTTCGGATTGTTCAGGGTCGGATTGCATATCGGTTCACCACGCTTCCCGGATCATCCGGCGGACGATCTGCGTTCGTTCATGAAATTCGGCGCTGCTCTGTTTGTCCGTGTACGACATGGCGAACAGGTCTTCGTTGTCCACGATCCGCACGCCGCTGCCGGACGATTCTCCGGCGGGCGCCAGAATCACGATCTTCCGCCCGAGCAGCAGCGCCTCTTCCACGTCGTGCGTGACGAAGAGCATGGCGGCCGGCTGCTGCCGCCAGCTGCCGAGCAGCAGGCGCTGGAGGCTTTCGCGCGTCAGCGCGTCGAGCGCGGAGAACGGCTCGTCGAGCAGCAGCAGCTCGGGCCGGATCGCGAAGGCCCGGGCGATCGCCACCCGCTGCTGCTGCCCGCCGCTCAGCGAGCGCGGATAGCGGCTTTCCAGGCCGGCGAGGCCGACCAGGTCGAGCCAGTGCCGCGCGGCCGCGCCGTGGGCCGCGCTTTTCTCTTCCGGCCGCGCGATCTTGAGCGCGGTCCGGACGTTGGCGTAAGCGGTCTGCCACGGCAGCAGACCGTAGTTCTGCGGCACGAGGCCGATGCGCATGGCCCGCGCGCTCCCGGCTCCGCCGGCCCGGCCGCCGCCCAGCGGGCGGCCGTCCAGCGCCATGCTGCCGGCATAGCCCGGCAGCAGCCCCGCGGCGGCGCGCAGCAGCGTCGATTTGCCGCTGCCGGAAGGGCCGAGCACGGTATAGATCCCGTGCCCGGGCAGATCAAGGTCCAGCGGCCCCAGCACCGGGCCGCCGCCGTAATCCGCGACGAATCCGCGGATTTCCAGCCCTTTGCCCGGCGCGACTGCGTCCGCGCCGCCGCGCCCTGAAGCCGCTATCATTCCCGGCGCCGCCTCTACCGTTTCGGCCTCGGCTCCAGTCGCGCGCTTTGGCTCCGCTCCTCCGGCTCTTCCACCCGAGCCTTCGGCCGGCATTCCCAGGGCCGCCTCTACCGTTTCGGCCTCGGCTCCAGTCGCGCGCTTTGGCTCCGCTCCTCCGGCTCTTCCACCCGAGCCTTCGGCCGGCATTCCCGGGGCCGCCTCTACCGTTTCGGCCTTTTCGCCCGTGTGCGCTTCCGCCATGCGCCCGCCTTCGGTTGTCTCGGCAGCATAGGGGCCGGCCATCCGTTCGACTCCGTCCCCGGCCGCGCGCTCCGGCTCCGCTTCTCCGGCTTTTCCAGCAAAGCCCCCGGCTGTCTCTCCCGGTTCGGCTCCTCCGGCCAAGCCCCCGCCTGCCTCCTCCCGCTTCGCTTCCCCCGAACCGGCGCTCAAATGGCCGCTTCCGGCCGCCGCTTCTACCCCGTCTTTTCCCCGTTCGTCCCTATTTGAACTGGACATCGGAGATCACATCCGCGGCCTTGATGTCCTTCGTCAGCAGTCCTTTCTCGCGCGCCCAGTCCAGCGCCGAATCCACCTGGGCCGGATCGACCTGGTTCGCCGGCACGTAATCCGGCACGTCGATCTGGTCTTTCAGCGTTTCCGGGTAGCCGACTTCCTTGATAATCAGGTCGATGTATTCGGACTGGTCGTGGCTCTTCATATATTCGACCGCTTCGTCGTAAGCCGCGTACATCTCGCGGATCGCGTCGCCTTTGGCGTCGATGACGCTCTGCGGGAACGCGAGCACAAAAGGCTCCACATCCGCGCTGTGCGTCGAGCCCAGCACGTTCAACCCGTCCGCTTTGCCCATCGTCACAAACGGCTGCGGCAGCACGGCCGCGTCGGCTTTGCCGTTCTTGAGCAGTTCAAGCCGGGTCGGAATCTGCGGCACTTCGGTCACGGTGATATCGTCTTCGGTCAATCCCGCCTGCTTGAGCATCATCGCCATCGTGTATTCGGTCGACGTATTTTTGGACAGGATGACGGTTTTGCCTTTGAGGTCGGCGGCGCTCTTGACGTCCTCGCTGCCGGTCAGCAGATCGAATTCGCCGAACGTCGTGCTGGTAATTTTCACGTCCTGCCCCGCTTCGTTATAGATCGAGATCGCGACCAGGTCGGCGCTCAAACCTTCGACTTTGCCCGCCTGGAACGCCACGTCGCGGTCTTTCGCGCTTTTGAACGTCTGGATATCGAGATTCACGCCCTGCTCTTTGTCGAAGCCCCGGTCGTGCGCGATGATAAATGGAATCGCGTCGATCGACGGCAGCAGGCCCAGCGTAATCGTTTCGGTCTCGGCCGTCTTCCCGGCCGCATTCGCCGCTCCTTCGCTCGTTCCCGCCGCGTTCGAATCGGTCGTTCCCCCGCAGCCCGCCAGCGCCGCGCCGAACGCGGCGGTGAGCATCATCAGCATAACGGGACGCTTCCCGATTCGTGTTTTGTGGTTTTTCATTTGTTCCAGCTCCTGTTCTATATCTGTGTTTTCGGCTCCCGCAAAGATAATTGTTCATTCGTTCACAATCCTGCTCAACCGTACCCATTTTACTCCCGTCTCCGCATTTTGTATATTCATAAATTGAAATAATCGGCCGAACATATGACATTTGTCATGCCTTCGAACTGACGTTTATGACTACGTGCGCAGACGGATTTTTTCTATACTTGGGGACAATAGAGACGTTCGGCGAACGCTCGCGAAAGGGGAATCCATCATGAACCCGTCCACGAAGAGCCCATCCGTCAATCCCATTGCGGAACTGAAGAAATACATGAAGCCTTTTGAGAAAACGGATTCCAGAGCCAGCATCCTGCAAATGGTCAACACGCTGGTCCCGCTTGTGCTGCTGTGGATCGGCGGTTATCTGCTTCTGTCCGTATCGTACTGGCTTGCGCTGCCGCTGCTGATCGTCGCCGCCGGCTTCGTGATCCGCACGTTTATCATTTTTCACGACTGCTGCCACGGTTCGTTCTTCAAAAATAAAAAAGCGAACGACGTCGTCGGCACGATTACCGGCGTTCTGACGCTGATGCCGTACCGCAAATGGAAGTACAGCCACTCCCGCCACCATGCGACGAGCAGCAATCTCGACAAGCGCGGCGAAGGCGATATGTGGCTGCTGACCGTCGGGGAGTACGCGGAAGCTTCGTTTTGGAAACGCCTGGCGTACCGCTGCTACCGCAATCCGCTGATTATGTTCGGGCTGGGCCCGATTCTCGTGTTCCTGATCCAGAGCCGCTTCAACCGCAAAGGCGCAAAAAGCAGCGAACGCAACAACACGTACCTGACCAACGTTCTGATCGTCCTTCTGTACGCCGCTTTGATCTGGGCGGTCGGCTGGCAGGCGTTTGTACTGGTACAGGGGCCGGTGATGTTCGTATCCGGACTGCTGGGCATCTGGCTGTTCTACGTGCAGCATCAGTTCGAAGATTCGTATTTCGAGCACGAAGAAGAATGGAGCTACGTACAGGCCGCCGTCGAAGGCAGCTCGTACTACAAGCTTCCCAAGCCGCTCCAGTGGATCACGGGCAATATCGGATTCCACCATGTGCATCATCTGAGTCCCAAAGTGCCGAATTACAATCTGGAGAAAGCGCACGATGCGTCGATTCCGCTGCAAAAAGCGACCACGATCACGCTGCGCACCAGTCTGGAGTCGCTGAAGTTCCGGTTGTGGGACGAGGACACCAAAACGTTTACCGGCTACCGGGGCGCCGCCTCGACCGTTCTGCCGAAAACGGCCGTTCGTCCGTCGGACGTCCTCGAAACCAAGACCGCGCATCCGCTGCTGCCGCGCGAGTAGGGAACCGCGCCCCGGAATCTTGCATTCCGGGGCTTTGTTATGGGCAAATCCGGCCTACCGAACCCTGTGAAGGAGGAAATCCGTGGGTTATAATGGAATCGAAAACATCAAGCGTACCGGAGCCGGAGCGGCGGGGTCCGCTGACGGCGAAAGGCGAGGAGGCCTGACGATCGTGCAAAAATGGTATCAGATTTTCCAGCGCAGCACCGGACTGAATCCCTATGTATGGGTCGTCTTTTACATTTTGCCGTTTTACTTTATCTTCCGTTCGTCCACCATGTATCACGCGGCGGCCGGCATTTTTATGGTGATCGGATTCTTCGTCTGCTACCTGCTCGCTTTCGCGACGCGCGGCCGGCTGCGCTATTTCTGGACGGGGATGCAGATGCTGTTCTCGGTCGCGATGTCGCTGATGTTCGGCTATATTTATTTCGCGGTTTTTCTCGCTTATTTTATCGGAAATATCCGCAGCCGAATCGGCTTTTTCATTCTGTACTCTCTTCAGCTTCTCGCTGTTCTGGCGTCCGTATATGTGGGCTATATGCGCCTGAACCCGCTGATGATCGCCCAGTGGCCGTTCGTCGCGCTGTGCGTAATCGCCGTGATTCTTCTGCCCGTCACGACCTATAACCGCAACCGCAGCGAGCGGCTCCAGGGGCAGCTGGAAGACGCGAACAAGCGGATCTCGGAGCTGGTGGTAATGGAAGAGCGGCAGCGGATCGCCCGCGATCTGCACGATACGCTGGGACAGAAGCTGGCGCTGATCGGCCTCAAAAGCGATCTGGCCGCCAAGCTCGTCGCCAAAGACCCGCAGCGCGCCGAAAGCGAAATCCGCGATGTGCAGCAGACCGCCCGCGCCGTGCTCAAAGAGCTGCGCGAGCTGGTCACGCAGATGCGCGGCACGCATATCGAAGACGAAGTCTACCGGCTGCGGCAGATTCTCAAAGCGGCGGATATCGACTTCACTCTCGAAGGCGATCCGAATGCGACCCAGACTTCGCTGCTGAACGAGAACGTAATCAGCATGTGTCTCAAAGAAGCGGTGACCAACGTGGTCAAGCACAGCGGCGCGTCCGCCTGCCGGATCGAGATCGAGCCTTCGCCCGCCGAGCTGATCGTCCGGGTGGGCGACAACGGCTCGGGCATCGCGGAAGATTACGCCCGGAGCCGCGGCAGCGGACTGCGCGGGATGTTCGAGCGGCTGGAGTTCGTCAACGGCAGCCTGGAAATCGCGAACGGACAGGGAATTTTTTTCGACGCCGAGGAAAACGGGGTCTCTACGAACGCTGCGGAAGATGCCGATGACGCTCGCGCCGCGAAGCCTGCCGGTCCGGAACATGCGCATGCGAACCGCCGGGCAAGAGGACGCGGCACGCTGCTGACCATGCGGATTCCGAACGTGCTGGTCCGGCCGGACGCCGGAGCCGCGGAGCCGCGGCCTCACAAAACGCATTAAGCCGGATAAGGAGGGGCACGGATGATTCGAATCGTAATCGCGGAAGACCAGCGGATGCTGCTCGGCGCGCTGGCTTCGCTGCTCGATCTGGAAGACGATATGGAGGTGGTCGGGCGCGCCGGCGACGGCGAGGAAGCGGTGCGGCTGGTCCGGCTGCACAAGCCCGACGTGTGCGTGATGGATATCGAGATGCCGCTCAAGACCGGGCTCGAAGCGGCCGAGGCGCTCAAAGGTTCCGGCTGCCGCATCCTGATCCTGACGACGTTCGCGCGTTCCGGCTACTTCGAGCGGGCGATCAAGGCCGGCGCGCACGGCTACCTGCTCAAGGACAGCCCGAGCGAGGAACTGGCGGATTCGATCCGCAGCGTCATGTCCGGCCGCCGGATCTACGCGCCGGAATTGGTCGACGACGCCTACGCCGAGGAGAATCCGCTGACCGACCGGGAGAAAGAAGTGCTGCACCTGATCGCCGAAGGCAAGAACACGAAGGAGATCGCAAGCCTGCTTTTTCTGACCAACGGCACCGTCCGCAATTACGTGTCCGTCATCCTCGACAAGCTCGGCGTCAGCAACCGGATCGAAGCGATCACGCGGTTCAAAGAGAAAGGCTGGTTCAAGTGAACCGGCTTTTTTGAATTGCGCGTCAAACCTGTACAACCCCCGCCCGCATGCGCTATGGTAAACAAAGAACTTTTTTCGAATCAGAAAGGTGTGCGTACAATTTGCGGATCAACAAATATATCGCCGAGTCCGGCTTCACGTCGAGACGCGGCGCGGACAAGATTATCGCGGAAGGCAAAGTGACCATCAACGGCGTTAAAGCCGATCTCGGCAGCCAGGTGGAGCCGGGCGACGACGTGCGGGTAAGCGGCAAGCGGATCAAGGAAAAAGCCGCGCAGGAGAACGTGTATATCGCGCTCAACAAACCCGTCGGCATCACCAGCACCACCGAGCGCAGCGTCAAAGGCAATATCGTCGATTTCGTCGGCCACTCGCAGCGGATCTTCCACGTCGGCCGGCTCGACAAAGACTCCGAAGGATTGATCCTGCTGACAAACGACGGCGATATCGTGAACGAGATTCTGAGAGCGGAGAACCGGCACGAGAAAGAATATATCGTCACCGTCGATCGCCCGATCACGCCCGAGTTTCTCAAAAAAATGGCGGCCGGCGTAGAAATTCTGGATACGAAGACGCTGCCGTGCGAAGTGGAACAGCTGTCCAAGTTCGTGTTCCAGATCACGCTGACCCAGGGCCTCAACCGCCAGATCCGCCGCATGTGCGAAGCGCTCGGCTACAACGTCCGCGCGCTCAAGCGCATCCGTATCATGAACATCTACCTGAACAGCCTCCCGACCGGCAAATGGCGCGACCTGACGGCGAAAGAGCTGGACCGGCTGTTCAAAGATTTGGATTATACGCCGCGGCAGCTTTAAGCGAAAGAATCCCGGGTTGAACATGCAGGCCGAGCACAGCAAAAAGCAGGATTCGAGGAACCTTCCGCCGCCGAGTTCTCGGGGTGTCGAGAAAGCCGGGTAGGGTGCCAAACGGGAAATAGCGGCACAGGTACACTTATTTGAGGCGAAACGCTTTGATTTCTTTAAATAACGACGCAGGTGCAATTATTCGGGAGCCAAAAGCCGGATCGAAGCGAAAAAGCTCGAAATAATTGTATGAGCGCACTTATTTTCTAAAAAGCGTAAGATTAAGCCTGAATAAGGGGCTATACGCAGCTATTTTAGATTCGTCCTGCTGCTCGCTTTATTTATCCAGCCCTGCGGCTTGTTCCGGCTTCGCTGACGCTGGGCACCGGACTGCTGGGCGCCTGCGGGACTTTGTCCGAAACGGGCGCTGCCGTCCACCGGATAAGCCAGCGGATCATGGTCATGAACGGCGGCCGCCTCGTCGATACTTTCGCCGCGCCGGAACTGTTCGCGGAAGAACGCCATCCGTATACGAAAGAATTGATTTCGATTTTCTGAAGGCCGCCGGCGTCCCCGATGCGGCTAAAGGATATACGATCCGTTACACCGCCGCCGCAAGAATTTTCGGTATCCGCAATCGCCTTTTCCCCAAAAACGCCCCTCTAGGCTTACCGAATACCGCTTAGCGGTTCGATAAGCCTATCGAGGGGCTTTTTCAATACTTTAACACTTCAACGACGCTTTCCCGATAGCATTCCGTGATCGTTTTTTACGTCTCGCTTTTTCATTTTCCCGTTCCGATCCGGGCTTGCCGACAGGAACGGGCTTTCAAGGACAATTCGATTCAGCCTTTCACGACCGCTTCCACCGCCGTTTTCAGCGGCGTATAGTCGTCCCCGATCAGCTTCACCAGATCGTCCGACGGAGCGGCGAACTGGCCGCTTTCGATCGCCGTGTCCACGACGTGGACCATAAAGCCCGCGCCGCCTTCCGGCACGCCGGCCGCGACCAACGCGCTTACGGCTTCCGGGGCCGGCAGCGCCGTATGCCGCACCGGCTTGCCGGATACTTCGGCCAATACGGCCGCGTATTCGTCGTAGGTAAACGGCTGCGGAGCCGTCAGTTCGTAGATCTTGTTCTCATGCCCTTCGCTCGTCAGCGCGACGGCGGCAGCGCGAGCCAGGTTGTCGCGCGTCACGTAGTTCATCCGGCCCGTCGGCGCGGCCGAGATCACCGTTCCGGCTTCCGCCACGGCCGACGTGCCTTCGTTGACCAGCAGGTCGAGATAGAATCCGTTGCGCAGGAACGTATACGGGATGCCGGTCGTGCGGATCGCGTATTCCGTCGCCAGGTGGACGTTTTCCAGCCCGATGTTCATCTTGTCCGCAAAAGCGAATCCGGTATACGCGATATGTTCGATCCCCGCGTTGCGCGCGGCTTCGACGACCGTCGCGTGCTGGCGGACGCGCAGCGTGTTGTCCATCGAGGAAGCGGAGACGAACAGCAGCTTCTCCCCGCCTTCGAACGCGGTCGCCAGCGAAGCCGCGTCGTCGTAATCGCCCAAACGCAGCTCGACGCCGAGCCCGGCCAATTCCGCAGCTCTGGCTTTGTCGCGGACGACGCCGGCGATATCGGACGCGTTTACGCCCAGGTCCAGCAGATGACGGATCGCGGCGGCGCCCAGGTGGCCGGATGCTCCGGTAACGATAATTTTGCTCATGTGTATTCGCTCCTTTGAAGGTGAAATTCAATTGTAACCATTATAGTTCCAGGAGCGAAACCCTGTCAAGTCGGCGCCGGACGGGAGCCGGGTGTCGGAGAACCTGACGGTCTTGAAGCCCGCATGCTCCTCTGCCGATTCGAAATTTTTCGAATCTCCGGTTCCCGAACCCTGACTCCCGCATCCTCAATCCTCAATCCTCAATCCTCTCAAAACTTTATCGCGCGCTCCCCGTCAGCTCCAGCGCCGCTTCCACAATTTTCTGCGGCTGATAAGCCTGGATGGAGTGGGCAGAATCCTGCACCACTTCAAGCTTCGCGTCGGTGGACCAGGTGCTGCCGAACTCGCGCAGGCTGTCCATCCGCTCCTCCGTCGCTTCGCCGAACCAGTCGGCCGCCAGCACGATCATCGGCGCGTCGAGCTGCTTTTTCTGCGCCACGATCTTGTTCGCGTTGGCGTGCATCCGGCGCATCTCCTCCGTCACGTTGGTATTGCAGGCCACCAGCAGCGTCGCCAGCCGATCCTGCTCGCGCATCTCCGGGGTCAGCAGCTTCAAGCCGTTTCGCTGTCCCGACAAATACCCGGCGAAGCCGTTGACGTGATACAGCGCGCGCACAATGCCGGACTTGATCGCGATCCGGTTCAGGTCCGAACGCAGCGCGCCGGAGCGGAACGTCTGGTAAAATTCCGGGCTGCCCGTGTCGATCATCAGCAGTCCCGCCACATCGTCGGGATACAGCTGCGTGTACCGGATCGCTTCCAGACTGCCGAGCGAATGCGCGGCCAGGACGAACGGCGGACGGACGTCCGCTTGCGCCAGCGCTTCGTGCAGCTCTTCCGCGATCTCGTCGATGTCCCGCTTCTCGTCCGTCACGTCGCTGTACCCGTAGCCGAAACGCTCGACGACCGCGAACTCCGCCTGCCCGCGCAGGCCTTCGTACACCGGCGAGAAATCCGCGTACGGATTCGCCGTCCCCCAGCCGGAGATCAGCACCACGGCCGGCTCGGCCGGCGCGCGGTCCGTTTTCTCCTCTTTGTACACATGCATCCGGTGCCCGCCCACCTGCACCAGCTGCCCCGGCACGGTATACGCGGCCCGGTCGCTCTGCTCGCCGAACCATTGATACACGAATCCCGTCAGCAGCAGCGCGAATACGACGATCAATCCCCAGCCGAAGCCGGACAGAAGCCTGCGGATCAAGCTTTTTTTCCTGCGCCGCGGCTTCCGCTCTTTCGGTGCGGTCTGCTCCATTTGTTCCGTTTGACCGATCCCGGTGTCCGCCTGCGTTTCCGGTTGTTTCTCCATCCGAACGCCTCCTTTTTCCCAACCTGTTATTTCCCTCTATCCAAAAAGACGCATTCTCCGCACAAAACCTCACCGGACGGAGCAAATTTGCCGCCGATCCGCCGACCGTTTCGTATGAAAAATGCGTCTTCGCTTTGCACGTATCTATTAGACGCGCGTCCGCTCGGGGAATCCTGCTCAGTCCTCGTAACCCGCCAGGCCCTGCTCGGTCAGGTAAGCCATTTCGGCGTCGAGGATTTCTTCCACCTGGAGTTCGTTCAGCTTGACGTCTTTGCGGCTCATCACGTAATCTACCAGCTCGTCGCCGTCCACTTCGATCACGTCGCCCGCTTTTTTCGCCGCAGCGCCGATAAAGTCCGTCTCGTGCTTCAGCACCAGCTTCACCGCGTCTTCTTTGAGACTTGTTTCCTTCGTAATATAGGCGATCAGTTCGCTCCGGTTCACTTGTTGCTCGCTCATTTTCGTGTTCATCCTTTCGCCGCTTGCGTTGATCCGGCCTCTGCCGGCACGCTCCCATTGTAGCACAGGGGCGGCGGGACATTGTTCAGAATTTGTTCAGAACGGTTTTCTATAATGAAAGAGCAAGTTCTTCCCGATCCATCGCCCCTTTCAAAACGTAAAAAAAGGAGAAGTGAAAGTCACGAAACACCCAATAAGCACTATTCGGAGCAGGAAAACGCCTATGCTTTTTGCTTTGCTGCTGATGCTGGTCCTGTTTGCGGCAGCGGGAGCGCCCGTACATGCCGAAGGAAGCCGCGATCTCGTCGAAAGCGGAAAAGGCAATCGGCCTTATATCGAATGGGCGCCCGGCACCACGCTGGCGGGAATCGAGCGCAAGACCACCCTGTATACATACGCAAAACCGGGAGAAACGATCTACCTCGGATCGAGCGTAGCGGAATCTTACAATGCCGACAGCACTCTCGCAGGCAAAGAAGATATCGTGGTAACGGACCCCGACGGCCGAAGAACGGCGCTGGATGTCAAGTCGACCGGATCGGGCCTGATCGATACGCTCGCCAAGGAAAAAGCGGGACCCAAAACGGCGTCCAATACCGGCGGCTACACGCCTCTTTCGGTCGAAGCCGATTCGGAAGGCTGGTGGAAGATCGAGTTTCACGGCACCACGGCCAAAGAAGATCCCAAAGTCGTTAAAGTTAACGATAATTTCCCGACGGGAACCGAGCAAAAAGGGACGGTAGCCGCCTGGGATATCACCGTGACAGACTCCTCGAGAACCCCAAAAGAAGGACGGACGTTTTCTTACTACCTGTCGCTGAATATGGGCGGAAACGGCGCGAATCTGTACTCGAAACTCTTTATACTCACCAAGGACGGATTTCAATACGAAACCGACCTTAACGGAATCGATCCGTACGGATTCGGCTTTTTCTCGAATAACCGGGGATTTACGGACAGCAGCGGGAAGACGCTGTATCACTCTTCCACGATGAAAAACTCGGCGCTTCAAGGCGGCATCAAAGTCCAGGACCCGACGCTGCCCGATACGGAAACGGACAAAACGCACCGGATTTTCTTCAATGTTCCCAGCAGCGATCTGCCCGGGAACGTACCGACCGAACCGCGGCCTCTGGCCGATATAACCGACGGCAGTTTTCGGTTTACGGGAAAAGATACGGAGTATCCGTCCGCTTCTCCGGGAGCCGGAGGCGAATTTTCTTTTGAAGCCGGCAAATCCGGTACTTACCAGCTGGTGATCGATACCAACCGGGACGGCAGTTTCAATCCCGCTTCGGACCGCGTATTGGAAAATACGTTCGGCGCCGGAACCAACCGGACCGTGTGGGACGGCAAAGATCGTGCCGGAACCGTTCTTCCGGAAGGCCGATACAATGCGAAGCTTATTATCAAAGGCGGCGAATACCATTTTCCGATGCTCGATGTGGAAAGCGCGAATAACGGAATCAAGATCAAAGCGCTCAATCAGCCGAAAACTCCTGCGCTGCCTGCCGGCGTAAACGAGTCCACTATTTATTGGGACGACACCAACTATACGACTTCCAGCGGCACGCCGGCCGTTACAACGAACATCAATCTCGATCCGGGAGCTTCCCAGCTCGCCGCGAGTCCGCGGGATGCGACAGCCGGCCAGGACAGCTCCGGCGGAAGCCGCGGCTTCACCAACAATTACGGCGACCAGAAAGCGATCGACACCTGGACGTATTTCCCGGGTCCGAGCTACAGCGCTGCGTTCACGGTCAAGCCGGCCGTATCCGGTCTGGTGTTCGTCGACCTCAATAAAAACGGCGCGCGCGAAGCGGGCGAGCCCGGCTTTGTCTCGGCCAAAGTGACGATCACCGGGGCGGATAAGCTGCCGTATCCGGTCATCACCGACGAGAACGGCGCTTATCGCTTCTCCGCCGGTTCGGGCAGCGTCAATGCCGGTCTGAGCCTACCGGACGGCTACCGCTCCACAACGGGCGGAGAATCGCAAACGGTCGTCGTGACGACAAGCGCCGACGCGACGTTCGCCCCGTTCGGCATCGTGGACGATACGCCTCCGGCCGCTCCCGTTGTCGTCGGAATTAAAGCGGCAACGGACACGGGCGCAAGTTCGTCAGACCGTATCACCGCGAATCGGACCCCGGTATTCTACGGAACGGCGGAAGCCGGTTCCACTGTTGTGCTGTACGATACGGACGGGACCACGGTACTCGGCTCAACTCGAGCCGACGACAGCGGGAAGTGGGAGATCCGCTCCTCCGCGCTCGCGAACGGCGAGCATTCAGTCAGCGCGAAGTCCACGGACGCTGCACGCAACACAAGCGCACGCTCCAATATTCTTTCGCTGCTTATCGACACGCAGACTTTCGTTACGATCGACCGGCCTGTCAACGGCGCGGAATTCGCCGATAAGCGGCCGGAATTCCGCGGCAGCATGGATCGTCTGACCGGAGTCGCCGTTTCGATCGACGGCGCTGCGGCCGAACAAGCGGCAGGCTGGTCGTCCGCAGGCTTCGGAAGCTGGACCTATACGCCGGCCTCCGATCTGTCGGAAGGTCCTCATACCCTGAAAGCTGTCGCAACCGATACTGCCGGCAACGTCGACGAGCGCGAAATCTCGTTTACGGTGCTGCCCGCTCCGGCCGAGCCTGCAGAACCTTCCGAGCCGTCGGAGCCGTCCGAACCGGTGATTTCCGGCCTTATTGTAAGCGGAGCCGATTCGCTGCCGATTCCGAAATCCGGCGAAACCGATACGGCATCCGTCTATACGGCGGCTTATAAAGAAACGCCGGAAACCGCGCCTTCGGAAGAAATCGTCTGGTCCCTGAAAGAACCCGCCGCAGGCGTCGAGATCGACGAATCGACCGGCAAACTGACGGTGACGGACGCGGCGCAGCCCGGCTCGGTCGAAGTCGTCGCTTCGCTTAAAAGCGATTCGAATATCACCGGCAGCAGGGCGGTAACGCTGAGCGCCGCGCCGCCGGCGGAAGTGTTCGCTTCCCTGAGCGGAACGGTTTACAGCTCGACCGGCGGCATCGTTCCGGGCGTTACCGTCCGGGCGGAAACCACGGACGGCAGCGAGCAGTCGTTCGACACGGTGAGCGGCGCTAACGGCGGATACGCGTTCGACAAACTGCCTGCCGGCAGCTACGCGGTCTCCGTTCGCGGCGGCGGACGCACGCTGGCCGAGGAATCGCTTACGCTGAGCGACCGGCCGGAAATTCGCGACCTGCACCTGGCGGAGCTCGCTGCGATCTCGCTGTCCGCCGATCCCGATGAGCTGATCGGCGACGGACTGTCCTCCAGCAAACTGCGCGCGGACGTTACGGACAAAGTATCCGGCGATCCGGTCGAGAACTTGCGCATTGGGTTCTCCGCAAGCTCTGGCGAACTGAGCGCAAGCGAGGTCCTCACCAACGGGAAAGGTATCGCGGAGGTTGTTTATACCGCGCCGAAGCTCGACAGCGACCAGCCGAAAGAAGAAAAAGTCCGGCTGGTCGTCCGCGATTACAAATCCGGCATCTTCGCCGAAAAAGAAATCACGATCAAGCTGCTTCCGCCGTCGATTAACGGCGTAGTCACAAGCGGAGGCGTCGCGATTCCAAACGCCGTCGTCAAGATCGCCGAAGACTTCGACAACAACGGCACGATCGACTTTACGGCCGAAACGGTCACCGGCGCGGACGGCAGCTATCATATCGCCGTGCCGAGAGGCAGCTGGAAGTATACGCTGCATATTTCCGCGCCGATCTCGATCGGCGGCAGGACCGAAACGATCCGGCTTCAGCAGCGCAGCGACGTCGGCGCGCTGAATAAGCCGAACGAAGAAGTCCCGGCGATCCGGCAGATCAGCGGCAAGCTGTTCGTGCAGGAAAGCGAAGGCCTGGCTTCGCCGTTCGACGGCTTCGTGCAAAGCGGCGGCGTAAGCGGCTCGCTCTACGACGCAAAGGGCGCTCCGCTCTCCAAAAGCGTCGATATCGAAACGGACGGCAGCTATCGCGTCGACGATGTGCAGCCCGGCACGTACCGGCTGCTGTTCAAGTTCAAAGCGCCTTCCGGCGACACGCTGGCCGGCGTATTCAAGGAAGTGACCGTCGACCAGGAAGGCCAGCTCACGATCGAACCGGTGCTGATCGACCCTTACGGCGTCGTAACCGACTCGGCGACCGGAGCCGCGATTACGGGCGTGGATATGCGGCTGTATTGGGCCGATACCCCGCTGAACCGCAGCCAGGGACGGACGCCGGGCGCACGGGTCGACCTTCCGGAGCTGAAAGATTTTGCGCCGAACCAGAACCACAACCCGCAAAGCACCGTGACCGACGGAAGCTATGCCTGGATGGTCTACGAGAACGGAGACTATTACATCCGGGCGGCCAAGACCGGTTACGACGATTACGACAGCCGGATCGAGAAACGCAATCGCCCGGCAGCGCCGGGCGAGGACAGCTGGATCGAGAACGGGATCATCCACGTCGGCCAGACGATCGTGCAGTACGATCTGAAGCTGACGAAAAGCGGCTCGTCCCCGGGCGTTCCGAGCACCCCGGGCAGTCCGGCGGCGCCGAGTACGCCGGCTTCGCCGGGCGGCGCTTCGTCCGGCACGGGCGCGGCTCCGGCCGCCAAAGTGCCGGCCGCGCCGATCAAGCTGTCGCTCAAGACCGCCGAGATCGGCGGCTCGAAGCTGACCTGGCAGCCGGCGGACGGCGCGGATTACTACCGCGTGTACCAGGGCGGCGTCCTGACGGCCGACAACGTCAAGCTGCCGGAATACTGGCTTGCCGGCCTCGAAGCCGGCCAAAGTTATACGTTCCGGGTCTCGGCGGTCTCCGCCGCCGGCGAATCGCCGCTGAGCGAAGAGATCGCTTGGACCGCGCCCGAAGCGGGCTCGCATATCCATTATATCTTCGGCTATCCGGACGGCACGTTCCGGCCGGCGCGGTCCATCTCCCGCGCCGAGATGGCGGCGATCATGACGCGCATCATGATCGGCAACGAAATTCCGGCCGCGGAATCCCTCCGCTACGCCGACGTGCCGGCATCCCACTGGGCGGCCGGTTACGCCGACAGGGCGGCTTCGCTCGGCGTTATGAACGGGCTGCCGGGCGGCGCATTCCAGCCGGACCGTGCGATTACGCGCGGCGAACTGGCCGCGATCCTGGTCCGGTTCCGCAATCTGGAACCGGCGGCGTCCGGCGGCTTCTCCGACACCGCCGGCCACTGGGCCGAAGGCGATATCGGCGCCGCGGCCCGCGCCGGACTGCTCAAAGGCTACCCGGACGGCACCTACCGTCCGAACGCCCCGATCTCGCGCGCGGAGCTGGTCACCGCGGTCAACCGCATGCTGGGCCGCGGCCCGCTGCTGGGCAACCTGCCGGCGGACTGGCCGGACGCTCCGGTCGGCCACTGGGCGTACCGCGACATTATGGAAGCCTCCCTCGATCACGACTATGCGATCCAAAGCGGCGGCGAGTACCGAAGCGGACCGTAAAGTCCGCTTCCCGTCCGTCCTCCGCAGCGTACTCCAGGCTCCCGCCCCCATCCGGCGCGGGAGCCTGTTTTGCTTTCTTTGAATAATTCCAAATAAAAAGCCGCAGAACCCGGAGTCCCCGAGTCTTGCGGCTTATCGTATTTCAAGGTATCTATTCAACCTTGACGCGCTTATATATAACAACTTAATGAAATTGAACGATCTTGTTGCGCGCTTCTTCCTGATAGGTCAGCGGGCTCGGAGTCTGCGGCGTGTGGAGATGACGCGCGGCGGAGAACTCCAATTTCTCATAGTCCGCGTCTCCCGAAGCCATGTCCGCGTGCCGCATGCCGGATACCCAATTTTTAAATTCTTTCAATCCTGCGATCATATTTTCCATCCTCCCTGGATGATGAAACTCTGCAAATTTGATTGGAAATGATTACACTTACATTATATCGGAAACAGGCTTTATCGAAAATAGTGTCCACTCCATAAAAACATGATTTTCCCGTGAACATTATGTGTCAAAAGATATACGGCGTCTTTTTGTATATGTATAACAGATAAATGTATTCCCAAGGAGGACATCGGTAAATTTTAAAATAAAATGAATTCATAAAAAATCCGGTCCCGCCCGGCTTCCGCGCTGTCGAACGCGGAAGCCGGGCAGGAACCGGATCGGGTACATCGTATTCAGGCTGCGCGAACGCCGGCTTACCGCCCGCCTCTTACCACTTTGCGGATCTCCTCCAGCGGAACTTTCGGCGTCCGGTCGTAGGTGACCAGGCCGTTGATCTCCTGCTCCACGTCGGTCAGCTGCGTATAGCAGAAGCCCTGCACGACGCCGGATACCGTCATCGGACGGATGACCGCGCCGAGGCGCTCCAGGAAGTCTTCGTCGTTCTCCGCGCCGGAGTAGCCCCAGCCTTCCTGCTCGGTCTTCTTGTAGGCGATGCCGCCGAATTCCGTCACCAGGATCGGCTGGCCTTCGTAGCCGCTGCCGCCGACGAAGATGCGACGGTTGCCCGGAACGCCGCTTGTGGCTTTTTCCGGCGTCGCATAGCGCTCGTTCAGCACGTCTTCCCTCCACTCGTAATCGTGGACGGCGACGATATCCGTCCGCATCATTTCCCAGCCGTCGTTGTAGATCACGGGGCGGCTGTCGTCGAGCGAACGCGTCAGGTGGTACAGCGTCAGGCCGTGATCCTGCTGGCGTTTGTCGATCTGCACGTTCGGGATGCCCCAGCTTTCGTTCATCGGCACCCAGACGACGATGCACGGATGGTTGTAATCGCGGTCCACCGCTTCCTGCCACTCGCGCGTAAAGCTGCGGACGTACTCTTCCGAATACGCGTAAGCGTTGGCCGCTTCGCCCCACACGAGCAGCCCCATCTTGTCGCACCAGTACAAGAAGCGCGGGTCTTCCATCTTCTGGTGTTTGCGCACGCCGTCGAAGCCCATTTCTTTCGTCAGCTTAATATCGCGCACCAGGTCTTCGTCCGTCGGCGCGGTCAGCACGCCGTCCGGGAAGTAACCCTGGTCCAGCACCAAACGCATATAGTACGGACGATTGTTCAGGTTGATCCGGCCGTCTTCGATCGAAATCTTGCGCATGCCGAAGTAGCTGCTTACCGCATCCACCGTCTCCCCGCCGCGCACCAGCTCAAGCTCCGCGTCGTACAGGCTCGGCTTCTCCGGCGTCCACCAGCGGCCGAGGCCGTGGTCATTGAAGTCGCTCAGTCCGATCGCGCGCGATTCTTCGGCGTTCAGCACCGGGAAGCGTTCTTCCGCGATCAGTTCTCCGTCGAAACGGATGCGCACGACCGCGGTGACGGCTTCTTCCGCCGCAGCGGTTTTGGTTCCCGCCGCGCGTCCGGCGTTGACCGCTTCCCGTGAGAAGAACACCCGCATCCGCACTTCGTTCCGGTCGATATCCGGCGTGAATTTCACTTTGGCGATATGCGCTTCGGCCACCGGCTCCAGCCAGACCGTCTGCCAGATGCCCGTCGTGCGCGTATAAAAGATACTTTCCGAGCCTTCTTTCCAAAACTGCTTGCCCCGGGGCAGCGTCACGTCGCGGCTGAAATCTTCGGCGCGCACCACGATCTCGTTGCCGCCGTCCGCATTCAGCAGGTCGGTCACATCGGCGTGAAACGGCGTGTGTCCGCCTTCGTGCGAAGCCGCCCAGCGTCCGTTGACCCACACGGTCGACGCATAGTCGCACGCCCCGATATGCAGGACGACGCGTTTGTCCGTCCAATCGGACGGGGCGTCGAAGCCGCGGCGGTACCAGACCAGGTCGTGGAAGCCGGGATCGCCGATTCCGCTCAGCCTGCTTTGAAAAGCGAACGGCACCGTAATCCGGCGATCGAACGCCCCGGCGCCCGAATCGTACCAGCGCTCGCGGTCGCCCCGGCGCTCGTCGTCGAACGCGAACTCCCACTCCCCGTTCAGATTCAGCCACTCCGCGCGTTCGAACTGCGGACGCGGATATTCGGGACGGGGCGGCACTCCCGCGCCTTCCGATTGATTTTGGAATACAGATAGATTCGACATAATTCCTCCTAAAAAATAAAGTTGTCCAGATAAAACTTCCACTTCCCGCCTACATTTCCTTCCCGCCGGTGAAAGCGATTCCTTTGATAATCTGCTTCTGGAAAATCAGGAACACGATCAGCACCGGAATCGCGGCCAGCGCGTTCGCGGTCATCGGCAGGGCGTATTCCTGGTTGTACGAACTCTGGAACATCGGCAGGCCGAGCGTGATCGTCATGTAGGCTTTGTCCGAGATGGAGATCAGCGGCCAGACGTAATCGTTCCACGAGCCGATAAACGTAAAGATACCGAGCGCGGCCAGCGCCGGACGCGACAGAGGCAGGAAGATGCGGTACCAGATTTTGAAAAAGCCCGCTCCGTCGATCCGCGCCGCTTCCTCCAGGTCTTTGGGCAGCCCGTCGAAGAATTGTTTGAGGATGAAGATGCCCATCGGGCCGGCGATCGCCGGCAGGATCAGCGACACGCGCGTGCCGAGCAGATGGAAATCGCGCATAAGCAGATACAGCGGGATCAGCGTCGCTTCGGCCGGGATCATCATCGCCGACAGGAACAGGACGAACAGCACCCGGCTGCCGGGAAAACGAATGCGGGAAAACGAATACGCGGCCATCGACGCCAGCATCAGCACAAGAGCGGTGGTGACCGCCGAGACGACCAGACTGTTGCCCATCCAGCCGAAGATCGGAGCCTGGTTCAGCACCGTCCGGTAATTGTCCATCGAGACATGGAAGCCGCCGCCAAACAGATTGCCGCCTTCCGGAGTCAGCGACAGCAGCAGCATCCAGACGATCGGCGTCAGGAACATCACGGCCAGCACCGCCGCCGCGATGCGGACGACATACGGATATATGCGGTCGAGCATGGGAACCCCTCCTATAACCTTGTCAACGCTAAAAGTACTATTCTCCGAGTTTGCGCAGCAGCAGCGTTTGCAGCAGCGAGACCGCCAGAATGACCAGCATGAGCACAAAAGCGATCGCCGAAGCGTAGCCCATCTGGAACGTCTGGAAGCCGTTTTCGTAGATCGAGAACACGACCGTCTTGGTCGCGCCCGCCGGTCCGCCGCCGGTAATCAGCTTGGACTGGCCGAAGATCTTGAACGAAGCGATCGTTTGCAGCACTACGACCAGCACCGTCACGCGCGACAGCGAAGGAAACGTGATATAACGGAACGTCTGCCAGCGGCTCGCCCCTTCCAGGCCGGCCGCTTCGTAGAACGATTCGGGAATGTCCTGGAGTCCGGCGAGGAACAGCACGAACACGAAGCCGATCGTCCACCACAGCGTCGCCATGACGATCGAAGCCCAGGCCAGCGTCGGATCGGCCAGCCAGAAGATCTCGCCGCCCGCAAGCCCGATCCCGCGCAGGATCTTGTTCAGCAGGCCGGTATACGGCTGGAGAAAGATCACCCAGATGCTGGAGATGACGGAGACGGACAGCACGTACGGCATGAAAAAGGATATCCGCAGGAACGATTGTCCTTTGCGAATCCCGTTGACCAGCACCGCCAGCAGCAGGCCGACGCCGGTAATCAGCGGCACGCTGACGACCGTGAACAAGACCGTATTGAACAGATTGGAGCGGAACTCCTCGTCGGCGAACAGATTCGTATAATTTTGCAGCCCGATAAACGTTTTGTCGCCGAGCAGCGACCAGTCGTAGAAGCTGACCCGGAAGCCGTACAGGATCGGGATCAACGAGAACAGCGCAAAGAATATCGTATACGGCAGCACCATCAGGATGCCGGCGGCCCAGCCCTGGCGGTTCAGCGAGCTTTTGGGCGAGCGGGCGCTCGCGCCGGCGCTGCCGGTACCGCCCGCGCTGCCCGGACTGCCGGTATTTCCGGCCAAAGTCTTGGAAGCCATGGTCAAGCAACTCCTCTCGTGTGGATAATGAACGGCGGACGAAGCCGAAGACAAGGCGCCGAAGCGGCCCGATCATCGAGTCTGCGGCGGAAGTTTGCGCGCAAGCGCGCCGGGGCCGATAAAAAAGGGAAGCCTCCGGCGGCACTGCTTGCCCCCGGCCGCTTCCCTGTCGCGCGTTCTTCGCCCGACGCCCGGCGTTACTTGCCCGTCGTCTTGTCGATCGCCGCGTTCGCTTTTTCAAGCGTCGTTTTGGCGTCCTGTTTGCCGGCCATCATTTTCTCGAATTCTTTGACCACGTTGTCGTTAACCTGGCCCTGTTTGTCGTTACGCGGCCAGTATTTGACGAAGTTCGCGGATTCCGCGTAATCGCTGCGGTACGGCATGTCCTTGAACGCCTGCGAATCCAGCACTTTGGTCACGCTCGGGATATGTCCGGCTTTGGCCCACATTTCCCCGTTGTCGGCCAGCCACTTCGCAAAGGTCAGCGCGGCTTTCTGCTTCGCCGGATCTTCTTTGCCATGCTTCGGCAGCGCCAGCGTGTGCGAATCGCCCCATGTCGCCGGCTGGTCGTAAATCTGCGGCATCGGCACGACGCCGAAGTCCAGGCCGTCGATATTTTCAAACGAACCCGTGCTCCACACGCCCGTAATCAGCACGGCGGCGCGTTTGTCCTGGAACAGCTTGACCGCGTCGTCGATCTTCGGCGGAATCAGCCCCGAGGTATACAGGCTGTCCACGTATTCCAGCGCTTGAAGCGCCTGCGGATTGTTCAGCTCGGCTTTGCCGCTCTCGTCGTAGAACTTGCCGCCGTCTTTGAGCTGGTTGTAGAAGCCCCAGAACATCCAGTACGAATCGATGCGGACGCTCGGCTGCGCCAGCGGCGCGACGTCTTTCGGAGCCGCGGCCTTGATCTTGTTCAGGAACTCCGTGAAGCCTTCCGGCGACTTGTCGTAGATCGGATTGCCGTCGTCGCCGAGCACGCCCGCGTCTTTCAGGTAATCTTTGTTGTAGTACATGACGATCGCGTGCGTATCGAGCGGAACGGAATAGTGCTTCTCGTCGTAAACGGTCGAATCGAGAATGGTGGGATTGAATTCGCCCCAGTCGAGTTGGACTTCCGAAGCCAGTTCGTCGAGCGGCGTCACGAATCCGGCCGGAACGAACTGCGGCATGCGCGCGGAGTGCAGCACCGTAAGGTCCGGCGCCTGGTCCGACGCGATCGCCGTTTGCAGCTTGGTGTAGTAGTCTTCCGCTTTGTTGGCGAGCTGTTCCACGCGGATCTCGCTGTTCTCCTGGTTGAACTTGTCGATCATGGCGGTCATGAACTCCCCGTCCCCGCCGCTAAAAGGCGTCCAGAACGAAATCGTCGTTTTCTCGCCGGCGGCCGTCCCTCCGTCGCCGGTATTCGTCGTCGTGCCCGGCCCTCCGGCGGCGCACGCGCTCAAGCCCAGCATCGTCGTCAGCAGCAGCGCGGCCATTTTGAATTTCGGTCTTTGTCTCATCTTGCGGCCTCCCCTTTGTGTATGATCCGTTGCGGATGCTTTGTGCTTCCTGACCGTTTCGCATCTTGTTCACGCTTACATCTTTATCATACGAGCGGGAAGCTCCCGACAAAATGACGCTTCTTTGGACGGAGTGGACATATATTTAGAAATTAACCTGTGGGTTACGGAGTGGGAGGGAGTTGTCGGATAGGCCGGAGGCCGGGGAGAGGAAATTCGGGAATAAAGCGCGGTCGGGCAAATAACGTCGCGGGTACACTTATTTTCGATAGGTGGAAGGTAAATAGACAAATAACTGCACAGGTACACTTATTCTCGCCTTTTTTGTCGTTTGGCAGGCTGTTTGGGCAAAATAAATGTATGTGCGCAGTTATTTCGTCTGATGGGCGGTTGAACGCAAAAATAACGGTATGCGCGCGCTTATTTTCCACGGCCGATTGTTTTGGATTTCGAGCCGGTCATTTCGGATTTCGAAAGGGGGATGCGATGGGTTTAGGCTTCGGACATGCTCGAAAAAGCGAATTCCGGCTTGAACCGGTTCGAATCCCGCCTTCACAGCCGGGAGGTCGTTCGCTGCGCGAAGCGGGATTCGAAATCATACGTTCAACCGCCCGCCGCGAAGGGTTTCGCGGTACTCCTTCGGCGTGCGGCCGGTTTCGGCTTTGAACACGCGGTTGAAGTGGCGGATATTGGAGAAGCCGGTCTCGTAGGCGATGGCGGCGATCTTCTCGTCGCTGCCGAGCAGGCGCTTCGAGGCTTCGCGGATACGCACTTCGGTCAGGATCTCGACGAACGAGCGGCCCAGCCGATTCTTGAACAGGCTGCTCAGGTACGAAGCGTTCAGATAGACCAGCTCGGCCATGCCGCCGAGCGTGATCGGCTCCGCGTAGTGCTCCTCGATATGGCGGACCACCCGGTCCACGGCGTGGACGCTGCCGCCTTCGTCGGACGAGCGCAGCCTGCGGTGCAGCGAGCGCATCAGCTCCGCGCAGTACAGCGCCAGCTCGGTCCGCGAGCTGATCGACAGCGCTTCGCTCAGCGCGCCGCCGATCTCGCGGCCTTCCGGCCAGTCGCCCTGCAGGCCGCGGTCCGCCGCCAGGGCGTAGGCTTCGAGCAGCATCCGGCTGATCTGCTCGTGGATCACGGCCGGGCTCGCGCCGGAGCCGCACAGCGCCTCGACGCCGCCGCGCACCCGCTCGGCCAGTTCGTCCTCGCTTTCTTCCAGCAGGCTGTGCTCCAGCACATGGCGGCTGGTCAGCTGCGTGCGGGCCGCGCCCGGTTCCTGGCGCGGCGGATCTTCGTACAGCAGCACGCGGTTGCCGCCGGCCGTCAGCCGGTAGAGCAGGGCGATCTTCGCCTCGCCGTAAGACTTCGAGATCTCTTCGACGCCGTGCACGCCGCCTCCGACTCCGATCGTGATCGTCAGATCGGCTTCGCGGTGGATCTTCGCCGCGATGCGCTGCGCCAGCGCCGCGATATCCCGGCGCGACGCCTCCGATACCTCGGCGTCCAGCAGCGCTACGACGCTGTCCCCGCGCCGGAAGACGAAGCCGGAGCGCACGCCGGCCAGCGATTCCTCCACGAACTGCCGGATATACAGCGCGAACAAATCCGCCGCCTGGCTTTCGTAGCGCTTGGGCTCGACCGAGTCTTTATCGAGCTCGGCCACCAGGGCGTACACGCCCCGCTCGAACTCGATGCCCGCTCCGCGCAGATCGCCCAGCCGCGCGTGCGGCAGCTCGCCGCGGACGAGCCCGTCCAGCAGCCGGCCGCGTTCTTCCGCCAGCGCCGACGGCTTGGGAGAGGCCGAGCGCTCGCGCTCGTCCAGCTCCTTTTCCACCTGCCTCAGCACTCTGTACAATTCTTCTTTGTCCACCGGCTTCAGCAGATAGTCGCGCGCGCCGAACCGCAGCGAACTCTGCGCATAATGAAAATCGTTGTATCCGCTCAGCACGAAGCAGCGGATCTCCGGGTAACGCTGCCGGATCGTTTCCTGCAGCCCGATTCCGTCCAGTTTGGGCATACGGATATCCGTAATGACCAGATCCGGCCGACAGCGCCCGATCTCTTCCAGCGCTTCCAGTCCGTCTTTGGCTTCCGCGGACACCTCCCAGTTCAGGCCCGACGTTCCGATCAGATGGCGAAGTCCCCTTCGGAAGATCGTTTCGTCGTCGACTACCAGCACTCTGCGTTTATTCATTGCTCCGTCTCCTTTCTTCCTTCCGCGGCTTCGCCGCGCTTTGCTTGATCGTCTCCGGCGGCGCGGCTGCCGAAGGCGACGCTTCGCGTTCCGGCCCCGGCGTTTGCGCCGGCTCGTACTTCCGTGCGTCCGCTTCTATTCCGCCGCGCCCTTGCTCCCGTTCCGCCGCCTCCGCTTCGGCGCCGGCCGGAAGGCCGATCTCCGCTTTGAGCCCACCGAGCTCCGACCGCTCCAGGCGGATGCCGAAGCCCGCGCCGTATTTCAGCGCCAGGCGCCGGTGCACATTGACCAGGCCGTGCCCGCCCGGTCCTTCGGGCAGCAGGCCTTCTTCCATCTTGGCGTTTTGCAGCCGCAGCGCGTCTTCGTCCAGGCCGGGACCGTCGTCTTCGATCGCGATCGACGTCGCATGCGCGTCTCCGCCGATCCGGATCAGGATCTCGATATCGCCGCGCCCCCGTTCCAATCCGTGCACGATCGCGTTCTCCACCAGCGGCTGGAGCGTCAGCCGGATAATCGGCCGTTCCAGCAGACCCGGGCCGGCTTCGATCCGGAACCTGAGCCGTTCCTCGTAGCGGATGCTCTGGATCGCCAGATAACCGCGGATATGCTCCAGTTCCTCGCGGATCGTCACTTCCGCCCGGCCGCCGCCGATGCTGTAGCGCAGCAGCGCGCTCAGGTGGTTGGTCATGCTGACCACCTCGCGGTTGCCTTCGAGCTCCGCGTACATACTGATCGAACCCAGCGTGTTGTACAGAAAATGCGGATTGATCTGGCTTTGCAGCGAAGCGATCTGGGCGTCTTTCTCCCGGATCTCGGTCTCGTACAGCCGGTAGGTCAGCGAGCCGAGCCGCGAGACCATCAGGTTGAACGTGCGGCTGAGATGGCCGATCTCGTCTTCGCTCTCGACCGGGATGGAGATGCCGAACTCGCCCTGCTCCACCCGCTTCATCGAGCGGCGCAGCCGGCTGAGCGGCCGGGTAATCCGCAGCGAATACAGGATCGACGCGAGCACCGACGCGAACAGACAGGCCGCTCCGACCAGGAGCATCTGCCGGTTGACCGTGTCCGCGTCTTTGAGCAGCACGCTCATCGGCACGGCCTGAAGCACGGTCCAGCCCGTGACGGGCGACGTGATATAGGTCATGAGCGCTTCGGAACTTCCGCCGCCGAGCGTTACCGTGCCTTCTCCGCGATAATCGGCCAGCCCGCCGGCCGGTTCGGGAAAGCTCCCGCTCCGGTAGACCTGCTTGCCTTCAAGGTCGATGACCGCGACCGAGCGCTCCCCGCCGCCCGACAGGCTCGCGATGCGGTCGCGCAGATCGCCGGACGGCACATCGATCTTGAAGATGCCCAGCGTTTCCCCGGTTTCCAGGCTGCGGATCACGCGCACGGCCGAGAATACGTCGTAGGTCGAACCGTTGTCGGACAGCATAAGATGCGGACCGAAGAACACGGCTTTGCCCGACGAAGCCCCCTGCGCGAACGACCGCAGATCGGGATCGTAATCTTCGGTAAAGCGGCCCGGACTGTCCGGCGGCTCGATATACGAACGCACCTTTTCCGCCTGAAGCGTGATCCCGATCGTGTCGACCCGGCCGTTGACCCGGATGCGCCGCATAAATTCCTCCAGCAGCTTTCTTTCTTCGTACAAACTGCGCGCCTCGACGCCCCGGCGTTCGAGATAATCGAGCAGGTCGGGCGTTTGATACGGCAGCAGCGTGAGCAGCGCAAGTTCGTTCATATAAATATCGAGATTGTTGCTGAACTCCCGCACGGCGTCGGCCTGATAAGAGCCGACGTTGCGCTGCATCGACTTGGAATAGCCGATGCTGCCCAGCAGCGAGGACAGCAGCAGCGGCACCGCGATCAGGATCAGGTTGATGACGATCAGCTTGAAAGCAAGCCCGCGGTTTTTGCGGAACCGGCTTCTCCAATGCGTTATGCGTTCGCGCATGAGACTCACTCCTCCAGAATCCGGTCGATCGTCGGTTCGAGCCGCTTGAGCATCCCCGCCACCGTCTGCCGTCCGGACCAGATCCGCTCCAGCTCGCCGACAAGCGCGTCGCTCACCCGCCCCTGCCGCGGATTGTCCGGGAAGTACGCCACGTCGTCCGCCGCCGCGGCATAATCGCTCCGGTGGGGCAGCGCGAGAAATTCCGTCGATCGGGCCGCCGCTTCGAAAGCGGGGATATGTCCCGCTTTGGCCCAGACGTCGCCGTGGCGGGTCAGCCAATCGGCGAAGCGCAGCGCGGCCCGGCGCTTGGCCGGATCGGGCTCCGGCTGCGTCGGCAGCGCCAGCGTATGCGCATCGCCCCACGAAGCCGGACGGTCGTAGATCTGCGGCAGCGGCATCACGCCGAAGTCGAGGTCTTCCGCCTGTTCGAACAGCCCGATCGACCAGACGCCGAGAAACAGCGTCGCCGCTTTGCCGCGCGCGAACTGGCTGGTCGCGTCGTTGATATCCGGCGGAATCAGCCCTTTGCGGTACAGCGAATCGACATAGTTCAGCGAGCGCTCGGCCGCCGGCATATCCAGCTCGGCGTGCTTGCCGTCCGCTGTATACAGCGTGCCCCCGCCGTCGATCTGGCTGTACAGCGACCACCACAGCCACAGCGAATCGATGCGCACGTTCGGCACGGCCAGCGGAGCGACGTCGGCCGGCACGCTGCCCTGAAGCTGCTCCAGAAAGTCCGTGAAACCCTGCTCGCCCGGCTCCATTTTCACTTGGCCGTTCTCGTACAGCCCGGCTTTCTCCAGCCATTTCTTGTTGTAATACAGCACGCTGAAATGAGCATCCAGAGGCACGCCGTAATGGTAATTCCCGTTCTCGAACACGGTTCTGCGCAGGATGTTCAGATTGTAACCCGCCCAATCGATCCCCGCCTCTTCCGCCTCGGCCGCTCCGATCTTCGTCAAGAAGCCCGCCGGCACGTACTGCGCGTACTGCGACACATGCACGATCGCGATATCCGGCGCTTCCCCGGTGACGATGGCGGTCGGCAGTTTCGTATAATAATCGTCCAGCTTGTTGTTGTTCATCCGCACAATAACCCCGTCTTGATTCTCGGCGTTGTAGCGGGCGACCAGCGCGTTCATAAACGAGCTGTCCCCTCCGCTGAACGGCGTCCAGAAATCGATCGTTACCGGCTCCTCCGGCGCGGCGGGCGCTTCGTATCCGTTTTTATAGCCGGAAACCAGCCAGATCCCCAGGCCCAGCAGCATCGCGGCCGGCACGATCCACAGCAGCTTTTTGTAACCTTTTCCCCGTTCCCGGCGGCTCATCCCGCTCTCCTCCTTGCTGCCGACTCCGCGCCCTGCCGAACCCGCCGCATGTTCCGCAGGCCCGCGCGCGCTCGTACGACAATTGTAATGCGAAAACCCGCGCAAACGGCGTTTTCTTTCCTTTTCCCAAAATACCGTCCAGACCCAAAGATATGTCCACTCTCCCGCCGCATGGAATCTCTTTCCAAAAATAAGACCGCGGTTCCCAAAAATCCGTCCTGTTCACGTCCGCTTTTTTGCGTTACCTTGTTTATGTACAAGTTCAGGTTGAAATTCGCACTCTTTTGTAAGCGCTTATTTTGTAAAAAAATCGCGAAATCGGAGGGAGATGCAGATGAAGAAACGTTCCTGGATCAAGGGAGGTCTGGCGCTTATGTTAATCAGCACAGTGCTTACCGGCGGAACGGCCCTGGCCGCGCCTACCGTGCAGAACAATTTTTACAACGTGGTGATGCAGGACGGGGCGGACCCGTTTATGTACCGGCACACCGACGGATTTTACTATTTTACCAAAACGACCGGCAATAATGTGACGCTCTGGCGTTCCAGCACGCTGACGGGCGTGGACGCGGGCGATACGCGGGCGATTACCACCGGCGGAAGCGGCGTGTGGGCCCCGGAACTGCATTACATCAACGGCGCCTGGTACATCTACTACGCCAAAGACGACGGCGACAACGCCAACCACCGCATGTACGTAATGCAGAATACTTCCGCCAACCCGATGGAAGGCGCGTGGGTCGACAAAGGCCAGATCACCGATTCCACCAACCGCTGGGCGATCGACGGCACGGTGCTGCAAAGCGGCGGACAGCTGTACTTTATCTGGTCGGGCTGGGAAGAGGGCGTGAACGTGCGGCAGATCCTTTATATCGCGCATATGAGCAACCCGTGGACGATCGATTCGGCGAGAACGGAAATCGCGCGCCCGAGTTACAACTGGGAAACGAACTACTCGCCGAACGTCAACGAAGGTCCGCAGATCCTGGTCAAAGGCGATACGATCAACGTGGTTTACTCCGCCAGCGGCAGTTGGACCGACGACTATTCGCTGGGCCTGCTGACGGCAAAAACGAACAGCAACCTGCTGAATGCGTCCTCCTGGACCAAGCGCAGTACGCAGGTGTTCAAGACCGGGAACGGCGTTTACGGACCGGGGCACGCCAGCTTCACCAAGTCGCCGAACGGCCAGGAAGACTGGATCGTGTACCACGCGGCCAAGCGGCAGGGCTCCGGCTGGGATCGGGAGGTCCGCGCGCAGAAGTTCACTTGGAACGCGGACAATACGCCGAACTTCGGCAGCCCGGTCAACCCGAATCAACCGATTACCCTGCCGGGCGGCGAGCCGCAGCGTACCCGCTACGAAGCGGAAAGCGGACGTTTCGGCGGCACGGCCAAAGTCTCGCAGCACCCGGACAGCTCCGGCGGCGCGAAAGTCGGCTATATCGATACGGACAGCAGCTACGTGGAAGTGGACGTGAACGCGGCGACCAGCGGCACGTACATCCTGTACGCTCGCACCGGCAACGGCACCGCGGGCGGCGCCTGGTCGACGCTGAAGCTGTCCGTGGACGGCGGCGCGGCGAGCGATTTCTACGTGGCGAACCAGGGCTGGGACAACTGGGGCACTTCGACCAGGAAGCTCACGCTGAGCGCGGGCAATCATACGATCCGCTTCGCCAAAGGCACCGGCTACGCCGAGCTGGACGAGTTCGATTTGTTCCGGATCGGGAACTGAATCGGAGCGGATTCGCGCAAAAAACGGCGGACGCCCGAGGCGAGATACGCAGAGCGGATAACAATGAAAAGCGAATTACGGAAAGCGTATGTATGATGGAAAAGCAGATCGGAAACGTTCCGGGCGCGCCCACCGCGCTCGGGGCTTTTTTGGCGTTTGGGGCGCGGCGGATCAGGCGAGTACGGCACGCGATCGGCGGGCGACGGGCAACCTTTTTTCGTTTCGACGCGTTGTTATAGAAAAGGAGCGGGAGCGAAGCGGAGGCCGGCGGTTCGCAGTCCCGGAAGGAGGCGCGCGATGAATTTCATCATACGCATAGCGAGTGAACGGAGAATGAACCGGGCGATCCGCGACGAAAAAAGGCGAAGCAAAAGCGAGACGCCGCGGCGGCCCGGGGTGCTGCGGCGGATTCCGCTTCTGCTGCTCGCGCTGCTGACGCTGCTGGCGGGCTGCGAAGGCGGCGGGCTGCCGGACGATTTCGCCGGCAAGCATTCGCCGGGGAAGTACGGCAATACGACGGACGACGGCTCCACCACGATTATGGGCTGGAGTACCGAAGCGGACGCGGTCTACGCATTGGCGGAACAAGAAGTGTATGGTCCGGACTCCGCGGTTTCTCTTGTCCTGTTCAATACAAGCGAAGAAAACCTGTTCTACGGTATCGATTACCGCATCGAGATGAAGACCGGCGGCGCCTGGACGGACGTGCCGTTCGGGCAGACGGTAGGAATCGATTCGCCGGGAATCCGGCTGGCTCCGAACGAAGTCTGGCGGCAGCAGGTGCAGTTGGAAGACTTCCCGCCCGGCCTGTACCGCTACGCCAAAGACGTCGAGCTTGAAGAAAGCGGCGGCAGGAAGACGGCGTACGGACAGTTCACGGTGAAATCTGCGGATTCGGACTGACCGCCGCCGGTGACAAACCCCGTTGCATCCCCGGCCCCGATCGACGATAATACCCCTGTGCGTATTCATTTAGATTAGATGCGCAAACTCCGAAGGAAGCGGGAGGTACACAACCGGCATGAGACCGATTTACGAAGTGGCCGCGGGAGCCGGCATCGACGAGGAACATCTGGAACTCTACGGCAGGTACAAAGCGAAGCTGAACCCTTCGCTGCTGCATGAACGCAAAGACCGCCCGGACGGCAGGCTGGTGCTGGTCACGGCCGTTAATCCGACGCCGGCGGGCGAAGGCAAAACGCTGACCACGATCGGGCTGGCCCAGGCGCTCTGCGCGCTGGGCACAAACACGGTCGCCGCGCTGCGCGAGCCGTCGCTCGGACCGTGCTTCGGCATGAAAGGCGGCGCGACCGGCGGCGGCCGGGCGCAGATCGTGCCCGCCGAAGACATCAATCTGCACTTTACCGGCGATCTGCACGCGATCTCGTCGGCGCATAATCTGCTGTCGGCGCTGACCGACAACCATATCTACCACGGCAACGCGCTGGAGCTCGATCCCAAGCGGATCGTCTGGAAGCGGGCGGTCGATATGAACGACCGCGGGCTGCGCAGCATCGTGACCGGCCTCGGCGCGGGCAACGGGCTGCCGCAGGAAAGCGGCTTTCTCATCACGTCCGCTTCGGAAGTGATGGCCGTGCTCTGCCTGAGCGAAGACGCCGCCGATCTGAAGGAGCGGCTCGGCCGCATGATCGTCGGCTACAACACAGCCGGCGAAGCCGTCACGGCCGCGGACCTGAACGCGGTCGAGGGCATGGCGATTCTGCTCAAGGACGCGATCAAACCCAATCTCGTCCAGACGCTGGACGGAACGCCGGTCATTGTGCACGGCGGGCCGTTCGCCAATATCGCGCACGGATGCAGCAGCGTGATCGGGACCAAGACGGCGCTCAAGCTCGGCGACGTGGTCGTGACGGAAGCGGGCTTCGGCGCGGAGCTGGGCGCGGAGAAGTTCTTCGATATCAAATGCCGGCAGGCGGGTCTTGCGCCGGACGCGGCGGTGCTCGTCGTCACGGCCAAAGCGCTCAAATACAACGGCGGCGCGCCGGTCAAGGAACTCGGCGCGGAGAATCCCGAAGCGCTGACGGCCGGGCTCGGCAATTTGCGCCGGCATCTGCGCAACTTGAAAATGTTCGGCGTGCCGGTGCTGGTGGCGGTGAACCACTTCGCCGCCGACCGCGAGTCCGAGATCGCACTGATTCTGGACGCCTGCCGGGAGCTCGGCGTGCCGGCCGAGCTGTCGGACGTCTGGGCCGACGGCGCGGCCGGCGGCGAAGCGCTGGCGCGGACGCTGCTGCGGCTGCTGGACGAGCAGCCGGGCGCTTATGCGCCGCTGTACGACGCGGCGCTTCCTCTGCGCGGCAAGATCGAGACGATCGCGACGCGGCTGTACGGCGGCGAAGGCGTATCGTACGCGCCCGGCGCTTCGAAAGCGCTGGCCGAGTTCGAGCGGCTGGGCTTCGGGCATCTGCCGGTGTGCATGGCGAAGACGCCGTACTCCTTCTCCGACCGCCCGTCGCTGCTCGGCGCGCCGGAAGGCTTTACGGTCGGCGTCTCCCGCGTGTCGCTGTCCGCGGGAGCGGGCTTCGTCGTCGTCGAGACGGGCAGCACGATGACGATGCCCGGCCTGCCGAAAGTTCCGGCCGCGGAGCGTATGCAGCTTGAAGCGGACGGGACGATCGAAGGGCTGATGTAAGCGGAAGCCTGTGTGCGCGCGGCGCGGCGCAGAAGGCGGTTCGTTGACGGCAGGCCGTAATTTGCGGCAGGCGATGGTTTGTTGGAGAAGCCGGTCCTTCGTGGAGCCGGCTTTTCGGCTTTACGGAATAGGTGCATTGCAGAAAATCATAGAGTTTCTCTTTATTTCCGCATTGTGCAGGTCACCTTCTAAGGCGCGCCGGAAAATGTGAGCGTGAGGGCAACATTTCCGGCAAAAAAAGAAACTTGGCCGTAAAATGTTGACGTTTGGAACATATTTTGAGGGAAAATCTGCGTTTTTGTCGATTTTCGCGCCAAAATGTATGCGTGAAAGCAACATTTTATCGAATAGTTTGGATTTTTTTGATAAATGTTGCCTTACCGACAACAAGCTCTGCTGCAATACGATAACGCTCCGGCAATCTTGAATATCGGAACCGCCATCAAGCGTCGTAAGGACGCGGTCCCCTTTGTTTTTACACACAACACAAGTACGGACTTGATCCAACTTGGGCTGTGCGGCAGCCGATTTTATATGTTAATTCTGCTCTCCCTTATCTCTTCCGCCCTTTTTCAATATCTGCCTCCCCTCCAATCCGCTTCACACGTCCGCCCCTCGAAGCTCCAGCAGGTTACAAAACTGGAATCTAATATGACAGCCTCCCGGTTGAACCGGACGGCGCAAAACCCGACAATGGGTAAGGCGCATGGAGCGTTTCCGGCGCCCTTTCTATTTTTCTGCCCAAACGGATCATCTTTATCATAACCAAAGGAGCTGACGGTATGATCGGACCGAATGCCAATTCGATATTCGCCCTGCTGGGCGCAAGCCTGCTGATTCTGGGCGGCGCGGGAACGGGATCGACAATCACGACAACGGAAAAAGCGAGTCTGGCGGAGGCGGCCGTACTGCTGACGGCGGCGCAGCCTGCGCAAAAATCCGACGGAGGCGGAGCCGCCGATAAAGCCTCGACAAACTTGTCCGCGCAAAAAGGAACCGCCGGCGCCGCACGATCGGGAGCCTCGTCCAAAACGGCGCAGATGCAGGCGGACGCACAGAATACGTTCGTACAAGACGGCAGCCGGGCATTGGCCGATGCCTCCGCCGTGCCTTCGAGCATCGAGCAGATGCGTTTTCTGAACGGAAAGACAGGCTGGATCGTCCGAGCGGACTCTCCCGTTCCGGATCGCGCCAAGCAGCCGCTGCGCCTGCTGACGACCCGGGACGGCGCGGCAAGCTGGAGCGCGGAACGGACGATGCCCGGTCGTTACGCCGCAGGACTCGACCCGGTCAGCGCCGACAGCGGCTGGGCGCTGGTTTACGACGGCCCCGAAGAGCGCGATCTTACGCCGTACTACACAAGCGCGCGGATCGTACATACGTCGGACGGCGGCCGGACCTGGCAGACCCAGTGGAGCGGGAAAGCCAATTATCAGGACACTTTCCCCGCCCGGAACGACCTGATGATGAGCAGCGCCAAGAACGGCTATGCGATCGTAAACGGCAAACTGCTGACCACGACCGACGGCCGCAGTTGGAAGGCCGCTTCGCTCGGGCAGGAGGGCTTTGTGCCCCAGCACCTGACGCATTCCGGCAGCGGAAACGTCTGGGTATCCGGCGTCATGCCTCCGCGCAAAGGCGCGGTGGACGCGCTTGTCGTCGCGGTGCTGCATACGACCGACGGCGGCAAATCCTGGACCAGGCAGCTGGCCGCCGGACCGGTGGACGAAGAGAACAGCGACAGCAGCCAGCTGCGCAGCGGCGGACTGGACTTTGCCGACGCCAAAAACGGCTTTCTGCTGACGCACGATCCGAGCATGCTGGCGGGCGATCTGTACCGGACGAGCGACGGGGGCAAGACCTGGAAGAAAGCGCAGAGCAAGCTGCGCAGCGGACGCCCGACCCTGACGGCGCTCGATTTCGTCGACGGCCGCAGCGGCTGGATCGCGGCTTCGCCCGGCGCGGGGCCGATCGAAGGCGGATTGATGATGACGAGCGACGGCGGCAAAACGTTCGAAAGCAGTCTGAAAGCGGGCGACGACGTGAGCTTTGCGCAGCATTTTGCGGACGGGAACGGCTATGCGGTCGGTACCCGCAGCGCAGCCGCGGACTACCTTGTGCGGACGGACGACGGCGGACAATCCTGGTCGCCGGTTTATCCGTCCATCCTGCCGGCGCGGGAGATTTCGTTCGTCGACGAACAGGCCGGCTTCGGCCTGGGGACGATCAACGGCGAGAATCGGCTGCTGCGCACCGAAGACGGCGGCCGGACCTGGACGAAAAGCTACAAGTTCGGAGAGCGACAGCGCTTGTACGGGATGGATTTTATCGACCGCAGCGAAGGATGGATCGCCGTTTACTCGACTAACGAGCAGACATTCAAATCAAAGCTTGACCTGCTGCACACCTCCGACGGCGGCAAAAGCTTCGAGACCAGCGCTCTGCCGGCGGGCAAAGATGCAACGGTCGCGAACGACAGGGTGCAGCTTCGCTTCGCCGACCGGCTGCACGGTACGCTTATGTATTCGGACGGACGGAAGGTCGTCATTATGCGAACGGCCGATGGCGGCGTAACCTGGTCGCGCAGCGAGGATGATTTGCAGGCGGAGGTCTTCATGTACGCTCTGCGCGGCGGCAGCGAACTGCAGGGCTTCGAAATGAGCGGACCTGGCGAGGAGACGAGATTTTTCCGCAAAAAAATCGGCAGCGGCGCATGGACGGAATCCGGGCGCTGGAACGGGGAATGGTCCGAGCCGCTTGCCGCCGTTTATCCGGACGCCGACAATGGCTATCTGTTGGCCTTAACGGACTCTTTGAAGCCGGGAGTATCCGCTGAGTACCATCTGCTTGTAACGCAAAACGGCGGCGGCTCATGGACCGATCATCCTTTTGACGCGACGATCGGTCTGGACGAGCAGGATATCCGGATGGACTTTATAGACAATCTGCACGGCTGGATTCTGACCCGCGGCGGCCTGCTGTGCACTGAAGACGGCGGCCGGAACTGGACGCTGGTGAGCGGAGCCGCCGCACAAGCCGCCGGTAAATCGAAATAAAATCGGATCGTACGAAAAGGCGCTGCGGCGGATCGAAGAACAAATCGCGAACAGCGGCAATGAACTGGAATGCGAATCGACGGCACGACAAATAAGCCGGATTCCCGCTCTGCCAGGAGAAGGAAGTCCGGCTTATTCCTCTTTGTTCGGATTGCGTCGCGGAGTCGGCGGAATGCTTCGCTTGCTTACCGACGCTGTGCTCCGCGCCTCATGCCGGGGCGCTTGAAAGCTGATTTATAAACCCGGCACTTACCGCCACTCGACGACTTCGGATTTCTCCCGCCGCGTCTTGGGCGGCGCTTCGCCGGCGCGGCGGCCGAAGGCGGCCATGCAGGCCAGGCCGAAGTGCTCGGCGTCCAGCGCGCCTTCTTCCGTCAGCACGCGCTCCAGCTCGTGCTTGACGAAACCCTCCATCGGGCAGGAGTCGATGCCGATCGCCGCGGCGGCGGTCATCATATTGCCGAGCGCCAGGTACGTCTGGCGGCAGGCCCATTCGAACATGGCCCGCTCGTTTCCCTGGAGCGCAAATCCCGTGCGCAGAAATGCGTCGTATGTCGCGCGCTTCGCCTGCGCAATCTCCGGCGGCAGCTTCTGCACCTCGCTCAGCATGTGCGAGATATAGTCGGAATCCGCGACCATGTCCCGCGGCAGACGCGCCAGCACGAGAATCGCGTGGCTGGCCGAAGCCAGCTGTCGCCGCGCGCCGCCGGCGTGCGGCGCGATTCTGTCGCGCAGCCCGGGGCTCTGCACCACCACGAACTTCCACGGCTCGAAGCCGTACGAACTCGGCGACAGCCGCCCCGCTTCCAGAATAAATTCGAAATCCTCCGGCGCGATCTTATACGCCGGATCGAAATCTTTGACCGCGTGCCGGAATTGATACGCGTCCAGCAGCTGCCGCTTGATCTCCCCGTATTTCCCCGCTTCTTCATGATCCTGGTTGCCCTGCATGGTATGATCCTCCTTCGATTGACTCTCTTTTTACCTTACCCGTTCGACCTTGTTTGTTCCAGCTTTCTTTATTCCGGCATTATGAAGCGCGTCTATAAGGTTGTAGATCCATAAGTACAGCAGTGAATTTTAATATCAACGTCGGGGGACGGGAAAACGAATCTTATTTCGATGGGGGACTGGCGCAGTACATAGGCTGGAGCATTCTGGGCTGGCTGGTTACTGCGGTTACGTCGGGTTTATGCTATCCGCTTGCCGTAGTAATGATTTACAAGTGGAAAGCCGAGCATACCTTTTTCGCCTGATCGATAAAAGAGCGCAGCCCGCAAACTTTTCACGAAACGCAAAGAACCTTCGTCTCCGCGATTCAAGCGGTAACGAAGGTTCTTTTTTAGAAAGCCAGCAGCTTGTCTCACTCAGATAAAGAGTTTTCGTTCGGGTGGATTGCATACGGTTTAGTTGCGATTCACCCGAATCAGTAAATCTATTGGAGACTTTGCCAATGGATCAGGTACGAAGTTTCGCGGCACAACAAGCGAGCCATTTGTGCAAATAGGCATCAAATTCGGCCCATATCCTTTCATATCCAATCAATCATGCAAATGCGCAACAAATGGAGACCGAATCAGGCATATTTCCCCTAAAAAGCCCGATTCTCTCGAAAATTAGTGCGGATACGCATCAATGATGCCGCATATTCCTCAAAGCGCCGAATTTGTTGCGGATATGCATCAATCGCCGATCCTGCACCATCGACTCGCCGCAGGACTTCGCTCCGGTCGCGTTATACCGCCGAGCGGAAGGCGAATCCGCCCCCGCATCTCCGCATCTCCGCCTATTCGTCTCTCTGCCTATTCGTCTCTCTGCCTATTCGTCTCTCTGCCTATTCGTCTCTCTGCCTACCTCTTCCGCATCTTTCTGCCCACCAGCACGATCAGCAGCAGGGCCACGGCGACGATCACGATGTTGAACAGGATCTGGAGCGAAGCTTTCGCTCCGACTCTGGCGCCGCCGGAAGGGTCGGTTCCCGGCCGGGAGTCGGCCGGGGTGAACGCTTCGGCCGATTCTTTGCCGAGCGAAGCCTGGACCGGGCCGTCCCGCTCGATCTGCGCCCGGAAGTCGGCGATATCGTAGCGGGGCAGCTCCTGCCCTTCCGCGCCGTAAACCAGGCGGTACGGTCCCGCTCCGGTGTCTTCGAACACGATCCGGTCCACCCGGTAGCCGACTTCGATCGACTGGATATCGAGCGGCGGGTTGCCGCCGTTGTCGATCACGATCGTCGGTTTGGGATTGCGTATGGGTTCCGCCAGCAGGATCTCGGTATCGTCGATGCGGCTGCCGTCCAGCTCAAGCCGGTTCAAGCGGCTGGGCGACAACACGTCGGCGCTGCGGCTTGGAGTCGGCTCGATACCGAACAAACGGCTGAAGCCGCTGGAGCCGTCGGAAGCTTCGGCGTTCACGACGATCCGGTCGATCTTGAGCCGGTCCGCGTTGTAGAGAACGACCCGCGACATCGTCAGCGCCGGTTCCACGTTGAACGGCAGTTCCTTCGTCCGCAGGTACTGCTCCCCGCGCAGCGGGACTCCGTTATCCTCCAGCGTCGCCGCGGCGAAGTCCAGATCCTCCGCGTTATTCGGCACGGTCAGGCGGTAATAGCCGTACTTGAGCGGCCGCCCCGCCTCGATCACGTCCCGGCTCACGCCGTCTTCCGCCCGGTACAGCTCGCCTTCGGCCGCCTGCTCCCAGCGCCTGCCGTCGTAGCTGCCTTCGAGCGTAACCGTCTTGAGAAAGCTCCGATTCGGCAGTTCAAACACGATCCGGCTGCCGACAACGTCTTCGTTCTCCGCTTCCGGCACCACCCGAAAATCGAACCGGCTTCGGTCTTCCGAGTCCGCGCGGTCCACCCGTTCCATCCGATAGGAACGCTCCGGTCCGCGTTCGTCTTCGCCGCCGGATTCGATATAGTAAGGCACCCATTCGCCGGACGCGTTGACGACGCGCACGTCCTCCAGATTCTCCTGCGCCCGCGCGTAGACGTCTTCGTCCAGAAAAACGGCCTGGTAAGCCGAGCCTTCCGCCGTCGTAATGTCTTTGGCGAACGGCCACAGCGCCCCGGTCGGGCCCGGCGCGGGCGCTCCGGAAGCCGAGGCCGGGCTTTCCCGCGCAGCGGCCGGAGCGAGCGCTAGCGTCAGCGCGCATATCGCGGTTCCAAACCGAAGAAATCTTTGAATGCTGCGCTTGCGCCGTTCTTGCGGCCGCGGATTGCTTTTTAAAGCAGCTTCCGCCGTCCGCTCCGCCCAAATCTGCGCGGCGTGTTTAGGATTCCGCATCGGGGCTTCCTCCTCCTTTCGTCTGCCCGGTTTGTTCCGCCTCCTCTTCCATCCGGTTCGAGACCCGCTGATACACGTACGAGATGCCGAGCAGGATAAAGCCCGCCACGAAGTACGCGATAATCCGGCTGCCCAGTCCCGACAAGCCGAGATCGACCGCCAGCAGCTTCGCCGTGCACAGCAGCGTCAGCGCAAGACCCATCCGGCGGATATACACGTAGCGGCGGCGGAAGCCGTACACGATGCACGCCAGCGCGATCAGCAGATACGCGATGCTGTACGTCATGCCGAAATTCTCGATCCGCAGCTGCTGCGACAGCAGCGCGGTCAGCATGATCGTCCCGTATGCCGCCACGCCGACCGGATACCACTCGCCGCTCGCCGGGTAGCGCCGCACCCATTTTCTCGCCTGGACCGTCGCGCTCCAGAACACGGCGGCGTTGACCGCGATCATAACGGCCAGCGCCAGGTAATCGTCGAATGCCCGGTCGGCCGGATCGTAAGGCAGCACCCGCACGCCCAGCATTTGCAAAATGACGATCAGGCAGCCGATTCCGTGCAGCACCGAAGCATAGATCGACACGAACCGGTCCCGCAGCAGCTCCGTGCGCTCCAGCGCCTGCGACAGCAGGACGGAGACGGCGGCGGCGAGCAGCATTTTGTAGAAGGTGTAATGGCCTGCGTCTTCCGGTACCCACAGGTCGTACAAATAGAACGTCTCGTAAAGTCCGTAGAACCACAGATTCACGAGCGACACATAACGGAACGTCAGCAGAATCCGGCGCTCCTCCGCGTTATGCGGCCGGATCGCGCTCCGGCTGCCCGGGGACGACCCGTCCGGTTCCGCAGACGCCCGCTCCCGCCGCGCATGCTCTCTTTCGCTCCGCCACTCCAGCGCGTAGAAGACCGACAGGCCGAGCGCGGCGAGCGTAAGGATCGTATATTTGGGCATAAAGTAAGGCGACGACACGCCGATCAGCTCGTAAAGCGCCGTCTGCGGCAGGTCCGCCAGAACAAACGCCAGCACGCACAGCAGCATCACGGCCCAGCCGGCTCTTTCCAGCAGTTTCGAGCCGGTCCGGCGGCCGTAGACGCTGAGCACGCAGGCCTCCGCCACCCAGCCGAGCGACGTCCACTGCCAGCCGAGCTGGAACGGAACGACGAGCACGGCGAACGTCAGCGAAGTTGCGTAGAACAGCAGGCGGGCGCCTTTTTCCCCGGGCAGATGCTTCTCCGACAGCCAGCCGAGTCCCGCGTACAGCAGGCAGAACAGCAGCGCCAGCAGGCCCCGGAACTCGATGCCTTCGGACGTTTCGAGCAGGCCGTACATGACGCCGCAGCCGACGACCGTGTTCGCGCCGAGCAGCACCACGTCCCATTCTGCCAATTTTTGCTTGAACCGGAACGGATACGCAAGCGTCGCCAGCAGATACATCAGGAACGTCACAAACGCGTACGCGGCTCCTACCCAGCGGCTGTCCGCCAGTCCGGCCAGCAGCAGCATCGACGGCGTGTTCAGCAGGAAGCTGATATACTGCACGGCGGACCATTTTTTATACAGCGAAACGAGCACAAGCAGCAGATTCAGCAGGAACAAATACCCCATCGCCAGATAAACGGCCGGTCCCGACAGCCCTTCGGCCAGCGCGTACGACAGCAGCGGCAGATAGCCGCCGACCAGTCCCAGCGCGCAGATCGTTCGCGACTCGTACCGCAGCGACAGCAGCACGACGGCGAGCGTGACCAGCACGGACAGCAGCAGCGCCGTTATCATGCCGATGATGCCGAGCAGGAAATAGCTGTAGAATACCGATCCGTACAGCACCGCCGTCCCGCCTCCGAGCAGCCCGAGCGCGAACGTGCGGCGTTTGCGCCGGTACAGCCATTCGCCGCCCGCCAGCAGAATCGCCCCGAATACGAAAAAGACGCTGCCGCGCACATAATCGTTGAACCACATCGAATACGAGTAGCTGAAGCCCATGCCGACCGCGATCAGGATCAGCAGGATCGCCAGGCGGTTGATCCAGTTCAGGCCGATCTTCATCTCGAGCCGGTTCTGCCGGATACGCTTCTGCACGGTCGCTTCGTCGACGCCTTCGCTTCCCAGCCGGCCGTAACCCTCCGTCATCGGCTCCTTTGCGCCGAGATTCGCTTCGTCCTGCCAGCGCCGCCGGCGATCCAGCCGCTGCTCGAGATCGGCCGACAGCTCGGCCAGCTGCCGCCGGAATTCCTCGCCGTCCCGTTCGCCCAATTTCCTCGAAGCCGTCATCATCTTATGTATATGGGCTTTGGACTGCTCTTCGAACTGCCGGAGCCGATTCGCCTGCGCGCCTTCCTGTCCGCTGAAATACGTTTCCATCTTGCGGCTCGACAGCCTCAGAATATTCAGCTTCTCGTCCAGGATCTGCTCGGTCAGCGAGATTCTCAGCTCCGAATTTTCTTTGCTCAGCTTGTCGCTTTCCGCCCGCAGTTCGGCCAGCCTTCGCCTGTCCTGTTCGGTCTGGCGGCGCAGCTTCTCGTTCTCGCTGATCAGGTCGCTCGCTTCGTACTCTTCGAGCAGGGCCCGCGTCTCGCGCAGCAGATTGCGCTGGTTGCTTTCGATCGCGAGCAGCCGCTCCTTGAATTCGTTCATCTTCCGCAGCCTCCTTCGTTTGAACGCCAATGGCGATAACGTCGTATTTGTGAAAGTCCGGGATGTTGAATCTACTATATAGGGGTTCTGGTGGAAAAAGGGTTACTTCCTGTTACCCTTTTTGTCATCTTTATGATTGCGAAAAAGGGAGTTTAATCGGTATTTACTTTGCGGACAAAAAAAGATAAGATGAACACGCCAAAGGATTACACAGTGTAAACCATAAAAAGGAGAATGCTTGTATGTCCGCTTCTTCTCGCCGATTCGGCCTGCCTCTGCTGATTCTGATGCTTAACTTGTTTATCGCGCTGCTCGGCCAGGGCATGGTTATCCCTATTCTGCCCGATTACTTGAAACAATTCGATGCGGCCGGCACCGCAGCCGGATATCTGGTCGCCGCATTCGGCGCGGCCCAGTTCCTGTTCTCGCCGGTCGGCGGACAGCTGTCGGACCGATTCGGACGCAAAAAGTTGATTATGACCGGGTTGTTCTTTACGGTCGTGTCGGATTATCTGTTCGCAATCAGCCATACGCTCGGTCTGCTTTACGCCGCCCGC
This sequence comes from Saccharibacillus sp. CPCC 101409, assembly GCF_030518235.1. Lineage (GTDB taxonomy): Bacteria > Bacillota > Bacilli > Paenibacillales > Paenibacillaceae > Saccharibacillus. Next base: position 344,764 of record NZ_JAULSA010000003.1, on the reverse strand, counting down.
TTTATCGGCGGAATCGGCCTGGGGCTGATGGTGCCGTCCGTTATGGCTTATGTGGCCGACAGTACTACGCCGCAGACGCGGGCCAAAGGCATGGGGTATCTGGGCGCCGCCATGAATCTCGGCATGGTGCTCGGGCCCGGGCTCGGCGGCCTGATTGCCGGCTTCGGCATCCGGGTCCCGTATTACTGCGCGGCGGGCCTGGGCCTGATCGCCACGATCCTCACACTGCTGCTGCGCGAATCGCTGCCGCCGGAACTTCGCCGAACCGCCGGTTCGAACCGCCGCGGACGCGAGCCTCTCCTGCGCGGCATCGCCGATTCGTTCCGCACGCCCTACTTTCGCTATCTGCTTCTTGTACTGGTGATGACATTCGGTCTGGTCAATTACGAGACCGTTTATGCGTTGTTCGTCGAGCAAAAATACGGCTTTGACGCCGGACGCATCTCGATCGTGATTACACTCGGAGCGGTGATCGGCATCGTCTGCCAGCTATGGCTGCTCGACCTGCTCGTGCGGCGGCTCGGCGAAACGAAACTGATCCGCCTATCGCTGGTCGTAACGGCCGCCGCCCTGCTTCTGATGCTGATTAAGATCAATTTGTTTTATCTGCTGACCGTATCGGCGCTTTTTTTCGCGTTCAACTCTTTTTTGCGGCCGACGGTCGGCACGCTGATTGCCAATGCCGCGGGAGACCGCCAGGGCTACGCGTCGGGGCTCAATACCACTTATATGAGCCTCGGCAGCGTCGCCGGTCCGCTTCTTGCCGGCGCTCTGTTTGACAGACAGCCGAATTCGCCCTATATTTTAGGAGCTTTTATCCTGCTGGCGGCGCTCTCCCTAACGGGCCGGAGCGAACGAACGCCGGCTTCGGAACGGAAGTTAAATCATGAATGAAACGTGGCATCAATACCGCAAACAGCAGAACCGGGAAGAACTGATCGCGGCCGGCCGCTCCCTTTTTCTCGAACGCGGATTTCCGAACGTGGCGGTCAAGGACGTCTGCGAACAATCCGGCGTCAGCCGCGTCACCTTCTATAAGCATTTCGATTCGCTCGACGAGCTGATCTTCGAAGTGCAAATGGAGGCGATGGAGCATATGGCGAACTTCGTGCGGGAAACGGGCCGCAGGACGGCGGAAGATCCTGCGGTGCCAGAAGCGCAGACTCCCCGAGCTCCTTCTTCTGCCGCCGGGACGGACGGCGCGTCCGTTCTGCGTGCCATGCTGGAAGCCTGGACGCTGTACGCGTCCGTTAACCGCGGTTATATGAAGTTTATTCTGCTGTTCGACCTGCATTACGACGCGTACCCGCCGGAAAGGGCGCTGCAGGAACGCTATAAAACGTTTATCGACGAGCGCAAAGCCGACCACTTTTTAAATCCGGCGCTCGAAGCCGGCCTCCGCGACGGTTCGCTGCATCCGGATCTCGATCTCAAAGCGACGAGCGAATTCGTGTTCACCGCGATGATGGGCCTGCTGCAAAAATTGAGTTTGTCGCCGGCGCGGCGGGAGATGGATAAAGAGGATGCGCGGGGGCAGGCGGAGGCCGCGATCTCCCGGCGGTTTATCGACATGATCCTGCATTCGCTCAAAAACGTTCCGGAGCTGCCGGAAAGCGGCGCAGAGCGCCGGTAACGTCTATTTTGTCCTGCGGATAGACGTTACCGCTTCCGGCTTCGGCTTCGGCTTCGGCTTCGGCTTCGGCTTCGGCTTCGGCTTCGGACAAATATTTTAAATTTTATTTAATATTGTGATTTTTATCACATTTAAAATTTTAGATTTAATTTAAGATAAGGACATGGAAGAGATGATCATCAACCAAAACAAACGAGCCGCCCGAAAGAGCGACTAAATAAACTCACAGGAGAGTGGAGAAAATGAACAACTGGCTGAGAACAAACAAAGTGGCAATGTGGATGCTGACCGTACTGCGCGTGTATATCGGGTACAAATGGATTACCGGAGGCTGGGGCAAGCTGACCGGCGGATTCGACGCTTCGGGCTTCCTGCAGGGCGCGCTGGCGCAGGCAGGCGGCGACCACCCGTCGGTGCAGCCGATCTGGGCAAGCTTCCTGGAACACTTCGCCATCCCGAACGTCGGCCTGTTCAACGTACTGGTTCCAATCGGTGAATTCGCGGTCGGCCTGGGCCTGATCCTGGGGATGTTCACAACGTTCGCCGCTCTCATGGGCATGGTCATGAACTTCGCGTTCGTCTTCTCGGGCACCGTCAGCACCAACCCTTACCTGATCCTGGCGGAAATCTTCATCGTCGTCGCCGCTCTGAACGCAGGCAAGATCGGTCTGGACCGCTGGGTGATTCCTTACCTGAGAGCGCATGTCTGGGGCCGCAAAAACAAAGAACAAGCCCCTACCGGCGGCGTTCCGACTCAAACCAAAGCCGCTTAACCGGACAAAAAACAAGCAGCGCCGCCTCCCGCATTCTTCGCGAATGTTGGAGAACGGCGCTTTTATTTTACGATTTATTTTGATCCTGTAATCCGCGTGCTTTGCCGGTTAAGCGTCCGGACGATCCGTTACAGCGCGAGTCAATCGGCTTCGGACCGGAACGCCGCTTCTTCTTTACTCGTACAGTCCGCTCTCGCGCTTGACCCGCCGGATCTTGCTTATGTAGACGAACATCATCCATAGAAAAGGCAGCGATACCGCCGCCCCGAGCAGCGTCAGCGTATCGGCGGTTCCGCGCGCCGCGGAACCGGCTGCGAGCGCTGCGTTGCCGACGCCGAGCAGCCCGGCCGTCAGCGCTGCTTTGCGATAATTCGCAGCCTGCGACGAACGGTCGGTATAGAGGCGGAAAACGCCTTCGTCGGCGCGCCGCCGGAAGTAAGCCCAGCGCAGGCAGCGCGTAACGTACTGCGCTCCGCCGCCCTGTACGAACCCCAGCTGTTCCCGCGCGCCGCGGGACAGCATCGGCGCCGCGTCGAGCAGCAGCATCCCGTAGCGGTATTCGCCCGGCGTTCCGCGTTCGAACGCATACCGGCGCGCATACATACGGGTCAGGTTCCAGCCTGCCCCGGCCATCTCGTTGAGCCACGCCTCTTCTTTTTCATGATCGAAAAACCATCTGATGCGTTTGATCTCCTTCTTAATCCGCTCGCCGCCGCTCATCGCGATTCCTCCCCATGATTTCCAGTCCGCCGCTTACCAGCTCCCGCAGCCGTTCCAGCTCCGCCGCAGCCGTTTCCCGGCCGAGTCCGGTAATGACATATTCTTTCCTGCGTCCGTCGGTTTCCGCGTTCGCCGGCTCGATCCAGCCTTTCTCCGTCATGTTCTTCAGCGCTCCGTACAGCGTGCCCGGCCCAAGATTGACCCGCTCGCGGCTCATCTCCCGCACAAACTGCATGATGCCGTAGCCGTGCCGCGGTTCGTGCAGGGACAGCAGAATGTAGTACGCGGCTTCGGTGAGCGGCTGCGCATCCCGGCTCTCCACGTCGTTCGCCTCCTTTCATATCGCCCAGCGATATATCGTCTACCGATATAATAGCACCAACTATATCGCGTGTCGATACAAAAAATCGTTTTCGCATCCGATGAACGAAGGACTTCGCAGTCCGCCGCATCGGCGCAAAAACGATTGAATAAGAATAAAAAAGGGCAGAACGTCCACGGTCCGTTTGCTTGCTTTTCACGATTCCGGCATATGCTTTCCGCCCCACGTTACGATCGCTTCGATCAGCGGCACAAGCTCCCTGCCCGCTTCGGTCAGCGAATACTCGACTCTCAGCGGCATCTCCATATAGGCTTCGCGATGAACGACTCCGTAAGCGATCAGCTCTTTTAGCGAATTCGCCAGCGTTGTGGCCGTGATGCCGCCCAGTTTTCTTTTCAACTCGTTATGCCGGATCGGCTCGTGCTCCGCAAGCACGGCAAGCAGCGGCAGATTCCATTTCCCTCCGACAACCTGAAAAGAAAAAGCGGCCGGACAAAGTTTCTTTCTATCGAATTCGTTAATTACGGCAGCCTCCAATCCGCGGGGCGGTATCTTTTGATGTACCAGGTTCGGAAAAAGACAGTTATTGATGCCCGCCCGATAAGTCTTATAATTGTACTACGTGACAGAAGGAAAGTTAATAGGATTTGAAAAGGGGAGGATGTCCATGAACAACAATAGGTTTTGCGACCTGAACACCGGCGTATGCGGTCCCGCGGAAGAAGATTCGAACGGGATCGTGAATTTCGCGCCGGAAGCGCCGAAAACGACGTTGTACTACGTAACGGACCCCATCTGCTCCCACTGCTGGGCGCTCGAACCGGTACTGAGCCGCTTCGTTCATCAGTACGGACAATACTTCCGTTTGCATATCGTGATGGGCGGCCTGCTGCCGAGCTGGCACGGATTCGGCGACAGCGCCAACGGAATCGGCAAACCGGCCGACGTCGCGCAGCATTGGAGAGAAGTCGGGGAACATTCGAGAATGCCGATCGACGGCGGGTTATGGCTCGACAATCCGGTCCAGTCATCGTTCCCTCCGTCGCGGGTATTCAAAGTCATTCAACACAAGCACGCGGGCAAAGAACAGGAATTTCTGCGCAAAGCCCGCGAACAGCTTTTTGCTTTCAACGAAAATATCGCCGAGGACCGCAGCCTGATTCGGCTTGTCGATCAAATCGGCCTGGACGGGGCGGCGGTCGTGGAAGAAGCGTCGCTCGAACCGGCGCAGGATCTGCTGGAGGAAGACTTCGCCCTGGCCGCCCGGCTCGGCGTCCGCGGATTTCCGACGATCGCGATCGTAAACGAAGAGAATCGGGGCGTGAAGATCGTGGGCGCCCGGCCGCTCGAAGCTTATGTAAAAGGTCTTGAAGAAGTCCTGCAAAAAACGCCGATCGCCGCCGATTTGCCCGAATTCGGCGAATGGTCATCGGGCGGCGAGAAGCGTTTCGGCAAAGAAATCGAAGTCATGTACGATCTGCATCCCGAGCAGGTGGAAGCTTTTATCGCGTCGCAGCCGGGCAGCGCGTCCGAGCGTATCCGATACGTGCTCGGCGAGCTTTATATTTGAGAAAACCGCCGCCGGGCCGGACGTCCCGGCACGTTTACGCCGTGGCTGCGCGCCAGATCGATCAGGGCCGAAGCGCCGAAGTGCACAGCCATCAGCACTTCTTCCCGCTCGGCCTGGCTGCGGTAAGCGGGCGGCGAGGCGGGCAGCGCGTCCGCTTCGCTCAAACGCAGAGCCGGCTCGATGCCCGCCGAAGGATCGGCGCCTTCCTCCGCGCACAGCACCAGCAGTTCGAGCAGTTCCGCCGCCCGCTCGGGATCGCGGATGACCACCGGCGCCCCGTCTTCGGCTTCCGTCTCGTGCCCGACCAGCTCGCTCAGCATCAGCCCCGCCCACTCGGCGACTTCCGTCGCTTCCTCCGGCAGCACCCGAACCCGGATCATACTTTCGTTCATCCCGTTTTGCATGTGTATTCACTCCTCCTGATTCCGTTTCTTTATCCTTATTGTAAGAAATAAAATAAGAAGATAAAGAGAAGATTGTCAGGACGGAATTTCGTATTTTACAGCCCCTGCTGCAAAACGCTATTTCAGGCCCGCGTTCAGCGCGGTCCAGAACGAACCGTCTTCCATCCCCAGCGCATACACGGACGTACCGGCCAGCTTGTATTTGCCGACCAGACGGGTCTTGACCTTGACGCTGTAGGCATCTTCGTACCAGACCACATGCTTGTCCCCGTTCTTCGCCGTATAGCGCAGCACCATGGACGCCGTGGCGGAATCGCGCTTCGCGGCGTTCTTATGCGCCGAGGCAAGTTTGTTCGCCTGGGTCCAGGTGATCATAAAGCCGCTTTCGTCCGAGGGATTGGACAGATTCCAATCGTTGGCGTAAGCCGGCATGCCCATCAGCAGCTTGGACGGCTTGATCTTCGACGCGGAGTATTTGAGCGTCGATTCGATCCAATCGAGTCCGGCCGATGTGCCGGGTTCGCTCCATTTGCCGTATTCGTCGTAAGTCATGAGCTGCACCAGGTCGGCGTATTTCCCGATCGCGGCGTAATCGAACGCGCCCGTCCAGTCGTCCTCCGGATCGTCCGACGCTTTCGCCGGCACCGAGATCATCGTCGATTTCCCGTGCTTGCGCAGTTCCCGGGCGGTATCGCGCACGAACAGGCTCAGCGCGCCGCGGTCTTCCGGCCGCACGGCTTCGAAGTCGAGATTGATCCCGGCATAGCCGTTTTCCAGCACGGTATCGCGTATATGGCCGATCAATCGGCTTTTCGCTCCCGGATCGGTCAGCACCCGGTGCGCGATATCCGGGTCCCATTCGCTTTCGCCGTAATTCGATACCAGCGCCCACGTTTGCAGCTTGAAGTCCGCCGCCCGGTCCAGCGCTTCTTCCGGCACTTCCCCGACCAGGTTTCCGTCTCCGTCGGTGCTGAGCGTATCGGTAGCCAGGCCGGTGAAATACCGGTGATACCGTTCCAGCGCCGCGTCCGATTCGTCCGTGTAATAAGCCAGAACAACCGGCTTCTCGTTCGCGTCCGCCTGTGCCGGCTTCGAGCCGGCGCAGCCGGCCAGCAGTACGGCCGCGGCCAGCAGCCCGGCGATTCCTCTGCGTTTCGTCATTCTCGTTCCTCCGCTTCCGACGCACGATTCCGCCGCCTCGTGATTCTCGTATTTTACAGCCTGTATCTTCATTCTATTTCTTATATCGTCGGCTGCCGCTCCATTGTATAACAGGCCGCGCCAAAAAAGAGAAGAACACAAAAAAGCGTCCCGGTCGCTGAAGGATCGGAGGCGCTCTATGTGTGAATCGTCAGGCTATAGGGTCGTTCCAGCCGAATCTGTAAAAGGATAAGCCGCTTTATCACCGGATGTCCGGCGATCCCAGACGATTGACCGGTTTGTAACCCGCTCCGTCTTCCCGGCGTCTCATGCGTTTCGGGCCGCTGCGAAGCTCGCCCGTCAGCTCGTTGAACCATTCTTCGTCGCGAATCTGGAGCGCCAGGTCGATCAGGCTTCTCAGCTCCTGTTCGCTCTTGCGCGGACTGTCCGAAAGTTTCTTCATGCCCCGGTCGGACACGGCGATTTCTTTGCCCATCAGCTCTTTGTTGTCGCTGTGGGTCACCTGCAGCAGAGCCGTCTGAATCGGCGCGCTCGCGGCAATCAGATATCCGTGTACCAGAGCTCCGTCGTCGGTATAAGCTTGAACCCATTCTCCCGTCGTCCATTTACTCATCTCGAACCACCTCTCTCTTCCCCGGTTGAAGTTTGTTGTTTGCCTGATTCGGCTGAAGGAATTATACTGGTGCTATAACTGTAATTATAAAGTATACAGTTCTAAAGGTCAAGGAAGGTGAAGAAGCCTTCGCCCTGCCGCAGCTGACCTTCAGAGCTTATCTTTATATTAAGTCAAGTTCAGGAGGAATAAACATGAATAGCGAATTTCCTGCCGCCGTTCATCTGCTCGTTTATCTGGCTCACCTGCCCGGACGCACGGCCAACAGCGAAGAGCTGGCGCTCAGCCTGCATATCAACCCCGCCCGCGTGCGCAAAACGATGCGCTGTCTGCGGGAACAAGGTTGGGTCTCCACCCGCGAAGGACTGGGCGGCGGCTATTCGCTGGACGCCGATCCCGCGGCTCTCCGGCTCTCCGACGTGTACCGCGCGACGGACTGCGGCGGACTGCGCCCGAAGAAAGGCACGGGCCGCGCCGATTCCGATTGTCCGGTGGGCTCCGGCATCGCCGGCGCGATGGACGGCTACTTCGCCGAAGCGGAGCGCCGCTACCTGGAAGCTTTCGACGGCGTGACGATCCGCGACGTGCTGGAGAAGACGACGCGGAGCGATTCTTCCGCCGGCGAAGCGGCGCCCGGTTGACGCGGCCGCCCCATGCGGCAGGCGACTATCTGCGCAGGGCATACAGCAAAAAGCCGCGGCCGTCGAAAAGACGGACCGCGGCTTTGAAGTTATTCGTAATTTTGCCGTAAACGCGCGCTTACTGCCCGCCGGCTACGCTCGACAGCACATCGTCGATAATCTTGCCGTTGGCGATTGCGCCGGTATAGAGCCAGCTCGAATCGCCCGTAAATTCGTAAACCTGGCCTTCTTTGACGGCCGGGATGTTTTTCCATACCGGATCGGACAGCACCTGATCTTTGTCTTTGCCGCTGGCGTTGACCAGGAACAGGTAATCGGCGTCGATGTCGGCCAGCAGCTCAAGCGACAGGCTGCTCCAGTTCGATTCGCTCGATTCCGACGCCTGCTTGACGATATCCGGCACGGTCATGCCCAGGTCGTTATAGATTACGTCGCCGCTGGACAGATTCTGGTTCACGACAAAGACGTCTTTTTCCAGCACCCACAGCACGGCCGCTTTTTTGGCTCCGCCGGTCGCTTCGTCGACTTTCGTCTTCGCGTCCGCCGCTTTGGCGTCGTAGTCGTCCAGCACTTTCTGCGCTTCGTCCTTCTTGCCCAGCACGTCGCCGATCGTCAGCAGTTCGTCTCTCCAGTCGTTGTTCTCCGCGCCGCCCACGACGTAAGTCGGAGCGATTGCCGAATACTGCTTGTACTTCTCGCCCGCCACCAGGTCCGGCCCGTCGATCAGAATCAGGTCCGGCGAATAGCTGGCGACCACTTCCGGCGGCAGGTCGAACGGGATTCCGGGAACGCCGGACAGCGAATCCTGCAGATAAGCCTGTACTTGATCGCTCTTAATCATCCACTGGGCGACCGGCTTCACGCCGAGCGCGACCAGATTGTCTTCCAGGTACGACGCGATGATCGCTTTCGGTTCGGCCGGAATCGTGACTTCGTGATCCATCGCGTCTTTCATGACGCGGTCTTCGGCCGGCGCCGCCGCGTCGGTCGTCGTTTCGTTCGCGGCCGTTTCGTTCGCCGCGCCGTCCGTTGTCGCCGCTTGTTCAGTCTGCGTGTCGTTCGTCGCCGCTTTTTCCGTGCCCGCGTCGTTCGAGCACGCGCTGACCACCAGCGCCAGTCCGCCGATTACTGTAAAAGCCAAATGTTTGAACGTCTTTCTTTTCATCTCTACATAGCCCCCGTTATGTCGATATTTATACTGATAATGATTCTCATATTCACCAATATAACGTGTGGGTGGAGAATGTGCAAGGAGTTTGGGAAAAGAAGCGCCGGATTTCGGCGCTTCGGGTTGTCCTAGAAAGTCCTATTCGTAAAAGAAGTAAAAAGGCTGCGGAGAACTTTCGTTACGGTCGCGTGTTGAAACCAGGAAGATTGATTAGATTTTCATGGTATCTTCCCGGTTTCAAAGGCGAACGCTATCGCTCCTTCACTGAAATTTCTCCTCCGCCGATTCTTCTTTTTCAAATAGACTTTCTGAACAACTCAACGGACCGGAATGCGGCTCTTTTTTTGAGGGTGAGGATGGGGACGGTTTAATTTCGCGCTTCATTTCGCGAAAGGCGGACACGGACCACTTTGACGATCTCCATCAGGATAACGGACGCCAGGGCCAGGCCGGCGGCGAGCAGCCATTGATTCCAGCCGAAAGCGGCCGGGATCGAGAAGATCTCGCGCACGCCGGGCAGCAGGGTGACGACGTAGAGCACAAAGCAGAACAGCACGGCGCCAAGCACGTATTTGTTGGCGAAGAAGCCTGCGCCGAAAGCGGTCTGCACCTGCGAGCGGGCGGCGAACGTCTGGAGGGTGCGCGCCAGGATCAAGGTGGTGAACGCCATGGCGACGCTCATTTCCGGCGATTCCAGGAGGCCCAGGTACTGCGAGACGATGACGGCCGCGCCGATCAGGACGCCGCGCGTGATGACGGTCGCAAGCGTTCCGCCGGCAAAGATGCCTTCGTCGATATCCCGCGGTTTGCGGCGCATGACGTCGGGTTCGGCTTTCTCCATGCCGAGCGCGATCGCCGGCAGAGAGTCGTTCAGCAGGTTGATAAACAGCAGCTGCAGCGCGGTGAACGGATTGATCCAGTCGAAGATGAGCGCGAACAGGATCGCGATAATCGCGCCCAGGTTGCCGGAGAACAGGTACGCGATCGACTTCTTGATATTGTCGAACACGGTCCGGCCGACTTCGACGGCGCTGACGATCGACACGAAGTTGTCGTCGGTCAGCACCATCGCCGCCGAATTCTTCGCCACGTCGGTACCGCTGCCCATCGCGACGCCGATATCGGCCTGCTTGAGCGCGGGCGCGTCGTTGACGCCGTCGCCGGTCATGGACGTGATGCGGCCCTTTTTCTGCCAGGCGCGCACGATGCGGATCTTGTTCTCCGGCGATACGCGCGCGTAGACGGCGATATGCTCCAGCCGCCCGTCCAGTTCTTCGTCGGACAGGGCGTCCAGCTCGCGGCCGGTCAGCGCTTCGTCGCCTTCTTCCATCAGTCCGATCTCGCGGCCGATCGCCTGGGCGGTCGTCTTGTGGTCGCCCGTAATCATTACCGGACGGATACCGGCGCTGATCGCTTCCGCGATCGCGTCGTACACTTCGTCCCGCGGCGGGTCGATCATCGCCGTCAGGCCGACGAAGACCAGTTCGTTCTCGTCGTTTTCGCCGACCGAAGCCCCTCCTGCCAGCTCCCTGTAGCCGAACGCCAGCACGCGCAGCGCACGGTTCGAGAAGTCTTCGTTGCGTCCGCGGATCTTTTCCAGCCATTCGTCGGTAAAAGGACGTTCCTCGCCGCCGACGAGAATGCCGGAGCAGCGTCCGAGCAGCACGTCGGGGCCGCCTTTGACCAGCAGCAGCCGCCGTCCGTCTATCGTGTGCACGGTGGACATCAGCTTGCGGTCGGAATCGAACGGAATCTCGTCCTCGCGCTCGTATTCGTTCCGGACCTGCTCGTGATCGCGGTTCTTCTTGGAACTGTAGGCGAGCAGCGCCGTCTCGGTCGGGTCGCCGATTTCTTTGCCGTCCTCCCCGATGCGCGAATCGTTGCACAGCACGGCGATCCGCATCAGCCACTGCTCGGAATCGGTCCATTCGCCCGGATCGTCCGGCATTTCCCCTTCGCGGCCGTCCGGCACGTAATCGTCGACGACCGTCATTTTGTTCTGAGTCAGCGTGCCGGTCTTGTCGGTGCAGATCACGCTCGTCGAGCCGAGCGTCTCCACCGCCGGCAGCCGCCGGATAATCGCGTGGCGCTTCGCCATCTTGTTCGTGCCGACCGCCAGCACGATGGTGACGATCGACGACAGCGCTTCGGGAATCGCGGCGACCGCGACGGCCACGGCGAACATAAACGAGTTCAGGATCGCGCCCGTCATATCGCCGTCCGCGCCTCCCCCGCCCGAGAACCATTCGCGCCCGGCTTCGACGCCGAAGATCACGACGCACAGCGCCAGGATAAACACACCCAGCTTCTTGCTGAAACTTTCCAGTTTGCGCTGGAGCGGCGTCTGCTTGGCTTCCGCGCTTTCCAGCAGTCCGGCGATCTTGCCGATCTCCGAATTCGCTCCCGTTCCGGTCACCGCCATCGCGGCGCGTCCGTACACGACGAGCGCTCCGCTGAACGCCATATTTTTGCGGTCGCCGATTCCGGCTTCCTCGTCGATGACGTCCGTGTGCTTTTCCGCCGGTTCCGATTCGCCCGTCAGCATGCCTTCGTCCGTCTTGAGCGAACCGCTTTCCAGCAGCCGTCCGTCGGCCGGGACGTAGTCGCCCGCTTCCAGCAGCACGATATCGCCGGGCACCACTTCGCGCGCCTCCACCGTCGTCACCTGTCCGCCGCGTTTGACTTTCGCCGCCGGCGCGGACATCTGCTTCAGCGCGTCGAGCGAGCTTTCGGCTTTCTTGGTCTGCACGACGCCGATCGCCGAGTTCATGACCAGCACGGCGAAAATGATAACCGATTCGATCACTTCGCCCAGCGCAAGCTGCACGACGGCCGCCGCCAGCAGCACAATGACCATGGGGTCTTTAAAAGATTCCAGAATCAGCTTCCAGACCGGATCTTTCTCCCGGTCTTTCAGTTCGTTGTACCCGTATTCCTTGAGCCGCCTGTCCGCTTCCTGCGGATCGAGGCCGTCGGCCCGGGTTTGCAGCTCCTCCAGCGTTTCTTCGGGGCTTGAACGGTAAAACTCCATGAAATTCCTCCTTCGTCATTCGGCGCGGACCGGATATTCACGGATGCCGGGGTCGGGGCTTACCCGGCCGCTTTCCCCTTTTTACCCCGAAGAAGGAGGCTTGGTTCCAAGAATTAAGTGAACTTTTCAGTAAATTTTCTGCGATATTCAATCATTTACATACTGTTCTTCCAGCAGCCGATGCGCCCGGAATTGCGACAGCGTCCACGATTGCCAGCTCGATTTGTCGCCGGCGGTGGTCGCCCATCTTTGCCGCAGCATCTCGTCCAGCTCGTCTCTTCCGGCGTTTCTCGCTTGGATCAGCACGGGCACGGCGTCGTCGGACAAGAGGTTCAGGTACCCAAGATCCATCTCCGCGCCAGCCGTTGCCCGTCCCAGGTTCAGCACGGCGATCATGCGGTCCATGCAGACGTAGTTGATCGCCAGATAAGAGCATACGGCGAGGGCGACCGACCATTTGGCGAGCGACAGCCTGCGCATCCCGACACACACTCCGAACAGAAGCAGCAGCAGGAACAGGAAGATCATGAACGCATGCACCAGAAACCGCAGCTGCGTATAGCCGTAAGCCTGCTCGTACAGCGCCAGCCGCGAGAAAGCCGACCCCAGCATCCCGATCGAGCAGAACACGAGCAGGTACAGCAGCGCGCGGTTGAATCTTCCGATCGCGCCCGTGCCCGTTGTCGAACCGTACAGCCCGAGCACCAGCACGCCCAGATTGATAAACGTCACGCCGATCAGCTCGCCGAAGCCGCTGCGCGCATACTCCGCGTACGAAGCCGATTCCGGCAGAATGCCGCTCCAGGCGCCGAACAGATAGGAGAATTGAAGCGCGACGAACAGCAGATACACCAGATTGATGACCGTCAGCAGCGTGGCGAGCACAACCGGTTCGAGCTTGAGCGGCGGGTCTTCGATCATGACCGGCTGCGGCCCCTGAACGGGCGGAGCGAAGCGCGGCGTGAGGAATCCCGACACATAAGTAAAAAAGAAAATTGCGAACACCAGCGCCCAGATACTCCGTCCCAGTCCGCCTTCAAGAGACAAACGCGACAGCAGATCGGGCAGGCGATCCAGCATCCCGCGCAGCACGCCGTCCGCCGAAACCAGCAGCATGCCCACGATAATCAGGATCGGCGCAGCAAGCAGCAGCCCGTACACGATTTGTTTGAACGCGCGGGATCTCTCCCGCTCTTCTTCGTTTCCTTTTCCCGCGCCCGGACGGCGAAACAGCCGGAACAGATCCGGGATATGCAGAATCGTCTGGCGCAGCAGATGACCGAACGCATCCGGAAGCAGCCTCAGATCGGCCCAGTCCCGGCGCTTCGCACCTAACAGATACGTGACCTGCCAGGCGAGCAGCGCCGGCAGCGCAAGCAGGTTCAGCAGGTAAAACGCAATATTGGCGAACAGCGCATAAGTCATCGAAAGCAGCAGCACGGCGAGCGTCAGCAGGATGCCGGCGCGGTCCGGCGCGCGCATCGCGCCCCGGCCGAACGTCCACAGATAAAGCTCGAACAAGATCACGAACAGCGGCACGGACAGACCCGGCGCCTGCTCGTAGAACAGCAGCTGATGCGCGGCTCCGAGCAGGAGCGCGGCGGCCGGAAGCAGCAGCGGGTGCCGATCCGGCCTCAGCGAAGAACGGCTGTCCGGAGGGTGAAGCGGCGTATCGTTCATTTGGCAATACCTCCCGATAGAAACGGCCGAGCCTGAACGCACAGACGGGGCCGCTTACGTTTGAACTGTATTCTTTTCCCATTGTAGATGATAAAATAAGAAAATAAATAGAAAGGTTCGGGAGTGTTTTTTCGTATTTTGCGAAGATAGACGGACGATGGAACGGACCGATAAAAAGGAGGCCGAACGATGAAGCTGCACAGGCAGTTCCTGCTGCTGCACGAGCGGTACGGAGCGGAAAAGGAAACGCAGACGACGCTGGCCGAGGTGGCGGACACGCTGGACTGCACGCATCGCAGCGCGCTGACGGTGATCGGGAAAATGGCCGACGCCGGCTGGATCGAATGGTCGTCGAAGCGCGGGCGGGGCAAACGTTCGGGACTGTCGTTTCGCATAACGCCGGAGGAGATCGCGGCCCGGTCGGTCGCGGAAGCGATCGGCCGCGGCGATATCCGCGGCGTCGCGGGCGAATTCGGCGGCGAAGCGCCGACGCCGGCCATGCGGGACCGGCTGCGGGATTCGCTGCGGGATTATTTCGGCCATCACTCGGAAACGCGGACCGGGCGGCAGGTGGACACGCTGCGGCTGCCGATCCGCCAGCAGCTGCATTCGCTCGATCCGCTGCGGACCAATCTGCTCGCCGAATCGTTCGTCGCCGGGCATGTGTTCGACGGACTGGTCCGGCAGGAGGAAGGAACCGACGGCATCCTGCCCGCGCTGGCGCATTACTGGGAGTCGGACGACAGCGGCCGGGTGTGGACGTTCTATCTGCGCAAAGACGTGCAGTTTCACGACGGGCGGGTATTGGACGCGGAGGATGTAGTCTATACGTTCGAGCGGATGAAAAGACTGCCGGAACGCACATTGTACGGGTTTATGTTCCGCAACGCGGAGAAAGTGTCAGCGGCGGGACCGCTGACGGTGCGTATCGCGCTGCGCCGCGCGCACGCGCTGTTCCTGCCGTTTCTGTGCACGAGCCGGGCGGCGATCGTGCCCAAAGAAAAGCGCGGACGCGGCGGCGCGGCGGCGGAATTCGGCCGCCGGCCGGTCGGCACCGGCCCGTTCAAGGTGACGCAGCTGAGCCGCGACCTGTGCGTGCTGGAAGCGTTCGGGCCGTACTTCATGGGCCGGGCCCATCTGGACCGGGTGGAGATCGTCAATATCCCCTGGCGGATGCAGACCGGGGATGAAAGCGGCGGCGAAACGGAATCGCCGTTTCAGATTCTGCCGGGCTCGGCGGGGGCCGGAGGCGGCAGGGCCGAGGACGACGGGCATTCGGGCGAAGAGCGGCGGCGCGGCGAATGGAGCCGCGCGCACGCGGAAGTGTTCTCGCGCAAGTTCGTGACGTGCAACACGAAAAGCGGCCCGCTGCGCGACCCTGCGCTGCGGACCGCCGTGATGGACGCGCTGGCCGCGAAGGAATCGGCCGTTGGGGCGGGAACTCCTGCACCGGCAGACGGGCCGGCGCAGGCGAAAGCCTCAGGCGGCGAATCTCCGCCCGGACCGGCTGCCGAAGCGGCGCGCGCGGATTCCTGCGCTTCCGAGCCCCCGGCGGTGCCCGAACTCGGCCTGGTCACCATTCCCCAGTACCGCAAAGACGCCGCTCTCATCCGGGAGCGGCTGGAACGAAGCGGCTATGCGTGCCGGGTCAAGATCGTCCCGGTCGAGGACTTCAAAGGCGCGGCCCGCCTGCAGACGGACCTGATCCTGTTCTCGCTGATCCGCGACCGCGACGAACATCTAAGGCTGTTCGACCTGTATCTGACGCTGTCCGAACATACCGATTCGCAGACCCGGCAGTTTATCCGCCGGTCGCTGAGCCGCGTCGCCGGCGAAGAAACGCCGCGCCGCCGCGCGCTGGAGCTGGACGCGATCGAAGCCCGGCTGATCGCGGAGCATCAGTTGCGCGTGCTGTACGAAGTCCCGCTCCAAACGTCGTATCTGCCGAGCGTGCGCGGCCTGCGCTTCGGCGGTCAGGGCTGGGTGGACTTGCGGACGGTATGGTTCCCGCCGAGCCCTTAACGCCCCAGAAGCGGTATAAATTCTTGCCTGTGCGCTTTTATCCATTTTGACGGCCGCTCCCGGTTCAATCCGTCTTGATCGAGCGTACCCGATCAATCAAGTTTTGCAGAGTTTTTCCATCTGTCTGTTCCGTAAAAGACTTCATTTCTTCATCTTGTCCCTGAAAGGCGGACAGCACATAATTTTCGTCAACAACATAGTAAGTCCCATAGCGGGTAAAAGAATAGCTTCCTTGCTGCTCGTCGCCAACACCTTTTTTGATAGCTGTCAAAATTTCCATGCCCGGCTGAAGCTGTGGTTCGACGTCTTGCAGCTCGGAGTTATAAATGAGGTTGACATCTCCGGATACTTCTTCGCCGGCGACAAGTTCGCGCACTTTAACCTTATAAGAAATGAAATCAGCCGAAGGAGGCCCTTCTCCATTGGCTTTTTCTTTGTCTGCCAAGTTTCCTTCCGGCGTGCCCGGTTCTGCAATCAATTCAACTTCAAGATCGGGATTCTGTTCAACGACTTCAGCAATGATTACAGAATCTGCATAAGAAAGAACTTCTTCGAACGGAATGTCCCTCATTTCAACATTGGGGGAGCTTGCTTGCGATAACGGATATTCACTGCGTAATTCCTGAATTCTTTCCGAAGTTAACGACAAGCTATTCTCGGCAGGCTTCGCAGTATTGGAGCTGGAACACGCTGTTAACGTTACCGCCAATATAGCCAGCACGAGTATTGAGATTTTTTTCATATTCGCTTCTCCTTTCACTTAATATTTTCCATTCAAATCAGTTGTATCGTGTGCTTTTGGCGTGTAGTAACCTTCATAATTCCCCCATGTACGCATGATGGACTCTGCCGTAACAGGATAATAAATATCATTAGGATGTCCTAAACCTAAGACGTGACCAATCTCATGAGTCATCACGGCAACTCTGTGATTTCCCGGATTTGTTTTACTATAGTTAGAAGCGTACGGTGTCATGTAAATTTGGGCCGATGCTATCTTTTTTGAAGAATTCTGCACAGTTGACGCATTGATTGTTGAGCCATTTGTATCATACAAATCTGTTACAGCTATGATGCCTACTCCCGTAATACCAAATCTATTATCCCAATAAGTTTTAGTAGCCGCTGCCATATCTACATTCGAAGAGCTAAATGCAGTTTGATTGATTATAACTTTTTGAGAATAAGTATCCCATAAAATTGAGGCTGACTGATAAGCACTGTTATAAGAAGCATCCAAATTATCTCCATTTATTTTCAAATATGCTTGTCCATTGCTTAAATTCGCCCACTTTATCGGGATAGGGGTCCAGTTCGGAGAGCTCCCGGTATAATACATCTCATGTGCTTGAACTTTAGAAACAAAAGCCAAAACAAATAAGGAAAAAAATAAAATCAAAGACTTCTTAATTATTTTCATTCATATACCTCCTTTTTATTATATATATTCATTAAACAAGTTAATTGTATTTTAAACCCATAATTGGTTCCAGCGCGCGGCCGAAGTCGGTCAGCGAATATTCGACTTTGGGCGGGATTTGCTGGTAGACTTCGCGGTGCACAATGCCGTCTTTTTCCAGCTCGCGCAGCTGCAAAGTCAGCATTCGCCGGGTGATGGTCGGGCAGATGCGGCGGAATTCGTTGAACCGCTGTAGAGACCGCCCAGCCGGTCGATCTGCTCAAGCTCAAAGACAAAAGCGGCACGTTCGCCTGGGAGCTGATGTTTACCCGTCTCCTGTTCGGAACGCCGGACGTGATCCGCCAGCACGAACTGCTGAACGCGACCGCCGATCTGGTGGACGACGGCCAAACCGTCACGACGCTGACCGAACGCCTGTCGCCGTTCAACGCGACCAATCTGCGCGAAGCGCACCGCCGTATCGAGACCGGCAGCATGATCGGGAAGCTGGTGGTGGAAGGGTTCGGGGAAGAAGCGTAGCGGAAATTGCGCACTGCCGGCTTTTATAAAAATATATCGAAAAAAAGCTTCCGAAAAAAAGACGGAGCGCTACTGACATACTGCTGGCAGGAGAGGGATTGTACACTTGAACTATAGAAAATGAATTTGCAATCCAATCAACCGCACCTACAAGGAGGACAACCCTATGCCGGCAATCGGCCCGGACTTTATCTCGCTTCAAGTCAGCAATCTCGAACGCTCCGCCGAATTTTATCAAAGCCATCTCGGACTCGTCCGTTCGCAGGCGGGACCGCCTCATGCCGTCGTTTTCGACACAAAGCCGATCACGTTCGCTCTTCGCGACCTGCTGCCGGGCGTCGAACTCGGGCCGGGCGCCCGGCCCGGACTCGGCGTGGCGCTGTGGCTGCACGCCCCCGATGCGCAGGAAATTCACGACAAGCTCGCCGCGGTGGGCGTAGAGATCGCTTCCGCGCCCATAGACGGACCGTTCGGACGCACGTTTACGTTCGCCGACCCGGACGGCTATCTGGTGACTCTGCACAGCAAAGCCTGAGACGCGGATCAACAAGACAAAGCCGGCAAAATCAAGCAAACCGCGCGCACCGATACGTAATCGGCGCGCGCGGTTTGCGTTTGGCCCGGACATACCCGCAGAGGCCCGGATATACCCGTACAGGTCCGGACAGCTTGTTCCGTCCGGCCACGGGACCGGCCCGGCGCCCTGTTATTTCACGGCCGCTTTGGCGCGTTCGGACGCTTTCTTGTAGATATCCAGGATTTCTTCGTAGCCCAGCTTCTTCTGCTCTTCGACGAACTGGTCCCACTCGTCGAAGCTGCGAGTGCCGATAATGAACTTGGCGAAGTTCTCGTCGCGGTGGCTGTTCAGCGAATCGCCTTTGGTGCTCAGCACCTGCTGCTCTTCCGGCGCGAACGCCGGCAGCGACTGCTTCTCCCCGTCGTACTGCGGCGCCTGTTCGTAAGCGGACTGCAGCTCCGGCGAAGACACGGAGATATGCGAGTCGAAATCGAACCAGGTGTACGTGCCGTCGGTGGACAAGCCCGTCTTTTTGCGCAGATCGGTGATGTCCGTGTATTTCTCGATAAAAGCGTCGCCCCGGTACGTCTCGCCTTCTTTGCCCCAGCTTACCGCCTTGCGGCCGTCTTCCGAGTAGAAGTAGTCGATAAACTTGACGATGTCCTTGATCTTCGGCGACTTCGACGAGATCATAAAGCCTTCTTCCATCGTGGCCGTGAATACGTTCTTCTGCGGTCCGTCCAGCGCCGCCGGAGGCGCCATGAAGCTCATCGAGAAATCCGGATTGTCCGGCCGCAGCGCGAAGTTGTAGAAGTCGATCCGCCCGATATAATCGAGCGTGATAAACGCCCGGTTCGTCGAGACGATATCCTGCCACATCTTTGTGTCGATCGTCAGGAAGTCTTTCGGAATCAGCCCTTCTTTATAAAATTTGTTGAAGTACATCAGCATTTCTTTGTACTCATCCTGCACCGCCGCGTACTTCCACTCGCCCGTCGCTTCGTCCGGATAGAAGCTGGCTTTGTTCGTTTCGACCGGAGCCGGAACGCCGAAGCCCGCGCCGAAATCCTGGAAGTAGCGCAGCCCGCCCCGGAACGTCAGCGGATAACTGTCGGGGTAAGCGGCTTTCAGCTTTTTGAGCGTATCGTACAATTCGTCCCAGTTCTTCGGCGGCGCCAGGTTCAGCTCCTTGAAGACGTCTTCGCGGTACATCCAGGTCCGGCGGTTCGACTCGCCCAGCCCTTCGTTCGGGAATACGTACATTTTGCCGTCGTAGGACAGCACGTTCTGCGTTTCGACCGGGTGCTGCTCCATCCACGCTTTGAAATTCGGCATTTCGTCCACATAATCGAGGATATTCACAAGCGCGCCCTGCTGGCCGAATTTGTCGGCAGTCGCTTTTTGCTGCGTCCACATCAGGTCGGGCATATCGCCGGAAGCGATCGTCAGGCTCAGCGCGTCTTCCAGCAGATTGCCGGCCGGCACCTGCACGTCGAGCGTCACGCCCGTTTTCTCCTTGATATATTCCCACACTTTCCAGTTGGCGTCGTACGGCCAGCTCGGGTTGCTGTAATCGAGAAAAGTCAGCGTTTGCCCCGGCGTTTCTCCGGACGCGTCCGCGGAGCCGCCTTCATTGCTTTTCGTCGTGGACGATCCGTCCGAACACGCTCCCAGCAGCAGACCGCACCCCATGACAACGGATAACACGCCGGTAAACTTTTTGCGCATATTTGCCCCTCGCTTTCTGTGATTGACGATTGGGTACTGCCCGACAAACCGTTAACCTTTCACCGATCCGATCAGCGCGCCTTTGGCGAAATACTTTTGCAGGAACGGGTACACCAGCAGGATCGGAACGGTCGTGACGATAATGGTGGCGTACTTGAGCGATTCGTCGACGATCATGCCGTCCCCGCCGATCCCGGCCGCTCCGCTCGCGCTGGCGTTGCCCTGAAGCACCATGTTGCGCACGATGACCTGGAGCGGAAACAGATCCGCATCCCGCAGATACAGCAGCGCCGAGAAGAAGTTGTTCCAGATCGCGACGCCGTAGAATAATCCGATAGTGGCCAGAATCGCTTTGGAGAGCGGAAGCACCAGCCGGAAAAAGATCCCGATATCGTTCAGCCCGTCGATCTTGCCGGACTCCTCCACCTCCTGCGGCAGCGCCGAGAAGAAGGTCCGCATGACGAGCAGGTTCCACGTACTGACCGCGCCCGGCAGCACCATCGCCCAGATCGTATCGATCAGGTGGTAGCTGCGCACGACGAGGAACGTCGGGATCATGCCGCCGCTGAAAAAAAGCGTCACGATCACCAGGATCATAAACGTCCGGCGAAGAAGCATGTCTTGCTTGGACAGCGCGTACGCGCCGGCGGCCGTAATCAGAAGGGAAATCGACGTGCCGAGCAGCGTATACAGGATCGTATTGAGGTAAGCCCGCCCGATCGCCGCGTTTTCGAATACGACCGCATAAGTGCGCAGATTGATTTCTTTGGGCCATAAGTACACCTGTCCTTTGAGGACCGGCACCGTGCCGCTGAGCGAGACGGCGAGCATATAAACGAACGGATACAGCGCGGTGACGGCCAGCCCGGCCAGCACCAGGTACAGCAGGACGTCGAAGACGCCGAATTTCGGTTTCATATCGCTTCTCCTCCCCGGTTCGTCACCACAGGCTTGTTCCGCTGACGCGGCGGCTGATCCAGTTGGCGGTAAAAATAAAGAACAGGTTCACCAGGCTCGCAAACAGGTCGATCGCCGTGCCGTAGCTGTAATTCATCGCCTGAATGCCGGTCCGGTACACGTAAGTGCTGAGCACGTCCGCGGTCGAGTAGATGGACGGATTCTGCATGAGCAGCACTTTTTCAAACCCGATATCCAGCACATGGCCGACATTGAGGATAAGCAGCGTCACGATCGCGGGCACGATGCCGGGCAGCGTCACGTGGCGGAGCTGGTGCCAGCGGCTCGCTCCGTCCACCGTCGCCGCCTCGTACAGCAGCGGGTCGATGGCGCTCAGCGCGGCCAGATAGATAATCGTTTCCCAGCCGATGTGCTGCCAGATTTCCGACAGGATGTAGAGACTCCGGAAGTAGTTCTCGTTCTGCATAAAATTGATCGAATCGTGCCCGAACCAGCCGATTGCCTGATTGACGATGCCGCCTGTCGGAGACAGGAACAGCGCCATCATGCCGACCACCACCACGTTCGAGATAAAATGCGGCAGGTAGCTGATCGTTTGCACGACCCGCTTGACGAGCGCGATGCGTACTTCGTTGAGCAGCAGCGCCAGGATGACGGGAGCCGGAAAACCGAACAAAATCTTGTACGCGCCGAGCACGATCGTATTCTTGACCAGCTTCATGGAATCGGGACTTTCGAAAAAAAGAGTATAGTGCTTCAGTCCGACCCACGGGCTGTCCCACACGCCCTGAAACGGATTGTAATCCTTGAACGAGATCAGGATGCCGAACATGGGCACGTATTTGAACATCAGATAGTAGATCAAAGCCGGCAGAAACAGCAGAAACAGATACTTGCTTCGGTTCCATCTTACTCGAAACAGCGCCGCTTTGGACGCCCCTGCCCCGGATGCCCCGGCCGCGGAACCGATATCCGGCGGTGCCGAAGGCGATGGATCGATCGTCGATTCGCTCATAATCAGGCCTCCTTGTCCGGCGCTTGAGCCGTATTGGTCGAGCTTCCTTGAAGTTTCACCCGGACGCCCGTTTCCGCGCTGCGGTTCGCGGCTTCCAGGAAACGCACGATCTCCAGCGTTTCGCGCGGATCGACGGGGCCGGGTCCGCCCGCCAGAAAAGCGATCACGGCTTCGAGCTGGCTTTCCAGATAAGGTTTGTCGCTTGCCCGGACTTCGAACGAATGCGATAATCGCGTCCCGTGCAGCGTGCCGCCGAAGCTTTCGCCGCCCGCGCGGCCGCCCCGGATCGTGCCGATCCGGCCGTCCGCCCAGATCCCGGTCAAGACGTCGTGGCCCTGCGTCCGCGCCGCGAAGACTTCGACGCAGCCGGGTCCCAGCGCCCGCAGCAGCATCTCCGCCGTGTGGATGCCGTACCAGAAGTAGCCGGCCTGGGTCGGCTGCATCGGCATCGGACCGTACAGGTCCGCGCCTCGGACCGCGCTGCGCGCGAAGGCGGAGGAACGCGCTGCGCGCGCGGCCTGCGGCTCCGGCGAAAGCTGAGATTCGCCGGCGGCGGGCGGCTCCGCCAAGGAAAAGCGCGGCCCGCCGGCAGGCGAGGCTTCCGCGTCCGCCACGGCGCGAATCGCTTCGCTCAGCGCTTCGGCGTGCCTGAGCGACGAAGCGCTCATCCACGGCGCGCCGTACCGGGCGGCCGCGCGGCGCATCCGCTCCGCGTCGCCCGAAGACAGGGCGAACGGCTTGTCCACGAAGATCGGCTTGCCGTAGGCCGCCATGATCCCGAACAGCTCCGGCCGGGTCCGGCCGTCGACCGCCTCCAGCATCCAGGCGTCGCACTCCTTCGCCACGGCTTCGATGGAATCGAGCATCGCCACGCCGAAGTCGCTTTGCAGCTCGCGGACGAATCCGTCCAGCCGCTCCGCGCTCAGCGGGAAATCGGGCGAAGGCTCGCCCGGCCAGGCCGCGGTCAGGGTCGCGCCGGCAAAAGCCGGAGCGGGGCCGGGCGCCGTAACCGCGCCTCGATCCGCTTGCGCGGCCGCGCCGGCGGCGCCCGGATTTGCCGCAGCCGCAGGCGGCGCCATATACGGCGCCGCCCCGCCGTTCAGCAGCCGGGCAAACGTCCGCACTCTCGGATTGTCGAGTCCGATCATGCCGATGCGCAGGACCCCGGCGGACGAATCCCGCCCGTTACCGCCGCGCATGACGAGCGTCCTCCGAACCGGCCGCCTGTTCCACTTCGATCTCCGCGCCTCGCTCGCTCGACAGATACAGGCTTTGCACAGCCGCGACCACGCTGCGGGAATACGCCATGGAGCATTCCGGCTCCCGGTCTTCCCGGATCGCGCCGAGCAGATCTTCGAGCTGCCGGACGAACGGGTCCGGCTGCGGAGGCACCGGCAGCTTGCGGTACTCTTTGCCTTCGCCGATCCACAGCCCGCTGCCGGTCCGCAGCTTCAAGCTGCCGCCGGTAAAGCGCAGCTCCGTTTCGTCCACGACGCCGCCGGGATGTCCCGATACCCCGAGCGTAGCCGGGACGCCCGCCGACGTTTCCAGCAGCGCGCAGCCCCCGCTTTCCACGTCGCCGCGCGTCGGGGTGTAGTCGACCACCGCTTTCACCCGGGTAATGCGACCGCCGGTCAGCCACTGGATCTTGTCGATGCAGTGCGAGCCAAGATTGGTCAGGATGCCGCCGCCGGCTTTGGAATGTTCGAAGAACCAGTCCGGCCGTCCCGGCAGATCGTACTGCTGATGCCGGGTATCGCCGATCATCACCAGCCGGCCGAGCCGGCCGCTGTCGATCCACGCCTTCGCCTCCAGATTCTCCGCCATGTAATGCTGCGTATGGCCCACCATCACCCGGACGCCGCCCGCTTTTGCCGCCGCGATTATCCCGTCGCATTCGCGGACGTTCAGCGCCATCGGCTTTTCGAGCAGGATATGGATGCCCCGCTCCGCCGCAAACTTCGCCGCCTCCGCGTGCAGGTAATGAGGCAAAGTCACCACGACGAGATCCGGCTTTTCCCGAACGATCATGTCCTTGTAATCGGTATAAGACGAAAGGCCGTATTCCGCCGCCAGTCTGTCCGCTCGCCGCTTCTGCACATCGGCAATCGCGCAGGCACGGATATCCGGGAGCGACTTCATGGCCTCCAGATGAAACCGCGCGATATTGCCGGCGCCGAGCACGGCCGTGCGATAAAGCATGCTGCCCACCTCCCTGTCATGTTTCGAGAGCAATCATAACAAGCGGGTCCGCGAGCCGCTATTAGGCTATTTTTTGTTTCTTCTCTAAAATTTAAATCATTGTCCGTTGTTGGCGAAAATCATGAAAAAAGATAAGTTTTCGAAGCGAAGAGAATTGAGAGGTAAACTGACACCGGCTTATACTTAAAAGGTGCAGCGTTCCCGATCACGATCGAAGAAAGGAAACCGGAGTATGGACTGGACGACAAAAAAACGGCGCGGCGCGGCTCGAAATCAAACGTCTCTTTTCTACACTTTGTTCAGCAGCTTCATCGCGGTCATCGTGCTGCTGACGTCGCTCAATCTGGCGGCTTACAGCTTTTTTAGCGACAACATCAAGAAAGAGATCATCCTCAACAGCAGCCTGAACCTGGAAGCGACGGCGGCCAATTACGAAAAGCATATCAAGCTCATCCGCAATTTCATGCTCGGCTATCTGTTCGACAACGACACGCAGATCCTGAAGCGCGGCAATCCGATGCGCCGTTACGAGGTGGTCGTCGACGCCCAGCGCTCGCTGCACCTCAACTTGAACAACACGCTGCTGTATCTGGACAACCTGATCTACTATTTTAAAAACGATAATTTCGTGATCGAACGCGACGGCACCCGCGACGCTTCGACGATGTTTAACAAATTCTACGTCCAGTCCGGCTACACGCAGAAGTTCTGGGACGGGGAAATGGAGAGCGAAGAAAGTTTCCGCGTGTATCCGGCGGCTTCGTTCCGTTCGGACGCGGCGTTCCAGCAGCAGGCGCTCGGCACGTTTATCCCGGTTATGGTCAAGAACGCCTACGATCACGGCTTTGCGTTTATCGCCCTGCTGGACGGCAGCAGGATTTACGAAGCGTTCCACCAGAACAAGCCGGACAGCCACTTTTTTATCGTCGGCGGGCAGGGGGAACTGCTGTTTCTGTCCTCAGATTCCGAAGGCTTCGTCCCCGACCGAACCGCGCTTGAGCAAAAAGGAACCGGTTATGTGCGCGTCGGCGACGGTTACTATTTCTACCGGACGGGCGCGGAGACGGGTTTCACTTATTTCGAAGCCGTGTCCGACCGCGGACTCGCCCGCCAGATGGACCGGCTGAACGCGGTGATGGGCACGCTGCTGGTCTTGTCCCTCCTGATCGGACTGGCCGTATCCTACTGGTTCTCCAGACGCTTCCACAATCCGCTGGCGGCCATGATCCGTTCGGCGCAGTCGCTGAGCGCGGTCGGCGTCCCGGTGGGCGAAGGCAGCCGGATCAAGGAATTCAATCTGCTGCGCAGCGCGCTGAGCGATCTGTCGAGTTCCAAAGAAGAGTACCGCAAAGACCTGCTCGCCAAAAACAACCTGCTCCAGCAGTTCGCTTATATGTCGCGGCTCAAGAAGATCAACGGGGGCGGCGAGCTGCTGCCCACCCCGATCGATACGGACGGGCCGTACCGACTCGTCCTGTCGCAGATCGAATTCAAGGAGCGGTTCGCCCGGGAGATCGCCAACGCGCCGCAGCGGGCTTTCAATATGTACAAGGAATTGATCGGCGCCCATTTCTCGAGCGTCTACGACAACTCGCTGACGTTCCAGCTGGAGCAGGACCAGATTCTGTCCATTCTGTTCGTCAAAGAAGAAGGAGCGGCGCGGCAGCCGGACAATCTGGACCAACTGGTCGGCCTGCTCGCCACCGATATCCCGTACTGCAACTTCACGCTGGCGATCAGCCCGGCGCGCTACCGCTCCGCCGATTTCGCCGAGACGTACCAGGATGTGCTGGACCTGATCAAGCAGCGCAGGCTGGGCGAAGACGTGCAGGTGATCGGCGAGTGGGTGCCGCAGCCTTCGCTGATGATTCCTTCGTCGGCCGAAGAACAGGAGCTGATCGCCAATTTGCAGTCGGGCTGCGACGAGATTACCGTTCCGCTGGTGGACCGGCTGCTCGACGATCTGGAACGCGCGGGCGCGCTCGCCCAGCAGTTCCAGGACTTCGCCAAAGACGTCGTCAACCGCACGGTCAAGATCATGTACGCGCGCAATCTGCCGCTTAATACGCTGGCGGAAGGCGGTTCGCCGTACGACCTGCTCAAATCTTGCCATACGCTGGACCAGTACAAAGCGTTCTTCCACGGCCTGCTGTCCCGCTCCGCTTCGGCGATCCGCGATAAGAAATCCGAGACGGACATCATCATCAAGTTCGTGACGGACTACGTCGAGGAGCACTACGGCGACGACCTGTCGCTCGATATGATCGCGGGCAAGCTGGGCATCACCGGGCCGTATCTCTCCACCTATTACAAGGAGAAGACCGGCACCAATTTCAGCGAATACATCCTGTCCGTCCGCATGCACAAAGCGACGGAGATGCTGCGCGAAACCGACCTGAAGATCCAGGAAATCGCCGCCCTGGTCGGCTACTACACCGTCGCTTCGTTCAACCGCGTGTTCAAACGCTTCACCGGCATCACGCCGAGCGAGTTCCGCAGGCATCATCGTTGAGTTGAGTTGAATTGAGTTGAGTGGAGAGGCGCGAGCACGATTGCTGCGGATACGCAGCAATTCCGGCGGTTTGGAACTAAAAAGGCGGGCATTGATGCGTATGCGCAGCAATTTTTGTCCGATCAGGCCCTTTGCAAAACAATTTGGTCTTTGGAGGCCGGAAATGATGCGGATCTGCATCATTCCCTTCGTTTGGCCGCTTAATCGGCCGAATTTGATGCCGATTTGCATCATTTCTTTCGCACGGGTGCTTGAACCCGATCAATTGGCCTGCCAAGTGCTTGATCGGCTTGGATGAACGCGGATCGGCCGCCCGATATTACCGCGCATCGCAAAAAGAACCTTCATTCTCCGCCGCAGCGGAAGAGGAAGGTTCTTGCGGTTGGCGTGATTCTGATTGGCCCGGCCTCTGTTGGCCTGGCCCCTGTTGTCCGGGTTCCTATTGGCCGGGGTCCTGTTGGCCCGGTTCCTGTTGGCCGGGGTCCTGTTGGCCGGGGTCCTGTTGGCGGGGTTTCTAAACTTCGGCCGAAGCGCATTCGCCGCTAAGCGGCTCCAGCGTCTTATCGTACTTCGCGTAGCGTTTCCACGGCGTATAGCCGAGTTTGCCGTAGAATTCGACGAACGGCGTCGTGTCGATCACGATATGCCGCATCCCCGCCAGGCGCAGCGCGCGGTCGGCCGCCTGCACGATCGCCAGGCCGTAGCCGCCTCCGCGGCAGGCCGGATCGATGCCGAGCGGGCCGATCCCGCCCAGTTCGCCTTCGAACAGCGGCGCCCAGTAGACGTTCTGGGCCAGCAGCGGCGAGCGCTGCGTGTTCATCCGGCAGAAGCCGGCCAGCCGGCCTTCCAGCTCAAGCAGCATGTACTCGCGGCCCGTCCCGCCGCTGTTCCAGTAGTCGCGCTGCTGAAGATCCCAGCCGCCCGGAAAGCAGCGCGCCATAAACGCGGTCAGCGCTTCCCGGTCCCCGGGCCGGGCGGCGCGGAACACCGCTTTGCCTGCTTCTCCCGTTTTTCCCGCTTTTACCGCTTTTCCCGCTCCTGTCGCTTCCACCGCTTCTACCGCTTCTATCGCCTCTTCGGCTTCTCCCGCTCCTATCGCTCCTTGCGCCCCCGACGCTTCCTTGGCGCGTTCGGCTCCCGCCGCCTCCGCCGCCCCGTAATGATTCACCAGATCGAACGCATCTTCGCGATGCGTATAGCCCCTGCGCTCCAGCCAGGCGCGCGCAGCGGTCGATTCCGCCGGAACGCCGGGGAACATCCGGCGGTGCAGATCGCCGCCCAGCACGATCCGCCGGGCTCCGGCCTGCCGCAGCGCCTCTTCGGCCCGGCTCAGCAGCAGGCTGCCGATCCCCCGGCCCCGGCCGGCCGGGGAGACGACGAGCGCCTGAATCCAGCCGGTATCCGGCCGCAGTCCGAAGCGCAGCTCGTCGCCCGGCCGCGGAAACTTGGCCGTTACCAACCCCGCGGCCGGCCCGGCCGGCGTCTCGCGCGCGATCCATGAGCCGGCGCGCAGCAGCCGGACGTCTTCGACCGTATTCTGCCGCAGCAGCCGCTCCCGCATGGGAAATACCGCTCCCCATGCTTCGTTCCACAGCGCTTCCGCTTCTTGCAGATGCTTTTCTTCAAAAGTTTCCAGCCGCACAGCCGCTCCTCCTTGCATGCTCGACGTCGATTGCCGCGCTGTCCGATTGCCCGCCTGCCCGGCTTTTCCGGTCTGCGGGCCGATTCGGCTTTACGCTCTCCACTCCGCCAGGCCCGCCGCGACAAACTCGTCGTCGTTCAGCCGCGGGTACTGCGCGTAAACCCGGTCGATCTCTTCGCTCTGGCCGGGCGACAGCATCTCCTCGGGATTCAAACACCAGGTTCCTTGCATCAGCCCCTGCCGGACCAGCACTTCGTGAATGCCCGGGATGCAGCCGGCAAAGCCGTGCGCCGGATCGAAAAAAGCGGCGTTCGTATCGGTAACCTGAACCGCTCTCGTCAGCCATTCGCGGTCGAGCGAGCTTCCGCTCCGCACCGCTTTGATCTCCTCCAGCAGTTCCACCGCCCGGCGGGTCCAGACCGCCCAGTGGCCTAGCAGTCCTCCGACCACTTCTTTCTCGACCGTTCCGCCGTCCGTTTCGAACCGGAACGTCGTCAGCAGATCGGCCACGATATTGTCGTCGTTGCCGGTGTAGAGCGCAATCTCGTCGCGGCGCGGCGAGTGGCAGACCGCGCGGACCACATCCAGCGTCTGGTAGCGGTTGAACGGGGCCATTTTGATCGCGACCACATTCGGAATATCCGCAAAGCGCCGCCA
Organism: Saccharibacillus sp. CPCC 101409; assembly: GCF_030518235.1. Lineage (GTDB taxonomy): Bacteria > Bacillota > Bacilli > Paenibacillales > Paenibacillaceae > Saccharibacillus. The sequence continues at coordinate 315,896 of NZ_JAULSA010000003.1, read as the reverse complement.
GAACCCGTAGCTGAACGCGCGGCCGCCCACCGAAGGCTGCAAGTAAAAGCCGATTACCGGCATCTTTTCCGCTACCCGGCGCGTGCGTTCGAGCAGTCCTTCTTCGCTCAGATCGCCGAGGCCGCCCATGCTGAGCAGCGCCGCGTCGTAGCCGAGTCGGATCGCAGTCTCCGTTTCCGACAGCGCCTGGCCAAGCGGGCCGCAGATTCCCGCCACCCGGATAAACGGCCTGCCGATCCCGGCGCGTTCGACTTCTTCGGACGCCAGCGCCAGCACCGTTTCGAACAGATCGTGCCGCGGCTCGCGGATCTCGAACTGGGTAGAATGTACGCCTACGGCGATTCCTCCCGCGCCCGAAGCGAGATAATAACGGGTCAGCGCGCGCTGGCTCTGCTCGTCCAGCCGGCGGTTCTCGTCCAGGGCGAGCGGGTGGGCGGGAATCACCAGGCCGCCATGCAGCGCGGCGCTTTGTTCGGGCGACAGCCGCCGCGCGGATTCACGGTTCGTCATGGTCAGAAATTCCCCTTTCGTTCCTGAAAATGCGTCGGCTTGTTCCAGACTTCTCCGCCCCCGGCCACCCACTCCGCCGTCCAGTCGATCATCCGCAGCAGCGATACGCCCGGATAGCCGAACAGAGCGTGCGCTTTGGAGGCGTTGTTCAGCAGCGCCGTTTCCGCTTCTTCGCCGGCGAATCGCGCTTCCCTGCCCAGCCGCTCCGCAAAAGCGTTCGCCGCCCAACGGATCGAGAACGTCTCCGGGCCGGTCACGTTCACGACGTTCGGCGGACTCTCGCACCGGGTCAGGCAGCGCAGCGCAATCGCATTGGCGTCGCCCTGCCAGATGACGTTGGCAAAGCCCATGGTCAGGTCGATCTCCCGCCCTTCATGAACCGCCTTCGCCAATTCGAGCAGCACGCCGTAGCGCATGTCGATCGCGTAATTCAGCCGGTACATGACCATCGGGGTGCCGTTCTTGCGCGAATGGTATTCGAAGATGCGCTCGCGCCCCAGCGTGGACTGCGCGTACTCGCCGAGCGGCTCGGGCGCGGTCCGCTCGTCCGCTCCGCCGCTTGCGACCGGACGGAACGGATAGATATTGCCCGACGAGAACACGACGATGCGCGAATCTTTGTACTTTTCCGCCACGCGCCCCGGCAAATAAGTGTTCATCGCCCAGGTAAAATGCTCGCGTCCTTTGGTGCCGAATTTGTTGCCCGCCATGTAGATCACGTTCGCCGCGTCCGGAAGCGCGCGCAGCGCTTCGTCGTCGAGCAGGTCGCAGGAGATCGCGGTCACGCCGGCCGCTTCCAGCTCCGCGCGGGCCTCGGCGTCGGAGAAGCGCGATACGCCGATCACCTTTTTATCCAGTCCGCCTTCGCGAATCGCGTTTGCGGCGAGCCTTGCCAGGCTGGGGCCCATCTTGCCGCCCGCGCCCAGCAGCACCAGGTCGCCGGGCACCGAACGCAGATCGCGAATCAGCGCCTCCGTCGGTTTCGCCAGCACCTCTTCCAGTTGTTCGATCGTTTTCAAGCCGTACCGCTCCTTCCGTCTGAGCTTTTTTTCAAGCATACGACGGTCCGGGATATAAAGACAGGACGTTAAATCGTCTTTAAATCGGCAGCCCTCCGCGCTTCCGCGCGTTTACAGCGACCGGTCCATCAGGAAAACGAACCGGTAAATCTGTCTCGGACGGCCGCGCGGCATTTTCTCGTAACCCGCGATCTCGACCAGTCCCCCGTCCATCCACTGAATCAGCAGACGATGCGCGCTGCGCACCGTAATATTCAGCAGCGACGCCAGTTCGTGCACCTCGTATTCGTATTTCTCGAAGCGGGCCATATGATGCAGCAGTTTGCCGAGATACGCGCCGGTCATGCCGGCTTCCCCGGCCTGCCGGATCAGCTCCGCGTCGATGGGCGCAAGGATGGCGCGCACCGGATCGGCCATCTCCAGCGGCCCGATCAGGGTCGCGTCTTCGCGGATAATAAAGCAGGCGTCCCCGCCCGCTTCTTTGGCTTTGCGCAGCGCGCTTCTGGCGTTGGTTCCCGCATCGTTGGCCGACAGCCCGAACCCGATGCCCAGGCTCAGCGACAGCCCGTAGGACTGGTAAGCGTCTTTGGCGAGCGGAATCGTCTTGTAGCCGCCGGTCTCCCGTTCGAAGATGCCCCGCGTTGTAAAAAATAAATATTCGTCGCCGCCCAGCGCAGTCAGATGTCCGTCGAGCTGCTCCACGTACTGCAGCAGCATACGGTGGATCTCCAGCTTCAACTTCTGCACGTCGTGTTCGCTGGCCCGGTTCATCGCGAGCCGGCCGAAGTCGTCCACGTTGACGATGCCGACCACGATCTGCGCTTCCTTGTTCCGCCGCGACTCAGTCGCAAGCAGCGCCCGTTCCAGAATCACGATGATATCCTGGTCCGACGGTTGAAGCAGTTCGCTTGGAATCGACAGCGCTTCCAAACGCTGCGCCGTGCGTTCGACGCCGGTAAACGCCAGGCCGCAGCGCCCGGATTCGGCCATGTTCCGATGGAATTCCGCCAGGCTGTCGGCCGAAGCGTAAGACGGGCCTTCGTAAACGCAAACGTCCGTCCCTTCCAACCTGAGGTCCGCCAGCGTGCGCGCCACCATCGCCCGCGTCAGCGAATCGACCGAGATTCCTTCGTTCAGGCGTCCTCCGGCAAAAGCTTTGAACAGCGCCCGGTACAGTCCGGCTCCGTTCAGCGGAACGTAGAAGACCGGCACGTTCGTCGCCGCGTTCAGCTTCACTTCCCGGTGGGCGGGCGCGCCGGACAGCAGCAGCGCCTCGGCTTCCGCGCCCAGTTCCGCGGCCGCCGCCACCGCTTCGCCTTCCTCTTCCGCCACCCGCGCCACGGGCCGGAAGGTCGGAAACGAACGCAGCACCCGCAGCACCCGCTCCACAAACGCTTCGGTCCCGATGATTCCGAGTTTGATTTGCATGGTCGGCCTCCTTTTGCTTCGTTTTTGCACGTTTACGCGGTCGGGCCGTCGCTTCGCCGTTATCGGCGGGGCCGCTCTTCTCCGATAATCCTCCGATACGTCTCCGCGTCCGACACTACGTACAGCCGGGCTTCCGCCGGGATCGGCGCGTTCAGTTTGCGGTTGATGCCGAGGTCTTCGCGGTCGGCGATCAGGGTCGCGCCGAGCTCCAGCAGCGCGCGGAACGCGTCGCCGTACGTTCGCCAGGCGGCATTCGCCGGTATTTCGTAGATATCGCTTCCGTTCTCGCGCTTGAGCAGCTGCGTGATGACGTCGGAGCTGCCTTCGTGCAGCGCGGCGCGCACGGCCAGGCGCGAGATGGCGTCGTGCGACAGGATGAACTCGTTCACCTGCGCATGGCGGAAATTCTGCACATGATTCTCCATCGTGATCTCGACGGTCGTATGCACCTGCGGCGCGAGCCGTTCGATGCTGGACACGACCAGCAGCGATTTGCCGTCGATCAGCGCCGCTTCCGTAATACGTTCGTCCGCGAAAACGATCGCCGCCCGGCACGCTTCGATGTTCGCTTTGCGCAGCACGGCGTCGGAAGCCGGATCGCCGCTGATAAAATGCACCTGTTCCAGCTGCTCCAGCGGATGGCGATTGCTTTCGTCGATCAGCACGATCTGCGTTTTCGGCGCATGGTTCAGGATTTCTTCGACGGCCGACTGCGCTTTTTTGCCCCAGTTGACGATAATGACATGTTCTTTTCCTTCAAAAGCCAACGTTCCCGCCCCTCTCTGGCGCTGCACGTCCGCGATGGTATCGATCACTTTGCCGATGACCAGACTGAGCAGCCCGATGCCGAAGATATACAAAAAAATCGTAAAAACTTTGCCTGCGGGCGAAGTGGCGAAATAGTCGCCGTAGCCCACCGTGGCCATCGTCGTCAGCACCCAGTAGAACGCGTTGAACCAGCCGCCGAACGTGGCGGGCTCGATCGCGTAGGCGACCGTGGCGCTGAACAGAACGAAACCGAGAATAATCAGGCCGATATGCGATTTGCGCAGATGCATAAGTCTCGTCGACAGCCGGATAAAGAAATGCAAACCTGCTCCTCCTCGCTTGGAATTGCGCCGCGGATCGTCTAGGATATAAACAATCCGAAACGCGGCGCATCGATACTGCGTACAACCTTTACCGCAAAAATAATCAAGCCTATTACCTTGTCAACTCTTAATCGGAGGTTTACGTTCGCCTGAAATGCACACGCTCCAGGTGCATTTCAGGCGGGCGTAACCTTACCTTTAGCGTTGACAAGTTACTATTCCAGCCTGGAGGTCTGATCCATGTCCATGTTCAAACGCATCCGCAATATCTTCGCCAAACCGGAAGCTCCGCTTGCCGAGCGCGGCATTCTCGATATCGGCCCCGGCGATATCTGCGAAGTCTCGCTCGTCACGTACGAAGTGACCGGCCGGACCCGGAACGCGCGCCGCAGAGCGGTCGTGCTTACGCTGCGCGACGGCGCCAATCTGTCGTATCTCGTCGTCGAAGAACGCGAAGAGAACGTCTACGGCCTGTACCGGCCGATCGACGGCAGGCTCGATTCGATCGACGAAGTGCCTTCGACGATGGAGCTCGACGGCACCGTGTACCATCTCGAAGAACAGTACAACGGTCACGTGGAAACGACCGGACGCACGCCGTTTATGCAGGGCGGCGACCAGTCCGTCTGGCAGTACCAGTCCGACAATATGAAGCTGCTGCGCATCGAATGGATGGACGGACGCTTTATGCTGTACGAAGGCGAAGACATCCCGCCGGCCGACGTGCGCGTCATTCGCGGCGGCGGCGCGTAGGCCGGCGGCTCGGCTGCCGGGCCGCTTCGCTTCGCAGGCGGCCAAGCTCCCAGGCGCCGCGCCCTGCGCGATTTCTCCGCTCAGCTCGATAAGGCCGCGCCCGCTAAGTTAGCGGGCGCGGCCTTTTTCCTGCGGAACTCAGATAATCAGACTGCTGATGGAGATCGCCGTGCCGATAAACACCGCGCACAGCAGCAGTCCGACAGCCACGTTGCCTTTTTCCAACTGCTCGGCGACTTTGAACTTCGGCGTGACCAGATCGAACACCCAGTACACGATCACGAGGCACACCTGTCCAATCAGGAACCAGATCGCCATAAACCAGATCGACGTGTTGGTGTACGCCGAGATGCCGAGAATGATGCCGGTCGCGATAAATTTGCCGCCGAGCGCAAGTCCCACGGCGACGTTGCCTTTCTTCAGCTCGTCCATGTCGTTGAACGGCGTCTTCAGGAAGAAGATCAGCATGCCCACGATTTGCAGCACGATGATCGCAACCAGACTGATCGCCAGGTTAAGAAAAGTCGTTCCGTCGAATCCCAATTCCGCCATCAATTCGCCCACCCCCGAAATTTCGCATATGCCAGATCGTAATCGGCAAAGTCATGCACTTCCTCCAGCACGACGGAAGCCGTTTTGGCGTCCTTCAATTTGCCGTAGCGCGCGTCGTCCACCGGCTGCTTGATGCGGTTGCCCGACGGCAGTTCCACCACGGCAAAGCTGCGCGTCTCGCCGTTGTACGCTGTCCGGTACACGCCGACCACGTCGACATCCGTCGTGACCGACACTTTCAGATTCTCCAGATCGGCCTGCGCCGCCGCTTCGTCCGGATACGACTTGAGCGTCGTCCAGCCGGACAGCTGCACGTCGTTGCGTCCCTGGTCGTCCGTCGTAAGCGCGGCGCTCATGGATTGCAGCGTCCAGACTTTCTGTCCGGTCGCGTAGTTGGCGTCGTTCGGCAGCAGCTCGTTGTCCGGCAGAAGGGTCATATCGCTGCCGACCAGATCGCCCACCTCCCCTGCTTGAATCCGGTAATCCCAGGGCACGGTATTGGTCCCCGGCCCGTCGTCGGCGTTCGTGCTCAGCACCGAGCCGTTCGAGCAGGCGCCGAGCAGCAGCGTCAGCAGCAGAACGGCCGCCAGAACCGGAAGCCGGCCCGGCCGCCTGGCGGAAACTTCGAATAGTTGCCGCATTCATTTCACTCCCAACGCGATAAAATGGCTGGCATTGCCGGTGATGAGTCCGCCGGCGCGGCCCAGCAGTCCGCACGGAACGCCGTCGATCACAAACATGCCGGTAAGCAGATGCAGCTCGCCTTCGCAGGTCTCGACATGCGGCAGATCCGCTCTTTTCTGATACACGACCGGAAACAGATCGCTCGTGTCGTAGCCTTCCTCGTCCTGAAGTTCCAGTTCGCCGCCGCGGCCGTACATGCGCACCGAGCCGCCTTCGCGGCCGAACATGGACTTGGACACGTAATCGCCGGAGAACACCGGTTTGTTGTATGTAGGCAACATGTAGCGGGCGATGGCTTCGCGTTCTTCTTCGCCGTACAGCATGCCCAGTTCGTACAATCCCCAGACGACGGCCATCATGCCTTTGGACTGCAGCAGGATCGCGTGCGGGGGATTGAACAGCTTGAGCTGCCCGCTCTCGACCGCGTAAGCCAGCGCTTCGCCGCCGTCGTCGACCGACATCCATTCTTTGGGATACAGCGCGAACATGCGGCCGATCGGCGATCCTTCGCCGTCTTTGACCAGCCCATCGTCGATCGACAGATCGAGGCAGTCGACCAGGCGCATCTCGCGGCCGCTGTGCTTGACCAGCGCTTCGATCGTGCCGGAATCCTCCAGATGCCCGCCGTAAGCGATGCACGCCGCCGTGTCGGGCTGCTCTGCCGCCCAGGCGGCGCGGACGCGCTCCGGCATGGAGCCGTTGACGCTGCGCAGGCCGGTCCGGCCGCAAATCCACGGCGTGGCGATCGACGCTTCCACATAGCCCGTCGGGGTATCGGCGTTCAGTTCAAGCAGTTTGATGGAGACGCCCGGTTCGGCGTTCTCCGCTTGAACCGCGCCTTCCGCGGCGGCTTCCGCTTCGGATTCGGCGGCCCCCTCCGCTTTCACTGCCGATACGGCAAAGTCGAACCGCGCATAGCGGCTGATCTTCGCTTCGTCCGCGACGGGCATCTGGTCGAGCATATTCCACAGCACCGGCGGGATGCCGATCAGCTCGTACAGGTCGCGGCGGCGGTGCACGTAGCGGACCGCTTTGTCGAACACGCTCCACAGCCGGCGCGACGCCTGTTCAAGCTCTTCGTACACGGCCGCGTCCATCGCGGCGGCCTGGTCGATCCAGTACCGCTCTTCTTCGTAGTCGGCCCAGGCGAAGCCCAGCCCGCGCAGCTCCTCCACAAGCGCTTCGCGGCCGGGCGACGGACTGCCGACGATCTCGAATACGTCCGCCCCGCTCATCCGCCGAAAAAGCCTCCGGATTTCGAACCCGACGATTTCGAGCCGGACGAGCCGAGACCGCTCGATTTGCCGCCGACGCTGCCGGAGCCCGCGGACGTGGAGCGGCGCGTAATTTTACCGGTCGAAGTCGACGTTTTCGGACGCACCGTCGATCCCGTCACCTGGCGGTTCTGGAAGCTGCCGCTGCTGTAGGTGCGCGGCGTGTACGGCGTGCTCGTGCCGGCGTAATAGCCGCGGCGGCCGTCGTACCAGCCGCGCGACGAATACACGCCCGCGTTGTTGAACAGAAAATGATACAGCAGCATGTCGTCCCAGCCGAAGCCGGAACCGTAGCCGCCGTAGTAATTGTTGACGACCGTCGCCTCGCTTGAATCGCCTGTGCCGGCAGCCGGCGCGGTCGTCTGTTCTTCTTCCTGAAGCTGCTCCTCGGTAATCGGCAGGCTCCAGTCCACGCTCGGGTCGTAGTACTGCTTCACTTCGTCGGTCGACCACTCCGTCAGCTTGGGCTCGGACGAGCCGGAGCCGCCGGACGTTCCCGAAGCGAGCGCGCCGCCCGGGATAAACGCCGCGTTCGCGATCAGCGCGAGGCCCAGCGACGTCGACAGCACTTTGACCGGCCGGCTGAACGACGGTCCGTCGGCAGCGGGCCGCTTTGCTTCGGACGACGGACTCCCGGCGGATGCGGGTTCGCTTTCGGTATGAAGCCGGTTCGTTTTGTCCTTTTCTCCTTGATCCCTATGATCCACGCTTTATTCCTCCTTCGTAGGCCGGGCGCGCGGGCGTCCGGCTCAGCCGTGCATCGGCACGAGCAGCAGCTCCAGCTTGCCCGTGTCCACGTTCAGGCGCCCTTCGACCGCTTCGTATTCCCGGCCCTGCACGACCAGGTAGTTCGCGTGTTCCAGCGCCGCCACCATATTCATGCTCCAGGAGCGCTCTTCGATCTGCCGCAGCTCGCCCCCGACCATTTTCTCGAATAATACGACTCCGATATCCTGCGTCATTCCGGCATCCTCCTTCCGCTTTTTGAGACCGGCGGCCCCGTAATATCCCCGACTATTTTATATCCACAAAAAGACTCGTTGACTTACGCTTGTTCTATACGCGCTCCCCAATGATCCGTTGCGCGCAAACGCGGGAATTACCGAAAAATGTTCACCCCCGGATATTCCCATCCAGCATACGATTTCTGTTTGTCGAAGGCAATATTCCGGGCGGGCGGCCGCCGGACGGAAAAATCGGCTTGCTCGCTGCGGCGCGGTAAAAAACGCCCAACTGTTCGGCGCGCAGGCCGTAAACTTCTTGCCCGAAGCAAAAAAAAACGAAAATATATGCCACATGACATAGACGAAACGCCTATTTTGGGTTATCTAAGGAGAGGCGCTGTTTTGCAGGCGCTGTTTTTGACAACATGGAGGGGTTTCATGAGAGGCGAGAGAGAACAAAATGCCGAGATCACCCGGCAAAATATTGTGGACAGCGTGCCGCAGACGGGATTTTTCGGGCATCCGAAAGGTCTGCTGACGCTGTTCTTCACGGAGTTCTGGGAACGGTTCTCCTACTACGGGATGCGCGCGCTGCTCCTGTACTATATTTACGACACGACGATCAACGGCGGGCTGGGCTTTACGCAGGCCACGGCGGCCGCCATCATGTCGGTATACGGATCGCTGGTCTACATGTCGAGTATTATCGGCGGCTGGCTTGCGGACCGCGTGTTCGGCAAAGCGAAGTCGCTGTTCTACGGCGGCGTGCTGATTATGCTCGGTCACATCGCGCTGGCTTTCCCGGGCGGCGCGAACACGCTGTTCCTGTCGATGGGCCTGATTATTATCGGCACAGGGATGCTGAAGCCGAACGTATCGAGCACCGTCGGCGAACTGTATGCGGAAAGCGACAACCGGCGCGACGCCGGATTCAGCATCTACTACATGGGCATCAACATGGGGGCGTTTATCGCTCCGCTGATCGTCGGCACCGTCGGGCAGAAAGTCAATTATCATCTGGGCTTCTCGCTGGCGGCGATCGGGATGCTGGCGGGCCTGCTGGTCTTCTTGTTCACGCGCAAAAAAATGCTCGGGCTCGCCGGCGTCAATGTGCCGAATCCGCTTACGGCCGAAGAGCGCGGCCGCGTGCTGACGCGCCTGGGCATCGGAGCGGCCGCGATCGCGGCGATCGTCGCCGTAGCGATCTGGCAGAAATGGCTGACCATCCATTCGTTTACCGTTACGATCAGCGTGCTCGGCGTGCTGATTCCGATCGCTTACTTCACCGTCATGCATACCAGCAGCAAAACGACGGAGATCGAACGTTCCCGGCTGCGCGCTTATATCCCGCTGTTTATCGCGGCGGTCATGTTCTGGTCGATTCAGGAGCAGGGCTCGACTATTCTCGGCATCTACGCCGATACGCGGACGCAGCTCGACTTCGCGGGCATCCATATCGAGCCGTCCTGGTTCCAGTCGGCCAACCCGCTGTTTATTATCGTGCTGGCGCCGGTCTTCGCCTGGCTCTGGACTTCGCTCGGAGACCGGCAGCCGAGCGTTCCGGTCAAGTTCTCGCTCGGCCTGCTGTTCGCCGGATTGTCGTTCCTGGTGATCCTGCTGCCGGCGCAGCTCGGCGGAGGCGGACTCGTGAATCCGCTCTGGCTCGTGCTCAGCTACTTCGTCGTCGTGCTCGGCGAGCTGTGCCTGTCGCCGGTCGGCTTGTCCACCACGACCAAGCTGGCGCCGGCCGCGTTCTCGGCCCAGGCGATGAGCCTGTGGTTCCTGGCCCCGGCCGCGGCGCAGGCGATCAACGCATTGATTGTCCAGCTGTATTCGGAAGACAACGAAATGATGTACTTCGGCACGATCGGCGGCCTCTCGATCGCGCTTGGCGTCGCGCTGTTCCTGATCGCTCCGGTGATCCGCAAAGCGATGCGGGGGATTCATTAAAAGTAAAAGGCCATTGCTGCAAATCGGCAGTAATTCCGGCCGTTTGGAGCGGACAGGCGACGATTGCTGCATATCCGCAACAAAATAAAAGCGAATCGGCCGTTTAGGGTCCGATTCGCTTTTTTATTGCGCAAATTGATGCGGATCTGCATCAATGCCTGCTCCAAGCCGCTTTATCCGCCGAATTTGCTGCGGATTTGCAACAACGGTTAAGCGCGGCGCTTTTTGCATGTCCAATCCGCTCTACTTCTCCAGATGGAAGACTTCCTTCAACTCCTGCGACACCGGACTGTGATCGGGATTCGTTTCCATAATGTCCTGCATGTAATCCCACCATTTGCGGCAGGTTTCCGTATCCGCCGACTTCGCCCACAGCTCCTCGTCTTCGATCTCCAGATAAGCGAACAGCGTGTCGGTATCGGTGTCCAGAAAGATCGAATAGCTGAGCATGCCGTGCTCTTTCAGCATCTGTTCCATCTCCGGCCACAGCTCGTCGTGCCGCCGGCGATATTCCTCGTGGTGCTCGCGGTATACTTTCATGATCGAAGCTTTGCGGATCATATTCTTCTTCCTCTCCGTTCAGGGAATAAATACGGCTTCCGTCTCAAATTATAAAGCTTTCCGCGCAAAAAAACAGGCTCCGCCGATTGGCGAAGCCTTGAATTCCGCAATCTTGAATTCCGCAATCAAGAAACCGCGGTTCCTTCATTCTTCATCTGCTTGCTGCGCAGCTGTCCGCAGGCGGCGTCGATATCGGTGCCGTGCTCCATGCGGACGGTGGCGTTGATCCCGCGCTTCTTGAGCACGTCGTAGAAACCGTCGATCGCTTCCGCCGTGCTGCGCTGGTACTGGCTGTGCTCGTCGACCGGATTGTACGGAATCAGGTTGATGCTCGCGAGTTCCTTGAACTCGTCCAGCAGATCGGCCAGTTCCGCCGCCGTTTCGCGGCCGTCGTTGACTTCGCTCAGCAGGATATACTCGAACATGATGCGGCGGCCCGTGGTGTCCAGGTAGTAACGCACGGCGTCCATCAGCTTCTCGATCGGGAACGCGCGGTTGATCTTCATGATGCGCGTGCGCAGCTCGTTGTTGGGCGCGTGCAGCGAGATCGCCAGATGCGTCTGGGTGCCGAGGTCCGCGAACGCGCGGATCTTGTCCGGGATGCCGCTGGTCGACACGGTGATGCGCTTCGCCGCGATTGCCAAGCCTTTACGGTCTTTGACAATCTCCAGGAAGTTGATCAGGTGCTCGAAGTTGTCGAACGGCTCGCCGATGCCCATCACGACGATATTGGTCACTTTGTCGCCGCTGCCGGCCGCGTCCAGGTAGCGCTGCACGGTCATGATCTGCTCGACCACTTCGCCGGCGGTCAGATCGCGGCTTTTCTTGATGAGGCCGCTCGCGCAGAAGCTGCACCCGATATTGCAGCCGACCTGCGTGGTGACGCAGACGGACAGGCCGTACTTTTTGCGCATCAGCACGGTCTCGATCAGGCTGCCGTCATGCAATTGAAGCAGAAACTTGACCGTGCCGTCGGACGCTTCCTGCTTGACGAATTCGGTCATCGTATTCAGCGAAAAATGTTCCCGGAGCAGGTCCAGACAGGCGGCGTTCACGGCCGTCATCTGTTCGAACTCCGTCGCTCTTGCGGTATACAGCGCCTCCCAGATATGCGAAGCGCGCGATTTCTTCTCGCCGTGCTCCGTCAGCCAGCCGGACAGCGCATCTAAAGTCAGTCCGTAAATGGACGGTTTGCTGTTCATGGTGAATTGTCCTCTTTTCAAAAACCGTCGGTCCGCCGCCGTATTCGCCGCATTCCCCGGTACGTAAAATTCGGCCCTGCCGCCAAGATGGCGCAGAAGCCGATGATTCGCTCTCCATTGTCCCAAATTTCGCCAGAAAACTCAAGGCCGAACCGCTTATTTTATCCGATCCGGCCTACCTTCTGCATCTAACCGAAACGCTGGGTCTTATACCACTTCGCCTTGCGCCCGGTTACCCGGTCGACGATCATCTCGCCGAGGGCCCGGATCGAGATCAGGATAAACAGCTGCGCATACGTAAAGTAGGAGATGCAGGAAAGAATAAAGTTGCGCGTATTGCTCTGCCCGATATCGGTCGCGAGCGCCAGATTGATCTGGAGCACGTACAGATAGTACATCAGTCCCCAGGCGACGACCAGGTACACGTATACGTCCCCGCTGAACTGAAACGGCGAATACACTTCCGGGCGGAACCAATGGATAACCCGATACACCAGATTGACTATGAAAATGAAATCGGAGATCAGGATCGCCGCCATGAACCAGAAGTAGCTCGCGGCGTAATAGATCACCTGGATCTTGACCCGCCAGTTCGTCCGGTCGAACAGATGATGCAGATTGCCGAGCACCACGTCGAAATTGCCTTTGGCCCAGCGGCGGCGCTGCTTCGCGTACACGTCCAGGCTTTCCGGTTCCTGCTGGTACGCTTCCGCGCGCGAAGCCAGCGCGATCAGCTGTCCGCGCCGCAGGATTTCGAACGAAATCGCGGTATCTTCGGTAATGGCGTCGGTATCCCATCCTCCGATCTCGCGCAGCAGTTCCGCTTTGATCATAAAGTTGGTTCCCGGGATGGTGCCCACCTTGAACAGCTGCCAGAGCCCGGCGTGGTAAATGCGCTGCGCGGTCACCAGCTCCAGATTGACGCAGCGCGACAGGAAATTTTGGCCGCGGTTGCGCGCTTTGTTGCGGCCGAACACGGCGCCGTAGCGCTGCGGATTCTCAAGCGCCGTCTGCACCAGGAACAGCAGCGCGTTCTTCTCGGGAGCGGCGTCCGCGTCGTAGATGCAGACCCACTCGCCCCGGGCAAGCTCGAACGCATCGTTGAGCGCGCCGGATTTGCCGCCGGTTCCGGTGCGCTCCAGCACGGTAAAATCCCGCTGTGCGTAGTCGGGACGGCTTTTGAGTTCGCACAGCTTCTCCGCGGTCGCGTCGGAGCAGTTGTCCGCAATGACGATGAACTGAACTTTTTCCGCCGGATAATTCAGCTTGAGGACGTTCTCCGCGGTGGCGGCGATTACCAGTTCTTCGTTATGGGCGGGGACGAGCACGGTTACGGTCGGATAGGCACTCGTATCGCCCGTAATGCTCCACGGCCTTCTCCGTTCTTTGTAGATAAAACGGGTGGCGCCGGCCATGATCAGAATCGCTTCGAATACGGCCAGCCAGATACTGATGATCGACAGCAGCAGCAAAATATCGGACATGCTCAGCGCCCCCGATCGTAATCGCGGTTCACCCGGGCGCGGAACAGCAGCGTCATGACCGACAGCGTCAGGATGGCGAGGGCGAATATCGCGCTGACGGCGACGCACAGCGGAATAAACCAGCTTTCGTAATGCATTCGTTTCACCTTCTCAAATATATTCCCCGATCAGGTCGGTCTCCGCGTTGCGTTCCAGCGCGGCGAGCACGGCGTTCACATCGGCGTATTTGTCGAACTGCTCGGCCTGGAACACCAGCGCGCCGGCGCGAATGACGAACTTGAGCGGACGTCCGTCCATGTTCAAGATCTCGGTATCCATCATCGCGTTCTTGATGCGTTCTTTCATCGCGTCCACATCATCCGGCCGGGCCAGCGGGCAGATGACGACGAACCGCCCCGAGCCGATGCCGAACTTGTAATCTTCGAACCGGATCTGCCGCTGGATGGTTTCGGACAACTCCAGCAGCAGGCGGCTGTATCCGGGCGCGCCCAGCGCTTCGCGCACCAGCGGCAGGAAATCGATCTTGAACAGCAGGATGCAGAATCCGTAGCGGTCGGGATAGCGACGCGCCAGATTCGACTGCTTGACGAGCGTGGAAGCCAGCGCCGAATCGCTGCCGAGCGCGGTATCGAAATCGACGTCCGGATTGATGCTTTGCAGCGTCCCGATCCGGTCGGCCAGCTGGCGGGTGCGGATAATATTGCGTTTGAGAAACACGGCAGCGGCCGTATTGGCCGGATACAGCAGCAGCCAGGACCAGGTCAGCAGATTGGCCGGCGCATAAGTGACCAGCCAGACGAAGTAGGCGACCAGGCCCGTAAACGTAAGCACGACGGCCGCTCCCCCGGGCAGAGCAAAGCCGAGCAGCAGCGTCAAAAGACCGGCCGCGACAAACAGCGGAACGGCCGGTCCGGCCGCGGCGTGGGTGTACAGATACGCATAAGCGATTCCCTGCTGGGCCATCGCCAGCAGAATCAGCAGCGTGTAGCCCAGCACCGCCCGGTAATTGGGCAGTTTTCTTCTCATCGAAACCGGGATGGCAATAGAATTAGGCATGGCATTCGATTCCTTTTACAGTAATTGTTCAATGCTGGTATTGAAATGAGACAAGCGTACGTCTAACGATCGTGCAAACGGTCCTCGGCGAGCAGCGGAAGCAGATTGTCGAACACATGGGTATCGCCGTCGAACACGTAGCCGCCCGAATAAGCGCCGTCTTCGCCGCGCAGCGCAAGCATCCGCTTCGCAAGCGCCGCCGCCCATTCGCGGTCGCCTTCTTCCAGCGCCAGCAAAATGGCAAGGCCGTAGACGGAAGGGGATTCGTAATCGGCCGCGGGCTTGCGGCTTTCGCGATCATAGCGCCCGGGCAGCCGCCCGCGCTGCGCGAATTCGCGCCGCAGAAACTCCGTCAGCTCCGACGGCTTTCTGCCGGCTTCCGCGCCGTGCAGGCCGACCAGCAGCTGATCGATCAGATTGACGGTGTCGTCGTAGACGAACCCGCCCGTGGACACCGCATAACTTTTCGGATAGAAAACGCCGTCGACCGGCATATCCCGCAGCAGCGCGGCGTGGCGCTCCAGCATGTCTCCGTCGATCAGTCCGGCCGCATTCATGCGCCGCAGCGCGCCGATATCGTCGTAAGCCAGACTGAACACGGAAGCGGAACGGCCGTTTGCAAAATCGTGAAAATCGACGAAATATTCGCCGCTTCGCACGCTGCGGTTCAGCGTTTCGGACAGCGAAGCGGCCAGGCGCGAATATTCCGGCTCCTCCCACCGGTCGGCGGCTTCGAGCAGCGCCCCGATCACGCGCAGGTCGTCGCCGAGCGCTTCGGTCGTAACGGAAGCTGTTCCGTCTTCGTCCAGCTTCCAATACAGATAGTTCTCCGGCGCCAGGAAAAACCGCTTCAGCGCCGACACCGCCTGCTCGAAGCGGGGCCGATCGCCGCGCTGCGCCGCATAAACCATCCAGAATCCGAGCGATTCCGACAGCGCTTCGCGTCCCGCGACGATATCGGCTTCCTGCGGCTTCGCTTCGCGCAGGTACGTGGCGATCGTTCCGTTGGCGTTCTTCATATGCGTCTCGATAAAAGACTGGGTCGGCGAGGTAAACGGCTGCATCCGGAACGCTCCTTTCAGGCTGTAAGCGACGACCAGCGCCAGCAGACCGGCGGCAGCGAGAGCGAGCAGGCTCCGGCGTAAAAGTTTTCGCTTGTTTTTCATTCTTCGGCTCCTTGTTCAAGAAGAAAAACAATAAATTCCCCCGCAAATTTCTTCTTATCATAATGATTATGAGATAAAAATGCAATTTTAGTCATATCGAACAAAAGTCATGGAGAAGCAAACAAACAAGCCCGACGCGGGCCCGCGCAGGCTTTGAACTTTGTATATGGGCCGTGCGGCCCCGGCGGCTCAAAAGACTTTTTCATCCATATAAGCCGCCCGGATCATCAGAAACTCGCCCAGATGCTCCAGGAACAGATCGGTCAAGACGGGATCGAAATGCCGGCCGCGTTCGCGTTCGAACAGCTCGACGATCTCATCCAGCGGCCATGCTTTTTTGTACACCCGGTCGCTCGCCAGCGCGTCGAACACATCGGCGATCGCGGTGATGCGGCCGTACAGATGGATTTCTTCGCCGCGCAGTCCGTGCGGATACCCGCCGCCGCCGTATTTTTCGTGATGCTGCAAAGCGATGATCGCCGCCGTTTTGAGGATCGGGCGGTTCGAATGCTTCAGCATCTCGTAGCCGGACAGCGCATGCGTTTGCATCAACCGGTATTCGTCTTCCGTCAGCTTGCCCGGTTTGTTGAGAATGGAGTCGCTGATGCCCACTTTGCCGATATCGTGCATGGGACTCGCCAGCTCCAGCAGCTTGGCTTCCTCTTCCGGCAGCCCGTATTTGAGCGCCAGCAGTTTGGTATACTCCGCCACCCGTTTGACATGGAAGCCGGTTTCTTTCGAACGCGTTTCCGCGATCTCGCCCAGCGTGTAAATGATTTCTTTTTGCGTATTCTCGATTTCCCTGCGCAGCTCCAGATTCTCGAACACCGCGTCGGTATTCGTGCAGTACGCTTCGGCCAGATACTGCTCCCACTCGCCAAGCTGCCGGCCGGCGTCGATAAAGATCAGGCGCTCGGTGCCTCCCGCGCCCGGCGAGTAGAACGTGAAGCCTTCCATCGTCATCGAATGCCGGTTGAACGTATGCAGCAGCGGCAGGACGTTGTCCGCATCCAGCGGCAGTTCGTCCGCATTGAGATGCGTGTATTTGCCGACCGACGCCACATTGCGCCATTTGTGCTTGCGCTTCTGGAGCACGATGCCGTCGTAAGCGCCTTTGGTGTTCAGGATCGAGGCCAGATGCCGCAGCACGTCCTGCCCCAGCTCCTCCGGCGATACGGCGTTCAGCACGAGCGAAGACGACAGCGCCGCGTATTCGAGGCTCTTCTTCTCCCGCTCGATCGTTTTGAAATCGCGGTAGGCGCGCAGGGGCACGGCAAGCATCGCCCGCAGTCGTCCCGCTTCCAGTTCTTCCCTCGGCCGCAGCCCGTCGATCTCGTAGCCGAGCAGAATCTCTTCTTCGGCGTCGAAATGCGCTTCGCCCGCCAGGGCCACGATCCGCACCGCGGCGTTGGACAGCGTGCCGCGGACGAATTCGACCAACTCCAGCGCCGCGCAGTCTCCGGCCGGCCCCAGATCCAGCAGCACCACCGCCATGTCCGGCTGATCGGCCAGCTTCTGGCGGCCTTCGCGTTCGCTTTCCGCCAGCGTTACGTTTACTTTTTTTCCTTCGAACTCAAACCCGGCCAATCCGCTGCGCGCGGCCGAGAACAGCTCCCGGTCGCCTGAAACCAGCAGTACGTTCCAGCCGGAATCTGTATGTTTTTCACGTTCTCCGCTCTTCGTCAGTTGTCGTTCCATCCATGTCTCCTCCAGCGATATTTTCAATCGATGCTTGGACTACACCCGTTCTTGCCGCTTGCGCTTCTTTCCGATTTATCGTCAAATTTGCTCATAAATTAAAGCCATTTTGAGGATTTTCGGGTACTAAATTAAAGATTGGAACAAAAAAGCGCTTTCGATTGCAGAATCGATTCGCCGGGAGGAGAGAATGGCCTGATGAGTACGCTTTCGACCGTCGGATCCGAACGGCGCATCGTGTTGGCCGGCGGCACCGGCTTTATCGGCGGCGCGCTGGAGCGGTATTACAAGAAACTCGGTTATCAAGTGGCGATGATCTCCAGACACGACGGACATATCGCATGGAACGACCGGGCCGGCATCGTCGAAGCGCTGGACGGGGCGGAGATGCTCGTCAATCTGGCGGGCCGGTCGGTCAACTGCCGCTACAACGAACGCAACCGCCGGCAGATCATGGACTCGCGGACGCAAACGACGACGATTCTCGGTCGTGTCTTCAAACCTCGAAGGAAGCAGATTTGGCTGAATTTTCGTTCGATGCAAGGAACTTTTCCGAAGGCGTGCCGGGGCACGTCAAGGGAACGTGACGCGGCAGCGGGCGAAAAGGCAGCTAAAGATGCACTTCAGTAGGTTTGAAGACACGCCCTAGGCGAAGCCGTGCGGGAGTGCGCCGATCCGCCGGAGCTGTGGATCAATTCCGGCACGGCGACGATTTACCGCGATGCGCGGGACCGCCCGATGACCGAAGAAGGCGGCGAGTTCGGCAGCGGCTTTTCGGTGGAGGTGGCGAAAGCCTGGGAAAAAGCGTTCTTCGCTTTCGACCTGCCGCGCACGCGGCAGATCGTGCTGCGCATCGCGATCGCGCTCGGCCCGGGCGGCGGCGTGATGACGCCGTACAAGAACCTGGTGCGCTTCGGCATCGGCGGACGCCAGGGGCCGGGCGACCAGCGCTTCAGCTGGATTCATATCGACGATCTGTGTGGCATCGTGGATTACGCGCGGCGGAACAAGGAACTGTCCGGCGCGTTCAACGCTTCCGCGCCGCAGCAGGTCACGAACGCGGAGCTGATGCGCGAGCTGCGCCGCGCTTACGGCCGCGGCTTCGGCCTGCCCGCTCCCGCCTGGATGCTGGAACTGGGCGCGGCCGTCATCCGCACCGAGACGGAGCTGATCCTCAAAAGCCGCTGGGTCGCCCCGGAGCGGCTGCTGCGCAAAGGATACGAATTCCGTTATCCGGAACTGCGCGAAGCGCTGGCGGATATTGCGAAGCGGCGAGTCTAAAAGAGGGTAAGGGGTTGAAAAAGCGAAGCGCCGCCGCAAGCGGTCAGGGCGCGGAAGCGCGAGTGGGCAGGGCGCGGAGGCGCGAGCGGGCAGGGCGCGGATTTGCGCGCAAACGCGCAAATGGATGCCGAAGAAGGGGCATTGCTGCAAATCGGCATAAATCGGAGCCGTTTCGGCGGGAAAACGGCGGCATTGATGCGGATACGCATCAATTCGGAGACAAGAAAGCGCGATACCGGCCAAAAAATCCGGATCGCGCTTTTTTTGTTGCGGATATGCAGCAATCGCGCCCTATCCCGCTTAAACAGGGTCGAATTGCTGCGGATATGCAGAAACGGCCCGAACGGTTAAGTCCCGGCGGCCGGATCGCCGGAAGCGAGACCGGGCAGCCTGAAGGCTTCGGCCAGCAGCCGGTACATCTCGAGTTTGAGCTCGAAATCCGGCGATACCGTCGCCAGCATCAGTTCGTCGGCTTCGTACAGATCCGCGAGCCGGATCAACTGCCGGCGCACGCTTGCGGGATCGCCGACAACCATGCGGGCGCGGCCCGCCGCGATCGCTTCAAGCCGGCGCTCCGTGTACGAACGCGATTCGGCTTCCCCGATCGTCGGAACCCGATCGAGTTTGCGGTCTTCGGCGATATCCAGCAGGTAATCGTCGAAGACGCGCGCAAGCTTCTCCGCCTGCGCTTCGTCGCGGCCGCAGACCGCGAAGAGCGACACGATCACCGCGGGCCGGTCGCCGGGCCGCGCGGGCGCAAAGCGCTCGCGGTAAGCGCGCACCGCCTCGCGTCCGGTCCGGCCGCGAACGAAATGGCCGTAAGCCAGGCCCATTCCGTTCGCGGCGGCGATACCGGCTCCGTCTTCGCTGGAGCCGAGCAGCCACAGCGCCGGCCCGTCCGCCGGCGCCGGCAGAGCCCGCACGTCTCCCGTGCCGCGAATATACGCGGCCAACCGCTCCGCCTGCCGCGGGTACAGGCGGAACGAACCGCTGCGCCCGTCCAGCAGCGCTTTCGACGCCGGCGCCGCTCCGCCGGTAGAGCGGCCGACGCCGAGATCGATCCGGCCGGGGTACAGCGCCGAGAGCACCGAGAAGCTCTCCGCCACCTTGAACGGGCTGTGCATCGGCAGCATTACGCCGCCGGAACCCACGCGCATGCGGCCTCCGGTCGCCGCCGCCAGCGCCGAGACGAGAATCTCGGGCGCGGAGCCGGCCAGCACCCGGTTGCCGTGGTGCTCCGAAACCCAGTAGCGGGTGTAGCCCCAGCGCTCGGCCGCCTGCGCCAGCCGAACCGATTCGGCCAGCGCCGTTTCGGGCGAGCCGCCCGCGCGAATCTCCGAATAATCCAGTATGGACAGCCGCATCGTCCGCTATCGCTCCTTTCGAGGACTCCGCCCGCGTTTTCGCGGCGGATGCCTTTGCAAGATATACTCCCTATTATAAAGGTTCTTCTTATAAAAGTTCTTCCGGGCACGACAAAAAAGGCCTTCCCGGCATTCGTGCGTCGGTTCAGACCTTTTTGCATGCGCCCGCAGCGCCGCCTGTTCAAATAATGCTGTTGAAGTCGCGCGCCCGCGCGTCGAGCTGCTCGGAAGCGGCGGAGATATCTTCGAACTCTTCCATGGCGGTGCGGATTTGCAGCTGGCTTTTGGAAATATTGTGCTGCGCCTGGTTCGTGCCCTGGGCGATGTTCGCGACTTCCTTCGTGATGCCTTCGATATTGCGGCGCACCTCGACGATCGACTCGGTAACGCGGCCGGCCAGCTTGCGCACTTCTTTCGCCACGATATCGAAGCCCCGGCCGTGCTCACCCGCATGCGCCGCTTCGATCGCCGCGTTCAGCGCCAGCAGACTCGTCTGCGACGCGATCTCCTGAATCGTCTGCACGATGCCGCGAATCGACTCCGCCTGGTGCTGCAAACTGGCGAGCGTCGTGATATTTTCGCTGGACGATACCGCGATGCGCTCGATGCTTTCCAGCAGCTCCTGGCTGCGGGTAATGCCCGTTTCCGCCCGGACGTTCAGCCCTTCCGACATCTGCTGAAGCTCGACGACCACTTCTTCGATATTCTTCTGCCGGCGCGTGATATTCGTTGCGACTTTGAACACGGACAGCACTTTGCCGTCGTGGTCGACCACCGGCATATACGTCGCTTCCAGCCAGATCCGCTCCCCGTGCGCGTCCATGCGCTCGATCTTGTCCTGATAGCTGCGGCCCGCCAGCAGGTCGCGCCAGAACTTTTCGTACTCCGTGCTGTTCACGAATTCCGGGAAACAGAACTGCCGGTGCTGCATGCCGATCATTTCCTGCTCCGTATATCCCATCGCATGGGCGAAGTTCGCATTGACGTGAACGACGCGGCGGTTCAAATCGAAGCGGATCAGCGCAAGATTTTTCTCCAGCGCGGCGATTACCAGTTCATTATTTACTTCCGTCGGGATCTTCACGTTCATAACCAACCACCCATTCCTGAAATTTAAATAAACCAAACTCAGATTCCGGCAATCCAATTTCGCACAATCTTTTACCTTATTCTTATATATCGTCCCTTGCCGGCTTATTATTAGTTATTTCGACTTTTATTCAGAAAAAAATTATTGAATTTTATTCCATATGAATTCATCGCGAACTCATTCAGGCGAACGCGGCAAAAAAGCCGGATGAAGTCCGGCCTTCCGCTTCGTCGCATCAGGGTAACGACACGCCGGATATCATCTGCGGCTTGTCTGTCTCGATCAAGCGAGACAAGCCCTAGATCAGCTTGGAAAACTCTTTCGCCTGCGCGTCGAGTTCGCCCGAAGCGGCCGAAATATCGGCAAATTCGTCGATCGCCAGCCGGATCTGTTCCTGGCTCTGCGTCACGGTATTGCGGGCCCGGTTGGTGCCGTTGGTAATATTTTCGACTTCCTTGGTAATCCCTACGATATTCTGGCGCACCTCGACGATCGAATCGCTGACGCGGCTCGCCAGCTTGCGCACTTCCTTGGCGACGATATCGAAGCCGCGTCCGTGCTCGCCCGCGCGGGCCGCTTCGATCGCCGCATTGAGCGCCAGCAGGTTGGTCTGAGACGCGATCTCCTGAATCGTTTGCACGATGCCGCGAATCGATTCCGCCTGACGCTGAAGACTGGACAGCGTATCGATATTTTCGCCGGACACTTCCGCGATATGCTCGATGCTTTCCAGCAGCGTCTGGCTGCGCTGGATGCCGGCTTCGGCGCGGATATTGAGGCCGTCCGACATCTGCTGAAGCTCGGTCATCACCGTGGCGATCGTTTCCAGGCGCTCCGTGATGTTCGACGCCACTTTGGCGATCCCCAGCACTCTCCCGCCGTCGCCGAAGACCGGCATATACGTCGCCTGCAGCCAGATGCGTTTGCCCGAAGCCGTCTTACGTTCGACTTTGTCTTCGAAGCTGTTGCCTTTCATCAGCTGCAGCCAGAAACGCTCGTAACCCGAGCTCTCTACAAAGTTCTGGGTGCAGAACTGCTTATGATCCATGCCCAGCATTTCTTCCGACGTGTAGCCCATGACTTTTGCAAAGTTATCGTTTACATAAACCACCTTGCGGTCCAGACCGAAGCGAATAATCGCCAGGTTGTCTTCCAGGGCTTTCATGACGACTGCGTCGCTGACTTGTTCATCGTTCAATCGGTTTATAGCCACAACTCTTCCTCCCGCTAAACCTAATTTTATAATTCTGCCTGCTGGCTAAGTTTTGCACAACTAGATTTCCGAAAACTTTTAATAACCCATATATCGGACTTGCACCCAGTTTCCTTTATAGAATTTTGGAATCAGCTTGACTTACCAGCATTCTAGTCTGCCTTCTACGGTTATGTTAGAATGTCGGTAATCCCGAGAGTAACTTCCCAGGTTTAACCGGTTGTTTAAAAATTCAAAGTAGGTGAGCGGAGTGAAGGTAGAGCAGTTGGGTCCTATCAAAAAATTGGAGATCCATCTCGGTCAAGAAACGATTCTGATCGGTAAAAACAATTCAGGCAAAACTTATGTTTCCTATCTGCTGTACGGGATTTTCAAAAAAATAGATAGCTTGAAAAACGAAATATTATTTGATTACTTCTCAAACCTCTACAGTGAAGAATCGGGTCTGAAAATGAAAGTAAAAAAAGATCATATAACGAATTATTTTATTGAAGAAACGCTAAAAAGAATAAATAAGTCGATCCATGAAGATCTGCCTCACCTTTTTAATCTGCCGAGATCCGAGTTCAAAAATACTAAAATAGAAATAGAAAGATCTGATTTAGATTTTTTTGAACAAAACTCCAATAACAGAGTCGCTACAGATATGGAAGGTCAATACGCAAAATCGGGACTCAAAGAAAATTTGAAAGTATCTGTTTATATTTCTACAGCAAAGAACCAGGAATGGAGTATCGAAATCAAAGATGCTAGCTCGATTATCCCGCATTTATCTCAAGATGAACATATTTGGGCATTAGAAGGTTGGGATCTGGAAAGCCCAATTGTAAAAGATTACTTATTAAGAATTTGTGCTTCTGTCTTTTCTTATCGTTTATTTCCATCTTCTAATGTTTTATATGTCCCTGCTGAAAGAAATGGAATAAATGTTTTTAGAAATGAATTAATGACGATAAGATCTTCTGAAACCTTTGATGTGGAGAATGTTAAAAAGCCTTTGGCCACTTATCCGATGCCTATAGCAGATTATATGAAATATTTAACGCTTCTAGATATTAATCATGAAGAGAAATTTCCTGATCCAGATCCGAATCACGATAGAAAAGATACTTGGACGGAATTCTCAAAAAACATTCTTCGCGGAAAATACGAATACGACGAAAATCAAAACGAATATTATTACCGAGAGCTCTATTCTTTCGGAGCCGACTCAAGCCCGCGCTATCGCAAACATAAAATCCCGTTGAAAGCCGCTTCTTCTTCCGCTAAGTCTCTATTCGGGCTGGAGTATTATTTGAAGTACAGATTCAGCTTTGGAGATATTTTGTTCGTGGACGAACCGGAAATGAATCTCGATCCCGAGAATCAAATCAATATGGCCGGCATACTTGCTAAATTAGCGAAACTCGGAGTTAAAGTGGTGATCTCCACACACAGCGATTATGTGGTGCGATCCACAACCAATATTTTACTGGCAGACAAACTGGAAACCTTTCGCTCCGAAGAATCTCCTGTCGTTACATTAGGATACAGCTTTGATAAAGACGGAATGAAACCGCTTGGGGATCTGTCGAAAGCAGACTACATAGCCAGCTTCGATAACGCCAATGCCGCTCTGGAAGACCACTATCTGAGTTTGATCGAACAGCTTGAGGAAAAGGAGACTCGGCAGCAGCTATGAGCATAGAGTCAAATTTCGAACGGTTTTTAAAAGAAGATTATTTCGAAATTCTGAACAATGTCAAACATATAAAACTAGCGGAGAATAAAGGAATTCCTTACGAAGTAACTCTCAGGGTCTCAAGCAGGGAAAATAAATTTTTGCTGATCAAAAACATAGAAGATTTAAAAAATAACGATATGAACTATATTAAAGAAAAACCCAAGGACTGCGACTATATCATCATCGACCTTTTAAAACAGGTAATTTTTATAGTTGAACTTAAGGACACGGATACGACTAATACGGAGCTTATCAAACAGCTGCTAGCTGGCGAAAAATGGCTCGACCATTTACTGTTTTGCTGTCAGTGCGATGAAGCGGATCTTAAGAAATGGGATATTCACAGAGTACACATCAGGTATTTAAGCGTCAGACCGCCGAGAAACTCCCGCAAGTCGGCAACGCAAGACTTTTATACGTTTGAAAAAGACGACAAAAACCGTCGTTTCAAAAGAGTAAAAGGCAAAGAATTCAATATTGACGATATCAGAAGGACAAACTGATTCGGCAAGCGAAAATATCGCTATGCATGACCAATAAAACTATTAAAACCTCGAACGAAAAGCCTGTCACACAGCTTTCTGTTCGAGGTTTTTTAAAAATAATCTTCAAGCCCCCGTCGTTTCCGGCGGGCGGCCGGTGCCGCTTCCGAACAGCGTCGCGCGGTTCTTGCCGCTTTTCTTCGAAGCGTACAAAGCGGCGTCCGCCTGCTGGTACAGCTCCTCGAACGTCTGCAGGTTGCCGTCGGCATGCAGGATGCCGATGCTGGAGGTGACGCCGATCTCCTGGCCGTCGGTCAGCACGAAACTCGTGCGCTCGATCGCGCCGCGCAGCCGCTCGGCCGCGTCCAGCGCCTGCTCTTGCGTCACGCCGGTCAGGAATACGGCGAATTCTTCGCCCCCGAAGCGTCCGGCCACTCCGGAATCGCCGAAGCCTTCGCGCAGCAGCGCCGCGAAGCCGGCCAGCACCGTGTCGCCCGAGACGTGGCCGTATGTATCGTTGACCGGCTTGAAGTCGTCGATATCGAGCAGCATAAGCGCAAGTCCCGGCTCGTGCAGCCGCTCCCCGATCAGCTCCAGGAAATGCCTCCGGTTGATTAACCCCGTCAGCCCGTCCGTCGTCGCGTGGCGCGTAAGCACGAGCTGCTGCGCTTCCAGCTTCTCGTTTTTCTCCTGGAGCTGCTCCATGTACATCTTCGTATTGCCGATGATCCGCCCGGCCTGCACCGCGATCTCGCCGATCTCGTCGTAAGGGCGGTCCATGCGGAGTCCTTTCTCGAACAGTTCGTCCACATCCCCGTCCGCCAGCTGGCGGAACGCGTCGCGCAGCTGGTGCAGCGAACGGATGAGCGGCCCGATCAGCCATTTGCCGAGCAGATAATTGACGAAAAAGCACAGCATGCCGAGCAGCAGCATCAAGAACGCCGTTACGCCGACGATCTCCACCAGCAGCGGCGGATAGATGCGCGCGGTAATCAGCCCGATCTGCCGCCCGTCTTCGTCCAGGATCGCCGCTTCGTACGGTTTGTTGAAATATTCGTACAGCCAATTGCGCTCCTTCAGCGATTCCCGCACCGTTCCCGAAGACGGCAGCATGGCGCTGCGAAACAGCACGCGCCCTTCCAGCTCGATCGCCATATCCACCGTATGCAGATGGCGCGGCATCTCCCGCCCTTCGTCGTACACAAGCGGCTTGCTGCCGTCGATCAGCGGAATGCGGTAATTGACGATCTCCTGCCGCTCGACCGCCGCTTTCCAGTCGGCGTAGCCCGGCGATTCCTCCGACATGTCTTCCAGCGCCGCGATTCCGTGGTTCTCGGGAAACGCCGGCGACGTCATCTCCCGCATCGTCGAATGCGCGACCAGCTGCGCGCCGAGCTGCGCCAGCGGCCGGATCACGATCGACAGCAGAATCGTCACGATCACCGCAAATACGAGAATCGTAAACAGCGTGGACGTGTTCATCGAATAGCGAATAAGCCGGCTCAGACTCTGGCTGCGTGTTTTCCCTTTCAAAAGGACTTTCCCCCCGCCCTTTATATGCGAATAGTCGAAGCTCCAACGAAAAGCCGCCGAGCGGCAGCTTTGCATTTTTCCTCATTTTAAAGGGGCGGCGGCCGCCATGCAATCAAATTATTACGCAAATTGCCGCGGAATCGACAGGAAATCCTGCGAAAGCGGGTGAAAAAAAGGCCGCGCTGTGCTACAATACTGAAATTGCAATCCGTTGCAATCGGCCATCATCCTAGGGAGGTTTATCGATCGCCATGCTTACAATCGGTATCGCCGGGGGCACCGGCTCCGGCAAAACGACCGTAGCGCGTTCCGTCATCGAGCGTCTCGGCGCGGGCAAAGTCACTTTCATATCACAGGACAACTACTATAAAGACCATCCGGAGCTCAGTTTCGAAGAGCGCGGGGCGATCAACTACGATCATCCTTTCGCGTTCGACAACGAACTCATGGTGCAGCATCTGCGCGACCTGAACGAAGGACGCACCGCGCATGCTCCGGTCTACGACTTCACCGTTCACGCCCGTTCGGCGGATCAGACGGTGGAGCTCAAGCCGAACAACATCGTCATTATCGAGGGACTGCACGTCCTCTCCGACGAGAATCTGCGCGGCCTGCTCGATATCAAGGTCTTCGTGGACACCGATCCGGACGTGCGCATCCTGCGCCGCGTGCTGCGGGACATCGAAGAGCGCGGCCGCAGCATCCGTTCCGTGCACAACCAGTACCTCACGACGGTCAAACCGATGCACGAAGCATTTATCGAACCGTCGAAGAAATACGCGGACCTCATCATTCCCGAAGGCGGGCATAACGAAGTCGGCATTCAGCTGCTGTCGATCCTGACCGAGAAATACCTGTCGGGCGACCACAAGTGGACCAAGCCGTAAGGCCGTACGCTTGCGAACTTCCGTTTGCGCGATCCGTCAAAAAGAAGCCTGCTTCCGTAAACGCCGCATGATGCGCGTCCGGAAGCAGGCTTCTTTTTTGCAGGAACGGACAGCGGCGGGACGGAAAGTTCCGCGCGCCGCGTTTTCAAACCTCCGTTACTTGTAAAATACTTTCTCCGCATTATACTTGGCGCGGCCGGTGTTGATGAGGTACGTTTCGTAAATCTCGCGCTCCATCTGGTCTTCGACCAGGCAGACCTCGATCCGGCGCACTTCTTCGCGGTGGTTCTTCATCGGGGACACGCTGTCCTCGAAATGCTTTTTGATGCGGGGTCTCAGCTTGCGCGCTTTGCCGACAAACAGCAGCTCGTCGTTCTCCCCGTAGAACATAAAGATGCCGCCCGCTTCGCGGGTAATCAGATGAAAATCGGTAAATCCGTAAATATGGCTGAGCTGCGGGTTCGCCTGTTTCTCGATCACGACGTCCGGCTTCGGCGCGGTAATTTGGATCATGCTCGTCACTTCCTCTTATCGTATGAATGATGCGCGCGGAACGTTTGCAAAAAAGCGTTATGCGCAGCGTTCGGCGATGCCCATCCTACCACAGAATGCCGGAAAGCGCGAGTGCCGAAGCGGCGGCCCGTTACAGCCCGCCCTGGAACGTATCCCCGCCCTGGATGGTGCCGCTCTCGAAGCCTTTGTAGAACCAGCTCTTGCGCTGCTCCGACGTGCCGTGCGTAAAGCTGTCCGGCACGACGTACCCTCTCGCCTGCATCTGGATGCTGTCGTCCCCGACCGCGCTCGCGGCTGTCAGCGCTTCGTCCAGATCGCCCTGCTCCAGCAGGTTCTTGCCCTGCTCGTAGTGCGCCCAGACCCCGGCGTAATAGTCGGCCTGGAGCTCCAGTTTAACCGAGTATTTGTTGTATTCCGTTTCGCTCAGCTTCTGGCGCAGCTGGTCGACTTTCTGGCTCGTGCCGAGCAGCTTCTGCACGTGGTGGCCGACTTCGTGCGCGACTACGTAAGCCATCGCAAAGTCGCCCGGCGCTTTGAAGCGCTGCTTCAGCTCGTCGTAGAAGCTGAGGTCGATATACAGCTTCTCGTCGCCCGGACAGTAGAACGGACCGACGGCGGAACTTGCGGTTCCGCAGGCGGACTGCACGCTGCCCGAGAACAGAACGAGCGTCGGATTGCGGTAGGTTTTGCCGTTTTGCTTAAATACATCGCTCCAGACGTCTTCGGTATCGGCCAGCACGACCGATACGAAGTCGGCCATTTCTTCTTCCTCGGCCGTTCCCTGGTAAGCCTGCGACTGACCGCTGTCGGTCGACGTGACGCCGTTCAGGATGCTGCTCGGATTGCCGCCCAGCAGCATTACGATAATGACGATCACGATCCCGCCGACGCCGAGGCCGCCTCCGACCATCAGCCCGCCTCCGCCGCTTTTGCCCCGCCGGTCTTCCACATTGCTGCTCGCTCTTCTGCCTTTCCACTGCATGCGCGTGTCCTCCTCGCCCGCGGGTTTCCCGCTCTCTATGTGTGCTCTATGTCAAGAATTAACCCGTAGACGGCCGGTTAACGCTAAAGCGCACGGACGCGCGCGTAAAGAAGCCGCTGGGAGACCCCGGCGGCAGAATAGAAAGAATAAACGGGGACCGGCGCGGCTCAGTTCTTCCCGGCCGACTCCAGCTTCTCCAGACGCTCCAGAATCCGGCGCTTGCGGTACAGCATGCCCGCCGCTTCCGTTACCCCGTCAAGCGTCTGCCGGTTCGTAAAAGCGCCGAAGAAAATGCCCGCGACCGGCACGGCCTGCAGCAGCTTTTTCCAGCCCCAGGTATCGCGGTAAGCGGTCATGACCTCGCGCCAGCCCTGAAGCTTGGACAGCGCGGAAGCCGAAGACGGCAGACGGCCGTCCTCGCCGACTTTGAGATTCAGTTCGTCCAGCACCGCCTGCTTGCCGACGACGTCGGAAGCGGAGAATTGAAGCACTTTGACCGCGAAGACGCGCTCGATCTTCTCGTTCGGATCGTAGCCGTAGCACAGGCCTATTTCCTGGATCGCTTTGAGCGACAATCCGAGCACCGCCGGAATATCCGCGGCCAGCGTAAACACGCCGCCCACGCCGGTGGTCGCCCCCTGGGCGGTCGCGGTATTGCGGCTCGACTTCGACAGCCGCTCCGCCGCTTTGTCCATCACGGATAGCGGATACGCTCCCCGTTTGCCGTCGCCGTCGCCGCCGTCCAGCTTCCTGAGCAGCTCGTCCACTTTGCGCCGCGCGACCAGGTATTTGCCGCCGTGCTGCACGTAATTGCCGAGCTCGTCCAGCAGTTGGCCGATCTTCTCGTGCACGATCTTCGGCGTCAGCTTGTCGAGGACCTTGAACGGCAGGCGGGTGATGCGGTCCCAGATCGCCAGCTTTTTCTGGCTTTTCTCCCACTTCTCCACCTGCTTGAGCGCGCTGCGCAGCTCGACGTCCGTTTCCGGCGGCGCGGAATGCTCGCGGTCTCGGGAATTTATGTCCGTCCCGGACGGACTCTCGCCGGTCGCCTCGTCCTGCCCGTTTCTTTTATCCGCTTCGTTTACCTCGGTCGTCTCCTGTGTATCCGTTCTGTCAGCCATACAAAAAGCCCTCCTTTTCCCTCCATTTTTCTCTGCTCCCTTCAGCCTAACACGTTCGGGCGGCGAGAGAAAGAAACGGGGGAATCGGAGGGCTGTCGTTTATCGTTCGGCGGACGTTGCGGCTCGATTTTCTTTTGAAAAAGTCTTAATGATAGTGAATGCCGTTGGCCACCAGCACGAAGATCGCGCCGATGACGAGCCAGGTCAGCATGAGCGGCCAGAAGAAGCGCACCCATTTCTGATACGGGATGCCGGACACCGCCAGGCTGCCCATCAGGGCGGACGAGGTCGGCAGGATCATGTTCGAGATGCCGTCGCCGAGCTGGTAAGCCAGCACGGTCGTCTGGCGCGTGATGCCGAGCAGGTCGGACAGCGGTGTCATGATCGGCATTGTCGTTACCGCCATGCCGGAGCCCGAGGTAATGAATACGTTCATCACGTTCTGGAACAGGTACATGCCCAGCACTTGAACCGAACCCGGCAGCGAGCCGACCACGCCCGACAATCCGTACACGATCGTGTCGATCACGCTGCCCTGTTCGAGCACGACCATAATGCCGCGCGCAAGACCGATAATCAGCGCTCCGTAGGTGATGGCGCTGGCGCCTTTGACGAACTCGCCCGCGACGCGGCTGGGGCCGAAGCCCGCGCAGAAGCCGGACACGATGCCCATCGTCAGGAACAGCGCCGCCAGCTCTTCCATCCACCAGTCCATTTTCGATACGCCCCAGACGAGCGAAGCGAAGCCCAGCGCGATCGTCGCGATAACCAGATAATGCTTGTACGTCATGGCCGGCAGGCTGGAAAAGTCGAGGGTTTCGCCCGTCGCTTCGGCTTCCAGCTCGCGGACGATGCTTTGCGAAGCGTCGCGGCGCACGCGCCGGGCGTAACGGACGATGTAAAAGCCGGTGGCGGCGATCAGGCAGACCAGCAGAATGACGCGCAGCCAAGCGCCGGAGAAAATGGGCACTTCCGCGATCGCCTGGGCCAGCCCGACGTTGAACGGATTCAGGATGCCGGCGGTGAAGCCGCAGGCCGCGCCGAGCGTAATCATCGCGGTCCCGGTCAGGGCGTCGAAGCCGAGCGCGCGGGCGACGGCGATCCCGATCGGCACGAACACCATCACTTCGGTCGACATGCCCATCGTGAAGCCGCCGACGGAGAACAGGGCGATAAAGATCGGGATCACCCACAGCCCTTTATCGGCGAATTTGCGCGCGACCCGGCCGGTAACGGCTTCGATCGTGCCCGTCGCCGAGATCACCTGGAACGCGCCGCCGATAATCAGGATAAAAAAGACCACGTCGGCCGAATCGACCAATCCGTGCACAATCGCTTTGGGAATGCCGAACACGCTGACCGGATCGCTCTCCACATGATGATACGAGCCCGGCACGACCAGCGAGCGTCCGGTCGCTTCGTCTTCCACACGGTCGAATTCGCCGGACGGAATCAGGTAGGTCAGCGCCGCGCCGAGCAGCACCAGCAGAAACAGGATCACGAACGTATGGGGCATCTTGAACCGCTGGCGCAGTTTGACGTCTACGGGGGTTTCGGTTTTCATTCAGGCATTCTCCTTCTCTTGCTCGCTCTGCTTCCAGGCTTCGAATTCGCCGCGCACCGCCGCCAGCGCCGAAGAATCGGCGAACAGGTCGTAAGCCGTCAGCGCCAGCGCGCGGGCCGCGCGATTCAGGTAGACCATGCCGGCTTCCCCGCCGGCCAGCTCCGCGAACGCAGGCGTATGCGTACCGGCGTCGCCAAGGCGGATATACGGATGGATCGCCGCCGTCAGCCGGCTGACGTTGCCGATATCCGAAGAACCGACGCCGCCGCTCTTCGGCGGATCGCTCACTTCGAGGCCCATATTCTCCAGATTGGCCCGAAACAGCCTGGCCAATTCGCGGTTGTTGTTGCGTTCGGCATAGATCAGGCCTTCGGCGATCCCGACTTCCGCCCCTACGCCTTCGGCCGCCGCGCGCACGGCGCGGTAGACTTTCTCCCGCACGGTGTGCAGGCCGTCCACGTCGGCGGCGCGCAGGATGAATACCGCTTCGCACAGCTCCGGCACCACGTTCGGGGCGTCGCCGCCTTTGGTGATGATGCCGTGGATGCGCACATCGTCCTTGACGAACTGGCGGATCGAGTTGATCGCCACAAACGCGTTGATCATCGCGTCCAGCGCGCTGATTCCCCGCTCCGGCGACGACGAAGCGTGCGCCTGGCGGCCGCGGAACGTAAATGTCGCGTCGACGCAGGCGAGCGCGCCGCGCAGCACCATCGTTTTCTCCTGCGGATGGCACATCATCACCGCGTCCACGCCGTCGAATATACCGGCTTCGCTCATGATGATCTTGCCGCCGCCTTCTTCTTCGGCCGGCGTACCGAGCACGATCAGCCGCCCCGGCAGATCGGGGCAGGCTTCCTTGAGCGCCAGCGCCGCGCCGACGGCGGAGGTGCCGATCAGGTTGTGCCCGCAGGCGTGGCCGACGCCGGGCAGGGCGTCGTATTCCGCCAGCAGGGCGACGGTCGGCCCGTCCGCGGCGCCCGCGCCGCCGCTCCAGACGGCGCGGAAGGACGTTTCGAGACCGGCCAGCCCGGTCTCGACGGCGAAGCCGGCCGCCTCCAGCGGTGCGATCAGGCGCCGCTGCGCGCGGTGCTCGCGGAAGCTGAGCTCCGGATCGGCGTGGATCTCGCGCGCGACGGCGCGCAGATTGGCATCGTTGTCATGAACGGCCTGTTCGATCCGCCGCTTGGCCGCGTCGGCGTGCAGGCTGGCTTGCGGATTCGGTTCGTGCTGGGAAGGTTCCGGCGTGTCTGTCATATGTAGATCATCCTTTGCTCGGTTAAGTTTGGCAGGGCGGGCAGTCCCGCTGAATAATCATTGCGATAAATCGTATAATTATTCATTTTTGTGAATTATATTACCGGTTAGAGTAGGATAAGTAAAATTAATATTTTTTATTTCCGTACTTAAAAAAATTTTATGTATAGATGGGATACTTATGTTATAGAGGGGATCCTGCGGATAAAGCGGACGGATCGTGCGTGAAAAGACGCAGCGTCTGCTTGGTCTGGGAGGAAGAGCGAATACTGCGAGCTCGGCTTGGGCAGCAAACGTGCCGCTGCTGTTCCTTTATTCGATTTGCTGCTTTCTTTGTTCCACTTCTTTATTCGGTTTTATTCAGTCTGCCGTTTTTCCGTATTTTCACGGTCCTTTAGCTCGCCGCCCCGCCGCCTTTCAGACGGCTAACGGAACGAAGCGCCGTTAAACACGCTTTTTGCGGACCGTCGGCGCTCTAACGGAACTCAGTAACGCTAAGCCGTCGATTTGCCGCTTCTGTAGGGTGTTTTGTATACATTAGAATTCCCTGGTTCCGTTAGATTTTCAAAACGGGCGAATCGGAACCAATAGCGGCGCTCGGTTCCGTTAGCGCGGGACGTGATAGGAGCATGGAACGTGATGGGAGCGCGGGTTCGGACTGGCGGTGGAGCAAATCATGCCCTCGCGGCAAAAACAACAAATACAACGAATACAACGAATACAACGAATACAACGAAAAAAAGCCCCCTGTCACTCGGGGGCCGATCCGGTAGAAGCGGCGTGCTGCTCCTCCATAAAGCGGATAAACTCGGCGACCATCGACAGTTCGCCGGCCTGCTCGCGGTGCAGCATCCACGTTCGGCGGCGCAGCGGCGTACCGTCGAGCCGCTCCAGCTCGTGCGTGTACAGGCCGCTGCCCGGCGGTACGAACACACCGGGCACGAACGAGTAGCCGAGTCCGTGCCGGACCATTTCCCGGCACGTCTCGTAGGCGTCCGCGCGCATGGATACGAGCGGAGGCTCGTCGTAGCGTTCGCGCCACCACGCCTGGATGTCGCGGACGAACATGGACGGCGTCTGCCGCGCACCGCCGATGCGGGAATCGGCGTATTCGATCTGCGGCAGCCGGGGCAGCCCGTCAAGATCGACGGGGCCGCCGGCGATCAGGTACACCGGCTCGTCGTGCAGCAGACGCCGGCTTTCCGGCCACGGATAATCGCCGCGGACGATGCCTACATGGATCTCCCGCGCGTTCAGCAGCTCCAGCACTTCGCTGCTGAGCGCGCAGGTGACGTCGAACTGCACGTCCGGGAACAAATCCCGGAATCGGCGCAGCAGCGGCGGCAGCATGTACAGGCCGAAGTAGCTGGCGACGCCCAGGCGCAGCGTGCCGCGGACCCGGCCGCGCATGCTTTGCAGCTCGTCTTTGACCCGCGCCAGTTCTTCGCTCATCCGGCGAGCATGCGCGGCCAGCGCTTCGCCTTCCGGCGTCAGCTGCATGCCGCGGGCGTGCTTGACGATCAGCGGCACGCCGAATTCGCGCTCCATCTGCTGAAGGCGGTAAGTCAGCGCGGGCTGGGTGACGTACAGCTTTTCCGCCGTCCGCGTCAGGCTGTGCCCTTCGGCCAAATATTTTAGCATCGCGGCGTCTTTGTCGTTCATGGCCGGACCTCCCTTTCTGAATATCCCGATCGGCACAGCCGACACGGCGCGGCCGCGCTGCGTTCCCCTTTCAGGTGCGCGAAGCGGCTGTTTGTGAACTTCCTGTTCTTTTTCAAAAAGATCCGAAACGAGGGCAGCTCGCAAAGGAAGCAAATAAAAGCAGTATTGCGCAGAAGCATTACTTTGAGCGAAAACGAGCCGTATCGAGGGTGTTGATGCAAATATACATCATTTGCACCTCCTACATCCCCTTACGGGTCAAGTCCCTATTCAGGTGTAAAAACGAAACGTCTCGCCGATCCATTGGAGAGGCCGGAAAACGCCGGACGCCGCTCAAGACCGAAGGGCTGCACCGGGGCTGCACCTCGAATCTTGACGCCAGATCAGCATTTGAGCGAAAAATTCGAGGATCGAACGAAAATGCTGACTGAATGTGCATATTGGGACGCAACAATCGCAAAAAACGGCGGTTTGTTTGTAAAATGCAGACCAAAAGTCAGCATTTATTCCGTACCGGTTCTTTTCCAGCCCGAAATACGGACCAAAAATCAGCATTTTCTGCGGGGCTCCAAAAGGAGTTGCACAGTGAGCCTGTAAAAAAAGTGTACGATTGCGTCTCTTTTTTGGGAAAATGTTTTTACCCATCGTTATAGACTCGATTCCCTCAAGGCCGAAAAAGGCGAAACATGCTGCGCGTTCGCGGCATTCAGGGTGTCGAGAAAACCGGATAGGATTCCAAACGGAAAATAGCGGCACAGGTACACTTATTTGAGGCAAAACGCCTCGGTTTGTTCAAATAGCGACGTAGGTGCAACTATTCGGGAGCCAAAGGCCGGATCGAAGCGAAAAAGCTCGAAATAATTGTATGAGCGCCGTTATTTTCTCGAAAACGTAAGATTAAGCCTGAATAAGGCGCTATACGCAGCTATTTTAGATTCATCCTGCTGCTTGCTTTATTTCTCCAGCCTCTTCCCGATCTCTCATTCCAATTGAACCTACCTATATTAGATTTACGTCCAATCGTTTCTCCATCATCTGAATGATGTACGTTCGGCAGCATTTCCCGCTCTCCGGAGCCTCCGCTGAAAAAACGATGCGCATAGGCAGCATCCGGCCCAAAAGACGCCTGCGGCTTCGCCGCCGCTTCCGGGACGGCGGCGTTCCTACGCTTCGCGAACCGGGCGGATCTCGCCCGTTTCCGCGTCGCGGCGCAGTACAGCGCCTTCGCCGCGCAGCCGCAGGCCGCCGGCCCAGTCCAGCGCGCCGCCCGCTTCGCCGGGCCCGACCGCGCCTTCAAGGGCGCGCCGACCCAGATCGGTCGGCGCAAAAACACTGCGTCCGAAGTCCGGCGGCATGCGGACGAAGTTCGGGAATGCCGCCGCGCCTTCCATGCGCAGCAGCGGGGCCGGGCCCGCGGTCATCCGCTCCAGATGCCGCCAGAACTCCAGGTCGCCGAGCCCCAGCAGGCTCAGGCGGCTTCCCGCCGCGGCGAACAGCTCGCGCGGCGAGGCGGCGCCGTCGGCCGCCGCTTCCAGTACGGCGCGCTCGATCGCGCCGAGGCCGTCCGCCGCGGACGGAATCCGCGCCAGATGCGCTTCGAACGCGGCGCGCGCAAACGGCAGCGCGGAGCTGTCTTCCGACAGGAAGCGCAGATGCTCCTGCGGGTCCGGCGACGAATAGGCGGCCCACAGCCGGGCCCCGAGGTCGAGCTCGCGCCGGCCGACCGGCTGCCAGGTGCCGGACAGCGTGCCGATCTGCCCGGCCGTCAGCTGGCCGAGGCCGCGAAAGTCTTCGACGCCCGGATAAGCGCCGATGCAGAGCAGGCTCAGCCGCGCTTCGCCGAGCCGCATCCGGCCCAGCCGGTCCAGCAGCAGCGCCAGCATCGTCTGGTCGAACAGATCGTGCTCGAACCACAGCACGATCTCGCCGTATTCGGCCGCGCCGCGAAGCGCGCGCTCCTGATCGGCGCATCCGCGCAGCCACTGCGCTCTCGGGATGCCCAGCTCCCGCTCCATATATTCGGCCCGCCCGAGCCGGGCCGACGCTTCTTCCATGTCGGGGTACGCCGGCCCGAACGGATACAATTCCCTCCAGACCAGCACCTCGCCTTCGATGCCCGCTTCGCGCAGCCGTTCGGCCGCGTGGTCTCCATTTACAATATGCAGCATGCCCGTTCCTCCTTCGTACAAATCGCGGAACGCGGCCGCGAAGTCGGCGACGGGCAGCGCGGAGCGCAGCCGGGCCCTGGCGTCGAACAGCCTTTTTTTCAAAGCCGATTCCGTCGCGCCCAGATAGCCCGACATTTCCCGCAGCGAGCAGCCTTCGAAGTAGAACAGCCGGACCGCGTCGCGCTGGCCGGCCGGCAGCTGCTCGACCGACTCGTACAGCGCGCGGCGCAGTTCGCGCCGTTCGGCGACCGCTTCCGGCCGCGGCGCTTCGTCGGCGACCTCGCCCGCCGCTTCCAGCCCCAGCGAAGGCAGCCGCTTGCGGCGCGTCAGACGCGAGGCCCGTCGCTGCACGATAACCTTGAACCAGCCGGGGAACGCTTCGTCGTCGCCCAGGCGGTGCAGATTCGCATACGCTTCGGCAAACGCCTCCTGCGCAGCGTCTTCGGCCAGGTGCATATCCCGCAGCCGCCCGTAAGCGACCGCCACCGCCATGCCGCCGTAGCGCCGCACGATTTCGTTCCAGGCTTCGGCCCGGCCGAGTCTGGCGAGCCCGACCGCTTCGGCCGAACCGCTTTCCCCGGCCTCCGGCCGCCGCACATCCTTCTTCGTCCGTCCGCTGTGTTCTCCCATGTTTCCCGCCTCCGTCTTCTTCGGTCTGACCGCGTTCTTAGGGCATGTCTCAAAACTCGCTGACGTGCATCTTGAACTGCCTTTTCGCCCTCTCAATGAATCGCACCTAAAGCGTGTACGATTCATTCAATGCCTGCGTCACTTTCCCTTGATGTGCTCCGGCACACCTTCGGAAAAGTTCCTTGTTGAGAACGAAAATTCAGCCCAATCTGCTCCCGTCGGAGCTTCAAGACACGCCCTAATCATCAGGTGCCGGCGGACGGCGAAAAGGTTACCGGAGCGCTTTCTCTATATCCGGTGCGGCATCGGCGTATCTCGCCACGATCCGCGACGCGCGCTCGGCCAGCTCGGCCGCGGCTTCCGGCGGAGACTCCACCAGCACGCTGTCGCCGTAGCTCAGCAGCATGCCGTAGAACCACTCGTCCGCCGCGTACCCGCCGGCGATGCGCACGCTGCCGTCCTCCAGCTCCCGGATGCGCGACGCGTCGAATTCGTCCGCCACCCGCAGCCGCACGCACGGACGGAACAGCAGCGACACCTCGATTCTCGGCGCGGCGTCCCAGTCGTCTTTCCACTCCCGGGTATCGAGCGGCGGCGCTTCCCGGCGCACGAACGGCCGGCCCGTTTCGCGGAACTCCAGCATCCTCGACAGCCGGAACAGCCGAAATTCGCTCCGCAGCAGGCAGTAAGCGTACAGATACCAGACGCCGCCTTTCATGAGCAGCACTTCCGGTTCCAGCGTGCGTCGGCTTTCGGCTCCGTTCATGTTCAGGTAGCGCACTTCGACGCACAGACACTCCCTGGCCGCCCGGCGCAGCCGTTCGATCCGGTCGCGAATAGGACCGTTCAGGCTCCAGGAGTTGAAGTCGAATACGACGCCGGGGCCCGTGCTTTCCCGCCCGGATTCCCCGCCCAGCAGCGCCTGCACTTTCTCCGTCAGATCGGCAAAGGTGCGATCGTCCAGCGCGGTCGCCGCCCCTTCCACGGCCGAGCGGATCGCTTCGATCTCGCCCGCGTTCAGCATCTGCCGCCCGATCGTGTAGCGCTCCATCAGCTCGAACCCGCCCGATATGCCCTGGCGCGATACGATCGGGATGCCCGCGCGGTTCAGCGTTTCGATATCCCGGTAAACGGTCTTGGTCGAGACTTCGAACCGCTCCGCCAGCTCGCCCGCGCTGATGCGCCTGCGGTTCAGCAGCAGAATGGTCGTCGCCAGCAGCCGGTCGATTTTCATGGTCGTTCACTCCTCCCCGCGTTCGGCGCGCGCCGAATATTCCTTCGATTTCCTTCCTATCATTGTACACCAAACGGACGTTCGGGGGCAGCCTCAATCTTGCGCACTGCATGAAATCGCGGGGGTCGGCCGAGGTCTTTGCGGGTAAAAGGAAAAGACGGCCGGCCCGCGGCCGCCGAAGCCGCGTTTTGCGCCAAACTTGCTTCCGGCACAGCCGATCGTTTACGATCAAGGCAGCGGATTCACGGGAGGAGGCTTATTGCAATCCCGGCTGTTTTTTCGCGCATATCGTTGAAAATAGTCGCTCTTTTCTGAAAATATATCTCTTTTTACATATTCAAAACGCATCTTCAGTCGGCCGAGCAGCGTACAGACCCACAAAAAATGGAACCGGGGTGAACGAAATGGAGAATTGGATTACGAGCTTTATGAACGAATGGGGATATATCGGGATTTTTCTGCTGATCGCGCTGGAGAATATTTTCCCGCCGATTCCGTCCGAGGTCATTTTGACGTTCGGAGGCTTTATGACGACGCAGTCGGACCTGCATATCGCCGGCGTCGTGATCGCGTCGACGCTCGGCTCGGTCGCCGGCGCGGGCGCGCTGTACGCGCTCGGGGCATGGATGAAGCAGGACCGCATGGAGCGTTTTATCGAGAAGTACGGCCGCTGGCTCAGACTGAAAAAA
This sequence comes from Saccharibacillus sp. CPCC 101409, assembly GCF_030518235.1. Taxonomy (GTDB): domain Bacteria; phylum Bacillota; class Bacilli; order Paenibacillales; family Paenibacillaceae; genus Saccharibacillus. The sequence continues at coordinate 277,131 of NZ_JAULSA010000003.1, read as the reverse complement.
GAAGACGTCGGCAAAGCGTACGGCTGGTTCGACCGCTTCGGCAAATGGGCCGTGTTCCTGTGCCGCCTCGTGCCGCTGGTACGCAGCCTGATCTCCATTCCGGCCGGCAGCGTGCGCATGAATTTGTTTTCGTTTCTGCTGCTGACCACGCTCGGCTCCCTGCTGTGGAACACCGTGCTGACGTTTATCGGCAGCGCCGTCGGCGAATCGTGGGAAAGCGTGGTCGGTCACATGGACACGTTCTCGAACGTCGTCTACATCGTGTTGGGGCTGCTGCTGCTCGCGGGCGCGATCGTCTTTTTCCGTAAAAGATCGGTCAAAAGCCGCTCGGAATCGTAAAAAAGACGCCTAAACGCGGCTTGAACGGAATTTGCGCGGTCGGCGGGTTCTTCGCTTCGGCGTTCGCCGGGTAATGGAAAACGAGAGCAGGAACGATCGCGCTCCCGACGCCGCATTCCGATACGCGGCGGGAAGCGCAGAACAAGGAGGAATCCGCACATGGAAGAGATTACCGTTACCGCCATTCTCAAAGCCAAACCGGGCTCGGAACACGAGCTGCGCGGCGAGCTGATCAAAGTCGTCGGCCCGACCCGCACCGAGCACGGCTGCCTGGAGTACGTGCTGAACGAATCGCTGGAGGACGACGGCCTGTTTATTTTCTACGAGCGCTGGGAAAACCGCGACGCCGTGCAGGCGCATCTCGACAGCGACCACTACAAGGAATACCGCGCCGCCACCGAGAAACTGGTGGAGAAAAGAGAGATCTTCCGGGTGCAGCCGGTCACGGCCTGATCGGCGGGTCGGCGGCTGCGGTCGCAACCTGTGACGGCCCGGCCGGCGAGTGCGGGTGGAGCCGAGCGATTGCCGCGCGGCTTCGGCCGGTCGGCTCCCGACCGGTATGCCGAATGTGAAAGAAGAGATACGAAATACCGGATACCGGATACCGGAGGACCGGTGTCGAACATCGTGCAGTCCGAAGCAAAGCCGGGTCCCGCAGTCCGTTTCCGCAAACGCGGAAAACGGGCTCGGGGTCCGGCTTTTTCGATTCGAGCAGGCCGGGAAATCGGTACCGGACGCTGTGGTTTGCGGTCGTTTTGCGGTCCTTTATAGAAGGAAAATTCCGGCCCCGGTTGGATTGTTCTTTCCGCGGGTAAGGAAAGATAGGCTGCGGCGGGCCCGGGCAATCGGGCGCCGGCGGAGTCTTATCCTATCCTGATTACGCACGAGGTGAAACGTTTCATGTCCAACCCGCTCAGACTCCTTTCCCCGGACTCCCAAGCGGGAGGCGCCGGCGAATCGGACCCTATACATTTCGATCCCGCGGCCGATGCCGTGGACGAACTCGAAAGCGTCTCCGGCGTACACGCCGGCTATCGGCGCGCGCACGCGCGGGGTATCTGCTGCCGCGCGTCTTTCCTGCCGAGCGGCAAAGCGGCGGCGTTTACGACCGCTCCGCATCTGCAGGAGCGCGAGATCAAAGCGATCGTCCGCTTCTCGGGCAGCTCGACCGACCCGGGACTTGCGGATCTGCTGTCTCCCGCCAAAGGCATGGCGGTGCAGTTTCTGCTGCCCGAAGGCGGCCGCACGAATCTGGTCGGCGTAACGGTGCCGGTCTTCTTCGCGCGGACGCCGCAGTCGTTCATGGAGATGCTGACGACGCTCAACCGGACGCGCGCCGGCCGGATGAGCAAATCCGAAGCGCTCAAGAACTTCGCGCGACACTTCGGCGAAAGCCGGCAGAGCCTGCTGGCGCTCAAACGGCTGAAACCGCCGGTCAGCTACGCCGCCAATCTGTACTACTGCATCCACGCGTATTTGCTGGTCGACGACGAAGGACGGCGCAGACCGGTCAAATTCGAATGGATTCCCGACGCGGGCGTGCAGACGCTGTCGATCCACGAAGCCGCCGCGCAGCCGGACGACTACCTGGAAAGCGAACTGCGAACGCGGCTGGGCGAGCAGCCCGCTTCTTTCCGCCTGAGCATCGTGCTCGGCGAAGAAGGCGACCCGACCGACGATCCGACCAAGCGCTGGCCGAGCGACCGCCGCCGCATCGACGCCGGACGCCTGGTCGTACTGGAACCGGTGGACGAACCGGCCGGACTTGTGATGGACCCGACCGTTATCCCCGACGGCGTCGCCCTCTCCGACGATCCGATCCTGCGCTTCCGCCGCGATACCTACGCCGAGTCGTTCAAGCGGCGCAGCGCGGAGCACTGAGAAGCGGTTCGCACCGGATCGAATACGCACATTTTAGTCGGGATTTTAAATCATGTTTCGGGCTCAACCCAAACGAGCCGAATGGACTGCGAAAATCCACTTTATCCAACTCGGTAAGCGCCGATTTTATGCAGCAGATGCAAAAATCCACTTTATCTCCGAAAAAAGAGCCCGATCGGCTCGAAATTCGAAAATGAAGTGGATTTCTGCATTTCATTGGCGATTATTCGCTTTTCCCACCGAAATAAAGTGGATTTTCGCACTCTGCGGCGTTAAGATATACGGCCCGAGGTCGAAGCGGCGCACGAATTCCGCCGCGATGCCTTTGCCCATGCGGGCGTCGGCGTAGATGCAGTGCGCCAGTACATATCCCCGAACGGGGAGTCCCCATCGGCCGGCGTTACAGCGCCCGGCCCCAGATCCGTTCGAACGGACGGATATTTTCTTCGCTGCGCGAGCGGTCCAGCACGGCGAAGACGATCTCGTCGAAATACGAAGCGAAGCCTTCGCCGTCCAGCAGCCGGCGCCACCATGAGGCGACTTCGGCCGGATCGTTGCCGAATATGCCGCAGCCGTACGCGCCGAGCACGAGCGCGCGGACGCCGCGCTCCGCGAAGATCGCGAGCGCAAGGCGCATGCGCTCCAGCATCGCGGCTTTGGCGAGCTCGGCGTTCTCGCCTTTGAGCAGCACCTGCCCGTAGTTCACCGCGGGCAGCGTCAGAACCGAGGCGGCCGCGGGCTCGGCCGCCAGCTCGAACCGCTCGTCGCGGAAGAAGACCGCGTCCGGCGTATAAATCGCATGGTGCGTGTAGATCATCGACCCGCACCGCTTGTTGGCCCGGTAGTATTCCGGATGCCGCAGCTGCGCGGCATACAGCCCGCTCGACGCGGCCAGGCTTTCTTCCTGCGCCATCGCCCCGTTCAGGAAGCCGCCGCCCGGATTCTTGGCGCTGGCGAAGTTCAGCACGCCGATCTGCCGGCTGCCGGCGGCGTACAGATCGCGCACCGTCTTCACGGCCGACTCGTTCGCCACGCGGAAGTCCGTCCGCGCGCGCAGCGGCTTGTCCACCGCGGAAGCCGGCCGGTCCTTCGCCGCTTCGCGCGCTTCCGGCGCTCGATCCGCGGCCGACGCCCGCGGCTGCTCCCGCCCCGCTTCGCCTCGCGCATCGATGCGGCGCGCCGCTTCCACGGCCAAACTTCCCGCCTGCGGCCCGCCGACTTCCGCTTCGTCGATTTCCGCCTTGGCCTCTTCCGCTTCTTCGGCGCTCGATTCGTCCTTTCCCGTTTCTTCGAATCTCGCTTTCGCTTCTTCCGCTTCTTCCGCTTCGTCGTCCGCTCCGCTCTGCTCGCAGCTGATCTTCCCCGTCTCCAGCATCTCCGATGCATACGAATTCGTGCCGGCGATCACCGCGCCGCTGCCGCCGAAGCGCCGCAGAATCTCCGCGCCCCGCTCGGGCGTAATCAGTTCGCTGCTTTGCTCGGACAGCCGCTGCGCTTCGGCAAACTCCACGGTCCGCCCGCGGTATTCATAGCTGCCGCGCCGGGCGATCTCCACCGTCTCGGCCGCGATCAGCCTGGCGCGGTCCCGGCGGTCTGCCGCCGTTTCGCGGCCGGCGCGCGGCCGCGTATTCAATCCGTGTTGATTGTTCATCTCTCAATGCCCCTCCTCGATCAGCTCGTCCCGCGCCTCGCTCAGCGCAAATCCGAGCAGGTTCGTGCCTTTCCATTTAACCGGCTTTTCGATATCCGGGTCGTTTTTGTCCATGCCGATGCCCCAGATGCGGTCCTGCGGACTCGCTTCGACGAGAATGCGGTTTTCGGTCTTTTTCAGAAAATCCCACAGCTCGCGGTTCTGCCGGAACTTCTCCAGGCCTCCCTGCTTGACGATTCCGTATGCCTCGCGGTTCCATACATTTCCGTCGAAATTCCGCACCTCGCGGCCGAACGCTTTCATCTGCTTGGGATGCTTCGCCTGCAAAATCTTGGTCCGCGCTTCTTCGTCCCCGAACAGCCGCGCTTTTTCCGCCATCATATACTGCTCGGCGCAGCTGTACCGCGTTCCGTCCACGGCAAAGCCGCTCGGCCACCACTGGCTCAGGCAGCTTGCGTCGACCCTGCCCGGCGTTTTCGGCGTATGTCCCCAGAAAAATAAATATTTCAGCCGCTGTCCGCCATTGTAGGCTTTGCGCAGTGCGGCCAGATTGTAGATCATCGGTAGTCGCCCCATTCCTCGCGGCTCCACTTGTACAATCTCGAAGGGCGGTGGCCCGCGTTTTCCGTATAATCGTCCGTTTTCTCGACCAGGGGTTCCGCTTTGCGGCGAAACGCCGCTTTCAGCAGTTCCCGGTCCAGGATCGCTTCGTACACCTGCTGAAGCTCCGTCAGGGTAAAACGCTCCGGCATCAAATGCAGCGCCAGATCCGTCGTCTCCGCCCGGCCGCGAAGCCGCTCGATCGCCATCGCGATGATCTTCGCATGGTCGAACGCCAGCCCGCCGCTCTCCACGATCCGGTATTCGTCGGCCGACGCCCGGTTCGTGCGGGTACGGCTGCGTTCGACGACCGCCGTCAATTCGATTCGCTCCGCCCCGTTTTCGCCCGCGGCGGCTTCATCCGTTTCCAGCGCCAGCTTCAGCTCGTAACGCCGGACATGCCGCATTCCGCCTTCGTCCAGATGCTCGCGGCTTTCGCTTTTGAGCCGGTACGCCAGTTCGAACCATGCCGCGCGGTCCGCGTCGTCGCCCGCCCGGACTTCCAGGCCGCGGCCGTCCACGAGCGCCATATACGCGCAGCTCATGACCCAGGCGCGAGGGTCGCGGCCCGCGTCGCTGAACGTATGCAGCTGCTCCAGATAGACGCGGTCCACGCCCGTTTCTTCCCGCAGCTCTCTCGCCGCGGCCTGTTCGGTCGTTTCGTGCGGACGCACGAACCCGCCCGGCAGCGCCCAGCGGCCGAGATGCGGATGCCCGCCGCGCCGAATCAGCAGCACGCGCAGCAGCCTTTTGGGCAGCTTGCGGTAATTCTCTTCGCGTTCGTCCGATACCGTAAAAATAACCATGTCCGCCGCCACCGAAGGCCGCGCGTAATCGCCGGCGTCGTAGCCGCGCAGAAATTCCGCTTCGGTCAGGCCGTCGGCGTCGCGCGGTTCCCGGGAAGTCTCGTCGGTCCGATTCTTTTTGTCCATAAACATCCGTCCCCTGTCCAAATAACCTTGTCCGGCTTTTTCGAAGCGCTTATTTGTTAAATACATATTGATATTATCTATTTGTTACTAACATGATAAAAAGAAAGCCGCTTGCTGTCAAGCCGGCAGGCCGCGGGAAGAAGCTCCGGTCAGAACGGTTTCGGTCCGGTGCCGCGGCCGCTGCGGACGAATTCCGTCGGCGACAGTCCGGTTTCTTTTTTGAACATCCGAAAAAAAGCGGAAGCGTCGTAGTACCCGAGGTAAGCGGCGATTTCGGCGATATTCATCTCCGTATGCAGCAGCAGATAAGACGCTTCGTCCGTTCGCAAACGATGCAGATGGCGAATCGGCGGCAGCCCGTTCACTTCCCGGTAGATCCAGGCGGCATGGTTGGGAGAGCGGCCGATCAGATCGGCCAGTTCCCCGATCGCGACCGGCTCGCGGTAATGCTCCAGCATATAAAGCCGCATCGCACGTCCGCACTCCGACAAAGCCGGAGGCATTTCGGGGCGCTCCCGCTCCCGCGACAAACGGCCGAGCAGCTCCTGCAGCATGCCTTCCGCCGTGTATGCGCTGTAGGCTTTACTTTCGCGCGCTTCAAAAAACAGCCGTTCGAACGCGCGCCGGACAGCCTCGAAATCCCTCGGCCGGAACAGCCCGGGACAGCCGGGCGACAGAAGCGGAATTTTCTCCTCTTCTTCCGGGGCGCAGCGAAACAAAACGCTGTACTTCATATGCGGCGTTTCTCCGACATTGCCGCCGGAACGAATTACGTCTCTGGGCATGACCAGAACGTCGCCGCGCCTGACGATCATTCGCCGGCCGTTAACCGTATAACCGGCTTCGCCCTGCACCATCAGCACCAGTATCGGCCGCCGCAGCCGCTCCGTCCGCGTCCGCCAGCCGGGAATATTCCGGTCGAAATTCACCGCTTCCAATATCGGCATCCGCTTCGCCTCCTTCGCCCGTCGAGCTTTGTCCCCTCAGTCTAACAAACCTTTTTGCCGGGCGCATCCGTCCGCAGCGATCCGCTTCCGCGCTCTTTCTACCGTAAGTCCGCCGTAAGATTGTACATGATCCGAGGAAAGGTCCATGACGGGGCGGACGCGCCTTTTCTATACTGGACAAGATTCTGCATGCAGGAAAAGCGATCCGGCTCCGGCGGCGCAAGGCGGAGGCCGGGTACGATTCCGATTCCCGAAAGGACTGAACCCTATGAGAGTACTTCTGCTCGACCTGGATTCGACCAGTCCGGATCATCTGGGCTGCTACGGCTACGAGCGCGATACGTCGCCCAATCTGGACCGGCTGGCGGAGCAGGGCGTGCGCTTCACCAACTACTTTACATCCGACGCCCCCTGCATGCCTTCGCGCACCGCGCTGATGAGCGGACAGTTCGGCATCCATAACGGCGTCGTCAACCACGGCGGGCGCGCGGGCGACCCGCGGCAGGAAGGCGAAGACCGGGAGTTCGTCGCCCGCCTGACCGACGAATGCTTCCCGGCGCTGTTTCGCGCCGAAGGCATGCACACGGCGCTGGTCAGCCCGTTCGGCGAACGGCATTCCGCGTGGCACTTCTACGCCGGGTTCAACGAGATCCACAATACCGGCGCGCGCGGAGGAGAGTCCGCCGAGCAGGTGACGCCGGTCGTGCTGGATTGGCTGGAACGCAACGCGCGGCGCGACGACTGGATGCTGTACGTCAATTACTGGGACCCGCATACGCCTTACCGGGCGCCGGAAGAGTTCGGCAATCCGTTCGAGGACGAACCGCTGCCCGGCTGGATGACGGACGAGACGATCGCGCGGCACCGCGCAAAGACCGGACCGCACAGCATGCGCGAGATCAATATGTACGACAGCCGCGAGCAGCCGGAGTACCCGCGCCAGCCGGGAGAAATCCGGGACCGCGACGACCTGAAGCGCATGATCGACGGCTACGACTGCGGCATCCGCTACATGGACGGCCATATCGGGCAAATCTTCGAGACGCTGGAGCGGCTCGGCGCGATGGACGACACGATCGTGGTAGTCACCGCCGATCACGGCGAGAATATGGGACAGCTCGGCATTTACGGCGAACACGGCACGGCCGACCGGGGCACCTGCCGCATCCCGATGATTATCCGCTGGCCCGGCATGCGGCAGGGGCATGTCGATCACGGCCTCCACTACCATCTGGACCTGCCGCCGACGTTCGCCGATCTGCTCGGCCGCCCCGCTCCGAAGAGCTGGGACGGGCAAAGCTACGCGCCCGCGCTGAAATCCGGCGAAGACAGCGGCCGCAGCTATCTGGTGATCTCGCAGTGCGCGCACGTCTGCCAGCGCAGCGTCCGCTTCGGCAGATGGCTGTACATGCGCACCTACCACGACGGCTATCATTTGTTCGACCGAGATATGCTGTTCGATCTGGAAGCCGACCCGTACGAGCAGCGCAATATCGCTTCGTCGCATCCCGAACTCTGCCGCGAAGGCATGTATCTGCTGGCCGAATGGCACGACGACATGATGAAGTCGATGCCTTATCCTTGCGATACCGATCCGCTCTGGACGGTCATGAGCGAAGGCGGACCGTATCACGCCAGAGGCCATCTGCCGCGCTATATCGAGCGGCTGAAAGCGACCGGCCGGGCCGAAGCCGCCGAAGAACTGGCCCGCCGGCATCCGCGCGAATTCGAATAAAGAGCGCGATGGGCGTATAATGGGAAAAGAATCCAACGACAAGGAAGTGACTTTCCCATGCCGGATACGCCCGCAGCGGCGGACCGAAAACCGCTGTCCGAAGAGCTTTGCTTCTGCGGCAGCGGACGCAAGCTCAAGCACTGCCACAAAAGCGCCTCGGCCGACAGCCGGGCGGTTCATGTCCATAACCTGTACCGCGAGGTCGACGGGGCGATCGAGGAGTACCGGTCGCACAGCCCCAAGCAGCCGCCGTGCCGGGAAGGATGCAGCGCCTGCTGCTCCGATTACTTCCCGGTCTCGCAGGTGGAATTCGAGCTGCTGCTCGTGTACATGGAGCGGCACTGGAGCCAAGGCGAGATCCGCGAAGCGTTCGAGCGCGCGGAGGAAGACCTAGAGATTCTGCGGCGGGAGAATCCGCCCCTGCACGATTCCCTGACGCACGGCGCCGACCGCGGCGGCGAGCTCGACGCGCTGCGCCGCCACGCCGGGCGCAACGGCTTTCCCTGCCCGCTGCTCGATCCGGGCACGGGCAGATGCCGCGTGTACGCGGCGCGGCCGTTTATCTGCCGGACGCACGGCAGCTCGCATACGTTCTACGGCACCTGGCGCGAACGCCTTCAGCCGGAACGGATCTGCGAATATATCGACGGCGGCCGCGCCCACCGGAAGATCACGCCCAATGTCGCGGACTTCTGGCCGCGCTACGACGAATTGACCGACGTGCGCGTCGGAGCGAAGCGCCGGCCGCTGCGCCAGTACCCGATCTTCTACTGGCTCGTCCTGTACGGACGCCACGGCAGCGGACACACGGCCCGGCTCGGCAGCCGCGACAACTTCGATCTGCCGCTCGCCGAGCACAACGCCCGCATGGCGGCGCACGAATCGGCCCGGGCGAAGTAACGGCTTCCGCTCCCGCGCGCAATTTTCGCAAAAAAAGAACCTTCGTTCACCGCTTTCGACTGCGGCGTGCGAAGGTTCTTGCGTTTGTGGAAAATTTATAACCGCGGCATTGCGGGACCCGGGGTCTGCGTGCGCGCCGCTTCATTTACTTCAGCACTTTTTTCAAAAAGTACTGCCTGGCTCCGTCATACGGCGAATCGTCCAGCACGCCGAACACTTCGTAGCCCTGTTTGCGGTAGAAATCCGGCGCTTGAAAGCTGAACGTTTCCAGTTGGACGTAGCGGCAGCGATGTTCTCTCGCCAGTTCCTCCGCGCGCTTCAGCAGGCCCGAACCGGTATCGCGTCCGCGCAGCGTTTCGTCCACCCAGAGGTAGTCCACATGCATCTGCTCCCAGTAGAACGATGCCGTAATGCCGGCGATCACTTCGCCCGCTTCGTTCTCCAGCGTCAGCTCCACCGTTTTCGTGTCCCGATCGGCCAGTCTGCCGCCCGCCTGCTTCCGATTGTACGCGCGCAGCTGCGGAATCACCCGGCTCTCTTCCTTGTCGATCCACTGTACATTCAGCTCCATCCCGTTCGTCCTCCTTCGCCGGGCGATCCCGACGCGAATAGGGTTCTTATCGTACTTTCCTTTGCCTGCTTCATGCGCCGCCTATCCCGTTCGAGTCGAAAAAGAGGCCGCCCCGGTCGTGTACAATGACACTCGGAAGCAGCCTTCTTTACCGCAGCCGCAGGCGCAAACCGGTCTCCGGCCGCCCGCGCGATTATGCCGATTTTATGATGGATTCGCCGGGCCGGACTTGTCCGCGCCGGTTTTCTCCGCGTCGGCTTTACCTTTGCTCTTATACGGCTTGGGGGCGCTTTTTTTGCGGTTCTCCGCTTTCTGCCACCGGTTCCAGCCTTTCTTGCCGGTTCCCCGGCCCGTTCCGCCTTTTTTGCTCATGCTGTGCTCGCCTCGCTTTCGCGCGCTCCGGATTGCTTTTTGCCGCGAAAAATCGCTGTGCTCCGTGCGCGTATACGTCCTGTCTATCGTACGTTACGCCGTGGTCGGACACAAGCCGAAATATCGCTTCCGCGCGCAAAACGTCAGGTATACCGCGAGCGATCGCAAACCGCTCCGGCGCTGCGACCGCTTATTCCCCCGCCGGAAACAGCGCGTCGTAAGCCGGGCAGGGAAGCCGCTCCAGGAACTCGGCCAGCGCCGGCGGACGGTTGGCGTAGATCGTTTTGAGGTCAGCGCCTCGATACACATTGCCGATCACTTCCGGGCGGCACAGCTCGCAGATGAGGATATCGCCGTTGCCGTGCAGATGAAGCTGCTTTTTGCCGTCCACGCAGTTCGAGAAATACACGCCCGGCTCTTCCTTGAAGCCCAAGCGTTCCATAAACCGGTCCATGCACGTAAAATACAGCTCCGTATCCGGCCGGCGGGCGGCGATCAGGTCGCTTACCGAACGCACCAGCGCTTCGCGCGTCGCGACGGCGTTCCAGCCCGGCCGCTCTTCGTGGTCCATGACGATGCTGTTCTGGATCTCGTGGATGCGCACGCCCAGTTCGTGCACTTTGGCGCTGATCGCCGGCATATTGCTCTGCGTCGGTCCGAACAGCAGCGTTTCCAGCACCGTTTCCAGTCCTTCTTCGGCGCACAGACGGATATTTTCGACCACTTTCTCGTAAACGCGCGGGTCCATGCCGTAGTAAGCGGCGAACGACTGCGCATCGGTAAAGTTGAACGACAGATGGATATTAGACAGCCCCGCCCGCTTGAGCCGGCGAATCCGCTCTCGGCTGAGCAGGCTGCCGTTCGTGTTGAGCTGGGTGGCGATGCCGCGCTCCGAGCAGTAGGTCACGATCTGCACGCAGTCCTCGAACTTGAGCGTCACTTCCCCGGCCGACAGCCGTACGCGCTTGAGCGTCGGAATATCCGAAATCAGCCGAATCACCTCGTCCGCCCCGATATACGAGCCGTCGTCGCGACGGTAAGCGCAGCAGTAGTCACATGCAAAATTGCAGTTCGACGTGACGCCCACTTCCAGCCCTTCCAGCTCGTATACGCCCGGCGTTTCCAGTTCGAGCGCTTTGTATTTGTTTTCCGTATGCGTTTCTGTTTGCACTTCGTTCAACCTCTTCCGTCCCTCGATGGGTTCTTCGATTCCTTGGACATTATAGCGAAAAGACCCGGAAGGACGGTGTGACAAAGCTAACCCTCGCCTTTTGACAAAATTTCTGTACAGCCTGTGCTCTATGTCCTTTACATGTTATTTATATGTTATTTTTAATTCCATAAAAACGATTCGATGACATTATTTTGATGATTTTTTCAAAAAATAGCTTGTCCGAACTCCCTTTTCCTTGTATATTCACCTCATGAATCGCCTTTATCCGTTACATAAGTTAACATTAGGAGGAAGAGAGATGAAAAGAAAAACAGTGGGGTTGGCTTCTCTGGCTTTGTTCATGAGTATCGTATCGGCCTGCGGCAGCAGCGGAGGCGGCACGACCGCAAGCGGCACGCAAACGGGAACGACGGGCAATGCCGAGGGTTCGGCTTCGGGCACGGTCATCAAGATCGCCACGCAGTCGCCGCTGTCCGGGTCCAGCTCGATCCAGGGCGAAGCGATCCGGCTCGGCGCGCAGCTGGCGCTCGAAGACCGCGCGCAGGAGTTCAAAGACCTCGGCTTCACGCTGGAGCTTGCGCCGTTCGACGATCAGGGCGACGCCAAGAAAGGCGTGGCGAACGCCGAAATGATCGGAGCCGACCAGGCGGTGCTGGGCGTCATCGGCCACCTGAACTCGGGCGTCTCCATCCCTTCCTCCGTCGTCTACGAGAAATACAACATCCCGATGATCTCCCCGGCCAGCACGGCGACGGAATTCACCGACCGCGGCCTCAAAGTCGCCAACCGCGTCGTGGCGCGCGACGACTTCCAGGGACCGGCCGCCGCGCAGTACGCGGTGAACGAGCTGGGCGCGAAGAACATCTTCGTCGTCCAGGATAAAACGGCTTACGGCCAGGGCCTGGCCGAAGCGTTCCGCGACGAGGCGGAGAAGCTCGGCGCCACGATCGCCGGCTACGAAGCGATCACCGTCGGCGAGAAGGATTTCAACGGCGTGCTGAATATCGCGCTGAGCAAAAAGCCGGACTTTATTTTCTTCGGCGGCCTGTACGCGGAAGGCGGTCTGCTGGTGAAGCAGGCGCGGGAAAAAGGCATCTCCGCGCCGTTTATGGGCGGCGACGCGCTCGACTCGTCCGGCATGGTCGAGATCGCCGGCGACAATGTGAAAGACTCGCTGTACAGCTCCGTCGCGACCGATATCGCCAAAGCCGAAGGCGGCAAGGAGTGGGCCGACAAGTACAAAGCGAAATTCAACAAAAACGCCGAAGGCTACTCCGTCTACTCGTACGACTCCATGACGATCATGCTCGACGCGATCAAGAAGTCGATCGAAAGCAGCGACGGCAAGATTCCTTCCCGCGAGACGGTCCGCGACGCCGTCCGCGCCACCAAAGACTTCAAAGGCATCGCGACCGAAGTCTCGTTCGACGACATCGGCGACAACATCTACGCCAAAGTCTTTATCTACAAATTCGAAGAAGCGACTTATCCGGGCACGATGGTGTCGGAAGTCAGCAAGCAGCAGTAAAACCGGAAAGCCGGAAAGGGCCGCGCGAGACCGGAGTAAGGCGAAAGCGGCAGTAAGGCGAGAGCGGCAGTAAGGCGAAAGCGACGGCGCGGCCAGCCGGCAGAATCGGTCAAGGAAAGCCGGCGGCCATTTCCGCAATCTCCGCTCTTTTTCCGGCCGCTCCTCATCTAACGGAACCGAAAGACGCTAATCGCCTGTTTTAGCGTCTTTTTCAAATCTAACGGAACCCAGCGACGTTAAATGCCAAGTTTACCCGGCCAAGCGGCCGATTTCGGTCATTTAAGCGCGCTCCGTTCCGTTAGCCGCGAAAAAGCGCCAGAATGCCGCCAATAGCGCCTCCTCGTTCCGTTAGAAGAGAGGCAGCCCTCAGCGAACGGAGTTTCGCCGAGAGCGCCGCACTTTCCAGCGTGCTCGCTTCTGCCGCACGCCGTTCCCGCAGACTCCAGTCCTGAAGCTTCAGGTCTCAGGACCATGGTTCTGGTTCTGGTTCTGGTTCTGGTTCTGGTTCTGGTTCTGGTTCTGGTTCTTTCTTTCCCGCGGCCCCGTCCGCGCAGCGCTTCGAAAATACCCGAAGCGCCACCCGCCGCCCACCGAAAGGCCGCAAGGGGCAGAGGGGGGATCCGTGTAGTACAGACTTTCGGAGAAAGTCACTTCGGAAGCATATGCTTGGCGTTCGCCTTTGAAATCGGGAAAATACCACTTAGATTCCAATCAAATTTTCCCGATTTCAACACGCGATCGAAACGGATTCCCCCGGCGCCCCCGGCGCCCCCGGCGCCGCCTTTCCTCCCATCCCAACAGAAAGGAGCTGACCCGTATCATGCTCGGAAGTATATTAAGTTCGCTGCCCCAGGTGCTGATCGACGGGCTGGCGCTCGGCGCGATCTACGCGGTCGTGGCGCTCGGCTACACGATGGTCTACGGCATTCTGGAACTCATCAACTTCGCGCACGGCGAAGTGTTTATGACCGGCGCTTTTGTCGGCACGGCTACCCTGTTCATCTTCGACGACGCCGGCTTCCTGGCTTCGGCGCCCGGCTGGGTCGTGTATTTCCTGATTATCCTCATCTCCATGATCGTGACCGGACTGCTCGGCATGCTGATCGAACGGATCGCTTACCGGCCGCTGCGGCGCGCGCCCAAGCTGATCTCGCTGATCTCGGCGATCGGCGTGTCGTTCGTGCTCCAGGACCTGATCCGCTTTATCGCGGAGCTGATTACCGGCAACTACATCGTCAGCGGCATCTCGCTGTTCAAAGGCACGGCTCAGCTCGGCACCTCCACGATCACCGCAAGCTTCAACGACGCGTTCGTCAAAAACAACACGTTTATCATTCTCGGCGTAGCGATCCTGCTCATGCTCGGGCTCGATTTGTTCGTCAACCGCACCAAATGGGGCGTCGCGATGCGGGCCGTCGCGCAGGACCGCGAGACCGCGTCGCTGATGTCGATCAACGTCAACAAAGTCATCGTGCTGACGTTCTTTATCGGCTCGGCGCTCGGCGGGGCGACCGGCGTGCTGTTCGCCCAGCAGTACGGCACGATCGACCCGTATATCGGCTACATACTCGGACTCAAAGCGTTCACCGCCGCCGTGCTCGGCGGCATCGGCAATATCCGCGGCGCCATGTTCGGCGGGCTTGCGATCGGGCTGCTCGAAATGTTCGCGTCCGCCAATCTCGGCCTGATTACGCACGGCAGCTTCGGCTCGGAATACAAAGACGTATTCGCTTTTGCGATCCTGATCCTCGTGCTGATCTTCAAGCCGGAAGGCCTGTTCGGCAAAGCCGTCAAAGAAAAAGTCTAATCCGCATACGCCGGAAAGGAGGAAATCCATGTCCACGCTCAAACTCACGCTCCAGCGCAGCAAAGTGCTGCAGCTTACGCTGCTGGCCCTGTTCGTGATCGTATCGGCGGCCAGCGTCTACCTGACCGACCGTTCCGTGATCGCGTTTATCCTGCTGCTCGGCTCGCTGCTGCTGCTGTATTACACGTCGCTGACCAACGGCATGAAATGGGCGGTCGCCGGCCTGCTGCTGATCCTGATTATCCCGTTCGCCACTTCGGGCGGCCCGTCGCACGAATCGTATATGGAGGTCGCCACCCAGTGCGGCATCTATGTGGCGATGGCGCTCGGACTCAATATCGTCGTCGGTTTCGCGGGACTGCTCGATCTAGGCTTCGTGGCCTTTTTCGCGATCGGCGCGTACACCTACGGCATCTTCGCGACGGGTCAGGCCAACAACTTCATCCCCGGCGATCTGTTCCCGCTCTCCGGCGGCACTTTCTGGATCTTTATTATTCTTGGCGGTATGATGGCGGCGTTGTTCGGCGTCCTGCTCGGCCTGCCTGTGCTGCGGGTCAAAGGCGATTATCTGGCGATCGTGACGCTGGGCTTCGGCGAGATCGTGCGCATTATTTTCAACAACCTGGAAAAGCCGGTCAATATCACGAACGGGGCGATGGGCTTGTCGTCGATCAGCCCGCCGAACCTGTTCGGCCTCCAGTTTACGTTTCCGCACCAGTTTTACTTTATCGTGCTCGGCATTCTAGCCTTCGTCATCTTCGGGGTGCGCCGGTTCGAGCATTCGCGCATCGGGCGTTCGTGGAAAGCGGTGCGGGAAAACGAAATCGCCGCGCAGTCGATGGGCATTCCGCTGATCCGCACCAAGCTGACCGCGTTTGCGATCGGCGCTTCCTTTTCCGGGCTGATGGGCGTCGTGTTCGCGGCCAAACAGACGTTTATCGACCCGTCCAGCTTCACGCTGCTCGAATCGACGACGATCCTCGTCATGGTCGTGCTCGGCGGCATGGGCAGCGTGCCCGGCGTGATTCTCGGCGCGGTGCTGGTGACGCTGCTCAACTTGCAGGTGCTGTCCGAGTTCACCGGCTGGCTGAACCAGCTGTCGATGCAGGGCGTCATTACGCTGCCGAACGCGCTGTCGCCGGTGAAGATGCAGCGTTTTATTTTCGGCGCCATCCTGATCCTGATCGCCATCTTCCGGCCGCACGGGCTGATCTCCGCCAGAAACCGTAAAGTCGATATTCAACAGGTAAAGGAGGAATCGGCGCATGAGCATTCTCAAAGTGCAGGGCCTCGTCAAAAAGTTCGGCGGGCTGACGGCCGTTAACGGCGTCGATTACGAATTCGAGCGCGGCAAGATCTCCGCCGTCATCGGCCCGAACGGCGCGGGCAAAACGACTTTTTTCAATATGATTACCGGCATCTACGTGCCCGACGGCGGCACGATCGAGCTGGACGGCCGCTCGATCGTGCGGGTGAAGCCGGACAAGATCACCGACCGGGGCATCGCGCGCACGTTCCAGAATATCCGCCTGTTCGGCAGCATGACGGTGCTGGAGAATGTGATGGTCGGCATGCACATCCATCTCAAAGCCGGCATCGTCAGCACGCTGCTGAATCTGCCGGTCGTGCGCCGCGAGGAGCGAAGCGCGATGCACGAAGCGTACGAGCTGCTGGAATACGTCGGCCTGGCTTCGCTGTACAACGAAGAAGCGGCCAGCCTGCCGTACGGCGCGCAGCGGCGCCTGGAGATCGCGCGGGCGCTCGCCGCCCGGCCGAAGGTGCTGCTGCTCGACGAGCCTGCCGCCGGCATGAACCCGCGCGAAACGGGCGAACTGACGGACCTGATCCGCCGCATCCAGAGCGAGCGCGAGATCTCGATCATCCTGATCGAGCACGATATGAAGCTGGTGATGGAATTGTCGGACCATATTCTGGTGCTGGACCACGGAGAGAAGATCGCCGAAGGCGGTCCGGCGGATATTCGCAGCAACCCCAAAGTGATCGAAGCGTATCTGGGCAAAAGCGCGCTGGAAGAGGAGGTGCCGCTGTGAGTTTGCTGGAATTGAAAGAAGTGCAGGCGTATTACGGGGGCATCCATGCGCTCAAAGGCGTGAATATCACGGTCGAAGAAGGCGAGATCGTGTCGCTGATCGGCTCGAACGGCGCGGGCAAGTCGACGACGCTCAAAGCGATCTGCGGACAGGTCAAAACGAAAGGGACGATCTCGTTCGACGGCAAGCAGATCCAGTCGCAGCCGCCGCACGTCACGGCGCTGAGCGGAATCGCGCACGTGCCGGAAGGCCGGCGCATTTTCCCGAAGCTGACGGTCAAGGAGAATCTGGAGATGGGCGCGTTCTCCGTCCGCGACAAAAAATTGGTGCGCGAGCGGATCGAGCGGGCGTTCGCGCACTTCCCGCGGCTCAAAGAGCGGTATCATCAGGCGGGCGGCACGATGAGCGGCGGCGAGCAGCAGATGCTGGCGATCGCCCGCGCCATGATGATGAAGCCGCGCATCCTGCTGCTGGACGAGCCGTCGATGGGCCTCGCTCCGGTGCTGGTGGACCAGATCTTCGAGATTATCCAGGAGCTGAACCGCGAAGGGACGACGATTCTGCTCGTCGAGCAGAACGCCTACCAGGCGCTCCAGATCGCCCACCGGGGTTATGTGATCCAGACCGGCGAGATCATTATGCAGGACGACGCCAAAGCGCTGCTGCGCAGCGAGGTGGTCAAGGAAGCGTACCTGGCCTGAATCGAACGGCGTCGGCGCAGCATGAACAGGCCGCCCTTCTCCTCCGTAACCGGAAGAAAAGGGCGGCCTGTTTGCGCGGCGCACGCCGCGCTCAATCGCCTTCGAGCCTTTCGGCTTCCGCGTCTTCGCCGGCGTCCGTCGTTAAGGCGCACATCTCGACCCGGTTGCGCCCCAGCTGTTTGGCGGCGTACAGCGCTTTGTCCGCGCGGCGCATCAGCGTCTGCATGCAGACGGCTTCGCCGATGCAGGGCGTCCGCACATGCGAGACGCCGAAGCTCGACGTAATGCGGATCGCCCGGCCGTCCAAATGCAGGTCGAGCCGCTCCGCGGCGGCGCGAATCCGCCCGGCCCGCTCGCGCGCTTCCCGCGCCGACGTGTCCGGCAGGCAGAGCACGAATTCGTCGCCGCCGTAGCGGCCCGCGATATCGCGGGGTTCCAGCACCCGGAGAATCAGCTTCGCGACTTCGCTCAGCACCAGGTCGCCGGCTTCGTGCCCGAACGTATCGTTGACTTTTTTGAAATGATCCACGTCGAACATCACCACCGAGACGCCCGAACCGCCGGATTCCGCTTCGCGCAGCGCGATCTCCGCCCGCTCGATCAAAGCGTTTTTGTTGAGCAGCCCGGTCAGCCCGTCGGTGATCGCCAGCCTTTTCAACTCTTTCTCCATCTCGACCCGCTGCGTGATATTGACGAACGTGACAATCGTGCCCGCGCGGTGTCCACTGCGGTGATGCACGGGCGAGAAGCGCAGATGCAGCACTTTGGAATCTTCTTCGGTGCCGAGCTGAAGCTCGCATTCCCGGCCTTCGGACACGCTTTGCGCAAGCAGCGGCTGACCGGCCAGAATTTCGGACGCCGGACGGCCGATCCTGCGCTTGGTCAGGTCCGGCACGAACGCCAGCAGCGCGCGATTGTAATCGACCACCACATCCTGCTCGCCCAGCACCAGGACGCCGTCGCCCATGCTGTCGAACACGATGTCCCGGGCGATCGGCGCCACGTTGAACATGCGGAAGCGGAACACCGCCATGCTGTGGAACACGAACGAAAGGCTGATAAATACCGGCCCCAGGTCGATCCCGTACGGACTTTTTCCCGCCAGATAATACAGATTGCCGGCCACCGGCATCAGCAGTCCCGCCGTCATCGCCAGCATCTGAAGCCGGAACTGCCCGCTGGTGCGCCGTATTTGGAGCAGCAGCAGGGCGATCGAGACCGCCAGACAGCCGTACAAATACAGCACGTGCACGATATACCACGGCCCGTGTCCGAGATCGACGATCGGGAACGGCACGCCTTTTTGCAAACCGATCGTCGCGTAATACAAATGGTGAAAGTCGTTCGTATGCTGAAAAACAAACGTCAGCGCCGGAATCGCAAACAGCGCCCGCTTCTGCCACGGGCCCAGGGTAATGCCGATGTATTCGAAGCACATCAGCAGCGTAAATACCGGCAGGAACGGCAGAGCGAAATATTCGACGCCGATCCAGAATTGAATCTGTTCCAGATTCGCGCTGGTCAGCTCGAACGCATATCCGAACGAAAGCACGGAAGCCATCAGAGCCGCCAGCACGTAATACCCGCCGCCCGGCGCGTTCTTGAATCGAAGCAGGGCATGCACCGCCAGAAAAAGACTCAGCGTTCCTCCCAGCAAAATAATCAATACGTATACGAGTAATTGCTGCGCCATTTTCACCTACTCCATCCAAAAAGTTAGGGGCAAATTCGGGTTCGGCCTGTATATCCGTCTATCGCCCGCCGGTCTCTTTCTTGCTGCAACAGCCTCTATTATATAGCAGCCCAGCACACAAAACCCAGCCAAAAAATGGAGATTCCCGTTGTCCGTCCGCCCCAAAAAGCCGCTTCGCGAACGTTCGCGAAGCGGCCCGGACCGGCGATCGTCTCAAATAGGGATTCCGGTTCTAACCTTTGTTGATCTCGGCAATCGCTTTCTCCAGCGCACTCGCCACCCGGTCGCTCCAGGCGTCGAAGTCCGGATCTTCCTGCTGCGACTCCGGATGAGCCAGCATATATTCGACCGCTTCGCGCAGACCCTGGTCGGCTCTTGTCGTCGCGGAGAATTCCGGTACCAGACGCTTGATCTTGGAGTTGTCGAACACGACGGTATTCGCTTTGTCGCCGAGCAGGCTGCCGCGCAGATCGTCTTCGCTGACCGCGTCCAGGAATTCCGAAGACACGTGCAGCGCGTTCAGCTTCTTGCCCAGCACACTCGCCACGATCTCGTGGATCTGGTTCCAGGTGACCGACTCGTCGGACGTGATCTGCACCGCTTCCCCGATCGCATGGACGTTGCCCATCAGGCCCGCGAAGCCGACGGCGAAGTCGCGGCTGTGCGTCACGGTCCACAGCGACGCTCCGTCTCCGTGGATAATGACCGGTTTGCCTTCCTGAATCCGTTTGAGCACCTGCCACGGGCCTTTGCTTCCGTGCACGCCGATCGGCACCGAGCGCTCGCTGTACGTATGGCTCGGCCGCACGATGGTGACCGGGAAGTTCTGTTCGCGATACTGCTTCATCAGATATTCTTCGCAGGCAATCTTGTCCCGGGAATATTCCCAGAACGGATTCGCCAGCGGCGTTCCTTCGTTAATTCGGTAGTCCGCCGGCGGCGACTGGTACGCGGAAGCGGAGCTGATAAAAATATACTGCTTGGTCTTATCCTTGAACAGCCGGTAATCCCGCTCAACCTGCTCCGGCACGAATGCGATAAAGTCGGCGACCACGTCGAATTCGTGCCCGGCGATCAGTTCTTTCACTTTTTCTTCGTCGTTGATGTCGCCCTGCAGAATGTGCGCGCCGCCGGGCAGATCTTCGTTGCGATTCCCCCGGTTCAGCAGATACAGCTCGCAGCCGCGCTTCAGCAGCAGCTTGGTGATCTCCGTGCTGATTGTGCCCGTCCCTCCGATAAATAGCGCTTTCATCACATGCACCTCCAAATTGGAATACAAGCCTGACGCGTTCCTTTTCAAGATAGCACGACGGGCCAAGGACTACAAATCCGTTACTTCTGGTTCAACTCTCCTATTTTTCTTTAAAAATTCAATAATACAACTATTTTCACCAAAGGAGCCCGCCTTTATGAAAAAGTTCGCGCGTTTCCCGATTTTCCTGGCGCTCGGCACGGCCGTTCTGATCGCGCCGGCTGTCTCCCTGACCGCTCCTCTCCCCCTGGCCGCCGCTGCCGCCGTTTCCGTTCCGACGACCGTTACGCCCGCCGCCGATCTGCGCACAACCCTGGCCAAAGTATACGGGGAGCATGCGTATGAAAGCGTGATTGCCATGCAGAAACTGTTCGACGAATCGGAATCCGCCGGGGACGCCAGCGGGCTGCTCGGCCAGAACGGCAACAAGATGTCCGGCATGATCCAGGACGTATACGGCGTGAACAAAGCTTCCAAGTTCGGCGCGTCGTGGACGCTCTATAACAACAACCTCAAAGTGTATGCCGCCGCGGCGCGGGACAACGACGGAGCGGGCAAAAAGAAAGCGTTATCCAATCTGCGGGCGTATGCTTCCGATTTCGGCAAATTCATGCACACGCTCAATTCCCGCATCGACGCCGGCAAACTCGAACAGGATCTGGACGCGTATACCGATCTGCTGCTGAAATCGTTCGACGCTTATGCGGACGGCCGGTACGACGAAGCTTATTCGGCGGCTCACGACGCCTATACCCAGTCGGCCCGTGTCGGAGCGTCGCTCGCGACGTCGATCGCCGCGCAGTTCCCGGCCAAGTACAAGCGGACGACCACGCAGACCGAAGCCGCTTATTTCCGCCAGCATATGGACCAGGCGCTGGGCGAGCACGCGTTCCTGGCGATGCTGCTGCTGGAGAAGGGCAGCGACAAGAAGCCGGACTACGCCAATGTCAAAAAAGCGCTCGACGCCAATACCGAAGCGATGGCTTCCACGCACAAAAGGCTGTTCGGAGAAGGCGCGGCCAAAACGTTTAAAGCGCTGTGGAACCGCCATATCAACGATTACATCACGTACATGAACGCGACGCTGATCGACGACGCGGCGGGGCGCAGAGCGGCCAAAGCGGATCTCGACGATTTCGTCGCGGACCTGACCGCGTTCCAGACGTCGCGGCTGCCGCTGAACAAAACGAAAACGATGCAGGGCCACGCGCTGCACGGCCAGCATGTGCTTGCGGTATTCGACACGTATCATCAAGGCGACTACGACCGGACGTACCGGCTGATGGGCGTGGGGTACAATCATATGTGGATGATGGGCAATATGCTGTCGGAGGCGATTGTGAAAAAGATGCCCGGGATGTTCTGAGCTGCTTCTGGCTCAGAATTATTGAGAAGGTCCTATTCGTAGGGGAAGCGTGAGGCGCTGCGGGAGAAATTCGTTCCGGTCGCGTGTTGAAATCGGGAAGAACTGATTAGATTTTAGGTGGTATCTTCCCGATTTCAAAGGCGAACACTGTCGTTCCTTCACTGAATTTCTCCCTCCGCTAGTCGGCTTCCTATTACGAATCAGACATTTTCAACACTTGAAAGAGCGGCAGAAGCCGCTCTTTTTGTGTTGGGTGTGTAGTATTGAATCGGCATTATTCAGCCGCTTCTTGTTCAGGCACGAAATCTCAATTCCATATCGATTTCGCCTTCCTGGGTGGAAAAAACGGTGAAGCCGAGGCTTCGGTACAGATTTTTTGCCGCTTCGTTGTCTTCGTCGCAGGTGAGGGTCATGCGGGGGGAGCGTCCGTCGGTTCTTGCGCGCTCGATGATAAGTTCCATCGCTTTGCGGCCGCAGCCGCGGCCCTGGCAGCGTTGATCGATCAGGAACTGCCAGAGGAACAGGCTGCCGGATTCGGGGTCGCGGCGCAGCAGCATAAAGCCGACCGGCCGGTCGTCCAGACAGACGGCCAATGTTTCCGAGACGTCCCGGTAGATATAGGCTCGCGCCAGGCAGTCGACGACGGGCAGGACGTAACGGCGCTGACCGGCCGACGGAGACAGCTGGATGCAGGCTTTGAAATTGGTTTCGGTCACCGCTTCCAGATGAATGTTCGCGGCCGCCGAGGACGTTTTCAACAGGTTCTTTTCCATGTTCGAAGATCTCCTTCTATATAACAGAGATTGGCGGCATTCGCGCGGCTCAGCCGGCTACGGCTTTGAAATACCGGTACACCCGGTCCAGTTTGCGGGTATGGCCGCCTTTGGGGCTTTCCATGCTGCCGAATTCGAAAAACTTCACTTTGCGGATGCCGACGTAGTTGAACAGCGCTCTGCGCATCAGCATCCGGTGGGCGTTGCCCAGCCACAATTGCAGGTAGCCGGCCGGGCCTTTCATCACGGACACGCAGACGACGGATTTGCCTTTAAGCAGCCCTTCCGGCATCAAGCCGCCTTTGTCGCGATAAGCGAACTGCGAAGCGAACATCCGGTCGATAAAGCCCATCAGCATCGCCGGCGGCCGCCCCCACCAGATGGGGTAAACCAGCACCAGCTTGTCCGCCCACAGCAGCAGCTCGCGATGGCGCGCCAGCTCCGGGTCGATGTGCATATCGCGTCTGCGTTTGTCTTCGTTGAATACGAGCACCGGGTCGAACCCTTCTTCATACAGATCGAGCACGCGAACTTCCTTTACTTGCTTATTCTCTCCGCTGCCCCGCAGCACCTCCTGCATAAACGAATAACTCAGACTCCGGTGATTCGGATGGACGTAAATCAACAGCATATTCATTGTTATCGCTCCTTTTTATCGGCAGGCGGATCGGCCGGGATGCGGTCCGAACCGGTACTTGTCTTTTGATAACAAAAAGGTAGCATATCCCCTATAATATTGTCAAATGATAATTGTTTAAAGATAAGTTTTTTGTTATGTTAAAAGCAAGAGGTGAGCCCATGGATCGCAGCGCGTTGTTTCAGAAATTCCTTACTTTTACGTCATCCGTGCATGAAGTCAGCCACGAGCTGACCCGGGGCGTAAAAAACGAGGACGTAACCCCCGTTCAATACAAAATTTTGGAGTATATGATGTTCAGCCAGCCGGTGACGCCGAGCGAGATCGCGGACTGCGTCGACCTGTCGCTGCCGAATACAAGCCGCGAACTGCGCAAGCTGACCGAAAAAGGACTTTGCGAAAAAACGACGGACAACGCCGACCGCCGCCGCCAGCTGTTCCGGCTGTCCGCGGACGGCCAGGCGATGATGGGGCGCGTGTTCGCGCAGGTGCAGCAGGGCTTCGAGCAGCGAATCGACGGACTGACCGAGGAAGAACTGCAGGAGCTGGAGAAGGCGCTGGAACTGCTGCAAAGCAAGGTATTCCGTTAAAAAAACAAGCGCGGATCCGCCTCGAAGCCTTTCGGCCTTGAAGCGAACCTGCGCTTGCTGCTGCCGTCCGCGCTTAATCGGTCGATCGAACGGCCTGGAGCAGGGAATCGGCGAGCGTTTGCAAATCGGTCAAGACCGCCGCGTCGTTCACCTGGCCGTCCGCTTAACCCAGGTATTCGTCCAGACGATCCCACGTTTCGCGAATGCCCTGTTCCATGCCCATCTCCAGCACCGTTTTGAGCGATTCTTCCGAATCGTACGCCGTCCGCGAGATCACTTTTGTGCCGCTTTCCGTTTGTTCAAAATGAACAGCGGTATACGACGGAGGCAGCTCCTCGTTAACGCCGCCTTCTTCGTCGGAAAAGTAATCCGTATAGTTCAGCGAGTTCGGCGCGTCGATCTCTCCGTACACCGCTTTGCCCCACGACTGCATCCCGTAGTAGTCGCCCTGCGACTTGTCCACGCACGTCATACAGTAATGCCAAACGCCTTCCGGGCGCAGATCGAGCTTGCAGGCCGTCAATTCCCAACCTCTCGGCCCCCACCAGTGCTTCAAGTGTTCGCATTCGGTAAAAGCGGCAAATACCTGTTCGCGCCCCGCTTTGAATTCGCGTTCCAGTACAAACTCGCGGCCTTCGGCTCTTACGGTTGTCGGATTCTGCATGTTTATTCCTCCTCGGATTTGGGTTGGATCTTCGTTTGCATCTGCGGCAGATACTCGTCCAAACGGTCGAAACGCCCGCTCCAGAGCTGCCGATAGTCGTCCAGCCAGGCGTCCAGCGCGCGAAACGATTCCGGCTTCAGCCGGTAGTGCCTGCGGTTCGCTTCCGCTTCGGCTTCGACCAGCCCGGCTTCCTGCAGGATTTTGAGATGCTTGGATGCCTGGGGCTGCCGCAGCTCCAGGGCACCTGCAATCTCGCCGACATTGAGCGGCCCGCGGCGCAGCAGCGTGACGATCCGCATACGGCTCGGTTCGGCCAGCGCACCGAATACTTCGATAGGTTCTGCTGTCATAGGGGCCTTGAGCACGCGCAGGCCGCTTGGAAACTGGCATCCGGCAGGCACTCGGAAGCTCGGGCTGTTTGCCGGGCGGACCGAGCGGCTCGCGCCAGGCAAACAGCCCGGGCCGGAGACGACCGGCGTCGATTGGGCGTTCCGAAAGCCGGCCCGACCCGCTTGTGGGCCTGACGCCCGTAAACGGACCAACGCGTTCTCGCAGAGGATCACCTCTTTCGTTGTGTGGTTGGTTAGAATTATTCTCACAAGTCTTGCAGCTTATGCAGAAGGCGGGAAAGTGAAGCTGTTCTTTCTACAAATAATATACTCCATAAAGAATATTCCTGTAAAGGAATATTTAAAATTTATTGCTGTCCGTTCCGGAATCTGCGTCGTTTCGCCGGATCTCCAGGCGAATGCGCATGACACCGAATACAGTCCGGCTCGAATCCAGTACCGGAACACACTTTCAAACTCGTTGAAGCCTGCCTTTAGCCGCTTTCGAGCCGCATAAACTGCACATATCCACTTTATTCTCCTATCCGTTCCTCAAAAATAGCGATCGGATGCAAAAATCCACTTTATTTTCGTTTTCGACGCTTTTTCGGCTGTCGAATCGAGAATAAAGTGGATTTTCGCACTTCGTCTTCGTTTGATCCGTTCCCTGTCTACAAACGAAGTGGATTTTTGCATTTGATCTGGGTTTGAGTTTAATTATCGAGAGCGGTATTCGGGCTAAGCTTCGAATCCGGTAAGTCGGCCGCATTCGAAGACGAGCTTACGGTCAAAGATCGTCCTTTTGAAACTTCCGATGAAAATGTGCTCATCCGGACAATATTCCCGGCCCGAAGCCGACTCCTCGGGCGGCCCGAAGCGGCTCGTACGTACCCGAGCCGAAACGAACGGCCGCGTCCCGCCACGCCGCGCGGGTTCAACGCCTACTCCTTAGCGTTTATTCCGCCGGCGATCCCGCCGCTTCCCACGCCGCGATCTCTTCGCGCACGATCGGCGCGACTTTGGTGCCGAGCAGCTCGATCGAGCGCAGCACGTCGTCGTGGTTCTTCATGGTGCCGACCGGCGTGTGCAGCATAAAGCGGGTAATGCCCACCCGCTTGCGCAGGTCGATGATTTTCTTCGCGACTGTCTTCGGGTCGCCGACGTACAGCGCGCCTTCCGGCCCGCGCAGCGCGTCGTAGCCCTGGCGGGTGTACGGGCCCCAGCCGCGTTCTTTGCCAAGCACGCTCATCGCGTACTGCATGGACGGGAAAAATTTGTCCGCCGCTTCGTCGTCCGTTTCGCCGACAAAGCCATGCGAGTGCGAAGCGACCGGGAGCAGCGAGGCGTCGTGGCCGGCATGGGCCGCGGCGCGTTTATACAGATCGACGAGCGGAGCGAACTGGATCGGGCGTCCGCCGATAATCGCCAGCACGAGCGGCAGATTCAGCAAACCGGCGCGCACGACGGATTCCTGGTTGCCGCCGCTGCCGATCCAGATCGGCAGCTTCTCCTGTACCGGACGCGGATATACGCCGCGGCTGTTGATCGCCGGACGATGGCCGCCTTTCCACTCGACGATCTCCGATTCCTGGATCTTGAGCAGCAGCTCCAGCTTCTCGTCGAACAGCTCGTCGTAATCGTTCAGATCGTAGCCGAACAGCGGGAACGACTCGATAAACGAGCCCCGGCCCGCCATAATTTCCGCCCGCCCGTTCGAGATGGCGTCCACGGTCGCGAAGTCCTGGAAGACGCGCACCGGATCGGCCGACGACAGCACGGTTACGGCGCTGGTCAGCCGGATGTTCTCCGTGCGAGCCGCGGCCGCGGCCAGAATAACCGCCGGAGCCGAAGCGGCGTAATCCGCCCGGTGATGCTCGCCGACGCCGAAGATATCGAGGCCGACTCTGTCCGCTGTCACGATCTCTTCCACAACCTGGCGGATACGCTCCGCGTGGCTGATTACCGGTCCGTTTCCGTCTGCGGGCGTAGTTTCCACAAAAGTACTGATGCCGAGTTCCATGAGTATATGATCTCCTTTTTGAACAAAGAATAATTTATTAAAGTAAGTTACTATAATTATTTTATATACTCATTATCGGGCTTTCGGCTGTGAATTTCAAGTCCTTTTTGCAAAGCGTCTACATACGGGTGAAGAAAGCCGCCAGACTTGTCCCTCCCAGCAAAATAATCAGGCCAATCGGAAGCATAACCACCCCGATGATCAGGAACACCAGCCCGCTCTGGGCAGGCGAATCGATGACAGCCTGCTGCGGATCGTCCGGATTGTATTTGACCCGCACGCGCGTATCCGGCCAGAAACCCGGCGACTGCGACATCGCCGACGTCCGCATATACTCCGAGCCGTCTTTGGTTCGATATGCGAACGTCGGCCGCCGATCCGGAAAATTCCGCAAAATTTCTCCCTGCTTCACGATAATGCCTTCCGTCTCGATCCAATCCGCGCTTCTTCGTCTCATCGTCAACCCGATCAACGTAAACGCAATTCCGAGCAGCGTCAGCACACCGCCGGGAATCAGAATACCAAGCATCCATAGGGGCATGGGGTCACCTCTCCTCTAATTAAAGGACAATTGACGGTTTCATCTATCAAATAGCATGAGCATATGTCCAGTTTCTAATTATTTAACCTTAAACAGATATAGAAACATGCCATGTAGTCTCTTTGACCGATCCGACCCTTTGATATTCAAATATTGTATATCACATGGATATACAATATCGAAATGAAACGATATAATATTGATAAAATCTTGAAAGGATGCGATCAGGATGACTACGGTTACACTTAGCCGTTGGGGAAATAGCAACGGCATTCGAATCCCGAATCAATTTCTAAAACAATTAAATCTCGTTGAAGGCATGCAGATAGAGGTTACTCTGACTTCCGATAATCAGCTCCTTCTGCGCCCGTTAAATTCCGTCGATTCAAATGAAGAACTTCGCAGTCATTTGGACAGGCTTCTTTCAAAAATAAAAGTCGATTCGCCGCGTCATGAAGAAATTGATTTTGGAATCGAAGGAGACGAACTTATTTGATTATTCCTGCACGCGGCGATCTGATCTGGCTGGACTTTGATCCGCAAACCGGTCAGGAACAATCCGGCCGGAGACCCGCTATCGTCTTATCCGAATATGCCTTTAACGAATTGACCGGGTTTGCCGTTGTATGCCCGATCACCAATCAATCCAAAGATTATGCGTTCGAGATCCCGCTTCCCGACGGGCTTGCTTTTACGGGAGTGGTCCTAACCGATCAATTTAAAAGTCTTGACTATAAAAAATGCAAAATCAAAGTGGCCGGAAACGTCTCGGCTGAGCCGCAGTTTCTCGGCAGCGTTCTTCGAAACGTCCGCTCGATACTGGCTTAGGACATAAAAAAGCCGCATGTCTTCCTCAAGCGAGGAGAACATGCGGCTTGATGACAAGCGGAATTTCATTTCATCACTTTATTAAGAAGCTCTTCGTAACTATCCACCACATCGTACCTCAACTCCGCTGTATTCAAGCTCGCAAAGTGCTTCCGCGCGCATGCAATCTTCGCATTCTCCACGCCGCGAATATCCATGGAGCTCATCGAGCCCTTCGTTTCCGCGATAAAGTAGATGTGTTTGACTTCGCCTTCTTTGAACACGATCGCCCAGTCGGGGTTGTATTTGCCGACCGGCGTAGGGATGTAGAAGCCGCCCGGAAGCTTGGCATACACCAGTACTTCGGTATTCACATCCAGTTCCTTCGCAAACTTCTGCTCGATCCGCGAATCGGTCACGACGTAATCGTAAATGTGTTTTTCGACCGGAAACGCGTTCTCTCCGAGTTTGCCGCCGAGTTTGCTTGCCGTAAAAATATCGCTTCCGTACGTCTCGTTTACCGCATCGTACGTGATCGACTGGATCACGGTCGACGCTTTCTGCTCATTGATCAGCCTGGCGGCGCGCAGCATAAACTCCTCTGGATTCTCCCGAAACTGCATAAACGTCGCTTCTTTGACCCCCGACAGAATCGCGATAATCGTCCGGCGGGTGAGCTGCGCGGCGTCCATCAGCTTGCCGACCAGATCGTATTTGACGGAATAATTGATGGCTGCCCGTTCGGTCTGGTTGAGCTTCTCGCGCAGTTCGAACGATTCGCCGGACAGCAGCTTTTCTTTCGATTCGATGGTTTTCATCTCGCCGTAGGCCACCGTGTAGCGCAGCGCCGGCACCCTCAGTTCCGTCTCCAGCTTATGGATGCAGTTGCGAATCAGCTCGCTCGAGTCGAATTTGACGGTATACACAGATTTGCGGTTGATCTTCGTCCACAGTTCCTGGAACTCCCGCTTGTTGAAATTGGCGTTGGGAACCAGCCCGTTGACGTTGCGCTCGCGTCCGTTCTCGGCCAGCGAAGTCCGGTCCGGCGTATAGATCGACTTCAGCAGATGCAGCACCGGCTCGCGATAAGGCTCCAGCTCTTCCGGCAGCTTCACTTCTCCCTGCTCGGCGTCGGCAAAATAAGTGTCCGTGAGCTTGTAGTCGTCGTCGACGTAATTGTCGCGAATCATCCCGTGCAGCAGCTTGCGGGACAGCGAATCGTCGAGCTTCAGCGTTTCGCCGCGCGCATCGGTCAGTACCCGGTCCAGGAAAAACGCATGATCCGCTTTCCGCGGCCGGTCGGCCAGCGTCTCGGCGATCTCGCTTTGCAGCTGCCGGGCAAACAGCTCGTACGACTCGCTCGCCACCACCGTCAGCACATTGATCTCATGCACGTCGTCGTTCGCCGATTCGGCGTCGATCCGTTCTCCCTGCTGGTTTACGCACAAACGCAGGCCGCGCCCGACTTCCTGCCGCTTTTTCATCGTCGAATCGCTGTGCTTCAAGGTACAGATCTGGAACACGTTCGGATTATCCCAGCCTTCTTTGAGCGCCGAGTGCGAGAAGATGAAGCGCGTGGGTTCGCCGAAGCTCAGCAGCCGCTCTTTGTCTCGCATGATCAGATCGTATGCGTCGGCATCGTCGGACCCGGCTTCCGCATTGCGGCCGGACACTTTGGGATCGACGAACCGCCTGCTTTTTTTATCGATGGAAAAATAACCTTTGTGCGTCGCGCGCCCCTGGATTCCGTTTAGATAGCGCACATACGGATCGTCCGCGAACAGCGACAGCTGCTCGTTCACCAGATTCGCGTATTCTTCCTCGAAAATATCCGCATACTCGCCGCCCTGTTCCTCGCCGCTTTCGCCGTACTGCCGGTACTTGGCGACCTCGTCGATAAAGAACAGCGAAAGCACTTTGATCCCCCGAGAAAACAGCTTCCGTTCTTTCTCCAAGTGCGACTTGATCGTTTCCCGAATCTGAATCCGGCGGAAATGCAGTTCGTTGACGTCGCCCCGGACATCGCCCGCGCGCAGCGTCACGCCGTTGGTAAACGTGACCGTATTGTTTTGCCCGTTGATCTCGGCGACCCGGTAGCCCCTGTACTGCTCCATTTCTCCGGAATGCGTATACAGGTCGTAGCCCTGGTCTACTTTTCTCGTCTGCTTTTTCAGTCCGGATTGGGTCATCGTTTCGAATTCCAGCCGTGCGATCGGCGCGCGCTTGGCGCTGACGTCGATGCCTTCCAGATACAGATAACTTTCCGTTCCCGCGCTCCCTTTTACCGAAATGCCTTTGACGTCGATCTTCTTGACCAGCTTCATATTGTAGGCGTCGAGCGCGTCGAGCCGGTAGATCTTGTTGTAGTCTTCCTTATGAGTAGCCGAATAGCGCAGCGTAAACAGCGGGTTAAAAACTTTCAGCGACTCCTTGGTCTTCGCGCCTTCCACAGACTGCGGCTCGTCGACGATCATAATCGGATTCGTGCTGGCGATTACGTCGATCGGGCGGCGGGAAGCGAAATCGTCCAGCTCCATATAGATGCGCCGCGCATCCTGCCCCCGGGCCGCAAACGCCTGCGAGTTGATAATCATCACGTTGATGCCGCCGTCGGCCGCGAACTGTTCGATATGGTGCAGCTGCTTGGAATTGTACACGAAATGCCGCGCCTTGATCCCGTACTGCGACATAAAGTGCTCTTCCGTCATCTGAAAAGTCTTCAGCACGCCTTCGCGAATCGCGATCGACGGTACGACGACGATGAATTTGCTCCAGCCGTACTGCTCATAAAGCTCGAACATTGTCCGGATATATGTGTACGTCTTGCCGGTGCCGGTCTCCATCTCGACGGTGAGGTTGTAGCGGCCTTCGAGCTTGTCGGACACGGGCAGATCGCTCATCCGCTGCAGCATCCGGATATGGTCGAGCACGTCGCTGTCGGAGATGCGGATCTGGTTGTTTTTGAAGCCGTAATCGGCGTCGAGCACAGCGGCTCCCGCACGGCCTTGAGCGATATCGCCGGCGTATTCCACCTTCTGGCGCCGTCCTTTATCCAGCGTAAACCGCGAATCGCCCTTGGGCTGACCCTGGAAAACGTCGACGACTCGCTGCACCGCTTCGAGCTGGAACGGCTGCTGTTTGAATTGAATTTTCATGGCTGCTCCTCCTCTACAGAACCTGAATATCCGTGGACGGCGAGAGCAGCTTGAAGATTTCTTCCAGATTGATACGGTCCGAATCGTCGGCAAAAGAAGCGTCCCGGCAGATAAAGCGCAGCGGCTTGTCCTCGGCGGCGATCCGGCGGATCAGCGCTTCGGGAATATCCGTATCGAAGCAGGCGATCAGCGAATTGCCGGCGACGTAGTGGAAAGTAAACCCGTCGATCTCGCGCGATTCCATCGGCAGCGACAGCAGAAGGCCTTTTTCCAGCATGACCTGGATCAGCAGGTCTTCGCCGGTGCGGTCCCCTTTGATGTTATCGGTGAGGTCGAGCAGATCGCCCTGCCCCAGCTTGTCCGGTGTGTAGTAGATGTCCTTCATGTTGCTGAAATCCACACGGTACACGCGGAACCCGTAATCGATATCCGCGCCGGTCTCGGCCTGGATCTTCTTCGCGGCCCGGCGGATGCGTTCTTTGCCGATTTCGCAGATGGTGGCGTAGCCGGCTTTGCGGGCTTCGGAAGTCTCCGGCGTCTGCTCCGGGAGCTGGACCATGATATATTTGCGATTGCCGCCATCCTCGGCGTTGAGCTGCATCACCGCATGGGCGGTGGTGGCGGAGCCGGAGAAGAAGTCGAGGATGAGGGAATCTGAGGAAAAGGCAAAATAGTTCATTAACTGCTTACTAAATTTATAAGGCTTAGGATTATCAAAATTAATTTTTAAACTTTTAAATAAAGCGTCATCACTACCAGCAAAATAAAGAAGGGAGGGCACATTTTCTTTCATATTTTCTTTCAGCAGATATTTTCTATTGGGTATTGTAGTTTCATCTTTTCCAAAAATGATTTTTCCATCTGCTAATAGCCGTTTCATAGTAGAGCTAGGATTTCTCCATCCCCTCTCAGGTAGAGAACAAGGTTTTTTAGTTTCTGGATGGATTAGTGGGATAAAGTAATCGTCCGGTGCTTTCTTCTTGTTGGGCCATGCCATAGAAACCGGACGATATACTTCACCATCCGAGTCTATATTACAATAAGCCGCTTCTCCACCGGAAAAACTTTGGTTTTTAATCCATTTATAGAATTCTTTATTGACGTTTTCTATTGTTGATTTAATTTTATGTTCTTCAAATTGATGTACTGAAAGATTATGAGATTGAACTACTTCTCTCAAATCACTAGGCAATTCCTTTTTTCCAATTTTAAGAAAAAGATCTTTCGCTTTTGCTATAATCTTTGAAGCATTTGTTTTATCCCTAGTTAAAGGATTTTTTGAAATAAAGTCACTTTTACTTTTTGCATATGCTAAAAGTATTTCATGTTGATAAGCAATGCTAGTAGCATCTCCCTTAGGATTACCTTTGTCCCAGATGATTTCTCCTAAGAAGTTATCTATTCCATAAATCTCGTCAAGTGCTTTTTTTAAGTTTACTACTTCGTTTTCATCAATATGCACAAGGATACTTCCTTCTTGATGTAAAAGATTCCTAGAAGTTTTTAATCTAGAATATATCATAGATAACCAGTCACTATGAAATCTTCCATTAGTTTCAGTATTTCTAAAAAGTCTTTCACCATCTTCGCCTACCTGTCCTGATCCCTCCAAGTATTCTTCACTCGACTCACTAAAATCATCCCGATAGACAAAATCCTTCCCTGTATTATAAGGCGGATCAATATAAATACACTTAACCTTCCCTAGGTAAGACTCTTGAAGCAGCTTCAGAACCTCCAGATTATCTCCTTCAATATAGAGATTCTCCGTCGTATCCCAATTCACGCTGTCTTCCTTCACCGGGCGCAGCGTTTTGTCGATCGGCGTGTTGGCGTTCAGGATCGCTTCTTTTTTGCCCGGCCAGGTCAGCTGGTAGCGTTCTTTCTCTCCTTCCACCAATTCATCGGACAGCAGCTGCTTCAGCAGATCGAAATCGATTGCTTTTTTGAGCTTCCCATCTTCTCCGGCAGTCTCGGTCGATACTTCGGGAAACAGTTCCGTGATCCGGTCCACATTCTGCGCGGTAAGATCCGGTGACTTCATGTTCAACTTTTGCATGAGTACCCCTCAATCCAGTTATTTTCCTAAATTGTAGCACTGGATACCCGAAAGTTCTATTTAAAATATACTTTTTATAATTTATATATCTATTATGGTAACTTAATTTTCGAAAAACTTGCCTACCCTCTTAATTGAGGTGATTATATGTCGGATCTGGCGAAACTGATTGGCGCTCAATTAAGAGCAATTCGAGAAGCTAAAAATTTGACTCAAGAACAAGTGGCCGAGCTTACAGGGCAGGATGGTTTTAGTAAGTCCCGAGTATCTGAAATTGAAAGAGCGACTAAAGACTTTCAGATCGGCACCATTGAACTGATCATGAACGCCCTGGATATTTCTCCCGGCGAATTATTCAACGTACAGCAGCTTTATATGACGCAGGATACCGAAGACAAGAAGCAGATGGTCGATTTGCACCGTTATATGTTGATGGAACGAGATCTGGAAGACGTCAAATACGTCGTTCGAACGACTCAGGATTTTCTGGACGCAGTAGAAAGAAACCGCAAAAAGCCGCTTCCATAAGGAAGCGGCTTGAGCTTGAATTTTGAAGAAAAATATAAAAGCAGGCGTCATCTCTGACACCTGCTTCGTTTGGGAACGATCAAAGGCTCCCGATACTAAACATAACGTAAGTCCGCGACCATGATCGCTTCGACTCTCAGGCTAGCCTTCAAAGCGTTATCGATCATGTACAGACGATATAAATAAATCTCAACTTCTATGACGTATTATACAATAAAAAAAGAGTTTGGTCAACGAAAGTACAAGCCGTACGTAACGATAAACAACTGCGGACTGATCGCTCAGATTCCAAAGAAATATTTTAACCGCTTGGAGATCTGTTTCATATCTGCGTCGTCAATAAAATCAATTACGTCACCAATACGGGCTTTACTGACAATCCGAACATCCTCACATTGAACAATAGAATTGTGATTCAGTTTACCGTATTTACTTTTGAACAGTTTATATTGGCTGGCCAGCAATCTTTTACTAACAGGTTTTCCGGTTGTTCGATCAATTTTGTTTTCTTCTTTCGTTAACGGAACTATAGCCACATTCCCGCTCGTTTGATTGTTGGAATCCACAGAAACCACAATTGCCGGCCGTACTTTGTTCTTTTCAAAACCCACATTTTCCCCGAGAAAAGCCGTTACAATTGCTTTTCGCGGAAAAAAGTGCCCTCTTCCGCCTGTATATTTTTCATTGATTTTCTTTTGCAAAGCGAACCAATCGATAACTTCGCTATATCTATTGTACTTGTACGCCATTTGCCCATCCCCTATTTATTATTCATATGCTTAGGTTGTCGAGAAAGCCTCGACAACCTGAATCCAATACAAACCAAACCTTCGTGCTTCATCCTATCCTTCCGCCCTCGCGTCAATTCCTCCATCTAAAGAAAGAAGGCACCGTATTGGAATAAGCGTTGGTTGTAGTGAACCCTTCATCGTAGTTTGCCCATTCATCAAGGGTGATCGACTCGTAACCTACTTTAAGGTACGGGTATTTATACCAAAAATCGTAGTAAGATCCCGTAAACTTCATGGACGGATACAGAGCCGCCAGAGTGCGCCCTATTTTCTCCTGATGATCGCGCATTTCCTGGAGCGTCAACGCTCTTTGTTCTTCGCTGATCGAATTGCCGTATTTAATCTCATAATACGACGCGAAATCGAAACGGGTATGGATCTGATAGTCGTACGGCCACATGATAGTATCGTTATGCCGGATTTCAAAATCAAAATTCATATCGCCTTTATAAGTCGTATGCAGCGTGCCGAAATTCTGCTGTAAAATACTTTTCAATTCACTTTCGTCCGGTGTGGGGCTAATTGCTGCGGGCAGTTGAAGTTGTCCAAGATCGACCTGGCTTTCTGTTACAGAGGTTTCTTGCAGTTGAAATGACGCCTGAGTCTTCGACTTTTCCCACTTGTAGCCCAGCGTTAAGCTGTCGAGCGGCATATCCTGCGGCACGCTGAATACGATCCATCCCGACGTTTCCGTCTTATTTCCCAAGTAGTATTGGAAATACGGCTGAGGAGCGGCGGGGATATAAACAGGAAAGATTCGCTCGCCTTTTGGATTGAGCAGCACAAAATCCGTATCGTCTACAGCTTTGTTCGACTGTATCTGATTTGCGAAATCAGCTTTAACAAGGACGGCAAGATACTCTTTCCCTGCGGCAGGCCCGGAATTTAAATGAGAGGCTTCCACGATTTTTGCCCAGGCTTGCTGCCCTTTTAATACTTGCTCTACGGTAAGTCCAACCTTTATTTTACTCACCGATCCGTTTCCATTCGTTGTCTCAATCGTAACCGTCTGTCCCACTTTGGCAGGAAGATTGCCAGATTGACCGGATAGATCCGTTCCTGTTATTTGCGCCAGATAAGATAAAATATTTTCAGCCTGCTGCAGCTGTTCCGGCATATTCAAACCTTTCATCATTTCTACTTGGTCACGGGCATCATCAAGGTAACCAAACTTCGTGTACGGATTGACGTAAGACAAATCCGTATACGGCGCCAGAAGTTTAACCAGATCTTCTCTGGAAAGTAGAATGGCAGTACTCAGCGGCGTCGAATCCCATTTATCGAGTTGGTTGGCCGAAACGCCTTTTTCCAGCAGCAGCCGGTTAATTTCTATTGAAGAGGTAGCGGCAAGATGCAGGTAATTGGATTTGTCTTTATCCGTATAACTTAAATCGACGCCTTTATCGATCAGCTTTTTCACTTTATTATAGTCGTCGCGGCCGATAGCCAGCTTCATTTTGCCCGGATCGCTTACTGCAATCCACAGAGTCGTAGCAGTCGCTGAATTCGCCTTATCGAGGTCGGCTCCAAGTGAAAGTGCAATAGATTCGACGGGAATATAAATGTTCCCTTTGATCAATTGAGGAGCCGCGGCCAAAGTGATTGTTTTTCCGTTAAGCGTTGCTTTTTCACTTCCGATTGTGAGCAGCAGCTTGGTTTTATCCTTTTTGATCGTAAGAGTCTGCTTCTTGGAATTCCATTCATAAGTCGTACTCATCTTTTTTAATACCGGTACATAAGGCGACATGACGACACCGTTAATGATTTGCGGTTTCTGGCTGTTGTAAGCGACCGTGCTTCCTTCTATCCTGATCTCGACACTTTTGGCCTGCGCATGTACGGATGCCGGATCGAACAGGGTAAAGATCAACGCCACAATCATAAGGCTTGCCCATATTCTTTTTCGATTCACTCTAAATCTCCTTCCTTCTTAAAACTTACCGTCGTCTTTCACCTTCGTATTTTGCTTGATCATATCCTGGTACTTCAGTCCCTCATACAAAATAGCCATATTTGCTTTAAAATTATCACCTATGGCATTCAAAGTAATACTGGTATCTCCGGTTTCCCAAGAAGAATATAACTGAAGATCGCCGGTAATAAGCGCCATACCCCAATTTGAACGCGGTTCATCTCGGTACAGATCGCCCTTCCAGATTTCATCGTCCCGATCAGGTTCTCCATATCTATCGGTCAGAGAATCCTGGAACCTGTCGTAGTCCGATATATACTGATTTTCGTTCATATGATCTTCCTGCAGCATATAAGCGCTGGATACCAGCTGATCATCGATCAAATTATAATAGACGACCACATTGAGTCCGCTGACTTGATCCTTGTACAGAACGGCCCCTTCTTGCTCTCCAGCCGGCTCGGAACCTTCTGCTGCGATAATCTGCTCTCGCGACATTCCCCATGTCGTATTGCGAAAAGTCGGATTTTCAGTCTTAACAGGTGCCGCTTCTTCGCTATCGCTTGTCTGCTCGGCCACGCTTGCGGGCGCAGCCGGTTCACCCGGGGTCCCGCAGCCTGACATTCCAATAGCCGCCAACACAAGCATCCATGCCGCTTTTTTCATCCCAATCCCTCCTGAGCAGTACTCTTCTGCAATAATACTCACATAATTGTACTATTCAAGCGGGAATTTATAAATATTTTTCTTCTATAATGGTAACTCTATTTCCGTATTTTTTACCTAACCTCAAATTGAGGTGATCACATGTCGGATTTTTTGAAACTGGTCGGCGAGCAATTGAGGAAAATTAGAGAAGCCAAACGTTTGACGCAGGCACAGGTTGCGGAGAAGACAGGCAAAGACGGATTCAGCAAATCGAGGGTCTCGGATATTGAACGGGGACAAACCAATATCTCGCTCAAGACGCTTGAAACGATGATGCAGGCTCTGGATATCTCGCCAGGCGAGCTGTTCAACTTTCAAACTCTGTACCTATCGCAGGATATCGAGGATAAGAAGATGATGGTGGACTTACATAAGTTCACGCTGATGGAGCGGGACTTAGAAGAAGTGAAGTATGTAGTGCGGACTACGAAGGATTTTCTGGAGACGTTAGATGGTAAACGAGGAAAAAAAAGCAGCTTTAATCCTTAAGGAAGTAAAGAGAACATATAAAAAGAATGAGCTGCTTAGAACGATATTCACTTTCTTTTTACTTTCTGTTTACTTTCGTTTTATTGACTATAATCAACGAAGTGAATATACTGAGGAGAAAGAGGTGAACCAATTATGCGTCCGACAGCAATCGAAAGAAATCTTCTGACTGGAACTGCGGCCCGTGATTATATGAAGAAAATGATCGAAACGGACCATGTCTTGACAGCCGCTCTCGTTAAAAACTTAATATTTACCGTGAAAGGCGCTGAACAATACAGTGGTTCTTTGAACGAAGAAGACCTGATGAATGAAGAGCGATTGATCGAGTACACAGCCAAGATTTTTCAGCATATCTCCGAAGAATCGACTAGAGATAACATTCCAACCTTTTCCACGACTGAAGTCGCCAAATATATCGGTGTATCTCCCCAAACGATTAATACCTGGCTGCGTGAAGGCAAGATCATCGGCGTTGAAAAAGAAGAGAAGAAATGGTCGAAAATCCCCGAAGATGCCGAAGTTATTTTCACAAACGGTAAGCAGGTCCGAATTGCTGTGTTGAAGACAAATTGGGAAAAGGAAAACCAGCAGCCGGAAGTGGACGAGATTGCATATTTAGAGGCAAGCATTCAAGAACTCGAAAAAAAATACGGCGGCCCCTTTGAAGCCGTTTTTGGCGGCAAAACGATCAAAGAATTGACGGTCGAGGATACAGATGCTTCGGTTTGGTGGTCATATAAAGCGAGGCTTAAACATGCAAAAATTTCTGGGCATTGATAAAACGACCTTCTCTAACCTGGAGTATATGTATAGCGAGATTCTTGAAGCCCGCGATTTAGAAAGAAACAGACTCGAACTGGACCACAAAAAAGGAAGAGAAGTGAACGCAAAAATCACTTTTCATCATTATGATGGATATTTGCGCTGCAAGGAAATTTTCGAAGGAACGAATCTTATTGAATATTACTATGACTGGTATGCGGGCAATGGAGAAATCCTCCAAAAATTTCATGCTCATTACCATACGAGCGATACGCCAGAAGAAATCAAGAAGTTCGATCCCTGGCACTGGCACGTTCCGCAAGGGTTGGAAGATAAAGACGGACATCGGATCGAAGGACCGCCGGGTTTCACAATCCATGAAGTACTTTCTCAACAGGTCCTGCCTTATATTCTGCGTGTGAGACGATCTCAGAAGTAACTGTAATCAGGCCGCTTAAGTATTTCTGTGCCGCGCCAAAAAGACGACGATACTATTCGCCGTCTTTTCTATATTGTAGCGAGAAGAACATTCTCGAATGTTCTTCTAATTCCGTTCCCTCCCCCGCTTCCACTCCAGAATCTTACCGGCATCTTCCGCTGAAATGCCTTCGGGCCCTACAACAGCAACCAGTTTCCCGCCCGCTGTAAGATCCGCTATGGTTTGGAGCGACGTTTCGGCAGGTTCGCTTTTGAATTTTTCAGGCATTTGCATCACTCCCATATACCGGTTGAAAGGCAGTTCCATAAGTCCCAGCTTTCTATAAAACGCATGCAGAATCGGGTGCCCCATACACTGCAGTGCGATAAAATAATCATATCCCCATTCGTAACTTCGACTGCATGTGTAAGCCAGAAGACTTTCAACAACATGATCGAAGTCCGGATCGCCGCTTTCGTCGAATCTCCGATTATGCGCGGCGCTCTCGATCCACAAAACGAACAATCCTTCCATATCCGGCTGGTTTCGGTATACGACAATCCCTTCGATCCGATCGCTGTTCCGAAGCGTCATCTTAACCGGAAAAACATCCGGTTTATCCAGGTAGGCCGCCCAGCGTCTTGCTCCGAATATCCAGCCGCCCCGGCGTACGGTCAGCAGCGGAAGATCTTCTTTCGTCAGCGGGGCGAACTCGACCGGGCAGAACTCCCCCGTTTGTTTATTCAGAATCAACCAAGTTCCCCTCCCGACAGCGAAGAATCTCCATTCCGCAAAGCAGCCAGTTCTTTCCGCTTCCGCTGCAGCTGCATATTCAGCTCCACCTGGCGGTTGTACTGCTTTTCTTTGCGCACTTTCGTTTCCAAACGCAGACACTCCCGGCCCAGCGCCTCGATCCGGCTTTTGCGTTCCAGCAGTTCCTCCAGCGGAAGATTGTCGGCGAGCGAAGCAGGCGTCTGCGCCGAAGCGGACTCGCTCGAAGTTTCGCTTTCCCCCGTTATCGACACAAGACTGCGCACGATATGCTCGTACACCGCCTTCAAATCCAGCCCATGCAGCACTTCGAACTCCGCGCCGCCGGCTTCGCCGTCCTCCGGCCGCCACTGCGATTCGTGATACGAACGCACAACGGCCCGGTTCTCGTCCGATTCGCTGCGCTCCTTGTACGCAATCGCAAGCTTGCTCTCCCGCCCGCAGCGCAGCACGTACAGGATCGGATACGGAATCGCGCGGTCGATGCCGCGCAGGATCTCCGGCGAATACTCCCGCTGGCGCAGTACTATCTCAAAAATCTGGATTTCATCGATTCCGTCCCGCGCTTCCAGACGTATCGTTGCGGGCGAAAGCTTGTGCTTCCAGACCACGGAATCCACCTGACGCGTGAACAGCTCTTTCAGGCCGGAGTCGGCATGCAGCTTCTCGTAAAATTTATTTTTCGGAATCTTCTTGTCGACAAGGGTGCCGGACGGCAGTTTCAGCTTCATGATGGTGTCTCCCGTTCAGTCGATTCTGCTGCGGCTTCCATATCCCGAATCACCACAAAGCTCAGCAGCTCGAAGTCCTCCAGCCCGCGGATGGAATCCAGCAGCGCCGTCGTCCCGCCCGCGCTGAACAGACTGTCGAGATCGCCTTCTTCCTTGACCTGGACGATCGAGAGAACGGCTTCTTCCAGCAGCCGCGAGTAGCGGCGCATATTGCGACCGTCGCGCGTTTCTTCGTTGAAGTCCCGGCATGCGGCTATCACAGGTTCGACCTGGCCCCGGCAGAGCGCCCGCAGCACGTCCAGCGTTTTTTTGACATCGAGATGATTGGTTACGACTTCTCCGTTCTCTCCGATATAGACCAGGTAAAAAGGATGCAGCCGGTTCTGGCGCTTCGCGTCGAGCTCCTGGTCGATATTGCGCAGCACGTAGATCACGCCCGGGCGCGAAATGCCTTTGCCGCCGTCTGTCCCCACTACCGCGTGCAAGCCTCCCGGAACGCTGTCCAGTCCGCCGTTTTCTTTGACGTAGCCCACCAGATCCATCCGAAAATCGTTCAGCCCCAAATCGGTAATCGATACGCCGGTATCCATCTCGTCGAGATCGACCACTTCTTCCTGCAGCCGGTCGAGCTGGCGTTTGCGGTATTCGAGATCGCTCGAACGATTGAACAGCACATTGTCGTCTCCGGTCGCCGTCATATCCATGATGACCATCCGATTCTCGACGCGCGCTTTCAGATTGATATACTCGTCCAGCGACAGGTCCGGCCAGAAATTGACCAGTTGAATCTGCTTATTGCGCGAGCCGATCCGGTCCACCCGTCCGAAGCGCTGAATAATCCGTACGGGGTTCCAGTGAATATCGTAATTGACCAGATAGTCGCAGTCCTGCAGATTCTGACCTTCCGAGATGCAGTCCGTGGCGATCAGCAGGTCGAGTTTGCGTGTTTCGAGAGGCATCGTCAGATGTTTTTCTTTGGAACGCGGGGAGAAGCAGGTCAGCAGAGTATGGATATCGCTGCGCAGTCCCGCCGTATTTTTATTTTCGTCGCTGCCCGTAA
Organism: Saccharibacillus sp. CPCC 101409; assembly: GCF_030518235.1. Classification (GTDB taxonomy): domain Bacteria; phylum Bacillota; class Bacilli; order Paenibacillales; family Paenibacillaceae; genus Saccharibacillus. Next base: position 235,883 of record NZ_JAULSA010000003.1, on the reverse strand, counting down.
TTTTCGCGCTTTCGATTCCGTATTTTTCTTTCATATAAGACGACAGGTGCGTGTACAGATAACCGGCCGTGTCGGAAAAAGCGCTGAATACGATCACTTTGCGATTGCCTTCGTTGATCGGTTCCCGTATTTTCTTGTCGATGATTTCTTTGAGCACGTTCAGCTTCTTGTCGTGTTCCGGCGTCACTTTCATCATCTCGTCCAGCAGCTCCGCAAGAATATGCCGGTCGTGCTCCAGATCTTCTTTCCAACGCAGCAGATCGATATCCGCCAGATTGATCTTGACGTTCTTCCCGATACTGAACTCGTCGTCGAGCCAATCGTCGTTATCCAGATCCGCTTCTTCCGGTTCCGAATATTCGACCGTACCGTTTGTTTCGGCCGCTTCGCCGCGGCTGCGCTCGTACTCGTCCGCCCGCTCCAGATTCCGCTCCAGATTGTCGACGATCTTGCCCAGGGTCAGGCGAAACGATTCCACCGAGCTTTCCAGCCGCTTGAGCAGGTTGATCCGCATCAGAATCTGCAGGCTGCCTTCACGGTCGATCTGCCGGAAGCTTCCGCCGCCTCCTTTGACCCGGGTATCGTACAGATTCTCGTAGAAGCTCATCCGGCTCGGTTGAATATATTGAAACGGCGCGTAAATCCCCAGATTGATCTTGGACAGCTCGGCGAAGATAGCCTCGTATTCCGGCACGCCTTCCAGCTCCGTAATCGCGCAGTACTCGGATAACGGAACACGCCGCTTCGGAAACTCGCCGATCTCCTCCGTGTCGTAATATTTCTGGATATGCGTGCGCGAACGGGCGATGGTCAGGCTGTCCAGCAGCTCGAAAAAGTCGAAATCCAGCATCCCCAGCAGCACCGGCGTCGTCCGCTCCTGCGCATCCAACTTCGACCATTGGTTGAACGCCGATTGGGCGCGCCGGAAAATATCGTCGATGCCGCGATCCGTGTCCAGCCTGGCGTTGATCTGCTCCGGATCGCCTTCGTAAGCCAGCGCCAGCTGGTTGCGCAGATCTATAAAGCGGTTGTTGACCGGCGTGGCCGACAGCATCAGCACTTTGGTGCGAACGCCGCTTTTGATCACTTTGTTCATCAGCTTCTGATAGCGGGTTTCTTTATTTTTCTTCGCCTCGTTGTTGCGGAAATTATGCGACTCGTCGATCACCAGCAGATCGTAGTTGCCCCAGTTGAGCCGATCCAGCGGCATGCCGTTGGAGTACCCGCGATCGCGAGACACATCCGTATGGTACAGCACGTCGTAACGCAGCCGGTCCGCCGCCAGCACATTGTTGTTTACCGGCTGCCGGTAAGTCATCCAGTTGTCGCCAAGCTTTTTGGGACAAAGCACTAGCACCGACTTGTTGCGCAGCTCATAGTATTTGATCACGCCAAGCGCGCTGAAGGTCTTGCCCAGACCAACGCTGTCCGCCAGAATACAGCCTCCGAATTTCTCCAGTTTGTTGATCGATCCGATAACCGCGTCTTTTTGAAACGGATACAGACGGTTCCAGATCGCGCTTTCCTTAAAGCCGGTCGCTTCGTTGGGCAGCACGTCTTCGTTGAGATCGGACAGAAACTCGTTGAAAATATTATAGAGAATCGCATAGTAAACGAACTCCGGCGAGTTTTCTTTATACACGGACGAAATTTGCTCGGCTACCTGCTGCGTGACGTCTTCCAGTTTGTTTTTGTCGTTCCAGACCTCATCGAACAAACCCATGTAGACGCCGGTCGCTTCCGCCTCGTCGAACCGATGCACGAGACTTGCGAGCGCGCCGCCTTTCTCGTAACCGAGCTCGACCGTGCCGAAGCCGTTCAGCGGCGTATAGGTCAGCGCTTCGCCTTCCGATTGCACGTTCAACATACCCGGCATGGAAGCCTCGGTCCGGTTGGACTTGAATTTCACCTTTCGTCGAATCCATTCTCCGCATTCTCTCGCTATTGCTTTTTGATTTAGCTCGTTTTTTAGCCGGATTTCAAATGCAGTCCCGTATAAACTGTTTTCGCGGCTTCGTTTGGGGATATAGAATTCGCGTTTTTCCCTGCCGACCGCGTCGGGAACGAATGTGGGTGAAGTAAACAGGAAGCGGACTTCGTCCACCTGTTTCAGTTCTTTCATCAAAGCCTCGTAAGCGTACAGGGAAAAATAAGACGCGGCGATCGACACCTTACTGCCTTTGCCGAGTGTCTGCTTCAAGTCGTCACCGAGTCTTTCGCTGATATTATTGATGATTTTCATTTATTCCCACCTCTTATACATATACTAAGGTTTTAAAATCCCGTATTGCAAGTACTCGATGAGAAATTGAAAAATTAACACTCGCGAGAGTTAGGCTTATAAACCGGCTTTGCTCTTTTACTTTATTCTTTTATCCAGGTTCATATGGTTCCCTTCTCCGTGCAGGTGTTATAGGAAGGTAGTCCAAGAATTTCACGGCAAGAAAGGAGTCCTGCGGAAATGAGCTCCACCTCCCGGCTTGTGCTCAAAAACGGTCTGCTGCTGATCGGCATCTGGGGCGCCGTCTCGTATTCGGCGCCGCCGCTGCGGCTGGCTTACGTGCCTTTCGCAGGCGAGTGGCTGAGCACGTTTCCGTCCACGTTCGCGCTGGGGCTCGGCGGAGCCTGGCTGCTGCTCGGAAGCCTGCCGGAATGGGCGCTGCAAAATGCCTGGGTCAACGCCATGTACTGTATCGCCTGGGTAATGGTGCACCATATCCCCGACCTGGAAGCGGACCGGAACGCTTCGCCCGTCAAGCGGACCAGCGTCGTGTGGGCGGCAGAGCGCTTCGGCATTGCGTTCGCCCGTCTGCCCGGTCTGCTGTATTTTGCGGTCATCGGCGCTTCTTCCGTCTGGCTTGCGGCGTCGGGACGCTTCGTCGGCGCAGCCGGCGTGCTGATCGCGTCCGCTTTGTCGATCTACTGGCTGGCAAAAGCCGATATGCAGGATGCCGCGTCGGTCACTTCCTGCGAGAAAAAGATGCTGCTGACCGCGATTCTTCTGGCGGTCTGGCTGGGAATTTTCCATTAAAGCAAGAATATTCGCCAAAAAAGCCCGTAAGCCGTCCCGCTCTCTTGAAAACGTTTTATTTTTATGTCAGACTTGTTATGCCTTTAGTAACGCACGCGCCCTGAGGCGGCAGCAATCCCAATGAAACAGACGATTGGCATGGAGCCAAACCCGTTAAATATGAGGAGGAAGCGCAGTCATGAGAACGATGAAACTCGGAAGCAGCAATCTTGAAGTTCCGGTAGTGGCCGTAGGCTGTATGCGCATCGACGGCTTGGAGAAAAAGGAAGCGGAAACTTTCGTACAAACGTCCCTGGACGAAGGCGCGAACTTCTTCGACCATGCGGATATTTACGGCGGCGGCAAATGCGAAGAAATCTTCGCAGAAGCGGTACATATGAACCCGTCCGTACGCGAAAAGCTGATTCTTCAATCCAAATGCGGCATCCGTCAGGGCCAATTCGATTTCTCGAAAGAGCATATCCTGTCTTCGGTCGACGGCATCCTCAAGCGGCTGAACACCGAATACCTCGATATCCTGCTGCTGCACCGTCCGGACGCCCTGGTTGAGCCGGAAGAAGTAGCGGAAGCGTTCGACCAGCTCGAATCGTCGGGCAAAGTGCGCCATTTCGGCGTCTCCAACCAGAAGCCGATGCAGATCGAGCTGTTGAAAAAATTCGTGAAGCAGCCGATCGTCGCCAACCAGCTCCAGCTCAGCATCACGAACGCCAATATGATTTCCAACGGCGTCAACGTCAATATGCTGATCGACGAGTCGGTGGACCGCGACGGCAGCATTCTCGACTACAGCCGCCTGAACGATATCACCATCCAGCCGTGGTCGCCGTTCCAGTTCGGATTCTTCGAAGGCGTATTCCTGGATAACGAAAAGTTCCCGGAACTTAACGCGGAGATCAACAAAGTCGCCGAAGATCACGGAGTCAGCAACACGACGATCGCGATCGCGTGGCTGCTGCGCCACCCGGCCCATATGCAGCCGGTGACGGGCACCATGAACCTCCAGCGCATTAAAGACTGCATCAAAGCGAGCGAAGTGCAGCTGTCCCGCGAAGAGTGGTACGGCATTTACCTCGCGGCGGGGAATAAGCTGCCTTAAGCGATAGATTCGAACGTTTTGCTCTGATGCGATCGAACGGAATAGACCGGAAAACAAACGGCTTCGCCCATCAGGCGAAGCCGTTTTAATTTATCTTCACTTTGAATTTCAACTAATTATAATCTGGCGGCGCACTATCGAAGACAGCATCAGATAATATACGATTCGACTTTTCCCGCAGCGTTCAATCCAGCGTCTTCGTCAGGATCAAATCCGTCTGCTCGTCGTCGCCCATCCAGAACGAATGCGCGCCGGTCTGGACAAAGCCCATTTTTCGATAAAACGCCAGCGCGTTTTCGTTTTGTTCCCACACGCCCAGCCAGATCTTCGTTTTGCGTTCGGCCGCGGCTGTTTCCAGCGCTTTATTCATCAAATATCGGCCCAGTCCTTGTTTTTGAAACCGGCGGCCGATATAGATTCGCTCGATTTCAAGCGCGTCTTCGCCCATGTTCTCCGACTGCGCCTCGCCGGTGTTCAGTTTCAGGAGTCCGGCCGGCGCCTTATCGACAAGAATAAAAAAGAATTGCGAATGCGGCTCGGACAGCTCCGACTCCAACTGCCGGGCGGCGAATGCTTTATCCAGGTACTCCCGCATATTCTCCGGCGAATTCCGGTCTGCGAACGTGTCGCGGAACGTTTCGATACTGATTTCTCTCAGCTCATGCAGATCTTTGAGGCCGCACGGCACGATTTCGATCGTCATTTCACTATTCATCTCCTCGACTCCAAACGATCATTTCCGATTACGACAGATTCAATAGATTCTTTTGTTTCCTTTTTTGACCGATTCCCAGTCGACTTCCACGTTTTTTCTGGCTTTTTGCAGCAGTTGAAAAAAGACTGCCGCTTCTTCGCCGGAGAACCCGTTCAGCGCGACCCGGTTAGAATGATCGTTTTCTTTTTTAATGAACGGATAGACCTGCTCGCCTTTGCTTGTCGGAAACAGCTTTTTGATCTTGCGGTTCCGCTCGTCTTCCCTTTTCTCGATAAAGCCGTTTTGTTCCAGCTTTCCTACAGCCCGCGAAGCGGTGGTGCGGTCCACTTTGATCATCTCGGCCAGCTTTTCCTGAATGATTCCCGGATGCTCGCAGATTCGCACCAGATACAGATACTGTCCTTTGGTGAGGTCGTATTCTTTGAATTCCATATTGCTGATCGAGTCCAGCGCTCTGGCGATCATTCCGATCTCGCGCAGAATTTCCTGCATGGCGGCCAGCTCCTTTTGTGCACGGATTGTCAGTCACGACTTCGGTTAGATGAAATCCTATAATATTTTTATTGCATTTGCAACAAAAAATTCAGCAATAACGAATAATCTGGGCAGCGGGGACTTTTTTAGAGCGATATTCATAAAGTCACTTTATCCCGCCTGAAAAACAGGTATACTATTTATTCATATGCACAATATCAATCGGCAGATTTAAGAGGAGGATCGCGGATGTTTCAGCTCTCGGAGAAGCAGGCCCAGGAGATTGTCGACAAGATGATGCGGGACATTCCTTACAATATCAATATCATGAACGACCGGGGCGTGATCGTGGGCAGCGGGCGGCCGGACCGGGTGGGAACGGTGCACGAAGGAGCAGTTCGGGCGCTCGCCACGGGCCGTATGGTCGAGGTGCGCGAGGACGGCCGTTTTGAGAAAAAAGGCACCAACGAGCCGATCGTAATCGGCGACAAAAGAGTCGGCGTAATCGGCATTACCGGCGAGCCCGACGAGGTGCGGCCGTTCTGCAATATCGTGCGCACGACCGTGTCGCTGCTGATCGAGCAAAAAACGGCGCTGGAAACCCTGGCCCGGGAAGTCAGCCGGCGCGCGGCGTTTATCCGTATGCTGCTGGAGCATCGCGGTCCGTATACGCAGAAGATCCGCAAAGAAGCCGCGGTTTACGGAATCGACCTGGCGCTGCATACGACAGTGCTGCTGCTCACCGGCTTCGAACCGAACGAAGAGTCGGCTCCGCTGCTGCTGCGGGCGCCTTCCTTTGCGCCGGAAAGCGGCGTCCATCTGCTTCTGCTGCAAGGAGACGGCGCGGCCGAACCGCTGCTGGAACCGCTGCTCAAGCGGCAGCCGCGCGTACGGGCGTCGTCGGGACGCCGCGAAGCGCTGGTCGCCGACAGCTATGCCCAGGCTCGGGCCGCGATGAACGTGCGGCTCGCGCTGCGGCCGTCGGCGTCCTTTCTGCGCTTCGAGGACGTGGAGTTCCTGGCCGGCCTGGGACAGGCCGATCTGCCGCCGAGAATAGGCGCCGCGGCCCGGCTTGAAGATTACCCGGACCTGCTGGACACGCTGCGCGTGTTCATCGGCCGGGACGGCAGCATGTCCGCTTCGGCGGCGGAACTGAATATCCACCGCAATACGCTCCAGTACCGGCTCGGCCGCATCGCGGAGCTGACGGGCAAAGATCCGCGCCGTCTGCTGGAGCTGTTCCAGCTGGTGCACGATCTGTTGGCGGAAAGCCGGTAGACGGCCGATCCGCTTACAGATTTAATGCGGAACCTGAACTTCAAAGTCGTCTTTATAAGACTTATCGGCGTTGAAGAATACGATATCTCCGTCTTTTAGCGAAAACGCGTTTCCCCACGAATCATTGACGCTGCGCTTGAACCCTTCCAGGCTCCACTGGTTCATCAGCGGCGCGTTGATGTACTGCAAATGCGGATCTGCGAGGTCGCCGTTTTGGATGCTTTCGATATTGAAGTTCAAAATAATATAGCCGTCGCGCAGGAAAATCGGGTCGCGCTTGGTCAGTCCGCGGTGCGTCCGGCCGTATTCGGCCAGGTTGGTGCCTTTCGCCACCACATAAGGATCGCCCGGCAGACTGTATTCCCCGTACCATTTCTGCACCGCCGCGTTTGCGCGAGCGTAATCGACCGACGCCGGCAGATGGCTTTTCGGCCCGATCAATGTGCGGATCTGCTCGGGGAGCAGCAGCAGATCGAAGCCGCCGACCGGCGTTTTGAGCTTGGCGAAACGATGAATATAATCGCCGATATATACCTCCCGGCTCACCCCGTTCATTTCCGCAAAGCCGTAATCGTGCTCGTATTTGTACCGCGCCGTATCGGTCATTTCCTCTTCCGGCACATTGCGCAGCCGATCGTTCAGAATGACATAGCGCTCCTGCGTATCTTCCGGCGAACCGACCTGGATGAACGTCCGATGATCGTCGTTGTAATACAGATCGACCGGCGTTTGGGTTTTGCCGTCCCTGCTGACGAAAGTGAAGCTCGGCGTGATGCGGATTCCGTCCTGCTTGCCGAACATATTCCCTTTCGTTTTCAGGTCGAACTTGACGTGGTAGCCGGTCTTGACCGCGATATTCTTCATTCCCTGGAGCGGATTGCTGCCCGGCAGGATCGGGAGCGTGAACGGAGCGGCGCTGCCGCGCGCATCGCCGTCGATGCCGAGCAGCCCGGTCCAGTAGGTACTGCCGGTGTGCGTCGCGCTGCCTTCCATGGTGCGGAAAACACGTTCCCAATTGTAATCGGCGATATCGGTGATGTGGAAATCGTACAGCCGGCCGATCACTTCCACGTCTACGGTGTCGACTGCGGCATGGTTGTTCAGATCCAGATTGGCATCCTGCTGGTACGGCAGATTGTCCGGCGCGTTTTCGGCGATATTGCGGAAATACACCTTGTAGTCGCCTTCGTCGACCCAGACCGGGAGGAAGAACGTCGTATCGAGCTGACTGATCGGAATATCGATCCAGGTGTCTTTGGGATAGAACGTCGATTGGTCGGCGGTATAGACATCAAACGGGAAACGAACCTGTTTGGCGCGGAAGTATTTTGCATAATCGCGACTGCCGTAACCCGGATAGTTCGCGTGCTGTCCACTGGTAGGCATCGTGATTGTAAACGGCCGATCCAGGATAAAGGCTGTACGGCTGTAATTAGGCGTAGTTTTCTGGTTATGTGCGGCATCGTCGGATGCCGAGGAATAGTTGACGACCGGTGTATGTACGGTGACCGGGTTGATATTTGGAATCGGGTACGTGTCGCCGGCCGGCGCGTTGTAATTGGCGCTGACGCCTTTGTACGTGAGCGCACCCATGCTGGCTGCGGCGTATCGGTTGGTTTTGGTGTTTGGAATCATGTGGTTGGGACTGTACAGCACGTCCCGGCTTGTTTTTTGCGGGTCCGGCACGGCTTTTGGTTCCTGTGTTTTTTTATCGACTACGGCATCATCCATAAGAACCTGGCCGTTGAAGGTCAGCCGATCGTTATTGACTTTGATTTCTTTGATTTTAGCGCTGGTCTCACTCGTATATCGAATTTGTTCATTCGGAATTTCCGGCGGTGAGGTAGTGCCGGTTAGCGTTTCGGAGTCTGCCCAGTTACCCGGTCCGGGATCCCCGACGGCGTTTCCTTTTCGGGTCAGTGTAAGATTAGGCGGGGTATACCCGCTCGGTGTAAGCGTGATTTGTTCGCCGCTGAACGCATAGTTTTGCAAGACAGCGTTATCGATTTGATAGACGCCCAGTTTATCGACGACCCAATACGAGCCGTTACGCTCGAGATGTGCCGGATAATCCCGGGTTTCGCTGCTTCGCTGTTCGACACGTTCCGGAGGACCCGGTGTCCCGTCCGGTTTGGTTGTCGGCGTTTCTTCATACCAGACCAGATTATACGTTTTGGTTACGGTAATATCGTAGGTGCATGCAGTAAGCTTCTCCTGGTATTTGTACTGATGCAAATAACTGTTGGCCAAAACATTCCCGTATAGACTTTCCGATGTTGGAATCCCTTGCAGCACATCGAAGATCTCCCGGTCCCGCTGATCGGCTTTGATTACGGCGCTGGCTTCAGGGATCATTTTCTGTCCTTCCATCGTGCGGCCGTTTTGCGTCGAACACTCGCCGCGAGGCGGTTCGGGTTCGTGCGTATCCGCTTCGGTGTAGACCCAGTAATGATCAGGATATTGGTAGGTGAACGTTGTTACAGTAAATTTGTAAGCGGCGTAGTAAAAGGCCATAGCCTGCGCATTTGGATTATTATCTTTGTACGGGACCATTTCGTCGTCAGGTCCTTTTTTGGTATAGTATTTTGGATTGCCGCGTTCATCGTGATCTTGGGTGAAGGTAATTGCGGCGAAATCCAGATCCCGTGTTGCACCCGGCGTTTCTTTCGGCATAAGCCCGACGAGAATGGATTCGATTTGTGTTGACGGATGCGCTGTACCTTTCATATCAACATCACCGGTTAATTTAAGATCACCTGTTTTTACTTCTTGGGTATAATCCACTTCAACTTTTGCATTTGGCAGCAACTGCGGATTGTTGGCCTGCACGATCGCGGTCCGATCATCCAGGAAGGTTTTAGGGAAGGTGAGTTTTGACCCATCTACGGTCGTTTCAAATTCTTTGGATCTTGAATATTTGATAGTCATTCGAATTTGTTTACCCGGCACGGTTAAATAATCTGTTCCGCCAATCGGTTCTTTGGGGACGGTTATGTTTCCGTAGGCGTCCCAGGTGCCGCCCTGCCCGTCAGCGATCCAGCCCTGCCCGATAGTACGGGTCCAGGCCATCCAAGAGCCCGCGGCGTTGTTATCTTTAGAAACGACTTCGATTTTTTCGCCATCAAACGTTTGGGTTCCGGCGTAGCTTTGGGCATTGACTTCAACTGTTTTAACCTGCTGGTTGCCTTTGTAAAATACGATTTTTTGAATTTTGTTTCCTGTCCCTGCATTTTCATTGATCGTTGTAGTAGACGCTTTGGGTGTTTTCCCAAACATTAACGCCTTTTTGCTCGGATGTGTTGTGGGTGCGTCCGATCCGATGTAACTGAGCTCTTTTTTGACCGGTGCGGCTTCGACCTGACTGCCTATAGGAAAAAAAACACCCAACACACTGCACGCAAGGAGAAGTGCAGTGAGTCCAACAAACGTAAATTTCTTTTTTCGTTGCCGGTTTGCATGCATTATTGAATACCTCGAAGACTGAGCAGCTCACTTTCTTTGAATTCGCTGCCGCCGATCGGAACTTGCAGAACGATTTCGATGTTGTGCCCATTTTGCATCGTGCCGGTTTTGGGGATAATCACGGCTGGGATATCCGAAGGTAGGGACCGGTTGCGATAAATACGGGCAGTCTGATTGAGTTTACCAGCAAAGAAAGACTGCATGTCTGTGTTATGAAAACCTTGAAGGTTGAATTGCAATTCTTTTTGAGCACCGTATTTATCTGGATTTTTATTGAATGCCGGTTGGCCTTTAAAGTACAGTACATACGAATTTTTGTTGTCTTTGACAAACAGGTCTTTTGTGCTGGCTCCGTTGTTGTACCATTTCAAAGTGTCGATATTGCCGAGCAGCCCACGATTCGGATCGTTCGGATCAGCCAGATCGATTGCGACCAAAGCATCGAGTTTACCTTGATATTGACCGTCTTTGGACGTGAAGACCATCTTCTTTTCGTTCCACATTTCTTCGATCGAACTTTTACCTTCGCTTTTCCAATCCGATTCCGGCGTAACGAATTTCTCCGGCATCACTGTGAAGATGTTCGTCCCGTGCCACAGAATTTCGGCTGCGCCGACTGCGTAGCGATCGGCCGCCAGCTTATCGCCAGCGTTTGCTTTCAGAATTCGTTCGATAATCACGACGGCCTGTGCACGGGTCGTCAGACCTTCCGGTGCGAGCTGCGCTTTGCCGACGCCTTGGATCAGGCCGGATTTCGTTGCGAGATACATCCATTTGTCGGACTCGCCGGTTTTCTCGCCGATCGCCCGGGCTGCGACCCGAGCCATTTCGTCGCGCGTCATGACTTTGTTCCAGCCGGCGTCGTTGTTCGAAAAATCAGCGCCGGCATACAGACCGGCTTGGGTCGCGGCATCGACATACGGGACGTACCATTTTCCGGATGCGGCCGGCGCGTCGAGATTCAGAGCCGATACGACCATCTTCACGAATTCCGCGCGGCTGACACTGGCGTCGGGTTTGAACGTGCCGTTGGTGTAGCCGTTCACGTAGCCTTTATCGACGGCTTTCTGAATAGCGCCAGCCGCCCAATGGGCCGGTTTGATATCGGAGAAATCGCTCTTTGCCGCGTAGGCCGAAGGCGAGGCTTCCCCAATCCCGCTTACTGTCAATGCCGCTGCCAACATCATTCCTAGAACCTTTCCGTAGCTCTTGCTCATCTTTAGACACTCCTCTTTTTGGTTGTATTTAATTTTTATTCCTAAAGAAATCCATATTATTCATTGTCTCTCGGTTGCTTGTTTTAGAAAAGACCTAATTTTCACCAACCGCAAGAATTAGTCTTCCTGCATTCACCGGAAAAACAACAAAACGCGGACGTCCTTCTCCCTCACAGGAAAAGTTCGTCCGCGTTCTTCGCGAGTATGAAATACTGTTACGTTCAACTTAAAACATCCATAGTTAAAAAGCAAGCTTTTTACGGCTCGACCGAAAGCGAAGGGTCCGGTCTTTTCCGTTTAACATCCGATGCTCAATCCGCGAACTTCAATACGCGCGCGATATTCTCGCACGTGCGTGCCACGTTCTCGGGTCCCGCCGCCAGCAGGTCCGGCAGCTCGCCCGCGCCCGGCACGATGCCGAACACGGCGTCGATGCCTTCCTCGTACAGCTTGTCGATCCCGTCCCCGATGTAACCGGCGACCGCGATCACTTTCTTCCCGGCGCGTTTGGCCGCGGCGGCGACGCCGTGCGGAGTCTTGCCGAACTGCGTCTGGAAGTCGATGCCGCCTTCCCCGGTGAAGACCAGATCGACCGCCGCCGCTTTGCGTTCGAGCTGCGTATAGTCGAGCACGATCTCCACGCCGCGGCGCAGCTCGGAACGGGTAAACACCAAGAGCCCCGCGCCGAGTCCGCCCGCCGCGCCCGCTCCGGGCACCTCGCGCACATCGCGGCCCAGCTGCTTCCGGATCGTTTCCGCGTAATGCGCCAGATTCGCGTCGAGCGTGCCGACCATCTCCGGCGTCGCGCCTTTTTGCGGACCGAACACCGCCGACGCTCCCTGCCCGCCGCACAGCGGATTGGTCACGTCGCAGGCGACGACAATCTCGACTTCGCTCAAGCGCGCATCCAGTCCCGACGTATCGATCGTGTTCAACCGGGACAATCCGCCGCCGCCGCGCGGAATCTCTTTACCGTTCTCGTCCAGAAACTTCGCGCCGAGCGCTTCCGCCATGCCCGCGCCGCCGTCGTTGGTCGCGCTGCCGCCAATGCCGATCAGGATGCGGCGCACGCCGCGGTCCAGGCATTCGCGAATCAGCTCGCCGGTGCCGTAGGTCGTCGTGACCAGCGGGTTCTTCGTTTCTTTGGTCACCAAATGAATCCCGCTCGCCGACGCCATCTCGATCGCCGCCGTTTCGCCGTCGCCCAGCAGTCCGAAACTCGCCGTCACCGGCTGTCCCAGCGGACCCGTGACTTCTTTCGTATGCAGGCTGCCGCCGGAAGCGTCGACCAGCGACTGCACCGTGCCTTCGCCGCCGTCGGCCATCGGGACGTGGATAAATTCGGCGTCCGGGTAAACACGGCGCAGCCCTTTTTCCATCGCGATACAGACTTCCTTCGCCGTCATGCTCTCCTTGAAGGAGTCGGGGGCCAGCAGAAATGTTTTGCCGCTCATCGAATCACTCCGTTTCCGTTAATCGTTTGCTTATCCAGAAATCATCATAACTTTTAAAAAATAAAACCGTACAGAATCGTGGCGACAATCGTCATCGTGCCGCCCACGATCGCTTCGTAAGGGATAAGGCCCATCCGCTGGCGGATGGTCATCTTCATCGCGTCGGCCGTAACGTGGAAATAGTTGCCCTGCGGCAGCGAATCGATTACGGTCGCGCCGGTGTGCACCATAACGGCCGCCGCCAGCGGAGCCGTGCCCATGTTCAGGATCGCTTCGCCGAACGAGCCGGTCGCCAAGATGACGCCCGTCGAAGTCGAAGCGGTCGCCGCCGCCATCAGGATACCGGAAATCGGCGCGAGGAACGTGCCGGAGATGCCGGAAGCTTCGATCAGCGATACCACCTGCGACGACAGATCGGAAGCCGAGATCAGCCCCGCGATGCCGCCGGCGCCGATCAGGATCAGCACGGTCGCGGTCATTTTGCTAAGGCCCGACGACGTATATTGCAGAATCTTGCCGCCCTGCCGCATCGCCAGCATCCCGATAATGCCGGCCAGCGGCAGGATGTACATCGCGTCCACTTTGAAGCTCGCCAGCGCCTGGATGCCCGAAATGGAACCGATCGGGTTGATCATCAGCAGCACGACCGCGACCAGAGGAGCCACGATCGCCCGGCCGAGCGGCGGATACTTCGACATATCGACTTCGCCGCCGGGAATCTCGTTGTCGGCGACTTTGATCCCTTTGTTCTTGAGCAGCGAAGCGACGAGCACCGTTACGGCCAGACCGCACAGCGCCGGCACCAGCCCCGCCAGCATCACCCGGCTCAGATCGAGATCGAAGCCGCGCGCCGCCGCGATCGTATTCGGGTTCGGCGAGATGATATTGCCCGCTTTGCCGCCGCCCGACAGAGCCAGCAGCAGCGCTACTTTCGAGATGCCCATCTTATTGCCGACCGACAGGGCGATCGGCGCGACGATCAGCACGGCGACCGGGATAAACACGCCCACCGCCGTAATAATCATGGTCGCCAGCGACAGCGCGAGAATCGCCCGGCTGCCGCCGAATTTGCGGACGATGGCCTGGGCGATCGTTTCCGCCGCGCCGGACTCCATCATGACGCCGGCCAGCACGCCCGCCGCCAGCACCCGCAGCACCGTGCCCATGACGCTCTGCGTGCCGTTTACGAGCACGCTGACCGTCTCTTCTAGATTCGCGCCTCCGATTAAAGCGCCTACAATTGCGCCCAGAAACAGCGCGTACACCGGATTAAGCTTCCGCAGGATCAGAATAATCGCCAGGGCAAGCCCGATTAACGCCCCGATCCAGCTGATTGTCAGTCCATCCATCTTGCATCCTCCCACCAATCGCATACTGCCGCCGTTGCGCGGCGTTTCGACGAATCGTCATTGACAAGCAAGCTTGAACACGCTTTCAGTATAGGCTTTCATCGGCGGGAAAAGATATTGATGGAAAGACGAAATGTATTGGGCATTTGCACAAAGAAAAGGGATATCAATTAAGGATGGACAGAGAAGCAGCGGCCGACCGATGTTGGCGAAATACGAAACCGGGCGCGGCGAAGCCGGAAGGAATAGGGTAAAGCGCGGCAGGGACAGACGGAGAAAGGCGCGAACAAGCAGAGATCGGCGCGATTGAGGAGATGCTTGATCGATAGTTTCTGACATACAAACACTTCTTCGCGGCGATTGCTGCGAATCGGCAGCAATTGGGGCTGTTTGAACAGGCCGGCGGAAGATTGATGCAAATCCGCAGCAAATTACCGCCGAAAAACGCAGTATGGCCCAAAAAAGACGGCGAGTCGAAAAAATTGATGCGCATCCGCAGCAATCGCCGGTTTTTTCGAAAAAAAAGCCGAAATTGCTGCGGATCTGCATCATTCTTCAGCTCAACCGATGGTACACGGCAAACGGTTCCCCGTCCCGGAACGGCGCCCTGATCTCGTCGAGCTTCTCCAGCAGCGCGGCGTCCGGACGCAGCCCGACACTGCACAAATTCTGTTCTACCTGTTCGGGCTTCGTCGCGCCGACGATCACGGTGGAAACGGCCGGGCGGCGAAGCAGCCAGGACAGGGACAGCGTGCCGGGCGCGGTTCCCGCTTCTTCCGCAAGTTCGCCGACGGCGCGGCCCAGTTCCAGATAGCGTTCATTCAAAAAGCGGCCGAAATTCGGATCGGTCTGCGCGCGCGAACCCGAAGGGGCTTTGTCTGCGCCGCCCGAGCCTGCGAGTATACCTCCGGAAGGCCGCTGCATGGCGGTACGTCTTGAAGCGGCAGCGGCCGCTTCCGCAGCTGCGGCCCGCCGCGATTCAGCGAAGGATCGCCGGCCAGTGTTCCGGCCGCGACAGACCCGAAGGCAGCTGCGTCGACGCGTCGCCCCGCGCCGCGTTGACCTGCATCTGCGTGAGGAACAGGCTGGCGCGCAGGTCCGCGCCGGACAGGTTCGCGTCGCGGAAGTCGGCGCCGATCAAGTCGGCGGCTTCCAGGCTGCGGCCGCGCAGATCGGCCGCGATCAGGTACGCTCCGCGCAGATTGGCGGCGCGCAGGTCTTCGCCGCGCAGATCGGCGCCCATCAGGTCGGCTCCGCGGCCGATGGTCATGCGGCGGCCGGACCTGCGGCCGCCGGCTTTGCCCCCGCGCGGAGACGACGTTCCGCGCGATTCCCCGGCGCCGCCCGCCGCGGGCAGGCGGCGCTTCGCTTCGGCGCGAACGAGCTCGCTGCCTTCCAGCAGCAGCCCGTTCACCCGCGCGCGCTGCGCGGAAACGCTCAGCTCAAGCAGAGCGTCGGGGGCGAGCCGCGAGAAGCGCTCGGTCTCTTCGAGCGCTTCCCGCAGCCGGGCGTGGAGCGGCGAGGCCGCCGCGCGGCCGAGCAGCTCCTCCAGATACAGCATCAGTTCGTGGAGCTGCCAGACGATCGGCAGCGCCGCGAACATGGTTGCGGCCGTTTCCGGCCGCTCGCGCCAGTCGACGCCGGCGAAGGTCAGCTGCGAGACCTTCTGTCCCGCGCCGAGGCAGTCGTACACCGTGCAGCCGCGAAAGCCGCGCTCGCGCAGCTCCGTATGGATGCCGCAGCGATAATCGCCCTGCAGATTCCGGCACGGTTCGCCCGCCGCCTTGTCTATGGCGAAATCGACCGACTTCGCAAACGGCAGAGCCGCGCAGCACAGGCCGAAGCAGCGTTCGCAGTCGGCTTTGAGCCGGCTCCGGTATTCGTCCGGTCCCGGATTCGCTCCGGTATACAGCGAATTGTCCATTAAGAATGTTCCTTCTTTCTCTAGGGCGTGTCTTCAAACCTCGAAGGAAGCAGATTTGGCTGGATTTTCGTTCGATGCAAGGAACTTTTCCGAAGGCGTGCCGGGGCACGTCAAGGGAAAGTGACGCAGCAGAGGGCGAAAAGGCGGCTAAAGATGCACTTCAGTAGGTTTGAAGACATGCCCTACGGCGTGTCTTCAAACCTCGAAGGAAGCGGATTTGGCTGAATTTTCGTTCGATGCGACTTGTCTCAAATCGATGTTCGGTTTCGTCCGTTTGAATCGCACCTAAACCGTGTGTCATTCAAACGAACGAAAGCCTACTATAGGAGTGAGACAAGCGACTGTACAAGGAACTTTTCCGAAGGCAGGCAGCCTGCTCGATCCCGCTCGAACGCTAAGCTTTCCGCACAAACTCCGATTTCAATTTCATCGCGCCGAAGCCGTCGATTTTGCAGTCGATATCGTGGTCGCCGTCGACCAGTCGGATATTTTTGACCTTCGTTCCGATCTTGAGCACGGAGGAGCTGCCTTTGACTTTAAGGTCTTTGATCACAGTAACGCTGTCCCCGTCCCGCAGCACGTTTCCGTTGGCGTCGCGGACCACTTTTTCCCCGTCGCCGGCGCCGGATTCTTCCGCTCCCGGCACCCATTCGTGCGCGCATTCCGGGCATACCAGCATATTTCCGTCTTCATACGTGTATGCGGACCCGCATACCGGGCAGTTCGGCAGTTCGTTCATCCTATATTTTCCCCGTTTCTGTTCATTTGATTTGTTCGATTATCGCAGCCGCGCCTTATTCCGCTTCCGTCAGCGCTCTGGCGGCTTCGTGGAAAATGCGCACCGCGTCCGCGATATGCGCGGCGTCGGTCCATTCCTCCGGGCAGTGGCTGAGGCCGTCACGGCTCGGCACAAACAGCATGCCCGCGGCGGTGAAATCGGCGAAGATCATCGCGTCGTGCCCGGCTCCGCTGCTGATCGGCCGGTGCGCGATGCCGAGAGCGCCGCTTTTTTCCCGCAGCAGCGCGCGAACCGACTCGTCCATCCGCTTCGGCGCGATGTAGAGCTGGTCTTCGATCTCCACTTCGATGCCGTCTCCGGCCGCGGCCAGCGCCAGTTCTTTCGTTTTGGCCAGGACGCTGCGCACATGCTCTTCCGCGCCCGAGCGCAGATCCACCGTGAACACCACCCGGTCGGGAATTACGTTTGCGCCGTTCGGGAACACGTTCAAACGCCCGACCGTCACCACGGTGCTTTCTTCTTCGCCTTCGGCGGCGTCCGGCAGCTGCGCGACGATCCGCGATGCCGCGACCAGCGCGTCCGAGCGGCGGTTCATCGGCGTGGTACCCGCGTGTCCGGCCCGGCCTTTCACCGTGATCTGCACCTGCGCCAGTCCGACGATCGCGTCGACGACGCCGACCGGAATGCCGCTGTCTTCTAGCAGCGGACCCTGCTCGATATGCAGCTCCAGATACGCTTTGATGCTGCCCTGCTCGCGTCGGCCCGGCAGCGACGGATCGAGTCCGGCCGCCCGCATCGCTTCGATCGTCGTTACCCCGTCCTTGTCGGTCTGCC
Source organism: Saccharibacillus sp. CPCC 101409 (assembly GCF_030518235.1). GTDB lineage: Bacteria > Bacillota > Bacilli > Paenibacillales > Paenibacillaceae > Saccharibacillus. The sequence continues at coordinate 218,310 of NZ_JAULSA010000003.1, read as the reverse complement.
GCGCAAACTCTTCCTTGCTCAGCACGCCGAGCATGGCGCGCGAGCCCATCAATCCGCCGGGAAACCGCGCGCCTTCTTCCTCGATCAGCGCGAACACTTCGAGCGGATACGCGTGCCGCGTTCCGTTTTCCGCAAACAGCCTCGCCACTTCGAGCCCCGCGATTACGCCGGCCGGACCGTCGTACGCGCCGCCGTTCGGCACGGAATCGAAATGCGACCCGATCAGCACCGACGGCGCTCCCTCGATCGTTCCTTCCCTTTTGCCGAACAGGTTGCCGAAGCCGTCTTCCCGCACGTCCAGTCCGTACTCCCGCATCCGTTCCTTGAGGTAAGCACGCGCGCCCAGATCCTGCGGGCTGTAGGTCAGCCGCGTCGTCCCTCGTCCCGGCGTCGCCGTAAAGCGCTCCAGCTCGGCGATATGCGTTTCGATTCTTTCTTGCAGCGATTTTTCGCTTCCGTTCAAGCCGCCTCTCCCCTTTCTTTATTTAACGTCGTTTGAGCAAAAAACAAGCGGACACCGCCAGGCAAGCGGCCTCCGCTCCTTTGTTCATCTGTAATCAGTATAAAATCGACGCTTCCGCGCGTCAATTCGCTGCCGTTTTTTGGGTAAAGATAGGGCATACATGCAATTTAACGTTTTTCAAAACGAAAATCGGAGGAGACGATCCGTGAAGCAGGCGATGATTATTATGAATCCGTCCTCGGGCAAAGAGAGGGCGCTGGAATATGTTCGAAAAGTGGAGGACGTGCTGCGGGACGAAGCAGGCTACGATGTCGTAGTCAACGAGACGACCAAAGAACTGGACGCGACGAATTTCTGCATCGGCGCGTGTCAGGACAAATTCGATCTGGTGGTATCGATCGGCGGGGACGGCACGCTGCACGAAACGATCAACGGAATGCTGGACCAGCCGCACCGGCCGAATCTCGGCGTAGTGCCGCTTGGAACGGTCAACGATTTCGCGCGGGCGTTAGAGATTCCGCTCGATCCCGAGCAGGCGATTCGCACGCTGGCTTCCAGCCGGCTGAAAAGGGTGGATATGGCGCGCATCAACGACCGTTTATTCGCGAATGTGGTCGCCGCCGGTTCGCTGGCCGACGCGCTGTCTTCCGTCTCGTCCGAAGACAAATCGAAGCTGGGCGCGTTCGCCTATTTCCGCGAAGGCGTCAAAGAACTGCTCGGCAATTCGGCCGCGTCGCTTATGATCGAGCACGACGGCGGGACATGGGAAGGCCAGGCGCCGATCTTTATCGCCGCGCTGACCAATTCCGTCGGGGGCTTCGAGAAGCTGGCGCCCGACGCATCCGTCGACGACGGCCTGCTGCACGGATTCATCCTGCACGACCTTAACTTTTTCAATACGCTGACAGCCGGGGTCTCGCTGCTCCAGGGCAATCTGAAAGACCACAAAGACGTGGAGTACTTTACTTCCAAAAAAATTCGCGTTTCTTCGGCCGAACCGGTCAAAACCAACGTGGACGGGGAAACGGGCCCGGAACTGCCGATCGAGCTGCATATTCTGCCTTCGCATGTGTGCGTAATCGTGCCGGAAGAAGCGGAATAGACGCTTTCTGGCGGGGAACGCGGATTGAAATTTACCGGTTCAGCAGCTCGCGCATTTTCTCTTCCGTTCCGCTTCCGGGCACGGGAACGAACAAACACCAGTGCAGATCGGGACGGCCGTCGATCTCGCCCGCCGAATGCGTTTGGAACTCCAGCAGGCCGGTTCCCGGCAGGCGGTAGCGGGCCACTTCCACCCTTTTTTGCCGGATTTCATGCTTCTCCCACAGTTCGGCGAAGACCTCGCTCTCGCTCAGCAGCCGGTCGAGGATTTCCCGGTAACCCGGCTTGTCCGCGTTGCGTTCGTATTCGCCGCGCGCGATACCGACGCTGTAAGCGGCGAATTCTGCCGCATTGACCAGCCGCTCGCGGTACACCGGGTCCGTGAAGATCAGGCGCATCATATTGGGCCGCTCCGACGAGGCGGTATCGAAATCGCCCATGACCAGCTCCGCGGCCCGGTTCCAGATCAGCAGATCGGTCAGTTCTCCGGTGACGATCGAAGGATAAGGCAGGCTGTCGATCACGCCCTGCAAGAAAGCGGGGACGTCGGCTGCCGTCTGCGCCCGGACGGACGTGCCGCTCCCGGACCCGAGCGGGTCCGGTTCGGCGGCTTCCGCCAGATCGAACAGGTGCCGCAGCTCGTCGCGGCTCATTTGCAGCGCCGTCCCGATGCCGCGCAGCACTTCCGGCGACGGATGCACATCCCTCCCCTGTTCGAGCCAGGTGTAATAAGTCACGCTCATATTGGCGAGATACGCGACTTCTTCGCGCCGCAGCCCCGGCGTTCTGCGCCGGCCCGGCAGCGGGTCGATCCCCGCCGCCGCGGGCTGAAGGCGCTCCCGCCGCGATTTGATAAAGCCGCCGAGCGTTTGCGCGGGCAGGCTCGTTTTGTGTACGTTCATGCTGAATGCTCCTTTCCGGTTGACCCGTCGGCGTTCGCTGTTTCCATTGTAACGCAAAGACCGCCGCGGCCGCATCCGCGGCCTTCGGCGGTCCTGACTGAACCCGTAAGCTTTCGTTATCCTTTTTCCGACGTCAGCTTCTTCGCCAGTTCGCTCATATCGCGGCCCTGGAGCGCTCCGGCCACCAGTTCCGGCAGCATGCCCGGCGTGCAGGCGAAGCAGGGCGTCCCGTCCCGTGACAGCTGCCGCGCCAACCGCTCGTCGTAGAACGGGCGTCCGCCGTCGGACAGCGCCAGCAGGCAGAGCGTGCGCACGCCGGATTCGCGCATCTCGCGCATCCGCCGCACCAGCGCCGACTGATTGCCGCCTTCGTACAGGTCGGTAATCATGATAAACAGCGTTTTCTTGGGGTCCTCGATAAAATTCTCGCAGTACGCGACCGATTTGTTGATGTCGGTCCCGCCGCCGAGCTGGATGCCGAACAGCATATCGACGGGATCGTTCGCGCACTGCTTCGTCAGGTCGACCACTTCCGTATCGAACACCACGACCCGCGTATCGAGCGCCGGCATACTGGCGAAGATCGCGCCCGTGACCGACGCCCAGATCACCGAATCGGCCATCGAACCGCTCTGGTCGATATCGAGAATGACCGTCCATTCCTTGCTGCGCCGCGCCCGGTCGAAGTAGTAGAAGCGCTCGGGAATCAGGATTTTCCGCTCCGTGTCGTAGTGTTTGAGATTGCGCTGGATGGTCCGCTTCCAGTCGAGGCCGCTGAGCGACGGCAGCGGCGTGTGCTGCCGCTTGTTCAGCGCGCCGGTGACGGCCCGCTGCATGTCTTCTTTCATGCGCATCATCAGTTCGTCCACGACCGCTTTGACGAGCTGGCGCGCCGTGTCTTTGGTTTTCTCGGGAATCTTGCCTTTGAGCGCCATCAGCGTGCCGACCATCTGGATATCCGGCTTGACCGACGCCAGCAGCTCGGGCTCGAACAGCAGCTGCTTCCAGCCCCGGCGCTCGATCGCGTCGTTCTGGATAATCGAGACCACATCCTCGGAGAAGAGATTGCGCACGTCGCCGAGCCAGCGCGACAGATTGACCGAGCCTCTGCCGCTTCCCGCTCCCCGGCCGCCCGAACCGCTGCCGGAGCCCCGGCCCGAGCCGCCGGCGGACGGGCTTCCGTCGGTCGTTTCGTCGTAGATCGCCGCCAGCGCCGCGTCCATGACGGCTTCTTCTTCCGTCAGCCGCAGTCCGCCTGCGCCGTTCATGTTCTCCAGCGGCTGCTGCGCCGCTTCGCCCAGAATCAGCCGCCAGCGGGACGTCGAATATTCCTGCTTCTTGTCCGTATTGTCCATATCAAAAGTCCCCAAAGTCGAAATCGTTCAATTCGTCCAGCATCTTGTCCTCTTCCTCCTTCAAGTCCCCGGTCAGAATTTCCGCGGCCTGCTCGCCGCTTACGCCCCACAGCTCGCCCAGCGTTTCGGCGATCATCGTTTTCTCGTGCGGCGAGAACGAGCTGAACGCCCGCCGCAGGAACACGAGCGCCCGCTTGAACTCGTCGTTGTCCAGCGAATTGATATAGTCGTTCAGCTGTTCCCACAGACTCATGCGCGACAGCAGCGCGTAGCGGTTGCGCATGGACAATCCTTCGAACCAGCCGGCGCCCAGATCGGCCGGAATACCCGGCGACAAGCGCCGCGACACTTCCTCGGCGCAGCGCTGGGCGTCCATCTCGCCGCGCTCCAGCAGCAGCGCGCAGGCAAAGCCGGACAGCTTGGGATTGCGGTCGTCGCGCTCGGACAGACCGCTCAATTCCTGCGCCCAGAGCGGCGCGTCCACCGCATCGTCATGCTCCTGCGCGATCCGGTTCAGGTCGCTCATCGCGTCGACCATGCCGTAGGCCGCTTCGTCGCTGCAGTTCGCCGCGTCGGACAAATACAAGCAGCCGCGGTAGAACAGCTGCTCCAGCAGCGGCACGAGCGGCGCGGTATCGGCGCGCCGGATATCGCCGTAGGCGATAACGCCCGCCAGGGAAGCAGCGGCCGCGGCGATCTGTGCCACGTCGCGGCTGTCGGCCGCCAGCGCCTGAAGCACGCGCCGGCCGTCTTCCATCTGCGCCGTCATGCCGCAGCGCACGGCGACGCCGATCAGCGCGGATGCCTGCGCGATGGAGGCGCAGGCTTCCAGCTTCTCGCGCAGCTTGTACGCGCAGGCGACTTCGATCGTCTCGCCGAGCAGCGTCGATTCGACGACGCGGATCTCGGCTTCGGGCGTCCACTGGATCACCCAGTCCTCCGCCCAGATCGCCCGCTCGCCGCCGCCCGGCTTCGCATGGACGAACGGGATCTCCAGCAGCGCCAGCCGGTGGAACAGAAACGAACGATTCAGGTCGAGAAACGCCGCTTCCTCCGACGACACGCGGCGATTCTCCCGCAGGTCGAGCGACAGGTCGGTCGCGACGGCCGTTTTGTACCTGGTCAGCTTGAGCCGCTTCAGCTCGCGGTTCAGGTCGTCCTGGAGCGGCGTCTGGCTGACGCCTTCGGCCAGGCTGCCGATCTCGGTCCCGATATCGACCCGGGCCAGAGATTCGGCCACGACCGACAGCTCGCCGCGCCCGAGCAGCGTCTGCGCGGCGTCGCGCAGTTCCAGCAGCGTCGGCGCGCTGCCGCCGTGCAGCGAAGCCAGCCCTTCGGCCAGCCGCACGGCCTCGATCACTTCGGCCGTGGAGCGGTGCGTGCCCGCGGCCCGCAGATTCCGCGCCGCCGTCGACAGATACAGCCGCGGCAGCTCGTCCGGCTTGCCGGCCTCGATCGCTTCCCACATCAGCTGGAAGTAATGCGGCGCGCCGTTGCCCGCGCCGTAACCGGACAGGCTGGACAGCCGGTAATACGAATACGGCATCAGCGTCAGCTTCGAGCCGCGCGAAGGCAGCGCGGCCAGCTCCTCGTCCGTCATGGCGCCGCCGGCCGGACGCTCCAGCGCGGCGGCGTGGTACGCGCCGCAGACGACTACGATCTTCTCCGGATCGTGCCCGGCTTCGACCGCGGCCAGAATCCGCCGCCGCATATACGCTTCGCGCACATGGTTGTACGCGTGCTCCTGCGGCTGCTCGGCGCGCTCGCGCTCTTCGCCGAGCGACCGCATCTCGGCGGAGAAAGCCAGGATGGATTCCCGGTACGTATCCGGGTTGGCGTTGTGCTCGTAATGACGTTCCCAGTACGTCTCGTAATCGTGCTCGCCGGCCAGTTCGGCGATCCGCTCGTATACCGAGCGCCCGCCCGCGCCGCCGGGCTCCAGCTCTTCTTCGCCTTCCGGTTCGGCGGCCGGGGTCTCGCCGGAAGCCGGCAGTCCGCTCCCGCCTTCGGCTTCGTCCGCCCGGTCCGCGGCGGCTTCCTCTCCGGCAGCCGCGCTATCCGGCGCCGCTTCTTCCGCGCCGCCTTTGCGTCCGCTCCGCTCTTCTTCGCTTCGCCGCCGCAGGTCCTGCAAAGCCAGCGCCGCGCCGGACGGCAGGTCGATCAGCTGGCACAGCGCGCGGTGCTTCGCCGCCCATCTCATCGCCTGAAGCTCCGGTGAATACACGGCGAACGGCCACAGCGCCGTGCGCACGGGCATGTCGTCGGTGAAGGCAAGCACCGCCACCGGCGGCACCGTCGAAGGATGGACCAGATCGCCGATCATGTCCGTCGCGTCGGACGGTCCTTCGATCAGCACGGCCGTCGGCTGCACGCGGTCCAGGTATTCCAGCAGATGGCGGGCACCGCCGGGGGACAGGTGCCGGACGCCGAATACGGAGACTTGGACGTCCTCCGCCGTCTTCACTCGTTCATCTCCGTGCACGCCCGATACAATCCGCGCCACTCCGATCCCCGTTTCTTCATGACGTTGTCCAGGTACTCTTTCCATACCAGCTTGTCCTTGTCGTCGTCTTTGACGATCGCGCCCTGCAGCCCGGCCGCCAGGTCTTCGTCCGTCAGCTTGCCGCTGCCGAAGCTTGCGGCCAGCGCCATGCTGTTGGTCAGCAGCGAGATCGCTTCGGCCGTCGAGATCACGCCGGCCGGCGATTTAAGCTTTTCTTTGCGGTCCAGCGTCATGCCGCTGCGCAGCTCGCGGAAGATCGTCACGACCTTGAGCAGCGCTTCGTCGGCCGGCGGCGAAGCCTGGAGCTGATACGAAGCGGCGATCTCGCTTACCCGCTTCTTGACGATGGACAGCTCCGTGTCGAGATCCGACGGAGCCGGCAGCACGATGATGTTGAAGCGCCGCTTGAGCGCCGCCGACATCTCGTTGACGCCGCGGTCGCGCGTATTCGCCGTCGCGATGATCGAGAAGCCTTTGCGCGCGCTCGTCTCGCTGCCGAGTTCCGGCACCGAGACGGTCTTCTCGGACAGGATGGAGATCAGCGCGTCCTGCACCTCGGAGGCGCAGCGCGAGATTTCTTCGAACCGGGCGATGCTGCCGCCTTCCATCGCCCGCATGATCGGGCTGCGCACCAGCGCCTCGGGCGTCGGTCCGTTCGCCAGCAGCATGGCGTAGTTCCACGAGTAGCGCACCTGTTCCTCGCTGGTACCGGCCGTGCCCTGCACGACGAGACCCGAATCGCCGCAGACCGCGGCGGCCAGATTCTCCGACAGCCAGGACTTCGCGGTGCCCGGCTCGCCGATCAGCAGCAGCGCGCGGTCCGTGACCAGCGTGGCGATCGCCATTTCGACCAGCCGCTTGTTGCCGATGTATTTGGGCGTGATGTCCAGCTTGCCGGCTTTGCCTCCGGTCAGGAAGGTCAGTACGGAGCGCGGCGACATCTGCCAGCCGGGCGGAATCGAGCCCTTTTCTTCTTTTTTCAGCGCCTCGATTTCGTCCCGGTACAGCTGCTCCGCCGGAAGTCTCATCGTATCCTGCGTGCTTGCATTGACTGCGGCCATTGATTCATTCTCCTCTCGATTGCGGATTCGTTATTCGTTATTCGTTACACCGAAGATGCCCGGCGGCGAAGCGAGTGAATAATCTCTTCCATCTCTTCCTTGATGCCCGCAAAGCGCGTTTCCCGGATCAAAGGCTCCAGGCGGTCCGCCGCTTCGCCGGCAAAGCGGTCGGGCAGACGAAGCAGACGCTGGGTCTCGTCATGGTAGACGGTATAAAGCTTTTTCCAGTCCTTCTTCTCCATCCAGCGCATCAGCAGCTCGTAACGCGTCTCCTCGTCGAATCCGCCGGCGTCGAGCGCGATGAAAATATAGTGTCCCCTGTAGTTGCCGCTCGTCGTTTCTACGGCCTGTTTAAGATACGGAAGCAGCTTCCGGCTGCCGGGAGCGGCCAGCGCCGCGACCATCTCCAGATCGTCGCGCTCGATTGTCCAGTCCAGCCAGCGGGGGTCCCACTCCGCCTCGATCTGTTCCTGCGGCAGCCGCTGCCGGACGTAGCCTTTGTAGACGTAAACTTCTTCATGCAGCGTCTCCAGCAGCTGCTTGTGCACGACCTGGGCTTTACGCGATACGGCGGCCTTGAGCTTGCCCCAGCCGCTGCCGGCGTAGCGATTGTACACCTCGGCCGGCGCAAGCTGTCGTCTCGCGGCATGAAACGCGTACGGCAGGAAACGGGGATCTTCCTGCTCCATATGCTCCAATACGCTCAGCGCGTCCGGCGTGTCCAGGTCTTTCAAATACCCGGCGGCCGCATGCAGAATCCGCATGCGCTCCACATCGTCCAGCCGGCCCAGCGACGGATAATGCGGCGGATGCTCGGCCAGGTCCAGGTACAGCCGTTCCAGCCCGGGATGCTCCGCCCGGCGAAACGCGATCGTGAACGGCTCCAGATCTTTCCAGAGCTTGTCTTTGCTTTTGCGGTCTTCTTCGCCCGTATACCCGCTGCGCAGACGCTCTTCATACAGCTTCAACAGCCGTTCGATCATCTCCGGCGAAGGATCGTTCCCGATCGCTTCGGCCGCCGCCAGAGCGTCTTTGCCGACAAAAGATTCGTACAGCCGGTCCCGTCCCGCTTCCGAATTGCGCGCCGCAAGCGCGGCATAAGCGCCTTCGCGCACCGTTTTCTTCTTGTCCAGCGACCATTCCAGCAGCCGGTCTTCGAACGACGGATGCGAACCCAGACAAGCGATCGCCGCGGCGCGGACTTTATCGGAGCCTTCCTCGGCGGCCCGGACGAGAATATCCAGCGAACGGTTGTCCTGCGCGCCGACGCCGAGCCGGCGCACGACTTCCAGCCGGCGTTCTTCTTCCCGGCCGCCCTGGATATTCAGTCCGTCCAGCAAATAAGGCAGAATAGCCGCGCCGTAGGCGGGCAGAATCTTGTGGGCGGCCAGATCCCCGATCTCCGAATACGAATCGCCAAGCGCCCGAATCGCAAACGGAAACAGCCGCAGATCGCGGAACAGCCCCTGATCGTATGCCGATCTTACGATCTCGTAGCGGCCGCCGCCGGAATCGGACAGCGCATTTTGCACCTCGGCCAGCTGGCGGTACGAATGCACCGTCGTCAGATCGGACAGTCCGCCGTCGGTCGTTTCCCGGTTCTGGACGGTTCCTTCCGGTGCTGTCGTCCCCTGGGTCGACAGCACCGAATTGATCAACAGCGACAGATCCTGAAGCTTCAAAGCGCGGTCCTCCGGCTGCGCAGATCCGGTCAGCGCCGCCACGCCTTCCGCCATCCGTTTGAACACCGGCGCGCGCTCCCCGAGCTGCGCGAGCTTGGGCTCCATTTTTTTCAGCCGGAAATCGTCCGCCGCCAGATCGCTGCCCGCGATATACAGCCGGCGCAGTTCGCCCTGCAGTTCCTGCAATAAAGTCGTGCTCATAAACGTCTCCCCTTTCGTTTATCGGAATGAGAATCAGTACAGAAGCCGTGTAATCCGTTCTCCCTGGATCAGCGTCAGCGGCTGGGCGACCAGCCTGCCGGTGTCCATCCGGTGCTCGAACATCGCCAGCACGCAGCAGTCTTCCAGCAGCGAAGACTCCGTCAGCGCAAGCAGGGACGTGGAGCCCTGCGGCAGCCGGTAGACGTCGCCCAGCGCCAGCGTATCGCCGGCTTCGTCGACGAGAGCGAATCCCCCGTCTTCCGTTTGCGCGATGCGGGAAGCTTTGAGCAGCACGACCGGCGCCCGGTCGGCGAGCGGGTCCTTGAGCTGGTTTTTCACCGCTTTGACCGCGTCGGCGATCGAAGACCGGGCCGAGGAACGGACGGCTTGAAGATCGGCGCTCTCGGTTTTGCGAGGCAGCAGGCCTTCGAAACGCACGCGGGCGTTCAGGCCGCCGGGATAACGATACAGCTCGCCGATCTTCGCCACGTTGAAAAAGCTGTCTTCCTGTTTCATATGCTTGACCGCTTTGAACGGACGGTATTGTACGGTGCGGTGAATCGCTTCGCCGCCAAGCTCCAGCCAGAAGCCCGTATCGATATATTCGCGGCGCGCGTCGTCTTTGTAGCTGTAAAAAGCGAGTTGAAGCAGCTCCACGTCTTCGCTCACCCGTCCCGCTTCCTTGAGTTCGGACAGCTGCCAGGCGTGTCCCAGCCATTCTTCGATCGTCGATTCGCTGTCCGGCGCAAGCTCGGGATCTTCCAGCTTGGCCTGCAAATACGATCGGCCTTTCTTGATAAAAGCGTGCAGGAGCGTCAGCTGCTCCGCCGCGTATGTATAGCTTCGTTCCCGGTCGCTTTCATTCTCCAGCAGCAGCGCGAGGCGCCGCAGCTCGTTCTCCGCTCCCGTCAAATAACTGCTGCCGAGCCGCTTGGCGTGCTCGTTCAGGTTCTTCGCCGTGCGCGCGTCCGCCGTTCCCAGACCGCCCCGCACCAGCGACAGCGTCAGCTTCTCCAGCTCGTCCAGCGCTTCGAGCTGCCGGCTTACTTTTTTCTTGAGCGCGCTCTTGTTGACTTTCTTCGGCTTGGCGTCCGCTTCTTCGGTCGCTTTCTTGGCTTTGTTTTCCTCGCGTTTCTCCGCCTTCTCCCGCTTGGACGAGATATCCTCGGGAACCGAAGACGTTTCGAACGTCAGGCCGTCCGCGTACGCATACATCAGACCGAGCGCGTGCTTGCACGGAAACTGCCGGCTCGGGCACGAACAGCGCGATACCGGATTGTCCGGCGCGACGAAGTCGACGGAGCAGACGTAATTGGACTTGCCGCTGCCCGAGCATTCGCCGAACAGCAGATCGCCTTCCTCGGACTTGTTCAGCTTGACGAATTTTTTCTGGGCAACCAGCCCCCGGCCGTTCTTGACGGCGGCGGCGTTTGGAGCGAGCGAATCGATATAAGATGCGGTCAGTTCAAGCATTGAAGCGCCTCCTCGCTTTATGAGTTGTTAAGAGTTGCTAAGATTATACTGGAAACCGCGGCAAATCTCACGTCTGGGTACTTTTGGGGCTGCGCGCCGGCGATTCGTTTCTTTTTTTCTTTCAAAACAAGAACACACATTCCCTTTTTCGGCAATATATCATACTTTCCCCGGAGTTTCAAATCTGCGCGCCCGACCGTTTTCCAAAAAAAAGTTTAACCCGATTGACAAATGCCTCCGCTCCTTTTATATTCGATATACAAATTATTCATTTAATTAAGGAGAAGAATATTGAATACGGGAAAAGGAAAGCGCGCCTACGACAGTCCCCTTCGCCGCCAGCAGCAGGAGATTACAAGCAAAGCGATCATGGACGCCGTCGAACAGCTGATCACGGAAGGTCGCATTCATAATTTCACGATTCAGGAAGTCGCGCGGCGGGCGGGGGTTTCCTACGGTTCGGTATATCGGCATTACTCCTCCCGCGAAGCGCTGCTGGAAGGTCTTCGGCAGTGGTGGCTGGACCATCACGTCGGCCGCATTCCCGCATACGCCGGCACGCTGGACGGACTGCCCGACTGGATTGCCAAAATGATTCCGGAAGTTTACGGTTCCCTGCCCCAGATCCGCGCGCTGCTGCTTACCGTCTCGGCGCTGCGGATGGACCGCAAGCATTCGAGCACGGGCGACCGGGACGAATGGATTCGCGCGCTCGTCGAGCGGGAAGCGCCGCACGAAGCCGATGCCGAACTGCGCGATTCTTCTTACCGGACGATCCGGCATTTTGTAAGCATGAATACCTGGGTCGAGCTGCAAAGCCGTTACGAACTGGATGAACGGGAACTGGTCGCAACGCTGCAAACGGGCCTTAGTGCCCAGATCCGTTACTTGAGAGAGAAAGCTTCGGGAAAAACGGTATCCGAGAAAGAGGAGGACTCACAATGATGGAATCGGCGGATGACTTTTTCTCCGGCGTCCTCAGCCCGCGCGACCGGCGTTTTGTGTTGAATCTGCGGGATGCGGCCAGTGCCGATCCGGAGCTCGCCGGCGGCAAAGCGGCCAATCTGGCGAAGCTTTTGCAGGCCGGATTTCCCGTGCCGGAAGGCATCGTCGTCACGACGAGCGCGACCTCGGCATACGAAGCGGGGCTGAATGGGCCGGAAGACGGAGGAAATACGGCGGAGACGGAAGAAGCGCGGCGGGGCGCACGGATGCGGCAGGCCGCTTTGTCCATGCCGTTCGATCCCGCCGTCAAAGCGCTGCTGGGCCGGGAACTGGAACGTCTGGGCAGCGCCGCTTTTGCGGTCCGTTCCTCCGGCGTGGCCGAAGATCTGGGCGGGGCTTCTTTTGCCGGACAGTACGATACGTTCCTGGATGTGCGGGGAACGGACGAGGTCGAGCTTGCGGTGCGAAAATGTCTGGCTTCCGCGTTCAGCGACCATCTGCTGCGCTACCGCGCGGAGCAGCGCATCGAAGCCGGCCGGATGGCCGTGCTGATCCAGCCGATGCTTGCGCCGGACGCGGCCGGAGTGGCGTTTACCGTCAATCCGGTGACCGGCCACCGCGGCGAAGTGCTCATCAGCGCGGTGCGCGGCGTCGGAGAGCGGCTGGTATCGGGACTTGCGACGCCGGACGAATGGACCGTGCGCGGCAATCTGGCAAGCGCGACGAGCACGCCCGAGCAGGCCGTCGACGACAAGCAGGTGCTGCTCGTCGCCGAACTGGCCCGCCGGACGGAAGCGTTCTTCGGCGCGCCCCAGGATATCGAGTGGGCGATCCGCGGCGGCGAGCTGTATCTGCTGCAAGCCCGCCCGATCACGACACTGGGCGATTCCCGGACCGAGGAAGCCGGAAAAGCGGCGGCGCCCGCAGCAGACGCAGAGTCGCCGAAGGCCGTCACAGCTTCCAAGCCCATGTCCGAAGTCCCGGTGGATGTGCCCGAAGGATACTGGGAGAGAGAAGCCTCGCATTATCCCGAACCGCTGTCGCCCGCTACCCGGACCACGTTTATCCCGGCCATGAACCATGCGATGACGACGATGTGCAGCGAGATGTCGCTTATGATCGAGTCGCTGGAACAGCGCTCCATCGGGGGCTGGATGTACCAGCGGACGGTGCCGCTCGGCGGCAAAGACCGTCCGGCCCCGCCGGCCTGGCTGATGCCGCTGCTGATCCGCGTCGTGCCTTCGATCCGGTCGAGAATCGCCGGTTCCGTGCGGACGGTGCGGTCCGACTTCGGCGGCAGGATGCTGGGCGGATGGAAAGACGAGCTAAAACCGGCGTTGATCGGCCGCACCGCGCAGCTCGCGGGCGTCGATCTCAATCTTCTGACCGACGGCGAACTGGCGGTCCACCTGTGGGAAACCCGCCACTTTCTCGGTTACTGCCTGGACCAGCATATGCTGATGAACGGCGCGCTTCAGCTGGCGCTGGCGGAATACGCTTTTGCCTGCCGCGATTGGCTGGGCTGGAACGACGCGGAAACGATGCTGATCTTCAGCGGCCTGTCGGAAGCGTCGAGCGAGCCGGCGCGGGAGATGTCGAAGCTGGCGCTCTGGGTACGCGGCATTCCGCAGCTCGCGCGGGAGCTGGAATCCGGCGCGCCGCTGCCGGAGCTGCAGCGGCGCTATCCGGAATTTGCGGACAAGATCTCCGCTTACCTGCGCGAGTTCGGCCGCCGCGCCCTGCGCTCCGAACTGGCGTATCCGACGCTCGCGGAATCGCCCGGGCTGCTTGCCCGGCTGCTCGGCGAGCAGGTCAAAAGCGGCTACGTCCCCGGCCGGGACGACGCCGTGCACGACCGCCGGCGCCGGGAGCGGCTGTCGGCGGCGGAAGAAATTCTTGCAAGCCGGCCGGAAGCCGACCGGCTGCGCTTCAAACAGCTGCTGCGCCGCGCGGAGATCGCTTATGCGGCGCGCGAAGAACACGGCTTCTACGATCGCGACGCGCCGTTTGCCCTGCTCCGCTACGCGCTGCTCGAAGCGGGCCGCAGATTGGCGGAGCGCGGTTGTCTGCCGGAGCGCGGCGACGTTTTCCTGCTGGAATTCGACGAAATCCAACAGGCGCTGCGGGGCGAGCGGGACCGTTCGGCAATCCGCGCGGCCGCCGAGCTTCGGCAGAGCGAAATGAACTGGACTTTCGCCCATCCGGGTCCGGCCAGCTACGGCGAAGCGCCTCCCCCGCCCCCGTCCTTTGCGTCGTTCCCGACCGAAGCGCGGCTTGCCGCGGAAGCGGCGGTCTGGGCGATCGAGCGCATCTTCGCGACCGGGGAAAGCGGACAAATCCAGACGGACGCGAACCGGATTACCGGCATCTCGGCCTCCGCCGGCCAGTACACCGGCACGGTCCGCGTCGTGCGCGACGAATCCGAGTTCGGTAAGATCGAGCCCGGCGACGTGCTCGTCTGCCCGATCACCACGCCCGCGTGGTCGATCCTGTTCCCGAACATCGGCGCGCTGGTCACCGATTCCGGCGGCATCCTGTCCCACTCCGCCATCATCGCCCGCGAATACTGCATCCCGGCCGTCGTCGCCACAGGCAACGCAACCGCCCTGCTCCTCGACGGGCAGCGCGTAACCGTAGACGGAATTCGCGGCATCATCGAGCCCTCCCTGATTTAACATCATAGATCCACGCCATATCCATGAAAGACGAGGTTAGCCCCGCACTCCATCCTCCGGAGCGAAACAAGCCGCGCATAAGCGATTATGCGGCGGCTTGTTTTTGTTTTTGAGTCTTAAAGTCGATTGACCGCTTTACAGTTTCATACTATATTTCTAGTAAATTTGAAAATATTTTGCGGAGGTGATAGCTTCTTGCTTATGCAAAAAACACTTCGCTCCGAAATTGAAAAAAGTATTTTGGAGTCCAGCTTAAACTTTGCGGAATTCAGCCGCTTGTCCGGACTTAACCGAGGAATATTCAGTGCCGTCTTAAACGCCAATCCGCCCAAACCGATCTCTTTGAATCAGCTGGAAACGATCGGCAAAGCTCTGGGCCAGGCACCGGATTGGATGTTCGATTACTATGTGGAAGAATGCTTTTATCACGGCAAACCGAACCGGCGCAGAGTCGAACCTTTTCTGATCCGCTGCGCGGATTTGAAACGAATCGATCTGATTGAACAAGTATTTTCTCGCCTGCTGGAAGATCTAAAATATTTGGATATGATCTTCGAAATCGGCGAGACGCTTTATTTATCAGATAGAAAATTTGAAGCGATTCCTTTTTACGAATGTGTTGTACATAACGAACGTTATCATCAATCAGAAAGAATGGCTGTCAGCCATTATCGTTTGTTTTGCGCGTCGATTAGCGAAGAACATGAGGTGAATTTACGGGCCATTATACGATTTGAACCTTACTGCGAGAACTTGCCTATTCATCTTCGATTAGCTGCTTTGATGAACCTGGTTGATCTCTATATTGCTCTGGATAAATGGAACGAAGTTGAACGAAACGCTCAAAATTTAATTACGCTTTCGAATACGTTATACCGGATGAATAGAAAAAACAAAGAACTTTCCCTATTGGAAAAGCCTCTGGTGGTTTACTATGGTTACGGCTTTCTGGCTATGGAAAATGTTATGATTTCTTACGGAGAGTACGAAAAGGCAAAGATCTATCTAGCGGGTTACGAAGATTTAAGCTGGTTTCAAGGTATGGATGATAAAGCTAAAGCTCAGGTTGTACGCTTCTCTATTTTTGCCGAACAGAACCGGAATTATCTTGACTTACGACTTGGGGATCAAATGGCTGTTGAAAAATGTATGAACTTCCTCGAACTCTATCCGGAAGACGGTCTCACCGCTCTACTTACTTTGTTAGAGATTGCTAATACGAATGACTACAATATCAACGAAGCGATCGAGCTCTTACTCAAAAAAATAGAACAAGAACCTGATCCAAATTATTACCAGAGCAAACTTATCAAATCTCGCTACCAATTAGATATTTATTATCAAAAATCAATATATTATAGACGTAACAAGCAATATAAGAAAGCTTTAAAAGCAATCCTTAAAGCAACAGAACTAGCCGACGAAATCAACAGCATAGACAGCCGAAAAGTTCACGGATTACTTTTGAGTTTGTTGGAGCAAGAAACCTAATTTCGATCGGCATAAAAGCTCGCAAGAAGTTCAAACTTCTTGTATCCGTGATATAATAATAAATATACGATTTTGATTCTTTTATTTTTTGCTCGGGTTTATAAGAACAGGAGGCGATTTATTGTGAGCAATCTCATCAACTTCCCTAACAAGCCAAGCGAAGATAAAGACTCTCTTGCCAACTTGAAATCGACGATTCAAAAGCGTTTTGGGGTCTCTCTTACCGAGCTAATTGGCGAAGACGGCAAACGCAATGAAGAAGTACAAAAAAAAATCAATAGGGCTCTGCAAAAAGAAACCCTTTTAATCGCTTCGAAGAAAAATTTAGATTGAGTCCGCTTAAACAGTCGGGCTCAATCTTTTTAGTATAGGAGTGTTTATACTTGCAATCATTCAAACGAGGATACGTTGCAAAAGCCAAGCTCCCAAAAACTTTGCATACCTCCGAGACACCCGAGCCGGGCTTTGCGATGCATGGAGAACATTTTGTTATTCTGCTGCATGATGATACCAATCCTGATATCGATTCGAGAAGCGCTTTAGTCATGCCTATTACATCAGCCAGAGCAGAAGTTAAGAAAGCAGCAAGACAAAACCGGCAAATGCTCCTTGCTTATGTGCCCATCGATCAGGCAAGGCACCCTTTTCTCGAAGACGACAGTTATGTAAGTACCGGACAAGTTATGCCTATAAATCGGGCATGGCTGGATCAATATGTAGGAGAAGTACATACCGATACCATGGAGGAGATTGATCTTCAAGCAATCCAAAATCTCGGGTTGATGTCCATGGCGTTAAAGCTTGGCGAAGAACTCTACAAAGGAAAGCTTGAGAAAGCAAGCGACAAAGTTGCCGATGAACAATTAAATCGCTCATCTAAAGCAGATCTTTCATAACGTTCAAAAAGCAGTTTATTTCCCGGACTGCTTTTTTCTTATTTCCTTTTCTTTCGCTTTAAAATCTATTTTCCCCATTCCAAGGAGGACCATCTAATGAACATGCCAAAGAACAAATTTCTTCTTTCCTTCCTTCTGGCTTTAGGCTGCCTGGCTTCGCCCTTGGCGAATTCTCCCGCAAGCGCGGCAGCCGCGTACTACCCCGATCAACTGCTGAACCCGCAGGTGCAAACGGCAGCCGTAAGCGGTACACAGACTCTATTTATAGACAAAAATCTCGGACAATTACAGCTTTTGAACCGGTCGACCGGCAAGATCGAGTGGACTCGGAAGTTCCCGGTCCTATACGACTGCGAAGTCCTGCCGGGTTCCGGCAAGATCGTCGTTCTCACCGAGTCGAACAAACGGATTCAGAAGCAGGTCTTTTCCGCCAAAGGCCAACAGATCAGCCAGCAGACTTTTTCCAATATTACGGGCGGTTCCGACCCTCAAATTCAATGGTCGGCTGCCGGAGTCGGGACGAAAGAAAGCGTAGCCGTGATGAGCGGGGATCGCCTCTCGGTCTATCAGTATCCCTGGAAAAAGCCGGTTTACCAGCTGTCCATGGCCGCAAGCGAGGATAAAAAAGATGAAAGCGTAAGTCTGGCGGATGCGCAGTTTCAGTTTCCTTATTTTATAGCCAAAGTAAATGGACTCAGTCTGGGGCAATCGAGAGATTACTACAAGGTCATAAACGTATCGAGTAAAAAGCTCAATCTGATCTTGTTCCCTACGAATGTAAGCAGCAGCTTCAGGGCGGAAGGCGCGAGCCTGGTTGTGAATACGTCCAGCATCGGCAGTCCGTTAGGTCTCTCAACCTACACGCCGATCGTGTATGCGCGATACGACCTCAAGACGGGCAAAGCCGGCACGACCATCAAACGCACCTTCACCCAGCCCGATTCCAACTGGTCTTCCAGTTACTTCGACGGACGGCTGCTGTTAACCGACACGGAGCGGGGCGAACAGACTCTGCTGAATCAAAGCGGCCAAGTGCTTGCCGAGCGGACAGCGGTTCCGGCGGATCTGAGAGACAAGCTTGTCGGATACAGCGGAGCAAAAGCTTTTATCCTGGCTCCATTCGGTAAACAAAGCGCGGAATTGCGGAGCATTTTTGAAAAGTAAGTCGTTCGCCTTCTTATTATGATAAAATTGATACCGTTTACATAGATCCGCACAAAAAGGAGGAATCCTCATGACCGCTGCCACCACCTACCGCAACCCGATCAACATCCAGAACATCGGCGATCCGTTTATTCTCAAAGCTTCCGACGGAAAGTATTACTGCTACCCCACTTCCGCGGGCGACGAAGGATTCAAAGCCTGGTCCTCGGACGATCTGGTCGAGTGGCAGGAAGAAGGCTTCGTGTACGAAAAAAGCAAAAACGAACGGGCCTGGGGCTATAAGCAGTTTTGGGCGCCGGAAGTCGTGGAGTTCGAAAGCAAGTATTATATGTATTACACCGCCTGCTCGCTTGAAAAAGACAGCCTGCGCATCGGCGTCGCCGTAAGCGAAAGCCCGACCGGACCGTTCGAGGACGTGTACGACCGCCCGATGTTCGATTTCGGCTATGCCGCGATCGACGCCCATGTGATGATCGAACCGGACGGACGCGCGTTTATGTATTACTCCCGCGACTGTTCCGAGAATGTGGTCGGCACCTGCCGGGAAAGCCATATCTACGGCGTGGAGCTGAACGCGGATCTGCTGAGCGTCCGGGGAGAAGGCAAGCTGCTGCTCAAACCGGACCAGGAATGGGAGCTCAAGTCCGGCAATGAATTCCGCTGGAACGAAGGCCCGTTTGTCATCAAGCGCGGCGGTCTGTACTACCTGATGTATTCGGCCAACTGCTTCGCCCATCGCGATTACGCCGTCGGCTACGCCACCTCCGACCGGCCGCTGGGCCCGTTCGAGAAATACGCGCACAATCCGATTATGTATGCGGACAGTCCCGACGTTTCCGGTCCGGGCCATCACAGCGTCACGGAATCTCCCGACGGCACCGAGCTGTTTATCGTATACCATACGCATACCGACCCGACCGCAGGCGGCGGCAACCGCCAGGTGTGCCTCGACCGCATGAGCTTCCGCGAGGACGGCTCGATCGAAGTGCAGGGGCCGACCCTGTCCGATCAGCCGGTTCCTTCGAGAGACGGACGCCGGTCGCATACGTAACGATAGAAGCGAATACCGGGTAGAGCCGAATTCTACGGACTCGGGCGCGAAGCGGGCTTAGTGAACGACAGACCGTAAGCACCTGCATAACGTCATCATCCGAAAAAGAAAAGTAGGCGGAGTCCGGGCTTCGAATAGATTGCGATTCTTTCGAAGCAAACGAAATAACTGCACAGGTGCATTTATTTAAGCCGGGAGATCTCCTATTTTCAAAATAGCTGCGCACATACAATTATTTGACGTAAAAGTTGGCTTGAGAGCGTAAGAGCCATGATTTAAATGTATGTACGCACTTATTTGGCCGGAATACGAGAATTTCCGGAAAATAAGTGTACTGAGGCACTTATTTTGAATTCACCGGCATATTCGGCTTCTGCGGCTGCCTTATCTTCCTTTTCAGTCGGAACGAAACCGGCCAGCCGGCATTTAGGCTTCTCGCCACGCCAAAACGGCAGCCCCGCTATCGGGCTGCCGTTTATTTTGCCATTCGTCCGGTTCTTCAACCGGCCGCTTGGCCGCTATCTGCTTTTTACGCCCGCTTATTCCTGCTTACCGTCTTCCGCCGCCTCCGCCCATCATGCCGCCGGTGTTGGCGGTCGTGATGCCGGACTCGTCCAGCCAGGTAGTCTGGCTGCCCGAGATCGTGAAGGTCACGACGTCGCTGCCGCCGGCCGAGAGGGTATACGCGCTGCCGTCTTTCAGATCGGCGGAGCTGACCACTACCGTGCGGAATTCCTTCGACGGCGTTACCGTCGCGATCGTATTGCCGTCGCTGTCTTTGACATCGACCTGCGTGCCGGCCGCCTGCGTTTCGGTAAACGTCATCGCGATCGAGAGCTGCGACGAATCGTCGCTCGGCGCCTGGGCCATGCCCGCGCTGCCGGACGCAATCAGCGTGCCTCCGCTGATCTCGAACGTGCCGTCGTAATCGAGCGCTCCGTTGCCGTCGTTGGTCGGGCCGAAGACCGTTACGGTGCCGCCCGTCATCGTGATCGAGCCGTTGGAATCCAGACCGTCGCCGTCCGCGTTCACGTTCAGCGTGCCGCCGTTGATAACCAGCTGGGCATTGCCGGCCTGCATGCCGCCCATTCCGCCGCCTCCGCCGAAACCTCCGCCCTGCTGCCGAGCGCCGCTGCCGTTCGTCGAAGCGCCGTCATTGGCTGCCGGTTCGCTTGCAGACGCATCGCCGGTCGAAGCGTTCGCCGAAGTCGAAGGTTCCGCGCCGACCGTCGTCACCGAAGTCGAATCCGTCGCCGCTGCCGAAGCGGTCGTGACCGATGCTGCCGCCGTATCCGCCGAAGCCGTTACGACCGAGCTTGCGCCCGTATCGACCGAAGCTGTGTTCGCCGCTGTATCCGCCGTTTCATCCGCGGTTGTGCCATCGGCCGCCGCCGTTGTATCGTTCGTTGTCGCCGTGTCGCTTTCCGACGCGTTCACGCCGTCGTCCGACGCCACGATATTCACGTCGCCGTCGTTGAGCGTGATCGTCTCGCCTTCCAGTCCTTCGTAGCTGGCCGTCACGTCGATCGTGCCGCTGTTGATGGTCAGCGTCGTTTCCGCGTGCAGCGCGTCGTCGCCCGTCGCGATCGAGAACTCGCCGCCGTTCACTTCCACGATGCCGTTGCTGTGCAGCGCGTCGTCGGCCGAATCGATCTTGAACGTGCCGCCGTTGACGACCAGTTCGGCGCCGGCTTTGAGACCTTTCATACTTTCCGTCTCGGTTGTCGCGGTACCGGTCGCCGCTGAAGCCGCGCTGTCCGACGCCGCGCCGGAAGCCGACCCGTTTCCCGTATTCGCGGCCGAAGAAGTTCCGCCCGTCGTCGAGTCTGTGCCCGATGCTGCGCCCGACTGCGCGCCCTGGGCCGAATCGCCCGGCATGGCCGGAGGCGTTCCGCCTTCGGTCGGCTGCTGGCCGTCCGGCAGCGCCGGCGGTCCGTCCGTCGAAGCGTCCGTGCCCGAAGTCCCGGAAGCCGCTCCGTTCTCGTCGACGGCCGGTCCCTGGCCGGTGCCCGGGTCGCCGGTTCCGCCCGGTCCGTTCATACCGCCTTCCGGACGCTGTCCGCCGCCGCCAAAGCCTCCTCCGAAGCCGCCGCCCATTTCTTCGGTATGCTCCGGTCCGTTCGCGTTTCCGCCGCCGGTGACGACATTGAAGTCGCCGCCGTCCACGACCAGATCCGTTTCCGCCTGGATGCCGTCGTTGGCCGCCGTAATATCGAATGTGCCGCCGACGATCGCCACGAAGCCTTTTTCCGTATCTTCGTCGTTGGTGGACTTGATGCCGTCGCCTCCGGCGTCGATCGTGATCGTGCCGTCTTCGATATATACGTGATCTTTACCGACCAGCCCGTCGTCCGCCGCTTTCACGTCGATCGTGCCGCTGACGATGTTCAGGTCGTCTTTGCTCGCGATTCCGTCGTTGTAGTTCGCCGTTACCGTCAGGCTGCCCGTACCGTTGATCGTCAGGTCGGCTTTGCTGAAGATGGCCGCGCTCGGCTCGTCTTCGCCTTCGGCCAGCGTGTACGACTCGCCGTCCGTTACCGTATTCGCCGTGCCGTCGGCCAGGGTCAGCACGACTTTGTCGGCGGCTTTGATATAGATCGGGGCGCTGTCGCTGTCGGTCAGATCGACGCCGTTCAGCACGATGTGCACCCGATCCGCGTCGGCCGTGTCCACGATAATCTGTCCGTCACTCAGCGTTCCGCTGAACACGTACGTGCCGGCCGCCGTGATCGTCACCGATCCGTCCGCCGCTTCGGCGCCCGTTCCGTCTACGGAAGCGGACGTTCCGCTCAGCGTAATCGTCGTAGCGTCTTCCGCGCTCCAGGCTGCGTCGTAATCTTCGTCGTCCAGCGATACCAGATCCGCCGCTTGGAGGCCGGTCGCTTGCACCGCCGCAGCCGCGGCCGTCGTGGTCGAGACCGTCGTCTGGCCGCTTTGCGTCGTCACCGCTGCCGTTTCGGCCGCCGCATCGGTCTGCGCCGTGGTGGCCGAACTGCATGCCGACAGCGTCAGCATCGCGCCGAGGAAAATGACCAGTCCCGTTTGCTTTCTCGCCCGGAACTTTTTCGTTTTGTCCGCTTTGGTTGTCTTTTTCATCTATAATCGTTCCCTTCTCTATTTGAATTGAAGTCGATCGGTCTGTTGGAATGAGTCTGTTTTGAGCTTGAACTCATATTAAATCTTGAAGCTTTAGTGAATCTTAAATATAAAAAGAGTTCGAAAAGGTTTTTCCGCTTTGTTATTTCACGTATCCGAGAATCTTCAATCATTGTGTTTAATGCGGTTCTTCTGTAAAATTATATGAATTAGAAAGACACCGACATTCATAGCGGTTCCCGGCCATGCGCGACAAGAAAGAGGTTGCAGAATATGGAAAACGAGGAAATGAAGATTATAGCCAGTATCGAACGATTCAAACCTCATACTTTTACTTTCGAAACGGAAGACAGCGCCTTTATGTCCAATTCGGGACTCTTTATGTCGCATTCGCACGAATACGACGAGCTGACGCTGATTCTGGAAGGACAGGGTTACTACAGCTCGCCCGAGCAGAATATCAAAGTGGCCGCGGGCGACCTTATCATGATTCCGCCCGGCCTGCACCACGGCTTTGTGTGCACCGTTCCGTGGCAGGGGATCTCCGTGCATTTTCGTCACGAGCGGCTTCCGGTGCACAGCCGGTATCTGCTGCACGGGCCCGAGCACGAGAACGGCCGTATCCATCACGCCCATCTGGACCCGGAAGAACTCAAGTGGGCCGAAACGAGCCTGTCCCGGCTGGAGTTGGAATGGCGCTCGGGCCGCAAAGATATCGATTCGTATCATTTAATGCGCCTCGCCCTGGAGACGACGCTGCTGCTGTTTCAGCGCAGCCTCACCGAAGAAGCGCCCGCGGGCGGCTCCAAAGACCAGGGACTGATCCAGGAAGTATTGAAAGAAATCCACGCCCGCTATTACACCGGCATTACGGTCGGGGAACTGGCCGCCCGGCATTTTCTGTCCGAGAGCAATCTGCGCAAAAAGTTCACCGAAGCGATGGGCATTTCCCCGAAGCAGTACATTATCAATCTGCGGCTGATGGAGGCCAAGCGGCTGCTTCAGCAGACCGACAAAGCGATCGAAACCATCTCATCCGAAGTCGGCTTCACGTCGTCGAGCCGCTTTTACGATTTCTTCGTCAAGTCGGCCGGCGTGACGCCGCTCGAATGGCGCCTCAAAAGCCACTCTTGATCCGAAATTCCCGGAACCGCCCAATGGGCGGTTCTTTTTTTCGACCGTCGAAACCGCTTGAAGTCTGTGCCTTTTCGGGATGGAAATGAAGCGTTTTCATAATTGCTTGACGCTGCTTCTTCTTTGATAATAAACGTACACCCGGTCACGAAGCGCTTCGCCGAGATGCGGCGGCCGCGTTCGTGGACGGAATGATTAGAGGGCAAAAGGAGTACGCAAATGACGAACAGCTTAACGTTTCGCAACCCGGTGGCCGCAAAATCGGCCGATCCCTGGGTTTATCGGCACACCGACGGCTATTACTACTTCATGTGTACGCTGGGCAGCCGGCTGGATCTTGTACGCTCGGCGCGCCTGACGGAAATCGCGGACGGCGAACGCAAAACGATCTGGGCGCCGGAACCGGGCGGACGCCACAGCCACAACTTGTGGGCGCCGGAGATCCATTACCTGGACGGCAAATGGTACATCTACTACACCGCCAACGACGGCGGAGGCGACGACACCCGCCAGGTGTGCGTGCTCGAGAACGAACACGCCAACCCGCTGGACGGAGAATGGACATGGCGGGGCGCGCTCCCGACGCCGTCTCCGGGACTCGACGGCTCGGTGCTGAAGCATCGCGGACAGCTTTACTTCCTGTACGCCGGCTACGGCAATTTCCCGGATTACGGTTCGGCGGTCTACATCATGCGCATGACCAACCCGTACACGATCACCGGCGAACAGGTGCTGCTGACGGCGCCGACGCTGGACTGGGAGAAGCAGGGCGGCATGGCGATCAACGAAGGCCCGGTTATACTGTATCGCAGCGGTCGCTTGTTCATGGTCTACTCGGCCAGCACCACCTGGTCCGAAGATTACGCGCTCGGCATGCTGACGATGGACGAGAACGCCGATCCGATGCTGGCGTCTTCCTGGACCAAGTCGGAGCAGCCGGTTTTCCGCAAGAACGTCGAAGAGAAAGTGTTCGCCACCGGGCACAACAGCTTCACCGTTTCCCCGGACGGCACGGAAGATTGGATCGTGTATCACGCGCTGTCCGCTCCCGGCGAAGACACTTCGCTGCGCGCGACGCGCATTCAGCCGTTCGGCTGGAAAGCCGACGGAACGCCGGACTTCGGCTCGCCTGTGGGCGACGAACATCCGATTCCGCTCCCTTCCGGCGAGTAGGACGAGCGCCCGCTATCGGGCACATCCAAAAATTTGTCCATAAGACCGGAAAATCCGTCAATTGCGGGTGTTGGATGAAAGCGTTACCATTTAAACAGACAATAAACTAAAGAGAGCAGGGGGATCGACATGGAAATGAAAAAATTCGCGAAGCGCGTGTGCAGTCTGGCAGCGGTATCGGTACTTGTCGTTTCGACGGCGTGCAGCAGCGGCGGAAGCAAGACCGAAGAAACCGCCAAGACGGACCCGGAAGCCACCGGCAAAGTCGAGCAGGTTGCGTTTACCGATATCAGCGGCGATATCCGCGGCAACGAGAAACCGACGCAGGAACAGCTCGACGAAGTCAACAACACGCTCAACGATACATATCTGGGCGATATCTTCGACCAAACGATCCCGAGCGACTACTCGGCGTATCCGTTCAAGGAAGATGTTACGCTCGACGTCTGGATGCCGGCCAACACCAACGTGCCGGACATGAACAAACAGGTCGTGCAGGATCAGGTGGAGAAGCTGACGGGCATCAAAGTCAACTTCATCACGCCGCCGGTCGGCCAGGAAGCGGATGCCTTTACCCTGATGATCTCCTCGGGCGAACTGCCGGACATTATCATCGATCCGGGCCGTTACCCGGGCGGGCTCGAAGCGGGCCTCAACGACGGCGCTTTCCTCGACCTGACCGACCTGATCGAGAAGAACGCCCCGAACTACAACGCATGGCGCAACTCGGACGAAATGCGCCGCAAAACGACCGTCACCGACGACGGCAAACTGCTGGGCATTCACGGCATCGCGCCGTATTCCGAATGGATGTGGTTCGGCATGCTGATCAAGAAAGAAGCGCTGGAGAAAACAGGGCTGGACGTGCCGACCACGGTCGACGAGTGGCATACCTTCCTGACCAAAGCCAAAGAAGTCGGCTACTCCGAACCGCTCAACTACGGTTCGACGTACGGCCAGATCTTCACCGGCATCCTGAACGGCGCTTACGGCGTATGGGATTGGACGTTCATTGACAAAGACGGCAAAGTGCAGTGGGGCCCGGCCCAGCCGCAGGCCAAAGAATACCTGACCACGATGCAGCAGTGGAACAAAGAAGGCCTGCTGAACCGCGACTGGGCGACAGCGGACTTCAACCAGCGCATGGCGACCGCCATCTCGGATAAAAC
Source organism: Saccharibacillus sp. CPCC 101409 (assembly GCF_030518235.1). Lineage (GTDB taxonomy): Bacteria > Bacillota > Bacilli > Paenibacillales > Paenibacillaceae > Saccharibacillus. The sequence goes on along the minus strand of NZ_JAULSA010000003.1, from coordinate 192,775 downwards.
GGCGGCCATGATGGACTCCCCGGACACCATGTGGAGCTACTGGAAACAGCAGAACGATATCGACTTCGTCGGCGCGCCGAACCCGGTACTGAACGAAGGCGACCAGCCGCAGGTCAGCTACAAGAACTTCATGAGAGCCGGCACCAGCGCGGCGATCACGACGCAGGCCAAGAACGTGGAAGCGGCGATGGCGTTCCTCGACTTCGGCTTCAGCAAGAAAGGCTGGGAACTGCTGAACTACGGCGAATACGGCAGCGTCCACCTGATCGACAAAGACGGCAAACCGTACTTCCCGGCCGACAGCTACATCTACAAAGATCCGGAAGGACAGCCGGTCGCGACGACGCTGCACAAATACCGCATGCACAGCTGGCCGGATATCCGCGACGAGCATAACTCCAACCCGCTCATCGTGGCCGAAGGCAGCTACTCCGGCGATATCCGCAAGACCTGGACGGAAGAAATGGATTCGAGCATGACCATGCCTCCGATCACGTTCACCCAGGCGGAAGCTTCCCGCGAAGCGGAACTCGGCAACCAGCTGGCCACGCTGCGCAGCGAATATTTCGCCAAGATCATCATGGGCGAGATGCCGGTGGATTCGTACGACAAGTTCCTCCAGGAAGCGCAGAAGATGGGTCTCGACGAGTTCCTGAGCCTGCACCAGGCGGCGCTCGACCGTTACAACCAGCGTTAATCCGCAGTCTCAAACCTGCATAAGCCAAAAAAAGTTCGCACACGCATCGGTTCCTGCCCGTCTCCGGAAAGCTCAAGCTTCCCGGGACGGATCGGACCGATTCGCGTTTTGCGCGCAATCCACGGCGCATAATCGGATTGATCGCACGAAAGAGAATTTACGGGGAGGTGACTGACTGGTGCTTACGCTGCGGAAAAACAAAAAGATAGCCGTCTCCGAACGTCCGAACACCGCGATGGTCATCAAGAAAGACGTTCGTAAAAACTGGTTTCCTTATTTACTCGCTATTCCGGTCCTCGTCTGGTTTATCGTTTTCTGCTACGGACCGATGTGGGGCGTACTGATCGCGTTCAAAGATTACAAGCCTTTGCTCGGCTTCGCCGACAGCCCCTGGGTGGGCATGAAGCACTTCGTCGACTTTTTTCAGGGACCGTACTTCTGGCGCGTCATCAAGAACACCCTGCTGCTGAACCTGTGGGGAATCGGCTTCGGCTTTACGGCCCCGATCATCCTGGCGCTGCTGCTGAACGAAATCCGCAATAAAATGTTCAAACGCACCGTGCAGACGATCACGTATATGCCGCACTTTATCTCGCTCGTCGTCGTGGCCGGCATGATCCATATCTTCACGGCCGACGAAGGCATTATCACGCAGGCGCTGCAGTGGATTACGGGCAAAGAATATTCGTCCCTGCTCGGCTATTCTTCGATGTTCCGGCCGCTTTACGTCTTCTCCGGCATCTGGCAGAGCATCGGCTGGGAAAGTATTATCTACCTGGCTGCGATGGGCTCGATCGATACGTCGCTGTACGAAGCGGCGGATATGGACGGAGCGAACCGGCTGCAGAAAATGTGGCACGTCACGCTGCCGCAGATTACGCCTACCATCGTCATTTTGTTCATCTTCGCGGTCGGCGGCCTGATGGCTTCCGGTTACGAAAAAATCATCCTGCTGTACAACCCGCTCACGTACGACACGGCCGACGTTATCGCGTCCTACGTCTACCGCCGCGGTCTGCGCGAAGCCAGCCTGAGCTATTCGACGGCCGTCGGATTGTTCAGCGCCGTGATCAACTTCGGCCTGCTGTGGATGACCAACAGTATCGCCAGACGCAAATCCGAAGTCAGCTTATGGTAGGAAGGGGAGGAATGACAAAATGGTCCAATACAAATCGCTGGGCAACCGGCTGTTCGACGGCGCGATCTATCTGCTGCTCACCGTTCTGACTCTGATCTGCCTGTATCCGATCGTGCATATCCTGTTCGCCTCCATGAGCAATCCGGGGCAGTTGGTCGCGCACAAAGGACTGCTGCTGTCCCCGCTCGGCTTCACGCTGGACGGCTACAAGCTGATCTTCCGGGACAACGCCCTGCTCGTCGGCTACGGCAACACGCTGCTCTACGTGGGACTCGGCACGGCAATCAATATGGTCATGACGATCATGGGCGCTTATGTGCTGTCCCGCCGCGAGCTGTTCTTCAAAAAGTACATCATGATCCTCATCACCATTACCATGTTCTTCGGCGGCGGCCTGATTCCGTGGTTCCTGCTGATGAAAGACATCGGCCTGTACAACAATATCTGGGCGATGGTGCTTCCGGGCGCGATCAACACCTGGAACATGATTATCCTGCGCACCGGCTTCCAGGCGCTGCCGCAGGAGCTGGAAGAAGCCGCGACGATCGACGGAGCGAGCCAGGCGCGCATCCTGCTCAGCGTCATTATCCCGCTGTCCAAAGCGACGCTGGCCGTTATCTTCCTGTACTACCTGGTCGGCAACTGGAACTCCTGGTTCAATGCGATGGTCCTGCTCCAGGACCGCGTCAAGTTCCCGCTCCAGCTCTTATTGAAAGAAATCCTCGTCGCCAACGACACCAGCGCGGCCACCATGGGCAGCGCCGGCGGCGTCGTGATCGACAGCGCGGGCAGCGCCACCGCCTACCGCGAACTGGTCAAATACTGCACCATCGTCGTCTCGACGCTCCCGATCCTGGTCGTATATCCGTTCCTGCAAAAGTATTTTGTAAAGGGCGTGTATGTGGGGTCGATCAAGGGGTAAGGCGCTTTGCCACATTCCGGATAGCTTTTCTCAAAAAAATCCTGCCGAAACAGAAGCTCATTCTGTTTCAGCGGGATTTTTACTGTTGAAAAAAAGATATATTACATTTTTTAACACTTCGCTCAGTTTTCCTCATCGAATGTCTCTGTACCTTCTTTATCCCATTTTTTTGCTTTGCAACCTGCATGTCAATCCCTGGCCTTTTTTTGCGAAAATAGCAAAGTATCGAATTATGAGACGGGAGGCAACCTATGTTCAACAAGCTCGGAAAACTCGGATTATCGTTCATGTTACTGGTCGCATTCATCCCCGTAATGACCGCTCCTGCGTATGCCGCCGGACCGCCGTTTAATCAGACGAGCAGCTTTGTGATTCAGACCGATGTTCAGTCGGGACAAGGTTTTTACGTGCAGGATATACAAGGGCTGCCCAACGGCAGCACCGCTGTATTAACCACTCCTTCAGGCTCTTCCTCCTACCAGAATTTGAAAGTGTATAATACTGCCGGAAGTCTAATCAGCAATACGAGCCTTAACCCGCTTATGGATACTCGTTATCAAAGTATGGCAATCAGAATGAAGACACTCAGCAGCGGCCGGATTCTGATTGAATACAATAAGAGCATGCTCCAAAGCAATCCCTCACAAGGAACGGTTACGGAAAGCGCACCCGGTGCCTACTTTATGATTTTGGACGAGAACGGCAACAAAGTCTTGCAACAAACCAAAATCAATACCTTCAACCAGGCCAGCTCACCTAAGCTCACCGAATATGTAACGATCGCGGAACTATCCAACGGAAACATCATCTTCTCCTACCGTCGAAATGACAATGCCACTCTGGCGACCCGAATTTTCACGCCTAGCGGCGTTGCCGTCACAAATGACACTCTGCTTGAGACTACGGATTCAAGAACGGCGCAGATTAAAGCGGGCAATGGCAATTATGTAGTGGCTTATCTCGCCGGTGGAGCCTCAAATAGCGTTTATCTAAAGTTCTTCAATAACGATGGATCACTTATCACGACAAAGGAAATCAATGACGGAAGCAGCAAACCCGAAGTATTTCTTGAATCGCTGTCAAACGGGAATTTTCTATTTGGAACGTATAGATATACTTCGGGCAATACCAGCCTCAGAATCTATGACGGAAACGCAACTGAACTCAAAACATTCTCAATTCAGGGGTCCATGACGAATGGCGTGACGGCTCCTTATAAAAGCGGCAGCTTTTCCGGCTTCGTGACTCTCAGCATAGACGCAGCATCCAAGGCCGGGGAAGAAAATGCGAACGCAACCGGCCAAGCTTATGAAGGTACGCGGTACGCGAATTTAACTTATTACGATGATTGGGGCAATCTGATATCTACCACCGAAAAAGTGGATTCAGGTCCAATCGCTCTAAAGGATTATGACCCGGGGATGGGATACTTTGAGACTCAATACGGCCCTGAATTCAGGTTGTTCTCCGGTTATGCCAACGGTGTCGGAATTTGGAATCAACAGGAATTGCCCAACTATCACTACTCGATCAGAGTAAAAGCATTCGACGTAGGATCTTCACAAGAACAAACTCCGGCAGCGGTCATTAATTACGCGACGGAACGATTGACCGGATTGATTCCTTTCGCCATGTATACTATAGACGGTACAGGGGTAACAGCCGATCCAAACGGCAGCTTGGCGATTGGAGAGTCCCTGCTCGGCAATACGATTAAACTCGTCAAGAAAGGCAACAACACATCTAGTACAGACAGCGAAGAACAGTCGATCGTCCTCCCTTCCCGCCCGGCAGTCCCGACGGGAATCAGCGCGAAGGATGAGACATCCATCAACGGCAATAACGGGATATTGACCGGCGTCACATCGGCTATGGAATACAGACGCAGCAATGGGACATGGAGCGCCGGAACGGGATCGGACGTGACCGGTCTCGCACCGGATACGTACGAGGTCCGAACCCGGGCAACGGCCTCGACGTTCGCTTCCGCTGCGACTTCGGTGACCATAAAGACCTTTGTGGCTCCACCGGAAAATACGCCAAATGCCCAGATCGATTATGAGACGGAAAAGTTGACAGGGCTGGCGCACAACAGTGTATACGTTATCAATGGCTTTGACACAGTGATAACAGATGCAGACGGCAATCTTCCCATCCTCAATGCCTGGTTCAATACGACAGTGCGGATCATGAAGACTGGCAACGGTTCAACTACGGCAAACAGCGCGGAACAGTTCCTTCAAATCTCCGGGCGGCCGCCGGTTCCATCCAACATCGTCAAGACGGACGAGTCAGCGATCAATACCCAGGATGGGACGTTGGCCGGAGTAGACTCCACGATGGAATACAAGCGTGGCGAGAACGGGACATGGACAAGCGGTACCGGTTCAACCCTTACCGGATTAGCACCGGATACGTATTATGTACGGGTGAAGGGAAGCTCTACCGCCTTCGTGTCTGAGACGATCTCACTGACGATAGGGGCCTTCATGGCCGTGCCAGAATCCATTCCGGCAGGCAGCGTCGATTATGCGACGGAACAACTGACCGGATTGAATGCCAACGCCGCTTACACCGTAAACGGCATCAGCGTCACCACGGATTCAAACGGCAATCTGCTTATCGAAGAAGCCTGGATCAATACCGTGATCGAGATCGTCAAGATGGGCGACGGAATCTATACCAAGGAAAGTCCCGCTCAATCTCTGTCTCTGTCCACTCGTCAGGCGGCGCCGATTGGCGTAGACAAAACGGATGAAACGCTGGCGAATCATAACGACGGAACGTTGATCGACGTCACGTCCGACATGGAATACAAGCGAGCGGCCGATCTCTCCTGGACAAGCGGAACGGGATCGACCATTACCGGACTGACTCCGAACACTTACTTCATTCGGACCAAGGCCACAGCGAACAGCTTCGCTTCCGTGCCTGTCGAACGGGTCATCCTGGCCTCGAACATCGTGGTGCCTCCGGCTCCGGGCGTTACCGCCGACGATGTGAATAATACCATTGTCGGCCTGGATACCTACATGGAATTTTCGGTCGACGACGGCCCTTATATCCGTTATGACGGAACCAACGCACCGAACCTGAGCGGCAGCCATAACGTCAAGGTACGCATAGCGGCGGACGGCCCTGTGCCTGCCGGACCGGCCGCATCGCTCACCTATACGCCGAATGTTCCAGCAAGCGGTCTGACCGTCACCGCCACCGACCCGAGCGGAGCGGAGAACGACGGCAGAACGCGAATCGCCGTCACTCCGGCTCCGACTTCGGGCCATAAGCTGATGTACACCATCTTCAAGGGTGGACAAGCGGTTGTGCCGATTGTCGGAAGTCAATTGACCGGCTATTCCGCCCTGCCAAGCAGCGGGCTTGTGTCCGCAGCGAATGGGAATCTAATCGGAATCGCCGAAGTCGATGCCGACGGTAAGGTCTTGAAGTTCGGCACGGCAGCGGCCGTGGTTGTGGCAGAACCGCCTGCTCCGGGCGGCGGCTCGAATACGGGCAATCCGCCGACGTCGGGAGATACGGGCGGCGGTGGCGGTACCGGCGGCACATCTACCGGTACGACAGGCGGCACGTCTACCGGTACGACAGGCGGCACGTCGACGACCGGAACAGTTAACGTTCTGGTCAACGGCAAGCAGGAGAATGCCGGCACAGCCAGTACGACGACGGCCGGCACGGTAACTACCACGGCGATCACTGTCGATTCGACCAGGATTCAAGACAGACTGAACGCGGAAGGACCGGGAGCGGTCGTCACGATTCCCGTGACGCTCGATTCGAACGTCATCGTCGGCAAGCTGAACGGGCAGATCGTCAAGAATATGGAAAATCAATCGGCGACGCTCGTTCTCCAGACCAATAAAGCTTCTTATACGCTCCCTGCCAAAGAAATCAATATCGAAGCGCTGGCCCGCACGCTCGGCGGCCAGGCGAATCTGCAAAACATCGAACTGGAAGTATCCATCGGCGAAACGACCGCTTCGATGAATCAAACGGTGGCGGCTGCGGCGGCCGAGCGGCAGTTGACGCTGGTCGCGCCTCCGCTGGACTTCAAAGTCACGGCGACTTACAACGGAACAAGCACGGAAGTCACCAATTTCAACGCTTATGTGAAGCGGACCGTAGCGCTGCCCGACGGCATCGATCCTTCCCGCATCACGACGGGCATCGTCGTCGACCCGGACGGAACGGTACGCCATGTGCCGACCAAAGTAACTCGGATCGACGGGAAATACTATGCCGAGATCAACAGCCTGACCAACAGCACGTATTCGGTCGTCTGGCATCCGATGACGTTTGCGGATGTCGCGAACCATTGGGCGAAAGCGGCAGTCAATGACATGAGTTCCCGTATGGTCGTCAACGGGGTCAGCGACACGGCCTTCAACCCCGACGCGGACATCACGCGGGCGGAATTCGCGGCGATCATCGTACGCGGCCTGGGCTTGAAGCTGGGCAGCGGCGAGACTTCATTCGCCGATGTATCGCAAGCTTCCTGGTATGCGGGCGCTGTGCAGACCACATCCGAGTACGAACTGATTGCCGGATTCGAAGACGGCACATTCCGGCCGGATGCCCGGATCACGCGTGAACAGGCCATGACAATCGTCGCCAAAGCGATGAAGCTGACGGGCCTGGCCGACCGCACAGGAGCGGCAAACACAGGCGCACTGAGTGCCTTCTCCGATGCGGATCAGGCGGGCAGTTGGGCCAGAGACAATCTGGCACTGGCCGCCAAGGCGGGACTGATTACCGGACGCAGCGGCGACAAACTGGACGCCAAAGCCAATGTCACCCGCGCCGAAGTCGCCGTTCTGATCGAGCGGCTTCTGAAGAAGTCGGATCTGATCGACTGATACAATTGGACTAACCATCAAACAGGCCGGCTGACGGACGATACTCCGTTAGCCGGCCTTTGTCGGTCATCGGTCCGGTTTTTCATCAAGCGCTCAATCCGGATACGGCTTCCGAACGAATCCGTCTTGCCCGAACCAGCAGACCGACGATGCGGACGAGCAGCATGGAACCCGCCATGAAGATGAACGCCGGTCCGATGATGTACAGATCGAAGTGGTGGAGCTGCGAATATTCGTAAGCCGTTCTGCCGTGGCTCGTTACCCACTGCACCAGGCCGATGCGCAGAATGAACATGATCGACAGAACGCCGACGCTGGCGATGCCTGTTGTGATATAAGTCCTGCGAGTCTTGTTGTCGTATTCGACATGCGACATCAGCAGCAGCAGCGCGCCGATCAATGCGCCGAAAGCGGCCGATGCGGCGAGCACCCAGCCGTTGCTGCCGCCGCTCGGGATATCTCTCAGATAAGTGGCACCAAAATAGCTCATGACCCCGATCGGCAGAATCAGTCGAATCGGATTGAAGACTTTTCGGCCGAACGTGGTCCAGGTCAGAAGAGCGAAAATAGCGAGTGTCGAAATCCAGGTTGCGGTTGTCATTGTTGTTGCCTCCTTGTGTTGTTCTTGGGATGTCTTCATCATATCCCCCGCAAGGAGAAGCCGCGTCCACCGACAGATCGGTTCTAAATTGAAACGTTGTCCATCTGCAGGTGGATGCGCTGCGGCCAAAAATCGGTTATCCACAGCAAAAACGACCTCAAAACTGTCGATTATGGTTATCCACAATGTGCATATCCGTTTTCGGCGCTTTATTTTATCCACAACTCTTCATCCCCGGCTTTCTCTTCACGCAAAAAGAACCGGCTTATGCCGGTCCGGATTGTCGAGAAACGATTGGATGTAAACCTGATTAGCTCGTACTTTGTCAATTTTCAATCCGTGGTTGATGTTCGCCTGAAACGCACACGCTTTAGGTGCGATTCCACCCTGAAACTTCGTACACGGGTCAGGTACGAATCCCAGGCGAAGATAACCTTACCTTTAGCGTTGACAAGGGGGCAGGTTCGATTGGAAGGAAAGGCCGGGGAAAGGGCTTGAGAAATAAAGCAAAGGGCAAGAAGAAACGAAATAGCTGCGTATAGGCCCTTATTCCGGCTCAATCTTACGTTTTCGGGAAAATAACTGCGCTGATACATTTATTTCGATCTTTTTCGCTCCGATTCGGCTTTTGGCTCCCGAATAGCTGCACCTGCGTCGTTATTTGAAAAAATCGAAGGGTTTCGCTCAAAATAAGTGTACCTGTGCCGCTATTTTCCGTTTGGAACAATACCCGGCTTTCTCGACAGCCTGCCGCCGCCCGGCTTATTCCACCATCCCGCTGCGGATCGCGTACACCACCGCCTGCGTCCGGTCCTGCACGTCGAACTTTTGCAGGATGCGATGCACATGCGTCTTCACCGTGCTTTCGCTGACGAACAGCCTGGCCGCGATTTCTTCGTTGCGCAGGCCGTAGGCCATCTGCTGAAGCACTTCCAGTTCCCGCGCGGTAAACGGCTGGAGTGGTCCGGTCTCTTCTCCAGCACTAGCTCCGCTGGCACCTGCTCTGGTGCCGCCGGCCCCGTCGGCGCGGTTTCCGCCGTGCTCGCTGCTCCGGCCGCCGCGGCCGCCCGGGCCGCCCTGCGGCTGCGCCTTCGATTCCGCTCCGGATTCCGAGCCCGACGTCTCCGCCGCGCCCCGTGCCTGCCGCTGAAGCGCCTGGCCGATCAGCTTCGCGGCCAGGGCCGTGCGGAAGATCACTTCCCCACGCAGCGCCGCCCGGATCGCGGCCAGCAGTTCCTCCGGCTCGGTATCTTTGAGCAGATAGCCGACCGCGCCGGCGCGGATGCCTTCGAAGACGTATTCCTCCGTATCGAACGTCGTCAGGATCACAATCCGGCAGTCCGGCTGCCGCGCCAGAATCCGCCGCGCGGCTTCGATGCCGTCAAGCCCCGGCATCTGCACATCCATCAGAATCAGGTGCGGGCGCGACGCTGCCGCAAGCTCGTCCGCTTCCAGCCCGTTCCCGGCTTCCCCGGCCACTTCCATATCCGGCTGCGCCCCGATAATATACTTCATCCCCTGCCGCACAAGCGGCTGGTCGTCCACCAGCAGAATCCGCGCTCTATCCATGCGTCCGCGCCTCCCTATTCGTATCGGCCGCCAGCGGCAGCCGGATCTCGATGCTTATTCCGTGCGGCTCGGCCGCTTCGATGACGCACTCCCCGCCGGCGTCCCGGCAGCGCTTGCGGATGCCGCTCAGCCCGAAGCCTTCGCGCAGCTCTTCGCCCGGCTTGAGTTCGCCGTCGTCGCGGTAATGCAGCGAGACTTCGCCGGCTCGCTGCTCCACCCGGATATCCACGCGCTTCGCGTTCGCGTGCCGGATCGTATTGGTCAGCGCTTCCTGCGTGCAGCGGTAAAGCACGGCGGCCGTTTCCGGCGGCCAGGCTTCGCGCCCCGCTTCCTCGCCCAGATCCAGTCCGATCTTGAGCGAGCCGGCATCGGCGGCCTGGCGAACCAGGCTGCGCAGCGACAGCGCGCCGGCTCCCGTCTCGTCCGCGCCCATATCGTGGACGACGGTCCGCACTTCCTGCATGCAGGCGCGCGCCACGTCCAATACCGTGCGCACGATCCGCTCCGACTCCGCCGGGTCGCTCCCCAGCACGTAGGGCAGCGCTTGAAGCTGCACGATCACCGACGTCAGCCGGTGCCCGATGCTGTCGTGAATATCGCGGGCGATCCGGCTGCGCTCCTCCAGCACGGCGTACCGCAGCGACTGCACGGTCGCCCGCTCCAGTTCTTCATGCGCACGCTGAAGATCGGCGTGCGCTTCGGCCAGCTCGGCGTGCACGACCTGGAGCGCCTGCGTATGCTTGCGCTCTTCTTCCGCATACGCCCGCTGTTCGTCTTCGCGAATCCGTCTGAGCCGGACCAGACGCAGCAGCATATACAGGCCGACATAGATAAACAAGTCCTGCCGGATCAGCGGCAGCCAGGGCTGGCCGCCGTAGAAGACCAGCAGCAGGAACGTCAGCAGCAGCATCGCCGACGCTTCGATCGCGGACAGCCGTTCCGGCAGCTTGAGCGCCATATAGCTGAGCAGAAAGCCCTGGAGCGTAAACAGCAGACCGGTCCGATCGTCGAATGCCAGCCAGTAAACGATCGCCATCGCATAGAGCGCCGCCAATAAAGCGGACAGAACGCGCGACGAAGGGATTCTCGCGGCGGCGTTCAATCCGGCGATATAGCTCAGGCACAGCACGACCGCCGCCGCTCTCGCCGATATCGTTTCGGGAAACTGCGTCCAGAAAATAAACAGCAGAATCAGGCTGACGGTAATACTTCCTCTTCGCGTGTACAACATCTGCATCGGCGCTCTCCTTTCCGGAAACCGTTCCGGTTTGTTCGAAGCTTCCGGCGTCTGCCCGGTACGCCGACCCGGATAAAAGTAAGATTGCGCCCGCTTTTTCGCTTCAGTTTCTACATTCTAGCACAGCGGACGGAACTCCTTGCAGTCCCCGCCCTTCCCTTTTCCCTGCCGAGTTCGCCGCCGAGGCTTGTTCCATGCAAAAAAAGCCCGCCGGAGAAGCCGTTTCTCCCCGCGGGCCTGCGCTTTTACCGCGATTAATCCGCGATCCTGCGCCGGACCGGAATCCAGATCTCCATCTCGTACAGGCCGTCTTCCCGGTCGTACGTCATCTCAAATTCCGGTTCGTTGAGCGATTCGTAATCGCTGGTCGGGAACCATTCGCTCCAGATCCGTTTCCACAGCGAATGGATGTCGCTCTGCCCGTCCGGATACGTTCCGGTCGAGAAGATCGCATACGTCCGGGGCGGAACGGACAGCCGGTCGAACTCTTCGGGCGCGCCGCCCGGCGGCGGCATATACCCGATCAAATACGACATTCGGTCTTCCTGTTTGTGATACAGCACGGCGTGGATCTGTCCGTTCGCCGGCAGCCCGGCGGCCGCGCGAATCCGGTCCACCGTTCCGTCGCCGATACACTGCATCCAAAAGTCGGGAATCTGCTCGAACGGCTGCTCGCCGATATTCCCGATTTCCGTAACCCTGCCGAACATCTCCATACCGCCTTTTTCTTCAATCCTGTAATTCATCTCCGCATCTCCTTAGGGCGTGTCTTCAAATTCGCTGAAGTGCATCTTTTGCCGCCTTTTCGCTCTCTACTGCGTCACTTTCCCTTGACGTGCCCCGGCACGCCTTCGAAAAAGTTCCTTGCCGAGAACGAAAATTCAGCAAAATCTGCTTCCTTCGGAACTTGAAGCCACGCCCTAATTGAAATATGAAAAGACATCCGAGGATAGGCTTTCAGCCGGGCGCCGGGTTTGCGCGCGTCGGCCGGGACGATGCCGTGCATTTTTTTGAACGCGCGCGAAAAAGCTTCGGGCGACTCGTATCCGTATTTCAGCGCGACGTCGATCACTTTGGCGTTCCCCTGTTGAAGCTCGAACGCGGCCAGGGTCAGTCTTCTGCGCCGCACATACTCCGACAGCGGCACATCGGTGATAAACGGAAACATCCGCTGCAAATGATACGTCGAACAGCAGGCGATCGCCGCCGCCCGGCCGTAGTCGATCGTTTCCGCCAGATTGCGCTCGATATAATCCATAACGCCGTTCATGCGATCCAGCCAATCCATACGAACCCTCCTTTCTTCTTCATTGTAGGGACGCGCGCCGCGCAAAGCCTTGCAATCCCTGCACCGAAATGTCGGATCGGGCGGCCTTCGGCGCGTAAGCGGCTGTTCCTTGTTCCTTCTATCATACGACATCCCGCATACGGCAAAAAAAGCGTCCGCTTCCCCCTCGACTTCCGGGAAAAGCGGACGCTTTTATAGATGGGGCCCGGTCTATGGCTTGGCTGCCACAAACCTGCCGGCTTACTTCGTCGTTGTCGTCGTGCTTGTGCTTGTCGAAGTCCCCGACGCGCTCGTGCTGCTCGTCGTGCCGGAGGCGTTCGTACCGCGCGGTCCGCGGTCCGTTCCGTCTCCGCCCATGCCGCCGCCCATACCGCCCATGCCGCTCGGCGCGGTAGTGACGCCGGAAGCGTTCACCCAGGTCGTCGCTTCGCTATCCGAGAATTCGAACGTCGTATACGCCGTGCCGCCGCTGTATGTGCCGCCGGTGTACAGACCGTCGAAGTTCGTGCCGGTCGACTTGCCGCCGGTCGAAACGGTGTACGTTTCGCCTGCTTTCAGCGCCGAAGAGCTGACCACGACGGAGCTGAACGATTTGGCCGGCGCGAAAGTCAGAACGTTGTTGCCGGACGAATCTTCCACGTGCACCAGAGTTCCCGCCGCAAGCGAAGTCGCGAACGTAATGCCCAGCGAGCGCTGGCTGGAAGCCGTGGACGGCGCCTGCGCCATGCCGGAGCTGCCGGAAGCGACGAGCGTGCCGCCGGTAATCGTAAACGTGCCGTCGTAGTCGAGCGGTCCGTTGCCGTTATCCGTCGGGCCGTTGACGATGACCGTTCCGCCGCTCATCTTGATCGAGCCGTTGGAGTCGAGACCGTCGCCGGCCGCGTCGACCGTCAGCGTGCCGCCGGTGATGTTCAGCATCGCGTTGCTGGCGGCCATCATGCCGCCTCCGCCCATGCCGCCGCCCGGCATCTGCGAAGCGGACGAAGTCGCATCGGTCGAAGCCGCGCCGGAAGCCGAAGCGCTGCCGGTGGACGTGCTTGTGGATGCGCTCGTCGACGCGCCTGCCGCCGGAGCGGCCGGAGCCGTCGTAGTCGTATCCGCCGCCGCTGCCGTCGGATCGTCGCCGGCCGCGTTCACGCCGTCGTCGGAAGCGGTCACGTCGATATCGCCGCCTTTGATATTGATTACGAAGCCTTCCAGCGATTCGTAGCTGTCCGTGACGACGATCTTGCCGCTGGAAATCTCCAGCACCGCGTCGGCGTGGAACGCGTCGTCGCCGGTCGCGATATTGAACGTGCCGCCGACGATATTGACGTTGCCGTTGCTGTGCACCGCGTCGTCGGCCGCGTCGATCGTGAACGTGCCTTTGTTGACGACCAATTCCGTTCCGGCTTTGAGCGCCTTCATGCTCTCGGACGTTTCTTCTTCGGTCGTCGCGCTGCTGTCGGTCGTCGTTGTACCGGCCGCCGCATTGCTATTGCCCGCCGGATTCGTCGTGCCGGTCGGAGGCGTCGTCGTGCCGTCGGAGTTGGTCGGAGGCGTTCCGCCCGCGTTAACCTGCGGCGTCGTGGTGCCGTCGGCGTTCGTCGGAGGCGTCATGGCTGTGCCGTCCGCGTTGGTCGGAGGCGTCCAGCCTTCCGGCATTTGCCCGCCGAAGTCTCCGCCGCCCATGCCGCCCGGGCCTTCTTCCGTATGTTCCGGACCGTTCTTGTATCCGCCGCCGGTCACGATATTGAATGTGCCGCCGTCCACGACGAGCGACGTTTCCGCCTGGATGCCGTCGTTTGCCGCCGTGATATCGAATGTGCCGTTCGAGATCGCGACGAAGCCTTTGGCCGTGTTGCTGTCGTTATTGGACTTGATGCCGTCGCCGCCGGCCGTAATCTTGAATGTGCCGTTCTCGATCACGACGCGGTCTTTGCCGACGATGGCGTCGTCCGCGGCTTTGACCGTAATCTTGCCGTTCACGATATTCAGATTGTCTTTGCTGTGGATGCCGTCTTTATAATTGCCCGTCACGTTCAGCGCGCCCGTGCCGTTGATCGTCAGGTTCGTTTTGCTGAAAATGGCCGCATCCGGTTCGTCTTCGCCTTCGGCGAACGTATAGTCCGAAGCGTCGGTAAAGGTATTGGTGGTGCCCGCCGACAGCGTGACGACGACTTTATCCGCCGATTTGATATAGAAAGGCGACGTTGAGTCGTTCGCGACCGTCGCGCCTTTGAGCACGATATGCACATCGTCCGTATCGGCGGCAGCGACGATAATTTGTCCGTCCGTCAGCTTGCCGCTGATAACGTACGTGCCGGCTTTGGAGATCGTGACCGTGCTGCCCGTCGCTTTGGCGCCCGAACCGCTGACCGTCGCTTTGGTATTGTTCAGGGCAATCGTGGTATACGTCGATTTGTTCCACGATACGCCGTAGTCTTTCGTTTTGAGCGTGACGAGATCGGAGACTTTCAGATTCGCGACTTTCAGGTCCGACGCGGAAGACGCGGCGCCGGAAGAGGATGTTGTCGCATCGGCGCTCGTGGAAGCGAGCAGATAGCCGTTGTAGGAACTCCACGACAGCCCCTGGGCGCTGACGCTTGCCGCGCCGCCGGTCAAGAGCAGAACCGCGCCGAGGAAAGCCGCGGTCCGCTTCGCTTTTGCAGTCTGGAACTTTTTCGCTTTTTCGATCTTGGTTGTCTTTTTCATGGGTAAGATTCTTCCTCTCTTCGGTTCGGATTCGTATTGTGCACGCGTTCGTTCTATGCGCAGGCCCGGCCCGGACGCCCTGTAACAGCCGCGCCGGGCCGAATGGTTTGTCTGACGTTGGACGAGAAACTTAGTATTCCGCCGCTACCGGAGGAGCCATGGTCAGCGACAGGTCGAGATTGCCGTTGCGGGTACGGATCGAATCGAGAAACGCTTTCTGATTGACGCTTTGATCCATCGTGACCGAGTAAACCAGTTCGTACAGGCTGCCGAGTTCGGTGGTGCGGATCTTTTTGAGATCGTGCTGCACGCCGAACTTTTGGAACACTTCTTCAAAAGCTTCTTCGTAGCCGAGATTTTCCGGGATCGTCACTTTAAGCGTCTTCTGCTGCGACTTTTTCACGCCGAATTTGAAGCGGCTGAGCACGAACATCACGACGCAGAGGATGAGGGTGAACAGTACCGCGTAGCCGAGAGAGCCGACGCCGCAGGCCAGGCCCGCCGCCATCGTGAACAGGACGTACGTGATGTCTTTGGGATCGCCCGCCGCGCTGCGGAAACGGATGATCGAGAACGCGCCGGCCAAACTGAACGCACGGGCGACGTTGCTGCCGATCATCAAGATGATGACCGCGACGACGATCGGGAGAATGACCAGCGTCAGGGTGAAGCCCTGCGTGTAGGTCGCTTTGTTCGTTTTCATGTAAGTCAGGCTGATGATCGCGCCCAGGATAATCGCCAGGCCGATCGTCACCAGGGCATTGGTCAGGGTCAGGTCGGTCGTTGCGGTCGTTGTACTGTTGAGGATGGAATCAAGCATAAAGCACAGTCTCCTTTTCGGTTGCACGTTCGGTAGTCGGCAGGTCGCTTACCGCGTTCAATTGGATATTGGGATTCAGGTCGGGCACCATTCGTCTGTTTTTGAGCAGCTTCTTGTATTCATTGCCGTATTTCGAAAAGCTGGTGCGGTACAGTCCGTGTTCGGACAGCATTTTCGACAGCCAGGCCGGCACCGTCTTCTCCGCTTTCACTTCCATCAACCACTGGCCCGGCTGCATCAGCTGCTCGCCGTAATCGCCGCGTTCCAGCTGGACGTCGTAGCGCCGGCAGCGGATATTCGTATCGAACGTAATCCGCAGATCGCGGCTCGTTTTGTCGAACAGGGCTTTGCGGTCGTAGGAGAGATACACTTTCGGTTCCAGGTCGTACAGGCGGAGGAAGTATTCGATCTCGTCGAGCACCTGGGCGTTCATGTAAGGCTGGAATTCGGGCGGCTGTCCGGTGCGGACAAACTCGTAAGCTTCGTTCAGCTTGAGCGCCGTGCGTCTTTTGTTGACCAGACCGAACACTTTTTTCTTGATCTCCAGGTAGACTTTCGCGTCTTCGTTCGGTACGCCGTAAGCGCGGAGGCGAAGCTTTTCCTTGTATTTCGGCTTGGCCAGGCTCTGGCGGATCAACGAATCGTGCGGGGTATCGAAGTACAGGTTGCTGATACAGTAGAACTCGTTTTTGTTGTATTCGTCTTTCTCCATATATTCCAGCAGCGCCGCGTAAATTTTCTCGTAAGCCGCATGATCCATCAGGTATTTGCTTTCGTACCGGTTGAAGACCTCGATCGCCATCTTTCATCGTTCCTTTCGCTGTAGGTTTTCGTGTTCGCTTGCCATACCTGTATCTTAGAGCCGCAACCTTTAATGAATCTTAAATAATCGAGATGTTTGTAAAAATCCTGGGAAATCGCCCCGTTTTTTTACACCCGTTTTACATTGCGTTCGCGTTCCGCGGTTTTCTTTCATTATATGCAGCATATTTGCAAAGGTAAAAACTCAGACCAAAATAGGTATGCCGCAGACGGAAATTCTTTTGTAAAAGCTGTTATCGGCAAAAAAAGTCCAGGCGCAGATCGCTGCACTTGGACTCTAGGCTGTATTTTATTTAAGGTTTTCCATGCTGCTTTTGCAAAGGATTGAAAATGTCCTGCTCCCGGTAGTATAATTGAAACAAATCAAAAAGCTCTGCCGCTGGAACGGCAGAGCTGGGACACAAAGCCGGGGGAAACCACGGCGCGCACTAATTGCTTAGTACAAAACCCACCGCGGGCTGTCAACCTTTAGCGGTGGGTTTTCTCTTGCGCTGCTTGATTTTACGACGCGCCAATCGGTACAATTTTCGGCCGCTGAACAAAATGCTCAATGCAGCCGCTGCACCTTTTAACACATCCACAAACTCCGCGAGAACGATCATGGCTTTCACCTCCTTTACGGAAGGCTGCGCCGTGATCGCCCCACCCCTACACTTCACCCTACAAAACTTTAAGATTGATTAAAGGTATGCCCGATATAATGAACACAACGCACAAACAGAACTCAAACAGAGGGTGGCAAACTCATGCGAATCTTGATCGTGGAAGACGAACAGCATCTGGCGGAAGCCTTGTCGCAAATTTTGAAAAAGAACAATTACTCGGTCGATGTCGTCCACGACGGCGAAGACGGCCTCGATTACGCGCTCAGCGATATTTACGATCTGCTGCTGCTCGATATTATGCTGCCGGGCATGGACGGGATCAGCATTCTCAAAACGGTGCGGGGCAAAGGCATGTCCGTTCCGGTGATCCTGCTGACGGCCAAAGGCGAGACGCCCGACAAGATCGCGGGGCTGGATTACGGCGCGGACGATTATGTGGCGAAGCCTTTCTCCGCGGACGAGCTGCTGGCGAGAATCCGGGCGGCGCTGCGGCGCAAAGGCGAGGTGGTGCCGGAAGAAGGACTCCAATTCGGCGATCTCAGGCTGAACACGGCCAATCCCAAACTGACGGTCAAAAGCAAGGAAATGAAGCTGAACCTCAAAGAGTGCGAGCTGCTGGAACTGCTGATGCTGCGCAAGCAGGCGGTCACGTCGAAAGAGCAGATCATCGAGAAGCTGTGGGGATTCGATTCGGAAGCGGAGCACAACAATGTGGAAGTGTATATTTCGTTTTTGCGTAAAAAATTGAATTTCCTCGGTTCGGAAACGCGTATCACGACGATCCGGGGCGTGGGATACGTGCTGGAGGAGGGCAAAGCGTAATGGGAATGTTCGGCGCCAAAACGTCAAATTCGTCGAATCCCTTGTTCAGCAAGCTGCGCAACCGGTTCCTGATCGTCAACCTGGTCACGATCGTCGTGATTATGCTGGTGGCGTTCGCGACGATTTATGTGATTACGTACCGTCAGGTGCACGATGAGATCGGCATGGACCTGGACCGCACGACCAATCTGTACCGCAGCGGCATGGACGGCAATCTGCGCGACGGCGACCTGAACGATGCGCAGCCGGGCGCCGACGGAAGCGGGAATCCGGGGCAGAACGGTTCGGGCAGCGGCGGCGAAAATACCGGCCGGAGCGGTTCCGCCGCGGCCGAAAGAACGGATGCCGCCGCGGGTTCGGCGGATAACGCCGCGGCGGACGGGAGCGAAAGTTCGGGAGCGGCAGCCGGCAGCGGCGAAAGCGGCGGCGATATGGGCGGACCTCCGCCGGGCTTCGGCAGCGGCGACATGCCGCCGGAACGTTCGGTTTCCTTCATGCTGCGCACCGACTCGACCGGTACGCTGGCCGCGACGGAGTCCCGGTTCAATATGAGCGTAACCGACGACTTCTACGCCGAGGCGCTGAGCCTGGCGCAGTCGATCGGCCGCGATCAGGGGGATTTCACGCTGGACGACAGCCGCTGGACCTTCAGCAGGCTCAAGACGAGCGACGGCACCATGTACGTTTTTATCGATACGACGTCCCGTCAGTCCATTCTGACGACTCTGATCTACGCGTTTCTGGCCGTGGGCCTGGTTATGCTGATCGTGCTGTTCTTCTTCAGCCGATTCTTCGCCAACCGTTCGATCGCGCCGGTGCGCGAAGCGTTCGACAAGCAGAAACAGTTTATCGCGGACGCGTCGCACGAACTCAAGACGCCGCTGGCCGTAATCAACACCAACGCGGACGTGCTGCTGGCAAACGGCGACGACACGATTCGCAGCCAGGAGAAGTGGCTGCGCTATATCAAGTCGGAGACGGAGCGCATGGCGAAGCTGACCGGCGATCTGCTCTACCTGACCGAGATGGACGACTCGCGGACCAATATGGTCTTCGCCCGCTTCGATCTGAGCGAGGCGGTCGAGAACGTGATGCTGACGATGGAAGCGGTCGTGTTCGAAAAGAACCTGACGCTCGATTACAGCATCGAGCCGGGGCTCGGCATCGTCGGCAGCCGCGAGCAGATCATCCAGGTGACGATGATCCTGCTGGACAACGCGATCAAGTACGCCGGTCCGAACGGCACGATCGACGCGCTGCTGAAGCGCGAGCACGGCGAGATCGTGCTCGCCGTGACCAACACCGGCGAAGGCATCCCCGCCGAGCATCTGCCCCGCGTGTTCGACCGTTTCTACCGGACGGACAAATCGCGCGCCCGCTCGCAGGGCGGGCACGGCCTGGGCCTTGCGATCGCCAAGTCGATCGTCGAACAGCACAAAGGCCACATCTCCGCCAGCAGCGCCATCGGCGGAAAAACGACGTTTTCGGTGCGGTTCCCGGCGTAAGGAATCCCGCTGCGGTGAATTAGCTGCGCAGATACAGTTAATTTGCCGCCCGGCTCCGATACTGCTCAAATAACTGCACAGGTACACTTAATTTTGCGAAATCGGCCTTTTTTCTTGCTTCTCAGGCGAAATAGATGTACTGGCGCTCTTATTGTTCGGTTTCCGTTGATTTTCGGCGAATTAGATGTATTCCTGCAATTATTTCGGTTTTCGATCTTTTTTTCGAGCAGGAAGAAACAGGTTCTCTCCAAAACTCGGAGGCCCCGTCTGAAAACTCGCACAGACTATAACGAATACGAAAAAACCTTCACCCCCGCGCCAATCGCGGGATGAAGGTTTTTTTGAGTTTGGCTCGGACGAGGGTTCGGGCCTGGTTACTTCTTTCTTTATCTTGTGTCGGCCGATGCGTCGGCGCACATCGCAACGCCAAAAAAGCCGCGGCCCCGCATCACGAATGCGTGATGCGAAGACGCGGCCTCCGTTTGCGCGTACCCGGTTTCCCTTCCTCCGGATCGCTTATTCCCCGTCTGCTTTTACCTCCAGCTCGAACCCTTCCGGCTCGCCCGCTCCTTCGAAAGGCGCCGTCTCCCAGCGCAGCAGCTCGCCGTCTTCATCCAGTGTCAGCACCGCGCCCGACACCGGCTGCCGCTCGTCCAGGCCGTTCGCCAGCGCCTGCGAAGCGAAGCCCAACAGCGGACGCAGGATATCCTGCTCCTCGAAGCCGCCGAGCACGAGGCCGCCCCAGAGGCGGTTCGCCAACGCTTCGAGCAGGCGGCGCTCCGCCGGGCGGAATCCCTCGCCGTAAGGCGTAACCGCGTGCAGGCGCGCGCCGTCCAGATCGTCCAGCAGATCGCCGGCGAGCTCCATCAGCCCGGCGTCCAGCTCTTCGCTGCGCGGCTCCGCAGCCAGGCGTTCGTTCAGGCCGGCAATCCGGCCGAGCACGTAAGATCGCGGCGAGAATGCCGGGTCGGCCTGCCGCAGCCGCGCGAACTTGTCCGACGGCTGGATGACGATTGCTTTATCGATGCAGCACTTCTTGTACTTTTTGCCCGACCCGCAGAAGCACGGGTCGTTTCGTCCGATTTTCAACGTCGTTACTCTCCTTTGTCCACGCTTCAAATTTCCTGCCGGCTGTCCGGCGGCGCCGGCTCGTAAGCGTTCAGCCTGCCTTCGTACACCAGCGCCATCCGCTCGCTCTGCCGGAAATCGTCGGGCGTCACCAGCGCGGGCAGCTTGTTCCAGATCTTGATTCCGGAGCGGTGCAGGATCTCGGCTACGAACTGCGAACAGAAATACGAATTACTGAACTCCACCGGCTCTTTGAACGCCACGCCGACGATGCCGAGCAGGTTGTACAGATACTTTTCCCGGCTGCGGATAAACACGTTCAGCACCCGCCGCATCTTCTCCACTTCGCGCTCCGTCACGTTCAGCTCGTAGATCACGCAGGTCGTGTTCGGGTAGCGGCTGAACGTGCCGGTGCGTACATCCTCGCGCACAAAGCCGCCGTCGAGCGGGTTGTACGGATTTTTGCGGCCGAAGCTGTACAGTTCTCCCAATTCGCGGTCGAACGAGATCGAAGCATGGTTGTACGGCGCGCGCGTGTAGGTCTGGATCATCCGCGTAAACAGCGTGCCCGTGTTCGTCAGCAAAATATAAACACAGCGATTGTCCGTCATGCCTGGGTCTCTCCTTATCCGGCGCGTGGCCCGGCTTCCGGCTTCGTCAAACGCCCGCGCCGAACAAAGGCATTGCGCCATTTCGAGTGATTCCTATATTATAACATATGACTGTTTTGCCGGAATTCGACTTCCCGATAAGTTGGTGATGATTTGTTCAGTTCTTACGTGGTTCTGCTGCTTGTGCTTGTCGCTTTGGCCGCCGCGAATCTGGTCTACGTGTTCGTCAGCCGCCGGCAGCCCGGCAAAGATTATTCGTCCATCGGCGCGCGCATGAAAGTCTGGTGGGGGATGTTCTTTATCTTCTGCCTCGCCACCCTGTTCTCGCCCGCCGTCTCGCTGGTCTCGCTGATGATCCTGTGTTTCTTCGCGCTCCAGGAATATTTTTCGATGATCCGGGGAACCCGCAAAGCCGACCGGCGGCTGTTCCTGTGGGCGTATCTGGCGATTCCCGTGCAGTTCTACTGGATTTACACCGGCTGGTACGGCATGTTTATCGTGTTTATCCCGCTGTACGTGTTCCTGGTGCTGCCGATTCCGAGACTGCTGGGCAAAGGCACGTTCGGCTTCCTGCGCAGCGTCAGCTCGACCCAATGGGGATTGATGCTGATGGTATTCGGCCTGAGCCACCTCGCTTATTTCCAGTTCGCGACCCCGGAATACGGCGGCGGGCTGGTGCTGTTCCTGGTCGTCCTGACGCAGCTCAACGACGTGGTCCATATGGCGGTATCTCTTTATTTCGGCAAAAAGAAAGTCGTGCCCACCGCCAACCCGCGCCTCACCTGGGAAGGTTTCGTCTGCGCGTTCATCGCGACGACGGCCGCCGCGTACGCCCTCGCCCCGCTGCTGACGCCGTTCGGCCCGCAGGCTTCGCTCTGGTTCGGCATGCTGCTGTCGCTCGCCGGTTTCTTCGGCAGCCTGACCGTGTCCGTACTCAAGCGCGATCTGCTGATCGAAGGCGAAGACAAAGCGGCCGCGCCGAAAAAAAGCTATTTGAGCCAGATCGACAGCCTCACGTATACGGCGCCGGTGTTTTTTCATGTGGTGCGGTATTTTTTCGAATTCATGTAAAATCAAGGCTGGCGTTTACCTCAGCGTTTTCAACAGCCGAACAATCTTCGCCGACGTCATCGCGTTCCCGCTTCGCGCCGATTGATCCGTTCCGGGCACGATCGCATCCAGAGAGTATCCATGCTGGTTTTGCAGCGGATACGTGTCCAACCGATCGAACGAATCGTTCGCCAACGCCGGAAACTCCGCCCAGAAGTCGTCCAGCTCGCGCCGCTGCGCAGTCGATAACCGGAAGTCCGCATCCACCGCCGACTCCACGTCGAAAAGAAAATAAACCGTCCCCCGACGCGTCATCTCGGCAAACGGCTCGCGCTCGCGGATCATCGACATATCGTCCTTCAGCACCGGAAAAGGCCCCGCGATCTTCGGGACTTCAATCTCGCCCAGCCGCTCCATGCAGGCGGCGAATTCGGCTTTTTTCAACGGATCGGGCGGCGTGTATTCGTAATAATCCGGCGCCAGTTCGTCCAGCAGCCGCAGCCGCTTCTCGTGCGGCGTATCGTATTCGTTGAACGACAATACGAATTTAGCCGCCGGCTTTATTCTTCTCAACGCCAAAAATTGTTCCCGATTCACGCTTCCGGCAAGCCCTTCCGCCCCATAACGACACCCTACCCATACGTCGCCCGGCAGCAAACCAAGAAAGTCCGCTCTCGCCGCCCCGTTCACTTTGACGATCGATGTCACGTCTTGTTCGCCTCCTTCTTTTTGTACGCCAACGGAGTCAGCCCCGTCTTCAACCGGAACTTTTCGATAAAATGGCTCGTGCTGACAAACCCGACGCGGTAGCCGGTCTCCGTCACGTTCGCGTCTCCCCGAAGCAGATCCATCGCCTGCCGAATCCGGTAATCCGCGACGTAACCGAGCGGCGTGCCGCCGAGAAAAGTATTGAAGTACCGACAGCATTCCGACCGGCTCAAACCGCCCGCCCGCGCGATGTCCTCCAAACGAACCGGTTCGGCGTAATGGTCGTGAATCCAATTCAGCATATGCTTGACCCGCCGGCTGCGCATTCCGCGTTCTTCGCCGGGCTTCGGCTCCGGCCCGCCCGCGATCACGTCGTGCCATAACCGGGTCAGCAGCATCGCGATCTCCGGTTCGTAAAAAGCGGGCTTTTGTTCAAGCAGCCGGTGCACTTCGCCGATCCCGTCCAGCAGCCGTTCTCCCCGCCCCGACCGGGCGTCGAAGCGCAGATAAGGCATGCCGGCCGCGCCCAGATAAGGCGTCAGGTACGCCTCCCGCAGCTCGCCCGGCAGCAGGAAATGCGGGGCGGCATTGAGCGAGACGTAGACGCAGCCCGAACGGTTCCGGTCTTCCGCTCCGTGCAGGCAGCCGCCGTTGATAAACAATCCTTCGCCCGCGCGCAGCGTCAATTCTTCGTCGTTGACCCGGAACGCGCCTTCTCCCTGCTCGACCCGGACCCACTGCACCTCGTCGTGCCAGTGCAGCGGAATGCGGCCGTGCACATGGCGGTCGATCCGCGTGCGATAACAAGCGACCGGCAGGATCGCGGTGCGGTGGGACGTCAGCTCGCGCAGACTTTCGCTTTCGATCGGAAAATTCCGGTTTTGCATGATTCACCTCAATACCCCGATATTTTTGGCTTCTTTTCGCGTATTTTTCGTGTCTTTCTCCGCTTACAATCATTCTATCACGATAGAACGGTTTGCCACAGCGGCCGAAAAGAAAGGAAATCGACAGGATGGAAAAAAGAACGGAACCGCAAAAAAAGCCGCAAACGCGGCAAAAAACCGCAATGTCGCCGGACACTGCGGCCGATCTCTCCCCGAATCGCAAAACCGGTTTGTTTTTCGTTATCGCGGGCGCCGTGTTATGGGGCGTCGGCGGTACGGTGTCCCAGAAGCTGATGCACCATTACGGCGCCGACGCGGCCTGGCTGGTCACGATCCGCCTGCTGGTCGCGGGACCGCTGCTGCTGCTTCTGCAATTCGCGCTGAAAGGCGGCCGGCAACTGCTGCGGATCTGGACCGACCGCCGGATCGCGCCGCTGCTGCTGATCTACGGATTGGCCGGGATGCTCGCGGTGCAGTATACGTTTATCGCATCGATCGGCTACGGGAACGCGGCCGTCGCGACGCTGCTTCAATATATGTCCCCGGTCGTCGCGCTGCTGTATGTGCTGCTGAGACGGCGCCAGGCGCCTACACGGCTTGAACTTACGACCGCTGCGCTGGCCTTGCTCGGCTGCTTCATGCTGCTCACCAACGGTTCGTTGTCGTCGTTGTCCGTACCCGCGCCGGCTGTGATCTGGGGATTGTTGTCCGCGGTCGCCGCCGCTTTCTACACGCTGGCCGCCGTCCCGCTGCTGCGCCGATACGATTCGCTCGTCGTGGTCGGCTGGGCGATGACGGTGGGCGGTCTGGCGCTTGCGGCGATTCGTCCGCCGTGGAATGCTCCCTGGCCGGCGCTGGATGCTGCCGGTTACGGGTATCTGGCGTTCGTGCTGGTCTTCGGGACGACGCTGGCTTTCTGGTTTTATATCGAAAGCCTGCGCAATCTGCCGCCGCAGGAAACGATCGTACTCGGCAGCCTGGAGCCGCTCGCGGCCGTGCTGACCACGGTGGTCTGGCTGCATGAACCGTTCGGAACCTGGCAGTGGGGCGGCACGATGTGCATCATCGCGGTCGTGCTGCTGATGAGTCTGCGGGGCAGGAATTAGCTTACAACGTCCCCCAGTACACTTCCGTTTCATAGTCAAAAGAAATCCGGCCGTTCTTCGCGGTACGGTCGAAGATTCGGCGCAGTTCGTCCGTCATCGGCGCGTAGTTCGCGTCGTCCGGCGTTCGTTTTTTGAATATTATACAGAAGAAACCGAATTTCTCGCAACGCGGCTTCCGCCGATCAGATCCAGACCGCCGCGGCGCTGTATACCAGCAGCAGCGCCATGTTGGTATTGAATCCTTTTGCATGACGGATCAGAAAAGGCTGGAATAACGCGCCGAACGCAAACTCAGCCTGGATAAGCTCGCCGACCTCACCGGCATCAGCAAAACGATGCTCGGCCAGATCGAGCGGGACGAATCCAGTCCATCGCTTACCACCGTATGGAAAATCGCCAACGGGCTGAAAGTCTCGTTCACTTCTTTAATCGTCGAACCGCCCGCGGACGCCGTCGCGGTGAGCCGGGCGAATATTCAAATGATGGAAGACTCGGAGCAAACCTACCGGCTGTATCCGATGTTTCCTTACGACGCCGAGCGCGGCTTCGAAGTGTATACGCTGGAGATGGAACCGGGCTGTGTGCTGGAATCGGAACCGCACCGCGAAGGAACCGAAGAACTGATCTCTTTGTTCGCGGGCACGCTCGAGCTGATGATCGCGGGCGTAAGCCATACGATCTTCGGCGGCGACGCGATCCGCTTCCGCGCCGATCGCCCTCACCGTTACCGCAATTCGGGAACGGACACCGTTCATCTGAGCATGACGATCCGTTATCGGGATTGAGCAGTATCCAAGCGAAATTAGCTGCTTGTCTCGCTGTAATCCAATCCTGCGTTGATTCGAGACAAGTCAATAAACTTCGCCCCAAACCCTTATTCCACGGAAAGCGGCCGCGGCCGCTTTCTCGATTTCAACACGCGGCTTTGAGCTTTTCGAAAATTGCGCTTCGGACGTATACGCCGGCAATTTCTCTTGCGGCGGATAAGCTTCCGCTTCGCTCACCGGATCGGCTTTTTCTTTTCCCTCACACTGAGGATCACGCCCAGGATCACGATGCTCCCGCCGATCCAATCCCCCGGCCGCAGCGCCTCTCCAAGCACCGTGATCGACAAGGCGACGCCGAAAATCGGCACGAGATTCATCAGAGCCATCGCCGTACCCGCCGTCAGTCCCCGCAGCCCGTAATTGTAGAGCATAAACGCCGCCACCGAGCAGAACAGCCCCAGATACAGCAGCATCCAGATCGACTCCGTCGTCGGCATCCGCCATTGGTCTTTTTCGATCAATGCGAGCGGGATAAACGCAATCGTACCCGCGATCGTCTGGTAGAAAGACACCGTCGCCATCGAGTAGCGGCCGACCACTTTGCGCGTCGCGAAGTTATACACCGCAAACACGAAGCCCGCCGCGATCAGCAGCAGATTGCCGGTCAGCTCGTGCTCCCCGCCCTGCTGCGCCGCGCCGCCCGAGATCCGGTATACGCCGAAGATCGCCATCGCGATCCCGATTCCGCGCATCCATGAAATCCTCGTCCGGTAAAAAAAGAACTCCAGCAGCGCCGTCACGGCCGGATACGAAGCGACGATCAGCGCGGCGCTCGACGCCGTCGTCAACTGCACGCCTATATTTTCAAGCGCGAAATACATCGTCGTGCCCAGCAGTCCGCTGAGAGCCATCATGCCGAGGTCCCGGCGTGCGGGCAGCGCGAACTCGCGGCGCACCGCCACGATAACTCCCAGAATCACCGAAGCGATCGCGAACCTTGCGGCTCCGAGCGTCAGCGGCGGAAACGAAGCGTACGCGATCTTGGTACCGACGAAAGACGTACTCCAGAGCATAATCGCAATTAACGCGGCAATCAGGTAAAGCGTCCGCGTATGACGAAGCCCGGTATCGGCGATATTCGTCTGCACAAGCTGTGTTTTCCTTTTCGCAAGAGTGCCCAATTCCGTACCTCCTTCATCGAACTTTATTAGTCGCTACTCCAGTAGTCACTGGTATACAGATATAGCATTGGCGCTATCGGCTGTCAAGTGGGATAATGGAAACGGCTGTTGCAAGCGGCGCCGCGCCGCCCGCGGCCGAGTCTATCGCGAACACGGGGAGGCCCAAGCATGAAGCCCGAAATCGTCCACATGCTGCAGGAATTGAACTTTACCGAATACGAAGCCAGGGCTTATCTGGCGCTGTTGGATAAATCGCCGCTGTCGGGCTACGCCATCTCGCTCAATTCCGGCGTGCCGCGCTCCAAGATCTACGAAGTGCTGGGCGGACTGGTCGAGCGCGGCGAAGTCATGGTGAGCCACGAAGAACCGGCGCTCTATACGCCGCTGCCGCCGCAGGAGCTGATCCGGCTTAAAAAGCGCCGCGCCGAAGCGTCGCTCGAAGCGGCCGAGGCGGCGCTGGAACAGTACGCTTACGTCGCGTCGAACCGCGAAAATATATGGAACATCAACGGCGCCGACGCCATCCTGAGCCGGGCGGCCGAAACGATCCGCCGCGCCGAAGGGCGCGTGCTGCTGGAGATCTGGCCGGAAGAAGCGAAGCTGCTGGAACCGGAACTGCGCGCCGCGGCCGGGCGGGGATTGGACATCCTGATGATCCTGTACGGGGAGCTGGAATTCGATTTCGCGCAGGTGTACCCGCACGATTCGAGCGCGGAGATCACGCGCGAATACGGCGGCCGCTGGCTCGTCGTCAGCGCGGACGACCGCGAGGTCGTCGCCGGCATCGTATCGCTGGGCACGGACAGCCGCGCGGCCTGGACGGTGCATCCGGGGCTGGTCATGCCGATCACCGAAGTCATTATTCACGATCTGTATATTTACGAGATTATGCAGGCGCACCGCGATACGCTGGAAGCCACGTTCGGCCCGGACCTGATCGAGCTGCGCAAACGCTACAACTTCGGCCCAAACGGCTACAGCATGGCGATGAAGCTGGGATTGTAACCGCCGAGGAACGAAGGAATGGGAGGAACGACTATGGAAAGCAACAAAGCGCGTCCACATAAGGCGGATGGTAAAAAAGAAAATACGCGAAGCACGGGCGCCGACGGCGCGGCGAAGGCTTCCCTGGCGCCTTCGCGCGGACGGCCGAGAAGTGAAGAAGTGCATGCCGGCATCTTGCAGGCGACGCTTGACGTGCTGGCCGAAGGCGGCGTGGACAAGCTCAGCATTGAGACGGTCGCGCAGCGTGCCGGCGTGGGCAAAAGCTCCATTTACCGCCGCTGGGGCGGCAAAGACGAATTGATCGTCGCCGCGCTGGAACGGATCAAGCCGGAGATGAACACCGATCTGCACGGCGATCTGCCAGAATCGCTGTTTGCGCTGTCGAGCAGCTTTGCGCAGCGTATGAACAACCCGCTTGGCCGGCAGATGCTGTCGCTGTTGATCTCCACGCTCGCCGGCAGTTCGCCGGTGTCGGAATCGTACTGGGAGCAGCATTCGCTGCCCAAAACGCAGGAAATCTCTTTGCTGGTCGAACGCTTCCGCGAATCGGAACGCCTGCGAGGCGATGTCGATCTGAATGTGGTCACCGACTTTATGGTCGGCTTCGCCGTATACCGCCTGCTGCTCAAGCCTGCCGCCGGCGAAGCCGAACTCGACGCGGAATTGAAGCAGGCGGTCGACCTGCTGCTGAACGGGTTGAGAGAACGGTAGATAGTAACCGGCGGCGGTCGGACCGGAGTTTGTGTGTATGGCAATTGTATTCACCGTCAGCCCCGTTTTCATGCGAAAGCGGGGTTTCTTCTTGACAATATACGATACGGTACTGTATCGTATTTAATATCAATCGATGAATGGAGTGCCGTGAATGAATACAAACCGGGAAAAGCCGGCAGCACCGCAGGGCGGAACCGTTATTATTACCGGGGGCAATGCCGGTCTGGGCTTCGAGGCCGCCAAGAAGATCGCCGCCGACTCCGGCGGCTGGCATATCGTGATCGCCTCGCGCAGCATGCAGCGAATGGAGCCCGCCGTACAAACGCTGATCCGGGAAACCGGCAGCCGCCATATTACCGCAATGACCCTCGATCTGGCTTCGCTCGATTCGGTGCGCCGCTTCGCGGATCGGTTTGCTTCCGCCGGGCTGCCGCCGCTGCGCGCAATTATTTGCAATGCCGGCTCGAATTTCGCGCAGGAAACCCGGGCGACCGACGACGGCGTGGAAGCGACATTCGGCGTCAACCACCTCGGGCATTTCCTGCTCGTCCGGCTGCTGCTTGGACAGCTTGAAGAAGGCGGACAGGTGCTTGTCGTCAGCAGCGATACCCACGACCCTTCCGCCAAGACCGGCATGCCCGCTCCCCGCTACGAACACCCGGAGATCATGGCCGATCCGGCCGCGTCCGACCGGCAGCTGGCGCAGCTTTCGCCGGCCCAGCGCGGAAGCGTCCGTTATACGACTTCCAAGCTGTGCAATTTGTACTTTGCCTACGAGCTGGACCGGCGGCTGCGGCGCGCCGGCCGCGCCGTGATCGTTACGGCTTTCAATCCCGGCATGATGCCCGGCAAAGGCTCGGCCCTGTCGCGGAACTTCCCGCCGATTCTGCGGTTCGCCTGGAACTATGTCATGCCCGCGCTGCGTT
Source organism: Saccharibacillus sp. CPCC 101409 (assembly GCF_030518235.1). Taxonomy (GTDB): domain Bacteria; phylum Bacillota; class Bacilli; order Paenibacillales; family Paenibacillaceae; genus Saccharibacillus. Next base: position 163,161 of record NZ_JAULSA010000003.1, on the reverse strand, counting down.
TGTTCAACAGCGCCGTGCGCAGCACCAAACAGTCCGGCGGAGACCTGGCCGAACTGCTGCTGAAGCATCTTCCGGTCGAACACAGCGGCACGTACTGGGACGGCCCCAGGGCGATTCCGTCCTCGGACGAATCCTATGAAGAGCCGCGGGCGAAAGAACTGTGGAACTGGAGCTCGGCTCGCACGGGCTTACCCGCGGAGCTTTGAGAGCGGAGTTGTGAATGCGGAGCGGGGACCCGTCAAGGAAACACGACGCAGCGTTAACGGATTGGCGCCTCAAGCATGCACGAATCCTTAAGAGGGCGAAAAAGCAGGTCAAGATGCGCTTCAGTGAGTTTGCGTACAGGTCCTGGATAGAACAAGTGAGTAAGCCGGCGATTGAGCCGCGCATCCTTTGAATTGGCGGGCTCGCATCGAGGCCGCGGGGGTTCGAAATGTCGGGCTCGGCGCTTTCGGGCACGATATTTCGATTCGCGTTAATCCGCGGTAGCCAGCCCGATTTGGCCGAACAGCATCTCCGGGTTCCGTCAGAACAACGCGAGTGATGCGGCAAACCGAAAAAGACGGGGTTTGGCGGCAGCTTCGTCGTTTCCATCCGAAGCCGCTGCTCGAAACGCCGCCGTTCCATTTTCGCCGTGCATAGTCCATCCCTTTTTGAGCGTTCGCATACTTCGGCGCCGCTCCTTGTCCGGTTCCCCGCTTCTCTACATTTCTACGTTTCTACATGTCCACATTACCGCGCTCGCCTGCTTCTGCGCTTCTACACTTCGCCGATATACACTTCCGTTTCGTAGTCGAAAAATACCCGGCCGTTCTCCTGATTGCGATCGAAGATTTCCCGCAGTTCTTCCATCAGCGGCTCGTAGCCGGGGGTACCGGGCGCGGGCACGTAAGACGAAGAACGCACGCGGCCGCTCAAGCCTTCGAAATCGAAGGTTTGCCGGTTGGGAAAGCGCTTTTCGGACAGGGTGCCGGGCTTGAAAAATCCGTGCAGGATGTCCGGCGACACATTGCGATGATTGACCTCGCTGTAGTCCGTGCCGCGCCGCAGCAGCAGCTCTTCGTACTGCTCCAGGAAGGCGCTGCCTTGCGTCAGGCGGGCGTTCCAGATCAGCGCGGCGCGGCCGCCCGGCTTGAGAATGCGGTCGAATTCGATACGCGCCGCTTCGCGGTCGAACCAGTGAAACGCCTGCGCGCAGACGATCCCGTCCACCGAACCGTCCGGCAGTCCGGTGGCTTCGGCCGAAGCGTCTTCGGACCGGAATCCTTCGAAGCCGGCCAGCGCCGCCTCCGCCGCTTCGCGCATCTCCCGATTCGGCTCCACCGCGACGACCTTTACGCCGCGCTCCAGCAGCAGCTTGGAGAAAATCCCCGTGCCCGCCCCGAGATCGGCGGCGGCCGAACCTGCGCTCAAGCCCGCCGCTTCGCAGACGTAATCGACCGCCTCCGCCGGGTAGCCCGGACGATATTTGGCGTAAGCTTCGACCCGGTCGGAGAACCGGGCTTTGCTGTCGGGGTTGCTGTCGTCAGGTCGACCGGCTTCATGCCGGCCGCTTTGGGTTTCCCTGCCGTCGGGTCCGTTATGGTCCGCTTTGTCATTTCCGGCCTGCTCGCTCATTTTGCATCGCTCCTTATAGATGAACTCAGATTAGTTTCACTAAGCGAAACCCTGTTTCATAAATAACTTTTAAAATAGTGTACCACTTTCCTCAATGTACATCCAGCGAGGAAGCAGCCGAGGTTACCGCGAATTCACGCCGGAATCCGGACGGTTGCGCCGCGGTCTCCTTCAATCAATCGTAATTCAAATAAAAAAGACCGGCTTATCGCCGGTCCCGCACGCGCTAACGGATCGCCTATCTTTTAACGCCGGTTTCTCGCAAACTTCCGGTATTTAACGGATCGTATGAACGCCTGGCCGCCAAGCGTGGTGCCAATCCGATGGCACAAGCATCCGCGGCCCAATCGGGAAACCGGGAAACGTACCCGTAATCGGAGCCCGAATCCGGCCCGCAAAAGAAACCGCGGTGCGCGGTCCGCGCCAGCGCCGCAGCCGCAGCGCTTCTACAGCGGCAGCTTCACCTTAACTTCGTACACCCCGCCCGGCTGCGCGTGCCGGACGATCCCGCCGTCCAGCCGCTCGCCGCCGGCATACACTTCCGCTTCGCTTACCCCGGCTTCGCGCGTGATCGCGATGCGGTACTCCGCGCCGCGGAACCGGCGCACGGCGGACGCTTCGCTCCAGTCGGCCGGCAGCTGCGGCGCGACGCGCAGGCCGTCCGGCGTTCCCTGCACGCCGAACAAGCCGTCGATCACGCAGCGGTACACCCACGGCACGGTGCCCGTGTTGAACAGATGGCTGGAGCGGCCCGCCGTGCGCGGGAACTGCCGGTAAGCCCCCCGATAGTAATTCGGGATAAAGACCGGAAGCTGGCCGCGCTGCGCGATGTCCGCTTCGTCCGTGCCCGGCAGCATCTTGCGCAGCAGCCGGTAGGCGTTCTCTTTCTCGCCGACCGCGTACAGCGCGTAAATATAAAACGCCGCCGCATGGTTGTACACCGCGCCGTTCTCCGCCGAGCCCGGATGCTTCTGCGTGACCCGGCCGACGTCTTCGCGCATCGCCGTGTACGACGGCGCAAGCTTCTCCACGCCGTAAGGCGATTCCAGCTGCTCTTCCACCGCGCGGATCAGCTTCGCTTTTTTCGACTCGTCCGCCGCGCCGCTCAGCAGCGACCAGCCCTGCGGATTAATGAAGATCCGGCCTTCCTCGTCCGACCGGATGCCGAACGCAATCCCGTCGTCCGTAATGCCGCGCGCGTACCAGTCGCCGTCCCACAGATGCCGGTTGACCGCGCCGTTGATCTCCTCCGCCTGCTCGCGGTACTCCGCTGCTTCGTCCGCGCGGCCGCCGCGCTCGCAAATGTCCGCCCACACCCGGCACGAATACGCGGTGGCGATCGTCAGCCAGCCGGACACGCCGCGGCCTTTGTAGCCGACCATATTCATCGGGTCGCACCAGTCGCCCTGGTTGATATAGTTCAGCCCGCGCTCGTCCCGGTCGCCGATCAGCCACTGCACCGCGCGGTCGATATGTTCGAAGACGGACGCCGTTTTGTTCCCGCCCGCATACGGAACTTCTTCGTCCAGCAGGCCGTAGTCGTTCGTTTCGTCGAGATACGTCAGCAGGCACACCGGCAGCCAGACGCAGTGGTCCGTATGCGGCACCTGGTTGATATATTTCAGTTCCGCGCCTTCGTACAGCACAATGCCGTCCGGCATCGAACCGTCTTCCCGCTGCTGCGACAGCGACGTCAGAAACGCATTCCGCGTGCTGCGCGAATCGATATAACTCATCCCCATATGGTCCTGCAAATAGTTGCGCGTCTGCGGATCGGTGGACAGCCGGTTGGTCACGCCGTGATAATACACCTGACGCGGCAGCCAGTGGTTGACGAAGTTGTCCAGATCGGCGTCCGGCGTCCGGATGTCCAGGCAGCCCCGGCCCGCCGCGATATAGTCCGCGTAATCGCGCGCCGCCGCATCGAAACCGTCTTCGGAAAACGCCGCCGGATCTCCCTCGCGCTCCCCGCCGCCTCCGTTTTCTTTTGCCGAAAATAAATCCGGGTTTCCGAACGCCCCGTTGGCGGGTTCCGCGCCGGCCGCGTTTTTATTTCCGCCGAAGTACCGTTCCCGGATCGCCGCCACTTCTTCCTCGTCCTTCGCCGGCCCGAACACGAACCGGTACTCCCGCTCTTCGCCCGGCGCCCACTCGCCCCGATACTGCATCGCGGCGGCCGGCATCTCGTAGCGGGAATCGCCGCAGGCCAGCGTTTCGCTCTCCAGCGCCGACGGACGCATAATGCCGCCTTCGCCTTCGAACGCCTCCTGGCTCACTTCCCATGCAAGCGGCTTCGTTTCGGCCAGCAGGTAGGTTTTGTCGCGCAGCTTTTGGATAGCCGGGTAGTCCTGCACTTTCTGGTACGGCGTGATCGACGAGCAGACGACGGCCCCCAGCTCCTCGACGTATTCGCCGGACTGGTTCATCCACGACATGTAGCCGACGCTGAAATACGGATACAAGCTGAGCTTGCGCGTTTCTTCGCCTTCGTTCTTCACCTTGATCCGCCACAGCTCGGCCGCTCCGTCCCTCGGCAGCGTCAGCCGCAGCTCGATACGCAGGCCGCGGTGGATAATCGTCCACACGATATCGTGCTTGCCCGCCGCGAATATGTAGGTCTCCGGCAGCTCGCGCGTCGGCTCGTACGGAGCGGAGAAGATATGTCCGTCCTTTTCGTCCTTGATAAACAGAAAACGCCCCGGATGGTGCGCGTAATACGGCTGTTCGGGCTGCATAAACGTTTTCGCTTCCAGGTTGGGCGCGTGCGAATACTTGGCCGGCTCCGGCTGCATGAACTGGGCGACGGCGTAGCCGCGGCAGTTCATGTGGATCATCATCTGGTCGTTCCACAGGAAGCCCGAAGCTTTCGGCAGCGCCGTGGGACTCGTCAGTTCGTAATACTGCTGGTCTTCGGTCGGTCGGATCGTGCGGGTCATGGACTCACTCCTTATCGCGATATGATTTTATTATACGCTTTCATTGCCGGGATGGCACGGGGTGGGACTTGCAGGGCTTTCGGGCTTGAAAATAATACAGGCGGACCCGGGGCGCTTCACCGGAAGTGTTGTCGGCATAGATTACGTTTGTCCGGCGCCGATTCCGCCCGCCAAAAAAGCGGCTCTTCTCCCGCAGCGATGCCGGGAAAAAGCCGCCTGCCGCGGTTCCAAGCCGGCCGCTGCACGATCGCGGTCCGGTTATCCGCCGCGAACGCGCCGCTTCGGATACGGCGCACACCTTTTACGTGCCGCAGTAGGTCACGTAACCGCCGCCTTCCTGCGGCGGAAGCTGCGCGTATTCCGCCTGGTCGGCCGCGTGCGCGTAAGGCCGCGACAGCGCGTCGACCAGCCTGCGCAGCGGACCGTAATCGTCGGCGTTCACGGCCGCCGCCAGCGCTTCTTCCACCCGGTGATTGCGCGGAATCACCGCCGGATTATGACGGCGCATCCGCTCGAACGCGGCGGACGCGGAATCGCTCCGGCGGCCCAGCCGCGCCTGCCAGCGCTCTCGCCAGGCGCGGTACTCGCCGCTGCCCAGCAGAGCGTCGGCGCCCGGAAACGAAGCCGGGCGGGCGGCTTCCTCCGCGCCGATGCCGGCAGCGGAAAGTTCGCCGCCGGATGCCGCCCCGGCTTTGGCGGCATCCGGCCCGCTGCCGGCGCCTGCTTCGCGAACGCCGGCGTAATCCAGCTCGGCGTTGCCCGCGTCGTCCGCGATCGACGGCGCCGCGGCCGCCCGATCTTCGCCCGCCTGCGCTTCGACTGCCGCTTCTCCCCCGGCTTGGTCCGCTTCGCCGACCGGCGCGTCGAACGTCAGCCCGACGAACGTATTCGTGTAATCCGCTCTGAACGCTTTCATCAGATCCAGCAGATCGCCGATCAGCTGCTCGTCTTCCGGCTCCGCGCCGGACAGACCCAGCTTGGCCCGCATTCCGGCGAGCCAGTGATCCAAATACAGCCGCTCGAAGCGGTCCAGCATCGTCTGCGCCAGTTCGACGGCGCGTTCCTGCTCTTCGTGCAGCAGCGGAACCAGCGTTTCCGCCAGCCGGGTCACGTTCCAGAGCGTGATATACGGCTGGTTGCCGTAAGCGTAGCGGCCGCCGGTGTCGATCGAGCTGAATACGGTCGACGGATCGTAAGCGTCCATAAAAGCGCACGGCCCGTAGTCGATCGATTCCCCGCCGATCGCCACGTTGTCGGTATTCAGCACGCCGTGGATAAATCCGGCGAGCATCCACTGCGAGACCAGCGAAGCCTGCCGCTCCAGCACCCCTTCAAGCAGCCGAAGATAACGGTCTTCGGCATCCGGCGCGATATCGGGATAATGCCGCCGGATGGCGTAGTCGGCCAGCGTCCGTACCGCGTCCGGCCCGCCCCACTGGGCGGCGTACTGGAACGTGCCGACGCGCAGATGGCTCGCCGCCACGCGGGTCAATACCGCGCCGCGCAGATCGGTCTCGCGGCGCACCGGCTCGCCGGTCGTCACGACCGCCAGGCTGCGCGTCGTCGGAATGCCCAGCGCGTGCATCGCCTCGCTGATGATATACTCGCGCAGCATCGGGCCGAGCGCGGCCCGGCCGTCTCCGCCGCGCGAGTACGGCGTGCGGCCGGAGCCCTTGAGCTGGATATCGAACCGGCCGCCGGCCGGCGCGATCTGCTCGCCGAGCAGCACCGCCCGGCCGTCGCCCAGGCGGTTGAAGCCGCCGAACTGATGGCCCGCATAGGCCTGGGCCAGCGGCTCCGATCCTTCCGGCACGGCGTTGCCGGCGAAGATGGCCGCGGCTTCTTCGCCGCGCAGCCATTCCGGGTCCAGTCCGAGCTCCCGGGCCAGCTCCTCGTTCAAGATCACCGCTCGCGGCTCGCGGACCGGGACCGGCTCCACACGGCTGTAGAACAGGTCGGGCAATCCGGCGTAGCTGTTATCGAAATTCCATCCGGCGGATGAAGAAATAGAAACTTCGGTCATGGGACGACCTCCTTATGATTAACGTGATGATTAACGCGCAGAGTCTCCAACAATAAGTCAGATGGGACTCTTAACAAATCAGATATAAATCTCAACGAACCGGCTTCAATAAACAGGCCTCAACATTCCGACCCCAAACTTCCGCGCTCGCAGCCTAACGGAACCGAGCGGCGTTAATCGCATCTTTACCGGCTGCCCGGCGCGCTAACGGAACTCAGCGGCGGTTCCGCTACCCCTTAATACCCCCGGAACAAGTCCTCAAACGCGCGCTTCGGCCGCCGGACGCCAACTGCGAACCGTCCGCCGCGACTCGAAACTCCCCCGCCGCCCTTTTTCCGGCGCGCATAAATCCTTTCCCAAAAACGGCCGCTCCCTTTAGAATGGTAGGAAAAGCCGCCTTCTTCCTGCCCGGCAAGGATCGCGCGATGCGATATTCCGGACGGGAAAGCGGCGGCGCGACAACCAAGGAGGACGAACCGGTGCAAGGAAATCTGCTTATCGTCGAGGACGATGCCGGAATCAGCGGCATGGTCGCGGATTATATGGCCAAAGAAGGCTATCGCTCGACCGTCGTGCACGAAGGCGACCGCGCGCTGGATCGATTTCTGGCGGACCGCTACGATCTGGTGCTGCTCGACCTGATGCTGCCCGGAATGAGCGGCATGGACGTGCTGCAGCAGATCCGGCGGGTCAGCCGGGTGCCGATCCTGATCGTGTCGGCGAAGGACAACGAAGTCGAGAAAGCGCTGGGACTGCGTTTCGGAGCCGACGATTATATCGCCAAGCCGTTCTCGCTGCTGGAGCTGGCCGCCCGGATCGAAGCGTCGATCCGCCGCGCGACCCAATACTCGGCGCCGCAGGCCGAAGCCGAGCCGGCGCCGCGGCTGCTGAGCGTGGGCGAACTGAGCGTCGATCCCGACAATTTCAGCGTACGCAAGAGAGGCGAGGAGATCAAGCTCACCGCCAAAGAGTTCCAGATCCTCAAGCTGATGATCCAGAACCCGACCCGCGTGTATACGAAAGCGATGCTGTATCAGCTGGTCTGGAACGAAGAATACTATAAAGACGACAACGCGATCAACGTGCATATCCGCCGGCTGCGGGAGAAGATCGAAGACGATCCTTCGAACCCGCGCTACGTGACGACGCTGTGGGGCATCGGCTACCGGCTGGGGGAAACGTAGATGCCGGCGCTCGGATGGACCCTGCTGTCGGCCGCCGCCGCGCTGGCGTTCGGCATTCTGTACGGGCTTGAACTTCTCCGCGGCCGAAAGCTGCGCCGCGATCTGTCTTATATGACCGACAAGCTCGCGCGCTACGCCGACAAGGATACGCTGCCGGGGCGCGAGCGGCTGCTGGTCGTCACCGGCGAGCCGGAGCTGCGGCGGCTGCTGACGGGCATCAACGACCTCATCGACCGCGCCGCCGGCCTGGCCGCGGATTATGCGCGCTCCGGGCAGTCGATGCGCCGCATGCTGTCCAACGTTTCCCACGATCTCAAGACGCCGCTGACCGTGATTCTCGGCTACGCCGAAGTGCTGGAGCGCAGCCCGGACCTCTCCGAAGACGAACGCCGCGCCATGCTGGCCCAGGTCTACCGCAAGACGCTCGAAGTGCACGAACGCATCAACGCGTTCTTCGATCTGTCCAAGCTTGAAGCCGACGATTACAATCTGCCGCTGTCCGTGATCGACGCGGCCGAAGTGTGCCGGCACCGGATTCTCGGCTATTTCGACCTGCTGACCGAACGCGGCTTCGAAGTCGAGATCGCGCTGCCGGAGCATCCGGTCTGGATCTACGCCAACGAAGAAGCGCTGTCGCGCATCCTCGACAATCTGCTGTCCAACGCGGTCCGCTACGGCGCCGACGGCCGCTTCCTGGGCCTGCGCCTGCGTGCTTCGGCGGAGCAAGTCGTCATCGAAGTCGCCGACCGGGGGCGCGGCATCCCGGCCGCCGAACAGGCCAACGTCTTCGAGCGTATGTATACGCTGGAAGATTCGCGCAGCCGCAATCTGCAGGGCAGCGGCATCGGCCTTGCGATCGTCAAGCGCCTGACCGAGCGGCTGGGCGGCAGCGTGACGCTGGAGAGCGAGCCCGCCCGCTCGACCGTGTTCGCGCTGGCGTTCCCGGCTTCCCCTTACCGCCCGGAGCAGCCGAAGTAAGAAATACGTAAGAAATGCGACAGGTGAAAGAAAGGGTTCCTCGATAAGATGAATTCAACAGAGATGGGCGAGGCGCAAACGGCGCCGGCCCTCATCCAAATCTCATCCAACCCAACGAGGAGTTGAACGATCATGACGCAAATCATCCGCACGCAGATGCTCACCAAGAGCTACGGCCCGGTCGAATCGGTTTCGAACGTATCCATGAATGTACGGCGCGGCGAAATTTACGGATTTCTCGGTCCGAACGGAGCCGGCAAATCCACGGTAATGAAAATGCTGCTCGGCCTGGTCCGGCCGACGGGAGGCGAAATCGAACTGTTCGGGGAGCGGCTGCTGCCCGGCTCGAACGAGCATCTCAAGCGCATCGGCCACCTGATCGAAACGCCGGTGTTCTACGAACGGCTGACCGCCGAGCAGAATCTGGAGCTGCACTGCGAATATATGGGCTACCCCAACAAGCAGGCGATCGGCGAAGCGCTGCGTCTGGTCCAGCTGGTCGGCACGGAGAACAAGCCGGTCAAGCAGTTCTCGCTCGGCATGCGGCAGCGCCTGGCAATCGCCCGCGCGATCTGCACCCGGCCGGAGCTGCTGCTGCTCGACGAGCCGATCAACGGCCTCGACCCGGAAGGCATCCAGCTGATGCGCGGCGTGTTTCGCCGGCTGCGTGACGAATGGGGCATGGCGATCCTGATCTCCAGCCACCTGCTGCCCGAAGTCGAACAGATCGCCGACACGATCGGCGTCATCAATCAGGGACGCCTGCTGCGCGAAGTTCCGCTGGACAGCGTGCGGGCGTCGACGACGGAATTTATCGAGATCTCGACTTCCGACGCCGCTCTTGCCGCGTTCGTCCTGACCGAGAAGCTCGGCGTGACGAACTTCAAGCAGACGGGCGAGCGCACGCTGCGCGTCTACGGCACGGAGCTCGGCCAGGAAGCGCTGTCCAAAGGGCTGATCCTGAACGACGTGCCGATCGAATCGATCAACCGCCGCCATCACACGCTGGAAGAATACTTTTTCGATATCATCAAAGGAGGAAACGGACATGATGCATCTCGTCAAGCTGGAGCTTAAAAAAGGGAACCTGGCCCGTCACATTCGCGGTACGCTGATCGCCTGCGCCATTATTATCGCCGTGATGCTCATGATGTACTTTATCAAAGACTCCGATTCTTCGGGCGCCGTGTTCAAGAACCAGCTCGACATGCTGGGCGGGATCGACACGCTGACGCGCGCAACCTTTATCATTTACGCGTCTTCCCTGCTGTCGAGTTTGATTATCGGCGAGTACAAAGACAACACGATGTCGCTGCTGTTCGCCTATCCGATCAGCCGCAAGCAGCTCATGTTCGCCAAGCTGTCGATCGTATTCGTATGGTGCTTCTTCAGCATCGCCCTGACCAATCTGCTGACCGACGCGCTGATGCTTACGATCGACTCGCATTTCGGCTACGCGGGCACTCCGGTTTCCTCCGGCGATCTGCTGCTGCACGCCGGTTCCGTGCTGACGCAGGCGGTCGGCGCGGCGGGCATGAGCCTGCTGCCGCTGGTGATCGGCCTGCGCCGCAAATCGGTGTCCGCGACGATCATTTCCTCGATCTTTATCGTGATGATCGTGGCTTCGAACAACTTCGGCGTATCGCTCAGTTCCATCGTCGCTATCCCGCTGTCCCTGGCCGCGATCGGCGTCCTGGGCACATATCTGAGCTTCCGCAATATCGACCGCGCGGACGTGGCTTAACCGGTTCGCCGGGCAGCCCGTCCAACAATCCCGTATTTGCAAAAAAAGCCGCATCCCGCGTACTTTCGCGGTGTGCGGCTTTTTTGCGTATAAGGAAACCGTCATTTGCGACGGATTCCGCCCAGAAAAATTTCGACGCCGCGTTCGAACAATCGCTCCAGCTCAGCCGGTTCCATGGTGAAAATCAGCGGACACAGCGAACCGAGCCAGGTGCCGAGCAGAAAGGTCGCGCTTTGCAGATCGCCGATCTCGAACGCGCCTTCGTCCACGCCCTGCCGCAAAATGTCCGCGTATACCGCCATCGGCGTTTGCGCCAGTTCTCCGAGCTGCTTGAGCGTCTGCGGGTCGGTCTGCGGATTCGCCGCCAGTTCCTGGCCGACGTGCAGCAGCGGCGTTTTGTAGTTGTGCATAACGAAACGCGCCACCGCGTACATTTTCTCCGTCGCTGTCGGATAATTCGACGCGATGGCCTCCCACTTCTCGCCCCAGCTTCGCATCGTCTCCTGCGCGAGATGCACGAACAGCTTTTCCTTGTTTTCGAAGTGGTAGTAGATATGTCCTTTGCTGAAGCCCGACTCTCTGGAGATATCTGCGATCGAAGTCGCCGTAAAGCCTTTCCGGGCAAAAAGCTGCGCCGCCTTCTCCGCAATCACCCGCCGGGTTTCTCCGCTGTCGTAATGCCTTTTCGTCATGCGAAGTCTCCTTTGTTTCTGCCGCAAACGTTCTCCCACTCCGGCCACGGCATGATCGCAAACTCCGGGCGCGGCTCGTCGTCCAGCATCGCCAGCAGCTCGACCGAGTGGCCGTCGGGATCTTCGAAGTAGACGGAGACGGCCGGCATAAACGGAAACACGCTCAGCGGCGCTTCGCTTTCGCCGAAGAAGTTGGTAGTCTTCACGCCGCGTTCCTGCAGCGTCCGGCGCGCCGCTTCAAGCTCGTCCAGCGCCACGCGGAACGCAAAATGCTGACGCTGCACAAGCGGCGACGGGTAGTTCTCGCGGATGCCGAACATGGCCTCGCCGGGCGCGCCGATCCAGTAAAACTTCGATTTGCGCGCCGGGTCGTCATGCAGCGGAATCAGTCCCAGCACCCGCTCGTAGAACTCGGCCGACGCTTTGTAATCGCCGACGTTGATATGCGTTTCGAACAGTCCTTTAAGCACGATAACCCCTCCCGTCAGAAAATTTTATAAAAATACAGCGTTTTGTCGATCTCGGGAATGAATGTCTGCTTCATGGTGTCCAATCCGCCCAGCGTCATTCCCTGCTTCAGGTAGAAGCGGCACGCCGCCAGATTGTCGTCCTGCGCTTCGAGCGACAGGCCGCGCAGTTCGTGCTCCCGCGCCCACGCTTCGGCCGTGCGCATCAGCATGCCGCCGACGCCGAGCTGACGGTGCGAGCCGCGCACGGCGATATTTTCGATATACGCGAAGCCCGTCCAGTCGCGCACGATGCGCACCTGCCCGATGCAGAGCGAGCCGCGAAAAGCCAGGTAGATCGCTTTTTGACTGCTGCCGATATAGTCTTCCCAATCCAGCCGGTCGTCGGGGAAACGGATATAGCGCGTCTCGGCGAACAGTTCCTCCGTATGCGTCCAGACGCCGCCCCGGTAGCCCGCCACAAGCCGGCCGAAGATCGGGAACGTTTCGTTCGTGTCGTTGATGTATGGAATGTGCTCGCGGTCGAAGCGGATAAGTTCAATGTCGGCGCTAAAGTCCTTTTGTACCATGGTACCCTCTTTTCTGTAAGCCGGATCGATCCGGGCAATCGCGACACTGTCGTTCTTACCCGGTCCGGCGAATTTCTCTCGTCCTATTATATAGGAAAAAGCCCATTAAACCGCGGTTTAGCGCCAAAACAGATGAAATTTTCTACCCGGCAAACAGCGTTCGAATTTTTTTGTCAAATTTGAAGTAAACAGGATTGATTATCTCAAATTATTCATATAAACTCTCTTTAAGCTACCGAGTAAACGGCGGTATCCACCATACGACGAAGGCGAGGGAATTAAGGATGAAACGTTTTAAAAAAGCGATGGTCGCTTCGGCATTTGCAGCTGCGGCAGTGGTATCGGTTGTGGCTCCGGCTTCGGCCGCTGCGGTTGGCGGAGTTTCGCAGGCCAATCTGACGGGTTTTGAGAAGCAGCAGAGCCCTCAACAGCTGGAACAGTACAAAAATCTGTTGGATTTGATTAACAACCTCCGCAGCCAGCAGCAGGAACAGACGGCGTCGATTACCCGGAGATAGAGCCTAACGGATAGACTGCGGCAGTCGATCCAAGATAAGTAAGCAGCGATAAAAAAGCGAAGCAGCGGCGGACAAGATCGCCATTGCTTCGCTTTTTCAGTATTCCATATTCAGGTTCAGGCAAAACGGATCGTGCTGACGGACAATTTGCCGTTCAGGATCACGTACACATCCTGTCTGCCGGACACGCCGGTCAGGTCCGCCTGAACATCGTTCCACTGGTGAGCGCCGCCCGCATCCACGGAAGCGGTGCCGGCCAGCGTGCCTTCCGGACCGCCCAGACGGATCTCGATCGTGCCGCCCGAGACGCTCGCCGCGCGCAGCGTCAGCGCGGACGCTCCGCCGCCGAACTCGGCGTCCTTGAACGATATCCAGCCGGATTCGCGTTCCGGAGAGACTTCCACGGCGCTGCCGCCTTCGCGGCATTCGCCGAGCAGCACGCCTTCGTAAGCGTCGTAGTTGATCGCTTTCGTCGGCTGCGTCAGGTCGCGCGGCGGAATCGTTTCGCCCGCTACGTTAAGCTCCGCGCTAACCGGCAGTTCGCCCGAAGACGGGCCGGCCGACAGCGCGTAGACGCCGTTTTCGACCACGAAGCGCTCGCGGGTCACGTCCCAGATCGCAAGTTCGCTCAGCGGGATGCTGAACGATACGTCCTGCGATTCGCCCGGCGCGAGCGAAACGCGGCGGAACGCCAGCAGCTGCTTGAGCGGACGCTTCACGCGCGATTGCTCCGCGCGGCCGTAGATCTGCACGACTTCTTCGCCGGCCCGATCGCCCGTGTTGGTCACGGTAACGGTCACGCCGATCTTCGCGTTTTCCGACGCTTCCAGATCCGCGCTATCCAGCTTCACGCCGTCGTAGCGGAACGTCGTGTACGACAATCCGTAGCCGAACGGGTACAGCGCTTCGCCTTCGAAGTACCGGTAGGTGCGTCCGCCCTGGATAATATCGTAGTCCATAAACGCCGGCAGCTGGTCGACCGACTTATACCAGGTCATGCTGAGGCGTCCGGCCGGGTTGGCGTCGCCGAACAGCACGTCCGCCACCGCGCGGCCCACTTCCTGGCCGGCGTGCGTCGAGTACAGCACGGCCGGCACGTTGTCGTTGACCCAGTTCAGGGCGTACGGATAGCTGCCGATGACCACGACGATGGTGTTCGGGTTGACGGACAGCACTTCCTTGATGAGCTGTTCCTGCGACGCCGGCAGCGTGATGTCCGGACGGTCGACCGTTTCTTTGCCGTTGATGAGCGGATGGTTGCCGACGAATACGATCGCGGCGTCCGCGCCTTTGGCCGCCTCGCGCGCCGCTTCGAATTTGTCCGTGACTTTTTCCACATCGAACACCTCGGCCTGGAGCGCTTCGGCCGCGGAGCTGCCGAGGCCGGACGTGCCGGTCGCGTCGATCTCGTTCGACGTTTCTTCGCCGCGTCCGTCGCCCGACAGCAGCTCGCCGCTCTCGCCTACCGTCACCGGCGTGTCTTTCCACGTCGAGAAGGTCAGGGAAGAGTTCGCGGCAGCGCCGTTTTCCGGACGGGCCAGGAACACTTCTTTCGTAAACCATTCCCAGATGCGGTTCGCCGAAGCTTTCACGATGCGGTCGTCGGTCGTCAGGTACAGCCCGTTGTCTTCGGCGATCAGGGTCGTATTGTCCCAGCCCCAGTCGGTCAGTTCGAACACGGACGCGCCGTCCGCCGAGTCGGCCGATGCCGCCAGCGGCGATTCTTCGCCGGCTTGCACCGCGACGTATTTGCCGTTCTTTTTCGCTTTGAGCTTGATGCGGTCGGTACCGCCGGCAAACGCCGTTTGTCCGCCTTTGCCCGCGCCGTCCAGCTTTTCCTGGATGCCCGCCAGCGGCGTGATCGCGTACGGCAGCTCGCCGCTGTACCAGTCGCGGTATACGGTGCCGCCGAGCGGCCCGATCACGGCGACTTTTTGCAGCTTGTCCGCTTGAAGCGGCAGCGTCCGGTTGGCGTTTTTGAGCAGCACGACCGCTTTGTTCGCCGCGGTGCGCGCCAGTTCTTCATGCTCTTTTTTCAAAATGGCCGATTCGTCGATTGCCGCATACGGGTTGTTCTCTTCGGGATCGAACTCGCCCAGGCGGAACCGCACCCGGAACGTGTTGCGCAGCGCGACGTCGAGGTCGGCTTCCGCGATCTGCCCGTCCTTCAGCGCTTCGCGCAGCGAAGACTTCATCAGCTCGCCGTCGTCGGTCAGGCTGTCGATGCCGCCTTCCTTGACCGAGCGGGCGACCGCTTCGGTATGCGATTCCAGATAGCCGTGATCGCGCACGGTGCCGGACACGTCGAACGCGTCGCTCACCACGAAGCCGTCCATGCCCCACTCGCCTTTGACGATGCCGTTCACGTCGGGGTTCAGGTTCGCCGGCACGCCGTTGACCGAGTTGTACGACGTCATCATGGACTGCGCGCCGCCTTCTTTGAACGGAATCTCGAACGCTTTGAGGTAATATTCGCGCATATTGCGCGGATCGAGGCTGACCGAAGCGTCGCCGCGGCCCACTTCGTTGTTGTTGCCGATAAAGTGCTTCAACGTGGCAACCGCTTTCAGGTACGTCGGATGATCGCCCTGGATGCCCTGCACGAGCGCGGACGCCAGTTTGCCGGCCAGAATCGGGTCTTCGCCGTACGCTTCCTCGGTCCGTCCCCAGCGCGGGTCACGCTCCATATCGACGGTCGGCGCCCACAGCGTCAGCCCGTTGATCTCCGGATCGCGTTTGTAGAAACCGCGCGCTTCGTCGCCGATCGCGCTGCCGATCTGCTTCATCAGCTCTTCGTCCCACGTGCATGCGAGACCGATCGGCTGCGGATAACCGGTCGCTTCGCCCAGCCACGCCATGCCGTGCGCCGCTTCGGTGCCGTGCTTATAAGGTTTGACGCCAAGCCGCTCGACGGCAGCCTGGTATTGGATCATCAGATTCACTTTCTCGTCCAGCGTGAAGCGGGAAACGAGGTCGTTTACGCGTTCCTCCAGCGGAAGCGATATATCCTGAAACGGGAATTCATATTGGGCAGTCATACTTCTCCTCCTTAAACGGACGTTCTCAGCCTTATTGTATGATAACGCGTTCATATGGACTACCCGAATAATTGGAGGCGTTTTCATGTGAGATTCGGGAATCTTTTTCCGCTTAATATAAATCAAAAATCTTATTGAGATCAACTTGTTGAGGCTTGCGCGATTCAAATAATGGGTATTATACTGAATGTAACGCATTACATTAAAAAGAGCTTCGTCGCTGGAACGACAAAGCTCTGGGACTCTTAACATCGGGCGGAACACCCCGGCATACGCGTATGCGAAAAACCCACCGAAGGCGGTCAACCTTTATGCGGTGGGTTTTTTCTTGCGCTGCTTGATTTTGCGACGAACCAATCGGTACAACTTCCGCACGCTAAACAAAATGCTTAATGCAGCAGCTATACTTTTCAGAACATCTACCAGCTCCGCGAGAATGATCATGGCCTTCACCTCCTTTACGGAAGGCTGTACGCCGTGATCGTCCCACCACTTCTGCTCAAAGTCTTGCTGCCATTATAGCATGAAAGATACTCTCAGTTCTCTAGTCTTTGCTTCAATTTATCGTACATTCCGCTTTGCGATGACGGTATGCTTGCAATAAGTCGGTAACCGTCCAGCAAATCCTTTTTAGCGTGTTCGACTAAATAAGAGATGTCTTTGCAGAATTGATCGTCGCATTCTTTGAACATCGAGATTTGCTCTAAATTAAGCACAGCGAATGTGACGCCTATGACATAAGCGATTAACGAACGATTAATTTCGGTGAACGGTTGATATTCTTTGAAATAAGCTTGGGCGCTAAGCACATCAAGGTGTACAAATCGGGAGGATTCTCTAAAAAACGAATTGTATAACTGTCTGTCTTGCCTATACTTGCTTTGCTTCGCCAAAGAAGCGATGCTGACCGGCTGTTCGTGGTTGGCATTCAAAATATTCTCTTCAAAGAATTCTTCGGATCGATTCAGAGCCACCATATAAAGATAGCTTTCAAAAATAGATCGAGAAGTGGCGAGTATATTTTCTTCGAGCTCATGTTCGGCCAGCTTATGAATGGATTCCAGATTATTCAACGTCTTCATGGCGCATAGACCGCCGTAATCCAAAACAGAATTCACTTCGTAATTAAAGAAATCTTTATTGCCTTCAAGATGCTTTTTGATGAAATAGTTATAAGCATCACGCAAGTTAGTTCTTAGCTTGAACGCTAGATCTTTTAAGATATCATTAGCGATACTTACTAGAAGCAGCACGTTGATTTGGTTGTCTTTCAGAGGTTCATTCATTGCATTTTGATATTCCTTGACATATCCTTCAAACTCTTTAACGTAGCCCGGCGGTGCAAGGTGGACATTCTCTGAAGTAATCAGCCAACCACTCTCCATGTAAGCGTAAATCAAAGCTTCGCCAACTCCAGCACGTCTCATCAATTGTACGGCATGCTTTGCATGTTGGTTACTCTCCTCGTACATACTCCAAAACACATGATCGTTATCGTTTACGTCCCTACCGTATAGTTAAGTAAAGCGCTCTTTTAAACTTTCAAAGTTCTCCATTAGTTCTTCTCCCAAAGAGAACTTGCGTATCGCATTTCCTTTACCGTCGTGCAGCCACTGGATGCCTCGTTTTTTGCAACAGTTTTTATATTTTCGATTAGAATCGCATAGACATACTTCGTTATCTTCCAGTTCGAACATTTTATTTTCCATCTCGCCATCCCTTCCGCTGCTTCCCTAATTCTTAGCGTGCTGCCATCTTATATTTATAAACATTGTAAAGTAAAAAAACAGGGTATAAGTATGGTTGGCAAAAGGATATAGCGAATCTCTCAAGTAAGGCTAAGGCATTCTAGAATAAAATCCAGAAATTTTCATGCGTTATCTCGCGACTGGGCGAGCCGTTAATCTAATCTACAGAAAATCATGCATAGTACTAGAGCCGAAAAAGGCCTTCTCACGGACATGCAATCCGCTAGAAGGCCGAGCAGGATCGGCGGGACCGAGGTACAGAAGGAAAACGACGAAAAAAGCTCCCGAGCGGTAGAACGCACCGCGCTGCACGTTTAACGCTTCGCTCCATCTCGCCTCTCACTCGCGCGCTCCAGCAGCCGCTCCGTCCGTCGTTCGACTCTGCTTTCCGTCCCGTAATACCCCAGCGCCAGCAGCGGAAGCGCCGCCGCGATCATCATCGCCAGCTTCCAGCCGCCGGCGGCGAAAGCCCAGGCGCCCACTGCGGAGCCGGCCGCCCCGCCGAGAAAAAAGATCGCCATGAACAGTCCGTTCAGGCGGCTGCGGTACTCGGCTCCGATCGCGAAGATTTCGCGCTGGCTCAGGATCAGGTTGGCCGACACGCCAAAGTCGAGCAGCACCGCGGCCGCCAGCAGCAGGCCGACCGTCAAGACCGAGCGCGTCTGCACGAACATGGGCAGCAGCGCCGCGACCGCGGCCATCGCGAGCGCGATTCCGGTCGCAGGGCGGACCAGGCCGCGATCCGCTACGCGGCCGGCGATCGGAGCGGCGACGGCTCCGGCGACGCCGACCAGCGCAAACAGGGCGATGCCCGTTTGCGTAAAATGAAAGACCGGTCCGCCCAGCAGCAGGGGCGCGGTGGTCCAGAACAGGCTGAACGCGCCGAACATGCAGGCGTGGTACAGCGCGCGGCGGCGCAGAACGGGCGCCGTCAGCAGCAGCCGCCCCATGGAGCGGAGCAGCGCGGGATAAGCAATCCCCGCCTGCGGCCTGCGCGCGGGCAGCACGCGCAGCAGCACAAGCGCAAGCGTCAGAATCAGCGCGGCGGAGACCGCGAACACCGAGCGCCAGCCCAGCCAGCCGGCGAGCAGGCTGGAGACGGGACGCGCCAGCATGATGCCGAGCGTAAGGCCGCTCATGACATTGCCGACGACCCGGCCGCGATTCTCGTCGGACGCCAGATGCGAAGCGTACGGAACCAGGATCTGCGCGGCGACCGAGCCGAGTCCGATCAGCATGGCGGCCAGCAGGAACAGCGGCGCGCTGCCGGCGACGGAGGACAGCGTCAGGGCCAGAACGGTAAACAGCAGCAGCGACGCGACCAGCCGGCGGTTCTCCAGAATGTCGCCCAGCGGCACGAGCAGCAGCAGGCCGGCTGCGTAGCCGATCTGCGTCAGCGTAACGATCAGCCCGGCCGATCCGGCGGACAACCCGATAGTCTGCCGGATCGGCTCGACCAGCGGCTGCGCGTAATACAAATTGGCGACGATGATTCCGCAGGCGGCGGCCAGGAAGATCAGCAGCCAGGCCGGGATGTCGGCCGGAGCCGCTGCGCCCCGAACCGGGACCGCCGCTTCCGTTTTATTTTTCTCCAATCGTGCGCCTGCCTGTTCGTTCGTGTTCATCCTCGGTCACTCTCCTTCGGATCTCTTTATTTCACTTTCCGGACCAATCGTTCCGAAAAGGGCAAAAAAACAGCTCCCGGCACCCTGCTTTTTTTCACAGCATGCCAAGAACCATCTCGATCATCGACTCCGCCCGTTCCCGGCTGTTGTTCAGTTTGGACGCGACGTTGATGCCGTGATTGATCGTCAGCAGCATGTACGCAAGATTGTCGACATCCTTGTCCGGCGAGATTTCGCCCGACTCCTGCCCCCGCTGCAGCAGCTCGCGAAACGCAATCCGCAGCTCGTCGAAATGAATGCGCATCAGCCGGTTGATCTCGTCGTCGGGCGAATCGACCGTGACAATCGTGTTCGTGACCAGACAGCCCATCGGAGTATCTTCGCGAAACGAACCGTCGATATGCCGCTCAAAATAAAGGCGGATGCCCTCTTTGGCCGACTTCGATTCCAGCAGGAATCGCCGCTTCTCCCGGCTCGTCCCCCTGTACAGCTGCGTGGCTTCCAGGTACAAATTGTGCTTGTCCGTAAACGTCTCGTACAGACTGGACCGGCTGATGCCCATCGTCTCCAGCAGATCGGCCATGCTCGTGGCGTCGTAGCCTTTTTCCCAGAACAGCAGCATCGCCTTGTGCAGCACCCGTGCGCGATCGAATTCCCGGGTTCGTGCCATCCTTGCTCCTCCTCTGTCGTTCGTCATGGAAGGCAGTATACTCTTTTCGGAACGTTCAGTCCAGTATTTCTTCAAAAAATAACATCCTTCTGAGCGAACTGCTTGAATAATCCTGTTCCGCAGCGGAATTTCAACGTCTCCATCTTCGTCTTGCCGAACTCTGCGTAGTTTAGCAGCGGCTTTGGCGCGTAAACGATTCTGAAGATACTCAGGGTGAAAATCGAAACGGAGCCGACTTTTCGTTTTCCCTTTCAATCCACCACAGCCCGCTTACCGTCATCACTGCCAGCGAAGCGCGGAAGCGTAAGGGAGCCGATGAAGTGCAAAAATCCATCTTCTGACCGCCTGACGGCTACCGAGAGCCAATAAAGCGCAAAAACCCACTTTATTCCTCGGAAAAAGGATCTTTTAGCCGTTTTTCCGTAGATAAAGTGGATTTTTGCATGTTATAAAGTGAAGCAGCGTTCAGAGTCGGAAAGCAAGTGGATTTCCGCACTTTATTCCAGCTGTACTCCCTATAGAGAACGCTTCGGCACGCGGTATCTTATTCCTTAATCACCCGTCAGTCCGCGCAGCCGCCGCAAATCCCCGATCAGCTCGTCGATCTCGCTCTCCGTCGTCGCCCAGCTTGTGCAGAAGCGGACCGCCGTGTGCGAATCGTCGATTTTTTCCCACGTCGAAAAAGCATGCTTCTCCCGCAGTCCGTCCAGCATCCCGTCCGGCAGGATCGGGAACTGCTGGTTGGTCGGCGAGTCGTAGCGGAAGCTAAAACCCATCTCCGCCAGCGCCCGGTGCAGCTTCATTGCAAGTTCCACCGCGCTGCGCGAAATCTCGAAGTACAGCCCGTCCTCGAACAGCGTCTCGAATTGGATGCCGAGCAGTCGTCCTTTCGCCAGCATGCCGCCGCGCTGCTTGATCATATAACGGAAATCGCGTTTCAGCGCTTCGTTTAGAATCACGACCGCTTCGCCCATCAGCGCGCCGACCTTCGTCCCCCCGATGTAGAACACGTCGCACAGCCGCGCCAGATCCGGCAGCGTAACGTCCGCGCCTTCCGCCGCCAGCGCATAGCCGAGCCGCGCGCCGTCGACGAACAGCGGCAGGCCGCATGCCCGGCAAACCGCGCTCAACGCCTCCAGCTCGGCGAGCGAGTAGATCGTCCCGTTCTCCGTGGACTGCGAGATATAGACCATGCCCGGCTGCACGATATGTTCGTGCGTAGCGTCGTTCCAGTGGGCGTCGTACGCGCGGCGCACCTGCTCCGCCGTAATCTTCCCGTCGTCGCTCGGCAGCGTCAGCACTTTATGTCCGGTCGATTCGATCGCGCCCGTCTCGTGTCCGGCGATATGTCCGGTTTCCGCGGACAGCACGCCCTGATGCGGACGCAGCAGCGCCGCGATCACGGTCGTATTGGTCTGCGTTCCGCCGACCAGAAAGTGCACGTCCGCCTGCTCCGTACCGCACTCGCGGCGGATATGCGCGCGCGCTCGTTCGCAGTATTCGTCGGTGCCGTAGCCGCTCGTTTGTTCCATATTGGTCTCCAGCAGCCGCTGGAGAATGCGCGGATGAGCGCCCTGGGTATAATCGCATTCGAATCGGGTCATGAATCAAAATCTCCTTCTGTGATGTAATGATAGAACGTACCCGGTCCGATTCTTTGGATAGAACCGATCTGTTCGGGAAAGCGCTTGGTATTGCTGCTCACGAAAAAGAGGGAGACTCAGAGAAATTCACTCTCGTCGGCCTCCCCTTTGCTCTCGTTCAAACGGTTCAACTGCTGTTCGAATTCGTGCCGATTTCTGGCTTGATCGAGTGTGATTTTGAAATACTTTTTGGGAATTCTCCAATGGCCGCCGTCGGTCTGATACGCTTCGGGATATTTGCCGCGATCGCACCATCTTCGCACAGTCTGGTCGCTGACTCCAAGAATCTCCGCCGCTTCGGAGGAGGTATGGACTTCGATCTTTACGGCCGAAAAGCGGCTGCCGGCTTCCTGCGTCGATATTTCGTTAAAACGACTCGCCAGAAGTTTGGCGACAATCCGATTTTGAAGCTCTTCTTTATCCGCCTCCTGTACAAGTTCCAGCAGCAGCCGGATATATTCCAGCAGTTGAACATACGCCTGCTCGATATTCTTATCCGTCCAAGAACGCCGAATCTGCTGGTCTATGCGGCGTATGGAACGGGTCAACTCCGGCGAAGGCAGATCGATCGGCAGGTCGTCCATAAAATCCATAGGCTGCCTGAGCAGCGTAAAAGGTCTCTCTACGATACTTTTGAATATAACTTTTGCATTTTCCGGACGATTTTGCTCGTTGAGTAAAGCTACCGAAAACCCAACAAAAAACCAACAAATAAGAGTTAACTATTCTTACTCTTAGCCATCCTACTCACCCACAACCCAACCTCCACCGCCAGCAGCGCCGCAATCCCCCACGCTCCTCCGTTTAGCACCCAGCCGCGCAGCTCGTGCAGAACGCCCGCCGCCGCGCCGTCTCCTTTTGGGAAGATCCGCTCGCCCTGTGAAGTGAAGAAGTAGAACATGCCGAGCGTAAACAATCTCGTCCACTGGACCGGAGCGTAAACGCCGATTCCTTTGGCCCAACCGGACCTGCGGATACGGAGTGCGGCGCGGACCAGTTCCGCGCCTTCGACCAGCAGCAGCATCAGGAGCGCGAAGACCCAGATGCCGAGCAGCAGCCCGCTCGGAAACACGTAGGATTGCAGCGCCGCCGCTCCCGTAATCGCGGCCGCTCCGTACATGATGCAGTTGGTGTCCAGCCAGTCTTCGGTCAGCTTCCAGCCTTTTCGGCTGTAGCGGAGCGCAAGCAGCGCCATGCCGGCGATATAGAACATAACGCCCAGCAGCACCAGTACCCGATAGATCATATACTCCCGCGCGCCGAACACTTCGTGCAGCAGCAGGGAGACGGACTGCACGGACACCGTCGTCAGCAGGATCGCGCCGTGCAGCCTGCCGTGCAGCCGTTCGGCCGCGATCTGGCCGGCGGCGAGCGCCGCCGCGAACAGGTAGAAGATCAGGAAACCCGCATTGCCGATGCTCAGCACCAGCAGCACCGGATGCAGTTCCGCGAAGTTCACATGGGCCGCCGTCAGCGCCGAGGACGTTCCCGCCACCCACGTCCCGATGGCGAAGCGCCCGATCGGATCGTTCCAGTACGACTCCCTGAAGCGGCCGAAGCGCAGCGCCGACAGATAAGCGGCGCCGTGCAGCAGCCAGAGCACAAGCGTCAGCGCGGCGAAGACCCGCACGCCCGGCGAGCCTTTGCCCGCAAAATGCACCATCACGCCCTGCGTAAAAATCGCCAGCGCCATCACGCTTCCGCCGGAAGCCGCCGGCACCTTCGGCAGTTTGACCGTGAGCGCAATTGCGATTGCGGCGAGCAGCGCGATGATCGAAACGGCTGTCAGCATAAAGCCAGAGCACCTCCCGCGAACCGGCGATTCTTTTCAATGAAACGTTTACAGGTACCGGAGCAAATTCTCCCACACTACCGCGTACCCGCTTGCGAACATATGAATACCGTCGGTCGAATATTCTTCTTTCAAATTACCCCTTTCGTCCGTCAGCCCTTCATTCACGTCGATAAAAGGATGTCCGAGCCGCTCCGCCAGCGTCTTTACCGCTTCGTTCGCCTGCCGCGTAGCCTCGTTGGTCCGGCGCGACAGCACTTCCCGCATTCCCTCCCTGTCGGTGTAAGGAAACTCGGCTTCGCCGTTTACCGGATAGTAGGCCATCAGGAAAATGCGGCAGTCCGGCAGCGCGTTCCCGATCCGCGTCAGGATGGCTTCGTAATTGGCGATCAGCTCGTCCGGTCGGTACTCCGGCGAGGCGACGTCGTTGGTGCCGATATTGATAAACAGGCGCGACGGCGCGAGATCGAGCACGCACGCGTCCAGGCCGAGCAGCAGCTCGGTCGTCACAAAGCCGGACACGCCGCGGTTGTAGATGCGATGATTCGTGCCCGAAGCCAGCTGAAGCTCGTACACCGGAAAATGTTCCATCAGCGAAGAACCGGCGAATACCGTTTGCCCTTTGCGCGCAAGCGTATTCAGAACGTCGTAATGCCGCAGTCTGTCGCGTTTGTCCGGCGGCAAATCGGCGTAAACGGACGTATGGTCGGATGCGGACGGTTTCGGTGAAGACGATGAAGACATGATTCGAGTTCCCCCTTTTTTCGATTCGCGATTCCTTGCTTCCTATTCCTTTTCCCATCTTAAAAGAAGACGCCGAAAATAACCACCTCCGGCGCGGAGGCGGTTATGCGGGAATGGATGGTTCGGTTCAAGGCTGCGCCGCCTCTTCTCATTTCGGCAGAGGCACGTCCATTTCGATATACGTGTAAGGCTTGCCGTTCTGCTCGCCGGGCATGGCGAAGCCGAGCGTAAGTTCCTTCGCCTGGGAATCGATAGGTTCGAATGTGTAGAACTGCTTGCTGCCGGTCTCCAAATCAGGCTCGCCCGCCCCGGAAAGACTCTCGTACTCCCTGCCGAGATCGTCGCGAATGATATCGAAAAGTTCGAAATCGTCCGCATTGACGAAGGTTCCTTCCGTGTCTTCCGCTTTCGGTCGATGATGAAACAGAACCTGGGTCGTAACCGGCGTTAAAATGATACGATCGACCACTACACCGCGTTCGACCAGCTCCTTCGGCACCTCCGGTTCTTCAATGACCGTCTTCGCCGCATTGGATTCGACCGGCACTTCAAGTTCGAACGGACGATCCGCTCCTTCTATATTCAATACCAGCGACAATTCGAATTTATCCGGCAGGGACTCATCCAGCGGCCGGTCCATGACTACCATCACGGTTCCGTCGCCCGCCGCCCGATAACTCGGCAGCAGCGTCTGCGAACCGTAAGAAGCCTGCACGCCGTCCAACATGCCGCGCTTCGGGTGATTGAGATCGCCGCCATTGTACAGCGCTCCGTCGCCTTCCCGATACACCTCCAGCGCAATCCGCGTCCCGTCGTAGATCACATTGCGCACGCCCACCGTCATGCCGCCCACGGTCGCCGTCAACGACGAAGGCTGCACCAGTCCCTGCTCTTCCGCCGCTTTCAGTCCGTGGTCGCCGTACAGCGAGAAAATGCCGCCGATAATCGGCACATTCTGCATCGCCTGGGCAAACGACGGCGACGCGAAGCCCAGTCCCGTCAGGCCCGCGCCCGCCAGCAGCACGCTCGCCGCGGCGATCGCGGCCGTTCGCCGCAGCCGCGAGAAGCGGCCGCGCTTCGCCGCTCTGCGCGCGTACGCCGCTGCTTCCGGGCCCGTCGGCTTATGCGCGTCGGCCTCGCCTTCCCGGATCATGCGAAACGTTTCCTCCAGACGCCGCTCGACCGCGGACGGGATCTGCGCCGCCCCGGTCTCCCTGAGGCCCGCCAACCTGTCAATATTTTGCCGTTTCACGATATCGCTCTCCTTCCTCCGGCGCTTCCAGCCAACTTTTCAGCTGGCTCCGGCTCCGCTTCAGTCTCATCTTGACCGTGCCTTCGCTGACGCCCAGCACCCGGGCCGCTTCGGCGATCTTCATGTCTTCCATATACACAAGCACCACGGCGAGCCGCAGCGGTTCCTTGAGCCGGTCCACCGCTTCGCGCAGCTCGATCTGCCGGTATTCCGCGGAAACTTCGACCTTCTCCGGCAGTTCCCCGGGCAGCGACAGCTTCGATCTCCGGCGCAGAATCGTCGTGCACTCGTTGATAAGGATGCGGTACAGCCACGTTTTGAAAAAAGCCGGTTCTTTCAGCCCGCCCACCGCCCGGTACGCTTTGAGAATCGTTTCCTGGAGCGCGTCGGCGCAGTCCTCGTCGTTTGCCAGCATCGCCCGCGCGGTCCGGTACATCGAGCTTTTCAGCTCCTGCACCAGTGTCAGGAACGCTTCGGCGTCGCCGCCTTTTGCACTCGAAGCCAGCCGCTCTCTGTTCATTTTTTCTATATCCATAAGTCCCGATCGCCGCTTGCCCGCGGGTGTCTCGTATCGGTCGGACGCATCGTCATCTTCCTTTCCGCAGGGGACCCGGGTCCCCGTGATCGCGCTTCTTGTTCGTTTGTCGACATGGATTAGATGGACGGGCTCGGCAAAAAGTAACGGCTTTGAGCATAAAACGGATATCTTTCACTGCGCGCGGCGATCCCGGCTGTTTATGATGGAACGAAAAAGCGGAGGTGATCCCGTGAAAACCAAACTGCCGATCGCGCTCGCCGCTTTGCTTGCCGTGCTGGTCGTTTGCGGACTGGGAGCCGGCGCGGTGCATTTCTTTCGTCCGCAGGCCGTCCAGACGTTCGAGCTCCAGGTCGGGCAAACGCGCCGCGACGATCTGCCGGGCGTGCTGGACGGGGGCCGGGCCTCGTATCGGAAAAACAAGCGGCTGTTCGCCGTCGTCGTGTACCCCGATCCCGACCAGGTGGAGCTGAACCGTAAAGCGCGGGTATACGTAACCGAGGACAGCAGCGGAAAAGTCGTGCAGGAGCATCCGATCGCCGAGCACGGCGACCTGGCGGCCGAGGAAATTCCGCTGAACAATTCCGACTGGGAACCGGGACGTTATACCGTTTCGTTCGAGCGGGGAGGGCAGCTGATCGCGCAGAAAAAAATCGTGCTGGCCGAGTGAACGCCGGTCGGCAAAGCGATACAAGGACGTGTCTTAAACGCTTTTTCTTTTCAAACACGGGATCTTGAGGTGCAACCTTTCGCGAAAAAAGCTCGTCTGGGGAAATATGAACGAAGTCGTTCGAACCCACCCCATTTTCCAAGGAGGCTGTACTCGCATGAAAAAGAAACTGGCAACCACCATTCTGTCCGCGTCCGTGCTGACGGCATCGCTGGGCGGCTCGCTGTTCGCGGCTGCGCCGTCTTTCAAAGACCTCAAAAACGTCCCGGGCCAGGACAAGATCGAAGCGCTGCAGGCCAAAGGCGTCGTAAAAGGCGTAAGCAGCCAGGCGTTCGCTCCGAATGCCGCATTGACGCAGGCGCAGGCCGTGCAATTTATCGCAGGCGGCTTCGAGCTGAAAAATACGGCGGACTGGAGCAAAGGCGAACCGTCTTCGGCCCACGATCTGTTCCCGGCCGTAAAAAGCGACGCCTGGTACGCCGATGCTTTTCTGAACGCTTACCATAATCAAGTCGGCATTCCGGAATCGGTCGATCCGTCGGCCAAGATCACGCGCGAAGCGTATGTCGATTACCTGATCGACGCGCTCAAAGCGGCGGGCAACCTGC
This sequence comes from Saccharibacillus sp. CPCC 101409, assembly GCF_030518235.1. Classification (GTDB taxonomy): domain Bacteria; phylum Bacillota; class Bacilli; order Paenibacillales; family Paenibacillaceae; genus Saccharibacillus. Next base: position 136,108 of record NZ_JAULSA010000003.1, on the reverse strand, counting down.
CGATGATCAATATCCTCGTGCCGGAAATCGCCGACCAGGATGCGATCGATATCGACGTGCTGGGCTCGGTGCAGCTCGGAATCGCGCTGGACATCGTCGAGCTGGACGCCGACAAGAACTTCAAGCCGAACGCCGAAATCACGCGCGCCGAAGCGGTTGTGATGCTGTATAACGCGATCGAGTACATGAACCGCCTCAACACGGGACCTTCGCCCGACACGGACGCGCAGGCTCCGACAAGCGGCAGCTACGCTCCGGCGGACAACGGCAAAACGCTGATTATGTACGGCCTTCAGCAGGCGCTGGAACAGAACGCCGGCAAAGACGTGAAATACTTCGTCGCGATCGACCTGTTCGCAAGCGGCTCGCCGCTCGATCCGGAAAGCCAGGAAGTGCAGGCCGAAGTATCCCGTCTGCAGGGACTGGGCTACGACGTGAGCTACGACAAAGTCTGGGGCTACAGCGGTCCGCTGAACAAAGTCGATTACCCTTACGTATCCGGCTACTTCACCGCGAAGCAGCTTGCGGAATTTGCGACCAGCCCGAGCTACGGCTATTCGATCCATTTCCCGGTCAACGGCGACGGCTCGGCTCCGGCCGCCAAAGACGGCGCGATCGCGGGCTTCAACAATATCGTGGAGTAAGAACGGCGGCCAACTGCCGAGCGATTACAGGATAAACGAAACGAGTAACGGCAGGGAGCCGTGTAGGGTTCCAAACGGAAAATAACGGCACAGGTACATTTATTTGGGGCGAAAACCTTCGTTTTCTTCAAATAGCGACGCAGGTGCAGCTATTCGGGAGCCAAAGGCCGAATCGAAGCGAAAAAGCTCGAAATAATTGCATGAGCGCAGTTATTTTCTTGAAAACGCAAGATTAAGCCGGAATAAGGGCCTATACGCAGCTATTTCGATTCTTCTTGCCCTTTGTTTTATTTCTCAAGCCCTCTCCCCGACCTTTCCTTCCAATCGAACCTGCTCCCTTGTCAACGCTAAAGATAAGGTTATATTCGCTTGAGATTGAAGTCTCAGGGTGGACGAAGTATTAATTAGGCTTACATCCAATCGTTTCTCGACGATCCGGGAAGCCGGCGCGGAAGATCGCGCCGGCTTCTTTTTTGTGCGGCCGTTCTTTTTGGCCTAAAATATAAGAAACGCTGTCGAAGACAGGCCGGATGCAGGCGGGAGGCAGACCCTGCACAGAAAACATACAAACCCACGAAAGGCGGACAGTCCATGAAAACCTACCGTTCCTCCTCGGCGCTCGGCGAATTTATCCGTTCGCGCCGGCAGAAGCTCAGCCCGGCGGACAGCGGCATCGAGCCGCTGCCGGGACGACGGCGCACGCCGGGCCTTCGCCGGGAAGAAGTCGCCTATCTCGCCAATATGAGCGTCACTTACTATACCTGGCTGGAGCAGGGCAAAGAACTGAATCCGTCGCAGGACATCCTGCTCAGCATCGGCCGAGCGCTTCGTCTCAGCGATTCGGAGCAGCATTATCTGCTGTCGCTGGCCGAGACCGTTCCGGTCGCCGAGCCGGTCGCGGACGCGCGCACGGATATTCCGCTGCTGCGGGCGCTGGCGGGGCAGCTTCGCTATCCGTCTTTTATCACCGACGACAGCACGCAGGTGCTGGCCTGGAACCGCTCGGCGGAACTTCTGCTCGCGGACTTCGGCCGTCTGCCCGAGGAGGATCGGCATATCCTGCATCTGGTGTTCGAGAACGGGGATTTTCGCAGCCGGCTGGTGAACTGGGAGCAGTTCGCCCGCTACACCGCGGCCTGGGTGCGCACGATCTTCGAGCGCAGCCGGCGCAGCGCCGGTTATATGGAACGGTTCGAGCGCCTGAATCGGGAAAACGAAGATTTCCGCCGCTGCTGGGACCGGTTCGAAGTCAAACAAAAACATGTGACGACCCTGACTTTCCGGCAGCCGATTCCCGACACCGGGGGCGAGCGGGAGCTTGTATTCGACGTCCATTCGGCCGGCAGGATCGACCAGGACCCGAGCCTGATCTGGACGATCTTCGTGCCCGCGGCGGATACGGATACCGAAGAATGGCTGACGGCGCTGACGGAACAAAGCGGCGATCCCTTTTTACCAAAGGAGAATAAACGATGAAGGTTAAACTCGGCATGATCGACAAACAGCTTCGTTTCAAAGGCATCCTGATGAAAGCCCTCACGCAGAAATCGAGCGAAGCGAAATACATCGCTTCCGCGAAAAGCGCAAAAAAAGCCCTCGCTGCGCGCGCCGGCAAAAATATCGACGGGCTGCGCTGCGGCGAGGAATGGATTCCGCGGCGCGGCGGAAACGGCGAAATCCGGATTCGCATTTACCGGTCTCCCGGCGGTTCGGGCGCCGCGGCCGATCCGGCCGGCGTGCCCGGCATCCTCTGGCTGCACGGCGGCGGCTATTCGCTCGGCATTCCCGAGCTGAATACGGATGCCTACAAGAACCTGATCGCCGCCCATGACTGCGTGATCGTCGCGCCGGATTACCGGCTGTCGATCGACGCGCCGTATCCCGCGGCGCTGGACGACGCGTACGATACGCTGCTGTGGATGCAGGCAAACGCGGCCCGGCTCGGCATCCGCGACGACCAGCTGATGGCCGGCGGAGAAAGCGCCGGCGGCGGGTTGTGCGCGGCGCTGTCGCTGTACGCGCGCGACCGGGGCGAAGTGAATCTGGCGTTCCAGATGCCGCTCTACCCGATGATCGACGACCGGATGCAGGGCGAATCGGCGCAGGATAACAACGCGCCGATCTGGGATTCCAACTCCAACCGCTGGGCGTGGAAGCTGTACCTGGGCGAACTGCATGGCGGCGATGTGCCGCAGTACGCCGCGGCCGACCGGGCCGAGGATTACCGCGGCCTTCCGCCGACCGTGACATTCGCGGGCGAGCTGGAGCCGTTTCGCGACGAAACGGTCCGCTATGCCGAGCGGCTGCGGGAAGCCGGCGTGCCGGTGGAGTTCGAGCTGTACCCCGGCTGCTATCACGCATTCGATATGATGGTCCCCAAAGCCGACGTCAGCCGCCGGGCGACGGCGTTCTTCATGCGGGCGTACAAGCATGCGGCGGAGCATTATTTTGCGGCGCAGCCGGGAGGTCCGGCAGTGGACGCGGCGGCGGCAGACGCGGGGTCGCCGCGTTCCCTTTTGCAAAACGATCCGCAATAATCCGAACAATACGCCTGCCGCCCAGCCTGTTACTCCCGTTACCCGTATAAGCATGCTGTGGCTGGCTCGCCCGGGCATCCCGTATGCTGAAGCGGACATCATTTACGGGAGGCTGATCGATATGCAAACATGGTTGATTACAGGCGCTTCGGGCGGACTGGGTTCGTCTTTGACCCGACAACTGCTGGAACGGGGAGACCGCGTCGCGGCGACGGTGCGCAAGCCGGGCGTGCTGGACGAGCTTCAGGCGCAGTACGGCGAACGGCTGTGGCAGGCGCGGCTGGATTTGACGAATCCGCAGCAGATCGCGGAAGTCGTGGAGCGCGCGTTCGCCGAGCTGGGCGTCATCGACGTATTCGTCAACAACGCGGCCTACGGGCTGTACGGCGCGGTCGAAGAAGCGAGCGACGCGCAGATCGAGCATCAGTTCCAAACAAACGTGCTCGGCTCGCTGCGCGCCGCCCGCGCGGTCATGCCGTTTCTGCGCGAGCAGGGCCGCGGCCACCTGGTCCAGATCTCCAGTATGGCCGGTCATTATTCGATTCCGGGCATGGGGCTGTACTGCGCGAGCAAGTGGGCGGTCGAAGGCGCTTTCGAAGCGCTGGCGAAAGAAGCCGCGCCATTCGGCATCCGGGCGACGATGGTCGAACCGGGCGGCATCCGTACGCCGTTCATTACCGGCAACGCCGTCTACGGCGAGCCGCTGGACGCATACCGCGAGCAGGAAGCGGGCCAATTCACCCGCATGATGCGGGGCGAAGTGCCGGGCATGAACGATGAAGCGGCGTTCAACCGGATCGTGGTCGGCGACCCTCACAAGATGGCGCGGCGCATTATCGAGCGCGTCGACGCCGGAGACGGTCCGCTGCGCATGGCGCTCGGCAGCGACGCCTACGCCACGATCCGCGCCGCGCTGCTGGAACGTCTGGCCGCGCTGGAGAAGCAGCAAGAACTGGCGTATTCGACGGACGGCGACGATGTGATGCAGCGGGTTTGAACCTCCGATGCGGACTCGGTTTATCCGGGCGGCCCTTGCGTAATTGCGAATAGCTCGTTATAATCGAGCTATTCTTACGCCGAAGGAGATTTCCGTCATGAACCGAATCCGACCGAATCAACTTCATCATCACAAGAAGCGTTAGCATCCCTTTAACTTTCGAGGGAGGCTAACGCTGTTCGCGTTGGCCTCCCTGCGGCATATAAACGCGCAGGACCAAGAGGTCCTGCGCGTTTTTTTATTTGAGCCGAAAAGGAGCGAATCGCTATGCAAAACGTAAAAGGAACTTATGATTTCTTCGGGAAGCGTCAGGCTGTCCGCAAACAAGCGCAGTCGACTCTGGAACAAGTCTTCGAACTCTACGACTTCGACGGCATGGACTCCACCATCTTGAACGAACTGGATCTGCTGACTTCCAAATATGCGGGCGGCGAAGAAATCCTCAAAGAAATGTACCGCTTAACGGATCAGGGCGAGCGCAGGCTGGGGCTGCGGTACGATTTGACGATTCCGTTTGCCAAAGTCGTCGCTTTGAATCCCGGAATCGAACTGCCGCTGCGGCGATACGAGATCGGCAAAGTATTTCGCGACGGTCCGGTCAAAAAAGGCCGCCTGCGCGAGTTTCTGCAATGCGACGCCGATGTGGTCGGGATCGCCGGACCGGAAGCGGAGGCGGAGCTGATGCAGCTCGCGGCCGAAGTCTTCCGCCGGCTCGATCTTCCGGTTGTGCTGCGCTGGAACAACAGGCGCTTTATGGGCGAATGGCTGAAAGCGCTCGGCGTGCCGGCCGGCGATGCGTTATCCGTCATGCTGACGCTCGATAAAGTCGAGAAGATCGGTCCGGACAGCGCCGCCCGGGAACTGCTGGACAAAGGAATCGTCCCGGATGCGGTCCGGTCTATTCTGGACCTGCTCGGAGACGACGGTTTTACTTTTGAAAAAGCGGCGGATGTCTGCGGACTCGGCGAGACGCCGGGCATGCTTGAAGTAAGATCGCTCCAGTCCCTGATCCGCGAGCTGGGACTGGAACAAATCTGCCGCTTCGATCCGTTCCTTTCGCGCGGACTTTCTTTCTACACGGGAACGGTCTACGAAATTTTCGATGCTTCGAATGCGTTCACTTCCAGCCTGGGAGGCGGAGGCCGTTACGACGCCATCATCGGGCAGCTGATCGGCCGGGAAGATCTCGCGTATCCCACAGTCGGGATTTCGTTCGGCATGGAATCGATCATAGAGCTGCTGGAGGCTCGCAGGATCAAGACGCCGGACGCCTCGGCAATCGTTCTTCCGATTGGAGACGTAAGCGGTCCGGCGCTTCGTACCGCGCAGGCGTTAAGAGCCGCGGGCATTCGTACAAGCCTGGGCGGCAGCGGACGCAAGTTAAAAAAAGCGCTGGCCGCGGCTTCCGCGCGGGGCATCCGCTACGCGGTGCTTATCGGAGAAGACGAAGCGGCGCTCGGACAGGTGCGGATTAAAGATATGGAGCGGCAAATGGAAAACAGCCTGCCTCTGGAAGAAGCGGCTGCTTATATCCGAGCCGGAATTGAAAATGCGGAAAGTCCGGCCTCGGCGAACATTTAAGATGCCGCGATCAGCCAACCATGACCAGCCGGAGCGCTTCCTGTCCGCTACTCCTCCCGAAGCACCGAACCGACAAACGCCCTGATCTGCTCCGCCAGCAGCGCCGGCTGCTCCAGCGAAGCGAAGTGGCCGCCGCGCGGCGCGTGCTCCCAGTACACGATATTGTAGACGCGCTCCGCCCACTCTCTGGGCGGCATGGGGATTTCTCCGGGAAACAGCGTCACGCCGGTCGGCACCGCGACGCCTTCGCCTGGACCGAAGCGCAGCGGCACTCTGGCGCTCTCGGCGTACATCCGCATCGAAGAAGCGACCGTGTTCGTAAACCAGTAAATCGAGATATTGGTCAGCAGTTCGTCTAGCGACACGGCGTTCTCCAAGTCGCCGCCGCAGTCGCTCCAGGCGCGGAACTTTTCCGTAATCCAGGCGGCCAGACCGACCGGCGAATCGCTCAGCGCAAAAGCCGGCGTATCCGGCTTGGTGGCGTGCAGGGAAGCATACGCGCCTTCGCGCCGCGCCCAATCCTGCATCCGGTCGAGATAATCCTGCTCGTCCGCGCTGAGCGGACGCTCGCCTTCACCCGACGAAGGGCGGAGATTGCCGAGGATATAGTTGAGGTGCAGCGCCTTCACTCGCTCCGGATACAGCGCCGCCAGCCAGGTCGATACGCTCGATCCGACGTCTCCGCCCTGCGCGTAGAACGTTTCGTATCCAAGAAGCGTCATCAGCTCCGCCCACAGCGGAGCGACGGCTTTCGGCCCCATGCCCGGTTTGTCCGGGATCTGCGAGAAGCCGTAACCCGGCAGCGACGGAATCACGATATCGAACGAATCTTCCGGATCGCCGCCATACTGCGAAGGCCGGGCCAGATAAGACGACAGCTTGAGGTGTTCGATAAAAGAACCCGGCCAGCCGTGCGTGACGATCAGCGGCTTGGGCGATTTCCCTTCGCCGCGAATATGCACAAAGTGGATATCGAGTCCGCCGATATTCGCCTTGAACTGCGGAAAGCCGTTCAGCCAACGCTCCTGTTTGCGCCAGTCGTATTCGTTCGTCCAGTAATCGACCAGCCGCCGCATGAACGCCGCGTCCGCGCCGAGCGACCACGGCTCCGCGTCGAAACCGGACGGCCACTGGATGCGCTGCAATCTGTTTCGGAGATCGTCGATCTGCTGCCGGGGAATCTCGATGGTAAAAGGCTGCATGGATAATCACGCTCCTTGACAACGGTAAGAGTACTTTATCGAATAAATAAGGAAACAGACGAAGCTAAATAGGGAAAAGAAATTTCTCTAATTACGACATGTAAGGAATCTGTGAATTTCTTTGTTTTTATTTAAGCGGCATTTTCACTCTTCTAAATATCCCAAATCAGCTATAGTTAAGTTTGAATATTTTTCTCCTACTTGATAAGAAGTAATACGAGAACTTCCGCTAGCCGGCTTTAGCAAGCCTTTGTTATGCCACTCTTTCATCCAATTCCCAGCAGTCCTTGGCGGGATTTGAAAAACCTCCGAAATATCTTTGGGCTTAACGATATTATCATTCTGAAACAGCAATCGAAGAAGAAGCCTTTCTTTAGGATCTAAAGTCAAAACAAGAGGATTGATTAAGCTTTTACTATTTCTTTGTGCAGAATCTGCTACTTGTTCAAAAGCGTAAGCCATAATTCTGACGAAATATTCAATCCAGGGAGAAAGAGTCTTCGGGTCATGACGTCCGTCATAGTAAAGAACAGGCAATTCCATTTGTAAATTTTTATAGTAACCGGAGAGGTCTGAAAAATAATATTCTTCCATCGAATTAAATCCTCGAAGATTATAGCCTTCTGTAGATAGAATATAAGATGCCAATGCCCTCGAAGTTCTGCCGTTTCCGTCTTCAAAAGGATGAATTGTCAAAAGTTGATAGGCAGAAATCGCAGCTTTAATGGGAATAGGAAGTTCTCGTTCTAAATTAATCCATGCTGCCAGTTCATTCATAAGCTCCGGTACATCAACCCATTCTGGCGGAATATAATCAGGCTTTCCTGTGGCTGCATCATAAACAGCAAAAAGGATGCCCGGAGGCATTGCACCGCGATAGTCAGATTCTTTTGTCCTTTTTCCGACTCCTCTTCTCTCAATAATGGCATGAAGACGTTTAATGAAAGATTGGTTAGTAGGATATTTTAATCGCCGTGCCGTATCAAGAAAAGATAAAGCCTCCCAGTAGTTTCTAACCTCCTCTTCTGCCCGAATCCTAGAATGTTCTCGCTTCGCTCTTACTACATGGGATACCTGTTCCAAGCTCAGAGGATTACCTTCGATTCTTGTAGAGTAGTGAGTCATTTTTACACGTGCTTTCATTCTGAGTTCGCGTTCGACATCTGCCGGAATGGGAAGAAGCTCTACTATGGCTCGTGATTTTTCTATAGACATTAAATCTTTTACTATAGAATGAGTGTATTCGAATTTAGGCAGAAACATATAATTCCTCCTTTATCTCTATTATAAATGAAAATAGCGAAATTAATTTTCTCTATTTTCGAAGATTAACACCTTTTAGTTACTTTAATTCTTATAGATGCACAAAAAGCCTTCCACCCTATAAGGATGCGAAGGCTTTGCCATTCATTCCGCTTTAACGCTGAAGCGCTTCTTCCCCGCTCAACCCCAGCGACCGGGCGGTCGCTTCGTGCAGCTGCTTGAACAGCTCCGGGTTGTCGGACAGCTTGGTGCCGTAGGAAGGAATCATTTCCTTGATCTTCGGCTCCCAGTCCGGCATGCGCTGCGGGAAGCATTTACGCAGCACGTCGAGCATGACGTGCACGGCGACCGACGCGCCCGGCGACGCGCCGAGCAGCGCGGCGACGGAGCCGTCGGCGGCGCTGACCACTTCGGTGCCGAACTGGAGCGTGCCTTTGCCGTCCGGCGTGTCCTTGATGACCTGCACGCGCTGGCCCGCCGTGACGACCGACCAGTCTTCATTTTTCGCGTCCGGGATAAACTCGCGCACTTCGTTCATCCGCTGGTCGTTCGACAGCATGAGCTGCTGGATCAGGTACTTGGTGAGCGACATCTCCTTCGCGCCGGCCGCCAGCATCGTGAACAGATTGTTCGGCTTGACCGAACCGATCAGGTCCATATTCGAACCGGTCTTCAGGAACTTCGGCGTAAAGCCCGCGAACGGACCGAACAGCAGCGATTTCTTGCCGTCGATGTAGCGCGTATCCAGATGGGGAACGGACATCGGCGGCGCGCCGAGCTTGGCTTTTCCGTACACTTTGGCATGATGCCGTTCGGCGATCTCGGGATTCTTGCAGACCATAAACAGCCCGCTGACCGGGAACCCGCCGATATGCTTGGATTCCGGAATGCCCGTCTTCTGGAGCAGGGGAAGGCTCGCGCCGCCCGCGCCGATAAAAACGAACTTCGCTTCGTGGTGCTCGACGACGCCGTTGTCCAGGTTCTGCACTTTGACTTTCCACGGTCCGCTGCCGGAACGCTTGATGTCCTTGATGCTGTGGCGGTACTGGACTTCGACGTTCTTGGTCTTGAGATAATCGAACAGCAGGCGCGTCAGCGCGCCGAAATTGACGTCCGTGCCGGAATCGATCTTGGTCGCGGCCAGCGGCTCGTTGACATCCCGGTCCTGCATCATCAGCGGAATCCATTCTTTAAGCTGCTGCGGATCTTCCGAATATTCCATGCCCTGGAACAGCGGGTTCAGTGATAGCGCTTTAAATCGCTTGCTTAGAAAAGAAACGTCTTTCTCGCCCGTCACCCAGCTCATATGCGGAATCGGCATGATAAAGTCGCGCGGACTGCGGATCAGCCCTTTTTCCACCAGAAACGACCAGAACTGCCGCGACAGCTGGAACTGCTCGTTGATATTGACGGCTTTACTGATATCGATCGAACCGTCCGGTTTCTCCGTCGTATAGTTCAGCTCGCACAGCGCCGCATGGCCCGTGCCCGCGTTGTTCCATTCGTTCGAGCTTTCCTCGCCGGCGCTCGCCAGCTTCTCGAACACTTTGATTTCCCATTCCGGCGCCAGCTCTTTCAGCAGGGCTCCCAGCGTCGCGCTCATGACTCCGGCGCCGATCAAGATCACGTCTGTTTTTTTCGGTACGCTGCTCATAAAAGACCTTCCTTATCTCGTATATTTGCAAAAAAGAGCAGGTTCCCCCGCCCGGGTGCTACAAGTACAAGAAGTCAGGCTCCGCTCCACGACACGTTTTCTCTATATATACTTACTTCTGGCTATATCCCAATCGGAGCCTTACAAAAAGATTATCGGCATCTATCCCCATCATTATACACCATTTTGAAACACAGTTGAAAATTTAAAGGAATTCGGCAAGCATCCGGCGGAACCGTTTGCGGCCTTTGTACGTAACAGGTTGGACCCCCCTATTGAAAAAGGAGAATCTCATCCATGAAGCATAAACGCTCGCTGTTTCGTTTCGCCCTCGCCGCCCTGATGCTCGTCACCGGGGTCGTCATGCTCGGCAGCAACCTGTGGGCCGGCATCTTCGTCCTGTTCGTCGCCGCATACGCGCTGACCAGCGCCATTCTCTGGCTGAAAGTCGAACGCAGACCGCAGGAACCGCCTGCGGCGACGAACCGGCCCAAAGCCAAATCGCGCTGATTCCCGATAAAATCGACCAGCCTGCCGCGGAAGCCGATCCGGTGCCCGCGGCAGGCTGGTTCGACATCTCGCCGCGGACCGCTGTCAGGCAGGTTCAGCGCTTCAACCGGAACGTCTCGCCCGTATCCTCGATGTCGTACAGATAGCCTCTGGACTCCGGCAGCTTGAACGGGCGGTGCAGAATGAGCTTCCATTGTCCGTCGAATGTGCGAAACAGCATGCCGTGCCCGCTGTCTTCCTTTACCAGCGGTTCGAGCTGCTCCCACGGGCCTTCAAGCCTGCCGCTCGCCGAGCGCGCGATCGTCTGCACATAGCCGCCGTCCTCGTAGCTCGACCACAGCATGACCAGACTGCCGCCGGACGTGCGGTGCAGCTGGCAGCCGTCGGTCACGTATTCGCGCACCTTTCCTTCGGGCGGCAGCGGCGCTTCGCCCTCCTCAAGCCAGGGCGCGTCCGAGCCGCGAAACAGCACGATCGGTTCGCTCGCCGCCGCCGACAGATCGTCTGTCAGCCGCACCGCTTCGACCGTCCCGTCGATCGTCTGCACCCATTCGTGGCAGTACGCCATCCACGGCAGGCCGTCCTCGTCGATGTGCAGCGTCCCGTCCAGCGTCATGTCGGCAAAAGGCACCACCGGCGCGTCCGCGTCCAGCAGCTCGAACGGGCCTTCCGGCGAATCGGACACGGCGACGGCCGTTCCGCGCCAGTGCCGGCCGTAGCCGTTGACCGGGCCGCCTTCGAGCGGCCGGCCTTCGTTGTGCAGCGTCACGAACAGATAGAAACGTCCGCCATGCTCGTGCACCTCCGGCGCCCATGCGCCGTGCTGCGGATCGGCCCAGACGCCGTCCGGTACCGCAAAGACCACATACGGTCCTTCCCACTCGTCCAGATCGGCGCTTTTGTATACGAGCACGCCGTGCCGGTCCACCCCGTTCAGCCGCGGCGCGGCTCCGGAGTACAAATAATACGTGCGGGTGCGTTTGTCGGCGAGCACGAACGGATCGTGCAGCGGGATATCGGCGAGGCGATGGCCCCGCTGCGGACGGTTGGCGTCGGAAGCGGCGTTGTAGGCGGGCATGGAAGATCAGCTCCTTTTTGGTGAATACGGTTTCATTTCATTATCTCTAACTATACCGGCGGAGTTTCGGGAGATGCAAGTTGTTTGGAGTTTCCGCTCCGCCGTCAGGTCGATTATGGAATTAGGGTAAAATAAAACTCATAAATCGAATAGCGGGCACAGGAAAGGAGCGAATTTTATTAATGATGCAGCCGGGTAACTTGAACGGTCCCGAAGGAGACGCGGCCAGGCAGCGGATTGAGGAAGAAGCCAGACAAGCGGGTGAGCGAAATTGGACGGGCATCATCGCGGCGGTTGTTTTCACCCTGATTCTCGTCGGCGTTTTCTACGCAGCGCTGTATTTCAGGACGCATTGAGTTCCAGACCAGGATCGGAAACAGGAAGAAGCCGCCCTGCTTACGCACGGCGGCTTTATTTCGCGCGCCGATTCGCGGCCGGGCGTCCGGTTTCAAGGCGAATCGGATATTCCCGTCCATGCTGACAGCGGGATATCGGGATCGAGCGGCAGTTACGCGTCCGTCCGTTACTCAGACGGGGGCTCGGCCCCCGTTTCGAGGACGCGGAAACGCCTGACTCCCACTGCGACCAGCAGGCCGAGAACGGAGATCGCGATTCCTGCGCCGAGGAACCAGGTCTGCACGCCGTAGGCTTCGACGACCGGGCCGGCGATCGCCAGGCCGATCGGGGACGACAGCACGGTCAGGCTGGTGACCAGCGAGATTACGCGGCCGAGCTGTTCGGGCCGGTAAGCTTTCTGGATCATCGCCATGTAGGGGCCGTTATAAAGCGGGACAGCGGCGCCCATCAGCAGCGACAGGGCGACGAAGCCGGCAAAAGCCGACTGCGGCAGCGTGCCGCTGAGCAAGCAGCTTATGCCGATCAGCAGCAGGCTCAGACTGAAAAACGCCGCGTCGCCAAGTTTGCCGGCGAATATCGCCAGCGCCGCGCCGCCGGCGATCATCCCGATGCCGAACGCCGCTTCCACGAGGCTCGCGGCGTATCCGCCAAGCCCGAAATGCTCCAGCGTCATCAGCGGAAACAGCATCGCAAGCGGCATAAACACAATGCTGAACGCAATCGCGACCAGGCTGAGCAGCACGATCGGTTTGACGGCGACGAATGCCTGCCAGCCGCGCGCGAATTCCCGGAAGAACGCAGGCGTTTCGACTTCACCGGCCGAACGCCGCTGCCGGGGAATATGGACCAGCAGCAGCATCAGGTTCGCAAACAGCGCGCCGCCGACATCGAGCAGCAGTACCGTTCCCAGCGAAGACGCGGAATATACCGCGATGCCGAGCGCAGGCCCTGCGACGCTGGAGGCGGAAAGCACCATCTGCTGCCAGCCGGCCACGCGCGTCAGCTGATCTTCCGGCGCGATCAGCGGGATAGCGGCCTGGAACGCCGGCGCGTGAAAAGCAGAAGCCGCCGAACGGATCGCCAGAATGGAGTAGACGACAGGCAGGGCGGGATCTCCAAGGTAAAAGTAAATCCCCAGCAGCAGGCTGAACAGCGCAATCGCGCCGTCGGCGGCGATCATGGTCGCTTTGCGGTTCCAGCGGTCGATCCAGACGCCGACGAACGGTCCGAGCAGCCCCTGGGGCAGCAAAGCGGCAAGTCCGGCGATCAGCAGCACGGCGGCCGAACCGGTCGTTTCGGCCAAATGCCAGAGCACGGCAAACTGCACCATCGAAGAGGTGAGGATCGAGAACAGCTGGCCGGTGAAAATAACGGCGAACGTTCGCCGCCATGAGTTCGCTGCAAGCTTTGGCGTGGAATTTGTCATACGGGCGAGTCTCCCTTCTTGGCCGCTCTTTAAGCAGCACAAAAAACTCATTCTTTGCGAACGCGGCAAATCGGAAAAGCGGACAAACGCAAATAAACCCGGCATTCCTATATCTTGGTCAACGTCCAAGTCTTTTGGCGGAATCGAGCAGGTTCGGCGGTTGTTTTTTCCGGTTTATCGCAAGCGCATCGAATGGGTCACAGGGAACACCTCCGTTTGAGATTGTGTCCAGATTAACCGATCGGCTGATGCGGCGCAACAAGCAAAAAGCGGATTCCCGCCAGGGAATCCGCTCAGAGTGTCGAGAAACGATTGGATGTAAACATCATGAGGGAGGTTCGATTGGAATGAAAGATCGGGGAAGAGGCCGGAGAACTAAAGCGATGGGCAAGGCGAATCTAAAATAGATGCGTATATACCCTTATTCCGGCTTAATCTTACGTTTTCGAGAAAATAACTGCGCTCATACACTTATTTCGTGCTTTTCCGCTTCGATTCGGCTTTTGGCTCCCGAATAGCTGCACCTGCGTCGCTATTTGAAGAAATCGAAGAGTTTCGCCCCAAATAAATGTACCTGTGCCGCTATTTTCCTTTTGGAACAAGACCCGGCTGTCTCGACACCCTGAGCGGATTCCCGCCAGGGAATCCGTTTGAGGATTTCCGTTGAACGGCGTCCGTTCCCGCTGCCGTTCAAACCAGCCGCCGCGTCAGGTCCGTCCAGCCTCCGGCCGGATTGCGCAGCGCTTCGAGCACGACCTGCGCGTTATAGCCGTCGCGGAAATCGTAAACGGTGCCCGGCTGTCCGTCCAGGATGCGCAGGACCTGCTTGAAGATCGGCAGTTCGCCGCTTTCCTCGTCGCCGGAAACCTCCACCGGCCGCGGCTTCTCGCCGGCCGCTCCGGCGAACAGATTACCCCAGTTCTCCAGCGCGACCGTGCCGGCTTCGCCGCGCACGACGAGCGAAACGCGTTCTTCCCCGTCCCGATGGTCCGTTCCGGACAAATAGATCTCGCGCTCGTCTTCCAGGCGCAGCACGGCTTCGACCGTGCTTTCGCATTGTCCGCCGCCGTCGGGGAACCGCACATCGCTGCGCACCTGCGCGATCGGGCCGAATACCTGCTGGATCATATGAATCCAGTGGATGCCCACTTCGAGCAGGTAGCCGCCTTCGCGGCGCGTCGAGATCCAATCGTTCCGCTGCCAGGCGCGCGGCCACTGCGGGAACTCCAGATACAGGTCGATGCGCGGCGAAGCGGCCCGACCGGAATCGGCCGGCTCCGACCGACCGCTCTGTGTTTCCGAAGCGGTTGGAGCCGGGAACCGCTCTTCTATCAACTGTTTGAACTTCAGCACCGCCGGTTCCAGCGGGAACGAGAAATGCACGACGTTCAGCCGGTCCGAGTTCCGCGCCAGCTCCAGCAGGGCTTCCGCTTCTTCCAGGCTGTTCGCGAGCGGCTTCTCGCAGAACACGTGCATGCCGCGTTCGAACGCGCGTTTTGCCGCGTCGAAGTGCATGGACGGCGGTACCGCGATATAGACCAGATCGGCGTCCGTTTCCGCCAGCAGCGTCCGGTAATCCGTATACAGCTTTGCGCCGCCGCCCGCCGCTTCGCTTTCCCGCCGCAGGCTTTCTTCGCTGCTGTCGCACAGCGCAACCAGCTCTACCCGGTCCACGTATCGCGGCACCAGACGGTGAATCATACTGCGTCCCATATTGCCCAGGCCGATCACGGCCAATTTGATAGTGCCCATAAATTCCTCCCGATTCGGCTTCGGCCGATATGTAGATATGTGGATCGGCGCACGAAACGCGCGTCCCGTCTGCAAGCCGCCGCAAGCGGCAGCGCCTCCGGCCGCGCGTTCACAGATACACCGTTACAATAACGCCGCCCCGGTTGTCGCCCGACAGCGAGTAGTCCCGGTTTGCGGGCACGCTGAGCTTCGACAGCCGATCGGGCGCGTAGTAGTGGATCTCGTAGTCCCTGCCGCCGACCGTGGTCGAGATATCCGGATCTTCGTCGAGCATATCCAGGTACTCTTCCAGCACCAGGTTGTTCGTCCGCATAATCGCGCTGTGCGGCAGTCCCACATAGCGAAAATGCCAGGGTTCGAATCCGATGCCCGTGATCTCCGTCTTGTCCGCCGGATAGCGCAGCACGAAGCCGTATCTCGCCGAGTTCCGCTCCAGCCACCGGCCTTCCGCCGCTTCGCTCATCTTCCCTTCGGTGGAACCGATATCCAGCGACAGCCCCAGATTGTGCTCGCTGTAGCCGGCCGGCAGCGCGTACTCGGCTCCTTTTTCCGCATACAGCGCGCTCTGCTCCGCTTCGTCCCGATAGCCGCTGCTGATCAGGAAATGATCGACGCCGTCTTCACCGGCCGCCGCGGTCATCGCCGCGAACTTCAGCGCCACCTCCCGCGACAGGCGGATGCCGCCGTCCAGCAGCGACGCCCCGCCGGTCAGTTCGGGCTGCCCGAACAGATCGACCACGTCGGACTTCACCCCCTGCGGCCGCACCGGGTAATCCCGGTTCACCAGCAGCAGGTCGCCCCGATTCAGCCGTTCTTCCGTAATTTCGAGATGCTCGCCTTTCTTGATCGGCGCAATCGTCCGAACGATGCCGTCCTCCGCCGGATTGCTCCGTTCGCCGAACGTCTCCTGCCGCTCGATCAGCTTGAATATCGCCACGACCAGCAGCAGCAAAATCAATCCTGTCGTAAACCCCCACTTTTTCATCCCCGGCCATCCTCTCGTATATTCTGAATAATTTCAGCATAGAGAAGGCCGTTTAAGAAAAGGCGTCGGCAAATCTGAAATTTTTCTTAAAACGAACAATATGCGCGCGCCGGCCTCACAGCGGCAAACGCACTTCGAACACCGTCCGGATCACGTCGCTCTGCGCGGAAATCGTCCCCCGGTGGCGCTCGACGATATTTTTGGCGATAAAAAGCCCCAGCCCGGTGCTGCCTTCCCGCTGCACGCGCGCCCGGTCGCCGGTGTAGAACATCTCGAACAGATGCGGCAGCTCGCTCTGGGGGATGGAATCGCCGTAATTCGTCACCGTCACGACCGCTTCGCCGTTTTCGGCCGCGCACGCGATATCGACATACCGGCCGTCGCGCCCGTAGCGGGCGGCGTTCGTCAGCAGATTCTCGAACACGCGCGCCAGCAGCTCCCCGTCGCCCTGGATCTCCACGTCCGGCGCGATTTCGGTGCGGGCGGTCAGGCGGTTTTTCTCAAACACGGGGTAAAGTTCTTCGTTCATCTGCTCCAGCAGACGGCTCAGGTCAAGGCTGCGGGTGTCGAGCGTCAGCATCCCGTAATTCATGCGCGTGATCTCGAACAGCTCGTCGATCAGCCGCTCCAGGCGCCGGGACTTGGTGAACGCGATCGTCGCATAATGCTTGATCTGGTCCGCCGACAGTTCTTCGTTTTGCAAAATGAAATCCAGATAGCCGAGCACGGACGTCAGCGGGGTACGCAGATCGTGGGCGAGATTCAAGATAAGCTGGTCTTTGCTGCTTTCGGCGAAATCGCCGCGTTCCACCGCTTTCTTGAGCTTCTCGCCCGCCAGATTCATATCCGCCGCGATGCTGCCGAATTCGTCGTTGGAGCCGATCGACACCCGACTTTCGAAATCCCCGCTCGCCAGACGACGGATGCCGGTGGAAATCTCGCGGAAATACCGCGCGTACGGCTGGGTCAGCCAGAAGAAAAACAGGATCGCCAGCGGCACGAAAAAGATCAGGAAAAAATTCAGGTCGCCGAAATTGCCCACCAGCCGGCGGAAGTCCGCGAGCGAATCGCCGTATCGAGCGTTGCGCACATAGTAGAGCTGCATCGCTTTGTAGATTCCGTACGTGACGCCGCCCGCCAGCAGCATGCTCAGGCCGAGCAGCAGGATCATGCGGATGCGGAAGCTGCCGGTCAGTCTACCCATTGAACGCGTACCCTACGCCCCAGACCGTTTTGATCCACTTGTTCTTGTCGGCGTCCTCTCCCAGTTTGCGGCGCAGCGTGCGGATATGCACCATCACGGTGTTGCCGCTTTCGTAGAAATCTTCGCCCCACACCCGCAAAAAAATATGTTCCGCGCTGAACACCTTTTTCGGATGGCCGGCCAACAGGTGGAGAATATCGAATTCTTTGGGCGTCAGCTCGATCGTTTTGCCGTACAGCTTGACCTCGCGCTTGTCCGCGTCGATCGTCAGGCCCCCCGCTTCCACCAGCGAAGAACGGCGGTCGTCCGGTTCGCTCAGCAGCGCGGTCCGCCGGAGCTGCGCGTTGACCCGGGCCACCAGCTCCATCGGGTTGAACGGCTTGGTCATATAATCGTCGGCCCCGATCACAAGCCCGGTAATCTTGTCCAGATCGGACGTCTTCGCGCTGAGAAAAATAATCGGCATCCGGTATTTGTCCCGAATACGCCGCGTCACCTCGTGTCCGTCCAGCTCCGGCATCATGATGTCCAGCACGACCAGGTCGACCGGCTGGGACTGCACGATCCGCAGCGCTTCCGCCCCGTCGAACGCTTTGAGCGTGCGGTAACCCTCCTTTTCCAGATGCAGACCGACCAGATCCGCGATTTCCCGCTCGTCGTCCGCGATCAGTATTGTGGCACGTTTCATATTGGAATCCGCTCCTTGGGTAAATGATGGGTGAAGCAAGCCGCAGATCGGGACGCGCCAGTGAGGCCGGCCTCCGAGGAGGCAAGGTGTCCGAGCTGCCGGATCGGAGTAGATGATTACACCTTTCGATCTTCGGGTCTCCAAACCGCCGGCGTAGAAAATAACGTCGTATATACACTTAATTCGGACGCAAACGGACGATTCGATAAAATAAGTGCAGAGATACCGTTATTTCCTCCATATTGAGCAATGTGGGCCATTTTCGGCAAAAATAATTGTATGTGTGCAGTTATTTGGTTATCTGCGCTAAATCCCGCAAAAATAAGTGTACCTGTGCCGTTATTTGGATTGGACGGGCCGGTGTCGAGCCGGATAGCGGGAAGCTCGGCTCGGCTGCCGCCTCATCCCGTCCTATTCGGCGCGCTTCGCTTTGAATACCGGCTTCCCTATCAGAATAAGACGGCCGAAACCGTAAAAATGTGCGCCAAATCCGTAAAATACGGTTTCTATTTTACGCGGAAACGGCAGATGTGCAACGGCAGGGCCCGCCTCTGCTCCATCGCGCAATCGAGCGCTGTCCACAAAGCGAAAGCCGAAAGCCCGCTGAGCGGGCTTTCGGCTTTCGCTTGCGTTTGCGCTCCGGCAGCACATCATGGTCCGGCGGTCCGGCAGATCGGCCGGCCGTGATTCGGCATCCCTCAGCAGGGTGCGCCGCTTTGCGGCCCCGGCGCGGTTCGTCGCTGTGCGGCCGCCCGGCACGCAGCGCTGCGCCTGCGGCGCCACCGCCCGGAGCGGCTCAGCGCGCCGCCGCTCCGAACCGTTCCGGCCGGAACGCCCGCTGCCAGTCCGGCAGCGGGCGGCCTTCCGCGCAGTCGCCGATCAGCTTCGCCGTGACCGGGCTAAGCAGAATGCCGTTGCGGTAGTGTCCCGCCGCAAACAGCACGCGCTCCGCGCGTTCCAGCCGGCCGATCAGCGGCCGGCCGTCGAGCGTGGCCGGGCGCAGGCCGGCCCAGCGGTGGAACGGCTCCGCCTGCCCGAGCGCGGGCAGCACCCGCTTGTTCCAGCGCATCAGGCGCGCGATGCCGCGCTCCGTCACGCTCGTGTCGAAACCCGCGACGTCTTCGGACGCGCCGCAGACCAGGGTCCCGTTCGCTTTCTGCACCAGATAGCCCTGGCTGCAGAAGACCATATGGCGCAGCGGCGCGCGCTCTTCGCGCCACTCGTAGGCGCAGATCTGCCCGCGGATCGGCTGCACCGGAATCCGCAGACCGAGCCGGGCGGACCATTCGCCCGCCCAGGCGCCGGTGCAGACGACCGCCTGCCCCGCGGCGAAGACTTCGCCGCCGCGCGAGCGCGCTTCGATCCGCGGCTCCCAGGCCGCAAGCTCCAGCGCGCCCAGCCGCTCGCGGATGCGCACGCCGCTGCGCAGGCATGCTTCTTTCAGCGCCGCCACAAAGTCCGGCGCATAAACATGGCTCTCTTGCGGCGTCCACAGCGCCGCCCGCACCTCGCCCGACAGCCCGGGCTCGGCTTCGCGCAGCTCCGCGCCGCGCAGGATGCGGCCGCTCGACCCGTGCCGCCGCTGCCAGCGCAGCCGGCTCTCCAGCGCCGGCAGGTCCGCTTCGTGGTAGGCGGCGTACAGACTGCCGCACTCCGTGTATTCGAAGTCCAGGCCGGAGTCTTCCCGGACGGACCGCTGCCAGGCCGGGTACAGCTCCAGGCTTTCCCGGCACAGCGCGAAGAACTCGTCCGGCGCTTCCGGCACCTCCGAATACGGCGCCAGCATGCCGGCCGCGGCCCCCGACGCCTGCCCGCCGCAGACGCCGGTCTCCAGCAGCGTCACGTCCGCGCCGCGGCGGCGCAGCTCCAGCGCGCACGACAGCCCGACAATGCCTCCGCCGATGACGATTATCGAATCGTTCATCCGCGATCAGCTCCCTTCCCGGCTCGGCCGGCATTCGGGCCGTATGGAACTTTGCTTCCATCCGCGCAAAGTCCCGCGCGCAAGCGCCTCGCCGGCCGGTTTCCCGCGCCCGTTCATTCCACGATCAGCGACTCTAGGCCGCTGCTGGCCGAAGCGTACCGCTTCTTCGGCGTCCGGCCCGACAGGTAGGCCAGCCGTCCGGCCTCGATCGCAAGCTTCATGGCGAGCGCCATATGGACGGGGTCCTGCGCTCTGGCGACCGGCGTGTTCATCAGCACGGCCGCCGCGCCGAGTTCCATCGCGAGCGCCGCGTCGCTCGCCGTGCCGAGCCCGGCGTCTACGATCACCGGCACCTTCGCTTCTTCGGCGATCAGCCCGATATGGTACGGGTTCAAGATGCCAAGTCCCGTCCCGATCGGCGCGCCGCCCGGCATGATCGCGGCCGCTCCGGCCGCTTCCAGCCTGCGGCAGATCACCGGGTCGTCCGAGATATACGGCAGCACCGTGAAGCCTTCTTCGACCAGGATCTCCGTCGCCCGCAGCGTTTCGATCGGATCGGGCAGCAGCGTCCGCTCGTCGGCGCTGATCTCCACCTTGATCCAGTCGCTGAGACCCGACGCCCGCGCCAGCCGCGCGATGCGCACCGCTTCTTCCGCCGTCCGCGCTCCCGAGGTGTTCGGCAGGAATTGAAACGCCCCCGGCTCGATATGCTGGAGAATCGAATCGTCTTCCGCCGCTTCCAGATCCACGCGCCGGATCGCGAAGGTCAGCACCTCCGCGCCGGAGACGCGGATCGCTTCGGTCTGCACGAACGGATTGGGAAACAGCCCCGTGCCGAGGAAGAAGCGCGACGTCAGCTCCAGACCGCCGATCCGCCAGGTATCTCCGGCATAAGCGGCAGCATTTCCTCCGCCGGCCGAAGCCGTCTCCGAAGCGGATTCTCCGGAACGGACTCTCTTATTTTCCGTGAACGCCTTGACTGCTTCTCCCGCGCCGTATTCTTTGCTTTTTCGATCTTGTCCACTCATCCCGTTCAGCCTCCTCCCACAAAATGAACCAGCTCGATCTTCATCCCCGGCTCCACCGCCGTATCCGCCCATTCCCCGGACGTCAGCACTTCGCCGTTCACTTCCGCTACCACCGGACGCCCTTCAAGCCCCAGCAGCCGGACCACATCCTCGATCGTGGACGCTTCCAGATCCCTTTTGCTTCCGTTGACCGTCAGTTCCGTCATAAGTCCGCATTCACCCTTTCCGGCGCTCCAATTTTTGAATAAAGCTTCTGCAAACGCCCGCCGGATCGCCGCTGCCGACGATCTCGCTGATCGCGCACAGCCGGGCCGCTCCCGCTTCGATCACCTCGTCCGCGTTGCCCAGCTTGATGCCGCCGATCGCCACAAACGGAATTTCGATCCGCCGCGACACTTCGCGGATATAATCCAGCCCGACCGGATCGACGGCGTCTTCCTTGGTCCGCGTCGCATAAACGGGTCCGGCGCCGATATAATCCGCTCCCTGCTCCTGCGCCAGCAGCGCTTCTTCGATCGCGTGCGTGGAAATGCCGATAATCCGGTCCCCGACCCGGCGCCGCGCTTCTTCGAGCGGCAGATCGCCCTGCCCCAGATGGATGCCGTCGGCGTCCACTTCCAGCGCCAGGTCCACGTCGTCGTTGACGATAAACGGAATATCCCAGCGGCGCGTCAGCTCCCGCAGCGCCTGCGCTTTGCGCCGCCGGCCTTCCTTCGACCCCGTTTTGTCGCGAAATTGAATGATATCCGCGCCCCCGATAATCGCCTGCTCCATCACTTCGACCAGATCGCGCCCCGGATGAAAATTCTCTCCGGTAATCGCGTATAAACGAAAATCCCGCATGTCAGCTGCTCCCCCTTTTGCTTGTCGAACTGCCGATTCTCCGGCACAATTCCTTTTTCCCCTGCGTCCTGGATCGCTTCCCTCCGCAAGCTTCAACTCCCGATATACCGGTCGTAAATCGTCCGCGCACGAACGGGATCGTCCGTCCCCTGCACCAGCACCCGCCCGTCCGCGAACAGCACGATCCGCCCGCCTTCCGGCAGAGCGCCGCGCAGCAGGTACGGATTGGCTTTGAGACCCGGCAGCGCGGCGCTCAGCTTCCGTTCCCACAGCTCCAGATCGAACGGCGCGCGGCCGGCGATCTGAATCGAATCCCGGCCGCACAGCGACAGCGTCGTTTCTTCTTCGCGCCCGAGCGCCGGATACTGCCGCAGCCCGCAGCACAGGCAGTCTTCCCGCGGCCGGCCCAGCTTCAGCACATGATAGTAATTGTTCCACACGTCGAACGTGACCAGCCCGTCTCTTCTCGCCGCTTCGTCGCCCACCAGAAATTTCAGCGCTTCCGCCGCCTGGTACGACGCGACCAGATCGACCACAGGCGAGATCACGCCCACGGTATCGCACGTCTCCCCGCCGGAATCGGCGGCCGGGATCAGGCAGCGCAGGCACGGCGTCGCGCCGGGCACGAAGATCGCGCTCATGCCGCGCGAGCCGACGGCGCCCCCGTACACGAACGGAATGCCTTCGCGGTAGCAAACGTCGTTCAGCAGAAACCGCGTTTGAAAATTGTCCGTCCCGTCCAGCACCAGATCCGCGCCTTCGATCAGCTCCGTTGCATTGCCCGGCGTAACGTCGGCCGTGACCGCTTCGAGCGAGATCGACGAGTTGATGCGCCGCAGTTTGCGCTCCGCCGCGACCACTTTGGGCAGCGCCAGTTCGGCGTCTTCCTCGTCGTACAGCATCTGCCGCTGCAAATTGCTGCGCTCCACATAGTCGCGGTCGACGATGCGCACGCTTCCGACGCCCGCGCGGACCATATGATTCGCCAGCACCGTGCCGAGCGCGCCCATCCCGACGATGCAGACGCGGCGTTCGGCCAGCCGGCGCTGTCCTTCCGCGCCAATCGGAGCGAACAGCGTCTGCCGGGAGTACCGTTCGTCGGGCGCGCCCGCGTCCGGCGTTTCCCCGCGGCTTCCTTCGTTTTTTGCCGCCGCTGCCTCCCCGCCTTGTATATCCGGTGTGCGTTTGGTGCGTTCAGCTTCCACTTTCCGCGATACCTCCTTTTCCCCCAATCCGGATATGCAAAAAAGCCATCCGAGAATACACGAATGGCTTGGACAATTCGAATGAGGTTCTCTACGCCAGCATTACCTGGATCAGATTAACGGTCCGAAAACACAAGGTTTCCATCTCAGCCGGACTTCATCCAGCACCCGCATTCTTATGAAGTTTGAGTTCAGCATAACGAATTGGCGGAAAAATGGCAACCGGAAGCGGGACGGCGCATTGCTGCATATCCGCATCATTTTGAGCGCGGCAGAGCAGGAACGCGGTCATTGATGCGTATGCGCAGCAAATTCGGACGAAACCCGTTCATTTGCCTGCCAAAAAGCTTGTTTGCGCAAAAAATGATGCGTATTCGCATGATTGCTCGCCCAATCGCCTGTAACCGCCGAATTTGCTGCCGATATGCAGCATTGCCGGACGCGGCAGCCGCGAAGAAGGGAGTCCCGGCGGAATCCGCCCGCGATTAAAGCGCGAACGCCCGAACCGTCGATCGCGGCTTCGGCTTCGAATTCAACCTCTATCTCAAATACCGCTTCCTTCTCCGTTCCGACTTTGTTCCAACGCCCGATTATCCGAAAACAAATCCGGATTCACCTCCAGCATGGTCGTAATCACCCGCGCCACGCCGGCCGCGTCACACACCCTGACCTCCGCGTCGCCCAGCGTTCCTTTTCGCATCACGCCTTCTTTCTCCAGCACCCCGTCCACTTTCCAGAAATGCTCCGACCAGGACAATCCGCAGTGCCGGCGCGAAGGAACGGGAATCTCGGTTCCGTCCGGCAGCACGGTAATCAGGTCTTCATGGCCGTCCGTCAGTCTGCCGGGAATATCCGCCCACTCCTCGACACCGTGAATAAACGTATTGCGCCGCAGATCGACACCGACCAGCAGAATAGTCGCCCGGCGATCGAGCAGCCTGCCCCAGACCGACCCCCGCGCGCACGGCGTGTCGAAGCGCTCGTCGCCCCGCGTAAAGTCTTCGGCGTCCGCGCCCAGCGCGGCTACCGAATGCGTCGGATGCCAGGAACGGACAACGCCGGGCCGTTTGCGGAACAGCTCGGGCAGGATGCCGACGCAGCACGGCGTATCCTCCACGTAAAATTTGGGATTCCGCGCCTTGATCGAAGACCAGGTATGCGTCGGCAGCACCAGCAATCCGTCCTCCATATACGCCGACCAGGCATCCAGCACCGTGTCCGCCCCGCCTTCGACCGCTCCCAGGCTTTTCATCGAAGAATGGATCAGCAGTGTCCCTTTCTCGTCGATTCCCAGCTTTTGCAGCTGACCGATCAAACTTTCCCGTGTATGCATGTTTGCCCTCCCGAACTGTTATTTTCTGAATTCAATTTTAAATAAAACGCTTTTTAACGTCCAAAATTACCGGAATCGCCCGAAAAGTTCGGGATTGGACTGCGAATTTGTTATTGACACTCTTTCCGGAAAGCGGCTATAGTAAGTGAAGTTGATAATCATTATCAATGTATATCCATGCTTACATAGTCTCAATTCGCTTTTTTCCTCCTTCTATTTTAACCCGGGGCGAACGGCGCGGCAAAGTCAATCAGGGAACACAAAAATACAGCCTGATCTGAAAGGGGACCTCATGAACACCAGAAGAAAGTTTGGATTCGCCTCGTTAATTCTCGTTATGATGCTGATGCTCGTGCTCTCCGCCTGCGGCAATTCGCAAACGGCTTCGAACGAATCGGCCGGCACCGAACCGGCGGTCACAGAAGAAACGGCGGCTCCGGACGCGGCAGCCGAAGAACCCGCCGAAGAAGAAGCGCCGGCCGAAGACGCCGCCGCGCAGGACGATACCCAGTACCCGGTCACGATCAAAAGCGCGCTCGGCGACGCCGTAATCGAGAAAAAGCCGGAACGCGTCGTGACGATCCAATGGGGCAACCAGGACGTGGCGCTGGCGCTCGGCGTCGTGCCGGTCGGCTTCTCCGCCGCAAACTTCGGCGTGAAAGACGAAGACAAAGGCCTTCTGCCTTGGACGAAAGAGAAACTCGACGAACTCGGCGCGACCGATCCGAACGTGTTCCAGGACACCGACGGCCTCGACTTCGAAGCGATCTCCGACGCCAAGCCCGACGTGATCCTGGCCGCTTACTCCGGCATCACGCAGGAAGATTACGATACGCTGAGCGAGATCGCTCCGGTCGTCGCTTATCCGACTTCCCCGTGGACGACCAAATGGCGCGAGCAAATTCAGTTGAGCGCCGAAGGCATGGGCCTGAAAGTCGAAGGCGATCAGCTGATCGCCGATACGGAAAAGCTGGTCAGCGACAAGTTCGCCGCTTATCCGCAGCTTAAAGACAAGAAAATCGCCTGGGTTAACTTCTCGGCCGACGACCTGTCCAAGCTGCACATCTACACGCCGGTCGATACCCGCGTATCGTTCCTGGAAGAAATGGGCCTGACTTACCCGGAAAGCATCACGTCGAAGATCACCGATCCGGACAGCTATTCGCTGGAACTGAGCGCCGAGAACGCCGAAGCGCTGAACGACGTGGACATTATCGTCGGCTACGGCGACGACAAACTGTACGAAGCGCTCAAAGCCGATCCGCTGCTCGGCAAGATCCCGGCCATCGAACGCGGTTCCGTGGCGTTCATCGCCGCCGATACGCCGCTGGTTGCGGCCGGCACGCCGACTCCGCTCTCGATCGCGTACACGATCGACGACTACATGAAGCTGCTCGGCGCCGCCGCCGACAAGGTTAAATAAACAAGATGAGCCATCTTACGGTCTCGAGCGACCACCGTCCGAGTCCGCACATCCCAAAGCATTTCTCCACGGTACTGATCGTGAGCCTGATCCTGCTGGGGGCGAGTATTCTCGCTTCCCTGGCTTTCGGCTCCCGGGCAGTGCCGTTTCACGATTTAGTCGACGGTTTGTTCCACCCCGAGGTGGACTCCTACGGGGCGAATATCGTGCGCAAACGGGTCTCCCGCACGGTGTTCAGCCTGTTTTGCGGCGGAGCGCTGGGCGTGTCCGGCTCGCTGATGCAGGCGGTCACGCGCAATCCGATCGCCGATCCGAGCATCCTGGGCGTGAATACGGGAGCTTCCTTGTTCGTGGTGTGCGGCATGGCTTTCCTGAATATGACTACGGCAAACGAATATATCTGGCTGGCGATGGCCGGAGCCGCGATTACGGCGGTGTTCGTGTTCGGCATCGGCTCGCTCGGACGCGGCGGAGCCACGCCCATCAAGCTGATTCTGGCCGGAGCCGCGACCAGCGCGGCGCTGTCCTCGCTGGTGACGGCGATCCTGATCCCCCGCTCGCACGTCATGGACCAGTTCCGCTTCTGGCAGGTGGGCAGCGTCGGTTCGGGAACGTGGAACAGCATTACGACTTTTATTCCGTTTCTGCTGGTCGGCCTGGCGATCGGCTTCCTGACCTCGCCTGCGCTGAACGCGCTGGCGCTGGGCGACGAAGCGGCCAAAGGGCTCGGCGTCAAGACCGGCACGCTGCGGCTGATCGCGGCGCTGGCGGGCGTCGTGCTGTGCGGCGCCGCGACGGCGCTGGCCGGACCGATCGGCTTTATCGGCCTGCTGGCGACCCATGTCGTGCGGCTGATGATCGGACCGGATCTGCGCTTCGTGATTCCGATGTCCGCGATCGCCGGAGCCGTCATCCTGACCGTCTCGGATGTGTGCGGCCGGCTGATCGGCAGCCCGGGAGAACTTGAAGTAGGCGTGGTGACCGCCTTCGTGGGCGCGCCGATTCTGATCGTGCTCGCGATACGGGCAAAGGGGCGTTCCTTATGACCCTGACATTGAAAAGCAAACCCTTTGCCGGCTCCGTCGCGCTGATCCGCGCGGGACGGCGAGAGCGGCAGCGCCGCTGGCTGCTCGTCACCGGCATTCTGGCTTTGATTGCTGCGGGTCTCTGCTGCGCGATGCTGATTCTCGGTAATACGATCTATCCGCTCGACCAGGTCGTGCGCGCGCTGGCCGGCGAGAAGATCAAAGGCGTCTCGTTCGCCGTTAGCACGCTGCGGCTGCCGCGCATGCTGGCCGGATTGTTCGCCGGTTTCGCATTCGGCGTCGCCGGCTATACGTTCCAGACGCTGCTGCGCAATCCGCTCGCCAATCCGAACGTCATCGGCATCACGTCGGGTTCGAGCGCCGCGGCCGTGTTCTGCCTGACGGTGCTGCAGGCGAGCGGGGCGTTCACGTCCGCCGCCGCGGTGGCGGCGGGACTGGCGACGGTCATCGTGATCTATGTCCTGTCGCGCGGCAGGATCTTCTCGATCGGGCGGCTGATCCTGATCGGGATCGGCATTCAGGCCATGCTCGACGCCGTAATCTCTTATCTGCTGCTCATCAGCTCGGAGAAAGACGTGCCGGCCGCGATCCGCTGGCTGTCCGGCAGCCTGAACGGCTCCAAAATGAGCGAACTGCCGCCGCTGGTTATCATCGTGCTGATCTGCACGCCGATCCTGATGGTTCTCGGCAAGCACCTGCACGTGCTGGAACTCGGCGAGCAGTCGGCTTCTTCGCTCGGCGTCAGCACCGACAAGACAAGAATCGCGCTGATCGTCTGCGCCGTGTTCGTGGTGGCGATCGCGACGGCCACGACGGGTCCGATCGCGTTCGTCTCGTTCCTGGCCGGGCCGATCGCCAAGCGGCTGGTCGGAACCGGCTTCCACAGCCTGATTCCGGCGGGACTCGTCGGCGTCAATCTCGTCCTGGCCGCCGATCTGATCGGCCAATACGCTTTTGTCACCCGTTTCCCCGTCGGCGTCATTACCGGATTGCTCGGAGCGCCCTACCTGATCTTCCTGTTGATCCGAATGAACCAGAAAGGGGAATTGTGATGAAGCCGAACCATATTTTCCGGGCCGAGCAGGTCGTCGCCGGCTACGAGCACAAGACCGTAATCAACGGCGTGGACCTGAGCCTGCCGGGCAATAAGATCAGCGTGATTATCGGCTCGAACGGCTGCGGCAAATCGACGCTGCTCAAAGCGCTGGCCCGGCTGCTCAAGCCGACTTCCGGCAGCATCACGCTGGACGGCAGGCCGATCGCCAAATACCCGTCCAAGCAGCTGGCCCGGATCGTCGGGCTGCTGCCGCAGTCCCCGATCGTGCCGGAAGGCATCTCCGTCGCGGACCTGGTCGGACGCGGGCGCTTCCCGCACCAGCCGCTGCTCGGCGGCTGGTCCAAGAAAGATTACGAAGCCGTCGCCGAAGCGATGGAGCTGATGGATATCACGGAGTTCGCCAACCACAACATCGACGAATTGTCGGGCGGACAGCGCCAGCGCGTCTGGATCGCCATGGCGATGGCGCAGCAGACGGATATCCTGTTCCTCGACGAGCCGACGACGTTTCTGGATATCACGTATCAGGTCGAGATTCTCGACCTGCTGACCGACCTCAACCGCAAGCACGGGACGACGATCGTCATGGTGCTGCACGATATCAATCTGTCCGCGCGCTACGCCGACCATATCTTCGCGCTGCAGGACGGCCGGCTGATTGCGGAAGGCACGCCGACCGAGGTCATCACGAGCGAGCGGGTCAAAGAAATCTTCGGCCTGGACAGCGAAGTGATCGCCGATCCCGTTTCGGGCTCGCCCATGGTCGTGCCGAAAGGGCGTTATCACGCGCAGACGGCCGCAGGCGCGGGGATTTCGTTTTAACCAGGCATATGGCAGCCGGGCCTATAGGCAGGCTTGCATCGAAAAAGGATCTCCGTTTCCGCGGTTAGCCGCGGGAGCCGGAGATCTTTTTGGTTTGCGCGCCGGAACGGGGACTGCTTATCCCTGTCCGCTCAGCTCCTGCGCAATTTCCCACACATGTCCGCCCGGATCGGCGAAGCACGCCGTACGCACGCCCCACGGACGGTCGACCGGTCCGTTCAGCAGCTCTACGCCCTGCTCCCGCAGTTCCTCGCATACCGCTTCGACGTCTTCGACGCGAATCGTAAACTGGAACCGCGAGCCGCTGCCCGGCTCCGCCACTTTGCCCGGTTCGATCAGACCAGGCGCTTCGGAGCTTTGGAGCAGATTGATGCTCATATTCCCGAAGTCGAACACGGCCGAGTGCTCGTCCCCGAACACCTGCCGAAGCCCGAATACTTTTTCGTAAAAAGCGACCGTGCTCTCCAAATCCTCGACGAACAGCGTAACCACGTTGATATTCCTCGCCCCGAGTGTGTCCATCTTTCATTCCCTCCGCTCTTTGAGTGCCTGAATAGAAAGCGCCTTTTTCCTTTTCAAAGCTATTTTACAAATATTTCGGTTCAAAGAGAAGGCGGATTCAGCTAATGGAAAAATGAATATTCGACGCGGTCAACGAACCCGGCGCGCGGCGGATGAACAGCCGCTCAGATGGGTTTCTTGCCGGTAAGCAGCAGTCCCGGGATGAAGATCAGCACAAGCACGATCGCGGACAGCAGGAATCCGGCGTGATATCCTTCCAGGCTGCCGGCTATCGTATGCGGAAATTGCAGCGCGACGGTAGCGACAACGGTGGCGATTACGGCCGAGCCGAAGCTCGAACCGAGGTTTTCGATAATGTTGATGCCGACGCCCGCTTCCGGAAGCTGCTTGCTGCCGAGTCCCGTATACGCTTCACTGGTGAGCGGAAGGCTGATGCCTCCGACGCTGGTGCCGCGGATAAACAGCACGAGCGAGATCCAGACCATACTGGTCTGATCGGTGATAAAGACGAGCGGAATCGAGCCGATCAGCGAGAGCGCGATACTGACCAGGACGACTTTTTTGGCGCCGATCCGGTCGATCATCTTGCCGATATACGGCCGGGTAATCAGCATGCCGAGCCCCTGCGGAATCAGCGCCAGCGCCGCTTCGATCGCGGTGAAATGGCGGAACGTCTGGAAGAACAGCGGCAGGATCAGCATCGGGCCCATGATCGCGATATTGGTCAGGAACAGTCCTGCGCTGGCGGCGGAGAAGCTTCGGTGCGCGAACAGGTTCAGCGGAAGCACGGTCCGGTTGCCGCGAACGCGGTTGTAGACGAAGTAGACGATTGCGGAGGCCAGGCCGATGCCTGTCCACAGCAGCGTTTCGTTATTATTGAACGAGGCATGGTCCGCCGCCTTGCTGATGCCGTAGATCAAAGCCGCACTCATTACGGACAAGGCGATAATGCCGAATGCGTCGAGTTTGCTGTCCTTGTTGAACGGTTCGAAGTCGGGGACGGCTTTGATCATCAGCGGGACGGCGATCAGGACGACGAACACGTTGATAAAGAAAATCCAGTGCCACGACGCGATCTGAACGACGAAGCCTCCGACGACCGGTCCCAGGATGGGGCCGAGGATCATGGGCGTGCTGACGATGGCCATCACTCTGCCGAGCATGTCGGGACCGGTCGTTTTGACCAGCAGGGTGAACATCAGCGTGGTAATGACACCGGCGCTGAAGCCTTGAAGCAGCCGGAACAGGATAAAGCTCGATACGTCCCAACTGACTCCGACCAGCACGGAGATCACGCCGAAAGCGACGACCGCGCCGATAAAAATCTTCTTGCCGTTGAATCGGTTCATCAGCCAGCCGGAGATGGGAACGGCAATCGCCAGCGCCAGCACATAGCCGGTGATCGCCCACTGGATCGTGTCCAGCGTCGTATTGAAGTCTTTGTTGAGCTGATCGATTGCGATGTTGACCATCGTGGAATCCAGCATGGGGGCGATGGCTCCGAGCGCGATCGCCCAGGCAGCCATCAGTATTTCTTTGGGAATGCCCATTCCCTTCGATTTGGTTTTGGCCATGGTAATTCTCCTCTTGGATGTTGGGATGTGTTTGCGAGCCGCGGGGCGAGAGATGCGAATCTCATTTTACCTTCCTCGGAAGCAAAATCATCGTATCATCTTTTTCCTTCCTCGGCAACAAAAATTTAAAAATAAAAAAGCAGCCCGCTCTCTGTGGAGTTTGGCTGCCAGTAGCTTGTCTCAGTTAGATAGTAGGTTTACGCTCGGCTGAATCGCGCATGGTTCACGTGCGAATCCGTTGGAGATTTTGTACACGGGCCAGGTACAAATTCTCAGACGTGCGTAACCGTTCATTGGATTCGGAACAAGTCACCCGTGACTTGTTCCGAATCGATGTTCGGTTTCTGCTGTTGAAATGGCGGTTCGCTCATGCGAACCTGCCTGTATCACGCGGAAGCTCTCCGCTTACGTTTACGCTTACGCTGCTTAAAAGTCAACGTAGACGGCAGTTAGACGCTAAATTCGGAGCTACAGTGATGAAAAAGCAATGTAGACGCTATCTTGAAACAAAAAAGGGCTCCAGCGGCGCTGTACGTTGCATAAAAAGCAACGAAGCCTGCCGAAATCAGCGTTTTACCGCTCTACGTTGCCGAAAAGTCAACGTATGGCACCGACGAGGCTCTGCGTCCGCAGCTGTACGGCCGGAAAGTCGGCGCGGCCGATAGAGCCGCGGCCGATCTGCCGGGCTTCCATCCGGTGCCGATAGTCGGTGCCGCCGGCCGAAACCGAACCTCTATTTTGAGGCAAGCCGCCGGGGCTTGTTAGGGTTGGGCTTGAGGGCGAGTCGGATTGTTTGGGTTGTTGGCGGGTTCGGATCGGGTTGGTTTTCGCGATCCGATTCCGTGTTTAGTCCACTGTCGGGTCGATGCCGAGCTTCTCGATCTCCGTGTCCAGATGCCGGCTGTATTTTTGGATAAACATGAGCATGCTGTCGAACTGCGCGTCGGTCACCTGCTCGAAGATCGCTTTGTCGCGCTCCCGAAACTCGTTATGCAGCTCCTCGTGGATCTCGTAAACGGATTTGCCCTGCTCGGTCAGACGGAAATAGATTTCTTTTTTGTTCTCCGGCTTGCGGTAGCTTTCGATCAGCCCTTTTTGCATCATCTTCCGGGTCAGTTTGCTGATGGCGCCGCTGGTCATGTACAGGGACTCCGCCAGTTTGGTTACGTTGGGGTCCGTTATTTGGTGGATGTATTCGATGCAGTGGACTTCGGAAGATTTGTAGCCTCGCAGGCCGTCTTCCATTTTCCCTTTGTTCAGCCAGGTCAGTTTATTGAATAGGTCCCTGAATTCGCTCATGACCTGTTCTTCTTTGTTCATAGCCCGTTCTCTCCCTTGTCGGCGCGTTTGAATCTGTTGTCTTTATTACCTTACCAAAAAGGACCTGTTCGTTAAAGAAGCGCGGGGAGATGCGGGAGAAATCCGCCTGGGTCGCGTATGGAAATCGGGAACAGCAGAGTCTCCGAGACGCGCAAAAACCCTCCGATCAGGGAGGGTTGGAGAGATCGAGACGGATCGCGCGGACTTATCTCGCCCACGCCGGCAGTGCGGCGATCAGTTCCTCGATGTCCGAGATCCGGGTCAGGCCGGTCGCCGGGTCGATGATGGAGGTATAGATATGCGGGACGATGGTCTGCGCGCCGTGTTCGGCGCAGACTTCGACGATGCGGCCGATGGAGCGGGCGTCGATGCCGCCGGTCGGTTCGAACAGGGCGATGCCCTGGCGGACCGAGGCTTTGACCATCTCGGCGACTTCGTCCAGGCGATCGGTTCCGTCGATCGGGTACAGCTTGACCGAATGCACGCCGAGTTCCGCCAGCATGGCGGCGGCCGCGTCGCAGGTCAGGTCTTCGCGGTAGGCTCCGCTCTGCGGGCCGGTCGCGATCCGGACCCGGCCCGGCGTGCCGCTTGGGGTAACCAGCGCGTTCACCAGCGTATGTCCGCTGCCTGCCGCGCGCAGCGCGCCCAGCGTGTAGCCGGCCGCCGGGAACACCTGGTTCACATGCTCCGGCCGGGTTTGCGCGGCCACGTCGACGACCCGGCTCCACATGGCGGGATCGCCGCCGCCGAGGCCGACGGAGACCGGAATGCCGGCCTGCTGAAGCTCGCGGACCCGGCCCGCCGCTTCGTCGTTCGTGGCGAAATGCTTGACCATGACGCCGATGTATACCCGGCCGCCGGCCGCCGCCGAGACCTCGGCGGCGTTCGCGGCGTCGCGGGCCAGTACGTTCAATTTGACGATGGGATGTTGAATAGACATTCGGCTTCGACTCCTCTTACCTATTTCTGTTGACTCTGCACAATTTCCTTAATACGCGCCGCGATGGCTGCTTCCTGGCCGGGCAGCAGCGGCCGAGGATCGACGTAGATCACGCCGAGACCGGCTTTATGGCTGCGCGTATAGATCGCCGGTTCTCCGGTCTTCAGCCGCTCCGCCAGCCGCGCGGCGTCAAAGCCCAGAGCGGCTTCGTCCACTTCCAGCTTGGCCCGGTAAATAGCCCGGCCCGCTTCGTCCTGCACGATGCTGCCGCGAAGACCTTCGATCCCCCGCAGCTCTTCGATCAGCCACAGCATGCGTTCCTTCTGCCGTTCGGACTCGTCCGTCCGGTCGGCGTAGCGTTCCAGCGCCGCCAGCAGGCCGGCGATGCCTTCCTTGCCGATCTTCATCGGCCGTCCGATGCCGTCGTACTGCTCCCGGCAGGCCCGCATATAATCGGCGCGGCCGCAGATCAGGCCGGAAGTGGGTCCTTCCAGCGCTTTGGCGCCGCTGTAGATGACGAGTTCCGCGCCCGCCGCGATATAGCGGCGCAGGTCTTCTTCCGCGGCGGCGTCCACGATCACCGGCAGTCCGCGCTCGCGCGCGGCGGCGATCATGACCTCCAGGCTCTGCATGCCGCTCTGCGCGGTGCGGTGGGACTTGACATAGAACAGCGCGGCCGTTCTGTCGTTGACGGCTTCGCGGATATGCCGCTCTTCCGTGAGATCCGGTTCGCCGACTTCGATCGTCCGGCCTCCGCCCAGCGCAATCATCTGCCGGACGAAAGCGCCGAACGGCTCGGAATGTCCTTTTTGCACCACGATCTCGTTGCGCAGGCCTTCGGAATCCGGCAGACGTCCGATCAGCTTCGGATCGCTCCCGGCGATCACCGCCGCGACCGCGATTGCCATGCCCGCCGAAGCGCCGGAGGTCGGACAGCCGTCCTCCGCTCCGGTCGCTCCGGCGATCGCGCGGCCCGCCGCCTCCATAAAGTCGGAGACGTCCACATAATCCATCGCCGCTTCGCCGACCGCCGCGGCCACTTCCGAAGCCACCGCGCTTCCGCCGAGAGCCGTCATTTTGCCGCTTGCGTTAATGACCGGTCTGCAGCCGTACTGCGCAAATCTATTCATTGCACCATCCCGTTCTGATTTACTGCGGCGGCGCGATCGGGAAGAAGATCCCCATAATCATGGCGCCGATAATCGCTCCGCCCGCAATCGGTTTTTTGAAGTAATAGAACACCGCGGCCATCAGGGTGGCGCCGATTCCGACCGGAATGGAAGCCATAATCGCGGAAATGATCAGCAGCGGACCGAGGTAGCGTCCGGCCGCGTTGCCCGCGCCCATCATCACGTCCGCGCCGTAAGTCGATTGCGCCGACTTGATCGTAAATTTGCGGATCGTAATAATGAGGAAGCCGATCAGAAAACCGATCAGCGCCCCGGTCGCCAGCGACAGCGGGAAGTTCTGGAGCGGAGCCGTCAGTCCGGCGCCCAGCAGCATCGCCGGAATGCCGATGCCGACGCCGGTCTGGATCGATCCGCCCACGTCGAGAATCCCGACCAGCGGACCTTCCAGCACCCGGGCGAACAGGAAGCTTGCGCCGAAGGCCGCCGCCGCTCCGTAGCCGCCGCCTTCGATGCCGGCTTTGAGCAGCGAAACGATCGCGATATCGTTGAACGCGCCGACGCCGTACACATAATACAGATGCGTGCCGGCAAAAGTACCCGACGCTACGCAGGCGACGAACAAAGTAAACGCCCATTCGGAAAACCAGAAGCCGCGTTTGGCCGTATCGGCCGCCTGGATATCAACATTGCCCATATTACTCCACCACCGTTCCAAAGAATGCGTGCAGATCGATCAGACCCTGCGGAATGCCGATATTCAAGCTGTGCAGCAAAGCCACGTCGAACGCCCGGAAAAATCCGCTGAAGATAAACAGCAGAACGACGGCTATAGTGATCGACTTGGTGACGCGGTTCCAGCCGCTGTCGTCGAGGCCTTTGCCGATCAGGATGCCCAGCACGAGTCCCGGCACCGCGTTGCCCATAACCAGATGGGCGAAGCCGCCGAGGATGGTCGCCCAGATCCCGGTCCGTTTGCCCGCGTCCATCGCGGCCGTCCAGAATACCAGCGGCATGATCGGATTGAGCAGCCAGTTGGCCGCCGGCACGATAACGCCGCTCGCGATCGTTTGCAGGCCGGCCGGAATAGCGGATGCCGTAAAGTTCAGGAACGTCACGACCACCGCGCCGACCGCGGCGCCGGCAATCGCCATTTTTTTCGGATTGTACATCGTTTCTTCGACTTTGCGATTGCGGATCAGCAGGATCGCCGCCGACCAGTGCGGCACGATCCGGTGATCGACGTCGCCCGTCAGCGCGCCTGCGCCGACGACGGACGCCCAGGCATTGAACAGAAAGCCGAGGCCGAACGAGAAGTGGGCGACGGGATCGTCTTCGCAGGCGTTCAGTTCCCCCAGACTGCGAAACGCGCCCAGCCCCTGCACGGTCGGAGCGTGGAACATGCGGGCAGCGCCCGCGCTGACGCCGAACCCG
The DNA here is from genome assembly GCF_030518235.1 of Saccharibacillus sp. CPCC 101409. Taxonomy (GTDB): domain Bacteria; phylum Bacillota; class Bacilli; order Paenibacillales; family Paenibacillaceae; genus Saccharibacillus. Next base: position 100,632 of record NZ_JAULSA010000003.1, on the reverse strand, counting down.
ACCAGCAGGCCGATAATAATCGATTCAAACACGATAGCCAGACTGTTCAAATGAGTACCCCCCAAACTTCAGATAGCCGATCAGCGCAGATGCAGCGCATGCTGGGCCGGAGACAAATTCTCCTTGTGCTCTTCGTACGGAATATCCGACAGCTTCACGTACCGCAGGCTTACCGATACGTTCATCCGAATATCGCAGCGGGTCCGGGTGCGCGGAAACAAAAATCCGAGAAACCGCTCTTTGTAAGTCAGTTCTTTGGCGGAAAGCACTTCCACGTCCTGCGGGACGATCTGCAGGATCATTTCCGGAAGCTGCTTCGTCACCTCGACTTTCACCTGGCTCATCGCCTTCTGGAAAGCTCCGGCTCTGCTCTCCGCGCTTCCGTTTACCGTCACGGTCATTTCCTGCTCGCGATACACGATGCAATCACCCCTTGTTCAGCTTGATGTATTCTTCCGTCAGGCTCTTGCCCAGTTCTTCCACGTCGAGAAAACCGAACCCGATCGCTTTCTTGCCTTCGCGAATCGCCGTCACGCCGCTTTCCACCGAACGCAGGCCGTAGACCATCGGATACTTGTACTTGTTGTTGGCGTTGATCGCGCCCGCTCCGCCGCTGCCGCAGAACGAAATGCCGAAGTCGGCCTGCTCCGCGTTCATCACGTCGCCAAGCTTCATATCCGCGCCGATGCCGGGAATCAAGATGGCGATTCCGCCCGCCGCTTCCACGCCTTTGGCTACGCTTTGCCCTTTGCCCAATCTGTGCCCGATTACCACTTTGACCTTCTCTTCCATATGTTCCACGCTCCCGTTCTTTGGATTTGGTCGGGATTCGGCAAGGATTTGCCCGAGTTCCGTTTACGCCTTGGCGGCTTCGAAATGCACTGTCAGATAAAAAACTTCCGCGTCGTCGAGTTCTCTGTCTTCCGGCAGTTCATAGCTTTCCAGCACCCGTCTGCTCACCTCGGCAAACGCTTCGCTTACCTCGTCGAACATGCCGTCTTCAAGCTCCGGCAGGTAAGTTCCGCCGCGCACACGGCGGATAAAAGCGGTTAGGTGCACGCCCATCGCGAGCGTCCGCTCGAACGACAGGATGACGCCTTCCTGCTCCGCCAGACGCTGCGCCAGTTCCAGCAGAGCGGTGATTTCGCCGACTTCTTCCGGCTCGATCGCTTTCTGCCGCTTCATTTCTTCCAAAGCCTGCTGCGTTATTTGCATAATACGACCGCCCCGTCTTTGACCGCATAGCCGGCTTTGAGCACCTGCTGCGCGGTTAATGTTTGCCCGTCCGCGTCGACCAGCTCCGCCGGCTCGTCCACGAGCTTCAGCAGCGTGATATCGGCGGGCGTGCCTTCCTGCAGCGTTCCGAGCCGGTCGCCCTGCTTCAGAACTTTCGCCGGCGCGAGCGTCGACATTTCCACCACCTGCTCCAGCGAATAGCCGAGCGCAAGCAGCTTCGTCATGGTCAGCGTCTGGCTGTAGACCGGTCCGCTGCGCCAGTTGTCCAAATAAATATCCGTGCTGATCGAGTTGGGATGAACGCCGAGCCGCCGGGCCTGCTCCATCACCCGGAAGCTGAAGCTGGCGCTGCCGTGGCCGACGTCCAGCAGCACGCCCCGGTCCAGCGCGGCCCGCGCCTCGGGAATCAGCCGTCCGTCTTCGGCCAGAATACCGCCCGGTTTGCCGTGAAAAGCATGCGTGACCACGTCGCCTTCTTCGAGCAGATCCAGTACTTCGCTTAGGGCGGGCGGCGCGTTGCCGATATGCGCCATCACCGGCACCCGCGCCCTGCGGGCGGCGGCTTTGGCGATCCGCAGCGGCTCGACGCCGCTGCCCTGCACCACCGAACCGCTCATGCGGGCTTTGATCCCGATAATGATCTGCGGGAACTGCGCAATCCGCTCGACCGTGCGGTCCATATGCAGCGCGGCGGTATTTTTCAGCTCCGACTTGCCGCCTTCCAGTCCCAGACTCGAAATGTTCAGCCAGGCTTTCACATCCGTCGCGTTCTTTTCCACACTGTCTCTCAGAAAGCGTTCGAAGTTCTTTTCCCCCGAGCTTCCCGCGTCCACCACCGTCGTTACGCCCTGGAGCACGCCGACCGTGTCCGCCCGCGCGCCCATGCCTTCGACCGATTCGAAAACGTGCGCGTGCAGGTCGATCAGGCCCGGCACCGCGTAATAGCCCGAAGCGTCCAGCTCCTGCGCGCCTGTTCCGGCCAGACTCCCCGGCTGGGCGACCGCCGCGATCTTCCCGTCCGACACCGCGATATCGTAAGCGCCGCGGCGTCCGGCAGACGGGTCGATCACCGTTCCGCCGTGGATGACCAAATCGTGCTGCATCTGCAAACCCTCCCTGCTCTCTTCCTCTATCCCTATTCCAGATAGCGGAGTATGGCCTCAATCTCGCTGCTGTTGATCTGGATATGATGTTCCTCCAGAATCTCCCGAAGCGCCGCTTCGGCCGGAGACCGGAGATCCGGCTCCGCCGGAAATTCTTCCGCCTGCCGGTACTCCGTCCCGAATGCGATCCGGTTCATCATATACAGCAGGTGAAGCGTCAGTCCGTCGGCCCGTTCCGGAGACAATCGCTCCCCGAACCGGTCGATAATCTGCTTGCTGAGCGTGTATCCTTTGAAAATGATATTTTGAAACCGGTACGCCAGCGTCGATTGGCTTCCGCCGGCGGGATAGCTTTCCGGAGTGCCCGCGCCGCGCGGCGCGCTTCCCGCTTCTTCGATCCGCTTTAGTTCGGAGCGGATTGCCAGAAAGTCCGGCCTGCCGGGAATGGCATTCACCACCACGACCGGCACGTCCGCCGGAACGGCCGACACGCCGTTCGAAAGCGGAAAGACGCTGACAATCAGATCGTAGCGATCCAGGTCCAGCACTTTGCCGAGTTCCATAATGGAGCAGACCGCGGCGACATGAATCATTGGGATTTCTTTTTCGATCAGCGTTTTGAGCAGCGCGGAAGTGCCCATGCCCGTCCCGCACACGACCGCCGCCCGATACCTCGGCAGTTCGTCCCTGCGCTCGTAAGCCGTTTGGAACAGCAGGGCGAGCGAAGCGACATCGGAATCGTTCAATGCCAGATCGTAAGCGGCAAAAGCGATCGCGCCGGCTTCCTTCACATGCTCGAACATCGCCCGGTACGAGCGCAGAATCTCCTGCAGCAGCGGATGCGGTTCGACGACGCCGTAGCTGTGCTTGTTCAGCATCTCGGCGACGCGGGCCAGCAGCGCATTGAACAGCTGCATGTCTTCCTCGAACGATACGCCCGTCCGCTCCCCGACTTCCCGGAGCAGCGACCGCACGATCTCGAACGTATCCGACGAATCGAAGCCGCTGCTCGGCGCGCCGCCCGTTCCGGGCGCGATCGCCATCGTCGCCTGAAGCGAAATATAGCGGATCGCTTCGTCGGACATCGAAAATCCCCATTCTTCCGGAGCTTCGGACAGAATCCGCCGAAAAACGGCGTGGCCTTTCAGTCCGTCGATCAGGCGCTCCGATTCCGGATCTTCCGGCGGCAGCGCCGATTCGTACTCGCGGCGCTGCACGGCGATGCACAGGCGGATAAATACGGCGACGATGACGCGGTCCGACAGCAGCACGCCGAGCTGCCGGTCCAGTTCTTCCACCAGGCGCCCCAGCGCATTGAAGATCCGCCCGCCATCGGGAACCCCGAGCCAGAAGCGCTCCAGCACGATGCTGTAGTGAGGCGGCGCCTGCCGCCGGGCCGCGCCCTGCACGATCTCGAACAGGTCGCTTCCGTCGACCGAATCCTGCACGACGCTTTCCAGCGCCGTCCGTTTGCGATTCTCGGCGCCGACGATCTCCAGGCCCAGCCTGGAACGCTCGATGCGAAGCTCCCAGCGACCGAGAAATTCTTCGGTCAGCAGCAGATCCGACTGCGTGGTGCTGCGGGTGACCTGATTGCGCTTCATCAGTTCTCCGATCGTGAGCGGCGAATCGCTCATCATCAGATCCAAAATGGCGCAGCGCACCCGCTCCAGCTGGTTCATAAATACCCGGCCTGCCGAATCTTCCAGCTTGGCCAGCAGCTGTGTGCGCTCTTCGTCTTCGCAGTCGATCCAGATGCCGACGCTGGACTTGGACTGCACTTCGATATTCTCTTCGCGCAGCCAGATCCGTACGGCTTCCAGATCGTATTTGATCATCCGCTCGCTGACCTGAAATTCGTCGGCGCAGTGCTTGATTCTCAGCGGATACTGAACCTGCAAGATCTTTTTGAGAAGAGCTCGCGATCTCACGGATAGCGTCATTCTGTATCTCCCCCTTAGGCGCCGCGTTAATCCAGGAAAGATTCCAGCAGGTCCCCGATTTCCTGGAGGGCTTCTTCTTCCCGGTCGCCTTCCGTTTTGAGCAGCACCCGGTCTCCGCATTGAAGCTCCAGAGTCAGGATGCTGACGATGCTTTTCGCATTCACCTCTCTCCCCTCTTTTGTAAGCGTAACCATACAAGGATAGATTTTAGCCTTCTTCATGATTTCTCCCGAGGGTCTGGAGTGAATCCCCAGCGGATTGGTAATCACAACTTCTTTCTGCATAAAAGTCCTCCGTGTTTCATCTTATTTCATTCTTGCTCTTCTGTCCTTAGTGCATGTCAGGAAAATATACATGAACTGTTGTTAATAATCACAAAATAACTGATATTGCAGCTTCTGAATAGATCCAAACTGTTTCACCTTCCATGAGGCAATAGAGTTTTAATCTGTCATGATTGTGACATAAGGTACATGTTTACAGAGCCGTTCGCATACAAAAAAGGACTCGTTAAACCGGGCTTTGTTCAAAGCGTCCGGTTTACGAGTCCCTTTCATTATTATTTACGCTCGTTTGCTTGCTCCGTAAACAAGCGTTTTTTTAAGAGCTTGTATCCTTAGCCCTTATACTTTTTACTGGACTGTAAGCACAATCTTGCCTTGAATGTGTCCGCGGGCGGCCCGCTCGTGCGCTTCGCGGGCGCCGGCGAGCGGGAAAGTGCTGTCGATTGCGACGCGGACCGTTCCGTCTTCGAGCAGGCGGCCCAATTCCGCGAGCTGCGGACCGTTCGAGCGCACCTGGGTCGTCGACACGGCGATTCCCAGCTTTGCCGCTTCCTCGGCGTCGGAGAAGCCCAGGAATACCGGGAACAAAGCGCCGCCGCGCTTGAGCGTGCGCAGGAAGCGGCCGGTTGTCGGTCCGCCCAGCGTGTCGAGAACGAGGTCGAGGTCGTGCGCGAGATCTTCGGGATTGCTCTTGGTATAATCGATGAATTCGTCCGCGCCGAGCTGACGCAGGAACGATTCGTGCTTGCCCGATGCCACCGCGATCACGTGCGCGCCCTGCCATTTCGCCAATTGGACCGCCAGATGGCCGACTCCGCCCGCCGCGCCGTTCACAAGTACCTTTTTGCCGTTAAGCGGTACCGGGCGGTGCTCTTCTGGTTGAAGCGGATTCGCTTCGCGATGCCCCAGCTCAATCAGGAACTGCCAGGCGGTCAGACCCGCCATGGGCGCTCCGGCGGCCTGCGCATGATCGATGCCTGCCGGCTTGAGCGCAAGATGGGACGCCGGCGCGGCGACGTACTCGGCATAAGCGGCGCTTTCCGCCATGCCGGGAAAACGAACCATGCCGAATACTTCGTCGCCGACGGCGAAGTCGCGCACATCTTCCGCCGCCGCTTCGACGACGCCCGAGATGTCCGTTCCCAGGATAATCGGGAAAGACAACTCCGGCGCCACTCCGGAGGAAGAGCCTTGTATCCGTCGCGCAGATACCAATCCGGCGGGTTGATGCCGACCGCGCGAACCCGGACCAGCACTTCCCCCGGCTTCAATTCGGGAAGCGGCGCTTCCTCGTAACGCAGGACTTCGGGACCTCCGAATTCGTGCTGACGAACGGCTTTCATTGTGTGTATAGACATCTTGCTTTCTCCTCTCGCGTACCTGAGTTATAATGAGTTGAGCACTGCTCCGTTTATTAGGAGCAGTGCTCCGCTTAAAAAATTATACGGAGCAGTGCTCCACTTGTCAAGGAGGAACCTTATGCGCTCCGACGCGAAAAAAAATTACGATCATATCTTACAAGTCGCGCATATCGTCGTTACCGAGCAGGGCGCCGACGCATCGCTGCGCGATATCGCCCGCAGGGCGGATATCGGGCTCGGGACGCTGTATCGCCATTTTCCTACCCGAGAAGCGCTGCTCGATGCGCTGCTGCGCTCGGGCTTCGACGAACTGACGACAAAAGCGCAGGAGCTTGAAACCGCGAGTTCCTCCGACGCCGCGCTGCTGTCCTGGCTGCGCGAAGTGGTGACGGGCACGGGCGTCTACCAGGGGATCGTGACGGTCATGGTCGCGGCCATGGAAGATACGGAATCCGCGCTTCACGCTTCGTGCGCGGCGCTGCGGGCGGCAGGGGCCCGGCTGCTCGTTCGCGCTCAAGCCGAAGGGTTGGCGCACGCCGATATCGACGGCGACGATCTGTTCTCGCTCATCGCCGCGCTCGCCTGGCTGAGCGATCAGCCCGCATCCGCCCCGCGCGCCGAACATCATTTTAATATTATCGCCAGTTCGATCTTGACGAGCCGCGCGAGCGGCAATCTCAGGACGCAGCTTTGAACCTGGGCATTCATGCAAGAAGAGGACTCCCGCGATATACGGGAGTCCTCAGATTGTCGAGAAACGATTGAATGTAAATATAAATAGCTGCGTATATGCCTTTATTCAGGCTTAATCTTACGTTTTCGAGAAAATAACGACGCTCATACCCTTATTTCGAGCTTTTTCGCTTCGATTCGGCCTTTGACTCCCGAATAATTGCACCTGCGTCGCTATTTGAAGAGACCGAAGCGTTTATCCTCAAATAAGTGTACCTGCGTCGCTATTTTTCGTTTGGAACCCCATAAGTCTCTCTCGACGCATTAAGAGGACTTCCGCGATATGCGGGAGTCCTCTTTTTGATGCCTGTGAAGCGATTCAAGACTCGCTTGGACGAGCTTGGCATCGGGGCGCAAAAGCCTCAAAGCGGATAGACGGACGTCTTCGTTTCATACAACGATTCGTCCACGCTCTCGATAAACGGGCTCCACTCTTCCGCGGCGAACAGGGCGAGGCGGTGCATGGCCCGCGTGCAGGCGGTGTAGAACAGTTTGCGCTCTCCGGCTTTGCTGTAGCTGCGGGCGGAAGCGTCGTAGATCAGCACGGCGTCGAACTCGACGCCTTTGGCCAGATAGACGGGCAGGATCAGGGTTCCCTGTTCGAACTCGGGCGTGGTCTTGGTGACTTCTTTCAGTCCGGCGCAGCCTGCGGCGGTCAGCGCTTCATACGCTTCGCGGGCTTCGGCCGCCGTTTTGGTCACGATACCGATGGAGTCGAAGCCTTCTTCGCGCAGCCGCGCAAGATGGGCGGCCAGCGCTTTCGTTCGATCTTCCGGCGTATCGGCGCGCACGAGCAGCGGCCTGCCGCCGCTGCGGTCGAACGGCTCGATCCCCATCGTTTCCGGCAGCAGCGCCCGGGTGAATTCCACGATCTCCCGCGTCGAGCGGTAGCTGCGCGTCAGGCGGAACAGCCGGGTGTCTCCGGCCCCGTACAGCGAGATCAGCGGAGAGCCGCTGCCGGACAATTCCGTCGACTGGGCGAAGATCGCCTGGCTGAAATCGCCGAGCACGGTCATTCGGGCGCGCGGGAACATCTTTTTGAAGAATGCGTATTGAAACGCCGAATAGTCCTGCCCCTCGTCGATGAATACGTGCCGGATCTCCGCGCTGCCGCGCATGCCTTCGATCAATTCTTTTAAGTACAGATACGGCGTCGCGTCTTCATTCAACAGCTCGCCGCACGCCAGCTTCTCCCGGGTCTGCCGGCAGATCGCGCTCCAATGGACGCCGAGATCGGGATCAAGGGCCGCGGGAGAACACCGGTTGGCGGACGAGTCGTCTTCCGGTTCGAACAGCTGTCTATAAATCGCCGGCATATCGATAAACGCCATAGCGTTCACGCCGCGCTTCAGCGGCTTGAACGCTTCGCCGACCAGACTTCGGCGCAGCTGACGCTCCACTCGTTCGGAGAAATCGAAATCGCCTTCGTCCGGTCTGCGCTTGCCTTCGATTCGCGCCCGGGCGGCCGCATACTGCTCCACGAAGTCGAACACGTTCTGCTCCCGGTGCTGGTCGCGATAGGCTTCTTCGTACAGATCGCTGTCGATATAATTCAGCTCTTCCTGCACCCAGTCCGCTTCGTATTCGCGGCGCTCCAGCGTCTTGAGTTCCTCCAGCAGCCGCTCCTGGAGTTTGACGACGCGGGTGGTCAGGCGCATCGAGTCGTCATAACCGTAGAACTCGGCCTTCATCTTCTCGGCGGTCATCAGCTCGCGGCCGCGAAATACCAGAGGTTTGAACCTCATGCCGCTTTGTTCCAGGCTCTGCGCGTACCGGTGCAGTTCGTCCAGAAAAGCGGTCGACGCTTTGTAACGGATGCCGCTCAGCCGCGCTTCGTATTCCGAATCTTCCGCTCCCGACAGCACGTATTCCATCTGGTCGAACGGGTCTTCCAGCTTGAATGTCCGGCCGAGCCGGCTGTCGAGATATTCCTGGAACGTGGTCTGCCGCATATTTTCTTCGCCGAGTTCGGGCAGAACGGTCGAGACATAGCCGTTGAACATGGGATTGGGCGAAAAAAGCACGATCTGATCCGCTTTGAGCCGGTCGCGCTGGCTGTACAGCAGATAGGCGACGCGCTGGAGCGCAGCCGATGTCTTGCCGCCGCCGGCCGCGCCCTGCACGATCAGCATGGCGCTCGATTCGTCGCGAATGATCGCGTTCTGCTCTTTCTGGATCGTGGCGACGATACTTTTCATCCGGTTGTCCGCCGCTCCCCCGAGCACGTCCTGCAGCAGCCGGTCCCCGATCGTTTCGCCGGTATCGAAGACGCTTTGCAGCTTTCCGCCCTGAATCCGGTACTGCCGCTTCAACTCCATGACGCCCGCAATCGGCCCGCCCGGCGTCTCGTACTCCGCCCGGCCCGGCGAATGGTCGTAATACAGGCTCGCGATCGGCGTGCGCCAGTCGTAGACGAGAAATTCAAGGCCGTCCGAAGCCGCGAACGAAGACACGCCGATATAGACATCTTCCGTAAAGCCCGTCCCGTCTTCGCGAAAGTCGATCCGCCCGAAATAAGGAGACTCCAGCAGCTTTTGCAGTTTCTTGTGCTGCCGGACTTTATTCCGGTAACTGCGCTCGCGTTCCGACAGCAGCGCTTCCTGCTGCTCGATGCTGTACACGGTCTCCTCGAAGTCTTCCCCGGTAGCCGTATTGACGCTGACTTCCTCCCAGAATTTCCGGCGGATATCCACGGCCTGTTCCTGCAGCCCTTCCACTTCCGGTTCGATCTCCGCAATTCTTGCGCGCAGCTTGTCGGATACCTCGTCCAGCCGCTGCTGCTCCCGTTGCCAGTCTTCGTTTCCGATCATTTCCCCATCCACTCCCTTTATTCGATTTTGGAGAAAAACCGTTTGACAGCCCGCCCGAACGCATGGTATGATTAAAGTGTAAATAAGATGTGATAATTATATTTTCTTTTAAATGCACAGGAGGTTCTCTCATCGTAGCACAGAGAGACGTGCCCGGGCAATATTTTTTTGCGCATAATCAACCCCAGCGGAGACGCTGGGGTTTTTGGTGTTTATTCCGTTTTTTTATTCTTCGCGCAGTTCCCAGCCTTGGATCACGTATCGCACGGCGGCGGTCGCCCGTCCGGCGGCCTCGTCCCGGCCAAGCTTCGTCTGCGCGAACATGCCCTGGTGATACATATCGGAGAAGCCCTGGCTGACGGCCAGCAGAACGTCCATCAGCTCGGGGATCTGGCTCCACGTCGCCCGCGGCGCCGCATCCTGCGTCAGCGAGAACAGGAATCCGATCATTTCGCGCTTGCGCTCGTTGAAAGGAACGAATTCCGCTCCTCTGAGCGCGCCGAACAATTCCACGCCGATAAAATGGTCGACTGCGTAGCGCACGTAAGCGCCCGCCGTCGAAGCCAGGCGATCCACCGGATCGCTGCCGGCGGCTTCGGCCGAAGATCGCATTTCCGCAATTTGTCCGTTCAGGAATACGACGCCCGCTTCCATGAGCAGACTCTCCCGATCCGGAAAATGACGGTAGGGGGCTCCCGAGGATACCCCGGCGCGTTTCGCTACTTTGGCGACGGAGAATCCGTGGACCCCCACTTCCGAAATCAGCTCCAGCGAAGTCCGGATCAGCGTTTCTCTCAGATCGCCGTGGTGGTAACTCCGTTCGCGTTCAGACATTCGTTCACTTCCTTTCCGCTCCTTGCCTACTGTCCGTCTATTCATTATAACGCAATATAACGCAACTCCCCAGCCTAATGTAATAGACAACTTACATTCTCTTTGTTATCATGTAAGTGCGTTCTTACATTCAATCCGAAAAGGAGATCTGCAAAATGACGATTACTTTGATTACCGGAGGCAATAAAGGACTGGGCTTTGAATCGGCGCGACGCCTGATCGAACTGGGGCACACGGTTTACATCGGAGCGCGCGACGCGGAGCGGGGCTCAAAAGCCGCGGAAGAGCTCGGCGCCCGGTTTGTACGGCTCGATGTGACGGATACCGATTCGATCGACGCCGCCGCGGCGGAGATTCTGCGCACGGAAGGCCGCCTCGACGTGCTGGTGAATAACGCGGGCATTACGGGCGCATACAAAAAGCCCGAGGATATCACGGCCGCGGATATCCGTCAGACTTATGAGACGAACGTTTTCGGTTTGGTGAGCGTCACGCACGCTTTTCTGCCTCTGCTGCGCCGCTCGGAGGCTCCGGTGATCGTGAACGTGAGCAGCGGACTCGGCTCGTTCGGCACAGTGACGAATCCGGACAGACTGGAATCGCAGATCAATGCGCTCAGCTATACGTCGTCCAAGTCGGCCGTTACGATGCTCACGATCCAATACGCCAAAGGACTGCCCGATATCCGCGTCAACGCCGTCGATCCGGGGGCGACCAAGACCGATCTGACCGGACAGGGACACCAGACCGTTACCGAAGGCACGGACGCGATTGTCAAAATGGCGACGATCGGCAAAGACGGCCCGACCGGAACCTTTACGGACCGCAGCGGCGTTATGCCGTGGTGATTTCTGCTTCGAGATCAAGCCGCCGCTTTTTCAATACACCTTTTTCAGCAGCTCGATCGCTTCTTCCAGCGTGACGCCGAACGACTTGTAATACTGCGCATCGCTCTCCAGCTGCTTCAGGATCGTTTCGCTGCGTATGCGCAGCATCTCGTCCGGCGTGAAGTCGGCGACGAAACAGCCTTTGCCCGTCGTCGTATGGATCAAGCCGCTGCGTTCGAGTTCTTCCCAGGCTTTCTTGACCGTGATCACGCTGACCCGAAGCTCCAGGGCAGCCTGGCGGATCGGGGGCAAACAGTACCCGCTTTCCAGCTCGCCTTTCAGGATTTGGGCGCTGATTTGTTCGTGGATCTGCTGGTAAATCGGTTTCTCGGACGCGTTCGAAATCGTTACGTTCATATGATCTCCACTTTCAGGAATCGTCTGGCTGAAACTCGATAGGCGATCAGAGTAAAAGCAGTAAAAACGAGCACGCCCGCAAGCAGAATGGACAGCTGGAGTCCCGTATTCTCCGTTCCCGGGCCGTAGAAAATATCGTTCAGAGCGGCGATCCGGATTCCGGCCCACTGGACGGCTAAGGCAAACAGGATCGCGGCCGTGCTGGAAACCGTCGTGGCCGCGCCGTATTTATAAGCCGTTTTGTAATACATGGGCAGAAGAATCAAGTTGAAGATCGCGAGCATGACGAAGCATAATCCCCAGAACCCGGGGTGAGGCGCGAAAAAGATATAAGTCAGGTTCGGATACAACCGGAGCGTAAAAGCGCCGAAGATCATGGCAATCAGAAGATGCAGAAGCTCCAGCACGACGATCACGGCGAAACGGGCTTTGACGATGTCTTTTTTGGTCACGGGCATCATCGTACTGAACAGCAGATCGTGCTGACTTTTGAATCCGCCAAACATATTCGGTACCGTGATAAAGCAGAAATACATCGGCACGAGAAAGTAGACCCATCCGGGAATCAGCATCAGGGCGCCTGTAAATAAAGGTAGGGCCAAGAACCAGGGACTTATGCCCAGCTTCAAATCTTTCATCACCAAATTATACATACACATCCTCCTTTTTCGCAAAATAAATCATGATCTCTTCAAGACTCGGCGCGGCCGCGTGTATATCGGAGGAATGATCGAAGTCACTTGTATGGATCAATCCGGTAAAGCCGAAAGAGTTGATTTTATACGAAATCAGGCGCTCTTTCACCTCGTGCAGCTGCTTCTCGCTCCCGCTGAGCAGACGGTAGGACTCCAGCAGATCGTTCTTCTCGGCGCTGGCGACGATCCGTCCGTCCTGGATAAACGTAATAAAGTCCGCGCATTTCTCCAGATCGGAGGTAATATGCGTGGAGAACAGGATGCTGATCTCGCCGTCCATAATAAGCTGCTGAAAAACACCCAGCAGATCGTCCCGCGACACGGGATCGAGTCCGCTTGTCGGTTCGTCCAGAATCAGCAGCTTGGCGCCGTGGGATAACGCGAGGGCCAGACTGTATTTGACTTTCATGCCCCTGGACAATTCGGCGATTTTTTTATTTTCGTCCAATTTGAACCGGCGCAGATAGCTGTAGTAGACGTCGTCGCTCCAGTTCTTGTAAAACTTCTTGGTAATGGCGGTCAGCGTCTTGATCTTGCTGCGCGTATAGAAGTCGATATCGCCGAAAGCGCACCCGATATCCTGCTTCAATTCCATCTCGTGTTCGGCGATATTTTTGCCAAGCACACGGATCTCGCCGCTGTCGACCCGGATCATGTTCAGGATCGATTTGATCGTGGTCGTTTTCCCCGCCCCGTTGGCCCCGATGAACCCCATGATATATCCTTTTTCCAATTGAAACGATACGTCTTTGAGCTGAAAATCCGCGTATTTTTTATGTAAATGACGAACCTCCAAAGCCAACATAAGATCCCTCCCTGAAATTGTGTATGTTGTGCATTCACAATGTATCATGGAGGGATTCCAAAAGTCAATTTGCGGTTTTGTTCGGGCGGCCTGCCGCTTCGTTCAAAGCCTCTGAATATGCGTATCCTGAAACCCCGTCGCATACCTCAAACCGTAGCCCATCATCCGGTCCAGACCGATATGCGCCGTCCAGATCAAGCCGATCATGAGCGGGAGATCCGCCGAGAACGCAAGCCCCGCCAGGGTCAGCAGCAGAGGAACGACGAACGTATGGGCGGCATTGTACGCATAAGCGCCGACCCGGGTATTTACCGCGTACCCGAGCATGGACAGATCCGGCGCAAACAGCAGCAGCAGAAAAGGAAGCCAGCCGTACCCGTTGGCAAAATAAAGATAAGCGCCCAGCGCCAGCATAACCAGCCCTTCGATTCGAATCAGCCGTTTATTCATGCGTTTTCCCTCCTTTTTCTTCGGCTTCCGACCGGATTCCGCCCAGAATCCAGCCGATTCCCCGCGCCAGCCGCTCGTGCGAGATCGGCTCCGCCGACAGCAGGGCGGGCGCCTGGAGCGTCAATCCGTCGAACACGGCCTGGACCAGCGAAGCCAGCGTTTCTTTCTCTTCCGCGTTCAGCGGCAGCTCCAACCGGTCGAGAATCCGTATCATGCCCGACTTCATTTCTTTATACAGATCCGACAGCTCGCGGGCCAGCTTCTCGTTGTTGACGCTCTCGGTCCATAAGCTGATCAGCAGTGTGAACCATTCGGGATTTTCTTTGCGAAATTGGACGACGTGCAGCAGCGCCTGCTGAAGAAGTTCGGCCGGGGAGGTGTGCGGTTCCAGTTGGGCGAAAGCGGCTTTCATGCCCCGGTTAATCATCCACTCCCGGACCACTTCGACCAGCAGCGCTTCTTTGGTGCCGAAATGGTAGCCGATCAGCCCCTGCGCCACGCCGGCTTTAGCCGCGATGTCTTTCATGGTCGCCCGGGTATAGCCCCCTTGGCCGAACAGGGTAAACGCCGCCTGGATAATCGCGTTTCTCCGTTCTTCCTGGTTTCCTTTTTGGGTCTGGTTCATGATATATCCACCTCTATACTGTTTGTTTGAACAGTCAGTTTTATTGTGTTTAATATAAAACTGTTCGCTTGAACAGTCAATAGTTTTTTTATGAATCCAATTCGATCGAAACGTGTGCCTGGTAAAAGTTTTACTGGTATAAACACTGCGTGGCTGCACGATCCGGCTTGGATTAAGATAAGTTTGTGCTTCTTTCTATCCATTCAACCGCAGAAACGGAGGTTCATCTTTATGATTCAGCAGCGAAAATTGGGCGATCAGGGTCTTGAAGTATCAGCGCTCGGTCTGGGCACGATGATGATGCCGGACAACGAAGAATCGGTGCGCACGATCCGGGGAGCCCTGGACCTGGGCGTCACCATGTTCGATACGGCGGACCTGTACGGGGAATTTGAGCTTGGAAGATTCGGCAGCAACGAGAAGCTGGTCGGACGCGCGCTCCGGTCGCGGCGGGACGAAGCGATCGTGGCGACCAAATTCGGCATCACGCATACCCAGGGTCCCAAGGGCGATCCGGCTTATATCAAGAAATCGGTGGACGCCAGCCTGTACAGCCTGGGGCTCGATTATATCGACCTGTATTACCAGCACCGTCCCGATCCGAACACGCCGATCGAAGAAACGGTCGGAACCCTCGCGGATCTGGTGCAGCAGGGCAAGATTCGGTATATCGGATTGTCCGAAGCGCCGGTCGATCTGATCCGCCGCGCGCACGCCGTCCACCCGCTGAGCGCGGTCGAAACGGAATACTCGCTGTGGAGCCGGGAAGTGGAAGACGAGATTCTGCCGGTACTCAAAGAACTGGGCATCGCGCTCGTTCCCTACAGTCCGCTCGGACGCGGCTTCCTGACCGGCCAGATCAAGAAGTTCGAGGATCTTCCGGCGGACGATTACCGGCATAACTTTACGAGATTCCAGGGCGACAACTTTGTCAAAAATCTGGAGCTCGTTTCCCTGATCGAAGAACTGGCCGCGAGCAAAGGCTGCACCCCGGCCCAGCTCGGCCTGGCCTGGCTGCTCTCGCAGGGCGAACGGATCGTGCCGATCCCGGGCACCAAACACCTGGAGCGAGTGCGGGAGAATCTCGGCGCGCTGGAGGTCCGGCTCAGCGAAGAAGACCTGGCGGAGATCGAACGGATCTCGCCCAAAGGCGCGGCGGCGGGCGACCGGTTCGGCGGACTGTAACCGGATCGGATCGTCGGGAGACTTCGCCCGGCGCAGCAGACGGCAGCAGACGCACGAAAGCCCATCCGGAAATCGGATG
Organism: Saccharibacillus sp. CPCC 101409; assembly: GCF_030518235.1. Classification (GTDB taxonomy): domain Bacteria; phylum Bacillota; class Bacilli; order Paenibacillales; family Paenibacillaceae; genus Saccharibacillus. The sequence goes on along the minus strand of NZ_JAULSA010000003.1, from coordinate 85,246 downwards.
GGCTTCAGATTGTCGAGAAACGATTGGATGTAAACCTCATAGGCAGGTTCTATTGGAATGAAAGGCCGGGGAAAGAGCTGGAGAACTAAAGTGAGCAGCAGGACGAATCTAAAATAGCTGCATATAGGCCCTTATTCCGGCTTAATCTTACGTTTTCGAGAAAATAACTGCGCTCATACCATTATTCCGGGCTTTTCCGCTTCGATTCGGCCTTTGGCTCCCGAATAGTTGCGCCTGCGTCGCTATTTGAAGAAACTGAAGGGTTTCGCTCCAAATAAGTGCATATGCGTCGCTAATTTCCGTTTGGAACCCTGTCCGGCTTGCTCGACAGTCCTAAGCCCATCCGGCAGTCGGATGGGCTTTTCTCTATGTTTGGCTTCACAAGAAGCTTCATTCTCGCAAAAGTCCCGCCGCCCCGAACGGCGCTCAGCCTTCGTAAGCCCGCTCCAGTTCGGGAATATCCAGCTTCTTCATGCCGAGCATGGCTTTCGTCACCCGTCCGGCGCTGTCGGCGTCGCCGCTGCCCAGCAGCTCGTGCAGACGCTTCGGCACAATCTGCCACGACACGCCGAACCTGTCTTTGAGCCAGCCGCACTGCTGCGCCTTCTCGTCTCCGCCTTCGGAAAGAGCGTTCCAGTAACGGTCCACTTCGTCCTGGTCGTCGCAGCTTACGATAAACGAGATCGCTTCGTTAAACTTGAAATGCGGACCGCCGTTGAGCGCGACGAAATTCTGGCCTTCAAGCCGGAATTCCACCGTCATGACTTTGCCTTCGGCCGTCTTGTCGTAGCTTTCCTTGCCGTAACGCGCCGTTCGAACAATCCGGGAATCGGAAAATAAAGAAGTGTAGAATTCGGCCGCTTCCTCCGCTTGAGTATCAAACCACAGGTTGGGTGTGATCTTCTGGATCTTGCCCGGCATGCTGACTCCTCCTTCGTTATCGTTTCCTTGCGCCTCCAGCATAGCAGGAGCCGCCGTCTCTCTCGATAAACGGTTTACGGCGTTGCTTTCGCGCTCCCGAACACGGCCTTCCCCTTCGAATCTTCGCCCGGATTGCTGAGCGCAAGCCCGATATAAGCCCGGTCGTTCATCGGAACGCGGATACTTCCGACCCGCGTCCAGCTCCTGCCGTCACCGGAAACGAAGCCGACGAACGTATCGCCCGAGCGGCTCAGCTTCAGCCAGGCCGAAGACGAGGCGCCGGCCGTGCGATCGGCGGTCTCTCCGCCTTTTTCCGTGCGATATTGAAAAGACGCCCCGTTCTCCGGCGTCAACACCATATCGACATGCCGGGCATCCGCGGCCAGCGATTCCCGAATCGACAACCCGGCTTTGGCCCAATCGTCCAAACGGCTCAGCGATTTGACCTGCACGACCATCTCCGCATTGCCCGCGATCGGCCGGTAAACGAAGTTCAATCGATCGGACTCGCCCCAGACATCCGTGGAGGAGCCGCCGAGCGTAAAGTGCTTCTTGGACGATTGGTACGCGGCCGTTCCCGGCATCGAACCGATATTTCTGGCGCTCCATGCCGCCGGCAGCTTCGCGTCATAATCCTGTTCGCCCGAAGCCGGCCAACCGGTCCGTTCGTCGATCGCGGCCAGCTCGTCTTCCGTCCACGCGCCGTAAGCGAAAAACGACAGCCGTTCGACCTCCGGATAATTCCGCCGGATGCCGGCGTAGATCTCTTGATAGTCTTCGTCCGTCCAGTCCTGATCCAGCGTCGGCACGATCCGCGCCTGCGTCCCCGCAAGCCGGTTCCGCACGTCTTTCAGGATGCCGGACCGGTCGCCGTATACCCACTCGCCGTCGTAACCCCAATCGTCGAAATAAGCCATCGGGGCGATGAAATCGACGTACGATTTGAACTTGGCGACGTTTTGCCCGACTTCCGCGAACTGCGGCGGCAGCACATATACGCCAAGCCGCACGTCCGGATTGGAGGAAGCCTCCAGGTCGCGCCGCACGTCGCGCACGTACTGCCCGATCCGATCCGCGCGCCACTCGTTCCACTGCTTGCGCCGAACCGAATCTTTGGCAAAATCGATGTCGAGCGGCGAATAGCCGAACTGCGCCTTGTATTCGGCGATCGTATAGTCGCTGACGTCCATGTTGTAATCGTCGAAACGAATCCAGTCCAGCACCACCCCGTCGACCGAATAGTTTTCGACCACTTCCCGGACGATGGAGCGTTCGTACCGCTGCACCTCGCGGTTAAGAGGATTCACGAAGTATTCGCTGCCGTTCGAACCTGTAAACGGAACGCGGACGCCGTCCTCGAGCGCCTGCATCTGCCAGTCCTCGTTTTGCAGGAACGCTTCCTGGTCGTGAAACTGCGGAATCCAGGCGTTCACCTTGATCCCGGCGGCATGAGCCTGCGCCACGACTTCCCGCAGCGCGTCGAAGTCTTCGTAGCCTTCCGCGACCGGCGCGATTTTGCTCCGATAAAAGACCTGCCCCGAAGGCGCCTCGTCGTCTTCGTCCTGCTTCACGTTCATGCTGATGACGTCGACGCCGTGCCGCTCCGCCAGTTCCATGAAGTCCCTCACATCGGCTTTGTCCTTGAACTGGTTGACCGTGCGGACGATCACTTCCGTTTCGAACGGCGGGTAATCGCCTTCTTCGGCCGAGGACGGCGCGGCAGCGCCGAGCAGCGAGAAGGTTAACACAAGACTCGTAAGCGCCGAAAATTTCTTTTTCCCGACAAGCGTCATCGGTTTCGCCTCCATGCGTTCGTTTTTATCGGTTCAATATAAAATCCGCCACAAATAAAACGTCGCATACGACTCCCAGAGCGACCACCCGGCGGACAATTCCAGTATATGCGCCCGGGTCGGCTTGGCGTCAAGACCCAACACGTATTTGATCGAATTGTGCAGGCCCACGTCGTCGATCGGAAAAGCTTCCGGCAGCCGCAGGCAGCGCATCAGCACGTAATGGGCGGTCCACGGCCCGATGCCGTGCACGCGGGTGAGCATTTTCTCGGCCTGCTTTACGTTTTCGGCCTGGAGAAGCTGCTCTTTGGTCAACTCGCCTTCGGCAATCAGCCGGGCGGTTCCGATCAGGTACTCGCATTTCTTCACCGTCGTGATCCCGGCTTCGGTCAGCTGCTCGGGCGTAAGCCCGGCGACCCGCTCGGCGGTCGGGAACAGCCAGTACGTTTCGCCTTCGCGCACAAGCGCCCGGCCGAAGCTTTCGACGAACCGTCTTTTTAACGTATAGGCGAAGCCCAGATTGATCTGCTGCCCGAGTATGCCCCAGCAGACGGCTTCGTACAGATCGGGAATGCCCATGTTGCGCAGCCCGTAGAACGACTCGACCGCCTGCTTGAGCAGGGGATCGTTCTTCGCCATCCGGTAAAAAGGCGCCAGGTCGGTGCCGAGGTCGAACCAGTCGTGTACGTACTCGGCGACGCCGGCGCGCAGGGTCGGCGAGTCGGCGTCGGGCTCTTCGAGGAAGCGGACAATAAGACGGCGTTCGTCGTAGGGCGCGATTTCGACCACCGTATCCTGCCGGCCGACGGCGATCGCTTTATACATTTTTCCGCCGCGCAGCGTATACAGGGTTTCGTTGGTCGCGGTCGCAAGATGGTTATAGTTTTCGGCAAAACTGAATTCGGCGGGAACGGGAATCAGGAGATCGGGGCCGTGGTCGGACCAGAAATGCGAGCTGCGGGTATTGGGCATGGGATGGGTCGGACCTCCGTTTCGTAAGGGCGCAGTCTGGTTGCATCGAATGTACTCCATCTATTAACCGTGCGAGCGACCCTACGAGCCGAGAAGTTTATTCATCCGCTCTCGGGTGTCTTCGTCCAACGGCAGGTTGACGGTAACTTGAAGATCGACGGAGTCCATAGCCTGAAAAGAAAGATGTCCGAAGCGAAGGCGGCCGGCAGCAGGGTGATACAACCGCTTCTCTCCTTCCGGCGCGTGAACGACTTCGTGCAGCGGCCACCATTCCCGAAATTCTTCGCTGGTCCGACTCAAATCTTCGATCATTTCGGTCCACCACGGCTCCTCCGCCGCTCTCGCATAGTTGGCCCGGAATTGAGCCAGCCGATGCTTCGAATTTTCCTCCCAGCGCTCCCCCAGCAGCTGCCTGGCATAAGGAGTCGTGAACAGCCGCCAGACCGAATTCCGCTCGCGCGCTCCCATGGCTTCGTAATCCCCGAACACAAGCGCCGCCGCCCGGTTCCAACCCACTACGTCCCATCTGGAGTTGACTACAAAAGCGGGACTTGCTCCCTGTTCGTCCAAAAACCGCTGCAGCAGCGGGCCGACCCCGCTTTGCGGTTCGCGTTCTTCGCGGGGCAAATGGCCGGCGGCGAGCAGAAACAGATGCCGGCGTTCGCTCCCGCTTAATTGCAGAGTTCGGGCAAGACTTTCCAGCACCTGATCGGAAACCCGAATATCTCTTCCCTGCTCCAGCCATGTATACCAATCGATGCTGATTCCTGCCAGAACCGCGACTTCGGCTCTGCGGAGTCCGGGCGTTCTTCTTGTACCGGTCGACGGCAATCCCAACTGCTCCGGCGTCAAGCGGGCCCGTCTGGTTCGAAGGAACTCGCCCAGCTCTTTCATTTTATCCTGGCTTCCCTTCATGCCGCCGCCTCCGTTTCCTGCTTGATCCGAACCTGGTAGCCGCAATCCTAGGTTCATTTCCCTTCTGTTTATCTTACACCGCCGATCCTATACTGGCATAGACGCGAGCGACTGCCATATTGAAACAGGAGGACTTTGGAGATGAATACACAAGATAACGATTATCGGACCGATACGGAAAAAGAACGCCTGCTGGACTGGAACAAGACCGCGCTGGTCGTGATCGATTTGCAAAAATGGCTGGGAACCGGATATGCGCCTTACTCGGCCGGTCAAGTCGCTGCCAACGCCGCCAGACTGGCCGGACGCTTCCGGGACAAAGGGGCTTTCGTCGTGCTGGTGCACGTTTCGAGCAAAGATCTTCAAGACATGCCCCGGCCCAAGCTGGACGCCGCGCCTCCGGCGCTGAATCTGGCGGCAGGCTGGGACGAATTCTTGCCTGAACTGGCCCAGGCTCCCACCGACCATATCGTCTCCAAAAAGCAGTGGGGCGCCTTCCATGGAACCGATCTCGATCTGCAGCTGCGGCGCCGAAAGATCGAGACGATCGTGCTGTGCGGCATCGCTTCGGGTATCGGCGTGGACACGACGGCCCGAGAAGCGTTCCAGCACGGCTACGATCTTGTATTTGCGATCGATGCGATGACGGGCTTTACGCAATCCGAACACGAACATGTCCGGGACGTCATCTTCCCGAGAATAGGACGGATACGCACAACGGAAGAAATTATACAGGCGGATTAAACAGCGTCTGTCCGCACAGTCTCGATATCCAGCTCGATCCCGATCTCGTTTCCCACGACGACTCCGCCGGTTTCCAAAGGCAAGCTGAACGTCAGGCCGAACGCGCCTTTGATTTCGCATACTGTGAAGCATACAAAAAAGCTGCTGACAGCGTTGTGTCGGCAGCTTTTGCGGTACGTCATGCGATTTTTTGCTTTTTAATTGCCCAGCTTGTCCGAAACCCGGGACGGGTAGCGTTCGCCGGCAACCTCGATCTTCGACAGCGCTTCGCCCAGGCTGTTCAGATCGGCGGCGGTGAGTTCCACTTCGGCGGCTCCGAGATTCTCTTCCAGGCGTTCCAGCTTTCTCGTGCCCGGAATCGGAACGATCCACGGTTTCTGCGCCAGCACCCAGGCCAGCGCGATCTGCGCCGGCGTTGCCCGCTTCTCCGCCGCGATAACGCGAATCAGCTCGATCAGCGTCTGGTTGTGGTCCAGATTCTCCGCGTTGAACCGGGAAGTGAGCGTGCGGTTGTCGGCACGGTCGAAGACCGTGTTCTTATCGATCGTCCCCGTTAGAAAGCCTTTGCCCAGCGGACTGAACGGAACGAACCCGATCCCGAGTTCTTCCAATGCCGGCAGCAGTTCCGCTTCCGGGCTGCGCCACATCATCGAATATTCGCTCTGCACGGCAGCGAGAGGCTGCACGGCGTGCGCGCGGCGAATCGTGGCCGGATCGGCTTCGGACAGTCCCCAGTGCCGGATCTTCCCCTGCGCGATCAGCTCCTGAATCGCGCCGGCCACTTCTTCGATCGGCACGTTCGGATCGACGCGGTGCTGATAATACAGATCGATCGTCTCGACCCCGAGCCGCCGGAGCGAACCTTCTACCGACTGCCGGATCTTATCCGGGCTGCTGTCGAGCACCGGGCGCAAATTGTCCGACATCAAGCCGAATTTGGTCGCAATCGCGACTTTGCCTTTGAGCGGGGCCAGCGCTTCGCCGACCAGCTCTTCGTTCGTATAAGGCCCGTACAGCTCCGCCGTATCGAACAGGGTCACTCCGCGCTCGAACGCCTGACGAATCAGCGTAATCATTTCTTGTTTATCCGGCGCAGGACCGTAGCCCATGCTCATCCCCATACAGCCCAACCCGAGCGCCGATACCTCCAAGCCGCTGTTTCCAAGCATTCTTTTCAACATGATGATCATCCTTTCGCGTCTATCTTTTGTTAATTGACTAACCGGTTAGTTAAATATAGTCCTTTCTAACCGTTTAGTCAAATGATATACTGATCGGGAAACGAAGCGAATCGCAATTCTAGGGCATGGCTTGAAACTCCGAGGGGAGCAGATTTGGCCGAATTTTCGTTCTCGACAAGGAACTTTTCCGAAGGCGTGCCGGGGCACGTCAAGGGAATGTGACGCAGGCATTGAATGAAGCGTACACGCTTTAAGTACGGTTCATTTAGAGGGCGAAAAGGCAGCTAAAGATGCACGTCAGCGAGTTTTAAGACACGCCCTCAATAAGGATGATTGAATATGAGAAATGCCGAAGCGACGCGCGAGCTGATCCTGACCGCCGCCATGGACGAATTTTCCGCTTACGGAATCGCCGGGGCCCGGGTCGATCGCATCGCCAAGACCGCCGGATTCAACAAGAACCTGATCTACGTGTATTTTGAAAATAAAGAAACGCTGTTCGCGACCGTGCTGCAAAAATATATCGACCGCGCGTTCGACGCGATTCCGTTTACGCCCGAAGACCTGCCGGATTACGCGGCCAGGGTGTTCGACTTCGCCATGGACAATCCTAAGCTGATGCGGCTGCTCATGTGGTCCAATCTGGAGCAGCCGATATCGGGCCGCCCCGAGCGCGGCGAAGTGCACGAGCAGAAGATGCAGCAGATCCGGCAGGCGCAGGACTCCGGCCGCACGGGCTCCGCGTTCTCGCCGAAGTTCCTGCTGACGTCGATCATGACGCTGGCCACCGCCTGGACGGCGACCAACCCTTTCGGCTCTTCGGGCGCTTCCGATGCGGAAAAAGACCGGGCCGGTTTGAGAAGATCGATAGCCGAAACGGTAGAGCTGATGGTGCGGGCGGAAGCCGGGAAGCCCCGGCCGTAAAACGGTCCGGCCATCAAAAAAGACGATTCTCCATACGGAGAACCGTCCAACGACAGGCAGATTCCGATTTACTCCGAATCCCCATTCTTCATAAAATTCTGCGTCTCCAAATAATTCAGCACCGTCTGCGAGAAGTCGAGGTGCGATTCTTTGGTGTATTTGGCGATCGTGTAGATCTGGGCAAGGTTTTTCAGTCCCAGCTGTTCGGTCATTTCTTTGAGATGAGGCACGTCCATGTAGCGTTTCCAGCCTTTTTCGTTGCGGTCCTTGTAGATCTCCTGAATGCGCTCGTCCGAATAGTCCTGGTACTGCTCGTCATGCACCAGTCCCTGCTGCGGCAGGCGGTCGCGGAGCGCGGGAGATTCGGCCGGGTAGCCCAGCGAATAGCCGACGACCGGCACGACGTTCGGCGGCAGATTCAGGATCTCGCCGATCTGGTCGCAGTTCGCCAGCGTCGAGCCCATGTAGCAGATGCCGAGCCCTTCATTCTCCGCCGCCAGCGCGCAGTTCTGCGAAGCGAGCGTCGCGTCGATCGCCCCGATCATAAAGCTCATGAAGTTGTCGAAATGCACCGGCGCGTCGTTCAGCTCCAGCCATCTGCGCATCCGGTTGAAGTCCGCGCAGAACGTCAGCAGAACCGGCGCGTCCAGCACCATCGACTGGTCCATATGCGGCGTGTACAGCTTCTGCCGAAGCTCCGGGTCCCGTGTAACCACGATCGAATAAGACTGCATATTGCCGCTGGACGATGCCCGAATGCCGGCTTCCAGGATGCGGTCCAGCACTTCCTGGCCGACTTCCCGATCCTCGTAAGCTCTAATCGAACGGTGTCCGTGAATCACTTCGTTGAATTCCAAAGTCCTCATCCCTCCCCATTTGCGATGCTCGTTTCCCCATTCTAAAGAAATCCGCTTGCTAACTCAAGAACTGATCAGCGTTCCCGCAACTCCCAGCCTCTGATCAGATGCCGCACAGCAGCGACGGCCCGTCCGTCAATCTCCTCTCTGCCAATCCTCGTATGCGCGAACATCCCCCTGATGGTACATATCGGAGAAGCCCTGGCTGATCGCCTCCATCAATTCGATGATCTCGCTCCAGGTCGCGCTTGCTGCACCAACGCGAACAGGAATCGGACCATTTCGCGTTTTCCCTCGATAAAATCGACGAATTCCATTCCTTTGAGCGCGGCAAACAGTTCAACGCCGATAAACCGGTCGATAGCATACCGCACATAAGCGCCGGCCGTCGAAGCCAGTCGATCCACGGGATCGTCGCCGGCGGCTTCGGCCGCGGCACGCATTTCCGCCGACAACCTGGCTAGAAAAGCCAGCCCCGTCTCCATCAGCAGACTCTCGCGATGCGGAAAATGACGATAAGGCGCGCCCGACGACACACCGGCCCGCTTCGCCACCTTGGCCACGGAGAAACCGCTGATGCCGACCTCCGAAATCAACTCCAGCGAGGTGCGAACCAGCGTTTCCCGCAGGTCGCCGTGATGATAGCTTCCTTCCCGTTCAGACATGGTATCTCTTCTTCCGTTCTCTATATTCGGCCTTTGCGTTTATTATAGCCTACCCTTGCGCCTGAATGTAATGAAAAACTTACATTCATTCTGCCAGCGTGTAAGCATCCTTTTACATCAATCGCTGATAAAAAGGGGCTCTGCAAAATGACGCTTACCCTAATTTCTGGAGTCAATAAAGGATTGGGCTTTGAAAGTGCGCGGCGTCTTATCGAATTGGGCCATAGCGTTTATATCTGGGCGCGCGACGCGGAGCGCGGCAGGCAGGCCGCCGAGACGCTGGGCGCCCGGTTCGTTCAGTTAGACGTGATGGACACGGACTCCGTGAATGCCGCCGCGGAAATTCTGGCACAGGAAAGCCGGCTAGACGTCCTGATTAACAACTCCGGCATTACCGGCGCGCACAAGCCACCCGAAGACATCACCGTGGACGACATTCGCCAGACTTATGAAACGAATGTGTTCGGCATCGTGCGCGTGACGCATGCTTTTCTCCCTCTGCTTCGCCGTTCGGACGCTCCGGTTATCGTAAATGTCGGCAGTGGACTCGGCTCTTTCTGCATGGTCACGAATCCCGAAACGCTGGCGTCGAAGGTCAACACGCTCTCCTACAGTTCGTCCAAATCGGCCGCGTCGATACTTACCCTGCAGTATGCCAAAGGACTACCCGATATTCTGGTAAACGCCGTCGATCCAGGCCGACTCGAACCGGTCTTACCGGGCAAGGCCATCAGACGGTCCAGCAGCGGGTGTCAATGCCGTTGTACCGATGGCGACGATCGGCAAGGACGGGCCGACCGGCACTTTTACGAAACGCGGCAGCGTCATACCGTGGTGAGCAGCAAACGTCAAGCGCAAAGAACCGAAGCCGATGTTTATCGGGCTTCGGTTCTTTTTTAGAGCGTTGAGTGAAAGTTGGATGGGAGGTGTGATTTTAACATTACTTCTGCGCCGCTGCTCTCGCGCTTGCGCTCGGCTCCGGCCCTTTGATGCCGGGATCGGCGATATTGTACTTTCTCACCATCCGGATCGTAACGCCGGCGAAGATCCAGCAGATCAGCAGTGAGGCGACGAGCAGCCACATCAGCAGATTCGGGGAATAATTCATGATGACCGGAGTGAACACGGAGCAGACGGCGGTCAGGATGCGCACGATCGCGATCGACACGCCCGTGGCGCTGGCCCGCATATCCGGCGAATAGAAGGCCTGCGTCCAGATCTTGAAGATCGACTCGCCGTGCAGATTGTTGCAGGCGGAGTAAACGAAATAAGCGATGGAGAACACGATCCAGGACGTCGCGCCGAAGATACCGGATACGACGAAGGACAGGGTGCACAACAGCAGGCCGATGTTCATCATGGTATAGCGGTGCTTGGTATCGGCGAAGCGCATGTAGATGAAGAACAGAACGGCAATCGCGGCTGCGTTGGCGAAGAAACCCAGCGCCGTCGAATACGACTGCGAACGGCCGTTGATCGTCACGAGGAAGTAGTTGACGAATGAACCCCAAGTGTTGGCCGGAATATTCCAGAACAGATAGAAGCCGGTCACGGACAGCAGCGGCAGCAGGTACCTTTTCGAAGCAAAAATAGTTCGAATCGACAGCTTCGTCTCCGGCTGGGTCGAAGCGTTCTTGTGCGCATTTTCTTCATACAGCTCCTGCTCCACCTGGCGGAACCTGCGCGAGAATACCCGCATGCCCCAGTTGATGAGCGCCACGGCGGCAATCCAGATAAACAGCAGCCGCGTGCCGGTCATGCCCATCGTCGCGGTGGCGAAGCCCAGCGCCTGCGAGAGCAGAATGCCGAGAATCCAGAACATGCCAGTCACCGTAATGACTTTGCCGTGTCGTTCGGGCGCGACGCGTTCGGTAATGACGGCCAGCGAAGTCGGCAGGTCCGCTCCCGAAGCCAGCCCGGCAATGACCAGCCCGACCAGCAGCATCTCCAGACTGCCGGCGAAGCCGATAATCAGGCTGCCGACGGCCACCAGCAGAATGTCGATGTTGAACACGCGTACGCGTCCGAATTTGTCTGACAGCCGTCCGCCGAGCAGTGCACCGATTGCCACGGACAGCGTCAGCGTCGTGCTGATGACTCCCGTCCACCAGGCGTTGACCCCGAAGTGATCGGACCAGATTGCCAGGGCAATGCCGGCGCTGACCAGCAGGGCGGCGTCCAGATACGAAGCAATCCCCGCGATACTGGCCAGAAACCAATCTTTTCCCGACAGCTTTTCATTTGCTTTGTCCATGTTCATTCTCCTCTAACTTTGATAGGATCCTGATAAGGTCACGCTTACGGCCTGTCCCGGCGGCAGCTCGACAACGCGGTCCGACAGGCGCAGGACGCCCCTGGCGGCGCTCGCGGTCACCGTCAGCCGCTCCCGAAGCCGCTCGATTGTCACGCTTCCCGCTCCAACCGGCAGCGTGCAGGTCAGCTCGCCCGGCAGCTCGGTCCGCGGCGCGACTTCAAAGCTCGCGTATCCCGGCGCCGTCGGCCGGACGCCCAGGAGATAGCGGCCGATCAGGTAGATCGGGCTCGCGCCCCAGGCGTGACAGAGACTCTTACCGTATTTGTCTCCGTACATCGCGTACTTCTCCGGTCCCGTCTCGCTCGGATCGTAATACTCCCAGAAGGTCGTCGCACCCTGGTCCAGCATGCCTCCCCAGTAAGACTTGATCTGCTCGATCACATAAGCGTATTCGCCGATCTTCGCCATCACTTCCAGCTCCCAGAACTTGAAGTACGGCGTATGAATGGCGGGGATGTCCGGATTCAGCAGCACGCGCCGCTTGATCGTCTCCACTCTCTCTCCTTCCGCATAACCGAACAGAACGGCAAAAATGTTGGCGTGCCGGGTCACGTTTCTGCTGCCGGATTCGTAGCTGTCGATATAGCCGCCCAGCTCCTCGTCCCAGTAGAACCGCTCGATGTTGGTCTTCAACTCCGCCAGCTTCTCCTCCAGGTCGAACGCGGGCTTTCCCAGCGCTCCGCGAACGACGATCACGCTCTCGTACGCGCGGGCCAGCAGCATCTGTTCCGCGCACAGCGGTCCCAGCTTGTCGAATTCCGCCCAGTCGATATAAATCCAGTCGCCGGGCCGGCCGTAGATGAACCCGCGTTCGTCGATCTGCCGACAGCAGTAGTCCAGCAGCGATTCCATTTTGGCATAGACCGTCTCCAGAAACCGCAGATCGCCGAAGGTGTTGTAATAGTCCTCCAGACTGATAAGCCAGTACAGCGAGTAATCGACGATAGTGTTGAGATGCTGCCGGAACGGCTCGCCGCCGCGCAGTCCCACAATGGTCCGCTCGACGATCTCTTTGTTGAAGAACGTATACGGATTGATAAAATAGCTCTGATACGCGTCGCCCGACCAGACCCACTTGTCCCGCTTGATCCCGTCCAGGAAAAAAATATCGCTGCACGCGCGGAAAGTCCGATCGGCGACCGCCCAGATCTCGTTCAGTCGTTCGTCCGAAGACTGGAATTCGCTCACTCCACCGAAGTCAACGAACTGGCGATCCGCCGTGACGACAACCGAATCGTCCTCGATCCCGGGCAGGAAAATATAGCGAAAAGCCCGAAGCCGCGTGGCAAATGTAAGCTCCCCGATCCGTTCCAGTCCGTGGTCGTCCGAAGACCGGATGTTCTGCCTGAGATAGCAGTCCTCCACGTCCAATGCCTCCGTCCGGCTCTCGCCGTAGCAGAGCGTAACCGCTTTAAATTCGGCGTTGAACGTAAGAAGCGTCGCCGCCGTGACGTCGTAACCGAAGTCCAGCAGCCGTCCTCCGTTTACCTGTTCGATCGCGATCGGCTCTTTCAGCTCATGCGCGTATGGGAATACCGCCGGGTCCTGCTCCGGCCGGGTAAACAGCTCGCTTACGCCTGCCGGTAGTTCATGTTCGAGGTGATTGGACGCCAGCCATGATTCGTCGGAAGCAATCACCCGACCTTGTACTAGCACGCTCGGCAGTCCCTCCAGATGGGCGACCACCGCCTCGATCTCTACTTTGCCGGGCGCACAGGTCACCTGTTGGCCGAACGGATATTTCTTGACCTGCTTGCTTCCGTCCGGCAGCCGGCGCTTGACCGCGATGTACCCTTTGCCGCGTACATATGCCGTAAACGTCGTTTGCTCCGCCAGTTCATAAATGCGCGAAAACTCGATCTTATGATTCCAGCCCGACGCATACCAGTAGGCCGGCCAGTCGAAACCGCGTTCCTCGCGGCTGAAGTTCTGCTTCATCATATGGTAAATCTCAAAATCGCCGGGAAACCATATCCAGCCGTTCATTGATCTCATTCCTTCCTTATTTCTTGTTAACCGCTTACAAAACCAAGTATAATCTAAATATAATCCACATCGAATGGTATTAAATTATGTAAGAATGGTCTTTATTCATGTTTGTTTGAAAGATCCGCGAAATCGATTTGCAATGTGTTTCAAATGAGGAGGGTGGAGAGTGAATGTACGAACGCTAGACGAGGAGTTGTTTCGGCATACGGAGATCGAGCGCCTGCAGCTTGCGGACAAGTTGAATATCAACGAACTGAATTTGCCTTATGCTCTACAGCGCGTCCCCAAAATTCCCAAGGAAGCCTTTTTTCTGGACGGCAATATTTTCATCAACAAGCAGCAGCGCTTCTCTCCGATCCCGGCGCATACGCACGACTTCGTCGAGATCAACTACATGTATTCGGGCAGCTGCACGCAGTATATCAACGAGGAGAAGATCAACCTGAAAAAGAACCACATCGTAGTCATGGACAAGGATGTGGTTCACCGGGTGGACGAAATCGGCGAAGACGATATTCTGATCAATATTCTGGTACACGAGAGCTTCCTGTCCACCAGCATTCTGTTCGAGGCGGCTCAAGCGCATTCCATCTTCAGCGAGTTTCTGGTCAACGCGATTCGCGAGAAATCGGTTTACCATAATTTCCTGCTGGTCGACGCCTCCGAGAATGCGATGATTCTGCAGGTTCTGCGCGGCATGATGATCGAACATTTCGGCTGGAAGCCTTTTCGCGAGGAAATCATCAAGCATTACTTCTCGGTCTTCAGCTACGAGATCAGCCGCGAGCTGGAGAAGTGGGCGCTGGAAGGCACGCGGAACCCGGCCAACCCCAAGCTGATGGAGATCGTCCATCACATCGACCGGCACTACCGCGATATCTCGCTCGAGTCGTTGGCCGAAGCATTCCAGTACAACAAAAATTATCTGTCGCTCAAGATCCGGCAGGAGCTAGGCAAAGGATTTCTTGAACTTTTGAACGACAAACGCCTGAGCGTTGCTCGCAAACTGCTGCGAGAAAGCGATCTGTCCGCCGCCGAAATCGCATACGAGATCGGCTACAGCGATTCGAGCTATTTCTACAAGCTGTTCAAGCAGCGATATGGAGAAACGCCTCTAAGTTACCGGAAGAAAAGTTGAGGAGTCGGGCAAGAAACGAAACAGCTTTCCGATTAGCCTATTCGTCAGCGATGCTGTGCCAGCTGCACTTCAAAGCCGTCGGGGTCCAGGATATAGAAAAAGCGCAGATGCGGATTGGGCTCAATCGGACCGCGGGCGACAGGGATGCCTTTTTGCCGAAGTTCTTCGATCGCCGCGTCCACGGACTCCACTTCGAAACCGACCGAAATTCCGCTGTCCGGCCGCACCGCCTTGTCGCCGCCCTGGATCAGTTCGATCTTCGGCTGGCCTTCCGGACCCAGCATGGCGATAAGCTTGCCCCGGCTTTCGAAGCGGCGCTGGATAGGCAGACCGAGGAGGTCATGGTAAAAAGCGAGAGACGTTTCGAGATCGCGAACGCGAAGGGTGATCCAGTTCAGGGTTAAGCGCATGGGAATCGGCTCCTTTTTACAAATAAGGTTGAAAACCAAACAGCAAAAGCATTATTCCGGCGTCCGGACCGAGGTGATCAGATACAGGCTGGACTTGAGCGGATCGTCCGGGAGAATCACGAGAGGCGTATTTTTGCCCGCATACCGGATTCGGGTCCGCCCGCAGTCGCTGCCGCGCAGCAGTTCGAGCAGCAGCCTGCCGTTCAGCGACAGCGCAAACGCTTCGCCGCTCATCTCCAGCAGAGGCACTTCGTGTTCGATATCGCCTACCTCCGCCGTCCGGGACGACAGCCGCAAACGCTCCGCGGCCGCCGCCAGACGGATCGTATTCCCGCCGGCCAGGATAGTGACGCGCTCGACCGCTTTGAACAGGGCTACCGTATCGACGAAGATTTCGGACAGAACATTTTCGGGAATCACGCTTCTCACGGCCGGAAAAGTCCCTCGAATCAGCGTGGACTCT
Organism: Saccharibacillus sp. CPCC 101409; assembly: GCF_030518235.1. Taxonomy (GTDB): domain Bacteria; phylum Bacillota; class Bacilli; order Paenibacillales; family Paenibacillaceae; genus Saccharibacillus. The sequence continues at coordinate 69,960 of NZ_JAULSA010000003.1, read as the reverse complement.
ACCTCCAAACGGCCGGCCGTGAACTTTACTCGGCTGTCCCCCACCTCAATCTCCGCCGCTGCGTCTTCGTCGCCCAGCATCCGGGAGATTTCTTGCAGATTTTTGGCCGGAATAATGACGTTGAAGCCGCTGCCGGGGCCGTTCTCCATCTGCACGGCCCGGGACGCCAGACGGATTCCGTCGGTTGCGATCAGGCTGAGCGAATCCCTGTCGTACTCCCACAGGACTCCCGTTAGCACCGGCCTGTTCTCCGATGCCGACGCCGCTGCCGCCACCTGCTTGACCGCCGATCTCAGCAAAGCGTTATCCATGCGAAAGGTGCGGGACGAACGTTCCGCCGCGTGGCCGAGATCGGGAAACTCCGCCGGGTCCATTCCGCATAACCGCATATGAAAAGGCCCGGAAGAGATGGTGAGGATCAGCGGTTCTTTGAGCTCTAGCGTCACTTTTTCGTCGTCGAGTTTGCGAATAACGGCGTAAAAATACGTCGAAGGGATCACGATCGCTCCCGCTCTCGCCACCGTCACGGACGCGCCGTCCTGCGGAAGCGTAAACCGGATCGTCAGGCTTCCGCTGCTTGCCGTAAACGTCACGCCTTCCGCGCCGGCTTGAATCTTGATCCCCTGCAGGATCGGCATCGGACTATTGCCCGCCACGGCTTTGACCACGTGCTGGAGCGCATGGATCAGCGAATCTCTTGCCAGTTCAACCCGCAAAGTCTTCACCCGCCTCGGATAGAATTACTGCGAATAGTACCTTGTCAACGCTTAATCAGAGGTTTACGTTCGCCTTAAACGCACACGCTTTAAGCGCGATTTAGGTGGGCGTAGCCTTACCTTTAGTGTTGATAGGGTAATAGTACGACTCCAGAATGCTGCGAATGATCTCCGAACGGGATTGGTTGTGCTCCTCGCGTTCGGCTTCGATCTTCTCCCAGATTTCTTCCGTCAGGGTCAGCGAGACTTTCTTCGTCACGCCGATGCTTTTTCTGCCGGCGCCTTCCCGCAGCCCTCCTTTTGTAAAAACGAAGCCTAATTGTCCTTGTTTGTTGGAGACGTCGACTTTGATCGGGTTGGACTTCAAATTTATATCTCCTTTTTGATTAAAGTTACTTTATTCAATAGGGTTATGTATCTATCTTAGCATGGCGTTATCAAGGTTTGCAATATTTTAATCGGCCGCCTAAAACCCAAGCGCGAAGCAAAAAGAGCGATGCTTTCCCTCGATGGGAGAAGCATCGCTCTTGAACGTACTTTTGGACAACGCGGGCCGATTAATGATTAATGCATCGGGCCCTGCGATTTCGCCGCCGATCCGACTTTGACGCGCTTCACGAACAGCGACACGATCAGGCCGACGATCGCCAGAACCATCGCGAACACGAACGCGCCCTGCACGCCCGACGTGAATCCGGCGAGCTTGTTCTCCGGGCTTTCCGGATTCGCGATCCCGCTCAGGAAGCGGGCCTGGCCGGCGCTCAGGATGCTGACCGCCACCGCGGTTCCGATCGCGCCGGATACCTGTTGGAGCGTGTTCATGATCGCCGTGCCGTGCGGGTAATACTCGCGCGGCAGCTGGTTCAGACCGTTGGTCTGCGCAGGCATCATGATCATGGAGATGCCGACCATCATGAAGATATGCAGCGTGATGATCGTGCCAAGCGTCGTTGCCGGATTGATGCCCGTGTACATGAACAGCACGACCACCACGATGGCGAGGCCGATGACGACCAGCCATTTCGGACCGAATTTGTCGAACAGACGGCCCATGACCGGGGACAGCAGGCCGTTGAGCAGGCTGCCCGGAAGCAGGACCAGACCGGCCGTCAGCGCCGTAACCGCCATGCCCTGCTGCAGGTACATCGGCAGGATCAGCATCGACGAGAGCATCATCATCATGGAGATGAAGATCAGCACCAGGCCGAGCGTGAACATCGGGTATTTGAACGCACGCAGGTCCATCAGCGGCTCCTTCATCTTAAGCTGGCGGATACTGAAGAGCAGCAGGGACAATACGCCGATCGCCAAAGTGCCGATCACGATCGGACTCGTCCAGCCGCTGCCGGCTTCGCCATGCCCGCCCGCGCTGCTGAAGCCGTAGACGATACCGCCGAAGCCGAGCGTGGACAGCACGATCGACAGCACGTCGATCTTCGGTTTAGTCAGCTTGGAGATATTCGGCAGGAACAGCAGGCCGCACACCAGCGAGAGGATGAAGAACGGCAGGGAGATCCAGAAGATCCAGTGCCAGCTCAGGTTGGCCAGGATCAAACCGGAGATACTCGGGCCGCTGGCCGGCGCGAACATGATGACCAGGCCGATCAGGCCCATGGCGGCGCCGCGCTTTTCGATCGGGAAAATAACCAGGATCGTATTGAACATGAGCGGCAGCAGCAGCGCCGTACCGATCGCCTGCAGCACGCGCGCCAGCAGCAAAATTTCAAAGCTCGGCGCAAGCGCGGCCACGAGCGTGCCGGCGATCGAGAAGATCAGCGACGTCGTAAACAATTGACGCGTGCTGAACCACTGCAGCAGCATGCCGGATACCGGCACCAGGATCCCCAGGACGAGCAGGTAGCCGGTCGTCAGCCATTGAATCGTCGTGGGCCCGACTTCGAGCATCGACATAAGCGGCGTCAGCGCCACGTTGAGCGCCGTTTCCCCGAACAGGCCGATAAATCCGCTCAGCAGCATCGCGAACAGGATCGGAAATACTTTGTACGTTTGGTTTTCTTGCTTCATATCCTGCCGGCTTCCTGCGGAATCGGCTTTCATTGAACCTTCCACTCTTCCATCCTCCTCGAACATCTCGAACTTTCTGTTGATACGCGTTACGGAGTGCCCTGCACATGCTTCGCCACAGCCGCCAAATGGTCGGCGGCCGCAAGCAGCGGCTGCTTGCTCTGGTTCGTCAGGCTGATGATGAGCGCGCCTTCCATCAACGCGACGACCAGCAGCGAAGTCTTCCGCGCCTGTTCTTCGCTCATGCCGTCCAAGACGAGGTGCTTCGTAATGACGACCTGCCAGTCGGCGAACACGCTCTGGCAGTCCGCGCGAAGATCGCTGCTGATGCAGGACGTCTCGACGGCGGCCCAGAAGCTGAACGGCATAAACCCGGTAAATCCGGCCGCTTCCGCTTCATCCGCCATATCGCGCACGAACTGCTGAAGCCCTTCCGCCGTATTCGCATGCGCGGCAAACGTTTCTTCGAACTTCCGCAAAATATGCTCGTTCGTTTTATGGATGCATACATGCGCGAGCTCTTCTTTGCCCTGCGGAAAATAATGATATAACGACCCTTTAGGCGCCTGGCTTTCTTTCACGATCTGATTCAAGCCGGTCGCATGATATCCTTGTGAAAAAAACAGTCTCGCTGCCGTATTGACGATGGCCTCTTTAGCATTGGACTTTTCACTCACCCCAGACACTTCCTTCGAAAATTATATCAATCGGTCTACATACATTATCTTTATCAAACGGTGGCTGTCAATACTTTTGCATCAAATTTAAAATGTAATCGTTATCAACAAAAGCGATCTTCGGACCCATAAAAAAGAGAACCGTTCCGGATCGACGCGTGCGTCGTTACTCCGGAAAACGGTTCTCTCGTTCACGCTGAAATCAAACCAAAAGCTTATTTAATGACGACGTACTCCAGATTGACCAGCTTCGCGTAAGTCACGATCTGGTCGGTGGTCAGGTTCAGCGATACGACGGTATGGTGGCCGCCGCCGTTCTCGATCCAGGCTTTGACGCCGTCCTGGAAGTTCGGCTTCACCGTCCACAGCACGCGCGCGACCGGAAGGTTCGGAGCCGGTTCGGTCGGTTCGAACGCGGTCACTTCGTTGATCAGCAGCTTGTAGTGCGTGCCGCGGTCCATCATGGACACGACGACGCCGTCGCCGGCTTTACCGTCGAACACCAGGCGGGCCGGATCTTCTTTGCCGCCGATACCGAGCGGGGACACGACGACTTTCGGCTTGCTGCTCGCCAGCGACGGATCGACTTCCAGCATATGCGATTGGAGAATCGCTTCCCGGCCGGCCGCCATTTCATACGTGTAATCTTCCATGAAGCCCGTATTCTCGTTGTGGCTCATGATCTTCATCAGACGGTCGAGCGCCGCCGTTTTCCAATCGCCTTCGCCGGCGAAGCCGTAGCCCTGCGCCATCAGGCGCTGAACGGCCAGGCCCGGAAGCTGCTTCATGCCGTGCAGGTCTTCGAAGTTCGACGTGAAGGCGGTATAGCCTTTCTCGTCCAGGAAACGCTTGAGCGCGATCTCGTAGCTCGCCTGGATGCGGACGCTCGCTTCCCAGTCTTCTTTGCTGTTGGTGCCGTAATCGAACTCGTACAGATCGGCGTATTCGGCCATCAGCTTGTCGATCTCCTGCTCCGTCACGGCGTTCACGACTTCGACCAGGTCGCCGATGCCGTAATAATCCACCGTCCAGCCGAACTGGATCTGCGCTTCGACTTTGTCGCCTTCGGTGACGCCCACGTTGCGCATATTGTCGCCGAAGCGGGCGACTTTGATGCCAAAGCTTTCGTTATACGCAGCCGCGACGTCCATCCAGTCCGCGATCTGCTTCTGTACTTCCGGACGCTTCCAGTACCCGACGACGACTTTGTTCTGCTTGTTCAACCGGGCGTTGATAAAGCCGTATTCGCGGTCGCCGTGCGCGGCCTGGTTCAGGTTCATAAAGTCCATGTCGATCGTCGCCCATGGAATACTCTCATTATACTGCGTCGCCAGATGCAGCAAAGGCTTTTGCAGCAGCTTCGTGCCGCGAATCCACATCTTGGCCGGCGAGAACGTGTGCATCCAGGTGATAATTCCGGCGACTTCGTCGCGGTAGTTCACTTCTTTCATGATTTCGGTAATTTTGTCCGCGCTGACGGCCAGGTCCTGAAGCACGAGCGGATAAGGCAGCACGCCGCTGCTGTTGAGCGCGTCGGTCATTTCCTGAGCATGGGCTTTGACTTCGGCCAGCGCTTCTTCCCCGTACAAATGCTGCGAACCCACGACGAACCAAAACTGTTTATCTGCTGTCATCTTCATCATCCTCTTTTCATAAATGGTTGAGCTTCGCTTCGAATCGAAATTACTTCTGCCCGTAGTAAGCGTCTTTCCCGTGCTTGCGCAGATAGTGCTTGTCGAGAATGCCCTGGGGCAGCTCTTTGGCAAAATGGTTCAGCTGGCGCGCGTACAGATTCATTTTGCACACTTCTTCCAGTACGACGCTGTTCACGACCGCCGACTTGACGTCTTTGCCCCAGGTAAACGGCGCATGTCCTTGAAGCAGCACGGCCGGGATCTCCATTACGTCCACGCCGAGCTTGTCGAACGTCTCGATAATCACGCGTCCCGTCTCCGCTTCGTACCCGCGATCCACTTCTTCCTGGGTCAGGAATCTCGCGCACGGCACGGCCCCGTAGAAGGTGTCGGCGTGCGTGGTGCCCATCACCGGAACGTCCAGTCCCGCCTGCGCCCAGATGGTCGCCCAATTCGAGTGCGTATGCACGATGCCGCCGATCTGCGGATAATGCTTGTACAGCACGGCGTGGGTCGGGGTATCGGACGAAGGACGCATGTCGCCTTCGACCACGCTGCCGTCCAGATCCACGACGACCATGTCGCTCGGCTTCATTTGCTCGTAATCCACGCCGCTCGGCTTAATGACGAACAATCCGCTTTCCCGGTCGACCGCGCTCGCGTTGCCCCAGGTGAACTTCACCAGGCCGTGCTTCGGCAGTTCCAGGTTCGCTTCGTACACTTCTTGTTTCAGCTGTTCCAGCATTGCATTCACTCCTGTTCGATTTCGGATGGTTCTATTTCAGATGATCCACAGCCGCCTGCTCGATCGCAAGGCCGGCTTGATAGCGCTCGATAAACACGCGGAATCCTTCGACATCTTTGGCGTCCGGCGCAAGTTCTTCTCCTTCTACGTCTCGGAACACTTTGCCGCCGAGGAACCGTTCCAGGCTTTCTTCCCGTTCCTTGTTCGTCATGTAGGACGCCAGCAGCGCCATGCCCCAGGCCCCGCCTTCGCCGGCCGTGGACATGACCGAGATCGGTACGTTCAGCGCGGCGGCCAGAGCTTTTTGCCCGACGACCGGAGTCTTGAACAAACCGCCGTGGCCCAACAGACTGTCGATCGCCACCTGCTCGTTCTCGGTCAGGATATCCATGCCGAGCTTGAGCGCGCCGAAAGCGCTGAACAGATGCGCGCGCATAAAGTTGGCGAGGTTGAAATGGCTTTCCGGCGAACGGACGAACAGCGGTCTTCCCTGCTCAAGCCCCGTGATATTCTCGCCCGACAGGTAGCCGTAGCTCAGCAGCCCGCCGGCGTCCGGGTCGGCTTCGAGAGCTTTGCTCAGCAGCACGCCGAACAGTTTGCCGGAATCGGCGCCGAAGCCCATCGCTTCGGAGAATTCGCGGAACAACCCTACCCAGGCGTTGAGATCGCTGGAGCAGTTGTTGGCGTGCACCATGCCGACCGGACTGCCGTCCGGCGTCGTCACCATATCGATCTCGGGGTACAGCCTGGACAGTTCTTTTTCCAACACGATCATCGCGAACACGGACGTGCCCACGGAAACGTTGCCGGTACGCTTCTTGACGCTGTTCGTCGCCACCATGCCGGTTCCGGCGTCGCCTTCCGGCGGGCACAGCGGAATGCCGGGCCGCAGATCGCCTTCGGGATCGAGCAGGGCCGCTCCGTCTTCGGTCAGCGCGCCGGCCTGTTCGCCCGCGAGATACACTTTCGGAAGAAGGCTCTCCAGCTTCCACGGATAGTTCTTGTCTGCGATCCGCTCGTCGAACTGCCGCATCATCGCCGGGTGGTAGCTGTGCGAAGATTCTTCGATCGGGAACATGCCGGAAGCGTCGCCGATGCCGATCGCCTGCTCGCCGGTCAGCAGCCAGTGGATATAGCCCGCCAGCGTCGTCACATGGCCGATATTCGGCACATGCTCTTCGCCGCTCAGGATCGCCTGGTACAAATGGGCGATACTCCAGCGCTCGGGGATATTGAATTGGAACAGGTCCGTCAATGCTTTCGCCGCATTTCCGGTCGTCGCGTTGCGCCAGGTGCGGAACGGCACCAGCAGCCCGCCTTCCCGGTCGAACGCCATATAACCGTGCATCATGGCCGAGAAGCCGATCGAACCGACGGTTTGCAGCGTAACGCTGTATTTCTGCTGAACTTCCTGCTTCATTTCGCGGTAAGCGGCCTGGAGACCCTTGATAATCTCTTCGCGGTCGTACGTCCAGTATCCGTCCTTCAGCCGGTTCTCCCACTCGTAGCTGCCCGAAGCGATCGTCTCGAACTTCCGGTCGATCAGGACGGCTTTGATCCGGGTCGAGCCGAATTCGATGCCGAGCGACGTGTCTGCGCCGGCAATCGCTTCTTTCCATTGGGTATGACTCATGTTTGCAGAACTCCCCTTTCCGTTTACAGGCTGTATGGCGATCCCTTCGCGCCGCGCGCGGCTGCCGATCCCGTCGTCGGCCAGGCGCGTCTTCGCCGGGTTTTGCTCAAAAGAATACGGTTTCAACAATGAACAGTTTTAGTATATTTTTTGTACGTACATTTGTCAATAAAGTTCGGTAGTTATACTAACATTAAGATCCTGTTCGGTAGAGAAGCTGGGGGAGCTGCGGGAGGGGTTGGTTTCAGTCGCGTGTTGACTTGGGGAAGCCGGATTAGATTTGAATAAGGGAGCTTCCCCAAGTCAAAGGCGAACACTTCGTTCTTCCACTCAACCCCTCCCTCCGCTTGGACGCTTCTTCTACCTGCTTAAGACCTTAAAGTGTAGGATAACTACCTTTGGGGAGGGAAGGAGAAGGAATGGGCCCCGTATGTGTAATCGGCTTCCTATAAACCTTTTAAGCGTACATCTTTCAGGCTCGTTGGCTAATTAGTTGATTCGTGATAAGATGTGTACGTACAACTTTTGAGTGAATGATGAAAGAAGTGAATCCGATGAAGCCCAAATATAAAGTGATTATCGAAGATATCAAGAGCCATATTCTCACGGGAACGTATAAGGCGGGCGAGAAGATTCCTTCGGAATTCGCTTTGCAGGAAAGTTACGATGTAAGCCGGCAGACGGTGAGAAAAGCGCTGCTGGAGCTGTCGAACGAAGGCTTCCTGCGCAGCGAAAGAGGGTCGGGCACGTATGTGAGCAGCCAGTACCGGTCGAAATCGGGGGCGAAGTCTTCGAATAAAACGATCGGGGTCATCACGACGTACATCTCCGACTACATTTTTCCTTCCATCATCCGCGGGATCGAAAGCCGGTTGAACGAAGACAACTACTCGCTGCTGCTCGCCAGCACCAACAACGATATCGCCCAGGAACGCAAAGCGCTGGAGATGATGCTTTCGTACGGGGTGGACGGGCTGATCGTGGAACCGACCCGCAGCAACGTCTACAATCCGAATATCGCGTATTATTTATCGTTTAAAGAGCAGGATGTCCCTTTTACGATGATTAACGCTTATTACGAAGAGCTGGAAGTCCCCTTCTTCTGTCTGGACGATGTGCAGTCGAGCTATCTCGCCACGCGCGAGCTGATTGGCAAAGGGCATACGCAGATCGGGATCATCGCGAAAATGGACGATTTGCAGGGGAAGTTTCGGATGAAAGGGTTCATTAAAGCGCTGGGCGAAGACAAGCTGCGGTTCCGGCACGAGCATGTCCTGTCGTTCGATACGGACAGCAAGCCGGACCTGTATGCTAGCCTGGAAGCGTATCTGACCGAGCACCGGGACGAACTGACGGCGCTGGTGTGCTACAACGACGAGGTCGGGCTGGAAGTGGTCAACGTATGCAAAAAGCTAGGAATTTCGATTCCGGATGAACTGTCGATCGTAGGCCAGGACAACTCGTATATGGCGAAAAACGCGAATATTCAGTTGACGACGCTGACGCACCCGCAGGAACAGATGGGCCGCGACGCGGCGGACTGGGTCATTAAGAGTTTGCAGGGGAAAAAGGATCTGCCGGAGAAAAATTATTATCAGCCGGTGCTGGTGAAGGGCGAGACGGTTCGAGTGGTTGAGGTGGAATAGGTGTCAGGAAAATTCTATTTGCTAAAAATGCCAGTGTTGCAGGGAATCTTCTGACTTTTCCGCTGTGTGAATATTCTTCCGAAAGGTAAATATTAGGAAATATTACCGAATCCTCTTCGCATAATGCTATATGAAAATGACCGGAGGTTATCGTAAGAATAAGCGGTTCTTTAAGCTCAAGCGTTACCGCTTCATCTTCAAGTTTGCGTACAAATAATATAGGAGGGTCGTGATCGTTCACGCTTTACCGACTGTGACAGCAACGCCGTCTCAAGTAGAATTACTGCTAATAGTACGAATCCAGAATATTGCGAATTACCTTCGAACGGGATTGATTGTGTTCCTTGCATTCGGCTTCGCTCTTTTCTGATATTTCTTCTGTCAGACTTAGCGATACTTTCTTAGTCGCTTCAATGCTTTTTTCTGCTGGTCCCTTTGCGGATACTATCTTTTGTGGATCGAGGACTACCCGACTTTGTTTACTTAAAGATATTTATTTTGATAGGATTATTTTCATTTCCTAAATTTAAAATTTCTATTTTGATTAAAGACACTCTATTCAATCTAGAATAATTTTAGTTTGCTCATAGGTGGAGAGGAGAGTAAAGTTTAGGTTTGTTGTATCAAGAGCAACTGCACTAGGTTAATGTAAATGTAACAAGCCATTTCAAATCATAAAAAATCAAAAAAAAGAACCCTACTTTGGAAAAATAAGGGTTCCCAATTCTGTGATAGTGCTTAAAATAAGATATCAAACGCTCAAAAATAAATCAGCCAGAGAGGTATTCGTAAACTGCGGTTACAGCTGCATTTCTGATACGCCTTGCTTTCTTTTCACCAATATAATGAGCTTCTTGTAACTTGCCCTCTGAAGCTTTTAAAATTTCACCAACGGTATAAATATTTATAGACTGTAACTTTTCTCTTTGCCAAGGAGTTAGGTCTAGTACTTCTATATCCTTACTTAGTAATTGTTTAAGCATAGTAGACATATCTGGTTCAGTGAATGTTGGCATTGCTTCCAACAGTGTTTCGTAAAATCGATAATTTATTCCGTATTCGGTCATTCTTTTAGGAGTAATCGATTTTGCAATTTCAAAACCTGTGGATGTGGGTGTTGCTTCTAATGCCATCAAGCATCCTAAGTTAGTAGAGTACCTTGTTCCAATTTCAGCTCTAGTCGCTCTAATACCAGAAGCATGCTCAAATACAATCCCTGTATATTCTAACAATCTTAAAGCTTCCTTTATAGCTTGTGGGATATCTCTATGCATCCAAAAATAACACGTTGTTTTTTTGTCTTCTGATAAATATTGAGAGTTTTTCTTATTAAGTTCAGGTAAAACTTCTATTTCAACAAATTTCCTACCCCAGTCAATAATTTCACGATGTCCCGTATATTTTAGAGCCAGTCCTGAATGTTCAGCCCAAACATCATTTCGATAGTATTCTCTAATAACAGAGTTAACTTCGTCTCCTCTCAAACCAGGCGCTTGCATTACAGTTTTTAAAAGATGTCGAGGATTCCCACTAGCTGCATAGGCAAGAATAGAGAAATTTTGGCCTCTTTGTATTATGTTCCTTATAAGAGTGCTATCACCAGTGGCTTGTTTGCTAACAATATCTCTCATAGCACTAACGTAAGAACTATCTTGCACATCTCTATGAAGTGAAAGAATAGTTGCATCATGAATTGGTTGGAAGGTGTCCCCATAAACTGTTACACCAGGATAAACTGCAGCATTACAAGTAATATATGGGCTTCTTAAATCTCTAAAAAGAGTGAAAAATTGTCTTTGTTGCTCAGGCCATAATACATGGGCTGCTTCATCAATGAATATTACTAAACGTCTTATACTTGTTGCTAGACAAATATCTTCAATTGCATCTAAAAAATGATCTATCGTAGGTATGCCACTTGTATCTACTTCTACTCCCGGTTCTTGCCAAGAAGACTCAAATAAATCAGCGATTTCTTCGATTTTGGTTTTTAAAGATAAGGTACTTGGCTGTGTACCGCCCGCCAATATAGCTAAACTTGCTGGAGTTGATGTAATTCCGCCATTATTCCTTAAAGCACGAAGTATTTCATTACATAGTCGAGCCATCATCCATAAATGAAATTGCGCTTGATTACTAGTTTGTATTAATGAGCTTTTTCTGAAAGTAAGATAAACAGGCAGTATCTTATCTTGCTCAAAGTTGCCTAATAATTCTTTTTGAGCCATTCTGAAGAGAAAGGATTTTCCCATACCTCTACTTCCCACTAATACAATTGGATTCACAGCTTTTAACTGATTGATGATCTGTCGATCTTGCTTCGTTTCAACGAAGTAATCACTTATTTCTTCTAATCTTATTTCTTCTGTTCTATAAAAGAACTCGCTCAATTTAACCCTCTCCTCTATCTGACAAGAAATAATTTTGAATATATTTTAAATTTCCTAAATACTGACTTATCATTGCCTCTAATTTATATAGTCCTATTGACGAAACTTCATTTAAATATCTAGCACATAAGCAAAAGGTAATCACAACTCTTATAGACTCAGCTTTATCATGCCATTCTAAGAATAATTCTTCATTAAATTCTAGTGAACTAGGTAAATAGATTTGAGTACGATAATTACCATGAGTAAATTCAGAACATTCTCTATAAACTTCTTGTGCTAAAATTCTATAACCATCCGAAGCTTCTAAAAATCCTTCTCCAAAGCAGGTAATAAAGTCATTAGAGAATATCCCAGATTCCTTATCAATTACTTTATTCCAAAAAACATCTTCTTTTCCTATCATCCATAGTTTTAGTTTTAGTTCATTTACTGAAAAGTATACTCCTGCTAAACAATGCTCTAAAAAAAATCTTAGTGAGTTGAAGGCTTGTCTATATTGTCCTTGAGCTACTGCTATCAAACCATGATGATATTCAAGAAAAGCCACTTTAAACATTTTATTTTCTGACCTTGTTTCAAGTAGATTCATCCACTTATCTAAATCTTCAAGAAATGCATGACTATGAGCTTGTAAGGACTTCGTATCAAAATCAGAAGTTTTATTGATGATTTCATTGAAATTACGGTTAACACTTAAATAATACTCAAATGTCGAATCCATGTAATTCACCCCTAAATACTATTAAGTTTAATTACATAATTATAATACTTTTTATACGATGAAAAGAAAATACTTTTTCGTTGCCTTTGCTTAAGCTACTATTCTACTTTGACCGGATAACGATCCGATTTTCTACTCAAGGATTTCACCTTCGAAGCTATAGTTCGCCATATGGGCCCGGATCCCGTCGTACGTCTTGAACCCGGCGTCGATGAATTCGTTCAGGATCGTATTGGAATCGGTGAGCGTTTCGCCTTGAAGCTGCGATAAATAAGTGACTTTCACATCCGCGTTGATTGCGATGGAATCACGGTTATTTGGGAAGATATTGCGGAGCAAAGTCGTCTTCCCTTTCCCGTTAGGGCCTATGATCGCGACTTTATCCGTCGAAGGAAGAAAGCTGCCATGAAAATCTATCCGTATCCTACGGCAAATAGAGGACTCCCGGATCGGGAGTCCTCTACAAATACGAGCAGCTTATCTCAGTTCAGCGAGTCCAATGCGGTCTTTAACTGCGGGTTGAATTCCAGCACATTCAAGATGATTTGCACGGCTTCCGCGCGCGTGGCGCCGTTCTTCGGATAGAAGTTCCCGGTTCCGTTCCCGTTAAAGATCCCGGCCTGCGCTCCCGCTGTGATCTCGGCTGCCGCATAAGCACGATCCAGGTCGTTAAAACGGCCTTTTTCTTCGTCCTTCGCTGCGTGATCCAGATTGACAATGCGCGACAACATGACCATCATTTCTTCACGTGTAATCGTTTGATTCGGCTTGAAACGGTCGTCCGTATACCCCTTGATTACTCCTGTCGATACAAGATTCTTGATATCTTCTTTCGCCCAGTGGCCTTCGATATCTTTCGGCATCGTACTTGTATTCCCGCCTTGGATATTGAACGTGCGATTCAGAATCGCCGCAAATTCGGCGCGAGTGATAAAATGGTTCGGCCTGAACGTTCCGTCTTTGTAGCCGTTAACCAGCTGCAATTGGATAAACGTACGGATCGGCTGTTCGGCCCAGTGTCCCTGCGTGTCCGCGAAATCGATTGCAGCGTCGGTTTCCTTCGCCGCCGCCACAAGAGATACGATTTTCTTGACCAAATCGTCTGTATTCACAATACCTGTCTTGAATAGATCGGCTGCTGGTTCCGGCAGTGCCGGCGCTGCCGGCGTTACTGCCGGTGGCGTTACTGCCGGCGGCGCTACTGCCGATGGTGCCGGGTTTGTTATAACCGGTGTCTCTACGGGCACAGAAGGCGCCGGCCGCACCGGAGCCGGCGCTCCAAATTCGGGCCGGGGAAGCGTCAGCGGCGGGACCGTCCGACTCGTCGCCGGCGTCAACCCCGCAGCATCGAACGACAGCTGCACGCCCGTCAGCCCCGCCGCATTTTTTGCTCCAAGATCGGCAAAGGTTACGACGCCTGCGTTCGCTGTTACCGATGTGGTTCCGGTCAGCGTCCAGGCGCCGGCATCTTTTTTCGATGCCGTTACTACGGTGCTGTTATCGCCCGTGCTTGTATTCCCGTAAGCGTCGCGCAGCGTAATCACAGGCTGCCGTGCGAACGCACTCCCGTTGACGGTGGGAGCCGCAAGATCGGTCTTCAGTTCCATAGAAGCCGCTTTTCCCGCGGTAGACGTGATCTTGAGCGCGTTTGTTGCCGGCGTCGCTACGCTTTCCACGCTCAGCGCAAGGGTTTGCTCCGCCGCTTTGTTCAGTGTCAGGTTCACTTCGGCCACACCGTTTACAAACATCGCACTGACCGTATTCGGACCTTCGGTCAAATCGATTCCGCCCAAGCTGCCGTACGATCCGTCCGGTGCGGCGGCATAACCGGAGATCGTCACGTGGCGCGCCCCGTTGAACGTTGTATCCGCGATGTCCGTCGAATCCTTCACCGTCAGCGTGATCTCATTATCCGCTCCGACTCCCACGATCAATGAGGCGGCCACGGCACTCGCCGTATACATAGGTTCCGGCCCATTTTTCACAATCAGCTGCAACGTCGATTCTTTTTGAATATTATAATCGGACAGAGTGCGCTCATTCTCCAACTCTTTACCTTCAAATACCAACTGCATGTCTTCCGGGGCTATTCCTTTTTTATCCTGTATTTTTGCTTTTACATTTTCGATCGAATCGCTTGCTTCTACGTCTAGAGTAATCGTTTCATTTATGGATATTTCAACGGAGATTTGCATGGCAAAAGCATACTGCGGGAGCGAAAATAGCAAAACGACCATTAACAACAGGCTGGTGTAATGTTTCTTTGTTCTCATGGGGTTATCCTCTCGCCGATAGTTGTATGGATTGCTTTCTTCATACTTTATCGTCCGGGAGAGTCCCGCTTATGAGTTACGGGGAACGAAATTGAGCGAAAAAGTGATACTTTTGAAAAACAAAAAAAGCGAGAAAAGCTTATCGCTTGTCTCGCTTGTCTCGCTTACCTACTCAATAGAAGGAGTTATCGGGATCTGCGGCTGAACCGCTGAATCGCTTCTTCCGTTACCGGCGTAAACAGATTCACCAGATTGCCGTCCGGATCGCGCAGCAGCAGGGAGCGGTTGCCCCACGGCATCGTGGTCGGTTCTTGTACCCAGCTCTCGACAAACGGCTTCAAGCGCGCATATTCGGCCTCGACGTCTTCGACAAAAAATTCGATGATGACGGTACGGTTGCTCGCCGCTTCTACGGAATCGGATCCGAACAAGCGCGCCGTCTGGGCATGAGCGATCGCAAGCGTGCAGGACGGCAAAACGAATTCGGCGAATACAGGCGCGGGCCGCTCTGCTGTAACCCCGGTGACCTGCTCGTAAAACTGCACAAGCCGATCTACGTCGTTCGTGATGATGCGTATCGAAGCGAAATTCATAAAGATCATCCTTTCTGAATGGGAAGCTGGATCGTGATATTCGTATGATAAAAAAACGTTACTGACAGCATTATGTCAGTAACGTTCCAGTACCTTGTCAACGCTAAAGGTAAGGTTATGCTCCCCTGAATCGCACCTAAAGCGTGTGCGTTTCAGGCGAACATAAACCACTGATTAAGAGTTGACAAGGTACTAGAAAGATAAAATGGCCCATGAAAAAACGACACTGTCCCGCTGTACAAACTATGCTATAATGACGGCGTTGTTTACGCTTGCATGTTTGGCAATCTGATCATAGGACGGTTGATATGAAGGGATTCTTCGGTACGCTAATCGATCCAAAACGCTTGATCCTTATGCTGATCGGCAATATTTTTTTGGGCATGGGCATCAGCATTTTCAAACTGTCCGGCCTGGGCAACGATCCGTTCAGCGGCATGGTGATGGCTCTCGCGGATACGAGCGGGATCGCGTATGCCCGGTTTCTGATCCTGCTCAACCTGTTTTTGTTCGTCGTGCAGCTGATCTGGGGACGCCGCTTTATCGGAGCCGGAACGATTGTGAACGCTGTATTGCTCGGTTACTTCGTGACTTTCTTTTACGATATCTGGATCGATGCGCTTGGCGAGCCTCAACTTCTGTGGCAGCGCGTGGTGACGGTCGCGATCGGCGTCGTCATATGCAGCTTCGGCGTATCCCTGTATCAGACCTCCAACGTCGGCATCGCGCCTTACGACTGTCTGTCGCTGCTCATGAGGGATACTTTTCCGCGAGTCGGCTACTTCTGGCACCGCATGTTTACCGACGCTTGTTGCGCGCTGGTCTGCTTTTTGTTCGGCGGCATTATCGGGCTGGGGACGCTGGTGTGCATGTTCGGGCTGGGACCGATCATTCATTTCTTCAATGTATATGTCAGCGAAAAATGGTTGGCTAAAAAATGGTCGAACGCGAAGGCGGTAAGTCCGTGAAAAAACGCCTTGTCCGCCGATTCTCGGGAATCAGCAGGCAAGGCGCAGCGTTAGCCTATTTTTTCGCAATCCCAAAAGGATCTTGAATGAAAAGTATCGAGTTACTCCGGGATATAAGGCAGATCCAGCATCTTCGGCACATTAATCACATGCTGCTCCGTATACGTGCGGATGCCTTCTGTGCCGTATTCGCGGCCGATACCGGATTGTTTGAAACCGCCGAACGGGAAACGAACGTCCAGTCCTTGCACCGCAGCCGTATTGATCATGGTCGTTCCGGCTTCGAGTTGACGCGCTACGGCAATCGCTTCTTTTTCCGCTCCCCATACCGAACTCGTCAATCCGTAGATACTTTCATTGTGAAGCGTGATGACCTGATCTTCGTCGTCAAAAGGCAGAATCGGAACCGTAGGGCCGAACTGTTCTTCCACGACGATACGGTCATGCGCATCGCAGCCCAATACCAGGGTCGGCTGCAGGTAATAGCCTTCGTCGAACCTTTTCTGATCCAGAATTCGGCCGAGCGAAATGACTTTGGCTCCGCGTTGCTTCGCGTCTTCGACCAAGCCCAGCACGTACTCTTTTTGCTTCAGGTTATTCACCGGACCTACCGTCGTATCGGCATCGAAAGGATCGCCGATCCGTATCCAACGGTTGGCCGCCTCGATATATTTTTCCACAAACGCGTCATAGATCGAACGGTGGACATACACGCGTTTGGCGATCATGCAGATCTGGCCCGTCGTCAAGAAGTTGGACACGACAATCCGGCGCATCGCGCGTTCATCATTCACGTCAAAGCTCTCCAGGAAAATCGCCGCGTCATTGCCGCCAAGTTCCAGCGTCATGTCTTTGATGGTGTCCGAAGCCGCCCGGATAATATGCTTGGCCGTTGCCGTTCCGCCCGTAAAAGCAATCTTCGTCACATGAGGATTCGTCGTCAGCTCAACGCCCACGTCCGCATCGCCGTGCACCACGTTGATGACGCCGGCCGGGAACTCGCTCGCGATGATCTCCGCCACCTTTGCCGCCGCCAGCGGCGCGTACGGACTCGGTTTCAGCACGATCGTATTCCCCGCAAGCAGGGCAGGAGCGATCTTGATCGTCGACAGCGCAATCGGATAGTTCCACGGGCTGATTGCCGCCACCACGCCGATCGGATCGTAAGACAGAATCGTTTTTCCATGATCATGCTCGGTAACCTGCTCCTCAAGAGCCGCTGCCGCTTCGTTGCAAGCAAACTCCATCCACATCAACGAGACGTAAATCTCCCCGTGCGCATCATATAAAGGCTTGCCGTGTTCTCGGGACAGCAAATGCACGATCTCGTTTTCCGCCGCCCGGATCTTCTCGATCGCTTTGCGCATTCTCGTCACGCGTTCTTCGATATCGGTTTTTTTCCACGTTTTAAAAGCTTCCGCCGCCGCTTCGATCGCTTCGACGGCTTGTTCTTTGGTCGTGACCGGGAAATAGCCGACGATCTCCGTAGGGTTGGCCGGGTTTTCTTTGGACGACTGGGAAAGGGACTTCACGTTCCGGCCGTTAATCAACGCTTCGACGGTCACGGCTTCTTGGTTGGCTTGAATAGTCATAAGATATCCCCTCTCTTAAACCCACACTTCGTCTGCAATTTCTTTGACATAGCGAAGCTTGCGCCATTGTTGCTCTTCCGTCAAAATATTGCCTTCTTCCGTGGACGAAAATCCGCACTGCGGGCTGAGGCAAAGCTGTTCGAGAGGGACATATGTCGCCGCTTCGGCGATCCGGGCTTTGATTTGCTCTTTATCCTCCAGCTCGCCTGTTTTGGATGTCAGCAGACCGAGCACGATCTTCAAATCTTTGCGATTAACGTGCTTCAACGATTCGAAACTGCCCGAACGCTCGTCGTCGAATTCCAGGAACAGTCCGTCCACGTCCAAGCCGCCGAAGATCACCTCGGAAGCGTAATCGTAACCGCCCGTGGAAAAATAGTTCGATTTATAGTTACCGCGGCAAATATGCATCGTGACGACCAGATCGGCCGGTTTGTGCGCCAACGATTCGTTAATCATGCGCTGCATCGTTTGCAGCTCTTCCGCCGGTTCCAGACCTTTGGCGCGCAGCTTGTCGTGACCGGCGTCCGAGAACAGATCCGCCCAGGCGGTATCGTCCAATTGCAGGTAGCGGCAGCCCGCGTCGTAGAAAGCTTGGATCGCTTTTTGATACGCCGCGATCGTGTCCTGAAGGAACTGCTCGCGATCCGTGTAGACGTTAGCGCCGTTTTCCAAGCGATACAACAGCATATTCGGACTCGGAATGGTCTGTTTCGCTACCGTATCGCCCGCATGCTGCTGCACGAATTTGAAGTCTTCCACGAAAGGATGCGTCGAGAAATCGACTTTGCCGACCACGCGGATTCCGCCTTTGCGCGTCTGCATATTGTGGAACTGCGGACCGTCGATCTGCTGCAACAACTCGACGCCGTCCAGACCGCCCAGGAAGTCAAAATGCCACCAGCTTCTGCGCAGTTCGCCGTCCGTCACCCCGAGCACGCCGTTTTCTTTCTGCTTTTCGATGATGCGGATGATCTCCTGATCTTCCACCGCTCTCAATTCTTCATGCGTGATACTGCCCGATTTATACTGTTCGCGCGCCTGAGTCAAGTTCGCAGGGCGTAAAAAACTGCCTACATGGTCGTGTCTGAAAGGGATCATATCGGTTGCTCCTTCTGGATTTTGGTTCTAATGAGTATACCACAACCGAGCAGGATTCCGGTCATACGAAAAAAGCATGTCTAGTCATATGGTTGAGTGATAGCCGGGAATCCGGCCGCGATCCGGTCGCCCAAAGTCCCGGGCACGCCCGTCACCAGAACGGTTTTGAGACGAACAGGCATTGCTCTTTTCCGGGGAAAAGAGTACGTTATAAACAGCTTGGGTCCAAGTCGGAGCCAGGCGAGTTCCTGTAACGCGAAAGGAGAGGATTATAATGGCAGCTACTTATCAGGTGGTTTCTTCTTAAAACCGCATAGCCGGCATAAGCGAAAAAGCACGGACCGCGTCCGTTTTATTTGCTGTGCCCTCTCCAGTACCCTTTCGTGAATATTGCTGTTTGCGGGATACGATACAAGGTCGTATCTTTTTGGCGTTTTTATGCCGCGCGGCAGCAGCTTCTTCAGAGGCTGCTTGCCCGCGGCATTTTTGCGTCCAAAAACAACATTAAAGGAGCTAACCACACAACCATGACGGATTTAAAAACATACGGATACATCGAAACAAAAGCCGTACCTGAAGGACTGCTTCCCGGCAGGGTGACCGAGCTTCGACGGGAAATTTTCACCATCGCGACCGAGCGCGGCGAAGTTACGGCGGCGCTCAAAGGCACGTTCTATCACCGTGCGGAAACGCGCGCGGACTTTCCGTGCGTCGGCGATTTCGTGCATCTTCGTTATAACGAACACGGATCTTCCCGGATCGTCGAGGTCCTGCCCCGGCGGTCCAAATTCTCGCGCGCCGATTACTCCGGGCATGCCGTGGGCTACGCCAAAACGCTGCTGGAACAGGTGGTCGCGACCAACTTCGATTACGTGTTCATTCTGTCTTCCCTGAACCGGGATCTCAGCGCGGCCCGCATCCTGCGGTATGTAACGCAGGCCGAGCGGAGCGGCGGCCGTCCGGTTGTGCTTCTGTCCAAAGCCGATCTGGTGCAAGATTACAGTCTCCCGCTGGGGGAAGTGACGCAAAGTATTCCCGGGGTGCCGGTCCATGTCATCTCCAGTCATTCGGGCCTGGGACTGAGCGAACTCTCTCCTTATCTGGCGCCCGGCAAAACCGTCGTGTTCCTCGGCATGTCCGGCGTCGGCAAATCGTCCCTGCTCAACGCCCTGATGCGCCAGGATGTCATGAAAGTGCAGGATATCCGGGAAAACGACAGCCGCGGCCGGCATACGACGACGCACCGCCAGCTGTTCATGCTTCCTTCCGGCGCGATGGTCATCGATACGCCGGGTATGCGCGAACTCGGGCTTTTCGACGCCGAAGACAGCATAAGCGCAAGCTTTGCCGATGTGGAAGCTCTGTTTGCCCGGTGCCGCTTCGCGGACTGCCGACACCGGACCGAACCGGGCTGCGCCGTTCGCGCCGCGCTTGCCGACGGTTCGCTGCCGAATGAACGGTGGGAGCGTTATCTGGCCCAGCGGCAGGAGAGCGAATACGTCCGGAACAAAACGGCGGCCGGCCCGAACAAACAAGCGAAGAAAAACGGAGGAAAACGAAAATGAACACGAATCCCGAAACGCTGCGCGACGTCTTGAGCCGGCAGTTTAAGAAAGACGTGATCGCCGCCGACTGCCAGACCGTACCTTTGCAGGGCGGAACCGTAGCGAGCGTGCACCTGTTAACCGGCACGGCCGAAACGGCGGATAGCGAAAGATTGCTTTATCGGCTGGTACTGAAAACGCAAAAGAAATGGGAACGCTATGGCGATCCGGAGTCTTGGCGGCGCGAATACGACCTGTATGCGTCCGGCCTGGAAGAAACGTTTGGGGACGATTTACGCTGGCCGATCTGCTATCGTGCCGAGATGAACGCCGAAGAAAACGAATTTCACCTGTGGCTGGAATACATCGACGGCGCAGCCGGTGCGGAGCTGACGGTATCCATGTACGAGCATGCCGCGTTGGCGTGGGGACGTTATCAGGGCAGGCTGTATTGCGGAGCGGCCCGACGTTTTGCGAAGCCTGACCAACCTGAGTTCGACGGATTTTATGAAAAAAAACGATGCGCATTATCGCTCCTGGCCGGCCGGCCGCGATTATATCCGCTCGGACGCGTGCGAATTTCCGCAGCGCCTGAAAGACATGCTGATCGAAATCGACGAACGTTCGGACGAGATCTTTGCCCGGATCGAAAGCCTGCCGCTCGTGCTGTGCCATCGCGACTTCTGGTCGGCCAACCTGATCCATGCGGGCGGCACAATCGCGCTCATCGACTGGGATACGGCCGGATGGGGCCGCGCGGGCGAGGATCTCGCCAGCCTGATCGCGGACGAGACGGACCCCGAGCATATGGTCGAATACTACCGGAGATGCGTTCCCGCGTATCACAAAGGTTTTTCGGAAGAAGCACAGATTCCTTATATCGAAGATCACTGCGTGTACGAGATGATTCTTCTGGTATTCGGTTATCGGCTTGTGGGAAGCTATCTCCGGGCGGAGGACGACCGGGGTAAGAAAAATGCGGTTCGGGCGCTCGAAAAAATTCATGAAATGAAAAGTGTCGGGAGCAAAAGCTGAATTTGGGGGAAGGCGGCTGGAATTAACACCAGAACAACCATTCAAAGGAGGAACTTCAGGCGAAGTTCCTCCTTTTTTTAATACAAAGTATTTACCATGCTCGAAACAGCTTACTTTTACGTGTTAGGCAAGCTATCGGAATCAACTTTCTTCTGCAGGTACAGCATAAACCCAAGCACTATTTTTTTTGTCATAAATTCTAATCAATCTCTGTTCTCGCACAAGCTTCATCAGGTAATGATTATATATTGTAGCCTCCCCTCTATTAATGAGCGTCGCAATTGTCCGAATATCAAGAGCTCTGACCTTACATAATTCCAGAATGACCCCCATCATTTCAGAACCGGTGACTCTTTTTCTCGTGTTAACTCTGATAGCGATAGATTGCAGCATTGAATCTTCCGATACATAATGTTGAGTTGGTTCTTCCGTATGTTGAACTGATTCGCCGTTATGTTGGGTTGAGTCCTCCTTATGTTGAACTCGTTCATTATTATGTGGGGTTAGATCCTCATTATGTTGAATTAATTCGTCGTTATGTTGGACTATATCTTCACTATGTTGAATTTGCACCTTAAACAGATCAGATAATACGTAACTCATCCATCTACTTTTGCCTTGAGGCAGCAGCAGCCCTTGTTCCACCAAGAAAGAAAGGAGTTTATTCAATTTTTGCGAGTTTTGATCGAGTAGAACTTGAAGCCGTTTATTCGTGACTGATTTTTCTTGATGAGCGGTAACTAGAGCCAATATATGTTCCTTTTCCAGAGATTCATAGCGTTCTTTTAAACGGCTTTTTAAGAAGCTTACACTCTCTTCAGGCAATAAGGACATGCTAAGCAAAATCAGAGTTGTTCTGTCAGGTTGAACTTCTTCTTTGATCTCAGGAATTCGCCAATGCTGTTCATTCCACGCTTGGACAATTGCAGGTATTCCTGAACCGGCACGTTCACCTAAACCGATTAACGAAAACATTTTAAATAAGCTGGCGTTTCTCGGATCGCTTACCCCACCTTCCATAGCCTGTCTAACTGAAACCCGCATGCTTCCTGGATTGGAAAACTGAAAGCTTGTCGGATATTTTTCAATTACAATTCCTCTATCCCCATAGAAATCAGCATGCAGCAGTGTATTTGCCAATGCTTCACGCAGAGCTATGTGTACATTCGTATCCTGTTGTCGCAGCAAATCAACTGTACGGAAAGGAATATTCAAATCTTCGGTTAGACGATTAATCACTTTGAAAAAGAACTCATAAATATTCCCTGCCCAAGTACCGTCATTAGAAACAATTCGATGAGACCATCGATTAGAGGCTTCATTTCTAGAATATTCTCGGTAATCCAAAAAGTATTGAGGAAATTCGTCGGTAATTGCCCGCTCTTTGCCAAACATGAGTAGCCCCGCTGCTGTTAGTCCCTCTTTTTTACTCTGGCGATTTCTCCCCCATGCTCCAATCTCAATCAGAAAATTTGGAATTTTCTTAGCGAGAAAAGGATGATGAGGTTTTAAAGCTGCTAAACGTGAAGGGTAGCCATTTACAGATTCAATATCAAGATCTTCGATTGTAAAATCTTCAAGGATCTTGCGATCTTGAGTTTCATCGGACTGATCGGCAAGCATAGCCCGCACTTCACGTTCCGTACATTTATAATCACCTTCATAATTCCGCTTATAAGAGCCTGTTAGCGGGCTAAAACCAATATAAATAGGCTTTTCATCTCGATAAGCACGACGAACTGAAATTTTTATAATCTTCTTTTGACTATATTCCAAAACCTGAACATCGTCTTCAGTAAGAATATTCCGACTGATCTTTTGTGAATTATTCAGAGTACTCCAAAGATTTTTTAGAAGCTGATCTACATCGATCTCTACTACCGTTAAAGCATCTCCCTTTTCTTCAATTCCTAATATAATGACGCCACCGTTCGTATTTGCAAAAGAAGAATAGGTATCCCACACATTTTTAGGAAGGCCACCACCCGCACCCTTAAATTCAATCTCCTGGTTTTCTCCGATTTCTAGCAAAGCATGAATATCATTCTCCATCAGCTATTCCTCCGTAGTTAAGCGTGTTGACTTTATTTAAATACAGTACACCCTATTACTCTATCAGCGAATTTTTGGTTAGTAATGGAATAAAACAAAAGTCCCCTATAATATAAGGGCTGTTGTCTTAATAAATTATAACAGCCCATACTGAATTCAATAAGCATACAAGAAAAAGACACTGAGAGTTTTATGCTCAGTGTCTTTTTTGATCTTGTTTGGCCTTTTGCCGCCGTTATCATGCTGTTGTCGTCGATCGTCCGCCTGTCGTCTAAAGCAGCTTGATGATCTCTTCCAGCTCGTCGACCAGACCTTTTGCCGTTTCAAAGTCCGTATTTTTCAAAGCCAGTTCGATCTGCATTTCAACGGCTTTTTTCTTCTGTTCGTTTTCCAGATAGTCTTTATCGAAATGGCTGGCGTAGATCATTTGTCTGAATTTGCGCATGCTCATTTTTCGAATCGTTTTGTCGTCGATGATTAGCACGTAATCCATACCGTTCACCACCGAATAGAAATCGTGGGAAATCATGAGGATCGCGCCTTTGTAGTCTTGAATAGCTTTCTCCAGCGCGATCTGCGTATACAGGTCCAAATGACTGGTCGGTTCGTCCAGAAGCAGCAGATCGGCCTGACTGCCCGCGACTTTGGCCAACTGCAGCATATTTTTCTCGCCGCCGGATAACGATCCGATCTTCTGCTCCAGGATCTCGCCTTCGAAGCCGTAATTTGCCAGATGCGCCCGGATCTCATCGTACGTGTTGAACCCGGCGTCGATGAATTCGCTCAGGATCGTATTGGAATCGGTGAGCGTTTCGCCTTGAAGCTGCGATAAATAAGTCACTTTCGTATCCGCGTTGATGGCGATAGAGTCACGGTTGTTTTTGAAAATATCGCGGAGCAACGTCGTTTTCCCCGTGCCGTTCGGGCCGATGATCGCGACTTTATCCGTAGATCCGAGCTCGAAATTCACATCGCGCAGAAGCAGTTCGTCGAAGGCGGCGCTGTAGTTCTCCACTTTTACCACGATGCGGTCTTCCGCTTCATGATCCATGTCAAAACGAATATTCGGCTGCTTGATCGCGACAAACGGCGCTTTGATCCGGCGGGCTTCCAGTCTTTCCTGGAACTTCACCCGGGCTTTGAGCGCACGGCCTTTGGACGGATCCGCCACGTTCGTTGCGAGCTCTCTCAGGTTGTCGATGAGGTGATCGTAGCGCTCGATTTCTTCCGCTTCGCCGACCGCGATCTCCTGCAGCTCGATCTTGGTCTGGAGCAGCGAGAAGTTGTAATCGATATACCGCCCGTCGAATTCCTGGATCTCCGTGTTTTCGAGGTGGATGATCTTGTTGAAGCAGTGGTTCAGCAGATAGCGGTTGTGCGTGACGACCAGCAGCATGCCTTTGTGGGAATTGATGAGTTTCTTGAGCGCGTTGAGATTTTCAAAATCCAAAAACACATCCGGCTCGTCCATGATCAGCAGGTCCGGGCTGCCGAGCATTTCTTTCATCACTTGAATCAGCTTGAACTCCCCGCCGCTCAAAGCGGATATGCTAACGTCTTTGAGCTTCATCAGGTTGGCGAGATTGAGCTGCTTATGAATGATACTTTCGTAATCGTCCCCGCCGATCGCATCGAGTGCGTCCAGCGCCGATTGAACCTTGTCCATCAGCACATCCATATCCGAAGCGGTCGCCATCTCGGCATACAGTTCGTTGATTTCGTCCTGGATCTTGATAAAGTCTTCCGCGATATATTCAAAAACAGTCGTTTCCGCCGCTTTGTCCACCTGCGAGAACTGGCTGACGTATCCGATCTTGCAGTCCGGGTCGATCTCAAGCTTGCCTTCGAACAAATACTTTTCCGGGTCCGTCAGCATCTCGATCAGCGTGCTTTTCCCGCTTCCGCTGGTGCCGATGAACGCGCAGTGCTGACCTTCTTCGAGGATGAAAGAAATGCCGGTATAGAGTTCTTTTTGCGGGAAAGAGAAAGAGAGATTGTCTACTTTGATCATGGTGTTACCTTTCTTGAGCGCCGTGAAGGCGGGTATTGTGGGGTATAGGGCAGTGAGTGAAGTTAAGGCTGCCGGGTTTCAGAGTAACACTGATTGGGAGGGAGTACAAATGATTTGTAGAGGAAAGGCGAATCCATAGATTGCTCATAATAGTCTAGGCCCGATTGGAGCGCATCGCTTTGAGTTGTTTTAACTTTTTATCGCGGCTGAACGCTGCATAAGCCTCCGATTCGACCGCATACAAAGCCACCTTGCCGTCGGTGTCGTGATGAATGCCCCAGCCGTAACGCTTGCACAGCGAGGACGTGCGCAGACAGGGCTGTCCTTTGGCGAAAAAAGCTTCCCGCGCCGCTCCTTTCTGCTCTTCGGCAATTTCGCTCCGAATCGCATGCACCTCGAACAGCACATCTTCCTGCGTATACCGGTACGGGTGATCGGCGATCATCTCGTACTGGAGGACGGCTATGCTTTTGGATGCGCCTTTGGCTTTGGGGACTTCGGCTTGGGCTGCGGGACAGTCCTCGGCAACTGCGATAAACGTGTCGTAGTAGTTGTGGGTTTTCATGGGGGTTGCTCCTTTGCTTATTAGAGATATTTATCTACTCCATCTTTTTGAGATTTATTTAAAAAAATTCTGCCTATTGCACTTAAATTTTGTGAGGGCGTGTACGAAAACTCCGAAGAACGTAGATTTAGCTGAATTTTCGTTCCCGTTAAGGAAATATGACATAGAGGAGGACGAAAAGGTAGCTAAAGATGTACGTCGCTAAGTTTGCGTACAAGGCCTAAATTAAAAAATCTTTTTTCAGCTCGACTTACATACCATGAAGTCTATTTGACGAATCGTCGCGATGTCCTGCTAATCTCAATTTAAAAGTCGTTACGACACTCGGAGATAAGGCTTCCAACTTCAAAATGTTCATCAGCAATTCTTTGTTTGGAATATCCGTATAAAGAGCTTCATTAATTGCTTCAATAGAAATTGCGGCAGGGTGAGCATAAGAACGAACAACGGGACTTTCGATACTTACCCACCCTTCCTGAAGAACACGCATTAAAAACCCCGTTCGTCCCAGTTCTTGAAAAAGAACCGGGAGCCGCGGATAATTGAATTTTTTGGCCAGCTTATGACAAGGGGGGCGCGGTTGAGTCACCTCAAGCTTCGTATCGCCCCAATCGAAAATATCGCCAACATGCACTTCAGACTCTCTCATTCCTTGTACCGTAAGGTTTTCTCCGAATGAGCCGAAAGGAAGTTCCCGTTCCAATTCCCGTTCCCAATCCCGATAATATTCAACTGGATATGCACAAACGGCTTTATCCGATCCACCGTGTCTAATCTTATTGGCTTGTTCGTCGCCTTGAAAACCAAGAGCGGATAAAAACACTTGTTTTTTTGTCGACTTTTTCGTGATCGCGGATAAAACCTGTTTCCCTTCATATTCAAAACATTCGATTTTCCCGATATTCAATGAACAAATTTGCATGGTCTTTCCCCCTCTCTCATACAGCTTTATCGGTTCGGGGCACTTTTTGCATGGGATTTATTTCTTGATGTTGTGCGTTATGAATAAGATGATAAATGGTGAATCCGCAGATTATCAATAGAACGGAAATAACAGAGAACATCACACGACCTCCGAAATACTCGAATATGAGTCCGAAAAAGATCGGACCTATTATTCTTGGTATTTGCATATATAAGCCGAATACCGAGTTGTATCTCCCTCTCGTTCCTTCGGGCGAAATAATGGACACATATTTTTGCAGATGAATGATGCCTATAATCTCGCCTACGGTAAAGATCAATTCTATAGCAACCAATACGAGAAAAGAGGACGCCCATCCGTAACCTAAACTTACAGCAGCGAAAAGCAAACAACTGATCAAAATCATAGAATGAGATGATTTATTCCCGGTCTTCTTTGGAAGCCAAAGCATCAATAAAATAACCACAACAGAGTTAATCGTCATAAGTCCGGCGAAAACGGAAGAGGCATTAGCGAAGTTTGTTTTTAAATGTAAAGGAAGTGTAGTTTCTACTTGTGAATACAATAAGCCTATAGGCAACGCGAATAAAGTTAGACGATACAGCAATTTATGTTTCGCATACGGAAGCCGAATCGAATGAACCGAGGACTTATCGGATTGTAAAAGGTTTTGCGGGCGTGTTTCCGGAACTCTCCATCCAATCAGCAACGCAAAAAGCAAAAAAGATGCTGAACAAATGACAAAAACCACATTCTGATTCAACAGATATATGCCTAAACCCAGCAATGGTCCCAGTGCACCGCCGACATTGACCGCGCCGTGGATCAGTGCAAAAGCTCCCGCTCTTTTTTCTTCGGGAACGATATCGGAAATTTGAGCATTGGCTGCTGGCAGAAACATCGGCATTCCCATGCCTCCAAGAATAGAAATCAGAATCAACATCCACAAGGTGTCGGCAAATATAAAGCCAAGCATGGATATCGCCTGAATGGTTAACGATATAAGCATGACCGGCTTCCGTCCGTAACGGTCCGCCAGCCCCCCGCCCCAGAAACTAAGTACGATTCCTGCCAAAGGCTGAAGGCCGACAACCAGCAACGGCATCATCACAGTTCCGCCGAGTTTATCCGAAATATAAAAAACAAGGAAGGGCCGAATCATAAACGTCGTTAACGCGCACAACCCGGTTCCAATTACTCGAATCCATACTATAGGGTCTTGTCGTCTGAAATCAGAAAAAGCTGTTCGCATGAAAGAATCACCCTTTCTCCCATCTACTCGATAATGCCCATATGCCCATTACTTTCAAGCGACAATTCCCAAGTACGCAGTTCATAATTCTCTTTGCCTGAAAGGACATAAGGATCGCGCTCCGCGATTTGTACGGCTTCTTCTTTAGATGAAGCACGGATGATCACCATACCGCCGGCATAATCCGTAAACGGCCCGCATAATACCAATTTCCCTTCCTGATCAAGGCTCCGCAGATGATTTACATGGGCGCGAATAAGTTCAAGACTCATTTTTTCGTTTGTGGCATGGCTGAGCAAAATAACATAACGAATATCTTCGTCCCTGGTCACATAGTTCATTCTGATATTCTCCTTTTTCGAACAAAATGTAATTCATTATAAATGCTTTAATCCGCATGCAACCAGCAGTGCGAATCTTCGGCTAAATAATCATGGTACAATCCGTAAGCGACGCCTCGACAGCCTCCGCATTTTTCACGAATTCCGCATTGACCGCAATTCCCGCCCAAGTTGCTTCTGTCGCGCAATTGCTGGATGACCAAAGAGCTATCCCATATTTCTCGCAAAGCTTGTTCTTTAACGTTGCCTAAACGTACCGGAAGCATGACGCAAGGAGTGACCCAACCGTCCGCGGAAATATACCCCTGAGCCATGCCGGCCTGACATCCTTTAAAGCCTTCCTGGCAAGCTAATGAAGGATCTACCAATGCCATTTGGGCCAAATGGCTGCTGAATTTCATAAGACCTTTAAGTTGTTCCCTTTTATTCACCCATAATATCGCCAAAGACTTCCATTGTTCGGGAAGCAAGTCCATACTCTGACTTCCTCGGCCTACAGGTACAAACTGGGACAGGTTGAACAGATGCACGCCTTTCGCTAAAGCAAATTCAATAACTTGCTCAGTATGGTGAACATTTTGTTTATGAGGGGTAAAACAAAGATGAGTCTGCAGCCCGGCTTCCAAAGAAGCGTCAATGGCACGTTCCACACGGTTGAAAAGACCTTTCAACCCTCTTACTTCATCATGCGTACGTCCTATTCCGTCAAGGCTGATTTGAATGCGTTGAAGCCCGAATTTTTTTAATTTCTTCGCTTTTTCGAAATCCAACCACCAGCCGTTGGTTCCAAGGCCCACCTGCATACCATGATAGGCAGCACGTTCAATAATGGATCTGATATCCGATCGAAGCAAAGGCTCGCCGCCGGATAAAGCCAGGTCTATACACCCCATATCCGCCAACTCGTCAACCAATTTCAAAGCACGCTCCTCACTCAGTTCTCCTGGCAAACAAGTGCCTGAACTTGACGAGCAATGCACACAATGCGCATTACATAAATTAGTCACCGACCAAACCATATGTATGGGATAGCGAAACCACTCCTCCAACATTTGCAGCCCACTCCTTTTGATTTGTCATTCACGTATTTCGAAATACTCTTGATGATCAAATTGCCGTGCCGCTACGTCTCGAAGATCGCCAAGAGTAATTTGATCGATAAAGGATAGCAATTCGTCCAGAGTAACCATACGCCGATGTCGCATCCAAGCCTGAGCAATCGAGACTGCGCGACTGTGGGAAGATGAAGCATCTAGAGCCATTTGTGTTTTTACTTTTTGCTTTGCACGATTGTATTCACGCCATGTAATATTTCCGGCTGCTATCTGCCGCATTTCGTTTAGGATCTTTTCACGTACGGCATTCAATTGGTCTTTTTTGGCCAAGCCATATATTTTGAACAACCCTTTTCCACCGAACACAGAATACACGCAGGTAATTTGTTGTGCCAATCCGGACACGACTATTTCGTTATAGAATCTTGAACCGATATAGTTATCGTCGCCCAACAAAGTACATAACAAATGAACCGCGTAGTGATGTTTGTCTTCAAGCGGAGAAAGATTCCAAGCCCACACGGCATAACTCGGCTCCGTTTGTGCTTGTGCCAGATCTATTAACTGCGGTTTTACGGTCAAAGGCGGCTCGATCTCGATCGGAAGTCTGGTATTTTCCCAACTTCGTATCATTTGTAGGCAAGAATCTATGGTCTTGCTGCTTTTGATATTACCGGAAATAACCAATAAAATATTAGAGGGAATATAATTTAGTTTATGAAAATCCTCAAGACCCGCAATGTTCATTTTTGAAATTTCCTCATCGCTGCCTATTAATAGTTTTCCGAGTCGTCCTGGATATACGTGTTGATGAAGTCTGTGAGTAAGTCTGCTGCGCGCTTCTTCCGACTGTCTGGATAACTCTCGGCGAATAATCGCTTGCTCAAGGTTAAAATCTTTTGTTCGCAATAAAGGGTAACGAAGCATATCGATTAACACAGAAAACATAGACGGTAATTCTTCCGGAATCGAGCGGCTATAAAAACATGTATATTCCCACGTAGTAAAAGCATTGATATGGCCTGTCGTTTGAGCGAACGCGGAACCCATAGCTCCATCCGGATAATGTAGCGATCCTCGAAACAGCAAATGTTCCAGGGCATGCGCGATCCCTATCTGTTTGTCCGATTCCGATCTCGCTCCGCCCAGCACGAAAAAACTCGCCGTCGCGCTCACCATTGAAGGCATATCTTCCATCATTACATGCATACCGCTTGGAGATTTCCATTGCGTATAAGTCATAATGTCCTCCTAATGATTCAATGCCAACGTCGAGGTGGGAAAGGTCCTAAGGTCACGATCCCCATTTCCGTAGCGGGAACGATATTTTGCAAAGTGGATTGAATATCTTCCGAAGTCACTCTGCCTATCGCTTCTTTCATAGCCGCTAACGTTCCGGGATAGCCCGGATACCATAAAGCGGTCAATAAGGTATTCATTCTGGAAGCAGTGCTTTCCGATCTGAGAACCATATGTTTCAAAAGCTGATTTTTGGCGATTTTGACTTTTTCTTCGGGAAGCCCTTCTTTTTTTATTTTCTCAATTTCATCAATAATCACGCATGTAGCCCAGGGTACGAAGTCAGCTTCCGTCGCCAGATAAAAGGTTAAAAGGCCCGTATCTCTAAACGACATCAAGCTGCTTCGTACCTGATACGCCGCTCCTTTCTTTTGTCGAATTCGATCAAAAAGCTTTGAACCGTCCCCTCCGCCCATCGCTTGTGACAATACGGCAGATGCAAAGAAATCGTGATGCGCACACGATGCGCAGGGTACCCCGGCTGCCAAATGAACCAACTTTCCTTCTTGTTCGATAGCGTACACGCCCGATCGCCAAACAGAAAATTCTTCTGCGGGAACTTTTCTTGAACCTTGCGCCGTACCGATTTGATTAAGCTTGTCTAGCAATTTGTCCAATCTTTTTGCCGAAATGCCTCCGACTACGGCGACCACGCAATTACTCGGCACATATAAACGTTCGTAAGCGGTTTTTACCTTGGGCAAATTCAGCTTTATCATATCCTCGGCCGAACCTGCGGCTGATCGCCCGATTTTTTGTCCTCCAGCCATTTTCTCGCGCAACGCATCCATAATATACGTATTCGGTTCTCTCTGACGTTTATTCGAAAGCGACGTTATGTAATCCTTGCTGGCCGAAAAGGTCTCGAAACAGCAATCAAACTTCAAAATATCTTGCACAAAAAGTTCGAAGACCGATTCAAACTGATTGCAAAGCACTGTCGTCCAATGACGTGTCCACTCGATGTTAGAAGCTGTTTTCAAGTTTGCGCCAAAATCGGCCAAAATTTTTCGATCGTCTTTTTGTTTTGGTTCCCTTTGCCATATCCAATGCTCAAGAATTCGTGAACTGCCTATTTCATCATCCTCTTCGACTCTCGTACCTGCACCTGCAAGTAATCCGATAGATACCGTGCTTAAGCCAGGTAAGGGAAGATAAACAATTTCCAATCCGCTACTTAATCTGCGAGAGATTATTCCACTTCGATCCATCTGCTCCCCCTTGTAAAAAGAACCTCCGGCAGCGCCCGAGGCTCCTTTTTTGCTATATGACTCTCCAGGCGATTACAGACAATTCCCCTAAATCTACGACATCCAATTCTTGAATGGCTGCCAGTAAATCGGCGTCTTCCATTTCTTTCATATTATCTCGCGCGATATCCCACAACATTTCTTTGGTTACGTCCATTTGTTCACCCCCTTTCCGGAATGGTTAAGACGTTTGGAGCAGCCCGCGCTTCAGCAGCTTTTGAAGTAATTTCATAACTTCCATATGTCCTTGATCGCAATGCAAGGACGGAATCGCTTCTTCGACAAGTTCAGTAATCTCGGTAACCCGAGCCGGCTTCTCGCACAACTTCAATAATATATAAGCTAAGCGAGACAGCACATGGAGTTCGTCCGTTCCAGGGTTATACACTACATATTTGCAGTTCTCTTCCTTGCGCGTTGCAAGAGTTGACGAAAGCATCAGCATCGTATCCGCATTTATAGTTTGCATCCTATCCCTCTTTTCCTAAACTTGAACGAATTCAGGAACTATCCAACAATAAGGATCGCCCATTGAAGCATCGTTATGATAGGCTAACGCCGCAGAACGGCAGCCTCCGCATATAAATTTGTGCTCGCATGTGCCACAATTCCCTTCGTTTCGGGTCGTTCGGTCTCGAATGTTCTTCAGAACCGGCGAGTGACTCCAAATTTCCTGGAAGCTCTGTTCACGCAAATTTCCCGCGATCAACGGCAAAGTCACACATGGAGTAACGTCGCCACTCACCGTAATGCGAGCTGTAACATAGCCTGCACCGCATCCTATATATTGGGAGGCCTGCTCCGGAGGAAGCATTAACGCGACACGACAATCATGCCAATAGATTTTCAGTATTCCGGCATATTCTTGCTGCATAGAGATCCATTCCGCAATCACATCGCGGAGTTCATTCGGCGTAAGCGCCAAGATGCGTTCTCCTCTTCCCGTAGGAATGAACTCCGATAAGTTCACTCCATTCGCGCCGAGTCTGGCTGCCAGCTCTACAACTTTTCGTCCATCTCTAAAATTGATCCGGGTCGGCGTGTACCCTACGGTCACATTAATCCCGTGTTTCACTAATATTTGGATAGCCTTTACAGCTTTGTCGAAGAGTCCTTTGACTCCGCGTACCTGCTCATGCACTTCAGCTGTTGCTCCGTCAATGCTTACGCAAACCCCGGACACTCCGGACTGGATAATCCGATTACACATCTCGTCATCGATTATGGCGCCGTTGGTGCCGATCGATACCATCATCCCTTTGGACGTAGCGCGGGAAGCTATATCCATCCAGTCTGGACGCAATAACGCTTCTCCTCCGGAGAGTCCGAGAAGAAGAACCCCCGCTTCGGCTAATTGGTCGACTACCAAAAGAGCCTCGGCTGTATTCAGCTCGTTGGGATGCCGCCGACCCGCTCCCGAATAACAATGCACACAATTCGCGTTACATAGAAGCGTAATTTCCCAGACTAAGTAAAAAGGCGCCTTAAACTGATCTTGTATGGCTGCGATATTACTCATATTTCCCCCTCTTCACGTCCACAGGAATTTTTCTGCGATATGCACCTTAAAATTACCGCATACTGACAAAAATAAAATCGTACAATTGAGGTATCCTTCAAAAAATAGCCAAATGTTAGAAAACAAGGTTGTATTTCAGCAGATTTCTCCACGCAAAAAGACCTCATCTCACAATGAGGTCAGCTCCAAAAATCGAAATTTTCTTGATATACTGCAAAAAAGCGCATCTGTTAAATGCACCACGTTTATCGCGCGGCTTTTAACGTCAAATCCTCCGTTGCTTACTTGAGAAATTCGGCGAAAAAGAGCGCAACGGCTTCCTTTTGATTATGAACTTCGAGTTTACTTAAAAGATTGCGGATATGAGTCCGCACTGTAGTGTAAGCGATATGTAACTCTATAGCAATGTGCTGCGCCGTATAGCCCTTGGATAACAGGGCGAGTACTTTGATTTCTTGAGAAGTTAATTTTTTGATAAAAGGAAAAGCGGAAATTTGTTCAAGAGTAATCCAGATTAACCGTTTGTCATAGCTGCTGGCTCGCATATACTTTTGCAAAGGAAGCGAGACCGAATCGCTTTTAAAAAACACGGTGCGTGATCCGTTACAATTTTTCATATATTTGGCGGCACTCAGAACTTTACAGTTCTTACAAAGGCTTTTCCCGCTGCAATCGCTGAAAAGATCAAGAGAACGACAAGTTTTTCCAACCGTCTGTAGAGCAGGAATATCAAGCAGTTTGCCCAATTCAGCGCTCCAATACAAAACTTCCCCGTTCTCGTCGATAATGAAATAACAATCAGAAGTTTGTTTAATCCAATCTATTTCTTCAGCAGTACCGGCGAAAGGCGGTTTAAATTCAATCATCCCTTTAACCCCATCCCCAAATAGTAATCAGTGAAGTTTTTGGATTTATTTTAAAAATTAATGTTTTATTAACTTTTTTTATTTTTTATTATAGCACTACCTATTAGAGTGTCAACTATTTTCTCATAGCTATATTGAAGCCATAACAAAGTAAATAACTTTGCACGCTCCCGGCTATAACATTGTATTTCAAGCTTCTGAAGTAAGAGCGGGTACAATTCATTAAGCTTAAAACTTTATTCTTATTAGCTTGTTTCACTTATGATAAGGTTCACCGTATCAGTCATAGAGCGAAAACGAGAGAACACCAAAAAAAGGTGTCCTCCCGTTTGTTACTTTATTTAAAAAGTCTTCGTTAGGAATTATCTCCATTCGATTTTGTAGCATTCCAAGCTATTAAGTTTCATCTATAACTACCTCTGCTGGCCGGTCTTCGGTAGGATCTGCGAAATGTTGGACAAGCAACTCAGTTATGAACTCTTCCCATCTTTCGAATATTTCTTTGCCAAATATCACCTCAGAAACTTGGCCCCGATGCAGCATATCAATTATTCTACAAAGATAGGACTTACCCATGTTCCACCAAGTGTTATACGCATCAATTAAGTATACATGTTTGACATAGTGTCCATAATCCTCCAACTCTGTTATCTCAAAGCCATCTAATTGAGTTTCGAATACACCATCTGCAATACGACTACCAAAAGTAGTTGTATAGTAATACTCTTTAATTTCCCAAATAGCAGATGGGTTTCTAGTACTCGGAAAAGCGCCATCAAATCTTCTAGAGAACGTTGTTATCAATCGATTATTGCCATCAACTACGTAAGTTAAATTTCTCGGATCATCGTTAAAAGAAATATCATCATCTTTACCGTAATTTAGGCCATGTTTGTGAGAATATTTTCTCATAGCTAGTTCCGTCAAGATGTTAATCATGCCAGTAAAATATGCGTAGTCTTTCTTCTCTTCCTTTTGTTTATTGTAAGGCAGAGAACACGTGAAATTGTACTCATCGTAAAACTTCTTTTTAAGCGTATAGAAACCACTTCTTGCAACCTCAACATCCAATAATTGCTTTTTCACCACATTATTTAGAGTCATCGCTCTATATTCAATGTACTCTTGGACCAAATGTATAGTTTCTTCATCTACAAATAAATACAACTCATTAAGTTTGCTTCTGATAAGACTCTTAGAGAAGTAAATTACTTCACCCTTTTTCGAATATCCCATTTGCTCAGAGAGAAGTCGAACAATTCCCCAGAAAGGAAGTGGTTGATTCAAAAATTTCGCATTGGGTTTCACTGTAACACCTACACTTTCTTTATGTTAAAATAAGAAAATCAATAGCTTTATCAAAGGAGAAACTGTACATGCCTGTAAAGACAAAAGTACCCCAGCTTCTGAAGTGGGTAGGTAACAAGCAACGATTTGCTGAAGAAATCGTTTCATATATGCCTAAAGAAATTGACGTTTATTATGAACCTTTTCTAGGTAGCGGAGCTATTCTTGCAACTCTAGCTCATGCTCCAAAAGATGATTTGTTTGCTCCTAAAGTTTCACATTTTTACGGTAGTGATATCCTACCAGAACTAATTGGCGTTTTTAACTATGTTAAAAATAATCCTCGAACTCTTATTGACTATTACAGATCCAATATTGAACACTATGCAGACGATAAGTCAGGAAATTACAAAAAAATTCTAGACAAATTCAATAACTCAAGAAGCCCTCTTGACTTTGCAGTCCTTTCTAGAACATGTTACTCAGGAATCATAAGATTCAGAAAAAGAGACGGACACATGAGTACCCCAGTAGGTCCTCACAACCCAATATCACCAGAATCATTTGAAGAAAGAGTTATGTTTTGGAATGGCCTTCTTAAGGAAGCTACTTTTCAAAACTGTGACTTCTCAGAGACCATGGCGCGTGCAAAACAAGGAGATCTAGTTTACTGTGATCCTCCTTACACGCATAGTCAGACTATTCTCTACGGTGCTCAAGGATTTAAAATAGATGCTCTTTGGAACGCTATATATGACTGTAAGCAACGCGGAGCTAAAGTAATGCTTTCCATCAACGGTACAAAAAGGTCTAAGCAAGAAGATATTGGGGTGGTTGTACCAGAAGGCTTGTTTGAAAGAAGCGCTTCTGTAAACTGTGGAATCTCTATGGTAAACAGGTTACAAAGAGCTGGAGCAATTATGGATAATGAAAATGTAGATGACAAACTATTATTTACTTGGTAGGCGAGATTACTTCTCGTCTATTTTTTTATAAATAAGCAGGTTAGAAGTTGAAGGTATATTTTTAGCTTCTACTTCTTTATAAGAGTCTTCGAACCATTTGCTTGGGATCTTTTTTATATTGTGAATAGTTATACTCCCTACTTGATTGCTGTTTTTCACAAAATCTATCAGTTCCTTGTAATTTTCAAATCCACAACATACTCTATTAGTAACTCTTCTATCCTCTTCAATAATACTTTTTAATTCTTTATGTCCCGCAAAAGAAGTAGTTCCTGACAAAAGGTACTCATCACCTCGAAACCCTACAACAAATTCGTCTCCAACTTTCGGCCACTGGTCCTTTGGAAGTTTACTAAAAGGAAAATATCCGCCTGGCCACATAAACGTAGCTTTGTCTGTAGTTGGTAGAGCTTTTAAAACATTCTCTTTCCAACTTGATTTATCTTTCCCAAGATATTGTCTATACAAAGTTGTTTTTCTCTTATCAGTGTTACTAAAAAATGTCGTTTCTACTTTACTAACCGAATTAGAAGTAATCTTATTTAACCAGTTAGAAATTTTCTGTTCTGCTGCTATACTTTTGCTTAAATCACAATAAATAATACCTTGTAGATCAGAAGCAATTTTAGAACTTCCTTGGCGGCAAATAATCGTCTTCTGCACTCCAAGTCTCGCTGCAAACAGTCCATATTCAATTAAAACATTATCTCGGGCTTGTGCAACTGTTCCTTGTGTAGTATTAATGACATCATCTTCATTGAAAATGAGGATAGCTGCATCAACGCTTTTCGAAATATCAATCAATTCATCAAAAATATAGTTTCCAGGGAGAAACCGCTCATTATCAGTCCATCTTTGAGGAGTATGTCCAGCGTTTTCTACCCATAAAGCTACTTCATTCAAAGCCTTCTTCGCTTCTCCAGAACTACCTATAAACACTTTTAATCCCATGTATCTCTCACCTCATATGTGTATGTAGTACTATTATAATAGTTACCAACATAGATTCCCACCCTAAAACTTGCTTTCCTAAAACCAATTTTATATTTAACCTCTATTGATTTAGTTTGTACATTAAAAGAACTAATCAAGAAGCTTAAATGAAACAACCTAGAAAACAACCAAATATTATAACTGTAGAGCCACTTCATAAAGTGGCTTATTTTATTTTTAGGAGGAGTTACAAATGAGAGTTATCCAAAACCGACAAGACATCGCTACCATCCGCTCTACCTGCACTTTCCCCACCTTGCTCCCTCAAATTCAAGCCCATTTTGATCGCCTCCACTCCATTCACAGCACCGAAGACGATGCTCTCTTCACTCTCGACCACTACGGCCCGATCATCATCCTCGAACCCGGCGACAACCTCCATGACCTCTCCTTCGTTGGCCTCAGCCGCGAAGACGGCGGACTGCTTGGTTGCACACCAGAGTACGTCCACACAATTGAGCTCCCGAATCAGACCGGCACAGCCTACAAGATAGGAGTCGCCTACAACGACTCCTACACAACAACCTTCTTCACGCTAGCCGACTCCCACGACGAAACGGTCGAGAAGTGGTTGCGCCAAAAAGCCGGCCTAGCGCCCACCGACAACGACCTCATCCTGAAGAGTCTAAAAGAACTCTTCGAGCAGGACGAAACCGACCTCGGCCCCGAAAACGGGGGCGACAACATCTGGCTCATGCTAGTGTCGGCCCGCCCCTTTACACCCGACACACCAACTGCTCTCCTCCCCGCTTACGCCCACAATCTTCCCTTCGACAATGATCCATTCTCCCAGTCTCCGCTCCCGCCCACTCACCTGGTCCGCCTCGTTCTCCGCACCAACAACCTGATCGACGGACCAAACGAATACACCGACGGCAACACTTACTGCTTCCGGGTGAACCGGGAACGCGAACAGGCCGAATTACTCTGGGAAGACGAAGCGTTCAACGACACTCCCATCTTCCAAGGTGGAGACATCGCTTCGGCGATCCATTGGGTCAGTGAGCTTGCTGCTCCTTTCTATATTCAATACGAAGATCCATTTCTCAAATAACGTCGTTGCCTCACTGTAACAATTCTTCCTAAACGCCATACCAAGTACATTCAAACCTACAAAAAAAGCGACCCGTATCTCAAATACGAGTCGCTCTTACTTTTTATAAAAGGAGCCAATCACTGATGTCTTTACAACTGACCGATTCTAAAAAGAAAGCTCTCGCGACACTTATCAAAAACAGTCACGAGATGCACCTCACCCGTTTCCCTTTTGCCAAGTACCCGACCGAACCTTTAACAGCATGGAAAACACAGTTCAGCAAGCCAGCCGAAGTAGACGCCCTTACACTGAAAGCAGCACTATCGTGGTCTTGTGGCAAGTGGCAGCAACAGGGCATTCCTTATCCCTATAGAAGATTGCATTTGCAAATCATCAGTAAATGGAAGGCGTTCTTAGAAGAAACAGAGTCAACGATGGACTATTCATCTATTATCTCCTATTGGGCAGACTTACTCGGACAAGAGCAGCCCGCCTTCAACACCGTTGCGTTTCTCGCCCACTTACTATGTTCCGATCAAGTAGAACTGGTCGATTCCAAACGTTTAAAAGGCATGAATGATCTGCTTCAAGAAGCAGATCTGGCGGGCGATTTTTCCAACTTTGAAGACGTTCAAACTGCTCTTAAACAGTACACCGAGTTTTACCGACAGCTTTTACCGAAAGTCGAATCTTACTGGGAAGAACGTTCATCGGAAACGTTTAGTCGATTCTTGTTCGCTTACGGCTATCGCGATGTGTTGGAGAAGGTTGCTGAGAAGCATCATCCTTTGCCGGAACCGCTCATTACGGCTCTTGATTGGGACAGTACCACCAGCCACAACTTTAAGCTCGATTCAATCACCGAAAAAGCAAACGCTGATCGGCTATTCGCTTGCCTTTTGTTGGCGCTGGATCTTCAAGAAAAATCGTCTGCCCCACTTACGATAAGCGAAGTTTTGAAGCTGATTCCTTTGGGAACAGGAGGAGTGTGCAATTCAGGCAGCTACAACTATGCTTTTATCGCCATGTTCGGAAAACAAAAAGAGCGGGATTACTTCGTATTCGATAATCCGGCGATAGCAGACGAATTCACACATCAAGCCAACCAATCGACGCGGGATATGAATTTTTACAAGAAGCACCTGGATACCGTTGTTAAAGTAAATTCTAAATACATCAAGGCTTGAAATCTTACGCAGGCTTAATGCTTCGCAATCACATCAATTCGAGTCCTCTTTCCACTCAAACGCAGCTTTTAAAAGCGCCAAAATCTTCTTATGTTCTCGTTCGGGTCTCGTCAACATTAATGCTACGACTTCTTCCAGCGCATCGGTATGACTGGCGGGATCTATTCTTCGATATACCTCTTCCAGCGAAAGGGATAAACCATTCGCGATTTTCTTTAACGTGAACACGGAAATGCTTTTCTCTCCACGCTCGATCTGTCCGATGTAATTCGAATTCAGCTCCGCAAGTTCGCCCAGCTTTTCCTGAGACAATCCCTTTTCGACACGAAGCTCTCGCACCTTTTCACCTAGCAGTTTTACAAACAGTTCGGCGGATTCTTGATCGCTCTTTGCTTTGTGGACCATGAGTTAATCACCTCATGTTAAGCGTAGAGAGCGTGATAGTTAAGAACCAACTACCAGGAATACTATTCCTGTGATATTATCGTATTAAAAGGTACATAAATTCATTTTAACTGTATCTACTAATACAAATCACTTTTTAAAAAGCTAAAGTGAGGTGTTATTG
Source organism: Saccharibacillus sp. CPCC 101409 (assembly GCF_030518235.1). Classification (GTDB taxonomy): domain Bacteria; phylum Bacillota; class Bacilli; order Paenibacillales; family Paenibacillaceae; genus Saccharibacillus. The sequence continues at coordinate 29,493 of NZ_JAULSA010000003.1, read as the reverse complement.
CTTCTAAAATTACTATCTATTAATACGTAAAAGTTCTATCGTTTTAAAAGCACATTTGCTATCCCGCTCTATTCATACAACAAACAATATCTACTGCTAATTGGCATTAAAAATTTCTTCGTTATAAACAGTGAGCTACCCTAGTAGCTTGTCTCAAAATCAGAAAGGTGGATTTAACTTGGATACCGCTCAAACCATCGCTATGTTCGTCATTGCTATTGCACTATTCATCATCGTCAACAAAATATTCCGCGTTACTTACTTCGGAATCAAAGGATTCTTCTTTGTTTTCCTCTGCTGTATGTTGGTGGCGGCAGCGATTGTGACTTGGCTGTTCTCATTTGTAGCCAATCACTACGGCTGGTTAATTGGAGGAGTTATCGTTCTGCTCGTCCTGATTGCAATCGGTAAGCGCAGTAGCAAAAGCCGCGAAGACGAGCCTATTGAACCAATCGAATAATTAACGAAAAGAGGAATAAAGATGAGCTTACAGCTTTTAGATGAACTTCCTATCAGCGATCACTCCATTAGAGCAGATGTATTTCTGGGTTGTGTCGCCAAAATGTCGCTTGAAAAAATCAAAGGCATGGAGCGACCGTTCGCCCTTCACCTGATCTCCGATACAGCAGAAGTTCTGCTTCGCCAAACTCCCGAAAAGATCGAACCCGTTTTTGAAACGAGAATGAATTTGCTTTACAACGAAAAAGGCGGATTTCTTGCACTGTTGCAATGGTCGTTTGCAAAAGGAAAAATGCGTCGTAAGAAGCCAGTTTTGTCCATTAAGCGCAATACGATCAGTGAGCTTTCTAAAATAGAAGTTACGGAAAAACAAGCAATGGCCTGCCTACTACTTGCTGCAAGTGCATTGGATTTTCTGGCGCAGCAAATTCAGGTTTTCGAACTGGAAACACACCTTGTGATGCGTACCATTAGTGAGGAAGAAGCCAAAACTCTATTTAATCAACTTGCAGAGTAAATCTAAGCAATTATGAAAGATATTTAGGGTAGGAGGAATCCATATATGAGAAACAAGTACCTAAAGGTAGTTTTGTTGATGATCGCGGCGTTTTGCTTGCTGTCTTCCGGCAGCGTAGCTACAGCTAGCCAGGCCAATTCGGAGATTACTGTCACGATTGACGGCAACCCGATCTATCTCGATACACCGCCGCAAAAAGTCGAAGGGAGAGTTTTGGTTCCGCTTCGTTCTATTTTTGAAAACCTGGGAGCAGAAGTGAAGTGGGACAACAAAACTCAGATGGCCACGGGCACCCGAGATGCCACCACCGTTGTACTGAGTTTGAACAAGATCACTGCAACGGTAAACGGAAAGACTCTGACGCTGGATGTTCCTGCGAAGAAAATCGACGGAAGAATTCTTGTTCCGACTCGATTCGTTGCGGAGAGCCTCGGCGCTGTAGTGAAGTGGGATTCCAGCAATCATCGCGTTGCAATCGTCACAGGATTGGCTGATTCCGCAGAGACGGAAGGCATTTATTATTTTGTCTACAACAGCCAACGTGTAACAGACGCTGATCTAGCAGCAATCAAAATGTATACCAACAAGTTCAAGCATACCTACAATATTCTTTTGGATACCGGATCGCTCGCTACTGCTCCACAAGTATATGAAACCCTTCAAGCCGAGCGCACAAAGCTTAATCTTCCCGTTTCAGGGATACAGCTTTTCGGAGTCGAGACTGATGTATCCGCTTTTTCTTACGTGCATAAAATGAAAACCATTGAAAATAACGGAAAATGGGATGGCGTCGAAAATAACCAGAATGAAAAGTTTAAAACGGATCATTTCTACTCGACCTTCAAAAACGAAAGTAAATACTTGAAAGACGACATTTCCGTGTATGGTATCTTGCAAGAAGGCAACCCGATCAGCATCGTTCCGGAGTGGCCCGTTTCTCGTCTCCCTCTGACCAAAGGCGAGTTTGCTCATTACATTAATAATTACGAAGATTATCGTGAGCAAATTAAAGACAAGTCGGTTCCTACGGTTGCTCTTTCAACTCCGCTTAATTTTCAGGACGGATATGCTCAAAACGATGTTGGCTTTTTCATGCAGCGTTTGAATGAGGAGAATGAATTTAATCTTTTTAAAAATGTAACCTTACGTACCTATTCTAAAGACTTCGCTACCAACATAGAAAAGGAAAACAAAGCTGGAGCTGCCGACTTCATGATCGGGAGCGACGGTGATGTCAAAGCTGCTTTAGAAGATAAAGTTCCGTTCCTTGATCGTAAAAATATTGCCAACTTGCAGTCAAACTACTATACCGCCTTCTTCTGGTATCTCGCCGCCGCTAAAGGACTGGATACAACCAGCTTTATTCATGATGGGATGGTTAACGGTAAATTGATTAATCCGATTGCGCTAACTACTTCTCGTTCCAATGGTGGCGTAGCCAACTATATCTGGACTCGCGTGCCGACGCCTGAAGGCGAACAGGACGGCATTTGGCAAGATTACGTCGCGGTAGATAAGGAGCTGTTGGAGAAGCAGAATAGTTTGTACTACTTCATTTACAAATACTATGAAGCGGTCGATAGCGGTAAAGACAGGCTAAAGAGTTTCTACGATGCGAAAGTGGATTATGCGAAATTAAGCGAAAAGAATAAAGGCGATCTGCAAGCTGCGTTCGGGTTCGAGTATGTGATTGCTTTGCACTATTTAGGGTTAGCTGATTATAAATAGGTTTTGGAGAAAGCTATCGCATTAAGCGGTAGCTTTCTTTTTTTGCTCTCACTCTCAAATTACTAATATGCCTACAAGATTTTCTGATTTTTCTGACATCTCATACCATTGAAGTTTATTAATTATTATGGTTGACTGGAATGAAAGGAGCGATCAAATATGGACGATAAACCCTATAACCGAGGTACCCAATACTCAAAATCAAAAGAGCAGGATTCGCAGAAAGACTATTATTCCTTGCGATCCATTGCTTCAGAGATCTACCCAGATTTAAGTGAAAAAAGAGCATATGAAAAGACGTTGGAGAACTTTAAAGAGGTTTGTACGCTTTTAGGGAAAGACCCGGAGGAATTCCGTCCTTCGCCGACTTCAACTTTTAGAATACCTGCGAGTCAAAAAACGGGAATCATAATTCTTATCCGTCATCTGGCGATCTACCAGGCAGGTATGCCGTTCAAAGATCAAGATTATAAAAAAATCTCGAACTTCGCTAGAGACATCTTGGACATCAAAGAGGATTTTGACCGTCTTGACTATGAAGGCAACGCAGAAGATCAGATGAGTGTTGCTGAGCTTTTTTATAGCTCTTCAGATATACGCAACCTCCTTACTCATGAAATAGAAAAAGAATTGGTCATGAAACTGATTGAAGACTTTAAGTACATAAACGAGAAAGTTCCCGCTGATCGGACAACGCTATATGCCGAGCATTACCAGAGTACGGTTAAAAGAGCAATGAATGAAGCTTCCAAATATATAAGAGCATTTGTCGAAAAAGAATTGTATAAGCAGTAACTCATACAAAAATGCAGGCAGCCACCCGGCTGTCTTTTTTTATACGCAAATTCAGAACGTACGTTTGTACCTAAAAATCAAAAGTAAGCTCGATTTTGGGAATATTTTTAGATGTTCTCCTGAATTATGATCGTTCTATAAGAATTCTCAATCTTTAGATGTCTGAGGATTCCTAGAATCTACTCGTTCCTTGAAAACCAAAAAGCGCTGGCAACTAAACGCTCCGAACGAGTAGTCGTTAACCAGGCAGACGTATCACCATCAAATTATCTAAATGGAGGTTTTACTCATGACTAACAACTCTCTTACCACGCAATTCTTGAAGAACCGCGATCTTTGGCAATTAATTTTGACGCTCGCTTCGAAGAAACAAGACTCCGAGGGTATTTCGGTAGGAATCCTGGATACGGCAGAGACGCCGATCAATCTCAGCATCTATGAGACGTTGGCAACTGAATATAATCAATTTCTTCAAGAAGGATACTTGAGCAACATCTCCTTGGTAATCAACGGCATCGACGGTCAGCTGTTCTCCTCCGATCAGGAGGAGGATCTCATCAGCAGAGCCTACGGTCGGCTCGAAACGCCATTATTCGGGGAAGGCTTGGAGATCTTCCGAAATGGCTTTGAGTTACATGTTGTCTGGACACCCCCTATCCCCGTAAAGCTTACAGACAGTATTACAGAACGGGAGGAAGAGACACGCAGAAACATCATCTATTACTTTGATAATGAGTTAAAACTGATGGTACAAGACGTGAATTTGCGCTCTCTCAAAGATAGTCGGGGATGGGAAAGCTTCTTTTATGAAAAGTATTTTCTACCGAAAAAATTTAAAGAAATCGTAGGAGATCAAGACTCCCAAAATTCTTCACCACAGGAGTGGCTTGAGAACGAGGAAGAGCCTTGCGTGATGGATTACATTCTCACGGGAAAAAGAGCTTTGCTTCAAGACATCGTCGATAAGCAGCTTCCTGATTCGCTTGGTTTTGACATTTGTATTCCTGAACCATTCGTGCCTACTGATTCAACTTGTTTATTCCTGCCTTTCTTCGAAGCGCGCATTAAACTTGTCGAAGATATGTCCGCAGTCTCTGTAATCAACACGATCACCCGTACGTATGAACTTATCGACTGCAAAGCAGAAGCAGAAAATACCTTAGTCGTTTCTTGTAGATGTAATGAAGGGCCTTACACTTTTACGGTTGACGATATAGTAAGGAACATTCTGCATAATCTTGGCCCCAAATTGACAGCATTTTTTGAAAAAGAAGAATTACGACTAGAAAAGCTGTTCTTCACGATGACTACCATGGAGTGATATTTGGAAAGCTATTTTTGAGACGCGTTTTAAAACCTACTTGAAGCGCATCTTTATCTGAATTTTCGCCCTCCACATCGTCACGTTTTCTTAGCGTGCTCTTGCACGCTTTCGAAAAAGTTCGTTGTAGAGAACGAAAATCCAGCCAAATCTGCTACCTTCAAAGTTTTAAAATGATCTTTAGTAGAGGCTTTTCATGCACTAGCCCTCTACTAAAGATTTGGCTGGAGGCATTATCACTTAAAGTTCACGCTAAAACATACAGCCTACAAACTATAAAGGAGGCTTAACACTTGCTTACAGAAGCCCTTCGATATACGCAACTCTTATTTCCGATTATTCCGCTATGTTCACATAATCATTCTCATATGTCCGAAGCCCATGTGTTGCACTGCAAATCTCCCGGCAAGCGACCGCTTATTAAAAACTGGCAGAATGCTGGAGTACCTTCTGAGCAACAAGTAAAAGAATGGTTCAAACGTTGGCCTACTGCCAATATCGGTTTGGTGTTGGGTAGGTCAGCCGGTCTTGTAGCCCTTGATGTCGATGGAGAATTCGGACAATCCATGCTGACAGAATTGTCCGGTAACGACCTTCCGGCAACTTGGCAATTTACTACTCCCGGCGGAGGAATGCGATATGTTTTCTCTCTTCCGCAAAATACAGCTTGCCCAAAATTCACCTACCGTGACCCCGATTCTACTCATACCCATTCAGAACTAGCAATTTTGGGAGACGGCTCATGCACAGTTTTGCCCCCATCCATACACAAAAACGGAGGAATCTACACATGGATCAATTCGCCAGAATGACTAAACCAGCAGTAGCACCAGCATGGATGTTAGAGAAACAAAATTCTCCATCTGGAAGTGCTGCTTCAAAAAAACTTAATCCCACACTTGTACACCTGTCAGAACAATGCCCTGTTTTTGATGAAGACTTCGCTAATCAACAGGAAGATGGGCTGTGGGAAGAGCGCTGGCATCAATGGACTTCGCTGCTTGTGAAATCAGGACATCCAGAGGCGGCTCTGGAATTTTCCAAGGCTTCAAAAAAGCATGACGAGAGGAGCGAAGAGCGGATTGCCGCTCTTCAGTCTGAAGAAAATCGTGGAACAACACGTTGTACAACGTTCGGTTGCAACAAGCAGCAAATCTCCAAATGTCATAGGAGAAGCATTCGACGGAACGAAAATGATGAGATCACCAATAGCCCCGGAAAGTTCGTTGCAATTTCGCAACATCCGTCACATCAAAACAAATCTATACCAAACCTTACAGCCGTAGGATTCAGCTTTGATCCAAACACGGGTCAACCCAAGAAACTGAATGCTAATATTTTTTCGAAGCATGTAGTCGAAGCGCGTTTGGATTTGATTTATGTACATTCTGATCGCTTCTATCTGTATAAGGACGGAATCTGGAAGCTTCTCACCGAAAATGCACTACGACGAATCGTACGAAATATTCTACATGAGTACGTCCCTAATTTCTGGACCTCAGGAGTAGAAGAACAATATATGCAGGCTCTTACACTTGACACACCTTCAGTCGAGCAGATCGACACAAAACGTCAATTCATCAACCTCGAGAACGGTATGCTGGACTTAGACTCATTTAAACTCGTTCCACACGACAAGAGCTTTTATTCTACTGTTCGTATTCCCCTTGCATACGACGCAGAAGCAGAGTGTCCGCAGTTCATGAGGTTCTTAAACCAAATCTTCGAAAATGACAGTGAACGAATCCAGCTGGTACAAGAGATGTTTGGATACTGTCTGACCTCAGATGTGATTGCCCAAAAAGCATTTATTCTTTTTGGGAAAGGAGCCAATGGGAAGAGCGTTCTAGCAGATATATTAGAGACAATCATCGGCCCGGCGAATACATGTGCGTTAACGCTTAGCGATCTTGAAAATTCTTTTTCTCGCTCTGAGTTGGTAGACAAGCAATTGATACTCTCTACGGAAAACGAGACGGATTCTAAAGGAATCAACACTCAGTTTCTTAAGTCGATTACATCGGGCGATGCCATTCGTGCTGAACCAAAGCACAAACAGGGCTTCATGTATCGACCCTTTTGTAAAGTTGTACTCGGTATGAACAACCTGCCGAACTCACGTGACAAAAGCCACGCTTTTATGCGCCGACTTATCATCATCCCCTTCAACCGGACCTTTGATACAAACGAAGCGGACGTTCATTTAACAAAAAAACTGAAGAAGGAACTATGCGGAATTTTTAATTTTGCGCTTGAAGGGCTACGAACTCTACAGAAAAAGGATTTTAAATTTATACAACCTGAAGCATCGAATCAGATATTAAAAACCTATGAAGAAGAGATTAATCCCCTTACTCTTTTTGTCGAAGAAACGATAGAAAAAGGTACAATGGAGGATCGTGTGTCTAACAAAAATTTAGAAAGAGCCTACAAAAACTGGTGCGACGAAAATAGCATCTCTCATCCTCTATCCAATCAAAGACTCGCCCGCGCCGTTCGCGAAACGTTAAAAGGAAAGAAAATTCCTACAGAACCTATCAAAAGCGGGGGGCTAAGATACTCCTGTGGGATTAAGCTGAAGCCTAACTTGAGCAAAGGTCGTTACAACCGCACTTTAGAAGAAGTTGACGACATCGACTCGATGTCGTAAAGAACAGTCTTTGTCCTGAAAAAGACTCATTGAGAACATTACCTAATTCAACTTTACCTTGTTAGGGACAGATGTAGGCACTTTAGGGACGAACTTTTTCCAAAGTGCCACTCTCTCGTCCTTAAATATTTAAGGATTCCTCTGACTTTGTGGCACTTGTGGCAGTTATTAAAAGAAAAAGAGAAAAGAAAATCTTTTTTTACTCCTTCTTCTCTGCTTACTACCAAAAAAGTTTTAGTCCTAAACCGCCACAGCGCCACGAAAAATATACAAGTCCTTGAGAGACAAGATATTTGGGAAAGTCACCGTCAAAAAAAGCGTCCCTTTCATGTGCCCTTTACACAGAAGCTCTAGCCAGAAAATTTTGAATGCTCTAAGCAGCCTGCCTTTTTTCTTTTTTGGGAACTCGCATCCGAAATAGATGAACTTTCAAGCAGATATTATGATTTAGTACCCCTGGAGTAACAGAGGGCATCATTATTTGCGAGGAGGAAAAAGGATGTTCAAAAAGGTTTGCATGAATGGTCTTAAACAGTCAGAGGCTGAAGAAAACGGTAAGGGAAAGGTGGCGGTATCATGAAAGAGCCTAAACCTAGCCCTGCAAAACGAGTTCAAATTGTCAGTCTTCAAATGGTTAGGGAACGTACCTCTATTCTCTATCCACAACGCAAGATTACCCGGCCAGCAGATGCCGCCGAGCTATTTCGTCAGTTCATCGGTAACTGCGATCGGGAAGTGTTCTGCATCATGACACTCGACACTAAAAACCAGCCTACCGCTTTACATGAAGTGTCTCGTGGAACGCTGAATGCTTCTCTTGTACATCCAAGGGAAACATTTAAGCTGGCTATCATCTCGAACGCTGCTTCAATCATAGCTTGTCACAACCATCCCTCTGGCTTGCCTGATCCGAGCCGCGAAGACGTCGAGTTGACCGAGAGGATTCGAGATGCCGGATCACTGATGGGCATCGAACTGCTCGACCATCTCGTACTCGGTGAAAACCGTTTTGCCAGTATGAAAGAACGAGGCTTGATGTAAAACAAATGACTATTTACTCAGGAGGCGAAGAACTATGGACACACAGACTACAAGCTCAGAGTTTTCCCTTTTCATCGACATTCTTTCCGATATGGTTTGTCAGTACCTCTCCGCCAATCGCGAAGCGCTTGCTAGCGAAAATGCTAAAGACGAGGCTGCTTAGATGGATGAGCCTGTGAAAGTTAAGCCCTTTGCTGCGCTTTACGTCCGTGTATCTTCCGAAGAGCAGGTCAAGGGATTTAGTTTGGAAGCCCAGCGGGAGGAGCTTCTTCATTACTGCGCGCTTCACTCTATCCACGTCTACAAACTTTACGCTGATGAAGGGATCTCCGGCAAGTCAATTACGGGAAGACCCGCACTTCAGCAGCTTCTTCACCACGCCAAACAAGGGGAATTTGGGCAGGTTATCTTCTTGAGAATGAACCGTCTGGCACGGAACCTGCCGGACTTGCTCCAGATGTCCGAACTATTTCAATCTCTCGGCATCCGAATGCACAGCTTAACCGAGGAGATGCCGCCAGACACTCCGATTGGAACTTTTCTTCTTCAAATGCGGGGAGCGGCTGCTCAGTTCGAGCGCGAGCAAACAGCAGAAAACGTAAAGTTAGGCCTTCGTCAGCGCAGCAAGCAGGGAAAATGGAACTGCGGTAATATCGTGCTCGGTTATCGCTGGGGAAGTGACCGCAAAGATTCGAGCATTTCTAAAGCAGAAATCGTGCCTAACGAAGCTGAGATTGTAAAGCAAATTTTCGAATGGTATGCTGCGGGCCTTGGCTTTAAAGCGATTACGAATAGGCTCAACAAATCCGGAGCTCGGACGAAAAAAGGCAAACTTTTCAGTGTAAACGGTGTGCGTAATATTTTACGAAATGTGAACTACGCGGGAAAGATCAAGTACAGAACTCGGGAACCGGTGAAATCCAAAGATCAGCAAACTGAATACGTCGTAACAGGAGAACACATGGCGATCATTTCCAAAGACCTATGGGATCGCGTTCAGTATCAGTTAAAAGAGCGCTCTAGGCCATCCTTGAAAAAGATCGAGAGAGTGTACCTGCTGCCCGGCCTGCTCAAGTGTCCGAGCTGCGGCAGCGGAATGATTCCGATCCACACCAAAAGACGAAGGCAAAGCGGCGAGTTAATCGTCAGACACTACTACGTATGCGGAAGACACCACAATCGAGGCTCAAAGGCGTGCAGGCCAAATCATATTCCAGCAGATGAAATAGAAAACTGGATAGCCAAACAAATCGAAAAACTCGTTTCCAGTACGGCGGCCCTTAACCAGTTGAGTACAGCAATTTGTGGCAAAAAAAACTCACAGAATCACCCCGATCTTATTCGAGAATTATCGGACTTGGAAAAGGAACTAAACATGCTGCGGCAGCGCAAGTCGCGTTGCTTCGAAATGTTCGAAGATGACTACCTTAGTAAAGAAGAACTGCAAGAAAAATTGCGGAAGCTGGATACGGCGTCGGAACCACTTATCCTACGAAAAACTGAATTGGAGCAGCGGATCGCTTCAACGAACAATTTTACCGTTGTTAAGTCAGATGAAGTACAAAAGGCGCTAACTCAGTTCCAATCTTTGTTTCTTCAATCTCAGCCTGAACAGCAGAAGCGGTTATTGAAAACCATGATCGAGAAGATCGTGGTACCTACCGATCGCCAGATTGAAAACTCTATCATCTACGGAACCGCAGCTATCGCTCACCTCAATATTACAGCCGTTTCGGAGAAAGGAATGTCATCTGTATGGAAAACACAGTCGGCGTAGCCATCTACGCCCGCGTTAGTACCGAAGAACAAGCCGAACACGGCTATTCGATCGACGCACAACTCGATACGCTTAGAACCTACTGCAAGCTCTACGACAAAGTGATCTTTGACGAATACGTGGATCGCGGAGTCAGTGGTAAAAGCATGGACGGTCGATTCGAGCTTCAACGAATGCTCCGAGATGCCAAAGAGCGTCGCTTTAGCGAAGTAATCGTTTGGAAGTTCAACCGCTTGGCACGCAAGAACATCGACCTGCTTCATATCGTTGATCTATTGGAGAAAAACAATGTGGCATTCCGCTCCTTCTCGGAAAACTTCGAGACCGGAACCCCGATGGGGCGCTTCGCCCTCCAGATGATGGGAGCCGTCGGTGAACTTGAACGCAATACGATCGTCGAGAACGTGAAGATGGGCCACAAGCAGCGTGCCAAGACCGGTAAGCATAACGGTCAGGTTCCGCTCGGGTACAAGATTCAGAAAGTCGATGAGCATGGTAATCCGTATGGCCGCGATACGAAAGTCGTCGTGGTCGAGGAAGAAGCGAATCTCGTGCGCCGCATCTTCGAAATGTACGCTAGTGGTCGTGGGCTTAAATCAATTGCCAACGAGCTGAACCAGGAAGGCCATCGGACAAAGCGAAAAAAGCCGTTCTCTACGACCGCCATCAAGAACATCGTCACCAATCCCATGTTTGTGGGAAAGATCCGCTACAATCGCTATGAGAATTGGTCCGAGAAGCGTCGTCGGGGCCAGAGTGACAACGAGATCATTGCGGAAGGACTGCATCCGGCGATCATTTCTGAAGAGCTGTGGGAGAAAGTCCAGTTCCTTCAGCGAAAAAAATCGAAGATGCCTCAGAAACGCTTTGAAGGCGAGTACCTGCTGACCGGACTCATCCGCTGCCCCGAATGCGGGGCAGCGATGACCGCCAGCCGAACGGTCAACAGGATGAAGGACGGAACCAAAGTGACTCGTATGTATTACTCGTGCAGTCGTTTCCGCAGCCAGGGAAGCTCTGTCTGCCACGCCAACAGCGTTCGCAAGCTGGCAGCAGAGCAGGCGGTGACTGATCGGATTCGTAGCGTCGTCGAAAACCCTTCGATTTTGAAGGCGGTTGTGCAGAGGGTGAACGAGCAAAGGACTCAGCAGTCCAAACCGATGCTGGTTGAACTCACAGCTGTAAAGTCTCGCATTGAGAAACTGGAGGAGAAGAAACGGAAGTACCTGGAGCTGTACGAGATGGATGAGATTGATCGGGCGCTGTTCAGTGAACGGCTTAGAGAACTGAATGAGGAGCTGGATGTAGAGCTGAGGCGCAGGTCGAAGCTGGAGGCGGCGGTTCGAGGCGAGCAGTCGGAGCCGGTCCCTTACGAACTTGTGCGTTCCTTGATGGAAAGGTTGGAGGAGCTACTAAGAAGATCTCCTTTTGTACAGCGAAAAACGTTGCTTCACTTGATTGTGAAGCGGATCACTCTGGATGAGAGGAAAAGAGTGGATCGGATCGAATTAGCATTTAATGAAGAAGCACAGAAGTATTTTTTAAACGTAACCCCTCCTGCTGATGACTTAGCAGGAGGGGTTCGCTTTGTTAAAAGTATTTTGCTTGTACTATAAACGATAACCATTTCCCTTTCTGAACAGCGAAGTAATTAAAGTGGACACTCAGCCAAACTAAGGAGGTTGTTCGGATTTTCTCCATCGGTTTCTGTTTTCAAATACTTATTTCCATAACGGCTAGTAGCAACAATTACGTTTACTGTATGTCCCCCTTTACTAACGAAAAAGCTCCACTCTCCGCTCTCAATACCTGTAATAGCTCTTTCCTGAGAAACCTTCCATCTTGTTCCGTCTTGATTTTTACCGCCAATACTCATAATCTTCTCATGTGGATTGTAACGATCTCTTTTGTTCACACACAAAACTTCATGTCTGCTTGCCAAGATAAAACGCCTCCCTTCCGCTATTCTTTCGTTACACCTTTAAATGGTTTACTGCTGCTCGTCTTTTGATCCATGAATTTGCCTGTCGAAGTATCTCTCTTCACCCAGTTGCCGTTAGGTGCTTTGAACTGAGTTCTACCTGTAACAGCACCAACTCGTCCGTTACCTTTTGATCCGTTTTTAGCCAAGATTCTCACCTCCTTTCGTTGTTGTGTTGATAATCAACTCTACAATATATTTAAAAAGAGAGATAGCTCAAAAATCAAAAGCTATCTGTCCATCGTATTCATCTTTTGAGTTGTATACCTTTCCCTCATGGATATAAAGCAGCCCTAGACGATTTAACCTTACACAGAGCGCACTGATTGATACTTTAAAGCAGCTCGCCAACGTATAGAGGTGTCCCATTTCTATATTTCCAGATGCTTTAAAGTTACCAATAAACTTCTCTATCGCTGGTTTCGGCATAAGTATAGCTCCTGCGAACATGTCAGCTTGTTGCTCAATTGGAGAACGTGAAGAGTGGCTTCTGCAATAGAAAACTTCTTGCTTCTCCTTTAAGCTCAATGCGGTTTGCAAGTTATCCTTATCATCTACGTGAAGCACCCAGTGACCTAACTCGTGAGCCATGGTGAAATTCATTGTCCCTATCTTCTCTTCAAAAAACTCTTTCTGACTTTCATTCATGATGATTCGTTTTTGGCTAGGGATAATAGCAGCCATCACATTTCCTTCTGGATCAAAATGATCAATAGGTTCCCAAGCGAAATCTAGATCATAATGAAACTCAATGATTTCATCGATCGGAGTAGGTTTTGGAAACACCATATCTTTGAAATCAAATTCGTAAGCAGTAAGTATATTTAATGCTATGTCTTCCATGGCTTCTGAAGAGATATAAGGAACCTTAGCCATTGCATCTACTCCTTATCGTCACTGGGCTCATTAATAATCTTTTGAATCTGACTCCACTGGTTTTGCGATAGCTTTGGTGCACTTCGAAGAAACAGTGGAACCTCTTCGATCTCGGTAATAACTTTTTGAAGCTCACTAGGTATCTTATTAGCTGCTATCAACAAACGATCAGAGTCTTCATTAAAAATTTCAGCTATCCTTATTATTTTATCTTCTGCAGGAGGAGCCATAGAGCCACTCTCGATCTTGCTGATATAGGTAAAATCAATGCCAATCATATCAGCGAGTTTGCGTTGACTAATTTTATGCTCTTTACGAAGTTCTTTGAGCATTTCTCCAAACTCGTTCAATTGTCATCATCCTTTTGACATACATGATATAGTATGTTGATATTAAAGTCAACACTAAATGAGCCTATCTTCTATGTTTTACACTTTCTATAACTTCTCTACGCGAAGCACAAAATTTCGCCCTACTTATGATACGGTTCGTTCCTGTTAATTTTAATAGCCCGATACACCTGCTCCACCAACACCAGCCGCATCAGCTGATGCGGCAAAGTCATCTTCCCGAAGCACAGCTTCTGCTGCGCTCGCTTCAGCACGTCATCCCCGATCCCGTGGCTGCCGCCGATCACGAATACGACATGGCTGCTGCCGTACGTGCCCAGCCGGTCCAGCTCCGACGCCAAATCTTCCGAGCTCCACATCTTCCCCTCGAGCGCCAGCGCGATCACATGAGCGTCGGGCTTGATGTGGCTCAAGATCCGCTCGCCTTCCTTATCCTTCACGATCTTCACTTCGGCATCGCTCAGGGTGTCCGGGGCTTTCTCGTCCGGCACTTCGACGATTTGCAGTTTCACATAAGGCGTCAGCCGTTTGCTGTACTCCGCGATGCCCTGGACCAGATACTTTTCTTTCAACTTGCCGACTCCGATGATTTGAATAAACATGGTTCCTCCCGTAATCCGTTCATTTGTCTATCTTCCACTATACCGTCCAGCCTGCGGGCTGTCCAAGCTCTTTATGCGGCAGCGGGCCGTTCTCGCAGCAGCCGAAACGCAGGTATCCCTTAGTCATTTTTCCCCACGATAAAAAAAGCTCTTACCGAACGCAACGTCCGTGTAAGAGCTTTTTGCTTCGCATTTCTATAAGCGCTTACCTGCCGGGCCATCCAGCCTGCTTCAAGGCACAAACACAACCCGCCGCGAAGCGTCTGCCGGCTCCTGCCAGACGGCTTCGACCTCGGACAGCGGTACGGTCCGAGTGTTCAAGGACAGCTTGCCGCTCGCGATCGCTTCGATCAGCGCGGGGAATTCGGCGAGGTAGCCGGCGGCGGTGACCGAACCCTGGCCGCTGCCGATCAGGTGGAAGTTGGCCGAGCGCAGCGCGGCGGAAGGGATCGACGCCGAAGCGCCGGCCATCGAGCCGATCTCGATCCAGTGCAGCGCCCGGCTGCGGTCGGAGCGCCGCTTCAGCAGCGGCAGCATGGCAAGCTCCGCGACGTGTCCCCACAGATAGTCGATGACTACATCGACTTCGGACGCCGCTTCGGCGAGGCGGGCGGACACTTCCGCCGGGTCGCCGGACAGCGACACGACTTCGTCCGCTCCCATGCCGAGCAGCTCCTGCAGGCGCTGCGGATCGCGGCCCGCGCCGATTACCCGGCTTGCGCCGAACAGTTTGGCGATGCGGACCGCCATCTGCCCCGAACTGCCGGTTGCGCCCAGCACCAGCACCTGCCCGCCGGGCGAAAAGTCGACGCGGCGGCGCAGCGCCACCCAGGCGGACATCGCCGGGTTCATCGCCGCGGCGATATGCACCGGATCGGCGCCTTCCGGCAGCGGCACGCAGCGGCGCAGATCGACGACCGTCTGCTCGGCCATCGCGCCGTATGCCGTATCGGGCGAAACAAAGTATGCCGTTCTTCCGTCCGGCAAACGGCAGACCCCGTCGACGCCCGGGATCAGCGGCAGCTCGCCGGTGCTGGTGTAGTGCGAACCGTCCGCCTGCCCGCGGACGCGCAGGTGCAGAGCCGACGCCAGAACGTCGACCCGCACTTCGCGTTCGCCCGAAGGCTGCGGCGCCTCAAAGCTTTCATACTTCGGAACCGAACCGAAAGATCTGACTAAGGCTGCATTCATCAATAATTCCTCCTTGGATGGTTAACGTCTATTCGGCGCTGCCGGCGAAGCTTCATGCCCTGTCGCCGGTTGAACTTCGCCTGCGTTTCGTCGTGCTCGTGCAAAGCTCAAGTGTCCAGGCAGCTCGAAATTTTTAGTTTGTCTCACAAACAATATAGTTTGTTCCACGTACTAAGTCAACTACTTTATGCTATAATGACGAAAGAACCCGCCAAACCCATTACACAATCCGGAGTGAACGCTTATGAATAACGAGACTTTCAACCCTGCTTCCCAACCGTCCGTCCCTGAAAATACCTCTTCGATCGTAGACAGCCTCGCCCAGCTGTCGTACGTGATCCAATCGGTGCTGGGCCGTTCGGGCGCCGTGTACGATCTGTCGCCGATCCAGCTTCGTCTGCTCGGCATCCTGCGCGACCGCGAGCCGAGCATGAAGCAGCTGGCCGAACGCCTGGAGCTGGACAAGTCCAGCATCACCGGCCTGATCGACCGCGCCGAGCGCCGGCATCTGGTCGAGCGCATTCCTTCGCCGGAAGACCGGCGCGGCTTCAACGTCAGGCTGACGCCGGACGGACGGCGGATCGCGCGCGAGATCGGCGGCGAGATCGAGCGCCGGATCGGCGAACTGGCCGGGGTGCTTACGGAAGCCGAGCGCGGGCAGCTTGCGTCGCTGGCTCTCAAAGTCGCCGAAGCCCGCAGCGGGCCGGACTGAGCGGCTTACCCCGAAGCTCGGAAGAGCCGCCCGCCCCGCCTTTTTCCACGCCAAAAAAGACGGCCTCCCCGCGCAAACGCGCGGCCGGGCCGTCTTCTTTTTCCGATGCAATTCTTTAACCTGATTCCTACAGTCCCTTGATCTCCAGCAGCTCGTACGAGATCGTGCCCATCGGCGCGTCCACGTTGATCTTGTCGCCGACGGCTTTGCCCATCAGGGCTTTGCCGAGCGGGCTTTCGTACGAGATCTTGCCGTTTGCCACGTCCGCTTCGGCCGGTCCGACCACCTGGTAATCCAGCGTGTCGCCGAATTCGATGTCTTTGAGCACGACGTTGGAGCCCACGTGAATGGTGCTCGAATCGGTATGCGCGGCGTCCGCGATGCGGGCGCTGTTCAGCATTTTCTCCAGAATAATAATGCGCGTTTCCATAAAAGCCTGGTCGTCCTTGGCCGAATGGTACTCGCTGTTCTCCTTGAGGTCGCCGTAGCTGATCGCCAGCTTGATGCGCTCGGCCAGCTCTTTGCGTTTCACGTATTTGAGGTCGTCGAGCTCCGCCTGGAGCTTGTCGAACCCTTCCTGCGTCAATAATACTTCTTCTTCTGCCATGCTTTGCTCACCCCACTTGAGTTTCTTCTTTTTAAGTGTACTCTTTTTCGCCTCAACAATCGACTTATTCCCGGATTATCCGCCGAGCGAACGATTCGTCCACCAGATCGCCAGCACGATCAGGACGAACATCAGCGCAATCCCGCCGAGAAACGTCATATGCCATCTGCGGTACATGGACAAAATGGCGATATACTCGCGGATGAAGGCATTCGGCAGATAATAAAAAGCGGTTTTCGAACCGATTCCGTCCGCTTTCAGCCCCGCTTTGCGCGCGTACACGCCGGCCCGGAACAGGTGGAAGTTGTTGGTCGCGAACACGGCCGTATACTTTCCTTCGCCGCTTTCCGCATCCATGATCTTTTTGGAAAAAGCCATATTCTGCAGCGTGTTGACCGATTGGTCCTCCATGCGAATCTGCTCGCCGGGAATACCCTGCTCCAGCAAATAATTGCGCATGGCGGCCGCTTCCGAGATGATCTCGTCCGAACCTTTCCCGCCGGATACGACGAACACGGGCGGTATGTACGG
Organism: Saccharibacillus sp. CPCC 101409; assembly: GCF_030518235.1. Lineage (GTDB taxonomy): Bacteria > Bacillota > Bacilli > Paenibacillales > Paenibacillaceae > Saccharibacillus. Next base: position 12,355 of record NZ_JAULSA010000003.1, on the reverse strand, counting down.
CACGGCTTCCTGCTTCCTGTAAAAGTCGATGCCGCGCTTCAGCCGTCCGGCGAGCAGCGGCGTCACTTTATCGCCTTTGAGCCCCGCGCCGAGCACCACGATATAGTCGCGCGGCGGCCGCGGGCGCACCAGATTGTACAGCACGCACGATACGAGGTAGCACAGAAAAACAAAGCCGAAGTAACCGGTGACCACCGTCATAAAGCCGACCGGCAGCGCCAGCTCCTCACGGTCCGTCCACAGCGAAGAAGTCATCAGCAGTCCCAGGTACGCAAAGATCAGCAGGCCGAGACCCAGCGTGAGCAGGTTTTTCGGCCTAAAGCCTTCTTTGCGCCAGAGGATGCGCGCGTTGTAGATCAGTCCCGCGCCCGCGCCGACCACCAGCAGCGGCAGCAGCACGACAAACGCGAGCGCTCCGAACGCGGCGGCGTACATGACCGTATTGTTATCGTCGGCGACCCGGATCAGGCTGATCATCAGCGAAAAAGCAAGAAGCAGCAGTCCGAACGTCAGCAGCATGCCGACGCGGATTCGCCGTTTGTCGCGCAGATAGCTGACCAGGAAAGCCAGTAGAACGAGGGCTGTCAGCCCATAGCCATAAAGCGGATTCATCGGTTCAAGGCTCCCTTTCACTTCCGCCGGTTGCCGGTCGGATATCGGATAACGATCATTTAACAAAGTCCGGGCCGGCGGGGCGATCGGGTGCTTCGAATGGATGCCCGGCTCGGGCGAAGGTCAGACGACCAGCACTTCCGCCGGCTGTTCGCAGTGCGCGCACTGGACGGGCGGGTCCCAGTCGGAGAATTCGGTTTCTTTGAGATTCACGAGGTCCGGCGCGTCTTCGTATTCGTCGACGAAGTCCTCCAGCGCTTTCTCGATATGTTGTTTGCAGACACAGTACATGAACGACACTCCCGATTGTTCGATTTATTGGTTTGAAAAAGGCCGCCGAGCGGCCGGGCTTACTCTTCGCCCTGCTCCGGACGTTCGCCGAGCGTAACGCTGACGCTCTGCTTCTTGCCGTCCCGATAGTAGCTGATGGTCATCTTATCGCCGATCTGCTTTTTGCCGTAGAGGTATTTGCGCAGCATAAGCGTGGAGTCGATGCTCTGGCCGTCGAAGCCGACGATCACGTCGTTGAGCTCGATGCCCGCGTCTTTGGCCGGGCCGAGCGATTCCAGCACGACGACGCCTTTGGTCACGCTGCCGGGCAGCTTCAGGCTGTCCACCTGGTCTTCGTCCATCGGCGAGTACGGGTTGTTCAGGTCGAGCGAATACACGCCGAGATACGGCCGGCTGATCTTGCCGCTTGTCAGCAGCTCGCCCGCCGTCGCCATTACCTGGTTGACCGGAATCGCGAACCCGATGCCTTCGACGCCGGTGTCGGCGATCTTCATCGTGTTGATGCCGATCAGGCGGCCGTCCAGATCGACCAGCGCGCCGCCGCTGTTGCCTTCGTTGATCGCGGCGTCGGTCTGGATCACCTGCTGCTCCCAGTCGTAGACGCCGTCTTCGTTGAGCGATACCGGCATGACGCGCTTCGGATAGCTGACGATGCCCGAGGTGAGCGTGTCGCCGAGTCCGAGCGGATTGCCGAGCGCGATCACCGTCTCGCCGAGCCGCAGTTTGTCGGAGTCGCCGATCTGCGCCACAACGCCGACTTTGGCGCTGTCGATCTCCAGCACGGCCACGTCCGTAATCGTATCCGAACCGACCAGCTTGGCTTTGAGGCTGGTTCCGTCGATCAGCACCGTCTCCAGTTCTTTAGCGCCCGCGACGACGTGGTTGTTGGTAATCACGTAAGCTTTTCCGCCGTCTTTTTTGAAAATAACGCCGGAACCCAGCGCCGCTCCCTGCAGCGTCGTATCGCCCGCGGTGCGGTGATTGACGACGCTGACGACCGACGGCCGCACGGACGCCGCGGCCTGGATCAGCCGGTCGTACGGATCGCCGGACGCCAGGGCCGAAGTCGAGCCGAGTCCCGCCGAAGATGACGTTCCGCCGAGCTTCGGCAGCACAAAGACAGCGAACGCGCCGCCCAGCAGCAGCGCGGTGAGCAGCGAAGCCAGCAGCGCGCTCAATACGATCGTGCCGGTGCCCGCGCCGGAGCGGCGGTACCCGCCCGATCGGCCGCGCCGGCGGCTGGAACGTCTCCCGCCTCCGCTGAAGCCTCTGCTTCCGCCGCCGTAATATTCGTCGTCAAACAGGCTCATACTCACCCTTCTCTCTGCATCGCTTCCGGCTTTGCTCCGGTCCCGATTTGCTGTTATCCATTAAACCGATTTGCCGCCCGGCGACTCCGCGGGTTCAAGTTCAGTCTTTGCTTCCCACTTCGTCCCACGGCGTCGGCATATTCCAGTGCGTATCGCGCAGCTGGAATTCGCTGTCCTTGAAGAATACGCCGCAGTCCTCCATCGAGCAGCGCACCGTCATTTTCGCGATCTCCATCATATTGTGGTCGCGGCTGAGATGCGCCAGATACGTCCGCTTGAGCCGTCCGTTGAGCAGATCGCCCAGCGCTTCGCCCGCCGCCACATTGGACAAATGGCCGATATCGCTCAGGATGCGCCGCTTGATATTCCACGGATACCGGCCCATTCGCAGCATCTCGATATCGTGGTTGGACTCCAGCACCAGCACGTCGGAATCGATAATCGACTCTTTGACTTTGTCGCTCATATACCCGAGGTCCGTCGCCAGGCTCAGCTTGTGCGCGCCGTCGTCGAACGTGTAGCCGACCGGCTCCGCCGCGTCGTGCGAAATCCCGAAAGAAACCGCGCGCAGCGAGCCGAAATCTATCGCCGCTCCCGTTTCCAGAATCCTGCGCTGCTCCGGTTCGATCTTGCCCACATGCTTCTCCATCGCTTCCCAGGTGTTCGCGTTGGCGTAGACCGGCAGATGATACTTGCGCGCGATCGCGCCCAGACCTTTGATATGGTCCGAGTGCTCGTGCGTGATCAGGATGCCGCTCAAATGCTCGGGCGACACCTCGCGCTCGCGAAACAGCTCTTCCAGCCGCTTGGCGCTAAGCCCCGCATCGACCAGCAGCGACGTATCGCCGAGCTCCACCACCGTGGCGTTGCCCGTCGAGCCGCTGGACAATACGGTAAAACGCATTCCCATACCCATTGCTCTCTCCTTCTCTCTCGCTGCTTCAGGGACTGATGACGTCTCCGCTTGCGCCCTGTACATAATAGACGCTGTATGCCGCTTCGCTTTCGATCGTAAAGCGCCATACCGGCGCCGCGACCTGCGTCTCGGAATCGAACGTCTGGCCGTAGAAGCCCAGCGCGATATCTTTGACCACCGAGCCTTCGGGCAGATAGTTTTCGATCAGCGTGCCGAGCGCTTTCTGCGCCGGAAGCACTTCCGCGCCGCCGCCGGCATCTTCGATCACGACCGGCGCGCCGCGGTAAGCGGTAATCTTCTGATCGGTATAAAAAAGTTCCAGGTTAACGTTGAACAGCGGCCAGCGCTGCTCGAACAGCGGGTGCAGCGTGAACGAGCCGTCCCCGCCTCCGAACGCGTCGTAGCTGTAGTCGCCGATATTCGGAATCTCCGCTTTCAGCGCCGAAGCCAGGTCGCCCGGCGCGAAGATCAGCTTGCTGTCGGCGGACGCTTTCAGCGGCACCGGTTCTTCCGGCGCGGCGCCGGCGTACCGGTACGAAATCTTCGGCAGGCTCGGCGTATCGCCCGGCACGGAGGTCAGCACCTGGATATTCTTGTCTTCCATCGCCCGCTGCGTGCTTTCGCTCAGCGAATCGAACCCGAGGCTGACGCCCTGCTGCTCGCGCGCATCGGTCCACAGCTGATAGCCGAGCACCAGATTCAGCAGCAGAAACGCATAGATCAATACGTTTTTGGCTCTTCCCCAATCCAAGTCCCGATTCCTCCTTTCGGCCGTATGCCGGCCGGCTCAAGAATCCCGCCGCCGCTACGCTTCCTCCGCCGCCGAAGCAGCCGGGCCCTTCGCGGCGAAGCCGCGCGGCCCGCGCGTCAATTGAACGTGACGGTCGTGCCGTCCGACATTTCGGCGGCCCAGCCCGGCACGAGCCGCAGCGTCTCGCCGTTCATGCGCGGCGTGTACGCCGGATACAAACTAACGACTTTAAGCCCGTGCACTTCTTCGACTTTGGCGATCCGGTCGATCAGCTCCTGTCCGCCGGACAGCGTGTACTGCGGTCCCTGCTCGCTTTCTTCCGTCGTTTCCATCAGGGAACGTTCGTAGAACGAGACGGTGCCCTGCTGGAGAATCAGGTTCATATAGCCGTAGCGCACGGTGCCGCTGCCGAGAATCGGCAGCGAGCCGTAATACTGCTGGAAGCGCAGATTCAGGTCGTCGTCCAGCTTCGACTCGCCGGACGGCAGCACCGCGCGGTAGCTGCCGTTCCAGCCGCCGTGCTGGTTGATGAAGTCCACCGCGGACAGGACGCTTTCCGTAGCGTCCGCGCGAATCGCCGGCACCGCCGCCGGGTCGGTGTACGTCATCCAGCGTCCTTCGTCCTCCACCTGGAGGCTGCGCTTGCTGTCGGTATAGATATCCGAGCCGTCCTGCTCGTGGATATTGCGCGTCACCGCCGGATCGGCGAACAGATTGCGCTGCATCTGGTCGCTTGTAAACGAGGCGGTGTCCAGCACCGCTTCGGCCAGCACGATCGGCTTGGACGGGATATACAGCGTATGCTTCTTGAGCGCCGTATACGGCGTCCATTCCGCGCCGAACGCCACGTGCTGAAGCACGTCCTGCACGGTCAGGTCGATCTGCGTCGCTTCGTACACGTCTTTGCCGTTCGAGCTGAAGAAGAACGCCCGCGGCTTCTCGTCGCCGCTGCCCGTATAGATCCAGATGCGGTCGATGCTCGTCGTCTCGAACGCGGGATCGGCCGCCAGCCGCATCGTTTTCTGCAGCAGCGGCACGGGCAGCCCGGTGCCGAACGACAGCTCGATGCCGGAGTTGTTCTCGGCGATCTTCTCCCAGTCCGTGCCGCCGGACGGCTGCACCTGGAACGCCGCGAAGTCCCGCGCCTGGATACGCGCATAGATCAGTTTGTAAAAAGCGGAATCGGGATAGAAGACCGTATGCCTGTCTTTGCCCATATGGATAACCATCCGGTCGGGATACAGCGTATCCTCGACGCTTTTCTGCTCGCCCATCTCGTCGGTGCGGACGTAGCCCGCCGACGAGACGGCCACCGGGCCCGTGCCGGGCAGCCGGTAGATCAGCAGATAGCTCTGCACCAGACTGACGGCGACCAGCAGGGTCAGCGCCGCCGTTTTGAGCCGTTCCTTCATCTAGGCGCCGCCTCCTTCCGCATAGGCCGGCAGCGTGAAGGTCACGACCGTGCCCTGCCCCAAGTCGGATTCGATATAGATCTCGCCGCCGTGCGCCTGCACGATCTCGCGCGCGATCGCAAGCCCCAGGCCCGTGCCGCCCATGCCGCGCGAGCGCGCTTTGTCGACCCGGTAGAAACGCTCGAAGATCCGGCCGAGTTCTTCTTTCGGGATGCCGATACCGGTATCCGATACGACGACCGCGAAGCGGTCGCCGCTCTCCAGCGGATAAGCGTCCAGCGTCACGCGGCCGCCTTCGGTCGTGTACTTCATCGCGTTCGAGACCACATTGTCCAGCACCTGGTCGATCTGGTCGCGATCGATGCCGACGTAAGCGCCGAGTTCCGGCGAAGCTTCCAGCGAGATCGAGATGCCTTTGCGGCGCATCGGGAACGCGAAGCGCTCCGCGACCTCCTCGATCAGCTCGAACAGGTCGGTGCGCTTGTGCCGCACCGCCGTCTCCTTGGAATCCATGCGCGAGAGCTGGAGCAGGTCCGTGACCAGCCGGATCATGCGCTCGGTCTCGTTCTGGATGACGCCGACGAAGCGTCCGGACACTTCGCGGTCGTCCAGCGCGCCGTCTTCGAGCGCTTCGGTATAGCTCTTGATCGTCGTGAGCGGCGTGCGCAGCTCGTGCGACACGTTCGCCACGAACTCGCGCCGCAGCGTATCGAGCCGTTCCTGCTCGGTGATGTCCTGCAGGACGGCGATCGTGCCGCTGACGCCCACTTCCGCTCCGCCTTCGCGGCGGTGGATCGGGCTGAGCGTCGCCCGGATCGTCAGGTCCTCGCGCCCGCCCGGCGCCGCGGGCGCATCCGGCGTGCCGCCGCTGCCGCCGAGAATAATGCTGCGCAGCCCGGCGTCGACCAGTTCCTCGTCCTCCTCCGGCAGCTCGAGCAGATCCGAGATGCTGCGGCCGATAATCTCGGCTTCCCGCATCCCGAGCATGGCGCTGGCCACCCGGTTGACCAGGATGACCGAACCCCCTTCGTCGGCGGCGATCACGCCGTCGCTCATATTGGTCAAGATGGAGGCCAGCTTCTCCTTCTCCTCTTCGTTGAGCGACAATACGCCCTGCAGCCGGCTCGTCATATGGTTGAACGCTTCGCCGAGCTGCCCGATCTCGTCGCTGCCGAATACCGGCATGCGGACGTGAAAGCGCCCTTCGGCGACCGCGGTCGCCCGTTTGGTCATTTCCTTGATCGGCTGCGTGACCGTGTGCGCCAGGATGACGCCCAGCACGGCCGTCAGCCCGAGCGCGATCAGCACGCCGGAGATGAAAATATTGTTGATCCGCTGCATCGTATCGTACAGCCCCTGCATCGAAGCGACGATATAGATCGCGCCGACGATCTTCTCGCCGCTGAACACCGGCTTGGCGACGACTTTCTTGCGCAGGTTGTCTTCGTCGATAATGTATTCTTCGTTATCGTCGATCCCCTGCAGCGCGCGGCTGACGACGGTCTGCGTATTCTTGCTGTTCACCAGGTCCGCGTGCGAGGACAGCGAAGTGATCAGCACGCGCCCGCTGACGTCGAGCACCTGGATCTCGCCGCTGCTCATGCTGGAGAAGTTGTCGACCAGCGTGCGCAGGCTCGCGGTCTTGTCTTCGGCCGCTTCTCCGCTGCCCGTCCAGTTCTGTCCGGCCAGGACGGATAAGAGCTCCGCCTGCTCTTTGAGGTCGTTCGTAAAGTTGTTCGTCAGCGACGTCTTCATCGCGCTGACGAAGTACACGCCGATCAGCTGCATCGCGATCAGGATCAGCAGCATGTACACGATAATCAGCTTCGCCTGCACCGAACGGAAAAACGGCGCTTTGCGCAGCATCTGTCAAAATCCTCCCGGCTTGTTGGAACGCATCATATAGCCGAGGCCGCGCCGGGTGAGGATATATTCCGGCTTGCTCGGATCGTCTTCGATCTTCTCGCGCAGCCGCCGGATCGTCACGTCCACGGTGCGCACGTCGCCGAAGTATTCGAAGCCCCAGACGGCCTGCAGCAGATGTTCGCGGGTCATGACCCGCCCGGCGTTCTTCGCCATATAATAAACGAGCTCGTATTCGCGGTGCGTCAGGTCGAGCGGCTCGCCGTTCTTGTACACCGCGTACATATCCGTATCGATAAAAAGGTCGTCCACGGCCAGTCCCTGACGCTGGACTTCCGCGCCCGGATGCAGCGACGCGCCCGGCTGGTGTCTGCGCATCTGCGCTTTGACCCGCGCCAGCAGCTCGCGCGTGCTGAACGGCTTGGTGACGTAATCGTCCGCGCCGAGTTCCAGGCCGAGCACTTTGTCGATCTCGCCGTCTTTGGCGGTCAGCATGATGATCGGCACGGCCAGCTTGGCCCGCACTTCGCGGCAGACGTCCATGCCGTCTTTGCCCGGCAGCATCAGGTCGAGCAGAATCAGGTCCGGCGGCTCGCTGAGCGCCAGCTCCACCGCGCGGATGCCGTCGAACGCGCAGGTGACTTCGTAGCCTTCTTTTTCGAGATTGAATTTCAATATATCCGCAATCGGCTGTTCGTCGTCGACAACCAGGATTTTGCCCTGCATTTCTTTCAGCCCCCCTGCTTCGACTCCCCCGTTTTGATGCGGGGATATCTTCGTTATTTTACCATAGGCGACGGGAAAAAGCGCCGCCGGGAATAAACCCGGCGGCGCGGAATGTCGTGAAGAGGCGCTGTTTAGAAAAGTCGGTGAGGGGCGCCGGGGGAGTTTGCTTCGGTCGCGTGTTGAAATCGGGAAGCTGTGATGAGATTTAAGCGGCGGCTTCCCGATTTCAAAGGCGAACGCTATCGCTCCTACACAAACTCCCCCTCTGCCCCTGAGACTTTTCTGCGCTTCGAACTTCTCGACATGGCGGCCGCCGGCTCATACCGGCGGCGCTTTAATGATTGGAGGCGGGAAAAGCAGCGGCTGGGTGGTTCAGCCGCGCGATAATCAAGGCAGATAAGACAAAGGATTCTCGGGGCTGCCGTTATGGCGGATCTCGAAGTGCAGATGCGTGCCGGTGGAACGGCCGGTATTGCCCATCACGCCGATCGACTCGCCGCGGGAAACGGATTGGCCGACGCTCACGCCGATGCTGCTCAGGTGGCCGTAGCGCGTTTCGAAGCCGTCGCCGTGGCTGACGATGATGATGTTGCCGTAGCCGTTCATCTGGCCGGCGTAGGTAACGGTGCCGGGAGCGGACGCCATGATATTCGACGATCCGGTCAGGTCGACGCCGGCGTGCAGTTTACCCCATCTCGTGCCGAAGGTGCTGGAGATGGACGCGCCGCCGACCGGCCAGCCGAATCCGCTGCCGCTGGACGATACCGGCTCCTGCTGCTCGGAATCCGAGCTTTCGCTCGGCGTCGACGATTCAGGCGACGAAGCCGCGGACAAGGAAGTCTCCAGCGTTTTTTCTTCGATTTCGACGACGGGCTTTTCGACCGGTTTGGCTTTGGTGCCTTTGACAACGATCATCGGGGAAGATTTCTTGACCACTTCCTGGCCGATCCATTCTTCGCGCACGATCTCGCCGTTTTCTTTGGTCAGCCGGTAATTGACTTCTTTCACGCCTTTGCGGCCTTTGGAGATCACCATGCGCTTGCCGACGTACATTTCCGAACTGTGGCGGATCTCGATCTCGGCCGCGGTCGGCATTTGTTCCGATACGGATTCGACCGTCGTCACGGTAATGGCCGGATCGGGCAGCGTAATGCGCAGTTTCTGGCCGATCTGGAGCGTGAATTCTTCGATATCCGCGTTGTTGGCATAGATCTCGTCCTGGGTAATCTCGAACCTGGCCGCGATCGAGCTGACCGTATCGCCTTCCGCAACGGTGTAAGTCACCGGTTTTTCTTCGCCGTTCTTGAGCAGGTCGTAGGCTTTGGCCTCGGTCAAGATGCGATCCGGCGACGTTTTGGTATCGGCGTACGAGACTTTTTCATTGACTTTGATCGATTCCAGCTTCGACGCCGAACCCTCCGCGGAAGAAGAGGACGCGCCGGTCGAAGCCAGTTTTTTGACGGCGTTCGACGTCTGCGTTCCTTTTTCTATGTAGGATTTCTCGACTTTATCGATCAGCTTCTTGGCGGTGTCTTCATCCTTCACGATCCCGATCGCCTGTCCGTCCACGAGCAGCTCGACGCCGGTGGCGTACGCTTTGATCATGCCGTCCAGCTTGTCCAGCGTCGCCTGCGTGGCCGGCTCGGCTTTATAGCCCTCGGCCGCTTCCGCGCGAAAACCGTCCGCGTACAGCTTCATGTCCGCGTCCGGATATTTTTTGGAAAACTCCCGCTGTTTCTTCGCAATCAAGTCGGCGAGCTGCTGTTTGTCCGCGATCGTGCCGACCGCTTCGTCGCCCGAATAAACCGTATAATAAACCGTAGTATGATCTTCGATATATCGGAACCCGGCAAACGTCAGTCCGCCCGCAAGCGCCACGCTTCCGAGGATGCCCGCCGCCCATTTGCGCGCCCGGTTCGGCCCTCTGGTTCCCGCTGTGAATGTGCCCGGCCGACGCATCTCCGGTTGAGTGTCCGACTGCTCCAGGGATACATTTTCGCTCGGGCCGCTGCTGCTTTGACTCTCCATGATCTTCTCCTTTGCCTTGCAAACTTACGGGGGGAAATAGTAACAAAATCTTAACCTTTTCAACCCTTGTCTACTTTACCACACCCACGAAGAAATTTTCAACTTTGACAAAATGAGAAAAACCCGCGCGGGGCGCGGGTTTGAACGTAGCTAACTCTCTTTTTATACGAACAAGATGTGACATCCCGCCCGCCGCTTTCGCTTCGACGCGGACTTATACGTAAATCGGCAGAACCGGATTCGTCTGCTCGCGGTTGCGGCCGACCGAGAAGATGGCGATCGGAATCCCGGTCAGTTCGCTGACGCGGTTGACGTAATTGCGGGTCGTTTCCGGCAGATCGTCGAGCGTCTTGGCACCCGTGATGTCTTCGTGCCAGCCCGGCATTTCCTCGTACACCGCTTCGCATTCCGACAGCAGTTTGAGGCTCGCCGGATAGTGGTTGATGACTTCGCCGCGCAGCTTATAACCCGTGCAGATCTTGACCGTTTCCAGCCCCGTCAGCACGTCGAGCGAGTTGAGCGACAAGCCGGTGATGCCGCTGACGCGTCTGGCGTGGCGCACCACGACGGTGTCGAACCAGCCCACGCGGCGCGGACGGCCCGTTACGGTGCCGTATTCGTGCCCCGTTTCGCGGATGGTGTCGCCGATCGCGTCGTGCAGCTCGGTCGGGAACGGACCGTCGCCGACGCGGGTCGTGTACGCTTTGGCGACGCCGATTACCTGCTGGATTCTCGCCGGGCCCACGCCCGAACCGATGCATACGCCGCCCGCGGACGGGTTGGACGAAGTGACGAACGGATACGTGCCCTGGTCGATATCGAGCATGACGCCCTGCGCGCCTTCGAACAGCACTTTTTTATCCTCGTCGATATAATCGTTCAGCACGACCGACGTATCTTTGACGTAAGGACGCAGCACTTCCGCATATTCCAGATAGCTCTTCAGAATTTCTTCGACGTCCACCGGCGTACCGCCGTAGACCTGCTCGATGATATGGTTCTTTTCTTTGACCAGATGGCGCAGCTTGAGCTCGAATTCCTCGGCGTCCATCAGGTCGGACATGCGGATGCCGGTGCGCGCCGCTTTGTCCATATAGCACGGCCCGATCCCTTTGCCGGTCGTCCCGATCTTGTTCGGTCCTTTACGTTCTTCTTCCAGCGCGTCCAGCACCATATGATACGGAAGAATGATATGCGCGCGGTCGCTGATAGACAGGTTCTTGGTTGTAAAATCGTTGTCGTGAATATAATTAATCTCGTCGATCAGCGCTTTGGGGTTGATGACCATCCCGTTGCCGATCACGCATGCTTTATCTTGATAGAAAATGCCCGACGGCACCATCGTGAGTTTATATTTTTTGCCTTCGATCAAAATGGTATGGCCCGCGTTGTTGCCGCCCTGATAGCGAGCGACCACGTCGGCGCCTTCCGCCAGATAATCCGTGATTTTGCCTTTGCCTTCGTCTCCCCACTGCGTTCCCACTACGACTACCGTTGCCATTGTACATTCCTCCGTGGGTGCCTTTGCACCTTTGTATTGGTCGTCCGTCCTCTATCCCGGCAGGAATTTCGTCAGTGGAAAATACCGGCGGAGAAGCGTGCTAACGGACGAGCGGAAACGGCTCTTCGACGCTTTTCCCTATCCTTTAGTCGAGTGAAAAAAGGACGAAAAAAGCCGGAGAGCGATCCTTATGCTGCTTTAACGCAGCAATAACAGTGTACCAGCCCCATTTTTTAAAGTCAAATAAATGACGAACGAATTCACGTTTCCGTAAAAGGAACGTTCGGAACTGAATGCTTCTTCTGTCAAGAAATCTGCCATACTTCTACACTTCTTTTCTCATTCGCTTTCCCGGCCCCGAACCGGTTTTGTTTTTCGCCCGATTGCCGGAAACGGTTCCCGGGACCGATCCGGAGCGAAACCCACCACGAATCGACAACAGAGGAGGAAAGCAAGTGAATAAAATCGGCCTCAAACTGCTCGCCAACGCCGTCGTGATCGTCGGTCTCTTCGAATTCGCTTTCCATATCCGGCTCCTCCAAAGCGGCATCCCCGGTCGTAACGACAATGAAGGCAACGGGAAACTGCCGATGCAGCGTTGAGGGAGACAGGACCTCAGGAAAACTAATATTGCTTTTTTAAATTCACTGTGCTCGCCAGGGGCGGCACCCTAAGCTTTTCAAAACGAAGAAGAAGGGCCCGGCATATCTCAAGCCGGGCCCTTCTTCTCTCCCCTCCCTACCCCCGAGGCCGCCCGGTTGGCGGCGGCTTTTAGGGGTGGGCGGCTTGGCCATGTGTGCAGCAGCCTGGAAAATGAATGCGGAGGGAAGGGGATGTTCGTGGAGGAGTTAAAGACTTTCGAAGAAAGTCACATCGGAAGCAGCGTGCCCAGCCAAGCACTCTTTTTCTAGCCGGTGAAAGTCCGGTCGCGGGAGGGGCCAAGCC
>NZ_JAULSA010000029.1 GCF_030518235.1 Saccharibacillus sp. CPCC 101409 | reverse complement strand
AGATTCGGGTTGAAAAATCCTTTTTTTTATAGAATGACGATAGAGAGGACCTAAGTAGTAACCAGGAGTACATTTATTTCTTCTTCCTGCCGCCATCAGGACCTCTTCTTGTGAAAATAGATGTACCCGGGACGCTATTTGGGCAATCCTGCTTCAAAAAGCAAAAATAATTGTACCGGGGACGCTATTTTCCGAATCTGGCCTATGAGTATAAATGAGTCGGTAAAACTCCTGCTTTGCCGCCGCTTACGTTCCCTGCATCTCCGTTTTCAAGATCAGGCAGGAAGGGCAGAGCGAGAAATACAGGACCAGTTCGCCCAGCTTGAAATCGACCACCGAAATCAGCGGCGGCTTTTGCGTATAGTCGTCTTCGATAATCTGCGCGGCATAGATCATTTCCGAACCGCAGCCCGGACACTGCCGGTCGATCGGGTCCGTCAGATATAGCGGCGCGCCCAAGATGCGGCAGATCTGCTCCCGGCCGAAACGTTCCAAGGCAAGCTCGAAGCAGTCCTCGTCGATCGGCAGATCGTCTTCGGTCATACGCTCTAGCTTCATCGACGTTTGCGGAAGCGGCACGGGCAGACGATCTTCTTCGTCCATCCGCCAATCCTGATCATCCCACTGATCGACGATCTGCACCTTATTTTCAGGCACAATCAGGCGAAAAGCCTGCGGCTCCCAGCAGTACGAGCAGTTGAGGCACGAGACGAGCGGAAGCTCCGATAGCCCTCCGACTTTGAGCTCAAGCAGCGCCGGGTCGTTCAGATCGAACGTAAGAATCTGCTGAAGCGGCTGCCGGCAGGATGGACAAAGCGGAAGCTCCCAGGTCTGTCCCCCGAAAAAGTGTCCGTAGAAGCCGCTTCCTTCAACGACCTTGTAACCGAGCTTCTCTTTCCAATGAACGCCGATCGCATAAGCTTCGGAGCTGCTTGAATCGCCGGTGTAAGGACCAAATAAAGCCATGATAAATCTCCTTTCTTTTCGAGGATCGGTTTAAATTCCGGCAACCATCAGCCCTTCCGCATAGTCTTCCAATGAAGCTTCGTTCAGCCAAACCGGCTCGTTCGATCTTTTTACATAAAAACGCAGTACGGCTTCTTCTCCATCGAACGACAGTACGAGCAGGATCGGCTGTTCCCCGCCCGCAAACGTCCGGTTTAATGCGCTGTGCCACGCTTCGAAAAGATGCAACCCCGTACGAAACGCTTGAAGCGGAGAACAGGTCCCGGTAAAAAGGTCGTTTATATGAATATGATTGCGGAAAGCTTCCAACGCTGTCCGGTCGCTCCACAACGGGCCCGGCTGAAAGTTGGAGGGAAGCCCGGCGGTGTGTTCGCTTTGCAGCAGCACGCAGCCGTCCCATTCTACAAAAACGGGCTGGCACAGACGCTCGAACCCGATTTCGTCGATCGGCGCGGCTGCGGCACAATTCGGACGTTCGGCTGCCAGAAGATATTCTTGCATTTGTCGATTCAGCTTCACACAGGACCCCTTTCCGGGCGTTGTTTCCCCTACCGATCTTCCTCAAATCAGCGAATCCACTACTTCCGTAAGCTCGACAAACGGACGCAGCCCGCTTATCTCCGATTCTTCCAGCCGCTGAAACTTCGTTTCGCCGATCCGCATCACCGCGTCGAACTCGCCGATCAGCGTATCCAGCAGAATAAAATAAGCGCTTGAAAAACGCCCGTCTTCCGCATCGTAGTTCCGGATATGCACGTTCAGATCGACATCATTTTCATGCGGCTCGAAGCTGAAATAAATATCGTCATACGATAATTTCCAATCTATCATCTGGATGACCAGACCGTCCGCCGACTGCATACGGGGCCGAAAAGCGATCACTTTCCAATACTTGAGCTCGGGCGCGGCATCGTACAGCGAGATGACGCTATCGAACGAATCGAAGATGCCGTCGGCCGACAGGATCAGTTCCCTTTTGCCCTCCACCAGCTGCTCCGATACCTCGAATACAAGATTGGCGTCCACCGACTGCAGCGCCTCGGACAGTTCGTCGAACACCGCTTCGCGGTCGTTCTCCATTCGCTCGAACCAGTCCCGCTCTTTCTGGATCACCCTTCTCCAAAAGCGGATAACGGGATCGAGTTTTTTCAAGCCGACGATTTTCATAATAGTTCTCCTTTCCGCTTCCGGCAGTTAAGTTATTGAAAAGTTTGGCGCCAAAAATCCGATGATCGTCTCATTTAGCGCAATGGCGGACTCTTGTTCTTTTTCCTCGATCATCCGTTCGGCCAGACTCTCTTCCAGCTCTTCCGTCGTGCGCGCCAGCGAAATCCGGGTCAGCCATTCGTCCGCCGGACCGCCGCGAATAACGTATATGCGATAGCCGCGATGCGGATCGCCTCCTCCTGCGTGTCGTCACCAAGTTTGGTTTTCGATCTCCGACTGCTTCTTCGCCGCATCCTTCCCTTCCGCCGCAATGCACGCATCGATCAGCTCTACAGCGATGCTGACGGTCGCGGAAACCGATTCCCGGCCCAGCCAGTCGAGCGCTTCGTACCGGATTCGGCGCGCGTTCCGGGCATTCACCACTTCCAGCAAACGATTGCCGGCTGAACAGCGGTGATTAAGCTTATCGAGCTTCAACCCATCCAGCAGCCGGTCAAGTGCTTCTTCTTCGCCCATCTCATACAGCACTTTATCGCAGGCCAACAGCATCCCGGGAGAGGTTTCGCGCAGCCGGGTTTCTTTTATAAAAAGGAGACACTCGTGACGGTCTTTATCCAGTTCCCACACGATATCGCCGTAGGACAGCACCGCATAAGTCCGCACTTTAACGGAACGATCCCGGCGAAGTTTGGTTTTCAGAAACTCCAGTACATGCTCCGACCGGCTGAGGCACAGCGATTCGCACGCTTCCGTTCGAACCAGCCAATCGCGATCGTTCGCGAGACGCAGCAGGATCTGCTGCGCGCGCTCGTCGAAGAAAGTGTAGAAAGCCGCGGCCGCTTCGACGCGTACCAGTCCCTCCGAGTCGTAAGAGTAGCGTTCCAGCAGCGCAAAGTCCGCTTGTCCGCTTTCTTTCATGTCAAAAATTTCGCCGAGTTTCGCATTCATTTCACGGTCTTTCTGGGTAAGCGTCACAAAAACACCTCCTTTGGCTATACCGAATATTACGACTCCAAACGTTTCAGTAGAACGTCAGCCGCGATCAGATTACGCTCCGCTTCCTGCCGGGCCTCTCTGATACACTCCGCCCATGCCGCGCGCGACGACTCGTCCAGCCGCTTCCAGCCGTCGTCGGAAAGATCGGATACCGCTCGAAGCAGCTGCCCCCGGTACAGCGCTCCGGCCAGCGGATCTTCGCACAGCTTTTCCAGCACGTAAGGCAGGATATCCGCCAGGTAAAGCTCCTGTCTCACAAAGCGCCCCAGATCGTCCAGCGTCAATTCGTGCAGGGATTTCTCGCGCACACCCGCATACCAGCGGGGCAGCGGGTATTCCGCTTCCTGTTCCCGCTCTGTCCAAACGATGCCTTCGCGCGCTTCGATATCGGAGATTTTCATGGAGATTCGTTCTCCTTCCGGTATACCGCCTGCGAAGTCCGGTCGATAGGCGTCAGCGTTACGCCGTATTTGTCGAACAGCCGCCGCAGCTCCCGGGCCTCCTTTGTATTTTGATTCAAAAAAAGATCTTCCCCCGGCCGTGTATCTCCTCCAGAAGGGAGATCGTACACAAGCACAAGCTTGTCCGGAGCCGGCAGCCCCGGTTCGCAGCACAGCAGATCGTCCAGGCTAAGTGCTTCGTGCCCGTAATAACCGCCCGGGCCGATCATCGCTTCGCCCAGCGCCAGAAAAAAAGTGTTCCGATCCCGCACGCCGCGCATATCGATTTCGATCGGCGCATCGCCGCGAACGTATTCCGCTTCCGAATATCCCTTGATCCGCACCGCTTCCAGCCAGCCGCTTTGCAGCTCCGCAGACAGATCGACCCATTCGTTGGCGCGCAGCGGCAGGCCGTTCTCCCACAGCTTCCAGACCTGCAAAGCTTCCGCGGACGGCCGGGAAGAAAATAGAAAGTCCAGTTCCCAATCTACTTTTCCCTGCTCGAACTCCCTCTGCCTCCAGTCGATGGTTCCGCTCGGAGCGCCGTAAAGTTCGGTCAACTGCTGGCCTTTACGGTTTTGCGCCACGATCCGCATCGATTCCAGTTGAACCCGTGTGCGGCGGCTGCAGCGGGTAAAGTGTTTGTCGAGTTCGAAGCCAACCAATGTAACCGCGGTTATCGGCGTTTCTTCTTCGGGATCTGCCGATATGCGTTCTCCAAGTCCGACGATCTCCTCGCAGCTTCCAAAGCGCTCGCCGGAGTCGAAGGTAAAAGTGAATTTGCGGTAAGGCTGCGGCATGACGAGACACCTCCTTTGAACAACATATAAATCCTCCCGTTTCTTTATCAATAAATCCCCAATTTATGCTCATTTGAACAAGCGCTCGCTACACCGCCTGTGTACGCAAAAAAAGCCGGGAGCCCGCTGCCTGATTTGCAGGTGCGAACTTCCGGCTGCTTATACGGTATTTGTAAAGCTTTACTGCGACGAACCGAGCTGAATCCACGCCTGCTGAATCTCTTCAATCGCTTGTTCTTTCGTTTTATTTTTGCCGATATAAGCCTGCATGATCTCGCCGAATTTCTGATGGAACGTGTCGAGCGAGTAGTTGACGGACAGGTCGCCGGACTTCGCGGTCTTCAGGATCTCGTCCATTTCTTTCGGCATTTGCAGGTCCGGCAGAGGCGCGTCCTTGATCGGCGGTATGACTTTGGCGACCTGGGAGAACCAGTTCTTGCCGTACTCGGACGTATACAGCCAGTTAAAGAATTCGATCGTTTGCGGCGCTGCGGCCGAATCTTTATTGATGCGCAGCGCCTGGTCGGCGCCGGTAATGATCTGCGATTGCTCGGCTTTGTCGCTGACCGGGTAGCCCATGATGCCGAGCTTGAAGTCCGGGTTGATCTTCATGATCGCTTCTTCGTCCCACGCGCCTTTGCCGGTCATCATGGCCGCTTTGCCGGACGCGAAATCGCTGACTTCGGCGTTGCTGTCGCGTTCGAGCGGCTTGTCAGTTCCGTGCGCGACCGTCGTGTCGATAAAGGCGAAGAAGTTGTTTTCCAGCAGCGGATACTCGCTAAACGTCGTTTCGCCTTTGATGAATTTGTTCACCAGTTCCTGCGCGGAGATGCCGGCGTCGTCCGCGGCCGCGTCCACGTAGTGCTGGAAGATGTGCTTCCATACCCACCACTCTTTGTAAGCGTTCGCAAAAGGTTTAATGCCTTTGGCTTCGAGCTTGGCGATCGCGTCGTCCATTTCGGCGATCGTTGCCGGAGGTTCGGTGATGCCGGCCTGTTCGAACAAATCTTTGTTGTAGATCAAAGCGAACAGATTGCCTTTGACCGGAAGTCCGAGCACTTTGCCGTCGGTGGAGCTCATATTGGCGCGCACGGCGTCGGTCATCGCGGCCGCCAGCGGCTCGTTCGTCAGGTCGGCGCTGTAATCGGCGTAAGTGTCGATATCGCCGCCAGCCGTCGTTTGGAACACGTCCGGGGTGCTGCCCGCCGCGATCCGCGACTTGAGGACGGTGTTGTAGTCGGCCTGCATGATTTCGAGGTTGATCGTAACGTTCGGCTTGACCTTCTTGTACTCTTCGATATAGGCGTTGAACGCGTCGGTATACTCCGGCGAAGCCGTGAACATGTTGATCGTCACCGGCTGATCGGCGGACGTTTCTTCTGTCGATGCGCCTGCGCCGCTCGTTGCCGATTCATTGCCCGAGCCGCTTCCGCAGCCGGCCAGCAGCGACGTGCCGAGCAGCAGGACCGCCGGCAGGGCGAACATTTTTTTGAACATTGTCGTACCCCCTGGTTTCGAAAAGTGGAGCGTATCCGTTCTTCGGCCGGACTTCGGCGAAAAACGATCAACGCGCCCGTTACCGTTATTGTAGCGGCAGGGCACTGCGAAGCAGAATGCACATAAGCGGCCTGTTAGGGGTAAAAAAGTGGCCGCGCCCGTTGAAACTATTTGACAACTCCCGTCGACTATACCCATAGAACCACGGAAAAAGGAGGTCAGGCGGTTGAACGAGCTGCGCCTTATCAAGCAAATCCGGCGAAACGGCGATCGCGCCGCCGCCGACCGACTGGTGCGGCATTATTACGACGACATGTACCGTTTTGTGCGCAGACAGGTATCGAGCGACGATATCGCGCTGGACCTGACGCAGGAGATCTTCATCTCCATGCTGCGCTCGATCGGGCATTACGATGCGCGCGGAGGCGCGAGTTTCCGGACCTGGCTGCACCGGATCGCCGCCAACAAGCTGATCGACTGGTACCGCTCGCGCGCGTACCGGAACGGGGCCGCAACGATCACGCTGGACGAAACGGAGCCTGTCGACGAAAGCGACTTCACCCGGCTGCTGGAGAGCGGCGAGCTGGTCGAACAGGTCTTCGCGTTCGTGGGCGAAATGCCGCCGGATACCCAGAAGATCTTCAGGCTGCATCTGTTCGGCGGATATACGTTCCGGGAGATCGCGGGAATTACCGATCTGGCGGAAGGAAGCGTCAAGTCCCGGTATTACCGCCTCATCCAACGATTGGGAAAGGAGTTTGCGGATTATGAATGAACGCGAAAAAAATGCCAGCATCGATCGCATTCTCGCCCGCGGGCTGGTCAAGCCGAGCTCGGCGGGCAAACGAATATCGGTTATGCTGCGGGAACTGGGCCTGCGCTTTATTTTCTGGGATACGGGGTACAGCCTGTTTTTCGCCGGACTTACTCTGGCCTGCGTGTTCGCATTGTTCATGCTGGCGCCCGAAAGCTATCGCGCTTCCGCTTCCGTCGCGGTGTCTCCGCTGCTGATCCTGCTCGCGGTCTTGTTTGCCGGGACGTCGGAACGACTGGGCGGACTGTACGAGATCAAACAAACGTGCCGGTATACGATCGGGCAGATCGCCGTGCTGCGCATGATCTGTTATTCCGTTCTCGGCGCCGCTTTCACCGCGGCTGTCGCCTTCGCGGGCGCGGACGGCGAACTTGGATTCGCTGCTTTGTTCCCGCTGTGCCTGTCCGCCCTGCTGATCTGCGCGATTCTTTCGTTGTCCGTGCTGCAGCGGGCAGGGAGCCGGTGGGGATACGCCGCTTTCTCGGCTGTATGGCTGTTTGCGAGTGTCGCGCTTCCGTTTGGCTTGGGCGACAAATGGGAACATCTGCTGCGCGGCATGCCGCTCGCCTTCTCGATCGGATTCGCCGCCGCCGGCGCCGCTTTGTTCGTTTGGCAAATTTCGAAAATGCTCCGGGAGGTCAATCCCCATGTTATCGCTTAATCGCGTCACCAAACAATACGGCAGCTTCACCGCTCTCGAACAGATCGACCTGGAATTCTCCAGGGGCGTCTACGCCCTGCTCGCTCCCAACGGAGCCGGCAAAACGACGCTGATCAAAATGCTGTCCACGCTGATCTTCCCCACCAAAGGCGAAATTCTGTGGAACGGCGACGACATTATCGGGCTCGACGCCGCGTACCGCGATATGATCGGCTATCTGCCGCAGGACTTCGGGTATTACCGCAACCATACGCCGCGCGAATTTCTAAGATATATGGCGGCGGTCAAATGCCTGAAACGCGACCGGGGCGCGCGCCGCGCCGACGAACTGATCGATCTCGTCGGTTTGTCGGATGTCCGCAACAAGAAAATGCGCAAATTCTCCGGCGGCATGATCCAGCGGGTCGGCATCGCGCAGGCGATGCTGAACGATCCGCAGATTCTGATTCTCGACGAGCCTACCGCCGGACTCGATCCCAAAGAGCGCGTCCGCTTCCGCAATCTGATCTCGTCGCTGTCCAAAGACCGGATCGTCATTCTCTCGACCCATATCGTATCGGATATCGAGACGATCGCGAGCAGCGTGATCCTGCTTAAAGACCGCCGTCTGCTTACCCAGGATTCGCCGGCCGCGATCTGCGGCACGCTTGACGGCAACGTGTACGAAACGGATGATATCGAAGCCATCAAGGCGCCGCATCTTGTGCTGACCGAGCGGCAGGAGAACGGCCGGACCGTAACCCGCTTTGCCAGCGAGCGGGACTGCGCTTCGGCGGCCCGGGTCGTGAACCCCAATCTGGAAGACGTGTTTCTGTACGTGTACCGGGACGAAGAACGATGAGGCGGGGCCATGACTTTTATTTATGAGTTTAAAAAGCTGGCGCTCTCGCCTCTTGTTCTGAGCCTCGCCGCATTGTGCATCCTGGTCAACCTGATGTTCCTGCTCGTCGAATACGACGGGATGACGCCGCAGAATCAAGACCACAGCGCCGCCGACGCCCTCGCGGCCGAGGCCGCCAATATTTTCGAAGGGTATCGGACCGCGGGTATCGCCGAATTTTACATCTCCGCGCTTCGTCTTACCGGAACGAACGCCGAACATATTCGCGGGAAATACGAGGCTCTCCAGCTTGTCGTCGACCGGAGAGCCGCGGGCGGCGATGCGCCCCGTACTTATTTCGACGGTCAAACGTCCGATTTCCAGGTTCTGCTGTTCGGAAAGCTGTTCATGTACCTCAGCGCGGAAGTCGGTCTGCTTGCGCTGCTCGCCGCTCTGCTGTCGACCACCCACGAACAGATGCGGGGCACCGAATCGGCCATCTATGCGTCGAAGACCGGCCGGCGGGTGCAAGTGGTCAAACTCTGCGCTTCGCTGAGCGTATCGGCGCTGCTGAGCGTTCTCGTGATCGGCCTGAGCCTGCTGATCTTCTTCGCCCTTTTCGACTTTTCCATCGTCTGGAACGCGAACGTCTCCAGCGTATTCGATCATGCCCTGGGCGAAACGAAGCCTTTTATCACCTGGCACAGCTTCACGGTCGCCGGGTATCTATGGGCCGCGATCGGAATCGGTATCGGACTCGCGCTCTGCTGCTGCCTGCTCGGGTACGCTTGCGGCATCGGAGCGCGCAGCGCTTACCTCGCTTTCGGAACCGCCGTATCGGTGCTCGCGATCCTGTACCTGATCCCGCGCGCGCCGTTCATGCCTTACGGCTCCATCGCCAGGGGCGCATGGGGCCTCAATCCGGTATGGCTGTGGAAGAGCAGCGGAACCTGGTTTACCGACGGCCGGGCGGACATGGTATGGGCGCACTTCGAAACGCTCGGCCTGTGCGCTTCGCTGGCGGTGTTTGCCGCTGCCGCCGGGTTCGCTTACCGATCGCTGCAAAGGAGGGAGCTGCATTGAGCTTGTTTCTATATGAATTCAAGAAAATATGGAACTGGCGCATTCTGGCGCTGATTGCCGCGCTCGCGGCGCTGGTCTGGTTCTCGATTCTGAGAGGAGACATACAGACTTATAAAACGGTAAGCCATTACGGCTTGTCGTACGGTCCTTATCAGCGCGAGATGTTCGAGAAATACGGTCCGACGCTGGAGCCGGAAGAACTGGCGGATTACGATATTCCGGGTAAGCAGGCGGCGCTTTACGCGGAACTGGACGATTGGATCGCGCAAGACCCGCTTTTTACCGGCAATGGAATTTCGACTTACGCGGAGTATGACCTTTTTCGTTCCAAAGACAGGTCCGGCATGAGCGAGGCGGAACTTGAACCGTTTGACGAGATCACGATGCAAATGGATATGAAGCTATCGCTCGACGAATACTGGAACGATCCGCGAAAGCAGTTCGCTTCTCCGTATGTTCGACTGGGTATGATCTCGAACTTGTACGATAAGTACGCAGAATACGAACCCTATCTGCAAGATTATATCGACCATGACGAACGCCCCGTTGTCGCGGAAGCCGCCCGCAGGATTCTCGCCAGGCATAACAACAGCCTGGTTCCCGACAATCTGAACGGAAGCGTCTCCCTGTATGCGACCGTAGTCGGCGTGTCCGTTATTCTTGCAGCGCTGCTGCTTGTCTCTCCTCCGCTGGCCCGCGATCGGATGCGCAGGATTTATTTGCTTCACTATTCATCGGCCGCCGGCCGCCGCATGCTGTTTATCCAGTGGGCCGCGATGGCGTTCAGCGCCTGCGCCCTGTCGCTGCTGCTGGTCGGTCTGAGCGCGATTCCTCTGTTCGCGGCGGGCGTCGGCGATTACCTCGGCGCCTCGATGCTTGTCTTGGAAAGCGGAGGCGGTCTCGGAATCCTGTACGACATCACCTTCGGACAGTACGCCATGCTGCTCGCCGGCATGATCGTCCTGCTGAGCGTCGGCGCGGCCTGCTTCGCTTTCCTGCTGGCGAAATTCAGCACAAATACGATGTCCGCGCTCGTCAAGATCGTTCCGCTCGGCCTCGCCTTCTGGGTGCTGTACCTGAGCGCGATCAGCGACTCTTTTTTCGAGCACAATGCGCTGTTCAGCGTGATCCTGCGCGGCCGCGCCGTCATGCCCGAATTGATCCTGTGCATGATGATCGCGGCAGCCGGAGCAGCGGCGGCGGTCATCGTGACGGCGCGGGAGAACAAAGTCGATGCGGCTTGAGAAAGCGGCTGGCAGCTCTGCGACGAGACACGGCGCAGAAAAGTTTAGCAAGGCGCGGCAAGGTGCGGCTTCGACGCGGCTTGGGCTCGACACGGCTTGGGCTCTATGAGGTTATTTAAGCCAGTTAAAAAGAATGCTGACTTCCGGTCAGCATTTTTGCCATTTCTGGCAGGGTAACAGGCCGAATGTTGACCTGCGGTGCGAATTTTTCCCGGAATTGTCTTTTTGGCGGCCCGCATGCGGATAAATGTTGACCCGGGATCAGCATTCGACGCTTTGCCGCCGAATTTTGCGCAAAATGCTGACTTCAAGTGTGGATTTTCAGAGTTTGTCCGGTCGAGGCGGGAATGGCAGCCCTGGCAATCCCGCCGCGGTCCGAACGGGTTTGCGCCTGCGGCGGATTACCCCCGCTCTCCCGCTCCGCTCCGATATTCCGACGGCGAGACGCCGAAGTAATTGCGGAACGCTTTGCTGAAATAGTTCTTGTCGTTGTAGCCGAGCATGTCGGAAATCTCCTGGATCTTCAGGCTTTCGCGGCCGAGCAGCACGCGCGCTTTCTCCATGCGCAGCTTCTGCGTGTATTCGTGGATGCCGACGCCGTATTCCTGCTTGAACAGCTTCATCAGGTACTCGCGGCTGAGAAAATATTTCTCGGTAAACATCGAGATCTTGATCTCCTCGAAGTAGTGCCGGTCGATATACGCGCGGATCTCGCTGATATGAAACGAAGCGCCCGTGCCGTCCGCCCGCCGTGCCTGCCGGCAGCAGCGCTCGACGGCGTCGAGCAGCCGCCGCTTCCACTGCGCGGCGTCGGCCAGATCGCCGATATCCTCGCCGATTCCGGCCGAGCCGCCGGGCGCTTCCATGCCCGGCCGCGCGAGCGGCGGCGTCGGATGCGGCGCTCCGACGCCGCCGTTCCCGGCCGCCGCGTAAGCCCGGCCCGCTTCGCCGGGCCGCGAAGCCGCCTGTGGCGAAGCCCCAGCTGCGCTGCCGCCGGGCCGGGCCAACCCCGCCGAACCGGCCGCGAAGCCGGCCTCTTCGGCGTCCGCCGCGGCGGCTTCGCCGCCGGCGCCGAGCCGGGCTTCGGCTTCGGCGAGCAGGCGCTGGGCGTCGTCCAGCGCCAGGTACCCCGGCGCGGCCAACTCCGCGGCCGCGTCTTCCGCGAGCCGCAGCGCCTGGGCGCGGCTCCCGCTTTGCGCGGCTGCGGCGATGCGCGCCAGCGCGGACGCGAAAGCTTCCGCGTCCGGGGCCTGGCCGCGCCCCGAGCGCGCGGCCGCTGCTTCAAGCCGGGCGGCCGCGGCGCCCGGCCGCTCCGGTTCTTCCGGCGGCATCGCGCCGGACTCGCTCTCCGAAGCGGGAAGGCGCGCAGCCTCCCGCCTGCCGCCGTGCGCCGAGCGAGCCGTCGCGCTCGGCTCCGGCCCGGGCGCGGGCGGGCCTGCCGCGCGCAGCAGCGCCGCCCGCTCCGCCGCGCTGCGCAGCGGCAGCTCGCCGGTTCCGTCCGGTCCCGCCAGCGCCGGACCGTCGATGCGCAGCAGGTTCAGCCGTCCGGCGGCGGCTCCGGCCTGCTCGTACGAATCCGCCAGTTCCGCGATCGACGCGGAAAGCGGACCGAAACCGGCGGCCGCGCGCAGGCCGAACAGCCGGTCCAGCGCGGGCAGCAGCGCGCGCAGGTAGACTTCCACGCGGCGCTGCGCGCCCGCCTGCTCCGTCTCCGCTTGTCCGGCGCCGTTTCGCGCAGCTCCCGCTTCTCCAGCACTCGCGGTGACGCCCGTGCCTGCGCCCCGCGCGCACTGGCAGACCAGGATCATCTCCCGCTCCGCGCCGGGATCGGCAAAAGCAAAGCCTTCCATTCCTTCCGGCGCGCAGTCCCACGCGACGTTGGCGATCGCGGCGTGCAGCAGGCCGGTATCGCCGTAGAACCGGCCGCGCCGTACCCGGTCCAAGTTGAGCAGGCGCAGCGACGCCGCGCCGTACCATTTCGAAGCGCCGCCGGCCGCGCCGATCATCGCCAGCGTATCGGCTTCGCGGCTTTCGTTGAAGCTGCGCCGGATAATCGAAAGGTACACGTTCTCGCGCAGCTTGGGCAGCGAGACGTTAAGCGCGCGCCCGCGCTTCAGCAGCTCCTCGGCTTTACGGCGGCGTTCGCCCAGCTCCTCCACCGCTCTTTGCAGCACATCGTTCAGACTGTGCCGGTTGACCGGCTTCAGCAGATAATCCAGCGCCCGCGAACGGATCGCCTGCCGCGTATATTCGAAGTCGTTGTAGCCGCTGATGACCACGCATAAGACCTCGGGATATTCTTTTTCCAGCCGCCGCAGAAATTCCGTTCCGTCCATGCCCGGCATCTTCATATCCACCATCGCCAGATCGATCCGGCGTCCGCGCAGCAGAGACAGCGCTTCTTCGCCGTCGGTCGCTTCGTGAATCTCGCTTACGCCGAGCGCGTCCCAACTGCCCAGAATGCGGATCGCTTCGCGCAGCGGCTCTTCGTCGTCCAGAATCAGCACGCTATACATCTTCTTCGCCTCCCTGCGGAATATTCAGGATCAGCCGCGTTCCGCCGCCGTCCGTTTGGATCTCGAGCCCCGCCTGCTCGCCGTACAGAATTTGCAGCCGCGTATGCAGGTTTTGCAGCCCGATATGATCGCCTTCGCGCTCGTTAAAAGGCTTCTCCAGCGACTCCAGCACTTCCTTCAACCGTTCCGGCCGGATACCCGGCCCGTCGTCGCTGACCGTGATGCTCGCCCCGCCTGCTGTCCGCTCCGCGCGGATGGTGATCGTCACCGTTCCTTTGACCTGTTCCAGCGCGTGCTTGATCGAATTCTCGACCAGCGACTGCACGGACAGCCGCGGAATGCGCAGGTTCAGCAGCGATTCGCTCCAGGCGTATTCCACGCGCAAACGGCTGCCGAAGCGCGCTTTTTGCAGCGACAGATAGCGTTCGATATGCCGCAGCTCGTCTGACGCCGGCACGATATCGCTGCCCCCGATGCAGTAGCGCAGCGACTGGGCCAGATCGTCGACCATGTCCGCGATGTCCAGCCGGCCGCCCCGAAGCGCCTGCGTCGAGATCGCCTGCAGCGCGTTGTACAGAAAATGCGGATTCAGCTCCGCTTCCAGCGCTTTGAGGATCGCGCTCTGCTCGACCAGCTTCATCCGGTAGCGCTCGTTAATCAGCTCGTTCGTCCGCTGCACCATGTCGTTAAAATGCCGCGTCAGATGCGCGATCTCGTCGCGTCCCCTGACCGGAGCCTGCGTCTCGAAGTCGCCGGCGCTGAACCGGTTCATCCGCCGCGCCAGCCGCGCGAGCGGGCGGGTGATCGCGCCGGACACCACCGCGACCAGCGCCGCCGACAGCAGCACGAATCCGGCGCCGATCAGGATATTCAGCCGTCTGGCGCGGTCGGCCGCTTCGTAAATATGCCGGTACGGCATGGGCTTCGCCAGCGTCCATCCGCCCTGCGCCGATTCGTTGGCCATCAGCAGATAGCCGTCCCGGCCCAGTTTCCAGTTCACCGGACCCGCCGCCGCACGCTCCAGCTGCTGCGCCAGACCGCTGCCGGAATCCTGCCCGGCCCGCCGGTAGAAGGCCGCGTCGTCGACGTAATACGGATCGCCGTCTTTGCCCAGCAGCACCAGATGTTCGCCTTGTTCAAGCGGCGTATCGCTGACGATCCGGCTTAGCGCCGACGAATTGGCGTACACGGTCAGCACCGCCTGCGGCTGGCGCGACGCGATCGAGCGCAGCACCCGATGGTACGCGAGGAAGCTCGATTCTTCCGGCTGCGAAGAATCGCCGGGCGATTCGACGGCGGCCGGCGTTTTTCCATCGTTCGCGCTTCCGCCCTCCGCTTCGCCGCCCGCCTCCAGCCCGAGCAGCGAGCGGTACAGCTGGTTGTCCGGCCGCTCCAGCAAACGCTCGTACCAGTCCGACTGCGTCGTTCCGCCGCCGGGCTCGGAGCGGATAACCACGTTGTATGCTTCGCGTGTCACAAAGTACGTTTTGTACGATTTCGCGATGTACAGTTCCAGTCCGTCCAGATCGCCCCGCGAGTAGAACATCCGCCGCAAATAACTTTCCAGGTACATGCGCGAGCCGTAATCGTTCTCTTCGTTCAGCACCGCGTGGATCAGGTCGTCGTACTGGAGCTGCGGCAGCGTGAACTGCGCGATTCCGTCCATATAATCCTGCACGTTGCGGTTGACCAGCAGCAGATTGTTGGCCGCGCCGTCGATGCTGTGGCGAACCGCTTCGCCGCGCAGCAGCTGGTCGGATACGACGCTCAGCAGCGCCACGACCAGCAGTACGATCGTGGTCACCGGCACGAACAATTTGTTCGCCAGCCTTCCCGTCAGCGCATTCCGGAACCGTTCGAAGACGAGTTTTCTTTTTGACGTAAGCGTTTGCATGACAGTTCACCTTTTTACCCTCAAGTGTTTTCTATAATCCATTGGGGCCGGAATACCGCCATTCTATAATACAAGCATCTGGAAAATCCACACTTTTTCTTGCGGGCCCGGCCGACGCCGGATTTGCGCTTCGCTGTGGAGAACGATCCCAACCGGAAAGAGGTGCGCCATGTTCAATTGGGGAAGAAAACGCGGGGAAAGGCTCGAATTCGGACTGTTTACGCTGCCCGCCCTGATCTGTATCGCTTTTGCTTTCTATGTGCCGTTCGTGCTGACCGTGCGCTATTCGATGACCAAATGGAACGGGATCGCCAAGCATCCGACGTTCGTCGGGCTGGACAATTTCCGCCAGATCCTGACCGGGGACGCCAACTTTACGAACGCCGCCATTTTTACGCTCAAATACATGGTGCTGTACATCGTGCTCGTCAACGTGCTCGCGATCGCGCTGGCGCTGGTGCTCGATATGGGGCTGCGCTCGACCAGCTGGCTGCGGGCCGCGTTCTTCGTGCCGTATATCCTGAGCCTGGTCATCGTCGGCTTTATCTGGAAATTCATTTTCATGCAGGGCTTCGAGTCGCTCGGCGATTCGACGGGCTGGCATGTGTTCGCGCTGAGCTGGCTCGGCGAGCCGGGACTGGCCTTCATCTCGATTCTCGGCGTGTCCATCTGGCAGTCGGTCGGCTTCTACATGGTCATCTATATCGCGGGGCTGCAGTCCGTGCCGGGCGATCTCAAAGAAGCCGCGACCGTGGACGGTGCGGGGGCGGTGCGGCGCTTTATCAGCATCACGCTTCCGCTGCTCGCGCCGTCGATCACCATCTCCGTGTTCATGGCGCTGACCAACGCGATCAAGGTATTCGACGTGATCCTGTCGCTGACGGCCGGCGGTCCGGGCGGAACGACGTACAGCGTCGCCTACGACATCTACCGCGATACGTTCCAGAACAACCTGTACGGCTACGGCACCGCCAAGGCGCTCATTCTGTTCGTTGCCGTGCTGCTGATTACGTTCGTCCAGCTGTACATTTTCAAACGCCGGGAGGTCGAAGCCTGATATGTCCAAGTCCTTATCCACGGCCGCGCCCGCTGCCAAGTCCAAGAAACGCATCCGCCCCGGCCGTCTGCTGCTCGAAATCGGCATGGTGCTGCTGTCCCTGCTGTTTCTGTATCCGCTGATCCTCGCCATCGTCAACTCGTTCAAAAGTTTCGCCGAAGTCATGAGCGACGTCATCGCGCTGCCGCAGTCGCTGAGCTTCGCCAACTACGCCTACGTCTGGAAAGCCGTCAATTACCCGCGGCTGTTCCTGAACAATACGATCGTGACCGTAGTGGGTCTGGCGGGCATCATCCTGTTCTCGTCGATCGCCGCCTACAAACTGTCCCGCTCGCGTTCGCGCATCAGCGGCGTGCTGTACCTGCTGTGCATTATCCCGATGCTGATCCCGTTCCAGTCGATCATGCTCACCGTGCTCCAGATGGCGAAAGCGCTGCACCTGTCCGAAAGCACCTGGGGCCTCGGCGTGCTGTACTGGGGATTCGGCGCGCCGCTCGCGATCTTCATCTACCACGGCTTCGTCAAAGGCATCCCGCGCGAGATCGACGAAAGCGCCACGATCGACGGAGCGTCGGGCTTCCGCCTCTTCTTCTCCGTGATCTTCCCGCTGCTCAAGTCGGTCACGACCACGGTCATTATCATCGACGTCATGTGGATCTGGAACGACTTCCTGCTCCCCCTGCTCATGGTCAACGGCTCGCCCGCGACCAAGACGCTGACCCTCGCCGCGTACACCTTCGTCGGCCAGTACACCTCCGACTGGCAGTACGCGATGACGGCGATGGTGATGGCGGTCATGCCGTCGATTATCGTGTTTATCCTGCTGCAAAAGTATATCGTGAGAGGCGTTGTGGCGGGGGCTGTGAAAGGGTGATTCACAAAAAAGAAGCCTGGATATTCCGTGTGAAACGGGTACCCAGGCTTTTTGTCGAGGCTAATTAAATCGTAAAGAGTTGAAGCTAAATCGTAAAGAGTTGAAGCATAAGTGGTAGTGTAACCAAAACACCTACCACCGGAAACATAGGTTCACAACTTGTAACAGTACATACAACTAGTCTTCCCAAATAATCGATCGATGCTTGGATATATCCTTTCCCCCCAAAAAATAGGTAAATGAAAGAAACTTCTTTCCAGTATGACGCGTCTGTAATTATATAAAATCGGAAAGGAGAACCGTCTGTGAAAAAACTTATCGTAACGTTAGTTTTAATGGTTGGGATAGCGACTGTAGTTCCTAACGCATATGCAGCTGAATCTTTAAGAACAAGAGCCAATAATTTAGTTGAAGCGAGCTACTACACTAATGTGAATTTAAATGTTATTGGTGAAGATTCCTCTTCCGGAAACACAAATAATGTTCAAAAATTCAAAAGTAAGTTTGTTCCTTTGAGATCGGTATTTGGAAAGACGGGCGATTCGGTCAAATGGAATAACAAGACTAAAGTTGCCTCTATTGAAAACAGCGGCAAAAAGTTCATACTAAATTTTTCCAATATTCAGTTAACCGCAAAAGAAGGCGAAGTCGTTGCTCCAAGAACCTGGGTCCAAATGAAAGATGGACAAGCACTAATTGATATCTATGTATTAACCTACATTCTTGATCGCTATGGAGATTCATACAAAGATAGTGAGAGAGACCAGTGGCAGGAAAGTTTGAATTTTTTGAACATAAAGTACATGGAGTATATTCCTGGAGTCAGATCGCATGATATGAATATTTTTATTACTCTAAAATAAAACTTTTATAATCCGACGGTGCGGAGTTTAGGATTCTAACGGATCGACACGACGTTCAGCCGGATAACACCCGTTCAAAGAGGCGATTATGGCCTCCTTTTTCCTTTTAAAAGTCGGCTCGATCCGTTAGCGGTGGGATAGGTTATGTGACTTCGTACAGGGTGATTTTGTTCGTTTTTAACTGGACAAATATCCCGGCTGGCGGCAGATCTCCTGCAATTTCAAACGGTACAATACAGCTCGAAAGTCTAAGCACGGCGTATCCGTCTTTTTCAACCGATTCCAGCAGGCCGGTTATATAGATCGAACCTTCGCTCATGCAAATCCGGCATGGGCCAGACTCGGTCCGATGCAGTGTTTCTCCCCAGCACACAGCTTCTTCTACATCGATCTCTACCGTATATTCTTTTCCCATTCTTGGATAACTCCCTGCCCATTTCGAACAAAAAGCCCCGAACTCTGACGTACAATAAATGCTTCCGTTATCGCGAATCTCCTTTATTGTGATCTTCATTTCAAAAAATATTCCATGATTAGCGAGCGCACTTCTCGATTCGCATAGTTCCCTCTCGCTTGCAGCTTTTTTCTAACCTCTCGAAAAGAATCCCCAATACGCACATCCGGCAGAACTTCGAATCGATGCTCCTCGGCAGGCAGAGAATAGGGCGTCATCGGCTCAAGAGGATGGAAGTGCAAATCGCGTTCATCGGCATGAAGAAAAAAGTAAATAGACAGCGCGTATTCGCTCGGTTCCCCGCTTTCAACACGCTCCAGATCGACGACTTCGAATATCCGGTGTGAGAAACCTATGAGGAACCCGCCGCCCAGATCGTACGAGTATAGACCTCTGAGCTTTGTTTTTGGGAAGTCCAACTGCTCGATCGGAGTGAATTTGGGAATGGATTTGAGTTGAGTCCAGTTCATTTTTCCGCCTCCGTTATCCTGTAGCGTTGACAAAATACTCGTTCCAGGCGATCGTGGTGATAAGGAAAGTAGCGGCTAGAGCAACCAATTGAAGCAGACGCGGCAGCAGAATCCCGGCCGCCAGCATGAACGTCCCGATCAAGTCCGGCGGTCTCTGAAAAAAGCTATTCCATTGTCGCCTATTCTTTCCGGTCTCCTCAGAAAAAGTTGGTTTAAATTTTAGCGGGCTTTGGCAAAGCTCCAGTTCTCGAACCCTTCCTTTCTTCACATCTCCTTCCGCGAATTCGATGGCTTCATTCAAGCTGCTTTTTAACGCATCAAAATAGGGATTTCTCATAAGCATCCCCTCCTTGTCATTCAATCAAATAGCGACATTGTTTCTCTCAACAGTTCGATCTTCTCCTCCAGCTTTCTCCGATAAGCCGTTTTCTCGTTCTCGGAGAACTGCGCCGCAATCTTTTCCAGCAGCGTATACGCCTGGGTACTCGTCTCATAATTCCCACCGATCACTTGGTCAAGCAGCACGTTTCGGTGTCTGGCATAATCCAGCGGTTCCAGCGCATAGAGCAGCGTTCCGCGGTTGCCCAAAGTTTTACGCTGCTGCACCAGGTCCACGATCACATCCACAGCTTTCTCTTCCCGCAGGTCCGACACGGCCAGAGCGATTTCGTTGCGCAGGCGCGGATCGTCGGTTTCGGCGAGTTCTTTAAGCAGGATAGCGTTTTCAGCGGAATCGCCGTTCTCTGCCAGCTTGCGGACCGAAGAGATTCGCCACTTCTTGAATTCTTCGTGTTCTTTTTGAAAATCCCGAGGTTCCAGCTTCAGATCGTACTTGCTCAAGATCGGCAGCAGCTCCTGTTCCAGTTCGCGCACAAAGCTTTCGAACGATTCAAAAGCGGTCAGCATACGAACCCCCCGCTCGATCCCCCGAATCTTGCCATGGGTGCGCGCGGCTTGATTCGTCCAGATCGTACATGCGATCCATTCATCTTCTTTCAAGTATTCGAATTCCAGATTGTAATAGAATTCATAAGTGGAAATCTCTACTTTGCGAAATGTATTCGTTTCCTGGTATTGCTGCATCATGCTCCGGAATTTGGTGAACATCCCTCTAATCTCATTCATATTCAAGCTCGCATGTTCTTCGGGATTTACCGCATACGATTCTTCAAGAATCCGCGTTTCGAACGTAATCGGAATCCAGTTGTTGATGTCATCGTGGTAGCCCGAGACCAGCCCTTTTCCTTCATGAAAAGAAAGACCGAAGCTCGACGTTCCGAATGTATCTATCAATACAGCCATGCTTCGCCTTCTTTCCATACGTTTTCTTCATAAGGCCACCGGCACGGGTAAACGAACAGCCCCGACTTTTTGATTTGCCTGATCGCTTCTTCGTCGTCCACCCTGCTGCCGAGGTGCATATAGAAATCATAGGAAAGATCCACATACAACTCGTCTTTTTTCCGCATCAGGGCGCTAAAAACTTCTCTCAATCCCAGCCGCGCCGCATATTCGATTTGTTTGCCGGATAGCACAGCGTCCCCGTGAATCGAGCGATAGAATTCCAGCAGCTCCGCCGGCCAGCATCGGGGAGCTTGTTCGATCATTTTCCGGGAAGTGTCCTCGCTCATCCGGCCGAACAAAAACAGCTCCATCGATTCGACGCCCGGCTTTTCCGCGAATAGAACGACCGCCTGCACATACTTATCTTCCACCGACAGATACTCTTCCGGCGTCAGTACGTTTCCGTTATACGAACGGCCGATATCGTAGATCGAGGTCCAGTCTGGAGTCTTCCGCCGGTCTTCATGTTCCTGTGGCGAGTATTTTCCGATCTGCCAGTAGTGCATGACGTTCCTCCGTTTTCTGTTTCGCCTATTTCTTTTCTCTACTTATTTAAATTTACAGTCGATAATAAACCCTAATATTCCCATGCCTCTGCACATGATTACCCAACAAGTACCGGTTTCGATTCCCGAGCGCAGAGAAAAAAAGACAATTCCGGTCCATAAAAGAGGTGCGATCGAACTTCTCTTCCAGCGCTTCGAGTCCATGTTCCTTTTTATAAGCGACTTCCTGCCTCGTACGTTGACCAAGGGAATCAGCCACAAAAAGCGAACAGGATCGCCGCCGCCCCGTTCCACTGTGGCGCGCCAAAATTCACGGCATGGCCGAGTCCCAGGCTCCGGCCGGTATAATGATAATGCGCGACGACCGTCAGCAGCTCGATCGGAAAATCGTGCTCCTGCGGCGCAAACAAATGCAGTTCGATCCGCTCGGCGTTCTTTTTGTAAATACGCATTCGGCTGCCGTTGTCTGCCCGAACGTTTCGTAGTGATTTTTGACCGTGCCGGCTAAATTGGAGTTCGTGGCGGTTTATCACCCCTTTAATTTTTCATTTTCCTCGCTTGAAACTATTTTCCACATCCTATCGACTATATAAACAGAAAAGAAGCACAAAGCATGATCGGCGTCAGCCTGCTTGTGCTATTCATTTTCACGGTCGCGGAATATTCATGGGCGTACGGATCAGGCCTGTCCTTGGTCACATTCTGCGCTGCCGCATGCACGTCGTTCGAATCTTTCAAAAGGAGGGGAATTTATTGAATCTGTTCGCTTATGAGCTCAAAAAGATCTGGAACTGGCGCATTGTCACGGTAATCGCCGTCTTCGCCGCCCTGATATTTGCCGCATTGATGAACGAAGCTTTGCGCTCCTATGACAGCTTGAGTACACAGGGCATCTACGGATCGTATCAAAACGAAATGTTCGAACGTTACGGAGATACGCTGGAGCCGGAGGAGCTCGCCGACTACGATATCCCCGGCAAGAAGGAAGCAGTCATCGCCGAACTGGATGAGATCATCGCCGCCGATTTTCTTTTCGCCAAATCGAACATCCATAATTATGCGGAGTTTGAAGCGTTCGAGGAAAGCCATACCGAAAATATGAGCGAAGCGGAACGCCAAGCGTTCCACGAAACGGTTTTTCAAATGCGGGAAAATCTATCTCCTAACCGGGCTGCGCAAACGACAAACGAATTTCACGCATCTCCGCGGTATCGTCTGCAAACCCTTATCGCGCTCGAAAACACTTACGTCAACTACGCGCAGCATCTGCAGCCCTATATCGAGCACGACGAGCGCCCCGTAGTCGTCCGCGTCGCCACAAAAATCCTGCAAACGCACAATACCAGCCTGATCCGTTACGATCTGCTCAGCAGCTTTTCTGTGTATGTCGCCGTTGTCGGCGTGTTCAGCACTGCGGCGTCGATCCTTCTGGTCGCCCCGATGCTGGTAACCGACCGTATACGAAAGCTCAACATGATCCAATATTCCTCGACGACCGGCCGCAGGATGCTGAAGATCCAACTGCTCGCAGCGGCGGCAAGCGTGTTCGGATTGTCCGCTTTTTTACTCGCCATAGCTTATATTCCGTTTATCGCGGTGCGCGCGGGAGACTACTGGAACACGCCGATCCTGTCGTTCTCGGGCTACGATCTGCTGCTTTACGATATCACTTTCGGACAGTATGCGCTTATTCTTGCGGGAATGATCCTTGTTCTGAACGTAGGCGCCGCCTGCTTCACGTTTGTCCTGGCGAGATTCAGCTCGAGTATGATCACCATGCTGGTCAAAACGGTCCCGGTCGGCATCGCGCTTGCGAGCCTGTCCGCGCTGTCGATCGCCATGGCTTTTTCGTATAACAATCTTATTTTCACGATGTTCTTTCGCGGGAAGATCAGTATGCCCGAAGTTCTTGTATGCGCGGCCGCTGCGGCTGCGGGGGTGCTTATGGCATTTGCGGTTGTGAGGCGGGAGAGGCGGGTGGATGTTTTGTAGAGAAAACTGTAGAATTTTAAGAAGCTAATTTGCTAATGATCTTTATTTATTATGACAACTAGTATTTACGCTCAATTACTATCATTTAAATTTAATATATAAATTATACTATCAAAACAATAAAACCTCCTTCCTTATTCTTAAGGAAAAGAGGCTTCATTGTAATACTGTATGTTGTAGCCTTCTAAATGAAAAGTAAATTAGAAGAAAGAAAGTGTAACCAGCTACTAGCCTCCGATATCTTCTTTCCACTCGGAAGCCAACCAGATCATTAATGATTCGTCATAGATTTTCAATCGGTCTTCAGATGCATCTGTAGCAACAAGAAGGGTTTGGGTCCCCGTTGTAATTGTAATCTCTTTTCCATTTGTTAGCATAATGACCATGCTGTTGCCCGGCATTGAATTGACAGCTGTGTCCTGAATTCCTGCTTTCCCCTGATAATCAGCGTCGTCAAACCACTGAATGACTTTCTTAATGATGACTTCGTCGTCAGGCCGACTTTCATCCAATGCTCTTGAGACAACGCCTGTGTTCATACCTTCCCACACCTGAATCGACTTTACATCAGTCGTTTTTAAAGTGAGTCCTTCAGGCTTTTTTTCTTGGCAACCGGATACAAGTATAACCAGCAAACAACTGATTAATAGTATATATGATTTCATTGGAATCCCCTCGAATCTTTCAGTACTGAGTGGATATTAGCGATAGGAAAACCCCATAAGCGGCTCACCGGTTAAGACATCCACTACCACATTATATTCGTGATGAATTGGAACTTCACCTTTATAACTATCAGGAACGTTGCCTTCGTAAGACATTCCTCTATATGTTACGATGTATACGGGAAGGTTATTCATGTAACCTTCTTTTCTTAACGCTTCATTTTTGGCAAGAACTTCTTCAGAAAAATCCCGAAAATTAGGATTTGTAATCTGCTGGTATTCAATAATCACTTCCTTTGAGTCTTCTTCCCATTGCGGAAATTCTTCGCCTGCATTTTTTAGAGCTACTTTTTCAGAAACAGTCTCAACGTTTTGGATCGAAAATATAGGTTCCGGTTTACTTAGCACAATTCCCATATTTTCTAGTTCATCAATATCTTGCTTCGTCTCTACATTCTCTGCCACACCCTCGTCTTGATTATCAGAAAGGTTCTCTTTGATGTTTGAAGACGGATTTATTTGGGTTTCATCCTGTGCATAGGCAAAAATGCTAAAAGAAAATAGCATAACCAGACAGCAAAGCACTGAAATTACTTTTGTTTTTTTCATATTCAACTTCTCCTTTTCTTAATATCTACTATCCCAGAATTCGATATAAGAATTGCTCTGATTTGAATACACACTGGTGTCTCCGTAATGACTACGGTTCTGGCTAGCACTTGTATCCGTAAAGTACCTCGTAATTGAAGGGGAATAATAAGTTTTTCCATTAAAAAATGCTCTTACATTGGAGAATTTAGACCGATAGTTTGCACCACCAGCAAAAGCAGAAGATTGGGGATTGCTAACAGCAGAATTGATTTCTTCGCTGAATTGAACTGCAGTACCACTGTACAAAAATTTATCTGTATCATAGGAAAGTGGGAAAGCGGCAATTTGATTACCATTTACTTCTCCAGCCCAATAGTTTCCACTCTTTTCTACACGATATCCATTTACCGAGCCGGCAGCTGGACCTTTCGCACTATAGACCTGATAATCACCTAAAGAGGTACCGATGGAAGAATACCCATAATTAATTTCATAGAAGAAGTGCTCGCCATCAGAAGGAAATACTTGTCCTAGGCCTCCTGACCCATAGTTGCCAGCAAATTTATTAGTTTTGATCCAACCTACCTGTACATACTTTGTATCGTTTACAATCATGGGCCAAGCACTGGAACTTCCTTGAGAACCGACAGTTGGCATATAAGAGGGAGTAGAAATATCTGCATAAACACTCGTTACAGCCGTTCCACCTGCCCCAAAAGTGTGTTCAAAACCATTAAAGCAATTAGTTTTGTTAACAGAACAGGCTTGTGAATCGGCACTTACTTCTTTCGAGGTAAAAATGCCTTCGAAAAATAAAATCAAAGAAAATAAGCTTAATACTACAATAATTTTTTCAGCTAATCTTTTTTTCATCTTATCCTCCTTATTTATACATGGATTTTATTTACTTATAATTAATAAACTACTCATCACTCATATGAAACTTATGATACATTATCTCCCGATTTAATATCTAAAAATAAAGATTAATTCAATAAAAATAAGTAAGATATTTTTTATAGCTGAAGAACAAACTCTTAACTACTTTATTTATTTATAATTTTCTTATTCATAAGTATTTCACAAAAAATATGATCGCCATGCTGGTCAAAACGGTCCCGGTCGGCATCGCGCTTGCGAGCCTGTCCGCGCTGTCGATCGCCATGGCTTTTTCGTACAATAATCTTATTTTCACGATGTTCTTTCGCGGGAAGATCAGTATGCCTGAAGTTCTTATGTGCGCGGCCATCGCAGCTGTGGGGATGCTTATGGCGTTTGCGGTTGTGAGGCGGGAGAGGCGGGTGGATGTGGTTTAGGAGGCGGCTAAGAGTATATACGAATGCGAAAAAAGATCGGTCGATCTAAAATCGGCTGATCTTTTTACTGCATGCGCGATTATATTAATCCATTTTACTGCGGCGTTCATCAAACTCAAAGCTCGGGATCATGGATTATCGCTCCTTCTGCTTCATTCTTTTTTATTCTCGATAATTTTAGTTTTTATAAAACGATTCACCAGACCGCTCCCAAAAATTGTTCGAATACTCGTAATCGATTAAGTGCGCGTATAAACCCAAATTTCCAATCTCTTCCACGATCTCTCGGTCTTCCCGATCATTCCCGATGTCTTCTTTCCACCCGGAAGCCAGCCATCTCATCAGCGACTCATTATAGATTTTCAAACGATCGCTCGGCGTATCGGTGGAGACGAGAAGCGTCTGCGTTCCGGTCGTAAGCGTGATTTCTTTGCCGTCTGTCAGTGTAATCACCATACTGCTGCCCGGCATCGAATTTACGGCTGTGTCTTGTGTTTGCGCTTCTCCCTTGTACTCCGCTTCGTTAAACCACTCGACAACCTTTGTCATAATCGCCTGGTCGGAAGAACGGCTTGCATCCAACGCTTTTGAGGCAACGCCAGTATTCATGCCTTTCCATACCTGAATCGACTGTACATCGGATACATTCAAGGTTAATTCTTTGGGCTTTTTCTCCTGGCAGCCGGATATCCATAAGACCAGTAGGCAGCCGATTAGAAGCAGATAAGGTTTCATGGCGATCTCCTTATGTATTCTTGTTTTGCTTCAACAGATCTGGCAGCTACGTTTCAGGCAAAGGCTTAAATTCCACTCTGTTCCCTTCCCGATCGATATAAGAATATTCAGCAATCTGCTCCCGGCTCACCTGCATCATACCGTGCTGCGCAGGGAAAGCTTCGAGGTATGCCGGCTCAATCACCATCTGTCCTTCCTTATCGATGTAACCCCATTTTTCGTTCACGAATACCGGGGCCAGTCCTTCCGAAAAAGAGTTCACAGAATCATAACGCGGGGCAATAATTTTTTTCCCATGACGATCAATAAACCCCCATTTGTCTCCGATCTGTACGACAGCCCTATCCTCATAAAAAGCAAAGGTATCTTCATAAATGAAAGGCAGTACGACTTCTCCCGTCCGATCGATATACCCCCATTTATCCCCTTTCCGCACGGCTGCCAGTCCTTCGCTAAAAGAACCAACGTCATCGTATCCTTCTATAATCAAAGCACCCTTTTCGTCAATGAATCCCCGATTCTCAAAATACTCAATCCAAACAGAGGCTAATCCTTCCGAAAAAGTACCGATTCTGAAGTACTCCGTTTTCACCTTTACTTTGCCCGAAGAGTCAATCAAATTCCAATATTCGACTCCGTCACTCGCATTGGGGTTGTCCAACTTCATCGCCACAGCCATACCGTTCTCAAAATCATCCGCGTATGTATACTGGGGTTCAATCGCCCACTGTCCGGAACGATCAATATACCCCGACTGTGCACCTTTGCTCGCTACCGCCAGACCTTCATGGAATTCCCCGGCATTTGTAAACTGAGCTTCAATCACGATTTGGCGCGAGTCGTTCACATATCCCATGAGATAATCGTCGCCTATAACCACGGGATAAATTTCATCGTCCGAGTAAATATAGGGCTTGGGCTTTGAAGGCTCGGCCTCGGAATCTGCGGAGCAGCTTTGCAGAAAAGCCCCGAAAGCGAGCAAAGCGATTAGTAGGATGTTTTTTGATTTAGGTAGATAATTTAAAAACAATCTGCTTTCTCCTTTCGTTACTTTTGGTATCTGTTCATTTGCCGATCTAAATCCTCCAGAACGCTTTGCAGCAAACGGTTGTCGCGATCCATTTTGTTCCAACAATCATAAATCAATTTCAAAGGAAGCAGAAGTGCATCTTCATCACCGCCTATTCTTTTAAGAAGAGGGCTTTTTGTATAATCATCCAAAGCCAGGTCAAACCCATATTTACGTTCAATAATATCCATAAGCGCGCCGCTGCCAAGCTCCATATCTTCTTCTGCCGGCATTTCATTGTTCTGCTTTTTCAAACGTAAATCATCCTGCAAAAATTGAATGAGTTCTTCTTCACGTTCCAAGCTCAAACCAAACTTCTGTAAAAATTTCTGCGATGCCGATTTGTAAGAAGTCATGAGTCTTTTTGCCGCTTCGATAGAAGGGCCATAGACTTTAATACTGGACATCCGATCAAGAAAAGGCAGGATCTCATTCTCTATTTTGACGATAAAAGTTCGCAGAATATCACCAAGTTCATCTTCGGTTTTAAAATATTCAAACCCGATCATGATCCCTTCGCTGTAAAAACCTTCAACATAGGCATGCAAACGAATCGAGTTCTTATCCCAGCTGCTTTGCGAGAAGTCAATTCTTTGATGCAGATTTCCTTCTTCTTTCATATAAAACCATACAGTAGGAAAATCCTTTTTTAGCCGTGTAAAACCTTTGCTATTCAAGAAAGGATCGACGACTTTTTTCAAATATCGACTTACTGCGCCCATTTCGTTTACTCCTCCTCGCAAACCGAGTCGTCTCGCTAAAGATTACGACCGATGAAACTCTGCGAAAAACTCGTCAGTCAGCTTACAAAATAAGTCGAAAGCTTTTTCATTATTTTGGGTTGAAAAAGTAATATACTCATACCAACCACTTTCTCCTTGAAACGTAATGCCCAGATTGTTCGTGATCCACTCCCTCACCCAACTGTGAAACTGTCCACTAAAATGTTCATCGATGGCTGCTGCTGTTTTTGATACACTCCCGTGACAGTAAAACCCTGCGATAAAGTACTTAATATAATCCAGCCGCTTATCCTTCACAAACATGCCGGGTCTTCCCTTGATTCCATAGATTAATTCTTCAATATTCATTTCTTATATCTCCTTTTATAGGGAGCTCCTTTTGAGTTTAAACTGTCTACAAATGATGCTTTCGACTCTTATTATAGATTTTTATTTTTTTATTGATAAGATTATACCCTGGCCTAACAGAGTAAATCCGGCCTGTATAACGGAATGACGTTCTTTCAAAATCCTATATTCAAAAAAGAAAACCTCATTTTTCAATAGTTATTGAAAAGAGGTTCTCTCCAGTTGATTTTTTAAACAGTACTTTCTAGCCTGTAGTTGTGTTTAAATAAGCTTGTTACACTTGCTTTTACAATTCGTCTAGCAAGACAGATAAAAAAGGTTGTTTCGATATAAGACGAAACAACCTTTTAACATAACTGATTAGACTCTAATTAAAGTCTAAAGTATTCAAAAACTTCGGTGCCACAACGTAAAGGTTTAAAATAAGTTCTTTCAGATAAATTATACAGCTTCAAAAATCGACTCCTTTTTTGTTCATATGCTTTTCGACTTTTTAAAATTTGAATTTCGTCTGAAAGTTCAAGCACTTTCCTTAATCTCATATCCACCACCTTCATTTTAAGACATTCACACAAGATTTCACAAAGCTCAATAACCTTTTTATGTGTTTTTTCTGAATGAGTGATTGCAAAACGAATTGATACTTCTTCCACCTCCTCTTTTTTAATATCGGACCGGCAAATTTCGATTTCGATAATACTTTCTGAGTCTTGATAAGAATGAAAAGATTCCGAGTGCGGGTCAACATCATCGTTAATTAAAGAATCAGCTGTTACTCCAGGCATTGATGCAAGTACATTCAAAACATCTACAAACAACACTTCTTGCTTACTAGTTACATCCAAAACTCCATCATTAAAGCAGAGTTGGCTGTCCAAGGGTACTAACAAAAAATTATAACACTCTAATCCCATTAAAACGTCATCTACTTTCCGTAATAATAACCATCTATTAATTGCTTTTCAGATATGCCTTTAGCAGCTAATTCGCTTTCGCTCAAGTTCCTTACAAGTACATTTTCAATTCCTGCTTGTCTAGCCGCCTTTGCTCTATGATGACCATCAACAATCAAATTTTTCCCGTTCATTTTATATATTTCGATAGGATCTCCATTCCATCCATTCGCTTTCATATTATCAGTTATTTTTTTGAGCTTTGAACGACTAATAGCATCGCCAGTACCGTCTAAATCCCACACTTTTGAAAATTCACAATCATTGGTATTGTGCACCCAAATCCCCAAACTACTCACAAAATACGTATGGAATCCATCTACCGTCATATTGTAAACAGTCGCTTGGCGCTGCTGAATCTCGATGCTGCCGACCTCAAGTGTCTTCCCATCACTCTGCTCCAGCAGATCGCCCGGTTTCAGGTCTTTGGCGAAGACCCATCCTTTGCCTACAACCCAGAATGGATGGTTATACGTCGCTTCGATCACCTGATCGTTGACATGAATGCTGTAAATCTCATCCGCTTCGTGATTGAATGTCGCCGTTACCTGCTTATAAGCTTCTTCACCTGTGTTCTCATCCTGAGACAGCACTTTGTCGCCGACTTGTACATCTTCAATGTCTTTATCGCCTTTGTCGGTCTTGACCTTTGTTCCTGCTGTAAAGCAGTTGCACGCTTTAGATACAGCTTTAGTCGCTTTAGCCGCACCGGAAGCTTTATGCTCCGCTTTCGCTACTTGAACGATCAGCTTGCCGCCTTTAAAGACTTTGCCGACAGGAAGAAGGCTCGCCCCTGCGATGACTTTGTCGATCGTCGAAGACTGTGAACTCGTCAGTGTCTTGATATCGTCGATAACCAGGAAGTCTGCCGCTTCTTTTACGCCTGTTTTAACTGCGCTCCATGTGTTCTGAAGCCACTGAGGTGCATAACCGCTCGGATCGAGATACTTCAGCGGATTATTCTCCACATACGTGTACGGATTCAAACTGCTCGGCCGGTTCACGTAGCCTTCGAACGTATCTTCCTGAATAAACCGCCCGATGCTCGGGTCGTACCAGCGGCTTCTCAGGTACTGCAGGCCTGTATCGCCGTCCCAGAACTCGCCCGAATATCCGAACGGATTCTCGACCTGCACGTCCGACGTCAGCGGGTTGCCCCAGATGTCGTAGGTGTAGGTGTTCAGCGCCGTACCGTCGGCTTTCACCAGTCCCGTCACGTCGCCGTGGCCGTTGTGCTGGTAGTAGGCTTTCTGGTTGTTCGAGTCTTCGCGGTAGATGAGCTGGGCGCCGCGCACGTAGCGGGCTTTGAACGTGATGCTTCCGTCGGCGGCTACCGTGCCTTCGGCGATGATGTTC
The DNA here is from genome assembly GCF_030518235.1 of Saccharibacillus sp. CPCC 101409. Classification (GTDB taxonomy): domain Bacteria; phylum Bacillota; class Bacilli; order Paenibacillales; family Paenibacillaceae; genus Saccharibacillus. The sequence continues at coordinate 1,533 of NZ_JAULSA010000029.1, read as the reverse complement.
TCCCCGTCGTAGTAGTAGCGCGTCGTATCCGTCTTGCCGCTCTTCGTGATGCTGCGTTCGGTCATCAGGCCGTCGCCGTTGTACTTGTAGCTGACCGAGGTCTGGTTGCGCTGAACTTGGCTCAGCTGCTCGGCCTGATTGTACGTGTAATCGACGTTGTCCTTGTGCGGCATCTGGATGCTGGATTGCAGCGTCAGGCGGTTGCCTTTGCCGTCGTAGCTGTACGTTTCCGCGCCTTCCGAGCTGGTGATGATGCGGTCCAGTTCGTCGTACGTAAACGTGCCGCTGGTCGTGCCGTCGCTGCGGCTGGTAATGTTGTCCTGCTTATCGTAGCCGTAGGTGAAGGCTTTGGTCAAGCCGCCGGCCGACTGAAGCAGTTTGGTCAAGCGTCCGAATCCGTCGTTGGTGTACGTGGTCGTGATCTGGCCGTTTGCCAGCTTCGTTTGGTACAACTGGGACGACTTCAGGTAGTTTGCGTCCGATTGGACCAGTCCGTCGCGATAGACGTATTCGGCCTGGGTCGTATTCTCGGTACGCACTTGAACCAGCTGGTTGTCATCGTTGTACCAGTAGGTCGTCGTCATGCCGAACGGATCGGTCATGCTGCGAAAAGGCTCGCTTAACGCGAGAACCCGGAATCGCTAAGCCCGTAGGGGTATGCGATTCCGGGTTCCGGGCAGGCCGTTGTTGTAGTACGTGTACGAGATCTGTTTGCCGTCCGGATAGACCATGCGCTCCAACCGGTTATCCAGCGTATAGAAATACTGCGTCGTGCCGGTTTCGTCTTTCATCGTTTTGCGCAGGCCGTTTTTGTAATACGTAAACGATCCGTTCTTATCGCCGCTGCTCCACGAAGTCAGGCGGTTCTGCTCGTCGTACTTGTTGAGCACGTTGATGCCTTCGCGCGTTTTGCCGCCGGTGATGTTGCTGTTGTTGTCGTACGTGTAGCTTTCTTTGCCCAGCACCGAGTCCGTTTTGGACAATCTGCGGCCGAGTTCGTCGTAGCCGTATGTGATCTTCGTCAGGTCCGGGAACACTTTCTCGGTCATCGCGCCAAGTCGGTTATACGTGTATTTGGTGCTCAGCGAGGTGCCGCCGGCGTTCTGCGTAACGTTTTGCAGTCGGTGCAGACCGTCGTTAGTGAATCCGGTTGTCTTACCGCCTCCGTTGGTGGAGCTCATCGCGAACGGATTGCCGCCCACTTCGTATTGGTTGGTGGACGTGATGGTGTTGCCGGCTCCGTCTTCGCGCGTCGTACTCGTGGTACGGCCCATGGCGTCGGTTTCGGCGGTGACTTTCTCGCCGTAATCCGTAGTCGTCGTCGCCTGGTTGAGCACCTCGTTGTAGCCGAAGCCCGTAACGCGGCCCGAAGCGGAGATCGTTTGTTTCACTTCGCCGTTGGCGTCGTATTCATAGCTCGTTTTGTGACCTTCGCCGTCTGTCGTATAATCCAGTTCGCCCAGGTCGTTATAATGGTTGGACTGGAGCGTGTAGAAGTCGACGTTGTTATTGTTGTCTTTGCGTTTCAGTTGA
>NZ_JAULSA010000028.1 GCF_030518235.1 Saccharibacillus sp. CPCC 101409 | reverse complement strand
TCCGAACGTGGTCTTCCCGACCGGCAACGTGGTCAAAGACGGCCTGCTGTACATTTACTACGGTGTCACCGACACGGCGATCGCGCTCGCCACCGTTCCGCTGGACGAACTGGTCGATCACGTGCTTGACGAAGGAGTAAAATAAAGCCGCATTCAAGCGGCTTTTTCCATACAAATAAATGAAAACGCTTACTATTTCAGACGAAAATTTCTGTTTATTTCATTTCATGTTACATTTAATAACTCAAACACCCGATTTTTATTGTTTTTTCGAAGTTTTCGCCTTTTCATCTTAATATTTTAGGATATTATCGAAGATTCATGGGATATAGATCCTTTTGAAAAGGCTTTATAATCGTCTACATAACGAACCGGGATAACAAATATTCCATCTCGCATTTTGCCGCTCTACAGATCGATTACACAGAAAGAGGGTTGATTATGAAACAGACAAATGCCAGTTCGAAATTCTTCGGCAAAACAGGCAGAAAAGCGCTGCTCGGCTTAACCGCTTCGATGCTGCTGACGGTCACGACCGCGTGCGGAGGGTTCGCTCCCAAGACCGACAACGCGAGCGGAGGCAGTTCCGGCGGAGACGGGGACCAGATCACGCTGACCATGACGCATCCGTGGACTTCGCCCAACGTGGACAACGAAGTGTACAAAGCGCGAATCGCCAAGTTCGAAGAAGAGCACCCGGATATCGTAATCAAGCAGGACGGCGTCGCTTCGGAGCAGTACAAGACCAAGCTGCGGACACTTGCGGCGGCAAACAATCTGGCGGACATCAACGTCGTCTGGCCCGGCGCCGATCTCGCTCCGCTGGTCGAAGGCAAGCTGGTCCAGCCGATCAACGATATTATGGACAGCTGGTCGTCGATCCTGCCGGAAGAAGCGCTGGCCGGCTTCAACGTCGACGGTCAGCAGTACGCCATTCCGACCAAGCAGAACTTCGTCGATATTATTTATTACAACAAAGAATTGTTCGCGCAGGTGGGTTACGATACGTTCCCGGCGACCTACGACGAATTTATCGACGCGATCAAGAAGCTCAAGGAAGCCGGCATCACGCCGATTTCGCTCGGCAACAAAGAACGCTGGCCGCTTCAATCGTCGTACATCTCGATCATCGGCGACCGGTTCACGGGCAGCGACTTCCTGCCGGCGGTGATGGAGAAAAAAGCGAAGTTCACCGATCCCGAGTTTGTGAAGGCGCTGGCCGTCATTCAGGAACTTTCGCAGCTCAAAGCTTTCAACGTCGACGCCAACAACATGGATTCCGTGCAGGCGCAGGATTATCTGATCCAGGGCAAAGCCGCCATGCACATTTCGTCCGCTACGGTCGACGGGCGGGTGCGGATCAATAACGAAAACGGCGACAAGTTCGGCATCGCTTTGTTCCCTTCGGTGGAAGGCGGCAAAGGCGACCCGGCGAAAAGCGCGGGCATCGTGCAGTACGGCATCGCGATCAAAAGCGGTCTCGACGAGAAAACCAAAGCGGCCGCGGAAGAATTTATGCAGTATTTTGTGAATGAAGACCTGTATACCGAGCTGGTCCGCAGCGGGGTCAACGTACCGGCCGATATCGATATCCCGGAAGACGCCAGCCCGTATTTGAAAGAAATGATCGAGCTGACCAAAGGCGGAACCGCGCCGGTATTCGACAGCGTTGTGCCGGCGGAAGTCGTCGACGTGCTGCAAAACGGATTGCAGGCGCTGACGATCGGCCAGGGCACGCCGGAAGAGCTTGCCAAAGAAGTACAGGAAGCGTTCGACAATATGAATTGATCGGCGCAGGCCGGCATTCGCGCAGACCTATACGGCTCACCGCAGAGAACCCGGGCTTCCGGGTTTTCTTCCGTATCGGGTGCGCCGCCGGCGCGCCGCAGAAGGAGGAATTTCGATGCAAACGCTCAAAGGAAGCCGGCTGGCTATTTTTCTCGGCCTGCTCCCGGCGCTGGTTATCTATATCGGCATCGCGATCGTTCCGATCGGCCTGTCCCTGTATTATTCGCTGATGAACTGGAACGGGATCGGCTCGATGACGTTCGCCGGATTGAACAACTATACAAGAATCCTGAGCGACGATACGTTCTGGCTGTCGGTCAAGAACAATATCGTGATTATGGCGACGGGGCTGCTCGGGCAGATTCCGCTCGGCCTGCTCCTGGCGCTGCTGCTCAACCGCGGCCTCAAGGGCTCTGGCATTTTCCGCACCATCGGCTTTATGCCCGTCGTCATCTCCTCGGTTATGGTCTCGCTCATCTGGGGCATGATCTACAATACCGAGTACGGCATGCTCAACAATCTGCTGGGACTGTTCGGTCTCGGCGATTGGAGCCAGAACTGGCTGGGCGATTCGAAATGGTCGATGTGGTCGATCAGCGTCGCGTATATCTGGCAGAACTGCGGGCTGTACATGGTCATTTTCCTGGCCGCGCTGCAAAATATCCCGCAGGAAGTGAACGAAGCGGCCGAACTGGACGGAGCGACGGGACTCAAACGCATCCTCAGCATCACGATCCCGATGATCCGCGGCACGATTATGGTCGCCGTCGTGCTCAGCATCAGCAACTCGTTCCGCGTGTTCGACCTGATCCAGATCCTGACGGGCGGCGGTCCGGCGCACCAGACGGAAGTCATGACCATTTATATGTACAATAACGCGTTTATCAATATGCGGTACGGCTACGGCAGCGCGGTTTCGATCCTGATTCTGCTGTTCAGCCTCATCGTGATTACAATCATCAACCGCATCGGCCGGGAAAAGGATGCCTAGGAAAGGAGCCGCCATATGAACAGAAACTCGAAGCCGTTCCAGTTATTCGCATACACATTTTTGACGCTCTTCGCTATGATAAACATAGTTCCGCTTTTCTGGATGGTCGTCAACTCGTTCAAAACGGAGCAGGAATATTCGTCGGGGCCGTTTTCGTTCCCCAAAGTGCTCCAATTCGAGAATTACGCCAAAGCCTGGGAAATCGCGAACATGAACGTTTACTTTTTTAACAGTCTGATTATCACGTTCTTCTCGCTGGCCGTCACGGTACTGCTGGGCGCGCTGGCCGCGTACTTCCTGGCCCGCTTCAAATTCAGGCTGCAAAAAGCGACATACAGCCTGTTTGTGGTCGGTATGCTGATTCCCATCCATGCCACGCTGATTCCGATCTTCCTCATTATGCAAAAGATCCATCTGCTGGACACCTACTGGTCGCTTATCCTGCCGTATACGGCGTTCCACCTGTCGCTGACCGTCCTGATCCTGGAAGGCTTCATGCGGGTGCTGCCCAAAGATCTGGAGGAGTCGGGCGTGATGGACGGCGCGGGCGTGTACCGGATTTTCTGGTCGATTATTTTCCCGATCGCAAGACCCGCGCTTGCGACCGTCATTATCCTGAACTTCATTTACAACTGGAATGAATACCTGTTCGCGCTGGTGCTGATTACGTCGACGGAGCTGAAGACGCTGCCGCTCGGCCTGGCGAACTTCGTCGGCGTCGAAACGGCCAGCCTGACGCTGCAAATGGCCGCGCTGACGATTGCGCTGATCCCGATCCTGATCTTCTACCTGCTGCTGCAAAAGCAGCTGGTCAACGGCATGACGGCGGGCGCGGTCAAAGGCTGAATCGGGACTGCCCGCGGCGAACGGGAAGGAGGAGGCATGAGGATCGGTTACGGCAAGTTGTTCGGCGCGTTCGGACTGCGGCGCAAAGCGCTGATTATTTTTCTCCTCTTCGTGATCCTGCCCACCTTCGGCGTGGGCGTCGTCGCGCAGTACCAGTTCAACCAGATCCTGCGGGCGCAGTTCATCAATTCCACCAGCCGCAATATCGACAATGTAACGGCGCAGCTGTCGGAACAAACCCAGATGATCGAAGATATCGCGAACTACATGATTCTCAGTCCCGATATGCGCAGCTTCCTGCGGCCTTCGCCGCCTCTGACCGACGACCAGCGGACGAATCTCAAGCGCAATATCGAAGGCTTCCTGACATTTCAACTGATCTCGCGCAGCTATATCCGGTCGATCGAAATTTCCGGCTATAACGGAAGCGAGATCAGCATGGGCGAGCCGTTCAGCGGCGACGAATCGCTGTGGCGCCGCCGGGCCGATTCCCGCAAAGGCGGCATAACGTGGACGGAAGGCTACAGCCTGCACAGCGGTTGGAACGGCGAGGTACGCCTGGTCTCCATGTTCCGCGTACTGAATTCGTACAACGAAATCACGCGTCCGCTCGGCAGGCTGATTATCCGCCGGGACGAAGCCAGCATCGTCAATTTGCTGGACAAAGGCATTTTCGAGAACGGCAAAGGCCGCGTCTATCTGATCGGCAAACAGGGAGAGGTCGTGCTCGGCTCGAAAAGCGGGACGGACGAAGCGGCCAATCCGGAAGCGGACGCGGCGGCGTTCAAACCGGACGACGAACTGCTGAAACGGCTGGATTCCGGCAGACAGGGTTTCTTCACCCGTCCGTTCGGCGGCGACTCCGGCGGCGAACGCTACCTGACCCTGTACACGCCCGTCGAAAACACCGGGTGGAGCATGGTCGCCCTGATTCCCGAAACGACGGTGGACGAGGAATTCCGGGGCGTCAAGCTGCTGATGCTGACGATCCTCGTCGCGATTCTGCTGCTCGGCCTGAGCGCGCTGATCGGTTTCCACTATACGATCATCACCCCGATTCTGCGCCTCAAAAAAGAAGCGGGACGCGTCGCGGTCGGCGATTTCAGCGCGCGCGTGCCGATCAAGTCCCGCGACGAACTGGCGGACCTGAACCGGACTTTCAACAAGATGGTCTCGACGATCCAGCAGCTGATCGAGCAGAAATACAAGCTGGAGCTGCGCGAGCGCGAATCCGAACTGAAGCTGCTTCAGAGCCAGATGGATCCGCATTTTCTCTACAACACGCTGGATACGATCCGCTGGACGGCAAGACTGGAGAAAGCGGAAGAATCCAGCCGGTTGATCGAGATGCTGTCGAAGTTTTTCCGGGCCAGCGTCGGCGGGGGAAGTTCCACCACCACGCTCAAGCGGGAAATGGAATTCGTTCAATCCTACCTGTTCCTTCAGCAGCGCCGTCTGGGAGACGCGCTCAGCTATTCGCTTCGGATCGAACCCGGGCTGGAAGAAGCCGTTGTGCTCAAAACGACGATCCAGCCGCTGGTCGAGAACTTTATCAAGCACGGCCTGGACCGCCGGACGCGGCAGGGAGAAGTACGGGTGGATGCCCGCTCCGCCGACGGCGGGATCGTGGTCGACGTCATCGACAACGGCAGGGGGATGACGCCGCAGCGGAAGCGCGAGGTCGAGGCTTTGCTGCAATCGCGATTCAGGGACGAAACGCGCCAGGGAGCCGTTTCCAACATTCATGAACGGATCATGCTGTTGTTCGGCCCGGAATACGGACTCGAAATCGTTCGGACTTCCCCGCAGGGAACCTGGATTCGCATGCGGGTGCCGCTCGGCGATTATCCGCAAGAAGGAGGACGGCGACGTGAGTATGGATAATCCTATCAACAACCATATGGCGCAAAAAGGGCCGGAAATCCGGCTGCTGATCGTCGACGACGAACCGGTTATCTGCGAAGGACTGAAACGCACGATCGACTGGAGCGCGCTGGGCGTTCGGGTGGCGGGCATCGCCTACGACGGCGAAGAAGCGCTCGGACTCGTATCCGGCGGCGTCGATATCGTGCTGACCGACATCCGCATGGAAGGCATGGACGGACTTTCTTTGGCCGGACGGCTCAAAGAAAGTTTTCCGGCCGTCCGGGTGGTGATGCTCAGCGGTTACGAAGATTTCGATTACGCGCGCCGGGCTCTGCGGCTGGGCGTCCGCGATTATCTGCTCAAGCCGGTGGAGATCGACGAACTTACCGAAGTCATCGGCCGGATCGCGGGCGAGCTGCGGGAATCGGGCGGGAAAAGCATCCGGCCTGAGGTCGAGCTGTGGCTGGCGGGCGCCGCGCGGCAGGGAGCGGCCGGTCACGGCCCGGAAGCGCCGCCCTCTCTGGGCGGGACGCGGTTCCGCATACTCGCCACGCAGCTGGAGCGCTTCAACGAACGCTTCGGCGATAAACCCGGCGGCGAATACGAAGAGCTGCGCGAGCGCTGGCGTCTTCTGCTGCATCGCAAGCTGGAAGAAAGCGCGCTGCGACCGTTTTCGGTATTCGATCACGAGAACCGGCTGATTACGCTTGCGGTCTCCGACGAGCGGATCGATTCCGGCCGCTGGGACGCTCTGCTGGAAGAAACGGTGCCGCTGCTCAAGCAGGAAAGGCTGTACCTCGCCGCGTCGGACCCCTACGCGGATTCCGCCGAGACGGGCGCGCGCTGCCTCGATGCGATCGATCTGCTACCCTTTCATCTGTCGGAGCAGCGAATCCTGCTGCTGCCGGCTTATCGCGCCGGAATCGAAGCCGAGCGCGGCGGAGGAAACGCCGCATTCGACGCTTCGGAAGCGGCCGGACGGCTGGTGGCCGCGATGTTCCGGCAGGACGAAGCGGACACGGACGAGATCGCCGCGGAGCTGTTCGCCGAATTCCGGCGTCGGCGGCTTCTGCCCCGGGAGATCGCGGGCGCGTGCGACGAGCTCGCCGCCCTGCTGCGGCAGCGCCTGCGCCGCAGCGGCATGGCCGAACAGGACTACGCCGCCCGGCCGGCGGCCGATCCGAACCTGTTCAATTCGTACGAGGCGCTGGAGCGGCGGCTCAAGGAAGAACTGCGCGAGCTGGCCGGCCGGATCGGCCGCAGCGGGCTGGACAAGACGTACTGGCTGGTCGAGAAAGCGCGGATCTACATGGACGAGCATTACCGCACCGATCTCAAAGCGTCGGAAGTCGCGGCCTGGCTGAAAATTACGCCCAGCTATTTCAGTTATATTTTCAAACAGAGCACCGGCAGGGGATTTACGGAATACATGAACGAAATGCGGATGGAGCAGGCCAAAAATCTGCTGGCGACGACGCACGATAAAGTGTTTGAGATTGCGGACCGGGTAGGGTATAAAGAATATAAGTATTTCGTATCCGTTTTCAAAACGTATACGGGCATGACGCCGAAAGAATATCGGGGGCTCAGCGCGGCGAAGGAATCGGGCGGACGCAAATAACGTTTCGCCCTCCTGCGCTGTCGGGCCGCCGGCGTTCCCGGCGACTATCAAACGGCGCCGAAGTTCCGCCGGAGCGGCGGCCCGACAGGGAGAGCGGTATCCATGAAGAATCGGGAAGGACTGCTGGTCGTGGATGTGCAGAATGCCATGTTTGCCGAAGAACCGCCGGTGTATCTTGGAGAAGAAGTCGCGGAGAGAATCGCTCGGCTGCTGCATAAAGCGCGGGCGGCCGGAACGCCGGTCGTGTTTATCCGGCATACCGAGGATGAAGGCGAATTTGCGGAAGGGACGGATACGTGGCAGATTCATTCCGCCGTCGCGCCGCTGCCGGGCGAAACGATCCTGCAGAAGCGCACATCCGATTCTTTTTACGAAACGGGGCTTGAAGACAAGCTCAAGGAACTCGGCGTGTCGAAGCTTACGATCGCCGGCATGCAGACGGAGTACTGTATCAACGCCACCTGCCGCCGGGCGGCCGAACTCGGCTATAATCCGACGCTGGTCGGCGACGGGCACAGCACGTTCGACGAGAGCGGCGAAACGGCGCGGCAGATCATCGACCGCCACAATGTCGAACTGGGCGATGCCGGCGTACGGCTCAAGCGCGCGGAAGAGATTGAGTTTGTCTGAATCAGGACCGAATATTTTCGTGCCGCCTCTTGAAGAAGAAGGCGGCTTTTTTTGCGTTTCCGTTTGTTTGAAACGGCTTTGCGATTGTCGGTTGACAAGCGTTCCGTTTCGGTGCAAAATATCCAGAGACACTTTTTAAAGGATATTTATTATGTTTGCGCAAGGAGGATGACTATGGGACGGGCGGACACCGGCCTGATGAAAGAAATCAATCTGAACGCGGTGCGGCGGGCGATGCGAAGACTGGAAACGGCGACCAAACCGCAGCTGTCCGCGGAAACCGGCCTCAGCGTCGTCACGATCGCCGCGCTGGTGCGCGAGCTGGCGGAGCGGGGGGAGCTGACCGAGGAAGCGCTCGCTCCTTCGACGGGCGGAAGGCCCGCTTCGGTTTATCGTTTCGAGTACGCGTACAGCCTGGCGCTGGTGCTGCATCTGCACGAGCGCGAAGGGCGGGATACGGTATTTGCGTCGGTCGTCGATCTGCGCGGCGATTCGCTGCTGCGCGAACAGAAGCCGTTCGATGCGCTGAATACGGAAAGCCTGCTCCGCTGGATCGGGCGGCTGCTGGAACGGTTTCCGGCTGTGCGCGTTCTTGCGCTCGGCATTCCGGGGCAGACCGTGGACGGGCGCATTACGGTCAGCAGCCACGAGAGGCTGCGCGACGTCAATCCGGCGGCGCTGCTGGAAGAACGATTCGGGCTGCCGGTGCTGGTGGAGAACGACGTCAACGCGGCGGTGCGCGGATACGAAGCGGGGCTGCGCCGCGAAGACGAGCCGGAAGAGGGGCGGCTGGTGCTGGGCATTTACTTTCCGGAGAAGTACCCTCCCGGCATGGGCATTTCGCTCGACGGCCGGATCGTGCCGGGCCGCAGCGGCATGGCGGGGGAGATCAAATTCCTGCCGCTGGATGTCGATTGGGCGGCTCCTCCGCAGGGCGAAGAACTGCTGCAAGTGATCGCCCGGCTGGTCCGTATCCTGACCGCCGTTCTGGCGCCGGACCGGATCGTGCTGTATCGGGATCGCGGCGAAGAAGCGGAAGCCCCGGCCGGCTGGGCGCGGATCTGGGCCGAAGAACTTGAAAGCTCCGAACTGCCCGCCGCTCCGGAAATATACTGGAGCCGCAATTTCTCGGACGACTTTTCCCATGGGCTGACGGCGCTTGCGCTCGGCGCGCTGGAACGTCTTCTCCATCATACGGACACGCGGAAAGGACTGAATGTATGGCAACCTGGTTTCTGATCGTGATTTATCTGGCTTTTATCAGCCTCGGCCTGCCGGACTCGCTGCTGGGCTCGGCCTGGCCGGTCATGCAGCCGGATCTTGGCGCGCCGCTGGAATCGGCCGGACTTCTGTCGATGACCATCGCCGCCGGCACCATCGTATCGAGCCTGGCGAGCGGAAAGATTATCGAGCGGCTCGGCACCGGACTTGTGACGCTGATCAGCTGCTTGATGACCGCCGGGGCGCTGCTGGGATTTTCGTTTGCGCCGTCTCTGGGCTGGCTGGTGCTGCTGGCGATTCCGCTCGGGCTCGGCGCGGGTGCGGTCGACGCGGGGCTGAACCACTACGTGGCGACGCATTACAAAGCGCACCATATGAGCTGGCTGCACTGCTTCTGGGGCGTCGGCGCGACGCTCGGCCCGATCCTGATGTCTTTTTTTATCAAAGAACACGATTCCTGGAGACAGGGGTATACGGCCGTTGCGCTGATCCAGTTCGGACTGGTGGTCGTGCTGCTGGCGACGCTGCCGCTGTGGCGCAAAGTCGCCGCCCTGCACGGAGAGAAAGACGACGGCGCGGCGGCGATCGAGCCCGAAGACGCCGGACTGACGCCGGAAGAACTCGATCTTGCGCGCCGCCAGCCGAAAACGCCCGTCCATCCGCTGCGCCTTCGCGGCGTCAAAATGTCGCTGCTGGCGTTTCTGTTCTACTGCGGCGTCGAGACGACGGTCGGACTGTGGGGCGCGAGCTTCCTGGTCGGTTCGCGCGGCGTGTCCGCCCAGACGGCCGCCGGCTGGATCTCGCTGTATTACGGCGGGATCACGCTGGGCCGGCTGATTACGGGCTTTATCACGCTGAAAGTCAACAACCGGGTGCTGATCCTGGCCGGCCAGCTGATCGCGGCGCTCGGCGCGCTCCTGCTGCTGATTCCGCTGCCGGACACCCTGACGCTCGCCGGCTTTATGCTGATCGGCATCGGATTGGCTCCGATCTATCCGGGCCTGCTGCACGAGACGCCGGCCCGGTTCGGACGGGAAAATTCCGCGCGGCTGATGGGCTATCAGATGGCGGTGGCTTACACCGGAACCACGCTGCTGCCTCCGCTGTTCGGCGTATTCGCCGGACTGGCCGGAATCGGCTGGTTTCCCGCCGTCTCGCTGCTGCTGGTCGCGCTGATGCTGCTGAGTTCGGAACAGGTGAACCGGACGCTGAAGCTGAAAAAAGCAACCTGATTTCAATCGGATTAGAGAAATCCATGATTATAAATCAATAAATATTTATTGCAAAACGATAAATAAAAGAATATACTCTTTTCAACCGGGACCGAAATATCTTCCATGTTGAAGGAGGTCGTTATCCATGAAAATCGCCATTCCTTTTCTCCAAACGCTCGTTGCCGCAATCGGCTTGACGGTCATCGGTCTTTGCATATTCTGGCTGCCGGCCCAGGCGGCGCTGGCGGGTGCCCGATTTCCGGAATTTGCTTATTTGAAGCTTCCCGTCCTGCTCGGCCTGTATGCGACGGCGGTTCCGTTCCTCCTGGCGATCCATCGCGCCATCCGGCTTCTCGGCGAACTGCGCGGCGGAATCTCGTTCCCGGCAGCCTCGGCGGCCATACTCGTTTTCATCCGCCGCTGCGCGCTGATAATCGCGGCGTTGTATATCGCGGGCATGGCGTTCTTGTTTACGCAAAGTGCGCTGCATCCCGGCATCGTGCTGGCGGGGCTGACGATTATCCTGCTGTCGCTGACCGTTGTGACCTGCGCCGCTCTGCTGCAAAAGCTGTTAGAGCGCGGGAGCGAACTGCAGCGGGAGAACGAGCTGACGATTTGAGCGGAGAGGGCGGGGACGGACGAATATGGCAATAATCATCAATATCGACGTCATGCTGGCCAAGCGCAAAATGAGCGTAACCGAGCTGGCCGAGCGCGTCGGCATCACGCTGGCCAACCTGTCGATCCTCAAAAACGGCAAAGCCAAAGCGATCCGGCTGGCCACCCTGAACGCGATCTGCCGGGCGCTCGACTGCCAGCCGGGCGACGTATTGGAGTACCGGGGCGATGAGGGCGGAGCGGAGAACGACAGGATCGAAGAGGCGCTTTAGAGCGCCTCAACATGTCGAGAAAGTCTGGTTTGATGAAAAGCCAATAAGCGGAGGAGAAAATTTCGTGTAGGAGACCTGGCGTTCGCCTTTGAAACCGGGAAGATTCCACTGAAATCCAATCAAACTTCCTGGTTTCAACAAGCGACCTAAAGACTTTCGAAGAAAGTCACGTCGGAAGCCTACGCTAACGAATTTTCTCCGCAGCCTTTATGGCTGTTTTACGACTAGTACTGCGTATCCAAAGGAATTAATAGTTGAGGTCTTAAACGCCGATAAATCTAATAAAACAGATTTGAGGTGCTGACGATGCAAAAAAGATGGGTTGTCGAATTAAGCCAAGATGAACGGACACAACTTGAACAATTGATCCAAACCGGTAAAGTGGCCGGTTACAAAATCAGACACGCTCACATGCTGCTCCAAGCCGACGAAAGCGAACTTGGCCCTTCCTGGTCGGACGCCCAAATTGCAGAAGCTTATCATACGAGTATAACTACCGTTCGAAATTTGCGAAAACGGTTGGTCGAAAAAGGCTTTGAAACGGCGTTGGAGCGCGAAAAACAAACGAATCGTAAGATGAAGTTCGACGGAGATACCGAAGCGAAATTGATTGCGCTAGCTTGCAGCGAAGCGCCAGAAGGCTATAGCAAGTGGTCGGTTCGAATGCTCGCCAATCGAATGGTTGAATGTGAAATTGTCGATGAGATTTCGCCGATGACCGTCCAACGGATGCTAAAAAAAATCAACTTAAGCCTTGGTTAAAGAAGCAGTGGTGCATCCCGGAAGCCTCCGGGGAGTTTGTGGCTCATATGGAGGACGTTCTGGATGTCTACCGACGTCCCTATGACCCTAAACGTCCATTAATTTGTTTGGACGAAACCAATCGACAGCTCACCCTGGAAACTCGACCTTCCACGCCTGCCGCGCCGGGTTCGCCAAAGCGAGTGGATTACGAATACAAACGAAATGGCGTCGTGAATCTATTCATGATGTTTGCACCGCTTGAAGCCAAGCGCTATGTGCGCGTGAGTGACACGCGTAAACGCGTCGATTTCGCCGCATGTATTCAGGAACTTGTGGACGTCCAGTATCCCGATGCAGAGCGAATCGTACTGGTCATGGATAATCTGAACACCCATAGCCTGGGTTCGCTCTATGAAGCTTTTGAGCCCGCAGCAGCCAAACGGCTGGCAAGCAAGCTGGAGATTCATTACACGCCCAAACATGGGAGTTGGTTAAACATGGCTGAAATCGAGATTGGCGTATTAAGCCGACAAGCGTTATCCGGTTATGTCGCAACCAAAGCCGATATGATCTCGCGTGTAGCCGCTTGGCAATCGGACCGAAATGCGGCACAGGCTACTGTGGATTGGCAATTTACCACCCAAGATGCCCGAATCCGTCTCAAACGATTGTACCCTGAAATTTAAGTGATACGCAGTACTAGGACTTTCTCGACACTCTGGAGGCGCTTTAAGGCGCCTCTTTTGTCGTTTTCGCCTCCACGTTTCAGAAACGGCCCTTCGCGTGTTACTTATAGAATACGTTCGCTGAAAAAACGGAGGTTGTCGTGTGCATGCTGCAGTCTGGGCCGGTTTGATCTTTATCGTTACTTTGTTTCTTGTGATTCGCCAGCCCCGCGGTCTGCCGATCGGCTGGTCGGCCTGCGGAGGCGCCGCAGCGGCGCTGATCGTCGGCGCGGTGGACTGGCACGACGTAGTCGGGGTCACGGGGGTGGTCTGGAATGCGACACTGGCGCTTGTCGGCATCATTCTCGTCTCGCTCGTGCTCGACCGGATCGGGCTGTTCGAATGGGCCGCGCTGCATATGGCCCGCGCGGCGAAAGGCAGCGGCGTGCGCATGTTCCTGTACCTGATCCTGCTCGGCGCGGCGGTATCGGCATTCTTCGCCAATGACGGAGCGGCGCTGATCCTGACGCCGATCGTGCTGGCGATGGTGCGCTCGCTCAAGCTGGACGAGAAGAACGTGTTCCCGTTTATTATCGCGGGCGGCTTTATCGCCGACGCCACCTCGATGCCGCTTGTAATCAGCAATCTGGTCAATATCGTATCGGCGGATTTTTTCGGCATCGGGTTTATGGAGTACGCGGCGCGCATGATCGTTCCGACGCTGTTCGCGCTGGCGTCCAGCACTCTTGTGCTGTATGCGTTCTTCCGGCGCAGCATCCCGAAACGGTTCGACGACAGAGGGCTCAAACAGCCGTCCGAAGCGATCCGCGACATTCGGCTGTTCCGAATCTCCTGGATTGTGCTCGGTCTGATGCTGGTCGGTTATTTGACGGGAGAATCGCTCGGCATCCCGGTATCGTTTATCGTGGGCGCGATCGCCATCGTCTTTCTGCTGCTGTCTCGCCGCAGTCCGGCCGTTTCGGTTCCGGGCGTGCTCAAAGCGTCGCCGTGGTCGATCGTTTTTTTCTCCATCGGGATGTATGTCGTCGTGTACGGTCTGCGCAACGCGGGCCTGACCGACGCGCTGGCGGAATTGATTAACGCGTTTGCCGGCGAAGGAATGCTGGCCGCGACGATGGGCATGGGCTTTCTGGCCGCGCTTCTGTCGTCCGTTACCAACAATCTGCCGGCCGTGCTGATCGGTTCGCTGGCGATCGATACCGCCGATGTCGGAGGCCGTCTGCACGAAGCGCTGGTTTACGCCAATGTGATCGGTTCCGATCTCGGTCCCAAAGTCACGCCGATCGGCTCGCTGTCCACGCTGCTATGGCTGCATGTGCTGGCGGGCAAAGGCATCCGGATCTCGTGGGGAACGTATTTCAAGATCGGCGTCATCCTGACGGTTCCGGCTTTGGTTCTGACGCTGCTGGGGCTGTATGCGTGGCTGACGATTTTGTGAAAATCGGGCCGCCGCCGCGTTTACGTATCGTCGTCGGCAGAGTTCCGGCGGCTTCCGCTTCCGGCTGATGCCGTTAATCGGCAATGACCGGAAGCAGCGGCTGATTCTCGATCGGCGTGGACATCACGACCAGGGTTACGGAATCGCCGTACTTGCCGCAGGCATTGGTGAACAGTTCGAGCGTATGCAGCGATTCGGTCACCACTTTCAGCAAAAAATTGTACTGTCCGCTGATCCGGTGGCATTCCGTCAGCTCGGGTGATCGGCGGCAGAATTCCACCAGTTTCTCGCAGTCTTTGGTTAAAAACATGAGGTAGGCGGTGATCGACCTGCCGATCTTGGCCGGCGATACGACGGCGCTATAATGGTCGATCATGCCTCGTTCCTCCAGCTTGCGCACCCGCTCGGTTACGGCGGGCTGCGACAAGCCCACCTGCGCGCCCAGCTCTTTCATCGAAATTCTCCCCTGTAATTGCAGCGTCCCTATAATTTCCGCGTCCGTACGATCCATTTTCCCGCCTCCTTTAAATTTATAAAGCATTCGCGCCAATATACCGAAATAAAAAAGGTTTTACGAGTATTATCCCGCAATCGATTTATTCAAATTAGCATCTTTTCTCTCTAAAATAAAGGCTGTACCCAAAAAGGAGGAGAGAACAATGAGCTTGCTGTTCAGTCCGCTAAAAATCGGCAGTCTGGAACTCAAAAATAGAATCATGATGTCCCCGATGGGGACGGTCTCGGCCGGAGACGACGGGAAAGCCGCCGACTGGCATCTGCTGCACTACGGCGCAAGAGCGCTGGGCCAGGTCGGCCTGATTATGCTGGAGGTAACCGCCGTTGCGGAAGCCGGGCGGGGAAAAGGCTCGCTCGGCCTGTGGAGCGACGAACAGATTCCGGCGCTGCGCCGCCTGGTCGATGCGCTGCATGCCCAGGGCTCGAAAGTCGGCATCCAGCTCTGGCATGCCGGACGCAAATCGGACTTCGCGGACAAAACCGTGTCCGCTTCCGGGCTTCCGCATCGCGGCGCGCCGAGCCGGGAGCTGTCCTCCGGAGAAATCGAGGGCATCGTTCGCGATTTCGGCGAAGCCGCCGCGCGGGCGGCGCGGGCCGGCGTGGACGCGATCGAGCTGCACGCCGCGCACGGTTATCTGCTGAACGACTTCCTGTCGATTCACACCAATCGACGCGAGGACCGATACGGCGGTTCGGTCGAAGGACGCTACCGGATGCTGCAAGAAACAATCGACGCCGTGCGCAGCCGTTGGCCCGGAGCGCTGTTCGTGCGCGTATCGGCAGACGAATACGGAGAAACCGGCAATCGCATCGGCGATACGATCGAATATGCCAAGCGAATGAAGCTTCAGGGCGTCGATCTGATCGACGCGAGCAGCGGAGGCATTCATCCCGAGCCGCCGCCTTCGATCCATCCCGGCTATCAGGTTCCGTATGCGGACGCAATCCGCCGCGAAGCGGGACTTCCCACCGCGGCCGTCGGGTTGATTACGACCGGACCGCAGGCGGAAAAGATTCTGCGGGCGGGCAGCGCCGATCTGATCGCGATCGGGCGACCGCTGCTGCGCAGCCCGTTCTGGGCGCGCGAAGCCGCCGAACAGCTTGGCGAGCACCTGGAAGAGCCGGCGCCTTACGCGGGTTTCTGGTTCGACCGCGAACGCCGCGCCTGAGCGGCAAACGCTGTCGACAAAGGAATTGCCGCTTTGTGTCGAAAACGTTATAGTTATTACGGAGAGAACGTATTCAACTATAGGAGTGATTGACTTTGCTGAGCAAAATCGACCTGTCCGGCGTATGGAAACTGGAACTGGACGCCGACAAAAAAGGACTGCCGCAGACGTTCCGCGACGAAATGGAACTGCCCGGCACGACTTCGCACGCCCGCAGGGGACCGAGAAACGAAGAACGGCTGATCGGCTCGCTGACGGACGAATATAAGTTTGAAGGCTATGCCTGGTTTACAAGAGACATCGATATTTCCGCGGAGCAGACCGATTCCGTATCGTTCCTGCATCTGGAGCGCACGCGCGCGACAACGGTCTGGGTAAACGGCGAAGAGATCGGCGCCCGAAACAGCCTGAACGCGCCGCATGTATACGAGCTGACCGGCAGACTGACGCAAGGACGCAATACGCTGACGATCCGCGTGGACAACACCGACTATCCGACCAAGGGCGGCCATATGACTTCGCCGGATACGCAGACCAACTGGAACGGAATTACCGGCCGGGTCGAGCTGCAATTTTTCGGGTCGGCGCGTCTGGAAGGCGTGCGCACTTACCCGAACGTATCGGACCGCAGCGTGCGCGTCGCGGCGAAGATCGCCGGCGGCGAAGCGTCCCGTCTGCGCGTCTCGGCGGAAAGTTTCAACGGCGAGAGCGCGCATACCGCGGAAACGGCCGAGTTCGAACTGAGCGGCGGCGGGATCGAAGCGGTGTACCGTCTCGGCGACAATGCCCGGCTGTGGAGCGAATGGACGCCGGAGCTGTACCGGTTGAAGCTGGAACTGCTGGACGCAAACGGACAAACGGCGGATATTTTCGAAACCGTCTTCGGTCTGCGCGAATTTACGGCGGCCGGCGACAAGTTCGAGATCAACGGTCATCGCACCTTCCTGCGCGGCAAGCACGACGGACTCATTTTCCCGCTGACCGGCTATGCGCCGGCCTCGGTCGAAGAATGGGTGCGCATCCTGGGCATTTCCCGAGCGTACGGCATGAACCATTACCGGTTCCATACCGCCTGCCCGCCGGAAGCCGCGTTCGAAGCCGCCGACCTGCTGGGCATCTATATGGAACCGGAACTGCCGTTCTGGGGCACGATCACGGAGCCGGGCGACGAGAACCATAACCAGGCGGAACAGGATTACCTGATCGAAGAAGGCTACGAGATCCTCAAAGCGTTCGGCAATCATCCGTCGTTCGTCATGTTCTCGCTCGGCAACGAGCTGTGGGGCAGCCGGACAAAGATCGATTCGATCCTCAAAGGCTACAAAGAATTCGACGGCCGTCCGCTGTATACGCAGGGCTCGAACAACCACCAGTGGGTGCCGGAGCTGCTGGAGCACGACGACTTCTTCTGCGGCGTGCGCTTTACGCGCGAGCGTTTGTTCCGCGGATCGTACGCCATGTGCGACGCGCCGCAGGGCCATGTCCAGGTATCGCCCCCGGGCACGCTGACGGATTACGACGCTCGGATCGAACCGCCGCGCACGCAGGAGAGCGAATCGGCCAAAGGCGGGAAAGCGACGATCCAGATCCAGTACGGCACGGGGATGAAAACGGTCGAAGCGGAAGGAGACGGCGGCGAATGGATCTCGGACGTTCCGGTTCTTTCGCACGAAATCGGGCAGTACGCGACGTTCCCGAATTTCGACGAGATCGACAAGTACACCGGGCCGCTCAAAGCGGAGAACTTCAAGATCTTCCGCGAGCGTCTGGAGGAAAAAGGATTGGGGCATCTCTCCCGCGCATACTTCGAGAACTCCGGCAAACTGGCGGCGGAATGCTACAAGGAAGAGCTGGAAGCGGCGCTGCGTTCGAGAAAGCTCGCGGGCTTCCAGCTGCTCGATCTGCAGGACTTCAGCGGACAGGGCACGGCGCTGGTCGGGATGCTGGACGCTTTTATGGATTCCAAAGGGCTGATCTCGCCGGAAGACTGGCGTTCGTTCTGCGCCGACGCGGTGCTGCTGGCGAAGTTCCCGACGTACAATCTGGTTGCCGGCGACGCGTTCCGCGCGGAGATCGAACTGAGCTGGTTCCGTCCGCAAGCGCCGGGCGCGGTGGAAGTCGGCTGGGAGCTGAATGCGGGCGAAGAAAAGCTGGGCTCCGGCACGCTGGCGGCGAATCTGTCGCAGGCGGGCGACGTGCTGCCGGTCGGAACGCTGGAGCTGACGCTTCCGCAGGCGGACAAGATGCGCAAAGTCGAACTGTCGCTGCGGCTTGACGGCACGGACGTGTACAAGAACTACGAGCTGTGGATCTACCCGGCAGGAACGCAGGCGGACTTCGGCGGCGTCAACGTATTCGCGGCGCTGAACGACGAAGCGAAAGCCGTGCTGGCGCAGGGCGGCAAAGTGCTGCTGATGCCGAATCCTTCCGGTCTGCAAAATGCGATCGAAGGGACCTACGCGTCGGACTTCTGGTGCTATCCGATGTTTCGTTCGATCTCGGAAAGCATGGACCGCAAAGTTCCCGTCGGCACGCACGGCCTGCTGATCCGCAGCGGACACCCGGCGCTGCGCGAGTTCCCGTCCGATACGCATTCGACTTATTCCTGGTGGAACGTCGTCATGAATTCGCGTTCGGTGATCCTGGACGGCACGCCGTCCGAATGGGAGCCGATCGTGCAGACGATCGACAACTTCGAGCGCAACCACAAGCTCGGCCTGCTGTTCGAATGCCAAACGGGCGGCGGCAAACTCATCGTCTGTCCGGTCGACGCGGCCGCCGCCGGAGAGTCGCCGGACGGACGCCAGTTCCTGCACAGTGTGCTGAACTATGTGCGCTCCGAGGAGTTCAACCCTTCGTTCGAGATCGGACTGGACGAGCTGGAGAAGATGATTCGTTAAAAAATTCGTGCGCCGACGCCGGACTTTCCTTCGGGACGAGTCCGGCGTTTTTTTTGCGCGTTTATCCGTCTTCAAACAAGTTGTCACAAAAAGCGCGGCTGCCTTGTCTTCCATACAGACGGCGGAACGATCCGTCTATCCTTTTCCCCGGGAGGAATTACGGTGAATACCGAACAATCGCATCTCAACCTTCGCTTGAATTACCGCAGCGCCAATCCGGAGGCTTACCGCGCCATGCTGGCGCTGGAACGCTTTATCGGCGGCTGCCGCTTGGACAAATCGCTGGTCGAGCTGCTCAAGACGCGCGTGTCGCAGTTGAACGGCTGCGCGTTCTGCGTAGCCGCCCATGCGGCGGACCTGCGCCGGCTCGGCGATTACGAAGAACAGCTGCTTCTGCTTGCGGTCTGGAGGGATTCGCCGGTCTTCGCCGGTCAAGAACGCGCGGCGCTGGAGCTGGCCGAACACCTTGTGCGCATCGGCGAGCGCGGCGTACCGGAAGCGGTATACGCCGAGGCGCGCCGGTATTTCGGCGAAGCGGAGTACGTCGATCTTGTGATGGTCGTCAATACGATCAACGCCTGGAACCGGATCTCGATCTCGACAGGCATGTATCCCGGCGTTAAGCTGGAGTAAAGCGCCCGGCGAAGTTCAAGCCGGCACCCGGCACAAGGAGGAAGAGCGCGTGACATTATCTCAAAAGCAAACCGAATCGCGGCCCGGCTTCCCGCTGCGGCAGCCCGAAAACGACAGTGCGGCTCCGGCGCAGGACGTCGCCGATCTGTATCGGCATTACCGCTCTTATGCGTTTGCGGTCGCCTACCGGATGCTGGGATCGGCGGCGGACGCCGAAGACGTCGTGCAGGAACTGTTCGCCGAGCTGTCGCATAAGTTACCGGCTGCGCTGCGCAATCCCAAATCGTATGTGGCCCGGGCCGCCGCCAACCGCTGCCTGAATCTGCTGAATTCCGCCCGCGGCCGGCGCGAGCGGTATATCGGGGATTGGCTGCCCGAACCGGTCGACGAGACCGCGCTCGGCCCCGAGGAGGCGGCGGTCCGCGGCGATACGCTGTCGTTCGCTTTTCTGGTTATGCTGGACAAGCTGAATCCGACGGAACGTATCGTGTTCGTGCTGCGCGAAGCGTTCGATTACCCTTACGGGGAAATCGCCGAAATGACGGAGAAGTCCGAAAGCGCCGTCAGGCAGATCTTCAGCCGTACGCGCCGCAAGCTGCGCTCGGAAGGCCCGCCTTCGATTACGGCGGAATCGAATGGAGCGGACTTTGATAAAGCGGATGCGGCAGAAGAAGCGGGCAGGTCTGACAGAGGAATCGGAACAAGCGAGGTGGACGGAGCATACAGGACGGATAAAGCCGATAAAACAGACGGTACGCGCGCCGCGCTGCTGCAAGCTTTCGCGGCGGCGTTCGCCGCTTACGATGTGCCCGGCGTGCTGCGGCTGCTCGGCGAACGGCCGATGCTGGTCGCCGACGGAGGCGGCGAGCGGATTCGCACGATCGTGCGGCCGATGGAAGGACGCAAAGGCGTCTGCGCGCTGCTGACGTCCCGCCGCCTGCTGCGGCAGGCAAGGGAATGGACGCCGCAGATCGAATCCGTCAACGGCGAGCTTCAGCTGGTGTACAGGGAAGAGGGGGAAGCCCGCATGATCCTGATGCCTTATACGGAATCGGGCGGGCCGGACGGAATGCGCATCGACCGGATTTACATGGTGATCGGACCGGAGAAGCTGGGCAGCATCCGCAGCCGCTCCGGTGAATAATCTTCGGCGAAAGCGAAAAAATCCGGGCTGATCGAAGCGAATGTTGCATATGTGCATCATTTTTTCGGCGGATGCTTCAAAATATACGCAATGTTGCGTACGTGCATCATTTCCTGCCTTTTTCAGCTTTTAACGCGCAAAATCGATAGAAATGTTGTACCTCTGCAATAATATGGGTCTCAGACTCTTTTTTCGGAGAAAATGATGCGCTCCTGCAACATTCACTTGATCCTCATTCCTCACTTCTCGCCAAATCAAAAAGGACCGCCCCGCCGAATTCCCGGCTTTGGGACAGTCCTTTTTCGCATTCTTGTTTCTTATCGGTTTCCCGCGCTGCGTCGCTTACTGCCCGCCGCCTTCTTCGACCGGCGTTTTCGCGAATTCCGTGCGCTGCGGCGTGTAAGGCTGGATCGGCACATTCATGACCGAGATCGGCACCTCCAGATGCTGGCCGCTCTGAATGCCGTAAGGCGTGTCCAGGCGGTTGACCTTGAGCAGGTCGTCCACGCTCATCTTGTACTGCCCGGCGATATAGCCGATCGTTTCGCCGCTGGCGACGAGATGCTGTCGGCGCAGCTTCTCGATGCGGCAGGCCGACTGCTTGAACGTCGGCTGCTTGGACAGCGGATCGACGAAGTCGGCCGTCAGGTCGTTGGCGGCCTGGTTGCTTTCCCAGCTGCCGAAGTGGAACGGCACGAACAGCAGTCCGCGCTGCACGGCGTCGCCGATCTTCGCCGGCACTTCGATCCAGCCGCGCGGCGACACGACGCGGACGACTTCGCCTTCGACGATGCCGTGCTCGCGGGCGTCGTCTTCGTGCAGCTCCACATAGCCGTGCGGAGCGGCGGCTTGCAGATAAGGCGAGCGCCCCGTCTTAGTGCGCGTGTGCCAGTGCCAGACGAGCCGTCCGGTCGTCAGCCACATCGGGAAATCTCCGCCGGGCTGCTCGGACGGCGGATTGTAGCGCGTGGCGTGCAGGATGGCGCGCCCGTCGGCCTGCTTCTCTTCGTATTCGGCTTTGGTCAGCGCCCGGCCGGTAAACTGGTCCTTGGTATAGCTCTGCGCATACTCGGCGGAAGTCGGGAACTTGAAGTCTTCGTACAGCCGGACGGTGCCTTCCGGACGCTCTGCCGTCGCCGGCCAGCGCAGGCCGTTGTGCCGCTCCAGCTTCTCGTACGTCATGCCGGTCATATCGCTCGGGCGTCCGCGCGATACTTCTTTCCACTCCTCGAACGCTTCCTCCGGCGTGGAATAGCCGATCAGCGGATTGCCGTCTTTGTCGCGAAAATCCATGCGCTTGGAGAAATCGATCAGGATATCGAGGTCGGTCCGCACGCCTTCCGGCGGATTCACCGCTTTGCGCAGCAGATTGATGCGGCGGTCGGCATTCTCCATCGTGCCTTCTTTCTCGCCCCACATGGCCGCGGGCAGCACGATGTCGGCGACTTTGGACGTCTCGGTCAGGAAATGATCCTGCATAATAACGAACACTTTTTCCAGCGCGCTTTTGGCCCGCTTGCGGTTCGGCAGGGAAACGAGCGGATTGGTGCCGATATTCCAGAACACGTCGATTTGCTCCTGCTCGATCATCTCCAGCTGTTCTTCGATGCCTTTCTCCGGTCCCGCGGGCAGTTTCGCCGGATCGACGTTCCACAGCCTGCCCATTTCTTCGAGATGCTGCGGATTCATCGGGTTGCGGTTCGCCGGATAAGTACCCACGCCTCCGACCGTCCGGTTCGACGACGAACTCGGCTGGCCGGCCATATGCAGCGGGCCGCTGCCCGGTCTGCCGATCAAACCTCGCACCAGATGGATATTGTTGATCGCCACGCAGGCGGTCGTCGCGTCCGCGCTCTGGAACGCGCCCTGCAGCGTCGTCGAGACGAGGGAAGGCGTCTCGGACAGGATACGCCCGGCTTCCAGCAGCGTCTCGACCGGGATGCCGGTCGCTTCGGAAGTGCGTTCCGGCGTCCATTCTTCCAGTGCGCCGCGCATTTCCTCGAACCCGATCGTATACTTTTCGATAAATTCGCGATCGGCCGCGCCGTTTTGCAGCATCAGATACAGCAGTCCGTTCAACAGCGGCACGTTGGTGCCCGGGCGCAGCTGCAAATGCAGGTCGGAGCCGCGCGCCGTCAGCGTTTTGCGAGGATCGACGGCGATGATATACGGTTTGCCCGTCCGCGCTTTACGGTCCATGATGCGCTCGTGCAGCACCGTGCCGGTCTCCGCGACGTTATGGCCGAACAGCATCAGCGTGTCGGTTGCATCGATATCTTCATAGGAAGCCGGCGCGCCGTCCGCTCCGAACGATTGAAGCAGGCAGAACTCCGTCGTCGAGGTGCACAGCCGGGTGTTGGCGTCGAGCAGATGCGTGCCCAGACCCGCGCGGCCCACTTTGGCGATCGTATAATAATCTTCCAGGAAAGCCTGCCCGGTCGAGTAGATGGCGATGCTGTTCGGTCCTTTTTTCGCGATCGCTTCTTTCATTTTGCTTACGATCAGGTTCATGGCCTCGTCCCACGAAGCCGGCGTCAGTTCGCCCAGCTCGTTGCGGATCAGCGGGGAGAGCAGGCGGTCCGGACTGGAATTGGCCTGCCACTGGTTCTCGCCTTTGGGTCCGAGCCGTCCGCGGTTGATCGAGTGCTTCCCGTTGCCGCGGATGCCGACGATTTTCTCGTCCTTGACCGCAATCTCGCAGCCGCAGCCGACCGAACACAGATTGCAGGTGCTGTACACCCAGCGGTCGACTTCGCCCTGGGTGTATACGTTCATGTCGATGCGTTCTTTTTGCCAGCTCATTGCACGCCTCCCGTCTGCGGTTGGTACAGCGCCGGCACGACGTATTTGATCTTCGCCGCGCCGTAGATGTCTTCCATTTTGGCCGCCGCTTTTTTCAAAGTATCTTTCATGCCGGGGAAACGGTTTTCCAATTTGGACGCTTCCTCCGAGTCTGCGTGATCCATCCAGTCGACCGCTCTGAGCCAGGCGCGAAACGCGGATTCGGCGATCTCGTCGTTCAGGTAGACGATCGAGCAGTCCTTTTTAAACGATTCGAGTTCCGGCTTCTCCCGCTCCAGCGCGGGCAGCAGCCGTTCGAACGCTCCCCGCTCGTCTTCGAGCGAAGTTCGAAACAGTACGACAAGGGGATGGGACATCCCTTCCGTTTCGTCCAGCACAGCCTTCACTTCATCATACACTTCCGCAAAAAGATCATGCAGTTCTCCGCTCATATTCTTCCTCCTTCATCGATGTTTCGACGCAGAAAAGGGTACAGAATCTTATTCGCCGTACCGTGTGTCTAAGCTTACATACCCTTTTTGCTGCAGGGCGAACAAAACGATGCGCGCGCCTATCCGCCTTGACACCGGTTGTCCGATGAAACAGACTGAAGAATAGACCGGGCGCCCCATCCGCCTGAAATTCAATCGACCGGAGGCAGAAAACGATGACAAACCGCTCCATGACCGAGAAAGAAAAAGCGGCCGCGGGCCTGCTGTACGACAACAACAACGATCCGCAGCTTGTGCGCGAGCGCAATTACTGCAAATCGCTGTGCTTCGAATACAATCATTTGAACCCGCTGGAGCTGCATAAAAGGGAGGCGCTGATCCGCAAGATCGTCGCCCGCTCGGACGGTCCTTTTGTAATCGAACAGCCGTTTTACTGCGATCAGGGCTATAACATTGAGTTCGGCTCCAACTTTTTCGCCAACCACAACCTGATCGTTCTCGACGCCGCCAAAGTCGCGTTCGGCGACAATGTGTTTATCGCGCCGAACTGCGGCTTCTATACGGCAGGGCATCCGCTCGACGTCGAACAGCGCAACGAAGGACTGGAGTATGCTTACCCGATCACCGTCGAAGACAATGTGTGGATCGGCGGCAACGTCGTCGTGCTTCCGGGCGTGACGATCGGAGCGGGCAGCGTGATCGGCGCCGGAAGCGTAGTCAACCGCGATATTCCGCCGGGCGTGATCGCCGCGGGCAATCCGTGCCGGGTGGTCCGGGAGATTACCGAAGCGGACCGTGACAAGTACCGGACCCGCCGGATTTAAACGATTCTTCCGCCTTCCTCGCCGACTCGGCCTTTCGTTCCTCCTGTAATATCCGGCTTGACATGAAACGCGTTCCACGCGGTAAAGTAAATCCAAGGTTTATAAACCATCTTTATAAAGAACGCGAGAGTCTATAAAACGGAGGCGGAACGAATGTTCAAACTGGTGGTAACGGATCTCGACGGTACATTCCTGAACAGCGGCGGATCGTTCGACGGCGATTTGTTCGACGACGTGTATGAGGAAATGAAAAAGAAAGGCGTTGCTTTTGCCGCCTGCACCGGCAAACAATGCGAGCGGGTGGAGGAGCTGTTCGCCGGACGCGAAGGAATCTGGATACTCGGCGACAGCGCGGCGCGGATCAAGCGGGACGGCCGGACTGTGCGGACGTTCTCGCTGGAACGCGAGCTTGCGCTGGCTTCGATCCGTGAAATTCTGGATTTCGATCCCAATCTGGTCGTCATCGCCTGCACCGGAGCATCCGCTTATGTGCGCGAAGACATCGGGGAGGCGGACTATGCGATCGTGAAGAATTCGTACCGCGAAGTAAGCCGGACGAGTTCGTTCGAACAGATCGAAGAACCGTTCGTCAAGATTACGGTATACGATCCCGCCGGACGCAGCGCCGCGGTTCGGCTGCATGTGGAGCGGACGATGCACGGGCAAATCTATATCGTCGACTCGGAAGCCGACTGGCTCGATATTACCGCGTCCGGCACGCACAAAGGCGAAACGGTAATGAAGCTCCAGGAAATGCTCGGCGTCGCGAAGGAAGAAACGCTCTCTTTCGGCGACGGCGAGAACGACGTGGAGCTGATGGATATCGCCGAGTTCAGCTTCGCAGTGCGCAATGCGTGCGAGAATACCAAAGCCGCGGCCGCGTTTGTGACCCGGTCGAACGACGAGAACGGCGTGCTGCTGACCGTGCGGAAAATGCTGGCTTTGCTGGACAGGGTTCCGGTGTAGACAGAAGGCAGGCTCGCCGGGGCCGGCGGTTCCGCTGCGAACCGCACGGTCTGTTTGGCGGGCGGCACCGATGGGAACGATCATTTTTAAAAAAAAGAATTTCTCTCTTGAAATACATAGACATCTATGTTATTCTTCAAACATGAACCGATACAACGCAGCGGCTTTAATCAGCCGAATCAACGATCAGGCGCAGAAGCTGATCACAAGCGAGCTGGAGAAGCGGGGGATCGAAGGGATTGTCCCGTCTCACGGCGGCGTACTGATGTTTCTGTACCGCAAAGACGAGTTGTCCGTCACCGAACTGGCCGAAGCGATCAATCGCACCCAGCCGACGCTGACCGTTCTGGTCAACAAGCTGGAGAAGCTCGGCTACGTCAAGCGAAGCAAGAGCAGGGAAGACCAGCGCGTTACGCTGATCGGTCTTACGCCGAAGGGGAGAGAGCTGGAGCCGGTGTTCCGCGAAGTATCCGATCTGCTGAACGAGACGCTGTACGGCGGATTGTCCGCAGAAGAAGGAATCGAGCTGGAACGACTGCTGGAGAACGTGCAGGACCGATTTTGAAATACCGGATGCAAATCCGGTTTCAGTGTTTACATAGATATCTATGATATTTAGGTTTGTTTTCATCAAATGTATAGATGTCTATATGATTGGAAAGTTATAACGCTCGCTCAAAAACTCAACTTAACGGAGGTTACCCGCCATGAAACACCTGATCGTTTACGCCCACCCGAACACCGAAAGCCTGAACCGCGCCATTCTCGACACCACCGCCGCCGCGCTGAAGAAACAAGGCCACGAAGTCATCGTCCGCGACCTGTACGAACTGGACTTCCAGCCGGTGCTGAAGCCGCAGGACACCGCCGCAATGAGAGTCGGCGACACGCCGCAGGATATCAAGACCGAACAGGAACTGATTACCCAGGCGGATGCCGTAACGTTTATTTATCCGATCTGGTGGACCGGACTTCCGGCGATCCTCAAAGGCTATATCGACCGCGTGTTTGCGTACAACTTCGCATACCGCAGCGGGGACAACGGCATCGTCAAGATGCTGTCCGGCAAAAAAGGACTTATCATCAACACGCACGGCACGCCGGCGGCTATTTACGACCGGATCGGCATGAGCGACGCTCTGCGCGCCACCGCAACCGTAGGCATCCTCGACTTCGTCGGCATCGAATCCGTCGGCCATCTGCTGTTTGGCAGCATCGGCTATCTGGACGAAGCGGGCTACGCCGATATTCTGCGCCAGGTGGACGAAACGGTCACGAGCGTTTTCTGATCCTATTTATAACACTGCATAATTCTTCAAGCGTCCGCCTCGGCGGGCGCTTTTTGTTTTCGGCTAAATACTCTTTTGGCGCGAACGCATGTTTGATATAATGGTGGAAAGTTATTCCGGACATTGGAAAGGAGCGGCGAAAAGATGGACAAAGAACAAATCATCGCGCACTGCCTGACGTACATGGGCGCTTACGAGGACTATCCGTTCTCCGACACCTGGACCGTGATGCGGCATACCGGCAGCAAGAAATCGTTCGCTTTTATTTACCACCGCGAGGGGCACTGGTGCGCCAACCTGAAATGCGAACCGCTGCGGGCCGCCATGCTGCGCGATCTGCACGAAGACGTCAAGCCGGCTTACCACATGAATAAAGAACACTGGAACACGGTGATCCTGGACGGCGGGCTGGACGAAGAAGATATTTTCGATCTGGTCCGCCACAGCTTCGATCTGACCAAGCCGAAGATTCCGAAGAAGAAGCGGGAGCAGGAAGCGGATTTTTGAAAAAAGCGACCGGCGCCGCAGCAGCGGGTTTGTGGGGATTTCCGCGCCCGGCACAGCAAAAAAAGAACGAATCTGCCGAAGCAGATCCGTTCTTTTTTGTATTTTACAGCTTAACGCGCCTGAACCGGTTTGCCGGCTTCGACGTTTACATGCACAGGTTCATCCGTGCCGCGCTTTACTTTACGGATAAAGAACGACAGGAGCAGGCCGACCGCGCCGATGCCGACAATGACGACATAAGCGTCGTTGATGCCGGCGATCTGGGCCTGCGTCGCGAGGGTCGACGGGTCCGCGCCGCTCGCCATCATATCGGCCGCGTGGGACTTCGCGCGGTCGGACATGACGGTAACGAGCAGCGAAGTGCCGATCGCTCCGGCGACCTGGCGGGTCGTGTTGCTGATCGCGGTGCCGTGCGCGTTCAAGCGCGGCGGCAGCTGGTTCAGGCCGGCCGTCTGGAGCGGCATCATCATGAACGCCATGCCGATCCGCCGCGCGGTGGACATCAGTACCAGGTACGTGTAACTGGTCGTATCGCTCAGGTTGATAAAGCCAAGCGTCGTGCCGATCACGATCGCCATGCCGAACACGGTCAGCCATTTGGCGCCGAACTTATCGAACAGGCGGCCGGTGACCGGCATCAGCAGGCCCATAATGAGCGCGCCCGGCAGCAGCAGCAGGCCGGATTCGATCGCGGTGTAACCGCGGGCGTTCTGAAGATACAGCGGCAGCAGCATCATGTCCGCATACATAATCATCGTAACCGCGATGCTGATGACGGTCGTCAGCGAGAACATGCTGAATTTGAACGCGCGCAGATCGAGCAGAGGAGCCTGCATCTTCAGCTGTCTCCAGGAGAAGACGATCAGGCCGATCAATCCGATCGCGATCATGGACAGAACTTCGGAGCTGGACCAGCCCAGGCTGCCCGCCCGGCTGAAGCCGTACAGCAGCGCGCCGAAGCCGATCGTGGACAGAATCACGCTGACGGCGTCGAACTTGACGTTCATGCGTTGGCCGACGTTGCGCAGATAGATGAAGCCCAGCGCGATCACGATAACCGCCAGCGGAATCATGCCGTAGAACATCGTTTCCCACGAATAATTCTCCAGCACGTAACCGGCCAGCGTCGGTCCGATCGCCGGGGCGACGATAATCGCCAGACCGACCAGGCCCATAGCCGAACCGCGTTTCTCCGGCGGGAACAAGGCCAGGATAACATTCATCAGCAGCGGCATGATAATGCCCGCGCCGGCGGCTTGGATCAGGCGGCCGGTCAGAAGGACCGGAAAGCCGTTCGCCATGGCGGCCACGATCGTGCCGGCCAGGAAAATAATCATCGAGGCCTGGAACAGCTGGCGCGTCGAGAATTTCTGCATCAGGTAAGCGGTGATCGGGATCAGCACCCCGTTGACCAGCAGGTAGCCGGTCGTCAGCCACTGCGCGGTCGCGGCCGTGATGTCGAAGTCTTTCATCAGCTCCGGCGTAGCGACGCTCATCACCGTCTGGTTCAGGGTTGCCAGGAAAGCGCCGAGGATCATGATGAACATGATCGGGCCTTTTTTGGCCGATGCGGTGTCGTTTGCTGCGGTACTGCTCAATTTCTCTCCATCCTCTCATCTGTGTATAGACTTTTTTTACAACGTGTCGGATAATCGACATTGCATAAACAAGATTATAGTCACGACAAACCGCCGCTTACAAGCGACACTTTTACAGAAACCGTAAATTAGTTTGCACAACCGTAAAAAACGTTGTTTAAAATTTGATTAATCGACACTTCGTAGAAAAGTGTAAACCAGAAAAATAAACGGGAGCTAAACGATGACACAATCCGACAAAACCAAAATCGATCCCCGCGTGCTGCGCACCCGAAGCCTGCTCAAGCATGCGCTGATCGATCTGCTTCAAGAAACGGAAGTCGACAAGATCACGGTGAACCGGATCGCCGAGCGCGCCACGATCAACCGGGTCACTTTTTACCTGCACTATCGCGATATCCAGGATATGCTGGAGAAAATGGCCGAAGAGATGGTGGTGGATATCGAACGCGCGCTGACCCGCAAAGTCCAGGAGAAGAAAAAAGGCAGCGAGGACGTGATCCTGCTGGGACTGCTCGAACATATCGCGGAGAACGCCGATTTCTACAAAGTGGTGATCGGTTCCCGGCGCGTGCCCATTTTCCACGAACGGCTCCGGGACGTGTTTGTGCGCAAGATCGGCGACGGCGCCGCGCAGAACAATCTGTCGCGGCACGGCGTGCAAAAAGACGTGGCGACCTGGTTCGGCTCGTCCGCGCTGATCGGCACCATCGCTTCGTGGCTGCATCACGACATGCCGTATTCGCCGCAGTTTCTCGCCCGGCAGTTTGCTCTGCTGTTCCGGGTACAGGGACTTCGCGCGGAAGATCAGGAAGAGGGGGAGTATCCATGAGTTTGATCCGGCTGCTGTTGGCGGACGACGAACCGATTATTCTGCGCGGCTTAAAAAAGCTGCTGCCCTGGGAAGAGCTCGGATTCCGCATTGTGGGCGAAGCCGGCGACGGCGGCGAGCTCCGGCAGCAGATCCGCGAGCGCGATCCGCAGCTGGTCATCAGCGATATCAGCATGCCCGAAGGAAGCGGCATCGAGATCATGCAGGAGTTGAAACGGCAGGGAAAAGGAGTCAAAGTCGTGTTCATCAGCGCGTTCCAGGAATTCGATTACGCGCGCCAAGCGCTGCAGCTGGGGGCGCTCGATTACCTGGTCAAGCCGATCGACAAGCATCAGCTCGAATCGGTCGTGTCCAAAGCCGCGCGCGCCATACGGGAACAAAACGCCGGCGAACGCACGAGGGAAAAGCTGGATTACTACGAGAAGAAAGACCGCATTCAAACGATCGAGCTGCTGCTGGCCGGATTGTGCGGCGGCAGCGCGCAGGCGTTGACGACGCTCGCGGAGCTCGGCGCGGTCGACCCGGATAGACCCTGCGCCGTTTTCGCGCTCGAAATCAGCGAACCGTTCGACGGATCGGGCTGGCGCGAGAGCGAACGGAGCCTGGCCCGCTTCGCTTTGTCCAACGTGATCCGCGAAACGCTGGAACAAAGCGAATATCCGCTGCGCGGACTGCTTTTTCAAAAAGAAGATCGTTTTGTCGTGCTGACCCAGCAGGAAAGCGGAGAAGCGCTGCTGCGCATGACCGGGGAGCTGACCGACAGAATCCTGCTTTATTTGAAACTTCGGGTTGCGTGCGGCGTGGGGGAAGAAGCGGCTCATCCCGGGCTGGCGGAAGAATCTTACCGCTCCGCGCTGGAAGCGCTTGCCGGGAAGAACGCCGCGGGAGCGAACCGGATTGCGGAGCGCATTCACGCTTACATCGACGAACATTACGCCGAAGCGATCACACTGGAAACGATGGCAGCCGATTTCTACATGAATCCTTATTACTTCAGCAGTTTTTTCAAAAAACACGCGGGCCGGAACTTCAAAACGCACGTAACGGAAACGCGAATGAAGAAAGCGCTCGAGCTGCTGCTGGAGTCGGACCTGATGATCTATGAGATCGCGGAGCGCGTCGGCTACAACAACGTCCGGCATTTCAGCGATATGTTCAAGAAAAAGTACGGACAGGTTCCCCAGGATTACCGATCGTCCGGCCGTCCCAAGTCCTGATGCGAAAAGGAGGAGCGTTCTTGCCGCGCTATCGCAAACTGCTGCCCAAAAGCATTTTCGCCAAATTCTCCACGTCGTTTATTCTGGTCGGCCTGGTTCCGCTGTTTGCGCTCAGTTTGTTCTCGGTCCAGACGTTCTCGAATTATGTGACGCGCTATACGACCGGCAACCTGGAACAGATGATTTTGTACATGAGCTACAACCTGAATTCCGCTTTCGGACAGTACGACGATATTTCCAAACTGATGTATACGGGGCGGTACGAAGGGTTCTCGGACAGCATGCGCCGGAATCAAATGTACAATGTGAACGAACTCGAACAAATCAACGCGACCCCGATCGATTCTTTTCTCAAAACGGTGCTTTACAGCGACCCCTATCTCACCGCCGCCTACTTCGTGCGCGAAAGCGACGGCAGGGTCTATTACCAGGAAAGGGAGAACCGAGGGCTGCGGAGCGACGAACTGCCGGTGCGGAGCTGGAAGACGGCGATGCAAAAAGAACCCGCGAAGCTCGCTGTTTTCCCGTCTCATGCCGATCCGTATTTCGTCGGCGCGCAGCGGAGCGTGTTTACCGTCGCCCGCAATCTGATCGACACGTCCGGTCCGCTGACGCGCGAGCCGAAAATTGCCGGGACGCTGTTTTTCGATGTCGATACTTCGTTGTTCCGGCAGTTCCTGGGCGAGCTGTCGCTGGGCGGCGAAGACGAGCTGGTTCTGGTGGACGGCTCCGATCGCCTGTTCTTCAGCCGCCAGGGTGGCGAAGACGCCGTCAGGCGCCTGATCGAAGGCTCCGATCGCGATCTGCTGCTGCTCCAGGAAGAAGTGCCGGTCGTGGGCGGCCGGCTGATTGCGGGCGTGCATCGGACGGCGCTGTTCGAGCAGCTGTTCTCCGCCCGGACCACCGTTTACCTGGCTATTCTGATCTGTTCGCTGGCGCTGATCGTGATGGGCGCGTGGTTCTCCCGCCGTTTGTCTTCGCCGATCCGCCGCCTGACCCGACAGATGACCGTGGTCGAATCGGGCAAACTCGACAAGATGCCGCCGGTCGACAGCGAAGACGAAATCGGCAGGCTGACGCAGGGATTCAACCGGATGGTCGAGCGTCTTCAAGCCCATATCGACGAAGCCTACGTGGCCCAGATCAAGCAGAAGCAGACGGAGCTGAATGCGCTGAAAAGCCAGATCCGGCCGCATTACCTGTACAACACGCTCGAGGTGATCCGGATGAACGCGGTGGACAAAGAAGCGGGCGAAGTGGCCGATATGATCCACTCGCTCGCCAATCAGTTGAAATACGTGATCGATTTCGGCGAAGACCGGGTCGGCCTGGCGACGGAAATCGAGCATCTGCGCAATTATTTCTATATCATTTCGGTGCGCTACGACAACCGCTACACGCTGCGCGTCGATCTGGCGCCCGACGTGCGTCCGGAGTGGCCGGTGCTCAAGCTGTCGCTCCAGCCGATCGTCGAGAATGCGATCCAGCACGGTCTGCGCGGTCTCAAAAAAGGAACGATCGGCGTCTCCGCGGAAAGGCGGGGCGGCGTTCTGTCCATCGCGATCGACGACGACGGCACCGGGATGAGCGCAGAGACGCTGGAGCGGATCGAACGCGCCCTGGACGAGGACAACGTTCCGGGCAAATCGGTCGGACTAAAAAACGTGCACGAACGGATTCGATCGGTATACGGCGAAGAGTACGGCCTGTCCGTCAGCAGCCGCGAAGGAATGGGGACCTCCGTACGGCTCCGGTTTCCGATTCCCGAATTCGAATAGTCGCCGGGACGCAAGAACGGACGAATCGCTCCGTTCTTTTTTTATGCCGACTTTTCACGGTTATTCTTAAATTCACCGCATACGCGGCTTAAAAAAGTTCATTCAAGCGCGAAAATCCGAATGGTATGCTGATTAAAGAAAACGCTTACCGAAAAATCCAACCGGTTTTTCGTTCCGATTATACCGAAAGGGGATTGAAATTCATGACCAAAAGAAACACGCTGACCGCGCTGACGCTGTCCGCCGCTTTGCTGCTGAGCGCGTGCGGAACCGGCGGTTCGGCCCAACGAAGCGGAACCGCGGCAGACGGCGGGGACAAGAAAGTCAGCTTTACGATCGGCTATGCGGCCGGCGACCCGGCCGCGCGCAAAGCGATTGCCGATACGGTGCAGCGCTTCACGGAAGCCAATCCGGAGATCGAGATCAAGGACCTCAGCGAGAATTCGAGCAGCTCTTACCTGGATTGGCTGAAGACCAAAGACGCCGTGGGCGAATTCCCCGATCTGGTCGAGATGCGCGATACCGAAGTGTTTGCCGACGCCGGCAAGATCGTCGAGCTTCCGACCGGCCTGCTGGATCTGTTCGATTCTCCGCCGGAAGTGGAAGGCAAAGTATGGAACGCGCCGCTGGTGCTGAATTCGCCGCAGGGCATCATTTACAGCAAGAAAGCTTACGCCGATGCCGGTATTGGCGAGCTGCCCAAAACGTACGACGAATTTATCGCCGTGCAGGAGAAGCTCAAAGCCGGCGGAATCACGCCGCTTGTAGTCGGGGGCAAAGACATTTTTCATATGGGCTTCTGGGTCAACAAATTCCTGATCGACGATGTGTACGCCGAAGACCCCGATTGGAACTCCAAGAAAACGAACAAGGAAGTCAGCTTCGCCGACGACAACGTCGTACAGGCGATGACCGACTACAAAGAATTGTTCGAAAACTACGTGGACAAAGGCTGGCTCAGCACCCCGGACAACCAGACCGCTTCCATCCTCGTTTCCGGCAAAGCGGCTCAATTGTTCTCCGGCACCTGGATGTTCACGCAGATCGAAGAAGCCGATCCGGGCTTCGAATACGGATTCTACGCCGTGCCGGACCGCCGGGGCAAAGTGAATGTGATCGGGCTTCCTTCGCCGGCCGGCTGGAGCCTGTCCGCCGACGCGGCCAAAGATCCGGCGAAGCAGGAAGCGATCGAGAAATTTATCCGCTTCTTTTTCGAACCCGACCAGTACGCGCAGTATCTGGCGAGCATCAACGGTCTTCCGTCGACCAAAGAAAAGGTGGAATACGAGACCGGCGAAGCGATGCAGGTCGCGCTGGATTTGATGAACGACCCGGACGTTACCAAGTCGCTGGCGATCAACAACTGGTGGGGCGAGAATCTGATTCCGCCGCAGTTCCGCAACTGGTTCTACAAAAAGCTTCAGGAAATGGTGGTTGCAAACGGAGACGTCAAAACGTATATGCGGCAGGTGGACGAAGAGTACGACAATCAGGTCAAAGCCAACGCGCAGTAGGACGCCCGATTGGACAAAGACAAAGCCCGGATACCGGGCGGGCGGCGGAATGGAGTGCTCAAGCGCAAGTTCCGCCTTCAAGAAAGGAGTGGCCGTATGGGAACGCCGGCTTCGACAACCCGGCTTCGCGCCGACGCGCAGAGCCGCGGCAGAAAGAAACGCCTGAATTCGTTCGCCCTGGTCTTTATCCTGCCGTCGCTGATTCTGTACACCCTGTTCGTGATTGTGCCCACCCTGGGCAGCGTGTATTTGAGCTTCACCTCCTGGGACGGCATCAGCGACGATATCCGCTTTATCGGGCTGGCCAATTTCACGGAAATTTGGCATAGTCCGCGCGTGCACAACGCGCTCAAGAATACGCTGATCTTGACACTTAGCCTGGTGGTGCTCGAAAATATCGCCGCGATCGCGATGGCACTGCTGGTGGACAAAGTGCGCTGGTTCAAAAATCTGTTCCGCAGCGTGTTTTACTTCCCGACGCTGCTCAGCGGCGTCGTGATGGGCTTCGTCTGGGCGATGATTCTCAACTACAACTTCGGCGTATTGAACCAGATTCTTCAAGCGGTCGGTCTCGGCGGCTTGACGCTGGACTGGCTGGGCAATCCCCGATACGCCATGCTGTCCATTATCCTGTCCACCGTCTGGAAAGGCGCCGGCTACTACATGATTATTTACCTGGCCGGCCTCCAGGGCATTCCGTCCGAATTGTCGGAAGCGGCGGGCATCGACGGAGCGAACGGCTGGCAGCAGTTCCGCTTTATCACGTTTCCGCTGCTGGCGGGTTCGCTTACGGTCTGCATGGTGCTGTCCATGATCAGCGCCCTGAAGATCTTCGACCAGATCGCCGTTATGACGGACGGAGGGCCGGGATTTGCGACCGAGACGCTGACTTACATTATTTATAAAGTCGGCTTCGGCGAACTTCGGCAGGGCTTTGGAACGGCGCTGGCGATGGTGCTGTTCGTGCTGATCCTGATCGTCACGGTAATCCAGGTGAAGATTCTGCGCAAACGGGAGGTGCAGTACTGAGATGAGTATGCAAAAGCGCAAAAAATTAAGCGATTGGCTGCTGCTCGCCGCCGCGCTGATCGTCGCCGTCCTGTTCTTTTTCCCCATCTTCTTCAATCTGATGTCCGCGTTCAAAAGCAACGGCGAAATCATGCGCGATGCGATCGCGTTTCCGACTTCGCTGTATCTGGAAAATTTCCGCTACCTGCTGACCGAGACCGAGTTCCCGCGCGCCATCGTGAACAGCCTGATTCTGACGTCGGTATCGATCCTGATGCAGATCCTGATTATTCCCATGGCCGGGTACGCGATCGAACGCCGGCAGGCGAGATGGACAAACTTTATTTTCCTGTACTTCCTCGCCGGCATGATGATCCCGTTCCAGGCTTATATGATTCCCCTGTTCAAAGAACTGAAGCTGTTGGGCCTGTACGGCAGCCTGGCCGGGCCCATCCTGATCTACGTGGCGGGCGCGGTGGGCTTCGGGTGCCTGCTCTATACCAGCTTCGTCAAAGGCATCCCGAAAGAAATCGAAGAAGCGGCGGAAATCGACGGCTGCGGCCGGTACGGCATCTTCTGGAAAATCGTGTTTCCGCTGCTCGGGCCGGTCACGGCAAGCATGGTCGTGCTGAACGGGCTGGGCATCTGGAACGATTTCCTGCTGCCGATGCTGGCGCTTCCTTCGGGCGAACCCAAAACGATGGTGGTGGAAATCTACCGCTACATCGGGGAATTCTCGTCGAGATGGGACATGATCTTCGCGGGCACCGCGCTCTCGGTGATTCCGGTCCTGATCGTATTCGTATTTATGCAAAAGTATTTCGTGAAAGGCATCTCGTCCGGCGCGACCAAAGGGTGAGGGAAGACAAGAAGGAGGGGATTTACGTGCTGGATCGATTGAACGATGACGACCGCCTGTGGCTGGACGGGATCTGGGAGAAAATCCAGGTCAAAATGCGTGTCCAAACCGAGCGGGTCGGCAGCAGAATTCCGTATATTCCGGAGAACGGCAGATACCTGGAAGACAAAGCGGAGACCGATATTTACTGGTGGACCAACGGTTTCTGGCCGGGCATGCTCTGGCAGATGTACCGGGCCACGGGCGAAGAAAGGTACAAGCTTCCCGCGGAAGAAGTCGAACGGAAGCTGGATGCGGCGCTCGAAGGGTTTGAAGGGCTGCATCACGACGTGGGCTTTATGTGGATGCACTCCGCGGTGGCGAATTACAGGTTGACCGGCAGTTCCCGTTCGAGAACGAGGGGACTGCACGCGGCCAATCTGCTGGCCGGCAGGTACAATCCGCGCGGCCGGTTTATCCGGGCGTGGAACGACGACTGCACCGGCTGGATCATTATCGACTGCCTGATGAATCTGCCGCTGCTGTATTGGGCCGGACGAGAGACCCGCGACCCGCGCTTCGCCGATATCGCCGTCGATCACGCCGACGCCGCGCTGAAGCATCTGCTGCGCCCCGACGGGTCCAGCGTCCATATCGCCATCCTGGACCCGCATACGGGCGATCTGCTCGAAACGCCGGGCGGACAAGGATTCGAAGCGGGTTCGTCGTGGTCGAGAGGACAGGCCTGGGCGCTGTACGGCATGGCGCTGAGCCATGTTCATACCGGGGAAGACCGGTATTTGCAGGCGTCCAAGCGGACGGCGCATTATTTCCTCGCCAATATCGCGGCTTCCGGCTTCGTTCCGCCGATCGACTTCCGCGCGCCGGCCGAACCGTCGGGCATCGATACGACAGCCGGCGTTTGCGCGGCCTGCGGGCTGCTGGAGCTGGCCGAACTTGTCGGCGGGCATGAACGAGAACTGTATCTGCGTGGAGCGCTGAATATCCTTCGGGCGATCGAGCGGGACTACTGCGATTGGAATCCGGAACGCGATTCGATCGTATCGCACGGAACCGGTTCTTACCACGGGCGAAACGGCGATTACGAGGTGCCGATCATTTACGGGGATTATTTCCTGATCGAAGCCGTGTTGAAGCTGAAAGGGCAGGCGCTGCGGATCTGGTGAAAATCGAATGTTTTTAGGCCGACTGTCGCGAATGTGAAAAATAGTGCTTGAAATCACAAGGTGTATTTTCAAGGCTCCCTATACTGAAAAAGAACAAGGCGGCGCGCCTAAAAGCGCGAGCGTCCTGCAACTTTTACCATTCCAAGCCCATAGGGAGGCCATCTATATGACAACTGCAACGATCAACGAAAACACCTGGGTATCCGATATCGTCAGCGAAATGCCGCGCACCGGAGATTTGTTCCGCGAACTGCGCATCGACTTCTGCTGCGGAGGCAAAATGCCGCTTCAACAGGCTGCGCAGGAGCGCGGACTCGATACGGCCGAAGTGCTGAGCCGCATCGAAGACATCGCGCGCGAAGAAGCGCAGCGCCAGGACATGAAGCCGTCCTCGCTGGAACCCGAAGCGCTGATCGCCCATATCCAGCGCAAATACCACGAAGCCCTGCGCGAAGAACTGCCGGCGCTGACGCCTTACGTCACGAAGCTGGCCCGCGTGCACGGCGGACACCGTCCGTACCTGCTGCGCGTTCAGGAGATCTTCTCGCTGCTCAAAAAAGATCTGCTGGAGCATACCGAAGACGAAGACCGTAACGTATTCCCGCTGCTGACCCGCTACTTCGCTTCCCCTTCCGCGGAAACCGCCGAAGCGCTCAAACCGCATCTGTCGGAGCTGGAAACCGAACACGAAGCAGCCGGCGATCTGCTCAAAGAACTGCGCGAGATCACAAGCGACTTCGTGCCTCCGATGGACGCGTGCGGCACGCACCGCCTGGTGCTGAACCGCCTGGAAGCGTTGGAGAAAGACACGTTCGAGCATATCCACCTGGAAAACAACGTGCTGTTCGATCAGGCGCGCAAAGCGATTTAACGATCAAGCAATCAAGCGTCGTAAACCGTGAACAAAGGCTCCGCGAGAATTCGCGGAGCCTTTTAGCCGTCTGCTCCCGATGCAATAACGAAGCAGTCATTGACCCGCATTCAAATCGATCTTGATCTCCAGATCTTCGAGATAGACTTTCGAAGGATCGTCGCCGAGATACGGCTTCACGACGATATAGTCGGACTCGCTCAGATCGGCGCCGTAGTTGGAGATGCCGGTTATCGCGCCGCCGTCCTGCATGGCCTGTCCGCCCACGACGTCCAGCACTTTGCCCCGATCGTCGACGATCTCGTAGGAGCTGTCCAGCAGCGCTTCGTCCTGCTCCGCGGCGGAAGCATTCTTGTTTTTCAGTTCAAGGGTCGTGCCCAGTTGTACGGTCGAAGCCGTTACGTCCAGCGTATCGATACTCAGCGTATAGCGATCGTCGCTAACCGTCGGCCCCGGATTCAGGTGTACCTCCCGGTCGGTTTCGATGCGTTCGAACGGTACTGTGACTACAAGCGGCTCGACGTTCCCCTGCATCGTAATCGTAATTTTGCCGTCGAAACGTTCGTCCAGTCCGCGTGCTTCGGCGGGATCGAGCGGCATGTTCATCAGCAGGGAATAGGTGCCGTTTCCCCGATCCTGCGGTTCGTCGTAGAAGAATCCGTTCATATCCGGCCTGCCGTCGATGCTCAGGCTGACATTCTGCATCCGTTCTTCCAACTTGTACGTGCTGTCGATGCCGGGCACGGTCAGATCGGCAGCAAAAGCGACACGGGTGCCGTCGAAGATCGTTTCTTTGACTTTGACTTTCATACTGCCCGAGGTTCCCGTCGCTTCAACGAAGGTCCCCTGACTGCGTTCGCCCGCGGTGCGCAGCCCGGCGTCGCCTTCGATCCTGCTGAACAGGCTGCCGATTACGGGAATCTCCCGGATCGTATCGGCCATGACGGGGGAGACGAAGCCCGAAGCGAACAAACCGGCGGAAATAGCGACGACCGAAGCGGCGACGACGACGGTTCGGCGCAAAGCCGAGGAACGCCGTCTTCCTCTTCGCTTCGATGTTTGGACGCTTGCAGGGTCTGCGTCCGGGCGATCCGGCAGGGAAGCGTAAGCGGCGTCGAGACTCGTGCGGACCAGCGGGGAAACAGGCATTTTTGCTCCGGCTGCTTTTTTCAAATTCAGGTCCAACTGCCGTTCGGCGTTAGATCGATTCATAATTCATACTCCCTTTCTTGTGAAATTGAAATTTCTTCATCAAAGCCGCTCTGGCCCTCATCAGTCTCGTCTTGACCGCGCTCTCCGTAAGCTCCAGCGTCTCTGCCACCTGAGCGATGCTCAAGTCTTCGAAATAGTGCAGGATCACGACAACCCGCTGCTTTTCTTCCAATCGGTCCACCGCATCGCGCATATCCACTTCGTCGTAGTCGCTGCTTTTGGAAGCGGCGGCGGGGAAGTCTGCCATCGTTACGGTGCGGCTTCGGCCGCGCAGCAGCGTATGGCATTCGTTGATGAGGATGCGGAAGATCCAGGTCCGGAAAAAGGCGGGGGCCCGCAGCGAGGCGATAGAGCGGTAAGCTTTGAATACCGTTTCCTGCATCGCATCCGCGACATCCTCTTCTTTTCTCAGCATCGACCAGGCCATGCCGTGCAGCGCGTCTTCGGTCTGCCGCATCAGGTCTACAAAAGCTTCGCGATCGCCGTCTCTGGCCCGCAGCACCAGTTCTTCGTTTATCAAAGCGCATCTTCCTTTCTTATATTTGGATGTACCTTAGATGGGCGGGGGCGGAGTTCGGTTACATCGAATATGATATAAAAACCGGCTGCTCGCTATAACGCGAGCAGCCGGTTGGAGTGGTGAGCAGATCCTATTCGTAAAAGAAGTCTTAGGGCTGCGGAAGAAATTCGTTAGCGTACTAGAGTAAAAGGCAGATCAAAACGTCTCCATTTTTTTTCTGCCCCTCCTCATCAAACCGTACGTGAGGTTTTCCCTCATACGGCTTTCCGGTG
>NZ_JAULSA010000027.1 GCF_030518235.1 Saccharibacillus sp. CPCC 101409 | reverse complement strand
CACCGGAAAGCCGTATGAGGGAAAACCTCACGTACGGTTTGATGAGGAGGGGCAGAAAAAAAAATGGAGACGTTTTGATCTGCCTTTTACTCTAGTAGGCTTGTCCGCCTTTGAAATCGGGAAACGACCGCCTGAGTCCAATCCAAAAGTTTCCCGATTTCAACACGCGGCCGCAGCGAATATTCCCGTACCGGAGCCTTCATTTTCCCGCCCTTCTGCACACTCCCCCAGGCAAAGCCGCCCACCCCGATCCTGCGCAGCAAAAAAGCCGCCGGCAAAAAACCGGCGGCCTCCCCCTACCCCGCAAACGAATCCGAATGAGACCTCTCGTAATTGACGAACTTATTAAAGTTCTTCAAGAACACCAGCTCCACCGTCCCTACGGGTCCGTTCCGCTGCTTGGCGATAATGATCTCGATGATATTCTTTTTCTCCGTATCCGCGTTGTAATAATCGTCGCGATACAGAAACGCGACGATATCGGCATCCTGCTCGATCGAGCCGGATTCCCGCAGGTCGGACATCATCGGGCGCTTGTCCTGCCGCTGCTCGACGCCCCGGCTGAGCTGGGACAGCGCAATGACCGGCACCTCCAGCTCCCGCGCGATCTGCTTGAGCGTACGCGAGATATCCGAGACTTCCTGCTGGCGGTTCTCGCCCGCTTTGCCGCGGCCCTGGATCAGCTGCAAGTAGTCGATGACGATCATGCCGAGACCTTTTTCCTTTTTCAAGCGGCGGCATTTGGAACGAATATCCGCGACCGTAATCCCCGGGGTATCGTCGATATAGATCTCCGCTTCCGACAGCGAAGCGATGCCCATCGTCAGCTTGGTCCAATCCTCGTCGCTCTTGAACTCGCCCGTCCGCATGACGCTTGCGTCCAGGTTGGCTTCGGCGCAGATCATCCGCTGGACGAGCTGCGCCGCCGACATTTCGAGACTGAAGATCGCGACGGTCTCGCCCGCGCGGACCGAGACGTTCTGCGCCACGTTCAGCGCGAAAGCCGTTTTACCGACGGAAGGACGCGCCGCGAGGATAATCAGGTCGTTGCGCTGGAATCCGGCCGTCATGCCGTCGAGATCGACGAATCCGGACGGAATCCCCGTCGTACCGCCGCGATTCTGGTTCTGGCTCAGCAGTTCGACACGGTCGAACACTTCCATCAATACGTCGCGAATCGCGATAAAACCGCCGCTGGAGCGTCGGTTGGAAATTTCGAGAATTTTGCGCTCGGCATCGTTGAGCATCAGCCCGACGTCTTCGCCGCCGGTGTAGCCTTCACTGACGATCTGCGTCGCGGTGCGGATCAGCCGGCGCAGCATCGCTTTTTCTTCGATCATCTGCGCGTAGTACTCGACGTTGGCCGCCGTGGGAACGGCGTGCGCCAGCTTCGCGAGGTAGCTGACCCCGCCGAGATCTTCCAGCTGTCCTTTATCTTTGAGCAGCGAGGTCAGCGTCACGAGATCGATCGGCTGACTCTCTTCCCCGAGCTGGACCATAGCCTCGAATATCATCTGGTGCGACTTGTCGTAGAAATCGTCGGCCGTAATTTTCTCCATGACTGCTATAAGTGACTCGGCCTGGAGCAGCACCGCGCCCAGCACGGCCTGCTCCGCTTCCAGATTTTGCGGCGGAATCCGATCGAAAAAGAGATCCTCGCTCATCTTATTCCTCCGAAACCTGGACCTTGAGCGTCGCTTTGACGTCCTTGTGCAGTTTGACCGGGATCTGGGTTACGCCCAGCGTGCGGATCGGCTCGTCCAGCTCGATCTTGCGCTTGTCGATCTTGACGCCCTGTTTGGACAGCGCTTCGGCGATCTGCTTGCTCGTGATCGCGCCGAACAGGCGGCCGCCTTCGCCGGATTTGGCTTTGATCTGCACCGTAAGCTCTTCCAGCTTTTTGCCGGCTTCGACCGCTTCCTGCTTTTCTTCTTCTTTGCGTTTTTCTTCGGCCGCGTGCTGGTTTTCCAGCGTTTTCACGTTGCCCTGCGTAGCCGGTTTGGCGACGCCGTTCTT
Organism: Saccharibacillus sp. CPCC 101409; assembly: GCF_030518235.1. Taxonomy (GTDB): domain Bacteria; phylum Bacillota; class Bacilli; order Paenibacillales; family Paenibacillaceae; genus Saccharibacillus. The sequence continues at coordinate 40,096 of NZ_JAULSA010000027.1, read as the reverse complement.
GAACAGGAAGTTCTGTGCGTACCCTTCCGATACTTCTTTAACTTCGCCTTTTTTACCCTGGCCTTTCATGTCTTTCAGAAAAATAACCTTCATTCGAACAGCCCCTCTTCCTTTTCGATATCTTCAAGCACGGCCAGCAGCTTTTTCTCCGCTTCCTGCGGGGAAATATCGAGCTGCACCGCCGCGTTGGTCAAATGCCCGCCGCCGCCCAGCCGCTCCATCACGACCTGGACGTTGATCTTGCCGAACGAACGGGCGCTGATCGCCGTCAGGCCGTCGGGACGGCTGCCGATAACGAACGACGCGTTGACGTCCGTCATATTGAGCAGCGTATCGGCCGCCTGGGCAATCAGCAGCTGCGGAAACTGCCGGCCTTCGCCGGTTACCGCAATCGCCACGCCGTTCAGCACGACGCGGGCATGCTTGATAATCTCCGCTTTGGAGATATACTCGTCCAGATCTTCCTTGAGCATGCGCTGGACCAGCACGGTGTCCGCGCCGCTGCGGCGCAGAAATCCGGCCGCTTCGAACGTGCGCGAACCGGTATGCAGCGCAAAATGCTTGGTGTCCACCGTGATCCCGGCCAGCAGCGCGGTCGATTCGAGCGGCGTCAGCGTCATGTTGTCGTGGATGTACTGAAGCAGCTCCGTCACCAGCTCGCTGGCCGAGGAGGCGTACGGCTCCAGGTACACGATCACGGCGTCGTTGATAAATTCCTCGCTGCGGCGGTGGTGGTCGATCACCACCACCTGCTTGGCGCGCTGGACGAGCTTCGGCTCGATCGTCATGGACTGCTTGTGCGTATCGACGACGACGAGCAGGGTGCGCTCGGTCATCAGCGACAGCGCTTCTTCCGGCGGGATAAAGCGGTCCGCCAGCGTCGCGTCGCCGCGAATGCGTTCCATCATCTTCTCGATGGACGGATTGTCGCCGCTCAGCACGATGCCGGCTTCCACATCCAGCTTTTCCGCCGCTTTGAGCATGCCGATCGCCGCGCCGATCACGTCCATATCCGGATTCTTGTGCCCCATGATCAGCACCCGGTCGCTGCGCTTCATCAGGTCGCGCAGCGCGTGCGCGATCACGCGGGCCCGGACGCGCGTCCGTTTCTCGACGGCGTTGGACCGGCCGCCGTAGAACGACAGCCGCTGGCCCGCTTTGACCGCGGCCTGGTCGCCGCCGCGTCCCAAAGCCATATCCAGACTGGACTGCGCCAGCGCGCCCAGCTCGCTGATCTTCTCGTTGCCGCAGGCCAGGCCGATGCTCAGCGTCATCGGGACCTTGAGGTCGCTCGTCGCTTCGCGCACCTCGTCGAGAATAACGAAGCGGCTCTGCTCCAATTTCTCCAGCGACGCCTGGTTCAGCAGCATCATATAGCGCTCGCTGGACAGGCGCCGCAGGTACACGTCGTACTGCCGCGCCCAGCTGTTGATCAGGCTGGTCGCCCGGGCGACCATCAGCGTGCGCTGCTGGTCGTCCATGCCCTGGACCGCTTCGTCCAGGTTGTCGAGCATCAGGATACCGAGCGACAGGCTTTCCTGCTCGTAGCGCGCGCGCAGCTCGGCCATCTCGGTCATTTTTTGCAAATAAACCATTCGTTCTTCGGGATATACGATAACCATGTACGTGTCCGGCCCGATCTCGATTTCCGTTTTGACTTCGCTCAGCGGTTCGCGCGAACCGTCTTTCTTCTCGCGCGCCAGCGGCGGAAGTCCCGGCAGCAGCTCGGAGAGCGGCATGCCGATCGCCGTATCGATGCCGAGCAGGCCGACGACCTGGCGGTTATGCCATTCGATCGTCCGCTCGGCGTCGTACAGCATCAGACCGAGCGGCAGCCGGCTGACGATCTCGCCTTCGATGCTGTGCACGCGGTAAGACAGCGAAGACGTATATTCGGCAAGTTCGCGCCTGAACTTGAGTTCCGCCCGCAGCATGACAAATACGACGACGAACGCCAGGCACAGCGCAAGCAGGCCGAGCGGCCAGTTGTAGACCGTAATGCTTATCGTCATCAGCATCATCAAGGCGAATACCCAGACGGTCCGGTAACCGTACCAGCGTTTCAGCAAAAAGTTCGGCATGGTTTCTCACCCTAACGTCTAGGTCTAGTAATATACTCGCGCAGCGGAAAAGCAAGATCGATAATCCCGACGATGCGCATAACCGGGAAAACGAACGTCACGACCGCCATCAGCACCGACAGAACGCGATGCCACTTTTTGACGTGACCGACGAAGAACCAGAAGCCGATCGCCTGCACGGTGAAACACAGCTGAAGCAGGGGAAGCATGTTGAGCACGATGGTTTTCAAGAATCCGCCGTCCGAATTGGAAGTGAACATATCCAGAATCAGCACGACAAAATAATAGAAAATCAGCGCCCGCGGCAGTCTCCAATCCCGTGCGGGAGGAAGCTTCGGAGCGGCAGCGCCCATCGACGACAGAATCGGACGGACGATCGCGTGCGTAATCGCGGCCAGGGCCAGCGAGCTGACCGTCATGCCGAACGGAATCATCATGACCGTCTGGTTCGACAGCAGGAACAGGAAGTCCGGATTCCACTGCTCGCTGAACGACGGATTCATTTCCGCCACCGCGAGGATCGGATCGAACGTGTCGTGCACAAATTCGCTGATATAAGCGGACAGGTTGAAGTCCCAAACCAGCTTGGCCCCGGTCAGCAGAATCAGCAGCATAAACAACAGCGTGCCCGCCCCGGCGAGGATCGTTTGCAGCGCGGGAGCGCGTTTTTTGTAGAGATGGCCCATAACGATTCCGGCAAGCAGAAAATAGAAAGCGAGCAGGAGCGTATACGGGGCCAGAGCGCCGGATATGAGACCGAGGATTGCCCAGACGGGCAGGACGTGGAACCAGAATACGCTGACGCGCAGCGAAGCGTACAGGACGGCTACCGGAACGACCATAATCAGCAGAGTGATCGCGGACAGCGGCGTTAACAGCGAAAGCAGCGCCAGCAGATAAATGATGGCCCACATCGCCGAGGACAAACGCAATTTCAAATAGATTCACCTCTTATGCGGATAACTGATACCGTCCCAGAACCGGCGGCATGACGGGCCGGATTCGGCAGCAAAAGCCTTTCCGAGCGTTTGCCTCCCATTATAGCATATAAGAACCTTCCCGTTCCAAAGAGCCGGCGGCGCTCAGGTGTTCTGAGCCGCTCCGTTTTCCCGGGTCACGAAACCCGCGCAGTATTCGATAATCTGGCTGCGGCGCACGATGCCGATAAACCGGTTGCGGTCGTCGACGACCGGAACGAAGTTCTGCGTTTTGGACAAATTGATGAGGTCGGCCATATCGGATTCGATCGAGACCGGCCGGTTGTTCATGCGCAGCGGCACTTCTTTGAGCAGGAAACGTGAAGCGTTCTCAAAATTGATGCGGCCTTCGGAGTGTTTCATATGCCAGAGGACGTCCCCTTCGGTAACGGTTCCCGCATAATGACCTTCCTTGTCGAGGATCGGAATAGCAGTGTAACGGTGGTGCTCCATGCGTTCGATAACCTGGCGCAGCGTGGCGTCGAGCGTCACAAAAGCGACCTCGTGCTTCGGCAGCAGGAAAAAAGCGATATTCATAACGGATTTCTCCTTCTCTTGGGTTGAACTCGGCGGCGGGTGTGAAGTGACGGTTCCCGGACGCCCGGAAAGAATCGGCCGCGGCCGCGCGGCCTCTTTCTCTCTGTTCTTATTATAGCCTAAAGTGGACCCGGAAAGTAAAAATCAGCGGACCGAAATCGGCCGCTGACGATAGAAGAATGGAATATGCCAAAAAGAAAGTCGTCCCGGTCACGCATGGGAAGCGGGAGGAAAGCGAGACGGGAAGCGCCGGCATGCGGCTGTATTACCTGTCTGGGCATCGGCTTTGAAATTGGCCTGCAAGCTGGAAGTCAGACCAGCTTCAGCCAGGAAGCCGCCCGCTCCGCGAAGGAGCCCGAACGCGCATAGCCGTAATCCAGCAGCTTGCCGGCGGCCTGGAAGCTCTGCTCGCGGCTGCCCGCGCCCATAACGACGACAATCAGCCGATGCCCGTCGCGCTGCGCCGTGCCCGCGAGCGAATAACCTTCCTGCTCCGAACCGAATGCTTTGAGTCCGTCCAGCCCGCGATAAGCGTGGGGACCGGCGAATTCCGGCAGCATGGCGTTGCTGTTCGTCAGGTAGATGCCGCGCGAGCGGATCTCCGTCTGCGTCACCGACGACATCCGCAGAATCTCCGGATGCTCGGCGATCAGCGAGCGGCATAGCAGCGCCGTGTCCTTGGCGGTGATTCGGCTGCCGGAAGCGGCGGCCGCCCCGTGCGGTCCCTTGGGCGGTCCGGCGTCTTCCGCGGCCGGCAGGAATCGAGTGGAAGCCGACAGACCGATTCTGCGGGCTTTCTCGTTCATCATGCCGGCAAAGGAAGCTTCCGAACCGCCCGCATGACGGGCCAGCGCCCGCTCCGCTTCCTGCGAAGACGATACGGCGAGCCCCATAAACAGTTCGTTCAGCGGTACTTCGTCGCTGCCCTGCAGCGCAAGAGAGTCGGCTCCGGCATTCCCGGACGCCGGATAAGCCGCTTGTACGGCGCTTTCTTTGCCTGCGCCGACGCGCACCGTTTCTTCCCAGCCGAACCGGCCGCCGCGCACGGCGTCCAGCACCAGCCATTCGGTCATCAGCTGAGCCGCGCCCGAAGCGGGCAGCGCCCGGTCGCCTTCGGCCTGCCACAGCACTTCGCCGGTCTTCGCGTCGATCAGCGCCGCCGCCGCCGCTTCCACCTTGGGCCGTCCGGCCAGCAGCTGCTGCGGAATGAGCAGCAGCAGAACCGCAAGCACGACCAGTATTCCTTTTTTCCAGATTCCCCCGCTCATTCGCATATCCGCTCCCCTCGTATATCTTATAGACGTACGAGAAGCCGGTTTAGTCTGCAAAAAATAAAAATTTCTTAACTTTTTTGTGACTTTTTTGATTGATTCAGGTTGGAAGCGTTAACATTTGTACGAAAGCAAACAAAAAAGCCCGAGTTCGAACGGTTTCGTTCGAATCCGGACTTCCGCTTCAACGGAAAGGATTAAGCAAAGTGGCAGGCGACGAAATGTTCGTTGCCCATATCGCGGTATTCCGGCACCTGCTGCTTGCAGATATCCGACGCCATCGGGCAGCGGGTATGGAACTTGCAGCCGGACGGCGGATTCGCCGGGCTCGGAATATCGCCCTGCAGCACGATGCGTTCGCGCTTGACCGTCGGATCGGGAACCGGGATCGCCGACATCAGCGCTTTGGTGTACGGATGCAGCGGATTGCTGAACAGCTCGTCGGTCGGCGCCATTTCCATCATCGTGCCCAGGTACATGACGCCTACGCGGTTGCACAGATGCTCCACGACGCTGAGATCGTGGGAGATGAACAGATAGGTCAGCTGCTTCTCGCTCTGCAGGTCGCTCATCAGGTTGATGATCTGCGCCTGGATCGAAACGTCGAGCGCGGACACCGGTTCGTCGGCCACGATGAATTCCGGATTCATGATCAGCGCGCGGGCAATCCCGATCCGCTGACGCTGTCCGCCGGAGAATTCGTGCGGGAAGCGGTCGTAATGATACTCGGCCAGTCCGCAGATCTTCATCGTTTCGATCACGCGCTGCTTCACGTCCCTGCGGCTCACGAGGCCGTGGTCGACCAGCGCCTCGCCGATCGCTTCGCCGACTTTGATCCGCGGATTCAGCGAGCTGAACGGATCCTGGAACACGATCTGCATCTTGGTGCGCATATCGCGCATTTCGCTTTTGGACAGACTGTGCAGATCCTGCCCGTTGAACGTAACTTTGCCGTCGGTCTTGTCGTTCAGACGCAGCAGCGTTCTGCCGATCGTGCTTTTGCCGCAGCCGGATTCGCCGACCAGGCCGAACGATTCGCCGCGGTTGATCGTGAAGGATACGCCGTCGACGGCTTTAACGTCGCCGACTCTGCGCTGGAAAACGCCGCCGGTAATCGGAAAATACTTTTTCAGATTCTCCACCTGCAGCAGCGGTTCGCCTTTGCCTGCCTGCGGTTTCTTCTCGGTTGTCACGACGGATTCGCTCATTGCGCTTTCCCCTCCTCTTCATACAGCCAGCAGGCCGTTTTGTGTTTGGCGTCCGCATGTGTGCGCAGAGGCGGTTTCTTGGTCTTGCAGATCTCCATGCAGAACTCGCAGCGGTCGTGGAAATGACAGTTGTCGCCCAGATCGACCGGGTTCGGCACCTGTCCCGGGATGGAGTACAGGCGTTCTTTGCGCTGGCTCAGCACCGGTTTGGCTTTGAGCAGGCCCTGCGTATACGGGTGCTGCGGATCTTTGAACAGTTCCAGCACCGGCGCTTCCTCGATCACTTTGCCGGCGTACATGACGACAACGAAGTCGGCCATCTCGGCTACGACGCCGAGATCGTGCGTAATCATCATGATCGCCGTGTTCATCTTCGACTTGATGTCGCGCATCAGGTCGAGGATCTGCGCCTGGATCGTCACGTCGAGCGCGGTGGTCGGCTCGTCGGCGATCAGCAGCTTGGGATCGCAGCACAGCGCGATCGCGATCATGATCCGCTGGCGCATGCCGCCGCTCAGCTCGTGCGGATACGAATCGAAGATTTTCTCCGGACGCGGAATGCCGACCATCGTAATCAGTTCGATCGCGCGCGCTTTGGCTTCTTTTTGACTCATGTTGAGATGGTACAGCAGCGGTTCGGTGATCTGTTTTCCGATCGTGAACACCGGGTTCAGGGAAGACATCGGCTCCTGGAAGATCATCGCGATTTCTTTGCCGCGCAGACGGCTCATTTCTTTTTTGTTCAGCTTGAGCAGGTCTTTGCCTTCGAAGAGGATCTCTCCGCCCACGATTTTGCCGGGAGGGGATTCGATCAGCTGCATTAAAGACATGGCGGTCACGCTTTTGCCGCAGCCGGATTCGCCGACGATGCAAAGCGTTTCGCCTTCGCGTATGGAAAAGCTGACATCGTTGACCGCTTTAACAGTGCCGGCAGACGTACTGAAGTGAGTCTCCAGATTTCGGAATTCGACTAGTTCTTTTGCCATTTCGTCTCTCCTACTTCTTCGTTATTTGCGGGCCTTATCGGCTCTTCATCTTCGGATCGAGAGCGTCGCGCAGGCCGTCGCCGATCAGGTTGATCGCCGTAACGGTAATCAGGATGCACATGCCCGGCGGAATCCAGGTCCACGGACGTTTGCGGAAGTCGATCAGGCTGTTCGCGGCCGTAATCATATTGCCCCACGACGGAGTAGGCGGAACGACGCCCAGACCGAGGAAGCTCAGGGCGGATTCGGTCAGGATCGCGCCGGCGACGCCCAGCGTCGCGGATACGATAATGATCGGAATCGTGTTCGGCATCAGGTGACGGAAGATCTTGCGTCCGTCGCGCAGGCCGAGCGCTTCGGTCGCCTGCATGAATTCCTGCTCGCGCAGGGTCAGGATCTGGCTTCGCACGAGACGGGCCAGTCCGACCCAGCCGAGCAGGCCGATAATCAGCATCAGGAAGTAAATCCGCTTGCCCGGATCGATCTTAAGGTCGGACAGAATCGCGCCGAGCGTAATCAGGATCGGCAGTGTCGGCAGCGCCAGGAAGATATCGGCGATCCGCATGATGATCGTATCGGCATATTTGCGGTAGAAGCCGGCGACGGCCCCCAATACGGCGCCGATGACTACGGAAATCGCCGTTGCCACGAGACCCACCGTCAGGGAAATCCGCCCGGCCAGCATCACGCGCAGCATGATATCGCGGCCGAGCTTGTCGGTTCCGAGCCAGTACTGGGCGTTCGGAGCCTGGTTTTTATTGCCGACATTGGTCTGGTTCAGCGTATAGGGCGAGAATAAAGGCCCGATAAAGCAAAGCAGGAACATGATCACCAGAATGATCAGTCCGATCAGGGCCAGGCGGTTCTTGGCGAAGCGCCGAATCGCAATTCTCCACGGAGATTCGGCTTTGACAATTTTGAGCTGCTCCTGGAGCTGCTCGGTTGGATTTCCCGGCTGTTCCACTCTCAATCTCCTCCTACTTTAGACGAATTCTCGGGTCGGCGACCCCGTACAGAATATCGGAAATCAGGTTCCCGAGAAGCGTCAGTACCGCCAGGAACATCGTAAATCCGAGCATAAGCGGGTAGTCCCGCAGGTTCAGCGAAGCCAGGTAGATCTGGCCGATACCCGGCCAGGCGAAAACGCGTTCGAGGATCATCGCGCCGCCGAACAATCCCGGAAGCTCGAATCCGAGCAGGGTGATCGCCGGAAGCAGGGCGTTGCGGAACGCGTGCTTGAAAATAACGGTGCGTTCTTTAAGACCTTTGGCGCGCGCGGTACGGATATAATCCTGACGGATGACTTCCAGCATGCCGGTCCGGAAATATCGGGTCAATCCGCCGATTTGCAGCGTCGTCATGACCGCTACCGGCAGTATCATATGCTTGGCGACGTCTTTGATGTAATCGAAGCCGCTGGCGTTTAACCCGGCCGTGGTCATACCCGCGGTCGGGAATAATTTCATATCCAGTGCAAAATATTTGATGGCGAGCAGCCCGATAAAGAACGAAGGCAGCGACATCAACAGGAAAACGAGCAAAGTTACCACTTTATCGAAAAAGGAATACTGGAACTGCGCAGAAAAAACACCGACCAAGGCGGCGATCGTCCAGCTCAGGATTAAAGTCACGAATGCAATGATAAAAGAGTTCCATACATAAGTATTGATCACTTCGGTAACCGGCATCTTGTGCTGGAACGAATCGCCGAGGTTACCTACGAGCATGTTTTTGGCCCAAATAAAATACTGCTGTACAGGCGGCTTGTCGAGGCCGTAAAGCGACCGTAACTGCTCCGCTCTTTCCGCGGTCATATTCGGGTTCTGCGTTGCCGTGATGTAGTCTCCCGGAACCATCTGAGAAATGGCAAAAACAATGATCGAAATACCGATCAAAGTCGGGATCATCTGCAGCAGCCGCCGGATGATATACTGACTCATTTACTCGTCTCCTCCTGACATATAAATCGATATGCCCAGCTCTCGCGAGCTGAGCATATCGGATGACCAAATATCGTTCTTGGCGACTTGTCTCATTTGAATCGAGTCAAGCTGCCGGCTGCTGTTATTGAGAAATCTCGACCTGGTGCAGGCTGTACGGGAATTCTTTGTAAGGCGTAACATCCCAGCCGTCGAGTCTTCCGTTGATCGCGTTCATGTTGGTTCTTTGGTACATCAGGATTTCAGGAGCGTCGGCGTTGATCTTTTGGTAAATTTCAGCGTAGATCGCTTTGCGCTTTTCGAGATCCAGCTCTTTTTTACCTTGCTTGTACAGCTCGTCGACTTCTTTATTCGAGTAGCCGGAGTTGTTTTGCGCGCCGTCGGTGACATATACGGTGCTGTCCGGATCCGGAGTCAGGCCCCATGCCGCGAAGAACATATCGTAGTCGCCTTTATCCTTTTTCTCCATGATGGCGTTGAAGTCGAGCGTTTCCACGACAAGCTTGATGCCCAGCTGTTCATAGTTTTCCGTCATGATCGGAATCAGAGCGTCGATAACCGGGTTGTCGGCCGTTGCCGAGAAGTTGACTTCGAATTTCTTGCCGTCTTTCTCGCGGATTCCGTCCGAACCTTCGACCCAGCCCGCTTCGTCAAGCAGCTGTTTCGCTTTTTCCGGATCGTAGTCGTACGTATTGATGTTCTCGGCCGTGTAAGCCCACGATACGTCGGACTGCGGAATGTTGATGACTTCGGCGTAAGGACCGTAAGCCGCTTCGACCACTTCGGCGCGGTTCAGGCCGTAAGTCAGCGCCTGGCGAACTTTCGGGTCGGTGAACAGCGGATTGTTGTTGTTCATGGCCACATAGCCGTAACCGTTGTTTTTCAGAACGTCGACGTCCAGGAAGCCCATGCTTTTCAGCTCTTCCACGTTGTCTTCGTTGACCGTCACGTTATCGAGGTCGGTTTCGCCGGACTGCAGCATCGCCATGTTCGTCGTGTCGGTCGTGACTTTATAGATCAGCTTCGGAATCTTGGGAGCTCCGTCGTAGTAATTTTCGTTCGCTTCGAAGTCCACTTCCTGACCGGCCGTATACTTGGTCAGCTTGTAAGGGCCCGCGCCCATCGGCTTGTTGTTCAGTTCCTTGATGCTGGATACGTCGCCCTGTTTATAGCTCTTGCCGTAGTAAGCTTCCGAGAGCGGAGCAACGCCGCCCAGGTTGACCTGAGTCATTGCGTCGTAGTCGCTTACCGTTACTTCCACGGTCTTGTCGTCGACCACTTTGATGCCCGAAATGTCTTTCGCTTTGCCGTCGTGATAATCTTGAGCGCCTACGACATTCCAGCTGAGCGGATCGGATTGACCGTCGTAGCTGGCGTCCATGTAGACTTTCATCGCAAACAGGTAGTCGCCCGCCGTTACCGGAGTGCCGTCGGTGTAGTTCGCGTCGTCTCTGATTTTGAATGTATAGGTTTTGTTGTCGTCCGAGATGTCGATCGACTCGGCCAGATCGTTCTCGTAAGTACCGTCGCCTTTGATCTTCAGCAGCGATGGGAAGATCAGATTGTTTACGTATGCGTCGTAAGTAGTCTGGTAGAACATCGGGTTGAATACGCCCTGAGGAGCGACCAGACCGATGATGGCGGAATCTGTGCGCGCCGTTGCGGCCGCAGGATTCAAGCTCATATCTTCCGCTTCCGTCAGACCGATTGCGCTGTCGGATTCGGCAGCGGGTTCTTCCGTTGCATCCGGTTCTTCCGCTGTGGATTCGTCAGGCGTCGCCGTGTTGTCGGTCGAGGTTTCCGTAGGTGTGTTCGTATCGGCAGGCGCTGCGGATTCGTCTCCGCCGCATGCTGCCAGGATCGAACCGAAGGCCATCAGCGTCACGAGCATCAAAGACAATCTCTTTTTCATGTAGATCCCCCTAATCGAATTATTAAAGCTGCAAAAGCTATAAAAATAATCGGAAATCGTTTAGACATCTGATTATTTCAACCAAATTCAACGGCGGCCGGCAATCGGACTGCGATGCTCTGCTCTCTTTGTTTTCGTATACATAAATGTATAAGAACATTCGCGGGCCGAGGCATTTAACCTTTGGTCGATTCAAAACCGCGCGTTTGCTTATAGGAAGGCGGCTTCTTAATGAACCAGCGGTAAATTTAATGTAAATAATACGTGTAAATTATATTCACGTCAATACCTTTTTTCGAGAAAAAATACCTTTTCAGGTTTGCTTTTAACGATACTTTTGAATTTTTTATCGTTTTTATGCATAAAAAATCAAAAAAATAACTTGTCCAAAACCTTTTCGCTGCGGACTAAGATGGTCCGCTCTCTTTATATGTAAGATAATATAACACAAAGAAAACAACCCTTCATATAAACTGGGTTTCAACCATAAAATAGGGAGAGTTTTTTCATTTTAGCATATCTCCCGGGAATAGCGATCCTTTTTTGCTTCTTTTGAAACGTTTTTTTTATTTCCTTCTATTATAAAAAGGTTTGCTCATTTGTACAGTCTTTTTTATCCGATTCCGTGAAAAGGATTTGAACGGCCGGATAAAGCGGATCGGGGCCGCAGGCCGGTGTCTACTCCACACGCACAAAAAAAGACGACCGATTGAAAATCGGTCGTCTTTCGCGATGTGTCGATTACTCCGTTGTGTAAGGCAGCAGGGCTACCTGACGCGAACGTTTGATGGCAACAGTCAGCATGCGCTGATATTTCGCGCTTGTGCCTGTTACACGGCGAGGCAGGATTTTACCGCGCTCGCTGATAAATTTACGGAGCAACTCCGTATCTTTATAGTCGATGTAAGTGATCTTATTTACAGTGAAATAGCACACTTTACGACGCTTGTTGCGTCCACGGCGTCCGCCTTGACGTCTTTCGCCGTCTCCGCCTTCACGTTGTCTAAAGCTCATTCGATTCATTCCTTTCTATAATTAGAATGGCAGGTCATCATCCGAAATATCGATCGGTCTTCCGTCATCGGAAAAAGGATCCTGATTATTGCTGCCGCCTCCGCGAGGAGACTGATTGCCGCCGCCGCGGTTTCCACCGCCGCCGCTTCCGCTTCCTCCGCCGTACGAAGGTTCCGGACGGCTTCCGCCGCCTCCGCCTCCATAAGAGGAAGAAGACTCTTCGCGGCCCGATCCGCCGCTGCCGCCGTTGTTATCCCGGTTAGGCGATTCGAGGAAACGGACATTATCGGCAATAACTTCGGTAACGTAGACACGCTTGCCTTCATTATTCTCGTAATTCCGTACCTGGATTCGGCCTTCCACCGCTGTCAGGCGTCCCTTGCGCAAATAGTTTGCGCAGGTCTCAGCCAGCTGACGCCAGGTAACGACCGGAATGAAGTCCGCTTCGCGTTCTCCACCCTGGCTTGTAAACGGACGGTCGACGGCAATCGTGAACTGGGTTACGGCTACGCCCGCAGGCGTGTACCGCAGCTCAGGGTCACGGGTCAGCCGGCCGATCAGAATGACTCGGTTCAACATCTCGATCCCCTCCTTTGCGTCGCGCGTTCGATTATTTCGTTGGTGCTGCGGTAATCAGGTAACGAATGACATCGTCGGAAATTTTCATGACGCGTTCCAGTTCGAACACAACTTCCGGGTTAGCGGTAAAGTTGGTCAGAACGTAGAAACCGTCACGCAATTTCTTGATCTCATACGCCAGGCGACGTTTACCCATAGCATCGTGCTTGGTAATTTCGCCGTTACCGTCAGTGATGATGGCCGAGAATCTATTGATCAAAGCTTCTACCGCTTCTTGTTCAACGTCAGGACGAATGATGTACATCACTTCATAGTTGCGCATATGTTTCACCTCCTCTTGGACTAAGGCCCCCAATCGGGTTGGGAGCAAGGAACGGGCTGTAAGCCCGGACCGTATTATTATATCAGACATACCCTCCGGCAGCAACATAAATATTTCCTTCCGAAAAACAAAAAAACGACCTTCGGGTCGCTTGTCTGATAAGCAATATGGCGGAGAGGGTGGGATTCGAACCCACGCACGCTTTGACACGCCTAACTGATTTCGAGTCAGCCCCCTTGGGCCTCTTGGGTACCTCTCCGTAACCAAGTGTCACAACAAAATTTATTATATAGCAGGCGTTTGAAAAGATCAAGTATTTCTCGGCGGAACTTTGAACTTTTTTTAAAAGCGGAGGACGGACAGCTTGACTGCGGCTGTTTCGTCCTCCCGCTCCCCGCTTCGGCCGGGCCCTTCGCCCGCTCAATTCTCGCTTTCTTCCGCCGCGGCGGATTTCAGCACTTTCTTCAGGTTTTTCTCGAACTTGGCCCGGGGGATCAAGACGCTGTGCTGACAGCCCACGCATTTGATGCGGATATCCATGCCCATGCGGATGATCTCCATTTCGCTGCTGCCGCAGGGATGCGGCTTCTTCATCTGCACGATATCGCCCAGACCGAACACTTTGCGTTCCACTTCCGTTCCTCCTTCCGTTTACTGCGCCGAATGCGGCTTGTCTTCCGTATTCGGGGTTTTCTCCGCATCCGTCTTCTCGATCGAAGGTTTCTCCGGGCCGGCAGCCTGCGGCTTGGCTTCCGCTTTGCCCGCTGCCGGATCGGCTTCGGAATCGCCCTGCGAACCTTCCGCCGTTTCAAGCCGCTTGGTCTCTTCCTTCTTCGCTTTGCGCTCCGATTCTTCGGCCAGCGCTTTCTTCACATCGTCGCTGCGCTCCATGGCCCGCTTGATCTCGCCGCGTACCAGGCTCTCCACTTCGCTCTGCGCGTTCGGCGAGCAGTTTACGGTAACGCGCAGCGTATACTCGCCGGCCGTCATCGCCTGGATTCCTCGAATCTCGGGCGTGTTCAGAACCACTTCGTGCTGATCGCACACTTTTTCCAGCGCGCGGGCTACGAGATGCAGCGATTCGTCGAGCTGACGCTCGGCGCTCATCGGAATATCGATCACCGCTTTGGCGTTGGCCAGCGAAAAGTTGGTGACGCTCGTAATCGTTCCGTTCGGGATCGCGTACACTTCGCCGTTCCAGTTGCGCAGCCGGGTCGTGCGCAGACCGATCATCTCGACCGTGCCTTTGTACGTCGTAATCTGCACCACGTCGCCGACCGCGAACTGGTCTTCGAAGACGATAAAAAATCCGGTGATCACGTCTTTGACCAGACTCTGCGCGCCGAAGCCGATCGCAAGGCCGACTACGCCGGCGCCCGCGATCAGCGGCGCGAGATCGTAACCCAGTTCGGAAATGATGAGCATGATCATCATGAAATTGAACACGATAACCGCTACGTTCTTCAGCAGCTTGCCGACCGTCACGAACCGTCTCGGCTTTACGCGGAATTTGTTTTCTTTGCCTTCCTTATGCTGGCGCAGCAGCGCCCGGTCGATCAGTTTGTAAGAAATCCGGATGGCGACCTGGGTCAGAACGATGATAATTACAATGCGCAGAGCCACGCCCGCAAGGCGCGCCCAGGTATCCGGGTTGGTGAGCGTTTGCCAGATCTCGCCGGTAACGGAAGCGGCGTCGTCGATGGTTTGCCCGATCGTCGGATCGGTCGTTTCGTCTACCGGGTTTGTCGTCGTTAAGAATCCGTACGTCATCGCAGTTTCTCCTTTCTTTCCCCGGCGGACCGCTTCGGGCGGTCCGCCTGCGTCGTTCAAATTCAAAAGGGAGTGTCCTCCAGTGGAGGACACTCGTTTTCTCCCTCATCCGCTTTGCTTAGGTAAAGCAGCGAACGGAATTAGGAACACTCTTCATAGCCGGTCCGCGCTTTGCGGAAAATACCCCGAATCTCCACGCTGCGATCCGTTACGACCGCCCGCACCCTCGCCATCTCTTCCGCGTCGAAAGCGATGCAAATCGCGCAGCCCGCGGTGATCTCCGCCGGTGTCGGAAACAGCTCGATGCCGATTTCTTCTTCTTCAAGGAGCATTTCGGCGCGAAGCGCCTGCTGCGTCGAGTCGAACGCCATGATCAGCGGCGGCTGCTTCACGTTCAACCCTCCCGGCGCGCCTGTGCCTGGGCGACTGCTTCTTTCTCCTCGGGCGACAGCGCGTATTTCGATTCGCCCTGCTGAAGCGGCTTGGCATAGACGTAAGAACTGTCCCGATTATGCAGTCCGCTCAGCACAATGCCGTTATCGAGTTCGTCGAGCAGCGCAAACGAAAAGCTCAAATCGCTGCCTTGATCCGAAAACGCATTGTACCGGACCATGCCGAGCTTCGACTTGGCCATGCGCTGACGCTGTTCGAGCATCGCAAGCATCCGGCGCTGAACTTCCTGCTCGTCTTCGACGGCGTCGGTCTGCACTTTCAAATTAAGCAGCAGCGTCTCCAGGTCTTCCACTCCCGCGCCCGCCATCATGCGCTCGTAGCGCTTGCGGAGTTTCCCCAACCGTACGGTCTGGACGAGTACGCTGATCAGAAGGATAAGCATCATGACCACGATTACAGCCACAATCACGAACAATTGTTCGGATATCAATTCATTCAGTTCTGTCATGCTTCGATTCTTCCCCTTCTGTGGCTCTTAATCGGAAGTTTGTAAAATCCGCGCTTCGTGCGGTGAGTGCGGGCGGCACATTGTATCTACTTACCCGTTTCGCTTTTATCTTACACGAATCGCCCGCCATCATCAAAATCGGTTAAGAAGCGGATTTTACAAACTTCCCGAAATGTTTACATGCGGCTGCCGGCAATCTCCCGCACGGCTTGTATCAAAGCGTGCGCTTCCGCCGGCGTCGAGTCGAAACCGAAGCTGCCGCGCACCGCGCCGCTGGACGCCGTCCCGGCCGCTTGATGCGCCAGCGGCGTGCAGTGATAACCGGCCCGCACCGCAATGCCGTATTCCCGGTCCAGCCGAAATGCGATCCGGGCGGAATCCATGCCTTCGATTGTAAAAGAAACGATGCCGGTTCTGGGCTTTCCAAGGCTCGGCCCCAGCAGCCGCAGCCCTTTGATTCCGGCGAGTTCCTGCATCGCGATCTGGGTCAGCTCCCATTCCCGCCGGCCGATATTCGCCGCGCCTTCGCTCAGCACATGCCGGACGCCGGCTTCCAGACCGGCGATCCCGACCGTGTTCGGCGTACCGGCTTCGTAGCGGTCCGGACGCACCGAAGGCTGATCCGCTTCTTCCGACTGGCTGCCGGTGCCGCCGTGCAGCAGAGGCGCCAGGTCGATCGAAGGATGAATATACAATCCGCCCGTTCCCTGGGGACCGAGCAGGCCTTTGTGTCCCGGGAAAGCCAGCAGGTCGATGCCCAGGCGTCCGACGTCGAGATCCATCGCGCCCGCGCTCTGGGCGGCGTCGACCAGCATAACGGCGCCGTGCCGATGCGCGATATCGGCAATCTCTGCGACCGGCAGAATACTGCCGAGCAGATTAGAGCTGTGGCTGCATACGATCAGCCGGGTCGCCGGACGGCAGAGCGAAGCCAGCTCGCCCAGATCCACGGCTCCGCTTTCGTCCGCCGCGGCGTAATCGACCGATACGCCGTGTTCCCGGCGCATGTATTCAAGCGGCCGCCACACTGAATTGTGCTCGGTCATGGTAGCGACGACATGATCGCCCGGACGCAGCAGGCCTTTGACGGCCTGGTTTAAAGCCGCCGTCGTATTGGACATAAACGCGATATCGCTCGGGTTGCTTACGCCCAGCAGTTCGCCGAGCGCCATACGCGCGCGAAGCAGCACCCGTCCGGCGGCGATCGCCATACGGTGCCCGCCGCGGCCGGGATTGGCCGCTTCTTCCAGCATGGAGCGCTGCATGGCTTCCAGCACCGCCGCCGGCTTCGGCCAGGAAGTGGCCGCGTGATCGAGATAGATCACCGGTTGATCGGTCGGTCGATTCACTTGCAGCCCCTCCTTTTTTTTGCAGTCTTTACAAGCCAAAGATCGCTTGGTCGAATGCTCGTGCCGACACCGTGAGCAATAAAGCGGTTTGCCGCTTCGTCCCTTACAAGCCGGATTCGGCATTCAAGTCGCGGCCGCAAAAGTATTTGCGGCTATTGCAGCAGGTCCAGCAGCCGCTGAAGATCCTGCTGGTTATAGTAGCTCAGCTCGATCTTGCCTTTTTCTTTGCCGCCCGATTTGATCTTGACCGTCGTTTTGAAGTGCTCGCGCAGCGAGTCTTCGACGTTCTCGATATACGGATCGCGCTTTTTGACTTTGGTTTTCGTTTTATTTTTGGCCCGGTTGCCCGCTTCCTGCGCCGCTTCTTCCAGCTCGCGTACGCTCCAGCCTTCACGGATCGCTTTTTCGGCCAGCTGGATTTGCAGTTCCGGCTGCCGCAGACCGACGATCGCTTTGGCGTGTCCCATCGACAGCGTTCCACGTGAAACATATTCTTTGATCTCGTCCGGCAGCGTCAGCAGCCTGAGAAAATTCGCGATATGCGAACGGGATTTGCCGACTTTGCCCGACAGTTCTTCCTGCGTAATCTTGAATTCGTCCATCAACGATTGATAGGCGACCGCGATCTCCATCGCGTTCAGGTTCTCGCGCTGCACATTCTCGATCAGGGCGATCTCCATCACCTGCTGGTCGGTAAAATCGCGAACGACGGCCGGAATCGTGGATTCGCCCGCAAGCTCCGACGCCCGGCTGCGGCGCTCGCCCGCGATAATCTCGTAGCCTTTGAGCACGCTGCGGACGATAATCGGCTGGATCACGCCGTGCTGCCGGATCGATTCCGCCAGTTCGCGCAACCCTTCTTCGTCGAACGTCTGCCGCGGCTGGTACGGATTGGCGCGAAGCTGGTTCAGCGGAATATCCACGACCTTGTCGTTCTCGCCGACGGACAGGGACGGGATCAGGGCGTCAAGCCCTTTGCCGAGACCCTTGCCCAACTTTTTATTCATACGAAACCACTTCCTTTGCCAGCTCCATATACACCTCTGCCCCTTTGGAGCGCGGATCGTACGTCATAATCGTCTGGCCGTGCGAAGGCGCTTCGCTCAGGCGGACATTGCGGGGAATAATGGTGCCGTACACTTTATCCTGAAAATACTTTTTGACTTCCTCGATCACCTGGATGCCGAGATTGGTCCGCGCGTCGAGCATCGTCAGCAGCACGCCTTCGATCTGCAGCGACGTGTTGAGATGTTTCTGCACAAGCCGGACCGTGTTGAGCAGCTGGCTGAGTCCTTCGAGCGCGTAGTATTCGCACTGAATCGGGATGATGACCGAATCGGCCGCCGTCAGCGAATTGATCGTCAGAATGCCCAGCGAAGGCGGACAGTCGATCAGGATATAATCGTAGTCCTTTTTCACCAGATGAATCGTTTTTTTCAAACGAAGCTCGCGCGACACCACCGGCACCAGCTCGATCTCCGCGCCGGCCAGCTGGATGGTGGCGGGGATCACGTCGAGGTTCTCGATATGCGTCGATACGATCGCGTCCCGCGGATGCACTTCGTTGATGATAATGTCGTAAATGCAGTTCTCCACATCGGCTTTGTTGATTCCGACGCCGCTTGTCGTATTGCCCTGGGGATCGATATCGATCAGCAGCACGCGTTTACCCAGCTTGGCCAGACCGGCACTTAGGTTGACGGAAGTCGTCGTTTTGCCGACGCCGCCTTTTTGGTTGGCGATTGCGATAATTTTGGACAATCGGATTCACCTCGGTTGGCATTTGGTTGGACCTTCGATCGTTCTGCGGATAGGCGGCCCGACAATCAGGACTTCTTCGGAATCCGAATCACAATCTCGTAGTGATCCCCCTGGTCGGCTTCCGTTGTCTTAATGTCCATGCCCGAGCCGGATACCATGTCGATGGACTGGCGGATCGTATTGAGCGCCAGCCGCACGTCTTTCGTGTACGAGACTCTCTTCGACTTTTTGACCTGGGCCGCTTCTTTGTAAAAAGCGATCCGGGCTTCCGTTTGTTTCACGTTGAGCTCCTTGACCAGGATTTCTTTCAGCACTTTGAGCTGCAGTTCTTCGCTTCCGAGCGACAGCAGCGCGCGGGCGTGGCGTTCCGTGATCCGGCGATCCATCAGCGCCTGCTTGATTTCTTCGGGAAGCTGAAGCAGCCGCAGTTTGTTGGCGATCGTGGACTGGCTTTTGCCCAGCCGCTGCGCCAGACTTTCCTGCGTCAGATTGTGCAGTTCGATCAGCTTGGCATAAGCGGCCGCTTCCTCGATCGCGGTCAATCCTTCGCGCTGCAAATTCTCGATCAGCGCGATCGACGCGGTCTGCGAATCGTTGAACTCGCGCACAATAGCCGGGACCGACAGCAGCCCCAGTTTGCGGACGGCGCGCCAGCGCCGTTCGCCGGCGATGATCTCGTACTTGCCGCCGCGAAGTCTGACGACGATCGGCTGGATCACGCCGTGCGTGCGGATCGTCTGGCACAGTTCCTCGATCTTCTCTTCGTCGAAAATCGTTCGCGGCTGGTAGGGGCTGCTGATGACTTCGTCGACCGGAATCTGCTTGACCTCGTCCGGATTCGCCCGCTCCGTCAGCCCGAATAATTTGGAAAATTGCTCTTTCATTCCGAACATGACCACCTGTTCCGGGAAAGAAGGCGGCAGGCGCCGCTTTTCCCAAGAAATTTCGACTCCCGGCTTCCGGACTCCGATAAGCGGCGGCAGAAGGTATCCGCCGCATTCCCCCCGCTTTACGGAATTCCTGTTCCCTGCCGGCGCCGGCTTCGCCTTTCCGCCTTGTTCCATACCCGATGCAGCCTGTATCTTCTCCGACTCGGCGGCTGTAACCGCCGTTTTTTCTTCTCTATACACTATCCGAAACGTTCCAAAAAAACCGCGGACAGACAACTTCAGTTTATCACTTTTCCAGGGGGAATCCTATCCTGAAAATCCCTGCTTCGACCCTGCGATCATACTTCGTTCCACAAAAAAACGGCCGCCCGAAGGCGGTCCGTCGATATTGAAAAACACTCCGAAAGCGGCAAAACGTCAGCGCCGTGCCGGCGACTTGTCTCACCGAATCCTGCTCTTGAAAAGAAACAAACCGCCGGTCCCTGTTGTGTTTCACGTGAAACAGCGAAATTAAACCAGAGGACTTTTGAGCGGCAGCCCCGGATTGCGGGGATACTTATAGGGCGTAATCGCCGTTTTGGCGATGCGGATAATATGGCGCTCCGAATCGTCGAACGGCAGCCGGAACGCTTCCACGCTCTCAAGCTCGCCGCGCAGCTCGCGCAGGCTTTTCTTGGACTCGGCGATCTCTTCCGCCGGATCGGTGCCTTTCATCGCCGCGAACGTGCCTTGCGGCTTGACGAACGGCAGACAGAACTCGTTCAGCACCGCCAGCCGTGCCACCGCGCGGGCCGTGACCAGATCGAACGCGTCGCGGTAGCCGCGCTTATGCCCCCAGTCCTCGGCGCGTCCGTGCAGGAACTCGGCTCCTGTGAGCCCGAGTCCTTCGGAGACCGCTTTGAGGAACGTGATCCGCTTGTTCAGCGAGTCGATGATGCTCAGCTTCAGATGCGGGAAAACAATCTTGAGCGGCACGCCCGGAAAACCCGCGCCCGAACCGATGTCGGCAAGACTTTTCACCTTTTTCATATCCACGAAAAAAGCCAGCGTCAGCGAATCGTAAAAATGTTTCTCGTAAACCTGTTCCCGTTCGGTAATTCCGGTCAGGTTCATTTTCTCGTTCCATTCCACCAGCAGTTTGTAATAGGTTTCGAATTGTTCGAGCTGCCGCTCGTTCAGTTCAATTCCCCGCTCTTTCAGCCGGTCGGTAAATCGCTGTTGAATATCGTCCATTCTTACCCCCGTGCCGCCGCTACCCGATTGTACTGTTCCAGGTAGACAAGCAGAATCGAAATATCGGCGGGCGTTACGCCCGAAATGCGCGAAGCCTGTCCGATCGACAGCGGCCGGATCGAGGCCAGCTTCTGCTTCGCTTCCATCGCCAGTCCGCGTACTTCTTCATACGCCAGATCTTCCGGCAGTTTTTTCCGTTCCATCTTTTTCAAACGTTCCACATGCGCCAGCTGTTTTTCGATATAACCGGCGTATTTCACCTGAATCTCGACCTGCTCCTTCATTTCCTCGTCCAATTCGATTTCGGTCGGAATAATATCTTCGATATCCGCGTACGACACTTCCGGACGGCGCAGCACGGTCAGCAGATCCGAGCCGTTGCTGATCGTCGCCGAATCGAGCTTCTCCAGCATCGGATTGACCTGGTCGGGATGCACTTTGGCTTTGCGCAGACGTTCGATTTCCGCTTCCACTTTGGCCTTTTTATCGACAAAAGCGACGTAGCGTTCTTCGGAAATCAATCCGATATCGTGTCCGACCGGCGTCAACCGCAGATCGGCATTGTCGTGGCGCAGCAGCAGCCGGTATTCGGCGCGCGAAGTCAGCAAACGATACGGCTCGTTGGTTCCTTTGGTGACCAGATCGTCGATCAGCACGCCGATGTAACCCTGCGAACGGTCGAGCACGACGGCTTCGCGGTTCTGCGCTTTGCGCGCGGCGTTGATGCCGGCCATAATGCCCTGCCCCGCCGCTTCTTCGTAGCCGGACGTTCCATTGATCTGTCCCGCGGTGAACAACCCCGGCAGGCGCTTCGTTTCGAGCGTCGGCCACAGCTGCGTCGGCACCATCGCGTCGTATTCGATCGCGTAGCCGTTGCGCATGATCTCGACTTTCTCCATGCCGGCGATCGTGCGCAGCATGCTCAACTGCACGTCTTCCGGCAGGCTGGTCGACAGACCCTGCACATAGTACTCGGACGTGTTCTTGCCTTCGGGCTCCAGGAAAATCTGGTGCTTGGATTTGTCGCTGAAGCGCACAACTTTGTCCTCGATAGACGGACAGTAGCGCGGGCCGGTGCCTTCGATCAGACCGGAGAACATCGGGGCGCGGTGCAGGTTGTCGTTGATGATCTGATGCGTTTCCGGCGACGTGTACGTCAACCAGCAGGGCAGCTGCTCGTTGGCCGAGCCTTTCGTTTCATAGGAAAAGAACTTCGGCTTGTCGTCGCCCGGCTGGATTTCCGTTTTCGAAAAATCGATCGTGTCTTTGTGCACGCGCGGCGGCGTGCCCGTCTTGAAACGAACCAGATTGAAGCCCAATTCGCGCAGATGCTCGGACAAACGCACGGACGGCTGCTGGTTGTTCGGTCCGCTTTCGTACATCAGCTCGCCCATGATGATCTTGCCGCGCAGATACGTGCCGGTCGTCAGCACGACCGATTTCGCCATGTAACGCGTTCCCGTCTTGGTGACGACGCCGACGCATTTGCCGTCTTCGACGATCAGTTCTTCGACCATCCCCTGACGCATCGTCAGGTTGGGTTCTTTCTCCATCGTTTCTTTCATCGTCTGCTGATAAGAAAACTTGTCGGCCTGTGCGCGCAGCGCGTGCACGGCCGGGCCTTTACCGGTATTCAGCATCCGCATCTGGATAAACGTCTTGTCGATATTGCGGCCCATTTCGCCGCCGAGCGCGTCGATCTCGCGCACGACATGTCCTTTGGCCGGACCGCCGATCGACGGATTGCACGGCATAAACGCGACCATGTCGAGATTGATGGTGACCATCAGCGTTTTACAGCCCATCCGGGCCGCGGCCAGCGCCGATTCGACGCCGGCATGGCCGGCTCCGACGACGATGACGTCGAATTCTCCGCCTGTATATGTCATTGAATGTTTCCCTCCCTATAGGGGCTCGCTTGGGTGAACTCGGCCGCGGAATATCCTTACGATCGCTTCCTGCCTTCGGAATGTTTGAATGAACTCCTGATAGGAGACATTCCGAAGGGCAGAGGCGAGCGCTTCGCTTCTTCAGGATATTCCGCTTTCCCGTTCACTTGCTTCGCCTGTGTATAAAAGATCGCTCGCATAAAGCCGCTGCGGGCGCGAAAGGTTCCTTCAATCGCTTCCTGCCTTCGGGATGCTTGAATGGACTCCTGGTTAGGATGCATCCCGAAGGGCAGAGGCGAACGCTTCGCTTTTCCGGAATCCTTTCGCCCCTTCGCTCAATGCTCGCTGTGCGTGAGATAAAAGGCTGCCGCGTTTCACCAAGAACGCGTCGGCAATACCCGTTCAAAAAAATTCCTTCATCTATATAGGGCGATTGCGGAGCGCTTATTGGCATCCGTTCGCCTTTCATTCGGCTCGACGGCTTATTTGCCCAGGCAGAACTGGGAGAAGATCTGGTCGATCAGCGAATCCTGGGCGGTGTCGCCGACGATCTCGCCGAGCTGTTCCCAGGCCAGGCGGACATCGATCTGGATCATATCGATCGGCACGAGCATCGCGGCGGCTTCGATCGCGTCTTGCAGCGAGCGCCGGGTCTGGTGCAGCAGCGCGATATGGCGCACGTTCGACACATAGGTCAGATCGGCGCTTTCGAGCTTGCCGGCGAAGAACAGCGAGGAAATCGCCGCTTCCAGCCGGTCGACGCCTTCGCCTTCTTTAACGGTCATCGGCACAATGAGTTCTTCTTTGTAGAACTCTCCGACTTTTTCCTGCTCCAGCTTGGGCGGCAAGTCCATTTTATTCATAATGACGATCGATTGTCTACCCTGGATCTGCTCCATCAGGCGCAGTTCTTCGTCGTCCAATTCGTCGCCGTTGTTCAATACAAGCAGGATCAGATCGGCTTCGTTCAGCGCGGTGCGCGAGCGCTCCACGCCGATCCGTTCAACGATGTCGAGCGTCTCGCGGATTCCGGCCGTGTCGAGCAGCTTGAGCGGGATATTGTTGATCGTGATAAACTCCTCGATCACGTCGCGCGTGGTGCCCGGAATATCGGTCACGATCGCCCGGTTCTGGCCGGACAGGGCGTTCAGCAGCGAAGACTTGCCGACGTTCGGGCGGCCGACGATCGCCGTCGTGATGCCTTCGCGCAGGATTTTCCCCTGGTTCGACGTTTGCAGCAAACGTTCGACTTCCTCCAGCACGGCGCCGCATTTTTCCTGAATAAACAGCGAGGTCAGCGATTCCACGTCGTGCTCCGGATAATCGATATTCACTTCGATATGCGCCAGCGTCTCGATCAGGGTCTGCCGCAGCTGTGCGATGCGCTTGGACAGATCGCCTTCCACCTGCTTGAACGCCACGGAAAAAGCTTTATCCGACTTCGAGCGGATCAGGTCGATCACGCCTTCGGCCTGGGACAGGTCGATTCGCCCGTTCAGGAAAGCGCGTTTGGTAAACTCGCCCGGCTCGGCCAGCCGGATACGCTGCTTCAGCAGCAGCTCCATGATGCGCCGCACCGATACGACGCCGCCGTGGGCGCTGATCTCGACCACGTCTTCGGTCGTAAACGACTTCGGCGCGCGCATCAGCGTGACGAGCACCTCTTCCATTTTCTCTTTCGTCTCCGGATCGACGATAAAGCCGTAATGCACCGTATGGGAAGCCGCTTCGCTTAGCGGCGCCGCGCTGCGAAACAGCCGGCCGACTTCTTCGACCGCTTCCGGTCCGCTGACGCGAATCACGGCAATGCCGCCTTCGCCGACAGCCGTGGAAATAGCCGCAATCGTATCGCTTATCATCATGAAGTTCCTCGCTTTCTCTTTGGCCCGCACGCCGGGAACGGCCGAGCGCCCCGTTTGCGCACACGCTGTATAACAAGAAGAAACGGCCGCCTCCGCGGGACTTCTTCGGCCGCCGTAAAATCCGGCTGCCGGAAAAGCAGGCTTCGCCTCGCGGTGCCCGTTTCTTTCACATTCGTTTCCAAGATCCCGCTGTTCCGGAAATCAAACGCCGTCCGCGCTTTCCGGACGGTCCGCAAACGGCAGAGGCCCTCTTCGCCGCTGGGGCAAAGAGGGCGCTCGCCTGCCGGAACATATCGGCTTATTTGAGCGTAATCGTAACGCGCCGGTTCGGTTCTTCGCCCCGGCTGCCCGTCTCGACTCTGGGATGATTCTGCAGCCGGGCGTGGATCACTTTGCGCTCCTGCGGAGGCATCGGTTCCAGCACGACTTCTTTGCGCGTGCGAACCACGCGTTCGGCCAGCCGGTCGGCCAGCTCTTCCAGCGTTTTGGCGCGGCGGCGGCGGAAGTTCTCCGCATCCAGCGTCAGCCGGACGAACTTGTCGGAACTGCGGTTCGCGACGACGCTTGCGAGCAGCTGCAGCGCGTCCAGCGTTTGGCCGCGGCGTCCGATCAGCATGCCGAGCTCGGGACCCGAAATATCGAGCATGCCTCCGTCTCGGTTCTTGCGGACGTCGATCTGGACGTCCAGTCCCATGGCCGAAGCCACGTCCCGGATAAAGTCGGCCGCTTCGCGGTAGCGCTCCTCCGGACGGACGCCCGGTTCGTCCGTTTCCTCCTCGCCGGAGAAACCGGACGGAGCGGGAACGGCATCGTTCGGACGCTCGCGACGCGGCGAATATTCCTCTTCGCCGATCGACGAAGGAGAGGACGGCGCCGGAACGGCATCGTTGGGACGTTCCCGGCGCGGAGAATCGTCTTCGAATTCGAGCTCGCCGGGCACCGGCGGCAAAGCGGCCGGCCGGGGCGGCGTTTTCGCTGCCGCGGAATCGCCTTCCGGCCGCGCAGACCGAACCAGCGACAGCTCGACTCTGGCCTTGCGGCCGCCGAACAGGCCCAGAAAGCCCCTGGACGGATGCTCCAGCACATTTACCTCGACACGATCCCGGGTTACGCCAAGCTGCGCCAGTCCCTGCTCGATCGCTTCGTCCACCGTTTTGCCCACAGCCGTCACTTTGCTCGTCATCGAATCCGCGCCCCCTCATGTTCACGCTTCGTTGTTTCGCCAACCGCTTTAGTTGTTTAGCTATCGTTTAGGACCGATTGTCGGAATGGTTGAATTAACGCTTTTTCTTCTTCTTTTTCTTATTGCGGTTCGCGTTCGGGCCTTTGGAAAGATTCACGTTTCCTACAGCCGGCGCGTTCTTGCCCTTGGCCGATCCTTTGGAAGAAGACTGCTGCGCGATAACGGCGGCTGCCGCTTTCGGATCGTTGTTGCGGTACAGGAAGTAGTTCTGCACGATCGTATATACGTTACTCATCGCCCAGTACAGCGGCAGGGCGGACGGGAATTGATAACCCATGAAGAAGATCAGCACCGGGTAAACGAACAGCATGAACTGCATAGGGCCCTGCTGCTGCGCCGGGTTCTGACGCATCATCAGCCACGTTTGCAGGAATGTCGTTACCGCCGCGAAGATCGTCAGCGGAATATCCGGTTGACCGAGCTGCATCCACAGGAAGGAGTGTTCGGCCAGGTTGCTGTTATAGATGATGGCATTGTACAGCGCGATAAAGATCGGCATCTGGATAATAAGCGGCAGACAGCCGGCGGCCGGATTGACCTTGTTCTCCTGGAACAGACGCATCTGCTCCTGCTGCATGCGCTGCGGATCGTCTTTGAACTGTTCTTTCAGCTTCTGCATTTCCGGCTGGATCTTCTGCATCGCTTTGGAACTCTTGACCGACTTGATGGTCAGCGGCAGAATGAGCGTCCGGACGATCAGCACGAGCAGCAGGACCGCAAAGCCGTACTCGCCCCCGAAAAAGTTGGCAAACGAATCGAGCGCCAGCGAGAACCAGTAAACCACGTTACTTTTCCAGAAGCTGCCGCTGTTGCGCAGGTCTTCCGTCGTATGCAGGGCCGTATGCGTAGGCGTACAGCCCGCAAGCACGGCAATCAGCAGGACGGCGCCGATAACGAGCAGCCATTTCCCCCTGCGTTTGAACAAATGAGACACTTCATAACCCCTCTCTTGAACTTCATGTTCCCGTACTCCCATAAGATGAAAGCCGCTTCTCGAACCAGCATGGCAACTGTGAAAATCATACCATAACTGGCGATTCAATTAAACGCAAAAAAGCGCTTTAGCACGCCTGCGATCCGCGATGCGGGCCGAAAAGAGCGCGAATGCTCCGCTTAACGGCCTCTGCGCTTGATCAGCGAGGACTTGCGCAGCACGTGCAGCACGCTTTTCTCCAGCTCTTTGTACTCCAGATCGAGCGCTCCCTTGCGGATGATGAAGACCAGATCGACGTGCTCCACGATTTCTTCCGCGTGGTGCCGGACGATTTCCTTCATTAAACGGCGTATCCGGTTCCGCACGACGGCGTTGCCTACTTTTTTGCTGACCGACACGCCCATGCGAAACTGTTCGACGTCGCGCTTGTGGAACCAATAAAGCACCAGCTGCCGGTTCGCGAAAGACTTGCCGTGACGGTATACGCGGGTGAACTCGGCGCGGTTTCGTAATCGTAGCTTTTTCTGCACCTTTTTCGTGACCCCTTTGTTATAAAAAAGAAGAAAAGAACGTTTTAAGAAAAAAAGACCACCTCCAGGTGGTCTTCGCTCATGTGCCGCAGCTTACGCGCTCAGCACTTTTCTGCCTTTGAGACGACGAGCAGCCAGCACCTTGCGGCCGTTTTTCGTGCTCATTCTTTTCCGGAATCCGTGCACCTTTTTACGCTTTCTGGTGTTTGGTTTGAAAGTAGGACCCATTATTGTTGCACCTCCTTTTACAGGTAGTACAGGTTTTGCAAAATGCTAAACCAATATAATTACACACATTCGTTCTTCTTCTCGCAGAACATGCCTTATATCATTTAATCACGCGTTTCCAGTAAAGTCAAGGGAAGTTTCAGACGCTCTCCCTCTTTTTTGAAGCGCGAAGCCGCAACCGAAATGCCTCTATATAAGGAAAAGCAAATTTGCCCGCGGCTTGTTCGGCAAACCGACACGGAAAATTCATCGCGGGTTCACGGATCGGAACCTCTTCCTCTTTTCCAGAGATATCGGGTTCGCCGCAATCTTCCTCCTCGCTTGATACGTCCGGCCTTCTGCTGCCCGTAAAATGTTCCGCCGCTCCTTCCTTTTCCGCCTTTTCGCATCGCGCGCTTTTTCCTCTTCGAAAACGGCGCCCGTCCCTCTTTTCCTTTGTCTCCCGCGCAGTCCTCTGTTTTTATCCGCCCTCGCTTTCTCCCTTTCTTCAGATATTCAAAATGTCCGACTGTTTTCTTTCTGCTCTTTTCGCATTTTCACCCTCCGGGTTATCCACAGCTTCGGCAGGCCGCTCTTCATAAGGCTTCCCGGTTCAAACCACGTTTTTGCGTAATCGGGTTTTCCACGTTATTGCCTTTTGGCTTGTGTATATTTTTCGGAACCCGGTTTATGCACAGCTCGCTTCTGAACACGTTATGAACAATATCTAGTGGTGTGGATATGTCTTATGCACAAGTTCTTGGATTTGTGGATAAAATCATGCGAACCGTTGAAATGAATAGCTTCTTTTGCTATGATTAGATTACTTTTCGGTGTGAATATCCGGTTTTCGCCTCTATATTATCAACAGTCTGTGGATAACGTTGTGAACAAGTTCAATTTATCCTTCTTTTTTTGTCCCCACCGTTCTTGGCAATGGGGATAAACTCCGCATGGCTTTTCCCTTAGGCCCGTCTTCGATTCTCGTCGTTTTTTCGTTCTCCTCTTCCATCCCGTTTCCGGCTGCGCGTTGAGCGGTTCGACGATCGGGCGAAGAGGCTGCCGGATACTGATGCCGGACGACGAGCCAAAGTTGAAGCCGCGCCGCTATTTCCGAAAACTCTCGGCGGATGCTCCGGCTCAAGCCACAATGCAGGATTTCAAAGGAGTGACAGTTTGTGGACAGCCATACTGTACAATTGTGGCAGCAAATTTTATCGATTATTCAAACCAAGCTGAGCAAACCCAGCTTCGACACCTGGTTCAAGGCGACTCAGGCGATCCAGCTTACGCAGGGCTCGCTGACGGTCTCCGCGCCGACGACATTTGCCGTAGAGTGGCTGGAAAGCCGATATACCAAACTTGTCGCCCAGGTGGCTTTTGACGTGCTCGGGCGCACCGTCACGGTCAAATTCGTGATCGAAGAACCGGGACACGAGGAAGAACTGCTGCAAAAACAATCGCCGCCGCCGCCCACGCCCGTCCAGGTCAGCGTCGAAGCGAACGCCAATATGCTGAACCCGAAGTATACGTTCGACACGTTCGTCATCGGCTCGGGCAACCGTTTCGCCCACGCGGCGTCGCTCGCCGTCGCCGAGGCGCCGGCAAAAGCCTACAACCCTCTTTTTCTGTACGGAGGGGTAGGGCTCGGCAAAACGCACCTGATGCACGCGATCGGGCACTACATTTTGCAGCATAATCCGAGCAGCCGCGTCGTTTACATTTCGTCGGAGAAGTTCACGAACGAGTTTATCAACTCGATCCGCGACAACCGCGGCGAAAGCTTCCGCAACAAATATCGGAACATCGATATTCTGCTGATCGACGATATTCAGTTCATCGCGGGCAAAGAATCGACGCAGGAAGAATTTTTCCATACGTTCAACGCGCTGCACGAGGAAAGCAAGCAGATCATCATCTCCAGCGACCGTCCGCCGAAGGAAATTCCGACGCTGGAAGAACGGCTGCGGTCGAGATTCGAGTGGGGGCTGATCACCGACATCCAGCCGCCGGATCTGGAGACCCGGATCGCGATTCTGCGCAAAAAAGCCAAAGCGGAAAACCTGGACGTGCCGAACGAGGCCATGATGTACATCGCCAATCAGATCGACACGAATATTCGGGAGCTTGAAGGCGCGTTGATCCGCGTGGTTGCGTATTCGTCGCTGACGAACCAGGACGTAACCGCGCATCTGGCAGCGGAAGCGCTGAAGGATATTATTCCGTCCAGCCGGCCGCGGATTATCACGATTCAGGATATCCAGCAGCGGGTCGGCGAATACTATAATTTGAAAATGGAAGATTTCAAAGCGAGGAAGCGGACGAAAGCGATCGCTTTTCCGCGGCAGGTGGCGATGTATCTGTCCCGCGAGCTGACGGACTATTCGCTGCCCAAGATCGGCGAAGCGTTCGGCGGGCGCGACCATACGACGGTCATCCATGCGCACGAGAAAATCTCGCATTCGCTTAAAGTGGATCAAGAACTGACGAAAGTTGTCCACAGCCTGACGGAGAAAATCAAAAATCCTTCCTGAATAAACGAAAAGCCTATGCACAACTTATACACATGTGGATAGGCTTCGTTTTGTTATGTTTGCCGGGCGTTTGCGCAGGTTATCCACATATGCAGGGTCCCTACTACTTTTACTATAAAGATCTTAAAGAATATATTCTTTTATACAGGAGTGACGAAATGAAGATCAGTATTTCCAAACCGCATCTCAACGACGCCATCCAGCATGTATCCAAAGCCATTTCCAGCCGAACCACGATTCCGATTCTCGGCGGGATTAAATTCGACGTAGCTTATCACGGCGTCACCCTGACGGCCAGCGATACGGATATTTCGATCCAGGCTTTTATTCCGGCGGAAGAAGACAACAAAACGGTCGTGACCGTGGAGAAAGTCGGCAGCGTCGTGCTCCCGGCCAAATTTTTCGTGGAAATTATCAAAAAGCTGCCGACCCAGGAGATTGAAATGGAGGTCGGCAGCGGGTTTCAAACGTTTATCCGCGCGGGCGCAACGGATATCCAGCTCGTCGGTCTGGACCCGGAAGAATTCCCGGTTCTGCCGAACATCGAAGAAAACCGCGTACTGTCCGTACCCGGCGATCTGCTGCGGCATATGATCCGCCAAACGGGCTTCTCCATTTCGACGCAGGAGACGACCCCGATTCTGACGGGCGTTATGTGGAGCCTCAAAGAAGGCCAGCTCAAATTCGTCGCGACCGACCGTCACCGCCTGGCGACGCGGACCGTCCGCCTCGAAGGCGCGGAAGAAGTCGAGTTCAACAATATCGTCATTTCCGGCAAAACGCTGAACGAACTGAGCAAGATCATTCCCGACCAGAACACCCTTGTGGATATCGTCGTCGCCGACAACCAGGTGCTGTTCAAAGTCGATCGCGTGCTGTTCTATTCGCGCATCCTGGACGGGCTGTATCCGGACACATCGAAGATCATTCCGTCCAGCCACAAAACGCGCCTGCTGCTCGACACCAAAAAGCTGAGCGAGTCGATCGACCGCGCTTACCTGCTGTCGCGCGAAGAAAAAACGAATATCGTCCGCATGCAGACGCTCGAAGAAGGCGGCCTCGAAATCTCGTCCAGCTCCACCGAACTCGGACGGGTCAAAGAAGAGATCGAACTGCGCGAATTCGAAGGCGAACAGCTTCGCCTCTCGTTCAACTCCAAATACATGCTCGATGTGCTGAAAGTCATCGAAAGCGAGCAGCTGACGATCCGCTTCACCGGCGTCATGAGCCCGATCATTATCGAACCGACCGACGACAGCCGCAGTTTGTACATCATCCTGCCTTACCGCACGACGAACTGATTTCTTTTTGACACAAGCACGAAAGGAAGGCAAAATGATGAATGAAGTATCCATCCGTACGGAATATATCAAGCTCGATACTTTTCTGAAGCTGGCGAACTGCATCTCCACCGGAGGCAGCGCCAAGATGCTGATCGCCGAAGGCATGATCAAAGTCAACGGAGAAAGCGAAGAGCGCCGGGGGCGCAAGCTGTACCCGGGCGATACGGTCGACGTGGACGGCGAAGGATCGTTCAAAGTCGTCAGCGAAGGCTGAAAGCTCTCCGTCAGCGTAAAGCGACCGTAAAATATGTATAATCGGCAGACAGACAAAAGATCACAGAGACGGGGCGGCTTTGCGAACGGGCAAATGCGGCCTCGTCTTCCATTTTGCGGCGGGCGCACAGGAGGCTTGGAATCGCGTGCAAGTTAGAGACATGGCACTCAAGAATTACCGCAACTACGACGAGTTGAAACTGGAAAACTTCGGCAGCGTGAACCTGATGATCGGCCGCAACGCGCAGGGCAAAACGAATATGCTGGAATCGCTGTTCGTGCTCGCGCTGACCAAATCGCACCGTACCGCCAAAGACCGGGAACTGATCGCGTTCGGCCAGGATACGGCGTATGCCGGCTGCAGCGTCGAGAAGAAATACGGCAGCGTCCATCTGGAGCTCACGCTGTCGCCCAAAGGCAAAAAAGCGAAAATCAACGGGCTGGAGCAGCGCAAGCTGAGCGACTTCATCGGCACGCTGAACGCCGTAATGTTCGCGCCCGAGGACCTGGAGATCGTCAAAGGAACGCCCGGCATCCGGCGGCGGTTCCTGGATATGGAGATCGGTCAGGTGCAGCCGAGCTATCTGTTCCATCTGCAGCAGTATCAGAAAGTGCTGGTGCAGCGCAACAATATGCTCAAGCAGTCCTACGGCAAAACGCCCGATCCGGTGATGATG
The DNA here is from genome assembly GCF_030518235.1 of Saccharibacillus sp. CPCC 101409. Classification (GTDB taxonomy): domain Bacteria; phylum Bacillota; class Bacilli; order Paenibacillales; family Paenibacillaceae; genus Saccharibacillus. The sequence goes on along the minus strand of NZ_JAULSA010000027.1, from coordinate 7,933 downwards.
GAGATCTGGAACGAGCAGCTGGCGGAACACGGGGCGAATATCGTCCGCCGCCGCAAGCGGTTTATCCGCAAGCTCCGGATCTGGGCGCAGGATATCCACAAGGGGATAACGGGCGGGACGGAGGATCTGGCGCTGCGCTACGTGCCGTCGTTCGGGGAAGCCGAAGAAGAAGATGAAGCTGTCTTATTGGAACAATTTATGATAAAATTATCACAAGTGCGCGAACAGGAAATCCGCCGGGGAACGACGCTCGCCGGTCCCCATCGCGACGACCTGAGCTTTTTTATCAACGACAAGGAAGTGCACAGCTTCGGCTCGCAGGGCCAGCAGCGCACGACCGCGCTTTCACTCAAACTGGCCGAGATCGAACTTATTCACGAAGAGATCGGCGAGTACCCGATTCTGCTGCTCGACGACGTGCTGTCGGAGCTTGATCCGTACCGGCAGACGCAGCTGATCGAAACGTTCCAGAGCCGGGTGCAGACGTTTATTACCGCGACGGGGATCGAGACGATCCATGCGGAGAAGCTGCAGGGCGCGCACATTTACCAGGTCAGCCAGGGGCATGTCGAATCGTAGCCAAGCGTGTTGAAGGAGGCTTTCGAGTCTTATGTATATTCATTTGGGCGGGGAAAAAATTATCCGTTCTTCGGAGCTTGTCGCCATATTCGACGTTTCGATCGAAAAGTCTTCGCGCATCTCCAAGCAGTTCGTCAGCGCCGCCAAGGAAAATAAAAAGGTGGAGTCGATCGGCGAAGAAGAAGCCAAATCGATCGTGGTCACCAAGTCGGTCGTCTATTACTCGCCGATCTCGTCGGCAACGCTGAAAAAGCGCTCGAAAACGTTCAGCACGGGACTCTAAAACGAACCGTACCGGTACGCGCGCCTTCGGGACGCAGCCGTTTCGCTTCCGGACAAGAGCCGGCGAACCATAGATTTTTTTGAGGATTAAACGGGCTTTTCATTTACGCCGCCCTTCCCGGTTTCAGCGCAGGCTCGATACCGGGAGCGGGCGTTTCGTATTCTTTTCTCGCAAATTCGCGGTTTATACTAAATCTTTGGAAACTACAGGAGTGGGTGAACGAAGCATGTCAATGGATCAACAATCGTATGATGCCAGTCAGATCCAGGTCCTCGAAGGACTTGAAGCGGTACGCAAGCGGCCGGGGATGTATATCGGTTCGACGAGCGAAAGAGGCCTTCACCATCTCGTGTGGGAAGTCGTGGACAACAGCATCGACGAAGCGCTCGCCGGCCACTGTGATCATATTCAGGTTATCGTGCACGAAGACAACAGCGTAACCGTGATCGACAACGGCCGGGGCATCCCGGTCGGCGAACACCCGAAGCTGAAGCGCCCCGCGCTGGAAGTCGTCATGACCGTCCTGCACGCCGGCGGCAAATTCGGCGGCGGCGGATACAAAGTCTCGGGCGGCCTGCACGGCGTCGGCGTATCGGTCGTCAACGCTTTGTCCGAGAAAGTCGTCGTTAAAGTCAGACGCGACGGCAAGATCCACGAGCAGGAGTACCGCCGCGGCGCGCCGCAGTACGATCTGCGGGTCATCGGCGAAACGGACGAAGAAGATACGGGCACAACGACTACGTTTACGCCGGACAAAGAGATCTTCACGGAAACGACCGTATATAACTATACAACGCTGCTGACGAGAATCCGCGAGCTGGCGTTCCTGAACAAAGGCATCATGATCTCCCTGCTCGACGAACGGACCGGCGACAATGCGTCGTTCCACTACGAAGGCGGGATCAGCGAATACGTCGAGTTCCTGAACCAGAACAAGGAAGTCATCCAGGAGCAGCCGATCTACGTCGAAGGACAGCGCGACATGATCGCGGTCGAGATCGCGCTTCAGTACAACGACAGCTACACGGAAAATATTTATTCGTTCGCGAACAATATCCATACGCACGAAGGCGGCACGCACGAATCCGGCTTCAAGAGCGCATTGACGCGGATCATCAACGATTACGCGCGCAAAGCCGGCGTCGTGAAGGACGCCAACGGCAACCTGACCGGCGACGACGTGCGCGAAGGCCTGACGGCGATTATTTCCGTCAAGATTCCGGAACCGCAGTTCGAAGGCCAGACCAAGACCAAGCTGGGCAACAGCGAAGTGCGCGGAATCGTCGAATCGCTTTTCTCCGAGAAGCTGACCGATTTCCTGAACGAGAATCCGTCCGCGGCGCGGCGCATCCTCGATAAAGCGATGCAGGCTTCCAGAGCCCGCGAAGCGGCGAAGCGCGCCCGCGAACTGACGCGGCGCAAGAGCGTGCTCGAAGTCAGCGCCCTGCCGGGCAAGCTGGCGGACTGCTCGTCCAAAGACGCGTCGATCAGCGAAATGTACATCGTCGAAGGCGACTCCGCCGGCGGATCGGCCAAACAGGGCCGCGACCGGCACTTCCAAGCGATCCTGCCGCTACGCGGCAAGATCCTGAACGTCGAAAAAGCGCGCCTCGACCGCATTCTCTCGAACGCGGAAATTCGCGCCATCATCACGGCGATCGGCACGGGCATCGGCGAGGACTTCGATATTTCGAAAGCCCGCTACCACAAAGTCGTGATCATGACCGACGCCGACGTCGACGGCGCGCATATTCGCACGCTGCTGCTGACGTTCTTCTACCGCTACATGCGTCCGATCATCGAAGCCGGATACGTGTATATCGCGCAGCCGCCGTTGTTCAAAGTCGAGCGCAACAAAACGGTCGTCTATGCCGGCAGCGAAGCCGAACGCGACGAGATCATCGCGAGTTTCGGCGAAGGCGTCAAAGTCAACGTACAGCGATATAAAGGGCTGGGCGAGATGAACCCGGGACAGCTGTGGGAAACGACGATGGATCCGGACGCCCGCACCATGCTCCAGGTCTCGATCAACGACGCGATGCTGGCCGATACCATCTTCGATACGCTGATGGGCGACAACGTCGAACCGCGGCGCGACTTTATCCAAGAACATGCGCGGTACGTCAAAAACCTGGATATTTAACACCGGATTTTTCTCCGTTTCAAGGAGAGGGACGAAGGAGGGGCGGCCCGCGGGGGAGCGCCTCTCCTTTTTTGTATAAAACGCATAGGAATGCGGAAAAAACATCTTTTTTGCCTTCCTTTTCCGGCATAAAATACGCACATTTGCTCGGATTAATGGTATAATAATAAGGATGTGGGAGCCGCATATTCCGGGCGTTTGCAAAATGATTTCAAGGCTTTATTTTCAAATACAAAAGCAGGACTCCAAGCGGTTATGCAGGCAAAGACGATGCCGCTCCAAGCCCCGTTTTGCTCACGAATGCGACAACGGCACCGGGAAGCAATCGGCTTGAAGCGGCATCCAGATAGAGGGAGGCAGTCATGGCGGAAGAACAAAGATCGCAGGTCAACGACCGGGATATCGGTGTTGAGATGCGCGAATCCTTTATGGATTATGCAATGAGCATCATCGTCAGCCGCGCGCTGCCGGATGTCAGGGACGGATTGAAGCCGGTTCACAGACGGGTTCTCTATGCAATGTCGGAACTCGGGATGTCGCCGGATAAACCGTTCAAGAAATCGGCCAGAATCGTCGGCGAAGTTATCGGCAAGTACCACCCGCACGGCGACTCCGCCGTTTACGAGACGATGGTCCGCATGGCGCAGGATTTCTCCATGCGCTATATGCTGGTCAACGGCCACGGCAACTTCGGTTCCATCGACGGCGACGGCGCCGCGGCGATGCGGTATACGGAAGCGCGTTTGTCCAAAGTCGCGATGGAAATGCTGCGCGATATCAACAAGGAAACGATCGATTTCCAGGACAACTACGACGGCGAAGAACACGAGCCGGTCGTGCTGCCGGCGCGTTACCCGAATCTGCTGGTCAACGGCGTATCGGGGATCGCGGTCGGGATGGCGACGAATATTCCGCCGCACAATCTGGGCGAAGTCATCGACGGCGTGCAGGCGCTGATCGAGAATCCGGATCTGACGCCGCTCGATCTGATGGACTATATCCAGGGACCGGACTTCCCTACGGCGGGTTATATTATCGGCCGCTCCGGCATTCGCCAGGCGTATCAGACGGGCCGGGGTTCGATCACGATGCGCGCCAAAGCCGATATCGAAGAATTGGGCAACAAAGCGCGCATTATCGTGACGGAGATCCCTTACCAGGTGAATAAAGCGCGCCTGGTCGAGAAGATTGCCGAATTGGTACGCGAGAAAAGACTCGACGGCATTACCGACCTGCGCGACGAATCCGACCGCAACGGGATGCGGATCGTAATCGAGCTGCGCCGCGACGTGAATCCGAGCGTTGTGCTGAACAACCTCTACCGCCATACGGCGATGCAGTCGACGTTCGGCGTCAATATGCTGGCGATCGTCAATAACGAACCGAAGATTCTGAATCTGCGCGACGTGCTGTACCACTATCTGGAGCACCAGAAAGAAGTCGTACGCCGCCGGACGGAATTCGATCTGCGCAAAGCGGAAGCGCGCGCCCATATCCTGGACGGCCTGCGCATCGCGCTGGATCACCTGGACGAAGTCATCGCGATTATCCGCGGTTCGCGCACGACCGATCTGGCCCGCGAACAGCTGACCGAGCGCTTCGCGCTGAGCCAGGAGCAGACGCAGGCGATTCTCGATATGCGTTTGCAGCGCCTGACCGGCCTGGAACGCGAGAAGATCGAAGCGGAATACAACGAGCTGCTGGCCAAGATCAGCGAATACAAAGCGATCCTGGCCGACCAGGCCCTGCTGCTGCAAATTATCAGCGACGAGCTGAACGAGATCAAAGAACGCTTCGCGGACAAGCGCCGTTCGGAGATTACCGTCGGCGAAGACAGCATTCTGGACGAAGACCTGATTCCGCAGGAAGAAGTGGTCATCACCATTTCGCATACCGGCTATATCAAGCGTCTTCCGGCGACCACGTACCGCAGCCAGAAACGGGGCGGACGCGGCGTAATGGGAATGGGCACGAAGGATGAGGATTTCGTCGAGCATCTGTTCGCGACCAACTCGCACAACCATCTGCTGTTCTTTACGGACCGCGGCAAAGTTTACCGGCTCAAAGCGTACGAGATTCCGGAGCTCAGCCGTACCGCGCGCGGAACACCGATCATCAACCTGATTCAGATCGAACAGGGCGAGTCGGTCAACGCGGTTATTCCGGTGCATGAGTTCAAGGAAGACCGCTTCCTGTTCTTCGCGACCTGCCGGGGGATCGTGAAGAAGACGCCGCTGACCGATTACAGCAATATCCGCAAAGGCGGTCTGATCGCGATCACGCTGCGCGACGACGATGCGCTGATCGGCGTCAAACGGACCGACGGCGAACAGGAAATCATCATGGGCACGGCATCGGGCCTGTCGATCCGTTTCAAGGAAGGCAATGTACGTTCGATGGGCCGGGGCGCAACAGGCGTCAAAGGCATCTCGCTCGAAGGCGAAGATACCGTAATCGGCATGGACGTCGTCAAACCAGACCGCGAAGTGCTGATCGTTACGAGCAAAGGTTACGGCAAGCGTACGCCGGTGGCCGAATACCGGATTCAGACCCGCGGCGGCAAAGGGATCAAAACGATCAACGTCACGGATAAGAACGGTCCGGTCGCCAGCTTGAAAGTCGTCAAATCCGAAGAGGACTTGATGATTATCACGACAAGCGGCACGCTGATTCGTACAAGCATGGACGGCATCTCCTCGATGGGCCGTTATGCGCAGGGCGTAAAGCTGATTCATACCCGCGACGACGACGCCGTGGCGACCGTCTGCCGCATCGACAAGAGCGAAGAACCGGTGGACGACGAGCTGGGCGACGGCGAGCTGTCCGAAGAGCAGGCGGGTACGGTCGTATCCGACGTGGAAGCCAAAGCGATGCTGGATATGCTGGGCAGCGACCCGGAAAGCATGGAATAACGGGAACCGAAAGCAGGGAGGTCCGAAGCGGATCTCCCTTTTTTTATGTAAAAAGCCCCTTTGCAAACAAAGTGTGGGTTCCATTGAGATTTCGGATATTTTTGGTATTGTTGCTCTTGGTATCACGACATATAATCAGGAGTAGAAACCAAGCAAAAGTTGTAAAAGGTTAGGCGTACCGTCGAAAGGCCGTACAGCTTCGAGACCCGCATGGAGACCATGCCGGCATAGAAACCTGACCATACGCAAGAAAGGGTGCGGGCCATGATCAGTGTACCGGTGAACGAATTACAGGCAGGCAGGAAGATTGCGGCCGATGTGCATACCGATAGAGGAAATCTTTTGTTTCAAAAAGGCAGAGTCCTGCTTCCGCGCGATCTGGAGGTACTGCGAGCGTTTTTGATCGATCACGTCGAGCTCCAGGAAGGACAGGCGAGCGAACCGGGAACTCCCGAATCCGCTGAAAACGCCCCCAATAGCGAGTCCCGGGCTATCGAATCGATGCGCAAGACTTTTAAAGAACGCAGCTTTGCGCAGGAATACGAGCAGATGGTGGCGTTAATCAAAAACGGATTTCCGTCCGTGCTGGCGATGGAGATTCCGATCTTCCAATGGCGGGCGCAGCTTGAGAAAACGATCGAACAGATTCAAGGGTACCGGATTCTGGGTTTTACGCCGAAAATGCCGGACAAGCACGACTATGTGTACCATCACGCCGTGCTGTGCGCGCTGACTTCTTATATGCTCGCCCGCTGGATGAATATTCCGCAGAAAAACTGGATTCAGGTCGCTCTGGCCGGACTGCTGCACGATATCGGCAAAGTCCGGATCTCGCCGGAGATCCTGCATAAGCCCGAACCGCTGGCGCCGGACGAGAAAGCGGAAATGAACAACCATACGACTTACGGCTACCAGATCCTCAAAAATGCAACCGCTTTGCAGGAAGGCGTCCTGCTGGCGGCTTTGCAGCATCACGAGCGGATCGACGGCAGCGGCTATCCGTTTAAACTGACCGGGGAGAAACAGCACGTCTATTCGAAAATCGTCGCTGTTGCGGATATCTTCCATGCGATGACGCTGGACCGCCGCTATCAAGGCGCGACTTCGCCGTATCTCGTTCTGGAGCAGCTGGAGCAGGATTCGTTCGGCAAACTCGATCCGGCAATCGTCCGTACGCTGATTCAGCATACGACCCAGCTGTCGCTCGGAACGCGCGTCAAGCTGAGCAATCGCAAAGTGGGCGAGATCGTATACGCCGATGCTCATCAGCCTACCCGGCCGATCGTATCCATCAATGGAGAGATCGTTAATCTGATTCAGGAGCGCAGGTTGTTTATATTGGAGGTATTGTAGACGCTGCGTGAAGCTGTGACGCTACGTGAAGTTGTGTTTCGCTCCGGTTGTTTTTGTTTCCTCTATTGTTCGAAGATGATTCTTCAACGGAGAGGAAACAAAAGCCAAAGGTCGCTCAACCCATCTTCACTTCGCTCGGGGGTATGAGGGAAAAGAAAATGACCATAAAACAGAAGATAAGAAAATAAAACAGAAGATAAAAAGATTAATGATAAAAGGCTAAATAAATGCTTGCTTTCTGTCTGTCAGCATGATATATTCTAGGAACGGCCTCGAGAGAGAGCCGGTGCGGTTCGGACAATGGAGCAGGGCGATGATGAGATCGGATGGAAGCTTCGAAAGAAGCCGAAAAAAAGATTTCAAAAAAGGCTTGCCAAACGAAAACGAACATGCTAACATATAAGAGTTGCTGCTGCGAGCGAATGGGTGAACGGCGGGGACAGAACGAACTGATGAAAGTCAGGGCGTTCAACTAAGTTTGTTCTTTGAAAACTGGATAGTGAATGAGGAGTTACGATAGCTTCGGTTGTCGTAAGAAATAAAGATTCTTGAGTAATCAAGGATCGACAACGTTCGGAATGAGAATCGCGGACCCCTATGGGCAAAGCGAATTGAAATTCCAGCGCCAAGCTTCAAAACGAGCACATGGTGCTTTCTTTTAAA
>NZ_JAULSA010000026.1 GCF_030518235.1 Saccharibacillus sp. CPCC 101409 | reverse complement strand
CAAGATTCGGGTTGAAAAATCCTTTTTTTATAGAATGACGATAGAGAGGACCTAAGTAGTAACGCTATACGCAGCTATTTTAGGTTCGTCCGCCGATTGCTTTATTTCTCCAGCCCTTTCCCGACAATCTGTGTCTTTCTTCGAAAGACTTTAGGTCGCGTGTTGAAATCGGAAAGAAGGATTAGGATTTCAGTGAAATCTTCCCAATTTCAAAGGCCAACGCTATCGGCGTATGCTTCCGAAAGTAAATCGTGCCTCTAAGCCTTTTTACATTCGGACAATAACCGCCAGGTTATGCCTCCGAATCCCTAATCTTTGCCCCGCCGAGCCGTGCTAAGCACGAGCCCGAAGAAGAAACCAGAAACAAGATTTCTGCCCTTCCGCACTGGACTTCCCTCCCGCCCGCCCCCCTGCGGCCGCCGGTTTTGCGATCGGAGCGACTTTGGATTCCTTCCCCCTACCTTACCGGCTTTTATTTCAATCGAGGGGGAAGGAACCAAGCGGAGCGCAGATCGGAAAACCGGCGGCCTCTCTCCCCCCTGACATTTGTCACCCCAACTCCCTGACAGTCCACCCTGACGCCTTTTTCTTTTCCCCGGTAAGATAAGTCCATAAGCAAGACGGACCCTATCTTATCGGAGGAGATAAACATGACAAGCGTAATCGAATTGAAAAATGTCGGCAAAACGTTCCGCGGCAAAAAAGCGGTCGACAACGTCGGCTTTACCATTCAGAAAGGCACGATCACCGCGCTGCTCGGACCGAACGGAGCGGGCAAAACGACCACCCTGTCCATGATGCTGGGGCTGCTGGAACCGAGCGAGGGCAGCGTGAAGCTGCTGGGCGGATCGCCCAAAGACCGCGCGGTGCGGGACCGGATCGGCGTCATGCTCCAAGAAGTCGGCGTGATGGACGGGCTCAAGTCGCGCGAGCTGATCGATTTGTTTCGCGGCTACTATAGTTCCCCGGCGGACCGCGATTTTCTGATCGGGCTGACGGGATTCGGCAAGAACGAGCTGAACCGGTACGGGGAAAAGTTGTCCGGCGGGCAGAAACGCAGTCTCGGCTTCGCGCTGGCGATGGCCGGCGATCCGGATGTGCTGTTTTTCGACGAACCGACCGTGGGGCTGGATACATCGGCGCGCCGCAGATTCTGGGACAATATTCGCCAATTGGCCGAAAGCGGCAAAACGATCCTTTTTTCCACCCATTATCTCGAAGAAGCGGACCGCGAGGCCGGGCGTATCCTGCTGTTCGACCGGGGCAGCCTGATCGCCGACGGCACGCCGGAAGAGATCAAGCGCACGCTGGTGAAGCAGACCGTCTCGTTCCGCACCGCCGCAGAAGAGCCGCGCTGGCGAAGCGAACTGCAAACCGTGCTCGGCCGGCTCGGCGTCGAAACGGATATTCAAGAACGCGAAGGGCGCACGGTGGTCGCAACTTCGGATACCGACGCGGTCGTCAAAGCGGTAATCCGGTCCGGGCTCGACATCCGGGAACTGCGGATCGATCGCGGCCGGCTGGACGAAGCGTTCGAGCAGCTGACGGGAACGGTGGACAACGACAATACGGAGGCGGTATAAGATGAAGAGTTTATGGCTGCAAAGCAAAGCGGAGAGTCTGCGGATGGCGCGCAACCCGTATTTTATTTTCTGGTCACTGACAATGCCGATCGTGTTCTACTTTATCTTCACCCGGCTGCTGAACAGCGATATGCCGGACGCGTCCGAATGGCAGATGCACTACCTGATGTCGATGGCCGCATTCAGCGTGATGGGCACGTCCGTCATGACGTTCGGCCTCAGACTGGTGCAGGAGCGGACGCAGGGCTGGTCGGTCTTTATCCGGGTCACCCCGCTGCGCGGAGCCGTGTACGTCGCCGGCAAAATGATCGCGCAGATGCTGCTGAACCTGCTGTCGGTCGCCGTTATTTTTGCCGCGGGTTATCTGATTAACGGCGTATCGCTGAGCGCGGCGGAGTGGATCTCGGCCGGGCTGTGGATCTCGCTTGCGTCGCTGCCGTTTCTCGCGCTGGGCTCGCTGCTCGGGTGCATGCGCAAAGTGGATACGGCAAACGGCATCGGCTACATTTTGTACATGGGACTTGCGGTGCTGGGCGGACTGTGGATTCCGCTCGATATGATGCCGGATGCGGTCCGTCAGATCGGCAGATGGCTGCCCGCGTACAACTACGGTCAGGGCGCCTGGTCGATCGCCGGCGGAACGGCTCCTTCGCCGGTTTCGATTGCAATTCTGCTCGGCTACCTGGTCGCTTTTATGATACTATCGGGATATGTGAGAAAAAAACAGGAAGCGGTGTAAGCGGGAAATGAAAACAATCGGGTCCTGGTTTCGGCTGCCCAAAAGATTCGGGATGTTTCCTTATATCTTTCTGCTGTATCTGATCTTTCCGATTCTCAGCGTGCAGGGAAAGCCCGATATTGTGCAGATCGCCGGGTATGCGCTGGTGGCGCTGTTCCTGATCGTTCATCGGCAGTTGTACTGGACGCCGGTGGGCAAAGGCTACCATGCGCTGCTGCTTGTCATGATACTGATCATCGTGGCGCTGAGCGGATTGGGCGGACTGTATAATTTGTATCTGGGCTTTTTTACGGCGAACTTTATCGGGTGGATCGACGACGGCAGAACGTTCAAGCGGTTCGTTCTGCTGTCCGGCGCGGCGATGGGCGTAAGTATTCTGCTGAATCTCCATGGACTGATCGCCACGGATCTGATTTCCCTGGTGCCGATTGTCGTCATTTTGCTGCTGATTCCGTACGGGCTGCGTTCGCTGAACCGCCAGATGGAACTGCGGCGTCAGCTCGATGCGGCCAATGCGCAGATCGGCGAGTTGATGAAAAGGGACGAACGCATGCGGATCGCGCGCGATCTGCACGATACGCTCGGCCACACGCTGTCGCTTATTACGCTCAAAAGCCAGCTTGTCGAAAAACTTGCGCTTAAAAATCCGGAGCGCGCCCAAACGGAAGCGCGGGAAATCCAGGAGACTTCGCGCGCCGCGCTGCGGCAGATGCGCGAGCTGGTCTCGGAAATGCGCTCGGTCAAGATCGGCGAGGAGCTGATCGAAGCGCGGGAAATGCTGCGGACGGCGGAAATCGCGCTGAACGTCGAAGGCGAAACGGAGCTTCAAGGCGTGCCGGACCTGACGCAGAATATATTGAGCCTGTGCCTGAAAGAAGCGGTCACGAATATCGTCAAGCACAGCCGGGCGAATAGGTGCACCGTGACGGTGAGCCGAAGCGATTCGGAGGTTGAACTGCGGATCGAAGACGACGGAATTGGACTTGAATACGCAGAGCCGCGGGCTTCGAACGATGCGCCGCTTCGGCCATCGGACAGCGGACTTGAAGCGACGGGCGGCGGCAACGGACTGAAAGGGATGCGCGAACGCCTGGCGCTGATTGAAGGCATGCTGCGGCTGACTCCGCGCGAAGGCGGCGGGATGAGGCTCACGGTCAACGTGCCGATCGTGGTCAAAAATCAACAAGGAGGCGTAAGCGGATGATCCGGATCGTGATTGCGGAAGACCAGCGTCTGCTCAGGGGCGCGATGTCGTCGCTGCTGAGTTTGGAAGACGATATCGAAGTGGCCGGCGAAGCGGGGGACGGCGAGGAAGCGCTGGAGCGGATCGAGACGCTGAAACCGGACGTCTGCCTGATGGATATCGAAATGCCGAAGCTGAGCGGACTGGATGTGGCGGAGCGCCTTCGGGCGGAGGGGGCGGCATGCAAAGTGGTGATCCTGACGACTTTTGCGCGGCCGGGATATTTCGAACGCGGCGTGGAGGCGGGGATTCGCGGTTATCTGCTCAAAGACGAGCCGGTCGAGAAACTGGCCGAATCGATCCGCCGCGTGATGCAGGGGCACCGCGAGGTATCCCCGGAACTTGTATTCGGCAGCCTGCGCGAAGAAAATCCGCTGACGCAGCGGGAGCGGGATATTTTGCGGCTGGCGGCGGAAGGCAGCAGCGCCGGCGAGATCGCGGCCGCGCTGCATTTGTCGTACGGCACGGTGCGCAATTATATTTCGGAAACGCTGAGCAAACTCCAGGTCAAAAGCCGGATCGAAGCGGTCAGGCTGGCGGAGGAAAAAGGATGGATCTGAAGGCGGGTTCCAATCGCGAACGGCTTCGCGCCCGGAGCCGCCGGTGCCGGATTTTTTGATTTGGGATTTTTGGAAGAAGAAACGGAAACGGGAATGGGGAAAAACGGATGGAGATCGCAACGGGAGCGCTGCTGCTCGCCGCCTGGCTGGTCGCGCTCAATATCGCCGCTTACGCGGTGATGGCCGGCGACAAACGCAAAGCGCAAAAACGTAAACGGCGCGTGCCGGAACGGACGCTGTTTCTGCTGGCCGCGATTGGCGGGGCGCTCGGAATCTGGACGGCGATGAGCACGAAAAGGCACAAAACGCAGCACAACTCGTTCCGCTTCGGCGTTCCGCTGCTGCTGCTCGTCAATATCGCGGTGTACGGATATTTGTTTACGCTGCTGTAGCGGCGCTCGACTGTTTAAAGCAGCTTAAGACAATCGCCGGAGCAAGCCAAGCAAGGACGTTTGAGGTGCCGTTTCGCGCGGGTAATAGAGACTATGAACGGACATCCGGCGAAAGCTGAACCATCCGGCCGCCGGACCGGTCCGAATCCGAAAGCGAAGAAAGAGGTGCTTGTTATGCTGTTCTCCAAAATTCTGCTGGCTTACGACGGTTCCAACGCATCCAATAAAGCGCTCGAACGCGCGATCGGGCTGGCTCAGGCCACGCCGGGAGCGGCGCTTGAAGTGCTGCATATTTACGACTATCCGCGTTTCTTCGTCGGCGACGGGATCGCGCCCGTGCCGGGCAGCGTGAACAAGGAATTCTTTGATCTGGCGGAGCAGACGGTGGAAGAAGCGCGCCGCCGCATCGCCGAAGCGGGCGTGGAAGCGCGCATCGAGATGCGTCAGGGAGCGCCGGCGGTGCTGATTCTCGAATATGCCAAAGAACTCGGCGCGGACGTTATCGTAATCGGCAGCCGGGGACTGGGCGCGATTCGCGAGTTCGTGCTCGGCAGCGTCAGCCACAACGTCGTGCAGCATTCGGAGATTCCGGTGCTGATCGTCAAGTAAAAAGTTCGGATCGCCGCCTCTTAACGCAGGGAATCGCAAATTTTAAGCAAGGCGGCGAATAAAGAAAAGGCCGGAGACGCGCTGCGTTTCCGGTCTTTTTTGTCAGGATCGAGTTAAAAGACGAACATTCGGATTTTACCGTTTTGTAATGTACGGTTTTAATTTGACATGACGTGTACGGAATTGGTAAACTGAAACGGAAGTCGGACGCGTGCCAATCGCGCTCCGAAAATCGACAGTGCATCGACCGAAAGTTCAAGCTGAATAGCGTGCCGTATAAAGCCGGGGATAAGGCCCGGCAGTATCTACCCGGGAGCCGTAAATTTCCGGACTACGGAAGCAAACGAAAGGCTGATGCGCGGAGCGCGGCGGACAACGCCGGCGCTGCGCCGTTTCCTGCCGCCGGCATGCCCGGCTTCGGGCCGGCCGCCGTTCCCGAGCGAGAATCCGCCCCAAACGAGCGCGGAATTGTCGTTCCCGCGCGTCCGGACGGGAGAAATCCCGCTTCGCCGATTCGTTGCTTTCCGTGTCCGGATTCCCGAAGATCGCAAGATTCTGCGGAATGCCGGACTTTTCTGTTATTTACGGCCTGCGCGCTTCGTTCAAGATTCGCGCAGCTGCCGAAAAACGAACAAATGGAGTGTGAACCATGTCTTTGCAGGTAGCGGTCATTATGGGCAGTACATCCGATTGGGAAACGATGCAGCATGCTTGCCGGATGCTGGACGAACTCGAAATTCCGTACGAGAAAAAAGTGGTCTCGGCCCACCGGACGCCGGACCTGATGTTCCGATACGCGGAAGAAGCGCGCGAACGCGGCTTCAAAGTCATTATCGCCGGCGCGGGCGGCGCGGCGCATCTGCCGGGCATGGTCGCGGCGAAGACGCCGCTGCCGGTCATCGGCGTGCCGGTCCAGTCGGCCGCGCTGAACGGATTGGACTCGCTCTTGTCGATCGTGCAGATGCCGGGCGGCGTGCCGGTCGCCACGGTGGCGATCGGCAAAGCCGGCGCGACCAACGCCGGATTGCTTGCGGCGCAGATCGTCGGCGCTTCCGACGACGCGGTGCTTGACCGCGTCGCGGCCCGCCGCGCGAGAATCGAGCGCGAGGTGCTGGAGGCGGAGCTGCCATGAGCGAAGCGAAGCGCGGAATGGAAGCGGGAATTGGCGCGGAGCCGGCCGGGCAGGCGGGAGCGGGACAAGCGGCGGCGCAGCGGGCCGCGGCGGAGCAAGGCGAAGCGGCGAAGAGCGCAGGAGTGGGCGGCGAGGCCGGAACAGCCGGTCCTGGAGCCGCAGGACAAGCGGCACAGCCCGCGGAGCGCAGCGAACAAGGCGCGCCGGCGGCAAGCGGCGCGGCGCGCGTGATCGCGCCGGGAGCGGCGATCGGGGTGCTGGGCGGCGGTCAGCTCGGCCGCATGATGGCGCTGGCCGGAGCGCCGCTGGGGTACCGCTTCGTGGCGCTGGACCCGGCGCCCGAAGGGCCGAGCGGGCAGGTGGCGGCGCAGATCGTCGCCGCCTACTCGGACAAGGCCGCCGCGGCGGAGCTGGCCGCGCGGACGGACGTGATCACGTACGAGTTCGAGAACGTGGACGCGGAAGTCGCCGCTCTGCTCGAAGAGCGGTCGTATGTGCCGCAGGGCAGCCGGCTGCTCTACACGACCCAGCACCGCCTGCGCGAGAAGGCGGCGCTGGAGGCGGCGGGGGCGACGGTCGCCCCTTACGCGGCGATCGGGAGCGAAGCGGAATTGGACGCGGCGATCGCGCGTCTGGGCACGCCGTGCGTGCTGAAGACCGCGACCGGAGGCTACGACGGCAAAGGGCAGTTCGTGATTCACGCCGCGCACGAGGCGGCGCGGGCCTACGGCGAGCTGTCCGCTTCGGGCGCGGAGCTGGTGCTGGAGCAGTTTATCGCGTTCCGATGCGAGATCTCGGTCATCGCCGCGCGCAGTTCGCTGGGCGAGACGAGCACGTTCCCGCCGGCGGAAAATATTCACCGCCGCGGCATCCTGCACGCTTCGATCGTGCCGGCCCGCGTGCCGGCGGACGTGCTCGCCGAAGCGGAGCGGCTCGCCGCGCGCATCGCGGAATCGCTCGGCGCGGTCGGGCTGCTGGCCGTCGAGATGTTCTACGGCCAGGACGGCCGCCTGTACGTCAACGAAGTCGCGCCGCGGCCGCATAATTCGGGCCACTACACGATGGAAGCCTGCACGACTTCGCAGTTCGAGCAGCATGTGCGCGCGATCTGCGGCCTGCCGCTCGGCAGTCCCGAACTGCGGACGCCGGTCGTGATGGTCAATGTGCTCGGCGAGCACCTGGAGGGCACGACGAAGCTGATGCTGTCGCCGGAGAGCCTCGGCACCGAAGCCGTGCGGCCCAAGTTCCACCTGTACGGCAAAGCCGAGGCCAAGACCGGCCGCAAGATGGGCCATATCAATCTGCTCTGCGGCGATACCGCCGACGCGCTGGCATGGATCGAATCGGCCGGCATCTGGCCGGCGGAGTAAACGAAATGCCGCCTGTCGGAATATCGCCCGGGCCGGTTTTCGGTTTGAAATATTGCATATTGTGCAGCTTGCAATCGGCGCCTGTACTTTTGTACTTTTATATGCCCGATCTCGACAACATATATAATGGAAGAAGGCCCGATAAGCCCGCTGTCGGAGCACCTTAAACTTTTAACCTGGAGGCTATACCCCTTATGATCGAACGTTACAGCAGACCGGAAATGCGCAGTATCTGGAGCGAGGAAAACAAATTCAAAGCTTGGCTGGAAGTGGAAATTTGCGCCTGCGAAGCGTGGGTGGAGCTGGGCGCGATCCCGGCGGAAGACGTCAAGAAAATCCGCGAGAACGCGACTTTCGATATCGACCGCATTTACGAAATCGAGCAGGAAACCCGTCACGACGTGATCGCGTTTACCCGCGCAGTATCCGAAAGCCTCGGCGACGAGCGCAAATGGGTGCACTACGGCCTGACTTCGACGGACGTCGTGGACACGGCGCTCGGCTACCTGCTGCTGCAGGCCAACACTATCCTCGAACGCGATATCCTGAACTTTATCGAGATCCTCAAGGACAAAGCGATCGCTTACAAATCGACGCCGATGATGGGCCGCACGCACGGCGTGCACGCGGAACCGACCACGTTCGGCCTCAAAATGGCGCTGTGGCACGAGGAAATGAAGCGCAACCTGGAGCGTTTCCGCCATGCGGCCGACGGCGTCCAGTACGGCAAAATGTCCGGCGCGGTCGGTACCTACGCCAATATCGACCCGCGCGTGGAAGAAATCGTCTGCGGCAAGCTCGGCACGAAAGCCGCTCCGATCTCGACCCAGACGCTTCAGCGCGACCGCCACGCCGAGTATATGTCGGCGCTCGCCCTGATCGCGACGTCGCTCGACAAGTTCGCCGTCGAAGTGCGCGCGCTCCAGAAAAGCGAGTTCCGCGAAGTGGAAGAAGCATTCGCCAAAGGCCAAAAAGGTTCGTCGGCGATGCCGCACAAACGTAACCCGATCGGCAGCGAGAATATCTCCGGCCTGTCGCGCGTGATTCGCGGACATATGATTACGGCTTACGAAAACGTCGGATTGTGGCACGAACGCGATATCTCGCACTCGTCCGCGGAACGCGTGATCCTGCCGGACGCGACGATGCTGCTCAACTACATGCTGAACCGGTTCGGCAACATCATTAAGAACCTGACGGTATTCCCGGAAAATATGAAGCGCAATATGGAGCGGACGTACGGCGTGCCGTTCTCCGGCCGCATCCTGACCAAGCTGATCGACTCCGGCATGAGCCGCGAAACGGCGTACGACACCGTGCAGCCGCGCGCGATGCAGGCGTGGGAAGAACAGCGCAGCTTCAAGGAAATCGTACTGGCAAGTCCGGCGATCACCGACGTGTTGAGCGCGGACGAGATCGAAGACGCGTTCAACCCGGCCTGGCATTTGAAGCATGTCGATACGATCTTCGCGAAGCTGGGTCTGAACGAATAGATACCGGGCACTTCATGGTTAAGGGGGAAAGTATTTATGTTCGTATCTTCGCAGGCCCTGTCCACCGCCGAACATCTGGTGGACGCGCCGCTGCTGTATAAAGGAAAAGTGCGCGAGCTGTACGATCTCGGCGAGCATTACCTGATCGTCGTGACCGACCGGATCTCCGCATTCGACTATGTGCTCGATCCGGCCATCCCGTACAAAGGCGATGTGCTGAACAGCCTCAGCGCCTACTGGTTCGAGCAAACGGACGATCTGATCGAGAACCATGTCGTCCACACGGACGTATTGAAGCTCGGCGCGGTCGCCAAAGATCCGCTGGCGCTGAAGAACCGCATCATGGTCACGCGCAAAGCGGAGCGGATCGATATCGAGTGCGTCGTGCGCGGCTATATCACCGGCGGCGGATGGCGTCAGTACGAAGCGGGCGGCGCCGTCAACGGCATCGGTCTTCCCGCCGGACTGCGCAAGAATTCGCCGCTCCCGCAGCCGATCTTCACCCCGGCCGCGAAAAACGATGTCGGCCACGACGAAGATATTCCGTTTGCGAAAATGGAAGAACTGGTCGGCGCGGAACTGGCGGCGGAGCTGCAAAGCAAAAGTCTGGATCTGTACGAATTCGCCCGCAAAGCGTGCGCCGAAAAAGGCATCATCCTCGCCGACTGCAAATTCGAATTCGGCCTGGTCGACGGCCGGGTGATCCTGATCGACGAGATCTTCACGCCGGACTCCTCGCGCTTCTGGGCGGAGGACAAGTACGCGCTCGATATCGAGATCGACAGCATGGACAAAGAGCCCGTGCGCGCTTACCTGTCCGGCACCGACTGGGACAAAAACAGCGCGCCCGATCCGCTTCCGGCGGACGTCGTCGAAGAAACGACGAAGCGCTACCTCGGCATCTACGAGCGGCTGACCGGCAAAAGCCTGCTCGGATTATAGTCTGCCGTTAAAATGACGGTTCGCTTTTTCGGATTGGCCCGTGCCGGACGGACGTTATCCGGCTGCGTTGCTTAAAAAGCAACGTGGCCGCCGAAAAAGCGCCGGCGGCGGAGCTACGTTGACGAAAAGGCAGCGTAGAAGCCTTATCGGAGCGGAAAAGAGCTCCGGCGGCGCTGTACGTTGCATAAAAAGCAACGTGGTCTGCCGGCGGCGGGGTTTTGCTCCTCTACGTTGCTTAAAAAGCAACGTGGCCGGCGAAAAAGCGCCGGCGGCGGAGCTACGTTGACGAAAAGGCAGCGTAGGAGCCTTATCGGAGCGGAAAAGAGCTCCGGCGGCGCTGTACGTTGCATAAAAAGCAACGTGGTCTGCCGGAGGCGGGATTCTGCTCCTCTACGTTGCCTAAAAGGCAACGTAGCCGGCGAAAAAGCGCCGCAGCCGACGGCTGCGTGCTGCACGCGGAGCTGCGCCGCCGAAAAAGCGGCACAGCCGATGCAGCCGCGCCGGATTGCGGCGCAGAGCCCGAACCGGCGCCGAACGCCGCGCGGCAATTCGGCGCAGCTTCCGAACCGGAGCCGGAGCCGCCGGCCCGGTCCCGGATTTACCGTCAACTCCGGCAAATTAATCCCTGCACCCGTCGTCCAAGCGTGTCCCGTAGGGACGAAAGCGGCTCGCCGCACAACCCCACCACTACTAAACAGCCGAATTCCCGCCATCGACGCCCTTAACCCAACAAGAAAAGGGCGCGCGGGAAGCGGCTGATCCAGGAGGATATCCATGAAAGCCAAAGTCTATGTGACCATCAAGCAAAGCGTACTCGATCCGCAGGGGGTGGCCGTCCAGGGCGCGCTGCACTCGCTCGGTTTCAACGAAGTGGAAAGTCTGCGCATCGGCAAGTATATGGAGCTCGAACTCGGCGACGTGAACAAGGAAGAAGCCGAAGGACGCGTCAAATCGATGTGCGAAAAGCTGCTGGCCAACACGGTCGTCGAAGACTACCGCTACGAACTGGAGGGTTAAGCGCCATGAAATTTGCAGTCCTCGTATTCCCCGGTTCCAACTGCGATATCGACTGTTACAAAGCGGTGGAAAACGTGCTCGGCGAGCCCGTCGATTACGTCTGGCACACCGCGACCGACCTGTCCGCTTACGACTGCATTCTCGTTCCGGGCGGGTTCTCGTACGGCGATTATCTGCGCTGCGGCGCGATCTCGCGTTTTGCCCCGGTCATGAACGAAGTGGCGAAAGCGGCGGAAGAAGGCAAGTTCGTGCTCGGCATCTGCAACGGTTTCCAGATCCTGACCGAAGCCGGACTGCTCCCGGGCGCGCTGCGCCGCAACATGTCGATGAAGTTCGCGTGCCGCGACACGGTGCTCAAGGTGGAAAACGGCGCTACGCCGTTTACGCGCGACTACGAAGCCGGCGAAGAGATCGTCATCCCGATCGCGCACGGCGAAGGCAACTACTACTGCGACGAAGAAACGCTGGAAGAACTGCGCGCGAACAACCAGATCGTTTTCCGCTACAAAAGCAATCCGAACGGTTCGGTGGACGATATCGCGGGCATCGCGAACAAAGCGGGCAACGTGCTCGGCATGATGCCGCACCCGGAGCGCGCGGTCAACGAAGTTCTGGGCACGACGGACGGGCAGAAAATGTTTACATCGATTCTGAAAGCTTGGAGGGAACAACATGACGCAGCAAATGTCCGTTAAGGAACCGACGGCGGAGCAAATCGCGGATCAGCAAATTTACAAACAGATGGGTGTATCGGACAGCGAGTTCGAGCTCATCTGCGGTTTTCTCGGCCGTAAACCGAACTATACGGAAATCGGCGTTTTCAGCGTAATGTGGTCCGAGCACTGCGCGTACAAGAATTCCAAGCCGCTGCTGCGCAAATTCCCGGTCACGGGCCCGCGCGTGCTGATGGGACCGGGCGAAGGCGCGGGCATCGTCGATATCGGCGACAACCAGGCGGTCGTGTTCAAGATCGAAAGCCACAACCACCCTTCGGCGGTCGAGCCGTTCCAGGGCGCGGCGACGGGCGTGGGCGGCATCATTCGCGACATCTTCTCGATGGGCGCGCGTCCGATCGCGTCGCTGAACTCGCTGCGTTTCGGCAAGCTGGAAAGCGACCGCGTCAAATACCTGTTCGAGCACGTGGTCAGCGGCATCGCGGGCTACGGCAACTGTATCGGCATCCCGACGGTTGGCGGCGAAGTGGTGTTCGACGAGAGCTACGAAGGCAATCCGCTCGTTAACGCGATGTGCGTCGGCCTGATCGATCACGACAAGATCCAGCGCGGCGTGGCGAAAGGCATCGGCAACCCGGTGTTCTACGTCGGCCCTCCGACGGGACGCGACGGCATCCACGGGGCGACGTTCGCTTCGGAAGAACTGACGGAAGAATCGCAGGAACGCAAAACGGCGGTTCAGGTCGGCGATCCGTTTATGGAAAAGCTGGTTATGGAATCTTGCCTGGAACTGATCGACAGCGGCATCGTGGTCGGCATTCAGGATATGGGCGCGGCGGGCTTGACCTGCTCCAGTTCGGAAATGGCGAGCAAAGCGGGCAACGGTCTGGAACTGTATCTCGACCAGGTGCCGCAGCGCGAAGAAGGTATGACGGCGTACGAAATGATGCTGTCGGAATCCCAGGAGCGCATGCTGTTCGTCGTGGAACCGAAAGACGAAGCGCAGGCGCTGGAAATCTTCGAGCGTTGGGGCGTCATCTGCGCGAAGGTCGGCAAAGTAACGGACGACGGGCGTCTGAAACTGCTGCATCACGGCGAAGTGGTCGGCGATATGCCGGTGCACGCGCTGGTCGACGAATGCCCGATCTACGACAAACCTTCGAGCGAACCGGCTTATTACGCGAAAAACGCTTCGGTCGATACGACCGCTTACAACGAAGTTACGGATCTGGGCGGCGCTTTGAAAAAGGTGCTGGGTTCGCCGAGCGTGGCGAGCAAAGCCTGGGTATACGAGCAGTACGATTATATGGTGCGGACCAATACGGCGGTGCGTCCGGGCTCGGACGCGGCGGTCGTGACGATCGACGGCACGCGTAAAGCGCTGGCGATGACGACGGACTGCAGCGGGCGCTTCGTATATCTCGATCCTGAAGTCGGCGGACGCATCGCGGTCAGCGAAGCGGCGCGCAATATCGTCTGCTCCGGCGCGGAGCCGCTGGCGATCACGGACAACCTGAACTTCGGCAGCCCAGAGAAGCCGGAAATCTTCTGGCAGATGGAAAAAGCGGTCGACGGCATGGCGGAAGCGTGCCGGGAACTGGATACGCCGGTGATCGGCGGCAACGTCAGCCTGTACAACGAAAACGCCAGAGGCGCGATCTACCCGACCCCGGTCGTGGGCATGGTCGGCCTGGTACACGATACGGATCATATCACCACGCAGCATTTTAAAAGCGAAGGCGATATCCTGATCCTGACCGGCGTGACCAAAGCGGAAATCGGCGGAACCGAGTTCCAGCAGGTGATTCACGGCGTAACGGAAGGCCGTCCTCCGCAGCTCGATCTGGCAGTCGAAAAGAAACTGCTGGGCGGCGTGCTGGAAGCGATCCAGAGCGGCCTTGTGCGTTCGGCGCACGATCTGTCGGACGGCGGCCTCGCGGTCGCGCTGGCGGAAAGCTGCATCGGCGGCGGACTCGGCGCGCAGGTCAGCGTGCATACGGGCGAGATCGGCGAAAAAGGCCTGCGGGCGGACTTCGCGCTGTTCAGCGAAAGCCAATCGCGCATCCTGCTGTCGGCGAAGCCGGAGAATGCGGACGCGCTGCTGAGCGGACTTGCCGCGCACGGCGTGCCGGCGGCGAAGATCGGACGCGTGTCGGGCGTGCAGCTGCATATCACCGTGGACGGAAAGGAAGTCGTAAGCGAAGAGATCGTTACACTCAAGCAGGTCTGGGAGGATGCGATTCCATGTCTGATGAAGTAAAGCAGCCGTTGTGGACCGGGGACTACTACAACGAGGGAATGGATCAGATCGATCCGTTCGATACTCTGCGCGAGGAGTGCGGCGTCTTCGGGGTCTACGGACACCCGGACGCCGCCGCCCTGTCCTACTACGGTCTGCACGCACTTCAGCACCGGGGAGAGGAAAGCGCGGGGATTTGCGTCAGCACCGGGGAAAAGTTCAACGTTCACCGCGGCCTCGGACTCGTCAAGGAAGTATTCGACAAGGATACGCTCGGCGGGCTTCAAGGCAGCTTCTCGATCGGACATGTACGGTATTCCACGAGCGGAGGCGGCGGGATCGGCAACGCCCAACCGCTGATATTCAAATATAAAGGCGGCGATCTCGCCGTCGCGACCAACGGCAATATCGTCAACGCGCCGCAGCTTCGGCGCGAGCTGGAAGAAAGCGGCTCGATCTTCCAGACGACGAGCGACACGGAAGTGATCGCGCACCTGATCGCCCGCTCGCCGAAAGACTTCGTCGAAGCGGCGAAAGACGCGCTGCTGCGCATGGTCGGCGGCTACGCCTTCATGCTGCTGACGCACGACAAGCTGCTGATCGCCTGCGATCCGAACGGGCTGCGCCCGCTGACGATGGGCAGGCTCGGCGACGGGTATATCTTCACGTCGGAGACGTGCGCGCTCGAAGTGATCGGTGCGAAAGCCGTTCGCGATATCGGGCCGGGCGAGATGCTGATCCTGGATCGGGACGGCCTGCACGAAGACCGGTTCGCGCCGGTGGCGCGCAAAGCGCTGTGCGCGATGGAGTATATCTACTTCGCGCGGCCGGACAGCGATATGAACGGCTCGAATCTGCACTCCGCCCGCAAGCGCATGGGTGCCGTGCTGGCGCGCGAGCAGTTCGTGGACGCCGACGTCGTCACCGGCGTGCCGGATTCCAGCATCTCGGCGGCGATCGGCTACGCGGAGCAGACAGGAATTCCGTACGAACTCGGCCTGATTAAGAACAAATACACCGGCCGGACCTTTATCCAGCCGAGCCAGGAACTGCGCGAGCAGGGCGTGAAGATGAAGCTGAGCGCCGTGCGCCGCGTCGTCGAAGGCAAACGCGTCGTTATGATCGACGACTCGATCGTGCGCGGAACCACTTCGCGCCGGATCGTAAGCCTGCTGCGCGAAGCGGGCGCGACCGAGGTGCATGTGTGCATCACGTCGCCGCCGTTCAAGAACCCGTGCTTCTACGGGATCGACACGCCGGACAGCCGGGAGCTGATCGCGTCGTCGCGGACGGTGGACGAGATCCGCGAAGAGATCGGGGCGGATTCGCTGGCGTTTCTCAGCTACGAAGGGCTGATCGAGGCGGTGGACGGAGAGGACCGGGGCGCTTACAAAGGCGGGCTGTGCATGGCCTGCTTCGATAACGACTATCCGACGCAGGTGGACTTCGGCGGGGAGGAAAAATTCGGCTGCGGGTGTTAGGAGGGGGATGCGGGCTGGTGGGAGGCCGCTCCGGGTGGAGGGCCTTCCGATCGCTGTTTCAATCCGATTCCTTTTATTGGAGTTAAACATTTAGAGGTTGGAATCGGATTTCAAAGGCGAACGCTCTGCTTCTCCAGGCTCCTCCACCCTCCGCTTGCGTCAGCACGCATTGTGGGGCGGCGGGTAAGCTGCTTTTTCTCCTCGGTGAAAAAGCGGGCGGGTCAAGGGCTGTGGGTTCGGCCTCGTCGAAGCCCGGCGGAAGGTCTTGGCTCGCTTCGCAGAAGCCGAGCCGTATTTGATCTTAAACTGATCCTAAGCGGAGCTTGGCTGCAAAGCAGGATCTGGTTTGTTCGTTTGTTCTTTTCGGATGAAATCGAAAAGTTCTTTCAACTACAAAAAATTCCAGACGCAAGCGGCGCTTGTATCTGGAAATTAAAATGTGTATGGAAGCTGCTAAGCGGAGGGGGAAATTCAGTGAAAGGCGCCTTTGAATCCGGAAAATTCCAATAAAAAACTTCAATCTATTTTTCGGGTGAGACAGCGCATTGAACGAATTTCTCCCGGAGCGCCGACCCAGCGTCCCCCACAAACCTAATTTAAAGATAAAGGATGTGTCGGTTGTGTCTGAAGCCTACAAAAATGCCGGAGTCGATATCGCGGCGGGGAACGAAGCGGTCGAGCGGATGAAGAAGCACGTCAAGAAAACGTTCCGGCCCGAAGTGATGACGGATCTGGGCGGGTTCGGGGCGCTGTTCGGGCTGAACAAAGACGCGTACGAAGAGCCGGTGCTGGTCTCCGGTACGGACGGCGTGGGCACGAAGCTCAAGATCGCGTTCGCGATGGATAAGCACGACACGATCGGCATCGACGCGGTCGCGATGTGCGTCAACGATATCGTGGTGCAGGGCGCGGAACCGCTGTTTTTCCTGGATTATCTGGCAACGGGCAAAGTGGTGCCGGAGAAGATCGAAGATATCGTCGCGGGGATCGCGGAAGGCTGTTTGCAGTCCGGCTGCGCGCTGATCGGCGGCGAAACGGCGGAAATGCCGGATATGTACACCGAAGGCGAGTACGATATCGCGGGCTTCACGGTCGGCGTGGTCGATAAAAAGAAGATTATCAGCGGCCAGTCGATCTCGGCGGGCGACGCGGTGATCGGGCTGGCTTCGAGCGGCGTGCACAGCAACGGCTTCTCGCTCGTGCGCAAGCTGCTGCTGGAGCAGCACGGCTACAAGCTGACCGACGAAGTGGCCGAGCTGGGCGGCACGCTGGGCGCGGCTCTGCTGGAGCCGACCAAGATCTACGTGAAGCCGCTGCTGGAGCTGCTGAAGTCGGTCGAAGTCAAAGGCATGGCGCATATTACGGGCGGCGGCTTTATCGAGAATATTCCGCGCATGCTGCCGGAAGGCGTGAATGTCGAGATTGAGCACGGCACATGGCCGGTGCTGCCGATCTTCAAGCTGATGCAGGAAAAAGGCGGCATTTCCGAGCGCGATATGTACACGACCTTCAATATGGGCGTGGGCCTGGTGCTTGTGGTGGCCGACGGCGACAAAGAAGAAACGCTGCGCAAGCTGAAAGAAGCGGGCGAAGAAGCTTACCTGATCGGCGCCGTGACGGAAGGCGAGAAGATCGTCACGTTCAAAGGAAGCGCGCAATGAGTCGGGGCGAGAAAGAGATTCGGACGGAAGAGCAGCGGTCGATCGCGGAAGAAAAGCTTGCCGTAGAAGGAGAAGACGCCGCCGGGATTTCCGGCGGACAGACAGCCGGCAGTCCGGCGGCTTCCGACGAAGAAGTCCCGCTGAAGCCGGGCCCGATGCCCGCGCTGCCGGATGAGCCGGCTCCGGTCGTTCCGGCGGAACCGCCCGCGGCTCCCGACCCGGCGCGCGAACCGGCTGTGCCGGTCCCGGCTCCCGCGGTCCCGGTGCCCGGTCCGGATCGGCCCGGTGAGCCGATCCCGTCGCCGTTTGCGCCGGACCCCGCGCCGCAGCCGTTCGAGCCGGAACCTGTCCCGGCTCCGACGCCGCAGCCCGCTACGCCGGCTCCCGCGCCTTCCCGTCCGGCGCCCGAGCCGCTGACGCTGCCGGGCCTGCCGGAGCCGCCGGTCTACGACCCCGACGGCTCCGGCGATCCGGCCGGGCTCGAAGACGACCCGGCCGCCCAGCTCCTGGAGCTGGAAGAAGCGCTGCCGCAGGGCGAAGATCCGCGGCAGCCTTACCGGATCGCGGTCTTCGCATCCGGGGCGGGCAGCAATTTCCAGGCGCTGCTCGATGCGGCGCGCGCCGGAAAGCTCGGCGCGCAGGTGTCGCTGCTCGTCTGCGACAAGCCGTCGGCGCCCGTGGTCGAGCGCGCCCGGGCATCGGGCGTGCCGGTATTCGCGTTCAGCCCCAAAGAATACGAAACGCGCGAAGCGTACGAAACGGAGATTCTGGCCGAACTGGGCCGGCATAAGATCGACCTGATCGTGCTCGCCGGCTATATGCGGCTGATTACGAGCGTGCTCGTCGAGCCGTGGCTGGGAAAGACGATCAATATCCATCCGTCGCTGCTGCCGTCTTTTCCGGGCAAGGACGCGGCCAAACAGGCGGTGGAGCACGGCGTGCGCGTCAGCGGCGTGACCGTGCATTTCGTGGACGGCGGCATGGACACCGGTCCGATTATCGCGCAGCGGGCGGTCGAAGTGTTCGCGGAAGATACGCCGATCGAGCTGCAAGTGCGTATCCAGGAGCAGGAACGGCTGCTGTACCCGGAAGTCGTATCGTGGTTTGCGGCCGGACGGGTGAAGCTGGAAGGACGTCGGGTCCGGCTGTTTTGAACGAAGCGGGCCGCCGGGCCCGACACGATTCATCCGGGGCCCGACTTTTTTACGGAAAAGGGGAAATCGTTATGACGATCATCGTCGGAACCGGCGCGGTCATACGCAACGAGGACGACCGAGTGCTGCTGGTGCTGCGCAGGAAAGACCCGGAAAGCGGCAAATGGAGTATCCCCGGCGGTAAAGTCGATCCTTTTGAAACGCTGGAAAGCGCGGTCGTCCGGGAAGTCGAGGAAGAAACGGGCCTGACGGTCGAAGTCGAAAGCCTGCTGTGCACCGACGAGATTATCCAGCCGCAGCACGACCGTCATCTGCTGTCGCTGATCTATAAAGTGCGCTACACCGGCGGCGAGCCGGTCAACCGCGAGCCGCAGAAGCACGCCGAGCTGAGATGGTTCAAGCCGGGCGAGCTGCCGCCGGAAAGCGAAATCGCCGCTTTTTCCCGGGAAGCGCTGCGGCTGGTCGCCGCCGAATAACGGCTTCGGACCGTCTGCAGGCGCATCGGAGGCCGAGCGCCCGCGCCGCCAAAACCGTTTATCGCATCGGACGAACTTGACGGTTTCCGATTTCTTTTTACCGTAACCAACACCGCCCCGAGCGGGCATCCCGCACTACCGAGCAACCAATCCATATTCCCAAGGAGGACTTTTCATCGTGAGTATCAAAAGAGCGCTGGTCAGCGTATCGGACAAAACGGGCATCGTGGATTTCTGCCGCGAGCTGTCGCAGCTTGGCGTCGAGATCGTTTCCACCGGAGGCACGAAAAACCTGCTTGCGCAGGAAGGCGTGCCGGTGATCGGCATCTCCGACGTGACGGGTTTCCCGGAAATTCTGGACGGACGCGTCAAAACGCTGCACCCGGCCGTACATAGCGGGCTGCTCGCCGTGCGCGACAGCGAAGAACACCAGAAGCAGATGCAGGAGCTGGGCCTCGGTTATATCGACCTCGTGGTCGTCAATCTGTACCCGTTCCAGGAAACGATCGCCAAGCCGGACGTGGCCTACGAAGACGCGATCGAAAACATCGATATCGGCGGGCCGACCATGCTGCGTTCCGCGGCGAAAAACCATGCGTTCGTCAGCGTGGTGGTCGATGCGGCGGATTACGGCAAAGTGATCGAAGAAGTGCGCGCGGAAGGCGACACGACGCTCGATACCCGCAAACGGCTCGCCGCCAAAGTGTTCCGCCATACCGCCGCTTACGACGCCCTGATCGCCGATTACCTCGCCAAGCAGACGGGCGATCCGCTGCCGGAGCGCTATACGGTCACGTACGAGAAGATCCAGGATCTGCGCTACGGCGAGAATCCGCACCAGAACGCCGCGTTCTACCGTGCGCCGCTGGCGCCGGCCGGCACGCTGACCACCGCCGAGCAGCTGCACGGCAAAGAACTGTCCTACAACAATATCAACGACGCCAACGCGGCGCTCCAGATCGTGAAAGAGTTCAGCGAGCCGGCCGTCGTGGCGGTCAAGCATATGAATCCGTGCGGCGTGGGCGTGGGCGAGACGATCGCGGAAGCCTACAACAAAGCGTACAGCGCCGATCCGGTGTCCATCTTCGGCGGCATCGTGGCGGCCAACCGCACGATCGACGCCGAGACGGCGCAGCCGCTGAGCGAGATTTTCCTGGAGATCGTGCTGGCTCCCGACTTTACGCCGGAAGCGCTGGAGATCCTGACGAAGAAGAAAAATATCCGCCTGCTCAAGATGGGCGAATTGACTTCGGCGGAAGGCCGTCAATCCGTGCATGTCGTGACGTCGATCGAAGGCGGCATGGTCGTGCAGGAAAGCGACGTGCATTCGCTGAGCGACGCCGACCTCAAAGTCGTGACCAAACGCCAGCCGTCCGAGGACGAGCTGAAGCAATTGCTGTTCGGCTGGAAAGTCGTCAAGCACGTCAAGTCGAACGCGATCGTGCTGGCGGCGGACAATATGACGGTCGGCGTGGGCGCGGGCCAGATGAACCGGGTCGGTTCGGCCAAGATCGCGCTGGAGCAGGCCGGCGAGAAAGCGCAGGGCGCGATTCTCGCGTCGGACGCGTTTTTCCCGATGGGCGACACGGTGGAGCTGGCGGCCAAGCACGGCATCAAAGCGATTATCCAGCCGGGCGGTTCGATCAAGGACGAGGAGTCGATCAAGGCGGCCGACGAAGCCGGCATCGCGATGATCTTCACCGGCGTGCGCCACTTCAAGCACTAGGATTAAGGTTCGGATAAAAGTCTTCACATCGACGCGCGGCGCGCCGGCGGAGCGGATTCTGCGGACAGGCGGACCGTTTGCCAGGGCGGCGCGCTTTTCTTTTGGAACAGGGATGGACCGGTTGGGAAAAGGAACACACAAAGACGCGAAAGGGGCGGTTTGAATGGATATTCTGGTGGTGGGAGGCGGCGGCCGCGAGCATGCGATCTGCGCATTGCTGTCGCAGTCGCAGCGAGCCGGGAAGATCTACTGCGCGCCGGGCAACGCCGGCATCGCGCAGGTGGCGGAGTGCGTCGATATCGGCGTGTTCGACTTCGACGCGCTGACGGCGTTCGCGCTGGAGAAAAGCGTCGGGCTGGCCGTGATCGGGCCGGACGATCCGCTGGCCGCGGGCATCGTGGACGCTTTTGAAGAGAAAGGCATTCCGGTGTTCGGCCCGCGCAGGAACGCGGCGGAGATCGAAGGCAGCAAAGCTTTTATGAAAGATTTGCTCAAGAAATACAACATTCCGACGGCGGCGTACGAAACGTTCGACGATTACGACGCGGCGCTTGCGTACCTGCGCGCGCAGGGCGCGCCAATCGTCGTCAAGACCGACGGCCTGGCCGCCGGCAAAGGCGTGACCGTGGCCCAAACGCTCGAAGAAGCGGAGAAAGCGCTGCACGACGCCATGGTCGGCGGCTCGTTCGGCGATGCCGGCAGCACCGTGGTCATCGAAGAATTCATGGCCGGCGAAGAAATGTCGATCCTGGCCTTCGTGGACGGCGAGACCGTGCGGGCGATGCCGGCGGCGCAGGACCACAAGCCGGTCTACGACGGCGACAAAGGCCCGAATACCGGCGGCATGGGCACCTACTCGCCGCTGCCGCATATCGACCCGGCGATTATCGAGCGCGCGGTCGAAGAGATCGTGAAGCCGACCGCGAAAGCGCTGGTCGACGAAGGGCGTCCGTTTACCGGCGTCCTGTTCGCCGGCCTGATGATCGAGGCGGACGGCACGCCGCGCACAGTCGAGTTCAACGCCCGCTTCGGCGATCCGGAAACCCAGGTCGTGCTGCCGCGCCTTAGCAGCGACCTGCTGGAGATCTTCCTCGCGGCCGTGAACGGCAGGCTGGCGGACGTCGACATCCGCTGGAGCGACGACGCGGCCGTCTGCGTCGTGCTGGCTTCCGAAGGCTACCCGGCCTCGTATCCGAAGGGCCGGGTGATTACCGGCATCGCGGAGGCCGAAGCCGGGGGCGATGCGCGGGTGTTCCACGCCGGAACGGCGCGGAATGCCGCCGGCGAGCTGGTCACCGCCGGCGGCCGGGTCCTCGGCGTCGTGGGCCGCGGCGCGGGCATTGCGCAAGCGCGGGAGGCCGCTTATGCGGCGGCGGAGCGCATTGCTTTTGCGGGCGCGCATAAGCGCAGCGATATCGCGGCGAAGGCGCTGGCGCCGCGCAGGTAGCGGGCGCGGCGGCAGGGCGGAACTGCGTGCGGCGGAGCGCAGCGCGCGTGGAAACAAGCGCGCCGCGGTGCCGGAAGCCGATCGGTGCGCCCGCAGGGCGGAGGCGCGCCGACCTTCCGACCTTCGTCCGGCATGCGGACTTCGCCCCCGAACGCGGGCTGCGCCGTCCGCGCTCCGGCCCTTGCAGAGCAGCCCGGCAATCCGACGCTTCCGTTTGCTGTAACGGAACGTCATTCCTTTAGCGGCCCTTTTGGGGCCGCTTTTATTTGTAGCGGAACGTCATTCCGTTAGACGGCGAAAACCGGCGATTCGGCGGCTCAAAAGCGCCCAATCGCCGGTTTAGCGTCTCCTCGTTCCGTTAGAATCTCAAACGGCCGAAATTGACCCGTTTAGCGTCGCTGTGTTCCGTTAGAACCGTTGGAACGCGCCCTGCCTGCTCGATCGTCCTGCGAGCCAAGCCGTGCTGCGGTCGGAACCCGGATCGGCTCGCAAGCAGGCCTGCCGGGGAATGAATTCCGCTCGTCATTCCGCCGTTCCGTCAACGCAGCTATCCGCCGCCGCTCATCGTCCGAACTACTCTTTTTTCTCCACAGGCACATACAGGTCCATCTGCAATCCCGTGTCCCCGTCGGAGCGTTCGTCGTACAATTCGAAGTCCACCCCGCCCTTGGCGTAGGCATAGCCCGAGGTCGGGAACCATTCGCCGTACACGTATCGCGTCATGCCCTGGATCGACCGGGAGAAAGCGCCGTCGGCCCGGTCGGCCGGATTCGACGTGAAGACGGCGTAAGTGGAAGGCGGAATCACAGCGGTGTCCAGGCCTTCGGGCAGGTCGTCGAAGCTGTCCACTTCCACGCCGATGACGTACAGGAAATGCTCGGGTTCGTCCGGGAGCATGACGCAGGCGCCGTACTCCGCATGGCTTACCGGATTCAGCTGCTCGTGGAGCGTCCGATTCCGGTTCTCCTCGATATATTGGTTCCAGAAAGCCGGAATTTCGGTGAAGTTTTCGCCGTTCATTTTCGTTTTCAGCGCGTAGCCCGCCAGTTTGATTTCGGGTTTGGTTACAAAAGTCGGTCTCATCATCATTCCTCCGCTCAATTGGTAATCGGCCAGTTTCGCAAGATCCACCCGCTCGGGAACGCTGCCTGTGGCGTGGATGCGATACTGCTCCGGGGTCAGTCCGTACGTTTTTCGAAAGGCTCTGGTAAATCCCGCATGCGTCTCGAAGCCGTAATCCAGTGCGATCGCAAGCAGCGTCCGGCTGCCGGCCATGTCCGCGGCCGCATGGGCGAGCCGGCGCCGGCGGACATAGTCCATGACGGGCAGGCCGGTCTGCGACTGGAATACTTTATAGAAATGGTACAGCGAGAATCCGCAGAACTTCGCCAGCTCCTCGGCCGTCAGCGGCTCCTTGAGGCGGTCTTCGATATAATCCAGCGCGCGCTGGATACATGCGGTATAGTCCATTGTTCGTTCCCTCCCGATCGGTGGTTTCATCTTACCAGAATAAGGATGCGAACGCTTGTCCGTTTTTGCGGTTTTGACGGAAAAGTTCCGGAATATCGGCGAAGCTCTTGAAACGACCGGCGCACGGCGGGAAGCGCAGCGGATTTGCAGGGTCCTTTTCCGCATGGCGCTTGAATTTTTCGCGAAATCGCGTTACCTTTAAATTTAATTCGATAAACGACAAGATCGTTCATAGAGAAACAATATCAGAAGCGAGGAGAACGAGATGAAAACCGAACCTACTGCGGAATTGGACGACAAGAACAACGCCGGCACGGTTACGATGGAGGATATTGTGCGCGCGCACCATGTGCTGCGCGAAGCGATCGTGCGCACGCCGCTCCAGCGGGACGCGACACTGTCGGCTAAATACGATTGCGAGGTCTATTTGAAACGCGAAGACCTCCAGGTGGTACGCTCGTTCAAGATTCGCGGAGCGTACAATAAAATCCGCAGCCTGAGCGACGAGCAGCGCGGGCGCGGAATCGTCTGCGCAAGCGCGGGCAACCACGCGCAGGGCGTCGCTTTTTCCTGTCACGCGCTGGGCATTCAAGGCAAAATCTACATGCCGAGCACGACGCCGAACCAGAAGGTCAAGATGGTGCGCAAATTCGGCGGCCAGAGCGTCGAGGTCATCCTGACCGGCGATACGTTCGACGACGCCTACGACGAAGCGATGCAGGTCTGCACGGAGCAGGGGCTGACGTTTATCCACCCGTTCGACGACCCGATGATTATCGCGGGCAACGGCACGGTCGGCATGGAGATCATGGAAAGTCTCGACGCTCCGGCCGATTACGTGTTCCTGACGATCGGCGGCGGAGGTCTCGCGGCCGGCGTGGCGAAATATATCAAGACGATGAGTCCGTCCACCCGCATGATCGGCGTGGAGCCGCTGGGCGCGGCTTCGATGAGCGAAGCGATGTCGCGCGGCCAGGTGGTGACGCTGGAGAGTATCGACAAGTTTATCGACGGCGCGGCGGTGAAAAGGGTCGGCCAGCAGACGTACGAGATCTGCAAGCGGATGCTCGACGAAGTGGTCAAAGTGCCGGAAGGCAAAGTGTGCACGACCATTCTCGATCTGTACAACGAAAACGCGATCGTGGCCGAACCGGCCGGCGCGATTCCGGTCGCTTCGCTCGATCTGTACCGTGACGAGATCAAAGGCAAAAGAGTCGTGTGCGTCATCAGCGGCGGCAACAACGATATCGACCGCATGCAGGAGATCAAGGAACGTTCGCTGATCTTCGAAGGGCTCAAGCATTATTTCCTTATCAATTTCCCGCAGCGCGCCGGCGCCCTGCGCGAGTTCCTGGAGAAAGTGCTGGGACCGGACGACGATATCGCCCGCTTCGAATACACCAAGAAGAACGACAAAGAAAACGGCCCTGCGCTGGTCGGCATCGAACTGGCGGCCAAAGAAGATTACGAAGCGCTGGTCGCCCGCATGGACGCCCAGGGCATCAATTATACGGAACTGAACCGCGATCCGAGTCTGTTCAGTTTGCTGATCTAAACGGATACTTTTGTATGTTAAAAGGCGGTACGCGGTGAGCGTGCCGCCTTTTTGCGGTTCAGATGGACAGAAGACCGCCGGCGCCATGCAGGATTCGGGCGTGACAGGGGAGAATAGCTTTTTCAGAAGAAAAACGGCTGCGCCGCATTTTGCCAATAAAGGAGCAAACGATCATGATCCGCTATCCGCTGCTGGAAGAAAAAACGACTATAGGGATTACCGCACCTTCCTCGGGCATCGGTCCCGATCTGCACGACTGGCTGAAGCAGGCGATCCGCAAAATGGAAGGGCTGGGCTTCTCCGTCGCTACCGGCGATACCGTCTGGACGGAGCATAAAGCCAAATCCGCGCCCGCGAAGCTGCGCGCCGAGGAATTGAACCGGATGCTGCGCGATGATCGGATCGGG
The DNA here is from genome assembly GCF_030518235.1 of Saccharibacillus sp. CPCC 101409. Lineage (GTDB taxonomy): Bacteria > Bacillota > Bacilli > Paenibacillales > Paenibacillaceae > Saccharibacillus. The sequence continues at coordinate 20,469 of NZ_JAULSA010000026.1, read as the reverse complement.
CTTGTGCTGCCGCCCTGGGGCGGCGAGCTGCTGATCGAAGTGCTGGAATATATCGATTGGGAGCAGATCGGCGACAAATGGCTGCTGGGATACTCGGATATCAGCCTGCTGCTGCTGGCCGTGACGCTGAATACCGGACTTGCCACCGCGCACGGCACCAATCTGCTCGACCTGCGCGGCAAGTACGACGACAAGACGACGGCCGCCTGGCGCGAAGCGCTGGAAACGCCGCACGGCGGCTCGTTTATCCAGCATTCGTCCGTGCGCTACCAGAAAGAATGGAATGCGCAGCAGGCGGCGCCGGGCGTATTCCACCTGACCGAGCCGACCGTCTGGAAAAGTGTCTCCGGCGGCGATGTCGGCCTGAAAGGCCGCCTGCTCGGCGGCTGCATCGACGTGATCCGGCATCTGGCCGGCACGCCGTACGGAGACGTGCGGGCTTTCCGCGAACGGCATATGCCCGACGAGCCGGTGCTCTGGTACCTGGAAAACTGCGAAATGAACACAGCCGACCTGCGGCGCTCGCTGGTGCAGCTCAAACTCGCCGGCTGGTTCGAGAACTGCGCGGGACTGATGTTCGGCCGCAGCCCGGCGAACGCGCCCGTAGGCGGCTATACCGCCGAAGACGTGTACCGCGACATGGCGGAAGAACTCGGCGTCCCCGTCCTGTACGACATCGACTGCGGGCACATGCCGCCGCAGCTGACGTTGATCAACGGCGCGCTGGCGACGGTGGAGTTCTCCTCCGAGAGCGGCGAAGGCATGGTGACTCAGGTGTTTAAGTAGGGTGCTCTTGTTAAATTAAAAAAGGAACGGCTCTTCCCGGGCCGCTCCGCCGGGAGGCGAATCGGTTGAACGCGGATAACGAATTGCAAAAAAGCGATCTCACGCAGCTTCAGCGCTCCGTAACGGAAACTTACCGGAACTTTGTCGTGGGAGAGGTCAACGAGAGCTGTTTGCGCATGAGCGTATTTACCGGACAATACAAATGGCATCGTCATCCGGAATCGGATGAGCTGTTTATGGTGCTCGAAGGCGCGCTCACGATCGAGTTCCGCCATCAGGCGCCCGTCGTACTGGGGCCCGGCGAGATTCTGACTGTGCCGAAAGGCGTCGCGCATCGAACAAGCGCCCGGGAACGGACGGTCAATCTCTGCTTCGAATATACGGCCAGCACAACGGTGTTCGAAGAATAATCGCCCGGTTCTGCTCCTTTTGCGCAAAGACCTAAAAATATTCCCGGTTTTCCCGTAAAGGTTAAAGGTTCGAAGTTTATGCTTCCTCTAGAATAAGCCGTGGAAGAACTGCGTCCATTCGCAAAAGGAGGCTATCCTCATGCCAATCACCGAACCTTTAAAATCCAGTCCCGTTATCACCCGCTATCCCGGCAATCCCATTCTGCGGGCGGACCATGTGCCTTACGGGCCCGCGCTCGTGTTCAATGCCGGCGTAACCAAATTCCGGGGCCGTTACGTCATGATGTTCCGCAACGATTACGGCAGCGCGGCCGACCGGACGCTGCTGCCGAGCCGCACGACTAATATCGGGCTGGCTTACAGCGACGACGGGATTCATTGGGACGTGCAGGAGAAGCCTTGCTTCGGTCTGCACAGCGAAGAGATTATCCGTACCTACGATCCGCGGCTGACCGTGATCGGCGATCGCTGCTATGTGTGCTTTGCCGTCGACACGAAGCACGGCGTGCGCGGCGGGATCGCCGTGACGGACGACTTCGAAAGCTTCGAAGTGCTCAGCCTGTCCGCGCCGGACAATCGCAATATGGTGCTGTTTCCGGAGAAGATCGGCGGTAAATACGTCCGGCTGGAGCGCCCGTTCCCGGTGTACGGCAAAGGCGGCAAAGACAGCTTCGATATCTGGATATCGGACTCGCCGGACCTGAAATACTGGGGCAATACCGAGCTGCTGCTCGGCCTGGAAAGCGTCCCGTTCGCCAACGACAAACTCGGCCCCGCCGCGCCGCCGATCCGCACGCCGCACGGCTGGCTGACTACGTTCCATACCGTGGATATCGATCCCGCGCGCGGCAGGAACGGCTGGGAAGACTCTTGGAAAAAAAGGTACTGCGCGGGTCTGATGCTGCTGGATCTGGACAATCCCTACAAGATTATCGGGCTGTCCTCCGAACCGCTGCTCGCGCCGGAAGCGGACTACGAGCGGGAAGGCGGTTTTCGCAACGACGTGATATTCCCGGGCGGGATGATCCTGGAAGACGACGGCGAAGTCAAGATTTATTACGGGGCCGCCGATACGGTGGAATGCCTGGCTGCCGCGCACGTGGACGAACTGGTGAAGCTGTGCCTGAAAGGCTGACTTCGGCCGCGGCTTCCGCGTTGTTCCCATACCAAAGACCCGCCGGTTCTTTACGGAACCGAACGGGTCTGTTTGCTGTTCGAAGCTGCCGCGCTGCGGGATTCGCTTACTGCGCCGCGGCGGCGTTATATTCCCGCAGCAGCTGTGTAATCTCCGTCGAAGCGAGTTCCAGCGCGTCCTGCGGGGGCAGAGCGCCGTCGAGCGCCGCTTCGATCGCGTCTGCCGCCAGCTCGCGGGCCTGCGGGAACACGCCCATCACGGGGCCCTGCGCGGCCGGCGTAAACTCGGCGCCGCGCAGCTGCTTGATCGCCGCGCGGAACTGCGGGTACTGCGCCAGGTTCTTGCGGACCGATGTTTCGTCGTAGGCTTTCCGGGTGATCGGGAAATATCCGGTATCGACGTACCAGTCCGCCTGCTGCTCCGGTTCCACCAGGAATTTGACGAATTTCCAGGCGGCCTGCTGCACGTCCGGAGGCGAGTCGTTCAGAATCCACAAACCCGATCCTTCCGCTGTTACGCCGCCCGGTTCTCGCTCATCCTGCGCCGGCTTCGGCAGCGGAGCGGTTCCGACTTCGAACCGGCCTTCGGCCGCCTGCACAATGCCGCGCAGCGAAGCCGTACTGCCGATCGTCATCGCGATCTGTCCGTCGTCGAACGCTTTCTGCGTATCGTCCAGGCTGCGGCCGAGGTTCAGCATGGTGCCTGCGTCGATCATCTTTTTCCACCAGTTCAGCGTATCGACGGCGGCCGGCCGATCAATCAGTGCTTCGTCCGCGGGACTTTTGCGTCCGTTGCCTCGGTTAAGCAGCTCCGCGCCCCGGTTCGACAGCAGCTGTTCCAGCAAGCCGCCCGAGACGGCAAAAGACGCTCCGGCCATGCCGTTTTCCGTCAGTTTTTTCGCCGCTTCTTCCACTTCCGCGTACGTCTTCGGCAGCTTCTTCGGGTCCAGCCCGGCGGCTGCAAAAGCATCCCGGTTAACGTATAAGACCGGGGTCGCCGCTTGAAACGGCATAGCGTACAACCGGAAGTCGAAGGTGTAGCGGGCAAAGAGGTTTTCTTCCAGGTGCGACACGTCATAGCTTTCGCCGTCGATAAACTGCTGCATCGGGACGACGGCGCCGGAATCGATCATCGACCGGCTGCCGAGATCGGAGATTTCCATCAGCGCCGGTCCGGCGCCCGCCCGAAGCGACGCCCGGAGCCCGTTCAGACTCTCGGCGTCCGTCCCCCGGTAAACGGCTTCCACCTCCACTTCGCTTTGCGAGTCGTTGAAGCGTTCGACCAGCTCGTTTAACGTATCGCCGGGTTGTCCGCCTGTCGTGTGCCACCAGACGACTTTGATCGGGCCCTGTTCGCCGTTTCCGTCTATAGACGCCGCTTCGGCGGCCTGGCCGCCTGCATTTGCGCTTCGTACAAGCGAGGCTCCGCAGGCGGTCAGCAGCGTCGACAGAATAAGCAGCAGGCCAAGAGACGCGAACGTTCGCTTTCGGCTTTTTGGCATGAAATTTCCCACCTCTTCGGTCGAATAACGATCGGTCTTCGTAAAGGTTCGAATCGGCGCAGGGTCGGTGCATGTATGAGATCAATCGGATCGGTGATAAAATTGCCCGGCGGAAGGCGAAGCAAGCCTGAACCGCTTCGCGTGTCCGCCCGGGCTATAGGAAGAGAAGCGGCGCGCCGCGCGCAAGGTAGGGGGATGACGCGGCGGCCTTTCCATTTCCACGAGAACCGCATGCCGCCGCGCTGACGACGAATGCGGACCGTTTCGGAAGCAGGCAAAGCGCAAATCGAAATCAAGCAGAAGATCGTTCGACACCGAATATTCAAACTTCATCGTCAAACACGTCAAGCCTAACAGCCGATTGTTAAAAGAAAACGCTCGTCTTGTAAAAAAACGTTTTACAGTAAAAATTGGCGTTTGACACGGCGTTTACGCGGGGATGCTATCGTAAAGAGATTACGGCGCGAACCGCGGGGAACAGAAAAGCGAAAGAGAGGCGATCGGGAATGGGAATGGAATCGAATACGGCGCTGCGGGGAGAAAAGGTAGCGCAAAAGGCGGACAATCCGGCAAATATTTCGAGCGCATTCGGCCGGCCGGGCAGTCCGCTCATCTTCGCGCACCGCGGAGCGTCGGGCTCCCGTCCGGAAAATACCATGGAAGCATTTCGGCGCGCGGCGGCGCTCGGGGCGGGCGGCATCGAAACGGACGTGCAGCTGTCGCTGGACGGCGAGCCGGTGCTGATCCACGACGAAACGCTGTCGCGCACTGCCGGAGCCTGCGGCCGGGTGAGCGACAAGACGTATGCCGAGCTGCGCGAACTGGACGCGGGAGGCTGGTATCACCCGGATTTCGTCGGCGAGCGGATTCCGCATCTGGACGAACTGCTGGAACTGGCCGCGCAGACCGTTATCGTGTTGAATATCGAGCTCAAAAACAATATCCTGCCCTACACGGGCATGGAAGAAAAAGTGATCGCGGCGGTTCGCGGATACGGGCTGGAGCGCCGGACGATCTTGTCGAGCTTCAACCATTATTCGGTCGCGCTGTGCAAACGGCTTGCGCCGGAGATCCGTACGGGCCTTTTATATATGGAAGGATTGTACCGGCCGTGGGATTATGCCCGGTCGATCGGCGCCGACGCGCTGCACGCGTACGACCCGGCGGTACAGGCGGAGTGGGTGCGCGAAGCCCGGGAGAACGGCGTCGATTATCATCCGTTTACCGTCAACGATCCTGCGCGTATCAAAGAGCTGATCGGGATGGGCGTATCGGGGATTATTACGGACCATCCGGATGTGGCGATGCGCTGTCTGGCCGAAACGAAAGTAGGATATGTACAGGGAAAGGAGCTTTCATGAAGAACAAAAAGATGCTTGCGCTTGCCATTCCGCTGGTTATACTGGCGGCTTGCGTTCCGGTTATAGCGGGCGCGGTTGCGGACGATTGGGATCATCCTTTTCTGACAAAAGAAGCATACAACCGGATCGCCGCCGACCCGTTCCAGCAGGATAAAAAAGCAGACGCGGATCGCGTGGCCGGGCGTATATGCGACGCGAAAAGCGGAAAGATCCCTCAAGCGGACGCGGACCGGGAAGCGCAAAAAGGTCCGCAGGTTGACGAGACCGCGGAACTTGCGTTCAACCTGGGCTTTCAGGTTCTCGAAGCGCCGCCGGGCATACACGATTTCTATCCCCTCGGCGTGTACGGAGCAACGCTGAACGACGAAAATATTCGCATTTATGCGGGATACGCCCTCGATCGTCCTGAACAAGGAGCCGTTATTTTGCAGGTGCAGCGCCCGGACACGGGCCTCTCGCTATCCAGAGTCGACGTTCCGCCAGGAACCGGAGCGTTGGAGATCGAGAAAGTGGAAGGAGGCCGGGCTTATCTGTGAACCGCAGCCGGGTCTTCGCTTTCTTCGACCGCGTCTTCTTCGTCTCAATCTTTTTTTGAGCTGGATTTAAGCAGCCAACACTTATCCAAGATCGATTGATCTTCGTTGAAAGAGGAAACAGGACGGCGTCCATTGCGCCGTCCTGTTTGGTTTGCTAAGGTAAAGGCTAATGAACAGGTAACGATATTTAATTATCAACCGGCCCGCCGCGCAGGCGCCGGGGACAAGGAGCTGTCCATTCCATGAATACCATACAAGAAACCATCCAACCCGGCGCTATGCAAACGAGCCTGCGAGCCGGCATTATCGATATCGGCTCGAACTCCATCCGGCTCGTCGTTTATGAGAGCGAGAGCGGCGGCTCTTACCGCGTCCTGACCGAATCGCGCGAAGCCGCCAGGCTCAGCGCGCTCGTCACGCCCGAAGGCATCATGCCGTCGCCCGCCATCCATTCCGTCGTGCCGGTGCTGCGCCAGTTCGTCGAAGTATGCGAAGCGTACGGCGTCGCGCAGATTCGCGCCGTCGCCACGGCCGCGATCCGCAACGCGTCCAACTCGGAACAGATCATCGAGATTCTGAACCGGGAAACGGGCCTTGAGATCGAACTGCTGCCCGGCGAGATGGAAGGGCATTACGGCTTTATCGGCGTCGTGAACAAGATCGATATCCGCGAAGGCTTTATTATCGATATCGGCGGCGGCAGTACGGAGATCACGCTGTTCCAGGAACGGCGGCGCGTATCCAGCTTTTCGTTTCCGTTCGGCGCGGTCAATATGAATGTGCGCTTCGGCGGAGGCGGAACCTGGAGCGAAGACCGGATCAAGGAACTGGAGAACTTTATCCTCGGCGAAGCGCGCAAGCATCCGTGGATGTCGGCACATCCGGGGCTCGATCTGGTCGGGCTCGGCGGCACGATCCGCGGACTCGGCAAGATGGATCAGCGCCGGCGCAACTATTCGCTGCCGCATATCCATAATTACGCCATGCAGGGCGAAGACGTGGATTACTTCTATCACTCGCTGCCGGGCATGGACAACAACCGGCGCAAGCGTGTGCCGGGATTGTCCAAAAGCCGGATCGACATCATCGTGCCCGGCATGATTATTCTGCGGACGCTGTTCCGCCATATGAAAGCTTCGCGCTATATCGTCAGCGCAACCGGCCTGCGCGAAGGATTGTTTTTCGAGCTGCTGCATCCCGAACAGGCCGTGCACGAGAACGTCCTGGAGTTCGAACTGCGGGCGCTGCTGTCCGCCGTGCCGAAGCCGAGGCTGCGGCATCTCAAGCAGACGGAGACCTTTGCCGGCATCCTGTACGAAGCGCTCGGCGAAGGCGGCGAGAACGAATGGAACCGCAAACTGCTGCGCGTCGCGGCCTGGACGTACCAGATCGGAACCGAAGTCGGGTATATCGACTACGAGGAGCACACGCAGTATCTGCTGACCAAGCGTCCGCTGGCCGGGCTGACGCACCGCGAGATTATCCTGACCGCGCTGATCGCGGGCATCGCCGCCAAAGGCAAATGGCGCAAAAGCGCCACGGCGCAGGTTTATCGCGACATCCTGCTGCCGAAGGACGAGGAGCGCACCCGCCGATTGGGCTATGTGCTGCAAATGGCGGCCGCGCTCGACGCCAGCGAAACGCAGGCCGTGACGGATCTGAACGTCCGCCGCCGGGGCGACCGGCTCGAACTCGAACTTGTCTGCCGCACCGAAGCGTTCATGGAACTGCGCGATCTCAAGAACGCATCCAGGGACTTCGAGAAAGAATGGAATGTAAAAGTCGAATTGAAGATCAAATCGTCGCATTAAGCGGCGGCGCCCGGCAGGCTGCGGCATCCGGCGCATCCGGATCGATATTCCAATTAAAGAAGCCTCGATCCCCGCTTTGTTGCGGGTTCGAGGCTTTTTTTGATGCATTTCGATAGGCAGACGGTCCGCGAGGGCGTTAGACCAGCGTCGATTTCCACGAGCGGATATCTTCGGCGCGGAACTGGCTGCGGAACGGTTCTTCGCCGTTCTCGAACGAAGCATACCCTCCGCTCGACGTCAGGATACGCGCTTTGACATTGTCCTTCAGATACATTTTCAGGATATTCAGCAGCGTATCTTTGCAGCCGGGATCGAGGATCGGGCACATCAGCTCGACGCGGCGGGTCAGGTTGCGGGTCATCCAGTCGGCGCTCGACAGGAAAATCTCCGATTCGCCGCCGTTTTCGAAATAATAGATCCGCGAGTGTTCCAGATAGCGGTCGACGATGCTGCGCACCGTGATATTCTCGCTCAGATCTTTGACACCCGGCCGCAGGCAGCAGACGCCGCGCACGATCAGGTCGACTTTGACGCCCGCCTTGGACGCTTCGTACAGCTCGTCGATAATCTGCTGGTTGGACAGCGAGTTGAATTTGGCGATAATGCGCGCCGGGCGTCCTTCTTTGGCATGCTCCGCTTCGCGGCGGATATTGGTGACGAACGTACCCATCATCGTGTCGGGCGCGACCGAAATCTCCTGCCAGTCCGGGTGGCTGGAATAGCCGGTGATATGGTTGAACAGCTCCGACGCGTCTTCGCCGATCGACGGATTCGACGTCATCAGACCCACGTCCGTATACAGCTTGGCGGTCGCGTCGTTGTAGTTGCCGGTGCCGACATGCACGTAGCGGCGCAGCCCGACTTCTTCGCGGCGGACGACGAGGATCGCTTTGGCATGCGTTTTGAGTCCGACCAGTCCGTACACCACGTGGCAGCCGGCCTGCTCCAGCGTGCGCGCCCAGCTGATATTGCGCTCTTCGTCGAATCTTGCTTTGAGCTCGACGACGACCGTGACCTGCTTGCCGGCTTCGGCCGCTTCCGCGAGCGAACGAATAATCGACGATTTGCTGCTGACGCGGTACAGCGTCATCTTGATCGCCATCACGTCCGGATCTTCGGCGGCCTGCTCGACGAAATCGCTGACCGCGTCGAAGGTTTCGAACGGATGGTGCATCAGCACGTCGCGTTCTTTCAGCACGCTGAAATAATCGGTATCGCCGCCGTCGCCGAATTCCGGCGGATAGATCGGCAGGCGCGTCGGATAGCGCAGGGAATCGCGATTCTTGACCGATCCGGCGAACGAAGACATAAAGCCCAGGTCGATCGGGCCGTCGATCTCGTAGACCGCGTCTTCGATCTCGAATTCTTCCTGCAGCAGCTGCAGCGCGTACGGATGGAAATCTTTTTGCACTTCCAGCCGGACCGGCGCGCCGCGGCGGCGCTTGCGCAGCTTTTTCTCGATTTCTTCAAGCAGGTCGTCCGCTTCTTCTTCGTTGATCTCGAGGTCGGCGTCGCGCGTCAGCCGAAACGCATGCACGGCCACCGGCTTGTAGCCGCTGAACAGCGTCTGGATATGGTTGCAGATCAGCTCGTCGATCAGGACGTAGCTCTGCTTCTTGCTGTGGCTGCGGCTTGCGACCGGAATCAGGCGCGGCAGAATGGACGGCACCTGCACGATCGCAAAATAATACCGTTCTTCCTCGGGCAGATCGGCGGTTGCGTTTTCGCGTTCGAGCAGCGCGGCTAAGTAAACGTTCTGGCTGTGCACCAGCGGAAACGGACGGCTCAGATCGACCGCCATCGGCGTCAGCACCGGGAAAATGACGTTGTGGAAGTAATCGTCCGCGGATTTCTGCTGTGTGGAACTCAGGTCTTCGTAGCGGTTGAGCACCAGACTTTCTTTCGACAGCAAACGGATCAATTCGCGGTATGTACGATACTCCGCCGTCACCATTTTCTCGATGCGTTTGGTCAGACGTTTATACAGCACCTGCGGCGTATAGCCGGAGAAGTCTTTTTTGACGATGCCCGCTTTGAGCTGGTTGCGGATGCCCGCGACCCGGACGCTCATGAATTCGTCCAGATTGCGCGAAACGATCCCGAGAAATTTGGCGCGCTCCAGCAGCGGCGTTTCGGGGTCCTGCGCTTCTTCCAGCACGCGGTAATTGAATTCGATCCAACTGAGGTCGCGATTAATGTAGTAAGGGGACGAGCCCCGTTGAGCGGCATGGTTATCCATAATTCCTCCAAGTCGTTTTGAAGAAGTCCGGCATTGGCAAAACGGCAGGCAAACGGGCCGGCGTGCAATAGAACCGTTTACGTGCGGCGGCGGTCTTCGGTTACAGAAAGAAAGCCCCGTTCCTTCATATTACCCTGCCGGCTCCGGCCAAAATCCGGTCGGCGGCATCGATTGAGGCGTGTCTTAAAGCATGGGCGGTTTCTTTATTATACCCCCCGTTTGTTAAGCCGATGTAAAAAAGCGCTTTTCCCAATTAACTTACAAAAATGTATTTACGAAACAGGTTTCGATTCGTATAGTGGAGGTGAGAGCAGATTAAGCGCTTTCATCCAGGGTTCGCATCCTCAGACGACGAAGGAGTGACGGAAGTGGAAAAAGCAAACAGTAAACAGGCGGTAAAGCGGGCCGCGAAGCGTACGGCGGGGGTGGTGCTCTGCGGAGTGCTGGCGCTCGTATGGGGATTGGGACCCGCGCCGCGGGCGCATGCGGATATTCCGTCCGCCACCGACAAAGCGCTGGTCTGGCTCAAGCACCAGCAGGACGAAACGAAAGGCTTCGCGTTCGACGGGCTGGTGGACAGCTTCGAGGATTACTGGGCGCCGAACACGCCGAAGCAGATCGTATATACATACGATCAGGCGGTCGCGGCGACCGCTTTTATCGCGGCGGGCGACCGGGCGAGAGCGGAGAAGATCCTGAACAAGATGCGCGATATCCAGGACCCGTCCGGCTACTGGCTGAACTCGTACTGGTACAACAACGGCGCGGGCGAAGAAATCCGCGAGCACGTGGGACCGGTCGTCTGGGTGGCGATGGCCGTAATGGCGTACGAGAAGCAGTACGGCGACACGCGCTACCGCAATATGGCCGTCAAAGCGCTGGACTGGTCGCTGCAGTATCAGCAGGCGAACGGCGGCGTAGCCGGCGGCTGGAGCGGGTGGACGAACGCGAACGAACCGTGGACGTCGACCGAGCACAATCTCGATATTTATCCGACGCTGCGCTACTTCGCTTCGGCCGAAACTTCGCGCGCGTCTGCTTACAACACCGCGGCGGCCCGCGTAAAAACGTTCCTCGATACGAAAGTCTGGAACGATTCGCGCAAAAACTTCTACGGCGGCTGGAAAAACGATACGAACCTGGTCGATCCGTTCGTGCCGATGGACGTCAATCCGTGGGGCGTGCTGGCGCTGGGACTAAGCGGCGCGCACGATTACCAGTCGGCGCTGTCTTACGTGGAAAATGCGAACGGCAATCCCGGCACGCTGGCGAATCCGCGCTATAAATACACGCTGACGTACGACAACGCCGGCAATACGATGACCGCGTACGACTTCGACTGGGACGGCGCGAACAACCCACTGTACGACGCCCAGGGCAACCTGATCGGCTACTCCGGTCCGGATATCTGGCTGGAAGGCTCGGCGTTTATGTCCGCGGCGTATTATTTGCAGGGCAACACGGCCAAAGCCGATTCCATCCTGAACGAACTGGCGAAGAAACAGGGCACGTCTGGCGCTTCCACCGGCGGACTGCCGTATTCCCTGAAAGGCACAAGCAACAGCTACTGGGTGATGGCGCAGCAGAACAGCGTATCGAGCACCGGCTGGTTCGTGCTTGCCGCCAAGCGCTTCAATCCGTTCCAGGGCTCCTTCATGAACGCCTCCGGCAATCCGGGCGGAGGAAACAACGGAGGCGGCAGCAATCCGGGCACCGGAACCGGCACGGAAATCGTAACCACCGATTACAAGATCAACGTAACGAATTCCGGCGGCGCCCGGATCGTCTTCACGCCTGCGACATCCGCGCTGTACGTCGATATTCATTACAAGCTGGACAACGGTCCGCAGCAGAATCTGCGCATGAGCGGCAGCGGCACGAACTGGAATTATACGGTCGCCGGCTGGAGCGCGGGCAAGAAACTGGAGTACTGGTTTACTTACGAGAAGTCCGGCCCGCAGTACGATTCGCCGCATTACACGTTTACGCAGTGAGGCCGGAGTTTCAAGACACGATCTGAACAGCCGCCGCCGCAGCCGACTTTTCGGCCGCGAGGCGGCTTTTTGCCGCGCGGACATTCTTCCCTGAACATTCGCGATCAAAATAGAGCGTTTGCAGGACATAGAGACCTCTACCGCGAAAGGATTAGAACAGGCGCGACGCGCCTTCAGCCCGACAACGAGAAGGGACGGATCGCTATGGAACGTCTGCATTACGGAGTCGCGTATTACGATGAATACATGCCGCACGACCGGCTGGACAAAGATATCGAAATGATGAAAGCGGCGGGGATTACCGTCGTGCGCATCGCGGAATCGACCTGGAGCACGCACGAGCCGCAAAACGGCGTATTCGACTTCGCGTCGGTGGACCGGGTGCTGGACGCCATGCACGCGGCGGGCATCTCCGTGATCGTCGGCACGCCGACGTACGCCGTGCCCACCTGGATGGTGCGCGAGCATCCCGAAGTGCTGGCGGAAACGCGCACCGGACCCGGCAAATACGGAGCGCGCCAGATCATGGATATTACCAGCCCGGCGTACCTGTTCTATGCCGAGCGGATCATCCGTAAGCTGATCGGGCGCGTATGCGGCCATCCGGCGGTCATCGGCTACCAGATCGACAACGAGACCAAACATTACGGCACGGCCGGCCCGAATGTACAGCTGCGCTTCATTAAATATATGCGCGAGAAATTCGGCGGCGATCCGGGCGAGCTGAACCGCCGTTTCGGACTGGATTACTGGAGCAACCGGATCGACGCCTGGGAAGACTTCCCGTCGGTGCTGGGCACGATCAACGGCAGTCTGGGCGCGGAGTTTGCCAGGTTCCAGCGGAAGCTGGTCACGGACTTCCTGGCCTGGCAGGCGGAGATCGTGGGCGAATACAAAAAGCCCGGCCAGTTCACGACGCACAACTTCGATTTCGACTGGCGCGGCCATTCCTACGGCGTGCAGCGGGACGTGGATCATTTTGCCGCGGCCCGGGCGCTGGATGTCGTCGGCGTGGATATTTATCACCCGTCGCAAAGCGAGCTGACCGGCGCGGAGATTTCGTTCGGCGGCGATCTGGCGCGCTCGCTCAAGCGGTCGAACTATCTGGTGTTGGAAACGCAGGCGCAGGCTTTCCCGCACTGGACGCCGTATCCGGGGCAGCTGCGGCTGCTGGCGTTCAGCCATCTGGCTTCGGGCGCCAATATGGTGTCGTACTGGCACTGGCATTCGATCCACAATTCGTTCGAGACGTATTGGAAAGGACTGCTCAGCCACGACCTCCAGCCGAATCCCGTGTACAACGAAGCCAAAACGATCGGCGCGGATTTCGCGCGGCTGAGCGAATCGCTGATCGGCCTGCACCGGACCAACCGGGTCGCGCTGCTGGTCAGCAACGAATCGCTCAGCGCGCTGGACTGGTTCCCGCTGCCTGGCGGCGTCACGTACAACGATGTGGTGCGCCGCTGCTACGACGCGCTGTACAAGCTGAACGTGGGCTGCGATTTTCTCGGACCGGAGACGTCTTCGGCCGTTTTCGACGAATACGACCTGATCGTCGTGCCGGCGCTGTACAGCGCGCCGGAGCGTTTGCTGGAAAAGCTGAACGCTTTCGTGGAGCGCGGCGGGCATATCGTGTATACGTTCAAAAGCGGGTTCACGAACGAAGACGTGCAGGTGAGAACAAGCGCGCAGCCGGGCGTAATCGAGCGGATCTGCGGGGTGAGGTACCAGCTGTTCGCCGAGCCGAAGAACGTCTCGCTGCAAGGCGATCCGTTCGGCGCGGGCGAACAGGCCGGAGCGGTCGGGACGTGGATGGAGCTGCTGACGCCGACCACGGCGGAGGTGCTGGCCCGTTACGACCACCCGGAGTGGAACGAATATGCGGCGATCACGCGCAGCCGCTTCGGCGAAGGGACCGCGACGTATATCGGTTTCCTGCCGACGGAACAGCTGCTGATCGGACTGTTCGCGCAGCTGCTTCAAAGCGCCGGCTTGTGGAGCGCGGAGCAGAAGCTCGCGTTCCCGCTGATCGTCAAATGCGGCATCAACCGCGCGGGACGCAAGATCCGTTATTTCCTGAACTATTCGGGCGAAGAAGCGGAGTTCGAATACGCTTACGCCGACGGCCGCGAACTGGTGTCCGGCGAAGATATCCGGCACGGACAGTCGCTGACCCTGCCGGGCTGGGGCTTCGCCGTAGTCGAAGACCGCGAAAGCGCGGCCTGCTCGGTGGCGGAGACGGAAGACGGCGCGGCGAGCGATTGAGACGGGGTACATGCTTTAGGGGCGATTCAGGGGGTAACCTCACCTTTAGTGTTGACAAGGTACCAGGCTTACAGCAATCAACGGACCGTCCGCTTGAAGCGGACGGCCGCAGTTTATCGGGAGGCGGTATCGGAAGATGGAAACGAACGAATATATACTCGGCGGCGGCGAATTGACGATCACGATCAAAGCGCCGGAAGTCTGCACAGGCACGAGGTTCGACCGCACCGGCTGGATTACGCAGGTGCGTCTGGAAAGCGCGGGTATCGACTTTTGCGTGCCGGAGAGTCTGGAAGCGGGCCAAGGAACCGGCGGCGAAGGACTGTCGGGCGAGTTCGGCATCGACCGGCCGATCGGTTACGACGAAGCGGCGCCGGGCGAAACGTTCACCAAGCTCGGCGTCGGCGTGCTCACCCGGATCGACGACGAGGCTTACAGCTTTGCGCGCGCTTATCCGGTCGAAGCGCACGAAGTGCGCACGGAAGTCGGCCGCAGCATGATCCGCTTTACCGCCGCGGCCGCGGAAACAAGCGGTTACGCGGCGGAGCTGGTCAAAACGATCCGCGTCGAAGGCCGTTCCCTGAGCGTGCACTACAAACTGACGAACCGGGGAAGCCGGAACATCGCCACCAACGAATACGTGCATAACTTCGTCGGCATCGGCGGTCATATGATCGATTCGAATTATGTGCTGAGACTGCCGTATCGCCCCGAGCTTGCGCTGCTGGGCGACGGCGGCGTGGAAGACCGGCTGGAGCTGTCGGACGGAAAGGTAACCTGGAAACGCGAAGCGGGCGGAGAGTTCTACGCGCTGTTCGGCGGATTCGCGGGCGACGCGGAGCCGTACTGGGAGCTGCTGCACGAGCCGAGCGGTTACGGGATGCGCGAAAGCGGAGACTTCGACGTGCCCAAGCTGGCGGTATGGGGCAATGCGCATGTGGTCGCTCCGGAAGTATTTATCGACCTTGCGCTTACGCCGGGCGAAACGAAAGAATGGACGCGGACGTACGAATTTTTCGGGCCGGAGGGGTAAAGTTGGTCGGCGGCGAGGCGCGGAGTCCAAGATCCCGTAACCTCGCGGATACGCGGGCCGGCCGGGTCAGCCGAAGCAGGCAGCGAGGGCTGGGAGCGAAACGCGAAGCAGGACTCCCCCTTACAGGCTCCTGCGCTGGTTTCCGAACGTTTGTTTGTGGTAAATTGGAAGAGCGAGAATATTTGAAGCCGACAACGCAGCATTCCAGTGCGAAAGGAGAGGATTCCGATGATTATCATTCATGCCGATATGCAGATTAAACCCGAGAAAAGAGAAGCGTTCCTGCAAACGGTGCAGCCGCTCGTCGCCGGTTCGCAGGCCGAAGAAGGCTGTCTGCGCTACACGCTGGCCCAGGACGCATCCAGCCTCGACCGCTTCACCATGATCGAAGTCTGGGCCGACGAAGCCGCCGTCGAACGCCACAACGCTTCGCCGCACTTTACCGGCTTTTTCAAAGTCGCCAACGATTTCTTCGCGCTGCCGCTGAAAGCGGAGAAGTTTACGGCGGCGGACGTGTAGAGGCTGAGTTAGGGAACACATGCAATTTTGCATCGAACCGGTTAAGCTTGGTGCTTAGTTCAAACCCTTGCAGTGCAAGGGTTTGAGGGTTTATTTGATGCTTTTACGATTACGGCATTGGAGGTTCGATGCAAAATAGGATGTTGTGGTTAAGGAGAAATGGCTTAATGACGCGGATTTTGAGGCGTTTTTTTGGAGGTTTTATCTGAACGTAGTGGGATATGAAGCGTTTAGCCCCAACGCCGTCGCAATCTTATGGATCGGTTTTATCTGAACGTAATGCTACAGCCGACCTATGCTATTTTCCAAATTGAGAAATTCATTTGTTTGGCGTTGCATTGAATTCCGCAAGATCGGCTTCCCTCATAGTTTTCAAAAACGCTCTAGATTAAAAGTTCCCTTACAAGATGACTTTTTTCAAAGTATCTATCTCGTAAGGGATGTTTTATTAAAGTTGACCGTTCTATTTATTGATACAAATCGATTACGTATATTTTTTGAGAATTTCATCAGAAATCTTCATTGCTTCTGCTTTTTCGATAGGTGTTAGTTGTTGACTTCTTTGATTCAAAAAGCCACGTACTTCTTTTACAATTTCCTCTGTCGAAGCTGTGGTCGGACCTATGACAATGCCTGTTGGAGGAATATCGCGGTACGAATAAGAATTTCTTTTCGCTGGCATAAAATCAACTCCTTTATCTATAGTATAAGGCGATTAAGGCGGCTGCGTTACGAGTATCGATAAACATTTTTTGGCTATTCTCGATCTGCTTAGCGTTGAAGCGCTCTTGATAATACGAGATGAGATTGGTTTTAGATTCAAAAGAAACAATCCCTTCAAATCCTTGAATAAAGCTTTCTAGACATGCAACCCCCAAAAGAACGTCGACAACATTAACATAAATCCGCTGACGTGCTGAGGCACGATTTAACGGTGAATTTTCAACCAAGTCGACAAAGATAAAACCTTTAACACTGCGAAATGAAACTGCACCTTGAATATCGTTATTCCCAACGGCAACGATTTTGACAGGATCACCCTTTTTTAGTCAGCCGCGTATTTCATTTTAGATTGAACCCACTCCTTGACATTACGCGCGTAACGTCCGTCTTCGCGGTGTTTTGGTAATCCAGCTCAACGCTGATTCACTCATACGCGTCCATGCGGAATATGACTCGATTACGACCGCAAACTTTGTTTTCGACTGAAACCCTTCGGATGTGATGCTCGAAGATCTGACCAAATCCAATATATGGATTAAGCGATCAACGAATTGAATAAGGACCTATCCACCCGGTCGGCTTATCGAGCAATCCGAAGGAGATGTTTGAGTTACATTCAAAAATAGTAAATGCAAACAACCGACTGTTCATTTGTGGGCAGTCAGTTCTTTCTTCGTTTTTTCCGTTTTGTTTGATTTTGAACAGAAATGAAAATCGAGACGAAAGCCGTCTATCCTGAATTAAAACAAGCCGGTAAGCCGACCGATATATGATATGAGGAGAGAGAATTTTTTGGCAAACGTATTCCTGGAATCTCAATTCACGAAAAGAGAGAGGTTATTCCATGAATCAAAAAAATCCAAAGGTGCAAGCATGGATGTTCGCCATAATTATCGGAGTTATTGTTTTGGCTGGGATCACCTTCGCACTCCAATCACAGCAGACGTCTAAACATACGGAAATTGTGCGGAGCGTCCAATTTGGCGAAGAGGATCAGATTTCCGCTATTACCTTCAAACTGATCCACGCCGCTTTACAATTGAGCACCAATGATGCCCGTACCTATAGCAACGCCTATTCGAAAGAATATGCGCGATACGGTGATGGGAGTAACAACCTGCACATCGAATAGGAGGGGTTACATATGTCTCAATGGTATTTGCTGGATCAACAAAGAAACGGGCATCCGGCGCAGATCGAAACGCTTCTTCTTCCGGAAGCTAAGCTGCTCCATCAAATTGGCTGGGAAAGAAATTTTAATTGGGCCGATGTCATCACTGATATACGAAAAGGCCCGCCTCAAAAATTAATCGCTATCAATGACAATCGTATTCACGGCGCAATCTCATACCGAATTGATGAGGGTTTCGTATTCATCGATCTCCTTGAGAGTTCACCGCTCAATCGTCGATTCATCACGCCGAATCGAGAATTTACAAACGTAGCTGATATTTTGATCGGACAAGCATGCTTGATCAGTGCAAATTCCGGTTTTGGCGGTTACGTTGCATTTGACGCAAAAACCGATTTGGTTTCATACTATCGAAAAAGATTCGGTGCGAAGTCAATTGGCAGCCAGCGCATGTTCATCAATGAGGATAGCGCCCTTGATCTGATTGCGTTATACTACAAATAAAGGAGATGATCCTATGCGAAAAATGCCAATCGGATATGCCAAAGGTCCACGTTATGTTCGACGCAAACCGCAGCCCGGCAAAATATTGACTGGCGTTTTGATTGTTCCGCCCACGGATAGTCATGAAGATATTCGTCGCGACGTGCAAGCAGCCATCGCCCAAGAAAAAAAAGGACGCTCAGTAGCGGAACAAACACGAATCAATAACCGGATAGCCGCTCTTCATCAAAACGTTGCGCACAAACAAGCGGGTTATCATGGATAAACTGCGGATTTTTTTACCTAATAGCCTAAAATTTTAAGTTGCCGCCTGTATTCTACAGGTAGCAGCTTTTTTTAATTCCGATGTCTGCGTTCGAGATTTATGTAACACTTGCCTCACTTCCTGGGGTCATCCAGCATTTTTGATCGTCGACAAATATATTTGAGGTTGTAGTTGTAGGTGAGGCCAAAATGGAGCTGAAGTGTCTTTTTGAGTTGCCGGACGCCTTTATCTATTCCTTGTTTCAAACATTTATTTGAACATTGTGGGATTTTTCAAGCAATCAACTAGGCAACACATGTTCTGTTTATTATAATTGGGTACAGAACCCTTTTTAGTTATTGAGTAACATCTATTTTGGGAAAAGGAGGTGTAACTTTGCGTTTAGCGGTGACTTACGAGGTGGACTCGTTACCTGTGGACTATCGGATGCTGATGATTTCTTTAGTCAAAGAAGCCTTACGTCAAGCCGATCCTAAATACTACGAGAAGATGTACATAGCGGGTGGAGGAAAGATGAAGCCATTCTCGACAGCAGTTTATCTGCATCGTTTTGTATATGAGAAGGATCGGATCAAGTTGGATGCTTTTACCTTGACGCTTTCCAGTCCGGATATGGAGTTTATGCTGCATCTTTTTAATGGGCTTCAACAGATCTCCGAATACAAGACGGATCGAACGGTGTGGAGAAAAGCACAGATTCGGATGGTTCAAGAAACGGATATTGTAGGCGATCGGGTCTGGTTCCGTACATTGTCCCCCATTCTGATCGAAGACCGAAACGGTAAGCCGCTTGGACCGGAACATGCTGATTATGCCGGGGAATTCAGCTACTTTGCGGAAATGAGGATTCGGGAATTAACCGGACGCGAACCGTATCAAACGATTGTGATGCAGCCGGGAAACATGCGCAAACAGATCGTAAAAGAACGCAATTCGGTGTTTCGCCAGCAGGTCAATAGCGGACAGGAGCAGCACTGGCTTTATTACACCGCCTATCAGGGAACGTTGAAACTGGAAGGACACCCGGAAGATTTGAAATTGCTGTATCAAGCGGGTGTTGGCAAAAGGGCGTCGCAAAGTTTCGGTTTATTGGAGGTTGTGCGGGAGGAGGGGTAGTACTTGGTAGCTTCGATTAAATTGCAGATGGAAGATTGGATGTGGACGGCAGGGCTGATCGGGTTGCGGCGCTTGTACGAATGCGATCTGTCCGGGTACGGACTGAACAGCACCCGGTTTAAAGTCGAAGGCACACGCATGACGCTGACGGAAGAACATCTGGAGTCTTTTTCGAAACGGTATATCCGGTATATGATTGAAGAATTCAATATCGTGACGCGGGACGTCAAGCGAATGGAGTTTTGGAGCAAACGAGCCGAGAACTTTTCGGAACGCTTGAAGCCGGCAGAGAAAGATGCTCAGGTCAAAGAAGCCGCCAAGCAGATCCGTGCGCAGATCAATGAGCAATTCAAGAAAGTCGACAAATACTTTTCGGGAAGCCCAGAGCATGAACAGTTGCAGGAGATCATGGAAACGCTTAAAAACTGTTCGGGGTACGATCAGCGGGATGTGGTCAAGCGCTCCGTAGAAGCTTATGAGAAAACGATGTCTACCCAAGCGATCAAAGAAAAACTGACGCTAAATTATATGAAAGCCATAATTATGAATCCGTTTTTCGGTCAGACTTCGATCTTGCAGCCTACTTTCAATGCCAAATCGACGGATGAGCATATCGCCCAAATTGAAAAAGACTTTGCGCTGCCTGCGCTGCACGAGTTGAGATGGTATGACGATTATAAGCCTTTTCACGATTGGCGCAAAGCGATCAAAAAGATGAAGGACAATAACGAGCTTTCGGATTATTTTCAAACTCAAGTTCTCCCTTGCTCGTTTATCGATGGCATGCACGCAACCCAATCGTACGAGGAAATGGTTTTTTCTCCATTGGCGCTCTCCAAAAGCAAAGCGTTTAACTTCAGTTGGGACTTCAACCGCAACCTTCCGATTCCGATTAGCGCGCTCGCGCGCCTTGTTTTTCTGTGTGTCCCGATCGGTATGGCTACATACAACCGGCGTTTGGGGACGGAAGAATTCAATGAAAACAAACGCTTTTTCGGGATGTTGCTAACCGGCCGCAGCTTTGATACAGAGTATCTGGAAAACGAAAGTTACCGCTCCAGACGCAAGCAGGATGCGGTCAAGTCCATATTTATGTGTAAAAACGAAACTCACTCGCCAATCGGTTAGTCGGCAGCGGA
>NZ_JAULSA010000025.1 GCF_030518235.1 Saccharibacillus sp. CPCC 101409 | reverse complement strand
CGAGGTAATTCTTGCACGGGGTCAGGGAACCCGCGGTGCGTTCGATCATATAGAACTTGCCGTTATCGATAATCACGGCCGGGTTGAACACTGTCGCTTTGCGCCAGTCGTACAGACCGGGCACGACGATCGGGTTATCGGGATGTCGGGTAATTTTCACGGAATAAGACGCCTCCTGCCAGCAAAATAATCGGAACATGAATAAGATGATTCGATGTACGTTAAGATTGGAGTCTTCCGGCCGTTTGCAGCGCGGCCAGAAGACTCTTTTTCGTATGTCTGTCTTACACTTCGACGGGATCGGATTGCAGCACGGTCAATTCCGCGCTGAGACCTTCGACCGAATTCGGTCCGACCCTCAGATTGAACCGGCCGGGCTCGACGCGCCAGAGCAGGTCGGGACCGACGAATTCCAGCTGCTCGCGGCCGATCGCGAAGGTCGCGGTCTGCGTTTCGCCCGGCGCAAGCTTGATCTTGCGGAAGCCTTTAAGCATCTTCTCCGGCCGGACGACCGAAGCGGCCAGGTCCGATACGTACAGCTGCACGACTTCTTCGCCGGCCATGCCGCCGGTGTTGGTAATGTCGACGGACACGGACGCCGTGCCGTCTGCCTGGATCTCGGCCGTATCGAGCCGGATATGGTCATACTTGAATTCGGTATAGCTCAGGCCGAAGCCGAACGGATACTGGGCTTCGAAGTCGTCTTCCAGATACCGCTTGCCGCGCGTTCTGCGCTTGTAGTGATAAACCGGAAGCTGGCCGACATGCTTCGGGATGCCGAGCGTAAGCCGGCCGGACGGGTTGACGCCGCCGAACAGGATATCGGCGATCGCATGGCCGCCTTCCTGGCCCGGATACCAGGCTTCGAGAATCGCATGGGCGTTCTCGACGATCCACGGTTCGGCGATCGGCCGGCCGTTGATATAGACCACGATCACCGGCTTGCCCAGCTTGAAGATCTCCCGGGCCAGTTCCAGCTGCACGCCGGCCAGATTCAGCGTCGAGCGGTCGATGCCTTCGCCGCATTCCATATCGTTCCACGAATTCTCCGTGACGACCGAAGCGCCGGTCTTGAGGTCGATCGTGCCTTCGCCGAAGTCCCGCGCGCTGGAACCGCCCAGCACCAGGACGATGGTGTCCGCCTGTTTCGCGCATTCCAGCGCGGCCGGGAAGCCTTCCCGCGATTCGCCGCGGATGCGGCAGCCGGGCGCATACAGCACCCGCTCGCCGCTTTCGCCAAGCGCGGCGCGCACGCCGTCCAGCACGGTCGCGATCGCGCCTTCCGGCTGCGGCGACGTATAATCGCCGAGCTGATTGTAATGCGCGTCGGCATTGGGACCGATCACGGCGATTCTGCCGCCGCCGGTCCTGCCGCTTTCGCGGCGGGCACTGCCGTTGCCGCCGCTCCCGCTTTGCCCGTCGGCGCTTCCGCCGCCGAACGCCGCCCGGTCCAGCGGCAGAATGCCGGCATCGTTCTTGAGCAGCACGATGCCTTCGGCCGCGAGCCGGCGCGCAAGCCGCCGGTGCTCCTCGCTGCCGATCACGTCCCGCGCCCGGCTCGGGTCGGTAAACGGCCGTTCGAACAAATTCAGTTCGAACTTCAGTTCCAGGACCCGGCGCACCGCCCGGTCCACATCGGCTTCGCTCAGGCGGCCGCCGCGAACGGCGGCCAGCAGATGCCGGTCGAACATCTCGCCCGACATTTCCATGTCCACGCCGGCCAGTACGGCCTGCGCCGAAGCATCTTCGCCGTCTTCCGCCGTGTTCTGCCCGGCGGTCAGCAGGCCGAGCGCGCCGCAGTCGGTAATGACAAAGCCGTCGAAGCCCCATTCGTCGCGCAGAATATCCTGAAGCAGATAGCGGTTCGTCGTGCAGGGAACGCCGTCGATCTCGTTATAGGCGGTCATGACCGAACGGGCGCCGGCTTCCACCGCATGGCGGAACGGCAGCAGATCGATCTCGTGCAGCTCGCGCGGGCCCATATGCACCGGAGCGGAGTTGCGTCCGCCTTCCGAGCTCCCGTACGCGGCAAAGTGCTTCAGCGTGGCGAGGATGGAATCGTCCGATCCCAGATCGTCGCCCTGCAGCCCTTCGATCGCGGCCGTGCCCAGCACCGAGGTCAGGTACGGGTCTTCGCCGTAGCATTCTTCCGTCCGTCCCCAGCGCGGATCGCGCACCACGTCCAGCACCGGCGAATAGGTCGCCGCGCCGCCCTGGCTGCGCGTCTCCAGCGCCGTCGCCCGGCACATTTCCCGGTACAGGTCCGGGTTCCAGGTGCTGCCGACGGAGAGAGGGACGGGAAACACCGTGGCCCCGATGGCCATATGGCCGTGCGAGCATTCCTCGCCGAACAGGATCGGGATACCGTGGCGTCCGTGCTCCAGCGCGTAAGCCTGCATCTCGTTCACCAGCTTCGCGCCTTCCTCCGGCGACAAGCCGGTTTCAAGCGTTACGCCGGTCCACGGATCGGCGCGCAAAGTGCCGTACAGCGAGCCCACGCCGCCTTCGGCGGCGCGGCGCTTGAACGATTCCGTCAGCTCGACGGTCCCGTCTTCGCGGCGGGTATAGCAGGTCCAGCCGAACGGCTGGGCGAGCTGCCCGACTTTTTCCTCAAGCGTCATCTTCTCCAGCAGCTCGCGGATGCGGCTTTCGGCGGCCGCTTTCCGGGAACTTTGTTTCTGCTTCATTCGAGCCAGCGCCTTTCTGTATCAAAATAAGAAAAGCGGATAGCGGGACCGGGAAGACGGGGGCTTGGGCCGTCCGGCCTTCCGCATCCCGCTTTCGATCCCGTATCTTGCGTTATCCGCTTTTGCCGTTTATCTCCTGCGCGTCCGCAAATCGTTTGGGCTTAGTTCGATTTCCAGCGGTCGTAAGCGCCCTGGTTGATCTCCGCGATGCGGTCCGAGCCCATCTTCTTGAGCGTGGCGACGTAGCCGTCCCAGCCGCTGTCGATCGATTCGGCGCCGGTGATGAACTTCGCTTCCATCTGCTTCACGTAGGTGCTGAGGTCGGAATTCAGGCTGTTGATCTCCGATTGTTCTTCGATCGTCAGGAACAGGGAAGGGAACGGTACGCGAGCTCCGTTGTCGAGCAGCTTGGTCTGCGTTTCGTTTTCCACCCATTTGTCGAAGTCGGTCGTCAGGCCTTTGTTGACTTCGTCCGTCAGGATCGTTGGTGCCGGAATGCCGTAGTTCGGCGTGAGCGTGGAACGGATTTCTTCCGAATCCTTGCCGTCCGGAGCCGGGATCGCTTTCTTCGTGTGGTCCGCTTCGTTGGTGTACTCCCACAGCGTGCCTTCCGGTCCTTTGTTGAACAGCACGGAGCCTTCGTAGGAATACAGGTAGTCGGCCCAGCGCATGGACGCTTCCGGATACTTGTTCGTTTTGGTGATGGCGAACGCGCCGGTCTTGACGCCGCCGTTCTTGGCGATGGCCGCTTTTTCTACGCCTTCGGCGTGAACCGGCAGGAACATCGGATCTTTGTCGGAAGCTTCGGTGCCCAGCAGCTGGTACGCATGCCATGCCGAGAACAGGCCGAGCTGGTTGCCTTCGCCTTTGGCCTGCTTCTGTTCGGCCGTTTGCGAGAAGCTTTCGTGGTCGAGCAGGTCTTCCGCCCACAGGCGGTTCATGTAGGCCAGGTACTGTTTGTAGCCTTCTTCAACCGGCGTGTAGTGCACGACGTCGTTGTCGTCCACGAACAGTTCTTCTTCGTACATGCCGAACGCGCCCAGCATCCAGGTACGGATATCGCGGATGTTGGCGGCCGGCGTCGTTACGGAAGACACCGGGATTTCGTCCGCTTTGCCGTTGCCGTTCGGATCTTCGTCCTTGAAGCGCTTCAGCAGATCGTAGAGATCTTCGGTCGTTTCCGGCAGTTTGTCCACGCCCAGCGCTTCCAGGTAGCTGCCGTTGTACCACAGCGGGTTGCGGTACCAGTGCTGGTTGAACTCGATAACCGGCAGCGAGTAGATATGGCCGTCCGGCGCGGTGATCGATTTACGCACGTCCGGATATTCTTCCAGCAGGGCTTTGAAGTTCGGCGCATATTCTTCGATCAGGTCTTCGAGCGGAATCAGCACGCCCTGTTCGCCGTATTTGAGCTGCTCCGAAGGAGTCAGGCCCGCGGCGTAGAACACGTCCGGATAGTCTTCGCTGGCAAATACCAGATTCTTTTTGGTTTCGAAGCTTTCCTTCGGCGCGTTTTTATATTCGAACGAGATATTCGTCAGTTTTGCCGTTTCCTGCAGGACGACCATGTCTTCCCAGTTCTGCACGCCGGTGTCCGGCGCCATCATGGTCAATTTGATCGGCTTTTCGACAATCGGGAAACCGTCTTTGCTGACCGTGACGCTTTCGTCTTTGCTCGCCGCTTCTTCCGACGATCCGCAGCCGGCCAGCAGCGATGCTCCCAGCCCTCCAACCATCAGCAGTTTCCAGGCTTTGCTTCTGATGTTCATCATAAATCCCCCTCTTTCAGTATGAATGGATTCAAGCTTACCCTTTGACCGAACCGATCATCACCCCCTGTACGAAATAGCGCTGCAGGAACGGGTATACGGCGATAATCGGCAGGGTGGAGACGACGATGACGCCGTACTTGATCAGCGAAGCGGTCTCGGCTTTGGAAGCCATCAGCGCCGCCATGTCCGCGCTGACCGCCGCGCCCGTCGTTTCCGCCGACATTTCCTGCAGGACGAGAATTTGTCTCAGGACCATCTGCAGAGGATATTTCGATTCGCTGTTCAGGTAGATCAGCGAAGGGAAGTAGCTGTTCCAGTGCGCGACTCCGTAGAACAGGGCCATAACCGCGATAATCGGAGCCGAGAGCGGCAGGACGATCTTCCAGAAGAGTCTGAGGTTCGTACAGCCGTCGATCTGCGCGGCTTCCTGCAGTTCTTTGGGAATCGTCGATTGGAAAAAGGTGCGGGCGACCACGATATTCCATACGGAAGCGGCGACCGGCAGGATCAGCGCGCCCATCGTGTTGATGAGGCCGAGATTTTTGACGACCAGATACGTCGGAACGAGGCCGCCGCTGAAGAACATCGTCAGCAGGATGAAGCCCATAAACCATCCGCGGCCGACAAAGTCGGACCGGCTGAGCGCGTAGGCCGCGGGCAGGGTGACGAACAGGTTGAGCAGCGTGCCGACTACCGTATAAATAATCGTATTGAGGTAGCCGTTCCAGATCTTCGGATTATTGAAGACCAGCTCGTAGCCGGCCCAGGTAATATTTTTGGGGAACAGCCACATCTGCCCGGAGTTGACCGCCTGCGGACTGCTGATCGAAGCGCTCAGGATATAAACCAGCGGGTACAAGACGACGACCAGGGCGACGCAGAGATAAATGTAGGTACAGATCAGGAAAATTTTATCGCCTTTCGATTCTTGCATCGATTTGACCATGACGCGGCCTCCTTTCTAAATAGGGTAGTCCCTTTAGCGTTGACAAGGTACCCGTCTTACCACAGACTGTTTTCGCTGGTGCGTCTGGCGATCCAGTTGACCGTAATCAGCAGGATGACGTTGATGACCGAGTTGAACAATCCGACCGCGGTCGAGAAGCTGTACTGCGCGTCGACCAGACCGGCGCGGTATACGTAAGTCGCGATGACGTCGGACGATTCCAGGTTGAGCGAGTTTTGCAGCAGCAGGATTTTTTCGTAACCCACGCCCAGAATGTTGCCCATGTTCAGAATCAGCATGATCGTAATCGTCGGCAAAATGGTCGGCAGGTTGATATGCAGCATGCGCTTGAACCGGCTCGCCCCGTCGACGATGGCCGCTTCGTGCAGCTGCGGATCGACGCCGGACAGCGCGGCCAGATAAATGATCGTGCCCCAGCCGGTGCTCTGCCAGACGCCCGAGAGGACGTACATCGTTTTGAACCAGGCCGGATCGGTCAGGAACTGCGGAGCGTCCAGGCCCAGCGCGTTGATGAACATAATGATGATGCCGCTGCTCGGCGACAGGAACGTGATGATCATGCCGGCCATAACGACGATCGAGATAAAGTGCGGCGCGTAAGTGACGGTCTGAACCGTTTTCTTAAACTTGCCGTTGCGCACCTCGTTGAACGCCAGCGCCAGGATGATCGGCAGCGGGAACCCGATCGCCAGTTCATAGAAGCTGATGCTGAACGTGTTCCAGATCAGATCCCAGAAATAATAGGAATTGAAGAACCGCTCAAAGTGGTCGAAGCCCACCCAGGGACTGCCGAGGATGCCTTTGGACGGAACGAAATTTTTGAAGGCGATCTGGATCCCGTACATCGGTGCGTAGTGAAAAATAAGGAAGTACAGGACGGCGGGCAGCATGAACAGGTACAATTCCCAGTTGCCGAGAATTTGCGCGCGCCTTGAAGGCTTCTTCATATTCGGAAGCTCGGGCGCGGACGTTTTGGACGCCTTCATTTATTTTCCTCCCTTCTTGAATTGGAAACGTTTGTGGTTTGGAAAGGTAACGCTTACAAGGCAAAGTGTATCGAACCCATTGTGACACCGTAAATATGTCAATTGCGCATTGTCATATTCGAAAAGCGCAGAAACGCCGCAACCGCGCGGGTTCCGGGTGAAAAATGCCGCTGCAAAAAGATTGCCGGGGAGAAGGAACTGTGTCAAATATGAGCGTCGGAAACGGCTGAAAAATCCACATATTGCGCTTACGAAGCGATTATGCCATCATGGGCTACTGAAAGTGCGAGAAGCGAGATTGAAGGAGGCTACTGCCCATGACCCGCAAAACCGCCCATATTATTTCCCACACCCACTGGGACCGGGAATGGTATCTGCCGTACGAGTCGCACCATCTGCGGCTGACGACTTTGATGAACGAACTGATGGATATGCTGGAAAAAGACGAACGCTACCGTTATTTTCATCTCGACGGCCAGACGATCATTATCGACGACTATCTGCAAATTTATCCGGAACAGCGCGAACGGCTTCAGCGGCTGATCCGAGAGGAAAAAATTATAATCGGTCCGTGGTACGTGCTGCAGGACGAGTTCCTGACCAGCTCGGAAGCCAATGTGCGCAACCTGCTGATCGGCCACCGCGAAGCCGCCCGCTGGGGTCCGATCTCGAAGCTCGGCTATTTCCCCGATTCGTTCGGCAATATGGGGCAGGCGCCGCAGCTGCTCAAGCAGGCCGGCATCGAAGCGGCCGTGTTCGGACGCGGCGTCAAGCCGACCGGCTTCGACAACGTGGTCGTCGACGCGCCGGGCGAATACGAATCGCCTTATTCCGAAATGCACTGGGAGTCGCCGGACGGCTCGCAGGTGGTCGGGGTGCTGTTCGCCAACTGGTACAGCAACGGCAACGAGATTCCGACGGACGCCGCGGAAGCCAAAGAATTCTGGGACCGCAAGCTTGCGGGCGCGGAGAAATACGCGTCCACGCCGGAGCTGCTGTTTATGAACGGGTGCGATCACCAGCCGATCCAGACCGATCTCGGCGACGCGCTGGAAACGGCGGAGAAGCTGTTCCCGGACGTGGACTTCGTCCATTCCACCTTCGATCAATATTTGGAAGCGCTCGCGCGGCATAAGCACGACAGCTGGGTGACGGTGCGCGGCGAGCTGCGCAGCACGCGCACCGACGGCTGGGGGACGCTGGTCAACACGGCGTCGGCCCGCGTGTATCTGAAGCAGATGAACCAGGTCGGCCAGACGCTGCTGGAGAAAGGCGCCGAGCCGCTGGCCGTTATGGCGAATCTGGCCGCCGGCAAAGCTTATCCGCACGAACCGCTGTCCTACGCGTGGAAAACGCTGATGCAGAACCATCCGCACGACAGCATCTGCGGCTGCGGCGTCGACGAGATCCACCGTGAGATGGTCGGCCGGTTCGACAAGAGCCGCCATATGGCCGAAGCGCTGGTCGGCGAAAGCCTGCAGGCGATCGGCTCGCGGATCGGCACCGATTCGGTGCAAGCCTGGCCGGAAGCCGCCCGTCCGGTCGCGCTGTTCAACACGACCGGCTGGGAGCGCAGCGGCGTCGTGACCGTCGAAGTCGAAGCGGTCCGTATCGACTTCAAGCAGGGGCCTTCTCCGCAGGGAATCGCGGAGAAGCTCGACGCTCTGCCGCTCGGCCCGGGCCGCGTGGTTGACGCGGAAGGCCGCGCCGTTCCGGCCCGGATCGAAGATCTGGGCTCGCAGTTCGGCTACGACCTGCCGGACGACGGGTTCCGCGTGCCTTATATGGCGCGCAAGTTCCGCCTGACGTTCGAAGCGGCGAATGTGCCGGCGCTGGGGTATAAGCTGTATGCGTGGGTGCCGGAAGAAGGCGGCGGCCGGATCTATGCAGGAAGCGCGGCGGGAGAAGACGGCGCGCGCAAGAGCGGTTCGGAGCGAAGCGCGGATCAAGAAAGCGGCCGCGTCGCGAACGCTGTGCCGGCGGCTCAAGCCGGGGAAAGCGCCGCGGCCGATACGGCGGTCGGCGAGCTCGTCTCCACGCCGCAGGGCATGGAGAACGACTTCCTGTCCGTGGCGTTTGCGGAGGACGGCTCCTACACGCTGACCGACAAAATCACGGGCCGGGTATTCGAAGGCCTCGGGATCTACGAGGACTGCGGCGATATCGGCAACGAGTATGTATTCCGTCAGCCGGAAGGCGATGTCGCGCTGACCACGCGCGGGCTTCCGGCGCGAATCGCGCTGGTGGAAGACGAAGCGTACCGCGTGACGTACGAGATCGTGCACGAATGGGACATTCCGGTCTCGGCCGAAGAATTGTTCGAGGACGAGAAGCGCAGACTGGTGCCGTTCCTCAAGCGCAAAGCCGGCCGCTCGGCGGAAACGGCGCCGCAAACGCTCGTTACCCGCGTTTCGCTGGAGCGATCGGGCCGCGGCGTTGCCGTATCGTTGACGCTCGACAACCGGGCGCGCGACCACCGGCTGCGGGTACTGCTGCCTACCGGCCTGCGCACGCAGACTGTGCTGGCCGATTCGATCTTCGAAGCGGCGGAGCGCGATATCGTGCCAGCGCCGGAATGGATCAATCCGAGCAACGCCCAGCATCAGCAGGCGTTCGTCAGTTTGTCCGACGGCGCGCACGGCCTGACCGTCGCCAACAAAGGCCTGAACGAATACGAAGTGCTGCAGGGCGGCAGCGGCACCATCGCGGTCACGCTGCTGCGCAGTGTGTCGGAGCTGGGCGATTGGGGCGTATTCCCGACGCCGGAAGCCCAGTGCATCGGCGAGCATACGCTGGAGTACGCGGTGTACCCGCATGCCGGCGACGTTGCCGGGTCCGGGGCGTTCGCCCTGGCGTACCAGTATCAGACGCCGTGGTTCGACCGTCTGCTGGAGCGGCAGTCCGGCCCGCTGCCGGCCGAATACCGCCTCCTGTCCTGGAGCGGCGGCAATCTGGCGCTGTCCGCGCTCAAGATGTCCGAAGAGCACGGCGACGTGATCGCGCGCTGGTACAATCTGTCCGGCGGCGCGGCGGCGCTGTCTTTCGAACCGCATTTTGCGGCCGGCGACGTCTACGCGAGCGACATCCTGGAGCGCCGCGGCGAACAGGCGCAGCCGGCGGCCGGCGTCGGCCGGATCGAAGCCGAAGTGGGCGCGGCGAAGATCGTGACCTTCGCGCTGTCTCCGGCGCCTCGAAGCTGAATCGCGCGGGGCATTTTATTCGGCGCCTTATTTTTGAATAGGGATCATGGCCGCCGGTAAGCCGGATGGTTTCCTTCGCTTCGCAGCAGGCGGGGGAACGGTTCGGCGGCGCGGCCCAATTTGCAAACCGATATCCGGACCGAACGTCCGAACTCATTCTTTTTTACCGATCAGGAGGGTTATTCATGGCTTTGACGAAACTGCCGGAAGCGGTCGAGCGTTACCTGGAACAGACCGACGAACGGCTGGCGCAACATCCCAAGCTGAAGCAGGTATTCCGCAACTGTTTCCCGAACACGCTGGAGACGACGACCAAACTGCTGGACGACGGCACGACCTTTGTGTACACCGGCGATATTCCGGCCATGTGGCTGCGGGATTCCGTGGAGCAGGTCCGGCATTACATCCCGCTCGCCAAAAACGATGCGGACCTGCAGCGCGTGATCGAGGGACTGATCGCCCGGCAGCTGTTCTATATCAACATCGATCCGTATACGAATGCGTTTAACGAAGAAGCCAACGGCCGTCATTACCGCGATTCCGACGACTGCGAGCTGGGCCCGTGGATGTGGGAGCGCAAATACGAGCTGGATTCGCTGTGCTTCCCGGTGCAGCTGCTGGCGCAGTACTGGCAGGAGACCGGGCGGACTTCCATGTTCGACACAGATTGCTACCGGGCGCTGAACACGATCGTGCGCGTCATCGCCACCGAGCAGCGCCACGACGAGAAATCGCCGTACTTTTTCCGCCGCGATACGAAGCAGGATACCGAAACGCTGTACAACGACGGACGCGGCATGCCGACCAACTACACCGGCATGAGCTGGTCCGGCTTCCGCTCCAGCGACGACGCCTGCGAATTCGGCTACAATATTCCGGCGAATATGTTCGCGGTCGTGATCCTCGGCCATATCGAAAGTATCGCCTCCGAAATTTATAAAGACGAAGAACTGGCCGGACGCGCCGCGAAATTAATCAAAGAAATCAACTTCGGCATCCAGCGCTACGGCATCGTCGACCATCCGAAGCACGGCAGAATCTATGCGTTCGAGACCGACGGCTACGGCAACTACTCGCTGATGGACGACGCCGGCACGCCGGGCCTGCTGTCGATCCCGTACATCGGGTACGTGGACGCGGACGATCCGATTTACCAAAACACCCGCCGCTTCGCGCTCAGCTTCGACAATCCGTTCTACTTCGAAGGCAAATTCGCCAAAGGCATCGGCAGCCCGCATACCCCGGGCGGCTACGTGTGGCATATGGCGCTGTCCATGCAGGGCCTGACGTCAAGCGACGACAACGAAGTCAAAGAACTGATCGAGATGCTGCTGAGCACCGACGCCGGCACCGGTTATATGCACGAAGGCTTCCACCCCGACGACCCGTCCGACTTCTCCCGCGAATGGTTCGCCTGGTCGAACAGCCTGTTCGCCACCCTGATCGTCAAAGCGATGGAAAAAGGCCTGGTTTAAACTTTGGCCGGCCGCTTGCTGCAACACAACTCTCAATGAACGCGCAGCAAAAGGACTTGGACTCCCGTACAATACGGAAACCCAAGTCCTTTTTTCATGTATCGAAATGCAGAACCGTCCCCCAACGATTCCTATTCCAATCCTGCATATCCGCAGCAATTTAAGCCGAAAAAGCCGTTAACCGCCGCCATTTCTGCATATCCGCATCAATTTCAAGCCGCCGTCGCCCATCCCGTCCCAAACTGCCCATTATCGAAAAAAATTGCTGCGCATCCGCACAATTGCTCCCATTTTGCCCCCGAACCACTATATTTGCTGCATATCCGCACAAATACCTGCTCCCGAGATCCCACACCTGAACCCCGACAACGTCTCACAGACGAGCCGTCCCCAGTCAAACTTCTTTCAGCTAGCTTCGCCCTAAACCCCGCTCCCCCGAGCGCGGTCTTAAAGCCTGCTCGCCCTAAACCCCGCTCCCCCAAGCGCGGTCTTAAAGTCTGCTCGCCCCAAATACCGCCCACCACGGAGCGAGTCTACTCCAACCGAAGCGCCTTTGGCTTGCCTCCCCTTACCCTATGCTTCTATTCCAATCAAAAGGGGAGGCAAACAACGAAGCGTAGGTTGGAGAAGACTCGCGGAGCCCCCAACAACGAGGCGCAGCTTGAAGCAGACTCGCGGAGCCCCCGTGGAACCTTTCAGACGTCGTAGTTCACTACATAAGGATGCATCCCGTCCCGATAATACCCCTCGCTGTACTCCGCCGCACGCCCCAGCTCGTCGTGGGCGAAGCGCCGCCGTTTGAGCAGCGCCGCGCCTGGCTCGACCTCAAGCGTTCGCGCGATCGCTTCGCCCGGAGCGCCGACCGAGAATTCGTCGCGAAGCTTCGCGATCGCGATTCCCTGCTCCTCCAGCCAGCCGTACAGCGAATGCGCCTGAAGACCGGCGTGCTCCGGATCGCCCATCCGGGCGGGCAGATAATGCGTATAGTGGATATACGGCGCGCCGTCGAGCGAATACAGCCGTTCGACGCGCAGGCACGATTCGCCGAACATCTCCCGCAGCTTTCCGTTCGGCTCGGTCTGCACGATCTCGGCCTGCAGCGTGCGTTTGCCGATCCGGTGGCCTTCTTCGACAAGAATTTCCGTGAATCTTTTCCAGGTGGAGCGCTTGGACGTGGACGTGTTGCGCACCACGCGCGTTCCTTTGCCGCTGCTCGTTTCGAGATAGCCTTCCTGGACCAGCAGCTTGACCGCGTTTCGGACCGTAATTTTGCTGACCGCGAATTCTTCCTCGAGCCTGGGCTCGGGAGGCAGATACGAATCGAGCGGATACTGGCCGTGCAGAATGCGGTCTTTAAGAATACTGTGAATTTTCAAATACAGCGGCTGCTTGCTGCGGGTTGTCGTCATGAACGATTCCTGCCTTTCCGATTGACTACTGTGCGCGGCTTTTTTTCGCTGCTACCTTTCGACGTCGCCGACCCCTTCGTTAATCGCGCGCAGAATCTGCGCTTCCGAAGAAAACGGCGTATCGCCGGCAATCGTGTGGGCCAGCATCGAAGCCGCCGCCGCGAAAGCGACGGTCCGCTCCGGCGTCCAGCCCGACAGCTCGCCGTGCAGGATGCCGCTGGCATAAGCGTCGCCCGCGCCGATCCGGTCGTAGACCGTGAAGGTCAGCGGATCGGCAAAATGAAATTCGCGCTCTTTGTACAGATAGCCGAGCAGCGAATGCTTGCCGTCGGGCTCGATGCTGCGGTGCGTACCGGCCGCCGCCGAGATGCCGTACCGTTCGGTCACGATCGGGATCAGCGCTTCCAACTGCTCCAGCCGGCTGCCTTCCGGAGCGGGGAGGCCGAGAATATGGATCGCGTCGTTTTCGTTCATCAAGACGATATCGGCCAGCGCCAGCATTTTCTCGTACCACGGCCGCGCTTTGGCGTACCCGTCTTCGCCCCAGAGGGCGGGACGGTAGTTGCAGTCGAAGATCACCGTTTTGCCCTGCGCCCGGACTTCTTCGGCAAACGCCGCCGCGTTACGCCGCACCGTATCGTTCATCGCCATCGAGATGCCGCAGAAATGCACGGCGTCCGCCGAAGCGGCGGCTTCCGCAAACGGATACGCGCCTTCCGCGGCCGTGTTGAAGCTGCTCTGCTGGCGGTTGGTGTACGTCACGCGGCTCGGCCGCGCTCCGAAGCCCGCTTCCAGGATATACATGCCCAGGTACAGGCCGTCGCGGCGGACGAAGTCCGTCGTAAGCCCCAGCTTGCGCAGATTGGCTTCGGCCGCGTCCCCGATCGGGTTGCCCGGCAGCGTCGTGACCGGAAGCGCCCGGTGGCCGAAGCGCGACAGCGCCGACAGCACGTTGACGCCGCTGCCGGAATACGAGATCTGAAGGCTGTCCGTCTGCGACAGCAGCCGAAGACCCGGGGTCTCCAGCCGCATCATCACTTCGCCGAAAGCCGCGACCGTGTTAGGCATGCCGGTCGACCTGGCGCTGGAGGACTTTCAGCAGCTCGCGCACGTCGGACACGATCGTATCGCCGCTCCCCTGGTCGATGATCGACGAGTAAACATGCGGAATGACCTGCGGCACGCCCGCTTCGAGCGCAATTTGCAGGATCGGTTCAAAGTTATCTTTGTCGATGCCGCCCGTCGGTTCCAGCGCGAAGCCTTCTTCGCCGCAGGCTTCGGCCACCGCGCGGTACTCCGCTTCCAGCGACAATCCTTTCATCGGGAAGTACTTGAGCGCGTTGCCGCCCATATCCCGCACCAGCGCGATCGCGGCTTTGACCGGCACGACCGCCGATTCCGAAGCCGCCGCGCTGAACGGGCCGGTGGACAGGTTCACGTAACCCGGACGTCCGGAAGGGGAGACCAGCGCGTTGATCCAGCTTGGCTTGTCGCCCAGATTGGCGCGGGTCGCGCCGACGGAAGGGAACACCTGGTTGATATGGCTGCCCGCGTAAGCGCGCGCGATCTCGGCGACCACCTGGGCCTGGCGGTTGTCGCCGGCGCCGAGTCCGATCGAGACGGCGTCGTCGATCCCGCGTCCGTATTCGCGCATGGCGTCCACCGCTTCCGGCACCGTTGCGTAGGCTTTGGACAGGACGCCGACCAGCACATGGCCTTCCGCCGCTTCGTATACTTCTTTGGCGTTGTGCACGCTTCCTGCCAGCACGTTCAGCGCGGCGCGTCCTTTGTACAGTCGTTTCACGATCGGTCCGTTTGCCGTCGAGGCGTGGGTAGTCATGGTTTATTGTCCCCCTTTTAATAATTCGCGCAGTCTGCGCTCGATTACCTGCATATCGTCTCCCAGCAGCGGCCGCGGATCGATATCGAAATAACCCTGCCGCGCTCCGTAGTCGCGCGTGTAGATGGCGATTTCGCCGCTTTTCAGCGCGTCGACCGTTTGCACCGCGTCGATGCCCGCAAGCTTCGGATCGATCTTCACGCGCGCGCGGTAGATGGCGCGTCCGGCTTCGTCCTGCACGACGCTTACGTCCACGCCGCCGAGTTCGCCCAGCGGAATCAGCGTTTGCAGCGCTTCGCGCTCGCGTTCGCTGTTGTCCTTTTTGTCGAGATACTCGTCGAGTGCCTGGAGCAGGCCGAACGTCGTTTCTTTGCCGACTTTCATACTGCGGCCGATACCGTGCAGCTGCACTTTGACCCAGTCGATATACTCCCGCTTGCCGGCGACGATGCCGGAAGTGGGGCCTTCGATCGCTTTCGAGCCGCTGAAAATGACCAGATCGGAGCACGAAGCGTACTTTTGCAGATCTTCTTCGGCCGCCGCGTCGATCACCATCGGCAGGCCGAGACGCTGCGCCAGATTCCACGTTTCTTCGATCGAAGCCATATTTTTCTGGACCGCGTGGTGCGATTTGACGTACAGGATCGCCGCCGTGCGCTCCGTCACCGCTTCTTCGATCTGGCGGACCGTGCCTTCGTTGGCATAGCCCGCTTCGACCACCGTACCGCCGCCCAGATAAACCATGGTCTCGACCGGCGCGCCGTACTGGACGTTGTGTCCTTTGAGCATGACGATCTCGTTCTTGGGAATCGGCGACTGGTGCAAACGCAGGCTGCGTCCGCGCTCCCCGCGCGTGACGATACCCGCCACCGACAGGGCAATGCCGCTGGACGCGGAGTTGACGACGACCGCCGACTCGAACCCGAACTGCCCGGCGATACGTTCCCCGGACTTGTCGACCAGATCGGCGATCTCGACATAGTTCTGTCCGCCGGTCTTCATCGCTTCCATCACCGTATCGGTGGGCGCCGATACGCCCAGAATGCTCATGCGTCCGCTGGCGTTGATGACGCGTTTAAGCCCGTACTTGGCATGCAAGGTACTGCCCATTTACAACCACTCCTTCGGCTTTTAAAGTTTGCTTGGAGGTGCGCGTAACGCCCTCGGAATCCGTCAGCACGGACGGGACGTCTTCGAGCGAGAACAGCGTCAGATTGGCGGGTTCGCCGACTCGGATGCGTCCGAGCTCCGGCCGGTTCAGCCAGGCCGCCGGACGGACGGTGACCGCTTCGACGACGTCTTTGAGCGGATAGCCGAGCGTCAGGAACTTGGTCAGCACGCTGTCCATGCCGTAGACGGGACCGTTCAGGCGGTTGCCGCGGTAGATGTCGGTGCTGATCGTATCGAACGATATGCCCGCGGCTTTGGCCTGCTCGGCCGTTTCGAACGAGAAGCTGGCGGTGCCGTGGCCCACGTCCAGCCGTACGCCGCGCTTGATCGCGTCCACCAGCACCGGCAGCGGCCGGCCCTGCTCGTCGAACAGGTTGTTGGCTTTGCCGTTCAGATAATGCGTGACGATATCGCCTTGTCTCAGCAGCGGCATGACTTCTTCGATCGGCGGAGGACCCGAACCGATATGGGTCATGATCGGCAGCTTCAGTTCTTCGGCCAACGCGACCGCCCGGCGCAGCGGCTCGGTGCCGTTGCCGAGCACGACGCTGCGGCTGATGCGGGCTTTGAGCCCGACGACGAAGCCGGCGTGCTCGCGGGCCGCGCGAACGGCCGCGTCGCGGTCGATCCAGTCCAGCTTCGACAGCTCGTCCGTACGCTGAAGCCCGATGCGCGAAATGTTGAGAAACGCGAGCAGCCGGGTGCTTGCGTTTTCCGCGCTTGCGGCCAGCTCGCCGATCCGGTCGGCGCCGCAGCTGCCCGCGTCCACGATCGTGGTGACGCCGCAGTCGACGCCGATCGCGTCGACCGAGTCGCCGTAGGGTTCGAACTCCGGAAAAGCGTGCACGTGCATATCGATCCAGCCGCTCGACACATGCAGTCCGCCGCAGTCGACCACTTCGCCGCCGGCCGCGGCGCCGGAAGAATGGATGCCGGCGATCAGGCCGTCCCTGATCTCAAGATCGGCGGTTTCGCCATCGGGAAAAATGACGCCGCGCAGCAGAAAGTCCTGCTTCATAAAGGCACCTGCTTTCCTTACGGATTGCGCCATACGCACAAGCCGTAAATACTGTCATTTTATGAGAGAAACGTGGAACTCCATTCAAAGATAGCATTCCCTTTTCGAAAAAACAATATAACGTTATAATGTTTAAGTGATTTTTTAAGACGATTTTTGGGAAAAAGAAGCAAAAAGCAGTACGAAAACCTACTCGATGTCCGCCCCTCGCGGACATCTTTTTTTCCTGTAAAATCGCTCTGCGCTTGCGCTCCGTGCCCGCCCTTTTCGTCTTGACAGCCCATACCCCCTTTGCTAAGATTGCAATAATATATTTTCAGAAAAGGCCTTTCAGCTTTCCATATAAGGGAAAACGGCGGTTGGGACAAGAAAAAAAAGGAGGCAAAATCGGGTGTGGAATAGCAAGTTTGACAAAGAGGGACTGACGTTCGACGACGTACTGCTGGTACCGAGAAAGTCGGAGGTTCTGCCGAAGGAAGTCAATGTGTCCACGAAACTGAGCGACAGCGTGAAGCTGAATATTCCGCTGATCAGCGCCGGCATGGACACCGTAACTGAAGCGGTTCTGGCGATCGCGATCGCGCGCGAAGGCGGTATCGGAATCATCCATAAAAATATGCCGATCGAGAAGCAGGCGGACGAAGTGAACCGCGTAAAGCGCTCCGAGAACGGCGTCATTACGAATCCGTTCTTCCTGAGTCCGGATCATCTCGTTTCCGATGCAGAGGTCCTGATGGGCAAGTATCGGATTTCCGGCGTGCCAATCGTCGACGAACAAGAGAAGCTGGTCGGCATCCTGACCAACCGCGATCTGCGCTTTATCCACGACTACAGCATGCCGATCAAAGAAGTGATGACGCAGGAGAACCTGGTCACCGCTCCGGTCGGCACGACGCTGCGCGAAGCGGAAGTTCTTCTGCAGCAGCACAAGATCGAGAAGCTGCCGCTGGTCGACGAGAACAACGTCCTCAAAGGTCTTATTACCATTAAAGATATCGAAAAAGCGATCCAGTTCCCGAACGCCGCCAAAGACGCGCAGGGACGCCTGCTCGTCGGCGCGGCCGTCGGCGTATCGAGCGACGCCAACGAACGGATCGACGCGCTGGTCGAAGCCGGCGTCGACGTCGTCGTCGTCGATTCGGCGCACGGCCACCATATCAATATCCTCGACGCGGTGCGCAGTATCCGCGGCCGTCATCCGGAGCTGACGATCGTCGCCGGCAACGTGGCGACGGGCGAAGCGACGCGCGACCTGATCGAAGCCGGCGCTTCGGTCGTCAAAGTCGGCATCGGTCCGGGCTCCATCTGTACCACCCGCGTGATCGCCGGCATCGGCGTGCCGCAGATCACCGCGATCTACGACTGCGCGACGGTTGCCCGCGAGTACGGCATTCCGATCATCGCCGACGGCGGCATCAAGTACTCCGGCGAGATCACCAAAGCGATCGCGGCCGGCGCCCATGCCGTTATGCTGGGCAGCATGTTCGCGGGCACGGAAGAAAGCCCGGGCGAATCCGAGATCTACCAGGGCCGCCGCTTCAAAGTGTACCGCGGCATGGGTTCGATCGCGGCCATGAAGCAGGGCAGCAAAGACCGCTACTTCCAGGACGACGACAAGAAGCTGGTGCCGGAAGGCATCGAAGGCCGCGTCGCATATAAAGGACCGCTGTCCGATACCGTGGGACAACTGGTCGGCGGCCTGCGTTCGGGCATGGGTTACTGCGGAGCGGGCGACCTCGACGCGCTGCGCAACGATACCCAGTTTATCCGCATCACCGGGGCCGGTCTGCGCGAAAGCCATCCGCACGACGTGCAGATTACGAAGGAAGCGCCGAACTATTCGGTATAACCGGATCGTCGGGTCCGCCCGGAGAAGTCCGGGCGAATCCGGCGCGGACGAACGAAACCAAATAGCGCTGCAGCGGGACCGGGCGAATCGCCCGGTCCGCTTTTTTGACTATATCCTCCCTCAACCATGTAAAGACACGCGCCGTCAGGCTGTGTTAGACTAGAGGGGTGTGAAAAGAAACTTAGCACGACGAGGGGAGTACGGGATCCATTGAAACGCAAGCCTTCCACTTATACGAGTAAAGCTACAGGTAAAGCCGAGAAGAGTCGGTTCGATCAGCCTAAATTTCTGAAAAGAAGCGCAGCTTCCATTCTGATTCTAAATATGCTCTGCCTGTCGGCCGTTCCGGCCAATCTGGCCAGCGCCGCTTCCGATACCAAGCAGTCCCAGACGACGAAGGAGTCCAAGCCCGCCGCTTCCGATGCGAAGGCGTCCGCGCAGAAAGCCCTTCCGTCGGTCGAAAGCTTGGGCCTCAACGTCAAATCCGCCGTGCTGCTGGAGCCGACCACGGGCGAAGTCCTGCTGGCGCTCGACGCCGACAAAGCGCTTCCGCCGGCGAGCATGACCAAGATGATGACCGAGTACATCGTTTCCGAGCAGGTCAAGCAGGGCAAGCTGAAATGGGACGATGTCGTCACGATCGGCAAGAACGCGGCTTCGCAGATCGGCTCGCGCGTATTCCTGGCCGAAGGGGATCAGCATACCGTCAAAGACCTGTATATCGCCATGGCGATCGGTTCCGCGAACGATGCGACGGTGGCGCTGGCCGAGACCGTTGCGCCGACCGAGCAGGAATTCGTGAAAATGATGAATGACGAAGCCAAGCGGATGGGTATGAAAAATACGCATTTCGCCAACTCGACCGGGCTGGACATCGCGGATATGCCCGAAGCGTTCCGGACCGACTCGACCGAGGAAACGAAGATGTCCGCTATGGACGCGGCTCTGCTTGCCAAATTCATCGTAACGGATCATCCGGATTTCAACGAATTCACGACGCTGCCTTCGTTCCAGTTCCGCCCGGGCGCGAACGGCAAGATCGAGAACCTGGACTGGATGCTGGAAGGCAACTCCAAAGTGCAGAACCTCAAAGCTTATGCTTATGAAGGGCTGGACGGTCTGAAAACGGGCCATACCGCCGCGGCGGGCAACTGCTTTACCGGCACCGCCGTACGCGACGGGGTGCGTCTGATCAGCGTCGTCATGGGGACCGACGCCAACGATCAGGGCTCGCGCTTCGTCGAGACGCGCAAAGTGCTGGATTACGGCTTCAACAACTTCGAGATCAAGCAGCTCGTCGACGCCAATCAGGCGATCGAAGGCGACGGACCGGCGGCCGTATCCAAAGGCAAAGAAAAGTCCGTAACCTACGAAACGGCGAGCGCGATCAGCTTTGTCGTGCCCAAGGGCGCGGACGCAAGCGGACTGAAAGTCAAAACGACGGTCGAAGGCGAAGACCAGCTCGTCGCGCCGATCGCCAAAGGCGACAAAGTCGGCACCGCGACCTATACGTATCAGGCAGAAGGCATGTCCCAGCAGCAGAAGAAAACCGTCGACCTGATCGCTTCGGAAGACGTCGAGAAAGCGGGCTGGCTGCGCCAGCTGTTCCGGGCGATCGGCGGCTTCTTCGCGGACCTGTTCGAGGGCATCAAAAACCTGTTCTGAGAAAGCGGGTTTGAAGACACGTCCCAAGCATTGTATATCCATAACTCGTGCTGTAAAATAAATGGTTAGTAAATCCTGCGTACAGCAGGCTGCAAATCGGGATAGATCAGGGGGCTATGAGAATGGAAGCAGGAACATCGCGCGTTAAAAGAGGCATGGCGGAAATGCAAAAAGGCGGCGTGATCATGGATGTCATGAACGCGGAGCAGGCAAAGATTGCGGAAGCGGCGGGGGCCACGGCCGTTATGGCGCTGGAACGCGTTCCGTCCGATATTCGCGCGGCCGGCGGCGTGGCCCGCATGGCCGATCCGACGATCGTCGAAGAAGTGATGAAGGTGGTTTCCATTCCGGTAATGGCCAAAGCGCGTATCGGGCATTACGTGGAAGCGAAAGTGCTGGAATCGCTCGGCGTCGACTATATCGACGAAAGCGAAGTGCTGACGCCGGCGGACGAAGTGTTCCATATCGACAAGCAGGAATTCACGATTCCGTTCGTCTGCGGCGCCAAGGATCTCGGCGAAGCGCTGCGCCGGATCGGCGAAGGCGCTTCGATGCTGCGCACCAAAGGCGAGCCGGGAACGGGCAACATCGTCGAAGCCGTGCGCCATATGCGCCTGATCAACGGACAGATTCGCAAAGTGAAAAATCTCTCCAAAGACGAGCTGTACGCCGAAGCGAAAAACCTGGGCGTTTCCTACGATATCCTGCTGAACATTCACGAAAGCGGCAAACTGCCGGTCGTGAACTTTGCGGCGGGCGGCGTAGCCACTCCGGCCGACGCGGCGCTGATGATGCATCTGGGCGCGGACGGCGTATTCGTGGGCTCCGGCATTTTCAAATCCGACAATCCGGAGAAGTTCGCGCGCGCGATCGTCGAAGCGACGACGCACTACGACGACTACCGCCTGATCGCGGAAGTGTCGAAGAATCTCGGTACGCCGATGAAGGGCATCGATATCAAGCAGCTCGCGCCGTCCGAACGCATGCAGGACCGCGGCTGGTAATCGGCGGATGAGCAAAGTAAAGATCGGCGTGCTGGCGCTCCAGGGCGCGGTCGCGGAGCATATCCGCAGCCTGGAGCTGGCCGGAGCGGACAGCATGGCCGTTAAACGCGTCGAACAGCTGGACGAACTCGACGGCCTGGTCATCCCGGGCGGCGAGAGCACCACGATCGGCAAGCTGATGCGCAAGTACGGCTTTATCGAGCGCATTCGGGAGTTCCATGCCGCCGGCAGGCCGCTGTTCGGCACCTGCGCCGGGCTGATCGTGCTGGCCAAGCGGATCGAAGGGCAGGAGGAGAGCCATCTCGGCCTGATGGATATCTCCGTCGCCCGCAACGCGTTCGGCCGGCAGCGGGAAAGCTTCGAGACGGATCTGCCGATCAAAGGCATCGACGAACCGGTCAGGGCGGTATTCATTCGCGCTCCGCTGATTCGGGAAGCCGGCGCGAACGTCGAAGTGCTGGCGACTTATAATGAAGAAATGGTCACGGCGCGGGAAGGCCGCCTGCTCGTGTCGTCATTTCATCCGGAGCTGACCGACGACTACCGGCTGCACGAATATTTTGCCGGCATGGTGCGCGAAGCCAGGTCCGGAGAAGCGAAAGGATGAAGATCCGTGTTGGATGCTAAAGTATTGAGAAACGAATACGATCGGGTCAAAGAAGCGCTGGTTAAACGCGGCAAATCCGAAGACCTGATCGCCAATTTCCCGCGTCTCGACGGCGAACGCCGCGAGAAGCTGCAGGAAGTCGAAACGCTGAAGAACCGCCGCAACACCGTTTCGGGCGAAGTGGCGAAGCTCAAAAAGAACCGCGAGAACGCCGACGATCTGATCCTGGAGATGCGTGAAGTATCGGACCGCATCAAGCAGCTCGACGAAGAAATACGCGGTCTGGAAACCGAGATCGAAGCCGTCACGATGGCGATCCCGAACATTCCGAACGACAGCGTGCCGGTCGGCGCGTCCGAAGACGACAATGTGGAGATTCGCCGGGTCGGCGAGCCGCGGGAATTCGATTTTACGCCGAAAGCCCACTGGGAAACCGCCCAAAATCTCGGTATCCTCGATTTCGAATCGGCGGCCAAAGTAACAGGCTCGCGCTTTACCTTCTATAAAGGACTCGGAGCGCGTCTGGAACGTTCGCTGATCAACTTTATGATGGATCTGCACAGCAGCGAACACGGCTACGAGGAAATGCTGCCTCCGTACATCGTCAACCAGGACAGCCTGTACGGCACCGGCCAGCTGCCGAAGTTCGAAGAAGATCTGTTCAAGCTTAAAGATACGGAATATTACCTGATCCCGACAGCCGAAGTGCCGGTGACGAATTATCACCGCGACGAGATTCTCGAAGCCGAAGATCTGCCGAAGAAGTATATCGCCTACAGCGCCTGCTTCCGCTCCGAAGCGGGATCGGCCGGACGCGATACGCGCGGCCTGATCCGCCAGCACCAGTTCAACAAAGTGGAAATGATCAAGATCGTGCATCCGGATCATTCCTACGACGAGCTGGAGCAGATGACCGCCAACGCGGAACGCGTGCTGCAGCTGCTCGGTCTGCCTTACCGCGTGATCGTGCTGTGCACGGCCGATATGGGCTTTACCGCGGCCAAGACGTACGATCTCGAAGTCTGGCTGCCGGAAAGCGGCATGTACCGCGAGATCTCGTCGTGCTCGAACGTCGAAGATTTCCAGGCCCGCCGGGCCAGCATCCGTTTCCGCCGCGAGCCGAAAGGCAAGCCGGAGTTCGTGCATACGCTGAACGGCTCGGGTCTGGCCGTCGGCCGTACCGTGGCTGCGATCCTGGAGAACTACCAGCAGGAAGACGGCAGCGTGGCGATTCCGGAAGTGCTTCAGCCGTATATGGGCGGCGTGAAAGTGATTGGACCTAAGAAGTAGGATCGACTAAGAAGCGGGAAACCGAATCCCCTGCCATCTTCTGCGCTTCGCTGTGTATGGGGCAGCCCTTCTTCGGGCTGAAAACCTTGCGTGTAGCGGAGCGATAGGATATGATGGGGGAGGATGTTTGCTGTTTTTCTGAGTAGAGGGTTAAGGACGAAGAGCGGAGTTAAAGTCAAAAGCTTTCGCTAGGCGCAGGGTCCTTCTGCCAAAAGAAAAAAGAGCTTTCGCTAGGCGCAGGATTCTTCAAATCGCTAGGCCCGAAGGGTTATGCAATTTGAATACTCGGAGAGGTACCGAAGCGGTCATAACGGGGCGGTCTTGAAAACCGTTAGGGGGCAACTCCACATGGGTTCGAATCCCATCCTCTCCGCCAGTTTAATCGACGACAGCCGTCTTTTCTTTCGAAAAGGCGGCTTTTTGCTGTCGATTTCCCAGGAAAAGGAATGTTAAATAAAGACACGAAACCTAGATTATACTGCGGTCTTTCCGCAAAAACAAGAGAGAAAACGAGACAAGCAGCGGAAAAGTATGGCATAATTAAAAGGGACTTTTATGGACCCGATCCATTCTTTTCATTCAGAGCCGCAAAGGAACGACCATCGTATAGCAAGCATCCATTTATTCAAGGAAGGAACGTGAACGATGACTCTACCTGTACCCCCGACTCGGAAGCCCACTCCGCCGCACGGCGCGTCCCGCGCGCACGGCAAACGCACGTTCAGGCAAAATCTGACCCGAGGCGTATTTATCGTGCTCGGTGCGATTCTCGTCGCCGTAGCGCTGGAATTGTTCCTCGTCCCCAACAGCATCACCGACGGAGGCATTACCGGGATCTCGGTTATGGCTTCCTACCTCTCCGGCTGGAAACTCGGTATTTTCCTGTTCGTGTTGAACCTTCCTTTCCTGATTGTCGGCTACAAACAGATCGGCAAAACTTTTGCGCTGTCCACCCTGCTCGGCATTACCGTCCTTTCGATCGGCACCGTTCTG
This sequence comes from Saccharibacillus sp. CPCC 101409, assembly GCF_030518235.1. GTDB lineage: Bacteria > Bacillota > Bacilli > Paenibacillales > Paenibacillaceae > Saccharibacillus. Next base: position 25,034 of record NZ_JAULSA010000025.1, on the reverse strand, counting down.
CTGCATCCCGTACACGCTTTCGTCGACGATACGCTGCTGGCGTTCGTGTTCGGCGGTATTTTCCTCGGCGTGGGCACCGGGCTGGTAATCCGCAACGGCGGCTCGCTGGACGGCACGGAGATCATCGCCATCCTCGTTTCGCGCAAAACGCCTTTTTCCGTCGGCGAAATCGTGATGTTCGTCAATCTGTTTATTCTGTCCGGCGCGGGCTTCGTATTCGGGTGGGACCATGCGCTGTTCTCCATCCTGGCTTACTATATCGCCTACAAAATGATCGACGTGACGATCGAAGGCATGAACGAATCGAAATCCGTCTGGATTATCAGCGACCGGATCGAGGATATCGGCAACGCCATCCTGGACCGTCTGGGCCGCGGCGTGACCTACCTGGCCGGCGAAGGCGGGTTCTCGGGCGATCCGAAAAAAGTTATTTTCTGCGTCATTACTCGGCTTGAGGAAGCGAAGCTCAAAGAAATCGTGAACCAGTTCGACGATAAAGCGTTTATGGCGGTCGGCAATATTCACGATGTCAAAGGCGGACGCTTCAAAAAGAAAGATATTCATTAAAACTTTAAATAAAAACCGGCAAAAATCGAGATAAAAAGCAGGTCTTGAGAACGCGTTTAGTTCCCGGGGCCTGCTTTTTTTGTAAGTCTGTACGTTCAATTTTAGAAATTTGAAACTTTTCGAAAAATGTTCACGTATACTTAGACAAGTCTGCAGCGCCCGGCAAACACCGGGACGCCATCCAGTGTTTTACAGTTTAGAAGTTTGGTTATCAGGGTAAGAGGGTATTAGGGATTTTTAACAAAACTCATAAAGACATGAAGGGGAGAAAACAACATGAATAAAAAGTTTTTGGGGAGCCTGTCCGCGGTAGTCATGGCAGGCACACTCGTACTTAGCGGCTGCGGCAACAATGCCGGCACCGCGTCCAAAGCGGAAGAAACGCCGAAAGCGCTCGTTAAAGCCTCCGTAGTCAAAGCGACGGAAATTACATCGTACCAGCTCGACAGCAATTTCACGGTCAATACATTGACGGTAACCGCGCCGAGCAGCGCCGATTCGGCAAGTGTGGATCAGGTGGTCAGCATGCTGAAAGGCGCCGAATTCAATGTGAAGACGGTTTACCAGGGCGATCCGATGCAGGCGGAAATGATGCTTGAAGTGAAGCTCAAAGGCGATATGGAAATGACCATCAAGCTGCCGATGGTCATGACGAAAGAAAAATTGTACGTCAAAGTACCGGATATCGCGCTGCTGCCGCTTCCGGAGAACCTGGTCGGCAAATTTATCGAGATCGATATGAACGAACTGGCCGCGGAACAAGGCGCGGAAGTCAATACGGCTATGATGGACCCGAAAAATGCGCAAAAATTGAGCCAGGACGTCAGCTCCGCCATTTTGGACAGCTACGACGAAGCGACTTACTTCAAAAAGCTGAGCGCAACCGAAGCCGGACTGCCGGAAGGCGTAAAAGCCGAAGACATCGTTCGCTTCGAAGTAACGAACGACAACGTTAAAGAAGCCATCACGACGCTGGTCAACGTAGCGCTGCCGAAAGTTATCGACACGCTCGATACACCGGAATATCGTGAAATGCTCGGCGCGACCGAAGAAGACTTTGCCAAAGCGCGCGAAGAATTGAGCACGAAAGACAACGAAGAAATGAATAAACAGCTGGACGAACTGAAGAACTATCTGACCGTAAACACGTTCCAGATCGATACGGCGCTGAACGCCGATAAATTCCCGGTTTACCAGAAGATGCTGATGGACGTAAACTTCAAAGACGACGAGTCCGGCACTTCCGGCCAAGTCGCGCTGCAGGGAACGTCGACTTACAGCAAGTTGAACGAGAAGCAGACGTTTGAAGTCGGCATCCCGACCGATACCGTCACGCTCGACGAACTGCAAAGCACAATGAACGGTTATTAATCCCTGAACGCTTAAAGCCGGACGATGGATGGCGGGGGCCGTCGATCGTCCGGGCCGCGGGGCGGCAAGAGATTTTGCGGACTGCCGACTTAGCGGCAACCGCGTTTGGACGGGCCTTCCGCCGCGAAAGCGCAAAGGCGCGAACAAACGGGTTCGAGCAAAGAGCCTCTTTCACATCGAGCGAAAGAGGCTCTTTTTTTATGCCGATTTGGATCGGCCGGCGGCATAGACCGCGGATCGGGACAACCGAAGCCGTTTAAAGCGGCGTTGTCCCGCCGTCGTCCGCCGGGGCGCTTTCCGCCGACAAACGTTCCGTTTCCGCGCGCTCCAACGCGCGGCGCTCTTTCAGCCGGGCGCGCAGTCCGCGGAAAAAGGCGGACAGCTGCTCGGAACATTCGGCTTGCAGCACGCCCGCGATCCATTCGGTGCGATGATTGAAGCGCGGCTCCTGCAGCAGATCCATCAGCGTGCCGGCGCAGCCGGCTTTGGGATCGGCCGTTCCATAGACGACAAGCGGCACGCGGCTTTGCACGATGGCGCCGGCGCACATGGGGCACGGCTCCAGCGTGACATAAAGCGTGCAGTCCAGCAGGCGCCAGGCGCCGATTGCTTCGCTGGCTTCGCGGATGGCGATCATTTCGGCGTGGGCCGTTGCGTCGTGCGTCGTCTCGCGCAGATTATAGCCCCGGCCGATAATTTCGCCGCCGCGCACGACGATCGCTCCGATCGGGACTTCGCCGATCGCTTCGGCTTTGCGAGCTTCTTCGATTGCGGCACGCATCCAGCGTTCATATTCTTCCAAAGCGGAAACTTCCGATTCCAAAATGGTAAAGCTCCTTTCGGGGCAAAGCGGGATATCCATCGAACAGGCATTCCGTTGTTAACATATTGTGCACAACGTTGTGGATAACTCTAAAACAGTCCCCATAATTATACACATAGTGTACTAGGCGTCTGTGGATTTGTGAATGGATTGTGGACAAAAAAATAAATTACAGCCTTCTCTATGTGAGAAGACTGTAATTTATCCCGATTTGGGAATTATTCGATTGTAGCGATCGAGTCGTCTTTGGACTCCTGATAGTTGCGGATAATGGATACTTCAACCCGGCGGTTCTCCGCGCGTCCGGCTGCGCTCGAGTTCGAAGCGACCGGATGATACTCGCCGGCGGCGATAGAATTGAAGCGTTCCGGATCGAGCTTCGGGTTCTTGAGCAGCACCTGCATAAAGTTGTTGGCCCGCGCCGAGCTGAGATCCCAGTTGTTCTTGAAATCGCTGTTGGCGATCGGCACGTTGTCGGTATGACCCGTCACCTGAATATTGTAGCCCGGGAAATTCTTCAGGATATTGGCGATCGAAGCGGCCAGCACGCGCGAAGTCGGCTTGACGGTCGCCTCGCCGGAGGCGAACAGCGCTTTATCGCTGATGACGATCTTGAGCTGCGACTGATTCAGCTTCGTTTCGAGCTGGTCGCTGAGACCGTTCTTGGAGATGTAGCTGTCCAGCTGTTTCTTCAGGTTGGTCAGGTCTTCCTGTTCTTTCTGCTTGAGCTTGGCCAGCGTTTCGTTGGCGGCGTTGTTCTTCTTGGCGCTCGCCTGCTTGGCCATATCTTCGAGAGACTGTGAATCGTTATCCTGCGTCATCGATTCTTTTTCGGTCGTGGAGGTATGTTCCAGCACGTTCGGACCGCCGTTCAGGACGGAATCGAAAGCTTCGGCCATCGCCTGGAACTTGCTGGCGCTGGCCGAACTCATGGCGTACAATACGATAAACAGGGCGAGCAGCAGCGTCAGAAGGTCGGCATAAGGCATCAGCCAGCTTTCGTCGGCATGCTCCTCGTGATGCTCTTTCCTAGCCTTCTTGGCCACCGGAATCGCCTCCCTTTTCCTCTAATTTCTTGCGTTCCGTAGGAGTGAGGAAGACGGACAGCTTTTGGTTGATCGCGATGGTCGAAACCCCGGATTGAATAGACAGCAGACCTTCCACCATCATCATGCGCACTTCGGTTTCTTTTTTGGACAGGCGTTTGAGTTTGTTCGAGATCGGATAGCTGAGTACGTAACCGACAAAGATACCGAGCAGGGTCGCGATAAAGGCGCCGGCGATTGCGTGCGCCAGTTTCTCCATTTCGCTGAGGTCGGACAGGGCGGCGATCAGGCCGACGACGGCGCCGAGTACGCCGAGCGACGGCGCGTACATCCCCGCCTGCGCGAAGATCTGGGCGCCCGTGCGGTGACGTTCTTCCATGGCGTGGATATCTTCGAGCAGTACGTCGCTGACGAAATCCTGATCGTTGCCGTCGATAATCATCCGCATTCCGTTGCGGAGGAAATCGTCGTCGATCTCGTCGACTTTGGATTCGAGAGCGAGCAGGCCTTCGCGGCGGGTGATCGAAGCCCATTCCATAAACATGCTGACCAGCTGAGTCTTGTCGATCAGCTTTTGTTTGAACAGGAACAGCTTAATCAGTTTCGGAAAGCTTTTCAGATCGCTCATCGGAAAACCGATAAAAATCGTAGCGGCCGTACCCCCGAGAATGATCAGATACGCCGCGGGAACGATAAGCGAAGACAGCGGAGCTCCTTTTAAAATCATACCGACGAAAATCGAGATTAATGCCAAAATCAGACCAATAAGAGACGATAATTCCATGCAAGCACCTCATCCATGAGAATATTAATTTGTAAGCACGAAGGCCATCCCTGGCCTGTGCATATTGCCGTAAATCGGACCGTACTCGCCACTGCGAATTTATCGGGTTTATTTTCAAACCGCTTTCGGACGCCATCTCGGAAGAGCGGCGGTTTGAAAAAACACCTCACCTCGATATGTTTTTTATCGACAGGGGGAGCTTTTTTTTTAAGAGACAAATTGCGTTATAATGAAAATAAGCCACGGGTTTAAATTAATGTTCATAAAAAGGAGCCGGGATCATGGGTGTCAAACACGGAAGAGATTACGGGGAAATTTTGCAGGATTTGACGAAAGCGGTCTCATTGATCGAAGACAGCTACCTCTTTTTCGAGATGGAAGCGGAGGACTGGGAACGGCTTGGGCCGGAAGACCGGCTGGAAGTGCACGAAGCGCTGGCCGAAGACCTGTTCTACGCGCTCGGTACGCAGCCATCGATCGATGTGGGCAGCGCGGTTGTGATCCACGACCCTGCGCTCCACCGAATCAATATTCTAATCGGGGAGAAGCAGATGACGTTCGTGCCCCTGGTATAAGCGGGCGGAGCGGAAATTCGGGGGGAGACTGGATATGACGCAAAAAGAGCGGCCGCGCATCGCGGTAGTCGGAAGTTTGAATATGGATGTGGTGATGGAAAGCGGCCGGGTCCCGCAGCAGGGTGAAACTGTGCTCGGGACCGGCATGCATATGCTGCCGGGCGGAAAAGGCGCCAACCAGGCCGTCTGCGCGGCCAGGCTCGGCGCGCGGGTGTCGATGATCGGCGCGGTCGGCGCCGACGGGTTCGGCGAAGAGATGACCGCCGCGCTGGAGCGCGAAGGCATCGATACGTCCTGCGTGCTGCGGCGCGGCGATACGCCCAGCGGCACGGCCTCGATCTGGCTGAGCGGAGGCGACAACCGGATCGTGGTGTTTCCCGGCGCGAACGGCACGCTGACGGCGGAGGACGTCTCCGCGCCGGAGCCGTCCCGCCTGCTGCGGGAGGCGGACGCGGTGCTGATCCAGCTGGAGATTCCGCTGGAGACCGCCGCCGAAGCGGCGTCGATCGCCCGCGCAGGCGGGGCGATCGTGCTGCTCAACCCGGCGCCCGCGGCGGACGCCCTGCCGGACGCTCTGCTGCGCAGCGCGAGCGTGCTCACGCCGAACCGCGGCGAACTCGCCATCCTGGCGGGCGAGTCCGCCGAAGGGCAAGCGCGGCTGATTGAAGCCGCGCGGAAGCTGGCCGCCGCGAGCGGCGGCGCGGTCGTCACGACGCTCGGCGGGGCCGGAGCGCTCGTGCTTGAAAGCGCGGACCGCGAGCCGGAGGCGGTCCCGGCCGCGTATGCCGGTCCCGTCGTCGATACGACGGGGGCCGGCGACTGCTTCAGCGCCGCGCTCGCGGCGGCGCTGGCTCGCGGAAGCGCGCCGGGCGAAGCGGCGCGCTACGCCGCGTGCGCGGCGGCTCTGGCCGTGACGCGGCTCGGCGCGCAAGGCGGGATGCCGACCGCTATCGAGGTCGGCGGGCTTTATTCGGCTTCCGCCGACTCGGCGGGCGGCTGATACACCATGCAGTAGAACGGCTTCATGCCGTCCGGAGTCATCCGTTCGTAGGTGTCGGCGATGCTGAAGCCCGCCCGCGTATAGACCTTGATCGCCCGCTGGTTCCACGTCAGCACTTCGAGATCGATCTCGTAGTCCGGAGCGCGGCGCAGCGCTTCGGCGGTGACGGCCTGCACGAACAGGGTGCCCAGCCCGTGTCCGCACAGGTCGGGGCGCATGCCGATGCCGAGCCGGATCGTGCTGCTGAGCGGGAACAGCTGGGCGAAGCCCTGGAGCTCTCCGCTCCGATATACCGAGACATACTGCCGTTCGCGCAGCTCGGGATCGCCGAATTCGATCCCGAGCTCTTTCATTTGCGCCCAGGGCATCCATCCGTAGATATCGTAGGGTTTTTCGTACGACCATCGGCTGATCTGTTCGCCGTCGGATTCGGTCATCGGACGAACTCCAAAAGAAGATGCACACATGCTCGCTCGCTCCCTTTTTTGAATTTTTTCGACTAAAAAATAGGTAAAACCCCGTTTAGGCTTTGCGCGTCGGGGTAAATAATGACTATCACGGCAGCAAAACTTTCAAGCGGTATGCAACCTTTTCATGTTCCGTTTCGTAAGAGACAGGGAACGGCGGCTTTCCCGTCAATACGGAGGCGGCCGAGCATGAAAAAACCGCAATCGGATGATGGCGGTCATCGAATGCGGTCCTGAAATGCTTCTAAAGGCAAGAATAGTCGATTGAGTTATAAAAGAGAATTAATCGTTGGCAACCGTATTGTATGTGTAAGTGCTCATGTAGCGCGAAGCGCCTACGTAACGGTCGGCATAATAGCTAGAGCTCAGGCTGTCGTAACGAACTCCGTTCGAAGACGATGCGTGGGCGAATTTGCCGTTTCCTACATAAATTCCGACATGCGAAATGCCTCTGCCGTTGGTATTGAAGAATACCAGGTCTCCGGCGCGAAGGTCGCTTTTGTCAATCTTCGAACCTGCGCTGTACTGCGAAGACGATTGGCGCGGCAGATCGATTCCGAGCTTGTCGAACACATAGCTGGTGAATCCCGAGCAGTCGAATCCGTTAAGCGAAGTTCCCGCAGTGCGGTACGGTGTTCCAAGTGCAGAGTCGATTACATTGTCCAATTTGGAGTCTGCATGAGCGTTTCCTGTGGCTGCAACGCTAAATGCAATTGCAAGTCCCATTACTGCGGCTGTCAGCTTCTTCTTCAAAGACTTTGTACCCCTTCCATTTGCCTGCGAGGTTAGCTTAAGGATTCGGTTGAGAAGGTCCCCCTATGACTCCTCTGTTGCGAAGTCAATTCACCCATAACTGGTTCCCCCGCTTCCCGGTGCCGGAATTTGGCTCAGATCTTGGTTTGCACCGAAAAAGCTCCAGTTGTTATTCGTCGTTGTCAAAAGTATGAATGGCCGCTTAATTCGTAAGGGCCGGATTAAAGTTTACAAAGTTGTTACTACTCACAAAACACATTGTAGCAAAGGACTTAGCCGTTGGCAAACCTTTATTTAACTTTGTTCGGTGCGTGTTGGACACGGACCTTCCACCGAAACGTCCGAACCCGCGTGGTTGCAGCGTTTTCGGAAAGTTAAAAAAGATGATGTTCACACAAATTTGCGAGAGTGTTCTCCGCCTGAAGCGTACGAAGAAACCGACGGCTGCAACCGGGCGCGAATTAAGCTCCTGGTTTTTTTGTTTTGCTTTCGTCTTTTTATCGGATAAAATAGAGAGAGATGAAGAGTTTCATGAAAAAAGGTTAACTTTTTGCAAGAATTTTACGTTCACAATATCCGCCGAAGGAGGCGCAGACTCCGTTTATGGAAGACAACCAAACAGGCAAAAAACAGCTTGGGCTTAACATTATCAGCAGCAGCCAGAAAAGCAGCAAGCATAAAGGATTCGGCACCGGCTCGATCAATTTGAACAATGTATCCCCGATTATTATAGACGAAGGCGAAGCCAAGATCGACGTCGGCGCGATGCACGCCAAGAGCAAAGTCGAGCGCGGCATCAAGTTTACGGCCAACCGCGAAGACGCCGAAGGCGGCCGCCGGGTGTGGCTGGTCTGGGTCGCCGTCGACAAGACGGAAGAAGGCGGCCAGTACGCGGGCGCGACGGCGTGCGAGATGTGGATCAACGGCGAGACCAAGCGCGGCTTCAAGATCCTGGCCGACCACGTCAACAAGCTGGATTACGCCATCAAGCGCAAGATTATCCTGAACGAGATGGACGACGAAGCCAAAGCGGCGCTCAAGACGCTGCTGACGGCGCACAACGAAGACTGGTGGAACCGCTCGCCGGACGAATTGAAAGAAGCGCTCGGCTGAAGCCGGGACCGTCCCGCTTTCTCGGCGGACGCCGCATCTGTACGCAATAACAGGCAGGCCGAAAAGCGCCGCTCCCGCAGGGGGACGGCGCTTTTCGGCTTTTTGGCGCGCCGGCCGGCTGCGCCGCTTTAGGCAAGACGGCTGGCGGCGGAACCCGAGCCAGCCGTCCGCCCGTTCGAGCCCGCTTCGCTTACAAATAAAACGGCTTGGGCGGATTGGCTTTGTCGTTGACCGACACGTACGCGTGGTCCTTGATCCAGAATCGCCACGGCTTCGCCGCGTATTCTTCCGCGTAATCGATATTGATGCGCGGTCCGCATAGAATTGGCAGCGAATGCGGATCGTCGCCGGCTTCAAGATACAGCGGACCGGTCGGCACGCTCAGCCGGCAGCCGTTCAGCGACTTGTCGATATCGAGCGCCCGGCACAGCTTGCCCGGGCCGCCCGACAAATCCGCCGTTTTCTTGGATTTGATGCTGCGGAAAAAGCGCATGCGGCGCTCGTCTTCTTCGGTCAGCGGCTCGACGGCTCGGATCAGCACGGCCTGCGGATTGTCCGCTTCGCCCGTCACCACGTTCAGGCAGTGGTACATGCCGTAGATGAGGTATACGTAAGCCGGCCCGCCGGGGCCGAACATGATTTCCGTGCGCGCCGTGCGCCGCCCGCCGTAGGCGTGGCTGCCTTTGTCCAGCACGCCGCCGTAGCTCTCCGTCTCGACGATCCGGCTGCGGATCTCCCCGGCTTCCGTGCGTCGGACCAGAGTCTGTCCCAGCAGCAGCGGAGAGGCTTCCAGCGCGGCGGACGAGAACAGCGATGCCGGCAGCGGCCGGAAAGGACCGCGGGGCGGATGCGTGGCGCGCGCTTCGGAATGCGGTTCGATTGGCATGGGGATTCCTCCTGTTTCTGGCTGCATATTCTCTATCCTACATAAACGTTCCGCCGCCGCGCAAACCGCCCGAACGCGCAAGCCCGCTCCGCGGCGGCGAAAACGGCACTTTTTTCCGCGCGACTTGTTTGAATTCGGACCGTTCGGCGGCTAGAATATGCTATAGTACTATAGAAGAAATCTTCAATATACGGATTGGAGCGCAGCCCTATGCCGGAGACGAACCGCGTCCTGATCCGGCTTCGCAGCCGGCAGGACGGCGAGACGGTGGAGCAGACGCTCGCCGGACAAGTATTTGTGAAAGACCGATCGCTTTATATCCGCTACGAGGAACCGAGCGCGGCCGGCGGAGCGGAGGGCACGCGAACGCTGCTCAAAGTCACGGACGACGAACTCAAGATCATTCGCCACGGCGAGGTGGAATCGGAACAGTCCTTCCGCAAAGGGAGCGGCCTGGCCGGCTTTTACCGTTCGCCTTACACGCGTTTTGCGCTGGTTACCCATACCCGGGAGCTGAGCGTGCGCATGGAAGGCGTGTACGGGCAGATCGATTGGGAGTACGACCTGGAGATCCAAGACGCGCTCTCCGCCCGTTTTGCCGTAAGCTTAACCATACAGGAGGAAGACCATTCACATGACGATTAACCCGCTTGAACAGCTTGAGAACACTGTAAAAGAAGCGGTCGCCGCGGCGATCGCCAAATCCGGCCTCGTATCCGAAGCCGATATTCCGGGCATTGCGCTGGAAGTGCCGAAAGACAAGTCGCACGGCGACCTGTCCACCAACGCGGCGATGCAGCTGACCCGGATCGCCAAGAAGAATCCGCGCATGATCGCCGAAGCGATTATCGAGAATCTGGACCGCGAAGGAGCCGGCATCGAACGTGCGGAGATCGCGGGACCGGGCTTTATCAACTTTACGCTGAACAAAAGTTATCTGTACCCGGTCGTCGGCACCATTCATGCGCAGGGCGGGAACTACGGACGCGTCGAAGACGGCAAAGGCAAGAAAGTGCAGCTCGAATTCGTCAGCGCCAACCCGACCGGCAGCCTGCATCTGGGTCATGCCCGCGGAGCGGCCGTCGGCGACGCGCTGTGCAACCTGCTCGACTTTGCGGGGTACCGCGTCACGCGCGAGTATTACATCAACGACGCCGGCAACCAGGTGACGAATCTGTGCGTGTCGATCGAAGCGCGCTACCGCCAGGAGCTGGGCCAGGACGCGGAGATGCCGGAAGACGGCTACCACGGCGAGGATATCAAAGGCTTCGCCAAAGAGCTGGTACAGCTCGAAGGAGACCGCCTGCTGTCGATGAGCCAGGGCGAACGGATGGAATACCTGCGTACCTACGGACTGGAAAAAGAAATGCAGAAGATCCGCCGCGACCTGGACCGCTTCCGCGTCCATTTCGACGTCTTCTTCAGCGAAACGTCGCTGTACGAGAACGGACAGGTGCTGGACGCGCTCGACGAGCTGCGCGGACGCGGCGAAGTGTACGAGCAGGACGGCGCGACCTGGCTCAGAACGACCACGTACGGCGACGACAAGGACCGCGTGCTGATCAAGAACGACGGCACCTACACGTACCTGACGCCGGATATCGCGTATCACCGCGACAAGTACGCGCGCGGTTTCGACAAAGTCATGAACATCTGGGGCGCCGACCACCACGGCTACATTCCGCGGATGAAAGCCGCCATGCAGGGACTCGGCAACGATCCCGACAAGCTGATCGTGCTGATCGCGCAGATGGTCAGCCTGTTCCAGGGCGGCGAGAAGGTCAAGATGTCCAAACGGACCGGCAAAGCCGTCACGATGGAAGACCTGATGGACGAAGTGGGCGTGGACGCGATGCGCTACTTCTTCACGATGCGCGGCATGGATTCGCATCTGGACTTCGATATGGACCTGGCCGTTTCGACGTCGAACGAGAACCCGGTCTTCTACGTGCAGTACGCGCATGCGCGCATCTGCAGCATTTTCCGCCAGGCGGAGGAGCAGAGCGTCGCCGTGCTGCCGCTTCAGCAGGTGGATCTGGGCAAGCTGACCGCTCCGCACGAGTACGACCTGCTGCGCAAGCTGGGCGAGCTGCCGGAAGAAATCCGCATCGCCGCGGACGGGTATGCGCCGCACCGCCTGGTTCGCTATGTGTACGAAGTGGCGGCGATGCTGCACAGCTACTATAAAGCCGAGCGCTTCATCACCGAAGACGCGGCTCTTACGCAGGCGCGCCTGGCGCTGCTGGACGCGACCCGCACCGTGATCGCCAACGTGCTGCGCCTGATCGGCGTATCGGCGCCGGAACGGATGTAGAAGGCGCTTTGGAGCCGGAGCGGGGAGGTTTGAGGGAAGGGCGAAAGACGACTTTGAACGTCTTTTCGGCCGCTTCGCTTCGTTTCCGCGACCCGCTTCCGCCCAAGGCCGCCGCAAAATCGTCCGCGCTTCTTGCTTTTTGAGCGCGGATGCGTTTTACTTAGGTTGACTTTTTCTGTAATAACCGAACCGCACTATGTTTGAGAGGAAGTGTCCATACTTTGACACCTGCACCGATTGAATTGTCGATCGATAACGAGAAAATTCGCGAAATGCCGATGGTCGACCTGGCATTCTTGATCCTGAAGAAAGCCAACGAACCTTACTACTACCCGGACCTGATGAAGGAAGTCGCGCGCCATCGCGGACTGACCGAAAAAGAATCCGCCGATATGATCGCCCAGCTGTATACGGAGATCAACATCGACGGGCGCTTCGCCTGCGTCGGCACCAACCTGTGGGGGCTGAAACGCTGGTACCCGCTGGAGAAATCCGAAGATCCGGTTGTCAGCGCCAAGCGTCCGCGCATCATCAACGACGAGGACGACGACGATCTGGACGACGAAACGACGTACATTGCGGATTCGGACGAAGAATCGTTCGACGATACGAGCGACGAGGACGAAGACGACGAACTGTATGACGGCGACGAGGAAGAAGTGGACGAGGATGTAATCGTCGACGACGAAATCGAAGAGGACGAGGAAATCGAAGGCGAACAGATCGACGAAGAAGACCTCGACGAAGAAGAAGAGGAAGAAGAAGACGAGGATTACGAAGAGGAAGAAGAGAAGTAAGACGCGGCAATCGCCGCGGCGGATCTTTCTTTTCCACAGCGAAAGCGGGCCGAAAATGCCCGCTTTCTTTGCTTGACAGTGTCCGGGCCAGAAGGTAAACTATTGCTTGGGCTTTTGCTTTAAGTACGGACAATATGGAAGAAACGATAAAAGTGCCCCGTGGACACGGGTGTCGCTTTTTTTTGTTTTTATAGGGTGTTTTTCCATGAATGCAGCCATCCCGATCCTTGTTCAACCGATGCGCCGGAACGTTTTTTAGAGCAGGAAAAGGCAGTACCAGAACGACATTACAGGAGGTTTTCTACAGTGACCAAGTATATCTTCGTAACGGGCGGGGTCGTCTCGTCGCTCGGCAAAGGCATCACGGCCGCATCGCTCGGCAGACTTCTGAAGAACAGAGGCCTGAAAGTAACCATTCAAAAGTTCGACCCTTATATCAACGTGGACCCGGGAACGATGAGCCCGTATCAGCACGGCGAAGTATTCGTGACCGACGACGGCGCGGAAACCGACCTGGACCTCGGGCACTACGAGCGCTTTATCGATATCAATCTGTCGAAGAACAGCAACGTGACGACGGGTAAAGTCTATTCTTCCGTCATCAGCAAAGAACGCCGCGGCGAATATCTGGGCGGAACGGTGCAGGTTATCCCGCACATTACGAACGAGATCAAAGAACGCCTGATGCGCGCCGGCCGCGAATCGGGTTCCGACGTCGTCATCACCGAAATCGGTGGTACGGTAGGCGACATCGAAAGTTTGCCGTTCCTCGAATCGATCCGCCAGATGCGCAGCGACGTGGGCCGCGACAACGTGATGTACATTCACGTAACGCTGATTCCTTATATCAAAGCCGCGGGCGAGATCAAAACGAAACCGACGCAGCACAGCGTGAAAGAACTGCGCAGCATCGGCATTCAGCCGAACGTCATCGTCTGCCGGACCGAGCACGAGCTGTCCGAAGACACCAAGGCGAAACTGGCGCTGTTCTGCGATCTGGACAAAGACGCGGTCGTGGAATGCCGCGACGCTTCGACGCTTTACGAAGTGCCGCTCAACCTGCGAAGCGAAGGCCTGGACGAGATCGTGGTCAACTACCTGAAGCTCGATACGCCGCAGCCGGACATGACCGAGTGGGAAGCGCTGGTCGACCGGATCGGCAAGCTGGAGAAAACGGTCGAGATCGCGATCGTCGGTAAATACGTCGCGCTGCACGACGCCTACCTGAGCGTGGTCGAGTCGCTGTCGCATGCCGGTTTCGACGCCAACGCCGACGTGAAGATCCGCTGGGTGGACGCGGAGGAAGTGCGCGAGGACAACGTGGACGAAATGCTGGGCGGACTCGGCGGCATTCTGGTTCCGGGCGGCTTCGGCGATCGCGGCATCGAAGGCAAGATCACGGCGATCCGTTATGCGCGCGAAAATAACGTGCCGTTCTTCGGCATCTGTCTCGGCATGCAGGTCTCGGTAATTGAGTACGCGCGCGCCCTGGCGAACATGGAAGACGCGAATAGCTCCGAGATCAACCCGTCCACCTCGTTCCCGGTGATCGACCTGCTGCCGGAACAAAAAGACATCGAAGACCTGGGCGGCACGATGCGCCTCGGCCTGTACCCGTGCAAGCTGGTCGAAGGCACGCTGGCCATGCAGTGCTACGACGACGAGCTGGTATACGAAAGACACCGTCACCGGTACGAATTCAACAATGCTTACCGCGAACAGATCGAAGCGGCCGGACTGGTCATTTCGGGGACTTCCCCGGACGGACGTCTGGTCGAGATCGTCGAGCTGCCGAACCACCCGTGGTTCCTGGCGGTGCAGTTCCATCCGGAATTCACCTCCAGACCGAACCGCCCGCAGCCGCTGTTCCGCGAGTTCGTGAAAGCTTCGATCACGTATTCCGAGTAACAACGCGAAGGAAGGTCCGGACGCTGTCCGGGCCTTCTTTGCGCGTCCTGTCTTCCGTTACCCGCCGATATTGGGAAATATTCGGACTTCTCTGCTGGAATTAGCAGGAATGGGGCGCGAAGAGGTCGAATTAGACTTGAAGTCTGGAGCTGGGTAGGCAAAAAGCCGAGGGGGACGCTCCTGAGCGCAGAGAGCCCCGGCGGAGGCGCGAGAAATCGGCCGACGACGGGAGCAACCGGGGAGGACAGAGCAGAATGAGCGAACAAAAAATATTGATTGTCGACGACCAAAACGGAATCCGCATGCTGCTGACCGAAGTGTTCGGAAGCGAAGGGTATAAGACCTACCAGGCGGCAAACGGCAAAGAGGCGCTGGAACTGCTGAAAAGCGACCGGCCCGACCTGGTGCTGCTGGATATGAAGATTCCGGGCATGGACGGCCTGGAAATCCTGAGACACATCAAGGCTCACGACCCGGATATCAAAGTAATCATGATGACCGCTTACGGCGAGCTCGACATGATCAAGGAAGCGAAGGACCAGGGCGCGCTGATGCACTTTACCAAACCGTTCGATATCGACGAGATGAGGATCGCGGTGGGCAACTACCTGCGGGGATGAAAAGGCGCGCCGCGCCTTTTTTTGTTCATGCAAATTCCTTGGAAATCCGCCTTACGTGCCTGTTTAGTATTTGCCGAGACAGTGGTATAATAGGAAAGTATGGATGTCGGTTCAATATAGAAATCCAACATTTAATTAGGAGGAACAACCATGCCATTAGTTTCGATGACAGACATGTTGAACAAAGCTCTCGAAGGAAAATACGCGGTGGGTCAATTCAACATCAACAACCTCGAGTGGACGCAAGCCATCCTCGCGGCGGCCGAAGAAGAAAAATCTCCGGTAATCCTCGGCGTGTCCGAAGGCGCAGCGCGTCACATGAGCGGTTTCTATACAGTCGTTAAAATGGTGGAAGGCCTGATCCAGGACCTGAAAATCACCGTTCCGGTTGCGATTCACCTCGACCACGGTTCGAGCTTCGACAAGTGTAAAGAAGCGCTTGACGCAGGCTTCACTTCCGTTATGATCGACGGTTCGCACCACCCGATCGACGAAAACATCGAAATGACCAAAAAAGTCGTGGAATACGCTCACGCCAAAGGCGCTTCCGTAGAAGCCGAAGTCGGCACGGTCGGCGGACAGGAAGACGACGTAATCGGCGGCATCCAATATGCGGACCTGAACGAATGCGTACGCATCGTGAAGGAAACCGGCATCGACACCCTGGCTCCGGCTCTGGGTTCCGTACACGGTCCTTACCACGGCGAACCGAACCTGGGCTTCAAAGAGATGGAAGAGATCCGCGACGCGGTCAACCTCCCGCTCGTTCTGCACGGCGGCACGGGTATCCCGACGCACGATATCCAAAAATCGATCTCCCTGGGTACGTCGAAAATCAACGTAAACACGGAAAACCAAATCGCATTCGCAAAAGTCGTTCGCGAAGTACTGGCTGAAAAGCCGAACGCTTACGATCCGCGTACGTTCATCGCGCCGGGCCGCGAAGCCATCAAACAAACCGTTATCGGCAAGATCAAAGAATTCGGTTCCAGCAACAAAGCCTAAGCTTTCGAGCGCGGGACTTTATAAACGGAACGTGGTTTTCAACTTCCGATTTTCTCGATTCGGAACCCGAAGTTTGCAAGAATTCATTATGGAAAGCGCACCGCTCAGCCGGTGTCTTTCCATTTTGTTTTAGGGTGTGTGTTTTGGAAACGACCGGATTGCAAATAAGCCATTTTCAAAATCCTTTGAACGGCTGCATAACAAGTAGGGGGACCCTCGAACTTATGGAGAAATTAATGATCACCGGCGGACGTCCGCTTCAAGGGACGGTTACGATCAGCGGTGCGAAAAACAGTGCCATTGCACTCATTCCCGCTGCGCTGCTTGCGGATTCCGAAGTGATACTGGACAATCTCCCGCTGCTCAGCGACGTAGCGGTATATGCCGAGATTCTGGAAGGACTCGGTGCTCGCGTTTCCTGGGAAGGCAGCCAGATGAGAATCGACCCTTCGAACGTCAAGTCGATTCCGATGCCGAACGGCCCGGTCAAGAAACTGCGGGCTTCTTATTATATGATGGGAGCGCTGCTCGGCAAATTCGGCGAAGCGTTGATCGGACTGCCCGGAGGCTGCAATTTCGAACCCCGGCCGATCGATCAGCACATCAAAGGATTCGAAGCGCTGGGCGCAACGGCGGTAAACGAGCATGGAGCGATCCATCTGCACGCGGAAGAACTGCGCGGGACCAAGATCTATCTCGACGTGGCGAGTGTCGGAGCGACCATCAATATCATGCTGGCGGCTGCCAAAGCCAAAGGCTCCACCATTATCGAAAATGCGGCTAAAGAGCCTGAAATCATAGACGTAGCAACTTTGCTCAATTCCATGGGAGCCAGCATCAAGGGCGTCGGTACGGAAACGATCCGGATCGAAGGCGTCCGGAAACTGCACGGCTGCCGCCACTCGATTATTCCCGACCGCATTCAGGCCGGTACTTATATGATTGCCGCCGCGGCGACGCGCGGCAACGTCCTGATCGACAGCGTCATTCCGAAGCATCTGGAGGCGCTGACCGCCAAGCTTCAGGAAATAGGCGTTACCGTCGAGGAGATGGACGAAAGCATCCGCATCATCGGCGGACCGGATTACGAGCATGTCGACGTTAAAGCGCTGGTCTACCCGGGCTTCCCGACCGACCTGCAGTCGCCGATGACCAGTCTGCTCACGCAGGCCGGCGGAGCAAGCGTACTTAGCGATTTTGTGTACAGCAACCGGTTCAAGCATGTGCCGGAGCTGGTGCGCATGGGCGCAAAGATTCGCGTCGAAGGCCGTTCCGCGGTGATCGAAGGCGGCAAACTCAACGCAGCCAAGGTCCAGGCGGCCGACCTGCGCGCGGGAGCCGCGCTTGTGATTGCCGGATTGACGATCGAAGGCGGCGTGACCGAGATCGAAGGCGTCGAGTATATCGACCGCGGTTACGACAACCTGGTTACGAATCTGCGCAGCCTCGGCGCCGACGTCTGGCGCGAGACCGTCTGATCCGATTTTAATTTTGCTTGCGTTGACTGAACGGTACAGGCGCGGCTCCCGGCCGCGTCGGTGCTTTTTTCACAATAAGCGAATAGTTTTTCCGTAAAATGGGTAATGCTTATCGTAAATGGACGTTTTTTCTCCGTTTTTTTCAATTCCGTTTCTTATTCGTTTTACTTCCGTCCGTCAGGATATGGGCTCAAACTCATCGATCTTTTACTTCCGAACTTATTTAATCTGGAAACAAAAAGTACGGTATAATTGGATATACAAGACTCGGCCCGGTATTCGTTTCTTATAAGACGAATAGGTATGGGCCCGCCCATAAAAGTTTTCAAAAAAACTGCTGGATCTGTTCCGTAGGCAGTCGACATCGGAATTTTACACGCTGCGTGTCCATATAGATTTGAACGAACGACCCGAATCGCGATCGACGGGGCTGAACGAAGCCCGGAGTCTCGCGTCTTTTCATGCGTTTGCGCCCTGAACGGCGTTCAACCTTTTCCCTTACCGAAAGATACGGCCTGTGGAGCGTCCTGCGGGAGCCTGCGCGCCTTCCTAATATAAAATTGAATAGGTGGTTATTTTACATGGATCTGCAAATCTCCGACCTCGAAGAAATGAAGCTGACCGATCTCTACAAACTGGCGAAGCAGTATCAGATCTCGTACTACAGTCAAATGAAGAAAAGAGAACTGATCTTTGCCATTTTGCGCGCCCAGGCCGAACAAAGCGGCTTGATGTTCATGCAGGGCGTGCTCGAAGTACTGCCTGAAGGCTACGGCTTCCTGCGTCCGATCAATTACCTGCCGAGCGCTGAGGATATTTATATCTCGGCTTCGCAGATTCGCAAATTCGATCTGCGCAGCGGCGACCTGGTATCGGGCAAGTGCCGCGCACCGAAGGAGAACGAGCGTTATTTCGGCCTGCTTCAGGTCAATGCCGTCAACGGCGAAGATCCAGCCACGGCCGCGGAGCGTCTGCATTTCCCGGCGCTGACGCCGCTTTATCCGGAGAAAAAGCTCTCGCTCGAAACAACGCAGAACCGGCTGTCCGCGCGGATCATGGATCTGCTCGCGCCGGTTGGTCTCGGACAGCGCGGCCTGATCGTCGCGCCGCCGAAAGCGGGCAAAACGCAGCTGCTCAAAGAAGTCGCCAACAGCATCTCGGAAAACAATCCGGAGATCGAGCTGTTCGTGCTGCTGATCGACGAACGTCCGGAGGAAGTGACGGATATGCAGCGTTCGGTCAAAGGCGAAGTAGTTGCTTCGACATTCGACGAACTGCCGGAAAATCATATCAAAGTCGCCGAGCTGGTGCTGGAGCGCGCGCTGCGCATGGTCGAGCATAAAAAGGACGTCGTAATCCTGCTCGACAGCATCACGCGTCTGGCGCGGGCCTACAACCTTGTGATTCCGCCGTCCGGCCGTACGCTCAGCGGCGGTATCGATCCGGCCGCTTTCCATCGGCCGAAAAGATTTTTCGGTTCCGCGCGGAATGTGGAAGAAGGCGGCAGCCTGACGATTCTGGCGACTGCCTTGATTGACACCGGCTCCAGAATGGACGATATTATTTATGAAGAATTCAAAGGAACCGGCAATATGGAGCTGCATTTGGACCGGAAGCTGGCCGAACGCCGGATCTTCCCGTCGATCGATATTCGCCGTTCCGGCACGCGCCGCGAGGAGATGCTGCTGTCCAAGGAAGAGCTGGAGACGGTTTGGCATATCCGCAAAAATATGAACGATTCTTTCGACTTTGTCGAAGGCTTCCTCAAAAAGCTGAAGAACGCGAATACAAATGCCGAATTCCTGGCTTCTTTCGATGTATCCGCCGACAAGAAGACGTCTTCTTCGCCCGCGAAGAAAAGCGGCGCCAATTCGTCTTCCGGCGGGACAAGACGTCCGGCGGCGCGGTCCGCATCCGCCCCTGTAACCAGCAATTAAGCGCAAGTCCGCATAAAGGAGACTTTACACATGTATTTGGTTTATGCCGACGAAAACGGCAATGTATACGATCATCCCGAGCTGTTCGGATTGGCACGCAATGCCGATATGATCGTGGAGATTATGGAAGACGAGCTGATTCCTCTTCCCGACGGCGCGACCCTGGTCGGGCTGCCGAGCACCAAGCCGGTTGCTTTCGATCCCGAGAGCGGCGAGATGGTGGCGCTCGACGGCATGCAGGCGGTCGGCGCGCTGCTGCCGCAGGGCTTTACCCGCCTAGGCCTGCCCGGTTATGTCAAAACGGACAAAGACTATAAACTGCCGCTGTTCGGCTATTCCGCCGTCGTCTGGAAAGACGGACGCTTCTATGTGACGGCCGAGCAGTGCGACGATCCGGAGAAGTGGAATCCGGAGAACTGCGATACCAAAGAGCTGAATGCCAAGGTGCACGATCTGACCGAGAAATATCCGGACAACCGCCTGTACCAGCATTTGTCCAACTGTGCGCTCGGCTACGAATGCCTGACTTCGTCCAATACGTTCCTCGGCCGCTGGGAAGGCGGCGTGCCGGTTTCTTACTCCTGCAACGCTGGCTGCTTCGGCTGCATTTCCGAGCAGCCGGACGACAGCGGCTTCGTCGCGCCTCAGACGCGCATGAACTTCCGCCCTCGCGTGGACGAGCTGGTCGAGATTATGATGGAACACTTGACTACGCCGGAATCCATTATCAGCTTCGGACAAGGCTGCGAAGGCGAGCCTTCCACCCAGGCCAAGATTATTATCGAAGCGATGCGCGAGGTTCGTTCGCGCACGGATATGGGCTATATTAATATTAACACCAACGCCGGTCTGTCCGATCATATCCGCGGCATCGTCGACGCGGGTCTTGACCTGATGCGCGTCAGCACAATCAGCGCGCTGGACGACCACTATAATGCATACTACAAACCGCGTGCCTACACGCTGGCCAATGTCGAGAAGTCGCTGATTTACGCCGGCAAGCAGGGCGTCTATACGTCGATCAACTATCTGATCTTCCCGGGCGTCACCGACCGCGAAGAAGAAGTGGAGGCGATGGTCGAGTTCGTGCGCCGCACCGACCTCAAGCTGATCCAGATGCGGAACCTGAATATCGATCCGGAAAGCTACCTTGAACTGATTCCGCCGGCACGCGGCGAGCTGCTCGGCATGAAGCAGATGCTGGAGATCTTCCGCGCCGAGCTGCCGGATGTCGTGATCGGCTCTTACAGCCATGTACCGCCGGAAGGACAGCGGCGGGCGAAACGTCCGGTCGGACTGGTCTAAAAGGCGAAGCTTCCTTAGACCGCAGGGCCCGGCCGATTCCGTTTTGCGCTCCGCTCGTTTTGCTTTGTGTGTTTGAGCCTCCGGTCTCAAACGTTGGGAAAGCAAAGCCGAAGTCGCTCCAAACGCAATCGGCCGGGCCTGGGGGGCGGACTATGCAGTCCGCCTTTTCTTCCAGGGCGCACAAGGGCGTAGAGGCGTAGGGCCCGGCCGATTGCGTTTTGCGCTCCGCTCGTTTTGCTTCGTGCGCTCGAGCCTCCGGTCTCAAACGTTGGGAAAGCAAAGCCGAAGTCGCTTCAAACGCAATCGGCCGAGCCTGGGGGGTGGACTATGCAGTCCGCCTTTGAGAAAAGGTTTCCCGCGGACGTTTGTTTCGTCCACGGAATGTTCTCCTTCCCATGGGCGGCTTTGCACGCCCATCGGGAAGCCGCCGCGCTCTACCCGGTCCGCTTGGGTACAGAAGCGGACCGCTCTGCCCGGCAAGACGAAGAAGGCCGGCGGCAGGCAAACCGCCGGCTTTATTCGTCCGCCCCTTCCGCCCCTCATCGAAAGAGGAGGCGGAGGGCGGGGAGGGTCCGGTTTCGAGTTGAAGCGACTTTTGGCTTTCCCACTGCGTCGGAATCGGTCTATTCCGGGGCGGGAAAACAACCCGAGCGCCAATCGAAACCGGACCCTCCCCCCGGCCGGCAGAAGCATTGCCGGCCTGTTTGCGTTTTCTCTTTTTATCACGTATAATAAAGAGTGCCGTGCTAGATGGGGAGGTAGCGGTGCCCTGTAACTCGCAATCCGCTATAGCGAGGTTGAATTCCCGTTCGAGGTCATGCCCTGTAAGGTTTGGTCTCTACACATAACGTTGACGGTTGGGTCCTCCGCAATGAGCACCTGTGAACCTGGTCAGGTCCGGAAGGAAGCAGCCATAAGCAGGCCCGCTTTTGTGCCGGAGGGTGGCCTAGCCCGAGTTGTTGTGTAGAGGTGCCGCTTGGATGGCATCGTATCGAAGGCGGGTGCACGGTTTATCCTTTTCAAATAAGCGATCAGCATCTTTGCCGCAGGCAGAGGTGCTTTTTTCTTTTTCTTCATATAATAGAACTGCAAAAAAGTTGGGATTGTCGCCTTCAAAAGTGGACGCCGTCGTTTTTATCCGGGCGGAAATAGAGTATAATAAAGGGAAGACGACGGTTAAGAAGCCAGGCAAAATGGAGACAATCCGAAGTCCAAATAAAGGAGCCGTTCATGGAACATATTGCGCTTTACCGGGCTTGGCGGCCTCAGTCGTTCCGAGACATGGTGGGACAACAGCATATTATCCGAACGCTGCAGAACGCAATCCGCGAACAGCGGGTATCGCACGCTTATCTGTTCAGCGGGCCGCGGGGGACGGGCAAGACGAGCGCCGCGAAGATTCTGGCCAAAGCCGTCAACTGTGAAAAAGGACCCGCTCCCGAACCGTGCAACGAATGCGAAACGTGCAAACGGATCGCGGCCGGCGCGGTGATGGACGTGCTTGAGATCGACGCCGCCTCCAACCGGGGCGTGGAAGAGATCCGCGATCTGCGCGACAAGATCAAATATGCTCCGACCGAAGTCCGGCGTAAAGTTTATATTATCGACGAAGTGCACATGCTGACGACGGAAGCTTTTAACGCCCTGTTGAAAACGCTGGAAGAACCGCCGGAGCATGCGATGTTCATCTTGGCGACGACGGAACCGCATCGGCTGCCGGCGACGATTATTTCGCGCTGCCAGCGTTTCGACTTCCGTAGAGTATCGTTGGAGGAACAGACGGCAAGACTGACCGAGATTTGCCGCGAGGAACAGATCGACGCCGAAGACAGCGCTTTGCAGTATATCGCCCGTCTTTCCGACGGCGGTATGCGGGATGCGCTGAGCGTACTCGACCAGATCTCCGCGTTTACCGAAGGCAAAGTCACGTACGAGCAGGTGCTCGGCATGACCGGGGGAATCGCTTCCGAGCAGTTTTCCGCGCTTGCCGATTCGCTTGCGGCGAAAGATGCGGGCGGCGTGCTGCAAACGGTGGAGAGCTGGATGCAGGAAGGCAAAAGCGCCGACAAATGCATGGAGAATCTGCTGTACTACTTCCGCGACCTGCTGATGATCAAAATGGTGCCGAATTCCGAGCACATGACCGAGCGGGTACTGGACGCTTCGTCTTTTCAAGCGACGGCGGAGCGTTTTTCCAAAGAGATGCTGTTCCGCATGATCGATACGCTGAGCCGTTACCAGAACGAGATGAAGTATGCGGTCAATCCGCAGATGCTGTTCGAGGTGGCGCTGCTGAATCTGGTAAGTGTAGGCGATCAGCCGTCGGCCGAACCCGGCGAGGCGCGCCCAAGCGCCGCTCCGGCCGATTCGCAGGCGGTTAAGAAGCTGGAAGGCAAGATCGCCGAATTGGAAAAGAAGCTGGAGCAGGTGCTGCGCAGCGGCGTTCCGGCGTCGGGCGGCGGGGAAGCGGCGTCGAGTCGTCCGGCCGTTCGTCAGAGCGCGCCGCGCGTTTCGCGCATGGCCAAGCTGCCTCCGCATATGGACCGGTACCTGGCGCACAAGGACGATGCCGACTTTAAAGAAATTCGAAATAAGTGGCCTCAGGTGCTGCAGCGGGTAAAAGAAGAAAAGGTGACCGTTCACGCCTGGTTTACCAACGGCGAACCGGTGTCCGCTCTCGAAGATGCGGTGCTGGTGGCGTTCAAAAACGATATCCACCGCGAAACGATCGAGAAGCAGGCCAACCGCCAGGTGGTGGAACAGGTATTGTCGGAATATCTCGGCGGAGAACGGCGGCTGGTCACTATTATGCAGAAGGATTGGACCGATTCGGCCGAATCCGCCGGTGCCCCGAAGACGGAAGTGCTGGAGCTCGAACACGAAGAGGAAAACGGCAGCAAAGAACCCTGGGTAGACGAAGCGCTGAATTTGTTCGGGGAGAGCCTGGTTGTTATCAAGGAATAAATTCTGCCTGCGGCGGCGTGCGCTGAGCGCGTCCCCGGGCCAATTTAAGGAGAGATTGCAATGAATAATAACATGAACCAGATGATGAAGCAGGTTAAAAAGATGCAGGAACAAATGATGAAAGCCCAGGAAGAACTCGGCACGAAAAAAGTCGAAGGCACTTCCGGCGGCGGCGTAGTCAGCGTAGAAGTCAACGGCCACAAAAAACTGATCGGAATCAATATCAAACCCGAAGCCGTGGACCCGGACGATGTGGAAATGCTGCAGGACCTGATTCTGACCGCCGTTAACGACGCGCTGACCAAAGCCGAAGAACTCGCCAACCAGGACATGGGCAAATTCACGAACGGCATGAAGATCCCGGGTCTGTTCTAAACTAATTTGTAAAAGGGAAGTGTGGCCTTGTATTATCCGGAGCCGATTGCCAAGCTGATCGACGCTTTTACCCGTCTGCCCGGTATCGGACCGAAGACGGCCGCGAGACTCGCTTTTCACGTATTGAGTATGAAGGAAGACGACGTGATCGATTTCGCCAAAGCGCTCGTCAGCGTCAAACGCAATCTGCATTACTGTTCGGTTTGCGGCAATATTACGGATACGGATCCGTGCAGGATCTGCCAGGATAAGTCGCGGGACTCCTCGGTTATTTGCGTGGTGCAGGACCCGAAAGATCTGGTCGCTATGGAGCGGACCAAAGAATTCGACGGTTACTACCATGTGCTGCACGGGGCGATCTCGCCGATGGAAGGCATCGGGCCCGACGATATCCGTTTAAAAGAGCTGCTGAACCGTCTCAGCGACGAACGGGTGCAGGAACTGATCCTCGCAACCAATCCCAATATCGAAGGCGAAGCGACAGCGATGTATATTTCGCGCCTTGTACGGCCTTTCGAGATTAAGGTAACGCGAATTGCGCACGGCCTGCCGGTCGGCGGCGATTTGGAATATGCGGATGAAGTGACGTTGTCCAAAGCGCTTGAAGGCCGCAGAGAACTCTAGAGTTTTGCTGCTGTGTACAATAAAGAAAAGGTACGGCTTTGGAGCGTCTGTTCCGAAGCCGTATTTTTTGTGGGTTTTTCACGGATTATCGCTGACAGCGAAGCGTTTTCATTGTATAATCCATATATTGCAGCCAGATTTCAAGGCGTGGAAAATGCCGAGAAATGATATTGTTTGATTTATCTGCAATATAGTGTTGACTCGCTCGCTGCGGCTGTGCTACATTAATAAACGGCTCTTCGAGAGAAGGCCGGCACGATCGAAAGAAGTTCATAAGAAAATAAGCGCTGAAAAAGAAGTTAAAAAAAGTGCTTGACGAACT
>NZ_JAULSA010000024.1 GCF_030518235.1 Saccharibacillus sp. CPCC 101409 | reverse complement strand
GGAGGTGGACGCGCAGCAATGCGTGGAGCTGACCAGTACTAATCGGTCGAGGGCTTATCCTCCCGACTTTTCAACAGAAAAGTCACTTCGATGACGCGAAGAAATCGTTTCGGATCCGGTTTTCAAGGTGCAAACCTTGAGTGATGAAAGAGTAGTGGCAAACACTCGCGTTTGCTGCGCAAGAACTGTTTTGGAGAGATACCCAAGTGGCTATAAGGGGACCCTCTGCTAAGGGGTTAGACTGCGTTAGCGGTGCGAGGGTTCGAATCCCTCTCTCTCCGCCATTTCCTTCTATTATATAGGAGAGAATGTGGCATCTGTAATATGGCGGTGTAGCTCAGCTGGCTAGAGCGTACGGTTCATACCCGTGAGGTCGGGGGTTCGATCCCCTCCGCCGCTATTTTATCTTTATTCCCATGGAGGCTTAGCTCAGCTGGGAGAGCATCTGCCTTACAAGCAGAGGGTCGGGGGTTCGAACCCCTCAGCCTCCACCATATTATGCCGGTGTAGCTCAATTGGTAGAGCAACTGACTTGTAATCAGTAGGTTGGGGGTTCAAGTCCTCTCGCCGGCACCATTAATTGGCCTGGAACCGTGGTGTAGGGGTTAACATGCCTGCCTGTCACGCAGGAGATCGCGGGTTCAAATCCCGTCGGTTCCGCCATTTAATTCAATTTCATACGTTTTATCGTTACATTGTATGGCTCGGTAGCTCAGTCGGTAGAGCAGAGGACTGAAAATCCTCGTGTCGGCGGTTCGATTCCGTCCCGAGCCATCTTTTGTATTGTGGAGGCTTAGCGAAGTGGCCAAACGCAGCAGACTGTAAATCTGTTCTCTCCGAGTTCGGTGGTTCGAATCCATCAGCCTCCACCAGTTTTAAGAGCCATTAGCTCAGTTGGTAGAGCACCTGACTTTTAATCAGGGTGTCGAAGGTTCGAGTCCTTCATGGCTCATCTCAAAACCGTGTTTCGTTTCGGCGAAGCACGGTTTTTTGTGTTGTTATTATATGCTTCGACAGGCTGTTCCGAGGTGCCGATTAAGCTTTAACCCGGCTTATGATAAAATATAAAGAAAACGGATAGTGGAGGAGCCGGCTATGAATGTGCAGGAGATCCGAAGGAAACTGGAAACGATCGTTGAAAAGCCGGTGGAATTGATCCGGCTGACGAGCGAAGAATGGAGAGAAGCGCTTCTGTCCGAAGCGCACCAGGAACCCGGCGCGGATGAACGCACTCTCGAGCAGACGGAGGCCGCGGCTTTGCATACAGGCGCGGTTATCGGCGGCGCGACGCTGTTTGGCGGCATCTTCGGCGGCGCGGCGCAAAAAGAAGCCGTTTTCTTCCGGATCGAAGACGAGGGAATCGATCCTGCACAGCGCCGGCTGATCGGGCTGCTGGTGGAGGCTGCATTGAGCGGCGGAACCGATAGCGCGGCGAATGAAGAAACGGAGGTCCAGCAGCTTGGACGCTGGCTGACCGAGCAGTTGGAGCAGGAAACGTCGGTCGACGAACTGCCGGACCGGCTGCTGCTCAAAAGCCGTCTTTTTACGGAAATGATCCCGTTTCTGCTGATCTGTGAAGGCGCGCAGAACTCGCTCGGCGGCTATGAAGAGCTTCATCAGCTGCTGACGACTTTTCTGGAGCGCGATGTTATCGTCGTGCCGCTGCACGGACGCGAATGGCTGCTGCTGGTCGATCGGCTGGAGGTGCTCGAAGTATCGGAAGAGCGCGGCGAGGACGAGGAGTCCGACCGGGAGCTGCTGCAGGCGTTCGGGTTAGGTCTATATGAATTGATTGCGAGCGAATGGACGGGCATTTTCAATCTGTCCGTCGCCGAGCCGCTTCAGCCGGCCCACGGCCTTGTGGCGGCTCTGCGGATCCTGCGCGAAAGCGTGTTTCTCGGCAGGACGTTTCATGTCACGCGAAACGTGCATCTGCCCTGGGATCTGGGTTTGGAGCGACTGGTCAACAGTATCCCGATCGATCAGCGGCTGTCTTTTATGGAGAATGTACTGGGGCGGGAAGACGTACTGTCCGATTCGGAGCTGCTGACGACGCTGGAAACTTTTTTTCAAATGAACTGCAATGTAAGCGAAACGGCCAAGCGGCTGTACATCCACCGCAACACGCTGATCTACCGGCTGGACAAGGTCAAACACGAGACGGGGCTCGACGTTCGTAACTTCGGAGACGCCGTTTTGATGAAGCTGGCTTTGCTATTGGATAAAGTGACAAAAGACTGAGCGGATTTTTGTGCAGTTTGCGGATAGCCAGGAAAGCGTATTC
Organism: Saccharibacillus sp. CPCC 101409; assembly: GCF_030518235.1. Classification (GTDB taxonomy): domain Bacteria; phylum Bacillota; class Bacilli; order Paenibacillales; family Paenibacillaceae; genus Saccharibacillus. The sequence continues at coordinate 47,794 of NZ_JAULSA010000024.1, read as the reverse complement.
AGGGTAATATGGTAGCAGGTCGAATAAAGCAACTCAGCTCCATACACATATCCTTAAATACAGGGAGGCAACAATCAATGGCTGGTGTACGCTTAGAACATATCTACAAGAAATACGCAGGTTCCGACAAAGCAACGGTAATCGACGTTAATCTCGATATTAAAGACAAAGAATTCCTCGTGCTGGTCGGTCCTTCCGGCTGCGGGAAATCGACGACTCTGCGCATGATCGCGGGTCTGGAAGAAATCTCCGAAGGCAAACTGTATATCGGCGACCGCGTGGTCAACGACGTGGCTCCGAAAGACCGCGATATCGCGATGGTATTCCAGTCTTACGCCCTGTATCCGCACATGGACGTATACTCGAACATGGCCTTCGGTCTGAAACTGCGTAAAGTCAAAAAAGACGAAATCGAGAAACGCGTGCGCGAAGCGGCGAGAATTCTCGATATCGAGCACCTGCTTGAACGCAAACCGAAAGCTCTCTCCGGCGGTCAACGTCAACGGGTAGCTCTGGGCCGCGCAATCGTCCGCGATCCGCAGGTCTTCCTGATGGACGAACCTCTCTCCAACCTGGATGCGAAGCTGCGCGGTCAGATGCGCGCGGAAATCACCAAGCTGGTTAAGAGACTCGAAACCACCTGTATCTACGTAACGCACGACCAGATCGAAGCCATGACCATGGGCGATCGGATCGTCGTTATGAAAGACGGCATCATTCAACAGGCGGCTCCGCCGGAAGAACTGTACAACAACCCGACGAATATCTTCGTTGCCGGCTTTATCGGTTCCCCGACAATGAACTTCATCAACGGCAAACTGGCCGATCAAGGCGGAGCGCTGCACTTCCAGGCTCAAGGCCTCGACGTTGAAGTGCCTCGCGGCAAAGCGCAGGTTCTGCGCGATAAAGGCCTGGTAGGCAAAGACGTTATCCTGGGTCTGCGTCCGGAAGATATTCACGAAGAGCCGGTATTCCTGGAAGCTTCGCCGAACACGATCTTCGCGGCCAATGTCGAAGTTACCGAGAACCTCGGCCACGAAATGCTGCTTTACCTGAGCGGCCTTGGCGGCGACACGACGATCGCACGTGTAGACGGACGTTCGAGCGTGCGCGAAGGATCGCAGATCAGACTTGCAATCGACATGAACAAAGTACACGTCTTCGACAGAGAGTCCGAAGTTAACGTCTTCTACGACGTACAATAATTTCGACGCTGTCTCGACTTGAACATCGGGCCGCCCTTCGGGGCGGCTTTTTGTTTCCGCCGGTATGGCGACCTGGCATTGCTTTCAACCCGTATTTCCTTTACGATGAATGAGATAGGGGTAAAAGCTGTACGTTTCCATACCGGAATACAGAACGACCATGAGACAGGAGAAGGGAAGAATACGGAATGGCTAAAAAGGTAAAGGTGTCCGAGCTGGTTCAGCAATTTCAGTTCGAGGTCGTATCGGGCGAGAAGGGGCTGCGCCGTCCGATCGCCGTCGACGATTTGAATCGGCCGGGGCTCGAAATGGCCGGATACTTCGAGTATCATTCGCCGGAGCGCATTCAACTGCTGGGCAAGACCGAGCTGACTTTTTATCATATGCTGTCGAAAGAAGACAAACTGGACCGGATGAGCCGGCTCTGTAACGAGGAGACGCCGTGCATTATCGTCACCCGGTCTTTTGACGTGCCGGAAGAACTGATTCAGCTTGGAGCGGAACGCGATATTCCCGTGCTGCGCAGCGGCATGTCGACGACCAGTCTGTCCAGCCGCGTAACCGATTTCCTGGAGCGCAAGCTGGCTCCGACGACGACGATCCACGGCGTGCTGGTCGACGTATACGGGGTCGGTATCATTATTACCGGCAGCAGCGGCATCGGCAAGAGCGAAACGGCGCTGGAATTGGTCAAGCGAGGCCACCGGCTGATCGCCGACGATGCCGTGGAAATCCGCCAGAGCGCGGATAACCAGCTCGACGGCACGGCGCCGGAGCTGATCCGCCACCTGCTCGAAATCCGCGGGGTCGGCATCATCAATGTGATGACGCTGTTCGGAGCGGGCGCAATCCGCAACCATAAGCGGATCACGCTGGTCGTTCGCCTGGAGAACTGGCAGCCGGACAAGCAGTACGACCGTCTGGGACTCGACGAAGAAACGACGCGCATCATCGATACGGATGTGCCGCTCGTGACCGTGCCGGTCCGTCCGGGCCGAAACCTGGCGGTGATTATCGAAGTGGCGGCGATGAACTTCCGGTTGAAACGGATGGGCTTCAATGCGGCGCAGCAGTTTACGCACAAATTGACGGCGACGATCGCCGACGATATGGACGATCTGGACTAAGGGGGAAGAAGCATGGGGGCACTTCTGGCGATCAATCCGATCGCCTTCAATATCGGCCCGCTGGCCGTACACTGGTACGGACTGATTCTGGGACTCGGCGCCGTGGTCGGCATGCTGATTGCCATGCAGGAGGGCAAGCGCTTCGGTCTTCCGCCGGAGCTGTTTATGGACATTCTGCTGTTCGGCGTGCCGTCCGCGGTCATCTGCGCGCGGATCTACTACGTCGCGTTCCAGTGGGACCAGTACAAGGACAATCCGCTTAAAGTCTTCGCGATCTGGGAAGGCGGAATCGCGATCTACGGCGCGCTGATCGGCGCAGTACTGTGCGCGATTATCTATACGCGGATCAAAGGTTACAGCTTCTGGCGAATCGCCGACCTCTGCGCGCCGGGCCTGTTGGCCGGCCAGCTGATCGGCCGCTGGGGCAACTTCGTCAATCAGGAAGCGTACGGCGGCGAGACGACCGAAGGCTTTCTGCGGAACTCGCTGCATCTGCCGGACTTCATCGTCAACCAGATGAATATCCAGGGCGTTTATCATCATCCGACATTCCTGTACGAATCGTGTTGGAACCTGCTCGGGATTATCCTGATCTTTATTATCCGCCGCCGCAAATTCGTGCGCGCGGGCGAAATCTTTATCGGCTACTTTATCTGGTACGCAATCGGCCGCTTCTTTATCGAAGCGCTGCGCACCGACAGCCTGGCGTTCCAGGGACCGGACTGGCTGGCTTCGTTTATCCATACGCTGTGGACGCCGATGACCTGGTTCGGTTTTCAGGAGGGTTATCTCGATCCGGCTTACGGCAACGTCCGCATCTCGCAGCTGCTGGCGATCGTATTCTTCGTCGTCGCGATTGCGCTGATTATCGTGCGCCGCAAGAACGGGCAGGCCAACATCCGCTATTCCGATCCGATTGTCTCTTCCAAAGCGGAAACCGCGCTGCCGGCCGTCGACGACCGCCATCGCGTGGAAACTTCGGAAGCGTCCGACGCCGATCTTGCCGATACGCGGCGGATCGACACGCTGCGCGGAGCGTCCGGCGCCGATACAAAGCCGGTTTCGGACGAGTCTACGGAAACCCGGGTATACGGAAGCGATAAAGAATCGCCGTCCGTCCGGTCCGAACAAGATCGACGCAAGGAGTGAATACAGCATGAGCGGCACAATAAAAACGGTCCTGTTCGATCTGGACGGCACGATTATCGATACCAACCAGCTTATTATCGATTCGTTTATGCATACGATGAGCGATATTCCGCTGACGCGGGAAACGATTATTCCGCATATGGGCACAACGCTTCAGAACCAGCTGCGCGTGTTCTCCGGTCTTCAGGATGTCGCCGAATTGGAGAAAGCGTACCGGACTTACAATCTGGCGCATCACGACGCGATGGTCAAACCGTTTCCGCATGTGCAGGAAGTCGTGCAAAACCTGCACGCGGCCGGTATCCGTCTCGGCGTGGTGACCACCAAGATCCGGCCCACCAGCATGAAGGTGCTGGAGATGTTCGATCTGTACCGCTACATGGACGCGGTCGTCACCGTCACCGACGTGACGCATCCCAAGCCGCACGCCGAACCGGTGCTCAAAGCGCTGGAGCAGCTCGGCGCGAGCAAGGAAACGGCGCTGATGGTCGGCGACAGTCCGGCGGATATCAAGTCGGCGCAGAATGCCGGCGTGCGCGCCGCCGCCGTCGCCTGGTCGCTCAAAGGCGAGCAGACGCTGTCCGGCTACAATCCGGATTATATGCTGCGCGATATGCGGGACCTGTATGCGCTGACCGGAACGGAGCGGGTGCAGTCATGAGAAGAACGGAACGCCGTTTCGTCGACGAAGGCCCGAACGCGCTGCGCCAGATTTACAAGACGGTCAGCCCGTGGAAAGGTGTCAAAAACTTCGTGTTTATCCAGCTTGCTCGCTACTGCCCGATCCTGGAACTGAAAAATTGGATCTACCGCCGTATCCTCCACATGAAAGTGGGCCGGGATACGGCTTTCGGGCTTATGGTCATGGTCGATGTGTTTTTTCCGGAAAAGATTACGATCGGACGCAATACGGTGATCGGCTACAATACGACCATCCTGGCGCACGAGTACCTGATCCGCGAATACCGGCTCGGCGAGGTCGTGATCGGGGACGAGGTGATGATCGGGGCCAACTCGACGATTCTGCCCGGCGTCACGATCGGGGACGGCGCGGTGGTCGCGGCCGGATCGGTCGTGCACCGGGACGTGGACGCGGGGACGTTCGTCGGCGGCAATCCGCTGCGGGTGCTGGAGCGCAAGACGCCGGAGCAGCCGAATTAATTAATATTTTCTGAAAAAACCGGAAAACGGCACACCGACTGCCTTCTTCGGTTTATAATTGCGAAGGAAGCAACAAGCAGAAGAAGGGAGCAGTAAAGGTGAGTTCGGTTTCAATCAAGAAAGAAAGGCTGCCGCAGCTCGATACTTTCCGCGCACTGGCTATTCTGGGTGTTCTTCATGTGCACTCGACGTCCTTTGCCACTGTGGAATCGGTGAATTTGAAAGCTTTTTATCTGATCAATTTTCTTAACGCGTTTTTCAGATATGGTACGCCTTCGTTTATCATGCTGAGCAGTTTCGTGTTGTTCTACAATTACTTCAGTCGTCCGGTAAACGGCAAGCTGGTCGGAGGGTTCTACAAAAAGCGGATGCTGTACATCCTGCTGCCGTACGTGCTGATCTCCGCCGTGTATTTTATTTACAAGATGCATGTGGCGGGTACGCTCGGGACGCAGGAGTTCTCCGAAATGCTGCCGCGCTACTGGAAAAACCTGCGTGAAGGCACGGCGTATACGCATCTGTATTTCGTGTACATCAGTGTGCAGTTCTATATCCTGTTCCCGCTGATGCTGATCCTGTTCAAGTCCTCCAAATGGATTGCGCGCTGGGCGATTCCGATCGGCCTGCTGCTCCAGTGGGGCTTCGTGTTCTGGAACAAATACGATTTGCAGTACGCGACCAAAGGCAGCCTTGCGATCACCTACTTGTCTTACTATATGATGGGCGCGTTCCTCGCGATCCATTTCGACAAGGTGCGCAGCTGGATGATGAACGATTTCAAAGACCTGTCCGCCAAAGCGAAGTTCTGGAATACGGTCCTGTGGATCTCGTGGTTTGCGGTCGTGGTCGTGGACGTCTGGTTCTATCAGGAAGTGCGGCTGCACGGCCTGGTCGCCAATTCGCTCTACTACGAGCTGATCTGGAATGTGCATACGCTGCTCACGGCGCTGGTGCTGATGCGAGTCTCGTTCCTGCTGTACCGCAGAGCGCCGAAGTGGATCGTCAAAGGATTGACGCGGCTCGGGGAGCTGTCGTTTGCCGTGTATCTGGTCCACCCGCTCGTGCTGGGCTATTACCGCGATACGAAAGACTGGTTCTTCAGCCATGTGCATCTGGGTTCGGTATCGTATTTCCTGTGGGTCTACGGCGGCCTGCTCAGCGCGCTGATCGTGTCCTGGATCGTCACGCAGTCCATTCTGCGCTGGATCCCGGGGGCGTGGGTGCTGCTGGGCAACGTCCCGGCTTCTCTGCGTAAAAAGAAGACGGGTCCCGCGGCGCCGGCGACGGCGACCGAACGGAACGTCTGAGCATGGAGGCCGCGCGGCGCGGCTTGCGGGGACCTACGCCCGCGGCACGCGCCGCGCAGGGAGCGGGGGAAAGCTTGGAGACTCCGCCGGCCGCGCGCAAAGTCTGAATATTCCAAAGCCCTTTTCCGCCTGCCGCGGATAAGGGCTTTCTTGTTTTACGTACAAAGCAGAGCCCGATTGACTCCGCCCGCCGGGAAATGCTAATATAGGCGTACGCTTTATTTTGTTACCATGTTATCACTGTACCATATTAAAGCGGTTGAAGTTGAGAATACTTGATTCCGGTTGGAAAAGACCGGACGAAGCGAATTCCGAAGTTGCCCCGGAGAGGGCTTTTCGATATGGTGGGTATAGATGAAGAGAGAGGCTGGGGCCGGACCGGAATCCGGATCCTGCCGAAAGTAACCGACAGGGGTGAACGAAGTGTCCAAACCGAAAGGCTTTGAAAAACCGGCGGGCGTCCGCGACTATCTGCCGCGCGCGGCGAAGCGGCTGCGCCGGATCGAACGCAGCGTGCTGGACTGCATGGCGAACTGGGGCTACAATCCGATCAAGACGCCGACGATGGAATATTACGATACGGTGGGCATCGCGAGTTCCACATCGGACCGCAAGCTGTACAAGCTGCTCAACAACCGCGGGCAGACGCTGGTGCTGCGCTCGGACATGACCGCGCCGATTGCGCGTGTTGCCTCTTCGCTGCTGCGCGAGGAGCCGCTGCCGCTGCGGCTCTCGTACCACGCGAACGTGTTCCGCGCAATCGAAGAAGAAGCGGGACGCGAAGCGGAGTTCTTCCAGACCGGCGTCGAGCTGGTCGGGGACAGCACGCCGGAGGCGGACGCCGAGGTGGTGGCGCTGGCGATTGCTTCGCTCCGGGCCGCCGGCGTGAAATCGTTCCGATTCGCGCTCGGGCATGTCGGGTTCTTGAACGGGCTGTTCGACGAGGCGCTGCCCGGCCGCGAGGAGGACCAGCTGGCGCTGAAAGAGCGCCTGCTGCACCGCGATTACGTCGGCTTCCGCGAAGCCGCCGGCGCGCTCGGTCTTGGGCCCGAGCAGCAGAGCGAGCTGGAGGGCATCCTGCGGCTGCGCGGCGGCCGCGAGGTATGTGAGCAGGCGGCAAAGCTCAGCCGCCACCCGCTCGCGCTGGAGTCGCTGCGGCATCTGTGCAGCGTATGGGAAGCGCTGGACGACTACGGCGTGTCCGAGCATGTACTGATCGATCTGACGATGATCGGGGATTTCTCGTATTATACGGGCATGGTGTTCGAAGGCTACGCCGCCGAACTGGGCTTCCCGGTATGCAGCGGCGGGCGCTACGACAATCTGCTGCGGCAGTTCGGCCGGGACGTGCCGGCGACGGGCTTCGCGCTCAAGACCAGCCGGATCCTGGACGGCGTGGAATATTCGGACGCCGACGAAGAGCGGCCGGTACTGATCGTGTACGACGCGCCGCGCCGCGCGGAAGCGCTGGCCGAAGCGCGCCGGCTGCGCGGCGAAGGCCGGGCGGCGGTGACGCGGCTGAATGCGGAGCCTGGCGCAGCGGCGGGAGCGCCGGCCGATGACGGCGGCGCGATAGGCCGCGTAACTGCGGCGCGTCCGGTAATCGGGCCGGACGACCAAGCGGAGGCTTGGGCCGCCGCAGGCGGCGCGGAGCCGGAAGGCCAGGCGGCGCGATTCGCCGGCGGTCCCGGCGGCGCAGCGGCCCGGGACGCCGAGCCTCGGGTGATCGGCATTCCCGATCTTGTCGGCTCGGCTGCCGAGCCGGCAAGCGGAGAAGCGAGCGGCCGGTACAGCCGCGTGCTGCGCTTCACCGGCGAGAATCAGCCGGCGGGCAAGGACTGAGTCATAAGGTACTGTCAGCATGTGCGGGCATCCAAGAGGCAAACAAGCAAAATAGTGAGAATCGGAATTCCATGAAGCCTTCTTACAGCGTGCGATCATGGCGAGTCATCCGTGAGCGCGGCGGGCCGAACTTAACTTATAGCAATCAACGGCTTGTTTTGCTCGAACGCGAGGTTTACGTCCGAATGCTTTGTACGTGCTTGAAGGGCGAAGCGGGCCGAGACTTTAGGTATGGGTCGTGCACGAAGTCTCTGTCGGCGAATCTTGTATCTGTCGAGACAAGCTGCTAGGTTGCTTTTTTGACAACGTAGCGGCGGAATTTTGGTATCAGAAGCAGCTGCATTGCCGAAAAAGCAACCTGGAGCGGATTCGGGAGATCAAACAGCCGGTTTTGCACTTCTACATTGCTTAATAAGCAGCGTAACCATAATAAAATGTGTTTTTTGTACGGTACGTTGACTTTTTGTCAACGTAGCAATCAGGCCGGGCTGGACCGGCGCCGGTCTCTTGTCAACGCTAAAGGTACTGGATTTGAAAATATAACGTTTGAAGATATACCGTAAAGGAGGAGAAAACCATGACGGAAGCGCTGAAAGTCGCGATGCCGAAAGGGCGCATCTATAAAAAGGCTTCGCAGCTGTTCCGCGAGGCGGGTATCGTCATTCCGGACGATGTGGACGATTCGCGCCGGCTGGTGATTCCGATTCCGGAAGCGAATATGGAGTTTATTATGGCGAAGCCGGTCGATGTGCCGACCTACGTCGAGTACGGGGTGGCCGATATCGGCATCGTCGGCAAAGACGTGCTGCTCGAAGAGAACCGCGACGTGTACGAGCTGCTGGACCTGGGCATCGCGCGCTGCCGCATGTCGGTGATCGCGCTGCCGGACTGGCAGCCGGGCATCCATCTGCGCGTGGCGACCAAGTACCCGAACGTGGCGACGCGGTATTTCCGCGAGCAGGGCGAGCAGGTGGAAGTCATCAAGCTGAACGGCTCGATCGAGCTGGCGCCGCTGATCGGGCTGGCCGACCGGATCGTCGATATGGTCGAGACGGGGCAGACGCTCAAAGAAAACGGGCTGGTCGAACGCGAAAGCATCTTCGGCATTACCAGCCGCCTGATCGCCAACCGGGTCAGCTACCGGATGAAGAATACGGCGATCCAGGAATTGTGCGACCGGCTGGAAACGGTGATGCCGGGCACGGCGAAGGTTTGATGGCGGGACCGGGCAGCTTATAGATAGGATAGACGGCGGAGCGGACGATACAACGGCTTCGCCGCAAACGGACAGCGGGAGGAACGATCATGAAGATAGTACCGGCGGCGCAGTTCGATCTGCGCCGGGACGTGGAATACGGTTCGGAAGAGCAGATCGAGGCGGTCAAGAAGATCGTCGGCGATATCAAGGCCGAAGGCGACGCGGCGCTGCTGCGCTATACGGAAAGCCTCGACCGTACGAAGCTGGAAGCGTCTCGGCTTCGGGTGACGGACCGGGAACTGAAAGCGGCTTACGAACGGGTCGAGCCGTCTTTTGTCGAAGCGATCGCGGCCGCGGCGGCCAATATCCGCGCGTTCCACGAGAAGCAGAAGCGCAATTCCTGGATGGAACTGCAGCCGGACGGCAGCCTGCTGGGCCAGATTATCCGGCCGCTGCGACGGGTCGGCGTGTATGTGCCGGGCGGCAAAGCCGCCTACCCGTCCTCGGTGCTGATGAACGTGATTCCCGCCCAGGTGGCGGGCGTGCCGGAGATCGTCATGGTCACCCCGCCGGCGACGGGCGGCCGGGAAGGCATCGACCCGTATATTCTGGTCGCCGCCGCCGAAGCCGGCGTGACCGAGATCTACCGGGTCGGCGGCGCGCAGGCGATCGCCGCGCTGGCGTACGGCACCGCGAGCATCGATCGCGTGGACAAGATCTGCGGTCCCGGCAATATCTACGTCGCGCTGGCGAAGCGCGAAGTGTACGGGCTGGTCGATATCGACAGCCTGGCCGGACCGAGCGAGATCGTCGTCCTGGCGGACGAAACGGCCGACCCGGAATACGTGGCGGCCGACCTGCTGTCGCAGGCGGAGCACGACGAGCTGGCGTCGGCGATCCTCGTCGCGACGTCGGAGCGGCTGGCGGAATCCGTCGCCGCCGAGGTAGAACGGCAGCTTGCGCGGCTGCCGCGCGAAGCGATCGCGCGGGCTTCGGTCGAGAATTACGGCGCGATCATCGTGACCGGCAGCGTCGAGGAAGGCATCGACGTTGTGAACCGGCTGGCGCCGGAGCACCTGGAAGTCATGGTGCAAAGCCCGATCGATTACCTCGGCCTGATCGAGAACGCGGGCGCGATCTTTCTCGGGCCGTACAGCTCCGAGCCGGTCGGCGATTACTTCGCCGGTCCCAACCATATCATTCCGACGAACGGCACGGCGCGGTTCGCTTCGCCGGTCGACGTGGACGACTTTATCAAGAAATCGAGCCTGATCCAATACAGCAAGCAGGCGCTGCTCAAGAACGCCGCGACCATTATCGAGCTGGCCCGGCGCGAAGGGCTGGAAGGCCATGCGCGGGCGATCGAAGTGCGCGTGAACAAGGAAGGCGCATCGGCTCCTCGAAGCGAGTAAAGCGTATGAATGATAAATCGGCGCCTGCAATCGGGCTTCGCAAGAAGACGCTCCGACAAGCAGATGCGGCGAAGCCGACCGATTCAACGAAGCGGATTGATTCGGCCGACAAAGCGGCCGATCAGCATAGCGGCGGCAATTAACCAATACCGGAAAGCGGGGACATGATCCATGACGGAAGCCAATCAGGGAAACCGGGCGGGCGGAGGCGCGCGCAGCGCGAGCATCGCCCGCAAAACGAACGAGACGGATATCAAGCTGTCGTACGGCATCGACGGCACGGGCGTGTCGGAAATCTCGACAGGGGTGCCTTTTCTCAACCATATGCTCGATCTGTTCACCAAGCACGGGCAGTTCGACCTGAATGTCGACGCGGACGGGGATATCGATATCGACGATCACCATACGGTCGAGGATATCGGCATCTGCCTGGGCGCGGCGCTGCTGGAATCGCTCGGCGACAAACGCGGCATCAAGCGCTATGCGAACGTGTTTATCCCGATGGACGAAGCGCTGGCGCAGGTCGTGATCGACGTGAGCGGGCGGCCGCATTTCGAGTACCGCGCGGAGTATCCGTCGGCGCAGGTCGGCACTTTTTCGACGGAGATGGTGCACGAGTTCCTGTGGAAGTTCGCGCTGGAGTCGCGGATCACGCTGCACGTCATCGTGCACTACGGCCGCAACACGCACCATATGATCGAAGCGGTGTTCAAAGCGCTCGGCCGCGCGCTCGACGAAGCGACGTCGATCGACCCGCGCGTAACCGGCATCCCGTCCACGAAAGGAGTGCTCTAGCATGACGATCGCCATCGTCGACTACGGCATGGGCAATCTGCACAGCGTCAGCAAGGCGGTGGAGCGGCTCGGTTACGATTACCTGATTACCGGCGACGAACGCGAGATTCTGGAGTCGTCCGGCGTGCTGCTGCCCGGCGTGGGCGCTTTCGGCGACGCGATGAGCCATCTGCAAGATACCGGGCTCGATCTGACGGTGCGCAAAGCGGCGGGCGAAGGCAAACCGCTGCTCGGCATCTGCCTCGGCATGCAGCTGCTGTTCGACGGCAGCGACGAGCACGGGAAGCACGAAGGACTGGGACTGCTGCCGGGCCGTGCGGTGCGCTTCGAAGCAGGGGAGCTCAAAGTGCCGCATATGGGCTGGAACCGGCTGGACTTTGCGCGCGGCGGCGAGCCGCTGCTGGACGGGCTGGAGGAAGGACATGTCTACTTCGTGCACTCCTACCATGTTGAGCTGGGCGAACCCGGCGACCTGATCGCTTCGGCGGATTACGGGCTGCCGGTGACCGCGATCGTGGGGCGGGATAACGTCTACGGCATGCAGTTTCACCCCGAGAAAAGCGGCGAGCTCGGCATGAGCCTGCTGCGCAATTTCCTCAAGCTGTCCGAAGGACGGGCGCAGGCTTAGCCGGAACGGTTCGAATGAGGGGCTGCCGCGAACGGCCCGATTGTATTGTCGGCGCCGGGTCGGCAGGCAGAGCGAAGGTCAACAAGAAATAAGCGGTGGCGTCGGGAACAATGGCGATGACTAAAAGCGCGAACGCGCCGAAAAAGGAGAATGGACAGATGGCGGCATTTACGATCTATCCGGCGATCGATATCCGGGGCGGCAAGTGCGTACGGCTGCTTCAGGGCGATTACGATCAGGAAACGGTATTCAACGAAAGTCCGCTGGACGCGGCGAAGCAGTGGGAGTCGCTCGGCGGCAAATACGTGCATCTGGTCGATCTCGACGGGGCGAAAGCGGGACGTCCGGTCAACCACGAGCTGATCGGGAGCATCGCGTCGGCGCTGAACGTTCCGGTTCAGGTCGGCGGCGGGCTGCGCACGTTCGAAGACGTGGAGCTGCTGCTGTCGCTCGGCGTGAGCCGGGTGATCCTGGGCACGGCGGCGATCGAAGACAAAGTGTTTACCGAAAAAGTGCTGGCGCAGTACGGCGACCGCGCGGCGATCGGGATCGACGCGAGAAACGGCTTCGTGGCGACGCGCGGCTGGCTGGAAACGTCCGAAGTAAAAGCGGAAGATCTGGCGAAGGAGCTGGCGGACAAAGGCGCGGAAACGTTTATTTTTACCGATATTTCGCGCGACGGCATGATGAAAGGGCCGAATGTGGAAGCGATCCTCAGTCTGGCCAAAGCGTCCGGCAAAACGGTCATCGCGTCGGGCGGCGTCAGCGTGCAGAGCGATCTGGAGCGGCTGGCCGCGCACGCGGGCGACGGGATCGGCGGAGCGATCGTCGGCAAAGCGCTCTACACGGGCAGCATCGATCTGGCGGCGGCGCTGGAAGCAGTCGGGCGTTGAGGCAGCCTTTTTAGATAAAAAAGAATCCTGGAGGAGGAGCCGCATGCTCGCGAAACGAATTATTCCGTGTCTGGACGTAAAAGACGGACGCGTGGTCAAAGGAGTCAATTTCGTCAATCTGCGCGATGCCGGCGATCCGGTGGAGCTGGCCTCGGTCTACGATCGGGAAGGCGCCGACGAGCTGGTGTTTCTCGATATCTCCGCTTCGGTCGAAGGCCGGGCGACGATGGTCGAGGTGGTGCGCCAGACGGCGGGCGAGATCACGATTCCGTTTACGGTCGGAGGCGGCATCTCGCAGGTGGACGATATGAAGCGCATTCTGAGAGCGGGCGCGGACAAAACGGCGGTGAACACGGCGGCGGTGCTGCGGCCCGAACTGATCGCCGAGGGCGCGCGCCGGTTCGGCTCGCAGTGTATTGTGCTGGCGGTGGACGCCAAGTACAATCCCGAGTGGGAAGAATGGGAAGTGTACACGCACGGCGGACGCAAATCGACCGGCATCCGGGCGCTGGAGTGGGTGCGGCGCGCCGAAAGTTTGGGAGCGGGCGAGATCCTGCTGACCAGCATGGACGCGGACGGCACCAAAGACGGCTTCGATCTCGACCTGACCCGGGCCGTCTGCCGCGAAGTATCGGTGCCGGTGATCGCTTCGGGCGGCGCGGGCAAACCGGAACATTTCTACGACGTGTTTACGGAAGGCACGGCGGACGCGGGACTGGCGGCGACGATCTTCCACTACAAAGAAATTGCGATTCCGGATCTAAAGAATCGATTGAAGCAAAAAGGAGTCGAAATCAGATGACGAGAGAAAGCGATGTGACGGTGCCGGCGGAACAGTTTGCCGGGCAGGTCAAATGGGACGCGCAGGGGCTGGCCCCGGCGATCGTGCAGGACGCGAATACCAAAGAAGTGCTGACGCTGGCTTATATGAACGAGGAGTCGCTCAAGCGTTCGATACAGTCGGGCGAGACCTGGTTCTGGAGCCGTTCGCGGCAGGAATTCTGGCACAAAGGCGCGACGTCGGGCAATGTGCAGAAGATTGTCTCGCTCAGCTACGACTGCGACGGGGACGCGCTGCTGGTCGGCGTGCTGCCGGCCGGGCCGGCCTGCCACACGGGGCGGGTGAGCTGCTTTTTCAACAACGCGGAGCTGGAAAAGAACGCGGAAGCGGCGGGCGGCGGTACAGCCGAAGCGGAAAGCGAGCGCGTGCCGGGGCTTGAGCCGGAAAGCGGCGGAGCCGGAGCGGCAGACGGAGCAGGCGCCGCGGGAGCGAACGGGCGTTTCGACGTGCTGGCGGAGCTGGAAAGCATCATCGCGCAGCGGTATATCGAGCGGCCGGAAGGCGCGTACACGACGTACCTGTTCGAGAAAGGCATCGACAAGATTCTGAAAAAAGTCGGCGAAGAAACGGCGGAGTCGATTATCGCGGCCAAAAACGGCGACAACGACGAGCTGCAGCTCGAAGTCAGCGACCTGATCTACCATCTGCTGGTGCTGCTCGAAGAGCGCAAGCTGCCGCTGGACCGGATTATGGACGAACTGGCGCGCCGGCACGAGCGGCCCCGCCGCGACTGACGGTTCGCCGCCGCGGGGGCGGGAACGAACGGGAAAAAGGAATAGAGGCGGGCAGGCGCTCCGGGCGGCTTTTTGAGGAAGCGGCCGCATGGAGAGCTTGGACCGCTTTTTTGACGAGAGGAGAGGGTACCCGCATGTTGATCGATTACCATACCCATCACGAGCGCTGCGGACACGCGGTCGGCAAGCTGGAGCAGTACGTGCGGCGCGGCATCGAACTGGGCCTCGGGCAGCTCGGGCTGTCGGACCATATGCCGCTGATCCACGTCGATCCGGCGAATTATTACCCGGAGATGGCGATGCCGATGGACGAACTGCCGAGATATGTCGAGGAAGTGCTGGCGCTCAAAGAGAAATATAAAGGCCAAATCGAGCTCAAGCTCGGCCTGGAAGGCGATTATATCTCGGGCTGGGAAGAGCAGATCGAGCGGATCGTGCACGCGTATCCTTGGGATTACGTGATCGGCTCGGTGCATTTTCTCGGCGAATGGGACGTGACGGATTATCGCCAGACCGCCGGCTGGGAAGGCCGCGATCCGCTGGAAGTATATGCGGAGTATTACGAAGCGATCGGCCGCGCGGCGGAAACGGGATTCTACGATATCATCGGCCATTTCGACGTCATCAAGCGCTTCGGTTTCGCGCCCCCGGCGGAGCAGGGCGAGCAGAGGTCGGAGCTGGAAGAACGAGCCCTGCATCGCATCGCCCGAAACGGCATCGTCATGGAGCTGAACGCGTCGGGATTGACCAAGCCGTGCGCGGAAATGTTCCCGTCGGAGCGTCTGCTGCGCCGCGCGATCGAACTCGGCATCCCGCTGACGCTGGGCTCGGACGCGCACGATCCGGCCAAGCTGTCGGAGAACCTGGATGTCGCGCGGGCGCAGCTGCTCGGCCTCGGCGTGCATGAAGTAGCGACGTTCGACCGCCGGAAGCGGACAATGATTGCGCTGACGGAGTAGGTTGGAGCGGCGGGGAAGCGCCGAGGAGCAGTGAAGCACAGCAGGGGGCAGGATGAAGTTAAAAGGGGAACAAAGGGAATAAGCAGTTTAAACAGGCTGAGCGGTGCGAATATGCCGAGCAGGGAAGCAGGGAAGCAGGAAGAGCAGTGACAGCAGGAAGAGCAGTGAAAGAGGATTGAAAAGGAGAGAAATAAGCACGCCGACTTTGTTTCGCTTTTAGGGCGTGTCTTCAAACCTACCGAAGTGCATCTTTAGCTGCTTTTTTGTCCGCTAATGAACCGTACCTAAAGCGTGTACGCTTCATTCAACGCCGCGTCACGTTCCCTTGACTTGCCCCGGCATGCCTTCGGAAAAGTTCCTTGCATCAAACGAAAATTCAGCCGAATCTGCTTCCTTCGAGGTTTGAAGACACGCCACAGGCCGCCGGGAAGATCCGGCGGCTTTTTCCCGTATCTAAAATGACGTTCACCGGGAGCGCGAGTTCGAGGATCTATATTCAAGGTGAAAGCAGAGGGAAACGCATTGTTCAGATGAAATGTTGCGTACGCGCATCATTTTTTTCGATGATCGTTCCGAATATAAGCAATGTTGCGGATGTGCATCATTTTCGGCCTTGTTTGACCTATAGAGCGAAAAATCGTTGAAAATGATGTATGTGAGCAGCAATATCTTGGATATAGCCTCTTTCCCGCCGAAAATGATGCGCTCCTGCAACATTCTCTTCTCGTTGCGCTTTGTGCTCGTCACAGCGGAAGCATAGGCTAACGAATTTCTCCCGCAGCCCTTGAGCTTCTTCTGCGGATAGGATTTTCTCGCTAACTCGTCCCCCCTCAATTTTTCAAAACAACCTTACTTTTGCCGCTCCGCCGATTGGGGTATAATCAAGGCAAGTTCATGAAATCCGCGAGGCGGAGAAGATAAGAAGGCAAGACGATCGCAAAGTATCGGCGAAAATCATTCAAGAAGATTCGGGAGGGCGACATGCAGCACAGGATGCGTATATTTTCGGGATCGTCCAATCCGGGCCTGGTGGACCGGATTTGCGACAATCTGGGCGTTACGCCCGGCAAGGTCAAGCTGACCAAATTCAAAAGCGGCGAGAGTTATGTCCATTATGAAGAAAGCATCCGCAACCTGGATGTGTTTCTGGTTCAATCGCTGTCCCATCCGATCAACGAGCATTTTGTCGAACTGCTCGTCATGATCGACGCGGCCAAGCGGGCCTCGGCGCGAACGGTGAATGTGGTGATCCCGTATTACGGTTATGCGCGCCAGGAGCGCAAAGCGGCGCCTCGCGAGCCGATCTCGGCCAAGATGGTCGCCGACGTGCTGACGACGGCGGGCGCGACCCGGGTCGTGACGATCGAGCTGCACGCGGCCGCGATTCAGGGATTCTTCAATATCCCGGTCGATCATCTGACGACGCTCGATCTGATCGCCGAATATCTGCGCAGCAAAAATATTACCGATCCGGTCGTCGTATCGCCGGACGCGGGCCGGGCGAAGCTGGCGGAGAAGCTCGCGAACCGGCTCGATTCGCCGGTCGCGATCATGCTCAAGAAGCGGCCTTCGCACAACGAAGCGATGATTACGCACGTGATCGGCGAAGTGGAAGGGCGCACCCCGATCATTATGGAAGACTTGATCGACACGGGTTCGACCATCCTCAAGGTTGTCGAAGGATTGAAAGAGCGCAACGCCAAAGACCCGATCGTCTGCGCGACGCACGGCGTTTTCTCGGACGGAGCGCTGCAGCGTCTGGACCATCCGAGCATCCAGGAAGTGGTCATTACCGATTCGATCGCGCTGCCGGAAGACCATTCGGAGCGCTTCACGGTACTGCCGGTCGCGCCGATGCTGTCCAGGGCGATTCGCATTATTCTCGAAGGCGGATCGCTCGCGACGCTGTTCAGCGATTCGGGGATCTGAAGCCCGCCGGCGCCGCGAGAAGCGTTTGGCCGCGCGGCGCGCGGGCTGCCTATTTTATTGGGGAGCCTCCGGGAATTGTGTTATACTGTCTGGGATGTATTTTCCGGCTCGAAGGCCGGGGATGCACGATGGGAGATTGGGTTTTTTTGGGGCGTGTACGTCCTAGCAGCCAATAAAGGGGGCCTTGCTCAGGTGAACGGGAACTATCGGCGTGAAGAAGGACCGCGCGGCAACGTGGTTTCTTTATCGATGGACGAGAATTTCTTCTTCGAAAGAGCCGTCCAAGCGCTGGATCGCTACCAATATGACAAGGCGTTGAAATATTTTCGCAAGGCGGTCGAACTCGAACCGGGAAATCCGGTGAATCACTGCAATATGGCGGGTATATTATCGGAGACGGGCGATTACGAAGCGTCCAACGCCGTGCTGCTGCATGTATTGGAAGAAGTGGACCCGGCCATGACGGAGTGCCGCTTCTATATGGCGAACAACTTTGCCAATATGGAGCGATTCGAAGACGCGGAAAAAGCGCTGCTCGATTATCTGGAAGCGGACGATTCGGGGCAGTTCCTGAGCGAAGCGGACGAGATGATCGAGCTGCTCCAGATCGAGCTGGGACGCCAGGTGCGCGAGCACAGCGTCAAAGCGAGATGGGGCGCGGACCGTCACGACCGGGCGCGGGCGATGCTGGAGGAAGGGCGCTTCGCGGAGTCGGCGGATATGCTGGAGAATCTGCTGCAGCAGTATCCGGACTTCGCGGCCGCGTCCAACAATCTGGCGCTGGCTTATTATTATATGGGCTTGTCGAACAAAGCGCTGGAGATCGTGGAAGGCGTGCTTCAGCGCGATCCGGGCAATCTGCACGGGCTCTGCAACCTGGCGATCTTTCGCCGCCATTCGGGCGCCGAAGGCGCGGAGGAAGCGGAACTGCTGGCCCGCAGGCTGACGGGAATCGTGCCGTTTCATCGCGAGCATGCGTTCAAGCTGGCGACGACGCTGGGCATTCTCGGCGAGCACGAGGCGGCGTATTCGCATTTTCGCCGCCTGCTGGCCGGAACCGAAGCGTCCGACGACGCGTCGGTTTATCATTACTGCGCCGTGGCCGCCGTGCAGAGCGGCCGGCTGGACCAGGCGGAGCGTCTGTGGAAGCAGACGCTGAAGCTCGACCCGGACGCCGAAGCGGCGGCGTACTATTTGGGCCGCCTGCCGGAGTGGCGGCTGACCGGCCGCGTGGAGCCGGTCAGTTATCACTACCGGCTGGAGGCGCTGCGCCGGTCGGAGCTGTGGAAGCGCTGGGAGGAGCGGGCGCCGGAGGATACGCCGGCGATTCGCGCCGCGCTGCTCCGGACGCTGCGCGGCGGCGAGACCGAGGACAAGCGGCGCGCGATTCAAGCGTGCCGGCAGTTCGCGGACGAAGAGATGCAGGCCGCGCTGCGCGGCCTGGCAGAGGACGGCGGCGAGCCGGACGAACTGCGCGAGCTGGCGCGCGCCGCGCTCGGCCCGCCTGCGGAAGACGCCGAGGCTCCGGACGAAGAGCCGGAGCTGTCGGCATCGCCGCGCTTCTCCCGGGAGCCGGCGGAACTGCCGGTGTGGGAGAAGCGCTGGCAGGACGTGCTGGACACGGCGATCCGCGCTTCGTGCGCGCCGGGCGATTTCGGGCTGCGCCGCGATCTGGAGGCGCTGTGGACCGACTTTCTGCGCCGGATGTATCCGGAGGTGCCGGCCATCTCCTATGTGGAGGGCTGGGCCGCGGCGCTGGATTATCTGAACGGCAAGCTGCATCGCGTGTCTTCGACTTACGAAGAGATCGGCCGCCGCTACGGCGTATCGGCCTCGACCGTGGGGCGCTATGTCAAACGTATGGACCAGGTATGCGGCATCAAGGAACGGATGCCGATACCCGGAAGAGATCATCGAAAAGGGCTTTGAGCGCTCTTTTTGCTATTACAAGGAGGATGTCTGTATGCATAGAACAGTAGTAATCGGAACCGGACCTTCCGGTCTGACGGCGGCGATCTATCTGGCCCGCGCCAACCTGAACCCGATCGTGATCGAAGGGCTTCAACCGGGCGGACAGCTGACGACGACGACCGAAATCGAGAACTTCCCGGGCTTCCCGCAGGGGATCATGGGACCGGAATTGATGGATAATATGCGCAAGCAGGCGGAGCGCTTCGGCGCGCAATTCGTCAACGGCTGGGTCGACGCGGTCGACTTCTCGCAGCGTCCGTTCAAGATCACCGTTGAAGGTTCCGATACGATCGAAGCGGATTCGGTCATTATTTCGACCGGCGCTTCGGCCCGCTACCTCGGCATCCCGGGCGAACAGGACAATATCGGCCGCGGCGTGAGCACCTGTGCGACGTGCGACGGATTCTTTTTCCGCGGCAAAAAGCTGATCGTCATCGGCGGCGGCGATTCCGCGATGGAAGAAGCCAGCTTCCTGACCCGTTTCGCGACGGACGTCAAAGTGGTTAACCGCCGCGACGAGCTGCGCGCTTCGAAGATCATGCAGGACCGCGCGCGCGAAAACGAGAAAGTCAGCTGGGCGCTCAACCGCAAACCGCTTGAAGTGGTGGCGGGCGAGACCGGCCTCAAAGGGCTGAAAGTGCTCAACAACGAGACCGGCCAGGAAGAATTGATCGAAGCGGACGGCGTGTTCGTGGCGATCGGCCATACGCCGAACACGACGTTCCTGCAGGGGCACGTCGAGCTGGACGGACACGGCTACGTGGTCGTGAAGCCGGGTACGACGGAAACGAATATCCCGGGCGTCTTCGCCTGCGGCGACGTGCAGGATACGAAGTACCGCCAGGCGATCACGGCTGCGGGCAGCGGCTGCATGGCGGCGATGGACTGCGAGAAATATCTCGAAGGCAGCGTCGTGCACGACTGGAGCGAAACGCTGGACCGCTAAAAGAAAAAACAACGCAGAACGCGCAGACGGGACTCCGTAACGGACCCTTTCGTCGGCGCGTTCTTTTTTTAACGAACAAGAACTTTTTCAAGAAATAAAAGCGAAAGGAGGCGGGCGGATGGCGTATGGAGAGCAAAAAGGCGGTCCCGACCGCCGCTATCTGAGAAGCGCCGAGCTGCTGCGGGAGCGGATCGAGTCGATGGACGTGTACCCGTTCTCGCTGCCCGCGGTGCGCGCGCTGGAGAATATCGAGTTTCACGGCAGGGTCACGTATCTGATCGGCGAGAACGGAGTCGGCAAATCGACGCTGCTCGAAGCAATCGCGACCGCGTGGGGGTTCAATCCCGAAGGCGGCACGCTCAACTTCAATTTCGCGACGGCGGAAACGCATTCCCCGCTGCACCGGCATATCCGGCTGGTTCGGGGCGCGGCGCGTCCGAAAGACGGGTTCTTTTTCCGCGCGGAGAGCTACTATAATGTGGCGACGACGATCGACGAGCTGGACAAAGAACCGTGCAGCGGCGGCAGGATCATCGACAGCTACGGCGGACGCTCGCTGCACGAGCAGTCGCACGGGGAAGCTTTTTTCGCGACGTTTATGAACCGGTTCGGTTCGAACGGCCTGTATATTCTCGACGAGCCGGAAGCGGCGCTGTCTCCCGTGCGGCAGCTGGCGATGCTTACCCGGATTCACGAGCTGGCGCGCAGCGGCGGGCAGTTTATCATCTCCACCCACTCCCCGCTGCTGATGGCTTATCCTGACTCGCGGCTGTACAGCCTGACCGCCGGCGGCATTCGGGAGCGCAAGGTGGAGGAAACGGAGCATTATATCGTCACGCGGGAGTTTCTCAACAACCGGGAAAAAATGCTGGAGGAACTGCTGCAAGGCAGCGATCCGGAATCGGAGTAAGCGGTTTACGCATAGCCATGGAGACGTATGATGAAAGAAGCGCGTTTGGACAAGCGGGGAAACCGCCGGTCCGGCGCGCTTTTTTATACGAAAAATAAACTTTGTGCGTCAAATCACAAGTTGAGAAATAGCCGCGTGATAAAGTCGGGATGAGAATGGTTTTCACGCAAATTTGAACGGATTCGGCGGTCACGGATCGCGGTCCGGTATCCGGGAGGACACGAAAGTATGGGCAAACGAATCGATCTGGGCCGCACGGTCTACGAGCTGGTGAGCGAGGAACCGGAAGTGGCGGCGATTATGGCGGAGCTGGGCTTTCGGAAAATCTCGGAGCCGGGCATGCTGGAAACGATGGGCAAATTTATGACGCCGCTCAAAGGAGCGAAAATGAAGCGGATCGATCCCGGCAAACTGCGCGAAGCTTTCGAAGCGCGCGGGTACGAAGTGGTCGGATAGAGAGCGCGGCACGGCCGGCGGATCGGCGCGATATAAAGGCCCGGACGGGCTTTTTCGATAACTTTTTCGATAAAAGGACGACGCGGAGCGGAAACGAAACTTCGACACGAACCTACGTTAAAAAGGAGAGAAATCATCATGAGCGAACTCATCAACAACCGGGAGCACGCGGCGCAGACCCTGGACCCGGAACAAACGCGGAGAATGGAAGAACTGAAGTCGATTATCAAGGACCTGCACGCGGGCGCGAATCCGGCCGAGGTCAAAGAGCGGTTCCGCGAAGCGGTAGGCAGCGTGGAAGTGGAAGAAATCTCGAAGCTCGAAGAAACGATGATGCGCGAGGAAGGCATTCCGGTGTCCGAGGTGCAGCGGCTGTGCTCGGTCCACGCCTCGATCTTCGAAGGTTCGATCTCGGATATTCACCGCTCCGCGCCTTCGGCGCCGGAAGAGCAGCCGGGCCACCCGGTGCATACGTTCAAGCTGGAAAACCGCGAGCTGGAACGGCTGACCGGCTTCTCGATCGGGCTGCATCTGGAGAAATTCCTGAAAGACGATTCCGACAAGAACCGGTTTAAGCTGGTGGAGGATTTGAACCTGCTGCTGGATGTGGACAAACATTATTCGCGCAAAGAAAATCTGCTGTTCCCTTATCTGGAGCGCTACGGCATTTACGGTCCGACCCAGGTCATGTGGGGCGTGGACGACGGTATCCGGGCCGCGGTCAAAGAAGCGAAGCGGCTGCTGACGGAATACGACGGCGACCGGGAAAAAGTGCGGGCGCAGGTCGAATACGCGGTGCAGGAAGTGGACGGGATGGTCTTCAAGGAAGAAAATATCCTGCTGCCGATGGCGCTGAAAAAACTGACCGAAGACGAATGGGTCAAAATCGCCGACGAAACGGAAGAAATCGGCTACTGCCTGATTCCGGGCACGGCGCGCTGGACGCCGGCCCGCGCGGCGGAACCGGGCAAAGCCGCCGGGACGCCCGAAGCCGCGGCCGGCGCCGCAAACGCGCCGCAAGCGCCGGCGCAGCCGGGACGGCCGGCTTCCCGCCCGGAAGCCGCAGTCGGCGGACCGGCCGCCGGCGGTATGCCGGCCTTCGCGGCCGAGGCCGCGGCATCCGGGGCGCAGATGCCGAAGTGGGTCGCGGACATGCTTGCGGCGGAAGCGAAAGCCGAAGCGGAAGCCGCGAAGCCGGAACAGCCGGCGCAGCCGGCCGGCATGGCCGAACAGGCGGCGAAGATGGCGGCGCAGGCCGCCGAGATGGCCCGGCAGGCGGCGGAAATGGCCGCGTTCGCCAGCGGACAGGCCGCGTCTGCGGCGGCCGGCGGCGCAGCGGCTTCGCACGGGACTTCCATCTCTTCGCCGCCGAAATCGGCGGAGCCGGCCGCTGCCGCTCCGATCACGGACGGTTACGTCCGCTTCGCAACGGGCATCCTGTCCGTGCAGCAGCTTGAGCTGATTATGAACCATCTGCCGGTCGACCTGACGTTTATCGACGAGAACGACATCGTGCGCTACTTCTCGCACGGCAAAGAACGGATCTTCGCGCGCACCAAAGCCGTTATCGGCCGCTCGGTGCAGAACTGCCACCCGCCGCAAAGCGTGCATGTGGTCGAAGAACTGCTGAACGACTTCAAAGCGGGCCGCAAAGACCACGAAGATTTCTGGATTCCGGTCAAAGACAAGTTCGTGTATATCCGCTACTTCGCGATCCGCGACGGGCAGGGTTCTTATCTGGGCACGCTGGAGTTCACGCAGAATATCGCGCCGATCCGCGAATTGGAAGGACAGAAACGCATTCTGTCCGAAATCTGACCGCGGCCGCCGAAAAGCAAGCTTACGCTGTCCGAAATCGTTGTTTTGCCCTTTTCCGCCCGGAGGCGGAAAAGGGCTTTTTGCCGCACGGCGGATTTCCGCCGGGAACGGCGCAGCGGTTCCGAACGCCCGCGCCGCGCGGCTTTCCACGCATCCGGGCGTGCCGGACTCCGGATGAAGTCCGCGCGAACGGGCAATCGAGGGCCGCAAAGGCCGGGGAAAAGGCTTTCGGCCCTTGCGCGGCAAGGCTTTGCGGGGCCGGGCGTTCGCTTGACCGGAACCGGGCGTTCGCTTATAGTGGGAGACGAAGGAAACGAGTTTTAGACCAAGGCAAAAATGCTTCGTCATTTTCTATATTGAAGAAAAAAGGTGGCTTGTATCATGTCTGAAAATGTCTACGTCGGAATGGATCTGGGCGGCACCACGATCAAGGTCGGTTTGTGCAGCGAGAGCGGCGTTTTGCTGCATACCTACGAAGGGCCCACGGGAGTGGCGGATGGACCGGAAACGGTAATCTCCAACATGGAGGCTTACGTTCGCCGCGTCGTCGAAGAATCGTCTTATTCCTGGGAGCAGCTGGCCGGAGTCGGAGCCGGAGTCGCCGGATTCACGAATGTCCGTGACGGCATTATCGTCATGGCTCCGAACATAGGCCTCAAGGACGTTCCGATCCGCGCGATTCTCGAAGAGCGGCTCGGCAAGCCCGTGCGGATCGACAACGACGCGAACGTCGCGGCGCTCGGGGAAGCCTGGAGCGGCGCGGGAGCGGGCGTGGAGAACTGCGTCTGCTACACGCTGGGAACCGGCGTGGGCGGCGGTATTATTATCAACGGCGGCATCTACCAGGGTTTCTCCGGCATGGCCGGCGAGATCGGCCACGTCGCGGTGGTGCCGGATCTGGAAGCGATCCAATGCGGCTGCGGCAAGATGGGCTGCCTGGAAACCGTATCGTCGGCGACCGGCATTATCCGCATGGCGAAAGAAGCCGTGGAGCGCGGCGAGCGCACTTTTATCGCCGACGCGAGCGAGATTACGGCCAAAACGGTATTCGACGCGGCCAAAGCCGGCGACGAAGTGGCGCTGCGCATCGTGAAGCGGGCGGCGTTCTATCTGGGCAAGTCGATGGCGGCTTTTGCGGCCGTACTGAACCCGCAGAGCTTTATTATCGGCGGCGGCGTATCGAAAGCGGGCGAGATCCTGTTCGCGCCGATTCGCGAAACGTTCGCCCAGCTGACGCCGGAACCGCTGCAAAAAGGCGTGGAGATCGTTCCCGCCGTGCTCGGCAACGACGCCGGCATGATCGGCGCCGCCGGACTGCTGATTCGCTAGTGCGCGTCTTCAAGCCTTGAAGACTCGCGCTAAACGCCGGACAAGGGAGGGAATCGGGATGACCGAGATTTCGAGCGAGAACGCGGCGGCTTCCGCCGCCACATTGATGATTATTACGGGTATGTCCGGCGCCGGCAAGACGATCGCGGTACAGAGCCTGGAAGACCTGGGCTTTTTCTGCGTCGACAACCTGCCGCCGGTGCTGATCCCCAAGTTCGCGGAGCTGATCGAGCAGTCCAACGGCAAGATCGCCAAAGTCGCGCTGGTGATCGACCTGCGCGGCCGCGAGTTCTTCGCCGCGCTGTCGGAATCGCTCGCTTATATCAAGGACCATTTTACGATCCACAGCGAGATCCTGTTCCTCGACGCGAACGACGCGGTGCTGGTGCAGCGGTACAAAGAAAGCCGCAGACGGCATCCGCTCGCGCCGGACGGCATGCCGCTCGACGGGATTCGCCTGGAGCGCAAAATGCTGGAGGAACTGAGAAACTCGGCCACGCAGATTATCGATACGACCAATATGAAGCCGGCCGTGCTCAAAGAAAAGATTATTTCGCGCTTCGCGCATATGGAGAGCAACCGCCTTTCGGTAAACGTTACGTCGTTCGGTTTCAAGTACGGCGTGCCGATCGACGCCGACTTGATCTTCGACGTGCGGTTTCTGCCGAACCCGCATTATGTCGACAATCTGCGCCCGCTGACCGGACAGAACAGCGACGTGTACGATTACGTGATGAAATGGCCGGAGACGCAGGCTTTCCTGACGAAGCTGCTGGACATGCTGCACTTTCTGATTCCGCAGTACCGCAAAGAAGGCAAAAGCCAGGTCATTATCGGCATCGGCTGTACCGGCGGCAAGCACCGTTCGGTCGCCATTTCCGAATACCTGGGCCGGATGCTGGGCGCGAGCGAAACGGAACGGGTGCGCGTGAACCATCGCGACGCCGAACGGGACCGCCACTGAGTGCGTTGACCGGATCGTAGACTTTTTGAAGCGTTATACGCAGTATTCGAGGCGGCCGACGTACGGAGGAGTGAACATTCATGAATAGCAAGCAACAGGCGCAGCGTCCCGTTCGTCGTCCGCGCATCGTGGTGATGGGCGGCGGAACGGGGCTGTCCGTCATGCTGCGCGGCCTCAAGGAAGAGCCGCTCGACATTACCGCCATCGTAACGGTGGCCGACGACGGAGGCAGTTCGGGCATCCTGAGAAACGAAATGCAAATGCCGCCGCCGGGCGATATCCGCAACGTGCTGACGGCGCTGGCCGACGTGGAGCCTCTGCTCTCGGACATGCTGAGCTACCGGTTCAAGAACGGCGGCGGCCTGGCGGGGCACAGTCTCGGCAACCTGATCCTGGCGGCCATGACCGATATTTCCGGCGACTTCGTCACTGCGGTGCGCGAACTCGGCCGGGTCTTCGCCGTTCGCGGCCGCGTGTATCCCGCCGCGAAAGAAGGCGTGATCCTGCACGCCGAGATGGAAGACGGCACGATCGTCAGCGGCGAATCGAGCATTCCGGAATACGGCGGCCGGATCAAACGCATCTTCCTGGAGCCGGCGGAGGTCGAAGCGCTGCCCGAAGCGGTGCTGGCGATCCAGCGGGCCGACGCGATCCTGATCGGTCCGGGCAGCCTGTATACAAGTCTGCTGCCGAACCTGCTCGTACCGCAGCTGGCCGAAGCCGTTGTCGCGTCCGATGCCGTCAAAATGTATATTTGCAACGTCATGACGCAGCCGGGCGAAACCGACGGCTTCAGCGTGGCGGACCATTTGCAGGCCGTTTACGACCATGTAGGCAGCCATCTGTTCGATTATGTGCTCGTCAACAGCGGCCATATTCCCGAAGAAGTGCAGCAGCGCTACGCGGAAGAAGGCGCGACGCCGGTCCGGCTGGATCTCGAAGAGCTGGCCTGCACCAACTGCACCGTTATCGCCGACACGTTCGTGCGCTACGGCACGTATCTTCGCCACGACGCGGAGAAGCTCAGCGAACATATTTATCGGCTTGTGGAAGACTGGATGATGCGAAAGGGGTGAACAGTCCATGTCGTTCGCGGCTCAAACCAAGAAAGAATTGACGATGGTGGAGGCGGATGCCTGCTGCGAAAAGGCGGAGCTGTCCGCGCTGATCCGGATGAACGGCTCGGTCCAGCTCTCCAACAAAAGAGTCATTCTCGATATCTCTACCGAAAATGCGGCGATCGCACGCCGGATTTACTCGCTGCTCAAAAAGCACTTTGTTATCCATATCGAACTGCTGGTGCGCAAAAAAATGCGTTTGAAAAAAAATAACGTCTACATCGTCCGGATTCCGGCCGGTGTGCAGGAGCTGCTCGGATCGCTTAAGATCACATCCGAGGGCTTCAATTTCCTGCCGGGCATCAGCCCCGACATCGTGCGCAACAACTGCTGCAAACGGGCTTATCTGCGCGGCGCTTTTATGGCCGGAGGCTCGGTCAACAATCCGGAAGGTTCCTCGTACCATCTGGAGATCGCCTCCATGTACGAAGAACACTGCCAGTCGCTGGTCGATCTGGCGAACGAATTCAACCTGAACGCCCGCTGCATCGAGCGTAAGAAAGGCTTTATTTTCTACCTCAAAGAGGGCGAGAAGATCATTGAACTGCTGAATATTATCGGAGCCCACCAGGCTCTGTTCAAATTCGAAGACGTCCGCATCATGCGCGATATGCGCAACTCGGTCAACCGGATCGTCAACTGCGAGACGGCCAACCTGAACAAAACGATCGGCGCCGCCGTGCGGCAGATCGACAATATCCGCTTCCTGCAAAAAGAAGTCGGGCTGGAGAATCTGCCGGAGAAGCTGCGCGAAGTGGCCGAAGTCCGGCTGGAACACCCCGAGATCAACCTCAAGGAAGTAGGCGAGCTGCTCAAAGGAACCGTCAGCAAATCCGGCGTCAACCACCGGCTGCGCAAGCTCGATATCATGGCGGAGAAGATCCGCGGCGGCTGACCGCCGCTTTCTGCGTTCGCCCGCTCCGATTCTTTCGGCGGGATCGGTTTCATTTCGCCTGTCTGCGCCGCTTCGGCGCAGGCCGGGTTTTACACCAGGGCATGCGCGCAAACTCCGAAGGCGTGCCGGGGCGCGTCAAGGGAAAACGACGCCGTAGAGGGCAAAAAGGCTGTAAAAGATTCACTTCTGTGAGTTTGCGTACAGGCCCTAGTGTGAGCAACCGAAGTTATGTTATACTAAGTATAATAATGCGTTGCGTCAGGAACTTCATTTCGTATAGGGGGTAAGATTGCTCATGACAAAGCACCCGGTGGTCGTTAGACTGAAGACGGGGCTGCATGCGAGACCTGCGGCTTTGTTCGTCCAGGAAGCAAACAAATATTCTTCCGAGATTTTTGTAGAAAAGGAAGATAAAAAGGTGAACGCCAAGAGCATCATGGGGATCATGAGTCTGGCCATCAGCTCCGGTACGGAAATCCACATCAGTGCGGAAGGCGCGGACGCCGAGCAGGCTGTAAACGCTTTAATCGGTTTGGTAAGCAAGGAAGAACTGGAAAATCAATAAAGTGAAAATACGGCTCGCGGCCCGGTCTTCAAGTCCGGTTCGCGGCCGTTTATACGCTTTGACCCTAACCGCCCGCCCGAGCGATTCTTCGTTCGGACGGGCGGTTTTGCGCTGCCAACAGGCCGTCGACAAGAATCTGACAAAAAATATACTTCTCATCAAGCTTTTACTGTTTACGGAATAGGACTTTAGGTTTAAAAAACTATTGCCGATACGCTTGCTTCGCAAACTTGACGGTATGCCTTTAAGCGGCAGGGGCTTCCTTTTGCGAATACCGCGAAAATCGGCTGACAAAAGCTTGTTCATTATGAGGGGAGACTATCATTTGAAAAACAGAAAAATTTGGAAGGTGGCTTCGACCAAATGGGCGAAAGCGCTGCTGGCTTCCACGCTGGCGCTGACTCTCGTTCCTTCCACCTTCGCTTCCGCCGCTCCGGCCGCGCAAAGCGCAGCCGCAAAGCAGACGGACACCGCGCTTACGGCTTCTTCGGTCAACGCTTTCCTCGACGAATTCTTTGCGCTGGACGAAGTGAAGGAGATGGCTCCGGGCGCCGCGGTCGTCGTTGTCAAGAACGGCAAGACGCTGGCCGAGAAAGGTTACGGTTATGCCAAAGTCGACGGCAAGAAGAAAGTCGATCCGCAAAACACCGTATTCCGCATGGCTTCGGTCTCCAAAACGTTCGTAGCCGCCGCTGCCATGCAGCTGGTCGAACAGGGCAAGCTGGGCCTGGATGACGACATTCGTACATATCTCGGCGACATCACTTTCGACAATCCGTTCGCCGAACCCGTTACCGTCGCCGATCTGCTGACGCACCGCAGCGGTTTTCAAATTCAGGATATTCTCCAAGAAGACGTGCACGACGACTTCGACGAACGCGTAAGCATCGAAGATTACGTGCGCAAATATATGCCGGACGTCGTGCGCGAACCGGGTACCGCTTACATGTACGACAACTTCGCGTATTTGCTGCTCGGCTATATCGTAGAGCGCGCGAGCGGCACGCCGTTCGAAACGTATATGCAGAAAAACGTTTTCTCGCCGCTCGGCATGAAATCCAGCAGTTTCATGCTGTCCGACGATCTGGTGAAGCGTTCCGCGGAAGGCTATTCGGGCGGCGAGCCGCTCGGGATCTACACCCTGCGTCCGACCGTAATGCCGGAAGGCGGCATGCTGTCCACCGCGGGCGATATCGCCAAATTCATGACCGCGTTCCTGAACGACGGCAAGACGGCTTCGGGCGCTTCGTTCCTGAAACCGGACTCTGTGGCGTCGATGGAAACGTACCGCTCTTCGATCCATCCGCTGCTGCCGGACACCACGTACGGCTTCGAAGCGCCTTCGCAGCTGCCGGGCGCGGGAAGCAGCGACAAAGTCATCACCAAAGCGGGCGACATGCCGGGCGCAAGCTCGCTGATGTTCCTGATTCCGGAGCAGGATACGGGCGTGTTCGTCGTCTACAACGAGAACGGTGGGCTGCGCGAAATGCTGTACGCCGCGTTTATTTACCGGTTCTTCCCGCAGTACGCGAAGGAAATCAATTTCCCGGCTTACGCGGCGGAATCGCCGGAGCAGCTTAACCGTTACGCCGGCTTGTACAAAGATCTGCGCGTCGAGAGCGTCGTTTCCAAATTGGGAACCAGCAATCGCGGCCGCATGGTCATGTCCGATCCGCTGACCGGCGAACGCGCGCTGCGCCAGGTTGCGGACGGATTGTTTATCGACGCCGACAAGATGCTGGTCGCCTTCAAGACGGAAAGCGACGGCAGCGTTTCTTATCTCAAAGAACCGTATCTCAACCCGGCGGGCTACGAACAAAAAGGATTGGAGCCGGCAGGCTTCAACGATATCCCGTCCACGCATCCGTACTCGAAGTACATCCTGGACCTGCAATCGCTGCGTTACTACCCGAACGATCCGAACCTGTCGTTCGGTCCCGACCAGCCGGTAACGCGCGGCGAATACGTGGACATGCTGATGCGCACGTCCGCGATTCCGCTGTCCGAGAACGCGCCGGAATTCAGTGACGTCAAAGGCCATCCGTACGCCGCCGCGATCCAGACCGCTTACGAGTACGGCCTGATCTCCGGCAGCGCCAAAGGCCAGTTCAACCCGGATCGTCCGATTACCCGTCAGGAAGCCGCCGCGATTATCTACAACTCGACCGCGGGCCTGTATCCGGAAGAACTGCTGTCTTCGGTCAAGCTGACCGGCAAGACCGATAAATGGGCCGTGCCCGCCGTCAAACTGATGGTGCTGCTGGGCTACTACGGTCCGGAAGTCAAGATCAACGCCGCGGGCGCCGCGGACTACCAGTCCAAGAAAGTGCTCACCCGCGCCGAGAACGCCGCGATCAACGATCTGCTGCTGACCAGCACGGTACTCGGCTCCCAGAGCCTTCAGAAGCCGGAAGGTCCGGCCGCTTAAAGTCTTTTCGTCCTCGATGCCGCTTTTCTCTCCCGCAGCCGTTGCGAATAGAGAAGAGCGGTTTTTTTACAAAAAAATTTCGTTTACAGCCCGCGCTGCCGCAACCTTTTGCGCAGGTCCGGCGTTTAGAGGGTAATTCAAAACCAATCAGGAGGGGTAAACGATGAAAATGTGGATGAAACCGCTGGGCAGCGTACTGGTTGCCGGTTCGTTATTGATCGGAGGAGCCGCCGCGCCGTCGGCGCTCGGAATCAATCAGGCACAAGCTGCGGAGGTGACGGCTGTGAATGTAATCAACGTAGTCGGCAAAGGCGAAGTGAAAATCAATCCGGATGTGGCTTATCTGTATATCGGCGTCGAATCGAACGCGGATACGGCAGCCGCGGCCCAGAAGAAAACGGCGGCCGTGATGAACAAACTGAGCGCTCTGCTGAAAACCCAGTGGAAAATCGCCGCGAAAGATATCGAGACGGATCAATTCTACGTTTCCCCGAACTACACGTACACCGAGAAAGACGGACAGAAAGTCAAAGATTACAGCGCTACCCATACGCTTAAAGTCACGTATCGCGACCTCGACAAGATCGGCCAGCTGCTGGACGAAGCTTCGGAAGCGGGCGCAAACCGCATCCAGAATATCAGCTTCGCGGCCGAGAATCCGGAATCGTACGAAGCGGATGCCATCGCCAAAGCGATGAACAGCGCAAGCACCAAAGCGGGCGCTATCGCCAAAGCGGCAAACCGTCAGCTCGGCGCGATCGTATCGATCAGCCTGGACGGAGCGGATACTCCGATCGTGTACCAGCCGTATCAAATGAAGAACGCGGCTGCGGAAACGGCTTCTTCCGCCGACAGCACCGCGATCGACCCGGGACAAATCACGATTACAAGCCAGCTCACCGTGCAGTACGAAATGAAATAAACGAGTTTTTTATAAGGGAATGCGATTGAATGCAAGGATAGAAGTTTTAAACAAAATTAGAATAATGAGAAAGCCGTCTTCGCGCTGCGCGAAGGCGGCTTTCTTGCTTAAACGCAGGCGGGCCGCGGCTTTGAAGCATAATGAAACAAGAAAATTTTGCAGGAAAAGGCGTCAAAACTGTTTGGAAACGAGTGTGAGGTTTATAAAAAGAATAAGCGAGGCCGCGATTTCCAAAATATCGGAGCCGAAAATAAAGCGAGGTGATTCCAATGATCGAAACGTTAAACATCCCGGAAACGCGTAAACAATACTACAGAAGACTGCTGCATGAGAACCCGCGCCGCAACCTGGTGGAGAGATACGCTTTATTTGGCGAACATTATCCCGATTTTTGCCGAAAAAGACTGTCTTATATCCCCGAAATGATGAAGGACGGCTGGGTGGCGATGAGTTTATCGGACGAGGGCATGAACTACGCTTTTACGATCGGACTGGAATACAGTTTCGGCCACCCCGAGATTTTGATCGCGTCGCCCAACCGACCGGTTAAAATGCTGCATCGCATGGTGGAGCTTCTGGCCGCCAGAGCTTCCGGAGGCGAACGGTTCGCCCCCGAACTGGACTACGGCGAAATGCTGCGTACCCAGCCCGACTTCAGCGAAGTGGAGGGGACGACGGTGTTCCGCGAATACGGAGAGAACGACCTGGACAATTATCCGTGCGGCTACCTGTATTCATTCTACGGTTACTTTGCCGACCGCGATCTGACCGACAACAAGCTTCCGATGCTGATTCTGGAACTGGATTTCCCGATGCGTCCGGCGCCGCCGGGCGGGAGGCTGTCGAGCATCATGAGTACGCCCAAACTGGGAGTCAGTCCCCAGCTGTAACGATGCGGCCGCGGAAACGTTGACTTTTTGGTTAAAAGTCCGTCTGACGGCTTGGTTTGAAGTTGCAATATTGTAATGTGGATTGTCACCTTCCGGTTCTTCGATCCCTTTATAATCACAGAGGTAACAACAAGACACCGTCAGGAAATAAAGGAGCTGAACTTCATGAACACGACATCCTCCACCGCAAAAAAACGGCACAAAACAACCAGAATGGTGACGGCCGCCGTTCTGACGGCCGGTCTGCTGCTTCCCGGAACCGCGGCGATCGGCGTAGAAGGCGCGCATGCCGCAGCGGCGGCCGCAAGCCAGACAAGCGCCGTCAAAAGCGTCAAAGTGACCTGGAACGGAAAAGCGGTGGGCGCAAGCGCGCTGCAAATCGGAGGCAATACTTACGTACCGGTGAAAGCGCTGGCGAAAGCGTCCGGCCTGTCGCTGCGTTACGATAAATCGACGACCCAGTATACGCTGGGCACTTCGCCCAACCCGCTGCATCTTTCTTCCTACGAGAATAAAGTCTGGATCGGCGCCGGCGGCGTCAGCCTGGAAAGCGAAGGCCGGGTAATCGGCGGCTCCATGTATATTCCGTTCTCGGCGCTGCGCGACTACGGCGGCATCGACGGGAGCTGGAGCGCTAAGACAGGCACGCTGGCGCTGAAGCCGACCGCGTCGAAAGGCGTCAAGATCACGGCCAAAACGATCAAAAGCAAAGAAGGCACGACAGACATCAGCATCCGCTATCCGCAGGTCTCGGGCAGCGAAGCGGGCATTGCCGCCATCAACAAGAAGCTCAAAAGCCACGCGGACAACGCCCTGGCCGAGTTCAAACAGCAGATCAAGAAGCAGGACCCTTCGATCGGCAACGGCAATTACGAAGCGCAGTCTGATTATACCGTCGCTTATAATAAAGACGGCGTGCTCAGTCTCGTGCTCCAGGATTACGTATACTACGGCGGCGCGCACGGCGGAACGTTCCAAACCGGTTATACCTTCTCGCTGAACAGCGGCAAGGAAATCGAGCTGGACACGCTGCTTAAAGCCAACCCGAACTACCGCGGCGAGATCGACAAGCAGATCGCGAAGGAATTCGCCAAAGAAGAAACCGGCGTATTCGATACCTTCAAAACGATCGGCAGCGATCCCGACTTTTACGTGAAAAACGGCGGGATCGTGATCTTCTTCCAGCAGTACGAATATACGGCTTATGCGGCCGGTATTCCGGCGTTCGACTTTACGTTCGCTTCGCTGCTGCCGAAAGGCGCGAATCCGTTCAGCGGCTTGTAAAAGCGGAATTGGGATAAAAGAAACCGAATGCAGGGAAAAGGCTGGCGCCGGGCGGATCATAAACGCCCCGGCGCCGGTTTTTTTTATATATGGAGAGGTTATGCGGAGCCGCCCGGGCGGTGCCGGAGTTCGGCGATAAAACGCTCCGCGCTTTTGGATAAGTAGCGGCCGCGCAGCCAGATCACGCCGACGTCCGGCTGGAGCTCGGCGTTTTCGAGTTCCAGCATCCGGCATCCTTCGGGACGCAGCGAGTCCAGCACCGAGCGGGGCAGCAAAGATACGCCGAGTCCCTGCGCGATCAGCGCCAGAATTACCGACACGCTGGAACATTCGCAGAAAACGTCGGGCTGCACGCCGCGCTCGCCGAACTCCAGCATGATGCGCTCGTGCATGCCGGTCGTCAGGTCCGTTTTGAGCGTAAGAAAAGGCCGGTCGGCCAGTTCGCCGAGCCCGATCGAATCCCGGCCGGCGTATTCGGTCCACGAAGCCGGGACCGCGACCGCGAGCGGATCGTTCGGCAGCGGAGCGACGATATAGTCGTCCGCTCCGTGAGGCGCTTCGAACGGAAGCCGGGCGAGAATCAATTCGATCCTGCGCCGCCTCAGCAGCTCGGCCAGCTGGAAATGATCGCCTCCCTGGATCTTGAAGCCGACGCCGGGATAGCCGCGGCTGAAGCGCTCGATTGCGCCAGGGAGCAGCGATACGCAGGAGACGACGGCGCCGATCGAAAGGGTGCCGCCGCTTCCTTCGCCCAGTTCGCGGATTTCCAGCATCGTTTCCTCGAAGCGGACGAACAATTCTTCCGAGCGTTCGTACAGCCGCTGTCCGGCCTCGGTCAGCGCCAGTCTGCGTCCGCTGCGATCGAACAGCGCGGTGCCCATTTCTTCTTCAAGCTGCTTCATCTGACGGCTCAGCGGCGGCTGCTCCATATTCAACTTTTTGGCGGCGGCCGTGATCTGGCCTTCCCGCGCGACGGCGGCAAAATAGCGAAGCTGACGAAGATCCATATTTTTTTGGCTCCTTTCATACTTTTAGGGTATGAATATGTGACGAAACGGATATTATTAATATAGGAAAGAGACTGGTATGATTCAAGATAAAAAGAGGAGTGTGCAGCATGCAGGGTGAACTGAACAATCAACTGAAGATCGAAAAGACGACGAGTCCGAGAGTGAAGCCCGATTACGACAAGCTCGGCTTCGGGATTCAT
Source organism: Saccharibacillus sp. CPCC 101409 (assembly GCF_030518235.1). Classification (GTDB taxonomy): domain Bacteria; phylum Bacillota; class Bacilli; order Paenibacillales; family Paenibacillaceae; genus Saccharibacillus. The sequence continues at coordinate 12,908 of NZ_JAULSA010000024.1, read as the reverse complement.
CTTACGGATCATATGTTTACAATGGACTTCGAATCGGGAAAAGGCTGGCACGACGCCAAGATCGTGCCGTACGGACCGATTCCGATGGACCCGGCGGCCAAAGTGTTCCACTACGGCCAGACCATTTTCGAAGGCATGAAAGCTTATACCGGTCCCGACGGCTCGATCCGTTTGTTCCGTCCGGAGAAGAACTTCGAGCGCTTCAACCGTTCGTGTCGCAGAATGAATATTCCGGAAGTAGATGCGGCGTTCGTACTTGAAGCGCTCAAGGAACTGGTGCGGATCGACCGCGAATGGGTTCCGGCGGAGCCGGGCATGTCGCTGTATATCCGGCCGTTCGTGATCGCGACCGAACCGCAGCTGGGGGCGACGCCTTCTTTGAGCTACAAGATGATGATTATCCTGTCGCCGGTAGGCGCATACTATGAAGAAGGACTGAATCCGGTCCGCATCCACGTGGAAACGCGCGACGTGCGCGCCGTAGTCGGCGGCGTAGGCGAAGCCAAAACGGCCGGCAATTACGCCGCGAGTATGCAGGCGCAGGAAAACGCGCATGCGGCCGGCTATTCGCAGGTGCTGTGGCTCGACGGCGTACACCGCCGTTACGTCGAGGAAGTCGGCAGCATGAACGTTTTTTTCCGCATCGGGGACAAAGTGGTGACGCCGGCGCTGAGCGGCAGCATCCTGCAGGGCATTACGCGCGATTCGGTTATCCACCTGCTGCGCGATCTGGACATCGAAGTGGAAGAGCGTCCGATTACGATCGACGAGCTGTGCGGATACGCGGAAGACGGCACGCTGCTCGAAGCGTTCGGTACCGGCACGGCGGCCGTGATTTCCCCGATCGGCGAGATCGGCTGGAACGGCCGGTCGTACTCGATCGGCGGCGGCCAAACCGGCGAATGGACGCAGCGCCTGTACGACGAGCTGACTTCGCTTCAGCGCGGCGACAGCGAAGACCGCTTCGGCTGGACGCAGACCATCGTCGGCGCCGAAGCGGCGCGGGGCTGATTTCGCATAGAAGCTGTTCGTGCCCGGCATAGAACCGGACTCCTATAATCGATCTTCATGCGGGATTGCGGGATTGACAGAAGTATGGAATGTAACTACAATGGTTTCAATAAAGAACGGACAAACCCGACCGGCAGAACCGGACGCGCCGCAGAGGCGCGCCGGCTGCCGGCTTTGGAATGGCGAAATAAACAAGTCCGAAAGAAGCGCCGGAAGGGAGGCATTCAGCATGAATATCAGCACAAAGTTTCCGGTCGCGGTTCACACTCTTATCCTGCTCAGCGTCTCGGAGCCGGGCACGGCAACTTCGGAGTTTATCGCATCCAGCGTAAACACGAATCCGGTCGTGATCCGGCGCATTACCGGCATGCTCGGCCGGGCCGGGCTGGTCGAAGCGAGAGCCGGCGTAGCCGGTTCCCGGCTGCGCCGGCCGCTTGAAGACATCACGCTGCTCGATGTCTACAAAGCCGTGAACGCGGTCGGCGAAGGCGAGCTGTTCGCCGTCCACGACAGCCCGAACCCGAACTGCGAGGTCGGGCGCAATATCCAGGCCGCGATGAACCCGATCTTTATCGAGGCCCAGCGCGCCATGGAGCGCGTGCTGGAGAACACGACGGTCGCCGCGGTTGCGGGAGACGTCTCGCAGCTTGAGGGGCTCGGCGGGCTTGAAGCGCTGGCGGCGATCTGCCCGCCGGCTCCGGCCGGAACGTCGGAGGCCCCCGGCCGGGAATAAGAGACGAAGCGCGAGGTTGAGCAGAGAAGCAATACTGCGATACGGCGGAGGGCGGGGATAAGAAGCCGGAGCGGCTGCTCCGGCTTTAGAGCGTCGAGAAAGCCCGATAAGGTTCCAAACGGAAAATAGCGACGCAGGTACACTTATTTGAGGAGAATCGCTTCGGTTTGTTCAAATAGCGACGCAGGTGCAATTATTTGGGAGCCAAAGGCCGAATTGAAGCCAAAAAACTCGAAATAGATGTATCAGCGTAGTTATTTCCTCGCAAACGCAAGATTAAGCCTAAATAAGGGGCTATACGCAGCTATTTTAGATTCGTCCTGCCTCTCGCTTACTTCTCCAGCCTCTTCCCCGACCTTTTATTCCACTCGAACCTACCTATCATCTTTACATCGAATTGTTTCTCGACAATCTGAAGCCGGAGCGGATGCTCCGGCTTTTTTTTGCCGGTTTGCAGGGGGAAAGAAACAGACTTTCGTTCGGCATTTATTATTTCGAGCCCGGCCGAATAAAAGTATACAAGCCGCTTACGTTGCACAATATGCAACGTAAGCGGCTTAAAAAGGCCAAGTTGGAAGCCTACGTTGCATATTCCGTAACGTAAACAGCCCAAATCATGATAAATTCCGCGAAAATCGGGATTTCATTGCAAAATATGCAACGTAGCCGGCCCCGTCAGCCAATTACGGCGTTTTACATTGCATATTCTGCAACGTAACCGGCAGCAGCCGGCCCGATGCAGCGCAACCGCGGTTTCCGGAGTACGACCGCCGCTTCCGATAGCGCAGCCGCAGGCCGCTTCCCTCTTCTTAGGCCTCTAAAACGTCTTCGGCCGGATCGGCAGCGTCGGCGCCAGCCAGACTTCGCCGCGTCCGCGGAACGTTTGAAGCATGCCTTCGCCCGAAGTCGCCGAACCGACCAGGGACTTGGTCGATTTCTCGACCGTGAACTCGACCGTGCTGCTGCGCAGAACGGCGAAGCTGCCGTCGACTTTCAGCGTTTCGCTGCCGTCCAGCTCGTAGCGGACCAACTCGTACTCCGGCACCGGCAGCTCCAGCACCACATAGCAGTTCTCGGAAGCCGTAATCTTCGTCTGGAACAATCCTTCGCCGCCGAACAGCGCCGTTGAGACGTTGCCCTGCTTGGCGACGCCCACTTTGACTTTGTTTTCCGCACAGTAGAACAGTCCGTCGTCCACGATGACTTCTTCGCCGGCCGCGAGCTCGATCAGGGTGAAGTCTTTGCGTTTGGGCTCCAGGTAGATCTCGCCGCTGCCGCGGTAGATCGGTTTGTTGGCCGTCTCGCCCGTTACCGCGCTGCCGACGAATTTCTTGGCGAAGCCGCCGACGCCGCCAGTGCGGTTCTCCATCTCGATATTGCCGATCATGTATTGGAGCGCGCCGGATTCGAGCATGACGGAAGAGTCCTGGATCAGGATGCGTACCTGCTGCCAGTGGAAGCGGTCGTGTTCGTGGTGATTCAGCGATTTGGCCACTTCTTCGTTATAATTCTCCGGAAGGCCGCCCGCCTGCATGATCTCGATAATCAAATTTTCTCTTTTGACCGAACTGAAAATACGAAAGTCGTTATGGCGAAACTGCATGGATAATATCCTCCTCGGGGTGGGTGTATGGTAGGGGAATGCGCGAATATGTACCTGCATCTATACGCGCTTCGTCCGCCGGCGTTGCGCGCTGTGCGTTTCTTTTGAGGAAAAATATAAAAAAGAACCGCCCGGGACTGCGCCCGAACGATTCTTCGCGTATAGACAGCTTCCGCCGGGGCGAAAACCGCAATCCGCATTTCCGTTTACTTCACGCCGACTTCCGCAATCGGCTTCTCGATCACTTTGTCGATGATGCCGTATTCCGCTGCCGCTGCCGCTTCCATGAAGTAGTCGCGGTCCGTATCTTTCTCGATGCGTTCCAGCGGCTGGCCGGTGCGCTCGGAGAGGATGCGGTTCAGCTTGTCGCGCAGCGCGAGGATGCGGCGGGCGCGGATCTCGATATCCGAAGCCTGGCCCTGAGCGCCGCCGAGCGGTTGGTGAATCATGATTTCGCTGTTCGGCAGAGCGAAGCGTTTGCCCTTCGCGCCCGCGTTCAGCAGGAATGCGCCCATCGACGCGGCCATGCCGACGCAGATCGTGGACACGTCCGCCTTGATGAACTGCATCGTATCGAAAATCGCCATGCCGGCCGTGATCGAACCGCCCGGGCTGTTGATGTAGAGGTAGATGTCCTTCTCCGGATCTTCCGCTTCGAGGAACAGCATCTGTGCGATAATCGCGTTGGCGACGACGTCGTTAACTTCGGTGCCGAGGAAGATGATGCGGTCTTTCAGCAGACGGGAGTAGATGTCATAGGCTCTCTCGCCGCGGTTGCTTTGTTCAACGACCATAGGAATGTAACCCAAGTGAAAAACCTCCTTGTGAACGGAACGTTTCCGCTCTATTTATAATGGGATTAGCCTGCCGGAACCGGCCCAGCGGGCGGCTTCGGTAAACGTCTAGCTGGTATTACCCATATGATAAACAATTCCAAACACAAAGTCAAAGAAAGTCAAACTTTCTACAAAAAAAATAGCCGATATCGGCGTCACGAACAAAAAATACAGTTAAATAATAAACGGGCTGGCAGTTCCGGCAGATTCCGGGAACCGGCGATTTCGAAGAAATAATGGCGCGCCCGCCAAGAATCGAACTTGGATCTCAGGCTTCGGAGGCCTACGTCATATCCATTGGACCACGGGCGCACATTTCTTAAACAGCAGCGATTATTATTATATAAGGCTGCAATAAAAATTGCAAGCCCTCTTTACTCTGTGAAAAAACAGACAACCGAGCACCCAGATCATGCGCCTGCTGTCCGTATTTCTCCTATATATAGTAGCGCAAACGAAGGACGTTAAACGAAAAAATTATCCTTCGGGCAGAGCTTGCATCGCGCCGCGAAATTGGGTAGAATAGCTGTGGGACATAAAAAGTGTTCCCGGGACAATAAATGTCCACTGATTTGAACTATACGGGCAGACGAAGTTTGCAGGAGTGGATAGCATGCAGAACATTCTCGAAATCCAGCAGCAGCTACTTCCTGATCTCATGGAAACTCTCAAGAAAAGGTACACCATCCTTCATCAGATTATGCTGACGGGCACGACGGGAAGACGCACGCTTGCGCATTCCCTGCAAATGACCGAACGCGTGCTGAGGGCCGAGACCGACCTGCTCAAAGCGCAGGGTTTGATCGAGACGGATACGGCGGGCATGCGGATCAGCGATGCCGGACAACTCCTTCTTGAGCGTCTGGAACCGGTACTGAAGGAATTAGTGGGATTGTCCAACCTGGAAGAGAAGATTCGAAGGTTCTACGGCCTCCGGAAAGTCGTGGTGGTCCCGGGGAACTGCGAAGAATCGCCGCTGTCCAAGCGCGAGCTCGGCAAAGCCGGAGCCAAAGCGCTGCTGGGCGTCATGCGGGGCGGGGACGTCGTTGCGGTAACGGGCGGCACCACGCTGGCCGAGATGGCCGAGCAGCTCACCCATCCGGTGAACGCGCCTCTGAAAGGAAGCTGGTTCGTACCGGCGCGGGGCGGACTGGGAGAAAGCCTGGAGATCCAGGCCAACACCATCGCTTCGAACATGGCCAAGCGGGTAGGCGCCGATTACCGGCTGCTGCACGTGCCCGACCTTTTGAGCCGGGAAGCGTACGAATCGCTCGTACACGACCCGAACATCCAGGAAATCGTCGGCGAGATCCGGACCGCGCGCATCGTCGTGCACGGCATCGGGGACGCGATGGAGATGGCGCGAAGGCGCAAACTGGATGCGGCGACGACAAGCGAACTCCGGCAAAAAGGAGCGGTGGCCGAATCGTTCGGCTACTACTTCGACGAAAGCGGCAGCGTCGTGCACAACATGCTGACGCTCGGACTCAGACTCGACGATATCAAAGCCACGGACATCGTGCTCGGTATCGCGGGAGGACGCTCCAAAGCCAAATCGATCCATGCGGTGCTGCGTTTCGGGCAGGAAGATATCCTGGTGCTCGACGAAGCGGCGGCGATCGAGATCGTGCAGGAGATGGAGCGGGCCTGAACTCTTATCGTTACTCATGGCGAAGCCTTTTTCAATAAAGGAACGCCTTGAATAAATAAAAACATTTCTTCAAAAACCATCCATTTAGGAGGAACTGTTCAATGACTGTAAAAGTAGGAATTAACGGATTTGGTCGTATCGGACGTCTGGCTTTCCGCCGCATTCAAGACGTGGAAGGCATCGAGGTCGTAGCAATCAACGACTTGACCGACGCTAAAATGCTCGCGCACCTGCTGAAATATGATACAACTCAAGGCAAATTCAACGGCGAAGTCGAAGTACACGACGGCTTCTTCAAAGTAAACGGCAAAGAAGTTAAGGTTCTCGCGAACCGCAACCCTGAAGAACTGCCTTGGGGAGAGCTCGGCGTTGACATCGTTCTGGAGTGCACAGGCTTCTTCACAACCAAAGAAGGCGCTGAAAAGCACATTACGGCAGGCGCTAAAAAAGTCGTAATCTCCGCACCGGCTACAGGCGACATGAAAACAGTCGTTTACAACGTCAACCACGATATCCTCGACGGTACGGAAACAGTAATCTCCGGCGCGTCTTGCACAACGAACTGCCTGGCTCCTATGGCCAAAACGCTGCAGGACAAGTTCGGTATCGTTCAAGGTCTCATGACGACGATCCACGCTTACACCGGCGACCAAAACACGCTGGACGCTCCGCACGCAAAAGGCGACTTCCGTCGCGCTCGCGCAGCGGCCGAAAACATCATCCCGAACACGACCGGCGCCGCTAAAGCAATCGGCCTGGTTATCCCTGAACTGCAAGGCAAACTCGACGGCGCAGCGCAGCGCGTGCCGGTTGCTACGGGTTCCCTGACAGAGCTGGTAACGGTTCTGGAGAAAAACGTAACGGTCGACGAAGTCAACGCAGCCATGAAAGAAGCTTCCGATCCGGAAACTTACGGCTACACCGAAGACGAAATCGTATCGTCCGACATCAAGGGCATGACTTTCGGCTCCCTGTTCGACGCTACGCAAACCCGCGTAATGACAGTTGGCGACAAGCAGCTCGTGAAGACGGTAGCTTGGTACGACAACGAAATGTCCTACACGGCTCAACTGGTTCGTACGCTTGAACTCTTCGCGAAAAAAGCTCAGTAATTCCGGCGATTTCTGCGCAAACAGCGGTAAGTAAATAGCACGTCCCGTTCAATGCGGGGCGTGCACAAAAAGCGGAAACAGGGTCTCTTTGTTTCCGCTTTTTCTAAGTTGCCGCCGCCAGGGTCGTATTCCTTGGATTCCTGAATTCTAAATTTGAGGGCATGGGGGATTAATTTTATGAATAAGAAAAGTGTACGTGACGTAGAAGTAAACGGCAAAGTTGTGTTTGTGCGCGTCGATTTTAACGTTCCGCTCGAAGACGGAAAAATTACGGACGATACTCGTATCCGTGCCACGATTCCGACGATCGAATACCTGACCGAAAGAGGCGCGAAAGTTCTGCTGGCGAGCCACCTGGGACGTCCGAAAGGCGAAGTCGTCGAATCGATGAGACTGACGCCGGCCGCGGAACGCCTGTCCGAGCTGCTGGGCAAACCGGTTGCCAAAACGGACGAGTCGATCGGAGACGCGGTCAAGGCTAAAATCGCCGAGCTCAAAGACGGAGACGTGCTGGTACTGGAAAACGTTCGTTTCCACAAAGGCGAAGAGAAGAACGATCCGGAACTCGCAAAAGAGTTCGCTTCGCTCGCCGATCTGTTCGTAAACGACGCATTCGGCGCCGCTCACCGTGCCCATGCTTCCACCGAAGGCATCGCGCATCACCTGCCGGCCGTATCCGGCCTGTTGATGGAGAAAGAACTCGACGTACTGGGCAAAGCCCTGTCGAACCCGGAACGCCCGTTCACGGCGATCGTCGGCGGTTCCAAAGTCAAAGACAAGATCGACGTGATCGACAACCTGCTGAACATCGCCGACAACGTGCTGATCGGCGGCGGCCTGGCTTACACCTTCTTCAAAGCCCAAGGCTACGAAGTGGGACAATCCCTGCTCGACGAAAGCAAACTCGATGTCGCGCTGGGCTTTATCGAAAAAGCGAAAAAGCTCGGCAAGAACTTCCTGCTGCCGGTCGATATCGTGATCTCCGACGACTTCAGCGCTTCGGCCAACACGAAGATCATCAACGTCGAAGAAGGCATCCCGTCCGATTGGGAAGGCATCGACATCGGTCCGAAAACGCGTGAAAAATACGCCGAAGTCATCGCAAACTCCAAACTGGTCGTTTGGAACGGGCCGATGGGCGTATTCGAAATCGAGCCTTTCTCGCACGGCACCCGCGCCGTGGGCGAAGCTTGCGCGGCGACTCAAGGCTACACCATCATCGGCGGCGGCGACTCCGCTGCGGCAACCGAGAAATTCGGCCTGGCCGACAAGATGGACCATATCTCCACAGGCGGCGGCGCTTCCCTGGAGTTTATGGAAGGCAAAGCCCTCCCGGGCGTCGTAGCCCTGAACGATAAGTAAGACCTCGATCCCGAGCCGCCCGGAGCGGCGAAGAATCGTGAAATAGCGTGGAACGAGTTTTAAAGCGATCTTGAAAAAAGGGTCTAAGCCGGCGTGCGTGCTTAAAGCAGCGGAGAGTCGTAGAGAGCCGGAGAAACGAAGTGTTCGCCTTTGAAATTCGATTTCAACCCCCGAAAAGTTTAAAATGGAGAAATCGAATTTCAACACGCGATCGTAGGCCTCTACGACTCGCAGCGCCACTAAAGCGCCTTTTCCCGCCGACACCTTTTTCAAAAGAAGTCATCAAAAGGAGTGGAACAATTCGTGAGAACGCCAATCATTGCCGGTAACTGGAAAATGTTCAAAACCGTATCCGAAACCCTGGCCTTCGCCGAAGCGGTTAAAGGCAGCGCGGTCGTAGAAGGCGTGGAAACCGTCATCTGCGCGCCGTTCACCAACCTCCCGGCCCTGACCGAAGCGGTCAAAGGCACAGGCATCAAAGTAGGCGCACAAAACCTTCACTTCGAAGACAACGGCGCGTTCACGGGCGAGATCAGCGGCGTTATGCTGAAAGAGCTCGGCGTGGATTACGTCATCATCGGTCACTCGGAGCGTCGTCAGTACTTCGGCGAAACCGACGAGATCGTGAATAAAAAAGCCGTCGCGGCTTTCCGCAACGGCCTGACTCCGATCGTATGCGTAGGCGAAAAGCTCGAAGAGCGCGAAGCCGACCAAACGAAGGACGTCTGCAAAGTGCAAACCGAAGGCGCGTTTAAAGGTCTGTCCAAAGAAGAAGCGGCTCAAGTGGTTGTCGCTTACGAACCGATCTGGGCGATCGGCACGGGCAAATCGTCGACTTCCGCGGACGCGAACGAAGTGACGGCTTACATCCGCACCGTGCTGGCCGATCTGTACGACCAGGCGACGGCAGACGTGATCCGTATTCAATACGGCGGCAGCGTGAAGCCGGAGAACGTAACGGAATACCTGGGCCAAAGCGACATCGACGGCGCGCTCGTCGGCGGCGCAAGCCTGCAGCCCGACTCCTTCACGGCCCTGGTTGAGGGGGCGAAGTAATGACGGCTCCAAAACCGGTAGCACTGATCATTATGGACGGCTTCGGTCTGCGCGAAGGCGTGGAAGGCAACGCGGTTGCCCAGGCGAAGAAACCGAACTACGAGCGTTTCTGGAACAAGTATCCGCACACGACGCTGACGGCCTGCGGCGAAGCCGTAGGCCTGCCGGAAGGGCAGATGGGCAACTCCGAAGTCGGCCACCTGAACATCGGCGCCGGACGCATCGTGTACCAGGATTTGACCCGCATCACCAAATCGATCCGCGACGGCGAGTTTTTCGAAAATGAAATCCTGCTGTCCGCGATCCAATCGGCCAAGAAATCCGGCAAAAAGCTGCATATACTGGGCCTGCTGTCGGACGGCGGCGTGCACAGCCACATCGACCATTTGTTCGCGGTACTGGAACTGGCGAAGAAAAACGACTTTAGCGACGTGTACATCCATGCGTTTATGGACGGCCGCGACGTAGCGCCGGACAGCGGCAAGAAATACATGCAGCAGCTGGTCGACAAGATCGCCGAGCTCGGCGTGGGACAAATCGCGACCGTGCAGGGCCGCTACTACGCGATGGACCGCGACAAGCGCTGGGAACGCGTCGAGCTTGCGTACCGCGCGATGGTTTACGGCGAAGGCGAACTCGTGGGCAGCCCGCTGCAGGCGATCGAAGATTCGTACGCGAAGAACGTTATGGACGAATTCGTTCTGCCGGCCGTCGTGACGAAGGGCGCAGAGCCGACCGCGAAGATCGAAACGGGCGACTCCATCATCTTCATCAACTTCCGCCCGGACCGCGCGATCCAGATCTCCGAAGCGCTGACCAACCCGGAATTCACCGGCTTCAACCGCGGAAGCGGCCAGCCGGAAACGCTGAGCTTTGTTTCGTTCACGACGTACAGCGTCAATGTGCAGGGTCTTGTGGCGTACTCGCCGAAGAACCTGAACAATACACTGGGCGAAGTGCTCGTGCAGAATAACAAAACGCAGCTGCGCATCGCCGAAACGGAAAAGTATCCGCACGTCACGTTCTTCTTCAGCGGCGGACGCGATGTGGAGCTGGAAGGCGAAACGCGCATCCTGATCAACTCGCCCAAGGTCGCCACTTACGACCTGAAGCCGGAGATGAGCGCGTACGAAGTCGCCGACGCCTGCGTGGCCGAGATCGAAGCGGAAAGACAGGACTGCATTATCCTGAACTTCGCGAACCCGGACATGGTCGGACACTCCGGCATGATGGAGCCGACGATCAAAGCGGTCGAAACGACCGACGAGTGCGTGGGCCGCGTGGTAGACGCGGTGCTCGCCAAAGGCGGCGTGGTGCTGATCACGGCCGACCACGGCAACGCGGAAACGGAAATCGACGAGTTCGGACGCCCGCAAACGGCGCATACGACCAACCCGGTTCCGTTTATCGTCACGAGCGAAGACGTGACACTGCGCGACGGCGGCATCCTGGCCGACATCGCGCCGACGATCCTCGATCTGATGCAGGTGCCGCAGCCTGCGGAAATGACCGGGACTTCCGTGATTTCCGGACGCAAAACTTCCAAGTAACATCGGAATGTGGCATAGTTAACGGAGAAGAAGCATCTTGAAGTGTTAACATGGAGTGTCTTAGGCCTTTCCGTTCGTAATGATGGAAGGGCCGGGATCTCTGAAATAAAACGAACTCAAAGGAGATTATTTAAAATGACGATTATTTCTGACGTTTACGCACGCGAAGTCCTCGACTCCCGCGGTAACCCTACAGTAGAAGTTGAAGTATACCTGGAATCCGGCGCAATCGGCCGCGCTATCGTTCCTTCGGGCGCTTCGACCGGCGCTCACGAAGCCGTAGAGCTTCGCGACGGCGACAAAGGCCGTTACCTGGGCAAAGGCGTAGAAAACGCCGTGAAGAACGTAAACGAAACGATCGCTCCGGAAGTCATCGGCATGGACGCCCTCGACCAACTGGGCATCGACAAAGCGATGATCGCTCTGGACGGAACGCCGAACAAAGGCAAACTGGGCGCCAACGCGATCCTGGCCGTTTCGATGGCTGTGGCCCGCGCCGCTGCCGACGCTCTGGACCTGCCGCTGTACGTTTACCTGGGCGGATTCAACGCGAAACAACTGCCGGTTCCGATGATGAACATCGTAAACGGCGGCGAACATGCCGACAACAACGTCGACGTTCAAGAATTCATGGTTCTGCCGGTAGGCGCGCCTACTTTCAAAGAAGCTCTGCGCATGGGCGCCGAAATCTTCCACAACCTGAAATCCGTACTGAGCAGCAAAGGCCTGGCTACGGCAGTAGGCGACGAAGGCGGCTTCGCTCCGAACTTCACGTCGAACGAAGAAGCGCTGACTACAATCATCGAAGCGATCGAAAAAGCCGGCTACACGCCGGGCAAAGACGTCTTCCTGGGTATGGACGTCGCTTCGACCGAGTTCTACAAAGACGGCAAATACGTGCTCGAAGGCGAAGGCAAATCCTACACTTCGGAAGAATTCGTCGACCTGCTCGCTTCGTGGGTCGAAAAGTACCCGATCATCACGATCGAAGACGCTTGCTCCGAAGACGACTGGGACGGCTGGAAACTGCTCACTGAAAAACTGGGCGACAAAGTCCAACTGGTCGGCGACGATCTGTTCGTAACCAACACCGAGCGTCTGGGCCGCGGTATCGAAGAAGGCATCGGCAACTCGATCCTGATCAAAGTGAACCAAATCGGTACGCTGTCGGAGACTTTCGACGCGATCGAAATGGCAAAACGCGCAGGTTACACGGCTGTCGTTTCCCACCGTTCGGGCGAATCCGAAGACAGCACGATCGCGGACATCGCGGTTGCGACCAACGCCGGACAAATCAAAACGGGCGCTCCTTCCCGTACGGACCGCGTTGCGAAGTACAACCAACTGCTCCGCATCGAAGACCAACTGGGCGAACTGGCTCAATACAACGGCCTGAAATCGTTCTACAACCTCGACCAAAAGAAATTCCAATAAGAGGTTTAAAAAGAGCTTCCGAATAAGAAGTTCGGATAAGAAGGGGCTGCTTTCATAGCCCCTTCCCGAACCAAACGTGCAAGCTTGTAAAGCTTGCACGCAACAAAACAGGGTGATGCCGATATTCTCGGCGTCGCCCTGTTTTATTTTTTCGGTTCGCTTTTTCGGTCGGCTTGGCCTGTTCTGTCTGCAAGTTTGTCCGTCATGATTGACGCGCGTCGTTCAAAGAAGCAGCCGCGCCGGGAAGCCGATCCCAAATAACGTCGTGAGTACATCTATTTTGAGTGATTTCGCTTCTTTTCGCCAAATAACGGCGCCTGCACACTTAATTCGGCTCATTTCCGCCCAATCGCCTTTTTCTTCGCCAAATAGTTGTATCTGCGGTTACTACTTAGCACCCCACCAGCGAGGTACGGTGGCGTAAAGCGTAGGTCAACGAATCGAGGAGGGGTTTGCCCTGTTTCATCAAGGTCGAAATCACCGAGCGCAGCCGAGCGAATTGTTTCGCTCCCTGCTCGGTCCGAAAACAGCCGGATACCTTCTGTTTCACCTTCGTCATG
>NZ_JAULSA010000023.1 GCF_030518235.1 Saccharibacillus sp. CPCC 101409 | reverse complement strand
CGGATTCTCTTCATCGGGCTCGGGCGCTTCCTTTTTAGGCGTCCATGTGAAATGATAAGTTTGCGAAACGGTCAAGTTATATGTACAAACACCGACTTTTTCCTGGAATTTATCTTTATAAAGATAATTATTAGCTAGAACACTTCCGTATAGACTCTCCGAAGTCGGGATACCCTGCAGTACATCGAAGATTTCCCGGTCTCGCTGATCCGCTTTGATCATGGCGCTCGCATTGGGCTGCATAGCGGCGGAAGGCGAAGTAATCGTGCGGCCGTCACTGATGATGCATTCCGATTCAGGATTTTTCGGTGGGGTTTCTTCGGTGTATACTCGGTAGTGATCCGGATACTGATACGAATATGACGTATAAGTGTAGCTATATGCAGCGTAATAGTAGATCATGGCCTGCGCATCTTTTTCATTATCTTTATATTCACGCATCGGATCATTCGGGCTTTGACGAGTGTAGTACTTATATCCATCAGCATTGTGCTCTTGCGTAAAAGTGATCGTAGCAAAATCGAGACTTCGAACTGAATTACTACTTTGACCTGGTTCCAATCCTGCTAAAATTTCAATAATTTCCGTAGAATAGTGTGATCGTCCAGTGATGTCCAGATCACCGGTTGGAACATCTTTGTCATCTACTACGTCAACGTAGCCGTGTGATGGGATAGTCGGATTTTTTTGGTGAATAGTACTGGAGCGATTATCGATCATAGTTGTGTCAAACTGAAGTTTTGTTCCGCCAACTATTCCGTAAAAGGGCTCGGTTCTCCCATACTTTACCGTCATCTTGATTTTACGATTCGGATACTTTAGTAACGTTTTGGTTCCTACGGGCGTTGACATAGTTTCATAATCCGCTGAACTTGTGGGCAAATCTGCCACATGCCACCATGTTTCACCTGAGCCACCAGCCGTCCAACCGGTAGTGTAGCCACGCGTCCATGCAAACCACGATCCGTTTGATCCATTCTCGTTGGAAACGACTTCGATCGCTTCGCCATTAAACGGAATAGTTTGATTGAACGTTTGAGCGTTCACTTCAATCGTTTTCACTTCATCTGAACCCTTGTAAAAGACGATTTTTTCAATCTTATTTCCATTACCGGCATTCTCGTTGATAGTCGTCGTTGCAGTTGGCAATTTCCCGAATTTTAGTGAAGTTTTGTTTGGATGCTTGATGACGCCGGCTTCAGCGTTGTACATTACTTCTTTTTTAACCGGAGCCGCTTGAAGCGTTCCCTGTAGCGGAAAGAAAAACCTCAGCATACTGCTCATAACAAGCAGTATGCTGAGTCCGACGAACGTTATGCATTGTCGGATTCGATTCACGGTTGGATTCCTCTAAGCCGAAGAATCTCGCTGTCACTGAAACGTGTACCACCAGTTGGTGTTTCAAGTCGGACAACTAAGTCATTGCTGAGTTGAATTGTTCCTTTTTTAGGAATGATGATAGCTGGAACATCTGGCCAACTCTCTCGGTATACACTGGCTGTTTTGTTAAGTTTGCCATTAAAGAACGCCTCACGATCCGGGCTATTAAAACCATCAATGCGGAATGTCAGCATAGTTTGACTGTTATATTTTTTGTAAGGCGTATACTTTTTAGTGTCTTTGTTATAAGTAACACCACCTTTAAAGAACAAAATATAGCTGTTTTTCTGATCTTTGATCAACAAATTATCAACTGACGGACGATTATTATACCATTTCAACGTATTGATATTCGGCAGCAGCTTCAGATTCGGATCGTTTGGATCGGCTAGGTCTATAGCAACCAGAGCCTCCAACTTGCCTTGATAGAGCCCATCTTTAGATATGATCGTCATTTTACTTTCGTTCCACATCTCCTCTACCGAAGATTTACCGGCTTGTTTGACATCCGATTCTGTTGTCACCCACATCTCCGGCATCACCGTAAAAATATTCGTCCCGTGCCAGGCAATCTCCGCGCTGCCGACGGCGTACTTGTCGACGGACAATTTCTTCCCGGCGTTCGCCGACAGAATCCGCTCGATGATCACGATGGACTGCGCCCTTGTACTCAATCCGTCAAGTGCAATCTCGCCTTTGCCAACGCCGGTGATCAGTCCTTTTTTTGTCGCCAGGTACATCCATTTGTCGTCTTCTTTCGACGTTTCGCCGGCTGCCCGTGCTGCGATCCGCGCCATCTCTTCCCGCGTCATCGTCTTGTTCCAGCCTGCCTCATTGTTTGCGAAGTCGCCGCTTTCGTACAACCCGGCTTTTGTCGCTGCAGTTATGTAGGGGGTATACCACTTGCCCGACTCGCTGCCCACTTCAAGCTTCATGGCGGCGACGACCATCTTGACAAATTCGGCGCGTGTGACGCTGGCGTCGGGTTTGAAGGTGCCGTTGGCGTAACCTTCAACATAGCCTTTGGCGACGCCCGCCGCGATACTGCCGGCTGCCCAATGGCTCGATTTGACGTCGGAGAAACCGGACCCTGCCGCATGAACCGTCGGCGCCGCTCCCCATACGCCGCCGACCGTCAATACCCCAGCCAATGCCAATCCTGCCAGCCTCGTCAATCTTTTTTTCATTTTTCAACACTCCCCCTTATTTCTTCGGACCTTTTTCCCGAGAAATCTTCTTCTCTATTGTCGCTTGCTTGCCGCAATTGGGGAAGTCCCATTTTTTCCTGTCTATCCCTAAACGTCAACTTTTTAATCAAATTCACGCGAAAAAGCGGACGTCTCCTCCCTGTTGGAAGAAAAGGCGTCCGCATGCTTTGCGTCAATCTGCCGTGATTCAGATATGTTTCTTACTTTAATCTCCAGAGCGGGAAAAAGCAAGAGACCGTGCGAAAATTAAATTTATTTATCCAGTGTGAGTTCCAGCTGCACATTGATATCGTTTTCCGTGCTCAGGACGACCGAATGCGGGTTTTCCATACCGAAATCTTCGAACGTCACGGTCGTCGTGCCCGACAGCAGCAGCTGGCCGCCCTGGTAAGAAGCTTTGGCTTCGAACGTTACCGGCTTTTCAATGCCTTTGACCGTCAGGGTTCCGTCAAGCTTGAAGTCGTAGACTTCGCCTTCTTTCCATTCCGTCGGCAGCCCGTCGAACGACTCCGCCGTAAACGTCGCCTGCGGATACTGTCCCATCTGGAAATAGTCGTCGCTTTTGATATGCTCGTCGCGCTTGGCGTTGCCGGAATCGACCGCGTCGATCTCGATCGCGCCGCTGCCTTTCATCTGCGAAGCTTCGTTCACGTTCACATCCCATGTTCCGCTGACCTGGTCGTCGACGAAATTAACCGTTTCCTGCGACGTTGTCACCGAGAAATACACTTTCGACGCGTCCGCGATATTCCACGTTCCGTTCAAGTCGTCCGCCGCTACCGCCGCGCCGGAGGCGTCCGACCCGTTCGTTTCCGCGGCTTCCGCCGTTGATTCCCCGCCGGACGCCGTATTGGCTTCCGCCTGCGTCGGCAGCACGCTTTCGATTTCCACGTTGTTGCCCATGTAATTTTTCATCCAGGCATAGGTTCCGATTCCGATTACGATTACGGCCGCGAGCGCGGCGATCAGCCAGGTTCTTGTTTTTTTGGTCATGATATTCTCCTCCAGATGCTGTTTTTTTGCCAGCATAACAGCCCAATGTGTCGGGAAAATGTCAGGGAAGCGGTTCTGTAAAAAAATGCTTTATTTCAAACAAAACTGTCCAAAAACCCTTGCCGTGCGCCTTTTTGTGCGTAAGAATAGGAATCAACGAACAGAAACTCCTTTCCCTAAACACCAACATTTCAGACGCAAAAGCATAAGATGAACAAAGCCGACGAAAGGAGAAACTCGACGTGACCACGATCCTGATTATCGAAGACGAAGAAGCGATTGCCCGGGTGCTTGCCGCTTATCTCAAAAAAGCCGGTTTCGGCGTCGAGCGGGCGGCCGACGGAACGACGGCGATGCAAAGATTCAAAGAAACCGATCCCGCGCTCGTCCTGCTCGACGTCATGCTGCCCGGCGTCGACGGTTGGGAGCTGCTGGCCGATATTCGCCGGCGCGGCTCCTGTCCCGTCATCATGCTGACCGCGCTCGGCGATATCGACTACCGGCTGAACGGGCTGAACGGCGGAGCCGACGATTATATGACCAAACCGTTCGTGCCGGAAGAAGTGATTGCCCGGGTAAACGCCGTCCTGCGCAGACGGCCCGTATACAGCGGCGCCGACACCTGCACAAGTTTCGGAGCGCTTGTCATCGATCATCATGCGCAGCAGGTATCGCTGAACGGCGCGGAGATTCCGCTGACGCCCCGGGACTTGTCCCTGCTGATGTTTCTGTCGGAGCATCCCAACCGGATGTTTACACGCGAGCAGCTGATCGAACATGTATGGGGCATCGATTATGAAGGAAGCGACCGCGCCGTCGACCTGTCGATCAAAAGACTGCGTCAGGCGCTGTCGCACTGGCCGCCGGAGATCGGCGAGATTCGCACTTTACGGGGAACGGGGTATCAATTTTGGATAGCCGACTGAACGACCCAACCCACAAACCGGACTTGAATAAAACCGCCGCTTCGCGCGCGAAAAAGCCGCGCAGCCGCCGATCGACCTCCATCCTGTCCTACTGGACGCTGCGCTACTTTCTGATTATGTGCGCCGGCCTCGCCGTGATCGCCGCCGTCGCGCTTTACGGAATTCGCGAAACCGCGATGGACAACCGCTCCCGCACCGCCGCCATGCTCGGCCAGGAAGTCGCGGACCGCGTCACCGACGCCGACGGGAAACTTGAAGTGCCGGCCAATCTGGGCCCGATTCTCGACAACCGGATGAGGCTGTTCAATATCAACCTGGATGTCTGCCTGCTGGTCACCGACGCGGAAGGCAATCCCGTCTTTACGCGGCCGCAGATGACGCAGGAGCAGATTCGACAAAAGCTCGGGCTCGGCCGCAGCGGATCGTCCGGACCGGAATACCAGATGATCAAAACGCCGATCGTCAGCGGCAGTCAAGAAATCGGCACCGTGTATATCAGCCAGTATCGCAAAACGCCGGCGTACAGCTCTCACGAGCTGATCCTGTTCGCTTCGGTGCTCGGGATCGTCGTGCTGTCGGGCTGGTTCACGATCTACCTGCTTTCGCGCAAACTGTCCCGCCCGATCCGCCGCGTCGCCGAAAGCGCGCGGCAGATCCGCTCGGGACGGTACGATGTGGATCTGGAGGTGGAAAGCGGCGAACGCGAACTGGGCGAGCTGGTCGATTCGTTCCGCAGCATGGCGGGACGGCTGCACCAGCTCGAAGAATGGCGGGCGCTGTCGCTGGCCGGCGTCACCCACGAGCTGAAAACGCCGGTGACGTCGATCAAAGGGCTGGTGATGGCCGTGCGCGACGATGTGGTCGCCGGCGACGAAGCGAAAGAATTTCTCGATATCGCGCTGAAGGAATCGGAACGGATGGAGCGCATGGTCGCCGATCTGCTCGACTACAACGCATTCTCTTCGGGCAATGTCGCCGTGCGCAAAGACCGGCTCGACCTCAAACTGCTGGTGTCCGAGATCGTGTACCAGTGGAAGCTGCCGCACGAACACGATTCGATCGAGATCGATTACGACTTCCCGGAAGAAATGATCTATACGACCGGGGACGCCATGCGCATCCAGCAGATCGTCGTCAATCTGCTCAACAACGGGATGCAGGCCGCCCATCCCGACCGACCGCTGCGGCTGCTGATCTCGATCCGGGAGCGCAGCGGACGGATCGATGTCGAGATCGCCGACAACGGAGCCGGGATCAGCGACAAGGAACAAGCTTATATCTTCGATCGTTTCTACCGCGGCGAGGATAAAAAGCGGCGCACGCGCGGTCTCGGCCTCGGCCTGACGTACAGCCAGCTGCTGGCGCGCGCGCAGGGCGGCGAGCTGATGCTGCGCCGCAGCGGACCCGCCGGGACGGCGTTTTCGCTGGAACTGCCGCTGCTTTGAATCCGCCGCCCGATCTCTTCATCGCTTGCACTATTTATTCAAAAAAGCCCGAAAACCGCTTGCTGCGGCTTTCAGGCTTTTTTGCGTTTTTCCCACAGATTTCAGGCAGCGGTCTCGCCTTAATTACGAAAAACTTCTGGACTGAGTCTTCAGATCCATTCTCTTCGAAGTTTCAAAAACACTCGCCGTTCGCCATAAAAATTCGTCGAAATTTGCTTTTTAAATATCCGGATCTGCTTCGGTCGACAATTTTCATCTTTATTTTTAACTATATTTGATTTTCTCTATTGCTTCCTCCGCTTTCTAGTAGTATTATCGAACTACAACTTAAAGACTACTATAAAAGATAGAGGTGATCCAAATGAGCCTGTTAGTGGACTATTGTCCTAAGTGTGGGAATGTTTTTCAGAAGAATTTCCGGAACTTGTGCGCCTCCTGCAGCAGTCAAGCGGATAATGGACTCAAGCTGTGTTTGGATCGCTTGTGGTCTTATCCAAAAAGCACGACCGAAGACCTAGCTCAAGCAACCGGCGTTCCGCTGCAGGAGCTTTACGTACTGGTTAAATCCGGACGGTTGTCCAGCGCTTATCCGAACTTGACCTACCCGTGCGAATCGTGCGGTACCCAGACCCGAAGCGGCCGGCTTTGCCATTCGTGCAGCGGCGTTTTCCGCGCAGCGGCGGGCCCTGCGAAAGCCGAGACAAACCGTCAGGTGATTATTAAAACGACGGCCAGAGTTATGTATACGTCGCGCAACCGTTAAACGAATTTTATTTATTTACCCTACCCATCCATGTTCCGAATTTAAAGAGTCCCGGCAGCGGGGCTCTTTTTGCATGTTGTTCAAAAAGCCTATTCGCAGAATCTATAGTTCTTTTCGAACTTTGCACGCAAAAAAAACCGTCCTGCGCCTGTTTGGGCGTGTTGGAGACGGCTCTTTTTGACAAACGATCGATTAAACAAACGGATTGGTTCCGCGATGAAGCGAAGCAAGTCTTTGGACCTATACTTTGGAAGCGATCTGCTCGAATTTTCCCGATTCCTGCTCCGCATCTTCGTTAAAAAATTGCTGGAGCAGTTCGTACGAATGCAGGCGCTTGGCGAATTCGCGGATCGGACTGGTTACGATCAGCTCGTCGACGGCGCAGCGCGCGGCCGCTTCCCGGAGTTTTAAACCCACCGTGCGTTTGGAACCTCGAATCAGCGGAGAAGGAATATGCTCGATCCGGTAGCCCGCGCCCGATTCCCGGCCGAACTGTTCGGCCCGCTCCGGGTCGCCGACCGTAAGCTTCCTGCCGTTATCGAGCAGAATGCGATACAGATCCGAAGCGTCGGCAATGCCTTCGGCTTCTTCGTCCGTATCCGCCGCCGCGGCGGACAGCGCAAGAATCGCTTCGGGACGGCTTCCGTCCACCGATACGAAGCGCTCGCGATACAGCGTCAAAGCGGCTTCGGCCTGTTCCAGGCTCCCGTTGATAAACACGGAAAACACGTACGGGAGCCCAAGCCGCGCCGCCAGCTCCGCGCTGTCGAGGCTTGCGCCCAGCAGGTACGCGGGCACGGTCTGCTCCGGCAGCGGTTCGGCGCGCAGCCCGTCCAGCGGGCTTTCTTCCCCGCCAGGACTGCCGCCGCGCAAATAAACGTTCAACTCCTCCAGCTTGTCGTCCAGCTGCGCTTCTTCCGGCGCGCCGCGCCGCAGAGCAAGCGACGACCGGGGCAAACCGCCCGGCGCGCGGCCGATTCCCAGATCGACCCGTCCGGGCGCGAGGTTCGCGAGCACATTGAAATTCTCCGCTACTTTATACGGACTGTAATGCTGGAGCATCACGCCGCCGGAGCCGATCCGAATGCGATCGGTGGACGCCAGCAGATACGCAATCAGCACTTCGGGCGAAGAACCCGCTACGCCTTTGGAATCGTGATGCTCGGACACCCAGTACCGGTGATACCCGAGACGGTCCGCCAGACGGGCCAGTTCCACGCTGTGCCGAAACGCCGTCCGGGCGCTTTCTTCTTCGAATACCGGCGTTTGATCGAGAATGCTTAAACGAATACTCATGGCGGTCCTCTCTTTCGGGTTGAAGTGGTTCAGACGTGCAGTTCCGGCAGCGAAGCCGGTTCGTTCTCCCGGCGTTTCAATTCGATCCGAATCTCGGCCAGCGAGCGTTCCAGCCGGGATACGATCTCTTCCGACAGCGTATAACCGCCTTCGGGGCGGCGTTCGATCTCGCGGTCCACCGCGTAGACGCCGCCGAGAATATTGCGGGCGGACAGCGCGTTCAATACCGGCTTGAGCGCGTAATCGATTGCGAGCAGATGCGCGATGGTGCCGCCCACAAGCAGCGGCAGCACCGGCTTGTCGCGCAGTCCTTCCTGGGGAATCAGGTCGAGGAACGTTTTGAGCACGCCGGAATACGACGCTTTATACACCGGACTGGCGAACACGACGGCGTCGGCCTGCTCCACTTTGCGCAGCGCTTCCTTGATCTCTTCGCCCGCAAAGTTCGCGGTGATGAGATCGGTATGCGGCAGCTCGGCGATATGCAGCAGCTCGTGTTGCAATCCTTCTTCGTCGAGTCGGCCCTCCAGATACTGGACGGGGCCGTACAAACGGGACGTTAAATTCGGGCTTCCCGAAACGATCAGCAGTTTTTGCGGCATGGCGGTTCCTCCGTTTTCGTTAAAATCCAAACTCGGCGTGCACCTGGCGGTTCGCGCGGGGAGCGATCGGTTTAAAGCGGATAGTGGCAGGCGACGGCGCGTGCTGCGCCGATCTCCGAGAACGCCGGCTCCTGCTTGCGGCACAGATCGGTCGCCAGCGGGCAGCGGGTGTGAAAGCGGCAGCCGGACGGCGGGCTGGTCGGGGACGGAATCTCGCCGCGAACGGAAAACGATTCGCGGACGCCCGCGCCGGAGCCGGGAATGGAAGAAATCAGCGCTCGGGTATACGGATGGGCCGGGCTCCGGAACAATTCTTCGCCAGGCGCGATTTCCACCAGCTTGCCCAGATACATGACCCCGATCCGGGTGGAGATATGACGCACGACCTGGAGGCCGTGCGCGATAAAAACAGATGTCAGGCCGAGCCGGCCCTGCAAATCCTGCAGCAGATTGACGATCTGCGCCTGCACGGAAACGTCGAGCGCGGACACCGCTTCGTCGGCCAGAATAAAGCGGGGATTGACCGCGATCGCTCTGGCGATACCGATGCGCTGGCGCTGGCCGCCCGAGAATTCGTGCGGATAGCGGTTCTGCCAGGAAGCGCTGAGGCCCACCTGTTCGAGCAGCTCGCCGACTTTTGCGCGGCGCGCGGACGGCGACAGCTCGGTATGCACGCCGAGCGGCTCGGCGATGATATCGCCGATGCTCCAGCGCGGATCGACGGTTCCGTAAGGGTCCTGGTGGATGATCTGCAGGTCGCGGCGCGAAGCCCGCCAGCGCGCTTTGTCTTTGAGCGACAGTTCTTCGCCGCGATAAAGCACCTGTCCGGACGTCTGCGGCTCAAGCTGGAGCAGCAGGCGGCCGAGCGTGGATTTACCGCTGCCGGATTCGCCGACGAGACCGAAGGTCTCGCCTTCGGCGATCGACAGCGAGACGCCGTCCACGGCGTGGACTTTGCGTTTGGGACGCCCCCACCCGCCGCCGAGCGGGTAATGCTTGACCAGGTCCCGCGCTTCGAGCAGCGGGGACGTAAGGGCCGGCGCGGCTTCGAGCGGCGCGCCGGGAAGTGCGGCGAGGCGCGGCTTCGGCGGCTGCTCGGCCGGCGTGTCCCGGCCGGCGGCGGCTTGGGCGGCCGGGACGCGCCGGCCGCCGATCGAGCCCGCGGCGGCGAGCACCGCGGGCTCGCCGCGGTTCCAGCAGGCGGCAAGGCGGCCGCCGCCGAGTTCTTCCAGCGGCGGGACGCTTTCGCGGCAGCGGTCGGTCGCGAATGCGCAGCGCGGGTGGAAGCGGCAGCCGGACGGCATGTCCGAAAGGCCGGGCGGCGATCCTTCGATCGCCCGCAGCGGTTCGCCGGGGCGGCTGTCCAGCGCCGCGATCGAATTCAGCAGCCCGATGGTATACGGGTGCCGCGGGCTGCGCAGCAGCTCGGACGCCGGGCCCTGCTCGGCGATCTTGCCCGCGTACAAGACGACGATGCGGTCCGCCATTTCGGCGGCGACGCCCAGATCGTGCGTAATCAGCAGGATGGACATGCCCAGGCTGTCTTTGAGTTCGTTCAGCAGATCCAGGATCTGTGCCTGGATCGTGACATCCAGCGCCGTCGTCGGCTCGTCCGCGATCAGCAGCTCCGGTTCGCCGGACAGCGCCATCGCGATCATGGCGCGCTGGAGCATGCCGCCCGACAATTCGCCCGGATACTGCTTCATACGCAGCTCCGGATCGGGAATGCCGACGCGGCGCAGCAGCTCCGCGCCTTCTTTCCACAGCTTTGCGCCGCGCCCATGGCGGTGGGCGCGCATCGTCTCCGCAATCTGATGCCCGATCGTAAACACCGGATCGAACGCGGCCATCGGCTCCTGGAAGATCATCGCGATCCGTTTGCCGCGAATGCCGCGCATCACGGATGCGGGCAGCGATTGCAGGGCCGTTTCCCCGAGCGTAATGGAACCGCCGGCAATCCGGCCGTTTTCGTAATCGGTCAGCCGCATGATCGCTTTCGAAGCGATCGTTTTGCCGCTGCCCGATTCGCCGACAAGGCAGACCGTTTCGCCGGGCGCGATCGAGAACGAAATATCGGAGACCGCCGTCAGCGTGCCCCGCGGCGTATGTACGTCGATCGTCAATTCCTGTACGTCGAGCAGTGGTTTCATGAACACGATCTCCTTTCCTCGTCCGATGGTTTCCGAGCTGCGTCTTTGTCGTTTTCTTTTCCTTATCCCCTTCCTTTTCGCTTCGGATCGACGGCGTCGCGCCAGTGGTCGCCGATCACGTTGACCGACAGCACGAACAGCGTGATCGCAAGCCCGGGGAACGTACAAATCCACCAGGCGACGGTCAGATAACCGCGTCCCTGCGACAGCAGCGCGCCCCAGTCGGGAATTTCCTTAATCACGCCAAGACCGAGAAAGCTCAGTCCCGCGCCGGCGAGGATCGATGTGCCGAGGCCGAGCGTCGCCATGACGAGCAGCGGCGCAAGCGAGTTCGGCAGCACATGCTTCAGCAGCACGGCCGACGGCCTGGCTCCGAGCGCGCGGGAAGCGAACACATAGCCTCTTTTGCGGATGGTCATGATCTGCCCGCGCATCACGCGGGCGTAGCCCGGCACCGACGATACGGCGATCGCCAGCACGATATTGCGCAGTCCGGGACCGAGCGCCGCCGCGATGGCCAGCGCCAGCAGAATGCCCGGCACGGTCAGCAGCACATCGATCAGCCGCATCAGGACCGTGTCCGTTCTGCCGCCGATATAGCCCGACAACGCTCCGATCGTACCGCCGATCAGCACGCCGACCGCGACGGCGCTCACGCCGATCAGCAGCGAATCCCGCGTGCCGTACACCACCAGGCTGAACACGTCGCGCCCGAAATAATCGGTGCCGAAGAAATGGATACTGGACGGCGCCTGCAAAATAGCGGCCGTATTCATGTCCGTCGGCGAGAACGGCGCGATCAGCCGCGGAAACAGCGCGCACGCGGCGAGAAAAACGACCGTCAGCACGGCCAGTCCCGTCAGCAGCTCCGCCGCTCCGAACCGGAACCGTCTTCCCGCTTTCCGGCGCCCCTCCCGGCGCGGCGCGGCGGCGGAGCGTTCCGCTACCGACTTGGCGATTGCCGCCGAATTCTTCATGCTCACGCCCCCTTCCGTCTGACCCGCGGATCGATCGCCGCATACGACAGATCGACCAGCAGGTTGATGCCCACGTACAAAATAGCCGTAAAGAACACGATTCCCTGCACGACCGGCAGGTCTTTCGCCATAATCGCGTCGGCCAGGATGCGGCCTACGCCCTGTCTGGAAAATACCGTTTCGATAATCACCGTGCCGGCCAGCATGTCGCCGATCTGCATCCCGATCAGCGTAACCGCCGGAATCAGCGCGCTGCGCAGCGCGTGCTTGTAGTTCACGGACCCTTCGCGCAGCCCTTTGGCGCGCAGCGTCGTCACGAAAGGTTCGTTCAGCACATCGAGCATGCTGCCGCGCACCATGCGCACGATCGAACCCGCCCCGACGAAGCCCAGCGCGACCGCCGGCAGAATCAGCGTCGCGAAACCGTCCGAACCCATCGCCGGCAGCAGCCTGAGCTGCACCGAGAAGATCAGGATCAGCAGGATGCCCGACCAGAACGTCGGCATCGAGATGCCGAACAGCCCGACCACACGGGCGACGAAGTCGATAATCCCGCCTTTGCGCACCGCCGAGAGCACGCCCAGCGAGACGCCGACCGCGACCGCGATCAGGGCGCTGGCCGCGGTCAGCAGCAGCGTCGCCGGCACCTGCGCCAGAATCTTCGGCAGCACCGGCTCCGAACCGACGATCGAACGGCCGAAGTCGCCTGTGAGCATATCGCCGAAATAAGCCAGCAGACGTTCGTGAAACGGACGGTCCAACCCCAGCTGGTGCCGCAGATTCTCGATGACCTCGGGGCTGACGGAGGTCGGATCGACCATGGACAGCACCGGATCGCCCGGCAGCAGGTAGAAAATACAGAATACGAGCGTGAGCGAACCTACGATCACAAGCAGCGAACTTATCACGCGCGAGCTTATCGCTTGAAGCATGAATCTTTCCTCCTTTCGCCGCCCCGATCCCGGCCCGCGATTTATTTTTGCAGATACACGTCGTTAAAGATCGGATAGCCGAACGGATCGAATGCCAGGCCTTGAACCGACTTGCCCGCCGCCACCGTATACGGGAACACGTAAATCGGCAGAATCAGCGCCTGATCGCTGATGTATTGCTGGACCTTTTTGTAGATCTCGGCCCGCTTGGCTTCGTCTTTTTCGACCGCGCCTTCTTCCAGCCATTTGTCGACTTCCGGATCGGACAGCCCGGACAGCGTGCGCCGGTCGCCTTCCTTGGTCGAGTGGTAGAACGAAGTCAGTCCGTGCGGATCGGAGTTAACCTGGCTGTTTCCGTACAGATCGTAGTCCCAGTTCTGGTACACGACCGTGGCGACGTCCTGTGTGATCTCCACTTCCGTTTCGATGCCGACCGCTTTGAGCTGCTCGCGGATCATCGCGGCGATATCGTTGCGCTTCTCGCGGTTCGGCGAACCGTCGACGTAGTGCAGCGTCAGCTTTTTGCCGTCTTTGACGCGGATGCCGTCGGCCCCCTTCGTCCAGCCCAGTTCGTCCAGCAGCGCGTTGGCTTTGGCCGGATCGGGTTTGAGCTTGCCTTCGAGCGATTCGTCGTATCCCAGAATGCCCGGCGTGACCGACGACCAGGCCCGTTCGTACGTGCCCAGATACAGCGTTTTGACGATCGCGTCGATATCGACCGCGTACTGGACGGCCTGACGCGCTTTCAGCTCGTCCCACGGTTTATGCTCCAGGTTGAAAAAGAGCGTATACGGGAAGCCGATGGTATTCGTCTGGAGCAGCTGCGCGTTCGGATCGCTTTGCAGCGCGACCACGTTCTGCGGCGGCACCGTCTCCGCAGCGAGCACCTGCCCGCTCTGCACGCCGCCGATCCGCGTCGCTTCTTCCGGCACGATCTTGAACGTCAGCGCGTCGAGATACGCCGCTCCGGTATTTTTCGCTTCGGCGGAGCCCCAGGCGTAATCGGGGTTCTTCGTCAGCTTGATCTCCGCGTTCTCGGTCCAGCTCGCAAACTTGAACGGGCCGGTGCCGACAGGCTTTTTGCCGTAATCTTCGCCTTCCGCTTTGGCCGCCGCCTCTGATACGATGCTCAGCATGCCCTGGCTCAGGTTGCCGAGAAAAGCCTGCGACGGCGTTTCCAGATTGAGCTTGATCGTGTACTCGTCCACCACCTCCGACGATTTGTAGGGGCGCAGCAGCGCCAGCGCGTTGGCCGCTTTGGTATCGGGATCGATAATGCTGTCGAAATTGTATTTGACCGCTTCCGCGTTGAACGGCGTGCCGTCCTGGAACTTCACGTCCTGTCTCAGCTTGAGCGTATAGCTCAGTCCGTCGCCGGACGCTTCCCATTCCGTCGCCAGCGACGGAGCGAGCGAACCGTCCTGCCGACGCACCAGCAGCGTATCGTACAGCGCGCTGAATACGCGGACCGACACCGCCAGTCCGCTGCGCCGCGGATCGAGCGTATCCGGCGACGTCGCCAGCGCGTAGGTCAGCTCGCCGCCCTGAACGGGAGCCGACGTCTGCGCGCCGCCCGGAGCCGCCTGCGCGGTTCCTCCTTCGGCTGCCGCGCCGCAGCCCGACAATGCCGTCGCGACGGCCAGCGCAAGCGCCGCAAGCGGATAAACCGCACGGCTTTTTTTCTTTTGTTCTGCGTTTTGCTTTCCACCTTGTATGCCGAACATCACGGCAGGCCCCCTTTTATATGTAGCTTAATTTACCGACGCCGATCTTCGACCGCTTCGACATGGTCTATAGGCTTCCGGCCGCTCAATCTCCCGTGCTCACTTCGACCGCCCGACGGCGCTCCGCCGTATACCGGTTCTCCGGAATCGGCAGTCCCAGGTTGCCCCGCAGCGTATCCGATTCGTAATCCAGCCGGTACAGGCCGCGCTGCTGAAGGATCGGAACGACCTGCTCGACAAAGTCGCGCAGTCCCGACGGCACGTCCGTGTGAATAATGAATCCGTCGGCCGCTTCCGCTTCGAACCACTCCTGAATCCGGTCCGCCACTTCTTCCGCCGTGCCGATAAACGACGTTTTCGGCGTCGCCGAGCGCAGGGCCACCTGGCGCAGCGTCAGATTTTGTTCCCGCGCGTCGCGCTTGATCTTGTCCGTGCCGCTTTTGAACGTATTGCTGCCGAGATCGCCGAGGTCCGGGAACGCTTCGTCGAGCGGATACTGCGAGAAATCGTGATGGTCGAAAAAGCGTCCCAGATATTCCAGCGCTTTCTCGATCGTGACCAGCGACGCGATTTCTTCGTATTTGTGTTCCGCTTCTTCCCGGGTGCGTCCGACGATCGGGTTGATGCCCGGCAGAATGACGATCTCGTCCGCTCCGCGTCCGTTGGCCGCCGCCCGGCTTTTCACGTCCCGGTAGAATTCCTGCGCGTCTTCGATCTTCTCGTGTCCGGTAAATACGGCGTCCGCCGAGCGTGCCGCCAGGCTCTTGCCGTCTTCCGACGATCCCGCCTGGAACACCACGGGCTGCCCCTGCTTCGAACGGGAAATATTCAGCGGGCCTTCGACCGAGAAATAGTGTCCTTTATGATTGAGGCGGTGCAGCTTGTCCGGATCGAAAAAGACGCCCGATTCCTTGTCGCGCACAAACGCGTCGTCTTCCCACGAATCCCACAGTCCGCGCACCACGTCCAGATGTTCTTCGGCGATCCGGTAGCGCTCGGCGTGCGCCGGATGCGGCCGGGTAATATGGTTGCGGGCAGTGCCTTCGAGCGGCGAAGTGACGACGTTCCAGCCGGCGCGGCCTCCGCTGATCTGATCGAGCGAACCGAACTGCCGGGCGACCGTAAACGGTTCGCTGTACGACGTCGACAATGTGCCGACCAGGCCGATCCGCTCCGTAGCCGCGGCCAGCGCCGACAGGATAGTCAGCGGTTCGAACCGGTTGAGAAAATGCGGAATCGACTTCTCGTTGATGTACAGTCCGTCGGCGATAAAGATCAGATCGAACTTGCCTTCCTCGGCGGTGCGCGCCTGACGCTTGTAGAATTCGAAGTTGACGCCGGCGTCGCTCTGAACCTCCGGATGTCTCCAGCCTGTGACGCTGCCCCCTACTCCATGAATCAATGCACCGAATTTCAGACTCCGTTTGTTCGCCATTTTCTCTCCGCCTCTCTTCGACTCGATTTGCCTCAACTTTAAAACAACAATTCCGATGAACTTGGTATGCTTTAGCGTTGAAAAGAAGCTTATCACTCTCCCGAAAAGCGGTCAACGCTTTTGCTAATAGACGTTTTCTATACATATATAGAAGAAAACTAATCGAGTTAAAACGATAAAGCGTCAACGCGAAAAAACCCGTATTCTTTACCGTTGTAAACGGAAAGGATACGGGCTGAAAACAAATGATTTCATCCGATGTCCGGCTTATCTGTCGAAGCGTACCGCAGCCTTTTTATGCGGCGAAGCGAACGTTATCTTACCGGCCGCCCCACCTTTTCCAGGCTGCCGCCCGGCGCGAACAATCGGCCGATATGCTCCGCGACTTCCGGATCGGGGACAAGCGCCGGCGCCTGATGCGGCTTGGTCCGCGCGTCGATAATGATATTGTCGCAGCCCCAGTGCTTATATTCCACGGACGCGTTTACACCGTGGATATCGTGCGACGGATTGCTGCGGGTAAACGCCGCCCACAGGAAGTTGTCGAACGCGGCGCTCATAAACGAACTGTCGTCGCACAGCACGATCAGCGGGCAGCCGTCCAGAGAACCCTGCCGCGCGAGCGCCGCCGACAATTCGCCGATCTCTTCCGCCGCGCGGGCATAGTTCGTAAATGCCGGCCCCTCCAGCAGAGCGATGCCGGGCAGCGCCATCGCCGGAGCGCCGAAGCCGTCTGGCAGCTGCGTCAGCCCCGCCGGAACGTCCGCGGACAGCGTGCGCGCCGGTTTGCCGACCGCGGCGAAGATCACTTTGCTGCCGCTGTTGAGGCCGGTGCCGGAGTAATCGAGCGTGTCGATCGTCGTATTGGTCTGGAAATGCAGATCGCGCCGCAGATCGATCCGCTCCAGAATATGCGTGAACAATCCGGCGATATCGTGCGCGTCGACCGGTCCGTCGTCTTCGGCGGTGATCCACAAATATTTGGCCAGACTGAGCTGCCCCGTGCCGAGAATCCGGTTGGCGATCGTCAGCAGCTCCGCCGGACGCTTGACCGCCCGGTACGGCGTATAGCGCTCGCTGCCGACGGCCAGCAGCAGCGGGTGCACGCCCGCCGCGTCGACGGCGTGCACTTCTTTCACGCCCGGAATCTCCTGCTTGACCGCTCCGCCGGTCAGCTCGTGGATCAGCGCGCCGAACGCGGTATCTTCCTGCGGAGGACGTCCCACGACGGTGAACGGGAACAGCGCGCCTTTGCGCGCATAGACTTTGTGCACCCTCATCACGGGAAATTCGTGCACCAGGCTGTAATAGCCCAGATGGTCGCCGAACGGCCCTTCCGGCTTGGTTTCGTCCGGGTAGATCTCGCCGGTGATGACGAAATCGGCGTCGTGGCTGACGCAGTAGCCGTCCGCGTAGCTGTAGCGGAAATGCCGCCCCGCCAGCAGTCCGGCGAAGATCAGCTCGCTCAATCCTTCCGGCAGCGGCATAACCGCCGACAGCGTATGGGCGGGCGGGCCGCCGATAAAACAGCTGACTTTGAGCGGCTGTCCGCGCTTGGCGGCTTTGGCCTGGTGCACGCCGATGCCGCGGTGGATCTGGTAATGCAGGCCGACTTCGCGGTCCTGCTCGTATTCGTTGCCGCTCAGCTGCATGCGGTACATGCCCAGATTGGCGTTCATGACGCCCGGCTTGTCCGGGTCTTCGCTGTACACCTGCGGCAGCGTGACAAACGCTCCGCCGTCTTTGGGCCAGCTTTTGACCATCGGCAGGTCGGAGATGCGGATTTCTTCGAAGCCGGCAGGCAGGCCCGATTTCTTGATCGGCAGCGCTTTGCGCGCCGCAAGCCCCGTGCCGACATAGCGAAACGGATGTTTGAGCGCCTGCATCGGATCGTTACGCAGACCGATCACTTCCTGCGTCGACTCCCACGTATCGCGGAAAATAAATTTGCTGCGCTCGACCGTGCCGAACAGATTCGAAACGGCGCCGTACTTCGAGCCTTTGACGTTTTCAAAATATAAAGCGGGCCCTTCGGCCTCGAACGTTCTCAAATGGATCGCGGCCATCTCCAGCTCCGGATCGACTTCTTCCGTGATACGGACCAGATGCCCGTTTTTCTCCAGATCGGCGACACATTCCTGCATACTGCGATATCTCATGCGTACTGGCTCCTCTTCCGGTTGGCGTTATCCTCGTTATCCTCCCTATTTTACATGATGCCGCCGGGCGGCGCCAATGCAAACGAAAGAACGGCGGCGCGGGGATTCGGGTACGCGACGTTTGAAGAACTTTGGATTGTGGCCTATGATTAGGTTGAAGATTCGATAAGAAACAGAGGGGATTGCGATGATGGCGCTTGAAGTATTTTCCGATCTCTCGGAACGATTGAATTATAATCTGCCGAACTTTCCGCTGTATGTCCGCAAAGGCTGGCTGCATCAGTTCGACCGCTATGCCGCCGCTTATCACTGGCACCCCGACGTAGAATTTATTTTGGTTCTGGACGGAGCCATGGACTATTTTATCCACGGGCAGACTGTTCATATGAAGCAGGGAGACGGCATTTTCGTAAACAGCAAACGGCTGCACTACGGCTTTTCTTCGACCGAAACGGACTGCTGCTTTATCGTAGTCGCGGTTCATCCCGTTCTGCTCGGCGCGGAAACGCTTGCGGGTAAAGCCTATCTTGAAGAAAAATTCGGACCTTCCGCCGCCGATTTTCTGACATTGTCGGACAGCGTTCCCTGGCAGCGGGACGTTTTGTCCTCGCTCGATGCGCTGTACCGCGAAATGCACGGCGGAACGGACAATCTGCTGCTTCTGCTGTCGCAAACCGCTTCTTTGTGCGCTTCGGTCTCGGCGCACCTTCATCGCGAGCAGCAAAGCGGCGGCGACGAGCACGCATGGATGCTGATCCGTCGGATGACGCATCGTATTCATCAATGTTACGAATCTAAACTGACGGTGGACGAGATCGCGGCCTCAGGCCCCGTTTGCCGCAGCCGGTGCAGCGAACTTTTCAAACAGCATATCGGCGAGTCGCCGAACAATTACCTGATCCGGTACCGGATTCAGAAAAGCTGCGAGATGCTCAAAGAAACCGCCCGTCCCGTGTCGGAGATTGCGCTGGCGTGCGGGTTTCAAACGTCGAGTTATTTTTCTTCCGTTTTCCGCAAACAAATCGGGCTGTCCCCGCAGGATTTCCGCAAACAGTCCGGTGGTTCGTCCGCTTAATCCCGATCTTCGGACGGGCCGTCGGCCGTCTCCCGATTAAAGCGCTCGGCAAATTTCTTTTCCTGGGTTGCGGCGATACGCTGCACGCGCCCGGAATACGAAACGATATATACAACTCCGCAGACGACGCAAAAAAGCAAAATAAGCAAAATAAATTCCAGCATAATAGGCGGCCTCCTGAAAGTAAATTCGTTTACATCCAGGATAATGGGTTTGCCGCTATTCCTCTTCCAAAATCAGCTATGGTTGTATCAATATCGGACGGACCTTCGCCCCGAGGGTGAAACAATATGCCGCCGAGTATGCGTTCTTCTTTCATCGCAGGTCTCCCGACATGTACTTTTTTTGAGTCGGCAGACAAAAAACAGCGGCGTATATCAAACGCGCCGCTGTTTTTTTCGCGAACCGGACCGGTACTTCCTGCTTTGTTACCAATCCACTTCGTCGAAACGCATATCTTTGTAGTAATAGTCCCGGTCCCGCTCGGTTACGGAGCGCAGCACCCTGCACGGATTGCCGGCGGCAATCGTATGGGCCGGGACGTCCCGGGTCACGACGCTGCCGGCTCCCACTACGCTTCCCGCGCCGACCGTAACGCCCGGCAGAATAATCGCTCCGCTCCCGATCCACGCTCCGTCTTCGATCACAACCGGGAGCGCGTACATTCCTCCTTGCCTGCGCATTTCGGCATGCACGGGGTGAGCGGTTACGGCAATGGTCACATTCGGACCGAACATAACATCGCTGCCGATCGTAACGAGGTAATCGTCCACAATCGTCAGATTGAAGTTGATATAGACGTTGTCGCCCACCGTCGTATTGGAACCGTAAGACATGCGGATCGGCGGCTCCAGCCAAACGTTCTCCCCCATTCTGCCGAACAGCTGCTTCATCAGATCGAGGCGTTCCTGCAATCGGTCGGGGTGCAGGCGGTTGATTTCGTGACATAGAGCTTTGCCGCGCTGGCGCGCACGGGCAAGTTCGGCGGCTTCCTGCGGATAGTTCTCGTCGTGGTCCGTAAATAATTGGCGCGCGGCCATGCGTTCCCGAATATTCATCGTTTTCCGCCTCCTTTTATCCTTCGTCGGTTTGAATCTCATGAAAATTTCTTGTGATGTTGTTCAGCCATCTGCGCTGTCTGTACCGCGCTGCGGCCGCCGGAAGCTTGATCCATTCATCCAGGCTGATCGCGGCATACAGCGGAATCGGAGGGACTTTCCAGACAAACGCGCAGACATAGACCAGCGGCAGCATGATCCCCCACATGACCGCGGCGTCGCACCAGAATCCGAATTTGGCATCTCCTCCGGCCGGGAAGATACCGCCTATGGTCGTGGTATTCAGAGATTTGGCGACACAATAATAAGCGCAGATCTCCAGCATTCCGTCCAAATATCGCGCAGCGTCACGGTCCAGACGAACGCTTGCCAGCACCACAGGCTTGATTGCGAGAATCGTCAGTCCGGCCAGTATGCCGAAAAGCAGCGCGTACCTCAGTATTCGCGTTCCCGCTTCCCGGGCTTTTTCGATATCGCCGTTCCCCAGATACTTGCCGATCAGCACCGCTCCCCCGCCGGCAATTCCCCCGCAGAACACAATCGCCAGATTTTTGACGACCGACGCAATCGAATTCGCGGCGACCATATCCGCGCTCACATGGCCGATTATCGCCGCCGTCGCCGTCAAAGCTCCTCCCCAGACGATATAATTGCCCTGTACAGGCAGCGTATAACGAAGAAAATCTTTGAGCAGACTCAGATGCGCGGCATCCGGCAGCGGCAATCGAAAGCGGATTGGGCCGCGGAAGACCGAATGCGCAGCGCAGCAGAGCAGCTCGACGAAGCGCGCGCAAACGGTGGCGATTGCAACGGCCGCGACGGCCCGCTCCGGCTTGCAGTCGAACCAGACAAAGATGCACAGCGCGTTCAGCGCGATATTTAATATCAGACACGCGGAAGCGGCCCAGGCGCTAAAACTCGCTTTTTCCATGCTTCTCATAACGGTCAGGTACATCTGCGACGCTCCCATGAATAGATAAGAGAATGATAAAGGCCGCAAAAACAGTACGCCGAAGCGGATCAACTCGGGATCGTCGGTCAGAAACCCCATCAGAACTTCCGGGAACACAAAGGAACATACAAAAAACAAGACCGAGATCCCGAACGCAAACAAACCGGAGACGCCCAGCACCCGCTGTATCGTCGCTAAATCTTGTTTGCCCCAGTACTGCGCGGCGAGTATGCCCGATCCCGTCGATAATCCCATGTAAAACAGCGTAAGCACAAACGTAATTTGCCCCGCCAGGGATACGGCCGACATCGCTTCCTGGCTTACTCCGCCCATCATGAGCACATCCGCGGAAATCACCATTGCCGAAACCAGGTTTTGCGCAGCTATGGGAATAACCAGCGACAGCAATTCGCGTTCGAATCCTCCTGCGCGGCGAAGCCGCACGATTCGTTTTAACAGCTGCGCCCTCCTCCTTTCCCATTCAGATCCGTGCTTCGATAAATATATCTTTTCTATGCGGAAGCCTCTACGAAAATCGGCTATTAAACGATCAAAATCGTACGCATTTATCGGCGTTTCAAGCGCGCCCGCACCAAAAAGCCCGAAGCGGTCAAAAAGACCGGCTTCGGGCTTGGAACGATTTTTTTACAGTCCTGGCGGGCGCGAATGCCGCAAACGACCGGATAAACCGCCTCCCCGGCAGATAGACTCGCGCTTACGCCAGGTGGCACGCCACGAAATGCTCGCCGCCCATATCGCGGAACTCCGGCACTTCGGCTTTGCAGCGGTCGAACGCCAGCGGGCAGCGGGTATGGAACTTGCAGCCCGAAGGCGGATTGACCGGGCTCGGGATATCGCCCTGGAGCACGATGCGCTCGCGCTTGAGCTTCGGCACGGGCACCGGCACGGCCGACAGCAGCGCTTTCGTATACGGATGCAGCGGATTGCCGAACA
Source organism: Saccharibacillus sp. CPCC 101409 (assembly GCF_030518235.1). Classification (GTDB taxonomy): domain Bacteria; phylum Bacillota; class Bacilli; order Paenibacillales; family Paenibacillaceae; genus Saccharibacillus. Next base: position 31,626 of record NZ_JAULSA010000023.1, on the reverse strand, counting down.
GCTCGGCGCGCGGCGCCGTTTCGACCATCGAGCCCAGATACATGACGCCGATGCGCGAGCACAGATGCTCGACGACGCTCAGGTCGTGCGAGATAAACAGATAGGTCAATCCGCGCTCGCGCTGGAGCTTGCGGAACAAATTGATGATCTGCGCCTGGATCGACACGTCGAGCGCGGAGACCGGCTCGTCGGCGATAATCAGGTCCGGGTTCATCGCCAGCGCCCGGGCGATGCCGACGCGCTGGCGCTGGCCGCCGGAGAATTCGTGCGGGAAGCGGTCGATATGATAGCGCGGCAGCCCGCACAGTTCCAGTACTTCCAGCACCTGCTCGCGCACATTGTCCGGCGACGCCAGTCCGTGCTGGAGCATCGCTTCGCCGATGGCGTCCCCGATGCGCACGCGCGGATTGAGCGAGCTGTACGGGTCCTGGAAGATCAGCTGAATCTTGGGCCGCAGCCTGCGCAGCTCCCGCTCCGGCATGGCATACAGGTCCTGCCCCCGGTAGCGGATCTCGCCGGCGGTCTTGTCCGTCAGGCGGACGATCGAGCGGCCGACGGTGCTTTTGCCGCTGCCGGATTCGCCGACCAGGCCGAACGTTTCGCCGGCGCGCAGCGTCAGACTGATATCGTCGACGGCTTTGACATGCGCTTTGGTCCGGCCCCACAGGCCGGACTTGACCGGGAAATACGTTTTGAGATGCTCGATCTCGAGCAGCGGTTCAGGCGACGCTGCCGGCGCGGGCCCTTTCTGCGGCTCGTTTGCCGCGGCGGCCGCGCCGGAGCCCGCCGGAATCTTGTTCTCCGTTTCAGGCATGAACGTTCGCCTCCTCATACAGCCAGCAGGCCGTTTTCTGCCGCTCGCCCACGCCGCGCAGCGGCGGTCCCTTCACTCTGCAAATATCCATGCAGAACTCGCAGCGGTCGTGGAAATAACACGATTCCGTCAGCTCCAGCGGGTCCGGCACCTGTCCCGGAATCGAATACAGTTCGTCCTGGAGCTGGCCCAATACCGGCTTGGAGCGCAGCAGACCGCGCGTATACGGATGCTTGGGGTCGTCAAACAGCACCTCGACTTCGCCTTCTTCCACGATCTTGCCGGCATACATGACGATGACGTAATCCGCCATCTCCGCCACGACGCCCAGATCGTGCGTAATCAGCATGATGGACATCTCCGATTCGTCTTTGAACCGGCGCAGCATATCGAGGATCTGCGCCTGGATCGTGACGTCGAGCGCCGTTGTCGGCTCGTCGGCGATCAGCAGCTTGGGCCCGCACGAGATCGCGATTGCGATCATGATCCGCTGGAGCATGCCGCCGCTCAGCTCATGCGGATAGCTGTCCATAATCTGTTCGGGCCGGGAGATGCCGACCTGGGCGATCAGTTCGACCGCCCGCTTCGCCGCTGCCTTGCGGTTCAGCTTGCGGTGGATGCGCAGCGGCTCGGTCAGCTGCTCGCCGATCGTCATGACCGGATTGAGCGAAGACATCGGCTCCTGGAAGATCATCGAGATCTCGCTGCCGCGCAGCGTGCGCAGTTCGTTTTTGCCCAGCTTCAGCAGATCTTCCCCGCCAAATTCGATAGTGCCCCCCGTTACGCCGCTTGCGCCCTGCGCCTGGATCAGCCCCATGATCGACATGGCCGTGATACTTTTGCCGCAGCCGGATTCGCCGACGATGCAGACGGTTTCGCCTTTGCCGACACGGAAGCTGATATCGTCCACCGCTTTGACCGTGCCTTCGTCGGTATGAAAATGCGTGCTCAAACGGTTCACGCGAAGCAAATTTTCCACGGTCGTCGTTCACCTACCTTTTTTGTTTGGGATCGAGTACGTCACGCAGTCCGTCGCCGAAAATATTGATGGCGATGACCGTAATGAAAATGGAAAGGCCCGGCGGCATCCACAGCCACGGACGTTCCTGGAAATCGATCAGATTGTTGGCCGCGTCGATCATATTGCCCCATGTCGGAGTCGGGGCGGTGACGCCGAGACCGAAAAAGCTCAGCACCGATTCGCTCAGAATCGCGCCGCCGATATTCAGCGTGGCGATGACGATAATCAGCGGAATCAGATTGGGCAGCAGATGATGAAACAGCTTGCGCTTGTTGTTCAGCCCGAGCACCGTCGTCGCCTGCATAAACTCGCGTTCGCGCAGGCTCAGCATCTGGCCGCGGATCATCCGCGCCATGCTCGGCCAGTTCACCAGGCTGAGAATCAGCATCACGATGTACATACGGTTCTCGGGCGGCACTTTCCAATCGGAAAGCAGCGCGCCGAAGATAAACAGCAGCGGCAGGCTCGGAATCGTCAGCAGCAGGTCCGCGACGCGCATAATGACCTGGTCGACCACGCCGCGGAAAAATCCCGACAGCGCGCCGAGCAGCGTTCCCAGCGTCACGGACAGCACCATCGAAGCGAGGCCGACCGTCAGCGAGATCCGTCCGGCCAGCAGCACGCGGGTCAGCACGTCGCGGCCGAGCTTGTCCGTTCCCAGCCAGTGCTGAAGATTCGGCGCCCGGTTCATGATGCGCATATTGGTCTTATTGTCCGCGTACGGCGAAAACATCGGCCCGATAAAGCAGGCCAGGAACATCAGCACGACGATGACGAGACCGGCGATCGCCAGCTTGTTCTTGAGCAGCAGCCGCACCGACTGCCGCCACATGGAAGACTTGACGGCCGTCTTGGCCCCGCGGCCCGGAGCGGCCGCTCCGCTTACGGATGACATATGGTCTTCCCCTCCTTACAGTTTGACGCGCGGATCGGCGATGCGGTACAGCACGTCCGACAGCAGCGTTCCGATAACGGTCAGAATGGCGATCAGCATCGTAAAGCCCATCAGCAGCGGATAATCGCGCTGGCCGAACGATTGGATATACAGCTGGCCGATGCCCGGCCAGTTGAAGATTTTCTCGATAATGAGCGAGCCGCCGAACAGCGCGGGAAGCTCGAAGCCGACCAGCGTGATCGCCGGTAGCATGGCGTTGCGCAGCGCGTGGCCGAACAGCACTTTGCTTTCCTTGACGCCTTTGGCGCGCGCCGTGCGGATATAATCCTGGCGGATTACATCGATCATATTGCTGCGGAAGTAGCGGGTCAGCGAACCCGTGCCGAGCAGCGTCATGACGGCTACCGGCAGCGTCATATGCTTGATCACTTCCTGCACATGCGCCCATCCGACCGCGTTGCTGCCGGTGGTCGTAATGCCGCCCGGCGGCAGCAGATGCAGATCGACGGCGAAGATCTTGATCAGGAACAGCCCGATAAAGAACGAAGGAATCGACATCGCGCCGAAGATCACGATCATGACGAGCGTATCGAACCACGAATACTGCCGGTACGCCGCGACGACGCCGACGATCACGGCGATCACCCAGGTGAAGAACGTGGAGACGACCGCCAGCAGGAACGAGTTCCAGATATACGTATTGAACAGCGCCAGCACCGGTCTTTGCTGGGCCAGCGAATACCCCAGGTCGCCCCGCAGCGCGTGGGTCAGCCACGTCCAGTAGCGTTCGAGCACCGGCCGGTTGAGTCCGTAGATCTCGCGCAGCTCCGCTTTGCGTTCGGCGCTGAGCTTGATATTGCTGCTGATAAAGTCGCCCGGCGTCATCGCGTACAAACAGAAAATCATCAGCGAAGCCGCCGCCAGAATAATCATGATATAAGACAATCTTTTGGATAAATAAGCGCCCATCGGGATCTCCTCTCCGAAAACAAACGCCGGACGGCGCATTCCCGCCCGCGCCTGATGGCGGGGCGGGAATGCGGTCAGCGGCGTCCGGATTATTTAAGCGTCCATTCCGACAGGCCGTCGGCCAGTCCGGTAAACGGACTTACGGTTACGTTCTCGATGCGGCCGTTATACGCGTACACGATCTTGCGGTAGTTGGTGAAGATCACCGGCAGATCGTCGTTTACTACTTCGTACAGCTTCTGGTAGATTTCTTTGCGTTTCGCGGTATCGGTTACGGCCAGCGCTTCTTTGTTCAGCTTGGTGACTTCCGGGTTGTCGTAACCCAGCACTTCCCCGTCGATAAACTGGGTGATGCCTTCCGACGGATCGGTCATCATCGCCGTGGAGAAAGCCGCCATGTCGTAATCGCCGCCTTCGACTTTGGACACGAGAGCGTTGAAGTCGGCCAGTACTTCCGGCTGGAAGTCGACGCCGATCGCTTTGTAGTTTTCTTCGGCCAGCGCGATAAAGACGTCGGTATCCGGACTTTTGCGTCCCAGGTAATGGATGGTCAGCTTCTGGCCGTCTTTCTCGCGGATGCCGTCCGATCCTGCGACCCAGCCCGCTTCGTCGAGCAGCTGATTGGCTTTGTCCGGATCGTAAGCGTACGGGTTGATATTCTCCGTCGTGTACGACCAGGAGATCGGCGAAGTCGGAATGTTCGCGACTTCTCCCGCGCCCTGGTTGGCGTCGACGTAAATACTCTGGCGGTCGAGACCGTAGGTCAGCGCCTGACGGACCGCTTTGTCCTGAAGCTGCTTGTGCTCGTGGTTCAGCGTCAGGTAGCCGTAGGTGCTCGGCGTGTAAGGCACGGTGCTCAGGAAGCCGAGGCCCTTAATCTTGTCCAAGTTTTCCTGGGTCGCCGCGAACGAAGAATAGTCGATTTCGCCGGTTTCCACGAACTGCCAGGCATCGCCTTCGGACGTTTTATAGATGAAATGCTCCGTCGCCGGTTTGCCTTTGGCATATTTGTCGTTGGCGATCATCCGCACTTCCTGCCCCGGGATAAACTTCTCCAGTTTGTAAGGACCGTTGCCGAGCGGATTCTCGTGCAGCTTCTTGATATATTCCAGCTCGCCGAATTTGTAGTCTTTGCCGTAGTAGGCTTTGGACAGCACGTCGCCGCCCAGTTGAAGAATCGCCGAAGCGTCGACGTTTTCCAGCGTAACCGACACCGTTTGCGGATCGATCACCTTGATGCCGGAAACGGAATCGGCTTTGCCCGCTTTGTAATCCGCGCCGCCCACGATGCCGAGTTCCGGAATCTGCGAGTCGCCGTCGTAAGCTTTATCGTGCAAAATGGTCCAGGTGAATGCCACGTCTTCCGCCGTCAGCGGCGAACCGTCGCTGAACACCGCGTCTTTGGGCAGATGGAACGTATACGTTTTTTCGTCGTCGGAGACTTCGTAGCTTTCCGCCAGGTTGCCGACCGGCAGTCCCTGGTCGTCTACCGTCAGCAGCGATTGGTACAGCAGCGAGGAGACGTTGCCGTCGTAGCCGCTTTGATGGAAGTACGGCGTAAACGCGCCGCTCGGATCGGTCAATCCCACAATGATCGTATCGGTGCGCTGCTGGGCGACGCTCGGCAGCTTGGACATATCGCTCGCCTGAATCGCGTCCGCCGTCGTCTGGGCGGCGGGCTGCGCCTCGGCCCCGCTTCCGGCGTCTCCGCTGCTTACGCTTTCCGCGCCGCTTGGCGCCGCCGCATTCTGCGCGGCTTCGTCGCTTCCGCATGCCGCAAGCGCCAGCGAACTTGCGAGTACCATACCGGACAGTATTACGAATCCTTTTTTCATCTCCATTACTCCCCCAGTGTCGATTTTCTCGTTTATTTATACGCGGCCCGTCCAACCCCGCTTTTTTAATCGGTCCTATTTTAAAATATGTATAATTCCGATTAACTAAGTCAGTTATTCGAGCGAATGACCCCATTATAGAAAGATAAAACGGTTCTGTAAAGAGAGAACCGCGTTTAAACCAAAATAAATTTTAGTCGACGCAAAAACCCGCTTCCCGCCTTTCGGCGGAAAACGGGCGTTTTGACGTTTCTGTCCGGACCGGTCCGGTATTCTTTTCAGTCGGAACCGATATACGCCAGCAGATCCTCGCTCAGCCGTTCGATCGACGGCGTGCGCAGGCTGTATACGGTCAGCGTCTCGCCTTCGAAATGGGCGCGGGTCAAGCCCGCGCGCCGCAGATTGGAGATGTGGTCGTGGGTAATCCCTTTGGACAGCCCCAGATAGCGAAAAATTTCGATAAACGTTCTCGGTCCCTCGTTCAGATACTTTAAAATTTTCAGCCGGTTATGCTCGCCCAGACTGCGCAGAACGCGGTACGTCCCGTGATCCAGCAGCTCCTCGGCCCCGAAATGGATACCCGACGCGTAATGGCAAAGCGTCAGCCGTCCGTAATGATAGATCACGTTGACCGGCTGGAAATGATACTGCGGAATCAGCAGCACGCGCTCCAGCCCTTCCACCGGCTCGAATCGAAGCCCGTGCGTCAGGCGTTCGACGAAAGCCTGCTTGTCTTCTCCCCGCCCCTGTCTGGCTTCGCGCGCCGCATGTTCGCCCAGCGCGCCCAGGATTTGCGGCTCCGCATGACGAAAATACTGTTCGTTCCACTCGGCGACCATATGACGGACGCGGCGGATCAGCCCTTCGAAGTCTTCGGGCAGGTCGAGGGTGTATGCGGACGCTTTGCGATAAATCGTTTCCGCCTCGGTTGCGTCCAGCCAGGCGATAAAGCGCTGCGGCGTCTTGGGATTTGGCGACAAATAAGCGAGCAGGTAAGCGGCTTTCCAGTCCCGGTCGAGCAGCGAGGCGTCCAGCAGCTGCGCAAATTCCGGGGTAAGCCGCTGCTTGACCCCGGCGGCCCAGGACGGCGACAGATCGATTTTCTTATAGAACTTGCGGCACAAATAAGTGTGCAGGCTGTTCATCAGCTCGTACAGCGGCTGAAATTCCACATCGGCTTCGTACACCGTTTTTCCCCCTCTTGTTCTTCTTTCTTTTCACTATACCATCGCCTTAAAACTTTTTTAAAGCGGAACTTCCCGATTGCAGTTAAAACAATTCCAGGTACAAAGAACCATTTATAAATAAAAATTTATGATTTCACGGTATCGGTTATGAAAAAAATGTAGAATAATGTTTTGGAATCTTCACTCCGATTGGGCAGGACCGATATAAAATAGAGTGTAGAGAAAATCATACCGAGAGGCAGGAAAATAACAAATGGCACAGGCTCCTTACAGTATTCAAACCAATCAAGCGGCAAAGAAAGTCGAAATGAAAGTCAGCGGTACTTTTACTCCCCAGGATTATCAAAATTTCGTGCGCGATTACGCCAAGATGGCATCCTCGATCGACGCCGGTTCTTTTACGCTTGAAGTGGATTGCCGGGACATGGATCTGCTCGCGACGGAAGAAGTGGAGAAGCTGAAAGGTTCTTTTGTCAGCTATAAAGAAACCGGTTTTCAAAAAGTGGTCTTCATTATCAGCCAATCGCAAACAATCATCAAAATGCAGCTCGGCCGCGTAGCCCGCGAAGCCGGACTGGCCAACGTGGAAATCCTCACCCAATAAGAAAAAGGTTCGAAAGACGCGAAGAGCGGCTGCGCCCCAAGCTGCGCAGACACGCCCGGCGCGTCTTTTTTTCCTCTGCCGATGCAAACACAGATATAGAGAAAAGAACTAAAGGAGCGAAATTCGCATGAGTCATATCCGTATTGAAGCCGTCGAAATCCATCATCCCGCCAATGCCGTCGACAACGAGTTTTACTTCGATCATTTCGACAAACAAAACAACGATATCCGCCGTTTTCTGGAACATATGGGCCGCAAGTCCCGGTATGTGATCGACAGCGACGAAGAAAACGGACTGACCATGGGCATCGAAGCCGCGCGAAAAGTACTGGCCAAAGCCGGTTTGCAGGGTACGGACATCGATATGGTCGTCTTCTCCACCCAGGTTCCGGAAACAACGTTCCCGGTAAACGCCCTGTATATCCACGCCGCAATCGGCGCGGACGCCCATACGATGGTACTCGACTCCAACGCCAACTGCGCCGGTATGGTCGTTGCCGTGGATCATGCCAGCCGTTATATGCTGAGCGCTCCGAACATCCGCCGCGCCCTGATTGTCGGCTCCGATTACAATACGCTGGTCAGCGATCCGGACAGCGCGATCACGTACGCCAATTACGGCGACGCCGCCGCGGCCGTTATTCTGGAACGAACCGAAGAGCAGACCGGTTTTATCGATTCCATCTACCACACCGATCCGGTCAACCGGGACTTTATCCGCTATCCGGCGGAAGGCCTCGCCAAAACGGTCAAGCACGGCTCGGAATCCAAAGGCATCCTCTGGCTGCCGTTCGAAGCGCATGCGGCGATGCCGCCGACGTTCGAAATGTTCGAAACGCTGCTCGGCCGCCACGGCCTGACGCCGCAGGAGATCGGCAGCTACTGCCTGTCGCAGTTCTCGCTCGAGAACGTGCTCAAGATCCAGCGCCAGTACGGCCTGAGCGACGAGCAGATGGTGTATGTCGGCGACCGTTTCGGCTACACCGGCACCAGCAGTCCGTTTATCGCGCTGCACGAAGCGGTGGAAACGGGCCGCGTAAAGCGCGGCGATCATGTGCTGTTCTGGTCGATCGGCTCGGGGTTCCAGCTGGTTGCGATGTTGTTTAAGTATTGAGAGCTTACGATAAGCTCTTGGTTTCTGAAACCGAGGCTGGAAGCGCGCCGGATAAAGTTCGTTACGGTCGCTTGTTGAAACCAGGAATTTGATTATATTTTATGGAATATTCCCGGTTTCAAAGGCGAACGCTACCACTCCTACACGAACTTTATCCTCTGCTTTTACTTAGCCTCTTTTTACAGCACTCATTCGCTTATTCAATGCTCTCTTTGAGAGTTGAGAGCGAGAAGAAGCCGGACTCTGCATGTTGGCTCATGCAGAGTCCGGCTTTTGGCATGACTTCAAAACCTCGGACATCTTTCTCTTGCGCAGCGGCTGTAAGAATCGAAAGACTGTGATCGAAATCAGAGGCCGCCCATAAAAGAAGAAATATCCACGCCAAGGCCCCGGGCCAAGCGCATGCCGTATTCGCGGTCGGCGCGGATAAAGTTGCAAACGGCGCGGAGTTGGATATCTTCGCTCAGGCCGGTCAGGTCGCTGACGATATTGGAGATCAGGTGATCGCGTTCTTCGGGCGTATACGAGCGATACTGGGCGCCCGCCTGGGAGAAGTCGTCGGTCTTCGCGATCTTTCGGCGTACCGCCGGCCCCTGGAGCGGGCTTTCGGAATCGCGGTAAGCGGGATCTTCGGCCGGACTTTCGGCATAGCCGTTCGGTTCGTAGTTGACCCTCGGCAGATCGGTGCGTATATTCATCGCTCCGCCTTCCTGATGGTTGCGCACCGGCGCATACGGGCAGTTGACCGGGATTTGCAGGTAGTTCGCTCCCAGGCGGTGGCGCTGCGTGTCCGGGTACGAGAACAGGCGGCCCTGCAGCAGCTTGTCTTCCGACGGCTCGATCCCCGGCACCAGCGCGCTCGGCGAGAAAGCGGCCTGCTCGACTTCGGCGAAAAAGTTTTGCGGATTGCGGTTCAGCGTCATCGTGCCCACGGTATGCAGCGGAAATTGTTCTTCCGGCCAGACTTTGGTCGGATCGAGCGGATCGAAATCGTAAGCGTCCAGCTCCTGCGGCTCGATAAACTGGACTTTGAGCGTCCACTGCGGGAAATTCCCTTCTTCGATCCGGTCGAACAAATCGCGGGTGGCGTGGCCGAAGTCTTCGCCCTGGATTTCTTTGGATTGCTCCGGGGTCAGCGTGCGCACGCCCTGCTTCGATTCCCATTTGGTTTTGACGTAAACGGCTTTGCCTTCGGCGTTGATCCACTTGAACGCATGCACGCCGAAACCGTCCATTTCCCGATAATTGGCGGGTGTCCCGTGGTTGGAGAACAGCCAGGTCATCATATGCGTCGACTCCGGCATACGCGTCATAAAGTCCCAGTACCGCCCCGGCTCCTGCCGGTTGGACCGCGGATCGGACTTCAGCGAGTGCACCATATCCGCAAACTTGATCGCGTCGCGGATAAAGAAGACCGGCAGGTGGTTGCCCACCAGATCGTAGTTGCCTTCCTGCGTATAGAATTTAACGGCAAACCCGCGCGGATCGCGAGCCGTTTCCGGCGAACCCGTCCCGTGAATCACGGTCGAGAAGCGGACGAATACCGGCGTTTCGAGCCCGGCTTCCTGCAGGAAAGCGGCGCGCGTATAATCGGACATGCCGCATTCCGTCTTGAAAACGCCGTGCGCGCCCGCGCCTCTGGCATGTACGACGCGTTCCGGAATGCGTTCGCGGTCGAAATGGGCCAACTTTTCCAGCAGATGATAGTCTTCCAGCAGAGTCGGCCCTGCGCTGCCCGCCGTTCTGGAATTCTGGTTATCGCCTATCGGCGCCCCCTGGTTGGTTGTCATTCTGGAGTTTGTCATCGTAAGATCGTCCTTTCCGAATAGAAGAATGCAAACTGATTTAGAATTGAATTTAGACTTTATCTAAATCTGTATTAGCATTCTATCATCGAAAAACGACGACATCATGAGCGGCGCATAAGCGTTTGATGAAGATCGAATGAAGCGAAGCGGCGGCAGAAATAAAAAAAAGGTCCCGGCGAACAGCCGGGCCGTCATCCGGACTCTCCGGCAGGGATTAATCCGCCAGCCGGTAGCCCACGCCGCGCACCGTCGCCACATAATGCGGCTTGGCCGCGTTGTCGCCCAGTTTTTTGCGCAGACTTTTGACATGGACATCGACTACGTTGCTGCCGCCGAAATACTGGGTGCCCCAGACGATATTCAGCAGATCTTCGCGCGTGCGCACGGCTCCCTGCCCTTCGATCAGCCGCACCAGCAGTTCATATTCCGTCTTGGTCAGATCGATTCGGGCGCCGCTGCGGTGCACGGTCATCCGGCGGCGGTCGATCCCCAGATCCTTGAAGATCAGCCGGTCGCGCGAAGATTCGGCAGGCGGCGGAGACTCGAGTCCTTCCGCTTCCCGCGCCGAAACGCTGCGCAGAATACGCCGCACATGATGCAGCCCTTCATGCGGCCGCGCCGGCCAGACGAGCAGTTCTTCCGCCCCGTCTCCGACTCCGCCGGCCAGCATCCGCTCGTCCACCAGGAACAGCGTCGGTACCTCCGCGTGTACGGGATGCAAATTTTCGCGAAACGCGCCTACCGGGTCTTCCGCTTCCGAACCGCTCACGTCGAAGATTAGCAGATCGGCCTGCAGCGCCCCGGCTTCGGTATGCTCCCAGCGATGGAAAACGAGCACGTCGAAGCAAGACTCCATCAGCGTGCGCATCAGCTCGTGCATCCGGCCGGGAAACGGGCTGACCATAATGATCCGTTTCGTCATTTCGCACACTTCGGGCATGGTCCCGGATAAACTTCCGGCCATTATTTCTTCCGCTTGCTTCGGCATTCCGCGCACACTCCTTCCAGTACGATATGGGCGCCGTGCACCTCGTATCCCGTCTCTTCCGCGATCCGCGACATCCATTCTTCCGGAACGGGCGTCATGACTTCGTCGACCCGGCCGCAGACTTCGCACACGATATGTTGGTGGTCGTCGGTTCTGGCGTCGTAACGGCTGGCCGCTTCCCCCAGTTTGAGCTCGCGGATCATCTCTTTGTCGCTCAAATAGCGCAGCGAATTGTATACCGTGCCGTAAGCGAAGCTGTGACCGCGCTCGACGAGCCGGTTCATCACGTCCGCCGCCGTCGGATGGTCTTCGGAATCGCGGACGATATCGTATACCGCTTGGCGTTGGGTCGTTAAATTGATTGTTTTCATGGTGTCATTCCTCATTTATGGGTCGAATGCCGGCCGCCGCAGCGGTCGGTCGAACGTTTGATTTTAGAATAAGTATAAATCTATTTGTCGAAGGAATCAAGAACCGTTCTCAGTACGCAGTCGACAAAAAAACGGCCGTCCCGAAGGACGACCGTTCTATCGCGGGCTTACCGGGCGTAATGGATGTACGCCGCCGCCGCAATTCACTTGAATAACCGGGGAAACCTCTTACCGTTCGCCGACGATCTTCGTCGGCACTCTTGCCAAACCGAACGATTCCGCTAAGCCGGAACCGATTCTCATGGATGAATCGTCCGTTGTCACTTCCCAAGTCAATCTCCCGCCGCGCGCAACCGCCAGATTGCATGCAGCGTTCTATGGCGAAAACGTATCGTTAAACTTTACGAGCTGTCACTTTACGGTGAAAGGCTTCGTTCTCTGAAATCTAAAACAACGAAAGCCCTACCTCTCTTCCATCCTTGCGGCTCCGATGACCGCGCCAGTGCGATTCGGATAATCAAAGTATGCTGGTTCTGCATTATTGTTATTCAAGTGTCCACATAACTTTTAGTATAGTTTAATTTCCTGATAAAGTCAATGGCATCGAAAGCCCTATTGAAACAGCTTGTTCTCTGGCCGATAACACGTTTAGGCCTATGTAAAGATTCCTTAGCCGAAAAGGAGGAAATAATCATGGATATCGCTGCGCTCTCCGTGGCAATGAGCCAGGTTTCCACGACTCAGCAGGCTTCGCTTCAGGTCATGAGCATCGCCAAAGACCAGGCGGAGCAGCAGGGTCAGCAGCTGGCCAAAATGCTGGAACAGAGCGTCTCGCCCCACCTCGGCGGTTCGCTCGATATTCGCGCGTAAACGTCGCGGACGAGAAACCGGAAGCGCGGCCTGCCGCCTATCCGGTTTTTTTGCGCGCCTATTCGTTGCTCGCTTCCTTTTCGATATGTTATAGTAGGCCTACTTGAAAAATGCTGGAGGTTTTGTATGGCGTTATGTCGCATTTCAATACAACATCCGGAGGTATTTTTTTGTTGAACGCCAAGCAGCTCGACGATATTAAAGATTTGCAGCGTCTATGCGAGCGCACGGACGGCATCCAATTGAAGCTGAACGACGAACTGCTCAAAATGGACAACCGTTCGGAACTCTTGAATTATTTTTGCCATAAAAACGATAAGCTTGTCGGATTCCTGGCGCTCTACGGCTTCGGCAGCCAGTTCGAAGTCTGCGGCATGGTGCATCCCGATTATCGCAGACAGGGCATTTTCACGAATTTATGGAACGAAGCGGCCGCTTCGGGAGCGCTGAACGATGCCGAGTCGATTCTGCTGAACGCTCCGAGGGATTCAAACGCGGCGGCCCGGTGGCTCAAAACCATTCGCTGCCGGCTTTCTTTTTCCGAACACGAAATGAAATGGCACGAAGACGAAGCGCAAGAAAATCGACGGGAATCGGACATATCGGTCTCGTATCGTCCGTTTGAACCGGAAGACCGCGGATTGATCGTTCGGCTGTATGCGGACGGCTTCGATATGAGCGAATCGGACGTGCTGGCGATGCTCGATGAAGAGAACGGCACAGCCGCCCATACGCGCCGCATGATCGTGCATCGAGGCGAGACGGTCGGAACGCTTGTCATGAACTACGATACAGCCGGCCAAAGCGGAATATTCGGTCTGGTCGTCGATCCATCCTGCCGCGGACAGGGAATCGGGCGAAGTATGCTGAAGCGGATTATCCGCAGCGAGCATGAACGGGGTCAGGAAATTTATATCGGCGTCGAAACGCAAAACGAAAACGCTCTGCATCTTTACGAATCGTGCGGCTTCCGCTCGTACGCGGTACAGGATTATTACAAACTCCAGCTTTGAAAAAGAACTTTAAAAAAAACACCTCCGGCGAACGCTGTTTATGCCGGGGGTGTTTGTTCAATTCGCAAACCTGTTGTTCTTTGTCCGTCCCGCCGCTCGATCAGCACAGATTGGCGCTGCGCGACGGCTCCGATTCCTGCCGGCAGCGGCTGCAGGAGCAGGAACGCTGTTCCTCCGCTTCCTCCATGCCGCTGTAAGCCAGCCGCAGATAATCCAGCGAGTCCTCGTACGAACCTTCCGCCGCCTCCAGCAGAATCCGTTCTCCGCCGAGCACGGTATACACTTCGATCCGGGACGGCTCCGCGCCGAACGCGCGATAACAGAATACCCGGGCCGCATGGCGGTACCCTTCCAGCACATCCGGATCGTATTCGACGACGAATTTTTGCAGATGCAGTCCTTCGCCGTCTTTTCCCTGCCAGGCAAGCTGGAAAATCATCGACAGATCCATTTCCAGTTCCGGAACGCGCACGGCAAACTGCTCGTACAGCACGACCGGCCGTTCGCTTTCGTATTCGTTGGAAGCGAAAAAAGACGCAAGATTTGCGGCAATGCGGTCTTTGATCGCCCAGTAGCTTTCTTCCGAATCGAAATCTTCGATCCGGCGCGGCCAGCGGTAATCGACCAGCTCCCCGATATCCGCGTGGACGCGAAAACGGGGTTCGGCCGCATAATAGCGGTTGATCGCATGACCGACCGCATACTGTGCGCGCTGCGTCCAATGATAACCGCTTCCGGCGGACAAATGCCCCGTGCCTGCACCGGACCGGGCGGACGCGCCGTTTGCGGTCCAATCTTCGAACCCCGTGTCCGCCGCGCCGTAACGCCGTCCCTCGCTTCGGGCCGAGGCCAGCCAGCGTTCCAGCCGGAAGTCTTCCAGCAGTCTGCTCTCCTCCGCCGGTGTCTCGCGTTCTCTGGCTTCGCTCATACGCCGACGGTGCTGCCGACAAAGCTTTTGCCGAATGTCCGGCACGCTTCGCGCTCGTCGCCCGACGGGTTCAGCTCCAGCTTCAACGGCTCCAGCACCATTTCCGCGCCGCGTTCGGCCAGCTTTTCCTGCAAGAGATCGACCGCTTTCGCAAACTGCTCGTACACCGTGTCCCCGCTGCCGAATACCGCCGCTTTTTTGCCCGCCAGATCCAGGTCGTCCAACTCTTCGTAAAAGTCCAGGAATTCGTCCGGAAGTTCGCCGTCTCCCCAGGTATACGCGCCCAGAATGATCCCGTCGTAATCGAGCAGAATATCCGCTTCGCAGTCTTCGGCCAGCTTGATCGTGACTTCCCCGCCTGCTTCTTCGATGCCGTTTGTAATCAATTCGGACATTTCTTCGGTGTTGCCGGTCATGCTGGCATATATGAGAACAAGTTTGCTCATGATCAGACCTCCAGGATTCGTTTTGAAAAACCACTCGTTAAACCGTTATGCCACATCATAAATGATAATGATTATCAATGTCAACTTCTTTTGAATTTGTGGATTTTTGCGCGGTCCTCGGGTACAATTGAATCTTGGAGATTCGTGAAATTCGGGTACCATAACGACTATACACAAGGGTGGTTTAAGACTGATGTACATGGCTCAAAACTGGAAAGACTACGAACTGATCGATACGGGCGCGGGCGACAAGCTGGAGCGCTGGGGAGACGTACTGCTGCGGCGTCCGGACCCGCAGATCATCTGGCCGATCGCCGACGAAAGCGGACCGTGGCGCGATACGGCCGGCCATTATCACCGCAGTTCGGCGGGCGGCGGAAGCTGGTCGTGGAAAAAGCAGCTGCCGGAACGCTGGACGATTACGTACGACGATAAATTGAAGTTCTACATCAAGCCGACCAGCTTCAAGCATACCGGTCTGTTTCCGGAGCAGGCGGCCAACTGGAGCTGGATGATCGAGAAGATCCAAAACGCCGGACGGCCGATTAAAGTACTGAACCTGTTCGCCTACACGGGCGGCGCGACAGTCGCTTCCGCTTACGCGGGCGCAGATGTCGTCCATGTGGACGCGGCCAAGGGCATGGTGCAGTGGGCGAAAGAAAATATCCAGCTGTCGGGACTCGAAGATCGCCATGTCCGCTTTATGACCGACGACGTATTCAAATTCGTGCAGCGCGAACAGCGCCGGGGCAACAAATACGATGCGATTATCATGGACCCGCCTTCCTACGGACGCGGACCCAGCGGCGAGACGTGGAAGCTGGAATCCAGCCTGTATCCGTTCCTGGAATCGTGCCTGCAAATCCTGTCGGACAATCCGCTGTTCCTGCTGATCAACTCCTACACGACCGGTATTTCGCCGACTGTGCTGTCGAATATGCTGGAAATGACGATGAAGCCGCGCTACGGCGGCAAGATCAGCGCGGGCGAGATCGGTCTGCCGATTACGCGCTCCGAATTGACGCTGCCGTGCGGCATTCTCGGACGCTGGGAGTCGAACTGATGAACGGGCCCAGCGGACCGGATCGCCCGGATCGGACCAGACGAAGCGCGGCGTCCGGCGAGCCCGATCGCCAATCGGAGGCTGCGGCCGCTCAAGCGTCCCTCTCGGGTATTGCGGTGCTGCTGGAGGACAACCATCTGCTCGGCGTCGTCAAGCCGGTCAATATTCCGGTACAGGAAGACGCCAGCGGCGATCCCGATATGCTGACGCTGCTCAAAAGCGATCTCAAGATCCGGCACGACAAACCCGGGAATGTGTTCCTTGGACTGGTGCACCGGCTCGATCGTCCCGTCGGCGGCGCGATGATCTTCGCCAAAACGTCGAAAGCGGCTTCCCGCCTGTCGGATTCCGTACGCACGCATGCAATCCGCAAAACGTACGCCGCCGTCACCAACGGCGTGCCGCGCGAACGCGAAGGACGGCTTGTGCATTACCTGCTCAAAAACGAACGCACCAACATCGTCGCTTCGGTGCGCAAAGGCACGCCGGGCGCCAAAGAAGCGATTCTCGATTATCGGGTGCTGGAGGACGACGGACGGCGCGCGCTGGTGCTGGTCGAGCTGCATACCGGCCGCTCGCACCAGATCCGCGTGCAGATGAGCACGATCGGCTGCCCGCTGTTCGGCGACCAGAAGTACGGCGCATCGCAGACCCGGCCCGGCGAGCAGATCGCGCTGTGGTCGGTCCGGCTGCGTTTTCCGCATCCGGTCTCGAAAGAATCGACGCTGCTGGTCTCGCTGCCGCCGGATACGGCGCCCTGGACGCAGTGGTCGGGCCATGTGTACAAGATGCTGCGCGAAGAGCTGGAACACGGGGAGTAAATAAAGAGATTTCGCGGCTCGGCGCTGGAGATTGCCGCGGGATCGGACCTATAACAAAGCCGTTTGGAAAGCTGCTTTCGCAGCCGGACAAACGGCTTTTTGGGCGTGGCGTGCGCTCTTGCCGCCGCTGCCCTAGAAAAAAAGACGTTTCTTTCCGCGGCGAACCACGGAAAGAAACGTCTTCGTTTTAACTTGCCCCGGTCCGGCTTAAACTCCGGATTCCCGTACAAACGACGGCAGCAGATCGGCGATGGTATTCGGCTTCTCCACCGTCACCAGCGCTTTGCCGATATGTTTGCGCTCTGTAAGCGGAGCTTTGGCCGCCGGGAATTCCAGCCGCTCGCCGCTCGACAGCACGGCTACGGCCGGCAGGACGCCGCTTGTATTGTACGCGCCGAGCAGACGGTTTCCATTCGGCTTGACCCGCTTGCCTTCCTTGAATTCGAAAGTCGCGATGCCTTTGCCGCCCCGGCTCTGGGACGGATATTCCAGCAGCATCGAGCGCTTCGTGTAGCCCAGGTCGCTGACGACCACCACTTCCCCGTCGTCGCCGGTGACAAACAGCGCCGCGGCTACTTCGTCGCCTTCTTTCAGCTGAATGCCGCGCACGCCGGCCGATACCCGGCCCATCGCGGATACTTCCTGTTCGCCGAAGCGGATGCTCATGCCCTGCGCCGTAACGAGCAGCATGTCTTTGCCGCCGTCGCTCAGATTGACCTGAACGACTTCGTCGCCTTCGCCCAGTTTGCAGGCGGCGACTCCGCCCGCCCGCTTGGTGGCGTAATCTTTCAGCGCTGTGCGCTTGACCTGGCCTTTGCGCGTGGTGAATACCAGCGACAGCTCCGACTCTTCCAGTTCTCTTACCGGAATCAGCGATACGATGCGCTCTTCGCGGTCCAGCGGAATCACGTTGACGATCGCCGTGCCGTTGTCTTTCCATTTGAACTCCGGAATCTGGTGCACCGGCAGCAGGTAATACTGGCCTTTTTGCGTAAACACAAGCAGACGGTCGAGCGTGCTCACATCGAGCAGATGGCGGATATAGTCGCCTTCGCGCGCGCCGGAGCCGCTGCGGTCGCCACCCGAGCGCGTAAACGACGGCATGCCGGTCCGCTTGATATAGCCTTCCTGCGACAACGAAACCATCACGTCTTCCTGCGGCACCATGACCTCCAGGTTGAGCTTGATTTCTTCGACTTCGCTCTGGAGTTCCGAACGGCGGCCGATCCCGAATTTATCGCGGATCTCGGTCAATTCTTTGCGGATCACGTTGTCCAGCTTGCGGCTGCTGCCGAGAATCCCTTCGAGCGTCACGATGCGCTTCTCCAGCTCGGCGTGCTCTTTCTCCAGCTGCGTGATCTCCAGATTGGTCAACCGGTACAGCTGGAGGGTCAGGATCGAATCCGCCTGGCGCTCGGTGAAGCCGAACATCCACTGCAAATTGTTCTGCGCATCCTGACGGTTCTTGGAAGCGCGGATCGCGGCGACTACATCGTCGAGGATATTCAGCGCTTTGACGAGACCTTCGAGCACATGGGCGCGGTCGCGCGCTTTGTCCAGCTCGTGCGTCGTCCGCTTGGTGATGACTTCGCGCTGGTGGCCGATGTAGGCTTCGAGAATGTCTTTGACGCCAAGCTGGCGCGGCGCTTTGTTAACGATCGCGACCATATTGAAATTGTAGCTGACCTGCAGATCGGTCTTCTTGAGCAGATAAGCCAGAATGCCGGTCGCGTCGGCGTCTTTCTTCAGCTCGACGACGATGCGCATGCCTTCGCGGCCGCTTTCGTCCCGCACTTCGGCGATGCCTTCGACTTTTTTCTCCAGCCGGATGCTTTCCATCGCCGTGACCAGACGGGCTTTGACCACCTGGTACGGGATTTCCGTAATCACGATCTGCTGTTTGCCGCCGCGCACGCTCTCGATCTCCGTTTTGGAGCGGACCTGGATCTTGCCCCGGCCCGTCGCATACGCTTCGCGGATGCCGGCTTCGCCCATCACAATGCCGCCGGTCGGGAAGTCCGGTCCTTTGATGTGCTGCATAATGCCGTCCAGGTCGATCTCCGGATTCTCCATTACCGCAATGCAGGCGTCGATGACTTCCCGCAGATTGTGCGTCGGAATTTCCGTCGCAAAGCCGGACGAAATCCCGCTGACCCCGTTAACCAGCAGGTTCGGATAGCGGGCCGGCAGCACGACCGGTTCTTTGGCCGTGTTATCGAAGTTGTCTTTGAACTGGACGGTACGCTTGTCGATATCGCGCAGCATCTCCATCGCGATCGTCGACAGCCGCGCTTCCGTGTAGCGCATCGCCGCGGCCGGATCGTCGTCGATCGAACCCCAATTGCCGTGTCCGTCCACAAGCGTATGCGCCATTTTCCACGGCTGCGCCATCCGCACCATGCCTTCGTAGATCGAAGAGTCGCCGTGCGGATGGTAGTTGCCCATGACGTCGCCGACCGTTTTGGCCGACTTGCGGTAGCCTTTGTCCGGCGTGTTGCCGGATTCGTACATCGCGTACAGAATCCGGCGCTGAACGGGCTTCAGCCCGTCGCGGACATCGGGAATCGCCCGGTCCTGGATAATATATTTGGAATACCGGCCGAAGCGGTCGCCGACCACTTCTTCAAGGAAAGCCGGTTGAAATTTCTCTTCCGGTACGCTCATTGCTTCAAAATCCCCTTCTGTCGCTTATTCTTCGACCTCGGTAAAGTCCACATGCTCCACGATCCAGCGCTTGCGCGGATCGACTTTGTCGCCCATCAGCGTGGAAACGCGCCGTTCGGCTTTGGCCGCGTCTTCGATCTGCACCTGGAGCAGCGTGCGGGTCGCCGGGTCCATCGTCGTTTCCCAGAGCTGGTCCGGATTCATCTCGCCCAGGCCTTTGTAGCGCTGAAGCTCGAAGTTCCTGCCGCCTTTGGTCAGCTTCTCCAGTTCCTCGTCGCTCCAGGCGTATACGATCTCGCTTTTGCGCGAGCCTTTGCGCGTAATCTTGTACAGCGGCGGCTGGGCGATATAGACCTTCCCCTGGTCGATCAGCGGCTTCATATAACGGTAAAAGAACGTCAGCAGCAGCACCTGGATATGCGCGCCGTCGGTGTCGGCGTCCGTCATAATGACGATCTTCGAAAAGTTGCTGTCTTCGACCGCGAATTCCGGTCCGATGCCCGCGCCGATCGCCGAGACGATCGTCCGGTATTCTTCGTTCTTGAGGATATCGGCCAGCTTGGATTTCTCCGGATTCATCGGCTTGCCCTTGAGCGGCAGGATCGCCTGGATCTTCGAATCGCGGCCCTGCTTGGCCGAACCGCCGGCGGAATCGCCTTCGACGATAAACAGTTCGGTCTTGGTAAAGTCTTTGGACTGGGCCGGCGTCAGCTTGCCGCCGAGGTTGGAACTTTCGCTGCGCTTCTTGCCGGTGCGCATCTCGTCGCGCGCTTTACGGGCCGCTTCCCGCGCGCGGGAAGCCTGGACCGCTTTGCGGATCAGGATCTGCGCCACCTGCGGGTTCTCTTCCAGGAACTGCGCCGTTTTGTCGGACACGATCGCGTCCACGGCGCTGCGCGCGGACGAGCTGCCGAGCTGGTCTTTGGTCTGGCCGACGAATTCGACGTCGCCCATCTTGACGCTGATGACGGACATCATGCCTTCGCGCAGATCGCCGCCTTCGAGGTTTTTGTCTTTTTCTTTCAGCACGCCCGTTTTGCGCGCATATTCGTTCAAGACGCGCGTATAAGCCGTTTTGAAGCCCGTTTCGTGCGTACCGCCGCCCCGGGTCGGGATGGAGTTGACGAACGAAGCGATCGTTTCGGTATAACCGGCGTTATATTGAAACGCGACTTCCACTTCGATGTCTTCTTTCTCGGCGTAGAAGCGGACCACGCTGTGCAGCACTTCCTTGCCTTCGTTCAGGAATTCCACGAACTGCTTGGCTCCGCCTTCATAATAAAACTCTTCGGACACGTCCGTGCGCTGATCGGTCAGCACGATGCGCAGGCCGGAGTTCAGGAACGCGATCTCCTGCAGGCGCTCGGCCAGCGTATTGTAATTCAGCGAGATGCCCGCTTTGAACACGCGGATATCCGGTTTGAACGTTACTTTGGTTCCGCTTTGCCGGGTGCCGCCGAGCACTTCCAGTCCCGTAACCGGCTGGCCGACATGCTCCGCGCCTTTCTTGTCCACGCGGTATTCGAACCGCTGACGATGGATCTTGCCGTCGCGGTAAATCTCGACTTCCAGCCATTCGGACAGCGCGTTGGTCACGGATGCGCCGACGCCGTGCAGGCCGCCGGATTTCTTGTATCCCCCGCCGCCGAATTTGCCGCCCGCGTGCAGGACCGTATAGACGACCTGCGGCGTCGGCACGCCGCTCTTGTGCATGCCGGTCGGAATGCCCCGGCCGTTGTCGCGGACCGTTACCGATCCGTCTTTGTTCAATGTCACATCGATCCGGTCGCAATATTTCGCCAGATGCTCGTCGACCGCGTTGTCGACGATCTCCCATACCAGATGGTGCAGCCCCGACGCGCTGGTGCTGCCGATATACATGCCGGGCCGTTTGCGCACGGCGACAAGGCCCTCAAGCACCTGAATGTCGTCCGCGTCGTATCCCTGGACGGCTGCCAGGGCTGCCGTTTGTTCCGCCGTCTCGATCTGTTCGGCCATGATTTCTCCCTCTTTCTCTCTTGCTCGCTCTTTGCTTCCGGAATCTTTCTTTTGCCGAAATGCAAACAAGTGTTTTCATTTTTGCTCTTTTTATTCTAAGTCAAAACGTCCCTTCTCGTAAAGACCAGGAACGAAATAATAACCGAAACCGCGGCCCAGGCCGCCAGAACGGCCAGCGAAAAGCCCAGCGTCATACCCTGGATCGGCGCGGGATTGCCCGCCAGATACTCGGTGAGTCCGAGATTGACCATAAAAAGATACTTGGCGCTGGTCCAGGCGGACGCCATATTGGTCAGGATCGAGCCGGAGATCAGCGCGGCCATCATCACGACGATGCTCGCCGCCGTGCTGCGCACCAGCACCGATACCATAAAGGCCAGCAGCGCCACGACGACGCCCACGAACCAGACCAGTCCCGCCTGCATCAGCAGATACCGCCACTGCGGCGTCGCCTGCACGAAGCTCAGATCGACGTCGGAGCCGTTCAGCACGAATCCGGTAAACACCGGGATCGTCCAGCCTTTGAAGCCGAAGAAGAGGCCGGAGATCAGATAGCAGATCAAATAAGCGCTTGCGACGATCAAAGACACGAACATCAGCAGCGCCGTCACTTTGCTGAGCAGCACTTTCCAGCGCCTTACGGGACGCGTCAGCAGCATCTTGATCGTGCCCCCGGTCCGTTCGGACGATACCAGGTCGGACGCAATCGTCATAATCATCAGCGGAATAAACAGCGTGGACGAATTGTCGATAAATTCGCGCGTAAACGTCACGCCGCCCGGTTCGTTCGGATTGACGTCGTGATCGAGATAATACTGCATCTGCTGGATATAAATCTGCCGGTAGACTTTCCATTCCTGCGGCACCCTGTCGCTGCTGAGCGAGTTCTGGTTATCGGTAATCGCCTGCTGCACTTCGAGCCGCCAGTCGCTGCCGTAGCTTTCGCGGCGCTCCAGCGACTGGCGCATCTGGGCGTAGCTGAAGATCGGCACCAGCACGGCCAGGATCAGCAGAACGATATAGAAGCGTTTCTTTTTGACAATCTTGACGACTTCGTTCTGCACCATCGCCCAAAATCTATTCAATGCCCTCACCCTCCGTCATCTGCAGGAACAGGCGCTCCAGCGTCGGCGCGACGCGGTGCACGCCCCGTACGGCGATGCCTTCACGGACCATGCGGTCCAGCACTTCCGGCACCCGTTCTTCCGGCGTCTCGGTCACGACGCTGCGCGCGTTGATCATGGCCGCGGCCGCGTCTTCCAGCGCAGCCGCCCCGGCCGAATCGACCACGACGATATCGCCGTATCCGCGCAGCAGGTCCAGCGCTTTATCCCTGGGCTCGACGTCCCAGATCACCATGCCCCGGCCGGCGCCCATCAGTTCGTCGACGGAGCCGACCGCAAGCTCGCGGCCGCCGCCGATGATGGCGACCCGGTCGCACAGCAGCTGGATCTCGCTCAGCAGATGGCTCGATACGAATACGGCCAGCCCGCCCGCCGCAAGCTCCCGGATAAAAGCCCGCATTTCTTTGATTCCTTTCGGATCGAGACCGTTGGTCGGCTCGTCGAGAATAAGCAGCTTGGGCCGCGCCAGCAGCGCCTGGGCGATGCCCAGCCGCTGCCGCATGCCCAGCGAGTATGTGCGCACTTTCTCATGAATCCGGCCGCCCAGATGTACCAGTTCGGTCACTTCGCGAATACGGTCTTCCCCGATCTCTTCCTGCATGCGCGCAAAGTGCATCAGGTTCTCCCAGCCTGTCAAATACGGATACATCTCCGGATTCTCCACGATCGAACCAACGTACTTGAGCGCCTGCTCCGGCTGCTTCTGCACGTCGAAGCCGCAGATCTCCACCGTGCCGGCCGTCGGCTTGATCAGTCCGACCAGCATGCGGATCGTGGTCGTTTTGCCCGCTCCGTTGGGGCCGAGAAAACCGAAAATCTCGCCTTCGCGCACATCGAAGCTGATGCTGTGAATAATCGTTTTGCGCCCGATCCGTTTATTCAAATCGCGGACGTGCAGCACGGAGCCGCTTGTTTGCTGCTTCATCTTGGTTCAGCCTCCCTATGCCCTGTGCCGTAAAAAGCGGCCGGCCGCGTTCTTTTTTACCGAAGTCCCTGCACGATCCGGTCCGCGATGCGCTCGTAGCCGGCCGCGTTCGGGTGAAAATGATCGAACGACAGATAAGCGGCGGTATCGCGCTGGAACAAATCGAATGTCGGAGTCAGCGTCATGCCCGCGCGCACGGCGATCAAAGCCGAGGCGGCGGCGTTCCATTTCGAGATGCCCGCATTGCCGGTCTCGCGCAGCGCGTCGATATCGCCGAACGGATTGTAAAGTCCCACATAGACGATATCGGCCGAAGGATTGATCTCCCGCAGTTTATCCAGCGCCTGCTCCAACCGGCTTTCCGCTTCCGGCAGCACCCGCTCGATCGAATCCGCCGCGGGAGCGCCGGTTCCCGTCTGAAGCGCCGCCCCGCCCTGGAATAAATCGTTCGCCCCGATCGAGAGCAGAATCAGGTTGGCTTCTTTCAATACATACTGCACGCCGGGTTCTTCCAGTTCGCCCAGCAGCTGCTGCGTCGTCATGCCGTTGATACCGAGATTGTTCAGAAAATGTACGTTTTTGCCGTTCTTTTCGGTATCGCTCTGAGGCTCCAGCAGCGCCGCCGTGCGGCGGGCGAATCCTTGCCCCGTCACGTCGCCGGTGCCTTTGGCCAGCGAATCCCCGATCGCCGCGATCCGGTAGCTGCCGTCGTCTTTCGAAGGCTCTCGCTGCGCAAGCGGAGCTTCGGCCGGAGACGCGGTCTCCATGCCGTTCGAGCGGGGAAACATCATTTCCCGCGCCCCGTACCCGAAGCCGGCCGCAAGCGCCAGCGTCGCGGCGGCCGACAGCGAAGCCGAGAGCCGCCATATCCACTTCCACGAATTCATCATTCAGTCCCCGCTTCCGCAAAGTTCCTTCTATAAAACGTGCACTAACTAACATACATGTTCTATAGCCTTGTTGGCAAACGCCTTAAAAGTTTTTTCGGACTTTTTTCGAAAAAGTGCTTGCCATATAGTTCTGATATGTGATAAGATATTTCTTGTCGCCGGGGACAAGATGTTCTAACAACCGGGCGGCCGCTAGAGTAAATATGGGACATTAGCTCAATTGGCAGAGCATTCGACTCTTAATCGACAGGTTGTAGGTTCGATTCCTACATGTCCCATTCCTTTATATAATGAAGAAACCCCATCCTCCCGGGAGGATGGGGTTTTCTGTTCCTTTTCCCTGTTTCCATCCTTCTCTCCTCCGCCGGATTCTCCATGCGTCCGTTCATCGGCTCCCGCCAACCGCGCAGGCTCGGACAGGCCGCCAAAGGCGGCCCGTATCCGAATCGCTCCTGCCGGTTCGTCGGCAGGCTCAACCGATAAACTGCTGGACCCAGTATCCATTGTAATAAGCGACGCCGATCGATTTGAACCCGGGATTCAGGATATTCGCCCGGTGCCCATTGCTGTTCATCCAGGCGACCATTACGCTTTCCGGCGACTTCTGGCCCATGGCGATATTCTCGCCGGCCGTGCGGTACGTAATTTGATACGTCTTCATCATGGCAAACGGCGATCCGTAAGTCGGCGAAGTATGGTCGAAATAATTTTTTTTCGACATATCCGCCGCTTTGAGTTTCGCCGTACTCGAAATCCGGGTATTAATAGTCAGCGGCTTGAGACCGGCTTTACGCCGTTCCAGGTTTACCAGGTACACGACTTTAGCGTTGAACTTGGCTTTGTCGACCGTCACCGTCGAATAAGCCGTTTGATAAGAAGTCTGCGCCGCCTGGGCAGATGCCGGCGGAAGTCCCGCATATACACCACCGAATGCAAGCGATACGGCTACAGCCATAGCCGCCGCTTTTTTTGCCATTTTCCCCGAATTGTACAATTTACGCATAGTATCCCCCTGTGATCACCCATATTATGGACCGGAGCCAACCCCGTCAGTCCTTTTGACTTCCCGCCTGTTTACAAAACGCATAAATATTCAAAATGGAACCGTTATCCATCTTACCATACAACCAGCTTGCGGGCAAAAAAGCCCCCTCTATCGCTTCGTCGGACACGTCCGGATTCCTTTGCTTTTCACAAAAACGTCATACAGCAGCTTGTCTCAATTATTGAAACAAGTCGCCGCCTGCTGCGTTCCTATAAGCATTATCGGTATAAAAACCCCGCAAATGAAGAGCATACAAAAAGGCCCCGCTCGCAGGGAGCGGAACCGAAAGCAAAGCTTATGGACGGCAGAAACGGCAGATTTACAGGGCCTTCATAAACCGGCAGCCGTATTTCTTGAATCCGGCATGCATATAGAATTCGTGCGCGGGCAGCCGCTCTTCGCGGTTGATGCTCGTGACGCACAGCAGGCCGCTGCCGCATTCGGCGCCCCAGGCTTCCGCCCGGCCGAGCAGCTGCTTGCCCAGCCCCAGGCCCCGGCATTCTTCGGAGACGACCAGTCCCGCAATCTGGACCATGCTGTCTTCGCTGCCGCGGGCGGGAATCAGGCGCAGCGCGATCATGCCGACCGCCCGGCCTTCCCACTCCGCCAAATAAGTGCGGTAATTCGGATTATTCTCGCGGGTTTCCAGCTGTTCCCGCATCACGCTCGGTGTGGTGGGATACGACAGTTTACGCATCAGCCCGGTCAGAACGGCGGCGTCGCCGCAGGTGGCTGTGCGAAGATTGGCTGTTCGTTCCAGTACATTAGTTGTCATCCGAATACTCCTCTTTTAGCAGGCCGGCCGCTTCACGGGCGCGACTGCGCGCAGTTTCCACATCTTCCGCCGCGCTGAGCGCGACGGCCATTCTACGTCCCGGCTTCGAATCGGGCTTGCCGAATATCCGTACCTGCGTGCGCGGAATTTGCAGCGCTTCCGCGACGCCCCCGACTTTGAACGCCGTGCTTGCCCGGCCCGCTTTCAGCGTAGCGGAAGCGCCGGGCGTCAGCAGTTCGACGCCGGTCACCGGCAGTCCGAGGATCGCCCGGACATGCAGCGCAAACTCCGACAGATCCTGCGTCGCCATCGTCACCATGCCGGTGTCGTGCGGACGCGGCGAGACTTCGCTGAATACGACGCCGTCCGCTGTCAGAAACAGCTCGACGCCGAACAGCCCGTAACCGCCAAGTTTCTCGGTAATTGCCGCCGCGATGCGCTTGGCTTCTTCCAGCTTGTCTTCGTCCATAGCGTGCGGCTGCCACGATTCGACATAATCCCCGTCTTTCTGGATATGCCCGATCGGCGGACAAAACGTCGTTCCCGATACGCTTCTGACGGTCAGCAGCGTAATTTCGCTTTCGAACGGCACGAACGCTTCCACGATCACTCGCGTGTTGTTCTTGGCGCGTGCGCCTTCCAGCGCGATCCGCCAGCACTTGTCCGCGTCTTCCGCCGTTTTCAGCACGCTTTGTCCTTTGCCCGACGAACTCATCAGCGGCTTGATTACGCACGGCGCGCCAAGCTCCGCCACCGCCGATTTCAGTTCGTCCAGACTGTCCGCGAAGCGATAATCCGCCGTCGGCAGCTCCAGCGTTTCGGCCGCCAGACGGCGGATGCCTTCGCGGTCCATCGTCAGCCGCGCCGCCGTAGCGGTCGGAATCACGCGGAATCCTTCCTTCTCCAGCTGCTGCAGCATCGGCGTTGCGATCGCTTCGATCTCCGGCACAATCAGGTCCGGCCGTTCGCTCAGCACCAATTCCCTCAGCGCCTGCGCGTCCAGCATATCGATCACATGGCTGCGATGCGCGACCTGCATGGCCGGCGCGCCTTCGTAGCGGTCCACCGCAATACATTCGATTCCAAGGCGCTGCGCTTCAATCACGACTTCCTTGCCCAGTTCCCCGCTTCCGAGAAGCATCAGCTTCCTCGCGTCCGCGGATAATGGAGCCCCCCACATCGTTGACCAACTCCTACGCCTTTTTGGTTTGTCCTTTTCTATTTTGTGTGCTCGGCCGCCGAATTGCAACCCCGGTCGCTCAAATTTTTATGAAAAAATGGCGAAAACTCGCGAAAAAAGTCGCGAGTTTTCGGAATTCATAGCTTACCTATTCAGTAACTTTCGAATACAGGACGTTCTTACAGAAAACGGAATTGCGCTTCGACCAGTCCGTTGTAGATGCCTTCGTGCCGGACGAGTTCTTCGTGAGTCCCCTGCTCTTTGATCTCGCCGTGATCGAGTACGATGATCTTGTCCGCATGGCGAATGGTCGACAAACGGTGCGCCACGATAAACGAAGTCCGGCCCTGCAGCAGCACTTTGAGCGCTTCCTGGATTCTGAGCTCGGTCTCCGTATCGATGCTGGCCGTCGCTTCGTCCAGGATCAGAATGCGCGGATCGGCCAGCAGAGCGCGGGCGAACGAGAGCAGCTGGCGCTGCCCCATCGACAACGCGCTGCCGCGTTCCTCGACTTCGGTATCGTAGCCTCCCGGCAGGGCGGAGATGAAGTCGTGCGCTTTGACCGCGCGCGCCACTTCCTCGATCTCCCCGTCCGTCGCGCCGAGCCGCCCGAAGCGGATATTGTCGCGAATCGTGCCGGAGAATATAAACGTATCCTGCAGCACGATGCCGATCTGCGAGCGCAAACTTTCCAGTTTGACGTCCCGCACATCGATGCCGTCGATCTTGACCGCCCCTTCCGTGACGTCGTAGAAACGGCTGAGCAGATTGATGATCGTCGATTTGCCCGAACCGGTATGGCCGACAAGCGCGATCGACTGTCCGGCGTTCGCCTGGATATCGATGCCTTTCAGCGCGCGTCGTCCCGGCTCGTATTCGAAAACGACTTTTTCCAGCGAGACATTGCCTGCGATCTTCGGCAGCGGCTGCGCGCCCGGCTTGTCGTCGATGCTCGGTTTCTCGTCGAGAAACTCGAAGATCCGTTCGGACGAAGCCATCGCGACGAGCAGCTGGTTGTACATCTGGCCCAAACGGTTGATCGGGTCCCAGAAGTTGCCGACGTAGTTCGCGAACGTAACCAGCAGGCCGACGGTTACTTCTCCCTGTTGGATCAGGAACGTGCCGTACCAGAACAGGATCATCGATCCGACGCCGCCGGTGATTTCGATCATCGGACCGAACGATTGGTTCATCGTCGAAGCGCGGTTCCAGGATTTGCGGCTGTCGGCGTTCATGCCGTCGAAGAACTTCATGTTTTCTTTTTCCTGCGTGTAAGCCTGGGTCACCCGAATGCCCTGAATCGCTTCGTTCAAGTGGGAGTTGATGCGCGAATTCTTCATCCGCACGTCCTGCCAGGCCATCCGGATCTTCTGGCGCAGCTTGGTGGAAATAATGAACATGACGGGAACCGTCAGCATAACGGCAAGTCCCAGCTTCCAGTTGATCAGCAGCAGAATAACGATAATGCCGGCCAGCTGCACGCAGTCGATCATCACGTTGACGGCGCCGTTTGTAAACAGATCCTGCAGCGAGTTGACGTCGTTCGTGACCCGAACCAGCACGGAGCCCGCCGGACGCTTGTCGAAGAAATTGAACGACAGCTTCTGGATATGCGTGAACAGCGCGGAGCGGATATCGTAGATAACGCGCTGCCCGATAATATTGGTGTACTTGATGCGGAATACATTGGCCGCCCACTGCACCACGTACAGTCCGAGCACGGCCGCGGTTACGATATACAGCAGTGTCAGGTTGCCGGGCTTGATCGCTTTGTCGATCGCCAGCACGCCGGTCAGATAAGGCACGGTCAGCTTGGTGACGGTGCCGAGAATCGTCATGACGATAATCAGCGGCAGCATCTGCTTCGCGTAAGGCTTCATATAAGAGAAGAGCCGCGCAAACTGCTTCCAGTTAAACGCTTTGTCGATCACGTCGTCGTCTTTGTAGACAAAGCGTTCGCTGCCGGGACCGCCCTGCGGCTGCTGCTTATCCGACTTCAGCTTTTCGGTATGCGTACTCACAGTCTCGCCTCCCCTTCGCGTTCTTCTTCCCTTTTGGCGATATGGTCGGCGTACTGGATTTCGTACACATCCCGGTAAGGCCCGGACTGCCGCGTCAATTCTTCATGCCGTCCGCGCTGGACGATCTTTCCTTCTTCGAGCACAAGGATTTCGTCCGCATGGCGCAGCGAGGAGATCCGGTGCGCGATAATAAACGTGGTGCGCCCCCGCATGACTTCCTGGAATCCGGCCTGGATCTCGTGCTCGGTCTCCATATCGACGGCGCTGGTGGCGTCGTCGAGAATCAGAATCTTCGGATTCTTGAGCAGCGCCCGCGCGATCGCGATCCGCTGCTTCTGTCCGCCCGAGAGACCCATTCCGCGCTCGCCGACAATCGTATCGTAGCCTTCGGACATTTCCATAATAAAATCGTGCGCTTTGGCCAGCTTGGCCGCGCGGATAATCTCGTCCATGGACACATCGCCGATGCCGTACGCGATATTGCCTTTGATCGTCGAAGAAAACAGGAAGGTTTCCTGGAACACGGTCGCGATCTGTCCGCGCAGGTCTTCGATCCGCAGATCGCGCACATCGACGCCGTCCAGCTTGATCGAGCCTTCGGTCACATCGTAGGCGCGCATCAGCAGCTGGATAATGGTCGATTTGCCGGAACCGGTACCGCCCAGGAAACCGACGACTTTGCCCGGAGGCGCGTCGAACGTGATTCCGTGCACGGCGCGCAGTTTGTTGCCGTAGGCGAACGACACTTTATCGAACGTTACATGGCCCTGCGCCTCCTGCCCGGTCAGCGAAACGGCGTTTTCTTTGTCGCGCACGTCGATCGGCTGGTTCAGGATTTGCAGCACCCGTTCGCCGGAGGCTTCAGACTGCGTATAGTTGTTGATATGGAAGCCCATGCCCCACATCGGGCCGATAATGTACCAGATCAGGCTGAAAAAAGCGACAAGCTCGCCGATCGTCAGGCTGCCCCGGACCACCATCGTGCCGCCGACGCCGAGCAGCAGCACCGCGCAGCCCGAAGCCAGCAGTTCCATCGCCGGGAAGTAGCGGCTCCACAGCCCGGAAGCGTGCAGCTGGTTGTCTTTGTAGCGGTCGTTGCGAAGCGAGAATTTGCCGACTTCGTGCGGTTCGCGCGCAAAAGCTTTGACGGTGCGCACGCCGGTTACGTTCTCCTGCACGGCTGTCGTCAGCGAGCTCATGGCAAGACGCATCTCCTGAAAAGCCGGATGAATCCGGGATTCGAACCGCAGCGCCACGAATACGAGCGGCGGAATCGTAATCAAGGTAAACAGCGTCAGCTGCCAGTTGATCGACAGCATCATGATCGCGCCGAAGATCACCATCATAAACACGTTCAGGATCTGGGCGAACCCGAAGCCGATAAAGTTCCGGATCGCTTCGAGGTCGCCCGTCAGCCGGGACATCAGGTCGCCGGTCTTGGCCGTATCGTAGTAGCGGAACGACAGGAATTGCAGTTTCTCGTAACAGGCGTTGCGCAGCCGGTAAGCGAGATAGTTACCAAGACGCGCGCCGAAGAATCCGTGCAGGAACTGCATGCACGCTTTGAGCGCCACGACGCCCACTACCGCCAGCGCAAGCTGCGGTACCCGTTCGAAGTGACGGGGTGTAATGACGTCGTCGATCAAGATTTGAAGCAGTTTGGGGTACACCAACCCCAGGGCAGTGGCGATTGCCAGAAAAAGAATCGAGACGAACATATACGCCTTCTTCTCCCAGTAATAGTCCTGCAGTCGCCTGAGAACGTTCATATCTTTCCTCCTTGTTGTCGGGGATGCCGAATTTGGGCGCCGCCTCTTCCTTTCAAGAAGCAACAGCCTGAGCATAATGCAGTTTATCACCCTGTCTTTATCCCGGCAAAGCGAGGAAAAAAGCGTATTCAGGCAATGCAGCGGCTTAGCAATCCGTTCACGATGTCAGCGCAATCGTTCATATGAAATAGTCGCGTATCCTTCCGTATTCGGCGATTTTGGACGATTTTGCTACTTTAGCTATAAAAAAATACGAAAACGCTTTAATTTAAACGTTGCATATTTCTTTTTGCCAGTTGAAAAAGCCCCGGGGCTGTATTCGCCGGGGCTGGTTTTTAAAGAATTCCTATTCGGAAAAGCAGGTTAAGAGCTGCGGAAGAAATTCGTTAGCGTACTAGAGTAAAAGGCAGATCAAAACGTCTCCATTTTTTTTCTGCCCCTCCTCATCAAACCGTACGTGAGGTTTTCCCTCATACGGCTTTCCGGTG
>NZ_JAULSA010000022.1 GCF_030518235.1 Saccharibacillus sp. CPCC 101409 | reverse complement strand
AATCCGGCCATGAGCCCTTTTGTATTCAATTCGAGGTGTTGCACTTCATTTTACAATCCGTCATAACGAATAATATTAGTATCCAGAAGATAGCGAGTCATTTCGGCTTATTCATCTTCTTTCTATCTTTCTCTGCTTGCTCGACAGCCTCCAGAAATTCTTTGTTTTCCGTAAAAGCTCCTGCTCCCTGTTCAAGAATAGACCACTTATCTTGTTTATTTCGTGTCCATCGACCGTAAAGCTCACTGTCCATAAACTTCTGTTTATGAATCATCCAACTTCGCTTCTTGCCTCTGACGGCCTCGATTTTCCCCTCTTCGCATGCTCTTCTTACCATTTGCTGAGACACGTTGCTTAGCAGAGCTATTTCCTTTACGGAAAGATACGGATCGCCCTCATTAAAAGGCACAAAAACTTCTTTGGAGTCTTGATTGGATATGATTTCTTCGACGATAGTCTTAACGTTGAGAGCTCCTATTTCGTCCAGGAATTTAAGAAGCGAATTGGCCTTTGCGGTATCCAAAGTCTCTTGCGCGTGTATAAAGGCTTCAAAAGTATTAATGAATAGGCGTACGTCCGGCTCCATCGTTTGATAGGAACGATGCACAAGCTGAAGTTCGCGAGTGACTTCTTCTTTGAATGCAGGCATTTGTACTCCCTCCTTCCTCTTAAAGTATACTATATATTTCCCGTGATAAGAACAAACGAAACTTAAGAAACACATTCAAAACATTAGAAAGATAAAAAAGCCGAATACAGAAGCAGTTTCTGCATTCGACTATTTTTTTGGCGTTTAATGTTTTGACTTCAAGCAATTTCAATCCTGCGCCGTCAAGATTCGCGGACCGTCCTTCGTGATCGCCAGCGTGTGCTCGTACTGCGCGGAGCGTTTGCCGTCCGCGGTGCGGGCAGTCCAGCCGTTGTCGTCGCGCTTGCTCTGCCAGACGCCGACGTTGACCATCGGCTCGATGGTGATGACCATGCCTTCTTTGAGCCGCTGGCCTTTGCCGGGTTCGCCGTAGTGCAGGATCTGCGGTTTCTCGTGGATGGTCGGCCCGATGCCGTGGCCGGTAAATTCGCGCACCACCGAGAAGCCTTCGCTTTCGACGTAGCTCTGGATGGCGTGCCCGATATCGCCCAGACGGCTGCCCGGCTGCGCGGCTTCGATGCCCAGTTCCAGCGCGCGATGCGTCACTTCCATCAGGCGCTTGTCTTCGTCCGAGATGTCGCCGACCGCATACGTCCAGGCCGAATCGGCCAGCGCGCCGTTCAGGTTGACCACCATGTCGATCGTGACGATATCGCCGCTCTTGAGCGGCTGGCGGCGCGGGAAGCCGTGGCAGATCTCGTCGTTGATCGACGCGCAGGTGGCGTATTCGTAACCGTTGAAGCCTTTTTGCTCCGGCGTCGCGCCGTGCTGCTTCAGAAACTTTTCGGCAAACCGGTCGATCTCCATTGTGGTGACGCCCGGTTTAATCATGTTCGCAATTTCCTTGTGACAGGCCGCCAGCACATCCCCGGCCGCGTCCATCAGCTGGATTTCGCGTTCGCTTTTGAGTGTAATCATGGATTGGTCGCTCGATTCCTTGTAAATTTAGGGCGTGTCTCAAAACTCGCTGACGTGCATCTTGAACTGCCTTTTCGCCCTCTCCTACGTCACTTTCCCTTGATGTGCCCCGGCACACCTTCGGAAAAGTTCCTTGTTGAGAACGAAAATTCAGCCCAATCTGCTCCCGTCGGAGTTTCAAGACACGCCCTAGTCTTCTACAAGGATAACGCGCTTTGCTGCGGCTTGCAATGTCCGGCGGGCGGATCGCAATCGGTCAGGCCGCGCCTTATTTAACTTTTTATCGAAAATGAACCCTCAATACGTCGGCCATCCGCTCGAATCCCAATTCAGGTCGCTGATGAGCAGCTTCGGATTCCCGTTGTCGTCGGCGTCGTAGGCGTGGCGCACGATCACGTTGGTGCCGTACACGTCCTGGCCGCCCGGCCCTTTCCAGCGCGCGTTGCCGGAATCGAGAATGGTACCGCCGTTGTTGGTCAGGCTGACGCCGTTCTTGTCCACATAAGGGCCGGTGATGCTTTGTGAACGCCCGTAAATGATCTTGTATGTGCTGTTCACTCCGCTGCAGCAGTTGTCGATGGAAGCGAACAGATAATAGTAACCGTTTCGGTAAGTAATGGACGGCGCTTCGATCGCTCCGCTGTTGACCGTGCGCTGGGCGATCGAATACAGGCTGCCCGTAGGTTTCATCGTATTCTTGTCCAGCTTGGTCAGCTTGATCCCGGTCCAGAACGAGCCGAACGCCAGCCACGGATTGCCGCTTGCGTCGATTACCAGTTCGGGGTCGATCGCGTTGTAGTTCTGCGTGCCGTTGGTCGACAGGACAACGCCTTCGTCTTTCCAGCTTCCCGCGCCGACGCTGCCGGCCGAAGCCAGACCGATCGCCGAAACGTTTTTGCCGAAAGTGGAAATGGAATAGTAGAGCCACACTTTGCCGTTATACGATTTGACGTCGGGCGCCCATACGTCGAGCGGCGTCTGGTTCGGCACGTACGTTTTCCACCAGGACGGCGCGCTCAGGAATATCTGCGGCACCCGGTAAAAGTTCGTCCCGTTGTCCGAGCGCAGCACCTGGATGCCCTGCCCCGTCGAAAAAACGTACCAGCTGCTGCCTTCTTTGATGATCGACGGATCGTGCACCCCGACGTCTCCGGTCAGTCCCCAGTGCGCCGCATAGCTGCGGGCATCGCTAAAAGTCGACGCCATCACGATTAAAGCCATCAGCAGAATCGCAAGTTTACGCTTCATCTTTCTCCCATCCCTTTCTGTGATTATGATTGTCCAGCCATTCGGATAACGCTTTCATTTCGAAGTAAACCTTTAGATTTCGTTTCTTCCCTCCTTCGCAAAGTACATCTTTTAAAGTTAACTTTAATGTAAATTATTAACTCAAACCTTTGCAAAAAGGATTCTAGATTCTTCAGGAGCAAATGTCAACAATATATGCAATAAAATGTAATTTAAATGTGAACAAAAAAAGCTTCACCCCGCTTGGGCCGAAGCTTAATGTTCCTTATCGAACGTTCACAGCAGATGCATCGCCGCCTCCGCTTCGTCCCACGGCATGGAGTACCCCGCTCCTTTGGCGCAAAAAATCGACGAAGACGTATACAGCGGATCGGCGTTCTTGTCGTAGCCGCGCCGGGCGATGACTTCTTCAGCGTTGTGGCACGGACGGTAGCCGCCGTAGCTCAAGCCCAGCATGCCTTTGCCCCGGGTGAAGGAAGCCAGCTCGGTCGCATAGTTCATAAACGTCGCCGCCGGTACGATGCCGGTCAGCAGCAGATGCGTCTCGCCGGTCTCCGGCGGATCGAAGATTCCGTACGCCTGCTGCACATCGGCCATGATGCGGCCCATATGCGCAAGCTCCGCCCGGATGCGGAAACGGTAGCACGGCTCCAGCAGCACATTGTCCGCCTGCTCCAGCCCCTGCCGCAGCGCGCGGAACGCCGCTTCGCGGAAGTCTCCGCCGTGCGTATGCTTGTTGTGCGCGCGTCCGGTCAGCAGCGTGACCCGCACATCGGTCAGCGGCGATCCGGTCAGCAGCCCGTGATGCTCGCGCTCCCCCACATGCTGGCCGATCAGGTTGCGATAGCCGAGCGCCAGATCGTCCGGGTGGCAGGCGTCGGCAAACACCACGCCGCTGCCGCGTTCGCCCGGCTCGATGCGCAGATGCACCTCGGCGTAATGCTTGAGCGGCTCGAAATGTCCGTAACCCGTCACCGGCGCGGAGACGGTTTCCCGGTACAGAATCTCCGGCTCGCCGAAAACGACGTCCAATCCGAAGCGCCCCTGCAGCACGCTGTGCAGCACTTCAAGCTGGATCGCGCCCATGACGCGGATCTGGAGCTCCTGAAGCTCTTCTTCCCAGAGCACACCGAGCGCCGGGTCTTCCGCTTCCAGCATGCGGAAGACGCGCAGCACGTCCCGGACCGGCCGGTCTTGCGGAAAGTCCACGCCCGCCGTCAGCGTCGGCGCCATCTCGAACGGCACGCGTTCATGCAGCAGTTCGCCGAGCCCGCCGCCGGCCTGCGCTTCGGTCAGGCCGGTCACGGCGAACAGCTCGCCGGCGTATACCCGGTCGGCCCGGGTGTAGCGGTCGCCGCTGTAGACGCGGATGCCGGTGACTTTCTCTTCGAGCACGCGCAGCGGAGACTGCGGCTCGGCCGAAGCGTCCGCGTCCGGCGTTGCGGCGCCGCTTCCGGGCGGCCGGACAGAGCCGGCGGCCGCCCGATCCGGCGAAGCGGCTTCGCTCGCCGGCGGCGGTTCAATCGCTCCCGAACTGCCGCCGGCATTCGCGCCGTCCGCCGCCGCGTAGCGAACGAATTCGCGCACGCCGAGCGAGCCGCGCAGCGCTTTGATATACGTCAGCCTCGTGCCGGCTTCGTCGTGCCC
This sequence comes from Saccharibacillus sp. CPCC 101409, assembly GCF_030518235.1. Taxonomy (GTDB): domain Bacteria; phylum Bacillota; class Bacilli; order Paenibacillales; family Paenibacillaceae; genus Saccharibacillus. Next base: position 50,342 of record NZ_JAULSA010000022.1, on the reverse strand, counting down.
GATCTTGTACACCCGGCCGGCGAACGGCTCGGCGGCCGCTTCTTCCGCCGGCGCGTAGTCCGTCGCCGTCAGCCGATCGAACTTCGCCAGAAAGTCCGTCACGCCGACGTCCAGCAGCGCCGAGCCGTGCAGGCACGGATAGATCCGGCAGTCCCGGATCGCGGCGATCAGGGCGTCGGTCCACCGCTCCGGGGTCAGCCGGTCTTCGAGATGATCTTCCAGCAGCGCTTCGTCGCGCTCGGCCAGAAAGTCTTTGAGCGAGTCGGCCATCCGGACAGGCTCGACGCCGTTCCCTTCGCCAACCTCGACCGTATCCGTCAATTCCACCGCATTCCCGGTCAGTAGACCGCGGATTTCGCCCAGCACCCGCTCGGCGTCCGCTCCGGCCCGGTCCGTTTTATTGATAAAAAAGAACGCCGGAATGCGGTAGCGCCGCAGCAGCTGCCACACCGTCTCGGTATGCCCTTCGACGCCTTCGACCGCGCTGAGCAGAACGACCGCGTAGTCCATCGTGCGCAGCGCGCGCTCCATCTCGGCCGAGAAGTCAGCGTGCCCCGGCGTGTCGAGCAGATAGTATGTCGAATCGCGATAGCGCATCACCGCCTGGCCCGCGAACACCGTAATGCCGCGCGCCCGCTCGATCTCGTGGCTGTCCATAAACGCGTCCTTGTGATCCACCCTTCCGCGGCTGCGGATACTGTTCGTATGATAAAGCAGCTGCTCGGCGAACGTCGTTTTGCCCGCGTCCACATGAGCCAGCATGCCGATCGTTTTGTTCATGGGAAGGCTCCTTTTATCGAAATCGTCTTCCCTATAACCGTACTAAGGAAACAAAAGGCGGGTCAAGTGCGTTTATAGAGAAAAAGGAGGGGGACTCCATGAATGGACGACTTTTCAATCGCTCTATCGTGATTCGTATCGGATCGCTGTGCGTTCTGCTGACCGTTCTGCTCTCAAGCACCGCCTGTTCGACTTTGCAGCACCGTTCCACGATTATCGACTGGATCGATTTTGTGAAGATCGGAGACGACACCTATACCGGTCTATGGGACGGCGTGCTGCGCGATTCGGATACGGTAACGGACGAGGCGGTCGGAACGGTCAAGAAAAAGCTCGAAGGCAGGGTGAACAGCCCGAATTACCGAAGCCGGTCCGGCGACGCCGCTTTTCTGGAAAAAGGCACGAAGCTGTATCGGGTGGAGGGATTCGAACCGGAGGAAGCGGTGGCTGTTCGTTCGGACGAACAGATCGGCGGCTATAAATTGTACGTCAGAGACGGATTTAAGGAACTTCCTTCCTCGCAGTTCGGTCCGATTACGGAAACGAAGCTCGCCTCGGCGGCGATCTATCGCATTGGCGAAACGCAGCCGCTGCGCGAACTGTCTGGCGACGAGCTGGAACGTTTCGTGAAACTGCTGCGAAGCGGCACGGACGCGTCCGATTATGCCTGGAACAGTCCGAACGATCCGCAGTATTACAGCGTCGTATTCGATACCGGCGAACCGATTCTTTACACGCTCCCGATTTGGGACGACGGGAAAAAGGTCATTTTTCAGGAAACCCGGGAATTGGAAGCGGAGGTCCGGGAGCTGCTGGCGCCTTGATCGGCCCGGCAGCCCGGCTTATTCAAGCCTGTCCAGTTTTCTCCCGGTCCTTCCCTTTATCCGACTCGCCTGCGTTCTTGTTCGCCGCTTCGCGGTCCTGTTTCATTTCGTCCACCGTTTTGACTTTCAGCCGCGCCGCGCCCTCGTTGCCTTCGCGCGTTGGGATCAAGTCCTCTGAAGCCAGCCGCTGTTTCGCTTCCGCGATCGCGCCGCCGTACTGCGGCAGCCATTTCTCTCCGGCCACCAGCATTTCGTCGACCATCTGCCAGATTTCCTTTGGATTGCAGACAGCGCCGACGAGCGGGTCCATCATAAACGCCTGCCGCAGCAGCTTGTCGTCGCCGCTCACCGCCGCTTCCACCGCCAGGCGCTGCACGGAAATGCTCACATTGCAGACGGCGGCCGCCCCGAGCGGGAGTTCGCCGACGACGGGCATCGAGATGCCGCTGCGGTCCACGTAACCCGGCGCTTCGATAATGGCGTCGTCCGGCAGATTGGAGATAATGCCGTTATTGACCGTGTTGAAATGCCCCCGGTACACCCGCCCCGTCTCCAATCCTTCGACGATATACGAACCGTGTTCTTCGCCGCGGTGCTCCGCATCGTATACGAACGCCGGGTCTTTGAGCCAGTTCGGAAAATCGGTCTCGAACCAGCTGCGCCCTTCCGTGCACACCCGCAGATAGCCGCCCGTTTCCCCGTTGATCCAGCTGCCGAGATCGATCCAGTCGTTGATTTCATCCTGGCGTTTGCGGTACCACGGCACATATTCGCTCAGATGGCCGTTCGATTCCGTGCTGTAATAGCCGAAGCGCCGGAGCATATCGATGCGCACTTTCTCGGTCCGGCTGTATTCGGGATGGCGCTCGAACGCTTCCAGCAGCCCTTCCGTCAGATCGCGCCCTTCGTGCTTCGCGGAGATGTACCAGGTCTGGTGATTGATACCCGCGCAGATGATATCGACGTCGTTCTTCTCCAGGCCGTACACTTCCGCGATCTGACGATGCCCGTGCTGCACGCCGTGACACAGCCCGATGGTCCGCACGCCGCCGTACTTGTTGCACGCCCAGGTCAGCATCGCCATCGGATTGGAGTAGTTGAGCAGCAGGACGTCCGGAGCCGCCTGCTCACGAATATCGCGGCAGATCTCCAGCATCTCGGCGACTCCCCGCTGTCCGTACATGATGCCGCCCGCGCACAGCGTATCGCCGACGCACTGGTCCACGCCGTACTTGAGAGGGATGTCCACATCCGCCCCGAATGCTTCGAGCCCGCCGACGCGAATTGTGCAAAATACGTACTTCGCGCCTTCCAGCGCCTGCCTGCGGTCCGTCGTCGGAGCGATCGAAATCTTGAGCCCGTTCTCGTCGATGTCCCGCTGGCACAGCTCCGTGACCATATCCAGATTCCGCCGGTCGATATCCATAAACGCAACTTCGATATCTGCAAATTCCGGCACGCTGAGCAGATCCCGCAGCAGCCCGCGCGTGAATCCGATACTCCCCGCCCCGATAAAAGCCACTTTGAACGACATATGTTTTTCCCCTTCCGTTTGTTGGAGTTTGAGCCTTTCGTTAATCGTTAACGGTCAGGTTCATCTTAGCAGGGAGAAGGAGGTAAGCGTTATCAATATTGTGACCCGTTAAAGCCGGAAGTGTCAAAAATACTCACTTTCCGCTTTGGACGAGCCGGCGCGGGAATCGCGTTCGGCCTGTTCCCGGTACTGCGTCGGCGTGCAGCCTCCGTATTTGCGGAACAGCAGGTGAAAATACTGCCGGCTGGCGATGCCCACATAATCGGCGATATCGGCGATAGGGACGGCGCTTGCGGACAGCAGCATTTTGGCTTTGTCCATGCGCAGGCCGTTCAGGTAGTCGGTCAGCGTGCGCCCCGTATGCTGCTTGAACAGGCGGTGCAGATAGCCGGGATGCAGATTGACGGCGGCGGCGATCTCGCGGACCTGAATGCCGCGGTCGTAGTTCTGGTGCAGATATTCGATCGTGCGGCGGATATACTGGTGCGCGTGCTGACGGCTCGATTGAAGCTGCTCCCGTCTCAGCCGGGCCAGCCGCAGCAGCAGTTCGGCAAACAGCAGGCGCGCCATCACGCCTTCGCCGCCCGCGCGGTCCAGCTCCAGCACCAGCGATTTGAGCGTATGCGGCACTTCTTCGGGATCGGGCAGCACCGCGCTGGCAAAAGGATTCCGCAGCAGCTCGGCCAGCGCCGGTTCTTCCCGGGCCAGCGCGCCGACGCTGAGAGCCGCAAGGTCGCCCTCGGCCGCCGGCGCAAACGCGAACTCCACATTCAGCATCCGGCACGATACGCCTTCCTCGACGATCAGGCGGTGCGGCACATTCGCGTCCAGCAGGATCAGCTCGCCTTTTTTCAAAGCAAAGCGCTCTTCCCGCGCCTCCTCCGCCTTCACGTCCACGATGCAGCTCCCCGTCATCAGGTACATGATCTCCGTGGAGTCGTGGCTATGGTAATCCATGCGGTAAGAGCTCCACTGCTTGTAATAATAGGCGTGAAAACGGGGCCCGAATCTTCCTTCCGGCAGCGACGGTTGAAACAGGCTTCCTCCGAGTTCCGGCACGGCGGTTCCTCCTTAAAGTTCGTTGGGTTTACCGTATATCGGGGCGGCGGTTCGGTCAAGCGCGGCGGGAGGTGTACAGCGGCTGCTCGGATTGAAACGTAATCTTTTATACCATCTTTTTAAAAATCACGTTATCAACGACGAACTTTTTTGCAGCGGTGTCAGGTTACCTCTTTCTTTCCTTGAAACGATTCGATTATGATAAAAGAAAAGCGGTCACCGACAGAAGACGAAGGAGCGAATATCCCATGGAAATTAAAGTTGACGATCTCAGAGGCCCGGAAGTCGCCGCGCTGTTGCAAGATCATCTGCACAGTATGACGCTGCACTCGCCGCCGGAGAGCGTCCACGCGCTGGACCTGGACAAGCTGCGCAGGCCGGAAATCACATTCTGGAGCGCCTGGGAGAACGGCGAGCTGCTCGGCTGCGGCGCGATCAAGGAACTGGACCCGGGTCACGGCGAACTGAAATCGATGAAGACGGACACCCGGCATCTGCGCAAAGGCGTCGCGGAGAAACTGCTGGTGCATATTATCGAAGAAGCGCGCGGGCGCGGGTACCAGCGGATCAGCCTGGAAACGGGTTCGATGGACGCTTTTCTGCCTGCGAGAAAGCTGTACGAGAAGCACGGGTTTGCGGAATGCGGACCGTTCGGGGATTATGCGCTTGATCCGTATAGTGCGTTTATGACGAAGGAGCTGTAAATTTAATTTTCAACCAAACAGCCGAAAGGAAAAGATAGCCAATGCGAATTACCTGCTACGAAGAAGACGGTCTGGGAATGGGCTATATTTACCTGATGCCGCATTCTTACAAAAACGGCGCAGACGATCCGGATAACGAGATCGGAGAGCGGGTGGCGGCCGAGCGGATGGTTATTCCTTATATCGACGATACGGCTGCCGGTACGGACGCTGCGGCCGGATTGGATCGTATGATTGTCGCCGAGCCCACGCTGCTTAATGACTACGGAATCGGATACGATACCGACTTCGGGAACGATCTGGATGCAAACGGCTATATGATCGGAATCGAACTTCGCCTCGACCCCGACCGCTTTGTAAAGCTGATCGAAGAAAAAGCTTTTCGGGTTATTCGTACAACCTGGCACGGACGAGCGTTTAATCTGGTCGCACTCGGTCTGCCGGAGGACGTGTTCGACGAGCGAAACGTCCTCTACAAAATGACGGAGGCCGAAGATGTCTTCGTAATCGTACGGCTGATGACGCCCGCGGAATTTGGAGTCGTTTACGAACCTGCGCCGGCCCCCTCTTACCGTCTGGCCGAATTCCGCGGACTGCTGTCCGCCCGCGACGATCTGTATCCGCCGGCGTATTTGCTGGAACCGGAGTTCATTCTGAGAACACGGTTCTAAACGATCCGGCTTGAAGCGGGATTGTCCCTGCTATTCCAAATAAATCGCCATCTTCTGATCGATAATCCCGATTTGTTTGGAGCTGCCGTCTTTTTCGAGCATGGAGGAGACGATCCTCACTTTTCCCGCTTCGTCCCTGTCGTTTTGAAGCGCTTCGACCACGTCCGTAAGCAGTTTCTTATTCTCCGTATCGTAATAATAATTCACGGCGAGTTGATCCTGGTTCGGCACTTTCAGATATTGATCGCCGTAAAGCCCGATCAGCTCGTCCCGGCTCATCCCGACTTTCGCGCCTCTGGCTGTCTGGTAAACGCCGATCGACTCTTCTCTCAGGTCGATCCCGACAACCCGGTCTTCGCGATAGAACAGCGCGAGTCCGTCCGCGTAGCCGCTGCTGGTATCATACGTTTCCTGCGCTTCGCCCGCCGTCTTCTCCGCTTCCTCGCGGCTCGTCCCGTAGCAAATTCGCGACTTCGCGTCCTCCGTTTTTACCACGCACATATCCCGGTCGGTCAACACATTCGGCTCGAATTCCAGCTCGCCGCTGCCGCAGCCTGCGGTAAACGCTATCGCGATCCCCGCCAATACGCCTATCATTTTTCTGATCAAGCGATCTCCCCCATCTCTGCTTGTATGGATGCTTTGCATCGTCGTCGACTTTTTCTTTTGTACGTATGTATAGCAAATATCGATGCGGATTTATATAAAAAAGTTAACAAACCAAAAACCGAAAGACTCCGGCCGGTTAACCGGTTCGGAATCTTTCGGCAAATTGCGGTTAAAAATTTCGCAGCTTCGCAGCCGGTTTATACGGCTTACGGCGAAACCATACCGCCGTTGGCGTTCAGCGTCTCGCCGCTGACGTAGCTGGATTCCTGGCTCGCCAGGAACACGTAAGCCGGAGCCATTTCTACCGGTTGTCCGGGACGGCCGAGCGGCGTCTGTTCGCCGAATTCCGGCAGTTTCTCCGGCGGCTGTCCGCCCGCTACTTGCAGCGGCGTCCAGACCGGACCCGGCGCGACCACGTTCACGCGGATGCCTTTCGGGCCGACCTGCTGCGCCAGCGCTTTGCTGAACGTGTTGATCGCGGCTTTGGTCGTCGCGTAATCCAGCAGGATCTCCGACGGGCTGTACGCCTGGATCGACGACGTATTGATGATCGAGCTGCCCGGCTTCATGTGCTTGATCGCTTCTTTGCACAGCCAGAACATCGCGTACACGTTCGTTTTGAACGTTTCGTCGAACTGCTCCGTCGTGATCTCGTCGATGCTTTCGCGGAACTGCTGCTTGCCCGCCACGATCGCGAGCACGTCGAGGCCGCCCAGTTCTTTGACCGCCGTTTCGATCAGGTTCACGCAGTAGCTCTCGTCTTTCACGTCGCCCGGAACGGCTACCGCTTTGCGGCCTTCCGCTTCGATCAGCTTGACCACTTCCTGCGCGTCCGACTCTTCTTCCGGCAGGTACGACAGCACGACGTCGGCGCCTTCTCTGGCGTAGGCGATCGCCGCCGCGCGGCCGATACCGCTGTCCGCTCCGGTCACGACGGCTTTGCGGCCGGTTAGACGCCCCGTGCCGCGGTATGATTGCTCGCCCGAGTCGGGGATCGGATTCATCTCGGACTGGATGCCCGGTCCTTTCTGCTCCTGTTCGAATTCCGGTCCGGCTTTGGTAAACTGGGTTGTCGGGTCCTGAAAAGTGTACTGATCGGTCATGATGTATTCCTCCTCGTGTCGAATGTACGATCTCGTGTCGAATGTACGATTTTTCCTGCCTGGTTTCGATGTTCCGCAGTTGAATTCTCTTTGTGTATGTAACCTTCGCGCTTACGGTTTAAACGAGCGCTTTTCGGGTAGGAATCGAAAATTTTATTTGTTGTTTTTTTATTAAACAAACAGCGTTTATCTGGCGGAGTTCACGTTTATAGGGTTAGCAAAGGACTTCTCGATTGTATTTATTTGCGCTTAATTCCGGAACTCTATTATCCCGCAAAGGAGCGAATATCATGCCGAAAGAAACGACGGCCAACAAGGAAGCCATCGAGACCGTCCGCGGTCTGATCGACGATATCGAAACGGCGATGCTGACGACGATTTCGGACAGCGGGCTGGTCTCCCGGCCCATGAGAACGCAGCATATCGAATTCGACGGCGATCTGTGGTTTTTGACCAAAAAAGATACGAGCAAATATACCGAGATTCTCGAAGACCCCCGCGTCAATGTCGCTTATGCGGGCAAGTCGTATGTGTCCATCAGCGGCACCGCGGAATTCGTCGAAGACGACGCCCGCAAAAAAGTGCTGTGGAACAAGGTGTACGAGAAGATTCTCGATACGCCTTACGACGATCCCAATCTGGTGCTGATTCGCGTCAAGACGGAAACGGCCGAATACTGGGAAAGCGGCAGCGCGATCAAGATGGTCACCCATCTGCTCAAAAAAGCGGTCGGCAAAGGCTCGGACCCCAAGTCCGAACCCGGCATCAACGAAACGGTCGACCTGACGGAAACGCCGAAGAATTGAAGACGATCGGCTTTGCTTTATGCGGCTGAACGGATTCTGCAATCAGCCGGATACAACCTCCTGATCGTCTCCCCCGGCGCAAACCAAAAAGACCCCGCTCTCGCCTTTTGGGCGGGAGCGGGGTCTTAGGCCGTGTACGCAAACTCAGTTAAATCTGCTTCCTTCGGAGTTTGAAGATACGCCCTATAACGATTTGATGTAAACATAATGAGAAAAAGGCTGGAGAAATAAAGCAAGCGGCAGGACGAATTTAAAATAACTGCGTATAGCCCCTTATTCAGGCTTAATCTTACGTTTTCGAGAAAATAACTGCGCTCATACCACTATTTCGAGCTTTTTCGCTTCGATTCGGCCTTTGGCTCTCGAATAGCTGCACCTGCGTCGCTATTTGAAAAAATCGAAGGGTTTCGCCCCAAATAAGTGTACCTGTGCCGCTATTTTCCGCTTGGAACCCTGCACGGCTTTCTCGACACCCTGAGCCCCCGCGCTCGCCTTCGGGCAGGAGCAGGGGCTTTTTCAAATTCTCTTCTATTTCGTGCGCTTTATTTCGTGCGCTTTATTTCGTTCGCTTTGTTTCACTCGTTCCAATCCCGTTCATTCTACTCCATCGCGCCGATCGTCCGATTCCGAAGCTCAGCAGCTCAGCATTCTTCTACGCAGTTCTTCGCTGCGAAGCAGTTCCGCAAGCGGCATCGGCCGGAAAAAGTAGTAGCCCTGCAGCAGATCGCAGCCGAGCGAGACGAGCAGCCGGCGCTGTTCTTCGTTCTCGATGCCTTCCGCGACTACCGACATGCCCAGCTCCCGTCCCATTTCCACTACGCCGCGAATCAGCGCGCGGCCGATCCGGTCGGTACGGGCACCGCGGCACAGCGCCCCGTCCAGCTTCAGCGTGGAGACCGCCAGATCGCGCAGCAGGCCGATTCCCGCAGACTGCTGGCTGCCGAGATCGTCCAGCGAGAAAGTCACGCCCCACTGCCGCAGCTGATCGACCTGCTGCACGATATGCCGGCTTTCGCAGCGCTGCAGCGTCTCATTGAGTTCGATCTCGATCTTCGACGGCGGACAGTTCGTTTCCATAAAGATCTCCGCCGCATAGTCGGCGAAGTGCGGATCACGCAGCGACTTGGCCGTGATATTCACATGGATTCGCCCGGCCGGCCGGATAAGTCCCGCCGCCAGGCAGGCTTCCCTCAACACCCACAGATCCACCTGCTCGATCAGGCCGGCCGCTTCGGCCATCTCGATCGCTTCGATCGGCGGGATCATGCCGCGCAGCGGATGGCGCCAGCGCAGCAGCGCTTCGTAGGAATCCGCCGCGCCGCTTTCCGCGCCGACGATCGGCTGGAAGTACAGCTCGAACTCGTTCTTGCGCAGCGCTTCCCGCACGTCGAGCTCCTGCTGCTGGTCTTCGATCTGGAAAATGCCGATTCCGTCTTTGCCGTCTTTCTTGATCCGGTACATGGCGGTATCCGCCCGCTCGATATACTGACGCAGCGAATCGGCCTGCAGACAGGCGCCGATCGAAAGCGTCAGCGATTCTTCCGGATCGGTCAGCGGCAGTTCCTCCTTCTGGAACGCTTCGACCAGCCGCTCCACCGCCTGCTGGACAAGCGCCTCGCTGTCGGTCGGCAGCACGACCACGAATTCGTCGCCGCCGTACCGGCACAGCAGCCAGTCGTCGTCGGCCGCTCTGCGGATCGCCCGGGCCAGCGATTGCAGCACCCGGTCTCCCATCGCGTGTCCGTAGCGGTCGTTCACTTCTTTGAAATTGTCCAGATCCATAAAAATAACCGACTTCGGCGAATCTTCCAGGTCGCGTTGGCAGAAGCTCTCCAGCGCGCTGTGGCGCAGAAATCCGGTCAAGTCGTCGTAATGCGTGGACTGTTCGAGATCGAGCAGCCCGGAGATAACCGAAGCGGTCTGTTCCAACTGCTCGATGTCTTCGCCGGTAAACACCCGTTCCCGGTCCAGGCCGCAGATGGTGCCGTACAGTTCGCCGCCCTGCAGCCGAATCGGCACGCCGACAAAGCTGGCTTTGCCGATATCGGCGGTTACGGGCAGATCGCGGGTCAGCGAAGAAAGCGTCGTATCTTCGATAATGATCGGGCCTTCGACGTCTCCGACGAGTCGGCAGTAGGTTATATGATAAGGAAGGACTGCGCCTTCCTCGATAAGCGTTTCCCCGGCGTTCCAGGCGCTCACGATGGTGTTGGTTCTTCCGTTGTTATGAGCCATAAAAAAAGTATTTGCGTCGATGACGGAGTGCAAGAGTGAGAACAGCGTTTTGGACATAGCTCGGATGAGTTCCTCACGCTGCTCCTTCATCGGTTTCATAATGAGCCTCCCTGGGTCTCAAGATACAATCCTTTTAGGTACTTATTCCTATTATATAACATAAGCTACCAACCATCGACTGAAACATTTTTTGGTTTCCAATTCCAGAACTGTACGCGAACGCAAAAAGCCCCGATCCGGGACGCGCAGAAAGACCCGAAGCTCCATAAAGAACTCCGGGTCTTGGTCGCTGTTTTTGCTTACATGCGGACATGCTTCCGTTTATCGCTTACCGGCCGGCTTCGTATTCTTCTTTCAAAATCGAATAGTAGGCGCTGTCCACCAGTTTGCCGTTCGATAAATGGTCTTTGCGCCGCGTTCCTTCATGCGTCATGCCGAGCCGAAGCATCATCCGGCCGGAATTGACGTTGCCCGTCTCGTGCGCCGCGTGCACCCGTTCCAGGCCCAGCACGTCGAAAGCCAGTCCGAGAATCAGCAGGCCCGCTTCGGTCATGTAGCCGTTTCCCCAGTAGTGCCGGCTCAGCGTGAAACCCAGATCGGCGCTGCGCGTCGAATCGTCCACCCGAAACTCGATCGAACCGATCAGTTTTTGTTCGCTTTTCAGCACCAGGGCGAACTTGCCGATCGGCTCGCGCAGATAATAATTGGCGATCAGCCGCTCGGTCTGCTCGAAATTCTTGGGTTCGGCAAAAATAAAGCGCGTCGTTTCTTCGTCGGACGTGTATTCGGTCATATCGGCGGCGTCGTCCAATCGGATCGGGCGCAGCAGAAGGCGTTCTCCTTCAAGGGTGCGGTGTTCGGCCAGCCTTACAGCAGTCGTTTTCATCGTTCACGCTCCGTTTCGTCGTGCTATTGCCTTGTCGCCGATGTCCCGTGCGGTTTATCGGGGCGGCGGTTCAAAAGCCCTTTCACTTAATCACGCTTCGACCGCTTTGTCCAGTGCCGATTAAGCATCGCGAACAGTCTTTGGGCGAAAACACGAACAAGCCGCTCCCGCTCCCCGCGCTGCGGAGAACGGAAGCGACGGTCGACTCGCGCCGCTGGTTCGGTTTACTTGATCGACGCCGCGTAAATCGCCTGGATCGAGCGCGACAGCGTCTCGTCGAATTCTTCGCCGGTCTGGCCGAAGCTTACGCCTTCCGCCAGCGCGCGGGAGAAGCTCGCGATCAGCCCCGGATTGCGCGTCAGGCGCTCGTTGGCTTCGCTCTGCGTATAGCCGCCGGACAGCGCCACGACGCGCACCACATGCGGATCGTCCATCAGGTCGCTGTAGAAGCCGTCCGCCGCCGGAATCGACAGCTTGAGCATAATGCGGACCGAATCGTCCAGCTGCGACAGCTGCCGCTTGATCTCATCCTTCAGGATGCGTTCCGATTCTTCCCGGTCGGAACTGCGGATATCGACTTCCGGTTCGATGATCGGAACCAGCCCCGCCGCGAAGATCCGCTTGCCCAGTTCGAACTGCTGCTCCACGGCCTGCTTGATGCCGCCTTCGTTCGCTTCGTGGATCACCGAGCGCATTTTCGTCCCGAAAATATGCTTGTCCGCCGCGCGTTCGAGCAGATCGTCCAGGTCCGGCATCGGCTTCATCAGCTGCACGCCGTTTTCCTGTTCGGCCAGGCCTTTGTCCACTTTCAGAAAAGGAACGATGCCTTTCTCTTCCCACAGATAGTCCGCCGTCGACTTCCCGTCGATCTCGCGGTCCATCGTATTCTCGAACAAGATCGCCCCCAGAATATATTTCGAGTCGAACGCCGGGCTCTTGATGATCCGCGTCCGCATCGTATGCACCGCCAGGAACATTTCGTCGTCGTTCGAATACGTATCTTCCTTGACTCCGTAATGCAGCAGCGCCGTCGGCGTACTTCCCCCGCTCTGATCGAGCGCCGCCACAAACCCTTTTCCCGTCCGCATCCGTTCAAGCTGTTTGTCGTTCATCTGTCGCCCTGCCCCTTCCTTGATTGGATTTCCATTTATTATTACCCTTGTCCGCCGCGCCAAACCCGGGCTTTGAAACGTTTGCTCGGCGGCCGCGTATTGTATATGGTAAAATCAAACAAGAAAGCGATCTAATATGAAACAGGTTCCAGAGAACCGCCAATCGGAGAAAGAGAGGCTCGACTATGAATGAACAAACGATCGCTCGCGCAGCGCTGCTGGCCGAGAACGCACTGGAGATCAAACGCGAATTCAAATGGAAAAATGCAATGACCGGCCGTCTGGCCGCTCTGCTGTACGCGGCTCAGGACCGGCCGGCGGACATCGAAGCCATTCGGGCGCAGTACGAGCAAATCAAGCAAAACACAAGCGGTTTCTCGCCTTTCCGCAGCACGATGGCGCTATCGATCTCGGCTTTCCTGTCGATGTCGGACGACCCCGCCGCGCTGCTGTCCGATATGCTGGAGGTATACGAGCTGCTCAAAGAAGACGGATTCAAAACTTCCGACTTTCTCGCAATGGCCGCCTACCTGATCGCCGCCGCCGGACCGGAAATGCGGATTACCGCCCTGGATCGGACCAAAGCCTTCTACCATGCGATGAAAAAAGAGCACCGCTTCCTTACGGGGCGCGACGATTACATCTTCGCGGCCATGCTCGGCCTGTCCGACCTGGACGTCGAAACCGGCGTGACGCAGATGGAACGTGCTTATGCCGCCCTGCGCGGCGAGCTGCGCGCCGGAAACGGTCTCCAGTCGCTGACCCAGGTGATGACGCTGGCCGGCGGCGGGGAAGCCGTGGACCGCGTGCTGGGCATGCGCGAAGCGTTCCGCGCCCGCGGCATCCGTCTCGACCAGCAGTATCTGCTGCCGGTTCTCGGCGTGCTGGCGCTGCTGCCGATCGAAGCGCCGGCGGTCGCGGAAGAAGTATCGAAGATGTTCGATTTCCTGCGCGAGCAGCAGGGCTTCGGCCGCTGGTCGGCGACCAAGCAGGAAGTGATGATGCTGGCCGCCGCTCTCGTGTCGCAGGAGCATGCCGACGAAGTCGGCCGCGGCGAGCTGCCGGCCGCTCCTTCGACCAGCCTGGCGAACGTCATGCTGGCGCAGCATGCGGCATTGGCGGCCGCGGCAGCGGCTGCGGCCAGCGCCGCCGCGGCTTCCAGCTAAAGAGGCTGGCGGATCGCAAGATCCGCAGCCTCAGGCTGTCGAGAAAGCCGGGTATTGTTCCAAACGGAAAATAGCGGCACAGGTACACTTATTTTGAGCGAAACCCTTCGATTTCTTCAAATAGCGACGCAGGTGCAGCTATTCGGGAGCCAAAGGCCGAATCAAAGCGGAAAAGATCGAAATAGATGTATGAGTGCAGTTATTTGCTCGAAAACGTAAGAATAAGCCGGAATAACGGCTTATACGCAGCTATTTGGATTCTTCTTGCCGCTGGCTTTATTTCTCCAGCCCTTTCCCGACCTTTCCTTCCAATCGAACCCGCCTAAATTAGGTTTACATCCAATCGTTTCTCGACAATCCGGCTGCGGATCACAAGATCCGCAGTCTTTTTACCTGCTCTGTGTTTTCCTGGTACCAAACCATGACGATGTCGCCGGCTTTCAGATCGGCGGCGGTCAAAGCAGGCGACGAGTTCGTGTCGGGGCTCTCGCCGGTTTCGGACGAGGGTTCTACGTCGTCGCCGGTACCCGGCGTTTGCGTCTCGCCGGTTCCGGACGAGGTTCCCACGTCGTCGCCATTATCTGGCGTTCGCGTCTCGCCGGTTTCGGACGAGGGTCCCACGTCGCCGCCGGTACCCGGCGTTTGCGTCTCGCCGGTATCGGACGAGATCTCCGCGTCGGAGCCGAGGCTCAGCGTAACCGTCTCGCCGGTGGCGGTCCAGCCCGTCGCGTCGGCCGAAGCGCCGCCGGGCGAGCGTTCGGCGCGGTCGCCCGCGTCGGAAGCCTGTTCGACAAGCTCCAGCGTGACGGCGCCTTCGTCGGCGCTGACGACGCGGCCGATCAGGTCCGCGTCCATCGCTTCGCGCATGGCGCTTCCGCCGTCCGCGGAAGCGTCGCCGCCGCGGCCTCCGAAGTTTCGGCCGCCGGTTCCGCCGAAACCGCCGTCTCCGCCGGCCGGACCGTCCGCTCCGCCGCGGTCCGAATTCCTTCCCGGCCCGGCGTTCATGCCGCCGAAGCCGCCTCCGTTCGCGCCGCCGCCCATGCCGGCTCCGAGACCGGCCGAACCGCTGCCGGCGCTCGGGATATTCTGCGCGGCGATCGCGCTGCACGAAGCGAGGAGCAGAGACGCGCCGAACACTCCCGCCGCGAGCGCGGTTTTCCTTTTGCCGAATACGGTTCGCTTAGATTCCGCTCTTCTGCGCATGATGCAATTCCTCCTTCTCCGTCTCCGGCAGCAGCCGGCGGCCCAGGCTCGTCTTCGCAAGCAGGACAAGCCCGTCGCGGAACCCCAGGTAAGACAGCACGATCAGCAGCGGATAGACCGGGTACAGGTATCTCGATTTGATTTCCCACAGGATATAGAAACCGATAAAACCGAGCAGGATCAGCACAGGGAACACCTCGCCGTACCTTTTGGCCTGGATGCCCAGGAACAGTCTCAGCCCGATGCACGCGTACATGAGAATATTCATCGTGTACAGTACCCACAGCAGCCCGCCGCGCGCGGCGGAATCGCCTTCGAACAAGTCGGTGGCCCACGTCGTATAGCTGTAGCTGCCGGAGATCGTCGAACCGCCGAACCCGCCCTCCGAAGAGCTGCCGTTGCCGATACCGTACCGGTCGATCTGATACGTGCCTTCCGTCCAGATCCACACGATCTTTTTGACATACATCCCCAGCAGCTCGCCCGGCGAAGCGTCCGACAGCTTCTCGCGGATCGACTGCTTGTACAGCTCCGTGCTCGCCGCTTTGTCGTAATCCGCTTCGCGCTGGTAGATCCGGTAGCTCTGCATATTGTCCCAGAAGCCGATCCGGTCCAGGTTGATGCCCATGTTCAGCCACATATAGACGGGCGCGGAATTGGCGGTGACGGACGATTCGACTTTGCCGGATGCCTGAAGCGCCGCGTTCTGCGTCCAGGAAGGAACGTTGAACAGGGCGGCGAGCAGAGCGATCGACAGCAGACTTTTGCGCACCCCGATCCGGCGTATGCCGAGCAGAATCGTAATCGCCGCCGCGATCAGCACGATCACGCCGACGCCGCGGAAATAGTTGCCCAGCGCCAGCAGCACAGCGGCGAACGCGATAAACTTGAACGACTTCGTCCGCATAAAGCGCAGAATGAAATAGATCGCCGATGTCAGCAGCCCCGTGCCCACCACGTCGTTGTAGATCAGGTTGGACATCAGCAGCGCAGGCGCGTAAGTCGCGGCGAACAGCAGCGGACCGTAGTCGTTTCCTTTTGCCGCATTCCCCGCTTGATAACCGCGCAGTTCGCCGTAGATCAGATGCACCATCAGCGTCGTAAGCACCGCGAACAGGATATTGAAGATCTTGATGACCAGGTAATTGTCGGGAAAGATCGCCAGCAGGCTTTTCAGATACAGCACGACCGAGAAATTGAACGGAAACATATGCAGGTACCCGCCGGGCTCGAACGTCGAATAATCGCCCCGGTACAGCATATCGAGCGCCAGCGACAGCACGGTCTGCGAGTCGTCCGTGGGCAGGCGCGGAAACAGGAAGATCAGCGCGATCTGGATCGCGAACGAACCGGCCAGCACCGACGGAATCACGATTCGCGCACGATAGCGGTTCAGCCTTCGGCACAGCCGGTGCAGCATCAGGGCCGCGAACGCCAGTACGACAAGCAGCCCGATAAACAGCAGCGGCTTCTGCGTACTCAGCATCGGATTGTCGTTATAAGCGGCATAGTTGTATTCGGCGCGAACGAAGAACGAAGACACGACGAACAGGCCGATAAAAAAAGTAAGAATCAGATACAAAATCTTTTTGACGGCTTCCGGCATGATGCAGCTCCTTTACGGCAAAATAACCCCTGTTCGAAAAAGGAGTCCTCCCGAAGCGTATTATAAGCGCCCACCCTGAAAATTAGCTGAAAAAGCGCAAAAGGAATTACACGCGATTTTCACTTTAAATAGTTTAAAAAGTCCGATTGGCTCCAATTTCGATTATTCATGTGAAAAACTTCACAATTTGATTCAATTCGCAATGCTAGACTAATCCCGAAGAAAGTCGAAAAAACACGCACTAACAGGGGGTTACACAATGAAACGCAACAAAACATGGATCGTGCTGCTGATGCTCGCGCTGTCGGCCGTGCTGGTGATCGCAGGCTGCGGGAACGCAAGCACGTCCAAAACGGCAAACACGGAAAGCGCGGCGGAACAAACGGAAACGGCCGCAGGCACGGACAAAGACGCCCAGGCAAGCACCGATACGGACAAAGAAGAAACCGAAGCGACTTCGGGCGCCTCGGAGATCAGCTACACGCCGCTCGACCAGCTTCAGGACCAGTACGACATTATCGTGATCGGCGGCGGCGGCGCGGGCATGACGGCGGCGCTCGAAGCCAAAGCGGCGGGCATGAACCCGGTCATTTTCGAGAAAATGCCGACAGCCGGAGGCAACACGCTCAAATCGTCTTCGGGCATGAACGCTTCGGAAACGAAATTCCAGAAAGAACAGGGCATCGAAGACAGCAACGACAAGTTCTACGAAGAAACGCTCAAAGGCGGACACGACACCAACGATAAAGAAATGCTGCGCTACTTCGTCGACAATTCGGCGGGCGCGATCGACTGGCTGGACGCTCACGGCATCACGCTCGACAACCTGACCATTACCGGCGGCATGAGCGAGAAACGCACGCACCGTCCGACGGACGGATCGGCGGTCGGCCAGTACCTGGTCGCCGGCCTGGTGAAAAATGTGCAGGAGCAGGAGATTCCGCTGTTCGTGAACGCCAATGTTAAAGAAATTACGCAGGAGAACGATACGGTCAGCGGTGTAAAAGTTACTTTTAACGGCACCGACGACAAGAATATCTCCGCCAAAGCGGTGATCGTGGCGACCGGCGGCTTCGGCGCGAACAAAGAAATGATCAAGGAAGTTCGTCCGGACCTCGACGGCTACGTAACGACCAACCAGGAAGGCAGCACCGGCGACGGCATCAAAATGATCGAAGCGCTCGGCGGCACGACGGTCGATATGGATCAGATCCAAGTCCACCCGACCGTCCAGCAGGAAAATTCGTACCTGATCGGCGAAGCGGTGCGCGGCGAAGGCGCGATCCTGGTCAACGCCGACGGACAGCGGTTCGTCAACGAAATGGACACCCGCGACAACGTAACGGCGGCGATCACCAAGCTGGACGGCCGCGCCGCTTACCTCATTTTCGATTCCGGCGTGAAATCGCGCGCCAAAGCGGTCGAGCAGTACGAGAAAATGGGCTTTGTGAAAACGGGCGACTCCATCGAAGCGCTCGCCGACGAAATGAATCTTCCGGCCGAGCAGCTGCAAACGACGCTGGGTGCGTGGAACGAAGCCGTGAAGAATAAAAAGGACGCCGATTTCAACCGCGAAACCGGCATGGACAACGATCTGTCGGCCGGTCCGTACTACGCGATCAAGATCGGCCCGGGAATCCACTACACGATGGGCGGCGTCAAGATCAACACCGACACCGAAGTCGTAACCAAAGACGGCAAAGCCATTCCGGGACTGTTCGCCGCGGGCGAAGTCACCGGCGGGCTGCACGGCCAGAACCGCATCGGCGGCAACTCCGTGGCCGAGATCGTCATCTTCGGCCGCGAAGCCGGCGTGAAAGCGTCGGAGTTCGCCAAAGCGAATCAGTAAGCGGCATCGTGCGGCAGGTAATCGGTAAGCGATGAACGTTAAAAGACTGGATAAACAAAACCCCGGCTCCCTCTCACGGGAGACCGGGGTTTTTGCTGCTGTTCGGCCGCTTAATCGAAGCACAGATTATCGTATGCGGCTTAATTCATCCATCATCGCCGGACGGCTCGCATAACGTTCGGTCAGCAGGCCGACCAGTTCATCCCGGCTTTCACGTCCCGCCGTTTTCGCATACCGCTCGATCATCCGGCAGACGACCCAGTACTTTTTGCGATTGGAAGCTTCCGACGCCTTTTGTACAATATGATTTTTGAAGATCGTATGGACTTCATCCCGGTAAGCGCTTAGCAGAACGCCGATATAATCTTCGATACGCTCGGGATTGGCCTGAACGTACTCCAGTTGGGCCGGAAGATCCCGATGATCCTCGATGAGCCGTTCATACAGATCTCCCATGCGCCAGCTGTCCATTTCTTTCAGTTTGCTTTTAACGTGTTCGTACAGCTCCGCTTTATCCGTTTCGCCCCATTCTTCCAACTCGGCATAATACTCGTACTCGCCGTCAAGCAGCAGTTCTTCGGCCAACTGCAAACAGTCGGCTTTGCGATTGAGTTTTTTGTAAGCGGCATAGCGGGCTTTTTTCCACTGCGTCACCAATCCCGGCAGCTTTCGATCCAGGCGTTCGCCTTCTTCGGCCAGCCGCAGCGCCTCCTTGGCGTCTCCCTCCTGCATTTTCCGATCGATCTGAGCCTGTCGAAAAGAAGGGAGTTCCAGCCGGGATTCCAGAAAACGCTGCGCCTCCTCTGCTTCTCCGTATTCCTCGATCAGCTTCAGCAGCATGCCGTTTAAAGACTCCACTTCATAACCGCTGTAATCGCGTCCTTCCTGTTTGACCCGGGCGATCGATTTTTCGATCTCGGCTATCAGCCGCTTTCTCGGACCTTTCAAGCCCGCGAAGTCTTCACAGCACCGCAAAACGACCAGACGCCAATCGCTCCATTCTTCGAATATATCGCTTCGGCTCAATTCAAGCAGCCGTTCGAATAACCGCTCACGCATATCGCTTTCTTCAAGCTCGGCGTTCTTCGTAATCCAGCCTATTTTCGACAGGGCTTCGTCAACCACGTAACCGATATCCCCATTGGAATCGTCCGCGTAATCGAACGACCGTATCGCTTCTTCCAGAACGGTGATCGCAAGCTCAAGCTCAAGAAAAAGATCTTCGTCCTCGGTATTGGCGTCCAGAATCGCTGCGACTTCTTCCGCAAACTGCCGAGTATCGCGCACAGTAATAAAACCGTGTCGATCTCCACAGCGTTTGGCAATCGCCTTGATCAGCTTGCGGTATTCTTCGGACTGCCGCTTAGGATTCTTTTGGCCGCGACTCTTCTTGCTATCCTGCATCAGCAGGCGCTGCGCCAGCACTTCGTCCCGTTCCGCCGCCTGCAGGACGATCCCGATCAGCTCCTGCTTGTCCAAAGCGGAAACCGCTTGTTGAAGCTTCTTTTGCTGCGTCATTTTGTTTGGTCCTCCTCTTCTTCAATCCGCGCTCCCCGTTTAAGCACAGTTCGTTTTGGCTTTATGATACACGTTTAGACCCGGACGAAGCAAAAAGGAAGCGGCTGATTCGCCGCTTCCTTACGCTCTGTCGAGCCGTCACTTTCTTCTCTAAGCCAATTCGGACTCGTCCGTGCCGGTAATCACCGCCGCGATGCTGCCGCGCAGCTCCGCTTCGCTGCGCGCCGCATACGGGTCCGAGCCGAAGATTACGGCGTCGGACAGATAGCCTTCAGCGATAGAGCCCAGCTCGCCGGATCGGCCGAGAATGCGGGCCGCGTCCGAGGTGGCCGCGATCCAGGCTTCTTCGCGATTCAGGCCGTAGTCCAGAAGCGTATACAGCTCCTGCAAATTGCGTCCGTGCAGATGCGGCGTGGCATAATCCGTGCCGAAGCCGATACGCACACCGGCGCGCTTGGCGTAAGCGACCGCGTTCGCATGGGCTTCCACCGCCCGGGCGGCCCGGTCGCGGATCACGGGCGGCAGGCCCAGCACACCCTGCGGATCGGCGGCGATCCGGTAGATCGAGGCCGTCGGCACAAACGCGACATTCGCTTCGGCCAGGCGAGCCGCCTGATCGGCGGTCAGGAACATGCCGTGTTCGATCGACTGCACGCCCGCGCGGGCGGACCAGTCGATGGCGGCGCCGCCCCAGGCGTGGACGAATACTTTGCGTCCGTTCTCGTGCGCATAGCGAACCAGGAAAGCGAATTCGTCTTCGGTGAAGACGGGATCGGTTACGCTCTCCGTCGGCGCGCCGAGCCCGCCCGTCGCCATGATCTTGATCCAGTTGGCGCCGGAAGCGAATACTTCGTCCGCTTTGCGCTTCAGATAATCGGCGCCCCGCGCGTCGGCCGCGCCGAACATATGGCTGCCGTTGTCGATCCGCAGCGGCTGACGATACTCCCGGACCAGATGCGCCGCCGCGGCCGGCGTCAAACCGCCCGCGTCCCGCACGGTCGTGACGCCGGTGCGCAGCGTCGCTTCGAAAGCCCGCGCCTGCATCGCTTCGACTTCGGCCGGGTCGCGCTTGTCCTGATCGGCATGGTCGAAATCCGTCCATGCCATATGCGTATGCAGGTCGATCAGACCGGGCGTTATCCACAGCTCGGAGCCGTCCACGATCTCCGCGGCCGGATCGGAAGATCCGGCCGACTCGGCTTCTTCACCCTGCGCGGCTGCTCCGGCCTGCGTGGCTGCTCCGGCCTGTGCAGCCGCCCCGGCCGCGGCGGCTGCATCCGCTTCCCGAACCGACACGAATCGGCCGCTCCGGATCTCCACATCGAACCGCTTATCCGGGATACCCGCGATCGCGATCCCTTTGAAGCTTTTGCGTTCCGGCTTTGCGAGGATCATCGCGCGGCCTCCCATACGCTTCGCACGGCGGCAAGCGCCGCCGCTTCGTCCGTTTCCAGCAGTCCGGCCAGCGTCCGGACCGCTTTCTCCACGCTTTCCTGCGAAGCATTCGCGCCGAAATGATTGATGCGCAGCAGCCGTCCGCGCAGCTCGCCGTCTCCGGGCGCCACGATGCCGACAGGCTGCCCGATCCGCAGCCGGTCTTCCCCGCCGATCCGTACGGTCGTCGTCAAGGTGGAACGCCGCGACGCGTCCCGCTGCCAGCCTTCAAGCCCCAGGGCTTGCAGTCCGGCAGCCGCCGATTCCGCCGCAAGCTCGTGCCGGCGAATCACCCGATCCAATCCTTCCGCTTCCGTATCGGCCAGCGCCGCGATCAAAGCGCGGGCTTCGAGCGTCGGAATGCTCGGCGGCACGCGGAATGCTTGACCTTCGCCCGGAGGGCGCAGGTCGAGCAGCGACAGAATCGAATTGCGCGGCGCGCGCGCATTCGATTCGATATACGCCCAGCCGCGCGGCGAGACCGATACGGCGCTGACGCCGTTGGGTCCGCCGAGCGCTTTCTGCGCGCCGATCGCGACCAGGTCCGCGCCCCATGCGTCGATCGGCAGCTCCTCGCCGCCGACCGCCGATACGGAATCGATCACGCTGATCAGCTCGTGCCGGCGAGCCAGTTCCAGTATGGATTTTGCCGGATTGGAACCGCCCGTTACGACCTCGGCGTGCACAAACGAGATCGCCTGCGGCTGCGAGCTTGCAATCGCCGCTTCCACTGCTTCGGCGGTCACCACTTCGTCGAACGGGACGCGCAGCTCGACGACCTCGGCGCCTCCGCGCTCCAGCCATTCGCCGAACAGCGTTCCGTAAGGACCCGTCACAATATTCAAGAAGCGTCTGCCCGGCGCGGCAATCCCCGCCGCAATCGCTTCGATTCCGATAATTGCTTCGCCCGGTATAATCACCGGCGCATGCTGCGTTTGCAGCAGCTCCCCGAGCAGCTTCGTCAGCGTATCGTATTCGGCGCGCGTCAGCGGCACAAAGCCGGATTGTACAGTGTTCATGGGTTTCCTCCGTTCTTCTATTGTTCTGTCGTTCTATCGTTCTATCGTTCTATCGTTCTATCGTTCTATCGTTCTGTCGTGCGGCGAGTATTCCATCGTGCTGCGAGATGCGAGAAACCGGACCGGCGCTGCATCGATTTCGCTGCTTTCTCGTTCCATACTCCAAAATGCTGACCTAACGATCACATTTTTGTCCAAATCGATGCGGCTTGATAAAAATGCTGACCAAATGTGCGAATTTTTCCTCGTTCGCTGCATTTTAGTCGTCCAATGTTGAAAAATGCTGACTAAATGCTCACTTTTCTTGATTTCCGGCTCGGTTCGGGCCAAAAAATGATCAAAAAGTCAACATTTCCACCTTAGCCAAGCCCAACCAGCAGTTCAGGCGCTTGGCGATCCAGCTTTTTAACCCTGGTTTTGTCCTGCCGTATTTTGCTTTGTATTGCTTTGTATTGCTTTGTATTGCTTTGTATTGCTTTGTCCTGCTCTGGCCTACTTTGCTTTATCCTAGCCTGTTTTGTTCTATTCTATTCCGTTCTATATCTGTTCTGTTTTTTTCTGTCTTATCGTAGCTTGCTTTGACTTGTCCTGCCTTTTCCTGCCTTGCCTTGCTTTGCACTCTCTCGCCCTGCTTGGCTTGACTCGGCTAGGTCTTACTTGACCCTGCTCGCCTGCGCTTCGCTCCCGTCAGCTCCGCGCTCAATTCGGCGCGGCCGCCGGCATCCTCGGCACGGCGGCCAGCAGTTCGCGGCCGTAAGCCGTATCCGGTCCGGCGAAGAACTCGCCGTTCGGCTTCGTTTCGACCAGCACGCCCTGCCGCATCACGGCGACCGTATCGCTGACCGCGTGAATCACGCCCAGATCGTGCGAGATAAACAGCACGGTCAGGTTCAGTTGGGCTTTGATATTCCCCAGCAGGTCGAGCACGCTGCGCTGCACCGATACGTCGAGCGCGCTGGTCGGCTCGTCGGCGATCAGCAGCTCCGGCTCCACGCTGAGCGCGCGGGCGATGGCGATCCGCTGCCGCTGGCCGCCGGAGAATTCGCGCGGATACCGGTCCAGCGCGCCTCCGTCCAGCCGCACCAGCTCCAGCAGTTCGCGGCAGCGCCGTTCGGTCGACGCCCGGTCCGTCGTGACGCGATGGAACCTCAGCGCTTCGGACAGGATGCGCCGCACGGAATGCCGCGGATTCAGCGAAGCGTCCGGGTTCTGGAACACCATCTGGATCTGTTTGCGCTGGGCGCGCGTTCGGCGCGCCGCAAGCGGCTGTCCGCCGAGCGCAAGCACGCCTGCGTCCGGGACGATCAGCCCGGCGACGGTGCGGGCCAACGTCGACTTGCCCGAGCCGGATTCGCCGACCAGGCCGAGCGTCGAGCCCGCGGGCACTTCCAGGCTCACCCCGCCGAGCGCCGTAAAGCCGCCGTAGCGCACCGTCAGGTTCTCAATCGATAAATTGGTGCTCATCTCGCGCCTCCTTTTCCCGATCGGAAGACGCGCCGCCGGACTCGCCGGCCGAAGCCGGAAGCGGCAGCACGGCGTCGACCAGCATCTGCGTATACGGATTGCGCGGCCGGGTCAGCACATCTTCCGCCGGCCCTTCTTCCACGATCCGCCCCCGCTGCATCACCGCGATGCGCGAGCACATCTCCGCGGCTACCGCCAGATTGTGCGTAACGAATACGAGCGCAAAGCCCAGCTCTGCTTGAAGCCGGCTCAGCAGATCCACGATCTGCCGCTGGACCGTGACGTCGAGCGCCGTGGTCGGCTCGTCGCACAGCAGCACGTCCGGCCGGCACGCCAGCGCCAGCGCGATCACGATCCGCTGGCACTGTCCGCCAGAAAGCTGATGCGGATAGCGGTCTTCTTGGCCGAGCGAATCCGGCAGGCCGAGCTGATCCAGCAGATGCAGCGCTTCGGCGCGCGCGGCTTTGCGGTTCTTTTTCTGCCGGTAGCGCACGACTTCCGCCACCTGCTTGACGACGGGGCACAGCGGATCGAGCGCGCTCCTGGGGTCCTGGAACACCATCGCGGCGCGGCCCGACTGCCGGATCTCGCCGCCCGCGCGGCGCACGCCGGGAGGCAGCAGGCCGAGCACCGCGCGCAGCGTCAGCGACTTGCCCGAACCGGATTCGCCGACCAGGCCGAGACTTTCGCCGCGGCCCAGCGAGAAGCGAACGCCGTCGACCAGCGGCGCGCCGGAATCGGCGGCCTCCAGCGACAGATTGTCGACCTCCAGAATCGGCGCGGCGCGGCCCGAGTCCGCCGCTTGCCGCCCGGCGGGATCGCCCGCGGCCGCCCCGCGGTATTCGCCGACACGTTCGCCGCGCTTCCGTTCGTCCGCCTCTTGTCCGCGTTCGTGTTCTTTTTTCCAAAAATCCGTCCGCCGCTTGTTCATGACGTTCTCCTCCACAGATCGGCCAGCCCGTCGCCCAGCAGCGACAGCGCAATGCCCATATACACGACGGCGAAGCCGGGAACCGCGGACAGCCACCAGGCGGTCGTCATAAACGACTGCCCGTCGGCGATCATCGTGCCCCAGTCCGGCGTCGGCGGCGCGATCCCGATGCCGAGATAGCCCAGCGTCACGATCGCGACCAGCACGCCGACCATATCGGTCATCAGCACAACGATCGCCTGCGGCAGGATGTTCGGCAGCAGATGGCCCAGCAGAATCCGGTAGCCCGGCAGCCCGAGCGTCTGCGCCGACGCCACCCATTCCCGCTGCCGGAGCGAAGCCGTCAAGCCCCGGCTGACGCGCGCGAACACGATCCAACCGACCAGAATAAAGGTGATATAGATGCCCTGCGCGCCCGCTCCGCTGGCAAACGCGACGATAATCACGATCAGGTAAAACGGAAACGCGATAAACGTATCCGTCAGCA
Source organism: Saccharibacillus sp. CPCC 101409 (assembly GCF_030518235.1). Classification (GTDB taxonomy): domain Bacteria; phylum Bacillota; class Bacilli; order Paenibacillales; family Paenibacillaceae; genus Saccharibacillus. The sequence continues at coordinate 25,342 of NZ_JAULSA010000022.1, read as the reverse complement.
GCGACACGACCGTGTTGATCCAGCCGCCGTAATAGCCCGCCAGCATGCCGAGCAGAATCCCCGTGCAAAAAGGAACGATCTCCGCCAGCACCATGATCGCAAGATCGGTGCGCGCGGCGTAAATCAAACGGGTGAGCAGATCGCGTCCGAGCTGGTCCGTGCCCAGCCAGTGGCTGCCCGACGGCGCCTGGAGAAACGAAGCCAGGTCCTGCGTCGTCGGATCGTACGGGCTGAGCCACGGAATCAACAGCGCCAGCGCGGCGATCAGCAGCAGCATCAAGCTTCCCGCCACCAATGACGGAATGCGCGCGGCCCGGCGGAAACCGGAGCGCCCGCCCGCGATCGGACCGGCGGTCCAGGCGGCGTTGTCCGCCCCGCCCGCCGGCTCCGGCGTTACGGAATTCATATTCATGGTTTCTCCTTCGTTCTCGGGTCCAGCCAGCGCGCCGAGATCTCGATCAGCAGGCCGATCACGACGACGGCGACCGCGCAGTAGAGCGCGATGCCCTGGATCACCGGGAAGTCCCTTTTCGAAATGGATGTAAACAGCAGGCTGCCGATGCCCCGGATGCCGAAGACCTGCTCCACCACCAGCGTTCCGCCGATCAGGTACGACAGATTGACGCCGAACAGCATCAGGGTCGGAAGCGCGGCGTTCCTCAGCACGTGCTTGAACAGAATCACGGAACCCGGAATGCCGGACGCGCGCAGCGTCACCACGAAGTCCGATTCCAGCACTTCGAGCATCTGCGCCCGCAGCGAACGGACAAGCGTCGGAATCTGCGAAAAAGCGACCGTTACCGCCGGCAGCGCCAGGCTGTACAGCATGCCGGTCCAGCCTTTGCCTACCCCGCCGACGGGAAACCAGTGCAGGCGGACGCCGAACAGCAGAATCAGCAGCAGGCCGACCCAGAACACCGGCATGCCCAGCGTGATCGCGGGGAAGATGCGGATCAGGTGATCCGGCAGCCTGTCCTTGTTGGTCGCCGCGATGCCCGCGAGCACGAGCGAGATAAGCACGGCCAGCACGCAGGACAGCGCAATCAGCAGCAGCGTAACGGGCGCGCGCTCGGCGATCAGCTGCCGCGACGAGACGCCCGAAACGATCGAACCGCCGGTATCGCCCTGCGTCAGCAGCGTGCGCGCGAAGCGGAGGAACTGCTCCCACAGCGACAGGTCCAGCCCCAGCGTATGCCGCATCGCCGCCAGCGCTTCGGGCGTGCCGTACTCGCCCAGAACCATCTTGGCCGGATCGCCCGGTACGATCCGGATCAGGAAGAACACGGCGACGGTCACGCACAGAATCACGATCAGCGCCCGCAGCAGCGCGCGGCCGATCCCTTTAAACGGCAAAGGAAGGCCCGCCGATCGGCGGACGCTTCCATTGTGGGTTGGGGTCATTGGGCGATCCGGACGTCTTCGAAGCGCACGCTGCCGTTCGGCAGCACGACGAGGCCTTCGGCCGACGAGCTTACGCCTTTCAGAATATCCGGGTAATATAAAGGAATGTAAGGCACGTCGTCGGCCAGGATTTGCAGCAGGTCGGTGTAGACCGTTTGACGCTCTTCGCCGTCCGCCGTTTGCTGGCCTTTATGCAGCAGCTCGGTGACTTTGTCGTTCGTGTAATGCGTCCAGTACGATTTGCTGAATCCGTCCGGGTCGGTCTGGAACGCGATAATCGAGTTCGCTTCCGGCGAATCCGCCTGGCCGCTGTTCAGCATGGCCGAGAAGTCGTAAGCGAAGAAGCGCTCGCGGAACGCGGCCAGTTCGACCGATTCGATCTTCAATTGGATGCCGATCGACTGCGCCGCCGCCTGGATGATCTGCGCTTCCTGCGCCCGGGTGTCGTTGCCCGACGCGACGAGCAGCGTGGACGAGAAGCCGTCCGGGAACTTGGACTGCGCCAGCTCCTTCTTCGCTTCCTCCAGATTGAAGTTCAGCGGCTTGATCGTATCGTTGGCGTTGTACGGAATGGTGGTCGGCAGCAGCGAGTTCGCCGTCTGCGCGTATCCGAACGTCAGCGCCTTCGTCAGTCCTTCGCGGTCGATCGCCAGCGCCAGCGCGCGGCGGACGTGCGTGTCGGAGAAATGCTCGTCCAGCGTATTGAAGAAGAGCTGTTCCGTCACCCAGCTTCCGTTCGTCAGCACGCCGGTGTCGGCGCCCTGCTTCAGCTCGTCCGCGTTCTGGAGCGCCAGCGATTCGATCGCGTCCACTTCGCCCGCTTTGAGCTGGTTGAGAGCCTGGCTGTCGTCTTCGACCAGCTTATAAACCAGCTTGTCGATATGCGGCTTGCCTTCCTGCCAGTAGTTCGTATTCTTCGCAAAAGTCAGGTCGCCCGCCGGGTCCCAGCTTTCGACGGTGAACGGCCCCGTGCCGACCGGCTTTTTGAAAAATTCTTCTTCCGTTTTGCCGCCGAAGTCGTCCGGGATGATCCCGTTCGAGAAATTGGACATTTCGGACAGGAACGGCGTGTACGGTTCTTCGAGCTTCACGACCAGCGTATGGTCGTCCTGCGCTTTGACCGAAGAGACTTTGGCCGAAATCTCCAGCGGACCGCCGACTTTGAGATGGCGCTCCAGCGAGAACACGGCGTCTTTTGCCGTAACGTCCGAGCCATCGGAGAACTTGAGGCCGCTTTTCAGCACAAACGTATACGTCAGGCCGTCTTCGCTGACGTTGTGCGATTCGGTCAGCCAGTCGACGATATTGCCTTCGCTGTCGAACGACAGCAGCGGCTCGAATACTTTGTCGATCGCAAACGCGTTGTTCGCGGTAATCTCGTTATGCAGATCGAACGATGTGACCGCCGCGGGACGCGCATAGGTAAACGTGCCTCCGTCCGCGGGCTGCGCGGTTTCTTCCGCGGCCGCGCCGCCGGACGCTTCCGTATCCGACGCGTCCGTTTTCTGCTCCGACGCCGGCTGCTTGCCGCTTTGCGCCGAAGAGCTGTCGCCCGCGCCCGAGCATCCGGCGATCACCGTCAGCACAAGTACGAGCAGAACCGCCAAGCCGAATCCTTTTCCAGTGAACGCTTTGAAGCGAGCCATCGTGAATCCCCCTTTTTCTCAAAAACTAATAATGTAGATGAATTTAGTATGGATTGATTATGGGCCAAACCGAACAGCCTGTCAAACAAAATTCGCTTGCCCAGGCAAATAAAAATTCTTTCATTATATATGTACAATCCAGCATATGGAATACGTATCGCAAGGCTGGAAATGTGACAAAGATTCTAGGCCGTTCCCGAAGATTCCGCTATGATTCGGTGCAGCGGAAACCCGACGTCCGGAACTGCCAGACATGCGGATCGCCGGCGATTCCCATCCTATTCCCAATCAAGAAAGGCGCTGAGTGTTATGAGATCCAGACCCCTATCCAGTATCGCCGTTTTCGGTGGAAGCGCGCTGATTCTGTCGGCTGTTTTGTTTTTTGCGCAGTACCTTTTTCTCGCTCCCGTGCCTCCCGCGCCGGCGGCCGCCGAATACGCGTCCTGGCTGTCTCAATGGCGGTTTCGCCTGTCGATGGCCGACGAAGTGCTGTTCTTCGCATCGGTCGGCCTGATTCCCGCCGCGTTCGGCCTGTACCGAGCGCTGATCAAGCATTCCCCCGTCTGCGCGCCGCTGGGCTGCGGCCTGCTTGGCGCCGCCGCGTCGGTGGAGCTGCTGCTGGTCGTCGTGCTCGGCAGGCTGGTCTATCCGGTATACGGCATCGAGCCGACGCCCGATACGGGAAGGCTGATGTACATCCTGTACGTCGGCGGCGAGCACACCGCTTTGCTGCTGTTCGGACTCGCGACGCTGTCGCTGAGCCTGGCGGCGCGCCGCAGCGGGATCGGCCGGCTTACGGTTTACTCGGGCTATGCGATCGCCGCGCTGGACTGGGTCGCTTCCTTCCCGTGGCTGCTCGGCGATCCGGTCTTGTTCGTGCTGCGGCTTGCATTTGCGGCCTGGCTCGCGCTGCTGGGCGCTAGGCTGATCGCCATCTCCCGCCGGAGCGGCCGCCTTAATCCATAATCGAGCCGCAGGTCAGGTTCAGGACGGCGCCGGTCATCGCCGCCGACCGGCCGGAAGCGGCGAACACCGCCGCGTCGGCAATCTGCGCCAGCGTCGGCAGGCGGTTCAGCGCGGTGCCGTCCGTCATGTATTTCCGCACGTCCGAACTCGGGCCGCCCCACGTTTCCGGAATCGCGTCGGAGCGCAAGCAAAGCACGCGCACGCCTTCCGGGCCGAGTTCGCCCGCCAGGCTGCGCGTCAGCGATTCGATCGCCGAGCAGGCGACGGAGAAACCGCCCATCCGGTGAAAGCGCCGATCGCGGCCCGGCAGCGTACCCGAAGAAGCCGACAGCGTCAGAATCACGCCCGAACCCCGCTTGGCCATATACCGTCCCGCGGCGGACGCGGTCAGAAAATGCGTCTTCACTCCCGCCAGGACGGGCGCCGTAAAGTCTTCTTCGCTCATCTCCAGCAGCGGCGTTCCCTGCAGATCGCCGCGAATCCAGATCGCGTTGAACGAGATATCGATCCGCCCGGTCTCCGCTTCGACCTGCGCGATATGTTCTTCGACCGCTTCCCGGTCCAGCGCGTCCACCCGCGCGGTTTCCGCTTTCCCGCCCAGCGCGCGAATCTCCGACGCCGCTTCTTCCAAAGTCTCCGGCGTGCGGCCCGCCAGATACACTTTCGCCCCTTCGACCGCAAAAGCGGTAGCGACCGCGCGGCCGATCGCCCCGCCCGCTCCGTAAACGATCGCGGTTTTTCCTTTGAGCATCATTTCTTTCTCCTCCTTTTTACGGCTCCGCCGCTTGTCTCGATCCGGAACCTTTTCAATACGGAATTTTTACCCGAAGCGGCGGCAGCTCTACCGTTCGCCCGGGAAAAAACGCGGAAATCGCGGCGTATTCGCCGTTTTGCGCGATCGGCGCAGCTTCGGGGTTCGAGCGCCGATAAAAAGAGTACGGTTTATGCGCAAAATCGATATAATAAGAAAGTAAACGCCGTCCCCTTGAAAACAAGCCCCGAAGGAGAAAGTCATGAAATCATTGAAAATCGCCGGTCTGCTGCTTACTTTGTCGATCGCCGGCGGATGCGGACGAATCGCTTCGCCGGGCGACCTGCTGCACGCGCCCAATCTCGCCAACGAAGAGCAGTCGCTGTACAACGCCGTCCAGCCTTTTTTGCCGGCCGGTTATCAGCTCACCACCCCCGACCAGTCCGACCAGGGCGGCGCGATCCGCGCGGCCGATCTCGACGGGGACGGCGAGAAAGAACTGATCGTCTCGTATAAGAAACCCGATACCGATTATCAGGTCAACGTCCTGATTTTGAATAAACAAAACGGCGCCTGGCACAAAGCCGACCAGATCACCGGCAGCGGAACGAACCTCGATTATCTCGCGATCAAACCGCTGACGGACACTTCTTCTTCCGAACTGCTGCTCGGTTACGGCGGAGGCGGATACGGACTGCCCAAAGAGCTGTACGTCTACTCGTTCTCCGGGCAAAAAGCCGAACAGATCTTTCACCGTTCGTACGACCAGATCGCGGTAGGCGATCTGATCGGCGGCGGATTGAGCCAGATCGCGCTCGTTCCCCCCGTCACGGACAACGACGATACCCGCTCGCAGATCCAGCTGATCGGCGCGGAAAAAAGCAAATTGTCCGAGCTTGCGGTGCGCCGTACCGACGGCTCCGTGCTGAATATGCAGATCCGGCAGGCGGCGTCCGATCGCAGCGGCCTGTTCGCACAGGTGCTGGGCACGACCCGCTCCGGCTACGCGATGCTGCTCGCCTGGTCGGACGGACGGCTGGCGAATATCCTGTCCCTGCCGCAGTCCGCTTACGATTCGCGTTCGTCCAGAGGGGAACTGAAACTCGGCGCGCCCGACTATTCTTCGGATCTGGCTTCGACCGAACAAAAGTGGTGGATCGATTATCCGGCGGACAACCGGGACGTCGACGGAGACGGAATCATGGAAGTGGCGCTGCCCAACCCGATGCCGGGCACGGAAAATTCGTCCGGCGCGCCGCAGCTGTGGAGCGATTCGTATTACCGGTGGGACGGAGCGCGCGGAATGAAATTCGTCGAAGACCGGTTCTGGCAGTGGGGCTACGACCTGCGCATCCCCGACCGCTGGCTGGGGAACTACAAAGTCGAGCTGTCCGCGGAAGACGAAGACGCCGCCAGCGAAATTCGCTTTGTCTACTCCGGAGAAGACGGCGGGCAGGCGGACGCGAACGGCGGGAACGAGGATGCCAAGAGCGAAGCCGGGAAAGCTCCCGTGCTGCTGACGCTGCGGCAGATGCCGGCGGAGCAGTGGAACCGGCTGCAAGCCGAGCTGCAAAGCGCCGGCAGCGATTACGTCGTGCTGAGCGGATCGGGCAAAGTCGTCCCCGGCCAGTCTTCGCAGGTCACGGCCGCCCTGCTGCCGGGCCAAGGCGGCGGACTCTCCGGCGAACAGGCGGAGCGCTACGACAAACTTCGGCCGACCAGGGCCGAAGTGCGGGCGATGGCCGACATGAGCAGCGACGAAGAGGAGGCGGAGAGCGATGTTGAAGGGCATTAGAGGCCGTCTGCTGCTCCAGATCGGCATGGTGCTGCTCACGATCGTGCTGCTGCTCGAAGCGATCTTCGCCACGGCCGTCTACACCTACTACTTCGACAGCGCCCGCCAGATCGTCCAGTCCCGCGCCGTGACGGCGGCCAAGCTGTCCAATCAATTCATGGAAGGCTATACGCTGCCCGAACGGGCGCGCTACATCCTGGAGAATCTCGTCCCGGGCGAAAGCAGCCGGGTCGAAGTGCTGGATCTCCAGGGCCGCACGGTCGTCGATTCGTACGGCTTCTCTTCTTCCCGCCCGATTCGCACGGCGGACGTGCGCGCCGCGCAGCAGGGCGGAATCGGCAGCTACGCCGGTTATTCGGACGCGTTCAAACAGCGCATCATGGCCGTGTCCAGTCCGCTCGTCAGCTACGGCGAAGTCATCGGCACGCTGCGGTTCTCCGTCTCGACCGAGCCTCTGTATCTGGAGGTCGCCAAGCTGATCGGCTGGTCGATCGGCATCGGCGCGGCGGTGCTGCTGCTCGGCTTCGCGCTCAGTCTGATTATCGCCCGCCGCATCGTCGGCCCGGTCAAGGAACTGACGGCCATCTCGCATAAGATGGCGACGGGCGACTTCACCGCGCGGGTCGTGCGCAAATACAACGACGAAGTCGGCACGCTCGCGGAATCGCTCAACCATATGAACGAAGAGCTGTCCAAAAGCGAAAAAATGAAAAACGACTTTATCTCCACCGTTTCCCACGAGCTGCGCACGCCGCTGACTTCGATCAAAGGCTGGGGCGAAACTCTGATCGTCGGCGGGCTGGAAGACGAGGAGACCGCAATGCTCGGGCTCGGCGTAATCTCGATCGAAACGGACCGGCTGATCGGACTGGTCGAAGATCTGCTGGACTTCTCCAAATACCAGGCCGGCGAGATCCGGATGCGGTCCGTTCCCGTCGATCTGAGCAGCCTGCTGCGGCAGCTCGATCTCCAGTACAGTCTCTCGGGCAACAAACGCGGCGTCAAACTGCGCACGCAGCTGCCCGCCGGACCGCTGCCGATGCACGCCGACCTGAACCGGCTCAAGCAGGTGTTCGTCAACCTGCTCGACAACGCGATCAAGTTCTCGGACCTGAGCGGCGAGATCCGCCTGATCGCGGCCTCCGAGAATCTGGAGGTGCACGTCTCGGTGCAGGACGACGGCGAAGGCATCCCGGCCGAAGACCTGGAGAAGATCGGCCTGCGCTTCTACAAAGGCAGCTCGAAGATGTCCGGCAGCGGCCTGGGCCTTGCAATCAGCAAGGAGATCGTCCGCCTGCACGGCGGCCGGATCAAGATCGAGAGCGAATACGGCGTCGGCACGACCGTGACCGTCACGCTGCCGCTGGCGGTGGAAGACCCGGCGGAGCAGCCGGACTCCCCGGGACAAAATACGGTGCTGGATATGTAAAAAAAAGACGAATCCGCGATCGCGGATTGGTCTTTTTGCTTGGGAAGCGCGGGTTCGTCCGGAGCCCGCGGCCGCCCGGGCCGCCGTTTCGAATCTCGATGACGGTTCCCGCACGCATCCGCTTACGACTCCGCGTACCACAAGCGGACATTCTTCTCCGCCCCGGTCACGTACATCCAGTCGCCGTGATAACAAATACTGCGAATGCCGCCTTTGAGCCCGCGAAAATGCCGGGCCTGCGCGTCCAATCCCAGCTCGATCAGCGTTCCGTTGGCCAGTCCCAGCGCGAGGTAACCGGACGGATGCCACGCGATCTCGTACACGGCGCTGACGAACATCCCGCCGACCGGCAGCCGGTACACATACCGGCCGGAGTCCGCATGCAGCAGCGAAAACGACTGCGGCGCTTCCCGGTCGTCCGCGAGTCCGCCGGCGGCCAGGTAGCGCCCGCACGGGCTCAGGCTCAGCGCATACAGATGGACTCCGCCGCCCGCCTTCGCCGTCCAAAGGAATTCGCCGCGCTCGCGGTCGAAGCAGCCGATCGTCTGTCCGCAGGCCGTATACAGCAGCCGGCCGTCCAAAGAGACTTGAAGCTGTTCGATCCGCGCCCCTTCGTACGCATCGAAATGCTCGGCAAACTGCGATTGAAGCAGCAGCGGTTTCCAGGTTCGGCTGTCGGGATCGGCTTCCACCAGATGATGAAGGCGGGGATCGAGCGCCGCCCGCAGCCACGGATGACCGGCGGCGGACTGTTCGGAGATCAGCAGCCGTTCGCCGTGGACGACGGCGGAAGCCGCTCCCATCTCGTAATCCCGCGTTGACGTATTGATCCTCGGCACCGCCGCGATCAGGCGCTCCGTGCCGGGTACCCAGGCAAACGGCGGAGACAGCGGGAGAGCCGTCCGGTCGATTACCCTCAGCGGCTCCGAACCGCAGCGCACGATATGGGCGGCGTGCCCCTGGACCAGTTCGCCCTGGGCCAGCAGCATCCGCCCGTCTTCACGCAGCGCGATCCGGCGGCCGACGCCTTCGATCTCCTCCGTACACTCCAGCTCCAGCTCCCGCCCCCGGCGAACCTGGATGCCCGGGATGCTCGATGCCAGCGAGCCCCCGCTGTATGCATGCAGCAGCCGATCGTCGTCCAGCGCGGCAAGCTGCGTATAGCCGGAACGGGGTTCGGACTTTGCGGTCGGCGAAGATTTCCAGCGATATGCCGCGGCGGAACTTCCCGCCATCCGGCCGATCGGCTGAACGGGGACCGCCGCTTTGTGCGCCGAGGTCCTCAGCGCCGGCAGCGCCCCGCTTCGCGAAGCGTCCGCCGCCAGATGCCTCTCTCCGTTCCCGTAGTCCAGCACGCGCCAGCCGAACGCCGCCGCCAGCGCCAGCCTGAGCTGCGTATACGTCCAGAGCGCTTCCGGCGTATGCGGTTTGTCTCCGCAGATCCGCGTATCCAGCGTATCGATCCAGGCTTCCTCGTCGCCTTTCGCGCTCCCGCCCGGATCGGCGCGCAGCGCGTCGATCGTCATCAGGCACTCTGCCTGCCCGTATACCCATCGACGCGGCGAACGCCGTTCCAGACCCGGTATTCCGCCTAGAAGCCGCGCGCACTCTTCCGGCGTTTTCTTGTTCGCGTCATTCGATTCTCTGCCGATCTTCGCATCCAGGTTCATCCGGCCGCTCACTCCGTTTCGAAAAATCTAACACCGCACATATTTCCGTTTGAAGCCGATCCGTCCTTTTTCCTCGTCTTTACGGATCGTTTCCGACGCGTTCAGGTATTTGACGTTCGCGCCGTCCGCATGCACTTCGACCGACCCGACCGCTTCGGCGGTTTGCGCGGCCCGGCCGTGCAGGGCGGCATAAGATACCGCGACGGTATAAATAAACTGGTTCATCGCATATTTGGCCCTCTCCGGCGCGGTATGGATACTTTGCTCGACCCGCTTGAGCAGCCCGTCCAGCTTGTCCGCCGAAAACTCGCTGTCTTTCCGGCTGCCGAGCAGCCAGCAGTAACAGTTCCACCCCGCCGACATCCGCAGTTCGTCTCCGCTGTCGATCCATTTGTCCGCCACCTGCTGGGCGATATCCGTTTCCGCCAGCGTAACGGCCACGATATAATCGGAGATCATGTAGAAGTAAGCGGCGTCGATCCAGCGTTCGAAGTCTTCTTCCGTCATCGCTTTGGGATCGGCAATGATTCCCGCAACGTACATCGCGTCGTAATTGCCGGTGCCGTACAGCTTTTCCGCCAGTTCCCGATCTTTTTTAATCGCTTTGACCATCGGCTTCATCGCCCCGGTCGCCACCCCGAACAGCGGCTCGCGCGCCCCGCTCGACACATACCTTTTCTTGATTGCTTCTTTGCCCAGGGATTCGAGTTCGCTCATGACTTCTTCCAGCTTCATGACGCAGCTCTCCTTTGTCCGCTTGATTTGTATTCATTTTACAATGGATGTTCCGGGATTTGAATTGGATGTTCGAAGAATATATCAAAGAACCGGGAATACGGTCTTTTTTCCGTTTCATCCCATCCAGGTGGGGTTAAATGTGGTTAATGAAAGGAGTGGGTCAATCCGATGAATGTTTATTCGTTCAGCCGATTATCCAGCCCCTGGATAGTCCGCACAATGCTCGCTGTTTTGCTGTTTCTCTCGCTGCCCCTGACGGCTCTCGCCGAAACGAAAAGCAGTTCCAAGATCGGCATCATTTACAACGACAAGCCTCTCCAGCTCGGCGCCGCGCCGTACAGCAAGAACGGCACGACGCTGGTTCCCATGCGGCCTTTGTTCGAATCGCTCGGCATTAAGATCACGTGGAACGAAGCGGCGCAGACGATTCGCGGCACCAAAGGATCGCTCGATTTCACGCTCAAGGTCGGCAGCAAACAGGCAACCGTGAACGGAAAGTCCGTGCAGCTGTCCGAAGCGGCCGTAACCCGCGGCGGCTACACGTTCGTCCCTCTGCGATTTATCGGGGAAGCCAGCGGCGCGCTCGTGCTGTGGAACCCTTACCTCCAGGAAGTCAGCATCTACGACGACGCCTTTTTGAAACAGTACAACCTCACCCAGAAACAAGTCCAGGACGACTTTGCCAAATACCTCAAAGAACTGGCCGACAATCGCAAAAAAGACGACCAGAAAACGACCAAACCCGACAAAAAAGATTCGGGCAGCGAGCAGATGTGCACAAGATGGCGGTACGATCCTATTCTCGGCAGCATCTTGGACTGGTATCCTTGTCCGTAAAGTTTTAAATCGCAGCGTTTCGCTTTCCTTAAAACAGGCCGTCCTCGCCGAGGCAGCGGTCTGTTTGCCTGTGCGCATCCCCGGCTTCAAAAGAACGAATTTTAATTTTGACAATTCGCAATCGTTACAGTAAACTGTATAACAAACACTAAAGTGTAACACTATCCTTTTCATCATACGGAGGTGTGCGGTGAACGGTTATACGGCAAGGCAAATAGCGGAACTGCTGCAAAAAGACGACCCGCGCATGAATCTGCGAACGATCCGTTATTATACACAGATCGGCATGGTGCCTCCTCTCGAACTTTCGGGCAACAAGCGGGTGTACGGCGAGCGGCATCTGCACTGGTTTCGCGCAATCCTCACCCTGTCGCGCACAGGCGAAACGCTGTCCGCGATTCAAGACAAGCTGCGGCACCTGACGCCGGAAGAGATCGAGAAGATCGGCAGCCAGCTTCCGCTCTACGAGTCCAGCCGCATTCTCGAGAACGAAACGCTGCGCATCACCGACGACGTCGCAATGACGATCAGTCCCCGAATCTCCGCCGAGACGAAGCAGAAAATGATCGAGTCGGTGTCGCGGCTGCTGGAAGAAGGCGATCGGTAATGCTCGAGCTGAGATGGGCCAAATCCAAAATGGAAAACGAAGAAGGACTGAACTATTTGTGGATTCGCTGGGACGCGGAAGACACGGCGCGAGACCGAAGCTGCGAACTGCGGATCGACCTGCCGGACGGCCTGTTCCGCTCGCCGAGCCGGAATCCTTTTGCCGGAAACTCGCATGGATATCTCAAGGCGGACGCCCCGGCACGGGACGCGGTGCTGGAAGTATTCACCCGGCACGCGATCTCCTGCGGCGAACGGATGGTTACGGTCAGCTTGATCTCCGAAACGCGCACGCTAAGCCGAAACATCCCGATCGAGTTCGTCGGCGAAGACGATATGGACGGCGCCGCAATCGACGAAGAGGCAGTCGAACGGGCCGAAGAATGGAGCCGGGCTTCCTCTCTCCCGCCCGAAGCGGACCGAAGCGTTTGCGTGCTGCCGCAGTTTCCGGAAGACCGGCCGAACCAATACGCGTATCTGGAAAAAGAATACCGGATCGACGGATAAGATTCGGGAGCGTTGTCAAAAACAAACTCAGGCGGTGAAAAGCATGGAAACGAAGCAGCGGGAACACAAACCTGTGGAGTATACGGTCGAGTATCAGGACGTTTACGGCGTGCTGTATTTTACCAACGTTTATGCTTCCGATACGACCGATGCCAAAAGTCAGGTGCTGCGGCAGATCGCCGACGCAAAGATCAGAGCCGTGACGATCGTTGAGCGCGAAGCGGACGGCTCGACGGCCCAGACCGAACCGGACGCGGCGGAGGAAACTCCGAATGGGTAATGCATCGAACGTACCGGCGGCGCTGGAAGCTTCCGTACGCCGGCTGGAGAACGGCTCGCCATTCGCTCAGGGCGAGGGCAGCCGCGACAAATGGACCGGCGCCTGGTGGCATATGGCGGCGCTGCGCGAGATGGGCAAAGTGCGGCGCATTCCCGAGCCGGCGATTCTGGAAGCGAAAAAGCTGCTGCAAACCCGCGTATGGCCGGTGTTTGTGATCGCGGAGCAGGACGCTCCCGCGCATGAATCCGATCTGGATAAATGGGACTGCTGCCACTGCGAGCTCGCGGTGTTCTATATGATCCTGCAGGATTACGGCTGCGATCTGGACCGCGAGCTGCCGTGGATTCGCGAATGGCTGCTGGATCATCAGCTGCCCGACGGCGGACTCAACTGCGACCCGGACGCGTACCTGCATTCGCATAAAAGCTCGATCGTCTCCACCCTCCCGCCGCTCGAAGCGATCCTGCGCTGTACGAAGCGGGAATTTACGCAGCGGGAAAAAGACTTCCTGGACGAAGGCGCACGGTATCTGATCGAGCATAAGCTGGTGTGTTCGAAGTCGAGCGGGCAGGTGATTAACGAAGATTGGCTGAAACCGTGCTTTCCGAGGTTTTTCGAATACGATATCCTGCGCGGGCTGTCGTTTGTGACCGAATGGTCGAGGAAACGAGGCAAGCCGCTGCCGGACGGATTCGTCGAAGAAGCGCTGGAACGGGCGAAGCCTTATATCGGCAAGGACGGCGTGCGGATCGGCAGACAGGTCTGGGACCCGGACGGCGAATGGGGCGGCGGGACGTTTGCGCTGCTGGAGGCGCTGGCCGGGGTTGGGGAAGTATCGGAGTTTCTTTCTTTGGAGAAGAAAGAAATAGACCGCCCTTAAAGCGGCCATTGCATTGGGAGTCGTATTAGTGTTAACTCGTCTCAAATAGACGGGATAGCGTAAAACAGTAATTGTTATACTCGTTTATACGCGTACATGTTATACTATTCAAGCAGTAGAAAGGCTTATATGGGCGGTCGGCTAATCTCCCGGAAGGGAGGTGATGCTTCGTGGAAATCTATCAAACGCTAATGTTGATGATCTCGTTTGCGACGTTGGTGATTCTGATTCTTTCTTTCCACAACAAGAAATAGACCGCCCTCTCCAAAGGTAGCGGTCTATTTATAGAGCAACCTTCCAAAGCCAACCGCCCTTAAAAGCGGCTATTGCATCGGGAGTCGTGTTAGCGCACGGCTCCTCTTTCTTTGCTTATTTATAGTTCGATTATAACAGTAGCAGTTGAAAAGTTCAATTTGGAGATTGGGTAGTTGGTTTCACTTAGCTTGAATAACCACGTCACCCCTGCTACGTTCTCGCTTTCTGCACCTTCAGCAGCTTCCCTTTCACCGTCGTCTCCTGCATCGCTTTCAGCACTTTCGCGCCTTTGCCGTTCAGGATGTCCACATAGGTCACGGTCTCCTGCACGCTGATGATCCCGATATCTTCGGCCGTGATGCCTTCGATTCGTGCGATCGTACCGACGAAGTCGACCGGACGCAGCTTTTTCTTTTTGCCGCCGTTAAAATACAGCTTCATAATGTCCGCGTTCAGTTCTTCGCCTTTGACCTTCTTCGCTGCCGGACGGTCGCGCAGCTTGCGGTCGAACGCGCTCTGCGCTTCGGATACCGCGTAAGCGGAAGGTTCTTCGGCGCGCGGAAGTTCGAAGCCGATATAGTTTTCGATCGCACCGAGGAATTTGTCTTCGAACGGCGTCGCGAACGTGATCGCAATCCCGCTTTGTCCCGCGCGTCCGGTCCGGCCTGTGCGGTGGACGTAGCTTTCTTTTTCCATCGGCAGATCGTAGTTGATGACATGCGTGATCCGGTCGATGTCGATGCCGCGCGCCGCCACGTCGGTCGCGACCAGGTAACGGAACTTCCCGCTGCGGAACTCGTTCATCACGCGGTTGCGGTCGTCCTGTTCCATGCCGCCGTGGATCTTGTTGACCGGGTAGCCGAAGCGTTCCAGATGAAGCGCCGCCGCGTCCACATTATCCTTCGTCCGGCAGAAAATCATGCAGCTGTCCGGATTCTCGACTACCGTGACTTTTTGCAGCAGTGCCGGTTTGGACTTTTCGCCGACTCTGTACAGTCTATGCTGAATCTGCGTCTGCCGCTTATCCGCCGCCGAACCGATCTCGATATCGACCGGGTCGTTCATATAGCGGTGGCAGAGGCGTTCAACGTCCTGCGGAAGCGTCGCGGAGAACAGCATCGTGACCCGTTTCTTCGGCAGCTCGCGGATAATCTTCTCCAACTGCTCGATAAAGCCCATGCTCAGCATCTCGTCGGCTTCGTCGATCACCAGGTATTGAATGCGCTCCAGGTCGATGGTGTCTTTCTCGATATGATCCATCACGCGTCCGGGCGTACCGACGATCACGTGATTGCGCTGCATCAGCTCGCGCTTCTGCCGGTCGAACGGCTGCTTGCCGTAGATTGCCGCCGCTTTGATGCGCTTGAAACGCCCGATGTTCATGATGTCTTCTTTGACCTGGTCGGCCAGCTCGCGCGTCGGGGTCAGGATCAGCGCCTGCGGGCGGCTTTCTTCCCAGTCTAGCAGTTGGCACAGCGGAATGCCGTAGGCGGCCGTTTTGCCGCTGCCGGTGCGCGATTTGACGGTCACGTCGCGGCCTGCGAGAGCCTGCGGGATGACCTGCTGCTGGACGGAAGTCGGGGATGTGTAACCTAAAGTGTCGAGCGCGCGGGCGATTTCGGGGCTGAGGTTGTAGTCGGAAAAAGAAGCTTGGGAAGCTTCGATCGGTTGATTCTCGTTCATGGTTGTTTGGACTCCTTCGGTCTCGCCTGGTGCTTGGTGCGGATATCGGATAAGCGTAACACAGATCGGGGGAAAAGAGGACGGGTGTTTTGCTGTTTATTGCATTGAAATAACGCAAACAAGTAATTAAAATATCTCTTATTTGCGCATACGTGATATACTAATCAAGCAATAGAAAGGCTTATATGGGCGGTCGGCTAATCTCCTGTAAAGGAGGTGAAGCCTGTGGAAACTTATCAAACGCTGATGTTGATGATCTCGTTCGCAACGTTAGTGATCTTGATTCTTTCGTTCCACAATAAGAAATAGACCGCCCTCACCAAAGGTAGCGGTCTATTAACGATAGATCTCACCTAAAGCCAACCGCCCTTAAAAGCGGCTATTGCATCAGGAGTCGTGTTGACGCACGGCTCCTTTTGCTTTGCGTTCTTTGTTCTTCGATTATAGCAGGGTAGCCCGTAAAATTCAATTTGGAAAGCAAGCTCAACCTTTGCTCTCCGTATGAATCTCCGCTGTTCGATCGTCTGCCCGGCTCGCGAACTCCGCCAACCCCGACCGCACTTCCTCCGTCGACTTCGCCTCCATCAACTTTACTCTCAGCTCGCTCGCTCCGCGGAAACCGCGAACGTAAATCTTGAAGAATCGGGACAGCGCTTTGAAAGGACGCCGTTCCAGCTCCGAGGAATACCGGTCGTGCAGATCCAGATGAAGCTTCAGCAGATTCAGCAGTTCCTCGCTTCCGTGCTCTTTCGGCTCTTTCTCGAACGCAAACGGATTGTGAAAAATACCGCGCCCGATCATAATCCCGTCCACGCCATACTTCTCCGCCAGCTCCAACCCTTTTTGCCGATCCGGGATATCGCCGTTGATGGTCAGCAGCGTCTGCGGCGATATCTCGTCGCGCAGCTGCTTGATCGCCGGAATCAGCTCCCAGTGCGCGTCGGCTTTGCTCATTTCTTCGCGCGTCCGCAGGTGAATCGACAGATTGGCGATATCCTGCTTCAAGACATGGGTCAGCCAATCCCGCCATTCGTCGATCTCGGTGAAGCCGAGCCGAGTCTTGACGCTGACCGGCAGACCGCCGGCTTTGGCCGCCTGAATAATCTCCGCCGCGAGCTCGGGACGAAGAATCAGGCCGCTTCCTTTCCCGTTCTCCGCCACATTGTCCACCGGGCAGCCCATGTTGAGATCGATGCCTTTGAAGCCCTGCTGCGCCATGCCGATACTCATTTGACGAAAATAGTCCGGTTTGTCTCCCCAGATATGGGCCACCATCGGCTGCTCGTCTTCGGTAAACGTCAACCGCCCGCGCACGCTTTGATGCCCTTCCGGATGACAGAAGCTTTCGGTATTGGCGAACTCCGTAAAAAAGACGTCCGGTCTGGCCGCCGCGCTCACCACATGGCGAAATACGACGTCCGTAACGTCTTCCATCGGGGCCAGTATGAAAAAAGGACGGGGTAAGTCCTGCCAAAAGTTTGATGTCATGTTTAAAACCTCTCTATCTGATATTCGTGTCGGGATATTCTATTTCAAGCCGGTCTATTTAAGACACGCCCTGGTCAAACAGGCGACAAAATCGCTTCGAGATTCCGGTCAAGCAGCGTTCCCAACCGCATCGCCATAAAGTCGGGAGAATAAGGCTTTCCATTCTTGAACCACCACTCCACGATCCCTACGATCGCCGCCCCCAGGAACTGGATATCGATATCGACACCGTCTGCCGCATCCCGGCCGCTTTGTTGGGAACTCCGCTTCCCTTTCTCCAACTCCCGAAGGAAAAATTCCAGGAACCGATTGCGAAAAAAGAGGCTCCCTTTACTGGCAAGCAGTGCGGAAAAGAATAACGAATGGCGCTCGAAATACTCGAACCACAATACTCCGGCTTCCCGATAATCGGCGGCGTCGTCCGTCGAATCGCAAATCTTCCGCAAATCGTCGATATGCTCTTCGATCAGTTTATCCAAAAGATCGAATTTGTCCAGATAATGCAGATAAATTGTTTTGCGGCTGACGTCCGCCCGCTCCGAGATGTCCTGGATCGTGATCTGATCGAATTCCTGTTCGTTCATTAATTCAATTACGGCCCGTTTGATCGCTTCCCGGGATTTACGTATTCGCCGATCCACTTTGACCACTTAAACGGCACCCGCCTTTCGCATCGTAAAGACACAATTTCAGGGGAGGTGTGTACTAATACACGAAACTCCCCTTTTTACAAATTGCATCCCTTTTATTTCCGTCTACAATTATACATAATCGTTTCTTAGTACACTAGTGTGTATTTATCGTTTCGAAACGAAGCTGTTAAAGATCCCTGTTGAAGGAGAATTCATGAATGAAAATTGCGGTTATCGGAGCGACCGGAGGAACCGGAAGTCAAGTGGTGAAGCAGGCGCTTGAGCAGGGACATGAGGTGATCGCCGTGGCGCGGCGGCCGGAAGCCGTCGTTCCCGCGCAGCGGCTCATCGTGCGGCGGGGAGATGTATTCGACGAATCGGATATAGTCAACGCCATCGCCGGCGCGGATGCGGTCATCAGCTGTATCGGTCCGCCGAGCGGCGTTTCGACGAACGGTGCGCAGGGCAAATTTTTCAATTTCAAGGCGGGTATGCGCGTAATGGCGGCCAACTACACACCGGGCACGATCATGTCGGAAGGCATGGCGAATATCCTGACCGCCAGCCGGCGCGGCGGAGTAAAACGGCTGGTGATGCAAAGCGGCATTAATTTGAGCGAGGGCACAGAACTATCCGCCTTTAATCGTCGGGCGGTCCGCATCATGCGCCGGATCTACCGGAAAGCCATCGAAGATAAAGCGATTGCCGAACAAGCTGTAAGGCAAAGTAATCTGGACTGGGTCATTGTTCGGGCGTCGCTCCTTCGATATGCCGACGGCACGCTGAACTACACGGCCGGTCCGGCCGCTCGCATCTCGCTGCTTCGGGCGCTGCCTTTTGCGGACTGCGCCGACTGCCTGGTGCGAGCGGCGGTGAGCGAGCCCGGCTGGACCGGGAAGATCGTGAACGTCGGACGATAAACCGTATAACGGACTTTTAGCGGAGAGGAGCACGATAATGCCGCACGAAAAATGGACCTACGATCAGATTCCCGACCAGAGCGGAAAAGTCGTCCTCATTACGGGAGCCAACTCCGGCCTGGGCTATCAGGAAGCGCTGATGCTGGCACAAAAAGGCGCGGAAGTGATTCTGGCAAGCCGTGACGCAAACAAAGTCGGAGCCGCGATCCAACAAATTGCCGAGCAGGTTCCCCGCGCAAAGTTGTCCGGGATAAAGCTCGATCTGGCCGACCTGGATTCGGTATCCGAATGCGCGGAAGAGGTGCGGCGGAAGTACGGGCGCCTTGATCTGCTAATCAACAATGCAGGCGTGATGATTCCTCCGTTCTCGCATACCAAGAAGGGCTTCGAGCTTCAATTCGGAACCAATCACCTGGGGCATTTCGCGCTGACGGGTCGGCTGCTTCCGCTTATTCTGCAAACCCCGGATTCGCGAATCGCGTCGATGACGAGTTTGGCGGGCGTGATGGGCTCGATCCATCTGAACGATCTTAATTACGAACGCAGACGTTACGTCAAAATGGCGGCTTACGGACAAAGCAAGCTCGCAAATCTTATGTTTATCCGCGAGTTGGCCGCCCGGTTGAAACAGTCCGGTTCGAGCACGACAGCGGCCGCCGCGCATCCCGGAGGCTCTCCCACCAATCTGCAAAAAAGCGGCGGATTTTTATTCCGGCGCGTGTTGACCCCGTTAACTTCTCAGCCGGCTTCGGAAGGCGCGCTGTCGATCCTGCGCGCAGCCTGCGATCCCATGGCCGCCAACGGTTCGTTCTGGGCGCCTTCCGGCCTGCTCGGCTTGACCGGTTCGCCGAAGGAAATCAAGATGCCGGCGAAAGCGGTTGATCCGGCTCTGTGCGGACAGCTGTGGGAGATCAGCGAGCGATTGACCGGCGTTGCTTATTCGCTGCCGCCTCAACGCTGAACCATCACGATGAAGCGAGAAAAAGTTCCGGCGGCGCTTACAAGGTTCCGGGAAATTTGCGTCACAAAAAGCCTGAACGGGCATCCCGCTCAGACTTCGTCGTTTCGTACTTTTAATGAAACTTATTTCTTCACCAGCACCGTCACGCACTCCACCTGGCTCGTCTGCGGGAACATATCCACCGGCTGTACCGATTGGATCTCGTAGCCGCCGTCCAGCAGCACTTTGCAGTCTTTCGCCAGGGTCGAAGGGTTGCAGGACACGTAGACGAATTTCTGCGGCTTCGCGCGCAGCACCGTCTCTAAGAACTTGCGATCCAGGCCAACGCGCGGAGGGTCGGCGACGATCACGTCCGGGGCCAGGCCGTCTTTGGCCCAGCGCGGCAGCAGGTCTTCGACTTCGCCGGCGAAGAATTGGGCGTTGTCTCGGCCGTTCAGGGCGGCGTTGCGCCGCGCGTCTTCGACGGCTTCGGGGATGACTTCGATGCCGCGGATCTCGGCGGCATACGGGGCCAGCCACAGGCCGATGGTGCCTGTGCCGCAGTAGGCGTCGACGACGGTCTCTTTGCCCGTGAGGGCGGCGGCGGTCCGGACGGTCTCGTACAGTTTGACCGTCTGCTCCGGATTGAGCTGGAAGAACGCCCGCGGCGACAGCTCAAAGTTCAGGTCGCCGAGCGATTCCTTCATCGCTTCGGAGCCCCAGAGGCTGATCGTGCGTTCGCCGAAGATCAGCGGGGTCTTGAGCGGGTTCACGTTGAGCGACAACCCGCTCATCTCCGGCAGTTCGAGCCGCAGGCGCTCGATCAGGTCGCCCTGGCGCGGCAGGTCGGCCGTCTCGGTCACCAGCGTGACCTGGAGTTCGCCGGACTGGAAGCCCGCGCGCACGACGATGGTGCGCACGCCTTTGCGCGGACCGCTGTCTTTGATATCGCTGCGCCCGCCCCGGCTGTCGCCTTTGGACAGCGGGATATTCAGTTCGCCGAGCACGGCTTTGACGCGGTCGATCGCGCGGTTGACCTGCGGGTGCTGGATCGGGCAGCCGCTGATGTCCACGATCTCGTGAGTGCCGATCTCGTACAGGCCGGCGATAATCTCGCTTTTCGATCCTTTGACGTCGCGGCGCTCGACTTGAAGCTGCGCTTTGTTGCGGTAATCCCACGGCCGGTCCATGCCGAGGGTCGGCTTGATCTTGAGATCGTTCAGCTTCGCGTAGCGGCTGAACGCTTCGCGCACGATGTCCAGCTTGGCACGCAGTTGTCCCTCGTACGAAATATGCTGGATCTGGCAGCCGCCGCAGATCCCGAATACGGGACAAGGCGGTTCCACCCGGTCGGGCGATTTCTTTTCCACTTCAAGCAGCCTGGCCTTCAGGAATTTCTCCTGCGTCTCCAGCACTTCCGCTTTGACCACTTCGTTCGTGATCGCGCCGTCGATAAAGACCGCTTTGCGCCGGTAGTAGCCGACGCCTTCGCCGTTGATGCCGATGCGCTTGATCGTCACGACGATGCCGTCGCCGACTTTGATCTGCTCGGCGTCCGCCGGAGCAGCCGGACTTTTCTCCGCCGCGCCGCCGCCCGGATACGGATTTTTGCCTACTGCCGCGGACGGCCGCTGCACATACCCGTCTTTCGTTTTGCCCATATCCGCGCCGACCGCATCCGGTTTACTGCCCGCGTAAGGTCGACCCGACGCCGAAACCGGCTTTCCGCGCTTGCCGCCCGTTTTGGGCTGCCCGGACGTTTGGCTCGCCGCGGCTGCGTTTGCACGCTCGCTTTGGCGCTTCTCGTAACGCTCGCTCGGGCTGAGGCGTTCCGCTTCGCCGACCGGTTTGGCCGGGCGCGGCTGCGCCGAAGAACGGCCGCGTCCCGCTGCAGAGCCGCGTTCGCCGCGTTCTTGGCGCGGAGCCGGGTTTGGCTTGCGCTTTTCCGCCGCCGAATCCGCGTTTGCGCTTTGTGCCGCCGCAGCCGTATCGACCGCGCTTCCGACACTTTTTTCTTTGCCCGGCAGCGCATTGCGCTTAACGCCCGGCTTTTTTTTGCCCGAAGGCCGATTTTTCTTTTTTTCCGCTTTTGCCGTTTGAAGTTTGCGCTCCTTGCGGCTGATTCCGGTAGACTTGTCTTTTTGCTCGCTCATGATCGTTAACTCTCCATCTATATTAAAATTGGATACTGCTCGCACTCGTTTATCCAACGTCCGTCCGCATTGTTTCCGTGTTCACTATACCATGAATAATGGAAGAAAAACGATACATTCCGGGATCCGCTCCCGCAGACGGCCAAAAACTCCGGCTCCGCGGGCGGGCACGCGCCTGAACGCGCCGTTCGCCGGGCGGAGCCGGAGCCTTGCAATCGTTATCGGCTCCGTGTATCTTACTCGTACCGTCCCGCCGCGAACAGCAGGAACGCCAATCTTTCCCATTCCACATCGCTCCGGCGCTTAATCTTCTCCGTTCCCGGAAAACGGCTCGCGGCTTCGCCCGGCTTTTCCACGCCGTCTTCGACCCACGAAGCGATCCCCTGCAAATAATCTTCCAGCGTCGGATTCGCCCAAGCCTCGCGGTTATGCTCCAGATCGTTCGTTAACCGGTGCACAAACGCGATAAACGCTTCTCGCCCGTCGATCTTTTCCAACTCTTCGTAAATATTCACACGCTCCACTCCTGTCTTTATCTGTATGGGTTCTTCGCCTGTCCGTTACCCGCACGCTCGATTTGGAGACATACCGTACACCGAAAGCGGGTTATCCAGCTTATGGGGAAAATGCGGAAGATTCGCAGTCTGGCCGCACATCGTACAATACGTAGAAAAAGCCCTCTCGGATTTAGGCCGAGAGAGCTATTTTAGAGCCATTTTAAAGAAAAATTGTAGATATTCAGCACCGGATTCGGTTCCGGGAAGCCATCAGTAAGCCGTCCAGCCCGCGTCCGCGGCAAGCGTTACGCCGTTCACGAAGCTGGCGTCGTCGGAACCGAGGAACAGCGCCACCTTGGCAATCTCGTCCGGTTCGCCGACGCGCGGATTGAGGTTCATGCCGGCCATCGCGCGCTGCGCGCCGAATTCGCTCGGCTGCGTCATGGACGCGGAGATATTGGTCGCCACGCCGCCCGGCGCGATCGCGTTGCAGCGGATGCCTTTGACCGCGTACTGGAAGCCGACGTTCTTCGTCAGGCCGACCACCGCGTGCTTGGACGCCGTGTAAGCCGCGCCCGCGCGCGAACCGTTGAGCCCGCCCGCCGAAGCGACGTTCACGATCACGCCCCGCCCTTTTTCCAGGAAGATCGGAAGGGCTTTGCGAATCGCGCGCATCGGGCCGGTTGTGTTGATCGCAAATACACGCTCCCACAGTTCGTCCGTCAGCTCGCCCGCGGGCACGAAGTTGTCCATGATGCCGGCGTTGTTGACAAGGATATCAAGCGTACCGTACTTCTGCACCGTTTGATCGACCAGCGCCTGAATGTCTTCTTCGGACGCCACGTTCGTTTTGATCGCAAACGCTTCGCCGCCCGCGTCCTTGATCTCCTGCGTCACTTTTTCCGCCGCTTCGAGATTGATGTCCGAGACCGCCACTTTCGCGCCTTCCGCCGCGTACAGGATCGCGATGCTGCGCCCCATGCCGGATGCCGCGCCTGTTACGATTGCCGTTTTGCCCTGAAGTTTCATCGTTGTATCCTCCCCGAAGTTGCCGCAGATTTGGTATGATGTTCGTGAACAATTGTTCATTATTTTACTTTAAATTCAGTATAAACAAACTTGAACAACTTTGACAGTGTGTAAAAGAAAGCGCTTTTGTGCGTTAACAAACATTCGGCATCCGATTTGTCGATTAGCCGGGGTTTGCAGCAGCAAGCAAGAGAAGGAGGGGAACGATTTGAGCGCCAACCCGCCGAACGAAGAAGCGCATACAGCGGCCGCCGGCGCGGAGGAAACGACCGACCGCCGCGTCCGCAAGTCCAAAGCCGCGCTCAAGGAAACGCTGATCCGCCTGATGCGGCAGCGCGAGTTCAAACACATCTCCATCACCGACCTGGTGCGCGGCGCGGACCTGAACCGCGGCACGTTTTACAAGCATTACCAGACCAAAGAAGAACTGCTGGCCGAAGCCGTCGACGACGCGATCAACGACCTGGTCGATTCGTTTCGCGCGCCTTACCGGAATGCGGAATCGTTCGCCGTCAGCGAACTGAGCGCTTCGGCCGTCACCATCTTCGAACATGTGCACCGCCACGCCGCTTTCTATACCCTGATCGTCGAATCGCAGGCGCTGCCGGGCTTTCCCGACCGCATCTGCGGCGTAATCAAAGGACTGACTCTGCACGACCTCAGCGGCGAACATTTCAATCCCCGGATCGACCGCGAGCTGTACGCCGGCTACCAGTCTTACGCGATCTGGGGCATGATTCTGGGATGGATTCGCGGCGGATTCGCCCATTCCCCCGTTTATATGGCCGAGCAGCTGCTGGAGTTTGTGCGCAGCGCCCCGGCGGATGTGGTGTTTCGCAGCGGCGGGAGCGGGGAACGGAAGCTTTGACTTCCCCTAAAAAAAGTTCGGTTGATCGGCCTGCCGCTTCCTGCTCCGATACGCCGAAAAACCGCGACCCCAGTTCCCCGGGTTTCGCGGTTTTTCGGCTGCTTCAGCGGGCTCCCGCTTTGCGTTTGCCGCGTGCGGCCGGAGCCGACGGGACGTAAGGCGAAGCGCTCTGGTCCATGCGCGTCAGCCAGATGTAGATCAGCAGGCCGAGAATCGGGATCAGCCCGAGCAGCGCGGTCGCCTGCGGCAGCGAGCGGCGGCGCGAGCCGGTATAGATCGCGTACACCGACAGCAGCGTGAGCAGGCCGAAGTCGATCGTCATTACGTTGACAAAACGCGACGCGCGGAATGCTTCGGCATACGCGTTCAGATCGCCCGCGAGCAGCCCGCAACCCATCGTCAGCAGCGTGAGCAGAAACAGGATGCCGTGCGTAACCGGCGATTCCGCGGTGCGGCGGATCCCTTCGGACAGCCGCAGCCCGTGGGCGCCGGCGTGGGTATGCGAAGTGAGAATATAGTACGGCAGCAGCGCGAACGCGCCGAGCGCAAACGACAGCAGCACAAACGGCCAGGCCGGAACTTTCCGGTCGTCGTGGCGCAGCAGCATGCAGGCGTAGGCGAGCGGAAACAATCCGAGCAGCGTGAACATGGCCAGCAGCGACGGCTCGTCCGCCTGCAGCGTGATCAGCGGCACAAACCAGGGGTCTTCCCCTCCGCCCGTTCCGGGCGCGAAGAACAGCGCGTATCCAACGAAGGCCAGCCAGACGATGAGCAGCAGCACGCGGGTCATGGCGGTCACACCTTTCCGTATGGTGGGATGGTTCGTGCGTTTGTCGCAGGGTGTTTACTCTTTATTAACCGGATTGGCGGCCTGTGGACAGCGAGCTTGGAAAAAGGTTGTGCGGGCGGGGCGCAGGATTCGGCGCGGCTTGCGCTGCGGCGGATGCTGCGCGATCGATACGGCGAAGGCATATCGACAAAGAGACGCCCCGGCCTTGGGGAGGCCGGGGCGTCTCTTGAAGTCTGCCCGAATCCATCTGTTCGTTGAAGCGGTCCGCGAGTTTAGCGGTTCATCGAAGCCGCGCGAATGGCGTCGTACGCCCAGTAGCTGCCGGCTACGTCTTTCCACTGCCCGCTGCCCGCTTCGCTGCGCGACGCGTCCAGTCCGATCAAGCGGTTAATCATCGACACCGCTTCGGCGCGGGTGATATCCCGGTTCGGCTTGAAGCTGCCGTCGGCATAGCCCGTAATCACGCCCGCCGCTTGCAGTCGGCCGGCCGCCTGAGCCGCCCAATGGCTGCCGCTCAGGTCGCTGAAGCTTGCCGCTGTCGTTGTCGATGCCGACGTTTGCGGCAGCAGCTTCGCCAGCAC
>NZ_JAULSA010000021.1 GCF_030518235.1 Saccharibacillus sp. CPCC 101409 | reverse complement strand
GGAGGTGGACGCGCAGCAATGCGTGGAGCTGACCAGTACTAATCGGTCGAGGGCTTATCCTCCCGACTTTTCAACAGAAAAGTCACTTCGATGACGCGAAGAGATCGTTTCGGATCCGGTTTTCAAGGTGCAAATCCGTGTTCGGCAGCGCCGACACATCGTTTGCCTTTGAACTTTGGCTTAAGTGATTAAGCCGCTAAGCGAAATATTTGAGCCTGAACGACTTTTGGCTTTCCGGTTCCCGAGAATCGCACGATTCGAAGGCGGAAAACAACCGGAGAGAAGGAGCAAATATAGAGCGACCACGTGAGAAATTTGATTCGCTTTGCCCGAAGGGGTCCGCGATTCAAATTCCTGTTCCAGCTTACTTTGTAAGCTTAGGTTTGGTGTTGACGGCGGAGGGGTTCCACACGTTCCCATCTCGAACACGACCGTTAAGCCCTCCAGCGCCGATGGTACTTGGACCGCAGGGTCCCGGGAGAGTAGGACGACGCCAAGCGAGCAGAAAAAGCCTTTACCGCGCATAACGGTGAAGGCTTTTTTATTTCTTCTATTATATTATGTTTTTTCATCCACAACTTACCCACATTTTGCCGCTGGAACTTTTATTTAATGCGCTACTTATCCAGTCAACTTCCGACTTACTCACAACTTTTCCACAATTCGATCTTCCACAAGAGGTTATCCCCAGCTTTTCAGCCTCATTATTTTCTTCTTTATTGGTATATTTTTCTCGTTTAATAAATAAACCTGGGGCTTTTTGTGTTTGAACGGCCTGGTTCTGTTTTATATACATAGTAAAAAATTAGTTTAGGAACTGGAGGAGTGGAATGAATAAGAAGACGATGCGTCAAGGATTGAAGGTAACCGCTCTGGCGGCTTTTTCGGCTGTGCTGATTGGACAGGGATTCGGAGCAGGCTTAGGGACGTTCCCGACTTCGCGTGCTTATGCGGCAGAAGCTTCGGCGATTCCGCAGCCGGCGGGTTCGCTTTCGGTTAAGTCGTACGGTGCTGTGGGTAACGGCAAAACCGATTCCCTCAAAGCATTCCAGAAAACGATTCAGGCCGCGAAAAAGCAGGGCAAAACCGTTTATGTGCCCGCGGGCAATTATGCGCTGAGCGATCGGCTGGCGCTGGACGGCGTGAAGCTTTCGGGAGCCGGTTCGGAGAAAACGATCTTGACTTCGACCAACCCGGAAAGCGGCTCGATCGATCTTCGCGGGAAAAACTCTTCGTTGAAAAATCTGGCCCACGTCTATCAAACGACAGGAACGCGGGACGGATCGGATTCCAAAAACAGCGTGACCGTTCTCGGCGCGTCCAACTTCGTGATTCAAAACGTACGTATCGTCGGAGCCGGCACAGCGGGCATTCTGGTGCGGGACGGAGCAAGCGACGGCGTGATCTCCGGCAATGTCGTCAAAAGTACCAAAGCGGACGGCATTCATATCACCGGCGGCAGCAAACGGATTACGGTTGCCAACAATGTCGTTAAAAAAACCGGCGACGATACGATTGCGGTAGTCAGCTACCTGAAAGATTCGGCGGCGGTAAGCCAGGTTTCGATCCGCGGCAATTCCGTTGGGTACGGCGCCAAAGCGCGCGGAATTTCGGTGGTAGGCGGAAACGGTATCGCAATCGACAAGAATACGATCAACAATACCGAGATGGCCGGGATCTATATTGCGGTCGAATCCAACTGGGGAACACGGGATGTCAAAAACGTAACGGTGAGCGGCAATACCGTAATCGGGACGGGTACACGCGAAGACGGCGATCATCCGAATGTGCTGGTATTCGCGGATTCCGGCAGTATCGACGAAGTATCTTTTACCGGCAATACGATTTCCAACTCGGCGAATGCCGGCGTGGGCGTATGGGGGAACGGAAATATCGGAGATATTTACTTCACGTCCAATCAGGTCAAAAATTCGGCCAACAACGCCACAATCTTCAAATCGGGCGAGATCCACTCCCAGAGCAACAGCGGATTTTAAGCATTGGCGGACGAATTGATACGGTAACCCCAAAGGCGAGACTGCTCTTCGGAGCGGTCTTTTTCGTATCGGGCTTTTACGCTTGGCAATCGAAAAAAATATGCTATAATATAAATAAAGTCAAAGAAAGTCAAAGTCAACGAGAAGCAAATACAGACTAAGCCCTACGATTCGCCGCAAACGGACGGTGCCTCGAAACAACCAGACGTTTCTTCCCTTTTGCGGAAGGGTTATTTTAAGAGTAGGCTCCACATCCGGAAAATAAGCCGGGCGGCGGCTCGGGCATATTATGGAGGTTGGGTCGATGCGCAATATTTCCGATGTCATCGAGCAATATCTGAAGGCCGTGCTGCAGGAAAGCCAGGGCAGGATCGAGATTCAGCGAAACGATCTGGCCGACCGCTTTTCGTGCGTGCCTTCCCAGATCAATTACGTTATCAGTACGCGTTTTACACTGGAAAAAGGGTATCTGGTCGAAAGCAAACGCGGAGGCGGCGGATACATTCGCATTCAGCGGATCGAAATGCCGACGCATTCCGAACTGCACGCCCACGTACACGAAACGATCGGAACGCAAATGAGCCAGGCGGCGGCCGAAGGGCTGATTTACCGGCTGGAGGAAGCGGACCTGATTACGAGCCGCGAGGCGGCGCTAATGCGCTCTGCGATTGCCAGGGACGTGCTGCTGCTCAAGCTCCCTTACCGGGACGAGATGCGGGCGCGGATCATGAAGGCGATGTTGATCGCGCTGATGGGCCGGCAGAGCTGACGGGTACAGGTCTTTTTTAACGTTTATTCTTAAAGGAGGTGGGGCGAGTGCTGTGCCAGGAATGTCAGCAGCGGCCCGCAACTCTGCATTTTACGAAGATTATCAACGGCGAGAAGAACGAGTTCCATATTTGCGAGCACTGCGCAAGGGAAAAAGGCGAGATGATCCCGGGCACTTCCGGAGGTTTCTCGATCCATAATCTGCTGTCGGGCTTTCTCGATTTCGATATGTCCGGCAAAGCGCAGTCCGGCGAAGCGAACGTACAGCAGAGCCTCCCGCTTCACTGCGAGGAATGCGGGATGACTTATGCGCAGTTCCGTAAAATCGGGCGTTTCGGATGCAGCTCCTGCTACAAGTATTTCGACGGCAAGATCGATCCGCTGCTCAAACGCGTTCACGGCGGCACCGTGCACACGGGCAAAGTTCCCAAACGGGGCGGCGCCGACCTGCAGGTGCAGCGAGAGATCGACGCGCTGAAGCAGGAACTGCAGGAACGGATCGAGAAGCAGGAATTCGAAACGGCCGCGCAGCTCAGGGACAAGATTCGCGAACTTGAGCTGCAGCGGGCCCAGCGGTAAAGGAGGGGACCGATCATGTCGGATTTTGCATTTACGGAACACGCGCTCAGCGGCTGGATGCGTTCGGAAGGCAAGGACTCCGATATCGTGATCAGCAGCCGGGTACGCATTGCGCGCAATCTTCGGGCGCTGCCTTTTCCGCTCGTGGCGAGCGGCGAGCAGGCCGAAGAAGTGCAGCGTCTGGTCGTCGAAGCGGCGGAGCGGGCTTCGGATCAGCTGGGGCCGCTGCATCCGATTGAACTGGACGAACTGAACGAGACCGATCGTCAGGTTCTGGTGGAGAAGCACCTGGTCAGTCCGACGCTTGCGAACGAGTCGCAGGAAGCGGCCGTCGTACTCAGCGACGACGAATCGCTCAGTATTATGGTGAACGAAGAAGACCATATTCGCATTCAATGTCTGTATCCCGGCTTTCAGGTCAAAAGCGCCTGGGAGCGGGCGACCGAAGTGGACGATGTGCTGGAAGAGCACATCGACTACGCATTCGACGACCGGCGCGGCTACCTGACCAGCTGTCCGACCAATGTGGGAACCGGTCTGCGGGCGTCGGTGATGATTCATCTTCCGGCGCTGGTCATGACCCATCAGCTGGGCCGCATTCTGAACGCGGTTTCGCAGGTCGGCCTGACGGTGCGGGGCATCTACGGCGAAGGCAGCGAAGCCCAGGGCAACCTGTTCCAGGTGTCCAACCAGATTACGCTCGGACAGAGCGAGCGGGAGATCGTCGACAATCTGGAAGGCATCGTGGCCCAGATCATCGAGTACGAACGGCAGGCGCGCAATCGGCTGGTCGGCGAATCGAAGATCCGGCTGTACGACCGGGTCATGCGTTCGTACGGCATCCTGACGCACGCCGCGATTATGGACGGCAAGGAAGCCGCGCAGCGGCTGTCCGACGTCCGGCTCGGCGTGGATCTCGGTTGGATCGACAAGCTTCCGCTGACGCTGCTGAACGAGCTCACGATTTTGACACAACCGCATTTCCTTCAGAAAACATTCGGTGCTACAATGAGTGCATCGGAAAAAGATATGTACCGGGCGCAGTTGATCCGGGACAAATTGGTTAAAGGAATGGAATAACCCCCGGTTCGACGGGACGGTGACTGACCGGTTCGGGCTTACTACTTAGTGGAGGTGCTTGGCATATGATGTTTGGCAGATTTACGGAGCGGGCGCAGAAAGTTCTGGCTCTCGCCCAGGAAGAAGCGGTAAGGCTCGGACATAACAATATCGGAACGGAGCATATTCTGCTTGGCTTGATTCGCGAAGGCGAAGGCATCGCGGCCAAAGCTTTGATCGGACTCGGTCTCGGACTCGAGCAGATCCAGAACGAAGTCGAAACGCTGATCGGACGCGGGCAGGAACAGCCGACGAATATCGCATACACCCCGCGCGCCAAGAAAGTTATCGAGCTGTCGATGGACGAAGCGCGCAAGCTGGGCCACACTTACGTGGGTACGGAACATATCCTGCTCGGCCTGATTCGCGAAGGCGAAGGCGTGGCGGCGCGCGTGCTGAATAACCTGGGCATCAGCCTGAACAAGGCTCGCCAGCAGGTTCTCCAGCTGCTCGGCAGCAGCGAAGCGGTATCGAGCCATCACGGTACGCCCGCCAATGTCAGCACGCCTACGCTGGACAGTCTGGCGCGCGACCTGACCGCTTATGCCAAAGACGGCAATATCGATCCGGTTATCGGCCGCAGCAAAGAAATAGAACGCGTTATCCAGGTGCTCAGCCGCCGGACGAAGAACAATCCGGTGCTGATCGGCGAACCGGGCGTCGGCAAGACGGCAATCGCCGAAGGTCTGGCGCAGAAGATTATCAATAACGAGATTCCGGAAACGCTGCGCGAGAAAAGAGTCATGACGCTCGATATGGGTTCCGTCGTGGCGGGTACGAAATACCGCGGCGAATTCGAAGACCGCTTGAAAAAGATCATGGACGAAATTCGTCAGGCCGGCAACGTCATCTTGTTCATCGACGAGCTGCATACGCTGATCGGCGCGGGCGGCGCGGAAGGCGCGATCGACGCTTCGAATATTCTGAAGCCTGCGCTTGCGCGCGGCGAACTCCAGTGCATCGGAGCGACCACGCTGGACGAATATCGCAAATATATCGAGAAAGACGCCGCGCTGGAACGCCGCTTCCAGCCGATTACGGTGGATCAGCCTTCGGTCGACGAAGCGATCCAGATCCTGATGGGACTGCGCGACCGCTACGAAGCGCATCACCGCGTCAAGATTACGGACGAAGCGATCGTGCAGGCCGTCAAGCTGTCCGACCGTTATATCACCGACCGGTTCCTGCCGGATAAAGCGATCGATTTGATCGACGAAGCGGGTTCCAAAGTAAGATTGAACACGTATACCGTACCGCCGGATCTCAAGCAGCTGGAGAACCGTCTGGAAGATATCCGCAAGGAAAAAGATTCCGCGGTTCAAAGCCAGGAGTTCGAGAAAGCGGCCGCTCTGCGCGATACCGAGCAGAAGATTCGCGAAGAGCTGGAAACGACGCGCAATCAGTGGAAAGAAAAACAGGGGCGTACCGATTCCGAAGTAACGCCGGAAGATATCGCGGACGTTGTCAGCAGTTGGACCGGCGTGCCGGTAACCAAGCTCAAGGAAGAGGAAACGGAACGTCTCCTCAATATGGAAGCCCTGCTGCATGATCGCGTAATCGGTCAGGACGAAGCCGTTGTCGCGGTCAGCCGCGCAATCCGCCGGGCACGCGCGGGTCTGAAAGATCCGAAGCGTCCGATGGGCTCGTTTATTTTCCTCGGCCCTACCGGCGTCGGCAAGACCGAGCTGGCAAGAGCCCTTGCCGAAGCGATGTTCGGCGACGAGAACGCCGTGATCCGAATCGATATGTCCGAATACATGGAGAAGCATTCGACTTCCCGTCTGGTCGGCGCGCCTCCGGGATACGTGGGCTACGAAGAGGGCGGCCAACTGACCGAGAAAGTCCGCCGCAAACCGTACTCCGTCGTGCTGCTGGACGAGATCGAGAAAGCTCACCCGGAAGTATTCAACATCCTGCTGCAGGTGCTGGAAGACGGACGTCTGACCGACTCCAAAGGCCGCGTCGTCGACTTCCGCAACACGCTGATTATCCTGACGTCGAACGTCGGCGCGGATTCCATCCGCCGCAACTCGACGCTGGGCTTCGCCGCTACGTCCGACAGCGGCGCGGAATACAGCAATATGAAGGGCAAAGTCATGGACGAGCTGAAGAAAAGTTTCCGTCCGGAGTTCCTGAACCGGATCGACGAAGTGATCGTCTTCCACTCGCTGGAAGAAAAGCATATCGGCCAGATCGTTTCGCTCATGTCCGAGGAACTGCGCAAACGCCTCAACGAATACGGCGTGAACTTTACGCTGACCGACGAAGCCAAAGCGTTCCTGGCAAAAGAAGGGTACGATCCGGCTTACGGCGCGCGTCCGCTGCGCCGGGCGATCCAGAAGCATATCGAGGACCGTTTGTCCGAAGAACTGCTGACCGGCCGCGTAGCCAAAGGTGATTCGCTCTTTATCGACGAGAAAGACGGCGCATTGACCGTCGAGAAGACGGAAGAGCAGCCGGCGGTCTCGGTCGAGAAGTCCGAACAGTGATTCCTATCGCTGCCCTCGGGCAGCCGCTTGAACCGTAAGGAAATCGAAAAACGGAACGGAGCTCCAGCGGAAAAAGGGCAACCTTTGAAGCGGCCGCTCCGGCCGACGCAAAAAGCCGGACCGCGCATGCTTGAACTGCGCGGCTCGGCTTTTTGTCTGCTTCTTTCGTTTGCGTGCGCCGGGCCTTACTTTTGCAGGAAATAAATGATAAACTTTTAGGGAAGAGCTTTCCGCAAGCGCCGGATCATCACGTAGGAGCGAAGAAAGAAATCCGCACGTCCGGTAAGCCGGTTAGAAGGGAGATCCATGGCAAAAACAAAAACCAAGTTTTATTGCACCGAATGCGGCTATGAATCGCCGAAATGGTACGGCAAATGCCCGGGCTGCCAGTCGTGGAATTCCATGGTGGAAGAAACCGTGAGCAGCAGCGTCAAAACCCAGGGGATGGGCGGCATGAACTCGTCTCTGCTGCAGGGAACGCAGAAGCCGCTGCCGATCACCGATATCGAAGGCGGGCAGGAACCGCGGGTCGATACGAAGATCGGGGAATTGAACCGCGTGCTGGGAGGCGGCGTCGTGCCGGGATCGCTGATCCTGGTCGGCGGCGATCCCGGTATCGGCAAATCGACGCTGCTGCTGCAAACGTCGCACTCGCTGGCCGCTTCGGGCCTCAAGGTGCTGTATATTTCCGGGGAAGAATCGGTGAAGCAGACCAAGCTCCGCGCGGAGCGGCTGGGTGCGCTGTCGGCGCAGCTGTACGTGCTCTGCGAGAGCAATATGGAACAGATCGAACTGTCGATCGAGCAGATCGCGCCGGACTTTCTGGTCATCGACTCCATCCAGACGGTGTATCAGCCGGATGTGACGAGCGCGCCGGGCAGTGTGTCGCAGGTGCGCGAATGCACCGCGAGATTTATGCGCATCGCCAAGAACGGCGGCATCGCGACCGTACTGGTCGGCCACGTGACGAAGGAAGGCGCGATCGCCGGTCCGCGCATGCTGGAGCATATGGTGGACTGCGTCCTGTATTTCGAAGGCGAGCGCCATCATACGTACCGCATTCTGCGCGCGGTGAAGAACCGATTCGGTTCGACGAACGAGATGGGTATTTTCGAAATGCGCGAAGAAGGGCTCGACGAAGTAACCAATCCGTCTGAGCTGTTCCTGTCGGAGCGGGCGATGGGCGTATCGGGCACGACGGTCGTCGCCAGCATGGAAGGAACCCGGCCGGTGCTGGTCGAGCTTCAGGCGCTGGTGGCGACGACGCATTTTCCTTCTCCGCGGCGAATGGGGACCGGCATCGACTATAATCGGCTGAACCTGATTATCGCGGTGCTGGAGAAGCGGATGGGCATGTATTTGCAAACGCAGGACGCTTACGTCAACGTGGCGGGCGGCGTACGGCTGGACGAGCCGGCGGTCGATCTGGCGGTAGCCGTCTGCATCGCGTCCAGCGTGCAGGACAAGCCGACGCGGCCTTACGACGCCGTATTCGGCGAGATCGGGTTGACCGGCGAAGTCCGCGCGGTGGCGCGGGCGGAACAGCGCGTCAAGGAAGCGCTGAAACTCGGTTTTAAACGGGTGATCCTGCCGGAGAAAAGTTTGAAGGGATGGAAGCATCCCAAAGGGATCGAGCTGATCGGCGTCGAGACCGTTTCGCAGGCGCTCAAAGCGGCGCTAGAGTAGGGCGTTGGCCGAGAGGCGGTCAACGCGAGGGGAGGCAGCCAATGAAGGACTCGGAATCGGTAAAAATGAATGAACTGCTCAAACTCGTCGCACCAGGAGCCCCTTTTCGCGACGGCCTGGAGAATGTGCTGCGGGCCAAGACCGGCGCGCTGCTCGTCGTCGGGTACAGCCCGGAAGTAATGGAAGTGGTCGACGGCGGGTTTTCCATCAATTGCGATTTTTCGCCCAATTATCTGTACGAGCTGGCCAAGATGGACGGCGCGATTATCCTCAGCGAGGATCTGAAGCGCATTCTGTACGCCAACACGCAGCTGATTCCCGATCCGGCGATTTCGTCGTCGGAGACGGGCATCCGGCACCGGACCGCCGAGCGGGTCGCCAAGCAGACCGGCAAGCTGGTCGTTTCCATTTCCCAGCGGCGCAATATCATCACGCTGTATCTGGGCAATCTTCGCTATACGCTCAAGGAGATCGGGGTCATCCTGACCAAAGCGAACCAGGCGATCCAGACGCTCGAGAAGTACAAAGCGGTGCTGACGCAGGCGCTGACCAACCTGACCGCTTCGGAATTCGAAGAGCTGGTCACGCTGGCCGAAGTCGTCGGCGTAATCCGCCGGGTCGACATGGTGCTGCGCATCAAGACGGAGATCCAGCGCTATGTCAGCGAGCTGGGCAATGAAGGCCGCCTGATCTCCATGCAGATGGAAGAGCTGGTCGGCAACACCGAGCGCGAAGTGCTGCTGCTGCTCAAAGACTACACCGTCCAGCAGGGCGACGATAAAGCGAAGGAGATTCTGGCTTCGCTGCGGCGCTCCACGGACGACGAACTGCTCGACACCGTCCATACCGTGCGGCTGCTCGGTTATCCGGCCCAAACGTCGACGGCCGACGAGATGCTCACGCCGCGCGGCTACCGCGTGCTGAGCAAGATTCCGCGGCTGCCGAACGTGATCGTGCACAATCTGACCGAGCATTTCGGCGAGCTGAACCGGGTGGCCAGAGCCGAGCTCGAAGAGCTCGACGAGGTGGACGGAATCGGCGGAGCGCGGGCGCGCACGATCAAGGAAGGACTGCGCCGTCTGCAGGAGCAGGTCTTGATCGATCGCCAGGTTTAAAAAGCACGCCCGGACGTTTTCGACAGTCTATGGCGCATACGCATGACGGAGAACCTTCGATACCGCGACACGGGCGGGAAAGAAGGTTCTTTGACTTTTTCGGCGTCCTGCCAGCTTTCCGGGCGCGATTGCAGGTCATGCGCGCAGCGTCCGTATCCTTCGGAGTTTGCGTACAAGCTCTAGTTTTCGAGGCTGTACGAGGGTATACTAGAAAGACGCGAAAAAAAGCGAAACGGACGCAAAAGCGGGGGCTGTCAACGTATGGAACGGAATTTGAGCGTGATCGTGGTCGCGGCCGGCCGCGGCACGCGCATGGGAACGCAGGAAAGCAAGCAGTTCCTGGAGTTGGACGGGCATCCGCTGTTTATCCGCGCGATCCGGGCGTTCGAACGCTTCGAAGCGACCGCCGAGATCGTCGTCGTGACCGGCGCCGCCGATGTGGAGCGCTGCGGCCGGTATATCGAAGAAGCCGGCTGCAAGCAGGTGGCCGCGGTGGTCGCCGGCGGAGCCGAGCGGCAGCATTCCGTGTACGAAGGGTTGAAACGCGTGTCCGCGCCTTGGGTGATGGTGCACGACGGCGTGCGGCCTTTTGTCCGGGTGGAGGAGATCGCGGCCTGCTACGGCGAGATGCTAAGCACCGGAGCCTCCGTGCTGGCGGTCCCGGTCAAAGATACGATTAAGCGCGTCGAGCGGACGCAAGACGGGGGAAGCGGCATTATCGCGGATACGCCGGACCGCAGCGCGCTGTGGGCGATTCAGACGCCGCAGGGCTTCAGGACCGACGATCTGCGCCGGGCGCACGAACGCGCGGCCGGCGAAGGCTTCGTCGGCACCGACGATTCGATGCTGGTCGAGCGTCTGGGCGTGCCGGTATCGGTGACTCACGGCGATTATACGAATATCAAGATTACGACGCCCGAGGATCTGGATTATGCGGAATACAGGCTTCTGGCGGAGCGGAAGGGGAACAAATCATGATTCGGATAGGTCAGGGATTCGATGTGCATCAGTTGACGGAGGGCAGGCCCTGCATTATCGGCGGCGTTACGATTCCGCACGACAAAGGGCTGCTCGGGCACTCCGACGCCGATGTGCTGCTGCATACGATCAGCGACGCGATTCTGGGCGCGCTGGCGCTGGGCGATATCGGACGGCATTTTCCCGATACGGACCCTGCGTTCAAAGACGCGGACAGCCTGAAGCTGTTGGAGCACGTTTGGAAAATGGCGCGGGAGCGGGGTTACGAACTCGGCAACGTCGATGCGACGATTATCGCGCAGCAGCCCAAAATGGCGCCTTATATCCCGCAGATGGTGACGGTGATCGCGGGAGCGCTCGGCGCGGACGAGTCGCGGGTCAACGTCAAAGCGACGACGACCGAGTGGCTCGGCTTTACCGGACGCGGCGAAGGCATTGCGGCGCAGGCCGTTGTCTGTCTGACGAAGGGTATGCTATCATCTTGAAAGAGTTGTAGAAACGATACGGGAGGAAGACAATCATGAGCAAGGAAGTACGCGTACGTTATGCGCCGAGCCCGACGGGCCATCTGCACATCGGCAACGCCAGAACGGCGCTGTTCAACTATCTGTTTGCCCGCAGCCAGGGCGGTAAATTCATCGTCCGGATCGAAGATACCGACGTGAAGCGCAATGTGGCCGGCGGGGAAGAAAGCCAGCTGAAATATATGCGGTGGCTCGGCATCGACTGGGACGAAAGCATCGATATCGGCGGGCAGTACGGCCCTTACCGACAGACGGAACGGCTGGATATTTACAAAAAGTACTGGCAGGAGCTGCTGGACAAAGAGCTGGCTTACCTGTGCTACTGTACGGAAGAAGAGCTGGAACAGGAACGCGAGCAGCAGATGGCGGCCGGCGAGACTCCGCGCTATTCCGGCAAGCACCGCGATCTGACGCCGGAGCAGCGCCGTGCGTTCGAAGCCGAAGGCCGCGTGCCGAGCGTGCGGTTCCGCGTGCCGGCGAACAAGACGTATACGTTCGACGATATGGTCAAAGGCGAGATTTCGTTTACCACGGAAGACACGGGCGACTTCGTCATCGTGAAGCGCGACGGAATCCCGACGTACAACTTCGCGGTCGTGCTCGACGATCACCTGATGAAGATCTCGCACGTGCTGCGCGGAGAAGACCATATCTCCAACACGCCGCGCCAGCTGATGATCTACGAAGCGCTGGGCTTCGAGCCTCCGCGGTTCGGCCATATGACGCTGATCGTGGGCGACGACCACAAGAAGCTCAGCAAACGGAACGAATCGATTATCCAGTTTATCTCGCAGTACGAGGAACTGGGGTATCTGCCGGAAGCGTTGTTCAACTTTATCGCGCTGCTCGGCTGGTCCCCGGAAGGCGAAGAAGAGATCTTCGGCCGCGAGCAGCTGATCTCGATCTTCGACTCGAACCGTCTGTCCAAAAGCCCCGCCGTGTTCGATCCGCATAAGCTGGCGCATATCAACAATCACTACATCAAGAACGCCGAGCCGCGGCGGATTGCCGACCTGGCGATTCCCCATCTGCAAAAAGCGGGCCGTCTGCCGGAGCCGCTGGACGCTTCGCAGCAGGACTGGGCGCAGCGCCTCGTGGCGCTGTACCAGGAGCAGCTGAACTCGGCTTCCGATATCGTGGCGCTGTCGGAGATGTTCTTCCGCGACGACGTGCAGTTCGGCGGCGAAGAGCGCGAAGTGCTGGCCGACGAGAAAGCGCCGGTTGCGCTGAGCGCGTTCCTGGCGAAGATCGAAGCTTCCGACGAGTTCTCGCCCGAACGCATGGCCGCGCTGATCAAGGAAGTGCAAAAAGAGAACGGCATCAAAGGCAAACAGCTGTTCATGCCGATCCGCGTCGCGCTGACCGGACAGATGCACGGCCGCGACCTGAACCAGACGATCTACCTGCTGGGCCGCGATCGCGTGATCGAACGCCTGCGGTCGCAGGTTCAAGGCGCGTAATTTCACTCCCGGGATGATTGTCAGACCGGGGGGATTCGTTTATAATGGCTAAACAAGATCTATCGAACATCGTCTTCAATCGAATATTTCTATAGCGAAGATCAGGAGAAGTACGTCGTACGCCGAATCCCCCAGAGAGGACGGCCGAACGCCGGTAAGCCCATTCGGGCCGAAGGCGCGGGCTGGGAACCGTCCGGAGCCGGCAGACGGAAATGCGCCTGGGAGCTGCGGATTCGAACCTTTCGCTTTTGCGGGCGCGGGGCTAGAGTCCGCCGGACAGTCCCCGTTACGGACTTTAAACGAGAGAGATTCCGGCCTGTTCGGAGTCCAAGCAGAGTGGAACCGCGGTCTAACGCCTCTGCAGCATTTATGCTGCGGGGGCTTTTTTACATTTGCGGCAAGGGGAGCGAGGCGAGAAAAAGGGATGTTCAAATCCATGAAGTCCGATATCCGGGCGGTATTCGACAACGATCCGGCGGCGAGAAGCATGTTTGAAGTCGTATTTACGTATTCGGGGCTGCATGCCATTTGGGCGCACCGGGTCGCGCATCGCTTTTACCGGTGGCGGCGCTTTACGATTGCGAGAGTGATCTCGCAGGCCAGCCGTTTTTTTACCGGCATCGAGATTCATCCGGGCGCCACGATCGGCAGTCGGCTGTTTATCGACCACGGGATGGGCGTGGTGATCGGGGAGACGTGCGAGATCGGCGACGATGTCGTGATTTACCAGGGCGTCACGCTCGGCGGTACGGGTAAAGAAAAAGGAAAGCGCCATCCGACGATCGGCAACAACGTGGTCGTGGGATCGGGCGCCAAGATTCTCGGTTCCATCACGATCGGCGACCAGTGCAATATCGGGTCGAACTCCGTCGTGCTGAAGCAGGTGCCCCCGAACAGCACGGTGGTGGGCATTCCGGGACAAATCGTCCGCCAGCACGGGCGCAAGGTCGACCGGCTGAGCCACCAGATGCCGGACCCTTCGCACGACGCGATCTGCGAGCTCCAGCGGCAGGTGCGCGAGCTTCAGGCGGAACTGGAGCGGACGCGCCGCGGAGGATTCGAAGAACCGCCGCGAGCGGCCGGAAACGCGGAAAGATGCAAGTGAACAAGTGATTGCGGAACGAATCGAGAGAGGATTGTGTAAAAGATGGCCCTGCAAATCTACAATACGATGACGAGAGCGAAGGAAGAGTTTGTGCCGGTCAATCCGGATAAAGTCAATATGTACGTCTGCGGCCCGACCGTATACGACTATATCCATATCGGCAACGCGCGTCCGGTGATTTTTTTCGACGTGGTGCGCGCTTATCTGGAAGACCGCGGCTACGAGGTCAATTACGTGGTCAACTTCACGGACGTGGACGACAAGCTCATTCGCAAAGCGGAAGCGATGAACACGACCGTGCCGGAAGTGGCGGAGAAGTTTATCGCGGCTTATTACGAAGATCTGGACGGGCTCGGCGTGCAAAAAGCTTCGCTGAATCCGAGAGTAACCGAAAATATGGACGATATCGTCGCCTTTATCGGCGAGCTGGTCGACACGGGGCACGCGTATCCGAGCGGCGGCGACGTTTATTTCCGCACTTCCAGCTTCGACGAGTACGGCAAACTGTCGCGCCAGAACCTGGAGCAGCTTCAATTCGGCATACGGATCGAGGTGGACGCGCGCAAAGAAAACCAGGAAGATTTCGTGCTCTGGAAAGGCGCCAAGCCGGGCGAAATCTTCTGGGAAAGCCCGTGGGGACCGGGACGTCCGGGCTGGCATATCGAATGCTCGGCGATGGCCCGGCGCTATCTCGGCGACACGCTCGATATCCACGGCGGCGGACAGGATTTGCAGTTCCCGCACCACGAGTGCGAGATCGCCCAGTCCGAATCGCTGACCGGCCATTCGCTGTCCAACTACTGGATGCACAACGGCTACGTCAATATCGACAACGAGAAAATGTCCAAGTCGCTCGGCAACGGCATCACGGTGCAGGAACTGCGCGGACGGTATAAAAAAGAAGCGCTGCGCTATTTCGTGCTTTCGACGCATTACCGCAATCCGCTCAACTTCAGCGCCGACAATATGCAGCAGTCGCTGAACAGCGTGGAGCGGATCGAAAACGCCGTTTCCGGCCTGCATCACCGTCTCAAAACGGCAGCGGGCGGCGAAGGCGTATCGGATCTGCTGCGCGAGCGCCTGGATGCGGTACTGGGCGAGTTCTACGCGAAAATGGACGACGACTTCAATACGCCGGACGCGGTAACGGCCGTGTTCGAATGGGTGAACGAAGCGAACTTGATCCTGCGCGAAGAAGTGGCGCGCAAAGCCGATCTCGAAGCGCTGCTTGAGGCTTTTGCAAAAATGAACGGCGTGCTGCGCATCGCGGCGCAGCCGGGCGAAGAACTGCTGGACGAGGAAGTGGAGCGTCTGATCGAAGAACGCGCCGAAGCCCGCAAAGCGAAAAATTGGAGCCGTTCCGACGAAATCCGCGACCTGCTGGCCGAGCGCGGCATCGCGCTGGAAGATACGCCTCAGGGCATGAGATGGCGGAGAAAATAAGATGACCGGACACGAAAACAAAAACGCGCCGGGCGAAGAACGGCTGCTGTTCGATTTTCCCCCGTCCAAACCGGCGGGGCAGCTTCCGCCGATCGCGCTCGCTTATCTCGGCGACGCGGTATTCGAGCTGGCGATCCGCCAGTATCTGATCACGGGAGCCAACCTGCGGCCGCACTATCTGCACCGCGAAGCGACCAAGCTCGTTTCGGCGGGCGCGCAGGCACGGCTGCTGTTCCGGCTGGAAGGCGTGCTGACCGAAGAAGAAGCGGATATCGTCCGCCGCGGCCGCAACGCCAAGTCGGGCACGATGCCGAAGAACGCCAATGTGATCGATTACCGGCATGCGACGGCGCTCGAGTGCCTGGCCGGCTATCTGTACTACAAAGGCGAACACGGGCGGCTCGAAGAGCTGATCCGGATCGGGCTGTCCGCGGGCAAAGACGCGGCGGCCGAAGCGCGGGAACCGGAACGGGATTGAATAACGGATTTCAAAGCGAAGCAGGGCAAATAAAGAGGCGGCCGCGCGCCGCCGGCAGGAAGGGAAAAACGATATGGAAGAAGATCTGATCGCCGGCAAGCACTCGGTCACCGAGGCGCTGAAAGCCGGACGCAGCATCAACAAAATCTGGGTTGCGGAGGGCGCGCAGCAGAAGCAGATGCAGCCGATTCTCGCGGAAGCCAAGAAACGGGGCGTCGTGGTGCAGTCCGCGGACAAGCGCAAGCTCGATACGCTGGTGCCGGGCATCCAGCATCAGGGCGTTGTCGCCCAGGCGGCTCCGTACATCTACGCGGAGGTCGAAGACCTGCTCGCCGCGGCGGCGGCCAAAGACGAAGACCCGTTCCTGCTGATCCTCGACGAGATCGAAGATCCTCACAATCTGGGTTCGATTCTTCGGACGGCCGACTGCACGGGCGTGCACGGCGTCATTATTCCGAAGCGGCGCTCGGCGCAGGTCAACGCCACCGTTTCCAAAACGAGCGCGGGAGCGGCGGAATACGTGCCGGTCGCGCGGGTGTCGAACCTGGCGCAGACGATCGAGAAGCTCAAGGAAGCCGGCGTCTGGATCGCGGGCACCGACGTGCGCGCCGAAGAAGAAATCTACGAAGCCAGCGTGTTTAAAGGACCGCTTGCGCTGGTAATCGGCAACGAAGGCGAAGGCATGGGACGGCTTGTGCGCGAGAAATGCGACGTGCTCGTCAAGCTCCCGATGCAGGGCCGAATCAACTCGCTGAACGCTTCGGTGGCCGCGGGCGTCGTGATGTACGAAGTGCTGCGCCAGCGCAGCGGAAGAAAGTAGCGTGAACTTATGGCCGATTTGCGGGATGTGCTTCTGGTGGACGGCTACAACATGATCGGAGCCTGGCCCGACCTGGCTCCGCTGTCGCAAATCGATATGAACGAGGCGCGCGACCGCCTGCTGGAGCGTCTGGCCGATTATCAAGCGTTCACGGGGCGGCGGGTCATCGCCGTGTTCGACGCTTATCGGGTGCCGGGCAAAGGCAAAACGTTCGAGTACGGAAAAGTGGAAGTGTACTTTACGCGGGAAAAGGAAACGGCCGACGAAGCGATCGAGCGCTTCGCCGCCGAGCTGGGCGGGCGCAAACGTCGCCTGGTGTACGTCGCGACGAGCGACTTTGTCGAACAAAGCGTCGCTTTCGCCCAGGGCGCGCTGCGGGTTCCCGCGCTCGAGCTGCTGGTCGACGTCGAGCAAAGCGAGCGGGAGATCGGGCGCAAGATTGCCGAGCAGACGCAGAAGGGAAGCCGCAACACCATCGACGGGAAACTCACGCCGGAACAGCTTCGGCTGTTCGAACGCTGGCGCCGTCAGTGAACGCTGCGGCGCCGAGCCCCTTCGTTGAGGCGAAGTAAGCGTTTTTTTACAACTCGGTGTACAAAAAGGAATTATTCGGCACGGCGACCCTCTTTTGGACGATCTGCGGTTGACGGTGTAAGGTGACATAATATATACTGAGGCTAACTTTTACGACAGGCTCGAAACTTGCGCCGCGGCCGGAGGGATTGCTGGTGAGTGTAGATCTCAAAGACGTCATAGTGTCACCTTTCGATTTCCAGAGCGACGAAGAGATCGTGGAAGCGGTCCGTACCGGAGACAGCGAAGCGCTGGAGTATCTGATCAACAAGTACCGGAACTTCGTTCGCGCCAAAGCCCGCTCGTATTTCCTGATCGGGGCGGACCGCGAGGATATCATCCAGGAAGGGATGATCGGCCTGTACAAGTCGATCCGCGATTTCCGCGGCGACAAGCTGGCTTCTTTCAAAGCGTTCGCCGAGCTGTGCATCACGCGCCAGATCATCACGGCGATCAAGACGGCGACCCGGCAGAAGCATATTCCGCTGAATTCGTACGTTTCGCTGGACAAGCCCATTTACGAGGAAGATTCGGACCGCACGCTGCTCGACGTGATCTGCGTGTCGCAGGTCTGCGATCCGGAAGAACTGATTATCAACCGCGAGGAATTCAACGGTCTGGAAGACAAGATGTCGGAGATTCTCAGCGATCTGGAGCGCAAGGTCCTGATGCTGTATCTCGACGGGCGCTCCTACCAGGAGATCGCCGTCGATCTGCGCCGGCACGTCAAGTCGATCGACAACGCCCTGCAGCGCGTCAAGCGCAAGCTTGAACGTTATCTGGAAGTTCGCGATCAGGTCTGACGGGACTTCCGCGCCGCCGTGCATTTTACCTTCCGCCCGATGCGAAAGCGTTTTGGACGGAGCGTGGACAACGAGAACAACGAACGGGACTCCGGCAGCGGAGTCTTTTTCTTATGGAGGCCAATAAAACCGCGTCTGTTCAAGCTTTTTCGTTGACAGCATATACCGGCTATGCTAAAGTGTTTTAGGTAGGCCTAAAATCATGATTTTAGGCTCAATACGAGTTCTTCTTAGTTGAAGGATATCTTCGGGAGGTGTAAATCTATGCGGGTTATTATCACGTTGGCATGCACGCAGTGCAAGCAGCGCAATTATACAACGATGAAAAACAAACGTAATCACCCTGACCGCATGGAGATGAAGAAGTATTGCAAGTACTGTAACTCGCAAACTCCTCATCGTGAAACCAGATAGTTTGTTGGAGGTGTCGTAGGCGTGAAAAATAGCTTCAAGTCTATGTTTTCCTTTTTCTCCGAAAGCTGGGCTGAACTTAAAAAGGTTCGCTGGCCCAATCGCAAAGAACTGACCAATTACACGCTTGTTGTTTTGGGAACGATTGTTGTGATGGCTGTATTCTTTTGGGTAATCGACATTGGACTCTCCTATGCGATTGAAGCGATAATTTAAGGAAGGGCCTGTAGGTGGCTTGATATGGAAAAAAGATGGTACGTCGTTCATACCTATTCCGGGTATGAGAACAAAGTCAAAGCCAATTTGGAAAAGCGCGTAGAATCCATGGGCATGGAAGACAAGATTTTCCGGGTTCTTGTTCCGATGGAAGAAGAACTGGTCGACAAAGACGGCAAGAAAAAAACCGTCATGCGCAAAGTGTATCCCGGTTACGTCTTGGTGGAAATGATCCAGACCGATGATTCTTGGTATGTTGTCCGCAACACGCCGGGCGTCACCGGATTCGTAGGTTCGACGGGTTCCGGTTCCAAGCCGACAGCCCTGCTTCCGGAAGAGGTCGAACAAATTCTGAAGCATATGGGCATGGACGAGCCGAAACCGAAGATCGAATTCGATCTGAAGGAATCCGTGCGTATCAAAGTGGGACCTTTTGCAAACTTTGTCGGAACGGTGGAAGAAATTCTGCTGGAGAAAAGCAAGCTGAAGGTGCACGTCAACATGTTCGGGCGCGAAACTCCGCTTGAGCTGGATTACACGCAAGTCGAGAAGATTTAATTAACGCAAGGAGGTGTTTCTCAATGGCAAAGAAAGTCATTAAAATGGTGAAACTTCAAATTCCTGCAGGCAAAGCCAACCCGGCGCCTCCGGTAGGTCCGGCACTGGGTCAAGCAGGTGTGAACATCATGGCATTCTGTAAAGAATTCAATGCTCGCACAGCCGACCAGGCAGGTCTGATCATTCCGGTCGAGATCTCCGTATTTGAAGACCGTTCTTTCACTTTCATCACGAAAACTCCGCCGGCTGCAGTTCTGC
This sequence comes from Saccharibacillus sp. CPCC 101409, assembly GCF_030518235.1. Lineage (GTDB taxonomy): Bacteria > Bacillota > Bacilli > Paenibacillales > Paenibacillaceae > Saccharibacillus. The sequence continues at coordinate 38,178 of NZ_JAULSA010000021.1, read as the reverse complement.
TGCGCGTCGCCGCGAAGATCGAGAAAGGTTCGGGCGAACCGAACAAAAAGAAAGTGGCAACGGTTAACCGCGATACCGTTCGTCAAATCGCCGAACAAAAAATGCCCGACCTGAACGCTGCGAACGTCGAGTCCGCTATGCGCATGGTCGAAGGTACTGCTCGCAGCATGGGCATCACGATCCAAGACTAATTCTTGGACCTCGTTCCAAAGCCGAGCCTCATAGGAAGTGCGGCATATGTGGGAGGGTTACCCGCTAACACCACAAAGGAGGAATACACAATGGCTAAACACGGTAAGAAATACGTAGAAGCTGCCAAGCTGTTCGACAGCGAAGCAACTTACGAACCGGCCGAAGCTGTAGGTTTCGTCAAGAAAACCGCTACAGCTAAATTCGACGAAACCGTCGAAGCGGCAGTACGTCTGGGCGTAGACCCGCGTAAACAAGACCAAGCCGTCCGCGGCGTCGTTGTCCTGCCACACGGCACGGGTAAAACGCAGCGCGTACTGGTATTTGCAAAAGGCGATAAAGCGAAGGAAGCGGAAGCTGCCGGAGCGGATTTCGTAGGCGATCAGGACATGATCAACAAGATCCAACAAGGTTGGTTCGAGTTCGACGTCTGCGTAGCGACGCCTGACATGATGAGCGAAGTCGGTAAACTGGGTCGTCTGCTCGGCGGTAAAGGCCTCATGCCTAACCCTAAAGCCGGTACAGTTACATTCGACGTTACCAAGGCTGTGCAAGAAATCAAAGCCGGTAAAATCGAATACCGTCTGGACAAAGCGGGCCAAATCCATGCACCGATCGGCAAAGCGTCGTTCAGTGAGGATCAGTTGAACGAAAACCTGAAAGCACTGATGGACGCGCTGAACCGCGCTAAACCGGCTGCTGCCAAGGGCGTTTATCTGAAAGGCGTAGCCGTGTCCGCAACGATGGGACCGAGCATTCGCGTTAACACAACTTCGTACAGATAAAAAAGGGTTGACTTCGGTCGAACTTTTCGATAAGCTGTAGAAGTTGTTCCATTCCGTTCTCAATTGGACGGTTTGCTAAATTTGAATATGCTTACCGTAGACAGTAGGTGCTTTCGGGCTTAATTCCCTACCGAGGTGTGTGATAGAATTTCAGCTCTGCTGATTCGTCAAGCCTTCGTAGACTTCTGCGGAGGCTTTTCTTATTGCATGCGCCGCACGTTAAGTCAGACTTGAATGTGGCAAAAGTGGAGGCGACCGAATCGTCCGCAGCGGCGGTCCGGCGCTTCACTCGAATTCAACAGGAGGTGTACGATTTGGCTAACGCAAAAGTGATTCAATCCAAACAAGAGTCGGTAGACGTAATCGCCGGTAAACTGCGCGAAAGCGTATCGACCGTGGTTGTCGACTATCGTGGTCTTAACGTTGCTCAAGTTACCGAGCTGCGTAAACAGCTTCGCGAAGCGGGCGTCGAGTTTCAGGTTCTGAAAAACTCGCTGGTTCGCCGCGCAACGGCTGCTGCCGAGCTGAGCGAACTCGACGCCGTTCTTGCCGGCCCGACTGCAATCGCATTCGGTACGGAAGACGCTGTCACGCCTGCTAAGATCCTGAACGACTTCGCGAAAACGAACGAAGCTCTGGAACTTAAAGGCGGCGTAGTAGAAGGACGCGTAGTAAGTGCCGACGAACTGAAAGCACTGGCTTCCCTGCCTTCCCGCGAAGGTTTGCTGTCCATGCTCCTCAGCGTGCTCCAAGCTCCGGTGCGCAACTTCGCACTGGCAGTCAAAGCCGTTGCGGAAAAAGACGAGCAGCAGAGCGCATAAGATCGCTTAGCGGTCTTATGCACAAATTCTCAATCCGTTTTACAAAATCGACAGCCTTAACGGGCTGATCCCACATACCCAAATGGAGGTTCAATCATGAGCAACGAGCAAATCCTTGAAGCCATCAAAGGCATGACTGTACTGGAACTGAACGACCTGGTTAAAGCAATCGAAGAAGAATTCGGCGTAACTGCAGCAGCTCCGGTAGCAGCAGCAGGCGGCGGCGCAGCGGTTGAAGCTGAGCAAACTGAATTCGACGTTATCCTGACAGGCGCTGGCGCTTCGAAGATCAACGTTATCAAAGTCGTTCGCGAAATCACAGGTCTCGGCCTGAAAGAAGCAAAAGAAGTTGTAGACAACGCTCCAAAAGCAATCAAAGAAAAAACTTCCAAAGAAGACGCAGAAGCTGTAAAAGCAAAGCTCGAAGAAGCTGGCGCTTCCGTAGAAGTGAAGTAATCGCTTTTTAACAAAAGCGTTATACAGGGCAGACCCTCGAAGTTATCCTGCTTCGGGGGTCTGTTCGCGTATATAAGCCTTCAACGGGCAACTTTTCGAAAGATGGAAAGGAGTTGAAGACGTGTCGGACCATTATTATTCAAATCGTCCGTCGGCGGCGCACGATCGCAAAACGATCGAGGTGCGGCTTCGCGGCAGAACGATCAAACTGGTTACGGACTCGGGCGTTTTTTCGAAAGGCGGTCTCGATTACGGCAGTCATGTGCTGATCGAGGCGCTGGAGATTCCGGAAGGGGCTTCGGTGCTGGACGTCGGCTGCGGTTACGGACCGATCGGCATCGCGGCCGGGCTGCTTGGCGCATCCCGAGTAACTATGCTGGATGTAAACGAGCGCGCGATCGAATTGGCTGCGGCAAATGCGGCGGCGAACGGAATTGCGCAGGCCAGAGCGCTGCAAAGCGATTTGCTGGAAGCGGTAGCGGCGGAACGTTTCGATATCGTCATCAGCAACCCCCCGATTCGCGCAGGCAAAGAAACCGTACACCGATTGTTCGAGCAGGCGCACGCGCAGTTGAATCCCGGAGGGGCACTGTGGATCGTCATTCAGAAAAAGCAGGGAGCTCCGTCGGCGAAAGCCAAACTGGAATCGCTGTTCGAGTCTGTGGAAGAAGTAACGAAGGACAAAGGGTACCGAATTTACAAAGCGACAAAGCGAGAGGAAGTCTAACCTTTTCATAAAGAAAAGGGATTGACTTGCTTGCGGAGCCGTGATATAGTTATAAAATGTCAGTATAGAATGCCCTACGTGGCTTTAGCATATTAAAATGTCAAGAGGCTCCGCAAAACAGCAAAGGAAGCGCGGTTTTGTTTGGGGCTTAGTATTTTGATGTGCGAAATGCAACGCTACGGGTATTTTTGACGGCATTGTGAAAGATGTGCAGCGACGTTTCATTTCAAGCTTCGATTCATTTTGATCCGGCATGCGACGCTCTTTTTTCGAAACCAATCGATAAGGGCTTTTCTGCATGTAAGGGTCGGGCGCCCGCCTTGGTCTCATTATACGTGATTCAAAGTAAGGGTCGCAATGGAATTTTTAAACTCGGCATTTTTCATTCAAAAAAGTGCCTAAAGTTGAGTAGACATTGAGGGGTGAGTATAGTTGACGGGACATCTTGTTCAATATGGTCGACGCACTCGGCGGAGTTATTCGCGAATTCATGAGGTGCTCGAAGTTCCGAATCTGATCGAGATTCAGCAGAAATCTTACGAATGGTTTCTCGAAGAAGGCCTTCGGGAGATGTTTCACGATATCTCGCCGATCCAGGACTTCACCGGCAATCTCATTTTGGAATTTATCGATTACAGCCTCGGGGAGCCGAAATATACGACAGACGATGCCAAAGAGCGTGACGTAACGTACGCGGCGCCGCTGCGTGTGAAAGTCCGCCTGATCAACAAGGAAACGGGCGAAGTCAAAGAGCAGGAAGTATTTATGGGCGACTTCCCGCTGATGACCGAAACCGGTACGTTTATCATCAATGGTGCGGAACGGGTTATTGTCAGTCAGTTGGTTCGCTCTCCAAGCGTCTACTTCAATACCAAAGTGGACAAAAACGGAAAGAAAACATACAGCGCGACTGTGATCCCGAACCGCGGCGCATGGCTCGAGCTCGAGACGGACGCCAAAGACATCATTTACGTTCGTATCGATCGTACCCGGAAGATCCCGGTTACGGTTCTGCTGCGCGCGCTCGGTTTCGGCAGCGACGCCGAAATCCTGGATCTGCTCGGCAACGACGAGTATATCCGCAATACGCTGGACAAAGACAACACGGACTCGACGGAGAAAGCGCTGATCGAGATCTACGAGCGGTTGCGTCCGGGCGAACCGCCGACATTGGATAACGCGAAAAGCCTGCTTATCGCTCGCTTTTTCGACCCAAAGAGATACGATCTCGCCAATGTAGGCCGCTACAAGATCAACAAAAAGCTTCATATTAAGAATCGTTTGTTCAACCAGCGCCTGGCCGAAACGCTAATCGACACCGTAACGGGCGAGATCATCGCGGAAGCGGGGCAAATGGTGGACCGTCGTCTCCTGGACGAGATCCTGCCGTATCTGGAAGGCGAGCACAGCGTGAAGACGTATCATGTCGCGGGCGGCGTACTCGAAGCCAACGACATTCCGATGCAGTCCATCGACGTGTTCTCGCCGATTGAAGACGGCAAAGTGGTCAAAGTCATCGCGAACGGACAGATCGACAAAACGGTTAAAAATATCACGCCGGCCGATATTATCGCATCGGTCAGCTACTTTATCGACCTGCTGCACGGCATCGGCGACACCGACGATATCGACCACCTGGGCAACCGTCGTCTGCGTTCCGTAGGCGAGCTGCTTCAGAACCAGTTCCGGATCGGCTTGTCCCGGATGGAACGCGTCGTGCGCGAGCGGATGTCGATTCAGGACGCCAACGTTATCACGCCGCAGGCTCTGATCAACATACGTCCGGTCATCGCATCGATCAAGGAGTTCTTCGGCAGTTCGCAGCTGTCCCAGTTCATGGACCAGACGAATCCGCTGGCCGAACTGACGCACAAACGCCGTTTGTCCGCTCTCGGACCCGGCGGTCTGACCCGCGAACGCGCCGGCTTCGAAGTCCGAGACGTTCACGCCAGCCATTACGGCCGGATGTGTCCGATCGAGACGCCGGAAGGACCGAACATCGGCCTAATCAACTCTTTGTCCACGTTCGCGCGGATCAACGAGTACGGCTTTATCGAAGCGCCTTACCGCAGAGTCGATCCGAAGACCAACAAAGTCACGGAGCATATCGATTACCTGACGGCCGACGAAGAGGATAACTACGTGGTGGCTCAGGCAAACGCCCAGCTGACCGAAGACGATTCCTTCGCCGACGAAATGGTTATCGTCCGTTACAACAAACAGGCCGACAACATCCTGCCGATGCCGAGCAATCGCGTCGACTATATGGACGTTTCGCCGAAACAGGTCGTGTCCGTCGCGACGGCGCTCATTCCGTTCCTCGAGAACGATGACTCCAACCGCGCGCTGATGGGATCGAACATGCAGCGTCAGGCCGTTCCTCTGCTGATTCCTAAGGCGCCGCTCGTCGGCACCGGCATGGAACACAAATCGGCGAAGGACTCCGGCGTATGTATCGTTTCCAAATACGACGGTTACATCGAGCGTTCGACAGCCAGCGAAATTACGCTGCGCCGCGTCGAGAACGTCGACGGCCAGGAAGTCAAAGGCGACTTGGTCACTTATAAATTACACAAATTCATGCGTTCTAACCAAGGCACGTGCATCAACCAGCGTCCGATCGTCCGTTCGGGCGATATCATCAAGAAAGGCGATATCCTGGCGGACGGTCCTTCGACCGAAATGGGCGAATTGGCTCTGGGCCGCAACGTCGTCGTAGCCTTCATGACATGGGAAGGTTACAACTACGAGGATGCCATCCTGCTGAGCGAGAAGCTGGTCAAGGAAGACGTATACACTTCGATCCATATCGAGGAATACGAATCCGATGCCCGCGATACCAAGCTCGGACCGGAAGAAATCACGCGCGATATCCCGAACGTCGGCGAAGAAGCGCTGAAGAATCTGGACGACCGCGGTATTATCCGTATCGGAGCGGAGATTGCCGCCGGCGATATCCTGGTCGGAAAAGTCACGCCTAAAGGCGTAACCGAACTGACGGCGGAAGAACGCCTGCTGCACGCGATCTTCGGCGAGAAGGCCCGCGAAGTGCGCGATACTTCCCTGAGAGTGCCTCACGGTACGGACGGGATCGTCGTGGACGTCAAAGTCTTTACCCGCGAAAACGGCGACGAGCTGCCTCCGGGCGTTAACCAGCTCGTTCGCGTGTACATCGCGCAAAAACGTAAAATCTCCCAGGGCGACAAGATGGCCGGACGTCACGGCAACAAGGGCGTCGTATCGCGCATCATGCCTGAAGAAGATATGCCGTTCCTGCCGGACGGCACGCCGGTTCAGATCGTACTGAACCCGCTGGGCGTACCTTCGCGGATGAACATCGGACAAATCCTGGAAGTCCACCTGGGCATGGCGGCTCAGCGTCTCGGCATTCACGTGGCGACTCCGGTCTTCGATGGAGCGAACGAGTACGACGTATTCGACACGATGGAAGAAGCCGGCATGCAGCGCAGCGGCAAAACGATCTTGTACGACGGACGTACCGGCGAGCGCTTCGAGCGCGAAGTCACGGTCGGCGTCATGCACATGATCAAGCTGGCGCACATGGTCGACGACAAGATCCACGCCCGTTCCACGGGTCCTTACTCGCTCGTTACGCAGCAGCCTTTGGGCGGTAAAGCCCAGTTCGGCGGACAGCGTTTCGGGGAAATGGAAGTATGGGCGCTGGAAGCCTACGGCGCGGCATACACGCTGCAGGAAATTCTGACCGTCAAATCCGATGACGTGGTGGGCCGCGTGAAAACGTACGAATCCATCGTCAAAGGCGAAAACGTGCCGGAACCGGGCGTGCCGGAAGCGTTCAAGGTCCTGATCAAGGAACTGCAAAGCTTGGGCATGGACGTCAAGATCCTGAGCGAAGACGAAGAAGAGATCGAAATGAAAGAACTGGACGACGAAGACGAACCGACCGGCGGCGACAAGCTGGGCCTCAATCTGGAAGGTTCGGAAGTCGGCGCAGAACAATAAGTTTCAAAAATCAGGAACCGCATATAGGGAGGGTTGCTCCTTGTTGGATGTAAACAACTTCGAGTTTATCAAGATCGGGCTCGCTTCGCCGGACAAGATTCGTTCTTGGTCCCGCGGTGAAGTGAAGAAGCCGGAAACGATCAACTATCGTACGCTCAAACCGGAGAAAGAAGGTCTTTTCTGCGAAAAGATCTTCGGACCGACCAAAGACTGGGAATGCCATTGCGGCAAGTACAAACGGGTTCGTTATAAAGGCGTTGTCTGCGATCGCTGCGGCGTCGAAGTTACCCGCGCGAAAGTACGCCGCGAGCGGATGGGCCATATCGAGCTCGCCGCTCCGGTTTCCCACATCTGGTACTTCAAAGGAATTCCGAGCCGTATGGGTCTGGCGCTGGATATGTCTCCGCGCTCGCTCGAAGAAGTCATTTACTTCGCTTCTTACGTCGTAACCGATCCGGGCGAAACCCCGCTGGAGAAAAAGCAGCTTTTGTCGGAAAAGGAATACCGCAGCTACCGTGAAAAATACGGTTACGGATTCCAGGCCGGCATGGGCGCCGAAGCCGTCAAAAAGCTCCTGCAGGATATGGATATCGACAAAGAATTGGAATTCCTCAAAGAAGAACTGCGGACGACGCAGGGACAGCGCAGAAGCCGGGCGATCAAACGCCTGGAAGTGATCGAAGCATTCAAAAGTTCGGGCAACAATCCGGACTGGATGATCCTCGACGTGCTGCCGGTTATTCCGCCGGAACTGCGTCCGATGGTTCAGTTGGACGGCGGACGTTTTGCGACATCCGACCTCAACGACCTGTACCGCCGCGTCATCAACCGGAACAACCGTCTGAAAAGACTGCTCGATCTGGGCGCTCCGGACATTATCGTACAAAACGAAAAGCGCATGCTGCAGGAAGCGGTAGATGCCTTGATCGACAACGGCCGCCGCGGCCGTCCGGTTACGGGCCCGGGCAACCGTCCGCTTAAATCCCTCAGTCATATGCTCAAAGGTAAACAAGGACGTTTCCGCCAGAACTTGCTCGGTAAACGGGTCGACTATTCCGGCCGTTCCGTTATCGTCGTGGGTCCGAACCTGAAGATGTACCAATGCGGTCTTCCGAAGGAAATGGCGTTGGAGCTGTTCAAGCCTTTCGTGATGAAAGAGCTGGTCAACAAAGGGCTGGCCCACAACATCAAGAGCGCGAAGCGCAAAGTCGAACGCGTAAGCGCCGAAGTGTGGGACGTGCTTGAAGAAGTCATCAAGGAGCACCCGGTTCTGTTGAACCGCGCCCCTACGCTTCACCGTCTCGGCATCCAGGCATTCGAACCGATCCTGGTCGAAGGCAAAGCGATCCGCCTTCACCCGCTCGTATGTACGGCTTATAACGCCGACTTCGACGGCGACCAGATGGCCGTGCACGTTCCGCTGTCTGCGGAAGCGCAGGCCGAAGCGCGCATCCTGATGCTGGCTTCCGGCAACATTCTGAACCCGAAAGACGGCAAGCCTGTCGTTACGCCTTCCCAGGATATGGTATTGGGTACTTATTACCTGACCATGGACAACAAAGAAGGCCGAGGCGCGGGCATGATTCTGCGCAATATCAACGAAGCGGTGTCCGCTTACCAGCGCGGTACGGCGGAACTTCACGCGCGCGTGGCCATTCCGGTCAAAGCGCTGAACAAGACCAGCTTCATCGAGAAACAACAGGGCGCACTGCTGATTACGACGATCGGCCGGATTATCTTCAACGAGATCTTCCCGGAATCGTTCCCGTATATCAACGACGCAACCCGCGCCAACCTGTTCGAAGGCGTAGCCGAAGACTTCTTCATTTATGAAAAAGGCGAGGACGTCACCGAACGCATCATGAACGCTCCGCAAACGAAGGGCATCGGCAAAGAGTATCTGGGCGAAATCATCGGACGCTGCTTCGAGGTTTACCAGACTACTCAAACATCGATGATCCTCGACGAGATCAAACAGCTCGGCTTTACGTATTCGACCCGCTCGGGCGTAACCGTAGCCGTTTCCGACGTTGTCGTGCCTCCGGAAAAGAAAGACCTGATGGAAGAGTCGGATAAGAAGGTAGCGGTCATTACCAACCAGTACCGCCGAGGCCTGATTACCAACGAAGAACGGTATGACCGGGTTATCGAAATCTGGTCGCACGCCAAGGATCAAATCAGTGATATTCTGATGAAATCCATGGACCGTTACAACTCCATCATGCTTATGGTCGATTCCAAGGCGCGGGGCAACAAATCGCAGATCACCCAGCTGGGCGGCATGCGGGGCCTGATGGCCAACCCGTCGGGCCGGATCATCGAGCTCCCGATCAAGTCGAACTTCCGCGAAGGCCTGACGGTCCTCGAATACTTCCTGTCCACGCACGGCGCGCGTAAAGGTCTGGCCGATACCGCGCTGCGTACCGCCGACTCGGGCTACCTGACCCGTCGTCTGGTCGACGTGGCCCAGGACGTCATCGTGCGCGAAGACGACTGCGGAACGGATAAAGGCTTCATGGTAAGCCGCATCCAGGACGGCAAGGAAGTCATCGAAGACCTGTACGACCGTATCGAAGGCCGTTACTGCTTCGAGACCGTCCGTCATCCGGAAACGAACGAAGTCATCGCGACCCGCAACGAACTGATTACTTCCGACAAAGCGGAGGAAATCATCAAAGCGGGCGTGGAAAAACTGCAAATTCGCTCCGTGCTCAGCTGCCGCGCCCGTCACGGCGTATGCAAGAAGTGCTACGGACGCAACCTGGCTACGGGTAAACACGTCGAAATCGGCGAAGCGGTCGGCATCATCGCCGCTCAATCGATCGGCGAACCGGGAACCCAGCTCACCATGCGTACCTTCCACACCGGCGGCGTAGCCGGCGACGATATCACGCAGGGTCTGCCGCGTATTCAGGAGCTGTTCGAAGCCCGTAACCCTAAAGGTCAGGCTACGATCAGTGAGATCGACGGCGTCGTGAAAGAGATCCGCGAAGCGAAAGACCGCCGCGAGATCGAAGTTCAGGGCGAAGCCGAAAGCAAAACGTACTCGGTCACTTACGGATCCCGTCTGCGCGTACGCGAAGGCATGACCATCGAAGCCGGGGACGAGCTGACGGACGGTTCGATCGACCCGAAAGAAATGCTGCGCATCAAAGGCATCCGCGGCGTGCAGAACTATATCCTTCAGGAAGTTCAGCGCGTATACCGGAACCAGGGCGTAGAAATCAACGACAAGCACGTCGAAGTCATGATCCGTCAGATGCTGCGCAAGATCCGCATCGTGGACGCGGGCGAAACGACGCTGCTGCCGGGCTCTTTCGTCGACCTTCACGAATACGAGAAGGCCAACAAAGAAGCTATGCTGAACGGCAAAGATCCGGCTGTCGCCAAACCGGTCCTGCTCGGTATCACCAAAGCGTCCCTGGAAACCGACTCTTTCTTGTCGGCGGCTTCTTTCCAGGAAACGACTCGCGTGCTTACCGACGCGGCGATCAAAGGCAAAGTCGACCAACTGCTCGGCTTGAAAGAAAACGTGCTGATCGGTAAGCTGATTCCTGCCGGTACCGGCATGAGCCGCTACCGCAACGTACGGTTCGAAGAGCCGGAAGGTCTGGAAAGCGACGAAGAAACGCTGGAGCCCGTAACGACCGAATAAGGCCGGAGCGGACAGCGGAATCGGGGTGTGGGGGACGAGAAATCTTTCCCGTCGCCCCGAAATTCTTTGCTTGACACACCGCTGCGTCAGGTGCTAATATAGCAAAGGTGCGTGAGCGGGAATTGATAATCCTGTCTTTTGGAGGATATGCCGAATGTCTAATGATAAAGGACTCCAGGATGCTCATGTCAAAATCGGTACCAAGCAGACTGCGAGAGCGGTTGAACTTGGACTAGCTTCCGAAGTTTATGTGGCCTTGGACGCGGACCAGCGTATGATCGCGAAGATCACCGCGCTGTGTGCCAAAGCCGACGTGAAGGTCACCGAGGTGGATACGATGCGAGAGCTCGGTAAAGCCTGCGGAATCGAAGTCGGTGCGGCGATGGCTGCGGTGCTAAAATGAGGAAGTCATAACTGTGTAAGAACGTTTTTGTTTCAGGTGCGGCAAGCGGCTGAGGCAAAAACTTTCATTTGTTCTTTTATGAACCGCCTGGGTCTGTGGACTTGGAAAAGCAGTTCGTAACAAGGATGTTCACCAATATGGGAAGGGGGTGGCAATGACAATGCCAACTATTAACCAACTCGTCCGTAAAGGACGTCAAGCGAAAGTCGTCAAATCGAAATCCCCGGCTTTGCAAAAGGGATTCAACGCTTTGAAACGTGAGGAAACAAACCTGAGCGCCCCGCAAAAACGCGGTGTCTGCACTCGTGTAGGTACGATGACTCCACGTAAACCGAACTCCGCGCTTCGTAAGTATGCCCGTGTTCGTCTGACGAACCGTATCGAGGTGACTGCTTACATTCCGGGTATCGGACACAATCTGCAAGAACACAGCGTAGTGCTGGTTCGCGGAGGTCGCGTAAAGGACTTGGCGGGTGTGCGTTATCACATCGTTCGCGGCGCTCTCGATACTGCAGGCGTAAACGGACGTATGCAAGCTCGTTCGAAATACGGCGCTAAGCGTCCGAAAGAAAAGAAAAATTAATTTGAGCGCCTGAGGGCGTTTCTCATATCGGAGAAAGGGGGATATCCATGCCACGCAAAGGTCCAGTTACCAAAAGAGACGTACTGCCGGATCCGGTGTACAACAGCAAACTGGTTACTCGTCTGATCAACCGCATCATGATCGACGGTAAACGCGGTGTAGCTCAAAACATCCTGTATAACTCGTTCAAGTTGATTCAAGAACGCACGGGCAACGACCCGATGGAAGTATTTGAGGCTGCAATCAAGAACATCATGCCGGTTCTCGAAGTTAAAGCCCGCCGTGTAGGCGGCGCCAACTATCAAGTGCCGATCGAAGTTAAGCCTGAAAGACGGACGGCTCTCGGTCTCCGTTGGCTCGTTAACTACTCCCGCAACCGCGGCGAGAAGACAATGGAAGAGCGTCTGGCGGCTGAAATCATCGATGCATCGAACAACACAGGCGCATCCGTGAAGAAACGCGAAGACACGCACAAAATGGCTGAAGCGAACAAAGCGTTCGCACACTACCGCTGGTAGGATTTCGGCTTAACAACCTAGTAACCACTACAGAATTTTGAAGGGAGAATCCCATTCATGGCAAGAGAGTTCTCCTTGAAAAATACACGTAACATCGGTATCATGGCGCATATTGACGCCGGTAAAACGACGACTACTGAACGGATTCTGTTCTACACGGGCATCACGCACAAAATCGGTGAAGTTCACGAAGGCGCTGCGACGATGGACTGGATGGAACAAGAACAAGAGCGCGGGATTACAATCACTTCCGCCGCTACGACCGCTCAATGGCACGGTTACCGCGTCAATATCATCGATACTCCGGGACACGTTGACTTCACGGTCGAAGTTGAACGTTCCCTTCGTGTATTGGACGGGGCAGTAGGCGTATTCAGTGCCAAAGAAGGTGTCGAACCTCAGTCTGAAACCGTATGGAGACAGGCTGACCGTTACGGCGTTCCGCGGATCGCTTACGTCAACAAAATGGACATTATCGGTGCGGACTTCCTGAACGTGGTTAAAGATATGGGCGAGCGTCTCCAAGCCAATTCGGTAGCGATTCAACTTCCGATCGGCGCAGAGAACGATTTCATCGGTATCATCGACCTGGTTGAGCAAAAAGCTCACATGTACAAAGACGATCTCGGTCAAAACATCGAAGTCGTTGAAGTGCCTGAAGAGTATAAAGCTCAGGTTGAAGAACTGCGTGCGGAACTCGTAGAGAAAGTCGCCGAACTGGACGAAAACTTGATGATGAAATACCTTGAAGGAGAAGAAATCTCCATCGACGAGCTGAAAGCGGCTCTGCGTCAAGGCGTTATCGACGTTAAGATTTTCCCGGTTATCTGCGGATCTTCCTACAAAAACAAAGGGGTTCAGCTGATGCTGGATGCCGTTGTTGATTACCTGCCGGCTCCGGTCGACGTACCTGCTATTCAAGGTCACCTTGAAGACGGTACGGAAGCGGTTCGTCATTCTTCGGACGAAGAGCCGTTTTCCGCACTGGCATTCAAGATTATGACCGACCCTTACGTAGGTAAGCTGACGTTCTTCCGCGTGTACTCCGGTATGCTTCAATCCGGTTCGTACGTGCTGAATGCAACGAAAGGCAAACGCGAGCGGATCGGACGTATCCTTCAGATGCACGCCAACAGCCGTCAAGAAATCAGCGTCGTTTATTCGGGCGATATCGCGGCAGCGGTTGGTTTGAAAGATACGGGCACAGGTGATACACTGTGTGATGAGAAGAACCCGGTCATTCTGGAATCGATGAACTTCCCTGATCCGGTTATCGAAATCGCGGTCGAGCCGAAAACTAAAGCCGACCAAGATAAACTGGGCGTAGCTCTGGGCAAGCTCACCGAAGAAGATCCGACTCTTCGCGCTCATACGGACGAAGAAACCGGCCAGACGATTCTGGCGGGTATGGGTGAACTTCACCTTGATATCATTATCGACCGGATGCGCCGGGAGTTTAAGGTAGAAACCAATGTGGGTAAACCGCAGGTTGCTTACCGTGAAACGTTCCGTCAAGCAGCCCGCGTAGAAGGTAAGTTCGTTCGTCAATCCGGCGGCCGCGGTCAATACGGTCACGTCTGGGTTGAATTCGAACCTCTGGAACCGGGCACGGGCAGCCAATTCGAGAGCAAAGTTGTCGGTGGTTCCGTACCGCGCGAATATATTCAACCGGCACTTGCAGGGATCGAAGAACAGATGAAGAGCGGCGTTATCGCGGGCTTCCCGCTGGTAGACGTTAAAGCGACCGTTGTCGACGGCTCTTATCACGATGTCGATTCCAACGAAATGGCGTTCAAAATCGCCGGTTCGATGGCGCTCAAAGCAGCGAAGGAAAAGTGTAAGCCCGTCCTGCTCGAGCCAATCATGAAAGTCGAAGTAACCGTGCCTGAGGAGTACATGGGCGACGTTATGGGCATGCTGAACTCCCGCCGCGGCCGTATCGAAGGTATGGATACACGCAGCGGTGCTCAAATTATCCGTGCGAAGGTGCCTCTGTCCGAAATGTTCGGATACTCGACGACTCTGCGTTCGGGTACGCAAGGACGCGGCGTATTCTCGATGGAACTTTCTCATTACGAAGAAGTTCCGAAGTCGATTGCCGAAGAAATCGTATCCAAAAACAAAGCAGGGGAGTAATCCTCGTTTTTACCGCCGGAGGGAAGCGTCCTTCGGGATATCGACTTCCGGCGTTGTTTAACAAACTATAATCTTTCTATATTAAGGAGGAACTGTTTCAAATGGCTAAAGCTAAATTCGAACGTAATAAGCCGCACGTTAACATCGGTACTATTGGTCACGTCGACCATGGTAAAACGACCCTGACTGCTGCAATCACAACTGTACTGTCCAAAACTTACGGTGGCGCCGCTGTCGCATTTGACCAAATCGACAAGGCTCCGGAAGAAAGAGAACGTGGTATCACGATCTCGACGGCACACGTTGAATATGAAACTCCAGCTCGTCACTACGCTCACGTAGACTGCCCAGGACACGCCGACTATGTTAAAAACATGATCACCGGCGCTGCCCAAATGGACGGAGCGATCCTGGTTGTATCCGCAGCTGACGGCCCAATGCCGCAAACTCGCGAACACATCCTTCTCTCCCGCCAAGTAGGCGTTCCTTACATCGTCGTATTCCTGAACAAATGCGACATGGTTGAAGACGAAGAGCTGTTGGAACTCGTTGAAATGGAAGTTCGCGACCTGCTGAGCGAGTACGACTTCCCGGGCGACGACACTCCGATCATCCAAGGTTCGGCTCGTGAAGCTCTGCAAAACCCGGACGGCGAATGGGCTCAAAAAATCGTTGAAATGTTCAACATCATCGACGAGTACATCCCGACTCCGGAACGCGACACCGAGAAGCCTTTCCTGATGCCGGTCGAAGACGTGTTCTCGATCACTGGCCGCGGTACGGTAGCAACTGGCCGTATCGAACGCGGTACAGTTAAAATCGGCGACGAAATCGAAATCGTAGGTATCGCTGAAGAGTCCAAGAAATCCGTTGTTACGGGCGTTGAAATGTTCCGTAAACTGATGGATTCCGCTCAAGCCGGCGACAACATCGGCGCCCTGCTGCGCGGTGTAGACCGTCAGCAAATCGAGCGTGGACAAGTTCTGTCGAAGCCGGGTTCGGTTAAGCCGCACACGGAATTCACAGCTCAAATCTACGTCCTGACTAAAGAAGAAGGTGGCCGTCACAAGCCTTTCTTCACAGGATACCGTCCTCAGTTCTACTTCCGTACAACTGACGTAACGGGCATCATCAACCTGCCGGAAGGTACGGAAATGGTAATGCCGGGCGACAACATCACGGTTACCGTTCAACTGATCGCTCCGATCGCTATCGAAGAAGGAACGAAGTTCTCGATTCGTGAAGGCGGACGTACAGTAGGCGCCGGCGCCGTAGCAACAATCCAAAAATAAGAAGGTTTAAATCTTCTTAAATAGAGCAAAACAAGCAACAGTGTACTGGAACGAGCAACGGCGTATTGTAAACGAAAGAGCGGAAGCGGGGCGTTTATCCCGGAGACGGGATGGGGCCTCGCTTTCTTTTTGTGCAAATTGAAAAAAGTATTGCATTGTCTCGTCATATTCTATATAATAATGAATGTTGTTCTGAGACGTTGCGATGATGCGAGAGGTTACCGACACACCCGGCTCCTTTGCCATAGAGGGCGTGTGAGGAAAATTTTCGCGGAGTATGTCCGATACCAAATTGGGCGATAGAAGGAGGGAATATTAAATGGCAAAGCAAAAAATTCGTATTCGTTTGAAGGCATATGATCACAGAGTTCTGGATCAATCCGCCGAAAAAATCGTTGAAACAGCTAAGCGTTCGGGTGCCGGTGTTTCCGGACCGATCCCGCTGCCTACCGAAAAACAAATCATTACTGTTCTCCGTGCGGTGCATAAGTACAAAGACTCGCGCGAACAGTTCGAACAGCGTACGCACAAGCGTCTGATCGACATCGTGAACCCGACTCCACAAACCGTGGACGCACTGATGCGTTTGGACCTGCCGTCCGGTGTAGATATCGAGATCAAACTGTAAGACTCCTGAATAAGGACATAAATGAAAAGAGGTGTCAACATGAAAGGTATCTTAGGGAAAAAACTGGGTATGACCCAAGTGTTCACCGCTGAAGGTAACGTCGTTCCGGTAACCGTCATCGAAGCAGGCCCTTGCGTGGTGCTGCAGAAGAAAGACGTGGAGAACGATGGATACGAAGCGGTACAAATCGGTTTCGCGGACAAGAAAGCCAGCCGTTCCAACAAACCGGAGGCAGGACACGCTAAGAAAGCGGACACTGCACCTAAGCGCTACATTCGCGAACTTCGCGGTGTTGACCTCGGAACTTACGAGGTTGGACAAGTGCTTAAAGCGGACGTGTTCGCAGAAGGCGAATTCGTTGACGTAAGCGGCGTTTCCAAAGGTAAAGGTTTTGCCGGCGTTATCAAACGTTGGGGACAAAGCCGCGGACCAATGGCGCACGGCTCGCGTTACCACCGTAGACCGGGTTCGATGGGTTCCATCCAGGCTAACCGCGTGCCGAAAGGCAAACGCCTGCCAGGACACATGGGCCACGACTCGATCACTGTCCAAAACCTCGAAATCGTAAGAGTCGACGCGGAACGCAACGTACTGCTCGTTAAAGGCTCCATCCCGGGTCCTAAAAACGCCTTCGTTAAAGTTCGCGCATCGGTGAAGAAATAATATAACGCTTAAAGAAAGGAGGAACATGAAATGCCTAAAGTAGCAGTCTATAATATCGAAGGCAGCCAGGTCGGCGAGATCGAACTGAGCGACTCGGTATTCGGAATCAATCCCAATGGACACGTTCTTCACCAGGCGGTAGTGATGCAGCAAGCATCCCTGCGCTCCGGTACGCACAAAGTCAAAGGACGTTCGGAAGTTCGCGGCGGCGGTCGTAAACCTTGGAAACAAAAAGGTACGGGACGCGCTCGTCAGGGTTCGATCCGTGCTCCGCAATGGAAAGGCGGCGGTATCGTCTTCGGACCGACTCCGCGCAGCTACTCCTACAAACTGCCTAAAAAAGTTCGTCGTTTGGCGATCAAATCGGCACTGTCTTCGAAAGTCATCGCGAACGAAATTATCGTTCTCGACGCTCTGAGCCTGAACGCTCCGAAGACCAAAGAGTTTGCAGGAATCCTGAGCAAACTGAACGTAGACCGTAAAGCCCTGGTAGTGGCTCCGGAATACGACAACAACGTGGCTCTGTCCGCGCGCAATATCCCGGGCGTAAAATTCGTCCAGGCTGATGGCATCAATGTTCTCGACGTTCTCGTGCATGATAAACTGATCATCACGAAGGACGCAGTTCAGAAGGTAGAGGAGGTATTCGCATAATGAAAGATCCTCGCGACCTTATCAAACGTCCGATTATTACGGAACGTACGGCTGAAGCGATGAGTCAATCGAAGTACGTGTTTGAAGTGGCAACTAGTGCCAATAAAACGGAAGTGAAAAAGGCAGTAGAATCGATCTTCGGCGTAAAAGTGTCGAAAGTCAACGTTCTGCGCGTGCCGGCTAAGCCGAAACGCTACGGCCGTCACTCCGGTTATACGAGCGAATGGAAAAAAGCGATCGTGACGCTGACTCCTGACAGCAAATCGCTCGAATTCTTTGAATCTGCAGAGTAAGGAGGGAAACCAACGTGCCAATCAAAAAGTATAAACCGACATCCCCGGCTCGCCGCGCAATGAGCGTGTCGACGTTCGAAGAAATTACCACGAATCAGCCGGAGAAATCGTTGCTGTCGCCTTTGTACAACAAAGCGGGCCGCAACAACCAAGGTAAAATTACGGTTCGTCACCAAGGCGGCGGACACAAACGTAAATACCGGATTATCGACTTTAAGCGCGACAAGGATGGAATTCCAGGCCGCGTTGCTACGATCGAATACGATCCGAACCGGACTTCGAACATCGCGCTGATCAACTATGCGGATGGCGAAAAGCGCTATATCATCGCGCCTAAAGGTCTGAAAGTCGGCGACACGATCTATTCCGGTCCAGGATCGGACATCAAAACGGGTAACGCAATGCCGCTGGAAAACATTCCGGTAGGTACGGTTATCCACAATATCGAATTGAAGCCTGGCAAAGGCGGACAACTCGTTCGCGCAGCCGGCACGGAAGCTCAGCTTCTGGGTAAAGAAGAACGCTACGTATCGATCCGCTTGTCTTCGGGCGAAGTTCGCCGCATCCTTAAAGTTTGCCGCGCCACAATCGGTTCGGTAGGCAACCAGGATCACGAACTCGTGAAGATCGGTAAAGCCGGTCGTAACCGCTGGTTGGGCAAACGCCCTGAAGTCCGCGGCGTAGTTATGAACCCGAACGATCACCCACACGGTGGTGGTGAAGGTCGTGCTCCGATCGGACGTAAATCCCCGCTCTCGCCTTGGGGCAAACCGACGCTCGGTTACAAAACGCGTAAGAAAAACAAATCTTCGGATCAATACATCATCCGTCGCCGCACGAAGTAATGCGCTTATCCCGCATTGCTTCACGGCCGGGATTATGAACGAAGCCAGCTGAAGGGAGGACTACAATCGATGACACGCAGTCTCAAGAAAGGCCCTTTCATTGACGGATACCTGCTGAAAAAAGTAGAAGTCATGAACGAAGCTAGTAAAAAGGCCGTTATCAAAACTTGGTCCAGACGCTCCACGATTTTCCCGCAATTCATCGGACATACTTTCGCCGTTTACGACGGACGCAAGCACGTGCCGGTGTACGTAACGGAAGACATGGTTGGACACAAACTGGGTGAGTTCGCGCCGACGCGTACTTACAAAGGCCATACCGACGACGACAAGAAAACAAGACGCTAAACGGACGTCATTAAAGTCCGAAGGGAGGTTATGATAGAATGGAAGCAAAAGCGTATTTGAAATATTCCCGCATCGCTCCTCGTAAAGCCCAACTGGTCGCTGATTTGATCCGCGGCAAGCAGGTAGGCGAAGCGATTGCGATTCTGCGCCACACTCCGAAAGCGGCATCGCCGATTTTGGAAAAGCTGCTCAACTCGGCTATCGCCAATGCGGAGCACAATCATTCGATGGACGTAAACAAACTCGTAATCACGCAGGTTTACGTTAACCAAGGACCGACTTTGAAACGTTTCCGCCCGCGGGCAATGGGACGCGCAAGCCGGATCAATAAACGCACCAGCCATATCACTCTGGCTGTATCCGAAAAGTAAGGAGGGACACGTGTGGGACAAAAAGTAAATCCGGTCGGACTCCGCGTAGGAATCATCCGTGACTGGGAATCCAAATGGTACGCTGGTAAAGATTTCGGTACGTTGCTGATGGAAGACGTGAAAATTCGCGAATACCTCAAAACGAAACTGAAAGAATCCGCTGTCTCCAAGATCGAGATCGAAAGAGCGGCAAATCGCGTTAACGTAACAATCCACACTGCCAAGCCGGGTATGGTTATCGGTAGAGGCGGAGCGGAAGTTGAAGTACTGCGCGGCGAAATCACTAAGATTTCGAACGGCAAAAAAGTACACATCAACATTGCGGAAATCAAGAACCAAGAGCTTGACGCTATCCTGGTCGCAGAAAGCATTGCACAACAGCTGGAACGTCGCGTATCGTTCCGTCGTGCTCTGAAACAAGCGATTCAACGAACGATGCGTTCGGGCGCAAAAGGAATCAAAACTGCGGTTAGCGGTCGTCTCGGCGGCGCGGAAATCGCCCGTTCGGAAGGCTACAGCGAAGGAACTGTTCCACTTCATACCCTGCGTGCCGACATCGACTACGGTACAGCTGAAGCGCACACGACTTACGGTCGTATCGGCGTTAAAGTATGGATCTATCGTGGAGAGATTCTTCCCCCAGCTAAGAAACAACAAGCTGCTCAGGAAGGAGGCAACTAATCATGTTGGTACCTAAACGTGTAAAACACCGTAAACAGCAACGCGGCAGCATGGCCGGTCGTGCTAAAGGCGGTACTGAACTGAACTTCGGCGAATTCGGCCTGCAAGCGACTGAACCTTCGTGGATCACGAACCGTCAGATCGAAGCGGCACGTATCGCCATGACCCGTTACATCAAACGGGGCGGTAAAGTCTGGATCAAAATTTTCCCTGACAAGCCGATCACCCAAAAGCCTCTCGAGGTTCGGATGGGTAGCGGTAAAGGTAACGTTGAGAAATGGGTAGCAGTCGTAAAACCGGGTAAGATCATGTTCGAACTTTCCGGTGTATCGGAAGAAATCGCTCGCGAAGCGATGCGCCTCGCTGCTCACAAACTGCCTGTCAAAACCAAGTTTGTGAAACGTGAAGAAGTGGGTGGTGAAGCAAATGAAGGCTAAGGAACTGCGTGACCTGACCACTGCTGAAATCGAACAGAAGGTTTCCGGATTTAAAGAAGAACTCTTTAATCTGCGCTTTCAGCTCGCTACCGGTCAGCTCGATAACCCGACACGCATCAGCGCAGTCCGCAAGGAAATCGCTCGTGCCAAAACGGTTCTGCGTCAAAGAGAACTCGGAATTACTTCGTAATTCCTTTGAACCTTTAGGGTGGTGAACCCGTTATTCAGGAAGGAGGCTAACCATGACCGAACAACGCAACTCGCGTAAAGTGCTGGTAGGTAAAGTCGTGAGCGATAAAATGGACAAGACGATCGTCGTTGCTGTAGAAACTTACAAAAAACATGATCTCTACCACAAACGCATCAAATCCACGAACAAGTTCAAAGCGCATGATGAGAACAACGAAGCGAAAATCGGCGATACGGTAAGAATCGTTGAAACTCGTCCGCTGTCCAAAGACAAGCGCTGGAGACTGGCAGCAGTCACTGACAAAGCAATCATCATCTAATTGACTCATAAAGCTCGTCCGAAAGGAGGACATTCGTAATGATTCAACCATTTACACGTTTGGCTGTAGCCGATAACTCCGGTGCGAAGGAACTGATGTGTATCCGCGTACTCGGTGGTACGGGACGTCGTACAGCTAACATCGGCGATCTGATCGTTTGCTCGGTAAAACAAGCAACACCAGGGGGCGTTGTCAAAAAAGGCGACGTAGTAAAAGCGGTAGTCGTTCGCACGAAGCGTTCGGTACGTCGTAAAGACGGATCGTACATCGCATTCGACGAAAACGCGGCAGTAGTCGTAAGAGACGATCGCGGCCCGCGCGGTACGCGTATCTTCGGACCAGTAGCCCGCGAACTTCGCGACAAGGACTTCATGAAAATCGTTTCCTTGGCACCGGAAGTTATCTAATATATCGTTGCGCGATTTTCTTGTCGGCCTGCCCGGCCGGTAAGTTATAGGAGGTGTACCTGATGGCAAGAGTGAAAAAAGTTCTGGAATCCCATAACAATAAACTTCACGTGAAAAAAGATGACGTCGTCATCGTAATCAGCGGTAAAGACAAAGGCAAAAAAGGTCGGATCATCGCTGCTTATCCGCGTGAGAACCGTGTACTCGTCGAAGGCGTGAACATGGTGAAAAAACACCAGAAGCCTAGCCAAGTGAATCCGCAGGGCGGAATCGTTGAGCAAGAAGCTTCGATCCACGTATCCAACGTAATGCACGTTGACCCGAAAGACGGCGGCAAAGTAACCCGCGTAGGTTACAAGACGCTGGACAACGGCAAAAAAGTGCGCGTTGCGAAAAGATCCGGAGAAGTTATCGAATAATATCATCTTTACGGAAAGGAGGTTCATCTTTCATGGTAACAAGACTGAAAGAACGTTATTTGAACGAAAGCACTCCTGCATTGATGCAGAAGTTCAACTATACGACAGTGATGCAAGTTCCTAAGCTGGAGAAGGTTGTCATCAACATGGGTGTCGGCGAAGCCGTATCCAACTCGAAAGTTCTGGACACTGCCGTAGCGGAGCTCGAACAGATTGCCGGTCAAAAACCGGTTATCACTCGTGCTAAAAAATCGATCGCAGGTTTCAAACTGCGTGAGAACATGCCGATCGGAACGAAGGTTACTCTTCGCGGCGAGCGCATGTACCAATTCCTCGACAAGCTGTTCAACGTGGCGCTGCCGCGCGTACGTGACTTCCAAGGTGTATCCAACAAGGCTTTCGACGGCCGGGGAAACTACACATTGGGTCTGAAAGAACAGCTGATCTTCCCTGAAATCCAATACGATCAAGTGGACAAAGTCCGCGGTATGGATATCGTTATCGTAACAACAGCGAAATCGGACGAAGAAGGCCGCGAACTGCTCGCCGGACTCGGAATGCCTTTCGCAAAATAATATCGGCCAGTATCTGGGGCCATGTTCTATGACCCTGTTCTTCCGAAACTATCCAGGAGGTGTCAGGCTAAAGTGGCAAAAACTTCGATGAAAGTTAAACAACAACGCACACCGAAATTCAAAGTGCGTGCATATACGCGCTGCGAGCGTTGTGGTCGTCCACACTCGGTATTGCAAAAGTTCAAAGTCTGCCGTATTTGCTTCCGCGAATTGGCTTATAAAGGTCAGATTCCTGGCGTTAAAAAAGCAAGCTGGTAATTACCGCATAACAAGGAAGGAGGTTCACACACTATGACTATGTCTGATCCGATTGCAGATATGCTTACACGCATTCGCAACGCGAACGTGGTGCGTCACGAGAAGGTTGAAATGCCGGCTTCGGCGATGAAAAAGCAAATTGCTGAGATCCTGAAACGCGAAGGTTTTATCCGCGACGCGGAATTCGTACAGGATAACAAGCAGGGCATCATCCGTATCTTCTTGAAATACGGTCAAGATAACGAACGCGTTATCACCGGACTGAAAAGAATCAGCAAGCCGGGCCTGCGCGTATACACGAAGAGCAATGAAGTTCCTCGCGTACTGGGCGGCCTGGGTATCGCGATTATCTCCACGTCCAAGGGAGTTATGACCGACAAAGAAGCTCGTCAGGCGAAAGCCGGCGGCGAAGTTGTCTGCTACGTTTGGTAATCACGTCAGAACATAAGGAGGTGCAACACACATGTCTCGTATTGGTCGCAAACCAATTGAAGTACCAAGCGGCGTAGAGGTCAGCGTCAACGATACGCAAATCACGGTCAAAGGACCGAAAGGTACGCTTTCCCGTGCTCTTCATCGCGATATGAAAGTAACGGTTGAAGGCAGCACGATTACGGTAGAACGTCCTTCCGATAACAAAACGCACCGTTCCCTGCACGGAACGACACGCAGCGTTGTCAACAATATGGTAAGTGGTGTAACTGAGGGCTTTTCGAAGTCGCTCGAACTGGTCGGGGTCGGATACCGTGCCAGCAAATCGGGAGATAAGATCGTTCTGAACGTAGGTTACTCCCACCCGGTGGAAATCACTCCGGAAGCGGGCATCGAATTCGAAGTTCCTTCGAACACGAAGATCATCGTTCGCGGCATCGACAAAGAACGCGTAGGCGCGTATGCGGCACAGATCCGTTCGGTACGTGAACCTGAGCCGTATAAAGGCAAAGGCATCAAGTACGAAGGCGAACGCATCATCCGCAAGGAAGGTAAAGCCGGCAAGAAGAAATAAGCCGCTTTCCTTCGCATTACCCTTAGCTTGCTCATGTGAAGCTGCTTAATAAGCAGATGGGAAGGAGTGAAAGTACTCATGATTACCAAAGGTGATAAAAATAAAGGCCGCCTGAAAAGACACTTGCGCGTGCGCAAGAAAATTCAGGGTACGGTAGAACGTCCTCGTCTGAACGTGTACCGTTCGGAAAAACACATCTATGCCCAACTGATCGACGACGTAAACGGTGTAACTATCGTTTCCGCATCGACTATGGACAAAGATCTGAAGAGCGAAATCACGAACGGCGGAAACGTAGAAGCTGCCCGTAAAGTCGGCACGCTGGTTGCAAACCGCGCCAAGGAAAAAGGTTACGCGGTTATCGTATTCGACCGCGGAGGATACCTGTACCATGGACGCATTCAAGCACTGGCCGACGCAGCTCGCGAAGCCGGTCTGGAATTCTAAACATCGACAAAGGAGGTTAACGACTTGCGTGTAGATATGAGCACTGTAGGAGAACTGACAGAACGCGTTGTACACATCAACCGCGTAGCTAAAGTTGTAAAGGGCGGACGCCGCTTTAGCTTTAGCGCACTGGTTGTCGTGGGCGACGGCAACGGCAACGTCGGAGCAGGGATTGGTAAAGCCGGCGAAGTGCCGGACGCGATCCGCAAAGGCATCGAAGATGCCAAGAAAAACCTGATCCGCGTGCCGCTGGTCGGCACTACGATTCCTCACCTGATCACAGGTAAATTCGGAGCGGGCAGCGTGCTGCTGAAACCGGCATCCGAAGGTACCGGCGTTATCGCCGGCGGTCCGGTACGTGCAGTACTGGAACTTGCAGGCGTAGGCGACATTTTGACAAAATCCCTGGGTTCTTCGAACTCCATGAACATGGTCAATGCGACTTTGGAAGGTTTGAACCGTTTGAAGCGTGCCGAAGATGTGGCGAAGCTTCGCGGCAAAACCGTCGAAGAACTGAGAGGCTAAGGAGGGAAAAGCAATGGCTAAATTGGAAATCACCCTCGTACGCAGCCTGATCGGACGTCCGAAAAACCAACGCACGACCGTCAACACGCTGGGACTGCGTAAAACGAACCAAGTCGTTGTTCAAAACGACAATGCCGCGATCCGCGGTATGGTAAACCAAGTCAAGCACCTGGTTTCCGTCAAAGAAATCGAAGCTTAATCCAGCGCTCCGACAGGAGCGAACCAATAGAATAAATCAAGGAGGTGCAACGAACGATGAAGTTACATGAGCTTTCTCCAGCTCCGGGTTCGACTAAAGAGCGGAAACGCATCGGTCGCGGTACGAGTAGCGGTACGGGGAAAACTTCCGGACGCGGTCATAAAGGCCAAAACTCTCGTTCCGGCGGCGGTGTTCGTCCAGGCTTCGAAGGCGGTCAGAACCCGCTGTATCGTCGCTTGCCAAAACGCGGATTTGTTAATCCGACTCGTAAAGAATATGCCATCGTGAACATCGAAGAACTGAACAACTTTGCAGAAAACACCGAAATCACTCCTGAACTGCTGAAGGAACAAGGCATCATCAAAGATGCCAAGAGCGGTATCAAGATCCTCGGCAATGGCGATGTGACGGTGAAACTGACTGTCAAAGCAAATAAGTTCTCTCAATCTGCGGTGGAGAAAATCGAGGCTGCCGGCGGTAAAACCGAGGTGATCTAATGTTCAACACCCTGAAGAATATATGGCGGGTCGAAGACCTGCGTAAACGGATTTTGTTTACGCTGATGGTTCTGGTTATCTACCGTATCGGTGCTTTCATTCCCGTTCCGGGCGTGGACAAATCGGTACTGGAGTCGACTAACCAGGCCGGCAACCAATTGATGGGACTGCTGAACACTTTCTCCGGGGGAGCGCTGAAGCAGTTCTCGATCTTCGCACTGAGCATCTATCCGTATGTAACGGCGTCCATTATCGTACAGCTGCTGTCGATGGACGTTATCCCGAAATTCACCGAATGGTCGAAGCAAGGGGAACACGGAAAGAAAAAGCTGGCGCAGGTTACAAGGTACGGCACCATTGTTCTGGGTTTGATTCAGGCGTTCGCCACGGCGATCGGCTTCAACCGTATTTATAATGCGGAAATGATTCCGAACGCAACGATCGTCGACTATATCCTGATTGCGATTGTTCTGACCGCGGGTACTTCCCTCCTGATGTGGATGGGCGAGCAGATCACGGAAAAGGGCATCGGCAACGGGATCTCGATCATTATCTTTGCCGGGATCGTAGCCAACATCCCGGGTTATATCACGACTACCATTCAGTCGGATTTCATTCAAGAGGGACAAACGTTCTTGAACGCGATGAAGACCGTGATTATCGCTCTTGTCTTGATTCTGATTATTGTCGGTGTTATCTTTATTCAGCAGGGGATCCGGAAAGTTCCGGTTCAATATGCGAAAAGAGTCGTCGGCAACAAAATGTATGGCGGTCAAAACACCCATATTCCGCTGAAAGTTAACGCGGCGGGTGTCATTCCGGTTATCTTCGCCGTATCCCTGCTGCAGTTCCCGGTTATTCTGGCAAACTTCTGGTCGACCCACGCTTGGGCCACCTGGGTGCAGAACAACCTGAACTACAGCCAGCCGCTGGGCATGGTGCTTTATGCGGTCATGATCATCGGATTCACGTTCTTCTACACCTTCGTGCAGATTAATCCGCAGCAGATGGCGGAGAACATGAAGAAAAACGGCGGTTATATTCCGGGCGTGCGTCCGGGTAAAGCAACCGAGAAGTATATCACTCGCGTGATGTCGCGGTTGACGGTTACCGGCGCGCTGTTCCTGACGGTCATCTCTCTGCTGCCGATCGCATTCGGTTCGCTGTCGGGTCTTCCCCAGTCGGTTCAAATCGGCGGCACATCGCTGCTGATCGTCGTCGGGGTTGCGCTTGATACGATGAAAACGATCGAAAGCCAGTTGATCAAACGTCACTATAAAGGTTTTATCAATAAATAGCTCAGGTTCCGGACGGGTCCGACTCCATGCGCTCGCCCGGCGCCTTTTGTGCTGTTTCGTGCATGGGTAAGACGTAAGGAGTGGGACATACGTGAACATTCTATTCATGGGGCCTCCCGGGGCAGGTAAAGGAACACAGGCGCAGGTCATCGTCGATGCATTCGGCATTCCTCATATCTCGACAGGCGACGCGTTTCGTCTGGCGATCAAAGAAGGAACTCCGATCGGAGTCAAAGCCAAAGAATACATCGACCAGGGACTGCTCGTACCGGATGACGTAACGAACGGTATCGTCCGCGAACGGCTGAGCCAGCCGGATTGCGAAAAAGGTTTCTTGCTCGACGGTTTTCCGAGAACTCTTCTGCAGGCCGAAGCTTTGGATGCACTTTTGCTCGAAACGGGACGCCAGCTTGATCATGTGATCAATCTGAACGTCGACCCGGAAAAGCTGCTTGTCCGAATTACAGGACGCCGGATCTGCAAAACTTGCGGAACGACTTATCATGTAATCTTTAACCCGCCGAAACAAGAAGGCGTGTGTGACAAAGACGGCGGTGAACTTTACCAACGTCCGGACGACAATGAAGAGAGCGTACGCACGCGGCTTGGGGAATACTCAAGCAAAACGGCGCCTCTGATCGATTACTATGCAAACAAAGGCTTGCTGCGGCAGATCGACGGAGACCAGGAGATCGGTACGGTATCGGAAGGAATCCTGTCCGTGCTGCGAGGTTAACTGTAATGATCATTTGTAAGTCCGAAACGGAACTCGGCTTTATGCGGGAAGCGGGACGGATTGTGGCTGAGACTCACCGTTTGTTGGCGCAGCACATCGAACCGGGCGTTACGACGGCCGAACTCGACGGACTTGCCGACAAATACATCCGCAGCCAGGATGCGGTGCCGTCTTTCAAAGGCTATAATGGTTTTCCGGCCAGCATATGTGCGTCGGTCAACGACCAGCTGGTTCACGGATTCCCCGGCGCGCGCAGGCTTCGGGAAGGCGATATCGTAACTTTCGATATCGGAGCACAGTACGGAGGCTTCCATGGCGATTCCGCCTGGACGTATCCCGTAGGGCGCATCTCGTCCGAAGCGCAGCGGCTGCTGGACGTTACGGAAGGCTCTCTGTACGCAGGACTGGCTCTGGTGAAGCCGGATGTGCGTCTGTTTACCATTTCGCATGCGATACAGCGACATATCGAAAATGCCGGCATGTCGGTCGTTCGGGAATTCGTCGGTCACGGCATCGGCCGGGATCTGCACGAAGAACCGAATATCCCGAATTACGGCATCGAAGGTCGCGGCCCGCAGCTTAAACCCGGTATGGCATTGGCGATCGAACCGATGGTCAACCTCGGCGGCCCCCGTGTGCGGACGCTCGAGGACAACTGGACCGTCGTGACGATGGACGGATCGCTGTGCGCTCACTTCGAGCATACAGTTGCCGTTACGCAGGACGGACTGGAAATTTTCACAAAATTGAGCGCGTAGGTGATACACTTGAAAAAGGAACATCCCCTGCAGATCGGTCAAGTCGTGAAGATCCGGAAAGGCCGCAATGCCGGGCAGGCTGCGGTGGTCGTAAGACTTGACGAAGAACAGGGTATCTGGATCGCGGATGGGAATAAACGCAAGTTTGACCGCCCTAAGAAGAAGAATCCTCTTCATCTCGAACCCCAGACGGCGATCAGCAGCGAAGTTGTAAACAGTTTGCAGGAGAGCGGCAGGGTTACAAATGCAAAGCTGCGTCACGCAGTGAACGTATTTATGGAATCCGACGCACAAGACGCTAAGCAGAAAGGAGACTAATTGTGGCCAAGGAAGATGTCATTGAAATCGAAGGCGTGGTTATCGAACCGCTGCCGAATGCGATGTTCAAGGTGGAACTCGAGAACGGTCATCAAATTCTCGCTCATGTTTCCGGAAAGCTGCGTATGCACTTTATCCGTATTCTGACGGGAGACAAAGTGGTCGTACAGTTATCGCCTTACGATCTGACTCGCGGCCGTATCACTTACCGTAAATAAGGATACGACGCTTTTTGGATATACAATGTTCTGGTGCAGAGTCGAACCGGTCAGCGGTCGTTCTTCTGCATGATATCAAACCGAATGCTTTTGAGGAGGGAATAATCATGAAGGTTAGACCGTCGGTCAAACCAATGTGCGAAAAATGCAAAGTCATTCGTCGCAAAGGGAATGTCATGGTAATCTGCGAAAATCCGAAACACAAACAAAAACAAGGATAATTGAAGGGGGTGTAGCGTAATGGCTCGTATTGCTGGTGTTGACTTACCACGCGACAAACGCGTTGAGATCGCCTTGACTTATATTTTCGGAATCGGTAGAACGACTTCCCAAAAACTCCTGAGCCAAACAGGAATCAGCTCCGAAACTCGTGTTCGCGATCTGACTGAGGATGAGGTTAGCAAACTGCGTGAAGCGATTGACGCTAATGTTAAGGTAGAAGGCGACCTGCGTCGCGAAGTTTCTCTGAACATCAAACGTCTGATCGAGATCGGCTCTTATCGCGGTATCCGTCATCGTCGTGGATTGCCGGTACGCGGACAACGTACGAAAACGAATGCTCGTACTCGTAAGGGTCCTCGTCGTACTGTAGCGAACAAGAAGAAGTAAGAGAGGGGGATAACTCACAATGGCTAAACCGAAAAAAGTCGTACGTACGAAACGTCGCGACCGTAAAAATATCGAATCCGGCGTGGCGCACATCCGCTCCACGTTTAACAATACGATCGTCACGATTACGGACCCGCACGGAAACGCGATCTCCTGGGCAAGCTCGGGCGGTCTCGGTTTCAGAGGTTCCCGTAAATCGACTCCGTTTGCCGCTCAGCTCGCTGCTGAAACGGCTGCGAAAGCCGCAATGGAACACGGTCTGAAAACCGTTGAAGTTATGGTTAAAGGTCCTGGCGCAGGCCGTGAAGCGGCAATCCGCTCGCTGCAAGCAACAGGTCTGGAAATCAACCTGATCAAGGACGTAACTCCGGTTCCTCACAACGGATGCCGTCCTCCTAAACGTCGCCGCGTATAGTAATCATAAGCATTGTGCATTCAGTATGCTTGGTTTTATGGAAGCGACGTTTTGAAGGAGGGGTATTGTAGTGATAGAAATCGAAAAGCCGAAAATTGAGACCGTGGACATCAACGACGGAGGCACTTATGGTAAATTCGTCGTTGAGCCTCTGGAACGCGGATACGGTACGACGCTTGGGAACTCGCTTCGCCGCATCCTGCTGTCGTCGCTTCCCGGCGCAGCGGTTACATCGGTTCAAATCGACGGCGTTCTGCACGAATTCTCGACGATCCCCGGCGTTACGGAAGACGTAACGGAAATCATTCTGAATCTGAAAGCTCTCTCGCTGAAGATTCATTCCGACGAAGAAAAGGTTCTGGAGATCGACGCGGAAGGCGACGGCCTGGTAACGGCCGGCGACATTCGCGCCGACAGCGATGTGGAGATCCTTAACCCGGATCTGCATATCGCCACTCTGGCACCGGGATCGAGACTGCACATGCGCATCTTCGCAGGCCGCGGCCGCGGATATGTTCAGTCCGTCAAAAATAAACGTGACGATCAGCCGATCGGCGTCATTCCGATCGATTCGATCTACACCCCGATTTCCCGCGTAAACTACGCCGTGGAAAACACACGGGTCGGACAAGTCACGAACTACGACAAGCTGACGCTTGAAGTCTGGACCGATGGCAGCATCCGTCCGGAAGAAGCGGTCAGCCTGGGCGCCAAAATTTTGACCGAGCACGTGCTGCTCTTCGTAGGTCTGACCGACGAAGCTCGCGACGCGGAGATCATGGTCGAAAAAGAAGAAGACAAAAAGGAAAAAGTGCTGGAGATGACGATCGAAGAACTCGATCTCTCCGTACGTTCCTATAACTGTCTGAAGCGTGCCGGTATCAATACGGTGCAAGAGCTGACCACGAAGTCGGAAGAAGACATGATGAAGGTCCGCAACCTGGGCCGCAAGTCTTTGGAAGAAGTTCAGGAAAAGCTCGAAGAGCTCGGACTCGGTCTTCGTCAGGAAGACTAAGAACGAAGAGCATTCTGTGAAGGAGGGAAAACAATGGCATACCAAAAGTTGGGACGTAACTCCAGCGCTCGTAAAGCATTGCTTCGCGACCTGGTAACCGACCTGTTCCTGTATGAGCGCATCGAAACGACGGAAGCGAAAGCGAAAGAAGCCCGCTCCGTTGCCGAAAAACTGATCACCCTTTCCAAACGCGGAGATCTGCATGCACGCCGCCAAGTGGCTGCATACGTTCGTCGCGAAACGGTTGACGGTGAACAGGATGCAATCCAAAAGCTGTTTGCCGATCTGGCACCGCGCTACGCGGATCGTCCGGGCGGATACACTCGTATCCTCAAACTGGGACCTCGCCGCGGCGACGCAGCGCCTATGGTCTATCTGGAACTGGTTGACCGCGCCTAGTCGCGTCGGCCATCCGGTCGGGATCTGATCCCGCTTACCTGGATTTCCAAGAAACGTATGCCGCCTTTTAACGGGGCGGCAGAGCCGTTTCTTTTTTTTTGGAACTTGCGTTATCCGATTTGAGCCGATCAAGCCTATGGAGGTGATTTCCCTGCGCAATCTATGCATGACCGTCGCTTACGACGGCACAAACTACAACGGCTTCCAGACTCAGCCGATCGGCAAGACCGTTCAGGACGAGCTGGAGGCTTCCATTCTGGCATTAACCGGCGAGAAGCCGAAGATCATCGCCTCGGGCCGTACGGACGCCGGCGTGCACGCGTATGCCCAGGTATTCAACTTCCATACGGCTTCGTTCATTCCGGCAGACCGCTGGCCGCTGGCGCTCAATGCGCGGCTGCCGCAGGACATTGTGCTTACCCGTTCCTGGGAGGTGCCTCCGGAATTCAATTCCCGGCATGCGGCCAAACGCAAAACGTATCGCTATACGATTAACGCCAACCGCTATCCGGATGTGTTTCAGCGTCATATGCAGTTTCATCATCCGGCGCCAAAGCTCGATATCGAAGCGATGAGCGAAGGTCTTCGGCATCTGGTGGGCACTTACGACTTCACGTCGTTCGCTTCCAGGCATTCGCAGAAGACCAACCACGTACGTACGCTGCTCGAAGCCCGGATCGAAGTGGACCGCAGCACCTGCCGGCCGGGAACGGCCGACCAGGGCTTTATCCATATCTTCCTGACCGGGACCGGCTTTCTTCAGCATATGGTCCGCATTATCACAGGGACGCTGCTTCAGGTGGGAGAAGGGAAGCGGGACCCGGGGGAAATGAAGACTATTCTGCTCGCATGCGACCGCGCGGCGGCCGGACCGACGGCCGTAGGCAAGGGGCTCGCGCTGTGGAATGTGGACTATGGCGATCTGCTGCCGGAATAACGAAAAGTTCTTGTGGAAATGCTTTAAAAATGTATTGCAGTTTGATCTTCGATCATGTAGAATAAAAGTTGTGTTTTCTTGAAGGCTTCCCACGGCCCCCAATCAAGAAAAACGCACCGTACCAACGGATTTAAACTTTTACCATTCATGATCGCAAACATAAACGCACTCCGATCGGCCACGGTTCTTAGCCCGGAGGCGGGAGTGCTCTTGACACCGAAAACGAAATTTTATTGCAATGATTAGAAGGAGGCACTTACTCATGCGTACTACCTACATGGCTAAGCCGAGCGAAGTTGAGCGCAACTGGTACATCATCGACGCTGAAGGCAAAACGCTGGGCCGTCTGGCCAGCGAAGCGGCTGCGCTGATCCGCGGCAAGCACAAAACTCAATTCACTCCACACGTTGACGGCGGCGACTTCGTTGTCGTTATCAATGCGGAGAAGATCCACCTGACAGGCAAAAAACTGCAGGACAAGAAATACTACCGTCACTCGATGCACCCGGGCGGCCTGAAAGTTACGAGTGCAGGCGAAATGATCAAGAACAAGCCTGAGCGCCTTCTGGAACTCGCGGTTGCGGGCATGCTGCCTAAGACTCGCATGGGCGACAGAATGAAGCTGAGACTCAAAGCATACGCCGGAGCAGAACATCCACATGCAGCACAAAAACCTGAAGTTTACGAACTTCGCGGCTAATTAAAAGGAGGACCCTTTCATGGCAACTGTACAATACTATGGGACTGGTCGTCGTAAACATTCGGTAGCTCGTGTTCGCCTCGTACCGGGTGAAGGACGCATCGTCATCAACAAACGTGAAATCGACGAATACTTCGGTCTGGAGACGCTCAAACTGATCGTCAACCAACCGCTGAACCTGACTGAAACGGTTGGCAAGTACGATGTAATCGTACTGGCACACGGCGGCGGCACTTCGGGCCAAGCCGGCGCAATCCGTCACGGCATCGCTCGCGCTCTGCTCAAAGCAGACCCTGAGCTGCGCGGTTCGCTCAAAAAAGCGGGCTTCCTGACGCGTGACCCACGCATGAAGGAACGTAAAAAGTACGGTCTCAAAGCCGCACGTCGCGCTCCACAGTTCTCGAAACGTTAATTCCTGCTTTTCAGGAATCAAGCCTTCGGCCTTTTGGCCGGAGGCTTTTTTGCGTTTATCGCTTTATTTTCTTTACAACGGTGAAATGTTTATCTCATTTTGAAATTAAGTGTTGAAACCGGACGCGGGAAGTTTTATACTTATGTATAATTCTTATTTGAATAGTCGGCTTTAGTATGTTGAGAACCGGTTTCTTACTTATAT
Source organism: Saccharibacillus sp. CPCC 101409 (assembly GCF_030518235.1). Lineage (GTDB taxonomy): Bacteria > Bacillota > Bacilli > Paenibacillales > Paenibacillaceae > Saccharibacillus. The sequence continues at coordinate 4,848 of NZ_JAULSA010000021.1, read as the reverse complement.
CGGGAGATAGGGAGTGCACAAACATGAACCTGCTGGAGAAAGAAGAATTTGCCCGCTCGAAAGCGGAAGAGCTGGAAAGCCTGACGGCGGAAGAAGTGATTCGTTTTGCGACCGAACAATATTCGAGCCTGACGTTTGCCTGCAGCTTCGGGGCGGAAGACGTGGTCATCGTCGATATGCTGCAAACAATCAGTCCGTCGACCGACATTTTTTATCTGGACACCGATTTTCATTTCAAAGAAACCTACGAGACGCGCGATCGGATGGCGGACCGTTACGGCCTGGACTTTGTGAAAGTCTCCCCGCTGCTGTCGCCTGAAGCGCAGGAGAAACAGCATGCGCCTCAGCTGTGGACCTCCGATCCGAATCTGTGCTGCAATATCCGCAAAGTCGAGCCTCTGACCCGCAATCTGTCCCGTTACGATGCGTGGATCACCGGGATTCGGCGCGACCAGGCTCCGACGCGGGCAAACTCCAAGAAAGTCGAATACGACTACAAGTTCGGCCTGATGAAGTTCAACCCGCTTGCGGACTGGACCAGCGAAGACGTTTGGAAGTATATCCGCGACAACGACATTATTTACAACCCGCTGCACGACCGCAACTTTCCGAGTATCGGCTGCCAACAGTGCACGCGTGAAGTGATGCCGGGCGAAGATCCACGGGCCGGGCGCTGGTCGGGCAACGACAAGACCGAATGCGGACTGCATAAGTAAAAGAACGCGCATCTATCGACCAATCGACTAAAGGAGCGACTGCCGACTATGACTTCCATTAAGCCGCACGGCGGCACTTTGATCAACCTTCTCGCCGAGGGCGAGCAAAGAGAGCAACTGCTTCAAGAAGCGAAAGGGCTGCGCCGGATCCCGATTAACACCTGGACGGTATCCGACCTCGATCTGATCGCGGTAGGCGCTTTTTCTCCTTTGACCGGATTCATGAACGAAGACGATTATAAAAGCGTTGTAAGCGGAATGCGCCTTGCAGACGGTACGGTATGGAGTATTCCGATCACGCTGCCGCTGGAAGGGGCGGATCCTTCGCTGGTCGGCGAACGCGTGGCGCTTGTGGGCGAGGCGGACGGCGTCGTTTACGCGGTGCTGGACGTTCAGAGCGTCTACAGCGTCGATCGCCGCGAAGAAGCCGTCAATGTGTTCAAAACGGACGACTCCGAGCATCCCGGCGTAAAGAAGCTGTACGAGCGTCCGCTGGAGCGGATCGGCGGCCCTGTACAGGTGCTGAACCGTCCGCAGCCGGAACGTTTTGACGAATTTTACTTCGATCCGGCGGAGACGAGACGATTGTTTGCGGAAAAAGGCTGGAAAACCGTAGTCGGCTTCCAAACGCGCAACCCGGTGCACCGCGCCCACGAGTACATTCAGAAATCCGCGATGGAGACGGTCGATGCGCTGTTCCTGAACCCGCTCGTCGGCGAAACCAAATCCGACGATGTGCCGGCCGATATCCGGATGAAGAGCTACCTGGTACTGCTGGAGAATTACTACCCGTCCAAACGCACGTTCCTCGGCGTATTTCCGGCGGCGATGCGCTATGCGGGACCGCGCGAAGCGATTTTCCATGCGATTGTGCGTAAAAACTATGGCTGCACCCACTTTATCGTGGGGCGCGACCATGCCGGCGTAGGCGATTACTACGGCACGTACGAGGCGCAGGAGATCTTCTCCAACTTCCGGCCGGAAGAACTGGAGATTACGCCGCTCTTTTTCGAACACAGCTTCTTCTGCACGCACTGCGGCAATATGGCGACCAGCAAGACGTGCCCGCACGACAAAGAAAAGCATCTGACCCTGTCCGGCACCAAAGTACGCGCTCTGCTGCGCAGCGGCGAATGTCCGCCTCCGCAGTTTACGCGACCGGAAGTGGCGGAGGTGTTAATCGAAGGGATGCGGGACCGCGTGGCGGAACAGGTATAAACCGGACCGCCCCTTTTACTGCAATAAATAAACGTCGAATCGCCGCGCCATGCGGACGGGATTCGACGTTTTTTTTGTGGACGGATAGCGGCGCATGTATAATGAAGGAAGATTCCCCGTTACTAGGGCGCGTACGCTCTAGAGGGAGAGAGGATGAACAGTATAGCATGGTAACGAGAGAGGAAGTTGTGGAAGCGCTTGAAGCGGTGATGGATCCCGTATACCGTGTGCGTTTGTCCGACCTGCGATTGATTCGCGACGTCGTGATTCGGGAGAACCGGGTATCGCTGACGGTGGTGTGCCTGGATACGGAGGAAGAAAGCCGGAACGGCCTGGAGACGCAGGTTCGGTCCATTTTGCAGTCGCTGGCCGTCGAGGACGTCCATATCCGCTTCAAGGAAGCGACGGAGCTGGAGAGGGAACGCAGCCGGGCCATTATCGAAGACAACCGCGGCGGCGTTCCCGAAGAAGAGGAACCGGACCCGGTCCTCGTCAAAGGTCATGCGGCCGGCCTGGAAAATCTGCCGCTGCTGAGTCCCGATTCGCCGACGGTATTCATCTCGATCGCGAGCGGCAAAGGCGGTGTCGGCAAATCCACGGCTGCGGTCAACCTGGCGGTCGCGCTGGCGCGGCTGGGCAAAAAGGTCGGCTTGATCGACGCGGACATCTACGGATTCAGCGTGCCGGATATGATGGGGATCGAAGAAGGACCGGAAGTGGTGGACGGACTGCTGCGGCCGGTGGAGCGTTTCGGCGTCAAAGTCATGTCGATGGGCTTTTTCATCCGCGAAAATAATCCGGTCGTCTGGCGCGGTCCCCTGCTGGGGAGAATGCTGAGACAGTTCTTCGAGGAAACCGAATGGGGCGAACTCGATTACATGCTGCTCGACCTTCCGCCGGGAACCGGCGATATGGCGCTGGACGTGCATCAGATGCTGCCGCAGAGCAAACAGATCATAGTGACCACCCCGCACGGCACGGCGGCTTTTGTCGCGGCGAGAGCGGGCGCAATGGCGCTGCAGACCGGGCACGAGATTCTCGGCGTAATCGAAAACATGGCGTACTACGAGAAAAACGGCGAACGCGATTACGTATTTGGGCGCGGAGGCGGAGGCCGGCTGGCGGAGACTCTGCATACCGAGCTGCTGGCGCAGATTCCGCTGGGCGTGCCGGACAACCACATTTCGGAACCGGATTTCTCGCCGTCGGTATATAAAGAGCGTACCGAAACCGGAGCGATGTACAACGAAGTGGCGCGGGCGCTTATCGACAAAACGTCCGTTCGTTAAGAAGAAAGCACGGAAACGGCCGTATGCCAATTAAAGGAGGCGGAGTATGAAGACGCTGTCGTTCGGACGTTTTATGAGAGGCTTGGCGGAGAACAAAAGATATATGCTGGCAGCCTCGCTGCTGTTTGTGGCGGGGATCGTGCTGGGAACGCTGAATGCGGGATCTTTACAGCGTCTTCTTTCCTCGCAGCTTGAAGGTCTGCAAACGGTCGCGCAGTCCATTCAACAAACGGATAACGCGCAGTTCGGCTTTTTCCGGTTCATTTTTCTGAACAATGCGATCAAAGCCGTTATGGTGATGCTACTGGGGGCCTTTTTCGGAATCGCGCCTTTTGTGTTCCTGGTTATCAACGGAGGCGTGATCGGCTTTATCGTCATGCTGTATGGAGACCAGGGACAGGATGTATCGAAGCTTATTTTTCAGGGCCTGCTTCCGCACGGCATTATCGAGATCCCGGCAATCGTGATCGCCTGCGCCTACGGACTCAAGTTCGGTATGCTTGTACTGGGCAGTTTGTTCAGTCTCGGGAATGCTTCGAAAAGAGCCGCTCTGGGCGTCCGTTGGGAGAATGGGATGCTGCAAATGCTGGGGGCGGCTTTCTGGGTTGTGATTCTTTTGCTGGTCGCGGCCGTGATCGAAAGTACCCTTACTCTTTATCTGCTGGGATAGAAAACCTAAAGTTTTATAGGCAGAACAGTTACTTCCGACGCATTTTGGGTTAATCAAACTTGAAATGAGAATACGGCATTCAATGAAGACGGCCGCAGGAAGGGAGGGACTGTAATGCTCGGCATGATGTTCAACGAGATGGAGTGTAAGGAATTCGGTTATGTGCTGCGCAAAGAGCTGGATGAAATGCTGTTCGATCTGGGCGACAAGCGCCTGGACCAGGATATGCGCATCGCCATTTCTAAACGCTACCAGACGATCTTTCAAATGTATGCGAGAGTTGCGCCTTCTAAGGAGTTATCCAAGTATGTTCGCGATAAACGGAGTACGGGAGAAAGATAACCTTTGGCAAACGCGCAGCCTGTCATATAGTATGATGTAGAAGCGGCCGGTGGTATCAACCGGACCGCTTTTGATGCATCAACCGCCTAAATGCCATCCAAGAAAAACCCGAGGATTTAATCGTGAAAAAAGTGTTGACTCGCTGACTGGGCTTATGATACATTAATAAACGGCTCTTCGAGAGAAGGCCGGTACGTTCGAAAGAAGTTCATAAGAAAATAAGCGCTGAAAAAGAAGTTAAAAAAAGTGCTTGACGAACTGCTTGAGACTGTGATAGGATATAAAAGTCGCCGCTGAGATGCGGTGATGAACGAAAGAAACATCAAATACCGAGTTTGTTCTTTGAAAACTGGATAGTGAATGAGGAGTTACGATAGCTTCGGTTGTCGTAAGAAATAAAGGTTCTTGAGCAATTAAGGACCGCCACGTTTTAAACGAGCACATGGTGCTTTCTTTTAAAGCGAAGACCGGTAGTGATCGCTTGGTCTAAATGAGTGCCTGCAGGGGTTCACATTTAGAGTCGCGGTCGCGAAAGTATTCGCAACTTTAATGGAGAGTTTGATCCTGGCTCAGGACGAACGCTGGCGGCATGCCTAATACATGCAAGTCGAGC
>NZ_JAULSA010000020.1 GCF_030518235.1 Saccharibacillus sp. CPCC 101409 | reverse complement strand
GGAGGTGGACGCGCAGCAATGCGTGGAGCTGACCAGTACTAATCGGTCGAGGGCTTATCCTCCCGACTTTTCAACAGAAAAGTCACTTCGATGACGCGAAGAGATCGTTTCGGATCCGGTTTTCAAGGTGCAAACCTTGTATGTAGAAATTTGATTCGCTTTGCCCGAAGGGGTCCGCGATTCAAATTCCTGTTCCAGCTTACTGTGTAAGCTTAGGTTTGGTGTTGACGGCGGAGGGGTTCCACACGTTCCCATCTCGAACACGACCGTTAAGCCCTCCAGCGCCGATGGTACTTGGACCGCAGGGTCCCGGGAGAGTAGGACGACGCCAAGCGACGAAAAAAAGCCTTTACCGCACATAACGGTGAAGGCTTTTTTGTGTGTTCCAGAGGAAGCGACACCATGTAAAAAGGGGCGAAGCTTTATCGAGTCGAGTGAGATAAAAAGAAAAGGAACGAAAAAGAAAGGATGGACACAGAAAGAATGTCGGAAGAAATAAACGGAAGTCGTACCGCTACTCGTACTGCTTTTAGATGTTACGATCTTGATCTTACGCCCTTATGCCTTTCCGCCTTTATGCTCTTATGCCCTCCCGCCCTTATGCCTTTATAGTCGGCAACGCCGCTATCCTCTTGTCCAGGCGCGAGGCGAAGCGCGCCGTACCAGGCGAAGCCGTCCGGCTCCGACCGCTCAAGCGCCGAGAGGCTTGAGCAGCCTTCCCGTCCCCCGGAGCTGGCCCGTTCCGATTGGAGCGACTTTGGCTTTCCTCCCCTTCCTCTAAACGGTTTTAGTTCAATGAAAGGGGAGGAAAACAAGCGGAGTCGGAAATCGGAATGGGCCTGCTCCCCTGGTGACAGATTTGTAACCGTTCTACCAACTATCCTGGGTATAATGAAGGAATGAATCGCCGGGCTTTATGGCGGTAAAACCAGCGATTCAGGGAAAAATCAAAGGCCGAGCATGAATTTTAGTTGTTCAGGGGAACTTCGGGTTTGAAGAAGGAATTTTGAACCAGGAGTGAAGAACTATAAATGAACTGAATTTTTGGCATGCGCGGAGCGATGTAAGGGGGAATTGAATATGAAGCCGAAGGTGAAATTATTTGCCTTTTGCCTATTCTGCAGTTCACTTCTTCTTCTAGCGGGATGCACGTCGGAGGAACCTTCCTCTTGGGCGATTTATGACGGAGCGACAATAGAAGAAAGTTTTCCCGTGCCTCAGGATGCAAACAAAACGGATGTAACAGCCGACAATACGAATATGAGTTATGTACGCTACTCCGTGCCGGGATTGGACAGTCTGGACAGTATTCCCGAGGTGTATCTCGATACGATCAAAGCCTGGGGCTGGACCGAACAGACGGATCAGGAAAACCTGGAAGAGCCCAATCCGATTTTTATTTTTTCCAAAGGTGAAACGACCGTGCATTTGTCACTGGAAGGCAATTATTTGACCGTAGTGGTTCCGAAAAAAAATTGATGACTGCAGAAGCATAAAGCCCATATAAAAGACCGGAGATTTTCCTTTTGCGAGGAAAGTCCTGCCGGTCTTTTTCTATCGGTCGAGATATGAAGTTTGCGGCTTATTGAATATAGTAGGAGACGTCCTGGGCGTTCAGCTTGACCATCACGTCGCTGCGCTGGCCTCGCATACTGAGCAAGATTGCGAGGCGCGGCGCCATAAACCAGATATGGCAGAACAGCAAGGCCAGCGTGAAAGGAAGCGGGACCCAGGCAACCATGATTCCTATAAAAACAAAGCCGATCCACAGCGTTTGCAGCACGACCTGTTGGAAAACGGCGTAGCGGATATGCTGGTCGGGCAGAAAACCGAGCCAGAGCCCGGATGTGCGCAGGCGCCATTTTTTGCGATAAATCGGACCTCGGATCAACAGTACGGAATGCGAGACCACGAAATGAATCCACAGCACAAGCAGCAGGGCGATGGGCATATAGATCAGCGCGGACCACGAGAAGAAAAAAGTGCCGGCGAGCAAAGCAGGGATGGGTAAAAGCAGGTAAACCAGCAGCAGAGGCCGGGGGATATTAAATTTTCGAATAAGCTGGTATTGATAGATGGTGGCATTGCCGTTTTCGCGCTGTTGCTCCAGCATCTCCGACCTTCCTTCCTTTTCCTAAAACGCTTCCTCTTTTCGGGTTTGCGATCAGTCTTTGACAATCGAGTTAAAGCTGCTTAAAGAGGGAAGATGATTTTCTTTAATCATAACGCATCGCGGTCTTAATCGGAAGCTTTAAATCGGGTACAATAAGAAAGGAAAAATGCAAAAAACGGGAGGCGCGGCATGGACGGATTCGATCCGAATGATGCTCCGCTGTATGCGGAGCTGCTTCGTTACGCCGCACGTAAGGAAGCTTCTTTTCATGTGCCCGGCCACAAGGACGGGCGCTTTTATCGAAATACACAGGGCGAGGCTCCGCTTGGATTCGGCGAAACGCTGGAACTGGACGCCACGGAGATCGAAGGAACCGACGATCTGCACGATCCGGAAGGCGTGATTCGGGAAGCGCAGCGGAAAGCCGCGGCATTCTTCGGGGCGGAGGAAACGTTCTTCCTCGTCGGGGGAAGCACGGTCGGCAATCTGGCGCTGATTCTGACCGTCTGCGCTTCGCCGGGCGATATTCTGATCGTCCAGCGAAATGTGCACAAGTCCGTGCTGCACGGCCTGATGCTGGCCGGGGCGCAGGCGGTGTTTGTGGCGCCGGAGTCTCATCCGGAGAGCGGAATTGCCGTTTTGCCGGGCGAGCCGACGCTTGAGGAAGCGCTGGATCGCTATCCGCGGGCGCGCGGCGTGCTGGTAACGCGGCCGAATTATTACGGGATGAGCCGCGGCATCCGGGAAACGGCGCGGCTGTGTCATCGTCGCGGCGTGCCGCTGCTGGTCGACGAGGCGCACGGCGCGCATTACGGGCTGCACCCGGAGCTGCCCGCTTCGGCACTGTCCGAAGGCGCGGACGGCGTCGTGCAGTCCACGCATAAAATGCTGGCGGCGATGACGATGGGCGCCATGCTGCATGTGCAGGGCGATCGGCTGGATCGCGGTCTGCTGCGCCGGCGGCTCGGCATGGTGCAGAGCTCCAGCCCGTCCTATCCGATTATGGCTTCGCTGGATCTGGCGCGAAGCCTGACGGAAAGCCGCGGACGGGCGGCTTTTGACGGGGCGCTGGAAGCCGCGGCGCATATCCGCCGCGAGCTGGAGCGGCTGCCCCGGCTCGGCTTCGTCCGGCCGGAGCCGCCGGACGGCGAAGCAGGCGTGGCCGCCGCGCACGGCCGCGCGGACACGGTCCGCTTCGGCGGCGGCGCTGCGCGCGCCTACGCCGAACAGGACCCGCTCAAGATCGCCGTCTACGACAGACGGCGAGTCTTGAGCGGCTACGCGCTGCAGCGGCGGCTGGCGGCCGCGGGCTGCATTGCGGAGATGAGCGACGAGCGCCGCACGGTGCTGGCGCTCGGGCCCGGGTCCGGCATGGACGATGCCGGCCGTCTGGTCGCCGCGCTGCGGGACGTGCAGCGCGAACTTGAAGCCGACGCCGCCGCTGCGCAGGCGGCGCAAGACCGCGGCTCGGACTCGCCGCCGATCCCGCCCGGCTCCGCGCCGGGCGGGGCAGGTTCCGAACCCGCAGCGTTCGGAACTTCCCCGCCGGAAGCGTCCGACAGCCCCGCTACCGAAGATTGGGCTCCCGCCGCTTTCAAGCCGGAGTCCGTCGCCGGTATCTCCGAGCCCGTGGCCTTCGGGCTGACGCCGCCGGGGCCGTCCGAGCCGGTGGCGCTGGAGAAGGCCGCGGGCGGGATCTCGGCCGAGATGATCGTGCCGTACCCGCCGGGGATCCCGCTTCTTTACGCGGGGGAACGGCTGACCGGAGACGTGCAGAGGCAGCTGCTGGATCTGCGGGAAGCGGGGGCGAAGTTCCAGGGGGCTTCCGATCCGTCGCTTGTCACGATCCGGATGCAGTCGGGCGCAGCAGAAGCTTCTTCAACCCATTGAAGCCGGCTGAATGGATATTCCGGCCGTATTTTTCGTCTTATCCTATTAAATCTTACGGTAAAAAGAAAAGAAGGCGGTAACCAAACATGGAGCAATCGGGTACATTTATAGTGTTGGAAGGTCCTGACGGCAGCGGCAAGACCACGCAGATCGGCAAAATCGAAGCTTATTTGCGGGAGCGGGGAGTCGATTATATCTCGACCCGCGAACCCGGCGGCGTACAGGTGGCGGAGAAGATCCGCAGCGTAATCCTGGATGTGGACAACGACATGAGCGGGCTGACCGAGTGTCTGCTGTATGCGGCCGCCCGGCGCGAGCACCTGATCCGCAAAGTGATTCCGGCGCTCGAAGCGGGCAAAGTCGTGATCTGCGACCGTTATATCATGTCGTCGCTCAGCTATCAGGGCTACGGCCGGGAGCTGGGCGGGGCCGTGCTGGACATCAACAAGCGAGCGATCAATGTAAACGGCAAAGAATACTGGCCGGATCGGAATCTGTACCTGGACGTGACGCCGGAAGTCGGGCTGCAGCGGATTCACGCCAAGCACGCGCAGCGCGAGATCAACCGGCTCGATCTGGAAGAAGAAGATTTCCATCGGCGGGTGCGGGAAGGTTATCTCAACCTGACCCGCGAATATGCCGGACAGTTCGTCACGATCGACGCAAGCCAAAGCGAAGAGCATGTATTCGCCGATATAAAAGAAGTCATAGAAAACCTTCTTTTCGGCGGCGCGGAGCAGGATTTTTCCTGATCGGCGTCGAATAAAAGACATACGGCTCCGCCTGCCGCCCTGGCAGGCACCAGCCAATCGAAAGGGAGGGACCACGGATGAAACTGATTATCGCGATCGTGCAGGATAAAGACAGCAACCGTCTATCCGGCGAGCTGGTCAAAGCGAATTTCCGGGCAACGAAACTGGCCAGTACGGGCGGTTTCCTGCGTGCAGGCAATACGACATTTCTGATCGGGGTGGACGACAGCCAGGTCGAGAACGTGATGAGCGTGATCCGCAACAGCTGTAAGGTGCGCGAGCAGCTCGTAACTCCGGTTACGCCGATGAGCGGAACGACGGATTCGTATCTGCCGCTTCCGGTTGAAGTACAGGTAGGCGGCGCGACGGTATTCGTGCTTCCGGTCGACCGTTTCGAACATTTCTGATCCGTACGCTTCTTCCGGGAAGCGCAGAAAGTCCGAGCTGTCCCGCCGCCGCAGCATCTTGGAATCTACCAATTTACCGGCGGACAGCCGGCCTGGAGCCGAGCGGCTCTCCCGCGGGAGACCGCCCGTCTTTACGGAGAAAAGGCAGGGATAAGCCATGAAAATCAATCCGGGGTTCAGACCCCTCAACAATATGCCGGTCGCGCCGGAAACGGCGGCCCGTCCGGTCGAGCAGCGCAGCTTCGCCGACGCGATCCGCAACCAGGAAGCGCAGACGACGAACGACGAGCTGGGCCGCCGCATGCAGGAGATCAACCGGCAGGGCGACCGTCTGGCTCGTTCCATGACCGTGCGCGAGCTGCGGGCTTACCGCACGATGGTCAAGCGTTTCCTCGAAGATACGGTCCGCCGCGGCGTCGGCATGAAGGACACCAAAGGCTGGGACCGGCTCGGCCGGACCAAGCGCTACAAATTGATCGACGAAGTCGACGGCTCGCTGCTGGCGATGGCCGACGAACTGCTGACGAGCGAAGAAGGCCGTCTGCAGCTGCTTCAGCAGATCGGCGAAATTCGCGGACTGCTGGTGAACCTGCTGTTCTAAAAGGAAATCCATCCTTAACACCGTTTCCGCCGAAGCGCGCCTCTGCGGCTTGCGCTCGGCGTTTCTGTATGCGCCGTAGTGCGGGAGCGAGAGGCGGCGTTGGGCGGGCAGCATAAAGTCGCCTAACATCACCGGCTTACGCCGGTTATTTTTTAATAAAAGAGGAGCCTGCCCCATGTCTTTACAAACAATCAGCGGCCAGGCCACCGCCAAGCGCATGCTGGGCGCCAGTCTGCGCAGCGGGCGCGTCTCGCATGCTTATCTGTTCAGCGGTCCCGGCGGAAGCTCGCGGCGCAAAGTAGCGGAAGCTTTCGCCAAGGCGCTGCTGTGCGAGCGTGGAGCGGAACTCGGCGACGCCTGCGGGGAGTGCCTGAGCTGCCGCAAAGTCGAGCACGGCAACCATCCCGATCTGCAGACGGTCGTTCCGGGCGGAGCGTCGATCAAGATCGAGCAGATCCGCGAGCTTCAGAAAATGTTCTCGTACCGTTCCGGTTCGGCCGGCCGCAAAGTCTATATTATCGACGAAGCCGAGAAGATGACCGTTCAGGCTTCGAACAGCCTGCTCAAATTCCTGGAAGAGCCGCCCGCTCCGGCGGTGGCGATTCTGCTGTCGGAGAACGGACAGGCGCTGCTGCCGACGATCCGTTCCCGCACGCAGCTCGTTCCTTTTACATCGATGGGCGCCGAAGATATTCTGAGCGAGCTTGCCGCCGAAGGATTGGCGACCCCCGCCGCCCGCTGCGCCGCCTATCTGACGCCCGGTCCCGACGAATGCCGGGAGCTTGCGGCTGAGAATTGGTTTGCAGAAATAAGAAATGTAGTGATACAATTAGGGAAGGAGTCGATCGGCCGAAGCGGAGCCAGCCTTGTTACCGCCCAGCAGAAAGTATTCAAGGGCGGACTTGGCGAGCACCTGGAAAGCCTGTTCGATCTTTTCCATTTGTGGTTCAGAGATATGATTCACGTTCAATCCGAACGGCGCGAGCACATCGTTTTCATAGATCAGATGGAGTTTATCTCCCAAGTGGCAGGTTCCCGCAGTACGGAATATTGGATAGCCTGTATGTCCATGACCGCGGAAAGCAAAAAGAAGCTCAAATCCAACATGAACACCCAGCTTTGTCTTGAGCAGTTTTTGGTGGAACTCGTCCCTTTGGCGGGCTCGATCTGAGCCTGCAGGAAACAAGCCGCTGACGCGGTCAGGGGACCGGAGCGGCCGGGACGCGAAGCATAAAGTCCGGCGGGCATCCGGGACCGAACGTTTTTGAATGCGCGCAAGGGAGGTCTGGCTTTGTACAGTGTAGTCGGAGTCCGCTTCAAGAAAGCGGGCAAAGTATATTATTTCGACCCCCTGGAATTCCCCGTCGAGCAGGAACAGTGCGTGATTGTCGAGACGGCGCGGGGCGTCGAATACGGGAAAGTCGTCGTGGGCAGGAAGCAGGTGCAGGAAAACGACGTCGTCCTTCCGCTTAAACGGGTGATCCGGATCGCCGGCGATTCGGACGCGCGCGTGGTCGAAGAGAACAAGGAGGCCGCCCGCAAGGCGTTTGCCACCTGCTTGAACAAGATCAAGGATCACGGATTGAAAATGAAACTGGTGGACGTGGAGTACACGTTCGACCGCAACAAGATCATTTTCTACTTCACGGCCGAAGGCCGCGTCGATTTCCGGGAACTCGTCAAAGATCTGGCCAGCATTTTCCGGACCCGGATCGAGCTGCGCCAGATCGGCGTGCGCGACGAAGCGAAAATGCTTGGCGGAATCGGACCGTGCGGCCGGGTGCTGTGCTGCTCGTCGTGGCTGGGCGATTTCGAACCGGTCTCGATCAAGATGGCGAAAGATCAGAATCTGTCGCTCAACCCGACCAAAATCTCGGGTCTGTGCGGACGTCTGATGTGCTGCCTCAAGTTCGAGCACGACAATTACGAAAGCAGCAAGGAAGAACTTCCGGCGGTGGGACGCATGGTCGTTACTTCACTCGGAGAAGGCAAGGTCGTCGGCATCAACGCGGGCAAGCGGATGGTGCATGTGCAGCTGTTTGAGATCAGCAAGGTCAAAGAATTGTCCTTGGACGACATCGTCGTCAAGTAAGTCAATCGGAACCGCTCTGGGGTGGAGTTTACTTGGAGAAGAAAAATGTTTTTGCGCAAATCCACGAGATGGAAACGCAGGTGGAAAGCTTCAAAGACGAACTCGGCACGATGAAGCAGGCGGTCAAGGAACTGATGGAAGACAACCAGCGTCTGCTCACCGAAAACGAACGTCTGCGTAAAATTTTGAAAAGGGAAGCCCAGGGAGAAGCGGCTTCCAGCGCGCGTCCCGAGCCGTACAACGTCCTCAGCGAACCGAAGAAAAAGGACGAGGAGGCCGGCGATATGGTAGGCGAAGGCTACGACAACCTGGCCCGCCTGTACCACGAAGGCTTCCATATCTGCAATGTATACTACGGACATCTGCGCACGGAAGGCGATTGTCTGTTCTGCCTGTCTTTTTTGAATAAATAACGATTGTATCGATGTATCCGGATGTGAGGACCACATCCCAGCCTGAAAGCCGCGGCGCTTGTTGCCTGCGGCTTTTTTTTGGAAAAGGAGCGCTGCTTGATGGAAGAACCGGTAAAAAGATCGATCGAACCTCATAAAGAAACGCAAACGACGGCCGGGAGTCGGCCGGATATCCCCCTGCTGCCGGGCGAGCGGATCGACGATCTGCTGACGCAGAATCTGCGAATCATTCAGAGCCGGGACGTGTTCAGCTTCTCCATGGACGCCGTGCTGCTGGGACGATTCGCTTCCGTGCCGGCCAAAGGACGGGTCCTGGACCTGTGCACCGGCAACGGAGTCATTCCGCTGCTGCTGTCCACGCGGACGCGCGCCCAAATCGAAGGCGTCGAGATCCAGGAGCGCCTGGCCGGCATGGCGGAGCGCAGCGTGGCGATGAACGGGCTGCGGGAACGGATTACGATCCATAACGCCGATCTCAAACATTTTCACGAAACGGCGGGACACGGCATGTACGACGCGGTAACGGTCAATCCGCCGTATACGCCGCTGACCGGAAGCGATATCAAAGCGAACGAGCACGAAGCGATCGCCCGGCACGAAATCCATTGTACGCTGGAAGATGTGGTGCAGGCGTGCGCCAGAATGATCAAGCCCGGCGGCAAAGTGTCGATGGTGCACCGGCCGCATCGGCTTGCCGATATTCTGGTGCTGATGCGCAAGTACCGGATCGAGCCCAAGCGCGTCCGCTTCGTGCATCCGCGCGCGCATATGGAAGCCAATATGGTGCTGGTGGAAGGGCTGCGCGACGGCAAACCGGAGATGCGGGTACTTCCGCCGCTGATCGTTTACAACGAAGACGGGCAATATTGTGAAGAAATTCTGACAATTTATTACGGAAGTGCGGGAAAGGAAGATGGTCATGCAGATCCAGAAAAGTTTTGAACCGCAGGCAAACGGGACGGGGACGCTGTATTTGGTCGCGACGCCGATCGGGAATCTGGAAGATATGACGTACCGGGCGGTGCGGACGCTGCGCGAATGCGAGCTGATCGCGGCGGAGGACACCCGGCAGACGCGCAAGCTGCTGACTCATTTCGAGATCGTGCCGCAGAAATTGTTCAGCTATCACGAGCACAATAAAGGTGCCAGCGGGCCCGAACTGATACGCTATATAATAGAAGGAAAAAATCTGGCGATCGTCAGCGATGCCGGTCTGCCGGCGATTTCCGACCCCGGAGCGGACCTGGCCAGACTTGCGATCGAAGCGGGAATTCCGGTCGTGCCGGTGCCCGGCGCCAATGCCGCGCTGTCCGCGCTGATCGTATCGGGACTGCCGACGGAACGTTTTACTTTTGCCGGCTTCCTGCCCCGCGAGAACAAAGACCGGCGCGCCGCGCTGGACTCGCTGTCCCGGCTTGACGGCACGCTGCTGTTCTACGAATCGCCGCACCGAATCGCCAAAACGCTGGAAGCGATGCTTCAAGCCTGGGGGCCGAGAAAAGCCGCGCTGGCGAGAGAGCTGACCAAAAGGCACGAAGAGATCGCGCGAGGCACGCTGGCCGAGCTGCTGGAGCTGCTGGAAGAGCGTCCGCCGATCGGCGAATACTGCATTGCCGTCGAAGGCGAAAGCGCGGAGCAGGCGCAGGAGCGTAAAGACGCCTGGTGGCAGGAACTGACGCTGCAGGAGCATGTGGGCCATTACGAAGAGCGGGAGAGTCTTGCGCGCAAAGAAGCGATGAAAAAGGCGGCTTCCGACCGGGGATTGTCCAAACGGGATATATACAACGCGCTGTTGAACGAAGAAAACTGAGGAATGTCCGAAAATATCCGAAAAAAGAACCCCCGCACGCCGGAAACCGGCGAAGCGAGGGTGCAAGGAGATATAAAAAAGGTTAGAATTAACAAAGTAAAGATTGCACGACCCCGGACTGGGCCTGTTTTTCTCTTCGGTAGTTCCATTATAACCGATCGGGCGTATTTTGCAAAATCGGCTTCCCTTATTTTGTGACCGGGGCCGGAATTTCCGAAACGCAATCGTAGCAGACGATCTTGCCTTTGAAGTACGTAACATTATCGGCATTGCCGCAGAAGATGCAGGCAGGTTCGTATTTTTTCAGCATGATGCGCTCGCCGTCGACATAGATTTCCAGGGCGTCTTTCTCTCCGATGCCGAGTGTGCGGCGAAGTTCGATCGGGATAACGACACGGCCCAGCTCGTCTACTTTTCTAACAATACCTGTGGATTTCATCATGATATTCGTTCCTCCCGGGAAGTGTGATTTAAAAGGGTTACGGGTATTCACGCGAGCTGCGATTCGATCTTCGATCTATCGGTCAATCATCGGCCGGTGTATATCCCTCAGTGTCAATATTCGACAATGTTCTATCTTTTATGTTCCTCATAATAACAATGATTCCCAGAATAGTCAACCCTGGAAACCTGAAGTTTTGCTTAATTTTTGATAAAAAAAGAAAAATAATTAGAGAATATGATGTAAAAGTAACATTGAAACGTTTCACCCACATAAAAATAATTTGGAAATGTTTTTGTTGGTTTTACGACATTATTCGACAATATACTAAAAATCTTGCCTTTATTTTTTGCCCAAAAGGAGTGGAATGCCATGCCGAGCTTCATAAAGCCGCTGCGAGAAGAAAAAGTGTTCAAAGATCCGGTGCATAATTATGTCCATGTACAGG
The DNA here is from genome assembly GCF_030518235.1 of Saccharibacillus sp. CPCC 101409. GTDB lineage: Bacteria > Bacillota > Bacilli > Paenibacillales > Paenibacillaceae > Saccharibacillus. The sequence continues at coordinate 49,529 of NZ_JAULSA010000020.1, read as the reverse complement.
ACCGGACCATCTGGTCGCTGATCAATACGTCGGAATTTCAACGGCTGCGCCGGATTCGTCAGCTGGGCACGACCTATCTGACTTTCCACGGCGCGGAACACAGCCGCTTCTCGCACTCGCTCGGCGTTTACGAGATTACCCGGCGCATTATTTCGCAGTTCGAACGCGGCGGTTATCCCGACTGGCCGGTCGAAGAAAATATGGTCGCGATGTGCGCGGCGCTGCTGCACGATCTCGGTCACGGGCCTTTTTCCCACTCGATCGAAGAAGCGTTCCAGATGGACCACGAAGACTGGACCTGCAAAATCATTCTCGGCGATACCGACGTCAACCGCGTGCTGAAAGAAGTGTCGGCCGATCTGCCGGAGCGGGTCGCTTCCGTGATCCGCAAAGACTACGAGCAGGAAATCGTCGTCAACTTGATTACGAGCCCGCTGGACGCGGACCGGATGGATTATCTGCTGCGCGACGCGTATTTCACCGGAGTCAACTACGGCACGATCGATATCGACCGGATCCTGCGCATGCTGCGTCCGCACAACGGCCGGATCGTGGTCAAGGAATCGGGCATGCACGCCGTCGAAGATTATCTGATGTCCCGCTACCAGATGTACTGGCAGGTTTACTTCCATCCGGTGACGAGAAGCTCGGAAATCATCCTGCGCCAAATTTTTCGCCGGGCGGCCGAACTGCATAAAGAAGGATACGCTTTCGAATTTCTGCCGCAGCCGCTTCCGGGACTGTTCGTAAACGAACTCAGCGTCAAAGAGTATTTGAAGCTGGACGAATCGCTGATCCAGACGACGTTTATGCAGTGGAGCGACGAAAAAGATCCGATATTGAGAGAGCTGTGCTGCCGTTTTCTGCACCGCCGACTGTATAAATATGTAGAGGTCGATTCGATCGACATGGAGACCATCGACGAGATCCGCGCCAGCTTCGAACAGGTCGGCCTGCATCCCGAATACGACTTCGAAATCGACTTTCCGACCGATCTTCCGTACGACGTATTCCGTCCCGACGATTCCGGTATGGGCAACGGGATCATCCTGATTGATAAACAGGGTAAATTGAGAGAAATTTCCGAAGTTTCCGATATCATAAGATCGATCAGCGGACTGCACCGAGGCAAATACCATTTGTATTATCCTCACCACAAACTATCCTCCGTGATCTCCAGGCTGCCGGCCCATATCGCCTCGATTTTCCCGATTTCGGCCGATTAATGCTGTTATTGGAGAAAAATCGCCCGATTTTGCGTTTGAAAAATTGAAAGTGTAACGTCAGAAAAAATGCAGAAAACGATTGAAAACAAGAAGACGTACCAAGAAAACAACTTTTTTCAGATTGCGAAAACATGAGAAGGAGAGATGCGGACATGCTGTTCGATACTCATACCCATATGGATACTCCGGAGTTCGACGAAGACCGGGACGATGCGATAGCGCGGGCGGTGGAAGCGGGAGTCAGCCGGATGGTCAATATCGGCTTCAACCGGGAAACGATTCCGACCACGCTGGCGCTGACCGAGAAGTACCCGTTCGTATATGCGGCGGTCGGCTGGCACCCGGTCGATGCGATCGATATGCAGGAAGGGGACCTGGAATGGATCGAATCGCTGTGCAGCCGCGAGAAAGTGGTCGCAATCGGCGAGATCGGCCTCGATTACCATTGGGACAAATCGCCCAAAGAGATCCAGCACCGCGTATTGCGCGAGCAGATCGCGCTGGCGAAGCGGGTCAAGCTGCCGATCGTGATCCATAACCGCGAAGCGCACGAAGATACGATCCGCATCCTGAAAGAAGAAAACGCGTCGGAAGTCGGCGGGATCATGCACGCGTTCTCGGGCAGCTGGGAAACGGCCAAAATCTGCCTCGATATGGGCTTCCATTTGTCGTTCGGCGGGCCGGTGACGTTCAAGAACGCCAAGCAGCCGAAAGAGGTACTGGAAAAAACGCCGATGGATCGTCTGCTGATCGAAACGGATGCTCCCTATCTGACCCCCCATCCGTACCGGGGCAAGCGAAACGAAACCGCTTATGTACGTCTGGTCGCTGAAAAAGCAGCCGAGCTTAAAGGCGTTTCTTTGGAAGAAATTGCCGATCGTACGACAAAAAATGCGATGAGTCTTTTTGGTATCAGTTAAGAACGGGAGAAAAACCGGCGTAAAAGAGAGCATTTGCGAGATATTAATCTCTTTGTTACAAAAAAGAGAAGAAGATTACAAATTTTTAACCTTTTAATCCGGGAAACGTGAAATTGCGCAGCTTTACAAAGTCCTCTGAAAAAAGCTATTATCTTGTCAGTGATTAATCCGGCCGTATGTTCGGTTAATCCGATAAATTCATGTACCGTCTCGCTGAATCTTCGTCCATACATAACGGAGAACGGGGGAACCCGAAGCGGCATTTTCCAAAAACGGACGATTATACCCGTTTGCCAATGCCGTGGCCGATTCCTTTTTATTGGGTCTATGGGGTGAATTGAAGGTCTTCTCGCCATGAGCGGAAGAGCCGACATAGGACGACTCTCTTCTGTCCGAACCCGACAGCTAACCTCGTAAGCGTCATAAGAGAGAGGCAGCCACGCGCCTTATGTTTTCCTCAGATCGTCAACTTGTCGATTTTCTAGAGGGAAGCCCGCGGAAGAGTTCCTCTTAAGATTTCTTAAGTACTCTTCTCCAGGCTTCTTTTGTTTTAACCGGAAAAGGTTTGAACAGGGAAAAGCGTACATAAGTGTGGGATTCACCGGCTGAACTTTGATTGAACGGACTGAACGTAGAAACGGCGCACCCCCGGCTCTGCCCGGAAACACGAATTTTGTGCTGCACGTTTTTACGAAAAAATAGCAAGTAGTCGCGTCAATTCTTTCTTGGATATACTTGACGGCGGGGCTATGGAGGAGGACGGAGTAGTGGGCATTTTCACTAAAGAAGACACCCATGGTTCACGATCATCCAGCATGACTTACGCTTTGCGTTGGAAGCGCCAGAACGGGCTTCAAATTTTGGGTGTCGCTTTGTTCGTCGTCGCGGTAGTGACGATGGTGCTGCTCGGCCTGTATGCAAAAGCCGAAAAGCAAATCGTGCTGGTCGTGGACGGAAAAGCTCAAACGCTGACTACGCACAAGGGTAGCCTTCAGGAGTTCCTGAACGAGCACTCGGTCAGCACAAAGCCGCAGGACGATCTGTCGATGTCGCTCGGCGCTTCGATTCAGGACGGCGATCAGATCTCCATTACGACGGCGGTTCCGGTAACGCTCGCGGTGGACGAAAAGAAAGAAACGCGTTATACGACCGAGAAAACGGTCGGCGCGGCGCTTAAAAGCTGGAATGTAAAACTCGGCGAGTTCGACAAGATCTCGGTACCGGTCGCTTCGGCCGTGCCAAACGGCGGCGAAGTGGCGATTACGACGGCTTTCCCGGTCGATCTGACGATCGACGGCAAGACCGAAGAAGCCTATACCGCCGAAGCTACCGTGGGCGATGCCCTCGAAAGCTGGGATATCGAAGTCGGCAAGCACGATAAAATCTCCAAACCGCTGGAATCGGCGATTCAAGAAGGCGACGAAGTGAAGCTGAACACGGCGCTTCCGGTCGAACTTACGGTTGGCGGAGAAAAGACCGAAACGGCTTATACGACCGAAAGAACGGTCGGCGAAGCTCTGAAAGACTGGGGCGTTAAGCTGGGCGAGAACGACAAGGTATATCCGAGCGAGTCCAATGGCTTGACGGAAAACATCAGCGTGTCGGTCAACCGCATCAGCAAATTCACGGTCGATCAGGAAGTAACCATTCCGTACCAGACCGTGAAGAAGGAAGACTCCTCGCTGCTTAAAGGCAAAACCAAGACGGTACAAAAAGGCGTCGAAGGCGTCGTCGTTCAAACGATCGAAAAAGTGTACCAGAACGGCGAGTACGTCACCAAGCACCTCGTAGACAAAGAGACCAAAACCGAGAAGCAGAACGAAATTATCGCGGTCGGCACCAAAGAACCGGTAGTCGAGAAGACTTTCACGACCGCCGCTGCCGCGAATACATCGTCCGGCGACAAGGGATTCGAATATAAGAAAGTGCTGACGGGCGTATCCGCCACGGCTTACTCCTCGCAGGAGCCGGGAATCGGAACGCGCACCGCAACGGGCACGACCGTGACCGAAGGCCGCACCATCGCCGTCGATCCGAACGTGATTCCGCTGGGCTGGTGGGTGTACATCGAAGGGTACGGCTACCGCAAAGCGGAAGACACCGGCAGCGCGATCAAAGGCAAGAAGATCGATATTTACTACGACAGCCTCGGGGCGGCGCTGAACTTCGGCCGCAAGTCCGGACTGACGATCTATGTGATCGGACCGAACAAACCGTAAATGTCCCCGTGTACGATGCGGGCGTTTACGCTGATGCCCGATCGATGGTATAATCAACTGCATATGGGATGAACGTTGCCGAAGAAGAGGAGGTTCTCCTCTTCTTTTTGTTATGAAAGGCGAAGAAATCCGGGGCTATAGACAGCAGGGGAGAGCGAATCATGATCAAAGAAGTGATTGTCGTGGAAGGACGCGACGATACGGTGGCAATCAAGCGCGCGGTAGAGGCGGACACGATCGAAACGGGCGGTTCGGCGATCGGGGCCGCGGTGATCCGGCGCGTCAAGCTTGCGATGGAGCGCAGGGGCGTCATTATCCTGACCGACCCGGACTTCGCGGGAGAACGCATACGCAAGATCGTGGCGCAGAGGGTACCCGGCTGCAAGCACGCTTTTATCCCGGAAGCCGACGCGACCCGCAAAGGGGATATCGGCGTGGAGAACGCGTCGCCCGAAGCGATCCGGCGCGCGCTGGAGCGGGTGCATACGGAAATGCCCGGCAAAGAAAGCCTGATCGACTGGCAGGACCTGATCGAAGCCGGCCTGATCGTGCATCGCAGCGCGGCGGCTCGCCGCATGGCGATGGGCAATCTGCTCGGCATCGGCTACTGCAACGGCAAGCAGTTCCACAACCGGCTGCGCATGTTCCAGATTACGCCCGCCGAATTCGCTTCCGCTCTGGCCCAAATTGACAACGAAGGATTGTGAACCGTGATGAACGAAAGAGAAGGGATCGCTTCGCCGAAGCGGACCAAAGACATTATCGCCAAGCATAACTTTTCATTCAAGAAAAGCCTCGGTCAGAACTTCCTGATCGATCAAAATATCCTGAACAAAATCGTCGACGCCGCGGATCTGGATTCCGGCAAAGGCGCGCTTGAAATCGGTCCCGGCATCGGCGCGCTGACCGAGCGCCTGGCGATGAAAGCGGGCGAGGTGGCCGCGGTCGAGATCGACCGGCGTCTGATCCCGATCCTGAAAGACGTGCTGGGCCCGTACGGCAATGTGACGGTACGCGAAGCGGACGTGCTCAAAGTGGATCTCAAGACGCTGTTCGAGGAAGTGTTCGTCGCAAGCTCCAAAGTTAGCGTCGTCGCCAATCTGCCGTATTACGTGACGACGCCGATTCTGATGAAGCTGCTCGAAGAAAAGCTGCCGTTGGAGAATATCGTCGTCATGATCCAAAAAGAGGTGGCGGAGCGCATGTCGGCTTCTCCCGGCGGCAAAGAGTACGGCAGCCTGAGCATCGCCGTGCAGTACTACAGCGAGCCGGAGCTGGTCTGCATCGTGCCGCGCACGGTGTTTATTCCCCAGCCCAACGTCGAATCGGCCGTTATCCGGCTTAAAGTGCGCGAGAAGCCGCCGGTCGAGGTAGCGGACGAAGAGCACTTCTTTACGCTTGTGCAGGCCTCGTTTACGCAGCGCCGCAAAACGATCGCCAACAATCTGCGCAGCCGCTATTTTCCGGGCGAAGGACGCGAGCGCCTCGAAGCGCTGCTCCAGGAAGCGCAGGTCGAGCCTTCCCGCCGGGCCGAAACGCTTTCGATGGACGAATTCGCGCGTCTTAGCCTTGTTTTTTTGAAAGCCGGCCTACGGTAGTGGTTGTTCGATTTTTTTATAAAAACCCCTATTGACAAGCGCAAAATGATATTGCTATAATGATTATTTTGCCTTGACATAATACTCTCAAAATGTTACAATTGTAGAGATGAGAGAGAGGTGGTTGAGAAAAATGGCACAACAAACGCTATCGGATATCAAACGCAGTCTCGACGCTCATGTAGGACATCGAATCATGCTCCGTGCCAACGGGGGACGGCGTAAGATGGTCGAACAGACCGGGGTTCTGGAAGGCACGTATCCCGCGGTGTTTACCGTTATGCTTGAAGAAGAGGCGGAACACGCTTCCGGACGCGTCTCGTACAGTTATGCCGACGTCTTGACCGAGACGGTCGAACTTTCGCTGATGGAAGACGATTCGGAGATTCCGATCGCTTACGCCGGCGCCTGATTTGCACAGTCTGTTGTAGGGCGGTTTTCGCTGAGGCGAAGGCCGCCTTTATTCATGTCCGCTTTCGGCCGCGCGCCGCAGAGGAAAATAGACTTCATCGTGGATTTTGCATATAATAGGGTTTGTTTTCAAGCTTGCCGGGCAAGCGGCGGCATAGAGAGCGAAGCCGGAGTAGCGGCGAGAACGCAGGGGCGGTGGACAGCATGTATATTTACGAAAAAGCGCCGGCAAAGATCAATCTGATGCTGGATGTTTTACATAAACGGCAGGACGGGTTTCACGAAGTGGAAATGGTCATGACGATGGTGGACCTGGCGGATCGTCTGACGCTCGGAACGGCGGAAGACGGGCGGATCTCGCTGACGAGCCAATCGGGCTATATCCCGGTGGACGACAAGAACCTGGCGGTCCGGGCCGCGCGGCTGCTCAAGCAGCGCTTCGGGGTGAAGCAGGGGGTGCGCATGCACCTGGAGAAGCGCATCCCGGTGGCCGCCGGGCTCGCCGGCGGCAGCAGCGACGCGGCCGCCGCTTTGCGCGGCCTGAACCGGCTGTGGGAGCTCGGCCTGTCCACGGCCGAGCTGGAGGAGATCGGAGCGCAGATCGGCTCCGATGTGCCGTTCTGCGTGCGCGGGGGCACCGCGCTGGCGACGGGACGCGGCGAGCGGCTGGAGACGCTGCCGAATCCGCCGCGGAGCTGGGTGGTGCTGGTGAAGCCGCCGATCAACGTATCGACGGCGGATGTGTACGGCGGCCTCAAGGCGTCGGAGATTGCGCAGCATCCTTCGGCGCAGGATATGCACGGAGCGCTGGAAAGCGGCTCGTTCGAGGCCATGTGCGCGGGGCTCGGCAATGTGCTGGAAGACGTGACGCTGAAGCTGTACCCGGAGGTGGCGCGGATCAAGGAAGCCATGCGCAGCCTTGGCGCCGACGGCGTGCTGATGTCGGGCAGCGGGCCGACGGTATTCGGCCTGGTCTCGAAGGAAGAGAAGGCGAAGCGGATCTGCAACGGGCTGAGAGGATTCTGTCAGGAAGTGTACGCGGTGCGGACGCTGGTGTAGGGGATTCATAAAAGACTCGGTGACCCATGTTTTATAAAATTGGATTGGAAGCGCTCGGGGCTTTTAACGGGTACAATTTTAGGCGGTTGAAGCGTTCCGCCTAAAATTCTTTGATATTACTCGCTTTTTTGGATATTTTATAAAACATTCACTTGTACAAATACGTACAAAGGTGTTATATTTTTTATAAAATATTCGGATTTAGCGAGGAAACCCTAGTGAAAAAATTAAAACGCAGTGCACGACTCGTAGAGTTAACCCAGTTTTTGCTGGCCAGACCGCATTCTTTGATTCCGTTGACCACGTTTGCGGAGCGGTACGGGGCGGCGAAGTCGTCGATCAGCGAGGATCTGGCGATCATCAAGGAAGTGTTCGAGGAAGAAGGCATGGGCGAGCTGCAGACGCTGGCGGGAGCGGCGGGCGGCGTGAAGTACATTCCGCGCGTATCGCGCGAACGGGCGCTCGGGATCATCGAGGACCTCTGCATCAAGCTGGAGGAGCCGGGACGCATTCTCCCGGGCGGTTATCTTTACATGTCGGACCTGCTCGGAAAGCCGCATCTGGTGAACGAGATCGGCGATATTTTCGCGACTATCTTCGGCGGCAAGAATATCGACGTCGTCATGACGGTTGAAACGAAAGGCATTCCGATCGCTTACGCGACCGGAGCCAAGTTGAATCTGCCGGTCGTGCTGGTGCGCCGGGACCACCAGGTGACGGAAGGTTCGGCGGTCAGCATCAACTACGTATCGGGCTCGCACAAGAGCATCCATACGATGACGCTGTCGCGTCGGGCGCTGAAGGAGAAATCGCGCGTGCTGATCGTCGACGACTTTATGAAGGCGGGCGGCACGGTGCGCGGCATGATCGACCTGCTGGCCGAGTTCAACGCGGAAGTGGCCGGCGTGGGCGTGCTGCTGGAGTCCGGTTCGGTCGATACGGAAGAGCGTTTGTTCGAAGACTATGTGTCGCTGGCGACGCTCGAAGAAGTGGACGCGAAGAACCGGACGGTCGGCGTGAAGCCCGGCAACTATTTCGACAAGCAGGCGAATTGAAGACAGTGGCGTTTTGAAGCGATCGGAGCTTGGCCCGGCCAGGTCTCGCTTGAACGGCGTTTTCCTTCGGGAGAACGCTTTTTTATTTGTCCGTTCAAAAAAGAACGAAATTCCGCAAAAAAAGTTGAAACCTTTCCGCCGCCGCCCCGTAATGAGAAACGGGCTCGGCGCAAATCGGCGTTATCTGTCGATTTCGTGAAGAAAATCAAAAATAAATCCGAAATTCCTGAAATTACGTTGAGAAATAAGCAGGAATTTAAGCCGCGGGTGTGGAATAATACACCAAGTCTTCTAATGATAAAGGTGGTGAACCTAAATGGAAATTACGGCTGTCAGACTCCGCCGGGTCAACTCCGAGGGTAGAATGAAGGCAATCGCTTCGATCACGATCGACGACGAGTTCGTCGTTCACGACATTCGGGTGATTGATGGAAATAACGGAATGTTCGTCGCTATGCCAAGCAAGCGTACACCGGACGGTGAGTTCCGGGATATCGCCCATCCGATCTCTTCGGGAACCCGCGAGAAGATCCAGGCCGCCGTGCTCGAAGAATACGAGCGCGCAGGCACGGAAGCGGAAGAAGTTATCGAGGAAGGCGCGTAAGTCACACATAATCCAGATGGAAGTAGGGAGCCGGCGGATTCGGTTCCCTTTTCTTTTTGGCGGGAATGCGATATATTCAGTATAGTAATTTCAACATTTGTGCCGAAAGCGCCTGAAGCACGCGGACGGATGAATGACATAGACGCACTATTATACGCAGTACGCAGAAATAGCGGCCTCAAGGGCCGGCCCCACCTAACCGTCGCCTTTATTGGCAACGGTTATTTCCGGGTAAACAAAGAGGAGGCGGAGCATTGAAAAGGATGGCGATTGTTCTTGCCGCCGGCAAGGGCAAGCGAATGAAGTCGAAGCTGTACAAGGTGCTGCATCCGGTATGCGGCAAACCGATGGTCGGGCACGTCGTGGAGACGGTGCGCCAAACGAACAGCGAGCGTACGGTGGTCATCGTGGGGCACGGGGCCGAAGACGTACAGGCTTATCTGGGCGAACAGGCGGAGTACGTGCTTCAGGCCGAGCAGCTCGGGACGGGGCACGCGGTGCGTCAGGCGGAAGCGCTTCTGGGCAAGGAAGACGGAACGACGATTCTGATCTGCGGCGATACGCCGCTCGTGCGCGCGGAAACGATCGAAGCGATGATCGCGCTGCATGAAAGCGAAGGCGCGGCGGCGACGATTCTGACGGCCGTGCCGGAAGACCCGACGGGTCTCGGCCGGATTATCCGCGGCGAAGACGGCGGCGTGGTGCGCATCGTCGAGCAGAAAGACTGCTCGCCGGAAGAGAACGCCGTCAGAGAAATCAATACGGGCACGTACTGCTTCGACAATCGCAAGCTGTTCGATGCGCTGTCCAAAGTCACGAACGACAACTCGCAGGGCGAATACTACATCACGGACGTAGTCGGGATTCTGCGCGGCGAAGGGGAGCGGATCGCCGCTTACGCCACGAGCGACCTCGACGAATCGATCGGCGTCAACGACCGTCTGGTGCTGTCGCAGGCCGAAGCGGCGATGCGCGAACGCATCGTGCGCGGGCACATGCTCGGCGGCGTGACCGTCATCGATCCCGCTTCGACTTACATCGGCGCGGACGTGACGATCGGCGCGGATACGATTCTGTATCCGGGCACGGTGCTGAGCGGCCGCACGTCGATCGGCGAAGACTGCAAGATCGGTCCAAGCAGCGAGATCGAGAACGCTTCGGTCGGCAGCGGGTCGACCGTCTCGCATTCCGTGGTTCGCGATTCCCGCGTCGGCGACCATGTGTCGGTCGGACCGTTCGCGCATCTGCGTCCGGGCGCCAATCTGGCGGAAGGCGTGAAGATCGGCAACTTCGTCGAAGTGAAGAACGCGGACATCGGGCCGGACTCGAAAGTCTCGCATCTGAGCTATGTCGGCGACGCCAAAGTCGGCAGCCGCGTCAATATCGGCTGCGGCGCCATCACCGTCAACTACGACGGCTTCAACAAATCGCTGACCGAGATCGAAGACGACGCGTTCGTCGGCAGCAACGTCAACCTGATCGCTCCGGTGCATGTAGGCAAAGGCGCTTACGTGGTCGCCGGCTCGACGATCACGAAGCAGGTGCCCGAAGGCGACCTGGCGATCGGCAGAGCGCGCCAGGAGAACAAACCCGGCTATGCCGACAAGATCAAAGCCCGCGCCAAAGCGAAGAAAGAAGCGGGCGGCAAAGCCGAATAAGCCCGCAGCGGCTGACAGGCGGCGCGGAGGGGACTTCCGGATCAGGAACCGGACGATCCCCGCGCGCTTTAGACGACAGGAAGGTTGGGCCACGTTTTCCGCAGCATCCGCTTTACCAGAGCAGCGACGCTTCGCGCGTCTGCCCACTAATGACCAGCACGGAGGGTTTACAAGACTATGACTTATTGCGATTCAAAGCTGAAAATATTCACATGCAATTCGAATCCCAAACTGGCGAATCAAATTGCGGATTACATCGGCATTCCGATGGGCGAATCCAACACGACGAGTTTTAGCGACGGCGAGATTCAGGTTAAATTGTCGGAAAGCGTGCGCGGCAGCCACGTGTACATCATTCAATCGACCTGCGCTCCCGTCAACGACAACCTGATGGAGCTTCTGGTCATGGTCGACGCGCTCAAGCGCGCTTCCGCGAAAAGTATCAACGTCGTCATTCCGTACTACGGCTACGCGCGCCAGGACCGCAAAGCGCGTTCGCGCGATCCGATCACGGCCAAGCTGGTCGCGGATCTGATCGAGAAAGCCGGCGCCCACCGCGTAATCGCGATGGACCTGCACGCGATGCAGATCCAGGGCTTTTTCGATATTCCGGTCGATCATCTGCTGGGCGTGCCGATTCTGGCCCAGTATTTCCGTTCGAAACAGATCGAGAATCCGATCGTCGTTTCCCCGGACCACGGTGGCGTGGTGCGCGCGCGCAAACTGGCCGACCTGCTCAGCGCGCCGCTTGCGATTATCGACAAGCGCCGTCCGGAGCCGAACGTCAGCGAAGTGATGAATATTATCGGGAATATCGAAGGCAAAACGGCGATTCTGGTGGACGATATCATCGATACCGCCGGTACGATCGTGCTCGGGGCAAATGCGCTGATGGAAGGCGGAGCGAAGGAAGTGTACGCGTGCTGTACGCACCCGGTGCTGTCGGGTCCGGCCATGGACCGACTGGAGAATTCGCCGCTGAAAGAAGTCATCGTGACCGATACGATTCCGATTACGCATCCGAATCCGACGAACAAGCTGAAGGTGCTGTCCGTGGCTCCGCTGCTGGGCGAAGCGATTATTCGCGTTCACGAGGAACTGTCGATCAGCAAGCTGTTTGAGATTTAAAGGGTTTTCGATTGCGATAAGGTCTGCCGATGCGGGTTACGCCTCCTTCCTGGAAGGAGCGTAACCCTTCTCGGCGTGAACGTTTCGCGCGGCTGCGGCGCAAGAAGGAACCGTTCGGCTTTAATAGCCGGGGCGGGAGAGAAAGACATATCTGCCGCGGTGGTAGAGCGCCCGGCCGATTTCGATAAAGCTTTCGTGAATGCCGGTGACGACGCCGATATCGACGGGCACATCCTGGTGGTAGACCTCGACGGGTACCCCGGCGTTCATGTGGTCGTGAAAATGGCGGTTGTCTTTAAGCACGGCTCCGAATTCGTACATGTGGGTTCACAGCTCCTTTGCTGAATTCACTGTCAAGGCGACTTCTTTTTTCGGATTATTTTCTGCAATTATGGCAATCTCTATCTTTATATCGTGACCTCTATCCTTATATTGTAACAAAAATACGCATCAGAACCATTACCGATTGCAAGCGAGGAGTTTGAACGGATGAAATGGATCGTAGGGCTGGGCAATCCCGGCAAAAATTACGAAAAAACGCGCCATAACGTCGGATTCATGGCTCTGGACCGGCTGGCGCAGCGTCACGGCATATCCATTACGCAAAACAAGTGCAAAGCGCTCGTCGGCGAAGGAATGATCGGAGGCGTCAAGACCGCGCTGATCAAGCCGATGACGTTTATGAACCTGTCCGGCGAATCGGTGCGCGCTTATATGGACTACTACAAAGTCGAACTCAAAGACCTGATCGTCGTCTACGACGACCTGGATACCGAAACGGGCCGCATCCGTCTGCGCTACCAGGGCAGCGCCGGCGGCCACAACGGGATCAAGTCGATCATCCAGCATACGGGAACGCAGACGTTCGACCGGATCCGCATGGGCATTTCCCGTCCGGAAACCGGCTTCGCCGTCGTCGATTACGTACTGGCGCCTTTTGCCAAAAAAGAGCAGCCGCTGCTGGACGAAATGATCGAGAAAACGTGCGACGCGCTCGAATACGGCCTGGACCATACGTTCGAGCAGACGATGGCCCGGTTTAACGGATAGAAACAGGAACGATTCGAAACCATAGAAGTGAGCCGGAGCGAGAAGTAATCGCTGCCGGCCACACGCATAAGAGAGGTGCCCCTTTTGTTAAACGCGCTTATCAAGGAAGTTGCCCGCGATCAGGATTTCGTCTCCGTCAAGGACGCCGTGCTGGCGGGCATGAAAGAACAGTTGGTCGCGGGCCTGTCGGGCTCGGCGCGCCAGCTGATGATGGCCGGCCTGCATCAGGAGCTGGAACGCCCGCTGCTGATCGTCACCCACAATATTTTTTCGGCTCAAAAAATCGCGGATGATCTCCAGGAAGCGCTTCCTGAAGGTCAGGTGCTGTTCTACCCGGCCAACGAACTGGTCGCGGCGGAATCCGCCATCTCCAGCCCGGAAACGCTTGCGCAGCGAATCGAAGTGCTTAATCGCTGCGCCGAAGGTTTCAAGGGCGTTCTTGTCGTTCCTTTTTCCGGGCTGCGCCGCTTTGTGCCGGACGCGCAGGCGATCCTGGACGCGCGGCTGACGCTCGAAGAAGGCGGCACCCTTAATCTGGAGCACTTTTTGCTGCGGATGGTCGAACTCGGCTACTCGCGCGTGGAACGGGTCGAGACGCGCGGAGAAATGAGCGTGCGCGGCGGGATCGTCGATTTCTATCCGACCACCTCGCAGCTGGCTTACCGGGTCGAGCTGTTCGACGACGAAATCGATTCGATCCGCACGTTCGATCCGGGCGACCAGCGTTCGATCGACAAAGTCAAAAGCGTGCGCATCCTGCCGTGCCGGGAGCTTGTGGCGACGGGCGAGCGGATGGGCAAAGCCGCCGACGCGGCCGCCGCGCTGCTGGACAAACAGCTGGAGCGCATGACCGACCGCAAAGCCAGAACGGCGCTCCAGCACGAAATCGGGCGGGAGATCGATTTGCTGCGCCAGCAGATTCATTTTCCGGAAATTTATAAATACGTCTCGCTGATCTATCCGGAGCGCCGCACGCTGTACGATTACATGCCGGAGAACACGCTGCTGCTGATGGACGAACCGTCGCGTCTGCTCGATACAGCCTCGCAGCTCGAACGCGACGAAGCCGAATGGAACCTGCACCTGCTGCAGAGCGGCAAAAGCCTGCCGGACCTGCCGCTGGCGCTCGAAGGCGACACCGCGGTGTATCATCGTCCGTTCCAGACGCTGTTCCTGTCGCTGTTCGTCCGCCAGATCCCGCGCACCCATCCGGGCCAGGTGGTCAACGTCGTCAGCCGGACCATGCAGGACTTCCACGGGCAGATGAACGTGCTCAAAGCCGAGATGGAGCGCTGGAAAAAGTCCAATATGCGCGTGGTGATGCTGGCCGCGGACGACGAACGGGCCGAGCGCATCCGCCGCGTGCTGGACGATTACGAGATCGAAACGCCGGAGATTATGCGCGGTCATCTGCAGGGCGGCTTCGAGCTTCCGTCCGCGCACCTGGTGGTCGTTACCGAAGGCGAGCTGTTCGCGCAGAAGCAGCGCAAAGCGCGCAAAGGCGGCGGCGGCAAGCAGATCGACAACGCCGAGCGCATCAAAAGCTATACCGAGCTCAAGGTTGGCGACTATGTCGTGCACCAGAATCACGGCATCGGCAAATATCTGGGCATCGGCACGCTCGAAGTGGGCGGAATTCATAAAGATTACATGCACATCATGTATGCTGGCGGAGACAAACTCTCCGTACCGATCGAACAGATCGACCTGATCCAGAAATACGTGGGCGCCGAAGACAAAGAACCGAAGGTTTACAAGCTCGGCGGCAACGAATGGACGCGGGTCAAAACCAAAGTCCGTTCCTCGGTGCAGGACATCGCCGACGACCTCATCAAGCTGTACGCGGAGCGCCAGGCTTCGGCCGGTTACAGTTTCGACAAGGATACGCCGGAGCAGCACGAGTTTGAAAATACGTTCCCTTACGACGAAACGCGCGACCAGATCCGGGCGATCGGCGAAATCAAGGGCGATATGGAAATGAGCCGTCCGATGGACCGTCTGCTGTGCGGCGACGTCGGCTACGGCAAAACGGAAGTGGCGATCCGGGCGGCGTTCAAAGCGGCGATCGAAGGCAAGCAGGTGGCAATCCTCGTGCCGACGACCATCCTGGCGCAGCAGCACTACGAAACGTTCCGCGAGCGCTTCGAAGGATATCCGTTCAATATTGGCGTCCTCAGCCGCTTCCGCTCGCGCAAAGAGCAGAACGAAACGATCAAGGGCGTCAAGCAGGGCACGATCGACATCATCATCGGCACGCACCGCATCCTGTCGCAGGACCTGATATTCAAAGACCTGGGCCTCCTGATCGTCGACGAGGAGCAGCGGTTCGGCGTCACGCACAAGGAGAAGCTCAAGCGGCTCAAAACGAATGTGGACGTGCTGACGCTGACGGCGACGCCGATTCCGCGGACGCTGCATATGTCGATGCTCGGCGTGCGCGACCTGTCGGTCATCGAGACGCCGCCGGAGAACCGCTTCCCGGTGCAGACGTACGTCGTCGAGTACAGCCCGACCCTGGTGCGCGAAGCGATCGAACGGGAACTCGCGCGCGGCGGGCAGGTTTACTACCTGTACAACCGCGTCCAGGGCATCCACGAGAAAGCGGCGGAAATCGCCGATCTCGTGCCGGATGCCAGGGTAAGCGTCGGCCACGGCCAGATGTCGGAGCAGGAGCTGGAGCGCACCATCCTCGATTTCCTGGAAGGCGAGTCCGACGTGCTGGTCAGCACCAGCATTATCGAGACGGGCGTGGATATTCCGAACGTCAATACTTTGATTGTGCACGACGCGGATAAAATGGGCCTGTCGCAGCTTTATCAAATGAGAGGACGGGTCGGGCGGTCCAACCGGATCGCGTATGCGTATTTCTCGTATCAAAAAGACAAGGTGCTCACCGAAGTCGCGGAAAAGCGGCTTCAGTCGATCAAGGAGTTTACGGAGCTCGGCTCGGGCTTCAAGATCGCGATGCGCGACCTGTCGATCCGCGGCGCGGGCAACCTGCTCGGCGGGGAGCAGTCCGGCTTCATCGCGTCGGTCGGTTTCGATCTGTATTCGCAGATGCTGGCCGAAGAGATCCAGAAGCGCAAGATCTCGATGCTGAACGAAGAACCGGTCGACGACAAGCGCTGGAGCACGATGATCGATCTGTCGATCGACGCCTACCTGCCTTCGGACTACATTTACGACAGCATCCAGAAGATCGAGATTTACAAAAAGGTGGCGGCGGCCTCGACGTTCGAGGATATCCTGGAACTCGAAGACGAGCTGCTGGACCGGTTCGGCGAGCTGCCGGAGTCGGTCGTGCGCCTGATGCAGGTCGCCAGATTCAAGATTTACGGCCGACTGTACGGCATCGAGAGCATCGCGAGAAAAGGCGAAGATCTGGTGGTTGCGTTCTACGACGGACAAGAAAAAGCGGCCGATCCGGCCAAACTCGCACAAATTGGAAATCAGTTCGAAACCAGTGTACAATTTAAGCAGGGTACGCCTCTTGCGTTTCAACTCAAAGGCAGGAGTCTGCCGGAAGCCGAGCGTCTTACGACGCTGGAACGGGTTCTGGACGCCCTCAAAGAAGCGTTTAAATCGAAGGGAGAACTTCATGATGCAGTCAAGTCATAAAAAATGGGGAAAACTGGCGTCGCTGGGGGCGGTTGCGGTATTGTCCTTTTCCGTGCTCGCGGCCTGCGGCGATAAAGCGGACTCCGGCAAAGACACAGGAAACGACACCGGTGTAACCGACACGGGAAAGACCGATTCGCAAACGAAAGACACCAGTAAAGTGCTGGCTACCTACGACGGGGGAACCGTAACGGAGAACCAATTCAACGAAGAGATGAACGTCATGAAATTCCTGCAGCCGACCTATGCCTCGATGATGGATTCGGCCGAAATCAAGAACTACCTGCTGGATCAGCAGATCGCATATCAGTATCTGGACGGCAAAGCGTCGGATGCGGAGAAGAAAAAAGGCGCCGAGATGGCGAAAGAACAAATCGACCAGTTCAAAACGCAGGTGGGCGACGAGCAGCTCCTGAGCATGCTGGAGCAGCAGAACGTGTCCGAAGAACAGCTGAGCGGTTATATGACCAAAGTGATGACGGCCGTGCAGTACATGTCCGGACAGGTGACGGACGAAGAAGTGCAGAAAGAATACGATTCCAACAAAGAAGCGTATGTAACGGCCGACGTGCGCCATATCCTGATCGGTCTGACCGACGCGGAAGGCAAAGAACGCACGGACGCCGAAGCGAAGAAACTCGCCGACGAAGTGAAAGCGAAGCTGGATAAAGGCGAAGATTTCGCGGCGCTGGCCAAAGAATATTCCGAAGATCCGGGTTCGGCCGAAAACGGCGGTCTGTACGAAGACCAGCCGGTCAGCAACTGGGTCGAAGAATTCAAAAAAGCGACGCTGGAACAAAAAGTCGGCGTGGTCGGCGATCCGGTCAAAACGGAATACGGCTACCACATCATCAAAGTCGAGAAGCGCAACGATACGCTGAACGACGAAGTCAAAGAATCCGTTCGCAGCGCGCTGGCTTCCACCAAGCTGAACGAATTTATGGAGAACGACCTGAAAGGCATCACAAAGAGCAAGGAAGAGTTCAAGGACGAAGAAGCTCCGGCTGCCGAAGGCACGGACGGAACGTCCACGGAAGGCACGCCGGCCGACGGCACATCGACCGACGGCGCGGAAGTCGAAGGCACCGATCAAGGCGCGGCGACCGATCAAGGCACGGACGCTCCGGCGGCGGATGAATCCGGCGACGCGGGCAGCGATGCCGGTACGTCGACCGACGGTAAGTAAGGACTTCGCGGCGGGCGTTCCGGCTGCCGGCTGTAAAGCCGCGGCCGGGACGCTTTGTTTCGGAGCGGCACGCGCTCCGGAAGATCGCGCGGCGAAGCTTCGCTTCCGGCCGGACGATTGCGGGTAAATAAGCGAGAGATCAAATAGCGCGGAAGCACGCGCTATTTTTTTGCCTTTATGAGCGGGAAAGGGTTAAAACCGAGTGTGGAACGGGTTTTTGAACCTGCCGGAGCGTATACGAATCATTCGACGGCTGAGCCGCTTTATAAAGGACGCGCCGCTTTGTAAGGATGCGCGGCTGAAGGATTGATGCGTATGCGCATCAATTTTGAAGTTTTTGGAGTGAAATGCGAGTATTTGTGCATATCCGCATCAATTTTCGGAGGAACGGGTGCGTTAGCCGGTTAAAAGGCTTGTTTTGATCGAAATTGATGCCGATTCGCACAATTGCCCCGTGGAATCGCCGGGAACTATCGATATTGATGCGGATTTGCATCATTGACGGATTACCGGATACATATCTATACGTAAAAGCTTACGGGAAGGAGGAAAAGAAATGAAGACGTCCGGTTCATCGGGTCTGCTTCGGGGCGCGTTTATTCTCGGCGCCGCGGCGCTGCTGTCCAAGCTGATCGGTACGCTGCAGAAGATTCCGCTGCAAAATATCGGGGGAGACGGCGTGTTCGGCATCTACACGACCGTATATTCGCTGTACGCGTTTCTCGCCGTGTTCGTATCGACGGCGCTGCCGGCGGCCATCTCGAAGTTCGTCGCCGAGCGGATCGCCGGCGAAGACGAGCGCGGAGCGCGGCGCGTGCTGCGCGCCGGGCTGCTGACGGCCGGTTCCGTCGGCGCGCTGCTTGCGCTGCTGATGTGGACCTGCGCGCCGATGCTGTCCGGCTGGATCGGCAGCAGCCATACGCAGCTGCCGCTGCGCGCCGTGTCGCTGGCGCTGCTCGTCGTGCCGCCGATGGCGGCGCTGCGGGGTTTCTTCCAGGGCATGCAGCAGGCGCTGCCCACGGCCGTCTCGCAGGTATGCGAGCAGATTGCGCGCGTCGGGGTGATGATCGCGCTGCTGCTGACGCTGAACGCGGCGGGGGCTTCCGACGAGAGTATCGCGGCGGGCGCGGCGATCGGTTCCGCAGCCGGCGGACTGGCCGGCCTCGGCGTCATGCTGGAGTTCTGGCGCCGCTACGGGCGGGCGCGGCGCGGGAAGCGAAGCGCCGGCGCGGGCGAAGACGCGTCGGGAGGCGCACAAGCGGGAAGCGGGCCGGCTCGTGACGAGACGACCGGCTTCGGAGCGGACAGCGCGCAGCTGCGCGCCGCCGCCGCTCTGCGGGCCGGCGCGGAGGCGGCCGATTCCGCCGCCTGGAACGCGGCGGACGGGGAGTCCGCCGGAAACGGCGGCGCCCGGCGGGAGCAAGGAATGCCGGGCGCCGCGAAGCGGGCGGAGGCCTTCGGAGCGGCGGGAGCCTCCGCAGCGGCAGGCGAACGGGAAGAAGAGGTCTTCGCGGCCGTGTCCGCCGACGCGGCGGCGCTGCCGGGAAGCGCGGCGCCGGGGACGGAGACCGCCGCGCGCGAACGCGGAGCCGGCGGTCAGGCGGCGGACGGAAGCTCCGTCCGCATCTGGATCAAGCGGCTGCTGATCTACGCGGTGCCGGTCTTCGTCGGCTCGCTGTCCCAGCCGCTGCTTGGGCTGGTGGATACGCTGACCGTGCCAAGGCTGCTGCACGGCTCGGGCTGGGGCGACCTGGCTTCGATGGAGCAGTTCGGCATCTACAACCGGGGGATTCCGCTTGTGCAGCTCGTCTTCATGCTGGCGACTTCGCTGTCCACGCTGCTGCTGCCGGCAATCGCCGAAGCCAAAGCCCGCGGCGAAGAAGAACGCATCGCCGCTTCGGCCGGCGTGGCGCTGCGCTGGCTCTGGCTGCTCGGCCTGACGGCGGCGGCCGGCCTGGCCGCGCTGGCCGGCCCGGTCAACGTCATGCTGTACGCCGATGCCCAGGGCACCGACGCGCTGCGCTGGACGGCGCTGTCCGCCGCGGGAGGCACGCTCGGCATCGTGTCCGCCGCGCTGCTGCAGGGCATGGGCGCCGTGCGCGCGCCCGCCTTGTTCCTGCTGGTCTCGGCGGCGCTCAAGCTCGTGCTCAATCTGCTGCTGGTGCCGCAGATGGGCATATCCGGCGCCGCTCTGGCCGGCGCCGTGTCCTACATGACCGCCGCGCTGCTCGGCGTCCTTATGCTCGCCCGCCTGACCGGGCTGCGCGGCGGCGCGCGCCGCACGCTGCTCCAGCCCCTGCTGCTGGCGGGGCTGACGGCGCTGGCCGCTTATGCCGTCCGCCTGCTGTGCGGCGGACTGCTTTCCGCCGCGGGCCTCGGCGGCCGCGCGGGAGCGCTGCTGACCAGCGCCGCGGGCGTCGCGGCGGGCGTCGTCGTCTTCGCCGCCGCGCTGGTCTTCACCCGCGCGGTGTCGGACGCGGAGCTGTCCGCCCTGCCCGGCGGCGCGAAGCTCGCCGCCCTCGCCCGCCGTATGCGGCGCGAAAGCTAGACCGCGCCCGGGCCTGCCGTTCTTGTCGGCGGCGCGAAGCTCGCCGCCCTCGCCCTTCGCTGTCTTTCGTCTTTTCACCGAGTGCTCGCACCGCTTCTACCCGCCTTTCGTCTTTGCGCCGAACGGCCGCCCGCTTGTTTCCTCCCCCGCTTTTACGGGTATTCTCTTTTTGAAGGATACGAACGCCTGTCCGCATTTTAGGATTCGCAATTCAAAAGAACCCGTGATATAGTGATAGAATGCGAGGTGCAGCGGAAGGAGAGGGATGACGGGAATGAGTGCGGAGATTACGGTGGTCGGGCTCGGTTCGGGCGATCCGGACCAGTTGACGCTGGGCATATGGAAGATCCTGCAGGGGACGCGGAGCCTTTACGTGCGGACGAAGGAGCATCCGGTCATGAGCCGGATCGCGGCCGAAGGCGTATCGTTCGAATCGTTCGACGGCGTTTACGAAGAGAACGATTCGTTCGGGGACGTCTACGAGACGATCGCCCGCGGGCTGATGAGGCTGGCCCAGGAGGGCCGGGAGATCGTGTACGCCGTGCCGGGTCATCCGATGGTGGCGGAGAAGACGGTGCTGCTGCTGAAGCGCTACGCGGAGGAAGCCGGCATCGATCTGCGCATCCTGGGCGGGGAGAGCTTCCTGGACCAGGCGTTTATCCGGCTGGGCTTCGATCCGATCGAGGGCTTCCAACTGCTCGATTCTTCGGCGGTCGCGAACGAAGCGATCCGGCCCGGTCTGCATACGCTGATCGGACAGGTGTACGATTCGTTCACCGCCTCCGAGGTTAAACTCGGATTGATGGACGTCTATCCGGACGATTATCCCGTCGTCGTCGGCCATGCGCTCGGCGTCGAAGGCGAAGAGCGCATCCTGCGCGTGCCGCTGTACGAGCTGGACCGGCTCGAAGGGTACGGCAATCTGTCGCTCGTGTACGTGCCGCGCAGCGACGACGAGAATCTGCGCGCCGGCAGTTTCGAGCGCCTGCGCGAGATCGTCGGCATCCTGCGCAGCCCGGGCGGCTGTCCGTGGGACCAGGAGCAGACGCACGCTTCGATCCGCAAGAACCTGATCGAAGAAACGTACGAGGTGCTGGAGACGATCGACGAAGACGATCCGGACCATATGCGAGAAGAACTCGGCGACCTGCTGCTGCAGATTCTGCTGCACGCCCGCATGGAAGAAGAAGTCGGCACGTTCGGCGTGTACGACGTGATCCGCGGACTGAACGAGAAGCTGATCTTCCGCCATCCGCACGTTTTCGGCGATCAGGCGGCCGGAGACGCCGCGGAGGCGCTCAAGAACTGGGACGCCATGAAAGCCGAGGAGAAACGGCTGAAAGGCGGGATCGCCGGCGAAGCCTCCGCTTTGGACGGCGTTCCGCGCGATCTGCCCGCGCTGATGAAGGCGTACAAGCTCCAGAAGAAAGCGGCGAAAGTCGGTTTCGACTGGAAAGACATCGAAGACGTATTCGCCAAGATCGAAGAAGAACTGGGCGAGCTGCGCGCCGGTCTGGCCGGCGGCGCGGGCGCCGAAGAACTGTCGCTGGAACTCGGCGATCTGCTGTTCTCGGCCGTCAACGCGGCCCGATTCCTGGATCTTGATCCGGAAGAGGCGCTGTCCCTCGTCAACAACAAGTTCCGACGCCGCTTCGGCCATATCGAAGACCGGCTGCGGCGGCAGGGCCGCTCGCCCCGCGAAAGCACGCTCGAAGAAATGGACGGGCTGTGGGACGAAGCGAAGACCCTGGAACGCGCGCCGGGCGGCAAACCGCTGTAAATCGAGCGTCCGGGCTGACAAAATTTTCAAAGCGGCCGCGCGCGGAAGAGGAATCGGCGCGCGCATCCAGAATATGAGGATAAGGCGCCCCGCTTGCGGGAGCGGCCGCCGAAGCAGAGGATAACCGCGGCAGGAAGGGAGCTTTCCCGGACTCCGCTTATCATTTTTAGCGTTCCGCTTGCTGACGGGAAGAACGGTTCTGCCGGAACTCCCGCGCAGCGCGGCGAAGAACGCGGATTCTACACAACTTTGGGAGGAATGAAACCAATGAATAAAACCGAACTGATCAACAGCATCGCCGAGAAAAGCGGAGTAGGCAAAAAAGAAGTCGAAGCGGTACTGAACGGCTTTATGGACGGCGTAACCGAAGCGCTGGCCGGCGGCGATAAAGTGCAGCTGATCGGCTTCGGCACGTTCGAAACGCGCAAACGCGCCGGACGTACCGGCCGCAACCCGCAAACCGGCGAGCCGATCAACATTGCCGAATCCAGCGTTCCTGCGTTCAAAGCGGGCAACAAACTCAAAGACGCGGTAAAATAATCATGCGTGTCGATAAATTCCTGAAAGTGTCCAGGCTGATCAAGCGCCGCACCGTGGCGAAGGATGTGTCCGAGCAGGGGCGCGTGTTGATCAACGGCCGCGAGGCCAAGCCCAGCGCTTCGGTGAAAGTCGGCGATGAAATTACCGTGCAGTTCGGCCAGAAGCTCGTCACCGTTCGCGTCGAACGCATTGCCGACACGACCCGCAAAGACGAAGCCGCAGGGATGTACACCGTCGTCAAAGAAGAGCCGCTTCCAAGGGAAGACGGTTTGAACTTTTAACGGCCATTCGATCCTTGATTCTCGAATATCCGGATTATGGCGTTTCCGCTTACGCGGAAGCGCCTTTTCGGCTTAAATCTTCGGGTTTTCGCGTCAGAACGCAGGTTTTGTGTTAATGTTAAAAAGGACTCTTCGCTAACTTGAGCAGTTCAGCCTATTGCGCGCCGTCAAATAAACGGCAGCGGCATAGGGCCTGCGCTCTACGACCGCAAAGCGTCCCGGTTTCGTTAGATGCGAAGGATAAGAATACAAGAAGGCAGGATAACGGCCTAAGGCTGTCGAACCCTTGAATATTAAGCCCTAAGCGGGCTTTAACCGATAACGATTAAGAGTACAAGCAGGCCCATTTTGCATAAAAGCCGGACTTTCCGGTGAAGGAGGTTCCATGAGAGCGACGTCCACAGCAACCAGACCCAATCGACAACAACAGACCGAGCGCCCGCAGCAAGCGGTACGGACGCAGCAGGTCCGGAAAACTTCGCCCAATCGGCAGCAAGGCGGCAAGAGACGCATCCGCTTATGGGCGCTCCTGATGATCGTGCTGATCGGATGGGCCGTCTATACCCTCGTGAGCCAGTCGTCGGTCATCGCCGACAAGTCCGGCCAGCTTCAGGAACGCCAAACGGCCAAAAGCGAAAGTTCGACGCAGCTTCAGGAAGTCAAAGACGAGATCAAGCGTCTGCAGGACCCGGAGTATATCGCGCAAATCGCCCGTAAAGAATACAACATGTATAAACCGGAAGAGATTCCGATCAAGGTCATCGGAGAAGGCGGCGGAGAGTAGGTTTTTCGCGTATTCACGCCGTTTCGCTTGTTGACCGTCGTTTCCTCTTCCGTTATAATCAAATCACCGCAGCCTGGAATCGGACTGATTGGGCTGTATATTTTTAAGGGAGGATCATTTTATTCTATGGCAATTGAAGTGGGCACCAAATTAGAGGGCAAAGTGACAGGCATCACGCATTTTGGAGCATTTGTGGATCTGTCCGGAGGTGTCACAGGGCTTGTTCACATCTCGGAAATCGCCGACAATTATGTAAAAGATGTGAATGATCACCTGAAGATCGGCGACATGGTGACGGTCAAAGTCATCAATGTCGACAAAGACGGCAAGATCGGACTGTCCATCAAACAAACCGTGGACCGGCCGGCCGGCTCTTCGCCTGCGCCATCTTCCCGACCGCCAAGACAAGACCGCGGACCCGGCAGCGGCGGTAGCGGCGAACGTTACAGCGGAGGAGGAAGCAGCGGCGGCGGTGGCGGTTTCAATCGCGGCGGCGGTGGCGGCGGTCGACCTCCGAGACCTGCGGGCGGCAAGCCGGCATTCGGCAGCAAGCCTGCATTTGGCAAGCCTACGTTTGACGATAAAGTGACCCGTTTCCTCAAAGACAGCGAGGAACGTATCTCTTCGATCAAGAAAAACACGGAATCCAAGCGCGGAGGCCGTGGAGCCAAGAGATCGTAATCCTGGCGGCAATCGAACGGATTCAGCTTTAAGTTTTTTCTTTGATTAAGACTCATACCGCGAACGGCTTCGGCCGCTCGCGGTTTTTTGTTGTGTTTACCCGGCGATTCTATTCGATTAAAAGAAAAAATATTCCACAAAATAAAATTACTTTGAAGAAAATCTTTTTTATTGAAAAGTTCTCTGCTATACTCTTGCCAAGCATAAAGGGTTTTTTATCCAATTCTTGTTCAAGGGGGAAATCCAGTGAAAAATCGCAAGCGAGGATTTATCATGATGCTGCCGTCCGTATGTATGCTGTGCCTAGCAGCAAGTCAATTCGATTCTCGGCAAGTGATCGGAGTGATCTTGGATGGACAAATCGCGCATGGATAACCGAACGGAAAAAAACAAAGCGCGTGCCGGCGCCTTCGCCGCTCTGCAGACGGCTGCGAAAGAACGTCACGGCGGTGGAAGACCGGAAGATGACGGTTCGTCCGTCTCCGCCGGCCGCAGCGGCCGGCAAGGAGGCAAAAAGCTGCGCTGCGGCGTCTTCTCGGCCTGGAATTTTGACGCCCGGACTGCTGCTGATCGCCGTATTCGTGTTCCGGTCGACCCTTTACGGCATCCCGGTGTCGCTGACGGACTATTCGGTGATCGGAGAAACGAATTAAGCGGGGCTGGACAATTTCAGAAACGCTTTTCAGGACGGCAGCTTTATCAAATCGCTGTACAACTCGCTGCTGTATGTCATTGTCGTGCCGGTGATCCAGATCCTGGCGATCCTGATGGCGATTGTGGTCAACAGCCGGATTCCCGGCGTCAAAATGTTTCGGGCCGCCGCGAGTCAAGCGAACGGTTAAGCGGCCCGTGATCGGCCTAATCAAACGGAATTACGCCGATCCGGAGGTATATATCGCGCCGGCGCAGAAAAAGATAGAAGAGCTGCGCGCCGCGGGAGCCGATAGGGTCGCCCGGAAAGCCGCGCGGCCGCAGCTCATAACCAAGCGGTTTGCCGCCGCGGCGGAGAAAGGGGTGACTTCGATCCATGGAAATGAACGCCCGAATCAATACGTACTATCCCTCGCTGACCAAATCCGAACAAAAGGTGGCGGACAGCGTGCTGACCAGCGCGGAAGATTTGATTTATTTGTCGGTGACCGAGCTGGCCGATTTCGCGAAAGTGGGCGAAACGACCGTGATGCGTTTCTGCCGCAAGATCGGTTTCAAAGGTTACCAGGACTTTCGGCTGGCGCTGGCCCAGGACCCGTCCCATCGCAAAAACGAATCGGCCGCGTCGTCCGGCAAAGGCGAAGAAGACTTTGCGGCGCGGGTATGCGATTCGATGGTGCGCATTCTGCAAACGAGCATGAGCCTGCTGGACCGGGAAAAGCTGGACGAGGTGACCGGCTGGCTCGACGGCGCGCGCCATGTGCAATTTTTCGGCGTAGGCTCGTCCGGCATTACCGCGCTCGACGCCAAAAACCGGTTTCTGCGCATGGGCCGCCGGGTCGAAGCCGTCGCCGACAGCCATATCCAGGCGATGATGGCCGTGACGATGGGCGAAGGCGACGTGGCGGTCGGCATCAGCGTATCGGGCAGCACGCTCGACACGCACAACATGCTGCTCAAAGCGAAGCAGAACGGCGCGAAAGTGGTGGCGCTGACGCATTACGCCAAATCGCCGATCGCTTCGATCGCCGACGCGGTGCTGCTGACGGCCGGTCGCGAAACGCCGCTCGAAGGCGGCTCGCTCGGCGCCAAAGTCTCGCAGCTGCTGCTGATCGACCTGCTGTGCGAGGGCGTGGCGCGCCGCGATCTGGGCCGGGCCGTAGAGATGAAAGAAAAAACGGCGCGCGCGGTTATCGACCGGATTTATTAAAAGTCGTCCGCGGCGGGAAGATCGTTCGCGGCGCAAAAGGAGGATGAAGAATATGCAGGAATGGCAGACGGATATCGCCGTGATCGGCGGAGGGACCGGAGGCGTCGCGGCGGCGCTGGCCGCGGCGAAGGAAGGTTATCGCGTCGTCGTAACGGAAGAAACGGACTGGCCGGGCGGACAGCTCACCAGTCAGGCGGTGCCGCCCGACGAGCACCGCTGGATCGAAAGCTCCGGCGCGACGGCGAGCTATCTGGAGTTCCGGGAGCGGGTCCGCCGCTATTACCGGGACAACTATCCGCTGACCGACGCGGCGGCGTCCAATCCTACGCTCAACCCCGGCGGCGGCTGGGTCAGCCGCCTGGCGCACGAGCCCAAGGTGGCGCTGCGCGTACTTCAGGATATGCTGGCGCCTTATCTTCACTCCGGCCGCATTCGCCTGCTGACCGGGGCGGCGGCAATTTCGGCGGAGACGGAAGGCGACCGGGTGCTGTCGGTCACCGTCGGCGCGGAAGCGCGGAAGCGAGTGCGCATTACGGCCGATTATTTTCTCGACGGGACGGACTGCGGCGATCTGCTGGAGCTGACGGGCACGGAATACGTCACCGGCGCCGAATCGCGCGCCGACACGGGCGAGCCGCACGCGCTTGAGCAAGCCGATCCGCTCGATATGCAGTCGATCACCTGGGTGGGAGCCGTCGATTATATCGAAGGCGGAGACTTTACGATTCCCCGGCCGGCCGCGTACGATTTCTGGAAAACGTTCGTGCCGGACTTTTCCGAATTCCCGATCCTGAGCTGGTACGCGACCGACTCGAACGATACGACGAAAACGAAAGAATTCACGCTGTTTCCGGTTCCGGAAGGCACGACCCCGCTGTGGACGTACCGGCGGATCGTCAATCCGGGCATTTTCCGGATTCCGCTGTTCGACGGGCCGGCGACGCTGCTCAACTGGGCGCAGAACGATTACTACACGCTGCCGATTATCGGCCCGGGCGTGACCGCCGGCGAGCGCCTGGACAGGCTGGAAGAATCGAGACAGCTTACGCTGTCCCTCGTATACTGGCTGCAGACCGAAGCGCCGCGTCCGGACGGGGGAGCGGGCTGGCCCGGCATCCGGCTGCGCGGCGATCTGCTCGGCACGGAAGACGGTCTCGCCAAAGCGCCTTATATCCGGGAGTCGCGGCGGATCAAAGCGCTGTACACCGTCACGGAGCACGACGTCAGCCGCGAGCTGCGGGGAGAACGGGGCATCAAGCGCTATGAAGACAGCGTGGGCGTCGGCAGCTACTCGCTCGATCTGCATCCGACGACGGTCTCGCAGCGGACCTTCTATATTCCGAACTATCCGTACGAAATTCCGCTCGGTTCGCTGATTCCGGAGCGCGTCGTCAATCTGCTGCCGGCCTGCAAAAATATCGGCACGACCCAGATCGCCAACGGCTGCTACCGGCTGCATCCGACGGAGTGGAATATCGGCGAGTCGGCCGGACTGCTGGCGGCCTACTCTCTTCGCGCCGGCGTGTCTCCGCGCGGCGTGCACGACGGGCCGGAGCACCGGGGCGCTTACCTGGCGCTGCTGGAGCGCTGCGGAGTGCAGCGGCACTGGCCGGAAGGCACGGAAGACGAGTTGTAGGGTAAAACGCAGGGAAAAGAAGCCCGCCGGCTGTCCGCGCGAGACCGGTTCAGCGAATCAGGCGCGCCTTCCGATAAATGGGGAAGGCGCGCTTTTTTGCGCGCGGACGGGGCGAAGCCTTTTGTTGCGGGAAGCCCGCTGGTATAATGGATAATTATGTTTACCTGACAAGTGCGCGCTGCGAAGCGCTTGAATAGACGCAAACGGGAAACACGTCCGGTTTGGAACGCGGGATGCAAATAAACGAGGCGGCGAAGCCGGCTCGGGAAAGGACGGGATGCCAAGTGGCTGCACCAGAGCTGCCGGGCTTTGGGCCGGGAACCGTCGTAATCGGCGCCGGCCAGGGCGGGCAATACACGATTCAGTCGCTGATCGGCCGCGGCGCCAACGGCACCGTTTATCTCGTCCGGACCGCCGGGGGACAAACGGCGGCATTGAAAGCGGGGCCGGAAAAGCCGGAACTCAAAGCGGAGGTCGAAGTGCTGGCCGCGCTGAAGAAACGCGAACTCGAGAGCGGCGTGCGCCGCTCCTTTCTGTTGGACGCGGACCGGTTTCGCATAGACGGGCGTTCCGTGCCGTTCTACGTTATGAAGTACGTGCGGGGCATGCCGATCGACGCTTTTGTCCGCAAATACGGACACCGGCAGATCGGCGCGGCCGGTCTCAGCCTGCTGGAACGGCTGGCGGGCTTGCACCGCGCCGGCTTCATCTTCGGCGATCTCAAGCCCTGCCATGTGCTGGTCGAAGAAGGCGGCGGCGTGGAGCTGGTCGATTACGGCGGCGCCAGCGCGCTCGGCGGAGGGGTAAAGCAGTACAGCGGCTGGTACGACCGCAAGTACTGGAACGCGGGCGAACGCACGGCCGATCCCGGCTACGATCTGTTCGCGTTCGCCGTGCTGTGCCTGCACGTGTTCGACGAGCCGGGGCTGAGCCGGCTCGACAGAGGGCTGCTGCCGCAAACGCGCAGCGCCGAAGACCTGGTGAAGCTGGCCGGAGCCATTCCGGCGCTGAAGCCGTTCGAGCCGTGGCTCGTCCGGGCGCTGCGCGGCTCGTTTCCGGGTTCGCGCGAAGCTTACGCGCACTGGAAAGCGATCTGCCGGCTGCATCCGGTGCGGGCCGGCCGCGCATCTTCGGGCATGCTGGCCGCCGCGTTCTGCGGCTCGCTGGTGCTGCTGGGCGCCGTGCTGTACGCGGCGTTCTCGCTGTGAGCGGAAGCGGCGAGGCCGGCCGACGGGATCGAATCCCGGCGGATTGGGCCGCGGGAAGGGTTTGCCGCAAGCAGGCGGCGGAAAGGCGGAAACAAACAATGAAAGACGACATCGGGCTGCTGCGCGGCATCCGGGAGGAAGCGGCGGAGCACGCCATGTGGGCGCCCGGCGACTGCGTCGTGGCCGCGGTATCGGGCGGCCCGGATTCCATGGCGCTGCTGCATCTGCTGCATGCGCTGTCCCTGGAACAGGGCTTCGCGCTGGTCTGCGCGCACGTCAACCACGGCCTGCGGCCGGAAGAATCGGCCGCGGAGGAAGAGCTGGTGCGCCAGGCCGCGCTGCGGCTGGGCGTGCCGTTCGAACTGGGGCGCCCGGATGTGGCGGCCTATAAGAAAGAAAGCGGGCTGGGCACGCAGGCCGCGGCCCGCGAACTGCGCTACCGCTTCCTGCGGGAAGCGGCGCTTCGCCGCGGCGCGGCGGCAATCGCGCTGGCGCATCACGCCGGCGACCAGGCGGAGACGGTGCTGCTGCATCTGCTGCGCGGCAGCGGCCCCGCCGGGCTTGCCGGCATGCGCCGGGTGCGCGAGCGGGGCGGCATGCGCCTGGCGCGTCCGCTGCTGCGGTTCGGCAAAGCCGATCTGGTCGGCTTCTGCGCGGCCAACGCTGTTCGATTCGCCGAAGACAGCAGCAACGCGCATACTGATTATGCGCGCAACCGGCTGCGGCTGGAGACGCTGCCGCAGCTGGAAAGCTATAACGGGCGGCTGGTCGAAGCGCTGAACCGGCTCGCCGATACGCTGGGTCCGGAGGACGATTATCTAGCCGGGGAGACCGATCGCGCGTTCGAAAGGCTGTGCCGAAGAAGCGGGGAAGCGACGGAGCTTGATACGGCGGGGTTTGCCGCGCTCCCCTTCGCTTTACAACGCAGGCTGGTTAAATTAATATTAAATTATCTGCCGGCAGCCGGCGCCGAAACCGACTTTGCCAAGGTGGATCTCGTCCGCAGGCAGCTGGTTTCCCCGGATGCCTCGACCTGGACGCTCGATCTCGGATACGGCCGGACCTGCACGCGCGAATACGATCGTGCGTTTTTCCGTCTCGGCAGGCCGCCGATCGAAACGCCAAAGACGAGGCTGCTCGGCAGAGAGCCGGATGCTCGACGGATCTGGTTCGGAAGCCGCGGACTCACTTTCCGGGAAGAGGACGAAGTCCCGGATTCACAGACCCTGCTTGCGCTGGGCGCGGACGAGGCCGCTTTCGACGCCGACCGTTTGGAGTATCCGCTGACCGTGCGTTCTCGTCTTCCGGGCGACCGGATCGAGCTGCCGCGCGGGGCCGGCACGAAGAAAGTCAAGGATCTGCTGATCGACGAAAAGATCGCTCCGTCCGAGCGCGGACTGGTTCCCGTCGTCTGCGATGCGCGCGGGCGCGTCGTCTGGCTGGCCGGGCTGAGAAGATCCGCCCACGCCTGGGTGGACGGACGGACCGAGAAGATTCTATATATTCGGATGGATCGGGCTCTTTGTTGACGGTTTTGGGTTAAAGAAATAGAAAGAACATTCAGACTATGGGCAGGAGGGTCAAGCAAGTTGCAAAACGACATTCAAGAGGTATTGATCAGCGAAGAGGAAATTCAGGCCAAAATCAAGGAACTGGGCGAACAGCTCAGCGCCGAGTACGAAGGACGCAACCCGCTCGTGATCTGCGTACTCAAAGGCGCGTTCATTTTTATGGCCGATCTGGTCAAACGCATTACCG
Source organism: Saccharibacillus sp. CPCC 101409 (assembly GCF_030518235.1). Lineage (GTDB taxonomy): Bacteria > Bacillota > Bacilli > Paenibacillales > Paenibacillaceae > Saccharibacillus. The sequence continues at coordinate 18,720 of NZ_JAULSA010000020.1, read as the reverse complement.
TTCCGATGGAATTGGACTTTATGGCCGTATCGAGCTACGGCGCGGCGACCAAGTCGTCGGGCGTGGTGAAGATTATCAAGGATCTGGACAACACGGTGGAAGGACGCGACGTGCTGATCGTCGAGGATATTATCGACAGCGGCCTGACGCTCAGCCACCTGATCGAGCTGCTGAAGAACCGCAACGCCAAGAGCGTGAAGGTCGTTACACTGTTCGACAAGCCGGTGCGCCGCTCCGTCAAGATGGAAGCGGATTACACGGGCTTCGTGCTGCCGGACGCTTTCGTGGTCGGCTACGGCCTGGATTACGCGGAACACTACCGCAATCTGCCGTATATCGGCGTGCTCAAGCCGGAAATTTACACGACGTAATCCTTTTCTGGAACTGGAATTTTCGTCCAGGAAAGCCGGACGGAAGTTTCATCTAATCGACGTAAGGCGACCGGAGCCGGGTTCCCCGCGAAACCGCCCCGCTGCTGAATTTGTGATGTGCGAACCGACTATGTTAAAATAACTTCAGTGTCTTGAGAGGAGGTTGAGGATGAATCGGTTCATCCGGAATTCTGGCTTTTATTTGCTTCTTTTTCTCGTCGTTATAGGTATATTTCGCTTTTTGAATGGTGGTCCAGACACATCCGAAGCTCCAAGATACGATGAATTGGTCAAGCAAGTGGAGAGCGACAACGTAGACAAAGCTACGCTGCAGTTCGAGAATTATGCTTACCTCGTTACGGGGACGTACAAGCAGCCGCTGAAACAGGACGGTCCCAAGACGTTCTCAACGTATATTCCCGCCACTGATTCGGCTATTGACAAGCTGACGGCTACCATGCAGCAGAATGATGTGCCGGTCACGGTCAAGCCGATGCGGGGCGACAGTATTTGGCTGACGCTTCTGACTTCGTTTATCCCGCTGATCATCATGTTCGTGCTGTTCTTCTTCCTCTTCAACCAGGCCCAGGGCGGCGGCGGTAAAGTCATGAACTTCGGCAAGAGCAAAGCCAGACTTTACAATGAAGAAAAGAAAAAAGTAACGTTCAACGATGTGGCCGGAGCCGACGAAGAGAAGCAGGAACTCGTCGAAGTCGTCGAATTCCTCAAAGATTCGCGCAAGTTCGCCGCTCTCGGCGCACGGATTCCGAAAGGCGTCCTGCTCGTGGGCCCTCCGGGTACCGGTAAAACGCTGCTTGCGCGCGCGGTAGCGGGCGAAGCCGGCGTACCGTTCTTCAGCATCTCCGGTTCCGACTTCGTCGAAATGTTCGTCGGCGTCGGCGCTTCGCGGGTTCGCGACCTGTTCGAGAACGCGAAGAAGAACGCGCCTTGTATCATCTTTATCGACGAAATCGACGCCGTGGGTCGTCAGCGGGGCGCAGGCCTCGGCGGCGGACACGACGAACGCGAGCAAACGCTCAACCAGCTCCTCGTGGAGATGGACGGTTTCGGCGAAAACGAAGGCATTATCATTATCGCGGCGACCAACCGCGCGGATATCCTCGACCCGGCCCTGCTGCGTCCCGGACGTTTCGACCGTCAGATTACCGTCGATCGCCCGGATGTGAAGGGACGCGAAGCGGTGCTGCACGTTCACGCGCGCAACAAGCCGCTGACCAAGGACGTTCAGCTCGACAAGATCGCCAAGCGCACCACCGGTTTCTCCGGCGCGGATCTGCAAAACCTGCTGAACGAAGCGGCGCTGATCGCGGCGCGGCGCAACCGCAAAGATATCTCGATGAACGAGATCGACGAAGCGATCGACCGCGTCATCGTCGGCACCGAGAAGAAAAGCCGCGTCATCAGCGACCGCGAGAAGCGCATCGTGGCTTACCACGAAGCGGGTCACACGATCGTCGGCTACTTCCTGGAACACGCCGATATGGTGCATAAGGTTACGATCATTCCGCGCGGTCGCGCGGGCGGATACGTGATTATGCTGCCGAAAGAAGACCGCATGCTCGTCACCAAACAGGAGCTGCTCGACCGTGTAACCGGCCTGCTGGGCGGACGCGTATCCGAGGAAATCTTTATCGGCGAGATCGGCACCGGCGCGTACAGCGACTTCCAGCAGGCGACCGGCATCGTGCGCAGCATGATTACCGAATACGGCATGAGCGAGAAGCTCGGCCCGATGCAGTTCGGCACCGGACAGGGCCAGGTCTTCCTGGGCCGCGATCTCGGACACGAGCCGAATTACAGCGACGCCGTGGCGTACGAGATCGATCAGGAAATGCAGCGCTTCGTCAACGAATCGTACGAGAGAGCGCGTCAGCTCCTTACCGAGCACGCCAAAGAAGTGCATCTGATCGCGAACACGCTGCTTGAAGTCGAAACGCTGGAACTCGACCAGATCCGCAGCCTGATCGAGACCGGATCGCTCGAAGGCGCGGTCGGCACGACGAATACGCCGGAAGGCACGGAGCCGGCTTCCGAGCCGACTTTCGACAGCATCGGCGATTCGAATGTGCGTCTGAACGAGTCCGAAGGCGTAGACCTCGGCAAGACCGGCGATATTCCGAACGATCCGCTGAACAAGCGCGACAATTCGGACGGCGGAGGCACTTCGCAGTCTTAATCAAGCCAGAATGCCGGTGAACGAATGCCGGGCAGTTTATCCTGATCTTCAACCGTACGGATGCGGGACCGGAAAACGATTTTTCGTTTTCCGGTCTTTTTGCGAGTTCGATTCCGTCAAATGCGCCAAGCGGATGCGCGAATAATGACGCAAACGGGTGCCCGCAGGCGGCGATAATGGTACAATGCAGAAAGCGATAAACGGACTGCGGGCGGACGTCCGTCCCGTCGCGCCGAATAGATTCGGCCGTATCGGAAGCGGTCCGCGCAGGAACGGTCCGGAACCCTATTCCTTCCGTTCGGAACGCAAAGGAGGATAACAACCGCGTGATTCTTGTAGTGGATATCGGAAACACCAATATTGTGCTCGGCGTATACGAAGAGCGAACGCTGCTGCATCATTTTCGCATCAGCACCAGCCGCCAGGCGACGAGCGACGAATACGGGGTAATGATCTATAATCTGTTCCGCATGTCGAAGATCGACGCCGACAAGATCGAAGGCGTGATTATCTCGTCGGTGGTGCCGCCGATCGTCGGCGTCATTGAGCAGATGTGCCGCACTTATCTCAAACGGACTCCGCTGCTGGTCGGACCGGGCATCAAGACCGGACTCAACCTGCGCTACGAAAACCCGAGAGAAATCGGAGCGGACCGGATCGTCAATGCGGTGGCGGCGGTCGAGCTGTACGGAGGCGCGCTGGTCGTCGTCGATTTCGGCACGGCTACCACTTTCGATTGCATCGACGACCAGGGGAATTACCTGGGCGGCGCGATCGTGCCGGGACTGGGCATTTCGACCGAAGCGCTGTATCAGCGCGCGTCGAAGCTGCCGAGAATCGAGCTGGAGAAGCCGAAAAAGGTCATCGGACGCAACACGGTCCACGCGATGCAGTCGGGCATCATTTACGGCTACGCGGGACAGGTGGACGGCATCGTCAAGCGCATCCGCGAAGAAATGGGCACGGAGCTGAAAGTCGTGGCGACCGGCGGCCTGGCGCCGCTGATCTGCGCAGAGACGGAAACGGTGCAGGAAGTCAATCCGATGCTGACGCTCGAAGGACTGCGTTTGATCTACGAGCGCAACCGGTTTGCCAAAGCTTAATCGAAATCAAAGCAAGCAAATAAAAAAAACCGCCGCGACAGCGGACGGAAGTGGAGGAGACTGCTGAATGGAAAACAACGAACATGCGCATAACGGCGGTTCCGAACATCCGGAACGCGATTATCTGGTCAGAGGCACGGCGCTGAAAGGCAAAGTCCGCGCTTTTGCGGTCCGCAGCACGCAGCTCGTCGAAGAGCTGCGCCGCAGACACGATACGTTCCCGACGGCGACGGCCGCGCTCGGCCGCACGCTGACGACCGCCGCGATGATGGGCGCGATGCTCAAAGGCGAAGAAAAGCTGACGATCCAGGTCAAAGGCGACGGGCCGCTCGGTCAGATCGTGGCCGACGCCAACGCCAAAGGCGAGGTGCGCGGTTACGTCGATCATCCGCATGTGCATCTGCCGAGCAACGCGATGGGCAAGCTCGACGTCGCGGGCGCGGTCGGCACGGAAGGCTTCCTGTACGTCATCAAGGATCTGGGGCTGAAAGAACCGTACCGCGGCAGCGTGCCGATCGTTTCGGGCGAGCTGGGCGAAGATTTCACTTATTATTTCGCCGTATCCGAGCAGACGCCTTCGGCGGTCGGCATCGGCGTGCTGGTGGCGCCGGACAATACGGTCATCAGCGCGGGCGGCTTTATCGTGCAGCTTCTGCCGGGATTGTCCGACGAAGAGATCGACGCGATCGAGCACGCCGTGTCCACGCTGCCGCCGGTCTCGGCGCTGCTGGATCAAGGCCTTTCGCCGGAAGAACTGCTGAAATGGGTGCTGCCGGATGTGCAGGTACAGGAGCGGCTGGATATCGATTTCCGCTGCGAATGCTCGCGCGAGCGCGTCGAGCGCACGCTGATCAGCCTGGGTTCGAAAGAAATCGAAGACATTATCGAAGAGCAGGGCGTGGCGGAAGTGGTCTGCCATTTCTGCAACGAAGCTTATCAATTCGAGCGCGAAGATCTGGAGAAGATCCTGGAGCAAACGCGCGGATAAGATTGTCCGTTTTTGCCGAGCGGATTGCCCGGGCTTCTTGCCGTCCGCGCGCTCCGGCAAGCGGGTCTGGCAAGCGCGTAACTATAAAGCGATCTCAACGAGCGCAGCAAACGCGCAAAAATCAAAAGCCGTTTTCTCCGCCGCTTATGCGGACGGGAAAACGGCTTTTTTGCTATGATCCGATACTGCCGGCTGACCGGCTCGCCCAGGACTTTTCGCATAAATGCCCCGAAAAGCCGCCGCGTCCGATCAAATCACCGTGCTGTCGCTGACGCGATCTTCTTTTTTGCTGCCGAAAGACTGGAATTGATTCACAAGCTTGCTGCGCGAATCTTTGTTTCTCAGCAGGTAAGCGGCTCCGAGACCGACTGCGACGCCCATAAGCGTTTTCCGTTTCATGATGAATTCCTCCTCTTGGATATTGACGGATTTCATTGCTTGCAGATCATTACCCGTCCGAAGCGGCGCGAAACTCCCGATATTCGGCGTCGTTTTGATAGCGCTTTTTTGGAGCTGCAAAAACCGGCCCTGCCCCACTTCTTCCCGGATTGACATTTACCACGCGGATTGCTAAGATAAAAGAAGCTAAAAACCTACTTTTTTACTCGGATTAAGACGGGGACGACACCTGCTTCACCTCGCGCCAAACGATTGCCGCATCCGGAAGCCGGGAGCCGCTTTCCGCCGATTCCAGACCGGAGCTGTCTGCAGCGCCGGCCCCGCTTTCATTTAAGTTCACCCATTTCGAAGGAGGATTTACCATGGCCAAAGTCGTTAACAGCATTACGGATCTGATTGGAGACACGCCGCTTGTCCGCTTGAACCGGATCGTACCGGAAGACAGCGCGGAAATTTACGTAAAACTGGAATATCAGAACCCGGGCGCAAGCGTCAAAGACCGGATCGCCATCAGTATGGTGGAAGCGGCGGAAGCGGACGGACGTCTCAAGCCGGGCGGCACGATCATCGAAGCGACGAGCGGCAACACCGGGATCGGTCTGGCCATGGTGGCGGCGGCAAAAGGATATAAAGCCGTGATCGTCATGCCGGAAACGATGAGCCTCGAGCGGCGCAACCTGCTGCGCGCCTACGGCGCGGAACTGGTGCTGACGCCGGGATCGGAAGGCATGAACGGCGCGGTCCGCAAAGCGGAAGAACTGCTGAAAGAAAACCCGGATTACTTTATCGCCGAGCAGTTCAAGAACGAAGCGAACGTGAAGATCCACCGCGAAACGACGGGACCGGAGATTGTCGAAGCGGTCCAATCGATCGGCGGAACGCTCGACGCGTTTATCGCGGGCATCGGAACGGGCGGCACGATCTCCGGCGCGGGCGAAGTGCTCAAATCGAACTTCCCCGACGTGAAGATCTATGCGGTCGAGCCGGCGGCTTCGCCGATCCTGGCCGGCGGCAAGCCGGGTCCGCACAAGATTCAGGGCATCGGCGCGAACTTCGTTCCGGATATCTTGAACCAGGACATCTACGACGAAATCATTCACGTGGAGAACGACGACGCGTTCGAAACGGCCCGCAATGTGGCGAAGCAGGAAGGCATCCTGTCGGGCATCTCGTCCGGCGCCGCGATCTATGCCGCGCTTAAAGTCGCCAAAGAACTCGGCAAAGGCAAGCGCGTCATCGCGGTCGTGCCGAGCAACGGCGAACGCTACCTGAGCACGCCGCTGTACAACTTCGAAGCCTGATTTCGTATCGGGATTCGGTTCAGATCGAATATCGCGGCCGCTTTGAAGGCGGCCGTTTTATCCCGTCCGGCCTGTTCCGCCCGGGACATGAGCTCTCTTCGGCGCAGCTGCGCTCAAGGGGGCTTTTTGCTTCCGCTTGTTTGGATGTCTCCGGTCGCGTTTCGCCTGCATCCGAATCGGAAGTCGCATGCAGCCGGATGGTTGTATGAGAGAGTGTTGTCGAATTCGGTCGCTTTGGCTATCGACCCTGGCCGTTTTCGTCGTATAATAGACACAAATTGACCATAACGGCCGGGCGGGCCCGGAAAGGAGTGCGGAAAAGTGAGCGAGATCATCGCGTCCCTGTCGCAGTGGACGGAATGGGCGGAGCAGGGATACACCCGTTTTCCGTATGTGCTGCGCAGTACATTGGAGAAGCAGCCGGACTCCTGGCTGGAAGCCTGGCAGGAAAGTTCTCCATATGCGTTTGTGCTGGAAAGCGGCAAGGAAGGGCGGTATACGTTTCTGGGCTTGGAAGCGGAGTCAATCCTGCAGGGGAAAGGCGCGGAAGCGAGGGTAACGAATTTTGCCCGCGCAACGGGTCGGAAGAGAAACGGTGAGGAACAAGCCGGCGGCGCGGGCGTTCGGGCGAAAGTTTCCGCATACGGCGGCTCGGGAACGGAACGAGGCGGCGAAGCGAAAATGACGGAAGAAGCCACCCGTGCCCGGGCGGCCGGAACCGCCGAAGCGAAGGGGCCGGCAGAGCAAGCGCCGCGGGAAGCGTTCCCCGATGCGGATGCAGCGCCGCAGGGCGCCCGGGCGGTTGGAGATTCCGCCGGCATGGAAGGTTCGCTTCGGCGGGGGACGCCGGTCGAAGCGATTCGCGGCTGGATGGAGCCGCACCGGGGGCCGCGGGTGCCCGGCGCGCCGAAATTCTGCGGCGGCGCGGTGGGCTTTCTCGCGTACGACGTCGCGAGATCGCTGGAGCGGCTGCCGGAGCTGGCCGGCGACGACCTCGGCGCAGCCGGGCTTCCCGATTACGCGTTTATGCGCGTAAGGGAGCTGTGGATTGTCGACCATGCGGAGCGGTCGGTGTACTGCGCCGTACAGGTTCCGCTTGGCGAGCTCGCCGGAGCGGAGGCGGCGGAGACGGCTGCTGCGCAGCCGGGGGCTTTCCCGGACGCGGCGGGATGCGCGTCCGGGAACGAGCGGCCGGAGCAGCAGGCCGCTCCGGTTGGGCGGGCCGCGCTGAAGGCGGCCTACGCGCAGGCGGCGCGGGATGCGGAGCGCATGCTGGAGCGCTGGCGGCGCTTCGAGCGCGCGGAGCCGGCGCACAGCGAAGCGCGGCGGGCGGAGATCGTCGACGAAGCGGAGCGGCAGCTTGCCGGCCGGCTCGACGCGGACGGTTTTGAAACGAAGTTCGCGCAGGCGGAGTTCGAAGAAGCGGTGCGCCGCATCCAGGAGTATATCCGCAGCGGCGACGTGTTCCAGGTGAATCTGTCGCTGCGCAAACAGCGCAGGCTCAAAGCCTCGCCCGAAGAAATCTACGAATGGATGCGCATCGTCAATCCGTCGCCTTATATGGGCTTCCTGCGCTTTCCCGGCTTCCAGCTTGTTTCCGGTTCGCCGGAGCTGCTGGTCAGGCTGGAAGACGGCCGTCTGGCCGCCCGGCCGATCGCCGGCACTCGTCGGCGCGGCGCCGACAAAGAAGAAGATCTTCGCATGGCCGAGGAACTGGCCGGCAGCGAAAAAGAACGGGCCGAGCATATCATGCTCGTCGATCTTCAGCGCAACGATCTGGGCCGCGCCGCCGCTTACGGCTCCGTCGTCGTCCCGGAACTGATGACGATCGAGCGCTATGCGCATGTGATGCATCTGGTTTCGCAGGTGGAAGCCGATCTGGCTCCCGGCAAGACGGCGTACGACGTAATCGCCGCCGTTTTTCCCGGCGGAACCATTACCGGCGCGCCCAAAGTGCGCACGATGCAGATCGTCGAAGAACTCGAACCCGTCCGCCGCGGCCCGTATACCGGCTCCATGGGCTGGATTGACTACAGCGGCAATATGGAATTAAATATTATTATTCGTACGCTGGTTGTCCAGGACGGAATCGGACATATGCAGGCCGGCGCCGGGATCGTGATCGATTCGGAACCGTACCGCGAGTATCGGGAGTGTTATAATAAAGCCCGCTCCGTGAGCCGCGCGGTCTTCTGCGCTGAGTTAGGAACAAAAATCGCTTACCCCTCCGGGCAAGGCGATTTGTAATTCCCGCGCCAAGCGAGCCCTAAAAAATCGCAGCCCTTCGGCACAGCGATTTCCGCTTCTCCGCGTTAAGCAAGCAGTTGAACTGCAAAGCGCGAAATCGCGGCCCGCGGGTCCAAACGATTTAAGCTTCTAAGGTTATTCGCTCTCTTGGCTCATCACGTCCTCAAACTCGCATTCTGCACTTCCGGAACCGTTACGTTCAACGTTTCCTGAAAGCCCGGCTCGCATACAAACACCTGCTTCGCTCCGGGCACTTTCGACAGCGGCCCGGAACTCGCCGCACTCTAAACAACAGGGTTCCGAAAATAAGTACACCCGTACACTTATTTCTCAAGAATTCCCGTTTTCCGGCCAAATAAATGCACAGATACATTTATTTCATCCTCAATGAGCCTGTTTACGGCACTGATCGCCAAATAGCTGTATCTGTGCACTTATTTACAAAAAAAGCCGCTATCTGTTCCAAATAACTGTATCTGAGCAGTTATTTCGGACTTCGCTCGCCGAATTCCATATTTGCGTGTAAAGGCAAGGTTAGCCGAGCCCTTGCAGCGCTTGGCCGCGATCCCAAGATCTAACTTCGCAAGAGTGGCCGCCCGTGAAACCCGATATATTGAGGATAGAACAGCATTTATCGAAAAATCCGGAGAACGCGCAGAAATTTTGATCCCTGTATACATTTTGGCGCAAAATCGATCCAAACAACGATTTGCCTGTAATATGTATTCCAAAGGTCGAAATTTCGCCGTCCTTTTTCATTATTCGCCGAAAGGAGACTCCCATTGATTCTGGTTATCGACAATTACGATTCGTTTACCTATAATCTGGTCCAATATCTGGGCGAGCTTGGCGAAGAAGTCGTGGTGCGCCGCAACGACGAGATCGATCTGGACGGCATTTGCCGGCTTGCGCCGGACCGTATTCTGCTGTCGCCGGGGCCGTGCACGCCGGACGACGCCGGGATTACGCTGGATACGATCCATGCGTTCAAAGGCCGAATTCCCATCTTCGGCGTATGCCTCGGCCATCAGGCGATCGGACAGGCATTCGGCGGCCGCGTCGTGCGCGCGCAGCGGCTGATGCACGGCAAAACCTCGCCGGTCCTGCACGGCGGCGGCTCGGTGTTCGAAGGGCTTCCGTCGCCGCTGACCGCGGCGCGCTATCATTCGCTGATCGTCGAGGCCGGGACGCTGCCGGACTGCCTCGAAGTGACGGCCTGGACGGCCGAGGGCGAGATCATGGGGCTGCGGCACCGCGAATATGCGGTGGAAGGCGTACAGTTCCATCCGGAATCGATCGTGACCGAGCACGGTCACGATCTGCTGCGCGGCTTTCTGCGCCGCGGCGCGGAGGAGGCCGTATGAGCGGAGACCGTTATCTGTCGCTGAACGGACAGATTGTCGAAGCGGCGACCGCGGCGCTGCCGGTGCTGGACCACGGCCTGCTGTACGGCATGGGGCTGTTCGAGACGTTCCGCACGTATGGCGGCAGCCCGTTCCTGCTCGATCGCCATCTCGATCGGCTGGCGCGCGGCGCGCGCCAGCTCGGCATCGCTTACGCCGCCGATTCTGCGGCGCTGCGCGCCGAGATCGCCGCCCTGCTGGCGGCGAACGGCCTGGCGGATGCGTATATCCGCCTGACGCTGACCGCCGGAGCCGAAGGCCTCGGCCTTCCCTCCGGCGACAGCTACTCCCACCCGAACCGCATCGTCCATATGAAGACGCTGCCCGAGAACCCGCCCTCCTGGACCTCGGAGGGCCGGACCCTCCAGGTCCTGAATACCCGGCGCAATACGCCGGAAGGCCCCGTGCGGCTGAAGTCGCTCCATTACATGAATGGCATTCTGGCCCGGCGCGAGCTTGGCGCCATACCCGGCGCCGAGGGCGCCGAAGGGCTCATGCTGACCCGCGAAGGCTTCGCCGCCGAAGGGATCGTCAGCAATTTCTTTTTCGCCGCGGGCGGCCGGCTGTACACGCCGGCTGTCGAGACCGGCATTCTGCCCGGCATCACCCGCGCTTTCGTGCTGGAGCTGGCTTCGCGGCTCGGCGTCGAAACCGCCGAAGGCTTCTATACGCCGGACGATCTGTCCGGCGCCGAAGAGATGTTCCTGACCGGATCGGTTCAGGAAATCGTGCCTGTACATAGATGGAGACAGCCGGACGGAACGACTTTCGTCGTCGGAAACGGCCGTCCCGGTCCGCTGACGCTGCGCTTGATGCGCGAATACCGACATTTTACGAAAGAAACGGGGAACTGAACATGAAGCCCACCCTTCATATCCGACACTATGCCTGGGGCGACGTCCGTTTTCACCTTGGACGCGCCACCCGCATCATGGGTATCCTGAATACGACGCCCGACTCGTTTTCCGACGGGGGCCGGTACGTCGATCTCGAAGCGGCCGTCCGCCACGCCCGCGAGATGGTGCTGGCCGGAGCCGACCTGATCGATATCGGCGGAGAATCGACGCGGCCGGGAGCCGATCCGGTCTCGCTCGACGAAGAATTGTCGCGCATCCTGCCCGTGGTCGAGAGGCTGCGGCGGGAACTGCCCGATATTCCGCTGTCCGTCGACACGTACAAAGCCGAAGTCGCCCGCCAGTCGCTGGCGGCCGGAGCGCACATCGTCAACGACGTCTGGGGCTGCAAAGCCGACACGCGCATGGCGCAGGTCGCGGCGGAAGCCGGCTGTCCGGTCGTGCTGACGCACAACCGTCCGGACACGAACTATACCGATCTGCTCGCCGATGTGGCGGCCGACCTGATGGAAAGCGTGCAGATCGCCCGCGCGGCGGGCGTGCTGGACGAGAATATCATTCTCGATCCGGGCATCGGCTTCGCCAAGAACGGCGTCCAGAACCTGCAATTGATGACGCAGCTGGGCCGGCTGGTGGAACTCGGCTTCCCGGTGCTGCTCGGCACCTCGCGCAAGCGGTTTATCCGCGACGTGCTGGATCTGCCGGCGGACCAAGTGATCGAAGGAACCGCCGCCACCGTGGCGTTCGGCATCGCCGAAGGCTGCCAGATCGTGCGCGTGCACGACGTGGCGGCGATCAAGCGCACCGTCAAGATGTGCGACGCCATGCTGTACGCGGAATCCGGCCGGTCCTACGAACCGCTTTCCTGATAAGCAGCGGACTTTTTTTGAAAAACGGAACGCTTACACAAATCGCAGCCCGTCCAATCGCGGAGCTTCGGCCGCCTGGTCTTGCCCGCAGTCTGATTATCCGGCGCATCTTCTCTCTGTTCGCTTGCAAGCTCGTCTTCGAAAGCAGTCAACACACCGATAGCTTGTACGCAATCGGCGGTACGATTGCGACCGTCCGACTCGCACCGGAAACGTGTGCAATTCAAAGCTTTTTCCCATCCCATCCCCGCCGGCTCCCCGATCGGACCGGCGCAGAAAGGCGGTATATCATGGACAAAATGACGATTTCCCGCATGGAATATTACGGCCGTCACGGCGTGTTCGAAGAAGAACGCCGGCTGGGCCAGCGCTTCTACGTCGGACTGGAGCTTGAGCTCGATCTGTCCGCGGCCGGGCTGACCGACGATTTGTCGCAGGCCGTCAATTACGCCGAAGTGCACGAAACGGTCAAAAGCGTCGTCGAAGGCGAGTCGGTCCAATTGATCGAGACGCTGGCCGAACGTATTGCATCCGCCGTACTGGGTACGTATACTAGGGTGGAAGCGGCGACCGTGAAGGTCACCAAGCCGCATCCTCCGTTCGATATCCACTTCGAAGGCGTCACCGTGGAGATTCGCAGGAGCCGAAAGTGAGACCGATAACATGAAGAAAGACATCACCCGGAACTTCACCTCTGAGCGATCAGAGGCTTATATTGCTTTGGGGGCCAATCTCGGCCGCCGCGAAGAAACGCTGCGCGAAGCGCTGCGTCTGTTGAACGAACACACGGAGATCGAAGTGCTGCGGGCGTCGGACGTGTACGAGACCGATCCGGTCGGCTATGCCGACCAGCCCGCTTTTCTGAACATGGCCGCCGCCGTCGCCACCTCGCTCAAACCCCAGGCGCTGCTCGGCGTGCTGCAGGAGATCGAGAACCGGCTCGGCCGCGTGCGCGATATCCGTTTCGGGCCGCGTACCGCCGATCTCGATCTGCTCTGGATGGACGGGCTGGCGATTTCGACCGAAGAGCTGACGCTGCCGCATCCGCGGATGCACGAGCGCTTTTTCGTGCTGGTGCCGCTGGACGACATCGTGCCGCAGAGCGAACCTTCGGGACTGCGCGCGCTGATCGACGATTCCCTGATCGAACTCGGGGCAGCCTCCGGCATCCGCGCTTTTTCCGGCCCGCTGTTTCCGTAAAGTCGGCGCTCCGGCTGTCCGGTATTCTTTTTCCCGCCGCCATATCTCAAATTTTAATAATATTTTGCTATTTTCCGCGGTGCGCGCTTTCCCGATATCCGCGATGCGCGCGCCTACATCGAAGAGGTGACTCCATACGCTCAAGATCGGCAGTATCGAATTGAAGAACCGCGTCGTGCTGGCCCCGATGGCCGGCGTCTGCAACCCCGCTTTTCGCCTGATCGCCAAAGAATTCGGGACCGGGCTCGTTTGCGCCGAGATGGTCAGCGACAAAGCGATTCTGAACGGCAATAAAAGAACGCGCGAAATGCTGTTTGTCGACGAACGCGAGAAGCCGCTCAGCCTGCAAATTTTCGGCGGCGACCGACAATCGCTTGTCGAAGCGGCGAAAGTTGTCGACCAGGAAACGAACGCGGATATCATCGATATCAACATGGGCTGCCCGGTGCCGAAAGTGACCAAATGCGACGCGGGCGCGCGCTGGCTGCTGAACCCGGACAAGATCCACGAGATGGTGTCCGCCGTAACCGCAGCCGTGCAGAAACCCGTCACGGTCAAGATGCGCATCGGCTGGGACAGCGAGCATATCTTTATCGAGCAGAACGCCAAAGCGGCCGAAGCCGCCGGCGCGAGCGCGATCAGCGTGCACGGACGTACGCGCGAGCAGCTTTACACCGGCACCGCCGATTGGAGCTGGATCAAGCTGGCCAAAGAATCCGTGCAGATTCCCGTGATCGGCAACGGTGACGTGGCGACGCCGGAAGACGCCAAGCGCATGCTGGACACGACCGGCTGCGACGGCGTGATGATCGGGCGCGGCGCGCTGGGCAATCCGTGGATGCTGTACAGCACCATTCATTATCTGGAGACCGGCGAGCTGGCGGGCGACCCGGAACCGGAGGAGAAGATCCGCATCGCCGTGCTGCATATGGACCGTTTGATCGCGCTCAGGGGCGAAACGGTCGCCGTGCGCGAGATGCGCAAGCACCTGGCCTGGTATCTCAAAGGACTGAAAGATTCGACCCGTATCAGGGACAGCATCATGGAAGGGACAACCCGCGCACAGATGGTCGCTACCTTGGAAGATTACATCGAGAACCTGCCCCGGCTTGCCGCCGCTGAAGCTTGATTGCTTCCCGTGGAACATTTTGTTCCAAACTTCGCGTTAATTCGACTCGGGAGCCGCTTCGGCGGTTCCTTTTTTCCATCTATAAAAGCGGTTACAAATAAGCAAGGAAACGCATTGACTTTTCGTAATCCTTCCCATATAATTTGTCAGTATAAAATTCGCCTCAGCAGCATAAATTCCAAAATGCGGAATATTCACGCTTTACCTGGATGCGGCATTTGATAGACGCGAACGATGCTAAAGCATCGACGTTCCTGGAGATACGACGGTTTCGGGCGCGACCTTCCGTTGGTATATTTCTTATAACGAGAAGCGGAACACGTCTACTTGTTTTAAAGGCGTGGTCGTTTCTATTTTGCCGTTGCCGTCCTTACAGGAATTTCGTATATTAACCCGATGTGAGAGTGCGAAAACTACTATTCACATGACAGGAGAATCGGTACAAATGAGCGATAAAGAGGTCATTCTCACCCAGGACGGGCTGAAGAAGCTGGAAGACGAGCTGGAAAACCTGAAATCCGTAAAGCGCCGCGAGGTTGCGGAACGGATCAAAGTGGCGATCGGCTACGGAGACATCAGCGAGAACTCCGAGTACGAAGACGCCAAGAACGAACAAGCTTTTATCGAAGGACGCATTATCACCCTTGAGAAAATGCTGCGCAACGCGCGTATTATCAACAGCGACGAGATCGGCACCGACGTGGTGAGCGTAGGCTCGACGGTTCAGGTCAAAGACCTGGAGTTCGGCGACGAAATGGAGTATACGATCGTCGGTTCCGCGGAGTCGAATCCGCTGGAGAACCGGATCTCCAACGAAAGCCCGGTCGGCAGCGCGCTGCTCGGCAAGTCCAAAGGAGCAACGGTCGACGTCAACGTTCCGGCCGGCGTCATCCAGTACGAAATTCTCGATATCAAAAAATAAACCGGTGCGTCCGCAAAGCGACACACCGTAAGTCGAGGGCTTTCCGCGACCGCTTCCGGCACTGCCGGGGCGGGAACGGGAGCCTTTTTTTGCCGATCGCGGCTTTACCTGCCCGATTCGTGTCGATTTCGCGTCCCGCAAGGTGGTTTCGCGGTTGACGAACGAGACGATTTGCGCCGATAATATAGGTTGACGATAAGCGGGGCCGGCCCGGCAGTTCCCGGCGGCGGCCACTTGCTAA
The DNA here is from genome assembly GCF_030518235.1 of Saccharibacillus sp. CPCC 101409. GTDB lineage: Bacteria > Bacillota > Bacilli > Paenibacillales > Paenibacillaceae > Saccharibacillus. The sequence continues at coordinate 3,496 of NZ_JAULSA010000020.1, read as the reverse complement.
GGACAGGAGCTGAAACACAAGTGTCTGAAGAAAACACAAACCAGGAAAACCAGGAAATCGAATTGAGCGAACTGCTCAAGGTACGCCGCGAGAAACTGGGGGAACTGAAACAGCTGGGCATCGATCCGTTCGGCGCCAAGTTTGAACGCAGCGAGACGGCGGCGGGCGTGCTCGCCAAGTACGATACATTGGATAAAGAAGAGCTGGAAGAGAAAGCGCCCCAGGTCACGCTGGCCGGACGCATCATGGCCAAACGCGCAATGGGCAAAGCCAGCTTCGCGCATATTCAGGACCTGACCGGACGCATTCAATTATATGTACGCAAAGATAGTGTGCCGGAAGAGCAGTACGACGCATTCTCGATTCTCGACCTTGGCGATATCGTCGGCGTGCGCGGCACGGTATTTAAGACGAAGACCGGCGAGACGACGATCAAAGTAGCGGAACTTACCGTACTGACCAAGTCGCTCCAGCCGCTGCCGGACAAATATCACGGTCTCAAAGACGTCGAGCTGCGCTACCGCCAGCGCTACGTCGATATGATCGTGAATCCGGAAGTGCAGCAGACGTTCATTTTGCGCTCCAAGATCATTCAGTCGATGCGCCGTTACCTGGACTCGCTCGGCTATCTCGAAGTGGAAACGCCGACCCTGCACTCCATCGCGGGCGGCGCGGCGGCTCGTCCGTTCATCACGCACCACAACGCACTCGATATGCAGCTGTACATGCGGATCGCGATCGAGCTGCATTTGAAGCGTCTGATCGTGGGCGGCCTGGAGAAAGTGTACGAGATCGGCCGCGTATACCGGAACGAAGGCACGTCGACGCGTCACAATCCGGAGTTTACGATGATCGAGCTGTACGAAGCTTACGCCGACTACAAAGACATCATGAGCCTGGTGGAAAACATGGTTGCCCATATCGCGGAAGAAGTGCTCGGCACGACGACCATCGAGTATCAGGGCCAGCCGATCGACCTCAAGCCGCAGTGGCGCCGGGTATCGATGGTGGACGCGGTCAAAGAAGTGACGGGCGTGGACTTCGGGGCGCAGATGACCGACGAAGAAGCGCACGCGCTGGCCAAAGAACACAAAGTGCCGGTCGAGAAGCATATGAAGTTCGGCCACATCCTGAATGCGTTCTTCGAGCAGTTTGTCGAGGAAACGCTGATCCAGCCGACTTTTGTAACGGGACACCCGCTTGAAATCTCCCCGCTTGCGAAAAAGAACGACCAGGACCCGCGTTTCACCGACCGGTTCGAGCTGTTCATCGTGGCGCGCGAGCATGCGAACGCGTTCAGCGAGCTGAACGACCCGATCGACCAGCGGGAACGTTTCGAAGCGCAGCTGCGCGAAAAAGAGCAGGGCAACGACGAAGCGCACGAAATGGACGAAGACTTTATCCGCGCGCTGGAATTCGGCATGCCGCCTACCGGCGGACTGGGCATCGGCATCGACCGTCTGATCATGCTGCTGACCGACGCCGCGTCGATCCGCGATGTGCTGCTGTTCCCGCATATGCGGAATCTGTAGAAAGCGGAAAGTTCTGCGCACGCCTATATAAATAACAAAAAGAAGATGCCGCCCCGGCATCTTCTTTTTGTTTTCCTCCTTTTGAACGGACTCGACGACGAAGCGAGGCGCGATTCAGCGTTCCTTTTTACAAAGAGAGTCCAGATAACCGTCCAGCAGCTTCTCCATCTTGGCGGACGGCATCTGAGCGGGATACAGCAGCCCGTGCAGCGCAACGCCGTCCACGAACACCTGCATCCGCTCCGCCTCTTCTTCGATGTCCAGCTCCTTCGGCGCGAAGTCGTATTCGACAAGTCCGCGTACAACGAGCAGCATCGCTTCCCTCAATTCCGCGTGCACCCGGTCCGCATGATCGCGAAGAGAGGGTTCGGACAGCGACTTGGATACGAATGCGAGCCACACCTCCATCTCCGACCGGCTTTCCTCATTCAAGGGCACCAACTCGCGCAGTACGTCCCGGGCAACCGCGGAGGCCGGACGATCGAACGACAGCGAGGATATCCGTTTGCGCACCCGCTCCGATACCAGACTCATCGAGAACGAGAACAGCTCCGCCTGCGTGGAAAAATAATGGCGCATCGAACCGGGCGACACGCCGGCTTCCTGAGCGACGTTGCGCACCGAAGCGTTTTCGATGCCCGAACGGCGAATTACCCTCCAGGCCGCTTCGGCGACTTTGATTTTTTGTTGTACGTGATCGACGATTTTTGGCATAGACCGATTATAGCACAGACGTATTTTTAAAAGCTTTAACTTTTTAGTACAGTTGTGTTAATATGGTTTTTATAAAATACAATTGTATCAAAAAGGAGGAAACAAGATGATCGGCTGGTTGATTGTAGCGTGCGAAGTAGGATTCTGGTTCATTGTGCTGCTGGGCTTGGTGACACGATACGTACTCAGGCTGAAAAAGTTGGGCGCGGTTCTGCTGATGCTGACGCCGGTGGTGGATCTGGTACTTCTGGGAGCTACGGTGATCGATATTCGCGGAGGAGCGGACGTAAGCTTTGTGCATGGACTGTCAGCCGTCTATATTGGAGCAACGGTCTCGTATGGGCATCGGATGATCAAATGGGCGGACGAACGCTTTGCTTACCGGTTTGCGGACGGTCCCGAGCCGAAGCGGCAGCCAAAAGCGGGACCGGAGCACGCGGCGCTGGAGCGGGCGGGCTGGTACCGTCATCTGCTGGCGTGGACGATCGGAAGCGCGCTGTTGGCCGGGATGATTCTATTGATCGGGGATATGGACAGAGCCGAGGCGTTGAGACTGTGGATCGTACGCTGGGCGGTAATCCTGGGAATCGACTTTGCAATCAGCTTCAGCTATACGCTGTGGCCGAGGAAGTCGAATAAGAAGGTACACGGATAAAAGCAGGGCGCAAGAGATTCCTTATCCCGTATGATTTTCTTCTAATTTATCGGAACTCTGCGGGAGGAAGGGGTCACTATTTGAAAAGCTATTCGAAAAAATGCTTGCTTTCTTAATATCAGCATGATATATTCTAGGAACGGCCTTGAGAGAGCGCCGGTGCGGTTCGGACAATGGAGCAGGGCGATGATGAGATCGGATGGAAGCTTCGAAAGAAGCCGAAAAAAAGATTTCAAAAAAGGCTTGCAAAACAAAATCGAACATGCTAATATATAAGAGTTGCTGCTGCGAGCGAAAGTCTGAACGGCAGAAACGAGAAACACAGTTTGCTCCTTGAAAACTGAACAGTAAGTGAGTCGCGATGGTGCAGATCATCGTGAGAATATAGATTCTTGAGCAATCGAGAATCGACAACGTTCGGAATGAAAATCGCGGATCCCTCTGGGCAAAGCGAATTGAAATTCCAGCGCCAAGCTTCAAAACGAGCACATGGTGCTTTCTTTTAAACGGTGACTTCGGTCGCCAACTTTAATGGAGAGTTTGATCCTGGCTCAGGACGAACGCTGGCGGCATGCCTAATACATGCAAGTCGAGC
>NZ_JAULSA010000002.1 GCF_030518235.1 Saccharibacillus sp. CPCC 101409 | reverse complement strand
GGCTTGGCCCCTCCCGCGACCGGACTTTCACCGGCTAGAAAAAGAGTGCTTGGCTGGGCACGCTGCTTCCGATGTGACTTTCTTCGAAAGTCTGTAGCTCCTACACTGAATTTCTCCCTCCGCTGCTTCGCTTTTTTTAAACCCTAGTATTTTTAATACTACTCTGACTTTCTACGAAAGTCTCCAAACATTTATTTACGAAGTGATTTTATTCGAAAGCCTTTGTTTAGGCTATCCAAGCGACTTTCTCTCAAAGTCTTTGCTTCGCTAAACTTCTCGCTCCGCCCCTTCGCTTCGCGCTTTAATCTTGTCCGGATTCCAGTCTTCGCCGAAAATGCTTGCGTTGTCCCATCCTTTCGGGATTTCGGTTTGGCAGAGGGTCCAGGCGGCGCGGTCGGCGGAGTGCTTGGCGGCTTCCTGGCCGTATTCGCGGTAATCGGCGGTGCGTTCGTTGTCGGCGTTATTCCAATTATGCCAGCCTGCCGGATGGATATGGTCGCCGATCCGGCAGTCGATCAGGCAGGTTTGCGCGTACGGGCGCCAGGGGCGGCCGAGGTAGACGGACGCGGCAGGTACGCCGGGATCGGCGGTCAGGTCGCAGCTGCGGAATACGTAGCCGTATTCCCGCTCCTGCGGTGTGGAAGCGGCGGTAATATAGCCGCTTCGCTTGCGGTCGGGAACTACGCTGTGCAGACGGCAGCGGTCGAAGACAGTGGTTGCTCCGCCGAAGATATAATCGACGGTGCCTTCGATCCGGCAGCGGTCGTACAGCTGGCGGTACTGCGCGTGATGTTCGCGGATCGGGATGCCGCCGAACGCGCCGCCGGTCTTGGTGGACGGCGGAAGCGGGCCGGTAAACAGCGTGTCCTGGTGCCCGCGCAGTATGCAGTTTCGGAACACGGCCCGGTCGCAGTGCGCGGCCAGCGCCACCGCCTGGCCAATCGACTCGCCCTGGCCGGCGTCGTTGACGATCGTCAGGTTCTCCAGTTCGAGATCGGCTCCGCCCAGGAACAAAGTCGGCGTCGCGAACGTGCCGATCTCTTCGCCGTCTGCGCCGCGTTCGCGCGCGCAGCGGTTCATGACGATCGTTACTGCTCCAATCCCGACCATCCGCAAATTTGAACGGTAGATTCGGACCTGCTCGCGGTAAGTGCCGGAAAGTATATACAGAGCGGCCGGTTTCTCCCGCAGGCCTTCCCGCTCCAGCGCATCCACAGCGGATTGGATCGTGACGTAATCGCAGCCGGGCTCAAGGCCGACCCGCTTTGCAACCGTCACGGCGAGAAAGGTTCCTGCGTCCGCTGCGCCGCTATGGACGCCTCTGCTCCGTTTTCCCGCTGATCTTCCCGCGGCTCCGCAAAGCCCCGCAGCTGCTCGTATGCCGCGCAGGCGAGCAGGAACGCGCCCAGTCCTTTCTGATCGTTGGTCACGATCGGTTCGCTGAGATAATACGCATAGCTGCCGTCGCGTTTGTCCGCGCCGCCGAGGCCGGCCACCTGGCAGTTCTTGTTCAGATTGAGCAGTCCTTCGCGCGTTTCCAGCACGAATTCGTCGATCAGCCCGCGGAATGCGCGGTCCAGCGTTTCGCCCCACTCGTCTTCCGGCAGCACGCCGAGCGAGATGCTTTTGGCGATGGCGTAGACGATCATGGACGAAGCCGAAGCTTCCAGGTAATTGCCTTTGCGCTCGCCGCAGTCGACGACCTGATACCACACGCCGGACTCCGCATCCTGATAGTTTCTCAGCGCCGCCAGCGTTTCCGCGAGCATGCGGCGCAGTTCCGGCGCGTCTTCATGCTCCTGCGGCAGCGCCGCCAGCAGCTCCAGCACATCGGCCAGCGCCATCACGAACCAACCGAGCGAACGTCCCCAGTAATGCTCCGACAGCCCGGTGGCCGGGTCGCACCACGGCTGGACTTTACGCTCGTCCCAGGCGTGATGCAGCAGTCCTGTATCCGAATCGCGGGTATGCCGCTCGCACAGTTGAAACTGCCGGATTACGTCTTCGACGCCTTCCCCGTTCCGGTAAATGAGCTGATACTGGAGATAGAACGGCGCTCCCATATACAGCCCGTCCAGCCAGATCTGGTACGGGTAAATCTGTTTGTGCCAGAACGCGCCTTCCGATGTGCGGGGGTGGCGGTCCAGCTGGCTGCGCAGCAGATCGGCCGCCAGGCGGTACTTGTTGTCTCCCGTTTGCTCGTGCAGCAGGAACAGCAGTTTGCCGTTGTTGATATGATCGATATTGTATTCCTCCGGCTCATAACCGATAATACCGCCGCCGTCTTGGATGAAGCGGTCCATCTGCCGGCGGATATAGCGCAGGTAACGATCATCTCCGCTGCGCCGCCACAGCGCCTCGAAGCCTTTGAGCACCACGCCGTAATCGTAAGACCATTTGCCGCCGTAGCCTTTGTCTTCGCATAGAAGCGGCGTGCGCCGCATGATCGATTCAGCCATGCGTTCGCTCCAGTTTAACGTTGTCATTTCGACCTCCCGTGTGACCATTTTTGCGACATCCAGGGTTAAAAGAACTCTGTCGATTTACGATTGATTCGCTTTGTACGCCGCTTCGTATTCGGAGATGATGCTGTCGCCGCCGGATTTGCGCCAGTTCTTGACCGCCGATTTGAAGCCCGCTTCGTCGATCTCGCCCAGGATATACTTATAGGTGGCGTCGACGACAATTTTTTGCAGCTCCGAGCCCTGGGTATTGTACGTTTCCGATTCCAGCGAGTAAGCCGGATTAAGCACCGCATAGTTGGCGTTCTCGGCAATCAGCTTGTCGGATTCCTGCTTCAGCGGGTCGGCGTCGTGGATCGGATAGCCGCTTTCTTTCGGACGGCTGGCCGCGAACGGCTGCACTTCCTGCTGCCAGAGATCGGTGTTGGTAATCGTGGCCGCGTCCTGGTCGTCGACCGTGTAGTGCGTGCCTTCGATGCCGTAAGTCATCAGCGCATACGCATCTTCGTCCATCAGGTCGTTGACGAATTTCAGCACCCGCTTGAGTTCGGCTTCGTCTTTCACTTCGGATCTCGGAAAAGCCAGCAGTCCGCCGATCCCGTTGTTGGCCGCCCAGATGGCGCGTTCGCTTTCGTCGCCGTTTTGCGTAATATCGTTGACCAGCGCAAGTTCCATGTTATCCTGGATGCCTTTGGCCATATTGAGGAGATTTTTGCTGTCGAAGATCGCGCCTACATAGATGCCGGCTTTGCCCTGCGCGAATTTCTGCTGCTGGTCCGTTTTGGCGGTGACGGCGAAGTCTTTGTTGATATAGCCGTTCTCGTACAGTTCCTTCATATAATTCATGGTGGAGATATACGAATCGGTCATAAACTCGGGCGTCATCTTGCCGTCGTCGCTTACCGCCCAGTTGTTCGGGGTGCCGAAGTACGAACTCAGCGTTTTGAACGCGCCGTAGATCAGATCGCTGCGGTCCACGAAGCCGGTCGTATCCCGCTTGCCGTTGCCGTCCGGATCGTCTTCGGTAAACGCCCGCGCCACTTCCATGAGTTCGTCCGTCGTATGCGGCGTTTCGAGCCCCAGCTTGTCGAGCCAGTCTTTACGGATCGTTATGCCGTTGCGGGCCAGGTCTTTTTGAAAAGGAACGCCGTACAGCTTGCCGTCGATCGAAGCCGATCTGCGGGTGTCTTCGGAAATCTTCGCCAGGTTCGGATAATCGTTCAGATACGGTTCCACTTCCCAGAACAGTCCGGACTTGAGCGAGTTGCGTACCGACGAGTTGTCGAGCAGCGTCAGCGTGACGATATCGGCGAGCGAATCGGACGCCAGCGCCGTGTTGATCCGTTCTTCTTTGGACGCGTCCGGAATCCAGGAGAACTGGATATCGGCGTTGGTTTTCTCTTCGAGTTTGTTCAGTACGGTATCGGTCGGCGGTGACGCGGTGTGCAGAATATTCAGCCAGGTAATATTGGCTTTGGCGTTCTCGTCGTACGGCTGATCCGAAGCGGCCTGCTTGCCGCTGTTGCCGCAGGCGCCCAGCAGCAGGAACGTGGTGCAGAGCAGAGCGGCCGCGGCTTTACGGGCGTTTCTCGAAACCGATTGGTTCATGTGATTACCCCTTTTCTATTCGTAATGGGCGAAGCTCGATACAATGCCAAACGCTCAATACACGCCGTCTTCCCCGAATTTCTTGGCGAGCCGGTTGGACAGCATGACCAGGATCAGCCCAACCACGCCTTTAAACAGGCCGACCGTGGTACTGTAGCTGAGCTGGCCGTTCTTGAGCCCGGCGGTATAGATATAGGTATCGAAAATCTCCGCGACTTCGCGGTTCAAGGAATTGAGCAGCAGATACATATGCTCGAAGCCCAGGTCCAGCGTGCTGCCGATCTTCAGGATCAGCAGCGTAATAATGACCGGGCGGATCGCCGGCAGCGTCACGTGCCAGGTCTTGCGCAGCCGGCTCGCTCCGTCCATCTCGGCCGCTTCGTACAGCTGGGTATCGACGACCGTGATCGCGGCCAGGTAGATGATGGTGGACCAGCCGAGTTCTTTCCAGATAATCTGCCCGATATAGACGGTGCGCAGCCACTCCGACGAAGTGAGGAAGCCGATCTTGGACAGTCCCAGCGCCGCCAGCAGCTCGTTGACCACGCCCCCGTCGACCGTCAGGAAGACGTAGGTGATCGATACGATAATGACCCAAGACATGAAATGCGGAATATAAATGAGGGTCTGGATCGAATTTTTGAAAAACTTGTGCCGCACTTCGTTCAGCATCAGCGCAAGGATGATCGGCAGCGGGAAAAAGAACACGATATTCATCCCGAACAGGATCAGCGTATTGCGCAGCAGCATAAAAAAAGTCGGCTCCGTGAACAATCGGACGAAATGCTTGAGCCCGACCCACGGACTGCCCATGATGCCCTGGTACGGCTGATAATCCTGGAACGCGATCACCAGTCCGCCCATCGGAAAATACTTGAATACGACGAAGTACAAAAAGCCCGGCAGGATCATTAAATAAAGCAGCTTGTGTTTGCGTATCCCGTGGCGCCGCTTGCGCACCGCCTGACGATCGAGCTTCACCAGATACGCGTCGGACACGTTCACCGGCTTGGCCATCCTGGACCACCCCCGCTCTCCCTATGAATTCCGATTACGTTCCCAGCGTAACCGCGAGGCGGCATTCCGTATATAATCATCACATGATAACGCTTGCAAAACCGCGTTGTTACGGCGGTTTCACGCTTCGAACCGCGTCTGATGATTACCGCCTCAGCTGATGATTATCCCGTAAACCGCCTCTTCGGCAGCCATCATCTCAGCCGGGGATTATATACGGAACGAGCAGCCGCTGGTATCGTGAAAGTAGAGCCCCGCGCGCCCCGGAACGCTTTTCAAACGGGATGCGCACAGCCTATTTTCTCAAGGAGGTCCAGAACTATGGTCCAGGTCACGGAACGTTCACCCGCCCGCCGCAGGCAGTCCGCAGGCAGCCTCGTGTTCAATATCGTCAACTATTCACTGCTGACCCTGATCGCGCTGATCTGCGTGGTTCCGTTCGTCAACGTTATCGCCAGCTCGTTCGCTTCGACCCAGGAAGTCGTTTCCAAGAGTTTTATCCTTTTCCCGAGCACCTTCTCGCTGGACGCTTACCGCTACATTCTGTCCACGCCGACGATCTTCAAAGGACTGGGCGTATCGGTTGGCGTCACGCTCATGGGCACGTTCGTCAGCATGGCGCTCACTTCGCTGATGGCGTACGGGCTGTCGCGCAAATATTTGTACGGGCGCAACTTCATCAACTTTATCGTGGTGTTCTCGATGCTGTTCAGCGGCGGGATGATCCCGACGTTCCTTGTGGTCAAAAGCGTCGGCCTGATCGATTCCTACTGGTCGCTGATCCTGCCGGTAGCCGTAAACGCGTTCAACCTCATTATTATGCGCAACTTCTTCCAGGCGCTGCCCGACGAGCTGGAGGAATCGGCCAAGATCGACGGCAGCAACGACCTGGGCATCTTTTTCAAAATTATGCTGCCGCTCGCGCTGCCTTCGATCGCGACCATCTCGCTGTTCTACGCCGTTACCTACTGGAACACGTATATGACCGCGATCCTGTATCTGAACGACTCCGTCAAATGGCCGATCCAGGTGCTGCTGCGTCAGATCGTCATCGTCTCGAGCGGCATGCAGGCGGAAGGCACCTCGGTCGACGTCATCCCGCCGGCCCAGACGATCAAGATGGCCGTTATCGTCGTCGCCACCGTCCCGATGCTGATCGCGTATCCGTTCGTGCAGAAGCACTTTACCAAAGGCGCGCTGCTGGGAGCGGTCAAAGGCTGAACGTTCGAATCCGTTTTCGAAAAAGCGGTTTGCCGCTCCGCTTCCGGTCCGCAGAAAGCCCCGTTCTCCGCTCGTTTGCGGAAGACGGGGCTTTCTGCCGCCTTATTTCGATCCGCGAACCGCGGGCCTCTTATTACATCTGCTGACGCAGCTTGCGGTACACGCCCGGCGTCACCTGCTCTTTTTTGCGGAAGGAACGGATAAAGTTTTGCGGGTTATGGTACTGCAGGCGTTCGGCGATTTCTTTGACGGTCTGGTCGGTCTCGGTCAGCCACTTTTTTGCCATCTCCAGCCGATAGCCCATCAGATAGTCGCTGAACGTCACGCCGAATTCTTTTTTGAAAATGCTGCTCAGATAATTCGGATTGTAGTGCAAACGCTCGCCGATCGACTCCAGCGACAGCTCGCGGTCGTATTCGCTGCGCACGATCTCGGCGACGGTCTGCGACAAACAGCGGAACTGCTGGTTGGTCTTCTCTTTCATGCTGCGCACCATCGGGAAAATGACCTGTTCCACCAGAATCCGCTCCACTTCCTCGGGATTGCGGATGCCGAGCAGACGATGGTACAGTTCGTGATTGTGCGCTGTCAGCAGCACTTCGATGCCGAGCATCTGCTCCAGCTGGATCAAATTGTTCACCAGACGAATCAGCATGACTTCCAGATTCATCGAACTGCGGCTTTTCTTCATAAACTCGGCCAGCAGCGGATACAGCGCGGCCGACACCTGCTCTTCGTCGCCCAGCCTTATGGCATCGAACAGCCGGGATTCCAGTTCCGCCGGATAGCGAAGCGTGAGCGCGCCCGAGACCACGTCCGCGATGTCCTCGTAGAAAATAATCGATTCTTTGCCGAGATTCAGCCGCTGATGCAGCGCCTGCTTGCCCATTTCGCACGCTTCCTTGCTTTTGAGCAGTTCGGAGTAGCCGGGGCTGAGCCCGACGCTGACGGACAGCTGCAGGTATTCTTTGACCGTACGGATCATGGTTTTGGCGTATTCCAGCGTTTGCCTGCGGATCTCCGGCTCGTCGGCCGCGCTGTCGAACGTCAGGATGACGGCCTGCGTATCGTCGTTCAGGATCACGGGCAGCATGCGCCGCTTCGCCGGCACGATCTCTTCGGCGATCTTGTTCACGGCGAGCAGCAGCACGTCGCGGTCGGCCGGCTCCCGCTTGCCCACATTGTCGAGCTGGACGAGCATCGTGACATAATGCTGCGGCTGCCGGTCCGAATAGCCGAGCCGTTCGAGCTGCCGCCCCAGCTCCGAGGCCGAGATCCGGTTGCGGAACAGATTGAGCACGAACTGCGTTTCCAACTGCGGCTGCTCCGCTTCGATCAGGCTTTCCAGGCTGCGCTTTTCGCTCAGGATGCGGTTGATCGACGAGAGAATCCATTCGATCTCGTTCTTGGCGTTCAGCGAGGCGGAAGCCGGCAGGCTGCGGGTGATCTGGCGGATCGGCTTGGTAAAATGGGCGGCGGTCACGTACGCGACGATGCCGATCAGCAGAATCAGCGCCAGTTCCATCGCAACCAGGCCGAACCGCGTCGTGTTCAAAGCGCCGGCGATCTCCCGCTGGTCCAGCACCGTAAAGTACGTCCAGTTGTTATAGGCCGACCGCGAATAGATCAGCTGCACGCCGGAGCGGCCTTCCGGCCGGACCGTAATCATCCCTGCGCTTCGCCCGTCGCCCGCCGACTCCACCGCCTGCTTGAGCTGCGCCGCGCTCAGCAGCGCGCTTCCGGCCTGCGTGTCGTACATCAGATCGCCCTGCTTGTTGGCGATAAACACGCGGGTCCGGCCGTCGCTGCGGATCGTCCGGTCCAGCGTGCCGAGCGAAATATCCGACAGCGCGATCGCCTGCTTGCGCGAAGAAAAAGCCGGCAGCGTGTTGACGAAGCGGATGCCGTTGTCCGTTTTGATCCAGAACAGCCCTTTGTCCTGGCCTTCGACATACTGCTTATGCAGACTTTCGCGCTCGTCGTCGCTCAAGTAAGACAGCGTTCCGCTTGCGATCCGCCAGTTCTGATTCAGGCTGATCAGGGTATATTCGGCGCCTTCGAGCCCCATCGTCGCGATATAATTCAGCTGCGAATTAACGTCCCGGTAGGCGACAAAGTCCCGCTCGGTAATCGGATGGTTCACTACGTCGGTAAAAGAGCTGGTCGTGCTGTATGTATTGAAAGCGTATTCAATAGTGCGTATTTTCTGCTCCAGGTTATTCTTGATCTGGGTGATATAATTCTGCTTCTCGCCCGATACGCTGCCGATTACGGAGTGCACGGTTTGAACATAGATGTAGACCCCGAAACTGACGGCCAGCCCCATGCCCAGCAGCAGGATCGGGATAAACGTTTTGTAAAACATCTTTCCTTTTCTCATTATGCTCCTCCAGCCCATATGTCTTTACGGCTCATTATAACGCTTTCGGAGTCTTTCTGTTAAGACTTGTTTTCAAATTATCCACATAAAGTAAATAAATTTACAGGACGGATTCGGGGATGTCGGAGCTCGCGGAACCCGGCTGGCGCAAAATAAAAAGCTTTAGTCTTCATCCGGGATGAAGACCAAAGCCGCGGAATTGACCCGGTAATGCAGCCGGTCTTCGCCCGGGCCGTCGTAGAGCAGATAGCCGAGCCGGATGCCGGTCAGGCGGCTGATCAGCGCGGTCCGCACTTCCCCGCCGTTCAGGTCGGCTTCGCGGCGCACCAGGCGGGTACGGGCAATGCGCGAGAAAGCGGGCCAGCCGTCTCCGGCATCGTACTTGTCCGCGGAATCGAACAGCGTATCGCCGCTCAACCGGTCCGTATAGATCCCGGAGCGCTGTTCGTTCCACAGGGCATTGTCGTAAGCGGGCTCCATCTCGCCCCCGAACATCGCCGCAAATTCGGTTTCGGTCAGTTCGCGGCGCAGCCGCTCCCGGTCCGCGTCGGTATCCCAGTGCCGGCCGAGAAACTGCTCCCGGCCAGAGTGCTGCCGGTACAGGCGGTAATGGCCGTAGCTGCGCTTGTAGTAATCCTGATGTTCGTCTTCCGCCGGATAGAACGGGCCCGCGTCGACGATCTCCGTGACGATCTTTTGCTTGAAGCGCCCGCTGCGTTCCAACTCCCGTCTGGAAGCTTCCGCTTCCCGCCGCTGACGCTCGTTATGCACGAAGATCGCCGGCCGGTAAGAAGCGCCGCGGTCCCGGAACTGCCCTTCCGCGTCGGTCGGGTCGATCTGGCGCCAGAACAGTTCGAGCAGCCGGCTGTACGGGAACACGGACGGATCGAATGTAATCCGCACCGCTTCCGCGTGCCCCGTCGTCTCGCGGCCCACTTCTTCGTAAGTCGGATTCTCGGTATGTCCGCCGGTATAGCCCGACACGATCGAGAGAATGCCCGGCAGTTCGTCGAACGGGGACACCATGCACCAGAAGCAGCCTCCGGCGAACGTCGCCGTCTCGAAAGCCGGACCGGGAGACGGCTGACGCGAAGAAGCTTCCGCATCCGGTTTGGGCGCGCGGATTGCGGTATCGGAAGACGGGGGCATACCCGCACCGGACTGCGCGCGATCACGGCCGTGTCCTATTTTCCCGACCTTTATTTTCTTGAATAAGTCTCTGCCGATCCGCATCCGGTTCCTCCTTGTGCTGCTTGTTCGATCCCTGCGCTTCGTTATCTCCCTATTTAACCGATTACGACGCATTTGGCGTCTTCGCCGTGTCCGATCCGCCCCGATTTGACGATCGGAATGCCTCGCTCGCGGGTCAGTTCCAGCAGATAGTCCCGCACGATTTCGAACTCGCCGCTGCTTTCCAGCTCCGTGAAAGTGCCGAGCAGCAGCCCGGAGCAGCGTTCCAGCACCCCGGTCTGCGCAAGCTGCGCCAGCAGCGAAACGATCCGGTTCGCGCGGCCGCCCAGCGACTCCAGTAGCAGCACTTTGCCGGCTGCGTCCGGCCAGTAAGGCGTGCCCGCAAGCTTGAGAAAGCAGCGCAGATTGCCGCCGATCACATCGCCGTCCAGGTCTTCGCCCCGGAGAAATTCGAAATCGAAATTGTACAGATCCGGCAGCCCTTCGAAGAAGGTCCGGTAAAATTCCTCCCGCTGCCTCTCGCCGTAAGAGCCGTCCAGGTTCATGGCGCGATAATGATAGGTGCGGATTCGGCTGCGCAGCGACACCGCGTTCAGCACCGCCGACAGATCGCTGAGCCCAAACAGCGGCTTGGACGATGAAGCGATCGCCGCATAGTCGAGCAGCGGCAGAATCTGGTTCGCCGAGTCTCCGCCCGAAATATCGAAGATCGCCCGAATAGCGGGATCGGCAAACAAACGATTCAATTCGCCGGCTCTTTCCCGCGGCGTTCCGCTGAACGGGCCGGTTTGACACATCAGCGTGCGGGCTTCCGCCACGTTCAGCCCGAAGCCGCGCAGATGTCCGGACAGCGCGTCGATCCGGGAACGGTCCTGCGGCGGGACTCCGTCCGAACAGGCGATCAGGGCGACGGAATCGCCCGGTTGGAAAATGAATGTATTCATGGGGCCCCTCCTTTTTCTTTATTATGGCATACTCTGCTCCGATTTCGTATGATCGTGCGATAGCCGATGTTTTCTATTATGAATTTTTCATTATATTAATTTATTTTTATATATGGTTTATTGAGGCTGTCCGCTTAAAATACGCCGCAAAAAAAAGCTTCGATGCCGCCTTCTGGCGGACACCGAAGCTCCAATCGAACGAATCTTACATACTGCTTTCCGCGCGGCGCGTCTGCAGCGGAGTATGGTGGATCTTGCTCACCTGTTCCGGCGGGAGCGGACGGCTGTAGTAGAAGCCCTGCACATTGTAGCATTGAAGCTCCTGCAGCAGCGCAACCTGCTCTTTCGTCTCGACGCCTTCCGCGATGATCTTGAGTCCCAGCTGCTTGGCCATCGAGATAATCATCTCGGCGATCGCTTTGCTGTCTTTGTCCGTCGTGATCTTGTTGATGAACGAACGGTCGATCTTCAGGCAGTTGATCGGCAGGCTGTGCAGATAACTGAGCGAGCTGTAGCCGGTGCCGAAGTCGTCCATCGAAACGGAAATGCCCGCTCCTTTGAGCTTGTCCAGAATTTCGATAACGTGCTCTTCGTTGTGCATCATGGCGCTTTCCGTAATTTCCAGTTCCAGCAGCGCGGGATCGAACCCGGTTTCTTCGAGGGTCTGGATAATCGATTCGTAAATATCCGGCTTCATCAGATGCACCTGCGAGATATTGACCGCCATCGGCAGCGGACGGCCGCCGTCTTCGTCCTGCCACCGTTTGGCCTGCAAGCACGCGGTGCGCAGCACCCACTGCTCGACCTGGACGATCATGCCCGTCTTCTCCGCCAGCGGGATAAACTTGAGCGGCGAAATCTCGCCGTGCGCCGGATGATTCCAGCGGATCAGCGCCTCGTACCCGATGCGTTCTCCGCTGCGGATATCGAATTTGGGCTGGTACAGCAGCCGCAGCTGATCCAGCTCGATCGCGTGTTCCAGATCCTGCTCCAGCTGGATCTCCTCCATGCTGGTGCGGTCGCTGGCCGCGTCGTAGAAGCGGTACTGCGAGCTGCCGTTCTGCTTGGCGTCGTACATGGCGGCGTCGGCGTGCTTGGTCAGCAGGTCGCTCGACAGCCCGTCTTCGGGAAAGCGCGCCACGCCCACGGAAGCCGAGAGCTTCACCGTATGCTTGTCGATCGGAAAAGGATGCGTAAAGCGTTCCACGATCCGTCCGGCCAGTTCTTCCACATCCGGTTTATGATGCACGCCCGGCAGGATAACCGTAAATTCGTCGCCGCCCATCCGCGCAAGGAACGAGGTCGGCGGCAGACATTCCTTGATCATGCGTCCCGCCTGCTTGATGACCAGATCGCCGAACGCATGGCCGAAAAAGTCGTTGACGCGCTTGAAGCGGTCCATATCGACGAACAGCAGCGTGAACGGCTCCGGTTTCTTGTCCCCGTAATTGGCGAACCGTTCCAGCGTGACTTCGAACGAACGGCGGTTGGCCAGTCCGGTCAGCTCGTCGTGATAAGCCAGATGGCGGATCGTTTCCTGGTCGCGTTTGCGCTTGGTGATATTCTTGGCGATGCTGTAAGCGCCGACGACCCGGCGGTTAACCACGATCGGCAGCGAAGTCAGCCCGTAGGATACGGTCAGACCGTCGGGGCTTTTGATATCGAGTTCGGTGACGCTCGGTCTGCCTTCCAGCACGATACGGATATGCTCGCTCACGATGCGCCGCTGCTCTCCGGAAAACAGATCGCCGAAGCGCGAGCCGATGATTTTTTTGCCGAATTTCTTCGCGATATTCTCCGCCTGCACGTTCATGCCCGTCACGACCCCGCGCGTATCGAATTCCAGCACGCCGTCCGGATTGTGTTCGTACAGCGAAATATAGTGCTGCTCGCGCTCCTGCATCTTGCGGCTTTGCAGCTTGTCGCGCACATGCACGAAATTGTCGGGCACCGCGATCATGCCGGCCACGATAAGCAGCATCGCGATATACGGAATCAGATACGCATAGCCTCTTCCGATCTCGCCCACGGCGTCGTACAGTTCAAGCGGCATCACGGACAGCACGCACAGGATCGGAATGCCGAACAGCGCAAGACCGCACAGAACAAGGCCCGGGATCGTCATTTTCGAATGCAGCCCCTGTTCGCGATTGCGGTTGGACAGCGCGAACAGGCGGATCAGGGCGAAGCCGGCACAAAAAACAAGCGCGGTCGTCATCAGCACCAGTTCCGGGTTCCAGACGACCTGATCGCGGAACAGGAACACAATATTGGCGTAATCGAAGATCAGAACGGTGAACGAAACGGCAAAGCCGGCCAGGAAAAACTTCGTCGGATCGTTCCACGGAACAACGGCGTAATGCAGCGATACGTAGATGGCGGCAAAACACCCGGCTACCATCAGAATCAGATAAATCGCATAGTAATCGTTGTTCACCGGAATCTCCAGCGAAAGCGGAGCCAGAA
The DNA here is from genome assembly GCF_030518235.1 of Saccharibacillus sp. CPCC 101409. Lineage (GTDB taxonomy): Bacteria > Bacillota > Bacilli > Paenibacillales > Paenibacillaceae > Saccharibacillus. The sequence continues at coordinate 810,949 of NZ_JAULSA010000002.1, read as the reverse complement.
TATGGTCGGCGGCGAAAGCGATCGTGCCGATCAGCACGACGATCCGCTGCCTGCGCTTGACGCGATCGGTGCGCAGCGACGATTCGGACCACGAAGCGCCGTATAGAATCGCCGCGCAGCCCAGAATCGCCCCCAGCAGCGCTATCGCCAGATAGATGCCGTTTAAAGAAAGTATTTCTAAGATGTCCTTCATTGTTTTCTCTCCCGCCTGTATATCCTGGGATTGAAACGCGCGTTTGCCGCGCCGCTTCAAACCGACTCGATTATGCTTGCCGCTTTTTACAAATTCAGCCGCTATTTTTTAGTTAGTCTTCATTTTGGTCAATCTTTATTCTAGCAGGTGTAAGCCTTTCTTCATACAAGTTACCCAGCAATATGAGACCTGAAACTCATTTTATTTGCGCAAAAAAAGCATGAAAAAGCAAGTTAAATCCTGCTCATCCATGCTATTTACAATTAAAGTTTTTATTTGCCAGAAGTGTTTTCTAACAACCGAGACTTTTATACCGGTCGCTTGGCGTCAGTCCGTGCGGCCGGCAAACACGGCGGCCAGCTCCGCTTGCGTACGCGCCCAGAGCTGCGTATCCGGCGCGTCCGACAGCGACAGCCGGGTGCCTTCGGCCAGTTCTTCCGCGCGGCGCAGCAGCGCTTCCGTCTTCTGACGCAGCTTGTCCGCAAGCTGCCGGCCGTAGGCCGCTTCGAATTCCGGCAAACGGCCTTCCGTCACGCTCTGCAGCGCTTCGCGGAAAGAAACCAGCGCCGCTTCCCGTACCCGGTCTCTTCCTTTTTGCTCGAAGAAAGCTTTCGGGTTCTTGAACATCGGCCACAAGGAATTCCAGTCCACCGCTCCGCCGAGCTGCACCTCGGACACTTCGGGCGTTTGCCAGGTTCCGGCGTCTTCCCGCTCCAGCGCGTCGAACGGAGCGCCGAGCTCCGCCAGCGCGCTCAGCAGCCCGTTTACTTCTTCCGTCAGCATTCGTTCGCCGGCGCGTTCGATCCGAAGACCGGTGGCCAGCAGTTCGTTCTCGGTCTCGCGCGCGATCATGCGGGACAGCTCGCGCCCGCAGGCCAGGAAAGAAGCTTTGAGGTCGCCGCCGCCCGTATGCAGCAGCGCCGGATTGAAACTTTCCGCAAACCAGACGCTGAAGCGAAGCTCGATCCGCTGCCGCACATGGAACAGCAGCTCGCGGATCTCGCGAATCAGTTCCGGCATCTTGTCGGCTCCGCCCGCTTCGCGCAGCAGACCGGCGGCTTTCGCCAGCGAACGTTCGAGTTCTTCCCGGCGCAGGGCGCGCGCTTCTTCGCCCCGGTCGGCTTCCTCGATCCATTCGCGCAGACGCTGCGCCGCCGCCTCGATCTCGCGGTCGGCCGACTGGGCGGCAAGCCCGGCCAGCTCCTCGGCCGCGAAGTGCATCAGTTCGCGCTCGAAATCCGCGAACCGGTCGAGTCCCGCCGCAATCGGCGCCGGGCCTCCGTTATGGAGAGCGGCGGCGGAACCGGCCGGGTTCGAACCAGCCGGCGCGACGGCTGCGCCGCCGGACAAAGCGGCCTGCCGCTTGTCCCGCAGCGCCTGGAGACTGGACACGGGATAAATACGCGGATTCAGGATGCCTTCGCCGCGCAGCCGCTCTTCCAGATGCCCGGTTACGCCGCCGCATTCTTCCGGCGAATCGGCCAGATCGGCGGCATTGACGATAAAGAACGTCTTGTCGACCGTATCGCTGCCTTTGACGCGGCCGAGCTGCGCCAGAAACTGGCGGTCGGCGCGCGAAAACGCGTGATTGTAATACGTCACGAACACCAGCGCGTCGGCGTTCTTCATATAATCGAACGTGACGCCCGTATGCCGGGCGTGCACGGAATCCGCTCCCGGCGTATCGACCAGCACGATCCCCTGCCGCGTCAGCGGCGAATCGATATACAGGTCGATCCGTTTGACGAAGCAGGCTCGGGTCTCGTCCGCGGCGTACAGCCGGAACTCGTCCGGCCCGGCTGTCAGCTCCGCGCCGAGCAGCGGTTCGGCGCCGTCGTATCCGGCGTCCGCCGCGCGCAGAAAGCCGTAATGCGCGCGGCCGGACGGGTGCACGCGCTCGGGCGTGAGCGCGCGGACTTCTTCCCGCCAGCGGCCGGACGCCGGATCGCCCAGGCCCAGCAGTTCGCAGGCGTCGGCCAGATCGCCGAGCAGCTCTTCCCTCGTCTTCATGACGACGAGGGCCTGGCCGTGCGCGGCGCCGCCTTCGGGCGCCATGATGCGGCTGATCGCCGCGGTCGTCGGATGCGGCGACACCGGCAGGTAATGATCGCCAAGCAGAGCGTTGGCGAACGAAGACTTGCCTGCGCTGAACGCGCCGAACAGCGCCAGCGTAAAGCGCCCGCCGCGCAGCGAGGCTTCGCGCCCGCGCATCGCGCGCACGGCGGAGCCGAACGCCGGCAGCGGCGCAAGCAGCGCGGCGGCGGCCTGCAGCCGGTCCGCCGCCGCGTGCAGAATGCGCAGCCGCCCGGTATCGGCGGCCGGGGCGGCTTCGCCGGCGAGTTCCGCCGGCGCTTCGGCGCTGCCGCTTTCCGGCGCGTCGACGCCGGAAGAATGCCCGGCGGCCGCCAAGCCGCCTTCGCCGCGCGGCGCGCCCGCAGCGGCAGCGGCTGCATCGGCCGCGCCGGCATTCCGCGGCGATTCGGACGCCGCCGGGACGCCGCTTCGCCCGGCGCTGTCCGCTTCGCCCGATTCTGCCCGGCTGCTTCGCGGCGTTTCCGCCGCCGAAATACCGGCAGCCGGCACTTCGCCTCCGGCGTCCGCCGAATACGCCTCTTCCCCGGCGTACAGTTCCGGCAGCCGCAGCTCCGGCAGAGTATCCGCCGGGCCGGCCGCTTCTCTCAGCCGGGCTTCGCGCAGGTCCAGTTCTTCGCGCACTTCGCGCCGGATGCGCGCTTTGGAAGCCAGCGCTTCCGCGGAGCCGATCTCGCGCTCCAACTGCTCCAGCCGCTGCGCGCCTTCCGGTGAGCGGCGCTCAAGCAGGCGGTCGGCGAATTCCAGCGCCGCCCGGCGAAAGCGCGCCAGCGCGTCGGCGCGCAGATCGCCGGAGAAGTTCATGACATATTCCGGCGACAGCCGCGCGCCTTCTTTCAAGCGCGACGAGATCCAGCCGCTTTCCACGCGCGGCAGCGCCTGCTCCAGCTCCCGTTCCGCCGAGGCGTCCCAGCCGCCCAGTTCTCGCCCGAACGCGCGCAGCCGTTCGCGCACATGCACGTCGAGCCCGGCTTCGACCCGCTCGGCGAAATCGCCCGTTACCGTTTCGAGCCGACCGGAACGCTCCTGTTCGGTTTTGCGCTTCGAACCGAACAGCCCGCCGGCTTTAAAGCCCGGCGCCGATGCTTCCAGATAGCCGGCGACGAGATCGCGCAGGGAAGCCGGCATGATCGGAGCGTTGTCCAGCGTTCGATTCAGATCGGACGCCAGCGCTTCGCGCATGATCGCGCCACGGTCGGCGATCTCGCTCCGCTCCCGCTGAAGCGCTTGCAAACTGTCTTCCGCGCCGTGCTCCAGCGCTTCTTCTTCCTCGGACATCGGCGCGGCTTCCGCCGGACGATCCTCCCGTTCGCGCGCGATATGCCGATCGATCAGGTCGGACGCCGCCAGCCGGATGCCGCGCTCCAGCAGTTCTTCCCGGTCGCCCAGCAGGCTGCCGATCAGATTCGTGAGCCGGTTCCAGCCGCCGAGCGGATGCCGCGGATATTTGACGGACAGATACAGTACGCCCGCCGCCCCGATGCGCCAGTCGGCGAAGGTGCGCTCCACGCTTTCCCGATAATCCGCAAAAGACAGTTCTTCTTCGCGATGCTTGTCCACCTGATTGATAATCAGATACAGCGGCTTGCCCAGGTCCGACAAACTTTTGGCGAATGCCAGATTGGTCTCGGATTGAACGTGGTTGTAATCCATCACATAGAACACGATATCCGCCAGATGCAGCGCCGCGTCCGTCGCCGAAGCGTGCGCCGCGTCCGTCGAATCGACGCCCGGCGTATCGAGAAACGCGCCTCCGCCGTCCAGCAGGGGAATTTCGTCCCAGATCTCCACCGTCGCGTACGCTTCGCCGTCTTTGCAGTACACGGCCAGCGTTTCCTGCATGTCTTCCGGATCGAGCACGATCTTGCGTCCGTCCGTATGCGAGGGCGCTTCCGCGGTTCCCGCTTCTTCGTTCGCATGCAGCGTGATTTCCGCGCGCCGCTCTCCGCTGCGGATCACAGCGGCGTTTGCCGTCGTCGGCAGCGGTCCCGACGGCAGGATCGGTCCGCCGCAGAGCGCGTTGATCAGACTCGATTTGCCCGCCGAAAAGTGTCCGAGGAACGCGAGCGTCAATTCCCGGTCGCGCCATTTCTGTTCCAGTTGGCCGATCTTGGCCACGTTTTCCGGATCTCCATATGAAATTAGAGCGGCATTCAGCCGCTCCAATGTCGTGTGCAGATCCCGGGGTGTCATCGTCGTTTCCGCCATATGCTCCTCCAGGTTCGATGCCGATTTATGCTGTCCGCCGCGGCCGAGCTTCGGCCCGGCGGCAGACGATTAAACGGATGGAATAAAGATTTCGAAGATTTTGCCGTGCTGCAGAATCGTAATTCCGCGTTTTTTGTCCCGCATAACCACGACTTCCGGCTTTACTCGCATTTGCTCGATATACTCTTCCGGAATATCGCTGACGGAGCCGACGGTTACGCCTTCGACTTCGGTGTCTTCGTTTTCGGGAATATCGCTGATCAGTACCTGCTCGAAAATATCCGAAAATTTTTCAAACTCGTTGGTGTATACCGTTACGCATCTCATGTTTTCCATTCTGTCCATCCTCTTTTTCATTGAATTTTCAAGCCGCCTCGCGGCGATTCGGCTTTTATCCCGATTTGCGGCTTCTGCGCACCGTCGACGTCTTCATTCTTTTTTTGCCTTCTTTGCAGACGTCGAGCAGCGGACAAACCTGGCAGTTCGGGGACTGCGCCTTGCAGTGATACCGGCCGAAGAAAATCAGACGGTGATGCGTGATCGTCCATTCTTCCTTCGGCACTTTTTTCATCAGCTTTTTCTCGACTTCGAGTACGGAATCGGTTTCCGCAGCCAGCGACAGCCGCTTCGATACCCGCTCCACATGGGTATCGACCGCGATCGCGGGCACGTCGAATGCGTTCGACACGACCACATTCGCCGTTTTGCGTCCGACGCCGGGCAGTTTGACCAGCTCGTCGTGCGCGCTCGGGATCTCGCCTCCGTACTGCTCGAGCAGCAGATGGCAAAGATTTTGAATATGCTTCGCCTTGTTGCGGTACAGTCCGATTCGCCGGATATCCTGTTCCAGTTCCTCGCGCGAAACGGCAACGTAATCGGCCGGCGCATGATACTTTTGAAACAGGTCCTGCGTGACTTTATTGACCGTGGCATCCGTACACTGGGCCGACAGCAGAACCGCAATCGTCAGCTCGAACGCGCTGCGGTGATTCAGTTCGCAGTGCGCGTCCGGGTACATGCCGGCAATCGTATCCAGAATATGTCTGACTTTCGGATTCGTCATGGCTCCAATCCTTTTCCGCGCTTCCGAGGGAGAGAACAAAGTTCCGATTCCAAAGACAAACCGGCCGGCGCGAACGGTAGCGTTCGCGCCGAGCCGGCCTGGCCGTACCTGGCAGCCTGTGGAGACGGATCTATGGTTTCTCGAGCTCGTATACGACGTTGTTGTTCAAATACAATACAATTTTATCATCTCCGGCGAGCGATTGCACGTTGATATTCGTCGTTCCTTGATGAATCCAGGCTTCCGGAGACACCTGGAACATATAATTTTCCGACGAACCCGCCGCGCGCTTGACGTAGAGCGTTTGCGAAGAAGCATCGTATTTCCAGAAATTCCGGCTCAGCGTCGTAAATAAAGTCAGGGAAGCGCCGCCGTCCGGCTGCACGACCGCCTGGACGTGGTCGCCGGCTCTCAGGACGGAGAACCCGGACAGGGTTGAACCGTTTTGGACCACGTTCAGCGCCGCGTTCGCGCCGGAATACATGCGGGTCGCTCCCGCGGACGTTTGGATCGTGACTGTTTTGCCGGTCGTATCGACATTCAGGACCGTTCCCTTCACGCTGTCGGACAGCCGGACTTTCGATGCGTCGGCTCCGCCAAACGTAACGTCGACCAGATTGCCGACTGCAAGTCCCGCGTATCCGATCGCCGCTCCCTGCGCGTTGACGATCGCGGAATTCTCGACGTACAGGCTGGACGAGGTTCCGTTCAGCTCCACCGTCAAACGATTGGTCGACGGAGACAGATTCGTCACTTTGAACTGCTTCGTGGTTTGCACCGCCACCGATTGCAGCAGCATGCGGTCCGTGTACAGCGAAGCCGTTACCCGATCGCCGGCTTTGACGTCGGACAAAACGGCGGTATTGATGCCGTACACCTGGACGTACACTCCGGTATAGCTGAACGGCAGTTTGACGAGCGAACCGTCGTCCAGCTTCAATGTCAGCACCGAAGTCGCGTTGTTGATCGAATCGACCGTGCCTTCGTATTTGTAGACGACTTCGAGCGACAGCAGCCGGCTGCCCACGCCCGTCAGGTTGACCTGACGGCCTTTGATCAGCTGCGACTCCAGGCCTTTAAGCGTCGTCGATGCCGCATTGTAGACAAGGCGGGTACTGCCGTCGACGGTGAACGCGTACGGTTTGCCGCTCGCGTCGATCACGGCCAGCACGCCGGTCGCCGCGTCGTAAGAGCTGACCGTCACATGGGACAGCTGGGTCGCTTCGCGGTTCTTGACGACGATTCGCGTAACTTCGCCGCTTGCGTTCAGCGTCAGTTCCACCCGGTCGCCCTGGGCTTTGTCCGCAATCAGATCGGACAGCGCCGCGTTCTTGCCCGCCACCACGACGATCGCTTTATCCGACAGCAGCTTGACCTCCAGCGCGCCCGAATCGGTCTTGTACGTAACGGTGGAGCCGTCGGCCGCTTTTTGATACAGCGAAGCCGTGATCGTGCGCTCTACGCTCTCCGTCACTTCGATCGTGCGGACCGTATTGTTTTCAATCGTATAACGGACTTTGCTGCCCGCTTTGAGATCCGCCGCCGACAGGATTTCGCTCTGATATCGGATGATCGAGGAGGAATCGAGCTTGTACTGTTCGCTTTGTCCCGTCGATCCGACGAATGTCACGGTGCCGGAAGCCGCGTCCGTGCCCGTTACCGTTCCGGTGTCGGTCTTGCTCACGTTGCCGGACATGACCTGAACGGCCAGGATCTTATGCTGGCCCGAATACGTTTCTCGCAGCAGCGACAGCCGGCTTCCGGCCGCAAGCTTCAGGGGGTCGATTGTACCGCCGTTTTGGTCCGTGAACGAAACCGATGCGTCGTACGCGTACGGGTCGTAGCCGTTGTCGGTCGCCAGCCACAGCGTGTTTCCGCCCGTCGTGCGCGCAAATTCCCCGCCGATCGTTTCGACCTGCGCCTGCGGATCGACGATTTCGATATAGCCGGCTCTGCCGCCCGCTCCCGCCGCCATCACTTTGGTATACAGCTTGAGCTCCGAAGCCGAGGTTCTTTTGTCGGAAGCGGAAGTAAAGTATCCCGTCCCCGCGTCGAGCGAGTAAGACAGGCTGCGCCCGTCCGCGTACAGCGTAACGGAGTTCGGCGTCAGCGCCGTTACGATCCCGGTCGCCGCTCCGTCGTATGCAGGCGTGATATAGCTTTCGGCCTGGCTGAAAAAGGTCGCCATCTGGGCGCGCGTTACAAGACCGACGGGATTGAACTTGTTGTTCGCCATCCCGTGAGCGATTCCGAGCTTGACCGCCGTGCTGACATAGCCCAGATTGCTTTTGGAGATCGAATCATTATCCGCAAAAGACGTGGCCGACGAGCTCAGCAGCGCTTCGCTTTCTTTGCCGATCGCCCGCACGATCAGCTTGGTCACCCATTCGCGGCTCGCCGGCTGCGCGCCCCACGATTTGCCGTCGACGTCGCTCTCCTCCGTGGATTTGATCAGTCCTTTATCCAGCGCCAGATCGACATACGGTTTAAAATAAGCGCTGACGGTCAACCCGTCCGGCAGAACGGCCGTATCGGCGCTGCCTAATTCTTTCTCCGCGCCGCTGAACCGGATCGCCATCGTGATCGCTTCCTGGCGGGTGATATTGTCCGAGGGTTTGAATTTGCCGCTTTGCCCCAGCACGATTCCCTGCGAAGCCAGCTTATAGATATGTTTCTCCGCCCAGTGGCCGGCAGCCACGTCGCCGAACGCCGAAGCGCCGGCTGCCGTTACAGCCGCCGTTGTCGTTCCCGCCGGTTCGGCCGCCAGAGCAAACGAGCCCCCGCTCGCGCCCATGACAACGGCCAGCACGGCCGGCACCACCGGATTCACCTTGCGTTTATCGGATTGGCCGGACGACTGCCGACGGTTGGTTTTGAACTTCTTCATGCTTTTTCCCCTTCCCCACATTAAACAGCGATTTAGCTTAAAACAATAAATTCGCCGCCGGCGTATAACTTTCCTGCCGGCGGCGAATGTATGAAAGAATTGTAATGTTTGATGCGTATGCTGCTTACAGTCCGAGATATTCGAGCAGTCCTTTGGCCAGCGCTTCCGCGACTTTCTGCTGGAAAGCGTCCGTTCTGATCTGCGCCGCTTCCGCCGCGTTGCTGACGAATCCGACTTCGACCAGCGAGGCCGGCATCGTCGTTTCGCGAATCACGTGGAAGTTGCCGTACTGGACTTTGCGGTCTTTGAAGCCGGTCGCCGCTACCAGATACTTATGCAGCGTGGTCGCCAGCGATTTGCTGTCGGCGCGCTGATAATACGTTTCGGTGCCGCTCGCCGAAGACGATCCGCTGTTGTGGTGAATCGACAGGAATACGTCGGCTTTGACGTTCTCGGCGACTTTTACCCGCTCCTTGAGTTCGAGGAACGTGTCGTCGCTGCGCGTCATCACCACGTCGATCTTCGAATTCTGCTTGAGGATTTTTTCCAGTTTGAGCGCGATAGCCAGATTGACGTCTTTTTCCCTTACGCCCGTCGGGCCGACTGCGCCCGGGTCCTGGTCGCCGTGTCCGGCGTCGATCACGATTACTTTCTTGCCGTTGCCGCCCACGCTGGTGTTCGGCGTTCCCGCCACTTTGTCCAGCGCGACGAAGATAGCCGTGCCTTCGGTCGTCAGCTTGTACGCATTCGCGCTCTTGAGGTCGATCACGACACGCACCGTCGAAGGCGAACTGCTGTACAGCGAGTAACGAACCTGCGAAACGTTCGCCGCATCCGTTACTTTAAGCGTCGAAACGTCGCCCAGCTTCATGCCGCCGCCGAAAGCCGCGCCGAACTTGGCATTCGGCAGATCGACGACGATACGGTCGCTGCCCGTCAGCACCGAATCCTGCGGCGTTACGGCTTTGCTCAGCGAGATCATCAGACGATTGTCGCTGAAGCTGATTGCGTTCACTTCCGCCGCGCCCGAAGCGGGATCGGCCGGAGTCGTCGTAACCGGCGTGGTCGTGCCCGGCACCGTTACCCCGACCGAACCCCCGCCCGCTCCGGCCGCAGAAGTCAAATACACGGTTTTGGCCGCGTTGTTCCACTTGATCTGAAGGCCCATCTGCGTACTCACGAACCGCAGCGGCACATAGGTCGTCGAATTCTGGACGATCGCCGGTTGGTCGAGCGTCACGGATTGAGCGTTTACCTGAGCCGTTTTCTGGTTAATGGTGAGTACGGTTTGACCCGCTTCTCCGATAATCGCGACCTGCTGCGCTTTCTGATCCCAGATCACCTGGTAGCCGAGTTCTTCGGACAAAACCCGAATCGGGACCATTGTCGATCCGCCGACCAGAACTGCTTCCGCGTTCGTCAGCTGCCGGTTGTCAAGATACACTTTGGTTCCCGAGGATGCCGCTTGTCCCGTATGCGGGAGCAAGAACATCAGCATCAGGACCGCCATCATTGCCGCTAAACCGTACTTTTTCATTGTCCACCTCTACCATTTTTCGCTTTTTTCGCCGGAATACCCGCTTGTCTCGTTTAAAAATAGAGACAAACGGCTACGATCCTACTCGCGCTTGCTCCCAAACGCCTTTTGGACCGCTTCCGAACCCTTGCCATCCCGACAGTTGCTCACGTTACCTTAGACGCGGACTTTTTTGGAAAGTTGCGGCGTTTTTTTTCGCATGTCCGAAATTCGGAGTTTTCCCTTTATTTCATATCGGCGTGGAGGCCTTGCAGAGATTAGCTTTCTCACAAAAAAGCCTTCTTCGCGGAGCGGCTTTTTTTAATTTTTATATGAACCTTCTCAACGCCTTAAAGCCCGCAGCGGAAGCTGCGGGCTTTCGAATGTGCGGAAGTCTCCTGCCCTACTTGGTCAGGCGTAAACCCGCTCGCTGCGTTTGGCTTCGAAGGCGGAGATCGCGTCTTCGTGCTGGAGCGTCAGGCCGATGTCGTCCAGGCCTTGCAGCAGGAACTGGCGGCGGTGTTCGTCCAGGTCGAAATCGATCTTGAGGTCGAATTCGTCGGTGAGCGTTTTGTCTTCAAGGTTTACATTCAGGCGGTAGCCTTCGTGCTCGGCGGTGCGGCTGAACAGATCTTGAACCTGCTCTTCGGACAACTTGATCGGCAGGATGCCGTTTTTGAAACAGTTGTTGTAGAAAATATCGGCGAACGAAGGCGCGATGACGCAGCGGAATCCGTAGTCCATGATCGCCCACGGCGCGTGTTCGCGGGACGAACCGCAGCCGAAGTTGGCGCGGGAGATCAGCACTTCCGCTCCCTGATAGCGCGGTTTGTTCATTTCGAACGAAGGGATTTCGCTGCCCGCTTCGTCGAAGCGCCATTCGAAGAACAGGAACTGGCCGAAGCCGGTCCGTTCGATCCGTTTCAGAAACTGCTTGGGGATGATCGCGTCCGTATCGACATTGACCCGGTCCACCGGAGCGACGAGCCCGTTTAATTGTTTGAATGCTTCCATAGATTAGTCTCCTCTTTTCGGGAATAGTCGGGTCAGCTGACGACTTCGGTCTTGAACGTCCAGTCGCGAACATCGGTAAATCGTCCGCGGATCGCGGCTGCGGCGGCCATAGCCGGCGAGACCAGATGGGTGCGTCCTCCGCGGCCCTGGCGGCCTTCGAAGTTGCGGTTCGACGTCGATGCGCAGCGCTGTCCCGGCTGCAGCACGTCCGGGTTCATCGCCAGGCACATGCTGCATCCCGCCTCGCGCCATTCGAAACCGGCTTCGCGGAATACGACGTCCAATCCTTCCTGTTCGGCCTGCAGCTTGACGCGGCCCGATCCCGGAACGACGATCGCGGTCACGTTCGCCGATACCTGATAGCCTTTGGCCACTTCGGCCGCGGCGCGCAGATCTTCGATCCGTCCGTTGGTACAGGAACCGATAAAGACGTAGTCGACCGGAATGTCGGACATTCTCGTGCCCGGCGCCAGATCCATATACTCCAGCGCTTTCTCGGCCGCGCGGCGTTCGTTCTCCGTCGTAAAGTTGGCCGGGTTCGGCACGACGGAATCGATATCCGTGCCCATGCCCGGGCTGGTGCCCCAGGTGACCTGCGGAATCAGCGAGTCGACGTCGAATTCGACGACGCGGTCGTACCCGGCGCCTTCGTCGGTAACGAGATTTTTCCAATCGGCCACCGCCGCTTCGAATGCCGCGCCCTGCGGCGCGTGTTCGCGGCCCTTGATGTAAGCGAACGTCGTTTCGTCCGGCGCGATCAGTCCCGCTCTCGCTCCGCCTTCGATCGACATATTGCAGACCGTCATGCGTTCTTCCATCGTCAGCTCGCGGATCGACTCGCCCGTGTACTCCAATACGTAGCCGGTCGCGAAGTCGGTGCCGTATTTGGCGATGACGCCCAGAATCATGTCCTTGGCGGTTACGCCCGGTTTGCGTTTGCCGACGAAGCGGACTTCCATCGTTTTGGACTTGCCCTGCTGGAGACACTGGGTCGCCAGCACGTGCTCCACTTCGCTCGTGCCGATCCCGAACGACAGCGCGCCGAACGCGCCGTGCGTGGAGGTATGGCTGTCGCCGCAGACGATCGTTTTGCCCGGATGGGTCAAGCCCAGTTCCGGTCCCATAACGTGCACGACGCCCTGGTCGATCGTGTCGAGGTCGAACAGCTTGACGCCGAAGTCTTTGCAGTTCTGCGTCAGCGTATCGATCTGCTGTTTGGAGATCGGGTCTTTGATATTGAAGCGGTCGGTCGTCGGCACGTTGTGGTCCATCGTGGCGAACGTGCGGTCCGGACGGCGGACCTGGCGGCCGCCGAGGCGCAGACCTTCGAACGCCTGCGGCGAAGTCACTTCGTGCACCAGGTGCAGGTCGATATAGATGATGCTCGGTTCGCCTTCTTTTTGATAGATGACGTGATTGTCCCAGATTTTCTCGTACAATGTCTTTTTGCTCATGTTTGTTCCCCCCGCGCTGGATTGGTACCGACCCGGACGCCTGCGCGCCGCCGGCTTTTTAGATTGGATTAAATATAACATGGTCATGACTCATTGTTCCAAGATATAATAACTATAATCGCGATAGGTTGTGCCTATAAAGTTAACGGTGCAGCAAAAAGCAATCCGAAACAATCGACGGAAGGAAGACCCATCATGGAACTTAGACAACTGCAATACGCGCTGATGATCGCCGCCGAACGCAATTTCTCGCGGGCCGCGGAGAAGCTCCATATTGCCCAGCCGTCGCTCAGCCAACAGCTTTCCAAGCTGGAAAAAGAGCTGGGCGTGCTGCTGTTCCAGCGCAATACGAGTACCGTCGAGCTGACGCACGCCGGCATGGAATTCATGAAGCGGGCGCAGCGGATCGTGGACGAAATGGAAATTCTGCGCGTCGAAATGGAAGACATCTCGCAGCTGCGCAAAGGACGGATTACCGTGGGCAGCATGCCGATCACCGGCTCGCATCTGCTGCCGCATGTGCTGCCCGCGTTCCGCACGGACTATCCCGGCATCGACGTGACGCTGCTAGAAGACACCTCTCACAATCTGGAACGGCTGACGGCGAGCGGCAAATCGGATATCAGCCTGCTGTCGCTCCCGCTAAACGAGCCGACGCTCGATTACGAGCCGATCGCCGACGAGCCGATCGATCTCGCCGTTCCGCCCGGCCACCGCCTCGCGCTGAGATCGGGCTCTTATCCGCTGGCCGGGGTCAGCATGCGCGAGCTGGAGCACGAGCCGTTTATTATTCTCAAGCAGGGGCAGGGGTTCCGCAAGATCGTACTGGATCTGTGCCGGGAAGCGGGCTACGAACCTCATGTGGTATTCGAAAGCAGCAATATGGAGACGCTTCAGTCTCTGGTGGCCGCGGGCATGGGCGTGACGCTCGTCCCCCGCTTCGTCGCCCGGGCCAAGCGCAGCGAGCTGCTTCCCGTTTATCTGCCGCTGGCCGATCCGGTGCCGAGCCGCACGCTTGTAATCGCCTACCGGCGCGGACGCTCGCTGTCCAAAGCGGCCGAAGCGTTCACCGATACGCTGCGTCGCACGATGGAGCAGCGGCTTTCGCTTCCTTGAGGCATCTTGCCTAACGGCGGCCTGCGTGCTATTCTAGGAAAAACCAAACGTTACACCGCAATGACGGGACCAGTACGAACGTATTCGCCTTTACAGAGAGTAAATTCCAATCGGACGAAAATTTCAACCTTTGAACAGAGTTAGTCTTCTATCGGAACGCAGTTCGCACTTTATCCGGTGCTTCTCTGCGTTCCCGAGCCGAAGATTCTAACCTCATCGGTTTCAATCTTCGTCTTTGGCTGAAAGAATTTACGGTGCGGATCGTTCCGAAACCTACCCCCGAGCGCTCCGGGCGAACAAGTCCGGACGGTCTCCCTCCGTTAACGGGGAAGCGAGCCGGACGGCGCAAGCCGTCAAACAAGGTGGTACCGCGGAAGCGCATTTCACAGCTTTCGTCCTTCGCGCAGATTATTTCTGCGCCCGGACGAAAGCTTTTTATGCTGCGCCGCTTGTTCTTCCCGGCTGACAGCGACACACGGAAAGAAGGAACGCATTATGCAAAAACGCATCGTAGTCAAAATCGGCAGCAGCTCGCTGACCGGCCCGCGCGGCGGACTGGACCATGCGGCGGTCGCCTACTTCGCGGGCGAGCTGGCGCAGCTCGCGGAGCGCGGCTATCATCCGCTACTGGTGACCTCGGGCGCCGTCGCCGCGGGATTTCGGGCGATCGGCTACAGGGAACGGCCCAAAAAGCTGCACGAAAAGCAGGCTTCGGCGGCCGTCGGACAGGCGCTGCTGATGAGAGCCTATCAGGAAGCGCTGGCGAAATACGACCGGGTCGCGGCGCAGATCCTGCTGACGCGGACGGACTTCCACAGCCGCAAACGCATCGGCAGCGCGGTCATGACGATCGAGGAACTGCTGGAGCGCGGCATTCTGCCGATCTTCAACGAGAACGATACGGTCTCGGTCGACGAACTTAAATTCGGCGACAACGATACGCTGTCCGCGCTTGTCGCGAATCTGGTCAAAGCGGACCGGCTGGTGATCCTGACCGATATGGACGGTCTGTACAGCGCGGACCCGCGGCACGATCCGGACGCGTTCAAATACGAAACGGTAGACGAGATCGACGACGAGATTTACCGGATGGCCGGCGGCGCCGGCTCGGGCGTCGGCACGGGCGGCATGCGCTCCAAGCTCGACGCGGCGCGCATCGCAACAAGAGGCGGCGTGCCGGTCTTTATCGGCCGTGCGGGCGAAAGCGGCGATCTGGCCGCGGCGGCCCAAGGCGCGGGACGCGGCACGCACTTTACGACGACGCTCTCGTCGATGCCGGTCAAAAAGCAGTGGCTCGGCTATCTGTCGCGCCCGCTCGGCGCGCTGATTGTCGATGCCGGCGCGCAGCGGGCGCTGACCGGAGAAGGACGCAGCCTGCTGCCGGTCGGCATCACCGGCGTCGAAGGACAGTTCCACGCCGGCGACGTGGTGGAGGTGCTGGGTCCGGACGGCGGTATCGTCGGCCGAGGCGTCGTCAATTACGACATGGAAGATTTGCAGAGCGTCTGCGGCTTGTCCGGCCCCGAAGTGCTGGACAAGCTCCAGGGACTGCACCGGCTGGAAGCCATCCACCGGGACGAATGGATTTCGCTGGGCCGATAACCCCGCACAGCGGGGATATATGAAGATCGATAAGGAGGAAAAGGATATGAGCGAACTGCGCATTAACGAAACATCGGCCGATCACTCGACTGAACGCCAAACCAGCGAGGTGCGAAGCAAAGCGCTGCTGGCGCAAACGGCCGCCCGCAAGCTGGCGTCGGTCTCCACGGACAAGAAAAACGCGGCGCTGCTGAAAATGGCCGACGTGCTCGTATCGGAGCGGGATTCGCTGATCGAAGCGAACCGCGAAGATCTGGAACGCGGACGCTCGCAGGGCACAAGCGAATCGCTGCTCGATCGCCTGATGCTGAGCGGGGAGCGGATCGCTTCGATCGCGGACGCGCTCAGACTGGTCGCGGATCTTCCCGACCCGACGGGACGGACGCTGGAGCGGTTCGAACGCCCGAACGGACTGCGTATCGAGAAGATCAGCGTGCCGCTCGGCGTGATCGGCATCGTATACGAAGCGCGCCCGAACGTCACGGTCGACGCGGCGGCGCTCTGCCTCAAGACCGGCAACGCCGTAGTGCTGCGCGGCGGCTCGGCCGCCCTTTCCACCAACCGGCGGATCGCGCAGGTGCTGCGCGAAGCTCTGGCCGGCACGGAGGTGCCGCCCGATGCGCTCCAGCTGATCGAAGACGCTTCGCGCTCTTCCGTCGACGAGATGCTGAAGCTGAACGGGCTGTTGGATGTGATTATTCCGCGCGGCGGACGCTCGCTGATCCAAAATGTCGTGCTGAATTCGACCGTGCCGGTCATCGAAACGGGCGCCGGCGTCTGCCATACGTATATCGACGAATCGGCGCGGCCGGACATGGCCGCTTCGATCGCGCTGAATGCGAAAGTGCAGCGTCCTTCGGTGTGCAACTCGATGGAAACGCTGATCGTGCACGCCGATTACGCGCGGCGCGAACTGCGCGGCCTCGCGGACGCGCTGCTGGAGCGCGGCGTCGAGCTGCGGGGAGACGAGCAAACGCGCAGTCTGGTTGCGGAAGCCAAGCCGGCGTCGGAAGAAGACTACGCCACGGAGTACAACGACTATATTTTGAATATCCGCATTGTGAACGATCTGGACGAAGCGCTGGCGCATGTCTCCCGATACGGCACCAAACATTCCGAAGCTATCGTCACCGAAAGCGACGTGAACGCGGTCCGCTTTCTGAACGAGATCGACGCCGCCGCCGTTTACCACAACGCCTCCACCCGCTTTACGGACGGCTTCGAATTCGGCTTCGGCGCGGAGATCGGCATCAGCACGCAGAAGCTGCACGCCCGCGGCCCGATGGGACTGCCGGCGCTCACTTCGTCCAAATATGTGGTGCGGGGAACCGGACAGATCCGGCCTTGAGTTTCGGATAAACGATTTATCCAGTCTCTATGCAGTCCCTATTCTTTTATTTCGCTTATCGGAAAGGATGAATTTCAACATGACCCAGACCCGCATGCTGATCGAAGACCGCATTTGCTTCTACGGGGCCGGTTCGATGGCCGAAGCCGTCGCCCGCGGCCTGATCGCCCGGGCGGTGATTGCGCCCACGCAAATTACGTTCCTGAACCGGAGCGACAGCGGACGGCTTGAAGACCTCAAGCAGCGCTACGGAACCGCCGCCACAAACGATCCCTCCGAGAAGCTCGACGCGCTGCGCTCCTCGCCGATCGTCATTCTGGCGATGAAGCCCAAAGACGCGGCCGAAGCGCTGAATCAGCTCGGCGCGCTGATCGGTCCACGCACGCTGGTCGTCTCGATGATCGCGGGCTTGTCGATCGCCACGATGCGCAAACTGCTCGGCCGCGAAGATCAGCCGATCGTGCGCACGATGCCGAATACGTCGAGCACGATCGGGCTGGGCGTTACCGGCCTTTCTTATTCCGAAGGCCTGTCCGACGAGCATCGCCGCACGGCCCGTTTGCTGTTCGAAGCAGTCGGCACGATCGTTGAAACGGACGAAGATAAGATCGATCCCCTGACGGGCATCTCCGGCAGCGGCCCGGCTTACGTCTATTATCTTATGGAAGCGCTGATCGAAGCGGCCGAGCTTGGAGGACTGACGCGCGAGCAGGCGCGCGAGATGACGGTCCAGACCGTGCTCGGCGCGGCCCAGATGGTCCGCCAAACCGGCGAAGAACCGGCCGAACTGCGGCGCAAAGTCACCTCGCCCAACGGAGCCACCCAGGCCGCGATCGCCAAGCTCGACGAGAGCGACTTCCGCGGAGCGGTGATCCGCGCCGCGCAGCGCTGCTCCGAACGCTCCGCGGAAATGGGCCGGGAGCTTGAAGACAAGCTCGGAAATTAAAGCAGAACCGGGATTCGCCGCGCGCAGCGGCCCGATCCGCCGCCGCTCTTTTTTACGCTTCGTCTAAAAAACCGCCCGCTCCGGAGATCGCTCTCCGGCCTGCGGGCGGTTTTTTGCCGTTCTTTTTGTCGCTTATGCGTTCTTCCGGCTTCGAATCAGCACAATGCCGCCGATCATCAGCAGAACCGGGACAATCGCCGGTTCGGCGTAATCGTAGATCACCCGAAGCTGCGCCAGTTTCCAGTGCATAAAAGCTTCCATCAGCACCAGCACCACGCGGTCGAAGATATAGTACACACCCAGCAGTACCAGGGCAATGCCGATCCAGCGGCGGTTCAACAGCAGGCTCTGGATCAGCGGTTTGTCAAACAGCGGCTCGCGCCCGTACCGTCCGATCTGCTGCAAAGCGTCGAAGAACGAATAGAACCAGATCAGCGGAACCAGGAATAGGAACAGCGAAAATCCCAGCACATCCAGCACGTAAATACTGCCGAAGAACAGCAGCATGAACTGCGCGCCGCGCTGCATCAATCCCATGTACATTTGACCGGCGCCCGGCACGACGGAAAGCACGAGCGCCAGCGTCCGGCTTTTATGCCCGCCTTCGCGGTCCATGTCCCATTGTTCGACCAGCGAGAAGTCCCGCACTTTTTCGCCGCGGCTTTTGCGCTCGGCCAACTGCACCGCGTCGAACATCCCATAGATCCAAACGATCGGCAGCACGCCCATGAACAGCAGAAACGCATGATTGTGCGTAATGCCGGTCAGGAACACAAGCGCGGTCGCCAGGCCGAAGAACGCCACCAGGAACGATACGCCCCGCTGAAGCAGCCCCATGTACAGATGGCCGAGTCCCGGCACAAAGCTCAGGATCACCGTATAGAAGCGCTCCGAATCGGAAAAAGACTCCGCGCCGCTCAGCATGCGCCCTTCGCCGATCGGCGGATAGGGCGGCCGGTCGGATTCTTCCGCTGCGAATTCCATATGCGCGTCCCGATCTTCGTCTCCCGCTTCGTTCCCGCGTTCGCGGTCGGGGTAAGACCGGTAATCGCGGCCGAGGCCGTAGTCCTCCGGCGGCACGTTGGAGGCCGGAGGACTGTTCAGCAGCACGATGACGATATCCAACATGCTGATGCACCAGACGATAAACACGCCGGCCAATCCCACCAGAATCCACTCGTTGTCGCCGGAGAGCACCGACAGCGCTATGCTCCCCAGCATTCCTGTACCGATCAGCAGGAAGTAAATAAAGATCCGGCCTTTGTTGCCCCAGTACAAATGTCCGAGCCCCGGGATGATATTCAGCAGCAGCGCCGCCACTTTACTTCGTTGTTGATTCATGCTCGTCTCCTTTCGCTTTCAACCCGCTCAGCCAGGACGAAGCACTCTCAGCCAGCTTTTCGGTATACGATACTTTGCCCGCTTCGCCCGCCGCGTGTCCAGCGCCTTCGCTCAAGCGATCGAACGCGCCGGTAAAGGTCAGCAGCAGCGCGGCGGCGGCGGCCATCGTGTAGAGCACGATCGGCTCGGTCCATTTTCCGCCGAAACGCCCCCGCTGCTCCCTCGTTTCTTCCGGAATGGCGTCCATGATCCGTTCGCTGAACGAATCTTCCGCCCGTAGCTCCGGCAGCAGCGCCCCGCAGCGTTCCAGCGCCGACAGATAGTGCCCGAATACGTCTTCGTCCCCGCTTTGCAGCAGCCGTTCCAATTGTTCCCGCT
The DNA here is from genome assembly GCF_030518235.1 of Saccharibacillus sp. CPCC 101409. GTDB lineage: Bacteria > Bacillota > Bacilli > Paenibacillales > Paenibacillaceae > Saccharibacillus. The sequence goes on along the minus strand of NZ_JAULSA010000002.1, from coordinate 791,792 downwards.
TCGCCTCCGGCAGCGTGCCGCGGATATAAGCTTCCCACGGTACCCGCAAGTCTTCTCTCCGATCGTTCACAGCCATTCCTCCTCCCGCCAGTGCTGCCGAATCCACATTCGGGCTCGGTATAATTTCGATTCGACGGTCTTGACCGTCACATGCAGCTCCGCCGAAATTTGTTCGTAGTTCTTGCCTTGAAAATAAAAAGCTTCGATTACCTCGCGGTGTCCGCCCGGCATCTCCATCATGCGCCGCTTGATCTCTTCCGCTCGCTCCTGCCGCAGTATCCGGGTCAGGGGAGCTTCTTCGCCCGAAGGCGCTTGAAGCAGCGCCGGTTCGGAATCGTACAGATCTTCGCGGCGGCGGTTCTGCTTGCGCTTGAAGTCGATCGCCTTGTTCAGCGCAATGCGGGAGATCCACGTCTTAAATCCCTGGGAACGGTAATCGGGGAGCGATTTATGAATCTGGATAAACACTTCCTGCGCTGCGTCTTCGGCATCCTTCTCGCTGCGCAGTACCGAGAAAGCAATCCGGAATACCGGCTGCCGATACGCATCGACCAGTTCGCGGAACGCGTCCCGGTCGCCGCGCAGAATGCGGCGAATCAATTCCTGTTCGTCAATCGGTGTCTCCCCCTTTCCCGCCTGTATAGACGCGCCTGCCGGATCAACCCCTGCACATAAGCGGCACAAAATTCGATTTTTGTTCGGTCCGCCGCTTTTATTGTACACATCCGCCCCGTCCCACAGCGTTAGAGCGCGCAAAAAAGACCGAAATCGCGGCGGCGATTTCGGTCTTCGACGGTTGGTCTTTAACGATTGCGATGATACTGCGGCCGGCTCCGCCCGTTTACTGCTGCCCGGATACCGACTTGTACCATTCATTGACTTCCTGCGTGATTTGTTCGCCCCCGTTGGCTTTCCAATTGGCGACGAACTCGTCGAACGCGTCGATCGGCAGCTGGCCGTAAATGATCTTGTTGAACGTCTCCATCTCCGACTGCCGCAGCAGATTCCACTTCGAGATCATGGTCGGCGTCGCCGCTCCCGTAAAGTAGTTTTGTCTGCGCACGTCCTGCTGGGACATAACCACTTTTGCCGCGTGCCAGTTCTCCGGCTTGCGGAACTCGGCCATCTGGCGCTCGAACGGCGTTGCCGGCTCTTCGCCGTCCGCCAGCTTGACCAGCGTTTTCATATACAGATCCGGAATGCGCGCCGGACCCGTCAGGAACGGGAACTCGTTGGAGAATTCCTTGATCTTGTCTTTGTCGCTGGTCGGTTTGCCGTCGATCGTATCCCAGTCGTAGCCTTTGGCGAAGCCGTATTCGTAGTCGCTTCCTTCGGCCGGGTTCGCCAGGTTGTCCAGCAGGTAGTTGTAATACAGGAAAATGGCTTCCGGATGCTCGGCGTCTTTGTTGATCATAATACTCGAGTTGACGCCGGAATTCTGCCACTTCGTGCCGATCAGCCCGTCCGGTCCTTCCGGTACCGGGTAAGCTTTGATCTTGGAGCCGGGAACCGTGCTCAGCAGATCGGGAGCCGGCCAGTCCGGTACCCAGTTGGCGCCGGGCAGAATGCCCGCCGTGCCTTTGGTCCAGCTCTCCGCCGCTTTCGATTCGCTCCACAGCGCGGAATCGGCGTGGATATAGCCTTTGTCCATCCATTCCCGCAGCTTGGCGAGCGCTTGCTTGGAACCGGGATTGATCGAGCCGTATTCCAGATTGCCGTCCGCGTCTTTGTTCCACTGCTCTTCGATCGTGCCGTACGCCCCGAACAGCCAGTCGAGCGAACCCATCCAGGTGTTGGTGTTGCTTTTGAGCGAGATGGCCAGCGGATATACTTTGTCGGGCGACAGCCCGTCCGGGTTTTCGTTTTTGAACTTGTCCATGATATTTTCCAGATCGGCGATCGTTTTCGGCGCTTGCAGATTCAGCTTCTCCATCCAGTCCTCGCGCAGCCACAGCTCGGTATCGTCGTTGTCCGTGTATTCGAGAATCGGCATATTGTATTTCTTGCCGTCCTTGGTAAACGGATACCACAGCTCGGGATGCTCGGCGGCATGGTCTTTGAGAATCCGGTTGGCGTATTTGTCGAACAGCTCGTCAATCGGCATAAACTGTCCGGATTCGATCAGCTGGTTCGTGAGCACGGCGTTGGTCGGCACCGGCACGAAATCGGGCAGTTTTTCCCCGGAAGCGACAGCGAGCTGCAATTTTTGTTTGTACTGGTCGTCGTTGGCCGGGTACCAGGTATCTTTGTGTTTGAGGCCCAGCGTATCCAGCATCCAGCGGTCGTGCACGTTGTTTTCTTTCGTATCGCCCTGAACGTATTTTTTGGGCATCAGCACGGTGCTGATCTCGATCGGCGGGTCGTATTTGCCGGCGGCGAACGCCGCTTCGGCCGCAGACGATCCGACGTCCGCGCTGTCCGCGCTTTTTCCGTCCGACGCTCCGCTGCAGGCCGTTACGGCAAGCAGTCCGGCTGCCGCAAGGAGTTTCCAGGTACTGCGTGATTTTTTCATTGCTCGATCCCCCCGTTTACTTGTCGACCTCTCTTACACTGGTTACTGTACCAACTTTTGCGGGAAGGCATCTATATGAGTTTGTTAGGCCCGATAGGACTTTGTCACGCTATTTCCCTCCGTCCCTGTATTCCTGCGGCGTCATGCCGAAATGGCGTTTGAACACTTTGATAAAATAAGCCGGGTCCATATACCCGATCTCCAACCCGACTTCGTACACTTTTTTATCCGTCGACTTCAGTTTCTGGCAGGCCCGCTCCATCCGCAAATTGACCACGTAATCGCTGATGCCTTCGCCCGTCTCGATCTTGTAGATCTTGGACAAATGCGTCGGGTGCAGATTCACATGATCGGCCAGCGCGCGCAGCGAGACGTCCAGATGCAGATTTTTGTCGGCAAAAGCCTGGACTTTGCGCACATAAGACGAGCGATTGTCGCGCACTTCGTTCGACGTGCCTTCTTTGAGCCGATGCAGCGCTTCGATCGACCATTTCCGCAGCCTGGCGATCGAAGCGAAAGCTTCTCCGCGCTGAAGAGGCTCGATCCCGCTTCCGAGCAGACTTTCCAGCTTATGTCCGCCGCGGTGCGCGAGATTGGTATAGGAAGCGGCGATCAGGAACCCGGCTTCCATGCAGTGTTCCCAGGATTCCGACCAGCTGTCGTCCAGCTCGTCGCAGACCTTCCGCAGCTTTTCTTCCGCCTCGTCCCAGCGCCCCGCTTCCAGCAGCGTTTCCAGCGAAGGCGACAAATACAGCGAACGCAGCGCGCCCTGCTCGGCCGGGCCGGCCGGCTCGCTCAGGCGCATCACGAACTCCCGCTCGTCTCCGACGATCTGGCGGAAATACGCGATCGCCCGTCCGAACGCATCCGGCAGCTCCTCGGGAAATCCGAACGGCTCGGTCATCACGATCGACAGCGAGCCTTTGAGGAACTGTTTGACTTTGACCTGGAGCTGAATCGCCAGCTTCTCCAGCAGAACCTCGCGTCCCTGCGGCGCGCAGGGCTTGAATTGAAGCAGAAACGCCAGGTAACCGTGCTCTTCTTTGACGCCCCAGACCTCCAGGAATTCGCCCATCACTTCTTCGGCCATATTGATAATCGCGTATTCGATCAGCGGCTGTCCGTTGTTGCGGTATTTGCCGAATTCTTCTTCCATCCGCACAAGCAGCAGCGCGCAGGCACCGACTTTGAACGGCAGCCCGTAGTTGTCCAGCCGGCGCGCCCATTCCTCGGCGGACATGCGCTGGCCGTCCAGCGCGTCCAGCAGCAGCCGTCCTCTGAGCAGCGGCAGATTCTCCCGCAGCGTATGGCTTGTCCGCTCCAGCGAACCGACCATTTCCCACTCCGCGTTCAACTGCCGGATCGCCGAACCGACCGCGTCCAGCAGCTCGCCGTCGGTCGGCGGTTTGAGCAGATAATCGACCGCGTTATGGCGGATCGCCTGCTTGGCAAACTCGAAGTCCGAATGTCCCGACAGCATAATACATTTGATCTTGCGGTCGCGGACTTGAATTTGTTCGATCAATTCGATTCCGCTCATCTCGGGCATCAGGATGTCCGAAATCACGATATCGATCGGATGGTTGTCGATCAGCTCCAGCGCTTCGTGCGCGGAATAAGCTTTGTGTACCTGCCCGATGCCGAGCGTATGCCAAGGTTTGTTCATCGCCAGGTTGTCGACCCAGTGGATTTCGTCGTCGACGATCATTAACTGCATATTCATTCGCTCCTTTTCCGGTTCAATGGCGTAAAGCCCGCATTTCCAGATACGTTTCTTCTTCGACCGCCTGCTCGTTTTGCGTATTTTCCGGGCTCTCCCAGAAAATCTCGGTACGGAAGCCGCCCGCCGGCGATGGGCCGAAGCGCAGCCCCGACCGGGTTCCGAACTGATGGACGATACGCTGATGCGTATTCCAGAGTCCGCAGCCCATTTCTTCCCGCAGCTCTTCCGTCATTTTTAGATTCAGCGCGGCATACTGCTCCGGCGTCATTCCCGGTCCGTCGTCGTCGATACGGATCAGGCAAAAACCGTTTTCCGCTTCGCCGGTAATCCGGATTTCGCCCGCCGTATACGTTTTGGCGACGCCGTGGATCACCGCGTTTTCAACGACCGGCTGCAGCATCAATCTCGGAATCTCCGCTTCCAGCAGCGGCTCCGGCAGTTCGATCCGGTAATCGATCCTCCCGTTCCTCAGCTTCTGGATACCGAGATAGTTGACGAGCAGCTTCACTTCTTCTTTGAGCGGGGCGATTTCTTTTTCCATCCGGGTCGTATAGCGGTAATACGCGCTCAAGTTGAACGCCATCGATACTACGGCTTCTTCGTCTTTCATCTGCGCCATATTGATAATGTAGCCGAGGCAGTTGTACAGAAAATGCGGATTGATCTGGGCTTGCAGCTGTTTGAGCGTCGCTTCGCGCGCGCGAAGCTTCTCGTTGAATACATTTTCGATCAGCTCTTGAATCCGGCGCGACATTTCGTTGAAGCTGTCGAATACGAACGAGAACTCGTTTCGGCTTCGCGCGTGCAGCCGTACCGAATAATCGCCGCTTTGCACCCGCAGCAGCCCGTCCATCAGCTTGCGGATCGGACGCTGGACGTTGCGGTACAGCAGAATCGAAGCCGAAATGCCCAGCACGAACAGCAGCGCGATCGACAAATAAAACAAATTGCGGCTGAACGCGATCGGACCCAGCACCTGGCCGAGCGGAACGAAGTCGATCAGTTGACCGTCGAGATACGAAGAAGCGGCCGAACTGACCAGGTAATCCTGTCCACGGAGCGCGACGACCCGCTGGGCGGTCCGTTCGAGCGGCCGGGCGTCGAGTTCCCCAATCAGCTCGTCCGTCAGTTCCCGGTCCGCGCTGCGGTTCAAGATCGGCAGTTCGTCTTTGCGATAATAAAAAGGATCTCCCTGTCCGTCCGCTTTGTACGTGTCGAGCATATTGCGGATATTGTCCGTGCTGAAGCTCGCTTCCACCACCGCGCTGCTGCCCGTCAGCACGCCCGGCAGGCCGAGCGAATCGGCATAGAGCCAGTGAAACGAAGAAGCGCCGCCGTTTGCCGCGTCTTCGCTTCGGCCGTCGTCGTAGTTCCACTGGCCGGTCATATTGCGTTTGAGATAGCCTTCGTCGTATTCGCCGCTGTGCGCATAGTTCGAGATTACCTCCCGATTCTGCTGCGAATACAAGGCGTACCGGGCGGGCCAAATATCCGATACGCCGGATTGCAGCACCATTTTCTCCCGCACCGCGTAGCGGGTCTGCATCCGGTCGTAGCGGTCGCCCCACAGATTCAATCCGTTGAAGTCCTGCACATTGGGATCTCTGGAGAAGGCCAGGCTGAAGTCCATCATCTGGCTGATTCTGGAGTCGATCTGTCCCGACAGAAACGTCAGCTGCCGGGCGCTCGACGTTTGCAGTTCGCGGCTTACGACATGGAAAGTGGCATCGTTCGAATACGTATACGCGAGCACGATCGGCAGAAACAAGATCGCGATCAAACTGTTCATTTTGGCGAATAGGCTGAACCGTCCGCGGGTCTTTCCCCGGCTTCCGGCTGTTACGGCTGTTGGCTGCATACGCTGCTCCCTCCGGATCGGCGTCCTAATAAAACCATATCGATCCTAACATTGTTATATATCAGCCCGCAGGGGCCCTTGATACTATTTATATATAGCAGAGAAGTTAGAGAGACACCACACACTTTGAAACGGGGGAACGCAATGGAAGCGAATATCAACGAGCGGGCGGCCGACACGGCGGCGCGGCGCAAACGCAGAAAAAAAGGCGGCAAACAGCCGTGGATTCTGCATCTTATGGTGCTTCCGGCAGCCGTACTGGTCTTTATTTTCTCCTATATTCCCATGACCGGCATCGTAATGGCTTTCCAGGATTACAAGCCCGCGCTCGGATTTGCCGAATCGCCGTGGGCCGGCCTGAAGCATTTCCAATACATGTGGGAAAACGACTACTTCCTCAAGATTACCGGCAACACGCTGTTTTTTGCCTGTACAAAGATCGTCATGAACCTGATCGTGCCGTTCGTGTTCGCGCTGCTGCTGAACGAAGTGCGAAAAATGGCGCTGAAACGCTCGATCCAAACGCTTGTTTATCTGCCGCACTTCCTGTCCTGGGTCACGCTGTCCGGCATCCTGATCGATATGCTGGCGCAGACCGGCCTGATCAACCAGTTTCTCGTGCACCTGTTCGGAATCAAACCGATCTTTTTCCTGGGCGACGGCGGCTGGTTCCGGTTCACGATTATTTTCAGCGACGTGTGGAAAGAATTCGGCTTCAATACGATCATTTTTCTGGCCGCTTTGTCGGGTATCAATCCCGCGCTGTACGAAGCGGCGGAAGTCGACGGAGCGACGCGCTGGAAGCAGACGCTGCATATCACGATGCCTTCGCTTGTGCCGATCACGATCGTAATCGCGACGCTTGCGCTGGGCAATGTGCTCAACGCCAACTTCGACCAGATCTTCAATCTATACAGTCCGCTGATCTATCAGCAGGGCGACATCATCGACACATTCGTTTATCGGGAAGGTCTGCTCAGCGGACAGTTCAGTTTCGCCACGGCGGTGAATTTGTTCAAGTCGTTGATCAGCCTGATCCTGATCGCCGTTTCGTACCGCCTGGCGTACCGGTTCGCCGGATACCGCATATTTTAGAAAGGAGACCGCCCCATGTATCACAAAACGCTGCCTTATCGCATTTTCTCGGTGTGCAACAATATCTTCCTGACCCTCGTCTCCATCGCCTGCCTGCTGCCGCTGCTGCATCTGCTGATGGTCTCGCTCAGTTCGACCGCTCCCGCCAACGCGGGGCTGGTCACGTTCTGGCCGATCGGCTTTACGTTCGAAGCTTATGCCAAAACGTTCGACAACGCCAATTTCCTTTCCTCGCTCTGGGTATCGGTGCAGCGTACGGTGCTCGGCACGGCGCTGGCGCTGGTCGTCAATACGACCGCCGCTTATGCGCTGTCCAAAGAAACCCGCGTCTTCGGCGCGCGCAATCTGTATCTGTGGTATTTCGTGGTCACGATGCTGTTCAGCGGCGGATTGATTCCGGGCTATATCCTGATCCTCAAACTGGGACTGATGAACTCGCTCTGGGCGCTCATCCTGCCGGGGCTGGTCGCCGTGTTCAATATCATTTTGCTGCTCAACTTCTTCCGGGGCGTTCCGAAAGATCTGGAGGAAGCCGCGTTTATCGACGGAGCCGGCCATCTGCGCACGTTCTTCAATGTCTATCTGCCGCTGTCGCTGCCGGTAATCGCGACGGTCTCGCTGTTTATGATGGTCGGGCACTGGAACGCTTACTTCGACGGGATTATCTACATCCGCGATTCGGAAAAACTGCCGCTGGCGAGCTTTATGCAAACGATCATCGTGCAGGCGGATATGTCGAAGCTCGATCCGGAAGCGGTCGCCAATCTGTCCCAGCGCACGATCCGCGCGTCGCAAATCTTCATCAGCGCGCTGCCGATCCTGCTGGTGTATCCGTTCTTGCAGCGGTATTTTGTGACGGGGATTGTGGTGGGAGCCGTTAAAGAATAAAAATCAAAGAAAAAGACGCTCTCCAAATTTACGGAGAGCGTCTTTCTTATCGTTGTCCGCGGAACTTCTGAGAATAAGCGCGGACGTCTTCGGGCGTACGGACGCGGTTGCGGCTCCATTCGAGCAGGATACGGTCGATGTAGCGGAAATGAAGCTTACCCGCGAACACGGCTTCTTTCAGAGCCAGTTGGATCAGCTCTTCGGGATAGCGGTCCTGGTCGATCCAGACGGAGATAGTTTCGCATTCCATCGGCGACAGCGGACGGGCGAATTCCTGTTCGAACAAACGGAACAGGTTGTCGACCGTTTCCGCTTCTTCCTCGCGGACGGCCGGGCGTTCGGCCCGGCGCTGGCTGCGGCGCTCTTCCGCCAGGCAGCCGCCCAATCTCTCGTACAGGCCGGCGAGATTGTAGCGTTCGTAGCGGATGCCGGACGGCGTATCCTCGTCTTCGTGAATCGCGAGGAAGCCGTCCTTGATCAGCCGCTGAAGCTTCGAGGCGAGTTCGCCCGGCTCCAGTCCGGTACGTTCCTGAAGTTCTTCGAGCGTCGGGAAATCGTTCAGTTCGGCTTGACGGTAAGCGATGAGCTGGATCAGCAGCATCGTTTCCTCCAGGCTGAGGTCCAGCTTGCGGTAAAAACGCAGCAGGGCGTGAGGAAGATGAACCTGCGGCGATTCCATCGCATGGGAGACTCCCATGGCCCAGGTCTTCCAGGCTTCGTCGTTCACCCGCTTGTTCCTCCTTCCGCCTGCGATATCGGCTCTGCGCAGCATGCGTAAAGCGCCTTACGGATAAAGACGGTACAGCATGCGCGGGAACGGAATCGTCTCGCGAACATGATCGAGGCCGCAGATCCAGGCTACGGTGCGTTCCAGGCCGAGGCCGAAGCCGGAGTGCGGAACGGTACCGTACTTGCGCAGGTCCATATACCATTTATACGCGTCGGAAGTCAGGTTGTGCTGCTCGAAGCGTTCTTCCATCAGCTTCGGATCGTCGATGCGCTGCGAGCCGCCGATAATTTCGCCGTAACCTTCCGGCGCGATCATATCCGCGCACAGCACGACTTCCGGACGATTCGGATCGGGCTTCATATAGAAAGCTTTGATCTCCGCCGGATAGTGCGTGATGAAGACCGGTTTGTCGTAATGATTCGCGATCGCCGTTTCGTGCGGCGCGCCGAAGTCTTCGCCCCACGGCACCTCGAAGCCGTTCTCGTTCAGGAATTTGATCGCTTCGTCGTAGGTGATGCGCGGGAACGAGCCCGTAATCTGCTCCAGCTTCGTTACGTCGCGCTCCAGCGTTTCCAGCTCGGCTTTGCAGTTCGCAAGAACGGACTGCACCACATGGCTGACGAACTGCTCTTGAATTTCCAGACTTTCTTCCAGCTCGACAAACGCCATTTCCGGCTCGATCATCCAGAACTCGATCAGGTGGCGGCGGGTCTTGGACTTCTCGGCGCGGAACGTCGGTCCGAACGAGTACACTTTGCCCAGCGCCATCGCCGAAGCTTCCATGTACAGCTGTCCGCTCTGCGTAAGGTACGCGTCTTCGTCGAAGTATTTGATATGGAACAGTTCGGTCGTGCCTTCGGCCGACGACGGCGTCAGGATCGGCGGGTCCATCAGCGTAAAGCCGCGGGTATCGAAGAATTCGCGTACCGCGCGGACGATCTGGGCGCGAACGACCATCACCGCGCGCTGTTTCGTCGAACGCAGCCACAGATGACGATGGTCCATCAGGAAGTCGACCCCGTGCTCTTTCGGCGTAATCGGGTAGTCTTCGGTGATATGCAGCACTTCGATGCCCGTTACGGTCATTTCGTAGCCGGATTTGCTGCGCGGCTCCTCGCGGATAACGCCGGTGACGTAGAGCGAGCTTTCCTGCGTCAGGCTTTTGGCGTCGTTCCAGATTTCTTCCGATACTTCGTTTTTGACGACGACTCCCTGGATATAGCCGGTACCGTCGCGAAGCTGCAGAAATTGAATCTTGCCGCTCGAGCGTTTGTTGTTCACCCAGCAGCCGATCCGGACGGTTTCGCCGACGTGGCCGCTGACGCCGCGGATGTCTGTTTTGATGGACATGACAGTCATTCCTCTCCGTATGTTAAACTTGGTCGATTAATCTTGGTTCGATTCCACGATCCGGTACGTATCGCGCGCGATGACGAGTTCTTCGTTCGTCGGCACGACCAGCACGTCCACTTTGGAGTTCGGCGTGGAGATGCGGCGCGGATCGCCGGAGCGGATCTTGTTCAGTTCTTCGTCGATCTCGATGCCGAGGTACGACAGATTTTCGCAAACGGCTTTGCGCACGATCGCGGAGTTTTCGCCCACGCCCGCCGTGAATACCAGCACGTCGACGCCGTTCATGGCCGCCGCGTACGAACCGATATATTTGCGCAGACGGTATTCGTACATTTCGAACGCCAGCGTCGCGTTCGCTTCGCCTTTTTCCCAGCCGTCCGTAATATCGCGCATATCGCTGCTCACGCCCGAGATGGCCAGCAGGCCGCTGTGCTTGTTCAGCATGGAGTTCATTTCGCCGACGCTAAGCTCTTCTTTGTTCATGACGTAAGGCACGATCGCCGGGTCGAGGTCGCCGGAACGGGTCCCCATCATCAGGCCTTCGAGCGGGGTCATGCCCATCGACGTATCGACGGATACGCCGCCCTGGATAGCCGTCAGGCTGCCGCCGTTGCCGATATGCGCGGTGATGATCTTGAGGTCTTCGATCGGTTTGCCGAGGAATTCGGCCGCAGCCAGGCTGACGTAATAGTGCGATGTGCCGTGGAAACCGTAGCGGCGCACTTTGTATTTGTTGTACAGCACGCGCGGAATCGCGTACAAGTACGATCTTTCCGGCATGGTCTGGTGGAACGCGGTGTCGAATACGACAACCTGCGGCACGCCCGGCATGTTGATCTCGGACGCTTCGATGCCCATGATCGCGGCCGGATTGTGCAGCGGAGCCAGATCGATCAGCGCGCGGATATTTTTCTTCGCTTCTTTGTCCACCAGCGCGGATTCGTTGAAGAATTCGCCGCCGTGCACGACGCGGTGTCCGACCGCGTTGATTTCTTCGACGCTTTCGAGCACGCCGTGCGTTTTGTCGGTCAGCTTGTCGATAACTTTGCGGATCGCGGTGTTATGCTCCAGAATTTCGCTGACTTCCACCACTTCTTCTTTGCCGGCCGCCTTGTGGGTCAGAATGGAGGAATCCATCCCGATGCGTTCCACCAGGCCTTTGGCCAGCACCGATTCGTCGGTCATGTCGTACAGCTGATATTTAAGCGAGGAGCTCCCCGAGTTGATTACGAGTACTTTCACAGTCTGTCACCGTCCTTGTCGTACTTGAAAAAGCCTTCGCCGGTCTTCGTGCCGAGATGTCCCGCGCGCACCATCTTCTTGAGGATGATCGCCGGACGGTATTTGAGATCGCCGTATTCGCGGAACATGCCGTCGAGCGCGGCCAGCACCGAATCCAGACCGAAACGGTCGCACATTTCGAGCGGTCCGCGGTTGAACTGGTAGCCGATTCTCATCGCGTCGTCGATATCTTCGGCGGAAGCGACGCCTTCTTCAAGCACGTGCAGCGCCTCGTTGATCAGCGTGCAAATCAGGCGGGTGGACACGAAGCCCGGGGACTCGTACACCATGACGCCTTTTTTGTCGAGCGTTTCTTCGACGAAATATTTCGTCGATTCGAACGTCGTGTCCGACGTTTTCAGACCGCGGATGATTTCGACCAGATTGATCGACGCCACCGGGTAAATAAAGTGCATGCCAATAACGCGCTCCGGATGCAGGGTGGAGCTGCCGACCTCCGTCAGGCTGAGCGCCGAGGTGTTGCTGGCGAGAATAATATGAGCCGGACAGACCTGGTCGAGCTGGGCGAAGATCGCTTTTTTCGCTTCAAGGTCTTCCGTAATCGTCTCGATGACCATATCGCAGCTGCCGAGATCCGCCAGGTGCGTCACTTTTTGAATGCGCGACAGCGTCAGCTTTTTCTCCGCGGGCGTGATCCCCCACTTTTCAAGCTTCTTGTCCAGGCTGGTCTCGATCATGCCGTACGAATAGTCCAGCTTCGCGCTGTCTTTCTCCACGAGCAGCACATCGAGTCCGCGGGACGCGAGCATCTCCGCGATCCCCTGTCCCATTACCCCGCCGCCGACGACGCCTATTTTTTTGAAATTCATCTCTATATTCATCCTTTCTGGTCTCTCCTGCAAGATTGTCCACTCCTACAGCCGACAAGAGCATCTTGCAATCCCAACATCTAATCATATCTTAGCATATCCGAAATGTAAAAAAGAAATTACCGCTTAAAAAGTTTCGGAGCGCTTCCGATTTATGTGAATGCAAGCGGACAGTTTGTGCTCGGAGGACATATACTTCTATCATAAGCCTTCGGGCTTGCACAATGGTAAAAAAGTTGCGGATATTTTGTGAAGTCGGGACAGAAAAAGGCCCGGTAAAAGGAAACGAAATCCGGCTACACAGGCCGGATTCGGACGGAGCGAATACGCTCAAAAAAAGTCGAAAAACATAAAAGCGCGAGAGCCGCCGGTGCGGTTCTCGCGCTTTGGAATCATTCGATCGAACGACGGTCAGGCGGGCAGCTGCGCCAGTTCGCGAAACTGCGCCCGGAATTGATCGCCGGACAGCACTTCCTCGCGCAGCAGGATATCGAGCGAACCTTCGAACACCTGGCGGTAGCGGTCCAGCTCCCGGCGGGTGTCTTCGGTCAGCGCGCGCAGAATCTTGTCGTTGTGCTTCATCAATTCTTCCTGGGTCAGCATCTTCAGGCTGACGATGCCGAGATCGGTCAACCCGGAGACGATCATGTTCTCGACCAGATCGAGCGCCTGCTCGAAGTCCCCGCGCGATCCCGTGCTGCGTCCGCCGTAATACAGTTCTTCGGCGGCGGAGCCGGCCAGCGCGATCATGATCTGCTCTTCCAGGAACTGCTTCGTATACAGATACTGCTCTTTCTGCGGGTTGTGGCGCACATAGCCGAGCGCCTGTCCGCGCGGGCTGAGCGCCACCTGGCTGACGCTGCCCGGACGCAGCGTTTCGGCCATAATCGCATGGCCCAGCTCGTGGATCGCCACGCGGCGCTTCTCGTCGGCGCTCGATTCGCGGTCGGTCTTCTCCCCGAGCATGACTTTATCGATGGCGCGCGACAAATGCTGCTGGCCGATCTGCGCCTGCTGCTCGCGCATCGCGTAAATCGCCGCTTCGTTCATCACGCTCTCCAGCTGCGCACCGGAGAAGCCGTACGCTTCTTCCGCGATGCGATCCAGATCGGCTTCCTGCGAGACCGGACGGCTTTTCGCGTGCAGTTCGAGAATATGCTTGCGGCCTTTCTTGTCCGGCAGGTCGACCTGGATATGACGGTCGAACCGGCCCGGGCGCAGCAGGGCGCTGTCGAGCATTTCTTTGCGGTTGGTCGCCGCAATCAGCAGAATGCGCGGTTCTTCGTTATTGTAGATGCCGTCCATTTCAGTCAGCAGCTGGTTCAGCGTCTGGTCGTACTCGCGCTGCTGGCCGCCTTCGCGCTTGCCGCCGATCACGTCGATTTCGTCGATAAAAATAATCGCGCTCTGCTTTTTCTCCTGCGCGGCGCGATTGCGCGCGTCGCGGAACAAATCGCGGATGCGTCCGGCGCCGACGCCGACGTACATTTCGACGAAGTCGCTGCCCGACGCGGCCACAAACACGGAATCCGTATAATGCGCGGCGGCTTTGGCCATCAGCGTTTTGCCCGTTCCCGGAGGCCCGGTCAGCAGAATGCCCTTCAGCGGACGGATGCCCAGCTGCTTGATTTCTTCGTGCTTGATCAGGAAATCGAGCGCTTCGCGCAGTTCCTGCTTGGAGTTGTCCTGTCCGCCGATCTGCTCGAACGTGAATTTCTCCGGCTTCTGCTTCTTGCGCTTGCGGTCCTGGGCCGCGCCGACGGCCAGCCCGCCGCGCATCTGAAGCACGGTAAAAATGCCGACGCCGATCAGTCCGAGAATTGCGATCGGCATCACATTGACACCGATAAGGGCCAGGAACAGTACAGACGCGATTGCAATTCCGATCAAGATTTCTTTGCTCCATCTAGGCATTGGTTTGTCCTCCCGTTCCCTGCGACGCGGTCAGCGGCAGAATCACGTATTTGTTGGCCTGCTTGTCCGCGGAGGAACTCAGAACCACATAAATATAATGATCGTCCATATCGCTCGAAATGGTATAAGCGACATTTTCGTCTTGAATTTTGGACAGCGTGTTCGGAATCAGCGTGTAGCGTTTATTGGCCATTGCTTCCGCGACGGAGAACGAAGCCTCTTTCCAGAGCGCGTCGATTTCGGGAGTGGAATGGTCGGCGATATCGAATACGACGGTTCTGTTCTTGAGCAGCTTGCCTTCTTCTTTGCGAAGCTGGGCGACCATTCCGCGCAAATCGACATTCGATTCCAGATCGAGTTTCAATACCGCTTGCTTCTGGGTAATATCCACTTGAGCGCTGGTCACGCCCGGATACTGGCTCAGCATGCGTTCGATCGGACGTTCGAGTGCGGTCTGACGGTACAGAAACCAGCCCCCGAACAACAAAAGCAGGGACACCGCGGCGGTGACGGCAATGGGCAGAATCCGGATCTTCAATGGGCATTTCTCCTCTTCGTGCTGTGTGGTCGATCATGGGAGAGTATCTGACATCCATAAGAAAGAACTCAAAAGAATTCACGCCTTTTTTGAAGCATTTGGAACAAATGCTTATTTGGCGTTTTTTTGCATTTTCGCCTGACTCAAGCTTTCTTCTATCCAATTTAACGCTTCGTTGAGAATAAGTATATCACACCCTTTTCCCATTTTCTAATCCGGCTTTGCTTTCAAACATGCTTGCTTGGCACGATTCGGACCGGGAAAAGCCTCCCTCTGCGCGAAAAATCCGTTCCTATTCTTGCCGTCCGGATCGCAAAAAAGAACGGCTTTCCCATCGCAAAAGCGACGGAAAACCGTTCTTTTTTGAAATCCGTAATCGCTCTACCATTTCGGCAGATCGAAAGCCTCTCCGATCGCGCTGCCGTCTTTCATGCTGTAGAAGCGGTAATAATGCGTGTCCTGCTGTTCGTAAAATACCTGCCAGACATGCCGATTGTCGTAAAATCCCGGCAGCATGCGAATAATCTTCGCTTCGGGCAGTTCCGTTTCGACGCGCCGCTCCATATCGCTCCGTGCAATCGTTCCGGCCAGGGGCAGCACATGCGCCTTGCTCCCGCCCTGCGCCGGCTGTCCTTCGGCTGTATACGGCAGCCAGACGTACATTTCTTCGCCGGCCGCATTCTTGCCCAATACGACCCAGTAGATCGAGTCTTTGCCCCAGACCCACTTGTCCGCCCGCTCCACTTCGGTCAGATTCTGCTGCGAACGCGCCGAAGCGATTGCCGCGTCTTTTTCGCTGTTTCTGCCCTGCAGCGAAAGCGTGTAGTACAGATAAGCGCCGAGCAGCAGGATCAAGGCGATCACTACGATCAGCAGGATTGTTTTTTTGCGCTTGCTCACGTTCGCTTTCCTCCCGATCTTCCGGTTATCGGGCCAGCAGCCCTTCGAACGCGGACTGCGCCTCGAACCGGATTCTTTCTTCGTCGAGCGTCAGGCACTCGCGGTTCTTGACGACCTGCACCCCGTCCACCCACACGTGGCGCACATCCTGCGCCGCGGCCGAATACACGATATGCGATACATAATCCGTACGCGGCAGGAAATGCGCCTGCTCGGCGTCGAGCGCGATAAAGTCCGCTTTCATGCCTGCCGCCAGCGTGCCGAGGTTGTCGATATACAGCGACTGCGCGCCGTACAGCGTGCCCATCCGCAGCGCTTCGAGCGCCGGGACGGCCGTCGGATCGCCCGATACGCCTTTGTGAATCAAAGCGGCCAGCCGCATCTCCTCGAACATATCCAGGTTGTTGTTGCTGGCCGGTCCGTCCGTTCCCAGCGACACGACGACGCCCGCGCGCAGCAGTTCCGGCACCCGGGCCACGCCGCTCGCCAATTTGAGGTTGCTGCCCGGGTTGTGCGATACCGCTACGCGGTTAGCCGCCAGCAGTTCGATTTCTTCGTCCGTCAGATGTACGCCGTGCGCCACCATCGACGGACGGGAGAAAAAGCCGAGCTTTTCCAGATGGGCGACCGGACGCAGACCGTAGTCGTCGACGTTCTGCTGCACTTCCGCCGCCGTTTCCGACATATGCGTATGCAGCGGCAGATCCAGATCGTGCGCCGCCTGTACAAAGCGCTCGATATAATCCGGCGGACAGGTGTACGGCGCATGCGGCGACATCATGACCGTAATCCGGCCGTCGGCTCCGCCGTGCCAGTCTTTCGCGAAGCGGATCGCTTCCGCCAGCTTATGCTCCTGCTCCTCGGCCGAGCACAGCCCGATTACGCCGCGGGTCAGCGAAGCGCGGATGCCCGACTCCTGCACGGCCTGCGCCACGCGGTCCATATGGTCGTACATATCGAGGAACGTCGTCGTTCCGCCTTTGAGCATCTCCATAATGGACAGCGAACTGCCCCAGTAGACGTCGCCTGACGTAAACTTGGCTTCCATCGGCCACATTTTTTCCTGCAGCCAGGATTGGAGCACCATATCGTCGCCGTAGCCGCGCAGCAGGGACATGGCGGTATGACCGTGGCTGTTGACGAGACCCGGCATAAACAGCAGTCCTTTGCCGTCCACGGACGGCAGATCGCGCGCGTCTTCCGGTTCTTCTTCGCCGATGTAGGCGATTACGCCGTCTTCGACCACCATGCAGCCGCGGACGACGCCGCCGGCTTCCGCAGTGGCGAATACGCCGTTTCTAACGATCCACTTTTTCGGGCTGTTTGTCGTTGTCATGGACTTCCGTTTCCTTTCCGTTATCAAGATAGTAAGCCAGGCTGAGCAGATCGGTCGTAAAGTCGGCCGCGTGAATCCGCACCTGCTGCGGAACGCGCAGCACGGTCGGCGCAAAGTTCAGGATCGCTTCGATCCCGGCGTCGACGAGCTGGTCGGCGACCCGCTGCGCTTCCGAATCCGGAACGGTGATAATGCCGACACGGATACTTTTGTCGATTACGGTTTCTTTCAATTCTTCGATCGGCTGCACGGTCAGCATGTTGATCTTGGTTCCGATCTTCGGCGTATACGAGTCGAACACGGCTACGATCTTCATGCTTTCCTTGAGATACATATTGTAGTTGGACAGCGCGTGTCCCAGATTGCCGGCGCCGATGAGAGCGACGTTGATCTGGCGGTCCAGCTTCAGGATATGGCGAATCTTCTCGATCAGGTAAGACACGTCGTAACCGATGCCTTTGCGTCCGAAATCGCCGAAGTAGGCCAGATCCTTCCGGATTTGAGCCGGATTAAGATCGAGCTTCAGCCCGAGTTCCTGCGAGGATACGGTCATCACTTCGCGCTTGTGCAGTTCGGTCAGGTGGCGCAGGTAAACGGGAAGTCTGCGAACGACGGCTTCCGAAATTTTTTCCGCTTTCATTACAAGGTCCCTCCCAGGGAAAAAAATTAATCCGTCTTCTCCTCCGGCCCCAGCCATTCGGCGACTCTCGGAACGATTTGTTCCAAAGCCATATGCTCCATTTTCGGACCCGGCAGGGAATATAAAAAGTATTTGCCGTAATACGATTCGATGACGCGCGTATCGTACACGATCACGATGCCCCGGTCGCGGCGCGTCCGCACCAGCCGGCCGAAGCCCTGCTTGAAGCGGATCACGGCCTGCGGCACGGACAATTTCATAAACGGGTTGAGATTCTGGCGCTTGAGCAGTTCGCTTTTGGCTTCCAGCAGCGGATGGCTCGGCGGCTGGAACGGCAGCCGGACGATCGCCAGGCACGTCAGCGCGTCTCCCGGAATATCGACGCCTTCCCAGAAGCTGCTCGTCCCGAGCAGCACCGAACGCGGACTGTCCTGGAAGCGCCGGGTCAACCGGCTGCGGCTGCCGCTGTCCACGCCCTGCCCGATCAGCGAAATGCCCGAAGCGGCCAGCATTTCTTTGAGCGGGTCGTAGACCTGGCGCAGCATCCGGTACGAAGTGAACAGCACGAGCATCCGCCCCTGCGTCGCTTCGGCCGTGCTCGCCAGCGAGTCGGTCAGCGCCGCCAGGAAGCGGGCGTCGGCCGTTTGGCCTTTGACGCTCGGAAAATCTCTCGGAACGATCAGCAGCGCCTGCTCTCTATAATTGAACGGCGAAGGAAGCACTTCCGTCAGCAGTCTTTTTTGCGACGCCGCGTCCCTCAGGCCGAGCTGGTCGATCATATAATCGAACTTCTTGTCCACCGCCAGCGTGGCCGACGTGAGCACGATACTTTTCTTTTTGTCGAAAAAGTGCTGCTGAAGCTGCCCGCTGACGTCGATCGGCACCGCGTACAGCTGAATGGACTTGCTTTTGAACTGCGTGCTGCCTTCCAGCCAGTATACCGTGCTTCCGTCGTCGAGCCGCATAAAGAAGCGCAGCGATTCCCGCGCTTCGGACAGGTCCTTGATCAGCCCGGCGATATCGGTCGCGATGCCTTCGGCCGTATAATCGCCGCTGTCTTCCTTGACGGAAGCCGCCATCCGTTCGGCGCGGCGAATCACTTCGCCGAGACCGACATAGATCTGGTTCTCCACGCCGGACAGCGTATCCCAGCCGCCCGGATACTCGCCCGCCGTCAGGCGCAGCGTGTGCTGTCCGGCTTCCGGGGCCGAAGCGTCCGTCCGGTCGGGCAGCAGCGTATACAGCAGCTCGGTCAGCTTGTCCCAGCTTTCCTTGGCGTCGATCAGCTCCGGCACGATCTCGTCGATCGCCCGCACCCAGTCGCCCGCTTTCTCGCCGCCCGCGCGGCTCAGCAGCTGGCGCAGCGCCGGCAGTTGGCCGTTCTTGCCGTCTTTGTACAGCCGGGTCATCGCATGGACGAACGAAAAGTAGTTCAGGCGCAGGCCCAGATGCTTGCCCGCCACGTCTTCCAGATGATGCGCTTCGTCGATGACGAGCCGTTCGTAGGCCGGCAGCAGCTGATCGTCGGCCTTGACGTCGGAGAACAGCTTGGAGTGGTTGGTAACCACCACGTCGGCCATCGTCGCTTCGTGCTTGGCGCGATAATAATAACAGCTGCGGAACCAGGGGCAGGCGCGTCCCAGGCACGAATCGGTTTCGCTCGCGATCGTGTCCCAGAAATCCTGGCCGCGCCCGATGCCGAGATTCAGTTCCTCGTCGTCGCCGCTTTCCGTTTTCGTCAGCCAGACCACGAGCTGGGCGGCGGTCAGCGCGTCGTCCGCCGGGTGGGCGAATTCGCGCCGTTCTATTTTCTGTTCCAGCTTGCGCAGACACAAATAATGCCGCCGTCCTTTGAATACGGAGGCGCGAAATTCGAACGGCACGACCCGGCTGAGCAGCGGAACGTCGCGTTCGCGCAGCTGTTCCTGCAAGTTGATCGTGTGCGTGCTGACCATGACTTTGCGGTCGTGCTTGACGCTTTCGTAAATGGCCGGGATCAGGTAGCCGAGCGATTTGCCCGTGCCGGTCCCCGCTTCGATCAGCAGATGCTTGTCGGCGCTGAACGCTTCTTCGACTTTGGCGAACATCATATTTTGCGCTTCGCGTTCTTCGTAACCGGGCAGCTCGGCGCGCAGATTGTCCTGCACCTGCTGCAGAAAATCTTCGAACGGCACGTTCTCCAGCGGATTGCCGTCGCGGATTTCCCGGGCCGGCGGAACCTCGCTCCATTCGCCGGTTTTCAGCGCGAACTGCCGGTAATATTTGAACTCGCCGCTTTCGTGCAGCGGTTCGAGTTCTTTTTCCTCGACCAGCGTATGAAAAAACCAGCCCAGATCGTCGTCGCCCGCCAGCAGCTCGGCCACGCGCTGAAGCGTGACCAGCGGCAGCGAGCGCGCTTCTTCCAGGCAGTGCAAAAACACATGCGCCGTCGCCAGCGCGTCGCTATCCGCCTGATGCGGCCGCTCGTGCTCGATCCCGAACTGCGCCGCCACCGCGCCGAGCTGGTAGCCGGTGATCGACGGGTACAAAATGCGCAGCAGATCGATGGTATCGAGAATGCGGCCGGTAAACGGCAGATAGCCCGTCTGATCGAGCGCCCGCTGCAAAAAGCCGAAATCGAACGCCACATTGTGTCCGATCAGGACGGCGTCGTCCAGCAGCGGGATCATGCCGATAATCGCTTCGTCCAATACCGGAGCCTGCTCCAGCTGCTCCGCGACGATTCCCGTCAGTTCAGAAATGAACGGAGGCAGCGGAACGCCGGGATTGACCAGCGATTGATACGTTTCCACGATCTCCAGATCGTGGTCGATAACGCTCAGTCCGATCTGGATGATGGCATCGGAGGACTGAGTGCCCGTCGTTTCAAAATCCAGTACGGCAAATTTCATGGGATCGGTAAATCCTTTCAGTCAGATTCTTTACCAGCATAACAGAGAAACGGCGGTTTGGGAAACCGTTCACGACTTCGCGGGCGATAAAAAAAGCGAGGCCTTCGCGCCGCTGACTGCGGCGGAAGGCACATCGCTCCCGGAGGGTCCGGATCTTGATCGGGGCGCCGCGAATCTGCGCGGCCGCCAAATACTTCGCCTGCCGGAACGCAGAAAATTAACGGATCGTCGCGTGAACTTCCTTGGCTGCCGTCTCGATCGCGCGGTTGCCTTCGTCCACGAACACGACGGTCGGCTTGTGCAGATGCGCTTCTTCGTTCGAAAGCGAAGCGTACGAGATAATGATGACCGTATCGCCCGGCTGAACGCGGCGCGCCGCCGCGCCGTTCAGGCAGATTACGCCGCTGCCGCGCAGACCCGGAATCACGTACGTTTCCAGGCGTTCGCCGTTATTGTTGTCGACGATTTGGACTTTCTCGTTCTCCAGCAGGTCGGCGGCGTCCATCAGGTCTTCGTCGATCGTGATGCTGCCGACGTAGTTCAGGTTCGCTTCCGTGACGGTCGCGCGGTGAATCTTGGATTTCATCATCGTTCTATACATGCAAAGGGGCCTCCTTGAGATTCAAAATCGCGTTGTCGATCAGTCTTGTCGAACCGAACTTGACGGCCAGCGCCAGAATGACGGAACCGCCGGAATCGCGAAGATCGGACAGATCCCGCTTCGGATCGAGCGGCTGCAGTTCCGGGAACGTCAGCAGTTCCACATAGTCGATCTGTGCGAGCGGCGATGCCTGGATACTGCCGGTTACGCCTGCAACGATCTGCTCCGGCGTAACCTCCGCTTCGGATTCGATTCGCGCCGACGCTTCGCGCAGCGAACGCGATAGCACGAGCGCCTCGCGGCGCTGTTCTTCGCTCAGATATACGTTGCGGGAGCTGAGCGCCAGTCCGTCGGCTTCGCGCACGATCGGGCACGGCACGATCCGCACATCCATGTTGAGATCGGACACCATTTTTTGCAGCACCGCCACCTGCTGGGCATCTTTGGCGCCGAAGTAGGCTTTATCCGGCTTGACGATGTTGAACAGCTTGGAGACAACCGTCGCCACGCCGTCGAAATGTCCGGGACGCGAAGCGCCGCAGAGCCGTTCGGTCACGCCGGTTACGGCAACGGTCGTTCTGCGCTGTGCGGGATACATTTCTTGCGCCGAAGGCAGGAAGACCACATCGACGCCTTCGCGCGCCGCAAGCTCCAGATCCGCTTCCTCGCTGCGCGGATAACGTTCCAGATCTTCGTTCGGTCCGAACTGGATCGGATTGACGAAAATGCTCAGCGCCGTAATTCCGTTTTCCCGCCGCGCCCGGCGCAGCAGGCTGGCATGGCCTTCGTGCAGATAACCCATCGTCGGCACGAAGCCGACTTCGTTTCCGGATTCGCCGCCGGCGCGTTCGGCGCGCAGCCGTTCAATCAAGCCGCGGACTTCGGCGATCGTACGCGCAATTTGGGGAGACGCGTTCATCCGCGCGCACCCACTTTTTCTTTATCGGCCGCCGCATCCGGCGATTGTACCGTCGTTTGCGGCTCCGTCCGCTCCGAAGATTCTTCGGTTTTGCCTCCGCCGTACAGCGAGTCCAGCGATTCGGTCACGCCGGCATCGGCGCGGAATACATGCTGCTCGGCCGGGAAAGCGCCGCTTTTGACTTCGCTCACGTAATCCTCGATACCGCCGCGGATCTGCGCGCCGACGTCGGCGAACGTTTTGACGAATTTCTTCTCCATATAAGGCGAAGCGTATTTGACCACGTCGTGGAACACCAGCACCTGTCCGTCGCATTCCCGGCCGGCGCCGATGCCGATTGTCGGGATCGACAGTTCGCGCGTGATGGCCGCCGCCGTTTCTTCGGCCACCAGCTCCAGCACGACCGCGAACGCGCCGGCCGCTTCGAGCGCTTTGGCTTCTTCCATCAGCCGCTTGGCATCCGCTTCGTCTTTGCCCTGCACGCGGTAGCCGCCGATCGTATTGACCGACTGCGGCGTCAGGCCGATATGTCCCAGCACCGGCACGCCGGCCTGCACGATCGACTTGACCGCCGCCGCGATCTCCAGGCCGCCTTCCATCTTGACCGCGTGCGCGCGGCCTTCCTGCATCAGCCGGCGCACGCCTTTGAGCGTTTCGTCCGTGCCGCCGTGATACGTCATAAACGGCATGTCGGCGACGATAAACGTATTCTGCGCGCCGCGCGCGGTCGCTCTTGTATGATAAACCATGTCGTCCAGCGTAACGGGAATCGTCGAATCGTAACCGAGGACGACGTTGCCCAGCGAATCGCCGACCAGGATCAGATCGACGCCCGCTTCCTCCGCCAGTTTCGCGGACGGATAATCGTAAGCGGTAATCATCGTCAGACGCTCGCTTTGCTGTTTCATTTTCCGGATTTTCACAACGTTCAACGCTTTTTTTGCTGCCATTTTTAATCAGGCTCCTTTTGTGGATAGTCGAGGTTGTTTGCAAAGGATTTACAAATCCGTCCAACGCAAAAAACCTTTTAGCTGTCACCAAAAGGGCCGAAAAGTTCAGAAGAAACGCGCTCGAATATTCGCTTCTCCCTTCTGTCTCGGTCCTCATACGGCTCAGAGCAGAACTGCAGGGCCTTGCTTCAGTCCGGAACGGATCGTCCGGCTGCCTGTTCTTGATGCTTGCCCGGCTTTGCGCCGGCTTTCGGTTTGCTGCACGTTTGCTGTTTGCGGCAGTGCGGTTCGCCGTCGTTCGCCGATACCGCCTCCACACCGCAAGTATAACAAAGTTTCAAAAATAAATCATCTTTCTTTTGGATCGTCCCCGGACGCCCTGCCCGGATACAGCTCGATATCGCCGGAATAGACCGGCAGTACCTCGCCGTCCTCCGTCTCAAGCCGAAGTTCTCCTTGTTCCCCGAGTCCCGCGGCCCGTCCGCGGCGTTCGCCGCGCGCGTCGCGGACGACGATCTCGCGGCCCAGCGTCACGCTGAGCGATTCCCACAGCAGTCGAATCGGTTGAAAACCGTGCTCGGCATGCAGCGACAGCAGCGATTCGAACTCGTTCATCACGGCGGCGATCAGCGCCGAACGGTCGACTTCCTTTCCGGATTCGCGGCGCAGCGAAGTGACCTTTTGACGCAGTTCTTCCGGGTAATCGGCTTCTTCCAGATTGGCGTCGATTCCGATTCCCATGATACAGTGCCGCACCCGGCCGTCTTCGACGACGGCTTCCAGCAGAATGCCGCACAGCTTGCGGCCGTCCGCCAGCAGGTCGTTCGGCCATTTGATGCCGGCCTGCACGCCGGTCTCGGCGCGGATGGCGCGGCACACGGCCACGGCCGCCAGCAGCGTCAGCTGCGGCACGGCGGTCAGCGGCCCTTCCGGGCGCAGCACCGCGCTCATCCAGACGCCGCGTCCGGGCGGCGAATGCCAAACGCGGCCCTGCCGGCCGCGGCCGCTCGTCTGCTCCTCGGCGACGACGAGCGTGCCTTCCGGCGCCCCGGCGCGCGCCAGGTTCTCCGCTTCGGTCTGCGTGGAGTCCGTCCGCGCCAGCACGGTCAGACTGCGGCCGAAGCGCCGCGTTCGCAGCGAAGCTTCGATCCGGCGCGCGTCCAGCGCCGCGGCGGAAGCCGCTAGGCGATAGCCGAGCTTGGGCGCGGCGTCGAATACGTATCCGGCGTCCTTGAGGCGCCGGATTTGTTTCCATACCGCCGTGCGGCTCACGCCGAGCCGGCGGCTGATCTCTTCGCCGGACAGATATTGTCCGGCGGCGGCTTCGAACATGTCCAACAGCCGGTCGCGGCTGCCGGCCGCTTCTTCGCGCGGAACTTCGCGATCGCTCATTGCGGCTTCGCCTCCTTCGGCCGATTCGGCGGCGCGGAATCGGCGGCGGTGCCCGGCTCGCTTTCAAGCCGGGCGATCTCTTGCAGCAGCGCGGCCCGCTCGTTGGCCGCGCGGCCCAGGGCGGCGGCTTCGAGCAGCCGCCGGATCAGCGCGCCGAGCCACGGGCCGGGCGCGCGGCTTAAATGCTCGGCGATCTCCGTGCCGCCGAGCGCCAGCTCCCGCGGCGATTCCGCGGGTATCGCCGCAAGCCAGCCGGCCGCCTGCGAGCGCGCGGCGGCCCGTTCTTCGTCCGCTCCGTCCGCCGCGGAGCGGTAAAGCAGCCAGCTTTCGGCCGCGGTCCGGCCGAAATCGAGCACCGCGCGCACGAACGCGAGCCTCCGCTCGGCTTGCGCGCCGCCGGCTTCATCCTCCGGTGCGGCGCCTGGCCGCACCGCCTGCGGCCCGCGGTTTGCGCCGGAATCGGCCGCTCCGCCGCCGATTTTCTCCTCCGGCGGGCTGCTGCGCCGCCCAGCCTGCGGCGCTGCGCTTTGCTCCGCCGCGGCCGCCTCGCCGCTTTCCGCGTCTCCCCCGGCTTTGCCGTTGCCGCCGCTTTCCGCTTCCTCCGCGCCCATCCGCGCGTCGATCCGCAGCACCGCCGCGGCGGCTTTGGCGAAGCCGCCGGAGAACGTCCAGCTCTTCAGCGTCCGCTCCGCTTCTTCGCCGGTCACGCCCAGCCGCGCCAGCAGCGCGGCCCAGCGCAGCTCGGCCGGCTGCGCCGGCACTTCGCCGAGCGAAGCGAAGCCCCGCTCCTGCGCCTCCGCCAACCGCTCCGGCGGCAGCGGAATCTTCGCTTCCGCCAGCAGCGCGCTGCGCTCAAGCAGCCGGAGTCCTTCCTCCGGCCGGGGGCCGCCGAGCATTTTCTCCAGCTCGGCGCGAATGCGCTCCGCGGCGATATGGACCATATTGCCGCGCAGTTCGAGCAGCGCTTCCCAGGTGTCCGGCTCAAGCCCGAAGCCGAACACGGAAGCGAAGCGCACGCCGCGCAGCATGCGCAGCGCGTCTTCGCGGAACCGCTCGCGCGCGTCGCCCACGCAGCGAATAATTCCGCGCGCGAGATCTCCGCGCCCGTCGTACGGATCGATATATCGCCCGTCGAGGCCGCGGGCGATCGCGTTCATCGTAAAGTCGCGCCGGCGCAGGTCCTCTTCCAGCGACCGCACGAAGACGACCTCCTCGGGCCGACGGAAGTCTTTGTACTCCGACTCCGTCCGGAAGGTCGTCACTTCAAACGGTCTTTTCTCCAGCACGACCGTCACGGTGCCGTGCTCGATCCCGGTCGGCACCGTGCGTTCGAACAGCGCGGTCACTTCTTCCGGACGCGCCGAAGTCGCGATATCCATATCGTTGACCGGCCGGCCGATCAGCTCGTCGCGGACGCATCCGCCCACCCAGCAGGCTTCGTGCCCCGCTTGTTCGAGCGTACGCAGAATCTCCGCGCTCAATCGCACTTCTTCCGGGTGTGCATGTTTCCACTGCGTCAAGGATTTCAACTCCGTTTCCGTCGTCGCGCGCAGGATGCGCGTTCAGCCCTGCGCAATCGCGCACGGCTGCTTGCGTCCCAGCACGCGGTAATAAATTTCTTCGTATTCCCGGGTAATCTTTTTGTCGCAGAATTTCGTATGCGCCCGCTCCAGGCAGGCTTCGCGCATCCGCGCCCGCTTGCTTCCGTCGCGCAGCAGCTCCGCCGCATAGCGCGCCATCGCTTCCGTATCGCCGATCGGGGCCAGATAGCCCGTGACGCCGTGCTCCACCAGCTCCGGAATACCGCCCGCTTCCGAACCGACCGTCGGCACGCCGCACGCCATCGCTTCCAGCGCGACCAGGCCGAAGCTTTCTTTTTCAGACGGCAGCAGCAGAATATCCGCCAGCGAAATCACCTGCGCGATCTCGTCTTGTTTGCCGAGAAAATGAATCTTGTCTTCCAGTCCCAGCTCCCTGATCTTGCTCTGCACCTTCGGCATATCCGGCCCCTCGCCGACCAGCAGCAGCTTCGCCGGCATCTCCCGGTTCACGCGGTGAAACACGTCGATCACGTCGGGCACCCGTTTGACCGGCCGAAAGTTCGAGATATGCATCAGGATCTTCTCGTCCGGCGCCGCGAAGTCGCCGCGAAGTCCGGCGACTTCGCGCGGATAATACACCCTTTTGTCGATAAAGTTGTACGTCAGGTCGATATCGCGGGTGATGTCCAGCGCTTCGCGCGTTTGACGGATCAGGTCCGCCGACACCGCCGTCACCGCGTCGCTGCGGTTGATGGCAAGACCGATCAGGTCTTTAAGCGTCACGTCCTGCCCCAGCACCGTAATATCGGTCCCGTGCAGCGTGGTCACGATCTTCAAATCTTCGCCGACCATTTGCTTCGCCAGATACGCGCAGACCGCGTGCGGCACCGCGTAGTGGACGTGCAGAATATCGAGCTTTTCGCGTTTGACCACCTGCGCCATTTTGGAAGCGAGCGACAGATCGTACGGCGGATAGCGGAACACGTAATAGTCGCTGACTTCCACTTCGTGATAATGAATATTTTTATGAAAGGCACCCAGCCGGAAAGGAATGCTGTGCGTAATAAAATGGACTTCATGTCCTTTTTCCGCCAGCAGCTTGCCCAGTTCCGTCGCCACGACTCCCGATCCGCCGAGGGAGGGGTAGCAGGTGATGCCGATTTTGAGTGTGTCGTTCATTAAGCCCGGAACTCCTTTCTCGCTGCGATCCCTTTTTGACGTTCGAACCTAACTTGAGCGCGTTTTAAAACAGATTAACCGCGTACGGCAGACGGGACGCAAAGCCTTCCGCGTAGCCGACGCCCCTTTTTTGTCCGAGCAGCGAATCGCGCGCTTTCACCCGTTCCACATACTGCGCGGTCAGCGGCGTCGCCACGGCATCCAATCCCTGCTTCGGTCCCGTAAACTGCGATTCGTAGCAGCGCAGCGCGGTTTCCTTCGCCTCGTATACGTCCGTCACGTCGACCATCAGGTCGGAGCGCCCCGGATCGTTAATGAAGTAAAAATACAGCTGGCCCACCGTTACCGGCGCAAGCTCGGGCATATACCGGCGCAGCTTGGCGTTGAACACCGCTTCCTCGACCAGTCCGCTGCAGGCGATATGGTCGGGATGACGGTCTTCCCAGTAGGGAGCGAAAACGATTTTCGGCGCCCGGCGCCGAACCTCGGCCGCGATCGCCCGGATATGCTCGTCGGTGCGCGCAAGTCCGCGGTCCGGCAGGCCGAGATTGCCGCGCGCGGAGAGGCCGAGCACGGCGGACGCCGCCTCGGCTTCTTGTTTGCGCAGCTCCACCGTGCCGTTGGACGACATCTCCGCGAACGTCAGATCGCAGATGCCGACGCGATAACCCGCGCGCGTATGCTTGACGATCGTCCCGCCCATCCCGATCTCCGCGTCGTCGGCGTGGGCGCCGAACACGAGAATATCGAGCGTCTGGCCGCGATCACTCATTGCCTTCGATTCCCGGTTTGTATTTGTGCACCAGCTCGCGCCAGCCGAAATCGCCGCGCATCAGCGCTTTGACGAGAATTTCGGCGGTCGCCACGTTGGTCGCCACCGGAATGCCCTGCACGTCGCAGATGCGAAGCAGCGCGGTAATATCCGGCTCGTGCGGCTGGGCCATCAGCGGGTCGCGCAGGAAAATAATCAGATCCAGCTCGTTTTCCGCCACCAGCGCGCCGATCTGCTGGTCGCCGCCGAGCGGTCCGGACAGAAAGCGGTGAATGTTCAGACTCGTCGCTTCCATGATGCGCTGCCCCGTCGTGCCCGTGGAATACAGCCGGCAGCCTTCGAAAGCCTGCTCGTAAGCGGTCACGAAATTGACCATCTCGTCTTTTTTGCGGTCGTGCGCGATAAATGCGATCTTCATCGAATTCCCTCTTTCCGATTTATCGATAAACTGCGGGCTTGTCTCGCTTGGCAAGCCGCTGCGCCTACATCAAATGCTCGAAACCGTAGATCATGCCGCTATATTCCATCACTTTTTTGATCCCGATATTGACGCCCGGCATATAGCCCGCGCGCTCGTAGGAGTCGTGGCGGATCTTGAGGCTCTGCCCGTAGCCGCCGAATACCACTTCCTGCTGCGCGAACACGCCCGGCAGACGCAGGCTGTGGATGCGGAAACCTTCGTATTCGCCGCCTCTTGCGCCCGGCAGAATCTCTTCTTCGTTCGGGTTGCCCTGCTTGATCTTCTCGCGTCCTTTGGCGATCAGCTCCGCCGTTTTGATTGCGGTGCCCGAAGGCGCGTCGAGCTTCTGGTCGCCGTGAGTCTCGATAATCTCCACGTGGGGCAGGTACTCGGCCGCTTTGGCCGCGAACTGCATCATCAGGATCGCGCCGATCGAGAAGTTCGGCGCGATCAGCCCGCCGATCCCCGCTTCGCGGCACAGTCCGTCCAATTCTTCGATCTGCTGCGGCGTAAAGCCGGTCGCGCCCACTACGGGGCGAACGCCGTGCTTGATCGCCGTTACGGTATTGCCGTAGACGACGGACGGGACGGTGAAGTCCACCAGCACGTCCGGTTGGCTCTGCGCAAGCGCCGCGTCCAGATCGTCCGCCGTGACGATGCCGCACGCTTTGCCGCCGGCTAATTCGCCCGCGTCGCTGCCCGCGCCCGAACGGTCCACCGCGGCGACCAGTTCGAGACTTTCGTCCGCCAGCACCATTTTGACGACTTCGCGTCCCATCCGTCCGCCGGCTCCGGCAACGGCCACTTTGATTGTTTCGCTCATGCTTGTTCTCCCTCCCGCGCTCCGTCTTCGGCGTCGATGCGCGTCCAGCGGTCTTTGTCGCGCGTCGCAAATTTATGCATCACCCGGTCGTGCGCTTCGGTCAGATCGATATTCAGCGAATTGGCGAAGCAGAGCGTGATAAACAAAATATCGCCCAGCTCCAATTCGATCGAATTGTCGTCCTCGCTGTTCTTTTTCGGCTTCTCGCCGAAGCTGTGGTTCACTTCCCGCGCCAGCTCGCCGACCTCTTCGCTCATGCGGGCCAGCATCGACAGCGGACTGAAATATCCTTCCTTGAACTGCGAGATGTAGCGGTCGACTTCGCGCTGCATCTCCGCCAGGCTCTTCTCCATAACGGGTCCGCCTCCTTTGCGGTGTAAGGTCTGATTCACTCTTTCATATGTTATCGCAAAGGGAATTTGAAAACAAACCTTTTATTGCCGTCTTATCGGTTCGCCGATCTTGCGCCGCGCCCCGCCGCGCGAACGGCGATCCAGGCGGCCAGCACGCTGGCGGCGGTCAAAGCGAACGTAAAATTGCGCACCTGATTCAGCCGTTCCATGTGCTGCAGCGACAGGTACGGATAGATGCCGTATGTATAATCCATCGTATCGTTCGCAAACGTCCAGATCGCCGCCGGAATCAGCCAGAGCGTGCCCAGCGTGAAAAAGCGCACGTACAGCAGCGCTTCGACCGCCATAATGCCGTGCGACGCGATCAGCATCCAGCTCAAGCCTTCGATCGGCTGGCCGAGCGCCGCGTCCCAGACAATGATCGAGATCGCCCAGACGCCGTATTTGACCGAGGTGACCACCGCCAGCGCTTCGATTAGATGCTTCACGCCGCGCATCAAGCGCGAAGACGGAGGAAAGAGCAGGCCGAGCAGCGCCAGCGTAAAAAACAAACTGCCGGTCGGGCTGTCGGGCACAAATACGATCTGCCACGCGGGATGCGTATCCCAGATATCGATCAGCTGGCCTCCGTACCAGTAGTACCCATATACCGTGCCGATCAAATTGCAGACGAACAGCAGCCAGAGTATTCTGCGATCGGTCAGCAGCGCGCGACTCCAAATCCATGAAAGCGACATCGTTTTCCTCCCGGATATCAAGTTAAGCTTGTTTCGAACGTCTTATCCCATAAAAAGCCTGACCGCACAGGGCGGTCAGGCTTTTTATGAACCCGCTTTTATTTTAACTTTCACGTCTCCAAGTTGGCAAGCATTAAGATGCGGTCGTAGGTTCCGTCCCGCGTTCCAAAGTTTTCAATTCGCTGGTCAAAGCCAGAAAGGCCAATTCGTCTCCTCTGGCAAGCGCCGCGTCGATATCCTGCTGCAGCGTTTCACAGCGCCGTTTGCGCAGTGCTTCGTCCCAAACCATCTCGGCGGCCAGACCCAACATCACTTCGTAAGCAGCTTTCATCTTGTCCAAAGGACGCACCTCCCGAGTTATCGTTGTACAACCGGCATGCTTTTGTTTCGACGACTGTTTGATAAAGAAATTCCGGAACCGGGTTTCCCCTGAACCCCTGCTGGTTTGTCTGTGAGCGCCCTCATGATTGTCCGGCTCAAAAAGCTTCCGGCAAAGCCGAGGGCTTCTCCTTTCTCTGCTTTTAACCAGAAACAGTCACCGTGCACCAAAAAAAGGCATAAAACAAATAATTTTTATTCAGCGAGCACTTCCCGGCGCCGGATAACGCGAAAAAGCCTTCCGCCGCGGCGGAAGGCCCGATATGAGGTTGAAATCGCGAATTTTCGTTGTTACAGCGTTCGCCGATCGCCCGAAGGTTCTTCCAGCAGATGCTTCGTGCAGTTGTAAAGCAGCGGCTCCCAGAGCTCGCCTTCTTTCTCCAGCACGGTCAGCGCCAGATTGCCGATTCGTTCGGTATAGCGGCCTTCGTACAGCGCCAGGTACAGCTGCGCGAGCAGTCCGCCGTGGCTGATTACGAGCACGTTGCGATCCGGATGCTTGGTTTCGATATCGTCCATAAACGCCAGCGCCCGCTCTTCGAGCGCTTCAAGCTTCTCCTGGCCGATATCGAGCGAATTCCAATCGGTTCCGAAGCGTTCTTCGCGTTCGGCCTGCGTCATGCCTTCCACCTGCCCGAATCCCCGCTCCGCCAGCCGCTCGTCGGCTTCAAGCAGCGGAATATCGAGCGCCGACGCGATAATCTGCGCAGTCTCCCGCGCGCGCAGAAGGCCGCTGGAGATTGCGAAGTCCCAGCGGTAAGGCTCGCCTTTCAAGCGCTTCGCCAGCCGGTGCGCCTGTCTGCGTCCTTCTTCGTTCAACGGTATATCGCTGCGTCCCTGAATGCGGCCCGCGGCGTTCCAGTCGGTAAGCCCGTGTCTGATCAGTCCGATTAACATCCGAATCCATTCAGCTCCTCTGCGTGTGTTCTTTATTTGCGCATTGTGGCGATGCGAGTCAGCGACAGCAGCGCGAGGCCCATTCCGGTCAGCGACAGGAACATCCAGTACTGCGGGTGGGTCGGTCCGATCTGAGCGACCAGAGGTTCGACGATCCCGCGTCCCGACGCCGGTTCTTCGTCCGCCGCGATCGTATCGGAAGTTCCGGCTTCGACCGTCAGCGGCTGAACGATCACGCCCGCGGGCACGGAACCCGCCGCGGACTGTTCCCGATCGGGAATGCCCCATCCGGCCAGATAAATGAAGCTGACGAGAAAAACGGCCAGCAGCGCGGCGATCCAGACCGCGGCGCGGCTGCGGAACCGGTGCTGCGAAGCATAAGTCTTCGCTTCTCCGGGCAGCAGCCACGGCGACTCGGCGTAAATCCGGTCCATGACCTTGCGGTTCATGCGTTCCGCGTCCAGATCGGGCGCGTCCAGGCTCGCTTCTCTGAGCAGCTTGTCCAGATCCGGCAGCTCTTCCGCTCCGAACGTTTCGATCTCCCGTTCTTCCGGGCGAAATCCGGGGTCTTTGGCGTCTTGCTGCCGCTGCGCATGCGGACTCCAGCGAAAACCGCTGCGGTTTCCGCCTTCTTCTCTACCCTTCATTCGGTCTCATCCCCTTGTAAACCTCTTCTTCGTAGACCGGGCCGTAATAATAGGGTTCCAATTGGTTTTTGATGCTCAGCCGCGCCCGGAACAGCAGCGATTTGACCGAGCTGATGCTCTGCCCCAGAATCGTGGCGATTTCCTGGTAATCCATCTGGTCGTATTCGCGCAGAATCAGCGCCGCGCGCTGTTTCTCCGGCAGATTGTCGATCGCCGAGCGCACCATGCCGACCTGTTCGCTGCGCAGCAGCGCCTGTTCGGGCGCCGCGTCCGTCGACGAATCCATCACCAGCTCGCCGTCTTCCAGCGGAACGCTCGCCGCGCGGTGCCTGCGCAGTTCGCTGAGCGCGGTATTTCTTGCAATCGTATACAGCCACGTGGAGAAAGAAGCTTCCACCTCGCGAAACGATTGAAGACTTTTGAATGCTTTATAAAAAGTTTCGGAACTGACGTCTTCGGCGATATGACCGAGGCCCGCGCCCTTCAACATGTAGTACGTAAATGCCAGGATTTTGCGCTGGTAGCGCCGCATGAGAACCGAGTAAAGTTCGACATTCCCCGCCTTAATCTCCCGAATCAACTGGGAATCTTCCATCGAAAACGTGCCCCTCCCTCGCTCGCCGCAAAAAATCTACAGCCCATTTTATCATAAAGCGCGCGCTTTGCCAAAAAAGATGAAAGCGTGCTGTCGACCCATAGACGCGCGAGGCCGCGATAAAGTTGCAGCGGGCGGCAAAATTTTCTATCTTTATTGTATCTTTACCCGCTTTTCGCTTTCGTTACCGCGGCTTGGACGTTTATTGCCGGACCGGCCAGACATTCCGGTCTTCTCCGTCGAGCACCGCCTCCACGTTTTCTCCGTCCAGCACGGCCGCATAACCTTTGGGCAGCGACAGCATTTTCAGCACGCCCGGTCGAAGTTCGAGCAGCTGGAAGATATAGTACAGCTTCAGCTCGCCTTGCTCGGGCTTTCCCTCCGCCGGCCCCAGATACCAGCCGGAGCGGCTGTCCTCCCGGTGATCGGTGCGCTCCAGGTAGACGCGCCCGGCTTCGAGCGCCCGCTGTGAAGCGATCAGGGTGTCTTGAAACAGCGCCGTTTCTCCCGAGGCGCCCGTCAGCTTCAGCACCTGATTCTGGGAAAGCTGGACGGATAGCGTCTCGGACAAGTCGTCGCTCGTGCGGGAGAACGGGTCCGTGCCGTAATCCGGCGCGAGAATCTCCACTGCCGCATCGTCCAGCTCGTGCACGAACAGGATACTCCAGCCGACCTGGATTTTCATGCCGTTTTCCAGAAATCCCGCTTCGGCTTCCGTCCGTTCGAACAGATCCAGCAGGAACTCTCCCTGCGCTTCGAGCGCCGAGTCGCATTTCAAAAAGAAATCGCGGCTTCCGATCCGTTTGGTTTTCGTAATCTGCATATTCGATCGACTCCTTCGGCATAATCTGCGAGCGCGCATCGGGCAAAACGTTCAGGAGAGCTCCCCGCCTTCTGTCCGTTCCCGCTCTTTTACATACTCCCGGTAGCCCCAGAACGCTTCT
This sequence comes from Saccharibacillus sp. CPCC 101409, assembly GCF_030518235.1. Classification (GTDB taxonomy): domain Bacteria; phylum Bacillota; class Bacilli; order Paenibacillales; family Paenibacillaceae; genus Saccharibacillus. The sequence continues at coordinate 758,115 of NZ_JAULSA010000002.1, read as the reverse complement.
TCGCGCCCTCCCCCTTCAAGCAGCGTCGATACGGCGTAAGACAGAATATCCACCCACTGCGCCATGAGTCGGAGCTGTTCGTCGGAGATCAGGTCGCTCTTGCGCAGCATGCCGTCCGGCTCGACGGCCCAGGCGCGCGCGTACTGGCAGATGCTCCATAATCCCGATACGATCGTGCGGTCCAGCGCTTCTTTCTCCAGCTCTTCCGAGAGCGTATCGACGATTTGCATCAGCTCGCGGAAATTTTCTTCGATCAATATTCCTTGAAAAGGACGCAGCATGCCGAGAAACCCGCGCTGCATCCCTACATGCTCCGGATCGTCGTGCATAAAAGCGTGGATGCGCAGCTTTTCGATCGCTTGTTCTTTATCCATGTTCATTCCTCCGTCCAAGCTGTTGTCAGGGGTTCTCTGCCGCCGGTATCCGGCGCCGAACGGCGCCTGAACACAAACGCCCTGCCGTCCGCGTTCAGCACCTGAACGCCGCCGATCTCGACAAGCGGCTCCTCCCAGTGCACGTGTCCGCAGCAGACGAGCGCGCAGGTCCGCGCCGCTTCCAGTATTCCGCGCACCCGGGAATCTCCCCGACACCCGGCTTCGGGCGCATCCGGCCCCTGGTGCAGCAGCAGGATTTCCGGCTCTGTCCGAAGCAGTCGTTCCAGCTGCTCCATAAATTCTCGCTCCGGCATACGATTCGGCCTTCCCGGACGCCCGGTGATGCCGCCCAGACCGGCCAGCTCGACGCCGGCGAACGTCTTGACGCCCGGCGCGGCGAAAAAAGCGGTCCGGTCCGCTTCGGCAAGTTCATTTGCGCTCTGCGGCGCGAAGCGGTCGTGATTGCCCGCCACCCCCGCCACCCAACCGAAGCTGCGGCCCAAAGAACGCCAGACCGGCAGCGGATCGCCGCTCGATCCCCGCACGGCGGGGTCCGCGTACAAATCGCCGCACAGCAGAGCAAGCACGCGCCGGGGATCGATCTCCGGCAGCTCGACCTCCAGCAGCAGTTCCAGACGCGCGGAAAGTTCTTCTCCGAGCAGGACCGGCGCTTGTGCGGCGGTCATCGCTCCCTGCAGGTCCGACGCGACGATCAGGCCGTCCAGACTGTCCGGCAGGCCGGCGACTTCCCCGATATGCACCGGCAGAAGCGCGGGCTCCGCGCCGCCGCCCGGAGCGGCCGACCAGTAAGGCACGTTATCCGCCGGCTGCGGGGAAATTGAAACGATTCTCATGCTCATCCCTCTCTTCCCGGTCCGGTCGCGGAATGCAATCTATTGCCGCCGCAGCGGCCGCCGCATATTCCGGGCGCATGTCACGAGCCGCCGTTGGTCTGTTTTGAACAAGACAATCGATTCGGTTCCGCGTATTCGAACATTTTCCGGTAAAACAAATCGGGATCATGCAGCGCGGACAGCCGCCGCTCCGCTTCCGACAATGCGTTCCAGAACGATTCGGAGTAGTCGATCCGGTCGCCTTTCTCTTCTGTGTCGCGCCGCTTCGACAGCTCCGCGATCAAACGCGAGTCCTCGTCCAGTCCGAGCGCCGCGAACATCCCGGCCAGCAGTCCCGGTCCGCGGCCCGAGCGGCTTCTGAGCGCGCCGAGCAGGCCGTTCATTTGCAGTTCGGTATCGAAGTCGATCGCGGCCAGCAGATTGCGAATTTGCAGCGGAATCCGTCTCCAGTCCTTTTCGATGCGCTCCGGACTGCCTTCCTCGTACATCACGCGCGTCAGATGCTGGACCAGCGCTTCGCCGGAATAGATTTTTTCCGCGGGCAGCAGGAAATTCCATTCTTCGCCCGGATGCTCCAGCTCGGCGGTCGGATGCGGATACAAACAAGCCGCCGCGCCCAGCTCCAGCAGTTCGGGCTCCAGTTCGCCGTTTTCTTCGTCTTCCGTCCGCGCGATCCGACCGCGCACAAAGATTTCGGCGGTCGGATTCGGCTGCGCGAACACTTCGCGCTCCCGGGCGCTTTCGTCCGCGGCGTCGATCATCGCGTCCAGCAGCCGGTTGAGCGCGTCGCTGCCGGCATAAGGCAGACACTCCGGCTCCCCGCACGAAAATTTCAGGTAGCGCATCGTCCGGATAAAAGCGGCGATCTCGGACTGCGACACCTCGATCGTTTTTTTGCCGCCGTCGCTGCGTTCGTTATAGGGTTTGGGCTTGTACATAAACTTCGTTCCCCTTTCCGGATCAGAACGGCTGCTGTCCTTTGAACGGGGCAAAGCGCGAGAACTCCGCTCCCCGGCTTTGCAGGCTGCCCAGCGCTTCCTGCAGCCGATCGAATTCCAGCAGCGATTCTTCCGCCGCATCTTCGGCGCGATCCATCTCGTTTGTATCGACGGCAAAGAAATAAGCCTGATACCGGCCGCCGCGTTTTCGTAACGCATACTGGACAATCCGTTCGCCCGATTTGCATTTCGCGCAGGCTTCGACTTGTTCGTACCCCCGGGTTTTTCCGCGTTCGATGTGTTCGATCCATTCCCCGAAAGCGGGGTTCATCGAAAGTTTTCCGGCAGCGACGATTCCAATCTGTCCCGCAGGCGCTTGGCCAGCTCCCGGTAGCGGACTCCTTCTTCGGAATCCGCATAGTCTTCGGGATGCGCCTGAAGCCAGTAATCCCCGTCGGCCAGATCGTACATATCCAGCAGCGTGATCTCCGCGCAGGCCGGGTGCTCCAGCACGTCGAACATGATCTCCGGTCCGTCGTCCCAGTTGTACGCGTTGACGAAAGCATGCAGCAGCACGGACGAATCCAGGTTACGCAGGCCTTCGCGCAGCTTTTGTCCGTTTTCTTCGTACAGCAGCGCGTTCAGCGTTTGTTCTTCCTCGCTTGTCAGCGTCAGCCGCACCGCGCCGTGCGTATCCAGCAGCAGATCGGCCAGCGTCCGGTCCGCGCGGGCCGCATTCCACGGCGTCGAGCGAATGCCGGCCGGCGAATCGATCTGGGCGCCGTATTTCAGCAGCAGCTTGACCGAACCCACCTGATGGAATTTGATCGCTTTGAGCAGCGCCGTCTCGCCCAGCTTGTCCGTCACTTCCAGCTCCGCGCCGCGCTCCAGCAGAATCTCGATCGCTTCCGTCGGCAGCTTGTACGTCATAAACAGCATCAGCGGCGTGCGGCCGCGCTCGTCTTTTTCGTTGACGTCCAGTTCGCCGGCGGCGGTACGGACGGCGTGCACGTTTTTGGTTCTGGCGATTTCCGCCCAGTTCATCATCGTGTGATCCCCTTTGCAGCTTGATTCGTATTCGTTCGGTTTATCGTTCGTCCTTATGCGTCTGCATGAAAAGTCTTATTCTACAGTATCCTATGCCGGCTCCGACAGTTCAAGTCGGAATTAGCCATTGCAGCGAGCGGTATTCCTGCTGCGTCAGCTTCCGGCGGCCCGCCTCCAGCGCGCCGAGCAGTTCCCCGCGCTCGGCTTCCGAGGGGAAATCCGCATAACTGCGGTTCGGCTGCTTGATCCAGCCGGACAGCTGACGGCGCACCAGGCTCTCTTCGTCCTCGTCGTCCGCTGACGGCAGGCGGCGCAGCAGCACAAGCAGCTGCTTCCATCGGCCCAGCCGGGGCAGGAGACGCAGCGCATTGCGCCTTACATGCGGATTCGCTTCGTCCGACAGAATCTCCAGCAGTTCCTCCGCCGTAATCCAGTGCGGATGCCGCAGCAGCGCTTCCGCCGCGGCGCGCGAAACGCCGGGCTGCGGACTGCGCAGCTCAAGCGCGATCCGCCGCGCGTACTCGTCAGCGCCGAGCAGGGTCCAGGCGCGCAGCACGGCTTTGCGCACCGCCGGCCGCAAATGGCCGGCGTAATCGAGCAGCACCTCGGCGTCGGCTGCCGAACCCGTCTCCCCCAGACCCGCTACAGCCTGCGGCAGCCTCCGCTCGTCCCCGTTCCAGATCGCGTCGAGATACAGCAGCGCATAATCGTTCCCGCCGGGATCGAGCCGGTCCAACTGCCGGCGCGCGGTCTCCCGCACCGCCGGACTGCGGTCCAGCAGCGCGGCTTGCAGAACCGTTTCGGCGAGGCCGGCGTCGTGCCCGGGCAGCTCATCCAGCGCTTCGCGGCGCACGGCCGGCAGCGGATCGCGCAGCATGGTTTCCAAAGCGGCGGTTCGCTCGCTTCCGAACAGCCGTTTCGCGGCCAGACGGGCCGCCCACAGGCGCAGCCAAGGATCGGCTGCCGACAGCGCGCGGCCGAGCACTTCCGCGGGAGAAGCCGCTTCCGCTTCCAGCGCGCAGCGGAACGCGAAGCGCCGCTCCGGCGCCCGCGGCGAGCCCATCGCCCGGTTCAGCGCCGGCGCGCACTCCGCGCGCCGCAGCAGCACGGCCACGGCTTCGACGAAAGGGCCGAACGAATCGCGGCTGCATTGAAGCAGGCGCAAAACCAATTCGGTCGAAGCCAGCCAGTCGTCCGCGAATTCCGGCAGGAGCCTGCTTTCGAGCGAACGCTGCGACTGCCGGCGGATCTGGCGCACCCAGTCGTTCATGCGCAGCAGCAGAAACGGCAGCCCTTTTCCTCCGGGGAGGCTTCCCAGACGCAGCACCGCCTGTTCGCGCACGAAGCCGCTCCGGTGAAAGCTCGCCAGCGCAAGGCGCGTAAAGCCCGCGCCGTCCAGCGCGGACAAAACCGCTGCCTGCGCTTCCCGCCAGGGCGGCGTATCGACCTGCCACAGCCGGCCGCTTCCCAAGCGCGATTGTTCGTCGAGCCGGACCAGCCCATCCGGCGGACAGCTTTCGAGCAGCCGTCCCAGCGCCGATTCGGCGGCCGCCGCGATATCCGGCTCTTCGTCGTACAGAAACGGCAGCAGCGCAGCGGCGGCTTCGCATTGGTCCGAACGGCCAATTTGACCCAGCAGCCGGACAGCTTGCGCCGTATCGCCGGACTTTTTTCGCTCAAGCAGCTCTTCCATATTTCGTTTGACGGAGTCCGAAAGTCGTTCCATGCCGGTTACTCGCTCCTTTCGCTCTCGATCAGGTCTTGATAGATCAGCCTGCGGCGGCGGGGCAGCTTCGCCTCGGCGTGATAATGTCCGAAGAACCAGCGGCCGTAATCCAGTTTGTCTTCGATCGACTGAAAATAATCGTGCATCTCGTCGGGCTTCGCTTCGGTGCCGAGATTTGTGCCGATCCAGTCCAGCGCCGAACGCGAGCAGGTATGGGTCAGCGCAAAATCCGTTTTCCAGCAGCTCGAAATTCTCGTGATTCCCGTCGATAAACAATGTGGTGAACGGCTTGGTCCGATCCAGCCACTTCAGCCAGAACCGGTCTTCGGCATCCCCGTTCCAGAGCAGACCGAAATCGCCGGCGACGATCACGAAATCTTTTTTGCCCAGCTTCTTCTGCGCGGGAAACACCCGGCTGTTCAGCCGGCTGCCGATTCGACCCGCGCCGTGCACATCGCCCGTTATGTAAATCATGGAATTCCCTCCGCGCCCTGCAGTTTCTCGCTATCTTTCCAGTATACCCTTCGGGGCGCGCAAAACAAAAGGCGGCGGAACCGGAAGCCTCCGGTTATCCGCCGCCTGCCGCCCGTCAACCGGCGGTGCGCTACATCCATGTCGTTTGCAGCATATGCTCTTCGAGCCGTTCGACCAGCCGCTTCCGCGACTTGATGCGCTGCTCGTCGATCAGATACGCTTCGAGCACCTCGCCGCCCGCGGGGCCGAATTTGATAAAATACCGATGCAGCAAAAAGCAGCCGGCCGGATCGCCTTCCGGTTCCCAGCGGACATACAGCTCGTACCCGAGCTGCCGGTGAACCGCGCTGAACAGGATCGAGCCGTAGAACCAGTCCAGCGTTTCGGGGGAAGGGTCCAGCTCGTACAGCCCGTTCACTTCAAGCTTCCAGCCGGATGCGACGCGCAAAGGCTGCAGCATCGGCTTGGCGTCGGCCATATTCTCCCCTCCTTCGCTTGTTCCGCGGATCTTCGCCGTACGGAAAAAGCCGGCTCCGGATAAGAAGCGGCCTGCCGCGCGTCGCAGTTCGCGAAACAAAACGGTCTCTGTCTACTGATTCTTTACCCATTCGGAACGTCCTGATTTGCGGTTGGAAGCAATTTTTCGTCAAAAAACGAGGATTTAAGCGGATCGCGGCAAATTCCGATCCTTTGCGCCGCCTGTTTGAAAAAGCGCAAAAAAAAGACCGCTCACTGTGAGCGGCCCGTACACTACGTAAAGTGCACTAAGTTAATAGGAGTGGAGAGAAACCATACTGTACTTTTATTATATGAATCCGCTTCCATTTTGTCAACGCTTTCTTTTCCTTTTTTGTCGGAAAATTTTCTATTGCTCCGCATGTAATGCGTACGCCGATAACAAAGGACGCAGGCCGGAGCCGTGCGTCCTTCTCGCGCTTTTATCGCACGTTCATGTGTAAACGGTAAATTCCAGACTGCCGAGCGCTTCGCGCGCCCGTTCCATATGCACGCCGTCGCGAAACGACAGCCGCATCAGTCCCGGTACATCCTCGCGGCTCTCGATAATCTGCAGGTTGCTCAAGTTGATGCCGCGCGAACCGAGCTCGGTCGTGATTCGCCCGATGATGCCCGGATGGTCGGGCACGTCGAGATACAGGTCGTACGTCCGCGCGATTGCGCCTTTGCGCCGTTCCGGCAGCTCGCTGCGGAATTCGCCGGCGTCGTGGAACCGTCTGGCGATTCCTTCGCCGTCTTCCCGCTCCAACTGGCCGATAAAGCCTTCGACCTGGGAATTCCAGTCGCGTAGAAGCTTTAAAAGGATGAAGCGGTTGTTCAGCAAAATATCGCGCCAGACCACGGGGTCGCTCGACGCGATCCGGGTGATATCGCGGAAGCCGCCGGCCGCCAGCGTCCGGTACAGGGAGTTGTTTTCGTCGTAGCCGCTGATCTGATTGACGAGCGCCACGGCAATGATATGCGGCAGATGGCTGATCGCGCCGACGATCTCGTCGTGCTGATCCGGCTCCATGCAAATGACTTTCGCCCGCGTGAGCGCCAGCAGTCTCGTCAGCGCGTCGATCGCGTCCGGATCGGTTTCCGGCGGCGGAGTCAGCACGTAATACGCGTTCTCGAACAGCAGCGACGTCGCCGCCTGCACGCCCGAACGCTCCGAACCGGCCATCGGGTGTCCGCCGATAAAGCAGGCTTTTCCCCAGTCCAGCTCGCGCGCCCGCGCCGCAATCGACGCTTTGGTGCTGCCTACGTCCGTTACGATACAGCCGTTTTTTAACGGTAGCGCGTTAATTTTCTCCAAATACGTTTCGAGCAGTCCGACAGGGGTGCTCAAAAAAATAAAATCGGCGTCCGCCGCGGCTTCTTCCAGCGACAGGGTCGCGGAATCCACAACGCCGAGCTGTACGCTGAGGTCGGCCAGATCCTGCCGGTGGGAGTAGCCCACCAGCTCGATTTCCGGTTTGCCCCGGAAGCACAGCGCCAGCGAGCCGCCGATCAGTCCTGCGCCGATAACGGCAATTTTCATAAGAGGTCAGCCTCGCTTCGTCAGGTGTGGGTTGTCGAGTCGTTACGGGAAACGGCCGCCGGTTCAGACGGTCGCGCCCCGCTCGCTCAGCGTTTCTTCGAAAATGCGGATAAAAATCTCGTTCTCGCGCGGAGAACCGACGGTGACCCGCAGATAAGTCGGATAACGCTTGAACCCCGAACGGGCGATGACGCCTTTGCGCAGCATGCGCTGGAACAGGTCCGCCGCGGACTGCCGGGTATCCACCATGATAAAGTTGCCGTTGGCCGGGAAACTTTCCAGGCCGAGACGGCCGAATTCGCGTTCCAGATATTGAATGCCTTCCGCGTTCTTCTCCCGGCAGGACTGGACGAAAGATTGATCCGCCAGCGCGGCTTTGGCCGCGGCCTGCGCGATTCTCGTGGTGTTAAACGGCTCGCGCACCTGGTTGATCGAACGGATCACTTCGGCGCTGCCGACTCCGTAGCCGATACGCAGCGCGGCGAGGCCGTAAATTTTGGAAAAGGTGCGCAGCACGACCACGTTCGGATAGTCGGCGAGCAGTGTCAGACCGTCCGGGTAGCCGGAATCGGTGACGTATTCGAAATACGCTTCGTCGAGCACGACCATAACGGAAGAAGGCACACGGTCCAAGAAGCTTCGCAGCTCGCCGCGGTTTACAATCGTGCCGGTCGGATTGTTCGGGTTGCAGATCCAGACGATCTTGGTCCGGTCGCTTACCGCCGCCAGCATGGCGTCGAGATCGTGCTTGCCGTCCTTGAGCGGAACTTCGATGCTGACCGCCTGCTCGATATCCGCATTGCTTTTGTACACGGAGAACGTGCAGTCGGCCATGATCGTTTCGTCGCCTTCCATCAGGAACGCGCGGGCGATCAGGGCGATCACTTCGTCCGAGCCGCAACCGAAAATAATCCGGTCGGGCTGCACGGACAGATGTTCCGCCAGTGCGGCCGTCAGCTCGACGGACGCCCCGTCCGGATATAAATAAAATTTGGATAATTCGCTTTCGATCGCGTCTCTTACCCGCGGGGAAAATCCATACGGATTTTCGTTCGAGGCCAGTTTGACGACTTCGTCCAGGCCGTATTCTTTTTGAACTTCTTCGATCGGTTTGCCGGGCTGGTAAACCGGAAGATCGACGATATGCGGTTTAGGCTGCATGGAATCCCCCTACTTTCCTGATTTGGCGTGTTGCAGCGCGACAGTGTCGGGCGGCGTCACGCTCAAAAAGTTATGCTTTTAATTCTGCCACAAATTCGCGAATTTGCAAGAGCGCATTCTCGCGTTTGGCGGCATTCATCAGGTCGGGGATGCAGGATTCGATTTTTCGCACGATCGCGCTGCCCACCACGACGCCGTCGCAGCGCTCGGAGAAACGCAGCACCTGCTCCCGGCTGGAGATGCCGAAACCGACCGCCACCGGCAGGGTCGTGCGGGATTTGACGTCTTCGATAAAAGCGTCAACGCCTTCGTGGAACGAAGCGCGCTCGCCCGTCACGCCGAGGGAAGAAACGCAGTAAACGAAGCCGCGGCCGTTTTGCAAAATTTTCTCGATCCGTTCGCTGGACGTCGGCGCGACGAGCGGAATCAGCGCGATATTCGCCCGGTCCGCGCGTTCCAGCATCTCGGAAGCTTCTTCGTGCGGCAGATCGGGAATAATCAGGCCGCTGATCCCGTGCTCCGCCGCCAGTTCGAAGAAAGATTCCAGGCCCGTTTGCAGCACCGGATTATAGTAAGTGAACAGTACGAACGGCATTGTCACGCCGCGCTCGCGGGCTTTTTGTGCTACTTCCAGACAGGTGCGGACCGTAATCAGCTGCTGAAGCGCCCGCGAAGACGCGCGCTGGATCACCGGACCGTCGGCGAGCGGATCGGAGTACGGCACGCCGAGCTCCAGCACGTCCGCGCCCGCTGCTTCCAGGTGCTGCACGATTTCGATGGTCGTTTCGATATCGGGATCGCCCACGGTCAGAAAAGGAATCAGCGCCGTGCCGTTTTGTTCGCGGATGCGGCGGAACGTCTCCGCCAGCAGGTCGGCCCGCTCGCCGCTGCCCGACGCGGAGCCTCCAGCCGAAAGTCCGCCGGCGGCGGCATGGCTCATCCGGGTCCGATTGTTCGTGATCTGCTGCGAATTCATTGCGCTTCTCCTCCTTCGTTCTCGTAGGCCATAATCGATTCGACGTCTTTGTCGCCGCGTCCGGACAAACAAACGACCAGCAGTTTATCTTTGCCGAGTTCCGGCGCGATCTTGCCGGCCTGCGCCAGCGCATGCGCCGATTCCAGCGCCGGAATAATGCCTTCCGTGCGGCAGAGCAGTTTGAGCGCCGCCAGCGCTTCGTCGTCGGTAATCGGCACGTATTTGGCCCGGCCGACGTCTTTCAGATACGAATGCTCCGGACCCACGCCGGGATAATCGAGTCCCGCCGAGATGGAGTGCGCCGGCTGCACCTGGCCGTATTCGTCCTGGAGCAGATAACTCATCGAGCCCTGGAATACGCCTTTGGTGCCCAGGCTCATCGTCGCCGCGTGCAGCGGCGTATCGATGCCTTTGCCGGCCGCTTCCACGCCGACAAACTCCACGCCTTTGTCGCGCACGAACGGATAGAACATGCCGATCGCATTGCTGCCGCCGCCGACGGCGGCCACGATCGTATCCGGCAGCCTTCCTTCGCTCTCCAGAATCTGGCGCCGCGTTTCGTCGCCGATCACCCGCTGGAAGTTGCGTACGATCAACGGATACGGATGCGGGCCGACGGCCGAACCGAGAATATAGAACGTATCGTGGACGTGGCTGACCCAATAGCGCAGCGCTTCGTTGCCTGCGTCTTTGAGCGTTTTGGTGCCGGACAGCACGGGCACGACTTCCGCTCCGAGCAGACGCATGCGGAATACGTTAAGCTGCTGGCGGTGCATGTCTTCTTCGCCCATGAATACTTTGCATTCCAGACCGAGCAGCGCCGCGACGGTCGCCGTCGCCACGCCGTGCTGGCCGGCGCCGGTTTCGGCAATCACTTTCTTTTTGCCCATGCGTACGGCGAGCAGCCCCTGTCCGAGCGCGTTGTTGATCTTGTGCGCGCCGGTATGGTTCAGGTCTTCGCGCTTCAGATAAATCTTTGCGCCGCCGAAATGCTCCGTCAGCCGCTGCGCGTAATACAGCGGCGTTTCCCGGCCGGAATACTGCTTCAGCAGATCGTTCAGTTCGGCGTTGAACTCTTCGTCCTCCGCGTATTTCAAATAAGATTGTTCCAGTTCGATCAAAGCGTTCATCAGCGTTTCGGGCACGAAGCGTCCTCCGAAATCGCCGTAGCGTCCTTTTGCGTCCGGTACCTGCTGAATCATGAGATAGCCACCCTTTCCACGAATGAAATGATTTTTGCGATATCTTTGTGTCCGTCCGTTTCCACGCCGCTCGATACGTCCACGCCGCCCGGCGCGTAATCGCGCACCAGTTCTCCCGCGTTGTCCGGCGTCAGACCGCCTGCCACAAACAGCGGCAGTCCGTGCGCGGCGGCCGACTTTTTATACAAAGGAATCAGTTCCCAGTTGAAGGTGCGTCCCGATCCTCCGCCATGCAGCGGATCGTAGGTGTCCACCAGCAGCGCGTCGACGGCGCCCGCGTAAGCCGAAGCCGCTTCTTCGGCGCGTCGGGCGGCTTCTTCCCGGACAAGAGCGGCATGTTGTTGGAGCGCCGCATCGCTTTTGACCGACAGCGCTTTGAATACCTGCACGCCGAACGTTTCGCGCACTTCGCGGCAGTACTCGGGCGTTTCCGCGCCGTGCAGCTGCACCACGTCGAGTTTCACGATTTCCAGCGTCCGGCGAAGCTCGGGCAGCGCCGGATCGACGAATACGCCCGCGATTTTCGGCCGGGTCCGCTCGGATGCGGCCGCCGGACTTCCCTTTTCCGCCGTATCTTCCGCCGCCGGCGCGCCGAACGCTTCGCTCAGCATAGCCGCCGCCGCTTCCGGTTCCACCCGGCGTTTGCTCGGCGCGAACACGATCCCGATATAATCGACCGGCAGACCTGCCACAGATTTTAACACTTCAGCGGACTGAATTCCACAGATTTTGATCAGCGTGCGGCGGAGCGGCTCCTCCGTTTTTCCCGGCCGCGGCGGCCGCGAATCGGCCTCGCGAATCTCGTCCGGCCTCATAACGAAGCTCCGCCGCGGCGCGAAGCGGAACGGGGTTGAGCCGCTTCGGGCAGCGCCGGTCCCATCAGTTCTTCCACGGCCCGCCGCACATCCGGACGGCGCATGAACGTTTCGCCGATCAGCACGCCCCGCGCTCCGTTCTCGCCTACGTAAGCGATATCCTCGGCTGTGCGGATGGCGCTTTCGCTGATAAGCAGCGCGTCTGCCGGCACGAGGGCCGACAGTTCGGCCGTTACTTCCAGACTCGTCTCGAACGTATGCAGATTGCGGTTGTTGACGCCGATCAATCCGCGGTCGGTTACTTCTAGCACCGCTTCCAGCTCCTGCGCGTTATGCACTTCGATCAGCGTATCGAGGCCGAGCGCTTCCGCCGCCGCTTTCAGCTCGCGCAGCCGGGCGGCCGGCAGGATCGCCGCGATCAGCAGCACCGCATCCGCGCCGATCAGCCGGGCTTCGTAAATTTGGCTTTCGTCGATCACGAAATCTTTGCGCAGAATCGGCAGCTTCACCGCGGCGCGAATCTGCGTCAGATATTCCGGGCTGCCCTGGAAATAATCCCGGTCGGTCAGTACGGACAGGCAGTCCGCTCCGCCTTGTTCGTACGCGAACGCAAGCTGCACCGGATGAAAATCTTCCCGGATCAGCCCTTTGGACGGCGACGCCTTTTTGACTTCGGCGATCAGCGCCATGTCCGGACGGTTGGGACTGCGCAGCGCGCGTTCGAATCCGAGCGTATCCGGCATGCCCGATATCGTCCGTTCGGCTTCTTTTATGGACAAAGAGCGCTTGAGCGCTTCGACTTCTTTTTTCTTCGTTTCGACGATTCGATCAAGATACATAGCTGCATTCCCCCGTTATCCGTATCAACTGCTCCAACTTGTCCGACGCCAACCCCGAATCCACGATATCCGCCGCCATCCGTACGCCGTCAACCAGACTGCCGGCCCGGCCGGCGGTATAAATGCACGCTCCCGCGTTGGCGAGCACGATATCGCGGCGGGCGCCGCGCTTGCCGCTCAGCACTTCGCGCACGATCCGCGCGTTGTCCGCCGCGTCCCCGCCCAGGATATCCTCCAGCGCATGGCGCGACAATCCCAGTTCTTCCGGCGTGATCTCGTACGTGCGGACGACGCCGTCTTTCAATTCCGACACGCGGGTCGGGCCCGAGACGCTGATTTCGTCCAGGCCGTCGAGCCCCGCGACGACGAGCGCGCGGCGCGTACCCAGATTGCCAAGCACCGAGGCGATCTGTTCGGTGCGGCCGGCGTCGTACAGACCGAGCAGCTGCCGGTCGGCGCCGGCCGGATTGGTCAGCGGGCCCAGCAGGTTGAATACCGTGCGCACGCCCAGTTCGCGGCGCGGGGCCGCCGCGTGCTTCATCGACGGATGGTAGGTCTGCGCGAACAGGAAGCAGATGCCGATCCGATCCAGGCAGTCGGCGGCCTGAGCGCCGTTCAAGCCGATATTGACGCCGAGCGCTTCCAGCACGTCTGCGCTGCCGGCCCGGCCGCTTGCCGAGCGGTTGCCGTGCTTGGCGACGCGCACCGAAGCGGAAGCGGCGATCAGCGCCGAAGCGGTCGAGATATTGAACTTGTGGATGCCCGATCCGCCGGTTCCGCAGGTGTCGAGCAGATCTTCGCGGCGCGTTCCGACGCGGCCCGCAAAGCCTCTCATCGCTTCCGCGAAGCCGGTGATTTCTTCCGTCGTTTCGCCTTTCATGCGCAGCGCCAGCAGAAATCCGCCGATCTGCGCCGGAGTCGCCGCTCCGCCCATGATGCCTTCCATCGCCAGACGGGCCTGCTCGCGCGACAGCGAATGTCCTTCGGCGGCCCTTGCCAGCCCTTCTTTTACAAAGTCGCCCGCCGGAGTCTGTACGGCCTGGAATTCTGCAGCCTGGATGGGTTCGTTGGTTTGCATATCGATCTCTCCTTCGAGGGGATTTGTTCAATCGGGAGCCTCGAGGCCGTTCCCGCCGGAATCCGCCGCTGCGCGGATACAAAAAGACCTCCGCTGTGCAGCAGAGGCCTGTAGGATGCGACCGGCGGTTCCGCCTGTGGACGGGAACGCCGGAATTCGCTTCCGGGGGATCGCATTCGTTTATGTACAGCCGAAACCGGAAAGCTCTTCGCCTTCTTCTCGAAGCGATTCGGATCGCCGCAACTCCCGGCGTCCTCCTGTTATCCAATAATGGAAAAGGAGAAACCGGGGAACCGTCGATCGGAAGCCGCACTTTCCGAAGCGTTCCGTTTCTTTCGCTATACGTTCACTCAGCTCAGCCTGACTCTGCTCATCTGGCGGCTCTGCGGCCGCCCGGCCCCTGCGGGCCTCACGATTCTTCACCATTACCCGGAAACACTCCTGTTCCCGGCGCAAAAGCGCGAATCCGTTTGGTTTTCAATTACTATACCCGATTCCAGGCCCGATAGCAAGCGCGCGACTTTACTTTGCCAGATCCGGGCGCAGCACGACCGCGCCGCGCTGATACACATGCTGGATCTCGCGCTGCCCTTTACCCGTATTCACCTGAATCATCAAGCGAATGCAGCGCGGCAGGCTGCCTTCGACCGGAATTTCCATCGCGCACATCAGCGGCACGAAGTCCCAGCCCGGCTGCTTGCGGATCGCCACCGCCGGAAAAGCGGCGTCCAGATCGTGCGTCACCGTGATCCAGACGTTGCTGACAAGTTCGGGATCGACAGCGTTGCGCCGGATCATCTCCGCCGCCAGTTCTTCGGTCGCCACGTAAATTTCTTCCCTGTCGTTTTGCTCCACCGTCGTCGCTCCGCGAATACCTCGATTGTAGATCACGATGGTTCCTCCTTCTCTTTCAGCCGTTCGATGATGTCCCGAACGACGTCCGCTTCCACGTCGTCCGCTATTTCCACGCGGCCGAGTCCGGTCGGCACGATATAGACCATCCTGCCTTCCCGAAATTTTTTATCATGCTGCATAGCGGCCATCAACGCCCCGGTGTCCAGGTCTTCCGGCAGCGTGACGGGCAGTTCGAGCGCCCGCAGCATGAGCATCGTTTCGGCATACAGCCCGGTTTCCCCGCCGCGTTCTTCGCCGAGCAGCGCCGCGGCGGCCATGCCGACGGCGATGGCTTCGCCGTGCAGGAACCGTCCGTAACCCGCTACGGCTTCGATCGCATGACCCAGCGTATGCCCAAGGTTCAGGATCGCCCGCAGATCGTTCTCGCGCTCGTCGCGCGAGACGATCTGCGCTTTGATCGCGCAGCCCCGTTCCAATCCGTAGATCAACGCTTCCGGCTCGAGATTCAGCAGGCGCGGCGCAGCGTCCCAGCACCATTGGGCAAACTCGCGGTCCCAGATCAGGCCGTGCTTGACCATCTCCGACAGCCCGGCGCGTACTTCCCGCGGAGGCAGCGTCGCAAGCGTGCCGACGTCGTAAAGGACAAGCTCGGGCTGATGGAACACGCCGATCATATTTTTGGCGAGCGGGTGATTGACCGCCACTTTGCCGCCGACGCTGCTGTCGTGCGCCAGAATGGTCGTCGGCACCTGCACGAAGCGGATGCCGCGCATATACGTCCCGGCGACAAAGCCGGCCAGATCGCCGACCACGCCGCCGCCGAGCGCCAGGATCGCCGACGAACGGTCCAAACCGGCTTCGATCGCCCGCGTAATCAGCGATTCGTAGACGTCCAGCGATTTGGATTTCTCGCCCGCGGCCACCACGGCGCTGACTACGCGGTACCCTCCGGAGCGGAGCGCCTGCTCCAGGCGCTCCAGATACAGCGGCGCCGTATTGTCGTCGCTCACGATCATCAGCGGGCTTTTGTCCGGCACGCCGGCGTCCCGAAGATGCTTCGCCGCTTCGTCCAGCAGCCCTTCGCCGATCAGGATCGGATACGAGCGTTCGCCGAGTTCCACCGTCAGCGTTCGAACTTCGCCCGTCATATCAGTAGTTCTCCAGCTGGCGTTTGTAGCTGTCGTAATTCGCGCGGATCTCTTCCATCGAATCGCCGCCGAATTTCTCCAGGAAAGCTTTTGCCACTTCCCAGGCGACTACGCTTTCCAGCACGACGCTGGCCGCCGGAACGGCGCAGGCGTCGGAACGCTCCACCTGGGCGTTGAACGCTTCTTTTGTATCGATATCCACGCTGCGCAGCGGCTTGTAGAGCGTCGGGATCGGCTTCATCACGCCGCGCACGACGATCGGCATGCCGTTGGTCACGCCGCCTTCGAAGCCGCCGAGGCGATTGGAGGCGCGGGTATACCCCTGCCCTTCCGCATGCAGAATCTCGTCATGCACCTGCGATCCTCGCAGCTGTCCGGCTTCGAAGCCGATGCCGATCTCCACGCCTTTGAACGCGTTGATCGACATGACCGCCTGCGCGATCTTTCCGTCGAGTTTGCGGTCGTACTGCACATAGCTGCCCAGACCGACGGGAAGCCCTTCGACGATACATTCCACGATGCCGCCGACGGAGTCGCCGTCTTTTTTGATCTGGTCGATATAGGCTTCCATCTTCTTCTCGGTTTCTTCGTCCGCCACGCGCACCGAAGAAGCCTCCGTGCGCGCAACCAGTTCATCCAGCGGCAGGTCGTTTGCGGGCGCCGCAATCTCGCCGATGCGCAGCACCTGGCCGCCGATGCGGACGCCGAAGTTTTCGAGGAACTGGCGGGCCAGCGCGCCGACGGCGACGCGGACGGCCGTTTCGCGGGCGCTCGAGCGTTCGAGCACGTTGCGCAGGTCCGTCTGGTTATATTTCAATCCGCCGTTCAGGTCGGCGTGGCCGGGACGCGGACGGTGGATGCGCCGCTTCTCTTCGTCCGTGCCTTCGATCGGCTCGACGTTCATGATCTTGGTCCAGTGCTTCCAGTCGTTGTTGGCGACGACAAGCGCAATCGGCGCGCCCGTGGTCTGCCCGTGGCGAACGCCGCCGACGATATCGGCGCGATCCTGCTCGATCTGCATGCGCCGGCCGCGGCCGTATCCTTTTTGTCTGCGCAGCAGCTGGAAATTCAAAGCCTCGAAATCGATCCGCAGATTGCTGGGCATCCCCTCGACGATCGCGGTCAGCTGCGGACCGTGGGTCTCCCCGGCGGTCAAGTAACGTAAACTCATGATGCGTTCCCCCTTTAAACTTTTAAACTGTAAACGGCTAAAATCCGTAAATGTCTTCGCCCATTATACCATCTGCTTGCTGCTTCTCCAAGCCGCCTTCTTATTTTGGTTCGGGTCTCCGTTTTCTTGCCCTGTTTTACGTCCGCGCAAAAAGCCGCCGTCTCCGCAGGAATGCGGACGACGGCGGCTTTTGCGAATCGGCAGATTCGGATTTGTTTCAGGCTTTGCGATAGAAAAAGGTGTCGCACGGCTCCAGGCCGTACTGCCCCGGAGAAAAGATCTGCTCGGTGCTCCCGACGAACAGGATGCCGCCTTTGCGCAGGCTTGCCGCAAACTTGTGGTACAGCGCCGACTTGGCTTCTTCAGTAAAGTAGATCATGACGTTCCGGCACACGATCAGATCGTAGCCGTCTTCGAACTTGTCCGTCAGCAGGTTCAGTTTGTGGAAATTGACCGCCCTCTTGAGCTTGTCGTCCACTTTGTACATCAGGCCGTCGGCTTTGAAATACTTCTCCGCCACCTGCGGCGGCACGTCCTTGAGCGAGCGCTCCAGGTACTGGCCCTGTTTGGCTTTCGCCAGCGCGCCTTCGTCCAGATCGGCCGCGTTCAGCTTGGAGTCGCCGAGAATGCCGTGACCGTCGAGAATCATGGCGATCGTATACGGTTCTTCGCCCGTCGAGCAGGCCGCGCTCCATACTTTCAGGCCTTTTTTGCCGCCGGAACGCAGTTCCGGAACAATGCTGTCGCGCAGCACTTCCCAGCGGTTCGGGTTGCGCCAGAATTCCGATACGTTGATCGTCATCCGGTCGAGGAATTCGTAAAACAGGTTTTTGTCTTTTTTCATCGCTTCGAAAAATTGCGCAAACGTGTTGTAGCCGTGTTTGCTGCGCAGCGTCGTCAAACGGCGCTTCATCTGCGCTTCCTTATATTGGGCCAGATCGATTCCCGTACTTGCATTTACACTTTTGATAAACCCGCTGTAATCCGGGTCGCTTCCCGGAGCCGAAACTTCTTCGCGCCCCGCGCCGCTTCTGGTCAGATCCACCTCGTCACCGCCTTATCGTAATCAAGCTGTTCCGCTTCGGTGAAAAAATTGGCGATTTCGCGCTGAGCGCTTTCCGGACCGTCCGACCCGTGAATCAGATTAAACGGCGTGTGCGCCGCGAAATCTCCTCGGATCGTACCCGGAAGCGCCTCGTTCACTCTGGTTTTGCCCATCAGGGTGCGGGACAGCGCGATCACGTCGTCGCCTTCCCAGACCATCGCGAAGACCGGTCCCGACGTAATAAAGTCGACCAGTTCCCCGAAAAAAGGTTTGCCTTCGTGCTCGGCGTAATGGCGTTTGGCTTGTTCTTCGGAAATCCGCATAAACTTGCCGCCCACCAGCTTGAACCCTTTGTCTTCGAATCGGCTGACGATCCGTCCGATCAATCCGCGCTGCACTCCATCGGGTTTTACCATCAGAAAAGTACGTTCCATCGCAATCTCCCACTTTCGGCTATGATTTATTATCGGCTAAGGCGTTCGTTTTTGAGAGGGTCAAACGTCGAGCTGCAATAAATGAGGCGCTTCCGGCTTGTTTCCGGTCAATACATTCGTCTCGAAACGAAATGGGCGATGTCGCGCAGATGGCGGCGGGCCCGGATATCGGGCAGCCTGTCCAGCGCGGCCAGCGCTTTTTGCGTGTAGCGTTCGGCCAGTTCTTCGGCGCGCGCGATTCCCGCGCTGCCGGTAATCATTCCGACCGCGCGGCTGACGTCCGTACGTCCGTCCGCGGCATGGATGCGCGAAATTTCTTCCAGCAGCGGACCGCGAAGGGCTTCGTCCTGCAGGGCGTACAGCACGGGGATCGTGATATTGCCCTGGCGGATATCGCTGCCCGGAGGCTTGCCGATCTGCTTCTCCGTTCCGCACAGATCAAGCAGATCGTCGCGGATCTGAAACGCCATGCCCACGTTGTACCCGTAGTTGTACAGCTCGCGCGCCGCGGAAGCCGAAGCTCCCGCCGCCAGCGCGCCGAGCTGACAGCTGACCGCGATCAGCAGCGCCGTTTTGCGGCGGATGCGCAGCATATAGCGGCGAATGCTTTGACCCGCGTTGAAAAAGTCGCGGATCTGCTCCATTTCGCCGATCGACATCTCGACCATAGCTTTCGCCAGAATGCGATGAATCTGCGGATTTTCCAGCACCGTGATCATTTCCAGCGCTTTGGCATAAATGTAATCGCCCGTATACATGGCGATGCGGTTGTCCCACTGCGCTTTGACCGTCAGCTGGCCGCGGCGCGTCTGCGCGTTGTCGATCACGTCGTCGTGCACCAGCGAAGCCATATGGATCAGCTCCAGCGGCACGGCGACGCTCTGCAGGCGCTCCAGTTCATATGTACCGAACTTGCCTCCCAGCAGAACGAACGCCGGGCGCAGCCGCTTGCCTCCCGCTTTGAGCAGATGCATCGCCGCTTCGCCGAGCGCTTCGCTTTCGTTTTCGATGCTGGCGTACAGCGAACGTTCGACGGCGTCCATGTCTTTTTTTAACGTTCCGAAGATCTCCATTCGTTTCATTCGTTCACCCGTATCTGCGTAGTGTCGGTCCAAATCTGTATCTCCGCGTCCCGCGGCAGCAGTCCCATCTCCCGGGCGTAACGGAAGTACAGGCCGAGGCCTTCCAGCCGTTCCCGGGTCAAATCGTAATTCAGGTTTTCGAAATACTCTTTCCAATAAGACAGCTTTCCGCCCAGTTCGGCTTCGGCTTTGCGGGCCACGGGCAGCAGGTCTTCCAGGCTGCGCCGCTTGCTCGCCGACAGCGCTTCCGACAATTCGCCGATCCGCTCCGGATAACGGCTCGCCGCGTCCTTCGATACGGCCCAGATCGCAAAAGTCATGCTTTTGCCCGTCCAGCGCTTCCATTCTTCGCCGAGATCGGTGACGACATAGCCGGCATCCGCCCAATCCGCGCGGATCGCGTGATCGCCGATCAGCAGAGCGGCGTCCGCCCGCTCCAGCATCGGTTCGAGCTCCGGTTCGCACGTGACGTACTCCGGCTTGGCGCCGTAGGCTTTTTCCGCGATGATCTTCAGCAGGTTGATCGAGGTCGCGGAGGTGTTGGTCAGCGCGATCTTTCCCCGTATCGCTTCCGCAAACGGCATTTTCGAAAAGCACAGAATCGACTTGACCGGACCGTCGGCGCTGACCGACAGATCCGGCAGCAGCAGAAAGCGATCCGAAGCTGTGCCGTAAGCGAACGAGGAAACCGGACTCATGTCCAGCTCCCCGCTTAGCAGCAGGCGGTTCAATACGGCCGGCACTTCGGTCGTCGTCCGCGCGTCAAAGCTCAGCGCCGACGGGTCGAAGTAATGGTAGACCGGCCAAACGTTGGTGTAGAGGATGCGCCCAAGGCGCAGCGGTTCGCTCTCCCTCACGTTTCCTCCCCCCATCTTTTAAACAAATTATGCTCGATTCCAATCGTGTCCAGCACCTTGCCGGCCAGGAAGTTCACTAGATCGTCGAGCGTTTGCGGACGCTGATAAAAAGCCGGCATGGCCGGCACCAGCTTCACGCCCAGACGCGACAGCTTCAGCATGTTCTCCAGATGGATCGCATGCAGCGGCGTTTCCCGCGGCACGAGCACCAGCGGACGCCCTTCCTTGAGCATCACGTCGGCGGCCCGGGTCATCAGGTTGTCCGACGAGCCGTGAGCGATCGCAGATAACGTCCCCATGGAACAAGGCGCGACGATCATGCCTTCCGCCCGGAACGAACCGCTGGCGATCGACGCGCCGATATCGGCGACCGGATGATAAACAAGCCGTCCGGTCCGGCCGCCGAAAAAGCGGTCCAGTTCGGCTTCCCGGTTCGAAGCGTCGACGCCCATTTCTTCTTTCAGCACCCGCCATCCGGCGTTCGATACGACCAGATGAACGGTAAAGCCCGACTGCAGCAAGACTTCCGCCAGCCGGACACCGTAAACGCTGCCGCTGGCCCCGGTGATGCCGAGTACCCAGTGTCTGCCGGCGCCCGCGAGTTCGTTTACCAATATTTCACCGCCAAATCGATCAGGGTAAAAACAAATACAATGCCGCTGAGCGTACTGTTCATCGTGAAGAACGCCGTTTGTACGCGGCTCAGGTCGCTCGGCTTGACGAGCATATGCTGATAGAACAGAATCGAGCAGGCGATCACGACGCCGGCGGCGTACCACCAGCCGAGCGGCGTCACGAACGCCAACGCGATAAAACCGATCGCCGTCACGACGTGGAAGTAGCGGGCGATCTTGAGCGCTCCTTCAAGACCGAACCGGCTCGGGATGGAATAAATACCTTCCCGGCGGTCGAAGTCGATATCGTCGCAGGCGTAGATCACGTCGAAGCCCGCGGTCCAGAACGCGATCGTCAGATAGAATACGAGCGACGACCAGCTGAAGCTGTGCGTCACGGCGGCCCAGCCGCCGAGCGGCGCCAGCGCAAGCGTAAGTCCCAGCACGACGTGGCACAGCCAGGTGAAGCGCTTCGTATATGAATAGAACACGATCATAAAGGCCGCGATCGGGAACAGCCGCAGCGCGAACGAAGACAATTCGAACGTCGCCCACAGGAACAGCGCGAACGAAATCGCGACAAACACGGCGACTTCGCCCGACTTCAGCAGCCCGGCCGGAATGGCGCGTTTGGCCGTACGCGGATTTTTGGCGTCGATATAGCGGTCGGCCAGACGGTTGACGCCCATCGCGGCGCTGCGCGCGCCGAACATCGCCAGCAGAATCCATCCCGCCTGCGCCCAGGAGGGCAGATGACCGTTGATGACGACGGAGCCGAGCAGCATGCCCATAAAGGCGAACGGCAACGCGAATAAAGTATGTTCAATCTTGATCATTTCCAGGTAGACGCCGATTTTCCTAAACATTTTATTTCTCCTTCGTTCCGATATGCAGCGCGGCGACCCCGCCGGTCAGCGGATAATCCTCGACCCGCTGAAGACCCACCTCGCGAAAAATATTCGCCAGTTCTTTGCGGCCGGGGAACGGCTTCAGCGATTCCGGCAGCCATTTGTACTGCTCGTAGCTTTTGGCGAATACTTTGCCGAACACCGGCAGCACCCGATCGAAGTAAAAGTAATACAGGCCTTTGAACGGCTGGGCGGTCGGCTTGGAGACTTCCAGGCAGACGACCATGCCGCCGGGCTTGACGACGCGGCGCATTTCCTTGAGCACCTGCACCAGATCCGGCACATTGCGCAGGCCGAAGCCGATCGTCGCGTAGTCGAAGGAATTGTCGGCAAACGGCAGTTCCATCGCATTGCCCTGAACCAGCGTAATGTCTTTCCCGTGCGGCGCGCGGGATACTTTCTCCCGGCCCACGTCCAGCATGGCTTCGCTGAAATCCAGTCCCGTAATCGGGCCGCCCTTGCTCGCTTCCGCCAGGCTGATCGTCCAATCGCAGGTGCCGCAGCACAGATCGATCGCGCTGTCGCCCGGCGAGACCGCCATTTTGCGCATGGCGAATTTGCGCCACGATTTATGGCGGTTAAAGCTTATGATATTGTTCATCCGGTCGTATTTCGGCGCAATCTGCTGAAAGACGTCGTGAACGAACTCCTCTTTCGGTTTGGTCGAATCCGCCATTATTCTTTCACCTCGCCTTTCGCTTCGTCCGCCCCGCCGGCCGACGCCGCAAACCGCTCCGTCAGAAGACGCAGCGCTTGAACGTCGATCCCGCCGGGCAGTTCCGAGACCGCGGCTTCGAAGTCCGCGGCCGTCCGCCGCAGCTGCCTCGAGAGCCGCTCGCGCAGCGCTTCCGCGTCTTCCGGCGATCCCGCGGCGCTGCCGCCGCGGAAAGTAAGCCCCTCGTAAGCCTGCCGGTCGCCGGCCGCCTGCAGTTCCTCGGCCGCCGCTTCATGCAGCGAGACCAGCGTAAGCAGTCTGTTCCAGTGCGGCAGCAGCGGCCCGTCCAGCAGACCGTCGAAGCCCTCGAACAGCCGGGCTTTGAGCCCGGCCATTTCGTTCAGATAATCGTCCAGGCCGAGCTGCGGCTCCCGCTGCATGCGCAGGTAAAGCTCCATCTTGCGGCGGTTGACGTCGGCAATCGCCCGGCTGAGCTCGGCCACCATGCCGATCTCGCCCGCTCCGGCCAGCAGTTCGTAGAAACGGCTGCTGTAATAATCGCCCGCCAGGACTTTCAGCTGTCTGGAACGCATTGCGCGCTCTTCTTCGCTGTCGTCCCCCGGCGCGACCCGGTCGTGAATATCGAGCCCGACCTGCAGCAGCGCGGTTACGGTTCCGTACACTTCGCTCTTGGCCGCCGCGGGGGAAGCTTCGAGAAAGGCGTGCAGAAGACGCAGCCGGGCGTCAGGCAGAGCCGGGATGTCCGTATGGTTCTGAATCATGTCATACCCGATATACTTCTCGGTTTTCTCCGGTACGCAGTAGGGTTTCATCAATAAGCCTCCGACCTTTTCCAACGTTCAACGCTAATTTTGTCACAATCTTTTCTATTATAGCATAAGCTTTTCGCAAGAACTACGAAAGGCGTACGCTCACAAATCCCCGTCTATTCTTTCGGAAACGCGGTTCAGACGTCCGTATCGATGCTTCCGTGCTTGGTAAAAACGGTCGCTTTGCCGCGCACTTTGATCGCCGACGTATGGTCGGTGAACTGCGCAATCAGCACTTCGCCTTTGTCGAGCTTTTCCGTATGATGAAACCGGGTATCCTGCCCCCGGGTCAAACCGATGACGTGTACGCCGTTTTCGTGCGCTTTGACTACAATGTAATCCGCTTTTTCCGATTGTTCCATATTCATGCCGCTCCCTTCTTCGATCGTTCTCTGGTCTATTTATGATGGCAAATGCCGGGAGCGCTTGTCAACCGGCGGGCTTGAGCAAAAAAAAGAAAAGCCGTGAATGAATATTCACGGGCTTTTCCCCAGCGTTCCGGTATCCAGCGGGCCGAAACGTTCGAAAATCTTCAATCCCCGAAAGGATTATGTAGATTTTATTTAATTCCGTCTTTGAGGGCTTTGCCCGGTTTGAAAGCAGGAATCTTGCTAGCCGGGATTTCGATCTCGTCGCCGGTTTGCGGGTTGCGTCCTTTACGGGCGGAACGTTCGCGAATCTCGAAGTTTCCGAATCCGACGAGCTGGACTTTTTCACCGTTCTGAAGAGCGGTGGAGATTGCTTCGAAAACGGCGTCAACCGCTTTGGTCGCTTCTTTCTTGCCAAGCTCCGATGCGTCGGCAACCTGGTTGATCAGATCAGATTTGTTCATGCGTTTCACCTCCCGTTACAATCATACCCGGCACTCGTCCGAGTGCCCGCCGATACGGCGTATTTGGTCTTTCCGATTACCCTGAAAACCAACCGCAGCGCGGAGTAAAGGCCGGAAGTCTCAAACTGCCCAGAACTTGCGTTCCTAAAAGGCAACACACATATAGTAATACACCGGCCTTATAATTTCAAGCGTTTCGTAAGCAAGTCGGCAGATTTAACATGCGGCTCAGAAATTGAAGCCGAAAAAATCGTCTTCTTCCTGCGGCTTACGCTCCAGCTGCAGCCGGACCGCCCGTTTGAGCGGGTCTTCCGGAACCTCCGCCGATACGCTGCCGCAGACCCGGGCCTGGCAGGCCAGACGCGTTCCGCCGTTTATCGAGGCGCCCAGTTTGCGCCGCTCGCCTTCGGCGGGCGGAAGTACGCCGGGCGGATCGGACACGATCTGCAGCTTGCACATCAAACAGCCCATCTTCCCTTCGCAGCGCACCGGCAGATGCACCTTCGCCCGGCGCGCGGCCGCCAGCAGAGTCGTCCCGGCCTGCACTTCGACCGTAATTCCCGCCGGCAGAAACAGTACGGTGTGTTTGCCCGTTACCGGCGCATTCGCCCGATCCGTATTCATAGCAAGCGACGCCCCTTCCGATTCCGTCCGTTTCCGGACCGAAAATGCCGGAAACCGCGTTTTACGTATGCCACTGCTCCCACGTTTCCTGGGACATCATTTCCATCTCGGTTTTGGGTCCGCGTCCCATCAGCGCTTCGACAGCCGTTTTGGGATCGAGACCTTCGAACAAAACGTGATACAGCTGTTCCGCGATCGGCATCTGGACTTTGTACTTTTGCGAAATGCTGTGCGCGGCTTCTGTCGTGCGAATGCCTTCCACGACCATGCCCATCGATTCGAGCACCTCTTCGAGCGGCTTGCCCTGACCCAGCATATAGCCCGCGCGCCAGTTCCGGCTGTGCTTGCTTGTGGCCGTGACGACCAGATCGCCTACGCCGGCCAGGCCCGCGAAAGTAAGCGGATTCGCGCCCATTTCCGTGCCGACGCGGGTAATCTCCGCCAGCCCCCGGGTGAGCAGCGCCGCTTTGGCGTTGTCGCCGTTCTCCAGACCGTCCGACAATCCCGCGCCGAGCGCAATAATATTTTTGAACGCGCCGGCCAGTTCCGCTCCCAGTACGTCCCGGTTCGTATAAACGCGGAAATAAGCGTTCATCAGCAGATTCTGCGCACGCTGCGCTTCGTCTTCTTCCGCCGAGGCGACGACGATCGTCGTCGGACGCCGGCGCGCCACTTCTTCCGCGTGGCTCGGACCGCAGATAACGCCGATCTTCCGCTCTTCGCAGCCCAGTTCCTCCGCGATCACGGTCGACATCCGCTTCAGCGATTCCAGTTCCATGCCTTTGGTTGCGTGCACGCAGAGCATGTCTGCGTGCCAAAAAGGCTTGAGCGTCCGCGCCACTTCGCGCATTGCTTTGGACGGCGAAGCGATCACGACCGCTTCCGCGCCCCGCACCGCTTCTTCCATATCCGTTGTAGCGCGAAGCCCCTGCGGAAGCTTCACCCCGGGCAGAAAACGTGAATTTTCGCGCTGCTCGTTGATCTCCCGCACCTGCTCTTCTCCGCGCGCCCACATCCAAACGTCGTGGCCGTTGTCGGCCAGCACCATCGCCAGGGCCGTTCCCCAGCTGCCGGCTACGAGTACGCATACTTTTTTAGCCAAGGCTGCGCTCCTTCCCGCCGGACTTGGAGCCCAGCTTGTTCTCGGTTCCGTTTTTCAGCTTGACCAGATTGCCGCGGTGTCTCCATACGGCCAGCGCCCAGATCAGGATGCCGACGATCAGCACCGCGTTCGAATAATCATGCCAGCCCGCAAGCCGGTACACGACCAGAAAAACGGGCGTCAGCGTCACAAACAGCAGCGAGCCGAGCGAAACGTAGCGCGTCAGCACGATCGACAGGATCGCAATCGCGCCTGCGCAAAGAGCCGGGGGAAAACACAGCGTCGACAGCATGCCGATCGTCGTCGCAATACCTTTGCCGCCTCTAAAATGGAAATACAGCGGCCAGTTATGGCCGACGACCGCGGCCAGACCGGCAAGCGCCGGCGTCCACTCGTAATCCGGCGCCAGCCAGCGTCCGAGCCAGACGGCCAGGATGCCTTTGCAGATATCGAGCGCAAGTACCAGAATGGCCGGTCCTTTGCCCAGCACCCGCAGCGTATTGGTCGCCCCCGCGTTGCCGCTGCCGTGCTGGCGAATATCGATGCCTTTAAACAGCCGCGCAAACAGCACGCTGAAGCTGACCGAGCCGAGCAGATAGGCGGCTGCGATCGCGATTACCGATAATATCATGGTTCGCTCCCCTTCGCGAAAATGGACTTTTCGGTTGCTTATCCTTCTTTATCTTCGGATTTGCGTCTGGTGAAGATGCGGATCGGCGTCCCTTCGAAGTCGAAAGCGGCCCGGATCTTGTTCTCCAAATAACGCTCGTAAGAAAAGTGCATCAGTTCCGGCGCGTTGACGAATACAACGATCGTTGGAGGCTTGACGGCGACCTGGGTCGCATAGTTGATCCGCATGCGGCGGCCTTTGTCCGTCGGCGGCGGATTGATCGCGACGGCGTCGGAGATGACGTCGTTGAGCAGCCCGGTAGGGATGCGGCGGGAGTGCTGTTCCGCGGCCCGGTCGACGACCGGAAGCAGCTTGTGCACGCGCTGACCCGTCAACGCCGACAAGAACACCACCGGCGCATACGTCATAAACAGAAAATGATTGCGGATGCTTTGCTCGAAATGATGCATCGTTTTGTCGTCTTTTTCGACGACGTCCCATTTGTTCACGACAAAGACCGAAGCCTTGCCGGCTTCGAGCGCATAACCCGCGATATGTTTGTCCTGCTCGATGATGCCTTCTTCGCCGTTGATCACGACGGCAACGACGTCCGCGCGCTCGATCGCGCGCATGGCGCGCATCACGCTGTACTTCTCCAGGTTCTCGTACACTTTACCGCGTTTGCGCATGCCGGCCGTATCGATCAGCACATAGCGCTGTCCGTCGCGCTCGAATTCCGTATCGATCGCGTCGCGCGTCGTGCCGGCCACATCGCTGACAATGACGCGCTGCTCGCCAAGCAGCGCATTGACGAGCGAGGACTTGCCGACATTCGGCCGTCCGATCAGAGCGACGCGAATCACATCTTCGTCGTATTCTTCTTCTTCGGTATCCGGCAGGTTCTCCACGATCGCGTCAAGCAGATCGCCCACGCCGCTGCCGTGCGCGCCCGATACACCGATCGGATCGCCGAGCCCCAGATTGTAGAACTCGTACGTATCGTCCATCCGGCTCATATTGTCGACTTTGTTGACTGCCAGCACAATTGGCTTTTTGGACCGGTACAACAGCTCGGCCACTTCCGAATCCGACTGGGTAAGTCCCGCTTTCGCGTCGCACATCAGAACGATGACATCCGCTTCCTCGATCGCCAGCTCCGCCTGGGCTTTGATCGATTTGAGAATCTGGTCTTCGTTAAGCTCGATTCCCCCGGTATCGATAATACTGAACGACCTGCCGTTCCATTCGCCGACACCGTAGATCCGGTCGCGCGTGACGCCCGGCTTGTCTTCGACGATAGAGAGGCGGTCGCCGATAATGCGATTGAAGATCGTGGATTTGCCGACGTTCGGCCGTCCGACGATCGCCACTACCGCTCTTGCCATGAGTATTCCTCCTTAATGACTTGCCCGAACTTTCCGTTTACATAACAAGAAACGGATGCACCAGTCCCCCAGGGAGCGGCGCCCGTTTCTCGTCGGCATATAAAGACGCCGGTCTGCTGAGCCGATCCATCCTTATACTGCACAAACGGCGAACCCGCAGCGGGTTCGCCGTTTGCTCGAAACTATTACCTTGTCAACCCTTAATCAGAGGTTTACGTTCAACTGAAACGCACACGTTTTAGGTGCGATTCAGGGAGGCGTAACCTTACTTTTAGCGTTGACAAGGTACTATGCTATGCGTTCATAAAATGCGCGAGATTACTCTTCGGATTGACCCAGTTTTTCTTTGAGCGCGCTCAGGTCGCCGAAACGTTCGCCCAGCGATACGTTCATGCCCTGATTGCTCAGCGAAACGTTAGGATTGTCGATTTTCTCGACGCGAGGACCTTTATCGCCGCGACCGCCTTTGTTCGATCTTTCCGGTCTGTCGGTTCTTTCCGGTCTTTCGGCGCGAGCTTCGCCCACAGGAGCTTCTTCGGTTTCTTTGATGCTCAGGCTGATGCGTTTTTCCGAAGGATTAACGTCCAGTACTTTAACTTGAACGGTTTGTCCTTCTTGAAGAACTTCCTGAGGCGTACCGATGTGCTTGTGCGAAATTTGCGAGATGTGAACCAGGCCTTCTACGCCAGGAGCGATTTCCACGAATGCGCCGAAAGGCACGAGACGTTTGACTTCGCCGCTGATGACATCACCTTGGCTGAACTTCTCGGAAGCCGATTCCCAAGGTCCCGGAGTCGCCGCTTTGATGCTCAGGCTGATTTTGCCTTTTTCCGGATCCACTTTGAGGACTTTAACCTTAACGGTTTCGCCTTCGGATACCGCATCGGCAGGCTTGTCGACATGATGCCAAGCCATTTCGGAAACGTGAACCAGGCCGTCAACGCCGCCTACGTCCACGAATGCGCCGAATTGGGTCAGACGCTGCACTTTGCCTTCGATGACTTGTCCTTCTTGAAGATCGGCCATCACCTGCTGCTTGTTGGCTTCGAATTCTTCTTCCAGAACGTCCTTCGCGGACAGAATGACTTTGTTGTTTTCACGATCGAGTTCTTTGACGCGAACGCGGATTGTGCGGCCTTTGTAGTCTTTGAAGTCTTCGACGAAATGACGCTCGACCATCGAGGCAGGGA
This sequence comes from Saccharibacillus sp. CPCC 101409, assembly GCF_030518235.1. Taxonomy (GTDB): domain Bacteria; phylum Bacillota; class Bacilli; order Paenibacillales; family Paenibacillaceae; genus Saccharibacillus. The sequence goes on along the minus strand of NZ_JAULSA010000002.1, from coordinate 729,251 downwards.
TGAATGCGCGAACGCCTACGTCAGCCACGATGCCGCCTTTTACGACGTCCGTGATCTTGACTTCGAAGATTTCTTTGCTCGCGAATTTCTCTTCGAGCTGATCCCAGGCTTTGTCGCCGTCGATCGCTTTTTTGGACAGGATAAGCTGTTCTTTATTGTCGTTGATGCTGACAACTTTGGCCGTTACTTCTTGGCCGACAGCCGCATCTTCGTCCAATTCGCGCGACGAGATTGTACCGTCATATTTATAACCGATGCTGACGTACGCCTGGTCATCGTCCAATTTGACGATTGTACCTGTAACCGTGTCGCCCTTTTTGACAGCGACGGCTTGGTCCAGCTGATCCTGCGTAACCGTTTCTTCGTTTACTTCCTGGCTTACTACTTCTTCTTGATTTTCATTTCTTGTCTCTTCCGACATGTTCAATACCCTCCTCGATTCAAAACCCTCATATTTAAACCCGCTTAGCGCAGGGTTCAAAACTGTTTCCGTTTGATTCATTCCGAACTTCGCGCCTCAGTTAACCCGGGCGAGAATCCGCTCGGCCTCGCTTGCGATCGCGTCCGCCACTTCTTCGATGGACATCAGCGTCGTATCGAGGACAATGGCGTCTTCCGCGCATACAAGCGGAGACACTTCGCGATTGCGGTCCAATTCGTCCCGTTCCGCGATCTCGCGTTCAAGCTGTTGCAGCGTGATGGCTTCCGATTCCGGCAGTTCGCGGAATCTGCGCAGCGCGCGCTCTTCGACGGTTGCCGTCATAAAGATCTTGACTTCGGCATCGGGAAGCACGGTGGTTCCGATATCGCGTCCGTCCATCACGACGCCTTTGCGTAAAGCCATTTGCCGCTGTGCGGCGGATAGTTCCGCACGCAGCCCCTCGATTTGCGCATATCGGGAAACCGTCCGGCTGACGGCAAGCGACCGGATTTCGTCGGTCACGTCACGGCCGGAAAGCCGTACTCTCTGCCCGTCTTCTCCCGGAACGAGTTCCACGTCCAGCAAACCCATGCGTTCGAGAACCGCGGCTTCGTCGTCCGCTTCTATGCCCGCGTTCAGCATATCCCACGTTACGGCCCGGTACATAGCGCCGGTATCGACATAAACATAGGACAGGCGCTTGGCCACCTTGCGCGCAACCGTACTTTTCCCCGCTCCCGCGGGTCCGTCGATTGCGATGTTGATTCTGAACTCCCGTTCCCCGTTCAAACTGGACAAGGGGGCATTCCTCCTCGAAACCGCCCGCCGAGTAGAAAGTCGGACAGGCTTGTCAATCAATAAAAAAGCAGGCTGGGCCTGCGATAATAAAATTATAACATAACGAAAGCCGATTTGCAAAACGTCAACGAATGAAAGCGCAAAAAAACCTCACCTTCATCCGCGAAACGTTCGGAACCTAGCGGTTGCGAAAGTCCAGCTGCCGTTCGAAGCAGTAGCGGATCAATTTTTGCCGTTCCGTGTCGGCCACGCGCGTAAAACGTATGCTGACCGTATTGCGGCCGCTGCCCGGTTCCTTGATCCGCAGCACTTCCCCGGCAAAAGCAACGTGGTCGACGCTTCCGCTTTTGTAAGCCAGCAGAATCCAGCCGCTGATCTCCTGGTTGACCTGGACCGGATGTCCGGCATCCGCCACGAACGACAATCCTCCGCCGCTGAGATCCGACGTGAGCGCCGTAAAATGGAACTCCGGCGCCTGCAGGGCGATTTCGACCCGGGCGGGAACGCGCAGATAGTGCCGGCGCTGCACTTTGGAAATGTCTTCCGGCAGCGGCTTGCTGATTCTCATCAGCGGAACCGAATCGTCCTGATAGCCCAGCACGTGCGAAGTGAAATAGTATTTGATGCCGTCTTCCGTCATATGGTAGACCGAAAGTTCTTCGCCGAGGCGAAGTCTGCTCATCCGGCCGGCGCGGATCGGAAGCTCGACGAGCATGGCGTTTTCTTCGATTTCGGAAATGCGGGAACGGTGTTCGTTCTCCTCGTTGGCTTCCATGGATACGGGCAGCATAAACAGCATTTCATTGGTTTTCGGATACATCTTGTGATCGCCCGCCTTCAATTAGACCTTTAATCCCGAACGCGCGGAAGAAGTCCGGGCGGACGCATTCCCCGGTTCGGTTTTCCCAGTATAGCACGAAGCCGGAAGGTTGTGAGCTTGCCGCGGCGAAAATGAACACAAAAAAAGGTCCGGAGCCCGGACCTTTCGATTGCGCGCGGCGGAGCGAAACTCAGGCTTCTTTTTTCTCCCGCGCGGCGGCGGGAGGAACGGCGGCTCCGCCGGATACGATGCCGTCCCGGTGATCGTCTTTTCGCAAAAAACGGAAAGGCGAGCGGTTGTTGGCTTTGACCACTTTGTCCATGCCGCCGTACCACATCAGGACCATGAACGGAATGATGTACCACAGCCAGTAATGGCCGGACGTATTGAGGATCGTATCGTAGATGCCGTGCCACATAAACGGCAGCAGCAGCGACAGGGCGAGGAATTTCCGGGTCTGCGCGGAGCCGGCGAATTTGGCGCGTCCCATATAATAGCCCATTACGACGCCGAACATCGCATGTCCCGATACCGGCAGCAGTCCGCGGATCAGCAGCGCCCCGAAAGAAGCTTTCAGCGTAAATGCGTAGAGAATGTTTTCGAACGTGGCGAAGCCGAGCGATACGGCCACCGCGTACAAAATGCCGTCGTACGGTTCGTCGAACTCGGTATGGTTATAGATGAAGTGCAGCAGCACAAACCATTTGAACGCTTCTTCGACGGCGGACGAAATGCCGAAAGCAAACAGATAGGGGTTGTCCCCGAACGCCTGCATCAGCCCCTGCTGCACGATGGTAATCGGCAGCACGATCAAGAAGCCGAGCAGAAAAACGCGCACCACCAAATGCAGCGGCTCCGCGTCGTATTTGTCTTTCAGATAGAAATAAAAGAGCAGCGCCACTCCCGGCGTGACGGCGGCTACAAGCACAGATAAAGCGAGCAAAGCGTTCCCCCTTTCCCGCATGCCTGCGGCGAAGTCCCCGTGTCAGGCAAAAGGCGTGACCAAACGGAAACGGCCGCCCCGGGTACGAGGCGGCGTCGTTTCCGCCGATGTCAGGCCCGGCGGTCGAAATGCGTGCAGATTTGGGCAACGGCGCGGTCCGCCATCACTTTCTTGCCGTATTCTTCAAGCATCGCCGTCGTTGCGGAGGAAGCTCTGCCGAATTCGGCCAGAACGGCAATCAGCGCGTCGTGCAGCGAATCGTCGAGTTCTTCGGCGGCGAAATGCAGAACCCAAGCATCCTTGTAGTGATACAGGGTGCCCGCTTCCGTTACGCGCTCGCGCAGCAGGTGCGCCGCTTCGATCAACGGTTCGATATCGTGGAAGGAGTAAACGATCGTGTCGCTCGTCTCCATGGTCACTTCCATCTCGTAAACTTCATCCGGCACTTCTTCTTCGCCCGTTTCCGAATGAAGCGGATCGTATTTGCCCTTGGTGACGATAACGACCATGCCTTGCGCGGGAAGAGCAAACACTTCCACCGCCAGGGGGCCGGTCGCGTCGAAACCGAGTTCGGTGTACGCCTGGTCCATCATCTCTGTGAAAAGTTCATGGACTCTCGGAATCTCCTGCCACATATCTTCCCGCTGAATTCCGCGTTCGTTCAAATCGTCGGATGTAAGGTAGATACGAATTTTATCTTGGCCTAAGCGTTCAATTTTCACGACAGGACCCTCCTTTTGGAGTCGATTTTTAGAAAGGGCATCCTAAAAGTGGCTGTTGTTTTATTATTATATAACCACATATTAATGTTATCACTTCTTTTCTTCAATTGCACCCCCCGAAATCGAAGCGTGCACAATCCGTTTCAGCGCTCCGGGAAAAGGTTACAATCCCGTTATGTGCCGCAAATGGAAAGCGAATTATGCTAGAATCGTTTCAGGCATTACATAAGCCACATCGTAAGAGCCACACCGTAAGGCACAAATGCACTGCAGAAAGCGAGATGGACAAATGTTTAAAAAGACGGCCCTGTTCTGGCTGGCGGCCGCTCTTGTGCTGGGCGCATGCGGCAGCAAAGCCGAGGAGTCGGAAGCCCCTGCGAAGGATCCGGCGCCGGCAAGCTCCCAGGCGGAAACGCCGAACGATCAAGCGGATCCAGCTCCGGCTTCGACCGACAAAGCGGGTACGGCGGCGGACGAAACGACTCCGGCGGACGACGAAGAAGCGGCAGCCGTCGATTCTCCGGACGCGCAGGCGGCGGACGAAACCGGCGGCGACCAAACGGAGGGCGAAGAAGCCGGAACGTCGGCGGATACGGCCAAAGGAGATTCCGAAGATTCGGACCAAACGGCCGCGGCGGAAGAAGTCCCGATTCTGTATCACATGAACGGCAACTACGATATCGTGCCGAACGACGAATCGAAGGCGCCGAAAAAAGTTGTGCTGCTCACGTTCGACGACGGCCCGAAAGAAGCGAAGATGATCAACAGCATGTTCGACACGCTCGACAAGCACAATGCCAAAGCGATCTTTTTCGTCAACGGCTACCGCGTCAAAGCTCATCCCGAACTGCTGAAGCTGATCCAGGAACGCGGCGGAATCGTCGGCAACCACAGCTACGATCACATCCTGCTTAACAAACAGGATAACGCCACGATCAAAAAACAGATGGAAGACGTGCAGACGATCGTCGAAGAAACGATCGGCGAAAAGCCGAAGTTTTTCCGCGCTCCTAACGCGGCAGGCAACGACTACGTGCACCAGATCGCCAAAGAAAACGATATGCTTTACATGACCTGGTCCGTCGGCTCGCTCGACTGGGTGAACCTGAACGATCCGCAGGCGGTTATCGACAACATCTTCGACCAGCTCCACTCGGGCAGCAACATTCTGATGCACGAACTGCCGTGGACGGTCGAAACGCTTGACAATCTGCTGACCAAGCTCGAAGCCAAAGGCTACAGTTTCGTCGATCCTCGCAGCATCGACACGACCAAGCAGCCTTGATCCGGGCTTCCAACAGTCAATAAAGACGAGAAAGCCGTTCCTCTCCGGAGGAACGGCTTTTTTCGATGTTTGCATTTCAAGTTTTGTTTACAGCGCTGCGCCGCGAAACTCCCGGCTCGCGCGGGTCAATTCTCCAGTTTGGGCGCGCTGCGCAGCGTCAGCAGATGCGTTTCCGCCGGCGAACCGAGACGCAGCGGAAAATGGCTGGTGCCGATGCCCCTCGTAATGCGCAGACCGGTCATGCCTCCGTCTTCGGAATCGATAAAGTGCGTGCCGTCCAGATAAGTTTTGTAGAACGGCTTCGACGCGGCCGGACCGAGCACCGGCAGGCTGATCTGTCCGCCGTGCGTATGGCCGGCAAACGCGTAGTTCGCCGAAACCCGGCGCAGCGCGACGACCCATTTGGGATCGTGCATCAGCACGAGCACGCAGTCGTCCCTGCGAATGCGGGGGTCTCCCCGCCACAGCCCGGCCGGGCCGAGATCGTCGATCCCCGCCAACCAGATCGTCTTCCCGCCGCGGTGCAGCGGAACGTTCTTGCTGCCGAGCGGCTTGACGCCGCTTTCTTCCAGGATGCGGTCCAGCTTTTCCATATTCGGCATATACGCCTCGTAATCGTGGTTGCCGTACACGGCGTACGCCGGCCCGATCTTGCGCAGCATTTTCATGTTGGCGCGCGTGCGTTCTTCCGGCACGCCGCGGTCGGTCAGATCGCCGGCGATCCACACCAGGTCCGCCCTGCCCTGCAGCGCCGCGATTTCCGCTTCGGGCAGCGTCCGGCGATGAATATCGGCGATAAAGTACACCCGGTAGCCGTCGAATTCCGGCGGCAGTCCGGGAATATGCACATCTTCGTGCTCGACGCGGAACGCCATCGCTTCTTTTACCATATGTACGCCGAGTCCCGCCGCAGCACCCGCTGCGGCGGCCAGCGCCTGCTTCCAACCGATCTTTATTGCCATGGCCATTTCACTCCCGTCGCCTGGGTTCCCCACCACAGCAGCGTTCCCAATAAAATCAAAAATAACAATACAAGAGTCTCGTAAAACCATTTGGCGCCCCGGATGCGGCTGGACGGATATACCGTGCTGCGCGGCGGCAGGTCTTCCTGCTCCTCCTCTTCCGGCTGCTTTGCGCGGGGCGCTTCGAGCGCAGGGGCCGAAACGGCGGAGTAAGCGGCGGCCGCGCGCGGCGGCAGAGGCGGCTCCGGCTCGGGCGCCGTCCGGTTCTCCGGTACGGACAGCCGCATAACGGTCGTATCCGTCAGTCTTATCTGGTTCTCATGCCATTCCTGTTTGAACGTAGGGCGCTTGCGGCGCTTCTTCCTGGTACTGGGATGCCGGTCCATGCGGCTTAAACGTTCGCTCATTGTTCCCTCCGTTTGATCATGATGCCCGAGATAAAATCAATTAGAAAATGACAGACGATCGGCGCCCACAGCGTGCCGGACTGAACGTAAATCCAGCCCAGCCCGTAGCTGCTCGCAAATACCCAGGCGGTCGGCAGCCAGTGGCGCAAATAACGGATATGGATCGCCGCAAATAAAATACTTGTCCAGTAAGGTCCCAGATGAAACTGTACCGCGCCGCGAAACAAAAGTTCTTCGCAGATCGACACGAGCGCCGCAATAACGAAAATATGCCACAGCGGCCGCGACCGGAACAGCAGCGCGTTGATGCCCCCGTCATCCATATCTTCGTCCCGTCCGTAGATCGTCATTAGAAAATCGATAAAAAACATCGCGACGGCCAATCCGATTCCCCAGTACAGAAAACGGACATCGTGCGGAAAAGCCAGCAGATCGAGCGGATTCCTTCCCTGCAGCAAAATCCAGACGACGCCGGCAATCAGCGTCAGCCCCTGCGTCAGATACAAATTAACGAGCAGCAGCCGGTCTGTCAGTTGGACGTTTTGCCGCCGCTTTTTGTTTGCGTTTTTGTTTGTCATGGACCTATTCCTCGACATGCAATTTAGAAAGCGAAATGTCATTCAAATGATAGCGAAAATACGGGCGCGAATCAACCTCCGGCCCTTTTCGGACGTAATGGAGCCCTTTTTGTCACGCCGCTTCCAGCCTTGTTCTTTTCCTCTCAAAAAACGTACGCATATCCACCTATCGGGCAAAAACGATCGGAAATCAAAAGGATTTTGCCGGATTGCGCGGTTTGTATCGATTCGATTCAGGAATAAATCCGAATTTCGTTTACCCGTTGACACCCTGTGTAACCTTATGTTAAAGTATGAAAAATTAAACCTGAGCGAAACGCTTTGAAGGAGAACGGACGAAGCGCGCATATTCAGAGAGCCGGTGTTTGGTGCGAACCGGTTATGCGTCCGCGTCCTTGAGCGCTCCCGAGCGTCTGCCCGAATCCGCCTCCCGGCGGCGTAGGCGCAGCCGGTGTCACGCCGTTACCGTGAAGGGTCGGTTTGTCCGACCCGCTAAGGCCGTCGCCCGCAAGGGTACGGCGAATTAGGGTGGCACCGCGAGACTCTCGTCCCTTTACCGCGCCAGCGGTATGAGGACGGGAGTCTTTTTTGCTGGAACGATTTGCGCGTCCCGCCCTTTTTGCTACAGACCGGTTCTTTGTTACGACAGCGCGTCTTTCCATTATCGCAATATCGCATTTAAGCAATTTTGCCCGAGGCGTTTTGTAGAAAACGGTTTTTCGGATCACCGCGACCGGCGGCGTTCCTGGAACATAATTGGCTTGCAGCGTACAGAATAAGGGAGGAAAAAAGACGATGTTTAAAGTATTGGTATCCGACCCGATCAGCGATCTGGGCATTCAACAGCTGGTGGAAGCGGCAGATGTGCAGGTAGACAAAAAAACGGGCCTTTCCGAAGCCGAATTGATTGAAATCATCGACGATTACGACGCGCTGCTCGTGCGCAGCCAGACCAAGGTGACCGAAGCGATCATGAACGCGGGCGGACGGCTCAAAGTGGTCGGGCGCGCCGGAGTCGGCGTCGACAATATCGATCTGCCGGCGGCGACCGGCCGCGGCATCATCGTCATCAACGCGCCGGACGGCAATACGATCACGACGTGCGAGCACGCGTTTGCGATGATGATGGCGCTGGCTCGTCATATCCCGCAGGCTTACGCCAAAACGGTCGGCGGACAATGGGACCGCAAATTCCTCGGCGTCGAACTGCGCAACAAAAAGCTGGGCGTGCTCGGCATGGGCCGCATCGGCAGCGAAGTCGCCAAGCGCGCCAAAGCGTTCGGTATGGATATCCTCGGTTACGATCCGTTCCTGACCCAGGAGCGCGCCGACAAAATGGGCGTTACGCTCGCTTCCGTCGACGATATCGTCAAGCAGGCGGACTTCATCACCGTGCACACGCCGCTGACGCCGGAAACGAAGCATATGATCTCCGCTCCGCAGTTCGCCGTCATGAAAAAAGGCATGAGAATCGTCAACTGTGCCCGCGGCGGAGTGGTGGACGAAGCCGCTCTCGTCGAAGCGATCGATCAGGGAATTGTCGCAGGCGCCGCGTTCGACGTGTTCGAGCAGGAGCCGCCGGCCCCGGACCACCCGTTCCTGAACAACCCGAAAATCATCGTGACTCCGCACCTGGGCGCTTCGACCGTCGAGGCGCAGGAGAACGTCGCGATCGACGTATCGGAGCAGGTGCTGCATATTCTGCGCGACGAGCCGTTCAAGAACGCGGTCAATATGCCTCCTGTCGCCAGCAGCGTCATGAACAAGCTCCAGCCGTACTTCTCGATCGGCGAGAAGCTCGGCAGCTTCGCTTCGCAGCTGACTTCGGCCGCGGTCAAAGCGATCCGGATCGATTACGCCGGCGAGCTGTCGGAAGTCGATACCCAGCCGCTGACGCGCTATATCGTCAAAGGCGTGCTGTCCCGCCATCTCGGCGGCGAAGTCAATATCGTCAACTCGCTGCACCTGACCAAGATCCGCGATCTGGACGTGCAGGTAAGCAGTTCGTCGGCGGAAAAAGGCTTTACGAACCTGATCACGGTAACGGTCGTCGAGCAAAGCGGAACGGAGCGCACGGTCGCCGGCACCCTGCTGTACGGTTACGGCGAGCGGATCGTGCGCGTCAACCAGTTCCCGATCGACTCCGCTCCGGAGCACCATCAGATCCTGATCTCGCACAACGACCAGCCGGGCATCATCGGCAACGTCGGCACCCTGCTCGGCCGCAACGAAGTCAATATCGCGACGATGCAGGTGGGACGCAAAGTGCTCGGCGGCGAAGCCGTCATGCTGCTGAGCGTCGACAAAGAAGTGCCGAAGAACGTGCTGACGGAACTCGTCGCGCTGCCTGCGATCAATTCGGCGCAGGAGATCGTGCTGTAACCGTTCGATAAGCGTTTTTCGCAAAAGTAAAACAAGGCTCGCTCCGCAAACCGGGGCGAGCCTTTCTTGTATGCCGCATTTCAATGCGCGCTTTCCCGTTCGCGCTTCCGGCTCAGGATTCCTCGGGGTCTTCCCAGCCGCGCGTGCGCCCGATCGCATTCTGCCAGCGGCGGTAGGTGCGTTCGCGAAGACCCGCTTTCATCTGCGGGCGAAAATGCGCCGCAGGCGGATTGAACGAGCGGAACTGCTCGCGCTCCCACAGCCCGCACTGCAAGCCGGCCAGCATGGCCGCGCCGAGCGCGGTCGTCTCGGCCTGCTCGGTGCGGACCACTTCCAGACCGAGAATATCGGCCTGGAACTGCATCAGGATATTGTTTTTGACCGCGCCGCCGTCCACCCGCAGTTCTTTGAGCGGAATGCCCGAGTCTTTCTCCATCGCGTTCGTCACATCGCGCGTTTGCAGCGCCAGCGATTCCAGCGTGGCGCGCGCGATATGGCCCGGCTGCGTGCCTCGGGTCAGGCCGAACACCGCTCCGCGCGCATACATATCCCAGTACGGCGCGCCGAGACCCGTAAAAGCGGGCACGATGACCACGCCGCCGGAGTCTTCCACCTCGGACGCCAGACGTTCCGATTCGTCGGGATCTTCGATCAGGTTCAGTCCGTCCTTCAGCCATTCCACCGCCGCGCCGGCCACGAATACGCTGCCTTCGAGCGCATAGTGCAGCTCGTCCCGCCAGCCCCAGGCGATGGTGGACAGCAGTCCGTGATCGGAATCCACCCGGTCCGTTCCGGTATTCAGCAGGATGAAGCAGCCCGTGCCGTATGTATTCTTGGCATGGCCCGCTTCGACGCACGCGTGGCCGAACAGCGCCGCCTGCTGATCGCCCAGCACCGAAGAGATCGGTATGGATGCGCCATCAAACCACTGCGGCAGCGTGCGTCCGAAGTCGGCGCCGGACATCAGCACGTCCGGCAGCATCGACGCCGGGATATTCAGTTCCTGCAGCAGCTTCGCATCCCACTCCAGCTTCCCGATATCGAACAGCATGGTGCGCGAAGCGTTGGTCACGTCGGTCACGTGCGAAGCGCCTCCGGTCAGCTTCCAGATCAGCCAGCTGTCGACCGTGCCGGCTAGCAGTTCGCCGGCTTCGGCCCGCGCCCTGGCGCCGGGAACATGCTCCAGCATCCAGGAAATCTTCGTCGCCGAAAAGTAAGCGTCGACCACAAGTCCCGTAGTCTCGCGAATATACGGCTCCAGGCCGCGTTTCTTCAAGTCTTCGCACAGCGCCGCGGTGCGCCGGTCCTGCCACACGATCGCCGGACCGATCGGCGTTCCGGTCCCGCGGTCCCAGACAAGCGTCGTCTCGCGCTGGTTCGTAATGCCGATCGCCGCAATCTCGGACGGCGAGATTCCGGCCGAAGCGATCGCTTCGCGGGCCGCATCGAGCTGGCTGCTCCAAATTTCTTCCGCGTTGTGTTCGACCCGTCCCGGACTCGGGAAGTGCTGGGTGAACGTCCGCTGGCCGGCGGCCACGGGACGCGCATTTTCATCGAACACGATCGCGCGCGAACTCGTCGTTCCCTGGTCCAGGGCCAGGATATAAGTGCCGCTCATAGTGGTCTCCCCTTCCAAATTCCTGTGCTTTTTTAACCGAATGCCGGGAAGCCTGAAACAAGCCCGCGGCCTGCTTCCCGCCGATCTCGGCGTCCGGGAGCAAAAAAACATGCCGGATGGACGTTCGGCATGTTTGGGCATCGCCGCGCGGCCGAAGCCGCGCAGCTCTTATACGCTTTTTCTATGCTTTGGCAGAACGACGCGAAATTTGGTGCCTTCGCCCAGAACGCTTTCCACCTGGATGGTTCCGCCGTGCGCTTCGACGATATTGCGTACGATCGCAAGTCCCAGGCCCGTGCCGCTCGAAGCCGCGCGCGTTCTGGCTTTGTCCGCTTTATAGAAGCGGTCGAAGATATACGGCAGGTCTTCGGCCGGAATGCCCTGGCCTTCGTCCGTGACGTAGATCGTCAGCGCTTCGCGCTCGGCGGTCGTCGGCTTGACCGCGATCGTAACGCCCCGCCCCGGCGGCGTATGGCGAAAAGCGTTGTCCAGCAGATTGGTTACCACCTGCTCGAGGCGGTCTTCGTCCGCCTGTTCCAGCAGCAGTTCGCCCTCCGCGCGTTCCAGCCGGAAATCCAGCTCGCCGTCTTTGGCCCGGACGGCAAATTTGCGGTACACGCGCTCGACCAGTTCGCCCGCGTCCACCCGGTTCCGCAAAATATCCGTATGGCCCGCTTCCATGCGCGCCAGGTCCAGCAGATCTTTGACAAGGCGTCCCATGCGCAGCGACTCGTCGTGGATCACGTTCAGCAGCTCGTCTCGCTCTTCCGGCGAATCCGCGAATCCGTCCAGCAGCGCTTCGCTGTAGCCCTGCATCATCGACAGCGGCGTGCGGATCTCGTGCGAAACGTTGGCGACGAAATCTTTGCGCATTTTCTCCATATTGACCGCTTCGGTCACGTCGCGCAGTACCGCCACCGCTCCCCGCATCTCGCCTTCCAGAAACAGCGGCGCCATATTGACCGCCCACACGCTATGGCGTACCAGCACGTTGGCGCTGCGGTCTTCGAGCGTCCGCGTAACTTCTTCGAACAAAGGCGACAGCGGCTGCGGAATTTCCGCCCGCGCCGCTTCCGCCGATTCGTCTTCTTCGTCTTCCCAGCCGATTTCTTTCCAGTCCTGCAGCAGGCGTTCGCCGCCCGGATTGGTGAGCTGGACCGCGCCGCCCGGACCGAACGTAATCATCGCGTCGCTCATGCTGCGCAGCACGCCGGCCAGCTGTTCTTTTTCGATATTCAGGTCCCGGATATTTTCTTCTAGCCGGGCCGTCATCAGATTGAACGTGCCGGCCAGTTCGCCGATTTCGTCGTGCGCTTCGACATGCACGCGCGCCGCGTAATCGCCCCGGCGCACGGAATCGGTCGCGTCGATCAGCTGGCGCATCGGCTGCGTGATTTTTTTGAGGAGAAACAGAGCAAACACGGTCGTCATCGAAAAGCCGATAACGCCGACGTAGATCAGCATCCGCTTGACGGCGGCCGAATTGGCGAAGGCGATATCGACGTAAGGCAGCAGGAAAAAGCCGAGGGTCAGCAGCACGCAGGCGACAAGCCCGATAATCGTCAGCCACAGCTTGCCGACCAGCGTCTGCCACAGTTTGCGGACCTGCTCCATTTTACTTCGGAACCTCGAGCTTGTAGCCGACGCCCCATACGGTCGTAATCATGGACGCCGAATCGGGCGATACTTTGTTCAGCTTCTCGCGCAGCCGTTTGACATGGGTATCCACCGTGCGCAGATCGCCGAAGAACTCGTAGTTCCACACGTCTTTGAGCAGTTCCTCGCGCGAAAACACTTTATCCGGCGATACCGCCAGATAGTGCAGCAGCTCGTACTCCTTCGGCGTCAGGCTCACTTCGTGTCCGCCCGCCAGCACCCGGTGCGCGTCGTGTTCGATCGTCAGGTGCGGGAATACGATATTGTTGCTCGTGCCGCTTTCTTTGGTCAGATAAGCGGTCGCCGAAGAACGGCGCAGAATCGCTTTGACCCGATAAATGACCTCGCGCGGGCTGAACGGTTTGACGACGTAATCGTCCGCGCCCACTTCGAACCCCTGCACCCGGTTCACTTCTTCGCCTTTGGCGGTCAGCATCAGCACGGGAGTCGACTTGACCTGCCGCAGCCGCGCGCACACTTCGACGCCGTCGATACCGGGCAGCATCACGTCGAGGATCACAAGCGTGTAATCGCCTTCCGTCGCTTTTTGCAGAGCGGTTTCCCCGTCCTCGGCTTCTTCGATTTCATAGCCTTCTTTTTCCAGATACATACGGAGCAGACGCCGGATTCTTTCCTCGTCGTCCACTACGAGAATTCGCTCTTTTTGATCAGCCACGCTGCAACAACCCTTTCCTCTACGATATGCCGCCGGATCGCGGGCCGGATCTCTGTGGGGCTTCGGTTCGGCGCATCGCAAACACGACCGATCAAGATCCATCCTATCCGCAATACAGCTCGCTCGGCCGTTAAGCCGGTTTGGGACGTGCCGGACGACCCGCCCTATTCGTTCTTGTTCTCCGCAAGCTGTTTGAGTTCGTTTACTTCGCTCTTGGTCAGATGGCGGTAAAGACCGCGCTTCAGGTTCTGCAAATACAGATTGCCCATCGAGATCCGTTTAAGACGCTTGACCGGATGCGAGATGGCATCGAACATGCGCCGGACCTGGCGGTTCTTGCCTTCGTAAATGGTAATACGGATCGTCGCCTGCTTCTTCTCCTGATCCACATCGTAATATTCGAGCTCCGCGGGCGCGGTCATGCCGTCGTCGAGCTGAATGCCCCGTCTGAGTTTCTCCAGGGAATCGCCGTGCGGGATGCCTTCCACGGTCGCCAGATACGTCTTCGGCACGTGGTGACTCGGGTGCGTCAGTCTCTGGGCGAGCTCGCCGTCGTTGGTCAGCAGCAGCAGACCTTCCGAATCGTAGTCGAGCCGGCCGACCGGGTACACGCGTTCCTTGATTCCTTTGATATAATCGGTTACGACCTTGCGGCCTTCCGGATCGGTTGCGCTCGTAATAACGCCTTTCGGTTTGTTAAACATCAGGTACAGCTTCTGCTGCGCCTTGATCGCCCGGCCGCCGACGGTAATCTCGTCGGCATCGGGATCGGCTTTGGTTCCCAGCGTCGTCACGACTTCGCCGTTCACCTCGACCTTGCCCGCCAGAATGAGCTCCTCGCATTTGCGTCTCGAAGCCACACCCGCCTGGGCCAAAATTTTCTGTAATCGTTCCATAGTCATCCAGTCACCTCACCTTCCATCATACTCATAGACACGTAAAATCACAAGCGCAACCGTCCGATACGAACGCGGATTTCATCAAAAGAAAACCCTTCCCCGTAGGAAAGGGTCTTCGCCCGTTACGACTCTTCGCCGAATTCCGTTTCCGGAAAACCGGCGTCCGCGTCGTCGGCGGCCAAGCCGTCGTCTTCGCCGGAAGAATCCGCCGATGACGACCGCGGATCGCCGAACAGCAGCCGCTCTTCGTCCTCGGACGCGATCATCGCTTCGAACGCCGAAGCGTCGGGCAGTTCTTCCAGACCGCCGAGCCCGAAGTAATCGAGGAAGGCTTTGGTCGTGCCGTACAGAATCGGGCGGCCGATCGCGTCGGCGCGGCCCGTTTCGACGATCAGATTCTTGTTGCCCAGCGTATGGATCGCCCGTTCCGACTTCACGCCGCGGATCTCTTCGATCTCAATGCGCGTAATCGGCTGGCGGTACGCCACGATCGCCAGCGTTTCCAGCGCCGCCTGCGACAGGGTCGCTCTCGACGGCGAGTAAGCCAGACGCTCGAAATATTCCGAATGCTCGGGCAGCGTCGCCAGATGGTATGCGCCGGCCAGCTTGGTCACGCGCACGCCGCGGCCCGATTTGCGCAGATCGCGCTGCAGGCTTTCGACCGCTTTTTGCGCTTCGCCCGGCTTGCATTCCGTGATCTCGGCGATCTGCCGCACATTCAATCCTTCGTCTCCCGCCAGAAACAGGAGTCCTTCAATAATCGACTTCAACGTCTGCAAATCCATTTGACGCCGTTTCCCCTCTCCACTCCATTACGATGTCGTCGAACAGCCGATCCTGATAGCAGCTCACCTGCTTCATCTTCATCAGTTCGAGTACGGCGAGGAACGTTACGACGATCTCCTGTCTGTACATCCGTTCGTTCAGCACACTCGAAAAAAGAATTCTGCCGCCGGGGCCGGCGCTTCTCAGCGCTCCTTCCAGCTCCCGAATCCGGTCCCTGACGGAAATCTCGTCGCGTCGGATCCGGGTGACGACGGGCTTGCGGTCCGCGCGCATCAGCGCGCGCTGGAGCGCGGACACCAGATCGGCCACATGCAGCCCTTCCAGCGGATTGCCTTCGTCTTCGGGCAGGAACGGGGCGAGATCGTCCGGTTCCCGAATATAGATGCGTCCGCGTTCGTGCTCTTTCTCGTGCAGCAGCCCGGCGATACTCTTATACTTGCGATACTCGGTCAGCCTGCGAATCAGGTCGTCCCGCGGATCGGCTTCTTCCTCTTCGTAGAAATCGTACTCGTCCATATCCAGGATCGGAGGTTTGGGCAGCAGCAGCTTGCTCTTGATCGACAGCAGCGTAGCCGCCATCACGAGGAATTCGCTCGTTACTTCCAGCTCGAGCTCCTGCATGGTGCGCAGGTAATCCAGATACTGCTCCGTGATCGTACTGATCGGGATCTGTTGAATATCGATCTCCGATTTGTCGATCAGGTGCAGCAGCAGATCGAGCGGCCCTTCGAACGTTTCCAGTTTGTAAAGTACAGTCAAGCCGTTTCCCCTCCGCCCGTATTGCGAACGGTCAGCCTTTGAATTGACGGCTCAGGCTGGCCATTTCAAGCGCTGCCAGCGCCGAATCCCAGCCTTTGTTGCCGGCTTTGGTTCCCGCGCGCTCGATCGCCTGTTCGATATTTTCGGTGGTGACGAGGCCGAAGATCGTCGGAACGCCCGTTTTCAAATTGATCGCGGATACGCCCTTCGCCACTTCGTTGCAAACATAATCGTAATGGGTCGTCGAACCGCGAATCACCGTGCCCAGCGTAATCACGGCGTCGTACTTGCCGCTTTCGGCCATCTTCTGCGCGATCAGCGGAATCTCGAACGCGCCCGGAACCCAGGCTACGTCCACGTCGTCGTCTTCGGCGCCGTGGCGCTTCAGCGCGTCCAGCGCGCCCGACAGCAGCTTCGACGTGATAAACTCGTTGAATCTGCCGACCACGATCCCGAACTTATATCCCTGCGATACCAAGTGTCCTTCGAATACATTTGCCATTTGTCATCAACCATCCTTTGTCTATTGTATACCAGATTGACCGGTTTGTAGAATGCGTTTTGCAAATTTCTTCATTTATAAAAGCGGAATCGTACTTACAGCCGGGTGTTATCCTCCGGCACGGCCGGCGCTTCGTTCTGCTCCAGCGGGTCGAGCCCGCTGTCTTCCGCCTTGCTTTGCGCCGCCTCTTGGCCTGCGCCGCCGAAATCCAGCAGATGGCCGAGCTTGCTCTGCTTCGTATGGAGATAACCGGAATTGTCGTCGCTTTCCGGCATCTGGATCGGCACGCGTTCCACGATGCCGAGACCGTGTCCCTGCAAGCCTTTGATCTTGCGCGGATTGTTGGTCAAGAGGCGGATTTGCCGTACGCCCAGATCGCTCAGGATCTGCGCGCCGATGCCGTACTCGCGCAGATCGGCCGCGAAGCCGAGCGCAAGATTCGCGTCCACCGTGTCCATGCCCTGCTCCTGCAGCCGATACGCTTTGAGCTTGTTGATCAAGCCGATTCCGCGGCCTTCCTGGCGCATATACAGCAGTACGCCGGCGCCTTCCGCTTCGATCTGCCGCAGCGCCGCGTCGAGCTGCGGTCCGCAGTCGCAGCGGTGCGAATGGAACACGTCGCCGGTCAGGCACTCGGAGTGCACGCGCACCAGTACCGGCTTTTCCGGGTCGATCTCGCCTTTGACCAGCGCCACATGTTCTTTGTCGTCGACTTTGTTGCTGTAGGCGACAGCCCGAAATTCGCCGAAATCCGTCGGCAGACGCACTTCGACTTCGCGCCGGACCAGCTGCTCGCGCTCGCTGCGGTACTGGATCAGATCCTTGATGCTGATCAGCTTCAGGTTCCATTTCTTCGCCAGCTCGATCAGATCCGGCAGGCGCGCCATCGTACCGTCCTCCTTGATAACCTCGCAGATCACGCCGGCCGGCTCGGCCCCGCTCAGGCGGGCCAGATCGACCGCCGCTTCGGTATGTCCCGCGCGCCGCAGCACGCCGCCGTCTTTGGCGATCAGCGGAAACATATGCCCCGGCCGCCGAAAATGATCCGCCGTCGCGTCGCGGTCGACGATCGCTCCGGCCGTTGCCGCACGCTCGTGCGCGGAGATTCCGGTCGTCGTCGAAACGTGGTCGACGGAAACCGTAAACGCCGTGCCGTGAAAATCGGTGTTGCGCGCCGTCATCGGTTCCAGCTCAAGCGCCTCGGCGCGCTGCTTCGTGATGGGCAGGCAGACGAGTCCGCGCCCCTGCGTAATCATAAAATTGAGGACTTCCGGCGTTATCCGGTCGGCCAGCGCCACGAAATCCCCTTCGTTTTCCCGGTCTTCGTCGTCGACGACCAGCACGATCTTGCCGGCTTTGAGTTCCGCCAGCGCGTCGTCGATCTCGTCGAACGCAAATCGCTCGTCCATTTCTTCCCCTCTTTTCGTTAGGCTTGTCGCTTGCATCCGTTCAGGCAAACCCGTGCCGCGACAAAAAGCTTTCGTCGATCGCCGAGAACGTTTTGGCCTGCGCCGCGTCCCGTTTGTCGAAGCCGAGCAGGTGCTCCACGTATTTGCCCAGGATATCGCATTCGATATTGACCGAACCGCCCGCCTTTTTGTGCTTCAGCGCCGTCCGGTCCAGCGTGTGCGGAATAATCGATACGCCGAACACTCCGTTCCCCGCATGCGTCACCGTCAGGCTGACGCCGTCGACGGCGATCGAACCTTTGCCGATCACGTACCGCATCATATGCGGGTCGTCCGCTTCGAACGTAAAGACCACCGCGTTCTGGTCGCGCTCGACCGATACGATCGAAGCGGTTCCGTCCGCGTGTCCCTGCACGATATGGCCGCCGAACCTTCCGTTTGCCGCCAGCGCCCGTTCCAGATTGACAGGACTTCCGCTGCCGAGACCGCTCAGATTGCTGCTGCGGTACGTTTGCGGCATCACGTCGACGGTAAAAGAATCGCGTTCGAAGCTCGTTACCGTCAGGCAGACGCCGTTAACCGCGATACTGTCGCCGATCGCGACGTTTTCCAGCACTTTCTTCGCGCCGAGCGTCAGCACCATCGCTTCCCCGCGCCGCTCGGCGCGCCGCAGACTGCCTATTTCCTCGATCAGACCGGTAAACATAGGCTTGTTCTCCTTTCTATGATTGGTTGTGTATAAAACGGCCGAATCATTCCGATACGGCCGCATGCTTCTACCGTCCCGGTATTCTCTGCTTCGGTACATGCCGGCTACAGCCGCACGCAAAAAGCCCCGCGCTCGGACAAAAGTCCGAAAGCGGGGCCTGGGATTGAAAACGAAAATACGCGTATTTGCCGAAAATTCGGTTCGCAAACAAACGTCCGGCGAATCCATGGATTCGCGGCCGCAGGCATGACAAATACAACGGTTCCTTTTTCTCTTTCTCCCATCCAGACTGTAACTGTCGGTCCCGGAATCGCACCGGGTCAGCCGAATCGCTTCGTCAACGAAGCGATTCGGGTCACGGACTTCGGCTTATCGATCGCAAGATCGGACGCCGTCACCGCCGGTGGGGAATTGCACCCCGCCCCGAAAGAGTATGATGTTGAGTACCCGGTAAGTGGCCGGAGTACGGTATTGGTTATGATGGTAGCACGGTTGAAAAAGAAAAGCAACGCGCGTGCAAAAATGCGCCCGGGCATCTCCCGATGCTCATCTCAAGGTTTACGCTTGCGCTTTTTGCCGGCGGACCAGAAGCCCCACGCACAGATGGCCATAACGAGAAACGGATACATCGCCGTCCCGTTCGGCCACGGCAGAACCAGCAGCATCAGCAGGGCGAGCGCGAAAATAACGGCGTAGCCGATTTGGAGAACGCGTCCCATCGAATCAAACTCCTTTGTCGATTACTTGCCCAATCCCTTAAAGATCAAGTAAAGATCAAGCTCCTTTTACTATATCGCATATTCTTCGAAAACGGTTAATTTCGCGGCAGGCTACGCTGCCGGCATAGTAAAAAGCAAGAAAAACAGCCCCTGCGAAAAAATCCGCAGAGGCTGTTCGATCGTCCAAAGCCGCAGGAATTACTCCGTTACGACTTTGACTTCTTTCATTTTGTCGCCCGGTCTGACCGAGTCGATCAGTTCCATGCCTTTGGTCACTTTGCCGAAAACGGTGTGTACGCCGTCCAGGTGAGGCTGAGGACCGTAGCAGATAAAGAACTGGCTGCCGCCGGTGTTCTTGCCCGCGTGCGCCATCGACAGAACGCCTTTGGCGTGCTTGGTTACGTTGGTCGACGTCTCGCAGTCGATCTGCCAGCCCGGGCCGCCTGTGCCGGTGCCGTTCGGACAGCCGCCTTGAGCCACGAAGCCCGGAATTACGCGGTGGAACGACAGGCCGTTGTAGAATCCGGAATTAGCCAGCTTCTCGAAGTTGGCTACCGTGTTCGGCGCTTCTTCCGGCAAAAATTCGATTTCGACGTTGCCGCCGTTTTCGAGTTCGATATATCCTTTTTTCATGAGGGTCATCTCCCTTGATCTGAAGTTCGTTCGTCATGCGGTCAAGCCCGCCGGGTCGCCGGCATCGCGCCAGACCGCCTTATACAGTGTACTCGAAAGTTCCGGACAAAGCAAAGGGACGGCTCAGCCGTCCCTTAAATGCTGCGCTCTTGTCGCGGAGCTTAATCGATTATTTATTTCGCTTCTACGCCCTGCTTGGCCAGGCGGGCCGGGATCACGTCGTTGTCCGTGAGGTTGTCCAGGCTTTCGCGGCGGACGACCAGGTCGCTTGCGCCGTCTTTGACGAAGACGACGGCCGGGCGGCGGATGCGGTTGTAGTTGCTCGCCATCGCGTAGTTGTACGCGCCGGTGCAGGCTACGGCCAGCAGGTCGCCTGTATGGGTCTTCGGCAGCTCGACGTCCCAGATCAGCATATCGCCGCTTTCGCAGCACTTGCCGGCGATCGAAACGGTTTCTTCGTTGGCATCGCCCGCGCGGTTGGCCAGCATCGCTTCGTACTTGGATTCGTACAGCGCCGGGCGCGGATTGTCGGTCATGCCGCCGTCGACGGCGACGTATTTACGGACGCCCGGGATGTCTTTGCTCGTGCCGACGGTGTACAGCGTGGTGCCGGCGTCGCCGACGATGCTGCGGCCCGGTTCGACCCAGATCTGCGGCAGCTGCGAGCCCATGCCAGCGAAGAATTTCTTCACCGCGTCGGTGATCGCTTTGACGTAATCGGCAACCGCCAGCGGCGTATCGCCGTCGATATAGCGGATGCCGAAGCCGCCGCCCAGATTGACCACTTTGAATTCGACGCCGAGCTGCTCCCGGACGCCGCGCGCAAAGCCCGCTACGCGCTCGACCGCCATCTCGAAACCGTCGGTTTCGAAGATCTGCGAACCGATATGCGAATGCACGCCGAGCAGTTCCAGATGCGGCAGCGAGGACGCTTTTTGCACCGCTTCGAGCGCGGTGCCGTTCTGGATATCGAAGCCGAACTTCGAATCGGTCTGGCCGGTGGAAATATATTCGTGCGTGTGCGCTTCGACGCCCGGCGTCACCCGCAGCAGAATACCGACTTTGACGCCGCGCTCGGCGGCGATCGCTTCCAGCATGTCCAGCTCGATAAAGTTGTCCGCCACGAAGCAGCCGATCTGCGCGTCCAACGCCATTTCGATTTCCTGCGGCGTTTTGTTGTTGCCGTGGAAATGGATGCGCTGCGCCGGGAAGCCGGCTTTGAGCGCGGTATGCAGTTCGCCGTCGGATACGACGTCGAGCGACAGTCCTTCTTCGTCGGCGATGCGGCACATCGCCAGCGTGCTGAACGCTTTGCTGGCGTAAGCGACCTGGAACGTCAGGCCCGAGGCTTCGAATGCCTGACGGTATTCGCGGGCGCGGCGGCGGATCAGTTCTTCGTCCATAATATACAGCGGAGTGCCGTACGTCTGTTTGAGCTCGACGACGTCGCAGCCTCCGATTTCCAAATGCCCTGCGGCATTGACTTTGCTGGTTCCGTGCAGATACATGTAGATTCTCCTCCGATGGGTTCCGGCCTGCGTACGAAAAAAGGGAGCCTGCGGCCGGGATTTGTTCCCAGTATAGCAGACCCCCGAATCTGCGCTGAATGGATTAATGCGCAGTTGTTTTGTGTTTTTGTTCCCTATCCGTTTCCAACGCTTACATCTTGGGAATAATGCTCAGTACGAGCCCGAGGAATTTCTCTTTGACGAGATCCGCCGTTTCCATGACTTCGGCGTGGGACAGCGGCTGGTCGAGAATGCCGGCGGCCATGTTCGTAATGCAGGAAATGCCGAGTACTTCGAGACCCGCGTGGCGCGCCACGATCGTCTCCGACACGGTGGACATGCCGACCGCGTCCGCGCCGAGCGTACGCAGCATGCGAATTTCCGCCGGCGTTTCGTAAGACGGTCCGAGCAGGCCGGCGTATACGCCTTCCCGGAACGTAAAGCCCTGCCCTTCGGCCGCTTCCTTCGCCGCCGCGCGCAGCCTGCGGCTGTACGCTTCGGACATATCCGGGAAGCGCACGCCGAGATCGGCGTCGTTCGGCCCGATTAGCGGGCTGGTTCCGGTCAGGTTGAGATGATCCGACAGCAGCATCAGATCGCCCGGTTTGAACGACGTGTTGACGCCGCCGGCCGCGTTGGTGACGAGCAGGCCGGATACGCCGAGATTTTTCATCACGCGAACCGGGAACGCTGTCACTTCCGGACCGTAGCCTTCGTACATATGGAAGCGGCCTTTCATCATGACCACGGGGCGGCCTTCGATCGTGCCGATCAGCAGCTCGCCTTCGTGGCCTTCGACGGTGGAGACGGGGAAATGCGGAATGTCTTCGTACGGGATCGAGACGGCGTCCTGGATCAGGTCGGCCAGAATGCCCAGACCCGAACCGAGGATCAGGCCGATCTCCGGCTTGAGCCGCGTTTGCGAACGGATATAATCCGCCGCTTCCCGGATGCTTCCTGCGCTTGTATTGGGTGTCGTCATATGTGCTGCACGCTCCGTTTTCATAATATATAATAATTCTGCCGCGAACGCCGAACGGCGCCCGCTCACGGGCTTCAAGCCCGGGGATGGTGCATTTCGTACACTTCTTTCATATTGCGCTTCGTCACATGGGTATAGATCTGGGTCGTGGAAATATCGGAGTGCCCGAGCATTTCCTGCACCGAACGCAGATCCGCGCCGTTTTCCAGCAAGTGGGCCGCAAAAGAATGGCGCAGCGTATGCGGCGTAATATCGGCTTGGATCCCCGCCGCGGCCGCATACTTTTTAATGATTTTCCAGAAGCCCTGACGGGTAAGCCGGGTGCCGAGCTGGTTGAGGAACAGCGCATATTCTTCTTCGCGCTTGGTCAGCTGCCCGCGCATGGGACCGAGATAGAACCGCACCGACTCCGCCGTCATCCGGCCGATCGGCACGATGCGTTCCTTGCCCGCCGCCCCGCAGCGCAGAAACCGAAGTTCCAGGTCGATATCGCCGAGATCCAGCGCAATCAGCTCGGACACCCGGATCCCGGTCGCATACAGCACTTCCAGCATCGCTTTGTCGCGCGCTCCCTGGGCGTTCGACGTATCGGGCGCGTTCAGCAGCCGCTCCACTTCTTCGACGCTCAGCACTACCGGCAGCTTTTTTTCCGGTTTGGGCGTTTCCAGATCGAGCGAAGGGTCCTGCGTCACGACCGACTCCCGAATCAGGTAATGGAAAAAAGAACGGATCGAAACGGAGGCGCGGACAACCGTCGACGGAGCTTTGCCGGCGCGTTTCATCTCGTTCAAATAAGCGGCGATATGCGATTTGCGGATTTGACCGGCTTCCGTTACGCCGCGCGATTCCGCAAAGTCGAGAAACTGCGTCAAATCTCGCCGGTACGAATCGGCCGTGCTTGCGGAACGCCCTTTTTCCTCCGCCATATACGCTATAAACGCCTTAAGCTGCGTTCTCACAGGTGATGGACCTCCTCCAAACGTTCCCCGGGAAAAAGGTTTCTCGTCTCCCCGGGCCGGGCTGCGGATCAGCCGCTTTGACTAAAGATTCCACGGCTCCGGCCATTCTCCTGCTTTCTGCGGAAATCCGGCAAAAAGCCCCGCGCGGATCGTCTTGATCCGCCGGGGCCGGCTCATTGTCAACGTGCAATCCGCCGCCTAAGCGCCGCCGTCTTCCTTTGCTCTGCAGCGGTGACAGATTCCTTGAAAGTCGAGTCTATGGTCCAGAACCGTAAAACGATATTCGTTTTCCAGTCTTTCTTCGAGCGGCAGCAGCCAATCTTCGCGAATCTCATCCATGCTGCCGCACTGTACGCAGATCAGGTGGTGGTGATGGTGTTTGTTCGATTCTCCCCTGAGATCGTAACGGGACACGCCGTCGCCGAAATTCAGCTTCTCCACCACGTGCATTTCGCTCAGCAGTTCCAGCGTCCGGTACACGGTCGCAAGACCGATCTCGGGCGCTTTTTCCTTGACGAGCATAAACACGTCTTCCGCGCTCAGATGGTCTTCTTCGTTTTCCAGCAAAACGCGAACGGTGGCTTCCCGCTGGGGCGTCAACTTGTATCCTTTGGACTGCAGCTGCTGTTTAATCGTATCAATCCGCGCTTCCATGCTTCTCCTCCCCCTCGGAGCCTGTCCGTTCCTGCCGGCCGTTCTCCTGTCAAACTCACGTTCCCTATTATAGAAGTACCGGGGCTTTAAAGTCAAACGTCAAAGGGGCCATTTTCCGGTCAGCTGCCGGATCTGCCAGGCGTAGACGGCCATCAGCGTTTTGGCGTCGCTGATGCGGCCGGCCCGGATATGCTCGAACGCTTCGTCCAGCGTAATCTCGGTCAGTTCCAGGAACTCGTCGTCGTCGGGATTCAGCGTGCCTTCGGTCAGATTTTCCGCGGCGTAGAAGTGAATGATTTCGTCCGCGAAGCCCGGCGACGTGTAAAAAGAAGACAGGTGAATCAGCTCCGGCGCCTGGTAGCCGGTTTCTTCTTCCAACTCGCGGGCGGCCGCTTCGCGCGGGTCTTCGCCCGGCTCCAGCTTGCCCGCCGGAATCTCGATCTCGGTCCGGCCCAGCGGCTGGCGGAACTGCTCGACGACGAGCAGCTTGTCGCCGCGCAGCGCCAGCACGGCGACCGCGCCCGGATGCCGGACGATCTCGCGTTTGGCCTGCGAACCGTCGGACAGTTCGACCGTATCGAGCTGCACTTTAATGATTTTTCCGTCGAAGATCGGCTGACTGCCGAGCGTTTTCTCCCACAGCTTTTCTTTGCCTGCTTCCATGTTCATCTCCGCCTCTCTGATTATGACGACAGGTGCGGCCGCTTAACGGCGGCCGGGCCCGCGGATTTACCCGCGAACCGACTGCCGCACGATTTCCACGATAAACTCGGCCAGCTTGGCCAGATCGTCGACGCGGATGCGCTCTTCGGTCGTATGGATATTCTCGTACCCGACCGACAGATTGACCGTAGGCACGCCGAAGCCGTTGAACACGTTGGCATCGCTCCCGCCGCCCGACTGGAAGGTGCGTCCGCTGAGCCCCAGCCCGGAAGCCGCCTTTTTCGCCAGCCGCACGACCTCGGAATCGTCGGTATGGTTGAACGACGGATAAGCGATCCGGCTTTGGAACACCGGCTTCGCGCCGTATTCGGCGCAGGCCGCTTCGAGCGCTTCTTTCATCGACGCGATCTGCGCTTCGACTTTCTCCATCACGACGCTGCGCGCTTCGGCTTCCAGCTTGACGTGGTCCGTGACCACGTTGGTTGCGCCGCCGCCGGCGAAGCTGCCGATATTCGCCGTCGTGTCTTTGTCGATGCGCCCGAGCTTCATGCGCGCGATGGCTTTGCCGGCGACCTGGATCGCGCTGATGCCGTCTTCCGGGTTGACGCCGGCGTGCGCCGACTTGCCGTGGATCTCCATCGAGATCTTGGCCTGCGTCGGCGCGGATACCGCGATCGCGCCGATCTCGCCATTGGAATCGACGGCGTAGCCCAACTCGGCGTCGAGCAGCGAAGCGTCCATCGCGCGCGCGCCCATCAGGCCGGATTCTTCGCCCGCGGTAATAACGAACTGGATTTGTCCGTGCGGAATCTCCGTCTCGCGCAGCACCCGGATCAATTCGAACAGCGCGGCTACGCCCGCTTTGTCGTCGGCGCCGAGAATCGTATCGCCCGCGCTGGTAATCCAGCCGTCTTCGCCGATAACCGGATCGACGCCGCGTCCCGGCAGCACCGTGTCCATATGGCAGGTGAAGAACAATTTCGGCGCATCGGTATTGCCTACAGCCGGAAGCAGAGCGATCAAATTGCCCGCTCCGTGTCCGGAACGGGACGCGGAATCGTCCTCTGTGACTTCCAGGCCGTGCAGTTTGAATTTGTTGGTCAGAACGTCGGCGATCAGCCGTTCGTTTTTGGTTTCGCTGTCGATCCGGACCAGCTCCAGGAATTCGTGGATCAATCTTTGTTTGTCGATCATCAAAGCTTCCCTCCGCTTTCGCAATAAGCTAAAATAAGAACGGGTTTGTTGTTCAGGGGTAGGAAAAGTCCTATTCGCTGAAGAAGCTTAATGGCTGCGTGAGAAATTCGTTAGCGTAGGCTTTCGATGTGTCTTTCTTCGAAAGCCTTTAGGTCGCGTGTTGAAATCGGGAAGAGACTGATTAGATTTGAAAGTGGAATCTTCCCGATTTCAAAGGCGAACGCTAACGCTCCTACACCAAATTTCTCCCTCCGCTTATTCGCTTCGCTTTGAACCAGACCTTCTCGACACGTTGAACGGGTTTCCGTTCTTTTCTCTTCTCTATCTTACTAAGAATTTCGTAAAAAACCAAAATCGGCATTTTCGGTGTGCGTCGGGATTCGTTTTGCGCCGCCATTCGCCCGTTCTTTTTTCAGGCTGGGTGTTGCGCAGGGTACGCCGGGAAAAGAACGTCCATTATCGACGAAAAGAGGGTCTATCATTTATGCAGAATAAGAAGTGGTTCAAGGTGTTTATCTATGTCATGCTGATCGCCATGGTCGGCTCCGTACTGCTCGGGCTGGTGGAAGTGTTCCGCTAGGATCGATCGGGTTGCAGCGCGTGAGGCGGGCCGTGTACGGTTTGACGTTTCCCGCGCCGGAGACCGTCCTTGTTCATCGTTTCGGTGATAAGGGCGGTCTTTTTGATGTTTTATAGGGCGTGTACGCAAACTCCGAAGGACGCAGATTTAGCTGAATTTTCGTTCTCATCAAGGAACTTTTCCGAAGGCGTGCCGGGGCACGTCAAGGGAACGTGACGCCGAGGAGGGCGAAAAGGCAGCTAAAGATGCACGTCGCTGAGTTTGCGTACACGGCCTAAAGGAGGAACGCTGCCGGTTGAACAGGATTTACATCCAGCGGCTGCCGTGTTCGGACACGAAAACGATGTCGGCGCGGTAATGGTCGAGATGGCCGTCGTCGATCATTTTCCGGAAAGCGGGGTCGCCTTCGGCGGCTTTTCGGGCCATTGTGGCGCACAACGCTTCCAGACGCAGCAAAACGGTTTCGATCGTGTTTCCCGCTGCCGGGATTCCGTACGCTTCGAAAAAACGCTGGATGCGGCTGCGGATCGGGGATTCGTCGCGAGCGGGAACGTAGTGCACAAGACCGCCGGCTTCGTCCACGTAAAAACGGCTTAACGGAGCGCAGGTGTACAGCGCGTAAGCGATATCCCAGATCTTCGGACCGGGCGCGGCCATATCGAAGTCGATGATGCCGACCGACATTTCGCGACGGAAAACGATATTGTAGACGGCAAAATCGTTATGGCAGACGACTTCCATAGGCTGCGGCGTGCCGTCCAGCGGCAGCCAGCTCTCGTCGAACGGAAAATCGCTTACGGCGTCGTGGTAGGCGCGGAGCATACGGGCGATCGCTTCCAGCGCTTCTTCTTTCCACATGTAGGTCTTCAACGGATAATTGCCGGCTTCGCCTTCGATAAAAGACAACACTTCTCTCCCCTGCTCGTCGATCCCCAGGTACCTCGGCGCAAAGTCGCAGCCTTTTATTTCCAAATGATTCAACAGCTCATGGATTCTCCCGCTATCCGGCTTTATTTCTCTTCGGACGGTACCGCCTTGTTTGAACACGTCCGAAACGTTGCCGCCGGAAAGTTTTTCTTCGTTTGTTCGCTTGCTCATCCCGCGTCCTCCCGTTCCGTTTGCTTCTGGGTCCAGTGTAGCACAGCCGAGTCGGCGGACGACAAAAATCCCGGCCGCGAACGGCCGGGACGGATTGAACGAATCGAGGCGCCGCGAAGGAGCAGACGACCGAAAAGAAGCAGCGGTCCGCTTTCTTCGCGCTCAATACAATTTCGTATCGAGCGTATAGCCTTCCAGGTTTTCTTTGACCCGCTGGAGGAAGCGGCCGCAGATCAGGCCGTCCAGGATGCGGTGGTCGAGCGACAGGCAGAAGTTCGCCATCGAGCGCACGCCGACCATGTCGTTGATGACGACCGGGCGCTTGACGATGGATTCGAACGTCAGCTGGGCCGCCTGCGGATAGTTGATAATCGGCTGCGACAGGATGGAGCCGAACGAGCCGGTGTTGTTGACGGTAAACGTCCCGCCCTGCATATCGTCGAGCTTGAGCGTGCGCTCTCTCGTGCGGCGGGCCAGATCGTCGATCTCCATCGCGAGACCGGCGATATTTTTCTGATCGGCCTTCTTGATGACCGGCGTCAGCACGGAATCTTCGGTGCCGACGGCAAGCGAGATATTGATATCGCGCTTGACGATAATCTTGTCGACCGCCCAGACGGAGTTCATGATCGGATAGTCTTTAATGGCGTTGACGACCGCTTTGATCACGAACGCCGGATACGTCAGGTTGACGCCTTCTTTGTTTTTGAACTCGTCTTTGTATTTGTTGCGCAGTTTGACCAGATTGGTCATATCGACTTCGATCATCATCCAGCCGTGCGGAATCTCGGCCACGCTCTGGCGCATACGCGTCGCGATCGTATTGCGGATCGGCGTGATATCGATATACGTCTCGTTGCTGCCGCGTCCGCCTTCTTCGATCTCGATCTTCGGCAGCGGCGGATTCTCGCTGAGATGCAGGCCGGAGTGCCGCACTTCGTTCTGCGGCGAAGACGGCGGCTGCGCCGCGAATACCGCGGGCTGCGGCGCGGACGATTGCGCCGCCGCGGACGCGCCTCCGTGCTCCAGATACCGGAGCACGTCTTTGCGCGTTACCCGGCCGCCCATTCCGCTGCCGGGGATTACGGCCGGGTCGAGGCCGTGCTGCGCCGCCAGCGCCTGCACCGCCGGCGAGTAGCGGGCGCGCATCGCGCCCGCTTCCCCGGCCGCGGCGCCCTGCGGCGCGGCTCCTGCGCGCGCGGGAGCAGCCGGGCGCGGGCTTGCGGCGGCCGGCGCAGGGGCCGGCGGAACCGTCGGCTGCGGCGCCTGCGCAGCCGGAGCGTCCTTCGCGGCGGGCGCGGCTTCGCCGCCCGAGCCTGCCGTCAGGATGCGGCAGATGATTTCGCCGACGGCGATCTCCTGGCCTTCCCCGGCCAGCAGTTCGCCCATGACGCCTTCTTCGGTCGAAGGAATCTCGGCGTTGACTTTATCGGTAATGACTTCGCAGATCGGCTCGTACATATCCACGGATTCGCCCGGCTGCTTCAGCCACTTGGCGATCGTCGCGGAGACGAGCGACTCGGCGAGCTGGGGCATGATAATGTCTTTTGGCTGATTGTGCTCTGTGCTCATTGCGTTCACTCCTCTTCTAGTACAGCGCCAGTTCCCGCATCGCGTCCAGCAGCTTGTCTTTGCTGAGCATGAAGAATTTCTCCTGCGGCGGGTTGATCGGCATGGCCGGAGCGTCCGGACCGCACAGGCGGCGGATCGGAGCGTCCAGCTCGTACAGGCATTCCTCGGCGATGATCGCGGCGACTTCCGCCCCCACGCCGCCGGTCTTGTTGTCTTCGTGCACGATCAGGACTTTGCCCGTGCGGCGGACCGCTTCCACGATCGCTTCGCGGTCGAGCGGCTGGATCGTGCGCAGATCGAGAATATGGCTCGTGATGCCTTCTTTGTCCAGCTCCTCGGCCGCCTGCATGGCGAAATGCAGCGGCAGGCTGTAGCTGATGACGGTGATGTCGTCGCCTTCGCGCAGCAGATTCGCTTTGCCGATCGGGACCACGTAGTCGTCTTCCGGCACGTCTTCCTTGATCAGCTTATAACATTTTTTATTTTCGAAAAAGAGTACCGGATCGGGGTCGCGAATCGCGGCTTTGAGCAGTCCCTTCGCGTCGTAAGCCGAGTAAGGCGCGACGATCTTGAGTCCCGGCGTGCCGAAAAAGATCGATTCCGGGCACTGGGAGTGGTACAGCCCGCCGAAAATGCCGCCGCCGATCGGCGCGCGCACGACGATCGGGCAGTCCCAGTCGTTGTTCGAACGGTAGCGGATCTTGGCCGCTTCGCTGATGATCTGGTTGGTGGCCGGCAGCATGAAGTCCGAATACTGCATTTCCGCGATCGGCTTCATGCCGACCATCGCCGCCCCGATCGCCACGCCGGCAATCGCCGATTCCGCCAGCGGCGTATCGATCACGCGGTCTTCGCCGAATTGATCCTGGAGTCCCTTGGTCGTCGTGAATACGCCGCCTTTGACGCCCACATCCTCGCCGAGCACGAACACGGACGAGTCCTGCTCCATTTCTTCTTTCATCGCCAGCCGGATCGCGTCGATATATTCCATCATCGGCATATCAGTCGTTTCCCCCTTGTCCGTTTCCGTCGCCCGCGTACACATGCAGCAGCGTGTCTTCCGCGCGCGGATACGGCGCTTTGTCCGCATATTCGGTCGCTTCTTTCAGTTCCTGCGCGACTTCTTTCAAATACGCTTCTTCCTGCTCTTCGCTCCACA
Source organism: Saccharibacillus sp. CPCC 101409 (assembly GCF_030518235.1). GTDB lineage: Bacteria > Bacillota > Bacilli > Paenibacillales > Paenibacillaceae > Saccharibacillus. The sequence continues at coordinate 699,198 of NZ_JAULSA010000002.1, read as the reverse complement.
GTCCCGCTTCGACCAGATACTGCTTGTAGCGCGGAACGCCGTCTTTTTTCCAGTTGGCGTCCACTTCTTCTTTGGTCCGGTAAGCCAGATCGTTGTCGGACGTGGAGTGCGGCGACAAGCGGTACATCATCGCTTCGATCAGCGTCGGGCCTTCGCCGCTTACGCCGCGCAGGCGCGCTTCGCTAACGGCGCGGAACATCTCCAGCGCGTCGTTGCCGTCCACCCGCAGTCCCGGGAAGCCGTAGCCCAGCGCACGGTCGCTTACTTTGCCGGCGAGCTGCTTGGCGATCGGCACGGATATGGCGTACTGGTTGTTTTCGCACATCAGGATGACCGGCAGCTTCTGCACGCCCGCGAAGTTCGCGCCTTCGTGGAAGTCTCCCTGGTTGCTCGATCCTTCGCCGAACGTCACGAACGACACGGCTTCTTCGCGGCGCATCTTGGAAGCCAGCGCGGCGCCGACCGCATGCGGAACCTGCGTCGTTACCGGGCTCGAACCCGTCAGAACCCGCAGCTTCTTGCTGCCGAAGTGGCCCGGCATCTGGCGGCCGCCGCTGTTCGGGTCTTCCGCTTTGGCGAACGCGGACAGCATCAGCTCGCGCGTCGTCATGCCGACGGCCAGCATAAATCCGTAGTCGCGGTAATAAGGCAGGAAATAGTCTTTCTGCGTATCCAGCGCGAAAGCCGCGGCGACCTGCGCCGTCTCCTGTCCTACGCCGGATACGTGGAAATTGATCTTGCCCGCGCGCTGGAGCAGCAGGCAGCGCTCGTCGAATTTACGCGCGAGCAGCATACATTTATACATCTCGACGGCGCGATTGTCGTCCAGACCGACCGTCCGGTGCAGACTCTGCGGCGCAGCGGTTGCTTTTTGGTTCATTACGGGAACCTCCTTCAATGTCGTAAACGAATAAACAGCGTTCGATAGCCTGTTTCGCGGCTCAAAAACGTCACCTAACACAACGTCTTAAAACCTGGTACTAATTCTAAACCCGACCCTATTATAATCCTTTTCCCCCCGAAAAGAAAAGCGCGGCTTTAACGCGGCGGAGCAGCCGGCCCTTCGAAACTTTTCGAAACCGGGATTCAGGGCGGCAAAAGCGGAAAATCCGGCGCAAAGAGCGCTTTGAACAAGGTTGCTTTTTGTTTTATTGTCCCTTTTTCCGCGCCGCGACGCAAATTCGGGCAGCCGGACCGCCCTGCCGCACGACTGAAACCAAAGCCCAAACGTCGGGCGGTTCAACGCAAAAATCCCAAAACAACGCCAAAAAACCCGCTTCGCCAAAGCGCGAAGCGGGTTGGTTTTTATGGGTTTGCAAAAGCTCGAACCGTAAATCCCCGGTATGCGCCGCGCAAAACACCGCGTCTTCGCAATCCGTTTACACGTTGATCGCGCTGCCGTCGATCGCCAGCATCGCTTCGCCCAGCGCTTCGGACAGCGTCGGGTGGGCGTGCACCGACCCGCCGACTTCCCAAGGCGTCGCGTCGAGCACGGCGGCGAGCGCGGCTTCGGCGATCAGTTCGGTCGCGTGCGGACCGATAATCTGCACGCCGACCAGATCGCCGGTTTCCGTGTCCGCGACCACTTTGGCGAAGCCGTCCGCATGGCCTTCGACCAGCGCTTTGCCAATCGCGGAAAACGGCACTTTGGCCGACTTGACGCTGCGTCCCAGCTCGCGCGCGCGGCTTTCGGTCAGGCCGACGCTCGCGACTTCCGGCTGCGAATAGACGCAGCGCGGAATAAACGCTTCATCGTAGGCGTGCGGCTGCTCTCCCGCCAGGTGCATCGCCGCGGCGATGCCTTCGTGGCTGGCCGCGTGCGCGAGCTGCAAACCGCCGATGCAGTCGCCGATGGCATAAATATGCGACTCGCCCGTCTGGAAGTTCCGATTGACCTGGATGCTGCCTTTGACGACGCGGATATCCGTATTTTCCAGCCCGATGCCTTCCACATTCGCCGCGCGGCCTACCGAGACCAGCATCTGCGCGGCGCTCAGCCGCAGTTCTTCCCCTTTGTGCAGCGCGGCAATTGAGATCCCGTCGCCGCTTTTCTCGAGCGAATCCGTTCGCAGCTCGACTCCGGTCAGGATCTTAACGCCGCGGCGTTCCAGCAGCTTCGCCAATTCCCGCGCCGTTTCTTCGTCTTCGCCCGGCAGGATCTGTCCGGCCAGCTCGGCGATCGTGACCTCGACGCCGAAGTCGCGCAGCATGGACGCCCATTCGATCCCGATCACGCCGCCGCCGACGATCAGGATCGATTCCGGCAGTCGATCCAGATCGACGGCTTCGTCGCTGCTGAGAATATGCCGGCCGTCCGGCTCCAGGCCCGGCAGCACGCGCGGACGCGAGCCGGTCGCGATAATCAGGTTGTCGGGCACGACCGTTTCCATCTCGCCATCGGGCAGTTCGACCGCCACCGCTCCGCTGCGCGGCGAGAAGATCGACGGCCCGATAATCCGCCCGCCGCCTTCGATCACGCGGATTTTATTTTTGCGCATCAGATACTGCACGCCCTGATGCAGCTTGTCGACCACCGCCTGCTTGCGCTCCTGCACTTTCGGGAACAGCAGCCGGCTTTCGCCCGCTTCGATTCCGTAAGCTTCGGCGTTTTGCAGCAGCGAATAGACTTCCGCGCTCCGCAGCAGGGATTTGGTCGGGATGCAGCCTTTGTGCAGACAGGTGCCGCCCAGCTTCCCGCGCTCGATAATAATCACGTTTTTGCCGAGCTGCGCCGCTTTGATCGCGGCTACGTAGCCGCCCGTTCCTCCGCCGAGTACGGCGACATCGCATGTAATGGTCATAGCTTTCATTTCCCCCGTCGTTGGAATTTGGTCCCGATCTATTCGTACAGCGCGTCGCGCAGCTTGGTCGACATCGTCGGCTTCTGCCCATTTGCTTTGAGCAGCGCTTCGCGCAGCCTTTTGCTTCGCGCTTTCTCTTCTTCCAGCTCGCGCAGCAGTCCTTCGATCCAGTCCGCTTCTTCGGCCGTGACCGCGCCCCGTTCGCGCAGAGCTTCCAGCCGCCGCAGACCGCCCGCCTGTTCTTCGCTCATTCGACTCATCCTTCCGCCTTTCGCTTCGCGCCGCCGGCTTGTTCGATTCCCAATCCGGTCGGCGCGCTGTTATTAGCATATCACGAATACGTGCGTTTTTCGCGCGTCCGCCTTCACGCTTCTCAAACCGCCGCGGTTTCGGCATTTGGCAAACGGCGGGTACAAGTATATTGACGCTCTAATCGAAGGCATCGCTTCCGGGCAGCTCGTTCCCGGACAGCCGCTGCCCTCGGTGCGCAATCTGGCGGCCGATCCGGGCATCAACCTGCATACCGTCAACAAAGCTTACCAGATGCTGAAGCAGGAAGGCTTTCTGGAAATCCACCGCAAAAAGGCGTAACCGTGCAGCCCGGCGCGATGCCGGAGGCCGATTATCGCGGCCTGCGCCGTTCTCGTCGCCGTCAATTGGGACCGCATTCCGAATCCGCTGCCGGTACACTTCAATGCTTCCGGCCTGCCGGACCGTTACGCGTCCAGGTCGTTTGGCAGCGTGTATACGCTGACGCTCGTTCAGATCCTGCTTACCGCCCTGATGGCCGATATTCATATCTTGCTCGGCCGCATGCGCCGGAATCTCGATCCGGCCGATCCCGCAGAATCGCTGCGCAAGCAAAACCGGATGCGCTCCGCCAATGCTTACGTGCTGTTTTTCCTGTCGCTGATCCTGGTCGTTTTCCTCGGCTTCGGCTGGACGTTCAACTTTGCCCGTCCGCTGAGCTGGCTGTACATCGCGCTGATCCTGCTCGCTCCGGCCGCCGCGATCGCGGTCGCCGCGACCTCTTTGCTCTGATCGTTCCAAAAAACGCCTTATGCGCCCAAACAAACTCTATCCACAAAAACAGGAACTTGTGTTCCTGTTTTTGTGCTTGACTCTCTCTTCCCCCGATGATAGGTTGTTTTTAGAACGCGCGCTTCATTTGGATAAGATTTTCCATTCACCATTTGCGGGAGGGATCGGCATGACGGAGATCAAACTGAGCATCGGGTATGAAGATTACGAGAACGGCAAAAAAATGGACGAGGCGCTGGAGGAATTGGCCGGCAGACCGGAAGCGGCGGAGCTGACGGACTTGATTATCGGGGACTGGGGCGGAGCTTACGAGAATTCGTCGGAGCTCATCGTCGAAGCGCTTGTACGGCTCAAAGACCGTTTTCCCGCGCTGAAAAGTTTGTTTATCGGCGATATGGGCTTTGAGGAATGCGAAGTATCGTGGATTATGCAGTCCAACCTGAATCCGCTGTTCGGGGCTTTTCCCGATCTGACTTCGCTGACCGTTAAAGGCAGCACCGACCTGGAATTGGGCGAAATCGAACATGCGCGGCTGGAAGAATTGACGATTATCTGCGGCGGACTCGGCAGCAGGGTACTGGCTTCGATCGCGGAAGCGAAACTGCCGGCGCTGAAAAAGCTCGAATTGTACATAGGCATCGAAGATTACGGATTCGACGGCACGACGGAAGACGTGCTGGCCGTCGCCAAGCCGGGACTGTTCCCGAATCTGACCTATCTCGGTCTCAAAGACAGCGAGATCCAGGACGAGATCGCGGAAGCGATCGCGGAGTCGGATATTCTGGACCGGCTGGACACGCTCGACCTGTCGGAAGGCACGCTCAGCGACGCAGGCGCGCAGGCGCTGCTCGACAGCGCCAAAGTGCGCGCGCTGAACGTCCTGGATCTGCACTATCATTATATGTCCGCGGATATGACACGCCGGATTCAGTCGGAACTGCCGAACGCGAATGTCGACGAGCGTCAGGAAGCGGACGTCTACAACGGCGAAGAATACCGCTCCCCGATGCTGACGGAATGAACCCGGATCGGACGATCCCTTCCGGCCTCGGAGCCGCCGGAAGGAATCCCGAACAGGCGGAACCGGCTGTCGCCGGCGCGGGTCCGGCTTCTTCTCCGGCCTGGCCGGACGCGGCTCATACCCCGCTGCTGCTGATCGCCCACGCCGAAGGCGAACGCACGGACGGAATGAAGCAGGCGCGCCGGGCGCTCGGCCTGAAAGCGCCGATCGTGGTTCCTTACGAGCGGCTGCTCGCCGGCGTATCGCTGCCGGACGCGGCCGCCGAAGCCGGACTGCCGGCGGGCAGCGTCCCGTTTATCCGGCTCGACGCGCCGGGCGAGCATTTCCCGGTGGAGCGCGCGCTGATTGCGCTCGGATCGCCGGAGCGCGACGACGGCGATTCCCTGCTGCCGCTGCGCGGGCGGCCCGATCCGTACCGGCTTTCCCTGCGCGCTTCGCTGGCGCTGGAAGAACGTCCCATGCGGCTGATGCATCCGTCGCAGTGGTTCCGCGGCTTCTGCCGCCTGCTGGCGCGCATTCGGGCGGAAGCCGCGGCGGCCTGGCCGCAGGCCTTGTTCTGGAACGATCCGGCCGAAATCGCCGTCATGTTCGACAAGCGCGCCGCGCACCGGCGGCTGCGCGAAGCCGGCGTCGGCGTGCCGGCGCTGCTGGCCGAGCCGGAAAGTCTCGGCGGCTACGAAGCCGTGCGCGAAGCGATGGCGAAGCGGCGCATGTTCCGCGTCTTTCTCAAGCTGGCGTTCGGCTCGGGTGCTTCCGGCGTAATCGCTTATCAGGTCAATCCGCGCACCGGCGCGGAGATCGCCGCAACGACGCTGGCCGTCGAAACGTATATCCAGCGGCCCGGAATCTTCTACAATACCGGGTCCGTGCGCACGCTGACCGATTCCGAGAGCATCCGGAAGCTGATCGGCTACCTGTGCGGGCACGGCATCCACGCCGAGCGCTGGATTCCCAAAGCTTCCCTGCACGGCAGGGCGCTCGATCTGCGCCAGCTCGTCGCTTTCGGCGCAGCCGGGCATTCGGTGATCCGCGCCGGCGAGACGCCGATTACCAATCTGCATCTGCGCAGCCGCCGCCTGTCCCCCGCCGAATCGGGTCTGCCGCAAGAGACGCTGGAAGCCGCGCGCGGCGAAGCGCTCGCCGCGATGCGGACATTCCCGCGTTCCGCTTCCGCCGGGATCGACGTGCTGACCGACCGCGTCAGCGGCAGGGCGTATGTCGCCGACGTCAATCCGTTCGGCGACCTGCTGCGCCGGACGCAGTTCGAAGGCCTGGACCCGTACGCCTGGGAGAACAAGCGCTGGCTGGAAGCCGGAGCCAAGCAAACCGATCACGCCGGAAATACCGGTTCTGCCGAGCATGTCGAGCATGTCCAGCATGTCCAGCATGTCGATCCGGCCGTTTCAAGGAGGACCCTGCACACATGAACCAACCTGCCGATCAAACAAAATCGCCGATCGACATGAACGCCGTCGTCGGCACGCACGATATTCTGATGATTACGCTCGATACTCTGCGCTACGACGCCGCCGTGCTGGAACAGGAGCAGGGCGGCTGCCCCAATCTGTGCGGAACCGGCCCGTGGGAGAAACGGCATACGCCCGGCAGCTTTACCTATGCGGCGCATCACGCATTCTTCGGCGGCTTCCTGCCGACGCCGGCCGATACCGATAAAGCGTCGCATGTCAGACTGTTCCATTCGCGCGGAACGGGACTCAAGACGCATCCGCATACCTGGCTGTTCGATACGCCGGATATCGTGTCGGGGCTTGCGGCCGAAGGCTACCGGACGCTCTGCATCGGCGGCGTCATCTTTTTCACCAAAAAAGTGCCGCTCGCCCGCGTGCTGCCCGGTTACTTCCAGCGCAGCTTCTGGCGCATGAATTTCGGCGTGACGAATCCGCAGTCCACGAAGAATCAGGTCGACCGCGCGCTGAAGCTGCTGGCCGAGATTCCGCCGGACGAGCGCTTTTTTCTGTTTATCAACGTATCGGCCATCCACGGTCCGAATCATATGTTCCTGCCGGGCGCCAAGCGCGATTCCGTGGATACCCAGCGGGCGGCGCTGCGCTACGCCGACGCCGAACTGGGCCGGCTGTTCGAAGCGGTACGCGCACGCGGAAACCCGGCTTTTTGCATGGCGTTCTCCGATCACGGCACCGCTTACGGCGAAGACGGTTACGAAGGCCACCGGCTGGCGCACGACACCGTGTGGAACGTGCCTTACCGCGAATTTAGCTTATAATACCTTTAGCTTTGACAAAGTTATCGTCCATTATCGTTGAAAGGAGTCGATTCGCCATGACCGAGACGACCGTTTACGACGCGGAGCGGGTTCAGGCCTGGAAACGGGAACTGGCCGCCGCTCCTTACCGTTCTTATCTGTATTCGTATCCGCACAAGACCGCTTACCGGACGTTCGACCGGCCCAAACGGCTGGAAGATCTGTGGAAGAATGAACCGGCGGAAACGTTTTTCCTCTATATGCACATTCCGTTCTGCGGCGCGCGCTGCGGCTTCTGCAATCTGTTCACGCTGCCGGACAAGCGCGAAGACGTGCATGAACGCTATGTCGACGCGCTGGAGCGCCAGGCGCGGCAGTGGGCGAAGTTCGCGGTCAAGCCGTTCGCCCGCTTCGCGATCGGCGGCGGCACTCCCACCCTGCTGCGCGCCGATCAGCTGTCGCGGCTGTTCGATATCGCCGAGAATATCATGGGACTGAACCCGGACCTCGCGTCCATCTCGGTCGAGACCTCGCCCGAAACGATCGACCGCGGCCGCTTGAACGTGCTCAAAGAACGCGGCGTCGACCGGGTCAGCATGGGCATTCAAAGTTTTATCGAAGCCGAAGCGTCCGCGATCTACCGGCCGCAGAAGCCGGACGAAGTGCGGCGGGCTCTGGGGCTGCTGACGGAATACGATTTCCCGCTGCTCAATCTGGACCTGATCTACGGCCTGCCCGGCCAAACGCTGGATTCCTGGCTGTATTCGCTGGACGAAGCGCTGTCCTGGGAGCCGGGCGAGATCTTTCTGTACCCGCTGTATACGCGCGAGCATACGATCCTCAAACCCGGCGATATCGCAAGCCGGGGCGAAGACATCCGCATGTTGTTCTATCTCGCCGCGTGCGAGCGGCTCGAAGCCCGCGGCTACGAGCAGTTCTCGATGCGCCGCTTCGCCCGGCGCGCCCCGGAATCCGCGGCGGTCAAGCGTCCGCTTGACTACGGCTGCCAGGAAGAAGGCATGATGGGTCTCGGCTGCGGCGCGCGTTCCTATACGCAGCATGTGCACTATGCCTCCCGCTACGGCGTCAGCCGACGGGCTACGGAAAGCATTATTGCGGATTACGTAGCCGCCGAAGATTACGGCGGTGCCGATTACGGCTTCGAACTCTCCGCGGACGAGCTTCGCCGCCGTTTCGTGCTCAAAGGCCTCCTGCACAGCGAAGGGCTGACGCTGAGCGAATACCGCGGACGCTTCGGTACGGACGCGTTCGACGATCTGCCGGAACTGAATCTGCTGACCGAATCGGGACTCGCCGCGCCGGACGGCGGCGTGCTGCGCATGGGCCGCGAAGGACTCGGCTATTCCGACGCCATCGGCGACTGGCTGATCTCCGATCCGGTGCGCGGCCTGATGCGCGAGTTCGTGCTGCCATGAACGTCACCCTTTACTTTCGCGGCAGCCTGTCGTCGTGCAACTACGCCTGCCCCTACTGCCCGTTCAGCAAAACGCGCGACAGCGCCGAGACGCTGGAGAAAGACCGGCTTCAAGTCGAACGCTTCGTGCAGTGGGCCGGGGAGCAGGAACAGGCCGGTCACCGGCTGTCGATCTTTTTTAACCCTTACGGCGAAGGACTGGTGCACCGCTGGTACCGCGAAGCGATGATCGCTCTGTCTCGGATGACGCATGTGCACAAAGTCGCGATCCAGACCAATCTGTCGGCAAAGCTGGACTGGACGGACGGATTGAATGCGGAGAAAGTCTCGTTCTGGGCGACGTACCATCCGGGCGAAACGACCGAAGATCGCTTCCTCGCCCGCTGCTCCGAGCTGCATCGGCGCGGCATTCCGTTCAGCGTGGGCAGCGTCGGGGTGCGCAGCGCGTTCGGGGCGATTGCCTCGCTGCGCCGCTCGCTGCCGCCCGATGTGTATCTCTGGATCAACGCGTTCAAAGACCGGGGAAACGATTATTACAGCGCCGAAGAAATCGCGCAGCTGCGGGAAATCGATCCGCTGTTCGCGCTCAATCTGCCGGATTACGACAGCCTCGGCCGTACGTGCCTGACAGGCGAAAGCGTCTTTTTCGTGCAGGGCTCGGGCCGGGTCAAACGCTGCTACAGCGACCGCCGCGTCATCGGCCACCTGTACCGCGACGGCATCGAAGGACTGTCCGCCGAACGGCCCTGCGGCATGAAGCGGTGCGGCTGCTATATCGGGTATATCCATATGCCGGAACTGGAATTGGAACGGTATTACGGCAAAGGGCTGCTGGAGCGGCGCAGACTGGCGCAGACCGCTTTTGAAGCGGATCTGCCGTTCGAGCCGGCCGCAACCTAAAACTCAAGCAAATCCCTCGGGAAAGGAGAATGGAACGTGTCGGATACACTTTCTGATCGGAATATTCCCGTCTCCGCTCCGGCCCGCACGCTCTGGCTGACCGGTCTGCCGTCTTCGGGCAAAACGACGACGGCGATCGCGCTGGTGAAAGCGCTGAAAGCGGCCGGCGTACCGGCCGAGAATCTGGACGGCGACGAGCTGCGCCGGCAGATCGGGGGCGGACTCGGTTTCAGCCGCGAAGACCGGATGGAAAACGTACGGCGCGCGGTGTATGTCAGCGGCCTGCTGAACAAGCACGGCGTTACGGCGGTTGTGTCGCTGATCAGCCCTTATGCGGAAATGCGGGATTACGCGCGTTCCATGTTGCCGGGCTTTACGGAGATTTATATCGATTGTCCGCTGGAAGAATGCGAACGGCGCGACGTCAAAGGACTGTACGCCCTCGCCCGCCGCGGCGAGATCCATTCGTTTACCGGCATCTCGGACGTGTACGAACCGCCGGAAGTTCCCGAGCTGACACTGGATACGCAGCGTGCTTCGGTAGAGGAGAACGTAGCGGCCGTACTGGGACTGGTCGGCTGCTCCGTTCCAAATTCTTCTTTTTAATGGAACGCTTCGCCCGCCCCCCGAACGCCTTTTTTCCCAATCGAATGCAGGAAACCGGACAATCCGCTGTCCGGTTTCTTTGTTTATGCTGATACTCGAAAACGCTTATGTGGAAACCATTTTATATGAAGGAGATCTTCCATGCCCGAACCGCTCAAAAATATATATACCGAAGCATTCCTGACCGGCTTTGCCGCTAAACTCCGCGCCGTCCATCCGCCGTTTCCCGCGGAACGCTTCGCCCTGCTTGTGATGGACGACGGCTGGGACAGACTCGAACTCAAAGGCCGAATCCGCCGCATCTCGCAAACGCTGGGCGTTCTGCTGCCGGGCGACTTCGGCGAAGCGCTCCGCATCCTGCAACGGCTCGACGCGACCTGCATGGGATTCCCTTATTTGTTCCTGCCGGATTTCGTCGAAACGCACGGATTGACCGAAGCGGACTTCGACCGGTCGCTGGACGCGCTGGAACGTTTCACTTCCGGATCTTCCTCCGAGTTTGCGATTCGCGCTTTTTTGCTGCACAGTCCCGAGCGGACCCTGCTTCGCATAAAGGAATGGGCGCGCAGCGGCAGCGAGCATGTGCGCCGGCTGTCCAGCGAAGGCTGCCGCCCGCGCCTGCCCTGGGGCCAGTCTTTGCCGCTGTTCAAGCGCGATCCGGGCCCGGTCGTCGAAATTCTGGAGCTGCTCAAAGCCGACCCGTCCCTGTACGTCCGCAAAAGCGTCGCCAACAACCTGAACGATATCTCCAAAGACCACCCCGCGCTCGTCGCCGAACTGGCGCGCCGCTGGTACGGCGACAATCCTTCGACCGACTGGATCGTGCGCCGCGGCTGCCGCGGATTGGTGCGGCGCTCCGATCCGGCGGTGCTGGCGCTGTTCGGCTATGCGGAGCACGCGGACGCGCAGGACGAGCCGCTGGTGCAAAGCGCTTCGCTTACCGTTTCCCCTTCTTCCGTTTCGATCGGCGGGCAGGCGGAGCTGCTTTACCGGATTGTGCTGCGAGACGGAGAACCGCGCCGCATCCGCATCGAATACGCCGTCGATTTTGTCAAAGCGTCCGGACGCGCTTCGCGTAAAACCTTCCTGCTGTCGGACCGGATAGGGAATGACGGGCGGGCGCCGGCCGGTAAGCGCGTGCACAAGTTCGCCGACCTGACGACCCGCCGCCACTACGCCGGACCCCACCGCATCGTGCTGCTGGTCAACGGCGTCGAAGCGGCGGAGACGACGCTGATTCTTGTCCCGCGGCTCACGTCCTCATCCTCTTAAACGCACGCCGCGCAAAAAAGGCGGTCCGGCATACAGCCGGACCGCCCGTTCGTATAAGTTGGAGTCGATTCTGAGTTGATGGTGTAGTGGGATTTGCTGCTGCGTCGATTAGCCCAGTGTGAGCTTCAGCGGTTCTTCCTGACGGGGAGCGTGCTCATCCTGTTCTTTGCCGGCTTTCGAGCCGTACAGGATAAAGTTCACTTCCTCCAGTATATCGGAGAACTGCGGAACCGTTTGATTGCTTTCCATGTTCGTTTTCCTCACCTTGCTTCAGTCTGTTGGGTTAAGCCTACTGTATATTTAACCGGCGGACGAAAATTGAATCATTTCGGCGCCGGCCATCCGGCACGTTTGGCAGACTTGAAAGCTGCCGTCTTTACTATTATCGGCGGCAGGGTCGGATTCCATAATATCCATTTATTTCTTTTTTGGATGGGGAGACGAGTTTTTCGCTCTTTTTTGCGCGGCCGCTTTTCGGCGGCGCTTTCCTTCCTTTTTCATTTCCCGCTTCAAATACAGCTCCATCGTATTTTCGGGATTCTCCGCCGCAAACGACATAAATCTTTTCAGATGCTCGTTGTACTTGTCTTTACCGAAGATTCGACCGTTTTCGCTCAGGAAGGATTCCAGCATGCGATGCGAATCGCCCGCATTTTTCAAACTTTCGAATTCGGCCAGCACGGCCAGAATGCGCGACGCGATCTGCTCGGACTGACTTTTCATCCGCTCGTCGTCGAGGCGCGAATCGTTCGGGTAAGCGTTCGACAGAATCAGAAATGTTCCGTCGAGCGCGTACAGCACCAGCAGATCGACGATATCGACCGTGTCCAGACTGACGCGAATCGTCCATTCCAGCGACGCCCGGTCCGGATGCGTAAAGATGTTCAGGAATCCGTAAATATCGTTCAGCTCAAACGAAATATGCTCGTACGCATACTTCATCACGCCCAGATTGCTGCCCATCACTTCCTGCGCCGCGTCCGTCGCGATCGTTTCCGGCGCCGCTTTGTATTGAAACAGCCGCGCCGCGTGTTCGAAAGCGACACGGACCTGCACCGGCGTTTCCACAATCAGTCCGCCTTCGCGCAGCAGCACCGCCGCACATAGCGAATTGCGCATTCTTTGCAGCAGCGCGTTGGCATAGAAATCTTCTTCTTCCTCCGCGAAATCGCGCAGGATCTCGATCAGCTCATGCATATACCCGAGCGTTTCTTCGCGCACCGAACCCGCATGCTCCGGCGGCTCTGTATATTCCGGGCTTTCAAGTTCCGTCTCCGCTCCGGCTTCGGGCGGCAAAGATTCGCCTGCGGACGGAAGTTCGTTATTGTTAAGACGAAGATCGTTTTGTTCGTTTGTCATGAACCTCTCCTTTCCCGGCTGCTCAAAGTCTTCATTCCTTTGCTCGGCCGGGCTGTTTCCGCATCCGCCTCGGTCAAACCGAGTGAACCCGCATGTCCGTTTTCCGTTTCGACGATCCGCAGCTGTTCGCGTTCGCCCGGCATGCGTTTTCCGAAATCACGGACGCCTTTTTCCACAAAGCGCGCAAACGAATCGTCGTACCCGTATTCTTCCCGATACAATTTCGCATGGCTTTCGATTACCCGATCCAGATCTTCCGGCCTGTACGTTCTGATCATTGAATCATCCTCCCGCCTTGTCTTTTAAATTGTACCGGGGCCCGCCCCCTATTTTCAACTTGTTCGCATTTTGTAGGGAAGGATAATAAAGGAATCAGGCACTTATCAAAGCTATACGCACTAAATCGAATTACAGGACGGAAAGACCGTTCTTAGGAGCAGTCAGATTGTCGAGAAACAAACGGCAAGAAAAATACAAATAGCTGCGTATAGGCCCTTATTCCGGCTTAATCTTACGTTTTCGAGAAAATAGCTGCGCTCATACAATTATTTCGAGCTTTTCCGCTTCGATTCGGCCTTTGGCTCCCGAATAGCTGCACCTGCGTCGCTATTTGAAGAAATCGAAGAGTTTCGCCTCAAATAAATGTACCTGTGCCGCTATTTTTCGTTGGGAATCCTAACCGGCTTTTTCGACAGCCCGGCCGCTTTTAAAAGAGGTCTTTTGGCCGTTCCCGTTCCCGCCGTTCCCGCCGTTCTTCCCATTCTTCCGCCGTCAGCGCGTGCAGCACATGATCTTCCCACGCGCCGTTGATCTTCAAATAACGCTCGGCCAATCCTTCGCGGCGAAAGCCGGCTTTCTCCAGCACCCGCATCGACGGCGTATTGCGCGGCATCACGCCGGCCTGCACGCGGTGCAGCCGATGCTTGACGAACGCCTGCTCCAGCGCGCCGGCCACCGCTTCCGTCATATAGCCTTTTCCATTATGATCCCGATCCAGAAAATAGCCCATGCTGGCGTTCTGAAACGGTCCCCGCGCAACGGCTGTCAGCGCGACCCGCCCCAGCAGCCGGCCCGTCTCTTGCAGCCGCACCGCGTAAATATAAGCCTGATCGCGCTGTCGTCCCTGTATCCCCTGCAGAATCTCCGTCCGCTGTCCCGGCAGCGTCAAATAACTGTCCGAACGCAGCGGTTCCAGCGGCTGCAAAAACTCTCGATTCGTCAGTCTGAGCTCCAGCAGTTCTTCCGCATCCTCGACCTCAAACGGCCTAAGCTCAAGCCTTTCCGTAAACATCCCGTTTCCTCCCCGCGCTAAACTGATGACTTGTCTCAAGCAAATAAACGGTTACGCCCGTCTGAATTGCCCCGGATCTGCTTTTATTATACACAAGGAGTTCTTTGCCCCGCACATTCTCCCGGACCGATCGATTTACCGAGTCGCCACGAAAAAAAGCCCCGCGGCGCGCGAGGCTTCTCCTGTTCCGGCCTGTTCGATCCCCCCCTGCGCCGCTTCGGACTTTATGAACGCTTGCTCACTCTTCTTCGCCGGGCAGCTTCTCGCCTTTGTTTTTCCGTTCGCGAAAAGTCTTGTACAGATTCGCAACGGAGTCCGGCGTAACGTCGATGCCGCGCTCGTACGCGTATTTCACCGAATAGCCGAGCGCCAGCGTCACCGATCCCGCTACGCCGGCAGCCGCCACCGTCCCCGCTCCGGGAAACATTTTGACGATCTGCGAAAAAATCGTTTTGCCCAGATTGCCGACGATCGCGGTAATGACGATTTCTTTGGCCGCTTCTTTGCTGATCGGGCGCTCGTACAGCGTCGCCAGCCGGGTCAGCAGACCGATCTGGAGCGCGGTCAGCGGCACGATATCCGCGCCTGGCAGCGGAACGGCGCCAATTGCGCCCGCCGACGTCGCGGCCCCGATGATCCATTTATTTGCGGTTGAAGATTTTTCTTTTATGGTGCGGGCGAACAAAATGTCCTTGCTCTTTTTTTTTAACATCTCCAGGATCGCGTCTCTGAGCGTATCGATATTCTCGCCGGTGCGCGACGAAATCGGAATCACGTCGTACTTATGTCCCGTTTCTTTTCGCACGCGCGCGATCAGCCGGTCCACTTCGTCCGCGGCGTCGATCTTGTTCAGTACGATCAGGATATTGGGGTTGGCGCTTTCCACGATACGAAACGATTTCTGCTCGCTTTCCGAAAATACGGTACCGGCCGCGTTCAGGAAAAACAGGACCACGTCCGTTTTGCGAAAATAATCCAGCGTCGCCGCCGAGTTTTCCGTGTTCACATCGTTCAATCCGGGCGTATCGATAAAAAAGATTTTGTCTTTGTACGGGTGCGGATGAATTTTCGTTGTCTCGCCCGGTTCCGCGCCGACGCCCGCCACTTCTTCGCCCACGATCCGGTTGATCGTCGACGATTTGCCGGCATTGACGTCCCCGATCAGCGCGATCAGGATCTTTTCTTTCAGCTGTGCGTTGATCGCGGCCATCTCCTGATCGAACGCCTGGTCGGCCGCCTCGCGAATCTGCTGCTTCATCGTTTCTTTTTGCGCCTGCGTATAGCCGGATTCCATCTCCCACCGTCTCCTTTCGTTTCGATCCCGCTCAGCCGCCGAAGACCTCGCTTACCGGCGTATCGCCGGCAACCAGGTCGTACGCTCTGCGGTAGGTGATCCGGTTCTCCAACGCCGCCGAGATCGCGGCCGCCACATCTTCGCGCGAAATCGAACCCCGCTCCAGATTCTCCTGCGCTTCCACCCGTCCCGTGCCCGGATCGTTGGTCAGGCCGCCCGGACGCAGAATGGTATAGTCCAGCCCCGTCGATTCCAGCATCCGGTCCGCATAATGTTTCGCCGCGTAATACGGTTTGATCGCGTCCGCCCAGTTCTCCCGGTTATGCGCCTGCATCGCGCTGACCATCACATAGCGCTTGATTCCGGCCAGGGAGGCCGCTTCCATCGTTTTGACCGCGCCGTCGAGATCGATCAGCAGCGTCTTGTCCGCCCCGGTGCTTCCGCCCGAACCGGCCGTAAATACGATCGCGTCGCTGCCTCTCATCGCTTCGGCCAGCGTTTCCACCCGATCTTCCAGATTGGCGAATACCGTTTCTACGCCTGCTTGATGCAGCTCTTCTTCCTGCTCGTGCTTGCGCACCATCGCTCTGACTTCGTGCACGCCTTCGCTCTTGAGCAGCCGGACCAGCCGGCTTCCCACCTGTCCGTTCGCTCCGATGACCAGTACGTTCAATTTCGTCTCCTCCTTTGGAATAGCCGGGCAGCGCTCCGAATGCTACCGTATGCTGAACACGATCTCCGACACTTTACTCAGATTGACATTGATGTCGCGTCCTTCGCTTTCGAACGTCATATGCTCGCCGACCGTCGGTTTTTCCCCGCGGAAAGCCGGCGTAATATACGCGTCTTTGAATTCCTTTACCGCAATCTCCATCTCGGCATGCGTCAGTTCTTCGCTCGAATCGAATACATACTGCCTCTCGACGCCGTTATCGTATAAAATATGGATATAAATGGTTCGCATAGTAGGTTCTCTTCCTTTCGATACTTTCGCTAAAATACGCCCGCTGCCGGGACTGCCGATTGCGTTCCGACGCTGAGAAAAAAGTCGAACGTCTCTTTCTATCTTTACCCGCAAACGACCAGGCTGCCACTTGTATACCGGGACTCATCGTTGTAAAAAGCGCAGAAAGCAAAAAAGCCCCGTATGCTGCGCCGAGACTTCTTTGTTTTTTAGCTTGTTTCTACTTCGCCGAAAGCTCGTCTTCCGTTACCCACATATGGTTCTTGACCGTCTCTCCGCCGGTTGTCGGCGTGTAGTCCAGCATATAGATCACGCCCTGCTCCGCCGTATCGATCGTCGCTTCGGCGCCCCTCATGCCTTCCATATGATCCGCTTCGATGATCGCTTTGTCGCCCGGCTTGAGCGGCTCGCTGCCGGCGTTTTTCAGCTCTTCGTGAATGATCCATTCATGATCCGTTACCGGATCTCCCCCGGTGGTCGGCGTATAGGACAGCGAATAAATCGTGGTATCGTAAGCGCCGGTTACGGTTCCTGTCGCGCCGTCCATGCCTTCCATATGTTCGCCTCGGATCGTGACTTCGGTGCCTACCGGGTATTTGGGATTTGCGGCGTCTTGCAGTCCTTCCGGCATCTCGCCCGACGAACCGTGGTTCATCCCGGCCATATCGCCCTGGCTGGAACCGGTCTCGCTTCCGCTTCCCGCCTGCCGCGACTCGTTCGAACCGGACGAGCAGCCGGCCAGCAGCGCAAGCGAAGCCGCGGCGGAGACGAAAAGAAGCATCATTTTTTTCTGCATGGTTATTCCTCCCGTTGTATGGTCTTGGCGGTTACTCTTATGTATATACTATACCTATGTAGGGTATATTACAAACGGGTAAATGTGACGGGTATCGAAACTTACATAGAGAATTTGCGATAAAAATACCGCCGTTGATCGGGGTATGTACAAGAACCCGATCAACGGCGGCTTTTGTTGGCAGGAGACTTAAATCTTGATCGCTTCCCGAAGCTCTCAGCTCACCTTATGCTCGATCCGCAGTTTATCCGCGATCATCGCGATAAACTCCGAATTGGTCGGCTTGGACTTGGTGATGTTCACGGTGTAGCCGAACAGATCGCTGATGTTCTGCACCGAGCCGCGGGCCCAGGCCAGTTCGATCGCGTGACGGATGGCGCGTTCGACGCGAGAAGGCGTCGTGGCGTATTTCTCGGCGATCGACGGGTACAGCGTCTTGGTGATGGAGCCCAGGATCTCGATATTGTGGTATACCATCGTAATCGCTTCGCGCAGATACTTGTAGCCGCGCACGTGCACGGGGATTCCGATCTCGTTGATGATCGACGTGATGCTGGCGTCGAGCGTCTTGCCTTTGGACAGCGAGCCGATACTCGGCTTCGGCGGCGCGGCGGATGCCGGCGGCGTAATCGGCGAAGACGGGATATTGAGCATTTGGCGCACCCGGTTCACCAGCACCTCGATATCGAACGGCTTCAGAATATAATAGGCCGCTCCCAGTTCAACCGCGCGCTGCGTAATATTCTCCTGGCCGAACGCGGTCAGCATGATGACTTTGGGACGCGGATTGAGCTGCAGCCCCTGCAGTTTCTCCAATACGCCCAGGCCGTCCAGATGCGGCATGATGATGTCCAGGATCAGAATATCCGGCGCGCGTTCGGCATTCTGCAGCAGTCCAAGCACTTCTTCGCCGTTATAAGCGACGCCGGTTACGGTCATTCCCTCCTGAGCGGAAATGTGCTCCTGGAGCATGTGAACGAAATCCCGGTTGTCGTCCGCGAGCATAACTTCGATGTTTGGCAAAGCTTGTTCCTCCTTCTTATCCGGCCGATCGGCCGAATCCTCTGTATTCCACAGAAACGTTCTTTCTTTTTATCTTCACTATACTTAAAAATTCGACACCTTTCGAAGCTTTCCTGCCGGATGTGCCAAATCTTCGCTTATTTCTAGTATATCGGGTTACGCCGTAAATTCAAACAAAAAATCCCAAAACCGTAAATCGGCATCTTTGCCGAATCCGCTTTCGAACGGACGGAGGCAATCTGCCTGCGCAGAGTTCCGGAGGCGCCGCAGTAGACGCCCCGGAGCTTGGCAACGGGTTTCGGGATCTTTTGGGCTTAAAAAGCTCAGGAAGCTCGCTCGCTTTTGCGTTCTTCCGCGAGTTTGAGCATTTCCTGCGCGTGATGCAGCGTTTTCTCCGTAATTTCGACACCGCCGAGCATCCGGGCCAGTTCGGTTACTCGCCCTTCCTCGGTCAGCGATTCCACCTGGGTCATCGTACGCTCGCCTTCGACCTTTTTTTCGATCAGGTACTGATGATCCGCCATGCACGCCACCTGCGGCAGGTGGGTGATCGAGAAGACCTGGCAGTCCGCCGACAGCTTGACCAGCTTCTCGGCGATCGACTGCGCCGCCCGGCCGCTGACGCCCGTATCGACTTCGTCGAAGATCAGGACGGGTACGCGGTCGTGGCGGGCGAAAATACTTTTGAGCGCCAGCATGATCCGAGACAGCTCGCCGCCCGACGCGATCTTGCCGAGCGGCCGCAGCGGTTCGCCGGGGTTCGGCGAGATCAGGAATTCCGCGCTGTCGACGCCCTGGCGGGTCAACCGTACGCGGCGTCCTTCGAACTCGAAACCGCGCGCGTCCTGGATCGGCTCCAGCCGCACTTCGAGCGAAGTGCGCTGCATTTGCAGATCCTTCAATTCGCTCTCGATCTGGCGGGCCAGATCGCGCGAGCAATCGCGGCGCAGCGAACTGAGCTCGCGGGCGAGACGCAGCGTTTTCTCCAGCTGCTTGTCCCGCTCGGCGGTCAGCGACTCCATCCGCTCGTCTTTGTTCTCGATCATATCCGTTTCGCGGTGGATGCGGTCGTAGTACTCCAGAATCTGCTCCACGCTGTCGCCGTATTTGCGGCGCAGGCTCGACAGCAGAGTCAGGCGCTCCTCGACTTCTTCCAGGCGTCCCGGATTGAATTCGATATTCTCGCGGTAATCCCGGAGCTGGAACGCGGCGTCTTCAAGCTGGTAGAAAGCGCTGCGAAGCTGCTCCAGAATCGGCTGCATCGCTTTGGAATCGTAGTTCTCGATGTCTTCCAGACTGGAGATCGCCGAGTTGATCGCTTCGATACCGCGGTCTCCGTACAACAGGTTGTACCCTTCCGATACGGATTCCATCAGCTTCTCGCTGTGCGCAAGCTTGGAGCGTTCGTCCGCCAGCTCGACGTCTTCGCCGACCTTGAGATTCGCCGCCTGGATCTCCTCCAGTTGAAAACGGTACATATCGAGCATCTGCAGCGACTTCTGGCTGGTTTCCCGCAGCTCGCGCAGTTCGCGCTCCAGGCGCGCCAGCGCCGAGTATTCCTGCTGGTAAGCCGCTTTGACCGGCCCGATCGTGTCGCCGCCGTAGGAATCGAGCAGACCCAGATGGCTTTCCGGGCGCAGCAGCGATTGGTGCTCGTGCTGTCCGTGGATATTGACCAGCTGTTCGCCGACTTCGCGCAGCATCGTCAGATTGACAAGCTGCCCGTTGATGCGCGACGTGCTTTTGCCCTGCGCGTTGACTTCCCGACGGATGACCAGATGCTCTTCGGGCGATGCGGTGATCCCGAGCTGCTCCAGCGTTTTCCACACGGGATGCTCCTCGGGCAGTTCGAATAGCGCTTCCATTTCCGCTTTGTCCGCACCGTAGCGGATCAAGTCGGACGACCCCCGTCCGCCGGCGATCAGGCCAAGCGCGTCGATAATGATCGACTTGCCGGCGCCGGTTTCCCCGGTCAGCACATGGAATCCTTGATAAAAATGAACGTCGACGGCTTCGACGACGGCGAGATTGCGAATGGACAATGCAACTAGCATGCACTCACCTCGATAAAGTTTAGGAAATGAATCCCATAATTTGGCCGATCACGGTCTGGCTATTCTCCGGTTCGCGGCAGATCAGCAGGATCGTGTCGTCGCCCGAGATCGTTCCCATGATTTCCGACCATTCCATATTGTCCAGCAGGGCGGCGATGGAATTCGCGGTGCCCGGCAGGCATTTCATCACGACCAGATTCCCTGAATGATCGATATGGACAAAGTTGTCCACCAGCGCGCGCTTGAGCTTGGAAACCGGGTTGTAGCGCTGGTCGGTCGGCAGCGAATATTTGTAGCGGCCGTCGTCCAGCGGCACTTTGATCAGCAGCAGTTCCTTGATATCGCGCGACACCGTGGCCTGCGTGACCTGAAATCCGGACGCGCGCAGCGCGGTTACGAGTTCGTCCTGCGTTTCGATATCTCGGTTCGAGATAATCTCGCGGATTTTGATATGACGTTGTCCTTTCATCAGACTCCCCCTCTGTACCGATGTGAGAAATTCACCTATTCAACGCAAAGAAACTCACCGTTCGGCGGATGAGTTTCTTTGAAAGGTTCGCGCGGCTTCGGCCGCGGTGGCGGACGCAAGCTCCCGGATCTCGTCCGCGCTTGCCCGCGCCGCTTCGACTTCCGGAAGACGCAGATACGCCAGAAATTCGACGTTTCCTTCCCCGCCGGTAATCGGCGAGAACGTCAGTCCGCCGATCTCGAAGCCCAGTTCGACGGCAAAGCCGAGCACTTCCTTGAGCACGTCCTCATGCACTTTGCGATCGCGGACGACGCCGGATTTGCCCACATTTTCGCGTCCGGCTTCGAACTGCGGCTTGATCAACGCGGCCACTTCGGCCGGACGGCGCAGCAGCTGGAGCAGAGGCGGCAGAATCAGGCGCAGCGAAATAAACGAAACGTCGATGCTGGCAAAATCCGGCTCCGGTCCCGTCAATTCTTCCGGCGTCGTATACCGGAAATTGGTGCGCTCCATCACGCAGACCCGCTCGTCGTTACGCAGCGACCAATCGAGCTGGTTGTAGCCGACGTCGATCGCATAGACGTACGAAGCCCCGTTTTGCAGCGCGCAGTCGGTAAAGCCTCCGGTCGACGAACCGATATCGAGCATCACCCGCTCGTTCATCCCGATGCCGAACGTTTTGAGCGCTTTTTCAAGTTTGAGTCCGCCCCGGCTGACGTACGGATGCACATTCCCTTTGACGTGCAGGGAAGCTTCGCGAGGCACTTTCATGCCCGGTTTTTCGATCCGTTCGTTGTCGGCGAAGACGAGACCGGCCATAACGGCCGCTTTCGCTTTCTCGCGGCTTTCGTAATACGCCTGCTCGACGAGCAGAACGTCGATTCTTTCTTTTTGCACCGCCATAATCAGGCTCTCTTTCTATCGTAAAATGAGCGCGCCCGCCGCGTAAAGTCCGCCGCCCGTTCGGACGGCGAACCCTTCGCGCAATCGCCCGATCCGAGTTCCGTCCTCAGGACGGAAGACCGGTTTTGAGCGAAAGGCGGCTGCGGGACACGGTCTCGCGAATCAGCTCGGCGGCATGCTCGGCCGTCAGGCCGGCTTCCTGCTGCTGTTCCTTGATGCTGCCGTGTTCGATAAAGCAGTCCGGCACGCCCAGGATGCGCACTTCGGCGTGATCGATCCCGCGCGAAGCGTAGAATTCCAGCACCGCTCCGCCGAGGCCGCCGGCCTGCGACGCTTCCTCCAGCACCAGCAGCTTCACGCCGCGTTCGGCCAGATCGGTCAGCATCTCTTCGTCGAGCGGCTTCAGGAAGCGCGCGTTGACGACGCCGGCCTGGATGCCGGAAGACTTGAGCAGATCGGCTGCGGCCAACGCGGTCTGCACCATCGGACCGACGGCCAGAATCGCGCAGCTTTCGCCGTCGCGCAGACTTTCCCAGCTGCCGATCGGAATCGGAACCAATGTCTCGTCCAGCGGAACGCCGAGGCCGTTGACGCGCGGATAGCGCACGCCGATCGGTCCTTTATCGTAATCGAGTCCGGTCTTCATCATATGACGCAGCTCGTTCTCGTCTTTGGGCATCATCAGCACCATATTCGGAATATGCCGCAGGAAAGCGATATCGTATACGCCCTGATGCGTTTCGCCGTCGGCGCCGACAAAACCGGCCCGGTCGATCGCAAACATGACGTTGGCGTTATGCCGGCAGATATCGTGCACGATCTGGTCATAGGCGCGCTGCATAAAGGTCGAATATACGGCGAACACCGGCTTCATCCCTTCGAGCGCCATCGCGGCGCAGAGCGTCGCGGCATGCTGCTCGGCGATGCCGACGTCGATCATCCGTTTCGGGAATTTCGCCGCGAACTCCATCAGCCCGGAACCGCCCGGCATGGCCGGCGTTACGGCGACGATGCGCTCGTCCTGCTCCGCAAGTTCGATCAGCGTGCTGCCGAACACTTCGGTGTACATCGGGTTGCCCGCCGATTTGAGCGTTTTGCCGGATTCGATCTTGTACGGCGAAATGCCGTGCCATTTGTGCGAATCGGCTTCCGCCGGCTGATAACCTTTGCCTTTGGTCGTGACCACGTGCACCAGCACCGGGCCGTCGATATTGTCGGATTGCTTGAACGTATCGATCAGGGTCGGCAGATCGTGCCCGTCGATCGGGCCGATGTATTTGAAGCCCAGTTCTTCGAACAGCACGCCCGGCACCATCATATACTTCAGGCTGTCTTTGACTTTCTCGGCCGTGCGCGCAAGTTTCCCGCCGATCGCCGGGATCTTCTTCAGCAGCGAATCGATGTCTTCTTTGGCCCGCAAATAATGCTTGTCCGCGCGCGCCCGGCTCAAGTAGTTGTGCATGGCGCCGACGTTCGGCGCGATGGACATTTCGTTGTCGTTCAGGATCACGAGCAGGTTTTTCTTTTCGTGGCCGATATGGTTCAGCGCTTCGAACGCCATGCCGCCGGTCAGCGCGCCGTCGCCGATAATCGCCACTACTTTGTTGTCTTCGCCTTTGAGATCGCGCGCCATCGCCATGCCCATCGCCGCGGACAGCGACGTGCTGCTGTGGCCCGCTTCCCAGACGTCGTGCTCGCTTTCCGTCCGTTTGACGAATCCGCACAGCCCTTTGTATTTGCGCAGGCTGTCGAAGCGGTCCTGCCGTCCGGTCAATACCTTATGCACGTAGGCCTGGTGACCCACGTCGAAAATAAATTTGTCTTTGGGACTCTCGTAGCAGTAATGCAGCGCCAGCGTCAGTTCGACTACGCCCAGGTTGGAAGCCAGATGGCCCCCGGTTACCGACAGCTTTTCAATCAAAAACTGGCGAATTTCCTGGGCGAGAGGCGCCAACTGATCGGCCTGCAGCTTCTTCAGATCGCCGGGTTGAGTGATTTGTGGAAGCAGCATATGTCTATCCCCCCGCTTTCCTTCATTATTCCTGATATCGGTTGCTGGTTAAGCGCGAATAATTTCGAATAAGGCGTATGCGCGGACACGGAGTCCGTAACGATTCGGCGTATGCGCATAAGCCGTAATTACCGGTATTATATCGCTTTTCGGAACACAAAGCCAATTTCAGGCTCCGGATTCTTTCTCGCTTGCCCCCCGAAATCTCCTGATCTTCAATACCCGAGCAAGCGACCGACGAAACCGAAAGGCCGGGCGGGAAAAAGGATCAGCGATCCCGGTCCACCAGATAATCGGCGATTGCCAGCAGCCGTTCGGTATGCAGCAGTCCGGCGCCCGTTACGGCCGCTTTGGCTTCGGCGCTGAGCCGCCGGACTTCTTCGCGGGATTGCTCGATGCCGAGGAAATACGGATACGTTACTTTTTGCATTTTGACGTCGCTCTGCGTTTTCTTGCCGAGCTTGCTTTCGTCGCCGACCAGATCGAGAATATCGTCCTGGATCTGAAACGCAAGACCTACGCCGCGGCCGAACGTCCGCAGCGCTTCGAGCTGCTCCGCCGACGCGCCGGCCGTACGGCCGCCCGCCATCAGCGAGAACATGATCAGGTCGCTCGTCTTGTGCAGATGGATATATTCCAGCCGCTCCAGATCCGTGATTCCCTGCTCGCCTTCCATATCCGCGACCTGTCCGCCGACCATGCCGCGCGGACCGGCGTATTCGGACAGATCCGATACGATGGCAAGCGCGGCGTCGGCCGGCAGCAGGCCGTCTTTGGCCAGCGAAGCAACCACGTAAAAAGCGTGCGTCAGCAGGCCGTCGCCCGCCAGAATCGCCATCGCTTCGCCGTACACTTTATGGTTCGTCGGTTTGCCGCGGCGCAGATCGTCGTCGTCCATCGCCGGCAGATCGTCGTGGATCAGCGAATACGTGTGCACCATCTCCACCGCGGCCGCAACGCGGATCGCCGCTTCCCGGCTGCCGCCGAGACTTTCGCCGGCCGCGACGACAAGCAGAGGCCGCAGCCGTTTGCCGCCCGCGTTCAGCGAATAATTCATCGACTCCAGCAGAGCGAGCGGCATATTCCAGTCTTCCGGAAAAACTTTTGCGAAGCAGGCTTCGAGTTCGGCCGAGACTTCGCGGATGTAAGAGTCAAGCGAAGAAGCGCTGCTCAAAAGATCTCCCCGCTTTCCGCTTCGCCGGCGAAGTTCCGGCGCCGAAGCTGTCCGTCTTCCTCGACGATCGTTTCGATCTTGCGCTCCACCTGCTCCAATTTTTGGCCGCACAGCTGGGACAGCCGCATGCCGCGCTGGAACAGATCGATCGCTTTCTCCAGCGGCACGTCGCCCTGCTCCAGTTCGCCGACGATGATTTCCAGCTGGTCCATCGCCTGCTCGAAATTGAGTTCGGCGCCCGCGGGCGCTTCGCTTGCCGGCATTCCCTCGTTATTGTCCACTTCGTTCGGCCTCCTCCGTCGTTTGAATCACCCGGCAGTCCAGGCTTCCGTCGTTTACTTTCACAATAATCCGTTCGCCTTCCTGCACTTCGCTTACGGATTTGATCAGTTTCTGTTCGTCTTCGTCGTAGACGAGGCTGTAGCCGCGCGACATGACTTTGAGCGGGCTCAGCGCGTCGAGCTGGCGCATGCCGCCGAGCAGCCGCTGCCGCCGGTCTTTGACGGCGGCGGCCGCGGCGCCGCGCAGGCGCCCGTCCAGCGCGCCGAGCTGGCGCGAAGCCAGCTGCAATTGCGCGCCGGGGTAGAAGCGCGACAGCCTGCCGTGCAGGCGCGCGTGCTTGTCGCTTCCCGCGGCGAGGCGGGCGTGCGTCCGCGCCGTCAAGCGGCGCGTCAGCCCGTCGAGCCGCTGCGCGTGCGGCACCAGCGCGCGCTCCGGCTGGCGCAGCACCGCGGAGCGCTGCAGGCGCGCGAGACGCTCGCGCTCCTGCGCGGCGCGGCGCAGCAGGGCGCCGCGCAGGCGCTGCTGCAGCTGCGAGACGCGCTGCTGCAGTTCGCGCCGGTCCGGCACCGCCAGCTCCGCGGCGGCGGTAGGCGTCGCCGCCCGGAGATCGGCGGCGAAATCGGCGATAGTGAAGTCGGTCTCGTGCCCGACGGCCGAGATCACGGGAATCGCCGAATCGTAGATCGCGCGGGCCACGATCTCCTCGTTGAAAGCCCACAGCTCTTCGAGCGAGCCCCCGCCGCGCCCGATAATCAGCACCTCGGCTTCGCCCAGCCGATTGAGAATCCGGATGCCGCGCACGATCGACGCGGCGGCTTCTTTGCCCTGCACCAGCGCCGGGTACAGCATAACCGGAATACCGGGAAAGCGCCGGCCCAGCGTCGTCAGAATATCGCGCACGGCCGCGCCCGTCGGCGACGTAATCACCCCGATCGCCCGCGGCAGGCTCGGAATCTTCCGCTTGCCGCTTTCGTCAAACAGCCCTTCGCTTTCCAGCTTCTTTTTGAGCTGCTCGTACGCCAGATACAAGCTGCCGACGCCGTCGGGCTGCATCTGGGTCAAATAAAGTTGGTACTGCCCGTCGCGTTCGAACACGGATACGCTGCCCTGCGCGATGACCCGCGTGCCTTCGCGCGGGATAAACGGCAGCCGTTTGTTATGCGAGGCGAACATGATCGCCCGTACGCGGCTGCCGGTGTCTTTGAGCGTAAAGTACATATGGCCGCTCGAATGATGCGTAAAGTTCGAAATCTCGCCGCGCACCCAGACTTCCGGCAGCAGCGGGTCCGATTCGAACTTCTGGCGGATATACCGGTTCAGCTCCTGGATCGACAGAATGCGCTGCTCCATGTCTCGGACTCCCGCTTAAGACAGGCCGTGCGCGCGTTTTGCCGCAACCAGCGTGTTTTTCATCAGCATGGTGATGGTCATCGGACCGACGCCGCCCGGAACCGGGGTGATCGGACCGGATACGGAGCTTGCCGATTCGAAGTCCACGTCGCCCGCCAGCTTGCCCGTTTCCAGACGGTTGATACCCACATCGATCACAACGGCGCCCGGTTTGATATAGGAAGCGTCAACGAAGTTGGCGCGTCCCACGGCTACGACCAGAATGTCAGCCTGGCGCGTCAGTTCTTTCATATTCGACGTGCGCGAATGGCACATGGTTACGGTTGCGTTCTCGCGCTGGAGCAGCAGGGCGACCGGCTTGCCGACGATATTGCTGCGGCCGATCACGACGGCGTGCTTGCCGGAGATTTCGAGGCCGGTATGCTTGATCAGCTCGATCACGCCCGCCGGCGTACACGGCAGCAGGCTGTCGTCGCCGATAACGAGGTTGCCCACGTTAACGGGATGGAAACCGTCCACGTCTTTTTCCGGCGCGATCGCGTTGATAACGGCTTTCTCTTCGATATGGCCCGGCAGCGGAAGCTGCACGAGAATGCCGTTGATATTATCTTGTTCGTTCAGCTTGTGCACCAGCGCCAGCAGTTCTTCCTGCGGCGTGTCCGCTTCGAGGCGGTGGACTTCCGAGTAAAAACCGAGGTCTTCGCAGGCTTTGGCTTTGTTGCGCACATAGACCTGGGAAGCCGGATCTTCCCCGACGAGCACGACGGCAAGCCCGGGCACGCAGCCTTGGGCGGCGAGAGCTTCGACCTCGGTTTTCAGGTTCTGGCGAATATCGTCCGATACTTGTTTTCCGCTGATGATTTGGGCTGTCGTCATGATTTTATCTCTCCTTTGAATCGGTGGGTTTTGTGGTGGGGTGCTGCGGGGAAAGTTCGCTTCGGTCGCTTGTTGCATTCGGGAAAATGGATTGGAATTTATATAAGGAATTTTCCCGAATGCAAAGGCGAACACTTCGTTCCTACGCTGAACTTTCCCCTCCGCCAGGCACTTTGGCGCGGGGCGGACAGGCTAAAGTCATTTTTTTGTGTGGTTGTGGTTGCAAAAAACTGCCGCTCGCTTATTTGCCGCTCGTTGTTTTCTTGCTTTAATTCAATTTCTTTTTCAGTTCGTCGGCGTCCTGGATCATTTTGCCGAGTACGCCGTTGACGAATTTACCGGATTCGTCGGTACCGAAGTGTTTGGACAATTCGATCGCTTCGTTGACGGCGACTTTGGCCGGGACGTCTTCGGCGAAGATCATTTCGTAGGCGGCCAGGCGCAGGATCTGACGGTCCACGCGCGACAGGCGGCTGATCTGCCAGCCTTTAAGGTAGGCGCCGAGCAGGTCGTCGATCGCCGTCTTATGAGTCCAGACTCCGTTAACCAGTCCGAGCACGTATTCGGCCAGGCGGTCGGCGTCTTCCAGCTTGACTTCGCCTTCGTTTTCGTCTCCCGCTTCGGAGATCAGCATCGATACCGCGTCGAATGCGGCTACCTCGTTCATTTCCATCTGGTACAAGCTTTGTACCGCAAGTTCTCTTCCCAATCGTCTTTTCATGGGTACCTCCCGAATTTCTGTTCTTCATTTGTTTTCCGATCGTTCCCGATCGAAGGCTGTCAAAGGTCTTAAACGTGCAAAAACCTGTGAAACGCTTCTCGCGCGGACGTTCCGAGAAAGCTGCGTTTCCCGCCAAAATCGGATCGTTCGGCTTCAGGCCGCTTCGCCCCGCATTCCGGTGAGATAACCCCGCCTGTCTTAATTACAAGACGGACGCAAGCAGTTCTTCATGTCCGGCGTAAAAACGTCTCACAGGCTTTCGCTCGATCCCGCGTCCAAACCGATGCCCGCGGCATTAAGCCGCAGACCGGTATTCGTCGCTTGACCGCGTCTTGCTTGGTCGAATTTCGTTCGTTCCAAATTCCGCCGCGCCGCTTACCGGAACGGCCTCCAGCGCTCGCCCAGCCGCTCGCGGATCTCCCTCCACGGCAGCAGCGGCTCGGCGCGCAGGTCTTTCCGGCGGCCGATCCAGTAGCCGAGCAGCGTCAGCAGCGCGACGAAAGCCGCGTGCCAGAAGCCGACCAGCAGGTACAGCAGACCGAAAAACAATCCCCAGGCCGTCCAGATCAGCCGGCCGCCGTACACGGTCCGGATTTCATCCCATTTCATCGGCGGCCTCCCCTATTCCACGCGGCTTTTGAAAGCCGGGGCCTGCGCAACACCCGAGATGTATACGGAAACGGATGCCACGGGAACGCCGGTGATTTCCTGCACAAAGCTTTTGACGCCGCGCTGCACTTCTTCCGTCAGCTGCGGAATCGCGTGTTCGCCGTCGATCACCGCGCGAATCTGCACTTCGAGACCCGGTTCGGTCATGCGGATACGCGTACGCGGATCTTTGACGCCCCGCACGCGCGAAGCGGCTTTCAGGCACAGGTTCTCGATCGTTTCGACGGAAATCTGAATATCGCCCAGATCGGTCCGCTGGTCGACCAAATGCAGATGGCTGCGGCTGGTCCTCAGCGACACGTACAGCAGGCGCAGGCTGATCAGAATCAGCACGGAGGCCGCCGCGATCAGCGCGGTCAGCATATTCAGGTCGAGCCGGAAATCGACCGGCATCCGGATCGAGCGGCTGAGCAGGAGGATGGCAAGAATGCTCAGAATCAAAATGCTTAAGCTGTAAATAAACAGCAGCAGTCGGTCTACAATTTTTGCCACGAACGGCCAAGCCCCCTTATTACGGTGATAAACGAGATTCGTTTCGTACGTCCGGAGCGGCCGGAATTCTGCTGGCCGGGCTCCTTAAACGGTAGGAAACCCCGACTTTGCGGGTCGGGGGTCTGGAAGAAAACGTTATTTCACCCGGGTGCCCGGCTCGGGCTCTTCGATGCGGGCTTCCGAAGCGCGGAATTGAACGTCGTGCACATGCACGTTCACTTCCACGACGGAGAGTCCCGTCATCATCTCGATCGAGCGCTTGACGTTGCGCTGAACCGCGCCCGCCACTTCCGGCAGACGCGTGCCGTATTCGACGATCACGGATACGTCCACCGCCGCTTCGCGCTGTCCGACCTCGACCTTCACGCCTTTGGACAGATTCTTGCGTCCAAGCAGCTCGGCGATGCCGCCGGCGAACCCGCCGCTCATGCCCGCGATGCCGTCCACTTCGATCGTGGCCAGTCCGGCGATCACTTCGATCACTTCGGGCGCGATCTGAATCTCGCCGATCTCCGTGCGTTCAAATTCTGTAGGTAAGCTGCTCATCGTGATTACCACCGTCCGCCTTATGGATTATTTACTCCTAATATATCATCTGCCGCCCGCCTTGACAAACGCCGTTCGCTTCTTTCAGACCTCGTTTTCCTCAAGGAATTTGATGTCGAAATCGCCGCGTACGAACGTTTCGTGGTTCAGCAGACGCTGGTGGAACGGAATCGTCGTGGCAATGCCTTCGACCGCGAATTCGGCCAGCGCGCGCTTCATCTTGGCGATCGCTTCGGCGCGCGTCGGCGCCCACACGATCAGCTTGGCGATCATCGAATCGTAGAACGGCGGAATGCTGTAGCCCTGGTAAGCCGCGCTGTCCACCCGCACGCCCGGCCCGCCCGGCGGCAGATAGAAGCCGATCTTGCCCGGAGCCGGCATAAAGTTACGATCCGGGTCCTCCGCATTGATCCGGCATTCGATCGACCAGCCGTTGATCTTGACTTCTTCCTGGGTGAACGAAAGCGGATTGCCTTCGGCGACCGAGATCATCTCCTGGATCAGATCGATGTTCGTCACCATTTCCGTAACCGGATGCTCGACCTGGATGCGCGTGTTCATCTCCATAAAGTAGAAACTGCCGTCCGGGCTGAGCAGGAACTCGAGCGTTCCCGCGCCGGAATAGTCGACCGCGTGGGCAGCCCGCACGGCGGCCTGTCCCATCGCTTCGCGAATTTCTTCCGACAGGATGGAGCACGGCGCTTCTTCGATCAGCTTCTGCCGGCGGCGCTGCACCGAACAGTCGCGTTCGCCCAGATGCACGGCATTGCCGTGTTTGTCCGCGATAATCTGGATCTCGACATGCTTCATGCCGGTCAGGAATTTCTCCAGGTAAACGCCGGCGTTGCCGAACGCTTTCTCCGCTTCCTGCTGGGCGGCGACGATCTGCTGGCGCAGCTCTTCTTCGTCTTCGGCCAGACGGATGCCTTTGCCTCCGCCGCCGGCCGTCGCTTTGATAATAATAGGGTAACCGATGCCGCGCGCGATCTCGACCGCCTGCTCCAGATCTTCGACCAGTCCGTCGGAGCCCGGAATAACCGGCACGCCCGCCTGCTGCATCGTCGATTTGGCTACCGCTTTGTCGCCCATCTTCGTAATGGCTTCCGGCGAAGGACCGATAAACGCGATATTGCACGAGCCGCAGATCTCCGCGAAGTCCGCGTTCTCGGCCAGGAAGCCGTAGCCCGGGTGCACCGCGTCGCATTCGGTCAGCGTCGCGATGCTCATCAGGTTGGTAAAGTTCAGGTAGCTGTCCTTGGACGCGGTCGGCCCGATGCAGTACGCTTCGTCGGCCAGACGCACATGCAGGGAATCCCGGTCCGCTTCCGAATAGACCGCCACCGTGGAGATGCCGAGTTCGCGGCACGCGCGAATAATCCGCACAGCGATCTCGCCGCGGTTGGCGATCAGGATTTTATTGAATTTTGTCGTCTCCAAACCCAAACGTCCTCCCTCCGCTGCCGCCTCGCTCATTCCGCTTTAACCAGGAACAGCGGCTGTCCGTATTCGACCAGTTGGCCGTTTTCCGCCAGTACTTCGACGATCTCGCCTTTCACTTCGGCCAGCAGCTCGTTCATCAGCTTCATGGCTTCGATGATGCACACGACCGTTTTTTCGTTGACCCGGCTGCCCGAGTTCACATAAACGTCGGCGTCCGGCGAAGGCGACGAGTAGAACGTTCCGACCATCGGGGAGACGATTTTATGTAAAGATTCGTCGGGTGCCGAAGTTGGGGCCGCCGCCGCGGGAGCCGCGCTGTGCGATGCAGCCGGCGTCTGGGCCTGCGGCTGCTGGAGAATCACGGGAGCCTGCAAAGCCGAAGCGTCGATGCGGCCGCCTTTGCGGATCACGACTTTCGCTCCCTCTTCTTCCAGTTCCAGTTCCTGAACCGACGTGCGGTCCAACAATTCAATAAGTTCTTTGATTTCGCTTATTTTAAACATCCAGGCACGCTCCTTAACATTTTCGGGCTTGTGCGGTATCCGGGCAGGCTCTGCCGTTTGAAAACGTACGCAAGCCGCTCGCTAACGTTATGTATTATATCACAACCCGGTAAAATAAAAAGGGCGGTCTCCGGATGGGCTTATTCGCCCGCCCGGAGCCGTCCTCGGCTTTTTTTACACGGAAATTAACGGCGGTCCTGAGGCCCGCCGACGAACGCCTGCTCCTGCGTATCGAGATTGTACGCCGTATGCAGCGCGGCGACGATCTCTTTGACTTTTTCGCCTTCGATCACGCACGAGACTTTGATTTCCGACGTGCTGACCATCTTGATGCTGACGCCCAGCGAAGCGATCACGCCGAACATTTCCGCCGCCACGCCCGGATGGCTGACCATGCCGGCGCCGACGATCGACACTTTGACCAGCCCCGACTCGGATGTCAGTTCGCGGTAAGGCACGGTTTCTTTGGCGCTTTCGATCACCTGCAGCGCTCGCTCGGCTTCGGAACCGTTCACCGTGAACGAGAAGTCGGCTTTGCCGTCCTGCGCGCCGCTTTGCACGATAATATCGACGTCGACGCGTTCTTTCGCCAGCGCGCCGAAGATGCCGGCCAGCACGCCCGGCACGTCCGCCACCCCGAGTATGCTGATCCGCGCCACATTTTTGTCGTAAGCGATCCCGCTTACCACCACTCCCTGTTCCATGTTCGACTCCTCCTCCACTACGGTTCCTTCATTATAATTAAAGCTCGAACGCACGACCAGACGAACGTTGTTGTGCTTGGCGTATTCCACGGCTCGCGGATGCAGCACCGCCGCGCCCAGATTCGCCAGCTCCAGCATTTCGTCGTACGAAATGGACGGCAGCTTGCGCGCGCATTTGACGATCCTCGGATCGGTCGAATAGATGCCGTCGACATCCGTATAAATTTCGCAGGCGTCGGCTTTGATCGCGGCGGCCAGCGCTACGGCCGTCGTGTCCGAACCGCCGCGGCCCAGCGTCGTGATCTCGCCGTCTTCGCTCATCCCCTGGAAACCGGCTACGATCACGATCTTGCCCGCGTCCAGCGCGCGCAGCACGCGATCCGGGCGAATATTCACGATTCGCGCGCTTCCATGGTTGGCTTCCGTTTCGAAGCCGGCCTGCCAGCCGGTAAAGGAAACGGCTTCATGGCCGATGGCCTGGATCGCGATAGACAAAAGCGAGATCGAAATCTGCTCGCCTGTCGTCATCAGCATATCCATTTCCCGCGCGGGCAGATTGTCGCTCAGACGCTTGGCCGTATCGATCAGGTCGTCCGTCGTATCGCCCATCGCCGATACGACCACGACGCATTGATGGCCTTCTTCTTTTTTCTCCGCAACGCGCTTGGCTACCCGCTGCATCCGCTCGGTGTCGCCGACGGAACTTCCGCCGAATTTCATAACGAACAATGACAAAGCGTG
The DNA here is from genome assembly GCF_030518235.1 of Saccharibacillus sp. CPCC 101409. Lineage (GTDB taxonomy): Bacteria > Bacillota > Bacilli > Paenibacillales > Paenibacillaceae > Saccharibacillus. The sequence continues at coordinate 666,236 of NZ_JAULSA010000002.1, read as the reverse complement.
TTCACTCCCCCGTATGATTTTGAAGCTTCTTTCCCGCCTGCGCAGGCTGCCGCCCATTCTTGCGCCGGGCAGACAGTGATTTTATCGCTTTAAATCAGTATAATACGAATTTGCGTCTTTGTTCCATCGTTTTCATGAAAGTTCTCAAGAAAAAATCCTCCGCCGCCGAAGCGATGGAGGATTTCGGAAGACGGAGCAGGACGCGGGACGCGCCGCCCGCCGGGATTACATGAGCGATTTGTGTCGGACAGGCTGCTATGCGCGGGAAATGTATTTGCCTTCGCGGGTATCGATCAGCAGAACGTCGCCTTCGTTGATAAACAGCGGCACCTGAACGTTGTGGCCCGTTTCGAGCTTTGCGTTCTTGGTCGCGCCGGTCGCCGTGTTGCCTTTGATGCCCGGCTCCGTTTCAACGACTTTCAGTTCGACGCTGGTCGGCAGGTTGATCCCGAGAATCTCACCCTGGTAGCTGGTGATATGCACATTCATGTTCTCGCGCAGGAACTTGAGTTCCCACTCCAGCTGATCGCTGGTCAGCGTGAACTGATCGTACGTTTCGTTATCCATAAACGTATGATCTTGAGCGCTTGCGTACAGATACTGTACGCCGCGGTTTTCGATCTGCGCGCGGCCGATCGATTCGCCGGCGCGGAACGTGCGCTCGACAGTGTTGCCGTTGCGCAGGTTTTTGAGTTTGGAGCGGACGAACGCCGCGCCTTTACCCGGTTTAACGTGCTGGAACTCGATAACGGTGAAGATATCGCCGTCTACTTCTACGGTCAGGCCTGTTTTAAAATCGTTAACGGAAATCATGGAACGATCCCTCCTTGGAATGGTTGCGTTGCTGATGTAAATTCTGTGATTGCCTTATGCCATCGGCAGAAGGGTAAGTTCTTTCGGCGAAGACGTGATAATCTCGATGCCCGTCTCGGTAATGACGATATCGTCTTCGATCCGCACGCCGCCGAATCCCGGAATATAAATACCCGGTTCGACCGTCACGACCATGCCCGGTTTCAGGATATCGTCGCTCAGCTTCGACAACCGCGGACTCTCGTGCACTTCCATGCCGAGTCCGTGTCCCGTGCTGTGACCGTAATTATCGCCGTATCCGTAAGATACGATAATATCGCGGGTCAAAGCGTCGGCTTCGCGTCCGGTCATGCCCGGACGGATCTTGTCGAGCGCGTTAAGCTGCGCTTCGAGCACGATGCCGTACACCTCGCGGTGTTTGCCGCTCGCTTCGCCGAGCACGACGGTGCGGGTGACGTCCGAGCAGTAGCCGTTCAAGAGCGCGCCGAAGTCGAATGTGATAAACTCGTTGCCCTGCAGCGCGCGAGAGCTGGCCACGCCGTGCGGCAGCGCCGAACGTTCGCCGGAAGCGACGATCGTGTCGAACGAAGACGAAGTCGCTCCATTTTCGCGCATAAACATCTCCATTTGCAAATCGAGTTCGCGTTCGGTAACGCCCGCACGAATCTTCGTCAAAATATGACTGAAGGTCCGGTCGGCCAGAACCGCGGCTTCGCGCATGATGGAAAGCTCGCCCTCGTCCTTGAAGATGCGCAGGCCTTCCACAAGACCCGACACCGGAACGAGTTCGACGCCTTTGAGCGCTTCGCCGTAGCTTTGATACGTCGCAAAAGTCACATGCTCCTGCTCAAAACCGAGCTTGCCGGCGGAGCCGAGCAGTTCTTTTACCGTTTCCATCACTTTCGGCGCGTGTTCGACCACTTTGAAATCTTTGGCCTGCTGCGGCGCCTGCGTCATATAGCGGAAATCGGTCAGCAAATAGCTGCCGCTTTCGGTGATGAGCACGTAGCCTGCGGAACCGGTAAACCCGGTCAGGTAGCGACGGTTGATGTCGCTGGCCACAAACATTGCGCTCAGGCCTTTTTCGGCCATGGCTTCGCGCAATTTGTTTACACGCTGCTGCATATTTTCTCCTCATTTCCCGGTGAACCTGTTGAGTTCGTATTTTCCAGAGCTTCAAGCGAAATGACCACAGTACATTCTATCATATGCCCGCACCTTCTGAGAAGCCTTTTTGCGCGTCGAGACCCCCGCTTCCCCTGTCGCGCGCACGCTGGTATTTGCCGGTAAAATCCGATACAATGAAAAAAATGACTTTTAGCCGCGAACCGCGCCGTTTCGTGCGATCAACGACTATTTGAAAACGTTTAGGAAGGTGAAGGTTTTGTCTGAAAAATCCGCTCCCGTCGCCTACGGCGGACAGGCCGTAATCGAAGGGGTTATGTTCGGCGGCAAGCACGTCAACGTAACCGCCGTTCGCCGCAAGACCGGAGAGATCACGTTTCTCGAAGTCCCGCGGGAGGAGAAAAGCTGGGTGCGCAAACTGCGCAAAGTTCCGCTGCTGCGCGGAATCGTCAGCCTGATCGATTCCAGCGTCAAAGGCTCCAAGCATCTGAATTATTCGTTCGACGCGTACGCCGACGACGAAATGACCCCGGAAGAACGCGAAGAACTCAAAGCCAAGAACAAAAAAGGCGAAGCCAAGCTCAGCCTGGGCGCCATTATCGGCGTGACGGCTGCCGCCATCGTTTCGTTCCTCCTCGGCAAGATCGTGCTGACGCTCGTTCCGGTCTTCGTCGAAAGCTTTCTGTTCGAAGGCGTATTCGCCCACCAGTTCTATCACACCCTGGTCGAAGGCGGAATCAAACTGCTTCTGCTGTTGGGCTATCTGTACGCAATCTCGCTTACCCCTATTGTCAAGCGTTTGTTCCAGTATCACGGAGCGGAGCATAAGGTTATCAGCGCGTTCGAAGCCGGCGAAGAGCTGACTCCCGCCAACGTGCAGAAGTACACCCGGCTGCATTACCGCTGCGGCAGCAGCTTCATTATGCTGACGGTCATCATCGGCGTACTGATCTATTCCTTGTTCACCTGGGATTCGCTGCTCGAACGCATCGTACAGCGCCTGCTGCTGCTGCCGGTCGTTATGGGCGTATCGTTCGAATTCCTGAAATTCACGAATATGCTGCGGGACGTTCCGGTTCTGCGCTACCTCGGTTATCCGGGATTGTGGCTGCAGCTGCTGACAACCAAAGAACCGACGAACGAACAGGTCGAAGTCTCGATCGCGTCGTTCAACCGGATGCGCGAACTGGATGCCATTTACGAGAAACAAGGCGTGCCCGCTTCGATGCCGGACGCCATACTCGATCCTTTGGAGGGTTGATCAGCAATGAAAAGAAAGGGAGTCGTAAGTTTCTGGATCATCCTTGTACTCGCTGCAATCGGTCTCTATCGCCTGTTCTCCGAGCCTTCTGTCAGTTGGATCCTTCCGCTGGCGATTGTCGCTGTCGTCGCAGCGCTGTATTTCCTGCTTCCGAAAGCCCGGCGCGCCGGCGGAAGTTACGGCGGCCGCGGAAATCAGCCCAAAGTCAAACCGTCTGCGCGCACGCAGGAGAAGCTGGCGCGCATGTCCTCGGGTTCTTCCAAGCCGACTCCCGCGCGCGCCGGCAAAACGCCGCCTCCGAAGAAGCGGAAAAGTTATCCGTTCCAAGTGATCGAAGGACGCAAAGGCAAAGACGAGGAAGACGTCCCGAAATTCCACTAAGAAGCTGAAAAAAAGTCCCGATCGCTCTTTGAGCGCGGGACTTTTTTCGTTTCGCCCTGCTTTTGAAACCAGGCTCAGTTCGCCCAGTAATCCTGCAGGGTGCTCTGCACTTTCTTGCCGTTGCTCAGCAGGAACTGCGCACGGAAGAAAATATTGCCGTCCACGTTCGTCCGGCCGATGGTATAAGCCAGATGGTCGGTCAGTTCGCCGGCATTGGCCCAGCCGGTTTCGCTGGTGCCGACTTTATAAGCGGCTTCGCCGATGTAGAGATCGACATTGGTGCCGTCCACGGTATCCGCCCACCAGTCGACGAGCGTTTTGTAATTGGCGGCGGTGTTCTGGTTGCTCCAGTAGATCTGCGGAGCGACGTAATCGATCCACTCGTTCTTGATCCAGGTGCGCGCGTCGGCAAAAGTCGTATCGTAAGCGGTCACGCCGGCTTTGCTGTTGGAGCCGAGCGAATCGGTCGAACCGTTGCGCCATACGCCGAACGGGCTGACGCCGTATTTGACAGCCGGTTTCACGGCATGAATCGATTGCCCCAGGTTTTGAACGAAGCTGTTGATATTCGCTCTGCGCCAGTCGCCTTTATTTTTGTACAAAGCCGCGTTGTACAGCTTGAACGCCGCTTCGTCGCCGAACGGCTTGGACGACGTTTCGCCGTACGGATAGAAATAATCGTCCAGGTGCACGCCGTCGATATCGTAGTTGTTGACCACTTCCATCACCTGGCTGACGACGGATTGGCGCGCCGCCGGGATGCCCGGGTTGATAAACAGCTTGCCGTCGAAGTTCACGATCCAATCCGGGTGCGCTTTGGCGACATGGTTTGATGTCAAGCCCGAAGTCGAAGTGCTGGTGTTGGCGCGGAAAGGATTGAACCAGGCGTGGAACTCCATGCCGCGCTTATGCGATTCTTCGATCATGAAAGCCAGCGGATCGTAACCCGGGTCTTTGCCCGGGGTGCCGGTCAGCACGCCGGACCACGGCACGAGCGAAGATTTGTACAGCGCGTCCGCGCTCGGGCGAACCTGTACGAATACGGCGTTGATGCCGGTCTGCTGAAGCTGGTCGAGCATGGTCGTGAACTGCGCTTTTTGCTTGGCCGAATCTTTCGACGAAGGCCAGTCCAGACTCGATACGGTCGCCACCCAGGCTCCGCGCAGCGCGGTCAGGTTTCCGCCTTTGTCCGGTACGCCCGGCAGCGGTACGCCGACCGCTCCGTCCGGAGTCGTCAGATTGATAATGCGCGACGACTGGTCCCAGTTCACGGTAAGACCCAGCCCTTCGCTGATAAAGCGCAGCGGAACCATGATCCGCCCTTTCAGCATCGTAACCGGCGCGCCCAGATCGACCGGGTTGCCGTTGACATAAGCCGTTTTGGAGCCCAGCGGAAGAGACAGCAGCGTGCCGCCTTCGTTGATCGAGACCGTCTTGTCGGTCTTCGACCAGCCGATTTCCGCGCCGAGATTCTCGCTGACCAGCCGGATCGGCACCAGCGTCGTATCGGACAATATATAAGGGTCGACATCTCCCTGAATACGCTGCCCGTCCAGGTACACCTGGATTACGGTTGCAGCGTCCGCTCTGCCGCTTCCTCCAAGCCCTGCCGGTAAGAGCAGCAGCAGAGTAAGTAATAGAAACAATCCTTGACGCCATTTCATTTCGTTTTGTCCCTCTTTTCCCCAATTTGTTTCGTACGCTCGCACCCGAACGACGGATCGATCGGAATCCCGCTCCGTCCGCCCGCACACAAACGCCGGCTCGCCCGCTCCACCTCCCTCTAAGGGCTTATACGCAAACAAGCTGCCGATGTAGCGCTGATAGCCGCAGAAAATTCCGACAAAAAAGCATCTGCGCCGTTTCGGCCACAGATGCTTCCGCTAAATTTCGCTCGTCCACTCGCTCTGGATGACTTTGAGTTCCGCCAGCCGCTTGGGATCGCGAGCGAAAAATTCAACCAGCGACTCGATGCGCGTAATCGAATCCCAGCTCAAATGGTGTTCGATGCCTTCCACGTCTTTGTAGATATGACTTTCCTCGACTCCGATCAAACGCAAAAACTCTTCCAGCAGCTGATGCCGATCGACCAGCCGTTTGCCGATTTTTTTGCCTTTGCTCGTCAGGATGAGTCCGCGATATTTCTCGTAGACCAGATACTCGTCCTTGTCGAGTTTTTGGATCATTTTGGTGACCGACGAAGGATGGACCTCCAGCCCTTCCGCAATATCCGATACGCGGGCGTAGCCTTTTTCTTCGATCAATAGGTAGATGCGCTCCAAATAGTCTTCCATACTGGGCGTTGGCATCCGCTTCCCTCTTTTCCTTGGCTCGAAACCGCTGGCCGCGATTCCATCCGATAATAACGCGCAGACCGTTTTTTCTTATCCGAAAAGGCCGATGCCGCGCTCTTGTCCGAACGTTCCGCACGCGGGCGGACGCCCGTTTATGTACAGGCCCGCTCAAAAACGGCTCTTACTATGATACCTTTATTCAAGGTCCATTGGCAAGTTCGGCACGCAAAAAACAAAAAGAGAGCATACCCTAAACGGTATACCCTCTGCGCGCCGCCAGCGTCAGCAGCAGCATTAGAATCAGCAGCAGCACGATCGTCGCGCCCGGCGCAAAATTCCAGACTCCGGCGATGACCAGACCCGCGATGACCGCGATCTCCGCCACCGCCACGGACAGCATGATCGACATCCGGAAGCTTTTGGCCAGGAACAGGCTGCACGCCACCGGAATCGTGAGCAGCGCCGAGACGAGCAGCGCGCCGACGATCTTGATCGCCGTGCTGATCACAAGCGCCGCCAGCACCGTAATCAGCATATTGAGCAGCTTGACCGGCAGGCCGCTGACCGCCGCCGCGTCTTCTTCGAACGTCAGCAGGAACAGCTCTTTGTAGAAAAAAACGACGACCGCCACGACCAGCACCGTAACGCCGCCCACCAGGTACAGATCGGTCGTGCCGAGCGTATAGATACTGCCGAACAGGTAGCTGGTCACATCCGTGTTATAGCCCTGCCCCAGCGTAAACAGAAACGAAGCCATCGCCACGCCGCCGGACATAATGACCGCGATGGACAGCTCCGCATAGCCTTTGTACGCCCGCCGCAGCTTCTCGATCCCGAACGACGAGATCACCGCAAACAGCAGGCCGACAACCAGCGGATACACATTGATCAAAAAGCCGAGCGCGACGCCCGCGATCGTGACGTGCGCCAGCGTATCGCCGATCATCGACAGCCGCCGCAGCACGAGAAACATGCCGATCAGCGGCGCCGTCAGACCGATCAGCAGCCCGCCGAGCAGCGCTCGCTGAAAAAAGTCGCTGAACAAAATCTCCAAGTTACCGTCTCCTACCCTTCATTCCGCCGAGTGAACGAGCGGCATCGAATGCTGAAGATCCGTCTGGCCGCAGTTCAGGTCGTCATGCGAATGCCGCACAAAAAATTTGATCTTGCCGTTTTGCTGCCGCGGTTCTTTGCCCAGATAGTCTTCGATCCGGTCGATATCGTGCGAGACCATCAGGAACGTAATATTATGGTGCTGGTGCATATGCCGAATCAGCTCGAAAAAGCCGTCCTGCGTTTCCGCGTCGATGCCGACCGTCGGCTCGTCGAGAATCAGCAGTTCCGGGCGGTTGATCATGGCGCGCGCGAGAAACACCCGCTGCTGCTGTCCGCCCGACAGCCGTCCGATGCGCTTGTCGGCGATGTCTTCGATCCGCATCACCTGCAGCGCGTCGTCGAGTTTGCTTTTCGCTTCGCGGCCGAGCCGCCGGAACAGACTTTTGTTCGTAAACAGTCCCGACGTCACCACTTCGCGCACCGTCGCCGGAAACAGCATATTCAGCGCGTTTTTCTGCGGCACGTAACCGATCCGCTCCCAGTCGCGGAACCGCTTGATCGGTTGGCCGAACAGCGTAATCTCCCCGCTCGTCGGCGGCATCAGCCCGACCAGCATCTTGAGCAGCGTCGTTTTGCCCGCTCCGTTGGAGCCGACGATGCCGACGAAGTCGCGCTCTTTGAAGCTGAAGCTCAAATTTTGCAGCACATGCTGGTCTTTATAGGAAAAGGACACGTCCCGAAGCTCGATCATCGGCTGGTGGCAGTCGTTTGCCGGCATAACGGACATTCCGATCCTCCCCTTTCTGTCGCATTCTTTCCGGATAGCTGATCTATTCCGTCTTTCTTATTGTAAGGCGAGCAGCAGATTTTGCAAATTTTTTTGCATCAGGCTGAAATAATCGTCGCCGGTTTTCGCCTGGGCCTCCGTCAATCCTTCCACCGGGTTGAGTACGAGCGTTTCGACTCCGGCTTCGCCCGCCAGCGTTTTGGCCAGTTTGTCCGAGACCAGTTCCTCGAAGAAAATATAGCGGATGCCTTCTTCCTTCACCAGCTTCGCCAGATTCAGCATATCCTGCGCGCGCGGCTCGGCGTCGGGCGACAGGCCCATGATCGCGTGCTGATCCAGTCCGTAGTCGCGCGCCAGATAACCGAACGCCTGGTGCGAAACGACGATTTCTTTATTCGGCACGGCGGACAATTTGTCGGTAAATTCCTTGTCCAGCCGCTCCAGTTTGTCGGCCAGCGCCGTGTAGCGTTCCTCGTAACCGGCTTTGTGCTCCGGATCGGCTTCGACCAGGCTGTCTCGGATATTGCCCGCCATAATCAGCGCCGATTTGGGACTGACCCAGGTGTGCGGATCGATATGCTTGGTGTCGGTCGATTCGTCCGCATGCTCCTCGCCGGCATGTTCGTCTTCCGCATGTTCGTCTTCGTCATGTTCGGTCGTCGTACCGTGATTGTGACCGTCGTCTTCGTCCGTCGTGATCAGATCGACGCCTTCGCTCACTTCCACCGCTTTGACTTTGGAGTCGGAATCCAATCCTTTGAGGAAATCGGGCACCCAGCCTTCCAGGCCTGCTCCGTTATAGAAAAAAAGCTGCGCTTTCGACGTATTCACGATATCCTGGCCGCGCGGCGTCCAGTCGTGCGGCTCCACGCCCGTCGGCAGCAGATTGATTACATTGGCGTCGTCTCCGCCGATTGCGGAAGCAAACTCGTAAATCGGATAAAAAGTAGTAACTACGTTCACTTTGCCTTCGACGATCGTTCCGTTTGCTCCGCGTCCGCAGGCGGACAGCACAAGCAGCGCCGTCAAAGCCAGCACGGCGGCGATCCGGCGCAGGTTTACTTTCGAATTGTTCATTTGTTTCGACACTCCGTTTCTATGGAAATCGCGGCTCCCCGCTTTTGATACAGCCGTCTTTTCGATTAATCGTAACCTTACCGATTATAGAAGTCCGCTATTTCTTTGTCAACCTTTATCGGTATATTTACGATTTAATAGGAGGCACGCGAAAAAGCCGGCGTTTTCCTCAAAGGGAAAACGCCGGCTTCGACAGGCCTTGAAATCGCCGTCGGTTCAGGCTTACTTCACGATCGCCCCGTTCGGCATCGAATCCGGCACCGTCGCCAGCGTCAGCTGATCGCCGTGCGAAGCGGCGAGGATCATGCCGCGCGATTCTTCGCCGCGCAGTTTCACCGGCTTCAGGTTGGTGACGCAGATGACTTTGCGCCCGATCAGTTCTTCCGGCGTGTAGAACTTGGCGATGCCGGATACGACCTGGCGCTGTTCGAAGCCCAGATCGAGCTGGAGCTTCAGCAGCTTGTCGGCTTTCTTCACCGGCTCGCAGGCAATAACCTGCGCGACCCGCAGCTCGACTTTGCCGAAGTCGTCGATCGTAATCTCTTCTTTGAGCTCCGGCGCTTCTACGGAAGAGGATACTTCGTTGGCAGGCTTTGCCGCTTCTTCCGCGGCTTTGACCGGCGTTCCGCCGCTCATCGACTCGACGATGCTGAGGACTTCGGCTTCCACGTCGAGACGCGGGAAGATCGGGTCGCCTTTGTGCAGCGGCGTGCCTTCGGCCACGACGCCGAACGCTTTGGCGGAATCCCAGGCTCTCCAGTCCGCCGCTTCGTCGCCGGCGATGCCGAGCTGCGTCCAGATCAGCTTCGGCGCGCGCGTCAGAAACGGCTGGAGCAGGATCGAAGATATGCGCAGGCTTTCCGTCAGATGCAGCATGATCGATTCCAGCTCTTCTTTGCGGCTTTCGTCTTTCGCCACGACCCAAGGCTGCGTTTCGTCGATATATTTGTTCGTCCGGCTGACGAACTGGCTGATCGCCGTCAGCGCGACGGAGAACTCCATACCGTCCATTGCCGCTTCGACTTTGCTTACCGCCGAAGCCGCCGCTTCTTCCAGCGCGCCGTCGAACGGCGTCACCTGTCCGCGGTAAGCCGGTACTTTGCCGCCGACGTACTTGTCGACCATCGCCACGGTCCGGTTCAGCAGGTTGCCCAGATCGTTCGCCAGATCGGAATTGATCCGCTCTACGAAGCTTTCCGGCGTGAACTGCCCGTCGGAACCGAACGGCACTTCGCGCAGGACGTAATAGCGCAGCGCGTCCAGGCCGTAGCGGTCGATCAGCTTCACCGGATCGATTACATTGCCTTTGGACTTGGACATTTTGCCTTCGCGGGTCAGGAACCAGCCGTGCCCGAATACTTTTTTCGGCAGCGGCAGATCCAGCGCCATCAGCATGATCGGCCAGTAGATCGTATGGAAGCGCAGGATATCTTTGCCGACCAGGTGCACGTCCGCCGGCCAGAACTTTTCGAACAGCGACGGATCGTCCGAGCCGTAGCCGAGCGCCGTGATATAGTTGGACAGCGCGTCGATCCAGACGTAGACCACGTGCTTCGGATCGCTTTTGACCGGCACGCCCCATTTGAACGTGGTCCGCGATACGGCCAGATCTTCCAGTCCGGGCTTGATAAAGTTGTTGACCATTTCGTTCTTGCGCGATTCCGGCTGAATGAATTCCGGATTGTCTTCGTAGTATTTCAGCAGGCGGTCGGCGTATTTGCTCATCCGGAAAAAGTAACACTCTTCTTTGACCAGCTCGACCGGATGACCGCTTTCCGGACTTTTGCCGCCCGTTACTTTGCCGCTGCCGTCTCTTACGACGTCGGCAAGCTGCGATTCCGTGTAGTACGTTTCGTCCGGAATGCTGTACCAGCCTTCGTATTCGCCTTTATAGATATCGCCCTGCTTCAACAGCTGTTCGAAAATATCCTGCACGACTTTGATATGACGCTCTTCCGTCGTGCGGATAAAGTCGTCGTACGAAATATCGAGCTTGTCCCACAGACTGCGGATGCCTTCGACGATGCCGTCGATAAACTGGAGCGGCGTTTGTCCCGCTTCGGCCGCTTTCTGCTCGATCTTCTGGCCGTGTTCGTCCGTTCCCGTCAGGAAACGCACATCGTAGCCGCGCAGCCGCTTATAGCGCGACATCGCGTCCGCCGCCACCGTGGTATACGTGTGTCCGATATGCAGCTTGCCGCTCGGATAATAAATCGGCGTTGTGATATAAAAGCTTTTCTTGTCCGTCATGATCTTCTCCCCTTGTCGAATGACTTTGCGCGGCACGCCGCGAATATGGAGCGGAAGGCGCAAAAAGGCTCCCGCCCCTGTATGGGACGAGAGCCGGAAGCTCGCGCGGTACCACCCACATTCCTTCCGTTCTCGCGAAGCGGAAGCTCTGCCGGTCGCAATCGACCGTCCATTAACGCTGGAACACGCCCTGCGCTTACCCGCTGCTGACGCGCGGCTCGCGCAAAGTTCCTCCCGGACCATCTTCAAGGCTGTGCCAGACCGGTTTGCAGCGTATTACCCGGTTCTCTGCGACTGGCTTCTTCCTCTACTCATCCGTTCCTCGGACCTCGCTGTATATCGATACATCACAAAATATACCGAAAAAAAGCCCGCGGTGTCAAGCCTTACGCTTGGCTTCCGCGGGTTTCCGCTGCCTGATCGGCATTTTGTTCGCTGCCGATTCCGCCGGCGCTGCGGCGCGGCGGCACCGGATCGTAACCGCCCGCATGCAGCGGATGGCATTTGGAGATTCGCCTGGCCGCCAGCCACGAGCCTTTGAGCGCGCCGTGCACTTCGATCGCTTCCAGCGCATAGGCCGAACAAGTCGGCACAAACCGGCAGCTTGGCGGCGTCAGCGGCGAGATAAACCTGCGGTAAAACCGGATCGGCCCCTGGACGGCTCGCCGCGCGATTTTCATTGCGCCTCCCGCTTTCCGGAGACCGCTTTGGACCGCTGCTCCTCCGCGATCTGTCCGGCTTCTTCCCGGCAGTCTTTGCAGTAGCCGAATACTTCGAACTTATGCTTGACTACCTGGAAGTCGTCCGGCGATTCCGTCAGCTGCATCGGGCAGAACGTAATCGGATACGTTTTCTCGCACTGCAAACAGATCATATGATGGTGGTGGTGATCTTCGTTGCAGTGCAGCTTGAATTTGACGCCTTCTTCGAATACGATCTGTTCCAGCACGCCGAGTTCCTGCATCACGCGCAGATTGCGGTACACCGTATCGAAGCTCAACCCTTTGTATTTTTGCCCCATATAATCATAAACGTCCTTGGCGGACAAATAGCCGGGCGCTTCGGCAAACAACCGGGCCAGCGTTTTGCGCTGATCGGTGATCCGCAGTCCCTGTTCCGCCATAATCTCGATGATACGTTCCATTGAAAGCATCGGACAGCCCTCCCGCCATCACCGGCCTATTCCTTGACGGCATATTGTTTATTCGTAATACCCTTCATTAATAATGCCTCAAAACGTTCCGCGAGTCAATGAACGCCGACGTGCGCCGCAATCCAAAAAGCCCGGCCCCGCAAAATGCGGAGCCGGGCCGGGCGATCGAGTCGACATCCAAAAATCAATACTTACGATTTGGGAGTCGGCATTTGCGTGAAGATCAGGTTGACCGGCAGGTTGCTGCCCGGAGCCGGCGTGAATTCCAGCACCAGACTTTCCTCGAACGCGCCTGTCCGGTATACGACGCCGGCTTCGTCCGCCGAGTTCAGCGAAGCGCCCGGCAGTCCCAGACTCTGGCTGGAGAGCTCGACCAATTTGCCGTTTACCGTGATCCAACCGGTATATTTGCCTCCGCGCGGATTGAACGTAATCAGCGTGTTCGGCATGACCGTGTTCAGATTGATTCTGTACAGAACCCCGAAGTTGCCCGCGTTCGACTGCGGCGTGCCGAGGTCGGCGTCGTAACCGTCGGTATTCTTGTCGTCGTTGTTATCGCCGAGCACAAGCTTCGAAGAGTCCGAAGTTCCGCCAACCGGCTCGAATACGTCGATGATTTTTGTCGCGTACGGATACGTGCCGCGGTTATGAACGCCGTCGCGCGCCGCAACCGGCAGCGTCTTCGCCGCTTCGTACGGATCGACATCCGCGCCGATCATCAGCGTGCTGTACGTGATCGGCTGGGACGCCGTCACATCGGCCAACAAAGAAATAACGGTCTTGTTCGCCATCGGAATCGCGTTCAGCTCGTTCAGGATGATCTTGCTTTCGCCCGGCTGAAGCGTAATCGTCGATTTGACGCTGCTGTTGGCCATCGACTGGTGATAGCGCTGAATCGATACTTTGCCGGCCGCCGTCGCGTACGGGCTCGGTCCGCCAAAGCCGCTGTCCAGCGTTTGGATTGTAGCCGGCGTCGTGTTGTTGTTGGTCGCCACGACGTACATGATCACCCGCTGATTCGTGTAGTTGGCGTGGTGAATCATAAAGCGTGTTTTGCCGGCAATCGTGTCTTCGTACATTTTACCGGTAGCGAATACCGATTCCGGGCTGTTGCTGCGGTACAGCGTAATGTCTTCGGACGAATCGTTGCGCGAAACTTTGCGGAACGTCGGAACGAGACTGCCGTCGAATTGGAACTTGTTGCCGATCGGCACGAACAGAGCGTTGTACTCGTCCTGCGTATACAGCTGCTCGTTGGTAATCGTAATTTGCTTGGTAACCGTATTGGTCGCGCCGTCCGCATCGGTCACGGTCAACGTGATCGTTTGCGGTCCGGCTGTGAAATAAGCGCCTTTCTGGTTGTCCCAGGTGCGGCTGTTGGCTTCGGGCAGCGTGCCGTCCGGATCGTAACTCTGATCGGTATACGTAACCGGCTCGCCTTTACGGTACGTGTCTTTATCCGTTTGGAACAAGGCGACCGGCGGAACGTTCGGCGCTTCGACGGTAACCGTCTGCGTATACGGATCGCTCCACTGTCCTTTTTCATCCTGGACGCTGTACGTTACGGTATAAGTGCCCGGTTCCGCGAAGACGTCTTCGCGTCCTTCCCAGCGCTCGTCGACAATCGCATAACCGCTCGGCGACGACGATTTGGCCGTATAAGTCACCTGTGTTTCGCCGGCGATAATTTTGCTCGGCGACACGATGAACGTTGCCGTCGGCTTGCTGGACAGCGTCAGCGTGATCGTTTTGGCCGTGTAATCGTTTTTGTACGGAATTTTAAGCGCCTGCGTGATCGAAGTCAGCGGCACCATAAACGTATTGTTTTGCTGGAACGAAGCGCCTTTCATCTTGGTCGCGACTCCGTTGACCGTATATGAGTCCGAGCCGGTCTTAAAGCGCAGCTCGTCCGTGCCTTTCGTAATGATCGTTTCTTTCGTTTTGGCGTCGTAGGTAAACTTGAGGCCGACACGATTGACGAACGAACGGATCGCGATGTAGGATACGCCGTTCTTGACCGTCATCGGTTGCGCGGCCGTGTAGGTCTGACCGTCCTGGTACATCTTGTCCCCGTTCATGACCAGAATCAGCTTATCGGTTCCCGCGGTGGAAGCGGCCAGATCCGATACCGGAGGCGCAGTCGGCGTCGTTGTTGCCGGCGGCGTCGTTGTCGACGGGCTGTCGCTCAGCGTCAGCGTAATCGTTTTGGCCGTATAATCGATTTGGTACGGAATCTTGAGCGCTTGCGTAATCGAAGTCAGCGGCACCATAAAAGTGTTTTTTTGCTGGAACGAAGCACCTTTCATTTGAGTCGCCACTCCGTTAACCGTATACGTGCTTGTGCCGTTTTTGAAGCGCAGCTCGTCCGTGCCTTTTTGAATAATCGTTTCCTGCGTTTTGGCATCGTATGTAAGTTGGAGACCTACACGATTCACAAACGAACGGACCGCAATATAGGACACGCCGTTCTTGACCGTCATCGGTTGGGCAGCTGTATAGGTCTGACCGTTCTGGTACATCTTATCGCCGTTCATGACCAGAACCAGTTTGTTGGTTCCCGTCGTCGACGCGGCAAGATTCGAAACAGGCGAAGCCGCGGATGTCGAAGTCGACGGCGCTGCCGAAGGCGTCACGGAAGACGGCGCTGCGGACGATTCGTCCGGCGTCGCAGGATTTGCAGGCGTTTCGCTGTCCGCGGCATTCGGATCGGACGATTCGGCAGCTTCCGCGTCGGTATTGGCAGGCTGAACCGTTTCCGCTGCGGCAGCCGGATTCGTTTCGGCCGCTGCGGCATTCGTCGAATCGGTCGGAGCGGCCAACCGATCGGCATATTCTTTGGAAGCTTCGTCCTGCGCCGATTCCTGCGGCAGAGAAGAAGCGGCGTCCGTCGATACGGATGTTTGCGTTTGTTGTGGTGAAGCTGCCGATGCGGCCGGCAGTACGGCTGCAGCCTGTACAACGGCAAGCAGCGCAATGATGGATATCTTTTTCAGATTCATTCTACGACTCCCTTTGTTCCTGATTTGATTGTTCCCTCGCTGAGCACATACTATTAGACGCGCAGTTCCTGTAAAAGTTTCTGCACATTCATAAAAAAACCGCCCCTCCCTGTCGGGAAGGCCGGCGGTCCAATCTTTCTTTTATTCAATTAATTTAAATGTGCATATTCTCAATTTGAACCAATACGGCCGCAAAACCTTATACGGTCTGCATGTTGCGCCCTTCTTCAATCAGCTTGTAAGCACGCTGTACTTCGTCGTCCGCCGGCGAAGGCACGCCTTCGAGCGGATATTCGCGGCCGAGTTCTTTCCATTTATAAATGCCCATCTGGTGATAGGGAAGAATTTCGAATTTCTCGACGCCCTGCAGTGTGGCGATAAAGCACCCCAGCCCGCGCAGATCGTCTTCCTGATCGTGAATGCCCGGTACGTATACGTGGCGAATCCACATTTTCTTGCCGTGTTCGGACAGCCATTTGGCGGTGCGCAGTGTTTGTTCGTTGCTTACGCCGGTCAGCACTTTATGCTTGGCGTTGTCGATATGCTTGATATCGAGCAGCACCAGATCGGTTACATCCATCAGATCGTGCAGCTTTTCCGCGTTGTTGAAGCCGTTGCTGTCGAGCGTCGTATGCAGATTCCACCGTTTCTTGACTTCGCGGAAGATTTCGGCCACGAAACCCGCTTGCAGAGTCGGTTCGCCGCCCGAAATCGTCAGCCCGCCGCCGGAAGAGCGATAGTAGTTCAGATAAGGTTCGATCTCCGCCAGCACTTCGTCCACGGTCATTTCTTTGCCGCCGTCGAAGTTCCAGGTATCGGGGTTATGGCAGTACTGGCATTTCATCAGACAGCCTTGCAAAAAAAGAACGAAGCGGATTCCCGGACCGTCCACGGTCCCGAAAGTTTCCAGCGAATGTACGCGTCCTTTGTGACTCATCTCTCGTCACCCTTTCAATAATGACGGCGCTCGCGTGCCGCGAGCGCCGTATGTTTGATTATTTATAGAACAGTGGGTTAGGTCCGAAGAATTGGGCTTCGGCCTGCTGTCTTACATGTTCGAGTGGAACGTACGGTTGATAACGTCCAGCTGTTGTTCGCGGCTCAGCTTGATGAAGTTAACGGCATAACCCGATACGCGGATCGTCAGCTGCGGATAGTTTTCCGGATGATCCATCGCGTCGATCAGCTGTTCGCGGTCGAACACGTTGACGTTCAAGTGGTGCGCATGGCTGCCGAAGTATCCGTCCAGCATCGCAACCAGGTTCGATTTGCGTGTTTCTTCTTCTTTGCCCAGTGCTTTCGGCACGATCGAGAACGTGTTCGAAATACCGTCGAGGCTGTGTTCGTAAGGCAGTTTGGCAACGGAGCTCAGGGAAGCCAGCGCGCCTTTTTTGTCGCGGCCGTGCATCGGGTTCGCACCCGGTGCGAAAGGTTCGCCCGCTTTGCGTCCGTCCGGAGTCGTACCGGTTTTCTTACCATATACGACGTTGGAAGTGATTGTCAATACCGATTGAGTCGGTACGGAATCGCGGTACGTTTTGTGTTTGCGGATCATGCCCATGAATTTCTCGACCAGGCCGACCGCAATTTGGTCGACGCGATCGTCGTTGTTGCCGTAGCAAGGGAATTCGCCTTCGATTTCGAAGTCGACCGCAATGCCTCTTTCGTCGCGGATCGGTTTAACTTTGGCGTATTTGATCGCGCTCAGCGAGTCGGCGGCTACCGACAGACCGGCGATGCCGCAGGCCATCGTGCGCAGGATGTCGCGGTCGTGCAGCGCCATCTCGATGCGTTCGTAGCTGTATTTGTCGTGCATATAGTGAATGATGTTCAGCGCATCCAGGTATACTTTGGACAGCCATTCCATCATCGGTTCGTAGCGGGTCATCAACTCGTCGTAGTCGAGATATTCGGAAGTGATCGCCGGGAATTCCGGACCGACCTGCTCGCCGGATTTCTCGTCTTTACCGCCGTTGATCGCGTACAGCATCGTTTTGGCCAGGTTGGCGCGGGCGCCGAAGAACTGCATTTGTTTACCGATGCGCATTGCGGATACGCAGCATGCGATACCGTAATCGTCGCCGTAGATCGGACGCATCAGATCGTCGTTTTCATACTGGATCGAACTGGTTTCGATCGAGACTTTGGCACAGTACTTTTTGAAGCTTTCCGGCATTTGTTCCGACCACAGAACGGTCAGGTTCGGTTCCGGCGCGGGTCCCAGGTTGTACAGGGTATGCAGGAAGCGGAAGCTGCTCTTCGTTACGCGAGTCGCTCCGTCCACCGCCATGCCGCCGATCGATTCCGTTACCCATGTAGGGTCGCCGCTGAACAGTTCGTTGTAATCCGGCGTGCGCAGGAATTTGACGATGCGCAGTTTCATAACGAAATGGTCGACCAGTTCTTGAGCCGTTTCTTCGGTCAGCGTACCTTCTTGCAGGTCGCGCTGTACGTAGATGTCGAGGAACGACGATACGCGTCCGAGCGACATTGCCGCGCCGTTTTGTTCTTTGACGGCTGCCAGGTAACCGAAGTATACCCATTGGAACGCTTCTTTCGCGTTTTGCGCCGGTTTGGAAATATCCATGCCGTGCATATTGGCCATTTTCTTCAATTCGCCCAGTGCGCGGAACTGTTCGGAGATTTCTTCGCGCTGACGAATCGTGGCTTCGTCCATGCCGTCGCCGATCGTTTCGGCGTGTTCCCGTTGTTTTTGTTTCATCAGGAAGTCTACGCCGTACAGCGCTACGCGGCGGTAGTCGCCGATGATGCGACCGCGGCCGTAAGCGTCCGGCAGACCCGTTACGATACCCGATTTGCGGGCCGCTCTGATCTCAGGCGTGTAAGCGTCGAATACGCCCTGGTTGTGCGTTTTGCGAATGTTGGTGAATGTTTCGATGATCGAATCCGGTACTTCGAATCCGTAAGCTTTACATGCGTCGATCACCATGCGGATACCGCCGTAAGGCTGAATCGCGCGTTTGAAAGGAGCGTCGGTTTGTACGCCGACGATTTGTTCTTTATCTTTATCCAGGTAACCTGCGCCGTGGGAAGTGATCGATCCCGGCGTGTTGACGTCTACGTCCCACACGCCGCCTCTTTCTCTTTCTTCCTTCGACAGCTGGGATACGATTTTCCAAAGGTCGTTTGTATTTTGCGTAGGGCCGGCCAGGAATTCTTCGTTGCCTGTGTAAGGCGCGATGTTTTCATCGATGAAGTTTTTCGTGTCGACGTGATTTGTCCATTTTCCCGCTTTAAAACCTCTCCATGCTTCTCCGTTTGCGCCTTTGATTTCTTTTTCGATAACCGACATTTGTGATTACCTCCATTTGTATGTTTTACTCGAGGCTGCGGATTCAGAGAGGCTGTCCGCATCCTCTTAGTCGATCCCTGTATAGTGGAAGGCTTTAAGCGACCAACCAAGTGAAAAATATCACATTTATCGTTAGGTCAATGCCAATTGGTGCAGCGGTCCGACCCTCGATGTGTTTGGGATCTTTCATGTCCTTATTATGCCTCGATCGCCGCTCAGTTACTGTGAGGTTTATCACACTTATCGGCTTTTAGGCTCTTTTTTTATGATTTATATCACTTTTAGAGCCGTTTTCAGAATAACACATCTTTTCATGACTGTTTTTCATTTCTTACAAGCAAGCTGCCGATCGTATTTGACGGGCAAAAAGAAACGCGCCCTGCGGATTCGGGCGCGTTTCTTCTATATAATAATGAATCGGAGTGGTGGGTTTGTTCAATCGGCGGGTTTACTCTTCGAATCTGCCGTAGAAGGCATCGCGGTAAACGTCGGCCAGTTCGGTCACGAGCGGCAGTTTAGGGTTGGCTGTCGTGCACTGATCTTCAAATGCGCGGTCAGCCAGGTAATCGACGCGCGATTCGAACTGTTTCGCGTCGAAGCCCAGTTCCTGGAACGTTTCCGGGATGCCCAGTTTGCGGTTCATGTCGCGGATCGCGTTAACCAGGCTCTTCACGCCTTCTTCCGTCGTTCTGGCCGGCAGGCCCAGGATGCGGGCGATTTCGGCGTAGCGTTCGTCGGCGATAAAGTGCGAGTATTTCGGGAACGAAGCGAACTTCGTCGGTTTCTTCGCATTGTAGCGGATTACGTGCGGCATCAAGATCGCGTTGGTACGGCCGTGAGCGGTGTGGTACTCGCCGCCCCATTTGTGCGCAAGGCTGTGGTTGATGCCCAGGAACGCGTTGGCGAACGCCATGCCTGCAAGCGTCGAAGCGTTGTGCATTTTTTCACGGGCCAGTTTATCGCCGGTCAGCGCGGATTTCTCCAGGTTGGCGAAGACCAGTTGGATCGCTTTGATCGCCAGGCCGTCCGTGTAGTCGCTCGCCATAACCGATACGTAAGCTTCGATCGCGTGGGTCAGCACGTCCATGCCGGTGTCGGCTACCGCTACTTTAGGCAGCGAGTATACGAATTCCGGATCGACGATCGCCACGTCCGGCGTCAGCTCGTAATCGGCCAGCGGATATTTGGTATTGCCGTTTTCCTTGTCGGTGATAACCGCGAACGAAGTGACTTCCGAACCTGTACCCGAAGTTGTCGGGATGGCGACGAATTTCGCTCTTTTGCCCAGACGAGGGTATTTGTAGATCCGTTTGCGGATATCCATGAATTTTTGTTTCAGGTTGTTGAAGTCGGTATCCGGATATTCGTAGAACAGCCACATGCCTTTCGCGGCGTCCATCGGCGATCCTCCGCCCAGCGCGATGATGCAGTCCGGCTGGAAGCGTTCCATCATGGCGCGTCCGCGTTCGACGGTCGTTGTCGACGGATCGGGTTCCACTTCGGAGAAGACTTCGATCGCGACGGGAGCCTGGCGCTGGCGCAGATAGTGCTGAACTCTTTCGACGTAACCGAGCTGTACCATCATCGGGTCGGTAATGATTGCGACGCGGGTGATATCCGGCATTTTGGCCAGGTACTGCGTTGCGTTTTTCTCGAAATAGATCTTGTCCGGCACTTTGAACCATTGCATATTCACGGTACGGCGAGCCACCCTTTTCACATTGATCAGGTTTACTGCGGTTACGTTCGACGAAGTCGAGTTGCGGCCGTAAGATCCGCAGCCCAGTGTCAGCGACGGCAGGTTCGTGTTGTAGATATCGCCGATGGCGCCGTGCGTCGAAGGCGAGTTCACGATAATCCGGCCGGTTTGCAGGCGGTTGGCGAAGCGTTGAATCACCGCATCGTCGTTCGAGTGGATCGCCGACGAGTGTCCCATGCCGCCGAATTCGACGATTTCCGCTGCGCGGGCGATGCCTTCGTCGGCTGTTTTCACTTTGTAGCAGGCCAGAAGCGGGCTGAGTTTTTCGGCGGACAGCGGGAACTTGGTGCCTACGCCTTCGATTTCGGCAACCAGGATCTTGGTCGTTGCCGGTACGGTGATGCCGGCCATTTCCGCGATCTTCACAGCCGATTGTCCGACGATCGCCGGGTTGACCGCGCATTTTTCCACGTTCATCGCGCTTGGCGTCAGCTTGGCAATTTCATCTTTATTCAGGAAGTAACATCCGTTTGCAATCATTTTCTTTTTGACCCGATCAAAAATCGGTTCTTCGATGATAACCGCCTGCTCGGATGCGCAGATCATGCCGTTGTCGAACGATTTGGACAGGATCAGGTCGGTTACGGCCTGGTCGATATCCGCCGTTTTCTCGATAAAGGCCGGTACGTTGCCGGGGCCTACGCCGAGAGCCGGTTTGCCGCAGCTGTATGCCGCGCGGACCATTGCTCCGCCGCCGGTTGCCAGGATCAGCGCTACGTCGGGATGGTTCATCAGGATGTTCGTTTTGTCCATCGAAGGTTTGTCGATCCATTGAATGCAGCCTTCAGGAGCGCCGGCTTTGACAGCCGCTTCGTGCAAAATTCTTGCCGCTTCCGAACTACAGTATTGCGCCGAAGGGTGGAAACCGAATATAATAGGGTTACGTGTTTTAATCGAAATCAGTGCTTTGAACATAGTTGTGGAAGTCGGGTTGGTTACCGGCGTGATCCCCATCACGATACCGACCGGTTCCGCAATCTTCTGGAAGCTGTCATACTCATTGTCTTCAATAACGCCTACCGTTTTATCATTCTTGATGCTGTGATAGATGTATTCCGTTGCGAAGAGATTTTTTGTAATCTTGTCTTCGTACACGCCGCGTTTGGTTTCTTCAATCGCGATCTTGGCGAGATACATGTGCTTGTCCAGGCCGGCCAGGGCCATCGCTTGCACAACGGTATCGATTTGTTGTTGGTCCATTTGCATGAACGCTTCCTGCGCTTTTTTCGCGTTATCGATCAGCTTTTGAATGTCTTGTTCGGCGGTTGGTTCAACAGTACGGGCGGCTTCATTTTTCACTGCCATTTCCCTCATCCTCCTCAAGATGTTTGCGTTGTTTTCTCTACGCCACAAATCATAGCACACCTTTTCCGGCTTGGGAAGTGAAAATTTTCACAAAATAAATTCCGGATGTTTTTTCGCTTTTCGATTTCCCCGTTTTCGTTTTTATCTTCATTAATGGCCTGTCTTTCTCCGCTAAAATGCCGCCGCGAACTTTTTTCCCTTTTCCCGTTTTTTCCCTGCTTCAGCTTTGCGCCGCCCTTTTCCCGATGCCCGCTTTGGCGTTTTTGGCGTCGTGCAACTTCCCCCCAGTCCCCCTGTTTTACGCTGCCGATTTTTTGATTGCCGCATGCAGTGCTTCTTAAAAAAACCGCAGTTTGCGGAACTTAAAAATTTATTCAAAAATTTTCGCAATATCAATTGACAAAAACTCTCTTATCCTTCATGATGAGTTTATAAAGTGAAAAAAGTCACAATGTTTGCAGATTCGCCACTTTTTTTATCGGCGGACTCCCCAAAAACTTGAAATATTCAGTTATAATTAATTTAAATTTGATTAACGAAAATGAGTTGTAAATTTGCAGTGCGCGTTTGCGAAAAAGGAGATGCTAACTATGAGCCAGTACCATCAAGCCACCGATCATCGGGGAAACACCGGCTGCTTTTCCGATCAGAATATGAAGCGTCTGGAAGTCGTGATGAAAGACCGTCACATTCCGGAGGGCTCGCATTTGTTCTGGGAAGGAGATCTGGCCGACAAACTGTATTATATCAAGCGCGGCCGGGTTAAACTGACGAAATCGACGGATGAAGGCAAAGAGCTCATTTTGTACATGTACCAGTCGGACGACATGGTCGGACAGGCGGATCCTTTTTTCAGCACCAAGCACAGCTTCACGGCCGAGGTGATCGAAGACACCGAAGTGGGCGTTATCGAACACAAGGACCTGGAAGTACTGATCTGCCAGCACTGCGATTTCGCAATCGACTTTATGAAGTGGATGGGCATCCATCACCGGTTGACCCAGACTAAATTCCGCGACCTGATGATGTACGGCAAACCGGGCGCGCTCTGCTCCACCCTGATTCGCCTGGGCAATACTTACGGCGAGAAGCACGGCGACACAACGCTGATCAACAAAAAGATCACGCACACCGACCTGTCGAACATGATCGGCGCAACGCGCGAAAGCGTCAACCGCATGCTCAGCGACCTGCGCAAAAAAGGAGCGGTCGAATACGAGAACGGGATGATCGTGATTACCGACCTCGGCATGCTCCAGGAAGTCTGCCACTGCGAATTGTGCCCGAACGAAATCTGCCGGATCTGACGATCCGGCGGATTTTTTTGCTTCTATTCGGTTTTCGTTTCGCGGTCAGAATCGTTCCAGCGCCAGCTCCACATAATCCCCGGGCTGCAGCGGCATATCGAAGCCCGCTTCCTGATTGAGTTCCTTGCCGTTGACTTTGAGCACCCAGCGTTCTCGGGGCTTGGTCATATAGCTGTCTTTCGACTTCGCGTCCACCCGCACCTGACTGATCGCGCGGTCGTTCTCGGACATGGTGACCAGACCGCTTTCTTTGAGCACATTGCGAACGGTCGTGCCTTCCGTATAAGCGTGCGCGTACGAGCCGCCCAGCGCCGGATTCAATTCGCCGCCGCTGATCAGCAGCGTATTCTGCGGCTCGTCGGAGCTTCCGGGAGCTTCGATCGCCAGCAGAATCTCGTCGCCCGGCTGAATGCGGGAGCTGAAGTCGCTTTCTTCGACTTCTTTGCCGTTGCGCTTGACCGACCAGACCAGCTCGGAATGAAGCTCGGTATCGTCGACGGCCGCAATGCGTCCTTCGTTGTCGAACCGCACGATTTCGCTGCGCTCCAGCGCGTCCCGAACCGTATCTTCGGGCCGATAGGTGCTGACCAGCGAACGGTTCTCGTTCGGCATATAGATTCCGCCGTCGACCACAAGCCGGAAATTGTTGCTTTCATCCGAATCGGCCGCCGTATTCGCTCCGGGCGCAGGCTGGCGCAGCAGCAGGATCGCGCCCGCAATCGCCGCAACCAGCAGGATCGCCGCCGCGTACAGCAGGATCCGCCGGTCCGGCAGTCTGATTGTTTTTCGCATCCGTTTTCCTTCCTCCCAGGCGAGGATCTGCGCCCGCTTCCGCCGAACGCGGCTGGCCGGACGCTTGCTGTAACCTCATTAAGTCTCATTGTAGCAAAAGCAAGCCTACTTTCTCAAACCGGAAATACCGACGCAAAAAAAGAACCCTTTCTCAACGAAAGGGTTCCTGCGGCAAAAGATCAATCGACCCAACATTCCGCCCATTCCTGAATCTGCTGCATGACCGGCTGAAGCGCGCGGCCCTTCTCCGTCAGTTCGTATTCGATACGCACGGGAGTTTCCGGGTATACATGGCGCACCAGTATGCCTTCGCTCTCCAGATCCTTCATCCGTTCCGACAGCATCTTGTCGCTCATCATCGGAATCTGATTGGAAATGTCTTTAAAGCGTTTCGGCCCGCTCATCAACGTCTGAATAATCAGACCGTTCCAGCGTTTGCCCAGAAACGAAAATGCGCTCTCGAAACGGGGGCAAAGCTTCACGGGGATTTCGTTTTTTTGCTCTATCATAGATGATCACCTCTTAGAAGATTCCCTCTGAAGAGAAACTTACATTTTGTTAGTTTATTTCATATTAACATACTTCCAAGAAAAAGAAAATGCTTTTACGAATTATTTTTCGAAGCCAGAAAGGCTTTGAGCTTCTCCAGATCCTTGTCGATCACCGTCTCCAGCGATCGGTTGTAGATCACGGCTGCCGGATGATACAGCGGAAAAATCGAATAACTCTTCTCGCCGAACGTATAACCGGAACTCGAATCCGTCGAATCTTCAAGCTGCAGGATCGGCCCTTCGATCACTCTGCCGTGCAGGGAAGAAATCGTCTCGTGGCTGCCGATCAGCCGATGCAGCCCGATATTGCCGAGCGGAACGATAACCTTCGGCCTTACTGCCGCGATCTCGGCATCCAGTATCGCGGCATGCGCCAGCACTTCGTTCTTGGTCGGCGTACGGTTCGAACGGCTGATGCGCGGCGCCGGCGTTCCCTGCGTGCCGGCCACCACCTTGTCCTTGAAGGGGCGGCTGCGCACGGCGCTGGTGATATAGATATCCCGGCGCGTCAGCCCAAGCTTCTCCAGATAGGCTTCAAGCACCTTGCCCGCCTGCCCGGTAAAAGGCCGGCCTTCCACAATCTCCGTCGCGCCCGGCGCTTCGCCGACAAACATGATCGTTGCGGGAATCGCGCCCTGGCCGAGCAAAAATCCTTCCAGATCTCTTCCTTCCGACCTGTGCAGACACTCTTTGATGACTTCTTCAGCCACCGGAGCGCTGCCGAATTCCACCTCCATCGCCATCCCCCTTTCTTGGGGCGTATTTTTCAAATTCGTGCTTTCGGAATTTGAAAATCCGACCCTTACCGCTCCTTGTACGGGAGCGGTATTGGAACTATTTTACCCCAAAAAGCATAAAGCGCCAACAAAAAGAAAGCGGGGTACGTTAATTTTGTTAACGCTTTCTTTTTAAACGAACAAAAGCCGCGTTCTCGCGGGAGAGCGAAAACGCGGCTTTTCCGATGGATCAAAGTCCGGCCGGCGGCGCCGGCCGGGCGTTCGTCGTACGAGTCAGACGAGTTCCGGAGCGGTGAGCGGACGGAGCGGACGCGCGTTGCCGTAAACCGGCTTGGCCGCCCTCGACGGATACGCCCAGCGCACCGAGTTGGAAATCACGCGGATGATATCCGGGTTGTAGTAGGTCGGATACGTCTCGTGGCCCGGGCGGAAATAGAAGATCTTGCCGGAACCGCGGCGGAACGTGCAGCCGCTGCGGAACACTTCGCCGCCCGAGAAGTTGCTGATAAAAACGATCTCGTCCGGCGTCGGGATGTCGAAGAATTCTCCGTACATCTCTTCGTGCTCCAGGATAATGTTCTCGCCGATTCCTTCGACGATCGGGTGCGACGGGTTGACCGCCCACATGATCTCCTGCTCGCCTTCTTCGCGCCATTTGAGGTCGCAGCCCGTACCCATCAGTTTTTTGAACGGTTTCGAGAAGTGGCCCGAGTGGAGAACGATCAGTCCCATGCCTTCGCGGACGCGCTGCGCCACCGCTTCGGCAATCGAATCGTCCACGAGTTCGTGCGCCATATGACCCCACCAGATCATGACGTCGGTGTTATCCAGTACGTCGCGAGTCAGGCCGTGATCGTCTTCTTCGAGCGTGCAGGTGCGAATGGCAAATCCTTCGGGCGCCAGCGCCCGTTCGAGCTGTTTATGAATTCCGTCCGGATAAACGGCTTTGACTGCTTCTTCTCTGCGTTCATGCACGAATTCGTTCCAGATGGTTACGTTGATCATCGGTTTATATCCCCTTATTTGGCTGAGTAAATAATTAGGCCGGTTGGTTGGTTATACCCACCACATTTCTCCGGCGGGTTCTTCGATAATGATCTGCTGAAGATTGCGGACGGCTTTGCTGAATCCTTCGTCGACGGACATCAATCCGTCTTCGTGTTCGATGCTGACGACGTAATCGTAATCCTGCAGTCTCAGCTCGCTGATCATATCGGACCAGATCTTCATCTCGTGGCCGTAGCCGACGCTGCGGAAGTTCCAGGCCCGGTCCTGCATCAGCGTGTAGGACTGCATATCGGTCAGGCCGTGCATATTGACGTTATTCTGGTCGATCGTGATGTCCTTGGCATGGAAATGGTGGATGGCTCCGGCGCGTCCGAGAATGCGGATCGCCTGTACCGGATCGATGCCCTGCCACCACATATGGCTCGGGTCGAGATTGACGCCGACCGCTTCGCAGGTCGCTTCGCGCAGACGCAGCAGCGTCGCCGGCGTGTGCGCCGAGAAACCGCCGTGCAGCTCGATGCCGACTTTGACGCCGTGATCGGCCGCGAAGTTTCCGGCTTCTTTCCAATACGGAATGACTTTGTTCTCCCACTGCCACTTCAAGATATCCTGGTAATCGTTCGGCCACGGAGCGACCGGCCAGTTCGGATACTTTGCATCCTCGTGGTCGCCCGGACAGCCGGAGAATGTATTGACGACAGGCACTTCCAGCCGCTGCGCCAGTTCGACCGTACGCAGGAACACGTCGTGATCGGCTTTGGCCAGCGCTTTTTGCGGGTGCAGCGGGTTGCCGTGGCAGCTCAGCGCGCTGATGATGAGTCCGCGCGAGTCCACCGCTTTTTTGAACGCGTCAAGCTTCGACTTGTCGGCCAGCAGTTCTTCCGGGTTGCAGTGCACATTGCCCGGATTGCCGCCTGTGCCGATCTCTACCGCCTTGAGCCCTTTTTCCGCAACGTAATCGAGCGATTCTTCGAATCCCCGTTCGTTGAACAGTACCATGAATACTCCAAGCTTCACTAACCGAACCTCCCTGGTTATTATATCCGTATTTTTAGATAAATCTGAATAGGAAAGAGGTGCGAAAAACCCCCATTTTTCGACGAAATTAGCGACTAGCGGATGGTACCATTCTTAGGTCGTGTTTGAAAACTCAACGACGTGCATCTTTTACCGCCTTTTCGCCCTCCAATGAACCGAACCGTACCTAAAGCGTGTACGCTTCATTCAACGAATGAACCGTACCAGAAGCGTACACGCTTCATTCGCCGACGGCGTCACTTTCTCTTGACGTGCCCCGGCACGACTGCGAAAAAGTTCCTTGTTGAGAACGAAAATTCGGCAAAATCTGCTTCCTTCGGAGTTTTCAAACACGCCCTAGTCGAAGTAAACCGCTTTGCCCGTTTTCGCGGATTCGTAGATCGCTTCGAGAATCTGCGTCACGACAAGAGCTTGTTCCGGTTTGACAAGCGGCTCTTTGTCTTCGAGGATCGCTTCGAGCCACTGTCTGGCTTCGCGGTCTTCGGCGTTCTCGGAACCGCCGTCGTAGAACGCGACGCCGCCGGAGCCGAAGTCGACTTTGGTTTCGATCAGACGGCTGCGGTCCTCGCCGTTGATGTGCAGGCCGTCCGCCATGTCGGCGCCGCCTTCGGTGCCGCAGAGCAGCGTCTGGGCTTCGCCGAATTTACGCACGTTGAGCGCCCAGCTGGATTCGAGCACGATCGTCGCGCCGTTCTCCATCTTGATGAAGCCGAACGCGGAGTCTTCGACTTTGAACTGCTCCGGGTCCCACGGGCCGAACGCGTTGGCGGCGTTCTCGCGGTCGCCCAGCTTGTGGAACGTCGAGCCCATAACGCTCTTCGGTTTGTAATTATCCATCAGCCAGAGAGTCAGGTCAAGCGCATGGGTGCCGATATCGATCAGCGGGCCCCCGCCCTGCTTTTCTTCGTCGAGGAATACGCCCCAGGTCGGCACGGCGCGGCGGCGCAGCGCGATCGCTTTGCCGAAGTAAATATCTCCGAGCTCGCCTTTTTCACACATGTCTTTCAGGTGCAGGCTGTCGTCGCGGAACCGGTTCTGGTAAGCGATCGACAATTTTTTGCCCGTGCGCTCCGCCGCTTCGATCATGCTGCGGGCTTCTTCGGTCGTTTTGGCCATCGGCTTTTCGCACAGCACGTGCTTGCCGGCTTCCAGCGCCGCGATCGCGATTTCCGCGTGCGAATCGTTCGGCGTACAGACGTGGATGACTTCGATGCTTTCGTCTTTCAGCAGTTCTTTGTAATCCGTATAGACTTTTGCGCCTTCGGCTCCGTACTGCTCGGACGCCTCACGGGCGCGGGACTCCACAAGATCGCAGAATGCGACAAGTACGGCTTTATCCTGTTTGGACAGAGCGGGGAGGTGCTTGCCGTTGGCAATTCCTCCGCACCCGATTACGGCGACGTTTAGCGTGTTGGACATTCTTATTTGTCTCCTTCTGCTGCATATTTTTCGATCCATTGCATGCTGGTGGCGATACTTTCCAGCGGCTTGCCGCCGGCGCAGTAATCCTGTTCGACGACGATCCACTCGACTCCGGCTTCGACCGCGGCGTCCGCAATCGCTTTGAGGTCCACTTCGCCCACGCCCAGCTCGGCGGTAATCGCTTTGCCGTCCGCGTCGCGCGTCATGTCCTTGAGGTGGATGATCGGCAGGCGTCCGGTATACTTCCGAATGTATTCGACCGGATCGTAACCGCCGTAGTAGACCCAGCAGGTATCCATTTCGACTTGAAGGTCTTCGGCCGGAACGGCGTCGTACATCGCGTCGAATACCGGCTTGCCGTCCACTTGTTCCGTCATTTCGAAATCGTGGTTATGATAGAGCAGCACGGCGCCCTGTTCGCGGGCGCGGCGGCCGAGTTCTTGGAGGTTGGCGAAAACTTCTTCCCAGTTGCGGTCTTCTTCCTGCATATAGGGCACGATCAGCTTATCGTTGCCGATCTGCTTGTTGTACGCGATCTCTTCGTCGAGGTGTTCCAGCAGCTGCTTGTAACCCGTGTGCGTGCCGAGCGCTTTGAGGCCCAGTTCGTCCAGGAGCGATTTCACTTCTTCGGCCGGTCGACCGAAGAACGTATGAAACTCGACGCCTTTGTAGCCCAGCCCGGCTACTTTTTCGAGCGTGCCGCGGAAATCTTTCTCCATCTCTTCGCGTACGGTATACAGCTGCAGTCCTACTTTTGCCATTATGCGCTCCACCTTTTCTGCAAATTATAATTTAAGCGAATCGTGTCTTGCGGCGGGAACCTTGTACGAGCTGTCGAGCGTGATATGCCGGCTGTCGGCCGACGACCGCATAAACGCGTGCATCGTTTCGAGCACATGGTAAGCCAGTTCGCCGCTTGCGCGGTGCCGCCGTTCTTCGCGGATACACTTCACCATGTCCTCGACGCCGAGACCGCGTTCGTTGCGCGCGCTCTCGAACACCGGATCGACTTTCTCCCAATTGTCCGAGCCGGCGCGCCGCAGACGCACGTCGCCGCCGAAAAAGTTCGGATCGGGCAGCGACAGCGTGCCGGCCGTGCCGTAGATTTCCATTCGCGGCAGTTCGGTCGCGCCCCGCACGTCGAAGCTCATAATCATCGTGACGATCGGACCGCCGGCGAAATCGAGCGTGCCGGCCAGGTGGGTCGGCGTCTGGACGGAGATCGGCGTGCCCGCTTTGGGACCCGAACCGATAAACCGGTCGGGAATCTGGATGCCCGTCGACGCGCTGACCCGGTGAATCGGGCCGAGCAGATTGACGAGCGCCGTCAGATAATACGGTCCCATGTCGAACATCGGGCCGCCGCCGTAAGCGTAGAAGAATTCGGGATCGGTATGCCAGCCTTCCGGCCCGCCGCCCAGCATGAACGCCGTTCCGGCGACCGGCCGGCCGATCAATCCTTCTTCGATCGCCCGCCGGGCGGTGGTGACGCCCGCGCCCAGGAACGTATCCGGCGCGCAGCCGACCCGCAGATTCCGCTTCTTCGCTTCGTCCAACACGAGATGGGCGTCTTCCAGCGAGACCGCAAGAGGCTTCTCGCCGTAAACGTGCTTGCCCGCTTCGATCGCGGCCAGAGCGACCGCGGCGTGGCTGGCGGGAATCGTCAAATTGATCACAAGCTCGATCGATTCGTCGGCCAGCAGTTCTTCCACCGTGCAAGCGGTTGCAACGCCGAACTCGGCAGCCCTCTCCCGCGCCTTCTCGGGCACGCGGTCCGCAACCGCTGTCACTTCGATCCATTCGCTGGCACCGAGGTTCTGCAAATAAATGGCGCTGATGTTGCCGCATCCGATGATTCCGGTCTTCATGCGTTTCAAGGAACATCACTCCCTGCCATAGGTTGTCGAACTTCGACCGGCCTGAATGTTCTCGGTTCCGGTTATAATGGTTGCTTCGAATTCATGGTATTGCAAATCGTTTTGTATTAAAATGAAGAATATAATCGAAACATGAACAATCTGGTCATTATTTTATTTTTCTTTTCAAGGAGCCGCCGACATGCAGACGACCGAACCTTCCTGCCAGGTTTTCACCGCAGGATTTTCCTTCCATCGATCACCTTTTCACCAGCGGACCGACCGCCTCGGCAGCTACCTGTTTCGCCTGCAAACGGAAGGCACGTCCGAAGCGCTCATCGACGGACGCATCCAGCGCATCGAAGCCGGGGACCTGCTGCTTTACGGGCCGGCCGAAGCTTACGAGTTGAAGATTTTCCCGCCATCGCGTTCGGAAAGCGACGAACGTCCGATGGAAAGCGGCGATTATCATATCTTTTTCGGGGGAGCCTGGATCGACCGCTGGTGGAACGAGCGCCGGCGGCCGACCAAGCTCAGCATTCCGCTCAGCGAAGGGCTGCTCGGCTTGTTCCGCCAGATCGTGATCGAGCAGCGCCGAATTTCCAATCCCGATCCGCGCATTTCGGATTATTATCTGCGGATTCTGTGTCTGGAGACCGACCGCCTGCTCAGCGAGCAGCCGATTTCTTCCGGCAAAACGTTTCTCGCCCACCGCATCAAACAGTATATCGAGGAAAACGCGTCTTCGCTGTTCAAGCTGGAGGACGTGGCCGCCTACGTCGATACGAGCGTTTCGCGCTGCGTGCATCTTTTTAAAGAAACGTTCGATATGAGCATTATGCAGTACGCGCTCGAAGTCCGGCTCGATATGGCGAAGGAACGCATCGTGTTCAGCCCGATGCCGCTTGAGCAGGTCGCCGAGACGTCCGGTTTCGCCAATTATACGTATTTCCACCGGGTGTTCCGCAGCAAATTCGGCATGTCGCCGAAAGAGTTCCGGCATACGCGGCAGGAGAAGATGTAGCGTCGCGGCGGGCCGATTGCTTTTTTCCGTTCAAAAAGAAAACCCGCGCAAGCGCCGATGTCCGGCGTTCGTGCGGGTTTTTGCTTATTTGCGGCGCTTGGCTTTCTCCCGTTCTTCGATCGCTTCGGCCACGACCATGCCCAGATCTTCGTTGCCGAACATCGACAGCACGCCGAGCAGCGTATCATCGGTGATATCGCCGGCTTCTTCTTTGGAGACGACCAGCTTGAGCACCCGCTCCAGGCGCTCGTTGGCAAGCTGTTCGGGATACGCGCTGGCGTACAGTTCCGCGGGGTCGAGATCGTTGTTGACGCACCACTGCGCATACACGAGAATCATCATGTCTTCTTCCTGCCGGTAGACCTCCACGATCTTCTCCTGCGTTTCCTTCTCGATCTCGCGGCGTCCTTCGGCGCTCTCGTAGCGGTCGTAATCCGCGTCCCGGTTGTCATCGTAATCGCTCATCGTTGCCTTCCTCCTTTCTTTCTTCAAAAACTTTTTTCAAAAAGATCGGGCGGCCCTTTCCGCCAGCTCGTGCGATCCCAGCACCAGGTCGGCTCTCACCGTACACCGCTGGGGATCGTCCAGACAGTCCAGAAAATGCTCGACGACGCCTTCGAAGCCCCGGCGCTTGAGCACCGTGTCCCAGCCGCCGAAGCCGCGTTCTTCCGGCCTGCCGCCGGCTGCCGTAAATACGGCCCGCTCCAGATCGTCCACCACCGCCGTCCGGCCGCTGCCGTGCAGCTCCAGCCGTTCGGAATCCCGGCCCGCCGAACGCGTCATCGCATAGCTGCCGGCCGCCCCGCCGAGGCGAAGCGCGCCGAACGCGCCGAGCATCCGCCGCTCACGGTCGGTGTCCAGCGTGTTCGACAGCAGGCGGCTGTCGCCGCCGGACAGCCACAGCAGCAGGTCGAGCATATGAATCAGGTCGTCGTAGACCGTGTCTCTTGCGGACGCGTTCTGAGGCGAAGTCCGGTGTTTGGCCGCATGGACCTGGGCGAAGCCGCCGGCTTCTTCGATCCATGCTTTCGCCTCGACGTACAGCGGGGCGAAGCGGCGATTGAAGCCGGCCGCGAGCAGCAGTCCTTTCTTTTCCGCTTTGGCCGCCATCGCCGCGCTTTCGCCCGGATCGGTAGACAGCGGTTTGTCGGCGTAGACCGGCAGCCCCGCTTCCAGGCACTTTGTCACGATCTCGTAATGCGCCGCCGTCGCGCTGTGCACGAACACCGCGTCCGGCTCCCAGCGAAGCAGATCGCCGAGCTCCGTCGAAGCGTTCGGAATCCGGTACCGCGCCGCCGCTTCGCGAACGCTGCTTTCGCTCCGGCTGACAACGCCGACGATCTCCGCGCGCGGATGACCCGACAGCAGCGGCAAATAAACTTTCCGGGCGATGCCGCCGATTCCGACGAGCGCCACCCTTTTGACGGACTGCGGACTGTTCTCCGCGCCGCCGATCGGTGCCGTACTTTTCATTTCGCTCCCCCGCTTTCCTTTTCGAGTATACGCCGCCCGGCTCTTCTTGGCAAAAGCCGATCGACGGCATCTGTCGCCGATGAAAGTAAGCCGCTTTCTGATTCGGCGGGCGGCGGAACGTTTACTGACGAGTAGAACATTTGCAATTTAATTTACCTTTTATTGAAACGAAAAAACGGGAAACCCTTGGCTTAACCGGTAAAATCGTGTATAATTTAAAGGGTAAGTCAATTAATTGCGCATCAAATAATCGACTCAAATAAATATACGGAGGGATTATCCATGGCCGACTATCCATCTTCCATGACCGAAAAAGCGACGTTTGCGGGAGGCTGCTTCTGGTGTATGGTTACACCGTTCGACGAGCTGCCCGGCATTGTCAAAGTCGTGTCCGGCTACACCGGCGGACACACCGCGAACCCGACTTACAAAGAAGTGTGCTCGGAAACCACGGGTCACGTCGAAGCGGTCCAGATCACCTACAACCCGGACATTTTCCCTTACGACAAACTGCTTGAGCTGTTCTGGCAGCAGGTCGACCCGACCGACGCCGGCGGACAGTTCCACGACCGCGGCTCTTCGTACGAAACGGCGATCTTCTACCATAACGAAGAGCAGCGCATCAAGGCGGAAGCTTCCAAGAAAGCGCTCGGCGAAAGCGGACGCTTCGACAAGCCGATCGTTACGCCGATCCGTCCGGCCGAAACGTTCTACGAAGCCGAAGAGTACCACCAGGATTATCATAAAAAGAACCCTTCCCACTACAAACGGTACAAAAAAGCGTCCGGCCGCGAAGCGTTTATCGAAGAACACTGGAAAAAAACAGTCGATAAAAACGAACTGAAACAGCGCCTGAGCGATATGCAGTACAATGTGACGCAGAACAACGGCACCGAGCCGGCGTTCCACAACGAATTCTGGGATCATCACGGCGAAGGCATCTATGTCGATATCGTCTCCGGCGAACCGCTGTTCAGTTCGCGCGACAAATACGATTCCGGCTGCGGCTGGCCGAGCTTCACCCGGCCGATCCGCGATTACCACGTCAAGGAAAAAACCGACCTGACCCACTTCATGATCCGCACCGAAGTGCGCAGCAAGGAAGCGGACTCCCACCTCGGCCACGTATTCGACGACGGCCCGGGCCCGGACGGCCTGCGCTACTGCATCAATTCCGCGGCGCTGCGCTTCGTGCCGAAAGAAAAGCTTCAAGAAGAAGGCTACGGCGAATACCGGACCCTGTTCGCGCAGGCGTAAGCCGCTGCCGGACGGCCGCTTACAGATTCATATCCGGGATTCCAATCAACACGAAAGAACCTTCACTGCCGCGGAAGCGGCATGAAGGTTCTTTTTTTTCATGTCGAAGCTCAGCCGTAAATGCGCCGGATCAGGTGCACGAACGTATCGACGGCTTTACGGATGCGCAGCTCGGTCGCCTGGTCCAGCGGCTCCCCGTTCTCGCCGAAGTGGCGCTGATCGCCGCCGATCGAGATCCATTCCGGGCAGTTCAGGCCGTGCAGATTGCGCACGATCGCCTGCAGATCGCCGAGCGAAGACACGCCCACCGCTCCGCCGGCGGAGCTGGCGCACAGCACCGGCTTGCCTTCGAAATATTCGCTGTTCAGGAAATCCAGCGCGTTCTTGAGCACGCCCGAGATCGACGAATGGTATTCCGGCGTCGACAGCACGACCGCTCCGGCCGACTTGACCGCCCGGGACAGCTTCAGCACTTCTTCGTGTCCGTAGGCTTCTCCCGGTCCGTACAGCGGAAGCTGGTGCTCGTACAAGCTGAATACTTCGGTTTCGAATCCCTGCTCGTCCAGCAGTTTGGCCAGGTAACGGGTCAATCGCGTACTGCTCGCCTGTTCGCGATTGCTCCCGGCAATAAGGGTCACTTTCATGAATGGGGCTCCTTCCGTTTCCGGTTTTTCATCGAATATCGATAACGCGTCCGCTCTGCGGACCATGGTTTTTATCATAGCAGGAAGTTTCAAATTTGAAAAACCCTTGCCTGCCGGCTGAAGAACGGTTAAACGCGGCGCAGACGGGTAATGGTCGTTAACCGTCCGGCTTTTCGAAGCCTTTTACGGACGCCTTTACTTGACGCAGAACGATTCGAAGCCGAGGAGGAACCATCATGTCGCGGCAAAAAACCAGCTCCCGTTCGCAGCCGAACGCTCCCGACAAGCGCGGCGAAGACCCTGCGGCGCGGCCGCCGCTCGTCCGCTATGTATCGGCGGCCGTGCTGTCGCGCGGCGCCGACGCCGCGGCGGCGGTCGGCTTTGTGCTGCTCGCCGCGCAGAGCGGCGCGGCGCCGTCCGCCGGCGCGCTGATGGCCGCGGCGCTGACGGCGCCGCATGTGCTCGGTCCGCTGTCGGCACGCGCGCTGGACGGCGCGCGCGACAGACGGACGGTGCTTGCCTGCGCCGCCGTGCTGTACGGCGCGCTTATTCTCGCGGCCGCGCTGAGCTTCGGCCGCGTGCCCTTCGCGGTCTCGCTGGCGCTGGCCGCGGCGGCGGGATTCTGCGGGCCGCTGCTGACCGGCGGCCTGAGCAGCATTCTCGCCCCGCTGACGCCGGGGCCCGAACACAAACGCCGCCGCGCCGAGGGCTGGGACGCCCTGACCTACGGCATCGGCGGCACGCTCGGGCCGGCGGCCGTCGCCGGGGCCGCCGCGGTGTTCGGCCCCGGCGCGGCGCTCGCGGGGCTGTCCGCGAGCGCGCTTGCATCCGCCGTTGTTCTGCGGATGCTGCCCGTTCCGCCGCTTGAGCCGCGCGAAGCGGCGCGGGCGAGGGGCGCCGCCGGACGCGAAGCCGGCGTCATGCTGTCGCTGGCGAAGATCGGTCCGCTGCGCCGGACCACGCTGCTGACGATGGCCGCGGCGCTGCCCGGCGGCGCAATCTCCGTGCTGGCCGTCGCCTTCGCCGAGCGGACGGCGGCCGGCGCTGCCGGCGGCGGCTTTCTGGTGACCGCTTTCGGGCTCGGCAATCTGGCCGGCTCGCTGCTGCTGGTGCTGAGGCCGCTGCGCGGCAACCCGGAGAACCGGATGCGCGACTTTACCGCGGCCGCGGCGGTCTGCTTCGCGCTGTGCGCGTTGGCTCCTTCGTACGGCTTCCTGTTCGCGGCGCTGCTGCTGGCCGGGGCGGTCAACGCCCCGCTGATGACGGCCACGCTGGCCGTACGGTCCGCTTATTCGCCGGACGCCATCCGCGCCCAGGCTTTTGCCGCCATGGCCGGACTCAAGACGGCCGCCGGATCGGCGGGCACGGCGATCGCCGGCGCGCTGATCGGCTTCGGGCCGGGCACGCTGTTTCTGGCCGGCGGGCTGACCACCGCCGCCGCGCTCGGCGCAGTGCTGCTCGACCGTTCGCTGAGCGGCCGCGGCGGCTCGCCTGCTGCTTGAAGCGCTCCCGAACCGGGTAGGTAATTAATACACAAGCAGGGGCCGGGCCCGTCTGCCGCTTTACAGAACCAGCGCAGGCCGCGCAGCCCCGAAGCCGCAACCACTATTCAACAGGAGGGATTGTCATGCCCTGGAACAAGCAGGATTATCCGCAGTCCATGAAGAATCTGGATGCCCGCGTGCGCAATAAAGCGATCGAGATCGCCAACGCGCTGCTTGGCGACGGCTACGAAGAAGGCCGGGCGATCGCAATCGCGACTTCGCAGGCGGAAGAATGGGCCGAGAACCATCCGGAGCACGGCGGGAAATCGTCGGGCGGCGATCGCGATTCCAAGTCTTCGCATTTGAAAGACTCGCATTCGCATTCGGGCGGTTCGAATTCGCAAAGCGGCAGCGGCGGGCAGTCGTCCGTGCGCCGCGCGCTGCATGTCGTGCCGCACGAAGACGGCTGGGCGGTAAAAGAAGAGCACAAAGACAAACCGCTGTCGACGCATGACCGCAAAGACGAAGCGCTCAAAGCCGCGCACAAGGAAGCCGACGGCCGCGATGTGCATGTGTTTGTGCACGACGCGGACGGCAAACTGCAATCGTCGTCGAAATAAACGTTCATCAAGCTTATATGATGCCCCGCATTCTCCGGCCGGCGGAACCTCGCGTTTCCGCCGTTTTTTTTATTTTCGTTTTCCCGGAATTCCTGTTTCTCTCGCTGTTTTCGCCTGCTCTCATACGACAAAAAAACCGTTTCGGCTTCCTCCAAAGTCGGAGAAAATCGGAACGGTTTTTTCAAACGCTTGACCGAACGCCGCTCGCTTTGCGGCGGCCGGCAGCCTGTCTCGCTCAAGCGGAGACAAGTCGCCTCATTCGGATCTCAAGTCTTATACTCTATTCAACACCTGTACTTCCGGCGCGGCATGACGTTTCGACGAAGTGAACACATGCGCGATCGATCCGAAACTGCGGCGCAGAATTTGCGGTTCGACCGTCCAGGTAATCACTTTGCCTCCGACGCAAACGGCGGCAACCGTATACAGCGTCTCGGCGAGCGGCAGATACAGAAGCGACAGCAGCAGCACGCACGCATCCATCAGGATGAATACCGTACCGATCTTCAGCCCACTTTTCTCATGCAGCCAGATTGCGGCGCAGTCGTCTCCGCCCGTCGCTCCGCCGCAGCGAAGCACCAGACCTCCTCCGATGCCCGTCAGCACGCCCGACAGCAGAGCCGCCAGCCAGAGCTGTCCGTGCAGATCGAAGTTCAGCGTCGAGAACCGTTCGATGACGGCGTAGAATGCCGTGAACGAGCCCGCGGCCAGCGCCGCCGGTCCCATCCCTCTCCACCCTTTGCGCAGGGCGAACAGCAGCATGAACGGAATATCGAGCAGCAGGATCGTCAGCGCGGGCGGA
The DNA here is from genome assembly GCF_030518235.1 of Saccharibacillus sp. CPCC 101409. Lineage (GTDB taxonomy): Bacteria > Bacillota > Bacilli > Paenibacillales > Paenibacillaceae > Saccharibacillus. Next base: position 628,648 of record NZ_JAULSA010000002.1, on the reverse strand, counting down.
AGCCCGAACGCATACTCGCCGAGCAGCGAGAGGCCGACAAAACCGCCTTCCGAAAGATGGTTTTGAAAATTAATGTGATAATACGCGAATGCCATTACGAACGTGCCCGTTAAAATCGCGGCCGCCTGCGCGGACCGCTTCATCCTTTTTCCTTTGGTCCTCATACGATGCTCTCCTCGTTTTCGCATTTGTTGTCATCTTCGACAACCGTCTGCGAAGCGGAAAAAAGTATCGCGAGGAGTTCATCCTTCGCATGAATGATACCTTCCTTTCGCAGCGTTTGTCATGTCCGTTAATCCGACAAACTTCTACGAAAGGCGCTAAGTATAGGAGAGATCGTAACGTTTCCAGATTGTCCTTTGGGGAATACTCCTTCGGGGACTCATGGTATCCTGATCCTTTCTGTAATTGAGTGGTGAGGCTGAGAAATACTTACCCAGCGAAGTCACCTTTTTAAACCATTATACCATAAAACCGTCTTCAAATCGATAACGGGGTGTAAGAAACCTGTAATAAGCGTGTAAAAATTGGAGCTTTTCGGCAAAATCTATTCTTCTTTGGACGCGCGCAGCAGACGGTTGACCGTCTCGCGGCGCAGCCCGATCAGCTGGCCGATTTCTTCCTGCGTCAGCAGATCGGTCAGCGGCTGTCCGTACGTATACGACGACATCCAATGCTGGAGCAAACTCAAGCGTTCCCCCGGGGTGCCCGCGGTCAGATGGTCGATGCGCTGCTGCATAAACCGCACTTTTTCCTGCAGCAGCAGCGCGATCTCCAGCGCTTTCTTCGGATCTTCTTCCAGACTGCGATACCAGTCGGCCGCAAGGATCGGCTCCACTTCGCTGCGCACGAGCGCCGTGGCGGTCCCGTGCGTTTCTTTCGGACTGATCAGCGAATGATGCGGCACCACTTCCCCGGCATAGAATACGTTGAACAAAATAATATTCCCGTTTTCGTGCAGCCGCGTTACTTTGAACAGCCCGCTGTGGACGCGGTACAGGTATTTCCCGTCGTCGCCCTGGCGGAACAGAATTTCTCCCTTGTGCAAAATCATGTTTTCTCCGTCCTTCCTTCTGCCCGGCCGGCGCGCCGCCGCGCGGTATGCATAACGGCCGTCGAATATATATCGGATACTGCGATGAAGCCGTCCGGGCTACGGGGCCCGCCGTTTACGAATTCTTATACAGCCGCGCCAGGCGTCCGGCTTCTTCCGCCACCGCTCCGGCCAGCTCCCCCGGCTCCAGTACGCGCACGGAAGCCCCGAAGCCGAGCACGAACCGCAGCGCGAACTCCGGCGTCGCAAGATCGGCGCGGACGCGCGCCGTTCCGTCGCCCCGGCTCTGCTCGCGCAGCACCCGCACATAGCGCTCGCGCTTGAACGCGGGCAGTTCCGTCTCCGGCAGCAGCAGCTCCGCTTCGTAATGCGGCAGGCGCGACGTAAAAGAAGCCAGCGAAGCAGCCCAACAGGCGGCGAGATCGAACGCTTCCGGATAATCGAACGTCTCCTCCAGCTTGCGCGGATTGCCGAGCTTCGATACCCGAAACGTCTTGTCTGCGCCTTCGTCGCGCGCAATCAGATACCAGACGCCGCGCTTGACGACCAGCCCGAGCGGGCGCACCGTGCGCTCGCGGGCCGGACCGCCGCCGTCTCCGCCGTATGCGAAGCGCAGCAGGCACACGTCCCACACCGCTTCCTGGCACACCGCCAGCGCTTCCGGCACGTCGGGCGCGCTTCCATGCCAGCCCGCTTCGTCGATCAGCAGCCGGCTGCGCAGAAACGCGGCGTCGCGCCGGTCGGATCCGGGATAAGCCGCCTGAAGCTTGCGGCGCGCGGACTCGTACGATTCTTCCAGCCCCAGGTCTCGCAAGGGTCCCGCCGAAGCCCGGATCATCAGCGCGGCCGTTTCCTGCGGCGTCATTGCGGTCAATCCGCTCCGGTAACCGTCCATCAGGCTCCAGCCGCCTCCGCGGCCGCGAAGCGCTTCGACCGGCAGTCCCGCCTGTCCGAGCGCTTCCATATCGCGGCTGACCGTGCGCCGCGTGACCTCCAGCTCGTCCGCCAGCTCGCTCGTCGTCATCCGTCCCCGGCTTTGCAGCAGCAGGACGATCTTCAGCAGTCGATCGGCTCTCATTCCGGCCCTCCCGATTTTTTTTGTGAAATAAGACAAAGGTTGTCATCTATTATGGCTTATATTGGCCGAAGGAGCAACTTATCCTTATCTTTCCAAGGAGGCTGTAAACGATGAACGATAGTCCACTGGCAGGCAAAACGGCGCTGGTCGCGGGCGCGACCCGAGGCGCGGGGCGGGGAATCGCGCGCGAACTCGGCGCGCTGGGCGCGCATGTCTACGTGACCGGACGAACGACGAGGCACAGCGGGTCGGATATGGACCGCCCGGAAACGATCGAAGACACGGCCGAACAGATCGAAGCGCTCGGCGGAACGGCCGTCGCCGTCCGAACGGACCATTCCGATTCCGGACAGGTGCAGGATCTCGCGGAACGCGTCAAGGCGGAGCGGGGCGGCCTCGATATTCTCGTCAACGATATCTGGGGCGGCGATCCGCTGACCCGATGGGGCGAGAAACTGTGGGAGCATTCGCTCGAAGACGGACTGCGGATTCAGCGGCGCTCCGTGGATACGCACCTGATCACGTCGCATCATCTGCTGCCGCTCATGCTGGACCGCCCCGGCGGCCTGGTGCTTGAGATTACGGACGGCTGCGATTACCGCTTCCGGGGCAATGTGTATTACAGCCTGGCGAAGATCGCCGCGATCCATCTGGCGGCGGCGATGGCCGAAGAACTCAAGCCGCACGGAGTCGCGGCGATCGCGCTGACGCCCGGATTTCTGCGGTCCGAAGCGATGCTGGACCACTTCGGCGTAACCGAAGCCAACTGGCGGGACGGGGCGAAGATCGAGCCGACTTTTATCGCGTCGGAGACGCCCGCTTTCGTCGGCCGAGCGGCCGCCGCTCTCGCCGCCGATCCCGACGTCTTTACTTTAAGCGGACGCGCGCTCAGCTCCTGGGAGCTGTCGGACCGCTACGGCTTTACCGACGCGGACGGCGCGCGCCCGCACTGGGGCGCTTACGCCGCCGAGCACGGCCTGAACTGAATTGAAGGCCGCCTCGCTGATTGCGCCGATGTTCAAAGCGCTGCTGCGGTCGAAAAAAGTCACGGACGCCCCGCTCGGCAATCACACCGTAACCGCCGCCAAAGAAATCCCCAAGCCGGACCGGGACTTTATGGCGCCGCTGTAACGCACGGCAAAAAGCCTCCGCTTCCCGCGGAGGCTCAGGGTGTCGAGAACGCCGGGTAGGGTTCCAAACGGAAAATAGCGACGCAGGTACACTTATTTGGAGCAAAATGCTTCGATTTCTTCAAATAGCGGCGCAGGTGCACTTATTTGGAGCAAAATGCTTCGATTTCTTCAAATAGCGGCGCAGGTGCAATTATTCGGGAGCCAAAAGCCGAATCGAAGCGGAAAAGCTCGAAATAAGTGTATGAGCGCAGTTATTTTATCGAAAACGCAAGATCAAGCCGGAATAAGGGTATATGCGCATCTATTTCAGATTCGCCTTGCCAATCGCTTTAGTTCTCCAGCTCTTTCCCCGATCTTTCATTCCAATCGAATCTACCTATTTAGGTTGACATCCAATCGTTTCTCGACACTCTGAGAAGCCTCCGTTTTTCGCGGAGGCTTTTTTGCCGTTTCGGTCACACGATCGATCCTAAAACGCCAGTTCGCGGATCTTCGCCGTCATGGCGTTCGTGTCGAGGCCGCCGAGATTGCCCAGCAGCACGACGACCGTTCCGTCGCCGAGGCCGCGCCGGATGCCGGTGGTATAGCCGTCCCCGCCGCCGTTGTGGAAGACGACTTTATCCGCGCCTTCGCCCTCCGTCATCCAGCCGAACCCGTAATTTTTGTACGGCGTCGGCGTATACATCCGCTCCATCGTTTCTTCGCTCAACACTTTGCCCGCGCTCAGACCCTGCGCCCAGGTCAGCATATCGTCGAGCGTCGAATACAGGCTTCCGGTGCCCGCAGGCGAGAAATAATAGCCGACTTTGCTCCAGGTCAGACTTTGCAAGTCGTAAGCATAGCTCGTCGGCGTAGGGGTCTGGCGGGTCGCAGTCCCGCTGTTTTCCATGCCGAGCGGGTCCAGAATCCGGCTCTGGACGAAATCGGCGTAGCTCATGCCCGACGTCTGCTCGACGATATAAGCCAGCAGCACATAGCCGCTGTTGCTGTACATATAATCCGTGCCGGGAACAAACTTCAGCTTGCTCGCCTCGATTTCTTTCACCGTCTCGGACAGCGGCGTGCCTTCCACGCGCGGGAAGTTCAGCGCGATGCCGGACGTGTGCGAGAGCAGCATCGCCAGCGTGATCTCGTCGCCGCGCGGATAATCCGGGATATGCTGCGCCAGCGTATCGTCGACGCTCAGCTTGCCGTCTTCTTGCAGCTTGAGGATCGAAGCCGCCGTAAACGCTTTGGTCAGCGAGCCGAGCCGCATTTTCTGCGTCGGGCGCACGAGCGTGGTATCGGAAGCCAGGCCGTAGGCTTTGCGCATCAGCACTTCGCCGTCTTTGGCGACCAGCACGCTGCCGGAGAAATGTTCTTTTTTCAAATAATCGTCCACATCTTCCAGACCGGTCCCGATCTGCGTGTCGCTGTCGGTCGTCAAAGCGAGCCGGATGCCGTCCGCGGATTTGCTCAGCTTGATATTCGCTTTGAACGGTTCGGTGAATCCGCGCAGCGGCACGGTCAGAACGCCGGCCACATTGCGCGTCGCGCCCGGCATCTTCAATTCGAATCCGTTGACGCTGACGATATCCGTGCCCGGCCGGTACACGATCTCGTCGCCGTTCATCGTAACGGTGGCGGCTCCGAGCTTCTTGTCCCATTTGACGGCGCCGCCGAGCGAAACCGCGCCTTCTCGCACCGGAACGTAGGTCAGCGAGCGGTACAGATAAGCTTTGTCCTGCCAGAGCGCCGTTTGTCCGTCCACTTCGGCGGTGATCTTCGTTTGCGCCGCCGTGGCCGCACTCCCAGCCGCCAGCGCCGGTTGAACCGTTCCCGCCGTCAGCGCCAGCAGCAGCCCCGCGCCGAGCGCGGCGCGGCTCAGTGTGCCGGCTTTCTTCCATTGGTTCTTCATCTTGTCAGACTTCCCCCTGTCTCCTGCTTGGCTTGCCGAATGCCTGTCCGCACTTCCGCCGGGCAGCACCCTTCAAGTAATATATACCGGCCGGCGGGCAAATAGTTGCTGGCCGGCGGAATTTCGATGCAATTTCGGCCGGCGGATAAAACGGCTTGTCTCTTTTTTAACTATACTTTTTATAGTTCGTTATCTTTTTGACGACCACCCTCCAAGTCTGGTACGATGAAGAAGACGCCGGAGCACTTCCGGCTCCCGCTTTGTCAATATCCGGAACATCCCCCAGGGGTGTCGCTTCCGAGAGGAGAATATAAATATGCTGAAGCTCGGCATTCTCGATCAATCGAATATTACGGAAGGTTCCGGCCCGCGCGAAGCGCTGCAGGCGACGACCGCGCTCGCCGTCGAAGCCGACCGGCTCGGCTACAGCCGCTTCTGGGTCTCGGAGCACCACAGCTCCAAAGCGCTCGCGCATTCCAGCCCCGAGGTGCTGATCGCGCATCTGGCCGCGAACACCTCCCGCATCCGCGTCGGTTCGGGCGGCATTATGCTGCCGCATTACAGCGCGTATAAAGTCGCGGAGAACTTCCGCCTGCTCGAAGCGCTCTATTCGAACCGGATCGATCTCGGCGTCGGACGCGCGCCCGGCGGACGGCCGCTGTCCACCCGCGCGCTCCAGGAAGGCCATTACCACAGCGCGGACCCGTACCCGCAGCAGATCATCGACCTGATCGCGTACCTGAACGACGCCGTGCCGGCCGATCATCGCTTCGCCGGCCTCTCCGTGTCGCCGTCCGTTGATACCGTGCCCGAGCTGTGGCTGCTCGGTTCGAGCGGCGGTACCGCCCGCCTGGCCGCGCAGACCGGCGCTTCCTACGCGTTCGCGCAGTTCTTCGGCACGCAGGGCGGCGCCGAAGCGACTTCTTTCTACCGCGACAACTTCGAGCCGTCGCTGATGTCGCCTTCGCCGCACTCGCTGGCCGCGATCACGGTGATCTGCGCCGATACGCAGGAAGAAGCCGAACGGCTCGCGACCAGCTCCGACCTGTTCTTCCTGGCGCTGTACAAAGGCATGGAACTGCCGTATCTGCCGTCCGTGCAGAGCGCGCTGGATTATCCGTATACGCCGTACGACCGCCAGCAGATCGAAGCCACCCGCAGCTACCGGGTCGTCGGCACGCCGGACGCGGTCAAGACCCGCCTGCTTGAACTGGCCGAAGAATACGGCTCGGAAGAACTGCTGATCGTCTCGTCGATCCACGACTTCGAAGCGCGGCTCAAGTCGTACCGGCTGGTGGCGGAAGCGTTCGAATTGGAACGTTCGGCGGACTGATTCCCGATAGCCGCGGCCGGGCGAATCCCGGCGGCTTTTGGTTCAAGCGTTCGCTTCGCGCTTCTCCGGATTCCCCATAGTAAAAAGACTTCGTCCCCCGCTTATGCGGAGAACGAAGTCTTTTTTATAGCGGCGATTTTCGAATATCGTTTGACGGTCCCCGTCTTCCGCCGCGGCTCAGTCCCGCGTCAGCTGCGACGAGCCCGCGATGCCCGGCTTGGTCATCTCGAACGGATTCAAGATGATGTCCAGCTCTTCTTCGCTCAGCACGTTGTGCACCAGGCACAGCTCGCGCACGGAGCGGCCGGTCGTCATCGCTTCGCGGGCGATGCGGGCGCAGATCTCGTAGCCCAGATACGGGCTGAGCGCGGTGATGACGCCTACGCTGCGTTCGACGTATTCGGCGCAGTTCGCTTCGTTGGCTTCGATGCCGTCGATGCAGTGCGTGCGGAACACGGTCAGCGCCTGGTTCATGATGCTGATCGACTGGAGCAGGTTGAAGACCAGCACCGGTTCCATCACGTTCAGTTCGAGCTGGCCCGCTTCCGAGGCGAGCGAGATCGTATGATCGTTGCCGATGACCTGGAATGCCGTCTGGTTGACCACTTCGCACATGACCGGATTGACTTTGCCCGGCATGATCGACGAACCCGGCTGGCGTTCCGGCAGCTTCAGCTCGGCCAGACCGGCGCGCGGTCCCGAAGCCAGCAGACGGATATCGTTGGCGACTTTGGACAGATTAATCATGCAGATCTTCAGCGCGCCGGACAGCTCGGTATAGGCATCCGTATTCTGCGTCGCGTCCACCAGATCTTCGGCGTGGCGCAGCGGCATGCCGCTGATCTCCGCCAGCTTGACCACGACTTTATCCATATAGTTGACGTCCGCGTTCAAGCCCGTGCCGATCGCCGTCGCGCCCATGTTGATCTCGTGCAGCAGCTCTTTGGAGCGGCGCACCCGGTGCAGGTCGCGTCCCAGCACGCGGCCGTAAGCCGCGAATTCCTGGCCGAGCCGGATCGGCACGGCGTCCTGGAGATGGGTGCGTCCCATTTTGATGACGTGATCGAATTCGCGCGCTTTATTTTCGAACGAACGCTGCAAGCGCTCCATCGTGTCCTCCAGCTTCTCGACCAGCGACAGCGCCGCGATATGGATCGCCGTCGGAAACACGTCGTTGGTGGACTGCGCCATATTGACGTGCACGTTCGGATTCAGATGAAAATATTCGCCTTTCGCCTTGCCCATCAGCTCCAGCGCGCGGTTGGCGATCACTTCGTTGGCGTTCATATTGATCGAAGTGCCCGCTCCGCCCTGGATCGGGTCCACGATGAACTGCGCGTTCCACGCGCCTTCCATCACCTCGTCCGCGGCTTCGGCGATCTGCGCGCCAAGATGCGCCGGCAGACGTCCGACCTCCATATTGGCGAGCGCGGCCGCCTTTTTGACGATACCGAGCGCCCGGATCATCGACTCGTGAATCCGGTAGCCGGTGATAGGGAAATTCTCGACCGCCCGCATCGTTTGAACGCCGTAATAGGCATCGACGGGAACCTCTTTGGCTCCCAGGAAATCTTTTTCTGTCCGAAACTGCGGCTGCATTATAGTTTCCGTCCTTTCAAAACTGTGGTAGGTCTATCTTGTCCAATAGCGAAATTCGTAAAATTTTTCCTATATCACTTCTATATCCATATATCGGCCGCGGTAAACGACAACTGTATATCCGCGCGCGATCCGGGTCTGTTCGATTTAAAGCGCTTTCTGCGCGATATTCACGACGGGTTCGGCCGAGACTTCGACATTGCCCGCCAGCGCGCGCGTAATCATGCATGAGCTTTCCGCTTTGAGCGCCAGTTTCTCCGCTTTCGCGCGAATCTCTTCGCTCTGGCCTTCGGCCAGGAGCAGCAGCGGACGATGAACGATGGATTTGTACGTAAAAATATTATTTGTCACGTCAACCGTGCCTTCGGAATCGAGCGTCAGGCTGTCCACGCCGATCGACGAACGTTCCAGCATGGCCGCCAGCGTGATGATGTAACAGGTCGCGGCCGCGCCCAGCAGCATCTCGTCCGGATTGGTGCCGATACCCGGGCCGCCCATCGGTTCGGGTATCGAGATCTCGGTCTTCAACAGTCCGCTCTCGATCGTGCCGCTGCTGTTACGGCCGCCGTTCCATACGCCTTTGAGCCGGAAAATATGATCCATTGCTACTCGCTCCCTTTTTGGTTCAAAATTGCTTCAATTTCATTATACTCCAATCCGTGGGATTCCGCGACGGCCCGGTAGGTGACGCGTCCTTCGCACGTATTGATTCCTTTCGCGATCGCGGGGTTGTCCAGCGCCGCCCGGCGAAAGCCTTTGCGCGCGATGTGCAGGCCGTACGGCGTGGTCACCATGGTCAGCGCGAGCGTCGACGTGCGCGCCACCGCGCCCGGCATGTTCGCCACCGCGTAATGCAGCACGCCGTGCTTCACGTACACGGGATCGTCGTGCGTCGTGATGCGGTCGATCGTCTCGATCGAGCCGCCCTGGTCGATCGCCACGTCCACAATGACCGAACCCGCGCCCATCCGCCGGACCATATCTTCTTTGACCAGCTTGGGCGCCCGCGCGCCGGGAATCAGCACCGCGCCGACCAGCAGGTCCGCGCGCTCCACCGCCGTTTCCAGATTGTGCTTGTCGGACATGAGCGTCTTGAGCCGGCCGCCGAACTGGTCGTCGAGCCGGCGCAGCCGGTCCGCGTTGATATCGAGCAGCGTGACGTCGGCTCCGAGCCCGATCGCCATCTTGGCCGCGTTCGCCCCGACCGTGCCGCCGCCCACGATGGTGACGCGCCCCGGCTCGACGCCCGGCACGCCGCCGAGCAGCACGCCTTTGCCGCCGAACGGCTTTTCGAGAAAATGCGCGCCGATCTGAATCGACATCCGCCCGGCCACTTCGCTCATCGGGGTCAGCAGCGGCAGGCTTCCGTTCTCCAGCTGGATCGTTTCGTACGCGATGCCCGTCACGCCTTTGTCCAGCAGAGCGCGGGTCAGGGCCGGCTCGGGCGCCAGATGGAGATAGGTATACAGAATAAGTCCGTCGCGGAAAAAATCGTATTCGCTTTCCAGCGGTTCTTTGATCTTGACGACCATATCCGCCGCCCAGGCTTCGGCCGCGGAGCTTACGATCGCCGCTCCCGCCGCCGTATAATCTTCGTCCGAAAATCCGATACCCAGCCCCGCTCCCGACTGCACATGGACTTCGTGTCCCTCGGCGATATACGCCGCGGCCGAAGCGGGCGTCATGCCGACGCGATTCTCGTTGTTCTTGATTTCTTTCGGTACTCCGATTTTCATCCGCTTTCCCTCCGATTGTAAGTGGTTAAAGTTCCCAATTTTCATTTTACCATGCGGCGAATAAAAAGAAATCGGCGTTTTCCCGGGGATTTTTGACTAAAAAAGCTCCCGCGTCTTGCTATGTATGCGCTGCCCGGATTAAAATGTCTAGAAATACGCTTTTACAGCTCAAAGGAGACTATGCAGACATGAATGAAACATTGGAACAGCTGCGGGCCAGCGTCGACGGGATCGACACCCAGCTTCTCGAACTGCTCAGCAAACGCGCCGAATTGGTGCACCAGATCGGTCAGGCCAAAGAAAACCAGGGCGTGCCCAAGTTCGATCCGGAACGGGAAAAAGAAATCATGGACCGCGTAACGGGACTGAACAAAGGACCTTTCTCGGACAGCACGCTGAAGCACCTGTTCAAAGAAATCTTCAAAGCCTCGCTGAATATTCAGCAGGAAGACCATAAACGCCAGCTGCTCGTCAGCCGCAAGAAGCGTCCGGAAGACACCATCGTCGAGTTCAAAGGCGTGCAGGTCGGCGGACCGGACCCGATCCTCGTGGCGGGACCGTGTTCGATCGAGTCGCGCGAACAGCTGCGCACGGTAGCCAAAGCGCTGAAGGAATCCGGCATCAAAGTGATGCGCGGCGGCGCGTTCAAACCGAGAACGTCCCCGTACGACTTCCAGGGCCTGGGCCTCGACGGCTTGAAGCTGCTCAAAGAAGTGGCGGACGAATTCGGCCTGGCGACGATCAGCGAGATCGTGCACCCTTCGCATATCGAGATCGCGGCCGATTACATCGACGTGATCCAGATCGGCGCGCGCAACATGCACAACTTCGAACTGCTCAAAGAAGTCGGCGGCGCGAAGATTCCGGTTCTGCTCAAGCGCGGCCTGTCGGCGACGCTGGACGAGTTCATCCACGCGGCCGAGTACATCATGGTCAGCGGCAACGAGCAGATCATGCTGATCGAGCGCGGTATCCGTACTTATGAAAAGGCGACGCGCAACACGCTCGACATCTCGGCGGTGCCGCTGCTCAAGCAGGAAACGCATCTGCCGGTCATGGTCGACGTGACGCACTCCACGGGCCGCAAAGACATCATGCTGCCATGTGCCAAAGCGGCTCTCGCCGCCGGCGCGGACGGCATCATGATCGAAGTGCACCCGGACCCGCAAACGGCGCTGTCCGACGCGGCTCAGCAGCTCGATATTCCGCAGTTCGGCGCGTTCTGGGACGGGCTGAAGAATTCGGGGCTGTTCGGGCCTCGCGCTTGAATTGGACGGGTTGTGATTTGAAAAAGGAAAGCCCCGCGATGTGGTCGCGGGGCTTCTTGTTGTTCGGAAATCCTATTCGGAAAAGCAGATGAAAGGCTGCGGGAGAAATTCGTTAGCGTAGGCTTACGAGGTGTCTTTCTTCGAAAGACTTTAGGTCGCGTGTTGAAATCGGGAAAACTGATTAGGTTATATAGGTGGTATTTTCCCGATTTCAAAGGCGAACACTATCAGCATAGGCTTCCGAGGTAACTTTCTTCGAAAGTTTGTACCTTCACTGAATTTCTCCCTCCGCCTCTTCGATTCGCTTTAAATAGGACTTCTCAACACATTAGCCCCGCGAACGCTTCGCGGGGCTTTTGGGGGCGGTCAGGGTTTACTTGCCGGCGCTTACCGGCGGCCTGCGTAAGATTGGATCAAGCGGCTTCGGCCGGGTTTGAAAAAGCGAAGCGAGCTCAGCTTTCGGAAGGGTTGCCGACTTCGCCCATAAACACGATCAGGCCGGTGGTGCGGTCGGTGATGGCGAAGAAGAACGGGCGATTCAGTTTCAGGTTGAACGGTTTGTTTTCGACGGGAGCGGAGCTGGTTGCTCCTTCGATTACGGTGACGGCGGCCGCTTCGGTGCCTTCTTCGTTGACTTCGATAAAGGTATCGTGGCTGGCTTTGCTGACATACAGGCGCCGGTCGCCGGTATCGGCGATTCCGCCAAGCTCGGCTTTGCTTGGGTCGAAAGCCGACGGCATGCCGAGCGCGATCAGCGCGTCGTTCAGGCTGAGCGAATCTTCCAGCTTGAACTTCGGCAGTTCGACGCTGCCTTCCTGCCTGGACAATTCGGCGCTCCACGTATCAAATGCCGGCAGATCCTGCCGCTTGAACTGCTCCAGGGTCCGGCCTTCGTCCGGAAGGGCAAGGATCATGCCGAAGTTCTTGGATTCGCCGTACGGCAGCCGGATCGCCCGGAATCCGTCGGCGTCGAGATAATCGTATTTGTCCCGCTGCTTCATGGTGGGCACCTGAATTTCTTCGCCTTCCGCTGTCGTAAACGGCAGGTCTCCGGTCTGCTCCGCTTTGAACGGCTCGGTCCAGCTTCCCTTGAAATACATGGCGTTAATCAGGAATAGTACGGTATCTCCGTCGATCGGCGGCTTGATAACGTCCCGGATCTTGCCGGCCGTATTGTCGGAAATCCAGGCGTTGATCGTCGGCGCCGCTTTGTCCGAATCGAAGTCCAGCGCCCGGGCCTGCGCTTCGTAGTACTGCTCCAGCGACTTCACGTAATCCGGCTTCAATTGGAAGCCCTGACGGCTCCAGAACGAGTTGGCGATCTCCATCCGGATCGACGGATCGGCGCCGCGCAGCAGTTCGCGCATCACCTGCTGCGCGGCGCCCAGTTGTTCGGCGTTCATGCCGCTTAGATTCAGAACTTGTTCCAGTTCCCGGTCGGTTTGGCCTTCCGCGCCGGCCTTGAGCATGGACAGCGCAATTGCGATCCCCGCGGGCGAGACCATCCGATTCGGTCCGGGCGAGTCTTCGCCGGGCTGTTTCTCCAGCATGGCGTAAAAGTTCAGCGCAAATTCATTCATGCCTTCGGCGAGCGAAGGATCGACGTCTTCCGCGGTATACGCGGTCGTATAGTCCGAACCCTGCTTCGCCTGTTCTTTGCCGATGGAGCAGCCGGCCGCCATGCCGCCCAGCAGCAGCGCCGCCAGCGCCAGGCTCCCGACTTTTCGGCGCGAGCCCGCGGTTTTTCCAATCTTTGTCCGTTTTGTCCGCTTGCTTTCCTCATGTTTGGTTATACGCATCTTCGATAGACCCCCTTTTGTCGGTCGAGCGCGTTTCGTATGATTCCGCTTTCCGGCGCCGTCCTGCCCGCCGCAGATCCGGCTTTACTTCTCCGCCGGGCTGCCGACTTCGCCCATAAACACGATCAAGTCTGTCGTTTTGTCGGTAATCGCAAAGAAAAACGGGCGATTCAACCGCAGTTCGAACGGTCTTCCGCCGGGTGCGGCTCCGTCTTCTACCGTAATAGAGGTGACGGCGACCGCTTCGGTTCCTTCTTCGTTGACTTCGATAAACGTATCGTGGCCGACTTTGCTGACATACAGCCGCCCGGCTCTCGCTTCCCCGATTCCTTCCAGCTCGGCTTTGGAAGCGTCGAACACCGACGGCATGCCGAGCGCGATCAGCGCGTCGTTCAGTTTCAGCGAATCTTCCAGTTTAAACTTCGGCAGCTCGACGCGTCCCTGCGCGTCGTCCAGCTGCTTGCTCCATTTGCCGAACCGCGGCAGATATTTCCGCTTGAACGCGTCCAGCGAGCTGTCTTCGTCCGGCAGCGCCAGAACCATGCCGAAGTTCCCGGACTCGCCGTACGGCAGCCTAATCGCCTGGAATCCTTCGGCGTCGAGATAATCGTATTCGCCCTGCTGAGCCATGGTCGGCACGGTTGTTTCTTCGCCTGCCGCCGTCGTAAACGGCAGATCCTGCGTTTGCTCCGCTTCGAACGGCTGCGTCCAGCTTCCTTTGAAGTACATGGCATTCATCAGAAACAGCACGGCGTCCGGGTCGATCGGCGCGGCGATTACCTGTTCAATCTTGCCGGCCGTGTTCTCGGCGGCCCAGGCGTTCATCGTTTCGGCCGCCCGAGCCGAGTCGAAATCAAGCGCTTCGGCCCGCGCCCCGTAATCCTTTTGCAGCGTGTTCACATAATCCGGCTTCAACGCAAACCCTTCGCGGCTCCAGATCGAATTGGCAATATCCATCCGGATCGACGGATCGTAGCCCCGCAGCATTTCTCTCATCACGAGCTGGGCCGAATCCAGCGCTTCGCCGCTAAGGCCGTTCAGCTTCAGCACTTTGTCCAGCTCGCGGTCGCTGTCGCCCCGCGCGCCGGCTTTGAGCATGGACAGCGCGATCGCGATGCCCGCGGGCGAGACCATCCGGTTGGGGCCGGTCGATTCTTCGCCGGGTTCCCGGTCCAGCATGCCGTAGAAATTCAGCGCGAAAGCGTTCATGGACCGGGCCAGCGCGGGATCGACGTCTTTTTGCGTATAAGAGGTCGGATGCGCCGAAACGTTCTGTTCCCGCTCCTCCTCCGTCTCCCGGCCGGCTGTACATCCCGCCGTGCCGGCCAGCAGCAAAGCCGCCAGCGCCAGTTTTGCGATTCTTTTATGTGCGCGCATTTTCGAATTCCCCTTTACTTGTAAAACGTCTAGTTCTCGGCCGGATTGCCCACCTCGCCCATAAAGACGATCAGACCCGTGGTCCGATCGGTGATCGCGAAGAAAAACGGGCGGTCGAACCGCAGTTCGAACGGTTTTTCCTTGGGAGGGGCGGAACCGGCCCGCATCGCGATTGCCGTAACGGCGGCCGCTTCGGAACCTTTCTCGTCGACTTTGATCGTCGCCGCGTGCCGTACCAGACTGACGGACAGCGGTTTGACGTCCGCGATACGTTCGAACTGCGCCGCATCGGGGGCAAACGCGTCTTCCATGCCCAGCGCCCGAAGCAGCGCATTCAGCTCGAACAAACTTTTCAGCTCGAACCTGGGCAGCGCGACGATTCCGCGGGCCGGTTCCAGGCTGCCGCTCCAGGCGGAGAATTCAGGCAGGGACTCGCGTTTGAACGACTCCAGGTCGGAGTCTTCGTCCGGCAGCGCCAGCAGCATCGCAAAGTTCCGGTCTTCGCCGTAGGGAAGCCGCACGGCGCGGAATCCGTCTTGTTCGAGATAATCGAAAAAACCTCCCTGCGTCATCGTCGGCACGGTTACTTGGTTTCCGTCCGCCGGATGGAATGCCGCGTCCCGCGTCGACTCCGGCCTGAACGGCTCGGTCCAGTCGCCTTTAAAGTACATGACGTTCATCAGAAACATAACGGTCTGCGGATCGATCGGCCCTTCCACAATCTGCGGAATAAGGCCCTGCGTCGAATCGTCGACCCACTTGTTCATCGTACGCGCCGCTTTGGGCGAATCGAAGTCCAGGGCCTGCGTCTTCGCGGCATATGAAGATCGGAGAGTGTCGATAAACGGCTGTTTGATGTCGAAGCCTTTGCGCAGCCAGAGCGCGTTGGCAATCTCCATCCGGACCGAAGGATCGGAGCCTTCCAGCAGGTCGATCATGATCTCCTGGCCTTCGTTGAGCCGCTCGTCCGTCATACCGCCGACAGCCAGCATTTCCTTGATCTGTCCGGCGGTTTCGCCCTGCGCGCCGCTCAGCAGCATGGACAGCGCGATATCGATGCTGGCCGGCGACACGAAATGGTTGGAAGCGCCGCCCTGCTTGTCTTCGACCAGTTCCAGTTTGCCGTACATTCGAATCGCAAAATCGTTCATCGATTCGGTCAACTTCGAATTTACATCCTCCGTTGTATAAGCCGACACTTTTTGGCCGCCTCCTTCCCAGGTTGAGCAAGCACTCAGAAGCAGCGCCGTGCCGAGTCCCGCAAGCAGCAGAACTTTTCGTTTGCCGGGCCTGCCGGACTTGACGCGCGGCGCGCGCCCGAAGCTTCGCCCTCGTTCCATTGCGTTTCCCCCTTTTTTCTTATCAGACGCCTTCGGAAAGGGAAATGTTACAAAAAAAGAAGAGAACCCCGTCCGGGACTCTCCTCCGCTTCGCTGTCGATTTGCCGTTGGTGGCGCAGGAGAGCCGTCAATGGCTTTCCCGGTTCGTTTCGCCGAGACGCGGCAGCGGCCGGACATTCGCCAGCACCCGCTCGATCTCGGAAGCCAGGATCGGCTTCTCGACGAAGTCCTGCATGCCGCCGGCGCGGCAGCGCTCGATATCTTCTTCGCGCACAAACGCGCTGACGCCCACGATCACCGGCATACGGCCCGGCGGAAGCTGCATCCGAATCTGCGAAGCCGCTTCGATTCCGTCCATGACCGGCATCTGCACATCCATAAAGATCAGGTCGTATTCGCCGGACAGCGCTTTGCGCACCGCTTTCTCGCCGTCTTCCGCCATATCGGCGCGGCAGCCGAAGCGGGCCAGCATCGCTTCCAGCACTTTGCGGTTGACCGGATGGTCTTCCGCGACGAGAATCCGCAGCTCCTGCCGGTTATCCGCCGCGCGGACGGGCGAAGCTTCGCTGCGGCGGCGAGCCGGAGCTTCGGCCGAATTCGAAAAGCGCAGTCCTTCTTCTTCCGGCAGCAGTAAACGCAGCTGGAAGCGGAACGTGGCGCCCTCGCCTTCCTCGCTCTCGACCGAGATGGTGCCGCCCATCAGCTCGACCAGCTTCCGGCTGATCGACAGGCCGAGGCCGGTGCCGCCGTATTTGCGGTTCAGCACGGGATGCAGCTGCGAGAACGGCTGGAACAGCCGGTGGTGTTCGCCCCTGGCGATCCCGATCCCGGTATCGGCAATCGTAAATTCGAGCCAGATTTCGTTCGGCGCGCGAAAAGCTTTGGGCCGGGCGGTCAGCGTCACGCTTCCCCGATCTGTAAACTTGACCGCGTTGCCGACCAGATTGATCAGCACCTGGCGCAGCCGTTCGCGGTCGGCGATTACGATCGACGGAAGTCCGAGCGGTTCTTCCGCCATCTCCAGCACCAGCTTCAAACCTTTCTCGGCCGCCCGCGGCTGGAACAGCTGCACCACGCCGCCGAGCACTTCTTTCAACTCGAAAGGCGCGGGCTCGATCTCCATGCGCCCGGCTTCGATCTTGCTGATGTCGAGAATCTCGCTTAGAATCTTGAGCAGCGCGTGGCTGCTCTCCTGCACGATCGTCAGATAGTCCCGCTGCTCGTCTTCCAGTTCCGATTCGAGCAGCAAATCGGTCATGCCGATAATCCCGTTCATCGGGGTGCGCAGCTCATGGCTGACGACGGACAGGAATTCCGATTTGGCCTGGTCCGCGCGTTCGGCCGATTCTTTGGCGCGGATAATTTCCCGTTCTCCCGTAATATCGCGGAAGACCAGGACGGCGCCCCGATGCTCCTCGCGGTCGAGAATCGGCGTCAATTGGTAAGACACAAGGAAACTTCCGCCGTCTTTGCGCCAGAATACCGCTTCGGGCTCCGCATGCGCCGTTCCCGACAGCAGGCAGTCCAGCAGCACGCCGCTGCCGGTCTGGTATACGCTCTCGTTCGCTTCGGCCTGGTGCATCAGTTCGGCGTAGGACAGGCCGATCGCGCCGCCCCCTTCGTACCCGAGCATCGCCGCCCCGGCCGGATTGGTAAAGATTATGCGCCCGTCCGCCGCGAAACCGACGATCCCTTCGGACACGGTGTTCAGAATCAGCGAATGCTGGTAGCTGAGTTCTTCGATCTGCGCCACGTATTTTTTGAGTTCGGTAATATCGGTAATGATCGCATAAACGCCGGTTTGTTCGCGGTCAGAGCCGATCGGCACGTAAGCCACGCTGATATGCCGCAGCTCTCCGTCCCGGCGGTAGAACAACGATTCGAACGTGGTCGATTTGCCTTTTTTGGCCGCTTTGAAGTGTTCTTCCGCCGCTTTGGCTCCGTCAGGAGGCTGGAGCATGCCCACATGCAGCCGAAGCATCTGCTCGCGGTTGTAACCGCTCATTTTCTCCATCGCCCCGTTGGCGTTCAGGAAGCGGCCTTTCATATCGATCGACACGATGCCGGCGTTGTTGTTCATAAACAGCGACTTGTACCGGTTCTCGCTGCGGCGCAGCTTTTCTTCGATTTTTATGCGTTCGGTCACGTCCTGCACGACGCCGATTACCTGCAGCGGCTCGCCCGTGGTGCTGTCTTTGGATACTTCCCAGACGGCGGAGATCGTTTTCTCGGTCCGGTCCGGCAGCACGATCCGGTAGGTCAGTTCCCCGCCGGCCGCGCGGCCGACCGCTTCGTCGAGCCCGCGCTTGACCGCCTGGCGGTCAGCGGGATGAATCATGCGCAGCACATTGTCCGAACGGCGTTCCGTTTGCTGGAGCGCGTATCCGAAAATATGCCGAAACTCCAGCGAGAACGAAAAACGGTTCTCCGGCACGTCCCACGACCAGGAACCGACGTTGGCCATCTGCTGCGTTTTGTTGAGAATCAGGTCCTTGTGTTTGCGTTCGGTAATGTCCCGGGCGATCACCAGCACGCGGCTCAGTTCTCCCAGGCGGTTGCGAATAAGCCGGAACGACGTTTCGACCCAGAGCATATGCCCCTTTTTATGCATAACGCGCCGTTCAAACGTATCGTTCTCCGAATAAAGCGTGCCTTCGATCATCATCTTGGTCGCATCGCCCGAATGATAGAAAGCCGTCCGGTTGCGGCCGATCATTTCTTCCGGCTTATAGCCCAGCGTCCGTTCGACCGAAGGAGACACGTAGAGCAGCGTGCCGTCGGTCTTGCTGAACGAAATCATATCGGGGGTATTCTCGGTAATCAGCTTGTAAATCTCCCTGCTGCGGTCGTAGCCGTCTTCTTCGCAGGGGTGCGAAGTCACGTCTTCCAGATACACGAGAATCAGTTTGACGCCGTCCTCCTCGAAGATTTCCGCTTCCACTTTGACCCAGACGGAACGCCCTTCGGGATCGGCAAACCGGATCTCGACCGGACCGAACGGAGCGGGCCGTTCGATCCACGCCGCAAACACGTCGAGCAGATCGGCCGCGCCGTCCGCATCGGCTTCCAGCAGCTTGCGGTACCGAAGTCCCAGAAAATCGCCGGCCTCGCAATGAAAAATCCGGGCCGCGGCCGGATTGGCGTTGATGCACGTTCCGTCGGGTTCGAGCAGCATGACTCCGGTGGATATTTTGCTGTAAATTCGTTCGAACAATAACGGATTGTGTAGATAAGGCGAGGTCACGTTCATTCTCCTTTTACAAACAGCATATTTATGCTATTTACCCAAAACGAAAGCGGGTTATCAGCGGGTCTTGCGAAAATGTAAAAATCAAAAAACTGAAATTATTTTCGTGTCCGCTGTTCGCGGCGAAGCTTACCGTTTAAATGTGAATACGACGTATTTGCGTTTTGTGTCAAAGCTGGATTTTCCGGCGAATTATTTATCGAAAATTGTCGAAATTCTTGATAAACGGGTGCAAAACGCAGATAAAGCAAGTATAGTAAAAAGAATAAGGTATTGCGTCCCCTATACATAATATATAAATCACATTGCGACATAAATGGAACGTGCGAGTTCGAGACTCGTTATCCCTATCGAAGGAGGAGCCCCATGAAACGAATCCACTCATCTTCCCGATCCAAAACGGACCGCTCGCGCGCCCCGTTTTCTTCCGACATCGGCGCTTCGTTCAATTCGGAAATCCGCGACGCTTTGACGCCGGAGCGCGCCGCGGCGCTTCCGCTCGCCCATGTCGCCCCGCTGATTCGCGAAATGGACGAGCCGGCCAAGCGCCGCATGGCGCAGGTGCTCGAATTTCCGTTCGTCCGCCGCGGCGCGCGCAAATGGCCCGAAGCGCTGTTTACCAAATCGCTGCTCGACCTGGTCGCTTACGCGCGCGGCAGCCGCGACGCCCGGAGCAAGCTTGCGGCCGCGCTGCTGCAGGAAGTTCTGCCGATCTGCGAAAAAGCGCAGATCGCCGAATCCGCAGGCGAAGAGGCAGGCGGCGAAACGGAAAACGCCGGGACCGAAAGTGGCAAATCCGGCAAAACCGCGCTGTCGCCGGAACGTTACGACCGGGAACCGGACACCTGGATTCGGCGGTATGGAAAATGGCATATCTACTGGGCGCTCTACTTCTATCCGGCATCCGAAAACGAACCGGTAAACGAAGCGGCGGACGCGGAGCGGCTGGAACGGCTGGCTTCCCTGCCCTGGGAAGAACGGCCGGCCGGCGGTCACGGCCGCGACGAAGTTCCCAACCCCGAGGCGTCCGATACGGATACGGGCGGACCGGAAATCGACAAAGCGGCCGAACTGCGCCGCATCGACAAGCTTAACCGGCGGATCGAAGCTCTGGAAAGCCGCTGCCGGGCCGAGGAAGAGCGCGGACGCCGGCTCGACAAAGAAGTCGACGAGGCGCGCCGCGCAGCGGCGAAATCGGAGCGGCTCGCGGACGAAACGCGCCGCGAACTGGAAGCAGAGCGCTCCCGCGCGGCGCTGGAAAGCGCCGAGCGCGAAGCGGCGCTGGGCAGGCTGGCCGAGGCGAAGCGGCTGCACAAGCAGGAGCGCGGCCGGCTGGAAGCCGAGACGGCCGAGGCCCGCGAAGCGGCTCGCGGGCTGGAGCGCGAGCTTGAACGGCTGCGCGTTCGGGCGGAGGACGCCCGTTCGCGCGGTACCGGCGAAGACGGCGCGCAGCCGGGCGCTGGCGATGCGCGGGCGCAGGCAGGCGGCGCGGGCAGTGAAGCGGCGGTTCGCGCGGACGGGGCGCGCCCGGAAGCGGACAGCGAACCGGCCGCGGGCGGAAGCCGCGGCGAAGCGGACAGCGGCCCGGGCAGATCGGCCGAAGCGGCGATCTCGGAGTTCGCCGCCCTGCTGCGCCGCGACCTGCGCGAGACGGGCGCGGGGCTGCCCGGCGAAGCGGAGCCGGGCGACCTGGAATCGCGCACGCATCTGCGGCGCGCGCTCGACCTGCTCGACGCGGTCGACGCGTACGCCGCCGGGCGGCGTCTGCTGCGCGGCGGACCCGAAGCTTCGCCGCTTGCCGCGGCGGCGGCGCCGCCGCGGCGCGAGCCGGCCGAAGGCGGCGGCGAACCGTCGGAGCCGGCGGGCTTTGCGGGCGGCGGCGCCGTGGACGATGGCGTCCCCGCGGAGCGGGCGGGTTCCGAACGCGCGGGCGAGGGAGACATGGCCCAAGCGCTGGACCTTTACGATCATCCGGGCGGGGCTTCGGGCGACGCGGGGCAGGCCGGCACGTTCTACCGCCGCGATCACGGCGGCTATATCGTGCTGGACGGCGGCGAGACGTTCAATATCACCGAGTCGATGGTGTACAAGCTCCAGCTTCAGCACGAAGCGGAAGTCTGGTGCACGCCGCGCGAAGACGGGCAGGGCGCGCAGTACGAGATCGAGCTGCTGTTCCAGGGCGACGACACGTTTTCCCCGGTGCGCCAGTACAACGGTTATGTCGAGATGGACGAGCATCAGACGTGGTACGCGGTGGATATGAACGATCCCGACCGGCGGTACCCGATTCACGCGAAAGATCTGGATATCCAGCGTCCCGCCGACGGCGCTCCCTGCATTTTCAACGTGGGCGAAGAAGAATCGGTCGCGCGGCTGGCCCGGGTATACCGCGACTTCTCCGATCCGGAGTCTGTTCTCCGCCGCGATCCGGCGCTCAAGCCGCGTACGGGCGCAGGCGCCGCCAAGGCCAAGCGCGAAGCGCGCAAAAGCAAGCCCGAACCGTTCCTGGAAGGCTGCACGGTCGTCGTGATGGGCGGCCAGCGCAAATGGTTCGAGGATGTAGTGGTGGAAAGCGGCGCGGTCTACGTGCACGAAAACGGGGAGCGCCCGGATCTTGTCGCGTCCGATCTGCGCCGCGCCCAGGCTTTGTTCCTGCTGATTACTTCCACTTCCCACCGCGCTTCGTGGGAGAGTATCGAGCTGGCGAAAGCCTCGCGCATTCCGTATTTTATTATCCAGGGCTCCAAGTCCAATCTTCGCAGCATGCTGTGGGAGAACCGGGAAGCGATCGGAGCGGCCAACCGCGACGAAACCGGCTGAGGCCGGGACGCGGGGTTTCAGACGCCGCACGCCGTCAACCGATTGACAGCGCCAAAACAAACCAAAAACGCTTGTCCGGTTTTCGCCGGACAAGCGTTTTTTTTGATTTTCCCGTTCGCCGAAAAGCTGCGCAGCGGTTACCGAATCTGTTCCGCGAACCCCACGACTCCGTCCAGCCCGTCCTCCTCCTCGTTCTCCCCGGACGGCGGCAGAACTTCCACCATCACGCGGGTCGGCACGCATACGATCTGCTGCCGCGGCTTGGAGATAAAGCCCATATCGAGCGCGATGCGCTTGGGCGCGTCGGAATAAATCATGCGGATGCCGTAATCGTACACTTTGAGCGTATTGTGTCCCAGATCCGTCCGGATATCGATGATGCGCTCCTCTTTGGTCAACGGCACCCGCTCGTATTCTTTGCCGTCGACGGTAATCAACGCGACCAGCTGCCGTTCTCCGGCGACGACCTGCGCTTCGCGCCACTTCTGCCAGCCCAGCACGGAGCCGGCCAGCAGCAGAATCGCGGCGATCAGAATCAGGTCTCCGCGTTTGATCCGGGCTCCCGGCCGGCGGGAACCCCGCTTCGGTTCGCTTGTCTCCGGCTGCTCCACGGCTGATTCCCCCAAATTTTAATTATACGTAATCGTTACGATATTCTTGTGTCATTCTACGCTTCCGTCCGCGCGGTTGTCAAATGAGTTCGACCGG
The DNA here is from genome assembly GCF_030518235.1 of Saccharibacillus sp. CPCC 101409. Taxonomy (GTDB): domain Bacteria; phylum Bacillota; class Bacilli; order Paenibacillales; family Paenibacillaceae; genus Saccharibacillus. The sequence goes on along the minus strand of NZ_JAULSA010000002.1, from coordinate 606,259 downwards.
CTGCGGCGCTTCCGCCGGCCGCGGCGGCTTCCGCTCCGCCGGTTCCGGCGCGTACTCCCGGTACGCCAGTTCTACATGCTCCCGGCTCAGCGCCGCGCGTTCGATAATCGCTTTGCGCTTGGCTTTGAGCAGGATCTGTTCGATATCCGCGAAGCTGCACCCGCACAGCCGTTCGGCCGCGGAAGCTTCGGCGTCTTCGCTGCATGCGAATTCCCCGATCAGCAGCCGGATATAATTGCAGCGTTCTCCTTCGTCGGGCATCCGGTACGTCATCCGGGTATCGAAGCGCCGCCAGATCGCGGCGTCCAGCTCGGTTTCCAGATTGGTCGCGGCCACAAACACGCTGCCGTCGCCGAATTCGTCCAGGCATTGCAGCAGCGTATTGACGGCGCGCGCCATTTCTTTGACTTCGTCGCCGCTTTCGCGCGTCCGGGCCACGGCGTCGAATTCGTCGAGAAACAGTACGCACGGCACGGACCGGGCGTAGTCGAAGATCCGCCGGATATTGCTGCCCGTTTCCCCCAGATGGCTGTGGATCAGCGCGTCCAGCCGGACAAGCACCAGCGGCAGCCCGAGCGAAGCGGCGATATGAAACGCGGTCAGTGTTTTGCCGGTTCCCGGCGGACCGTACATCACGATCTTGTTCGGAATCGGCACGCCGTGGCTGTCGAACTCTTCGCGCATCTCCAGAATGGTCATAAACTCCTCGACGATGCGCCGGTTCTGGCCCGGCAGGACGAGATGCCTGACTTTGCGCGCGCAGTCTTTCGGTTCGTATACGGTCGCCATATCCGTACCTTTGGAGCGCGGCAGGCGCGCGGCCGCGGTCGATTTCCCCATCGTAAAAACCCTCCTCATGCTGCAAATCAAACGATATTCCGCAGAAAGTTTTCGTATGATTCTGTCTAATAGTAATTATTACTATTAAATCCGATGAGAGAGGTTCTGTCAATGTCGAAAACAAAAAAGACTTCTCCGCCGCGGACGCCGAAACGTTCCGCCCGATCGGGAGAAGTCTTTTTCATTTGCTGCGGCCGCGTATCGAATATCCGCTTCCGGACGCTCCCTGCCGCTGCGCCGGCGGCCGTCAGCCCTGGTAAGCGACCTCGCCGTTCACCACCGTCATTCGCACGCCGGCCTGCAGCAGCGCGTCGGGCCCTGCGAAAATATCGCGGTCCAGCGCGGTGAAATCGGCGGCGAATCCCGGCGCGATCCGGCCGCGTTCGCCCTGTTCGGCCGCCGCCCGGGCGCTGCCTTCGGTAAACAGCGACACCGCTTCGGCGGTGCCCAGGCGTTCACCCGGCAGATAACCTTCCGCCGGTTCGGCGGAATCCGGCCGGCGCCGGGTGACAGCGGCATGGATGCCCAGCAGCGGATTCAGCGGCTCGATCGGCGCGTCGCTGCCTCCGGCGCAGACCACCCCGGCGTCAAGCATTTTTTTCCACGCATACAGATAGCCGGTCCGCTCCGGCCCTACTCTCTCCAACACCCACGGGAAATCGCTGGCGACGAAGCGCGGCTGGATATCGGCGATCAGCTGAAGCTTCGTCATACGCTCCAGCAGCGCGGCGTCCAGCACCTGCGCATGGATAAAGCGGTCCGGCAGATGCGAGATTCCCGTAAGCGGATAAGCTTCCATCGCGCCCAGCGTCAGTTCGGCCGCCCCGTCCCCGATCGCGTGCACCGCGATCGGAAAGCCCAGCGAACGCGCGCGGGCGGTCATGCCGTGCAGCTTCGCGCGCGGATGAATCGCCATGCCGCTTGTGTCCGGCGCGTCGCTGTACGGCGCGTTCAGCAGCGCGGTACGCCCGCCGATCGCCCCGTCGGAGAAGATCTTGACCGCTCCGATCCGCAGCCATTCGTCGCCGTCGCCCGCCGTCAGTCCCAGCGATTCCGCTTCGTCCAGGCAATCGTGAAAAATCAGCTGATGCGAACGGAAAAACAAGCCTTCTTCGCGCAGTTCGCGGTGAATGCGGCGCATCGCGTCGATCCCGCCCAGATAGCGCAAATCTTCGGTATGCGCCGCGGTCAGTCCCAGGCTCAGCGCGTGCCGGCAGGCCCGGCGGATCGCCGCTTTCTTCGCGGCATAATCCGGCTGCGGCTGCACCGCCGTCAGCAGCTTCGACGCTTCCTCGTACACCCAGCCGTTCAAACGGCCCGATTCGTCCCGTCCGAACGCGCCGGACGGCGGATCGGGCGTATCGTCCGAGATACCGGCGCGGCGGAACGCTTCGCCGTTCGCCAGATAAGCGTGGAAGCAGGTGCGCGTCAAATACAGCGGATGTTCGCCCGCCGCTTCGTTCAGTTCGTCGATCAGCGGAGGCGCCGCCGGCGTAAACGCGTTTTCGTTCCAATTCAGCCCGACGATCCATTCCCCCCGCGGCGTCCGCTCCGCGCGTTCGCGAATCTGCCGCAGCATCCCGGTCTTCGACGTCGTGTCCGAGAAATCCAGCGCTTCCAACTTTACGCCCTGCATCGACAGATGCATATGCGAATCGGCCAGACCCGGCAGCACGTACGCGCCGTCCCAGTCCACGCTTTCGTAATCCCGGCCCGCAAGCTGAAGCTCAAGCTCCCGGGTTTCGCCGACCGCGCGAATCGTTCCGCGTTCCGCATATACGGCGTTCGCGCCCGCATTCGGACCGCCGCCGGCAAGCCCGAAGCCCATCCGTCCGTTTTTGAATAAAACGCCTTTCTCCCGCGTGAATCCTGTCATCCGCTTTATACTCCTTTGTCTTCCTGCGCAGGACCGTTTTCTTCGCCCGACGCTTCGGGGGCTTCTTGAAATTCGAGGTCGGCAAGCCCGTAAACCTGCTTCTCCAGCAGTTTGCGATCCTGCTCCAGATTGCGTTTGTTTTGTTCGGCGGCGCGAAGCTGCTCTTTGCAGTCCGCCTGAAGCTTCTCCAGCCGCTCGATCTCGGTATCGAGATACCCGATGCGCTCCCGTTCGGCCGCGACGACATAGCGTTCGCCCTGCCCCCATTCGCCTTCGGTATGCAGCGCTTCGTCGGCCATCCGTTCCAGCAGCCGGGTCTGCTTGCGCTTGAGATCGATCAGCGTCACGCCCGACGCGGCGTAATTCAGCGTATATTTGACCAGCCCCGCGAAGCCCGAACCCCGTTCGCGGCGGCCGACTTCGGCGTCCGTCATGCGCTGGCGGTTGTCGGAATACTCCGCCAGCAGCCGGTCGAACGATTCGGAGATATGCGGCAGCTGCATGCTGCTGGCGCGCAGCTTGTCGACCAGCGACTCGCGGATTTCCACAATCCGGCGCTCCGAACCTTCCCGCTCGCCGCGGGCGGCTTCGAGCTGTTCGGCGCAGCTGGACGCTTCGCGCGCGTAATACTCCATCTGCCCTTCTTCCTGGCGGATCTCCGAAGCCAGCTGCGCATAGCGGTCGGCATAACTTTGCCACAGCTCGAGCAGCGGCTTGTAGTCCGCCGCTTCCTGTTCGGCGGACACCAGCTCCGGCAGCAGCAGCCGGAGCAGCAGCCCCGGAAGCTGCCGGCGCTGCGGGTTGAGGCTGCGAGGCAGCGAAGCCGCCCGGCCGCCGGGCAGCACCGGCAGGAAAGCCGGACCGCTCAGCACGGCCCCGAACGCCACATGCCGGCCGCTCAGCCGGCGCGCTTCGCCCAGACCGAACAGTCCTTCCGCCGCTCCCAGCAGCTCGATCGCCGTCTGATAGTAATCCAGTCCGTCCTGCCGCTCCAGCTCGGCCAGCAGCAGCGGCGCGGACGCCGCATACACCGTCTCCGGCCGATCGGCGGAATCTTTCCCGCCCTGCCCCGCCCCGGAGACGCCCGCTTCTTCCGCGGCCGCTTCGGCGCGCCGTTCGGCTTCGAACAGATCCGGCTCTTCCGGTTCGGAAGCCGAAACGTCCTGTGCGCGGGCCCGGTATTCCGGGTATTCCGGATCGAATTCGTCTTCGTCCGGGAACGAAGCGCCTGCGTCCTTTTTATGCAAATCCACGCCGCTCGGCCCGCCGCCATAAACGTCCGCCGCCCGATCGCCCGGCTGCGGATCGTTCTCCTTAACGCGGACCGGACCGGTTTCTTTCGACAGCAGGTCGGCGGCTTCGCTTTCGTTCAGTTCTTCGAGCGGCCCGATTTCGATCGGTTCCGGCCGTGTCAAAGGACCGCTTCCCGCCGGCACAAACCGTTCTCCGGCTTCGCTGTACGCCGGTTCGCCGTCTCCGAATTCGCTTTCGGCCGCGGCGGAATCGTCGGTTTGTCCGAGTGCGCTCTCTTCCTTGTCTTCAAACTCCGACAGCTTCTGCGCCAGTTCGGGCGCAAGCTCTTCGATCCGCCGCACATACTCCTGCCGCTGCGCTTCCGGCGAACCGTCGATCAGCCGTCCGAGCACCTGCGTCAGCGAAGAAATCTGGTAGTCCAGCAGCGCCTGAAGCTCGCTCAGCTCCGGCTGCCCGGTGCGGTAAGCGGCGTACTCGCGGTCGTTTTCCGCCAGATCGCGCTCGATGCGTTCCACAATCGCTCCGGCGAATTCTTCCAGCTCCGCCGGCAGGTTCAGCGGCATGCCCTGCACGCGCGCCCGCTTGGCCAGCTCCAGTATGATCCCGAGCCGGAGCTCCTGGTCGTCCCAGTCCCGGTAAGCCGTCGTTTTCTCTTCCAGCTGCCGGGTAAAACGCTCGGGATCGCGCTTGATCCATTCCCGGATCTTGGACGCGAGCAGTTCCTGCACCGCCGTATCGCAGCACAGCACGTAGGTCATGCGCAGCTCGTCGCCGCTCAAACGGCACAGCGCCTGGGCAAAAGTATATCCGTACATCGTCAACTCTCCTTTTGGGCGAATCGGATTCTTTTCCTAATGATAACCTCTGGCGAGGCTTTACTTCAAACCGAAGATGCAAGTTTCTCCCGCGGCTGTCCAAATTTAATGCTTGACCTTTTCCGAATCCATCTATATAATCCAGAATCAATCGAAAGATTCGGCCTTGACCGGAGACAACATTCCCGACCGCACCGTCCAGAGAGAGAAGCGATTGCTGCAAGCTTCTTCGGTAAGCGGCCCGGAATTACCCCTCCGCAGCCGCGGATTCGAACGCCGTTCCGGCGCCCGTCCTGAGTGGACGCGGCCCGGCGGCCGGTAGCGTCCGCCGCCTCGTCCCCGTTAACGGACTCCAAGCAAGGGTCCCCGTTTTCCGGCGCGCATATGCCGCCGGGCCGGGGATCGAACAAGGGTGGAACCACGAGCCGAGCGCACTCGTCCCTTTCCGGGGACGGTGCGCTTTTTGGCGTTCCCGGACGAACCGCTGCGCTCGATATCCCACTTCGACTTGGAGGAATTTGTTATGTTTCGCTTTTCTGTTCCCGACGATTTGAATTCCGGCGGCTTCGCGGCTCCCGCAGACGGCCGGATTGCCGTCACGCTGCCGGACGGCTCGGTCAAACGCGTTCCGGCCGGCGCTTCCGCCCTGGAGATCGCGCGTTCCGTCAACCTGTCGCTCGGCAAAAATGCCGTCGCCGCCCGCCTGGACGGCCGGCTTGTCGACCTGAGCACGCCCGTTTGCGCCGACGCCGAGCTGGGCATCCTCCTGCCGGATGACGCCGACTCCCTGCCCGTGCTCCGTTTGAGCGCCGCGCATCTGCTGGCCCAGGCCGTCAAAAGGCTGTACGGCGAAGCGGCGGTCAAACTCGGCATCGGCCTTGCGACCGCGGACGGCTTCTACTACGACTTCGATACGCCGAACGCGATCCGCTCCGAAGACCTGCCCGCGATCGAGCGCGAGATGCGTCGCATCGCCGCGGAGAATCTGTCTATTCGCCGCCGCGCCGCTTCCCGCGAAGAAGCGCTGGCGCATTTTCAAGAACGCGGTGAAGCCTACAAAGTCGAAATGATCGAAGACGCGCCGGAAAGCGAAAGTTTCTCGCTGTACGACCAGGGAGAGTTTACCGATCTGGACCGCGGGCCGCATCTGCCGTCGACGGGCCGCCTCAAAGCGTTCAAGCTGCTGAGCGCAGCGGGCGCGTACTGGCGCGGCGATTCGGACAAACCGGTGCTGCAGCGTATTTACGGCACGGCGTTTGCGCGCAAAGAACAGCTGGACGGGCATCTGGTCATGCTGGAAGAAGCGAAGAAGCGCGACCACCGCAAGCTGGGGCGCGAGCTCAAACTGTTTATGTTTTCCGACGAAGCGCCCGGAATGCCTTTTTACCTGCCGAACGGCATGACGCTGCGCACGGAACTCGAATCGTTCTCGCGCGGCGCGCAGCTTCGGGGCGGTTATCGGGAAGTCCGGTCTCCTTTTATGATGAACCGGCGTCTGTGGGAAGAATCCGGTCACTGGGACCACTATAAAGACAATATGTATTTCTCCGAGGTGGACGACGAAGCGTTCGCGCTCAAGCCGATGAACTGCCCGGGCCATATGCTGATGTACAAAAACGAGCTGCGTTCCTATCGCGATCTGCCGATCCGCCTGATGGAGTTCGGCCAGGTGCACCGGCACGAGTATTCGGGCGCGCTCAGCGGCATGATGCGGGTGCGGACGTTCTGCCAGGACGACGCGCATCTATTTGTCCGCCCCGGTCAGATCGCCGAAGAAATCGGCGGCGTCATGGACCTGATCGACGAGATGTACCGCGTGTTCGGCTTCGATTACCGCCTGGAGCTGTCCACGCGCCCCGCAGACTCCATGGGCTCGGACGAGCTGTGGACCGAAGCGGAGAACGCGCTGCGCGGCGTGCTCGAAGATCGGGGAGCGGCGTACAGGCTGAACGAAGGCGACGGCGCTTTTTACGGACCGAAGATCGATTACCACGTGCTGGACGCGCTCGGCCGAAGCTGGCAGTGCGGCACGATCCAGCTCGATTTCCAGATGCCGGAGAAGTTCGACCTGACGTATATAGGCGAAGACGGCGCGAAGCACCGGCCGGTCGTGATTCACCGCGCCATCTACGGCTCGATCGACCGCTTCCTCGGTATCCTGACGGAGCATTACGCCGGCGCTTTCCCGCTCTGGCTGGCTCCGGTCCAGGTGCGCGTGCTGCCGGTCTCCGCCCATTACGACGATTACGCGTACGACGTGCGGAAAAGATTGCGAGGCGCCGGACTGCGCGCGGAAGCCGACGTGAGCGGGAACAAGCTGGGCTACAAGATGCGCACGGCGCAGCAGGAGAAAGTTCCGTATATTTTTGTCGTCGGGGAAAAGGAGAAATTGGCGGACAGCGTCAATGTGCGCAGATACGACGACGGGCAGCAGGTTCCGGCCGGGTTGGAAGAGATGATCGGGGAGCTGTTGGAAACGGTGCGGAAGCGCGAGCGGTAAACGTATCGACGGAGCGGTGTCTTCGGACACTTGGCAAGAGTCAATCGCTTGCTGCAAAGTGAACGTTGGGCGATAAAAAAAGCGGTCCCGAGCCGATTGCCGGCTTTGGGACCGCTTTTTGGGATGCCCGCTTTGTCGGGCGCGGCGCACGGCAAGGTTGTCGCGCACGCGTTATCTTTACGAATTGCGGCTTGCTTTGAATGTTCGAACCGCGGATTCCAGCCGGTCCTGGGCATCGTCCAGTTCTTCGTACATTTCCTCTTTCTTTAGAGAAGCCTGCGCTTGATCGATCGCGCGTTTGAGCGTACCGATCGACGAAGCGGGATACTGTCCTTTCTCCGCGCCTGTCGGCGAATCGAGCAGCGCACGGGCGCTTTCCAGCGCGTCTGTCAGACGCAGCCCTGCCAGAAACGCCGCGTAGGACTCGATAACGCCCACCGAGGCGGCATTCAGCTCATTATTATCGGCCTCGGCGTCGATCGCGGACTGCATCGCTTCGGCGGCAGTCTCGTAAGCTTCCCGCAGATGCGCCGCCTCTTTTGCGCCGGACCCGATACGGGCTGTTTCGGCCGCGTAATGCTCTTGATAACGCTTTAGAAAAGCAACCTCGGCCGCACGATCAAACGGTTCGAGATTATGGACATCGGCTTCGCTAGACAAGAAATGCTTGTAAGCGGCTTGTACGCCCTTATCCGACGGGTCGGCCGCCAACTTGGCCTGCGCCTCTTTGATGCCTTTTAGCTCCAGAAGTTCCATCTCATCCAGCGCGTGTTCGTTTCTGCCGTTTCGCACAGATGCCTTTTCATACTTCAATATTTTGCCGAGGACCTCCGCATTCTTGACCGCGCTCTTGTTGTAGCGATCGATGGCTTCTTCCAACTTGCGCGAAGCGGAATAGATCCGATCCGCCGGCGCTTTGGGGTCGAAAACAACCTTGTAGGATTCGTTTCGGGCTTGATGCAGCTTCCGAAGATCGTTTTCCGACGAATATAAGTCGGAAGCGGCGGCCGTGCTCACACTCATCCTCGCAAGCTTAATCAAGGCCGCACGGGCGGCAGATGCCGAAGTCGGCTTTGGATCGATCGCAATAACGGGCGCGACGACTTTGGCTTCCGTACTTGTCGACGCCGCTGCTCCGGCTGCTATAATCTTGCTTTGGTTAGAATTTCCTTTATCGGCGGCAAATCCATTTGGCAGCGTATAAGCGGCGCCCGCCGCCAGAGAAACCGCCAATACGGCCAGCGGCCACTTTTTCATTTTTTTCGGCTTTTTTCTACTCAAACAAACGCCTCCTTTAATTATCGGATATTTTTCCAGTTCCTAGTGTTTAAACAACTGAATAAATAGCGAACCTAAAAAGCCCTCCTTTTTGAAAAAGGAGGGCCGGACTGTAATATGGAAAAGTTGAGGTTTGCATCCGATCCGTTATGCCGCGGCTCGAATTTATTTGTTAATCTTCCCTTTAAAGTCGCTCACCGCGTCGGCCAGCGTTTGCCGGGCTTCGGTCAGCTGCTGTTTCGTGCCGGACTTCTCCAGCGAAGTGGACGCTTTGTTGATCGCCCGCTTCAGCGTGCCGATCGCGGATGCCGGATACTGGCCTTTCTCCTTGCCGGCCGGCGAATCGAGCAGCGGCTCGGCGCCGTTAATCGCCTGGGCCAGCGTGGCTCCTTCGGCCAGCGTCTGGTAGGTCGTTTCGACCGCCGCCTGCGCGGCATCCAGCGCATTCTTGCCGGAAGCGTCGTCGATAGCCGATTCCAGCGCGGCTACCGAAGCTTTATAGGCGTCCTGCAAGTCCGACAGATCCTGACCACCGGCGCTTTCCAGTCTGGCGGAGAGGTTGGCGTCATACTGCTTCAACGTCGCGGAATAATCCGCCGCTGTGAACGCGGCGATATCGTTGGCTTCCGCGGCGCGCGTCAGAAACAGTTTGTAAGCCGACAAAGCGTCCGCTTTGCCGGAACCCGACGCAAGCTTGGCCTGGGCTTCTTTCAGTCCCTGGGCGGCCAAACGGCCGGAAGCGTCGCTTGTACCGGCAGTTTCTTTTTCCGCCAGAGAGAAGACTTTCTTCACCGCGCTTGTGCCGCCGACCGCCTGGTCGTTGTAACGATCCAGCGCCTCCTCCAGCTTGCGCGAAGCGGAGAAGATCCGGTCCGCGGGCGCATCAAGATCGGAAGCGACCTCGTTGGCGCGATTGCGGGCTTCGATCAGCTTGACGTAATTCTTGTCCGACGGATCAAGCGAGAAATGTTTCAACGTCTCGATACTCATCACTTCCAGCTTCACGAGCGCCGTGCGTACGGTCGCCGCCGAAGCCTTTTTCGAATCCACCGATACGATCGGCTGAACCACCTGCGCATCCGTTGGCTTCGCCGTCGATACGGCCGCCGTCTTCACTACGGAAGCAGCCGCTGCCTGCGGAGCAACCGGAACCGCTGCCGACGAAGAAGCCGCTCCGCTTCGATCCGCCGCGGCAGCCGGACTGTCCGCCGACGAAGCCGATTTCCCGTCACCCTGTCCATCCGCAAACACATGCGGCAGCGCGTAAACGCCGCCCGCCAGTACCGCCGTTGCCAGCACAGCCGCCGGCCACTTCTTTCCCTGCCCCGTCCTTCTCTTCTCCATTCAAACGCCTCCTTGTATGTAGATAGTCGTCCGGTCCTAAACCTTTTAAACCGAACCGAACAAGGCGAATCTTGTCGAAACGGAGGCAAATGCAATGAAAGCGATTTAATTCGAAGGAATAAGGTCGGAAAAATGTTCGAAAAGAGGGGCCAGGCGGGCAAAAATATATTTACCGTTATTAATGCCTACGTCCGCGTTAAGGGCTTTAACAGCGTAATTTCGAGCTTGTTCGTATTTGCGTTGATTGAAATAGTAAAGGGCGTATTCGATACATACACGAACATAACGGTTGAAACTAAGCGTAATATTTTGGGAATAGTTAGTAGCTTCATGCGGAAATTCTTCTACCTGTTTATGAAATCGTTCCACAATAGAATCGATGCAGTAGCCACTATAGTTTGCAGTCCTAATAATATATAGAAGCGTGGTTAACAATTCGTTTGGATTCTCTTCGATCCAGGTGATACACTCTTCAATCGCATCTTCATTGCCGAGAGCTAATTTAAAATGCATCTTGTTCTGCATAGCAAACTTACTAAAAGATTTCACCTCTTTATGTCCATGTTCGTCCAATCCCGGAAACCAACTAAGATCTGTATAACCTTCGGTATAGACTCCTGCTTTTTTGTAATCTCCACGCAATGAATAAACATTCTCCATACACATAAATCCGTAACCGTAATAAACGACTAACTGGTATTCTGCATTTAAAGACCATGTGGAATGTCCTGAGCGCAGCTTCGCTTCTACGGAGTGATAGAGGGCTTGTGAAAAATCAAATAGTCTTCGTGAATATATTTCGGCCTGATCGATAAGATTAAGCGAAAAATAAATATTAGCCAGTTTCATTAACGCTTCTAATCTATAGTTATCCGGCAATTTATCGCAAAAGGGCTCAAACCGAATCGCAAGCTGATGGTTCACTTCGTGTTTGTCGCTTAACCTGGCTCGAAATAGTCTATAATGGCTGATTGCGATTTTTTCCGAATCTTTAGACTTTTCATGTTCAATAATGGTTTCATACAAATTTATAGTTGCTTCAACGTTCCCGCCTGCATACAGATACTCTGCCACGTCAAAAAGAATATCCGAGCTTTCAAATTCACCTTCAACCAGCCTAGCCAGCACTGCTTCGATACAATCGCTTCTTCCAACTTCCCCGCAGCGGATCAGAAACGGCTCGACGCGTCTTTTATTGGGTTTGCCGTGATAAAAACATTCATCTATGTAATATTCAAAAAGCCAATCTTCTGGTTTTCCAAAAACTTTGGTTATTTGCTCAAGTTGATTGAAAGGCATAGGATCGGGCGGCTGGCTATTCAATGTTTTGCTCAAAGCGCCTCGATTGATCCCCGATAGACTGGCTAATGAAGAAAGGTTCATTTTACACTGTTCCATTTCTGATTTTATGAAGTGTCTTAGGGAATCTGATTTATATGCGATCATTTATGTATCTCCTATCATGTATAGCAATGATTACTCTTTTCTGTCCTGGATAAAAAGGTCCGGAAAATGTTCATAAAGAGGAGCGAGACGCTTAAAAACTTCTTTACCGTTGTTGATCCCAACCGGAGAATTAAGCCCTTTTACCGCGTAATCTCGAGCTTTTTCATAATTGCCCTGATTGAAATAATACAACGCACAATCAATACAAACGTTGAAATAGCGATTAAGGCTAACTGTGATATTTTTCGAATATTCGGTTTGTTCGTGAGGGTACTTTTCTATTTGGGCTTGAAATCTATCGAGTATGGAGTCGATTGAAATATTAAATTTTTTTGAGTATTCCAGGATAAACAATATAGCTACCAAGAGCTCCTCAGGATGCTCTTCCGCTAGCAACACACATTCCTCAAGGAAATCAGCATTTCCTAGTCCCAATTCAATGTACACTTTATTTTGTTTTGCATATTTGGCCACCTTCTTTACATCTCGTTTACTCTGTCTACAAAGCCATGGAAACCAGCTAAGATCACTATATTCATCGTTATACGGCTTGGCCTTGGCATATTCTTGTCTAATCAGTTGTACGCTTTCCATCGCTATACAACCGTAAGCATAGTAAACAATGAACTTGTATTCCATCCCTTTCGGCAGTTCTGATTCTCCAAACTCCACAGCTCTACGATAAATATGATGAGTAAAGGAATACAGTTCCGTTGCCCATTCCTCAACCTTGTCTATTTTATCTAAAGAGAAATAAATTCGGTTTATTGTTGTAAAAGCATTCTTGTATGTATTCTTCTAGCATCTTTTCTAAAGGAAAATCTAAAGCGTCCACTATACGTTCAAATTGATTAAAGGAGATTGGCTTGGGTGATTCCGCTCTTAAAATGCTGCTGATTACGCCACGGTTGATTTTAGAAAGTTCACTTAGTTTAGAGAAGCTTATCCACTTCTGTTTAAGTTCATTTAAAATATTTTTTCTTAAAAGAGAAGACAATGATCACTCTCCTTTTAATATTCTTAGAATCTAGTGACTTGTTTCACTTAGACAGTAGGCTTACGCCGGCTAAATCGCGCGTTATTCTAGTGCGAATCAGACAGGCGTAACCGTTCATTGGATTGATATAAATCACCAGCAATAATCTTTTGTTTCAAAAAAAAAGCTCCCTAAGTTTCGAAACTACTACAAAGTTAACAGTAGTCATTTCGAAAACATGAGAAGCAAATCCACTTATTTAGAACACCTATTTAAATTCTACCAACCGCCAATTCCAGGTACCCCCGAAAGATGATAAATGACTTCTTTAGCTGAGATTGATTGACTAGTTTCTTCTGCTGAAGAAATAGGTACTTTTCCATAGAAAGCAGTAGTTAAGACAAGCACATTCAACACCACTAAAAGTTTAGAATAGAACTTTTTCATAGTTCTAAATTCCCTCCATTATTTGCACATATTCAAGAGTTTGCTTAGGGGAAGCTAGATCTCTGTTTTTTTCAAAGAGTGGTACACACTTCATAAACATCTCTTTGTCATTTATCTTAACAGCTACAACTAGGCCTCGCAATATATAATCTATGGCTTTAATGTGATTCTGTCTCTTTAAAAAATATAAACTCGCTTCCAAACAAACGCTACAGTAATCATTAAGAATAGTCATTCGATCATAGTGATATTTTTGCTCTAAATACTGGTGTAATTGTTCGGAAAACTTTTCAAATATTATGTCCGTATTAAAACCGTATTTGTTTGAGGATTCCAAAATGGTGAATATAAATTTAAGAAGTTCAGCCGGATTTTTTTCAATGAAAGTAATGCATGTTGGAAGAATATTTTCATTCCCTTTTAACAATTCAATGGTTAAAACATTAGCCTCAGCATAAAACTTAAATTTCTCAACTTCTCTCCTGCCATTATCGTCTAAACCAGGAAACCAACTCAGATCTTTATACATTTCTATATATTGTTCAGCCTTTATATAATCCCCCTCATCAATCATCACCTTCTGCATAGCGAGATGAGCATATCCGTAATAAACTACTAAAGGATAATCGCTATATAACTCCTTCAAGTTAATACTTTTAGCATTTTTTATGACCTCAGCTTGATAAAGAATCTCTGTAAATACAATCATTTCTCTAGAATATCTTGCAGCTTCTATTCTCTTATCCAAAGAAAAATAAACATTCACTAACTTCATCAACCCATCCAACCGATGATGATCCGGTAGCTTGTCGCAAAACGGTTCAAACTCGATCGCGGCGCGCAGGTTCCGCTCGTTGTCCTCGCCCAGCGCAGCACGAAACAAACGATACTGACTGATTGCAAGCCGCTCGGACTGGTGGTATTTCTCGTTCTGCACGATGCACTCGTAGAACACGACCGACTGCTCGACTTTATCCGCCGTGTACAGCGCTTCTGCAATTTCAAAGATCGTATCGAGCTGCTTCAAGTCTTCCAGCAGGCGCGACAGCACGATCTCGATGCAGTCCAGACGTCCCATTTCCGCGCAGCGAATCAGAAAAGGCTCGACGCGCCGGCGGTTCGGTTTGCCGTCGTAGAAGCATTCGTCGATATACTGCTCGAACATCCAGCCTTCCGGATGCCCCAGCGCTTTCGTGATCCGTTCAAACTGATTCAGCGAAATCGGCTTGGGCGGATTGCTGTTCAAAATGGCACTGAAGATCCCCCGGTTAATTCCCGACCATTCGCCGAATTCCGAGAAGTTCATTCCCAAGCCCGCGATGCCTCTTTCAATCTCCGAACGGAGCGTTAACGTCATTTCCATTTCCACACCTCTTCTGACTCTTAGCCGATTTCTATTTACATAATGTTACACAATGCTTATCAGTTAATCCTTTCCTTACAATTAATTTACAATATACAGAATAAATAAACATTGGTCAATTGCTTTTTTTAAGCAGATTTGAATATTGCATGAAATTGCCAATCCCGCGCCAGCCAAGGACTTGAAGTGGAAATTGATTGTCCGGCAAGAAAAAACACCCAGACGGCTTTTGCGCTAAAAAAGTTGTCGAAATATGCAGCTAGTAATAATGTCGAATTTTAATTATTGGTAATATAAATTTACTGCGCAACCTGATTCAGTACGCTGCCCAGCCCCAGAAAAGCCAGCCCCATCATAAAAGGAACCGCCAACAGCATAAAGGTTCCCCATGTATTCAGTTTGAACTCTTCCGGAGTTTCGGGCAGATAATAGACGTTTACCTTGCTGCCGATCCGCCGGCGTTTCCAGCTCGATCCGGTCTTCGACTGCACTTCTCCTGCTCCATCCGGCATGCGGTAGCGTAGAACGGGAAAATACAGCGTGCCGGCATGGTCGCCCGTACGCCGAAATTCTTCGTGGTAATCGACCACTTCGCCTTCCACCCGCTTCGCATGACGCATAAAGCGAATTCGCCGAACCACAATTAGCAGACCGACAGCGATAAGAATCGCGCCGGCCGCCATAAAGATCTTGCCGATGTACACACTCATTCCAGTCACTCCTTTTTTGTATCTAACGTTTTCGGGCCGCTTCTTCTTGTATGGTAAAAGCCTGATTCAGCCCAAAAAGCTCCTTCAAGCTCGCGGCTTCGCCCGGGCTGCGGACGAAATCGCGAACTTTGGAGCTTTTCATCCTGCTTAATAAGTTAGGCCTGCCAGAGCTCGAATGCAAATTATTTAATGAAGCTTCTATGCGCGAATACGCAGCGAAAAAGATAAGGGTGTCGCTTATATTGAAAGAGAAGCCAGTACGACATTTGTTTTTCGAGTAGTCTTTGATGCGATCCGGGAAATATGGACCTGGTATCGCGACCTATTTCGCTTTGAACATTTATTCGAACAAGATTTGCTTGGCGAAAAGCCGATTGTTACTCTTTCGCACGATTTGTACGATCAGGAGCTTGTGGAGAGATACTCCGCTGCTCATAATAAAACGGCTATCACGCCCCGCAGCACTTCTTATACTTCTTCTCGCTTCCGCAAGGGCAAGGGTCGTTGCGGCCGACCTTCGGCTGGCGGGTAACGGGTACGTTTCCGGCATACACGACTTTTTGCTGTATCGCTTCGCGTTCCGGCTTCTGATAAATATAGTTTTTCGACAGCTCGGAAACCGCATCGCGGACCGGCTGGTTGAGTTCGTTTTGGCGCACTCGGTTTAGGTGCTTTTCCCGCTCGGTTTCAAGAGCTTTTTGCGTGTATTTCCATGACGTAATCCCCTGATTGACCAGGTCCCGTTCGAACATTTCTCGAAGAGTGTCCGCGATTTCCGCCGGGTGAATCTCTTCTGCCGCGATGACGAGACTGGTGATGACGCTCACTCGCTGCGGGTCGGTACAAGAATCGTCGGACAGACGCAGCAGCGTTTCTTCAATGACGTTAAGAATCTCCTGCCGGTCCAACCGACCTTCCAGCACCAATATTCTCATCGCTACCGCAGCCTGTGCGCGAGCGTACTCATCGGCTTTTTCATTATCCAGCAGGGCTCTGAGCTTGCTCAGGTCGCCATCGTAAGTCGAAGCCAGCACGCGCCCGAATATTCCGGTCAAATCGTCAGCGAACAGGATATCCAACCAATCGGTGTCCAACTCGAGCAGTTCGAGAATGATCGGGAACGCCTTCGCTTCTTGAAGTTCGGCGAGCAGCAGGTACGCATACGTAAACGACATGTTGTACTCTCCGCTTTCAATAATTCTTTCCGGGTCATTTTTAATCCGCTTCAACCATTCCAGCATCTCAGGCACGCTTTCATCGGGATGCGTCAGCAGTTCTTCCAGCTCGCGGCGCGGAAAATGATAGTCTTCCACGACTTGTATCGATTCAAGAACGGCTTTGGCATCGTCTTGTGTTTGAATAGTCCGCATCGGAGTTCCTCCTCGTATTGTTTCATTATCTTGATTGTACATCGAAAAACTTTCTTTTTAAAAATACACGGCAGGGATATTTTGATTTTTGAAGAAGCTTTAAAGACAAAGATATAGATGATTTGGAATTCAATAAGCAGCACCGATCAGAAAGGAACATGAATATGCCGACAAAAAATAAAGCAAAACTGTTTAAAGTCACCTGCAGCGACTGGAACGGAGCGGTGCGCGGACGTCCTTACCGAAAGCTGGCGATCGATGGCAAAGCTTCTTTGGAAAGTCTGGCGATCAACATTTTGTACGCGTTCGATTTCGATATGGACCATATGTTCGGGTTCTACGATAATCTCAAGAATTGGACCCGCTCGACGGAAGGTTATGAATCGATGGCCGATTATGGCGACGGCGACGGGTTTCCCGGCACACAAAGCGCCAAAGTAGCGAAAGTCTTTCATACGCCCAAGCAAAAAATGCTGATGCTGTTCGATTACGGGGACGAATGGCGGTTTATCGTCCAGTTTCTTGGCGACGAGACGCTTCCGGCGGGGATCACGGCTCCCGCCGTTCTTGAAAGCGTAGGCGAAGCGCCGGAGCAGTATCCGGACTGGGAGGACGAGGACGATTATGAAGAAGAGGACGATTATGAAGTGGAAGAAAACGATGCAGCAAACCCCGATGTTGTAAATCCAATTCCGCAAAACGTAAAAAATTTCAATATTGAAGCTCGGATCCGGGACGAAATTTTGGTCGATGCCTATGAAGCGGAAGAACGGGCGATGAGCTGGTACACCTATTTGCAGGATCATCTTTCGACGGCTTTCGATGCCAAGTGCGCGATCGCCGATGCTCAATCGCCGCTGCAAACCGGTGAAAAAGTACGAGTGCTCGGCTTGGCCGCTCCCGAAGATTGCACGGAACGAATTCGGGCGAAAATCGAATGGGAAAAACGCCAGTTTGCCGTTCCCCTTGAACAGTTGGCACCGACCCGGCTTGGCAAAGACGCCCGGCAGGCGCTTGAGGATTGGGTTTACTGGAGAACTCAGGGATACCTGTTTTGAAGCTTCCACCTACCTATAAATGTTCAGTTCAACAAAAGTTACATAGTCCTTGATGCGATCCGGGCAAGGTAAGTTTACGACCTACCGGCTTTCAAAACCACATACACCTTTCCCGCCAGCCTCACTGCCCGGTACTTCTCACCCAGATCCAAATCTTTCTCCCGCGCCAGCAGCACCACTTCTTTCCGCAGTCCTTCGTCGGCTTTCTCTTCTTCTAGCGAATGCTCCGAGATCGTGCTTTTGAACACCTGCAAGCCGGACACGAAGAACAGCGGGCAGGTGGCGAGCGTGTCGGTCCTGACGAACACCGCGATAATAAACACGACCATCAGCAGCGATACGGCGAAGTTGGCGACCGACGAGTAGTCGAGCGCGAGCCGCGGCAGCAGCAGCGTCATCAGGAAAAAGGTGTAGTCGCTCGCCGGCAGCTTTTCGAAGCGGCGCACCGCGTAGAGGCGGCCGGTCGTTCCGGCGGCCAGCCTTTTGACAGCGGGACGCAGCAGCAGGCGAATCACGAGCCGGTACAAAGCCAGCGACAAGAGCAGCACCGCCAGCAGGAAAAGCGTTTCCGCAATCCATGTCCGGCCGCCGAATATCCGAGCCGCGTTATCTTCGCGCAGCGCGGCGGGCAGCAGTTCGTTTCGATACAGAAAACCGCCGATCATCAGCAGCAGCAGCGGCGCATAGGCGGTCGTCCACAGGATAACCGGCTCTTTTTTACTCCACAAAGCGCGCTCCTCCTTTCTTTCCGCTCTTCCAGCCCTTAATCCTCCGCTGCCGCCGAACTTTCTTCCGCAGGTTGCATCGAATCCGCCACGCCAAAGTCGCCGGTCAGGAAAGATTGAATAATTTTATCCGCAAAAAAGTGCAAAAGCGTCGTAGGACGGCTGTTTTCCGGGTAGATCACCTTCTGCTGTTCCAGATCCAGAAACTCGTAGAGCTCCCACAGCGGCGCATATTTGTTCCGGTACTCTTTGGCGCGCTCGGCGTTTCGGGGCATCCCTTTACGGATTCTGCGCAGATCGTCGCAGCGCGCTTTGAAGTTCCGTTCCAGCGCTTCAAGCTGCCGGGGACCCATCTGGGCCACGGTGCGAGTATGGAAAAAGGCCGCGCAATCGCGTTTGAACCGCTCTTTGTCCTCCTGTCCGATATCGAAAAAAGACATGCCGGTGATCGTGTTCAGGTTGCGGTCGCGAGCCTGTACGATATGATCGCGGTAATCGAACACATATTCAAAATGCCGCAGATTCGCAATATACAGCTCGTTGTCGAGCAGAACGAATTCGATCTTCCCGCCCAGCTCGATCAGTCCGTCGTCCGCAAAATCCAGTTCGCCCGAGCGGCCGATCAGGATTCTTTTCTTGGAGGTGCTGCGTTTCGGCTTGCGATAGTAGAAAAAGTACAAATTCCTGCCGTCCGAATTGAGCTGCACGACCTGAAATTCGGTTTCGCTTTGCTTGAGCCCTTCGTCGGGATTCGCCAGCGCGCCCAGAATCGCTTGCTTGCGCACGTAAGGCAGTCCGATCTTCTCGCTCAGCGTCAACTGCGCCAGCCGGTAAGGTTTTTCCGCTTCCAGGTTGTAAGGCCCGACTTCGAACCGCACGCTTCCGTCTTCTTCCCTAATTTGCAGCTGCCCGGTTTCTTTGACGATCTGCCGTTTCAGCCAATCGCCCGCAGCCTCGGATAAAGCGAACTCTTTCGCCCGATAATAGCGGTCCGCTTCTTTCTGCTTGCTGACGAGGAAAAAAGCCAGATCGATCGGCGGCAGATCTCCATTGGGGTCCAGGCGGCTCAGTTTGAAAAGCGGGTGCTTGTCGTCATTGATCGGAAGAGTCATCGGAGCGCTCCTTTGCGGTGGATTCGGAAGGCTTATTCGCTTGCTTTATTTTTACCCATTTTCGCGTGTTCGCAAAGAAAAGTTGAATTTCGCCGAACGCGCTCAATTACAACCGGAACTTTCTTCTTTTAGAGCAAGCCGATACAGAAAACGCTGATACTGCGCTTTAAGCGCCGATCGGTTTTTACGCGAAAGCACGATCTCGGTCCCGTCTTTCAGCACGACCCGGTCGAAGAAGAACGCCGCGATAAAGTTCATATTCACGATAAAGCTGCGCTGGGCCCGGATAAAGTCTTCGCCCTGAAGCCGCTCGAAAAGCGCGTCCAGCGTGGCATAAGCCCGGATCACGCCGGTTCTTGTATGTACGACGCAGACCCGATTGAATATCTCGATATAGCGGATATTGCGGATCGAAACGGGGATCGTGGTCTGCCTGCTTCTAAGCTCCAGAAACCGTTCCGTCCCCGGCGCGATCCGCTCCATGCAGCGGCGCAGCGCTTCGGCAAAATCGGTTTCGGTAATCGGCTTGATCAGATAATGTACAGCGTCCAGGGCAAACGCTTCAAGTGCGTGCTCGCCGACATCCGACAGGAAGACGACCGCGCAGCGTTCTTTTCGGCGGATACGGCGTATAAGATCCAGTCCGCTCCCATCCCGCAGATGCGTAGCCATGAACACGATGTCGTACCCGCCGGCTTGCGGCAGGAAATCTTTTTCACACAAAAAGCAGTCGATCGGCGGATTGCGTTTACCGTCATACGGATAGGCCTGCAGCTGCTGCTTCAGGATTTCGAGTGCGTCCGGATCGTCGTCGCATACTGCGATACGCAAAAAGGTTCCTCCTCTTTTTTACCTCTTCATTGCAGCCGACTCGTGTTAAAGTGCATGTTTTTGGATGTAAAATACTCTTATGGTATGTAAATTCCATATATACAATAATAACGAGGACACCGGCAGAAGCTCAAGTCCTTAAATCACAGATCCCAGAGGAGGCACAATCATGGCTTATCCTGTATCTGATTTCACGGCAGAAAAAATCGGCGAAAATTCCAGCGCGGAACGCCAAGACGGCATGACGGTAAATTCGGAAGTCTCGATCAACGGTTCGTTGAATCTGTACGACATCATCAAGTTCAACGACAACGGGTGCGTGTACGGCATTACATTGACCGGTTCTCCGGGCTATTACAATTACGTATTGAATGTGGATGCGCAGGGGCCGTCGGGCGCTTTTTCCGGTTCCGGTTATCTGGCATTTACCGATAAGACCGGGGATACGTACAAACTGAGCATTTACAGCAGCACGCGCTCGGTTCATACAGTCCGTTACGACAGCCAGCAGCCCGAGATCGTCAAGATCGAGTGGAGCGATACGTCGATTTAATTTCAAAAAGAATTTGCATATAGAGCGCATCAAGTAAAAAAACGATCGCGAAACAGCCCGGCCTTTGGATAAAGGACCGGGCTGTTTGTGTGTTTGATTTTTTTATCCCGTCGAACTGAATACCCCGCCCAGAAAAATCTTTCCGATCAGTTCGATCATGTTCCTCTCCTCCGTTTAACGTTTTTTTGTGCTTCCTCTCCTGCTTACTACCCGGGGTTGCAAACAGACGCGTTTTCTTTTATGATCAAATTAAATCAAACGATTAAACATTTAATCATTTGATGCAAAATCGTGTTGATTGACTCTCTTGATAAAGGATGACCGACTATGCCGGACAACATGGATTTCGATTCCACCGTGGATAACCGTACGCCGATCCACCCTCAACTGCTTGCCAAAAAACAGGCGATTCTCGCGGAGCTGCGAAATTCCACCGATATTTTAAAAGCGCTCGCCGACCCGTACCGGCAGGATATCCTGATGATGTTCATGCTGGACAAGCGCCTCAACGTTTCGCAAGTCGTGGAGCGTTCCCGTTTGTCGCGGCCCGCGATTTCTCACCATCTCAAGATCTTGAAACAGGCCGGAGTCCTCGATTCCCGCAAAGAAGCGACCGAAGTCTACTACTCCCTGACGCGCGAAGACTCGATCGTGATCCGGCTCAGAAGATTGCTCGATGCCGTGGAAGCGCTGGAAAACGATCCGGATAAAACGTACGAACGTCTATCCGGTCCGCTGCCGAAGGAATCGGACTAAAAGACTTTACCGGGGCGTAGTTCCAGACCTGCCGTTCCGACCGCGTTTTCCGCTTATTCGAACAGCCTATCCGGCCGATCGAGTAAAAAAGAAAAGCGGAAGACAGGAAAAGTTCGATGCACGCCCCGATCGAGAGTCTTTTATTGCGATTCTTTAGTCTAAATGTTTAAAAGATTAATCATTTGATTATTCAGGAGGAGATAGGGAATGAATTTTGTTTATCGGGGAAAAACGGCTTTGGTTACGGGCGCTTCGTCGGGGATCGGGAAATGTTTTGCGGAGGAGCTTGCGCGGAAAGGGTGTTCGCTGATTCTGGCGGCGCGATCCGTGGACAAGCTGGAAGAGCTGGCCGCACGCCTTCGCTTCGAACACGGGGTAAACGCAGCCGCGATTCCGGTCGATCTCTCGCAAAGCGGAGCGGCCGAACGGCTGTGGGCCGAAGTACGACAGAAGGAGCTGAGGGTCGATATCTTGATCAACAATGCCGGATTCGGCACGCTGAGCCGCTTCGACCGTATCGACGCTTCGCGTATCGTGCAGGAAATCCAGCTGAATATCGTTTCTTTGACCGAATTGACCCATCGTTTTATGCAGCCTATGCTGCTTCAGCAAAGCGGACTTGTAATCAATGTCGCGTCCATGACCGCTTTTCAGCCTACGCCTTATATGGCTGTGTACGGCGCGACCAAAAGTTATGTGCTGTCGTTCACCGAAGCGCTGTGGGCCGAGAATCAAGGCAGCGGCGTGCAGTTTCTGGCGCTGTGTCCGGGCGAAACGAAAAGCTCGTTTCACCAGGTTTCCGGCTCCGACGATCTTAAAGGCAAACGAATGGAACCGGTCGACGTGGTACGCGCGGCTTTCCAGGCGGTCGACCGGAAGCGTCACTACCGGATCGCGGGCCGAAGCAATTACTGGACCGGCCAGCTCCCCCGCCTTTTTCCGCGCCGGCTGATCGTCCATTACGCGGCGCGTTTATTTCAGCCGAATGGGAAAGCTTGAAGCAGTCCGTTTATGAGCAAAATCAATCCGAAGCCCGCGCACAGAACGCCACCGAGCGTTTTGGCCGGGCTTCGGCGCGTATAGGCTTTGGGCCAGATCACGTAAATGCCGTATATCAGCAGCAGGATGCCCATGCCGAGGCTGAACCAGTACAGATTGCCCGCCAGCATTTTGGCGCCTTCGCGGGCCGCGTCGTTTTGATTCATGGTCTGCACCTCCTTTTCGTTTAGGGCGTAAAGTCAATATCCTAGATCCGGCCCGCTTCTTCCGTCCAGGTTTCTTTGTACTCGGTCGGGCTGCACCCGGCGTATTCTTTGAACACTTTGGAGAAATAATGCGGATCGCCGAAGCCGAGCGCGTCGGCGACGTCTTTGACTTTGACGTCCGGTCCGGAAGCCAGCAGACGGCGGGCTTCGTCGATCTTGAGCTGCATATAATGATGCACGAATGTGCTGCCGGTGTAGCGTTTGATGATCCGGCTGATATAAGACGGACTGACGTGAAACTGCTGTGCCGCGTCCGTAATGGACAGCTGCGCGTACAGATTCTGCCTCAGATAGCGGTCGATCTGAGCATGCAGCTCTTCCCCGCCGCGCTTGCCCGGCTCATGCAGGGCGTCGAAGCGCCGCGCCGCCCAGGCCTGCAGCCCTTCGGCGAACGCTTCCGCGCTGCCTGCGGCAAACAGCATCCCGGCGGCATCGCTTTCGCCGGAATCCGCCCGCGCAGGCTCCGGCCAGTCGCCGCGCGGCTCCGGCCAGTCGCCGCGCGGCTCCGCCGCTTCGTCCGCCGGCGCGGAAGCCCCGAACGCGTCCGCCAGAAAGCGGACGAAGCGCTCCAGCTCGGCCAGCCGCGCGCCGGCATCCAGCCAGTACGGCAGGCTCTGCCGCAGCAGCAGCAGAAAGCGCTCTTTCTGCCGCTGCGCGATCAGCTCGGCGAGCTGCGCCTGCGCCGCCAGCTTCGCGGCTTCGCCCGCCGGCGCGCCCCGGTCGGGCGCGCCGTGCTCCGCCTCGCCGCGGCCCGGCGAGGCTAAATGCCCGCTAACGGTCAGCCGCTCGCGCAGTTCGCGCTCGAGCTTCCCGTACACGGCCGCCAGCGCGCGCAGCCCCGCCGGCTGGGGCGCGGCCAGCGCGGCGGCCGGCATGCCGCCCGCTTCAAGCGCCGCGCAGACGGCCGCCTCTGCCGGGTCCACGGCAGAGGAAGCGCCGTGTTCCGCCTGCTCCGAGGCGGAAGCCAGGTCTGCAAGTGCGGCCTCGCCGGCCAGCACGAGGAACTGCCCCGGGCGCGGCGTCGGCAGCACCCGGACCTGCGCCGCGCCGCCGGGGCGCGGCTGCGCCGGCTTCAGCGCGCCGGCGATGCGCGCGGCGCTCCAGCCGCGCGCGTCTTGCGGCGCGAAAGGCCGTTCGCGCAGCAGCAGGACGCGCCACTGCCCGGCGCACAGCTCCGCGTCCAGCGGCATGTCCGCCAGGTAGTCCGGCGCGACTACGCCCTCCAGCAGCTTGCGGTCGCTCTGCTGCTGCTCCTGCAATTGCGCAAGCAGCCTTTGCAGCACCTCGCTGAGCTGCCCCTGCTCCACGGGCTTCAGCAGGTAGTCGAACGCCTGCAAATTCAGCGCGCGGCGCGCGTAGTCGAAGTCGCTGTAGCCGCTGATGAGCACGGCCTGCAGCCGCGGATTGATCACTTTGGCCCGCTCGATCAGGCCGAGCCCGTCCAGTTTGGGCATACGAATATCCGTCAGCAGGATATCCGTGTGTTTTTGTTTGAGAAGTTCCAGCGCTTCCAGTCCGTTCGAAGCGGTCGCCGTCACTTCGACCGGCAGTCCCGCCGCCTCGATCAGCGCCCGGATATTGCGCAGGATCGGCTTGCTGTCTTCCGCGATCATGGCGCTGTACATCAAGCTTCCTCCTTTTCGATGCGGCTTTGCTCCTCCGCTTTTTTTCAATAAAAGTCCTCCGTCAGCGAAGCGATAATCTGAACAGCCGCTCCTCCGCCGTCGTCGGAATGGTTGTACATATTGAAGAACAGCCGGTTTTTATACATCAGCTGCATGCGATGCACGGTATTGACGATGCCCATCCGGCCGAACCCCGTTTCGCGCGGTTCCTCCCCGCCCGACATTTCTGCGGATCGCACCAGACCGAGAATCTCGCGGATCGTCTCCGGTTCGAACCCGTCTCCGTTGTCGCGAATCTCCAGCGCCCAGAGCCCGTTGTACAGCTTCACCCGCACCTCGATCCGCCACGGCGCGTCCGCTTCCTTAAACGCATGTTCGATACAGTTCTCCACAAAAGGCTGGATCACCAGCCGCGGCAGCCGGATCGAGTCAAACGCGGAATCTTCGTCGATGCTCCATTTCAGATCGTCTTCGTAGTTATGGTGCAGCAGCGCCAGATAATGCTTGGTATGCTCCAGCTCCTGCGTCAGGCTGACGTGCTGGTACGGCGAAGACACGATATAGCGCAGACTGTCCGATAAGTGTTTGCACATTTCCGATACCGCGTCGTTCTTGCCTTCCTGCGCGGCGATGCTGATCAGGTACAGCGTGTTATGGATAAAATGCGGCGCGATCTGCGCCTGCAAAGCCGAGTTGCGCGCAATCGCTTCTTCGTGCACGGCCAGCTTCTCCCGCTCGATCGAGACTTGAAGCCGGTCCAGCAGTCCCTGAAACGCTTCGTTCAGCAGCAGCAGTTCGTTGTTCGACGAAGGCGTCACGACCCGCGTGTCCATATTGCTGTAATTGATGCGCAGAATCTGTCTTCGCAGCTTGCGCACGGGCAGCAGGAAGCCGCGGGCGGAGAAATAAATATAAGCGGCCGAAAACAAAAACAGCGCCGCCATCAGCAGCATGGAAACGGTCATTACCGAATTGACGGGACCGAGCACCACCTGTTTGGGCGTCACGGTATACGTCGTCCATCCGGTTTCGTCCGAACGGTTGAACGCTACGTAATCCGCGGCTTCGTTCACATATACGCCGCTTCGCGCCGCGGGGATCTTGAACGACGGCGCGGCGCTTTGTTCCTCGTCCGACCGGTTTGACGCGTAAACGAGCTGCCGCTCCGAATCGAGCACATAAACGTCGCTGCCGGAATTGCCGGCGGCCGCCGAGCGTCGTAAAACCTCCTGCTGGAGCTGGATCGTCAGATAGCCGAAGATTTTGCCGTTCTGGTTCATGATCGCCCGGATAAAAAACACGCGGTCCGCAGACGGACGATACAGCGCGTAACCGTTTTCAGCCCAGCTCGTCAGTCTGACGCTCTGCTCCAGAAACGGCGTCAGCGACGCCAGATTCCCCGCCGAACCGATATACGAAGTCAGCAGTCCGCCGCGCAGATCGTACACCGCCACATCCTCGATATTCATGCTCGGCCCGATCGCCTGGAACATGATTTCCCTCAGTCTGCGGCTGCGCGAAAGTCCTTCCACCGACAATCTGGAATACTCGCCAAGCGGCATCAGCGTGAACATATTGGAGTTGGACAGTATACGCTGCGACAGCTGGTTCTGACCGCCCACATACAGATTCAGCTGATCGCTGATCTTGGCCGCGGCCAGCGTCATTTCGTTTTCGCTGCGCTCTCTCAGCGGGTGAATCACCATTTGGTTGACGTAGATCGCGAAGCTGCCGAGCACGATCACCAGCAGTCCCGCGAACGCGACCAGAAACTTCGTTTGCAGACTGGCCTGGGCGCCGCCGATTTTGATTTTGCCGAAAAACACCTCTGCATCCTCCCCGGCCCGTTGATTCTCCTACTGTACAATCATTTTCGGAAACGGACAAGGGCGCAGCGGATGCGCGGTTGGGAGGGTGAACCCTTCCGATTCGCTCGGTCGAGCTTATACCCGCTTGAAAGAAGGAAGGGATATGAGCCCTTCCCTCTTTCAAGCTTCGCTCTCCCTCTCTGACTGAACCGGATAGGACAAATTAGTCCCATCCGGTTCAGTCGAGTTCAGTATATTACCCCAAAAGAGTAAATCCCGGACATGGCTCTTCAACGCGTTCCCCTCTATAATCAATTCCTGTAAGCGGATTCAATTCGAGAAACAGAACTTTTTATCCGTTAGATCATTTACAGGGGGCGATAAAATGAACCGAAAGATGAAAAGAATTGCGACAGGAGTGCTGGGCGGTGTGATGGCGTTCTCGCTGGCGGCGTGCGGAGGCAACGCTTCGCCGGGCGGATCGACGGCGGCCGGAGGCGGAGGAAGCACGGACAGCGGCAAGAGCGGCGGAGCGACGATCGAACTGGCGATTTCCAAAAGTTCGCAGGACTCGGCGTTTGTGCAGCAGGACCTGCTCGACGCTTTCGAAAAAGAAACGGGCATCAAAGTCAATCTCCAACTGCTCCCGGCCGAGCAAACGGCGACGGTGCTGCAAACGAAGCTGGCCGTCGACGAGACGCCTGATATTGTCCAGTACAACCTGGCGAGCGCCACGACCGACCTCAACCTGGAGCGCAACTTCGAGATCCTCGACGACGAGCCGTGGGTAAGCCGTTTGGAGAACAAAGAAGTGCTGTCGGCTTACGGCCACGTCTACAGCTTCCACGTCAGCCAGGACACAGGCATGCAGGGCGTCGTGTACAACAAAGATATTTTCAAAGAACTGGGCCTGACCGTACCGACCAACTACGACGAGTTCCTCGCCGTGTGCGAAAAGATCAAAGCCGCGGGCATTATCCCGGTATTTATGCCTTACAAAGACAACTGGGCCGCGAACGTTTGGCCGGCTGCCGCTTTTGCGGATTACGCGGACAAGAACGATCCGACGCTGTTCGACGATATCAACGCCAACAAGAAGAAATGGTCGGATGTGCCGGAATTCGCAAACATTTTACAGCAGCAGTACGAGATCTATGAAAAAGGCTACACCAACGGCGATATTCTGAGCGACAGCTACGATATGGCGGTGGGCAAATTCCTGAACAAAGAAGTCGCGATGATGTTCATGGGCGACTGGCTGATCCAGAACGTCAACGACAACGATCCCGATATGAATCTGGGCCTGTTCCCGATTCCGTACGCTCCGGACGCCAAGCTCGGCGCCAGCCCGCTGGGCGGCCAGCTGTTCATTCCGAAGAAAGCCAAGCACATGGAAGAAGCGAAAAAGTTCCTCGATTACGTCTCGCGTAAAGATGTGGCGCAGCCGATCGTCGACAAGCAAAAATACGTCTCGATCTTCAGCGACGTCACGACGCCAGAGCTGCCGGCTTACAAGCAGGAGATCGTGGACAATTACATCACGCCGAAGAAAACGGTGCTGACGGTGGACGCGCATATGCTGGTCGACCGCAGCGAACTGTACCGTCTGCTCCAGGACGAATTCGCCGGCGGCATCGACGCCCAGGGCGTTCTCAAAGATTGGGATACGAAATTCGCCCAACTCATGCAGGATAAAGGCGAAGCAGGTTTCTAATTTAAAGATTCCTAATTCAATAGAAGCAACCGCAGAGAGAAACGCTTAAAAAGGCGCTCAGCGGCAGGCGGGGTCCGGCAGCGGTCCCCGTTTGCTCCTAGCGCGAATCGGAGTGTGAAAAGATGAAAATATCGAGAAAACTATACTCGTACTACCTGGTCTGGCCCGCACTGCTTGTCTATTCGATCTTTTTCGTCGTCCCGGCGATTGCCGGTTTATACTACTCGTTTACCGACTGGCGGCTCGACCGCATCGGGCTCAAGTTTATCGGCTGGGCCAACTTCGAACGCATTTTTACGGACAAGACCCTGATTCTCGCTATCAAAAATACGCTGATCTTCGCGGTCGCGACCGTTATCGGTAAAAACCTGATCGGTCTGGCGCTGGCGGTCGGCCTCAATATGCGGCTTAAAACGCGCAATATTCTCCGCGCCGTGTTCTATTCCCCGTCGATCCTGAGCGTCCTGGTCATCAGCATCGTGTTTACGCCCATGCTGCGCGCGGAAGGCACGATCAACCGGATCTTCAACGCCGTCGGCCTGGACTTTCTGAGCCACAACTGGCTGACCGATCCGCATATCGTCATCTGGACGGTAGCCGCGGTGTCGGTCTGGCAGCATGCCGGCTTCCAGATGGCGATCTACCTGGCCGGCCTGCAGTCGATTCCGAAAGACTATTACGAAGCGGCGACGATCGACGGAGCCGGCGCGTGGAGAAGCTTCCGCAGCATCACGCTTCCCCTCCTGCTCCCGGCGCTCAATATCAACCTGATGCTGACGCTGATCGGCGGGCTTAAAGTCTTCTCCGAAGTATTCGTCCTGACGGGCGGCGGTCCGGGCAACGCGTCGCAGGTCGTCGGTACGATCATCCTGCGTTCGTTCGGCGAAGGCAGCTGGGGCCTGGGCACGGCGGTCAATACGCTGCTGTTCGTCGCCGTCACGATTATCGCTATTCCGCTGCTGATCTTTATGCGCCGCAAGGAGGTATCCGAATAATGAATTATACTCGAAAACTCGCCCTGCGGACGTACCTGGTCGAAGGCTTCCTGATCCTGATGTCGCTCATTATCATCCTGCCGATGCTCGTCATGATCTTCGGCAGCTTCATGAACAATATCGAAGTCATGAAGTTTACGCTGCGCCTGCCGAGCGAATGGCATTTCTCCAACTACGTAACGGTGTTCAAAGAAGGCGGCCTGGCCCGCGCGTTCTGGAACGGCCTGCTGATTACCGGCGTTTCCTGTATCCTGAACATTTTCACTTCGTCGGCCGCGGCGTTTATCCTGACGCGTCGCGATACGAAGCTGGCGAACGTGCTGTACATGTTCTTCTTTATGGGACTGATTGCGCCGATGTCCACGATCACCACGATTCGCGTCGTGCAGTGGTTCGGCTTCTACGGCAGCATCACCAGCGTGATCCTGATCTACGCGTCGCTCAATACGGCGTTCAGCGTGTTTCTGTACAGCGGCTTTATCCGTTCGATTCCGAAAGCGCTCGACGAAGTGGCGTTTCTGGAAGGCGCGGGCACGCTGGGCGTGTTCTTCAAGATCGTAACCCCGCTGATCCTGCCGGTTAACGCGACGGTGGCGATCATGGTGTTCATGTCGGTCTGGAACGATATTACGATTCCGCTGTATTTCCTGACGGACAGCTCGGACTGGACGATGCCTTTGTCGGTCTACAACTTCTACGGAAAATTCAGCCGCGACTGGAACCTGATCTTCGCCGATCTGGTGCTGACTTCGCTGCCGGTGCTTATCCTGTACCTGTTCTGTCAAAAGTATATTGTGAGCGGTCTTACGGCCGGCGCGGTTAAAGGCTGATAAGCCCGTCCGCCGTCCGAGGTCCTCTGCCCAAGCGAACTCCGATCGGTATCGGGGTTCGTTTTTTTGTTTTCCGATTCGAGTGCATGCGATAGCTTTCCCGGAATGCTGACTTCCCGCCTGTCTCCTGTCTCCCCACTTTACTCTTCTTTTACACTGTATATAAGCAAATTGATGTTTTATAATTATTATGATAAGTAAATTCATATACCTGACATAACTTTTGCAAAAGGAGGGACCAACATGGAGCAGCAGCTTCGCGTTTTCGTCAAAGTCGCGGAAAAAGGACATTTCTCCCGTGCCGCCGCTTTGCTGCATATGAGCCAACCCGCCGTCAGCCAGCATATTCGCACGTTGGAACAAGAGGTCGGCTCGCAGCTGTTGGAACGCAATAACAAACAGGTACGCATGACCAGAGCGGGCGAGATCGTTTATGCGCACGCCAAAGAAATCCTCGATTTGCATGCCCGGATGCGCAAGCGGATCGACGATCTGGACAGCCGTGCAGCAGGTCCTCTCTTCATCGGAGCCAGCTATACGTTCGGCGAATATATTTTGCCGCGCGCCGTGGCCGGGCTGAAAGCCGCTTATCCCGACGTCGCCCCTTCCGTGACGATCGGTAATACCGCTTCTATCGCGAGCAAAGTGCGCGCCGGCGAGCTGGACATCGGAATTGTCGAAGGTCATCCGCGCGACCTAAAAGAGCTTCATGCCGAAGCGTTGGCCGAGGACCGTATATTACTGGCGGCTTCGCCGGAACATCCCCTTGCCAGGCGCGAAGGCGAATGGCCGGCGCCGCCGAATAATCCTTTCCATCTGCGCCTTCGAGAAGATCTGAATCGCATCGATCGGCAAAGCGGAAGCGGCTCGCCGTTCCTCGAACCGATCGTGCCGGAAGCGCTGAGCGCCTGTGCCTGGGTACTGCGCGAGTCCGGTTCGGGCACCCGCGAAGCCGCCGACGAAGCGCTCGACGGGCTGGGCGTAGTGCCGTCGGAGGTCCTTGTATTCAACAGCATGCAGGCCGTCAAGGAAGCGGTCATCGCTGGTCTTGGCATCGGCCTGTTTTCGAAGTGGGCGATTCGGCGGGAATTGAACAGCGGGGAGCTGTGCATCCTCGACGTTCCCGGACTGCCGCATATCCGTCAATGCTCGATTGTTACGGCTTCGGCTTTTCGCAACCGGGCACTGGACGTATTTATCGAACTGCTGCGGGAGCGGCGCGAACTGACAGGGTTAGACGCCTGAATCCCGCCGCATTCAAAAATGCTCCCTGTAAGGCCCGGGAGCGTTGGGAATTATCCTCTAAATCATCGCAGCATAAGCGCAGTCCGCCGGAAACGCGATATCCGAGGCTGCGCTTTGCTGTGTTGCTTATATCTAATTTTTCAAAAGATGCTCCGTAGACGTTAACGCCGCAGCACCGAAATCGCTTCTTTGCCGCTTATCGCGAACTCCAACTCCTCTCCGTCCGGCCAGTTCAACGCGACCCGACACGTTTCTTCGCCGTCGTTAAACAGCACGATCCCGAGCGAGCCGTCCGGGTTCTCGAACGCGGCTGTGCGGATATCGAGGTCCGCGCAGTCCGAGTCGATGCGCATCGCGCCGGGGCGGATGACTTTGCTGAAATGCGCCAGCGCGTAGTAATCCAGCGTATACGTCAGTTCGCCGGTGGCCTGGTTCACCTGCACGATGCCGCGGCAGGTACTCCGGCCGAAGCCGGGCACGGTCGGGCCGTTATGTTCGTCGAGCGCCATATTCCACAGCACGAACGATCGGCTGTGATTGCGCAGGATCTCGATCCCTGTGCGTATCACATTGGAGAAGGCCTGCTCGAACGGAGGAATCCATTCCCCGCCGGAGCCTTCGGTAAAATGTACTTCTTTGCCCGGCGCCGCTTCCAGCACCTGCGACTGCGCCGCAGGCTTGCCGCCGTACCAGTGCCAGGCTACGCCGTCCACCGCGTCCGGCGCTGCTTCCAGTACTTCGAGCGGATAATCCGGCCGGTCCCAGTTGTGGTCGTAGCACAGAATTTTCGTATCGATTCCCGCCCGAACGAACGCCGGCTTAAGATGATCGCGGATAAATTCGGCTTGAACGGATGCCGGCATCCGCATACTCGGATAATGCAGCGGTTCGTACAGCGATTCGTTCTGCGGCGTCACCGCGCAGATATCCAGTCCGTGCTGCCGGAACGCTTGGATATAACGGACAAAGTACTCCGCATATGCTGCGTAATACTCCGGCTTGAGCTGTCCGCCCAGCATGGAACCACTGCTTTTCATCCAGCCCGGTGCGCTCCACGGCGAAGCCATCAGCTTGACGGCGGGGTTCAGCTTGAGCGCCGTTTGCAGCAGCGGAATGATATCTTCTTCGTCGTGTGCGATCGAGAACTTCGCCATTTCCGGATCGCTTTCGCCTTCCGGCAGGTCGTTATAACTGTAGATGCTTCGCGCGTAATCCGACGCTCCCATCGGATTGCGCAGTACGGACAGGCCGATTCCGCGCTCCGCATCGAACAGCTTGACCATGACTTCTTCGCGCTTGCTCTCGTCCAGCACCTGATGGATCAGGTACGCGGCCGAGTCGGTAAACGAAGCGCCGAACCCGTCCATACGCTGTCCGCGCCGCGCGGGATCCAAAGTCACGACGGCCGAAGCCGCGTCCGGCTGCTTCTCTCCGGCCGCTTCCTGCGCCATCCGTTCCGGCGTCACTTCGCGAAACAATTCGTTTTCTCCGCTCGAGCGGTAAATGTTGATTCCAGGCACGTTCACTCCTCCTTTTCAATGATGACGGATAAACGCATTTTCTTTGTGCTGCTTGCTTTTCTTTCTTTACTTGCTCTGTTCGCTCTTCCCGCTCACTTGAGACCGAGCTTTTCGCGGTTCGCCGCCATTTTCTCGCTGCGCACTTTGACGATGTCTTCCCAGCCGTTCTGGTCGAGGAACGACTTGTAATCGTTAAGCACCGCATCGAACGAAGCGTCGTCTTTGGCGCGGATCAAGCTGACGAGCGCCGTGTTCCATTTGGTGTTGATCGCGGTCAGCGAGCGGGCCTGAGGCGTGCCCTGGTCCGGGTTGATATTTTCCAGCACGAAGTGCGGCACCAGCTTGCCTTCGCCCCACTGCCGCATCTGTTTGATCGATTCCGGAGATCCGTTGTCGCTCAGCAGCGCGTATTTGTCGTGGCCGAAAAACATGAACTCGCTCATCCGGTATTCTTTTTTATACTGGTCGGAGTTGTTCAGGCGCATATCGTTGACTTCCGGCAGCAGCTCGATCTTGCCGTCCGCGTTCTTCTTGTACGTCTCGCCTTCGATTCCGTACTGCATCAGAATCTGCCCTTCGTCGCTGAGCAGGTACGTAAAGATTTGCATCGCTTTGGCCGGGTCTTTGCACTGCTTGGTAATATAGTTGACCATCCAGCCGGTAATGCCGGATTGATTGAGCGTCGGCTGGCGTCCTTCCGTGCTCTGCGGACCGTCGATCGCCATATAAGCCTGATCGGGATGCGCGCTTTTGAACGTTTGCAAACTGCCGCTCAGCTGAGGCGTACCGCCGATCAGCAGCGTCGCGTATTTGCCGGCTTTCACTTTTTCCTCGAATGCCGTTCCGTCGTCCGCGAAGCTGTCGTCGCTGATGCCGCCGCTGCGGTACACGGTGTTCAGCGCTTTGACCCAGGCCAGGTAGTCTTCATCCAGATTCCGGTTGTAAAATTGTCCGTCTTCCGTCTCCAGCGGCACGCCGAGGAAGTCCTGGAGCGTATCGCCCAGCGAGCCCGTGCCTTCGCCGATCGCGTTGAAGCCGAACGGAATCAGCTTGGGGTATTTGCTTTTGATTTCTTTCATGACGCTCTCGAACTGCTCCGGCGTGCCCATCTCCGGCTTGCCCAGCGCTTCGTAGATATCCTGGCGGATCGCGAACGCCGTCGTCGCCTGGATTTCGCCGTCGTCGTAGTTGGCCTGCGTATTGGAGTAGTTCGGGTAGCCGTAAGTCTTGCCGTCTTTGAGCTGGAACCAGTTCAGCGTGTCTTCGGCGGCGACTTTGCGGAAATACGGATCGTACTGATCGGCCAGATCGTCGAGCGGCAGCGCCCAACTGGCGGCTTTCTGCGCAACGGCGGAGTTGGCGTCGAACACGGTAATCAGGTCGGGCATGTCTCCGCCGGCGAAAAAGGTATTCAGCTTGGTATCGTCGCCCGTAATGAATTTGATGTCGATATTGAGGTCTTCTTTGATCTTCTTGGTCACGACGTCGCTGCCGAAATCGGTGTTCCACCAGTCCGCGTTCACATACCAGGTCAGCTGCGTCGGCTCTTCTTTCTTGTCCAGCTTCCAGGCCGGCGTTTCGGGATCGAGCTCGTAACGGTTTTCCAGCGAAACTTTCGCCGCTTCTTTTCCCGAACCTCCTCCTCCGCAGCCGGTCAGCAGCAGCGCCGTTGTCAGTACCGCCGCGCCGAATTTAAATCCATTTTTTCTTAAAACGTTTTTATTTGCGATCATACTTGTTCTCCTCCAATTCGAATAGGCGGACGCCCGGGAATCCACGCTTGTGTTCAATCTGCTATTCTTTCACCGCGCCCAGCATCATGCCGGATATAAAGTAGCGCTGAAGCAGCGGATAGATGGCGACGATCGGCAGCGTGGTGATCACGATCGTAGCGAGCTGCACGCCTTTGGTCGTCGTTTCGATAATCGCGGATCCGCCGATATTTTGCATGGACTGCGTTTGCGACTGGACGATAATATCGTAGAGCAGCATCTGCAGCGGATACAGCGACTGGTCGGTGATGTACAGCTTGGTGGTCATAAAGTCGTTCCACTGCGAAACCCCGTTGAACAGCGCAATCGTCGCCATCGCGGGCATGGACAGCGGAATAAAGATACTGAGGAATACGCGCCAGTCGCCCGCTCCGTCGATCTTCGCCGATTCTTCCAGCGAGTCGGGCACGTTGCGGAAAAAGTTCATCAGGATCACCACGTCGTAGTAGCTAAGCAGCGCCGGGATGATGTACACCCAGAACGTATTGAGCAGGCCCAACGATTTGATCAGCAGATAGGTCGGGATCATCCCGCCCGAGAAGAACATCGTAATCACGCCCATCGCGACGTACAGTCTCCGCCCTCTTATGTAGCGCTTGCTGAGGCCGTAGCCGACCATGGCGCAGAAGAACACGTGCGTGACGACGCCGAGGCCCGTTTTGGCGACGGAGATGAAGAACGCCTGCCAGATGCTCGAGTCGCTGAACACCGCGCGGTAATTCTCCAGGGAAAATTCGGTCGGCCAGAAGATGAATCCGCCTTCCGCGAGCGACCGGCCGGAGCTGAACGAAGACACGATGACGTTCCAGAGAGGAACGATAATCACGACCGCGAACAGTCCCAGCAGAATCATATTGATCGTATCGAAGACCCGGCTGTCCAGATCTCCTTTTACCGCCTGTCGGTTCACATCCAAGCCCTCCTTTGCGCTGCGCCGATTCCTGTCTTATATGAATCTTTTTACAAAACGGATTGGTTGTCGTTCAGCTTGCTGGTGACTTTGTTCGCGGTCACGAGCAGGATCACCGATACGATCGAGACGCCCAGGCCCACCGCGGTCGCGTACGAGAAATCGCCCTGCGTCAAGCCCATGCGGTACACGTAGGAATTGATGACTTCCGCCGTTTGGCGGTTCTGGGAATTCATCAGCACGAGCGTCTGGTCCAGGTTGGAGCCGAGCAGGCCGCTCACCGTCAGGATCAGGTTCAAGCTGATAATCATCTTCATATTGGGCAGCGTGATATTCCAGATCTGCCGCATCCGGCTCGCGCCGTCGATCTTGGCCGCTTCGTAATACGTCGGATCGATCTTCGCCATAATCGCCAGGTAAAGAATCGTGCCCCAGCCGACTTCTTTCCAGATATCCGACAGCACGGCGATCCACCAGTATTTCCCCGGATCGAGCAGGATATTCTGCGGCTGCGAGATCAGGCCCAGCCCCATCAGCAGCTGGTTCAGCAGGCCGGTCGTCGAGAACCAGGTAATCAGCATCCCGCCGAGCACGATCCAGGACAGGAAGTGCGGCAGGTAAGAGATGGTCTGCACGAACTTTTTGAACCGGCTGAAGCGCACTTCGTAGATCATGATCGCCAACACAATGGGAAGTACGAATCCGATCGCAAGCTTCAGGAAGCTGATCGCGAGCGTATTGACGACGGAATCCCAGAAGTAGCGGTCGGATAAAATAATGCGGAAGTTCTCCAGCCCCACCCACGGAGCGCTGTCCAGCGTATCGATGACGGTATAACTTTTGAATGCGATCGTCAGGCCGTAAATCGGGATAAAGCAGAATACGATCATGAAAATAACGCCCGGCAGTACCATCGTTTGCAGCTCCCACTGCCTGAAATAATCGATGGCGAAATTTTTGGCCCGCCGCTTCAGCGACGGCTTGCCCGCCGATTGACCGTCCGGCGAAGCCAAAGCCGATTTTGCCATATGAGCCGCTCCTTTCCGCTTACTATGATGAGTGTTTCAAATTGATTAAAACGTTTTTATTGACGGATAAAAAAAATGAGCCGATTTGATCCACATTCTTCTCTCTTCATGTTAACGGTTACATTTTTGCAGCGGGCACCGGAGCCGGGACGGACCGATTACCTTCGATCCGCCCTGCCGATATTGACGTGGCTGGAACCGCGCACGATCAGTTCGCCCGGCAGCTTCTGCGACAATCCTTCTTCTTCGCCGCGGATCATGCCCACCAGCCGGTCGATCGCCAGAATGCCCTGCCGCGCGATAGGGTTGCGCACCGTCGTCAGCGGCGGCGAGAAGTACGGCGCGATATCGATATCGTCGAAGCCGACGACGCTGATATCGGTCGGAATCTCGTAGCCGTGGGCTTTCAGCGCCTGGATGCAGCCGATCGCGCTCAGGTCGTTGCCCGCCAGAAACGCATCCGGCAGCTTGTGCCCGTACGAGCGGATAAACGCTTTGATCGCGTTGAACGTGCTGTCTTCTTCGAAGTAGCCCTGGATGATATAATCGTCGTCCGGCGGCAGCCCGTATTCGCGCAGCGCCGCCCGGTAGCCTTCCCGCCGCTGCACGCTGTCGAACATCGTGTCCACGCCCGAGATATACGCGATCCGCTTGTGTCCGAGCCCGATCAGGTACTTGGCCGCTTCGTAGCCCGCCGTATACGAGTCGAAGATCACGCTGCCCATCGTTTCGCCTTTGAACTCCCGGTCCAGAAACACGGCTTTGATCCGGTCTTTCTCCATCACGGCGATATCGTCTTCGTCGATCTTCAGCTCTTCGTAGATGATGACGCCGTCCACCCGCCGCCCGAGTATATTGCTCATGATAACGTGTTTGTCTTTGGTGACGAACACGTTCAGCCCGTAGCCGTGGCGTTCGCACTGGCGCGACATGGTCTCGACCAGTTTGTAGAAGTAAGGGCCCGCCACGCTTGTGGTAAAGAAGCCGAGCATCATGGTCTTGCCCGATTTCAGCATTTTTCCGTTCAGATTCGGAATATAGTTCAGCCGTTCCGCCACTTCCAGCACGTGCATTTTCGTCGCCGGGTTCAGCACGTCCACATCGTTCAGCGCGTTCGATACGGTGGAGATCGATACTCCCGCTTCCCTGGCGACATCTCGAATCGTAATTTTGGCCATAGTTTTTGGTTCCTTTTTCTAAAAACGTTTTTATGGATTTAAAATAGCACAGGTTGAGCGGCAGGGCAAGCGGTTTTTTATACGCTTACATTCAAAAATATCAAAAAGAGCTTCGCGCTTGCGCAACAAAGCTCTTTTCACTCTTCTTGCCGACTTACTTCTTCACGCTGTTTTTGAACACATTCATCGCCCGCTCCAATACAAAGCTGGCTTCGTAATCCAATTCCTCCGCCGATCCGGCGGTTTCCAGGACGCGCTGCGCATGGTTGATCGCCCGGTTCAGCGTGCCGAACGACGAAGCCGGATACTGGCCGGGCTGGACGCCTTTCGGCGAATCCAACAGCTGCTCCGCTCTTGCGATCGCCCGGGCCAGTTCCTCCGAATCGATAATGATATTGCGGTAAATCTCCACATCGTGCCGGGCAGCCTGGTAAACGGACCGGTCGTAAGGACCGTTGTCCAGCAAAGTCTGCAGGAACTGCGCCGAACGCTCGAAGTCGCTTACGCGCTTGTCGACGTTGACGTTAAGCTGCGCCAGCGAAGCGAGCGGCGCGACGATCCGGGCCCGGTATTCGGTCAGCGAGCTGCGATACGGCGCCAGGTCTACGGGTGCCAGGGAAGGAAGCTTGGCCAGACCCAGTCTGTAGTATTCGTAAGCTCGAACCGCCTCTTCCTTGCTTTCGCCCACTCCATTCAGATATGCGAAAAACTGGTCGAGAAAATCGAGGATCGCATTTTGTTCCGCGGTCAAATTCAGCGTTTCGCGCGGTTCTCCGTGCGTAATGTACTGCGCCAGTTTGGACGCCGATCTCGATGCTTCGCTTTTGTTGTCGATGTACCGGTAATCGTACGTCCATCTCGCACTTTCCAGCTTGCGCAGAGCGGAAGACAGCTGCGCCGAAGTCGGGTTCGGATTCGCCAGCACTTTAAGCGCCTGGTTCTGCGCCTCGGACAGCGTCCAATATTCAAAATGATCCGATGTTTGCGAGAATTCGAGCTGCGAATCAATCGAAGCATTGACCAGCGCAATCAGTTCCTTTTTCTCCGAGCTGCTCAGATCAGGCGCAGCCACGGCTGCGGCGGAACTTTCCGCCGCCGAGACGTGCGGAGCGAACGGCAGCGAAGACGCCGCCGTCCCGAAGACGATGACGGATGCGAGAGCGGCGGTCGGAAGCTTTTTCAATACGTTGAATGTGGACGAGTTCATGTAATTCCTCCTTATGTAATAAGAAATGGGGGTTTTTATTCATTCTTTTCTCATTACACAAACAAGGAAATTTGGAAACTCAATATCCTTTTTAATTGTCGAGCGGCGCGTAGGCCTGGAAGCTATTCGTTCTTAAACAGCGTTTCCGCCACGAGATGCGCGGCGCGGTCCGTGCCGAGCTCGCCCAGGCCGATCATCTGCTTGAGCTGTCCGCCGAGACTTATCCCGCGATTGGACAGAATCACGAAGCCCGACTGCAGATCGCGGTTGAACGCCGCGAAACTGCTGGCGCCGTAGGTCGCGCCGTTGTGCCAGTGTGTCACGGTTCCGTCGCCGCGCATCGAGCGCATCCAGGCGTAGCCGATGCCTACGCCTTTGGACGGGGCGACCGACGCCTGCTCGGTCTGGCAGTCCAGGAAAGCCGGCTCCAGCGAAGCGCCGCCCGGATGCTGCCCGAGCTGCGCTTCGAGATACGTCAGCATATCCGGCAGCGTGGAGCGGACCGCTCCGGCTCCCGCCATCGCGGAAGTGAAATCCCAGTGCGGCGTCGGCTTGCCGCCGGGCGCGAAGCCCGAAACGAGGGACAGATCGGCCCTCAGACGTTCGGCCGTCTCGCCGGACTGCGCAAGCATTCTTTGCTTGCGGGCATCGGTAAGCTCGAACGGATTGCCGGCCGGCGATCCCTGTTCAGGCGGCGCCTGCGCGCGAGACGATTCCCGCGCTCCGACGGCCTTCGCTTCGGCGGCCGTCTTGCGGCCAGCCTCGGGCGCCGTATCCGCCTGCTTGCGGCTGTAAAGCTCGCTGCCGTTCATGCCCAGCGGAACAAACAGCTCCTGCGCAAGCATATTCCGCAGCGCAACTCCGCTGCGGCGGGCCAGTATCCAGCCGAGCAGCCCGAAGCCGTAGTTGGAGTACTGGTGCTTTTTTTTGATTTTTACTTGTTCGGCGCGCACCGCTTCCAGCAGATGCTCGTCAAGATAACCCGCGTAAGGATTGGCTTTGCCTTGCTTCATGGAGAGGATTGCGTTCTGCGGCAGTCTCGGAAGCCCGGACGTATGCGTCGCCAGCTCGCGCAGCGTCGTCTGCCGGGCAAACTCGCTGCTCTCCAGCTCCGGAATCCCTTCGCTGAGCGAATCCGAAGCGTTCCACAGCCCTTCCCGTTCTCCGTTCGCCAGTAAGAAGGCAGTCAGGGTCTTGGTGATCGAACCGATCTCGTACTGCGCCTGCGATTCGTTCCCGGAAGACGCCGCCGTTTCGTCAGCTTCGGGCGTCCAGACGAACTTCTCTCCCCGGACGATCCAGCCGATCGACGGCGAATGATCCGCAAGCCCGGCCCAGCGCGCGATCTTCTTGTTGTTTTCCAGCATATGCCTAACCGACTCCATATAAAAAGCCCTCCTTGTCTCGGGTTAATACGCGAGAGGAGGGCCCGGGTTGCGTTTGACTTTTGAAAAAGAAGCTTCGGAACCGTTCGAGCACTCTAATCTCTAGCTCCGATTCACCACCCGGTGGATATGGATCGTCAGGTAGATCAGCTCGCTATTGGAGATGGTGCGGTCGAAATTTTTTTCGATATATTTCCGAATCCGTCCGGCGCACTCGAACTCTTTGACGTAAGTGCTCCGGACCTGGTCGTACAAAAAGCCTTCGTCGCGTTCAACTTCCATATTCTCGATCAGGCGCTGCGCAAAGTACTGCAAATGGGTGACGAAGCGCGAATAATTCAGCGACTCGTGGTCGAGCGCGATGCCGAACTGGTACGAAACGATATTCAGGATGTCTTTGATCACGCCGGTAATTCTTGTGCTCAGCGCCATATTATCGTCGGACGACTGCTGGGCGTTGACGAGATGGAACGCGATATTGCCGGCTTCCTCCTCGGGAAACACGATATTCAGTTCCTCCAGCAGCACGTTGAGCGCGTATTTGCCGATTTTGAACTCTTCCGGGTAGAACTTTTTCACTTCCCACAACAGCCGGTTCTGCACGACGACATTCTGCTTGTGCC
Organism: Saccharibacillus sp. CPCC 101409; assembly: GCF_030518235.1. Classification (GTDB taxonomy): domain Bacteria; phylum Bacillota; class Bacilli; order Paenibacillales; family Paenibacillaceae; genus Saccharibacillus. Next base: position 565,900 of record NZ_JAULSA010000002.1, on the reverse strand, counting down.
GCTGCACGGCGAAGTAAATATGATCGGTCAGCGCCACATAAATATGCTCGTTCAACTCCGCTTTGAGCGTTCGTTTGGCGCAGCGGATCACCCGGCTGGACACGTCGAAATACACGTCCGGGATATCGCGCGACAGCCGGATTACATCGCTCGACGTTTTCTCGTCTTTGAGCACGAATACGCGCTCGACGTCGCCTTGGCTCAGCACGCTGCCCATCTCGTAATTGCAGCCGATTCCTTTGCCCATGACCACTGTTTCCCGGCCTTCGTCGTCCGTCGCGATGACCACGCTGTTGTTCAGCTTTTTGATAATCCGCATCTTCGTCCACCCTCTTCGCGCCGCCTCCATATCCGGAATGCCGCGGCTTTAACTCAATTCCTCGCCGTTGGAGGCGATCACCTGCTTATACCAGTCGAAAGACTTCTTGCGGCGCCGTTCCAGCGTGCCGCTTCCGTCGTCGTGTTTGTCCACATAGATCATGCCGTACCGCTTCGCCATCTCCCCCGTGGAAATACTGACCAGGTCGATGCAGCCCCACGCCGTGTAACCGATCAGATCGACGCCGTCGCGGATCGCCTGCTTCATCGCCAGCACATGTTCGCGCAGGTAACCGATGCGGTAATCGTCTTGAATCGAACCGTCTTCTTCCACCGTGTCCGCCGCGCCCAGCCCGTTTTCCACGACCATCATCGGGATCTGGTAACGGTGGTGGATGTTGTTCAGCGCCCAGCGGAGCCCCTGCGGATCGATCTGCCAGCCCCAGTCGCTTGTCGGGATATACGGATTCTTGATGCCCCGCGCCATATTGCCCGCCGTCGTTTCCAGCGTCGGATCGGTGCTCAGCGTAAACGGCGTGTAATAGCTGAACGTATAGTAGTCGACGCAGCCGTTTTGCAAAATCGCATCGTCTTCCGCCTCTACCTCCAGCTCGATGCCCTTGTCCGCCATATAGCGCAGCGCGGGTCCGGAATATTCGCCGCGAATCTGCACGTCCGAACAGAGCAGGTTGTTGATCAGGTCTTCTTCCTGCGCCAGCATCACGTCGTCCGGGCTGCACGTGTACGGATACGGCGAATGGTAGGTGATCATGCAGCCGATACGGAACTCCGGATTGATCCGGCGTCCGATCGCCACGGCTTTTGCGCTCGCCACCAGCTGATGGTGCATGGCCTGGAGTCTTTTGCGCGCATCGTCGTTCGTCGGCTTGAAAAAGAGTTCGCCGTTCTCCTCGGGCAGCAGCATGCCGCCGGCGAAGTACGTCCCGTAAGGCTTCAGCAGACAGTTCAATTCGTTGAACGTAATCCAGTATTTGACCGAATCTTTGTAGCGTTCCAGCACGACTTCGGCGTACTTGGCAAACAAGTCGACCAGCCGGCGCGATTCCCAACCGTTATATTTCTCGCTCAGTACAAAAGGAAGTTCGTAATGCGACAGCGTCACCAGCGGTTCGATGCCGTGCCTGCGCAGCTCCGCAAACACCCTGTCGTAAAAACGCAGCCCTTCCTCGTTCGGCTCGCTTTCTTCGCCCGTCGGGAAAATACGCGTCCAGGAGATCGACATGCGGAAAATCTTGAACCCCATCTCCGCAAACAGCGCGATGTCTTCTTTATACCGATGGTAAAAGTCGATGGCTTCGTGGCTCGGGTACAGCGTCCCTTCTTCGAACTCCCGCGTGATCCGGCGTTTGGACGTCCGGCTGCCGACCGTGACGTGATCCGCGGTCGACGGTCCTTTGCCGCCTTCTCGGAAACCGCCTTCGATCTGGATCGCGGACGTCGCGCCTCCCCAGAGAAAGTCCGGCGGAAATTGTTCTCGTACTTTTTTCATCTTAAATCTCCTCCTGCCCGGTTTAATATGTTCGAATGCGGCTGTAAAACGGCAATCAGTTGATCGCCCGGCTGGACATCGCGGTTCCCTCCGCCGATGACATCGAGATAATCCGCCGTGTTCGTAATGATGATCGGCGTGATCACATCGAAGCCCGCCGCGCGAATGTCTTCGATACTGAACTCGATCAGCGGATCGCCCACTTCGACCCGATCGCCGGCTTCCACGAGATTTTCAAAAAATTGCCCTTTGAGCCGCACGGTATCGACACCGATATGCATCAGCACCTCGACGCCTTCGTCGGACGTGACCGAGATGGCGTGTTTGCTTTTGGTGAGCGTGGTAACCGTGCCCCCGACCGGCGAGACCAGCCGGCCTTCGGCCGGAATCACCGCGATCCCTTTGCCCATCAGCTCGTCGGCAAACACGTTATCGTCGACCTTCGACAAATCGACGGCTTCGCCGCGCAGCGGGCTGAATACCGGGAGCTGCTGCTTGGAGAGAACGGATAGAGCCGCGGGCCCGGCATCGGCTCCGGGAGCGTTACTGCCGTTCTCGCCGGTAACTTCCGCACCGGACGGCTGGACTTCCGAAACGCTTTCGTCTTTGAAACCGAGCACAAACGTCAGGATAAACGAAGCGACCAGCGCAATCGAAGCCGTAATCACCGCGTTCAGGAAGTTGCCCGGATACAGATCGCTGACGAACGAAGGCAGCTTGAGCAGCGACGGCGAGACCATGGCGAAGATCTTGAGCTTGACGATGCCGGCGAACACGCCGGCGATCAGCCCCGCGATAATACTGGCGATCATCGGACGTTTGAGCCGGAATACGACGCCGTAGATCGCGGGCTCGGTAACGCCGGACAGCAGCGCGGTCGTCCCCGAGGAGATCGCGATCTGGCGCATCGACTTGTCGCGCGTCTTGATCGCGACCGCGAAGCACGCGCCGGTCAGCGAGAAGATCGCGGAGAGCGAGCTGACCGCCATCAAGCCGTCGTATCCGTAGGTCGCGATCGAGGTGATGATGGCCGGCGTAAAAGCCCAGTGCATGCCGGTCATGACCAGCAGCGGCTTGAAGCCGGACAGAATCGCCAGCGCGAGCCAGCCTACTTTTTCCTGGATAAAGTAAATACCGACCGCAAGCCCGTTTCCGAGATGGTAGCCCAGCGGACCGACCGCAAGCAGCGCGACCGGCGCCATGACGATAATCACGACCAGCGGTTTGAAAAAGACTTTGATCACGCCCGGCGACACCCGCTCCGCGAAGCGTTCGACGTAGGACATCAGCCACACGACGACGATAATCGGAATTACGGTCGAACTGTAGTTGATCAGCGTCACCGGCACGCCCAGCAGGGCGACGGGTTCATTGGCTGTGACCAGCTCGATCCACTTGGGATGCAGCATGATGCCGGCGATCGCCAGCGCCAGATACGGATTGACTTTGAACTTGTTGGCCGAAGACAGCGCCAGCATGAACGGCAGGAAGTAGAATACCGCATCGGCGAAAAAGGACAGAAAATAATAAACGCGATCTTCCGCGGTCAGCACGCCCGTCAGCACGAGCAGCGAGATGATGACTTTCAGAATACCCGCCCCGGCCAGAGCCGGCACGATCGGCGCCATCGCGGACGACAGCACGTTGACCATGCGCATCAAAACGTTCATTTTCTTCTTCGGTTCGTCGGCACCGCCGGAAGCTTGCGAAGCGCCCTGCGCGGGCAGCAGCTTTACGACCTCCTGGTAGACTTTAGGCACGTCGTTGCCTATAATGACCTGATACTGGCCGCCGTTGTCGGTCGAACCGAGCACGCCGGGCAGCACCCGCAGCTCCCGTTCGTTGACTTTGCCCGAATCCCGCAGCGTGAATCGCAGCCTCGTCATACAGTGGATCAGACTGACGACGTTCTTTTCTCCGCCGACATGTTGCAGAATTCGCTCCGCAAGCTGGCTTCTTTCCATGTTCCATTCCTCCATGTTCGGAGCGGCGGAGCTGCCGGCTGCTCAGCCCGGCACCGCCGTCCGTGATATCAGAACACAAAAAAAGATCCTATTCGGAAAAAGGCCTGCGCTCTACAAAAAGGCGCGTGCGTCGTTCCCGAATGGATCCTGCCTGCTCGACCAGTAACACGTCCGCATCGGATATTCGTTTGTCTTCTGCCGTTAACGATAACATGCCAAGAAAGCGGTGTCAACCGGATAAAAAAGGCAGTTGATCCCTGGCGCTCCAGCCGGGAAACCCTGTCTCGATTAAGGAGGAATCCCATGAAAAAATCTCATTACTGGATCGATACAGCCGCAGGCCGGCTTATGCAGGGCGAGACCGTGTTGGCCGAGCAGCAGTCGGAACTTCCTTCTCTGCAAGAGCTGGGACGGCTGCTGTTTCTTCATCATTGAAAAAACCGGCAGCCGCGCAAACTGCGGGCTGCCGGTTTTGCTGTTCATGTACTTGTTTGCCGTGCTTCTATTTGCGCGACTCCTTATTCTTGTTGGCAGACGCTGCGCCGACCGCCACGCCTACGCCGATCCCGATCGGCAGGCCGAGCGCGATATTGTCCAGGGCCAGACCGAACAGCAGCCCGATCGCCGCCCCCAGCGCAATTCCGGCGCCCATTGCTTTTTGTCTGCTGTCTTCGCTTTGATTACCGTTCATTGTACGATACCTCCGCTTTGGAATAAAATCCGACTTTTTCCGCCGACATTGTTCGTTCTATTACGTTTTTTGGCTTGAAAAGTTTCAAAAAGTCAAGCTCGCTTGACCGTTATCCGTGCAAAGCCTCGCTTAATTTCCTGTAGAAAACGCCGGCATCCGTATCGTCGGGCAGCCCCGCCGTTTGTCCGTCGCCCAGTTCGAGCACGATCCACGGCCCGTTTTTGCGTTTGGCAAAATCCATTGTGAAAAAACGGCTCTCCACCTCGGCGATCGTCGGCACAAATTCGCTCAGCGCCTGTTCGAATTCGCGGTCTTCGCCCGCCGACCAGTAGTTCGATACGTACGCCGGTTTGCCGTCCAGCACAAACACGCGCGTTTCCCGGGACAGCGGCATGCCGCTCCGGGGATGATGCGACAGCAATTCCAGTTCGACAAACTCCCGGAACACCAGGCCTTCGTTCAACTCGTCGCCCTGCCGGTCCAGAAAAGTACGCACGACCCGCTCCACCTGATCCCGGTCGGCGGCGTTCGGGATATAGCAGGCTTCCAGCCATTCGTGCTTGCGCGATTTGACGTAGTCTTTGACGACGATCGGCCGCTCGCCGAATACGCGGATCGCTTCGTAAACTTCGTTCATAGGCGGCTCGGGGGTGGCAGCCGGCACCCAGACCGATTCCGGCGTGCGGCCTGCGATCTTGTCGTAAGATTCCGGAAGATAATGGGCGTGCTTGTACTGTTCCGGCGTGTTGATGAGCCGCAGATTGCGGGACTTGAGCGTATCGAACAGCAGCGCATAGTCGGCGGGCTTCAGCATCCAGCCGCGATAGATCGCTTCGGTGCGCTCCTCTTCCGCTTTCAGCATCCGAATCGCCCGCACCGGATCGCGGTTCAGCAGCAGCTCCTCCAGATTGACCAGCCCGACCGTAAAACCGGCAGCCTGCGCGGATTCGTATTCTTCGGCGTAACTCTCGTCCGGCTTCCGCTCATCGAGCGGAGAAGCGGGGAATAGGATTTTCATAAGGGTTGCTCCTTAGCAGTGAGTTGGAGATTTCGGGCTGCGTGTTAACGTTTATGATAGAGCGAGGCGGGAGCGTTTGCAATGGTGGGCGATTGGCGGAGGAGATACGGCGCTGTTGAGCGATACTACCTGAACGATATTAATGTAGGAAGAAATCAGAGCAAAAGTGCGAACCTGAAGCTCCCATGAAATCCCCGGGAGGTTCGCACCCCGCGCTACGTAAGGCTTTGTCCAGTTTTGCTTGTGTTTTTGTCCAGTTTTCGGTAGGCTGATTTTGAGGTTCGCACTTTTGGGGTCTGGAAGCCTTGCGGGGCAAGGGCTCGGAGTGGGGACAGTCGCTCCCCGTGCGGGAGCGTGGATTGAAACAAAGCCCGGTGCCTTACCGCTTGGCGATTCCCCATCGTCGCTCCCCGTGCGGGAGCGTGGATTGAAACAGGAATCTTGCTGCTTGTGCCGCTGACCTCTTTTGTCGCTCCCCGTGCGGGAGCGTGGATTGAAACCGTATCCCGGTACGAACAAGTTTCCTCGTGAACTGTCGCTCCCCGTGCGGGAGCGTGGATTGAAACACTCATTATCATAATAACTAAATGCCACAATGAAAGTCGCTCCCCGTGCGGGAGCGTGGATTGAAACTTGAGCCGGTTTTTTCGATTATTCCGTCGAAAAAGTCGCTCCCTACGCGGGAGCGTGGATTGAAACTTAAAAATTTCTGTATACGGCATCTTATTTTCTGTCGCTCCCTACGCGGGAGCGTGGATTGAAACCGATCTATCATGAATTTCGTTGGCAGTTTCCGGCCGTCGCTCCCCGTGCGGGAGCGTGGATTGAAACTCGGTCGTTCTACAAGATCGACTTCCCGATCGTGTCGCTCCCCGTGCGGGAGCGTGGATTGAAACAAATTCCGATGTTCAGGGACAGGCTAAAGATGCGTCGCTCCCCGTGCGGGTGCGTGGATTGAAACGCTCGGGCTGGCGCTGTTTACGACGGCGTAGGTGCGTGGATTGAAACGGCGGGCGGATGCTAACCCTGCGCTTGTCATACCTGGTCGCACTTTGTGCGAGTGCGTGGATTGAAACCGCATGCGATCGTACCCGGACGCCTGCATCTGGAAGAGTCGCTCCCCATACGAGAGCATTTTTTATTCCATAAAACCCCCATTCCTCTGCCCCAGAGCATGATTCAAAATCCATATAATGATGCTATACTTACAGAAAGACAAAACAAATTTGCTAGTCGGTCGACCAAGGAGCGGTATCATGAATATTTTTTCTTCATCGCCCTACTCTCTCCAACAGGTACTAAGAGACTTCGTCAAAGCGGTCAACGCCGCCGGCTTCTCGGATCGTATCGTTTTAAAAGGCGGGCTCAATCTGGAGGCAGCTGTGCAGAAATATAATGCTAATCTGGTTGCCAGGCCTACAGTAGACGCGGATTTTCATATTTCCAAAAAAGAAAGTTGGGAGCAATTTCTCGACGAAGTTCCCAAAAAGATTAGTCAATCCTCTCAGTTGGGCTTATCTTATTCGCTCAAAAGCAGAAGAGGATTCGACCGCTTTCCCGGCAGCGATACAGTCACCCTTACCAGCAGTCAGAATCATCAATTCGATGTAGACATGAATATCAGTTCTTTTTCAGGTAAAACGGAGATTTATGTAGGCGGCTACTTGCCGGGGTTCACGATCCCTACCATGCTCGCGGATAAAGTGGCTGTATTTCTTTCAACCCGTATCTACAGAAGATCCAAAGACCTTTACGACCTTTACCTTTTTTCTTATTTGATGGACTACGCTATGAACGTGCTGCTGCCGGAAATCCAAGAAAAGTTAGCGGTTGGCAAAGGTATAGAAATTCCTTATCATATTGCCGATCCGGTCAAGTTGGAGCACGCGTATTCGAAATTGAGCGGAATCCCAAATAAACCTTCGTTCGAAACGGTCTGCGCTCGCGTGATTACTTTCGTTTATCCGATCGCCGGGCAGTTGAATCAAGCGGAAATTTCCGCGGCTTATTGGAATCCAATTCAGGGAGAGTGGGTGGAAAAATGGAGCTGAGCTCTTTCTTCGCCAACAGCGATCTATCCGGCGTATTATGTATGGAGAGCGCCTCGCATCTGAATCGGCAGTCTACTTTTCCTTCGCTGCCCGTCATGGTGTTTGCCCCGCTGCCTCGCGATTACAACATGGGTTATCTGCAAATGTATGCGCAAGCGGAACTCGATTTGAGATTTACGCGCAAAGTTGGACACGGCTTGTATTTGACTTCTCCCGAGCGAACGATTGTCGATTTGCTTCGTTTTGATCGTGAAGAGAGAGTTCTTTTTGAAAGCCTCGATCGGTATTTGCGAGAACACCGGAACACGAATGCTCTTCTAAAAGTGGCAAAAGAATACGGATGCCTGAATGAGCTAAAGCAGCGAATTGTGGAGTTGGATGAATGGTTAAGCGAGTTTTACGAACATGGATGAAGCGATTAATCTTCAATTCAAACGATAGAAGCGAAGAACTTTGCCTTTCGACTTTAGAGGCTGAGTTCTTTTTTTAGTCTCAGACCAATCAGGCTTCTTAAACCATACTCTCAAAAAGTGCGAACCTGAAGCTCCCATGAAATCCCCGGGAGGTTCGCACCCCGCGCCACATAAGGGTTTGTCCAGTTTTACTTGTGTTTTTGTCCAGTTTTCGTTAGTCTGATTTTGAGGTTCGCACTTTTGAGGTCTGGAAGCCTTGCAGCACAAGGGCTCAGAGTGGGAACAGTCGCTCCCCATGCGGGAGCGTGAATTGAAACACATCGCCCTCCTAACAAACAGTGTACTCCTTGGGGCCGTCGCTCCCTACGCAAGAGCATAGATTGAAACAATGAGTACCCTCCTACGACGAATCAGCTCCATGTTGTTCCTCACTGGAAACATGGATGAAGACATCGCGCCCTCCCAGCACACAAATAAGCCGCAGGAACGCATCCCGCGGCTTTTCGCCTATCCCCCACACGCTTTACAACAACAGCAGCCCTTCCGGGTCATACCCTTCTTTCGCCCCTACATGCTCCACTTTCCTTTTCCAATTCGCTCCGAGCATATAATAGCGCAGGCTATCCGCTTTAGGGTCCATGACCGATTCGAGCTGCGTCTTGAGCTGCTTGAACTGCCACGGGTCGACGAGGCATTCGAAGACGGAATTCTGTACCCGCTGGCCGTAATTCTGGCAGATCTTTGAGATGGAACGCAGGCGCTTCACGCCTTCCGGGGAAGTCGTCTGCACATCGTACGTAATCAGCACCATCATGGGAGCCGCTTCCTTTCCCCGCCCTGCCTGTTCGATTCAGGCGATATGGGCGGCATGATGTACCTTTATTTCCACAGAAACGGCGGATAGTCGTCCATATCGCCCCGGATATGCCTCGCCAGCAGCAGCGCCTGCGCGTAAGGCAGCAATCCGAGCGAAATCTTTTCACCCAGAAAAGGATGCGTGATCTCTTCCTGCTTGCGTTTCTGCCAGGCGGACAGTACTTCTTTGCGTGCATCGTCTTTAAGCAGCACGGCCCCGTTTTCTTTAATCACAAAAGACTTCGCGGACAGCTGACGGCGATTCACCAGCGACAAGACCAGCCGATCGGCGACGTACGGACGAAGTTCTTCCATCAAATCAAGCGCAAGGCTTGCCCGGCCGGGGCGGTCGCGATGCAGAAATCCCACGGCTGGATCGAGTCCTACCGTCTCAAGCGCCGACTGCACATCGATGCGCAGCAGCGTATAAACGAAGGAAAGCAGCGCGTTGAGCGGATCGAGCGGCGGACGGCGGTTTCTCGTTTGCATATAGAAAAGATTCCGGTCCGCCAGGATCAACTCGTTCATCGCTCCGAAATAAATCTTCGCCGCTTCGCCTTCCGCGCCCCGAATCGTATTGCCGGTCGGCATTTTCAACACCGACAGCGACAACCGCTTGAGCGCGTTCGCCGCCTCCGTGACTTTGACCGCATCGATCTCCGCCGCATGGTCGCGCACCGCCCGGCGCAGCACGCTGCGCGAGTTGATAATCTTCGCCTGGATCAACCGTCCCGAGATCCGCACCGCTTCTTCTCCGTCCGCCAGCCGGTACTGTTTGCGCCGCAGCAGCACATTCCCGTTCACCTTTCCTTGAATACGCGCCTGAAAACCGCCGTATTCGTTGAGAAAAGTCAATCCGACGCCGCGTTCCGCGCACAGATGGAACAGCGCCGGACTTGCGCCCGTATAACCGAATGTCACGATCTGCTCCAAATTGTGCACGGGTACGCGGAACTTTTCTTTCTGCTCTTTGTCGCCCATCAGCACAAGCACATTCTCGCCGTCGCGCGCCAGATAACTGTCCGCGGCCGTAACGTAGAGCGTATTCAGCAGTTTTCGCAAAACAACCTCTCCCTTCTCCGGCACGAACGCCGCGTTATTCTTCCTCGTCGTCCTCCAGATAGGTTTCCATATAGCGCCCGACGCCGCCCGTTCTCATCCTGGGCATACAGATATCGATCAGCGAACACGACTTACATCCGGCCTTGTACCGCGCGGGCGGCGTTTCTCCTCTGTCGAACAATTCCCTCATCCCGGACAAGTATTCCTCGACGCGCTTGCGCAGACTTTCCGTGAATGCAACATCCACCCGCCGTTCCCGCTCGCCGTAGAACAAAGCGCCTTCTTCGACGGTTACACCGAACATCTCTTCCAGACAAATCGCCTGTGCGCAGAGCTGTACTTCGTCCCAATCGTCGGGTTTGGGCTTGCCGCGCTTGTATTCAACGGGAAAAGGAATCCAGCTTCCGCGCCGACCGGCGAGCTTTGCGGCCAGTCCCGGAGGCGTTTCGATATCCGCGGCATGAAACTCGATCACGTCCGCTTTACCGCTGAGTCCCAGCCGATGCGAAACGAGCGGCATGGCGCGGGAGATCAGCAGATTGCCTCTTTTCTCCGTCAGTTCGGGATTATCCGCGCGTTTATGCAGCAGCTGCCCTTCGTACGTTTTGATATTTTCTTCCCATTGCTGTTCGATATGGATCAGCGCCCACTGGCGTTTGCAGAACGAATAATGCTGGAGACCGGACAGCATCAGCAGTTCGTCGTCACCGTACGCCTTGGGCGCGCTCATCTTTCGGTTACCGTCACGCCGTCCGGCAGATCGGCTGTACGCACTTCGATCTCGTAATCCGTATAGGAACGCGCCGGAGCATCGTTCGTTTTACGCGCCACTATCCGTTCGAACAGTTTATGCGCCGGGGCGTTTCCAAGCTTGGACGCGTGTTCGAACACGATCAGCTTGCGCAGCGCCATCTGTCCGCGGGAAGCGGAGCGGTCGTGTTCGAACATATTCTCCAGCGACTCCCACAGCAGTTCCAGATCTTCCGGACCGAAATGCGTTTTCTCCGCCAGATGTCCCGACACATAGCCGTCCATCCGGTACAGTCCGTAAGGCACGATATGCTTGCGTCCCATCTCGCGTTCTTTATCGCTGCCTTCCTGCGTCACGGCCATGCGCGTAATCGTCGTTTCCTGCGAGAAGATCGGATCGATGCTGCGGGCGAACGTAAACTGGACCGGTCCGCGCACCTGGCCGCAGTTGACTTTGGTGGTCATCACGGCGCCGAACGCGCGGACGTCGTAGAAATTGTCGCACATCCAGTGGGTGAGCAGCGCCGCTTCGGCGCGGTCTTTCGGCTTCAATTCTTTGGCTTTGTCCACGTCTTCTTCGCGCAGGCTGCGATACGCTTTGCGATGCTGTTCGTTCAGCACCGCGCCTTCCGTTACATAGATCCGGTGCCCTTCGCCCTGCTCGCGCGTAATATCCACATAGTTGCGCACTTTGCGTTTCAGGCAGACATCGGTCACAATTCCGTGTCCGGTCTCCGGATCGATCCGCGGCATATTGCCCATATCCGGGTCGCCGTTCGGGTTGCCGTTGGTCACATCGAAGAAGATGGTGAATTCGTGACGATTGATGGTGCCTACCGTGCTGCTGTTCTCTACGTCTTCCTGCTCCAAAATAGATCCCTGAATATTCGCATCCGTCATTTCATTAGCCTCCGTTTCGCGGAATAAGGCCGTGGCCCGTACCGCGGTGTAATGGTGTGCAGATCCTCGATCTTATGCCCGGCTTTCGCGTTTATCCGGCTGCGTTTATACCTGTACTTCGTTCGAAAGGTCTTCCCCGCTCTCGGCCGCATGCTCCGAAGGTTCGCCGATTGCCGTCTTTGCCGGAGCCCGGTAAGCCGCCTGATGATAGTATCCAAGCATGAAGAGCCCCTGCTGCTTCAAGTCCAGATGATTCGGAAACCCGTCCACGCCCTGCAAAATAGCCCCGATCTCCCGATCGCGGAATCTGCCGTACTCCGCTTTCGACATATGATGCTGCGCCAGACGAAGCAGGATCGGGAATACAGCGGCCGGCGTCGAGGAAGCGGAACCGAAATAGCGGTCCTTGATCGTCGCATTCAGACGGTTAGGTCCGCCCGCCGCATCCGTCTGCGCCCGTTCCAACACCGCAAACAGTCTTCCCAACCGGTAAGCGACCGGCTGCGCGTTTTCGTTTAACATAGGCGTCAACGCCTCCTCGATTTCGTTAAAGTGATGAATCCGCGCGTATCTCGTTAAGTAAGCTTTGATGATCGAAGCCCGAATCCAGGCGCTTCGTCCGTGCTCGCCGTATGGCGACATGCGCCCGTCCACCCGCGCTCGTCCGACGACGGCGGCGTAGACCGAATACGGCAGCGCGCCTCCGCTCAGCATCGCCCGGAACCATTCGCTTTCCATCGCACCCGAGATGCTTTGCCGCATCTTGGACATATCGCCGGTCTGCCGTACCGTCTGGAGCATGATATTGAACAGCTGCGGAAGATCGGCAGGGCGATCGCCCGGACGGTTCATCGCCATATCCGACGCGTACAAACTCAGTTTGCGAAACAGTTCTTCGAACGAGCCGTTCCAGAAAAAGCGTACCGCCAAACGCGCATTGTTACCCGACATACCGAGCACATAGAAGGAAGCTTCTTTGGCCGGCAGCATATCCGCGGTTACGGTTTCCGCGCGTTTGACACGGCCGAGCAGGTCCTCCACCTGGCGGGTCAGCGCGCGATCTTCTTCGCCTGCCGCCATGGTTCCGGCATTGTCGGAAGATTCCGCCGCTTCGCCGGCGTCGTTCGCGCTGCCGGAAGACGCTTCGCCGTGTCCTCCTTCAAAAAACGTCCCGAACATGCTCTCCTGCAGCTCCCAATCCCGCTCCGGTTCGTCCGGCAGACGCTGCGCCCAGAAGACGACCGTCATATCGCCCATGCGGCGCAGCCGGTTGCGTTCCGACAGCAGCAGATGATTCAGCGCTTTGGCGTAACCGACCGAAGCGGCTTCGCTGACGGGAGCGTTGAGACTTTTTTCTTTTCCATACGACTCGGCTGCTTTGAAGTTGAAAGAGATTAAGCTTGCACCGGCCTGTTGCGAATTCGGAACGCCTTTAATATTCACTTTGTGTACTTTGGCAATCGGCTGATCGGCGCGGCCCGTAACCAGACAATCGCCGAGTACCGCATCGCTGCCCGCTTCGGCTTCCGCGATCGAGCGGTCCCAGACTTCCTGCACCTCCGGCACCTCATGTACATATTCATTCGCTCCGCTCAAATGGAAGATCAGATTGTTATCCGTCGTTCCGACGATTTTGAGCAGATCGCTGTAAAAAGGCGAAGTCTCCGACAGCGCCTGCGGGTCCCACCCTTCGAAGAAACCGGCGACAGCCCGGGCTTCCCGCCGATCGCATCCTGCAAGCAGCCGTTTGTGAAGGTCGGCGCTGCTGGCGTATTTGGCGGGCGACGCTTTGAGTCCCGAGTCTTTGTCCGCCAGTATTCCGAGTAGATATTCCGCTTTGTCCGATAGAAAAAAAGGCTTGATCCCGCTTGTGCGCACCGGATGCTCCGGCACCATCATCCGCAGCGGAACCAGCTTTTTGCCCTGCTGCACGCGCAGATCCACGATATTCCGTAGTTCGCCGTTTTCGCTAATTTCCAGTACAAAAGACACTTTATCCGAGCTGTAGCCCGGCTTCGACATTCCGGAATTCGGGTCCGCCAGCAGCTGCTCGTATCGCTCGTAAAGCGACTGCACGATCATGACCGCACCTCCCGCTTATGCAGGTCCGGCACTTCGATCACGCCTTCGCGCATGGTTGCCCGGAAAAACTTCGGCGTTATATCCTGCCCGTACTCCAGATCCCACAGCATCCACTGCAAATCCCGCTCCGGCGTTTGCGCATAATACGAAGCGGGCAGCGGCTGTCCGTCTTCCAGCAGTTCGAAATGCACCGGGAATTCCCGGCATCCGAAATACGGCTGATGATAAAACTGCCCGTTGCGTGCTCTCCGGGAAAAGATGCTGTAATGCTTTTCCGGATTGTCGGTTTCGCCCGCGCTCGACGTCATTTCAAAGTGCGCCTCGATGACATAAGCCACATCCCGCAGCATCACGGTCATGCGCTGCTGCCGCTCCTCCGAAGAAGCCTGATTCAGTACAATATCGCGCCCGTTCATCGCCGATTTCACCTGGGAAGCCGAAATCTTATTCTCTACTTCGTTGCGCCGCACGGAATCGAAAGCGATCTCGTTCAGCACATGAATCCGGTCCACCACCCAGCGAATCGCCGGCTTCCAATGGATCGCTTCCAGAATCCCGCGCGCCGCCGAAGGCGTCATCACGTCGTAGCTCACCCGCTCCGCCTTCATTTCCGGACGCGTGAAGCACGCCCGATCTCCCCATACATAAAGCCTGATTCCATAGCCCATCTATACCGGCCCTCCTTTCTGCTTGCACTTATACAATCCACAGTTCCTCAACCGCGCTTTGCAGCGAATACGGCTTGATTCCCGTCTTTAGGTCATACCAGGCATTCGCCCGGCTCAACACAAAAATCCCTTCGCGAACTTCTTCCAGCTCTCCCGCGCGTTGGTATTCTCCGAATTCGTACGGATAAAGCTGGACGGTATAAGGTTGAAGAGCGCGCATGATCGACCTGATTTCGAAAGGTTCTTTTTCCAAGCGATTCAGCAATTTCCGGGCTTTGCCTTCATAATAAGGATCGTCGGGATCTTGCCCGGCCGCCTGCGCTTCTTCGCGTTCTTTGTCGTCGACGTAGGGAATCAGCAGCGTTTGCATCGGCGAGTCGATCAGGCTGAATTTATCGGCCACCGTTTTAAAAGGAAACCCCATATCTTTCGCATCTTCTTCCAGCAGCGGCAGAATGCCTTCGGAATCCGTTTGATCGGATTCGCTGCTTTGCCCGTAAAAAAACAACTCCGCGAAGTATTTCCGTACCGCCTCGATCGACAGCGGGCTCGTTCCGCTTTCGCCGTATTCAAGCAGAAGTTTGCGGGCGATTGAGCCGGTTCGACTCATCCAGCCGGCCGGCAGCCCTTTCTCCGTTTCGAAAACGGTCACTTCGCCTTTGCACGGCTGCCCGCCCCGCATTAACCGTCCGTTGCGATTGCAGCGTCCCGCCGCCTGCGCGATCGAATCGATCCCGGCCAGCTCGCGATACACCGCGGGAAAGTCGATATCCACGCCGGCTTCGATCAGCTGCGTACTGACGAGCACGCAGGGCAGCCCGGCGTCGAGGCGCTTTTTGACCGTACGCAAAATATCCCTGCGGTGCTGCGGGCACATACGGGCGCTTAGATGATCCAATTCGTCTTCCGCGTATTGCTCCGCCAGCGTTTCGTACAATACCCGGGCGTTGCCGCGCGTATTGACGATGCAGAGCGCCTGCCGCCGGTTTTCCGCAATCCGCTCCGCAAGTTCCGTCCACGTTTTTTTTTCGGCAAAACGGATATTCACCCGCTCGAACTGCTCGTAACGGCGCTGCGGATCGGTGACGGTCTCCACGATCTTCGCGTGCGGCAGCAGTTGGTCGGCAGGCGGCTGGGTCGCGGTACAGAACATCACGGAACATCCGTAATTGCGAACCAGTTCGTCCAGCGCATACAGGCAAGGTTTAAAAAATCCGCCGTTCATCATCTGCGCTTCGTCGAGCACGATGACGCTTCCGGCGATATTGTGCAGCTTGCGCGTCGAAGAACGCCGGGCGGCGAACAGCGATTCGAAAAACTGTACGTTCGTCGTCACGATCAGAGGAAGTTCCCAGTTTTCTTCGGCCAGCTTCTGACGTTCCGTCGTTTCGAAGCTTGGCGTTCCGTCGGCATGCGGTTCATGTTGAAAGTTGGAATGATGCTCAAGCACAAGTCCGCCGCCGAGAATGTCCCGAAACTCCTGGGCGTTCTGCTCGATGATCGATGTATACGGAATTACGTAAATGATTCGCCGCAGGCTGTGCGTAATCGCATGTTCGAGCGCGAAGCCCAGCGAAACCTGCGTTTTTCCGCTTCCGGTCGGCAGGGTCAAGCTGAACAGTCCGCGAGGATCGGCGGCGCGCCGGATCGTTTCTTCGAAGATTTCCGTACGCCAGCGGTCGATATCGCCGCGGGGCGTATGGAATTTGGCGCTGCGATAGGCGTAGAACCGCTCCCTGAGCTGCTCGAACAGCTTCTTCGTTTGTTCGTCCGCCTGTTCTTCGCGTTTGCGCAGACGATGTTTGGACGGATCGGCGAAAGCTTCGGTATTGAGGGAGTCGGCGTCGACCAGACAGGAGAACAGCATGCGGGTGAAAAAAGAAAACTGGAAGCCGGGCGCGTGCGCGGGTCCGGCCTTGATCGGAATGCGGCGCGGAGCATCGGGGAGGGTGATTTCTGTATAGGCGGCGCTGTAGTCTTCGATATGATCCGTACTTTTCAGCCTTTTGCGAAGCGTTGCGTTGTGATCCGCATCCGACGTTCCGTAGTCCGGCAGCCCGCCGTGATGACCGGCCACGATATAAGCGAGCAGGCGCGCGGACAGCTTTTCCGTAAAATTGCCCGACCAGTGCCGAGTCAGCTCCAGCGCTCCGGCCGTCGCGTGGTCTACCTGTTTTGAAGAACCGTCGAGCCTCCGCTGAAAAGCCAGCGAGTATTTGCCCAGATCGTGCAGTCTTCCGGCCGCTCCCGCCCACTCCGAAGCCCCGAAGATGTCAGCCATGGAACCTGCCAGCTCTTCGACTTCCGTGAGATGCGTCTTGAGCAGCTGCCAGGTCGATTTGTCGTCGGAGTCTGTGGTATGGGCGTAGTAGTTCAATCTTCTACCTCCTTCGAATGGAATGACCTGTGTATTTTGGTTGGTCGCTTATGTATTCAACAAAATGCTTGTTATCTCCTTTTTTTAATTCATATGGAAATTGTATTTTGTGTGAATGAATGCTGGATTGACAGGTTTACGATTTATCCTTATGATCATTCTAAATAAATTATCTGTGCCCGTTTTCTGATCGACCCTTCCGATCGGCTGACGGACATCCAGAGCGCAACCTTTCCTGGCTACCATTCTTGCCGGGCTGGGTTGCTTTTTATTTGATGAAAAAGTGCGAACCTGAAGCTCCTATGAAATTCCCGGGAGGTTCGCACCCCGCGCCACGTAAGGCTTTGTCCAGTTTTACTTGTGTTTTTGTCCAGTTTTAGGTAGGCTGATTTTGAGGTTCGCACTTTTGAGGTCTGGAAGCCTTGCGGGGTAAGGGCTCAGAGTGGGGACAGTCGCACCCCGTGCGGGTGCGTGGATTGAAACGTGAAGTGAAGAACCGGAAGTTTGACCCGAAGAAATCGTCGCACCCCGTGCGGGTGCGTGGATTGAAACTGCTCTTCAATCGACCTATAACCCTGAACAATAGTCGCACCCCGTGCGGGTGCGTGGATTGAAACGTAGTGGCGACGCCGCCGTTCGACCCGGACGAAGTCGCACCCCGTGCGGGTGCGTGGATTGAAACGCCTGTTACGCTTGCGGTCAATGTATTTTGTACAGTCGCACCCCGTGCGGGTGCGTGGATTGAAACCAGACAGCGCCGCTAAACTTAGGGCGCTGTTTCCGTCGCACCCCGTGCGGGTGCGTGGATTGAAACATATATCCAATCAGGAAAGCGCGATAAATCTGGGTCGCACCCCGTGCGGGTGCGTGGATTGAAACGCGTCACTGATATTTTTGCTTACTTTGGCCTCAGTCGCACCCCGTGCGGGTGCGTGGATTGAAACACTGAACCAAAACAGCAAAGCGGCGAGAATCCCGCCGTCGCACCCCGTGCGGGTGCGTGGATTGAAACCGGTACGAGCGCGTAGTCCGCGGATACAACACCTGTCGCACCCCGTGCGGGTGCGTGGATTGAAACCAGACCAACAGCCTATCGTTTACGATATCGCCCAGTCGCACCCCGTGCGGGTGCGTGGATTGAAACGTATTCGGGGCTCCAGTGTCGCTTGTACAGGTCCGTCGCACCCCGTGCGGGTGCGTGGATTGAAACGCGCAGTCTCGACACTGACCGCGCGCATGGACTCGGTCGCACCCCGTGCGGGTGCGTGGATTGAAACCTAGAGGGAGGGGGCATAAGCCCCCACACTTGGTCGTCGCACCCCGTGCGGGTGCGTGGATTGAAACTCAGCACGCCTATTTTGAAACCAGAACACAGCAACGTCGCACCCCGTGCGGGTGCGTGGATTGAAACTGTACGGGCGTTTGTACCGGCGTTTGAACGGGTGTCGCACCCCGTGCGGGTGCGTGGATTGAAACTCCTTTCTGCTCCCCCTTATGCCCGCAGGCCGGGCAGTCGCACCCCGTGCGGGTGCGTGGATTGAAACCCGAATGTGCAGCACATCAGCGATGTGAAGCAAGTGTCGCACCCCGTGCGGGTGCGTGGATTGAAACGGGTCGCGGAAGTCCACGACCTGACTTGCCGGAAGTCGCTCCCCGTGCGGGTGCGTGGATTGAAACACTTTTTACATTGCTGCTCGCGATCGCTATTTTGAGTCGCACCCCGTGCGGGTGCGTGGATTGAAACAGCTCAGCGATTTTCCGAAACTCGTCTTCCGTCAGTCGCACCCCGTGCGGGTGCGTGGATTGAAACCATTCCAGACACGTCAGCCCCCGCTTCGGTCGCCGGTCGCACCCCGTGCGGGTGCGTGGATTGAAACGAGATCGATGCGAAGGATATGTCCGTCTGGCTGATCGTCGCACCCCGTGCGGGTGCGTGGATTGAAACGAGCGTGCGACGGCGCTTGTGATCCGGCTGGGAAGTCGCACCCCGTGCGGGTGCGTGAATTGAAACACCGAAGCCCGCGAAGATCACAATCCCCTGGATCGCTGTCGCACCCCGTGCGGGTGCGTGGATTGAAACTTATATCGGCTACGCGTGCGCATATCTAAGATATTGTCGCACCCCGTGCGGGTGCGTGGATTGAAACTTCATCTGAACTCCTTTCATGGATTCGTCCATCTCGTCGCACCCCGTGCAGGTGCGTGGATTGAAACGCTGATAATATGAGCGATGCCGGTGAAAATTTTGTCGCACCCCGTGCGGGTGCGTGGATTGAAACGATTTGGGCGGATGATAGTGAAGACCCGCCGTCGTCGCACCCCGTGCGGGTGCGTGGATTGAGACTACAGCGGCGACCAGGTCCAATATAAGCGGGAACCTGGATTGAAACCCGAGTCCGGATTGCGAGAGCCGGCACGACTGATCGTCGCTCCCCGTGCGAAAATATCTGTCCAAACCAACAAAATTCCAATCCCGTTCCCGCTAACGGAACGAGGCGACGCTTAGAGCGTGATTTGAGCGGTTTAAAAATTCTAACGGAACCAGGTGACGCTCAAAGGTGAGAAATCGGAATTTTCGAGCCGATTTCCGCCTATCCTGATCATTTAAGAGCGCTCAGATCCGTTAGATCCGCGAGAAGCACTCCGAGCAGCGCCTAACGAATCTACGTTCCGTTACAGCATGCGCGAGCACGGAATCCGTCTGCTTGCTTCCTTTCCATTGCGGAAAAGCGAACTAAAAACGGAAGGTCGGCGGTACACGCGATAACGCCCAGCCTTTTCGCCTCTCCAATCGACAAAAAGCCGAAGTCCCGTTCGCCTGAACGAACGGAAACTTCGGCTTTTCGATTTGCTTTCGGAACTTTCTTAAACTCTCCGCCGTCAATCCGCCGCCGAACTCAAATACCGCTCCCCGTTATCCGGAGCGATGCAAAGCACCCGCTTGCCGGGTCCCAGGCGCTCGGCTTCGCGCAGGGCCGCCCAGACGGAGGCGCCGGAGGACGGGCCGACGAGCAGGCCTTCCCGCTGCGCCAGCAGGCTGGCGGTGCCGAGCGCGTCTTCGTCGGCGACCTGGACGATCTCGTCGTAGACGTCGCGGTTCAGGATCGTCGGGATAAAGCCGGGGCTTGTGCCGACCAGCTTATGCGGACCCGGGACGCCGCCGGAGAGAACCGGCGAGCCTTTGGGCTCCACCACGACGATGCGGATATCCGGCAGCTCGCGCCGGAGTTCTTCCCCCGTGCCGGTGATGGTGCCGCCCGTGCCCGCGGTCGCTACAAAAGCGTCGATCCGGCCTTCCATCTGTTCCAGGATCTCGCGCGCCGTGGTACGGCGGTGAATATCCGGGTTGGCCGGATTCTCGAACTGCTGCGGCACGAAGCTGCCCGGAATCTCGCGCTGAAGTTCCAGCGCTTTACGGATCGCGCCGGGCATCCGCTCTTCCGCCGGCGTCAGCAGCACTTCCGCGCCGTACGCTTTGAGAATCCGGATGCGTTCTTCGTTCATGTTCGAAGGCATCGTGATGATCAGCCGATAGCCTTTGACCGCGGCGTTCATCGCCAGTCCGATCCCGGTATTCCCGCTTGTCGGCTCGATAATCGTGCCGCCCGGACGCAGGATGCCGTCCTGTTCGGCCTGGGCGATCAGGTTGTAAGCCGCGCGGTCTTTGACGCTGCCGCTCGGGTTGAAGAACTCCAGCTTGACGTACACGTCCGCGGCTTCCGGACCGTTCAATCTGCGAATCCGGACCGCGGGCGTACAGCCGATCAGGTCCGTGATGCTGTCCACTACAATCGATGCCATCTTCATGCGTCCTCCCCTATTCCAGCAGATCCGGCTGTTCTTTGACAATCCCGTCGTAGAGCGGCTGGAAGTTCAGCCAGCCCCGATGCGGCGTAAAACCTTCCGCGATCTCCCGCGCATGCGCGTCGCCGATCAGCTTGGGCGTGCCGGCCGCTTCCGCGAGCAGCTGCGCCTGGCATACTTTTTCCAATGAAATAAACAAGTACGCCGCTTCGTCCACCGTCTGTCCCACCGTGACGATGCCGTGATTCTCCATGATGATCGCCCGGTTGTCGCCGACCGCGTCGGCCAGATTCTGCCCTTCCCCGAGCGCGAAGCTGTCGTACAGCGCATGGCGCTTGTAGAACACCGCCGCTTCCGCCGTGATCGGATCGACCGGGCGTCCCAGCGTGGACCAGGTTCTGCCGTAGATGGAGTGCGTATGCACGGCGGAGATTACGTCCGGGCGGGTCGCCAGGATCGGAATATGCAAAATAGTGTTGCCGCGATGGATATAAGGCGTTTTGCCTTCCACGATCTCGCCTTTGAAGTTATACAGGACCAGGTCGCTGACCTTGATCGTGCCGAAGCTGTAAGCGAACGGATTGGCCCAGTAATGATCGGTTCGCTCGGGATCGCGCGCCGAGATATGGCCCATGACGCCTTCCTCGAAGCCGAATTTGGCAAACAATCGGCAGGCCGCCGCCAACCGGCGCTTGCGGTACAGCCGTTCCTCCTCGTAAGTGGCGAATTCCGGTTTTTGCGGTCTTGCGATCGGTGCGTTTTGAGCCATGCGGTCGTCCTCCTTCTATATAATGGTGGAAATGAACAGCGGAATCGCGGGATGCGGCGCAGTCGGAACCGTTTGGCGTTTGTCCTTTAGCGCACCGCGCCGGCTTCCCGCTCCCGCTGCGCCGTATACCGGTTGACCGGATATTGAAGACCCAGATGTCCGCGCAGCGTGTCTTCCTCGTATTCCGTGCGGAACAAGCCGCGCTCCTGCAGAATCGGGACGACCTGTTCGACGAAGTCGCGCAGTCCTTCCGGCTGAACGTGACCGGAGATAATATAGCCGTCGATATCGCCCGTCTCGAAGCGTTTCTGGATCGTATCGGCGATCTTGCGCGGCGTGCCGACAAAGTCGCCTCTCGGCGTCGAGACGCGCAGCGCAAGCTGGCGCAGTGTCAGCCCTTCTTCGCGCGCGATGCGCAGATACAGCTCCGACGTCGATTTGAAGCTGTCTTTGCCGATCTGCTCCAGTCCTTCCGGCAGCGGCTCGTCGAGCGGATACTGGCTGAAGTCGTGGAAGCTGAAGTAGCGGCTGAGATACTTCAGCGCCAGTTCGATATCCACGTACGCGCACGTTTCTTCGTACCGCCGCTGGGCTTCTTCTTCCGTTGCGCCGACGATCGGGGTAATGGTCGGGAAGATGCGCAACTCGTCCGGGCCCCGACCGAACGACGCCAGCTGCTCGCGGATATCCCGCGCAAACTCGGCCGCGAGCTTGAGATCGCTGTGCCGCGAGAAGATCGCGTCCGCATGCTTGGCGGCCAAGCGTTTGCCTGCATCCGACCCGCCCGCCTGGAACAGGATCGGCCGTCCCTGCGGCGAGCGTTCCATATTGAGCGGACCCTGTACTTTGAAAAATTCGCCTTCGTGGTCCAGCGTGTGCATTTTATCGAAATCGGCGTACTGCCCCGTTTCTTTGTTGCGCACGAACGCGTCGTCTTCCCACGAATCCCACAGCCCTTTCGCCACTTCGAGATACTCGCCGGCTACCCGGTAGCGCAGACTGTGTTCCATAATCTTCTCCTGCCCGTGGTTGCGGCCGAGTCCTTCCAGCGCTGAAGTCACCGCGTTCCAGCCCGCCCGGCCGCCGCTCAGTTTGTCGAGCGAGGCCAGTTGGCGCGCCGTTGTAAACGGTTCGCTGTACGAGGTGGTAAACGTGCCGACCAGTCCGATATGCTTCGTCGTGACCGCAAGCGCCGACAGGATGGTCATGGGATCGAAGCGGCTGAGGAAATAAGGCGTGCTGTCTTTGGTAATGTACGCGGAGTCGGCAATAAACAGAAAATCGAATTTGCCCTGCTCCGCAAGACTCGCCAGCGTCTGTATATGCGCGAGGTTGACCGGGGCGTCGGCCGGCGTGGCGTGATGCCGCCAGGCGGCGACGTTCGAGCCGGCCGCGGTCAGGAAAGCGCCGAGTCTAAGCTTGCGCGATGGCAGATGGGTCATATCGAGTTCCTCCTTTGGAATAGCGGTTGATTGGAATATCCAGCTCCAGATTGCCGCGCAGCGTGTCGGATTCGTACTGCGTCCGGTAAATGCCCCGTTCCTGAAGCAGCGGGACGACGTACCGGTTGAACTCCAGCAGCCCTTCGGGCTGGCTGTGCGAACTCAGCACGAAGCCGTCGACGACGCCCGTTTCGTACAGCGCCTGAATCCGGTCCGCGATTTGTTCCGGCGTGCCGACGTAATCGCCTTTGGGCGTCGCCACGCGCTGGGCCAGCTGGCGCAGCGTCAGATTCTCTTCGCGCGCCAGAGACAGATAGTACTCCGCCGTCGACTTGAAGCTGTCTTTGCCGATATCGCCGAGCTCGGGCAGCGGTTCGTCCAGCGGGAACTGGCGGAAGTTGAAGAAGCTGAAAAAACGGCTCAGATATTGGATCGCCATATCGATATCGACGTACTGGATCGATTGCAGATACTTCTCGCCTGCTTCCTCCGGCGTCGCGCCGACGATCGGCGTGATCTGCGGGAAGATGAGAATATCTCGGCGGGATCGTCCGTAAACGGCGGCCCGGCTGCCCAGGTCGTCGGAGAATTCGGTCGCCCGCTTCAGGTCGCTGAAGCGCGAATAGATCGCGTCGGCGTGCCGCGCCGCCAGGTCCCGTCCCTGGTCCGAGCCGCCGGCCTGGAATATGACCGGCCGCCCCTGCGGCGAGCGTTCCATATTGAGCGGACCCTGCACCTTGAAAAATTCGCCTTCGTGGTCCAGCGTGTGCATTTTATCGAAATCGGCGTACTGCCCCGTTTCTTTGTTGCGCACGAACGCGTCGTCTTCCCACGAATCCCACAGCCCTTTCGCCACTTCGAGATACTCGCCGGCTACCCGGTAGCGCAGACTGTGTTCCATAATCTTCTCCTGCCCGTGGTTGCGGCCGAGTCCTTCCAGCGCCGAAGTCACCGCGTTCCAGCCCGCCCGGCCGCCGCTCAGTTTGTCGAGCGAAGCCAGCTGCCGCGCGGTGGTGAACGGCTCGCTGTACGACGTGGAAAAGGTGCCGACGAGCCCGACATGCTTCGTGGTCGCCGCGAGCGCCGACAGAATCGTCAGCGGCTCGAACCGGCTGAGAAAATACGGAATCGAATCTTTGGTGATATAAGCCGAGTCCGCGTTGAACAGAAAATCGTACAGCCCTTCTTCCGCCGCCCGGGCGACCGCGTTGAACGCGTCGAAGTTGACCGCCGCGTCGGCCGGCTTGCCGGGCAGTCTCCAGCCGGCGAGGCCGGAAAAGCCGCTCAGGAAAGTCCCGAGTTTCAATTTGCGCCGGGATTCACTCATTTTGGTTTCCCTCCGTTTTCGTAACCGATTTCGTTCGATACTTGCCCGCCAGGCTTAACGCAGAATCCAGTCGTTGATATCGAAGTCGGCCGCCGCCAATCCTTCTTTGACAAGAAAATCTTTGGAGCCTTCCACGCGGGCGATGCCCTCGTCGCTGAAACTTTGTTCGGCGATGCCTTCGATCGGATACAGCGTCTTGACCGCTTCCGTGGACAGACCGTACAGCTCCGATACGAACGCGTAATACTCATCCGGCTTGGATTTCAGGTCCGCAAGCGCTTTGGTCCGCGCGGCATCCCAGGCTTTGGCGATATCCGGCACTTTGTTCACATAATCTTCCGTGACGACCACCGAGCCTGTAGCCAGCAGTTCGGGATGGTCGGAGGCATTGTCGATCACCCGGTATCCGCCTCCTTCGAGCAGCTTGTACACGAGCGAATCCGTCGCGGCCACCGCGTCGATCTCGCCTTTGGCCAGCGCCGCAAGCGAGTCCGTCGTCGTCGAGCCGATGCTGATTTGCTTGGCGTTCTTTACGCCGCCCGCCGCCAGCGTTCCGACCAGATAGCGGTGCATGATCGATCCTTTGACGATCGCAATCGTTTTGCCTTCCAGCTCGGCGACCGTCTGCGGACCGTCGTCGCGTACGATAATCAGGCTGTTCATTTCGATATCGGGCTGGGAAATCAGCCGTGTTTTGGCGCCTTTGGCCCGGTTGAGAATCGCCGGCGTATCGCCGGAGTGGCCGATATCGACACTGCCGCTGATAATCGCTTCGTTCAGATCGGGACCGACTTTGAAACCGACGGGCTTGATCTCGGTAATTCCATATTTGCCCAACTCTTCTTGGAAAATGCCGGTATGAATGCCCCAGCCTTCCGCTCCCGCGATCAGCGAGTAGCCGCCGACGTATCCGAAAGTGAGCGTTTGTCCCGAGGAATCCGACGCATCCGGGGAAGCGGAAGCCGAAGATTCCGGCTTCTCGTCCGCCAGTACGCTTCGGCCGCTTCCCGCCGCTCCGCAGGCCTGGAGCAGCAGCGCCAGCACAGACAGCAGCGCCAGCAGCGCAAAGGCCCCCGGCCGGCGATGCCGCCTTTTGCCGGACAAAGTTTCTTGCGATCGACCGATTTGCGCGTGTTCCCTTACCTTTTCCCGTTTCTTTTCCACTGCATAAGCCCCCTATTGGTTGGAATAACAGCTCTAACGACTTTTCGAATCGGCGCGCCGCCCCGCGGCGTCAGCCTTTGTACGTATCGCGCCAGCCCAGCAGCCGCCGTTCCAGCAGCCTGACCAGCGAGTCGATGCCTTTGCCCGCCACCGCGAAGATCAGGATGCCGACAAAGATCAATTCGGTGCGGCTGTTGTACTGCCCGTAATAAATGAGATAACCGATGCCGGACGTCGAGTTGATCAGCTCCGCCACCACTACGCTCAGCCAGGAAACCGCGAGCGACAGCCGAACGCCCAACAGCAGCTGCGGTACGGACGAAGGCAGGATCAGCCTGCGGATCGTATCGAACCGGCTGTAAGCCAGCACCTTCGATACTTCGTACAAGCGGTTGTCGACCGACCGGATGCCGAGCACCGCATTGACGTACATCGGGAAAAAAGCGCCGTTGGCGATAATCACGACTTTGGACAGTTCTCCGAAGCCGAACCAGAGAATAAACAGCGGGGCGACCGCCAGATTCGGCGTCATCCGCAGCAGTTGGAGCATCGGATCGAACAGCTCTTCGCCGCGCTTGGAGAACCCGACCAGCAGTCCGGCGATCAGTCCGAGGCCGCCCCCGAGCAGGAAGCCCAGCAAAACGCGCTGCAAGCTGATTCCGGTATGCGTGAACAGTTCCCCCGTCGCTCCGAGATCCGCAACCGTCGAAGCGATCAGCAGCGGCGAAGGAAGGAAAAACGAATCGACCCTGCCCGAGCCGCTGTAGAACTGCCAGATTGCGATGCCGACTACCGGGATCAAAGCGCCCAGCGCGATGTCCAGCGGGCCGATCCGTCTGCGCACGTGCCGCTTTTTCCGGACGACGGCGGGGGTTCCGGCGCTTTCCGCGTCCGGCGCCGCTGTCGCCTCCGTTCTTGCTTTGACTTCAATGACTTTGTTCATGTCGTCCTCCTTTCCGCCTCGCTACTGTCCTTTGTATGTCGCATTCCAGCGCAGCGCCCTGCGTTCGATCGCCAGCACCAGCGAGTCGGCGGCTTTGCCGATTACGGCGAACAGCGCAATGCCCACGAATACGGTCGAGGTGCGTCCGAGCATGCGAGCGTCCATCATCAGGTAGCCGATGCCCTCGGTCGAGCCCAGCAGTTCCGCCACGGCCAGACTTAGCCAGGCGACGCCGAGCGACAGGCGGATGCCCAGGAACAGATTCGGCAGAGCGGACGGCAGCGCCAGCAGAAACGTCCGTTTGACGAAGCCGAAGCCGAGAATGCGGGATACCTCGAACAATTTGTTGTCGGCGTTGCGAATGCCCAAGAACGTATTGATGTACAGCGGGAAAAACGCGCCTTTGGCGACCAGCAGGATCTTCGAAGTCTCGCCGATGCCGAACCATAGAACGAACAGCGCCGTAACCGCCAGATGCGGAATCATGCGAATCATCTGCATCGTCGGATCGAGCGTCCGCTCGATTCCCCGGAACAACCCGACCAGCAGTCCCGCCGCGATGCCGAGCCCCCCGCCGAGCGCGAAGCCGCCGAGCGCCCGCAGCACGCTGATTCGAAGATGCGACGCCAGCTCTCCGCCCTGCAGCAGTCTCCAGAAGTCCTGCCAGATTGCCGAGGGATTAGGGAATAGCAGTTGGGAGATTACCCCCGCGTTCCCGAGCAGCTGCCAGGCGACCAGGATCGAGACCGGAACGATCAGCCCGACAAGCGCAGGCCGCAGCGTCCGGATTCTGCCGTTCATATGCCCGCCCCGCTTTCTCCCCAGGCGACTTCTTCGATCTTCTCGAACTCGCTCAGTACCCGCAGACGCAAATCCTGAAAGACCGGCGTGGTCTTTTTTCTCGGGTAAGGCAGGGTGACCGGCACGATGCTGCTGATCTCGCCCGGCCTCGGCTTCAAGATCACGACCCGGTTGGCGAGAAATACCGCTTCGTCGATATCGTGGGTGACGAAGATCATCGTGGTGCGGTTGGTCTGCCAGATGTCCAGCAGCGCTTCTTGCATATGCGCCCGGGTAAACGCGTCGAGCGCGCCGAACGGCTCGTCCAGCAGCAGCACGCGGGGATTGCGCAGCAGCGCCCGGGCGATCGCCACCCGCTGCGCCATGCCGCCCGACAGCTCGCGGGGATACGCTTTTTCGAAGCCGTTCAATTTGACCAGTTCGATCAGCTCGCTTACCCTCCTCCGGGTCGCCTTGTCCCGCAAAGACAGATCCGCCGCGATGTTCTTCTCCACCGTCAGCCAGGGAAAAAGCCTCGGCTCCTGAAAAATAAAGCCTTTGTCGATGCCGGGTCCCGCGATCCTGCCGCCCGCCAGCCGAACTTCGCCTTCGTAGTCGGCGTCCAGTCCGGCCACGATGCGCAGCAGCGTGCTTTTACCGCAGCCGCTGGGGCCGATCACGGTAAGAAACTCTCCTTCTTCCGCCTGCAGCCGGATATTTTGCAGAGCCTGAACGCCGCCGCCCTGCCGTTCGAACCGTTTGCTTAAATTTTCGATTTCCAGCAGATGAGTAGTCATCTTTCTTCCTCCTACTTTGTTTCTGGGTTTACTTGGTATTAGCCTCGTGCTTCTCCTTTTCCGAGCTCCGTTTTCAAACTCGGATTCGACTTGTTTCGATCTAATTCCGACTAATTTACTTTGTTTTATCGGTTTTGATTTAGTGTAATTTATCACCGCGTTAAACCCTTGTCAACCTCAAACTCGAACTTTTCTTCCCCGATTGACATCGATGTCTCTCCCGGCAGAAACCGCGCAGCCGCGCGTTTTGGTAACGCAAACAGCCCGACGTCCGGGACGCGGGCCGATGCTTTGTTATTTTTTTAAGAACAGCAATCCCGATCGATCCGAAACAAACGGCTCAAACCTGCAATTGTCGATTATTCGTTCAGCACACGCAGCGAACGTCCGCTCAAATACGCTTCGATATTCTCGACGGCATGGGTATAAAAAACGCGGTACGATTCTTCGGTCACGTAGCCGATATGCGGCGTAGCCAGCACATTGGGCAGCGAACGGTACGGATGATCGGCCGGCAGCGGCTCCGTGTCGAATACGTCCAGCCCGGCTCCGGCGATCCGCCCGCCGCGCAGAGCGTCGATCAGCGCTTCCTGATCGACGATAGCGGCGCGCGACGTGTTGATCAAATAAGCTTCCGGCTTGAGCAGCGCAAGTTCCGCCGCTCCGAGCAGACCGCGCGTGCGTTCGCTCAGCACCAGATGGATCGAGACGATGTCGCTTTCGCGCAGCAGCTCTTCTTTGGAAACGCGGCGGACCCCCGCCTGCCCGGCCTGCTCTTCGGTCAGATTTTGGCTCCACGCCGATACGTCCATACCGAACGCCTGTCCGATGCGCGCCGCCTGAAGTCCGATTTTGCCGAGACCCAACAGACCGAGCCGGCGGCCGGACAGATCGCGCCCGATGACGGACTGCCAGGGACCGTTTTCGCGCAGATTCCGCTGTTCGAGTTCGAGCTGCCGCGACAATCCGAGAATCAGCGCCCAGGTCAACTCCGCCGGTCCGGCGCCCGCGCCTCCCGTGCCGCTCACCGTAATGCCGAGCTTGCGCGCGCTTTCCAGGTCGATCGAAGCGTTGCGCATGCCGGTGGTGACCAGCAGTTTCAGCCGGGGAAGACGCTCAAGCAGCGATGCCGGAAACGGCGTACGTTCCCGCATCGCGACAATAATCGAATAAGGCTCCAGCGCCTGCGCCAGTTCTTCTTCGCCCGGAATATGCCGCTCGAACAGCGTAATATCCACCTGTCCCTGCAGCGCGGACCAATCGGCATAACGCAAAGATACTCCCTGATAATCGTCCAGCACGGCGCAGCGCTCCGGCATGGGTTATTCCTCCTCGTCGAACAGATTCAAACTCGCATACCGCTCGCCGCTGTCCGGCGCGACGCATACGATACTTTTGCCCGGACCGAGACGCTTGGCAATCTGAAGAGACGCCCAGACGGCGGCCCCGGATGACGGTCCGACCAGTATGCCTTCTTGCGAAGCCATCTGCTGAGCGGTCACAAGGGCGTTCTCGTCGGACACACGAATAATTTCGTCGTAAATCCGCGGATTCAGCACGGCCGGCACAAACCCCGGACCCGCCCCGATCAGCTTGTGCGGTCCCGGCTGTCCGCCCGACAGCACCGGCGAGCCTTCCGGTTCGATCACCGCAATATGCAGACCCGGCAGCTTCCCGCGCAGATATTCGCCCGCTCCCGTTACCGTGCCGCCCGTCCCCGCCGTGGAAACGAACGCGTCCACCCGGCCTTCCATCTGCTCGTAAATTTCCGGACCGGTCGTCTCTTTATGTATTTCGGGATTGGCGGGATTCTCGAACTGCTGCGGAACGAAGCTGTACGGCGTTTGCCTTTGCAGCGCAAGCGCTTTGCGGATCGCGCCGGGCATCCGTTTCGCGGCGGGGGTAAAGACCACTTCGGCCCCGTAGCTTCTGAGCACGTTGACGCGCTCTTTGGACATATTGGACGGCATGACGATAATCAGCCGATAGCCTTTCGCGGCGGCCGTCATTGCCAGCCCGATGCCCGTATTGCCGCTGGTCGGCTCGATAATGGTCGAACCCGGACGCAAACGCCCGCTTTTTTCCGCCTGCACAATCATATTGTACGCGGCTCGGTCCTTCAAACTTCCTCCCGGATTGAAATATTCCAGCTTGACGTAAATATCCGCATCGTTGTCGCCGACCAACCGATTCAGCCGGACCACCGGAGTCTGCCCGATCAGGTCCGTGATATGATTCGCTTTCCTGGCTGTCATCGCAATCTCCTTTTCTCGACCTGTCCTTATCCATAATTATAGTAAGTTAATCGGATTTATCGTATTTTGTTTTATGTAATCTAGCACTAATTGCTTGGCATGTCAATGAGATTGGATAAAGCGCTTCGGCAAAGCAAATTCCCGGCCGGATTCCATCCCCGCCAAAATACGCACAAAAAAGAGGCTCCGAAACCGCCGGAACCTCTGCTGTCTTCGATTTAAAACCCTTCCACTTTCAGCGTCGTGCCTTCCAGCGCCGTGCCCGCCGAACGCGTCAGCGTCAGCGACTGCTCGTCCTTGAACGCGATTTCTTCCCCGCCCTGGAACACCAGATTGCGCTCGATCGCGTAAGCCGCGACGGAGAACATCATCTCGAACGCTTCGCCGGACGGGCGCTGCGTGTTCAGCAGTTCCAGTTCGTCGCTGCCGAAGTCCCGCATGCCGTGCGTGTACGCGCAGCAGCCCGACGGCGTGTCGTACAGGCCGACGAATACCCATAAATTGATCGGAAGCAGTCCTTCTTCCAGCATCTCGGTGCTCGCCAGATAAGCCGCCCGGCTGACGACCATCGGCGCGGAGTAAACGGCGAGCGCGTTCGGCGTATCGGTCAGCAGCGCGGCGACGATTCCGGTCAGGAACTTGTGTCCGGCCAGTCCGTCCGATACGTTCCGCAGCGAGACTTCGATCTGCGCCGCATAACCTTCGACCGCCGCCTGCGCGTCCGGCCAGAGCGAATTGTACTTGCAGTTCTGCTCCACTTCGCCGTCCGGAATCGGAGACGGATTGTAGGCGCATACCGCGGTCATCCCGCGGTGATGCAGAACAATGCCGCCTTCATGCAGCCCGCCTTCCGTCGATTCCGACAGTCCCTGCTCGCGCAGCGCCAGCATGAATCCTCCGAAGTCGTGCTCGGGCTGTGCCAGCAGGATGGAACGGTTCAAGGTCTGCGTGCCCGGACGTTCGTCCGGAATCCGCGTCCAGTCGGCGGAGCCGCGCGCCACACGTTCGAACTCCGACGTCCGGCGCGCCGGGCCCCGGCTGTCGTCGTACGCTTCTGCGCGCTCATGCTCTTCTTCGCGTTCCGGCTGCCTGCTTTGCGTTTCGGCTTTGATCTTGTTTAGCAATTTTGTAAAAAAACTCACGTTTATCGCTCCTTTCCGTCCAACATGCTGTTCTTGTACGCCGGATCGGCGTTACATCAATTCGTTCATATAATACCGGATCTGCCTGCGCCACCAGTGCCAGTCGTGATCGACGTCGTAGCCCCAGAAGTCCACTCTTGCGGGAATCACTTTCTCGGCCAGCACTTCGCGGATCCGGGCCGTTTCTTCCCGCATCTCGTCTTCCCACGCGCCCTGGCCGCAGCACAGAATAATCCGGCTGCGCCGGTACTGCTCCAGCAGGCGGTCGTCGCTTAGTCCCGGCAGATAATCGAGCGGAGAGTTGTAATACACGGCTCCTTCCCTGTACCCGCCGAAGAAGTGGTTGACCGAATACACCCCGCTCAGCGCAAGCAGCGTATCGAAGAATTCGGGATGCCGGAAAAAGAAATTCCCGCTGTAATACGCGCCCATCGAGCAGCCGCTGATCAGGATCTTCTGCTCGTCGCCGCCGTTATTCCCCATGCTTTCGCGCAGGATATCCGGGATCAGCTCGCGGACGATATATTCATTATACTGCTCGTGCCGCCCGATGCGGTCCTGGATATTCCAATGCGGCGAGAAAAAAGTTTCTTCGTCCAGCGTATCGCACGCCCAGACCTGCAGCCTGCCCGCGTCGATCCATTCCGCCAGCTCGTCGATCATGCCCGCATCTTCGTACTGGTAGAAGCGCCCGAGCGACGTCGGGAAGACGAGCATCGGCTTGCCCCTGTGCCCGTAAACTTTCAGTTCCATGTCCCGGCCGAGCGCCGGACTGTATATTTTCCGATACTGCGTCGTCACCATATGCCCGCGTTCCGCCTTTCTTCGTCTGTAAGACGCGCTCAGCGCTCTTCCTGAATATACGCCACCATGCCGCGCACTTCGTCCAGCGTTTTCGCCCGGAACTGGTACGCGCGGTTGCCGCTGGCCCGGCTGAATACCGCTTCGATCTCGTCGTAGCGCACCAGCGAATCGCCCAGCGACTGCACGATCTCCTGGTGGCTGTGCGCATAGTGTTTACGATCCTTGCGGCTGGCGTAGCCCGTGTAATAATGTCCCGAAGGAGGATCGCCGCAGCCGCCGTGCACGACCATTTTCGCCCACAGCGAATACACGTCCACGTCGTACGAGTAGTTGATCGAATCCGTCATCCAGGCGCCCGGCGGACGCATATTGACTTCGAGCGCGATCAATCGGCCGTCCTTGTTCGATTTGAACAGCTCGATATGGAAAAAGCGCTCGCGAATATCGAAAGCCCGCAGAATATTGCGCCCCGCCCGCTCCACTTCCGGATCGACATGGTCCAGGCAGATGTAATGCAGATGATCGTCGTCGCCGACCACTTTCATGATGCTCTGGTCGAAGCGGTGGCTGGCCTGGAAACGCACGATGCCGCTCTGGTCGATCAGCCCGTCGTAGGTCAGAATGATTCCGTCGATAAATTCTTCCATAATAAACTCGATATCCTGCGGACGCGTATGGAAAAAGTAGTCCAGCTCGCCTTGATTGCGAATCTTGTACGTCATGCTGGCGCCCGAGCCCAGATCCGGTTTGACCACGACGGGGAAACCGTTTTGCTCGATAAAAGCCGCCGCCGACTCCCGCTCCGGGTTTTTGAGGAAACGGACTGTATCGACGCCGCTCGCCTGGAAAAAGTCTTTCATTTTCGATTTTTGTTTGAGGTTGTCGACGAAATCCGCTTTGGTTCCGTACACATTGAAGTCCGTGCGAATCCGGGCGTCCGTCTCCAGCCAGTATTCGTTCAGCGATTCGAACCGGTCGAGCCGCCCGTATTTATGGGTAAAAAATCCGCAAGCGCGCACGATTCTGTCTTCATCTTCCATACTGTCCACGCGGTAATATTCCGTCAGCGCGCGCTGCAATCTGGGGTCCAGCGAATCGTAAGCCGCGTCGCCGATGCCGAGCACCGTCGCGCCTTCCTCGTGCAGCCGAATCGCAAACTCGGTGCTGCTGCCGGGAAAATGCGGAGAAAAAAATACAAAGTTCATAACCGGACCGCCTCCATCCAAATATTGTTCCCAGGGCTTGTCTTTACATTCCGAAGGAAGCAGATTTTGCTGAATTTTCGTTCTCGACGACTTGTCTCAAATCGAGGTTCGGTTTCGTTCGTCTAAATTGCACTTAAACCGTGTGCAATTCAGCCAATCGAAATCCTAGCATTAAACTGAGACAAGCGACTCGGCAAGGAACTTTTCCGAAGGCGTGCCGGGGCACGTCAAGGGAACGTGACGTAGACGAGGGCGAAAAGGCGGCAAAAGATGCACTTCAGCGAATTTAAAGACACGCCCTAATTTATCAGTCCGTGGAACATTCGTCAAATCGTTTTCTTCTATAAAAAAAAGCGCCGCCGGAAATTCCCCGGCGGCGCTGCCTCGGCGGCTGAACGACTGAACGCTCGGCGGATAACCTTTAGCGGCTGGTGTAGCCGGCGTCTACATGGATCGTCGTCCCCGTTACGTAAGACGACAGATCCGACGCCAGCCACAGGCTGGCCTGCGCCACTTCGACCGGCTGCGCAAAGCGGCCGAGCAGACTGAGCTGCGGCGCGAATTCTTCCGCCGTCTGTCCGGTTTCTTCCAGCGAACCGCGCAGCATCGGGGTGTCGATCGCGCCCGGCGCCACATTGTTGACGCGGATATTGCGGGCGCCGTTCTCCAGCGCCGCGACTTTGGTCAGCCCGATAATACCGTGCTTGGCCGCCACGTAAGCCGGATTGTTCGGCTGCGGACGAAAGCCGCTGACCGACGAGATATTGACGATCGAACCGCCGTCGCCCTGCTTGATGAGCTGCTGAAGCTCGTACTTGAGACACAGCGCGGTGCCGGTCAGGTCGATCGAGATCAGCTTGTTCCAATAGTCTTCGTCGAACTCGGCGGTCGGCGCGTTATCCGGCGTCAGCGCGGCGTTGTTGACTGCGATATCGAGCCGGCCGTATTGCTCCACCGTCGCACGCACCATCTCCTGCACCTGCGCGCTGACCGAAATATCGACTTTTTGGAAGAAAGCCGTTCCGCCCGCCGCTTCGATCTCGGCCACGGCCGCCCGGCCTTTCTCTTCGTTCATATCCGCCGCCACAACCTTCGCTCCGGCTTCCGCGAACAGCTTGGCCGTCGCCAGCCCCATGCCCATCGCCGCTCCGGTTACGATGGCGACTTTGCCTTCCAATACGGGAAATGTCATGATCTTCATCCTTTCGCGACTGTGCGCTTTGTTTTGTGGAACGCGGTATCTCTTGAACACAGTATCCCTTTAAGCGTAACTTGATTCGAAAGTAATTTCAAATTCGCACTATTGTTTTGGCAAGCGCAAGGTATGAGCAAGCCTCTGCCAAGAAAATTCATCCATAACATCCGTTCAAAAAAACAGCATTTTGCCGCCGATGTTCTTGTCACGCCGAAAATACGTATGGGAAACGCAACCACGAATCCAAAGCAAACCAAGCCTGCTTTCGATTCGAAATAAATGCGCCTGTACATCTATTTTGCGATAATATCCGCTTTTTGAGCAAATAAGCGCACCCGTACACTTATTTGTCTCATTCCAAGCTTTTACGCAGCTTTTTGATCCAAATAGTTGTACCTGCGCGCTTATTTGGCCATCAAGCGGCTTGCGGTCCGAAATAACTGTATCTGCGCAGTTATTTCGGACCGCTGTCCCGGGCCGAAGCGCGGCACTGCGGCGCCGCCGGTTCGGGCCGTCTGCGGCAAAAGCCGGTTCGTCCGGTTCGCCAAGCTCGCTCGTACCGCGTACAACAAGACGGAACCCCCGCGTCGAATGCGCGGGGGTCCCGTCTTGCAGGCCCGCCGCCCCTTCCGCGGCGCCGGCAGCCTAGCGGAGCGGCAGCACGATGCGAAACGTGCTGCCCGCCCCCGGCTCGCTCGCAAGCTCCAGCGAGCCGCCGTGCGCTTCGGCGATCGACTGCGAGATCGCCAGGCCCAGCCCCGCGCCGCCGCTGCGGCGCGAGCGCGACTCGTCGCCGCGGTAGAAGCGCTCGAACACCCGGCGCTGCATGTCCGCGGGAATGCCCGGTCCGTTGTCTCGGACCGAGATCACCGCCGCCTCGCCGCGCCGCTCCAGCGCAAGCGCGATCTCGCCCTGCCGCGCATCCGTATGCTGCACGGCGTTGCCGAACAAATTGAGCACGATCTGCTTCAATTTGTCCGGATCGGCTGTGACTTCCGGCCCGCCGCCGGCCGGAAGCGACAGCGTCACCCGGCGCTCGCCGGCCAGCATCCGCAGATGCGACTCCAGCTCGCGCAGCAGCGCCGCCGGCCGCAGCGGCGCAAGCCGGAGTTCCGGCCCGCGGTCGAGCTTGACCAGCAGCAGCAGGTCCTCGACCAGCTTGTTCATGCGCTGCGATTCGCCGTGCATGCTGCGCAGCGCGGCCCGCAGCTGCTGCTCGCTTATCGACGAGCCGCGCAGCAGCACTTCCAGGAAGCCGTGAATCGACGTCAGCGGCGTCCGCAGTTCGTGCGACGCGTCCGCGATAAAGCGGCGCATCCGCTCCTGCGATTCGCGTTCCGCGGCGAAGGCGAGCTCCAGCCGCTCCAACATGCCGTTGAACGACCGGGCCAGCCGGTCGGTCTCCGCCTGGCCCTGCTCCGCCGGAAAGCGTTCGTCCAGCCGGCCGGCGTCGATGACTTTGACCTGCTCGACCATGCGCGAGAGCGGCGAGAGCGACCGGCGCAGCACCGGCCGGTACAGCGCGAAGCCGCCGGCCAGCGCCAGCGCCGCCAGGCCGCCGAAGATCGCCAGCTGCCGCCACAGAATGTCGCGCAGCGCCCCGGTCGCCGTGCCGATCTGGAGCATCGGCAGCTCCCCGCCGCCGAAGTTTCCGGCGGCCCGAACCACAAGCAGCTGCTCCGCGCCGTCCGCCCCGGCGGCGAGCACGTAATGCACGCGGCCGCCGCGCTGCGCCGGCTCCGCCCGCAGCCGGTCGTATTCGCGCGCCGACAGCACCGGCGCGGGCAGCCCGTAGTCCGCGTTCAGATCGGTCACGCGGCCGCTTTCCGCTACCGAAGCCAGCGACAGTCCCGCCAGCAGCAAAGCGCGCCGCCCCGGCACGCCGAATCCGCCGCCGCTGTCTTCCGGCATTCCGCCGCCGTTTTCGTAAACGTCCCGCTCCGCGGTTTGTTCCGATTCCGAAACCGCTTCCGAATCGGCATTCGATTCCGCCGGATCTCGATCCGAGCTTTGAACCGAACTGCCGGCCGATTCCTTCTCCTCCTCGCCCGCCGACCCGCCGTCTGCCGACAGGCTTCCGTTTTCCGCAGAATCTCCGCCCTGCGGCGCGCCCGTCCGCTCGCCGCCCCATTCCGCCGCCAGAAAAGGCGGAACGGCCCGCAGCTGCGCTTCCAGCGATTCCGCTTCGTTTTGGTACAGAAATCCGCGCATTAGAAAATACTGGAGCCCCCCGATCAGCACCAGCAGCGCGGCCAGCACGAACAGCGAACGGGCCAGCAGCTGTCCGTAAAGCGAGCGTCCGCCGAATTTCCCGCCCGCGGCGCCGGCTCTTTTTTTCGCTTCTTTTTTCATAACAAGTCCATCCGGTAGCCGGCTCCGCGCAGCGTGCGGATCAGCCGGTGCTCGCGGTCGCCCAATTTCTCGCGCAGGGAGCGGATATAGACTTCGACGATATTTTCTTCGCCGCCGAACTGGTAGCCCCAGACGCTGTCGAGAATTTTCGTTTTGCTGAGCACGATCCCGTGGTTGAGCACCAGGAATTTGAGCAGCTCGTATTCCGTCGGCGACAGCGACAGCGCTTCGGAGCGGTACAGAATCTCTCCGCGCCGCTCGTCGATCCGAAACGGTCCCAGCTGCACGCCGCCCAGCAGATTCGGGAACTGGTTGCGCAGCCGCGCCTGGATGCGGGCCAGCAGTTCCTCGAAGCTGAACGGCTTGACCATGTAGTCGTCCGCGCCGAGCGTCAGCCCGCTTACCCGGTCGTCGACGCCGTCTTTTGCGCTCAGCATGATGACCGCGACGTTCGACCCGCTTTTTTTGAGCCTCCGGCAGACTTCGAATCCGTTCATCTCGGGCATCATGATATCGAGCACGACGATATGGGGCCGGAACGCTTCGGCTTCGCGCAGCGCCTCCGAGCCGTTCTCCGCCGTGCGCACCTCGTACCCTTCGCCGCTCAGTCCCAGCTCCAGAAACTGCAAAATATGCGGCTCGTCGTCCGCCAGCAGAATTTTGACTCCTTTTCCGCCCGTCATGGCGACCTCCTCCGTTCTATCCCGCTCTGCGTCCACAGCCGGGCTCTACCGCCCCATTATGCCCTATTTCAGCAGCTTTCAGCAAACATTCAGTTGGCGTTCAGGCTGATTTCAGGTGCGGCGGCGACAATAGAAATAACAAGAATCGCAGCCGGGAGCGAGATATGCGCGTAAACGCGCCCCGGCGCGGATTCGATATTCATTTCACATGTTAAGGAGTGACTTGCACCGATGAAACCCCCTGCGAAATTCCGCCCGGACTTCTGGCTGCTCGCAACGGCGCTGATCGCGCTGTTTCTGAACGGCTACAACATCTGGACCGAAACCTACGCCAATACCTACTACACCGTCGCGGTGGCGAGCATGATGGAGAATTTCCACAATTTCTTCTATGCTTCGCTCGATTCCGCGGGCTCCGTGACGGTCGACAAACCGCCGGTCGCATTCTGGATTCAAACGATCAGCGCGCTTATCTTCGGCCTGCACGGCTGGAGCGTGATTCTGCCGCAGGCGCTGGCCGGAGTCGGTTCCGTATTCCTGATCTATCTGCTCGTCAAACCGTCGTTCGGCGTCTGGGCCGCGCGCATCGCCGCGTTCGCCATGGCCTGCACGCCGGTCGCCGTCGCGGTCAGCCGCACGAACAATATCGACGGCCTGCTGGTATTCACGCTGCTGCTCGCGAGCTGGCTGCTGTTTCGCGCGGTGCGCCGGGGCGGCATCTGGAGCCTGCTCGGCGCGTTCGCGGTGATCGGGATCGGCTTCAATATGAAAATGCTCCAGGCGTACATGATCCTGCCGGCGTTCTATCTGTTCTACCTGCTGGCGGCGAAATACGGCTGGAAAAAGAAAATCCTGTCGCTCGTCGCGGCCACCGCGGTGGTGGCGGCCGTATCGGTCTCCTGGGCCGTTACGGTAGACTCGATTCCCGTGAGCGAGCGGCCGTTTATCGGCAGCAGCGGAACGAACTCCGTGCTGAATCTGGCGTTCGGCTATAACGGCGTGTCCCGGCTGACGGGCGATCGCAGCACGGGAGCCGCGGGCGGTTCCGGACAGGGTTTCGGCGGCGGGCAAAACCCTGGCGGCCGGGACGGACAGGCAGAAACCGGTTCGCAGGGCGCGAACGGCTCGAATGCCGGAAACGGCGCGTCTGACAGCCGGAACGCCGCCGGCGTCCAGGGCATGCCGGGCGGTCAAGACGGCGGTTTCGGCGGCCAGAACATGCCGACCGGCGGTTTCCCGGGCGGCGGAAACGGCGGCGGTGGCGGCATGTTCAACACCGGCGAAGCGGGCCCGCTGCGGCTGTTCCAGTCGGAGCTGTCCGGACAGGCCAGCTGGCTGATTCCGCTGGGCTTGATCGGCGCGGCGGCGATTCTGGCTTCGTGGCGGCGCCGGAATTTTACGGACAAGCATAAAGAAATCATTTTCTGGCTGGCTTGGCTTGTTCCGGTCGCGGGTTTCTTCAGCATCGCGGGCTTCTTCCATCAATATTATCTGATTATGCTGGCCCCGCCGGTCGCGGCGCTTGGCGCTGCCGCGATTACCGAACTGTGGGACGCTTACCGCAATCGAAGCGGCTTCTCTTCGTGGCTGCTGCCCGCGGCCGTGCTGGTCACGGCGGGCTTTGCCTGGTTCATTATCCATCCGTACGACGATACGATCGGCGGCTTCTGGTCGGTCGCGGTGCTGGCGCTCGGCATCGTGTCGGCGGCGGCGCTGGCTTTGTTCAAACGCGGCGCTTCCGCTCTGCGCGGCGCTGCGATGGCCGCGGCGATCGCGGCGATGTTTATCGGCCCGGTTTACTGGGCGCTGACTCCGATCGTCTACGGGCAGAATTCGCAGCTTCCCGCGGCCGGCCCCGACAGCGATTCGATGGGCTTCGGAGGCGGCGGACGCGGCGGCGCGAACTTCGCGGGCGGCTTCCCCGGCGGCTCCGAGAACGGCTTCCCGGGCGGAGGCACGCCGGACGGCGGCGCATCGTCTTCCGGCGAAGCTTCCGGCAGCGGCGGCTTCCCGGGCGGCGGGAGTTCGGGTTCCGGCCGGGGCGGCGGCTTCGGCGGCATGAACGAATCGGAATCCGCCAACCAGGACCTGCTGGCCTATCTTCAAGCCCACAATACCGGCCAGGAGTACCTGATGGCGGTCACCAATTATACGACGGCCGCGCCTTACATGATCGACGAAGGACAGAAACTGGTCATCCTGAACGGATTCAACGCTTCCGACACGGTCTATACGCCGGCAACGCTTGAAGCGCTTGTACGCAGCGGCAAGGTCAAATATTTCCTGCTCGGCGGAGGCGGCATGGGCGGCGGGCGCGGCGGCAGTTCCGACGTGACGAGCTGGATCACCGAGAACGGCACGCAAATTCCGTCTTCGGAGTGGCAGGGAACGTCTTCCGCGGACAGCGATTCCGATGCGGACTCGCAAAACGGCTTCGGTTCGGCCAGCCTGACGCTGTACGAAGTCACGCTGCCGGCCGAATAACGTTCGCAGCCGGCAGTAAGTCCCGTCCCCGACGTTTCAACATACGATCGCACGACCCGAATCATCTATTACATTCCCGAGGAGGCGAGCACGATGGGAAACAAAGCACGGGTTTCCGTGATTATCCCGATGTACAACGAAGAAGCCGTCATAGCCGAGACGTATCGCCGGCTGACGGAAGTGATGCGCACAAGCGGCGAAAGCTACGAGCTGCTGTTCGTCAACGACGGCGGCTCGGACCGGTCGCCGGACATTATCCGCGAGCTGTCGCTGCGCGACGCGTCGGTCAAGCTGATCGATTTCTCCCGCAACTTCGGCCACCAGGTCGCCGTAACCGCGGGCATGGATTACGCATCCGGCGACGCCGTGGTCATTATCGACGCCGATTTGCAGGACCCGCCGGCGCTGATTCTCGACATGCTGAACAAATGGCGCGAAGGCTACGAGGTCGTCTACGCGCAGCGCGTCAAACGCAAAGGCGAGACGCTGTTCAAGAAATGGTCGGCGGCGCTTTTTTACCGGGTGCTGCGGGCTTCGACGGAAATTTCGATCCCGGTCGACACCGGCGATTTCCGGCTGATCGACCGCAAAGTCTGCGACGAGATGAACCGGCTCGGCGAACGCAATCCGTTCGTGCGCGGCCTGGTCAGCTGGACCGGCTTCCGTCAGACCGCGATCGAGTACGAACGCGACGAGCGGCTGGCCGGCGAAACCAAATATCCGCTCAAAAAAATGATCAAACTCTGCCTGGACGGCATCACTTCTTTTTCGCATAAGCCGCTGAAGCTGGCCGGTTACGCGGGCGCGCTGATGTCGGCGGGTGGCTTCGTTTATATGCTGTACGTGCTCGCCATGGCGCTGTTCACCGACAGTACCATCCGAGGCTGGGCGTCCACCATCTGCCTCCAGCTGATCTTCGACGGCGTAATCCTGGTGATGCTCGGCATCATCGGCGAATATGTGGGCCGTATCTACGACGAAGCGAAAGGCCGGCCGCTGTACATCGTGCGCGAAACGCTGAATATGCAGAAACGTCCGCTGCGCGGCGACAGCGCCGGACCGCGAGTTTACGCCGCCCCGGCCGGCTCCCCGCCGCTCG
Source organism: Saccharibacillus sp. CPCC 101409 (assembly GCF_030518235.1). Lineage (GTDB taxonomy): Bacteria > Bacillota > Bacilli > Paenibacillales > Paenibacillaceae > Saccharibacillus. The sequence continues at coordinate 524,996 of NZ_JAULSA010000002.1, read as the reverse complement.
GCCGGGAAGCTTACGGCGACCCGTCGTCCTACGCCGGCGAATCCGAAGCGATTATCCGCGCGGCGGAATCCGCCGATTACGCGGACCCTGCCGGCGAAGCGCGCCCGGTTCGCAGCCGGCCGGACAGTCCCGCCGCTGTTCCCGCCGATTACGCGCTCCGGTATGCGCATCACGAACCGCCGCATATTACGCTCCGGCATCCAACCGGCACGGGAGGCGAGCGAAGATGAAGATCCGCAAAGCCGTGATTCCGGCCGCCGGTCTCGGCACGCGCTTCCTGCCGGCGACCAAAGCGCAGCCGAAAGAAATGCTGCCGATCGTCGACAAACCGGCGATCCAGTATATCGTCGAAGAAGCCGTCGCGGCCGGCATCGAGAGCCTGATTATCGTCACCGGCCGCAACAAGAAATCGATCGAAGATCACTTCGACAAATCGGTCGAACTGGAACAGCAGCTTGAAGAAAAAGGCAAGCTCGATCTGCTGCGCAGCGTGCGCGGAATTAGCGAAATGGCGAGCATCCATTATATCCGCCAGCGCGAGCCGCTCGGATTGGGCCATGCCATCCTGTGCGCCCGGCAGTTTATCGGCGACGAACCGTTCGCCGTGCTGCTCGGCGACGATATCATGGTCTCCGATCCGCCGGCGCTCAAGCAGATGACCGACTTGTACGAACGGACCGGAAGCCAGATCGTCGGCGTGCAGCCGGTTCCCCGTTCCGAAGTGAACAAATACGGCATTCTGGTACCGGGCACGGCGGACGGCTGCGTGCATGCGGCCGCCGGCCTAATCGAGAAGCCTTCGCCCGAGCAGGCGCCTTCGAATATGGCCGTGATGGGCCGTTATATTCTCGAACCGTCGATCTTCGCCCGGCTCGAAGCGCTGTCTCCCGGCGCGGGCGGCGAATACCAGCTGACCGACGCGCTGCACGCCGCCTGCCGGACAGACGGACTGCTCGCGCTCGAACTCCAGGGCGCCCGCTACGATATCGGCGACAAGTTCGGCTATATGAAAGCGATCCTGGAGATCGGCCTCCGGCGCTCCGAACTCTCGCCGATGCTGCTCGATTACCTGCACGAACTGGTTTCGCGGCCGGAGTATGCCAGAGCGGCAGTACCGCTCCCTTTGAATTCGCAAAACGCATAGCTTAAAGCTATAACGGAACTTTATTTCTCATACACGTTTTTGCTATCCCTGTCCAAGACTTCGTTTCCGCTTCGCGGAGAACGAAGTTTTTTGGCGTTTTGAATTCGACGATTTTGTGAATCGGCTTCCGGTTTCTTCTCCGGCGCCGTATTCTGTGCTATATTACATTTAGACATTTAACTAAATGTTGAAATGAGGTGTACACATGGACCGAATATTCAAAGCGCTGGGCGACCCGACCCGCATGAAGATCGTCGATCTGTTGAAAGAAAGCGACCTGACCGCGGGTGAGATTGCCGAGCACTTCCAGATCAGCAAGCCGAGTATTTCCAATCATCTGAATATCCTGACGCAAACAGGGCTCGTTCATGTCGAACGCCGCGGCAAATACCTGATTTATCAGTTGAACATGACCGCTTTTCAGGAATTGTTCTACTGGATGTCCAAATTTCGCGGCGAGCGACGGACTTCGTCCGGGTCGGAATCTTTTCCCCGCTCCGAATAATGCCAACCCCGTCTTCCGGAAGCGCCGCCGTAAAGGAGAGTTCGATATGTCGGTATGGAACAAACGATTGTCATGGATTCTGATTGCCGTTATCGCCATCGTCAGTATCGCCGTTTACCCCGGCCTGCCGGAGCAGCTTGTCATTCGGATCAGCGATAGCGGCGTTCCCCTGAACACGGCTCCCAAATGGATCGGAGCCTGGGCGATTCCGCTGGTCATGCTGCTGCTTCATGCGACAAGACCTTATGCGCTGCGCGGCGTTCCCGGAAACAGTGTAAGGGATGCGGGTTTGATTTCTATGATTGTTCAGTTCGTGCTTGCCGGAGCGCAGATCGCACTGCTGCTCTACGCCTACAATCGCGGTTTTCTGCTTCGGGACTTGATCGTCCCCGCGCTCGGTCTGCTGCTTATTTTTATCGGCAATGTCTTATTTCGAGCCCGGCCCAACTTCTCGTTCGGCCTCCTCAACAAGTGGGCTCTAGCGGACTCACAGGCCTGGAAGTCGTCTCAGCGGTTCGGAGGCTGTTCTTTTATTTCCGCCGGTTTGCTGGTGGTCGCCGCTTCTTTCCGTCCGCAGTCCGCACTGTTTTATACGGCTCTCATCGTAGGACTCGTCATGATCAATTACGCTGCTTCTTTTTTCTTTTATCGAAAATATACGTCGGCCGGCGGCAGGTAAACGCATACGAATAAGCCAAACAAAAAACGGCCCGCCGCCGCTTGGCTCGGGCCGTTTTTGTGCCGGTTACTTTTGCAGCAGATCGTGATCGACATACCGTTCGCCGTTCAGCTCGCTGATCACGTTGACCGCCGTTTTCGCGCCGTCGCCCGCCGTAATCACCGCGTGCACGCTGACGCCCGCGACGGTGCCGGCCGCCCAAATGCCCGCAATATTGGTGCGTCCCGCGGCGTCGACGGCGACAACCGTTTTGATGCGCGGCTCGGTGCCGTCTGTCGTTTCCACGCCGGACTTCGCGGCCAGGTCGGTCAGCGCGCCGGTCGCCAGGATCACGTGCTTCGCTTCGTAAGACGCGCCGCTTTCCGTGTCGATCTTGAAGCCTTCGCCGCTTTGTTCGATCGAAACGGCCTGCTCGCGCACCAGCTCGGCCCCGAATTTCTGTGCCTGCTTATGCCCCGTTTCCACCAGTTCCGGTCCGCCTACCTGCTCGATGCCGTAATAGTTTTCGTACCAGCCGCGTCTCGTCATGCCTTTGTCGTTGTCGATCAGCAGCGTGTGCTTGCCCGCCTTGGCGGTAAACAGCGCCGCGCTCGCCCCCGCCGGTCCCGCTCCGATAACTGCCACTTCGTACATTGTGATTCCTCCCATTTCCGTATTCGGCCCGCCGGTCTTCATACTTCCGCCGTCCGTTCTTTTTCATTATACGCCCGTGCGATCACCATGAAAAATACAACCTCCGATTCCGCGCCCGTTCGGGTTAACATCCCTTCGCTGCGGGATTGCCCGCGCCTCCGATATGCGATACGATGCAAACAGAACCTTCCGGGCGGCGAAGCGCAGGAGGCATCCGATCAAAGCTTGCCGCGCCGGAATACCAAAGGAGACCGCTATGACGCATAAACTGTATTACGATTCCGCTTATACGCGCGAGTGGACCGCCCGCATCTCGCAGACCGCGCAGCGGGAAGACGGGATTTACGTGCTGCTGGACGAAACGGCGTTCTACCCCGAGGGCGGCGGACAGCCGGGCGATACGGGCTGGATCGGCGAAGCGCGCGTGCTGGATACGATCGGGGAAAACGGCGATGTGATGCACCAAGTAGACCGGCTGCCGGGAGAAACCGGAGAAGAAGTGTCCTGCGAGATCGATTGGGAACGGCGGTTCGATCATATGCAGCAGCACAGCGGCCAGCATCTGCTGTCGGCGACCGCCCTGGAACTGCTCGAAGCGCCCACGCTCAGCTTCCATCTCGGGCAGGACCACGCCACGATCGACGTGGACCGGTCGGAGTGGACGGACATCGAGCTGGAGAAGCTGGAATATGAGGTCAACGCGCGGATCTTCCGCAGTCTGCCGATCGCAAGTTATACGGTCAGTCCCGAAGAAGCGTCCCGGCTTCCGCTGGTTAAAGCGCCTTCCGTCCGGGGAGACGTCCGCATCGTCGAGATCGAAGGCATCGAATACAATGCCTGCGGCGGCACGCATGTCCGTTCGACCGGCGAGCTGGGACTGGTGAAGCTGCTCAGATCCGAGAAGCAAAAAGGCCTGCTGCGCATCACGTTCAAGACCGGCTTCCGGGCGCTGCGCGAATTCGGCGAACAATCGAAAGTGCTGAACGCCCTGTCGTCCAGGCTCAGCACGCCGAAAGAAGAACTGCCCGCGCGCATCGACAAGTGGGCAGCGGAAGACCGGAAAAGGCAGTCCGAACTGAATGAACTGCAGGGTCTGCTGGATCAGCATACGGCAAGCGAGTTGATCCAGCAGGCGGAAACTTCCGGCGGTCCGGTAGCGAAGCTGTTCGGCGACCGGATGCTCAAAGATCTTCAGCAGCTCGCTTCCTCCCTGATCGGGCGGACCAAAAAGCCTGTCGTGCTGGCTTCCGTGCCGGAACGCAAGCTGCTGCTGGCCCACGGCGGCGAATCCGGCTTCTCCTGCGGCAGCGTGCTCAAAGAAAAGCTCGCCGAATTCGGCGGCAAAGGCGGAGGCGGAGACAAATCCGCCCAGGCCGCTTTCGGCTCCGAAGACGAACTGCTCGACTTCTATGCCATGCTGACCGACCGCTTCTCCGGCGGCGAAGAACGTTCCTGAGCTTCCGGGCATTTGGATCGATTGATGAAGACTCCTGCTGAAAAAGGGAGTCTTTTTCTTTTTATTTCTTGCCCTTCTCCACTCTTTCAAGCTATCATAGAGAATGATTCTCAATGAGGCCCGGATTCGGCGGCCGGCCGTCTTACATAGGGATACAAGCAGATAGAAAAGAGGGATTGGCATTAACATTTTGAAACGTTTCTTCGAATTTTACCGCCCGTATAAAGGATTGTTCGCGCTCGACTTCTGCTGCGCCGTTTTCGCCGGCCTGCTCGAGCTGACCTTCCCGCTGGCGGTCAACGTTTTTATCGACGACCTGCTTCCCGGCGGAAACTGGGGACTGATTATCGCCGCCTGCGCGGCGCTGCTGGCGATCTACGCGCTGAATACGGCCATGCAGTACATCGTAACGTACTGGGGACATATGCTGGGCGTCAATATCGAGACTGATATGCGCAGAAATCTGTTCGGCAAGATCCAGAAGCTGTCGTTCCGGTTTTTTGACAATCATAAAACCGGTCATCTGATCGGCCGCATCACAAACGACTTGAACGATATCGGCGAACTGGCGCACCACGGGCCGGAAGATGTGTTTATCGCCGTCATGACGCTGATCGGCTCGTTTATCCTGATGTACAATATCAGTCCGGAGCTTGCGATCATCACGTTTATCGTGGTTCCGGTTATGGCCTGGATGATTATCTTCTTCGGCCGCCGCATGACGCGCACGTACAGCCGCCTGTTCGGCAACGTCGGCAACTTCAATGCGCGGATCGAAGACAATATCGGCGGCATTCGCGTCGTGCAGTCGTTCGCCAACGAAGCGCACGAGCGCGAACTGTTCGATGTCGAGAACCAGGAATTCCGCAAAACGAAGCTGCTCGCTTATAAAACGATGGCCGGCAGCATGTCGGTCAACTATATGATGATGCGGTTGATCAGCGTGCTTGTGCTCGTGTTCGGAGCCTGGTACTTTATCCGCGGCGAGATCCTGATCGGCGAATTCGTCGCTTTCCAACTGCTGGCGAACGTCTTTTTCCGTCCGATCGAGAAGATCAACGCGGTTATCGAAAGTTATCCGAAAGGCATTGCCGGCTTCAGGCGCTATCTGGAAATCATGGATACCGAGCCGGATATTCAGGACGCGCCGAATGCCAAAGCCGTCGACTCGCTCAAAGGCGAGATCCATTTCGACAACGTCTCGTTCGGTTACGAGAACGAACGGCCGGTGCTCGAAGACATCAGCCTCCAGGTGCATCCGGGCGAGACCGTCGCTTTTGTCGGCCCGTCCGGCGCCGGCAAAACGACGATCTGCAGCCTGCTGCCGCGCTTCTACGACGTAAAGTCCGGCTCGATCAGCGTGGACGGCCTCGATATCCGCGATATGAAGCTGGAATCGCTGCGCAAGCAGATCGGGATCGTGCAGCAGGACGTGTTCTTGTTCTCCGGCTCGATTCGCGAAAATATCGCATACGGCAAGCTCGACGCTTCGCTTGAAGAGATCTGGAACGCCGCGGAGCGCGCCCATATGGCCGACGTCATCCGCCAGATGCCGGAAGGCATGGATACGATTATCGGCGAGCGCGGCGTAAAGCTGTCCGGCGGCCAGAAGCAGCGGATGGCGATCGCGCGCATGTTCCTCAAGAATCCGCCGATCCTGATTCTCGACGAAGCGACCTCGGCGCTCGACACCGAAACGGAACTGGCGATCCAGAAATCGCTCGCCGAACTGTCCGTGGGCCGTACGACGCTTGTAATCGCTCACCGTCTGGCGACGATCCGCAATGCGGATCGGATCATCGTCGTGAACAAAGACGGCATTGCCGAGCAGGGCCGCCACGACGAACTCGTCGCGTCGGGCGGCGTTTACAGCCGTCTGCACGAAGCGCAGTTTGGCAGCTGACCGAACGGGGTTAATGAAGAGAAGAAGGTCAATTGCTGGATTCGACGAGGAGCTGATCCGATGGACGAAGTGACGATGAAGCGCGTGGGACGTATTGTAGCCGGGACACTGGCCGGAGCGGGAGTAGCCGCCTGGTTCCTGACTTCCGCCCAGGGCGCCGGCGCAAGACGCGGCATGCGCAAGCTGGCCGATCAAACGAAAGATCTCGGTCACGAGACGGTCGAGAGAACGCTCGATTTGATCGCGCTGGGCAAAGAGATCACCCATGAAGAGGATTGGAAAGAAGCGATCGAAACACTGGAAACGGAGCCCGAGACCGGTTCTTCGCCTGAAGAATCGTCGGACTCCGCCGAAGCCCAGGATAAACCCGGGGACAAGCCGGAATAAGCGCCGTTCCGGGATCGCCGAAAGCGTAAGGATCATCGGCTTCCGCTTGACAGAGATCGTCCGTTTACTCCGTATCAGCCGGCACTTCGGCCGCCCTATCGGCGGCCGGGGTGTCTTTTTTTGTACAAACTGCTGGCTGACTCTATTCAGAACCGCCGATGAGGGTAATACTAGAAGAGAACCTTTCAGACAGGAGGCCTACATATGGCGAATCAAACAGTAAAATTTATTGCCGGACTTGCGGCGGGTGCCGCGGTGGGAGGCGCCGCAGCTCTGCTGCTTGCGCCGAAAGCGGGAGCCGAAACGCGCCGCGATCTGGCCGCGATCGACTACAAGGCCAAAGGCATCGAGTTGAAAGACAAAGGGATCGAACTCAAGGACAAAGGCGTAGAAGTCGCGCTCGGAATCAAAGACAAAAGTCTTGAACTCAAAGACCGCGGCGTCGCCGCCGCGATCGATCTGAAAGACAAAAGCGTGGATACCGCGCTTCTGATCAAAGACAAAAGCGTCGGCACCGCCGTCACGATTAAGGAAAAAAGCCAGGAGACGTTCGAAACGGCCAAGAACAAAGGTCAAAGCGCCATCGTAACGCTCAAGGAAAAAGGCCAGATCGCAGCCGAAAAAGGCAAAGAACTGATCGCTTTCGGCAAAGAAGTCGCCGAAGTCGCCCAGGAATGGAAAGTCGAGATCGAAGCCGCGATCAACCAGCTCAAAGTCGAACTGGAGAAGTTCCAGCGCGAGCAGGAGAACGACACGCAGCTCCAGGACGATATCAACAAGCTCAAAGCCCAGACCGAACAAACGGCGGCCGTGGTCAAAAATGCGCAGCAGCGGATTGCGAATACGTCCACCACGGGAGCCTGATTCCTCCTCTTTAGCTTGACGCAACCGCGTTAGAAAGAACAGCAAACCGCGCCCGGCAGCGAAAAGCAAAATCCAAAACAGCCTGGATTCCTCTGACGGAATCCGGGCTGTTTGTCGTCATCTTCAACGCTTGAATACTCGGGTTACGCGCGACAGCACGGCTGCGAGCGCTTTGCGTTCCAACAGTAAATTGGCAATCAGAATCACGAAGCCGGCCCAGAGCGCAACGCCGATCGCCTGAACGACCCAGCTCCACATGCCTGTCGCATGCAGATCGAAGACGGTCTCGAACGGCGCAATAATAATCGCCCCCGTCACGAACACGCGAATCAACCGCAGCAGAGTGGGCGTAAAAGAGATTCCGATCAATTTGTGCGCATACAGCAGATCGATCGCCCGATAAGCCAGACCGAGCGAACTGCCGATCAGTACGCCTTTAAGTCCCAGCGGAAACACCAGGATCGTCGAAGCAATCAGTACAATCACGGCTTCGATAATAGCGCGATGACGGGTTTCTTTGAAGTGCCCGGCCGCGATGATAAGCGTGGATTGAGGAATTTTCCAGTTCTCCAGCACGCCGATTACCACGAACAGCAGCAGAACGATGCCGTCTTCGTAACGGGTGGTGCTGATTCCGTCCGTATAGACATGAACAAACGGCAGCCCCAGAATCCAGGCGCATGAATATACGAATGCCAGGATCATATAGAACAGAAGCTCATACTGCGAATACGAAACTTGCAGGTTGCTCCGCATTTCTTTTTGCGTAAAAAGCTGGCCGAAGCCGGCCGTAAGACCGTTGTTGAATACCCCGATAATCATGTTTATGCCGGTGAATACGAGCGCGTAGACCGAATAAATACTGACGTCGGTCAATGTGGCAAACAAGGTGAGCAGAATAACCGGAGAACCGAAAACGGCCATGCGCGACAGCTCATGCACGAGTACATTGTTTCGGTTGGCCAGCGCGCTTGTATCCGGCTCGGCATCGAAACGGGCGTCCGGATATTTGCGTTTGGCGTACAGGATGATCCCTATCGCCTGCAGCAGCTGCGCTCCGAGCGCGGCTGTATATACCAGCGCAAAATGGGCTCCCGCATGCACCATGCCGACAATAATCAGCGTATTGGCGATCAAGTAAACGATGCGGAATATCGAAAGCACGTAATTGGACTGCGAAGCGACAAGCAGCGCGTTGTACTTGGCTATCGTAAAATAATTCAGCAGGCTGGCGCTTCCGACAGCGGCGACCAGAGCCGCGACTTCAAAGTATGTAATTTGCTCGCCGATCACGAACAGCGGATATACGAACATCATAATCAGCACGATTCCGGAGGCGTATAACCCGATCTGGCGATACGTATTTTTGGCGGCGGTCAGTATGCGGTTTACCGCAGCCGTATCGCCTTCCGCCAAAGGTTTATAAAGCGAAAACGTCAGCGCGCCCGAGATGCCGACCTCGATCAGATACAAGTATCCGATAAATTGCACGATCGAGACGACCAGCCCGTTGACGTTCGATCCGTAACTTTCGATAATCAGGCGGGGAATAATCAGTCCCGCTCCGAAATTGATCAGCTGCATCAAAAGGGCAGTCAGGGTATTGTATATGGCGCGTTTGGTTCTCACGGCTTTTCCATTTCCTTTCGGCTGGGACGGATCCTGTCAGCTTCCGTATTTTTGTTTGATTTTGGCGTATGCTTTGTCTCCCACCACGGCTCGCGTCATCCGGAGCGCAAAACCGATTTGACGGCCGAATTTTCGCCAGAGCAGACTTTTGCTGCGCCGAATATCTTTTTCGCTCAGCCAGGAGCCGGCAAAGTGGTGCACGGTATAGCTTTCCTCGGGAATGGGTTTATCGGCGATCTTTTCCTTGTCGGGATTCCAATCCATCGGGCTGAATACATTTTTGGGATAAAGGGCAAAACCTTCGAACACCTGATACTCATTGTTCGGCTCGAATCCTCTGGACAAGCAGTATTCGGTAATAATTTTCACGTTCGTCGTAATATCCATATTCCCGTCCGGTTTGATAAAAGAGCGGTCCGTATAGTAATCGAGAAACGCATGCATGACGGGACTGCCCGCTTTGGCCCCCATCACCGCGGTCGGAATCGTTTTGGGCGTCTCGAAGCCGGAAAACGCCTCGTGATGCAGAAAAGGATCGAGCGATTTAAGCACCTGCAGATCGGTATCCATATAAATTCCGCCCTGCGTATACAGCGCATATAAACGAACGTAATCGCTGACGAACGCAAATTTTCGCGCTTTGTACGCTTGACGCACAAACAGGTTGGATTCGATATCGAAGCTGTCCTCGTCCCAGCGAACGATTTTGTAATCCGGCAGATACGTTTTCCAACTTTCGATACATTTTACGGCAAGTTCCGGCAGCTCCCCGCGCCCGAACCAGCAGTAATGAATGATTTTGGGGATGTGTTCCTGTTCCACCTGCATTCCTCCCTAATTAAATGATTCGAGCCTGCGGAGACTTGGCAATCGCGCTGCGGGCCCGTTCACGTTTTCTTTTTCTCATATTCGAAAGCAGCAGCAGGATCCGCAGATAAACAGCCGCCGAACCGTACAGCCGCCGCCGGCAGATTCGGGCCAATATGCGCATCGGCATCCAGATTTCGCGATCGCGCGCCGCTTTGCTCATGCAGCTTCCGAACAGCGGATGACGCCCCGCGGTTTCCAGTTCCGAACGAACGAAGCGGCGGCCCAGCCCTACAGACAAATTGTGCAGGCAGGCGTTTTGGATCCGCTCGAAGAACAGTCTCGTCATCAGATTGTCATAGACCGCGCGATCTTCGTAGTCTGCGTAATATTCGCGAAAGCGGTCTACGAGGAAAAGTTCTCTTTTCAAATAATCCGGCTTCGGACTGTTCATCAACGAATTTTCGCGCTGGAAATAGTAATAATAAGACCCCTGTACCGAAGAGCAGACCGCGACATGTTTCAAAAAGCACAGATTGAACAAAACGTCTTCGCTGAACACGTTGCGATTCGACTCGAACCGCAGACCGTGTTTTTCAATAATCGCCCTGCGGTAAATCTTGTTCCAGACGACGACCGAATACTTTTTGCCGTTCCAGAAGCGGTCGAGACCATAGCTGCCGATCTCCAGCTTCTCGTCCCGCAGTTCAAGCATTCCGCGCACGAACCGGCCTTCCGGGTAAGCCAGCGTAAAGTCGCAGGCGCACAAATCCGCCGAGTCGCGCTCGGCTTTGTTCACCATTTTCTCAAACATTTCGTTCTCGATCCAGTCGTCCGAATCGATAAATGCCACAAATTTGCCCGAAGCGGCATCCAGTCCGGTATTGCGCGCTCCGCTGAGCCCCCGGTTCTCCTGACGAATCGGTACGATTCTCGCGTCGCGCGCGGCATAGGCCGAAATAATTTCCGGAGAACGATCGGTCGAGCCGTCGTCCACGATAATAATCTCGATCTCTTTCAGCGTTTGGGCCGATAAGCTGTCCAGACATCTCTCCAGGAAATCTTCGATATTAAATACCGGCACAATCGCGCTTATGAGAGGTTTCAGCGATTTCGCCTCCTTTTGGTTAGACTTATCATTCTTGGGCCCTGCATGGCCTTGGCGTATGCGGCTATATAGCTAATGTATGTATAAAAAACGTATAAACGAAGCCGCATTTTTTTGTTTTTTACCTAAAATATGGTACCTAACTCCTAAGCACGTGACATATTTAACCTGCACCCGTGACGATTGAATCAGTTGAAAATAATTACTGAAAATTTACGCAGCACTTTTCGGAAAATCGTAAAAAAGATCCTTACATTCCGGTTTCGAAATGTAAGGATCTTCTATATCCCATCGATAATATCCAGTCTTTGACGGTTAAGCCGCTTTTCTCGCCGCGATCTCTTCGCGCTGCGCCAGCGTCTTTTTCCACAGGCCCAGGATCAGGCCGGAGATGACCGCGCCGATCAGCACCGCCACGATGAACAGCAGCGCGTGGTTCGCTAGGAAAGCGACGAAGATGCCGCCGTGCGGAGCCGGAACGTTGACGTGCCACAGCTGGGTCAGGCCGCCGGCTACCGCCGAACCGATGATGCAGGAAGTCAGGACGCGCAGCGGATCGGCCGCCGCGAACGGAATCGCGCCTTCGGTAATGAAGCTGAGGCCGAGCACATAGTTCGTGATACCGGATTTGCGTTCCTGCTCGTCGAACTTATTGCGGAAGAACGTCGTCGCCAGCGCGATCGCCAGCGGAGGCACCATGCCGCCGGCCATAACGGCCGCCATCCATGCGCCGTCGCCCGTCGACGTGAAGATGCCGATCGCGAACGTATACGCCGCTTTGTTGAACGGACCGCCCATATCGATCGCCATCATGCCGCCGAGCACCAGGCCGAGCAGCACTGCGTTGCCCGTGCCGAGATTTTCAAGCACATTGGTCAGGCCGGTATTGAGCCAGCTGAAGACCGGGTCGAACACATAGTACATGATTACGCCGGTTGCGAACAAGCCGAGCACCGGATACAGCAGAATCGGTTTCAGGCCGTCGAGCGTTTTCGGCAGGCCTCTGAGCATCCTGCGCAGGCCGATGACGATATAACCGGCCAGGAAACCGGCGGCCAGACCGCCGAGGAAGCCGGCGCCCGACTGGCTTGCCATATAACCGCCGACGATACCCGGCATCAGCGCCGGACGGTCGCCGATGCTCATCGCGATAAAGCCGGCCAGGATCGGAATCAGGAAGTGGAACGCGCTGTCGCCGCCGATATTCATCAGCAGTTTGTACACCGGATTATCGGAACCGCCTCCGCCCCATTGTTCGAACAGGAACGAGAGCGCGATCAGGATACCGCCGCCGACCACGAACGGAAGCATATGCGAGATGCCGTTCATCAGGTCTTTATAGATCTTGCCGCCGACGCTCGGTTTGCCGGAACGGTCGCCGCTCGCGGCAGCTCCGCCGCCGCTGTGACGGTAGATCGGCGCTTCGCCGTTGACCGCTTTGGTAATCAGCTCTTCCGATTTGCGGATCCCGTCGCTGACCGGACGCTGGAGCACCGGCTTGCCGTCGAAGCGGGCCATTTCCACGTTCTTGTCCGCCGCGATAATGACGCCGCTCGCGCGGGCGATCTCGGCGGCCGTCAGTTCGTTGCCCACGCCTTCGGAGCCGTTCGTTTCGACGCGGATATTGATACCGAGTTCGCGCGCTTTCTTTTTCAGCGCGTCTTCGGCCATAAACGTATGCGCGATTCCGGTCGGGCACGCCGTAACCGCAACCACGAACCGATCGGAATCGGGATTGCCGACGATCACGTCGGACAAACCGGAAGCGCTTCCTCCGACAGACGAATCCGCTGCTCTTGCCGCTTCCGCTTTCTTCGCTTCCCGGGCGGCTTCGGCCGCGTCGGATTCCGCCTGCTTGGCGTTGAACAGTACGGTAACTTCGGCCGGAGTACTCGTGCTCTTGAGCTGCGCGATAAAGTCGGCATCCACGAGCAGCCGCGACAGGGCGGCCAGCGTGCGCAGATGCGTATTGCCCGCGCCTTCCGGCGCCGCGATCATAAAGAAGATTTCGGCCGGCTGGCCGTCTAGCGATTCGTATTCGACGCCTTTGGAGCTTTTGGCGAAGACGACCGTCGGTTCGTTGACCGCGCTCGTCTTGGCGTGCGGCATCGCGATGCCGTCGCCGATCCCCGTGCTGGACTCCCCTTCGCGCTTCAGAATCGCCTGCTTGAACGCCGCGGGATCGTTGATTCTTCCGCTTGTATTCAAGGACGCGATCAGTTCGTCGATCACGGCGTCCTTGGTGGTGGCCTGCAAATCCATAATCATGACGGATTCAATCATCAGGTCCGTAATTCTCATCTTGTTCCACTCCTCCGGAGGTGTTGGTCGACGCGCGTCCGTTACTTCGGCGCGCGCCGCTTGATGCTATCGAAACGATGGGATCGGGTTGAAGCCCAGTTGAAAAATAATAGTTACAGCTCGCTCACTTTCACCTGCGGCAGCAGCGATTCGATCTTGGTCCTCTCGGCCAGATCGTCCGAGAACGCCGTGGCGCTGCCCGAAGCGGTGCCGGTGCGCAGCGCGGCCAGCGGATCGCCGGTTTGCGCCAGCGTGCCGACGAAGCCGGCAATCATGGAGTCGCCCGAGCCGACGGAGTTTTTGACTTCGCCTCTCGGCACGTCGGCGTGGTACACCTTCTCCTGCGTTACCAGCAGCGCGCCGTCGCCGGCCATCGAGATCAGCACGTTTTGCGCGCCTTTCTCCAGCAGCCTGCGGCCGTAGCGGATCAGGTCTTCGCGTCCTTCGATCTCGACGCCGAACAGCTCGGCCAGCTCGTGATGGTTGGGCTTGACGAGCAGCGGCCCGTGCGGCAGCGCTTCCAGCAGCGCCTCGCCCGTCGTGTCGATGACGAAGCGCGCTCCGCGTTCCTTCACGATCGCGATCAGCCGCCCGTAGAAATCTCCTCCGAGCGACGGCGGAACGCTTCCCGACAGGATCACGACGTCTTCTTCGCTCAGCGCTTCCAGCTTCCGCGTCAGCGCTTCGGCTTCTTCGCCGCCTATTCGCGGCCCCTGCCCGTTGATCTCGGTTTCGCCGCCGTGCTTCAACTTGATATTGATGCGCGTATCGCCTTCGACCGGAACGAAGTCGGTACGGATCGATTCGCCCCGCAGCACGTCTTCGATAAAGCGTCCGGTGAATCCGCCCAGGAAGCCGAGCGCGGTATTGGGAATATCCAGCCGGCTCAAGATGCGCGAGACGTTGATGCCCTTGCCTCCCGGAAGTTTCAGGTCCCGCTTCATGCGGTTGAGAGCGTCCAGCCGGAGCTCTTCGACTTCCACGATGTAATCGATGGAAGGATTAAGCGTAACGGTGTAAATCATGATTTATCCCTCGATTATTTTGGTTTTTTCAACAATGGATTTCTTCCAACGTTCCGGAACGGAATCGGTGATGATCGTCGCTTCTTTGAGATCGAACAGTTTGGCAAAAGCGACTTCGCCGAACTTGCTCGCATCCGCCAGCACGTAAGAGCGTTCCGACAGCTGCCGCGCGCGGCGCTTGATCAGCGCTTCTTCCGGGTCAGGCGTCGTAAAGCCGAACTCGGCATTGACGCCGTTCGTTCCGATAAACGCTTTGTCGAACCGGAAATTGTCCATGTTCTGAAGCGCGATGCTGCCGATTACCGCTTTGGTATGGCTTTTCATCATGCCGCCGAGCAGGTAGGCGCGGATATTCTTGCTCACCAGCGCCTCCACGTGCGACAAGCCGTTGGTGACGACTGTAATGTCGCGCGCTTCGATATAAGGAATCATCGCCAGCGTAGTCGTGCCGGCATCGATGTAAATACATTCTCCGTCGCGAAGCTGCTGCGCCGCCGCTTGACCGACTGCGTTTTTTTGTTGAACGTTTTTGAAGGTTTTTTCTTCCATGCCCGGTTCTTCGCTCCGGCGGTGCAGCAGGGACGCCCCGCCGTGAACACGTTTCAGCAGATGCTGGGATTCCAGGTCGATCAAATCGCGTCTTACGGTCGATTCCGACGTGCCCAGAGCTTCAACCAGCTCCTGCAGCTTGACGATGCCCGACGACTGTAAGCGCTGTAATATGAGTCGATATCGTTCTTCTGTCAGCATGTTCATTCCTCCATCTGCTCCTCATTGTAGCATATCGTTCGCAAAAAACAATCATTTTCTATCAAAATCATTCAAAAATATTCAAAATATTTTTTTGATCCAAGAAAGCCCTTCAATGCCTTGCAGCCAGCGAATGGCATCGCTTACGAAAAAGCCTTTTTTCTATCGTTTGGAAGCTTCTTCCGACAATAAACGTTCAAGAACGTCCAGCTCCAAATATCGGAACCGATCCGGCTTTTGCCGGTCAAGACCGGACAGTAATCCGGCCGCAATACCAGGTCAGCCGGCAAAAGGCCGGCCGCGGCCGAACGCAAAAAAACCGGGCTTGGCCCGGTTGAGACTTTTGTCCGGCTTCGAAACGTTCCGGCCGCGTCAGCCGATCGTTTCGACCACATTGCCGTCCGCATCTCGGATCAACGTTTTTTCGATTCGGATTTTCAGCGCTTTGAGCGTTTCCAGCTCGAATTCGCCCGCTCTCGGCTCCAGCCGGCGCGCCAGTTCCGTCACCGCTTCGGTATTGAGATAAATTTGAAGTTCGTCGCCGTTCTCGACCAGCCGGTTCTGGAGATCGGGGATCAGCAGCACCCGGCGTTCCTGTCCGATCAGCGCCAGTTCTTTGCCGTGCGCCAGCCGGGCGGGCAGGATCCGGGCCAGCGACAGGGTCTGCTTCGCGCCCATTTGCAGAATATATCCATTGCTTTTGAGCAGGTGCCGCTTTTCTTCCCACAGCAAATTGTCGAAATACAGATGGCCGGTATTGGAGCCTTCCGCCCGGCTGCCTTC
Source organism: Saccharibacillus sp. CPCC 101409 (assembly GCF_030518235.1). GTDB lineage: Bacteria > Bacillota > Bacilli > Paenibacillales > Paenibacillaceae > Saccharibacillus. Next base: position 509,022 of record NZ_JAULSA010000002.1, on the reverse strand, counting down.
TTCCGCCGCCGCAAGCACGCCGGGATCGTCGAACAGCGAATTTCTCGACAGATCGGTGATATACAGCGGCAGGCGCGATTTGACGGTCTCCATCACTCTCAGCGTATTCCAGGCCTGCATGATCTCCATCTCGTCTTCCGTAATCCCCACCGCCTGGATAAACGTAAATTTGCCGAACGGCGATCGCGCCGTGCCGAGCTCCGGATCTTCCACGAACGCCACCGCCGTCAGCTTCGTGTGCTCGCCGACCTTGATCGGCCCGTTCGCGTCCAGGTGGTGTCCCGGCTCGAATACATTGCCGCTGCTGAAAACGTACCGGGCCAGGTTTTGCAGAAAGTTGATCGCCCAGGCCGGAGGTTCTTCTTCGCCCTGCCGCGCCAAACGAAACGTAAGTTCAAAGCCGAATCCGCTGTATTCCGCGTTCTGCGACTCTTTTTCGTACAGCTCGGTCAGTCCGTACGTCACGTAATGCCAGTGGGGTACGGGCTCCTGCCGCGCGTATACGCTGACGCCGTCGAGCGGATCGGGTCCGCCCAGCCGGTAGGAAACCAGCGTTCCGTAGTGGAACGGCTCCGCGGCTCCGTATATCGTCGCCAGCTCCGCGTCGATCGCTTGCCATCCCGGCGCCGCATCCTCCGCCGGTTCGCTTTCCTGCCGCTGTTCATCGTCGTTCATGGTCAGGCTCCTCTCCGATTGCTTTTATTCGTTCGCCTGCTTTCTCTTTACCCGCAAACGGCCGCGATGCAAAAGGCGGAACGCAAAAAAACGGCCGGAAAAATCCCGGCCGTATTCTTCCCGCCGCCGCGATCGCATACTGCGACCGCGGCGGGCCGGAATAATTCTTTATTCCGTTTTGAATCTGGCGATGCGCGAGCGAAGTTCGTCGGCGCTGCCGGATACGCCGCCGGACAGCTCGGAGATATTGGCGATCGCCTGAGCCTGTTCCTGCGTGGACGACGCGGCTTCTTCGGTGCTGGCCGCGCTTTGTTCGGCCACGGCGGCGATATCGGTCATGATTGCCGAGACCTGGTCCGCGCTGCGCTTCAGTTCGTCCGACGACGAAGAGACTTCGCGGATGCGGCTTGTAATGCCGTCGACCGAGCTGCGGATCACATCGAAAGCGCTGCGCGTCGAAGCGGCCGCTTCGACCTGTTTGCCGACCGTCGCCTGGAACTCCCGGATTTCGTCGATGCTCTGCCGGCCCGCTTCCTGGACGCCCAGCAGCAGCTGGTCGATATCGGCCGCCGACGCGCGCGCCTGCTCGGCGAGCTTGCGCACTTCGTCCGCGACGACGCTGAAGCCTTTGCCGTGCTCGCCGGCCCGCGCCGCTTCGATCGCGGCATTGAGCGCCAGCAGATTGGTCTGCTTCGCCACGGTATGAATCAGGCTGACCGCCTGACCGATCTTGACCGTCTGGTCGCCAAGCCGCCGGTTCGCTTCTTCGACGCGCTCCGCCGAGCTCCGCCCGGCTTCCGTCAGTACGCCCTGCGAGTCTACGGCGTTCAGCCCTTCGCGCATCGCTTCGCTCACTTCGTCGGTGCCGGAAGCGGCCAGGCTGACGCTGCCCGCGATCGCATCGATCGAGTCGTTCATTTCGCCGACGCGTTCCACGCCGGATTGAATCGATTCCGCCTGATCGGAGGCTCCTTTGGCCAGTTCCTCGATCACGACGGCGATCTGGTCGGAAATATGCTTGGCGCCGCTCGCCTGTCCCTGCATATGCTTGGCCGACGCTTCGACGCCTTCCGCCGATCCGGCCACCGTATGGATCAGGTCTCGCAGGCTGACGGACATCTCGTTAAACGCGCTGCCCAGCTTGCCGATCTCGTCGCGCCCTTTGACGTCCACCGTCGCGGTGAGATCGCCCTCGGCCATACGCAGCGCGCTTTTTTGCAGCAGGATCAGCGGTTTGATCAGCCGGTCCGCCGCGAACAGCGCGACCAGGATCAGCAGTACGGCAAGTCCCGCGATTCCGGCGAAGAACAGATTGCGCAGATGCGTGTATTCGGCAAACGCATAATCTTTGGAAACGGAAGCCGCCACGATCCACCCCGTGCCCGCGACTTTTTGATAATGCAGCAGCTGCTTCTCGCCGTTGTACGTATACTCCAGGCTGCCCGAATCGCCCTGCAGCATTCGATCGGCGATCGACGCGTAATCCGCTTCGTCTTTGAGCGGTTTGTTCACATAGTCCGCATTGGGATGAGCCAGCACAACGCCCGTTTTATCCGTCAAAAAAGCAAAACCGCCGTCGATCTTAATGTTATTGATCGTATCGGTGATGGTCGACAATCTCATATCGCCCGCCATCACGCCGGCAAAGTTCCCGCTTTTGTCGTGCAGCGGATACCCGATCGAAACGGCGTACTGCCCGCTGATCAGGTCGAGATACGGATTGCTGAAATTGAGCGCGTTCGCGGCTTTCGCTTCCGTGTACCACGGGCGCGCTTTGACGTCGTAACCGGCGTCCGGCACCCAGCCCGAACCGTCGATCATCGTGCCGTCTTCAAGCCCCAGATAAAGATCCGACAGATTGTCTTTGTTCGAAGCGGCCGTATAGGCCTGCAAATACGATGCGTCGAGTCTTGCAAACGGCACCGCCGATTCCAGAATCTCCGCCGTCGTTTCGACAACCTTGGCATTGGCGTTTACCCAGCCGCTCATCTGCGCCGAAGTATTCACCGCCGTGGCGCGCAGGGTATCGTTGACCGACTCCACCGCTTCCTGCTTGATGCTGTTCAGGGCGAACAGGCTGATACTTCCCGTTCCCGCCAGCGTCACAACAACAAGCAGAATAGCCAATTTCCATTTTAAATTCATAGAGAATCCTCCCGAAATCAATCTCGTGTAACGAATACGCTGGCGCAAAGCAGGCGGGATCGAATGAGTCAAGAAGCGGAGTGTGTGCGAAGACCAGTTGGTATTTTCGATATTTATCGACAAGGCGGGGCGGAAACTTTATGCGAAAAGAGGGGCAAAACCAAAATTTTCACGGGACTGCCCGGATTTTTTTATCGCCCGGATGTCCGCAGATGCAAATTTGCAAATCGCTGTTGACAAAACCCGGATTGGGTTTTATGGTTAGTTACATGACTAACAAACCGGAAAGGTGGTTGGGATGCCGATACATTTTGACGAGAACCGGCCGATCTTTCAGCAGATTGCGGAGCGCGTCGAGGACGATATTTTGAACGGCACGTACGGCGAAGAAGACCAGATCGTCTCGACGACCCAGTTTTCGCGCATGTTTCAGATCAATCCGGCGACGGTGGTTAAAGGCTTCGCCCTGCTGGTGAACGAGGACATCATTTACAAAAAAAGAGGGCTCGGCATGTACGTGGCGGCGGGCGCGAAGGAGAAAATCATGGGCAAACGGCGGAAACGCTTTTACAACGATCTCGTGGTCAAGCTGCTGGAAGAAGCGGAAAAGCTCCAACTGACGAAAGAAGACGTGGTCGCCATGATCCAACAGGAGAAAAGGGGTTAAACGAATGACCGATGTATTGAAATGCAGCAGCCTGGTCAAAGCGTACGGACGGACCGAAGCGGTCAAAAGTCTGAATCTGAACCTGAACGAACATACGATTTATGGACTGCTCGGCCGCAACGGGGCGGGTAAAACGACGCTGCTCGACATGATTACCGGCGGGCTGTTCCCGGACGGCGGCGAGATTCGGGTGCACGGACAAGCGCTGCGCAGAGGCGAAGTGCCGCGGCAGACGTGCTATGTGCGCGAAAAAAACTTCTACCCCGGCGGCGCGAAGGTCGGCGAAGTCTTGAACATGGCCTCGACTTTCTATCCGGATTGGGATTCGGCGCTGGCCGAGCGGCTGCTCGGAGAATTCAAGCTCAACTCGCGAAAAAAAATGCGCCAGCTGTCCAGGGGCATGGAATCGCTGGTCGGCAATATCGTCGGACTGGCCAGCCGGGCGCCGCTGACGATCTTCGACGAACCGGTGCTGGGGCTGGACGTGCTGATGCGCGAGCGCTTCTACCGCGTGCTGCTGGAAGATTACGCCGAGTATCCGCGCACGATTCTGCTGTCCACGCACCTGATCGACGAGATCGCCACGGTGGTGGAGCGCGTCTACATTATGGAAAGCGGCGATATTTTGCTGAACGAAGAAGTCGAGCAGATCCGCGAACGCGCTTATCTGGTCAACGGCAGCGGCGGCGCGGTCGAAGCGTTTACGTCGGGCCGCCGGGTGCTGTACCGCGAAAATTACGGCAGCCATACGATTGCGGCTTTATATGGAGAAATCGGCGCAGAAGAACGCCGCGAAGCGCAGAGCCGGGGCATCGAATTCGACGGGCTGCCGCTGCAAAAGTTTTTTGCTTATCTGATTGAAGGAGGACAGGAACATGAATAAACTCGGGGTACAGTTCCGGGCTTCTTTTATTCAGATCCGGCCGGCATTGTGGGTTGTAATCGGCTTGATCGCGGTCAGCATGATCGCCGATTTTACGGTAAATATGGCGCTTGGAGACAGCGCGGAGAACGTCCAGATTTCCTCGGGCAATATGCTGCTGGCGCTGCTGCCTATTGTCGCGATTCTGCTGCCGCTGCGTACATTCCGGCAGATGCTGAATTTCGGCGCTTCGCGCAGCGAATTTTTCAAAGGACAGATTGCGATTTATGCGTTTGCGGCGCTGCTGCTGGCTCTGTTCAACAGTCTGTGGTGGCTGCTGGAGACCGGATTTATCCGCGATTACCGGCAGACGATCAATATTCTGGAAGTGTTCCACTGGACGCAGTTCGGGCCGGTCGGCATGTTCGTTTATCAAACGGTATTCTATTTCTTCGTGCTTACGCTGTTTAATCTGCTGTTCTCCGGTCTCCAGTCGGCCGCCGGCTGGGTGCTCTGGGTGCTGCTGATCGCGGCGATTCCGGTCGGGACGGCGATCGCTTCGCTGCGGGTGCACGTCGCCGATTTCTTCCTGGCGCTGCTGTTCAACGATTCGCTGATAGCGGGCATGGCGGTGAATCTGGGCTTGAGCCTTGCGTTCCTGGCGGGAGCCTGGTTGTTTACGGCGAGACGCCGGTTTTAACGGTTAAAAAAGAGCGCTCTTCGAAATGCGAAGAGCGCTCTTTTGATGGGGAGAGATTTAACCCATTACATTCTCGACGCGGACATTTTGACGATCATAAGCGCCATTTCCTGACGCAGCAGCGGATCGAACGGCCGGTAATCGTAACGGCCGGACTCGCTTCGCGTTACTTCCGGACCGTAGAACTGCGATTGGATCATAAACTCGACCGCTTCCCGCGCTGCTTCGGACGGCTGCTCGGTCAGTTCGATATCGGCCGGGACTTCTTCATCGACCAGCAAGTACACGATTTGAGCCGCTTCTTCGCGGGTGATCGGGTCCTGCGGCCGGAAGCTTCCTCCCGGAGAATCGCCGAACGCCCCCAGTTCCGCCAACAGTTCGATCCATGCCGTATTGGGATCGCTCTCTGTGTCGTCGAAGCGCGAAGGTTTTTTCGACGGCGCCAGATGGGTCAGCACTCCGATCTGCCAGGCGAACTCGCTGCGCGTTACGGGCTGCTCCGGGCGAAAATTCGGTTCGCTTTCGGCCGGCGAGAGCCCCATCAGCCGTTCCGCGTTAATCGAATCGGCATACGGACTGTCCGTTTTCACATCTTTGTACGCGGGATAATCGGGCAGCCGTTCATACCATGAGCCTTCGCTGTCGACGTTCAGGTAACGGCCGCGTCCTTCTTCGTCCAGCCTGAATCCGATGCGATTGCCGTACAGGTCGACAAACATGTTTTCACCGGAAGGAACGAGATTCATTTGTACGCTCATCGGGGCATTGCTTTGCATTTCCAGGCGATCGTTCGCGGCTCGAACGTTAACGTACAGCTCGGGCGTGCGCAGGTCGCGATAAATGCCTTCGTAGGCCTGAAGATCGACAGAACCGGGCGCCGTTTCGGACGAGGCCGCTTTTGTCTGCGACGGGTAATAATGATTCATGAAGTCTCTGAAAAACTCCGGCGCGGCATCGTAAGCGTCGTTGTTCGTCGAGATAAAGACGCCGACTCCCCGCTCGGGCAGCAGCCACAAATGCGAAGCGAAGCCGGGCAGGTTCCCGCCTTTTCCGACTACTTCTTCGTCGTTGTTCAGCTGATGGGCCGTGTAGGCCAATCCGTAAGTCGTATTGGGCATCTCGGCCGAGAAACCGAACTGCGCCGACTCCATTTTTTCCAGCGACTGCCCGCTCAGCACCTGCACGCCGCCCGGATTTGTCCGTCCGAGCATCGCCAGCATAAATTTGCCCATATCCGCTCCGGTCGTCAGCATGCCGCCCGTCGGCGAAACCAGCGGATTGGTAGGCAGCGATTCGATTTTTTGCATGGAAGAGTCGTAGGCGGTCGCCAGACGGTTCTTCGTTTCCTCGTTCAAGTCGAATCCGCTGTCGTTCATGGCAAGCGGCTCGAACAGATTGCGGCGCAGCGTTTCTTCGTAAGGCGCTCCCGCAACCTGCTGCACAATGTATCCCTGAAGATTGTAACCGAAGTTATCGTAACGATATACCGTACCCGGCTGCCGGATCACGGACGGCATGTAATGCTTCACGTAAGCATCCAGCGCTTCCGCGTCTTTGTATTTCCCGGCCACGACCGGACCTTCCGTATAGTCGAATCCGCTCGTATGGGTCAGCAGATCGGCCATCGTGACGGGCGTTCCCGCGTCGTCGGCAAAAGTCAATCCGTTCATATAGGTCTGCACGTCCTGCTCGAGATCGATTTTCCCCTGGTCGGCCAGCTGCATGACAGCCGCCGCCGTAACCGTTTTCGTGATCGATCCGATGCGAAACAGCGTCCGGTCCGCATCCACGGGAGCGCGAGTCTCGATATCGGCGTAGCCGTAGCCTTTGCTCAGCAGCGCTGTCCCGTTGCCGACGACCGTTACCACGACGCCCGCTCCCTGCAAACGATTTTGTACAGCCGTTCGGTTAAATACCGAATCGATAAACTGTTCCACCTCGGCCGGATTGTTGGGTCCGTTCGCTTGGGCAGCCCGCCCTGCCGAATCTTCGTTTACCGCCGTTTTCGCTTCTGTTTTTACTTCCGTTTTCGCCTCCGCTTTCGTTTCCGTCTTCTGCGGGCTTTGCGACCGGCCTTCTTCCCCGCCCTGATGCTTCACTGTAAGAAAAACAGCCGTCATAATCACGATCAACAGCGCGCCGGCGATCAGCCAATTCTTTTTACGAAATTCCGGCATCTTCCCTGCACCTCCTCGATTACTGGCTAGCTCTACTCACGTATACGGCAAAATGATGATAACGGTTGCAATTATAATATGTAAAAAAAGTGAACAAAAAAATCCCGCGTCGGCGGGACTTTTCATTCCTTTTTCACGCGCGAAGCTTATCCGATCTCTTTGCGTTCTTCTTCCCGGCGCAAACCCAGTATACCGTTCATCTGCTCCAGCAGATTTCCGCCTCCGCTGAGCGAAATGGTGCCGATCTTCTCGCAGATTTTCTCTACGAATTCCAGCTCTTTGAGCCGGTACAGCGTCGCATTCTCGTCCATCAGCTTGGCGGTATTGAGCAGACTGCGCGTGGAAGCCGTTTCTTCGCGCCGCGTGATCATATTAGCCTGCGCTTTTTTCTCGGCCAACAGCACCGTATTCAGGATCGAGCGGGTTTCGCCCGGCAGAATGACGTCTTTGAGCCCCGCCGCCAAGAACTCAACGCCGTAGTCCCCGCTGCGCGTACTCAACCGGGCAAGCACGAAGTCGCCGATCTCTTCTTTCATCCGCAGCAGATCGTCCAGCTTCAGCGTTCCGACATACTCGCGCAGCAGCAGCTGAAGCTGGACGTAGACCTGTTCTTCGACGTTCTTGATCTCCGCCGCGCGCAGCGGATCGGCGATCTTGTACTGGCAGACGAAATTCAGCCGCAGCGAAACTTTGTCCTCCGTCAAGATCTCCTGTCCCGTCATATCGAGCTGCTGGCGGCGCAGATCGAATTTCTCGACCGTTACCGCTACGGGGCCTTTCCAGAAAAAAGAACGTCCCGGCCCCAGACGGCGCACCAGTTTGTTGTCGAAGTAAAGCAGTCCCGTCTCGTGGCTGGACACGTCAACGATCTGGATATAATTCGAACCGATCTTCTCCATCGCGGAGCGCGGAATTTGTTCTCCCGCTTCCGGGTTGGAGAGGTCCGCGCGGATAAAAGAATGCTCCCGCTCCTCGTTCCAAAATGCGTACGTCCCCGCCGTCAGCAGGCTTTCGAAGCGGCCGTTCTCCATATGCACGGCGTACTCGTCGTCGCCGACTTCCGCTACGGTTACCTGCCGCATCAGTTCCGGATCGTGCGCAAACAGCCGGATATCGGCAGCCGCCTCTTCTTCGCCGCTCCATCTGCCGCGATTGTCCAACCGGGACGGCCGGTATTGAAACGGCTCGTTCAGCGCTTTGAACACGACCGTCCGGCTTCCGCCGGACCAGCCGAAGAAGCGGTGTTCGCCCGGCATCAGCAGCCGGACATAGCGCCCGCGCTCGAACAGCAGCGCGCGCTCGCCGTCGCGGACTTCTACGGTGCGCAGGCCGGCTCCGAGCGTCAGCGTTCCGTTGCGGGAATCGGCCGGCTTCGTATCTTTGCCCGGCAATCCCGGGATCTTGCGTCCGTGCGGCACAGCGGAATTGGATGTATAGGAATTTGTTTTCATCGGATAGTTCCTCCCTGGAATTTTTGCGGCGGAAGCCCGTGCACGCTCGCGCGCGGAGCCGAACTTGAGCCCGCATCGGCCGGACGTTCGGCGGCGGACGCTCCGGGCCGGCGAAGCGGTCCCGACTTCGGACCGCCGCCCGCCCGGAGCGTTCGCGCCGCCTGAGATCCGGCGTCCGCGGACGAATCCGTCCGGCTGCTAAGCGCCTTTGCGCGCCGGCCCCCGTACAGGCGGCGCCGGCGGAACTTCCGCTGCAAAAACCTTCATTGTAGTCTCCATTAAAAGTGGAGTGCTCGACCAGAGCTCGCGCTTTTACGAGTGGGGATTCGAACCCCGCAGCAAATATCGCTTGTTCTCGGCGAATACTTCTTCCGGCATACCGCGGCGCAGCGCGCCCGGCACCGCGGGACCGTGTGGAGGTCCCCGCCTCGGGAATTCTTTCGCTATCGGCTTTCGAATTGAAGCCGTGCGTTTATCTTCGCCGATCCGGGGAGGAAGGAACAGGGCGGAAATATGGCGAATTGCATATCGACGATGGATTTCGCGCCTTGGCGGAAATATGGCGAACCCATTAATCCCACCAGAATTCCCATATGCCCCCGCGCTTCAGTTGCGCCGCATACTGCCCGATGGAATCGAAAGACTCCAGCACGTACTGGCAGAAAATAAAATGTTCGCGCGCCAGATCCAGCGCTTCTTCATCCGTCCGCGGCAGTATCTGGGCTTGAAGAATCCAGGTGTCTTCCGTAACGGCAATCGGAACCGCTTCGTAGCGCTCGTACCAGTCCCTGAACAAAATCGCTTGTTCGATCGGCTGCGGGCAGTCGTTGTAGCCGCCCATCGGCACAATCAGAGGAGCGTTCCAGAGCTCAGAAGCCGGAAGGGCGAGCAGCAGCAGGCCGTCCTGCGCGTAGCGTTCCACCCATTCCGCATTCGGCATACCGGCCGACGAATCGAAACCGTCGTCCCCCGAAGACTCTTCCGCCGGCATGCGATCGTCCAGCAGCCCGATTCCCGGCTCCCACTGCCCGGCATACGCACGATACAGGTCCCGCAGATCGAATTCTTCAAAGCCAGGGCTATCCTCCGGCGAGTCTTGCCGATCCAGCCGATCGGCAGCAATGCTCCGCAGAGCATCCAGGCCGGATCTTTCCGCCGATTCCCCCGCCTGCGCTTCGGCGTAAGAACGGATACTTGCCGCGCCGTCCGCCGCGAGCTCCATCATGTCCTGGATATTATCGCCCGGCAAGATCAGCAGCCGGGGCAGGCCGTCGGGAAACATAAGTGGAAACTCGACTCGTCCAACCTCACGGACCTCAACCTGATACGTCTGCAAAAAATCGGTGATCGTGCGATTCATCCTTATCCCCTACCCGCTTTTTTTAGTAAAAAACATATCTTATACTACTATATTCCATTAAACTGCACAATCCGATAAATTTACAGGCAGCTTGTTTGCACCTAAACTTGTATTTGGCAGGCCGGATACCGGTCGTTTTATGCAAAAACGCGGCAAGACCCCGGCGCCGCGGCGCCGGGGTCTTTGCCAACATCATATTTATCAGGGGGTGCCTGTGAAACCGATCGGAAGGTTGAAAAACCGGAAGCCTGCGTTCAAATCCCTTTGGTCTGCGGATTGAAGCGCAGCCCTTTGCTTTCTTTGCCCTGAGGAGCTTTGCCGTGCGCTCCGGCGCTTTGGCTTTGAGCTTCTTCGCCGCTTCGCGCGTCTTCCGAAGTCTCGGATTCCGGCGTCCGCGGCGCTTTCACGAACAGCGCGATCAGGAACGAAAGCGCGCACAGCACGCCGATCACGAGAAACGTCGGTTTGAATCCGCCCAGCAGCGCGGCGATAAACGAAGCGGACAGGGCCCCCAGGCCGAAGCCCTGGTAGATGACGCCGTAGTTCTTGCCCTGGTTCTTCAAGCCGAAGAAGTCGCTGACGATCGCCGGGAACACGGTAATATTGCCGCCGAAGCAGAAAGTGATGGCCGCCACGCTGGCGAAGAACAGCGGATACGTCAGCGTCGCGAAGCTGAGCACCGTAACGGCCGCGAACGTCACCAGCAGCGCGCCCGATACGACCCGCAGACGGCCGACTTTATCGGACAGCGGCCCGAGAATGAGGCGGCCGGCGGTGTTGAACACCGCGATCATCGCCACCGCGTTGGCGGCTGTCGCCGCGTCGAGACCGGCCAGGCGCACGCCGATGTCTTTGACGCTGCCGATCAGGTACAGTCCGCTCATGCAGGCGGTGAAGAACACGACGAACAGCAGGTAAGCTTGCTTGGTCTTGAGCATTTCTTTGACCGTAAAGTCTTTGACCCTGCGGCCGGAAGCGGCGGCGGGCGAAGCGCCGACGACGGCTTCGCGGATCAGCAGCGAACCGAACGTCACCATGGCGAGCACGACGATGCCCCAGATCAGGAACGCCTGCGATACGCCGCGCGATTCGATCATCGCGCCGTTGACATATTTGAAGATCAGGCTGCCGGTGCCGTACGCGCCGACGGATACGCCGGACATCAATCCTTTATGCTTCGGGAACCATTTGATGAGGTTGGACAGCGAGGTCATGTACGCCGTGCCGTCGGCGTAACCGACAATCACGCCGGCGACCAGATACAGCAGGCCGAGCGACGACACCTGCGAAGACAGCATGAGACCGATGCCGAGCAGGATGCCGGAAGCCGCGATCAGCTTGCGGATACCGAATTTGTCCTGGAGTTTGCCCGAGAACAGCGTGGCGAACGCGAGCGCGAAGCTGGTAATCGAGAACGTCATCGCGGTGCCGTCGAGTGCCCAGCCGAATTTGTCGGCGAGCGGCTGGTTGAACAAGCTCCAGGTATAGATGGTGCCGAGTCCCATCTGCACGATAACGGTACCGATCACGATCCACAGGCGATTGACGCGGGCCTGCGCGCTTGTTTGCGCGACCGAAGAGTTCGAAATTTTCGTAGAAGAAGCTGCAAAGGTTTTCATCCGGTTTCCTTCTCTCATTCGTTTTGCGTTTCCTTATGGCTTTAGTATAAGCACTCAAGCCGGTTCGGAAGCGTTTTTGGAATGAGATGCCGCGGACGCGGAATGAAATGCACCGGACGCGCCGCGAGCGTTTTGAAACTTTTTCAGATGCGCATAAGCTGCCGGAATTCCTTTACTTTGCTGCGGCTGACCGGCACTTCGGCGCTTACGTCGCGCAGTCTGAGCAGATACGTATTGTTGAACCACGGCACGATCTCCCGAATCTTCGACAGATTGACCGTGTACGAACGATGGCAGCGGAAGAACTTGTCCTGCGGCAGCCCCGCCTGGAAATCGGAAATGCTCATATGCATCGTGTATTCTTCTTTGCGCGTGTAGACGAGCGTCGTTTTCTCCTGCGCCGAAGCGTAGTAGATATCGTCGGCGTCCACCACGATAATTTTGTCGCCTTTGTACAGATTGACCCGCCGTCCCGCGGAGAGATCCTGCGCCCCTCCGCCCTGCGCCGCATTCCCGGCTGTTCCGGGAGGCGCGGCAGGCGCCGGATACGAGCCCGTCGACGGATTCGCCGCAGCGCCGCCCTGCTCCCGTTCTTTTTTTGCCGCAAACGCCGTTTCCAGCTTACTCAGCATCGCCGCGATCCGCGGTTCGTGATACGGCTTCAGGATATAGTCGAACGCTTCGATCTCGAACGCTTCCGCCGCATGCTCTTTGTACGCCGTGGTGAACACGATATACGGCTTATGCGCGAATTTGCTGATACTTTTGGCCAGCAGTACCCCGTCGAGCGACGGAATATTGATATCGAGAAAGATCACGTCCACGTCGCGGCTCTGCAAAAATTTCAGCACGTCGATGCCGTCTTCGAATTTGCCGACGATCTGCACCGAACTGTTTTTGCCGATCAGGTAGTCCAGCTCCTGCATCGCGAGAAACTCGTCCTCCACAATGATGCCGGTCATGCCCGCGTTGCCTGATCCGTTTGTTTCGCTCATGCGCTTTGCCCCTTTCCGACCGTAAATCCGATCACCGTGCCTTTGTCCAGCCTGCGAATATCCAAGCCTTCCCCGTAAATCAGTTTGAGCCGCTCGTGCACGTTCGACAGCCCGATTTTGTTCGACGGCATGCCGCCGCTTCGAATGCGCTCGATCACCGAATCGTCGATGCCGACGCCGGTGTCCGCGATTTCGAACCGCACGTTTTCGCCTGCGTTTTTGACGCGTATCGTAACCGTCCCTTTGCCTTTGTCTTTCAAAATGCCGTGTACGATCGCGTTCTCGACCAGCGGCTGGATAATCAAACTCGGAATCTTCACGTCGGTCTCGTCGTCGATATCGTACTCCACCCGCAAACGGCTGCCGAACCGCGCTTTCTCGATCTCGACGTAGTCCCTCACCTGCTGAAGCTCGCGGTGAACCTCGATCAGCTCGTCGTTCAGCTCCAGATTGTAGCGCAGATAGCCCGATAAGTTGATAATCAGCTCGCGCGCTTTGTCGGGATCGAGACGAATGGACGAAGCGATCGCGTTCAGGGCGTTGAACAGAAAATGCGGGCTGATCTTCGTCTGGAGCGCTTTGATCTCGGCTTTGTCCGCCATCGCCTTAATTTGCTCGACCCGCGACACTTCCATCAGCGTGGAAATGATCTGCGACAATCCGACGGCCAGTTCGCGCAGCGAGTAGGTGATGCGGTGGGCGTTGCGGTAATAGATTTTGAGCGCGCCCGTCACGACGCCTTTTTCCTGCAAAGGGATAATAATCATCGATTTGATCCATTCGTTGCGGTGATCGGCGTCGTTGTTGCGAATCGTGATGCTTCCGCTGCGGATGGTTTCTTTCGTTTCCTCCGTCATGATCTCGTGCCCGATATTGTAGCGCTCCTGACCGAAGCCCGAATACGCCAAAATATGGTTGGTATCCGTAATCGCCACCGCATCCGCGCCGATCTCCTGCTTGATAATGCCGCAGATGCGCAGCAGCGATTCACTGTCGACTTTGCGGAAATAAGGCAGCGTTTTGTTGGCGATATCGAGCGACAGTTTCGCCTGCTTGGCGGCCACGTTTTCTTTTTCTTCCTCCACGCTCTGCACGAGCATCACGATCAGCCCGATCATGACCTGGGCGAGAATCATCGGCGCGGCGATCTTCGACACGATATCGAGTCCCAGCTCGTACGGACGCGCCAGCAGCAGGATCAAACCCATCGTCAGCGCTTCGCAGGCCATGCCGGCGACGATGCCGTATATCCAGCGCTTATGCTTGGGCACGCGCAGATGAATAAAGCCGGACACGACACCCGCCACGATGCTCGTAATCAGGCACGGCACCGCGGTTACGCCGCCGATATCGATCAGATAGCGGTGCACGCCGGCCACGACGCCCGTCACGATCCCGACCCATGGACCGAACAGCAGCCCGCCGGACATAATCGCCACGATGCGCACATTGACGAGCGAGCCTTCCACGCTGATGCCCATATACGTCCCGAAGATCGCGAACAGCCCGAAGATCACGGAGACGGTCATCAGATCCTGCGGGCGGTATTCTTCTTTTTGAAAAACGGCTTTGAAGCGCGGGATGCGCGTCAGCACGAACAAACACATCAGCAGCAGCGAACCGCGTTCGAATAACTGCAAAAAAATAGTGAACGGATGCTTGGGGTCCATAGCGATCGCATTCTCCTTTCACGAATAAGTTACTTGTCAAGCTTAGCTTTTGGGCGAAAAAGAAAGCCGCCGGCGCAGGAGCCGGCGGCGACAGCAATTCTTTGTCCGTTCAGTCGATCAGCTCGCCTTTGAACAAATCACCCGTTTCCAGTGTGCCGCGCAATCCTTCGTAAGCCGGCGACGTCCAGAAGAACGAATCCTCGACCAGCCTCACCGCGTCTTCGCGGGCTTCTTCCAGCACTTTGAAGTCGCTGACCATATCCGCCACTTTGAATTCGGGCAGGCCGCTCTGCTTGGTGCCGAAAAAGTCGCCCGGACCGCGCAGTTCCAGATCGCGCCGCGAGACTTCGAAACCGTCGCTCGTCTCGGTCATCACGCCCATGCGCTGACGGCCCAGCTCCGACTTCGGATCGGCGATCAGCACGCAGGTCGACGCGTGCTCGCCCCGCCCGACGCGTCCGCGCAGCTGGTGCAGCTGCGACAAACCGAACCGGTCCGCGTCCATAATAACCATCAGCGTCGCGTTCGGCACGTCCACCCCGACTTCGACGACGGTGGTCGAGACCAGCACATGCGTCTCGCCGGCGTAGAATTCGCGCATCGTTTCTTCTTTCTCCGCCGCGCTCATGCGGCCGTGCAGCAGACCGACTTTGTAATCCGGCAGCGCTTCGCTCATTTGCAGATGCAGATCGATCGCGTTCTGTACGTCGAGCTTGTCGGACTCTTCGATCAGCGGGCAGATCACGTAAGCCTGGCGGCCCTGTCCGACTTCGCGGCGGATAAAGCCCAGCACCCGCTCCATCATCTCGTGCTTGACCCAGTACGTCTCGATCGGAACGCGTCCCTTCGGCCGCTCCGCGATCGTGGACACGTCCATATCGCCGAACGCCGTAATGGCGAGCGTACGCGGAATCGGCGTCGCCGTCATGGTCAGCACGTCGGGATTGTAGCCTTTGCGGCGCAGCACGCTGCGCTGGTTGACGCCGAAGCGGTGCTGCTCGTCGGTGACGACCAGCGCCAGATCGCGGAAATTGACTTCTTCCTGAATCAGCGCATGCGTGCCGACCAGAATATCGGTCAGGCCCATCTGAAGTCCGGCCAGCAGGTCTTTGCGCTTGCGTCCGGTCACGCTGCTGGTCAGCAGGCCGACGGTGATTCCGAACGGCTCGAACATCTTCTGGAGCGAGCGCGAATGCTGCTCGGCCAGGATTTCCGTCGGCACCATCAGCGCGCCCTGGAAGCCGGAGCGCACCGTCGTATACAGCGCTACGGCGGCCACCGCCGTTTTGCCCGAGCCGACATCGCCCTGCAGCAGCCGGTTCATGCAGTACGGCGAACGCATGTCTTCCAGGATTTCGAGCTCGACCCGCTTCTGCGCGTCGGTCAGTTCGAACGGAAAGCTGCGCACGAACTCGCGGATCGTCGAGTTGGTCGCCGTATGCACGATGCCGTCGCGGCGGTCGCGGTTGAGCGAGCGGAACGCCTGCAGCCTGAGCTGGAACAGGAACAGCTCTTCGTACACCATGCGCTTGCGCGCTTCCTGCCCTTCGGCGATATCGCCGGGCTGGTGCAGCAGGCGGATCGCCTGCGGACGCTGCATCAGCTTGTATTTGTCCACCAGCTGCTGCGGCAGCACTTCTTCCAGCGCTTCGCCGTACTGGTCGAGCGCGCTTGCAATCGCTTTGCGCAGCGAGTTCTGAGTCAGATTGCCGGCGACGGAGTAGACCGGCTGGAGCGAGCCGCTGCGGATCGTGCCGCGGTCCGGGAACTCCGAGTGCGTCACGTTCATCTGCAGCCGGCGTCCGTCCCATTTGCCGGTCACGATGATCTCGCGGTCCAGCTCCAGCTGCTCTTTGAGGTAACCTCGGTTGAACCAGACGGCCGTGAACATCGAATACTCGGCCAGCATTTTGCAGCTCAGCTTCGTTTTCTTGCCGAAGCGCTGCACGATGGGGAGTCCGACGATCTTCGCCTGTACGGTCGCTTTGTCCCCGTCTTTGATCTCGCCCAGCGATTTCTGACGAAAATCTTCGTAGCGAAACGGAAAATATTCGATAAGGTCCTTCACGGTAAAAATGCCAACGGCGTGAAGCTCCTCCGCTCTCCGGGCGCCCACACCGTTGACTTTTTCCACCGGGATTTGATCCAGGCGTATATTCATTATGCTCTCCTTCTATTTAGCGGAAGGCCAGATGTAAATCGCGTTGCACCCCGGCCCGACGTGCGTGCCGACGACGGAGCCGATATGCGAGTAGACCACTTCGCCCACATCGAAATGCTGGCGCAGCAGCGCCAGGATCTCGTCGGCCGAAGCCGGGTCCGCCGTATGGCCGACCGCCACATCGACACGGCCCGCCGCGCCCAGGTCCTGTTTGAACAGCTCGACGACCCGGGCCAGCGCTTTCTTGCGTCCTCTGGCCTTCTCTACGGCGTAAATAACGCCTTCTTTGTCAATGGACAGAATCGGCTTGATGTTCAGCAGCGCGCCCAGCACGGCGGCCGCTTTGCCGATCCGCCCGCCTTTTTGCAGATACTCCAGCGTATCGACGAGGAAGTACAGCTTGCGCGCGCTCTTGAGCCGCTCGACTTCGGCTTCGATCTCCCGCGAAGTGCTGCCGGCCCGCGCCATCTCGGCGGCCCGCACGACCATCAGCCCGAAGCCGTACGAAGCGGAGCGCGAATCGATCAGGGTGATATCGGCTTCCTGTTCCAGCATGGAATGTCCCAGCGTAGCGGACTGGAACGTTCCGCTCATCCCGGTCGAGATATGGATCGAGACGATCGGCGCGCCGGGATTCTCGTCCAGAATTTTCTGATACGCTGCGGTGAACTCGACCGGCGACGGCTGCGAGGTCGTGGGCAGTTTATTGGAGGCGACCAGGCGCCTGTAGAATTCCGGCGCTTTGATATCGAAGCCGTCGAGCAGCGCTTCGTCGCCGAACATGACTTTGAGCGGAACGACCGTAATGCCGAGGCGTTCCACCAGTTCATCGGGAATATCGGCCGTGCTGTCCGTTACGATAATCGGATTCATCCTGTCACCGTCCTTTTAAGTGAGGAGCGGCCGTGTTCGGCCTCTACTGCTTGGAAAGTCCTGTTCGTTTGGAACCCGCAGCGGCTGCGGAGAAAATTCGTTAGCGTATTCTTACGATGTGTCTTTCTTCGAAAGACTTTTAGCGTATTCTTACGATGTGTCTTTCTTCGAAAGACTTTAGGTCGCGTGTTGAAACCAGGAAGATCGATTGGATTCCAGTGGAATCTTCCCGGTTTCAAAAGCGAACGCCTAAGCTTACGTCTCCGAAGTGACTTTCTCCGGAAGTCTTTAGCTCCTTCACTGAATTTTCTCCTCCGCTTGTCGGATTTCTAAACATTAGAACCTTCCAAACAGCTCCGGCCTCAAGCGGCCGGATAGATGCGAGAGAAGATCAAAATCAGGCTTCGACCGAGAACAGGTAATCGTACACCGGCTGGCCGCCGGAATGGAACTCGATCTCGGCGTCCGGGTATTCGGACGACAGCCAATCGGCGAGTTCGGCGGTTTCGTCTTCGACGGCTTCTTCGCCGGCGAGCAGCGTGACCACTTCGTCGCCGCTCTCGATCATGGCGGAGAGCAGCGTGCGGCTGGTCGTCAGGCGGTCGGCGGCGGTCGCAACGATCTTGGAGTTATAGATTCCGATATAATCGCCGGCTTTGATCTCCAGGCCGTCGAACGTGGTGTCGCGTACGGCATGGGTGATCTGCCCGGTCTTGACTTGCTTGAGCGCGTCAAGCATCTGCGACTCGTTGACTTCGGAGTTCTCTTCTTCCTGGAAAGCGAGCGCGGCGGCGATGCCCTGCGGGATGCTATTGCACGGCACGACGGTGATCTGGCGCTCGCCTTCGAGCAGATCGCGCGCCTGCTGGGCGGCCAGCACGATGTTGGAGTTGTTCGGCAGCAGGAAGACATGCTGCGCCGACAGCTGGCCGATCGCGTTAACGAAGTCTTCCGTGCTCGGGTTCATCGTCTGTCCCCCGGACAGCACGATGTCGACGCCGAGACTTTTGAAGATTTCTTCGATGCCCGCTCCGCTCGCCACCGCGATAAAGCCGTAAGGCGCCACTTCGTCGGCGGGCAGCGCGGCCGTTTCTTCGACGGCGGCCGGAGGAGACGGAATATCGGCGAACAGTTCCGGCGACGGCGCGCCGTCCATGCCGGCATGCAGAAGATCGCGGTGCTGCTCGCGCATATTCAGGATATGGATCTGCGTAATCTCGCCGTAGCGGAGCGCGATCGTCATCACTTCGCCCGGCGTTTTGGAATGCACATGCACTTTGACGATATCGTCGTCGGCGATAATAATGATCGAATCGCCGTTTACGGCCAGCGCTCTGCGGAGCGCTTCTTCGTCGAAGCGTTCTCTGGAACCTTCGCCGAGGCTAAGATTAATGAAAAATTCCATATCGTACAGGAATTCGATATTTTCGGTGTCCAATTGGGCCTGCGCCGACAGCGGAACCTGCGTGACGGCCGGCGGAGCGGTCTGCGCGGAAACCGGGCGCGGCTGAGACGTGCCGGCGGCAGGAGCAGACGCCTGCGCGCCCTCGGCGGAACCGTTCTCCAGATGCGCAAGGAAGCCTTCGTAAATATAAACGAGTCCCTGGCCGCCGGAGTCGACGACGCCGACCTGCTTCAGCACCGGAAGCTGTTCCGGCGTGCGGTCGAGCGCCGCCTGGGCCTTGTCAAGCACCTCGCGCATCAGCTCGACGACATCCGTGGTGCGGCGCGATTGCGAAGCCGCATGCTTGGCCGCTTCGCGGGCCACGGTCAGGATCGTGCCTTCGACCGGTTTGACGACCGCTTTGTAAGCCGTATCGACGCCGACCTGCAGCGCCGCGGCGAATTGAATCGCATTCAATTCCGTATGCGTCGAAGCATAGCGGCCGAAGCCGCGGAACAGCTGAGACAGAATCACGCCGGAATTGCCGCGCGCGCCCATCAGCAGTCCTTTGGACAGCACCGTGGCCGATTGTCCGATCGATGCGGAACTGCGCTCGCGCAGCTCGGCAACGCCCGCCGTCATGGTCAGGTTCATGTTTGTGCCGGTATCGCCGTCGGGCACCGGGAATACGTTCAGCGCATTGACGTGCTCCGCCTGCCGCGAAAGCCGTTCCGCTCCGGCCAATACCATGCCGGTAAAATCATTTCCGTTAATCGAACGCCTGCTCAATGAAAAATCCCCTTCCTAAACCTTGCTCGGATAAGCAAACGCCCTGCTTCTGTTCAGGTCCGTCCGCCGTCTGTATGGATCTGGAGCTCTGTATGTTTATCCGCTGCGCGGCGCTCTCTTGCTGCCTTGTTATCGCCGCTCTCTCTATAGGTATACCCGTGCGGCGGCAGGCCGATTGCAATCGTTCGCGCTTTGCTTGCGATGCATACGTGCGGCCCGCTTTCCGGTTCCATACAACATGAGCCTTTTGCAAAATCCGGACAAGAATTCAAAGCAGATTTTGCAAAAGGCCCCATCTAACATTGTACTATAAGCTTACGTAGAAATAAATAAAGTTTTTAGAACCGTTGACGGAGCTTTTTTACGTATGTTATGATGATTTAAGTGTTGCTTTATGTAGGTTTTATCTAGGCAAGGAGGTGTCATTCATGGCTCGCAGATGTTTTGTAACGGGTAAGAAACCAAGCTCCGGTAACCACGTTTCCCACGCCAACAACCGCAATCGTCGTACTTGGGGAGTTAACGTCCAGAAGGTTCGTATCCTCGTAAACGGCAAACCGAAACGTGTATACGTCAGCACCCGGGCTCTCAAATCCGGTAAAGTGACTCGCGTTTAATCGAGATATAAGACGAGAAAGCCCCTTCGTTTGCGAAGGGGCTTTTAGTTTTTTTTCCCGAGAACGTGAATACGCGCCTGAAGAAAACACATGCAGAAAACAGATGGAGACACGCAAAAAGCGCCGTCGACTTCATGCGAAAAAAGCCGAAGCTTGTTCCCCCGCGGGAAAAGCTTCGGCTTTTTGCCATTCAAACTACTCGTTCCAAACGGCCGGACCGCTTACATCAATCCCATTCGATAGCGGACGGACGCGACCAGCACGGTGAAAAACAAAAAGTAAACGACCGCCCAGATCACGAACGCGATGCGTCTTCCGCGCGTTTCGTTGTTGCGAAAAAACCAGATGGCGATTACCGCGGCCAACAGGCCGACCAATGCGTTGAACGGCAGCGGCAGAAAAGCGAAGACCGAAATCAGCAGACCGGTGGCCGATGCCGCAAAAGCAAGCGCCAGCGTCGATTTGAACGTCATACGCTTCGGTCCGCGCTGGCGCGAATCACACGGATCGCTTCCGCCCGGTCGCTCGCGCCGTATACCGCGCTGCCGGCAACCAGCACGTCCGCGCCGGCTTCCACGACTCGGGGCGCCGTATCCGCCGTAATGCCGCCGTCGACTTCGATATGCAGATCCCGCAGCCCCAGCGAGTTCGCCAGTTCGCGGGTTTCGCGGACTTTGTTCACGGCGCGCTCGATAAACGCCTGGCCGCCAAAGCCCGGATTGACGGTCATGATCAGCACCAGGTCCAGATCTTCAATCACTTCGCGGATCGCCGATACCGGCGTCGCCGGATTCAAAGCCACGCCGGCTTTGACGCCGTGCTCTTTGATCAGATGTACGACCCGGTGCAGATGCACGCAGGCTTCGGTATGCACCGTAATGACGGCCGCTCCGGCTTTGGCGAATTCCGGTATGTAATTCTCCGGGTTCTCGATCATCAGGTGCACGTCGAGCGGCAGCTGCGTAAGCGGCGCGATCGAGCGCATTACCGGCGCGCCGAACGTAATATTCGGGACGAAATGGCCGTCCATTACGTCGACGTGCAGCCAGTCCGCTCCGCCGGCCTCCACTTCTTTCACTTCCGCGCCGAGCTTCGAGAAGTCCGCGGACAATATCGAAGGAGCAATCAATACCATAAGTCAGTACCTCCGTTTCTTGTCTTTCATCTCCTGGTTGAAAGCGGCGTAATGCCGATAGCGGCTTTCCGCGATCTCGCCGCGCTCCAGGGCTTCGCGAACTTTGCAGCCGGGCTCGTGCAGATGCGTGCAGCCCCGGAATTTGCAGCCTTCGGCCAGCGGCACGAACTCGCGGAAGCAGCCCGCCAGTTCCTCGATGCCCAGTTCGAGAAAATCGAGCTGGCTGAAGCCCGGCGTATCGGCGATATAGCCCCCGCCCGCAAGTTCCACCAGCTCCACATGCCGCGTCGTATGCCGGCCGCGGCCGAGCTTCATGCTGATCTCGCTCGTCAGCAGATCCAGATTCGGGAACATCGCGTTCAGCAGCGAAGACTTGCCGACGCCCGATTGCCCGGAGAACACGCTGATCTCGCCGGCCAGCCGCTCGCGCAGCCGGTCCGCGCCGATTCCGCGCGGCGAACTGGTCTCCAGCACTTCGTAGCCAATCGATTCGTACAGCGCTTTGGCGCGTTCCACCGCGCCGCGCGTTTCTTCGTCGTCTTCGCCGATCAGATCCATCTTGGTCAGACAGATCAGCGCGTCGAGTCCTTCGTGCTCGATATGCACCAGGAATTTGTCGAGCAAATTCAGATTCAGATCCGGTTCCTTGACCGAGAACACCAGGACCGCCAGATCGACATTCGCCACCGGCGGACGGATCAGTTCGGAGGTGCGGGGCTTGAGCTCGGTTACGGTGCCCTCCCCGTTCTCGGTCCGTTCATATACGACCCGGTCGCCGACGAGCGGCGGCTTGCCTTTGAGGCGGAACACTCCGCGCGCCCGGCACTGCACCGATGCGTCTTCGGGAGCCGCGCCGTCCTCTTTCACATAATAATATCCGCTTAACGCTTTAACGATTAATCCTTCGGGCATGCTTCACCGTCCTTTTTTCGGACCGGACGATAACGCGCCGCGCGGCGCGTTATCGTCCGTTTCCGTGTTCAACTGCCTTATCGTGTCCGCGTCCGTTGACAGGAGCGCGCGCCGAAACGTTCTCGACTTTGCCGGACGGAACCAGGGCGGAAGGATCGGTTTCTTCGCCGCCTTCCGGTTGTCCCGGATCGTCCTGCTGCTGATCGGTGCCGTCCTGATTCTGCGCATCCGTGTTGTCTTCCGGAGGCGGCTGGGTATCGGCAGCGCCGCCGTCGCCGTCGGTCTCCCCGGCGCCGTCTCCTTCCTGCCCGCCCTGCGGGTCGCCGCCCGGTTCTTCGGCCGGCGGTTCCACAGGATCTTCTTCCGGAGGAGGCGTCACTTCCGGTTCTTTCTCCGGAAGCTTCGGCTGCTGGTAAGTCCCGTCTTTGGCGCCGGTGTAATCGACCGTGTAGGAATCCACGTATTCGCCGTCCCGAAGCACTACGACCGATCCGTTGCGGTTCGGCGCCAGCACCAGCGGAATCTGGAAGATGCGCAGCGAAGAAATCGTCGCCGTGCCGAAGTCGATGTGTTCGCCCCGCGCATCGCTGTATTCGATGCTTATCTTGCTGGCTGCGCCTTCTTGCGAAGGCTCGACCGGCAGATTCAGCGTAAAGTTCAGCGCTTCGGGCGGAACGCCCGTGCTGACCACGATCTTGACCGTGGAGCCCGGTTTCACTTCCGTGCCCGATTCGGGAGCCTGGCTGATGACTTTGCCCTGTTCGACCGTATAGCTCGGCTCTTCCGAAGTGGAAGGCGCCAGCGATTGGGCGTTGATGGCCGCCACCGCCTGATCGCGGGTCTTGCCCGTCACGTCCGGCACCGTCATGTTCTCGACTCCCTTGCTGACGGTCAGCTGCACGACGTCCTCGTCGGGGTCGAACTGATCGTTGGCGTCCGGAGACTGCGCGATCACCGTTCCGGCTTCGGCTTCGTCGAAGACTTCCTTGGACTTGACGCGATCTTCCGAAACGCCGAGCGCCGCCAGCTGTCTCAGCGCGTCGTCGTACGTCCCGTCGGTCACCGCGGGCATCTTGGACAACGGTTTTTCCGCGCCTACCGTCAGCAGCACCGACGCTCCCTGCTTGACCGTCAGCCCTTCCGGCTTGCTCTGCTTGAACACGATGCCCGGTTCGGTGGACGGATCGTATTCCTTTTTGACCCCTTCCACTTCAAGCATTTTCTCGGCCAGGGCGGTCCGCGCCGCGTCTTCGGTCAATCCGAGCACGTTCGGCACCGTCGTGTCCTTCACTACGACCTGATTGCGGACGTACAGGACGACCAGCAGTGCGATCAGCAGGACAAGCAGCGTCGAGCCGATAATAATCGCCGGCTTTTTCCAGTTCTTTTTGCCCGCCGCCTTGCCTTTCTTGCTTCCGTCCGCCGGATCGCCGCGCTGCATTTCCGGCGAAGGCGGCGCATACGAACGAATCGCCGGCACGACCAGCGTGCGGTCGGCGTCGTCCACTTCTTCGAAGTTCACTTTTTCTTCGTCGCGGCGCGACGGCAGCAGGCAGGTATCGAGATTCCGCTGCATTTCGCTTGCCGACGCGTAGCGTTCCGCCGGATTTTTGCGCATCGCCCGGATGATAATGTTCTCCACGCTCTGCGGAATCATCGGATTGAGCTTGCGCGGCTCTTCGTATTCGTCCTGCAGATGCTTGAGCGCCACGCTGATCGGGCTTTCGCCCTGATACGGCAAAGCGCCGGTCAGCATCTGGTACATCACGATGCCGAGCGAATACAGGTCCGATTTCTCGCCGGCCGCGACGCCTTTGGCATGCTCGGGCGAAAAGTAATGCACCGAACCCACGACCGAACCGGTCTGGGTGATCGTCGTCGACGTCACCGCCCGGGCGATCCCGAAATCCGTCACTTTAACCCGTCCGTTGCGGCCGATCAGAATATTGTGCGGCTTGATGTCGCGGTGAATAATCTGATTGTTGTGCGCGTGATCGAGCGCGTCGCAAATCTGGGACGCGATTCGCACCGCTTCTTCGGTCGGCAGCGGAGCCCGCTCCTTGATCACTTCGTCGAGATCGCGGCCTTCGATATATTCCATAACGATATACTGCACTTCGCCGTCCTGGCCCACGTCGTAGATGCTGACGATATTGGGATGGGACAGCGAAGCCGCCGACTGCGCTTCGCGCCGGAAACGGCGGATGAACTCGTCGTCGTGCATAAACTGCTGACGCAGCACTTTAACCGCGACGAAGCGGTTCAGCAGCAGGTCGAGCGCTTTGTACACCAGCGCCATGCCTCCGCCGCCCACGCGTTCTATAATTTCGTAGCGGCCGCTGAACACCTGACCGATCATTGTACCCACTCCTTCGTCGCCGCATCCTGCCCGGCGCGCCCGTTCTCGAACAGCGCGACGGTGATATTGTCGTCGCCTCCGGAATTGAGCGCCATGCGAATCAGTTTATGCGCCCGGTCTTCGAGCGCTTCGCCGGATTTGAGCACCGTGCGCAGCATCTCGCTTTCGGCTACGAAGTTGCTGAGTCCGTCGCTGCACAGAATCAGCGCTTCTCCCGACGCGAGGGCGAGGCGATCCAGATCGACCTTTACCTCGGCGTCGGTGCCGAGCGCCCGCGTCAGCACGTTGCGCCGCGGATGCGAGCCCGCTTCCTTCGCGCTGATCTGCCCGCTTTTGAGCAGCTCGTTGACGAGCGTATGATCGTCGGTCAGGCGCTCTATGCCTTCCGCCGTAATCTTGTAAGCCCGGCTGTCGCCGATGTGGGCGATTACGCCTTCCGTTCCGCTGAGCAGCACGGCCACTACGGTCGTGCCCATATTGTGATAACGGATATCGGACTCTCCCTGACGATGCACGACTTCGTTGGCATGCAGAATCGCGTCGCTGAGCGCCGCTCCGCAGGCTTCCGGCGACAAGCCCGCTTCGAGTCCGCCCAGATCGGCGACGATCGTCTCGACCGTCAGCCGGCTTGCCGTATCCCCGGCCAGGTGGCCGCCCATTCCGTCCGCCACGATCCCCAGCGTATAGCCGCCCGGCTTGATCCGGCCGACCCAGCTCAGGTCTTCGTTGACGCTGCGCACGTTTCCGATATGAGTTGCATGAACGGTATGAATCACCATATTCACCTCGCAGCCTTTTCCTGTCCTTTTTCCATATGCTTGGCGCGCAGCTGGCCGCAGGCCGCCGCAATATCGTGTCCCTGCTCGCGGCGGATCGTCGCGTTGATGCCGTTCTCGGTCAGAATGCGCTGGAAGTTGAAAATATCGCTGCGCGACGTGCGCACGTATTTGCGTTCCGGCACGTGGTTGACCGGGATCAGGTTGACGTGCGCCATGCGGGTCTTCAGCACGTCGGCCAGTTCCTGCGCGTGCTCGGCCTGGTCGTTTACGCCGCCGATCAGCGCGTATTCGAACGTCAGGCGGCGGCCCGTTTTCTCGAAATAGTAATCGAGCGAAGCGATCACGTCGTCGAACGGATAACGGCGGTTGACCGGCATCAGCTTTGAACGCAGCTTGTCGTTCGGCGCGTGGATGGAGATCGCCAGGTTGATCTGCGTGTCCTCGTCGGCGAATTTGTAAATATTCGGCACGATGCCGCTCGTCGAGACCGTAATATGGCGCTGGCCGATATTCAGTCCTTTTTCGTGAATCATGATGCGCAGGAATTTCATGGTGGCGTCGTAGTTCTCGAACGGCTCGCCGGAGCCCATGATGACGATGCTGCTGACGCGTTCGCCGTCGACGTCCAGAATCTTCTGCGCTTCGACGACCTGGGCCACGATCTCGCCGGCCGTCAGGTTGCGCTTGAGTCCGCCCAGCGTGGACGCGCAGAACGTGCAGCCGATGCGGCAGCCGACCTGGGTCGTGACGCAGATGCTGTTGCCGTAGTTGTGCTTCATAATGACGGTCTCGATCGCATGCTCGTCGTGCAGGCCGAACAGGAATTTTACGGTGCCGTCTTTGGACTTGAATTTGGTGATCTCGCTCAGTGTGACGAAAGCGAACTGTTCATCCAGTTTGCCGCGCAGCGATTTCGACAGGTTGGTCATTTCTTCGAAATTCGAGACTCTTTTGACGTACAGCCAATCGAAGATTTGATCGGCGCGGAACGCGGCTTCCCCGTTCGCCGTTACCCATTCCCGCAGATCGTCGAGATTGTAATCGTATATGAAAGGTTTCATGTTGTCGGTTATCCCCTTGTTTGTTCAATTTATCGCTTTCCATCTCATCTATTTTAGCATAAAACCCGTTCATGCTAAAGAGGAACCCCCGGCCGACCCGCGAAGGCGCTGCCTGGGTTCCTCTGTTATATCGGCACACCGGACCGAAAGACTCAATCCGGACCGCCCCGTTCGTTAGGCCGAATCAGCTTCTGCGGCGCAGCCGGGCGATATAGAAACCGTCCGAACCGAATTGATGCGGCAAAATTTGCATGCCCGCCCCGCCGGTCTGCGGCGCGTTCTCAAGCGAGGGAACGTCGAACGGTTCCGAAACGAATTCCGCGTGATCGCGCAGGAACTCCGCCACCGCCCGCTGATTTTCTTCGCGCTCGATCGTGCAGGTGCTGTACACGAGGATGCCGCCCGGCTTGACCAGCCCGGCGACGGAACCCAGCAGCTGGCGCTGCAGCTTTGCGATCGAGGCCGCGTCGTCCGGCGTTTTGGCCCAGCGAAGATCCGGCTTGCGCCGGATAACGCCGAAGCCCGAGCACGGCGCGTCGAGCAGCACACGGTCGAACGAAGCCGGTTCGTACCGGTCTTTGAGCGTCAAAGCGTCGCCGACGCTCGTCTCGACGCAGGACAGATTCAGCCGCTCGGCCTGCTCCGCGATCAGCCCCTGCTTGTGTTCGTGCAGATCGTTGGCGACGATCTCGCCGCGGTTCTGCATCTTTTCGGCGATATGCGCCGTTTTGCCGCCCGGGGCGGCGCAGCAGTCGAGCACTTTCATGCCCGGCTCCGGCGCCAGCGCTTCGGCGACGAGCATCGAGCTTTCGTCCTGGATGCTGAACCGGCCGTCCCGATAACCGTGATCGTCCGCCAGATTCCCGCCGCTTTCGACAATCACGCCTAGCGGAGACAATTCCGAAGCGCGAACTGTCCGGCCTTCGGCTTCCAGCTCGCCAAGCAGTTCTTCGCGGCTGCCGCGCAGCGTATTGACGCGCAGGCTCGTTTTGGGCGGCTGATTGTTCGCCGCGCAGACGGCTTCCGCCGTTTCTTCGCCGTACTGGGCGATCCAGCGTTCGACCAGCCACAGCGGATGCGAGTGCTCAAGCGCGATCCGCTCCGCCGCCGGCAGATCGTCCGGCAGGGTCAATTCGCCCTCTTCGCGCAGAATGCTGCGCAGCACGCCGTTGACCATCGAAGCGATGCCCTGGTGGCCCCGCTTCTTGGCGATCTCGACCGCTTCGTTCACCGCCGCGTGCGGCGGAATCCGGTCCAGATACCGGATCTGGTACAGCGACATGCGCAGCAGGCTGCGCACCCACGGATTCAGGCGCTTCACGCCGCTTTTGATAAAGCGGTTCAGGAAATAATCCAGCGTCGCCTGACGCGCGATCGTGCCGTATACCAGCTCGGTGGCGAGCCCCGAGTCCGCCGGACTCAGTTCCGCGCGCTGCAAAGCGCGGTTCAGCAGCAGATTGCTGTACGCGGCGTCTTCTTCGACGCCGGCCAGTACGTTCAGCGCGACTTCGCGCGCCGTCGCCTGCACTTTGCGTCTGCGCGGCGCTTCGCCGCCGCGGGCGCCGGACTGCGGCGCCGAAGTGCCGCCTGCGGCTTTGGCCGCGATACGCTCGGCCGCGCTCGCCGGCTTGGAGCGCTGCGGCGTTGGGGCCGCCGCGGCTCCCGTCTGCCGGCGCTGCGGCGCTGCCGGCGCGCCGCTTTGAACCGAAGCCGATTGCGGCTTCGGTTTCGCTGCCGGCCGGGGCCCGGCCTGCGCTTCGCGTTTGACGCCGGCGTTTGCTGCGGCATCCGGCTTCGCCGGCGCGCCCGCTCGAAGCTTCGCTTCGGCCTGCGCGCCGATTCCCGCCGACGGCCTGCCCGCGCCGCCGGGCGCCGCTTTGCGGCTTTCGGCGTTTTGGCGGTTTGCCGCCGGTTTGCCGCTGCCGCTTTGCTTGAAGCCCGCCTCCGGTTTGCGGGCGCCCGTCGGCTTCGCGCCGGCTGCCGGTTTGCCTGCGCCGCTGGAT
Organism: Saccharibacillus sp. CPCC 101409; assembly: GCF_030518235.1. Lineage (GTDB taxonomy): Bacteria > Bacillota > Bacilli > Paenibacillales > Paenibacillaceae > Saccharibacillus. The sequence continues at coordinate 480,628 of NZ_JAULSA010000002.1, read as the reverse complement.
TTCGCGCCCGACGCCGCTTTGCGGCTGCCGCTTTTGCCGCGGTCTTCCGTTTTGTTGCCACCGTCTTTTTTATTCCGCTCGGCTTTTTTCGGACGCTCCGCCGCTTTGTTCGGATCGAAGCCGCCCGGCGATTTCGTTCCTCCGCCGAAGATCCGGATACCCGGCTCGCCCGAGCGTTTTCCTTTTTCTCCGTTTCCGCTCATCCCAGCACCGTCCCGCTCTTCATTGCCGTGCCGCGCGCAAAGTCGGACACCGGCATCGCTTTTTTACCGGCCGGCTGCACTTTCGTCAGCCGCACGGCTCCGCCGCCGCAGGCGACGACAATCGCTTTTGCGCTCACGTCCAGCACCGTGCCGGGCGCCGCCCCGCCTTCGGGACCGTTATCTTCGGGCCGCTCGACTTCCCAGACCTTGAACACTTCTTCGTTCCACAGCGTATAGCCGCCGGAGAACGGAGACAATCCGCGCACCCGGTTGAAGATTTCGCGCGGCGAACGCGTCCAGTCGATCCGCTCGTCGCCTCGCGTCAGATTCGGCGCGTAAGAAGCCAGCGACTCGTCCTGCGGCTCCGCGTCCACGCGGCCGGCCAGCAAGCGCGGAAGCTCGCTTTTCAGCAGCTCTGCACCCGCGGCGCCCATTTTCCCGAACAACGTGCCCGACGTGTCCTCGTCCGTAATGTCCACTTCGCGCTTCGCGATCATATCGCCCGTATCCAGTCCCGCGGCCATATACATCAACGTAATGCCGGTCTTGGTCTCGCCGTTGATAATCGAGCGTTGGATCGGCGCGCCGCCGCGATAAGCCGGCAGCAGCGATCCGTGCACGTTGACGCAGCCCAGCTCCGGCACGCTCAGCAGCGACTTGGGCAGAATCTGGCCGTAAGCCGCCGTAACGATCAGATCGGGATGAAACGAAGCCAGTTCCTCGACCGCTTCTTTGTCGCGCATCCGATCGGGCTGAAGCACCGGCAGATGACGGCGCAGCGCCGCTTCCTTGACCGGAGACGGCGTGAGCACCTTTTTGCGTCCCTGCGGACGGTCAGGCTGGGTGACGACGGCCACGATATTGCACTCCGATTCCAGCAGCGCTTCCAGGCAGGATACCGCAAACTGCGGCGTTCCCATAAATACTACTCTTTTCATTCCGTTCACTCCTTTGCCGCGCTGTCCGGCACGATGTCGTATACGTTCTCGGCGATATCCGTAAACAGCACGCCGTCCAAATGGTCGATCTCATGCTGAAACGCCCTGGCCAGCAGCTCGCTGCCCGTCACGGTAAACTCGGCGCCTTCGCGGTCCAGTCCTTTGACCGTAACCGTCATCGCCCGGCGCACGTCGCCTTGAAAACCGGGGATGCTGAGGCAGCCTTCGGCCCCGAACTGCTCGCCGTCGCGTTCCACAATCTCCGGGTTGATCATCGCGATCAGACCGTTCTCGTCGCCTGCGTCGATGACGATAATGCGTTTGAGAATGCCGACCTGCGGAGCCGCCAGGCCCACGCCGTCCGCATCGTACATCGTTTCCGCCATATCGTCCATCAATTTCCGGACGTTCGGCGTAATCTTGGTTACTTCTTTGGCTTTTTTGTGCAGCACTTCATCGGGTTCTTTAACAATCAATCGAATCGACATGGTCGAGCACCTTCCTTTTTTCAAAACGTTATGCGTAAAAAAAGCGCGGAAATCCGCGCAGGGCCGAAACTGCCGGGAGCCCGGCGCGAAAAAGCGGTGAGGGAGAAGTCCTCTTCTCCCGGCCGCTCCGCCTTACATCATGACCTGGGGATCGACGTCGATGCTGATCAGCAGATCCTGCTCTTTCGCCGTATCTTCCAGCTCGTCCGCGATCTCTCTGACCAGCAGGGCGGCGTCCATTTCTCCCCGCCATTTTATCATACATTGAAATCTGTATCTATTCTTGATCCGCGGAATCGGCGACGCGATCGGTCCGAGCAGGTCCAGCGCTTCCGAACTCAGCCGGTCCAGCCGGGTCAACCAGCCGCGAGCCCTCGCTTTTTCTTTCACCATCGCCGCGTAATTTTCCGCCATCCGCACCACGACCGGAAGCTTTTCGTGAGAAAAAGTCACGAGGATCAGCCGGCAGTACGGCGGATAGCCGAGCTTGCGCCGGTGGCCCAGTTCTTCGCGCACAAACGAATGGTAGTCATGCTTGGACGCATGCAGAATCGAGTAATGATCGGGATTGTACGACTGGATAAACACTTCGCCCGGCAGATGGTGACGGCCCGCGCGTCCCGCCACCTGCGTCAGCAGCTGGAACGTTTTCTCGGCCGCGCGGAAATCGGGCAGATTGAGCGCCGAATCCGCGGTGATAACGCCGACCAGCGTCACGTCCGGGAAGTCCAGTCCTTTGGCGACCATCTGCGTGCCGAGCAGCACATCGCCTTTCTTGTCGCGGAACTGCTGCAGCAACTTTTCGTGCGAGCCTTTTTCGCTTGTCGTATCGACGTCCATCCGAACGACCCGGATGCCGGGGAACAGCTTCGCCAATTCTTCCTCGACCCGCTGGGTGCCGGTGCCGAAATAGCGGATATGTTCGCTGCCGCATTCCGGGCACGTCTCCGGCACCGGCTCGGCGTGGCCGCAGTAGTGGCAGCGCAAATTGTTCGAGCGCTGGTGATAGGTCAGCGAGATATCGCAGTTCGGACACTCGGCGACGTAACCGCAGGTGCGGCACATCACGAACGTCGAGTAGCCGCGCCGATTCAGCAGCAGCACCGTTTGTTCTTTGCGTTCCAGACGCTGCTCGATCGCTGTGTGCAGCTCGCGGCTGAACATGGAGCGGTTGCCTTCTTTGAGTTCTTCGCGCATATCGACGATCTTGACTCCCGGCAGTTCGCTGCCGAGCGCGCGCAGCGAAATCTCCGCCAGCAGCGGGGAGAAATGCGGATCGCTCTGCGAGCGGGCGGCGTGATAAGTTTCCAGCGAAGGCGTCGCCGAGCCCAGGATCACGACCGCGTTATGCTGCTCCGCGCGTTTGACCGACACGTTGCGGGCATGATACTTCGGGCTCTCTTCCTGTTTGTAGGACGATTCGTGCTCTTCATCCATAACGATCAGGCCGATGTCTTTGAAAGGAGCGAAGACCGCCGATCTCGCGCCGATCGCCACCTGTACCCGGCCTTCGCGGATCTTGCGCCATTCGTCGTAACGCTCGCCGCCGGACAGACGGCTGTGCATCACGGCCACTTTCGAGCCGAAGCGGCTTTTGAACCGTTCGACCATCTGCGGCGTCAGCGAGATCTCGGGCACCAGTACGATCGCCTGCCGGCCCTGCGCGATGCAGCGTTCGATACACTGCAAATACACTTCCGTTTTGCCGCTGCCGGTAATGCCGTGCAGCAGGAACACGCCTTCCCTGCGCTCGTTCAGCTGGCCGACGACGGAATCGTACACCTGCTGCTGCTCGCCCGTCAGCCGGGGCGCTTCGCTCGGCTTGAAGCGGCGCCCTTCGTACGGATCGCGGAATACTTCCACGTCTTCCAGCCGCACCAGCCCTTTGTCTTCCAGCGACTTGACGGCGCTCGCCGTCACGCCGAGCGCGCTCAGCACTTCTTTCATGGGCATCGGCACGCCGAGCTCGATCAGCAGCGCAAACACTTCTTTTTGCTTTTTGGCCCGGGCCGGGAAATTCTCCAGCTCTTCCGCCGCGCGCTGCGCGTCGACGTTGAGCACGACCGTTTTGATCGTTTTGCGGCCCATCCGGTCGCGGATCTCCTGGCTCTCGAACAGCAGCCCGCCGCGGATCAGCGCCTGGACCGTCCGCTCGCGCCCCGGAAAGTTCTGCCGGAGCTGCTCCGCTTTGACCTGTCCCCGGCTGCGCACGTATTCCACAATCTCCCCCGCGCCCGAAGCGTCCGGCTGCGAGCCGAACAGAGTCGGCTCCGCCGCGTCTTCCGGCATCGACGCCAGCGCGTCTTCGATCGCCGAGCTTTCGCCGGCGTCTCCTTCGGCAAGCGCCGCATGGATAAAGCGTTCCGCTTTGCCTTTGAGCGCGGACGGGATCATCGCCTGCAGCGCCGTCGTTTCGTGGCAGGCGTACTTCTCCGCGATCCAGCTCCCCAGCTCGACCAGATCCTCCGGCAGCGGAGGCACCAGATCGAGCAGATCGCGGATCGGTTTGATCCGGCCGTGCTTATACTCGCTCTCGTCGGTAAAGCCGACGACAAACCCCTGCACCGTGCGTCCGCCGAACGGCACGCCGACCCGGCTGCCGACCGCGATCCATTCCTTCATTTCTTCGGGAACGCGGTAGTCGAACGGACGGCTGACCGCCCGCACCGGCACATCCACGATCACCCGCGCAAAATTCATCGCAGCGCTCCCTCGCTCATTCGGCGCGACGCTTCGAGCAGAATTTCGCGCGCCGTGCTGTATTTGGACTGCTTTGGCAGCGCGCCGATCTCGCCTTCGCGCCCGAACAGCCGCACGATATTCGTATCGCTGCCGAATCCCGCGCCTGTCTGGGTCACGTCGTTGGCGACCAGCAGGTCGCAGTTTTTACGCTGGAGCTTCTCGGCCGCGTATACGTCGAGATCGTGCGTTTCCGCCGCGAAGCCGATCAGGAACTGATGCTCTTTCTGCGCGCCGAGCGTCTGCAGCACATCGACCGTTTTGACCAACTGCAGCGACATGGTGTCGCCCAGCTTTTTGATTTTGCGCGGGGCGCTCGATTTCGGCCGATAATCGGCGATCGCCGCCGACATAATCAGCACGTCGGTATTCGGCCATTCGTTCAAGCAGGCCTCGTACATGTCCTCGGCCGATTCGATCCGGATTGTTTCGATGCCGGCCGGCAGCGGGATCTGCACTTTGCCGGCGATCAGCTTGACCTGCGCGCCCATATCCCGGGCCGCCATGGCGAGCGCCGCGCCCATTTTGCCGGAAGAATCGTTCGTGATATAGCGCACGGGATCGATTCGTTCGATCGTGCCGCCCGCCGTCACGACGATCTTCTTGCCCGCGAGCGGACGGTCTTCGGAGCGTTGAAGAAGCGCATCGGAAGAAGCCTCGGCTTCTTCCGCCGATTCCGGCGCCGAGCCGATCCCAAGCACGCCGTCCGCCCCCGCGGTTTCTTCGGGCGAAACGATCGGGAACGCCTGCGGCCCCGGATCGAGGAACTCGCTCTGCGTTTCAATGGAAGGTTCCGTCGATGCCGCGGCGAAAGCGCCGGCGGCGTTCGCCGTCCGGTCGCCGAAGAAGCTGCGCACCACTTCCACGATCGTTTCCGGCTCTTCCAGACGTCCTTTGCCGACATAACCGCAGGCCAGCATTCCGCTGCCCGGCTCGATCATCATGACGCCTCGGTCGGTCAGGACGCGCATATTGTGCACGACGGCCGGATGACTGTACATATGCACATTCATCGCCGGCGCGATCATGACCGGAGCGGTCACGGCCAGCAGCGTCGTGGACAGCATGTCGTCGGCGATGCCGTTGGCCAGCTTGCCGATGATATTCGCCGTCGCCGGCGCAATCAGCACCAGGTCGGCTTTGTCGGCCAGATCGATATGGTTGACGACTTTCGGGTTGCGTTCGTCGAACGTATCGGTATAAACATCGTTTCGCGTCAGCACCTGGAGCGTCAGAGCCGGGATAAAGCGCAGCGCGGATTCCGTCATGATCACATGCACGTCCGCTCCCGCTTTGACCAGCTGGCTGCACAGCGCCGCGGCTTTGTAAGCCGCGATTCCTCCCGTTACGCCGAGCAGAATCTTTTTCCCGTTCAACATTTCGTTTCCCCCTCCTGAAAAAAAATAACAACCTTTCGGTTGTTAAGATCGGAGCCGTTTCCGCGATGTGTTTGCCCGGAGAACAATCGTGCTTCCGCTTTCCGGAAACGCGCTTCTCCGCCGCTGCGGGCTCCGCCGACTGCTTATCGGATATATCCGGTCCGTGGGCAGCCGCAATCGCCGGCGTTGTTCCGGCTTATGCGCCGCTTATCGGAACGTATACTACAGGTTGCGTTTGCCTTTTTGCTCTTCGACGACTTCGTTCTCGTCGCGCGCTTCGAGGCGGATGTAATCGCCGTAAATCTCTTCGAGCGCCACGCCTACGTATTTGTGCGATTTGGCCCGCTGAAGTTCGGTTTCCGAACCTTCGCGCAGCTGTCTGGCCCGTCTGCTGGCCGCTACGACCAGGGAATACTTACTGTCTACTTTGGTCATGATCTTGTCGATGGAAGGATACAGCATATGAATATCGTCCTCTCTTCGCTCCCCGTTCCCGTACGCCCGCGCGCCGGCGGGGAAGCTTCCGGTTATCCGGCAATCTGGTCGGCCGAAGCCTTGGTTCTACTTGACGATCCGGCAGTGTTCCGCCACAATGATCGATTCGATCCGCATACAGGCCAGATCGACTTCGTCGTTGACGACGGAATAATCGTAATGGCGCATCAGGGCGATCTCGTCTTCGGCCACGGACAGACGGTTGTCGATCACCGACGCCGTTTCCGTGCCGCGTCCGACGATCCGCTCCCGCAGTTCGTCGATCGAAGGCGGAGTCAGGAAAATAAACACGCCGTCCGGAAACGTTTCTTTCACTTTGAGCGCGCCCTGCACTTCGATCTCCAAAATGATATCGTTGCCCGCTTCGATCGTCTGTTCGACGAAATCGCGGGGCGTGCCGTAATAATTGTCGACGTACTGCGCATATTCGAGCAGCTGATCGTTTTCGATCATGGTCAGGAACTCGTCGCGGCTTTTGAAAAAATAATTTACGCCGTGCTGTTCGCCCGCCCGGGGCGACCGGGTCGTCGCCGACACCGAGTATACCAGCCCGGTCAATCTTTTGCGCAGCGCGCTGCACACCGTTCCCTTGCCGACTCCCGAAGGTCCGGACAGTACAATCAGTAACCCTTTAGACATAGTTCTCTCCATTATTCGTCGTTATCGTCGTCTTTGGTCGACAGTCGGTGAGCCACCGTCTCCGGCTGAACCGCCGACAAAATGACATGATCGCTGTCGGTGATAATAACGGCGCGCGTTCTGCGGCCGTATGTCGCGTCGATCAGCATATGCCTGTCGCGAGCCTCCTGAATGATGCGCTTGATCGGCGCGGATTCCGGGCTTACGATGGAAATGATTCGGTTGGCCGATACAATGTTCCCGAAGCCGATATTGATGAGCTTGATTGCCATGTCCAGGTTTTCCCCCTAATTAAGTTCGGTTACTCTCTCGTTTATCGGGCCGGCGCCCGGCCGTTATTCGAGATTGGCGGCCTGCTCGCGCATCTTCTCAAGCTCCGCTTTCATCTCGACGACATGGCCTCCGAGCGCCAAATGATTCGCCTTCGATCCGATCGTATTGACCTCTCTGTTCATTTCCTGAATGAGGAAGTCGAGCTTGCGTCCTTTCGGTTCCGCGCCGGCCAGCAGTTCGCGGCACTGGCCGAAATGGCTGCCCAGCCTCGCCAGTTCCTCGTCGATGCTGCACCGGTCGGCGAACAGCGCCACTTCCATGCCGATGCGGTGCTCGTCGAGCGCGAAGCTTCCATCCTGCAGTTCCGTCAGGCGCTGCCGGAGCCGGCTCCGGTAATCTTCGACCACCGTCGGCGCAAGCCGCTTCAGCTCGGCATGGGAAGCGGCCAGGTTGTCCAGGCGAATCCGGCAGTCTTCCGACAGGTGGCTTCCTTCCGAACCTCGCATGCGCACCAGTTCCTCGAGCGCTTTGCCCAGACCTTCGAGCAGGACCGGTTCCCAATCCGCGTTCTCTTCCTCCGGCGCCGAAGCTTCCGAAGGAACCATCACGTCGGGCAGGGCCAGCAGTTCCGAAGCGCTCAGCCGTCCGTCGATTCCGTAAACCCGTGCCAGTTCTTCGGCGGCCTTGATATAAGATTCGGCCGCCGCGCGGTCGAGCGCCAGCGCCGTTCCCGCCGATTCGCTCTCCCGCGTGACGTATACGTCAATCCGCCCGCGTTTGACATGCTGCTGTACGAGCCGCCGGAGACCTTCCTCGAAACTGTTCCATTCCCGGGGCATCCGAAGTACGACTTCGCAGTAGCGATGATTGACGGATTTGACCTCAAATTGAATTTTGTATCCGCCGCGCTGCATGGCGGACTGACCGTAGCCGGTCATGCTGAAAGACATCGTCATCACATCCGTTACCCTATTTTAATGGATTATGGAATCCGAAACAAGGGGTACGAACGCAGCATCGCATTTTCGTTTTCCGGCTTCCTTCCGCTTTGCGGGGCGGCCGTTCTTTTCCTCCGCTTCGAAGAACCCGTTTTTGCAAAACGGACTTGATTCTCTTTAAGTAAAGATATATACTGAAATTATTAAAGTTGCTTTAATAAATAAACCAAAAAAAAGATTTGGGAGATGAGCATTATGCATCTGCTCGGACAGCATCACGTCTCGATCATGACCGGCAAAGCCGAGAAGAACTTTGAATTTTTCACGAAGGTACTGGGCATGCGCCTGGTCAAAAAGTCCGTCAATCAGGACAATACAACGTCTTATCATTTGTTCTACGGCGACGCGGTGGCAAGCCCCGGCACGGAAGTGACTTACTTCGACTATCCGGGAATCGGGCCTTCCTATCACGGGATCTCCAGCATCTCCGCTACTTCGCTCAGAGTGCCGACCACGGCCTCGCTGGAATTCTGGGCTTCGCGGCTCGACTTCTTCGGCGTCAAGCGCGAAGAGATCGAAGGCCGGGCGGGCCGCGATACGCTGGCTTTCGAAGACTTCGAAGGCACCCGCCTGATTCTTGCCGCCGACAACGACGAAAGCGGCGTCGCGCCCGGCACCCCGTGGGCGGCGGACGGCATTCCGCTCGAACACGCCGTCGTCGGCCTCGGCCCGGTTACGCTGACCGTCGGCGATCCGAAGCCGACCGCGCTCGCGCTGACGCAGCTGCTCGGTTTCCGCAAAGTCGGTTCGTACCCTTCGCTCGCCGGCGACTTCGCCGAGATCGAAGTGTTCGCCACGGGCGAAGGCGGCTCCGGCGCCGAAGTGCATGTGGAAGCCCGGCCGGATCTGCCGCGCGCCCGGCTCGGACGCGGCGGCGTTCACCATGTGGCGTTCCGCATCCCGAATGAAGAAGAATACGCCAAATGGATCGACCGCATCGCCGCCAGCGGCCTGCCGAATTCGGGCCGCGTCGACCGGGACTACTTCCGAGCGCTGTATTTCCGCGAGCCGAACGGCATCCTGTTCGAGCTTTCGACCGACACTCCGGGATTCGATATCGACGAACCGGTCGAATCGCTGGGCGAGAAGCTCGGCCTGCCTTCGTTCCTGGAACACCGCCGCGCCGAGATCGAAGCGAATCTGCGTCCGCTCGATCTGTAAGCCGGAGGTTTTTACGCCGCCGGTCCGATTTCGATCCAAAAAAGCGAGCCCCCCCTGCACGCACGACGCGCAGGGAGGCTCGCTTGCTTTGCTTATCCGGCGCGGCCTCGCTTCAAGAGCATCGGCCGCGCCGTTTTCCGTTCGATCCCTTTTTAACCGATCAGTTCGCCCGTGTACACAAATGCCGCCGGTCCGGTCATATACACGTGGTTGTCGGCTTCGCTCCATTCGATAAACAGGTCGCCGCCTTTGAGCGATACGGTCGCTTCGCGGCCGCTCAGCCCGTTGAGCACCGACGAAACGAGCGTCGCGCAGGCTCCCGTGCCGCAGGCCAGCGTCGGCCCCGCTCCCCGTTCCCAGACGCGCATGTCGATCTGCCTAGGATGGTTGACGGTCGCGAATTCCACGTTCACCTTCTTGGGGAACAGCGGATGTTTCTCCAGCGCCGGCCCCCACTTGGCGAGGTCGAAGCTCACCGCGTCGTCCACGTAAATCACGCAGTGCGGATTGCCCATCGATACGGCGGTGAATTGAAAAGACTCGCCCAGCGCTTCGATCGGCCGATCGACGACGGACTCGCCGTCGACGGCGACCGGAATCTTCGCGCCTTCGAGCACCGGAGCGCCCATATCGACTCGCACCGTGCGGGCGACGCCGTTTTCGGCCGAGATCGTCAGCGGCTGTACGCCGGCTCCGATCGTTTCGATCGTCAGGCTCTCGCCGGATACGAGCTTGCGGTCGTACACGTATTTCGCCACGCAGCGGATCGCGTTGCCGCACTGCTCCGCTTCCGAACCGTCCGAGTTCATGATGCGCATCATGAAATCCGCTTTGGCCGACGGCAGGATATAGACGAGACCGTCCGCGCCGATGCCGAAAAAGCGGTCGCACACGCGCACCGCAAGCTCCGCGGCGTTCGACGGCAGCTCCCGCTCCCCGTACACGATAATAAAGTCGTTGCCCAGCCCGTGCATTTTGGTGAATTCCATGGTTTGTTTCCGCTCCTTATCGTTTTCGAAACGGCGCGTCCCGCCTCCCTTCCCGGTTCCGGCAAGTTGACGAAAGCGCCCGTTTCGCTCAATATAGATCATGCCGCTTCTTGTCCGGCCCGCCGCTGCGGCAGGTTCCGGACGCGGACTTCCCCGCCGGGGAGACCGCAAAAGCTACATTAATTAAGATACCCGAACCGGGGCGCGATTTCTATTGATTTTGTGCGCGAAACTTTGTGTTTTTACGCGTCTCGACCCGGTTTGGAACAATACGGACGTAGGCCGTGTACGCAAACTCACTGAAGTGCATCTTTACCTGCCTTTTCGCCCTCGAAATGAATCGTGCTCAAAGCGTGTACGATTCATTCAATGCCGCGTTACTTTCCCTTGACGTGCCCCGGCACGCCTTCGGAAAAGTTCCTTGTCGAGAACGAAAATTCAGTCAAATCTGCTTCCTTCGGAGTTTGTGTACACGCCCTAGAGAAAGAAGGTCGTTTATAGATGGCATTGGACGGAATCGTCACACGCGCGATCGCATCCGAGCTCCAGTCGCTTCAAGGAGCCCGCATCGGCAAAGTGCACCAGCCTTCGGGCAGCGATATCGTGTTTCAAATCCGCTCGCGCGCAGGAGGCAAAAAGCTGCTGCTGTCGGCCAGCCTCACGTATCCGCGGGTGCAGTTTACCGAGCAGTCGTACATGAATCCGCCGGAAGCGCCGATGTTCTGCATGCTGCTGCGCAAACACTGCGAAGGCGGCATTATCGAAAAAATCGAGCAGGTCGGCATGGAGCGCATTCTGCATTTCTGGATTCGCCAGCGCGACGAGGTGGGCGACGTCTCGCTCAAAAAGCTGGTCGTCGAACTGATGGGCCGGCACAGCAATATCATCCTGCTCGACGCGTCGAACAACACGATCCTGGACGGCATTCATCATGTAACGCCGGCGATCAGCAGCTACCGCGTCGTGATGCCGGGCTTCCAGTATCAGGAGCCTCCGCAGCAGCACAAGCTGAATCCGCTGGAGGCCGGCCGGGACGAATTTATGCAAAAATGGTCGGAGCACGCGGAAGTGGCCCCGGTCAACCGCATCGTCGACGCCTATACCGGCATCAGTCCGCTGATTGCCCAGGAAGTTCTGCACCGCGCCTCCGCAGCCGAAACGCCGCTTGGCGCCGGGGAATCGGTGACCGAAGCGGTCTGGACCGCGTTCGATCGCCTGATGGCCGGCGTCCGCGAGGGAAGCTTCGAACCGAGCAGCGGCCTGAACGCGCGCGGCAAGCTTGTTTTCTCCGCCGTGCCGCTGACGCTGATCGAAGGCGAACTTCGCCGTTTCGATTCCATCAGCACCTGCATGGAGCATTATTACGGCGATAAAGCGGACCGCGATACAGTCAAGCAGAAGGTGAGCGACCTGCTCAAGTTCCTGCAGAACGAGCGCAGCAAGAACGTGAAGAAACTCGACCACCTGGACCGCGATATCGAAGAGGCGCAGGATGCCGAGCAGTACCGCATTCACGGAGAGCTGCTGTTCGCTTCGCTGCATCTGCTCGAACGCGGCATGAAAGAGATCGAACTGGTCAATTTTTACGACGAAGAACAGCGGCCGGTCAAGATCCAGCTCGATCCGCAGCTCGGTCCGTCCGACAACGCGCAGCGCTATTTCAAAAAGTACAACAAATACAAAAACAGCCTGGCCGTAATCGACGAGCAGATCAAGAAAACGCACGCGGAAATTTCTTATATGGACAATCTGCTTCAGCAGTTGAACGACGCCACCCTGCGCGATGTCGACGAGATCCGCGCCGAGTTGGCCGAGCAGGGCTATGTCCGCAACCGAGTTGCCCGCGGCGCCAAAAAGAAAAAAAAGAACGACAAACCGACGCTGCACGTCTATACGTCTTCCGAAGGCATCGAGATCTATGTCGGCAAAAACAATCTGCAAAACGAATACATTACCAACCGGCTGGCGCACTCCGGCGACACCTGGCTGCACACCAAAGACATTCCGGGTTCGCACGTCGTGATCCGCAGCGCCGAATACGGCGAAGCCACCTTGAACGAAGCCGCCCAGCTGTCCGCCTACTTCAGCCAGGCCAAGCATTCCAGCAGCGTGCCCGTCGACACCACCCAGATCCGCCATGTGCACAAGCCGAGCGGTTCCAAACCGGGCTTCGTGATCTACGATCATCAAAAGACCCTGTTCGTCACGCCCGACGAAGATCTGATCAAAGCTCTGCCGAGCGCCGTTAAAAACGCGTAAACCGGTACTGCCGAAGTTCGTATACTCATGCTGCTTCGTCACTCCCTCCCCCGGTCGTATCCTGCAAATAATTTCGGTTATGCAAAAAGCCCGGATTCCGCAAAAGCGGAACCCGGGCTTTTTTATATCTTTACCAGCGACGCTGCCAAAGGCAGCCAGCCTATCCCGCTCTCCCCCACCCCAGCAGCCGTCGTTTATCGCTCGGAGCGACTTTGGCTTTCCGAAGGAAAACAACCGGAGCGAAGAGTGATAAACGACGGCGTCTCAACCGTATACTTCCCAATCTCCCCGTGGAATACTTTCCCCTGCCGCACGCCGTGATAATCCGACCCCGCCGTCGTCAGCAGACCGTATTCTTCCGCCAGCAGCCGATAACGCGCTTCGTCTTCCGGCGAATGATCGGGATGCCGCACTTCGATGCCGGCAGGCTTCGCATCGTCCAACACCTCGCGCACGAGCGCGTCGTCGCCGTACAGTCCGGGATGCGCCAGCACCGGCACGCCGCCGGCCTCGCGAATCCAGTCCGCCGCTTCGCGCGGCGTAATGCGCGGGGGCGAGACGTAAGCGGCCGCGCCTTCGGCCAGATACTTGTCGAACGCATCGCGCAGATCGTCCGCGTATCCTTTGCGCACGAGCACATCCGCCATATGCGGACGCCCGACGCTTTCGCCGGGACCGAGCGGACGCCCGCCGCGGTCTTTGACTTCTTCAAGCGTAATCTCCACGCCGAGCTCGCGCAGCCGCTCCAGAATCAGGTCGTTGCGAAGGTCGCGCACGCCGCGCAGACCCGCCAGGCGTTCCCGGAACTTCCCGTCCGACGGATCGAAGAAATAACCGAGCATATGGATGTCTTTGCCGCCCGCGCGCGTACTGATTTCCACTCCCGGCGCGAAGTCCAGTCCCGACCGTTCCGCCGCCGCGGCCGCCTCCGGCACGCCCGCCACCGTGTCGTGGTCGGTGAGCGCGAATCCGGCCAGTCCCCGCTCCGCCGCCAGTTCCGCCAGCTCGGCGGGCGTATTCATGCCGTCCGAAGACGTGCTGTGCATATGCAGGTCGTAAATTCCTTCATGCCTCATCCCGGCTTCCCCCTTCCGTCTCCGTGCCGGCCGATTCGGTCTGCCGGTCGCGCAGAAAATTCAAGAAAGCCACAGCCGCGATCGGCAGCAGCGTCGATTTCAACCGGACGGAATAAAACTGTCTTTTGAACGAAGCGTCCCGCACCGGCACGGCGTGAAGCAGACCGAGCGACAGCTCGTGCTTGACCGAAGAAGGCGACAGCATCGTGAGGCCCAGCCCCGCTTCGACCGCCGACTTCACCGCCCCCGTGCTGCCCAGCTCCATCACCGTTTGCAGCCGGCTCGGGTCGATTCCTTTCGCCCTCCATTCGTCTTCCATCACCTGGCGCGTGCCCGATCCTTCTTCTCTCAGCACGAACGGGTAGGCGGACGCTTCTTCGAGCGTCACCGAACTCTGCCGCGCCAGCGCGTGCCCCGCCGGAACGATCAGCCGCAGCTCGTCGTGCATAACCGATTCGCTGACGATATCGGGATGGACGACCGGCGCTTCCACCAGACCGAAGTTGAGCGTATGCCGGGCGATTTCGTCGAGAATCTGCGTTGTATTCATCACTTTCAGCGAGATGGCGATATTCGGGTGCTGGCGGCCGAACGGCACCAGCAGCGGCGGCAGTACGTATTCGCCGATCGTATTGCTCGCGCCGAACTGCAGCCGTCCTTCCAGTTTATGCGTAAAGCGGGCCATTTCCGTATCGGTTTCGCGCATCAGCTCAATGCTTCGCCGGGCGTACGGCAGCAGCATGCGCCCCGATTCCGTCAGTTCGATTTTCTTCGTCGAGCGATTCAGCAGCTTGGTGCCGAAATACTCCTCCAGCGTCTGGATTTGCATCGTCACTGCCGGCTGGGTCATGTGCATCGCTGCGGCCGCCGCGGAAAAGCTGCCTTTTTCGGCCACGGTATGAAAAATATGCAGTTGGTGAAAATTAAGCGCCATTGCTTGCCTCCTCGTAAAAAAAGCATGAAAAATGAATTTCCATGCACAGTGCTTGCTTATTCGATTGGAACGGCCGTTTTGAATTGCGCCGTTCTTCGAACGCCGTTCCCGGACATCCTTTTGCCAAATCCGCCGCTACTTTTTCTTGCGCCCGTTCTTCATCAGCGTCATGCGCCGAGAATGCCGCAGCCACGAATAATACGATTTCAGGTCTCGCAGTTCGATGGTCTCCGACATTTTGCCGAGGAACGTAACGACAATCATTTTGTGCAGCGGTCCTCCCTCGGCCGGATACGGTCCGGCAAGTTCGCCGAATTCGGCTACCATCACGATATCTTCGTCGATCAGGTAGACGTCTTCCTCGTTGCGGTAGTATGAAACGATCTGTTTCATTTTCAAACATTCCCACAACCAGGCAGCGATGTCTTCCGCACTTTTTCCGTCCGATTCGATCCGATCGCCGTAGCGGCCTTTGGCATGATTCGTAATGACGATGTCCGCTACCTTTTTGTCACCGAGAGCGATGAAAAAAGGTTCGTAAGTGCTCCATCGTTCCGTAGCCTTATCCCGCACCGTTTATCACTCTCCAGAGACTAGACTTGGTCCTTTTTAGGTCTTTCTATCTATGTATATATACCCAATATATTACATCATGCCTCTATGTTATACAAGCCAATCAGGAATTGTGAAGTTTCAGGCCGTTTTTCGGAGCGCAGGCGCCGTTTTTCGAATCGATAGCGTCGAAAGTTCCGAACAAACGCCCCGTGCCAAGAAGCGCGGCTCAAGGCGCCCATGTTGCAGAAGAAGCGGCCCAAGCTTGGGCCGCTTCTCTAACATGCCGCCGTTGTTTTCGTCATCAACCCGACAGCGCTTCGGAATCCAGCAGTTCGGCTGAAGCCTCTTCCGGGAGCTTGCTGCCGTAATCCGTCTTCAAATCCGTCCGATGCGATCTTTCGATTTTGCGTACGTAAGACAGTCTGCGCATATTTTTGGCCGTTTCCTCCGCGCGATCGGCGTTGAGGTAAACGACAGCATAATGCATGCGGCGCGAAACGTAATGAAGCGTTCCATATTTCTCAAGATTTCGCGCCGCTTTAAGATCGCTTACCCATACGATGTAGCCTATCCGTTCCGGAACCATAACGTTCGCACCCCGCTTTCTGTGATGGAATCGACGCCCTCATCCGCAGCCGCAGGCACCGCCGCTTCCGCAGCCTTTCTTGGGCAGCGGATCGTTGCCGGGTACCTTGATGCTCGCGGAAACCGAGTAAGCGATCGTCTCCGACATTTCAAAGAGCAGGTCGTCGAGCGCTTTCTCCGCCGCCTTGAAACGGGCGACCGCCTCGATCTGTTCCATCTCCCGCTCGACCAGCTCGACTTCTTCTTTCGCAGCGTGATAATTCGGGTGAAAGTGTCCGAACCGCTGCGCTTCTTCAAACAATTCTTTCCTGGCGTTCAGCTCGACAACGAGCCGCCGCACTTCCGGATGCTCCTGCATCCGTTCGCGCCAATATAAGTAATCCGCAACTTCGACAGAACCGTTGATCATATCGCCCAAATCGTATGCGCTCATAAGCACACGGGCCATATCGACTGTTTCAATCTCCGATACGCTCATTGTTTCATCCCGCTTCTACACTAAAACTCTACCCGATCCCACCCGGGCCGGGCAGGTACAATTATCATAGCACAACGCCGCGCAGGATGTAAGCCTTTAACAAAAGAGGACGAGTCAGGACGTCTTCCCTTGCGCGTCAGCCTTTCTTACTTCTCTGTCAAAAAAGATTCCGCCATCGCGATCAGCAGAGAAGCCGAAGCCTGCATCGCCGATTCGTCGAAATCGAACTTGGGATGGTGGTGAGGATAAACGAATCCCTTTTCGGTATTACCCGCTCCCACGAGCATGAAGCACCCCGGACGTTCCCGGAGGTAATAAGCGAAGTCTTCGGCGGGCATCAGCGGCTTGGCCGTTTCGACTCGATGTTCCGGAAGCGCGGCGGGCGCGACCCGGAAAAACCGTGCGGTTTCGGCCTCGTCGTTGACCAGCGCCGGATACCCGACCATATACTCGACCTCCGCCCCGGCGCCGTACGCTTCGGCGACCTGCCGGCACATCGTTTCGATCCGCCGGCGGATCAGCGCTCTCGTTTCTTCGTTGAAGGTGCGCACCGTTCCCGTAATGCGCGTTTTCTCCGCGACCACGTTCTGCGCAAAGCCTCCGTGAATCGTTCCGATGCTTACCACGGCCGGCATCAGCGGATCGACGGAGCGGCTGACTACCGTTTGCAGCTGCATGACCAGCGCCGAAGCCGCCACGATGCTGTCGACCGCTTCGTGCGGCATGCCGCCGTGTCCGCCGCGTCCCGTAATATCGATAAAAAACTCGTCCGTCGAAGCCATCATCGGCCCGTCGACCGATGCGACCGTTCCTACCGGCAGCGGCGTCCACAGATGCACGCCGTATACCGCGTCCACGCCGTCGAGCGCCCCGTGTTCGATCAGCGGCTTGGCCCCGCCGGGGCAGACTTCTTCCGACGCCTGGAACAGCAGCCTCACTTCGCCTCGCAGCGTATCCCTCCGCTCCGCGAAGTACCTCGCCGCGCCCAGCAGCGCCGACGTATGCCCGTCGTGGCCGCAGGCGTGCATCACGCCGTCGCGAAGCGAAGCGTACTCCGCGCCGCTTTCCTCCCGGATCGGCAGCGCGTCCATATCGGCGCGCAGCGCGACCGCCTTGCCGGGCAGCGCCCCGCGAACGGTGCCGATCAAACCGTAGCCGCCCAAGTTTGTGCGAACCTCGATGCCGAAGCTGTTCAATTTTTCCGCGACGAACGCCGCCGTTTCTTTTTCTTTATACGAAAGCTCGGGGTTGCGGTGCAGATGTCTGCGCCACTCCACCATCTCTTCAAATCCTTTTTGCACAGTCTCGTTCATCTTGGGTAATTCCTTTCTTTCCGGGTCTGCCGGCGTTTATGTAAACATTGTAGCAAAAAACAAAAGCCCAGCCCATATCCATGGCAGGTCTTGCACCGCTCTTTCAAAGCGATTATGATGAAGAATGAGATTTTATAACCGTACGGAAGGAAGAGCCGGTTTGTCCTGCCTGTCACATTCCCACATCAACGGCGCTTCCGCAGCGTCCGCCGAAGGATTGAAGCGAACATGAGCACAGTGAACAACAACCGAGTAAAACAAAGCGCCGCAAACAAAAAGACAGCGAGAACCAGAGTCCAGAAAGCGCCGCCGGATTTCCAGCTGCTGATCCTGACGCTGATCCTGACGGGCTTCGGTCTGCTGATGGTGTTCAGCGCAAGCTCAAGCGTTACGCTGCTGGGCAAGAAATTCGAATACAATCCGCTCTATTTTACAATGTCTCAATTTCAGTACGCCATATTGGGTATCATCGTGATGCTGGTTGTTATGAATATTCCTTACAAGCGATTCAAGAAACTGTTTATCCCGATGTTTCTGATTACGTTTCTTATGCTGGTCGTCGTATTGTTCATGCCGGCTGTCAATGGCGCGCACAGCTGGATTACAATCGGAAAATTGTTTTCCTTCCAGCCGACCGAACTGGCGAAGATCAGTACCATTTTGTACTTGTCCGCCCTGATCGCCAAGAAAGGCGACAAGTTCCGCGACCTGCGCTCGGGCTTTATGCCGGTTATCGTAATCGTCTCGTTCGTAGCCGGCCTGGTCATGCTCCAGCCCGATCTGGGTTCCTGCATGATCCTGGTCTCCGCCTGCTTCCTGGTTATCTATGCGGGCGGCGCGAGTCTCAAGCATATTCTGGGTTCGGTAGCGATTCTCGTCATTATCCTGGGACTGTTCCTCGGCGGCAAAGCGCTGCTGACGCATCAGACGGCGGACGAAACCAGCGCAAGTTCGAACTATCAGGTAGGCCGGATTCAAGCCTATCTCAATCCGTTCGCCGACGAAAAAGGATCGACGCAGAATTTGCTCAACTCGCTGATCGCGATCGGCGAAGGCGGCGTGACCGGCGCGGGCTACGGACAAAGCGTGCAAAAGCTGTCGTATCTGTCCAATGCGCACAACGACTTTATTTTCGCGATTATCGGCGAAGAATTCGGTTTTATCGGCACCGCCGTATTCCTGCTGCTGTATCTGTACTTCCTGTGGAGAGGGCTGCTCGTCTCGCTGCGCTGCCCGGACGTATTCGGCACGCTGACGGGCGTGGGCATCGTCGGATTGATCGGCATTCAGGCCTTTATCAATATCGGCGGCGTCTCCAACACGATTCCGCTGACCGGCGTTACGCTGCCGTTTATCAGCGCGGGCGGCACTTCCCTGCTGATTACGCTGTTCAGCATGGGCATCCTGCTCAGTATTTCCCGCGATTCCAAAAAAGCGGTTCCCGCGGTCAAAGAAGAAAAGTCGCAGACCGTTACCGTGCCGGAACGCCGGACGGCTCTGTATCGTTCGCGGTAATATCGGCTTTATGCCGGATGCCACATAGAAAAAGGTTCTTCCGCATCTGCGGAAGAACCTTTTTTGCGCGGTTTGACCGAAGCAGCCGGCCGATACCCCGAGAATCGGTGCCGGCTCCGCCGGAAGCTTAGGCGCTCAGCGGATCCGGGACGGCTCCTCGATCGAAATATCGTCTTTGAAGGCGACTCCTTCGACTTTGACGTTGACTTCAACCACTTTCAGGCCGGTCATGTTCTCCACCGCTTCCCTGACGTTCTGTTGAAGCATGCGGCAGACCTCGTGAATCGGCGTTTCGTACAGCACGATGATGCGCAGGTCGATCGCAGCTTCAAGCTGCCCGACCTCTACGGTTACGCCCTTCTGCACGTTTTTCCCGCTCAGCCGCTTGGCAAAGCCTTCCGACAGCCCGCCGGACATCGCGGCAATCCCCGGCGTTTCCAGCGCGGCCATTCCCGCGATCTTGGCCACGACATCGTTGGCGATCCGTACGTTTCCATTGTCCAGTTGTACCTGTTCGGACATGACCATCCCTCCTTCCTTCATAGCTCTAGTTTAAAGGCTAACCCCCTTGAAGCGCAAATGCAGATTTTGCTTTTTTCGCATTCCCGCTTTCGGGATCGTTTCACTTGAAGGCGAAGTAGCGTATATTGTGAGAGGATTGTTTATTTTCATTTTTACATAACGAATTTTTGCGATGGAGGACTGTCCCATGAAAAAACTGCTTTCCCCGATTCTGCTGATCGGCACTTTCGCGCTCAGCGCGGCCGGTCATCTGCTGCACTGGAATTCCACGCTGGAATTCGTGCTGTCCGCGCTGTCCGTTATCTTCGTGGCCGGATTCCTCGGGCGCGCCACCGAAAGCGTCGCCCATTACGCCGGCCAGCGGCTGGGCGGATTTCTGAACGCGACGTTCGGCAATGCGGCCGAGCTGATTATCGCCGTCCTGCTTGTCAAAGAAGGGCTGTTCGACATGGTCAAAGCCAGCTTGACCGGCTCGATTATCGGCAACCTGCTGCTCGTGCTCGGCCTCAGTTTGTTCGCCGGCGGGCTGAAGTTCAAGATCCAGCGCTTCAACGTACCTCTCGCCGGCATGAACGGATCGCTGATGATCGTGGCGGTGATCGCCCTGTTCGTGCCGGCGGTGTTCCTGAACACCCATTCGATCGAAGGGCTCCAGATCGACACGCTCAGCCTGATCGTGGCCGGCATCCTGATCGCGGCTTATCTCGCCTGGCTGCTCTTCTCGCTCGTGACGCACAAAGAATACCTGGCCGATCCCGCCGAATTGTCCGCGGCTTCCGCCGGCGCGGCCGCGGCAGGCAGCGTTCTTCCTGCGGACGGCGCGGAAACGGCGTCCGGAGCGCCGGCGCATGCCGAAGAACACGCCGAAGAGCCAGCCTGGTCCAAAGGACGCTCGATCCTGTATCTGGTGATCGCCACCGTTATGGTCGCTTTCGTCAGCGAATGGCTGGTCGGCACGCTGGAGACGTTTACGGTCCAGTTCGGCCTCAGCGAACTGTTTGTCGGGGCGTTCGTTGTCGCTATTGTCGGCAACGCCGCCGAGCACAGCGCCGCGATCATGCTCGCCATGAAGAACAAGATCGGCGCTTCGGTCGAGATCGCCGTCGGCAGCAGTCTGCAGATCTCGCTGTTCGTCGCTCCCGTGCTGATCTTCGTCAGCTTCTTCATGGGCGGCCTGAGCGGTACGATGGATATCGTCTTCTCGACGATCGAGATCGTCGCGATCGCCGTCTCCGTGTTCGTGGCCAAATCGATTATCCAGGACGGGGAGACCAACTGGTACGAAGGGCTTCTTCTGATCGCCGTTTATATTATCCTCGGCGTTTCGTTCTATATGGTGCATTGACCGTTTCCGGCGGCTGTGCGCGCAACAAAAAAAGCGCTTGAAGCTTCGGCTTCAGGCGCTTTTGATATGTCGGAGCCCGGGAACAGGCGAAATCTCTATTCCTTGTTATTCAGGGCTTCGTAGAGAACCGCGAGATTGCGTTCCAGCTTGCTGACGATCTGCTTGCCTTCCGTCTCGCCTACGAGACCCGCCCGGATCGCAAAATCGACCTGTCTGGAAAAACCGTACATTTGCGTATCCAGTACTTCCTCATAGAGAGGACAGTGGCGGGTTGCCAGATTCTCCATCTGCACTTCAATCAGCTTCTCGATTTTATTTGCATCTTCTTGAAGAAGAGTCGCTGCCTTAATTTGAAATTGTTCCTGCACCTCAGATGAAGTCATATTTTCTCCCCCCCATGCCCGAAAGTGTGGCCGGCCGATTCTAAATCTAATATTAGACGAATTTAAAAGGTAATACAAGAACCGGCTTGCAAAACGCAAGGAAAAGCACCGCCCGTTGGGATTCGGGCGGTGCCGGTTTTCATTCCGCTTGCGGTTACTCCGGCGCGATCGCGACGTTCAGTCCGTGCTTCTCGAACACTTCGACCATTGCGGCTTTCGCTTCTTCGGCGTCCGGTCCGATGACGTGCAGTTCGTACTGCTGGTTGCTTACGAGCGTCGTAAACAGGCCCAGAATACTTTTTACGTCGATGTACTTGTTCTCCGCCTGCAGAACGATCGAAGAAGAGTAGCGGGATGCGGTCTGCGCGATTTCAACTACTGCAGCATTGTTTTTAGCCATTTCTATCCCTCCGTCTGTCTCTGAAATAAAAACGGTACTCACGTCTTTCATCATAACGTGAATCCGCTTTCTTATCAACCGTTTTCCTCGCGTCTGAAACCTATTTCAAGTTTTCGGGATTCAGGCATTCCAATTCCGGCACGGTGAAGATGCCGTCTTTGCGAATCAGCCGGTCGTCGAAATAAATTTCTCCGCCGCCGTATTCCGGACGCTGGATCAGCACCAGGTCCCAGTGGATCGACGAACGGTTGCCGTTGTCGGCAATCTCGTAAGCCTGGCCCGGCGTGAAGTGCAGGCTGCCGGCGATCTTCTCGTCGAACAGCGTATCTTTCATCGGAGTCAGGATATACGGGTTGAAGCCGATCGCGAACTCGCCGATATGGCGGGCACCTTCGTCGGAGTCGAGAATCTTGTTCAGCTTCTCCGTATCGTTGGCCGTCGCTTCGACAATTTTGCCGTTTTCGAACCGGAACGTCACGTTCTCGAACGTGATGCCGTTGTATACGCTGGCCGCGTTGTACGCGATCGTGCCGTTGACGGAATCGCGCACTGGCGCGGTGTACACTTCGCCGTCCGGAATATTCGCGGTGCCCGAGCATTTGATCGCCGGGATGTTCTCGATCGAGAACGACAGGTCCGTGCCCGGTCCGACGATGCGCACCTTCTCCGCCCGGTTCATCAGCGTCTGGAGCGAATCCTGCGCGCGGTCCATCTTCGCGTAATCCAGGTTGCACACGTCAAAATAGAAGTCCTCGAACGCCTGCGTACTCATATTCGCCAGCTGCGCCATGCTCGCGCTCGGATAACGCAGCACGACCCATTTCGTGCGCTTGACGCGCTGTTCGCTGTGCACCGGATGGTTGTACAGCGCGTTGTATATCTTCATCTTGTCTTCCGGCACATCGGCCAGTTCGTTGACGTTCTCGCCGGAACGGATGCCGATGTAGCCCTGCATCTGCTTCATGCGGTTCAGGTCCGTCTCCGCCCAGGTGCGGATCATCTCTTCCGTCGCGTTCATCAGCAGCGTGCGCTGCACCATCTTGTCCGTCAGCTGTACGAACGGATTGCCGCCGAGCGCGCTGATTTCTTCCACGACCGCCTGCAGCAGATCGCGCTCCGGTCCGATCATCTCGACCAGAATGTTCTCGCCCGGCTGAACGTTGACGGAATAGCCCGCCAGCGTTTTAGCCAATTTCTGTACTCTGGGGTCACGCATGCAGTCAGTTCCTCCTACGAATCGGTTCCGGGCGCGGGCGCCCGGAACTTCTTATTGAACGGCGGTCCGCAATCGGCCGCCGATAGCCTACCCATTGTAGCATTTCCCCCGCTTGAAGTCACCGGGTGAAGTCGCCGGGTCCGGGGCGTTGAAGAACGTCCGGCGCCCGGGAACAAACCAAAAAGCGTTCCGCTCAGCCGAAGAGGCATTGCGGAACGCTTAAATTCCAATACGGTCAAAACTTCGGAAAACCGAAACGGAGCGTCAATCGGCAACCGCCGTCTGAATCCGGTTGCGTCCGCTGTGCTTGGCCTGGTACAGCGCCATGTCGGCCCGATAGAACAGCGACTCCACGCTGATCGAAGCGTCGCCCTGCGCCCAGTCGGCGACTCCGCACGAAACGGTAACGGCAGGGCGCGTTTCTTCGGCGACTCCACTGCGAATCCGCTCGGCCACAATCAGCGCTTCGTCCAGCGTCGTTTCCGGGAAGTAAACCGCCAGTTCTTCGCCGCCCCATCTGGCCGATACGTCGGTCGCCCGGATCGAACCGCTCAAGATGGCGCTTACCTGCTGCAGAACGGAATCGCCGATCTGATGGCCGTACGTATCGTTGACCTGCTTGAACCGGTCGATATCGATCACGAGCAGCGAGCCTTTGGAACCTTCCAGCTGATGGGTATGGATCTGTTCGTCGAGATGACGGCGCACATACAGCCCCGTCAGCGCATCGCGGTTGGCCATTCGCTGAAGCTCCGCATGCAAGGTGGCATTGCTGAGCGCAAGACCGATATGCGTCGACAGCATTTGCAGCAGCTTGAAATTTTCGTACGAAAAATAGTGATGCTCGCGTTGGGCGAGCAGAACCGCTCCCATCGCTTTGCCGTTCGAGATCAGGGGCGCGGCGATCATCGAACGGGCTTCGGACAGTTCCATAAAACGCGACGGCATGCCGGACTCCAGGTAATCCGATATAATCAGCGGTTCCTGCGTGCGCAGCACCGCGCCGCCGAAGCCGTAATCGCGGCTGAACGAAGCGCCCTGAAGCTCCGGCAGGCTGCAGGCCATAACGTCGAAGCGATTCTCCGCCGGATTGTCTTTGAGAATGCAGCAGTACTCGGCGCGGAAAATGCCTACCAGTTCCTGAATCGCGAACGAGAACACGTCGCTGAGCTGCAGATTCTGATTGAGCCGTTTGGTCAGCTCGTTAATCAGCAGCAGCTCGCGGATCAGCAGATTCGACTGTTCGTACAGCTTGGCGTTCTCGAACGCTTTGCCCGCGGTGTCCGATACCATGCTGAGCAGGCCGGCGTTAAAGCCTTCCGGCGGAACGTCGAGCGTAAAGTGCAGCACGCCGTAGATACCCTGATGTCCCGCAAGCGGAAGAGCGACGCCGATCCGTTCCGGACGGCCGGGCTTCGGCTTGTGCTCGACTTCGACGCTGCCCCTCATAAAGGCGGTCGTGCAAATGCCCTGCTTGCGCTGATCCAGCAGGCTCACGTTCAACAGGGGATTGGGATTCGGATAATCCTGGGTCATCAGCAGCCGGCAGTCGGCCGCCGGATGCAGCGTCAATACGATGCGCTGCAGTTCTTCCAGCACCCCTCCCACGTCGAACTTGTCGTACAGCCTCCGGACCATGCGAAACAAAGCCGAATCGCCGCTAAGCGAATGGGCTCCCGCCTGCCGGGTGTACAGCGCGTCGTGAATAAACGAGTATTCGAGCCTCTGGTAGAAGCAGGTGCGGAAATGCCGAGCCGCCATCTCCACAATCGGCATCATGCCGGAAGAAAGACGTTCCGGCACCGCGCAGCCCAGCACGGCGAATACTTCGCCGCGCGTCCGGCTGAATACCGGAACGGCCAGCGTGACATACTCCTGCATCCACGCTCCCGTATGCAGCCGCGCGGGTACCAGCACGGCTTCCCGCCGGGCGAGCGCTACCCAGCCCGCGTGGGCGGGCTCTTCGTTAAGGCGGCGGATCAATTCGGGAGCTCCGGCCACCGAGTCGCCTTCATTGCTAAACAAAAACCATTCGGCCTCCGATATAAAAGAAGACGAAGCGTTCTGCTGCATCCAATCGATGAAGCTTTCCTTAAGCAAAGGTTCTATATAAGGAAAATCGGCCGTGCCGATGTCGACGGACTGAATCCAGAAAGACGGATCGCGGCGGGAAACGACGGGGAACAGCGCTTCGCTGACTTCGCCGCGCCGGATTTCTTCCACCGGGTTCTTTCCTGAATGTTCGGACATAACTTCTCTCCTTTGCCGAAAACAGTGCCTTCTGCTGCATATAATCGATTATAAAGCTTCGCGCCCATGCCGTTCGGCATGCGGAAGGGAAGCCTTCTTGTGTTTCTCCTGAAATGCTTCCCTCCCATTTTACTCTTTTCGCCCCACTTTTGCATCTTATTTTTCGCTGTTTTTGTATTCTAATGGGTCTTTCGGCTTATTCAGGTTTTCCCGTCTTGTTTTCCCTTCGGCGATCTTTATTTTAACCCTTGACTCGAATTCGTTTGTGCTATAGAATTTAACGATGTATGAACGCCGGATACCTACGTATCCGGGTGTAACAGTGCGTCACCCTCACGTGCTTGGTTGCTATCGGGACAGCGGCTGAACTTTCCCGGTATGAGTACGCTGATTCGTTTCTTCCTTATATAAAGGATAACGTCTCCGGCCTGCGTACGCGAAACCAAACACGGCGCACACGGTTCCCCGGTCATTAAACATGACAAAGGAGTTTTTCCGATATGGCACGTTACACAGGCCCTAAATTCAAACTCAGCCGCCGTCTGGGTATTTCCCTGAGCGGTACTGGCAAAGAAATCAAGAAACGCAACTTCCCTCCGGGTCAGCACGGCGCCAACCAGCGCAGAAAGCTGAGCAACTACGGTATGCAGCTGCAAGAAAAGCAAAAGCTGCGTCACACGTACGGTCTGGGCGAGAAGCAATTCCGCACCCTGTTTGCAAAAGCACAAAAAATGCAAGGCATCGCCGGCGAGAACTTTATGTTCCTGCTGGAAAGCCGTCTGGACAACCTCGTGTATCGTCTGGGCTTCGCCAACTCCCGCGCAGGCGCGCGTCAGCTGGTCGCTCACGGACACGTAACGGTTAACGGCAAAAAAGTCGACATCGCTTCCTACGCGGTAAGCCTGAACGACGTGATCGGCCTTCGCGAAAAAAGCCGCGGTCTGTCCTCGGTTAAAGAAGCGCTGGAAAATCGTGCGTTTATCCCGGCTTACCTGGAGTACAACGATACGGCGATCGAAGGCAAATACATCCGTTTGCCCGAGCGCGCCGAGCTGTCGCAAGAAATCGACGAAAAACAAATCGTCGAATTCTACAACCGTTAATCCCTGTTCGGTCCAAATACCCGCAAGCTTTCCGGCTTGCGGGTATTTTTTTATGCCGTTCGGCACTTTACTCCCCTGCTTTTCCTTTCACCGGCCGCCTTGTTTCTCTCCCGGCCCGCTCCCCATTTCCTATGCTTCTTTTGCCTTTTTTGTGCTATAATAAGCCCTGTTCGTTTACCATGCAGCGGCTCGGGTTACAGCCGCCCCGGTTCGCTTCCCTGCACGGGTGTATGGATTGAAACAAAGGAGGAAGATACGCCAATGGCTGAAGAAACCAAAACGCCCAAAACGAAACCTTCCGTCAAGAAAAAATCGTTTTTCCGCAAAACGCTGACCTTTTTTAAATGGATGGTTATCCTGGGATTTGCGGCGGTTCTTTTTGCGGGAGGCACGGTGGCCGGATATATAACTTCCATTCTCAAAGACGAACCTGTCCGCTCGCGAGCCGCGATCGAACAGGCCATCGACGAGGACGCCATCACGGGCTTTGCTTATTTTCGGGATACCAGTCCCATCGGCCAGCTGCGCACCGACGAGGACCGCAGGCCCGTCGGCTACGACCAGATTCCGCAGAATGTAATGGACGCGCTCGTTTCGATCGAAGACAAAAGCTTTTACGAGCACCCGGGCATCGATACCAAAGGCACGCTGCGCGCCGTCAAGCAAAAAGTGCTTAACGAGCCGGTGCAGACAGGCGGCAGCACACTCACCCAGCAGCTCGCCCGCCGGGTGTTCCTGAGCCTCGACAAGACCAACGATCGCAAGATCAAGGAAATCCTTCTTTCTCTGCGCATGGAACGATTCCTGTCCAAAGAAGAAATTATTACCGCCTATCTCAATAAAATGCCGTTCGGCAAAGGTTCGTCCGGCTACAATCTGTTCGGCGTCAAAGCGGCGGCCAAAGGCATTTTCGGCTTGTCCGACCCGTCGAAGCTCAATCTGGCGCAGGCCGCCTACCTGGCCGGGCTCCCCCAGCTTCCGACGACCTACTCGGCGTTCGACAGCCGCGGCGCTTTGAACGAAAAAGGCTTCGCCAGCGCGGTCAGCCGTCAGCACCGCGTGCTTGAAAACATGCTCGAAGACGGCAAAATCACGCAGGTCCAGTACAAGGAAGCGCTCGATTTCGATCTGGAAACGTCGCTGGCCGCGCGTACGCCGAAAGCTTACGCAACTTATCCGTACTTGATGGCGGAAGTGGAACGCGAAGCGACCAAGATCATTATGACGCTGGAGAATCCCGGCGGCGACGCGGCTTCCGGCGAAGGCACGTCTTCTTACGAAGCCGCGAACCAGATGCTGCTGACCGGCGGCTATAAAGTCTATACGACGATCGACCGGGATATCTACAAAACGATGCGCAATATCGCGGAGAATCCGGCCCACTTCGGCGTCGACGATCCCGACGGGCTGCCGCAGCAGGTTGCCGCCAGCCTTGTCGATCAGAAGACCGGCGCGGTAATCGGCATGATCGAAGGCCGAAGTTTCGATACGCAGGAGATGAACCTGTCCACGCAAATGGTGCGTCAGCCGGGTTCGACCATGAAGCCGATCGCCGCGTATCTGCCGGCGCTCGACAGCGGGCTGATCCAGCCGGCGGGCGTGATCGACGACGCGCCGATCATTCTGCCTTCCGGCTCGGGCTACCATATTCCGAAGAACGCCAACGGCCGTTACCAGGGTTTGGTTACGGCGCGCTACGCGCTCAATCAATCGCTGAATATTCCCGCGCTCAAGCTGTTCAACGAGAAAGTCGGGATCGACAAAGCCTGGGCTTTCGCCAAGAAGCTGGGCATTACGACGATCAAAGACAGCGACTATAACAACAGTACCGGCGTGATCGGCGGGATGACGAGCGGGGTCACCGTCAAGGAGCTGACCGGCGCTTACGCGGCGATCGGCAACGGCGGCGAATTCAACGAGACATACATGATCGACAAGATCGTCGATTCCAAAGGCAATATCGTCTACAAACATCAGATCAATCCGAGCCGCGTCTTCTCGGCGCAAACCGCTTACCTAATGACGAATATGCTGGAAACCGTCGTTAGCGACGGAACCGGCAATGCTTCGGTGGGCAATATCCCGAATCTGGTCAATCAGTACGGAAATATTGCCATCGCCGGTAAAACGGGCTCCACCCAGAACTATGCCGATGTCTGGTTTATGGGTTACACGCCGGACCTGACGCTCGGTGTGTGGACCGGTTACACCGTGCAGAAAAATACGATGAACGACGACAAAGGCCGCGCGCGGATCGTATGGGCGGCGATCATGAACGACGTTATGGCGCTCAAGCCGGAACTGTTCCCGACCAAAGAGTTTACGAAGCCGGAAGGCATCGTCTCCAAGACCGTATCGGGTTACAGCGGCAAGCTTCCGACCGACCTGACCGTGCAATCGGGCAAGCTCGTCACGGATATTTTCAATGAAAAATACGTGCCGACCGATTACGACGACGGTCTCGTCAACTCGAGATATATCGTCTACAACGGCGTCAATTACGTGCCGCACGCGGAAACGCCGGACGATATGGTTCTGCAAAAAGTAACGGTCAATCGGGAGAAACCGATCAATCAGCTGATTCTCGAATTGAAAGAAGTCCTGTCCAAAGTACCGAACGCGGAATCGCTCAGCTATTATATTCCGGCGGACGCGGGCGTCGACGCACCGAAAGAAGTCGATCCGCGCGGCGACGACGGCTATGCTCCGTCCGCTCCGGTCAACGTTTGGATGAACGCTTCCGGCACCGCAATCGCTTTTACGGCGAATCCGGAGAACGATGTAGTCGGCTATCGCCTGTACCGCTCGACGGACGGCGGAGCTTCGTATCAGTATATGGATGCGGTTCTGACCGGCAATTTCCTGCAGTTCGGAACGTCCGGCGTCGCCGGAGCTTCCTATTACGTCGCCGCGGTGGACGTGGTCGGCAACGAATCTTCGCCGAGCCGGATCGTCGGTTACTCCGCGCCGCCGGCGATTGTCGAAGAGACTCCGCCGCCGGCGGAAGAAAATCCTGTGGTAGAAGGCGAAGTTGTGCCGAACGAGACCGAAGAAGAATCGCCGGTCGATACCGAAACGGAAGATCCGCAGGAACCGGTCGAAGCGGCCGATCCGAAACCGGAAACGGAGCAGCCTCAAGAACAGCCCGACAGCGAGCCCGCTGCGGTGACGGCTCCGGCCGAACCGAGTCAGCTTCAGGGCAGTTCTTCCGCCGAAGGCGTTCAGCTCAGCTGGCCGTCTTCGGAAGGTGCTTCGTCCTACACCGTTTATTACAGCGCCACCGCCGAAGGTCCGTTTGCGGCAATCGGCACGACTTCGACGCCGTCGTTCACCTACACGGCGCAGGCTCCGTTTACGGCCTGGTTCAAGGTCTCGGCTTCCAACGAAGCTGGCGAGTCGCCGCAGAGCATGACGCTGTACACGGCAAGCCAGTAATTTTATCGCGGCGCATACTTTACATTTCTTCCGGCAGCCGTTGTTGCCGGATAACCACAAGAACCCCCGGGATTCGCGTTCTGCGAATCCCGGGGGTTCTTCTTTTCTTATATCAGCGTCTGTACGGCGGCATGACGCGTTTCGTCCACTCCCCGACACGGAGAGTGGCTGTGTCGAAGCAGCGGCTTGCACCCAAGTTTACGGCTGCCGCAGCGCCCGCAGCTCCAGCATCCCCGAAACGATCCCGAACGAGCGGGCCGAAGCCGCAGCCGTAAATTCGGCGAAGCTTTCCGGAGCCGCACCGTTGGCTTTATCCGACATGGAGCGGATAATCACATGCGGGATGCCGTTCATCCGGCAAACCTGCGCGACCGCGGCCCCTTCCATCTCGGTGCAGGCTCCGCCGAACTCCTCGCGCAGCTTTGCCACTTCTTCGCGGTCGGCGACGAAGCGGTCGCCCGACAGCACCCTGCCGGTCGCGAAGCGGACTCCCGCCGCCTTGCAGGACTCTTCCGCCAACCGGACCCAATCCGGATCGGCCGGGAACACCGACTCTGTCTGAAAAGGAATGATTCCCCGCGCGAAGCCCAGCGGAGATGCGTCCATATCGTGCTGCACACTTTCGGACGAGACGACGATATCCCCGATTTCGAGCGCGGGATCGAGCGCTCCCGCCACGCCGGTAAAGACCAGCGCTTCGATCCGGAATTCGCTGGCCAGCACCTGAGCGGCGGCGGCCGCGTTGACTTTGCCGACTCCGCAGCGGCAGACCACGACCGGGCAGCCGCGAAACAGCCCTTCCGTGAAACGAATACCCGCAGCCGTCCGGCTGCGGGTATTCGTCATCTCGCCGAGCAGCAGCCCGACTTCTTCATCCATGGCGCCCATCAGGGCGATTGTCTTCGTCATCAATTCCGCTGCTCAGTCGTTCACGCGAGCGACGGACAGGCGAAGAATCGTTTCGTGCGGCAGGACGACCTGCGAGCTTTCCACGTTTTCTTTCTTCATCAGCTTGGTCAGCAGGCGCATGGCCACCGCGCCGATATCGTACATCGGCTGCGCCACCGTCGTCAGCTGCGGACGCACCATGGAAGCCATGCTGATATTGTTTACACTGATAACCGAGAAATCGTCCGGAACTTTATAGCCTTCGTCCTGGATGCTGTGGATCGCGCCGATCGCCATTTCGTCGGTTGCCGCGAAGATCGCGGTCGGCTTATGCTTCAGGCCGAGGAAGTATTTCATCGCTTCCACGCCGGATTCGTAGCGGTAATTGCCGATCCGCACCAGGTCTTCCTGATAATCGATCCCCGCTGTTTCCAGCGCGCGTTTGTAACCCTGGAAGCGCGAGTATCCGTTGGCCGGGTCCTGCAGCGTGCCGCTAATCATCGCGATCTCGCGGTGACCGTGGCGAACCAGCGTGCTGACCGCGTCGAAAGCGGCGGCTTCATGGTCGATATCGACCGAAGGAATCGTACCGTTTTCATCTTTGGTCGCACAAAGGACGATCGGCACGGACGCCGTCTGGAAAGCCTGCACGTGATCTTCGGTGATGGTACCGCCCATAAAGATCAGCCCGTCCACCTGCTTCTCGAGCAGAGTATTGATTACGCGAATTTCTTTTTCTTTCTTCTTATCGGCATTGCACAAAATAATGTTGTAATGATACATGTTCGCGATATCTTCGATACCCCGTGCAATTTCGGCGAAGATCGAGTTGGAAATATCCGGAATGACTACGCCGACCGTCGTCGTTTTCTTGCTCGCCAGGCCGCGCGCGACCGCGTTCGGGCGATAGCCCAGGCGCTCGATCGCTTCATATACTTTCTTGCGCGTTTGCGGTTTCACATTCGGGTTGTTGTTAACGACCCGGGAAACCGTCGCCATCGAGACTCCCGCTTCGCGAGCCACGTCATAAATAGTTACCGTCACATCTGTTCTCTCCATTGCCAGTAAATTTTTCAATCAGGTTTCAATGAATTACATTCAAACTTTCATTAGTACCATGATACGATAAATTCCTCTGGGGCGCAATGTTAACGCTTCACTTTTTTCCAAAAAAGGCGGCTGTCTTAAGACAGCGCCTCCTGCAGGGCAGCGGAAGTAATCCGCGAATGCGACGTATTCCAGACGGCTTTGCCGTTCTTCAGCAGGATCGCCTGCGGCGAAGCGTGCTCCACCCCGAGACGATCGGCGGCTTCGAGCGACACCGGGCGATCCTCGACAACGTGGATCAGCACGTAGCCCGCTTCCTCGTTGGGCGTGCCCTGCAGATAGCGTTTCGCTTCTTCGTAGGCTCTGGCGCTGATCGGGCAGCGCGTACTGTGCTTGAATACAAGCACCGGTTTGTGTTCGGATTCTTGAATCGCGGAGTCGAGCTGCTCGCTTGTCGCGATCTGTGTAAAATTGGGCATTGATAGCCTCTCCCTTCCGTTATCCAAGCTGCAGCGGAATATCGCGTTGCATACAAGTGTTCGCTTTCAGTTTAACAACCCGGGAAAACGAAGTCAAAACCGTCTGTTTGCGGCGCGGGCGCCCGTTACCGGTTTACAAGGACGCCCGCCAGGGCTAAACCGGCGAGTAACGGCGCGCCGCGCCGGATTCGCACGCTACCGCGCTCAATTGGGCCAGCCGCTGTTCGATCTCGGCCATTCTCTCCTGGTCGCCGGCTTCCCTGGCAAAGCTGTAGAAGTCCAGCAGCGTATTGATGCGAGCCTCGCAGTTCTCCAGAATCTCCGCGCGAAGCGCGTCTTTGGTATCGGCTTCGCTGCAGGTAAACGCCGTATACGCGATACAGGCCAGCTCGTTGAAATCCGTGTAATCGAGACCGTACGGTTCTTCTTCGAGCGGCAAACTGAGCAGAAGCGCCTGCAGATCCTTTCTGACGCCGAACATCACTTCTTCGTGCTCGCAGCCCGGGCAGGCCAGAATCGGCACATTGTCGATGCTGATGTGTTTCTTATAACCGACGAGACGAAAATCCAAATCGTACCTCTGTCCGCATGTGCAGTATTCCAGCATCCAACAATCCCTCCAACATCGATATTGCCGCATGATCGCCGCGACTGGCTTCTCCGCCCCGTATATGCCTTCAAACCGACCGGCCTCCCGCCGCAGGCGGAAGAACGACCCGAGCCGCCTTTCAAAGCACGCCGCAGACCGGAGATTCTTTTTTATAGGTATTCTATAGGTTGCTTCATTCGCTGTATCTTCCGCAAATTCCTGCTTCTTTTCTCAAAAAATATTAAGCGCTTTCAAAACTGGGTCAAAAACCTCTTTTTTTTCGTAATTTTGCCCGGCGCCGCTTGAATTGATACAATAATGAAAGCAATTCGAATCAAGCCTCAAATTAACGATAATCAAACGGGAGGAACGGTGAATATGCGTCTGAGCGGTAAAAAAGTGATTGCGCTGGTGGACGAGGAATTCGAAGATCTCGAACTGTGGGTTCCCGTTTACCGGGTGCGCGAAGAAGGCGCGGAGGTCCATCTGGCCGGCGCGGAAAAAGGGAAAAAATATATCGGCAAATACGGCGTCCCGGCCGAAGCGGAATATGCTTTCGACGAGCTGGACAGCGCCGACTACGACGGAATCCTCGTACCGGGCGGATGGGCGCCGGACAAACTGCGCCGCTATCCGAAAGTGCTTGAGCTGGTGCGCGAAATGCACGAAGCCAAGAAACCGATCGGCCAGATCTGCCATGCCGGCTGGGTGCTGATCTCGGCCAAAATTCTGGACGGCGTTACGGTAACGTCCACTCCGGGCATCCGCGACGATATGGAAAATGCCGGCGCGATCTGGAAAGACGAAGCGGTCGTCGTCGACGGCCATATTATTTCCGCGCGCCGTCCGCCGGATCTGCCGCCTTACGGGCTGGCGTTCTGCAACGCGCTGGCGAAATCGCAGGCCAAGTAGACGATAACGGCAAACGGCCGCTCCGCTTGTGTGCGCCACGGCGGCCGACGCATCGTTGAGGTTCAAAGCCGCTTCAACGTTCAAAAAAGAACCTTCATTTCCACACGGCTGTGGATTTGAAGGTTCTTTTGTAATACATTCTTTTGTACGCTCATCGGGCGATTTTGCCGACGTTCTCTCGAATCGGTCCCCTTTTAAACGACCGGCGTCACAAACTCGGACAGCAGCCGCTCGATCTCGCCGGAGCGGCTCAGCCTGAAGCTCTCCCGCCCGGTCTCGCGCGCGGCCGACGCCGTGGTGTTGAGCACCCGGTGCTTGACCCTCAGCAGAGACTGCGGCGACATGCTGAGCTTATGTACGCCGAGCTCCAGCCAGAGCGGAATCGCCCGCTCGTCGCCGGCCAGTTCGCCGCATACGCTGACTTCGATGCCGCGCTCCCGCGCCGCGTTGACGGTCATGCGCAGCATGCGCAGCACGGCCGGATGGTACGGATGATACATATGCGCGATCTGTTCGTTCATCCGGTCGACGGCCAGCACGTACTGGACCAGGTCGTTCGTGCCGATGCTGAAAAAGTCGACTTCTTCGGCCAGCAGATCGGCGATCGCCGCCGCGGCCGGCACTTCGATCATGATCCCGACCGGCAGATCCGCCCGGTACGCTTCGCCCCGCTGATCCAGCTCCCGCATCGCCCGGTGCAGCAGGTCTTTGGCCTGGCGCACTTCTTCCACCGACGAGATCATCGGATACAGCACGCGCACGTCGCCGAACGCGCTGGCGCGCAGAATCGCGCGCAGCTGGGTCAGGAACAGATCGTGCCGGTCCAGGCTGATGCGGATCGCCCGGTAGCCGAGAAACGGATTGTCTTCTTCCGGCAGCGCGAAGTAATCGAGCTGCTTGTCGCCGCCGATATCCAGCGTGCGGATGACGACCGGCTGTCCGCCGGTTCGTTCGGCGATCTTGCGATACACGTCGAACTGCTCGTCTTCGCTCGGAAATTCGGCGCGGTCCATATACAGAAATTCCGTGCGGAACAATCCGACGCCCTGCGCGCCGTGCCGCATCGACGTCTCCAGCTCTTTGAGCGAGCTGATATTCGCCGCCAGCGTCAGACGCTCGCCGTCTCTCGTCACCGCTTCGACTTCGGCCAGCAGCTGCAGCTGTTCTTTTTTGCGCTGGAGCTTCAGCCGTTTCTCTTCGTAAATCCGCAGCGTATCTTCGCCCGGCTCGACGAACAGCACGCCTTCTTCCCCGTCGAGAACCAGCAGTTCCCCCGTTTGAAAAGCCTGCTCGCGCTTGTTCTCGAGTCCCGCCACAAGCGGAATGCCAACCGCGCGCGCCATAATCGCCGAATGCGACGTTTTGCCGCCGATGAGCGTGACGATACCGAGCACATGGCTCGGATTGAGGTGCACAAGCTGAGACGGCGACAACTCCTTGGCGACCAGGATATAAGGCTGCGTATCGGACGGCAGCTTGATCTCCGGCGCGCCGAGCAGATGCTTGAGCAGCCGGTTGCCGACGTCCTTGATATCGGCCGCCCGTTCTTTCATATATTCGTCGTCGAGCAGATCGAACATGGTGACGAAGTGATCGATCGCTTCCTTGACCGCGACTTCCGCGGCTTTGTACTGGCGTTCGATGATCCCTTTGATCTCGCTCATGAAGACCGGATCTTCGAGAATAGCCAGGTGCGCGTCGAAGATACTCGACTCCTCCGGCCCGACCATTTCTTTGACTTCTTTTTTCATATCTTCAATCTCGCAGCGGGATGTGCGGATGCCTTCGGTCAAGCGCTCGAATTCGCGCGTCAGATCGACGACGTCTATTTTTTGATCCGGTACATCCCATTCCCACGTCGGCAGAACGAAAGCCCTCCCGATCGCAACGCCCGGTGCGGCTCCGATACAGGTAATCATCGTTCTCCCCCTCTCGTTTCTCTGTGTTGACCCGATTTCGAAACAGCCTGCTTCATTTCGGCCCCGTCTCCTTATCGTAGAGTACGACCGACATGACCGACCCCTGTCCTTTTTTGACCGCCTTGAACGGCGCGAAGCTCCAGGACCGCACGCGGTCCGGATTCGTAATCAGCATCGGCGTCGCCAGCGAAGGCGCGTGTTCGCGCAGCTTCGGCAGATCGAAGCGGATCAGGAGCTGACCCGGCTCCACGATATCGCCAACTTCGACGAACGCTTTGAACGCGCCTTCGATCTGCGAGGTGTCGATGCCCACATGCAGCAGCACATCCACTTCCTCGTTCGTGCGGATGCCGAGCGCGTGCTGCGTCGGGTAAATATGCACGATGGTGCCCGCCACCGGCGAAACCAGTTCGTCTTTTTCCGGAATAAACGCCACGCCGTCCCCGACCAGCTTGCCCGAGAAGATCTTGTCCGGCACTTCGTCGAGCGGAATCATGCGTCCCTGCACCGGCGAAGCGAACAGCACATGGTCCAGCTCCCGGTCGATCAGCTTGTTGATCTCTTCGCGGATCAGCTCGGAATAAGTGCCGAACACCACCTGCACGTTGCCTCCGCCGAGCCGGATCAAGCCCGCCGACCCGAGCGACTTGAGCGCGTGGCCGTCGATCTTCCGGTCGTTCGCCACCGTCAGCCTCAGCCGCGTGATGCACGCCTGCACCTGCACGATATTTTCCCGTCCGCCCAGCGCTTGCAGAATCAGCGGCGCCCGGTACGGAATATTGCCGGCCCAGTCTTCCAGCGTCGAGCCTTCTTCGCGACCCGGCGTCGGAATCTGGAACTTGCGGATCGCCCAGCGGAACAGGATGTAATAGCCGGCCCCGTATACGATGCCGATCGGGATCAGCAGCCAGGCGTTGGTCGACAGGTGGAAGTTCAGCACGAAGTCGATCAGGCCCGCGGAGTAGGAAAATCCGTGATGGATATCCAGCGCGTACGTCAGCCACATGGCGAAGCCGGCCAGCACCGCGTGCAGCGCGAACAGGAAAGGCGAAGCGAACAGAAAAGCGAATTCGATCTGTTCGGACACCCCGGTCAGCAGACAGACGAGCGCGGCGCGGACAAACGTTTTGCGCACTTTGGGTTTCAAGTCTTCGCGCGCTTCGTGAATCACGGCCATCGCCGTCGCCGGCAGCGCGAACATCATGATCGGGAACAGTCCCGACATAAACAATCCCGCGGCCGGATCGCCGGCGAAGAAACGCGGCAGGTCGCCCTGCACGATCATCCCCGAAGCCGTCTCGTACGAGCCGAACTGGAACCAGACGATATTGTTGAGCAGATGATGCAGGCCGAACGCGGACAGCACCCGGTACAGGATGCCGTACACGAACAACCCGAAGCCCCCGGTCAGCCGAACCTCCATAAACATCCAGTTCAGCAGCGCTTGAAGCACCGGACCGATCGCCAGCATCGCGAACGCGAACAGCGCCGACAGCAGTCCCATAAACAGCAGGACGAAGCGCGACCCGCCGAAGAATTGGATCGTTTCCGGTAGTTTGAAATCTTTGAATCGATTATATAAAGCGCCCGCGATTACGCCGAGCAGGATACCGACCAGCGTGGTCGGCCGAA
The DNA here is from genome assembly GCF_030518235.1 of Saccharibacillus sp. CPCC 101409. GTDB lineage: Bacteria > Bacillota > Bacilli > Paenibacillales > Paenibacillaceae > Saccharibacillus. The sequence continues at coordinate 443,491 of NZ_JAULSA010000002.1, read as the reverse complement.
CCTGTCCGCTCGCGAAGTAATCGGTGACGCGGTCGTAAATCGTCATGCCCATCAGCGCCGCCAGACCCGCGTAGCCGGCCTGGTTGGCGAGTCCGAGGGCCACGCCCACGGCAAACAAATAAGGCAGATAGAGCAGTATGCCCGATCCCGCCACGTTTAACGCTTCGGATACGCCGGGAATTCCCCAGGCTCCCCAGGGGAGACTGCCCGCGCTGAGCAGAATGGCCGCCGCCGGCAGGACCATCGTCGGGATCATCACGGCCCGGCCGAGCTGTTGAAGCGAACCTAACCAATTCAAAGACGTCCCTCTCCTCTCTACCTTCAAATGTTAAGGGTTGACCGTCTGTTTGTCAAAGTGTTTCGGCCGTTTTTTCACTCGGCGAAAAGGCTCTTCTCCGGTTGGGGAAGAGTCTCTTGGTTGTAGAAAAGTCCCGTTCGGAAGCGAAGCCTTGAAGGCGGCGGGGAAAGTTCGTTTCGGTCGCGTGTTGCAATCGGGAAGCTTGATGAGATTAATGTGGGAGCTTCCCGATTGCAAAGGCGAACGCTGTCGCTCCTACACTGAACTTTCCCCTCTTCCTGCGGCTTCGGAAGACCGGGATTTTCTACAATCAAAAGTCGAGGCTCTTCCCCGGATACGGGAAGAGCCTCGGTTCGCCTCGCGAGAAAAGCGGCGAATGGGGTAGTGATGGGAGAGATCGGTTCGATTAGCGGCGGGAGCCGGCGCCGGTTACGGCGTCTTCGACTTTGATGCAGCGGTCCATGATGACCGTAAGGCCTGCGGAGCCGGCGATTTCGGCGGCTTCGTCGTTGTAGACGCCGGACTGCAGCCAGAGCGTTTTGGCGCCGGCGGACACGGCTTCGCGGGCGACGTCGGCGCAGAATTCGCTGCGGCGGAAAACGTCGACGATGTCGATCGGCTCCGGCACGTCGGCCAGGGACGCGTAGCAGGTCTCGCCGAGGATCTCGGCGCCGGCGGCGGCCGGGTTTACGGGAATAATGCGGTAGCCGCGCGACTGCATCGCCTGCGATACCATATAGGATGTGCGATCCGGTTTGTCGGACAGGCCGACGACCGCGATATTGCCGGCCTGCTGAAGCAGCGTTCCGATTTCGTCACGGCTTGGATTTTGAAAACTCATTTCGATTCGCCTCCTCGAAGGATTCGGCAGTCGGCCGCGGCGGGAAAACCTTTTTACAAGTCGAAAGGTCTTCCCGGATCGCGCAGACTACTGTTCATTTTTTACCCATTCGACGTTCGCGCCAAGCGCGGTCATATCGTCGAAAAATCCGGGATACGATTTGGCGACGTGATGCGCGTCTTTGATCGTAATCGGCGCGTCGGCGCGCAGGCCGACGATGGTCAGCGCCATGATCACGCGGTGATCGTAGTGCGAATCGATCGTCACGCCGCCGGCCACGCCCTGCGGGCGGCCGTACACGATAATCTCCGCCTGCTTCTCCTCGACGTCCGCGCCGGCTTTGCGCAGCTCGTTCAGGTAGTCGGTGATGCGGTCGCATTCCTTATAGCGCAGATTCTCGACATTGTAGAAGCGGGATGTGCCTTCGGCGAATACGGCGGCGGCCACCATCGCCAGCACCGCGTCGGTCGCGGCGTCGCCGTCGAACTCGACCGGCTTCAACGCTCCGGTTCCGCGGACCGTTACAATATCGTTCTCATGCGTCAGCGGGGCTTCCATCATGCGCAGCACATCGACGACGGCGCGTTCGCCCTGGCGGCTCAGCTCCGGCAGCCGGCGCACGGTCACGTCCGACGGCACGACGGAAGCGGCCGACAGAATCGCGGCCGAGCCCGGGTAGTCGCCCTGGACGATATACTCGCCCGCCCGGTACGCCTGGCCGCCCGGCACGCGAAACCGCGAATAGTCCGGTTCGGCCTGCACGGAGATGCCGGCCTGCTCCAGCACTTCGAGCGTCTGGCCGACGACCACTTTCGATTTGAGGTCGCCGGTAACGACGATCTCGCTGTCTTCGCCGAGCAGCGGCGTCAGGAACAGCAGCGCGCTGAGATACTGCGAGCTGACTTCGCCGGACACGGTAACGCGTCCGCCCTTTACCGGTCCTTTGACGGTAATCGGCAGTCTGCCGCCGTTATGGTCGATCCGCGCGCCCATCTGCGTCAGCGCGTCGATCAGGTCGTCGTGCGGACGTTTGCCGAGCGAATCGGGATACGTATTCACGAAGTGCACGTCTTCCGACAGCGCCGAGACGGCAAGCAAAAAGCGCAGCACGGCGCCCGCGTTGCCGACGTTTAGTTCGGCCTGCGGCTTGGGACGCCGTCCGAAGCCCTTGATCACGATCCGTTCTTCGTTCTCGTCCAGCTCCGCGCCCAGTTCCGCGATGCAGCGCCGCATGGCGTCGCTGTCTTCGCTGTGCGCGGGAAAACGCACGGTGCTCGTTCCGTCCGCCAGCGCGGCGGCGAGCAGGTAGCGGGTGGTATAGTTTTTGGAAGACAAAGCTTCGATGGTTCCTTCCAGTTTATCCGTTCTTCTGACGATGACGTCCATAGTTGCGGTTCCTCCCGGGCTTTCGATTGAATTGAATTTGACACAAGTTTTTCGTATTCGCTATCATGGAAGAATCTTCACCGACTTATCCCCTAAGGAAAGGCAGGCCAGATCCATGAATCCTATTGCACAAATCGAGCCTTCGGAACTGCGCGAGCGTCTCGAACAAGGCGACGCTCCGCTGATGATCGATGTCCGCGAGCCGGAAGAAGTCGCCCAGGGCATGATCCCCGGAGCCGTTCATATCCCGCTCGGAGAACTGGCCGGCCGTCTGGACGAGCTGGACCCGGACCGCGAGACCGTCTTTATCTGCCGCAGCGGTTACCGCAGCGAACGCGCATGCGAATACCTCGCCGACGCGGGCTTCGACCGTACCGTCAATATGACGGGCGGCATGCTTGCCTGGAACGACCAGGATTGAATCGTCAAAAGGAGCCGAAAGGCTCCTTTTTTCGTATCGTCCCCGTCGGGCTCCGCTATGCCGCTTTTGTCCGCGCCGCGGCCGGTGTACGGCTTCCTTCTTTCCACACTATACCACGTCCCGATACTCCGATTCAATAATTAGACGCTGTAAAGCGCTAAACTATATTTTTTGAACTCTTCTCCCAATCCCTATAAAAAAGCGGCGAACAGCAGCCCTGAGGACCGCTTCCGCCGCTTGATTTGAGTTCTGTCCGAAAAAGTCTCGGCTTATTGATTCTTCGTATCCGGCAGGTCGAGCGTGCCGTTGTCGAGGTCCAGCCACTCGTGGTGGAACACGCCTTCTTTGTCCACGCGTTTGAACGTGTGGGCGCCGAAGTAGTCGCGCTGCGCCTGGAGCAGGTTCGCCGGCAGGCGCTCCGTGCGGTAGCTGTCGTAGTAAGCCAGGGCGCTGGAGAAGCCCGGAACCGGAATCCCGCCCGTTACGGCCGCGGCTACGACTTTACGCCACGAATCCTGGTACTTCTCGATCACGTCTTTGAAGTAATCGTCGAGCAGCAGGTTCGCAAGCTTGCCGTCGCGGTCGTACGCGTCCTTGATGTTTTGCAGGAACTGCGAACGGATGATGCAGCCGCCTCGGAAGATCATGGCGATATTGCCGTACTGGAGATCCCAGCCGAACTCGTCGGACGCGGCGCGCATTTGGGCGAAGCCCTGCGCGTACGACACGATCTTGCTCGCGAACAGCGCTCTGCGCACATTCTCGATAAACTCGGCGCGGTCGCCGGAGAAGCCGCCCGTTTGCGGTCCGCTCAGCACTTTGCTGGCCGCGACGCGTTCGTCTTTCATCGCGGACAGGAAGCGCGCGAATACGGATTCCGTGATCATGGACAGCGGAACGCCCAGGTCGAGCGCGCTCTGGCTGGTCCATTTGCCCGTTCCTTTTTGGCCGGCCGCGTCGAGGATCACGTCGACCATCGGCTTGCCTGTTTCCGGATCTTTTTGCGAGAAAATGTCGGTCGTGATCTCGATCAGGTAGCTGTCGAGTTCGCCTTTGTTCCACTCGCCGAAGATTTCGTGCAGCTCGTCCGTATCGGCGCCGACCACGTTTTTGAGCAGGTGGTACGCTTCGCCGATGAGCTGCATGTCGCCGTACTCGATGCCGTTGTGCACCATCTTCACGTAGTGGCCCGCGCCGCCCGGTCCGATGTACGTGCAGCAAGGATCGCCGTCGACTTTGGCGGAGATCGCGGTCAGGATCGGCTCGACCAGCTCATACGCGCTTTTCGGTCCGCCCGGCATGATCGCGGGGCCTTTGAGCGCGCCTTCTTCGCCGCCCGATACACCCGTGCCGATAAAGCGGAAGCCTTTGGATTCCAGGTCTTCGCTACGGCGCTGCGTATCCGGGAAGAACGCGTTGCCTCCGTCGATAATGATGTCGCCCTGATCCAGGAACGGGATCAACTGCTCGATCGTCGCGTCCGTCGCCGGACCCGCCTGCACCATGATCAGGATCTTGCGCGGCACTTCGAGCGATTGTACGAACTCTTCGACCGAGAACGAGCCGACGAGGTTTTTGCCTTTCGCTTCCTCGAGCAGATCATGGGTCTTCTGCGGGGAGCGGTTATATACCGAGACGGTAAACCCTTTGCTTTCAATATTCAGCGCCAAATTTTTGCCCATGACGGCAAGGCCGACCACGCCAATTTGTTGTTTTGACATTTCAGGTTCTCCATCCTTTACAAGTGAAATTAACTTTCAACAATTTTCATTGTACCCGTTTTGTTTAGCAAAGTGAAGTCCTGAAGAACGGGCTTCATCTTCCCTTCATTTTTCCGGCCGCGCGCTTATGCTATAATGGCCGGTGAATGTCTTGAAGGCTCCCGCGGGAGCCATTTGCCGAAAGGAGCATGAACATGGATTTCCGGGGCTTTGACGAAAAAGATTTTGCCGTATTCGAAATAGAGGGGCTGCAGCCCCGCATGGAAGCGCTGATCGGGCGTATCCGTCCCAAACTGAACGAGCTCGGAGAACGCCTGGCTCCTTTCCTGTCCGCGCAGTGCGGCGAAGAAATGTATCCGCATGTCGCCAAGCACGCGCGCCGCACGGTCCATCCGCCCGCCGATACCTGGGTCGCCTGGGCATCGAGCAAACGCGGCTACAAAGCGCTGCCCCATTTCCAGGTGGGGATGTTCGGCGATTACCTGTTCATCGTGATGGCCGTTATTTACGAAAGCCCGAACAAGAACACGCTGGCCGAAGCGCTGGGCAAGCACGAACGCAAAGCGCTGAACCTGGTGCCGGAGGATCTGCGGGAACAGTTTTACTGGTCGGTCGACCACACCAAACCGGGCGGGACCAAGCACTCGGAGCTGGGCAAGGACGGCCTGCGGCGGATCGCGGACCGGCTCGGCAGCGTAAAGAAATCCGAAGTGCTGTGCGGACGCTTTTTGCAAAAAGACGATCCCCTGCTCAAAGACGGCGACAAGCTCGTGCAAACGATCGAAGATACGTTCGAAACGCTGCTTCCGCTGTACAAGATGGCTTTTTGACGCAGAGCGACTGGTCTCGATCAAAGGCAAGGTTTCGCCTGTTATTCAAGTGGGACAAGCCGATAGAACCGCGGTTTTCGCGCAGGCCCTTCTGCCGCGAAGCTGCGGTTTTTGGCGTTGAAACCGATTTGTTCGAGCGCTTCGGTCCGGATGTTACATGCCTTTGAACGAACCGCCGTTGACCGGATATTCCGCGCCGAACGCGTACTCCGCTTTATCGGAGGACAGGAACACGACCATCGCGGCGATGTCTTCCGGCAGGCCGATGCGGCCGACCGGCAGCTCGCGCACTTCGTCGACGAAGAAGTCGATGACTTCGTCTTTCGGCTTGCCGAACTTCTCCGAGATCGCGTCGATCATGCCGCCCGGCCGGTCCCAGATATTCGTATGCGTCGGTCCCGGCGATACGGTATTGACGCGGACGCCTTTGGGCCCGAATTCGAACGACAGCGCTTTGCCCACGCTCAGCAGCCCCGCTTTGAACGCCGAGTAATCGACCGACATCGGCTGAGGCTGGCGCGCGTCTTCGGACGCGATGCTGATGATGACGCCTTTGCCCCGATCGACCATATGCGGAATGGCGGCGCGCGAGGTGCGCACCATGCTCATCAGGTTGTTATGGTACGTCTCTGCCCACTGCTCGTCGGTCGTGCCGAGGAAGCCGTCCAGCCGGGAATGCGAGATGCCGGCGTTGTTGATCAGGATATCGATCCGGCCGAACTTGGCGACGGCCGCTTCGATCAGTTTCTTCGGGCCTTCGGCGGTGCTCAGGTCGGCTTCGACGGCCAGCACGACGTCTTCGCCGCCCAGTTCGCGAATCTTCGCCGGATGGCGGCTTGCGCCGGCCACTTTTGCGCCTTCTTCCAGAAACAGCTTCGCGGTCGCCAGTCCGATTCCCGAGCTTGCGCCGGTCACGACGACGACTTTATCTTTTAATCCGAGTTCCATTTTGTTTGCCTCCCGTCATTTGTACGTGCAGCCTTTATTCTTTAACCGTTTTTGAGGGGGAGTAAAAAGCCGGTTGTCGGAGTTGCTTTTGTGCATAAAGTTCCTATTCGTAAAAGAAGTTCAAACGCTGCGGAGAAAATTCGTTACAGTCGCGTGTTGAAACCAGGAAGACTGATTGGATTTGGTTGGAATCTTCCCGGTTTCAAAGGCGAACGCTAACGCTCTTTCACTGAATTTTCTCCTCCGCTAATTGACTTTTGCGAAAATCTAACTTTCTTGACACACAAAAGCCGCTCCTCGGAGCGGCTTGGAAGTGCGGGCGGGAAAAGCGGGAGTGAGCAGCGGACCGGTTATGCGGCCTGTACTTTGCGAGACCACGCCATGGAGGCGTGGATCAGCAGGAGCAGCGCCATGGAAGAAGCGCTGGCCCAGAAAGGGGCCTGGGGGCCGAGGCTGTCCCAGGTCCAGCCGCCGGCGAGGGGGCCGAGCACGGTGCCGGCGCCCTGGAGCGTCAGGAAGACGCCCCAGATCGCGCCGCGTTCCGTCTCCGGCACGAGCTGGGCCAGCAGCGTGTTCCAGGCCGGCAGGATCATGGCGAAGCCGAGGCCGGCGATTACGACGGAACACCAGACCAGCGGCATGGCGCGCGTGGAGGCGAACCCTGCCAGCGCGATCACCGCCAGCAGGAAGCCGATATGCAGGAACCAGCGCGTGCCGAATTTATCGACCAGCCTGCCGGCCGGGATCAGCCCCGCGACGGCCACGCCGCCTCCGACGATCAGCAGCACGTTGAACTGCCCCGGCGTCAGGCCCAGTTCGTTGCGCACATATACGGTGATAACCGGCGTCAGGATGCCGATCGCGAACGTTTGCAGGAACATAGCCGGATACAGCAGCGGCGTCAGTTTGAGGGCGGTCAGCGCCCGGAATACTTTGCGCACGGAATATACGGAACGCACGGTGCGGCGCTTGACGACGCGGCGCACCCTCTTCGGGAAAGAAAAATGGGCGTGCGGACGGCGCGCGATCTTCGGCACGCTCCAGCGCATCCGTCCGGGCAGCAGCAGCGCCGCGGCCGTGACCAGCGCCATGATGCCGAGCAGCACCCAGAACACGATGCGGTACGAATCGCCGACGATCAGGTTGGCGACGAGCGGCCCGCCGCCCGTTCCCGCCAGCGTGGCGATCTGGATAATGCCCATCTTGGTGCCGGCTCCGCCGCTCGCTTCGGATTCCATGCTGATCGTGCTCATCACGACCGGCCAGATCGGCGCGGTGCCGATTCCCAGCAGCGCGCACGCAATCACGAGCGACGCGCTGGTCATGGAGATCGCCATCACGGCAACGGCCGCCCAGGAAATCAGCAGGCCGGCGGCCACTGTGCGGCGCAGGCCGACATGCTCCGCCAGCCAGCCGGCCGGACTGCGCAGCGCGTTGTCGCCGACATACTGCAGCGAGAAGGCCAGGCTGACGGTAAACGTGCTGAGCCCAAGCGAATTGTGCATATAAACGGGCAGCACCGTGACCAGCAGCGCCCCCTTGACGAATTCGGTCAGAAATACGATGGCCCACATACAGGCGAAGACGGAAAAAAGTTTTGGTTTCGGCTCCGAACCGATTAACCGGTTATTCATAAATACCCCTTTCGGGCCGCTGCGGCGTGGTCCGCGTCCGGCCTTCTCTCCGCTTCGCGCCGCGGCGCCAGCGGTATTCTCTCTATCCTTGTTTATTATATCGGCTCCCGGCGAAGAAAGTCTAACGCTCGTCAGTTTCTTCCATATATGCCGCTTTCATTCCGATATAAACGATATTCATCTTGTCTTCCTCTCCCGTTCGGCGGCCCGCGAAAAATTGACTTCTTGCAATCCCGCCCCGTTTTGCTATACTCAGTTTGTTTGATTTTTTTATAAATGCCAGGTGCTTCAGTTGCTCTACTATTCTACGCACACGAAAGGTTGTGACAACCCTAATGGATCATGCTCGTACTCCGCTTTTTACCGCCCTTCGGCGGCACGCGGACCAAAATCCGGTACAGTTTCACATTCCAGGTCACAAGAAAGGAATGGGAACGGATCCGGAATTTCGTGAATTTATTGGGGACAACGCCCTTTCCATAGACCTGATCAATATCGCGCCGCTCGACGATTTGCATCAGCCGATGGGCGTGATCGAGGAAGCCCAGCAGTTGGCCGCGGACGCGTTCGGCGCTACGCATACGTTCTTCTCCGTTCAGGGCACAAGCAGCGCGATCATCACGATGATCCTCTCGGTCTGCGGACCGGGCGACAAGATTATCGTGCCGCGCAACGTGCACAAATCCGTACTCGGCGCTATTATTTATGCGGGCGCTAAACCGGTCTTTATCGCGCCGGAACGCGACACCAACCTGGGGATCGACCACGGCATCACGGTTTCTTCGGTCAAAAAGGCGCTGAAACTGCACGGCGACGCCAAAGCGCTGCTGGTCATCAATCCGACCTATTACGGCGTCTGCGCGGATCTCCAGCAGATCGTCGCGCTCTCGCACAGCTACGGCGTGCCGGTGCTGGTCGACGAAGCCCACGGCGTGCTGATCCATTTCCACGACCAGCTGCCGCTGTCGGCGATGCAGGCGGGCGCGGATATGGCCGCGACCAGCGTGCACAAGCTCGGCGGTTCGATGACGCAGAGCTCGGTCCTGAACGTGAATACGCGAAACGGCTATATCAATCCCAAAAGAGTGCAGACCGTAATCAGCATGCTGACCACGACGTCCACTTCCTATATTCTGCTCGCGTCGCTCGATACGGCCCGCCGCCAGCTCGCGCTGAACGGTTACGCGATGGCCGAGCGCGCGCTCGACTTCGCCGACTATGCGCGCAGCGCGATCAACCAGATCGAAGGCCTGTACTGCTTCGGCGAAGAAATTATCGGCAGCGAAGCGACGTACGACTACGATCCGACCAAGATCACGATCCAGGTCCGCCGCCTCGGCATCACCGGTTACGAAGCCGAGAACTGGCTGCGCGACAATCATAACATCGAAGTCGAAATGAGCGATATGTATAACATCCTGTGCTTGATTACGGCGGGAGACAACGAAGGCACGATCCGCATCCTGCTGGACGCGCTGCGCGAAATGTCGCAGGAGTTCCTGCATCAGGGCAAAGCGGTCAAAGAGCTGGTCGTCAAGATTCCGGATATTCCGCATCTGGCGCTGCTGCCGCGCGACGCGTTCTACGGCGAAACGGAGTCGATTCCGTTCAAAGATTCCGCGGACCGCATTATCGCCGAGTTTATCTACGTTTATCCGCCGGGCATCCCGATTCTGCTGCCGGGCGAAGTCATCACCCAGGAAAATATCGACTATATTACGGACCATGTCGAAGTCGGCCTGCCGGTCAAAGGACCCGAAGACCGTTCGGTGCAGTTCGTCAAAGTCATCGTGGAACCGGGCGCGATCCGTTAAAAACGGGCTGCCGCGATTCACGCCCCGATTCTTCGACTCCTCGCCTGCGCGTTTCAAGCAGACGGCCGCCGCCGCGGCCGTCTTTTTGCCGTTCCCGCGGGCGAAGCCCATTTGCCGCGATCCGCAAAAAAAAGGACGCCTCTCGCGAACGAGGCATCCTGTTTCCGAACTTCGGCGCCCGGCTTGCCGGCCGAGAACCCGCTTATTCTTCTTCGCTTTGCGCGGCGACGAGCTCGTTGTAAGCCGCTTCGACTTTCGCCCACTCGGCTTCTTCTTCGATGTTGACGAGCACGGTCTCGCCGTCTTCTTCTTCCAGGCGCAGGATAAAGCCGTCCGCTTCCGGATTGTCGCGCTCGAGCAGCAGGGCGTAAACGTCTTCGCCGACGTCGAAAGTTTGGACGAGAACCATTTCCTTCTCGTTGCCTTCTTCGTCGCTGAATGCGACTACGATTTCCTCGTCGTGGCTATGGTCATGACCGCAATCCTCGCCGTGCACGTGATTGTGGGAATGGTTGTGTTCATGTTCGCTCATTGTGGTAAACCCTCGTTTCGTAAAGTTTAATAGACACCGTTTATCCTACCACTTCGCCCCGAACAGGTCAATTTGCGGCATGTCCATCCCTTTTACTCCACGGCGTTGATCGCTTTTTGCGCGACCATCGAATAGCTTCCGTTGTCTTTTTTGATATAAAACTCGACATAATACTTGCCCGCTTTGCTGAAATCGTACGTGAAATCGTAAGTTTTGAACCAGAAGTTGTCTTTGCTCGAGCTGAGGTCCTGGGACTGGATGTCTTTGACGTCGCCCGAAGGATTGCGGATCGATACTTTGACCGAACTGATGCTGGTGTTCAGACTGTCCACCTGGGAGAAGATATAGAACTTCAATTTACCGACATTGACGTTGCCGAAAACGGTATCTCCTTTGAACAGAAAAATATCGACGTTGGGTTTGGTGAAACTGACCGTCTTGCTGCTGTCGCTGTATTCCGCCAGACCGTCGAACTCGCGCACCGGCACATACGTCGTTCCGTCGATCAGGTAGCCCCCGCCGCTGACCGTCGTTCCGTTGATCATGACCTTGATTTTCTGAATTGCCGATTCGGCAAATACCGCGGACCCGCTTAGCAGCGACAAAGCAAGCGTACAGGCCGCAATTCTTTTCCACCTCATTCTGGGCGTCATCCTCTCCGTATCCATGGGATCGCTCGCTTCCGCGCAGCTTTCCGGCCTTTTGCAAAAACTCGGTCGACCGCCGCTTCCGAAAGTTTTTTTGCAAAAGGCCGATCTCATACATGTATACTCTTCGCCCGCTGTCAAGTTGCGGTCGTTTTGTTGATTCCGGCAGCGAAATCGTCCATAATAGTGCGCAAGAAACGGGAACGCCGCACAAATGCCGATTGCATCGGCAAATCCCCACGGGAGGACAATCCGCAATGAACCTGCAAATGATCGGAACGGGCAACGCTTTTGCCAAAACGTACTTCAACAATAACGCCTTAATCGAGCAGGACGGCTTCAGGCTGCTGATCGACTGCGGAATCACCGCGCCGCTCGCCCTGCATAAGCTGGGCATCGACTTCGGCGAGCTCGATGCGGTGCTGGTCACCCATACGCACGGCGACCATGTCGGCGGACTCGAAGAGTACGGCTTCCAGATGAAGTTCAAGCACGGTCGCAGGCCGGTGCTGTACCTGGCCGAATCGCTGGTAGAGCCGCTGTGGAACCATACGCTGTCCGGTGGAATGACGCAGGAAGGGCTGGAAAGATTGGAAGACGCGTTCGACGTGCGGCCGCTGCGCGTGGGCGAAGTGCAGGAGATCGCGCCGAATCTGTGCGTCGAACCGGTGCGCACGCAGCATATCGCCGGCAAAAAAAGTTATTCGCTGATCCTCAACCGCGATATTTTCTACAGCGCGGATATGACGTTCGATCGCGAGCTGCTGCTCAATCTGGTCCGCGACCGCGGCGTGCGCCGCATCTTCCACGAGGTACAGCTGGAAGGTCCCGGAATCGTGCACACGACGCTGGACGAGCTGCTGTCGCTGCCGGAAGAAATCCAAGCCATCACCCGGCTGATGCACTACGCGGACAACCGCGACGAATTCGAAGGCCGGACGGGAAAAATGACGTTTCTGGAGCAGGGCGAAATATACCGGATTTAATTGCAATTTTAACTATATTCCTCTTTTTGACATGTCCGATACAGGGTGCTAGGCTTGATTCATCTTGAATCGGGAGGGACACTCTTGTCCGTACTAACCGCCGCGGCCGCCCGGCCGAGAATGAGCGTCATGTGGAAAACCGTTTCCGAAGACTGCAACCTGGCGTGCGACTACTGCTACTACAGCACGTGCGGAGGCAAACCGGACGCACAGATTCGCCGGGTCGAACGCGAGGTGCTGGAGCGCTTTGTCCGGCAGTATATGGATTACGGCCGGGGTCCGGCCGTATTTATGTGGCAGGGCGGCGAACCGCTGCTTGCGGGCCGCGATTTCTTCGAAGAAGTCGTTCGGCTGCAGGCGCAGTACGCCCCTCCCCATACGACCATCAGCAACTCCCTGCAAACCAACGGGACGCTAATCAACGACAAGTGGGCCGGATTTTTCAAAACGTACAATTTCCTGATCGGCGTCAGCCTGGACGGTCCGCGGGACGCGCACGACGCCAGACGGCCTTATGCGGACGGAAGCGGAAGCTTCGACCGGGCGATGCGGGGCATCGAACATCTTCGCCGCCGGGATGTGGACTTCAATATCCTGACGGTCGTGCACCGCGAGAACGTCCATCGGGCCGCGGAACTCATGGCATTCTACCGCGAACAGCGGTTCAGCCATGTCCAGTTTATTCCGTGCATGGATTTTAAAACGCAGGATGCGGAAGGAGCCGGCACTTACGAGATCACCCCGGAAGAATACGGCGAATTTCTGTGCGGGGCTTTCGACGCGTGGTACGCGGACGGCCGGCCGGTTCTCTCCGTCAGGTTCTTCGACAATATGCTCAGCGTATACATTAACCGCGAAGCGGAGCTGTGCCAGCACCGGGAACACTGCCCCGAATCTCTGATCTTCGAACAAGACGGCAGCGCTTACCCGTGCGATTTCTTTATCAACGACGATTGGAAGCTCGGCAGCATCGCCGACGATTCCCTGGAAGACCTGATGCAAAGTCCGGTGTGGGAAAAATTCCGCGCCCTGAAGCCCGGCCTGCCGGAGCCGTGCCGAAACTGCCCATGGCGCAGCCTCTGCCACGGCGGCTGCCCCCGCAGCCGCACCGATACCGGCGAAGGACTGCGCGGCGGACCGGATTATTTCTGCGAAAGTTATACGCGCTTCTACGCGTACGCCCACGAGCGCATGACAAAGCTGGGCAGCCAGCTTCGCCGCAGCCTGTTCGAACAGGGCCTCCGCACGACCTTCGGCGGCCGCCTGCCCGGCCGCAACGAGCCCTGCGCCTGCGGCAGCGGAAAGAAATATAAACACTGCTGCGGCGCCGTTTCTTTTTAAACGAAACTCCCCGTCTCGGGCAAAGCGCTTATGACCCGGCAGTCCGCTTCACGACAAACGATCTGCAAGAAAAAAGCGCCCCGGCAGGCGCTTCTCCCTCTATTTAATTCGCTTCCTCAGCCGGCGTTTTCCAAATCACCTCTTCGCCGTATTGCTTCCCCCAATCGTACATCATCCGCAGCACCGGAATCAGACTCTCCCCGTACGGGGTCAGCGAGTATTCCACCTTCGGCGGCACCTCCCGGTATACCTCGCGGTGCACCAGCAGATCCTCTTCCAATTCCCGCAATTGATTGGTCAGCATTTTCTGGGTGATATTCGGGATCAGCTTTTTCAATTCGCTGAAGCGCTTGGTGCCTTCAAGGCCCAGATGCCACAGGATAATCAGCTTCCATTTGCCCCCGATCACGGCCAACGTCAATTCTTTCTCGCAGTTGATCGCCTGCAGGTCGATCCGTTCTTTTACTTCGCTCGCCATCGTTTGGCCTCCGTCCGCCGCTTTTATTTGATTTGCATTTCTTCTGTTTTCGTTCGCGTCAAGCTCCAATAGTATACAACGGGAGGGTACTCCCCCGCAAAGAAAGTACGCTCTTCTTCCATACCGGTCCGCTCAAACCCGCGCCCCGCACAATAGTATCCTCGGCGTAACTTTCCCACTTTGAAGTGCCTTCTTCCGCTTTGCGAAACCGGGGCTTACAATTTACCCAGCGGAGAGAACCGGGGCCCTCGTCGGAAGGCCTCGAGAGTCTAACTCCGCCTGTTTACCCAACTTAACCGATAAGGAGTGTTACAATATGAAATTGCAATTGGCTTTGGATCTGGTGGATATTCCGGGCGCGATCGGGGTCGTGTCCGAAGTGCAGGCTTATATCGATATTGTGGAGATCGGGACTCCGATCGTGATCAACGAAGGGCTGCACGCGGTCAAAGCGCTCAAAGACGCGTTCCCGCAGCTCGACGTTCTGGCGGACCTGAAAGTCATGGACGCGGGCGGCTACGAAGTGCTGAAAGCGTCGGAAGCGGGCGCAAGCATCGTGACCGTTCTGGGCGCGAGCAGCGATTCGACGATCCGCGGCGCGGTCGAAGAAGCGAAGAAACACGGCACGGAAATCCTGATCGACATGATCAGTGTGCCGAATCTGGCGGAGCGCGCGGCGCAGGTCGACGCGCTGGGCGTGGACTACATCTGCGTGCATACCGGCTACGATCTGCAGGCCGAAGGACAAAGCCCGTTCGAGGATCTGCAAACGATCAAATCGGTCGTGAAGAACGCCAAAACGGCCGTCGCGGGCGGCATCAAGCTGGACACGCTGCCGGGCGTGATCGCGGCGCAGCCGGATCTGGTCATCGTCGGCGGAGGCATCGCCGGCCAGGCCGACAAGGCGGGTACGGCGGCCGAGATGCGCCGCCTGATCGAAGCCGGTTCCGCGGCGGCTCGGGTCTGAGCCGATGAGCGGACTTTCTTCCGCCCCTTCGGGCGCGGCGGACTTTGCGGCGGTAATCGCCGCGGAGCTCGGCGAAGCCGTGCGCGGCATCGACGCGGCGCAGGCGGAAGCGTTCGCGGACGCGCTGGACGGCGCGGCGAACGTATTTACCGCCGGAGCCGGCCGCTCCGGCTTGATGGCCAAAGCGCTGGCAATGCGCCTGATGCACAGCGGCAGCGCGGCTTACGTCGTCGGCGAGACGACGACGCCGGGGATCGGGCCGGGCGATCTGCTGGTGATCGGCTCCGGTTCCGGCGAGACCCGTACGCTCGTGCCGATGGCCGAGCAGGCCCGCTCGCTCGGCGCCGACGTGGCCGTCGTCACGCTCAAAGCAGACTCGACCCTGGCGAAGCTGGCTTCGCTGACGGTGATTCTGCCCGGCGCTCCCAAGTCGCGCGAACAGGGCGACTATGCGACCATCCAGCCGATGGGTTCGCTGTTCGAGCAGGTCCTGCTGCTGTTCGGCGACGCCTGCGTGCTGCGCCTGATGCAGCGCCGGGGTCTCGATACGAACCGGATGTACGGCAGACATGCCAATCTGGAATAGAAGGAAATATATTGTAAAAACAAAAAAGCCGGATATCGGCGATCGCTTCTTTTAGACAGCGTTCGCCGGCATCCGGCTTTTTTCGATTCTTTATTTTTTAGACATCCGGGAATACAGTCGGGGACCTTTCGATACAAATCTGTGTTCGTATTTCCTCCGAAAATCCTGTATTCGAATATTATTCCAACTAAAATAGTGCAAATGGGTGGATTTTTTATGTTCTATCCTAGGTATTTGGGTTTATTTTAAGTAGACGTATTTGATATCATTCTTATTCCTCCAGCTTATCCAAACAGATTGGCCTGTCTCACCCAGAGAGGAGCCACCGAAAATGTTAAAATATGCGCTAACGGATAGCATCCGTTATAAGACACTGGCCCTATTCGCCGAGCACTTCGGCATTTCCCCGGCCCGGGTCAATGTGATGCTCGACGGCAGCTGCCTTGTGATCTGCGCCGAACGATTCCTGCAGCCGATTGTTGAATCGATGATTCACGAAGAGTCCCATGGCGCGCTGCAATCGACCAGAGAACTGATGACCGGCTACCTGATCCCCGAACTCTGCCGCTACGTATGCCAGGACTGCGGTCTTTCGGTCGATTTGCGCTTCTACGACTGGAACGACGAAGATCTGTCCTGCATGATCTTCATGATGCTGAGCGAACCGCTCTACCTGCGGGAAAACGTTCCTTACCCCGGTCAAAGCAAAGTCCATCGCCACGTTGCCGCCATTACATACGAAGCTCAGAAATTCCCCGACAAAATTTATTCCTACTGGCTGGAAGAACGTCTGCTGATCATCATTCGCGAAGGAACGCTGATCGAAGTGGAGAAAGCCCTGGTCAAAGACGGACATACCGAAGCGCTGCGCATGTCCAAACGCAAAGTCGAAAAACCGAAGTTCGCTTCGGACAAGCCTTTCAGCGAGGAAACCGGCCGCAGCCTTGACGCTGTATATCTGGACTGGGCGTTTCATCACGATCTTAGCGTGCTGGTCTACGTATTCAACAAACCGCCGCGCGAACTGCTGAATTGAGTGTTGCCCTCGGCTCATTGTATAATGAATCAAAAAAGGAGATTATGCACCCTCATGCCGCTCGAATCGCTCAGACCCAGAATTCAGCAAAAAGTCGAAGAACTGTTCGCCAACAATTTCGACAAGTCGCCGGAAAGCATCCGCGTGGCTTCGACCGAAAAGTGTCTCCTGATCCGAGTGGAAGGTTTTCTGAACAGCACGGTACAGTCCCTGATCGAAGAACGGGCGCACGGCGCTTTGAGTTCCACCCGCGAGCTTATTGTCGGTTACATGCTGTCCGAATTCCGCGAATATTTAAAGTCGGATATGGGGCTTTCGATCGCGCATTTCTATTACGATTGGAGCGACGAAGATCTGTCCTGCCTGATTACCGTCGTGATGAGCGAATCCGTTTATCAGGAAAAAGACGATATTTACAGCGGCAAAGAACAGGTTCACAAAAAAGTGGGACAGATTACGCATACCGTGGAAAAGTTTCCGGATGCCGTACATTCTTTTTGGATCGGCGAAGACTTTCTGGTCATCGTGCGCAACGGCCTGCTGATCGAATTGGAACAGGCGCTGATCGAGAACGGACATGCCGACGCGCTGCGCGTCGCCAAACGAAAAGTAGAGAAAACCCATTTTATCAAAGAAGCCCATTTCGACAAGATTCTCGGCCGCAATATGCAGGGCATTTATCTCGACTGGACATTCGAACTCGACCGCAGCGTGATGGTCTGCGCTTTCGAGGCCCGTGACGAAACGCCGCCGGAAGCCGATGTTGAACTCGAAGTTTCTTCGGCTTCGCGCCCGCTGCCGGCCAATCCGGACGTGCGCGCTTAAAATCCCGCTCGCGGCTCCTGTTTCGGTCGATCCGATCCAGCGGTCCGCCGGTCGTATGAAGCACAATAAATAGGCACGTCCAAAAACCGGCGCGGAATCCGTGCCGGTTTTTGGGCCGGGCTTGCCCGCCCGATATTTTCTTTCTTTCGATCATCCGATATTTACTCGTTCTCGTTCGTCATTTCCACCCGGTCGATGCCCTGGATCGTAATCGAAATTTCATAGCCGCCGCTTTCGACCGAATGCAGGCGGATCAATCCTTTATCCGCCAAATAACGGTAAGCCAGCTTCAATTCTTTCGCCTCGCCGAGCTGTTCTTTCGAAAGAACGGAAGGTTCTCCGTCCAGCTCGAACCAATTATCGTACAGCCTGCCCAGAATTTCGCGCCGCAGCTCGCGGCGGCGGTTGAATTGTCCCATGCGTTCCAAAAGGGATCTCCTCCTTTGTGTGTGGATCGCGGGGCTCTGCGCTCGCGGTGTCCAAACCAAAGCCCTCCCTATCTTATTACACGATTAAGGTCTTGTTCGACGCTCCCTCGCTTCTTGCAGAATGCCGCGAGCCGATAGATTGACCCGCCGGATCTCCAATTCCGCTTCGATGTACGCGTACGGATTATTCGGATCGTCCGGTTCGGGCTCGATCTCCGCCGCTTTCCGGGCCACGGCCAGCAGACGCTTCAAGACCTCGGGTTCCAACGTATCGGGATCGCTGCACGCGCAGGCTGTCAGCACCCCCTCGAAAGCCAGGCCGAGCGTAATCGACAGATTCTCGTACTGCTTCCATTTTTGCTCCGCAAACGTAACCAGCGGCTCGGCCGCAAGCTCCGGGCCGAAGCGTTTGAGCGCTTCGCAGACCGCCTCCTCGTCGGCAAAGCCCAGTTCTTCCAGCAAACGGCGCACGGCGGCTGCGGAACCCGCTTCCGCCAGCGCGTGATAGGCCATTTTCCGTTCCGGCTTCTTCCCGGTATCGGCCAGCTGCATCAGCGCGGCTTCGTTCTCCCGGTCCGCGCCTCTGCTCTGCAAAGCGGCTTCAAGCTTCTCCAGCTCTTTGGCGGAACGCTGCGGCTTGGCGGATTCGCGAAAAAACGAACGCTCAGCCATTCAGTTTCTCCAGCAGGTCGCCCAGCTTCCGCTCCCCGTCCGGTTTGGCCGCGAAGCCGACCGCGGCCCGAAGCGGAAGATAGCGCCCGACGGCTTCCATCATGCCGGCGTTGCCTTGCTCGTCGTGTTCGTCGTCTTCTTCGCCGTCCGTTCCGGCCGGCGCTTCGTCTTCCGCGGGCGGCGTAAACAGCCCGCCCCGCAGGAAATCGTCCAGCAGCGCTTTTTGCTCCGGCGACAGACGTCCCGGCTGCATCAGATCGCCGATTAGCGAATTGCGATGGATCGGCTCCGGCTTCGGCTCGTCGCCTTCGATCTGCACTTCGGCCGTCAGCGCGAGTTCGCGCGAAGACGATCCGACGCTCACCTCGAACACGCCGCTTTCCACGCGCCAGCCGCTCTTTTGGACGTCGTAGTAGGCAAAAGCTCTGCGGTCGAGCGCAAAATACACCGTCGTACTTTCGCCCGGCTCAAGCTCTACTTTTTCAAACCCTTTCAATTCCCGCTGCGGGCGATCCACGGCGCTCTCCACATCCCGGACATACAGCTGCGCGACTTCCTTGCCTTTGACGCCGCCGGTGTTCGTCACTTTGACGCTGACTTCCACGCCTTCGTCCGCCGCCGCGCTTGCCGCGCCCAGCTTCAGGTCGGAGTAAGCGAACGTTGTGTACGACAGTCCGAAGCCGAACGGGAACAGCGGCTCGACCGCTTTTTTATCATAGTAGCGGTAGCCCACATAGATGCCCTCGCGGTACTCGACACGGTCGCCATTTCCCGGGAAATTCAGGAAAGCGGGCGTGTCTTCCAGCCGCATCGGGAACGTCTCGGCCAGTTTGCCCGACGGGCTGACGGCGCCGAACAGCAGATCCGCGATCGCGCCGCCGAGCGCCTGGCCGCCCAGATAAGCTTCGAGCAGGCCTTTGACGCCGCCCAGCCACGGCATCTCGACCGGAGAACCGTTGCTGAGCACGACCACAAGCTTCGCGCCCGCGCGCGTCAATTCTTCAATCAGCCGAAGCTGGTTGTCCGGCAGACGCAGGTGACTGCGGTCGTACCCTTCCGATTCGTACGCGTCCGGCAGTCCGGCGAACAGCACCGTCACATCGGACTCGCGCGCCAGCTTCACCGCTTCCGCGATCGCATTTTCGTCCACTTTGTCGCCTTTGAGCTTGTAGCCGTCCGCGTAGCTCACCTGCGCCTCGCCCGCTTCCCCAGCAAACTCGTCGTAAATATTGTCCAGCTTCGTCGGCTTGATATGCGAACTGCCGCCGCCCTGGTAGCGCGGACGCTTCGCCAGCTCGCCGATCACCGCGATCCTGCCCGAGCGCTTGAGCGGCAGAATACCGTTTTCGTTTTTCAGCAGCACCATGCTTTCGCTCGCGACTTCGCGCGCCAGCCGGTGATGCTGTTCTTTGTCGTACGACGCGTGCTCGACTTTCTCCTCCACCGACCGGAACACGATGCGCAGAATCCGCTCGACCGCGGCGTCCAGCTTCTTCTCCGGCAGACTGCCGTTCCCGACGGCTTCCGCGATCTTGGCGGCGCCGATCCCGCCGCTCGACGGCATCTCCAGCTCAAGCCCCGCCGCAAGGCCGTCCGCCCGCTCGTTGACCGCGCCCCAGTCGGAGACGACGAAGCCTTCCAGTCCCCACTCTTCTTTGAGGATATCGCTCAGCAGGATTTCGTTCTCCGACGCATACGTGCCGTTGACCCGGTTGTACGAACTCATCACCGTCCACGGCCGACCCTGCTTCACCGCGCCTTCGAAGCTCGCCAGGTAGATCTCGCGCAGCGTCCGCTCGTCGACGATCGCGTCCACCGACATCCGGCGGTGCTCCTGGTTGTTGACGGCGAAGTGCTTGAGCGACGTGCCGACGCCTCGGCTTTGTACGCCCCGGATGTGGCTGGCCGCGATCTCCGCCGACAAATACGGATCTTCCGAAAAGTATTCGAAATTGCGGCCGCACAGCGGCGATCGCTTGATATTCGCCCCCGGTCCGAGCAGAATCGCCACGTTCTCGGCCTGGCACTCTTCGCCCAGCGCTTCGCCCATGCGTGTAATCAGCTTCCGGTCCCAGGACGACGCGATGCCGGCCGCCGACGGAAAACAGGTCGCGGGCACGCTGTCGCTCAGGCCCAGATGGTCCGCGCCTTCCGCCTGCTTGCGCAGCCCGTGCGGGCCGTCGGTCATCATGATGGACGGAATGCCGAGACGTTCGATGTCCCGGGTATGCCAGAAGTCTTTGCCCGAGCAGAGGTCGGCTTTCTCCTCCAGAGTCATTTGGGCGATCAGCTGCTTGAGGTCGGGCGTGCGGGCTGCGGAACTTTGGTCAGGCTGCGTCATATTCGTGCTCCTCTCGGTTGGATACGGTACGTTTTTTGTTTGTTCAACTTCCATTTTAGAGCGGTTACAAGCCGGGATTCTGTCGAAAAAGCGATCTTTTTGTCGGATTCCGTACCTATCGGTTAAAATGAATACAAGCGAAATGCGATCGAACCGGCATAAGCCGCGAAAGGAGCGACCTAATATGGAATCGACGTTTGCCGACGACCGCGAACTGCTGCGCACGCTGGCCCTGAGCCGGCAGGAAGCGCGGCTGCACCACGATCTGCCGAGAGAACGCAGGATGCTGCAGTATATCCGCGAAGGCCGGGAATCGGAATTGGAAAGGTTTATGCAGTCCGAATGGGAGCAGGAGCGTGTCGGCGTCCTTTCGCGCAGCAGCCTGCTTCGCCACCGCAAGAATCTGGCGATCTGCGGCATTACGCTGTACACGCGGGCGGCGATCGAAGGCGGAGTCGATTCGGAGATCGCGTTTACGCTGAGCGATCTGTATATCCAGCGGCTGGAAGACCTGCATACCGCGCAGAGCGTGGACGACCTGAACAGCTCGGCGATGCTCGACTTCGCAAGAAGAGTGCGCGGCGTGCGCGAACAGAGCGCCGGGCGGACATTCGAGGCGTGCCGGCATTATATTTTCAGCCATCTGTACGAGGATCTGCCTTTATCCCGGCTCGGCCGGGCGTTCGGGTTGAATCCGACCTATCTGTCGCGCCTGTGCAAAAAGGAAACCGGCTTCCCCCTCTCCGCCTACATCCGCCGCGAACGGATCGAAGAAGCCAAGCGGCTGCTGGACCTGGGCGAATACCGCTTGTCCGACATCTGCGCCCTGCTCCGCTGGAGCGATCAAAGCCACTTCACCCAGGCGTTCAAGCAGCAGGTCGGCATCACCCCGGGCGCATATCGCAAACGTCGGGCGAAAGAATTTTGAGGCTTTTTTCGATAAAACGCTTGCTCTCCCTCTATCGTTCGTGGTATGATCTTTCTTGTCGACACGAACTGATTCAGTTCAAGTCATGAATGCAGGACGGTAGCTCAGCGGGAGAGCACTATCTTGACAGGGTAGGGGTCATGGGTTCGATCCCCATCCGTCCTATACGCGTAAAACCACCGGAGACGGTGGTTTTTTCTTTTTTTCCGAAAACTTCGCCTTTTGCAAAATCGTCCATTTGTCCCAGACCGTTTCGCGCGAATGCACAAATACCGTAGCGATCTTGTTCGCCTCCTTTTTACCGTGCAGTCAAATGCAGCGTTTCTTTCCGCCCGTTCGCATTAATCTCCAGCTCCACGCCTTCTTCGCTGCCCGCTAGAAAATCGTGCGAGGCGATTATGCCTCTTTCCAGTTTAAACCCCGCCGACGAAAATCCCTGCTCCGTTCCTGTAAAACTTTCCGAGCCGTCGGGACTGGTCAAACCGTATTCGAAATAATTGAACGTGCCTGCGGGCACGCCGATATATTCGATACGCAAATCGATCCTGTCCGGCTGCTTATCCGAAACCTTCAGCTGCGCCCGCCATTCGTTCGACTCGGCTTTATACACGGTTTGGCTGAGCTTTCCGCAGCCGGCAAGTCCGAGCAGCAGGATCGAAGCGGCAAGGCAAAGGACGCGGATGCGCAGCCATCGCCTTGCTTCCTCGCCCGG
The DNA here is from genome assembly GCF_030518235.1 of Saccharibacillus sp. CPCC 101409. Taxonomy (GTDB): domain Bacteria; phylum Bacillota; class Bacilli; order Paenibacillales; family Paenibacillaceae; genus Saccharibacillus. Next base: position 421,119 of record NZ_JAULSA010000002.1, on the reverse strand, counting down.
TCTCCTCACTCTTCTTCCTCGTCTTCGCGCACATCGTAGAACCAGAAATATTTGATCGTCGCCGTGTTGATATAGTTGTCGTCGATCTCTACCCAGCTCTTCGAAGTGATCTCGCCCGGCAGGGTATCGAACGCTTTTTCGTTTACCGTCAGCTCCAGTACTTCCCCATCCGTAAAATGAATCGCAATCACGACCGTTTCTTCCATTTCGCGCACCTCCAGATTGATGTAGAAGCATTTTTCCGGCAAACGGCTTCTCTGCTTTCAATGTACGCAGCTGTTCGCTTTCCGTTCCTTTTTCACTTATTGAACGTATGCGAACGAAGCTTCGTTACAGCGGTTCAGCTTCTTGAAAACGTTATTATTTTTACATTTAAATAGTTCTAAAGTATTTATTTTCTATCCGGATTATCTATTAAAAATGCTACGAAAGAATGATTTCGAAAAAAGTTCTGGCTTTATTTTTGCATGGAATTGTAAGATATGGTTGTCAAATCAAAGGAGGGATTGTGTGTATAAAAACGTTTTAAGTCCAAAAAGAGGATTGCGTATCGCGCTGGCCGCCGTGCTGCTGATCGGATTGATGCTGTCGGGAACCGGCTCCTTGGGCAGTCATCCCGTGAAAGCGGCTTCACGAATCGCCGACGCCGACTTTCTCAAGACCAACGGTACGACGATCCGTAAAAACAAAGGCAGCGGCGATACCGTGTATCTGCGCGGCACCAACGCCGGCGGCTGGCTGGTGCAGGAGAACTGGATGAACCCGACCGACGCTCCCGACCAGAAAACGATGATGAATACGTTTAAGAACCGATTCGGCGCGTCGGTGCGCGACGAGCTGATCAAAGTGTACGAAGACAATTACTGGACAACGCAGGATTTCGACAATATGGCGAATATGGGCATGACGGTCGTGCGGCTGCCGTTTACGTACATGAATCTCGTCGACGACAACGGAAATCTCAAATCGAATGCCTGGTCGCGGCTCGACTGGTTCGTGGAGAACAGCCGCCAGCGCGGGATTTACGTCATCCTTGATATGCACGGCGCTTTCGGCTCGCAGAACGGCATGGACCATTCGGGCGAGATCAACGACGGCAACCAGCTGTACGACAGCCCGGGCAACCGCGAGAAAACGCTGAAGCTGTGGGAGCAGATCGCGGCGCATTACAAAGGCAATCCGGCGGTCGCCGGCTACGACATCCTGAACGAACCGGGCATCAAAGCGGGACTGACCGGCAAAAAGCAGTGGGACTTCTACAACGAAATCTACAAACGCATCCGCGCGGTGGATTCGGAACATATCGTGATTATGGAATCGTGCTGGGACGCCGACCATCTGCCGAGACCGAGCGATTACGGTTGGACGAACGTCGTCTACGAGTATCACTACTACCCATGGGGAATGGACAACGACGCCGCGGGGCAGAAATCGTACATCGACGGCAAAGTCTCGGATATCAACGGTCATAACTACGGCGTTCCGACCTTTATCGGCGAATTCACTTCGTTCGTATCGGACGCGGCCTGGAAAAATACACTCTCCGTCTTCAACCGCGAAGGCTGGCACTGGACGACCTGGTCGTACAAATCCACAGCGTCCACCGGCGGCACCAATTCGTGGGGCATCTACAACCACAATCCGGGAAAAGTCAATATCAACAGCGATTCAGCGGACGTGATCCGTCAGAAGTGGTCGAACGTCGGCACGCAAAACGGCTGGGTCAACACGCAGATTTACAATATCGTGAAAGCGTATACGTCCGGTAAAGTCGATGCGGGTACCGGAACGGGCAGCGGCAGCACGCTCGCAAACGGCGAATATTACCTGACCGCTTCCGGCAACAACAATGTGGTCACAGCCGACAACGCCGGCGCTTCCCCGCTGATCGCCAGCCGCGCTTCGCTCGGCGGCGCATGGGAAACGCTGAAACTCGAAAATAACAGCGACGGCACCGTTTCGTTCAAGTCGATGGCCAATCAGAAATACGTCTGCGCCGTGATCGACGAAAGCAATCAACTGCTGGCGCGCAGCGCGTCGATCGGCACCTGGGAGAAATTCCGCCTGGTCGGCACGGGCAACGGCGATTACGGCATTCAAGCCGTGGCGAACGGCAAGTATGTCCAGGCCAACCTGAACGCCGGCGGCCGCCTCGAAGCGACGCAGGACAAGGTGGCGGGATCGTGGGAAGCTTTTAAGATTACGCGCATTAAATAATCGGCCGTTCCAACCACCTAACGAAACGCCCCCGAGCAGTCGGGGGCGTTTGAACGTTCCATTCAATTAGGCATTCCAGTACCCTTTCAACTCTTAATCACAGGTTTACGTTTTCCTGAAATGCACACGCTTTAGGTGCGATTCCGTCGGAGACTTCGTACACGCTTCAGGTACGAATCTCAGGGGAGCGTATTCCTACCTTTAGTGTTGACAAGGCACTAGCCGGAGAAGCAAAAGAGGCTTCTTCGGCCTTTTACTCGCAGCCGATTCCGTCGCCGTCGCGATCCAATTTACGCGAATAGCCCGGATCGCCGGCATACACAGGCGCGGCTCCGGCCGCTCTGGCGGCTGCACAGTTCTTAAAGTAGACCGTACCCGCGCCGGAAGAAGAAGAACTATCCGCAGAGCCGGAATACCCGCTGTCGTACGAATCCCAATCGGTAATTTCGCAGCCGATCCCGTCGCTGTCCCGGTCCAGCCAGCTTGCGTAGCCGGGATCGTCCGCATATACGGGAGCCGCTCCCGCCGCTTCGGCCGCCGCGCAGTTTTCATAATAGACGCCTGTCGGCTCGTCCTGATACAAACTCGACTCCGCGGAAGATCCATACTCGACAATCAGCTTTCCGCTAATCCAGCCTTCGATACCGGACGGAATCTCGACCCGGTACCAGGTGCGGCCGTCGGACGGATCGTAGCGCTGTTCGTTCTCGCTTTCCAGCACGGCTCCGGCGGCGACCGTACCGGCCGATTCCGAGCCGATCGAAGGCGAGCGGCGGATATTCGCGTTTTCCAGCACTTGGTACTGTACGGCAGGTTCGGACACCGCGGCGTATTCGTCCGCTTCCCGCTCGCTTTGCTCGTCATACTGACCATCCGATGCCGAGACGACCGCGCCGCTGATCCAGCCGGTCTGTCCTTCTTCGCTTCGCACGTTATACCAGACCCTCGAATCCCGGGGATCGAAATACTTCACATGCAGGTACTCCAGATCCCGTCCTTCGCGGCCGATCATAACCGGCTCCGACGTATAATCGGGAGCCGAGCGAATATTGGCGTCTCCCCCGGCGATTCTCCAATAAGACGTCCCGCGTTCATCGGCCGTTTCGTCGGCGGGAACACTTTCCTGCTTCTCCGGCTCGGCCTGTTCGTCTTTCGCCGTGTTCGGCAGTTTTAGCGTCTGCGCTTGATCCTGCTTCTGCGGCTGCTCCGAAGTTCCGTCCGTCAGACCGGAAGAACCGCCTGCCGCTCGGGCCGGCTGCTCCGCTTCCGGCGCTTCCGTCTTCAGCAGCGACGGATCGCCCTGGAGCAAAGAACCGTTTCCCGTCGAATCCGGATTCCCGCATGCGGCAAGCGCCAGCAGCAGTACCAGCGGCAGCAATTTCCCATATTTCTGTTTGATCTTGCTTCCCCTCCCGTTATTCAGCTTCCTGATTATACCCGAACCGATCTTACCCGTATATCGGCTCTTTCCCGGAAAGGCATAAGATTCGGCGCCTATTTCCTCGCCGGCTTGGGACAAAGCAGTAGTTTCTGGTAAACTAAAGGAAAGCGCAATCAAGGCCTATATAAGGAGGGTTCCACTTGAATCTGAATGCATTGTCCCGTGAGGGCGAAGAGCTGCGCGACAAAGTCGCAAGCGCCGAAGATTTCCGCAGGATTACCCAGTGGCTGTCGACGGCCGCCGTTTATCTGGAAGCGCGGCATAAGAACCTGAAAGAAACGGCATCGTTTATCGCGGAGAAAGACAAATTCAAAGCGCAGGTGCTGAACGAGGAAAAGTATTCGCTTCTGCTGTTCGACTCGCTGCTCGGCACGCTGAAAGCGATCGAGATGCTGGAGGAGATGCAGACCAAAGAGCAGACGTCGGCGAAAACCGGCGCGCGGAACTGGAACGATTTTTAAACGAAACGCCAAAGAGGAACCGGTCAAACGACCGGTTCTTCTTTTGGTGCTCCGTCCCTATTTCGCCCCTGCTCCGTGTTTTACTCCGCTCCGTACTGCTCCACCGCCGGCTTGGCCGGTTCCAGTTCTTCCCCGTTGCCGGCGATCACCTGCTTATACCAGAAAAAGCTGTCTTTGCGCGAGCGGTCCAGCGTGCCCCGGCCTTCGTTGTCTTTATCCACATGGATAAAGCCGTAGCGCTTCTTCATCTCGCCGGTGCCGGCGCTGACCAGGTCGATGCAGCCCCACGGCGTATAGCCGATCAGGTCCACGCCGTCCGCGATCGCTTCTTTCATCGCTTCGATATGCCGCTTCAGGTAATCGATGCGGTAATCGTCGCGGATCGAACCGTCTTCTTCCACCGTATCGACCGCGCCGAGCCCGTTCTCCACGACCATCAGCGGAATTTGATAGCGGTCGTAGATGTTGTTGAGCGACCAGCGCAGCCCGGCCGGGTCGATCTGCCAGCCCCATTCGCTCGCTTTGAGATGCGGATTTTTGAGCCCCAGCGACAGATTGCCTTCGGTTTCTTCTTTGCCGGGTTCGGCGCTGACGCAGTTGGACGTGTAGTAGCTGAACGTATAGTAATCGACGCGACCTTCGCGCAGCGACTGTTCATCGTCTTCCGTAACATCCGGCGCGATGCCTTTTTCCGCAAAATACCGCTTCGCAAAGCCCGGATACTCGCCGCGCACCTGGACGTCGGAACAGAGGAAGTTGCTCAGCTGGTCTTTGCGCTGCGCTTCGAGCACATCGTCCGGATGGCTGGTCAGCGGGTACACGCACATATAAGCGATCATGCAGCCGATCTTGAAGTCGGGATTGATCGAATGTCCCAGCTTGACCGCTTTCGCGCTGGCGACGAACTGATGGTGCAGCGACTGGAAGCGCGCCCGCTCGTCGTCCGCGCCCGGATCGCCGCCCAGTTCCAGGCTGCCGGCGGGGATCATCGCCGCGGACATGAACGTGCCGAACGGCATGGTCAGGATATTGATCTCGTTGAAAGTCAGCCAGTATTTGACGACGTTTTTGTAGCGCTTGAATACCGTTTCGCAGTAACGGACGTAGAAATCGATCACCCGGCGATCGCTCCAGCCGCCGTATTTGCCGGCCAGCGCGAACGGCGCTTCGTAGTGCGACAGCGTAACAAGCGGCTCGATACCGTGCTTGCGCAGTTCGGCGAAGACGCGGTCGTAGAAACGCAGTCCTTCTTCGCTCGGCTCCGCGTCGTCGCCGTTCGGGAAGATGCGCGTCCAGGCGATCGACAGGCGAAACACTTTGAAGCCCATTTCCGCGAACAGCGCGATGTCTTCTTCGTAACGGTGATAGAAATCGACCGCTTCGTGGCTCGGGTAGTTCAGCGCGGGGTCTACGTCAAGCGTGATGCGCCGGGGCGTCGTATGCGTGCCCGCCGTCATCAGGTCCGCGGTGCTCAGCCCTTTGCCTCCTTCGCGGTAGCCGCCTTCGAGCTGGTTGGCCGCCGTCGCCCCGCCCCACAGAAAGCCTTCGGGAAAGCCTGTCGGAACCGTGCTTTTGAATGTATTCATCTTGTTTATTCCTCCTCGTAAAAGTTTGGACCGCCGCGATCAGACCACTACGGTCAGCAGCTCGTCGTCGTAAGCGATGGTCTTCTTCTCCGTCTCGATCACATCCAGATAACTGCCGGAGTTCGAAATAATGACCGGCGTGGTCACGACATAACCGGCCGCCTTGATCGCTTCGATATCGAACTCGACCAGCAAATCGCCTTTGCGCACCGGATCGCCCTGCTTGATCTTCGGCGCGAAGTGTTTGCCTTTGAGCTTGACCGTATCCTGGCCGATATGGATCAGGATATCCACCCCGCCGCCGCTGGTGATCCCGATGGCATGGCCCGACGAGAACAGCGAAGTCACGACGCCGTCGACCGGCGAGAACACTTTGCCTTCGGACGGCTCGATCGCGATGCCTTTGCCGAGCGCGCCGGTGGAGAACGCTTCGTCGCGGATATCCGTCAGCGATACGATATTGCCTTTGAGCGGGCTGGACACCGATTCGCGCTTGACCAGCACTTCCAGCCTGCGCACGTTCGGATCTTCGCCCGCGGCCGGCTCGTCTTTGAAAGTGAAGAAGACCATGCCGAAGCCGAGCAGGAAACTGACGGTGATGCCGATCAGCGCGCCGTACAGGCCGGCTCCCGCGCCGTCCGCGCCGATAAAGCTCGGAATGCCGAATACGCCGAGGCCGCCGATCATATACATCTTGCTGCCCATGGCGCCGATAATGCCGCCGCCGACCGCCGCGGCGATACAGCTCAAGATAAACGGCTTTTTGCGCGGCAGGGAAATCCCGTAAATCGCCGGTTCCGTGACGCCGAAGACACCGGAGATCACAGCCGGAATCGACAGCGCTCTCAACTTGACGTTCTTCGTTTTGAGCAGGATCGCCAGCACGACGCCGGTCTGCGCGAACGAAGCGCCGAATGTGCCCGCAAGCACCGGATCGCTGCCGAGTACGGTCAGGTTGTTGATGGCGATCGGCACGAAGCCCCAGTGCAGGCCGAAGATGACGAACACCTGCCAGAACGCGCCCATCAGCACGCCGGCGGCGAGCGGGCTCAGGTTGTACACGGCCAGCGTGCCCGCGCCGAGCAGCTGTCCGGCCCAGGTCGCGACCGGCCCGATCGCGATCAAAGCCAGCGGCACGGTGACCAGCAGCGTGCAGAACGGCACGACAAAGGTGCGCACGACGCTCGGGGTAATGCGTTTGAAGCCTTTTTCAATCTTCGAGCCGACGAACGTGGACAGGATAATCGGGATGACGCTGGACGAATAGGTCATCAGGATCACCGGAATGCCCATAAACGTCAGATGCACGGGCGATTCGATCACGGTGCCGGTAAACAGCGTATACAGCGGTTCGCCGGCGGTAAGCGCGGACAGCGAAGGGTAGACGAGACACGCGCCGATCCCCATGCCGATAAAGATATTGGCGCCGAATTTCTTCGCCGACGTATAGCCGAGGAAGATCGGGAAGAAGTAGAACAGGCAGTCGCCGATCGCGCTCAGGATAATATAAGTGCCCGAGGTCGCCGTCAGCACTTTGAGCGTCAGCAGCAGCGCCGTAAAGCCTTTGATCATCCCGGTCGCGGCGAGCACGCCGAGCGTCGGGGCGAATACGCCGGAGATGATATCGATGAATTTGTTGAACGCGTTCATCTTCTCGCCGGATGCTTCTTCGGTCGTCTCGACCTGGAATCCGCCGACCGCGGCGACGTCCGCGTACACTTCGGGCACATGGTTGCCGATGACTACCTGGTACTGGCCGCCGCTCTGGATCACCGTGACGATTCCGTCCATATTTTTGAGCGCGTCCGTATTGGCTTTGCTTTCGTCTTTCAGCTTGAAGCGCAGCCGCGTGATGCAGTGGGTCAGTCCGCCGACGTTTTCTTTGCCGCCCACGTTGCGAATAATTTCATTGGCCAGCTGTTCGTATTTCATCCCGATCTCTCCCTTTACCGAAGTCCGCGTTCGCTTCCGGATACGTCCCGGATCGACGCGGTCAAACAAAAAAGACGAGCCCCAATAAGCCTCCTGCCTCGATAGGCACGGAACTTATGCTGGTCTCGCCCGCCGGTCAAACGTTTGGCAGTAACAATCCAAGGGTTATTATGCGGTTTTCGATTTCCTTCAATCGCGCGTTACCCGGTGTACGTGAATCGTCAGGTACAATCGCTCTTCGCTGGACAGCTCGGTTTGCAGATATTTCTCGATCCGGCCCGCGCATTCATAGGCTTTGCGGTACTTGGAGCGCACCTGCCGCAGCAGGAAATCGTCCTCCAGTTCGCTTTTCTTCTCCCGGCCCATCCGCTGGAAAAAGAAGCGCAGATGCGTCACGAACCGTTCGTAGCTTACCGACTGTTCGTTCAGCGGAGCATTGTAGCTGTACTTGATGATGTTCAGGATATCCTGGATCTTCTCCGTCTGCTCGACCGCGTTCGCCATTCTCGGATTGCCGGCGTTCAGCTGGGCGTTGATCAGATGCAGCGCGATATTGGCGGCTTCGTCTTCGGGCAGCTTCCGGTCCAGCGTGGATTCGATAAATTCCAGCGACTTGAGCCCGATGCCGAATTCTTTGGGATAAAAACGCCGGATCTCCCACAGCAGCAGATTGACGTTGGCGACCCCTTCGTCGGCCATGCGGAACACATTGTGCAGATGGTCGGTCAGCGTGACGTAAATGTAGTCGCTGAGCGGCACGCCGAGCATATTCTTGCCGTACTCGATAATGTCGCTGCACACGGCGATCGTTTCGGCGGGCACGTCTTCAAGCAGCCGTTTGAACTTCTCGGACGCTTCTTTCTGTTGGAGCACGAAGATTTTCTCGATCCGCTCTTTGTCCACCGCTTCGCCCACGCTTTTCTTGAAGGCGATGCCCCGGCCCATGACCACGAACTCTTCCTTTCCCGAATCGCGGGCGATAATCGCATTGTTGTTGAAGATCTTGCAGATAATCATTCCCTCGTCCTCCTTCGCGCCTCCCTTCGCCGGCCGGGTATCCTGCACCGTCACGAAAAAAAGGGATTGAAACCGAAAAGGCAAAACCTAAAACACGTCGAAGACATGTCTCGGGTTTTGCCTTTTCAGTAACAATCCCAGATTCAGAATAGCATGACTTAATAGGCTTGGCAAGTAAAAAGTATGCGCTTTCTTTATCGAAAATTCTTTCTTTTTTCCGAAACCCTTTTCTTTATTTCCGCGTATAATGAGCAAAGAAAGCGTTTTAAATTTTTAGTGTTTTTTTCGATTCAGTGTGACATTTCTAACAGATGATAACGCTTTCTTCTTCCATAATAGGAACAAAATCAGGGAAGGTGGCGATGCAGATGGCAACGACTAATCTTCTGTACCAGATTTTGAAAGAGATTCAATGGGAGAAAGACCCGACGGCGCTGCGTCTGGGCGTCGGTCAAGGCGAATTCTCGACGGCGCTGCGGCAGGCGGACGAATCCGGTTACGCTTCGAATATTTCGTATATCAACGTGGACGGCGGGGAAGATATTCCTTTTGCCGACTACTGCCGGCTGAGAGCGGCGGGACGACAGTTTATTCATAATTACGAACACGGCGTGCGCTAACTCGCACGCCGTGTTTTTTGCGTTCGCCCTACTCGGCTGTTCTCTTTAATTCCCTGCTTGTTCCGGCTCCGGCTTCTTTACTTCGATCGTTCGGATCGCCCGCGCCGGATTGCCGCCGACGATCGTATTGGCCGGCACATCCTTGGTCACGACCGCTCCCGAAGCGATCACGGCGTTGTCGCCGATCTTCACGCCCGGATTGATTACCGCGCGTCCGCCGATCCAGACGTTGTTCCCGATCGTGACCGGCTTGCCGAGTTCGGGACCGGCGATGCGCTCGTAAGGATCGATCGGGTGCGTCGCCGTATAGATACTCACGCCCGGCGCCAGCATGCAGTTGTCCCCGATCCGCACCTCGCACACATCGAGAATGGTGCAGTCGAAGTTGGCGAAGAAGTTTTCCCCCACATGAATATGGATGCCGTAATCGACGCGCAGAGTCGGTTCGATATGGATGTTCTCCCCGGTCGAACCGAACAGTTCTTTCAACAATTCGACGCGCCGCTCCGGTTCTTCTTCCGTCGTGGCGTTGAACAAACGAATCAGCTTCTTCGCATGCAGGCTTTCCTTCCGCAATTCTTCGTCCCAGGCTTTGTACAGCTCTCCGGCCAGCATTTTTTCTTTTTCGGTACGTTGGGTCATTTTCAAACATCCTCCTCTATCATCAGTAACGCTTCTCCACAAGCCGGAGCGAGTACGACAGGCTTTCCAGCGTCATCGCGATCAACCCTTGCAAATAAGGTTCCATCGAAACTTCCAGCCATACCAGTTCCGGCATATGCTCGGCGGGCACGACGTCCAGGCAGCGCTCGCGAATCGCCGGAAGATCTTCTTCGGCCACCTGGCCGCCCGTCAGCGCCAACAGCCGCGGGTTAACGATCGCGGCCAGACTCGCCACGGCATGCGCGGCCAGCGGGATAAACGTTTCCCGGATATCCAGCCGGCGCAGCTGCTGCTCCCGCGAGATGCCGAACGGCAGAAACGAAATTTCGCCCGCAAAGCGGCTTGCTCCCCGGTGGATATGCCCGTCGATCATCAGACCCGCGCCGGGAAAGCAGCCCGGAATAAACGTCATCACGGCCAGCGTGCCCGGTTCTTCCCAATCCTGCTCGTGGTACAACCCGTATACGGTCAGATTCATATCGTTCTCGACCGTCACTTTCACGCCGTAGCGCTGCTCCAGGCTGCGTCCGAGCGGCACGCCGACCAATTCGGCCGCGTCGCAAATATGGATCACGCCTTCGTGCACAAGCCCGGGAATGCCGACGCCGACCGCTTTGATCTGCGGGTATCGCCCGAGCAGCACGCCGACCAGCGTATCGATCGATTCCTCGTCCAGGGCCGCCGTTTCCCGGGAGCGCCGCTCCAAGACCCGGCCCGCCGAATCGGCGACGGCATAGATCAGCCTGGGGCGCTTGGCTTCGAACACGGCGCAGATGCAGGCGATATACGAATAGTCCGCGTTGTAGACAAAGCGCCGGGCCCGGCGGCCTCCGCTCGATTGTTCCGGTTCTTCTTCCAGCGCTTCGCCCCGCTGCAGCATCTCGCCCAGCAGCGTGCCGCAGGTGGCGACGCTCAGTCCGGTCGCCTGCGACAACGAAGATTTGGTGCCGTACTCCATCGATCGAAGCGCCCGCCGGACCAATTCTTCGTTGATTTTCTTGAGTTTGATCGAACTGTGCGTTTCGGAGTTCATCCGCTCACCTTCTTCTGACGGTCTGGGCCGATCCTGATTTGCGTTTCCTCTTTCAATAATACTTATCGAAAGTAAAATCACAAGATTGACTATAGCCGATTCGGCGCAGTTTGTCTACGTTCTTCGCGGCTTGTCCGGCGTTTGCCGATGCACCGGAAAAAACAAGCCAAAAACACCCGGAATCCGCCTGGGCGGTTCACGGGTGTTTCGGTATGCGCGGTATGCGCGATACGGCTTCGGCGTTTTACTCGGCGCTCATATACCGTCCGTACGCTTCCGTGCGGATCTTCATCAGCTGCTCCAGCCCCATCTGGTCGAGCTGTTTGAGGTAAGCGTCCCAGCCTTCGTCGATCCCGCCTTTGCTGACCCACTGGGCGCGCATGGTCGAGACGTATCCGTCGATATCGGTGGTGAGCGTCGGCAGTTCCTGGAATTCTTCCGAGCTGTACATGACGTTCGGGTAAGGCGTGGTTACGTAATCGCGGCCCAGCTTGTCGATCTCCAGCTTGAGTCCGTCGCCCGTTTCCGGATTGAGCACGATCTGGTCTTCGAACGAAGGGCTGACGTATTTCGGTCCGAAATCGCGCAGCGACTGCTCCCAGTACCAGGCGTCGGCGCTCGTGCCTTCCGGCGGGTCCATCAGCGTAAACGTGCCGTCGTCGCCCTGCTCGATGACCGTGCCGATCGCGCCCCAGAAATTCTGGATGCTCGCTTCGTTCGTATAGAACTGGTCGGCCCAGCGGGCGGCCGCTTCCGGGTTGGCGCACGAAGACGTAATCAGCAGCTCGTTGCGGTTGAAGCTCATGCCGTTCGGATCGCCCGGGTTGTAGCGTTCCCCGCTCGGGCCCGCAATCGGCGCGATCGTTTCGTACTGGTCTTTCCACTTGCCGAATACGGCGTCCGGCGTCCACTGGTTGGTAAAGCCCACGATGGCCGCGTCCGGGTTCTGCTGCTTGGCCGAAGTCATCGTCGCGTCCTGGGTGAAGATCTCCGGATCGATCAGTCCTTCCTTGTACATCTCGTGGGCCCATTTCAGCGCTTCTTTGTACTCGTCCGTAATCGGATAATAGACCGGCTTGCCGCCCTTGACCAGCATATTGTTGCCGTTGATATCGGTAATGCCGAACGGGTTCAGGAAGTCCATGCCGAGGCCGGTTTCCGTATACGGAATCTCGTCCGCTTTGCCGTTGCCGTTCGGGTCTTTCTCCTTAAACGCTTTGAGCACGGTATGCAGGTCTTCCACCGTTTCCGGCGCTTTCAGCCCCAGCTTGTCGAGCCAGGCTTTGTTGATGACCGGCTGGTTCTTGGTCTTCGGCCGCGAAGGCAGACGGGTCGGCAGCGAATAGATCTTGCCGTCGGGGAACGTGCTGATCTTGCGCAGCTCCGGCGTTTCTTCCATCGCGGCTTTGAGGTTCGGCATGTATTCGTCGATATAATCGTCCAGCGGGCGGAAGAAGCTCAGGTTGTTCACGATATCCGAATCGGAAAAAGTCTGGTCGCCCAGGATGATATCCGGCAGCTTGCCGCTGGCCAGCAGAATCGACTTTTGTTCGCTCCAGTCGTTGGAAGAAACGACCTGCCATTCGATCTTGACGTTGGTGTCTTTCTCCAGGTCTTTGAGCCACTGGTTCTGCGTAAACGTATCGCCCATATTGCCCCAGCGCATCGTCAGCACTTTCAATGTCACCGGCTCGTCGACGATCGGCAGTCCTTCTTTGTGGAAGCCGCTGCTTTGCTCGGCCGGCGCGCTTTCTTTGGCGTCTCCGCCTCCGCATGCCGTAAGTCCCGCCAGCAGAACCGCCGCCATCGACAGCGAAGCGGCGCGTGTAACGCCCGACCCGAACTTTTTTTGCCCGAAAAATGATTTCATCGCTTGTTCCCCCTCTGTTTGAGTATTCGACTTCAACCGGATTATTCCTTGACCGCGCCGATCATCACCCCCTGGTTGAAGTATTTCTGCACAAAAGGATAAATCAGCATGATCGGAACGGTGGCGACGATAATAACGGAGTAGCGCATCATGCTGGCGAGCCGCAGCGCGATCTGGGCCGCTTCGCCGCTGCCCATGCTCGACTGCATCTGGTTGGTGATAAGGATATTGCGCAGGATAAGCTGGAGCGGATACAGATCCGGATTTTTGAGATAGATCAGCGCGTTGAAGTACGAATTCCAGTAGCCGACCGCGATCCATAGCCCCAGCACCGCCACGATCGCTTTGGACAGCGGCAGCACGACAAGCAGGAAATAGCGCAGATTGCCGCATCCGTCGAGCTGCGCCGCTTCCCACAGATCGCCGGGGATGCTCGTCCGGAAAAAGGTGCGCGCCACGATGATATCGAACACAACGACCGAGAACGGCAGCACCATGACCAGGAACGTATCGTACATATGGAAATCGCGGATCGTCAGGAACGTGGGGATCAGCCCGCCGCTGAAAAACATCGTAAAGATAAAGAACAGCGAGAAAAAGCGGCGTCCGACCAGATCTTTTCTCGACAGCGCGTACGCCGCGGACAGATTGACCGCCAGCCCGATCGCCGTGCCGGCCGCCGTGTAGAGGATGGTATTGCGGTAGCCGATCCAGATATTGTCGTGCTTCAGCAGTTCCCGGTATCCGTCGAGCGTGAAGCCTTTGGGCACCAGCCATACCTGGCCGCCGGCCACCGCCGACGGGTCGCTGAACGACGCGATGACGATAAAATACAGCGGGTAGATCAGGATCAGCAGAAACAGCGACGCCAGGATATACAGCAGCGCTTCGGACAAACGTTCGGACCGGCCTTTGCCGGCCCGGGCCGCTTCCCTTGAACCGCGCGCCGCTTTGACGACTCCCATCGTTCTTCCCCCTCCTTTACCAGAGACTGTTGTCGCCGACCTTCTTCGCGATCTGGTTGACCAGGATCAGCAGCGCGAAGTTAATGAGCGTATTGAACAAATTGATCGCCGACGAGAAACTGTACTGGCTGCTGAGCAGCCCGATCTTGTAGACATAGGTGGACAGGATCTCGCTCGATAGAATATTGAGGTCGTTCTGCATCAGGTACACTTTCTCGAAGCCCACGCCGAGCAGTCCGCCCACCCGCAGAATCAGCAGCGTGATCGCGGTCGGCATCAGCATCGGGATATCGATATAGCGTACTTTATGCCAGCGGTTCGCTCCGTCCACCGTCGCCGCTTCGTACAGGCTGGGGTCCACCGCGGACAGCGCGGCGATATAGATGATGCTGTCCCAGCCCACGTGCTGCCATACATCCGACCAGACGTAGAGGCTGGCGAACCAGGAAGACGATCCGATCAGGTCCGGCGCCTGCGCCCCGAACAGTCTGAATACGCTTCCAAGAAGTCCCGTGCCCGGCGACAGCAGAATCAGCAGCAGCCCCACCATGACCACGGTCGAGATAAAGTGCGGCATATACGAGACGGTCTGAAAAAAGCGCCGGAACCGGTTCGCCCGCATCTGGTTGACCATCAGCGCAAGCACGATCGGGATCGGGAACGTCGCCAGGCTGTACAGACTCAGGATCAGCGTGTTCTTGATCGTGTTCGAGAATTGGTACGAATGGAAAAACTTTTCGAAATACTTGAATCCCGCCCACGGACTGTCCCCGATCCCGAGCGCCGGGCTGTAATCTTTGAACGCGATCAATACGCCGTACATCGGCTTGTAGGCGAACAGCAGCGTCAGCGTAAAAGCGGGCAGCAGCAGCAGGTACAGTCCCCAGTTGCGCCTGATCCGCCCGGCTCCGCGCCGCAGCTCCAATCGTCCGGTTTTCATCGCTTTTCCCCCTCTCGGCTTGATTTCAGTATAGCCGGGACGCGGCGCGCAAACCGGACTTCCGCGGCGCGGAATCCGGACTTTTATCGGGCAGGCGGCCGGCAAAAAGATCGCATAAGTCGTCCGCCGTGTCGAAGCAATGCCGGAATCCGGACTTTTGAACGCGCTTTCCGGACTTCCGGGCGGTGCGGCCGCGATAACTCGTGTGTTTCGGAGCGGACCGTTTTATAATAATCCTACCTCCCGTTAAAGCGCATACAATAAGACTCGAAGACGCGCGGCCGGCTTGTACGGTCCCGGGCCGCGTCTTCGTTTGCAGAAAGGATGCGGCAGCCCGTGACTTCAACCGAACCCTTCGCCCGGCGGCGGGGCAAATCGCTTCGCAAACGGTTCAAACCTTACCCGATCCGCCATTACGTCCGCATTATGTTCTTCATCTCGCTCGCCGCGCTGCTGCTGGATCTGGCCATCAGCGCGGTTTCGATCTCGATCGTCAAGCAGCAGTCCGCGCGCTATCTTCAGGATACGGCGGATCTGTATATCGACGGGATCGACCACGATTTCGAATACATCAACCATTATATGGGCTGGACGCTCGCCAACGACCGCAGCCTGGAGCAGATGAGCGAAGCGCAGCCGAACAGCGCGGACTTCCTGGAAGCGAGCGACGACCTGCACAAGCGCTTCACGGAGCTGCAAAAAAATTACGTGCAAAAATACAACTTCTTCTATTACTTGGAAGGCAGCGGTTCTTTTCTCAACTGCGCGCCGATCAGTATTCCCTACGGCGATTATCTGGAGCTGAAAGAACAGATTATCCGTTATACCGGCGAGAAGGACGTGTATGAAAAATACTACGCCAAATGGACGTCCGTCTCGGTCGGCGGCCGCTTCTACCTGCTCAATATCGTGCCGTACCACGACCGCTACCTGATCGGGCTCGTCTCGGCGGACGAGCTGGTCCGGCCGCTGCGCGGGATCAACCTGGGCGGAAGCGGCTATGTGAAGCTGGTCGGCGAAGACGGCGGCGTGCTGTCCGGTCCGCGCGGCGAGACGGGCGCGGACCGAAGCGGCGGGTCTTCTGCCCCGCTGCCGCTTCCGCGCACGGTGATCAGCGGCGACTTCGCCCATGCTTCGTTCCGCGTCGATATGGTGATCCGGTTCGGCTTGTTCGAAAAAATCGTCATCGCCCAGCTGCTGATTATGCTGCTGTTCTTCGTGGTCGTATCGGCGATCGGCGTGCTGCTGCTCTACTTTATGCGCAAAGTGCTGCGCCCGATCCGCGAATTCGCGGCCGAACTGGAGCGCATCCAGACCGAAGGCGAGCCTTCGGACCTGCGCGGCAGCGGGATCGAGGAGCTGGAGCGGGCCGGCGCCCAGTTCAGGCGGCTCGTCGCGCAGATCCGGGAGTTCAAGATCGAGCGCTACGAGAAAGAACTGGAGCAGCAGCAGATCAAGCTCGACTATATGAAGCTCCAGATCAAACCGCATTTCTTCCTGAACTGCCTGACGAGCATTTACAGCATGGCGCAGATTCAGATGTACGAAGAGATCGAGCGCATGGCGCTGTCCACGTCTCGCTATTTCCGGTACGTGTTCCAGAGCGGCGAGAACTTCGTCCCTCTGCCGGGCGAGATCGAGCATGTCCGGCTGTACATGGAGATCCAGAAAGCCCGCTATCTGGGCGCGTTCTCCTATCGGATCGAGCAGGCTCCGGGCACGGAAGAAACGCGGGTCCCTCCGCTTGTGCTGCAAACGTTTATCGAGAACGCGGTCAAGTACGGACTGTCGCGCGACGGACAGCTGCGGATCGAACTGACCGTCTCGGCGCGACGGGAAGCGGGCGAAGAACGCACGCTGATTACGATCGCGGATACCGGCCCCGGCTTCCCGCCGGAACTGCTGCGTCTGCTGGGCGGCGGACAGCGGCCCCGTCCGGAAGGCGGCCACCGGATCGGCATCGCGAATACGCTCCAGCGGCTGGAGCTGCTGTACGGCGGCCGGGCCAGGGTGGAATTCGCCAATCGCGGAGCGGGCGGAGACAGTGGGGACGGCGGTATGACGGCGGCCGTAAGCGGCGGTTTTAACGCGCCGGGCGAATATCCGAACACGGCCGGAGAAAGCGGCGGCGCGCGCGTGACGCTGTCGCTGCCTCCCGCTCCTCCGGCCGAAGCGGCCGCCACGAAAGGAGAAGCCTCATGAACGTACTGCTGGTGGACGACGATTATTTCGTAATCGCCGCGCTGGAGACCAAGATCGGCTGGGCGGCGCTTGGCGTGGAGCGCGTATTCACGGCGTTCAATATCTCCCAGGCCCGCGAGATTCTGCTGGAGCATCCCGTCGGGGTGCTGGTATGCGATATCGAGATGCCGCAGGGCAGCGGCCTGGAACTGCTGTCCTGGATTCGCGAAGAATCGCTGAATGTGCAGGCGATCTTCCTGACGAATTACGCGGACTTCAATTACGCGCAGAAAGCGATCGGCCTGCAAAGCTTCGACTATTTCCTCAAGCCGATCGAATTCGACAAGCTGACCCTGATTCTGCGCAAAGCGATCGCCAAAGCCGGCGAGCGGCGCGGCGGTGACGGCGATTACGCCGGATCGTCGCCGGAGAGCCGGCTGCGCGAGCGCAAACGGTCTTACTGGCAGCGGCTTGCCGGTGAAGCCGCGGCGCAGCGGCCGGTGCCGGCCGGCGGCGATTCCGCGGACCGGGAATCGACCGAGCTCTACGGACCGGACGATGTGCTGATCCCGGTGCTGCTCAATCTGTTTCCGCGCAGCGGCAGCCTGGCCCGCGAAGACAAAGCGCTGTTCGATTACGCTCTGCTCAATATCGCGGAAGAACTGCTGGGCGGCAAAAAGGCGGCAGGAGAAGCGCGGTCGGGCCGCTTCGAGCTTGAAGCCTTTTGCCAATTCGGCGATTCGCGGGTATGGGTCGCGCTGCGGCGCGACAGCGCGGAAGGAACGCGGGGCGATGAGCCGCCGGCGGACGATTGGGCCGCTTCGGCCTGCTCCGCGCTGATCCGCCAGGCGCGGGAACTGCTCAAATGCGGCCTCTGCTGCAGCATGGGCGTCGGGGCGCCGGCGGGCGAAGTCCCGGACGGGCTGCGGGAACTGGCCGCCATGAACGAAAGCCTTGTCCTGCAGCCCGGACGCCTTTTCCGTCTGGACGATTACCGCGCGAAGCCGCACGACCTGTACGTCCCGCCCGATCTCGGCCGGCTGGAGCGTCTGCTGAACGAGAACCGGTTCTCTTCGTTTCTGGACGAAACGCGGAGCTACCTGAACAAGCTGGAAGAATCGGCGATGACCGACCGCTTTATTCTGCATCTGCTGCGCCTGGATCTGGTCCAGCTCGTTTACGTCCATCTGAAAAACCGGGAAATCCAGGCGCATCAGCTGTACGCCGGCGCAGCGGGCGACCGGCTGTTCGCCGATTCGGCGCGTTCGACCCGCGATATGCAGGCGTATATCGACTACCTGGTCCGGACCGCCGCCGATTATCTCAGCTTCGCCGACCGGCCGGATTCGGTCGCGCGCGAGCTTCAGCGCTATATCGGCGAGCATTACGGCGACGACCTGACGCGGGGCGGCCTGGCCGAAGTCTTTTTCCTCAATCCGGATTATCTCGCCCGGCTGTTCAAGCGGGAAACCGGGATCTCGCTCGGCGCTTATATTATCCGCTGCCGGATCGACGCCGCCAGACGGCTGCTGGAAAGCACCCGCTGCTCCGTCGGCGTCGTCGCCGGCAAAGTCGGCTACGCCAACGATTCGCATTTTGCCAAGCTGTTCAAGCAGGAGATCGGCGTGTCGCCAAACGAGTACCGAAGGCTGCACGAAGCCGGCGAAGCGCCGGGACCGCTGCGCAGATGATCCGGCCGCGCTTCGGGACAACCGCGCGGACGCGTTTGACGAACGAATCCCGCAGACGCCGCGGCGCGGCAGTCCGCTTCCGCCGTATGGTAAGATCAAGGTATATACGGCGGAAGGAAGCTTGCGCGGCAGGGCGCGAAACAAACGGCTTTGTCCCGAATCGCGGCGCCGCTTTTCCCTCCGCTCCATCTTCGCTTCGAGGAGGACGCTTATGGATATGCAACCCGGCACTTACGGCTTTCGTTTCGCCGAAGATCCCGAGCTCCGGCTGTGCGCGCTGTATGCGGCCGGCTGCGACCGTATCGATCACGCCGATTATCAATGGGACGGGCAGCAGCGGACCGACGGTCCCCTGCTGCTGTTCCAGTACACCGTATCCGGCGAAGGCGTTTACGAATACGAAGGACGGACGCGCCGGATTTCCGCCGGACAGGCTTTTCTCGCCGAGATTCCCGGACCGCACCGTTACGCCTACGATCCGTCGTCGGCGGAGCCCTGGTCGTTCTTTTTTCTGCTGCTGCGGCCGGAGCTTATTCTTCCGCTCTGGCGGAAATTCCGGCTCGAAGCCGGAGACACGCCGCATCTGCCCGCAGACAGCGCGCCGGTCCGGCTGCTGCGGATGATCGTGGCCGACGCGGCGGCGGGCCGGATCTCCGATCCGCTGATCGCGTCTTCCTGCGTGTATCAGTTTATGACCGAACTGGCCCGCTTCCCTTCGACCGCCCGGCGCGACCGTTCGAACTGGCCGGCGAATATCCGGCTGGCCGCCGAATACATCGAGCGGCATTACGCCCGCATGATCAGCATCGAACGGCTGGCGGAGGTCGTTTCCCTGTCGAAGTACCATCTGATCCGCCGCTTCTCGGCCTGCACGGGCCTGACGCCCGGCGCTTACCTGACCCGCGTAAGAATCGAAAAAGCGATGGAGCTGCTGCGCGGAACCGGGCTCGACATCTCCACCATCGCCGAGCAGGTCGGGTATTCGAGCGGCAGTTATTTGATCCGGGCGTTTCGCGGCATGACGGGGCTGACGCCCGGCGAATTCCGCGGCGGCAGCGAAAGCCTGGTGTACCGGAGACTGTTTTTCGATTGAACGGGTTCGATTGAACAGATCCGGTTGCGCGGGTTCGATTGAACGGGGCAGGAACTTGTGGTCTATCCGGATCGATCGACCGCAATATTGTGCTATCGTTCGTTCATAATCGTCGTAGAATCGTGCTCTCCCCTTTATTATGATGAAATCGTCAAGAGCAATACGCTCACTAAACGGTAAAGGGGATTGTCAAATGAACCACAAGCTTGCCGCAAAGGTTCCGCCGCTCGGCTGGAACAGTTGGGATTGTTATGGAGCGGCCGTGACGGAGCAAGAAATCCGGGGCAACGCCGAATACATGGCCGAGCACCTCAAAGCGTTCGGCTGGGAATACATCACCGTGGATATCCAGTGGTACGAGCCGGGCGCGAATTCTTCGCAGTACCGGGCGTTCGTTCCGCTCGTCATGGACGAATATTCGCGGCTGATGCCGGCCGAGAACCGGTTTCCTTCGGCCGCGGGCGGGCTCGGATTCAAGCCGCTGGCCGATTACGTGCACAGCCTGGGGCTCAAGTTCGGCATCCATATCATGCGGGGGATTCCGCGTCAGGCCGCGCATGCGGCGGCCGCCCTGCTGAACACGGACGCGACGGCGCGCGATATCGCGCATCCGAATTCCATTTGTCCGTGGAATACGGATATGTACGGCGTGGACGCTTCCAAAGAAGGGTCGCAGGCTTACTACGATTCGCTGTTCGAGCTGTACGCGCAGTGGGGCGTCGATCTGGTCAAAGTGGACGATATCGCCGCTTCGCGCCTGTACGATACGCATCAGCCGGAGATCGAGCTGATCGCCCGCGCGATCGAGCGCAGCGGCAGAAGCATGGTGCTCAGTCTTTCCCCCGGTCCCGCCCCGGTCGAATATGCCGATTTCTTCGCCGGGCATGCCAATATGTGGCGGGTGACGGACGATTTCTGGGACCAGTGGCCGCTGCTGCTGGATATGTTCGACCGCTGCCGGACCTGGCAGGGAGTTCCGGCCGAAGGGTGCTGGCCGGACTGCGATATGCTGCCGCTGGGCCATATCGGCATCCGCTCCGTGGACGGCGGCGGCGCGGACCGCTGGACCCGCTTTACCCAAGACGAGCAGCGGACCATGATGTCGCTGTGGAGTATCTTCCGCTCGCCGCTGATCTTCGGCGGCGAACTGCGCGACTGCGACGACTGGACGCTGTCGCTGCTGACCAACCGCGAAGTGCTGCGCATGCAGCGCGAAAGCCGCGGCGCCCGCGAAGCGCTGCGCGAAGGCGCGCTGATTGTCTGGACCGCCGAGCACGACGACGGCTCGCGTTATGCCGCCGTGTTCAACGTCGGCGACGCGGAGCTGCAACCGGAGCTGGAATTGACGGCCCTCGGCTTGACCGGCCCGGCGTCGGGCACGGAGTTATGGAGCGGCGAGTCCGCCGAACCGGATTCCGGCGTTCTGCGGACGACCGTGCCTCCGCACGGAGTCCGATTGTACCGGCTGGGTTAAGCCGATTCGAAGGGTCGACCGTTACGGATATTCCGTAACGGTTTTTTAGTATGGCCGATACCGACATCCCGGAATAAAATAAATGCAGCAAAGAAAAAATGAACCTTACGCCTCCGTCGTTTGTTTGATATTTGATAAATGAATCCACCCGGAAGGAGGCGCGCAAGTGACGAACAAAGAGCTGTTCGAAACGTACCGCTCGGACGTGTACCGGACCTGCTACTATATGCTCGGTCAAGCCGCGGACGCGGAAGACATCTGTCAGGAAGTGTTCATGACCGCTTTTCGCAGCGGCTGGCAGCATATCGACAACGTACAGGCCTGGCTGCTGCGCATCGCGGTCAACCGCTGCCTGAACCTGCTCAAGCGCCGGACCACTCTCCGCTCCAAGCTGACCACCCATTCCAGGCTGCTGGTCCGGGCGCCCGAGCAAACGCCCGACGCCGCGGCCGAAGACCGGGAAGCCGCCGAAGAATGGGCCGGCTACCTCGGACGCCTGCCGATCAAGATCCGCGCGGTGATCTCGCTGCGGTATATCCACGATCTCGCCATCGCGGAAATTGCGGAAATCCTCAAAATTCCCGCCGGCACCGTCAAATCGAGGCAGCATAAAGGCTTGAAACTGCTGAAGCAGATGCTGGAAAAACAGGGGAAGCTTAAACTGAATAAAGGAGGAGCTTATGAATACCAAATTTATTGACGGCAAACAGCCGAGCGACCGGAAGACCGAAGCAGTCGAAGCGCTGCTGCACGGCAAACTGGGCGGAGGATCGGCGCCGCCCGAACCGGATTACGACGCGATGTGGATGAAAATGAAGCTTGAACTGGAACGCGGCGGCGCGGCCGGAGCTCCCGGCCGGGAATCGGCGAATCGCGCTCCGGCGCGAATGCGGGTACGCAAAGTCGCGATGGTCACGGCGCTCGGCGCGGCGCTGGCCGCCGTACCGGCTTACGCCGCTTTCCAGTACGACTGGAGCGATATTTTGGCCGGACGCGAAGGCATTCAAACGGCGCTGGCGCAGGGTCTCGGCCAATCGATCGAACAGTCGGTCACGCATGACGGCGTTACGCTGACGCTGCATACCGCATTTGCCGATGCCGGACGGACGGTAATTCTGTACAGCCTCGACCCGGGCTGCAAACAAGGCTCGTCTTTCGACTTTTCCCGCCTTTTGATCAACGACGCGAGCGGACAAAGCCACGAAGTCAGCGAAATGCAGCAGTTGAACGAAAGCGGCGGCACGCTGGCGGGATACTTCGAAACGGACTGGTCGCCGTCGGGTTCGTCGGAATCTGTCCAACTTCATCTGGAAGGACTTCACTTCTACGAAGGAACCGAACGCGAGCTGAACTTCGACGCCGCCGATCCGCAGCCGCAGACGGTGGAGATCGGGCAGGACGGTATCGATCGTCTGGCGCTTCAACCGTTCGTCCGGGAGGACGGCAGCACGATGATCCGCACGGCGGTATCGGCGAACGCATCCGGGCAGGCTGGAAGCCGATTTACCCAACTCCGGGTTTACGACGCAAACGGCAAACCGATTCCGGCTTCGCAGCCGGGCGCTTACGGCGCTCCTGGCGAGAACGGCTCGAAGATCAACGAGGAGTACTACGACACTTCGGCGCTGGCTCAAGGCGGCTTGACCTATAAACTGGCTTATCAGCGCGCCGTGGACAAGGTCGCAGACAGCTGGAATTTCCCGCTCGTCCTCGACAAGTCGGAACTGCGGCACGCTTCGTCCGAGCAGAAGCTGAACGTTTCCCTGGGCGAAGGCGAGGACGCTCTGAAGCTCAGCAAACTGTCGATTACGCCCACGCAGATCCGGCTGGAAGTCCGCGAACCGGACGGCCCGTCTCCTTCCTTCAATCGGTATGAGCTGATCGTCGACGGCAAACGCATCGACAAAGAGCTTAACAGCTGGGCAATCCGCGGCGAAAGCGGCTACAATCTGGTTTTGGAAAGACCGGCGGATCTGGCGCTGTCGCCGGATTCCACGATCGTGCTGAGCGCGAAGCACGAAGTCGTCCCGCATGAAGGCGATCTGCCGGCTCCTGTCCGGCTTGCGAATATCGGCGCCCGGAAGCAGAGCCTGGTCGCCAACGTCGGCGGATTCCCCGTAAAATGGACGTACTACAAACAGGGCGGCGATCTGTATGTGCAGACGAGCAGTACGGACCCGAATTTCGGCGGTATCGCGCAGACGTACATGGGTTCGGGCCGCGGCAAAGTATACGGTACCCCGATGATTCAACGCATGCAGGACGAAGGCGGCGAACGCCTGGACGCGTACAAGAATTTCACCGGCGATTCCGCCGAGCTGCAAATCTTCTATTACATCGAGCATCTGCCGGACAAGGAAGTTCGGGTGCAGGTGTATCCGGGGAAGTAAGCGGATAGTCTTTTAACTTGAAAGCCGTATTCTCCCGTCGCTTCGCCGAACGGGAGAATACGGCTTTTTGAATAGATCTGTACTTCTAATAGGCTTTTTGAGTATAATGTTACCAATTGAGCACAGGTACAGCCTGTGCCGGCCGGTTATATTTCGAACGCAGCTTGCGGACAACCGGCCAAAAACGGAGGTGTTTGTTTTGTTAACAGTTCATCGAAGACCCCAACTCGATCCCACCCCATATTCAATTACGATCGGCGGCGCAAATGCGCGCGGTCCGGCAGGGACGGTACGGTAGGCTTCGCGTTTTATTGTACATGATCCGGCTGCGGACAAAGCGTGCGGCCCGCCCGAAAGGCGGACAACGAATTGTCGAAGAACAACCGGGCGTCACAAGTTTATTTATTTATGAATGCGATAACGGCGCTGGCTTCCAGCACCATCTTCACGACGTACAGCATCTACTATATTGCGCAGCTGGGCTTGAATCCGCTGCAGCTGGTGCTGGTCGGCACCGTGTTGGAGCTTACCGTTCTGCTGTTCGAAGGTTTGACCGGCGTGGTTGCCGATACGTACAGCCGCAAATGGTCGGTCATTATCGGCATGTGGATAATGGGAGGCGCGTTCGCCTTCGAAGGGTGCGTCGTCTGGTTTGTCGCCGGCGGCTCGGCGCTGCCGGCTTTCGGCTGGCTGCTGATCTCGCAGATGCTGTACGGCATCGGCTGGACGTTTATCAGCGGCGCAAATACCGCCTGGCTGGTCGACGAGACCGGCGAAGAAGCGGCCGGTTCCGTGATGATGCGCTCGCAGCGCTTCTCGCTCCTGGCTTCGCTGCTCGGTATCGGACTGAGCGTAGGTTTGTCGCAGCTTGCGCCGAACCTGCCCTTTCTGGCAGGCGGAGCGATGTATCTGCTGCTCGGCCTGCTGCTGATCCGCAGGATGGACGAAACGGGCTTCGCGCGCCCCGAGCACGAAGCGGACAAACGGCCGAATCCGCTGCGCGAGATGGCCGGCACCTGGATGCGCGGCGCGAGCTTCGTGCGCCGCAGCCCGCTGCTGCTGGGCCTGATCGTCGTGACGCTGCTAAGCGGCGCTGCGTCGGAAGGCTACGACCGGCTCTGGCCGACGCTGCTGCTGAGCGGCGAAGGCCTTCCGGACGCGGGGCTGAGCACGGCCGCATGGTTCGGCGTGATCGGGGCGTCGATCACGCTGCTGGGCCTTGTCGGCGTGCGGCTGGCGGAGCGCCGGCTCGATCTGGGCAGCCGGCGAGCGGTCACGACCGCGCTGCTGCTGCTGACGGCGCTGCGCGCGGCGGCGATTGCCGGCTTCGCGCTTGCGCCGGACTTCGGCCGGGCGCTGTGCGCGCTGCTGCTGACCGGCACCGCCTCGGCGGTCTTTGCGCCGGTGTACTCGGCGTGGCTGAACCATAACTTGGAGAAGCGCAGCCGGGCGACCGTGCTGTCGATGGTCAGCCAGTCCGACGCGCTCGGGCAAACGGCCGGCGGCCCGTTCGTCGGCTGGATCGGCAGCCGCTTCTCGATTAGAGCCGCTTTGCTGGCGTCGGGCGTTCTGCTGCTGCCGCTGTTGGGCGTGTTCGCCCGAATGCGCGGCTCGGCCCCGACTGCCGCCGCAGAGCACGAAGAGCAGCCCCCGGATAACCATTGATGCAAATACGCAGAAAATTTGGTGCTTTGACCCGTAAAACCGGGCATTCCTGCATATGCGCAGCAATTTCGCTGCCAATAGAGCGATTTCTCCCGATTTCAGGTTATTGGAGATGAAATTGCTGCGGATCGACATCAATGATTGACTTTTCCGAGTACCTGGGACAAATTGATGCGGATTTGCAGCAATCATTTCTTTCCCAATCGATATTTGTTCGGAGGCGACAGCCTGATCGGCGGCTCCTTGGACGTTCAATCGACCTGCTCTCACCATTCTTTTTGTTCTCGCATACTCGCCTTCGTCCTCGTTCTGCTATTTTCGATCGCGGTACGAACAATCTCATAAAAGCACCCCATAAAAAAGAACCTTCGAGACCACTTTCGTCGTGGTTTTGAAGGTTCTTTGGCATTCCCGTCAGCGCATCGTTTTTTTCTTTATCTCATTCGTCCCGCTCAAAAGTTCCCTTTGCCCAAAACCAAATCTCATCGCTTCAGCGTATACACGACCGTGCCTGTACCGCCGAATGTGCCGCCCGGCGCGATGCGCCGATACGTAAAGGTCAGCTCACCGCCCTCCTGCTTCACGAAGCGCAGTCTCGATTGCAGCAGCAGCGGCTCGCCGGTATCGGTCGATACCTCGTCCCACTCTTTCTGCTCGGCCGCGTCCAGCAGTTCGCGGTAAAGGAGAACGGATCGGTGCGCGTTGAGGTCGATCAGCGTCGGCTGGAGCGTATCGAAAGCCCTCACCAGCAAATAATCCGCCGTAACGGACTCGACGATAAACGGTCCGGTTTGTCCGGTCAGCTCTTCCAGCTCGTAAGTTGCGGCCAGCGCGCCGTTCGCGCCGACGACCTGCACCGTTTGGCCGTCGGTCATGTAAGCGCGCTGCGCGGGCAGCGTTTGCGGTCCGAACTGCGCAGTCGAATACATGCCGGAATACCGCTCGTGCATCTGCCGCCGTACCGTCCCGTTCTTGACCAGGAATTGAAAGCGATGATTGACGATCTGCATCGAAGCGCCGTACTCGCGTCCCACCGTCAGCAGATAAGCGCTGCCGCCGAGCGGGCGAATATCCAGAGTCCCCCAGTCCAGATCCGATACGTCCGCGTCCGCCAGCTTCCGGGGAGAACCCGATTCCAGCGAATAAACTTCTCCGCTCTCGAACGAGACCCAGGCCGTCCGGTCCCCCTCCGCGATCATGCGGAATCTGCCGGCGTCGCTCAGCGTAACCGTATTGGCTCCCGCTTCCCGCCCGATCCGGATCTTCGGCGCGGACGACAGCAGCTTCAGCGGAATATAGGCCCGCCCGCCGCGTATAAACGCAGCCGCGCCGGTCTTGACGATTCGGCCGTTGATCTCCGCGCGTTCTTCGCCCGGCTTTACGTCGATCCGGGCATCCGGCCGCAGCAGCGTCAGCGTTTGCGAAGCGGAATCGTAATTCGCGCGGAACCCGAGCAGCCGCGCCGCGGTTTCCGCCGGTATGTAAGTGCGTCCATCCCGTACTTCGAGCCCGGCCGAGCCTTCGGACTGCGGCGAGCCGTTCAGCACCAGCGAAGGCGGTTCGGATGCTTCCGCGTGCGGGATAGGCGTAATCAGCAGGCTGCCCGCCAGCAGCCCGGCCGCCCATTTATACAGTCGATTCTTCATCGTCGGTCCCCTTCCTGTTTCCTGCGGCAAACTTCTCTTTCATAAAGACGCGTTCAGCCCGGACAAAGTTTCCCGAAACGAAAAATTTGCGGCCGCCGGCACATGAAAAAAGAGAGTTCCCACTTTGCCGGAACTCTCCCACTTTTCTTCTTTCGAAATTTGAACCCATGCTGCTAAGCCGTTCCCGACATCGGGGGACGCTTCCCTTCAAGCAGGCGTTCCACTTCGCGCGCCGGCATCGGGCGGTTGATGTAGTAGCCCTGCACTTCGTCGCAGCCCGCCGCGCGCAGGTACTGCAGCTGGTTCTCGGTTTCCACGCCTTCGGCGAGCACTTCCATGTTCAGGCTTTTGCCGATCGCGATAATCGCCCGCACCATATCGCCGCGAGTCGTTTCGGTATCGATGCCTTCGACGAAGAAACGGTCGATCTTCAGCAGCTGCGGTTCGAAGCTGCGCAGGTATTTCAGCGACGCGTAGCCGGTGCCGAAATCGTCGATAGCGAGCTTCAACCCGGCTTCGCGCAGCAGCTTGAGCTGCATGACGACTTTATCCGTATCGCGAATCGCCAGCGATTCGGTGACTTCGAGCGTGATCTTCTCCGCGTCCACTCCGGTTTCGCGCAGTGTGCGGATAATCTTCTCGACAAACAGCTCGTCCTGGAACTGATACGGCGAGACATTGACGCTCATCCGCAGCGATCCGTAGCCTTCGCGCTCCCAGCGGAGCTGCTGCAGGCAGGCTGTCTTCATCACCCACTCGCCGATCTCGACGATCATGCCGGTTTCCTCGGCCACCGGAATAAACTCCACCGGCGAGATGCTGCCGAGCACCGGATGATGCCAGCGCAGCAGCGCTTCGACGCCGACGATCCGGCAGTCCTGGATATTTTTTTGCAGCTGGTAATAGACCGAGAATTCGCCGCGTTCGATCGCGCCGCGCATCTCGTTTTCCAGGCCGACTTTGTAACCGAGCTTCTCCGCGAAACGCGGTTCGAAAAAAAGACTTTTCTGATGGCGGTTGTTCTTCGCTTCGTGCATCGCCATATCGGCGCTCTGCATCAGTTCGCCCGCCGTCGCGCCGTCTCTCGGGTACAGCGCCGCGCCGATACCGGCGGACACGTACAGCACGGTATGCCCGATCGCGATCGGCTTTCTCAGCGCTTCCTCGATTGCGGCGATCGCCCGGTATGCTTCCACTTCCCCGTTCAGCGGATCGACCAGCACGGTAAACTCGTCCCCGCCCTGACGGGCCAGCAGCCCGGAAGCCGGCAGGTACTCCCGCAGCCGGTCCGCCACGATTTGCAGCAGCCGGTCACCCACCGTGTGGCCCAGACTGTCGTTGACGTGCTTGAAGCGGTCGAGGTCGAAAAACAGCAGCGCCAGATTGCGGCCTTCCTGTTCGGCGCGCTCTACGGCGGATTGAAGCTCCAGATCGAACAGGCGGCGGTTGGGCAGTCCGGTCAGCGGATCGTGATTGGCTTCGTAGTCTTTGACTTCGATCGACTGCCCCAGCCGTCCCAGCAGATTGTCGTTTTCCGTAAACATCAGCACCTGGCGCATGATAATCAGCAGAACCGCCACGGCGCTGCCCAGCACCATCACGTTAAATTCCGACAATTCGCCCAGGACGACCGCAAACAGGATCACGAGGCTCGCGCAGGGCAGCAGTCTGGGCAGCCAGCCCCGCCGGCCCGGAAAACGGCGGCTTTTGGCCGCGCCGCGCTTCGTTTGCTCGCCCTCCAGCGATTCCGCTCCGGCCGCCGTCATGCACAGAATCCAGATCGTCCAGACGATATTGATCGGACTTGCGGCCGAGTAGGCGTCGTTGATCACCAGATACAAATAGACGGAATCGCCGAAGGCCAGCAGCAGCACCGAAACCAGGAAGCAGACGTCGGCTCTGGCGGTTCCAAGCGACTGATTGGCAAACAGCAGCAGGCTGAGCAGAAACAAATTGCCGAGGTCCGTAACCGGATAAGCCAGGCTGAGCAGCAGGTGCATCCAGTTCTCCTGCGGCGCATGGCGGAGCAGCGGATCGATCAGCAGACTCCAACTGAGCACCGCGACGGTCGTCATCAAGATCGAAGCGTCGAGCATCGCCTGCACCAGACGCAGCTTCTTGAGCCGCCGATATACCAGAAACAGCAGCGCGGCAAACAAAAGCAGGCTTTCGAGCATCCAGAAAAATTCCGACAGGCTGGACGAAGACAGCCA
This sequence comes from Saccharibacillus sp. CPCC 101409, assembly GCF_030518235.1. Classification (GTDB taxonomy): domain Bacteria; phylum Bacillota; class Bacilli; order Paenibacillales; family Paenibacillaceae; genus Saccharibacillus. The sequence goes on along the minus strand of NZ_JAULSA010000002.1, from coordinate 392,021 downwards.
GCCGCTTCCGCGGAACATATCCGTCATTTGCAGCAGGAGAGACAGCAAATAAGCGGACGCGCTGGCCGCGATCAGCCTCCAGAACAAACGGCTTCGCGGTTCCGATCTGCGAATGACGCCGGCAAGCAGCCCCAGACAGCACACAATGGGCAGGATATTCAGAAATCCGATTCGGGCGATCGCCGCTTCTTGCCCTGCGAATACCCGAAACAGAATAAGGTAAAAGGCGAGGTAAAGAAGGGAGCCCCCGTAAAAAATTTGGATACGTTTCATCTCAGCGGCCTCCAAAAACATAGACGTATACGCAAGAAGTCCCCGTAAATTATAGACAAAGCGCGGATAAGGGTATTTTTTATATCGGCACCCCGCTCGCTTAACCTTAGGCGTTTTTACTTTTTATGTTAGAAATTCAGCAGTAAGCTCCGACCCGACGTTTCCGTTCAACGCAAAAAAGGCGGACCGGCAAAGTCCGCCGTCCGCCCCGCATGATTCCGCCGCCAAAACCGCGCAGCGGGTTATTCGCTTGTGTTCGCCGTGGTGCCGAGGATGCTGCGGATCTCGCCCAGCTCGCCGGACGATTCTTCGAGCAGCAGCAGCAGGCTGCCTTCCTGCACCGCTTTGTCGTACTTCTCGGCTTCTGCTTCGCTGAATCCCAGATTCGCGAAGTCGTCTCTCCAGCCGTGGCCGCCCGAATACGTATCGGAGCCGATAAACTTATGCGCCAGCGGTCCCGCCGCCACATAAGGACCGACATTGGTGAATTCGCTGTCGCCGGACTCGCTGAACGTGTCGCGGATGCTGTTCAGGAACCCTTTGGATTCTTCGGGCTGCGTGTTGGCTTCCGCGGACTTCAAATTGGTGTCCTGGCTGATTTCCTCGATATGATGCGGGTCGCGCCCGATTACCGTAATCTGGTCGCTGCCCACGCCTTTCGCTTTCAATTGGTGAATGGCGTCCAGTGCCGCCTGCTCGGTCGGAAATACGCCTACGATCGTTCGGTTTGTCATGATGGCTCCTCCTCTTTCCTTTTGACCCTTCAATACGATTTTAACCGAATGAGGAAGCGCGGAATCGGTTTCCCGTAGATTTTTGCCTGCCGCTTCGATATAATGATGGTTCGAATCGAAAGTCGGAGAACGGAACGAAACGCAAAAAGGAGGCTTCCTGCGTCATGCAAACGAAAGTCACGAGAGTGGAGAACGAAGAGCAGCTGCGGCGCGGCCTGGCCGTGCGGCGGGAAGTCTTTATCGAAGAACAGCAGGTTCCCGAAGAGCTGGAGGTCGACGACTACGACGCAATCGGCTCCCGGGCGCGTCATGTGCTGATCGAACAGGCGGGCGAAGAAGTCGCCGCCGGACGGCTGATTCCTTACCAGGGCGGCGCCGCCAAATTCCAGCGCATCGCCGTGCGGTCCGCTTTTCGCGGCAAAGGCTACGGGCGCGTCGTCGTGGCGGCGCTCGAAGACGCGGCCCGGGAAGCCGGATTTCGCCGTGCCGTGCTCGACAGCCAGTGCCACGCCGAAGCTTTTTATGCCGGGCTCGGCTATGTCACGAAGCCCGGCGAACCGTTCTACGACGCGGGCATCCTGCATGTGCGGATGGAGAAAGAACTCGGGCCGCTGTAAGGTTCCTATTCAGGCAAAGCCGATCCGCTTGATCTCCGCTCCGTCCAGCCCGCGGACGACCAGCCCTTCGCGGTCCAGGATGCCGAGCGACGGCGGATAGCCTTCTTTGGGCAGCGAAACCGAACCGGGGTTGAACAGATACAGGCCGTTTCGGCGTTCGGCGACCGGCACGTGCGTATGTCCCTGCATAAAAATATCGCCCGACAGCAGCTCCGGCAGATCGTCCATATGCCGGTGATGTCCGTGCGTGGCGAAGATCCGGCGGTCTTCCTGCAGCGCGATCGCGTACTCGCCCATGATCGGGAAGTCGATCAGCATCTGATCGACCTCGGCGTCGCAGTTGCCGCGAACCGCCAGCGCGATCTGCGCTTTGCGGCCGTTGAGTACCGCCGCCGCGCCCTGCGGGTCGTAGCCGTCGGGCAGCGGATTGCGCGGTCCGTGGTACAGATAGTCGCCGAGCAGCAGGATGCGGTCCGCTCCTTCGAGTTCCGCCCGTTCCAGCGCCCGGTTCAAGCCGGTCAGCGAGCCGTGGATATCCGAGATTACAGCCAGTTTGTTCATGTTGTTCGATTGCCTCCCTGCAGCGTAATGGGGACGCCGGGCGCGCGAATCCCGTGCTCCCGGTCCCTTCGCTTTCTATTATAGGCCCGGATGCGCCGGGCGGACAATTCAAAAAGCCGCGCGTAATCCATTGAAGGATCGCGCGCGGCTCCCGTACGGGCTGCCGTTCGCCCGCCGCCGCTGCCGCCGTAAGCGGTTTACCGCTCAAGGCGACAGGAAACGGCTTATCCGCGGAACGAGCGGACGACGAACAGGTATTCTTTTTTGACCAGTACGGTTCCGTCTTCAAGCGTGACCGTCTGGTCGTTGTGCTTGATCAAATGCGCTTTTGCGGCCAATAGACGGTCTCCTTCCCAGATCATCATTGCGGAGCGGAACAAGACGGCGTGCTCGAACTGCCGCATCGTCTTGACGATATAACCGATCGAGTTCGGACGGCCGGCGGCCTGCCTGCTTTCCTGGGGCAGAATCTCGATCTCGCGGATCGACATAATGTCCTTCATGGCAATCCTGACTCCGCCGGGACTGAGTACGATATATTGCTCTTTGTCGTTCCACCGGATCAAAGTCCCGTAGCGTTTCGTCTGATACGGCCCGCCGTTGTCGACGACCACTTTTCTTCCCACCCAATGTTTCAAAGCGCGCACCTCCGGGCGGTCGCTTTACAGCGACGGTATTTCCCAATTTATCGGCTGAATGCCGTGAGATTTCAAGTAATCGTTCGTCTGCGAGTACGGCCGGCTCCCGAAAAATCCGCCTCTGGCGGACAGCGGGCTGGGGTGTACCGATTTGAGCACGGCATGACGGCTCGCATCGATCAGCGCTTCTTTTTTCTGCGCATGACTGCCCCAGAGAATAAATACGGCCGGCTGCTCCCTTTCGCCGATCGCTTGAATAACGGCGTCGGTAAAACGCTGCCAACCCAGCTTCTGATGCGAAGCCGCCTGGCCTTCCCTTACGGTCAGCACGGTGTTGAGCAGAAGTACGCCCTCCTCCGCCCAATGAATCAAATAACCGTGATCCGGCGCCGGCACATTCAAATCGCTTGCCATTTCTTTGTACATATTCCTCAGCGACGGAGGAATCCGCACGCCGGGCAGAACGGAGAAGCTGAGTCCGTGCGCCTGCCCCGGACCGTGATACGGGTCCTGGCCGAGAATAACGGCTTTGACGTTCGCAAAAGGGGTCAGCTTGAGCGCCTGAAACAAAAGCGGCTTCGGCGGATACACGGTGTGCGTTTCATATTCTTCCTCCACCCGTCGCATCAGTTCCTCAAAATACGGCTGACGAATCTCGTCCTTCAGCACTTCATCCCAATCGTTGCCAAACATTTCTTTCGCTCCTTTCCGAATTTTACGACATATGATGGAAGAAACTCGTCTTGGCTTTCATTACCCGAAAAAGACACATTCGTCCTCAGCGCCCCAAAACGGTCAAAAAGCCGACTCTCGCGCGAACAAGAGCCGGCCTGACGGTCCGGTAAACGTTAAAAAGTATACTAGCACGTTCGCAGGTAGGGCGCAATTTCGGAAGCCGCCGGCCGAGCCGCTTATTTTCTTCCATAATCGGCTTTGATCTCCCCCCAATCTCTGGTTTCCCATTTCATGATCCGGGTGCTGTAAGGATGGGTCTCCAGCCATTGAACGGCCCGGTCCACCAGCGTCCAGATCTCCTCCGTCGACTTGTCGCGCGGCAGCGTGGACGACACCCGGCGCTGCTTGACCCATTTGATCGCGTTGACGGAATCGCTGTAGACCGATTTGCCGCTGCCTTCGCGCTGAATATGGGCCAGCGCATGCACGATGGCGAGAAACTCGCCCAGATTGTTCGTGCCTTTGGCGATCGGACCGTGCGAGAAGATCACTTCGCCGGTCGCCGTATCGACGCCTTTGTACTCGACCGGACCGGGGTTGCCCCGCGTGCCCACATCCACCGAGATGCTGTTGTAGTCGATCTCGCTCGTCGGCTTGGCGCCCGGCCTCGGTCCTCCGGCTTTCTTCGCGGTTCCGGCGCCGCCGGACCGTATGTACGGCTTTGCTCCCCCGCGATAAGCCTCTTCCGCCGCGGTCTTCGACTCGAACGATTTGTACCGGGCTCCCGGAAAACCGTCCACCTGCGCTTTGCATTCGGCCCACGTCGCGTAAACGCCGGGCTGTTTGCCGCTCCACACGACATAAAATTTCGACTTGCTCATACGCACCTCCAGCCCCGTTTGGCTTTTTTTCGTTAACACTTCATGAATGAATGTGTAACACTTTATTATAGGTTAGCCCTTCGAATAATTGCAACACACGCCGAAAGTCCCAGTTGCGTTGGAATTCGCTTGCGGCGAAATCCGCCGGCCCGATCCGATTGTTCGAAAAAGCCCGCCGGACGCTCTGTCTGGAAGCGTTCGGCGGGCTGCGTGCAAATCCGGTCTACTCCATTTCTTCGGCGCGCGGCGTCCCGAGCCCGGCGTCGGCGGCCGGCGGGATATTCAGCGTCACGGTATACACCGGTTCGGCTTCGATACGACGGAACTCCGCCGCCGCTTCGCCTTCGAAAGACTGCCGGACCGCCATGGCGGCATCTTCGGCGATATTCGTTTTGCCTTTGCGCAGCGGAGTCGTTTCCAGCACTATCTCTCCGCCCGTCAACGCTTCCCGGAAGCGCGACAAACCGATCTCCCACAATCCTCCGTTGTAAAAATGGTCGTGGAACAGCTTGCCTTCGGCAAACGCGTAACCGACGTTGCCCGTGTACTCGATGCTCAGTAGCACCTCGTCCGTTTCGTCCAAAAGAGAAGGATCGAACGTCAGCACCGCTTTGCCGGGACGGACGTGCGCAATTCCGATCTCGACTTTGCGCTCGGGCACGGCGACCCGGCGGCGCTTGAACCCGTCTCCGTGCGCTCCGCCATTATATTCGCGGAATTCGAACTCGCGCCGTCCTCTGCTGTAGAACTGCAGTCCGTCGGGCACGGGCGCAAGCGGAACTTCCGAGAACAAAACGCGGGCGCGTCCGTTTTCCTCGAACGTCCACAGCCGGTCGGCTTCCGCTTTCGCCATGACGTACAGCCGCGTTTCCCCGCCGTCCTCGCGCCGGATGCGGATTGCCGCCGCATCGGATCGCGCTTCCTTTTCGCTCGGCACCACAATGCACCAGCTTCCGTTTCCCCCGCGGGAAACGCCGCCTTCTTCGCAGCTTACTTCCGCAATCCCCGCCGCGTCCAGCGCAAATTCCGCCGCCTGGCCGTCGATCATGCGGAAAAAGTACGTTTCTATCTCTTTCTTGCGTTCTGCATCTTCTTGCGCGCGGTGCACCGTTACAAGCTGGGCTGTCGCGTAGCGCAGATTCAGCCCCGACAGATCGAAATTCAGCGGCAGCATAAACGAAGCGTTGGACCGTACGTCCAGTCTGCTCTGCCGCGGAAATTCCAGCTTCTCCCCGTTCAGTTCCACCGAGAACGTCACGTCCGGGCGATCCGGCATCTCGATATGATCCTGGTAGTTGTTCACAAACAGGAAGCCCGAGCGCCCGTCGGTACGCGCCGCCCAGCGAAGCGTTTGCGTATCTTCGGGTCGAAGACCCGCGGCGTCTTCCGGCAGCACGGTCGCGAGCGGCGCAAGCCGAGCGCCGAACGTCCGCAGAAACGCGTGCAGGCTTCGCAGCGCGTGATTGGACTCGCGAATCTGCCCGAATTCGCCGATTGGCGCCTGAAAGTCGTAGCCGATCCTCGGCGTCGTGCTTTCGTTCAAATAACCGCCGGAGCCGATCGGATTGCTGCCGCCGTGGAACATATAGTAGCCCAGGAAGTTGCAGCCGCCGGCGAGCTTGACCAGGCTCATGGCATGCACGCTTTCCGGTTCAACGACAAAGCGCGACAGCACCCAGGTCTGCATGCCGCCGCCGATCTCGCAGCAGGCGAACGGATAAGCCGTCCGGTCGTAAGGCGGACGGAATCCGCGCGCGTCCGCCTCGGATTCGCCGTGGTAATCGGCGAACAGGTACTCGCCCGTCGGCCGCTGCCGCGGATGCTCGGCGCCGACGCTCCACGGCGTATAGGCGTAGCCGCCGTACAGCGGCAGCAGTTCGTCTTCCGGCAGCGGTGCTTCGTCCCAGCCGGTCGCCGTATACAGCGGCGCGTCGAGGCCCGCTTCGACCGCCATCCGCTTGAGCAGCGTCATATGCCGCTCGCCTTCGGCCCCGCCGACTCCGCCGCTCAAATACTCGCCGCCCTGCCCGGCGGTCAGTTCCCACAGCGCGGCGGCCGCGTTCAGCTCGTTCTCCAGCTGGATGCCGATGACCGGTCCTCCGTTTTTGAACATCAGCCCGTCGCTCTGCCGGCCGATCTCCGCGTACAGCCTGCGGACATGGCGCAGATATTCTTCGTCGTTCGAACGAACCTCGAACGACCGGCCAAGCATCCAGTCCGGCAGGCCGCCGTTGCGGACTTCGCCGTGACAGAACGGCCCGATCCGCAAAATAACACGCAGGCCGAGTTCGGCGCAGCATTCAACGAACCGGCGCAGATCGCGGTTTCCCGTCCAGTCGTACACGCCTTCACGTTCTTCGTGATGATTCCAGAAAATATAACTCGCCACGATCCCGATACCCGACATCTTCATCTTGCGCAGCTCGATCTCCCAATCGCGGGCGGGATAGCGCGAATAATGAAATTCGCCGCAGATCCCGAAGTACGGCCGGCCGTTCCATTCCATATAATAATTCGTAAACGAAAGCCGGTCTCCGCCGGGCGCCGTTCCTCCCGCTTTGAGCGTCGAAGGACGGATGGCTTTTCGCGCGATATTCGCGCGGATGGAATGCTTCATGCCGGTTGTCCGCTTTCGCGCTCCGCGTTCGTTCGGCGGCTCAGCACGACGGCCGCATTGACCGGCAGCGTCAGCTTCTTCGGGACGGGCTCGCCCGTCTCGGCGTCGGTATAGCTGTGCCCGTCCAGTTCCAGCTGCCGCTCTTCGCCGCTGAAATTCAGCAGAAATACGTAATCCTGCTCTTCGCCGCGGCGAAGCTGAGCCGTCACGCCCGGTGGGAGCTCACTGCCCAGCACGGGCTTCACGCCGCTTGTCCGGATAAGGCCCGCGTAGAAATCGTTCAGGAAGTCTTCGCCCAGCCGCGTCGCCAGATGATAGGCCGAGCCTTCGCCCAGCCGGTTGACAGTCAGCGCCGGTCTGTCCGCATAGAAATCTTCCGTATACACGCCCAGCACTTCGGCCGTCTCGGCGTGAATCAGTTCGCAGATCTCGCGCGCTTCATAGGCTCCGCTCAGTTCCGGCAAACGGCCGGAACCGCCCGGCACGATCGACACGCCGTTGCGGTCGTAGTCGTACAGCCCTTCGATCTCTTCGGCCCAGATGCCGAGCGTCCGGCGCAGCGGGCCGGGGAATCCGCCGAGATGGCACAGATCGTGCTCGTCGACCACGCCCGACCAATAAGTCGTGACCAGCGTGCCTCCCCGTTCGACGAACGCTTCCAGTTTGCGGCCCGTGTCTTCGCTGCACAGATACAGCATGGGAGCGACGATCAATCGGTAATCGTCGAAGCTGTCGCCGCTGCCGATCACGTCGGCCGGCACGCCCCGCTCCCACAGCGCGCGGTGGTGTTCCATCGCCGTCTCTTCGTAGTGCAGCCCGCTGTTGCGCGGACCCTGGGCGTCTTTGACCGCCCAGCGGTTGTCCCAATCGAACAGGATCGCCGTTTCGGCCGGCGTAGGCGCGCCGGCGATGCCGGACAGGCTGCCCAGCGAGCGGCCGAGATCGGCCGCGTCGCCGAATACGCGCGTATGATCGTGTCCGGCATGGTCCACGACCGCGCCGTGGAATTTCTCGCTGGAGCCGCGGCTTTTGCGCCACTGGAAGTACTGCACGGAATCCGAGCCGTGCGCGATCGCCTGGAGCGAAGACAGGCGGTGCATGCCCGGACGCTTGAGCTTGCTGACCGCCTGCCAATTGGTCAGGCTCGGCGTGCTCTCCATCAGCAGGAACGGCCGGTGCTTGATGCTGCGGAACAGGTCGTGATAGAAAGCCACCGAAGCGGCCAGCGCGGCGTCGCTCGTATGCTCGTGCCAGGTCGGGTACGCGTCCCAGGAGATCACGTCCAGCAGGTCGGCGAACTTCCGGTAGTCCACGCCTTCGATCATATGCATATTGGTCGTCGCGGGCAGCTCCGGGTTCGCGCCGCGGACGGCTTCGATCTCGTGGCGGCAGAAATCGACGGTCTGGTGCGTAACGAAGCGGCGCCAGTCCAGATTCTGGCCGTGCACCATATTCTCGCCGTGCGGCGCGGGCGACTCCACCTGCGACCAATCGGTGTACGTATGCGCCCAGAACGAGGTCCACCAGGCGGCGTTCAGCGCTTCGAGCGAACCGTAGCGCTCTTTCAACCACTCGCGGAAGCTGCTTTGGCAGTATTCGCAGTGGCAGTCCCCGCCGTATTCGTTGGAGATATGCCAGCCGATCACAGCCGGGTGACGGGCGTAGCGCTCCGCCAGGCGGCTGTTGATCTTCGCCGTTTTCTCGCGGTACACCGGCGAGCTCCAGCAGTGGTTGTGCCGCATGCCGTGCAGGTTGCGCACGCGGTTGGCTTCGGTGCGCAGCACTTCGGGATACTTGGCCGACATCCAGGCGGGACGGGCGCCGCTCGGCGTAGCCAGCCAGGCGTAGATGCCTTCCTGCGCGAAGCGGTCCAGCACGCGATCCAGCCAGTCGAAGCGGTAGACGCCTTCTTCCGGCTCCAGCGACGCCCAGGAGAAAATGCCGACGGCCATGACGTTGCAGCCGGCCAGCTTCATCAGGCGGATATCTTCGTCGAGGATATCCGGGCGGTCCAGCCACTGGTCGGGATTGTAGTCGGCGCCGTGCATGAGCACGGGGAGTTTCGGCGATATTGGGGGGAACGGTTTGGTCATATTGGGTCGCTCCTTTTGAAGTTTTGATTGGTTTAACAGAAGATCCTGTACGTAGGAAGCCCTGGGAGGGCAGCGGGATAAATTCGTTACAGTCGCTTGTTGAAACCAGGAAGCTTGATTATATTTTATGGAATCTTCCCGGTTTCAAAGGCGAACGCTAACGCTCTTTCACTGAATTTCTCCCTCCGCTTATCGGCTCCTCTTAACAAAAAGAATGCCTTAGAAGCTGTGCCTTTCTTTGAAAGGCTCTGCCTCAACGCGCAAACCGTTCCCGGAACAATCCCGGGAACGGCGGATTCGGTACAGACGGCTTCCGAGCGTGCGCGATTCGGTTTGCGGTTGTGGAAGACACGCGCGGAAGCTGCGGTCTTGTTAGTTCTGCGCGGCCAGGAAAGCGTCGATCTGGGTTTGCATTTCGGTCTGGACTTTGTCGAGGCCCGCGGCCTGGAGCTGTTTGATCAGGTCGGCCTGGCCTTTGTCCAGGTCCTGGATCAGGCCGTATTCGAGCGGGATGGCGTAGCGCAGCATGACGTTGCCGATGCTGGCGACCTGGTTCTTGACGTTGGTGTCGTCGAACACGAACGTTTCGAGCGCGGAGTGATGGACTTTATCCTGCCAGGAGGCCAGCATGTCGTCCGCTTCTTTCGGGTACGACGTATCGGTGCGGTTCAGCAGCGAGTTCCAGCCCCAGTTGGAAAAGCCGGTATAGTTCGCCGCGCTCGGGCCCGGTTCGTACCGGTCGTCGCCGATCGGTTTGTAGTGCTTGTCCGCGATGCCGTACATGGTCAGGTCGTGGATCTCGCGGTCGTTTTGCAGCAGGTCGATCAGTTCGAGCGCGCGCTCTGCGTGTTTGGACGTGGCGTGGATCGCCAGGCCGTTCTGCGTGGAGATGGCGCTCGTTTTGTATTTGTCCGGCGTCAGGTCGACGAACATCATGTCGTACTGCGGCGTATCGCGGCGCGCTTCGGCCACGTTGAACGCCACGGTGCCGAGGTTCTGCGCGTAAGAAGCCACTTTGCCCGCTTTCATATCCTGCCAGACGTCGTTTTTGTTGTTGACGATATTTTTGGACCAGCCGCCGTTATCCGCAAGGTCTTTGTAGTAGCTCAGCAGCTCGCGGAATTCCGGCGTATCGTAGACGTTGAACACTTTGCCGGATTCGTCGTCCAGGCTGTACGCCAGCGGAATACCGGTATTGATTACGCTCCACTGATTCTGCTGCTCCAGAAGCACATCGTCGAGTTCGTGCCATTTCCAGCCGTCGGCCGGTTTGGCTCCGAATCCGCTCACGCCTTTTTCGTTTGCGGGCACCGCTTTGACGTATTCCGCGTAAGTCGCCGGATCGGTGACGGGATCCAGCTTGTATTTGTCCACCAGATCCTGACGGATCAGCACGACTTTGTCGATGACTTCCTGGCTGTTCTGCGGAACCATGTACAGTTTGCCGTTTACTTTTGCCTGATCCCAGGCCGTCTGCGGCAGCGCTTCAAACGTCTTCGGCGCATGTTCTTTGAGCATGTCTTCGGTCAGTTCCAGGAATCCGCCTTTGAGCGCCTGGTCGTTATAATAAGCCCAGTTGGCGGTGTACACGATATCAAAGTCTTCGCTGGCGGCGAATTTGAGCGGGTATTTCTGCGTCCAGTCGGACCAGTCGAGGAATTCCGCTTCCACCGTCGTGTTGATCTTTTCTTTGAGAATTTCGTTCAGCTTGCCGAATACTTCGTCGTAATCGACCGGCTTGCCGCCGATCAGCAGCATTTTGAGCGTGACCGCTTCGCTGTCCGAACCGCCCGCGGCGGGATTGTCTCCAGCCGTTTCTTTTTCTTTCGTTCCCCCGCAGGCCGTCAGTAGCGTCGCCAGCAGCAGCAGGGCCGCCAGCAGCAGACTTCCGAGCTTTCTTTTTTGTCTCATGACCATCGTTCCCCTCTTGGTAAAATGGTGAGGCTGAAATCGATAAAGCTGTATGATAACCCGATTGCGCCGTTTCGGGGCAGAGCCGGTGCGAAGCCGCGCCGGTACTTTGTCCCAGATGAAAGTACTGGAGACTTGTCTCAAGTAGATGTATGGTTTCGCACGTCTGAGAATTTGTACTTGAACCGTGTACAAAATCTTCAACGGAATCGCACCTAAACCATGTGCAATCCAGCCGAACGAAACCCTATTATTAAGTGAGACAAGCTACTGGAACCGGGGATTATCCTTTGACCGCGCCGATCGTAAGCCCCTGCACGAAATACCGCTGGATAAACGGATACGCCAGCAGGATCGGCCCCGTCGCCACGATGGTCATCGCCATTTTCAAACTTTCCGTCGGCAGGCTTGTGCTGACCACCGCGCCGGACTCCATCATCGCTTTGCGCATGCCGTCCATATTGCCGAGCAGCCGGTACAGATAATACTGCAAAGGCATCAGGTCGGAGTCGGAAATAAACAGCAGCGCGTGGTACCAATCGTTCCAGTAGCCCAGCGCGATAAACAAACCGATGGTGGCGAGCGCGGGTTTGGACAGCGGAAGAATCAGTTTGATAAAAATCAGGAAATCGCCCGCCCCGTCGATCTTGGCCGATTCCACGATCGCTTCGGGAATACTGCTCATAAACGACTTCATGACGATGATATAGAACACGTTCAGCAGCATCGGCAGAATCAGCACCAGCAGCGTGTCTTTGAGATGCAGATAGTTGACGATCATCAGGTACCAGGGCACCAGCCCGCCGCTGAACAGCGTGGTGAAGAAGAAGAAAAACGAGAACGGATTGCGCCATTTGAAATCGCGCCGCGACAGCACGTAAGCGGTCATCGCGGTCAGGAAAAGCCCCAGCGCCGTGCCGATCAGCGTTACCGTAATCGTAATGCCGTAGGCTTTCAGCATATCGGCCGGATAGCGGAACAGGATGCTGTACGCTTCGACCGAGAACACCGAAGGAATGATCTGGAAGCCTTTTTCGACAATCGCGCTTTCCGCGGTCAGCGACGAGGAGACGACCAGCAGAAACGGAAAGATACAGAAGACCGCGAGCACGGTCAGTACCGTATAACCGATCGCCGCCAGCAGAATCCGGTCGCTTCCGGGCCGCTTCTTCGCTTCCGGCCGCGCGGCGGCCCGGCGTTCGTTGACGTTCGTTGAACTCATAACGCTTTTCCCTCCTTTGTCCTAGAATAGAGCGCGGTCTTTATCGTATTTGCGCACGGCGTAGTTGGCGAACATGATGGTGGCGAAGCCGAGCACCGATTGGTAGAATCCGGCGGCGGCCGACATCCCGATCTCGTTGGACGTGGTCAGCGAGCGGAACACGAAGGTGTCGATGACGTCGGTCGAAGCGAACAGCAGGCCGTTGTTGCCGACCATATTGTAGAACATGCCGAAGTCCCCGCGGAAAATATTGCCGATCGCCAGCAGCACCAGAATAATAACGGTGGGCATGAGGTTCGGCAGCGTGATTTTCCAGATGCGCTGGAAGATATTCGCTCCGTCGATCTCGGCCGCTTCGTACATTTCGGTGTCGATGCCCGTGATCGCGGCCAGGTACATCACCATGCCGTAGCCGAGTGTTTTCCAGGCGGATACCGCGACCAGGATAAACGGCCAGTACGCGGAAGTGTTGTAGATATCGACCGGCTCCATGCCGAGTCCCTGGCGCAGCATGTTGATCGTGCCGACGTCGAAGTTGAACAGGTTGTACGCGATCGCGCCGACGACGACCCAGGAGATAAAGTACGGCAGGAACATGATGGTCTGCGCAATCTTGCGGAACCATTTGCCCGCCGCTTCGAACAGCAGGATCGCCGCGAAGATCTGGAGCACGTTGTTGACGACGATAAACGCGATATTGTACAGCGCGGTGTTGCGCGTCACGCGCCAGGCGTCCCCGGAGTCGAAAAAGAATTTGAAGTTGTCGAGACCGTTCCACGGACTGCCGAACACGCCCCCGTCGTAGTTGAACTGTTTGAAAGCGAGTACGATCCCCGCCATCGGCACATAAGCGAACAGCAGGAAAAACAGGACGGCCGGAGCCAGCATCAGCAGCATTGTGCGATTTTTCCTGACGTCGTCCCAGAACCCGCGTTTCCTTCCGGCTGCGGTCTGTTGTGTCATGATGATTCCCCTTTCTTGCCCGCTTTCGGGCGCGCTGCGGTTTGTTGACGAAGCGGCGCTTGGCAATGCGGCTCTATGTCATTGATTATAAGGAAGCGCTTACAGGATAAAAATGGAGGCGGCCAACAAAAACCTATACTTTTTCACCGATCCATCGTTGTTTTGCGCATCCCCCGTTTTCCGTATGCCTTGTTTCTCGCGTCCCCATTCCGACAATCGGCCCGCAGCCTTGTAGCGGCTGCGGGCCAATGCGGAGGAAAAGAAAGAAGCCAAACGTCAAATCCGGTTTTTCTTGCGGTATTCGCCCGGCGTCATGCCGGTATTCAGCTTGAACTGCCGGTTGAAATAAATCATGTTCTTGTAGCCCATCCGCTCGGCGATCTCGTAGATGCGCAGCGTGGGGTCGCGCAGCAGCTCGCACACGCGGGTATTGCGCAGCTCGTTGACGTGCTCGCCGAACGATACGCCCGTTTCTTCCTTGAACAGATGACCCAGGTAATTGGGGGTAAAGTCGAAATGCGCGGCCGCTTCCTTGAGCGTGATCTTTTGTTCCGGCCGGGCTTCGGCGTAGCGGATCATCTCGTCGATCAGCTTGCGCTTCTGCCGCTGGCTTTTGACGTACAGCAGTTCCGACAATTCGAAGAAGCGGCGTCTGAGCCAGGAGCGGATATCGTGCACCGTCTCGAACCGGAACAGCAGCTCGGGATTGTGGCTGTCCCATTCCAGCAGCTCGTACAGATTCTCGCTGCGCCGCTGGAGATCGGCGTGCAGGATCGAAGTCAGCCGCACGATCAGCTCGTAGACGCGCCTTTTCCCGGCCCCGGCCGATGCGGCGTCGCTGCGGAACAGCTCCAGCAGCCCGTCGTCGATCGCCACCAGATCGTAGCCCAGGATGGCGTCGATCAGCCGCTGCGCCGAGGCTTCGATTCCGGCTCCGGCCGCGGCGGGAACAGCCGGCTCTCCGGTTTCGTTCTCCGGCGCTTCCGCCGGCTTCCGCCCGTCCGGCCGATCGTTCGCGGCAAAGCTTGCTTCGTTCGCGATCAGCCGGTTCTTGCCGAGCAGCCATTTGGTACTCAGCGCTTCCGCGGCCCGGCGGTACGACCGGTACAGGCCGGCTTCGTCGTCCGCATGCGGACCGAGGCCGATCGTGATCGTATGGCCGCAGCTCTGCTCCACTTCGCGGATCAGCCCCTGAAGTCCGGCCGAGAAAGCGGCCGCAGGCCGCGCCGCCAGCAGCACGAAGCGGGCGGGACCGTGCGGAATCAGCGTGCCCAGCTGCTCCTCCGCGGCGCATGAGCGGATCAGCGCGGCGATTCGCCGCGTCCAGCGGCGGCGCCCGTCTTCTCCGTCTTCCCCGAGCTTCCACTCCGCATCGTCGATCTCGATGACGGCCGCGGCGGAGCCTTCGGCCAGCAGCGGTTCGACCACAGCGCGAAGATGAGGCGCAGGGGCCGCGTACTCGTCGTCTTCGAACCAGCGCAGCAGCAGTTCTTCCTGCACGAGCGAAAGCGCTTCGAGCATCGAGCGGTCGCGCTCCCCTTCCTGGCGCAGCTGTTCGCACAGCCTATTCAGCGTAGCGTACAAATCTTCGTCCTTCACCGGCTTGAGCAGATACGCCGACGCGCTGATCTCGATCGCTTCGCGGGCGTAATCGAATTCTTCGTGCCCGCTGATAAACACGATCTTCAGCTTGGGATTGATGACTTTCGCCCGGCGCGCAAATTCGGTTCCCGTCATGATCGGCATGCGGATATCCGACAGGATCAGATCGACCGGCTGCTCTTTGAGCCGCTCCAGCGCGGCGAACCCGCTGGTCACCGCTCCGGCCAGCTCGATATCGAGCCCGCCCGACAGCACCCGCCGGCGCATCCATTCCAGGTCGATCGTTTCGTCGTCGACCAGCAGCACCCGTACCGCCATTACGAGCTCCCCCTTTCATTTTCCCCGCGCGGGTCTTTCTCCGCCGCGCCCGGCTCCGGCAGATCCGCCGGGAACGTCAGCCGGACCGTCGTGCCTCCTCCGTACACGCTGCCGATCACAACGCCGTAAGGCTGTCCGTATTTCAGCTTGATGCGCTCGTCCACGTTCTTGACCCCGTAGCCCCCGGAAGAACCGTGTCCGTCTTCATCCCCCGACGCTTCCCGCGGTTCCGTCAGCTCCCGCAGCGTACCCGGCTTCATCCCGATTCCGTCGTCGATCACCTGGAGCACGATAAGATCGTCTTCGCGGCGGCCGGTAATCAGGATCGAGATCCTTTCGCCGAACCAGGCATGTTTGAAAATATTTTCGACAAAAGGCTGGAGCACCAGCTTGATAATCGTCGCTTGTTCAATGCCCGGCTCGATATCGAAATGCACCCGGAACGCTTCGGCGTACTTCACCCGCTGGATATCGAGATAGGCTTCGATCTGCTCCAGCTCGCGCTCCACCGTAATCTGCACACTGCCCCGATTGAGCGTCAGCCGGTAGAAGCGCGACAGACCGTGCACCATTTCCGTCACTTTGCCGATCTCGCCCAGATTCGCCAGACTGCTGATCGTCGACAGCGTATTGTACAGAAAATGCGGATTGATCTGCGCTTGAAGCGCTTCGAGCTCCGCCTGCTTGGTCTGCACGCCCTGGCGGTACACGCTGCGCAGCAGTTCGTCGATGCTGGCGGCCATGGCGTTGAACGCGTCGGCGATCTGCACGAACTCGTCGCTGCCGGAGAAATGCAGGCGTTTTTCCAGGCGTCCTTTTTGAAAAGACCGCACCGTAGACAAAATGCGCGAGATTTTGCGGCCGGACAGCCGCGCGACCAGAAAGCCGATGCACGCCATCACCGCGAAGCTGAGCGCGCAGACCAGCACGATCGCCTGCTGGAGCCTGCCCGCGTCGCGGGTCAGGTACCGGCGCGGCACTTTCGTTTCGATCAGCAGGTCCGTGCCGGGAATCCGTTCGCTCAGCGTCAGGTACGAGACCGAACCGCTTCCTTCCTCCGGCTCCTGCTGCGGTCCTTTGCGAAACAGCGTTTGCCCAGCGGACGAATCCAGCATACTCACCGTAAAGCCTTCCGCGATCGGAAACGCTTCCAATCCGCCGAACAAATCTTCGAGCGACGCGGTGATGCGGATATAGCCGATCCCCGTCTTGTAATCGCTGTACGAAACCAGGCGGCGGAAATGCGAAATATTGCCCAGCTTCCGGTCGGTATCGATCTGGAGCCAACCGTTGTCGCGATCTTCGTTCTCCAATTCGTCAAACCAGTCCGCGTCTTCGATACCCGCAAGCGGCAGGATGTAATAATCGCTGTTCTTGATCGGCAGCTCCAGATTGTCGCCGGACACGGCGTTCAGATCGGGGTTGGGCGTATACAGCATCAGCCGGATATCGTTGCCGAACAGCTGGAGCGGCGCTTTGAGCGCGGGGATGATCTCGTCGGTCATCGTCAGGTAAACGTCGAGCGGATCGCCGTCCTCCTGAAGCGCCCGCTGAAACGGCACACTGCCGAAAAGGGTATCGGACATGCGCTGGATCTCGTCCATTTTGTACCGGATATTGGCGCTGGCCTGCTTCATGCTGGTGCGGATGCTGGTCTCGGCCATTTCGGTCCGGGAGTCGGTCAGCATAGAATACGAGATGGAGCCGATCACCGCGTCGGTCAGCAGTACCAGCAGCAGATACGGAATCATCGTCTTGTATGTAAAAGGCATATAGCGCCGCGCGGAACGTCGTGCGGAGTAAACCATATCGCTGACATCTCCTATTATCCAGAGGTGGGTCGATCCGTCGATTCTTTCCCATCATACCCGGAGGGCCGCAAAAGCGCCAGAGCCGTTTTGCGATCCAGCGCGCGAATACCGTACGCTGCTTGCAGAGACCGAATGTCGCAAAATTGCACAGTCTTGCAAAAATATAGTTTATGATGTAAACTGTTTATGTAGTAAACAATATATGCAGACCGAGGAGTTTAGACCATGTCCGATATCCATCCCGATTCGTCGCGGGAATCCCAAGCGTGCGAACAAACCGACCGGGTATACGCCTCGTTCTTCGCCGTCGCCCGGCATTTGAAAAAGCTCGCGCATCAAAGCGCAGCCGAAGCCGGCCTGACCGTGCATCAGCTGGATATTCTCCGCCTGATCCGCGAACTGCCGGGCCTGCCGCAGAAAGAAGTGACCGAGCGGCTGCGCGTGCCCAAAAGCCGGGTCAGCCTGCATATCGATACCCTCGTCGAGCAGGAGCTGGCCGAGCGCCGCGTCTCGCCGCGGGACCGCCGGGAAACCCGGCTGTATCCGACTGCGGCCGGCGAAGAATTGTGCGAGCGCTACGCCCGCGAAGATCTGTCCCGGCTGCGGTTAAGCGAAGCGCTGCGAGATTTCCGGCAGGAGGAGATCGAGCTGCTGCTGGAGACGCACCGCAGATTGCTGGAGCGTTTGTAACTGTTTAAACGTCCGAGCCCCTGTCGCGAAAAGCGAGTCTTCAATCCAATCATACAAGGAGCTGGTGCATGAACATGACCAAAACAGGCAGTCCCTCGATGGGACGAATGAAATTCAACGAAACGTCGGACAAGCCGGATCTTTCGCCGGCCATGCTGCGGCGAATCGCCGGCTATTTCGCGCCGTACCGGCGGCGTACGCTGGCGGTGCTGGCCGTGCTGGTCGTTACTTCGCTGCTCGGCCTGCTGCCTCCGCTGCTGATTCAGCAGATCGTCGACAAAGCGCTGCCCGGCAAAGACCTGCGCCTGCTGGCGTTTCTGGTGAGCGCGTCGCTGGCGACGACCGTGCTGTCGGGCGTGCTGGGCGTGCTGCAAAGCTATCTCAACACGTATATTTCCCAGCATATCGTATACGATATGAAGAACCGGATGTACCGGCATCTGCAGAGCCTTCCCCTGTCGTTCTTCTCGAACGTGAAACAGGGCGAAGTCATTACGCGGATGACGAGCGATATCGCCGGCATCCAGGGCATCTTCAGCGGAACGCTTGTCAGCTTCGCCAGCAATGTGCTGGTTCTGGTCTCGACCGCGGTTACGCTGTTCCTGATGAACGGCAAGCTGGCTCTGCTCAGCCTGTGCGTTCTGCCGCTGTTCGCCGCGCCGACCCGGCGGATGGGCCGGGTGCGCTGGAAGCTGGCGAAGCAAACGCAGGAGAAAATTTCCGAGCAAAACCGGATCGTGGAAGAAACGCTGGGCTTGAGCGGCTATCTGCTGATGAAGCTGTTTGCGCGGGACGGCAAAGAATACGAAGGATTCCGGACGGCAAACGCCGACACGACGCGGCTGCAAATCCGCGAATCGACGGCGGGACGCTGGTTTATGATGATGGTCGGCACCTTCGGTTCGATCGGACCGATGCTGATCTACCTCTACGGGGGCTACCTGTTTATCCAGGGCGAGATCTCCATCGGCGCGATTATCGCGTTCGTGGCGCTGCTCGGCCGCCTGTACGGCCCGGTCGGTTCGCTGACGAATTTATATGTCGATATCAAGCGTTCCGTCGCGCTGTTCCAGCGCATCTTCGAATACTTCGATCTCGATTCGGAGATCAAGGATATACCAGACGCCGCCGCGGCGGTGCCGGACGGCGGCATCGGGTTCCGCGATGTGAGCTTCGCTTATCAAGCGGACAAGCCGGCGCTGCGCGGCATTTCTTTCGATGCCAAGCCCGGTACCGTAACGGCGCTGGTCGGGCCGAGCGGCGCGGGCAAGACCACGATCACACAGCTTATTCCTCGGCTGTACGAAGTCGATTCGGGCAGCGTCTCGGTCGGCGGGGCCGATGTGCGAAGCGTAACGCTTGAAGCGCTGAGATCGCGGATCGGGCTTGTTACGCAGGATACGTATCTGTTCAACGGCACGATTCGCGAGAATCTGCTGTACGCCGACGAAAATGCGGACGAAGACAAGATGATCGCCGCCTGCCGCGCGGCTTATATCCACGACTTTATCGCCGGACTGCCGGACGGCTACGACACCGTTGTCGGCAACCGCGGCATCAAACTGTCGGGCGGCGAGAAGCAGCGCATCGCCATCGCGCGGGTCCTGCTCAAGAATCCGCCGGTCGTGATTCTCGACGAAGCGACTTCCGCGCTCGATACGCGCTCGGAATACCACGTCCAGCAGGCGATGAACGCCCTGCTGCGCGGCAAGACGGGCATCGTGATTGCCCATCGCCTCTCCACGGTGCGCAGCGCCGACCAGATTCTCGTGGTCGACGGCGGCCGCATCGCCGAACGTGGCCGGCACGACGAGCTGCTGGCGCTCGGCGGACTGTACAAAGAACTGCACGACAAGCAGTTTGCGGCGAAGACGCCGGCTTAGCGGCTCGTTTCGCTTCACTTGTTTGCTTCAATAGCAAAGGCCCGATCCCGGGGCAGGGGTGCGGCGGCATGCGGTTCTTTTTTCGGTCCGATTCCGGCCGCGCTTTGCATCTTGTCCCGTCAGAATGCAGCTTGCCTCCGATTCGTTGCGGAGTTTCCGCATGCTCCCTATACTGGGGAGCGGTTGGAACACACATGGAGGTGAGAGAATGGGCATGACGATTCTGGCGTTGTTGGTCGGGGTGGATCTTGTTTTTCTTATCCGAACGATCCGAACGCAAGTTGGGCATCGGCTTGTCAAAAGTCGGGTTCGCGCCGCGGAGATTCTGCTGCTGATCCTGCTCGTCGTCTTCGGCGTTCTCGAGTGGAGCTTTCTTTATTACGGGATTTTCGCCCTTCTGCTGCTGCAGACGATCCTCGGCCTGACGATGGCTCGCCGCAGCGCCCGGATATCCCGAACATCCAAAAAAGCGGTCGGATCGTTCCTGGGCAGTGTGATCCTGCATTTGTTTGCGCTGCTTCCCGTCCTGATTTTTCCGCCGTATACGCCGCCCGTCGTGACCGGCAGCCATGCCGTCGCTGCGGCCGAATACGTCTGGACGGATCCCGATCGAATCGAGACCTTTTCCGAAGACGGGACAAACCGATTCGTGACGGCGTCTTTCTGGTATCCCGAAGACGAAGGAACTTATCCGCTGGTCGTTTTTTCGCACGGCGCATTTGGCGTTCCGATCAGCAATCTGTCCACGTTCACAGAGCTGGCTTCCAACGGCTATGTGGTGGTCAGCATCGGTCATCCGTATCATTCTTTCTATGTGCCCGGCCCGGACGGAAGACCCGTTATGGCGGATACCGATTTTATCCGGAGCGTCTACGCGGCCAATGAGATGGAAGACGGGCCCGAGCAGCAGGCGCTTGTCGATCAATGGCTGGACGTACGGCTGGCGGACATCCATTATGTAATGGATACCCTTTCCCGTCGGGCTCGCATCGCTTCGGAAGATCCGGTGTTCCGGCGGATCGATCCGGAAAAGATCGGGTTGTTCGGACATTCGTTGGGAGGCGCGGCTTCCGCCGAGATCGGCAGGCAGCGGCCGGATATCGATGCCGTCGCGGTGCTGGACGCAACGATGCTGGGCGAAAGAGTCGGCTTCGACGGGGAAAACTTCATTTTGAACGAGTCGCCTTACCCCGTGCCGCTGTTCAATCTATACCGGCAGGACCATTATGAAGAAACTCGGCTTTACGGCGAAAAATACGAGAATACCCATGCTTCGAAACATGCCCTTTCTTCCTATCGGGCGGTCGTGCGGAAAGCGGGCCATATGAGCTTTACCGATCTGCCGCTTGCTTCTCCCGTGCTCGGCAGGCTGTTGGATTCGGGCACGGTCGATACTTATTACGGGATCGAAACAACGAACGCGCTGGTGCTGGAATTTTTCAATTACACGCTAAAAGACGGTCCGGCTCCGCCTTCCGAAAGGACCTATTGAGATGAAAGTTACGATCAAACGCATTGCCGATCCACAAGCCGAGCAGGTGATTATCGAATGCGTAAAAGAAAATCCTGACATCAAAGACATCGAAGCTTATGTACTCAGTAAAGGCACGCTGCTGTCGGGGATGGAAGACGAGCGGTTCTATTCGTTCCGTTTGTCCGAAGTCTTCTACTTCGAGGCGGTTGGCGAACGGGTCTTTGCCTATACGAAACAGCGGATCTTTGAAGTGAAAGCGCGTTTATACGTTCTGGAAGACGCCTATCGCGACAAGTTCTTCGTGCGAGGCTCCAAATCGACTTTGCTCAACCTGATGCTGCTGGACAGCATAAGCCCCGCCCTGAACGGCCGCTTTACCGCACACATGAAAAACGGCGAAAAAATCATGATCTCTCGTCAGTATGCCGGCACGCTAAAAAAAGCGGTATTGGGAGGGAAATAGCATGGAATTCAAAACTTTTTTCACGACCCAGATCATCCCCAGCTTTTTTGTCGCCGTTGCGTGCATCGCAGGCGTGATGGGCATCGTCGGCGTGTATGCCCAACCCGACGCATCGCTGGGCTACGGGATTCTTTTCTCGCCTTTGATCTACGGGCTGCTGGGTGCGCTGCTGCAGACGGTCCACTACTCAAGCAAAGAACTGTCTCCGCGCCAGACTATACTGCGTCAGCTCGTTCACCTGCTGCTGCTCGAAATCGGAATCGTCTCGCTTGTTTACGCAGGCGGCGAACTCACCGGCGTCGGCGTCGCTCTGGCGCTCGCGCTGTCCATCGCGGCCGTGTATTTCGCCGTCATGCTGATCTTGTGGATAAACGATAAACGAACCAGCCGCATCTTCAATCGCGCCCTGCAAGAACTGCACCATAAACACTTACCGGAGGAAAAATAACCATGAATATTTTCGACCGTTCTTCTGCGCGGCGCCGCCTGATCCTGCACGCCGACGATTTCGGCATGTGCCGTTCGACCAACGAAGCGATACTCGACCTGTGGCGGCGGGGCGCGATCACGTCCACCACGCTGATGGTCAACTGCCCCTGGTCGCTGCAAGCGGCGAAAGCCGCCGTGCTCGATCCTTCGCTGGATGTGGGGGTCCATCTGACTTCGACCAGCGAATGGGACGCGTACAAGTGGAGACCGGTGCTGCAGGGACAGCCGGTAAATACGCTGGTCGACGCATTCGGCTATTTCCCGCCGGATACCGGCCATATGCCGGGTGTCGACCGCGGCCAGCTGCGCGCCGAGCTGATCGCGCAGATCGAACTGGCCCGGCGGATGGGCGTCGATCCGACGCATCTCGACAACCACATGGGCAGCCTGCGCGGCGGCCGCGACGAGCTGCTGGTCGAGCTGGCCGCGGAGTTCGGACTGCCGATCCGCTTCACCGCGCGTCCGGCTTATCCGTCGGGACGCGAAGCGGAGATCGCCGCGCTCGCCCGCGAGAAAGGCGTGCTGCACCCGGACTATGTAATTGGGCTGCCGTTTTCCTACGGCGCGGACGAAGATTACGAATCCGTCCGCGAGAACGTGCTGACGCTGCTGCGCGGCCTTGAGCCGGGCCTGACCGAAATGCTGTTCCATCCTTCGCTGGATACGGACGAACTGAAAGGAATCACGGATACGTGGAGATTCCGCCGCTTCGATTACGAGCTGTTCCTGGACCCGCTGGTGCAAAGCGTTATCCAAGAAGAAAGCATCGTGCTCACCGGCTGGCGGGAGCTGAGGGATTTGCAGCGCGGACAAGCTCGCGCGTAGCACCGACCGCCGGCCGAGGCGGGTCTCCAAATCGAATAAACCGCACAACCCCGCTTTATTCTCGTCCCCGGTCCCCTAAAACGGCGATCGGATGCAAAAATCCACTCTATTCCCGTTTCCGGCGCTGTTTCGGCCTTCGAATCGAGCATAAAGTGGATTTTTACGCGACAAGCGCCATACTCAACTATTCCAGGTAACGGCTCATTTCTTCGGTATATTTCTGCACGAAATGCAGAATCAGCGCCTGCTCCTCGGCGGAGTAGCTGTCGAACTCGCGGTCGATATCGGCGCTTCGGGATTCATGATGTTTATCGTGCCCTTCGAAAGCGCGGCGTCCCGATTCGGTGAGCCGAACATACACTTCCTTCTTGTTGTCCTCCAGCTGGTACCTGGACACCAGATTCTTCTGCGTCAATTTGGCGATCATCTTGGAAGCCGTGCCTTTGGTAACGTTGAGGATATGCGAAATGTCCGTAAGCTTCGAGTCCGGATACCGGCCGATCGCTTCGATCATATGGATTTCCGCCAGATACAGCGGCATGCCGGGCGCATATTCTTTCGGCTTTTTGTTCAACGCATTATACACTTCGAACATTCTTCCCAGAGCCAAATCGAGCTGAACGTGAAACTGCCCCAACGACAACGCTCCTTTTACATTTTGTTTTCTTACGAAACATTCCTTTTCATCTTATCCGCTCCTTTCGCCCCGAGTCAATGTTCAATTGGATTTTTTTAGAAAGTGTCGCCGAGCATCGGCCGGACCGTCAATTCTTCCACCACGGCCTGCGGGCTGAGCGTCAGCAGGGCGGCGGTCAGCAGCGCGATATCGCGGCTTTCCAGCAAACGGTCCGGCCCGATCTCTCCGCCGGGCACCCGCCGCTCCGTAAACGTCCCGCCCGGATTGATCAGCGTCACGCCGATGCCCGACGTCTTCAGTTCTTCCCGCAGGCCGAGCGCGTAATTGCGCAGCGCCGCTTTGGAAATGCCGTACAGCGAGGTATCGGCGCGCAGCGAAGCGGTCGAGCCGATCAGGATAATGCGCGGATAACGGCCGCCTTCAAGCAGCGGCGCGAACGTTCGCGTCCATTCGTAATTCGCAATCACATTCGCCCGCAGGATGCGTTCCAGCTCTTCCGCGCCCGGCTCCACCACCGAGCGGGTGGCATCGTAGAACGACGCCGCGTTCAGAATCAGCACATCCGGCTCGAAGCCCCGTTCCCGCGCGAAAGCGGCGGTCTTCTCCGCCGCCCCGCCCAGGGTCCGGTCGTGCGCGTAAACCAGCGTTTCTTCGCCGAGCGCCGAACGCGCTTCGGCCAGCGACTGCTCGCTGCGTCCCGTCAGCAGCAGCCGGTGCCCGGCCGCAGCCAGCTCGCGGGCGATCGCCAGCCCGATGCCCCGGCTCCCGCCTGTGATCAGGATATTCATCGTTTCCGCCTCCTTTGCGCTCTGCGCGCTTGATTGCACTTCTATTTATTGCAGCGGGTCAAATCGAATATTCCGTTTCTTCGTCCGAAGCCGGCTTGTTGATCTCCACATAGATCCGCTCGACGATGCTCAGCAGTTCCGCGTCGCTTCGGCTGCGCGGACGCTCGAACGGCACGTCGAAGATCTTGCGGATTTTCCCCGGGCGCGGACTCAGCAGCACGATTCGCGAAGCGAGATAAACGGCTTCGGCCACATCGTGCGTAATAAAGAGGATCGTTTTACGCTCCCGCTGCCAGATGCGGACGATCTCGTCCTGAAGCGTCAGCCGGGTCAGATGATCGACCGCGCTGAACGGTTCGTCCATCAGGATTACGCGAGGATTGGCGACCAGCGTCCGGGCCAGCCCGGCGCGCTGGCGCATCCCGCCCGACAGCTGGTGCGGAAATTTATCTTCGAAGCCTTTGAGGCCCACAAACTCGATCGTTTCACGCGCGCGGGCGCGGCGTTCTTCGCGCCCGACGCCCGCAACCTCCATGCCGAATTCGATATTGCGGCGGATACTGCGCCAGGGCAGCAGCGCCGAATCCTGAAATACGACGCCGATATCGCGGCTTGTGCCCGACTGCAGGGCGTCGTCCAGCAGAATCTCGCCGCCGGTCTGGGGCAGCAGCCCGGCGGTAATTTCCAGCAGCGTGCTTTTGCCGCAGCCGCTCGGTCCGAGGATGCACAGAAATTCGCCGTCCTGCACGGTCAGATTGATGTCTTGAAGCGCGTAGGTCCGCTCTTCGCCTTCGCTTTCGTATTCTTTGGTAATATTTCGAATCTCGATCGTCGGCACGCCCGATCCCCTCCCTGCTTATCCCGAGTTTTGCGTTCTCCCGTTTCCCGTTGCTTTCCGGCCGCTTCGCCGCGCTTATTCCGCTTTGTACTTGCCCAGCTTGAGTTCTTTCGCCACCGCTTCGGCAAAGGTGTTATCCACGGTTCCGTCGACCGAAATCTCGTCGCGCTGCATGCCGTATTCGTGCAGCAGATCCTCCGTGACCTGAAGGCGGGACGGGTCGACGATCGGGTCGTTTTCCCACAGCACGATTTCCGATTCGATCGCTTCGCGCGCCGTCGCTTCGTCGAGCCCCAGATACTCCGCGGCCCACGGGATAAACTCGTCCATATGCGTTTTGGCGTATTCGTTGGCGTAGAAATACACTTCAAGCACGCGCTGCACGGCTTCCGGCTGCTCGTCGATCAGCTTCTCGCTCGCGACCAGCACGCCCGTTTGATAATCCGGCATGAATTCCCACGTTTTGGCGAGCACCGTGCCTTTGCCTTCTTTCTCCGCGAGCGTGGCGAACGGCTGGTGAATAATGGTCGCGTCCACTTCGCCGGACTCCAGCGTGGCGTAAGCGGCCTGATACACGCCGTTCGGTACCAGCGTCACGTCTTTTTTCGGATCGAGTCCGTTCTCGGACAGCACCTTCATCAGAGTCAGCGGCATGCCGCCGACCGGCATGGCCGAACCGACCGATTTGCCTTTGAGATCGGCGAACGATTTGATTTCCGGCTTGGCGATAATCCAGTAGGCGCCGCGGCTTCTCCACATATTGCTGACGACTTTGATCTTAACGCCGTTGACGATCGCCGGGATATACGTGCCCGGGTCGCCGTCGGCGATATCGACTTCGCCCGCGCCGAACGCGGCGACCGGATTGATCGTATCCACAAAATCGAGCTTGATGCCGGCGTCTTCGTACCAGCCTTTGGACACCGCAAATTGGTTGGCGATCCCCGTCATGCCTTTGGCAAAGCCCGCGGTCAGCGAG
Source organism: Saccharibacillus sp. CPCC 101409 (assembly GCF_030518235.1). Lineage (GTDB taxonomy): Bacteria > Bacillota > Bacilli > Paenibacillales > Paenibacillaceae > Saccharibacillus. Next base: position 366,039 of record NZ_JAULSA010000002.1, on the reverse strand, counting down.
ATTTCTTCGTTGTCGCGTCCTTCCCACGGCGGAATACCCGCGGCGATATCTGTTTTGGAATCGGACGTTTGCGCGGCCGCGGCCTCCTCGCCGCCGGTCGTATCGTCCGCTCCGGCTTCTTCGCTGCCGCTTTGCGCGCCGGACGCATCCGCGCTTTTCTCCGCGTCCGCCTGCACCGCCGCTCCTTCGGCGGCGGAACCGCCGTTGTCCGCAGACTTCCCGCAGGCCGCAAGCGCCATAACCAATACCAGACCCATTGCAATAATCAGAATTCGACGTGCATTCATCCTTGCTCACACTCCCTGCCCCGGCATGCGGGATCGTTATGGGGCGGCCTTGTTGGTCGGGCACCCGTTATTTTTTTATAAAATGAAGCAAAAAAGTCCGACGACGATTCGGAAGCGGAAATCTTTCCGCTCAAACCGCCGCGTCCGGCTTCCAGCGGCGGCATATGATCCGCTCGGCCAGATTGACCAGTCCGACGAACAGTACCGACAAAATGGTTACCAGAATAATGACCAGATACAATCGCGGCGTATTGAGCACGGCCTGCGATTCGTTGAGCAGGTAGCCCAGACCGTTGCGCGCCGCCGCCATTTCGGCGAACACGACGCCGGTAATCGCGGTTGCCGCCGTCACCCGCAGTCCGTTGAAGATCGAAGGAAGCGCGGACGGCAGCAGAACTTTGAATACGGTCTGCGTCCGGCTCGCTTCGAATACCCGCGCCAGCTTCAAATGTTCGGTCCGCGTCTGCTTGGCGCCGGTTACCGTGTTGTACAGCACGTTGAAGAAACAAAACAGCACGACCAGCACGACTTTGCTTTTGAAGCCGACGCCGAACCAGACGATAAGCAGCGGCATGATCGCCGTTTTGGGAACTGCCATAACCGCCGCCATCAGCGGATCGAGCAGCTTCTCCGTCAGCGGAAACGCGACGAATACGACGCCCAGACCGATGCCGCCCACAGCCGAAATCGCATAGCCCAGCGCGACTTCCCGCAGCGAAACGTTCAAATGCGGCCACAGGCTGTTCTCGTTCAGCATATAGAGAAGTTCCTCCACGATCTGGGAAGGAGAAGCGACGAAAACGCGGCTGATCCATTCGTTCTGCACGGCAAACTGCATCCAGAGCAGCAGCAGCGCGACGAACGCAATCTGTACGGCCGTAATCCACGGCGGATTCTTGCGTTTTCTTCTTCCGGTGTTCTTGATGCGCTTGGCCACGGCCCGGCCTCCTTTCGTGTATTCGCCCGCTCCGGCATGCCGTTCGGCGGCCTTGTTCATTTCAGCTGATACCGGGCGCCTTGAAATTCTTCAAAGCGCTCGCCGCCGAGGCCGGCCGCGCCGTCGAGGCCGATCGCGAAAGGGCGTTCGCCGCGCCGGTCCAGAAATTCGCGCGCCGGCCCTTCCTCGTCCGGCTGGACGAAAACGAGCGAGACGTCCCCCAGCCGCAGCGTCCGGCTTTGGCCGCGCCACCGCTCGTTATAAACCGGTTCGCCGGCTTCCAGCCCCAGCCAGTCCGTCCAATTGCCCGCCGACTGCTCCAGATCGCGCACGGCGAACGCGACGTATTCCAACCGCACGTCGCCGGCCGGATGGGCGCCGATCGTACCGTTTGCCGTCAGCTCCGCGCGTCTTGCGTCGTCGGCGTCGTTCCACTGGATAAAGAACGGAAGCGGAAGACCGCCGCCGGGCTTTCCCGCGAACAGCAGCTTCCATTCGACCAGGCGTCCGTCGGGACGTCTGCGCGAATAATCGTTCGGCCCCGTTACTTCGAGCCCGCTTGCGGCAAGCTGCTGCGCCAGTTCGTCGATCCGGTCCGTGCTTGCGGCGATCCGGCTGAGCCCGTAGGCGTAATCGTCCTCCGCCAGCGTCGACACCAGTCCGTACGGTTCCGTGGCGCGGTTCGGCGGCAGCCGGTCGAAATCCGAAATGCCGAACCACTCGATATAATTCAAGCCGAAGTAAGTCAGCGCGTTATAGGTGCCGAGATGTTCGTGTTTGCCGCCGTTGACCGCGTGAAGGCCCCAGGCCGCAAGCTCCGCCGGGATCTGTTCGGGCTTGTCCACGCGGTGCACCGCATGATCGAATTTCAAAGGTACCGTCATGGTGATTCCTCCTTGTACTACTTGGGATCTGTTTGATTTATCAGCAAACTGCCGCGAGAAAGCATTGAAGCAAATCATTAAGGCGTAATCAGGATTTTGCCGAAAAACTCGCGTTCTTCGATCAGCCGATGCGCTTCGCGAATCTCTTCGAGCGGCAGGACGCGGTCGATGACCGGCTTGATCTTGCCGCTTTGCACCAGGTCGAGCAGCGTGTGCAGATCTTCCGGCGCCCAGCCGTTGGAGCCGATGATCGAGATCTCCCGCACCCAGACGTAGCGCAGATCGGTCGTCGCTTCGAAACCGGTCGTCGCGCCGCAGGTCAGGATTCGGCCGCCGAACCGCGTCGCTTTGATACTTTTCGGCCAAGTCGCTTTCCCCGTATAATCCACCACCACGTCCGCGCCTTTTTTGCCGGTAATCGTCCATACTTCTTTTGAAAAGTCCGAGGTGTTGTAGTTGATGACGTAGTCCGCGCCCAGTTCTTTCAGCCGCTGCGCTTTATCGTCCGAGCCGGCGGCGGCGATCACTTTGGCGCCGGCCAGCTTGGCGATCAGCACCGCCGCGTTGCCGACTCCGCCGCTTGCGCCCAGGATCAGAATCGTTTCGTTCGCCTGGAGCTTGCCCCGCGTAATCAGCATCCGCCAGGCCGTTCCGTAAGCGATCGGCAGCGCCGCCGCGTCTTCGAACGAGATCTCGTCCGGCAGCGGAATCAGATTCGAAGCGGGCACCGCCACGTATTCGGCCAGGCCGCCCGTCGTATCTTCGCCCAGCGCGCCTTTATTGGAAATATGCGGATCGATCAGCACCCGGTCGCCCGGCTGTACATTCGTTACGCCTTCCCCGATCTCCGCGACCACGCCGGATACGTCGCCGCCCGAGATATGCGGAAGTTCCAGCGTGCGTCCCGGGATGCCTCGTCTGACGAAGATATCCAGATGGTTGAGCGATACGGCTTTGACCCGCACCAGTACCTCGCCCGCGCCGGCTTCCGGCTTCGGATATTCCCCCACCACCACGTTGTCCCGGCTTCCGTGTTCCACGATAAGAGCTGCTCTCATATTCGTTCTTCCTCCTCTATGAATGGTTTGCGACGATAGCCGCCGCGCCGAGGCGCGCCGCAATCGTCCGTCAATGCCCGGTTTGGTTTTCCGCCGTCAATTGGGCCAGAATCCGCTTCATCTCCGTCCGGTCCACTTTGCCCGGTCCGGTCAGCGGAAGCGAATCCCGGTAAAGGATCTCCCGAGGATGCGCATAAGCCGGTCCCCGTTCGATAAAAAACCGCTTGATCTCTTCCTTGTCCAGTTCGCCGCCGGTTACGACGAACGCCACCGGCACCTGGCCTTTGAGCGCATGGTCGACCGGCAGCACGCACACGTCGTCGATCAAAGGATGCTTGAGCAGAATATTCTCGACTTCCTTGGGATACACGTTCTCGCCGCCGACGTTGATCATATCGTCCTGGCGCCCAACGATATACACAAAGCCTTCTTCGTCCTGCCGGGCGGCGTCGCCGGTCTTGAGCCAGCCGTCGCCCGTGATCTTGCGGCGCGTGACGTCGGGCAGATTCCAGTATCCGTCCGCGACGCCCGGATTGCGCACCCACAGCTCGCCCACTTCGCCGGACGGCAGATCGCGTTCGTCTTCGCCGACGATCCGGATCTCTCCGCCGCTCAGCGGAATGCCGGCCGAACCCGTCTTGTGCAGCCCTTTGCGCGATTCCAGCACGACGGGACCGCCTTCGGTCAGGCCGTACCCTTCGTATACGTCCGCTCCGAGCCAGGTGCGAATATCTTCCAGCAGCTCCGGCGGAGCGTCGGACGAACCGCAGACGGCGTACTGCAGCGAGCTCAAATCGTAAGCGCGCCTGGACTGCTTCAAATGCGTGACCAGCATGCGGTAAAGCGCCGGAACGCCGGAGATATACGTGCAGCGCCGCCGTTCGATCGCCGACAGAATCCGTTCCGGATCGGGCGCGTCCAGGATAACGGCGGACGAACCGGAGCGGAACACGCCTTTCATCGACATCATGGCGTTCTTATGATACAGCGGCAGCGAGATCACGATCCGGTGCTCCGGCCGTATATCGCGCGCTTCGACGACCGCCGAAACGTTCCACAGCTGCCCGCCGTGCGTCAGCCGGCAGCCTTTGGGCCGCCCCGTCGATCCCGACGTATAGGGCAGCAGGCACAAATCGCGTTCGCCGGTCGGATACAGTTCAAGCTCGTCCGGCTGTTCGCGCAGCAGCAGATCGTAAATCCGCGCGGCGTCCTCCCGTTCCCCGGCCGCCTGCGCAGGCTGAGCTTCGGAACCGTCGAGACCGTCGTTCTCCAGGCACAGCAGACCCGTTGCGCCGGGAACCCGACGCCGGACCTCGTCCGCCTTGTCCGTCATCGCCGCGTGGTACACCAGAATCCGGCTGCCGCTGTCTTCGTAAATATAAGACAGCGTTTCCGCTCCGAGCTTGGAGTTCATCGGCACCGGCACCGCGCCGATCGCGATCAAGCCGAAGCAGATCTCCAGAAAGCGGAAGTCGTTGACGAACAGCAGCGAAACCCGGTCTCCCGGCTGTATGCCGAGCGCAGTAAACAAACGGCCCGCCCGGCTTACCCGTTTGGACAGTTCGCCGTAGGTGATCTCCCAGTCCTGCGCGGTCACGATCGCGATCTTCGACGCATCCCGGGAAGCGGCCGTATACACAAGCTCGGCAAAGTTGTATGTACTCATGCCCGCACCTCCGCGGAGTGGAAAACGCCTCTTCCGGCGGCGATCTGCCGGCCTTCCGTATCCGTCACCGTAATATCCGCGATACTGACGGTCCGGCCCAGCTTGACGACTTTGGCGGCTGCCAGCAGGTCGCCAGCCCGTCCGGGTCTTAAATAGTCGATGCGCAGATCGAGCGTCGGCACCGGCCGGTCCAGAAAGCGGAACACCGCGAAATATCCGGCGATATCGATCAGGGTGGACAGGATGCCGCCGTGAATATAGCCGTCCGCCGACGTATAAAACAGTTCGTTGTAGGGCAGGCGCACCGTCAGCGTTTCTTCGGTCAACTCATCGAGGCCGATGCCGAGAAATTGATGGAAAGCGGAGCCGGTCAATACCGGTTCGATCTCCGCCCGGGTCAAGCTTACAGGCATAATCGTTCACACTCCTTTTTTGTTTCGTGACGAAACATTTTAATCATTGTAAATTCATCGGAATTGTTTGTCAATGAGTTTGAAAAAGATAATTTTTTTCTGAAAAGCGGTCTTGACAGTCCTTTTCGTCTTGTTCTATAGTTCTCTCTAAACTTGGTCTTACCGGATTGGAGAACCTTTATGCCCAGAGCTGCGGAACCTGTTACGGAACGGATCTACCGGCTGCGTCTGCCTCTTCCGTTCCGGCTGAACCACGTCAACGCTTATTTGATACGGGACGATTCGGGCTGGAGCGCGGTCGATCCCGGCCTGCTGATCGATACTACCCGGCCGCTGTGGGAATCGGCGCTGGCCGGGCTGGGTCTGACTTTTGCGGATATCCGGCGCATCTTCGTCACGCATTTTCATCCCGACCATTACGGCTTCGCGGGCGAGCTGCAGCGGCTGTCCGGCGCGCCCGTTTACGCCTCGAACGTCACTTTCCGTCTGGCCGAGCGGCATTTCAGCCGCGGCCAGATCGGCCGCAGCCTGAATTTCTATCTTCGCGCCGGCATGCCGGCGGAATTGGCGCGGGCAGCCGCTTCGTTCGACGAGCGGCTGCTGGAGCAGACGGCGGATGTGACGGGAGAACGCATCGACATCGGCGGCGCGGAATCCGGAGCGCCAATGCGCAGCCTTCCGCTCGGCGGCCGAACGTACACGGTCGTAACCGGAAGCGGACATGCCGAAGGAAGCGTCGGCCTGCTGGACGAAGAAGAAGGATTGCTGATCGGAGGCGATCTGCTGCTGCAAAAAATTACGCCGAACGTGTCGTTCAGCTACGACGAGGAGCGCAATCCGCTGCGGGAATATTTCGATACGCTGGAGCAGTTGAAGCGGCGGAAGATCGACACGGTGCTGCCCGGCCACGGTTCGGCGTTCAAGCTCGATTCGCGCCTGATCGAGTCGGTAAGATCCCATCACGAAGAACGGCTGGCCGAAGCGGAAGAAGCCGTTACCGTTCTGGCAAAAGCCGGAGCGGGAACGGCCGCGCCTTACGGGATATGCGGACGGCTGTTTCCGAAAGTGTCGGATGCGGAAAGTCTGCGTTTCGCCGTCGGGGAAACGTCGGCGCATCTGCGCGAGCTGGAAGCGCGGGGCGTTATCGTCCGGCGGACGGAGGCGGACGGCCGGCTGCTGTTTGCCCCGGCGGGTCCGGCACGGGCCTAAACGCCGGCGGCGCTGCGGAAAGCCGGAAACAGCAAAAAAGCGCAAAAAAACGCCGAGGCTTATGCCCCGGCGTCGGATTGTCGAGAAACGATTGGACGTAAACCTAATTTAGGCGGGTTCGATTGGAAGGAAAGGTCGGGAAAGGGTTAGAGAAATAAAGCCAGCGGCAAGAAGAATCCAAATAGCTGCGTATAGGCCCTTATTCCGGCTTTATCTTACGTTTTCGAGCAAATAACTGCACTCATACATCTATTTCGAACTTTTACACTTCAATTCGGCCTTTGGTCCCCGAATAGCTGCACCTGCGTCGCTATTTGGAGAAATCGAAGGATTTCGCCCCAAATAAGTGTACCTGTGCCGCTATTTTCCGTTTAGAACCATAAACGGCTTTCTCGACAGCTTGACGCCGAGGCTTATACCCCGGCGTTTTGCTTTTATCTTTCTGCACGCCGCGTATCCGCTTCCCCCGCTCAGGTCATCTTCACCGGCAGGATCTCGCCGCCTGCGCCGAACTTCATCTTGTCCATGCACAGCGCGCGGTGATTCGCGTCGGTCTCGGTCAGCGGGCGGCGATGGTAGACGATCCACCAGTCGCCGTCTTCCTGCTCCGGCACGAACACGCCGTGATGGCCGGCGCCGGTCGCGACGTCCGGGTCCTGCCGGAGAATCTTGCCGACCCGCTCGAACGGTCCGAGCGGCGAATCGGAGCGGGCGTAGGCCACGGAGTAGTCCGGGCCGCCCCAGCCGCCTTCCGCCCACATAAAGTAATACTCGCCGCCGCGCTTGATCATGCAGGGGCCTTCCACATAACGGTCCGGCGTGATTTCTTTGTACGTCGTCCCGTCGTCGAACGTCCCCAGGCCGAGCATATCGTCGCTTAATTTGACGACGTTGCAGTGCTGCCAGCCGCCGTAATACAAATAAGCCTGCCCGTCGTCGTCGATAAACACATGCGGATCGATCGGCTGGGCGCCATGGTGGAAACGTTCGATCAGCGGCCGGTCGAGCGCGTCGCGAAACGGCCCTTCCGGCCGGTCCGCCACCGCTACGCCGATCCCGCCGTATTCGTCGTCGCTTTGAATATCGTTGGCGCAGAAGTACAAATAATATTTGCCGCCGCGCTCGATCGACGAAGGCGCCCACAGCGCTCTTTTGGCCCACGAGATCCGCTCGATATCCAGAATGCGCTCGACTTTGTTCCACGTTGTCAGGTCTTCCGACCAGAACGCGTCGAAGTAGGTCTGCTCGTCGTAAGGCGCGGAATACGTGGGATAAATCCAGTAGCTGCCTTCGAATATCCGCGCTTCCGGGTCCGCGTACCAGCCCGCCGCAAGCGGATTATCCGCCCGCGCCGCCCTCACGTTCCCGATTTGCCGCTCTGCCATTGCCGCTCCCCCTTTGGTTAACCGGCCGATCCGATATCATACGAACGGCCTTTTAAAAGTAATACAGTCCCCTGCTCGGCTCTTCGCGCGTCCAGACCTGCATCCAGCCAGGCTCGCGGTTGTCCCACGCATAATACGGAATCAGCCGGTACGAACGTCCGCCGCCGCGACCGATCGTCAGCACGTTCACCCCGCCGAGCAGATCCGCCGCAAACTCGGTCTGCACAGGGGCGTCCGGCGAAATCTCGAAGCCGTCGTAATCGAGGCCCGGGTTGTCGGTTTGCTCCAGCGTATATACAATCGGGCCCCGCCGCAGCGCAATCCGGCCCCGGTTCTCTTCCGCCTCGGGCCGCGCGCGCACGATCTCCACCGGCATATCCAGCTCCAGCCGGACCGTCTCGCCGGCCGACCAGGCGCGGTCCAGCACCAGATAGCCGTTCTCCGGCAGCGCCGGCACCTGACGGTCCCCGATGTACAGCTTATAGCTCCGGCACCAGCCCGGCAGCCTCAGCCGCAGCGAGAACTTTTCTGTCCGGCCGTCTTGCCGAGTCGTTTCGTCCCGATTGCCCGGCGCGACCGTCAGCTCCACGACGCCGTCCCACGGATAGTTCGTCGTCTGCGTCACCGAAACCTTTTTGCCGCCGCCGATCTCCAGCTCCGCGGTTCCGCCGATATACTGGTTGACCGCGATTCCGTCTTCGGTCCGCGCGTACGCATACTGGCCGACAGCCGGCAGGAAGCGGACCAGGTTGGTCGGACAGCAGGACGTGTGGAACCACTCCACCCGGTGATGATCGCCTTTGGAAGCCAGCGGATTGACGTAGAAGAACCGGTCGCCGCTCAGCGAAATGCCCGACAGCGCGCCGTTGTACATCTCCGTTTCGACCAGATCGGCATACCGCCCTTCGCCGAGCAGCAGATTCATGCGGTGATTCCAGAACGCCATTGCGATCGCCGCGCACGTCTCGCAGTAAGCGCTCTCGCTTGGCAGATCGTAATCGTGCGTAAAGCCTTCGTTGTGCACCGACGGGCCGATGCCGCCGGTCAGGTACATATTGCGCTCCGTCGTATGATGCCAGACCCGTTCCAGCGCGCCGACGTAATCGGCTTCGCCGCTTACCCGCGCCGCGTCGGCCATCGCCGTATACAGATACATGGCGCGCACGGCGTGTCCGGTTACTTTTTCAATCTCGCGCACCGGCACGTCGTCCTGGCAGTACGCCGGCCCCCAGTCGGGCTTATCCCAGATCTCGCCCCGGCCGTGGCCGTGCCCGCGTTCTTCCAGCAGCCACAGCGCAAGCTTCCAGTACCGCTCCTCGCCGGTCGCCCCGTGCAGCTTCACCAGCGCCAGCTCGATTTCTTCGTGGCCTTCCGCCCAGTGCCGCTTGCCCGGACCGAAGACGTCGCCGTAATGGTCGGCCAGCCGGCACGCGGCGTCCAGCAGCCGCTTTTTGCCGGTCGCTTCGAAGTACGCCACCGCCGCTTCGATCAGATGGCCGCCGTTGTACATTTCGTGCTTTTCCATATCGGTCCATTTCAGTTCCGGCGCCTGGAGGGTAAAATACGTGCTCAAATACCCGTCGCTTTCCTGCGCCCCGCAGATTTCGCCGATGATGGCGTCCAGCCGGGCTTCGAGCGCCTCGTCCCGACGAAGCATCAGCGTGTAAGCCGCGCCTTCGATCACTTTGTACACGTCGGAATCGTTGTAGTACATGCCTTCGAACGCTCCCGGCATCCGGCCCGCGGCTTTGGAAAAATTGTCGATCCGGCCCGTTTTCTCGCACTGGTCCAGGCAGACCGGCACCGTCACTTCCATCACGTTCTCCAGCCGCGGCCGCCAGAAAGCGCTTCGGATCTCCACGCTCGTAAACGGCACGCCGCTCCAGCGTTTCGGCTCCCGGTTCCCGCCCTTCCGGTCTATCGTTTCCGCGCTTTCTCCCGCTTCGGTCATCGCCATCGCTCCTTCATGCTTCTTTCGACCCTTTTAACCTTTCAACCCCGTCAGCGTAATTCCTTCCAGAAAATATTTTTGTCCGAGCAAAAAAACGGCGACGCACGGCAGCACGACGGTGGCGGAAGCCGCCATCAGCAGATCCCACTGGGCCGTATAGGTGCCCTGGAACATCTGCAAACCGAGCGCCAGCGTGAACAAACTGTCGCTTTTCAAATAAATCAGCGGGCCCATAAAGTCGTTCCAGGCCGCCAGGAAGCAGAACAGCGCGACAACGATAATCGCCGAGCGGCTGAGAGGGAAAATGATCGAGCGGTAAATCTGAAAATACGACGCCCCGTCCACAAACGCCGCTTCGTCGAAGTCGCGCGGAATGGTCAGGTAGAACTGCCGCAGCAGGAAGATATTGAAGATGCCTCCGCCGAAGTAAGCGGGCACGATCAGCGGATAAAACGTATCGTAGAAGCCCAGCGCCCGCCAGCCGAGGAAGCTCGGGATCAGCGTGACGGCCGTCGGCAGCATCAGGCTGGACATCAGGATCGCGAACACGAAGTTACGGCCGCACCATTCGACCCGCGCGAAGCCGAACGCGGCCACGCTGCTGCTGAGCACCGTGCCGATAATAACGGATACGGTGATAATCAGCGTGTTGGCAAAGTAAGTGCCGAACGGCAGCACGGTCAGCGCGCGATGGAAATTATCCCAGTGAAACGGCTTCGGGATCCACTCCGGCGGCATGGTGAAGATCTGGGACAAATCCATCAGCGAGCTGCGAATCAGCCATAGAAAAGGACCGATAAACAGCACCGTGACGATCGCAAGCAAAATATAGCCGGCGATCAGCGAAGCTTTCGAATGTCTCATGAACGGCCCTCCCCTTCATAATGCACCCAGGAATTGGACGTGCGGAACACGATAAACGTGAAGAACAAAATAACGATGAACAGCACCCAGGCCAGCGCTGAAGCGTAGCCCATTTCCGCGTCCCGGAAGCCCGTTCTCCACAGATAGAATACGTAAAACAAACTTTTGTTGTTCGGTCCGCCCTGGGTCAGGATGTACGCTTCGTTGAACACCTGGATCGAACCGATAATCGTCATGATCGCGTTGAAAAAAATCGTCGGCGACACCAGCGGGATCGTGATATGGCGCAGCTTGCTCAGCCAGCCTCCCCCGTCGACGTCGATCGCTTCGTAATACTGGCGCGGGATGCCCGACAATCCGGCGAGGAAAATAATGACCGTCCCCCCAATGCCCCACAGCGAGGTGAGCACAACGGACGGCACGACGGTATTCTCCCCGTACAGCCAATTGCTGCCCGGCAGCCCGAACGTATTCAGGATCGAGTTGACAAGGCCGAGGTCGGGGTTGAGCAGCCACATCCAGATCATCGCCGACGCGACGGCCGGAACGATACTGGGCAGATACACGACGGTCCGGAAAAAAGCGCGGCCTTTAATATTCATATTCAGCAGCAGCGCGATCAGGAACGACAGCACGATCACGGCCGGCACCCGCAGCGCGACGAAGTAGAACGTCGCCGCAAGCGACGGGTAAAAGTAATCGTCCGCGCCCGAGAACATGCGCACGTAATTGTCGATGCCGATAAACACGGTTTGTTCTTTGAACACGGAGTAATCGGTAAAGCTGAGTACCAGACTTGCGATCATCGGACCGAGCGTAAAAATAAGAAAGCCGAGGATCGCGGGCGAGGTAAACAGCAGTCCGTGAAATAAACTTTTTCTCATGATTTCCCTCCTGCTTCCGAATCCGGGCGCGTTAAAAGGCGGCGCTCGGCCGCGCGGAGAAGCGGCGTTTCCGAAAGGAAAAAGCCCCGCCTCTCAAGCGCCGTCCGCGCCGCCGCACGGTTTCTGTCCGGCTATCGCACGCTGCAAAAAGATCGGCGGATCGCCGCTTATTCCGCAGCGCTGCGGCGTCCCTGCACCTGGGCCTGCGCTTTGGCGGCGATGCCGTCCAGCGCTTCCTGCGCCGACTGCTCGCCCAGCCAGACTTTGTCCATCGCCGGGTTGACGATATCCATAATCTTATTGAAGTTCTTGACATAGCCGGTCGGCGTCTGGTGACCGTCGTTCAGCAGCACATCGACCACGGCGTCCCGATAACCGGACGGGCGCGACTTCTGGTTGGCCGTCCAGCGGTCCAGCAGCTGCGGATCGGTATACCAGTCTCTCATCGCCGGCATCCAGGTGCCCGCCTGCAGCAGGTCGATCGACGATTCCGGCGCGATCAGCGCTTTGACCAGTTCCCACGCTTCTTCGGGATGCTCGGTCGACTTGAACATGGAGAACATGGCGCAGACGACGGTCGTTTGCGGCTTTTTCATCACGGGCAGCACGCCTACGTTGAAGTCGAAGTTCGATTTGGCCAGAGCGGCGCTCGCCCACTGGCCGTCGACGGCCATCGCCACTTTTTTCGTTTGCAGCGCCACGTTTGTCGAAGGGATATTTTTGGCCTGCACCGGCGAAGGCGCGACGTGATGCACGTTGACCAGATCGGCCAGCTTTTGCAGCGCTTCGACCGCTTCCGGCCGGTTCAGCGCGAACGTCTTGCCGTCCTCGGAAATAAAGTCCCCGCCGTTGGAGTAGATAAAGTTGCTGTAGCTGCCCCACCAGGTCGGCATATTGATGCCGTACTGCTTGATATTCTTCGGATCGAATTCCGGATCGTCCGCCGTGCGGCCTTTGGAATCCAGCGTCAGCTTCTTGGCGACCTCGACGAATTCGTCCCAGGTCCAGGCTTCGGACGCTTTCGCCGGCGGCGGCTCCACGCCCGCTTCGCGGAACGCTTCTTCGTTGTAGAACAGCGCGAACATTTCCGGTCCCGGCGCGATGCCGATCACGTTGCCCGGTTCGAGCGAGTACGTGATATTCGGCACCAGGCTCTCGTCGTTGATCTCCGTATCGGTCGCGAGGAAATCCTGCAAATTGTAGAATTTGCCCTGCTCGGCGAGCGGGTAGGCGATACTGGCCGATTCCATCATCGCGACGTCCGGCACATCGTTGCCGGCGACCATCGTCGTCAGCTTCGTATCGTAATCCGCGGCGATATGCTGAAGCTCCACTTTGATATTGGGATGCTCCGTTTCGAATTTCTCGATCGCGATCTTGTACGGCGCGACTTCTTCCGGAGCGCCCCATACGGTCAGGCGCAGCGTAATTTTGTCGCCGCTTTCGCCGCCCGACTTGCCGGACGACGAATCGTTCGACGTACCGCCGAACTGGGTATCGGACTTTGTGCACGCGGACAGCAGCGCCGCGACCAGAACCAGAATCCAGATCAGCGCGGGCACTCTTTTTTTCGACCCCTCCATCTTGCGGTCTCCCTTCGACTTGCCGTTGATTTCATAGCTGCAGTCTATGATTGCATTTATTATAAGCTTGATGATAACGCTTACATAACCCGAAATGAATTGGATAGGTGGACTATATTTGGAATTACACAGGCAGCCTGATCGCGATTCGGGTCCCTTTGCCGGGCTCCGATACAATCTCGACCGACGCCCGTTCCCCGTACTGCATCGATATTCTGGCCCTCGTATTGCGGATGCCGACCGAAGCGCCTTCCCCGTTTACAATGCTGTCGACCGACGCCGCGTCCATTCCCCTGCCGTTGTCTTCGATCTCGTAAATCCGCATCCCGCTCTCGATCCTGCCGCCGATCACGATCCGTCCGCCGGACTCCATGCCTTCGAATCCGTGCAGGATGGCGTTCTCCACAAACGGCTGAAAGATCAGCCTGGGCAGCTCGCATGCGTACAGTTCCGGAACGAAATCGTACTGCACCGTGAATTTGTCTTCGAACCTCGCCTGCATAATATAGAAGTAGCTGTTCATCCACTCCACTTCCTCGCTCAGCGACACGGCTCTCCATTCTCGGCGGGACGTGTAGTGCAGCATATTGGACAGACAGACGAGCATCCGGCTCAGTTCCCGCTGGTCGCCTTCGAGCGCCATCCAATTCATGACATTCAGCGTGTTATAGAGAAAATGCGGGTTCATCTGCCGGTTGAGCGCTTCGATCTCCGCTTCCTGTTCTTTGAGCCGGGTCTCGTACACCTCGGTGACGAGCGAGCCGATCCGGTCGTTCATCCGGTTGAAATGCAGCATCAACTGCCCCAGCTCGTCGCCGGGTCCGACCGGCAGCCGGGTATCGAAATCCCCTTCCCCGACCGAACGCATCGCGGCGGTCAGGCGCTTGACCGGCTTGGTAATCCGGCCGGAGATAAAGTAAGCCAGCGCCAGCGCGGCGGCGATCATCACGATCGCAAGCAGCAGCGTCGACATGCGGATCACCGGCAGCAGTCCGCCGATCAGGGCCGATTCTGGCGTGATGACGACCGACAGCCAGCCCGTTACCTGCGAGCGGTCGAAGCAGACGATGACCCGCTCGCCGCCGAGCGTCATGCGCGTTTTGCCGGTTCCGGCCAATTGGAGCGGTTCCACCCACGGCTCGTCGTATACGGCGGCGATCAGCGTCCGGTCGCCGCTTGCGACCACGCGGTTGTGTTCGTCCAGCACCAGATAGCGGGAGCGGTCCGGCAGGCTGCCCGAGAACAGGGCGTTCAGCGCTTCGAACTTGAAGCTGATCGCAAGCACCGGCCGCTCGACGTCTTCGTCCAGCCGGCGCAGCAGGGAATTGCTCAAATAAGAAAAATCGAGTACCCGGGTCGCCGAGAACAGGTAGCGGAAATTGATATTGTCCTGGGCGAAATCCGGCTGCCCGAATACGTCGGCGAAGTCGTAGGTCGGATACCAGACCAGCTTGCCGCCCGCGCGCACCGCCGCACGGTAAACGGTCGATTCCGTCGGATCGCCCTGGGGAAGCTGCTGGCCGAACGTGAAATACGACGTCCACAGCTGATACGTGTACACATCGCCGATCCAGGCGAAATAATTGCGCAGCACTTCGGACACCTGCCGGTCCGCCGCAAGCAGGTCCGCCTGATTGGACGGATCGAGCTCGTTGAACAGGGTAAACAGCTCTTTGTCGGTAAACAGCGCCATGCTGTTCTGGTCGACGATCCGCAGCTGCGTATCCATCAGCTGATTGTTCTTGCGCACGATCTCGTAGACATTGTCCTGCGCCTGGCCGGTGACGACCCGCAGGCTGGCCTGGTAGAACAGCATGCCGAGCGCAAGCAGCGGGACCGCGGTCAGCAGCACGTAGCTGGCCAGCAGCCGGAAGCGGAACGATCTTCTCATTCGGCCGCCTTCTTCCGGGCGGAACGATGTTTGTACACGGCCGGGGACACGCCGTGCCGCTTCTTGAATACCCGGCAGAAATATTTGGTGTCCGGGTAGCCGCAGGCGGCGGCCGCTTCGTAGATCCGTTTGTTCTCGCCCAGCAGCTCGCGCGCCCTGCGCATCCGGGCTTCGGTCAGATGCTGCGTGAACGTACGTCCCGTCTGCTGTTTGATCCAGGTGCTGAAATACGACGGATTGAAAAAGAACCGTTCGGCCGCCCGCTCCAGCGTCAGCTCCTCGCGCAGATGTTCTTCGATCCAGTCCAGGCATTCCCGAGCCTGCGCCGCCGCGTCTCCGTCCGCGGCCGGCGGTTCGGACGCCGATACTTCGGGGCGCGCTTGGAGTTCCGACGCGGAAGCGGATTCCGATTCGCCGCCTGCGGATATCGGCGAAACGCCGTCCGGCGCCGGTCCGCTCTCGCCCGCCGCGGCGAAGCGCATCCGTTCCAGGCGCTGCTCCAGTTCCTCCGACTCGGCGCGCCGCTTGTCTTCGAGCTTCAATCCTTCTTCGATCCGATTCAGCATCGCTTCGAGCTTGCCGTCGTCCACCGGCTTGAGCAGATAATCGCTGGCTCCGTGGCGCAGCGCCTGCTGCGCGTAATCGAACAAATTGTAAGCGGATACCATTACGACTTTGGGCGGGCGGCTTTCGCTTTCCAGCTGCCTGAGGAATTCGAGCCCGTCCATATTCGGCATGCGGATATCCGTCAGCACCAGATCGGGCCGCCCGCTTCGGATCATATCGAGCGCCGCCTGCCCGTCGCCGGCGGCTTCCACCCGGTCGCCGGGCCGAAGCGACAGGATCAGATTCATCATGCCCCGCCGATGCCTCGGCTCGTCGTCCACAATCAATATATTCATCTCGCTGCTCCTTTCCTGTCTCTGGGTCATCTCCATTATAAGAGCGAAGGTTCGCCCGGCAGAAGACCGTATGTTTTGGAAAGGTGGACTTTCTTTCGATTCGTTCGTCGAATTCGCGGATCTACCCGCTTCCCGCAGCGCGCGGCGGGCGATCTCGGAACCGGATGAAGCCAAAAAAGCCGCTTCCGTCCCGACGCAGAACCGACAGGTTTTTGCGTACGGGAGAAAGCGGCCTGATTGAAATTACAGCAGGATCGGAAAGATTAGCGCGCGCCGACACGAAGCTTGATAGCGATCAAGCCGCGCAAAATCTCCGGAACGATTCCTTGATGAACAAAGAAATGTTGACTTTAGAGCAGCAATTATCGAGAAAATCCGGGACACAACCCAAAATGTTGACTTTATATGCGCATTCGGGTCAAAAAATCGATGAAAACGAAGAATTGTCCATCAAATGTGTTCCAAAAGTCAACATTCTGCCCCCGAACTTCTTTTTTCGCCTAAAATACTGACCGGATGTGCGCATTTTCAGTGCGGCTCAGAAAGAAATGAAATGCGCTGAATGCTGGCTGTACGTTTCTTGTTATTGCATGGACTCGTCGCTGATTCCAACAACCAACCGAACCCGGCTGGCGGACCGGAACCGGAGCCGGCCGATAATTCATGCACGCGACAGCCGGATCTCGATCGTCTTGTCGAAAGGCGTCATGAAATTAATCAGCACCGCCTGGCAGCCGCCCGGCAGGGCGGCTTCGCGCACCGACGGCGCCAGATGGCCCAGCTCGCCGCCGGTCAGTTCGATCCAGTCTGCTCCGCATTCGTAGCGGAGCGTTCCTCCGCTCCACAGCCGGCGGCCTTCGCCGGTTTTCACCAGCTCGCCCGAAGCGATCTTTCCTTCGGCGCCGAATACCAGCGCAAGCTGCGCCATCAGCTGCTGCGGTCCGCCGCTGCGCACGCGCAGGGTCCAGCCCTGCGGGGTCTGCCGCGCCTGCGCGCGGACGGCGAACGACTGCTCGTGCGTCAGCGGCCGGCTATGATGCGGCAGCAGATACCACGGGCTGACCGGCGAATCGGCCGAAGGCGGCAGCCGATCGGCCGGAATCGGGCCGTAATACCCTTTGCGCTGCTCGCCGGCAAGTTCGTACCCTTCGGCGGTCCGGCTCAGCTCCTGCATCGGCACCCAGCCGGGCTCGAAAACAGAAGCCAGCTGCACGCCCAGCAGCCGGACCGCGCCGTGGCGCAGCGCGAAGAACGAAGGCGTCTCCGTCATCAGCGTGACGCTGGTTCCGCCGTCCCGGATACGCGCGACCGGCGCGCCGAAATCCGTGTGCAGCCGGCTGTGGAAGATGACGCCGCGATGCCCGGCCGCTTCCATGCCCTGCAAATAGCCGCCGCGCCCAAACTCGCCGTTCAAGATCTTCTCGTACCGCTCCGGCGGCGCTTCAGCCGCTTCGAAGTCCCGCCGCAGCTCCGGCTCCAGCAGCAGCGCCGTCAGCGCATGGACCGAGCAGGCGCCCGGTCCGTCCAGGACGCCGGCGGCAAGCTCCGCCATGCCGGCGAACAGCGGATCGCCGTCCAGCCGGGCCAGCACGGCATACGGCAGATAATAAGGCGACAGATCGTGGAACCGGCCCAGATCCTGGCGGCCCGAATAATCCGTTACGATCTCGCCCGACGGATGCACGAGATAAACCATCATGCGCAGATTGAGCCGCACCGGCTCCAGCAGCTCCGGGCGGTCCAGCAGCCGCGCCGCGTGGATCAGCATGATATCGCTGACGGCGCTGTAGATGCCGTTGCTGCGCTCGGTCCATTCGCCGTCGGGCGTCATGTCCATGCCTTCGGCCAGCCACTCCCCGGCCCGCCGCGCCGCCGCTTCGCTGCCGAGCAGCTCGTGCAGGAAGCCGAGCGCGGCGCACAGCACCCAGCGGTGGTTCGGCGTGTGGCAGCCGCCCGTCAGGAGGACCGGCAGCGTCCGCTCCAGGAACAGCCGCATTCCTTCGAGCGCCGGCAGCAGCGGCTCCCAATCCGCCTTCTCCAGCAGCCGATACAGCTGCGCATAGCCGACGACCACGAACGCCGTGTCCGGCGGCGAGTGATCGTTGGTCCAGCCCGGCGAGATCGAGCCGTCGGCGTGCTGGAACCGCAGCACGAACCGCGCCGCCAGCTCCAGGCGCCGCGCCAATTCCTCGTCGCGGTAATACGCGGAATCCGGATTGACCAGCGCCGCGCCCCAGTTGCACATATCGGTCGGCGTGCCGGTCGTATGGTTGACCCAGGCGATGCCCGTGGCGGGATCGATCGTGCCCCCGTAATAGGGGCTTGCCGGCTCCAGCACCTGCCGCTCCAGCCCGGAGCGCGTCAATTCGTCTCCCCGCGCCGTCAAACGCGCGTACATCCCGCTTTGTCCTTCCTTCCGTTCCGCTGCCGCCGCGCGCCCGCGTTCCGGCGGTTCGCTTTTACCGCGTCCCGTCATGCAGTCCTCCTTTCCCGGCTCCTTCGGATTTCCCGTTGGTTTGCGCCGATTCGTTTTCGCCCGCTTCTTTGCCGCGCCGCTCACGCAGCTTGGCGGTCAGCAGCGAATGACTGTTCTCGATCTCTTCCGGCAGACAAGCCGCTTTCAGCTCGTACACTTTCACGCCCGCCCGCCCGATCATCGGCAGGTAAGCGTCGTAGAACTCCATATCCCCGCTGTGCACGTACGGACACCAGTGATCCGACAGCCCGATCGTTTCGTGAATATGCGCGCCGACGATATGATCCGTCAGCCCGTCCATTTCCGCCACACTGTCGTACAACCCCAACCGATCCATCATGATCGCGTGGCCGGTATCGTACCAGATGCCGACCGGCGCGCCTTCCAGCTCGCGGATAATCGTCCGCGCTTCGGCCAGCGTCGGGATCTGGTTCGGCCGGGACCGCGTTTCGATGCCGAAACGGATATTCAGCCCCAGCGATTCGGCGCGGCCGCACGCTTCGTCCAGGCTGCGGATAATCGTACGCACATAGCCGCCTGCCAATTGTTCCCGCCGCTCGGTCAGCTCCGCCCATTTGCGCCGGTACGCGTCCGAATCGCGGCCTTCGCCGTTGTAGAGAATCTCCAGTTCTTTGCCGATGTTGACCGGGAACGGCACTTCGCCCGGATGCACGACGACCGCTTCGCCGCCGAAGCGGTGCGCGTACCGCGCCGATTCCACCAGCAGTTCGACCGCCCTGCGCCGCTTGTCTTCGTCCTCGAAGCCGAGCAGCACCGAATCGGTCCCGTAATCCGGGTCCGGCGTATGCGGGAACGTATTGTGCACGCTCGACACGCCGATCTCCCCGCGCTCGATCATCGGCTCGATCGTCGTCAGCATCTCATGCGTTACATTGTAGTTCAGCTCCACCCGGCGGAAGCCGAGTCCGCGAATCTCTTCCAGCATCGCTCGTCCATCCGTATGGCGCTTGATATTCCAGCAGGTCGAGAACGAATACTCGCCTTTGTTTTGCATATGCCGCCCTCCTTTTTGCGCCGCTTCCGCTTTAGCCTTTCACCGCGCCCAGCATCACGCCGCTGACGAAGTATTTTTGCAGCCACGGATATACGCACAGAATCGGCACGGTCGCGAAAATGACGGTGGCCGCTTTCAGGCTTTCCGGCGTCAGCGGGGTCCGGTTCGCGCCTTCCATCTGCGTCAGCTCGGTGACCATGTTGTTCTGCACCATCTGGAACAGCTTGAGCTGGAGCGGATACAGTTCCGGATTGGTGATATACATCAGCGAATCCTGGAAACCGTTCCAGCGACCTACCGCATAGAACAGCGCCAGCGTCGCCATAACCGGCATGGACAGCGGCAGCACGATGCGCATCAGCGTATGGAAATGCGAGCTGCCGTCGATCTCCGCGGATTCTTCCAGGCTCGGCGGGATATTTTTGAAAAAAGAAATCAGGATAATCAGGTTGAACGGACTGACCAGTCCCGGCAGGATCAGCGACCAGACCGTGTTGATCATATGCAGATCGCGGATCAGCAGATACTCCGGAATAATGCCGCCGCTGAAAAACATGGTCACGATAATCAGGTACAGAAAAAATTTGCGCCCTTTGAGATGCGGTTTGGTCAGCGGATACGCCGCGGCGACCGTGAACAGCATGCAGAGCAGCGTCGTGGCGACCGTCAAGATGACGGTGAAGCCCAGCGAATGCAGCATGGAATTGTTGGAAAACACCTGAATATACGCGTCCCAGTTGATCTCGATCGGAAACAGCGTGACTTCGCCGGACATGATCGCCCGGTTGGAGCTGAGCGAGACGGCGATCGTGTGCATAAACGGCGCCAGGCAGAACACGACGAACAGCGTAACGAACGTAATATTGACGATATCGAAGATCCGGTTGGCGGTGCGTTCGCTCATATGCGCTTCTCTCCTTTCCCGTGATGCGTTAAATGATTCCGTCTCCGGTCGCTTTTTTGGAAATGTAATTGGAACCGAGAATGAACACCAGACCCACCACCGCCTGGAACAGCCCGACCACCGTCGCGAGCGTGTA
This sequence comes from Saccharibacillus sp. CPCC 101409, assembly GCF_030518235.1. Taxonomy (GTDB): domain Bacteria; phylum Bacillota; class Bacilli; order Paenibacillales; family Paenibacillaceae; genus Saccharibacillus. The sequence goes on along the minus strand of NZ_JAULSA010000002.1, from coordinate 345,594 downwards.
CTGCCCCGCTTCGAGACCGATCCGGTACACGAACGTGCTCAGCACGTCGGAATATTCGCGCACGGCCGTGTTGCCGATGATGTACGGGCGATCGAAGCCGATGCTGACCATTTTGCCCAGATTGAGAATCAGCAGCGTCACGATGGTCGGCTTGATACTCGGCAGCGTAATATGCCAGATTTTCTTGAGGCGCGTCGCCCCGTCCACGTCGGCCGCTTCGAACAATTCGCGGTTGACGCCGCTCAGCGCCGCCAGATACAGGATCGTGCCCCAACCCGCGCTCTGCCAGACCCCGGTGAACAGATACGTAATCAGCCAGGAATTCTTGTCGGTCAAAAAAGGAACGGCTTCGAAGCCGAAACTTTGCAGCACGCCGTTGATCATGCCCGACTGGGTGCCGAACAGCTGGTAGACGATCCCGCCGATAATAACCCAGGAAATAAAATGCGGGATATACAGAATCGTTTGCGAAATGCGCTTGAACCAGGCCGAGCGGATCTCGTACAGCATAATCGCCAGGATGATCGGAGCCGGGAACGACACGACCAGATCGAGAAAGTTCAGCATGAACGTATTGCGCAGCGTGGTGTAGAAATCTCGCATCGCGAACACTTCGCGGAACGCTTCCAGCCCGATCCACTCGCTGCCGTTTATGCCCTGGAACAGATTGAAGTCTTTGAACGCGATCTGCACGCCGTACATCGGACCGTAGCGGAACACGATAAAATACAGCAGCGGAAGCGCCAGCAGCGCGTACAGCTGCCAGTACCGCTTCATATAGGACGTTCTTCGGCTCATCCCGCCGTACCGCTTCACGGAGGCCGCTTCGGTCGCTTTCGCTTTGGTCAATGGTTTCTCCTCCCAACGGGCGGGAACGCCGCCGCTTCCGGCGGAAACGGCGGCGTCTTCCGCAAAAGTCGCTTGTTGTGCCGCGCAGCGTTACTGGCCGAGTTCCTGCAGCGCCTGCTCCAGTTCTTTCTTGAGCTCGGTGCCGCCGATATTCATAAAGTCGTTCATCTCGCGCTCGTAGACGGCATCGAACTGGTCGGGCTTCGCCATCGCGGACTGGACGATCACCACTTTGAGCTTGTCGTTCAGCGCGGTGCCGTACTTGGCTTCCGCTTCGATCGGTTTGCCGAAAATGATCGGGCCGACCGTGTCCGTGTTGGCGAGGTCGATCGACTGGCGCAGCATCTCCTGGTTGTTTTCCGGGAAACCGGCGATCCAGGCTTTCTCGTTCGTTTCTTCGTCGCCGATCGCTTTGCCGTTGGAGATAATCGCCATATCGCCGGCATTGTAGATCCGGTCGATCATTTCCTGCGTAGCGTCGGCCTTGAGCACCGGAATGTCGTCTTTCATTTCGTAGTTCTCGCCTTCCACGCCGCTGTACATCGTAATCAGGTTATCGTCCGAAGCCATCCAATCCAGGTATTTGACCGCTTCGGCCGCGCGCTTGCTGCTCTTGGGAATCATCATGTACATCCCGTTGCTGCCGTAGCGGGACTTGATATGCTTATCGCCTTCGTTCGGGTTGCTGTAGGCGTCGACCGGCACGACTTTGCTGCCTTCGACGTTCTTGTACAGATTGTCCAGCGTGCCGTCGGCGTAGAAGATCCGGTCCACGTCTTCCGACCAGAAGCCGACGTTGCCGCTTTGGATGTCTTTGACGAGCTGTTCTTTTTCTTCGTCCAGACTGAAGTCTTTGCTGATCAGCCCTTCGTTGTACAGCTTGTTCAGGAACTGCATCGCGTCTTTGAACCCTTCGTGCAGCGGCATCTCGTAACGCTGGCTGTACGTCAGGTCGCCTTTGACCGGTTGGATAAAAGAATAGATCAGCGTCTCGTACTGGGCCGGAGCGAGCGCCATGCCCATCGGGATATTATTGCCGCCGAGGCTGCCCGGGTCCTGCTCTTTGAACGCTTTGAGCGTGTTGTACAGTTCGTCGGTCGTCGACGGTACCGGCAGGCCAAGCTTGTCGAGCCAGTCCTGGCGGATATAGGAAGCGTAGCGTCCGGTGATCGCCCGTTTGCCCGGGATCGAGAACTGTTTGCCTTCGAGCTGGCCGAACTTGAGCGTTTCGTCGCCGAGATACGTTTTGAGGTTGGAGCCGTATTGATCGAGCAGTTCGCCCACATCGGCCAGTCCGCCCTGCTGGGCGTAGCGGTAGAAAACGCTGGAATCGTACACGAAGACGATATCCGGCACGTCCGAAGCGCTGGCCATCAGCACGTTCAGCTTGGTCGTTTCTTCGGAGCGCTGGACCGGCACGAATTCGACGTCGATATTGTTGGGGTCGCCGAATTCTTTCTGGACGTACTGGGTCAGCCAGTTGTTGGTGATCGTATAAGGAGAAGGACTGTTGCCGCGGTCGAATACTTCGACTTTCAGCGTCACCCGTTCGCTGTTCGAACTGCCGCTTTCGCCCGCCGCCGTCTCCTCTTTCGTGCCCGAGGAACAGCCGGACAGCAGCGAAAAGCCCAATACCGCCGTCAGCACCGCTCCCGCCGTTTTTTTCAGAACCCCCGTACGATTCTTCCCTGTCATATTCCCATCTCCTTTTTCTTTGTTGATGGCGCTTACATTTTTCGCGCCGCGAGACTTGGGTCCGCGTGTGAACGTCTCTGCGCTCCGCCGCCCGGCTATCGGCTTTCCGGAGTGCCCCCAGTATTCCACAATTTCCCGCCGCCTGACAATAAACCAGTTTCGGCTGCGTCGTTTGCTTAAAAATCGAACTTTCGGTTTATCGGATAAACGATTTTCGCAGGCCAACCGGATTCGTAAAACGCGCGGCGCGTTTGCCGCCGCATTTATCGGCAGACAAAAAAAAGCATCCGTCCCGGTCTCTTCGGCGCGCGAAGATCGGGGCGAATGCGGCGTGCGAACCCGGGAGCGGCAGGCCGGAACTGCGGCGCGGCTCAGGCTTGGAAAAAAGGCCGGTCGCGCCTGGTGCGCCGGTAATCGCCGGGCGTGATGCCGGAGATTCGCTTGAACACCCGGCCGAACGTAATCGCGTTGGCGTAGCCGACCCGAAGCGCGATCTCCTGCAGCGGTTCGTCCGTTTCCAGCAGCAGCCGCTCGGCTTCTTTCATCCGCAGCTCGGTAACGAAATCGACGAACTTCATATCGAACTCCGTTTTGAACAAATAGCTGGCGTACTTGCCCGTAATCTGGAACCGGTCGCTCAGGTGCTTCAGGGACAGATCGGGATTGGTGAAGTTTTCTTCGATATACGTTTTCATTTCGCTGACCATCGCCCGGTAGCTTTTGGTTTCGCTGACCGAGACGTAAATGCGAAACAGGTCGGTCAGGTATTCCAGCAGCAGGGTTTTGACTTCGCCCAGCGTTTCCGCTTCGTCCAGACGCTGTCTCAGCCTCGCGGTATTGTCTTCCGCCAGCGCTTCCTGGAGCCGTTCGGACATCAACGCCACCTCGCGGCCCAGCATATCGAGCATGGCGCGAATCAGCGAACGGATCACGTCGTCCCGGACGAAATCGCGTTCGAACGACTCGAAAATCCGCTCCAGATGTTCGCGCCACTGGCCGCTGGACATCCGGAACTGCTTGACCAGCTCGGCGATCGTTTGCAGGTAATTGTAGGTTTCCAACAGCCGCCGGGACGGCTCGTCCGGATCGGCCAGCACGATATCGCCGTGCAGCAGCAGCTTGTGCCGCAGCGCGGATTCCGCCGCTTCGTGCGAATTCCCGATCCGCTCGATTCCCTGCACGCAGTGGCCGATGCCGCAGCGCAGCGAGATGCGCAGATTGCGCTCGGTCCAGCTGCGGTAATCCTCGGCCAGCGCTTTCAGGCGCTCCGGCAGGTCCGTGCTGCCCGATTCGGCCAGAAACAGCACCGCCAGCCGGTCGGGGCCGATCCACTCCGCCCAGCCCTGGAGCGAAGCGGCGCGCGTCATCTCCTGCTGCACATTCATCAGCGCGAACTTGAGCGTATTCTCGTCGCCGCGCGTATAGCGGTCGCGGAATACGTTCTCGTAGCGCGCGATCTCGTGCACGACCACGACGAAGCGCGACGAAGCGGTGACCCCGCCGAGCGGAGACAGGCGTTCCAGCAGAGTGACGGCTCCTTCGGTCCGCTCGCCGCGCAGCAGATCGGCGAACAGCCGGCTGCGCTGGAGCAGCATGTTTTCCCGGCTTTTCTGCTCGTAATCCCGGGTGTGATTGATGAGACCTTCAAGCACGCCGTCGATCAGCTTGAGCTCGTCCGCCGCGCCTCCCGATCCTTCTTCGTCCAGCACGCGCATCTGATGCGCTTCGATCCGGTTCATGATGATCTGGACCGGCTTGTAGTTGCGGCGCGTGATGTACACCAGATAAATAATCGCGCACAGCACCGTAACCGCCGCGATGCCGACCCACAGATACGAAATCACGGATACCCAGCCGAACAGCCCGCCCGCTTTGATGCCGCTCGTAAACGTCCAGCCGAGCCGGTCCAGCGTCAGCGTGTTCAGCGCCCGGCCGCCCGCCGTTTCGGCATGGGCTTGATAAACCGGTTCGCCGGAGCGGTCCTCGATCGTCAGAAAAGACAGCTGTTCGTTGACGCCGTTGTCGATCATGCGCTCGATCGCGCTCATTTTGATATTGATGACGAGCACGCCTTCCGAGCCGAACGGCAGCGGCATGCCTTTGTCGATAGTCAGCACCCGCACGGGATTGCGCTGGGCCGGATCGGATTCGTATTCCCGGATCGGCTGCCAGCCGGATGCGGGAGTTTCCGCCGAGATCGTCTCGATCCAGGCTTCGTCCGTAAAGCCGTCGGCCGGTCTCAACCCGCTCTGCGTTAAAACGCTTTCATTTCGTTTGTCGTAAATATACACCGATTCCAGCAGCGGAGAAGCCGCGGTCACGCTGCGCAGGCTCTGCGCGATCGCGTACACGGACGGCGTTCCCCCGCGCTCGTCGGTGTTGAAATACGTTTTGTACGCCGAGTTGTCCTCGACCGCTTCCAGCACGGACAGCTCCGCTTCCTGCACCGCGCGATCCACGCTGTCGAGCAGATAGCCGGAAGCCGCGCGGTCCGCTTTTTTCGTTTCCATCCGGGAAATATCGTTAATAAACACGAACGAAGCGAAGATCAGCACCGTTACGGTGAGCAGAAAAATCGGAAAATACGACAGCAGCAATCGGCGATACCAGGTACGCGACAATGGCTTCCTCCTTCCCTCGAACTGCGCGGGCAGCCGGTTTCCGGGCCAAGCGGACGATTTTTTTGTCATTATAGCACGGGATCGCCGGGAACCGGAAGAAGGCGGGGGGAAGCGGACGTTCCGTTCGCGCAGAATGTCGAGAAAGTCCTATTCGCAAAGAAGCCGTAAAGGCTGCGGAGAAAATTCGTTTCGGTCGCGTGTTGAAACCAGGAAATTTGATTAGATTCCTGCGGTATCTTCCCGGTTTCAAAGGCGAACGCCAGGTCTCCTACACGAAATTTTCTCCTCCGCTTATTGGCTTTTATCAAACTGGACTTCTCGACAACCTTAGCGGACGTTCCGTCCGCGGTCCGCGTTATTCGGCAGGCGGCGGCGCCGTCAGCCATTCGTGACGCGGATCGCTGCGGAATACCCACGTTCGCCGCGGGCCGGCCATTACGTTCAAATAATACGAATCGTAACCCGGCGGCGCGGATACCGGATGGTAGCCTTCGGGCACGAGCACGACGCTGCGGTCCGGAACGGCCATCGTTTCGTCGAGGCTGAGATCGTCGTTGTACACCCGCTGCACGACAAAGCCCTGCGGCGGATTAACCCGATGATAATACGTTTCTTCCAGATAAGACTCGTGCGGCAGATCGTCGCGGTCGTGTTTGTGCGGCGGATAGCTGGACCAGTTGCCGCCGCGCGTATGCACTTCCACCACCAGCAGACTTTCCGCTTCGGCCTGCTCCGGCAGGATATTGACCACCCGTCGGCTCATGCTGCCGTGCCCGCGCCGCTCTTCGCCCGCGTCTTCGGGCGCGATCAGCCGGGGCGGGTACACGCCCGTTCCCGGCGCCAGGCAGACCGCCAGTTCGAGGTCGGTCAGCGCCGTCACTTCGTATTGGCTGCCGGCGGGCACATACACGGAATACGGCGCCCCGCCGCCGAACACCGACATCCGTTCGCCGATTCCGGCAAACGTTCGATCTCCCGCCCGCACGTCGGCTCGGCCCGACAGCAGCACGAGGCAGGCTTCGTTTCCTTCCGTCGGCCGCGACAGTCTGCCGCCCGCCGTCAGCCGATAGGCTTCGAAGCCGACGTACTGCCAGCCGGCCGACGCCGGGGTAACGGCCGCGATAAGGCCCTGCGCGTCGGGTTCACCCGCGCGCACGATCAATTGGGACATGGTTGGCTCCTCCTTTTCTTTCTTATCCGCTTGTTTGCTCGTTCTGCCGCCCGTTTAATTTGCGAACTGCGCGCCTTTGCGGTCGGCCGAAGCCGGCAGCTTGACCGGCAGCCCGGTCCGGTGCGATTCCAGCGCCGCTTCGGCGATCGCTTCGGCTTTCATTCCGTCCATGCCCGAACAGACGACCGGGCTGCCGCGCAGCACCGAATCGGCGAACGCCGCCGCTTCTTCGATAAAAGCGCGCTCGTAGCGCTCCAGGAAGAAATGCAGCGGACGATCCCGGGTGACCGCTTCGGCCGTGGATACTTCGACCGTCGTCGGCCTCCAGTTGTCCGCCGACGCGGCTCCGAGCGCGCCGAACACTTCGATCCGCTGATCGTAGCCGTAGACGGCCTGGCGGCTGTTGTCGATCACTCCGACCGCCCCGCTCTCGAACGTCAGCGTGATAATCGCGGTGTCCACGTCCCCGTGCCGGCCGAACACCGGATCGATCAGGTTCGCGCCGCGCGCGTACACTTCGGTCACTTCTTCGTTCATCAGATAGCGCGCCATATCGAAATCGTGGATCGTCATATCCGTAAACATCCCGCCGGAAGAGCGGATGTATTCTTCCCCCGGCGGCTGCGGATCGCGCGACGTGATCTTCAGGATATGCGGACGGCCCAGCTCGCCCGCTTCGACCAGCGTTTTCAACCGGCGAAAGCTCGGGTCCATCCGCCGGTTGAATCCGACCTGGAATACGACTCCGGCTTCTTCCGCCGCCCGCAGCGCTTGTTCCGTTTCTTCGCGCGAGCGGCTGACCGGTTTCTCGCAGAAGATATGCTTGCCGGCCGCGGCCGCGCGCTTGATCCAGTCCGCATGGCTGTCGGTCGGCGTGCAAATAAATACCGCCGCGACGCGCGGATCGTCCAGCAGTTCCCGGCCGTCTCCGTATACCGATACACGGTTGTGTTCGGCCCATTCCCGCAGGCTGCCGCCCGCGAACGGGTCCGCGATCGCCCGCAGCGCGAACTGCGGCATCCGCAGCAGATGCTCCGCATGCAGCCGACCGATCCGTCCCGCCCCGATAATGCCCACTTCCACTAAATTGGTCATGGCAGTTCTTCCTCTCCCTCAAGTTCGTTTGCCCGCTATGCCGATACGATCTTCACATTCGGCGCAGCGCTTCGCTCAGCAGCACGATCGCGAGCGCCTGGCCGTATGCCATGGGCGCGGTCACGGTGCGGTTGTAATCTTCGCGCTCCGCCCCGATCGGCGTGCCGGCCGATACGCCCGACACCACGCCGTCCGCGCCGATCCGGTCCACTACGGCCCGGACCGTCTTCATCGCCGCTTCCGCATACGATTCCGGCAGCAGACCGGAGCGGACGCCGTGCAGCAGGCCGGCGGCGATCGCCGCCGAGCCCGACGTTTCCGTATAGCCGGACGGATCGTCCAGCAGCGTATGCCACAGCCCGCTTTCATGCCGGCGCTCCAACAGCGCGTCGGCCTGGGAACGAAACGTCTGCCGCAAATAGTCCAGCACGCCGCCGTCCAGATAAGGCTTCATCGTGTCCACATACTCCGGCAGGCCGAGCGTAAACCAGCCGTTGCCCCGGCACCAGAACGCTTCGCTGAAGTTGTGCCGGCCGTCGAAATTCCAGCCGTGATAGAACAATCCCGTCCGCTTGTCGTACAGGTATTTGATATGCAGCAGCAGCTGATGCAGCGATGTTTCCCGCCATCCGGCATTATCGGTCTTCACCCCCATGCGCGCCGTAAACAAGATGGCCATAAACAGCGTATCGATCCAGATTTCATTTTCGTTCGGCTTCACTTCGGCAGGCGTATCGCCCGTCGTCACATGCTGGTAGCCGCCTTCTTCCGTGCGCGGCAGCCCGTCCGGCGCGCCGTCCGCCAGCCAGGCGGCCCATTCCAGGCTCAGACCTTCCGCTTCGCCAAGTTCCATCAGGGACAGCAGCGGCGCGGTGGTATTGATATTGCGGCTCGGCAGTCCGCGCTCAAGCCGGCGCTTCAGCCAGGGCTTCGCGTAAGCGGCGAATCTCCCGTCGCCGAAATAGCGGTCCGTTTCGGCGAGCCCGTACAGACCGACTCCCTGCGGCCAATCCCACTCTTCCATGCCGAAGTCGCGCGCGAAGTATCCCCGCCGCTGCGCTTCGCCTTCCAGCGCCCGCAGTTCGCTTTCGTTATCCGGGCGGCCCAGATCCATCAGCCGGCCGGTTACCCGGTCCAGCGCTTCGATCAGCTCTCGTTTGTCCATAGCGGCGTTAACTGCCCCTCTCTTAGATTGCTTGAACGGCTGCTTAACTTGAACGGCTGCTTAAGCGGTTAGCGAAACGACGCGCCGCTAGATTCCCGCGCATTCGCGGATATACCGGCGCGCTTTGAGCGCGTACTCCAGCGGGTCGGCCAGCGCCGGGTCCTGCTCCGCTTCGACGACCATCCAGCCGCTGTAGCCGTAGTCCGCCAGCGCCGCGAAGATCGGCCCGAAGTCGATACCGCCGTCGCCGGGCACGGTGAACGCGCCCCGCTTGACCGCTTCCAGGAAGCTGAGTCCTTCTTCGCGCGCGCGCCGGACGACGTCCGGCCGAATGTCTTTCAGATGGACGTGCCGGATGCGCGGCAGGTAAGTCCGCAGCACTTCCAGCGGATGCTCGCCCGAGAACGCCAGATGCCCGGTATCGTACAGCAGATGCACGACATCCGGGTCCGTCGCCTCCATCAGCCGGCCGATCTCTTCCGCCGTTTGGACGCCCGTGCCCATATGATGATGGTAAACCAGGTTCATTCCGCGCTCCGCCGCAAGTCCCCCCAGCCGGTTCAACCCTTTCGCCAACCGGGACCATTCGCCGCTTTCGAATACCGGCTTCCGCGCAAACAGCGGCGTTCCCGTCTCGCCCTGGATGCTGCGCCCCTGCTCCGATACGACGATCGCTCTGGCGTCCATCGCGTGCAGAAAGTCCCGATGCGCGATAAACGCTTCCGCCGTTTCCTCGAACGGCCGGGTCGTCAGATACGCGCTGAACCAAGCGCCGGCAATCTCCAGCCCGCGCAGCTCCAGCGCCGGCCGCAGCACCGCGGGATCGCGCGGGTACTTGCCGCCGACTTCGCTGCCCGCGTAACCGGCCAGCGCCATCTCGCTGATGCACTGCTCGAATGTATTCGCCGCGCCGAGCTCGGGCATATCGTCGTTCGTCCAGGCGATCGGCGCGATCGCAAGCTTCACCGCGTTCTTTTTGAACATAACATCCGTCTCCTGTTCGTAGTTCGTATAGAATCTTCCGGCCGGAATCTTCCGCCGGGCCGTTCGACCGTCCAACCCGGCCGACCCGTCGATCCAAGCGCCCGGTCAGTAAAGCCGCGCCCGGCGCAGCCCATCCGTCCGCCGCTCGTAAGCTTCGCGCCCCGCGCGGCCGCCGGATACTTCCGCCGCCCCCACATGCCACCAGGCGCCGTAGCCGCGGGTCATCGTTTTGGGCAGCACTTTGATGTCGATTAATGTGCTGCCCGGCTGCCTCAGCGAATCTTCCAGCGCTTCGCGCAGCTCTTCTTCGCTTGTAACCCGGTAGCTTTCCGCCCCGTAACCGGCGGCAACGGCGGCGTAATCGACAGCCATCGGTTCGCCGGCCGGTCCGCCTTCTTCGCCGCGATAGCGGAATTCGGTTCCGAAGCTGCCCATGCCCTGCTCCATTTGCAGATTGTTGATGCAGCCGAAGCCGGCGTTGTCGAACAGCAGAATCTGGATCTTGCGCCGCTCCTGGAGGCTTGTGACCAGTTCCGAATGCAGCATCTGGAAGCTGCCGTCGCCGACGAACGCGTACACTTCGCGCTCCGGTTCGGCCAGCTTGACGCCGAGCGCGCCGGCGATCTCGTAGCCCATGCACGAGAAGCCGTATTCCATATGGTACGTATCCGGCGAAGCGCTGATCCACATGCGCTGCATATCGCCGGGCAGGCTGCCGGCCGCGCCGACCGCGATCGCGTCCGGCGGAATGCAATCGTTGACGATCGCCAGCGCGCGGGTCTGGGTCAGCGTCGAGCCGAGTACGGACGCGTATTCGGCCAGCCGGTCATCCAGATGCCCGGCCACTTCGGGCACGAAGCCTTCTCCGGTGTACGCCGCGGCGGCCAGCCGCTCCCGCTCGCGATCCCAGCTTTCCCGGGCCGCTTCGATCTCGCCGGCATAACCGGAACGGCAGCCCCGCTGCTCCAGCGCCGCTTGGAGCGCTTCCAGTCCTTCGGCGGCGTCGCATACTACCGCCAGCGCGTCCAGCTTGGCCGCGTGGTACGGCGAAGCGTTCAGCGTCAGGAATTCCGCTTCCGGGTGCGCGAACAGACTTTTGGACCCGGTCGTAAAGTCGGTAAAGCGCGTGCCCACGCCGATAATCAGGTCCGCTTCGGCGGCCAGTTCATTGGCCGCCGAGCAGCCGGTGACGCCGATTCCGCCGACATTCAGCGGATGAGCGCTTTCCACGGCGCTTTTGCCCGCCTGCGTCTCGGCGAACGGGATGGCGAAGCGCTCGGCGAAGCGGCGAAGCGCCGGGCCCGCGTCCGCGTAGCGCACGCCTCCGCCGCCGATCAGCAGCGGCCTGCGCTTGCGCATAATCAGCTCGGCCGCGGCTTCGATATCGCGGCGGTGCGGCGGACGCCGGTCGATCCGGTGCGTCCGCCTGCGGAAAAAGTCCGCCGGGAAATCCCACGCTTCTGCCTGCACGTCCTGCGGCAGCGCGATCGTAACCGCGCCCGTATCGGCCGGGTCGGTCAGCACCCGCATCGCGTTAAGCAGAGCGCTCATCAGCTGTTCGGGCCGGCAGATCCGGTCCCAGTATTTGCTGACCGGCTTGAACGCGTCGTTCACGCTGATCGACAGATTGTGCGTGTGCTCCATCTGCTGGAGTACCGGGTCCGGCTGCCGGGTCGCGAACGTGTCGCCCGGCAGCAGCAGCACCGGCAGCTGATTGGCGGTCGCCAGAGCCGCCGCCGTCAGCATATTGGCCGAGCCCGGCCCGACCGAAGCGGTGCAGGCCATGATTCTGCGCCGCCGGCTCTGCTTGGCGAACGCGGCCGCCGCGTGGACCATGCCCTGCTCGTTCCGGGCGGGATAAACGGCAAGGCCGCCGGGATCGCTTTCCAGCGCCTGGCCCAGCCCCAGCACGTTGCCGTGCCCGAATACGGTAAACACGCCGTGCACAAAACGTTCTTCCCGACCGTCATTGTCGAGATACTGATTGTTCAGAAATTTGACCAGCGCCTGCGCCGTCGTCAATCGGATACTGTTCACAAGGTTTCCGCCTTTCTTCCGGTTGCGCCGCCGGCGTTACGGCCAGCGGGTCGTGACCATCTTTTTGCGCGTATAGAATTCGACCCCGTCGCTTCCGTTGGCGTGCAGATCGCCGTAGAACGAATCTTTCCAGCCCGAGAACGGGAAGAACGCCATCGGGGCCGGCACGCCCACATTGATTCCGAGCATGCCGGCATCCATATGCTCGCGGAAATACCGTACTTTGCCGCCGTCGTTTGTAAACAAACACGCCCCGTTCGCAAAGCGCGAAGCATTCGCCAGCTCGACGGCTTCCTCCAGATTCTTCACCCGGACGATCGACAGCAGCGGCGCAAACACTTCTTCCCGCCAGATGCCCATTTCCTTCGTCACGCCGTCGAACAGGGTCGGCCCGATAAAGTATCCCCGGCCGGCCGCCGCTTCGTCCCGCCGTCCGTCGCGCAGCAGCCTTGCGCCTTCCGCGATCCCCCGCTCGATATACGCTTCCGTCCGCTCTTTGTGGCTCTGCCGGATCACCGGGCCGAGAAACGTATGTTCATCGAGACCGTTTCCGATCTTCATCGCGTCGCACTCCCGCAGCAGAACCGCGATCAGCGCGTCCGCCGCTTCTTCTTCGACCGCGACCACGGAGCAGGCCATGCATCTCTCGCCGGCCGAGCCGAACGCCGCGCTTACGATCTGGGCGGCCGCCGCTTCGGGATCGGCGTCTTTCAGCACGATCGAATGATTTTTCGCTCCGGCGAGCGCCTGGACTCTTTTCAAATTCGCGGTGCCGGTCTTGTACACATGTTCGGCGACCGGCTGGGAGCCGACAAACGAAATCGCGGCGACGTCCGGGTGCTCCAGCAGCCCGTTCACGACGTCGCGCGCGCCGTTGACCAGATTCAGCACGCCCGGCGGCAGCCCGGCTTCCTCCAGCAGCTCCACCAGCCGGGCCGCCAGCAGCGGCGTGCGCTCGGACGGCTTGAGCACGAACGTATTGCCGCAGGCGATCGCCAGCGGGAACATCCAGCACGGCACCATCATCGGGAAGTTGAACGGCGTAATGCCGCCTACGACGCCCACCGGGTAGCGGTACAGGCCCGATTCGATTCCGGTGGCGATATCCGGCAGCTGGCGGCCCATCATCAGGGTCGGCGCGCCCGCCGCGAACTCCACGCACTCGATGCCCCGCTGCACTTCGCCGTACGCTTCCTTGAAACTTTTGCCGTTCTCCAATGTGATCAGCCGCGCCAGTTCGTCCTGGTTTTCCACCAGCAGCTGCTGGTATTTGAACAGGATGCGCGCCCGCTTGGGCACCGGCGTTTTCGACCAGTCCGCAAAAGCTTTTTTCGCCGCCGTTACCGCCTGATCCAATTCCTCGCGCGCGGACAGCGGCACTTCCGCCAGCGCTTCGCCGGTCGCGGGGTTGAATACCGTTTCCGTTACTGCGTCCGAAGGAGTCCACACGCCGCCGATATAGTTGTCCAGCACGCCGGTCTTCCGTTTCTCCGCCTGCTTCTCCATCTTTTTTCCTCCTCCTCTTGTACTTAGGGGGCTTCAGCCCGTCGTCTGCGCAATCTCTTCGTTCTCCAGCAAAAAAGTATCCAGTTCGTCCAGCGTCGGCATGGCGTCCGAGCAGCTGTGACGGGAAATGACGATCGAAGCGGACGCGCTGCCGCGCCGCATCGCCCCGGCTACCGTTTCTCCGCGCATCAGTCCGTGGATAAACGCCGATGCGTACGAATCGCCCGCTCCGAACGTTTTCAACACTTTGGTCCGGAAAATGCCGCTGCGATGGCTGCCCCCGTCCGAAGTATACGCGACCGAACCGCTGCCGCCGTGCTTGACGACGACCAGCTTGGCCCGCCTGGAGAACCAGCGGTCCGCCGTCGCCCGGTCGCTTGCTTCCCCCTGATTGTACAGCCGCTCCATGCTGTCGAATTCTTCGCGCGTGCCGATCACGACGTCGCATTTCTCGGCCGCCAGATTGTAATACACCGCCGTTTCCGCTTCGGACGCCCACGTATACGGCCGGTAGTCGAGATCGAAGAAGACGACGACGCCGTGCCGGACGGCAAACTCCAGCGCCAGAAACACCGCTTCGCGCGACGGACTCTGCGCCAGCGCCGTGCCGGAGATCAGCAGCGCTTTGGCCCGGCGGATATAATCCTCCGGGATTTCGCGCGGGTCCAACAGCAGATCGGCGGCGCGGTCCCGGTACATCAGGATGCTGCATTCCGAAGGGCTTTTGATCTCGGTAAAAGCCAGCCCCGTCACCGCTCCCGTATCGTCGTCGACCACACGGGAATCGTCGATGCCGCCGCGCCGCAGATAATCGCGGATAAACCGTCCCATCTGATCGCCGGCAATTTTTCCGATAAAGCCGGTGCGCAGCCCCAGCCTCGCCGCTCCGATCGCGATATTCGCCGGCGAACCGCCTACATACTTCGTAAACGTGGACGTCTGCTCCATCGGCCCCGTTTCGTTGGCGTTCAGGTCGATGCACAGCCGCCCCAGCGCGACCAGATCCATCGACCGGTCGCGGCCGAACGTCAGCGGGCGATTTGCTTCGCTGTCGACTTTGCCGCCGGGCGTCCTCGTTGGTTCGTTCATCGTTGTCCCTCCTTGTTTCCGGCCTCGGGCTTAATCGGCCGAATTTGATACCGCTCCGTATCCGAAGCGAGTACGAAGCGTTTGGCCGAACCGCGCTCAAACGGCGTGCCGTTCAGCCCAACCAAATGTTATTAATGCGCTGAACAAGATCCGATTATCGAGCTGAAAGAAATCCGATTGTCGAAGCAGGGCAAGTTATTAGGTTAAGCGCTTAACCTTATTACACGGCTATTATAGATCAGCTTCGACCCGGTTGACAACATTTTTTAAGCGCTTTCTTTTTAAAAGATTCCACAACCCGCGATTTTCACAAGTTCTCGACTCGTCGTTTTACATAAACCATGAAAACCTGTGAACTGCACCCGGGAATGAAAGCAATGTTGCGAGGATGCATCATTTTCGTCGGAAATCAGGCTATACAGTCCGTAATATTGCGAGGACGCATCATTTTCGCCAATATTCCGCTCTTACGGCCGAAAAAGGCGCAAAATAATGCATATCCGCAACATTTCCGGCTTACTGAAGCTTGTGTCGGAAAAATAATGCATATCCACAACATGGTATGGAACAACGGCCGTTCTTTCTTCGCCGCCGTCCAAAACACAGCCCCTTTTCGGAAGCTTAACCTGCTCACCCTTATCTTCGAAACCGAAAAAGTTCCCCAATCCAATCGTTCGACCCGGTCCGGTCCCGGCATGCGGCGGGCATAAATTTCTTCCGCAGTTCTTCGGCTTTTTCCGCGGCCGGGACTTCTACCGATAAACCGATATTCCGGCACAAACGCTTATTGCTCCGACCGCTCCGACTCCGGCGCCGGCCCGGCCGAATCCCGCACAACCAGTTCCGGCTCAACGCGGATATGGCTCACCGGCGCCGCGGGATCGTCGATCGCGGCGTTGAGCATATCCATCGCCCGACGCGTCATCTCGCGCAGCGGCTGGGAGATCGTGCTGAGCGCGGGCTGGCAAATATCGGCCAGCATCGTATTGTCGAAACCGATCACCGACAGGTCGCGCGGCACGGACAGCCCCGCCGCCCGCGCCTGCTTCAGCACGCCGATCGCCAGCAGATCGTTGCAGGCGAACACAGCCGTCGGCCGTATGCCCGGCTCCGCGCCGAGCATTTCCCGCGCGGCCGTCCGGCCGTTCTCCAGCGTGGCCGAGGTGCGGACGCTGTGCTCCGGCGGAACCGGCGGCAGCCCCGCTTCCCGCAGCGCGTCGAGATACCCCTGTTCGCGCAGCCGGCTGCCGGGCAGATTGTCCGAAATAATGCCGATGCGGCGGTGTCCGAGCGAAAGCAGATATTCCGTCGCCCGGCGGCCGCCGGCGTAATCGTCCACCCCGATGCTGCCGCAGTTCAGCGACGGGAGTTCGGCGGAGAACAGCAGCGTCGGCATGCCGCCTTCCAGCAGCCGGGCGATGCCGGACTCGTCGCCCGTATGCGAGGCGATAATCAGCCCGTCCACCCGCCTGCGCAGCAGCATGGACAAATAGCGCGCCGCTTTCTCGTCGTCGCGGTCCGTGCTGCAAATAATCAGGTCGCTGCCGGACCGCTGCGCGCCGTCTTCGAAACAGCGCGCCGCTTCCGCGAAGAACGGATTGGCGATATCGGGAATCATCAGCCCGATCGTGCCGGTCCGGCTGCGGGTCAGCGCGGACGCGACCCGGCTCGGCTCATAGTTCAGCTCCCGCATAATACCTTCGATCCGCTGCCGGGTCTTGTCGCTGATGCGCCCGTTGTTGTTCAATACTTTCGATACGGTCGCAATCGATACTCCGGCTTCCCGGGCCACGTCGTAAATCGTCGGTTTGCTCATCCCGTCTCCTCCTGTCCAATCCGCAGCCGCGGCGCTCCCCGCAGTTTTTTCACTGCATTTTCCGGTAAAACAAAGGCGGGCGCCCCGTAATCTGCTTGAACACCCGGCCGAAATGCGTGACGCTGCCGAAGCCGACTCTGGCCGCGATCACATGGACTTTCAGCGAAGAACTGAGCAGCAGCGTCGTCGCTTCTTTGACCCGCACGATATTCAGATATTCCACAAACGCGAAGCCCGTCGCCGTTTTGAACGACCGGCTGATGTAATACGGGCTTACATAGAATTTCTCCGCCAGCAGATCGAGCGACAGTTCCTCCATGTAATGGCTGTTGATATAGCGCACCACTTCCGAGATCCGCTCGTGCACCGGGCTCGGATACAGCTGCGGCTCGCCCCCGGCTTCCGCCCACTTCCGGCAGCCGACGATGAGCATTTGCAGCGTCAACGCCCGGGCGTACGCTTCGTACCCCGGCTTTTTCTCCCGTACTTCCCGGACGATTTCCTGCGCCAGACCGTTTACCGGAACCTGCTTCAGCAGGTGTCCTTTGACCAGAATATATTCCTGCTCGAACAGCGGGTGCAGCACATCCGAGCGCGATCCGTCCGGAGCGGTGATATAGCTTTCGTGGATATTGACGACCAGCCGTTCGTGCACCGGAATTTCCGTATCCATCGTCCGGTGCAGCACGTTCGGCGAGATGATGATCAGATCCCCTTCTTCGATTACGAACGCCCGGTCTTTGATAAAGAATTCCCGTTTGCCGGCCATCAGATAGAACACTTCGTAGGTGCTGTGAAAATGATTGATGGTCATCCGGTGGCTCAGCGCTTTGCGATGATGCACGATAAAGGTTTCTTTGCCGTTATCGAAATACAGCTCGTCCAATGCGCTCCCCTTCTTTCGCCCGCGATTCTTTCATTATAGATTATCGCCGCAGGAGCGCAAAATATAAGAAGAAGCCGTTCATTTCCGCAAAACATGTACAGGTTCTTATGCTACGCTGAAACGGGTTGGTAAGAACGCTTTCATTAAAATCCCCGGCAAAAAGCCCCTTTGACAAGCCGGAAGATTCGCAGCGGAAACCCAAAATTTTATTAATGGAGAGAAGCCGAATGAAATTGAACACGGAACGTTTCGACTTGAAGCAGACGATCGAACGCGTGGCGGATTATACGCTCGATATGGATTTGACCTGGGACTGGCCGTGCGGCGTCGCTTATTACGGCGTCAGCCGCGCGTTCGAAGCGACCGGGAATCCCGCGTACCTGGAACGCATGGCGTCCTGGACCGACGAATATATCGAAGCGGGACTGCCGGTCTGGACCGTCAATGCCTGCGCGATGGGCCATATGCTGCTGACGCTGTACGAGCACACGGGAGAACAGAAGTACCTGGATCTGATCATGAGCAAGATCGAATACCTGGAGAAAGACGCGCTGCGGTTCGGAGACCGGGTGCTTCAGCATACGGTGTCGGCCAACAACGATTTTCCCGAGCAGTGCTGGGCGGATACGCTGTTTATGGCGGCTTATTTCCTGCTGCGGGCCGGCGTGATGCTAGACCGCAAAGACCTGATCGACGACGCGCTGCATCAATATTTCTGGCACATCAACTATTTGCAGGACGAAGAAACGGCGCTGTGGTACCACGGCTACAACAACCTCAAACAGGATCATATGTCCGGCATGTACTGGGCCCGGGCCAACGCCTGGGCGGCGTATACGATGTCGCGCGCGGCCAAAGGACTGCCGGAAGCTTATCTGTACCCGCCGATGATGCATATCTGGAGCTCGCTGCGCGACCAGCTCGCCGCGATCAAGAAGCTGCAAAAAGACGACGGCCTCTGGGGCACCCTTCTGGATCATGCGGAAGCGTACGGCGAAGTATCCGCGACCGCCGGCATCGCCGCGGCGATGATTACGCAGGGCAATCCGCTGCATGCCAAATACGTCCGGAAAGCGCTGGACGGCGTGGTCTCCAATATTACGGACAAAGGCCGGGTGCTGAACGTCTCCGGCGGCACGGCCGTAATGAACGATATCGAAGGGTATCTGGGCATCGACCGCAAATGGGCGCAGGGCTGGGGACAGGGACTTGCGCTGGCGCTGCTGGCGTCGGTGCTTGAAGACGGCGGCGCGAAGCCCGACCAAAGCGGCGCGGCTTCTTCGGCGCCGAAGCCCGGCATGCCGGCCGCCGAAACATCCGCCGATGGCGGCCCGGCCGGCGGCAAAGCGTAAAACCGACTGTTACGCTCCGTTGAACACAAAACGCGCGTCTTCTTAAATTAAGAAGACGCGCGTTTTTGCAGTTGTGCAGATGCCGAGAACCGGACTCGAACCGGTACGGGATTGCTCCCGGCAGATTTTAAGTCTGCTGTGTCTGCCATTCCACCACCCCGGCATAAGGGGACATTTGCCGGCCCCAATAAATGATGCCGACTTAAAAGATCATAGCATGCAGCGATTTCTCCTGTCAACGAAAAAGGCCGGAGCGGATAAACGCATCCGCTCCGGCCTTCGATATGCCGTATATCCGGTAGAACCGGAGATATGCCCCGTTAAATCTTGAACCGGCTGACGTTGTTGTAGAGTTCTTCCGCCGTCTTCGCCAGCGAAGAAGAAGACGAAGCGATCTCTTCCATCGAAGCGAGCTGCTCCTGCGTGGCGGCCGAGACTTCGGTCATGCCCGCCGACGCTTCTTCGGCGATCGAAGCGCTCTGCTTCACGTACTGCACCACTTCCGTCGTGCTGGCCGACATCTGCTCGGCTCCGGCCGAAACTTCTTCGATATCGCCGGCTACCTGGCCGACCGCTTCGAGGATCGTTTCGAACGCTTCGCCCGCGGCCGAGACCATCTGGATGCCTTTATGCACTTCGCGGTCGTTGGCTTCCGCCGCTTCGATCGCGCTGCTGGTATCGGACTGGATCAGCGACACCAGCTCCGTGATCCGCTTGGCCGATTCGGAAGACTGCTCGGCGAGCTTACGCACTTCGTCGGCGACGACCGCGAATCCGCGGCCCGCTTCGCCGGCTCTCGCCGCTTCGATCGCGGCGTTCAGCGCCAGCAGGTTCGTCTGCGACGAAATGGCGGTGATATCGTTCGTGATGCTGCCGATCTCTTCCGATCTTGCGCCCAGTTCCTTCACGACTCCGCCCATCGACGTCACCGATTCGCGGATGGAATCCATCTGGGAGATCGCCTGCTGGATCGCTTCGTTGCCGCTCTCCGACTTTTCCGCCGCCGCGGCGGCGGAAGACGCTACCGTCTGCGAACGAACGGCGATTTGTTCGGCGCCGATCGACATTTCCTGCATCGCCTGCGAAGAAGTCTCCGCGATGCCCACCTGACGGCTTGTGCCCGTCGCGGTTTCCTGGACGGTCGCGGCGATCTGTTCGGAAGCCAGCTTGTTCTGCTCGGCGCTTGCCGTGAGCTGCTCCGAAGACGCGGCCACGAGCTCCGAAGTGGAAGCGACCGATTCGATCAGCTCGCGCAGGCTGGCGCTCATCGTATTGAATGCGCCGGCCAGCGCGCCTACTTCGTCGCGATTGCTGACTTTGATCTCTTGGCCCGTCAGATCTCCGGCGGAGATCATCTCGGCGGCTTTCTGCACGCGGCGCAGCGGCGTCGCAATCAGACGCGACAGTCCCAGCGCGATCAGCACAGCGACCACGATCGCGACCACATCGAAGATCAGGACGACCCGCGAGGCCGATTTCGACTTCTCGGAAGCCGCGGCGGACATCTCGCTCGCTTTCTGGTTATCCAGGTCGATCAGCTTCATGATGGCGGTGTTTGCCGTGTTCCACGATTCGTACACATCCTGGTGCAGCGTCCGGGACTGCATCATATCGTTGCGTTCCGCCGCGCTGATCAGGTCCGGCAAAGCCGCAACGTAAGTGTCGTAGTTTGTAGAGAATTCCTGGTACAGCTGCTTTTCTTCATCCGATTGCAGCAGCTTCGAAATCTCCGCTCTTTCCGTTTCGATCTTGGCCAGCAGATCGGTATAATCCTGTTTGATCTGGGCGATCTGATCCGTGCGGTTCTCGACGACCAGATTCAGCACCAGCCGCTCCACGTCCGAGACATCGCCGTTCATCGTGCCGAGCAGCGTTACGCTGGGCATCCATTTGTTGTTGATATCTTCCGCCTGCCGTCCCAGACCGGACAGATTGACCAGAGCGGTAAAGCTCACGACGTTCAGAAATACAATGACAATCAGAAAGCCGATAAAAAGTTTGTTCCGGATCGTCATCCAATGCTTTTTCTTCATTGCCTCTCCACTCCTGCGCTGTTAGATAAATTCCTGTTTCGGCAATGCATGCGTTCCGACAGCCCGGACTTCATTACCAAATCCTATTTATTTATCGACTAATTTCGCGAAAATTTTAGAAAAACTTTTGCTTGTCTGCTTTTTGTCCGTTCTTCTTGATTTTTCTTTTATTCTGAATTTTTCACCGTTTGATTTTTTACATTTAAACACTATTTTATTAAGGATTTATGTAAAAAAGGGGTTGGCAGCGCAGTTTCGTTATGCTAATATAACCTCAACAGAAAGGAGGTGCGTTCACATCAACAATGACATGCTGAACGTATCCCTTACCCGGACCGGTGTCATCCTCTAAAGGGACGGACATCGGTGGCGCGGGATACGGAACCATAGCAGCGAAAAAGCGCCACGGGTAGAAAGGCCGTCCTCCGGGACGGTCTTTTTTTGCGTCGATGCCCGAACCGCCGCGAATCTTCAATCCTTTCGCTTCGAGTCGGGCGCGGGGAATCCAGCCTGTTTCTCCCGTGATTACGCATTCGCTTTTATGCAGGACGATCGGTTCGGGATAAGCCTGTACATACGAGTCGCCCGCTTTGCTTCCGCTTTATATAAAAGGCCGCCGAAGGCCGCCCTTGTTGGCGCTGTACGCCGGTCCGCCGATATTATTTCGCCGCGGTCCCGGTCTGCTTCCGCCCGCCCGGCTGCAGCTCGCGCCGCCGGAACGGCGACGGGCGGCAGGCCAGGATGCGATCTTCGCGGAACGTGCGGCGGGCTCCGCTGCTCAGGCAGGTGGAATATACCAGCCCCGACCGCACGAAGTGCACCTCGATCCGCCGCTGCGTCAAATTGCCGCTCTTGTCCATGTACACGATTTCCACGACTTCTCCAATATATTTAGCCGGCATATTGTTTTCCCTCCTATCGGAACGTTTGTTCGCTATGCTTATTATACACGAACATACATTCCCTCATCAAGTCTGCAGGACTTTTATCGGAAAGAAAAATAAAACCGCCCGGACGAAGTCCGAGGCGGCGGTTAAACAGCTATTTATGCAGGTGGAACGGCACCGTTGTCACGATCACGTCTTTGTGATTCAGCAGATACGTCCTCATCATCAGGCTGGTCTGGTTATGCAGCACGGCTTCCCACCAGTGCTTCGTAATAAACTGCGGGATCAGCACCGTGATATTGTCGTGTTCGCCTTTTTTCCATTCGACGGTCTCGATAAATTTGCGCAGCGGGCGCATCACGCTCCGATAGCGCGACTTGAGCACGATCAGGCGGATGCCCGGATCCCATTCGGCCCACTTGTCTTCCATCTTGCGGATCGACTCGTCGTCGAAGCCGATGTATACGGCCACCACGCTGTCGGACAGCGTTTTGGCATAGCTGACCGTGTTGCGTACGACCTGGGTGATGCCGGATACCGGGATAATGACCGTATTGCCTTTGACGCACGGCTTGTCTGTCGCCAGATCGATCCGCAGCTCGTCGGCGGTATTCGCGTAATGCCGGTAAATCTTGGCGAACAGATAGACTACGAACGGCATGAAGATAAAGACGACCCAGACCTGCTGGAACTTGGTGAAAATAAAGATCAGCGTAATCGACAGCGTGGTCAGCATGCCGATCGTATTGACGGCCAGCTTGACGCCCCAGCCTTTCGGCTTATGCTTGATCCAGCGGATCATCATGCCGAGCTGCGACAGGGTGAACGGAATAAATACGCCGACCGCATACAGCGGGATCAGATTCTCCGTGTTGCCTTTGAATACGACGATCAGGATCGCGGACATCACGCTCAGGAAAATAATCCCGTTCGAGAAGCCGAGCCGGTCGCCGCGGACCATGAACATATGCGGCAGGTATTTATCCTTCGCCAGCATAAACGCCAGCAGCGGGAAAGCCGAATACGCGGTATTGGCGGCCAGGAACAGAATCAGCGCGGTCACGCCCTGAATCACGAAATACAGCGCGCCGCGGCCGAACGTCGCTTCGGCGATCTGGGAGATGACCGTCGCTTTCTCGTCGGGACGGATGCCGTACCAGTAAGCGAGCAGCGTGATTCCGGTAAACATCGCCCCGAGGATGATTCCCATCATCATCAGCGTGGATGCGGCGTTCTTCGGCGCCGGATCGCGGAAGTTCGGAATCGCGTTCGAGACGGCTTCGACGCCCGTAAGCGCCGAACAGCCGGAGCTGAACGCCTTGAGCAGCAGGAACAAGCTGACGTTGGACAGCCCGGCTTCCAGCTGCGGCGCCGCGGCCGGAGCGCCGCCGGTCAGGTAGTTGATCGTGCCGACGATAATCAGCACAAAGATGGACACGACGAACGCATAGATCGGGATCGCCAGCACCGAAGCGGATTCCGTCACCCCGCGCAGATTCATCAGAGTCAGGAACACGATCATCGCGAGCGCGATCAGCACGCGGTCGTCGTGCAGCGCCGGAAAAGCCGACGTAATCGCGTCCGTGCCCGCGGAGGAGCTGACGGCGACGGTCAGAATATAATCGACAAGCAGCGAACCGCCGGCGATCAGACTTGAGAATTTGCCCAGATTGTCTTTCGCGACCACATAAGCGCCTCCGCCCGCCGGATAAGCGAAGATGGTCTGCCGGTAGGACACGATCAGGATCGCCAGCAGCGCGAGCACCGCCAGCGCGATCGGAAGCGAGAACCACAGCGCCGCCGCGCCCGCCGCGATCAGCACGACCAGAATTTGTTCCGTGCCGTAAGCGACCGACGAGAGAGCGTCGGAAGAAAGAATGGCGAGCGCTTTGAGTTTGCCCAGTCTTTCGCCTTCGAGTTCGTTCGACTTCATGGGCCGTCCGATCAGTAACCTTTTAATTTTGCCTGCCATGGTGGGTTATCGTCCTTTTTGTTGGTGTCATCTGGAAGTTCGGCAGTGGCCGGCTTGGGTACCGGTTCGCTGTAGAATCTACCGTTTTACTTTAAGGATTTCCCCATTAATTAGCAATCTCAACTTAAAGCTGTTTTCATTCGTTTCCGACGTTTTTTTCACGTTTTCAATATCTTTCATTCGAGTGGCGAAGCGCAGCGCATTCAATCTCGT
The DNA here is from genome assembly GCF_030518235.1 of Saccharibacillus sp. CPCC 101409. Taxonomy (GTDB): domain Bacteria; phylum Bacillota; class Bacilli; order Paenibacillales; family Paenibacillaceae; genus Saccharibacillus. The sequence continues at coordinate 322,223 of NZ_JAULSA010000002.1, read as the reverse complement.
CCGCACGACGATTCTCGACGTTTGTAAACGCCGTTATGGCGAAATCGTTCAAGATGATTCAACGCGCCGCCGTACGTTTATCGTTTTAAGAGACTTTCAGACCGCCATTTGGAGAAAGGATGAACGAATATGAGCAGAGACCGAGACGCGGATATTCACGACAAGGGCCCGGGGCCCGACGATATTCCGGAATCCGATTCGCGCTACGAAGACACCGATCCGCTGAATTTCGAAAAAGTGACGCAGGATAATTTGACCGGCGACCGGCCCGTCAACGACCCGAATACCGATCCGGACGATTCCGACAGCTGATCGGCAGCGTTCCGCCATAAAGACCGGCCGGCTCGGCCTGTTCGTTTCGGCTCGCGCCGCGGCGAAGGCCGATGCCGGTCTTTTTCGTTTGCTTGTTTTCCGGTATAATGAAACATCCGATTACCGGTAAGGAGGCTTATACGTTTGAGCAAAAAGAAATCGTCCAAAAAGTCCCGCCGAGCCCCGTCCGTGATTACCATCGTGCTCGTCGTGCTGCTCGCCCTCTTCGCTCCCCAGTGGCTCAAAGCACTCGGTCCGCTGCTCGGTCTGGATCTCGACTTCGGCGGTTCGTCCGCGCCGGCCGGCCAGACGGTGCGGATCGAATTCCCCGTCGAACGCTATCCGAAGACCGCCGCCCATATCCGCAAAGCGATCGCCGCGGGCGAATCGGCCGTTTGCACGATCGACCGCGAAGGCGCCGAGAAGAACCGGCAGGCTTCGCTGCGCGGCGTGCCGACCAAGAAAGGTTACGACCGCGACGAATGGCCGATGGCCATGTGCGAAGAAGGCGGCAGCGGCGCGAATATCGCTTACGTCCCGCCCGCCGACAACCGCGGCGCGGGTTCGTGGATCGGCAATCAGCTCGACGACTACGCCGACGGGACGAGGGTGGAATTTATTTTCCGCTGACCGCGCAGCCGCCTTGACGCTTTCCTTTCTTTCCTACCATAATAAATAGGATCGCTTAGGGCGGATTACACGGACGAAAGGAGGCGGCGAAATATGGATCATATCGGCAGGCGCAGACTTGCGCGCAGCGCGCTTCGCGCGGCGCTGATCGGGCTTTGTTTTCTGTTCGCTTTGCTGCCCGACGTCCGCTTCCCGGATTCCTGGACCGGCTTCCAGGGGCCGGAGATCCGCCACGCGACTTATCATCAGCAGCACCATTACGTCCAGAGCAATGCGCACCAGAACCAGCCGCCCACACCGTATGCGGGCGGAGCCGCATTGTTTCTGGCGCTGTCGGCTGCGCTGCGGCCGATCAGGCTGCGCACGCCGCATGCGGATTCGCGCATCCCGATCCTGTGCAAACACCGCATGCTGAGGCCGCTCAAGTTCAGGTGTTCGTTTCTTTCCCTTTTCCGGGCTTATACGCAAATTCGCCCGGAAGGAGGAAATCATCATGGCCCACAAATCCATTTTTCACAAAACCGAAGATCATCACGAACAGGAAGGCCGTATCATGGTCCGCGAACTGCGCACGATCCTGTTCTTCACGCTCGGTTCGATCGCCGTTGTGGTCGGCCTGTCGTTCTTTATGTAATCGGTCGTTCAAACCTTTATTCCAAAGCTCCCGGATTCGGGGGCTTTTTTACGTTCGATAAGTCTCCGCCGGCATAAAAAGAGCCCCAATGCCGGAGGCATCGGGGCTAAGGTCTATGTTACAGAGGGGTTGTACCGTTAATATAAAGGTCCAAGCTTAAACGTACCTGATAGAAACCTGAAATTCCGATTAAAATTTAGCGAGCAGCGAAATCAAGCCGCCGAACGCTTCCCTTCTTACGCATAAATCGACAATTTTGCTTGTCTGCCGACTTTTTTTCAAAAAACGATTGACTTCTTACTTTACTCCGTATACTATAATAAAGAAAGTTAAATACAAAAGATATTGCCAGGAGGAAATCATCCATGTCCCATATTTTGTTCGTTAAAGCCAACAACCGTCCGGCCGAGCAGTCCGCTACGGTTAAATTGTACGAAAGCTTCGTTCAAAGCTACAAAGCCGCTCACCCGGACGATCTCGTTACCGAGCTGAATCTGTTCGAAGCGGATCTTCCTTACTACGACAACGATATGATGACAGGCCTGTTCAAAGCGGGTCAAGGCATCGAAGCGACTGCGGAAGAACAGCGCCTGGCCGGTCTGGCCAACACTTACCTGGACCAATTCCTGGGCGCCGACAAAGTCGTGTTCGCATTCCCGCTGTGGAACTTCACGATTCCGGCCCAACTGCTGACTTACCTGTTCTACCTGAACCAAGCCGGCAAAACGTTCAAATACACGGCTGAAGGTCCTGTAGGCCTAGTCGGCGAGAAAAAGATCGCTCTGCTGCAAGCGCGCGGCGGCGTTTACTCGATCGAGCCGATGAGCGGCATGGAAATGTCCCTCAACTACGTGAAGAACACCCTGGCGTTCTGGGGCGTTCAGAATCCGGAAGTCGTTGTTGTCGAAGGACACAACCAGTTCCCGGACCGCGCCGCTTCGATCATCGAAGAAGGCGTGAAGCAGGCGGCCGAACTGGCTGCGAAATTCTAAGACCGCTTTTCCCCGGTTCTTGCATCGGCCCGCGCCGGCGCAAGAATCCGCCCGAAGGCTCCGCCGACGCGCAGTGTAACGAAGTTAATGCTTCGTGACATTGCGCCGACGCGGGGCTTTTTTGTCGTTCAACCGCCGCTCCGCCCAAAAATAAAAGGCCTCGTCCGTGGACGAGACCCGCGAAGCTCAAACCGGCGCCGCCGGACAGCTTCTCTATTCATAAACGTCTTGCAGCCTTTCTATTCGTGGCCGGGAACTTCGGTGCTGAGAATATCGTCGATCGACAGTTCTTTCAGCTCTCCCCATTTTCCGATCGTCAGTTTGCCGCCTTCGACGTTGAGTTCCGTAATCTGTCCGACGAACAGATCTTCCGAACTGCGCACCCGGATGACGACGAAATAACCGTTGGCAAAAATGCGCTGCAGGTCGCTCTGCATTTTGACAACGTTGCGTTCTTCAATTTCCATATGAGTCTCCTTAATAAGGACCCACAAACGGATAACCCGCTCCTGAAGGAACAGCCCATCAAATTGTACTCCTTTTGCAGTATCCTAACTGTACCACCCCGGAGCTTTAAAAAGCAAATGTTTTTGGGCCGAAAAGCGTTTCAAAACGAAAAAATCGGGTTAATCTTTGGATGTTATGTTAGATTTGCTAACTCGATAACTTTATAACTTTCTAAAACAGGGTCAACCGACAAAAGCGGAATTTATCGACATCACATCTTTCGGCCCGGCTTCCGCGCAGGCGTTGACACGGCTTCAAACCATCCGCCGAGGAGGAATCCCGATGAGCAGAAGCGAACGGCGCAGACGCCGGCAAAACGGAGAAAAGGTCGGTTTTTTCGATATCCTGGAACTGCTTGATCTCCTGTACCAGATTTTCATTTTCTTACCGAGAACGATTTTTTTGGTTTTCCGCTTTATTTTTCGCTTGTTCGATTAGGGCGTGTCTTCAAAGGTACTGCATCCATCGTCAAAACCCGCTTCCCCCGGAGGAGAGCAGGTTTTTTGGCGTTCCTATTTGAGTCGTTGAAGCGGCGGTCCGTATTCGCGCCGCGTCCGGCGGCTACAGCGCATAGTCCCCGTCCATCCGTTCGCCGCCCGCAATCTTGACCGAAGTCCACGCGGCGGGCGGGCCCGCCCAGAAAGGCTCGGAAGGCGCCAGGCCCAAAGGCAGGAACACGGTCGAGCACAGATACAGGCTGCCGATGCTGATATACCCTTCCGCCAGCTCCGGCTGATAGCCGTACAATCCGGGTCTCAGCCAGCCCTGCTCGTCCAGCGTGCCCGGAGCTTCCATCGTGCGCCGGATCACGGCCGTCAGCGCGCAGCGCGCCTGGGCGGGCTCGATTTTCTTTTCCAGGAAATGCTGCAAGCACGCCTGCGCCAGATGCTGGAACGCGCCGAAACGGTACACGATCGAACGACCGATCGCCGGATACGTCCCGTCGGGCGCGATCATATGCTCCAGCACCGAAGCGTAGCGGGCCGCTCTCGCCAGGATAAGCGGCTTCATTTCTTCGTACGCCGGCGAATCGTGCTCGAACAATGTAATCAGGTCGACCAGCATGGGCTGGATCACGAAGCTGTTATAGTAGTCCCAGTGAAAGTCTTTGCCGTCGCCGTACATCCCGTCGCCTTTGTACCATTCCATATGAAAATGCAGCGCGCAGTCGATCCGCATCCGGTCGTAGTCGTCTTCGCCCAGCACGCACAGCGCCGCTTCGACCATCGCGCTGAACAGCAGCCAGTTGGTTTTGGGCGGAACGGTCCGGCGCGTTTTGCGCAGTTCCGCGATCAGGCGCGCTTTGACCTCTCCGCTCAGCCTCCCCGCCAGCGAGACGGGCGCCCGGACCAGCGCGTGCGCCAGAAAAGCGGCATCCACCAGCGGCTGTCCCTGATCGGAAAAGTTCATATAATCCGGCGAATCCGGATCGGTCGCGGCGTCGATGCCGTCGAGCACCAGCAGGGCGCAGCGTGCGCGCCGCTCTTCTTCTTCGCCTTCCAATCCTTGCAGCTCCAGCCACGGCGCCATGCCGCAGACCAGACGTCCGAACGCTTCCAGGCAGGCGTAGGGCGCGCGGTCGGGATGAAAGTCCAGCGGTAGCGTTTGCTTCAGTTTGCGTTTGGCCAGGGCTTCCAATACCGGCTGTCCGATCCCGAGCATGACCTCCAGCCAGCAGCGGCGCTGTTCTTCCCCGCTGCCGCTCACCATAAATGCGCCCCCTGCTCCCGCAGCCGCAGCACCGCTTCGATAAAGAAGTAATCGCCGTAAATAATCGGGACTTCGCGCTCGCCGCCGTGATACGCCACCGTTCCGCCTCCGATGATGCCGTCTTTTTCCGGATTCCAGTCGGCGAATTTATGCTCCAGCGCTTTGAGCATCCGCAGCGCCGCGTCGATATACATCCGCCGTTCATGCTCCGGCACGGCTTCCGCGATCTCCAGCAGTCCGCAGGCCGCGCACGTTCCGGCGGTCGAGTCGTACACGAGAGGCTCCGCCGGCGAGCGGAAATCGACCAGCGGCAGATCGTCCGTAGAAGCGACATTGGCGATAAAGTAATGCGCAGTGCGCTTGGCGGCGTCCAGATATTCCTTTTTCCCCGTATGCCTGTGACTTAACGCCATGCCGTACAGCGCCCAGGCCTGCCCCCGGCTCCAGGACGAACCGCTTTCGAAGCCCTGTCCGCCCGGATTGTCCAGCACCTCGCCGCTGTCCGGATCGAGGATCATAATATGATTGGCCGAACCATCGGGACGCAGCGTCGTACGCAGCACGGTATCCGCATGGTTGACCGCAATCTGGCGGAACCGCGGATCTCCCGTTTCTTCGCTCGCCCACAGCAGCAGAGGCGTGTTCATCAGACAGTCGATAATCATCCAGCCCGCCCGGTTGACTCCGCCTTCGTCGTTCCACGCGCGGATAAACTTCCCTGCCGGATTGTAGCGGCCCGCAAGGATCGTCGCCGCGTGCAGCCCCCGCGTCCTCGACTGCGCGCTGCCGGTAAGCCGGTAATTGGCGACCGCGGTGTGCAGCCACATAAAGCCCACGTCGTGATGCAGATGCTCGAAGCCGTGCAGCGCGGTATCCAGACGCTGTTCCACCCGCTCAGCCGCGGCCCGGTAAGCTTCGTCGTCTGTCGCATGGTACATCTGCCAGAGCATCCCGCCCCAGAACCCGTTGGTCCACCAGTAAATATCGTTTTCGCCTAGATCTTTATATTGTCCGTTTACGGGAATATAAGGGATGCCGCTTCCGATGCGCTCGCACTCCGCCGACATTTTCGTTTGCAGCCGCTCCCACACCCCGTCCAGCCACGCTCCGTTTTCTTCATTCCATACATACTTCGTCATTGCGCTTTCCTCCCTTTCGCCGTTAAGTTCTCGCGCTGCGCGCTTCCCTTTTACTATAAAGCCTTGCCGGAGCGCAAAGCGATAATCTATAATGGGCAAAAACTGACTTATCGTGCGATCGGGAGGAACAGCGCATGTTGAAAATGATTAAGTGCGGCTTCAATACCGTACATCCGGAAGGGATTCGCATCGACCGTCCGGCGGGATCGGGATGCTATGTTTTCGTCTTATTCAAAAGCCGCACCCACGTCGATTTGCAGCAAACAAGTTTCACCGTGCAGCCGGATACCTGGATCGTGTTCCGGCCGGATACGCCTTACCGCTACCGCAACGCGGACCGCGGCTTTATCAACGACTGGCTGCATTTCGCCGGACCGGAAGCTCCCGATCTGCTGCGCGAATTGAGCCTTCCGCTCGACGAACCCGTTCCCGCGCTGCACCCGGCGACCGTATCCAGGCTGATGATGGAACTCCAGCGCAGCATGTGGCTCGGCGGCCCGCTGCAGGAGCGCATCGTCGATTCCGACTTGACGGGCTTTCTGATGAAACTCGGCAATCTGCGCCGTCTGGGCCCCCGTGCAGAGAGCGCGGCCCGCTACTACCATCAGCTGACGGAGATCCGCAGCCTGCTCTACAGCAATCCGCAGAACCGGTATACGGTAAGCGAGCTGGCGGAGCGGGTCAACTTGAGCCGGTCTTATTTTCAGCATCTGTATAAAGAACTGTTCGGGCTGCCCGTCTCGCTCGATATGATCCACAGCCGCCTCGATTTCGCCAAGTATTTGCTGGAGAACGGTTCGCCGTCGATCGGCGGCGTGGCCGCCCTGTGCGGCTACGAGAACGAAACGCATTTTATGCGGCAGTTCAAAAAGTTCACCGGGAAAACGCCGAGCCGATACAAAGCGGAATTGTAACTCTATACAACCGGCGCAAAAGCGCTTACTATGTGGAATGGAGCGGGGCGAGCCCTGCCGAGTTTTATACGAGAAGGAGACGTTATGATTATGCTTGAACCCTCTACGATAGACCGTTTGAAACAAACGCTGGAAACCGGTATCGCGCGCGGCGAAATCGCCGGCGCCAACCTGATGGTGATCCAGAGCGGCCGCGAAACGTTTTATCACGAAGACGGACTGGCCGATATCGAGAATCAGCGCAGCATCGCCAGAGACTCCATCTTCCGCCTGTATTCGATGACCAAGCCGATGACCGCCGCGGCCGTCATGATCCTGCTGGAGCGCGGCGAGATCGATCTGTTCGATCCGGTCAGCCGTTATCTCCCGGGCTTCCGGGGACAGCAGGTCGAACAAGGCGGCAAACTGACGCAGCCCGGCCGCGAAGTGACCATCCACGATCTGCTGAATATGACTTCCGGACTGGTGTACGGCGGAGACGATCTGGCGGGGCGGCATACCGAGGCGCTGCTGCGCGATCTGGACAGCCGCCTGCACGGCGATAACCCGGTAAGCACCCTGGAGTTCGCCAACCGGCTGGGCGAAGGCCCGCTGTCGTTCGAACCGGGTTCGAGCTGGCAGTACGGAACGTCGGCGGACGTGCTGGGCGCGATCGTGGAAACGGCCGGCGGATTGCGTTTCGGTGAATTTTTGCAGCAGGAAATCTTCGGCCCGCTGGATATGCGCGACACCGGATTCTGGCTGCCCGAAGACAAACGCGGCCGTCTGGCGAAAACGTATCAAAACGACGGCGAAAGCGGCCTGTCGCTGTACGCCGGCGATCATCTCGGGATTGTGCATCAACTGGACCGACAGCCGGCGTTCGAGTCGGGCGGAGCCGGCCTGGCTTCGACGATCGACGACGCGGCCAAATTCACGACCATGCTGATGAACGGCGGCGAGCTGAACGGAACGAAGGTGTTGAACCCGCGAACCGTGCAGTATTTGACTTCGGCTACGCTGACCGCCCGCCAGCAGCAAAATTTCGACGGCTGGCACTCCCTGGCCGGCCACAGCTACGGCAACCAGATGCGCATCATGACCGATCCCGGCCAAGCCGGCCTGATCGGCAGCGCCGGCGAATACGGCTGGGACGGCTGGCTGGGCGCCTACTTCGTCAACAGTCCGCAGGACAAGCTGACGTTCCTGTTCATGGTGCAAAAGCGCGACGCCGGCACGCTGCCGATTACGCGGAAGCTGCGGAATATCGTGTTTGGGGCGCTGTAGATAAAAACAACAAAAAACCCCTGCTCCTTTCGGAGCAGGGGTTTCGCCGCTATGGACCCTACAGGACTCGAACCTGTGACCAACCGGTTATGAGCCGGTAGCTCTAACCAACTGAGCTAAGGGTCCTGGTTCCGGAGGCAGCCCGGAGGGGCCGTGCCGGTACAGCACATCAATTGCGGGGGCAGGATTTGAACCTGCGACCTTCGGGTTATGAGCCCGACGAGCTACCGAGCTGCTCCACCCCGCGATATCTTCGAACAGCGACATGATCTAGTATAAAATTATTCGAAGAGAGAGTCAAGATGTTTTTACCGCTTCCGATAAGCTCCAGGCAACCTCGGGCTTTCGCGCCGGGTGCGCCATCGTCAGCGTGCCGTCTTCCGTAAACGGTCCGTACAGCCATTTGCGGCCGTCGTTTTCCCATTGTTCCAGCGCCCGGTCGACCGGAAGCTGCTCTTGCAGCACCCGGATAAACAGCTTTTTGCCGGTATCGCCGATCTGCCAGAGCTGCGGATTGTTCTGGACCTCCTCGTCTTCGCGTTCCGCGATCGGCTCGGCCGGCCGCAGCTCGGTAAACGCCTCGCTCCGGTACCCGTTTTCTTTGGCTTCTTCCGCAATCACGCTCAGACGCGACGGCATCCGGTACGGGTCCTGAAGGCGCATCTCCTGCATCGGTTCGCCCGTTACGAAACGGATAAAGTCCCAGGCCGCTTCCTGCTTCGCGCTCTGCGAGCTGATCGAGAACGTATCGCCCAGCTTGACGCCGGACCCTATGCCTTCGAATCCCGGATGCACCGGCAGCCTCACCGTTTTCCATTCGAAAGGGCGGAAGTCCGGAATCCATTTGGCGTTGGCCGCTGCCGTATTGAGTTCCGCCGCGTAACCGCTGTCCGCGATCGTCATCGCCGTTTGACCGCCCAGAAACAGATCGCCGCCGAACGGGTCGTACTTCTCCGGCGATTCGGCCGGCCGCTTGTCCAGCGGAATCGCACCCTGGCGCGTCATATCCGCAAGCGAGGTCCATACCGATTGCCACTGCGGCGTATTTACGGTCATATCCCGCTTTTCCAGGTCAAAGGTGGTCAAGCCGAGCGGCTCGGTATAAGGGCGAATCGCCCACAGCGGATCTTCGGCCAGCGTCTGGGTAAACGACAGTCCGTACATATGCCCGCCGCCCGGTTTCTCTCCGCTCGCCGCCCGCGCCAGCGCAAACGCCTGCTCCCAGGTCATTCCGTCCTCCGGCGGCTTCACGTCGTTTTGTTCAAACCAGTCGGCGTTATAGTACAAAGCGGTGGAAGCGAACTCCGGCGTCAGCGCCTGCAGCTCCCCGTTCCCCAGCTTTTTGAGTCCGTCGATCACGCCGGGCGCAAAGTCGCTTTCCGACTCGCCCGTCCGCTGCATAAAAGGCGCAAGCGGCGTCGTCCAGCCATTATCCGCCGCGGCCCGCAGCGTTTCGGCGTCCAGGATAAACAGATCCGCTCCGCCCTGCTCCGCCAGCTTTTGCAGCTCTTTCAGCGGATCTTCCACTTTGTAATCTTCCGAGTCGGGATCGATATACCGGTAGCGCGACGTATCGACGGCCGGAACGATCTCGATCTTGACGCCCGGGTGGGTGTATTCGTAGACGGCGGTGTACGTTTCGCGGTAGTAGCGGTCTCCCCGCTCCCCGCTCAGTATCCCGATGCGCAGCGTCGCCCGGTGTCCCGTTTCTTTGCCGCCGCTGTCGTTTTCGCCTTTTGCGGAAGCTTCGGGCATCGTCTGCCGGTCTGCGGAAAAACAGCCCGACAGCAGAATCAGCGCAGCCAACACGAATACCGCATGCGCCGCCCTCGGACCTTTTCCCCTGTTCATGCCGGTTGCCCCTCTCGTTGTCTGGCCTGTTTGTACCAAAGCTTATCGTATTACGCCGGACGCGTCCAGCGCCAAACGCCGCAAAGCGCCGGACAAGATGAAAAATAAGTGACAAAAAGGACCGGACCTCCCGAAGGAGGACCGGTCTTGTGTCACGGCCGCGGATCGGCGATCGGTTCGATTTGTGCGGTGCGATGCGCGATAAAAACTCAGCGTCCGAACGCCGACGGATCTTCGCGCCAGGACTTCAGCAGCTCGATCTGGCTTTCTTGGATCGTGCCCAGTTCCAGCGCCGTCTGCATCAGGGCCGTGTAATTGGAGAGCGTGGCCAGCGGCACGCCTTCTTCGGCAAACGCCGACTCCGCGCGGTCCAGCTGATAGCTGAAGATCGCCAGCACGGCCAGCGGCTGCGCTCCGGCTTCGCGCACGGCCAGCGCCGCTTTGAGCGAGCTTCCGCCGGTAGAGATCAGGTCTTCGATCACGACGACTTTCTGCCCTGCCTTGATCGATCCTTCGATCTGGTTCTGCTTGCCATGTCCTTTGGCTTTGTCGCGGATATACGCCATCGGCAGATTCAGCTTCTGCGCTACCCAGGCCGCGTGCGGAATACCCGCCGTCGCCGTTCCGGCAATCACTTCCGCGTCCGGATACCGCTCGCGGATCAACTGCGCGAAGCTTTCCGCGATGCGCTCGCGCACTTCCGGATAAGCCATCGTCAGCCGGTTATCGCAGTAGATCGGCGATTTGATGCCCGAAGTCCAGGTAAAAGGCTCTTCCGGACGCAGCGCCACCGCGCCGATCTTCAGCAGATCCGCCGCAATCTTGTTTTCCGTCGTCGTTTGGATACTCATCCCATCATCTCCTCTATAATTCGAATCGCCGCTTCTTTCGGGTCGGACGCCGCCGTAATCGGCCGGCCGACCACGATGTAGTCGCTGCCTCCGCTTATCGCTTCGCCCGGCGTCCGGGTGCGCGACTGGTCGTCCGCCGCGCTGCCGGCCGGCCGGATGCCCGGCGTTACCGTGCGAAAATCCTTTCCGCACGCGTCTTTGATACCCGCCGCTTCGAGCGGGCTCGCCACCACGCCGTCCAGCCCCGCGCCGGCGGCCAGTTTCGCATAGCGAACCACCGCGTCCTCGACGCTGCCGGGAATGCCGATCTCGCCGTTCATGGTCGCGGCGTCGGTGCTCGTCAGCTGCGTCACCGCGATGACCAGCGGCCGGCTTAATGAAGCGTCATTCGCCAGCGCTTCCTCCACGCCCTGCACGGCGGCCTGCATCATAGCGGAGCCGCCCGCCGCATGCACGTTGAACATATCGACGCCGAGCTTCGCGATGCTGCTTGCGCCGCCTTTGACCGTGTTCGGGATATCGTGCATTTTCAGGTCGAGAAAAACCGAGTAGCCCAGCGATTTCAGTTCGCGCACGAACTGCGGTCCCGCCTGGTAGAACAGCTGCATGCCCACTTTCATATAACAGGGAATGCCTTCGAGTTTGCCGATCAATCGACGCGCCGCCTGTTCGTCCGGATAATCGAGCGCGACCATCAGACGCTGCGCCATCCGCGAAGTCTGTGCGTGGATCATAACTAAACGACCTCCGTGTTCCGTATTCTGTGCGTTCCGCGCATACGAGAGGCGCCCGCAGGATCTGCGCGGCGCCTTGTTCGTTTTTTTCTATACTTATCCGATCGTTTAAACGTTCAGCACGCTCGCCGGCATGGCGCGGGAAGTGAAGCTGACCGTTTCCAGCATATCGAGCAGCGCCGCGACCGTATCGAGCGAGGTCATGCAGACCACGCCGTTCTCGACCGCTTCGCGGCGGATGCGGAAGCCGTCGCGGGCCGGCGTTTTGCCTTTGGTCAGAGTGCTGAAAACGAAGTTCGCTTCGCCGCTGCGGATCTTGTCCAGAATATTCGGCTCGCCTTCGCTCAGCTTGTTGACTCTCGTTACCGGAATGCCGGCGTCTTCGAGCGCTTTGGCCGTGCCGCCGGTCGCCATCAGCGAGTAGCCCAGCGTGTAGAAGCCCTGCATCAGCTCGACCGCTTCGGCTTTGTCTTTGTCGGCTACGGTCACGATGATCGAGCCGGTGGCCGGGATCTTCATGCCCGCGCCGACCAGACCTTTGTACAGCGCTTTGGCATAATGCTTGTCGCGCCCCATGACTTCGCCCGTCGATTTCATTTCCGGACCGAGCGTCGGCTCGACGCGGCGCAGCTTGGCGAACGAGAACACCGGAACTTTGACCGACACCTGTTTGCTTTCCGGCCACAGTCCTTCTTTATAATTCAGGTCCGCCAGTTTGACGCCGAGGATCGCCTGAGTCGCCAGATTCGCCATCGGGATATCCGTCACTTTGCTCAGGAAAGGCACCGTGCGCGACGAGCGCGGATTGACTTCGATCACGTACACTTCGTCTTTGAAGATGACGAACTGGATATTGACCAGCCCGACCGTGTTCAGTTCTTTCGCGATGCGAATCGTGATATCCACGACTTTTTCCTGAAGCTCTTTGGACAGGTTCTGCGGCGGGTAGACCGCGATCGAGTCGCCGGAGTGCACGCCCGCTCTTTCGATATGCTCCATGATGCCCGGCACCAGCACCGTCTCGCCGTCGCAGATCGCGTCGACTTCGACTTCTTTGCCCAGCATGTAGCGGTCGATCAGCACCGGGTGGTCCGGATTGATGTCCACCGCTTCCTGCATATAACGCAGCAGCTCTTCGTCGGAGTAGACGATCTCCATCGCGCGGCCGCCCAGTACGTAAGACGGGCGCACCAGCACCGGGTAGCCGAGGCCTTCCGCCGTTTCGACCGCCTGGTCGACCGATGTGACCGTTTTGCCTTTGGGCTGGGCGATATTCAGGCGCGACAGCATCGCTTCGAACCGCTTGCGGTCTTCCGCTTCGTCGATGCTGTCGAGCGATGTGCCCAGGATATTGACGCCCGCGTCCTGCAGCGGCTTCGCCAGATTGATCGCCGTTTGTCCGCCGAACTGGACGATAACGCCGATCGGCTGCTCCTGCTCGATCACGTTCATCACGTCTTCGAAGAACAGCGGCTCGAAGTACAGGCGGTCCGACGTGTTGAAGTCCGTCGATACGGTCTCCGGGTTGTTGTTGATAATGACCGCTTCGTACCCGGCTTTGCGGATCGCCCATACGGCGTGCACGGTCGAGTAGTCGAACTCGATGCCCTGGCCGATTCGGATCGGACCGGAGCCGAGCACAATGATCTTCTGCTTGTCGGTCTGCGCCACTTCGTTCTCCTGCTCGTAGGTCGAGTAGTAGTACGGCGTTTCCGATTCGAATTCGGCCGCGCAGGTATCGACCATTTTGTACACCGGCACCAGGCCGATTTCTTTGCGATAAGCGCGGACGTCGGCTTCCTTCGTCAACCGGCCTCCGTTTCGGCCCGGAGCGCGCAGCTCGGCGATCGCCCGGTCGGTGAAGCCCATGCGCTTCGCTTCGGTGAGCAGATCGTCGTCCAGTTCTTCCGTTTCGGCCAGGACGCCTTCGAATACGACGATACGCTCGATCTTGTCGAGGAACCACCAGTCGATCTTGGTCAGGTCCTGGATGGTTTCCAGCGTGTATCCGCGGCGGAACGCTTCGGCGACCAGGAACATTCTTTCATCGTCCGGTTTGGCCAGGCGGCTGTCCAGCTCTTCCTGCGGCAGCTCGTTTGCGCCTTTGAGCAGCAGGCGGTGCGTGCCGATCTCCAGCGAGCGGACCGCTTTGTGGATCGACTCTTCGAAAGTTCGCCCGATCGCCATCACTTCGCCGGTCGCTTTCATCTGCGTGCCGAGCTTGCGGTTGGCGGCCGTAAACTTGTCGAACGGCCAGCGCGGAATCTTCGAAACGATATAGTCCAGCGTCGGCTCGAAGCAGGCGTAGGTTTGTCCCGTTACCGGATTGACGATCTCGTCGAGCGTATAGCCCAGCGCGATCTTGGCCGCCATCTTGGCGATCGGGTAGCCGGTCGCTTTGGAAGCCAGCGCCGAGGAGCGGCTGACGCGCGGGTTCACTTCGATGACGTAGTATTGGAAGCTGTGCGGGTCGAGCGCGAACTGCACGTTGCAGCCGCCTTCGATATTCAGCGCGCGGATGATCTTCAGCGACGCCGAACGCAGCATTTGATATTCGCGGTCGGACAGCGTCTGGCTCGGCGCGACGACGATGCTGTCGCCGGTATGTACGCCGACCGGATCGAAGTTCTCCATGTTGCAGACCACGATACAGTTGTCGTTCGCGTCGCGCATGACTTCGTATTCGACTTCCTTCATGCCGGCGATGCTGCGTTCGACCAGACACTGGCCGATCGGGCTGTAGCGCAGGCCGGACGCGACGATCTCGCGCAGTTCTTCTTCGCTTGCGCAGATGCCGCCGCCCGTTCCGCCGAGCGTGTACGCCGGGCGCACGATAATCGGATAGCCGATCTCCCCGGCAAAATCGAGCGCTTCTTCAAGCGTGGTGACGATTACGCTGTCCGGTACCGGCTGCTCCAGCTCGCGCATCAGCTCGCGGAACAAATCGCGGTCTTCGGCTTTCTCGATCGAATGCAGCTGGGTGCCGAGCAGCTTGACGTTCTCGCTCTCCAACACGCCCGCTCTCGCCAGCTCGACCGCCATGTTGAGGCCGGTCTGGCCGCCCAGCGTCGGCAGCAGGCCGTCCGGGCGTTCGTGGCGAATGATCTGGGTTACAAAATCGAGCGTGATCGGCTCGATATAGACTTTATCCGCCATATTGGTATCGGTCATGATCGTCGCCGGGTTGCTGTTGATCAGCACGACTTCGACGCCTTCTTCTTTCAGTGCCTGGCACGCCTGGGTTCCGGCGTAGTCGAACTCGGCGGCCTGGCCGATGACGATCGGACCGGAGCCGATCACCAGGATTTTTTTGAGTTTGTCGTTTTTCGGCATATTAGCGTGCTCCTCTCATGGCGGCCATCATCGCCGCTTGGCGCGGCTGCTTCGGACTGCTCTTTTTATATTCGCGGATCATCTCGATAAAGCGGTCGAACAGGTAGCTGTTGTCGAACGGCCCCGGCGCGGCTTCCGGATGGTACTGGACGGAGAAAGCCGGGAATTTGGTGTGGCGCAGCCCTTCGATCGTTTTGTCGTTGTTGTTGATATGCGTAATTTCAAACTCGGTAGAAGCCAGCGATTCTTCTTTGACCGTATAGCCGTGGTTCTGCGAAGTGATGTAGCAGCGGCCGGTTTCCAGCTCTTTGACCGGGTGGTTGCCGCCGCGGTGACCGAACTTCAGTTTCTCCGTATCCGCGCCGCCGGCCAGCGCCAGCAGCTGATGCCCGAGGCAGATGCCGAAGATCGGGTATTCGCCGAGCAGCTGCTTGATCGTTTCGACCGCCTGCGGCACGTCTTTCGGGTCCCCGGGGCCGTTGGACAGCTGGATGCCGTCGGGATTGAGCCGCCGGATCTGCTCGGCCGTCGTATCCTGCGGTACGACCACGATATCGCAGCCGCGCGCGCTCAGTTCGCGTACGATGCCGCTTTTGGCGCCGTAGTCGATCAGCACGATGCGTTCGCCTTTGCCCGGGCTGTTGTAGACGTGCTGCGTCGAGGTGCGCTTCACCTGGTCGTTGATCGCCGAAGTTCCGCTCAGCATTTCCCGCAGTTCTTCGACCGGCTTGTCGCCCGCGGTCAGGATGCCGCGCATGGTGCCGTGGTTGCGCAGGATTCTCGTCAGCATGCGGGTATCGATATCGCTGATGCCGACGATGCCGTGCTCTTTAAGCAGCTCGTCGAGCGTGTACTCGGCGCGCCAGTTGCTCGGCACCGGCTCGTAGCGCCGGACGACGAAGCCGTTCACGAACGGGCGAACCGATTCGAAGTCGTCGCGGGTGATGCCGTAGTTGCCGATCAGCGGGTACGTCATGGTCACGATCTGGCCGCAGTAGGACGGGTCGGACAGCACCTCCTGGTAGCCTGTGATTCCGGTGTTAAAAACGACCTCGCCGGTGGTGTCGCCTTGAGCGCCGAACGAGCGGCCGGTGAACAGGGTGCCGTCTTCGAGCAGAAGTTTTGCCTGCATGGTTGAAAATCCTCCTCTTTCGGGTGTGGTGGGAGACGCTGCGGGTTGAAGGGAGCCTTCGATCGCTTGTTGAAATCCGTTTTTCTTGGATTGGACTAAGACATGAGTAGTGGTAGAAAAATCGGATTTCAAAGGCGAACGCTTCGCTTCTACGGCTTCCCTTCAACCCTCCGCTCCGTCTGGCGTATTTGGAGTTACGGGTTGGAAGGCCATTGAAGCCCTGCCGGGCTTCTCGGCCGTTCGGGTTCTTACAGTACGGACGTATTTTTTTAAGGTAAGGCTTATTTTTATTCAGTTACGGTTGAATGGGACACTGCCCGATGGCTGGCATTCGTCTGGATGTGTCGGGCAGGCTGTCGGTGTATCTATGATAGAAGAAATCATTCTTCGGGTATTCGGTGTTGGGGCGTCGCTATTCAAACGTTCGGTTGAAACCGTTCGGCGCGGTAGACGACGCGGCCGGCGACGAAGGTCGCGACGGGCCAGGCGGTTAAGGTCCGCCCGGTGAACGGGGTGTTGCGGCCTTTGGTGGCGAAGCTGTCCGGGTCGACGGCCTGCTCGAGTTCCAGATCGATGATCGTCAGATCGGCGGCAGCGCCTTCTTCCAGCTTACCGGACTCCAGGCCGAACACGCGGGCCGGGTCCTGGGTCATGCGGCGGACGAGGAAGTCGAGACTCCAGCGTCCGGTCTTGACGAATTCGGTGTACAGCAGCGGGAAGGCGGTCTCGAAGCCGACGATGCCGAACGGCGCGAGCTCCATGCCTTTCGCTTTTTCTTCTTCGCTGTGCGGCGCATGGTCGGTAACGATGATGTCGATTGTGCCGTCTTCCAGCGCTTCGATGCAGGCCGCGACGTCGCGCGGAGTGCGCAGCGGCGGGTTCATTTTCCAGTTGGTGTCCATGCCCGGGATGTCTTCGTCGGACAGCACCAGATGGTGCGGACAAATCTCGGCAGTCACGTTGACCCCGATCGACTTGGCGAGACGGATCAGGCGGATAGACTGTTCGGTGCTGACGTGGCAGACGTGATAGTGCGCGCCGGTCGCTTCGGCCAGCAGCACGTCCCGCCCGACATGGATCGCTTCGGATTCGTTCGGAATGCCTTTGATACCGTGCTTTTTGGCGAAATTCCCTTCCGAAACGTACAGTCCTTTCACCAGCGAATCGTCTTCGCAGTGGGCGATGACCGGCATGCCGAGCGCGGCGGCCTTCGTCATGGCGTCTTTCATCATCTGCGCGTTCTGCACGCCTACGCCGTCGTCGGTGAAGCCGATCGCGCCCGCGGCTTTCAAGGCTTCGAAATCGGTCAGCTCGCGGCCCAGCTCGTTCTTGGTGATCGCCGCATACGGCAGCACATTGACCAGATTCGCTTCTCCGGCTTTATCCAGCACCAGCTTGACGGTATCGGGATTGTCCGTGACCGGCCGCGTGTTCGGCATGCAGGCGATGGTGGTGAATCCGCCTTTGGCCGCCGAGCGCGCGCCGGTTTCGATCGTTTCTTTATGTTCGAAGCCGGGTTCGCGCAGATGCACGTGCATATCGATCAGGCCCGGCGTCACCAGTTTGCCCTGCGCGTCGTAGACGGTCAGTTCCGCGCCGCTTACTTCGCCTGCCGCCGGTTTGTTTTCGCCGTTTACAATCGCCAGCACCCGGCCGTCTTTGATCAGTATATCGCGGCTTTCCGGCTCGCCCTGTTCGCCCAGCACGCTTGCATTTTGAATCCACACATCCACGTTACTGTAAGTCTTCATCGTTAAAGCCCTCCCGGTTCCGTTCTCTTGTTTCTCTCGCTCTCTATCGTCCGTTCTTTATATTCGTCCGTGTTGTTCGCGTTTAGCGCAGCGCCCGTTCGATAACCGCCATGCGGATCGGCACGCCGTTTTGCATCTGCGGGAAGATCCGCGAGTTCGGCGCTTCCACCAGTTCGCTGTCGATCTCGACGTCCCGGTTCACCGGAGCCGGGTGCATGATGATCGCGTGCGGCTTCATTCTGGCAGCCCGCTGCGTCGTCAGTCCGTACTGCGCGCGGTACTCGCCTTGCGATTTGAGCACGCCTTCGGCATGCCGTTCCAGCTGCACCCGCAGCATCATGACCACATCGGCGTTCAGCGCTTCGTCCATATCGACGTAAGACGCGTGCGCTTCAAGATCCGGCGCTTTCATATTGTCCGGCGCGCAGAACTTCACATTGGCGCCGAGCGCTTTGAGCGCCCACAGATTCGATCTCGCCACGCGGCTGTGCAGGATATCGCCGACGATCGAGACGGTCAGGCCGCGGATCTCGCCGAACTGCTTTCTCATCGTGTAAACGTCCAGCAGCGCCTGCGTCGGATGTTCGTTGTTGCCGTCTCCGGCGTTGATCAGCGGCACTTTGACGTGCTTGGCCAGCTCTGCGAGCACCCCGTTCGGCTTGAGCCGGATCACGCCGGCGTCGATGCCCATGCTTTCCAGCGTCCGCACGGTGTCGTAGATCGACTCGCCTTTTTCGACGCTGGAGGAGGCCGCCGCGAAGTTCAGCACCTGCGCGCCGAGACGTTTTTGCGCCATTTCGAACGAGAAGCGGGTGCGCGTGCTATTCTCGAAAAACATGTTGGCGACGAAGCAGTGTTCCAGCACCGGGATTCGCTTTTCTTCGTGCGCTTCCCAGTAAGCGGCGCGTTTGAGGATCGAGTCGATCTCGGAAGCGCCCAAATCTTTCAATCCCAACAGTTCACGATCGCGGAGCGAGGAAGGAAAAGCGATCATACGAGCACCTCCCGGCGGCTGCCGATGCGCACTTCGTCTTTCTCGTCGGTCTCGCTGAGCGAGACTTCGATCTCTTCGGTGCGGGAGGTCGGAACGTTCTTGCCCACATAATCCGCCCGGATCGGCAGTTCGCGGTGTCCGCGGTCGGCGAGCACGGCGAGCTGGATCATCTGCGGCCGTCCGCAGTCCATCAGGGCGTCCATCGCGGCGCGGATCGTCCGGCCGGTGTAGAGCACATCGTCGAACAGGATCACTTTCTTGTCCTCGATCGAGATGCCCGGTTCCGGAAACAGCTCCTGGCAGTCGACTGCCGGCACGCCGGCTTTGCGGTCGTCGCGGTAGGAGCTGATATCGATCTCCCCGCACAGCACCGGCGTTCCTTCGATTTCCAGGATGCGTTTGGCGATCCGCTGCGCCAGCGGCACGCCGCGCGTTTTAATGCCGACCAGCACACAGCCCTCGATGCCTTTGTTTTTCTCCAGGATTTCGTGGGCGATCCGGGTCAAAGCGCGGCGAATGGCGGCTTCGTCCATAATGACGTGGGTTTCGTTCATGTCTATGCGCCTCCTCAGGCAAAAGGTTGGTGTCACCCTTCGGCCCCGTGAACGTCGGCTTCTTTTCGCTTCCAGCATGCAAAAAGACTCCTTGCCCGAGCGGGCAAGGAGTCGTAGTCGACATTTGAATGCGACGAAGCGCGCCAAAAACCGATCCGCTCTCGGCGGACGTATTCCTGGTGAATCGTCGTTCACGTTACCTTGCCAGTCTCACGGGACTGAATTAAAGGTGCTATTCATCGGGCGCCGCAGCGCCTCTGTTGCAATGAATTATGACAGAAGGCATTTGCCCTGTCAACCACCCGTCCTGTTTTTGCCGAGTCGGCGTCTGTGCGGTTTGCCGGACTCACATCCTTCACAAGCCCGTTATATTCGCCATTCCTGCATAATCGTATATGAATTCTGCTTTAATTATTATAATAATACAATATATTCGCATATTTATTCAACCTCTTTTTCGAAAAATCGTCTCCCCAATCTTAAAATGCAACTTCTTTTCCACCCCGAGCGTTCGTTACGTGACGATAACTTCTTGAGGAGGAAAAATTTATGAATGCAAAAAAGCGCACTCTTGTCATCGGACTGGCCGCAGCTTTGGGATTCTCCGCCGCTTCGCCGCCTCCGGCTTCCGCCGCGGAGAAGAACATCAAAGACTTTACGGCAAATTCAATCGTCAAAACCGATGGAACCTACTGGAGTTGGGGCAGACCTTCTCCGGTGCCGACCCGGCTGGCGAACGCCCAAAATATCCGAAAAGTCTTCGCCAACGACGGAACGGATTATTATCTGGAGAACGCGGACGGAACTCTGCTGTTTCTGACACCGGGTACGCGAACGACAAAGCCTTCTTACGAAACGGTCAGCGGTCTGCGCGACGTCGATCATTTCCGTTACTATGGAGAAGCGGTCGCGATCGCGAAAAACGGCCGGGCATTCGTGACCGACCTGCTCGATTCCGAAGACCGCTTCCCCGACTACACCAAGTTTGTGCCTATCGAGGGGATCGATAACGCCGCCGACGCCTCGCCTTATGTAGAATACTCATCGGGCACATCCAAAGACCATTGGCTGCTGCTCAAAAAAGACGGAACGGTCTGGCGCGATACCGACGAGCTGGCCGGATTCAAACCGATTCCGAATTTGAGCGGGGTCACGGCAATCAGCGAAAACGCCGCACTGAAAAAAGACGGGACCGTTTGGGCGCTGCCGACGAGCTACGATAAATCCCTTCCCGTCTCCGTTCCTTCGGCCGCGCAGATCAAAGGGTTGTCCGGGATCCGTTCAATAAACGGCGGCGGATACGATAATACCGTTCTTGCGATCGACGGAAGCGGGAGCCTCTGGTTCAAAGGCTCGACGCTTACCGGATTTTCGGACAGCGCGACGACAAACGACCAGGGCGCCGCGTTCCGTTTGACGGGCGTCAAGAACGTTAAATCCGCGTACTTGATCGACCGCCGGCTGGTCGCGTTTACCCACGACGGCGGCGTGTACCAAACGTCGACCGATGTACAAAAGCTGTCGGCCGGCGCTTCGTTCAAAACGATTGCAGCCGGTATTCAGCGCGTAGAAGACGGCGGACGCCACATCATTATGCAGAAAAAAGACGGCAGCCTGCTCGGCTGGGGCATCAACAAAAACGGCGATCTGGGTTACGGCGATTTCGAGTTCAGCTACGAAAAAGCCGTTCCGGTCCAGCCCGCGGTCTACGTCACACTCAATGGCGAAGACCTGGAACTGAGCGGCGGCGTGGTGACGCGCGGCAATCAAAGTTTCGTTCCGCTGCGTTCCGTATTCGAAAAACTCGGAGCTGCCGTTACGTTCGATTCATCCAGCAAAAAAGTGACGGTCAGCCGCGCGGAAAACGGAAAAACGACTTCGATCGTGATCGATACGAATAAGGGCACCGCGAGCGTTAACGGCAAAGCGGTCAAGCTGGAACAGCCGGCGTTCGCAATCAGCGGCGTAACCTATCTGCCGCTGCGCCTGATCAGCGAAAACCTCGGAGCCAAAGTAACGTGGGTAAAAGCGGAAGATAAGGTCGAGATCACGATGAAATAATGAATGCGGTCGATTTGCATAAACGCCAAAAAAGAGCCGTCCCGGGCATCTTGTCGATGTCCGGGACGGCTCTTTCGCTTGAGATTACGCAAACGGTTCTCCCGCGTATCTTGAACTTTTCGATTTTTTCCGATTAAAACTCGAATTCCACGTCGCTCAGGCGGCGTTTGATTTCTTCGATCACGCGTTTTTCTTCGTCTTCGCCGGCGGCTTCGAACGTAACGGAGAAGCGTACGAACGAACCGGCGTCGTCCCACGGCACGGTGGAGATCAGCTTCTCGCGAATCAGAAACTGCGAGAACGCTTCGCCGCTGCCGAAGCTTTCGCCGCCTTTGATGCCTTTGGGCGCCTGCACGTACAGGAAGAACGAGCCTTTCGGCTTCTCGGCGGTAAAGCCCAGTTCGTTCAGCGCGGCTACGAGCATATCGTGGCGGCGCGAATATTTCCCGGCGATTTTTTCCGTAATTTGCGGATTGGACAGGCCGTAAGCGGCCGCTTTCTGGATCGCGATAAACTGGCCGGAATCGTTGTTGTCCTTCACGTCGCTGAACGCTTTGACGATCAGCGGGTTGCCGGCGACGAAACCGATTCTCCAGCCGGTCATGTTATACGACTTGGACAGCGAGTGCAGCTCGATGCCCACGTCTTTGGCGCCCGGCGTGCTCAGGAAGCTGAGCGGCTTCAAACCGTCGTAAGTCAGCGCGGCGTACGGAGCGTCGTGCACCACGACGACTTCGTTGGCTTTGGCCCACTCGACGACTTTGGCGAAAAATTCCGGAGTCGCGCTCGCGCCGGTCGGGTTGTTCGGGTAGTTCAGGTACAACAGCTTGGCGCGCTTTGCGATATCGGCCGGAATAGCGTCCAGAACCGGCAGGAAGTCGTTTTCTTTGGTCAGCTGCACGTTGTACACTTCGCCGCCCACATACTTCGTGTGCGTGCCCAGGACCGGATAGCCCGGAACGGTCAGGATCGAAACGTCGCCCGGGTTGATGAAGACGGAAGGCAGCATCGCCAGCGCCGGCTTGGAGCCGATGGAGTGCACGATTTCGGTATTCGGGTCGATGCCTTCGACTTTGAATACTTCCGCCAGGTATTTGGCCGCCGCTTCTTTGAAGACCGGGATGCCGTTGTCGGCGTAACCGCGGTTCTCCGGCTTGGCCGCTTCTTCGGCGAGTTTCGCCACGATGCCCGCATCCGCCATTTCGTCCGGTTCGCCGACGCCCATGTCGATTAGTTCGACGTCCGGGAACGCTTGTCTGGCGGCCGCTTTGGCTCGTTTGATTTTTTCGAATTTATAGATGTTGGTGTCCTTGCCGTAGTTCGCGCCGCCGATGCGATCCGCGAAACCCTGCTGGACGAAGGTGTTTTGATAGTGTTCGATGCTCATTTATGTTCAGCTCCTTGGGCAGTGTGGTCTAGTTTCCATGATGCCGTATAAAGGGCGGGCGGGTACATGGATTATGTGGCGGAAAATTTGGTGTTTTTGCGCAGGGTGACGCTTCGGGGCGGAAGGGCCTGCGGGATCGCTGTTAAAACCCGGTATTTCTTCTGATTGGACTAAGACACGCTGTCTGAAGAAAACCGGGTTTTAAAGGCGACCCTTCGGCTCCCTCCGCCCCTCCGCTCCGTCTGCGCGGGGGTGGAACGGGAAGGCGCCCGCTCCCTTTGCAAGGAGCGGGCTGCCTGAGCACTTCGTGCTTGTCGTTCGCCTTCCGGGCGGCGAACGATGAAAAGATGGGCTTCGCTTTGCGGTTCGCCAGAATCTTAGGTCAAGAGCAAGACCTTAGGGATATGGGCTTCGCTTCGCGGGTCGCCAAGACCTTAGGTCAAGAGCAAGAGCTTAGGGACATGGGCTTCGCTTCGCGGGTCGCCGAGAGCTTAGGTCAAGATCAAGACCTTAGGGACATGGGCTTCGCTTTGCGGTTCGCCGAGACCTTAAGGGATACGGGCTTCGGGTCACGGATTCATCTCCGCCGAAATCCTGGTTCCTTTAACGGCTGCGCAGGTGAACCAGAAGATCTTCCATATCTTCCGGCAGCGGAGCTGTAAATTCCAGCCGCTCTCCGGTCGTCGGATGGGTGAATCCGAGCGAAGCGGCGTGCAGGGCCTGGCCCTGCATCTTGATGCCGCCGGTGCGGCCGTAGACGGGGTCGCCGACCAGAGGGTGGCCGATGAATTTCATATGTACGCGGATTTGATGCGTACGGCCGGTTTCGAGCTTCAGTTCGAGCAGGGTATAATCGCCGAAGCGTTCCGAGACGTTGAAGTGCGTCACGGCGTGTTTGCCGCCGGAAGACACGGTGGTAAACATCTTGCGGTCGTGAGGATCGCGGGCGACGTTGGCTTCTACGGTGCCGTGATCGTGCGAGATATTGCCGTGGGCGAGCGCGGTGTATACGCGGCTCACGGAGTGTTCTTTGAGCTGCGCGGCCAGCGAAGCATGCGCTTTATCGTTCTTGGCGGCCATCAGGAGGCCGCTGGTGTCTTTGTCGATGCGGTGCACGATGCCGGGGCGCAGTTCGCCGTTGATGCCGGACAGGTCTTTGCAGTGGAACATCAGCGCGTTGACCAGGGTGCCGGACGAATGGCCGGCTGCGGGATGGACGACCATGCCGCGCCGTTTGTTCACGACGATCACATCGGCGTCTTCGTAGACGATATCGAGCGGAATATCTTCCGGGACGATATCGACGGAAGCGGCCGGAGGCACGCGAACTTCGACTGTTTCGTGTTCGGCCACTTTGTAATTGGCTTTGACGGCGCGGCCGTTTACGGTGACATGGCCCTGCTCGATCCACAATTGGACCTGGGAACGGGACACGTCTTCTTCCATCGCTTCGGTAACGTATTTGTCGATGCGCTGCTTTTTATACTCGGGTGCGACGGTCCACTGAAGGACTTCCTCGTCCGCCGAGGTTTCTTCGTTGGGGTTCATTTCCATTTCGTTAAGTCCCGTCTTGTTGAAGTTGGTTTCGTTCGGGCCGTTCTCGTTGGAGCTTTCGTTCATACCTGATCCTCCGCGCGCCGTTCGAGCGGCTGCTCGTTCTTCGGTTCGTCCGGGCGCCGCGTATCGAGCAGCGTGTCCAGGATAATCAGCGCCACGCCGACCACGATGCAGGAATCCGCCACGTTGAAGATCGGGAAGCTGTAGCTGCCGAAGTTAAACAGGAAAAAGTCGACGACTTCCCCCATGCGAATCCGGTCCAGGAAGTTGCCGAGCGCGCCGCCGAGCACCAGGCTGAGTGCGACGGGCAGCAGGCGCGCCGAGCCTTTTGCGTTTTTGACGCGCTGGAGGTACCAGACGATCCCGGCGACCACCACCAGCGTAATCACGATAAAGAACCACTGCTTTTCCTGTAAAATGCCGAATGCCGCGCCTTTGTTCCGATGCGAAGTCAGGACAAAGAAATTGCCGATAATCGGAATTTCTTCCCGAAGCTCCATACGCGTAGCCACGAGATACTTCGTTCCCTGGTCGACCAGAAAAGCCACAAGCGCGATTACATAATAAATCACGTTAATCCGTCACCTCATACCTCTTTAATATACCTTCAAGTTGGTTCCGGCAGACAGGCAAAGCCTTCCTTCCGGCCCGTCTATTGTAGCACAGCGTCCGAGAAAGCGTCTATCGCCCGGGCAGGCGCTCGATCCGCCGTCTCTCCCCAAATTCCACGGCGCGACGCCGCGCCACAAACGAACAGCGCCCGGTATCGCCGACCGGACGCTGTTTCGTTAAACGTTTGCTTTTTATAGCGGCTTATTTGTCGGACGGGCCGAAATCAGCCGACCTGGATACCGACTTCTTTGCCGTTCAGCGTGACGCGTTCCATGCCGTCCGCCCGGCCGAACGATACTTCATCGACCAGTACGTTTTCGCGCAGCACGGAATCGAAAGCTTCCAGCGCGGATTGCAGCTTGGCGTCGACGTCGAGCGTTAGATTGACGCGCTGCTCGACTTTCAGGTCGAGCTTTTTGCGCGTATCCTGCACCGCCCGCACGATCTCGCGCACCCAGCCTTCCTGTTCGAGTTCCGGCGTGACGTCGGTATTCAGCGCCACCGTAAGTCCGTAACCGGATGCGGACGCGAAGCCTTCTTTCGCTTTTTTCTCGATCAGCAGCTCTTCGCTCGTCACTTGAAGTTCTTCGCCTTCCGGCGACGCGATGTTGAATGAACCGCTGTCCACGACCGCGCGCGTTTCTTCCGGCGTCATGCCTTTGAAATGGTTTTGCAGGAAGCCGACGTTTTTGCCGTACTTTTTGCCCGCTACTTTGAGATTGAGCTTGAGCGTGTAGTCGACGAAGTCGCTGTCCCCGCTCTCGATATGGATTTCTTTGACGTTGATCTCGTCTTTGACGATCTCGGCGTAATCCGCCAGATCGAACTCGCGGTCCATCGACACGATGAGCTCAGACAGCGGCTGGCGCGTTTTCAGGCTGTTCTCGTTGCGCACGTTGCGGGCAAGTTCGACAATCTGCTGCGACGTTTTCATATCGCGTTCCAGCTCTTCGTCGATCAGCGAAACGTCGGCCGTCGGATAATCCGCCAGATGCACGCTCGTTTTTCCGCCCAGATTTCCGTACAGATCTTCGGCCAGCACCGGCATAAACGGCGCGATCAGGCGGGCCAGCGTCGTCAGCGCTTCGGTCAGCGTGCGGTACGCGTCGAGCTTGTCTTCCGTCAGGCCGCTGCCCCAGAACCGGTCGCGCGAACGGCGGATATACCAGTTGCTCAGGCCGTCGACGAATTCTTCGATGCCTTTGGCCGCGGCCAGGAAGTCGTTGTCTTCCAGCGCTTCGTTGGCGGAAGCCACCAGGCTGTGCAGACGGGACAGGATCCAGCGGTCCAGACGGCCGGACGGCACTTGGAACGGATGCTCCGCCGGATCGAATCCGTCGATATCGGCGTACAGCGTCAGGAACGCGTGCGTATTGACGATCGTGTCGACCACTTTCGACTTCGCTTCGCCGACGACGCTTTTCGAGAAGCGCTTCGTGCTCCACGGCGCGCTGTCGGCCAGCATCACCCAGCGGAACGCGTCCATGCCGTACTCTTCCAGCACTTCCCACGGATCGACCACGTTGCCTTTGGACTTGGACATTTTTTGGCCGTTCTCGTCCAGGATGTGCCCGGTCGCCATAACCGATTTGTACGGCGCTTCGCCGGTGATCATCGTCGAGACCGCGAGCAGACTGTAGAACCAGCCGCGCGTCTGATCGATCCCTTCGACGATCATATCGGCCGGATACTGCGCTTTGAAGACTTCTTCGTTTTCAAAAGGATAATGCTGCTGGGCAAAAGGCATCGAGCCGCTGTCGAACCAGACGTCGATCACTTCCGGCGTACGCGTCATCACCGCGCCTTCGGCGAACGGCGATTTCAGCTTGATTTCGTCCACGTAAGGCTTATGCAGCTCGATATCTTCCGGCACGAAGTCCACCGCGCGCTCGCGCAGGTCGGCGATACTTTTCGGCGCATACTGTTTGCCCGTTTCTTCGCACACCCAGACGTTGAGCGGCGTGCCCCAGTAGCGGTTGCGGCTGATATTCCAGTCGATCAGGTCGTCGAGGAATTTGCCGAAGCGGCCATCGCGAACGTGATCCGGGTACCATTTGACGCCTTTGTTGTTCTCGACCAGTTTGTCTTTGACCGCCGTCGTCTGGATAAACCAGCTGTCCGTCGCGTAATACAGCAGCGGCGTATGGCATCTCCAGCAGAACGGATAGCTGTGCTCGTATTTTTCTTTACTGTACAGGCGTCCGTGTTCGGCCAGGTATTTCACGATCTCGATATCGGTCTCGCCGTCTTTGACGAAACGTCCCGCGAAGTCGGTCACCTCGGCAACGAAGCGTCCCTGCGAATCGACCAGATTGATAAAGCTGATGCCGTTCTCGCGGCAGACGCGATAGTCGTCTTCGCCGTGGGCCGGAGCCATGTGCACGACGCCGGTACCGCTCGAATCCGTAACGAAGTCCGCGCCGACGATGAAATGTCCTTTTTCCGGCGTAAAGTAGTGGAACGGCGCGTCGTAGTTCAGGCCGACCAGTTCGGAACCGGACAGTTCGGACAGCACGTCATACTCGCCTTTGAGCACGTCGTCCGTCAGATTTTTCGCCAGGATCAGCACTTCGCCTTCCTGCTTCACTTTCACGTACGTCATGTTCGGATTTACGGCCAGCGCGATATTGGAAGGCAGTGTCCACGGCGTGGTTGTCCAGGCCAGTACGAATTCGCCGTTTTCCAGTTTGAATTTGGCGGTCGCGCTCAGGTCTTTGACGTCTTCGTAGCCCTGCGCCACTTCGTGCGAGCTGAGCGTCGTCTGGCAGGACGGACAGTACGGGCTGACGCGGTGTCCACGGTACAGAAGTCCTTTCTCGTGGATGGTTCCGAGCAGGTTCCAGACGCTCTCGATATATTTGTTATCCAGTGTAATATACGGATTGTCGAGGTCGGTCCAGTAGCCGATCGCTTCGGTCAGGTCGCGCCACTGCTTCTCGTAGGTAAAGACGCTTTCTTTGCACTTTTTGATAAACTTCTCGACGCCGTACTCTTCGATATCCTGCTTGCCCGAGATGCCGAGCTGCTTCTCCACGCCCAGCTCGACCGGCAGGCCGTGCGTATCCCAGCCCGCTTTGCGGACGACGTGGAAACCTTTCATCGTCTGGTAGCGGCCCACGAAGTCTTTGATAACGCGGCCCAGCACGTGCCCGATATGCGGAACTCCGTTCGCGGTCGGCGGCCCTTCGTAGAAGACGAAATTCGGTTTGCCTTCGCGGTTTTCGATCGATTGTTTAAACGTATTTTCTTCGTTCCAACGGTTTAGCACCCGCAGGTCGCGCGCACGCGCTTTTTCTTTGACATCGACTCTTTGCATGGGGTCGGCTCCTTTGTATAAGGGATAAAAAATAAATAAAACCCCGCCCCTGAAAAGGGACGAGGTTAGCTCGCGTTACCACCCTTGTTTCGCTCCGCGCTTCGGTCTGCCGGAACCGCGCGGAGCTGCCTCCCGGGTTCGCGGCATCGCGCTGTGAGCGACACCTTGTCTTCCGCGTCTATAAACGCGGGGCCGCTGTAACGGTCGGCTTCCGGCACGGCTTACTTCGCTTCTCCTCCGCCGAACGTTCGGGTTTGAAAAAGCTTTGGGACGCGCTTCTCCGGGACGATCTTCCGCCAATGCTCCGTACGCCGGCTTTCAGCTCGTTAAGGCCCGGCTCTCTGGAGAACGTCTGCATGACGTACTGTTCCCATCCATGAATTTGGATCATGTGCAATCAATTGCTGCGCCGCAAAAAGCTCGCAGGCGTCTTTTATTTATAGCGCTATCCGCGCCGGTTGTCAATAGTCGCCAGAAACTGCGCCGGAATCCGAATTGCACGGCCGCCGCATCGTCTGCGCTTTCAGTACAAATCGCGAACCGTGCGTTCCGCCTGCGCCTGTTCCATCTCGCGGTCCAGTTCGCGGCTCTGGCGGTCCAGCGCGTCCCAGCCGTCCTGGCCGAGCAGATCGAGCTGCGCTTCGATCAGCGTGCGGAAACGCGTGCGGTAGATGGAAGCCTGCTTTTTGAGCTCTTCCATTTCCACGGCGACTTTACGCGACTTGACCAGCGATTCGTTGATAATCCGGTCGGCGTTTTTCTCCGCTTCTTTTACGACGAGCTGCGCTTCCTTTTTGGCGTTGCCGCGCACTTCGTCCGCCGCTTCCTGCGCCACGATAATCGTTTTGCTGAGCGTTTCTTCCAGATTCATAAAATGATTCAGCCGTTCTTCCATCGACGCCATGCGGTGCAGCAGGTCTTTGTTCTCGCGAATTACGCTCTCGTAATCTTTGATGACCTGGTCCAGAAACTCGTTGACTTCATCTTCGTCGTATCCCCGAAGACGCCGGCTGAATTCTTTATTATGTATATCCAGCGGTGTTAATGCCATGATGTGCACCTCCAATATATTCGCGCGCTGCCAACCCCTCGGCAAGACGGCCGGTCCGATCACGTTACAGCATCGGCCGCCGCGCCCAAGCGCAGCGGACCTTCCTTTGACTTTGCTTTATCGAAATTTCGACGCCCGGCTTCGAATTCCTGCATAGTTCCACACAAATGATCTATACAAATTTGCCGATTCGGACGCGATACCGGCCTTTCTTGGTCAGATCGCCGATCTCCAGCACCCGAAAACGTCCGAAACCCTGCAGCGAAACGGTATCGCCGGTTCTCAGCGCGTTGGACGGATCTTCCTCCACTTTCCAGTTGACCCGGCAGCGTCCGGCTTTGATCGGAGCCAGAATCTTCGCCCGACTCATCCGGTACACATCGCTGACGATTGCGTCGAGCCGCGGCGAAGCGACGGTTAATTCCATTTCCATCAGTTCAGACTCCGACGATTGCAGCCGTTCGAGCGGCAGCACTTCCGTGAATACGTTGACCCGGTGCACCTGGCGCAGCTCCAGATTAAGAAAATCCGCGATCTCGGCGGCGACCACAATGTGGCAGCCGTCCTCGCGCGGATGAATATCGCCGATCTTGGCTCTTTTCATGCCGAGCCCGAGAACCGATCCCATATAATCGCCGTGCCCGATATCCGTGAATTTGGTATCCGCGGGCGTAATCGACAGCACGGCAAGCTTCATGTCTTCGCCGTCCAGTTCCCGGTAATCCGGCGCAATCAACGCCCGGCAGCGCTCGGCGTGCGTTCCTCCGCCGCTCAGGCGGATTCGCACATCGGGCTCCGAACCGGCCAGCATCTCCAGAATCTGCGCCTGCCGCGGATCGAGAAAGTCGGTCAGCTTCACTTCGTGATAGCGGGCCGCTCCCTCCAGCCATTCGGCGGCGCGATCCACGAACTCGCGCTCGTCGGGATGGACGTGCTCGTATAGTTTTTTGGACAAGCGGCTTCCCTCCCTGCTTCGTCTTAATACAGTGCCTGAATCAGCAACTCGATCAGGTACTGTAAACCCGCGACGACAAACCGGAGAACGAAGAAAGCCACAATCGGGGAAATATCAAGCATCCCGCCTATTGGCGGAATAAAGCGGCGGAAGATCGAGAGGTACGGTTCGGTAATTTTTCCGAGCCACACGCCGACCACGCTTTCGCGCACATTCGGTACCCAGGACATCAGGATATAAATAATCAGAAGCATCGAATAAATTTGGTACAACGTAGGAACCCAAAAATCGTGAAGCTGAATAAGGAAAGATGCCAAGCTTATTTCACCTCATTTGATTAAAGTCTTGGTCGTCGCGCAGCAGGTCGGCAATCGAGCCTTCCACTTCGACGGTATCCGGCGTGCAAAGGAAAATATCTCCTCCGACTTTGGCGATATTGCCGTTAATCGCATACAACGTACCGTTCAAAAAGTCGAAAATCCGCTTGGCCTGGTCTTTGCGGACCTGCTGCAAATTGACGACGACCGAACGATGCGCCCGCAGATGATCGGCAATTTGCTGAGCATCGTCGAACGTACGCGGTTCCGACAGCACCACTTTCACATTTTTCTGCGAATGTATGCTGACCACATTGTTCGCTTTGGCATTTTTACGCGTTTCGTAGTTCGCGGCCGGTTCGTACGCCTGCTCTTCCGGTTCGACTACTTTCTCGCGCTCTACGATTTCCTCTTCTTCCTGCAGGCCAAGAAAATTCATAAAGCGGTTCATGACACCCATCGTCAGTCCTCCTCTTTTCCTACGAGAATAGAACCCAGGCGAACCCAGGTCGCGCCTTCTTCGATCGCCACTTCGAAATCTCCCGACATGCCCATGGACAGATGCTCCAGCGGCTTCGCCGGTTCTCCGCTTGCGTTCAGCCGGTCTTTCAGCTCCCGCAGTCCGCGAAATACGGGCCGGGCCGCTTCGGCTTCGCCGTCCAGCGGAGCCATGGTCATCAGCCCGATCGCGTCGATATGCGGGAAGTCCCGCATCCGGCGCATAAATTCGAACGTCTCCTCCGGAAGCATGCCGGATTTGGATTCTTCGCCGGAGATATTGACCTGAACGAAAGCTTTAATCTTTATATCGGCGGCGGCCGCCTGACGTTCAAGCTCGCGCGCCAGCGACAGCCGATCCAGCGAATGAATATACGCAAACTTGCCGATAATGTCTTTCACTTTGTTGCTTTGCAGCTGACCGATAAAATGCCACGTCCCCCGATCGCCGAGCGCTTCCCATTTGGGTCTGGCGGTCTGCCAGCGGTTCTCGCCGATATGTTCGACTCCGCTGTCCAGCACTTTCCCGGTCATCTCTGCGGACACGTATTTGGTCACCGCTACAACGTTTACTTCTTCGGGCGATCTGCCCGCGCGCTTGCAAGCTTCGGCGATCGATTCGTTCACCTGCGCGATCCGCTGTTCCAATGTCACCGGAACGTGCCTCCTTCTTTCCGTCCAATCCAGCTTGCCATTCTGCCGGTCCGTCCGTTTTCCTGCCGATGCGAAAAGAACAGATCGGTCCGGCTGCTCGTGCACCAGTTCGTACAAACGATGCTTTCCGGACGTATTCCTGCTTTTATCATAATGTGTCGGTTCAATTCTTTCAAGTTCAACAGCGCTGTGCCGCCTCCCAGATCCTGCGAGAAGTCGGAAATCGAACATGAATCATTACCCGGCTCTTCCTCCAGCAAAACGCGTACGCGGTCCAGCACCGCCCTGTCCACTTCGTACCGGCTTTCGCCGATACTCGGGCCGATCGCGGTTTGAATATCCGCCGGATCGCTGCCGTAATGTGCGGTCATCGCTTCGACCATCCGCCGCCCGATCCGGGCTACGGTGCCTTTCCAGCCCGCATGGGCCAATCCGACGACCCGGCGCGCGGGATCGAAGAAATACAGCGGCACGCAGTCGGCGTAGAACGAAGTCAGCATCACGCCCGGCACATCGGTCAGCAGGCCGTCGGTATCCTGGAAAGCGTCCGCCCGCTCCAGCCGGCCGCGGCCGCGGTCTTCCGCCGTAACGATCGCGACCTCGGCCAGATGCACCTGCTCGCCGCAGGTCCAGTCTTCGAACCGGAATCCCGCCGCTTCCGCTACGCGGGCCCGGTTGAGCGCCACATGCTCGGGATTGTCGCCGACATGCAGCGCGCAGTTCAAGGAAGCGCGGAAACCTTCGCTGACTCCGCCGCCCCGGCCCGTAAAGCCGGCGCTCAGCTCTTCGTCTTCTTTCCACGGGCCGATCTCAAACAGCTCGGCTCCGTTCTCCGCGATCCGGCGGACGAACGGCTCTTGCAGCAGGGACATGTTCGAAACGCTCCTTTCCCGACCGTGCGGAACGATGCGGCTTCCGCGCGGTCAAAGCCCGAATTTGAAAAAAAGATCCGCTTCCGGATAACGAAAGCGGATCTTGAATAAACGCTTCCGATACGGATTCCGGCACAGGGCCGGCTCCGCTCGGGTTACTGATAGATAAATTACTAGTCGTTGTTCTGCCGCGAACGGTTGCGCAGGAAAGTCGGGATATCCAGCTGGTCCGACCCCGCCTGCTGATCGAACGCCGGACGCTGCGGCTTGGAGCGGTCGCCTTCGCCTTCCGGCTGCTGAGCGGACGGACGACGCACCGGCGGCTTCATATCGGAAGGTTTGTGTTCGAATCCGGTGG
Organism: Saccharibacillus sp. CPCC 101409; assembly: GCF_030518235.1. Taxonomy (GTDB): domain Bacteria; phylum Bacillota; class Bacilli; order Paenibacillales; family Paenibacillaceae; genus Saccharibacillus. The sequence goes on along the minus strand of NZ_JAULSA010000002.1, from coordinate 289,281 downwards.
CGATGACCGTCACCTTGATATCGTCTTTCATTTCTTCTTCGATAATCGCGCCGAAGATCATGTTGACTTCCGGATCGGAAGCTTCGATGACGATCTCGGCCGCTTCGTTGACTTCGTACAGCGACAGGTTCGAACCGCCGGTGATATTCATGATGACGCCTCTTGCGCCTTCGATGGACGTCTCCAGCAGCGGACTCATGATCGCTTTGCGCGCCGCTTCCGTCGCGCGGTTCTCGCCGGAAGCTTCGCCGATGCCCATCAGCGCGGAGCCGCGCTCGGTCATGATCGTCTTCACGTCGGCAAAGTCGAGGTTGATCAAGCCCGGTACTTTAATCAGGTCGGAAATACCCTGCACCGCTTGACGCAGTACGTTGTCCGCCTCGCGGAAAGCTTCGAGCATCGGCGTTTTCTTGTCGACGATCTCGAGCAGCCGGTCGTTCGGAATCACGATCAGCGTATCGACTTTTTCTTTGAGCGCTTCGATGCCAAGAATGGCCTGCGCGGCCCGCTTGCGTCCTTCGAACGTAAACGGACGCGTCACGACGCCGACCGTCAGCGCGCCGCATTCGCGCGCGATTTCGGCGATGACGGGAGCGGCTCCCGTACCGGTGCCGCCGCCCATGCCCGCGGTTACGAATACCATGTCCGCGCCCTTGAGCGTATTGCTGATCAGTTCGCGGGATTCTTCCGCGGCTTTCTTGCCCACTTCCGGATTGGCCCCCGCGCCGAGTCCGCGTGTCAATTTGTCGCCGATTTGCAGTTTATGTTCCGACTTGGCCAGGTGCAGCGCCTGGGCATCCGTATTGACGGTAATAAATTCTACTCCCTGTACGCCGTTCTCGATCATCCGGTTGACGGCATTGCTTCCGCCGCCGCCTACACCGATGACTTTAATACGCGCCAGGCTCTCCATTTCGAAATCGAATTCCAACATATTCCTCCATCTCCCCCTCGTTTTCCTTGGATGGGCTCGTGATATTTATCTTCATATAAATTCGCTAAACATATTTTTGAGCTTTTCTAGGAAACCGGTTTTCTGGGCCGTCTCCGGTGCAGGGCTCGATTTCGGACGATTATTGACCGGCTTTTTGCCCGGCGCCGCGGCGGTTCTGCCGCGATTCTGCCGGATCACGCTGTGCAAAATGCCGATCCCGCTCGTGAAAGCGGGGTCCCGCACACCGATATAATCCGGCACCGCCAGACGCACCGAAGCTTCAAGTTCGCTCTGCGCGACCTGCAGCACTCCGGGCATGGCGACCGTTCCGCCGCTCAGCACATAGCCGCCGGGAATATCCCGATAGCCCAACCGATAAATCTCCTGGTGAATCAGCTGGAAAATTTCCTGGACCCGCGGCTCGATAATCGCGGCCAGATCTTCCTGGCTGTATTCTTTTTCGATCGTGCTGCCGATGCGGTTGACTTTGAATACCACATCCGGCGCGGCATCGGCCATCATGGCGCAGCCGTACTTCAACTTGACCTTCTCCGCCTGATCGGTCACCGTACGCAGGCCGTAGGCGATATCGTTGGTCACGTATTCGCCGCCGATCGGCAGCGTCGACACGGCGGCCAGATGCCCGCCGTTTTCGAAGATGGAGATCGTCGCCTGGCCGGCGCCGATATCGATCAGGGCCGTACGCATCGTTTTTTCGTCCTTGGTGAGCGCCAGTTGGCCGGCCCCGAGGGAAATCAGCACCAGGTCTTTCACCTTAAGGTCGGCTTTTTCCACGCAGCGCAAAAGGTTATGTATCGCCGTTTTTGCGCCGGTGACGATCGTAGCTTCCACCTCCAGGCGGGATCCGATCATGCCCCGCGGATCCTGAATTCCCTCCAAGCCGTCAACCACGAACTGTTTGGCTACGACGTCGATGATTTCACGTTCCGGCGGAAGCGCGATGACTTCGGCCGCTTTGGTGACGCGTTCGATATCGTCTTCCCCGATTTCCCGGTCTTCGTTCGATACCGTTACGACTCCCCGACTGGACTGCAATCCGATATGGCTGCCCGAAATTCCGACGTAGACTTCCGCTATTTGAATGCCAACCATCCGCTCGGCGTGTTCCACGGCGTCGCGAATCGACTGGACGGTCTGATCGACGTCAACGATGGCGCCTTTTCGGATTCCCTCCGAATCGGCAGATCCAACTCCAATAATATTAAAGGATCCATTATTCATTTCTCCGATAATAGCACGAACTTTGGATGTACCGATGTCCAAACTAACAATGATGTCATTGTTGCTCAAGCCCTTGGCACCTCCCGTTTACAAAAATTGATCACTTGGTTCGTTTAAAGCCGGGTTTTGTGTTGTGTACTAACTTAGATAATTCAACACGGCTTAAACTTTCCCTCTTTCATTTCGAATTTTTTTATTGCCGTTGTGTATCTTTTTGCGAGAATACAGCAAATATTATAGCATCTTTTATGCACCGGGAGTAGCGGGGGTCACGGCGTTTCTTCGGTTTCCGTTTCGGCTTCCGGGTCGACGAAAGGCACGATGTTGTCGGAATCCAACAGCGTGGCCGTGCCCGGCCCCTGAAGTTCGACGATGCCCCCCAGCAGTTGAAGCTTGTCCTTGAGCAGCGAAACGGTCGTAATCACTTCGAAGCGCGACCGCGTATAGATCCGGATCTGGTCGGGATACGATACGCTCTGCGACGGCATGATCTCCGACAGGTCCGACAGCTGGCTGTCCGGAATGGTAGCGAGAACCCGGCACAGCTGGGCTTTCTCTTCGTCCTTGCCCGCCCATTCGGTCAGCAGCGGCTTCTCGGCCGGCAGCCCCTGATCTTTGATCTGCACCTGCGCTCCGCTTCCGAGCAGCGCCTGCACCGTTCCGTCGTCCAGCAGTTCGTAAGCGACGGGATCGTACTCGTTGACTTTCAGCACGATCGTGCCGGGGAAGCGCTTCTCCACCGTCGCGCTTTCGACCGCGCTGAGGTTGGACACGATCCGCCGCTGTACGCTGTCCACGCTCGAACTGAAGAACTGGTTGCCGATTCGCAGGCCGGCGGCTTCGATAATCGCCGAACGGTCCACGTACACATTGCCTTCGACTTCGATCTGCTGAATGCGGCTGAGCGAAGAACGGAAGAACAGCACGCTTAGCACGGCCAGCAGCAGCACGGCAATCGTCAGCCACAGCTTCCACCGCCCTCTGCGGCGCGGCTTCGGATTCGGTTTTTCTTGTTGCTCGTGATGTTCGGTCGGTTTGACGACTTTCAACATGGCAGTACCCCATCCGGCCGCTTCCGGCCCCGCGTTTCCTGTGGATTCGCGCGGCCCGAACGGTTAATTGCGCAGTAAGCGGAAGTGCCGCCGCCAAAGCGGCGGAAGCTCTTGTTACGTTCATTATACACGTGCCGCGCGCGATGGCAAAGAAAACGCCGGATCACAGCGCACCTCGGCGAATCGCTTTCGCCCGAACAGCCAGTTTGCCCAGTTCGGCGGCCAGAATCCGGGCCGAATCGGGCTTGCCGAGCGAGGCGGAACGCTCGGACATGCGAGTGCGCAAATAATCGTCGCGCACGATCGCTTCGACGGCGGCGAACAGCCTGCCGCCGCTCAGTTCGCGCTCCGTAATCACGATCGCCGCGCCTTCGTCTTCCAGCGCGCGGGCGTTCACTTCCTGGTGGTTGTTCGTCACGTTCGGCGACGGAATCAGCACCGAAGGAATGCCGAGCGACGTGACTTCGGCCAGGAAAGACGCGCCCGCCCGGCTGACGACCAGCGTCGAGGCCGCCAGCACTTCCGGCATGCGCTCCACATACGGCAGAACATGCAGATTGGCGGGCGGCGTCCACGGCGCTTCGTCCAGGCTGCGCTTGGCTTCTTCGTAGTAGCGTTTGCCGGTCACATAAACGAAATGCGTTTCCGGCATACCGGCGATCTCCGGCACGATCTGGAGCATCGCCTCGTTGATCGCTTTCGCTCCGATACTGCCGCCGACCACAAGCGCGATCGGCGTGCCGGAAGGCAGACCGAGCAGGCCGAAGCCTTCTTCCCGATCCGCTCTGTGCACGGTTGTGGCACGCGGATTGCCGCTGTACATCACACGGCGGGCTTTCGGGAACTGTCCCTGCGTCCCGTCGAAGCTGACGGCCACCGTATTCACATAGCGGCTGAGGAAGCGGTTGGTCAGCCCCGGAATCGCGTTCTGTTCGTGGATCAGCGTCGGAATCCGCAGCTTGTGGGCCGCGTAGACGACGGGACCGCACACATATCCGCCGGTGCCGACCACGACGTCGGGCTTGAATTTCTCCAGCAGCTGCGACGAAATCTGAACGCCCCGCATAAAGCGGAGAACCGTTTTGACATTATCCGCCGACAGGCTGCGGCGAAAGCCGGTAATATCGAGCGTTTCGAACGGAAGGCCCGCGGCGGGCACGATCGAATTCTCCAGCCCGCGCTTGCCCCCGATATACAGAAACTCCGTTTCCGGTTTATCCGCTTTGAGCTGTTCGGCGATGGCGAGAGCGGGATAAATATGTCCGCCGGTCCCGCCGCCGGTCAATACGACACGCATATTCTCACTCTCCCGTCTGTGCGTTTTGCAAGCGGACCGCTTCTGTGAACACGCGGCCGCGCTCTTCGAACGACGCGAACATATCCCAGCTGGCGCAGGCCGGCGACAGCAGCACGGTATCTCCCGCCTGCGCAAGCCGTACCGCTTCGCGCACCGCTTCTTGCAGCGTATCGGCCGCGTCTTCCCGCGGCTCGATTACGGAAACGTCCGCAACGCCGGCGCGGCGGGCCACAGCCGCGATCCGCTCGCGCGTTTCTCCCAGCGTGACCAGCGCTTTGACTTTGGTCTCCAGCGCCGGGGACAGTTCTTCGTAATCGGAACCCCGGTCCAATCCGCCCGCGATGAGTACAACGGGACGCTCGAACGCCGACAGCGCCGTCAGCGTCGCTTTCGAATTGGTCGCTTTGGAATTGTTGTAATACGTAATCCCGCCGATCTCGCCCAGCGCTTCCAGACGATGCTCCACGCCGCCGAACTCTTTAAGCGGCTGCTTGAGCTGTTCGGGACGAACGCCGGAGGCGATCGAAGCCGCGCAGGCCGCCATCGCATTTGCCACATTATAGGTACCCGGTATGCCGATCTCGGCGGTCCGGACGATTTCGTGCACGGCACCCTCGGCGTCGCGGTATACGATCTTACGGTTCGGTTCTTCGGCATCCGTCAGGTAAGGCGGCTCGGCGTACACGCCTTCCAGCGGCAGTTCCTCCGTCATGGAGAAAGGCAGCACCCGCCCTTTCAGGTAAGGAACCAGACTGCGGCAGTAAGGATCGTCCCAGTTGACCACGGAAGTGTCCTCAGGCGTCTGATTGGCAAAAATCTTCGCTTTGGACGCCGTGTAATCGTCCATCGAGCCGTGATAATCCAGATGGGTCTCGGCCACATTCAGCAAACAGGCGATGCGCGGAGCAAAATCGCGCGTGCCTTTAAGCTGGAAGCTGCTCAGCTCCGCTACGATCCAGTTCTCCGGCTCCGCTTCCAGAGCGGCGTCGCACAGAGGCGTGCCGATATTGCCGGCCACGATCGGCTTCGATCCCGCCGAAGTCAGTATATTGCCGATCCAGGTCGTCGTCGTCGTTTTGCCGTTGGAACCGGTGATCCCGATCATCGGCGCAGCGGACAGATAATAAGCGACTTCCACTTCCGTAACGACTTCGATGCCCAGTTCGATCGCCCGGGCGACCGGAGACGCCGTATACGGAATGCCCGGATTTTTGATGACCAGCGCCACTTCCGGATGAATCAATCCGTCCGGATGTCCGCCGCAGAGCACTTCGATTCCGAGCTGTTCGAGTTCTTCCGCTTCGGGGCTTTCTTCCCGAGGCTTGCGGTCGTTGACTTTGACGACGGCGCCGAAGGCGTGCATCGTTCTGGCGGCGGACACGCCGCTTCTGGCCAGTCCGAGCACGACGACTTCGCGATTTGCATACTCTTTTGGATGTTCCATCTTCCTACAACAGCCCCCTGCCGAGATACAGCCCGAACGCGGCCAGAATCAGCGACGCCCCGAAGAAAACAGCGACGATGCGCCGCTCCGACCATCCGGACAGCTCGTAATGATGATGAATCGGACTCATTTTAAAAATCCGCTTGCCGCGCGCTTTGAACGAAATCACCTGCAGCGCGACAGACAGCATTTCGACGACGAACACGCCGCCGATCACAAGAAACAACAGCTCCTGCTTCGTCAAGACCGCGATCGCTCCGATCGCTCCGCCGATCCCGAGCGAACCCGTATCGCCCATGAATACGCGGGCCGGGTGAGCGTTATACACGAAGAATCCGAGCACCGCCCCCGCCATCGCCGAAGCCCCGATCGCCGCCGGGAACTGCGTCGCCTGGATCGCGATCAGCGCATAAGCGCCGAATGCCGGCGCGCTGACGGAAGACAGCAGTCCGTCCACGCCGTCGGTAAAGTTGACCGCGTTCGAGACCGCCAGCAGCATAAGTACGACGAACGGATAATAAATCCAGGGCCCGCCGTCGAACGAACCGGATAAGCCGGGAAAAGAAAGCGCCGTGCTGTGGCCCGAAGCGATCAGCAGCATGCAGAAAATCGCGGCGAACAGCAGCTGCCCGGCCAATTTTTGCAGCGAAGTCAAGCCCAGCGAACGCTTTTTGACAATCTTGATCGAGTCGTCCAGCAGCCCCACGAGGCCGAAGCCGAGCGTCGCAACGAGCAGCGCGTAGAACTCCCGGCCAGCCTCGGAGAACTTGACGAACGCCAGCGTAAAAGCCAGCAGAATAACAATGCCGCCCATAGTGGGCGTTCCCGCTTTTTTCAGATGGCCTTCCGGCCCGTCGCCGCGCACCTGCTGCCCAAGCTTGAGCCGCTTGAGCAAAGGAATGCACAGCGGTCCCGCCAGCACGGCAAGAATAAACGATACGGCGGCCGTCAGGAAGATCAGCTGTAAATCCATCCCGCGCTCAGGCTCCGTTTTCGCCGGCCGGCGCCGCGTTTTGCAGCGCGTACACGACTTCTTCAAGCTTCATTCCCCGCGAAGCCTTGACCAGAACGGCGTCCGACGGCCCCAGGCTGCCGCTCAGCTCGCGGATCATCGCCTGTTTGTCGGTAAACGTCCGCACGGCGTGCTCGGGCAGCGTTTCGCGCGCGCCTTCGGCCGCGGCCGCCGACAGCGGACCGTACGCGTAAACGGCGTCGATTCCGGCAAGGCCGGCATAGCGTCCCACTTCCCGGTGATATTCGATTTCCCGCTCGCCGAGCTCAAGCATATCGCCCAGCACCAGCGTTTTCGAGTCGTAGCCTTTCATTCCCGCCAGTACGTCGATCGCCGCTCGCGCGGATGTCGGACTGGAGTTGTACGCGTCGTTGAGGATCGTCAGGCCCGATGCGCCGGTCAGGCGCTCGATGCGCATGCCGGTCAGTCTCATCGCGATCAAGCCCGCGTGCATCTCTTCCGCGCCGACGCCGAGCTCTCTCGCCGCGGCCATGGCCGCCAGCGCGTTGGTGACGTTATGGCTGCCCAGGACCGGCAGAGTGAACGTCGTTTCGCCTTCGCGGAAAGCCGTGAACGTCATCCCGCCCTCGGCCTGCATCATGCCGGTCGGATAATCGTCGCTGCCGGCGTCCAGCCCGAACGTGAATGTCCGCAGCCCCTGCGGCAGCGTCGGCTCCAATTCGCCCAATACGGCGTGAATCAGCGGCTCGTCGCCGTTGTAGATCAGCAGGCCGCCCGGCTTGGCGCCCGCTGCGATCTCCAGCTTGGCGCGCGCGATATTCTCGCGGCTGCCGAGCGTCAGCAGATGCGACTCGCCGATGTTGGTCACGATCGCCACGTCCGGCGGCGCGATCTTGGCCAGCAGCTCGATCTCGCCGAGACCGCTCATGCCCATCTCCAGCACGACGATCTCGCTGTTTTCCGGCATACCCAGCAGGGTAAGCGGCAGTCCCAGATGGTTGTTGAAATTCCCCTGCGTCTTATGCACGCGAAACCGGGTTTCCAGCAGCGAGAACACCATGTCTTTGGTCGTCGTCTTGCCATTGCTGCCCGTGATGCCGACTACTTTGGCCCCCGTTTCCCGCAGGTAAGCGGAAGCCAGGGTTTGCAGCGCCTCCAATACGTCGTCCACTTCGACAATCGGCCCGTCCGGCGCGCCTTCGCGTCCTTTTTGCCAGAACGAAGCGCCCGCTCCGCCCTGTAAAGCGCCGGCTACGAACGCATGCCCGTCGACGTTCGCCCCGCCCAGCGGCACGAACAGACAGTCCGGCTCCAGGCTGCGGGAATCCCGGGAAACGCCGCGTATCGGGTTATCCGCGCAGGCCGGATCGAGCAGCCGGCCTCCGCACATTTCGGCCACCCGGCCGAGTGTCCGTTTCATCATTTCGCGACTCCCCTTACCGCCTCCGCCGCGACGATCCGGTCGTCGAAGTCCAGCACCTGCTTGCCGACCAGCTGATAGGTCTCGTGGCCTTTGCCCGCGATCAGCACCACGTCGCCCGGCTGCGCTTCTTCCACCGCGCGGCGGATCGCTTCGGCGCGGTCGACGATCAGCGTATACTTGCCCGGGTCCACGCCGTCTTCGATCAATCCCGCTTCGATGTCTTTCAAGATAGCATCCGGATCTTCGGTGCGCGGATTATCCGACGTGACAAAAGCCAGATCGCTGTACTTCGCGGCGATGCGGCCCATGATCGGGCGCTTCGTCCGGTCGCGGTCCCCGCCGCAGCCGAATACGCACAGCACTCTTTTCTCCGCAAACTCGCACACGGTGCGCAGCACGTTTTCCAGGCCGTCCGGCGTATGCGCGTAATCGACCACGATCGCAAACGGCTGGCCCGCGTCCACCGCTTCGACCCGTCCGTCCACGCCCGCGACCGATTCCAGGCTGGCCTTGATCCGTTCGAGCTCCACGCCTTCGATCAGCGCCGCGGTGATGGCGGCCAGCGCGTTGTATACGTTGAATTTGCCGACCATGCGAAGCTGTACATCGGCCGAGCCCCGGAACGTGTCCACATGGAACGAGGTGCCTTTGGCGGTAATCTGAATTCGCGAAGCCCGTACGTCGCAGTCGTTTTCCACGCCGTACGTCACGGCCTCCGCCGCCGTTATTTTGCGAAAATATTCCGAAGCGTCGTCGTCGGCGTTCAACACGGCGTACTTGCGTTCGGACGGCTCCAGCGGCAGACGATTGCCGAGCCGGGCGAAAAACAATCCTTTCGCGGCGCGGTACTCTTCCATCGTATGGTGATAATCCAGATGATCCTGCGACAGGTTGGTAAAGATCGCGGTGCGGTAGTCCGTTCCTTTGACGCGTCCTTGCTCAAGCGCGTGCGACGATACTTCCATCACGCAGCATTCCACTCCGCGCTCCGCCATGTCCGCAAACGAACGCTGCAAACCGAGCGATTCCGGCGTCGTGCCGGACATCGGGAAGACTTCTCCGTCGTAGCGCATTTGAATCGTGCCGATCAGACCCGTTTTGACGCCGTGGTCCTGCATAATGCGCTCGATCAGATAAGATGTCGTCGTTTTGCCGTTCGTGCCCGTGACGCCGATCAGGCGCATGCGCCGGCTCGGCTCGTTGTAGAATACGTTCGCCAGCACCGCCATGACCGTCCGGCTGTCGCGTACGAGCAGTTGGGGCAGATCCGTATCCAGTTCCCGCTGGACGACAAGCGCCGCGGCTCCGCTTTCTTCCGCCTGCTTGGCATAATCGTGGCCGTCCACCGTAAAGCCAGGCAGACAGATGAACAGATCGCCCGCTTTCACTTTGCGCGAGTCGATCTCGATGCCCGTACATTCCGTTTCGCCGCTGCCGATCAGACGCGCGCCTGTGAGCTGCGATGCCAATTGTTTCAAAAGCATGTAAAAAGCCTCCCTTGTCCGGTTAAGTATTCGTGGTAAAGCCCGGGCCGCAAAATGCCCGAACCTGCTGATGGCAGGCCCGGGCTGCGGCTTATCTTGTCAGTTCAGCGGTGCGGCCTCGCTCTCCGGAGCGGGGTCCGCGGGCGGCTGAGCGGGAATGTCTTCCGTACCGGCCGATTCTTCCGAGCCCGTAATCGCATCCTCGGTATCGTCCGGGACCGCTTCGCCGCCCGTCGAGCCGTCCGACGATTCGGGATCGTCGACGCCGGTTACCGTCACTTTGGCCGACTTGAGCGTCAATACGACGACCCGCCTGCCTTCCGCGTCCGTCTTCAGCTTCTGCGAAGCGACATAGCCCGATCCCTTTGTGCTGATCGATACATCCATCAGCGTCAGGATATCGACCGCGTCGCGTAGCGCAAGTCCCGTCAGGTCCGGCACCTTCATCGTTTCTTTGTCCTCGGTCAGCAGATAGATCTTCTGGCCGGCGTACATCGCGCTGCTTTCGGCCGGGTACTGCTCCAGGACTTTGGCGCCCGCCCCGACCTGTTCGTAAGCGATGCCTTCTTCCAGCAGCTTCGACTTGGCGTCTTCGATATTCATCGTTTTGAGATTCGGCGCGGTTACTTTGAGCAGTGTATCGCCGGTCGAAGCGTTCTCGGTTTCGGCTTGGATATCCGTATCCGAGAACTGCTTCGGCACGCCCATGTACTCCAGCGTCTGCGAGATGATTTCTTTGACGTAAGGCGCCGCGGCCGAACCGCCGCCGGCTTTGGGGTCGTTCGGTTCGTCGATCATGAAGAACACGGCGATCTTGGGATCGTCCGCCGGCGCGTAAGCGACGAAGGAAACGACCGAGCGCGATTTGGAATAAGCGTTGCCGCTCGCGTCTTTATCGCCGGTTTTCTCCGCGGTGCCGGTCTTGCCGGCGACGCGGTAGCCCGGAATATAGGCGTGGCGGCCCGTGCCGATCTTCTGATCGGATACGACCTGCTCCAGATAGCCGCTGACGGCTTTGGCCGTCTCGGGCGTAATCACGTCGCGGATCTTCTTGACATCGTTCTTGATATCGACCTCGCCGGTCTGCGGATTGCTGACCGATTTGACGATATGCGGCTCCAGCAGATGGCCGCCGTTAGCCACGGCCGAGATGGCCGCGATTTGCTGAATCGGCGTAACGGCCACGTTGTGCCCGAACGTAATCGCCGCCTGGTTGATCAGCGGACTCTTTTCGTTTACGGACATGGTGCCTTTCAGTTCGCCGGGAAGCTGGATGCCCGTTTTCTCGCCGAAGCCGAAATTTTTGATATAGTCGGTCAGCTTCTTGGTGCCCACCATTTCGTAACCCAGCTTGACGAAAGCGACGTTACTGGAGTGCTTGACGCCGTCCAGGTAAGTGGTCGGACCCCAACCTCCGTTGATATCGTGCACGGTGCTTCTGCCGATCCGGATCGAACCCGATTGGTACGACGCGTTCGGATCGAACTTGCCTTCCTGCACCGCCGCCGATAAAGTCACGATCTTGAATGTCGAACCCGGTTCGTAGCTGCCGGTTACGGCGAGATTGGTAAAGTTGGCCAGATCGTCCGCATAATCGGCGTAATCGTTCGGATCGAACGTCGGCATATTGACCATTGCCAGAATATCCATCGTATTCGGATCGGCCGCGATCACCGAAATACTTTTCGGCTTATACTCTTCGTATGCTTTTTTCGCCGCCTGCTCCGCGTAATACTGAATCGTGCCGTCGAGAGTCAGCTGGATATCGCTCCCGTTCTTGGGCAGCGTCACCTGGCTTTTCCCCTCCGGCAGTTCCACGCCCTTGGCGTCTCTCAGGAAATCGATCTTCCCGTCCACGCCTTTAAGCTGTTCGTCCCAGTAAGACTCGATGCCGTACTTCGGATTGCCTTCTTTGTCGATATAGCCGAGTACGTTCGCCGCCAGCGTGTGCTGGGGATAGAAGCGTTTGATCTGATCGTCGAACACGATGCCGATATCCGTACTTTTATCCAGACCTTTCGCTTCGCGCACCTGCGCGATCGAAGACTCGATCTCGGCTTTGAGATCGCCGTCGATCTTCCATCCCTGCGGCCGCACTTCGACCCATACGCTGTAATCGCCTTTTTTGTAAGTGTCACCGTCTTTCTGGTACTTGCGCGTTACCATTTCCCGCAGCTTGCTTTCGGACACGCCGAGCTTCTGCTGCAAAATAGACACCACATCGTCGGCCGTGCCGCGCTTGTCGATAATACTCGGCTCGACGACGACGGCGTAAGCCGGCGAATCGACGGCCAGCTCCTTGCCGTTGCGATCCGTGATCGCGCCGCGTTCGGAGCGCAGCACTTTCGATGTGGACCACTGCTTCACGGCTTTGTCATGCCAGAAGTCTCCCTGAACCACCTGGAGGAAAAAGATTCTTCCGACCAGAACGAGAAAAAAGAGGGTAATCCCCCCTCCAATCAGCAGTGTGCGCATTTTCACTCTTTTTGTCATCATGACATGGAACCTCCTGCCTGTTTCAATCCGCGCTTTTCCCGTGGGAAAAACGCGGACCGGCGTCACGGTCTTGTTGTAGAATTCTTGGCTGTCCGGAAGCTTGTCTTTCTGCAATAGATCGAGACAAGTCGCTGTGTGCGTCTCTATTTCCCGCTTTTGTCCGTTTCGCTGCTGCGTTCGACGAAGATCGGTTCGTGTTCCGTCGCTTGAACGAGTCCCATGCTCAGTGCCGTCGGCACGATCGCCTGGCGAAGTTCCTGCCGTTCGCGTTCCGCCTGGGCGATATCTTTCTTGATCTGATTGGTCTCTCCTTGAACCGAAGAGATCTGGTGATTCAGATCGTAGATATGTACGTAGCGCCAGGCCACGATGCTGCACAGCACCACCGCCACCAGTACGCTTGCCAGATACAGCGCTTTTTCTTTCGTCGGAAGCTCGACACGACGGGTTACGACCGTCGTTGTCTCGCGGTACTGCTGCGAAGCCTGCCGCTTCTCTTGTTCCCGGACCGCCAGATTGCCGCGTGTCTGTGCCATTGAATCAGTCTCCTCGTTTTGGAATTAGTCCAGTTTCTCTGCGATGCGAAGCTTGGCCGAACGCGCTCTCGGATTCTGTTCGATCTCCGTGTCCGTCGGCAGGATCGGCTTGCGATTGATCAGTTTGATGCTGTTCGGCCCTTCGTACACCTCGACCGGAAAACCGGGCGGCGCCACGTTCTTGCCGGTATAGCCCAGCAGGATCTGCTTGCAGATCCGGTCTTCGAGCGAGTGGAACGTAATCACGCTGACCCGGCCGCCCTTGGCCAGACAGCGTACCGCGGAATGCAGCGCGTCCTCGAACGCGGACAGCTCGTCGTTGACCGCGATTCGCAGCGCCTGAAAGCTGCGCTTGGCCGGATGTCCGCCCGTTCTGCGGGCGGCCGCCGGGATGCCTTCCTTGACGATCTCCGCAAGCTCGGTCGTCGTCTCGATCGGCTGCTTGGCCCGATGCTGGCCGATCCTGCCCGCGATCCGGCGGGAAAACTTCTCCTCGCCGTAGCGGTAAAGAATACGGGCGATTTCTTCCTCGGGCCATTCGTTGATGATCGTTCTCGCCGTCAATTCCGAAGATTGGTCCATGCGCATATCGAGCGGTGCCTCGTGATTGTAGCTGAAACCGCGGGACGCTTCGTCGAACTGCGGCGACGATACGCCGAGGTCGAACAGGAATCCGTCGACTTTCGGTACGCCTTCGTCGTCCAACGGAACGCCGGCGCCGCGCAGCGCTTCTTCCAGCTCGCGGAAATTGGTCTTGACGAGCGCGACGCGGTCGCCGTATTGCGACAGCTGTTCGCGCGCGTTGTTCAGCGCCCAGTCGTCCTGATCCAGAGCGATCAGCCTGCCGCCTTCCCCGAGTTTCGAAGCGATCAGCGAACTGTGTCCCGCTCCGCCCAGGGTGCAGTCGACGTAAATGCCGCCCGGTCTGATATTCAGCCCTTCGACCGCTTCTTCTTTGAGCACCGTGATATGATGAAACAATTTCGTATCCCCCAGACATTACCAGTCAAATTAAATTTCGCATAGTCAAAAGTCGATATCGAAATCCGTCAGCTTCTCGGCGATCTCGCCGAACGATTCTTCGGACTTCGAATAGTAAGGTTCCCATACTTCTCGGCTCCAGATCTCCACCCGTCCGCCGGCGCCGATAATGACGCACTCCTTGTCCAACTTGGCGTATTCGCGCAAGTTGGCGGGCAGACCGGCCCTTCCCTGCTTGTCCCATTCGCATTCGGCCGCACCCGAGAAGAAAAACCGGGTGAAAGCGCGCGCGTCGGCTTTCATCAGCGGAAGGTTCTTGAGCTTGCTTTCGAGAAGTCCCCATTCCTGCTCGGAGTAAACGAACAAGCACTGGTCGAGCCCCCGCGTCACAATACAGGACGCGCCGAGCCGTTCCCGGAATTTGGCCGGCATGATAATGCGGCCTTTGTCGTCGATGTTATGCCTGTATTCGCCCATAAACATCGTTCGATCCACTCCTCGCCCGTTCTCCTCCACTTCATACCACTTTCCACCACTTACAGCATAATAGATTCGACGCGCGAAATCAAAGTCCTTCCGCAAATTTCATGAAATTTCGCCGTATTTGACGTTTTTTTCGAATTCATTCTCCTTTTTTCAACTAAAAAAGGCCGTTTCCCCTGTAAATCCTTCGGGAAAACGGCCTTTTAAGGAATCAGCCTATCGTTTTGTTAGACATTCCAGCTTTGCAAATACGTTTTCTGCATCTCGCTCAGCTCGTCGATCCGGATATCCATGCTGTCCAGTTTGTAACGGGCCACCTGTTCGTCGAGCTCGTACGGCACCTTGATCATATGGCGGCCGATCTCTTCGTAATGCTCGTTCACATAGCGCAGCGAAAGCGCCTGCAGCGCGAACGTCATGTCCATGATTTCGGCCGGGTGGCCGTCGGCGGCGCCCAGGTTCACCAGCCGCCCTTCGGCAAGCAGGTAAATTTTGCGTCCGTCTTTGAACTGGTACTCTTCGATATTTTTGCGCACGGTCCGGATCGATTCCGAACGTTCTTCCATATCCGGTTTGTTGACTTCGACGTCGAAGTGTCCCGCGTTGGACAGGATCGCTCCGTCTTTCATCACATCGAAATGCTCGCCCGCGATTACCGCTTTGTTGCCGGTGACCGTAATGAAAAAATCGCCCAGCTTCGCCGCTTCGAGCATCGTCATCACGCGGAAACCTTCCATATGCGCTTCCACCGCTTTGATCGGATCGACTTCGGTCACGATAACGTTGGCCCCGAGTCCCCGCGCTCTCATCGCCATGCCTTTGCCGCACCAACCGTAACCGACTACGACGACCGTTTTGCCCGCTACGATCAGATTGGTCGTCCGCATGATGCCGTCCCAGGCCGACTGGCCCGTGCCGTAGCGGTTATCGAACAGCGATTTGCAGAACGCTTCGTTGACGCCGATCATCGGCAGCTTCAGCGTGCCTTCGTTTTCGAGCGAGCGCAGCTTGATGATTCCCGTCGTCGTTTCTTCGGCGCCGCCGCGGATGCCTTCCAGCAGATCGGGACGCTCTCCGTGCAGTATCGTCGCCAGATCGCCGCCGTCGTCGATAATCAGATCCGGCTTCGCTTCGAGCGCTTTGATGTTCAGCGCTTTGAGCTCGCCCGGAGCGGGCTGGTACTTGGCGAATACGGTAATGCCGTCTTCGACCAGCGCCGCGCACACGTCGTCCTGCGTGGACAGCGGGTTGCTGCCGGTAATCGTGACTTCCGCGCCGCCCGCCTGAATCACTTTCGCCAGATAAGCGGTCTTGGCTTCAAGGTGCAGGCACACCGACACTTTCAATCCTTTAAAAGGCTGATCGCGTTCGAACTGCTCCCGAATCCGGTTCAGCACCGGCATATGGGCGGACGCCCAATCGATCTTGAGATGCCCTTCCGGCGCCAGGCTCGGATCGGCGATAATGCTGTTTTGCTTGGCCAGTGAACTCATAAATGTACCTCCCGAAATGATGGACTGGTTTACAATGCCCGATACTCTTACAATTCGACGATGCGGTGCCCGCCCGTCAAGTCCGGTTCGATCGCCATCAGCTCTTCGATCCATTCCAGCCCGCAGCGGTTCAATACGTAGAAAACCGTATATACGCGTTCCTGCGGCCGGTCCAGCGGAAACAGCGTTTTGACGATTCGTTCCCACCGGCGCAGTTCCGCTTCGTTCTGGCGCTCAATGGTCTGCTTGGTCTTGCCCTGCAAAAAGGAAATCTGGTCGATGATCTTCGAGCGGTTTGTCTCGCCGAGCCGCGTCAATCCGGGCTGCAGTTCGCCGAGCCTTTCGATCACCGGCGCATACAGCCGTTCGAACTCGGCTTTGGCGGCTTCGAAGCGATCGTCCATGCCCAGTTTGTCCTGCTCCGCCAGCCAGGCTTCGCGCCGCTCGTCGAAGCGCTCCATCACGTCGTCGAACGAAAGTCCGTAATGCTCCATATGCTTTCTAACCGGCGGTTCCAGCAGCGTAAACGACATCCGCGGCTGAAGAATCGGCATCTGCATGCCGGCCGCTTTGAATCCGTCCAGCGTGCCCGCCCAGTAGGCGACTTCGCCGAGGCCCAGCACGGCCGAGAGCACCGGAAACAGATAATCCTGCATCAGCGGACGCGTCAGCACATTATTGCTGAAACACTCCGGACATCGCTCAAGACGCTCCAGCAGCTCTTCTTTGGTGAGAATCACCGTTCCGCGGCGGTCGGCGAATTTGCCATCCTGCTTGAACAGCAGCAGCCGCTGGCCTTCGTGTACATAGAACAGATTGGCGCCGCCTTCCACGGCCTGCGCCTGCTGCTCGTAACCGGAATCTTCGATCCGGCGGGCGGCGGTCAGATAAGCCGACTCGAACTCGTCGTTGCGCTCGATCAGCTGCCGGAACATCGGCTGCTCGACCGCCCGCAGCGCGGGATCGGCCGAATCGACCAGAATCAACCCGTAGCGCCCGAACAATCGGCCGATCAGCCGGGCGAACCCGGCGCTCAGGCTGACCGAATCCGGCAGTTCGCTCCAAAGCATTTCCAGGACCTCGCCTTTGAACTCCGTATCCGGCAGCAGCGATTCCAGTTCCGCAACCGCTTCTTCCCAGCGCTCCGGCGAAACGGCGATCTCGCTGACGGACGACTTGCCGTCGTGCCACGCTTCCATACGCAGACGCCGGACGTCGAGCTCCGGCGTCAGCACATACGTATGATCCGCTTCGTCCCAGTCGTGGTCTTCGCCCGCGATCCAGAACACCGGCACAACTTCCCGCTCCAGCCGCCGCGAAGCTTCGCGCGCGGCATGGATAATCGTCGCCGCTTTGTAAACCACGAGCAGCGAGCCGGTAAACAATCCGCTCTGCTGGCCGCCCGCGACGACCAGCGTCCGCTCGTCCTTCAACCGTTCCAGCGACTCCTTCACGGCCGGATGAGCGTTATATTTCCCATTATAGGCTTCCAGCACGCCGAACAGCGCCCTGCGGTCGGCCCGCGGCCGTTCCGCCGAATCGAGCCAATCCGCTCTGCGACGCAGCGCGCCTTCATCCTGTAAATCATACTCGTATAATCCATGCGCGTGCTGTCCGCGCACATAATCTTCTCCCAAGGCCGAGCCTTTGCGAAGCGCCTGCGGAATGACATTCATGTCTGGCGTCTGCCTCCTGTCTGCTTTCTGCTTAAACCCTTCTTGATTGTACCCAATCGTTCCCAAGTCGTCAAAACAACTTTCGTTCAGAGCGAGATAAAGTTCGTATACCGTCCGAAAACGTAAAAAGCCGTTTTCCCGGGCGAAAAGTCGCTTGGGAAGACGGCTTGCATGTCCGCTTGAACGGCGGATATTCGTTTCGAACCGCTGCGGCCGTATCGGCCGGCGTTTGAAGCGTTATTTTCTTAGTAAGGCGTAGCGACCCAGTGCCCCGGCGAAACTTCCACCAGCGTCGGCTGTTCCGAATCGTCGTCCGCCGAGCGGATCGGACCGCCGCCTTCGGCCGTCATCAGAATCCGTTTTCTTTGCGATTCGACTTCCGGGTCCGGAACCGGAATCGCGGACAGCAGCGACTTGGTGTACGGGTGGATCGGGTTGCGGTACAATTCTTCGCTTTCCGCCAGCTCGACCATTTTGCCGAGGTACATAACGGCGACGCGGTCGCTGATATGCTTGACCATCGACAGATCGTGCGCGATAAACAGATAAGTCAGTCCGAGACGCTCCTGCAGTTCCTGCAGCAGGTTGACGACCTGAGCCTGAATCGACACGTCGAGCGCGGAGATCGGTTCGTCGCAGATAATAAATTTCGGGTTAACCGCAAGCGCGCGGGCAATCCCGATCCGTTGGCGCTGGCCGCCCGAGAATTCATGCGGGTAGCGGGTCGCGTGATCGGTATTGAGACCGACCAGGTCGAGCAGTTCTTCGATCCGCTTTTTACGTTCGCCCCGGCTGCCGGCCATATTGTGGATATCCAGCGCTTCGCCGATAATATCCGATACCGTAAAGCGGGGATTCAGGGAAGCATACGGGTCCTGGAAGATCATCTGCATATCGCGGCGCATCGCCTTCATTTTCGAAGGAGAAAGCTTGTAAATGTCGGTTCCGTTGAAGCGCACGCTGCCTGCGGTCGGTTCGTACAAGCGCAGAATGGTGCGTCCCGCCGTCGATTTGCCGCAGCCGGATTCGCCCACCATACCGAGCGTTTCGCCTTCGCGAATATAAAAGTTCAGGTTGTCGACCGCTTTGAGCACTTTGCCTTTTCCTACATTAAAATACTTCTTCAGCCCTTCGACTTCGATCAGGTTCTTGCCCAGTTGTGCTCCCATGGCTGACGCCTCCTTCACTTTAGAATTTGCGGATTACTTATTTTTGAGCGACGGGTCGAGCGCATCGCGCAGGCCGTCTCCCAGCAGAGTGAACGCCAGCATGATCAAACTGATCAGAACCGCCGGGAACAGCATCCGCCACGGGTAGTACATCCAGCCGGTCAGCGCGTTTTCGACCATCGAACCGAGCGAGGAGATCGGAGCCTGTACGCCCAGACCGAGGAAGCTCAGGAACGATTCCGCAAAAATGGCGCTCGGCACCGACAGCGTCAGCGTAACGATAATTGGACCGCTTGCATTCGG
Source organism: Saccharibacillus sp. CPCC 101409 (assembly GCF_030518235.1). Taxonomy (GTDB): domain Bacteria; phylum Bacillota; class Bacilli; order Paenibacillales; family Paenibacillaceae; genus Saccharibacillus. The sequence goes on along the minus strand of NZ_JAULSA010000002.1, from coordinate 270,295 downwards.
CAGGAGGTGACGGAACAGCAGTCTGCCCGTGCCTGCGCCCATCGAACGCGAAGCCAGAACGTATTCCCGGCTTTTCAGCTTCAGGATTTCGCCCCGTACGATCCAGGACATATTGATCCAGCCGGTAATGGTCAGAGCCAGAATGATTGTGCCCAGGCTCGGCTTGAATACGACCAGCAGCAGGATGGTAACGAGCAGGTAAGGAATCGCGTACAAAATTTCGGAAAATTTGTTCATGACCGTATCGACGCGGCCGCCGAAGTAACCCATGATGCCGCCGTAGATCACGCCGATCAGCAGATCGATCAGCGCCGCCGCCAGACCGATCGTCAGCGAGATCCGGGCGCCCATCCACGTCCGCACGAACATATCGCGGCCGAGGTCGTCGGTGCCGAACCAGTGCGTGCCCGAAGGCTTCTGGTTAGTCGCCAACAGATCGTTGGATTTATAATTGTAACCGTGAACCCAGTGCGAAATCACGGGACCGATCAGCGAAGCGAGCACGATTACGAACAGGGCGATCAACGCGCCCATGGCGACTTTATTGCTGCGCAGGCGTTCCCAGGTATCGCGCCATGCCGACAGGCTTTCGCGTTTGATGGCTTCCGATTCCCGCTGGTTGATATCGACCGGCTGGAAGTCCGCCGCCGTCAGGGTCGGAATCGGCTGCTTGTTTGTCAAATTGTTATTAGCCACTTGCTTAACCCTCCTTGCCCGATGTCAATTTGATGCGCGGATCGACGAGAACGTAAACGATATCGGTAATGAAGCGCGCCGCCATCAAAATGATGCCGTAGAAAAGGGTAATCCCCATAATCAGCGTATAGTCGCGGTTATTGATACTGTCGACGTACACTTTGCCGATGCCGCCGATGCCGAAGATCCGTTCGACGACGACCGACCCCGTAATAACGTTGGCGGTCATCGGTCCCACGTAAGTCACGATCGGCAGGATGCCGTTGCGAATCACGTGTTTCCACAGGATGGCCGGCCATTTCAAACCTTTGGCTTTGGCCGTTTTGACATAATCGGCATGCAGAACTTCCAGCATGCTCGAACGCGTCAGACGCGCGATAAACGCGATCGGCTGCGCGGACAGCGCCGCTACCGGGAGCACATAATCGAGCGGGCCTTTGAGACCGGTTACGTGGAATAAGTCCAGCCTAAAGGCGAGCAGATATTGAAGCAGCGAAGCGAGCACGAAACTCGGTACCGACATACCAAGCACGGCAAGCACCATCGTCACATTGTCGATCAGCTTTCGGTGGTAAAGCGCGGCGAGAAGACCCAGCCCCACCCCCACGATTACGGATACGACTACCGCCACCAGGCCCAGTCTCAGCGACACGCCGAACGTCTGGCCGATAATGTGTCCGACATCCTGATTCAGCTTCTTCATCGAGATGCCCAGGTCGCCCTGAAGGATATTGCCCAGATAATTGACGTACTGCACGATTTCCGGTTTGTCGAGACCGTATTGAGCCTCCAACCGCGCGCGGATCGGAGCCGGCACTTCTTTTTCGGACATGAACGGATCGCCCGGAATCGCCTTCATCAAGAAGAAGGTTGCCGTAATCAGGATAAATAAAGAAAGCAGCGTGTATAGAAACTTACTGGTTACATAACGTGCCATTGCACAATTTCTCCCCTTTCTTTTCTACTCGTTCCTACTTGTCCTTCATCGATCTCATACAAATTTATTTGACAAAATCCATTGTATTCATAGTTATTTATTGGCGTTCTCGTCAGATAATTGGAAAGCCCACAAACATGCAAAAAAATCGGGATATATATGAAGCTCACATATATCCCGAGTTTTTATTTAACTGGTACCTTGTCAACTCTTAATCAGAGGTTTACGTTCAACTGAAACGCACACGCTTTAAGTGCCATTCAGGGGGCGTAACCTTACTTTTTGGCGTTGACAAGGTTAGGTGCTGCTTCTAACCGTAAACCGCTCTTAATGTTCTTCCAGGTAAGCGCGGGTGAAGTTGATCGCACCCGAGAAGTCTGTCGTTACACCTTTGAGGTAAGGTTTAGTCAGCGATGCTTGCGTGTAGTAGTACACAGGAATGATCGCCGTGTCTTCGCCGATCAGTTGTTTCTCGGCATCCGCCAGTTCCTGCATACGTTTAGCCGGATCGTTGCCGCCTTTGTAAGCTTCGGCGATCAGCTTGTCGTAGTTCTCGTTCGAGTAGAAAGCGGTGTTGTTGCCGCCGTCCGTTACGTACATGTCGAGGTAAGTCATCGGATCGTCATAGTCGGCAGACCAGCCTGCGCGAGCGATCTGATAGTTACCCGTTTTACGCGTTTCGAGGAATACCGACCATTCTTCGTTCTTTGTTTCGATCGTTACGCCCAGGTTCTTTTCCCACATGTCGGCTACGGCCAGGGCCAGCTTCTGGTGGTTTTCGCTGGTGTTGTACAGCAGGGTGATCGGAGGAAGCTTCGTGAGGCCTTCTTCTTTCATCCCTTCCGCCAGCAGCGTTTTAGCTTGTTCCACATCTTCCGTCAGGTATCCGCTGTCCGGATACATTTCGCGGAACGACTTATTGTCCAGACCGGCGATTGCCGTAGGCACGAAACCGTAAGCAGGAGTTTGTCCGGCTTTGGTTACATTGTCGATCAGCGATTGACGATCGATGGACATTGCGAAAGCTTTACGGATTTTTGCGTTGTCGAACGGTTTTTCTTTGTTGTTGAATTCATAGTAGTAAGTCGAAGCGATATCCGACAGTTTGAATTCGTCTTTGAGCTGATCGCTCAGAGGTTGAATTTGGTCGGTCGGGATTTCGCCCGTAGGAGCGCCGGCATAATCGATCTCGCCGCTTTGGTACGAAGCGGTTTCGGTTGCGCCGCTGTTTACGATCGAAGCCGTAACGTTGGTCAGCTTGATGCTGGCCGCATCCCAATATTGTTCGTTTTTCGTCCAGCCCATTTCGGAACCCGTAGTCCAGGTCGTCAGGGTGAACGGTCCGTTTGTCACCATTTTGCTTGCGTCCGTCGCCCATGCTTCGTCCGCTTCAACCGACGCTTGGTGCACCGGATAGTACGTGTAGAACGAAGTCAGTCCCAGGAAGTAAGGGGTCGGGTTGACCAGTGTAACTTCGAGCGTGTTTTCGTCGACCGCTTTAACGCCTACAGTCGAGAAATCCGAAGTTTTGCCGGTGTTGAAGTCTTCAGCGCCTTTGATGTAGTACAGCTGGTAAGCATATACCGGAGCCGGAGTTGTTTCCGGGCTCAGGACGCGCTGCCAGGCGTATACGAAATCGTTTGCCGTTACCGGGTCGCCGTTGCTCCATTTTGCGCCTTGACGCATATGGAACGTGTAAGTCAGGCCGTCTTCAGAAATGTCCCAGTTTTCGGCTGCGCCGCCTTCCGGATTTCCGTCGGCGTCGATCTTCGCCAGACCTTCATACATAAAGCGCAGTGCAGTGTTCGATTGGCTGTCTTGAGCTTGAGCAGGGTCGAGTGTCGGAGGTTCCGCACTGAGGTTCAAGTGCAGGGTTTGATCGGCTGCCAGATTGGCGTCCGTCGCATCGCCGGCCGGTTCGGTTGTAGTCCCCTTATCCGTGCCCGTCGTACCCTCTTCGGTCTTGCTACCCGTGTCTGTCGTCGTCTCTTTGGCGCTTCCGCAGCCTGCGAGAACCGTGCCGATTACGAGAATCAGCGTGAGAAGCATCATCCAGCTTTTCTTTTTCATCCTGCAGCTTTCCCCCTACTTAAAAAGATTAATTTTTTTATTGATTATACCCCTCACTGCAAAAAAAATCTATAACCTTTTTTCAGAATCTTACGCTTTTTTTCAAAAATCGCTGCTGTTTTGTCATATTTTCTATCTCAAAAGCCTATATTCCGAGGAAAAATCGAGTGAACTTACGTTTTTCAATTTGCATATGTATCACAGTCGTGTCAGCTATTCATTAAAAAAAGGATAAATCCGCCGATACCCAAAATCACGTAAAACGGAGCGAGAAACAAGAAAGCCAGCCGCCAGACTCCGCGAAGCAATCGCAGCGAATCGACGCGCCCGCGCTTGCGGTTCTGCGCGCTGCCGAGCAGTCCGGCCAGCAGCAATAGAAGCAGCAGCAGCAAATAAAATCCGAACGAGACCGAAAATACGTAGTTGAACAAAGCGGAAACGGAAAAAATCAGAAAAGGGGTCGTTCCGTCCATCGCCCGCCGGAAAGACAATCGTTTCGGTTGGCGGCGAAGCGCTCCGACGGCGTAAATCAGCACAAAAGGCACAAAAGGCAGTACACAGAGCGTAACAAGCACCGCGGAGATCGTTCCGAACATACAGTTCCCCCTTATTCGCGCATTCCCTGCACCAGACGAAGCAGCATGCCGCTGAGCGGCGCGTCCGCCCCGAAGCGCCGGGCCAGTTCGCAGACGCCTCCGCTGATCCACGGAGCTTCCGTTTCTCTGCCGGCGGAAACGTCCTCCAGCATCGACGAGCGGTTCGCCGCCGTCGCGCGGCAGACGCCGAGCACCTCTTCCCACCATCCGTCCGCTCCGGCAATGCCGGCCGCTGCATAAACGCGCGCAATCTCGTCGAACACGCCGCGCATCAGGGACAGACGTTCTTGCGAAGCGAGCAGGCCGCCGTTGGGAACGTTCCAGATCGCGGTAAGCGGATTGACAACAGCGTTGATCGCCAATTTCCGGTAAATGAGCGTCTCGATTTCATTCGACGCCGACATGGATAATCCTGCCTTTTCAAACAGTCTCGCCAAATTTTTCTCCGCTTCTCCTTCGATCCGCCTTCCCGGCATCCCGAACGAAGTAACGCCCCGGCCCGCATGAAACACGGAACGGTCCGAAAGTCTCCTCGCTCCCTCGGTCGTCAAGGCCGCATACACCGGGATTCCGGGCAGGGAAGCATCGAGGCGCTCCAGATGGCCTACGCCGTTTTGCAGACACAGCAGGCGATCGCCGGAGCGTATGCCCGCGCGAAGCGTATCGATCAGCTCGTCCGACAAATCTTTTTGTTTGACGGCAAGCAGAATCCATCGGTCCTGCGCTTCCGGCCGCGCAAACCCGGCAATCGGCCGGGCGGCGAATCGTTCCGGAGCGACGGTAAAAGAAGAGTTCTCTTCTCCCGTTTGCAGTTCGATTCCTTCCGCTTCAAGCCTGTCGGCCTGTCTGCCGCTTCGCGTATAGAGTTCGACCTCTCCCCCCGCCTTCGCCGCGTAAGCGGCAAACAGCAGGCCGAGCGATCCTCCCCCGATAACTCCGATCTTCATTCCGGTCCTCCTTTTGGCGGTGCCGCCCGCATGAAGCCGGTTTGCGGGCAAAACATACTGGCCTTATAATTTGGTTAAATGGATATCAAGAAGAAAAATGCGGCATTTCCATCAAGTACGAACAGATGCGAGGGAATTTATTTTAACATACCGACCAAGCTGCGCACATCCCGGACGCGAAACTTTCGCGGAAAAGCCGGAGTCTCAACGGAAAGCGGGGGAACGCTCCATGAAACGGTTATACGCCGGCCTGCTGGCGGCGGCGCTGGCGGTCTCGTACGGTTCCGACGCGGCCGGAGCTGCCGAAGCGGAAAACTGGACGCCCGAACAGCGGAAACTGCTCGAAGAAACGCTGTCTTTGAACGAACTTCAGCGCGATGTGGAACGCATCGCCGCGCAGCAGGAAACGCTAACGCAGCGGCGCAAACAGCTCGGCGAGGAGATCGACGCGCTCGAAGCGCGCATTGCCGAGAACCGCGAGCGGACGGACGGCGTCGTCCGCGCCCAGTATATGCAGCAGCAGCGCCCTTTGATCTATTCGCTGCTTGCTTCCAAATCGCTCGGAAGTTTTCTGCAGCTGTACAAGTATTACCAGCTGGCGATTCGCCACGACGAACAGCTGATCGGGGAATTCCGCGAAGATACGCAGAAGCTGCAAAGCCGGCGCGAGGAATTGAGCGCCAACTCCGCCAGGCTGGACGAAGTCAAACGGGGCATCGAACAGCAGCAGGCGCGCTTAAAGCGGCTTCGGGAAGATATCGATTCCGGCCTGCTTGCCAGCGGAGATCCCGAGAGCATGAGCCGCATGGCGGAAGAGCTGAACGCTTACTGGAACAATGTCGGATTGTACGAAGTGGACGAATATTTCGCGTCGCTGGCCGCGGCAAGCTCGTCTTTGCCCGACTTCCTGCAAAGCAGCGGCAAGATGAACGTCTCGGGCCTGGGCACGCGTTATACGATCGATCTGACCGACGCCGAGCTAAATGACTTTTTACGCTCGCAAAACGCCGACCTGGAAAACTTCGCTTTCACGTTCGAACAGGACCGGATCGTGGCGGAAGGCCGGCAGGACCGGCTGACGCTGCGGATCGAAGGCCGCTATACCCTGGAAACCGAGCCGCAGAACGCCGTGCTCTTCCATGTCGACCGGCTCGTCTTCAACGGCCTTGAACTGCCGGAATCGACCCGCCTGGAACTCGAAAGCAAATACGATCTGGGCTTCTATCCGCAGCAGGTGGCGCCTGTCGAAGTGACCGGAGTGGAAATGACGCCAGGCAGCCTGCGGATCAAGCTCAGGCTGGTCCTGTAACGCTTCAAACCCAAATCGGACAATCAAGGAAACAAAGCCTCCGTCAGGCCTTCGACATCGAGCTTCCCTTCATAAAACGATCCGAACGAGCGCGCCCAGGCATTTTGCCGGGCCGCTATTTTTTTGGATTCGGCCGCCGCGGCCGCGGCGCCGGCGGAATTGCGGCCGGAGTCGGCGTCCGGCAGCCAGCGCAGCAGCTCGGCGCGCTGGGAATCGTCGTATACGCCCCGCAGCGCGGACAGATGGCCGGTCAGCTCAAACCAGTCTTCCTGCGACTCGCCGCCCGTGATATAAGCGATCCAGAGCGAAGCTTCCCGCGCGTGCTGCGTATCGGCGGCGATCCCCAGGCTGCGCATAGCCGCCGTGCCGGCCGCGGCGGCCGGCAGCGGCGCCGTGCGAACGGCGGATCGCTCCGCCTTTTCCAGATTCGACAGCCTGTCGATCACCAGCGAAAGTTCGCCCGATTCCGCTTTGGCGAGCAGATTCGAATCTGTCGAATCGGCTACGTAAGTCCGCCCGCGCAGCCGGTCCGCTCGCTCGATCGCCTGCACCGTCGGCTCGTCGGCCCCGTCCGCAAACGTCGCGCCCCAGAGCGCGAGCAGCGCCGCGAACGCCCTGCCGTCGCCGCCCGGAAGTCCTATCAGGCTTCCGTCCGCGCTATCCGCCGCGGCCGTCTGCCGCGCTTCGGCCCCGGTCGCGCTTCCGGCTTCTTGTTCGGCCGGTTTACCCTCCAGCCCTTCTTCCCATTTCTCCCACGCTTCGTTTTCCGAGGGAAGAGCCCCCGCGTCGCTTGCGAACTTATCCGGGTTCCAGGCGGCGGCATAGGGATCGAGGTCGAGCGGCACCGCCCAGCGGTAGCCGTTCCATTCCACGGCCGAAGCCGGCAGGCCGAGCGAATCCGAAGCGGCCGCTCCGCCGCCGCCGTACAGATCGGCGGGCAGCAGCGAACCCGAAGCCGCGAGGCGGGCGACCCAGCCGCTGTCGAGCATCAGCACATCGGGCTCCCGGCCGGCGGCATACGCTTCTTTGTAAGCTTTGTATGCCCGCCCGGGCGGGATGTTTTTTAATTCGACTTTCGTTCCGGAGCGCTGTTCGTAGCGTTCGTTCAGCTGCTTCAGCGCCGCGAACTCGGACGGTTCCATCATCGTATACACTTCGATATCCCGCAGCGGCCGTTCCGCTTCCCTTCCCCCCGGCCCAGCCGAGCTGTGCCCCGGTTCCCCGGTGCGCTTCGGCGTCGACGCCTCCGGCAGCGAAGGCGACAGATTGATCAGGGCGAGCAGCAAGACGCCGAACAATACGAAAACATTTTTTCGCTTCAAGTCGGTCCCCTCCGTTTCCTGCTTTCCCCATTGTACCAAACGATTTTTTATCCAACCAAAAAAAGAATCCGGTAGCGAAAACCGGATTCTTTGTCTTTTGCTCGCATTTCCCCGCCGTCTACAGCAGATCCGCCGCAAGCTGCGCCAGCTTGGAACGCTCGCCTTTTTCCAGATGGATATGCCCGGCAAGCTTCTGCGATTTGAACTGTTCCACCACATAAGTCAGACCGTTGCTGGCCGCATCGAGATACGGATGGTCGATCTGTTCCGGATCGCCGACCAGCACCATCTTGCTGCCTTCGCCGGCGCGCGAGATAATCGTCTTGACCTCGTGTCTGGACAAATTCTGCGCTTCGTCGATAATAATAAACTGCGCCGGAATCGAACGGCCGCGGATGTACGTCAGCGCTTCGACCTGGATACTGCCCATGCCCATCAGGATTTTGTCGATATCGCCCGCGCTTTTCGTATCGAACAGAAATTCCAGATTGTCGTAGATCGGCTGCATCCAAGGACGCAGTTTTTCTTCTTTTTCGCCCGGCAGATAGCCGATGTCTTTGCCCATCGGGACGACGGGACGGGCTACAAGCAGCTTTTTGTACTTGTGTTCGTCTTCCACTTTCATCAGCCCCGCGGCCAGCGCGAGCAGCGTTTTGCCCGTTCCGGCTTTGCCGGTGATCGTCACGAGCGGAATATCGTCGGACAGCAGCAGTTCGAGCGCCATCCGCTGCTGCGCGTTCCGCGCGGCGATGCCCCAGACCGGGTCGTGCCCCTGGAACAGGGGTTCCAGCCGTCCGGCGTCGCCGTTCAGCTTGACGAGCGCCGATTTGCTGCCGCTTTCGTCTTTCAAAATCGCGAACTCGTTTGGATACAGCGCCTTCGCCTGCTCGCCCGCTTCGGCGGCGAACAGGTATTTGTCGCGGTAAAAGCTGTCGATCAGCCCGTCTTCCACCAGCAGCGGCGCGTAGCCCGGGTACAGCGCGTCCGGATCGGCGGCCCGGTCGGTCATGTAATCCTGGGCGAGCAGGCCGAGCACGTCCGCCTTCACCCGGACGAGCACGTCTTTGCTCACCATCACCACAAGGCGTTTTTCACCGACCGTAAGCCCTTCCTGATCTTTATGATAATTCAGCGCAACCGCGAGAATGCGATTGTCGTTGTTGATCTCGCCGAACATGTCTTTCATATTCTCGAAGCTGCGGTGGTTCAATTCGACCCGGAGCGTTCCGCCCGATTCCAGTTCGACTCCGTCGTGCAGATGTCCCCTTTCGCGCAGGGCGTCCAGCTCTCTCGATACGCTGCGGGCATTGCGGCCGATCTCGTCGGCCAGCCTTTTCTTCGAATCGATTTCTTCGAGCACGGCGGCCGGTATGACCACTTCGTGTTCCTGAAACGAAAAGATGGAACGGGGATCATGCAGCAGAACGTTCGTATCGAGCACAAAGATCTTTTTCACAAAAATCCCTCCCGAGTCTTAATGAACCGCGAAGCGCAACCTTTTATTCGGCGGATCCGCGTTCTGCGCCGCGCCGGCCGAATCTCCCCTCACCCCCTTTCAAGCGAAAAGCGAAAGAAAAACGAAAAAAGCCCGCGAGAATTCGCTAGGCTTTTTTCATGGCGCTCATAACCCGGCTGTCGAGCAGGTCGGCGGCGTCCCGGTCGAGCATGCGGGTATATTCGGGCGCGGAAGACAGATGCGCTCCGTAAAACAGGGCGTTGCGTACCGCTTCGACCTCCACGTCGAAACAGCACATTTTGAACGGAACGTCTTTGAGCGGGTCTTGAGCGACCCTCGCGGTTCCGTTGACGGCATAGACTTTCTCGCCTCCGAAGATCGTGATCGTCACCTTCGGGTTGCACATCATATTGCGAACCAGACGGGAGCGATGGTCGACCGCAAACCGGAGCGTTGACGGATTGACGGCGTAGATCCAGGAAACGGCCGTCGAAGTCGGCCCGTTCGTTTCGGCGTCGACTGTAGCGAGCAGGACGAACGTTTCGCCCTGCAGCTGCGTAAACAGGCTTTCGGTCATTTGCGTAACGGCTTCGGACATGGAAGGGCCTCCTATACGGCTTTGGATCGGAATATTCGAATGTCGCTTGCCTTGATACCCCGATTATATCACACCGGCAAAAGGCCGTTCAATTATTGCCCCCCGCGTCCGTTCCGGCTTTGTGTTTGCCCGCCATTTCGTCCTGCAAAGCCTGTTTGGCGGCGGCCAGCTCGTCGTCTTTAAGATAAACGAAGCCGGTTTTGCGGTCCCACGGGCCCGTCACCTGCATAAACTTTATATTTTCTTTGGGCAGATTCCAGTACGTGCGCGCCAGATTCATCACCTGTTTGTTCTCGATATCGGTATCCGTGTTGTCCGCCACCGCTTCGATCAGCGCGCCCGATTTGGTGATGGCGTTGAACGATTTCAGTTTGTCGAGCACCGAGCCGATCAGCTGCTGCTGGCGCTTGTTGCGCTCGATATCGCTGGATTCCTTCGTTTTGTTGTCCGCGCACAGATCTTTGCCGTCCATGGTGATCGTGTTGGTCGTATGCCGGTAGCGGGCATAGCCGAGCGCTTCTTCCCCGTCCAGCGTTTGCAGCCCTTTTTTGAGATCGATATTCGTGTTGTCGGCCTGCGTTTTGTAGCACATATCCATATCGACATCCACTTCGACTCCGCCGAGCGCGTCCACCACGTCTTTGAGCGTATTGAAATTGACGACCGTGACGTAATCGAGCGGAGTATTGAAATATTTGCCCAGCATCGTTTTCATTTCTTCTTTCGCGTCTTCGCCGCCTTTTTTCTGCTCGGCCAGAAAATGCGGGTAGTACGCGTTGATCTTCCGCACTTTGTAACCGTCCAGCAGAATCTGGCTGTCGCGCGGAATCGATACGACGGTCGCGGTATCCGTATCCGGATTCATCGCCGCGACCATGACCACGTCGGTCAGGTTGGTCCCTGTTTCCTGACGGAAGTCCGTGCCGAGCAGCGCCATGGCGATCGGCTGGCTGGCCGCCGACTTGGCCGGTTCCCCGGCCGTTCCGATCGCTTTCGACTTCTGATAAACCCAGCCCAGATAAGCGCCGATGCCGATAATCAACAGGACCAGCACGATTGCAAAAATAGTCCAGAACCGTTTGGCGCCGCTCTTTTTGCGCTTGGCGCCGGATTTGCGTCCACCGCCGCCCGCCGGCGGTCTTTGCGGAGCGGACGCCTGGGCGCGCCGGACTTCCCCGGAGCCCGCGCGGCTCGCGCCGCGTCCTCCTCCGGAACGCGGCGGAAGGCCGCCTCCTCTTGTACTGCTCATCATTCTCCAGCTCCTTCTCTTGTACAATCCGCTTGGCGTTTAGCCGGCAAAAATGAAACAGGGCCCGCGCGCCACCCTGGCGGCGGACCCTGTTCGCCGTACCGACGCGCATCTCTGTTTAAGACGCGGACGGAGCGGGAAAAGTTACCGTTTGACACTGTTTTGCCGAAATTGCGGGCCTGCGAATTACAGGTTGGCTTGAGCCTGCTTGCGCTGTTTCTCGGAGCGCTCGCGCTCGCCTTTATTCAATACTTTTTTGCGCAGACGCACGTTTTTCGGCGTGATCTCGCAGTACTCGTCGTCGTTCAGGTATTCCAGCGCTTGCTCCAGCGAGAACAGACGCGGCGTTTTCATTTTGACCGTATCGTCCTTCGTTGCGGAACGCACGTTGGTCAGCTGCTTTTCTTTACAGATATTGACGACGATGTCGTTGTCGCGCGTGTGCTCGCCGACGATCATGCCTTCGTACACTTCCGCGCCCGGTTCGACGAACAGCGTGCCGCGATCCTCGACGCCCAGGATGCCGTACAGCGTCGCGTTTCCGTGTTCCGTCGATACGAGTACGCCCTGGTGGCGTCCGCCGACCTGTCCGCCGATCAACGGTCCGTAGCTGTCGAACGCGTGGTTCATTACGCCGTAGCCGCGGGTCAGCGTCAGGAAATTCGTGCGGTAGCCGATCAGGCCGCGCGCCGGAATCAGGAATTCCAGACGAACTTGTCCGGTGCCGTTGTTGACCATATTGACCATTTCCGCTTTGCGCATGCCGAGGCTTTCCATAACGGCGCCCATGCTTTCTTCCGGCACATCGATCAGCAGGCGTTCGATCGGCTCCATTTTCTTGCCGTCGATCTCGCGCACGATAACCTCCGGTTTCGAAACTTGAAGCTCGTAACCTTCGCGGCGCATGTTCTCGATCAGAATGCCCAGGTGCAGCTCGCCGCGGCCCGATACGATAAACGCATCCGGGCTGTCGGTTTCTTCAACGCGCAGGCTGACGTCGGTTTCCAGCTCGTTGAACAGACGGTCGCGCAGCTTGCGGGAAGTGACCCATTTGCCTTCGCGGCCCGCGAACGGGCTGTTGTTGACGAGGAACGTCATTTGCAGCGTCGGCTCGTCGATCTTCAGGACCGGCAGAGCTTCCGGATTCTGCGGATCGGCGATCGTTTCGCCGATATTGATGTCCTTGATACCCGCGATGGCGATGATGTCGCCCGCGCCGGCCTGTTCGATCTCGACGCGCTTCAGGCCCTGGAAGCCGAACAGCTTCTCGATCCGGGCTTGCTTCATGCCGCCTTCGCGCGTCATGACCGCCACGGATTGACCCTGGCGAATAACGCCGCGGTTCACGCGGCCGATCGCGATACGGCCGAGGTACTCGTTATAGTCCATCAGCGTAACGAGGAATTGGAGCGGATCCACCGTGCTTTCCGTCGGGGACGGGATATGCTCGATGACCGTATCGTACATCGCCTTCATGTTGTCGTCCTGCTTCTCGGCGTCCAGGCTGGACGTGCCGTTCAGCGCGGAAGCGTAAACGACCGGGAAGTCCAGCTGGTGGTCGTTGGCGCCCAGTTCGATAAACAGGTCGAGCACTTCGTCGATGACTTCTGCCGGACGCGCGGCCGGACGGTCGATCTTGTTGACAACGACGATCGGAGTCAGGTTGTGCGCAAGCGCTTTGCCCAGTACGAAACGGGTCTGCGGCATGCAGCCTTCGTAAGCGTCGACGACCAGCAGTACGCCGTCGACCATCTTCATGATCCGTTCCACTTCGCCGCCGAAGTCGGCGTGTCCCGGTGTATCGACGATGTTGATCAGGTAATCTTTATAAGTAATCGCCGTATTTTTCGCCAGAATCGTAATGCCGCGTTCTCTTTCGAGATCGTTCGAGTCCATGGCGCGCTCCTGCACATGCTCGTGTTCGCGGAAAATGCCGGATTGCTGCAGCAGTTTATCGACCAGCGTCGTTTTACCGTGGTCGACGTGGGCGATAATCGCGATATTACGGATTTGTTCTCTCGAGTGCATGAATGGAATGTTCCCTTCTCTATTAAAAATGTTAAAAAACGGATGCTTGCTTTTCTCACAAAAGAAGCGTTCGACAACCCGCCGACGCTCCTCGATCCCTTCTATTATACACGATTTTCATGAAATTTCAATGTTTTTTACATTTTGCGCCAACCGCCGCCCGCGCCGGGCTTAACCGAAGGCCGGAACAGCAGCCACGCCCCGGCCAGAATCAGCAGCACGGAGAACGCATAAAGAAAAAACGGCCCCAACAGACTGAAAATAAACAGGACGACCGACAGCCCGATCAAGCCCAGCCCCGCGTAGCGGATACCCGGCAGCCGCGCCGGCGAAAACGCGGCATATTCGTACAGGCCGATGCCGGGACCGAGCACGAACGCCGGCCACAATACGCCGATCAGACCGAAGCCCCAGGTGTTGCAGAGCGAGAACATCAGCCCGTATACGGCCAGCGTTCCGCCGGGAACCAGCACCCAGGCGGGCAGAATGCGCGAAGCATACGCCAGATGCAGCGCCACGCCGGGAAGCAGGATCAGCAGCGGCCAGAAGACGCGTCCCAGAAAAGCGAATACGCCCCATTGTCCGAGCAGGATGATCAGGCCGGCGGCCAGAACAAAAATGCCGACGGCTTTTTGGTTATTGTTTGGCATCTCCACTTCTCCCTTGCGTAAATTTCACACGATCGGACTTTCGGCCGCGCGTCGAAACAGCGACCGACCTTTTCTTTTTATCGGCATAATCGGCGTTTTCATGCAGTCATTGCGTAAAATTCCGGCTTATATTCAAAACCAGTCTTCGTTGACGGAAACGGCGCCCGGACTTCGGGTGTCGCCCGCGTACAATTCGATCGTTTCCGTATTCGCGGCCGCTTCTTCGATCAGCCGCGTAAGATTCGGCGTAGTCGCTTCCACTTTGCCGACGATGCGCAGATTCGGATTGGTGGTAGGCGACTTGGGCACGAACAGCGTACAGCAGTCTTCGTACGGCAGCACCGAAATATCGTAGGTGCCGATTCGGCGCGATATCCGGATAATCTCTTCTTTGTCGGTCATGACCAGCGGACGCAGAATCGGCAGCTCGGTCGCCCGCTCGATCACGTTCATGCTCGGCAGCGTCTGGCTGGCCACCTGTCCGAGACTTTCGCCGGTGACGAGCGCCAGCGCTTTCTCGCGCTCCGCCACTTTGGTCGCGATGCGCAGCATGGCCCGGCGCATCAGCGTAATCATCAGGTTATCCTGCCCCATGCGGGTGAACGACGTCTGTACTTCGGTAAAAGGCACGATATGCAGCCGCACCTTCCCGGCGTAACCGGCCAGCACCCGGGCCAGATCGATCACCTTCTCTTTGGCCTGCTCGCTTGTAAACGGATAGCTGTGGAAGTGGATACATTCCACTTCCAGGCCGCGGCGCAGCGAAGACCAGCCCGCGACCGGGCTGTCGATGCCGCCCGAGAGCAGCAGCAGCGCTTTGCCGTTCGTGCCGAGCGGGAAACCGCCCGGGCCCGGAATCACTTCGCCGAACACGTAAGCCGCCTGATCGCGGATTTCGACTCTCAGCTCCAGTTCGGGATCGTGCATATCCACTTTGAGCAGCGGAAATTTTTTCAGCAGCGGCGAAGCGACGAGCGGATTGGTTTCCTGCGACGAATGCGGAAAGTCTTTCCAGACCCGGCGCACATTCGTTTTGAAAGTCGTTTCGCGCGTCAGCTCCATCGCTTCGACCAGTTCTTCCGCCGCTTTGACAATCTCGTCAAGTTCAGGCCGCACCGCGCGCACCGGGCTGAGCGACGTCATGCCGAACACGTTTTGCAGCACGGGAATCAATTCTTCGGCGCTCCCGCTGCCCGGATCGACATAAATCCGCCCGAACTCGCGCCGGATCTTGGCGTCCGGGTACGGACGCAGCAGCGCCCGCACATGCTCGACCGCCGCTTTTTCGAATCTGGCGCGGTTGCGCCCTTTTAGCGTAACTTCGCCGAAGCGAAGCAGTAAATAATCGGTTTTCTTCATCGGTTATCGTTTTCTCCCCTCAAACGGCGCCAGACGGCTTACCGCCCTGCCCAGCGCCTCCGACAGCAGCCGGACGTCTTCTTCCGTATGCAAGTCGCCCAGGCTGATCCGAATGCCGGACGTCGCGTGTTCGCGGTCCATCCCCATCGCCGTCAGCACCCGGCTCGGCTTCTCCGTCTTCGCCGCGCAGGCCGACTGGGCCGATACAAGCATATTCAGCTCTTCCAGCGTATGCAGAACCACTTCCGATTTCAAGCCCGGAAACGTAAAATGCACGATATGCGGAGCCGTTTCGGCCGGCTCGGTCAGCTTCAGCCCTTCATGCCGCCGCACTTCGGACACGACCAGCGCGCGCAGCTCTCCCAATCTTCGCCCGCGTTCGGGCCTTCCCTCGGCGGCCAGGCGAAACGCCTTCGCCGCTCCGACGATCGCGGCCGTGTTCTCCGTCCCGGCGCGCAGCCCGTGCTCCTGGCTGCCGCCGGACAGCAGCGGAATCAACCGCACGCCGCGGCGGACGAACAGCAGTCCCACGCCTTTGGGACCGCGCACTTTATGCGCCGAGACGCTGTACAGATCGATTCGGCTCCGCGCAAGATCCAGCGGCAGCCGGCCGAAACCCTGCACGCCGTCGACGTGCAGCAGCACGCGGGCATCGGCTTCCTTCAACCGCCGCCCGATCTCGCCGACCGGCTGGACCGCTCCCGTCTCGTTGTTGACGTGCATCACGCTGACAAGCGCCGTATCGCCGCGCAGCGCGCCGAGCACGCTCTCCGGACTGACGGTCCCGTCGGTCCGGGGCCGCACATACGTGACTTCGAAGCCGAAATCTTCGAGCTGCCGGCAGCTCTCGTACACCGACGAATGCTCGATCATCGTCGTCACGATATGCCGCCTGCCGTCCGTTCTGCCGAGCAGCGCTCCTTTGATCGCCAGATTGTTGCTTTCCGTCGCCCCCGAGGTAAATACGATCCGTCCGTCTTCCGGCGGCGCGCCGAGCGCGGCGGCGCAGACTTCGCGCGAACGCTCCAGCAGCACTGCCGCATCCCGACCGCCCCGGTGAATCGAAGAAGGATTGCCGCTGCGGGCCTGCATAACCTCGGCGATCGTGCGAATCACGTCCGGGTGAACCGGCGTCGAAGCCGCTTGATCGAAATTAAACATACAAGAAGACCTTCTTTCCATCGCTCTATCCGTGTGTTTTTTATGCGGCTTTTATTTGGGTTTGCCTTCGTTTTTAACGTCAAAAAGATCAAAAAGGGAAAGCCGCGCTTCTCCTTTTTGATCTTCGCTTAACACGCCGGCCGGATTCCCGGCTTACACATACTTGGCCTGGGCCGTTTCCACTCTGCCGATATAGTTCTGGGTTTCTCGCGGCAGTTGGCTAAACTTGGCGTCCAGATCGGCTTCCGTCTTGATCCCCAGCCGCTGAAGCGTGCCCGGTCCCGCGTTGTAGGCGGCCAGCGCCAATCGCTGCGAACCGCCGTAGCGCATCAGCTGCGACGCGATATAACTCGAACCTCCGTTGATATTCTGCTCGGGATCGAACGAATTGGTTACGCCGAGCCCCGCGGCCGTTCCGTCCATCAGCTGCATCAGCCCTTTGGCGCCCGCGCCCGACCGGGCATTGGGATTGAAGGACGATTCCGCGTCGATGATGCCGTTGATCAGCGACTGCGGAATGCCGTATTTGGCGCTGGCCGCGGCCACGATATCCGCATACTGCGCGGCGTTCGAATTCGGCGTGCCGGCCTGAACTTTGGGCTCCGATACGGACGGCATCTCGATCTTCGCCGGCGAACTGTCGAGCGAAGACCCTCCGTCCAGCGACATGGCTCCTTTTTTCAAGGAAGCGGCCTGGTCGGCGGGCAGCGAGATGGCATCGAGCGTCTTGAGCAGCTCTTCCGCCGAAATGGAGCTTGTGCCCGATTCCTGCATCTTCTGCTGCAGCAGGGTCGCGAACACCGAAGAGTCGATCTTGCCCTGCGACATGCTGTTTAGCGACGATTTATCCAGATTCATGCTGTCTATCCACTGAAATTCAATCAGCTGCTTGGCTGTCCTGGGATCGATGATCATCGTCGATGTTCCCCTTTCACCGGTAGGATTGTCCGTGCGCGGAAGCCGCGACGATTTCTATAAAAGAACCCGCAAATCTTACGAGCGCGGAGCGCTCATCCGACGCTGGCTGAGATAGTCGCTTTCGTAGTAATCCAGATCGTCGCGCAGGTCTTCGTACGTTTTGGTTACGTCGAGAATAACGGTGCGCCCCGGAGCCGCGATGGCTCTGCGGAACCGAATCGCTTCCTGACCGGTATACGCATAGCGTCCGTCTTCGGCGTAGCATTCGTTTTTTGGGTAGAAGAAACTGTTGATGACGTTATGATAGACCCTGTACAGCGTGTCTTCGGCGGAATCGACATCGAAATTGGCCCGTCTGAGCAGCACGCCGATTTTTTCGGCCGAAGTTTCCGAAAAAACGAGCAGATGGCGAAGGTCGGACAAAAAGCCCTTGTAGTACACCACTTCCTCTTCTTCCTGCGACTCCGCAAGCTGAGGCAGCGAGTATTCGTTCAAAAAGGCTTCGATTCTCTGGCTGGCTTCTTTCAACTTTTCCCTGGTCGATTCACACAATCTCTGTACGTTAGGCGCTGACATAACGGCGGTTCCCCCTTGATATTTGATCGCGCGGCGCGCGAAGCGGGCTTCGCTTGCATACCCTGCTCTTGCTTTCGTCCATCGTAGCATAAATTTTAAGGAAAAGCATCCGGATCGGCGTATTCCGACCGCATGCGTAAAGGCGTTCCGCAGGCGGATCGCCGGCCTTATTCTTTACTTAACCGGACAGGCCGTTTCAAAAACGCCGCCGCGGCGCTTCTCGTTCCCGCAGCCGTCCGGAAGCACGCGCAAAACCGAAAAACGGCGCCCGCTCCTCCAAGATGAAGGAATCGGGCGCCGCCGTGCGATTCGCCGTTTAAAAAATCTTCGAACGATCGGTTGCGTCAGTTCGGGAAGCTTACCGTAAGCCGGGTTCTGTGCTGCTTTGCGGTGCAGACGGGAACTACCCTCCCGCTATGAGCGACAATCATCTGTCTAGGCCGTCCATTGCTGAACGGCTCGAGCGACCAACCTAAACGCACCCCGGGCAAGGGCCGTTTCCGGACAAGCCGGAAACCGCGTTTCATTAGGTCTTGCTTCGGATGGGGTTTACCAGGGACGAAGTCGCCAGCGCCCCTCGGAGTCTCTTACACTCCGGTTCCACCCTTGCCTGTGCCGCTTGCGCGGCCATCGGCGGTCCATTTCTGTGGCACTAATCCTTCAGCTCGCGCTGACTGGACGTTATCCAGCATCCCGCCCTGCGAAGCCCGGACTTTCCTCCCGTACCGCCTTACGCGGCACCGGCGATTGTCTGTTAAACTTCCCTTAAGCAACGGCATTTATTATACCTTGAAAATCCGGCGGCGGCAAGTCTTTTTACAGCCGCTTTTTTTAAGCGAAACGGAACGGTTCGGTATTCGGCTCCGACGCGTAGACGGCTGTTCGGCTGCCGCTTTCCGCGAGCAGACGTCCGAGCACGGCGGCGACTTCGCGCTTCATGATCTTCTCCGAGTTATGCCCCGGATCGATAATGGAAAGCCCCGCCATCAGCGCGTCGTGCGCCGTATGATAATCGATATCGCCGGTAATCAGCACGTCCGCTCCCTGACGGATCGCATGATGGATATACCGGCTGCCCGATCCGCCGAGCACGGCCGCTTTCTTGACGATCCGTTCTCCGTCGCCGACCACCCGGACCGCCGGCACGTCGAAGCCGCGCTTGACGATGTCCGTCAGTTCGGCCAGCGTAACCGGCGTTTCCAGTTTGCCGATCCGGCCGAGGCCGTACGCTTTGCCTTTGAGCTCCAGCGCGTACAGATCGTAGGCGGCTTCTTCGTACGGATGCGCTTTGAGCATCGCCTGCACGACTTTCGAGCGCAGGCGTTCCGGCACGATCGTTTCGATCCGGTCTTCTTCGGCTCTTTCCAGTTTGCCCGGCTGCCCCAGATGCGGATTCGTGCCCTGACCGGGCAGGAACGTACCGGTGCCTTCCGCCGTGAAACTGCAGTGCGAGTATTCGCCGATATGGCCCGCGCCCGCGCCGAGCACGGCGCTTAGCACCTGCTCGCGATGCGTGCGCGGAACGAAGACGACCAGCTTGTACAGCTTTTCCGTTTGCAGTTCTTCCAGCGGTTTCGGCTCGGCGATGCCTACGATCGAAGCCATCCAGTCGTTCATCCCGCCTTCGGCCGCATCGAGATTCGTATGGCTGATATAAACGGCGATATCGTGCTTGATCAGCTTCTCGTACAGCGATCCCATCGGCGTATCCGTGCGCAGATTCGCCAGCGGCCGGAAAATGATCGCGTGATGCGCGACAATCAATTCCGCGCCCATCGAGATCGCTTCGTCCGCGACTTCGTGCGTGACATCCAGCGCGACCAGCACTTTGGTGATTTCTTTATTCAGCGTGCCGAGCTGCAGGCCGATCTTGTCGTTCTCCACGGCCAGCGATTTCGGCGCGAATTTCTCCATCAATTGGATGACGGTTTGTCCTTTGGCAAACATGCCAGCACCTCCTTGATCCATTCGATGCGGCGTTCAAGCGCCGCCTTCTTCTCCACCGCGTCGCCGCTGTCGGAACGTCCCATCGAGCCGGCGACCCGCTCCAGCTTGGCGATTTCGCTTTCCCATTTCAGCCGGAACACGGGCGAAGCCTCGCGGACCAGAAAAGGACCGAAGTCGAGCAGCTGATCGCGGCTCAGCGTCACCGGCGGTTCGCCGACCGGCGTATCCGCGTAAAGCTCGGCGTTCGCTTTATCCGCCCGTTCGCTGCGATCGGCCGTCAGCACTTCATAAATCTTGCCGTCTTCCTCGAGAACGGTTTCCCCGGTCAGCACCCAGCCTTCCGCCAGCAGCCAGCGGCGCACGATATCCTCGCCGACGTTCGGCTGAAGAATCAGCCGCCGCACGCCTTCGAGCTTCTCCCGCCCTTCCGTCAGGATGCGGACGATCAGCGCGCCGCCCATGCCGGCGATCGTAATCACGTCCACTTCGCCGGCTTCGATCGCCGCCAGCCCGTCGCCGAGCCGGACGGAAACCTTTTGTCCCAGGCCCGTTTCCGCCACCTGTTTGCTCGCCGCGTCGAACGGTCCCCGGTTGACTTCGCCGGCCACGGCGAAATCCGCTTTGCCTTCAAGCACCGCATACGTCGGCAGCAGCGCATGATCCGACCCGATATCCGCCAGGCGGCTGCCCGCCGGAATCCGGTCGCAAATCGTATTCAAACGTACAGACAATTTCATACAGACACCCACGCAATCCATTTTTTTCGCCAAAAGAACAACAGAATAAAAGCCAGCGCCAGCTTGCCGAGCAGCAGCAAAACGATACCGTCCGGCGCATTGTGGCGCAGCAGCAGATCGTCGAGCTCCGGCATAAACCAGAGCGTCACGCCGACCGCAAAGTAAATCGCCGCGAATCTTTTCGCTTTATGATGCGCCAGCCAGCTCAGCCACAGCAGCAGCGCGCTCAGCGGAATCCAGAGCAGCTGCAGCAGCGGCCACGAAGCCCCCGGATTGACCTGACCGAAGAATTTGGCGTACAGCAGAATCAGCGCTCCCCAGCCGCAGTAATGCAGCAGCCCGCTCGGAACGGTCATGCCGACGCCCAGCCACACCACGGCGCAAACGGCGATCAGACCCAGCATCGACGTGTCTTCCGGCCAGCCGTTCATGCGAATCATCCACGCGCCCAGACCGAGCATCACCAGGCTGCCGGCCGCGTACAGCATCTGCCCGCCCATGCCGCCCATCCACGCTTTGCCTTTCGCGTATGTACCGAGCCCGTAGCAGAACGAAGCCAGCGCCGCGATGCCCGCGGCCTGAAACGGCCAGGACAGAATCGGGAAATAAAAGCCGATCAGGAAAATCAGCGCAATCGTCACGAACGAAAGCGCCCACAATTTGAAATTGCCCTGCTGGAGCGCGGCGACCGACATCGTGCCCTTTTTTTTCTGCGTCGCTTCGTCGTCATATAAGTTTAACAAAAAATCGCAGTAATGTTCGGGTAAAAGTTTGCTTTTGCGCCAATTCTCGATTTCGGTGACGATGACCTTTTTTTTCTCCCGTTCCAAAAGTGCTCCTCCTTCGGGCCAAAGCCGCTCTCTTTCTTCCTATATCGGCAGATTGCCGCGTACCGATTAAGCGGGCCCGCCGGCCGCCGGGCCGATCCGTTTTCCCGGGTGCGCGGCGGGTTCCGCCCGCGTTCCCGCTTTATTGTACCCGCAAAAAGCCGATTCGCCTATCCCGCGCTTTACATGGAATTCCGGGACTTTCGAACGTTTCGCCGCGAAAAAAGGCCGCCGGAGCGCTGCTCCGGCGGCCTTGATTATCGGGTTCTCGGAGCCCCGAACGGGAGTCGCGGCTCTACTCCAGGAAATCTTTGAGCCGTTTGCTGCGGCTCGGATGGCGCAGCTTGCGCAGCGCTTTGGCTTCGATCTGGCGAATGCGTTCGCGGGTAACGCCGAACACTTTGCCGACTTCCTCCAGCGTGCGGGTACGGCCGTCGTCCAGGCCGAAGCGCAGGCGAAGCACATTCTCTTCGCGCTCGGTCAGCGTATCGAGCACGTCTTCGAGCTGCTCTTTGAGCAGTTCGTAAGCGGCCGCGTCGGCCGGCGCCAGCGCTTCCTGGTCTTCGATAAAGTCGCCCAGATGGGAATCGTCTTCTTCGCCGATCGGCGTTTCCAGCGAGACCGGTTCCTGCGCGATCTTCATAATCTCGCGCACTTTCTCCACGCTGAGCTCCATCTCGGCGGCGATTTCTTCCGGCGTCGGTTCCCGCCCGAATTCCTGCAAAAGCTGGCGGGAAACGCGAATCAGCTTGTTGATCGTTTCGACCATATGCACCGGAATCCGGATGGTACGGGCCTGGTCGGCGATGGCCCGGGTAATGGCCTGGCGGATCCACCAGGTAGCGTACGTACTGAATTTGAAGCCCTTCTTGTAGTCGAACTTCTCCACGGCTTTGATCAGGCCCATATTGCCTTCCTGAATCAGATCGAGGAAGAGCATGCCCCGGCCGACGTAGCGCTTGGCGATGCTGACCACGAGCCGCAGGTTGGCTTCCGCCAGCCGGCGCTTCGCTTCTTCGTCGCCTTCCTTGATGCGCTTCGCCAATTCCACTTCGTCGTCGGCGGACAGCAGGGGAACGCGGCCGATCTCTTTGAGATACATGCGCACCGGATCGTTGATCTTGATGCCCGGCGGAAGCGCGAGATCGTCTTCCATCTCGTACTCGTCGCCGCCTTCCTGATCGTTTCTCGGCCGCGAGCGTTCTTCCTCCTCGTCGCTTTCGTCCCCGACCTCGATACCCAGGTCGCCGAGCTGCTCGTAGAACTCGTCGATCTGCTCGGGGTCCTGATCGAACGGCGACAGCTTCTCGGCAATCTCTTTGTAGCTGAGATGGGATCTCTTTTTGCCGAGTTCGATCAACTGTTCTTTTACCTGCTCAAGGGTCAGTTCGCCTTCCAATTCCGTATGTTGCTCGTTCGCCATTCCAGACTCCCTCCTCCCCGGAGTTCGAACCGACTGCTCGTTCGCTACTGCCGTTCCAGGGCTATGATTTCACTTGCGATTTGAGCGGCGAGCAGGAAATCCCCGGATTTCTCGGCGCGCATCATTTCTTCGCGCTTGCGTTCGATCCCCTGCATCCGGGGCACTTTGCGCACTTCCCGGATGCAGTCGTCCAGCACCTGCTCGTTCCACTCGCGCGGCCCCTCCATCATCGCGATGGAGCTGACGGTCTTCTCCAGCTTCTCGTCCTGCAAAGAAGAGATGAAGCGGCTGCTGTCGGGCTCGCGATCCTGCGCGTAAAAAGCATACAGATATGCGGCGATCGCCGCGTGTTCCGGCATATTGAACTCGTCGCCGAGCCGCTGCGATACGTAATCGGCCGCTTGACGGTCCTGCAGCATCAAGAACAACAGCCGGCGTTCGGCCGTTTGATAAGCGGGCAGCAGATTGCGGTCCGGACGGATTCTCTGCTCGTAGCGCACGTCTTCGCCGGCATCGGCTTTGCGGTCGTTTCCGTATCGCCGTCCCTGGCCTTCTCTGCCGAAGTTCCGGCTTTTGCCGTACTTGCCGCCGCCGTATTTGTCCGGGCGTCCGCTCTGCCCGCCGCCCGGCGGTGCGCCGTATTCCGGCCCCGGATCGTTCGGTCCCGGCGCCCGGCGGCTTTGTTCCTGGCGCAGCAGGTTGCAATCCTGCTTGAGGCTGTCGAACGAAACGTCGACCTCGGACGACAGCTCGCGCAGATACACTTCGCGTTCCGTCGGCGAATTCAAAGCGGCGATAACCGGCAGCGCCGCTTTGGCGTAATCGACGCGGCCGCTTTCTTCCGTCAGCTTGTAACCGCGGCGCAGGTTCGACAGTCTGAACTTGGTCGTCGATACGGCGTCGCCCACGACCTGATTCGTAAAGCGGTCGCCGCCGTTCGACCGGATATAATCGTCCGGATCGACGCCCTGCGGCAGCATGGCGATCTTCACTTGAAGTCCCGCCTGCTCCAGGATCGGGATACTTTTGAGCGCCGCGTTCTGACCGGCGTTGTCGCCGTCGTAGCAAACGATCACTTCGTCGGCCGTCGTCTTGATCATCGCCGCGTGCTGCTCGGTCAGCGATGTGCCCATCGTCGCGATCCCGTTGTGCACGCCCGCTTCCCAGGCGGCGATCACGTCGCCGTAGCCTTCGAACAGAATCGCCTGACGCTGCTTGCGGACGGCGCTGCGCGCCTGCCCGAAGTTGTACAGCACCCGGCTTTTGTTGAACAGCCGGCTTTCCGGCGAGTTCATGTACTTCGGCTGTCCTTCGCCGAGCACCCGTCCCGCGAACGCGATCGTCTTGCCGCTGCGGTTCGCGATCGGAAACATGATCCGGCCGCGGAACCGGTCGACGTAGCCGTCGCCGCTCTGCTTGGCCGAAATCAGCCCGCCCTTCTCCATCTCGGCCAGATCGAACTGGCGCTTGTCGAGAAACTGGACGAGCGTATCCCAGCGGTCCGGCGCAAAGCCGATGCCGAACTGGTCGATCAGCTTGTCGCCGATGCCGCGTCCGCGCAGGTACTCCAGCGCGGGACGGCCGTGCTCGGTGTTTTTCAATAAGAAATGATAAAATTTTTCGCTCCATTCGTAAGCCTGAAGGAGACGTCCGGTCTCTCTGTCCTGAGGCGATTCCGGCTTGCCGCCGGAGTTCTGGACAGGAATATGAGACTCTTCCGCCATGATCTTGACGGCCTCGGGGAAGGAAAGTCCTTCGATTTCCATCCTGAATTTGATGGCGTTGCCCCCCGTGCCGCAGCCGTAGCAGTAGAAGATCTGGCGATCCGGCGTCACCGTAAAAGAAGGGGTCTTCTCGGAATGGAACGGGCACAGGCCTTTCATGTACTTGCCCTGTTTGGTCAGATGAACGTATCTGCCTACCGTCTCGACGATGTCGTGCTGCTGCAGCACCGCATCGATCGTTTCCTCCGGAATATTTCCGTATTCCGTACTCATGTTAACCACCTTCTAATGAAAATAATATTCGCTGCACCTATGACTTCTCCTGCAAATCGTGTAAAAGTTTTAACAATTTTTCCGAAAAGACCGCACGGTCTTCGGCCGTAAATTTGCGCGGACCTTTCGTCCGTCCTCCGCCGCGCCGGACTTTGGCGCTGATATGGCGGCGGTCGAGCAGAAATTCGATATTGCCGGCATCGTAAACCGCGCCGCGCTCGGACAGCGCAAAAGCTTTTTTGGCCAGCACCAGCGCGGCCAGGCCGTAATCCTGGGTAACCACCACGTCGCCCGCTTTCGTATGGTTGACGATGTACAGGTCGGCGCTTTCCTTGCCGGGGTCCACGCGGACGATCTGTACGCCGCTCTGCTCGCGCAGCATATGATCGTAAGAAGAAACAAAGACGGCGGGAACGTTCGCCGTCCGGGCGGCCCGCTTTACTTCTTCCTTGACCGGGCAGGCATCGGCGTCGACCAGAATACGCGGTCCTTCGGGCTTCGTTTCCATGCCTGTTCAGCCCCTTTCATTTAACCGGACGGGAGATTCCTGCGCTTTTTCTTCACGCCCGGGTCTATGCGAAAAACGGAATGCTTCCCGCCGGCGCGAAGAGCGGGCCGTGCTGCGCCGCGCTCTTTCGCCCGAGAGAAACAAACACCGCCGACGCGCTGGGCGTTCGGGTCCTGCTCTCTGTGCGGGAAAGATTCCGTATCGTGTTCTTGCCTATTCAACCGCCTGTCGCGGCCCGGCCTTCGCGGCGCGCCCGAATGATCGAGGGTCGAAGGAAAGCCCGGCGCGGACGGCAGCGAAGTCTTACTGCCAGACCAGCTTGCCGAAGTCGGCGAACGTCTTCAACTCGCGGTCGAGCGCGGCCAGCAGCGCCAGCCGGTTCGCCCGGACGTCCTCGTCCTCTGCCATTACCATTACCCGGTCGAAGAACGTTGTAATCGGCTGCTTGAGCGCCGACAGCGCCGTCAGCTCGGCCTCGGCCGCAGTCGTATACCCTTCTTCTTCGGCGTAATCCCGGGCGGCGCGCTGTCCGTGCAGCAGTTCCCAGGCCCGGTACAGCTCGCGCTCGGCTTCGCCTTCGAACAGCTCCGGCTTCACTTCGCGGCCGTCCGCTTTCGAGGCCAGATTGCCGGTACGCGTAAACGACTCGACCGTCGTTTTGAAATCTTCGACGTGCAGCACGGCGTTCATCAGTGTTTTGCCGCGGGTGACCACCGCCGAGATATCGCCGGCTCCCGCCGCGATTACCGCGTCCACCACATCGTAACGCAGTGTTTCCGACAGCAGTTTTTTCACGCGAAGTTCGAAGAAACTTTCCAGGTCTTTGCGCACTTCGTCCGCGGAACGCTTGAGGTTGCCCGCCTGTTCATGCACCGACAGCGAAAGTTCGAACAGCTGGTCGAGCGTCAAGTCCAGATCGTGATCGAGCAGAATCTGCACGATGCCCGCCGCCTGGCGGCGCAGCGCGTAAGGATCCTGCGAGCCGGTCGGCACAATGCCGATTCCGAAAAAGCCGACGATCGCGTCCGTTTTGTCCGCAAGGCTGACGACCGAGCCTACGATCGACGCCGGAACCGATTCGCCCGCAAAGCGCGGCTGGTAATGTTCGAATACGGCGCGGGCGACGGCTTCTTTCTCGCCGGCTTTGCGCGCGTAGTCTTCGCCCATCACGCCCTGAAGTTCCGGGAATTCGTACACCATCTGCGTCACGAGGTCGAATTTGCAGATATCCGCCGTGCGGCCGATATCCTGCGCCGTCTCGGCGTTTACGCCCAGCAGCGAAGCAATCCGGTCCGCCGTCTGGCGGATACGGCGCACTTTGTCGCCGGTGCTGCCCAGCTCTTCGTGGAACACCACGTTTTCGAGCTTCGACAGCGCGTCTTTGATCTGCAGTTTCTGGTCTTCCTCATAAAAGAACTTGGCGTCCGACAACCGGGCGCGCAGCACTTTCTCGTTGCCTTTGGCGATGAAGTCCAAAGAGCGGTCGTCGCCGTTGCGCACCGTCACGAAGAAAGGCAGCAGCTTGCCTTCGGCGTCCAGCACCGGGAAGTAGCGCTGATGCTCGCGCATGGACGTAATCAGTACATCCTGCGGGATATTCAGGAACGATTCTTCGAACGTGCCGAACAGCGCCGTCGGCGTTTCCACCAGGAACAGCACTTCTTCCAGCAGATCGTCTTTGATCGCGATATTCCAGTTCTTCGCTTCGGCCAGCTCGCGGATCTGATTCAGGATCAGCGTTTGGCGCTCTTCCACGTCGACCAGCACATGCTGGGCGCGCAGCGCTTCGACGTAATCGCCGGCCTGCGCGATCGACGCTTCGCCGCCGAGGAACCGGTGCCCGCGCGTGACGCGGCCCGTCGTCACGTCCGTGATTTCGAACGGCACGACGTCCCCTCCGAACAGCGACACCATCCAGCGAATCGGGCGCACGAATTTGAAATCGTACGCGCCCCAGCGCATATTTTTGGGGAATGTCAGCGACGAGATGATGTTTTTCAGACCTTCCGGCAGCAGCGCCGAAGCTTCCTGCCCGTTCAGGCTTTTGGTGGCGTAAATGTATTCCACGCCGCCGACTTCCCTAAACGTAAAGTCGCTGGCTTCCACGCCCTGGCTGCGGGCGAAGCCAAGCGCGGCTTTGGTCCATTCGCCGTTTGCGTCCTGGGCGATCTTGCGCGACGGGCCTTTGACTTCTTCGCTGACGTCGCTTTGCTTCTCGGCTACGCCGCGAGCCAGCACGGCCAGGCGCCGCGGCGTCGCGTAAGCTTCGACTTGTTCGTAACCCAGACGCGAAGCGTCCAGCCATTTCTCCGTTTTCTCGCGCAGTTGGTTCATCGCGGCGCGCAGGAAGCGGGCCGGTACTTCTTCAAGCCCGATTTCGAGCAGCAGATCCTTTGCCATTACGCTTCCCCTCCTTTCTTGATCAGCGGGAAGCCGAGCTTCTCGCGTTCCTCGACGTAAGCGGCCGCTACTTTGCGCGCCAGATTGCGCACGCGGGTGATATAGCCGGTCCGTTCCGTGACGCTGATCGCGCCGCGAGCGTCGAGCAGATTGAACGTATGCGAACATTTGAGCACGTAATCGTACGCCGGAAAAACAAGATTCTCGTTCGCCGCGCGCGCCGCTTCCTGCTCGTACATATTGAACAAAGTGAACAGCATTTTAACGTCCGACAGCTCGAAGGTGTACTTGGAATGCTCGTACTCCGCCTGACGATACACATCGCCGTAAGTCATGCCTTCCACATACTCCAGATCGAATACGTTCTCTTTGTCCTGGATATACGAAGCGAGCCGCTCCATGCCGTACGTGATTTCGACCGCGACCGGATTCGTTTCCAGACCGCCGACCTGTTGAAAATACGTAAACTGCGTAATTTCCATGCCGTCCAGCCATACTTCCCAACCGAGACCCGCGCATCCCAGCGTCGGATTTTCCCAGTTGTCTTCGACAAAACGGATATCGTGGATCAGCGGATCGACGCCGAGCGCTTTGAGGCTTTCCAGATACAGCTCCTGGATATTGTCCGGCGAAGGTTTGATGATGACCTGGAACTGGTGATGCTGGTACAACCGGTTCGGGTTCTCGCCGTAACGTCCGTCCGACGGGCGGCGCGAAGGCTCGACATACGCGACTTTCCAAGGTTCGGGACCGAGCGAACGCAGGTAAGTCATCGGGTTCATCGTGCCGGCGCCTTTCTCCGTATCGTACGGCTGCGCGTTGATACATCCCTGATCCGCCCAGAATTTCTGGAGCGTCAGGATCATGCCTTGAAAATTCATCATAAGCACCCCTTTGCTAAAATGGTCGGCCGACCGGAGCGGGAGGTTTCCGAACGCGAAAAGCACGCAAAAAACTCCCGTCCTTACGCCTGATGGACAGACGTAGGGACGAGAGTCCGAAAACGTGATTCATTAAGAAAACACGTTGTTTCTCCCGCGGTTCCACCCTACTTGAATGCGCGGCGCCGCCAAGACGGCCGCATGCCGCATTCCTCTTTTCCGAACGCTTCGAACTTCGCCCGCTCCCGGAAATGCCAAATCATGCGAATTACGGTCTGTCCGGGCTTGCACTGTCCCCGGCTCGCTGGTGTAAGACCGTTATGGAATTCGCATGCTTTCCGTTCAACGCCGCTGCGAAGATCTAAGCAATGTTTCTTTATTGTAAGACGGACATGCTTATTTGTCAAAACCGTATTGATCCAGCTGGTCGAGAAAACGCTTGGACTTCAGGTTCATCCCCATGTGTTCCTGCATCAGCGCGGCCATGGCTTTTTTGAGCTCGGCTTTCGTTTCCGGTTTGACGTCCACATTGCCCAGCCGCCGCAGATCCAGCCGCGCGAATACTCTCAGCAGCGACAGCGCCCGGGCCGTCACATGCACCGCATACGGATCGGCCGCGCGAAAAGGAACGCTCAGCACGCCGCCGAGCCGCGGGCTGATCAACGCGTCGCCTTCGACCGGATTCCTGCTGGCCGCGCAGATCTCAAGTTCGGGACCGTAGCCGGCAGCCTGCAGAATCTTCATCTCGAACAGGCGGATCATCACCTCGGGATCTTTGCCTTCGCGCATTCCGCTTAGAAACGCCAGCAGCTGTTCGAACCAGAAGCTGCCGGTGTCCTCGTCCTGCAGCGCCCGGTCGATCAGCTCGCAGGCGTAAGAGCCGTGCGCGGCCAGTACCAGATCTTCGCGCAGTTTATGATTCGACTCGTAGATCTCCGCGTCGTTCAGCGTGCCGAGCCCGCTTCCGCCGCGAAAAAAGTTGAACACGCCGTACGTAAAAGGCTGGGTCAGCGAAGCGTAGCGGCTTTTGACCTTTTTGGCTCCGCGCACCATTACGCCGATCTTGCCGTGCGTTTGCGTGCAGAGCGTAATAATCTTGTTCGTTTCCCCGTAGTCCATCGCCCGGATCACGATTCCTTCGAGACGGTACAGCATCTACGCGTCCCGGTGGAAGCCCAGATCGCGCAGCACGCGGTCCTGGTTGCGCCAGTCTTTTTTCACTTTGACCCACAGTTCCAGGAAGATCTTCGAGCCGAGCAGATTCTCGATATCCTGGCGCGCCCGTTTGCCGACTTCTTTGAGCATGGCGCCCTGCTTGCCGATCACGATCCCTTTCTGCGAATCACGTTCCACGAAAATAACCGCTCCGACATAGACGATGCCGTTCTCCTGCATCTTCATGTCTTCAATCGTCACGGCGATCGAGTGCGGCACTTCTTCGCGCGTCATCTGCAGGATCTTCTCGCGAATCAGCTCGGCGATGACGAACTGCTCCGGATGGTCCGTTACCTGGTCTTCCGGATAATACTGCGGGCCTTCCGGCAGGTATTTGCCGATCTGCTCCATCAGCGTATTGACATTGCTGCCCAGCTTGGCCGAGATCGGCACGATCTCCGCGAATTCGTACAGCTTGCGGTACGTCTCGATCAGCGGCAGCAGCGCTTCCGGCTCGATCAGGTCGATCTTGTTCAGGATCAGGAACACCGGCGTTTTGATCCTGCCGAGCTGTTCGATAATATAACGGTCGCCGCCGCCGATGCCTTCGGAAGCGTCGACGAGGAACAGCGCCGCTTCGACTTCGCCCAGCGTGTTGAGCGCGGTATTGTTCATAAAGTCGCCCAGCTTGGACTGCCGCTTATGAATGCCCGGCGTATCCAGAAATACGATCTGTTTGCCTTCCCCCGTGTATACGCCGTGAATCTTGTTGCGCGTCGTCTGCGGCTTGTCGGACATGATCGCGATCTTCTGTCCGATAATCTGGTTCATCAGCGTCGACTTGCCGACGTTCGGCCGGCCGACGATCGCGACGAACCCCGATTTGAATCCTTTGCTCTGCATCGTATTCCTCCTTCGTGATGTCGAATATCTTTTTAAAAACAATCTTGTATTCAATCCGGAACGTTCCGGCCGAAGTTTACAGATTCCACGGGCCGAACGCGTCCGGCAGCAGTTCGCCGATCGTCGTCTCGCGCGTATCGCCTTTCAGATTGCCCAGCACGACCGGCATATCCGGGCGGCACAGCTCGACCAGCACCTGGCGGCAGACGCCGCAGGGCGCAATCGGACCGTCCGTGTCGCCGACGACCGCCAGCATTTGAAAGCTGCCGGGCTTCCGCCCGTCCGCGATCGCGCGAAACAGCGCCGTGCGTTCGGCGCAGTTCGACGGTCCGTACGCCGCGTTCTCCACGTTGCAGCCGTAATGGACTTCCCCGTGCTCGTCGAGCAGAGCCGCCCCTACTTTGAAATTCGAATACGGCACGTAAGCCCGTTCCCGGGCTTCGACCGCCAGGCGCATCAATGCCGCTTTATCCATCGTTAACGTCCCCTCTCGCATCCCCCGGCAGAATCCCTGCGCGGGAGCACTCCCTATTCTACAGCCATCCCCAGTTCCGCGCCAGACCCAGCAAAGGCGGGCCGAACACGAGCAGTCCGATCACGGCGGCAAAAACCGCGGAGGCCAGCACGGCCCCCGCGGCGGCGTCCTTGGCTTTTTTCGCCAGCGGATGTATCCGTTCCCCCACAGTCAAATTAACGGCCGCCTCGACGGCCGTATTCATCAGTTCGGCGGAGAGCACGAGTCCCATCGCCAGACAGAGCAGCGCCCAGTCCAGCCGCGGCACGCGCAGCAGCCCGCCCAGGGCGAACACCGCCGCGCTCAGCGCCAGATGAACTTTGAAATTCCGCTCCGTCGAAGCGGTCGCCCGCACGCCGTCCCAGGCATTGCGGAACACGTCCAGCCAGGTGCGCCGTTTGTCCATTACCGCGTCAGCCCCACTTTTTGCAGCGCCGCTTCCTGCTTGCCCATCATCTCGGCTTCGTCTTCGGCCGTCTGGTGATCGTAGCCGAGCAGATGCAAAAATCCGTGCACAACCAAAAATCCGAGTTCGCGCTCGACGGAATGGCCGTAATCTTCGCTCTGGGCGATCGCGCGCGGAACGGATACGATAATATCGCCGAGCATCTCGTCGAGTTCGGGGCCTTCTTCTTCGCCCTGCTCGTACTCGTACGTAATCTCCATCTCCGGTTCGTCCCCGGCCGATTCGCGCATCGCGAACGAGAGCACATCGGTCGGACGGTCGATATTCCGGAATTCTTTGTTCAGCCGGTGAATCTCTTCGTCGTCCACAAAAGTCAGCGCCACTTCGCCTTCGGTCACGCCTTCGGTTTCGCCGGCGGCTTGAAGCAGCCGGTTCAGACGCGCGATCAATTCTTCGCTGATTTCATAATCCGTTTGCTCGTTGTTCCAATCCAGATTCAGGCTCATGCTTCAATTCTCCTTTGCTTTGGGCTTCTCTTCTTCCGGATATTCGATCCGCGAATGGAAGATGCCCATCACCGCTTCCTTCAGCGTTTTGGCGACCACGTCGAGTTCTTTGAGCGTGATATCGCATTCGTTGAACTGCTGATCGTCCAGGCGGCTTTTGATAATCTTCCCGATCATGGATTCGACCTGTTCGATCGTCGGCTTGTGCAGCGAGCGGACCGCCGCTTCCACGCTGTCCGCGATGCCCACGACCGCCGCTTCCTTGGTCTGCGCTTTCGGGCCGTGATAGCGGAACTCCGCTTCGGTAAAGTCCGGCTCGACGCCGCGTTCTTCCGCCTGCTTCAGCGCTTTTTGATAGAAGAAATACAGGAACGTGGTGCCGTGATGCTGCTCCGCGATATCGCGAATGCGCTTCGGCAGCTTGTATTCTTTCTGCATCTCGACGCCGTCGCGCGCGTGCGCGATAATAATCGACTTGCTCAGCTTCGGATCGATCGAATCGTGCGGATTTTCAATATTGGTCTGGTTTTCGATAAAATAGCTCGGACGCTTGGTCTTGCCGATATCGTGATAATAAGAACCGACGCGGCACAGCAGACCGTTCGCCCCGATCGCTTCGGCCGCCGCTTCCGACAGATTGCCGACCATGACGCTGTGATGATACGTTCCCGGCGTCTCGATCAGCAGTTTGCGCAGCAGCGGATGGTTCGGGTTGGACAGCTCGACCAGCTTGAGCGCCGACAAGATGCCGAACGTGACTTCGAAGAACGGCATCAGCCCGATCGCCAGGATGGCGGTCAGCAGACCCGCGGCCAGCGCGAAGCCGACCGAGTACAGCAGCGTATTGCGGTCCGGACTCGTATCGCCGATCAGCGAAAGCGCCAGCACCGCGATCGCCCCGAACAAACTGACCATGATCCCCGCTTTGAGGATGGTCGAACGCTGGCTGGCCCGGTGCACGGTAAAGATCGCCGCGAACGAAACCACAAGCGTATAGAATCCGAAATGAAAATCGAAAATGCCCGCCGGTCCGCTATTCAGCACCACGCTCGCCAGCACGGAGAACACGATTGCGCTAAAGTAAGCGAACGGAATATTCAGCAGCAGCGTAATGAGCGTGCAGCCGATGGCGACAGGCGCCAGATAGCCGACGTAATTCATCGTATCGCGCTGAACGAGCGCCGTCAGATGCATGGCGATCAGCATGATAAAGTAAATCAAGACAATCATCAGCAGCTGCGGATTGCCGTACTGGAACGTGTCGCCGTTCTGGCGGGTAAACAGCAGCATGCCCATCGAAAGCAGGCCGGACAGCAGCAGCAGACCGAACTGAGGCCAGTAGTTGACTTCGGTCTTCAGCATATCGTTCTCGCGCAGCAGATTGTACATGTCCTGGGTGATCGTTTCTCCCCGGTGGATCAGTACGTCTCCCTGCTCGATATAGACGGTTTCGGTGTTCTCGCGCGCCTGCACGGCCGCTTCCTTGGTCGCTTCTTCGTCGTAGAAGCGGTTGGCCGTGATCGACAGCCGGATCAGTTCCTGGACGACCTCGCGCGAAGTGCGGTCGGTCAGCGAACTGCGGCTGATAAATTCGGCAACGCGCGCCCGCGCCGTTTGCGCGTCGGTAATCTGGTCGTTCATCAGCCGGGAAACGATCTCGATCGCCACCGGCTTCATCGCCTGGATCTGGGCCGAAGTCAGCGACGGAATCTTATAAAACGTTTCTTCCGGAATATCGTACTTCTGCTCGTCCAGCCGCGCCCGCACTTCCTGCAGCAGCGTGGCCGAATAGGTAGTGCCCGTACTGCTGCCGCGAATAAAGTTGGCGACGAACTGGTCGACGCGCTGCGGAAGTTCTTCCTTGTAGATCTCCACTTTGTTGCCTTCGGTAAGCTGGTCGTCCTGGTTCAGCGTATCGATCCGGTCCAGCAGCTGGCTGACCAGCGTATCGTTGCGCATGGAGACGATCCGATACACCTGCTGAACTTTCTCGGCCGCTTCTTCCTGCGCCTGCAGCGTCGCTTTGCTGTTCGGAATCTGGGTCGGCGCCAGGATCTCTTTGTCGCTCGGCATATTGACCTGGATATCGTACTTTTCCGGCAGCAGCTTGGGCGCCAGCGCCACATAGAACATCAGCGTCAGCAGGGCGAACAGGGCCATCTTGACCGCGCGGCTGTTTTTCCAGCCGGCAAGTTTGGGATCGGCTTTGCGTTTCCGTTTTTCTTTCGAAGTCATATGGAAAGACCTCCGGTATTATTCGATGCTTTCCGCCGCCTTCTCGTAAGCGACAATAATTTTCTGGACGATCGAATGACGCACGACGTCCTCTTCGGCAAACGTAACGAATCCGATATCTTCAATATCGCTGAGTATCAAACGTGCTTCCACGAGTCCGGACTTTTTGCCGCGCGGCAGGTCGATCTGGGTAACGTCGCCGGTAATGACCATCTTCGAGCCGAAGCCGATCCGGGTCAGGAACATCTTCATCTGCTCTGGCGTCGTATTCTGCGCTTCGTCAAGAATGATGAACGAATCGTCGAGCGTGCGGCCGCGCATGTAAGCAAGCGGCGCAATCTCGATCAGGCCGCGTTCGAGCGCTTTGGCGACCTGCTCGGTGCCCATCACGTCGTACAGCGCGTCGTAGAGCGGACGCAGATACGGATCGACTTTCTCCTGCAGGTCTCCGGGCAGGAAGCCCAGGCTCTCGCCCGCTTCGACGGCCGGACGGGTCAGCACGATCCGCTTGACCAGACCTTCTTTGAGGGCGGTCACGGCGAGCACGACCGCCAGATAGGTTTTGCCGGTACCGGCGGGTCCGATGCCGAATACGATATCTTTTTTCTTGATTGTCGTTACATAATGTTTCTGTCCGATCGTTTTCGGGCGGATCGGCTTGCCGCGGAACGTCAGCGCGATCTCTCCCTTGAACAAATCGAGCAGCTGATCGGCGCGGAATTCGCGGGCGAGGTCCAGCGCGTACTGCACGTCGCGTTCGGTCAGGTTATAGCCGTTGCGGACCAACTGCAGCAGCACGTCGAACAGCTGCTCCAGCATATCCACCTGGTTCTGCGGTCCGTGCACGGCGATTTCGGCTTCCCGGCTGTCGATCCGGGTGTCGAACTGTCCCTCAATCAATTTGAGATACGTATCCTGCGGACCAAACAAGGCCAATCCTTCCCCTGCGTTCTGAAGCGGGATCTTGATGCTTCGCGTCTGTTCTGTCAAATGCTCTCAGTCTCCTTAAACGATAGTTTCATCCGGGCTGCGGCATCCCTCTGCCTGATTCAGCCCCGGAGCGGGGCTTATTCCTCAACTTTACCATTGTCTGACTTCCCATGCAAAAGATTTCGGCCGGCCGCGGCCTGCGGCGTCAGGCGGCGGCTGTTCTTCGAAACGATAAGAAAAGCCGGCCTTTTTCGTCCGTGGACGAAGAAGGCCGGCAGTGCCGCAAAACCGATCCGGCGGTTCGCATTCATCGGCGTCCGGAAGAGTAACGCTTACGGGCCCTGGGCTCGCCCAGGATTTCGGCCCACAGAATCCCTTTGCGCAGTTCTTCGGCCGTGGCTTTCGGCCAGGCCGAAGCCGCGGAAGCGGCCGCCGGCTCGCTGTGCTTGCGCGAATCGCGCGCCGGTTTGGACGCTTTCGGCGCTTTGGGCGGTTGAGGCTGCCGTTCGCCCGCAGCCGCGCGTTCGATCTCGCGCGCCGCGTCTTCCACGCTTCCGGAGCGGCGGCGCTGCGAGCGCTGCTCGCGCAGCCGCCGGTCGATCTCCGTGTTCATCTGCCGGGAAGCCTGATCGAGCGTCATGCGCTCGCGGCCGTCGCCGTCGGGTTCGCCCGAACGAAGCGGGGCGCCCGAGAACGGCGATTGTCCCGGTTGGTCGGCCCCGGGCGAGCCGGGAAGCCTGCGGCTTTGCCCCGGGCCGCCCTGCAAAGTTCGTCTGTTTGGACCTGCCCCGCCTCCGCCGAACGGTTCGCCGCCCCCGTTCTTTTTGCCTGCGTTGGCTTTGCCGAATACGGAGAACAGCGCGCCCGCAATAATCAAGACGATATAAAAGTGGCTAAACAACCATTCCAAGAACTGGGGCATGAGGTCCCCTCCTGTTCTGCCGTTTACTTATTGTCCGATCCCCGGGGTTCCACATGCGTAACGCCCACTCCGCCGAGGGAGCCGCGCATTTCCGTGTCGGCTTCGATATTTTTCATATTGAGGTAATCCATGACGCCCAGGTTGCCGCCGCGCAGCGCTTCGGCCATCGCGATCGGAACTTCGGATTCCGCTTCGACGACCCGCGCTCTCATCTCGACGACGCGCGCGTTCATTTCCTGTTCTTCCGCTACGGCCATCGCGCGTCTTTCTTCGGCTTTCGCCTGCGCGATGCGTTTGTCGGCTTCCGCCTGTTCGGTTTGCAGGAACGCGCCGATATTTTTGCCGACATCCACGTCCGCGATATCGATCGACAGGATTTCGAACGCCGTGCCGGCGTCCAGTCCTTTTTCGAGCACGGTGCGCGAAATCTTATCCGGGTTCTCCAGGACTTCTTTGTGCGTATCGCTGGAGCCGACCGTCGTAACGATCCCTTCGCCGACACGGGCGATGATCGTTTCTTCGCCGGCGCCGCCGACCAGGCGGTCGATATTGGCTCTTACCGTTACACGCGCGATAACGACGACCTCGATCCCGTTGCGGGCGACCGCCGAAACGCTCGGCGTCTCGATTACGCGCGGGTTAACGCTCATCTGCACAGCCTGGAGCACGTCCCGGCCGGCCAGGTCGATCGCCGCGGCGCGTTCGAATTCCAGCGGAATGTTCGCGCGATGTGCCGCAATCAAGGCGTTGACGACCCGGTCGACGTTACCGCCGGCCAGATAGTGACTTTCCAGCTGGTTGATGGTCAGGCTGATGCCGGCTTTGTGCGCTTTGATCATCGGATTGACGATCCGGGCCGGCGTAACGCGCCGCAGCCGCATGGCGACGAGCGTAATGATGCTCAGACGCAGACCGGAAGCAAGCGCGGAAATCCACAACGCGACCGGGAAAAAGCTAAAGAAAACACTGAGTAAAATAACCGCTACGACAATAATCAGCAGCGGGGTGATCCAAGCCGCTTCTACCATAAGTACCCCTCCAGATATCGGTCCTTCCGCTCCGGCGGGGCGCAGGCGCCCCGCCGGACTTCGCGGACCTCGTTATGTGACGCGGCGGATATGATCCGCCTTTTGAAGCAGTCCGGTTCGGCGCGGCGCCGAGCCGGTCGGAACATGCGGTTCGTCCGCCGAAACGATCGGCCGCCGCACAGGATCGCCGATTCAGATCGGCTCGATCGGACCGAGGCCGCTGTGCCACTTCTCCTGCACCACGACGCGTCCGCCTTCCGTCTTGACGATCGTTACGGCTTTGTCGCGTTCGATAAAGCCGCCTTCGGTAACCACGTCGATCCGTTCGCCGTCGATCAGGACGGTGCCGGAAGGCCGCAGCGGAGTCAGCGACACGCCGTCGCGTCCGACCAGTTCATAGCGCGTAACGGCCGAATTGTAGCCGGCTTCCGAGGTCAGGCTGTCTTTCAAAATAAAGCGATTCCAGATTCCGCGTTCCTTGAATACGAACGCGACGATGCCGACCGCCGCGGAAGCCAGAACGAACGCGATGCCGAGCGAGGTGAACGCATGACCCGTGTCCCAAGCCGCCATAACTACTCCTCCAATCAGCGAGCCCGCTCCCAGCAGGCCCAGTATTCCGAAGCTCGGAATAAACATTTCCAGCGCCATCAACACGATCCCGACCGCGAACAGCAGCCATACGTAGGTGCTCGCGAACCCGGCGAACGTATTGGCCAAAAAGTACAGGATAAAAGCGGAGACGCCCAGCACTCCCGGGAAAATCAATCCGGGCAGCAGCAGTTCGATCACCACTCCCGCCAA
Source organism: Saccharibacillus sp. CPCC 101409 (assembly GCF_030518235.1). Lineage (GTDB taxonomy): Bacteria > Bacillota > Bacilli > Paenibacillales > Paenibacillaceae > Saccharibacillus. The sequence continues at coordinate 232,300 of NZ_JAULSA010000002.1, read as the reverse complement.
TCCGATAAACAGCAGCAGGGTCAGCATAATCGGGGTCGTCAGAAAATCGGCCGCGTGGGATATAAATCCCGTCTGGGCGGGCAAACCGAAACTCGCTGCTCCTAACGGACCGGCGGCCGAAGCCGTCGACGCAAACGATGTACAGGCGATCAGCGGAATGCCGACCGTCCAGACGGCGAGCCAGAACGAGGCCGCCAATCCGACGAACCATTTGGACCGGGTATGTGTATTCACCAGATCCTCCCTCCTTCGTCAAATGTCTCTTTGCTTGCCTTTTGCAACCCTCTGGACACAATAAAGTCTTTTCATTACTAGTATACGCCCGTTGAACGTTTGCGTTTCAAAAAAATCGAAACTTTCCACATAAATCTTCCGAAAAAACAGCCCGAATACAAAAACACCCTTCCGTTTCCGGAAGGGTGTTCGTTTCACTCGTCTATTGCAGGTACTGCTGAACCACTTGGTTAACCAACTTCCCGTCGGCGCGCCCTTTGACTTTAGGCATCAAAGCGGCCATGACTTTGCCCATATCGGCTTTGGAAGAAGCACCGGTTTCCTGGATGGTCTGCTGTACAATGGCTTTAACTTCTTCTTCGCCAAGCTGAGCGGGAAGGTATTCAGCAACAATGTCGATTTCGGCTTTGACAGTCTCGGCCAAATCTTCACGACCTGCTTTTTCGAACTCATGGAGGGCATCTTTGCGCTGTTTGATCTCACGACTCAGAATATCAAGCACTTCCTCGTCATCCAAAGTCCGCTTCGTATCGATCTCCTGGTTCTTGATCGTCGCGCGAATCATTCGTATGGTGGAGAGTTTGAATTTATCCTTACTCCGCATGGCTTGTTTCATATCTTCGTTTAATCGTTCGCTAAGATTCATTACAAATAAATCCTCCTACCAATGATGTGTAGTCAAAGCGCAAAAAAACAAGCGCAATAAACCCTTCACATCATTAGAACTTTCTTTTGCGAGCAGCCTCAGACTTTTTCTTGCGCTTTACGCTAGGCTTCTCGTAATGCTTGCGCTTCTTGACTTCCGCCAACACGCCGTCTTTTGCAATAGAGCGTTTAAAGCGGCGAAGAGCAGCATCGATAGTCTCGTTTTTGCGAACTTTAGTTTCAGACACCAGTTTCCCCTCCCTCCGACCAGACCGTCCAAGAGCATAACACGGTTAATCAACTTTCATTATAGGCGAAAATCGAACCTCGTGTCAATGCTTAGAAAAAATCCTTGAACGAAGTCTTTCAGCCTTAGTTATGCGAGCCGGAAATCCCTGTCAGCGCGCCTAATTTCGCTCCTCCGAGCAGGTGGAAATGCAGGTGCGGAACCGTCTGGCCACCGTCGTCTCCGCAGTTGTTGATCACGCGGTATCCGCCGCCCGCAATACCGAGCTCGCGCGCAAGCTTTGCCGCGACCAGATGAATCTCCCCGATCAGCGCCGCGTCTTCTTCGGCGATGTCGTCCAGCGACGGAATCGGCTTTTTCGGCACGATCAGCACATGCACCGGAGCCGCGGGCTGAATATCGTGAAACGCGTAAATCCGCTCGTTTTCGAACACTTTTTTGCTGGGGATGCTGCCGTCGATAATTTTGCTGAAAATGGTTTCGCTCATCTTCGTTCCTCCTCGGATCGTCCGCGCCGGAACGTTTTCCCGGGCCGGCGGATATTGGACATATGGATTCGCCCGGACGCAGCACGCGTCTCTGCCGGTTCGTCCGGCTTCTGTACCCTGCTATTGTACCGGGGATTGCGGAAAAATACAAAAAAAAGGAGCACCCTGCACGCCCTAAAAGGGCGGCTGTCTCGGCTTCCGTTCCGGCGCGGGCGCGCAAAGGCTCGCAGCGGAATCAGGGCCAGGGTTCTCCTTGATATGATGTCGGCTGACTGTATTATAACAACCGCTTGAATCTGTCTCTGTGATCGAAATCACGAACTTGTTTTTTTCCTGATATTGCGCTTGAACAAGCGCTTTCCGGCGCGCAGCCGTATCTTTGTTCTACATCTTTTCCAGCACCACTTTCGATCCCGCGCCCGCGTGGTCGGCCGGCTGCACGATCAGGCGGCGCGGCAGGCGTTCGCGCAGTTCCTGCACGTGGCTGATAATGCCGACCGACAAGCGGTCGCTGTGCAGGTGTTCAAGCGACGTGACGACGGTATCGAGCAGCTCGGGATCGAGCGTGCCGAAGCCTTCGTCGAGAAAAAAGAACTGCAGCGGATATTCGCCGCGCAGCTGGATCTGGGCCGACAGCGCAAGCGCAAGCGCGAGCGACGTAAGGAACGTTTCTCCGCCGGACAGGGTCGAGACCGGGCGGCGCACGCCGCCGTTGGCGTCGTCGCGCACGACGAATCCTCCGCCGGAGTCCACTTCCAGCGAATAGCGCTGCTTGGTCAGGAAGCGCAGCCGGTTCGAAGCGGCGCGGCTGATCTGGATCAGCTGCTCTTCCGCCACGTACTCGACGAACGCGTTGCCCCGGAAGCACGACTGGAGCTTGGACAGCCGCTCCGCTTCGGCGGCTTTCTCCGAACGCCGGCTTTCAAGGGCCGTCCAGCGCTCGTGGCGGCCGGATACGTCTTCGAGGTCGCGCTGCGCCCGCGCCCGGGCCGCCAGCGCTTCTTCGTCGAGCCGCCGGCACTCCTCCAGCCGACGGACGCATTCTTCCCACTGCGCCTCCGATACGTCCGCTCCGTCCAGCAGTTTCTCCAGCTCGCGCAGGCGCGCGTTCAGTTCGTTTTCGCGCTCGCGGTGCGCCTGCACGAGTTCCCGGGCTTCCCGGACATCTTCTTCGTCCATGCGGGCATTCTCGGCATCGTCGTCCGATTCGAACGGGGAACGGTCCAGCGCTTCGCGCCAGCCGGATTCCGCCGCTTCGGCGTGCTCGGCGGCCGAAGACGCCGCCTGATCGGCCGCCGCCGAAGCGCTGGCCTGACGCTGCCAGGCTTCGCGGGACGATTCCATGTCCCGGCGGGTGCGCTCGGCGGCTTCCCGCAGCCGATTCAGCCGGCCCGCGGTGTCGCGCAGCAGTTCGGCTACATTAGCCCCGTTCGAGGCTTCGCGCAGCCTGGATTCTTTTTCCGCGGCCAGCTCCGCTTTGCCTTCGGCCTGGACGGTAAGCTGTACCAGCAGCCGTTCCGCTTCGGCGGACTGCTCTTCGTGGCTTTTCAGCGAATCTTCCATGCTTCGGATCACCGGCCCGCTTTTCTCCAGGCGGAGCTTCAATTCTTCGGCCTGGCCGTCGCGGCGCCGGATCTCTTCGCGCCGGCGCTCCAATTCGTCGCGGCGCAGATCCGCGAACGAGTCGTTCCAGCGGGCGGAGGCTTCCTCCAGCCGCCGCTCCAGTTCGGCGAGCCGTTCCCCGGCTCGCGCTTTCTGCCGCGCGGCGCCTTCCAGCCGGGCGCGCGGCGCTTCGGCGCCGCGAACGGCGGCGCTCCAGGCCCGCTCCGCTTCGCGGGCCTCCGCCTCGAGCGCGGAAGCTTCGCGCTCGGCGAGTTCCGCGGCCGACCGCAGGCGGGCGTATTCGGCGGCGCAGGCGGCGGGGGAAGCGGAAGCTTCGGCGGCCGGGGCGGATTCGCCGGCCGCAGCGCCGGCATCGGGCGCGAACAGAGCCGCGGGCGGTTCGCCGGAGCGGTCGATCGCTCCGGCAGCTGCGTTCGCGCTTTCGGCGGCGAACGGGAAAGAAGAGCCGGGAGCGGGAGCGGCTCCCGGGGCCGGCCGGGTCGAGGCGGATGCGGAAATATCCGCGGGCGCCTCGGCGGCGCGGGAATGCGCGAGTTCTTCGCGCAGCCGCGCGGCCAGCGTTTCGCCGCCCTGCCGCAGGCGGGCGGCGTTCAGGCGCAGCTCGCGCGCGCCGAGCTGCAGATCGCGCAGCGGCTCCGGATCCGCCGCGGCCGAGGCGGCGGAAGGGTCTTCATCCGCCGGCTGCGGATGATGCTGCGCGCCGCAGACGGGGCAAGGCTCGCCGTCCGCGAGGGCGTGAGCCAGCTCCGCCGCCATGCGGCGCTTGGCGGAATCGAGATCCGCCCGTTCCAGTCGCCGCTCTTCGGCCGCCGCGGCTTCCAGCAGCGCGGACAGCCCGGCATCGAGCCGGCGCAGCGAAGCCGCGCCGGCTTCGGCGCGGACCGCCGCCTGCTCGAGCGCGGCGCGGCAGGAAACTTCGCGTTCTCGCGCGGCCGACAATTCGGCCGAAGCTTCCCGTTCCTGCCGCTCGGCCTCTTCGAGGTCGCGGCGCACGCCGGGAAGCTGTTCTTCCAGGGCGGCGGCGGAATCCGCCAGGCGCCCCGCTTCTTCGAGCGCGGAGCGGTCCGCGCTGCGCACTTCGCAGGCGGCGAGCTGCTCCTGCAGCTCGCTTTGCAGCCTGCCGGCCTGCTCCAGCTTGCGCCGCAGCTGCTGCGCGCCTTCGCGCGCGCGTTCCAGCCGCGCGGCGGCTTCGCCGCGGTCGCGCTCAAGTTCCGCGCTGTCCGCGCGCAGCCCCTCCAGCTCGCGCTCGAGCCGGAGCGCCTGCTCCAGCTCCGCCGAGCGCCGCAGCAGCCGCGGCTCCTCGCCCGAAAGCGCTTCGCGGGCTTCGCTTTCCGCGGCGGCGGCACGCGAAGCGGCGCTTTGCGCTTCGCCCAGCGCGCCGCGCAGCCGGGCCGCCTGCCCGGCCAGTTCCTCCGAGCGCTTCGCCGCGCCGCGGAAGCGCTCCAGCGCAGGCAGCAGCGCCGACGCGGCCTGCGCGCGCAGCGCGCGCGCTTCAAGCTCACGGACGGCTTCGCCCCGTCCGCGCAGTTCGTCCAGCGCCGACGCCGCGCTTCGGCGCTCGTGCGCGCGCTCTCGCACGCGGGACAGCCGGCCGTGTTCCTCGACCGCCCCGTCCAGCGCCCTGCGCCGCTCCAAAGCGTTCAGGCCGGCTTCGTCCAGCCGGCCGCGGGCCGCCGCGACATCGTCCGCGGAAGCCGGACCGAGCCCCTGCTGCTCGGCTTCGACCGTGCGCAGCGCGCTTTCCGTTTCGCGCGTCCGCTTGTTCAGCTTCTGGACCAGTTTGTCGCCGTACTGCTCCAGATGGAACAAACGCTGGAGCATCTGCCGCCGGTCGCTGCCTTTGAGCGACAGGAATTCGGCGAATTTGCCCTGCGGCAGCACGACGGCGCGGGTAAAGTCGTCCATTTTCAACCCGATCACGTCCTCGACCGCCCGCGTAACGTCGGCCAGCTTGTCCGCGACCACTTCGTCTCCTTCGGGCTTCACTTCGACGAAGCGGCTGAGCGTATTGCTGACCGAGACTTCGCCGGTGCGCTTGAAGCGGCGTTCCACCCGGAAGCGCCGCGCGCCCGCCGCGGATTCCAGTTGGAAGGTAAACGCGACGTACAGCGTATCTTCCGAATGGTTCATAATGCCCTGCGTGCCGCCGTAGGCGCGCTCGACTTTGCCGTACATCGCCAGCGTAATCGCGTCGAGCACGGTGGATTTGCCGCTGCCCGTCGGTCCGAAGATACCGAACAGACCGGTTTCGCACAGCTCGGTAAAATCGACTTCCTGCGCTTCGCGGTAGCTTTGCAGCCCCGACAGCTTGAGCGTAATCGGCTTCATTCGGCGTCTCCTCCTTCCGTCGTCTCCCCGTTTTCTTCGGCCAGTTCCAGAAACAAGCCGACCAGCGCGTCGTCCGGTTCCGCCCCGCCAGTCTGGCGGCGGTAGAACGTTTTGAACAATTCGTGCATCGGCAGGCGCGACCGCTGCTCCGGCGCGTCGGCTTCTTCGAGCTGCGGATACACCGGGCGGATATGGACCAGTCCGTCGCGGGCGCGGCGCAGCGACTGGATCTCGGCGAGCGACATCGCTTCGGTCAGCGTCAGCCGCAGATCGATAAACGCGCCCGCGTCTCGTCCTTCCTCCAGCCACGCGTACACCTGGCTCATCCCTTCCAGCGCATTCCATTCCACCAGCGGACGGCCGCACGACAAATAAATCTCGTTCAGCCGCGGCTCGCCGCCCGGCTCGACGTCCATCAGCATCACGGACTTGGTTTGTCCGGCTTCGGAGAAGCTGTATGCGATCGGCGAGCCGCTGTAGCGGATAATGCCGTCTCCTTTGACCGCCTGCGGCCGGTGCAGATGTCCCAGCGCCGTATACTGCGCGCCGCACGACAGCGCCGACGGATCGACCGTATACGCGCCGCCGACCTGGATCGGCCGCTCGGAATCGGACTCCAGTCCGCCCAGCACATAAATATGGCTCATGGCGAGGTTGACCGTTTTCGGCGAAAAGCCGGCGGCCAGCTTGCGCATCAGCAGTCCGACCCGTTCGCTGTACGCCCGGCGCAGCAGATTCTCGTCCGTGCCGTCCGCGATCAGCAGCTCGTTCAGCCGCGCTTCCGACGGATAAGGCAGCGCCGCGACAACGGCTTTTTCGCCCGTCCTTGCGATATCGAAGTTCAGCGCCTGTTCCGTCGGCAGCCCGACCAGCGAGATGCCGCTGCCTTTGACCAGCGGCCGCACCGAAGCGACCCGTTCGGGATGATCGTGGTTGCCCGCGATCGCCGCGAGCAAACAGCCTTCGGCCCGAAGCCGCGCCGCTCCTTCGTAGAACAGCTGCTCCGCCGCGGCAGGCGGATTGACCGTATCGTACACGTCGCCGGCCATCAGAATCAGATCGACCCGTTCGCTGCGGACGATCTCCACCAGCTCGTCCATAAATTTCTCCTGCTCTTCGAACCGGCTGCGTCCTTCCAGCGTCCGGCCCAGATGCCAGTCCGCCGTATGCAACACGCGCATGCTTCGCGCCCCTTTCTATTTGGCAAAGCCCCGGGCGGGCAGTTCCCGCGCCGGGACTTTCGATAAGATAATTTCGGCATCGTCCGTCCCGATGCCGCTTGTTCGTTCGAATTGGATACGCGTCTTCCGGATCGCCGCTTTACCCGCCGCTCTGCTCGCCTGGCATGGGTCGGCCGCAAACCGTCGGACGCTTTTCGGCTCTTCTTTCTACAGCCGCACGCCTTCTCCCGCGTCGAAAAAATACAGCCATTTCTCATGTACCGGTTCGCCGAGCATGTCTTCCAGCGCCCGGGCGTAGAAATCGAGCTGGAAGCGGTAATGCTCGGCCAGTTCGGATGTGCCTCTGCCCGGCTTGATCCGGTCCGTTTTGTAATCGAGCAGGATCAGGCGGCCGTTCTCGCGGAACAGGCAGTCGATCACGCCCTGAACGAGAACCCGCTCGCCCGGCAGGCGCTCCAGTCTGATCCGTTCATAGCCGCCCGCAAGCCGCTCGCTCGGCAGCAAACTGCCCGCCGCTTCGTTGTGCACGGGCAGCACCAGCGCGCCCAGTTCTTCGTCCGCGCCGATCCCGGTGCTGAACGGCAGCTCGCGCCGGACCCAGTCCGCCCGCGCGGCGCGTCCGCCGATCCCGCTGCGGATAAAAGCGGCGATGTCGGCGGGCCGCACGGCGTCGGCTTCCGCTTGAAGCAGGATGCTTGTCCGCACCAGCTCGGCCAGCGTCGCCGAGGCTTCGGTTTCGCCGGTATCGGGATTCAAGGGCACATGCTGCATCAGCGTATGATACGCCGTGCCCCGCTCGGCGCCGGTCAATCGGCGCCGCTCCATAAAGCGCGGCCGGCGGAGCTGGAGCACCGACGTTTCGTTATCCGTCGAAGGATTGTCCGGCTCGCCCGGCTCCGACCATCCCGCCAGACGCCGAGCCGCTTCCAACGCGTCCGCGGCCGGATATTCGCCGCCGGCGAAGCGCGACTTGATCTCGGTCACGGAAGTCTTGGCCGCCGCCCCGCCGGCCGCCGCGTGCGGATAGCTCCACGAGAAGCGCGCGGCGTAATCGTCCGCCCGCTGTGTGCCCGCGCCGCCCGCGCCGCGCATCAGCTCCCGCAGCCGTTCCGATCGCTCGGCGTACCGTTCTTCCCCGTCCCGTTCGGCCGCCGACGCGGCGTCTCCGCTGCGCAGCGAGAACGACCAGCCGCCGCGCGTATGCCGGCTATCGGCGGATTCCGGCATATCCGACAAAGACCGCAGCTGCGCCGCGCCTTCTTCGAAGATCAGCGCGGGTCCCAGCCAATCCATATAAGACCGGCCTTTGGACAGCGTATAATCGGCGATGCCTTCCGCACCGCCCGCCGCCTGCATCCAGGCTTCGATCCGGCCCGGCAGTCCGCGGACCGAAGCGACGAGAATCATCTTGTCGCGCGGACGGGTCAGCGCCACATACAGCACCCGCATTTCTTCGGCCAGCAGTTCCACGTGCGCGCGGCGGCGAATCGCCAGCGCGGGCAGCGTCGGATAGCCGACGCGGCTCGCCTCGTCCACGAAGCGCGGGCCGAAGCCCAGTTCCTTGTGCATCATAAAAGGCGCGTTCAAATCCTGCATATTGAACGTTTTGGACAGTCCGGCGATAAACACGACCGGGAACTCCAGTCCTTTGCTTTTGTGGATCGTCATGATCCGCACCGAATCCTGCGCCGCTTCGGCCGGAGCTTCGGACAGATCCCCTCCGTTCTCCTTCAACCGCTCCACGAAGCGCAGGAAGCGGAACAGCCCCTGCGCGGAAGTCGAGCGTTCGAACTGCACGGCCCGGTCCTGAAGCGCCAGCAGATTGGCGCGGCGCGCCGCGCCCCCGGGCAGTCCCGCCACCCAGTCGGCGTAGCCGGTTTCCCGGTACAGCGTCCGGATCAGCAGGCTCAGCTCGCCGCCGCGCGCCAGATCGCGCCAGCGCTCGAGCGCATCGATGAACCGCCGCAGCACGTCCGCCAGCGGTTGGCCGTCCGACGCTTCGCCGCAGTCTCCGCCGGCCGCTTCGATTACGGCGTCGTGGAAAGTCAGCCGCGGGCCGCACAGCCGGATGCGGGCCAGCTCGTCTTCCGACAAACCGACGAGCGGCGAACGCAGCACCGAAGCGAGCGGAATATCCTGCTGCGGGTTGTCGATGATGCTCAGCAGCGACATCACGATCTCGACTTCGGTCGCTTCGAAGTAGCCGCGCGACGTATCGCCCGCGGCGGGAATGCCCGCCAACCGCAGTTCTTCGATCAGCATCGGTCCCCATACGCCGGCCGCGCGCAGCAGCACGACCATGTCGCCGTACACGGCGGGGCGCATCCCTCCGGCGGACTTGTCGTAAATATGCAGCGGTTCGTGCCCTTCCGTCTGCCCGGTCAATTCGTGGATGCGGGCGGCTATCGCGCGCGCTTCCAGCCGGACCGCTTCGATCTCGGCCGCTTCCGCGGCCAGGGCGTTTTCTTCGCCGGCTTCGCCCGGCGGCTCTTCCCCGCTCGCCGTGCCGCCGCGCTCGATCAGCATCAGCTCGGGCGCGTATTCGCCCGCTTCCGCCCGCGGATACGAGGTCGCCCCGTAAGCCAGCTCCGCGCGTTCGTCGTACTGGATCTCGGCGACCCGCTCGTTCATGATGCGGCGGAAAATATCGTTGACCGCGTCCACCACTTCGAGGCGACTGCGGAAATTGCGCGCCAGATCGACGCGCAGCCCGCCCGACGCGAAGTCTTCGCCGTAAGCGCGGTACTTATGCAGGAACAACCCCGGCTCCGCCAGGCGGAACCGGTAGATGCTCTGCTTCACGTCCCCGACCATAAACCGGTTGCCGGCTCCTTCGCGCGCAATCAGCGACACGATCTCTTCCTGAACGGAGTTCGTATCCTGATACTCGTCCAGCAGCACCTCGTCGAAGCGGTTCCGGTATTCGAGCGCGGCTTCCGAAGGAATCGGATGCCCGGGCTCCGACGACGGATCGCGCAGAATGCGCAGGCAGTAATGTTCCAGATCGGAGAAATCGACCATGCCTTTGGCCTGCTTCGAACGCGAATAGCGGTCGCCGAATTCGATCGTCAATTCCGCCAGCTCCCGCATCAGCGGCGCGGCTTGATTCAGTTCTTCCAGAAAAGCTTCCGGCGAGCGCCCGAAGTAAGCCGATTTCACTTCGGCCAGCTCTTTCTTGGCCGCTTCGCGCAGAGCTTTGACCCGATCCTGGATCTGCGGATCGGCCTGGTCTTTGCGCACCGCCTTGAGCTTGCCGAAAGAAGCCGACGCAAATTCTTCGTACAGCCGGTGCCAGGGCTTCAGCCGCAGCGCTTCGCGCAGCCGGCGCAGCGTATCGAGATCGTCGCGCAGCGTTTCCGCGTAAGGCAGCGGTCCGCCCGGCGATTCGGCCAGTTCGAACGCGCGGACCAGCAGATTCTCCGTCCCGGCCAGCACCGACGCGGCGCCGTCCGTCAGGCTGCGCGCCCAGATGCTTTCACCCAGCGTTTCGATATCCGGGCAGTCGAATTCCGCCGCCGCTTCCCGCAGCCAGTGCTCCGGCCACGGATGGCTGCGCGCGAAATCGTACAGCCGCTGCACCAGCAGGAAAGCCGGATCGTCGGACCGTTCGCCACCGAACCAGTCGATCAGCCGGCGAAACAGCGCGCCTTCTTCTTCGAGCGCGTATTTTTCTTCGAACAGCTCTTCCAGGATTTCCTGCCGCAGAATCTCGCTCTCGTGCTGATTGGCGATGCGAAAGCCCGGATCGAGCGGAATCAGCGTATAGTAGCGGCGGATCACTTCCAGACAGAACGAGTGCAGCGTCGTGATCGAAGCCTGTCCGAGCAGCGACAGCTGGCGGCGTAAGCGCGTGTCCTGCGGGTGGGCGGACAGTTCTTTATTCAGTGCGTCGCGAATCCGCTGGCGCATCTCGGAAGCGGCCGCTTTGGTAAAGGTCGCGATCAGCATCCGGTCCACGTCCGTCGCGTTCTCCGGCGCGGTCACTTTACGGATAATCCGCTCGACGAGCACGGCTGTTTTGCCCGAGCCCGCCGCGGCCGCGACCAGCATATTGCCGCCGGAAGCCGCGATCGCTTTCCATTGATCGTCGCTCCACTGGCTGCCTTCGGGTTTGTCGGTATACGTAATTTCCATTATCGGCTCTCCTCCCCTGCCCCGTCTTCGTTTTCCGTCTGGAACATTTCCCACACTTTATCGCGTCCAGGCTTGTCCAGATGATTGTAGCCGGAACGGTCCAGGCTTTCGTCGAATTGGCAGACGGAATGGTACGGACAGAAATCGCAGGCCGTTTCCTGCTGAATCCGGTACGGGCGGGCTTCCGATTCGCCTTCCGTGATCCGCTTGCCGATGCCGGCGATATTGCGCCGCACGCCGCGCAGCAGCGAATCCCACTGCTGCGGATCGGCCACGGCGGAGCTGCTGTAGAAGCCTCCGTCCGCTTTGACTGCGACCGGAATCAGCGGCGAATAGCCTTTTTCCAGCGACCGGTCCATCTTCGCCACGACTTCGCGGTCGGCCAGTACCAGCCCTTTCATCTTGAAACGTTTGAGCATTTCCTGCGCCGCTTCCTCGCGCGACATGCCGTTGGGCGAAGACAGCAGCGGATTCTGCACATGGAAATACAGCGTTCCCGCCGGCAGCGCCGGAGCGCCGATCCAGTCTTCGGCGTGCGTCAACAGCACATCCAGATACGTCAGCATTTGCAGCGACAGTCCGTAATACACTTCGTGCAGTTTCAGGTCTTTGCCGCTCGATTTGTAATCGATCACCCGCAGCAGCAGGCCTTCTTCGCCTTCGGCCACGTCGACGCGGTCGATCCGGCCGACGATCTCCATCGTGCAGCCGTTGTCCAGTTCGAATACGAGCGCCGGAATATCCTGGCCCGGCCCGAAGTCGATCTCCAGCCCCAGCGGTTCGAAGTCGCCGCGCCGCGCATGTTCGCCGAGAATAATCGAAGCGCGGCCGACGATATCGGTCAGCTTGCGCGAGATATAACCGTAGCGGCTGGTGCTGAACAGAATCTCTCCCTGCAGCCGCGGCGCGATCTTGTCCACCGACTCTTTCGCTTCGCCGAGGCATTCTTCGACCGTCAGCGAACCCCAGCTGCGGTTCTGTAGACGCAGCCGCATCGCGATATCGCTCAGCGCCGCATGGAACAGCTGCCCGATGTCCGGCGCGTTCAGCTTGTACAGCTGGCGTTCTTTGAGCTTCAGCCCGTGCGACGCGAAATGCGAGAACGCGCAGGCGGTAAACTTCTCCATACGCGACACGCTGGAGCGCAGCTTGCGCCCGTACAGCTTCATGCTCGTCTCGCGCTCGAGGCGGTCCGATTCGTTTGTGTACAGCAGCGAGGCCAGTCCTTTGCTTAACCGGTCTTCCCACTCCGGCCGCTGCCGGTAAGCTTCAAGCACATCCCACCAGAGCGGATGAATCTCCGCGCCGGCTTTCCACAGCCGAAGCTGCCCCAGCAGATGCGGCAGCGTCGCTTCCGGCTGCGTAACGAAGCGTTCGTAAGCTTCCTCGTCCATGCCCGGACCCGGCAGCGCACCGCCTCGGATTTCGGCGATAAACGGAAAGCGCGTCCGCAGCTCCAGCAGCACCTCCGACGGCAGCAGCGGCTTGTCTTCTTCGTCGCTCAGCGCATAGCTCAGCCACAGCCGCCGCGAAGCGCCGGTCAGCGTATGATAGATCAGCAGCCGCTCGTCGAGCATGCGGCGCTCCGCGCCGGGCGACAATTCAAGACCGCTTTCGGCCAGCCGCATCCGTTCGGGTTCGCTGAGCAGACCGCTCTGCTCCGGCGCCAGCGGCACCAGCCCGTCGTTGAGTCCGAGCACGAACGCGTATTTGATATTCAGCGGCCGCGTGCGGCTCATATCGCCGAGCAGCACCCGGTCGAGCGCCGGCGGCACCAGCCCGAGCTTCAACCCGGCGATGCCCGTTTCCAGCATGCCCGCGAATTCGTCCGGGCTTACTTCTTCCGAGTCGATCAGCTCGGCGATCTGGTCGAGCAGGTCGAGCAGCGCTCCCCAGATCTGGCGGTGCACGTCGGCCGACTGCGGATCGCCGGCCGCGTCCGCTTCGCGCGCCAGCCGGTCGAGCCGCTGCGGCACCTCGGCGTCCGCCAGCAGACCGTAAACCGCTTCGCACATGTTCCGCGCCGAATCCGCTTCTTTGAGCGCATGCTCGAACGCCGATAACGGAGCGGCGATCCGCTGCCGGCAGCGTTCGATCGTCTGCATCCGCTCGTTGATTTCGGCCTGGTCTTCAAGCGGCGCGGGCTTTCCTTCTTCGTCCAGCGACAGCTTCGGCGCTTCGCGCCACGGACGGCCGTCGGCCCAGCGCGCGCCGCGGATGCCCGAAGCCAGCACGAAGTTTTCCAGCCGGTCCATGTCTTTGCGCGTCAGGCTGCGGTCTTCCGGCAGCAGCAGATCGGTCTTGACGCAGCGGAACACGTCTTCGTAGCGCCAGCGGTACCGCACCACGTCGAGCGCGGCGCGGACAAATTCCGCCAGCGGATGGTGCACCACGCTTTTGCGGCGGTCGGTAAAGGAAGGAATCCCGTAATCCGACAGCACCGGGGCCAGTACGGATTCGTACAAGCCGAGATCGCGGACGAATACCGCCATATCGCGGTAGCGCGCACCTTTGTCGCGAACGAGCCGCAGCATTTCGCGCGCGGCGGCGTCGGCTTCCGCCCGGCGGTTTTCGGCGGCGTGCAGCGCAATCCCCGCTTCTCCGTCGGCGTTGCGAGCCATCCGCTCTTTCTTCCCGCCTCCGCGGGGCGATTCCCATACGCCTTCCCGTCCGTATTCGCTCAGCGATTGTTCAAGCAGGCCGAGCAGCGGACTGTCCGCGAATCTCGGCAGAGGTCTTTCTTCGGCGGCAATCGTCTCGCAGCTTGCCCCGACGCCTTCGGCCAGCTTGCGCAGCCGGCGGTAAGTCGTGCCCGTCTGGTGAAACAGATCCGTGTCGCCGGGCTGCTCGCCGTTCTCGTAAGGATGGTCCAGCGTAAGCGTACAGACGGTCGATTTCGCCGTATTGAGCAGCGCGCCGACCACTTCGTATTCGCGCGGCGTAAACGCGTCGAAACCGTCGATCCATACTTCCGCTCCGCGCACGAGTTCGGATCGGCCGAGCTGCTCCGCCAGCCGCATCAGCGTGTCTTCGGAGTCGACGTAAAGCTGCGACAGCCGGCTCTCGAAGTCTCGGTAAACCGGCAGCGCGTCTTCCAGCTTCTCGCGCAGCAGCGGCGAGTGCCCGGCGGACATCAAATCTTGCATATGTTCTTCGAGCACCGCCGAATCGACCTTGTAGCGTTTGAGTTCGGTGTACAGATCGTTCAATTTGGCGATAAAGCCGGGCTGCTCGCTCGAAGCGCCGAACAAGCGCAGATCGCCGCGGCGTTCCCTCAGCAAACGGTAAAGCAGCATCCGCTTGCCTTCGTCGCCGATCGCCGTCAGCGCGGAGCCGCCCGTTTCCTGCATCACCCGGTAAGCGAACCGCGGAAAACCGAGCACCTGCGCGCGCAGGCCGCCGCTGCCGCTTTGCCCCGCGAACAGCGCATATTCCGTCTGGAATGTGGATTGTTCGGGCACGATCAGCAGCAGCGGAGGTCCGAGCGGGTCCTGCTTCATTTTAGCGCGAATCTCGCCTAGAATCCGGGTCGTCTTGCCGCTGCCGGAACGTCCGAGTCTGATTTGTAGCGTCATGGGCCGATAGCCTCCTTCATAGGCAAACTTTATCTATAGTATAACTTATCGCGCAAAAGAAGAACAGACGTTCCGTACCCGGGCCGCCGCGGGCCTGTTTCTTCTTGCAGGTCCGGACCCTTACTTGCGGCCGCGCGCCCCGAGCCGGCTCCAGACCCGATACGGCACGTCGAAAGACATCAGGGCCGCGAGCAGAAGCGGCGATACGGCGCCGACGATCGACGCGGTCAGCCACATCGCATTCTTGCCGCCGAGTCCATACCCGATCCAGGCGGCTCCTCCGGTAATCAGCAGCCAGAATACGACCATAACGCTCCAAAACCACAGGGTGGCCGCGAAGTCGCGCAGAATCTCGCCCGGCATCGCCCGCGCCTGCCGGCTCAGGTCTTCCCGGCTGCCGATTCGCCCGTCGTTCTCGTCCGTCCCGCTTGGCCCGCCGCTGCCGGCCGGAACTTTTCCATTTTTCGGTTTCCGTTCCCAATCTTCGCGGTTGTCCGCCATTTCTGCCTCCTTCGCGCTCGCGCGGGCGTTTTTTACGCTGTTGGCGTTCGCGCTTGCTTCCGTTCCGCGCCCCGCCGCGCTTCCTGTTTCCTCCAGCGTATAATGCCGGGCCGGCAAATTCAAATGTTCCGGGCCGAAGGACAACGTCTTTTCCGATCTTTTCGCGCAAAAAGCCCGTGTTCCGCATACAGCGAAACACGGGCCATCCATAGGTTGCCGACTCGAAAGCGGATTGCGTTTAACGGCTGCGCACTTCGAACACGGCGAATTTCAAATAATGCCCTTCGTCCACTCCGAGAATCTGCGGATGGTCTTTGCCGGCGGCTCTCCATTCGATCAGGCGCAGCGTTTTGCCCGCGTCGCGGGCCGCTTCCCCAATCGTTTCCAGAAACAGATCCGGCCGCATATGGTACGAGCAGCTCGCCGTTACCAGATAGCCGCCTTCGCTGACCAGCTTCATGCCGTGCAGATTGATGTCCTTGTAGCCGCGGCACGCGCCTTTGACCGCCGAGCGGGTCTTGGCGAACGCCGGCGGGTCGAGGATGACCACGTCCCAGCTGCGGCCGCCTCCGGCCGGCATGGGCACCGACGTATCCGCTTTGGACGAACCGTCCGCGCGGCGCTTGCGCTCTTCAAGTCCTTTGACGTTCTCGCGCAGGTATTCGAACGCGTCGGCAACGACGAATTCCACCCGGTCTTCGAAGCCGTTCAGCCGCACGTTTTCCCGCGCGCTTTCGATCGCGTGCGCCGAAATATCGAGGCAGGTCACTTTCTTGGCGCCGTAAGCGCAGGCGTGCAGCGTAAAGCTGCCCGTATGCGAAAAGCATTCCAGCACCGTCGCGCCGTCCCAGTACGGGAATTCGACGACTTTGCCGTTCTTGTTGACCGGGCGGCGCATGCCGTCCACGTCCTGCAGCGAAATGCCGCTGCGCTCCCCCCAGCCCGTCATCAGCGGACGGATCGAAGCGCGGTTCTCGCGCTGGTCGAAGAAATAGCCCGTTTTCTGGCCCTGTTCGATATCGACTTTGACCAGCAGGCCGTTCTCCGTCACGGTGACGTGGCGCGGACAATCCCCGTGCAGCAGTCCCGTTGTTTCTTCCAGTCCTTCAAGCGCGCGCACGGACACGTCGCTGCGCTCGTAAATCCCGAGCGGGCGCACGACTTCGACCAGCGCGCTGACGATCGCGTCCCGCCGCTTGTCCATGCCCAGCGTCAGGATCTGCACGACCAGCACGTCCGCGAAGCGGTCGACGATCAGTCCCGGCAGGAAATCGGCTTCGCCGTATACAAGGCGATAAGCGTTCTCCCCGCTCAGGAAACGCTCGCGGTGCCGCAGGCAGTCGCGAAACCTCGCCGCAAAAAAGGCCTGGTCCATCTCTTCGACTTTGCCGCGCGACAGCAGCCGGACCGTAATCTGCGAAGATGGATTATAATAACCCGTCCCCAGCGGTTTGCCGCGATGATCGGTCACCTCGACCAGGTCGCCGGGAGCCGGATCTCCTTCCGTGCCCGAAATTTCGTTGTTGTAAATCCACGGATGGCCGTCTTCCAGCCGTTTTTTGCGGTTTTTGTCCAGTATGACTTTTGCCAAAATACATCCTCCTTCGATTGCCCCGCGCAAGCCTCGCGTTCAGGGCTTCGCGCCGAGCATTTCCAGCGCCGATTCCAGGATCGGGTGATTGTTGTCGTATCCCGATTTCTTGTGCAGGTTCAGCGCTTCCTCGGGCGAGAACCATTCCACGCCGCGAATTTCTTCCTGCTGGGCGCGCAGCTCGCCGCCGAGCGCTTCCACCAGGTAATAGCGGACTTCTTTGTCCACCAGTCCGTATTTCTCGTTCTCGTATTGGTAGCGGATAATGTCCACCAGCTGCACGATCCGGCCCTGTATGCCCGTTTCTTCCTGAATTTCGCGCAGCGCCGCTTCGCGCGGCGTCTCGCCCGGCTCGCGCTTGCCTTTGGCCAGCGATACTTTGCCGTAGCGGTCCTGGATCAACTGGATCTGCAGCCGTCCCGCATCTCTGCGGTATACGACGCCGCCCGCCGATATCTCCGTTCTGCTCACCGTCTTCTCTCCTTATCCGTGCTTTCGAATCCTCCGCCCGCCCCGTTCACGGCCCGCCTGCGCAAGCAAAGGGACTCCGCGCAAGCTCAAGCGAAGTCCCTTCCCGCCGCCGGGCGCGCCCGACGGAGCTTTCCGCCGGCCTTTTTTACGAAGCCGACGACGGCCGGACCGCGTCCAGCACGCGCAGCAGTTGGCCGCGGCATTCGCCGGCGCCCGCTTCCGCGATCTGCACGCGGCAAAGCTGTCCCTGCAGCTCCTGCGAACCTTCGAACACGACAGTCAAATAATTGTCGCTGTGCCCGGCTGCGAAGCCCTGCGGATACAACCCTTTATCGTTTTTCTCCGGAATGACTTCCACCACCTGGCCGACGAACTTTTGCGCGTATTCAAGCTGCATCCGCTCGGACAGCTCGATCAGCTCGTGCACGCGCGTATTTTTGATGTCTTCGTCCACCTGGTCGTCCATGCGGGCGGCCGGCGTGCCGGTGCGCTGCGAATACGGGAACACATGCATTTCGGAAAAACCGATCGCCTGCATGAATTCGTAGCCCGTCCGGTACATCTCGTCCGTTTCGCCCGGGAAGCCGACGATCACGTCGGTCGTGATCGCCACGTCCGGCATGGCCTCGCGAATCCGCGCGATCTTGTCCGCGAATTCCGCGGTCGTATATTTGCGGCGCATCCGTTTAAGCACCGAATCGTCGCCCGCCTGGAGCGGAATATGGAAATGGCGGCACATCTTCGTCGAGCGCTTCAGCACGTCCAGCATCTTGTCGTCGATCTGGCTCGCTTCGATCGAACTGATGCGGATGCGCTCCAGTCCTTCGACTTTATCCAGTTCTTCCATCAGATCGGACAGCCGGTAATTCTCCATATCGTCGCCGTAGCCGCCGGTATGAATGCCGGTCAGCACGATCTCTTTGTAGCCGGCCGCGACCAGCTGGCGCGCCTGCGCCAGTACGCTCTGCGGCTCGCGGCTGCGGGACAATCCGCGCGACCACGGAATAATGCAGAACGTGCAGAAGTTGTTGCAGCCTTCCTGGATTTTGAGAAAAGCGCGCGTATGGCCGTTGAAGCTGGGCACGTCGAGTTCTTCGAAGGTCCGCGTTTTCATAATGTTGCGCACGGCGTTGATTGGCTCGCGCTTCGCCTGGATTTCGCTTACGAGCGGCAGGATCTTCTCGCGGTCCTGCGTGCCGATGACGAGATCGACGCCCGGGATTTCGAGAATCTCGGCCGCCGAAGTCTGCGCGTAGCAGCCCGTGACCGCGACGATCGCGTCCGGATTGCGGCGCACCGCGCGGCGGATAATCTGGCGGCTTTTCTTGTCGCCGGTATTGGTTACCGTGCACGTGTTAATGAGGTAAACGTCCGCCGTCTGGTCGAACTCCACCTGCTCGTAGCCTTCTTTTTTGAACAGCTGCCAGATGGCTTCCGTATCGTAGAAATTGACTTTGCATCCCAGTGTATAAAAAGCGACTGATGGCATATGCTAAACTCCTCCCATTTCTCCGGCTTCGTACAAAATGCACGCCAGCGCGGTCATTCCGGCCGTTTCGGCCCGCAGGATGCGGCGTCCCAGCCCCGTGATCGAAGCTCCCGCCGCGGCGGCGGTTTCCGCTTCTTTTTCCGTAAAGCCGCCTTCCGGCCCGACTACGACCAGCACGCTCGACGCGCCTTCCGCGCAGCTTTCGGCGAACGGACGCACAAGGTCGCGCAGCTGTTTGGCGTCTTCTTTTTCATAGCAAAACAGCACCAGGTCGTAGCGTTCGAACGATTGCAGCAGCTGCCTGTACGTCAGCGGCTGCGACAGTTCCGGTATGCGGCTGCGATGGCTCTGCTCGGCCGCTTCCTTCGCGATCTTGCTCCAGCGCTGGAGCCGCTTCTCTTCTTTTTTCGCGTCGTACTGGACCACGGTGCGCTCGGACAGAAACGGCACGAACGCGTGCGCGCCGATCTCCGTGCATTTCTGAATCACCGTCTCCAGCTTGTCGCCTTTGGGCAGACTCTGGGCGATGCTGACGCGGACGCGGGCTTCGCTCCGGTCTTCCAGTTCTTCCAGCACGCCGGCCAGCACTTCGCCCTGCTCGATCGATTCAAGCTCGGCCAGCGCCACGCGCCCGGCTCCGTCGCAGACGATAATTTGATCGCCGGGACGTCCCCGCATGACTTTGCCGATATGGCGCGCATCCTCGCCGAGGACGCGGACTTTGTCGTGTTCAAACTGCTCTTTTTCCACAAAATATCTCTGCATCGCTCATCCACTTCTCTTCCGTTTTTGACCAAATTCCATCATACACGGTTTGGCCGCCGCTGACCAGTGGACATGGAGAAAAACCGGTCTTCCGACGCAGCGCGTTCAAACTCGGAATCGTTCCCTGCGAAAAAGAAAGGACGATGGAGTTGAAGGCATTTGCGAAGGAAATCCGGCACAAAGCGGTTTGCCCTTTTTCAAAAAGAGACGGGATTCGAATTCAACCGAACAAACGGATTCCGAGATCGAAAAAAGACTGCGAAATTTCGTACACCCAGATTTGCAGGCGTCCGATCGTATTCGCATTAAGAACCGGAATAAACACCAGCAGCAGAAAAATAAAAATAGAATAAGGCTCGATCGCCTGAAGTCTTCTGCGCAGCGGCCGCGGAGCGACGTCTTCGAGAATCCGATATCCGTCCAGCGGCGGCAGCGGAATCAGATTGAACAGGAACAGCAGCACGTTCAATCGAATCAATTCGTTGAAAAACAGCACGATCGCCTGGACTCCGCGAGACGTCTCGGCGTTGTCGACCACCCCGTTCGCGACCAGGGCCGCAAATACGATCGCCCCGATAAACGCGATCAGCAGATTGCTCAGCGGACCGACCGCCGATACGATAATGCCCATCAATCTCGGGCGGCTGAAATTCTCGCGCGTGACCGGAACGGGACGAGCCCAGCCGAAACCGGCAACCAGAATCAGGAACAGACCGAAAAAGTCGATATGCCGCGCCGGATTCAGCGTCACGCGTCCGAGCAGCTTGGCCGTGGGGTCGCCGAACTTGTAAGCCGCGTAAGCGTGAGCGAATTCGTGCACCGTGAACGCGATCATAATGACAATCAGAACAAAAGGCAGCTGCTCGAACGAAAAAGCCAGAAAGTTCTCCATTTACACCACCTTTTCCGCAACGATCGCCAGCCAGTCCTCCTCGCGATGCACATCGCGGACGGTCAGTCCGGCGGCGACCAGCCCGTCGATTACGGCCTGTTCTTTGTCTTTGTAAATGCCCGATGCCAGATACAAGCCGCCCGGACGCAGCGCTTCGTACACATCGTTCGTAAACAGCAGGATAATCTCGGCCAGGATGTTGGCGACGACGATTTGCACCGGAAGCTCGACGCCGAGCGCGGCCGATCCTGCCGCTTCGCTTGGCTCCGCGGACGGACTCAGCACCGACAGCAGATCGCTCACGCGCACATCGATCACGCCGCTGAGTCCGTTCAGCTCGACGTTTTCTTTGGCGCTCGACACGGCAACCGGATCGAGATCGATCGCCAGCGCGCGCTTCGCGCCCAGCTTGATCGCGCCGATCGACAGGATACCGGAGCCCGTGCCGACATCGATTACGTCTTCTCCGCCTTTAACGATCGATTCCAGCGTCCGCAGGCACAGCATCGTCGTCGGATGGGTACCGGTGCCGAACGCCATGCCGGGATCGAGTTCGATAATCTTCTCGTTTTCCGACGCTTCGTACTCTTCCCACACCGGTTTGACGGTCAGCGTTTCGGAGACCCGAAGCGGTTTGTAATAGGCTTTCCAGGCGGTCGCCCATTCTTCTTCGTCGACCAGCCTTTTCTCATAGCGCGGACTGCCCGTATCGATATCGAACGTTTCCAGCTCGGTCGTGCGCGATTGGACTTCTTCCATCACCGCGTCGATATCGGTTTCTTCGGAAAAGTAACCTTTGATTTCCGCGCACCCTTCCGGAATATCGTTCAGCGGCTGGTCGAACCATTCGCCGTAGGGACGTTCTCTTTTTTTATTCAAATTGCCCGACTCTTCGATCGAAACGCCGCCCGCTCCCGCTTCGTGTAGGAAATTCGAGACGGCTTCCACCGCTTCCTCGGTCGTATGTATGGTCAATTCGTGCCACAGCATGGGTATCGCTCCTCAATATTCAACTTTTGCGTTCGTTTTATTGTACTATAGTTAAAGAAGCAGCACAAAATCCCTTCATTATTAAAACGAAAAGAGGATGAACGATGATCTACTGCACAAACTGCGGCGCAGAAAATCCGGACGAGAGCAATTTCTGCGGAAAATGCGGCAAGCCGCTGCACGGCGGTTCGCAAGCCCAACAGCAGCAGCGCGCCGAAACGCCGGACCCGAAAACGGAAAAAACGCTGTGGGAAGGACGTCCGTCCGATCTGGGCGATCAGATTAGAACCGGCCTGCTGATGAACAACGTGCATTACAAGCTCACCAGCCAGCGGCTGATTATTACGACCGGACTGATCGGCAAAAAAACGGAAGAGCTGGAGCTGGTCCGGATCAAAGACGTAGCGCTGGAGCGCACGGTGACGGACCGCATGATGGGCGTCGGCACGATTACCGTTTTTTCGACCGATCCTTCGACGCCGGAGATCAAACTCGAAGACGTCAAAGATGCGGAAAAGGTGAAAGACATTTTGCGCGACGCGGTGCGGGCCGAGAAAGAAACGTACCGCACGAGATATCGCGAGGATCTGTAGTTTTCGTTCCGTACGCCGGAAGCACAGCAAAAAAAGCCGACTCTCCTCAACGGAGAATCGGCTTTCGTCGTAAATCGAACTTTTTTTCGGATACCGATTACGCGTTCGCTTCCATGTTCTCCGAAGCGGTGGTCGGCACCGTTTTCTGTTCGTGCATGCCTTCGCGGTTGGGCACGACCCGTTTGATGAAGAAGGCCAGCACGAATGCCGCGGCGGTCATCCAGGTTGCGATGACAAACGAGTGGTTGATGCCCTGAACCAGAGCCTCCATCTTCACCGCGCCGAGCTGCGCGGCCTGCGAAGCGTCGTTCGGATTCAGGCCCCGGCTGATAATGAGCTGTTTGCCCACTTCGGCCGCTTTGCTGGTCATGATCGAGACGAGCAGCGCGGTACCGAGCGCGCCGGCGATCGTACGCAGCGTGTTCGACATTGCCGTGCCGTGCGCATTCAGGCGCTGCGGCAGCTGGTTCAGACCGGCGGTCTGGATCGGCATCATCATGAGCGACATGCCGAACATGCGGATCGTGTACACGGTAATCAGGTGCGTGTAAGACGTATCGACGGTCAATTGGCTGAATTCGTATGTCGTGATGGTCATGATCGCAAGACCGGCTACGGCCAGCCAGCGCGCTCCGATTTTATCGAATACATAACCGGTGATCGGGGACATAATCCCCATCAGGATCGCGCCCGGCAGCAGCATCAGACCGGATTGAACCGGCGTAAATTCCAATACGTTTTGCAGATACAGCGGAAGCAGGATCATGCCGGAGAACAGGGCCATGGTCGCGATTATATTGATTACGGTCGTAAGCGTGAAGACGTCGTATTTGAACACGCGCATCTCCAGGATCGGAATATCCGATCTCAGCTCGCGGATCACGAACAGCAGCAGCGCGATCGCGCCGACGCCCAGCGTCCAGACGACTTCCGTCGCTCCCCAGCCTTCGGTACCCGCCTGGCTGAAGCCGTAGAGAATGCCGCCGAAGCCGATTGTCGACAGGATAACGGCCAGCACATCCAGCTTGGGCCGGGTTGTTTCGGTCACGTTCCGCATAAACACCATGCCGAGGATGATCGAGATAATCCCGAACGGAAGGATCAGGTAAAACAGGGAGTGCCAGTCGTAATGTTCAACCATCCAGCCCGACAGCGTAGGACCGATTGCCGGAGCGAAGATCATCGCCACGCCGATCAGGCCCATGGCCGAACCGCGTTTCTCGATCGGGAAGATCGTCAGAATCGTGAAAGTCATCAGCGGCATCAGGATGCCGGCGCCGGCGGCCTGAACCATCCGTCCCGCCAGCAGGATATCGAACGATCCGCTGAATGCGCACAGGATCGTGCCGACGGTAAACAAACTCATCGCCGTGATAAACAATTTACGTGTCGTAAAACGGGCCATTAGATAAGCGGTGACCGGAACCATGACGCCGTTGACGAGCATAAAACCGGTACTCAGCCACTGGATAACGGAGGTTTCGACTTTAAGATCGGCCGCCATCGTCGGCAGAGCCACGTTCAGCAGCGTCTGGTTGAGCAGCGCGACGAACGCACCGATCAGCAGCGCCATCAGGATCGGTCCTTTTTTGATTGTGTGAATGTCTTGTACAGCAGTCTTACTCGCAGCAATTTGGCTCATGTTGGTTGTCATCTCTCACTTCTTCTAGTTTTTTGATAATCTTGCGGTGCACATTCAGCATCGCCCGCATTTCTTCGGCATCCAAGTCCATCAGACCGGATACATGCTTTTGATACGCTCGATACGCCTGCTCCAGTACTTCTTCGCCTTTGGCGGACAAATTCAAAACGAGCGCGCGCCTGTTATAATCCGGGCGCTCCCGGATCACCAGTTCGGCTTTGACCAGACGGTCGATGACGCCGCTGACCGTACTGCTGCCCAGCCGCATATGCTCCGCCAGATCGCCCAGTCCTATCTCCGGCCGATCGCGCAGCGCTTTAAGCGTCATCAACTGGATACCGGTCACGCCGAAGCGGCACGACATATCGGACATCAGTTGAAAAAACAGCTGTTTGACTTCCCGAAAAGAATCCACGATTTCATGCAGTTCTATATCCGCTTTCGTGTTCAAATCTATCGCTTTCCTTTCTCACCCCTGAACTTTTGCCTAAAATGTTTGCACAGAAACATTTCGTATACGAATTATTATACTGCAAATTTTTGTAGTGTCAAGTTTTACATAATGAAAAGCGCGCACGATTTTCAGGTCTTCGCTCGGGTTGTTTTCCTCTCGGGCCTCCGGTAGAGGCCGCGAGCAGCAGGAAAGCCAAAAGTCGCTCAGCCCTGAAAATCGTGCGCTCTCCCCGGCGGGGAGGTGGCCGGCCCTTCTTCCCGGGCCGGCCGGAGGGGCGGGCAGCGGCTCTGCCGGCTGCAAGAGCGTATGGCAGCGGACTTCGCCGGCTGCAAAGGCGTACGGCAGCGGACTTCGCCGGCTGCAAAGGCGTACGGCAGCGGACTTCGCCGGCTGCAAAGGCGTACGGCAGCGGACTTCGCCGGCTGCAAAGGCGTACGGCAGCGGACTTCGCCGGCTGCAAAGGCGTACGGCAGATCGCAAGGCGTCTCGCTGTTTTTGCGCCAAACAAAAAGCGGGATATCCTCAAATGGGATATCCCGCTCAGGCCCGGATGTTCGGGCCGGGCAGTCGGTCGGATCAGTCGCCGCGGAAAGCGCGTTTCATCCGGTCGAAGAAAGATTGTTCGTGCTCGTGCATTTGTTCGCCGCTCAGGCCGGAGAACTCGCGCAGAAGGTCTTTCTGCTCGTCGGTCAGCTTGCTCGGAGTCACGACGACGACTTTGACGTGCTGGTCGCCCTGGCCGACGCCGCGCAGGCGAGGGACGCCTTTGCCTTTGAGACGGAAATACGTGCCGGTCTGGGTGCCGGAAGGGATCTTGAGTTTGACTTTCTCGGTCAAAGTCGGGATCTCGATCTCGTCGCCGAGAGCGGCCTGAGCGAAGGTCAGCGGGATCTCGCAGTAGATATCGTCGCCTTCGCGGTCGAAGAACTCGTCCGCTTTGACGCGGATAACGATATACAGATCGCCCGCCGGACCGCCGCGCAGTCCGCCGTCGCCTTCGCCGGTCATGCGCAGCTGAGCGCCGTCGTCCACGCCCGCGGGAACGCGGATATGCACTTTACGCTGCTTTTTCACATTGCCGCTGCCGCCGCATGTCGTACATTTTTCTTTGATGATCTTGCCGCTGCCGGCGCAGTTCGAGCAGGCTCTGCGGTTGACCATCCGGCCGAAAGGCGTGTTCTGCACGACTTCTTCCTGGCCGGTGCCGTGGCAGACGGAGCAGACTTCCGGCTGGGTACCGGGCTTGGCGCCGCTGCCGTGGCAGGTGTCGCAGCTTTCCGTGCGCGGAATGGTAATATCCATTTCTTTGCCGAACACGGCTTCCTTGAACTCCATCGTCATCGTGTACTGCAGATCGTTCCCGCGCTGCGGGGCGTTCGGATTGCGGGTCCGGCTGCCTCCGCCGCCGAAGAACATATCGAAGATATCGCTGAATCCGCCTCCGCCGAAGTCTCCGCCTCCGCCGAATCCCTGCGTCGGATCTTCATGGCCGTACTGGTCGTAGCGGGCGCGCTTCTGCCCGTCGCTCAGTACGTCGTACGCTTCTTTGACTTCTTTGAATTTCT
Source organism: Saccharibacillus sp. CPCC 101409 (assembly GCF_030518235.1). Lineage (GTDB taxonomy): Bacteria > Bacillota > Bacilli > Paenibacillales > Paenibacillaceae > Saccharibacillus. The sequence goes on along the minus strand of NZ_JAULSA010000002.1, from coordinate 206,892 downwards.
GCTCCGCATCATCCGCTTTGTTGACGTCCGGATGATATTTGCGTGCCAGCTTGCGATAAGCCGACTTGATGTCCTGCTCGCCCGCGCTCTTCTCGACGCCGAGCACTTCGTAGTAATCGCGCTTGTCCGCCATCGCTGCACCTCCAACTCTTTTGTGCTGAATCGTAGTTTTTCCGGGAAGAACGACAGCGCCGCTTTTACCCAAGAAAAGGGAAGGCCGAGTCCGGGATGACCCGGCTTTGACCTCCCCAGTCGCCCTGCCCGCTTCATGAAGCGGACGGGCTTGTCATCTATGAACCGGACCCGGCGCAGACGCCGCAGTCCGATTTATTCCAATCGCTGTTCGGGCAATCAGTCTTTCTTGTCTTCGTCCACGACTTCGTAGTCGGCGTCGACCACATTGTCGCGTCCGGCCGACGAAGCTCCGCCTTCCGGTTCGCCGCCTTCTTGGGCGCCGGCCGCGTTCGCCTGCTCGTACAGTTTGACGGACAGCTGCTGAACGATCTCGGTCAGTTCTTCGGTTGCGGATTTAATTTCGTCCACATTGTCGCCTTCCAGCGCTTTTTGGACTTTTTCTTTGGCCGCGTTCGCTTTGTCGATCTCCGAAGCGTCGACTTTATCGCCGAGGTCTTTGATCGTTTTGTCGACTTGATACACAAGCTGGTCGGCGTTGTTTTTCGTTTCGACCAGTTCTTTGCGCTTCTTGTCTTCTTCGGCGTGCAGTTCGGCGTCTTTCATCATTTGCTCGACTTCGGCGTCGCTCAGGCCGCTCGAAGACGTGATGGTGATCTTCTGGCTCTTATTTGTGCCTTTGTCGGTCGCCGACACGTTTACGATGCCGTTGGCGTCGATATCGAACGTAACTTCGATTTGCGGCACGCCGCGCGGAGCCAGCGGGATATCGCCCAGCGTGAAACGTCCCAGCGTTTTGTTGCCGGCCGCCATTTCGCGCTCGCCCTGCAGAACGTGGATTTCAACGCTCGGCTGATTGTCGGCGTACGTCGAGTAGACCTGCGATTTGCTGGTCGGGATCGTCGTATTGCGGTCGATCATTTTCGTGAACACGCCGCCCGCGGTTTCGATACCCAGGGACAACGGCGTGACGTCCAGCAGGACCACGTCTTTGACTTCGCCGGTCAGAACGCCCGCTTGAACGGCGGCGCCCAGGGCAACGACTTCGTCCGGGTTCACGCCTTTGTGCGGATCTTTGCCGGTCAGTTTCTTGATCGCGTCCTGCACGGCCGGAATCCGCGTGGAACCGCCGACGAGAACGATCTTATCGATTTCGCTGGACGACAAACCGGAGTCTTTCAGCGCCTGGCGGGTCGGTCCGAGCGTGCGCTCAACGAGCGAAGCGGAGATTTCGTCGAATTTGGCGCGGGTCAGGTTCAACTCCAAGTGCTGCGGAACTCCGTCGACCATCGTGATAAACGGCAGCGAGATCGTTGTCGTCATAACGCCCGACAGTTCTTTTTTCGCTTTTTCCGCCGCGTCTTTCAGACGCTGCACGGCCGCTTTGTCTTTGCTCAGATCGATGCCCTGTTCTTTCTTGAACTCGGCTACCAGGTAATCGATAATCACCTGGTCGAAGTCGTCGCCGCCCAGGTGGTTGTCACCGCTGGTCGCTTTAACTTCGAAGAAGCCGTCGCCCAGCTCCAGGATCGAGACGTCGAACGTGCCGCCGCCCAGGTCGTATACGAGGATGGTTTGATCTTCGGATTTCTCCAGGCCGTAAGCCAGCGCCGCGGCCGTAGGTTCGTTGACGATGCGCAGCACTTCGAGGCCCGCGATTTTGCCGGCGTCTTTGGTCGCCTGGCGCTGAGCATCGTTGAAGTAAGCCGGAACCGTGATAACCGCCTGCGTTACCGGTTGACCAAGATATGCTTCGGCGTCGGATTTCAGCTTTTGCAGGATCATGGCCGAGATTTCTTGCGATGTATAGTCTTTGCCTTCGATGGTTTCTTTATGGTTGGTGCCCATGTGGCGCTTGATCGAAGCGATCGTGCGGTCCGGGTTGGTGATGGCCTGGCGTTTCGCCGTTTCGCCGACGATCCGCTCGCCGTCTTTCTTGAAGCCTACGACCGAAGGGGTCGTGCGCGCGCCTTCCGGGTTAGGGATAACGACGGCTTCGCCGCCTTCCATAACGGCCACGCAGGAGTTGGTGGTGCCAAGGTCGATACCGATTACTCTACTCACAGTGAACTTCCTCCTCGAAAAATTAAGGTTATTTAAAATCGTTTACGGTCAAGCGGTTGCTTTGCCGGTCCTCCGGCGCGGCGCGCCGGGCTCCAAGCTCCAAGCTCCAAGCTCCAAGCTCCAAGCTCCAAGCTCCAAGCTCTATCATAACGGTTTAGCCGCTGACTTTCACCATTGCGGGACGCAGGACTTTGTCTTTGAGCAAATATCCGCGCTGTACTTCTTCGACGACGACGCCTTCTTCGTGCTCGTCCGACTCCACCTGCATGATCGCCTGATGGAATTCCGGGTTGAACGGCTGCCCGATCGTGTCCATGACCGTCAGGCCTTCGGCCTGCAGCACGCTTTCGAACTGGCGGTAGATCATCTGCACGCCTTTGGCGAACGACTCGGAGGCTTCGCCTTCCGGACGGGTGTCCAGCGCGCGGCCGAAGTTGTCGATCACGGGCAGCAGTTCGGAAATCAGCTTCGACGAAGCATATTTGCCAAGCTCTTCTTTTTCCCGGATCGTGCGCTTGCGGAAGTTGTCGAAGTCCGCCTGGGAGCGGGCGAGGCGCTGCATATAATCATCGGCCTGCGCGGTCAGCGCGGCGACCCGTTCCTGAAGCTGCTCCGCGCTTTCCCGCGGCGGGGCTTCGGTCTCGGCGTCTGCCGTTTGCGCGGCCGCCTCTTCGTTCATTTGTGCATCCTGCAAATCTTCGTTGATTTCGATATCGGACTGTAACGGTTGCTCCTTACTCAAGATGCATTCACCTCCTTGTATAGATCGCACGGGATTTCCTGTGGACTTCTGTACCTTATCAACACTAAAGGTACTATCTAAGTGAGACAAGCAATTAGCTCCATAAGTCTTTACCCGTAAAAAAATACCGGAATCTCCGGCGGCCTCGCGCTTCCGGTTCTTACGCTCCGTAGCGGCCGGCCAGCGCCCGGCTCATGGCCCGCGACAGCAGATCGAGCGTCCCGATCACTTTCGCGTACTCCATGCGGGTCGGACCGAGAATGCCGATCGTGCCGAACGCCTCGCCGTCGAGCGAATACGTGGCCGTAATCAGGCTGCAGTCGATAAACGCCTGGTGCACGTTCTCGCTGCCGATCCTGACCTGGATGCCCCGCTGCTCGGAATTGAGCAGGCGCATCAGCGTCGGCGTTTCTTCCAGCAGATCGAGCACGGTCTTCAGCTTGCCGATGTCTTTGAACTCCGGCTGGATCAGCATATTGGTGGTGCCGCTGAGGAAGACTTTCGGATCTTTGCCGTTCTCCAGCGAATCGTCGAGCAGCTTCATCAATCCTTCGTAATGCTCGGCATGGCGCTGGATCTCCTGCCCGATCTCCGAGTAGAGCCGTGCTTTCAGCTTGTGCATCGGCACGCCGGCCAGCTTCGCATTGAGGATATTCGCCATGCGCTCCATATCGGAAGCCGACACGCCTTTGGGAATCGAAACCGTCTTGTTCTCCACTTCGCCGGTGCTGGTCACGATAATCGCGACGGCCGTCGTCTCGCTGATCGGCAGCAGCTGAAAGTGTTTCAGCACCGTATGGAACATCTCCGGTCCCATCAGGATCGACGTGTAATTGGTCATCGACGCCAGAATCGTTCCGGCGTGCTGGATCACTTCTTCCACGGCGTTCAGCTTCTCGGCCGCGAGCTGCTTGAACAGCTTGAGGTCTTCGGCCCGGAGCGGCTTCAGCGGAGCCAGATGGTCGACGTAATACCGGTATCCTTTATTGGAAGGAATACGCCCCGCCGACGTATGCGGTTGTTCCAGAAAGCCCAGTTCTTCCAGATCGGCCATTTCGTTGCGGATCGTGGCCGGACTGAACGCCACGTCGCCCCGCTTGGAGATGCTGCGGGACCCCACCGGTTCGGCCGAACGGATGTAATCGTCGACGATGGCGTTCAAGATCATGCTCTGACGTTCGGTTAACACGAGATCCCCTCCTGTCCGGATAATGAGTGCCGGTCGGAATCGCTTTCCGTTAGCACTCTATTCAAATGAGTGCTAAACTCTAATACAAAAATACCAAACCGGACTCGACGTTGTCAAGTTCGGTTTGGCCGGTTGTGCGGGTTGGGCTCGGCGCGGCCGGATGGCTCCGTGCAGCACGGAGCCATCCGGCCGCTCAAAGATCTTGGGCACGGGCTCAGCCGATGACTTTGAGCACAGCGATTTCGTCGCAGCGGTCGCGTTTTGCGCAGTGGATGCAGTCTGTCCAGACTTTCTCCGGGAAGACGTCCATCGGCACGACGGTAAAGCCGTTTTTCACAAAAAAGGAAACTTCGTAGGTCAGCGCCATGATCTTGGGGATTCTCTGCTGGATCGCCAGTTCGATCAGGCGATTGACCAATTTGGAGCCGATTCCTTTCCCCTGGTTGCCTTCCATGATGCCGAGCGAACGGATCTCGACAAGATCGGGCCCGAGCAGGCAGAGGGAACCGCAGCCGATGACCTTCCCGTCTTCTTCCGCCACAACGAAGTTGTCGATCTGGCGCCGCAGCACTTCTCTGGAGCGCGGGAGCATAATTCCCCTGCGCGCATATTCTTCAATCATGACAGCTAGCGGTTCTACGTCTTCCAAAGTCGCTTGTCTGCATACAACGGTAACGGCGGGCATCGGCCGTTCACCTCCTTGTTCGGTTTGTGTCTGTTCCACTTTCGATTGGATAAATATACATCAATACGCATAGTTTTTCAACACTTATGCACAGAAAACTCTCTAATTTTTTAAAGAATTTTTCTTTACGTTCCCTTATTTCGTTGTTCTTTTTATACCCGGCGGGCCGATTTTTTAACAAAAGCATTTATGCAGCGCAAGAAAAAAGACGCTTGAAGACGCAAATCGCCGCATTATGAAGAAATTGAGCGCCGGGGCATTTTTTTGCGAGATTCCGGCCGGTATGATCTTCAAGCCGCTGCCTGCGCATGCAAAAAAAGACCGGCAGGGCCGGTCTCGGATATACGATTGTTTATCGGTTTCAAAAGAAAAAGAGTCCGATCAGGCTTCCACCGTCAAGTGCCCGATAAAAGCGCCGAATACGTCGTTGCCGAACAGTATGCCTTTTTCGCTCAACTTGTAGCCTTCGATTCCATCGCCGCGGCGTTCGATCAAGCCGAAGCCCGTCATCTTTTCCAGCGGCGCGGCAAATACCTCTTCCACCGATACGCCGAACTGCTCGCGGAAGCGCCCGCTTTCCATGCCGTCCAGCATCCGCAGGCCGACCATCATAAAGTCTTCCATCGCTTCTTCGCGCGGCACTTCGAATTCTTCGAGTCTCGGCAGTCCTTTGGACGCGGCTTCGTTGTACGGGTTGACGCCTTTGATATTGATATGGCGTTTGTGTCCCACGTAGCCGTGCGCGCCCGCGCCGAAGCCGTAGTAGTCTTCGTTTTTCCAGTAGGTGATATTGTGGCGGCTTTCTTTGCCCGGTTTGGCGAAGTTGCTGATCTCGTACTGCTTGTAGCCTTCGCCCCGCATCCGGTCCATCAGCAGCTTGTACATCGCCAGCTCGTCGTCCTCGCTCGGAAGCGGCAGTTTGTTTTTGTTGAAAAGGGTATGGAACAGCGTGTTTTCTTCGACTTTGAGGCTGTAAATGGAGTAATGCGGCAGGCCGAGCTCCAGCGCTCTCGTGATACTTTCGTCCAGCATCTCCACCGTCTGGTTCGGCAGGCCGAACATCAGGTCGATCGACAGATTGTGCAGACCGACTTTGTGCGCGTTCTCCAGGCTGCGGTAGACGTCGTCCGTATTGTGGATGCGTCCGATCTCGCCGAGCAGCTTGTTCTGGAACGCCTGCACGCCGAAGCTGACCCGGTTGACGCCGCCGTCTTTCATCACCTGCATTTTATGCAGATCGGTCGTGCCCGGATTGGCTTCCATCGAAAATTCGATATCGTCCGACCAATTCGGAAAATGTTTGCGTACGGACGCCAGAAAAAAGGCCATCTCGTCCGGTTTCAGCACGGTAGGCGTGCCGCCGCCGACAAAAATACTTTTGATCGTGCCCGGCGGCGTAACCGCCACCGTCTGCTCCATCTCCCGGTCCAATGCGCGCAGATAATCCATGACCGGCTGGTCTTTGAGCACGTAGGAGTTGAAGTCGCAGTAGAAACATTTGTTGGTGCAAAACGGAATATGGATATAAACGGCTTCCGGCGCTCGGCCGGCGGTCCGGTTGGGTTCTGTAGTCATGATGAAACCTCCTCGATCTTCAAAAAGGAAGCCGGATTCCGGCTTCCTTGTCGTTAACCCGATAACAGAATGAACTTCTACTCGTCCAGCTTCAGTACCGCCATGAACGCTTCCTGCGGCACTTCGACGTTGCCGACCTGCTTCATGCGCTTTTTGCCTTCTTTTTGCTTCTCCAGCAGCTTCCGCTTACGCGAAATATCGCCGCCGTAACATTTGGCGAGGACGTTTTTGCGCATCGCTTTGACGGTCTCGCGCGCGACGACCTTTGTGCCGAGGGACGCCTGGATCGGCACTTCGAACATCTGGCGCGGAATAAGCTCCCGCAGTTTCTGGCAGATGATGCGTCCGCGATGGTAAGCGCGATCTTTGTGCACGATAAACGACAGGGCGTCGACCTGCTCGCCGTTGAGCAGAATATCCATTTTGGCAAGGTTCGATTTGCGGTAGCCCGAGATCTCGTAGTCGAACGACGCATACCCTTTCGTGCCGGACTTGAGCTGATCGAAAAAGTCATACACGATCTCCGACAGCGGAATCTGGTACGTCAGCGTGACGCGGGTCGTATCCAGGTATTCCATGTTGACGAATTCGCCGCGCTTGTTCTGGCAAAGTTCCATCACGGTGCCGACAAAGTCGTTCGGCACGATAACGGCCGCTTTGACGTACGGTTCTTCGACATAGTCGATCCGACCGACTTCCGGGTAGTTCGACGGGTTGTCGATATTGATAACGGAACCGTCCGTCAGCGCGATCTTGTACACAACGCTCGGAGCCGTCGTAATCAGGGCGATATCGAATTCCCGCTCGATCCGCTCCTGGATCACGTCCATATGCAGCAGGCCGAGGAATCCGCAGCGGAAGCCGAAGCCCAGCGCGCTGGACGTTTCCGGCTCGAACGTGAGCGACGCGTCGTTCAGTTGAAGCTTCTCCAGCGCTTCGCGCAGATCGTTGTAATCCGACGATTCGATCGGGTACAGGCCGCAGAACACCATCGGGTTGATCTTGCGGTAGCCCGGCATCGGTTCGAGCGTCGGGTTCTTGGCGTCGGTAATCGTATCGCCGACGCGCGTATCGCCCACGGTCTTGATGCCCGCGACGACAAAGCCGACATCGCCGACGTTCAGCTCGTCCACCATCGTCATGCGCGGCATGAACGCCCCGACTTCGATGACTTCGAACGTTTTCTCGGTCGCCATCATCTTGATCTTGGAGCCGGCTTTGATCTTGCCGTCCAGCACCCGGATATACACGATAACGCCTTTGTACGGATCGTAGTGCGAGTCGAAGATCAGCGCTTTGAGCGGCTCCTGCGGATCGCCGGTCGGCGCCGGTACTTTCTGCACGACCTGCTCCAGGATTTCTTTGATCCCGATGCCCGCTTTGGCCGAAGCCAGCACGGCGTCGCTCGCGTCGAGTCCGATCACGTCTTCGACTTCCTGCTTGACCCGGTCCGGTTCCGCGCTCGGCAGATCGATCTTGTTGATGACCGGCAGGATCTCCAGATTATTGTCGAGCGCCAGGTACACGTTCGCAAGCGTCTGGGCTTCGATCCCCTGCGCGGCGTCCACGACCAGAAGCGCGCCTTCGCACGCGGCCAGGGAGCGCGAGACTTCGTACGTGAAGTCGACGTGTCCCGGCGTATCGATCAGATTGAGCAGATATTCCTGGCCGTCGTCGGCTTTGTACGTCAAACGCACCGCCTGCAGCTTGATGGTGATGCCGCGCTCGCGTTCGAGCTCCATCTGGTCGAGCACCTGCTCCTGCATTTCGCGCGAGGTGAGCGCGCCCGTATATTCCAGAATCCGATCGGCAAGGGTCGACTTGCCGTGGTCGATATGCGCTATAATGGAGAAATTCCTTATATTTTTCTGTCTTGCCGCCATGTCAGTCATTCCTTACCTCCGCCTCGATTTGACACTCAATTTTCATGGGACGCGCTTTACAAGCCCGATCAATCCATTCATTATAGCAGTTGACGGAAATCCCGGCAATCCTGACCGCGCCTGTAACCGCGCTGTTTTTTTGTGCGGGCGCTGACGAAAATCGTTGTTGAACGGTTGCTTTTTTAGCGCTCTCATGCTAAGATACTTTAAGTTGTGAATCTTTCGAGGTTTCGTATATGTTTTACAGGAGGTGAATGCAATGCCTAATATCAAATCCGCTATCAAACGCGTAAAGACGAACGAAAAACGTCGTGCGCTTAACGCTTCGCAAAAATCCGCACTTCGCAGCGCAGTGAAATCCGCTACGACGGCGCTGGAAAGCAATGATGTGGAAGCTGCACAAACTGCAGTTAAAACCGCTTCGCAGAAGCTGGATAAAGCCGTAACCAAAGGCCTGATCCACAAAAACGCGGCAGCGCGCAAAAAATCCCGTCTCGCTAAAAAAGCGAACGCCCTGAAAGCTGAACAAGCCTAAGGACTCGCGATATAACACAGCTTACAAAACCCCAAGGTCCTCCGGACTTCGGGGTTTTTAGCATATTGCGGCGCTTTATCCATTTCCGGTCATGCCCATTCAATAAAATCGACAAAACGGAGCCGCCGTCCCGCCTACCCGGACAACCGCTCCGCCTTGCAGCATTTGCGCTATGCTTTTAAGCCCCGAGCCGAAGCAGGAACATCTCCAGGCCGAATACTTTGTCCACCGCGCCCGTCTTGATCTCGTGATCCAACCTGGCGATCGACGACAGGATGCGCCGCAGCCGGGCCGCTTCGAAGCGCCGCGCCTGCTCGGCCGCAATCTTGACCGCGTACGGATGCAAACCGAGCTGGCCCGCCATCTGCTGCTGCGAATAGTTCTGGTCCGACATCTCTTTCACCTGAAGCATGATGCGGAACTGGCGCGCGATCAGAGAGACGATCTTGATCGGCTCTTCGCGCTGCTTCAGCAGATCGTAGAAAATGTTCATCGCCGGCTGGAGTTTGAGGCCCGCGATATGCTCGACCAGCACGAACACGCTTTGCTCCGTGCCGATCGCGACCAGCTTCTCTACGTCAGGCGGCGATACCGTGCCTCCGCTCCCCGCAAACAGCGACAGCTTCTCGATCTCCGCCGACAGCCCGGCCAGGGACGCGCCCGCCCGTTTAAGCAGCAGCTCGACCGCGTCCGAAGAAATCGAAGCCCCGCTTTTCTTAAACTGCTTCGCCACCCACCCCGCCAGTTCGTCGCCGCTCATCGGCATAAACGAAATGACCGACGCCGAAGACTTGAACGTTTTGACCAGCTTTTTGCGCTCGTCCAGCTTTTCGGCAAATGCCAGAAAAACAAGCACGCTGTAATCGGCCGGATTTTTCAAATACTCAAGCAGCGTTTCCACACGATGTTCGATCTTGGACGACTCCTTGCCCGCCGTAAACAGCGCACTGTCGCGGACAACGATCAGCTTGCGCTCGGCCAGAAAAGGAGCGGTCTCGGCTTCTTCCACGACCAGTTCCACCGGCGTTTCGGCCAGGTCGTAATGCGCTACGGCGAACGCCCGCTGGTCTTCCGCAATCAGTTCGTTTTCGAGCATATTCACGAATTCCTGCATTCTGTATTTTTCGGTCCCGTGGCACAGATACAGCGGCGAGACTTCCCCCGCTTTGATCTGCTTGACCGCCGTTTTCAAATCCATGGCTTCAACCTCTTTCCTTCATCGCTTTCTTGCGGCGTTCCTTTCTTCATATTGTACCGAAAAAACGGGATTTGAAAAAGCCGCCGCGGAAGTTCTCCGCGGCGGCTTCGTGATGACTGCCCGAATAGGCGTTTATTTCTTGCCCGATTCGAGCTTGACTTCTTCGATCGTCCAGGTCTCCTGGGCGGTCGAACCGTCGGTTTTGAGCAGATCGTACGTGAACGTTTTGCCGTCCGCCGACCATACGCCGCCCGATACGCTTCCGTCCACTTTACGGGTGGAGATCGGCTTGCTTCCGTCCGCGGCGATCTGATTGAGCTTCAGCATATTTCCGGAATACGAAATCGTATACGTGCCGTCGGGCGAATTCCATTCGGTCGCAAGCGCCGTCGGAGCCGTCATGCTGTAAATTTTGCTATCCGCAGGTTTCTGGTTGTCGGCCGGCGTCTTCGTTTGGCTGTCGGGCGGTGTGCTTCCGGTCGAAGAATTGTCGCCTTCCGGCGCATCCTGTTGAATCGAAAACGTGCTGACGTCCCCTTCGCCGGCGGAGTCGTCGGGTTCGACGCTTTCGGTCGTGCCGGAAGCGCCGCCGTTCTTCTCGGAATTATTCTCCGTTTCGGTCGCCGCCGCGGGTTTATCCGACGTCTTGCCGCCCTTGTCTCCCGGATTGGCCTTTTTCTGCTGCGAATCGGAAGGCGCGGCCGGCGTCTGCGGAGCTTTGGCGTCCGAAGATTCGGTTCCCTGCTTCGTCTGTTTGTCCGGCGCCGAAGCGGAAGGTTGGCTCTCCGCGGCCGGCGGAGAAGACTTGCCGCCGCTGTCGGAAGCGGCGCCGCCTTTACGATCCTGCTCTTCCGTACCCGCGGCGGGGCGGTCCGCCGAACCGCCGCCCGGTTCGATCTGCTTCTCGGTTGCTCCGCCGCCCGAAGAATCCGGGGTCGCCGAATCCGAAGGCGAATCGGACGCCGGCCGGTCCTCCGGCGCGATCCGCTGCGCCATCACTCCGCTATCTTCGGTAGAATCGGGTACCAGTTGATCTTCCGGCTGCGCGGTATCGGCCGTCGATCCCGATTCCGCGGGCTGTTCCTGCAAGGTCGAATGATCTTTGTCCGAAGGAATCAGCGTATCGTCCGCTGCGCCCGTTACCGCGGCGGACGGAGCCACTTCGGCATTCGGCATTTCTTTGGGCTCGTACGTGGCGACAAAAATCCCCAGTACCGCCGCGGCAATCGCCGTTCCGCCCGCGGTGCGTCCCAGCGCCGTATTCCAAAACCGCCGTTCACGGCGGCGCGAAATGCCGCCCGGCTGCGGCCGGTCGCTCTCCATCTCGGCCACCTGCGCCGGTTCTTCCCGCGCTTCCGAAGCCGCCAGCCGGTCGATTGTATCCAGCCGCGGCAGAATCGAATCGACCAGGCTGACCGGAGGCGCCACGTCGGGCAGCGACTCCATTTTGTCGGACAACCGCTTCAAGAATTCAAAATCTTCTCTCGCTTCCGGAGAGTCGCCGAGATGACGGAACAATGCTTCCGTTTCTTCTTCGCTGAGATCGTGATCCAGGTAACGGTTCATATATTCCATCGCTTCTTCATGCTTCATCTACAGCGCACCTCCTTTCTGATAATCTTGCAGCAGCTGCTGAAGCTGTGCCCTCGCCCTAAACAAATAAGATTTGACCGTATTCAGCGGCAGATCCAGACACCCCGCGATTTCGTTGTACGACATATCCTGCACGTAGCGGAGAATCACGACCGTGCGATGGTGCTCCGGCAGCAGATTGATCGCCCGGTCGATGTCTTCGCGCGTATAAGAGCGCATGACTTCGCCTTCCACGCTGTCGCTGCCCTCAAAAACCATATCGTGCTCTTCGATCGAAACCGTCGGTTTGGCGCGTCTGAATTTGTCGATGCAAATATTCGTTACAATGCGCTGCACCCAGGTTTTGAACTGCGCTTTTTCCTCGTAAGAACCGATCTTCGTATAAATCCGAATCAGCGCTTCCTGGGCGGCGTCCATCGCGTCCTGTTCATTGTTCAGCGTATAGTAAGCCGTTTTGTAAACGGCCGGTTCAATCTCTCGCAATAGGGTGATAAGAGCGTCGCGATCGCCCGATTGAGCGGCTCTGATGAGTTCCTGCTCGACCACGGAGTGGCCCCCCTCTCTTGCACCCTTTCAGACGGGACTGGCCGCCGAAAGGTTGCGATTTTTTTATCTTTTCGCAAAAAATTGTTTCCAATTGTTTTGAAAGCTTTTTCATTGGCTTCGGGCTGCCCGATCCGCCCCTTTCCGTTCCCCGTTCGCACATCTCCAACCAGTCTACCAGAAACGCTATTCCGAGTCATCTTACGGTATTTTAACCTATTCGGCGGCAAACTCCGCAGGTTCGGCGCCTGCTCGGTAAGCCCTCTACTTGTATATAAAACAAAAAAGGAGAACGCGTTTCTTCGCTTCGAAGAAACGCGTTCTCTATCGGTCTTACTCCCCTTCGTCAGTCCGCAGCTTCGTGCGGATCCGCAAAGGCTCGCCGGGCGGCGTCCCGATCTGGATTTCGCCGTCCAGGTCGGTGCGCCGCACATCCGATCCGCTTTGCTCCAACCGCCGCACGACGCCTTCGTTCGGATGGCCGTACGTATTGCTTGCGCCGACGGAGATCAGCGACAGCTTCGGCGACAGCGCTTCGACCCAGGCCGCCGACGAAGACGTTTTGCTGCCGTGGTGCCCCACTTTGAGCACTTCGACCGCCGCTTCTTCGCCGCGCCGCTCCAGCCGCTCCAGAATATCCCGTTCCGCGGATTCGCCCAGATCGCCGGTAAACATAAACGAATGGCCGTTCATTTCCAACCGAAAAGCGACGGAGTAATCGTTCTGCTCTTCCAGTTCGGGAATTTCTCCCGCGAATACGCCGGACGGATTCACGAACTCCAGCGACGTCCGCGAATCTGGACGCCAGACGTCCCCGCTTTGCGGCGCGGAGATCTCCGCGCCGAATCGCAGCGCCGAAGCCAGCAGCTCGTCCAGGTCTTCCCCGCCGCTCCTTGTCCCGTTCATGATCAAACGCTCCGCCGGAATTTCGTCCAGCACCGCCAGCAGCCCGCCGTAATGATCGCGGTCGCCGTGCGTCAGGATCACGGCGTCGAGCCGGTGCACGCCGCGCCGCTTGAGCAGCGGCACGACCACGTCGCGGCCGACCTCGTACGGGTCGAGCCGGCGGCGCCAGTCTTCGCCGGGCCGCGCGAAGGTCACGGTTCCGCCTCCGTCGACCAGAATATGCCGGCCGGTCGGCGTCGTAATCAGGATGGAGTCGCCCTGGCCGACATCCAGCATTTGCACCGTGCCCGCCGGATTGCGGCGGGGCGTATACGCGGCGGACAGCAGTCCGCACAGCAGCAGCCCGGCCGAAGCGGCCAGCAGCGGGCGCAGCGCCGGATGGCGCTTTTCGGGCGCGCCGCCGTAGCGGACGGCGGGCGTGAACTCCGGCGCTGCGCGCAGCGCGCCGGGGAACGGGCCGCCGGGCGGAGCCGCGCGCCCGGCGGAGCGCGGCTCGAGCGGCACGGTGTCGCCGCCCGGGCCGCCCGCGGCCGCGGCGGAGACCGCCGCCGCGGGAAGTTCGGCGGCCGCTTCCGGCGCGGCCGCGGCCCGGTCCCGCCGCGCGCCGAGCAGCGCGGCGAGCAGCGCGATGCCGCCGAATAGGGCGGCATAGTATGCCGCGATCCAGGCGGGCGAAGGCGCCGCCCAGATCGTGCGGGCCCAGCGGACGGAGCCGCCGCCGTCCGCGCACCGGAATACGGCGGCGTTGAGCAGCCGCACCGGATAAGCCGCCCATTCGGCGCCCCGGTCCCAGAGCGGGCTCAGGATCAGCGAGACCGTGCCGAGCGGGATCGACACGAAGCTGATCAGCGGCACCAGCAGCAGATTCGCCGCCAGGCCAAGCAGCGAATACTGGTTGAAATAATAAATAGTGAGCGGAAACGAAACCAGGTCCGCCACCAGCGAGATTGCCGCTCCTCCGGCGATCGCTTTGGGCAGGAAAAACAGGATCCGCTGCATCGGCCGGGTCAGCAGGATAATGCCGGCCGTAACGGCGAACGACAGCTGAAAGCTGACCGCGTTCAAATAATACGGGTCCCAGATCGTCATCAGAAGGGCGGCCAGGCACAGGATGTGCAGCCCGTCTTTGAGCCAGCCGCGCCTCGCCGCGTACAGGGCGATCATGCTCATCAGACCGGCGCGGACCGCCGACGGCGACGAGCCGGTCAGCAGGACGTAAGGCGGAACGAAACACAGCGCCGCCAGTAGCGTGCTTTCTTTGGATACCCCGAAGCGCCGCAGCAGGAAAATAACGGCTCCCACATACAATCCGACGTGCATCCCGGATATGGCAAGCACATGGGTCATGCCGAGCCGCGCGAAATCGAGATACGTCTCCGGGTCCAGTCCGTCCTGCAACCCGAGCAGCAGGCCCTGCATATACCCGGCGCCGATGCCGGGATACAGCCGTTCCAGCCTGCCGGCCAGATTCGCCCGCAGATCGTCGTTGCGGCGCAGAATCCGCAGCGCCCCGGAGGCGGACTTTTCCGTTTCCACACCGGAAGCTCCGGCCGCCCGGGCGACCCAGTGGATACGTTTGGTGTACAAATAGCGTCGGTAATCGAAATCGCCGAAGTTCCGCGCTTGCGACGGTGTTTCCAGATCGGCCGAGACGATCAACCGGTCGCCGCGCCCCCAGGCCGCGGCGGTCCGCTGCTCTTCTTCGGCGGCGAGCTTGATGCGGACGACGACTTTTTCCGTCCGTTTCAGCTTGACCGTTCCGGCGCTTTCACCGCCGGAAATCCCCGTGACGGCGGTATCATTTTGCCGCGGCGCCTCAACCCGATCCACATCCAATTCGAACATCGCCAGATCGCCGTCGATTTTTGCCGGGCCCGCCATTTCTCCGACAAGCTCGACTCCGGCGTAGCCACCTTCCACCGCCGGTCCCAGCGCGGCCGGCATCATGGAAACGTTGCGGGCGTCCCGAACGCTTCCGTACACGGCCGCTGCGCTCAGCGCCAGGCATGCGGCCAGCAGCAGCTTTGGCGACAATCGCCCGAGCGCCGCCGGC
The DNA here is from genome assembly GCF_030518235.1 of Saccharibacillus sp. CPCC 101409. GTDB lineage: Bacteria > Bacillota > Bacilli > Paenibacillales > Paenibacillaceae > Saccharibacillus. The sequence goes on along the minus strand of NZ_JAULSA010000002.1, from coordinate 191,794 downwards.
ACGGCCAGCACCAGCATGATCCCGGCCGCGACAAGAACCAGCCGCAGCCCGTCGTACAAATAAGCGGCCGCTATCCCCAAGATCCAGCAGACCGTGAACACGACCAGCGGTCTTCGATTCATACAAGACCCCTCCGTTTTGTTTATTCTTGCGGTTCAAGCCTTTGCTTCCAGAGCGCCGCGCGCTTATCCGCATACCAAAAAGAACCTTCGCCGGGCTCTCGCCTCGGACAAAGGTTCTTCCTTTATCAATCCTGCATTTGTTGTTGAACGTACCCTATTCGCGCGGCCCGGCGCCGCTTCGAATCAAGACACGGGCGTCGAAGCCGGAGCCGGCGGCAGGTAATGCTCGATCGCGCGAAATACAATGCCTTTCTGGTCCATCATATGATGCACTTTGCCGCTGTCTTTCGGATACGCGCGGCAGTACACGACTTCCGTAATGCCGCTGTTCGCCAGCATATTGGCGCACGTCCAGCACGGCTCGTCGGTCACGTACACCGTCGAGCCCTCCCGGTCGGCGCGGTCCGTAAACAGCAGCAGATTCTGCTCGGCGTGGATGGTCCGCACGCAGCGCTGCTTTTTGACGACTTTTTCTTCGCCGCCTTCGCGCACCAGCTCGTATTCCTCGGCAATCATGCAGCCTGCTTCCGAGCAGTCCGGCACGCCCATCGGCGCTCCGTTGTACGCCGTGCCGAGCAGCTTCTTGCCCTGCACCAGCACCGCGCCGACCTGCCGACGCGGACACTGCGAACGCGTCGACACCATAAAAGCGATATCCATAAAATACGTATCCCAATCCTTGCGCGGATTGCTCCCCATCGCGATCCCTCCCGTACTTGCAAGGCCGGCTACAAAGCCAGATCCGGCATCATCTTCTCCAGCATCTTCGGTCCGATTCCTTTGACCTTGACGATATCCGTCACGGCCCGGAACGGCCCGTTCTGCGCACGATAATCCAGAATCGCCTGCGCTTTCTTCTCGCCGATGCCCGGCAGATCCATCAGCCGGGCCGCGTCGGCCGAATTGATATGAACCTTTCCGTCCGAAGCAGGCTCGGCTGCGGCCGGCAACGCTGCCGCCGGAACGCTTTCGGCGGCAGAACCGCCCGAAACCGAAGCCGGGGCGGGCTGCGTCGCAGACGGCGCGGCCTCGCTGCGCGAACCGCTTTCCGCGGCCGCTGTCCCCTGTGCGCTTCCGGCCTGTTCGCTCGCGCCGGACTTTGCCGCCGCGGTTTTCTCGCTGCCCGGAGCGGCGGGGGCGGCTGTATCGGCCGCCGCCTGCGCGCTTTCGGCCGGCACGACCTCCGCCGAGGCGGCTCCCGCGCCGTTCCGTCCGTCAATATCAGCGGACTTCCCGGAATTGCCGGCGGTTTCAGCCGCCTGCGCCGCTTTGCCGGAACCCGCAGACTCCGCAGCCGCTTCGCCGCCTGTGCCTTCCCGCTCCGCCAGCGCCTTTTGCAGCTGGTCGTTCAGCGGACGCCAGGGCGCGCCTTCTTCCGCGCCGTGTCCCCCGGCCAGCAGCAGCGTGCCCGCTCCCAGCGCCGCCGATATGCAGGCCGCCCATAACCATTCTTTTCTCATTTGCCCCAAACCTCCCGAATCGGATTCATCGGAACGACGTTCATTCCGAATTCCGGCTTCGGGGCCGGCGGCGTTCCGTTTCGGACGCTCTATGTACGCAGGCGGGCAAAAAAGCGACGCGTCGCCTTTTTGCCCGCGGTCGAGCTTATGCCTTGTGCTGGATTCGGCCAGCCGCAGAGCCCGCTTCCGCCGGTCTGCTTTTGGTACTCGCGCCCGGCGGCCCGGTTTATCCCGGTAATCCGGCACGTTTGCCGCGCATCGTTCAAACGATCAGTTCGCGACGATATTCACCAGCTTGCCCGGTACCGCGATCACTTTGCGGATCGTTTTGCCGGCCAGCGCTTTTTGCACGTTCTCCAGACTCAGCGCGTGTTCTTCCAGCGCTTTGGCGTCCCAGTCTTTCTGTACGTTGGCGCGCTGCACGATCTTGCCGCCCACCTGCACGACGATCTCGACTTCGGATTCCGTCGTCCATGCTTCGTCGAATTCCGGCCAGGCCGCGTAAGTCAGGCTGTCGCCGCGGCCCATCTTCTCCCACAGCTCTTCCGCGATATGCGGCGCGAGCGGGGACAGCAGCTGGATAAAGTCTTCCATCGCTTTGCGCGGCAGCGTTTCCTGCTTGTACGCGTCGTTGGTAAAGATCATCAGCTGGCTGATCGCCGTGTTGAAGCGCAGGGCTTCCATGTCTTCGGTCACTTTTTTGACCGTTTTGTGCCAGGTGCGTTTGAACTCGTCGGTTCCTTCTGCCGTATCGGAAATCTTCGCGCTCAGCGCGCCGCCGTCTTCGACGAACATGCGGTACACGCGGGCCAGGAAGCGGTGCGAACCTTCCACGCCGTTCGTATTCCAAGGTTTGGTCGCTTCCAGCGGACCCATAAACATTTCGTAAATACGCAGCGTGTCCGCGCCGAATTCATTCACGATCTCGTCCGGGTTGATAACGTTGCCTCGCGATTTGCTCATTTTCTCGTTGTTCGGTCCCAGAATCATGCCCTGGTTGATGAGGCGCTGGAACGGCTCTTTGGTGTTGACCGCGCCGATATCGTACAGCACTTTGTGCCAGAAGCGGGCGTACAGCAGATGCAGGACCGCATGCTCCGCGCCGCCGATATACAGATCGACCGGCATCCAGTATTCCAGTTTGTCTTTCGCGCAGATCTCGTTGTCGTTCTTCGGATCGATATAACGCAGGTAGTACCAGCAGCTTCCCGCCCACTGCGGCATCGTATTCGTTTCGCGGCGCGCTTTGAGACCCGTTTCCGGATCGGTCGTGTTAACCCAATCGGTCGCGTTCGCAAGTGGCGATTCGCCCGTGCCCGACGGCTTGATCTCCTGCATGTCCGGCAGCAGCAGCGGCAGACTGTCTTCCGGCACGGCTTTCATGCTTCCGTCTTCCAGATGGAGGATCGGAATCGGCTCGCCCCAGTAGCGCTGGCGGCTGAACAACCAGTCGCGCAGACGGTAAGTCGTTTTGCCTTCGCCTTTGCCGCCTTCTTCCAACCACTGGATCATGCGCGCGATACCGTCTTCTTTGTTCAGCCCGTCCAGGAAGCCCGAGTTGACGTGCTCGCCTTCGCCCGTGTACGCTTCTTTGTCGATATCGCCGCCTTTGACGACTTCGATGATCTGGATGCCGAACTTCTTGGCGAATTCCCAGTCGCGCGTATCGTGGCCCGGAACGGCCATGATCGCGCCCGTGCCGTAAGCGGCCAGGACATAGTCGGCGATCCAGATCGGCAGCTTCGCTCCGTTGACCGGATTGACCGCGTACGCGCCCGTGAACACGCCGCTTTTGTCTTTGTTGAGATCGGTGCGCTCCAGATCGCTTTTATGCGACGCTTTTTCCTGATACGCCTGAACCGCCGCTTTCTCGTGCTCGGTCGTGATCGACTCCACCAGCGGATGCTCCGGCGCCAGCACGCAGTACGTCGCGCCGTACAGCGTATCCGGGCGGGTCGTGAACACCGATATGCTTGCGTCCGTGCCTTCCACCTGGAACGTGACTTCCGCGCCTTTGGACTTGCCGATCCAGTTGCGCTGCATGTCTTTGAGGCTTTCCGGCCAGTCCAGCTCTTCGAGATCTTCGAGCAGACGATCGGCGTAAGCGGTGATTCTCAGCATCCACTGGCGCATCGGCCGACGGATGACCGGATGGCCGCCGCGCTCGCTTTTGCCGTCGATGACTTCTTCGTTCGCCAGCACCGTGCCGAGCGCCGGACACCAGTTGACCGGAATTTCCGCCACGTAAGCCAGATCGCGCTTGTACAGCTGCAGGAAGATCCACTGCGTCCATTTATAATAATCCGGATCCGTCGTGCTGATCTCGCGGTCCCAGTCGTACGAGAAACCAAGCGATTTGATCTGCCGCCGGAAGTTGTCGATATTTTTCAGCGTAAACTCGCGCGGATGCCCGCCGTTGTCGATCGCGTACTGCTCGGCCGGCAGGCCGAACGCGTCCCAGCCCATCGGGTGCAGCACGTTGAAGCCGCGCATCCGTTTGTAGCGGGACACGATATCCGTCGCCGTATACCCTTCCGGGTGACCGACGTGCAGCCCCGCGCCGGACGGATACGGGAACATGTCCATCGCGTAAAATTTCGGTTTGTCGCGGTCTGTATCGTCGGTTTTAAACGTTTTCTGTTCGTCCCACTTCTTCTGCCATTTCGGTTCGATCTGCTGGGCGCGGTAGCCGTGCGAAACGGCTGCGGCCTGTTCGGTCTTGTCGCTCATCTTCATCTGTCCCTTCGTACTCCCTATTTGTCTGCCTGAATCGCTCGGAAAATCAAAAAAGCCCCCCGTCCATAGCGTTGTTATCGCTAGGGACGAGAGGCGCTGCTTCCCGTGGTACCACCCTAGTTAACGGCAAAAACGTGCTTCGTCTGCCGCTCACTCAAGCATCCGTTACCGGGGATGAGCCGATGCGGCTGGACGCGCGCCTTCCGTTGACCGGTGGCCGCCATCTGTCCGCATATCTCCGAGGCGAGTTCGCGCAGGGTTCGCTGCCGGCTTGCACCAACCGCCGACTCTCTGGGGTAACGCCCCCCTGCCTACTGCTCCTCATCATCGACGAGTAGATCTGCTTTTTTACGCATTCAATGCCCATATTATATAGAAAACAAAATGCAAAAGTCAATGATTCAGCTCCGTTTGCCGATGCAAAAAGACGCGGCTGTGGTATACTGGTAGGCGCATTCGACGCACGTACGTTTTTTTAGGAGGAATACAGAGATGTTTACACCCGAACAGGTCAAACCGTTTATCACGCATGCCGACCCGCTTGTCAGCAACGCGGCGATCCGGTTTTTGGCCGAGACTTATAAATACCCGCAGGATATTTCCGCGCTCGTGCTGGAGAAATTGGTCGCCGCCCCGCGCAAAGAAGACGTGTATCTGCACCGGGCCGCCGCTTTTCCGCAAACGAAGATCACCGTCCAGGCCATGCTGCATCTGCTGAAAGCCGGACTGGTGACGGGCAACGCCCGCACCTTCCTGTCCCGCATGCTGCTCGGCAGTGATCCCGATCTGCTCAAGCCGGTGCTGGAACAGATCGAATCGCTGGATGAAGACTGGCACGAAGAAGCGGCGGAGCGCGTGCGCGTGTCCGGTCTGGCCGACGAATGGGCGCGCAAGCTTTTTAATGAAGAAACGGCAAAAAGCAGCGGGCTGGATTACGGCGATATCGACTACGACAAACTGGATTTTCTCGTGGGCGAGCTGATCGAGCGCGAAGTGCTGAAACCGCGCGAAACGATCGACGAGCTGCAGGAGCTGTATACGAAAGAACCGAATTCCGTGCGCGCCGTGTATCTGGTGCAGGCGGCGGGCCGGCTGAAGATTTCGTACGCGCTGCCGCTGTTCTACGACGCGCTCAAATCCGACAACGATCTGCTCGCCGAGCAGGCCGCGGACGCGCTCGTTCGGGTCGGCAGCGACGAAGTGGTCGAGAAGCTGGTGCAGATGTACGGCGAAGAGAAAGACGGCTTCCTGCTGCTCAGCATGATCGACATCCTGTCGCGCATCCTGCTGCCCGCTTCGGAAGAAGCGCTGATCGCTCTGCTGGAAAAAGAAGAAAACTTCACCCGCATTACCAAACTGGCCGACGCGCTGTGCCGGATCGGTTCCGAACAGGCTCCGCAGGTGACAAAGGAACTGATCGAAGTCGGCTACGACAAAGATTACGTCGATCTGCGCGAGTCGCTGTACGTCCACTGCGTCATGACCGGCCGCGTGCTGCCGGAACTCGACCAGTGGCGTCGGGAGATTGCGGCGGAAGACGAGGAACGGGCGAAAAAGCTGCGGGGGTAAGACTGCCGGACGCCGGGCACGGGCTGTATTCGGGCTTATCCCGCCGCGCCCATAAGCCCAACAAATAAGCCGATCCTCCAGGGATCGGTTTCAGATTGTCGAGAAACGATTGGGTGTAAACCTAAACTAAAGCGAGCGGCAGGACGAATCCAAATAGCTGCGTATAGGCCCTTATTCAGGCTTAAACTTACATTTTCGAGAAAATAACGGCGATCATACCCTTATTCCGAGCTTTTTCGCTTCGATTCGGCCTTTGGCTCCCGAATAGTTGCATCAGTGTCGCTATTTGAAGAAATCGAAGATTTCCGCCCCAAATAAGTGTACCTGTGCCGCTATTTTCCGTTGGGGAACCCTACCCGTCTTTCTCGACAGCAATAAGCCGATCCTCCAGGGATCGGCTTATTGCTCGTTCGTCTTGTTTTATCGTTCACACGGCGCTACCGCTGTTCCCCGTCTGCGGCGCTCACTCGCCGCCCGGGTAATCCAGCCTGCGCTTATGCAGTGCCGCAAGCATCAACCCCGCCGATACTCCGGCGTACAGCAGCGCGGCGCTGATCGGCAGCCATTTGGCGCCTGAGCTCAGCTCGGCGTAGAACGTCAGCGCGTGCAGCGCCGGGTGCACCGGCGGCAGCAGAACCGTCAGCCAGTCCAGGCTGTCCGGCAGCGCGCCGGCGATGCCGCGCGAGCCGAAAGCCAGCGCGATCCAGGCGCACAGCGCAAGCATGGCGTAGAAGCGCGATTCGAACAGCTTGGCGGAAAACCAGCCCGCCAGCGAAACGCCGAGTCCGGCCAGGGCGATGTGATACAGCAGGCCTATTCCCAGCTCTTCGAAACCGGGCAGCCGGTCGAAGCGCCCGAGTAAAGCCGGATACAGCACGGCGAACAATCCCAGCGCGGAAGCGAAGAGCCAGGCATACAGCAGTTTGGCCGCGCTCAGCCGGACCAGGCTGCGGGCATGCGTCAGCGTCGCCATCTCCTGATTGGCGGCTTCGACGTCGATCATCAGGCAGCCGATCGCGGCGGCCGTCACGAACAGCATCGAAGACGAGAACGCGTAGCTGTCCATCACCGGGTTGGACCCGGTCGTATATACCAGCAGCAGGATCGCGAGATAAATAAAAGTCGGCGCCCCGTAGCGGTAAGAGCGGATAAAACACCGGTGCAAATACTCCAGCAGCGCAATCACGGCATCTCCTCCTTTCGCTTCAGCGACAGCAGCGTGCCGCCCGCCGACCAGAAGCCGCCCATAAACGCTTCGCAGGCTTCCGCCGGAAGATGGACGCGCAGCACGTTTCCGGCGGCCGACCATTCGGCCTGCGGAAAATCCCGGGCCAGCGCCCCACGCGAAGCTTCGGGCAGCAGTCCGTCCAGTTCGTAGAAGACGGGGACGTGCCGCTCCTGCCGGCGATCGTCCGAATCTTCACGGACAAGCCGCCCCTCGCGCAGACGGTAAGTCGCGCTGACCGCTTCCCAGGACGGAAGCGGATCGTGCAGCGCGGCAATAACCGCCGCGCCCTGCGCGCGCATGCCGTGCAGCAGCGTCAGCAGTTTGTCGGACGAATCGGGATCGAGGCCCGAGAACGGTTCGTCGAGCAGCAGCAGTTCCGGCTGCCCCAGGCAGGCCTGCATCAGATTGACTTTTTGCAGCATGCCTTTGGAATAATGGATCAGCATCGAAAGACTGCCGGACGGCAGATCCAGCAGACTGTGCAGCTCTTCGATCCGCCGGCGCAGAGACGTGCGCGGCAGGCCGGCGATTCGGCCCATATGCGTCAGGTATTCTTCGGACGTCATGCGCAGCCTGGGCAGCCGGTCCGGCGCGAAGCCGAAGGTTAAGCCGGGCGACGCTTTGACCACCGTCCCCGAGCTCGGCGCAATAATTCCCGCCGCCAGCTTGAGCAGCGTGCTTTTGCCGGACCCGTTGCTTCCGCGCAGAATGACGCTTTCTCCCCGGTCGACGGACAGCGACACTTCGGACAGAATCATGCGCGCGCCGTAGCTGCGGCCGACCCCGTCCAGCGTGATAACCGGCTTTGCAGCGCCCGCCGCAGACACCGGCGCCCGGCGTTTTTTACCGTTTCTCATATTCGTCCTCTTCACAGCAGCTTCGCGATACTTTTGATCTCCGCCGCCGATTCGGCCAGCTGTTCCATCGAAGCGGCAATCTCTTCGGTGGCCGCGGCCTGATGCTCGCTCTGCGCGGCGCAGCGGCCGAGCGTGTCGTCCAGCATCTGGATACGGTTCTGGATCGTGGCCAGGATCTGCTCGATCTGCCGCGCCGAAGCGGCGCTGGATTCGGCCATTTTGCGAATTTCTTTGGCGACGACGCCGAAGCCCCGGCCCTGCTCGCCCGCATGAGCCGCTTCGATCGAAGCATTGATGCCGAGCAGCGTGGAGTTTTCCGATACTTCCTTGATAAAACGCAGAATATCGTCGGTTTTCTTGAGTTCGGACACTACGCTCTGGCCGATTTCTTTTAGCGTGCCGATCTCCGACGCCAGATCGGTCGCCGTCTGCGCAATATCGTGGGTCGCCGTGCGGACTTCGCCCGAGCTTTGAGCCAGGTGTTCCGCCGCGCCGTCGAGAATTTGCTGATTTTTCAGGCTGATTCCCAGCGTCAATACGCCGGCGGCCTGCCCCGACTCGTCGCGAAGCGGCTTCGAGACCGATTTGAACGCCGTGCCGTACACTTCTTCGCCCAGATTTGCGCTGATCGTCCGCATTTCGTCGAGCGCGCCGCGAATACCGCTTCGGGGCGGGATCGGCATATCCGGACGCATCGGAATCGCCACTTCTTTGCCCGGCAGATAGGCGCGGAATTTCTCGGTGTCCGTCAGCGCAAACATCACGTCGAGCGGAAATACATCCTGAACGATGGGCAGCACCGTCTCGAACGCTTCTTTCAGCTTCTCCATATACTCTTCCGGACGCATCTTTTCCATTATGTATCTCTCCTTCTTGTTTACGCCATCAGTATAACACGGCTCGGAAAGTTCGTATGTTCGTTTTGTCCGGATCGGTCCAGCCTGCCGCCTTTTAGAAAAAAGCCCCCGAATTCCCATAAGCGGGATCGGAGGCGTGTATCGTTTTTGAATCTTGGTACGGACCGTACCGACGCTTTGGAATCGCTTTGCGTCCCGCGGCCTTTTACTGCTGCGCGTCCATCTTCGCTTTATACGCGTCGAGCTGCTTTTGCAGTTCGGCTTTGAATTTGTCGTAGCCGGCCGTTTTGAGCTTGGCGCGGAATTCTTCGACGGCTTTGACCGGATCGGACACTTTGCCGAAGTTGATCGCCGGACCGAGTTCGCCCGTCACCTGCGAGATCGCGGTCAGTTCGCTTTCAACCGGCGTTTTGTCGAATACGAATTGTCCGTACGGATACGGAATCTTGATCTTGTCGTACTCGGCGTAGACCGTATCGATCTTGTCCCACGTCGTGTCGCTCGGAATCTCGAATTTGTCCATGCGGCCGCCCCAGAAGTCGGAATAGAACTGGTCGCGCGTCTGGTCGTAGCCTTCCGGCAGCGTCCGCTTGCCGTCTTTGAGCTCGTACTGCACGCCTTCCATGCCGTAGTTGAGCAGGTGGTAAATTTCTTCGTTGTTGCGGATGAGGTCGTAAGCCATCAGCGCGCGTTCCGGATTTTTGCTGTGCGCGCCGAGCGAGGTGCCGCCGTGCGTAATCGACAGCTCCATCAGGTTTTTGCCGCCCGTCGTGTTGAACGCGAACATTTGCAGGTCCGAACCCGGCTGCGCTTTGTCCATTTCGACCCGCAGCGTGGAGAACGTCTGCGTATGGTGCTGGTCGAGGCCGGACAGTCCCGCTTTGAGCGCGACCCGGTTGTCGTTCTTGTTGTTCAGGGCGTCTTCGCGCCAGTAGCCTTTGTCCGCCCACTCTTTCATCAGCTTCGCGTAGTCGAGCATCGTATCGCTGAATACCGGTTCGGCGACCGTGTACTTCTCGTCGTTGGACTGCGCGGTGAAGACCGGCATATATCCTGTCGAGATCGGCAGTTCCAGGTTGTCCGTGTACGATTGAACGTAACCGCCCCAGGTTTGCGCGCCCGACGCCATATCCCACGGAATCACGTCCGGTTTATTGTCTTTGATGTATTGGAGATACTGGCCGATCTGCTCCCAGTTGGTGATCGGCTGGGTAAGGCCCGCTTCTTTCGCCCAGTCGCCCCGATAGAAGAACCCGTGGTTGACCCACTGCGTGTAATCGTTTTCAGGGATCAGGACGATCTTGTCGTTGTACTTGCTTTCGTTCCAATCTTCTTCCGGGATGGATTTCCATGTCTCCGGCGCGTATTTCGGCAGCAGGTCGTCGAGGTTCGTAAAAGCTCCGCGCTGCGCGTTCGCCCATGTATCCAGCCAGTCGGTGCCGATCGTAATCAGGTCCACGGGTTCGCCGGAAGCGAGCAGCAGATTGTACTTGGTTTGCCAATCGGCCCATTCGACCCATTTCCATTCCAGCTCGGCGTTGATCTTTTCTTTCATGATCGCATTGACTTTTTCCATCACTTTCTCGAACTGCCCGTTGGTCGGTTTGTCGCCGAGCACCACGTAGCTGATCTTGACGAACTTCGACGTATCCGGCGTGCCGTCATCGTTTGTTGCTCCGGCGGACGACGATTTGCCGCTTCCTCCGCATGCCGTCAGGGCGATCAGCAGCATCGCGCTGAGCAGCAGGGACGCCGCTTTTTTCCATCTGAACATCTGGTTACCCCCTTTGAATGTGTATACCGGCCAAACTATTCGCAATCGGGTGGCTTGAAACGCGCACGGTCGGCGATCCGATATCTTTTTGCGAGAAAATCCGCCAGCCGGACACGCGCTTTATTTAACGGGGAACGCTCAACCTTTGACCGCGCCCACCGTGATGCCCTTGATAAAGTAACGCTGCACGAACGGGTAGAACAGAATAACCGGCCCCGTCGCGACGACGGCGATCGCCATCTTCATCGTTTCGATCGGCACGTCGCTCAGCGGCACATTGGAAGCGGCGGCCGAGTTGCGGATCGCGTCGGCTTTGGTGACCACGTTGTACAGATAGAGCTGGAGCGGCCTGTACTGCATATCGGCCGACAGGAACAGCATGGAGTTGTACCATTCGTTCCAGTAGCCCAGCGCGATAAAGAGTCCGATAGTCGCCAGCGCCGGCGTCGTCATCGGCAGGATCAGTTTGACGAAGATGGTAAAATCGCCGGCTCCGTCGATCTTGGCCGATTCGGTAATGGCGTGCGGGATGGAGCTGACGAAACTTTTCATCATGATAATCAGGAACGGACTGAGCAGACCCGGCAGCAGCACCGCGAGATAATTGTCTTTGAGGTGCAGATACTGCGTCACCAGCAGGTAGAACGGAACGAGTCCGCCGGAGAACAGCGTCGTGAAGTAGATGAAGAACGAGATTTTGTTGCGGAAAAGAAAGTCGGGACGCTGCAGCGCGTAACCGGTCATCGCGACGATCAGCAGGCCGACCGCGGTTCCGACGATCGTGATGCCCAGTGTAACCGCGTACGAACCGAGGATCTGGGCGGGATTCTCCAGAACGATCTTATAGGCGAACGTGCTGAATTCCCTCGGCCAGAAGTTAAACCCGAATTTCTTGACGGCAGCTTCCGAAGTGAAGGAGGTGCCGAGTACGAGCAGGAACGGCAGCAGGCAGCACAGCGCGAATCCGCCGATACAGATATAGCTGATGCCCCGGATCACCAGACTGCTTCGGTCCGTGGTTTTGCGGGTGCTTTGCATTTTTTCGTCCATAACGCCCATCGTATAATCCTCCTCCTTTTAAAAAAGTGAATTCTCCGGCGACAGCTTGCGCACCAGCCAGTTGGCGGTCAGCACGATCACGAAACCGAACAGCGACTGATACAGGCTCACCGCGCTGCCCAGCGAGAAGTTGAAGTTGGTCATCAGCGAGCGGAACACGTAAGTCTCGATAATATCGGTGGTGGCGTACAGCGCCGTGTTGTTGGCTCCGACCAGGTTGTAGATCAGGCCGAAGTTGCCTTTGAGAATACCGCCGAGCGAGAACAGCAGCAGGATGATGAAGGTCGGTTTGAGCCACGGGAGCACGATATGCCGGATGCGCTGAAAAGCGTTCGCCCCGTCGATCTCCGCCGCTTCCACGATCTCGTTGTCGAGACCCATAATAGCGGCAAAGTAAACGATGGAGCCGTAGCCGGTAGACTGCCAGAGGTAGGTGAGCACGATGATGAACGGCCAGGCGTTAGGCGTGGAGTACACTTTCAGCGGCTCCATGCCCAGCGATTGCAGGATGCCGTTCAGGAGGCCGTAGTCGTAGCTGAGGATGTTGTAGGCGATCAGGCCGATCAGGACGGCGGAGATAAAGTGCGGCAGGAACATCAGGGTTTGCGAGACTTTCTTGAACCATTTGCCCCGCATTTCGTTCAGCAGCACCGCGACCGTAATCTGAAGCACGTTGCCCAGCAGGATAAACGCCAGATTGTACGCGACGGTGTTGAAGGTGAGCTTCCACAAATCGCCGGTCATGACGAGGAAGCGGAAGTTCTCGAAGCCCACGAACGGACTGTGGAAAATGCCGTCGGAGTAGTTGTACTTGATAAACGCCAGATACAGCCCGGGCATCGGCAGATACGCGAATACGATAAAAAAAGCGACCGCCGGCACGCACATCAGCAGCAGCGTACGGTTGTTTTTCATTTTTTTCCACCATGATCCGGACCGCTTCCGCTCGATTTCCATGCTCGATTCCCTCTCGGTTAACACGGACAATGCAATCCCTCCTTCGCGTTGGATAACCCTGTACTTATGAAACCGATTACATTGCGTATAGACAAAAAGGAATCGAAATTGGGGCTTATATCTTCTTCTCAACCCGTTCTTACGAGTTAAAACGATAATCCCGGTCCGATTCCCTGGTCCAAACTGTTTTGTAATGAAACCCGTTTCATTCCTGCGTAAAATGTAAGGGCTTTCTTGTGAATCAAGAATAAGCCCTCGCGTTCACGTTGTCAATCCTTTTTTGTCGTAAAATTATTCGGGGCTTGCCGGCCGCGGCGGAGCGGTCGTCTCGCGCGCCACCAGTCTGGGCACGACCGTCTGGTGCTGCGGAACCTTGCGGTCCGCGATCATTTTATCGAGCGTTTGCGCCGCCTGGCGGCCGATTTCGTGCGAATTCAGCGAGATGGTCGTCAGCTCCGGAATACTGTGCGAAGCCTGCGGAATATCGTCGTAGCCGACCAGCGACAGCTCGCCCGGCACGTTCACGCCCGCGCGGTGAGCCGCTTTGAGCGCGCCGATCGCCATCAGATCGTTCATGCAGAAAATAGCCGAAGGACGTCGCTTCATATTCAGCAGTTTGGCCGTGAACTCCTGCCCTTTTTCCACGGAAAAACCGCCGGTCAGCACCCATTCTTTGCGCACGTCAAGCGACGCTTCCTTCATGGCCGCGCGGAATCCCTGCAGCCGCTGCAAAGTGTTGGTCATATGGTTGAAGCCGCCGATCACCCCGATATCGCGATGCCCAAGTTCGATCAAATGCTGCACCGCGAGCTGCGCGCCGAACTTCTGGTCGGCCGCGATCCGGTTCAGATTCGTCCGCGGCAGGCTGCCGTTCAGCAGCAGCACGGGCACCCTTTTGGACGCTTCCTCCACTTCCTGCACCAGCGCGCCGTCCGGCTTCGCCAGATCCACCCGGCCGCCGATCATGACGATGCCGTCGACCTGCTTCTCCATCAGCAGGCTCAGATACTGCGATTCCCGCTCGTACTGGCGGTCGTAGAGCCGGTCGTTCTCTTCGTTGGTCGAGATCGTATCGCACAGGAAATACGTATACCCGAGCTTGCGCGCTTCGTGATCGAAACCGGCCAGCACTTCGGGAAAAAACGGGTTGGTGATATCCGGCAGAATAAACCCGATCATGCCGGTTTCCTTGCGGGTCAGGCTGCGTGCGAGCGCGTTCGGCTGAAACTGGTGCTTGTTGATCAGCGCGACGATCCGGTCGCGCGTTTCTTTCTTGACGGGCGCCGTATTGTTGAGCACTCTCGATACCGTGGCTACCGATACGTTCGCTTCCCTGGCTATGTCGTATACCGTCACCGGCCGCAATGCAATCCCTCCCGCGGGAACCCTTTTGTGAAACGGGTTTCATTTTGTGGCTTATTATACGCTCCGGCAGGGTGGGAAGCAACGAAATACTGGGGACAAAAAAACCTTTGACAGCAAGTTAGGCAGAGCGTATAATCTAGTTTTGTAAGAAATGATTTCTTCGAGACGTAGCTCAGCTTGGTAGAGCGCTTGCTTCGGGAGTAAGAGGCCGCAGGTTCGAATCCTGTCGTCTCGATTCGAAGAACACGAGAAGCCGACGGTTATTCAGATAACCGTCGGCTTTTTTGTGTTTATTTTCTTAGGTTTCGCTTCCGCTATCGCACTTTCCCGGCCTCTTCCGCCTGCGCGGCCTTGATCCGGTCGATCTGTCCCAGATGGCGCTCCACATGCGCGGAGAAGCCGCGCGCGATATCGGCGATACTCACTGTACCGCCCTGGGCGTTTATGCCGTTTTTCTCCCACTCCGACGGTTCGAGCCGGCGCAGCAGCAGGCCGTTATACCGCAGCGCGGCATGGAATGCTTCCAGAATATCGGCCGCGGAGCCTTCGTTCGTATGCTGCCCTTCCACCCAGGCGTCCTGGGCGAATGCCGGCAGCCGCTCCTGCGTTCCGGCCAGTACCGCGCGGATACGGAACGACACGACGATGCTGTGGTCGACCAGATGGCCGAGCACTTCTTTGACGCTCCAGCTGTTCGGGGACGCTTTCCAGCTTAACCGTTCTTCGTCCAGCCCTTCGATCGCCCGCCGCAGACGGACCTCCGTTTCCAAAAACTCTTCGATGATCGACTCGCTCATTGGTTTCGTCCTCCTTGTTTGCTGCAATCCGTCTGTCCCGTTTTTTCTAATCGGCTTTACGCCCCAGATGCTCCAGCGCCCTGACCGCCGCGTCCGCCAGCAGCGCGGCGGCATCCGGCAGCGCCGCTTCGTCCAGTTCGAAGGCGGGATGATGCCATTCCCGGCTGCCGGAGGTACCGACAAACAGAAACAAGCCGGGAACTTCCCGCTGGTAAAAAGAAAAGTCTTCGCTGGCAGGCGAAGTGATCCCGGCAGCCGCCTTCAGGCCGAGAGATTCGGCCGAAGCTTCGGCCAGCCGCGCCAGCTCGGCGTCGTTGACGACGGGCGGCGGACCGCCGCTCCAGCGCACGGACGCTTCCGCCCCGAAAGCCGCGGCCACGCCGCCGGCGATTTCCGCGAAGCGCTTTTTGACGACGCGGCGCACGTCTTCGTCGAACGACCGGATCGTGCCGTGCAGCACGGCCGTATCGGGGATGACGTTCCACGTATTGCCCGCGTGGATCTGGGTTACGCTGACGACCGCGCGTTCGTGCGCGCCGATGCTGCGGCCCGCGATCGTTTGCAGCGCCGTCACGATATGCGAAGCCGTGACGATCGGATCGATGCCGGCCTCGGGCACGGCCGCGTGCGCGGCGGCGCCTTTGACGGTCACCGTAAAGCCGTCCGACGCCGCCATGATCGGCCCCGCCGAGATCCCGATCGTGCCGACCGGCAGGTCGGGCTTGTTGTGCTGCCCGATAATCGCTCCGACGCCTTTCAGCGCCCCGGCTTCAATCAGCTGCTTCGCGCCTTTGGCCCGCTCCTCGGCGGGCTGAAACAGCAGCCGGACCGTGCCCGGCAGCCCGCTCTCGCGCAGCTTGAGCGTCTGCGCCGCGCCGATCAGGGCCGCGGCGTGAAAGTCGTGGCCGCAGGCGTGCATGCGCCCGTCATGGACCGAGGCGTAGGGCAGCCCGGTCTCTTCTTGGATCGGCAGCGCGTCGATATCCGCGCGCAGCGCCGCAATAGGCCCTTCGCCGCTGCCGATCTCGGCGATCAGGCCGGTCTTGAGACCGTAATCGACGATGCGCACGCCGATGGCTTCCAGCTGTTCGCGCAAATAAGCGGTCGTCCCGTATTCCTCGCCCGACAGCTCCGGATAGCGGTGCAGATGCCGGCGGATCGCGATCCAGCGCTCGGGCGTCGGCACGGCGGACCGTTCGGTCCCTCCCGCTTGCGTTTCGCCGGTAACGGCGCTTGGACTCTCCGTGTCTCGCGTCATTTGAGCAGATCTCCTTTCCTACGGGGATAAAAAGGGACTAAATCGAGTAATTGGCTTCCGGCGTTATCCGCCGGAGAAACTGCTTCGTCCGCTCTTCGCGCGGCCGCTGAAACACTTCGTCCGGCGTCCCTTCCTCGACGACGACTCCGCCGTCCATAAACACGACGCGGTTCGCCACGTCGCGGGCAAAGCCCATTTCGTGCGTGACCACGATCATGGTGATGCCTTCGCGGGCGATATTGCGGATGACTTCCAGCACTTCGCCGACAAGTTCGGGATCGAGCGCGGACGTCGGCTCGTCGAACAGGATCACTTCCGGCTCCAGCGCCAGCGCCCGGGCGATGCCGACGCGCTGCTGCTGGCCGCCGGACAGCCGGCTCGGATAAGCGTCCAGCTTGTCGCCGAGCCCGACTTTTTCCAGCAGCGAGACGCTGCGGCCGCGCGCTTCTTTCGGCGGGAGCTTTTTGACGACGAGCAGCGCCTCCATCACATTCTCCAGCGCCGTTTTGTGCCGGAACAGATTGTACTGCTGGAACACCATCGCCGTTTTGCGCCGCAGCCGCAGCACGTCGCCGCGCTTCGCCCGGGCGCAGTCCATCCGGAAATCGCCGACGGCGATCTCTCCGCCCGCCGGCTTCTCCAGATAATTCACACAGCGCAGCAGCGTCGTTTTGCCCGATCCGCTCGGACCGAGAATGACCACGACTTCCCCCGTCTCGACATTCAGATTAATATTGCGAAGCACCTCGTGGCGCCAGAACGATTTGGAAATATTTTTGAGTTCGATCATGCCACACCTCCCCGATTGTATGCGCCGATCCGTTTCTCGATCCAGGCCGAAGACCGTTCGATCAAGACCGTCAACCCCCAGAAGATCAGCGCCGCGGCCAGATACGCTTCGAAGAATTTCCAGTTCGTCGAAGCGACGATCTGCGCTTTGGCGTTGATATCGACCACCGATACGGCAAAAGCGAGCGTCGAACCGTGCAGCATGCCGATCACCGAATTCGACAGATTGGGCAGCGCGGCCGCCAGCGCCTGCGGAAACAAGATCCGCCGCAGCGCCTGCGGCGTCGTCATGCCGACCGAATGGGCGGCTTCCGTCTGCCCTTTGTCCACGGCGAGCAGTCCGGCGCGCACCACTTCCGACATATACGCGCCGGCCGTAATCGAGAACGAGATGTAGGCAAAGCCGATCATCGGGATCGACGCGGAGCGGAAGCTCCAGCCGAAGTGCCCGGCCAGGCCGTCGATAATCATCGGCAGGCCGAAATAGATCAGCAGCAGATGCGTAAGCATCGGCGTGCCGCGGATAAACGTGACGTAAGCCGACGAGACCTGCGACAGCACCGGCACCCGGTACAATCGGGCGAGCGCCGTAACGGCCCCGATCAGGAAGCCGACCAGCACCGACACCGCCGTAATGGACAGGGTCGTCGGAATCGCGCCGAGGATCTGCCGGAACGCCGTCCAAATAAACGAAATATCGAGCTGCATCAGATCCCGCCTCCTTTTCCGGTCTCGATATCGGCCAACGCGGCGCGGTACGAACCCCTTTTTCCAAGCGCGAACCGCCGGACGACCCGTTCTTCGCGCGCTTCGTGCCGGTTCAACCGCCGTTCGGCCGCCAGCAGCACTTTTTCCAGCGTAAAACTGATAACCAGATAGATCAGCGCCAAAGCGATATACGTTTCGACAAAATGCTGCGTCAGCGTGCCGAGCGTCTGCGCTTTGCCCGTCATCTCCATCACGCCGAGCGTAAACGCCAGCGACGTGTCTTTGAGCAGCGCGATGACCAGGTTCGAGAACACCGGCACCGCGATGCCCAGCGCCTGCGGCAGCACGATGCGCGAGAGCGCCTGATAAGGCGTCATGCCCGCCGCGTAAGCCGCTTCCACCTGGCCGCGATCCACCGCTTCGACCGAGGCGCGGATCATCTCCGCCGCGTATGCGCCGGTGTGCAGCCCGTAAGCGAGAATAACGAACAGCATGACCGGCGCGCGGCTGAGATCGAATCCCAGCGGCTTGAGCAGCTCCGGCAGTCCGTAATAGAACAGGAACAGCTGGATCAGAATCGGCGTGCCCCGGAAAAAAGACAGATAAACGCCGGACAGCGCGCGCAGCACCGGGATTTTGTACATGCGGGGGAGCGCGACCAGAAATCCGGCCACGATCCCCGTCAGCAGCGAACCGGCCACGATCAGAAGCGTCACGCCCAGCGTGTCCAGCAGCTTCGGCAGGAACGAGAACACGTAGCCGATGTCAAAAGACGCGCCCATCGAAATCCTCCTTTCTTCCTTGTAAAAGTGTGCGCCGGCTTTACTTTGCGTGGTCGCCCGTTACGTCGCTGCCCAGCCATTCGACGCTCAGCTTGCTCAGCGTGCCGTCTTCTTTGAGTTCTTTGACCGCTCCGTCGATGGCGTCGGACAGCTTGTCCGAGTCGGCGTCGTCTTTGCGGAACACGTACAGCACGTCGTCCGACGTCAGCTCTTCGCCCACCTGCTTCAGCTGCCCCTGCGGATCGATCACCGGCACGACGAAGTCGGCCGCGATCGTTGCGTCGACGCGTCCGGACACCAGCTGGCTGACCGTGTCGTTGGCCTGGCCGCTCTGGTATACGATGTCGATTTTTTTGTCGTGCTCTTTATTGTAGTTTTCGAGAATTTGCGCTTCGGCGCTCGTCGCGCCGGTCAGCACCTTTTTGCCCTGGAGATCGTCCAGCGACCGGATCGAATCGTTGGTTTTGGCGACGACGATCCGGTTGCGCCAGTGCGCGTACGCTTCGGCGTTGAAATGGTATTTCTGCTCGCGCTCCGGATTTTTCTCCATCACGTGCGCGACCAGATCGATTTTGTCCGTTTCCAGACTGAGCAGCAGATTGCTGAAATCCATCGTTTGAAAATCGAATTCGTACTGCGGCAGCAGCTCGTCGATCTTGCGCAGCAGCTCCACGTCGAATCCGGTCAGCTTGCCGTTTTCGTCGATAAAGCACACTTTCGGAAAAGCCGTTCCCGTCCCCACCACGATCTTCGTTACGCCCGCGCCCGACTCGCCGCTGGCGGAAGCCTGCGCCGCCGGTTCGCCGCCGTTTCCGCAGCCGGAAGACAGCAGCATCAACCCCAGAGCGGATACGCTCAGCCAACTTTTTCTTTTTCTCATCTTTTTATTATCCCCTTTGGACCGAATAAGGATCGGCATAGCTGTAATCCGCGATATTTTTGCGAAGCAGGTACATGATGCCGTCCCCGTTCTTCGCGTCGAGCTCCAAAATGCGTTCGTACCCCCGGCGTTCGTACATCTCTACCAGCCACGGATGCTTCTGCGCCGTCGCCAGCGTGACTTCGCGGTGTCCGTGTTTGCCCAGCACGATCTCGCGTTCGACCCAGTCGAGCAGCCGTCCGCCGTAACCTTTGTTCGACACCTCGGGATCGACGGCGAACCATTTGACGAAAGGAAATTCCGTGATCGCTTTGCTTTCCCCGTTCGTGGACAGCGTCACCGTCGCCACCGGATTGCCGTCTTCTTCGAGCAGATAACATTCGTTTTCCCCGATATTTTGCAGCACCAGCGGCAGATCGGCATGGGCCGCGGGCCAGTGCAGGCCGAGCTCGCGAATCAGCTCGTAGGCGCGGTACGTAATATCGGCCAGACGCTCCGCGTCTTTGGCTTCCGCTCTCCGGAAAACTTCACTCATGTTGCGCACCCCCGCTTTAATTTTTACATCACCCACTTGTTTACTCGGGATTGATTGCTGTTAACTTTATCACTCGAAATGCTTCCGGGCTAATAGAGTTTTTCGATTTGCTTATACAAAACATTGATAAGGCAAAACCCTTCCTATTAAAAAACAAAAAAACGGAATAAGCTTTTGCTCATTCCGCCTCCAGCCGATCCTTCATCTCCAGGTACATCACCTGCAAAAACTTTTTGATGCCGACTTTGTTCCTGCCGTCGCCGTGTCCTTCGTCGATCTCTTTCATCTTGGCCCGCACGTCTTCGAAATCGAAATACAGCGGCGCGTAGTGTTCGAATTTGGGATTGCCGTAATCGGTCAATCCGAGCGACGCCAGATGCGTCAGCGCGGCGGTAATCGTACGCCGGATGCGCTGCTCGACCGCTTTCGCTTCTTTGTCGATCTCCTTCGGCGAAGCTTTGTGAACCGCGGCCGCTTCCTCGTACAGCCGGCGCAGCGGCGGAAAGCAGTCGGGCTGTCCCCGGCGCAGCAGATTCTCCATGATCGCCGTCATATCCGCGCAGCCCGCTTCGCCGAGAATGCCCAGGTTCATATAGATCGGGCGCAGCACGTCGGACGCGCTTCTGCGTTTGGACGAAGGCTCGAAGGCGCGGCCCGGCGGCGCCTGGCCGATCCGCTCCAGCCGCGACAGCGAAGAACGGAGCTCGCTCAGGTAGCGGCTGAGTTCCGAGTGCTCGCCGACCCTGCCCAGCACCGTCTCCACCTCGATCCGGTTGATCGGCTTGCGGATAAAAAATTCGATGCCCGAACGGTACGCTTCGCCGACCATTTCCCGGTCTTCGATCTGCGAGATCATCACGCACTTGCCCCGGAAACCCTGGGCTTTGAGCTGCTCCAGCGTTTCGAGTCCGTCCTGGTCCGGCATCAGCCAGTCGATCAGGACGATATCGGGCCGGGTATCGAACACGACCCGCGCGCCTTCTTCACCGCCCCTCGCCGTGCCGACCACTTCGCCCAGCCCGCTTTCTTCTATAATATTCGACAGCATCGCGCGCACTGCCGGATCGTCGTCGATAATACAAAAAGACGCCATGCGTCTATTCCCCCTTATTCAGCGCCTCCGTGGCAAAAACGGCTTCGAACGCCGTGCTCCACACGTCTCCCGCGGGCAGGAACAGCCGGATCTCTCCGCCCAGCGTCTGCGCGATATCGTGGACATGCGACAGCCCGATCCCGGTCGCCGCCGAGCCTTCGCGCCCGAACTTGGTCGTAAAGCCCGGTTCGAATACAAGCTCGCGGTCTTTCTCGGGGATTCCCGGGCCGGTATCGGTTACCAGCAGCACTGTATCGTCGTTGTCCGTATAGATTTCCAGTCCGACCGCGCCCGACCGGTCGATCGCTTCCACCGCGTTCGCAAGCAGGTTGTTGAGCAGGGACAGCAGCGGCAGATGCTCGGATGTGTGATAATCCGCTCTGATCCGCACATCGAACACGATCTGCTTGCTCAGCATCATCGCGTATTTCTGGTTGCCGCGTACCGCATAACGGGCGATCTCACCCAGCGACAGCCGCGTTTTCGCTTCCTGTTCGAACAGCTTGAGCAGACCGGCCGCAATCCGCTGCGAATCTTTTTTGACTTCGTGCATTTCCTGCGTGATCGCAAGTTGGCGGCGGCTGAAGTCGGCCAGCCCTTCGCGCTTGAGATCGGCGTACAGCCTGTAGCCGCTGCCGGTCGCATGTTCGATCGCGTCCATCGACTTGCGCAAATAGAACACTTCGCCGTACAGGCCGGAACTGACCGCCAGCATCTGTTCCATCCGCTTGTTCTGCTCCAGATTCAGCGCCCGGATCTGGCTGACGGCGATGCTGCTGTACAATCCCGTCATAAAAAATCCGCGTACCGCGCCTACCAGCGCGATATAGCCCCAGGTCGCCGCGTTGGAAATATCCGAGCCGTTCAGCAGCCAGCGGCAGCACATCTCCGCCGTGTTGGACGTCAGGTCGATGCCGGCGCAGACCGCGCCGAGCAGCAGCGGATTCATGCGCTCGATCCGCCGCTGGATCGTCCGCATGCCGAGCGCGAACACCAGGTAATAAAGCCCGCCCGAGATATGCACCGCCAGCTCGCCGCTCAGCCTGAAGCCGCCGGCGGGCGCGAAGACCAGATCGAGCAGCGTGCGGAACGCGACGACGACCGCCGCCGTCCACAGCCCCGTTTTGATAAAGGGAAGCCGGTTCATCAGCAGCAGGAACAGCAGAAAAGCGCTGCCGCCGAGCCCGATGCGGAACAGATCGCCCGGCACCGGATTGATCTTGAATTCGCCGGCCGCCGCCGTTCCCAGCGCGACCGCGAACATTTGTACTTTTTCATTGCGGAAAAAGGCCTGCATGGTCCGCTGTTCTCCTTTGCCGCGCGCACGCCGCCGGAACGTCTGCACAACGCTTTGACGACGCGCCGCCACTAAAAAATCGCTTAATTATTACCATATCACAAATCCGCTTCTCCACGATGCGTTTTCAGGCCGTGGACCGCGCAAAATTATCCGGTTTACGCCGGAGAGCGCCTATTGGTTAACGCACCGAACCCGGCTTCCAGAAGGAAGCCGGGCGGCGAATACTTTTTTGCACAAAGATCAGGTCGTACGCGCTTCGAGTCTGCGCGACAGCAGCGACAGCGTATAATTGATTGCGAAATAAACCAGAGCGATCAGCAGCAGGATCGGGATCGGATAGTTGTGGTTCTGCGCCATGACGATCTGCGCGTTGTGCATCAGCTCGGCCAGCGCGACGATCACGGCCAGCGATGTGTCTTTGAGCAGCGAGATAAACTGGCTGACGAGCGGCGGCACCATCCGGCGCAACCCCTGCGGCAGCACGATATAGCGCAGCGTCTGATAGGTGCCGAGCCCCGACGAACGGGCGGCCTCGGTCTGTCCTTTCGGAATCGACTGAAGCCCGGCGCGCACGATCTCGGAGATCATCGCCGCTTCGAACAGCGTCAGCGCCGTAATGACGCCGGCGGTCACGGTGAATTTGAACCCGATTTCCGGCAGCGCGAACTGGATAAAGAAAATAATCAGCAGCAGCGGCAGATTGCGCAGCGTCTCCACGATCACCGCAAGCACCGGCGACAGCACGGGGACCCGCATATAGCGCAGCGTTCCGACAATCGTGCCGAATACGAAGCTGAGCACGATCGAAACGGCGGCAACGTAAAGCGTCAATTTAAGCCCGTCCGCCAGAAAACGCAGGTTGTCCGGCGAATAGGCGCCTGCAAAGTCCATAGGATTCTCTCCTTTCCGTTTGCTTTCTTTGCGCTTTGCGCGGGCGGGCCGCGATCAGGCGCTTCGGGCCAGACGCTTCTCCAGCGCCAGCGCGGCGAAGCTGAGCGGCAGAGTCAGCAGCAGATAGAACACGGCGGCGAAAATATACGTACTGAACGTGACGTACGTTTCGCTGCTGATGATATCGGCAAAATACATCAGATCGAATCCCGATACGATCGTGAGCACGGACGAATTTTTGATCAGATTGATAAACTGGTTGCTTAGCGGCGGAATAACCAGCTTGATCGCCTGCGGCAGAACAACGTGCAGCATGGTCTGCATATACGTCATGCCCGACGAGCGCGCCGCTTCCGTTTGTCCGGCCGGCACGGACTGGATGCCGGCGCGGATCGCTTCCGCGATAAAAGCGGCCGTGTATACCGTCAGCCCCAGCGTCCCCGCCTGGAATCCGTCCAGCTTGAACCCGAGCGAAGGCAGTCCCAGGAAAAAGAACAGCACCACGATCAGAATAGGAATATTGCGGATAAATTCCACATACGCGGCCCCGATCAACCGCAGCGGCTTGAAGCCGCTGATCCGAAAGACGGCTATGATCGTTCCCAGCACAAAGCTTCCGAGCAGAGCGAATACGCTCGCTTTGATCGTATTCAGGAACCCTTCCCCGTACTCCGGCAGATGATTCGTCAAAATGGAGAAATCCAGCATGCCCTTTGCACCTCCTTGAGCTTATCCGGACCGTTCAGTGCCCGCGGCTTCGATTCCGGCGTCGGCTGCGCTTTATTCGGCCGCCGGTTCTTTGCCGATCCATTTTTTGTACATTTCGTTGTAGGAACCGTCGGACTTCATATCGGCGAGTCCTTTATTGACCGCTTCGACCAGCGTCGTCTCGCCTTTCTTCACCGCGATTCCGTAAGGCTCGTCGGAGAACGGCTCGCCGACCACTTCGTAGTTCGGGTCCTGCGCGGCCATGCCGTACAGGATCGCGTCGTCGGTCGTCAGCGCGTCGCCCTGCCCCGCTTTGAGCGCGTTGAACGCATCCTGGTAATTATCGAACTGGAGCACTTTGACGCCCGGCACTTTGGCTTCGATATTGGCGATCGACGTCGCGCCTTTGGACGCCATAACCGTCGTATCCGCCGTTACGTCGTCGATCCCGGCGATCGGGCTGCCTTTTTTGACGAGCAGCGATTGGCCGGCTTGAAAATACACATCGGAAAAATCCACTTCCTTCTTACGCTCGTCCGTAATCGTCATCGTCGCGACAACCATGTCGATATCGCCGTTATTGAGCATCGGGATGCGCGTTTTGGACGTAACTTCTTTCAATTCCACTTTGCTTTCGTCGCCGAGTATACTTTTGGCCAGCGCGTGCGCCATATCCACATCGAAGCCCTGAACCTCGCCGCTTGCCGGATCTTTCAGGCCGAACAGCTTGGTATCGTATTTGACGCCGACGACCAGTTTACCGCGTTCCTTGATCGCGTCGAGCTGCGAACCGGCGGAACCCGCGGCTTCGCCCGATGCGTTTGTGCCTCCGGTCGTGCTGCATGCGCCCAGCAGGGCGGACAGCGAGAACAAACCGGCCAGCAGAACGGCGGACATCTTTTTTGTGCGTTTGGTCATGGAATATACCCCTTTTCTCCATAAATTGTTGAAAGCGACAACGGTCAGTGATTAAGCAAACGGCTCAGAAACAATCGGGCCCGTTCTTCCTGCGGCGCGGAGAAAAACTGTTCCGGCGGCGCTTCTTCCACGATCCGGCCCCGGTCCATAAACACGACGCGATCCGCCACCTCGCGGGCGAAGCCCATCTCGTGCGTGACCACGACCATCGTCATGCCTTCGCGCGCCAGCGCCTTCATCACATCGAGCACTTCGCCGACCATCTCGGGATCGAGCGCCGACGTCGGTTCGTCGAACAGCATGATCTGCGGCTTCATCGCAAGTCCTCTTGCAATCGCCACCCGCTGCTGCTGGCCGCCGGAAAGCTGCGACGGGAAAGACTGCGCTTTATCGGCGATTCCGACTTTCTCCAGATAATGCATGGCGGTCTTCTCCGCTTCCGATTTGGAGACGCCGAGCGCCTTGATCGGCGCGAGCGTAATGTTGTCGATCACTTTTTTGTGCGGATACAGATTGAAATGCTGAAAGACCATTCCGATATTGCGGCGCAGTTTGTTGAGATCCGTTTTCCGTTCATCGACCCTTATGCCGTTAACCGTCAGCGTTCCGCTGTTCGTTTCTTCCAGCCGATTGATGCAGCGCAGCATCGTGCTTTTGCCCGATCCCGAAGGTCCAAGCACCACTACGACTTCTCCGGCCTTTACATGTAAGCTTATATTACTCAAAACTTGAAAATCTCCATAAAACTTATCCACTTCATGAAATTCAATCATGTTTCTCTCCTTTCCGACTCTTCTTTTTATTTAAAATCCTATATTTGAGTCAGTTTTTCTTACATTTCATTTAATCATAGAATACGCCTATAGGAAACTACAAGATCCGACGTTTACTTTTTTAAAATTAAAGAAAAAATGCAAGAAAAGAACGCATTTGTACAAACAGTAGGCCCGATTATCAAAAAAAGCGCGAAAAAAAGACGGCTCTTGAATAAGAGACCGTCTCTGAATTTGCGTATTTTCCAGCTTTGAAATCAAGCTTTGCCTATCCCCTACTCCGCCCGGCGCAGAGCCGTGGCGTTCTCGCCCGAAAGCGTCCGGCGTTCGCCCGGTCCGAAAGCCGGCAGCGAAGCGGAAAGCTCGCTTTCCCGGGCCGGCTCGGCCGCCGGGAAAACGTCGTCGAATTCCATCAGCAGCAGCGTGCCGCCGCGGTCGGTGTACAGGAACACGCGCTCCGCCGACGCATACATCACCGCAAAGCCTCTTCCCAGCGAGCGCTTGCTGCTGTAGCCGACCAGAAAAGTTTTGGGCAGCTCGTGCAGCGGGATGCCCGAACCCTGGTCGCGAATCAGCACCTGGAGGGAATCGCCGGAACGCAGAACGGTCACTTCGCCGCCGGTCGCATGCTTGAGCAGGTTCGTCGCCGCTTCCGATACCGCAAGCTTCACTTTCATCGAGCGCTTCGGATCGTCGGCGGGCATAAAGCGCGCGGCCATATCCCGCGCGGGACCGACATCCGGCCGGCCTTCGACCTTCAGCAGATCCAGTCTGCCGCCCAGCCGCTCGGACACTTCGCCGGCCGTCAGACACAGCGTGACGCGTCCTTCCGACAGCGCGCCGATCACTTCGCGGTACGAGCGCAGCGTGTCTTCGTTCAGCTTTTCCCGATAAGCGATAGCCGGCGTAATATCCGTCAGCACGATCCGCACTTCCCCGTGCTCCGGGTAGAAATGCGCTTCGTACGTCTTGCCTTCGCTGCGCAGGATTTCGTAAAAAGAAACCTGCTGCGATTCGGCTCTGCGGGCCAGCGGCACAAGCGATTCTTCGAGCGCCGGCTGTTCCAGTCCGTACAGCAGCCCGTCCGAAGACAGCTTGAGCATCGCGCTCGTGCCGACGAACGAACCGCTTTCTTCTTCCGCAACCTCCGCGGCGCTTTCCTGCGCCGGTTTTGGGGCCGAATCGGCCGAAGCCGGTTCCGCGGCGAGCATATCGCGCAGCCAGAGCAGGAAAGAACGGTCGATTGCGCCGGCGAGGGCCGGATCGAGTTCTTTGCCCGCCAGTTTGTTCAACCGGGCCGCGACTTTCTCGTCGTCGGTTTCCTGCCGCAGCAGATGCTCCAGTCGGCTGCACAGGGCGAGAATCCGCGATTCGTACGGAATCTCCTCGCCTTTCAGCCCGTCCGGAAAGCCTTTGCCGTCATAGCGTTCGTGATGGTGCCGGACCCACTTCGCCATCTCGTCGCTTTGCATGATCGTGCGGATAATATCGGCGCCCTTCTCGCTGTGGGACTGATATTCCCGCTCCTCCGACAGGGACAGCGCGCCGCGCTTGTTGAACAGATAAGCGGGCAGCGCCGATTTGCCGATATCGTGCTGAATCGCGACCTGGATAAAGTCGCGCTTCTTCTCGCGCGGATAAGCGATGCTGTCGAGCACATGATCGGCGATCACGCCGGTGCGCCGGCCGTGTCCTTCCATATCCGGCGAGAGCCGTTCTTCGAACAGCAGCGCGAAACGCTCGAACGTCCGGCGCCAGCCCGTCACTTCGCGCAGGTACACCCTGGAGAAGTACAAGATAAAGAACAGCAGCAGTCCCGTGTAAGCCAGCTCGTAGAACGTTCCGTTGCGCGCCAGGTTCTCCAGGAAATGCGGAATTACCACAATACACAGCAGGATCGGCACCGGCGCTTCGCGCAGACGGTTGCGGATTCCCGCGATAATCGGCGTGCCGTACGCGGCCCGGCGCACGACAGCGGTCAAAGGAATCTTGACGCATTTGTACGCGAGGGCGACAGCCGCCGCCTGGACGTAGATCGAAGCGTGATCGAACAAAGGCAGCCGCACAACCAGAGCCGCGGCCAGCATGCACACGGTATAGATGCACGTCCGAAGCATCCAGCGCGCCGGATCGAACAAAGGCAGCCGAAGCCTGGACTGCCGCAGTTCGTTGACCAGGCAGCTGATCAAGATGCACACCGCCGCCGTGTAAGGACCGAAACCGATCAGCAGGGACAGATAGCCGATCAGGCTCGCTCCGAATTCGTCACCGCTGATCAGCCGGATCGGGAACAGATCGAGCAGCAGCGTAACCGCCAGGATCGGCAGCACCTGGGTCCAGTTCACCTGACCCGATCCCATGGCCAGGAGCGCCCCGTATAGACAGCCGGCCAGCGTCCAGGCCGGGTAATACCCGATTTTTGCATTCATCTCCGCTTACCTCTCACTCGAATAGAATACCTGCCGTCCGGCGCTTGTCCGATCTGCAGGCGGATCAGCCGAACACTTCCTCCCCGAGAATCTCGTGGATTTGCAGCAGTTCGAACACTTCCATCACTTCCGGCCGGACCGCTTCGATGCGAACGTTTCGTTCGGCTTCGCGCAGTTCGTCGACCATGCGGATAATCAGGCCGATCCCCGAAGAATCGACGAAATACACTTCTCCAAAGTTCAGCCGAATGCTCGAATACGCCGACACGGCCGGCAAAATGTCTTCTTCGACCACTTCGCTGCTATCGATGTCGATATCGCCCTCGAACATGACAATCGCTTCCTGCCCGTTTTCCTGAATTTTGTAAGCGAACATATAATCCGGGACCTCCCAGCAATTTGATAAAGTTTGATTTAAGATCGGTGATGCAGCGGGCCGTGCTTCCGCCGGCCGTTCAGAACAGCAGCAGTTCGCCGGACGGACTCAATCTCGCGTTCACGTTCTGCGCTTCTTCGACAAACTGGAACGAACGGCTGCCCACCTGGACGACGGTTCCTTCCAGCACCCGGACCGCTTTGACGAAAGCCGTATCCGGCACCTGCAGCTTGGTCGCGACGCCGCCGGGAGCCCCCACTTCGCGGATGCTCATTCCGCGGCCGGCGAAGTAGACGCCGCCGCGCAGCGTGCCGCCGGATTCGAGAATCCCCTGGCAGAACAGCATCGTGTTGTAAGCGCCCCGGGCGGAGCGCACGCCGCCGCCGCAGTAGATATGGCTGTTGTGGGCATACTGAAGATCGATAAAGATCGGGCGATCCTGCGGTCCGCAGATAGAGCCGTACAGATCCAGCGTGCGGCGGCGGAACGCGTCCAGCTCGGACGGTCCGCGGAAGCCGCCGCTTCTGGCGTCGAAGAAACCGTGCTTCAACTCCGCCACATAAGCTTTCCACTCGTCTTCAAGCTGGGTTTCGTTCTTGTCCATCTGCTGCATAAATTGGGTCAGCGTCTGGTTCAGCGACTTGAACTTGCCCCGCAGCAGCACGCTGAGCAGAGCGCCCAGCCCCGCCTGCTGCAGGTCGTTCAGCTTGAACGCCGCGGTCTGGCCCAGTTGGCCGATCGCCGATTGCAGCAGCTGCGTTTGCGAAGCGATCTCCAGCAGCAGGGGCTCGATTTCTTGAAGAAACGCATTGCCTTTGCCCACATTGACTTTGGCGCCGATCAGATTGCCCGCGGTCAGCGAGTAGGAAGCGTCGACGGCCGCCGATCCGATCGTGCCTTTGACGGTCAGGCTGCCGAACGCTTCGACCTCCATGCCGTTCTGGATGCCGCCCGATACTTCCACGTCGCCGCGAAAACGGATATTGCCCGACTTCAAGTCGACGTCCCCGCGCTGGACCAGCTTGGGCAGGATCGACAGATGGATGCGGATGCCCTGCTTCTTGAGCTGCGGCATGCCGGATACCAGCGCGACGGCGCGTCTGCCGTCTTCCGTTACCGATACGCCTTTGCCGGCCATCAGCTGTACGGCGTTAACCGCTCTCGGCTCCACCGGCCGGTCGAGCAGATCGCGTCCAGGCCGGCCCGGACGCGGCGGCAGCGTGCGGACCAGCACCTGCCCTTCGGTTACGTTCGGAAACTCGATGATCTCGCGGTAATCGATCGTGCCGTCTTCGCGGCTCTGCGGACCGAGACGCTTGGTTTCGGTCTCGAACGTCAGCTCGAATTTGCCGTCCGCGCCTTCGACGGCGGGAGTTCCTTCCGCCACCACGAACATGCCGGGCGTTTCGGAAGCGCAGGCCGCGGCGATGCGGTCGCCGCGAACGCCGTAGACTACGCCGAGTTCAAGCAGCCGCTCGCGGACCGCTTCGGCCGGAAGCGGCAGCGGCGTCCGGGTTTCTTCCACCGGTACGACGAGATGCGGACGCGGTTCGCTGTCGAGCAAAGTAAAGGTGCGGGCAAAAGCGGGACGAAACTGTAGCTTCGCCTGCATCGCTTTGTCGTCGAGTTCGAGCGTCCATACCGGTTCCTCGGGCTCCGGCCGGGTTTCCAGCGTAATCCGGTCCTCCGGAGCGACCGATACTTTGTCTTCGATCGGCGTTCCGTTCTTGTACATCAGAACGCCGGCCGGAGGCGTGAGCAGCGGATGGCTGCCTCCCGTCGCTTCGATCACGAACCGCCCGCCGACGATGCCGATCGAAGCTTCCTGCGCCGCAGTCTCCGGCGTTCCGGACGCGGAGGCAAGCTCGGTCGCAACCGAGACCGGCGCGGACGCTGCCGGGGAAGCGGACTCGCGCCGCTCCGCCGAGCCGTCTCTTCCCAACCCGGCAGTCTCCGCAGGACGCGCAGCCTGCTCCAAGAAACCAGGCGAGGCGGCGGGCGGCGCACCCGGATCGGCCGGCGGTTCTCCCGAGCGCGGCGCTTCCGCGGCCTCGGAAGCGGCGCCAGTCGAAGAGGGAGACGGTGTTTGCGCCGCGGCCGAAGCCGGCGGCAGCACAACGACCTTGACGACGGCCAACTTCCCTCCCAGCCCGAGCATCCCCCGGCCTCCCGGCTCCAGGATTTCGATCTGTACCGTTTCCCGGGAAACGGCCAGCAGTTTCAGCGCTTCTTCCACCGCCATTTCGGCGCTTTTCGCTCTTGTAATAATGGATCTTTCCATCGGGACTCATTCTCCTTTCCCGCAACGATGCAATTTAACTTTAAAAAATAACGGCCGGGGCTTTGTTATCCCAGCTGGATCGATACGATGCAAACGTCGTCTTCCTTGCCGCGCCCGCGTTCGGCCAACTTCTCGGTAAAGCGTTCGTTCGGCAGATAGCGGATGCGGGAAGAATAAGTTTCCAGCTCGCGGATTCCGTCGCGGATCGACGCTCTCGGCGTCTCCACCAGCCCGTCGGTATAAAGCAGGATCTTGGACGCGCCGTCGAAACGGCAAACGCCGCTTTCACCCTTGAGCGTCTTGCGCAGCCCGAGCGGAACGCCGGTTCCTTCCAGATACTGCGCCGGCCGGTCTTCGCAAAACAGCAGTCCCGGCGGATGGCCGGCATTGAAATAACGGATTTCTCCGGCCGGAATATCGATCAGCAGATAAATTGCGGTCAGGTAAACCGCTCCTCGCTTGCCGCCGAACAAGCTGAGAATTTGCTTGTTGAGCTCTCGGCATACTTCGACCGGCTCGGCCAGGCGCTTGACCATGCCGGCAAGCAGCGAACGGACCGACATGCTGATCAGCGCCGAAGACAGGCCGTGCCCGGCCACGTCGATCAGGATCACGCCGCAGCGGTTCTCGTCGATCCGCGTCCAGTAGAACATGTCGCCCGATACTTCGTCGGATTGAATATACTGGCTGTGAATCTGGATATCCGGTTCGACGAACGGCGGCGGCAGCAC
Source organism: Saccharibacillus sp. CPCC 101409 (assembly GCF_030518235.1). GTDB lineage: Bacteria > Bacillota > Bacilli > Paenibacillales > Paenibacillaceae > Saccharibacillus. The sequence goes on along the minus strand of NZ_JAULSA010000002.1, from coordinate 160,561 downwards.
GCTTTTCTGCACGCGTTTCGCCAGATGAAGCTCTTTGATGAGGCCGGTTTCCCGGCTTTTGCGAATATCGGTCTCCTGCTTGAGCCGAATCGCCGACTGCACGCGGGCCAGCAGTTCGTATTCGGGCGCTCCTTTTTCGATAAAATCCATACCGCCCGCCCCGAACGCTTCTTTGAAATGCCTGCGGTCCCCCGTGAGGAAAATAATCGGCAGGTCGCTGTAAGGCGGACAGTTCTTGATCAGCCGGCAGGCTTCGATTCCGTCCATGTCCGGCATGACGATATCCAGCAGAATCAGGTCGAACGGAGCGGCTTTGCGCGGAACTTTTCCGCCGTCCATACCCAGGCGCTCCAGCGCGGCTTCCGCCGAGTAAGCCGTCTGGATATCTTCGTAGCCGGCTTCGGTCAGCACATGCCGGAGGTAAGCCAGGTTCAGCATGGAATCATCGACGATTAATATGCTCATGGCGCTTCTCCTTCGCCGCAGAATCGTAAATCCCGACCGGCGCATCCCGCGGCTCACTCCCTGCCGTCGGCGCTCCGGATTCCGGTTTATCTATATCATCGACACGGTTCGGGCGATTGTTGAGCGTTTAATTGTGTGAGGTAAAAAAAAGATCCGGTTCCTTTGGGGGAACCGGATCTTCGGGTTTACACAAAAGTCCTATTCGTAGTAGAAGCTTAGGGGCTGCGGAGAAAATTCGTTTCGGTCGCGTGTTGAAACCAGGAAGTTTGATTAGATTTCAGGGGTATCTTCCCGGTTTCAAAGGCGAACGCCAAGTCTCCTACACGAAATTTTCTCCTCCGCTTATTAGCTTCGCTGTGAAAAGAACTTTTCCGACCCCTTAAAAGATCCCGTTCCTTGCAGAAACCGGAGCTTTTAAGGGTGTGGAGAAAGAAGTTCCTGTTCGTAACAGAAGTGCAATGCTGCACCATTGGCGGCCCGGGCGGAATTCAGAATATGACGATGCCGGCGGCGGCGGAGATCAGGATCACGGCGAAGGGGTGCCATTTGTATTTGACGATCGCAAGCAGGCAGCCGGCGCAGATGAGCAGCATACCGAGCGTTTGCCAGCCGAGCAGGCCGCCGGCTTCCGCGCGGCCGCCGAAGCCGAAATGGATCGCGGCGTATACGATCAGCGCGGTCACGATCGGGCGCAGGCCGTAGAACGCCGAACGGACGCCGAGGCTGTGCTGAAGTTTGACGAAAAAAGCGGCGAGCAGCACGACCAGCAGCATCGAAGGCAGGATAATGCCGGTGGTGGCAATCAGGGCGCCGGGCATACCGGCCTGCTGGTAGCCGATCAGCGTGGCGCTGTTGGTGGCGATCGATCCGGGGGCCATGCCGGCCAGCGATCCGATCTCCTGAAACCGCTCGGCTCCCATCCAGCCTTTATGATCGACTTCGCGCTGGATCAGGCTCATGACCGCGTAGCCTCCGCCGAAAGCCATGCAGCCGACTTTGAAAAAAAGAACAAAAAGCTCCCAAAGCATAACGTCCACCTTCTAAATATAGTATTCGGGCATCATCGCCGAGCTGTCCAATTCCTGCGTTCCCGGTTCCGTGCGCACGTCCGGACGTTTCAGTCTGCGGATGGCGACCACGGCCGCCCCGATCGCCGGACCGCCGAGAATCAGCCAGATCGAGTGCAGATTCGTAAACAGCAGAATCGCCAGAGCGGCCGCGGCCAGGGTATACGTCGCGACATCGAACAGCGAAGAACGCGCCATTTTCCAGGCCGCGACCAGAATGAGGGCGACGACCGCCGCATGAACGCCTTTGAGCGCCGCTTCGACTTTGGGATTGTCTTTGAACAGAGCGTAAGTGAGGCTGAGCAGCAGCACGACGACCAGCGTCGGCAGCGTAATGCCGGTCACGGCCGCCAGCGCGCCGATTACTCCGCCGAGCCGGTAGCCGATAAAAGCGGCCGCGTTGACCGCGACCCCGCCCGGCGCCGAGCCGGCCACGGAGATCATGTCTCCCATCTCGCTTTTGTCCATCCAGCCTTTGCGGTCCACGATTTCTTTTTCGATCGTGGCGATCATGGCATAGCCTCCGCCGAAGGTGGACGGGCCGATCTTGCAGAACACGGCGAAAATTTGCGGAATCAGCCTTAGCCGGGACGTCCCGCTGGGCTGTAAAACCAATTTCATTTCTTCTCCTCCTTCCTTTAACACTTTTTCCGAACCGATTGTCTTATTCATTATACCGCATTAATTCCAAAATGAATTTAAGTTTTCGAAATAATTTTATTTTTCGTCATAAAATCGAATTAAACGTTTGAAAACGACCTGAATTTTCAGAATATGATTAAAGTAAATCTTTTTTTGGTATTAAGTAGATTATTCCTATGCTTTTAGTGTAGTAAACCTCATGGTGTTTCCCGTATAATGAAATGAACCCGACTTATTAACTCGGAAATGGAGAGGTTTAGTCATGATCACCCGTACCCGGCCTTCGATCAAAAAAGAAGTGTACCGCCGAATCCTTCGTCTCGGCACGGTATCCAAAGCCGACCTGATGCAGGATTTTTCGATAACCAGCAGCAGCATGACCCGGCTGCTCGACGATATGACCGCGCAAAATATGATTCGCATCTCCGGATTGGGGAACTCGACGGGAGGGCGCAAACCGATCCTGTTCCAGACCAATCCGACTTACCGCTATCTGTTCGGTCTTGAGATTTCACGGATTTATTCGACGCTCGGCCTGTACGACATGCACCTGAATCCGCTGGAGTCCAAACGCTGGAAAATGGATGCGCAGATGACGCCGGCCAAACTGGTCGAGGCGGTGGGCGAAGAAGCGGAGAAATGGCTTGCCGGCAGGGAGCTGACGCCGGGCGATATCCTCGGAGCGGGAGTCGGGGCGGTCGGTCCGCTCGATCGCGCAAACGGAATTATCAAACGGGGCGAGTTTTTTCAAGCCGAAGGCTGGAACAACGTGCCGATTCGCGAGCTGCTGGAGCAGCGGCTGAAAGTTCCCGTGCGGATCGACAACGGTTCCAACACGGCTTTGCTCGGCGAACACTGGGCGATGCGCGAAAGCGAAATCCGGCATCTGCTGTATGTCCATGCGGGGGTCGGCATCCGGGCTGCGATGATGTCGGACGGCCGGCTGATTCGCGGCGCGGTCGATCCCGAAGACGCCGTCGGGCAGATGATCGTCGATATCGGAGGTCCGAGATTGGAGGAAAGAGGCAATTACGGAGCCTGGGAAGCGTTCGTATCGGTGCGGGCGCTGGAGAATCGGGTGCGGGCGCAGCTCAAGCTCGGACGCGGCGGTCTGCTTAAAGATCGCGATCCCGAAGACCTCCGCTTCTCCGATCTGGCCGATGCGCTGAACGCGGGCGATACGTTTATGCGCGAGCAGTTCACGGAGACCGCCGCCTATCTGGGCATCGGCCTCGCCAACCTGATCAATATCCTGCATCCCGAATGTATCGTGCTCGGCGGTCCGCTGGTCGAAGCCGCTCCGCTCGTTTACGAAACGGCCGTCGATATCGCGATCAAGAATCTGCCCGGCACAAGCGAATACACGCCGGTTTTTTCCAAAACCAAGCTGCAGGGCAACGCGGTCGCGGCCGGCGGAGCTTTTATGCTGATGAACGAACTCGAATTTTAAAAAAATGAACTCAGCTGTCCGCCGGCCGGTCCGCCGCAACGCGAAATCCCGTGTTGCCCGACGAACTGTCCGGCGTATTGCGCGTTCTCGCGGCCACGCGGTAGCGGTTGCAGTACGAACGATGACACAGATACGAACCGCCGCGCATCGACTTTTCCGCGCCTCCGCCGGTCCCGACCGGATTGACACAGTCGGTGGAGCGGTGATAGCGCGCGTCGAAGTCGTCCGCGCACCATTCCCACACATTGCCCGCCATATTATAGAAGCCGTAGCCGTTCGGTTCGAACGATTCGGCCGGCGCGGTGCCCGCGTAACCGTCTTCGCAGTCGTTGCGAACCGGGAACTGTCCCTGCCAGATGTTGCACATATGCCGCCCGTCCGGCGTCAGTTCGTTTCCCCACGGATATTTCCGCTGCACCAGGCCTCCACGGGCCGCAAACTCCCATTCCGCTTCCGTCGGCAGGCGCATGCCCGCCCACGCGCAGTAAGCCTGGACGTCGTTCCAGCTGACATGCACGACCGGATGGTCCATCCGCTGCTCCACATTCGAGGCCGGTCCTTCCGGACGCCGCCAATCGGCTCCCCGCACCGCTCTCCACCAGGGAGTCTGCACCACGATATTGGCGCGGTCCGCCAGTATATCCTCGGGCAGAAAAAGATGAAACACGAACGACCAGCCGAACCGTTCGGCTTCGGTGCGGTATCCGGTGTCTTCTATAAAAGCGGCGAACTGCCGGTTGGTGACCGCGCTGCGGGCAAGGCGGAAAGGCGATACCGTCACTTCGCGCACCGGCCCTTCCCCGTCCAGCGGAAAACCGTCCGCGTCGTCGGTGCCCATCAGGAACGCGCCGCCGTCCAGGTCGATCAGGTCCGGAAGCGCGGGCCGCTCTCTGCCGCCCTCCGCTCCGCCGCCTTGCGCATCAGATGCGGCCTGCGGTTTTGGATGCGGAATTTCAATAGAAAGTTTCGCGCGTTCGGGCGCGCAGCACGACGATCGATGCGGCTTCTTTTCTTCGTTCATTATCGATTCCTCCTTTTTTCCTGCGATCATCCGGCTGTAAGCCGGAGGCATTGTTCGATTGCTCGATCTTTCAAAAAGTTCGCCGCCGATCAGCGCGTATGCCGCTGCCGGAACCGCAGCGGCGAGACGCCGAAGCGTTCGGCGAAGCGGCGCGAGAAATACGGCGCGGTCTCGAAGCCCACGCGCTCGGCCACCGCGGCCACGGACAGCTCGGTACGCAGCAGCAGAAGCCGCGCCTGCTCCAGCCGGCATTCCGCCAGATATTCCATCGGCGTCAGCCCGTTGACCCTTTTCATGCAGCGGGTCAAATAATTGTAGTGAAAATGCAGCGCCTCCGACAGCGAAGCGCCGGTCAGCGGCTGCGCGTAATGCTCGCGGATATAACTTTCCGTCCGCTCGGCCACGCTCTCCGCCGGACTGCCGCCGGAAGGCTCTCGCCTGCGCAGATCGAGCGCGCGCAGCAGCTCTTCGAACAAACGCTGGCGCTCCCACACCGCGCCGGACAAACTGCGCTCGGCCAGCCGCAGCAGACGCTCCCCTTCCCCGCTTCCGCCCGGCGCGCCCGGAAGGGCCCCGAACTGCGGCAGGCGGATCGTATAAGGCGGCGTCCCGAACCGGTCCGCGTGCTGTTCGCGGTCCACCAAGACCGGCCCGCCTTCTTCGCCGATCCGCCATTCGCCCAGCGTGCGGAAATGAATCCAGACAAAGCTCGTTTCCCGTTCGCACGGCCGGACCGAATAATGGTAGCGATCGGGCAGCAGCAGAAGCGCCCGCCCGGCTCCGGCTGTCCAGCTCCGCTCTTCTTCCCCGATAAACAATTCGCCCCGCTCGACCAGGATCAGATCGAACATGCCGAGATTGCGGCGGTTCGGATGGCTGTCGCCCGGAGCGTATACGGTGCGTCCGCATTCCAGAAAATACGGAAACGGCGGCGCGGCGAGGTGAATGACAGGCGATGGATTCGGCATATTCGTTCTTCCTTTTCTCGTGACGTCCCGCGTTATCCGTCCGCTTGATCCGTTTCTGCCCGAATCCGATCTCGTCCAGTGTGAAATCGGACAAAAAATCGGGAGATTTAAGCGGTCGTTTCCTGTACATTGTACGGAATATAATGAAGATATGCCAGGAACGAATCGCGCATTTCGCCCGCCGGCCCCAAGCCGCGGCGCAGTAATGAAAGCGAAATCATGCTTCGAAAGGAAGAAAACCATGAATTCCAATTCCGCAAATTCAGGCTCCGCGAATCTTTCCCGCGCCGGCGCCGACCGCGCATCCCGGGCCGCGGCGGCCTCCGCTTCCTCCGGCGCGTCCCTGAACGACAAGTTCTGGTCCGGCTATACCGATCTGGTCCAAAACGTCGTGATCCCGTACCAATACGAAGCGCTGCACGACCGCGCGGAAGGCGCGGAACCCAGCGGCGCGGTGCGCAATTTCGAGATTGCCGCAGGACGCGCCGAAGGGCAGTTCCACGGCTGGGTGTTCCAGGACAGCGACGTGGCCAAATGGCTCGAAGCCGTCGGCTATTCGCTGCAAATCCGTCCGGACGCCGATCTCGAACGCCGGGCGGACGAGCTGATCGACCTGATCGCCGAAGCGCAGCAGCCGGACGGCTATCTGAACACGTATTTTACGATCAAGGAGCCCGGCAAACGCTGGACCAATCTGACCGACTGCCACGAGCTGTACTGCGCGGGGCATATGATCGAAGCGGCCGTCGCTTATTACGAAGCGACCGGCAAAGACAAACTGCTCGGCGTCATGCGGCGGATGGTCGATCATATCGAATCCGTATTCGGCCCCGAAGAAGGCAAGCTGCGCGGGTACGACGGCCACCAGGAGATCGAGCTTGCGCTCGTCAAGCTGCACGGGCTGACCGGTGAAGACCGGTATCTGAAATTGGCTTCGTTCTTTATCGACGAGCGCGGGCAGGAACCCAACTTCCTGCGGGAAGAATGGGAACGGCGCGGCAGGGTCGGCCACTTCGATCCGCTTCCGCGCGAACGCCTGGACACGTTCTATTTGCAGGCGCACAAGCCGGTGCGGGAGCAGTCCGAAGCGGTCGGCCACGCCGTGCGCGCCGTCTATATGTATACCGCGATGGCCGATCTCGCCCGGTTGAACGACGACCGCCAACTGGAAGACGCCTGCCGGCGCCTGTGGAACAACGTCGTACACAAACAGATGTACGTCACCGGCGGCATCGGGTCGACGCATCACGGCGAAGCGTTCACGTTCGACTACGATCTGCCCAACGATACGGTATATGCCGAGACCTGCGCGTCGATCGGACTGATCTTTTTCGCGCAGCGCATGCTGCTGCTGGAGCCCAAGAGCGAGTACGCCGACGTGATGGAGCGCGCGCTTTACAACAATGTGCTCGGCTCGATGTCCCAGGACGGCCGGCATTACTTCTACGTCAATCCGCTCGAAGTGTGGCCGCAGGCCTGCTCGCACAATCCGGGCCGCCGGCACGTCAAAGCCGAGCGCCAGGCCTGGTTCGGCTGCGCCTGCTGCCCGCCGAACGTCGCCCGCCTGCTGGCGTCGCTAAACCGCTACGTCTATACGCAGAGCGGCGATACGCTGTACGCCAATCTGTATATCGGCAGCGAATTGTCCGCAAAGCTCGGCGGAACGAACGTCCGAATCTCGCAGCAGGCGGAGCTGCCGTGGAACGGCACGGCTGCTTTCTCGGTGCAGCCGGAGCGGACCGCGCAGTTCGCGCTGGCGCTGCGCGTGCCGGGCTGGTGCCCGGACATGACGGTGCTCGTCAACGGCGAGCCCGTATCCGCGGAGCAAGGCAAGCTGGAGAGCGGCTATCTGGTGCTGCGCCGCGAATGGAGCGGCGGCGACCTTGTGGAAGTGCGCCTGCCGATGCAGGCTCGGCTCGTGTATGCCGATCCTCGTCTGCGCGCCGACGCGCACAAAGCGGCGATCCAGCGCGGGCCGCTGGTCTACTGCGCGGAAAGCGCCGACAACGGCGAGCCGGTGTCTTCGCTGAAGCTGTCGGCGGAAGCGGGCTTCGTCGAGCGCCGGGCCGGCGATCTGCCGGGCGGGGCCGTGGCACTGGAAACGGCCGGACGGCGAACGCTTCCGGCTGCGAACGGCGAAGAAGCGGCGGACGCGCCGCTGTATCGCACGGAACCTCCGCGCAGCGAAGATACGACGATCACGGCCGTGCCTTATTATCTGTGGGGCAACCGCGGCGCCGGCGAGATGGCCGTCTGGCTTCCGGTTTCCGGGGATTGACGATCGGAAGCCCGAAGCGGCCGGTCGTTAAGTTTCGCCAAACATAAGCGGGATTCCCTGCTCCGTTCGCCGCAACCGGCGAACGGAGTTTTTGGCGCTTCTGCCTGTTTTGACACCCGCTTCGGTCGAAACAAGCTTTCGACCTCGCGGCTCAGAATGCGCGCCGCGCGCGGCTTGACGGCGTTTCGTCCGTTCGTTTCCGGTTTTTCCGCTTCGTATTTGCCGATTTTTCGGCGCAAGCCTCCAACGTTTTGACACTGATTCGAACGTTGGGCTATTTACCCTCCCGCGGGCGGCCGGTAAGCTGGGGAAGACAAGACTTTCATATCCTATCTTGATAAACGGGGAGAACTGCCATGCCGATCGAATATTCCGCTCCGCCGCTTGCGCTGACCGGGTTCCGTCCGGACCGGGTCCGCATCGCCGACGCTTATCTGAACAATGCTTTCGACCGCGAAATCCGCTATCTGAAAAACTACGAACCGGACCGCCTGCTGGCCGGGTTCCGGGAAACGCGCGGGCTTGAGCCGCTCGCGGCCAAATATCCCGGCTGGGAAAGCACCGAGATCCGCGGCCATACGCTCGGCCATTACCTGAAAGCGCTGGCCCAGGCTTACGCCGCCTCCGGCGACGCCGATTTGAAGATCCGGCTGGAACAACTTGCCGCCGGACTGACAGAATGCCAGTTCGACAGCGGCTATCTGTCCGCTTTCCCGGAAGAGCTGTTCGACCGCGTCGAACGCAAACAGCCGGCCTGGGTGCCCTGGTACACGATGCACAAGATCGTCGCCGGACTGACCGCCGCTTACGAAGCGGCCGGAAGCCGCGCGGCGCTGGACATCGCCGCGCGGCTGGGCGGCTGGATCGCCCGCCGCACGGAAGCCTGGACGCCGGAAATCCAGGCGGCGGTGCTCGCCGTCGAATACGGCGGCATGAACGACTGCCTGTACGATTTGTACAAACTGACCGGCGAGCGCGCCCATCTGGACGCCGCGCACCGCTTCGACGAGCTGACGCTGCTGGGTCCGGTGCGCGAAGGGCGCGATATCCTGACCGGCAAGCACGCCAATACGACGATCCCCAAGTTTATCGGCGCGCTGAACCGCTACCGCACGCTCGGCGAGAGCGAGCGCTTCTATCTGGAAGCGGCGCAGCGCTTCTGGGACATGGTCGCCGGGCATCACAGCTATATCACGGGCGGCAACAGCGAATGGGAACATTTCGGCGAGCCGGACAAACTGGACCGCGAGCGCTCCAATTTCACCGCCGAGACCTGCAACACCTACAATATGCTCAAGCTGACGCGCGAGCTGTTTATGCTGAGCGGCGAAGCCAAATACGCGGACTTTTACGAAAATACGTTTCTCAACGCCATCGTCTCGTCGCAGCATCCGCATACGGGCATGACCATGTATTTCCAGCCGATGGCGACCGGCTACTTCAAAGTCTACAGCTCGCCGTTCGAGCACTTCTGGTGCTGCACCGGCACCGGCATGGAAAGCTTCACCAAGCTGAACGACAGCTTGTACTTCCAAGATGGCGACGGCATCCTCGTCCACCAGTATATCTCCTCGGAACTGGACGCCGAGGACGAATTCGGCCTGCGCCTGACGCAGCGCTCCGCCCTGCCGGAGCGCGAGACGGCCGGCTTCGTCGTCTCGCTTGCGCGGCCGCAGACCGCGCCGGTCTCGCTCCGCTTCCGCCTGCCGGACTGGCTGGCCGGCGAAGCGGAGCTGACGCTCAACGGCGAGCGCGCGCCGCTGCGCGCGCAGGGCGGCTTCGCCGCCATTCGCCGCGTCTGGGCCGACGGCGACGAGGTCGAGCTGCGCCTGCCGATGACGCTGCGCGCGATCGAGCTGCCGGACGCGCCGCACGCGGTCGCGTTCAAGTACGGCCCGGTCGTGCTCAGCGCGGGGCTCGGCCGAGAAGACATGGCCGAGTCCGCGACCGGCGTCGCGGTGAGCGTGCCGACGAGAAGCATGCTCGTCAAAGACTTTATTACCGTGAGCGGGCATCCCGGCGAATGGCTGGACTCGTTCGAGTCGCGCTGGAAGCGGCGCGGCGAAGCCCTGGAGTTCGCCCTGCGCGGCACCGACGAGGACGAACGGCTGGTGTTCACGCCGCATTACAAGCGGCACGGCGAGCGCTACGGGATCTACTGGCGCATCGTGCAGGCCGATTCGCCGGAACTTCAGCGGCATATCCTGGATGCCAAACGCCGAGGACGCGTGGACGACGCCACCGTCGACAGCCTGCCGGTCGGCAACGACCAGTACGAACTGGAGCACGCGATTCGGGGCGAGCGAACGTTTGTCGACGTCTGGGACGGCAGCACGACCCGCCGCGCCGAAAGCGGCGGGTGGTTCGGGTATACGCTCCGCGTTCGCCCGCGGCGCGAGCACGTGCTGGAAGCGACGTTCTTCTCCGGGCACCGCGGCGACCGGCCGATCGCGATCGAAGCCGGCGGCGCAATCGTCGCGGACGGGATTCCGCCTTCCGCAGCCAGCCGCGGCTTTCACACCCATCGTTATACGCTGCCGGCGGAACTGATCGGCGAACGGGAACAGATCGATGTCGCGTTCCGGGTAAACGGCCAGGAAACAGGCATCTTCGAGGTTCTGCGCATGATGCGGCCGTTCGGCGCCGATCCGTCGCTGCGCCTGCTCGAATTCTCCGCCGGCTCGCTCGACCTCCCGTTCGATCCGGCTATGGCCCGCTGCACTCTTCGGGTTCCCGCGGACACGGCGGAGATTTCTTTCCGCGCCGCCCCGGCCGGCAAATACGGCCTGGTCTACGCAGACGGCGTGCTGATCGAAGACACGCTCCCGCGGTCCGTCCGGCTCGAAGGCGAGCGTACCGTCTTTCGGCTCGGCACCAAAGCCGAAGATCACGAAACGTCTCTCGAGTACGAGATCGAGATCTTGCGCGGCTGAGCGCTTTTTGATTCGCACAAAGAACCTTCGCTTCCCCGCGCAAAGCGGCGGAACCGAAGGTTCTTAGTATGTCCAAAAATCCGGGTAAGGTTTCAAACAGAAAATAGCGGCGCAGGTACACTTATTTCGGGCGAAACGCTTCGGTTTATTCAAATAGAGGCGCAGGTGCAATTATTCGGGCGCCAAAAGCTGAATCGAAGCGAAAAAGCTCGAAATAAATGTATGAGCGTCGTTATTTTCTCGAAAACGCAAGATTAAGCCTGAATAAGGGGCTATATGCAGCTATTTTAGCTTCGTCCGGTCAAGTCCGTCATGATGGACTCGCCCCTTCGCCTTGCCGCTCGTTTTAGTTTTCCGGCCCTTTTCGTATGCTGTCTTCTACCGGCTCTCCACGATCCGCTTATCCGGCACCGGCGCGCCGAACTCCGGCGTTCCGCCTTCGTTCCAGCCGAAGCGCTGCACCCGCGTATGCCGGTTGGGATCGTACAGCGGATCGCCTTCGATCTCCTTGTAATTGCGCGCATGGTAGACCAGCAGGTCTTCCCCGTGCTCCCCGACCGTAAAGCTGTTGTGCCCCGGTCCGTACTGCCCGTTCTTCTCGCTGGTGCGAAATACCGGTTCCGGCAGCTTGGCCCACGAAGCGGGGTCCAGCAGATCGGCGTCCGCGTCGGCCGCCAGCAGCCCCATGCAGTAATGATGGTCGGTCGCGCTCGCCGAGAACGAAACCCATACTTTCCCGCCGCGAATCAGCACGGCCGGCCCTTCGTTGACGAGAAACCCGATTTTTTCCCACTCGTATTCCGGCGTCGCGATCATGACCTGCGGGCCTTTGAGCGTCCAGCCGTTTTCCATTTCCGACAGATACAGATTGGAATTCCCTTCGATGTCCGGGTCTTTTTGCGCCCACAGATAATACCGTTTTCCCCGATGCTCGAACGACGTCGCGTCCAGCGCAAACGACTCCCAGGCCGTTATCACCTGCCCTTTTTCCGTCCACCGTCCTTCGAGCGGATTCTCCGACTCGTTCTCCAGCGCGTACATGCGATGATCGAACAGCCCGTCTCGGGTCTCCGCCGTATGTGCGGCCGCGAAGTAAACGTACCACTTCCCGTCGATCCGATGCAGCTCCGGCGCCCAGATATTCGCGCTCATCGGGCCTTCCGCGGGCTTGCGCCAGATCGCCGCGGGTTCCGCCGTCCGCAGACCTTCCAGCGTGCGGGAACGACGCAGCTCGATCCGGTCGTATTCCGGCACCGACGCCGTGAAGTAATAATAGCCGTCGTCGTGCTTCACAATAAAAGGGTCCGCCCTCTGCTCGATCAGCGGATTGGCATAATCTTCGAATACATCCATCGTATCGCTCTCCTCGTCCAGTGAAATCGCGCCTCCGTTTTACCCTTTTACCGCGCCCGCCGTCATCCCGTCGATAAAGTATTTCTGGAACGCCACAAACAAAATAAAAATCGGGATAATCGAGAAAAACGAGCCTACGATCAGCAGATCGTAATTGTTGCCGTACGGCGTCAGCAGCGTTTTGAGCCCGATCGGCAGCGTATATTTGCGTTCGTCGCTCAGCACCATAAACGGCCACAGGAAGTTGTTCCAGCTGTTCATCCCGTTCAGGATCGCCATCGCCGCGAACGACGGCTTCATGATCGGCAGGATCAGCCGCAAATAGATGCCGTATTCGCTCGCTCCGTCCACGCGCCCGGCCGCGATGATTTCTTTGGGGATGCCGCTCAGGTACTGCCGGAAAAAGAAAATCGTCGCCGCGCTCGCGATGCCGGGCAGCACGATCGCCGAGTACGTATTCATCAGATGCAGATTGAAAATAAGCGTGTACAGCGGCAGCAGCAGGATCTCGAACGGCACCATCATAATCAGCAGCACGCAGATAAACAAAAAGTTTTTCCCTTTGAACTCGTAAGCCGAGAATCCGTAAGCCACCGTCGCGCTGACGATCAACGTGAGCGCCACCTGGACCACGGTCAGCAGCAGCGAGTTGAAAAACCACGTAAAATAAGCGTGCTCGCCGGTAAACAGATACGTATAATTGCTCAGGCTCATCACGGACAGATCGAATTTCAAATTCAGCCCGTACCGGATCAGTTCTTCGCCGGGTTTGAACGAAGCGAGCGCGATCGCATAGAACGGGATGAGGATCAGCCCGCACAGCAGGACAAACAGCACCAGCAGCAGAATTTTGAGCGGAAGCTCTTTTCTCACCCGGATCGTCGAACTTTCTTTCATGTTCAGCGCGGCTTCTTTCTTCATGTCAATCCTCCTTCTTGAACAGGCCGGAGAAGGCGAGCTGGATCATATTGATCGTCATCGCCAGCACCAGCAGCACGATGCCGACCGCCGCCGCGTAACCGAGATTGCTTTTCTCGATCCCCTGGCGGTACAGGTAGCCGACGATCGTCAGGCCGATATTTTTCGGAGAATTGTTGCCGTTCCACAGCATCAGACTTTCGATAAACATCGCGAGTCCCGCATAGATGCTGATCGTCAGTACGTAGATCGTCGTCGGCTTGAGCAGCGGCATGGTAATCATGCGGAATTTCTGCCAGGCCGAAGCTCCGTCGATCGAAGCGGCTTCGTAGAAATCGTCCGGAATACTTTTGAGTCCCGACAGGAAGTACAGCATATTGACCCCGAGCCAGCGCCATGTCGCCAGAGCGAGCAGCGCGATAAAGCCCGTGACCTGGCCTTTGAGGAATTTGACCGGCTCGATGCCGAACCAGCCCAGGAAGCTGTTGATCAGCGAACTGTCCATCTCCCCGAACATCAGGCGGAAGACGGTGCCGGCCACCACGACGGAAGTCAGCGCGGGGAAGAACAGCGACGATTTGAAAAATTCGCGTCCCCACATAAATTTGTTGTTGATCAGCACGGCCAGCAGCATCGGCAGCGGGATCAGGATCAGCAGCGTGCAGAGCATATACACCGCGCTGTTCATCACGGCTTTCAGAAAAATTTTGTCGCCCAGCAGCTTGGTGTAATTGTCCAGCCCCACCCACTGCGCGTCCTGTCCCAGCGTGATTTTCTGGAAACTCATCGTGACGGAACTGCCCAGCGGATAGATCCAGAACACCAGGAATACCAGCACAAACGGCAGTACGAACACGTAGGGAGCCACTTTTTGCGAGTACAGGAATCGTTTGATCATCGCTTTCGCACCTTCTTTTGAACGGAAAACCGCCGCCGCGGGCCGAAAATCTCCTGCGCGGCAGGCGGAATCCCGTTATGATTGAAAATTTTCCGCAGGCCGGTTCGGCGCTGCCGAAGTTATTGAAGATCCTGCTCGACCTGGGCCTGCGCGTCGTCCAGCGCCTGCTTGATGTCTTTGCCGTCTTCGAAGATTTCGTTCAGCGTCACGGTATTCAGCACGTTGTTGATGGTAGGCGACGCTTCCGTCGATTTGATCAGCTGGATTTCATCCTTGATCTCGTTCAGTACGTCGAACGGATTGTTCTCGAAGTACTGCACGAATTCGTTGTCCGGATTGTGCGTCACGTCTTCCATATCCCACACCGCCATATTGACCGGGTCGAAGCCCAGCGTGTCCCAGATCGCGATATTGCCTTCTTCGGACAGCTTGGCGTAAGCGACGAATTCTTTGGCGAGCTGTACGTCTTTGGCCGTTTTAGTCACGACCGTGCCGGTGCCGCCGCCTCCGTACGATCTCGGCATGCCTTTCTCGATCACCGGAATCGGCCCGATCGCGATCTTGCCTTTGAGATCCGGCATGTAGTTGGTATAGCGCGACATTTCCCACAGCGGCATGAAGGCGGTTGCATAATTGCCGGAATTGAACTCGCCGTACGCTTCTTCCGTATCCGGCTGTCCGCCCGCGATCGTGGCGATCACGTTGTTGTCTTGAAGATCTTTAAGCACGGTCAGGCCTTTCAGCATTTCCGGCGAATTGATCTGCGGCTTGCCGGAGGCGTCGGTGTAATCGGATTTCTGCTGCGCCAGCATCATCGACGTTTGCCAGTTGGCGCTTGTATCGGCGGTGCCCATGTATTTGCCCGTTTTCTCGTAGACCTGCATGCCGGCTTTTTTGAAGTCGTCCCAGGTTTCGATCGTTTTGTAGTCCACGCCCGCTTCGTCCAGAATCTCGGTATTGTAAAAAGCGACCGAAGCGCCGACGTGGGTGGTGGCTCCGTAGACCTGGCCGTCTTTGCTGTACAGGTCGAGCTGCGAAGGCACGATGGTGTCTTTGTACGGCTCGATCACGTCGTTCAGCGATTCGAGCTGCGGGGTGCCTTTGAGGAAATCCGGGAATTTGCCGATCTCGATATCCGCGATATCCGGCGCGCCCGTGCCGGTTTGCAGCGCGATCGACAGCTTGTTGTGCATATCGTCGTACGGCATAACCGTGACGTTCAGCTTGATCTGCCGGTCCGGATTCTTCTCGTTCCACTTGGCCAGCATGTCTTCGAAAAATTTCCCGTGCAGCTCGACGAACGTCCAGTAGGACAGCTCGGTCGCATTCTCGCCGGCTCCGGCGTCGATCACGGACTTTTCGCCCGCGGCGCCGGTTGCAGAAGAAGACGTACTTTTTCCGCATCCCGCCAGAGCGAGCAGCAGCGCGCACAGCGTCAGTACGATGAATCCTTTTTTGATCATGATTGACCCTCCCGAAAATAAGTTTGGCTGTCGATTTGCTCCATAAACCGCCCGGATTCCGTCCGCTTCTTCGTTTGTTTTATGTATGCGCGAGTTACAAAAGCTGCGGCTGTTTTTTCGCGCGTTTTCGCGGGCCGGCTGCTCCTTTCTTTTGTTTTAGATTAATATAAAATAATTCAATAAAAACTAAATGTATCCGCTTGCAGGAATAAAATAACATATGGATTTCACCTTGTAAACTCCTAAATTTAAACTTATACAGGAACAAAGCAAGTCATTATAGATTTTTATTCCAACTTAAACGATCATACGTTCCCTTTTTATAATATCATTTATTTTAGTTTTATTTGAATTAAACAAGCCTTTCTGGATAGTTTATTCCTTTAATTTTACATTTTTTATTTTTTGTTTGGATAACTTATGCTTTTCGCGGCTTTACTTTTATACTATTCTAAAATAGAAAAGCGTTTCAGAACCCTTCTCGGACAGAAAGGAAGCTGCCTGTGATCTATATCAAAGACCTGATGAGCGGGATCGATATTTTCAAAGCGCTGAGTTCCGAAATCCGGATTCAGATCCTGGAGCTGCTGGCCGGCAGCGAAGAACTCAACCTGAACGAGCTCGCGCGGCGGCTGAAGCTCAGCAACGGCGCGATTACGCTGCACGTCAAAAAGCTGGAGGAAAGCGGACTGATCGAGATCCGCACGGCGGGCGGCAAGCATGGCCTGCAAAAATTGTGCTATCTCAACAAAGACAAGCTGATGGTCGATCTCAAAAGCAAAGACGCGGACAATCTGTACGAGGTGGAAATCCAGGTTGGCCATTACAGCGACTACAAAGCGCTGCCGACGTGCGGTTTGTCCACCAAGGACAGCATTATCGGCGATTTCGACGATCCGCGCTACTTTGCCGATCCGCAGCGGATTCACGCCGAAATGATCTGGCTGGCGGAAGGCTTCGTCGAATACCGGATTCCGAATTATCTCAAAGCCAACCACAGCTTCCGCGAGATCCAGCTGTCGCTGGAAATCGGCTCGGAAGCGCCGGGCTACAATAATCACTATCCGTCGGATATTTACTTCTCGATCAACGGCATCGAACTGGGCTGCTGGACCAGCCCCGGCGATTTCGGCGACGTGCGCGGCACGTTCAATCCCGACTGGTGGCCGCCGCATCTCAATCAGTACGGCATGCTCAAGCTGATTCGCATCAACGGCGAAGGCAGCTTTATCGACGGCTGCCGCATCTCGGACACGACGCTTCGGGATATCCGGCTCGATTACCGGAGCGAGCTGACGTTTCGGATCGCGGTAACGGACGGGCCGGTGAACAAACGCGGATTGACGCTGTTCGGCCGGCACTTCGGCAATTACGGCCAGCACCTGCTGGCGCGGGTCTTATACGATGTGCACGAAGGCGAAGTTCAGGCTTCGGCGAAGCCTGTGGAGACGGTGGCAAAGTGAAGAAAAGCACTCATTATATACAGAATGATTCGTTTAAAACCTTGCTTTAATCACTCATAATGATCCATATAACTTTAAATCTTTTAAATTTATTGCGCGAAAAAGACTTTTAAAAGCTTTTTAAAAGTCTTATAATAAATTTAAATAAAGGAGCTGATGAAATGGGAATGAGAATACTCGATATTCCGACTACCTCGATTTCGGATGTGAAACGTTCGCCTATGGAAGTTTTTGAAAAAGCGGCTCAAGAAGCGGCCGGCGTTTACGTGTTTAATCGCGAAAAAATTGCCGGCGTTATGATTACTCAAAAACAATACGAGTCTTTGAATCGGGAAATAGAAGATCTCTACGAACAATTAGCGGATTTGATTGCTGAAAAACGGCTGCTGACTCAAAACATTTCCACCTTTTCAGATGAGGAAGTGCGGGGTACGACCGCAACCGAATTCACTGTTATCGATGAAGAAGACGGGTGGGAATGATCGTTGTATGAGATTGAATGGACCGAGTATTCAAAAGCGGATTACGAAGATCTTGACGGCAGCCAAAAAATCTTTGTCGATAAAGCCATAAACCGGATCAAGGGTAGAGGAATGGAAGCCGGCGAATCGCTTCACGGCAATTTGTCACAGTGCAATAAATTGAAACACAAAAAAATGGGTCTTCGAATCATTTTCAGGGAAGTTGAAGGAACGATACAATTGATTCAGATTGTAGTTATCGGAAAGCGAGATAAGAAAAAGGTTTATAAGACTGCCGAAGAACGATTAAAATAAGGTCTGTTCTCAGTACGGCGGCCTTTCCCTGAAATTTTTCAGGGAAAGGCCGCTTATGTTTCGCAGGCGCATTACGGCTGGATGAAACGGCTGCCAACGCTCCTCAACCGGGTTCTTCCCCGTCCGTATGGCCGACTCTGCGGTCTTCTTTGGCGGTGATCCGATTGTACATGTAGTACCAGCGCATCGCGGGGATGCGGTAGTAGGGGGTGAACGTTCGCGTCAGGTGGTCGTAGCCGGCGACATGGCCCGGGCGTGTTTCGAACCGGTACGGCTCGTTGTTCTCCGATGCAGGCAGCGGAGAGATCCAGTCCGCCGGTTCTTCGGCGTCGCCGACGAAGCGGGTCATGGCGTCCGCCGCCAGTACGAGCGGGCCGTAGGTCAGCGCCGCGATCTCCGGATTCGCCGCGTCTACCGGTTTGAACTTCAGCGCGAACGGCAGGTCCAGTTCGATCCGGTCGCCGTCCCGCCACTTACGGTCCAGCACGGCCCATTGTCCGGGCGCAAGCGCCGCATCCTGGCGTTCGCCGTTTATGCGCAGTACGCTGCGCTCGTCCGCCCAGGACGGGATGCGCAGACGCAGCGCGAACGCGGCGTACCTGTCCGCGCTGCGCGGCGCTTCGTCCGCGCCGCCTGCGCTCACGGTCTCTCCGATCCCGATCGTCAGCACGATCGGAGCTTCGTTTTCCGGAAACGCCGATTCGTTGCGCAGCTCCACCTGCGTTTCTCCGACGTTCCAGCTCACGCGCGACGGCAAATACTGCGAGACGTACAGCCCGCCTTCGTCCCGGTAATACAGCATATTGGCGTATTCCGCCACATCCTGCGGGAAGGTGCCGGTGCAGCACTGCCATTCGAACGATTGACCGCCTTCCTGCAGGCGGCGGTCTTCGGTCGTTTTGATGCCGCCGTCGAGGAAGTAATTGGCGTAATACATCACTTTGCCGCCGGGCTCGACGGGAAGCTGCGCGCCGGTGCCGTTGTACAGCATCCGCTCCGCCCACTCCCCGTATTTCGCTTCGCCCGTAAACC
Organism: Saccharibacillus sp. CPCC 101409; assembly: GCF_030518235.1. Taxonomy (GTDB): domain Bacteria; phylum Bacillota; class Bacilli; order Paenibacillales; family Paenibacillaceae; genus Saccharibacillus. The sequence continues at coordinate 141,834 of NZ_JAULSA010000002.1, read as the reverse complement.
GCAGCAGATAATGGCACAGCTTGAACACCGCCCAGGCGCAGCAGGACACTTCGCAGCTGCCCCAGGTATCGTCGCGCGTCACTTCATTGCCGGTAAAGTTGGTGTAGGTCAGGCTGGAGCGCGAAGCGTCCCAGGTCGACTTGAGCGAATCGCCGAGATAGCCTTCCGCATCGGCGAACAAACACTCCGCCGGCCCGTAGCCGCCGGTCGCGAAGGTATGCTTCGCCGTAATCTCGTCGTACGCGATCTTCATCGCGTTCAGGTAGCGCTCGTCGCCCGTCGCTTCGTACGCCCGCGCCGCGCTGGACAGACTGTTCACCTGGCTGTACGCGTGGCGCGGCCCGATGCGGAAGTCTCCGTCCAGCAGCTTGTCCCACAGATAAGCGTAATCCCATTCTCGCGCGAAATCGGCAAAATCTTCGTCTCCGGTCAGCAGATAAGCGCGGTACAGATTCTCCGGCAGCGTATACCATTCGATCATACGATTGCTCCACAGCTCGCGGTCCTGGAGCCCGTCGCGCTTGATATCTTTTTTGAAACGCCGCCGCGCGGCTTGCGTCAATCGGGACAAATGCGGCAGAATGCGCCCGTAGTCCAGGTATTCGTACAGGTCGAGAAAACCGCCCAGCAGCTTGTCGTACACATACGTATCGTGGTCGTACAGCTTATCCGAGATTTCCGCGCATTCCGCCCAGCCGTCCGCAAGCCTTAGCGCTTTCTGCTTCAACCGATCGTCGCCGGTGACGAGGTGCAGTTTGGCGAACGCGCCGAGCTTCTGCCCGAACGTGCTCGCTCCCGCGCCGTACCAGCCGGCCAGTCCGTGCCCTTCCGGACGCAGCCCCGCTTTTTGCCGGAAAATATGCAGCAGGTCGTCGTCCGGTATGCCCAGATACGTCTCGATCGTTTGGTCGCGCTGGCGTTTCCAGTGTCCCGCGCCGAGTTCGACGTTCCGGTAATCGAATCCGCGCAGCGCATCCGGCGTTTTTGGCATGGTTTTGCGCATAACCTTCCCTCCTTTCCCGCTTTCGCAATCAGCCTTTGACCGAACCGATCATCACGCCTTTGTCGAAATATTTCTGGATAAACGGGTACACCAGCAGGATCGGCAGCGTGGACACGATAATGACGCCGTATTTCACCTGGTCCGCATACTGCTGGGCGTAACCGCCCGCCGCGCCTCCGGCGCCCGCTCCCTGCGAGAATACCTGGTTGGACAGCAGGATATCGCGCAGCACGATCTGGAGCGGCTGGAGATTGTTGCTGCGGATATAGATCAAGCCGGTGAAGAAATCGTTCCAGTGCGCCACCAGATAATACAGCCCGATAACCGATACGATGGCTTTGGACAGCGGCATCACGACCGAGAAAAAATATTTGAAATGCGAGCAGCCGTCCATCGCCGCGGCTTCGTACAGTTCTTTGGGAATCGAACTTTCGAAAAAAGACCGCGCGATAATCAGGTTGTACACATTGACGCTGAACGGCAGGATAAACACCCACATGGTATTGATCATATGCAGGTCTTTCATCAGCAGGTAAGTGGGAATCAGCCCGCCGCCGAAGAACAGGGTAAGTACGAACGCGAACATCAGGAAGCGTCTGGCGCGGAACTCCGGCCGGGACAGCACATAAGCGGCGGGCAGCGTGAACAGCAGATTGACCGCCGTGCCGAGCACCGTATACAGGATCGTATTGCCGTAACCGGTCCAGATGCGCGTGTCTTTGAAGATTTCCGAATAGCCGAAGAAACTGATATCCTTGGGAAAAATCGTGACCTGCCCGATCGAAACGAGCGTGGAGTTGCTGACCGAAGCGATAATGACGAAATAGAGCGGATAGACGATACTGAGAAAGATCAGCACGCATACCGCAATCACCAGCGCGTCGAATATCCATTCGCCAAAATTGCGTTTATGCGCCGCCGCTTTTTGTTTGTTTTGCACGAGCTGCATACAGGTTGTTCTCCTTTCTCCTCCGGTCCGCCCGCGTTACCACAGGCTGGTCTCCGACGTTCTTCTGGCAATCAGGTTCATCGTATACAGGAAAAAGAAATTGATCAGCGTGTTGAACAGCCCGATCGCCGCCGAATAACTGAACTGGTTGCTGACGATCCCGATCTTGTACACGTAGGTGGAGATGACTTCGGATACCGGCAGATTGAGCGCGTTTTGCATCAGGAAGACTTTTTCGAAACCGGTGCTGAGCACGCTGCCCATACTGAGCACGAACAAAATGATAATCGTCGGAATCAGCGCCGGAATTTCGATATGACGAACGGTCTGCCAGCGGCTGGCCCCGTCGATCTTCGCCGCGTCGTACAGCTGCGGATCGACCGTGGACAGCGCCGCCAGGTAGATGATGCTGTTCCACCCGCAGTGCTGCCAGATCTCGGACAGAACGTACACGGGCACAAAAGTCTTCGTCGAACCGAGCAGATTGATATCGCCCAGTCCCATCGAGCTCAGGATATGGCCGATTACGCCGGAGTTCGGGGACAGCAGCACGTTCAGCAGGCCCACCATCACGACGATCGAGATAAAGTGCGGCAGATACACCGTCGTTTGCAGCGACTTCTTGGCCCGCTTCCAGCGCACCTGGTTGATCAGCAGCGCCAGGATAATCGGAGCCGGGAAGCTGAGCACGACGGTGGACAAACTGATGACGATCGTATTTTTCATCAGCGAAGCGAACTGGAAACTTTCGAAGAACTGCCGGAAATAGAACAGCCCGCGCCACTCGCCGCCGGTCAGTCCTTTGGCGAAATTGTAGTCGCGGAACGCGAGCTGGATGCCGTACATCGGGATGTAGTTAAATATAAAGATCACGACGATCGCGGGCAGAATCATGACCCACAGCTGATAGTCGCGTTTGAAAGTATTGAGCACGGTCGGCTTGCGGCGTTTGTAAGCGCGCAGATTGACCGGATGTTCGTACGGGTTTTTCGGTACCATCGTATCCTTCCTTTCTGCAGGAAAATGGGCGGTCGTGCGGGATGGGTTGAGAAAATGCTAAATTCGAAAAAGCCGGGCTGCGAGGGAAATTCGTTAGCGTAGGCTTACGAGGTGTCTTTCTTCGAAAGACTTTAAGTCGCGTGTTGAAATCGGGAATGTATATTGGATTTAAGTGGTGCATTCCCGATTTCAAAGGCGAACGCTATCGTATTGCTTTCGAAGTGACTTTCTCCGAAAGTCTGTAGCTCCTACACGAACATCCCTCTCCGCTTTTCAAGCCTTTTTTATAGGCATTTTCCCAACCCGCTTCGCTTCTACACACAACCCGAGCCAAATCTCCCGCTTAATTTTTACTCATATAGTCGTCGTAATATTTTTGGATGATCTCGATATTTTTCTCGACTCCGGTTTGTTTGACGTTGGCGACATAGCCGTCCCATTCGTTCTCGACGCCGCCTTCGGTGATCCACTGCGCCCATTTCGCCATGGTCAGCGACAGCATCGCGGTGTTGTTCAGGCTCATCGCATTGTTGTCTTCGACGCTGTATTTGATAAACATGCTCGGCAGGACGTCCTTTTTCTTGTCGACGGCGTCCAGCGCGGCTTTGAGGGGTTCGGTTTCTTTGCCGACCGCCTGCATGTCCGTGCCCAGCGTCAGTTTGAGCGAATCGGCGATATACATCGGGCCGTTATCCGCCCAGGTGCTGGTCCATTTCCAGGTGCCCGGGTCCATCGCGGAATCTTCGGGAGGCAGCACCGCGAACGAGCCGTCGCCGTTATCTTTGATATTCGTGCCGAGCGAGCCGAACAGCACCTGCATGCTCACTTCCGGATCGTACAGCTCGTTGATGAATTTCATCGCGGCTTCTTTGTTTTTGGATCGCGACGACATCTGGACCATATTCACGCCGTAGTTGAGCGAGTTGTAATCGTAGTTCCAGGACAGGTCGCCGCCGGAGCTTGCGTTCATCTTGAGCGGGGACATGGATGCGTACTGCGGAGCGAGCGTGTTGCCGACCCGGTCCGTGACTTCCCAGCCCCAGGTAAAGCCGACCGCCGCCGTGTCGCCGCTGCCGCGCGCCACCGACTGGTACTTGGTATAATCCTGCGTGAATACTTCGGGATTGATCAGGCCGGCCGCGAAGCATTTGTGCAGGAAAGCGACTACATTTTTATAGCGCTCGTCGATAAAAAAGTTTTTGACCTGGCCGTCTTCGACGAAGTAGCCCTGGCCGCTGTTATCGGTCAGCGTCATGCCCTGGCTGCCCAGCAGCACGGTCGGCATAAACGCCCCGAAACCGCCCGTTCCGCTCGGCGCGAAGTCCAACGGGATCTCGTCGTTCTTGTCCCCGTTGCCGTTGGCGTCTTCGTCTTTGAACGCGACCAGCACATCGTACAGCTCGTCCCAATCGGTCGGCATATCGAGCTTCAGGTTGTCCAGCCACTGCTGGTTGATAAACTGCCGCGTGGTCGTGTCCGGCCAGAACCGCTGGTACTTGGGCAGCCCGTAGATTTTGCCGTCGAGCTGGGTCGCGATGACCTTGGTTTCCGGCTTGGCGTCGAACATGGCCTGCACATTCGGTCCGTACTGCTGGATCAGCGGCGTCAGGTCTTCGAACAGTCCCTGGAACTGCGCGAAGTCGGCGTCGGTGATCGAGTTGGGGCCGATGATGAGATCCGGGATATCGCCGCCCGCGAGCAGCGTGCCTTTTTTCTGATCCCAATCCGCGCTGACTTCCTGCCATTCGATCTCCACGCCGGCCTTCTCTTCCGCTTTTTGCAGCCATTCCATTTTGGAAAATTCCTGCGTCAGCGGGTGCTTGGTCATAATCGCCGTCAGTTTGACTTTGCCGTTCGTGGTCGTTTCCCCGCTCTGCTGATCGCTGGCGTCGCCGCCGCTTCCGCAGCCCGACAGCAGTCCGGCTCCGAGCGTCAGCGCCGTCAGTACCGCCCAACTTTTTTTCATTGCCGATCCCCTCCGTTTTCGAAATGTGGTTTTTGACACCCTTTATTGAATACGCTTACATCGAAACCTAAAAAATTTTCTTTCTGTGGCCCGCCCCTTTCCTCGCTTTGCGTGTTGCGTTTGGCTGATTTCAGATTAATCTCAACCGCGCTTCGGAAAAATAGTTTAAAGTTCGAATAAGTGTCAAAAGGTTAGCTTTGCGGCGGCGGTCTCTGGCGGTCAAATGCGTTTTGTGATAGCGTTATTTTAGGGACTTTTTTTCAAAAAAAAGATAAAAATCAGACAAAGGAGGCCTCCTTGATGATTGCCTACGAGCTGTCCGTCGATACGCCCGTCGAGCTGGCGATTACCGGAAAATTCGTCGCGCCGGACGCCAATTGGATTCATTTGAGCCGAACTTTGACCGATTACGAGCTGATGGTGGTGACCGAAGGCGTGCTTTACCTGGCGGGCGGCGCCCAGCGTTTCACCGTTTCCAAAGGCGAGTTCCTGCTGCTGGCCCCGTCTACGGAGCAGTACGGCTACCAGGTATCGGAGTGCAGTTTCTACTGGCTGCATTTCTCCGTCAAGGAAGCGTCCGTCCTGTCGGACGAGCTTCCGGAAGCGCCTGCGAACCTGGAAGACCAGAAGATCGTGCTGCCGCGCTACGGAAAACTCAAAAGCCTGGAGAAAATGATCGTGATGATGAAGCAGCTTCAGGACTCCGTCCGCAGCTACAACACCACCGCGCTGAACAATTATATGTCCACGGTCATTTTATGCGAATTGTACAACCAGCTGTTCTGCGCGGAAACGAACCCGGTTCGCAAGACCAAGCAGGAGCAGCTGTATCACGATATCGTCGATTACATCAAATGGAGCCGGGGAGAACCGGTCAAAGTTTCGCAGATCGCGGAAGTGTTCGGCTACAACGAGAAATATTTGTCGCATCTGTTCTCTTCAATCTCCGGCGTGTCGCTCAAGCAGTATATTCTCCAGCAGAAAATGGAGCTCGCCAAATATCTGCTGATCGACACCAACCAGAACGTCAGCGAAGTATCCGTCCAGCTCGGCTATACGGATTCGCACAATTTTATGAAAGCGTTTAAAAAGATCGTGGGCCTGACGCCGACCGATTTCCGCAACGCTTACGCCAAACGGCTGCTGTTTTACGAATAAACCGGAGTTCTCCGAAAAAATAATGGAATTGAAAAAAGGACCGAGTTTCCCGGGGGAAATCGGTCCTTTTTCAAGAAAATCCTGTTCGTAAAAAAAGCTCGGGGGCTGCGCGGAAAATTCGTTACGGTCGCGTGTTGAAATCGGGAAATTAGATAGGATTATAGGCGGAGATTTCCCGATTTCAAAGGCGAACGCTATCGCTCCTTCACTGAATTTTCCGCTCCGCTTATGCTTCGTTTACAACCTGACTTTCTCAACACATTAAAGACCGAGTTTCTCGAGGGGAATCGGTCCTTTTTTATGGAAGACGATCGCTATTCGAAGCTTCCCTTTGAGATCGGGTTCAGCGGACGGCGACGTAGAAAAGGCGTTCGGAGCCTTCTTCGGGCGCCTGCCATTCGAAATCGGCGTAGACTTCGGCGCGGGAGAAGCCGGCGCGGAGCAGAGCCGCTTTGAGCCAATCGGGGTCGTAAGCGCGTTCGATATGCACTTCGTCGAAGCGGTCGTAGGCCGCTTCGGAGCGAGCAGCGGTTTGCGCATCTTCGCCGCGGCGAACGAAGATGCGCAGATGATGTTCGATTTCGGTGCGTTCTTCGTCCAGGCCGCAGGTCCAGATGTACGAGATGCCGTCTTCGTCGTAGACGAAAGGCTGCTCTGCTTCGTAGCGGCGCAGCGTATCGGGATGATGCACGTCGAACAGGAACGTTCCGCCCGGTTTCAAGCCGGCGTAAGTCGCGCGGAAGGTATCTTCGATCTGCTCCGGTTCGGTCAGGTAGTTCAGGCAGTCGCAGAACGAGATAACGGAATCGACCGGCTCGGGCGCCGCCCACTCCGTCATGTCCTGCTGCACGAATCGGAGTTCCCCGCCGCGCAGCAGTCCCTGGAGCGGAGGACGTTCTTCGGCTTTGGCGCGGGCGACCGCCAGCATGTCTTCCGACAGGTCGATGCCCGTCACGGCATACCCTTCCTGCGCCAGCAGCGCGGTCAGCGTGCCGGTGCCGCAGCCCAGCTCCACGACTTCGCGCGGACGCCCGAATTTATCCCAGGCTTCCTGCGCGAATCTTTTCCACTTCGCATACGGCATATCCTGCATCAGCTCGTCGTACACGTATGCGAACTTTCCGTAAGACATTCGTTTCCCTCCCTGTGCTTCCATCCAGCAAAAAAAGCGGCTCTTCCCGATGGAAAAATCCGCTTCTCGCCAATCCGGTGCTACCTTTCAAGCCGCCTGTCGGCTCTGCCGCTCCGCAGTCCCCAAGACCGCAAATTCGCCGCAAAGACAAGGCGGATCTATCGTTTATTGACGATCCGAATCTTCGCCCCGCGCCGCTTGGTCCCCGGTGGACGATTCGCCGTCCGCCTGCTTGAGGCGCGTCCAGTTCTCGTCCTGCTCGATCAGTCCCTGCTTCATCAGCCGGCCGAGCGCGCGCTTGAACGCCGCTTTGCTGATGCCGAAGCGCAGCTTGACGATATCCGGCGCGGTGCGGTCCGAATACGGCATCGCGCCGCCGTCGCGGCCGCGCATAAAGGCCAGGATGCGCTCCGCATCCTCGTCCATGCCGATTTCTTTGGGCTGCGCCATAGACAGGTTCACGCGCCCGTCTTCTTCGCGCACGCGCGCGACGCGCACGTCGAGCACTTCGCCCAGACGCAGCGGACGCGGACGTTCCGACGAATGGATCAGGCCAAGCGCGCCGAAGCCGAGCACGCCGCCGTCGACGATCACGAACGTGCCCATTTGCAGCGGACGGTAGACCGTCGCTTTCATCCACTGGTTCTTCCACGAATCCGGAGCGCTAAAGCACAGCGGAGCCAGTTCTTCCTCGCCGGATGTCCGGGCAAGCAGACGTCCCTGCTTGTCGCGGTCCATCCGCACAAAGACGCGGTCGCCGACTTCCGGCTGAAGCTCCGGCGTTTCCGGCAGCTCGCGCTTGGGCAGCAGCAGCTGGCGGCCGAGGCCCATTTCCAGGAAGCAGCCGAGCCGCGGATGGATATCCGCCACTTCCAGCGCGGCGATCCCGCCGAATGTCAGCAGCGGTTTTTTCATCGTGGCGATCAGCCGGTCTTCGGAGTCGTGATGGATAAACACTTCGGCTTCCTGCCCGTTTCTGAACTTCATGTTGCCGGTGCGCTCGGTATAAGGCAGCAGCACTTCCTCTTCCCCGTTGGTCAGGAAAAAGCCGTGCGGCGAGACTTCTCTCGCCACTTTCAGCTTCACGATCGTGCCCGCTTCGAGACTCATACCGTTTCCACCACTTTGGCGTCGGACCAGACGCGTTCGATATTGTAATATTCGCGTTCGTCGCGATGGAAGATGTGCACGATCACGTCGCCCAGATCCATCAGCACCCAGCGGGCCGAGTCCATGCCTTCGATGCCGCGGATCGTCGCGCCGGCGTCCAGCGCGCGCTTGCGCACTTCGGAAGCAATCGCCTGGACCTGGGTGTCGGAGTTACCGTGGCAGATCACGAAGTAGTCGGCGACCAGCGAGATGCCGTTCAGGTCGAGCGCGACGATATTCATCGCTTTCTTGTCCGCGGCGGCTTCCGTCGCGAGGTGAAGCAGTTCTTTCGGTTTTACAGTCATTCGTTATCCTCCCTTGTTTTCGGCAACCGGCTTGACCTGCCCGGCCTGCTCGCGTTCGGCGAGCAGGCGAATCAGATCGTTTCTGGCCAGCACCGTTGTCGGAAATATCATTTGGCTTCGTTCGACCAGCACGCGCAGCGTGGAGTCGAATCCCGCAATCAATCCTTCTTCCAGGCTGAGCCGAGCTTTCTCGCGGATGGTGTCCACCCCGGGGAAATCGCGGCCCGGCTCGATATAATCGGCCAGGCAGACCACTTTGTCGAGCAGCGTCATGCCTTCGCGTCCGGAAGTATGGTACCGGATCGCGTCGACCACCTCGCGGTCGTCGATGCCGTATTCGTGTTCCGCCACGTAAGCGCCCACTTCGGAATGCCACAGCGGAGCGTCGTAACGCAGCAGATCGGCGTTCAGGCCGTTCTCGGCAATCACCGCCGCCTGACGGTGCACCGGCCAGTATTTCGCCACGTCGTGCACGATCGCGGCCAGCTCGGCGCGCTCCGGATCGGCTCCGTACAATTCGGCCAGCCAGATCGCCGATTGCATGACACCGAGCGTATGCCGCCATCTCTTGGCGGGCATCTGCGACGATACCCGCTCAATCAGTTGTTCGCGCGTAAGCCGCATGCGTACCGCTCCTTTGCAAATAATCGTGTACCTTGTCCGGCACCAGATAGCGGATCGTCCGGCCTTCGCGCAGCCGCCGGCGGATATCCGTCGAAGAAATCTCCAGCTGCGGCATGTCGCAGTAATCGATCTTGTTCTTCACCTCGGGCGCCAGGTCTTCGGCATGAAGCTCGTAACCGCCCCGGCCCACCGCGGCGAACCGCGTCAGCGAAGCCAGCTCGCCGATCCGGTTCCACCTGGGCAGATAATTGACCATATCGGTCCCGATAATGAAATGAAAACGAGCGTCCGGGTACTTCCCGGTCAGCTCGCTCATCGTATCCACCGTATAGGAAACGCCGCCGCGGCGCAGCTCGATATCCAGCGTGCGAAACGCGGACTGCGAGCCGATCGCAAGTTCCACCATGCGCAGCCGCTCCTCGCCGGAGAAACCGGCTTCCGCTTTGTGCGGCGGAACGTGCGCCGGCATAAACCAGACTTCGTCCAGTCCCAGCGCTTCGCGCACCGTCTCGGCGGCGAGCAGATGTCCGGTATGGATAGGATCGAACGTTCCGCCCATAATCCCGATCTTCATCGCTGCCTCTCCTCCGTCCGATTCTGCGCGCTGCTTTACGGCAGTTCGATTTGTTTGTGTTCGCGCGATTCCTTATACAAAATAATCGTCCGTCCGATCACCTGGACGAGTTCCGCTTCCGCGGCGGACGCAAGCTCCGCTCCGAGTTCTTTCGGCTCTTCCGTGCAGTTGTTCAGAACGGATACCTTGAGCAGTTCCCGGGTCTCGATCGCTTCCCCGATATGGCGGACGAGCTGTTCGTTGAGCCCGCCTTTGCCAATCTGGAAGATCGCGTCGAGATGGTGCGCCTGCGAGCGCAAATAGCGTTTTTGTTTGCCTGTCAGCATAAATATCGTAAACTCCCTCTTGTTCAAAAATCTTGTGCGCGGACTTCGTCCGCCTGCAGCCTTCGTGCTCTTTTCCTTATTTTACCCGTTGCGCGCGGATACGCCCATGCTCGCCAGCACCGCGGCCCGCATCTCTTCGATCGGGGCCGGCGCGCCCGTCCAGTACTCGAACGCGTAAGCGCCCTGGTACACGAACATGCCGAGCCCGCCGTGCGTAACGCAGCCCGCTTCGCGGGCCTGCTTCAGCAGGCGGGTCTCCAGCGGGTTGTAGATCAGGTCGCTGACGATCTCCGTCCCGCGCAGCAGCGCGGGGTCCAGCGGCAGTTCTTCGGTATGCGGATGCATGCCGACCGATGTCGTATTGATGACGATGTCGGCGTCGGCCAGCGCTTCCGCCGTACGCTCCGAAGCCAGCGCGCGAATATCGGCGAGATCGCTCCATTCGCGCGCCAGCGCCTCGGCGCGCTGCGTCGTGCGGTTCAGCAGCGTGATCCGGTCCGGCCCTTCGGCCGCCAGCGCATGCACGATTCCGCGCGCCGCGCCGCCTGCGCCGATTACGACGATCCGCCGGCCTTCCAGCCGCGCGGCCGCTTCTTCCTTGAGCGAACGCACATAGCCGATGCCGTCGGTATTGCGGCCGATCAACCGGCCGCCGTCGTTGACGATCGTATTCACCGCGCCGATCCGGCGGGCTTCGTCGCTCAGTTCGTCCAGATAAGCCATAACGTTTTCCTTATGCGGAATCGTCACGTTGATGCCCCGGTATCCCTGACGGCGCACCGCGCCGATCGTTTCTTCCAGCCGGTCCGGCGTCACATGCAGCGCGATATACTCGCCGGCCATGTCCCGGGCCCGGAGCGCCGCCGCGTGCATGACCGGCGACTTGGAATGCGCGATCGGATCGCCGATCACGCCCAGCCGCAGTTCCTGCGATTGCGTCAAAGGTCATTCCTCCCCGTTTCGTTACCGTTCGCCCTGCGGCGCGCGATCAGCACGCTCAAATCAGCGAATCGCGCATGATGACTTTGACGCCTTTCGGCGCATGCACGGCCACTTTGGCGCCGCTTTCGCCGTTCGCTTTGACCCAGCCGAGACCGGAAACAAACAGGTCCTGGGCACCGCCTTTGGGAATGCGGAATTCATGCCGCGTCCATTCCGGCAGCGCTTCGAGGTCTGCGCGCGACGGCGGAGTCAGCAGTTCGCCCGCATGATCGGCGTACAGCTCGTCCGCGCGCTCCGTTTTGGTCCGGTGCAGCTTCAGGCTTCCGCTTGTATAGAAGGTGAACGACTGACGCTCGCCGGCGATAAAGTCGAAGCGGGCCAGACCGCCGATAAACAGCGTCTGTCCTTCGTTCAACTGATAGCCGACCGGCTTCAGCGGCTTGTCCGGCATAATCTTGACGAGATCTTTCGGCGTGACCAGCTCCGTATAACGCGACGGATACACGATCCCCGGCGTATCGACGATATATTGTCCGTCGTCCAGCGGGATATTGACCATATCCAGCGTGGTTCCCGGATAGCGGGACGTCGTCAGCTCTTCTTCGAGATCGCTGTAATCGGTAATCAAACGGTTGATCAGCGTGGATTTGCCCACATTGGTCGCGCCGACCACATAGACGTCGCGGTCGCCGCGGATGTACGCGATCTCTTCAAGCAGCCGGTCGAAGCCCAGATTCTTTTTCGCGCTGCACAGCACGATCTCTTCGACCTTGATGCCCAGCTCTTTCGCCTGCTTCTGCACCCAGTTGCGAACTTTGTTCCAGTTCGTGACTTTGGGCAGCAGGTCGATCTTGTTGACCGCCAGAATGACCGGATTGCTGCCGACGAAGCGCTGCAATCCGGTAATCACGCTGCCCTGGAAATCGAACAGGTCGACGATATGAATCACGAGCGCTTTGCGTTCGCCGATCCGGCCGAGCAGGCGCAGGAACTCGTCCTGATCCACCGCGACGGACGCCACCTCGTTGTAATTCTTGATCCGGAAGCAGCGGCGGCAGATCTGCACGCCGTCTTCTTTCAATGCGGGAATATACCCGATTCCCGACGGGTTCTCCGTTTGCAGCGGAGCTCCGCATCCGCCGCAGCGAATCGCGGCGGAATCTTCCATTCTTTCCGTCATTTCTTTTTTTCCTCCTCGAGCCACTTGCCCATCCTGCGCAGACGACCGATCGCGATTCGTTCGACCCTGCGGTTAAAGCGCGTCCGCCAGCCCTCGTCGCCGATCGCAATCGGCAGCACGAGCACCGTGTACAGCCCCAGCCGGTTGCCGCCGAGCACATCGGTCAGCAGTTGGTCGCCGACGACGACCGTCTGATTTTCTTTGAGAGCCATCAGCTTCATCGCTTTGCGGAACGGGGCGTGGGACGGCTTGCGCGCCGCGTGCACGAACCGGATATCCAGCGGCGTCGCAAAAACGGACACGCGATTCATATTGTTATTGGATACGATTACCAGTTGGAAACCGATCTCTTTTACCTTTGCGAACCATGCGATCAGTTCGGGCGTGGCGTTGGGGGCTTTGGCGCCGACCAGCGTGTTGTCCAGATCGGTCACGATTCCCCGGTATCCGCGCCTGTACAAATCCTCCAGATCGATATCGAAGACCGTATCGACTTGAAGTCTTGGCAGCAGTGTATCGAACAAGTTCGGGTCACCTCGTTAGAAGCTGTCCCGGGAAAGCCCGGACGGGATTTCTCGGACAGTCTCTTTATTCTTCAAACTCAAACTATATCACAGCCGGCGCTCCGCGTCAGCATTTTCAACCGCCCGATTGAGGCAAGTTTTGCAAAACGGGATAATAGCCTTTCCAATTGCGTCTCAGTTCGACGGTCAGCCGCTGCATCTCGGTCCATTCGGCTTCCGTGATGCGCTCCGGACTGTAGCGCGCTTTCTCGAACAGCGCCAGCAGCGGAGCCAGCGCCGCTTCCGAACCTTTGACCTTTTTCTCCCAGCGCGATACCGATTCGCGCAGCGTTTCATGCTCTTCGCGCCTCAGGCCTTTGCGCTTCAGGAAGCCCAGGCAGCGCTCCATCTCCAGCACGATCTTCTGGTCCGCCGTCAGCGGACCGCCCATTCGCAGTCCCATAAAGAAAAAGTAAACGGAACGTCGGCGCGCCCACAGCAGATACAGTCCCCATGCGGCCACCACAACCGCGGCCGCGGATACGACGATCGGCACCAGGTTCGAATCGCTTTCTTCCGGAGCCGCCTGCACCGCCGGGTCTTCCTGCTCTTCCGGCGTGTCCGGCGTTTGTTCCTGCTCTTGCGTTACTTCGGCGTCCGCCGGAGCGGAAGATTCCTGCAGCAGCGGCATGTTGAAGCCGCGCGTCGCTTCGACCGGCACCCAGCCGTAATCGCCGAAGTACACTTCCGCCCACGAGTGGGCGTTGGCGTTGGTCACTTCGTACTGCGAGCTGTTCTCGGTAAAGCGCTCGGGCACGTCGCCGGCCGCCGGATTGCCCGGCGAGTAACCTTTGACCCAGCGCGCCGGGATATCCAGCGAGCGCGCCATCATGACCATGGCGGTGGAGAAGTAATCGCAGTAGCCTTCTTTGACTTCGAACAGGAAGCTGTCCACGAAATCGTCGCTTTGTTTGCGGGACAAAGCCGGGTTGTTCGTGTACGTATAATTCATCTGCAAATACTGCTGCAGCAGATAGACTTTTTCGTAAGGCGTTTCGCCTTCGGACGCAATCTCTTCCGCCAGGTCCGTCACGCGCTTCGGAAAGCCGCGCGGCACCTGGACGTAGCGGGACTCGACCCCGTCCGGATACAGCTGGCTGTAGGTTTCCAGCTTCAGCTTGTCGACGGGAACGATCGGTATTTCCGATTCGATCGTGTACGTTTTCGGATACACGGTCGTGCCCCGGCCCGCGCGTTCCTGCCAGTGCAGCTCGGACTGTTCGGACTTCCACTGCATCCGGGATTCCCCGTTTTCCAGATCGAGACTGTCCACCTTGCTGATCGAGAAAGCGCCGAACAGCACCGGATAGCTCGACTCGCTCTGCATCGTGATCCGCTGCCGCACCGTGCGGGTCGGAGTCAGGGGAGCGGCTTTGCGTTCGAGGTCCTGTTCGCGCCCGACGCCTTCAAGCGTGCCCCAGCCGCTGTCCGCTTCCCAGCCGCTGCCGTTGTACGTCATTCTGGTTTCGCCGCGCCAGTAGCTGCGTTCGGACGATTCGACGGTCATGACCGGCGTAAAGTCGAAGTTGAATCCGCCGCCCAGCTGGCCGTCTTCCCGGCTGTAGCCCGAAGCCGAAGCCTGGCCCTGCAGCAGTCCGCCCGAGTTGAACGCCACGTTCGACGTCCCCTGCAGATGCCGCCACGCCGTATACGGATCGGTCAGCACCGGCTGTACGAACGGCATGTTCACGCCCGCCAGAATGACGAGCGAGAAGATTACGGCCGTGTTGACGATCAGCTTGAACGGATTGCGCCGGATCGCACGCCAGCCTTTGGGAAACCGGGTCTGGAAGCGCCGGAAATGGTCGCACACCAGCCAGCCCATCGTCGCGAATACGATCCAGGCCACCGGTTTCCACAGCGAGACGACCGTAAACGAATCCAGCGCCGCCATCGGCACCAGATTCAAGAAAGCAAAAATCAAAATCCGCCGCTGGCTGGTTACCGTCCGAACGCAGAATTCGAACAGCACCCAGGCGCCCAGCGCGAACCATACATAAGGAAACATCGCTTCCGAGAACTGCTCCGCTCTTTCTCCCAGGCGTCCCGTCGGCTGAAATACCCCGTAGCGCTCCAGCGTCATGTAAGTCACGACGATAAAAGCGACCGCTTTGACGCCCAGCCGCAGCCACGAAGCATTCGGCAGCAGGAGATGCACGACGGCCGCCATGGTCAGCACGCTCAGCACGAGCGCGTTCGTTTCGTCGAACCAGACGGTGCGCGTGTAAGTCAGCCACTGCACGGCCACGACCATCAGCCATACGATGGAAAGCGCCGTATACCAGGAAGACTTGAACGATTCGGACCATTTTTTCATCGGATTCCTCCTTCCAGAACGGCCGGCAGTTCGTCGAGGCTGCCCGCCCGGTAAGCGGCTACGCCTTTGGCGCGCAGCGAATCGGTCCACTGGCGCTCGGCCGGCGAACCGTCCGCGCCCGACACCGCTCCTTCCGCGATTTGGATATGACAAAAGCTCATTTGATGCGTCTGCGAAAAGCGGACCAGATCCAGGACCGGGCCGCCGGAGAGCGGCGTCACGACCACGAGCACCGCGCCTTTGGGCAGCCGTCCCAGCACGGACTGGATGCCGCCCAGCAGCGAGCCGCTTCCTCGCGGATCGAGATCGACCAGGTGGTCCATCATCTCGTGCAGCCGTCCTCTGCCCTGCACCGGCTCGAATACGCGGTCGGCCTGCCCGAGCGAACAAAGTCCGATCGGAACCATCTCGCGTCCGCCGTATTCCAGCAGGGAGGCCGCTGTCGATACCGCCGTCTCGAACTGTCTCGCCGAGCGGTAATGCGCCTCGAACGTATCGAGCACGATCATCGTTTTGGGGATCGATTCGTATTCGAATTCTTTCGATTTCCATTCTCCCGTGCGCGCGGTCGCGTTCCAATGAATCCGCGAAATGCGGTCGCCGTACACGTAATCCCGCACGCCGCTCACCTGATTGGTTTCGCGCCCGGACAAATTGCCGACCGACTGCGGCCCGAGCAGCCGGTTCTTGCGGTCGAACAGCTGCCACTTGGCGATATAGGCCGTTCTCGGCAGAACGCGAAATTCGCCGCGGGCCGAGAACGAACCCCGGTGCTCGATCAGCCCGAAGATGTCTTCCGTGACGCACTCCGTATCGGAGAACGCATACCGTCCGCGCTCAAGCGGCGGCGTTTGGAACAGCAGCTCGCCGCGGCCGTTCATATTCGGCACGAGGCTTTCCTCGAACGACCACGTTTCGCCGCTGTGCCGTTTGAGCGTCTCGCGCACAATCACGTACGGAAGCGGCAGGAAGCCGGGTATTTCCAGCTTCAGCCGCACGCGGATCTGGTCGCCGGCGTGCAGGATGCCGCCCCATTCGCCGAACTCGCCCGAGAAATGCCGCTCCCCGCGGGCACGGCCGATGCCGTTGAGCCCGCCGAACAGCAGATACAGGCCGAACAAAGTCACCATGACAAACAGCATAATCGACGTTTTGCCGCCCTGGAACAGCAGATAGAACAAACAGCAGATCCAGACCGACAGCAGCATCGACATCTTCGCCGCGGACAGCTTCGGTTTGAACAGGTTCCAGATTTCTCTCATTCGTTAGCGTCCCATCGTAACCGGGACGCTGGTCGCGGTCAGCAGGTTCCGGATCAGCGATTCGGCGCTCAGGTTGTCCAGCCGCGCTTCCGGACGCACCAGCAGGCGGTGCGGCAGCACGTAAGGCGCCAGCTCTTTGATATCGTCGGGCAGCACATAATCGCGCTCGTTGATAAACGCGTACGCTTTGGCCGCCAGCGTAAACGAAATCGACGCGCGTGGACTTGCGCCCAGCAGGACCGACGGATGTTCGCGCGTCGCCCGGATAATGCCGAGCATATACGAAGTCACCGCGTCGTTTATATGAACTTCGCGCACTTCGCGCTGCACTTCGGCGATCTTCTCCATATCCGTCACGGCGTGGAGCTGGTCGGCCGGCTGTCCGGTCCGGTTGGCGTTGATCAGGTTTTTCTCGGTTTCCAGATCCGGATAGCCCATGTGCAGCTTCATCATAAAGCGGTCGAGCTGGGCTTCCGGCAGCACGTACGTGCCTTCGAAATCGATCGGGTTCTGGGTCGCGCAGAGCATGAACGGATGCGGCAGAGGATGCGTTTCCCCGTCCACCGTTACGCTGCGCTCCTCCATCGCTTCGAGCAGCGCGGACTGCGTCTTGGTCGTGGCGCGGTTGATCTCGTCGGCCAGCAGGATATGCGACATGATCGGTCCCGGACGGAATTGGAAACGTTCTTCGCGGGGGTGGTAGATGGAGATGCCGGTGATATCGCTCGGCAGCAGGTCGGGATTGCACTGCACGCGCCGGTAGACCCCTTCCATCGAACGCGCCAGCGCTTTGATGAGCTGCGTTTTGCCGGTCCCGGGCACGTCTTCAATCAGCACATGGCCCCCGGCGAGCAGCGCGGTCATCAATAACTTTATTTCAAAGGTTTTCCCTAATATGCAAGATTCGAGATTCGTTCTTACCGCGGTAACGATCTGCATGGATTCGGAACTTACGGACATATGAGCAACCTCCCAAGTCGTTCTTTCCTGAATAAATCGAACAATTTGCAGTGGTAATCGCCGAAAAGATTACACTTTATATATTGTACATGATCGAAGGACCGAACGCACACGTTCGCCCGCAAAACGATTTCGTTTACGGGGTTTCGTGACAATTTTTCTTTCAGCCCGCATACTGGATGGAGGTTGAACGCGGCTCGCCGCCGTTCTCAAATTTGGGTAGGGAGAGTGCACAAGCATGAATAACGAAACACTGGCATTGTTTAAGGAGCTGACCGAATTCCCGGCCGCGCCCGGCTTCGAACGGGATTTGCGCAGCCTGGTCAAAGAAAAGCTTTCGGCGTATACGCAAGAATTCGTCCAGGACCGGATCGGCAGTTTGTTCGGCGTGCTGCGCGGACAAGAAGACGGCCCGCGCGTCATGGTGGCCGGCCACTTCGACGAAGTCGGCTTTCTGGTCAACGGCATCACGGAAACGGGCCTGGTGCGGTTTCAGCCGCTCGGAGGCTGGTGGAGCCAGGTCGTGCTGGGACAGCGGCTGCAGATCATTACCGAAAACGGTCCCGTTGTCGGCGTAGTCGGCTCGACGCCCAAGCATCTGCTCGGCGAAGCGGAAGCCAGCCGTCCGGTGGATCTCAAAACGATGTATATCGATCTGGGCGCCGACGACCGCGCGGAAACGGAAAGCTTCGGTGTCAAAGTCGGCCAGCAGGTGCTGCCGATCTGCGAGTTCACGCCGCTGTCCAATCCGAAAAAAATCATGGCCAAAGCCTGGGACAACCGCTACGGCGTGGGTCTGGCGATCGAATTAATGAAAGAACTTCACGGCGAAAAGCTGCCGAACACCGTCTACAGCGGCGCCACCGTGCAGGAGGAAGTAGGGCTGCGCGGCGCCAGAACGGCGGCGAACCTGATCCAGCCGGACATCTTCTTCGCGCTCGACTGCAGCGCGGCGAACGACATGACCGGCGACCGGAATCTGTTCGGTCATCTCGGCCGGGGCGCGCTGCTGCGCATCTTCGACCCGACGATGATCACCCATCGCGGACTGCTTGAGTACGTAC
Organism: Saccharibacillus sp. CPCC 101409; assembly: GCF_030518235.1. GTDB lineage: Bacteria > Bacillota > Bacilli > Paenibacillales > Paenibacillaceae > Saccharibacillus. Next base: position 123,361 of record NZ_JAULSA010000002.1, on the reverse strand, counting down.
AGGACACGGCGTCCACGCACAACGTCAAAGTGCAGCCGTTTATCTCGCCGGGCGGCACCGACGCCGGCCAGGTGCACCTGAGCGGCATCGGCGTGCCTTCGACCGTCATCGGCATCTGCGGCCGTTACATCCATACGTCTTCTTCGATTATCCATACCGACGACTACGCCGCGGCCAAGGAGCTGCTTGTTCGCCTGGTTCGCGGCCTGGACCGCACAACACTGAATACGATCGTCGAACGGGCCTGACCCCCGGGCGGTTCGCCTCAATCAAGCGGGGCAAGCCGCCGAAATCTCTTTATAATTATTTTTTAACCTTTAACCGCCGAAAACCATCAGAAAAAGACATATACCGGCCGATATATGTTTTAAGGGGTGGTTTTAGTGGCAACTAAAGGACAAACGTTTTGCAAGTACAGTTATGAAACGAAACTCAGAGCCGTCCAAATGCGGATGGACGGGATGACCAAAAAGCAGGTAGCCAAAGAACTCGGGATTTACGACCTCAATCGTCTGAAGATCTGGATGCGCAAGTATAGAGCGGAAGGCGAACTGGGTCTTGTGGACCACAGAGGCAGACGGGAAGACGGCTACGTCGAGTCGGAATTTTTTGAACCTGAAGCGATCGCTCAGGGCGTTTGATCTCCGCCAGCTTCCGCCGGTGCAAGCAGGGCCGGCGGAAAGCGGAACCGTAAGAAGCGGCAGACCCGAATCCAAGCTGAATTCAGCCGGGGCCTGCCGCTTTTTGGCGTGCAAGCGGACGCAGCCGCCCGCATGAAGAAAGCCGGCATTGACGAACTCTTCCAAATCCGGGAAGATGGTTACGATTGCAGAACCCGAACCGCAGGGAATGGAGGTCCGTCAAGATTGTCCGATTCTTTGGCTTTGTCCGCATTGCGGCTGTCGTCTTTTTTCTCGTCGTCCGTTTCGAGCCCGTTTTCGGTTTTTTCCCCCGCCCACCTGGTGTCGCTGGGGGCTTTCTTACTGGCGGCGGCGCTGCTGCTGATCTTTCGCCGCGCGATTCGCGCAAAGCCCAAGCGGACGCTGATCCTGCGCTTGACGCTGCTCGCGCTGCTCGCGGCGGCGGAAGCTTCGCTGCATATCTGGTATATCGCGCGGGGCGTCTGGAACGCGCGGTTCACGCTGCCGCTCGAACTTTGCAGCCTGATGCTGCTCGCGGCGATCCTGATGCTGCTGACGCGCAGCCGCTTTCTGGCGGGGCTCGTGTTCTTCGCCGGGATCGGCGGAGCGCTCCAGGCTTTGATTACGCCGAATCTGGCTTACGCGTATCCGCATTTTCGCTTCGTCCAGTTCTTCGTCGCGCACGCCGCGATCATCCTGTCGGCGCTGTACATGGTCTGGATCGAACGCTTTCGTCCGACCTGGCACACGATCCTGTCGGCCATGCTGTCGCTGAACGCGCTCGCGCTGGTCGTTTATTTGCTCGACCGGCTGCTGGACGCCAATTATATGTTTTTGCGCGGCAAGCCCGATACGCCTTCAGTGCTCGATATGCTCGGCGATTATCCGCTGTATATCGTGGCCGAAGAACTGCTGGCGCTGTTTACGTTCACCACGCTCTATATTCTTTTTTTCCTGCTGCCGGACGCGCTCGGGCGCGGACGAAGCGGCGGCAAATCAAAAACGGAATAGGCCGAAGAAGGTTCGGTCCATTCCGTTTGAAGTACGTTTTCGTTTGAAATGCCGATACAGGGTGAACATCCTGTTCGTTACAGCAGCGATTCCGCTCCGTCGACGTAAATCTCCGTGCCGCTGACGTGCGACGATTCGTCGGAAGCGAGGAACAGCACCAGTTTGGCTACTTCTTCCGGCTTGCCCGGACGGTCTTCAAGCGGATGGTTGCCGCCCTCCGGATAATCGACCGGGATTTCGATTTCTTTGAGGTCTTCGCTCGGGAACGTGTTTTTGCCGATATTCGTATCGATCGCGCCCGGGCAGATCGCGTTGACGCGGATTTTATAGCGGCCGAGTTCCAGCGCGGCCATTTTGGCGAACGCCGTTTGTCCGGCTTTGGAAGCCGAATACGCCGAGTAACCCGTGCCGGAAAAAATCCGGTTGCCGTTGACGGAACTGGTGATAATCACGCTGCCGCCCTGCTTTTTCAGATAAGGAATCGAATATTTGACGGTAGCGAACGTACTGCGCAGATTGGTTTCGAGCGTACGGTTCCAATCGTCGATCTCCATCGTTTCGATCGGGGCGGTCGTGCCGTTGATCCCGGCGTTGGCGAACACGACGTCGAGCCGGTCCCATTTGTCGGCGATTCGTTTAATAGCGCTTTCAATTTGTTCGGGTTTGGACACGTCGCATTCCAGCACGAGCGCTTCTCCGCCCGCCTGCTCGATCTCCCGCTTGGTTTCTTCCGCCGTATCGGCCGTCAATTCGAGAATCGCCACTTTCGCGCCTTCTTCCGCGAACCGGATCGCGCTCGCTTTGCCGATGCCCGAGCCTCCTCCCGTCACCGCCGCCACTTTGCCTTCCAATCGTCCCGTTGTCATCGTTGTTTCCTCCCTCGCTCTGTCTGATGTCGATCGTTTCTCTACTCGCTAACCCGTTCCCCTTTGCCATGAAACGGAACTTCCGCTTTTTTTCGGATTTGAAGTTGCGGCTTCTGCGGGAATATGCTAAATTGTACGGGTAAGGTTGAGAGTGAGTCTCATTCTCCGGATAATGAAAATCATCCTCGGATTTGCGACAATGATTATTACTTGCAGGATCCATAATATCTACATATTTGTTTGAAAATCGCGGGTTGCGGACCCGTTTGTTTGCGTTATATTAGATGCATAACTACTAATTCGCAAACGGAGGTTTTCAATATGTCGGATATCAAATGCCAGGTTTCGGAATGTACCCAGTGGTCGGACAACACTTGCACAGCCGAAAAAATCGAAGTGGTATTCGCGCCGGATCATACGGCCGAGTGCACGACGTTCGAAGAAAAAGCGGAAGCGTAAGCTTTCCGCGCGCACGACCAAGAGCCCGCCGATTCTTCGGCCGGGCTCTTTTTGTCGTTTGAAATTATGTTTGCCGCGGCGGCGTCCGCCTCTACTGCCCAATCCGGTAGATCGCCGACTGATACGGGAGCAGATGCAGCACATAGTCTCCGCCGCTCAGCCGGAACGGGGCACCCGCCCCGGACGTTCCGCCGTGAGCCGGCGCGCTGCCGAGCAGCAGCTCGCCCGTCTCGGCCAGATGCGCCCATTCGGCGTGAACGGGACACTGCCGTTCCTCGTCCGAGAAGTTGACCAGCACCAGCCAGCGCTCGCCTTCCGCTTCGCGGACGTAGGCAAACACCCACTCGTCTTCCAGCGGCAGCATGGTCAGATCGCCCCGGGCCGGCACCGGCGATTCTTTTCGCAGCGCGATCAGTCTCCGGTAATGATGGAAGACCGAAGAACGGTCGCCGCGCTCGTCTTCCGCGTTCGCCCCGCGTCCTTCCGGATTCAGCGGAATCCACGGCGATCCGCTCGTAAAGCCGGCCTGCTCCCCGCCCGTCCAGTGCATCGGCGAACGCGCGCCGTCCCGGCTGCGCGCATGCAGGCTGCCCAATACATCTTCCGCTTTCTCGCCTTCGGTCGTACGCCGCTTGTACGTCGCTACCGTCGCTTTGTCGCGATAATCGCCTGGCGAGCGGTAATTGGCGTTCGGCATGCCCAGCTCCTCGCCCTGGTATACGAGCGGCGTGCCCGGCAGCGTATGCAGGAATGTGCCGATCGCTTTGGCGGCCGCGTCGTTCAGCTCTTTCCGCTCGTCTTCCCCGCCTTCTCGGCCGCCGAATAAAGTGCCGACCATCCGCGGATGATCGTGCGTATTCAAGTACAGGGCGTACGCCCCTTTGCCGAACACTTCTTTGTGCCAGCGCACGACGCTTTCCTTGAGCGTAACCGGCGACCAGCCGGGATCCGTTTTCCACGGATTGCCGAAGTCTTTGCCCAGCCGGATCAGCTCCATCTGGAGCACCATGTCCATCTCCCGGCGCTCCGGCGCCGTATAGCGCACCACTTCGTCCATCGTGACGGTCGGCGCTTCGCCCAGCGTCAGCGTGCCCGGATAACGGCCGAACGTTTCATCGTGCAGCTCGCGCAGAAGTTCGTGGATGCCCGGCCCGTTCTTGTAGAACTGCTGGCCGCGCGGATGCCGGGCGTCTTCCGGCGCGTCGGGAAACGCCGGGTCTTTGGAGATCATATTGATCGCGTCGAGCCGGAAGCCGTCCGCTCCCTTGTCCAGCCAGAACGTGATCATTTTATAAATATCCCGGCGCATGTCCTCGTTGTTCCAATTGAGGTCGGGCTGCTTTTTATCGAAAATATGCAGATAGTATTCGCTCGTCCGCTCGTCGAACTCCCACGCCGATTCTTCGGAAAAAGACCGCCAGTTGTTCGGAGGGCCTCCATCTTCGGCGGGCGCTTTCCAAATATAGTAGTCGCGATACGGGTTGTCTGTCGACGAACGCGACGCCTCGAACCACGGGTGCTCGTCGGACGTGTGATTGATGACCAGGTCCATGATGAGCTTGATGTCGTGTTCGTGCAGCTTCGCGATCAGTTCCTCCATCTGCTCCATCGTGCCGTAATCTTCGTGGATCTTGTAGTAGTCGCGGATATCGTAGCCGTTGTCTTCCATCGGCGAATCGCACACCGGGCCGATCCAGACCGCGCTTACGCCGAGCTCCGCCAGATAGTCGACTTTTTGCAGGATTCCGCCGAGATCGCCCCAGCCGTCCCCGTCGCTGTCTTTGAAGCTCGGCGGATACAATTGATACAGGACGCCCTCTTTCCAATAAGCCGATTCCGCCTGGTTCGCCGACCGGTTTGCCGGCTGATGCGCTCTGCTGCGTTCAGACTCCATCCGTTTCTCCTCCTCGCTCCGCCGCGGGCTTTCCGCGCTCCCGCCCGGCGGACACCTTCTGATTAGGGGATAACCGCAAACCGGCGCAGTTAAACAGACGGCGGACGCGCCGCGACGCCGGTCCTTCGGTTCGCCGCGCCCCCGTCCTTTTTTCAAATGGAAAAATAAGGTCTCGCATCCGGCCGGCAATGTCGCAATATTGAAGGTTAAATGTCGCAACGTTTTAGTGATTTATCGTCTTCCCTATGCTATTTTATAAGGGAAATGTCAGGATTTTAGATATGAAATCGGGAGGTTTGAACTGTGGGAATTCGTATAGGCAAAGCCAGTTTGTGGCATGTGCACGCCTGGGATTATATCCGTCAGGCGCAGTCTCACCCGGACGCGGACATCACCGCCGTATGGGACGAAGTGCCGGAACGCGGCCGCAAAGCGGCCGAAGAACTGGGCGTACCTTTTTATGAAACGCTGGACGACATGCTGGCCTCGGGCGACGTGGACGCCGTCATCGTGGACGCGCCGACCAACCGGCACAAAGAAGTCCTGATCGCCGCCGCTCGCGCGGGCAAGCACATTTTTACCGAAAAAGTCATCGCCCCGACCGAAAGCGAAGTCTCCGAGATCATCGAGGAAGTACGGCAAAGCGGAATCAAGCTGACGGTGTCGCTGCCGCGCCTGAACGACGGGTATACGCTCGCGATCCGGGACATCCTGGACAAAGGACTGCTGGGCCGCGTCACTTACGTGCGCACCCGCCTGTCGCACAACGGCGCGCTGGCCGACTGGCTGCCGCAGCATTTCTACAACGCCGAGCAGTGCGGCGGAGGCGCCCTGATCGACCTCGGCTGCCACCCGATGTATCTGGCCGCGCTGTTCCTGGGCGAACCGGTAACGGGCGTCAGCGCCAACTTCGGCTACATAACCGGCAAAGAAGTCGAAGACAACGCCGTCGCTTCGCTGTATACCGATTCGGGCGCGATCGCTTCGGTGGAAGCCGGCTTCGTCAACAGCCATTCGCCGTTCGCGGTCGAAGTGCACGGCACGGACGGCACCCTGCTGTACGGCACGCCGGAGAGCAAGCTGCTGCTTCGCTCCAACCTGACGCAGGAAGCCGCCGAATGGACCGAGCAGCCTCTGCCGGACAATCGGGAGAGCGCTTTCGACCAGTGGGTGCGCCATATCCGGGAAAACACGACGGCGGACGAGAATATCGCGACAGCCGTCGAATTGACCCGCCTGATGGAAGCGGCCAACCGTTCGGCGCGCGACAAAAGCGTCGTTTCGCCGCGGCAGCTGAACGGCTGAAATAATGACGGAACGTTTTGTACGCGCCCCTTTTCCGTATGAACCCATGTCCGAAAAGTGGGATCTGCTGGAGCGGCTCGATATCGCCGTCGCCTGGGGCCATTACGAAATTCGCGTGCTCCGTTTCCATCTGACATCGTTCGAACCGGGACGCATCATTCATTTCCACAATCATTCGACGTACGAGTTTCACTTTATCCCGCGCGGTTCGGGCAAAGTCATTCTGGGCGACCAGCCCTACTCGCTGTCGGAAGGACTGCTGTATCTGACCGGGCCGGGCGTCATGCACTACCAGGAAGCCGCTTCGCGCAATTCCATGGACGAGCTGTGCCTGCATGTGGATATCGTATCCCGGCACAATCCGGCCGCCGATCCGTGGGAAGTCGCGGAAGCGGAAGAATGCATGCAAAGGCTGAATGCGCTTCCGCTCCGTCCGGCGCAGGACGTTCACGGCGCCATGCCGTGCTTCCTGGAAGCTTACGAAGCGTGCGAAGGCAAGCGGCTCGGCTACTATACGGCGATCAAACTCCAGGTCGTCGATATTCTGCTCAAAACGATTCGCGCGTACGACTCCGGCGGCGTGGGCACCGAAGCGCCGATTCGCGACATGCTCGCGTACCGGTACGATTACGCCGTCCGTTACATCGAAGCCAATTATACATCCGGCCTGCGGCTGGAAGACGTCGCGGAGAAGCTCGATATCAGCGCGCGCCAGCTCCAGCGGATCTTCCGCAGCGTCGATCCGCGGCGTCCGTTCAGCCGGGTGCTGGAAGATATCCGGCTGAGGGCCGTCTGCGACCGTCTGGAATCGAGCGATCTGTCGATCGAACGGATCGCCGAGATCGAAGGGTTCTCGACCGCGGCTTATCTGCATACCGTTTTCCGCAAACGCATGGGCATCCCGCCTTCCGCGTATCGCAAAGCCAGACAAAGCGAAGTTCGCGGTTAAGCGCCGGCACGTTATTTTCGAACATCCCCCTATTCCTATAACGAGGTGAATCCAATCATGAGTAAAACGTACAAAATCGGTATTATCGGCTGCGGCGGCATCGCCAACGGCAAACACCTGCCCAGCCTGAGCAAACTGAACAACGTCGAACTGGTCGCTTTCTGCGATATCGTCACGGAGCGCGCCGAAGCGGCCGCGGAGAAATACGGCGCCGAAGGCGCGAAAGTGTACGAAGACTATACCGAGCTGCTGAAAGATGCGTCGATCGACGTGATCCATGTGCTGACGCCGAACGAATCGCACGCCCGCATCTCGATCGCCGCTCTCGAAGCGGACAAGCACGTTATGTGCGAAAAGCCGATGGCCAAAACGGCGGCGGAAGCCCGTCAAATGGTCGAAGCGGCCAAGAAAAGCGGCAAAAAGCTGACGATCGGCTACAACAACCGTTTCCGTCCGGACAGCCAGCATCTGAAACGCGTCTGCGAAGACGGCGGCCTCGGCAATATTTACTACGCCAAAGCCCATGCGATCCGCCGCAGAGCCGTGCCGACCTGGGGCGTGTTCCTGGATGAGGAAAAGCAGGGCGGAGGCCCGCTGATCGATATCGGCACCCACGCGCTCGACCTGACGCTGTGGATGATGGACAACTACAAGCCGAAAGTCGTACTGGGCACCAAGTATCACGAGCTGTCGCAGCGCGAGAACGCCGCCAACGCCTGGGGCCCGTGGGACCCGAGCAAGTTCAAAGTGGAAGATTCGGCTTTCGGCATGATCGTGATGGAAAACGGCGCGACCGTTACGCTGGAATCGAGCTGGGCGCTGAACACGCTCGACGTGCACGAAGCCAAGTGTACGCTGAGCGGCAGCGAAGCGGGCGCGGACATGAAGGACGGCCTGCGGATCAACGGCGAAGAATTCAGCCGTTTGTATACGAAAGAAGCCGAGCTGTCTTCGGGCGGCGTCGCGTTCTACGCGGGCAATGTCGAGAGCGATTCCGACCTGGAAGCGTACCGCTGGATCGAAGCGATCGACCAGGATCTGGAACCGACCGTTACGCCGGAACAAGCCTGCGTGGTCTCGGAGATCCTCGAAGCGATCTACGAATCGGCGCGCACCGGCAAAGCGGTGTACATGAACGGAGCGGAAGCTTAAACCCGGCTGACGGGTTTGGGAAACGCGTTTAGAAACGCGGTTAATAGGTAGGATGAAAAAAGCCGAGTCCCGGGATGATTTCCGGGACTCGGCTTTTTGGGGTTTCGGGGTGGATTAAGATTCCTGCGCCAACGTTGTCCGGCGCCGCGCGGCGGCTCGGGCTTACTGCCGTTCGCCGTTTTCCGGCTCTTGCGGCGGCGATTCCGCTTCCTCTGCCGTTTCGGCAGAATGTCGGTGCCCGGCTTCGCCCGGCCCGCCTTCGCCGGAGCGGGACTCCGTCACGGCTCCGGGGTGGTCCGAAACCGGAGCCTGCTGCTCCGCTTCGCCTTCAAGCGTCTGCTGCTGATCGGCTTCCGCAGCCGAGACAGCTTCGGCGGCCGCGGCAGCTTCGACTTCCGCTTCGGCCGTCCGCTCGCCCGCTTCGCGCTCCAGGCGCTCGAAGCGCTCTTTCTCCGCTGGAATCTCGCTTTCTTCCAGCGCTTCGGCCGATACCCGGTATTCGCCGCTGCGAATCCGGATGCGCACCCAGCCGCCCCGGATTACGCTCAGATCGATATAGCGGTCGGCCGAAATGTCTTTTTTCTCCCATTCTTCGTGGCGGACGATAAAGCCCAGGCTCGCCACGTCCGGCGGCACATCCAGCAGCAGCGAAGCCGCTTCGCCTTCGGTATCGGCGAAGTCGACCCGGCGGCTGCCGAACGAAGCGCCCCACAGCCACAGGTTCCAGCCGGCGTAATCGCCGTCTTCCCGCTCGTATTCGAGAATCAGCTTGCGCGGCTTGTACTCGCGCACTTCCAGCGCAAGCTGCGCCTGGACGCCGTCGCCGAGCACGGAGATCACCGCGCGGCCCGGCTTGACGCCGGTCACCCGTCCCGCCTGGTTGACCGTGGCGATGCCCACATCGCTGGAGCGCCACTCCAGGCGCGAAGCCGACATCGGGTTGCCGAACGGGTCTTTCGGCTCCGCCCGCAGCTTCAGGCTGCGCGCGACATATAAACGGCGAACTTCGTCGTCCATCGCAATCCCGATCTGGTGCACCGTGCGCCGCTCGATCAGAATCGCGGTGCTGCTCTGCATATCGCCGCAGATCGCGGTAATCAGCGCGCGTCCCAGGCCGATCGCCCAGGCCGTGCCGTCGCGGCGGATCAGCATCTGTTCGGGGTCGGACGAATGATACGTCACTTCCGCTTCCGGCATTCTCCGGCCGCGCTGGTCGCGCACCGTCGCCTGAAGAAACAGCTTTTCGCCCGGCTGCACGACGCCCGGCATATTCTCCCATTCGAGCACGCCCGGCTCCGGCACATAATCGTCTTCCTCGTCGTACAGCACCATCGTCGACAGCGCGGGCACGTCGACGGTATCCGACGCTTCGCCGATCGCCTCCGTGCCGGCGCGCCGTCCGTCGACCACGATCTTCCACGAGCGGCTGCGCGGCGGCAGATCGACGGTCTGCCCGCTTTCCGAAGCGTTGTGCACGACCAGGATCGTTTGCCACAGATCGCCGCCAGCGTGATCGTTCAGCGTAAAGCCGACCACGCCGCCGTGCATGCGGAACACGTCCATATGCTTCTCGATATCCGCGCGCGTTTTCAACCGGAACGCCCGGTGCGAACGCCTGAGCTGGATCAGCCCGCGGATATAATCGGTCACGGCGTGGAAACGGTCTTTGTTTTCCCAGCGGATCGCATTGATTGCATCGGGGCTGCGGTAGCTGTTATGGTCGCCGAATTTGGTGCGCAGCAGCTCGTCGCCCGCGCTGATAAACGGCACGCCCTGCGAAGTCAGGATCAGGCCGTAGGCCAGCAGCTGCCGTTTGACCAGATCGTGCTCCAGCGGGTCGATCTCGTCCAGCATCCCGTAAGGACGGCTTGCTTCCACCGCCTGAGCCGCCGTTACGCCGGAAGACGGACTGCCGTCGTGAAACGCTACGAAAGCGGCCTCTTCCCATTGTCCGCGCGATTTGAGCAGTTTGTCCCACAGAATCAGGTTGTCGTGCGCCGTGACGTAGTTGACGCTTTCCGCCGGCTCGGCCGCGAAATCGTGCACCGAACCGCGCAGCCCCTGCGCGATCTCGCCTTCTTTGCCCGGCGCGCCGCTGACAAAGCCCGTGCCCCAGCCGTCGCCGTCGCCTTTGAGCGCGTTGCGGAAGTTGTCGTTGAATACCGCGAAGCCTCCGCCCTGCTGCGATCCTTTGAGCGTCAGTTCGCGCAGCGGCGAATCGAGCGCCGTCCACGGCTCGCCGTAGATCAGGATCGACGGATCGACTTTCTCGTGCAGCGTCGACGCGATCAGGCGCATGGTCGTCGTGTCGATCAGCCCCATCAGGTCGAAGCGGAAGCCGTCCACATGATACTCTTCCGCCCAGTACATCAGCGAATCGAGAATGTATTTGCGCACCATCGGCCGCTCCGTCGCCAGCTCGTTGCCCACGCCGGAGCCGTTGCTGAGCTGCCCGTATTTGTTGAAGCGGTAGTAGTAGCCAGGCACGACCGGATCGAACGGGCCGTCCTCCACCGAAAACGTATGGTTGAACACCACGTCCACCACCACCCGGATGCCGCGCGCGTGCAGCGCCTGCACCAGCTGCTTCAGCTCGCGGATGCGCGCTTCGGGATCGTGCGGGTCGGACGAGTACGAGCCTTCGGGCACATTATAATTCTGCGGATCGTAGCCCCAGTTGTACGCTTCGGGCGTCACGTCGCATTCGTTGACCGAACAGAAATCGTACACCGGCAGCAGATGGACGTGCGTCACGCCGAGCTCTTCCAGGTGATCGATGCCGACTTTGCGCCCTTCTTTCGTCCGGATGCCGGATTCCGTAAACGCCAGGTACTGGCCGGAGTGGTTCATTTTCGCGTCTTCCGACGCCGAGAAATCGCGCACGTGAAGCTCGTACAGCACCGAATCGACCGGGTGGCGCAGCGGCGGGCGAACGTCGTTCTCCCAGCCCTGCGGGTCCGTCCGCTTCAGATCCACGATCGCGCCGCGCTGGGCGTTGGCCGAAGCCGCCCGGACGTACGGATCGACCGCGTAGCGGCTCTGCTCGTGTTCGCCGATCTTGTACGTGATGTGATACATATAATAAGACCCTTCCAGGTCGCCCGGCACGACGATGCTCCATACGCCGTACTCGTCTTCTTCCATCGTCAGCTCCCGCCCGCCGGCATGGTCCGTCACCCGGCCCGCCGCATCGTAAACGCCTTCGTCCTCGTAGATGACGACGCTCACTTTCTCGGCTCCCGGCACCCATACCTTGAACGTGCAGTACTGGGAGGAAAACGTCAGCCCCAGATCTCCGTACGGGTACGCCTCGAAGTCCGGACAATCCAGCGTATCGTTAAAACTGTGCATATCGGACATTTCCGTCCCCCCTTTGATTGAAGTTGTTCATGTCTTTTCGCACAGACTCGTTTGATCGCGCAGCCCTTAATTATCGTCAAAAAAAGTCCGGCGGCGCTTCGCCAAACGCGCCGCCTCCTGATATCGGGAGTCCCCCGGCCGGCGCCTTCGCCGCGCTTCGTCCGGGGCTCGAGCCTGCCCCTCGAAGCTCGCGACGCGGCCGCCGCGCCACGCCGGTGCCGCCGCCGGCACGGCCGAAACGCCGTCCGGCCGCTCTTACCGCCCGGCCAGCGCGATCGCTTCCTCCAGCGGATCGGCATCGCTTCGGGCCAGCGCGGCCAGTTCTTCGTACAGGGACCGGGCTTCGCCGTATCGGCCCTGCTCGCATTTTATGTAGCCGAGACCGTGCAGGATGCTCCGGTAGGCCCGTCCTTCCCGGCCGCCGGGTTCATCGAGGCAAAGCCGGTACAGCGCTTCGACTTCGCGCGGCCTGCCCGCGTCGAACAGCTCGAAAGCGGTTTGGATCTTCAAGCTCAAATCGCCCATGCTCCTCCGGCCTCCTCCGCTTACTCTCTATATTTGGACGAAAATAGGGCAAGGGACGCACATTCTCCATATTTTGTCCGTTTGGATCTCGAAGCGCCGCTGACGGCAAAAACGGAGCGTCGGAAGACGCTCCGCCGCTCCGTTCCCGCTTCCACCGGCCGGAGATTCGCGATTTGCCATGCAAACAGCAGCCTAAGCTGGAATGACGGCTTTACGTTGCACATTTTGCAATGTAAACAGTTGTTTCGATCGATCTTGCATCCCTACGTTGCAGATTCTGCAATGTAAAACCGGATTTTGCGCTTTTAAAGCCATTTTTAGCCGATTACGTTGCATAATATACAACGTAGCAGCCCGAAATAACTAAATTACGGCTTTTTCATTGCAAAAAATACAACGTAAGCGGCTCGCCGATCGGCATACATCGCCGAACCGCAGCCGAATCGCAGCCTGCCTCCGCCCGCTTCTATCCCCCGATGCGCAGACCCAAAATCACCAGGTCGCGTTCGATGCCGTCCAGCACCGCGACGCGCGGCAGATGCCCCCACGATTCGAATCCGTATTTGCGCAGCAGCCGCAGGCTCGGTTCGTTATGCCCGAACACGAAGCCGAGCAGCGTGTTTACGCCGAGCGCCGGGCTTTCGGCGATCGCTTTCTCCAGCAGCCGGCTGCCCGCGCCCGTGCCGCGCAGCGACTCGTCGACGTAAATGCTGACCTCCGCGGTGGCGTCGTAAGCCGGCCGGCCGTAGAAGGACTGCAAACTGATCCAGGCCAGCACGCGGCCCTGCCGCCGCATCACCCACAGCGGCCGGCGGGCCGGCATATGCTCCTCGAACCATTGGAGCCGGCTCTCCACAGTAATCGGCTCAAGGTCCGCCGTAACCATGCGCCCGGCAATAGTCGAGTTGTAAATACTCACGATAGCCGGGAGATCTTCCCGGCCCGCCAGTTCGATTACAGGCAGTTCGCTCGATGTTGTTTCTTCGGATGTCGTCATATCGGTGTCCCCCGTCATTAAAATCTGCCGTTTCAAAATCCTGTTTGGATTCGATGCGTTCCGCTTGAATCCGCCGCCTGCAAAACCCGGCACAGCCGCTCCCGTTCTAGGGCGTGTCCTCAAATCTGCTTCCATCGAGGTTTGAAGACACGCCCTAGTCCAATCCGACTTCCCGCTCGCTCCACTCCCATAGGCGGGCGGCCGTCTCGTCGTTTTCCGCTTTGCGGTCCAGTTTATGGGGCTTGCTGCGGTAAAAGTATTCCCTCGAAATACCCGCCACATCGGGGCTGTCCGCCAGGTAAACGGCGGTCGAAGCGCCTTCTTCGGGCGTCTGGAACGACGGCAGCCTGCCGAGCGCTTTGTACACGCCCTGCCCGAAACCCGTTTTCCGGTTGATGCCGAGTTGGGTCAGCACCGCTCCCGGATGCAGCGCGTTGACCGTTGTGCTTGTGCCGTACGTCCGCAGCGCCAGCTCGCGCGCGAACAGGATATTCGCCAGCTTGGATTGCCCATACGATTTGATTACATTGTAGTTTTCCCGCAGATGCGGGTCCGGGAAATAAATTTGCCCCGCTTTGTACGCGCCGGACGCCACCACGATGATCCGCCCGGCTTCCGCTGCGTGGACCAGATCCAGCAGCAGATTCGTGGACAAAAAATGCCCCAGGTGATTGACGCCCAGCGCAAGCTCGAAGCCGTCTTTCGTTTCCCGGCGCTTCGGACTGACCACGCCCGCGTTGTTGATCAGCACGTCGAGAGCGGAGATCCGCCCGTGCACCTCGTCTGAGAAACGGCGGATCGAGGCCAGATCGCCCAGATCGCACAGCACCAGCTCCGCCGAACCCGGCCCGCCGGATTCTTCGACTTTGCGCAGCGCTTCTTCGCCGCGTTCCCGGCTGCGGCAGGCCATCAGCACCCGATACCCCCTGCTTACAAGTTCCGCCGATGTCGCCAATCCCATTCCCGAATTCGCGCCTGTGACGAGCGCTGTTTTTTCGGTCATTGCGTTGTCCTCCTCCGGATCGTTCAGGTTGTCTTGCAGCATGTTCCGCTACGATTATGATAAACCAAGCCGATACCCGATGACAACGCGATCCCGCTCAAAAAAAGCCCGCCGTTTCTTTCGTGCTCGCCCGGCCGTCCCGAACCCGGACCGGCGCCGCGGGACGGCGGCTTCGGGCGGACGATCCCGGAACGCGCAAACTAGCAACCGCATGTCGCGAAAACGCAAAAACGGGCGGACGACGACGGAGCCTGTCCGTCTGTCGATTCCGCCCGCTTCCCTACCCGACCGGCACGGCAAAACTGCCGTTTGCCGCCGGCCGCGCCGTTTTCCCGGCACTTCCCGCGGCAGCCGAAAGCCCGGAACCCGCGCTTTGCTCAGTCTTCCTGGTGCCGCTCGTATTTCTCCGGCGTCAGCAGCCCGGCCAGCAGGCCTTCGGCCGCGTCGTCCGGCTGAATTTCGATCATCCAGCCCCCGCCGTAAGGCGCGCTGTTCACCAGTTCCGGTTCGCCCTCGAGCGCTCCGTTGACCGCAACGATCTTGCCGCCTACCGGGCAGAACAGGTCGGAGACCGTTTTAACCGATTCGATCGATCCGATGCTGGCTTCCGCTTCGACCGCCGCGCCTTCCTCCGGCAGTTCCACGAATACGATGTCGCCAAGTTGGTGCTGCGCGAAATCCGTGATGCCCAGACGCAGGTTGCCGTTTTCCAGCTTCTCGATCCACTCGTGGTCCTCGGTATAGTACAGTCCCGCTTTCACTTCACTCATTGTACGCTTCGCTCCATTTCGGTATATTGCCGAACATTCGGCATGTTTTTTCTTTCACTTGTTCGGGATTTTTCCGCGACTTAAGCTTACGGCAGCCTTTTTCCCATGTCAATGTTCCTGTCAAACATTTTAATAAAATTCAAAGTTTTGTTGACAACCGGGGGCTCCATCCCTTAATAATTAGGATAAAGCATTTGATCCGCATTTGGCAAAAAAACGAACGTTCGACGACATGCGCATAGGCGAGTGAAAGCATAGGGAGAGAGTACCGGGAGCGCGTCAGCGCTTTGCGGGTGCCGCCGAAGGAGTAAGCCGTTCGAAAGCGCGTTGGCGCGCAAGACGGTGAATCTCTCAGGCAAAAGGACCTTTGCCGGACGCCACTCTGGAGAGCATCCGCGCGGCAGGAGCACAGCCCGAAGCCGCGGGCGGATCACCCAAGGGGAAACCCGCTTCGCGGCGGGGCAACTCTCAGGTATCAAGGACAGAGCCCTTACGATCAGGCCTTTCGTTTCCGATTCGAGGAAGCGTGGCCGGTCTTTGGGGACCTGTCCTTTTTTGCGCGCTTGCGAAGCAGGAACGACGCAACCAAATCGTATTCAAAGGAGACTTTTAACGATGACTTCACTCAAGCGAACCCCGCTTTACCCGCTGTACGCGGAGACCGGCGAACCGCGCTGCATCGATTTCGGCGGCTGGGAGCTGCCCGTGCAGTTCTCCGGCATCCAGAAAGAGCACGAAGCCGTGCGCGAACGCGCCGGACTGTTCGACGTGTCGCATATGGGGGAATTCCTGCTCAGCGGCGAAGGCGCCTGCGAAGCAATCAGCTTCCTGACGACGGGGGGTATCGCGGCGCTGGAAGACGGACAGGCCGTGTATACTTTTATGTGCTACGAGAACGGCGGCGTGGTGGACGACCTGATCGTTTACCGGATTCGCGAAGAAGATTACATGCTTGTCGTCAACGCCGGCAATATCGACAAGGACGCCGATTGGATCAAGTCCCGTCTGCCGGAGTCGGTCGATTTCCGCGACGTCTCGGACGGCACCGCGCTGATCGCGCTGCAGGGTCCCGCTTCGCTGCCGATCCTCAAGAAAGTCTGCGGAGACAAAGGGCTCGACGACCTGAAGCCGTTTCATTTTATCGAAACGGGCGAGTTCGAAGGCACGATGGCGTATATCTCCCGCACCGGATACACCGGCGAAGACGGCTTCGAAATCTACGCCGCCGCGGAGCACGCTCCGGCGATCTGGCGCGGCCTGATCGCCGCCGGCGAAGAATTCGGCCTGCTGCCGTGCGGCCTCGGCGCGCGCGACACGCTGCGCTTCGAAGCCAAGCTGCCGCTGTACGGCCAGGAGCTGTCGGCGGATATCACGCCGCTCGAAGCCGGCCTCGGCTACTTCGTCAAGCTCGGCAAAGGCGACTTTATCGGCCGCGAAGCGCTGGCCGCCCAGAAAGAAGCCGGCGCGCCGCGCAAGCTCGTCGGCCTGGAAATGATCGACCGCGGCATCGCGCGCTCGCACTACCCGGTATTTGCCGGCGGCCGGCAAATCGGCGAAGTGACGACCGGCACGCAGTCGCCGACCCTCAAGCGCAATCTGGCGCTGGCGCTGATCGAAGCCGAATTCGCGCCGCTCGGAACGAAGATCGAAGTCGAAATCCGCGGCAAACGATTGCAAGCGGAAATCGTCAAAGCTCCTTTTTATAAGAATACGCCGGCCCATAAAGCCTTGATTGCGGAGTCCGCCTCTGCGCCAACCCTATCCGACAAGGGAGTGAATACGCCTTGAAGAAGCACCGTTATATTCCGATGACGCAGCAGAACGAACGCGACATGCTCGCCGCCGTGGGCGCCGAAAGCATCGAGGACCTGTTCGCCGATATTCCGAAGAACGTCCGTTACGAAGGCGAACTGCCGATGTCCGGCGCGCTGGACGAAGCCGCCCTGCTGCGCCATATGTCGCAGCTCGCCGGCAGGAACGCCGACAGCGACCGCTACGCCAGCTTCCTCGGCGCAGGATTGTACGACCACCAGGTGCCGGTCGTCATCAACCACATGATCTCCCGTTCCGAATTCTACACGGCTTACACGCCGTACCAGCCGGAAGTCAGCCAGGGCGAGCTCCAGGCCATCTTCGAATTCCAGTCGTATATCTGCGAGCTGACCGGCATGGAAGTCGCCAACGCCAGCATGTACGACGGCGCGACCGCGATGGCCGAAGCGGCTTCGCTCGCCGGCGGCGCGACCAAACGCAAGAAGATCGTGATCTCTTCCACCGTGCATCCGGAAACGCGCGCCGTCGTGCGCACGTACGCGTACGGTCTCGGCATCGAAGTGATCGAAGCCGGCTTCGATAACGGCGTAACCGACCTGGCCGAGCTCGAAGCGCTGGTCGACGGCGACACCGCCGCCGTGCTGGTGCAGTCGCCGAATTTCTTCGGCGCCGTCGAGAACGTGCGCGCGATCGGCGACCTGATCCACGCGCAGAAAGGCCTGATGATCGTCAGCGCCAATCCGCTGTCGCTCGGTCTGCTGGAAGCGCCGGGCAAGCTGGGCGCGGATATCACCGTCGGCGACGCGCAGCCGCTCGGCATCTCCGGTTCCTTCGGCGGTCCGACCTGCGGATACTTCGCCGTTTCCAAAGCGCTGATGCGCAAGATTCCGGGCCGCATCGTCGGCCAGACGACTGACAAGAACGGCAAGCGCGGCTTCGTGCTCACGCTCCAGGCACGCGAACAGCATATCCGCCGCGACAAAGCGACGTCGAATATTTGTTCCAACCAGGCGCTGCTGGCGCTGTCCGCTTCCATCTATCTGTCGGTGATGGGCCGTCAGGGCATGATCGACGTTTGCGACCTGAACCTCAAGAAAGCGCACTACGCGGCGAAGCAGTTCGGCGCGATCAAAGATGCGCAGCTTGCTTTCGCCTCGCCGTTCTTTAACGAATTCGTGCTCAAGCTTCCGGAAGGCACGAATGTGCACGAGCTGAACGCCAAGCTGCTGGAAGAAGGGTTTATCGGCGGCTACGATCTCTCCGCCGAGTATCCGGAGCTCGGTCCCGCTATGCTGATCGCCGTTACGGAAAGACGTTCCAAAGAAGACATCGACCGCTTCGCGGAAATTCTGGAGGGAAGCCTATGAACACGAACCTCGATCTCAAACCGGACAGCCGATCCGCCGCCCAGGAAGACTGCGCGCTGATCTTCGAACTCAGCCAGCCGGGACGCGTCGCCTACTCGCTGCCGGAATGCGATGTGCCGGTAAACGAAGACGAAGCCGCGGACTGGCTCCCGGCCGAATTCAAGCGCTCCGAAGCGGCCGCGCTGCCGGAAGTATACGAAGTCGACGTAATCCGCCATTACACCGGTCTGTCGCGCCGCAACTTCGGCGTGGACAACGGCTTCTATCCGCTGGGCTCCTGTACGATGAAGTATAATCCGAAGATCAACGAAGACGTCGCCCGCTACGCCGGCTTTGCCAAGATCCATCCGTACCAGCCGGTGGCAAGCGTCCAGGGCGCGCTGGAACTGATGCACACGCTGCAAAACGACCTGGCCGCGCTGACCGGCATGGACGCCGTCACGCTACAGCCGGCCGCCGGCGCGCACGGCGAATGGACGGGCCTGATGATGATCCGCAGTTACCACGAAGAGCGCGGCGAACACCAGCGGACCAAAGTGATCGTGCCGGACTCCTCGCACGGCACCAACCCGGCCAGCGCGACCGTCGCCGGTTTCGAAACGGTCACGATTCCGTCGAACGCCAAAGGCATGGTCGACCTGGATACGCTGCGCGCCGCCGTCGGCCCCGACACGGCCGCGCTGATGCTGACCAACCCGAGCACGCTGGGCCTGTTTGAAGAGCAAATCGTGGAGATCGCCCAAATCGTGCACGAAGCGGGCGGCCTGCTGTATTACGACGGCGCCAACTCCAACGCGATCATGGGCATCACCCGCCCGGGCGACATGGGCTTCGACGTCGTCCACCTCAATCTGCACAAAACGATGAGCACGCCGCACGGCGGCGGAGGTCCGGGCGCGGGCCCGGTCGGCGTCAAGTCGATCCTGACCCCTTACCTGCCGGCTCCGATCGTCGAACGGCTCGAAGACGGCTCGTACGACTTTGCCGCTCCGGCTCCGGGTTCGATCGGCCGCGTCAAAGCTTACTACGGCAACTTCGGCATCCTCGTGCGCGCTTACGCCTATATCCGCACTTACGGTCCGGACGGCCTGCGCCGCGTATCGGAATGCGCCGTGCTGAACGCCAACTATATGATGGCGCGTTTGAAAGATTACTATGAAGTGCCGTTCGCCGGACCGTGCAAACACGAATTCGTGATGAGCGGCAGCGGCCTGAAAAAGCACGGCGTGCGCACGCTGGACGTCGCCAAACGGCTGCTGGATTTCGGGTACCACCCGCCGACCATCTACTTCCCCCTCAACGTCGAGGAGTGCATCATGATCGAACCGACCGAGACGGAAAGCAAAGAAACGCTGGACGGCTTTATCGATACGATGATCCGTATCGCGAAGGAAGCCGAAGAAAATCCGGAGCTGCTGCTGAATGCGCCGTATACGACGCCGGTTACGCGTCTCGACGAGACGAACGCCGCGCGCAAACCGGTGCTGAACTGCGCGTGCAGCTAACACGGGTGCGTTGGGCGGCTGCGCTTCCGCCCTCTCCGCGGGTGAAAACGGAGCCGTCGTTTTCCCGTTAGATCCGTTCGCTGTTTGCAAGCCGGCCGTTTCCCGTTTTTTGCGGGAAGCGGCTTTTCTTTTGCGCCGGCGCGCTTCATAATAGAAGAAGGGCCGCGGGCGCTTGAGTTGAAGGCATCCGCCGATCCTTTTTTCCATAAACCATTCAGGAAGACGAGGTATCCCGAAATTATGTCATTAACCGATAAAGGTCACCGGATCACGATGAACGATATTATCCGCGAAGGCGATCCGATCCTGCGCCGCAAAGTGCAGGAAGTGAAGTTCCCGCTTTCGGACGAAGATCGCAATTCCATCGACGCCATGATGCGCTATCTCAAAGAAAGCCAGGACGAAGAACTGTCCGAAAAATACGGGCTGCGTCCGGGCGTTGGCATCTCGGCCAACCAGGTCGGACTCGACCGCCGCATGTTCGCCGTATTCTTCACGGATGTGATGGAAGAAGAAAATCCGACGCTGTACGAATACAAGCTGATCAATCCGAAGATTGTCAGCCATTCCACGGCGATGACGTATCTGCCGGACGGCGAAGGCTGCTTGTCGGTCGACCGCGAGGTCGAAGGCATCGTGCCGCGCTACGAGAAGATCAAGCTCAAAGCCTACGACACGGAAGGCAAAGAGGTTCTGCTCAAGCTCAAAGGCTATCCGGCGATCGTGATGCAGCACGAGCTGGACCACTTGAACGGCGTGATGTTCTACGACCATATCAATGCGAAGGATCCGCAGCAGGAGCCGGCGGGCGTGAATATTCAGAGCCTATGGTAAAAGGGGAATAAAAAGAACCGGCTGAAACGCCGGTTCGGTCGATAAATTCCTATTCGTAAAAGCAGGTGAAGGGCTGCGGGAGAAATTCGTTAGCGTAGGCTTCCGAGGTGACTTTCTCCAAAAGTCTTTAGGTCGCGTGTTGAAATCGGGAAGAACTGATCAGATTATAGGTGGAATCTTCCCGATTTCAAAGGCGAACATTCCATTCCTCCACTGAATTTCTCCCTCCGCCTCTTCGCTTCGCTTTCACTCAATCTTTTATCGACCTATTGAACCGGCTAAATGCCGGTTCTTTTTATTTGGTGGGGAAGCGGGAAAGGAGCAAGTGCTGTCTATCGACGCCTATAACTTATGGCCTGCGGATTGAGGCTTCCCGCTTCCGGCTTGCGAATTGCAGATCGCGTTTATCCTTCGGATTCTACCATATCGAGCGTCACGATTCGGGTAGCGGCGCCGGTGAAAGGGGTTCGGTAATCGGATAAACGGAATTCCCGGCTGTAGGATTGGGACCGGCCGTCCATGGTGTAGGTGATTTCGACTTTTACTTTTGAACGATCGCTTATGCGCAGATTCTCGTGGATGACTCCGCCCGAGATCGCGTGGCTGTCGGACTGGAACGTTCGGCCGCCGCCAAGGCTGTGCAGGAAAGGATCGGACGAAGATGTATCGAGTACGTTTTGGCCGTCTATGCTCAGGCGCGCTGCGGCTTCGGAGAAACGATGTTCGCCGCTGCTGTCGGAGAACAAATACGAATTGGGCGAAACGTACAGGCTGCCGCCCATTTTCACCAGCGCCACGCCGCGCAGATCGAGATCCTCGGTATGAATATCGAATGTATACTCCACCGGTTTTTCGTTCATGCGAAAAGCTGCATATCCCGTCCAGATCGTCAGCAGGAGCAGCAGCGCGGCGGCTGCGCTCCATCCTATTTTTTTCTTCAATTCGAATCCCCTCCGGCTTCGGCTTATGTACGTTTCCTTGCGTAACCTCTGTACACACCCGTCCACTCTATCCTTTATTGCGGGGTAAATCCATAAGTTTCCTCACACTCCGCAGGTCGTAAACCGGCGGATATCCGCACGCAAAAAAACCGGTTCCCGAAGGAACCGGCCGATCGCAGCAGAGCGATCAAAAAACGGATATGCGTGAATATCGAAATCCAGGCTTACGCCTGAATGGCTTCGACCAGCGCGACGACTTCTTCGGCCGTCGAACATTCCAGCGCTTTTGCGGCCAACTCCTGCATGTCCGCGCGGGACAGTTTGGAGATCTGGCTGCGCGCCGGCAGGATGGAAGTGGCGCTCATGCTGAATTCGTCGAGTCCCAGACCCAGCAGCAGCGGAATCGCGACGGAATCGCCGGCCATTTCGCCGCACATGCCGGCCCACTTGCCTTCTTTGTGCGCCGCTTTGATGACCATGTCCACCAGGCGAAGAATCGAAGGGTTGTAAGGCTGGTACAGGTACGAGACGCGTTCGTTCATACGGTCCGCGGCCATCGTGTACTGGATCAGGTCGTTGGTGCCGATGCTGAAGAAATCGACTTCCTTCGCAAACTGATCGGCCAGAACGGCGGTCGAAGGAATTTCGACCATGATACCGAGCTGGATATGATCGGCGACGGCGATGCCTTCGTTCTTCAGGTTCTCGCGCTCTTCTTCAAGCAGCGCTTTGGCCTGACGGAACTCGACCAGGGTCGCGATCATCGGGAACATGATGCGCAGATCGCCGTGCACGCTCGCTCTGAGCAGCGCTCTGAGCTGCGTCCGGAAAATGTCCTGACGATCCAGGCACAGGCGCACGGCGCGGAAGCCCAGGAACGGGTTCATTTCTTTCGGCAGATCGAGGTAAGGCAGTTCTTTGTCGCCGCCGATATCGAGCGTGCGGACAACGACCGGTTTGCCTTCCATTTTTTCGAGCACGGTCTTATAAGCGTTATACTGCACTTCCTCGGACGGAAGTTTGTCGCGGCCCATGTACAGGAACTCGGTCCGGTACAGGCCCACGCCTTCGCCGCCGTTGTCGAGCACGCCGGCTACATCGTTCGGCGTGCCGATATTCGCGGCCAGTTCGACGTGAACGCCGTCCGTGGACACGGTCGGCTCTTCGCGCAGCTTGCGCCATTCGGCGCGCTGCTCGTCGTACTTGACCTGCTTGTCGCGATATTCCGCAACGACTTCGTCGCTTGGATTCACGATGACGTGTCCTTCGAGGCCGTCCACGATCACAAGGTCGCCCGGTTGGATCTGCTGCGTTACGGTCTTCGTGCCGACGATCGCCGGAATCTCGAGCGAACGGGCCATGATCGCGGAGTGCGATGTACGGCCGCCGATATTGGTGGTGAAACCTTTAACGTATTTGCGGTTGAGCTGGGCCGTATCGGAAGGCGTAAGGTCTTCGGCGATGACGATGACTTCTTCGCTGATCTCCGACGGGTTCTGCACGTTCAAACCGAGCAGGTGGTTCAGGATGCGCTTGGTCACGTCGCGCATGTCCGCCGCGCGCTCCTGAAGGTAAGTGCTCTTCATGTTCTCGAACATGGAGACGAACTGCTTGGAAGTTTCGTTCAGCGCATAGTCGGCATTGACCTGATCGTTGACGATCATGTCTTTGACCGGGCTGATCAGCTCGGGATCGTTCAGAATCAGCAGATGCGATTCGAAGATCTCGGCTTTCTGCGCGCCGAGTTCCTGCAGCGTATTTTCCTTGATGCGTTCGAGTTCGACCTGCGATTTCGCCAGAGCGTCGTCGAGTTTGGCCACTTCGGCCTGCGCATTTTTGACAGTCTGCTTCGTTACGGTATAATCCGGATGCTCCAGGCGAAAAGCTTTGGCAATGGCGATGCCGGCCGAAGCCGCGATTCCGGAAATATTAAGCATTGACTTCGCCCAGACCTTCTCCGACCATAACGTCTTCCAGAGCCTGGAGAGCCGCGCCTTCTTCTTCGCCCTGCGTGATCAGCGTCAGCGTCGATCCTTTTTCAAGACCGAGCGACAGAACGCCCAGGATCGATTTCAGCGTGACGCGTTTGCCGTTGGCTTCCGCGAACGATTCGGTCGATTTGAATTTGTTAGCCGTATTAACCAGCGCCGTTGCCGGGCGTGCGTGGATACCGTCTTCGTCTACGATGCGAAATGTTTTTTCCATGATTTAAGTTCCTCCAATGTGTTCTTTTTAAAGTAACCATACTTATTATAGCTCAATGCCTTGCAATTTGCACGCTTGCCTGCTTATTGAATGTTTGTCACCTTTTTGTACGCCAGGCTTTATTTGATCGAAACGATCTTCTCTTCGCCCGCTTTGACGGTTCCCGTCTTGAGCAGGGTGACTTTCGCGCCTTCCGGCAGGTTGGAGAAGATCACCGGCGTCATGATCGAAGGAGCATGCTCCCGCACATAAGCCAGATCGACTTCCAGAATCGGCTGCCCGGCCATAACGGCATCGCCTTCCGCTACCAATACATTAAACCCCTGCCCTTTGAGTTTAACGGTGTTTACGCCGATATGGACCAGAATTTCTTTGCCCGCTTCCGACATGATGCCGATCGCGTGCTTGCTCGGGAACACGTTGAACACGGTGCCGTTGACCGGCGAGACGATATTGCCGTCCGACGGCAGCACCGCGAAACCGTCGCCCGTCATCCGCTGCGCGAATACCGGGTCCGGCACGTTCGAGATGTCCTGCAGCTCGCCGTTGGCCGGAGACACGATGATTTCTTCATTGAGCACGTCCACGGCTTCCTCGTCGCCGCGAGCCGATTCATTGGCTTCCGGCAGTTCGACGGCCGCGGCCGGAGTCTCCACCGGCGTGCGTCCCGCGATAATATCCTGGATCTGCGACTTGATCGTATCGGAGCGAGTGCCGAAGATGGCCTGGATATTGTTGCCGACTTCGAGCACGCCCGCCGCGCCGAGATTCTTCAAACGGTCTTTGTCGACATTGCCGACATGGTTGACCTGAACGCGCAGGCGGGTGATGCAGGCGTCGAGATTGGAGATATTCTCGCGTCCGCCGAGCGCCAGCAGGATATTCTGCGGCAGTTCGCCGGCCGTTCCTTTGCCTGCGCTCGATACCGCCTCGTCGGTCGGATCTTCGCGTCCCGGCGTCTTGAGGTTGAACTTGCGGATTGCAAAACGGAAACCGAAGTAGTAGATGACCGCAAGCACCAGGCCGACGATAATGACATACCACCACGGCGTCCGGTTTTGCAGCACCCCGAACAGCAGGAAGTCGATCAGGCCGCCGGAGAAGGTCATGCCGATATGCACGTCCAACAGCTGCATCGTCATAAACGACAAACCGGCGAACACGACGTGAATCCCGAACAGTACGGGAGCGACGAACAGGAACGAGAATTCCAGCGGCTCGGTAATCCCGGTCAGGAACGAGGTCAGCGCCGCCGAACCCATAATGCCGGCTACGTACTTTTTGTGCTCCGGACGGGCTTCGTGATAGATCGCCAGCGCCGCGGCCGGAAGGCCGAACATCATGAACGGGAATTTGCCGACCATGAACATGCCCGACGTAAAGTCTGCGCCGTCTCTCATCTGCGCCATAAAGATCCGCTGGTCGCCGTGGAACACTTCGCCGGCTTTATTGACGTATTCCCCGAATTCGTACCAGAACGGCGAGTAGAAGATATGATGCAGGCCGAACGGAATCAGCGCGCGCTCGATGCAGCCGAAGATAAACGCCGACAGTGTCGGATTTCCGTTGGTCATCGTATTCGACAGCGCGTTCAATCCGTGCTGGATCGGCGGCCATACCACAACGAGCAGCAGACCGACCAGGATCGAAGTCGCGGCCGTCATGATGGGAACGAAGCGTTTGCCGGCGAAGAAGCCCAGGTAAGACGGCAGCTCGATCCGGAAAAACTTTTTGTACATGACCGCGGCCAGTATCCCGATAATGATGCCGCCGAATACCCCGGTGGAGAGCGTCGGAATCCCGAGCACGCTCGCGTAACCCAGACCGGATTCGCTCGTCAGCGCCGGCGTTACGCCGATTACCACGCCGAGCGTGACGTTCATAATCAGGAAACCGACGATTGCCGCGAGGCCCGCTACGCCTTCCCCGTCGGATAAACCGACGGCTACGCCGACCGCGAACAGCAGCGGCAGATTGGCGAAGACGATATCGCCCGCTTTCATCAGCACCGTCGCTACCGCTTGCACCCACTGCACATCGAGCGCCGGCGCCAGTTCCAGAAAGTCGGGACTGACCAGCAGCGTGCCGATCGCGAGCAGAAGACCCGCGGCCGGCAGGATGGCGACCGGAAGCATAACCGCTTTGCCGACACGCTGCAGGAGTCCGAATAGTTGTTTGAACATGATGCTTCTCCTCACTATGTTGTTATTCCGTTTGTCGTTAATACGGTTATTCGATTGTCCATAGAGCCCGATCCGGCGCGGAAAGCGTCAACGAAAGTCCTGAAACGAGAACGCAAAAAAGGCATGAACGTACGAAAAATAAAAGGAATACTCTCAATGACAGGACCACCCGGGTATACAGCCAGGTCCCGCTTGAGTATGCTTTTTATTCTCCGTATCGATTCATGCCTGATCGTATCAGTGACACATCGCTACTGGATCGTTTTAAGTTGGCTTACGTCGGTCATTATAGCACTGCCCAAGCAGCTTGGCAAGCCCTTTCACGAATAAAGTTTACAGCCCTTCCCGCTCCGCCAAACGCTGCAAATGAACGGTCAAATAGCTGACTTCGGCTTTGTACACCGGCAGTCCGAGCCTTCTTTCCATCACTTTGGTCAGCTTCCAGGCCAGCGAATACAGCTCGGGATATTCCCGCCCCAGCAGTTCCGCGAGCCGGTCGGTCGAACGCACTTCCTCGCCCCGGCGAATCCGCTCGATCGCGAAGCGCAGATGCGTCAGCAGCCGCGAATAATCGAGACTGGTCCGGTTCAGCCCGCCACCCAGCGACTGCTCGATCAGATCGACCAGGTCCGCGATCAGCTGCGAATGCTCCTTGACTTCGCCGATCGGACGGTTGGTCATGGCGCTGTGAATATGCAGGGCGACAAAGCCTACTTCGTCCGGTCCCAGCGAAGTCCCGAAGCGCTGCTCGATCAGGTCCACTACATACTCGGCCAGCTTGTATTCTTCGGGATAAATCTCTTTGGTTTCGTACAGAAAAGGGTTCTGGAACGTAATTCCTTTCTCGATCCGCTTCAAAGCAAACCCGATATGGTCGGTCAGCGCGACGTGGATATGCTCGTTGAGCGGCACGCCGCTGACGCTGCGTATATTCTGGATCGCCTCGTCCATGACTTCGATCAGACCTTCGTCCACCTGCGGCAGCAGCTGCTTGTACTGCTCCTGCTCGCGCCGGCTGCGCAAAATAAACATTTTCTCGGCCGCTTCGGACTCGATCGAATCGCTTTCCTTCCGCCCGAATCCGATCCCTTTGCCGATGACGACCACTTCGCCGTAATGCGGGTCGTCCGCGATAATGACGTTGTTGTTCAATACTTTGGACACCTGCATCCGCTTGCTTTCGCTCCTCTATGTTCACAGTGCATTCTGCCGAATAGATTATCAAAAAAACGCTTAATATTCAACTCCGGCGCCCTTGCGGACCGCCTGCGAACGCCGTTTATTTGGAGATGTCGACAAAGCCTTCGCCAAACACGTCGCGCACGTCGTGAATCGTGACGAAAGCGTCTTTATCCGCTTCTTTGACGATTTTTTTGAGCTGCGACACTTCCTGCTTGCTGATAACGATATACAGCACTTCTTTCGCTTCTTTCGTATAAAATCCGTGCCCCGACAGCACCGTAACGCCGCGATCCATCACCCGGTTGACCTGCTCGGCGATCGCGTGCTGGTGTTTGGAGATAATCATGACCGCCTTTTTCGGATTCAATCCTTCAATGATAAAGTCCATCACCTTGGTTCCGACATACAGCAGCACGATCGTGAACATCAAGTTCTCCGGCCCGATAATAAAAAGCGACGAGAAAGCGACGATCAAATCGAAAAACAGCAGCCCGTAGCTGATGCTCCAATCCAGGTATTTGTTCGCCAGCCGGGCCAGAATAACCGTTCCCGCCGTCGTTCCGCCGACCCGCACGATCATGCCGATCCCCACGCCCGCGAATACCCCGGCAAACAGCGCGTTCACCGTTTTCTCGTCGGAATGCAGACTCCAGCCCTGGGTAAGATGCAGGAACAGCGAGTTGAACGCCACGGCCAGTACTGTATAAATAATCGTCTTTTTATCCAAAAAGCGATACCCGACAATCAGCAAAAAAGAATTGATAATCAGGTTGACGATACTCGGCGACCAGTGAAACAGATAGTATAAAATGATCGTCACGCCCGTGACTCCGCCTTCGCCGAAGTCGTTCGGAATCACGAACAGATTGACCGCCAGCGCGAAAATAAAGGCTCCCGCCGCGATAAACAGAATATCCGTGATCATTTTGGTCATTTTTTTATTTGGCATCAATACATTCCCGTCCTTTTCGGCAGTTCGTCGGCGCGCGGAAGCCGCTGCAACGCGTTTCCGCCCGCGCAATCCCCTAATTCTATCCCATGCAAAAAAGGACCGTCAACCCGCATTTTTCCTTGAGGAATGCGGGTTGACGGTCTTCGCGTGCATAGTTATTCGAAAAAGCTGCAAGCGGGATTGTCGCGCTTTAGACTTCCGCTTCGGACGAAGGACGGTTCAAGCGGGCCAGCGCCTCCGCTTTGCCGGCTTTCTCGGCCGACAGCTTCGCTTCGACCTCGGCTTCGCTCGGCCGTTTGCCGCCTCCGGTCAGGTTCTGGATCATCTGCTCAAGGTCGAGCCCCGAGACGCTTTTGAGCATTTCCGGAGCCGTGGCCATCAGCTCGGTCACATAGCCGCTGACGCGGGATGCGCCGCCGCCTTCGCCCCGGCCCGTATCGACGACCGTAATCTTGTCGACGGACGCGATCGGTTCGGCGATCTTGCCGGCCAGCTCCGGCAGCATATTGACGATAATATCGAGGATCGCCGCTTCGCCGTAGCTTTTGAACGCTTCGGCCAGCTTTTCTTTCGCTTCCGCTTCGGCCAGGCCGCGCAGACGGATAACTTCCGCTTCGGCCGTACCTTTGGCGCGTTCGGCGTCGGCGACGGCCTGACCGTCGAGCCGCTTCTGTTCGGCGGACGCTTTGGCCTGCGTTTCGATCGAGTACTGCAAAGCATCGGCTTCGCGCATCCGGCGCGCTTTGTCGGCTTCCGCCGCCTGTTCGACCGAGTAGCGGTCCGCGTCGGCTTTCTTCTTCACTTCCGCGTCGTACTGTTTCTGGCGGACCTGGATTTCTTTCTCCTGCAGGTCGATTTCGCGCTCTTTGCGAACCAGTTCGACCCGCATTTGTTCTTCGACCGCGATCTGCTTGGCGCGCGCCTCCTGGATCAGGTACGCCTGGTCGGCGTCGGCTTTGGCCGTATCCTGATCGCGTTTGAACGCGGCGATTTTAAGTTCTTTCTCTTTCTGTCCTTCGGCGATATTCGTATCGCGGATCAGTTCGGCCTTCTGCCCTTCTTCTTCGGCGCGGGCTTTCTGGATCCGGGCGTCCCGGATCGCTTCGGCTTCCGCAATCTCCGCGTCCCGCTTGACGGCCGCGATTCTCGGCTTGCCGAGCGATTCCAGGTAGCCGTGCTTGTCGCGCACGTCTTTGATCGTGAACGAGACAATTTGCAGACCCATCTTCTTGAGATCGCGCGCCGCGACGCTTTGCACTTCCTGCGCGAACCGGTCGCGGTTGCGGTACATCTCTTCGACGGTCATCGATCCGAGGATGGACCGCAGATGGCCTTCGAGCACTTCCTGTGCTTCGGACTTGAGCGCTTCGATCGGTTTGCCCATGAACTGCTCGGCGGCCGTCGCCACGTCTTCGGTCGAGCTGCCGATCTTGATAATCGCGACCCCGTCGGCCAGTA
Organism: Saccharibacillus sp. CPCC 101409; assembly: GCF_030518235.1. GTDB lineage: Bacteria > Bacillota > Bacilli > Paenibacillales > Paenibacillaceae > Saccharibacillus. The sequence goes on along the minus strand of NZ_JAULSA010000002.1, from coordinate 94,029 downwards.
CCGGCACGCCCTGTTCGGTGTACACTTCGGGCGTCGTTACATCCAGCTTGTGCGAGAGCAGCGACAGGTATTCGGCTTTCTGGAATACCGGCAGAATAAATGCGCCGCCGCCCCTTACGATCTTGATCTTGCGTCCGGCGTCGTCGTCGGCGATATTCTTGCTGCCGAGAAACGAACCCGTCACCACCATCGCTTCGTCGGTGCTGACCGTCTTGTAGCGCGCCCAGAAAGCAAGCCCCAGTACGAGCAGCACAGCCACTACGATACCCGGAATAAGCAGGTAATCCGGAATCTGATCGAACATATTAACCCAACCCCTTTTCCAATTTTTCAAGCTCGCTTACGCCAAGCGTTCCTTCTTTCACTTCGACCACGACCACTCTGACGCCGGCGGGAATCCAGTCGCCGTCGAAGCTGAACGCCGTGTGCAGCGTATTGCCGGAACCGCCCATCTTCACCAGCACCTCGCCGTAGCCTTTCTCCGGCACCGGCACGGTCACTTCGCCGATCCGGCCGGTCAGCTCCTGCATCGAGTAGCCCACCGAGTTCTCGCTGCCCTTGATCGGCTTGACGTAACCGAAGTAGAGCAGCAGGCCCGATGCCGCGGCGCAGAGAACGGCTGCGGAAACGCCGAGCCCCGGCGTAAGACTCGTATACCTTTCGATCATGATGCCCGCCCCGCCGAATACGGTAACCATGCCCGCCAGCACGGTCGGCTGCAGGAACTCGAACGACAGGGCTTCGAACATTCCGCCGAACGCTTCGCCGATCCAGTCCCCGAACAGGACGCTGATGAGCGTAAACATCACACCTCCCGCCAAACAGCCCAAATATAGCGCTTCCATAGCCGCTTTCCTCCCCCCCTTGGATGATCCTCACTCCGATGTCGATCGGCGGCTTTTCTTTTTCGTTGCCGCAGCCGCAAATCCCATAACAAGATTGAGTATATTGTTACATACGGATGGTTGGCGATTCGGTTTCATTTTTTCTTGATTTTCCTGTTAATCCCTGAATTCTTATTGTTCATTTACGGCTTCGGCCAGCAGCTTGAGCAGCTGTTCGCGGCTGCGGGACTCGCTTGGCACACCCTGAAGCGTATAAGTCAGGTCTTTGGGACGGGCGACGGCGATAAGACCTTCTCCCGCTTCGTACACCTGCATGGCGACGCCGTCCACTTCTTCTTCCGATTCTTCGGCTCCGCCGGTTTCCACCGGCAGTTTGCCGATCGCAAGCGCCGCTACGGTGTCGCCTTTGTATACGCCGTACAGCAGCCTTGCTTCTTCGTGGAGATCCTCGTCGTCGATCTGCGCCGCTTTTTCTCCCCGCTGCTCGACGTAGCCGATAATGACCGTATCCGTATTGTTGGGATCTTTCGGGTCCGCTTCCTCGTCGGGATGCTGCCAGTGCTGAAGCACGACCATGCTGATCTCGGCGCCATCCAGCTCGGGCAGCTTCAACCCGGAAAATGTTTTGCCGACTTCGCTTTCCGCATATTCCAGCGTGCCTTCCTGCGGAGCCGGTTTGGAACAAGCGGTACCCGCAAGAATAAGTATGAGCAGGACGGTAAACGGAATAAACTTCTTGATCTTCATTTGATTCCCTCCCGGATTTCTTTTCATGCAATACGGCAGAGCTTATCCTATGGTTTCGGAAAATGAATTAAAAAAAGCCCGAGAAAGCTTTGTATCCTCTTGGGTTCCCAAGCAATACTCGCGTTCCACGGCTTTTTATGTTTATTTAGAGACCCTTCCAATATTCCCCTCTGTCACCTTCTCCCTTTTTCCACCACGGTTATGTTGCGATGTTTCTCCAAATGCAAATAAGCGATCTCGCTGTATCCAGCCACAATGGCGTACGCCAATTGTAGCAAGGAAACTATGAGATCGCTATTGCATTTTACAGGTTATTCCTTAAACTTTTTTGCATATGATAAAAGGCCTTTTTTACAGCGAAGCTTTATAAATCGCTACGACATCGTCGCGCTGGAGCTTGTTGAAGTTGCCGAACGGACCGAATTTCATCGCTTTGTCGGCCATTTCTTCGATGCGGCTGCCGTCGATCTCGTAATCGGCGAGCGTACTCGGCGCGCCGATCGAGTTCCAGAAATTCCGCAGCGCTTCGATGCCTTCCAGGCCCGCTTCCTCGGCCGATTTGCCCGCCGGATCGACGCCGAACACATTGACTGCGAGCTTCTTGAAGCGTTCCGGATCGGTGTTCAAGCTGTGCTTCATCCAGTTCGGGAACAGGATCGCCAGGCCGCCGCCGTGCGGAATATCGTACACGGCCGACACGGCGTGCTCGATATTGTGCGTCGCCCAGTCGCCGGCGAGCCCCATGCTGAGCACGTTGTTCAGCGCCATCGTGCCGCTGTACATGACCGTTTCGCGCAGCTCGTAGTTCTCCAGGTCTTCGATCAGCTCAGGACCGGCGTCGATCACCGCGCGCAGTACGGATTCGCAGAAGCCGTCCTGCACCGGCGTATTGCTGTCGAGATGGAAGTACGTTTCGAGCACGTGCGACATCATATCGACCATGCCGTAAACGGTCTGGTCTTTGGGCAGCGAATACGTATGCTCCGGATCGAGAATCGAAAAAGTCGGGAACGCATACGGACTGCCCCAGCCCAGCTTCTCCTGCGTTTCTTCGTTCGTGATGACCGAGCCGCCGTTCATCTCGGAACCGGTCGCGGCCATCGTCAGCACGACGCCGAGCGGCAGCGCGTCCTGCGCCGCGGCTTTGCGTTCCGCAAAGTCCCACATATCGCCGTCGTATTTCGCGCCGACCGCGATCGCTTTGGCGCAGTCGATCACGCTGCCGCCGCCCACGGCCAGGATCAGGTCGATCTTCTCCGATGTGCACAGATCCACGCCTTTGTGCACCGTAGACAGGCGCGGATTCGGCTCCACGCCGGACAGTTCGACGATTTGCGCGCCAATTTCGTTTAAAAGGGCTGTCGTTTTATCGTACAAACCCGAACGCTTGATACTGCCGCCTCCGTAGACGAGCAGCACGCTGCTGCCGTATTTCGGCACCAGGGTCTTGAGCTGCTCGAGCTGGCCTTTGCCGAAGATAAGGCGGGTCGGATTATGGAATGTAAAAGATCTCATGGATGAATTAAAGCCCCTTCCTTTTCATAAGTACGTCATTATTATATACCTGCGGTTGGGCAAAAACAAAAAAAGAGCGGCGCATGCTGCGCCGTCAGGGCGTCGAGAAAGCCGGATAGGGTACCAAACGGAAAATAGCGGCACAGGTACACTTATTTGGGGCGAAACTCTTCGATTTCTTCAAATAGCGACGCAGGTGCAGCTATTTGGGAGCCAAAAGCCGAATCGAAGCGGAAAAGCACGAAATAAGTGTATATACGCATCTATTTTAGATTCGCCTTGCCAATCGCTTTAGTTCTCCAGCCCTTTCCCGAATCTTTCATTCCAATCGAATCTACCTATTTAGGTTGACATCCAATCGTTTCTCGACACTCTGGCGGCGCATGCTGCACCGTTTCAGGTTGTCGAGAAAGTCACGCAGGCGGGGAAGCGAGCCGACTCCGAGAGAAATTCCTTCCAGTCGCGTGTTGAAAGCGAGAAATGGAATTGAATTTTAACGGAATTTTCTCAATTTCAAAGGCGACCGCTATCGCTCTTCCACTGAATTTCTCTCTACGCCGTCTCGCTTCTAGTTACGTTAGCTAGTGCCCTTTCAACTCTTAATCACAGGTTTACGTTTTCCTGAAACGCACACGCTTTAGGTGCGATTCCGTCGGAGACTTCGTACACGCTTCAGGTACGAATCTCAGGGGAGCGTATTCCTACCTTTAGTGTTGACAAGGTACTAGACTTTCTCGACACGTTGAAAAGCGGCGCCTATGCGATGCGCCGCTCTCCCCTCTTTATTTCTTTTCCCCCTATGAAGAGGTTATATCGCCGGCTTCCATGGTTTACTGAGCATCCGTCCGGTTCCAGCCGAGGCTGGAAACAAAGCGGAAGAACGCTTCGCGGCCTGCGGCGTCGGTCTTGTAGACGCCGGCGTGTTCCAGGATCTCGGTGAATTTGGCGCCGACTTCGCGGCGCACCAGATCGAGCGCGGCTTCGTCCGTCAGGTCGGAACCGCCGGTCCCGATCAGCTCCCGCACCCACGGCAGATGCTGGGCGAGCGGATGCGAGACGTCGCTTTCCGCTTCGGACAGCAGCCGCGAATCGCCGCTCAGCACGCGTCCGATCAGCTCCAGTTCGTCTTTGAGACGTCCCGGCAGGATCGCCAGGCCCATCACTTCGATCAGGCCGATATTTTCTTTTTTGAGATGGTGCATTTCCCGGTGCGGGTGGAAAATGCCTTCCGGATGTTCTTCGCTTGTCCGGTTGTTGCGCAGGACGAGATCCAATTCGTACGTGCCGCCTTCGCGGCGGCGGACGATCGGCGTGACCGTATTGTGCCGGACGCTTTCGCCGTCTTTGTCGCTGGACGCGCGTACGCCGGCGCTTTCGTCGCTGTACGTTTTCCACGTTTCGTATACGGTATTCGCCGCTTCGAGCAGCTCGCCCTGATCGGAGCCCGAAAGCCGGATCACCGACATCGGCCAGCGCACGACTTCGAGGCGCACCGACGGGTATTCGTTATGCGCGAATACGGCTTCGGTGACGGCGCGTTCGATCGCAAACGTATGCTTGCCGCCCTGAAAGTGATCGTGCGTCAGAATAGAGCCGCCCACGATCGGCAGATCCGCGTTCGAGCCGAGGAAATAATGCGGGAAACGGTCGGTAAACCGCAGCAGACGGCGCAGCGTATCTTTCGTCAGCTTCATCGGCACGTGGTCGCGGTGCAGAACGATGCAGTGTTCGTTGTAATACACATACGGCGAATACTGGAACAGCCACGGTTCGTCGTTCAGCTCTATCGGAATCACGCGCAGGTTCTGCCGCGCCGGATGGTTGATCCGTCCGGCATAGCCGACGTTTTCGCGGCAGAGCTGGCATTTCGGATAAACCGGAGGCGGCAGCAGGCGCGCCTGGGCGATCTCCTCCGGCGTTTTTTCCGGCTTCGACAGATTGATCGTGATCTCGATCGGGCCGTACTCCGAGTCGTGCGTCCAGTACAGATTTTTCGACACCCGGTCCATGCGGATATAGTTCGAATCGATACACCATTTGTAGAACCGGTCGGTCGCCGCTTCGATGCCGCCGAGCTCCGCCGTCGTATTGAAATCCCTGACGATCTCCGACGGGCGCGCAATCAGCAGCCCCATCAATTTGGCGTCGAGCAGATCGCGCTGCGTATCGGTATTTTCCGGAATCATGCCGGTTTGCGCCGCGTAATCGATCAGCGCGTCCAGCATGGGCTGCGGACCTTCCGGCAGACTCTCCGCCAGCGCGTCTTCGCCCCCGTAAGGCTCGTCGAAGCCGAACTGCTCCAGCAGCCGGTTGCGGCCGTAATCGGCGTCGAACGCTTCCAGCAGTCCCGCTTCAAGCGCGAAAGCCGTCAGGCGTTCGGTCGCAATCAGCGCCTGTTCACGCGATACCTCGCCGTTTTCCGGCCGACCGGTTTCCGTGCGCTGCACGTCGCCCGGCTTTTCCCCCGCCGTTCCTTGCTGTACTCCGTTTTTCAACTGTTCGCTCATGGAAGCCGCCCCCGTTATCGTTCTCGTTTTTTAATCGTTATAGCCGTCCGGACGGGACTGATGCCAGTTCCAGGCGCTGGAGATGATCGTGTCGATATTTTCGCGCGACGGGTTCCAGCCCAGCACGGTGCGCGCTTTTTGCGAGGAAGCGATCAGCACGGCCGGGTCGCCGGCGCGGCGCGGCTGCGTGACGACCGGGATTTCTTTGCCCGTTACCCGGCGCGCCGTCTCGATGATCTCGCGTACCGAGAAGCCGCTGCCGCTGCCCAGGTTGAACACGTCGCTTTCGCCGCCGTTCTTCAGGTAGTCGATCGATCGTAGATGCGCGTCGGCCAGATCGCTGACATGCAGGTAATCGCGGATGCAGGTGCCGTCTTCCGTCGGATAATCGTCGCCGAAGACGGAGATATGCGGACGCTGTCCGAGCGCCGTTTGCAGCACGATCGGGATCAGGTGCGTTTCCGGACGGTGGTCTTCGCCGATCTTTCCGCTGTCGTGCGCGCCGGCCGCGTTGAAGTAGCGCAGCGCGACGTAGCGGACGTTCAGCACGCGGTCGTACCAGCGGATCATGCGTTCCATCATCAGCTTCGTTTCGCCGTATACGTTGGTCGGCTCGGTGCGGTCGGTTTCTTCGATCGGCGTCTTCTCGGGTTCGCCGTAAGTGGCCGCCGTCGAGGAGAACACGATTCTGCGCACGCCCGCTTCGTTCATCGCTTCGAGCAGGCACAGCGTGCCGTAGGTGTTGTTGTCGTAATATTTGCCCGGGTTCTGCATGCTTTCTCCCACCAGGGAATTGGCCGCAAAGTGGATCACGCCTTCGATTTCATTTTCCGCAAACAGCTTCTTCAGCAGTTCCTTGTCGCGCAGATCGCCTTCGTACAGTTTGCCGCCCAGCAGAGCTTCGCGGTGTCCGGTTTGCAGATTGTCGAGCACCACCACTTCGTCGCCGCGTTCAAGCAAAGCCGCCACAGTGTGTGAACCGATATAGCCGGCGCCGCCGGTAACCAAAATCGCCATTGTTAGGTCCTCCTCGGAATTGGGTTTGGAATCGGATAGGTTTTTTCGTCAAAAATCAGCTGCCGCCGAGCTCTTCCACGCCTTCGCCGACACCGCAGACGTAGAATTCGCCCTGCAGTCCGGTGCGGGATTTGTAGCGGTCGCCCACTTCGCGCACAAAGCGCTCCACGTCGTCTTCGTGCACCAGCGATACCGTGCAGCCGCCGAAGCCCGCCCCGGTCATGCGCGCGCCCAGCGTGCCCGGAATCTTGCGCGCTTCTTCGACCATGACGTCAAGTTCTTCGCAGCTCACTTCGTACAGGTCGCGCAGCGAGTCGTGGGACAGGTTCATCAGGCGCCCGAACTCCCGCAGGTCGTTCGCCGACAGCGCTTCGACCGAAGAGAGCACGCGGGCGTTTTCTTCGACGACGTGGCGGGCGCGGTTGGCTACCGTTTCGTCGGTCAGCGCGTCTTTGTACTGCTCGAACTGCTCGGGCGTCAGCTCGGCCAGGTATTTAAGGTCGGACTTGCGTCCTTGAAGCTGCTCCAGCGCGGTATTGCACTGCTCGCGGCGCTCGTTGTACTTGGAATCCACCAGCCCGCGGCGCTTGTTCGTATTGCCGATCACCAGTTTGCAGCTGCCCGTTTGAAAAGGCACGTGTTTGTACTCCAGCGTGTCGCACATCAGCAGGATCGCATGATCCTTTTTGCCGTTGGCGACGGCGAACTGGTCCATGATGCCGCAGTTGACGCCGACGAAGTTGTTCTCCGCGGCCTGCGACAGCAGCGCGATCTCGACGGTGTCGCGGTCGAAGCCGCCCATCGTCAGCAGCGCGTAGCCCGTGACGACTTCGATCGAAGCCGACGAGGACAATCCCGCCCCGTTCGGAATTTCGCCGTGGTACAGCAGTTCGTATCCGCGGGACACCGGATAACCGCGCTTTGCCAGCTCGACCATGACGCCGACCGGATAATCCGTCCACTCCCCCGTTTTGTGCAGCCCGATCTCGTCGACTTTGATCTCCGCTTCCTCCGGCAGATTGGTCGAAGCGAAGCGGATCACGCCGTCTTCGCGTTCGCGTACGATCAGCGTCGTGCCGAATTCCAGCGCCGCCGGCAGCACGTACCCTCCGTTATAATCGATATGCTCGCCGATGAGATTGACGCGGCCGGGCGCATGAAACACGCGCGGTTCGCTGCCGGATTCGCCGAACTTCTGTATAAACTTTTGTTTGATTTGCTGTGCATCCATCTGGGGATCACCTCATGGGTTTAATTGTTTTGCATCCGAGTTCATTATAAAAGATAGCGCTAACTCTGATAATACACCGATGTGCGGATTGCATGGACTTATGTGACTTCCGGTACGCGGCGTATTATACTGGAAAAAGAAAGCCGGGCGGTTCACCTCGAAGCAAAGGCCCGGTTATACGAAAGCGAGGAACCCATATGCCGGAAGAAACCGAGGGCTTTTCCTATTCCGTTGCACCAAACCCCGTTTACGACGACAAAGGCATGCTGTACGTGCTGTTTGCGGGCGAAAGCCAAACGCTGCCGGAGCACCGGATCGGGCCGAAGATCTACGATTATTTCCTGCTGCACGTCGTCGAGCGAGGCCGCGGCGCGTTCGTGCACGAAGGGCAGACGTACGAACTGGAAGCGGGCGACGCTTTTCTGATCCGGCCGGGCCGGCTGGTCAGCTATGTATCGGATCGCGGCGCGCCGTGGAGCTACCGCTGGATCGCTTTTGCCGGCCCGCTGGCCGAAGACGCGGTGCGCACCGCCGGCTTGACCGCGCAGCATCCGGTATTCCGTCCGTCCGGCGAATCGGATATTCCGAGCCTGCTGAACGATACTCTCGAAGTATTCCGTTCCCGCCGCGCCGGCGCGCATCTGGCGTCCCTGGGCTATCTGCACCTGATTCTGGCGGCCGCCGAAGACGTGGTACGCGGCGAATCGGCGGTTCCGGCGGCCGATACGGCCGGAAGTCTGGCGGTCAAGCAGATGATCCGCTATATGACCGACCAGTACGCCCATCCCGTCTCGATCGAGGATATGTGCCACAGTCTGGGTTACAACCGGGCTTATCTGTCGCGCATGTTCAAAAAGGAAACCGGCGTCGCGCCCGTGACCTACCTGCTGCGGCTGCGGATCGACAAAGCGCGCGGGCTGCTGCGCGAACGGCCCGATCTGTCGGTCCAGCAGATCGCCGCTTCGGTCGGCCTGACCGACCCGCTGTACTTCTCGCGCCAGTTCCAGCGGCTGCACGGACAGGCCCCGACCGCCTATCGGGAATCGGTGCTGCGCTGAACGTTGACGTTGACGGACTGCCGTCCGGCATGAAACGGCGTACCGGGAGCCGGGAGCCGAATGCCTCCTCTTTATCTAAAACCTCCGCCCGCCATGCGAACCTTTTTGACGAACGCGGCATTTGCAAAACATAGCTCGACAAGCAAGCCTGATCCGTTTCTATTCTAAAACCTCATTCGTACTTTGTCACATTTGTCACAGATGAATGTACCGTTACGCTTGGCTGAGATTCGCACCGTTTGAAGGGTGACAAAGTACTGGGCCGGCCGCAAAAAGCGGACAAACCAAAAAGTCCCGGAATTCGAAAAACGCCTCGAATTCCGGGACTTTTTTGCTGTCTATTACCGAGGCGCCGGCTGCATGCGCCGCCTCGGAACTGCCGGATCGCTTGCGCTCAAGCCGCGGTTTGAACCGGGCTTACTGCTCGCTTTCGGTCTTCAGGATCTTCTCGATCCGGTCGAGTTCTTCCTGCGAGAATTCAAGCTGCTTCAGCGTTTCCACGTTCTCTTCGATCTGCGAGACCCGGCTTGCGCCGATCAGCACGGAAGTCAGCCGTTCGCCGCGCAGCACCCAGGCCAGCGCGAACTGCGCCAGACTCTGGCCGCGGGCGCCCGCCATCTGGTTGAGCGCGCGCACTTTGCGCATCGCTTCCGGCGTAATCTGCTCCTGGTTCAGGAACGGGGAAGCACTCGCCGCGCGGGAGTCGCCCGGAACGCCGTTCAGATATTTGTTCGTGAGCAGCCCCTGCGCCAGCGGACTGAACGCGATACTGCCCACGCCGTGCTCGTCCAGCACATCCTGCAGTCCGTGCTCGATCCAGCGGTTCATCATCGAATAGCTCGGCTGGTGAATCGTAAGCGGCGTGCCGAGATCTTTGAGGATCGACACCGCTTCGCGGGTCTGATCCGCCGAGTAATTCGAGATGCCTATGTAGAGCGCTTTGCCGGAACGCACGATATGATCGAGCGCGCGCATCGTCTCTTCCATCGGCGTGTCCGGGTCCGGACGGTGATGATAGAAAATATCGACGTAATCGAGTCCCATCCGTTTGAGGCTCTGGTCGAGGCTCGAAACGAGATATTTGCGCGAGCCCCATTCGCCGTACGGTCCGGGCCACATATAGTAACCGGCTTTCGTCGAAACGATCAGCTCGTCGCGGTACGTTTTCAGGTCGTCCGCCAGCAGGCGTCCGAACATCTCCTCGGCCGTGCCGGGCGGCGGGCCATAGTTATTGGCCAGGTCGAAATGCGTAATGCCCAGGTCGAACGCGCGGCGCACAATCGCCCGTCCGTTCTCGTATGCGTCCACTCCGCCGAAGTTGTGCCAGAGTCCGAGCGAGACCGCCGGCAGCTTCAGTCCCGATCGTCCGGAGCGGTTGTATTTCATTCCGTCGTAGCGTTCTTCGCTCGCCTTGTATCCCATCGCGTTAATCATCCTTTCGTCTCAAGCCTGCTTTCATCATATCGTCCTGTTTTCCAATTGGCAAGAAAACGATTACAGCGGCGGTCGGCGCTCCCTTCAAACGTACCCGAGCGCGGTTCTGACCCGCTGCGCGACCGCTCCCATCGGCTCGGTCACGAGCAGATCGGCATGACCGTCGTAAGGCGTCGGCGTGCGGTTCAGCAGCGCGAGCCTGCCGCCCGTGAACATGCCGACCAGGCTGGCCGCCGGCTGCACGGTCAGCGACGTGCCGCCGACCAGCATCAGGTCCGCTTCTTCGATCGCCCGCACCGCCGCTTCCATCACATCGGAGTTCAGCATCTCGCCGTACAGCACCACATCCGGCTTGAGCGCTCCGCCGCATGCCGGGCACAGAGGCACGCCGTCGCCGGCCAGCACGGCTTCCAGCCCGTACCGCGCCCCGCATTCGGTGCAGGTGTTGCTCAGCACCGAACCGTGTACTTCCAGCACGCGCCGGCTGCCCGCTTTTTGATGCAGCCCGTCGATATTTTGCGTAATTACGGCATTCAGCTTGCCTTCGCGCTCCAGATCGGCCAGCAGCAGATGAAACGGATTCGGCCGCGCGTCCGGATAAAGCATTCGGCTGCGGTAGAAGCGGTAAAACGTTTCCGGATGCCGATAAAAAAAATCCCGGCTCAACATTTCTTCGGGCGAATACGGAAACTCGTCGTATCCGCTGTCATACAATCCTCCCGCCGAACGAAAATCGGGAATCCCGCTTTCGGTCGACGTGCCGGCTCCCCCGAAAAATACGATCCGGCCGGCCTGTCCGATCCAGTCCGCCAATTGGTCCGCGCTGTCTCTATTCATCGGCGGTCCCTCCTTTTCCGTTTTTGTTCCGGCGCGCCGGCGGCATCCCGGCTCGCTTCGCTTCAAAATCGAACTTCCGGTCGACTCGTCCCGATCGGATTCAAACGGGACCTGCCGCCAGTTCGCCGTACCCGCCGATAATGATATCGGCTCCCTCCAGATGCCCGCGCGGTCCTCCGTCCGGCGCGATGCCGATCGCAAGCGCCGCGCCCGCGCGCTTGGCCATCTCCATATCGGAGCCGCCGTCTCCGATCATAATCGCATCCCCCGGCTCCACGCCGAGCCGGCGGCAGCATTCGAGCACGAGATCGGGCGCCGGCTTGCCCGCAGGCACCGCATCGCGTCCCGCGATGCAGTCGAACCGGCCGTCCAGCCCGGCCCAGAGCAAATGCTTCTCCGCCGCCTTCGTGCCGTCGGACGTCGCCACCGCCAGCTTGATCCCGGCGCCGCGCGCCTCGTCAAGCAGCCGCCCAAGACCCGGCAGCGGCCGGACCGGGCGCTCGCGCTCCAGCCGCTCGTCGGCCAGGCGCGCGAAGCCGCGCACCGCATCCACGCTCTCGTGCCAGGGAATCCCGGCATTGTAGAGCTGCCACGCCAGCACGCCCGTCATCTCGTCGGCCGCGGCCAGCGCCAGCGGCCCGGCGCGGTCGTAATCCGCAAGCGTACCGTCCGGCTTCCGCAGCGTGCCCATGACCCGCTCGCGGTCCCCTGTCCACACCGCGCCGGCTTCGCGCAGCCGGGACTCCGTCCGCTCCAGTATATCGTCGGCCCAGCCGCCCCATAGTTCCAGAAAATGCAGCAGCGTGCCGTCTTTGTCGAATACGATCGCCCGGCAGGGAACCGAACGGCCGGAGACGTTTAGAAACGGCATCTTATTATTCCCCACCGCCGCTCTGCGTATCCGCAGGCAGCGCATCCAGCCACTGTACGATCAAAGCCGCCGTCCGCTCCGCCTGCTCGGCCGCGGAGATCGACGCTTTGCCGTCGCTCCACTGCTCGCCGTAGCTGCCGAACTGCGCGTGGCTGCCGCCTTCGATTACTTCGTATACCGCGCCCGCAGGCAGATATGCCCTTCCTTTTTCATATCTTTCCCGATCCAGGATCTCGTCTTTGGAGCCCGTGATCGACAAAGCCGGCAGCTTCGATTGGCTCAAGTCGCCTTTGGACTCCGCGTAAGAAGCGAGAAAAAATATCCCGTCCACGCTGCCCGGATTCTCCGCCGCGTACCGCGCCGCGAAAGGTCCGCCCAGCGAGTGCCCCCCGATAACGAATCGTTCGTCCGGATAAGCTTTCAGCACGTCCGCGGCTTTGTCCGTTCCGAGAACGGCAAAGTTGAACGGCATCTTGACGATGACGACATGGCGTCCCGCCTGCGCCAGCTTTTTGGCAAGCACACCGTAGGCTTCGGGCTTCACCCGGGCTCCCGGATAGAAAATAACGCCCGGCTGCTTGAGCGTTTGTTCGCCGGAAGCGGCCGGCTCGAACTCGATCCAATCTTCTTTTTGCGACACCGTCACCGCCTCGCTGCCGCGCAGCGCGGCATTGGCCTGCGCGGAAGGCCCGTACGGCGTGCCTACGTATACGGCCGCGCCCGCTGCGGCGACAATCAGCAGCACGATCAAGATTGTAAGCACGCGCGGTCTGCCGCGCCGGGGCCGCTCCTTCCTCCGGTATCCTTTTCTGCCCCGGCCGCCGCTTTCGAACGGCCGGATCGGCGGTCTGCTTCCCGTCAACATTCCTGGCTCCTCCTTCTGCTCCATGCTTGATTTCCTTACTCATTATAAAAAAGACCCTGTATCGGGCGCAAATAAAAAGCGGCCCCGCTTCGAATCCGGAACCGGACGGACCGCCGGTCAGCGCCGGATAGACCCGCGCAGCCGGCTTTCCCGGCATTTGGACAATTGACGAATCGAAATGTATTTCCCGGGAAAAGTTTTGAGACTGTACCCGCTTACATTGTGCGCCAGGCGACTTTTGGCTGTCAATTGCAAAACGTAATTTGTTTATTCCTTTTCGCCGCTTCTGTTTTTGCAAAAAAAATCCGGCAATCGTTATCTTTCTTTCATCTAAAAAAAGGGAAAACGTCTTTTATTCGCATGGAAATGCGTTTTTAGGATAAAAACTATTCAAAAAGGGGGCTTTTTCATGCTTGCTCGGCGTTTCACTCTAAAATAGCGGTGGTAAATAGTTGGTGCACGCGGCATTTACAACTACTGAGGAGTGATTGAGATGGCAAACAGTCAGTCGGGCAACAAGAAGATGAGTCGCGAAGAAGCCGGTCGCATGGGCGGAGAAGCCACGGCCAAAAAGCACAGCCGGGAATTCTACCAGGATATCGGACGCAAGGGCGGCAAAGCCACGGCCAAATCGCACAGCCGGGAATTCTATCAGGAGATCGGACGCAAAGGCGGAGAAGCGACTTCCAATTCCCACGACAAGGACTTCTATCGCGAAATCGGACGCAAAGGCGGTCAAAAGTAATCTTTTCCGTACATGAGCACCGTCTTATGCTGCAGACGCGATTTTTTCGCGCGCCAGGATAAAGAGCCGGTCAAACGCTGGATTTAGCGTTTTCGGCTCTTTGCCTGTGCGCGTTTTTTGTATATTTATTTTCCGGATTTCACGGTCTATTTTCGTCCTTAGCTAGAAAAAAGTAACGGCATGTGTTAGACTGGGTAGAAAATTTATACCTGCTCTGTTTTGTTCAAACGCTCGCTTTTGCCGTTAACCGCGGTAAAGCAATTATTTTAATTTATCGTTCTGGGGGGAAAAGTCATCATGGCCGTTAAGAAAATGCGTTCCGACATGATCAAAAAAGGTTTCGACCGCGCACCGCACCGCAGCTTGCTGCGCGCGGCGGGTGTCAAAGAAGAAGATTTCGGCAAACCGTTTATCGCGGTCTGCAATTCTTATATCGATATCGTACCGGGCCATGTGCACCTGCAGGAATTCGGCAAGATCGTAAAAGAAGCGATTCGCGAAGCCGGCGGCGTGCCGTTCGAGTTCAACACGATCGGCGTCGACGACGGCATCGCGATGGGGCATATCGGCATGCGTTATTCCCTGCCGAGCCGCGAGATCATCGCCGATTCCGTGGAGACGGTCGTTTCCGCGCACTGGTTCGACGGCATGGTCTGTATTCCGAACTGCGACAAGATCACGCCGGGCATGCTGATGGGCGCGCTGCGCGTCAACATCCCGACCGTCTTCGTCAGCGGCGGACCGATGAAAGCCGGCAAAGACAAGAACGGCCGCTCCATCTCCCTGACTTCCGTATTCGAAGGCGTGGGCGCGCACCAGGTCGGCAAGATCGACGATCAGACGCTGCTTGAGCTCGAACAATACGGCTGTCCGACCTGCGGCTCCTGTTCGGGCATGTTCACCGCCAACTCGATGAACTGCCTCGCCGAAGCGCTCGGCCTGGCGATGCCGGGCAACGGCACGATCCTCGCCGTCGCTCCGGAACGCCGCGACTTTGTCCGCCAGTCCGCCACGCAGCTGATGGAACTGATCAAAATGGATCTGAAGCCGCGCGATATCGTGACGGTGGAAGCGATCGACAACGCGTTCGCGCTCGATATGGCGATGGGCGGTTCGACGAATACCGTTCTGCATACGCTGGCCTTGGCTCAGGAAGCCGGTATCGAATACCCGATCGAACGCATCAACGAAGTGGCGAACCGCGTGCCGCATCTGGCCAAGCTCGCTCCGGCGTCCGACTGGCATATCGAAGACGTGCATAACGCCGGCGGCGTCAGCGCCGTACTGAACGAGCTGCTCAAGAAGCCGGGCGCGCTGCACGCGGACCGCATTACCGTAACCGGCAAAACGATCCGCGAGAACGTCGAAGGCCAGGAGATCCAGAATACCGAGGTTATCCACAAGCTGGACAACCCGCACTCCGAGCGCGGCGGACTCGCCGTTCTGTTCGGCAACCTGGCTCCGGAAGGCGCGATCATCAAGGTCGGCGCCGTGGACAAGTCCGTAGGCGGCTATCATAAAGGCCCGGCGATCTGCTTCGACTCCCAGGAAGAAGCGCTCGAAGGCATCGCCAACGGCAAGATCAAAGAAGGACATGTTGTCGTTATCCGCTATGAAGGTCCCAAAGGCGGACCGGGCATGCCGGAAATGCTCGCTCCGACCTCGCAGATCGTCGGCATGGGTCTCGGCGCCAAAGTCGGCCTGATCACCGACGGCCGCTTCTCCGGCGCGTCGCGCGGCATCAGTATCGGCCATATCTCGCCGGAAGCCGCCGAAGGCGGACCGATCGCGTTCGTCGAAGACGGAGACACTATCGAACTCGATCTGATCAACCGCACGATCCAGCTGGAGATCAGCGAAGAGCTGTTCGCCGAGCGCCGCGCCAACTGGCAGGGCTTCGAGCCGAAAGTCAAAACGGGCTATCTGGCCCGCTACTCCAAGCTCGTGACCAACGCCAGCATGGGCGGAATCATGAAGATCTAAACCGTTCTTCCCCGAACGGACAAAACCGGCCGGCGCCTCGCGCGGCCGGTTTTTCTTTAGCGCCGAAGTTTTGCCCGCTTTCGCCCGATGCTCCGGCCGTTTCGGACTCAACCAAAAGGACTCCGACTTTTCCCGGCCGCGCCGGAAGTCGGAGTCCTTTATTTGTCATATCGCCTGATCCCAATCTCTATCGTCCAAGCATCCGGGCCGGTAGGCAATCCGGATATCGAAGAATCTTGTTACCGGACCGCCGCGCCTGCCGCTTCGCCGCTCTGCCCGATCGCGGAAACGGACGATTCCGGTTGGACCGCCTCCGGAGCTTCGGCCGGAACGGAAACGGGCTCTCTCTCCGGCGCGGACTGGGCCGACGTGTCCGCTTTGCGGCGATTCTTGCGTTTGTCCGCTTTGAAATCGCGCGTCAGCATCGTATGCATCGGCATCACCATGACTTTCGGCACCAGGAAGTCGCTTTGCTCCTGAAGACGAGCGCCGCCGGACGGGTGAATTACCCACAGCAGCAGCTTGAGGTACAAACGCGTCGCCCGGGCGAACAATCCGTCCGGCAGATCGTGCACCCGAAATCCGAACTGCTCCGGCCCGCGGTTGACCATGCTGACCGCGTATACCGCTTTGGCCCGGCTCAGTTCCGGATCGCGGCGGATATAATCCGCAATACCCGGAAAGCTCTGTTCCGTGCCCCGGATCATCATAATGGCGAGCTGCACCGCGGAGCGCGAACGGCTGCCGAATTCAAACAGCATTTTATTGTCGAAATGAAGTTCCACGATCGAATCGCCTTTTACCAGCGTATCTCCGTTGCCCAATTCCAGCGGACGGCCCGAGTAGCGCGTTTGGCGGAAATGATACAGCGGCGCGTTCTCGGCTTCGCGCAGACGAAACACGAACCGGAATCCCCGCTCGTAGATCAGCCAGGCGCCGACCAGCATTTTTTTCATCGGAGAAATTTTGCCCATCTCTTTTCCCCTCGCTTTCTTGGTCGCGGCCATCAGACGCTCGACCGTGACGCTTTGCAGTCCTTTGCCGTAAGCTTCCTGCAGAAAACGTTCCAGCGCGCGCAGCATATTCTCCGGCGCTTTGTCGTTCGCGCCCAGCGTGGCTCCGCAGTCGTGCAGAACCAGTAC
Organism: Saccharibacillus sp. CPCC 101409; assembly: GCF_030518235.1. Classification (GTDB taxonomy): domain Bacteria; phylum Bacillota; class Bacilli; order Paenibacillales; family Paenibacillaceae; genus Saccharibacillus. Next base: position 77,232 of record NZ_JAULSA010000002.1, on the reverse strand, counting down.
TTCGCCGCCGCGCATTTTGCGCCGCATCCGTTTGAGCAGCCGTTCTTCGCCGAGGCGCTTGCGCCAGTCGCCGAAAATGCCCGACCAGAGCACAATCTTCAGCTCGTTCCGGCCGACCAGATCGAACAGGTTGACGATTCCCCATGGCGGACGATAATAAGTCGCTCTTTGTCCCGTGACCCGTTCGATGACTTCGTTCGTCCGATTGACCTGCTTGCGCACCGAGCCCGGACGCATCAGCCAGTTCGTGCGGTGCACATAGTTATGAATACCGATCGAATGCCCTTCGGCCTGCATGCGTTTCAGCAGTTCGGGATGCTGATGCGCGTGCGAACCGACCACGAAGAACGTCGCTTTGGCTTCATAGCGCTTCAACAGATCGAGCAGCATCGCCGTGTAGCGCGGATCGGGTCCGTCGTCGAACGTTAAAGCGAACTCGGTTTCGCTTTTTCCTTTGCGGAAAGCTCGAAACCCGAAAATCCGGCTGATCAGACCCGGAATAAACGCGTAAAAGGAAGATAAGTAAAACAGCCAGATAAGTAAAGTGGTTTCCATTCCCGCTCTCCGTTTCTTTATTTTTGCAGTTCGAGCAGCCCTGCGTTTGAGTCCTTGCTCAACTTCATCACTCTATTTTAGCATAGGAATCTATTCAAGCAACGCAAAAAATAGGCGCCTTCGTCCGGACGCCCTTTGCTTCGAATGAAGGTTTGATGAAAAGCGCTTGGTTAACGTTTTAACGATTTTGCGGACGGGTAAAAAATGGCGTATGCCATTTTCTGTAATGATTCTCCATTTATTCACGCTTCCATTCTATTGATGGACAACGGAAAGGGGATTTCACGTGACCGACGAACAGAAACCGAAGCCGAACGGCGAGCAGGAAGACAACATGACGCTGACGACCCGCCAGGGACATCCGGTGCGGGACAACCAGAATGTGCGCACGGTGGGCAGCCGGGGACCGACGACGCTGGAGAATTACCAGTTCCTCGAAAAGATTACCCACTTCGACCGCGAGCGCATACCCGAACGGGTCGTGCATGCCCGAGGAGCGGGCGCCCACGGCGTGTTCACCGCGTACGGCAAAGCCGGCGACGAACCGGTCTCGAAGTATACACGCGCCAAGCTGTTTCAGGAAGAAGGCAAAGAAACCCCGGTATTCGTCCGTTTCTCCAGCGTAATCCACGGCGGCCATTCGCCGGAAACGCTGCGCGATCCGCGCGGTTTCGCCACCAAATTCTATACCGAGGACGGCAACTGGGATCTGGTCGGCAACAACCTGAAAGTTTTCTTTATCCGCGATCCGCTGAAATTTCCGGACATGGTACACGCGTTCAAGCCGGACCCGATCACCAACGTCCAGAGCATGGAACGCTTTTTCGATTTCGTTTCTATGAGTCCGGAAGCGACCCATATGGTCACGTTCCTGTTCTCGCCGTGGGGCATTCCCGCCAATTACCGGCAGATGCAGGGATCGGGCGTCAATACGTATAAATGGGTCAACACCGAAGGCGAAGGCGTACTGGTCAAGTATCACTGGGAACCGCTCGGCCAGGGCATCCGCAATCTGAAGCAAAAAGAAGCCAACGAAGTGCAGTCCACCAACTTCAACCACGCAACGCTGGATCTGTACGCAGCGATCGAAAAAGGCGACTATCCCGAATGGGAATTGTGCGTACAAATCATGGAAGACGGCGAGCACCCGGAACTCGACTTCGATCCGCTCGACGATACCAAGCTGTGGCCGCCGGAACAGTTCCCGTTCCTGCCGGTCGGCAAAATGACGCTGAACCGCAATCCGGAAGACTACTTCACCGAAGTCGAACAGGCTGCTTTCGGCACCGGCGTGCTGGTCGACGGTCTGGATTTCTCGGACGACAAAATGCTGCAAGGGCGTACTTTCTCGTACTCCGATACCCAGCGGCACCGGGTCGGCGCCAACTATTTGCAGCTTCCGATCAACGCGCCGAAAACGCATGTCGCCACCAACCAGAGCGGCGGCCAGATGCAGTTCAAAGTCGACCGCGCGCCGGGCCAGAACCCGCACGTCAATTACGAGCCGTCGTCCATGGGCGGCCTGAAAGAAGCGCCGAAACCGGGCAAAGACCACGAGCCGGAGTACCACGCCAAGCTGGTCCGCGCACCGATCGACCGCCCGAACAACTTCGGCCAGGCCGGCGACACGTACCGCTCGTTCGAAGACTGGGAACGCGACGAACTGATCGACAACCTGGTCGGCGCCCTGTCCCAGTGCAAGTCCGATATCCAAGAGCGCATGATCGATTACTTTACGCAGGCCGACGCCGATTACGGCCGGCGCGTCTCCGAAGGCTTGGCTTCCGCCAAATCGTAAGGCGCCGTCGGCGGCCAGACCGACGCGCACAAAGCCGTCGAACAAACGCGGGAAAAAGGCAAAAAATCCGATCCTTATTGAATTTCGAACAATTTTTTCGGATTTAATTCAGTTTGTATCCTTATACACTTTTTATAACAAAAAAGAGAGCTTCGGGCCGCGGCCCGAAGCTCTCTTTTTGTTCTTCGCTCTTCCCCCCACCCACATCCGAAATTCGCAAAAGGCGGAGAAAGAGTTCAGTGAAGGAGCGATAGCGTTCGCCTTTGCAATCGGGAAAATACCAACTAAAAATATAATCAGTTTTCCCGATTGCAACACGCGACCGTAGCGAACTCTTTCGGAGCCGCCCCGCTCAACTTCTTAAATTAAATCGTGAATTTCGAAATCGACTCTTTCAGTTCGTTCGATGCCCCGCTCAACTTGGTCGACAGTTCGACCAGCCTCACGCCGACATTCTGCTGCTCGCTGCTGAGCGACGCCACTTCCTGCGAAGTCGCGGAAGATTGTTCCGCGACGGCGCTGACACTGGCCATCGCTTCGGACATCACCGTCTGGGCCCGGCCCAGTTCGCCGATCGACGTGGTGACTCCGTCCAGCTTGCCGGAGAACTGCTCCATCTGCTGCTGTACCGACACGAAGATGCCGCTGGTTTCTTTGACGGAACGAACCTGATCCTGGAACATCGGGTAAACGGTGGACAGCGTGCGGACCGTCTCGTCCATTTCCGACTGGATATTATCCGTAATTTCACCGACCATATCGATCGATTCGCGCGAACGGCTGGCCAGCTGGCGAATCTCGCCGGCAACTACCATAAAGCCTTGTCCGGCTGCGCCCGCTCTCGCGGCTTCGATCGTCGCGTTCAGCGACAGGATATTGGTCTGCTTGGTGATATTCTGCATGACGTCGAGCACTTTCATGACGGAAGCGGTGCTTTCCTTGAGCGAATCGACCTTGGCGACCAGGGAACGCACCATATTTTCGGTATTTCCGGTCTGCTCCAGCAGCCCGTCCAGATGCTGCGTTCCTTTGTGGCTCGCCGCCTGGACTTCTTTGGCCGATACGTCCATTTCGCGGTTGGCGGATACGACTTTCTCCATCCGGTCGCCGATTTTTTCGGTCAGCTCGCTGCTCTTCTCGGCTTCCTGCGCCAAACTGGACGCGCCGTTGGCGATTTCTTCGGTCGCGACCGCGATTTCCCGGGCGGATACCGCGGTTTGGCGCGAAGCCGATTCCAGTTCGCCCGCCGTATCGAGTACCTGCTGCGCCGTATCGGTCGTTTGGCGCACCAGATCGGTGATCCGGTCCATCATCTGGTTGAACGCCGTCGCCAGTTCGCCGATCTCGTCTTTCGAACGGAAATCGGTCCGCACGCTGAGATTGCCGGTTGCTCCTTCGCGCATCAAGCCTCTCAGACGGCCGAGCGGGATGCCGATCATGCGCACCATCCAGATCCCGATCAGGACGGCGAATACGATATCGATCAGCACGAAGATCACCGTCATGCTGAGGATGCCCGAAGCGCCCTCGAGCAGGAAGGAAACCGGCACCGTGCCGATCAGTTTCCAGCCGGATGTCTTCATGACGCTGTAAGCGGCCAGGATCTTGCTTCCGAATTGGTCCGCTTCGAATTTGCCGCTCTCTTCCAGGTTATCCTGTTTGAACACGAACTTGCTCGGCTGGCCCGCGTCCCCGCTTTCGTCGGCCGCTACGACCGTGCCGTCCGCGGCGATCAGTTCGATCCGGCTGCCGTCGCCCAGGGAGACCGAGCGCAGCTGTTCTTCGAGCGCTTTGGCTTCAAGCTGCAAAGCGACCAGATATTTCGTGCCGCTTCCGTTCGTGGTCGACATCACGCGCGTCAGCGTGTAGCTGCTCCGCTTCTCGTCGGTCGGCAGCCACTGCACCGTCTTCTCCGCTTTCTCCAGCTGCGCAAACCAGGCGGAAGCGCGAATTTCTTCCGTTGTCGGAAGCTGGTTACCGGCCGAGAAGAAATCGTTGGTGCCTTCTTTCATCGGCATGAGATAAACGGCCTGCAGGCCGCCCGTTACGTTGACCTGGTTGCTCAGGCTGTCGTTGATCTGCCGCACGGCCTGGAACCGGTCGAAATCCGAGGTACCCAGCTGCAGCGAAGTGATTGCTTCCTGAATATCGGGCGCAAAAAATACCTGGGTGGATGAATCGAGATAACGCTGCAAAATAATGTCCAGCTTTTGCGCGGTCTGAATAATGGTTTGCTCGTTGGCGGCAGCCGCGTTGTCCTTGATCGTATCGCGGGCTTTTACATAAGAGAAGATCCCGAGCGACGAGACGAACAGCACGACGCCGATCAGGAAGATCAGGAACAAACGCACCCCGACCGACCGGGACGGATTAAGCTTGCGCCAGTTTTTGAGCAGCCCGATCAGCGCGGGACCGCCGGACCGCGGCGAAGATGTCCGCACGCCGGATTTCTTGGACGGCTTCGGCCATTTCAAACGCCGCTTTTCTTCGATCGGGACTACGATCGGCTGCTGCTCAAGCTCCTCGCCCAACCCCGGCTGCGTGAGCGCTTTCTCTTTACCGCGCGTCTTTTTCGTCCCTTTGTCTTTTTTCAACAGCTTCAGGGACGGCTTCTTGACTTTGATCCGGCTCTGCTTCTGCTTCGGTTTCGGCTCCAGTCCAACTTCCGCCGTTTCTCCGTCTTCGTGTTTCTTCTCTATCATACCCATGTTTCCCACCCCGCAAGTCATAGAATCAGCGCTGCAAAAACCGGATTTTGGAAAGCGCTTCCCAGTAGTGTTTGATATGTACATCGTATTACCTAAAAGAAGCCCGGGATTGCATAATGCTGGATATCTATATTATCGGTAGGAGCAGGCAAGATGGAAAGAGCAATTTAACACTTTTTCAAAAAAATTAACACAAAAAATAAACCCTTCGAATCACCAGGTGATCCAAAGGGCCTATTTTCTCCGAATATTATCGGGATATTAAGCTTTTACGTTCTTTTTGCGCATCATATCGAAGTAACGCAGCGGACGGTCCACCTTGATCTTCACGCGCTGCATCGGATGACGCGCCGCGTCCAGCTCGTTGCCTTCCTCGTCCCAGATCGCGCCGACCGTCTGTCTGAAAAACGTGCCGCCCGGACCGAAAAATTCGATCTGCGTGCCCGGCTTGAAATGGTTGCGCTGTTGGATGGTCGCAAGTCCGCTGTCCGCGTCGTAATCGAGCACCAGTCCCGCAAAGTCGTACGGCACCGCTTTTTCTTCCGGCTCGTAGATATGGTCTTCGTGATCCGGCGTATCGTAGAAAAATCCGGTGTTCAGCGGACGGTTGGCCGCTTTGCTTAGTTCTTCCATCCACTCCGGCTTCAGCACGTAGTTGTCCGGGTCGGCCATGTACGAATCGATCGCCTGGCGGTATACGTTGATGACGGTCGCCACATAATGGATCGATTTCATGCGCCCTTCCACTTTGAAGCTGTCGATGCCGACTTCGATCAGGTCCGGAATCGAACCGAGCATACACAGGTCTTTCGATCCCATCGTAAACGCATTGTCTTCCGGCGCGAACAGCGGATTGCCTTCGCTTTCGTCCAACTGCTGTTCTTCCGATACCCATTCGCCTTCCGGCGAAGGGTTTTCGAACAGATCGTACTTCCAGCGGCACGACTGGCAGCAGCCGCCCCGGTTGGAGTCGCGGTCGGTAAAATGGTTCGACAGTACGCAGCGTCCGGAATACGACGAGCACATCGCGCCGTGCACGAACGATTCGATTTCGACGTCGACGTTCTTTTTGATCTCGGCGATTTCTTCCAGGCTCGTTTCGCGGCCCAGCACGACGCGCGGCAGTCCTTCTTCTTTCCAGAACTGCACGGCCTGCCAGTTGAGCGTGGACTGCTGCGTGCTCAAGTGCACTTCGATCTTCGGCGCGGCGGTCCCGGCCGTCTCGACAATCACCGGATCGGCGGTAATGATCGCGGAAATACCGGCTTCCTGCAAATTGCGCAGGTATTCGGCGATCCCGTCCAGATCTTCTTCGTGCGCGTAGATATTGGTGGCGACGAAGACTTTCGCGCCGTATTTCTTGGCGAATTCCACGCCTTCTTTCATTTCGTCGAAGCTGAAGTTGTCAGCGTTCGAACGCAGGCCGTATTTTTGTCCCCCGATATATACGGCGTCCGCGCCGTAATGCACGGCGAACTTCAATTTCTCCAGATTGCCGGCCGGAGCGAGCAGCTCGGGCTTGTCCAGCCGATAGCGTTTGCCTTTGAACTGCGGCTTGCTTTGAACCGGCGTTTGCGTACTTTCCACGATGTAAGCCCCCTTGTCAATAAACCTGTTCTTTGTAGAAAAATCCGAACGACAGCTCCCGCTGCGGGTCCTGCAAATCGCGAATCTCGTCCAGCCACGCTTCTTCGAACGCATAATTTTCGGGATCGGCCGCAAACGTATCGATCGCTTTGCGGTAAGCTCGCGCCGCCGCGACGTTGTAAGCCGCACTTTTCAAAATGCCTTCGATCTTGAAGCTCTGCACGCCCGCCTCCATCAGCAGATGCAGATCCTCGAGGATGCAGATATCGCCGGAGCTCATAATATGCGTGCCGTTGGAGTCTTCGTAGATCGGAAAGCGCTCGTCCCGGCGTTCGGCTTCGATCAGGTACAATCCGCGCGATAGGCCGACATTGTCGTCTTCGACCGGACGGCCCTGGTTCGCCATGTAGCTGTGCACCAGGCTGCGCTTGGAATGATAAATATTGGTCATGCCGTGCACCTGCACCTGGGCTTCCACTTCAAGATGCGGCATCATGCCGGTTACTTCGTCCATATTCAGCTCGCGCGCAAGCACGACCCGCGTCGCGCCGCGGCGTCCCCAATAGTTGGCCGTGCCGTGGTTGGTCGACGTCATCTCCGCGTTCCAGTGCAGCGGCAGTCCCGGCAGCAGAGCGCGCGCCTGCATCAGAACGGAAGGATCGCCGAACTCGATGCCGTCCACGCCGATCCCGCCCAGAACCTTCAAGTACTCCGGCAGCGCCGGCAGCGCTTCGTTGTCCATCAGGTTATTGACGCAGGCATAGATCTTGATGCCGCGCGGACGCGCGAAATCGACGGCTTCTCGAATCAGCTCCGGCGTGAATTCTCCCGGAAGCCTCATCCCAAATTTTTCTTCCCCCAGTAAAAAAGCGCTGCAGCCGGCTTCCGCCAGCTCTTTCAATTCTTCCAGTGTGCCGCAAGTCGCCAAAAGTTCGGGTTGATATCCCATGACGGCCACTCCCTTCTTTGCTTCCTTTTCGTTATCGGCGCGAACCGGCGTTATTATTCGCCGCCGGCTTTGCTCTGCTCGATATTTTGTTCATGCTGCGCATAAGTCTCGGCGAATAAGTGCTCGCCGGACCCGTCTTTCTTGGTCACGTAGAAGAAGTAATCGGACTTCTCCGGCCGCAGCGCCGCCTCGATCGATTTGAGGCTCGGCGAAGCGATCGGGCCCGGCGGCAGACCTTCGTATTTGTACGTATTGTACGGGCTGTCGATCTCAAGATCCGAATACAGCAGCCGTTCTTTTTGCTCGCCCAGCGCGTACTGGACGGTCGCGTCGATCTGCAGCTTCATCGGATCGTTCAGCCGGTTGTCGATCACGCCCGCAATCAGCGCGCGTTCCGAGTCGACGACGGCTTCGCGTTCCACGAGCGAAGCGACGGTCAGCAGTTGGTGTACGGTCAGGCCGCGCCGCTTCAACAAGTTGTCGAAATCCGGGATGGACTTCAGCTTGCCGCTCGTTTCCTGCACCAGACGGCGCACCACGTCTTCTTCCGTGGCATCCGGTTCGAATTCGTACGTATCCGGGAACAAATAGCCTTCCAGCGCATAGGTCGGCTTCGGGTCGTCCGGGATTTCGCCCGGCAGGACGTCGGCGAATTTCTCCGGCTGCCTCGCCAGCTGACGGATCGTTTTGGCATCCCAGCCGCCGGCTTCGTGCAGGCGATCGGCGATCTGTTTGATCGTAAAGCCTTCGGGAATCGTGACTTTGACCGACTTCCGCTGCATGCCTTCCCCGCCGTTAAGCACGGCGGTGATCGCCGCGTAATCGGAGCCCGGCAGAATTTCGTGCTTGCCCGGGCGGAAAGAACTTCCTTCGTTCTCAAGCTTCAAATAGATCTTGTACAGCAGGGCGCTGCGGATCAAGCCTTCTTGTTCGAGCCCGTCCGCAATCTCCGCGGTGCCGGTTCCTTCGGCCACCTTGAAAGCTACCGGCTGATCGGAAGCGGGCACGGGCCGCAGCGAAATGTAGACAAAAGCCGCCGCGGAAGCCGCGAGCAGCAGCAGAATCAGCAGACCGACCAGCAGTCCCCTGGCCGCTCTTTTATTCTTATTCAATGGGCGCACATCCTCGTTTGCGGATTTCGGGCGGCGGCGCAGGCAAAAGGGCGGACTGCTCCGCCCTTTTGCCTGAACCGCTTATTTTTGCGCACGGCAAAGCGGACCAGAACGAGCCGGTCCGCTTGCGATGACGCTTTCCTTACATCTCTTCGGGGAAAGTGAGTTCGTCGAACAGCTCGGCCACGTTTTCCCACTCGTCGTCGTCGTCGATCGTTACCAGCTGAATTTCGCCTTCGGCAGAAGTTTCGATCTTGAGAATCTGCACATCGTCGTCGGCGCCGGCACTTTCGTTTTGCAGCACGGCGTAAGCTCCGCCGCCTACTTCAAACTCCCGGATAATCCGGTAAGTCACCGATTCGGCGTTCTCGTCGATCAATTCGACGGACAGCCCGTACACACTCTCCAGCCTGTTGGTTTCTACGACTTGACTTGCGGAAAATTCCGTCATTGCTATTCCTCCCCGTCCAGTTCGGCAACCAGTGTATTGAAGGTCTCTTCGACGATCTGCCATTCCGCTTCGTCTTCAATGACATAGAGCTTCAGGTCGTCGCCGTCTTCCTCGTACCGGAATGCGTATACTTCGTCCGCTTCTTCGTCTTCCGAATCCAACGGAACCACCATCATATATTTGCTTTCGGAGCCGTCCACTTCGAATTTCATAATGACTTCGAAGCCTTCCTCCTGCCCTTCTTCGTCCGGAATATAAATGATTTCCGGCTCTTCGCCTACCAGATGGGAATCGTTTGTCATGCCCGTCACCCTTTCACCGGTTTGATTTGGAATCCAGATAATTTTGCAAGATCAGTCCCGCCGCGATCTTATCGACGACCTGCTTGCGCTTTTTGCGGCTGACGTCGGCTTCGAGCAGCGTGCGCTCGGCGGATACCGTCGTCAGGCGTTCATCCCAGAGGTGAACGGGCAGACCCAGCAATTCCTTAAGCGTTTCGGCGAATTCGATGCACAGTTCGCCGCGCGGGCCGATCGTGCCGTTCATGTTTTTGGGAAGACCGACTACGATCTCCCCGACTTCGTGCAGCGCAGCCAGTTCGGCGATCCGCTGCATATGCGAGCCGTCTTCGCGCCGCTGGACCGTTTCGATTCCCTGCGCGGTCCAGCCGAAAGCGTCGCTGACGGCGACGCCGATCCGGCGGTCCCCATAATCCAGGCCCAACAATCTCATCTTCGCTATCTCCTATCGAAGCTTGGACAAATAAGAGCGGACCAGTTCTTCGATAAGCTCGTCCCGTTCTTTTTTGCGGATCAGGCTTCGCGCATTGTTATGTCTCGGGATGTAAGCCGGATCTCCGGACAACAGGTAGCCCACAATCTGATTGATCGGATTGTACTCCTTCTCCACAAGCGCGTCGTACACAGTGAGCAGAATCTCCTGCGCGGAGGTTTCTTCGTCCCCCTGCACGTTGAACTTTACAGTCTTGTCCATGGAATCCATAAGGATTACACCTCGCTTTACAAAACGGCCGAAGCCGCGACGCGCAGACGCGCCTTAATGTTGAGTCCCCTTTATCATATCACACTTTGCGGCGATCAAGAAACGGGGAAATCGTCCGGATGCGGCATATGCCGCGTTTGCTTTTTTCAGGCGTTCAGCGCTTCTTCGAGACGGGTCACGGCCGTATTCAGCGCTTCCTGCAGCTTGGACGCGTCCTTGCCGCCGGCCTGCGCCATATCCGGGCGTCCGCCGCCTCCGCCGCCGCAGACCGCAGCCGCTTCTTTGACAAGCTTCCCGGCGTGCAGGCCGCGCTTGGTCAGTTCCTGCGGAACGGAGACGACGAAGTTCACTTTGTCGCCCGAGACCGCGCCGAGCACCAGCACCGCCTGGGGCAGCTTGAGCTTGAGTTCGTCGGCGAGCGAGCGCAGACCGTCCATATCGGATGCCGATACGGCTTCCGCCAGCACCTGCGCATCGCCCACGCTGCGAACGCGGTCGGTCAGTTGGCCGGCTTCGATCGCGCCCAGCTTGCCGCGCAGCGATTCGATCTCGCGCTCGGCTTCGCGCAGCTGCTTGCCCAGACCTTCGATGCGCTTCGGCACTTCGGTAACCGGCGTCTTGAGCGCGGCGGCCGACTGCTTCAGCAGGTCGAGCTGGCCGTCGAGATAGAGGTACGCCCCGCGGCCGGTCAGCGCTTCGATCCGGCGCACGCCTGAACCGATGCCGCTTTCCGCCACGAGCTTGAACAATCCGATTTCGCCCGTATTGCGCACGTGGCAGCCGCCGCACAGCTCCAGGCTGTAATCGCCGATCTCGACCACGCGGACAATATCGCCGTATTTTTCGCCGAACAGCGCCATCGCGCCCATCGCTTTCGCTTCGTCGATGCCTTTGTACTCGATCTTGACATTGACGCCTTTCCAGATCTGCTCGTTCACGCGGCGTTCGACGTCTGCCAGCTCTTCCGGCGTGATGCTGCCGAAGTGCGAGAAGTCGAAGCGCAGACGCTGCGGCTCGACGAGCGAACCCGCCTGGTTGACGTGAGTGCCCAGCACTTCTTTGAGCGCTTTGTGCAGCAGGTGGGTCGCGGTATGGTTTTTCTCGATCGCCGCGCGGGAATCGCGCTCGACGCTCGCCCGGACGTCGTCGCCCAGATGCAGCTCGCCCGATTCCACCGTCACCTCGTGCACATGCTGTCCGCGCGGCGCTTTGACCAGGCCTTCCACGTTCAGCTTGCCGGTAAACGAAGAGATGGTGCCGACGTCGCTGACCTGGCCGCCGCTTTCGGCGTAGAACGGCGTTTTGTCCAGCACGACCAGCGCCGCGTCGCCTTCGCCGATCGATTCGACGATCTCGCCGTCTTTGATCAGCGCGACGATCTTGGCTTCGGCGGACGTTTCGTTGTAGCCGACGAATTCGCTGCCGGCTTCCAGCTCGGACAAAGCGCCGCCCTGGATATTCATGCCGCCGCCTTTTTTGTGCGCTTCGCGCGCTCTTGTCCGCTGCTGCTGCATCGCCGTTTCGAAACCGTCGCGATCGACGGTCATGCCGTGTTCCAGCGCGAAGTCTTCGGTCAGGTCGAGCGGGAAACCGTACGTATCGTACATCTTGAACGCGTCTTCCCCGCCGATTACGCTTTCGCCCGCCGCTTTGGCGCGCTCGGCCGTTTCGGTCAGGATCGACAGGCCGTCGGACAGCGTTTTGTGGAAACGTTCTTCTTCCAGACGGATGACGCGTTCGATCAGCTCGCGGCTGTCCACGACCTGATTGTAGTACACGCCCATCACTTCGCCGACGGTGCTCACCAGCTCGTACAGGAACGGACGGTCGAGCCCGAGCACGCGTCCGTAGCGGACCGCGCGGCGCAGCAGGCGGCGAATGACGTAACCCCGTCCTTCGTTCGAAGGCTGCACGCCGTCGCCGACGGCGAACGTCACCGTACGGACGTGGTCGGCAATAACTTTGAGCGCCGTATCGTACTCGGCATTGACGCCGTATTCGATCCCCGCCATTTGAGCCGTCCGCTGAATCATCGGCTGGAACAGGTCGGTATCGAAGTTGGAATCGACGTCCTGGAGGATCGAAGACAAACGTTCGAGGCCGGCGCCGGTATCGATGTTTTTGTTCGGAAGCGGCGTGCGGCTGCCGTCTTTGTTATGGTTGAACTGCGAGAACACCAGGTTCCACACTTCGAGGAAACGCTCGTTTTCGCCGCCCGGATACATTTCCGGATCGTTCGGATCGAGCGCGCCGTAAGCGTCGCCGCGATCGTAGAAGATTTCGCTGCACGGTCCGCACGGACCTTCGCCGATATCCCAGAAATTCTCGTCGCCCAGCTTGATAATGCGTTCCGCCGGAAGGCCAACTTTTTCATTCCACAATGTGAACGCTTCTTCGTCTTCTTCGTACACGGTGACGCTGATACGTTCCGGATCGAAGCCGATCCACTGCGGGCCGGTCAGGAATTCCCATGCCCAGGCGATCGCTTCTTCTTTGAAATAATCGCCGATGGAGAAGTTGCCCAGCATTTCGAAAAACGTATGGTGGCGGCGCGTTTTGCCCACGTTTTCGATATCGTTGGTACGAATGCACTTCTGCGAGTTGGCAATTCTCGGATTCTCCGGCTTGACGCGTCCGTCGAAGTAAGGCTTCAGCGGCGCCATGCCGGCGTTGATCCACAGCAGGGAAGGGTCGTTATGCGGCACGAGCGGAGCGCTCGGCTCGATGTGATGGCCTTTTTGTTCGAAGAACTGCAGCCATTTGGAACGGATTTCGCTAGCTTTCATGATGGGTTGGCCTCCGATTCGGGATTGGGTTGTCGAGCGGTCTTGAAAAAAGCGGAAAACATAAAAACGCCCCTGACTAGTCAGGGACGATTGATCGCGGTACCACCCTGGTTATCGCTTTTGCCCGATATAGCCGCTGGATTAAGCCGCACGGCAAACGATACAAAAAACGATCTCCTCGTTGCGTCCGGTAACGGGGACGAAGCGGCACGGGCGGCCTGCGCCCCGCACTCCGGAATCAGCTTTCGGTCCGTCGGCCCCCCAGGCTCTTCCACCCATGCGCTTGCCGCGCAAGGAGCCTGTTCGCTGAAGAGGCGTCCCTTCAGGACGTACTTCATTCCATCATCGCTTTGCGGATTATGGGTCCGAACGTACTTCCGCTCGATCGCGGACGAATTCGAACCATTCCTTTTCACAGTATATCCAGCGCCGGAAATTCTGTCAATGACCGCGCAAGGACGACGATACGGGCCGGTTTGCAGTCCTGCCGGGCGCCGGACGAATCCGGGACGAAAGATCGGCGTGCGTCGAAGCACAACCGAAGAGAGCAAAGCAAAAAGCCGGACGAAAGACGGGCGCGGGCCGGCGCTGCCGGTCGCGCTCGCCTCCGCCGGCCGTTTAAGGCGCAGAAGCCGCTCGTGACTTGTCTTAATCAAGCGAGACAAGCTGTTCGTTCAAGACGTCGCTTGAAGCTGGGATATCGAAGCCGCCGGTTCTTTCATGCAGAACAAATCGTCCAGCGAACTCAGGGTACCGTCTTTCTCCACCTGGTACACGGACATTTTCCCCGCATTTACGGTCAATTCGATAAAGCAGCTCCAGCAGTAGAACTGATGCGAGCCGATCTTGCCGATATCTTTGGAACTGCAGTTTGGACATTTCATAATTTGGGATCACCTATCCGTCCGCTTATTTGAGAGTCGACGGAAAAACGCGGACGCTTCTCCGGATTGAACGTTTATTCACAATGAAAAGCGGAACAGACTCCGTATCGATGCCGCTTACCTGCGCACGCGCCGAATAATCGTTTCAACTTTCTTAACGACAAACTCGATTTCCTCCGAAGTATTACCCAAACCGAAGCTGAAGCGAATCGCGGAATTCAAAACATTTTCAGAAAGATTCATAGCCCGCAGCACATGCGACGTTTCCAGCGAACCGGACGTGCAGGCGGAACCGCTGGCGGCGGCGATTCCTTCCATATCCAGATTCATCAGCATCGTTTCCGTCCCGACGGACGGGAAGCTGATATTGACGATATGCGCCAGCGTATGGTCCGGATCGCCGTTGACGACGAATTGATCGCCGCCGATGCCCGCGCGCAGCCCGTCCAGCAGCTGCGCGCGCAGCCGCAGAGCGTGTTCGCGGCGCTCTTCGAGGCCCGAAGCCGCCAGCTCCGCGGCGCGGGCGAAGCCGGCGATGCCGGCCAGGTTCTCCGTGCCGGCCCGGCGGCCGCGCTCCTGATTGCCGCCGAGCAGCAGCGGCGGCAGCTTGATCTGCGGCGCGATATACAGCGCGCCGATGCCCTGCGGGCCGTTGATCTTGTGCGCCGAGAAGCTGACCAGGTCGGCGCCCATCGCCGCGCAGTCGACGCGCAGCGAACCCAACGCCTGCACGGCGTCGGTATGGAACCAGACGCCGCGCTCGCGCGCGAACGCGGCGATCTCTTCCACCGGCTGGATGGTGCCGACTTCGTTATTGGCGTACATGACGCTGATCAGCGTCGTGTCCGGCCGCGTATGTTCGCGAATCCAGCCCACGTCCACGCGGCCGCCTTCGTCGACGGGAATGTATTCCACTTCGAAGCCCTGTTCTTCCAAACGCTCCGCCGTATGCAGCACCGCATGATGCTCGATCCGCGACACCAGCAGATGGCGGCCGCGATCGATCCGGGCGGCGGCGGCTCCCAGCAGCGCCGCATTGTCGCTCTCCGTTCCGCCGGACGTAAAGACCAGTTCGCCCGGACGCGCTCCGATCGCGGCGGCGGCGCGCTCGCGGGCCGCGGCGACGATCCGTTTGGCTTCGCGACCGAAAGCGTGCACGCTCGAAGCGTTGCCGTACGCGCCGGTCATCACGCCCAGCATCTCTTCCGCCACCAGCGGATGCACCGGCGTGGACGCGGCATGGTCCATATAAATTCTGTTCACGCTTCATTCACCTCGAAACAGCCGGCTTCAGCAGCCGGCCCGTAGAATTGAGATGCCCGGCCGCCGGGATCGCGGCGGCCGGGCAGATCCATCGAATACTCAGATATAGAACATGTAATTATCCGGTTCGCCTTTGTCCCGGAACGTAATCAGGTCACCCAGCGTGGTCGAATCGATAACGTCGGCGATCGAATCGCGAATCCGTTTCCATAGATCGCGCTTGGCCGGATCGTCTTCTTCGGCGAAATCGACCACCGAGATCGGTCCTTCCAGCACGCGAATGATTTCCCCGGCCGTTACCGTGTCGGGATCGCGCGACAGAATGTAGCCGCCGTAAGCGCCCCGGATGCTCTTAACGAGCCCGCCGTTGCGCAGCGGCGCGATCAGCTGCTCCAGATAGTGCTCGGACAGCGAGTTCTTTTCGGCGATGCTTTTCAGGGAGGTCGGTCCTTCGCCGTAGCGGCCCGCCAGTTCCATCATAATCGTAAGACCGTAGCGGCCTTTGGTGGATATCTTCAATATGGGCACCTCTTTCGCTCATTCGGGGTTACTTCCTGCGTATACTCAGACTATCGTAACATAATCTGCGTCCATGATGAACCACGGAATCTGCTTGTTTGCGGAAAATGTCCGTCCGCCGAGGACCTTGGCCGCCGCTTCTTGGCGCAAACGGTCGTAAGTTCTTTCCTTTTGTGATAAAATGTCGTTAGACGCGCCCGCCGCGTCCTCTTTTTCTGCAAAACTTTGCAAATACCTCATAAAGAAGACGGTGATATTCATGCATAAATCCCCCGAGCAAATCCGGGTCGTCGTCGGCATGTCCGGCGGCGTCGACTCTTCCGTGACGGCGCTGCTGCTCAAGCAGCAGGGATACGACGTCATCGGCATCTTCATGAAAAACTGGGACGATACCGACGAATTCGGTCACTGCACCGCGGAAGACGACGCGGAAGACGTGCGCCGCGTTTGCGAGAAGATCGGCATTCCTTATTATACGGTGAATTTCGAAAAAGAATACTTCGATAAAGTGTTCACCTATTTCCTCGACGAATACAAGCGGGGCCGCACGCCGAATCCCGACGTGATGTGCAACCGCGAAATCAAGTTCGGCGAGTTCCTGAGCAAAGCGCTCGACCTCGGCGCCGACTATGTCGCGACCGGCCACTATGCGCGCGTAACGGAAGAGAACGGCGAGTTCAAGCTGCTGCGCGGCGTGGACGCCAACAAAGACCAGACTTACTTCCTGAACGCGCTGAATCCGTACCAGCTGTCCAAAACGATGTTCCCGATCGGCCATCTGCCGAAGCCGGAAGTGCGGCGCATCGCCGAGGAAGCGGGCCTGGCCACGGCGCGCAAGAAAGACAGTACCGGCGTCTGCTTTATCGGCGAGCGGAACTTCCGCGAGTTCCTGAGCGGTTACCTGCCGGCCAAGTCCGGCGAGATGATCGATATCGCCACCGGCGAATCCAAAGGCCGCCACGACGGGCTCATGTATTATACGCTGGGCCAGCGCCAGGGACTGGGCATCGGCGGATCGGGCACGGGCGAGCCGTGGTTCGTCGCCGACAAAGACCTTGAACGCAATATCCTGTACGTGGTACAGGGCGACAAACATCCCAGCCTGTATTCGACGGGCCTCTCGGCAAGCGGCGTCAGCTTCGCTTCGGGCCGCGACGAGCTGGCCGGAGGCCCGCTGACCTGCACGGCAAAGTTCCGCTACCGCCAGCCCGACCAGGGCGTAACGCTTACCCGTCTCGAAGACGGATCGGTACACGTGGCGTTCGACGAGAACCAGAAAGCGATCACGCCGGGACAGGCCGTCGTGTTCTACGACGGCGAAATCTGCCTGGGCGGCGGCACGATCGAGACGGTCGAGAAAGTTCCTTACGCCGAGCAAGCCGGCGTGAACTGAACGACTTTGCGGCACGGCAGTAAGCCTCGCGGCCTGCTTTCCGTCCGTGAATCAAAGAGCCTGATCTTCACCCGCGGGTGGAGATCAGGCTCTTTATGTTGTGCAAAGAGGCGCAGAGATTGCCGGTCCGTTCGGGTCCGGCTCTGCGCGATCGGGCCGGCGGCCCCGCCGCTTGGATCTTCGGGCTTTGCCGCAGGCGTCATGCCGCCGGGTCCTTTACGAACTTTATTGCCCCGTATCTCCCGCGGGCTGGCCTTCCTGGTCGGTGTGCGAGTCGCCGCCGGCATCGGTATCGTCCACGGCCAGATCGGCCGCGGTCGAACTCGGATCGAGCCATTTGGTGATGGAAGCGATCGTTTCTTCCAGATCCTTGTCGTCCAGCTCGTAATACCAGGCGTCGCGCGACACGCCTTCGCCCTGCAGCATATGGCTGCTGATATTCGGCGTCGAGTCGCTCAGCACAACGCTTTTGGCCAGCGAAAGCATAAAGTCGGACGTCATATTGGTCTTGAAGTTCTGCCCGGCGATTCCGATCAGCTCGGGGATCTTGGTCAGGTTCTCGACGCTTTTCATCCGGTTCATGATCTGCTTCAGGAAAATGCGGTGGCGCTCGGTGCGTTTGAAATCGGAATCTTCGCGGTAGCGCACATAATTCAGCGCTTCGGTGCCGTTATAGATGGGCTTGTTCGCTTCGATCGTGAATTTCTCGTGATCGGCCTGCTTGTTCTCGATCGTCTCGGTGATCGGCAGTTCGACGCCGCCCAGCGCGTCGACCACGTCTTTGAGGCCGTTGAAGTTGATCGTCGCGTAATAATCGACGTCGTGTTCCAGCAGCGCTTCAACCGTATCCACGCTCATCTGCGCCCCGCCGTAAGCATAGGCGGCGTTGATCTTCGTGGAGGAACGCGTGCCTTTGATCGTCGGCGTGCCGACCATCTTGACGTAAGAGTCGCGGGGAATCGACACAAGCAGCACTTTATTGTCCGCCGGACGCACGACGGAATAGATAATGGAGTCCGTGCGGGAGATCTCGTCGTCGCGCTGGTCGGTACCGAGCAGCAGCACCGAGAACGGTTCTTTGGTCAGCTCGGCGACGGACATTTCTTCCTCGCCTCCGCCTTTGGGATCCTGTTCGATCGGCTGATAGGATTCGTCCAGCTTTTCTTTCACCGTTCCTTCCAGGAAGGTGCTGAACGCGAATACCATCAATTCTTTGCGGAAAATATATCCGCCGGCTCCCAACACGAGCAGCACGCACAGTGCAATCAGCCAGGCTCTGCCTTTTTTCTTCTTCGCTTTCTTCTTCTGATGCCTCTGGGCCCGGGTCAGCACATGAGCCTCGGCCGGCTGGTTTTTATCCATTATGTTTCGTACCTTTCTCTCTCCACAAAAGCGGGCCGGCGGCCCGTAAACTCCCCTTATGGAATCTTAAAATAGAAGCCTTTGTCTGCGCGTCGCGTTTTCAAACAGCGAATGACTTCGTCCGTCCGAATCACGGAAACGCAAAGCCGAACTCGCCCAAAAGCCGAATCGGAAAAGCACAAAAGCGATTCGGCCTTTGCCCTAGATTACTACATTTTGCAGTCTTCTGACAATTCTAACATAAGTACGAGCTCCGCGGCCAAACATAATATGGATACGGCGCCATTTCGACAGGCTTCTCCCGTACCGCCGTTCAGCCCGCCAGCGCCGCGCCGAGCGCGGCCGCCAGCAGGCCGAGCAGCGCCGAAGAAACGATATAAACGGCTGCCGCCGCGAGGCGGCGGCTCTCCAGCAGCTGCACCGTTTCGTAGCCGAACGTCGAGAACGTCGTATAAGCGCCCGCGAAACCGATGCCCAGCAGCGGGTACACCCAGCCGGGCATGCGGCTCTCCGCCGCGAACAGCGCGCCCAGCAGCAGCGAGCCGCTGATATTGATGATCCAGGTCCCCCACGGAAACCGGCCGCCCAGCGCGTTCAGCGCCCATTTGCCAAGCAGATAACGTACAGGCGCGCCGATCGCGCCTCCCAGCGCCACCAGCAGAATCGAATTCAGCGTCATGCCGCCGTCCCTCCCGGCCTCCGGTTTCCCCAGGCACTGCCGAGCCGGACGCCGAGCGCGCTCAGCGCGATGCCCACAGCCAGGCTGAGTCCCGCGTACAGCAGGGCTTCGCCGGTATTTCCCTGCCGCAGCAGCTCCAGCGTCTCGACCGAGAACGTCGAGAATGTCGTAAACGCGCCTGTAAATCCCGTTCCGATGCCCAGCCGCCATGCCGGGCTGATTCGTTCGGCGTCCAGCGCAAGCGTAAAGAACAATCCCAGAAACAAACAGCCGCTCCAGTTGATCAGCAGCGTCGGCAGCGGGAAGCCGCCGGCGTGCGGGATCGCCAGGCCGAGCGCATAGCGCAGCAGCGCGCCCAGCACGCCGCCGACCGCCACAATTCCAATTTCTTTCATGTATGTCGTCTCCCACTCTTCCGTCCGGCCGCCGCGCTCAGGAATCCCGGCGGCGCTGCTGATTGATTTGAATCTTCGCTTCGTTCCCCTGTTCGCTCGCTTCGTAGAATACCGCGCCGCCGAGTTCCGCCGGCAGATATTCCTGCTTCACATAGTGATTCGGGAAGTTGTGCGGATATTTATAGCCTTCGTGTCCCAGCTTCTCGGCTCCGCTGTAGTGCGTATCGCGCAGATGGAGCGGAACCTCGGCGGTACCCATCGAGCCGAACGCGCTTTCCGCACGCGAGATCGCCGTGTATACGGCGTTCGATTTGGGGCTTTCCACGGCGAACAGAATCGCCTGCGCCACGTTCAGCTTGGCTTCGGGCCAGCCGTTGTTGCGGTAAGCTTCCAGCGCGGATGTCGCCTGCACCATCGCCTGCGGATTGGCGAGCCCGATATCCTCGCTGCTCGCCGCGATCAGGCGGCGGATAAACGTCATCGGGTCCATGCCGAGCTTCTCCACGGCGTACAGAAACCAGAACAGCGCGGCGTCGCTGGAGCCGCGAATCGATTTGTGGAATGCCGACAGAATATCGTACTGCGTCGATTCGTCGGCGCGCACGATCGGCCGCCGGATCGATTCTTCCGCGGCTTCCAGCGTAACGCGCACGCTGCCGTCGGGTTCCGGCGAAGTGGTCAGCGCCGCCAGTTCCAGCGCGTTCAGCGCGCGGCGGATGTCGCCGTTCGCCATCCCGGCGATATGCTCCAGCGCGTCTTCGTCGACCTGCAGGTCCATGTAGCCGAGGCCACGGTCCGTATCTTCCAGCGCGCGGCGCATCGCGATCATGGCGTGCTTCGACGTCAGCGGATGCAGCTGGAACAGCGTCGAGCGGCTCATCAGGGCGCCGTTGACGTAATGAAACGGATTCTCCGTCGTGGCGCCGATAAACACGATCGTTCCTTTCTCAACCGCCGGCAGCAGCGCGTCCTGACGCGAGCTGTTGAAGCGGTGCACTTCGTCCAGGAACAAGATCGTTTTGCTGCCGTACAGCGCTTTGTCGTCCGCCGCCTGCTGGATCACGGCCCGAACGTCTTTGACCGAAGCGTCGACCGCGTTCAACCGGACGAACTTGCCCTGCGTATGATTGGAAATAATATGAGCGAGCGTCGTTTTGCCGCAGCCCGGAGGCCCGTACAGCACGATCGAGCCGACTTTGTCCGCTTCGATCGCCCGGCGCAGCAGCCGCCCGGGACCGACGATATCTTCCTGGCCGATATATTCGTCCAGCGTCAGCGGACGCATGCGGTCCGCAAGCAGTCCGCCTCCGCCGCCGGAATCGGGGGTTCCCCCGTAAGAAAACAAATCCAAGCGTGTCACGTCCTTTCGTCCACTATTCAATATAGAGCCGTTTCGCCGGGAACGCAACTTGCCCGGCCGCCTCCTCCAGCCGCCAAACAGCCGGCGTTCCATCCCGAAACGGCAAAAAGCCGCGGCGGTCCGCGGCTTCATGGGCAAACCGGCTCAGCGCAGCAGATTCGTCCGGGCCAGCTCGATCAGTTCGCTGCCGTGGCCGTTCAGCACCGCTTTCAGCGCCCAGATCGAGAAACCTCCGGCCTGCTGCGCGCTGATCTTCGGCGGCATCGACAGCTCCTGCCGATTGACGGCGACGTCGATCAGCGCCGGGCCGTCGTGCGCCAGCGCTTCGCGCACCGCTCCGTCCAGCTCCGCCGGATCTTCGACCCGCACGCCGCGAATGCCCATCGCGTTTGCGACCGCGGCGAAGTCCGTTGCGCTCAGATCGGTGCCAGCCTCCAGATAGCCCGAAGCTTTCATTTCGAGCTCGACGAAGCCGAGCGCTTCGTTGTTGAACACCACGACTTTGACCGGCAGATGGTGCTGCTTGAGCGTCAGCAGATCGCCCAGCAGCATGGACAGTCCGCCATCGCCGGACAGCGCCACGACCTGCCGCTTCGGATGGGCCGCCTGGATGCCGATCGCCTGCGGCAGTGCGTTCGCCATCGTGCCGTGATTGAACGAGCCGATCAGCCGTCTTCTGCCGTTCATTTGCAGATAGCGCGCGGACCAAACGGTCGGCGTGCCCACGTCGCACGTAAACACGGCATCTTCGGCCGCCGCGTCGCTGACGATCTTCGTCAGCATCTGCGGATGGATCGGACGGCGGCCGGATTTGTCTTCGGCCAGATCGTCCAACTCGGCGCGCACTTTCCCGTAACGCTCGACCGATTTGCGCAGATGCCCGGAATCCCGGCCTTCGCTTAGCAGCGGCAGCAGCTTCTCCGCCGTGGCGCGGACGTCGCCGCATACGCCGAGCGCAAGATTCGCGCGCCGCCCCAGATGCGCGGCTTCGATATCGATCTGAAGAATCTTCGCATGCTCGGGATAGAACTGCCGGTACGGAAAGTCCGTGCCCAGCATCAGCAGCACGTCGCAGTCCATCATGGCATGGTAACCGGACGCGTAGCCGATCAGTCCCGTCAGCCCGACGAAATAAGGGTTGTCGTATTCGAGATGTTCTTTGCCGCGCAGCGCGACGACCATCGGTGCTTGCAGGCGTTCGCACAGCGCCAGCGTTTCGGCGTGCGCGCCCCGGCAGCCGGCTCCGGCAAGCACGGTTACCTTTTTGCCTTCGTTCAGGTAATCGGCGAGCCGCTCAAGCTCTTCGCCCGAAGGATGCACCACCGGGCGCGCGGCGTGGGTAACGAGTTCCGGAATTTTGCGTCCGCCCGCGTCCAGCGCCGCCACGTCGCCCGGCAGCACGATCACGGATACGCCGGAATGGGCCAGCGCGCTTTGAAGCGCCATCGTAATCGTGCGCGGCACCTGTCCGCTCGTCATCAGCGTTTCGCAGAATACGCTGCACTCCTGAAAGATCTGCTCCGGATGCGTGCCCTGAAAATAGCCGCTGCCGATCTCGTCGCTCGGAATATGCGCGGCGATCGCCAGCACCGGAACCCGGCTGCGATGGCATTCGTACAAACCGTTGATCAGATGCAGGTTGCCGGGTCCGCTGCTGCCCGCGCAGACAGCGATCGCGCCGTTCAGCTCCGCGTCGGCTCCGGCCGCGAACGCGGCCGCCTCTTCGTGGCGCACGTGAATCCAATCGATCCTGCCGGAACGCCTTACCGCGTCGATCACCGCATTCAGCGAATCTCCCGTAATGCCGTAAATCCGCTTGACTCCCGCGTTAACCAGGGCTTCTACCAGTGCGTCTGCAATCGTTCTGCTCACAACCTTCATCTCCTATTCGTCTTGTCGCTGCTTGTCGATATCGTTTTGCCTCTGCGTTCCACCTTTATTTTTACCCGAAAAAATCGGCGGCTTAACGATAGGAACGGAGTCTGTGGGCCGGGCGCAAAAAGCCTTTACTTTTTATACCGGATCTGCCGATATACAAACTACAATCCATTGGGCCGCAATCTACTGGTGCACACGGCTGCTTGTTTGCGGGCGCCGCCGCGTCCGGACCCGTCTACCGATTGCAGGAGAGGTGAAAATGATTTTTTTCAAACGTTTGCTGTACGGAAGCGAGCATAATCTGGGCACGCTCGTAATCCGGTTCAGTCTGCTGTTTTTTCTGCTGTTCGCCCTGCTGCTTGCCGGCGGTTACTTGTACCAGAACCATTCCATCAAAGAAAGCTACATGCAGGTGCGCTACCTCGCTCTGCTGACCGAGAATCTCGATAAGCTGGAGAAAGCGAGCATCGAACTGGAAAACGGACTGCGCGGCTTCAGCCTGACGGACGAGAACCTGTTTATCGAATCCTACGACAAAGGAAGCGACGATTACGATCTGATCTCCAAAAATATCGTCGAACGTCTCGGTCAAACGCCGCAGTTCGAAACTGAAGTCAAATCGCTGATCCGCATGGGCGAAAAGTGGAGCAGTCAGCACGGAACGCCGCTGCTGCGCAAATCGCTGCGCGGCGAACCGGTCACCGCCGAAGAAATGACCGCAAGCGAAGCCTCTTTCGATTCTTTGAGCGAAAAGTTCGCGGACGTGCTGGAGCGGATCACGCAGCAGCGCGACCTCAACCGGAGCACGCTGCTCGGGCGCATCAGCATGACGCTCGCTTCCACCGGCGCGGCTTCGCTGCTGATGATCGGCCTGTATACCTTTTTTGTCATCCGCAGAATCAAACGCCTGATCGTTCCGCTGGCCGAGCTGGACCGGGCGGTATCTTCGTACGAAAACGGACAGATCTCGGCCGAGCTGCCGGAATACAGTTCGGCCAACGAACTCGGCAGGCTCGTTCGCGCGTTCGGAGACATGCGCGCGGAGATGCAGAAAGAACACGACCAGCTCGAAGACACGTACCGGATGATCAACGCGCTGAACCAGGCCGGCTCCGTGCAGGACGTATACCGCGAAACGCTGCTCGGCATCCGGAGCCTCGTCCGCTGCGACCGGCTGACCGTCGTAACGCTGAATGCGGACCGAAGCTATTCGATCAAAGCCGCGCTGCAGCAGGAGACGCTGAGCTTCAAAGAAACCGCGCTGACCGGCGAACAAAAAGACCTGCGCGATCTGATCCGCGGCGGATTCTCGCTTGTGCACGAAAACTGGGACGAATACAGGCCCAGAGGCGTCGTCACCGATCAGCAGTACGAGGAAGGCACGCGCTCCTCGCTGCATATCCTGCTCAAAAAAGAAGCGAGAACCGTCGGCGTGCTCAACTTGATGTCGAACTCGCCCGGTTTCTTCAATACGGTCAAGAAAACGCGGCTCGAAAAACTGGCCCCGATGATCGTGACCGCGATCGAAAACGCTTTGGAAACCAGCAAAATTCAATCGCTCGCCATGCGGGACGGTCTGACCGGCCTGTGGAACCGCCGCCGGTTCGAGGAATCGATCGACGAGCTGATAGCCGATGCCTGCGAAAGCCGTCCGCTCAGCCTGATCCTGCTGGACCTGGACCGGTTCAAGCGGCTGAACGATACGCGCGGTCACCAGGAAGGCGATCTCGTACTTCAGCATATGGCCCGCGTGCTCCAGCAGTATTCCCGCGCCGGCGATCTGCCGGTCCGGTTCGGCGGCGAGGAATTCGCCGTACTGCTGCCGGGCACCGCGCTGGACGAAGCACGGCAGGTGGCCGAGCGTCTCAGAAAGCTGTTCGAGGTCGATTCGCCTTCGCCCGACTACACCGTTACCGCAAGTTTCGGAGTAGCGCAGTTCCGGCCGGGCCAGGACAAGCACCAGCTGATCCGCTCCGCCGACTCCGCCCTGTACCTGGCCAAAGCCGAAGGCCGCAACCGGGTGCGCCTGTTCGAAGTCGGTGCCAATCCGGCCGAACCCGCGTCTTAAACGCGCAGCGCAGATTGGCGGCGGCCGCGGCAACGCGCAAATCATAACAAAAAGAGGACGGCCGCCGCCGTCCTCTTTCCTTTTCCGTCCGTTTACCCCCGTCTTTATTCGGCCGGCCAGCCGCTTTCGCTCCACTCCCCGTCCGCTTCCGGCATAAACGCCGGCAGCGGTCCGTCGTGCAGCAGCCACAGCTCGTGCAGCGCCCGCGTGCAGCCGACGTACAGCAGCTTGGCATCCCACGGCGAATCGCCGTAATTGCCGCTGTCCGCGCCGGCCAGTACGACCGCGTCGAACTCCAGTCCTTTCGACAAATGCAGCGGCAGCACGGATAATCCGCCTTCGTACTGCGTTTTGCCGCCGTCGATCAGGTTCAGCTCCGCAAACTCGGGCTTCAGCGCTTCGTACAGCTCCTTCGCCTGATCCTGCGTCCGGGTCAGCAGCGATACGGTCTTGTGCTCGCGTCCCCACAAGGAGCGAAGCGCCCGGGCCGCGGCGCGGACGCCGGAACCGGCTTTCGCCGCAGCCCCGCTTTGATCCGCCCCGCCGGTCGCGATCACCCGCACCTTGCTGCCGCCGCGGAAGACCGGCACCGCTTCGATCGCGCTGGGCACGCCGCCCGCCAGAATCCCGTTGGCGAAGCCGATAATCTCCATCGTCGAGCGGTAGCTGCGCGTAAGCGCGTGATAAGACGTTTCGTCTTCGCCGAACAGTCCGCTCATTTCTTCCCAGGCGTGCACGCCTTTGTAGGCATGGATGCCCTGCGATAGATCGCCGAGAATGGTAAACGAATGCCCGCGCACGAACCGGTCGAGCACCCGGACCTGAAGCGGGGAGAAATCCTGAGCTTCGTCGATCACGACGTGGTCGAACCGCTCGATGCCGTCGACGCCGACGAGCAGCAGATGCAGGTGCAGCAGCGCCGGCAGGTCTTCTTCGCGGATGCGGCCCTCTTTGAGATTCCGGCGCGTTTCCTTCAGCACAGACGCGGGAATGCCGGACAGCGCTTCCTGCGGCAGGATGCCGCGAGCGTCTTTGGCCGCTCCGAAGATCTGCCGGTACAGCGTAAACGCATCGAAATCCGGCCATTTTTTGGCATAGGCTTTTTCGCGCTGCACGGCTTTCTTTTTATATTCTTTGCGTTTGACCTCCGAACCGACCTGCTTCAGCTCCATCTCGATCCAGCGGTGAATCCGCGCCAGCACCCGTTCTTTACGGCCCGAAGCCGAATAATGCTTGTACTCGTCCGCGTACCAGTGCAGGATCGTGGCGTAAGGCAGGATCCTGCCGTCCCAAGGCGAGAATTCCAGTTCCGGCGCGCCGGAAGCTTCGAGCGCGGCCGCGGCAGCTTCGAGCACCGTCCGGAACTCTTCCGAGCCTTTGAAGCGGCCCGGCGCTTCGTCGCCCGGCGCCGCTCCGCCCGCCCGGCCGAACCACAGGTCCAGCGTCTCGGCGGGATCGGCCAGCTTGTCTTCCACCCCGAGCAGCCCGGACGCCCAGTCGGTAAACGTACGCTGCTGGATATCCCCGACGCCAAGCTCCGGCAGCACGCCAGAAATATAGTCGAGGAACATGCCGTTCGGCGCGAAAATAATCATTCTCCCCGCGGACACCTGCTCTTTGTACTGGTAGAGCAGGAACGCGAGCCGGTGCAGCGCGACGGTCGTTTTCCCGCTGCCCGCCACGCCCTGGATAATCAGCGCTTTGTTTTTCTCGGCTCGGATAATCCGGTCCTGCTCCGCCTGGATCGTCGAAACGATATCGCGCAGCCGGTTGTCTTTATTCTCGCCGAGCCGGTACAGCAGGAACTCGTCCGATACCGCCGGCTCTTCGCCGCCCCGCGTATACGTATCGACGACCCGTTCCAATTCTTCTTTGCGCACCATGATGTTTCGTTTGAGGTGCACCGTTCCGCCGATCAGGCCTTCCGGCGCTTCGTACTCGACGCGCTCCTCGCCCCCGGTAAACGAATAGAACAGGCTCGCGACCGGCGCGCGCCAGTCGATCACGATCGGCAGACTGCCGGGGTCGCGGCCGTCGAGGCCCGTTTTGCCGATATAGAGCGGGGCCGGCGACGGCTTTCCGTCTTCCTCGAAATCCATCCGCCCGAAATAAGGTTCCGGCTGCGATTTGGACAGCCGCTGGCGGCGCTCTTCGCGTCCCGCTTCGAGCACCTGCTCGGTGAAGTCGTGTCCGGTATACACCGGCACCGCCCGAAGGCGCGCAAGCTGCGTCCCGATCTCTTCGAGCACCGAGCCCAGCTTGGTTTGCTCTTCTCGATAGGCACTTTGAACGTTCTCACTCACTTCAGTTACCTCCTAAGATGAGCATTTTGCACAGAGGTTCTCGCGAACCCGCGACGATCGGGCCGCCCTGCCGGATCGGCCCGTCCCGCACAAAATGCCGAAATTGCATCTGCGACCCGCCGAATTTCGAACGCTGTCGGCGAAGACGCAAAAGGGTTATTAGCATAGCATACTATCCGGGAAAATGCTGCAACTATTTTGGAGGCGGGCCGGCGGCGGCATAAAAAAAACGCGCTTCCCTTGGGACGTGTCTTCAAACCTGCTTCCTTCGAAGTTTGAAGACACGCCCTGACAGGAAACGCGCCGCGGATTCATGCTATTCTTCGCTTTGCAGCGGATGTCCGTGAATGGCCAGCAGATCTTTGACCGCTTCGCTGACCATAATCAAACCTACGGTCGGCGGAACGAACGAGTTGCTCGCCGGCGGCTGCTTCGCTTTGCGGATCTTGGCCCCGGCCGGCGCGATCTGCTCGGTCACGTCGACGCGCGGCTTCACCGGCGGTTCGGTCGAGAATACGACTTTGACGCCTTTTTTGATGCCGTCTTCTTTACGCAGCTTGTTGCGGATAATGCGCGCGATCGGGTCCATTTTCGTTTTGGAAATATCGGCGATCCGGAAGCGCGTCGGGTCCAGCTTGTTGGCCGCCCCCATGCTCGACAGAATCGGGATGCCCCGCTTGAGGCATTCTTTGATGATATGGATCTTGTACACGATCGTGTCCGACGCGTCGAGCACATAGTCGATCTTGTGCTCGAACAGCTTCTCGTACGTTTCTTCCGTATAGAACATATTCAGCACGATCGTTTGGATCTCCGGATTGATCAGCTTGACGCGCTCGGCCATCAATTCCGTTTTCTGCTGTCCCACAGTCGTGGTCAGCGCGTGGATCTGACGGTTGATATTGGTGATATCCACCACGTCTTTGTCGATCAGAATGATCGTGCCGACGCCGGAACGCGCCAGGCCTTCGACGGCCATCGCGCCCACGCCGCCGATACCCAGCACCGCGACGGTGCTGCTTTTGAGCGCGTCCAGGCCTTCGGGCCCGATCGCAAGCTCCGTTCTGGAAAATGCGTGCAGCATAGCAGTTTAAACCTCCTTAATTAAACGTGGCTGAGCGTACCCCGCGATCGAAGAAACGCGGGCAGGCGCCTCCGCGGTCTGCGGCGGGCCTGCCCGGCTTTTCTGTTCGTTTCGCGTTTACGCCTGTTCGTTCTCGCCTGCGGCCGGCTTCTTCGCCGGTTTCGGCGCCAGCTTGATATGCAGCTGGTCGAGCTGCGGCTTGTCCACCGGGGAGGGGGCGTTCATCAGCAGATCGGTCGCGCTGGCCGTTTTCGGGAACGCGATCGTTTCGCGCAGGTTGGTGCGCTGCGTCAGCAGCATCACCAGGCGGTCGAAGCCGAACGCGAAGCCGCCGTGCGGAGGCGTGCCGTACTGGAACGCGTCCAGCAGGAATCCGAACTGCTCCTGCGCCGTTTCTTCGGAGATGCCCAGCAGTCCGAACATCTTCTGCTGCAGCTCGTGCTCGAAGATCCGCAGCGAGCCGCCGCCCACTTCGTAGCCGTTCAGCACGAGGTCGTACGCCTGCGCGCGCACCGCGCCCGGATCGGTCTCGAACAGTTCGAGGTCTTCCGCCAGCGGGCGGGTGAACGGATGGTGTTCCGCCACATAGCGCTTCGATTCTTCGTCGTAGCTGAGCAGCGGGAAGTCCAGCACCCAGGCGAATTTGTAAATGCTGTCGTCGATCAGGCCGAGCTGGCGTCCGATCTTCAGGCGCAAAGCGCCGAGCACGTCGGCCACAACCTGTTTCTTGTCGGCGGAGAACAGCAGCAGGTCGCCCACTTCGGCGCCCGTGCGTTCGCGCAGCGCTTCGATCTCTTCTTCGCTCATGAACTTGACGACCGGGCCTTTGAAGCCGTCTTCCTTGACTTGAATCCAGGCCAGTCCTTTGGCGCCGTAACGGGCAGCGTAAGGTCCGAGATCGTCGATCTCTTTGCGCGGCCACGAGCCGCAGCCTTTGGCGTTCAGCACTTTGACCTGGCCGCCGCCGGCGATGACGGACGCGAATACTTTCGCGCCGCTGCCCTGCACGATATCGCCCACATCGACCAGCTCCAGGCCGAAGCGCAGGTCCGGCTTGTCGGAGCCGTATTTGCTCATCGCTTCCGCGTGCGTCAGGCGCTGGAACGGAAGCTGTACTTCGACGCCGATCGTTTCGCGGAACAGCTTCGCCATCAGCTCTTCGATCATGCCCAGGATGTCGTCGCGCGAGACGAACGACATCTCCAGGTCGACCTGCGTGAACTCCGGCTGCCGGTCGGAACGCAGATCCTCGTCGCGGAAACAGCGCGCGATCTGATAATAGCGCTCCAGGCCGCTGACCATCAGCAGCTGCTTGAAGATCTGCGGCGACTGCGGCAGGGCGAAGAATTCGCCCTCGTGCACGCGGCTCGGCACGAGATAATCGCGCGCGCCTTCCGGCGTGCTTTTGGTCAGGATCGGCGTTTCTACTTCCACAAAGTCTTGATCGTCGAGAAAGTTGCGGAAGATCTTCGCCGACTGCGAACGCAGTCTGAGCGTTTTCTGCATTTCCGGACGGCGCAGGTCGAGGTAGCGGTATTTCAGCCGCAGCGCTTCGTCGACTTCGATGCCGTCTTCGATAAAGAACGGAGGCGTCTTCGCCGCGTTCAGCACTTCGATCTCGGTGATGCGCACTTCGAGTTCGCCGGTCGGCAGATTTTTGTTAACCGTTTCCGGGTCGCGTTTAACGACCGTTCCTTTGACCGCCAGCACGTATTCGCTGCGCACGCGCTCGGCTGTTTGCAGCGCGTCGCCGGAGTAAGCCGGGTTGAAGACGATCTGCACGATGCCGCTGCGGTCGCGCAGGTCGATAAACAGTACGCCCCCCAGATCGCGGCGGGTTTGTACCCAGCCGTTCAGCGTTACCGTTTCCCCGATTTGTTCGGACGTAATCTGTCCGCAGTGATGAGTCCTCTGCATAATGATTCCCCTTTGTATTGAATTTAATTTTCGTTTGCCGAAAGCCGGTTGTTCGCGTCGATCTTATTTCAGCGCCGAAGCGAGATCTTCCAGCTTGACCGTGACTTGTTCGCGCGTTTCCATCGACTTGACGGCGATCTCGCCGCGTTCCAGTTCGTCGTCGCCCAGAATAACCGTATAGCGGGCTTCGAGCCGGTCGGCCGATTTCATCTGCGCCTTCATTTTGCGGTCCAGATAATCCCGTTCCGCCGAGAAACCGAGCTTGCGCAGGGCGTGCAGCTGCTTCGTGATCTCGGCGCTCGCTTTCTCGCCGAGCGCGATCAGGTACACGTCCAGCGGCCGCTTGTCGTCGATCTCGGTCTGCTGGTCGGCCAGCAGCAGTTGGAGCCGCTCCATGCCGATCGCCATGCCGATACCCGGCTGGTCCGGTCCTCCGACTTCGGCGACCAGTTTGTTATAGCGTCCGCCGCCGCCGATCGTATCGATCGCGCCGATGCCGCTCTGCGTTTTGAACTCGAACGCGGTCAGCGTGTAATAATCCAGTCCGCGTACCAGGCGCGGATTGATCGTATACGCTACGCCCATCGCCGTCAGATTGCGCTGCACGGCTTCGAAGTGGGTCAAGCTTTCTTCGTCCAGGCTGTCCAGGATGGACGGCGCGTCCGCGAATTTGTCGTGATCGACTTTGCAGTCGAGCACCCGCAGCGGATTGCGGTCGATCCGGTTCTGGCAGTCTTTGCACAGGCTGTCGCGCATCGGGTTCAAGAACGCCAGCAGGCGCTCGTTGTACGCCTCTCTGGAAGCGGTGTTGCCGACCGAGTTGATCTCGACGCTCGTGCCTTTGAGGCCGATGTCTTCGAAGAACTGCAGGCCGAAGGCAATGACTTCCGCGTCGATGGCCGGTTCGACCGAGCCGATCGCTTCGATGCCGAACTGGTGGAACTGGCGGTAGCGGCCCGCCTGCGGACGTTCCTGGCGGAACATCGGCCCGATGTAAAACAGCTTGGACACGTCCGGCTCTCCGAACAATTTGTTCTCGACGTAAGCGCGAACCACGCCGGCCGTTCCTTCCGGCCGCAGCGTCATGTTGCGGCCGCCCATATCCTGGAACGAGAACATTTCTTTTTGCACGATATCCGTCGTTTCGCCTACGCCCCGCTGGAACAGCTGGGTATATTCGAAGATCGGCGTGCGCACCTCGCGGTAGTTGAAGCGGCGGGCCAGGTCGTGCGCTTTGCGCTCGACGTACTGCCACTTTTCCACCGTTCCCGGCAGAAAATCAAGGGTACCTTTCGGTTTTTGAAAATCCATGGTTTCTTTTTCCTTCCTTTCCGGACTGCGCGGCCGGGTTCTTTTTGGGCGCATGATGCCGTAAAAAAATCATGTCAAAAAATCCCCCGTCCGCCGTCTATGCATACCCTTCGCATAGTACAGGGACGAGGGATCGCAATTAAGAATCTCCCGTGGTGCCACCCACATTTCGGACCGTTCGCCGCATTTAACAACGAAAGCCCGCTTCATTATGACGGTTAACGCCCGTCTGCTTCGCGCTTCGGCTAATCGGGCTCCAAGAAACCAACGCCGAATTCGCAAATTCGCTGTTTCTTCCGCCTTTCGCCGTGCGTTCTCGGGGAGGTCTTTCGTTCGGCCGCCGCGCGGAATTCTTCCAGCCCATGGAATCCCTCTCTTGTGCGCTTCGAAACCCGAATTACTTTTTCCCGTCATCGAATCCATAATATCCGCTTGTTCCCGATGCCTGAGACATACCGAAAACACTCACCGCGGTTGTTATATTTTATGATTGTAATCAAGTACATGACTAAAGTCAACCGTTATCTGCCGGGAAAAGAAAGCAAAAAAAGACCCGCGGGCTGCTGCCGCGGATCGTCCAAGATCTATCTAAGGGGGTCATGTGTACATATTAACCGCTGCTTGTTAAGAAGACATGAAGTCCGTATTACAATTGGATTACAGTTGGACTGCAAGCCCCGCGATTTACTCGTACACGTGTACGTAGCCGTTGTTATTGCGCAGTTTGCGCACGACGGCCGGATAATCTTCGTCGCTGACTTTGGCCGACAGCGTATATTTGAGATCGCGAAGTTCCGCGTCGGAAGCGTTCTCATTCACGTCTGCGACATCGTCTTTATCGACGGGCTGACTGCCCAGATCGCCGGTTGCGCCCGGAGCCGGTACCGGCACCGCCTGGTCGCCGATCATGCTGCCCGCGCCGCCGGAAGCTGCCGCGCCGCCCGTGAAGCCCGCATTGGTCGTGCCTGCGAGAGGTACCAGCGGTACGATAACGCGTCCCGTGGAAGCTCCGCGTC
Organism: Saccharibacillus sp. CPCC 101409; assembly: GCF_030518235.1. GTDB lineage: Bacteria > Bacillota > Bacilli > Paenibacillales > Paenibacillaceae > Saccharibacillus. The sequence continues at coordinate 44,852 of NZ_JAULSA010000002.1, read as the reverse complement.
TTCCGAAAGCTTCCTGCAGTTCACCTACTTCAAGCTGTTCGGTAACGAACGTCATCAAACTCATTCTTGCGCCTTCCGCTTCGCTTTCCGTTCTGAAATACGCTTGGATGTGTTTAGACATTGTAATTCCCTCCTTTGTAATGGACGATCTTTACAGAACTTCTATATTGCCGTAGAGCTTCGCTTGCTCTTGTAGTCTGACCCGGAAGCAGATTCGGCAGTAAGCAAAACCGGGGAAACCCGGCTTTACAGCGCCTTCAGAATTTCGCGGACGAATGCCGGCTCGTCGTCCGGGGTACGGGACGTGATAAAGTTGCCGTCCACCACCGCTTCTTCGTCTTTGAACTGCGCGCCCGCGTTAACCATGTCGTCCTGCAGCGGCGGGTACGACGTAATCGTGCGCCCTTTGAGCAGATCGGCGCTGGCCAGGATTTGCGGACCGTGGCAGATTGCCGCGATCGGCTTCTTGGCGGCGTTGATGTCTTTGACAAACTGGAGTACCTGTTCGTCGAGGCGCAGGTTTTCCGGCGAAGAACCGCCCGGAATCACGACGGCGTCGTAGTCCGATGCTTGAACGTCGGAGATCGCTTTGTCCGTCGTATACTCTTCTTTACCCAGTTTTCCTTTTACCGTCTCGCCCGCTTTCAGGCCGATGATGTCGGCCGTATGGCCGGCTTTTTGCAGTTCATCGTAAGGAACCTGCATTTCGGAATCTTCGAACTCATTCGCAAGCAAAAAAGCGACTTTACTCATGATGTCATAACTCCTCTCGGGATGATCCGGTATCCGGATTCATAAAAATCAATCTCATCCGTTCTCGCTTTCTTATTACCCTGACCTCTCCGACTTCTAACACTATCCTTCAAAAGAAGACGCAAAAGAAAAAACCGCCCCGGCGCCGCCCGGAAGGCGGCGGCCGAAGCGGCCTCTACTGTTGTTTCTTTGCTTGTTCGCCGGACGGCAAACCGCGTTTTCGGCTTCCGGAGCGAAGCGCTACTCGCCGCTTTCGACGATCAGCGTCACCGGACCCCAGTTAACGAGCGAGACGTCCATCATGGCGCCGAACACGCCCGTCTCCACGGTCAATCCGCGTGCGCGCAGCGCTTTGTTAAACGCTTCGTACAGCGCCAGCGCCGGCTCCGGCCGCGCCGCGGCCGTAAAGCTGGGACGCCGGCCTTTGCGGGTGTCCCCGTACAGCGTGAACTGCGATACGGACAGCACCTTTCCGCCGATATCCTCGACGCTGCGGTTCATTTTGCCGGCCTCGTCTTCGAAGATGCGCAGTCCGGCCGCTTTGTCGGCCAGGTACAGCGCGTCTTTCTCCGTATCGCTCTGCGTAACGCCGACCAGAATGACCAATCCTTCGTCGATGCGGCCCACGACCGAACCGTCCACGCTGACCGACGCCTGCTTGCAGCGCTGAATCACAAGTTTCATGAAAAGCCGACTCCTTTACTGCATGATCCGGTGCACCGTGTAAACGTCGCGCACCCGCTTGATGCGTTCCACCACCGACTGCAAATGCTCGGTGTTGCGGATCAGGATCGTGATATGCACAAGCGCCATTTTATTTTTGTCCGCGCGTCCCGAGACGGCGGTCATATTCGTTTTGCTTTCCGATACGGCCTGCAGCACTTCGTTCAGGAAATCCCGGCGGTCGAGTCCGGTAATCTCGATATCGACGCTGTAGTTCGATTCCACCGCGTCTTCCCATTCGACCTCGATCACGCGAGCGGCTTCTTCGCCGTCGCCTTCTCCCGGGATGTTTGTACAGTCCGAGCGGTGCACGGATACGCCGCGCCCCCGTGTAATATAACCGACGATATCGTCGCCCGGAACCGGGTTGCAGCAGCGGGCGAAACGGACGAGCAGATTGCTCGCGCCTTTGACTTTGACCCCGTTGGTCGGACGTTTCTTTTCTTTGTCCGGCGGAGCCGCTTTGACTTCGCGCACTTCGTGCGTTAATTCGAGATGGTTGGTCTCTTCCTGCTCGCGGCGCCACTTCTCCGTTAACCGGGTAACAACCTGCGAAGCGGTAATGCCGTTGAACCCGATCGCCGACAGCATGTCTTCGAAATCGTTGAACGCGAATTTGTTGGCGACTTCGAGCAGCTTGTCGTCGGTCAGCCACTCGGATACTTCGAGACCGAGCTTTTTGATCTCCCGTTCCAGTCCTTCTCGACCTTTTTCGACATTCTCTTCGCGGCGTTCTTTTTTGAACCACTGCTTGATCTTGCTGCGGGCGTGCGACGATTGGGCGATCTTCACCCAGTCCTGGCTCGGTCCGTACGAATGTTTGGAGGTCAGAATCTCCACGATATCGCCGGTTTTCAGCTTGTGGTCGAGCGGAACGATCCGGCCGTTGACTTTGGACCCGATCGTCCGGTTGCCGATTTCCGTATGGATGCGGTAAGCGAAATCGAGCGGCACCGATCCGGCCGGAAGCTCGATGACCTGGCCTTTCGGCGTAAAGACGAACACAAGGTCGGAAAAGAAATCCATTTTGAGCGACTCGACAAATTCCGACGCGTCTTTGGCTTCGTTTTGCAGCTCGATGATTTCTTTGAAAAACGGCATCTTGTTCTCGATCCCGCCGCCCGGCGCCACGACCGTGCCTTCTTTGTACGCCCAGTGCGCCGCGATCCCGAATTCCGCCGTGCGGTGCATGTCCCAGGTGCGGATCTGCACTTCGGTCGGCTCGCCGTTCGGTCCGACCACCGTCGTATGCAGCGACTGGTACATATTCGCTTTCGGCATCGCGATATAGTCTTTGAACCGGCCCGGCATCGGCTTCCACAGCGTATGGATAATGCCCAGGGTGGCGTAACAATCTTTAACGTTTTCGACCAGGATACGGATTGCGAGCAGATCGTAGATTTCGTTGAACTGCTTGTTTTTGCTCGTCATTTTTTTATAAACGCTGTAAATATGCTTCGGCCGCCCCGAAAGGTCCGCGTCGATGCCCATTTCTTCCAGCTTCTCGCCGATCCGGACGATAACGTCGGAGATGAACTGTTCGCGTTCGGCTCTTTTTTTGTGCATCAGGTTGGCGATCCGGTAATACTGCTGGGGATTCAGGTAACGAAGAGCGATGTCTTCCATTTCCCACTTGATCGCGGAAATACCGAGGCGATCGGCGACCGGACAGAAAATTTCCAGCGTCTCGTAAGCGATCCGCCGCTGTCCTTCTTCCGACTGGTGCTTCAGCGTGCGCATATTGTGCAGGCGGTCGGCCAGCTTGATCACGATCACCCGGATATCCTGCGCCATCGCGATAAACATCTTGCGGTAGTTCTCGTTCTGCTGTTCTTCCTTGGACCGGAATTTGATCCGTTCGAGCTTGGTCAGCCCGTCGACGAGCATCGCGCAGGCTTCGCCGAAATGCTGCCGGATCTCTTCCAGCGAAACGGTGGTGTCTTCGACCACGTCGTGCAGCAGCGCGGCTTCGATCGACGTGGTGTCCATCTGCATGCCCACGACAATATCTGCAACCGCGAGCGGGTGCAGGATATACGGCTCGCCGGATTTTCGGACCTGGCCGGAATGGGCCTTATCGGCGAATTCGTAGGCTTCCCGAATGCGGGGGAGGTCCGATTCCCGGATATAAGCGGACGCCTTTTCAAGTAATCGTTCAATGCCCATTGAGTCCTTTCCGATTCCTTTCTATAAGAAAATGAAGCCTGTCCGCAAAAAGATCGCATTCAGGCCCGTCGTCATAGTTTTCCTTTCATTATGCCTTTTCGCCGAATGCGAGTCAATGCGAAGCGGCAAATTGTTCGCTTTCTTCATGAAAACATCACGCTCCATCCCGCAGTTCCGCCGGCTTTGTCCGACTCCATTTTGTTGAAATCCGAAAGATATTCTCTTTTTCCGCGAAAATGTTATTGAAAAAAAGCATAAACCTCTATAATCTAGTTAAGATGAACGAGCGCGTACGGATTTAGCGGTTACTGCCGCCCCCCCCCCGTCTTCTGCCGTCTTCCTCATCCGACTACAGCCGTCCTTCCCTGCGGGAAACGGCTCAAACCTATGTCCAAGGAGTTGAAACGACTTGCAGCGTGAAATTCAAGTCAACGAAAGGCCGGCGTTCGGACCGGGACTGCTGCTCAGTTTGCAGCACCTGTTCGCCATGTTCGGCAGCACCGTCCTTGTCCCGAATATTTTCGGCGTGGACCCCAGCGTCATCCTGCTGATGAACGGGATCGGCACCCTGCTGTACATCCTGATCTGCAAAGGCAAGATTCCGGCTTATCTCGGTTCCAGCTTCGCTTTCCTCGTTCCGGTCGGCGTCGTGCTGGGCTGGACCGGCGATCACATGGACAATTATTCCAAAGCGCTGGGCGCCTTTATCGTGATCGGCGTCGTGTTTATCGCCGTCGCCCTGCTGATCAAGATCGCCGGCACCGCCTGGATCGACTTCCTGTTCCCTCCGGTCGTCATGGGCTGCGTCGTGGCGCTGATCGGGCTTGAACTGCTGCCGACGGCGGCGGGCATGGCCGGGCTGCTCGGTACGGCCGACGCCGATACCGGCGCCGTCGTTTACAGTACGCATGCCATCTTGATCTCGATGGTCACACTGGCCGTTACGGTGCTGGGCGCCGTACTGTTCCGCGGCTTCCCGAAGATCATCCATATCCTGATCGGCATCGCCGCCGGCTATGTGCTGGCCTACTTCATGGGCGAAGTCAACACGTCCGCCGTCGCCGAAGCGAGCTTCCTGTCCGGACCGGACTTCCGGCTGCCGAGCTGGGATATCGCGGCGATTCTGACGATTCTGCCGGCCGCTCTGGTCGTCATCGTCGAGCATATCGGCCACCTGCTGGTCACGAGCAATATCGTCGGACGGGATCTGTCGAAAGATCCGGGCCTGCACCGCTCGCTGCTCGGCAACGGCGTCTCCACTATCCTGTCCGGCTTCGTCGGTTCGACGCCGAATACGACGTACGGGGAAAATATCGGCGTCATGGCGCTGACGCGCGTGTATTCGGTATTCGTAGTCGGCGGCGCCGCGGTGATCGCGATCATCCTGTCGTTCTCCGGCAAGTTCGCGTCGGCGGTCGCCAATATCCCGACGCCGGTTATGGGCGGGGTTTCGCTGCTGCTGTTCGGCGTCATCGCCGTATCCGGCCTGCGCATCTTCGTCGAGCAGAAAGTCGATTTCTCGAAATCCGTCAATATGCTGCTCGCCGCGCTGATTCTGGGCACCGGCCTCAGCGGAGCGACACTGACGCTCGGCAGCGTCCAGCTCAAAGGCATGGCGCTGGCGACGGTGGTCGGCATTCTGGTCAACCTGATCTTCCGCCTGATCGTGCTTTTCGGCTGGTCGAACGAGAAGGACGAGGCGCCGGAAGTGAAAACGCCCGACCTATAAGGGTGGGGAAAGAAAAAAGATAAACATACCAAAAGACCGCCGGCTTCTTCGGAAGAAGCACGGCGGTCTGTTTGTGCGGAACGCGCTGCGGAGCAGGGTACTGCCGCGGAGGGCGTTACATTCATGCTGCACGAGTTATTTTCCCATGATACGGAGAAGAGTCGGTCGCCATGTTATAGGAAAATAATTCATGTTGAATATCGTTATTGAAGCTTGTCGCCTCCGGTGCCGGCTTTGGGCTTGGGCTTCATCGGGATAATCTTGGTGACGAAGCGGTGCACCATCGCGGATTCCTTGGTCAGGAAAGGTCCGAGCACAGCGAGAATCAGGACGTAGATCGCGGCGAAAGGCTGGAGAATCGCCATCAGTCCGCCGGCTGCGCCCAGGTTCGCCATAATGATCGAAAACTCGCCGCGGGAAACGATGGTCAGGCCCACGTTGGACGACGCTTTCGGAGTCAGGTTAGCGGTGCGTCCGGCCAGCATGCCCGCCGTATAGTTGCCGATAATCGTCAGAATCACCGCGCCGATCGCGAGCCATACCGCATTGCCTTTGAGGCTGAGCGGATCGATGGTGAGACCGAAGCTGAAAAAGAACAGCGCGCCGAAGAAATCGCGGAACGGCAGAATCGCTTTTTCGATCCGGTGCATATGCTTGGTTTCCGCCAGGACGAGGCCCACCAGCAGCGCGCCGATCGCTTCCGCGACGTGAATCGTCTCGGAGAAGCCCGCAACCATAAACAGCATGGCGAAGACCGTGGTCAAAAAGATTTCGTTCGACGAAACGCCGAGAATCTTGTTCAGCACCGGAACCAGCAGTCGGCCGACGATCAGCACCAGCAGCATGTAGCCGAGAGCGATTCCCGCGGACAGCAGCACGCCTCCGAGCGTAGTCGCTCCGCTGAGCAGCAGACCGGACAGGATGGACAGGTACACGGCGAGGAACACGTCTTCGAACATAATGATGCCCAGAATCATTTCCGTTTCCGGATTGGCCGTCCGTTTCAGATCGACCAGCACTTTGGCGACGATCGCGCTGGACGAGATGGTTGTAATGCCGGCGATCACAAGCGTTTCCAGTACCGGGAATCCGCTGATAAAGCCGAACAGCAGGCCGAGCGTAAAGTTAATGCCGATATAGATGGAACCGCCGATCGCGATCGACTTGCCGGCTTTGGCCAGGCGTCCGACCGAGAATTCGAGTCCCAGATAGAACAGCAGGAAGATGACGCCGAGCCGTCCCATAAATTCGATCAGTTCCGCGCTGTGGATAAACCGCAGATCGACGAGCCCGAAATGCGGCGCGTGCGGCCCGACGGCCATGCCGGCGAGGATATAGAACGGAACGACGGAGAAGCGCAGCTTAGCGGACAGGAACCCGGCAAGCGCAATCAGCAGGACGGCGACTCCGACTTCGAAGACCATGTGCTCCATTACGCCTCACCTGCTTCCAGCATCCTTTTCAACGTCTGAATGTTCTGCCGTTCGCCGGCGACGACGAGCGTCATCCCTTCGGCCAGCACGTATTCCGGTCCCGGACTCACGGTCTGGTCGTGCGACGATTCGATCGACGCGATCACGACGGTTCCGGTGTTCTCGCGAATCTTGAGCTCGCCGATCGATTTCCCGACCGCTTTCATGCCTTTTTTGAGCTTGTACCACTCGATCGACAAATGATCCAGCGTATGCTCGACTTTCTCCAGCGCCGTCGGCTGGTAATTCATGCCGCCCACGATGCCGCCCAGTTGGCGCGCTTCCGTGTCGGTCAGCGTCATGACCCTCATCAAGTCCTCCGGCTCTTCCGGCGACGGGCAGAACAGCTCCCGTTTGCCGTCTTCGTGCAGGATGACGATGAAGCGGTCTCCTTCTTCCGTATCGATCAGGAACTTGCGCCCGATCCCCGGCAGGTCGGTTTCTCTAATTACGGACATCCTATCCCTCCTTAACCCTGTAAAATGCGGACCCCGTGCGGACAGCGCCAAGCCGAAAAGAGGCTCTGCCGCCGAGTCTCCCCATGCTATACGCGAGAAAAAGCGAAAGGTTTCAAAAAAGCGCGATTTTTTCGTTTTTTTATTAAAAAAGCGCTAAAAACGAGTAAAACCCGTTATTCTCTTCCGCTTGCTGCGCGGGATGGAGAATAACGGGTTTTCTCTTGGTCTTACAACGAACGGGTAAAGACTATTTTCAAAAAGAAATTAATCTTTGATCAGATTGAATACTTCGACGTTGTCGAGGCGGCTGCGTCCGTTCAGTTCTTCGAGCTCGATCAGGAACGCCGCGCCGACCACGTTGCCGCCGAGCTGGCGAACCAGATTCACGGCGGTCGCGATTGTGCCGCCGGTCGCGAGCAGATCGTCGGCGATCAGAACGTTCTGGCCTTCGGTTACGGCGTCGATATGCATCGCCAGGGTATCTTTGCCGTACTCCAGATCGTATTCCGCTTCGACGATCTTGTACGGCAGTTTGCCGCTTTTGCGGATCGGCACGAAGCCGACGCCCAGTGCGTAAGCAAGCGGAGCGCCGACGACGAAGCCGCGGGCTTCCGGTCCTGCGATCAGATCGATCTGCAGATGCTCCACCTTTTTCTTCAATGCGTCGATCGCTTCGCGGTATACCGGTCCGTTGCCCAGCAGCGTCGTGATGTCTTTAAAGCTGATGCCCGGTTTCGGAAAATCGGGAATCACCCGAATATGCTGATCAAAATCCAAATCAATCTCCTCCTAAATGTTGTTTCCCGGTTGATTCGGCAGAGAAGCGGCGGCGCGCCCTCTTTATACCGAAGATGTTAACACCGCATCGTCGCGGCCGCATTCGAGCCGGGCCGCGCGCTGCTTCAGCCACGCCCCGATCTCCGACGCTCCGCCGAGCAGCCTGCGCTCCAGCGCTTCCGCTTCCCGCAGACGCCGGTAGGATTCCGCTTCGTCCAGCGCTTTTTTGGGCGGGCTCGGATTGGCGGCGATTCCGGCTTCGCTTCGCTCGATAAAGTCCAGCTCGGCAAACACGTCCAGCATCCCGGCAATCATTCGCGGCGAGCAGCCGCTGGTCCGGCAAAGCCGCTGCACGAGCGTGCCTTCGTCCACCGGCCGCGCCGCCGAGCGGCGCAGCTCGACATAAATCGTTTTGACCAATTCGCGGTCCGGTTCGCGCAGGACGTCCGCCGGAGAATGCGGCGGATACAGCAGCACAATATTCTCCAGCGCCGAAAAAGAAGTCAGCAGACGGTCCAACTGCGCGGCGGTTTCCGGCATATCCCGAACGAACAGGGTGCGCACCGCGGACGGCTGAACGCTTTCCGTTCCTTGAATCCCGGAATCTTCATCATACAGCCAAATGGGCTGCCGCGCCAGAGTGTTTTGTGAAACTTTTAGCGTCGTTTGTCCGATCGCCACGGCAATTTCTTCCGCTGCGCAGGACAGAAAAGCTCCGGCCCGTTTGCGGAAGTCTTCGATCGTTTGGGCGGATGCTTCCGGCGTTCTGCGGTCGAACACCTGAAGCGCGGGCAGCGCCAGATCCCGCACCATCAGCTGGGGCTTGCGGCTGCCGCGCCATTCGTTAATGGACGGTTCGGCCAGCAGGTCGAGCATATCGCCTTCCGTCAGGTATTCGGCCAGGGCGCCTTTGCCGAACGCGACGGCTTCGACCGCTTGCCCGTCCTGCTCGACCACCAGTTTCAAATGAGTGCCCGTTTTGCCCATCGTTATCGCCCGCTGGAGCCGAACGTTCCGGAACACAAGCTGCGGCGACGGATTGTTCATGCCGAACGGAGCCATCCGTTCCAATTCTTCGATCACCGGAATCGGCACGTCGCTCAGCGAGCATTCCCGCTCGGCGGACGTAACGGCTACAAGATGATCGGGCGTCAGGACGCCGGCCGCGTAGTCGTTCAGCCCGGCTTCGAAGCCGGCCAGCCGTTCGCGCGAAAGGCTCATCCCGGCCGCCGACGGATGGCCGCCGAAGTGGTCCATCGTTTCGCTGACCGACAGCAGGGCTTCGTAGATATCGAAGTCCGGAATCGAGCGGGCCGAACCTTTGCACATGCCTTTCTCCGCGTCGATCCCCAGAATAACCGTCGGACGGTAGTACCGCTCCAGGATCTTGGAAGCCACGATGCCGACTACGCCGACGTTCCAGCCTTCGCCGGCCAGCACGATCACATGCGGCACTTCGCCGCTCTCCGCGATCTTGAGCTCCAGCATCGCCGTCGCTTCGTGCACGATATCCTCGACATTCTTCTGCCGCTCTTTGTTGAGCAGATCGAGCACCGAAGCCAGATGCTCCGCTTCGTCGCGATCGTCCGTAATCAGCAGCTTCACCGCGCGGTCGGCGTGATCGAGCCGCCCGCTGGCATTGATGCGCGGCGCCATCGCAAACGCGATCCCGATCGACGTCAGCTGATCGGGCCGGCTGCTGGCTGCTTCGAGCAGCTGCTGCACGCCCAGCGAAGGGTTCCGGCGCATCTCTTCGATGCCCCGGGCGACAATCAGCCGATTCTCGCCGGTCAGCGGCATCAGGTCGGCCACCGTGCCGATCGCCGCCAGCCCGAGCCATTCTTCGGGCGGCTCGCCGAGCAGGGCGTGCGCAAGCTTGAATGCGACACCCACGCCGGCGAGTCCTTTGAACGGATAGCCGCACATCGGCAGTTTGGGATTGACGAGCGCGACCGCCTCCGGCAGAATCGCCGGCGGCTCGTGGTGATCCGTTACGACCACGTCGATGCCAAGCGAAGCCGCATAAGCGATCTGCTGCACCGCGCTGATGCCGGTATCGACCGTCACGATCAGCTTGACGCCTTCCTCGGCCGCCCGGTCGATCGCATGGTTGTGCAGCCCGTAGCCTTCTTTGGAGCGATGCGGAATATACGTGCCGAAATCGGCATTCAGCCGGGTCATCAGCCGGATCATCAGCGCGGTGCTCGATACGCCGTCCGCGTCGTAATCGCCGTACACCCAGATCTTCTCGACGTTTGCCAGCGCCGTCCGGATTCGCTCCACCGCGCGGTCCATGCCGTGCAGCAGGAACGGATCGTGCAGACCGGACAGGTCCGTATCTCCGTCCAGGAACGAAGAAGCCGAATCCCGGTCTTCGAATCCACGGTTCAGGAGCATGGAAGCCAGCAGCGGCGAGATATCCAGCTGTTCGCTCAAACGTTCGACCTCGCCGGGGTCCGGATTCGATACTTTCCATTGATATTGGGAATGAAGCACACTCTCACCTGCCTTTTTTAATCGTAGAATATCGGAGTTTGGGCCAAAAATCGAACGAACGCGGATTGCTCCGCGTCCGGCTTACTGAACGATCGTCGGCTGCTCGCTGTCGGGCAGCTCTTCGTTCGATTTATAGGGATAGCCCGTGTGATAAGGCTCGATCCGGATCTTGACTTCGATAACCTGTACAAAACGGTTCATCAGCAGATCGCGCGAACGGTTCGCCACTTCTTCCGCTTCCTTGACGGTCATTCGCGGATTGACGCTGAGCACCAGATCGATCGAGACCGTTTCCGATTCCTTGGCCGCCTGCAGCTCTCGCACCTCGATTACGCCTCTTACGCGCTGCACCGTTTCCGTAAAAGGAGTCGGATCGACCGGCTGCGCTTTGCGCGCGTCGGGCGACTCTTCAAGCACGCCGAGCAGCAGCCGGATCGCTTTGATTACGGCAATGACGGCCACCAGAAACGAAGCGGCCGGCTCGGCGTACATCATTTCCGGAATATCGAAGCCGCTGCCCGCGATCGACGCCGCCATTCCCGCCGCGACAAGAAACGAAGCGTACAGCGACAGCCTGTGCTCGGCCGCATATTCCCCCGCGGCCGCGGAATCGGTCCGCTGCAAACTCCGGTAGCGCAGGATGAACAGCGCCAGGACCAGCAGGACCGCCAGGAAAAAAGCGGCAACGGCCGGGGTTCCCGGCGCCTCTTCGGGCGTGCGCAGCATTCGATGGACTCCCGCGATTGCCGCTTCCAGCGCGCCGACCAGAATCAGCACGGACAGCAGCGCTTTGGTAAGCGCGGCGCGTCCCGCCGTATGTTTCGGAGTCGACCCGCGGAAAGCGTCGGCCGCGGAATTGAGCGCGTCGGCAAGCAGCGACGGGCTGCCTCCTATGTAACCGCCGATTCCTTTGATCAAGGCGGCCGCTCCAAGGCCGAACGCTTCCGCCCGTCGCGCGGAGTTTCCGAATTGTTGTTGACGGGGCGTCATTGCGCTCCCCCTCTCTGACTCACTCTGCGCCTCCGTCCGCAGCCGGCCAAGCGGCCGCGGGCGGAAAGCGAAAAGCCGCGCCTTTTAAGAAGGACGCGGCTTCACGGCACAACCGCGAATGTGTTAATTCGTCGCTTTGGACGTTTTCGCCGCGGACGGCTTCTTCTTGCTTCTCAGCGCCAGCCACAGCGGGCTCGCGACAAAGATCGAAGAGTAGGTACCGAACAGCAGACCGATAACCATCGCCAGCGAGAACATGCGGATCGATTCGCTGCCCAGCACCAGCAGGGCGAACGCCGCGATAAATACGGTAAATACCGTGCCGAGCGAGCGGGTCATCGTCTGCGATACGCTCTTGTTGACGACATCTTCCAGATCGGCATGCGTCTGCTTCTTCGCAAACCGCAGGTTTTCCCGGATCCGGTCGAAGATCACGATCGTATCGTTGATCGAGAAACCGATAATGGTCAGGATCGCGACGATAAACGTCAAATCGACTTCAAGCCGGAAGATCGAGAATACGCTGATGACCAGAAACGCATCGTGCAGCAGCGCGACGATCGCGGACAGCGCGAAGCGCCATTCGAACCGGATCGTGACGTAGATCATGATCCCGATGCTTGCGACCGCGATTGCCAGCAGCGCGTTGCGTTCCAGCTCTTGGGCCATTTCGACGTCCACCGTGTTCACTTCGTACGAAGAAGTGGAATCGACGTCTTTGCTGAAAGCCGTTTTGAGCGTCTCGACCTGCTGATCGGTCAGCACTTCCGGGAAGCGGATATTGACCCGATTGTTGCCGGCGGTAACATTCGCGTCCGAGTCGAGTTTCGCTCCGGAGATGACTTGTTCGACCTGCGCTACGGTGACATTTTTCGAAACGGAAATATCCACTGTGGAACCGGAACGGAAGTCGACGCCGTAATTCAATCCGAAGATCGCCAGGCTGAGAATCCCGAGCAGAGTAACGATCAGGGAAAACGTATAAAAGTACTTGCTTGCTTTGACGAAATTAAAATCCCACTTGGAGCTTGCCGATTTCACTTTAGAGCTCACGGATTTCACTTCCCTTCACTCCAAAATAAGCCGGTTTCTTCAAAGAGTTCGCTTTAACGAGCAGGGAAAGCAGGTAACGCGACAGGAATACGTTCGTGATGATACTGGTCACGATATCGATCATCAGGACGAGCGCGAAGCCTCTGACCGATCCCGTGCCGAGCCAGAACATAACGGCGCCGGCGATCAGCGTTGTAATCTGGGCGTCCATAACCGTGCGGAAAGAGCTTTTGCTGCCGGCTCTGAACGAAGACATAATACTTTTCCCGCTGCGCATTTCTTCCTTGATCCGTTCATAGGTGATGATATTGGCATCCACCGCCATCCCGATCCCCAATATGAACGCCGCGATCCCCGGAAGGGTGAGCGTAATATCGGCCCATATAAAGATCAGGATAGTCCCCCATGTATGGACGATCAAACAGAAAGCGGCGACCAGTCCCGGTACCCGGTACATGAACATCATAAAGATCAGGATAATGATCGAGCCGATGATGCCCGCGCGCAGCGTCTGATCCAGCGACAGCTGGCCCAGCGTCGCGCCGACGCTCTGCGAATACTTCTCGGTCAGCTGCAAAGGCAGCGCTCCGAGGTTGATCGTATCGCGCAGGTTCTGCGCTTCGTCGCGCGTGAAATTACCGGTAATCTGCGCGGTTCCGCCGGTGATTTTCTGATTGACGTTCGGTGCAGACAGCAGTTCGTTATCCAGGAAAATGGCAAGCTGCCGTCCGACCAAACGGCCGGTAATTTCAGCAAACTTATCCGCGTTCTCGAGTTTGATCGAGATCATCGGATTGTTCAGCTGATCGTACTGTACCGAAGCGCCGTTCGGCGTAAAGTCTTCGCCGGTCAGTTCGATTTTGTCGTAACCCTTGTAAGAGTCCGCCGCAGCCGCACTGTCCGCCGCTTGATCCTTATCGGCAGCCGCGGCATCTTTGTCGGCGCCCGCAGCGTCGGTTCCGGTGCTTTCTTCCGTATCTTCGCTGTCGGCAGCGGCGCCGGTACTGTCTTGCGCGTCGGCCGCCCCCATGCTGCGGAACGTCAGCACGGCGGGTTCTTTGATTTTGTCTCGCACTTCCTTCTCGTCGGTAACGCCGGCGATTCTCAACCGGATGCGGTTGGTGCCTTCGGTCGTAATCTCCGGTTCGGCATTCCCCAGGGCGTTAACGCGTTTTTCGAGACTCTTGGCCGTCTCGTTCAGGGATTCTCGGGTGACTTCTTTTCCGCCCGTCATTGGCGACGCTTCGTAAAGGATCTCGAAGCCTCCTTTTAAATCCAGTCCCAATCGAACCGAATTCAACAGGTTAGGCGTGCTCCAGATCATAACTCCGATCGCGACGAGCACAATGACAACGAAACTGACAATTCTCTTCATGCCGTTTCTGGTTCCCCCTTTTTTCTCAATATTCCCATTATAGCGATGCCGGAAAATGGAGTCAATGAAGCAAAATTGCGCAAAAAGCAAGGCCCCCTCAAGAGTAGGGAGCCTCCTTCAGCGCCGCGAGCGTAAGGTAATTCATAAACCCGTTTACTCTCAGCGTCAAAATATCGTTTACGATCCGATGCAGCGGCGGTTCCTGGCGTCCGGCGTACTTTCCGTTCACACAGTGCCACACGTCTTCCCACGTCGCTTGTTCGTAGCCCAGATATTGAAATTCTTCGGCTTTGCCCCGGCAAAGTTCGATAACGGCTTCGGTCAGATCTTCGCCGGTCAGCTCTTCCCCGGTCGAATCCGGACCGTTCAACGTTTCTTCGGCCATGGCTCCCCCTTTCCGCGCGCTTCGCCCCGCGGCGGATTCGCGCTCGACTTCTCGCTATGGAAACTGCGTCCTTGCGGTCCGCCTTCTGTTCATTCGACGCGGCGGCGGCGATTCCTGCCGCCCCCCGCTACAAAATATGCGTATACAAATACCAGCCGCCCGCCGCCAGCGCAAGCAGGGTAAGCGGGAAAGCGACCGCCAGATAAGACAGATACGAGAAGCGGTACCCTTCCCGCTGCGCCAGCCCGGCCGCGAGCACGCCCGCCACCGATCCGGCAAGGGTTCCGCTCGAACCGATGCCGGCTCCGAGTGCCAGCGCCCACCACAGTTCGTTGAGATCGGCGGGATGAATCACTTCCATTTGCAGGCCGATCGTTTGAATCAGCGGGACCGCCGCCGCCGTCAGGGGAACCGGATCGAGCACCGCCGACAGCAGTCCCGACACGGCAAACAGCACAAGCGAGGTTCCGACTTTGTTCTCGTTCGTCAGTTCCAGCAGCCGGGCCGCGATTTCCCCGATAATTCCCGTCTCGACCAGTCCCGCGGCCAGCACGTAGAATCCGGCCAGCACGGCCAGCGTTTTGAAATCGATATGCTCGCGAATCCCGGCGGCGTCTTCGCTCGTTCGCGCATTGACGGCCAGCATCAGAACCGCCGCCGCCGCGGCGACCGCTCCGCTGGACATATGCAGCGCTTCATGCCCCAGCAGCCCCGCCGTCAGCAGGGCAAGCATGCCCAGCGAAAGCAGGGCGCGGCGACGATTGGGCAGAGCCGCTTCCAGCCGCAGCAGCTCCGCGCGCCGCTCCGCCGAAGATCGAAGTTCCTTGCGGAAGATCAGCAGAAGCAGCAGCAGGTGGACGACGAGCAGCAGCAGCGCAGGCGGCAGCAGACGGGCGATAAAGTCGCGCGTATCCATATCGGCCGCGGAACCGATCATGATGTTCGGCACACTGCCGGCAAGCGTCGTCATTCCGCCCAGATTGCAGGCGATGACGCTCATAATCAGAAACGGCACGGGGCCGGCCTTCAGCGTTCGGCCGATGTTCAGAATCAGCGGCGCGAGCAGCAGCAGCGCAGGACCGCTGCCGAGCAGCGCCGAAGCCAGCGCCGCCGTCAGCGTCAGCAGCGCCAGCATGGCACCGGCGCTCCCTCGCACCGCCCGAACGGTATGCAGCACGGCAAACTGTACGATGCCGCTGCGGTCGACGGCGGCCGCCGTGACCATCATTCCCGCCAGCAGCAGCAGAGCATTCAGGTAAATATGATGCGTCAGCGCCGCGTTCCAGTCGACGATGCCGAGCACAAGCAGCAGCAGCGCGCCGAGCCAAGCGGCCAAACCTCCGTTTATCTTTTCCGTTACGACCAGCACATAGGCGATCCCGAACACGGCTGCCGCCGTGTAAACCGGCCAAAATGCGGTATCGATTTCGGAAATCATGCATTCACTTCCTTTCGGCGTTCCCGGTTTCCTTTTACGTAACTCGTCTTCTATGTAGAGTCCCTTTTTGCCGGAACGTTGCGTCTATGCACGCAATCGGCCGAAAAAAGAAGCTGCCGGGAACGGATGAAATCCGTTCGGCGGCAGCTTGCGCGGAAGGCCGAAGCGGTCCAACTTCCGCCGGCGCTTCCTTCTTCGGTTAAAACGTTACTTCTTGCCGAGGCTCACGTCGGAACCCGAACCCGGAGTCGTCACATGACTGATCGCGCTGCGATCGAACGTCAGCTTCGTCACGTCGTTCACGCGTAGAACCGCGATATCGTTCGTGATCTCCAGGATCGTGCCGTGCAGACCGCCGATCGTGACGACTTTGTCGCCCTTCTTGAGCTGCCCCAGCATGGAATTGCGCTGCTTCTGCTTCTTCTGTTGAGGACGGATCAGCAGGAAGTAGAAGATGGCGATCATGAATACGAACGGAATGATCGTCATGATCAGGCCGCCGCCCTGTCCGGCTGTGCCGGCCGCTGTTTCGAACATCGTAAATCCCCCTTAATCGTGCGAATGCCGTACAGTTTAGGTTAAAACCGTACTAGACCCGTGGGGTTTTTAGAACCCTTTATCGTTGGCGTGCATGCCATACTGTTCGAAGAATTCGTCGCGGAAGTCCAGCAGCCGGTCTTCTTGGATCGCCTGGCGGACGCCGCGCATCAATTCGAGCAGGAAGTGGAGATTGTGATAAGTAGTCAGCCGGAGGCCGAACGTCTCGTCCGCCTTGATCAGGTGGCGAAGGTACGCACGGGAATAATTCCGGCAGGTATAGCAATCGCAGTTCGGATCGAGAGGACCGAAGTCTCTCGCGTACTGGGCATTGCGCACAACCACCCGGCCCTGGCTTGTCATCGTCGTTCCGTTACGCGCTATGCGCGTGGGCAGCACGCAGTCGAACATGTCGACTCCGCGAATGGCGCCTTCGAGCAGAGCATCCGGCGATCCCACGCCCATCAAATAACGGGGTTTGTTCGCCGGGAGCAGCGGTACCGTATACTCCAGCACTTCATACATAAGATGTTTCGGTTCTCCCACACTCAGTCCACCAATAGCATACCCCGGGAAATCCATCGAAGTCAAATCGGCCGCGCTCTGGCGGCGCAGATCTTCGTGCATGCCTCCCTGTACGATCGCGAACAGGCCCTGGTCTTCCGGACGGCCGTGGGCTTTCAGGCAGCGTTCGGCCCATCTCGACGTGCGTTCGAGCGAGCGTTTGATGTATTCGTACTCCGCCGGGTAAGGCGGGCATTCGTCGAACGCCATCATGATATCGGAGCCGAGCGCGTTCTGGATCTCCATCGCCACTTCCGGCGACAGGAACATCTTGTCCCCGTTCAGGTGCGAGCGGAAGCTCACGCCTTCTTCGGTAATCTTGCGCATCTCGGCCAGACTGAATACCTGGAAGCCGCCGCTGTCCGTCAGAATCGGACGATCCCAGTTCATGAACTTGTGCAGGCCTCCGGCTTCGCGGATAATATCGTGTCCCGGGCGCAGGAACAGGTGGTAGGTGTTGCTCAGGATGATATGCGCGTCCATTTGTTTCAGTTCTTCCGGGCTCATCGTTTTGACTGTGGCGAGCGTGCCCACCGGCATGAAAGTCGGGGTCTCGATAATGCCGTGCGGCGTATGAACGCGGCCCAGCCTCGCGCCCGACTGTTTGCAGGTCTTGATATGTTCGTATCTGATTGCGGGTGTCATCGGATCGTTCCTTTACGAGAAAATAAAAGCTTTCGGCCCGGGCGCGAACCCGGGCCGTTTAACAGATGTCAGTAAATAAACATGGCGTCGCCGAAGCTGAAAAAGCGGTACTCCCGCTCCACGGCTTCGCGATAAGCGTTCAGCACGTTTTCCCGTCCGGCGAGCGCGCTGACCAGCATGACCAGCGTCGACTTGGGCAGGTGGAAATTGGTAATCAGCGCGTCGACCACTTTGAACTCCCGGCCCGGATACAGGAAAATCTGCGTCCAGCCGCTGTCGGCGTGCAGTACGCCCTGTTCGTCCATTGTGCGCCGCGCGGCCGATTCGAGCGTCCGCGTCGAGGTGGTCCCGACCGAAACGACGCGGCCGCCCCGCTCTCGGGTGCGGTTGACCAGATCGGCCGTTTCCTGCGGAAGCACGTAATATTCTTCGTGCATCACATGCTCTTCCACATTGTCGACCGATACCGGCCGGAACGTGCCGAGCCCGACGTGAAGCGTCACAAAGCCGATATCCACGCCTTTGGCGCGCAGCTTGCCGAGCAGTTCTTCCGTAAAATGCAGCCCCGCCGTCGGCGCGGCCGCCGAACCTTCGTGCTTGGCGTATACGGTCTGGTAGCGCTCGCGGTCGTCCAGACGCTCCTTGATATAAGGAGGGAGCGGCATTTCGCCGAGCCGGTCGAGGATCTCCTGGAAGATGCCGTCGTAGCGGAATTCGATGATCCGCGCCCCCATCTCCCCTTCTTCCAGCACCGCCGCCTCAAGTTCTTCGCCGAAGCGCAGCACGGTGCCGATCTTCGCTTTCTTGCCGGGCTTGGCGAGCGCTTCCCAGCGATCGCCCTCGATATTCTTGAGCAGCAGCAGCTCGATGCGGGCTCCCGTGCCTTCTTTGATCCCGTACAGCCGGGCCGGCAGCACGCGGGTATCGTTAAGGATCAGCGTATCGCCGGGATGCAGTTTATCGAGAATATCGTAAAAATGCAAATGCCCGGTTTCGCCGGTCGTTTTGTCCAGCGTCAGGAGTCTGGAAGCCGAGCGCTCGGCGAGCGGCGTCTGGGCGATCAGCCGCTCGGGCAGTTCGAAATCGTAATCTTCTACATTCATGGAGTCGTCATTCCTTAACAAGTTCTACGTTATTGTAATAGTGCAGCAGGATGTCTTCATAACCAACACCTTCGTCCGCGAGGCCTTTCGCGCCCCACTGCGACAATCCGAGACCGTGCCCGTTGCCGCGGCCGACGAAGAAGAATCCGGTGCCCGAGGAAACCGAGGACGTGCCCGTTCCGATCGAAGACAGACTGCTCGTCAGCGCGTTCGTTTTGGTCGAAGCGCCGAATTTAAGCTGCGCGGCGCCGCTTTTGGCCGCCGTCGCCGAAGTGATTACCGTATAGGCGTCCGCCGACACGACGTCGAACAGCGTGCTCGGCAGCCCGCTCAGCGCGGAGCGGAACATATCCGGGTATTTGACGTCGATCTTCGAGCCGTTGATCTTGAGTTCGATCGCCCGGCCCGAAGGACCGCGCTGGCTGATCTGGATCGTTTGGATCGTCGACGGCAGCGCCGTCGTCGTTTTGCCTTTGAGCGAAGACAGCAGCTGCGAGGACGTATACGGTCCGCGAATCCACTCGTAAGTGCTCGACTCGCCGACCACTTCCAGCACCAGCGCCTCGTCGCCCGGATTCATCTGGGCGAGTTCCGATACGCCGCTTTGAATCTGCGGCAGCGGACGCACTTTGGTGCTTTTCGCCGTTACGGTCATCGTGCGCAGTCCGGACGTTCCGATGCCTTTGTCCTGCACGTTGTCTTCGCGCACATACCCGACCTTTCCGTTTGCCAGCGCGACATGGTACCACTTCTTCAGGTTGGCCGCGGCCGCGCTGTCGGATTCCGAAGGCACGCTGGAGAACAGATTGGCGCCGCCGCTGTTCCAGACTTCCGTCGGATCGGAGGTCACGCCGCCGGCGTTGGAAGAAAACAGGGCTTCGACGGGTTTGCCGCCCTGTTCGAGGATTTCGCCGGTCGTGGCGTCCACCGCCGCGTTGACCGTTTTGCTTTCGGAGCCGATGCCGTTGTAAGCCTGGCTCAGCGTCGAATCGACGACGTCGGCCACCTTGAATTTGGTCGCCGACTGCGTTTGAACGGTCGCGTAGCTGCGGGCCGCGACAGCCTGGGCTTTAAGCGATTCCGCCGGCCACGAAGCCGGAACTTCGGAGCCTACGACCGAATACAAATACTGTTCCATCGGCAGCTCGTTGACCAGATACAGCTGGCCGCCGTACACGCCGATCTCCAGATCGCCGCGGTACGAACGCTTCGAACGTTCTTCGACCCTGATTCCGGTCTCGGCCGTTCCGTCGACCCAGATGCGGTCGGTTTCGCCCAGCTTCAACTGAATCAGCTGCGAAGCCGTTCCGTTCGTCAGATCGCCCGAAACATCGCTGCGAAGCACGGCCGAAGCGGACGAATCCGCCGCCGCGGACAGCGCGATTCCGCTTAATTTGCCCGAAGCGGCGGCGTTCAACGCCGCCAGCGCGGAAGCGCTCGTCTCTTCGCCGACCCATACGGTGTAAGAGGCTTTGCCGGAAGCGGAGTTCGACATCGCGACGACTCCGTTCAGCCCGGCGTCCAGCACTTTTTGCAGCGCGGCCGAAGCGGCGCTCTGCGTGCCGTAAGAGCCGGCGGACAGATGAAAGCTTCCGGCGGCCGCGGGCGTCTGACTGCCGATCAGGGCTTTGACCGATGCGTTCGCCGCAACGCGGGCGGCGGCGTCGGACGCCGCTTTGTCGCTGGCGTAAGGCCCGGTGTATACCTGATATACATCTTGGCCTCCGCGGCTGATTTTATAAACCGACGGCTTGTCGGACGTCGCTTTGAGTTTGGCGGCCAGCGAAGATACCGTTTTGAGATCGGAGCTTTCCATTACTTTGACGCCGGGCCCGCTCAGGCTGAACGCGGCTTTGCCGCCGGCCGGGATCGAGAGCCATTTGACGTATCCGCTGTCGGTCTTCTGTCCGACGGCCGTCGTCGTGTCCGGCGTCAGCGTAATCGCGGAAGTCGTTTGTTTGTACGTGCTGCCCAGATTCAGAAACAGTCCTACCCGAACGGTATCCCCGGCGTCGGCGGCGTGCGCCGGCACCGCGGCCGGAAGTACCGACAGAGCGACGGCCGCCGCCATCAGCGGCTTGCTCCATTTGGCGGCCCTGCCGCTTAAGCGTTGCTTGGTCATGCTTGTTTTTCCCCCTTGCTCAGTTCCGCTCCCGCTTCGGCGGGAGCGTATTATTTTCCGGTTTCCGGAATAGGCAGCCCCAGATGGCTGTAAGCCTGGGGCGTTACGACGCGTCCTCTGGGAGTACGCTGGATAAATCCGCTTTGCAGCAGGTAAGGCTCGTACACGTCTTCGATCGTCTGGCTTTCCTCGCCGATCGTCGCGGCGATCGTGTCGAGCCCGACCGGTCCTCCGCGAAAGTTCTGGATCATCGCCCGCAGCATCTTGTGGTCGATGCTGTCGAGTCCGCGCGGATCGACCTGCAGCCTCGTCAGCGCTTCTTCCGCGATCTCCGGCGTAATGATGCCGTCGCCTCTCACCTGCGCGAAATCGCGCACGCGTTTGAGCAGCCGGTTGGCGATCCGCGGCGTTCCCCGGGCCCGCAGTGCGATTTCTTCGGCGGCGTCGCCGATAATCTCGACGTTCAGCGTATCGGCGTTGCGCGAGACGATAAACGCCAGCTCCTCCACGCCGTAGAACTCCAGCCGGCTGACGACGCCGAAGCGGTCGCGCAGCGGCGCGGACAGCAGCCCCGCCCGCGTCGTGGCGCCGATCAGCGTGAACGGCGGCAGATCCAGCCGCACGGATCGGGCGCTCGGCCCTTTGCCGATCATGATATCGAGCGCGGAATCTTCCATCGCCGGATACATGACTTCTTCCACCGTGCGGTGCAGGCGGTGAATCTCGTCGATAAACAAGACGTCCCCTTCCTGCAGATTGGTCAGCAGCGCCGCCAGGTCGCCCGGACGTTCGATCGCCGGTCCCGACGTGGTGCGCAGATTGACGCCCAGCTCGTTGGCGATGATGTTCGCCAGCGTCGTTTTGCCGAGTCCCGGCGGGCCGTACAGCAGCACGTGGTCGAGCGCTTCGCCCCGCATCTTGGCCGCTTCGATATACACTTTCAAATTTTCTTTGACCTGGTTCTGACCGATATATTCGGACAGATAGCGGGGACGCAGACTCAGTTCCACCGCCTGGTCTTCCATCATCAGATTGGCCGATATGATCCGGTCATCCATAAGTCCACCGTTCCTCCCCGTTTATTTCGCTTTCCTTTTTGCCGTCCGCAAAGCGGGCGTCAGCCCTGATACAGCAGCTTGAGCGCCCGCTTCATCAGCACGTCGACCGGTTCGCCCGGCTGGATGTCTTCTTTCAAACGCATCCAGGCTTTGTCCAGCTCCGCTTCGGTATAACCGAGCGCCTCCAGGCCTTCGCGCGCTTCTTTCCATCCGCCGCCGTCCAGTTCCGCTTCGGCCGCAACCGTATTGTCGAACAGTCCGCCCAGCGAAGGAACGGCGAATCCGTCCAGCCGGTCCTTGAGATCCAGAATCATCCGCTGGGCCGTTTTCTTCCCGATACCCGGCAGCTTGGTCAGGAACGTCACGTTCTCCTGCTGGATCGCCGACACGACTTTCTCCGGCGTGCCTCCGGCCAGAATGCCCAGCGCCACACGCGGCCCGATGCCCGATACGTCGATCAGCCGGCGGAACAGCTTCTGCTCTTCCCGCGTCGAAAACCCGTACAGCAAAATGGCGTCTTCCCGCACGCTGTGATGGGTATAAACGGTGACCGGCTCCTGTCCCTTCGCCGCGAAAGCGTAAGGATTCGGGCAGAATACCCGGTAGCCGATGCCCTGAACGTCCACGACAATGTATTCCGTTTCCAGATGGGCAACCTGCCCGCGCACAAAATCGATCATTTTCGCAGTACCTCGTTTAATTTGGAATTCAGGCTGACCGAATGGGCGTGGCACACCGCGACCGCCAGCGCATCCGCCACGTCGTCGGGCTTCGGCACGGCGGACAGCTTCAGCAGCAGCTTGACCATTTCCTGCACCTGTTTCTTCTCGGCTTTGCCGTAACCGACCACCGCCTGCTTGACCATCATCGGCGTGTATTCGGCAATCGGCAGACCTTTTTGCACGGCCGCCAGAATCAGCACGCCGCGCGCCTGGGCCACGGGAAGGGCGGTCGTGACGTTTCGGCTGAAAAACAGCTTCTCCACCGCCACGGCTTCCGGTTTGTACTTGTCGATCAGCTGCACCATGCTTTCGTAGACGTCGCGCAGCCGCTCTTCCTCCGGCGTGTGCGCCTTCGTCTGGATGCTCCCGTACTGCACGGGGGTCAGCTTGCTGCCTTCTTTATCGACGAACCCGAAACCGACGATCGCCAGTCCCGGGTCGATGCCCAAAATACGCAAATCCATCTCTCCTCTATTTTAACGGCACAAATCCCTGTGGAATGTAGCGCAAGCCTTCCGGAAACCCGTTCGTAAAGCGAACATATGTATTCCTTCCTCCCATTATAGCAAAAATAGCCCCCTCCGGGAAAAAACTTTGCCCGATATTTCGTGTATAATTTGGCATGTACGCGCAGCTATCGAATACTGCGCATCAACCGACAAAGGGGAATGAGCAGATGATTATCCAACCGAAAACAAGAGGTTTTATTTGTACCACAGCCCATCCGGAAGGCTGCGCCAGGCAGGTGGAGAAACAAATCGAGTATGTGAAAGCGCAGAAAAAAATCTCCGGTCCGGCCAATGTGCTCGTGATCGGCTCGTCCACCGGTTACGGCCTGGCTTCGCGCATCGTCGCGGCCGTCGGCGCCGGCGCGAATACGGTCGGCGTCTTTTTCGACAAGCCGGCCGAAGGCAGCCGCACCGCGTCGGCGGGCTGGTACAATACCGCCGGCTTCGAAGCCCAGATCTCCGAATCGGGCGTCAAATCGTTCAATATCGTGGGCGACGCGTTCTCAAACGAGATCAAGACGCAAACGATCGACCTGATCAAAAGCGAACTCGGTCAGGTGGACCTGGTCGTCTACAGCGTGGCTTCGCCCCGCCGCACGCATCCGGTTACCGGCGAAACGTTCACGTCCGTCATCAAGCCGATCGGCGCTTCGTACAGCAATAAAACGCTGAATTTCCACACCGGCGAAGTTTCCGACGTGACGATCGGGCCGGCGACCGAAGAAGAAGTCAAACAGACCATCGCCGTCATGGGCGGCGAAGACTGGAAGATGTGGATCGACGCGCTGCGGGAAGCCGGAGCGCTGGCGGACGGCGCGACCACCGTCGCTTATTCGTATATCGGGCCCGAAGTGACGCACGCCATCTACCGTGAAGGCACGATCGGCAAAGCCAAGAACGATCTGGAGCGCACGGCCCTTGAGCTGAACGAAAGCCTGAGCGCGGCCGGCGGCCGGGCGTTCGTGTCGGTCAACAAAGCGCTCGTCACCCAGTCCAGCTCGGCGATCCCCGTCGTGCCGCTGTATATCTCCGCGCTGTACCGGGTCATGAAAGACAAAGACCTGCACGAGAACTGCATCGAGCAGATGTACCGTTTGTTCGCGGATCGGCTGTACGCCGAAGAAACGGCTGTCGACGACAAAGGACTGATTCGCGTGGACGACTGGGAGATGCGCGAAGACGTGCAGGCCGAAGTCGATAAACGCTGGAAAGAAATCGACAGCGCCAATATCGAACAGTTGGCGGACCTCGAAGGCTACCGCAGCGAGTTCTTCCAATTGTTCGGTTTCCGCGCGGACGGCGTCGATTACGAAGCCGATACCGACGCGAACGTGCCGATGCCCAATCTGCGGCCGTAATTGCTCCACATCCAAAAAACGCCTTCTCTGCCGCTCGGGCAGGGAAGGCGTTTTGCGTTTGTGCGGCGCGGTTCCGACCGGACCTCTTTCATCGGCGGCCGGAGCGATTTGCGTTCCAGCGCGCGATTTGTTCCATCAGCGCTTCGTAATCCACTCCGGCGTAATCGGTCACGTCGAGCTCGATCAGTGTGCCCAGTTCGAACGTATCGTATCCTCGGGTCGTGCAGCGTTCGATAAATTGTTCGCGCGTCAGCAGCAGTTCCGCCCGGCTTCGATCCTCCATCGTTTGCCCCTTTTTATAGGAAGAAACCAGATGACTCAGATGTCTCGCCGGGTCGAGATCTCTCCGCCGCTGCCGCTCGAACAGCACGTCCGGATCGCCGGTCAGGCGAATCGTCAGCACGTCGTACCCGTATCGGCTCGCCAGCTGTTGAAGAAGGGGCTTCTGCTTGGCGCTGAACGGATAATCGGATAGGATTCCACCGCCCGCCGCCATGGCCAGCTCCATCCGCTCGCCGTACAGCTTCCAGGCTTCCCGCTCGATCGCCGTTTTCCCGTCCAGATCGGAATAGCCGCGCAGATCGAACAATTCTTCTTTGAGAACGTCCTGCGACACCCATTCGAACGCGCCGAACTTTTCCCGCAGCAGGTTCCCGAGAAACGTCTTGCCCGTACCCGGCAGGCCGGCCAGCAGAATCAGCGCTTTTTCCATTACTGTACCGTGTTCAGGCGGCCTTCTTTGTTCATAAAAATTTCGATCTTGTGCTTCACCACATCTTTGACCGCTTCGTTGCAAGGAATGATATTGTGGCGCAGCGATTTGTTGACTTTGGTGTCCGCGAAAGTGCCTTTGGCCGTCTGCGTCCAGGTCACGAGCAGTTCCGTGCCGACGTTGAATTTGCGGATTCCGTTGTCGATCAGCTCGTGGATGTCGTTTTCGTTGACGCCCGTTCCGCCGTGAATAACAAGCGGCACGTCCACGGCGGCGTCGATTTTTTTGAGCAGCGGGATATTGACTTCCGTTTTCGATTTGTACTGGCCGTGGTTGGTGCCGATCGCGATCGCCAAAGCGTCCACGCCGGTCGCTTTGACGAATTCGACGGCGTCCTTCGGATCGGTATACACCTTCTGATCTTCTTCCACATGGATGCCTTCTTCCGTGCCGCCGATCGTGCCGAGCTCGCCTTCGACCGATACGTTATGTCGGTGCGCATAATCGACGACCGCTCTCGTTTTCATGATGTTTTCTTTAAAAGGAAGATGCGAACCGTCGTACATGACCGACGTGTACCCTTTGTCGATGGCTTCTTTGATATCGTCGAAGTCCCGGGCGTGATCCAGATGCAGCACCACGTCCACCATTTCGTTTTCGGCCATCGAGCGGCACACCGCGACGAAATTTTCGTGGCCTACGTATTTGGCGGTGTCGATACTGGTCTGGATAATGATCGGCGCTCCCAGCTCTTTGGCCGCGCGGATCATATCCGGCAGCATCTCCAGATTGTGGGCGTTAAACGCTCCGACCGTATAGTTCAATTCTTCCGCTTTGCGAGTCGCTTCTTTCAGCGTGATATACATGAATGGTTCCCTCCCGGTTTTATCTGTACGGCTTGTCGATGGACGAGTGTGTAAAAATAAACGGCAGTCGCGAATGAAAAAGCCTACCGCACGCCCCGCGTCACGTCTTTGGAGATCTGCATCAGTCCGTCGATCTTCCGCATATACAGCTGCAAAGCATCGCCGTCGTTTTGCTGCGCCGCTCGGGCGCGCTTTTGGTTATAGAGCTTGAGCAGCGTTTTATAGCCCGGTCCCAGCGACTTTTTGGCCTGCAAACTCTGCTCGAACGCTTCGATGGCGCCGTCCGCGTCGCCCAGTTCGTGCAGCGCCAGGCCGGCTTCTTCATACAGTTTCGCCTGCGGCTCGCCGGACGCGCCGGCGGCTTCTTCCCGCTTCCCGGCCGCCGTTCGCAGCAGCTCCTCCCTACGTTCTTCCGTCAATACCGCTTCCGCCGCGGCTTCCGGCTTTGGCGCTTTGTCTTTCTTTTTGCCGAATCCGAACATGATGCAAACCTCCCGGGTATCAGAATGAAATCTTTGAATATCAAATTCATCGCATTAGAACGCTTTCATCAGCGGACCGATAATCCATGCGTATAGCAGCGCGGCCGTTACCGTGTCCACGTCCGTCGCCGTCGCGTTGACGAAGCCCATATTATTGAAGATCGTCACCAGCAGGGCCGGCAGCAGCGTGATAAAGAATCCGTGGAAAATACCGCCGATAATCGCGCCGCGGCGCCCGCCGACCACGTTGCCGAAGATCCCGGCCGTGCCGCCCGCGAAAAAGTTCGTCAGCACGCCCGGCAGGATCATTGCCCAGCCGAACACCGGCAGCGTGAACATCGCGATAATGGAACCGATTGTGGTGGTCACGAAGCCGACAATGACGGCGTTGGGGCTGTACGGGAACAGCACCGGGCAGTCCAGCGCCGGAATGGCGTTCGGAACCAGCCGCATGGCGATCCCTCTGAACGCCGGCACGATCTCGCCCAGCAGCAGCCGAACCCCCGCCAGCAGAACGTAGACGCCGACGACAAATTGGATCGATTGCAGAAACGCGAACATCAGGTAGTTGGTCCCGCCCGACAGAGTGGCGCCGAATTCCGGACCCGCGAACGCGGCGGTAATAATAAACAGCGGCACCATAACGACCATCAGCGACAAATACGTATCCTGCAGGAATTCGAACTGAGCCGGCAGCTTCAGGTCTTCGACCGATTTTTTCTTTTCGCCTTTTTCGCCGAAGATCTTCGCTACGCCGGCTTCGAATACGTAACCGACCGTACAAAAGTGTCCGAGCGCGATTTCGTTCATGCCCGTGATTTTACGGACGAACGGCTGGGCGATCGCCGGCATCGCGACCGCGAACACGCCGCCGATAAATCCGCCGACCAGGATCAGCGTAATGCCGCGCAGACCGGCGAAGTAACCGAATACCGTCGTCATCGTCGCCATCCACAGAATCGCCTGGCCGGTCAGGAAGATATATTTCCACTTGGTGAACCGGGCGATCAGGATATTGAATACGAAGATCGCCAGGAAAGTCAGCGCGATATCCCGACCGAGCCCCAGCTCGTTCATGGCCTGGCCGTTGATGGCTTCGATCGAAGGAATGATGCCCTGCATATTGAAGCCCGCGGTGAAGATCTGGCCGAAATACGTCAGGCTGCCGACGATGATGCTGGAACCGGCGGACAGGACCATAAAGCCGAGCAGCGTTTTCAGCGAGCCCGAGATCGTTTGCCCGACGGATTTCTTTTGCAGAATCAGA
Organism: Saccharibacillus sp. CPCC 101409; assembly: GCF_030518235.1. Classification (GTDB taxonomy): domain Bacteria; phylum Bacillota; class Bacilli; order Paenibacillales; family Paenibacillaceae; genus Saccharibacillus. Next base: position 17,092 of record NZ_JAULSA010000002.1, on the reverse strand, counting down.
CCCAGCATTGCGATCAGCGCAACGGTGACCGACGCCTGCGTCAAAATGTTATCAATAATAAAATTGATTACTCCCATGTTCCCCCACCTGTTCTTTCGTCGTTTATTGGGCGAGCGCGCCTTTTTCCTGCAGCACCGGCGTGATTTTTTCTTCGATTTCCTGCTTGGACACGATATTTTTCAGATAGATGATCGTCGTCTGCTTGGGATCGACAGAGAACTTCTCGAACTGGGACTGGAAATTCTGCGCGGTCATAATGATATCCGGCTTGACCGAAACGGCGGACGAAATATCGCTGTGGTCCAGGTTCGCCGACACGCCCAGCTTGGTCAGCACGTCTTCCGCAGCCATCTGGCAGGCAAAGCTGCTTCCGAGTCCCGCTCCGCATACGAACAAAATCTTCACTTTTTTCATTTTTCTCGCTCCTTCGGCAGATGTAATAGCGTGCGATGTATGGCGGCGTTACGAATTCCGTTTATCGTGAACTGGAATTTCTCCATGTAAAGCCTGGTTGAAAGCCGGAATATCTTTGGCGGCGAACAGCCGCTCCAGCTTGTCCGTATCGTCGATCAGCTCGACAAGACTTTTCATAATTTTGATATGGGAATGCGAATTGATAGCGGCCAGGCAGAACACCAGCTTAACGGGATCGTTATCGGGATGTCCGAAGTTTACCGGCTTTTTCAGCGTCATCACGCTAATGCCCAGTTTGTTGACGCCGTCTTCCGGCCTTGCGTGCGCCAGCGCGAGATGTTTGCCGACGACGATATACGCCCCGAACTCTTCGACCGATTTGATCATGGCTCCGATATACCTCTGTTCGATCGTCCCGTCTTCGAGCAAAGGCCCGGCGGCTTTCGTAATCACCTCCCTCCAATCCGCGCCTTCCTGGTTCAGCAAAATATTCGAATCCGTTAAAACGTCCTGTAGCATCGGCTGTAGCTCCCTCGTGTTAATTTTCAGTTGATGTCCTCTAAAGGTATCTTCCACCTTCTGATAGCTTTTCGGGGTTACTTTGCCGCCGCTATCCGTAATCAAGGCCAGCACATCCTGCATCAGCTTCGTCGCGTCCAATTTGTTGGAGATCGTTCGTCTGCGGTCTTTGTGTTCGCACAAGAAAGCGTTTACTTCTTTTCTGTCGCTTTCCATCAAAATCGGGTTGAGCAGCAGCACCGGTTTTGGGGGATAATCGATCGGAATCGAAGCAAAGATCAAATCCACGTCCAGCTTATCGATAAAAGCCAACTCGTACGAGCTGAGCACGGCCACGATTTCGATATTGAACTGTCTTTTCAAATTGGCCGCCAGCAGTTTCCCGGTCGAAATTCCGTGATTGCAAACGACGACGGCCTGGTATACGAACTGTTCTTCTTCGTTGATCCGGCTGGCCGAAGTGGAGAAGTACACGGTCAAAAAGCCGATCTCGTCTTCCGTTAAAGGCTTTTTCGTGTAGTCTTCGATCTGGGCGCTGAACCGGGCAACCGCGCTGTACATCGCTGCATAGGATTCCTTGATCGTATCCTTGAGCGGATTGAACGCCTGAAGATCGTTCCGGGACCGGCTCAGCAGTCCGGCGATATGCCGGGACAATCCTTCGTACAGGTCTTCTTCTTCCTGGGAAAAAGGAATGCCCGTCACTTTGCCCACATGCTCGATCAGCTGAATCGTCAGCAGCTGCGCGGCCACCCAGTCGAACGAGCTGTTCATGTCTTTGGGCTTGAACGATTCGATGCTGAACGTCATGTATTTGATCTCGTTCAGCGAAGGCAGCAGCGACAACTCGGCGCATACCGCGTCGGCGAAGCTTCGAACCGGGCCTTCTCTGATCTCGGCCCTGGCCCGGATAAATTCGCTGACCGTGCTGCCTTCGCGCACCCGTCTGGCCCATACCGCGGCAAACAGGATAATCTGGTTGCGGTATACGTGATTGGTTTCGGCATTCGGCTTTTTCAACAGCTCGTCGTAACATCTTCCCAGGATTTTCAGCACCTTGCGGTCCAGATAATCCAGCGCGAATCTGCTAAGCGCATCGGTTTCTTTGATCTGCGTCAGCTGTTCGATATTCGTCAGGCTGTTGATCGCTTCGAACAGCATGGAGCGGATCGAGCGTTCGTCGCCCTGGAGCACGATGCCCTGCTTTGTCAGGCTGACGACCGAAATGCCGTACGGCTGCAAATACTGGCGGAGCTTGCGCATATCTTCGTCCAGCGTGCTTTTGGAGACCTGGAGCTTTTCCTCCATTTCGTACAGCAGCGTGATCTTCCCGGACTGCGCAATATCCAGCAGCAGGGCGAGAAAGCGTTCGTCCGGCCGGTAATAATCTTTCGGATTGCTGCCGCCGATCTGCTCCAGCAGCCGCTTCGTTTCCCGATCGGGCAGAACCAGCGTCATTCCCGCGCCTCTTGCGGTCGTGACGGCAGGGTACTGATGCTTGACCAGATATTCGTTGATCAGCACCAGTTCGTTTCGCAAAGTACGTTCACTGATCCGGAATTCTTCGCTCAAATCCTCAAAAGTCAAAGGCGTGTTCACTCTCAAAAATCTCGCAAATATTCGCTGTGTACGTTCCTTCATGAAGTTCTAGCTCCTTTCATGTCTCGATTATAGGGGCTCGGTCCGGGAAAGTTTAGTGTATCTTGTTGCAACTTCAATCGGCAAAAATGTAAGCGCTACAAAAAATTCGAACTCAAAAATCACGCAATCCGCCGTATCAAAAAGGCACTTTCCAAAGCGCCCCGCCGCTCTGCGGCAGGCTTTGCGCCTGTGAAAGTGCCTGATATTCAACCTTAAACCCACAGCAAAAAACGCCGATCCAATGCGGTCAATCCGCATCCAAATCGGCGTTGTGGTTAGAAAAATAATGGCGCGCCCTGAGAGATTCGAACTCCCGGCCTTTTGATTCGTAGTCAAACGCTCTATCCAGCTGAGCTAAGGGCGCAAATAATGGAGCGGACGACGGGAATCGAACCCGCGACCCTCGCCTTGGCAAGGCGATGCTCTACCGCTGAGCCACGTCCGCAAAACACTATTGAATTAAAATGGCGGAACCGACGGGATTTGAACCCGCGATCTCCTGCGTGACAGGCAGGCATGTTAACCCCTACACCACGGTTCCAGGCCATAAAGTAAAGCAATTGCGGGGGCAGGATTTGAACCTGCGACCTTCGGGTTATGAGCCCGACGAGCTACCGAGCTGCTCCACCCCGCGTCAGAGTGTCAAACTTGAGTATTCGACTTTGTCGCCAAAGTCTTCATGGTGGAGGCTGAGGGGTTCGAACCCCCGACCCTCTGCTTGTAAGGCAGATGCTCTCCCAGCTGAGCTAAGCCTCCATATGTATGACCCGTAGGGGATTCGAACCCCTGTTACCTCCGTGAAAGGGAGGTGTCTTAACCCCTTGACCAACGGGCCTTATCTGCATCCTGCGCTCTGTACCGTCTCGCTTTCTTCAAGCGTGTCGGCCGCGGCGACAAGAAATAATATACCATGCCAGCAAGCAGGGGTCAACCCTTTTTCTCAAAAAACTTTAATGGAATTGAAAAGACCGATGGAACGCGGTCCAAACGACTGTCCGGAAGACCGCCGCAATGTCTATTATTAACCCGCTTCCCCCGCTGTCCAAACGCTCGGCAGAGAAAAAGCCCCGTCCTGAAATTCGGCCTCCGTTTGCCGTCCGCGCCAAAAAGCGGCCGCCCGCCAAACGCGGGGACCGCTTTCGTCAATCCATTTGACTCAAACCAGTCCGTCCTCCCACAGCTTGTACAGCGCCTGCGTGCCTTTCTCGGCATATCCGGCGTCTTCCAGCTTGCGGTACAGCGATTGCGCCAGCTTGAGGCCCGGCAGTTCAAGCTCCATCTCTTCGGCCGCTTCCAGAGCGATGCCCATGTCTTTGACAAAATGCTTGATATAAAAGCCCGGCTCGAAATCCCCGTCCAGCACTCTCGGCGCGAGATTGCTCAGCGAGAAACTGCCCGCGGCTCCGGTTTCGATACTTTTCAGCACCGTTTTGGGATCCAGTCCCGCTTTCTCGGCGTAAACGATCGCTTCGGTCACGCCCATCATGTTCGACGCGATCGCGATCTGGTTGCACATCTTCGTATTCTGCCCCGCGCCGACGCCGCCCTGAAGCACGATATTGCTGCCCATAATCTCCAGCAGCGGACGCACGGCTTCGAAGTCCTGCCGCTCGCCGCCGACCATGATCGACAGCTTGGCGTTCTTCGCGCCCACATCCCCGCCGGATACCGGCGCATCCAGCACATGCAGGCCGCGCTTCTGACCGGCTTCGGCCAGACGGCGGGACAGCAGCGGGCTCGACGTCGTCATATCGATCAGGTACGCGCCGGATTTGGCATGGGGAATCAGGCCGTCTTCTCCGGTATACACCTCTTCGACATCTTTCGGATAGCCGAGCATCGTAATCACGACGTCGCATTCGGCCGCCAGTTTTCCCGGCGAATCGTGCCAGACGGCGCCGCGGTCCACCAGCTCCTGCGCTTTGGACGGCGTCCGATTGTAAACGTGCACCTTGTAGCCGGCGTCCAGAATATGACCGGCCATGCTTTTGCCCATAACTCCGATGCCGGCAAAGCCGACGACCGTTTCTGCGGAATTCAAATGGTATCCATCCCTTCTGTAATGACGAAGCGGCCGCGCCGCCGCGCGGCGGACAGGCGGACTCCGGCGAACCGGGCCTGTCGCGTCCCGTCTGCCGGTCAGCGCTGCATCGTCCGGTATTGCCCGGGAGACATCTGCGTGCAGCGCCGGAACGCCCGGTTCAGGTTGCGCTCCGAATATCCGACCATGCCGGCGATCTCCGTCACGCTGCAGTCCGTTTCCTTCAGCAGCCGCTTCGCCTTGTTCACTTTAAACTCTATCATATATTCGACGAAAGAGATTCCCATTTCTTTCTTGAACAGCCGGCTGAGGACGGACGGGCTGACGCTTTCTCGGGCCGCGCATTCCGACAGCGTCAGGCTGCCTTCTTCGTCGCTTTCGATCTGCGCGCAGACTCTTCGCAGCAGCTGCCGCGAAGGGCTGCCCGCGTTTTCGGCCCGAATCCGCATCCAGGCCGGAAACAGCATCCCCGCAAACCAGTCGTGCATCTCGCGCGAGGTCTGGTTCTCCTTGAGCTGCTCGAACAGATTCTCCCCGAACAGCTTGCCCGGCACCGCCCCGTGCACTTCCAGCGCCTGGATCAGCGCGGACAGCAGCACATGGTAGCACTGCGAGATTACATTGTACGAGCCGGCGCTGCGCACGCGGTCCGTGAATTCTTCCAGCGCCGCTTCGGCGCCGGAAGCGTCTTCCCCGCCGAGCGCGGCGATCAGCCGCTCCTCGATTTCTTTGGGGTACAGAAACAGCGGACGTCCCGCGTCCAGGCGAATCGGCTCCTCGTACCAGAGCACGCGCTCGTCGTCGCGGAACAGCCTGTATTTCAGCGCGGTCCGCGCTTCGCGGGCGGCGTCCGGCAGATGCCGCAGACCGGCGGGCCGGCCGATACCGGCCGCCGCGGAGAACGACAGGTAGCGTCCGAGCGATTCGACCACCTTGTCCGCGTAGCGGGCCGTGCTTTCCTTGACGACGCGCGGCGGCGTCCCCGGCGCAAAGCCGAGCAGCGCCGCGCTTTCCCGCTCGCCGTCTTCGACGGCCAAGCCTTTCAATCCTTCGGTCTGGATCAGTTCGTTCATGACATTGCGCACGGCGAAGCGAATCACCGCGCCTTCCTGCGGCAGGAATCGTTTTTCCTTGAGCAGATTCTCGACTTTGACGACCAGCACAGCCGCTTCTCCGTCCGGATCGATGCCGTACAATCCGCACTGACGGACCAGTTCCCCGGAATCGCCGGCGTAATCGCCGCGCAGCAGCTTCTGGAAGAAACGGTCCCTCAGATCCGGCTGCATGCTGCGCACATAACGATCCAGCGAACCGGCCTGCTCGTTCAGATAATCCAGACAGGAGCGGATATACTCGATCTCGTTGCCGCCCTGGCCCGAATTTCCCTGCTGTCCGCTGCGCAGTCCGGCGCCGTGCCGGAGCAGTCTTTGCACCGGATTGTAAGCCAGCCGGGACGTGACGACGCTGAACAGCAGACCGAACAGCAGACAGGCCAGCGCGGTGACCACAATCAGCCCGCGAATCCAGCCGAGCTGTTCGATCATCGACGATTCCGGCAGCCAGGATACATAGGTGCGTCCGAACGAAGTACGCTGAAAAGCGAGCAGCGCCCGCTGGTCTTCGCCGCTGACAAGCTCGCTGCCCGACGTTTCCGCGCTTTGCGCGATCCGGCGGATTTCGCTTTCCCCGGACAGGCCGCCCGACGCGCGGACGCTCTCCGCCCGCAGCAGCATTTCGCCGCCGGGACCGAGCACCAGCAGCGACTGGTCTTCCAGCGACGTGCGGTAGCTGCGCAGCAGGCGGTCGAGTCCTTTCTCGTCGACCTGCATGACGATCAGGCCTTCCGGCCGGCCGCTGCGCATGACCGGCAGCGGGCGGACGTAAGAGATATAGCCTTCTTTCGCCGATTCGCCAAGCCGCATCCAGCCGCTTTCGCCGCGCTCAAGCGCTTCGTTCAGATCGCCGCGGAACCGGAAATCGCGCTCGTTCACGTAGCCGTACGTATTGGACAGCGTCGTGCCCGATTCCGAACGGTAGAAGACGATATCGCCGATCAGGTTCTCGGTACCCCGGCGCACCTGGAACAGATTGAGCAGCTCGACCTGCGCCAGATAGTCCGCGTTATATTCCGGTTCGTCCAGCGCGAGGCGGATCAGCGGATCGACCGCCAGCTGCAGCGAAACGTTCTCGATACTGCCGAGCGTCTGCTCCATCCGGTCTTTGAGCAGCAGCAGCGATTCCTGGTTGTCCTCGCGAAACTGCGCGGTCAAGCGGCTCATCGAAACGTGGTAGTAAGCGCTTCCGATCAACAAAATGGGGACCAGCACCGACAGGCAGCCGAGCCAGATCAGACGATTCAAATAAGTGTTTGCCGGCAGAATCCGGCGCATACGGATCTTTACGGATTGCGAAAACTCGCTCATCTCTGCTTCCTCCCGTCCGGCTTCTTGTCCCCCATTATAACGGAATTTACAGGTTCGGGCCGCTTTCGGCCGGCGAAACGCGCACGCATTCCCACGATCGCAGCACCGGCAGCCGGACGATCAGCGCATCCCCGCGCACTTCCGTTTCCGGCGTTTCGCCGGAAATCAGACACTCCGCCTTGTATCCGGCCGGATCTTTTTCCGTGCGGACGGCAAGCTCGACGTCCCGCATCTCCGTTACAGCCGTCAGCGGCCGTCGGCCTGCGCCGTTCACCAGATGCGCCAGCCGTTCGCCGCCGCGGCGAAACACCGTAAGCTGTAGGCCCGGCCGCGGCGAAGCTTCCACGCGCGGCGGGGCGCCGAGCAGCCACCGGACCGCGTTGGCGGCCAGCCGGTAATGATCGTCCAGCTTGTATTCGGCGATCAGCGCGCTGAGCGAAAAGGCGAAGTACAGCGTTCGGCCCCGGCCGCAAGCCGTAGTCACCGCCATCGGAAGATCGGTCCGCGGAGCGGGCAGCGAAGCCCGCTCCGGCGGAGCGCCGACCGCTTCGGGCGGCGAGAACGGCGGCACGAGCGTCGCCAGTATCTGTGTATCTTCGCCGGGCTCCGCCGCGAAGCAGTACGATACCCGTCCCCGCAGCGGCAGCAGCTCCGTCCGCTCAAGCCCGGCGCGCAGCGGATGGCCATCCGCTTCCGGCTCGAAGCGGATATACGCCGCCTGCAATTCTTCGCTGCGCACGCCCGCATCCTTCAGGCCGAGCAGCGCCGCAGGGCCGCCGCCCGAAGCCGGCTCGCCGGGCAGCGCGCCTTCCGCCAGCAGGCCGCCGCCCTGCCGGACGAACTTCCCGGCCGCCGCGCGCAGCGCGGCCGTCCAGACCAGCCCTTCGGGCGCGATTACCGCCCGATAGCGTTCCATCCCGCCGGCCTCCGCCGCTTCGGCCGGCAGCACCGCGAACGGCAGCTGCGCGCCGATCAGCGCCTCGGCCCAGCCTTCGGCCGAGCGCTCCGAGTTCCAGAGCAGGGCGATCTCCTGCTCGGGCTCCGCGCCGTGCATATACGGCGCCACGCGGGCCGCGTCGCGGTTCAAACCCGCGACCTGCTCCAGAATGCGCTTATCCCCGATCGTATCGGGAACGCCGGTGAGCGAATGCCAGATCTGCCCGCCGTTGGCGGGCACCTGCGCCATCCAGAAGCGGTACTCCGCGGCCGGCAGTCCCGTATGCCGCCAGTCCATTCCCGGGCAGGAATGGACGATGCCGAGCGGCGCCGGCAGCCCTTCCGCGGAGCGGCCGAAGCGCATGGACAGCGCCGGCTTCCAGAACTCGGGGATATGCCGCCAGCCGAGCGACAGAATATCCTGCGGCTCCGCGCAGATCAGATCGGCGATCTGCGACCGCTCTTCCAGGCGATCGCGGTACAGATCGTAATACAGAATCGTCGGCAGATGCGGCTTGACCGATTTGATCCGGGCGTTCAGCCGCCGCAGATTGTCGGTCATGCAGCGCAGCGGGAAGTCCCGCTCCAGCCGAGCGCGCGATTCCGGCAGCTCCGCCCCGCCGTACAGCCGCGCATATTTGCCGCGGCAAATTTCGCAGCGGCAGAACGCGTATCCCGGCGCGTTGAAGAACACGCCGTCGATATCGTAGCGCTCCAGCGATTCCGCGAGCACTTTCTCGGCCGCTTCGCCGTTGCGGTAGCCGCCGTTGATGCACGTCGTCAGCAGCAGCGGCCACGGTCCCGGCCGCCCCGCCCCGACCGTTTCGGGCCGCCCTTCCCCGTCTCTTGCAAACCACTGCGGCCGCCGCAGCCAGACCGAATCGTCCGCTTTGCTAAAGTCGTAGCGGGCGATAAAACGGATATCCCGCTTGTGCAGCTCCGCGATCACTTCCGCCAGCAGATCCCGCCCGGCCGGCAGAAAAGGATTGCGCGTATGATGCGGCACCTCCGTTTCGTACCAGGCGTAAATCCCGCCTACGTTAAACACCACCGCGTTCGCGCCCAGTTTCTCCAGCTGCCCCGCCAGCCGGGCCGGATCGATCTTGTCCGTATCGGCCACCTGAAGATTGGGCTGGATAATGCGCAGCGGACGCCTCCACCAGACTTCTTCCTTGTCCTGCACGCGTTCTCCCCCTTTTCACTTCCCATATCGTTCCCGGCGTTTCAAACGCGCTTACGATTCCTGGAACTGTTTGTACGCTTCGGCCATATCGAGAAAAGCCTGCTTCAACGCCGGCTGCTCGCGCAGGCCCGCCGCATACTCCTCGAACTGCTCCAGCGTAATCTGGCCGACGATCGCTTTGGTCATCATCGACTTGTATTCGCTCTCGAACGGCGGCCAGCCGTTGATCCACGATTCCACCGTGACTACGCGGTACGGATCGATTTTGCCGACTTCGTCGAACTTTTCGACTTCCGCGATCTTGGCGTCGTTGAACGCTTTGCTGGCCGAAGCGCTGATCACTTTGCCCCATTTGGAATACGCCAGCACGCCCGCGCCTTTGCTTGTGGTATTGACTTCTTTGACGCCCTGCTCGGTCAATACTTTTTGTCCGTCTTCGACCGTATGATGAACGCCTTCTTTGCCGTAGTACGCGTAATCCGTCATTTCCTGCGAAGCCGTTTGTTCAAAATACGCCAGCAGCCGCTTCACTTTTTCTTCCGGCACTTTTTTCGAAATGTAGAAACCGCCCGACACGCCCGTTTCCAGCGCGACCGCGTCGTCCCCGTGCGGCCCTTTCAGATGCACGTTGAGAATCTTTGCGTCTTCCTCGCCGGATTTGCGCATCGCTTTTTCCCACTCGTCGTCCCACCAGATCGGCCGTCCGTACGACGCCGCGCGGTTGGTCTTGAACAATTCTTCCGCCTGCGTTTCTTTCATGACCGCGTATTCTTTGGACATCAGCCCTTCGGCGTACAGCTCCCGGAAAAAGCCGACCATCTCCACATACTGCGGCGTCAAACGCGGGTTGATCAGGCCGCCGGCGTCGTCGTAAGTCGGATTGTACACGCCGAAGCCCGCCTGCATCGCGGCTGTCGGATTGTCGACGAACAGATGGCCGATCGTGCCCGGTTTGGCTTTGACGATCTGCGCCAGCGCGTCTTTGTACTCGTCCATCGTCGTCGGCACATCGATATTCAGCTCTTTGAGCCAGTCCTCGCGAATTTTCAAGCCGCCGTCCACCCGCGATCTCGACCGGGGCAGCGCATAAATCTTGCCGTCGACCGACAGGTATTTCAGCGCGTCTTCGGCCAGGTTTTTTTTCAGATTCGGATACTCGCTCAGATCGCCCAGAAACGGGGTCAGATCCCAGAACGCGCCGTTCTTGATCGCGCTGATCAGCGTCGGGCGCGTAAAGTCCGTCGTCGAGACGACTTCCGGCAGCTGGCCCGAAGCCAGCAGCAGATCGAGCTTCGTGTTCAGATCGCCCGAAGGCACCCACTCGATATCCAGCTTGGCATTCGTCATGTCCTGCCAGCCCGTCCAGTACTCGTCGTTCATATCCGGCAGTTCGCTGAACAGGCCGGCAAACATCTGGATGCTCAGCGGCCCGCCGCCTTCGCCTTCTCCCTGCGCGGCCGTTTGCGATCCTTTCGATCCGCAGGCGGTTAACACCGACAGCAGCATGGCGGCCGTACACAGCAGCGCCGTCCATTTGGAGCGTCTTTTTTTCGTTTCGGTCGTCTCGATCATTTTTTCTTCCCCCTCGATTCAAGTTGACGGTTCGGCTTGGTTTGTTTCGGGCGCGCCTGCTTTCGCCTATCCTTTTACCGAACCCAGCATAACGCCTTTGGCAAAGTGTTTTTGCAGAAACGGATAAATGACCAGGATCGGCAGCATGGACAGCACAATGGACGCCATCCGGATCGTTTCCTGCGGCATCACCGCTTCGTCGCTCGCCCCCGCAGCCGCGGCGGCCGAGGAATTCGAGTCGATGACCAGCGTTTTGACCAGCACCTGCAGCGTCCACTTGTGCGAATCCGTCAGGTAGATCAGCGCGTTAAAGTACGTATTCCAGTGCGCCACCGCGAAAAAAAGGGTAAACGTCGCGATCGCGGGCATGGACAGCGGGATCACGATGCGCCAGAATACCCCGAGTTCCGAACAGCCGTCGATGTGCGCCGCGTCCTCCAGCTCTGCCGGAAGCGATTCCAGAAAACTTTTGATGACGATCAGGCTCCACGCATTGGTCAGGCTCGACAGAATCAGCGACCAGTACGAGTTGATCAGGCCCAGTTCGCGGATCAGCAGATAGTTCGGCACGATTCCCGCGCTGAACACCAGGGTGAACACGACGAAGCCCATCATCGCCCGGTGCCCCGGCAGCGAGCGTTTGGTCAAACCGTAGGCGAACGTGAACGAAACGGCCAGATTGAGTATCGTGCCGACGACCGTAATAAACACCGTGCTTTTGAATGCGTTCAGAAAGCTGTTGGTCGATAAAATGTACCGGTAGGCGTCGAGCGACCACTTGTCCGGAAACAAATAGAATTTGAGCGGCACATACACGTCCGGATCGGTAAACGACACGCTGAACACGTACAGAAAAGGGAAAAGGCAGACCAGGGAAATCAGCAGCACCAGACTGTAGTTGAACCAATCGAACGCCGTAGGCTTTTTACTTTTGACAAAACTCATCCGCCCGCCTCCTTTCTCGGTAAATATTTCGCTTTTTGCTCGCTTTGCTCAATAAATGCCTTCCTGCCCCAGCCGCTTGACGACTTTGTTGGCGGTGACGATTAGCAGCAGGCCGACGATTCCTTTGAACATGCCCACTGCGACGCCCACACTGACATTTCCCTGCAAAATGCCGCGCGTATACGAATACGTATCGAACACCTCGGCGACCGACATCACAAGCGGATTCATCATCAGCAGCACCTGCTCGAAACCGACGTCGAACATATTGCCCAGCCGCAGCACCAGCAGGATCACGATGGTCGGGCGGATCGCCGGCAGGGTGATATGCCAGATCTGCCGCCAGCGGTTCGCTCCGTCCACCACCGCCGCTTCGTAGCGCTGGGGATCGACGCCGGCCATGGCCGCCAGGAAAATAATCGTGCCCCAGCCGGCTTCTTTCCATACGCTCTGCGCGGTAATCATCGCCCAGAACGCATTGACCCGCGAAAGAAACGATACAGGCTCTCCTCCCCAGGAAGCGATCACTTTGTTGACGATCCCCACATCGGCCGAGAGGATAAAGTACGTCATGCTCGCCACGACGACCCAGGACAGAAAGTGCGGCATATACACGATCGACTGGTTGATGCGCTTGAACGTTTCATGCCGGATTTCGTTCAGCATCAGCGCCAGCACGATCGGTACCGGAAAATTGAAGACCAGACCGAGCAGATTGATCGCCAGCGTGTTGCGGAACATGGTATAAAAGTTGGGGTCCGAGAACAAAGCGGCGAAGTGGCCGAAGCCGGTCCACTCGCTGCCCGCAAACCCGAGATACGGATTATAGTCTTTAAACGCCAGCAGAAGTCCCCACAGCGGCCCGAATTTGAATACGATAAAATACAGGATGCCGGGCAGCATCAGCAGATAGATCGTACGATGTCTGAGTATGCGCGTCCACAGCGAAGCCGAATGCGCTTTGCGCTCGGGCGCCGCCGATACGGGCTGTTCCATACGCCGTCTCTCCTTTCCGGTTAACTTCGTTTAACGTTCTCGTTTGAAAACTCTTGCCGAAAATCTCGAATCCGGCTTATTCAAAAATCGCTCCCGGTTTGTCGATTTCGTTGCAACTGCGCGAAGATTGCATGCGGATCGGATTCGAATCCCGTCCTAAACGTTTCCGCTTCCGATCAGGATCGCCTCGTAGCGTTCGAGCCGGTCGACTTCGATCCGGATTCCCTGCGGACCAAGCGAGACCGGCACTTCGGAACCGGTAACGAGCGAAACGCCCTGCGGCCTATCCTTCAACGCGTCCGCCTCCGGCAGCCGGATCGAGAACGACAGATCCTCGATCGGCAGCGGAGCATGGTAAGTCATGCCGTTGAAGCCCGACAGATTGATCAATTGAAGCAGCACCGCTCCATCCCGGGTCCGGTGCACGAACGCTTCCACGGAAGGCGGAGCATCGGTTTCCAGGCTCCATCCGCCTTCCAGCTCCCGTTCCAGCATGGCGGCGAACGCTTCTTTGTGATCCCGCCAACCGTAGCGGCTGTACAATTCGCCCGGCTGCCAGCCGTAATACACGCCGGCGCCCGCTCCGTTCCCGCGGATCGACACGGCCCGGAATTCCCCGCTGCGCCGGTGTCCGTACGCCCGCTCGGGCGGTCCGAACGCTGCGGCTTCGATGCCGCGCAGCCGGCCCCGCACGCTCGGCTCGACTTCCGCCGCCCAGCATGCGCCGGGCGCCACGATCCACCGGCGGCTGCCCGGGATGCCGCCGATTCCTTCCCCGTCCGCCTCGAAATAGGCGGACTCCGCATCCGGCATCCTCCGCAGCCCCCGGATGCCGAACAGCCCGCGCAGCGCCTGCGGATCGTCCGCGAGCGCGCCGCCTGCGGCGGCGACAACCAGGCCGCTTCGCTGCTTCCGCTCCAGCAGGTCAAGCTCCGCGGCTGTCAGGCTGCCGACTCCCGGCAGCAGCAGCACTCGCGCTCCCCGCTCGTCTTCCAGCCGCCGGCTCAACCGCTCCCTCGCCACCACCTCGAACTGGATGTGCTTTTCTTTCAATATTTTGAACAGGCCCAGATACTCGCCGCGCGCCGGCCCGTTCTCGGGCTTGACCAGCAGAACATCCGATAGCGGCGTCAGATCTTTGAATACGCTCTCATTTTTCTGCTGAAAACGATAGACCTCGCGCACGGCCGGCAGATTGGAATGATCCGGGTAATCCGGAAACGTGCCGATAATGCAGAAATCGAGCGTCGATCCTGCGGCCAGCGCTTCATACAACCGGATCTCCGTTTCGTGTACCGACACCCCGGTAAACCGGTACTGCAAATCGACCGCGTTGATGCTGCAGCAGCTCGCCTTTTTGTCGGGCCAGCCTCCTTCGACCGAAGCGATATTTTCCGACGCCGCATACAGCCATTTGGGCAGCGGCCGGGCGTGCGACGTGTTCGACTCGCTGCGCACCAGATCGACGCCTTCCGTATGATAAGTCGAAATAGCGACGTTCGGATAATCTTTTTTAACGTGACCGCGAATCTTGCTTAGCATGTCCCGCGTGGTGCGCTCGCAGAACTCGCTGTATTCCCTGTGCAGCGGCCCGCCCGCCCCGTCGTATTCCATCAGGTCGAGCCCGTACATTTCCCCGAAACGCTTCCGGCAGCTGCCGCAGTAGCAGGGACCGTAATGATTGCCGCTGTAATCCCAGTGCTGATAACCGAACATATTGAAAAAAATACCGTCCACCGGATAGCGTTCCAGCACCTCCGCAATCATGTTTAAAGAAACTCGCTGCTGGTAATGTCCGTTTACGCATGTATGGACGATGCCGTGATAATTGACTTCCCGTCCTTCCCGATTGCGATAAAACCATTCGGGGTTCCGCCGGAACAACGATTCGTGCGCTTTGCTGAAATCGAATCTTGCGATAATCCTTTTGCCGCGCCGATGCAATTTCTCCGTCAGTTCTCCGAGCAGATCGTTTTGCAGAAAAGGCGTGACGTACTGCTCTTCCAGCTGCGACGGATAAAAAGCGAATATGCCTCCGGCGTTGACCATCAGCACATTTGCGGCCAGAGTGTCCAGATCGTCCATCAGCCGCTCCGTATCCATCGCCGCATCCGTCTCGCGCAGATTCGTCTGGATCATTCGAATCGGTTCTTCCATCCACCAGACCATCCGCTTCCCCACCTCCGCCTGCGGCCGCGTTTTTGCCGGCCGGTTGATTTGTCCCGCTCCGTACCGCCTTTTGCGGGCCGATCGGGCTGATTCCAGTTTGCAAAAATGCGGCGCGGCAGGCTACAGACAAGTTTTGCAGCGGTGGGTTCCGGCAAAATATGTCCTGTTTCGCTCGTTTTATCCGCGGTTTAAAGCGGTTTTCCGGTTTATTTTGTCTGCCCGGCATTTTGGATCCGCAAAAAAAGTCCGCTGTATAAACCGCAATTTCGCTCTTGTCAAAAAAGATTTGCAAAGAATTACGGCCGGCTTCGATGCATATCTTCCTCGTCCATATACCTTCTCAGGACTTTTCAACAGCCCCTTTTCCGATAAAATCCTTGCAAAACAAAGCCGCGCCTTTTATATTAGTACCAGGTACTAAAACAAAGTGCTAAAGGAGTTGACTTCTTATGAATTCTTTTCGTTCAACCGCACGCATCGCCGCTCTCGGCACTTATGTTCCCGAACGCAGGCTTACCAACGACGATCTTCAAGCAATGGTGGAGACCAACGACGAATGGATCGTACAGCGCACAGGTATCCGGGAAAGACGGATCGCCGGCGAAAACGAATTCACTTCGCAGCTCTGTATCAAAGCGGTCGAGGATCTGGCACGCCGTTATCCGGAAGCGTTGGATGGAGTCGACCTCGTCCTTGCCGCTACCACTACGCCGGATTTCCCTTTTCCCACTGTTTCTTGTCTGGTACAGAATGCTTTCGCTCTGCAAGGAGCCGGCACGCTCGATCTAAGCGCGGCCTGCGCAGGCTTTACTTACGCGCTGCATCTGGCAAACGGAATGATTAGTTCGGGGCTGCATCGCAAAGTACTGATCGTCGCCGGCGAGTGCATGAGCAAAACGATCGACTATACGGATCGCAATACCTGCATTCTGTTCGGCGACGGAGCCGGAGCAGCCATTGTCGAATACGATGAGGACGGAGCTTTTCTCGGCAGCCACATGGGCAGCGACGGAGGAGGCGGACAGCATGTATACCGCACCGGACTTGCCGGGAGCCTGAACGGTGAGCCGCTGGAAGGCAGCGGAAAGGTAGTCCAAAATGGACGCGAGGTTTATAAATGGGCGGTTCGTACCGTTCCCGAAGGAGTCAAGCAGTTGGGCGATGCTCTTCCTGGCGGCCTGACCGGTATCGACTGGTTTATTCCGCACAGCGCCAATCTGAAAATGATCGAATCGATCGCCGAAAAAACTGGCTTCGCGCAGGAGCAAACGCTCACCAGCGCCGAGTACTACGGCAATACTTCATCGGCTTCGATTCCGCTGGCTTTGCAGCAGGCAGTCGACGAAGGAAAAGTCAAAAAAGGAGATCGACTGCTGATGTACGGATTCGGTGCGGGATTAACGCACTGCGGGGTTGTGGTGCGCTGGTGAGGGGCCGCTGGCCCGTTCCGATTTCCGACTCCGCTTGTTTTCCTCCCCTTTCATTGAACTAAAACCGTTTAGACGAAGGGGGAGGAAAGCCAAAGTCGCTCCAATCGGAACGGGCCAGCTCCCGGGGCGGGGCGGAAAGGCCGCTCAAGCCTCCCGGCGCTTGAGCGGTCGGAGCCGGACGGCCCGGGGCCTTGAGCGGCGCGCTTCGCCTCGCGCCTGGACAAGAGGATAGCGGCGCTGCCGGCTATGGAAGCTTAAGGGCGGAAGAGCATAGAACTTAAAACCTAAAATTAAAACCAACATAAACAAAGACACGACTTTCCAGCGATTCTTAACGTCGTGGCTTTACGCTCGATGTCGTTTTTCCCGCTGCTTTTCTTTTTACTTGCTCAGTCCGATCCAGCACTGTACAACCTCCCCTTACGCTGATTGTTTTTAAACGCACAAAAAAGCCTTCACCGTTATGCGCGGTAAAGGCTTTTTCTGCTTGCTTGGCGTCGTCCTACTCTCCCGGGACCCTGCGGTCCAAGTACCATCGGCGCTGGAGGGCTTAACGGTCGTGTTCGAGATGGGAACGTGTGGAACCCCTCCGCCGTCAACACCAAACCTAAGCTTACAAAGTAAGCTGGAACAGGAATTTGAATCGCGGACCCCTTCGGGCAAAGCGAATCAAATTTCTACATACAAGGTTTGCACCTTGAAAACCGGATCCGAAACGATTTCTTCGCGTCATCGAAGTGACTTTTCTGTTGAAAAGTCGGGAGGATAAGCCCTCGACCGATTAGTACTGGTCAGCTCCACGCATTGCTGCGCGTCCACCTCC
>NZ_JAULSA010000019.1 GCF_030518235.1 Saccharibacillus sp. CPCC 101409 | reverse complement strand
CGTTGAATGAAGCGTACACGCTTTAGGTACGGTTCATTCGTTGAATGAAGCGTACACGCTTTAGGTACGGTTCATTCGTTGAATGAAGCGTACACGCTTTAGGTACGGTTCATTCGTTGAATGAAGCGTACACGCTTTAGGTACGGTTCATTCGTTGAATGAAGCGTACACGCTTTAGGTACGGTTCATTCGTTGAATGAAGCGTACACGCTTTAGGTACGGTTCATTAGCGGGCGAAAAGGCAGCTAAAGATGCACTTCAGTAGGTTTGAAGACACGCCCTAACCCAAAGCGAAATTTCGAAGCTCAGCGAAGGCACAAAAAAGTCCGGGCTGTCATAGCCCGGACTGCTCTCCCGTAACTCCCCGCGCGGATGCCGGGGAGCGGGGCTTTGAAGCGTAAAGCGGAGCGGCCGCCTTTGAAACCGGGGGATGTCCTTGCTCCAATTTCAATCGGAATCCCCCGGTTTCAACAAGCGGTGAAGCTCAAAGCCCCGCTCCCCCGCCAAAACGCGCCTCACCTATCAAAACACGCTTCACCCTCTAAGCGTTTCGTAAATCTCCATATACTCGCGGGCGGAAGCCAGCCAGCTGAAGTCTTCGCTCATGCCGTTTTGCACGATCTTTTTCCACGTCGGTTCGTCGCGGTAGAACGTCAGCGCGCGGCGGATGGTATGCAGCATATCGTGGGCGTTGTACGAACCGAAGCTGAAGCCGTTGCCTTCGCCGGTATATTCGTTGTACGCGTGCACGGTGTCGTTGAGGCCGCCGGTTTCGCGCACGACCGGGACGCTGCCGTAGCGCATGGCGAGCAGTTGGCTGATGCCGCACGGTTCGAACATCGACGGCATCAGGAACAGATCGCTGGCCGCGTAAATATTGCGCGACAGCGCTTCGCTGAAACGAATCTGCGCCGACAGCTGGTTCGGATGGCGGTAAGCCGCCTGGCGGAACCAGTCTTCGTAGCCGTCTTCGCCCGTGCCGAGCACGACGACCTGAACTTCTTCGGAATACAGCAGCTCGTCCAGCACGCGCACCACCAGGTCCAGCCCTTTCGGTTCGACCAGACGCGTGACCATGCCGATCAGCGGCGTTTTGACAGAAACGGGCAGGCCGAGTTCGTTTTGCAGCGCCGTTTTATTTTCCCGTTTCTTCGCCAGGCTGCTCTTGTACCGCGTATGCAGCGTCTGGTCGGTATTCGGATTGTAGCTTTTGACATCGATGCCGTTGACGATTCCGGTCAGCTTGTCGCCGATCGAAGACAGCAGGCCGTCGAGTCCGTAGCCGTAATACGCCGTACGAATCTCCTGCGCGTAGGTCGGGCTGACCGTGGTCACTTTATCCGAATATACGATGCCCGCTTTCATGAAGTTGACGTTGCCGTAATACTCGACGCCGCCTTCCGTAAAGTGGCGGTTGTCCAGCCCCAGCAGCTCGCCGAACACCGCATACGGGAACACGCCCTGATACAGCAGGTTATGGATCGTATACACGGTCTGAATATTGTCGTAGAACGGATCGTGCACGTACGTGTCCTGGAGCAGCAGCGGAATCATGCCCGTGTGCCAGTCGTGGCAGTGAATGACGTCCGGCTTGAAGCCGATTTCGGGCAGAATTTCCAGAACGGCTTTGCTGAAAAAAGCGAACCGTTCGCCGTCGTCGCCGTACCCGTATACGCCGTCGCGTCCGAAGTAGAACTCGTTGTCGATAAAGTAGATCGGAATGCCGCCGTCGTCGTACTCTTCGATTCCGCAATACTGGCTGCGCCAGCCGAGCTGCACGTATACGAAGCCTTTGGGCGTCATTTGCGCTTTGTACGATTCCGGCACGGCTCCGTACTTGGGCAGTACGACGCGGATATCCGCGCCGGCTTGTTTAAGCGCCCTCGGCAGGGCTCCGATCACGTCGGCCAGGCCCCCGGTTTTGATAAAAGGAGCCGCTTCGGCGGCCGCAAACAGCAGTTTCATTAGGCTTTCCCCTTTCGCGTTGCGCTTTTTTGATCATTTTTCGACGCTGCAGTTTTCGGCTTCGGCGCTTTTGGCTTTGCGGATTTCGGCTTTACCGCGTCCGTTTTCAAAACGTCGGCGATTCGGCCGCTTTTTTTGAGAATTACGATGCCCAGCGCCGGCAGCTTCACGGACAAACTGTAATCCCGCTCGTGCCACGGCTGCTTTTCGGCTTTGAGCGTTCCTTCGTTCAGCAGTCCGCCGCCGCCGAAACGGGCCTCGTCGCTGCTGAACACTTCGCGATACGTCCCCGGTTTGCCGACCCCGATGCGGTAATCGTCATATGCGACCGGTTTGAAGTTGATCAGGATATGCAGCGTATCGCCCGGTTTTTTCCCTTTGCGGGTATAGGCGATCACGCTCTGGCCGGTGTCGGAAGCGCTGATCCACTCGTAGCCGTCCCAATCGTGGTCGATTTCCCAGAGCGCTTTTTCCGCCAGATAGAAATGATTGAGCGCGGCGGTGTAATCCTTCATCTGCCGGTGCGCTTCGTAGTCGAGCAGCAGCCAGTCGAGCTGTTCCTCGTCTTTCCACTCGATAAACTGTCCGAACTCCCCGCCCATAAACAACAGTTTTTTGCCCGGATGCGTAATCTGGTAGCCCAGCAGCAGCCGCAAACCGGCAAATTTCTGTTCGTACGAACCCGGCATTTTGTCGAGCAGCGATTTCTTGCCGTGCACCACTTCGTCGTGGGACAGCGGCAGCATGAAGTTTTCCGAATGCGCGTAAACAAGAGGGAAAGTCAGCAAATTGTGCAGATTCTTCCGCTCGTCGAAACCGGCCTCCACGTATTTCAGCGTATCGTTCATCCAGCCCATGCTCCATTTATAATTGAAGCCGAGGCCGCCTTCGTGGGCGGGAGCGGTAACGAGCGGCCAGGCGCTCGATTCCTCCGCCGCCATGATCGCGTTCGGATAGTAGCTGAAGATGGTTTGGTTGAGCTTGCGCAGAAACTCGACCGCGTCGGTATTTTCCACGCCGCCGCTCGCATTGGGCCGCCATTGGTGCGGTTTTTTCTCGAAATCGAGCCGCAGCATGCTGGTGACCGCGTCGATGCGCAGCCCGTCGAAGTGGAACATCTCCAGCCAGTAGAGCGCGCTCGAGATCAGGAAAGACTGCACCTCGGGCTTGCCGAAATCGAACGAGAGCGTGCCCCAGCCCGGCTTCTCGGCCAGCATGGAATCGGCGTATTCGTACTGCGGCGTTCCGTCGAACTGCCTCAGCCCGTGCGCGTCCTTGGCAAAATGCCCCGGCACCCAGTCGAGCAGCACGCCGATATCCGCCTGGTGGCAGCGGTCGATCAGGTACATCAGGTCTTTGGCTTCTCCGTAGCGGCTGGTCGGCGCGAAATAACCCGTCGCCTGGTAGCCCCACGACAGGTCGTACGGGTATTCGGTCACCGGCATGAATTCCAGATGGGTATAGCCCATTTCCGAAGCGTAAGGAATCAGCAGGTCGGCCAGCTCCCGGTATGTATAAAATTCGCCGTCCTCTTTCTGCCGCCACGTTCCGAGCTGCACCTCGTAAATATTCATCGGTTTGGCGTAAGGCGCGCGGCGCTTGCGGCGCCAGGCTTGATCGCCCCAGGCGTAACCGTCGATCGAACCGACCCGCGAAGCGGTATTCGGCCGCACTTCGGCGTAAAAAGCGTACGGATCGGCTTTGAGCAGACGCTCTCCGGTCACCGATTCGATCGCGTATTTATACAGGTCGCCTTCCTGCACGCCTTCTATAAAAGCGCTCCAGACTCCGCCGGAATCCGCAATAAGTTCCAGGGGTTCCTGTCCGCCGTTCCAGTCGTTGCGGTCCATCGCCACGCCGACCGAGTTCGCATGGGGAGCCCAAACGGTAAACCGTACGCCCTCGCGGCCGCTTTCTCGCGTAAGATGCGCGCCGAACATTCGATAGCTGTGAAAAAAAGTGCCTTCGTGAAATAAGTAAATTTCTTCGCGCGACAGAGAATGCGCGGAGGATTGGTCCGTTGTTTGCGGCTGTTTGGCCATCGAAGCTCACTCTCCCTTATTCGTTGCGTCGTTCGCTCGTCGTTCAAATCGATCGGATGAATCGAACCGACCGCTAAATAAATTTAAACAGATCAATAGCTTTATTACCCGCTTGCTGCACACATGAATAACTCGTTTTGAAAAATTCTTCCGTGAAAATGAAATTTATTGACATTCATACTTGTTTCAAAAGCAAGCACTTCCGTTTATCTATATAGCATGTCAACATCCATCACGGGAGGGAATATTCATGATTAACAAAGATTGCATTGCGATGCTGCTCGCCGGAGGGGAAGGACGCCGTCTGGCGCCGTTAACGTCTGCACTTGCCAAACCCGCCGTTCCTTTCGGCGGTCATTATCGCATTATTGATTTTCCTCTCAGCAACTGCTTGAACTCGGGAATCGACACCGTGGGCGTACTGACCCAGTATGCCGCCGAGTCGCTGCACGAGCATATCGGCGAAGGCACGCCATGGAAGAATGAGAACGGGCAAATCACTCTGCTGCCTCCGGGCGTTCTCGGCGAATACCGGGGAACGGCCGACGCCATCACCAAAAACATTCCATTTATCGATCAATACGATCCCGAACACGTTTTGATTTTGTCCGGCGATCATATCTACCATATGGACTACTCGGAAATGCTCGAAAACCACAAAGCTTCCGGCGCGGACGCTACCCTTTCCGTCATGGAAGTGCCGCTGAACGAAGCGCACCGTTTCGGCATCGTGACCACCGACGCTGCGCTGCGCGTGGTCGACTTCTCCGAGAAGCCGGCCAAACCGATGAGCAGCCTGGCTTCGATGGGCATTTACATCTTCAAATGGTCTTACCTGCGCGCCTACCTGCTGCGCGACGCAAACAGCGAAACGTCCAGCCACGACTTCGGCAAAGACCTGCTGCCGCAGATGCTCGGCGACGATTCGGCGCTGGTCGCTTATCCGTTCGCGGGCTACTGGAGAGACGTAGGCACGGTCAACAGCCTGTGGGAAGCGCACATGGACCTGCTCGGCGATCAAAGCGAATTCGAATTGAACAAATCCGAATGGCCGATGCATACCAACCGCAAAGACAGCCGGCCGGCTTTGTTCCGCCGTACGCTGGCTCCGCTGCCGACCGCGTCCATGCTGCACGAGAGCTGCGTCAACGAAGGCACGATCAAGCATTCGGTGCTGTTCCGCGCCGTACTGGTCGGCAAGGGCTCGCTGGTCGCAAACAGCGTATTGATGCCGAACGCCCATATCGGCCGCAACGTCAAGATCGAATACGCGATTATCGGCGAGAACGCCGTAATCCGCGACGGCGCGGTAATCAAAGGAACGCGCGACGAGATCCTGATTATCGGACCGAACGAGACCGTCTACGCCAAGCCGGTAGTGCGTTCGCAGCCCGCTTTGAAAGACGCCTACGAGAAATCCCCGCTGCTGAAAGCGGGAAGCCTCTCGTCCTAAAAAAGGCGGTTCGCTTCGCTTCCCCGCCTGACCGTCACACAAATTTTTGTTTTTACGAATCAAGCGCCGCTTCGCGATTACGCGAAGCGGCGCTTTTTCCATAACCGGTATTTGACCGAAACTCGACAACGGGCGATCAATTATCCGCCCGTTTTTTCTCGTACAAATTGACGTACCGTCCGCCGACTCCGCGGTTGAGGTCGCGTTCGGCTGCAAAGACGAACCCCTGACGCACGTAGTAGGCGTTCAGTTTGGGCAGATGCGCCACGCAGTCCAGCCGCAGCCCTTTCATCCCCTGTTCGTCCGCTTCCCGCTCCGCGTAACGCAGCATCCGGTCGCCGTAATCCAATCCGCGAAATTCCGGCCGTACCGTCAGCCGGTGCAGGTACAAATACCTCTCGTCGTTTCGTTCGCCCCAGTAAGACGGATCGCTGTTTTGGAGCGTAAACAGTCCGGCGGCGTATCCGTCTTTTTCGAGCACAAACACCCGGCGGGTATGGAAGTACTCTTCCACCGTCTCCGCCGTGAACATCTCCGGCTTCCACTGCTCGACGCCGCTTTGGACCATAAGCTCCGCCGCTTCGCGCAGAATGCCGGCCAGCTGCTCCGAATCTTCGCGCGAAGCTTCGCGAATACGGAGTCCGTCCGCGGCCGTTTTACCCTGCTGCTTGCTGTTTTCCGCCATATTCAGCTCCTGCCTTTTTTCTAGTGCTGCTTTTACTGCTTTTTCTCGTTTTCGGAAGATTCGCCTGCGTCCGGCCCTGCATTCTCCGGAGAGCCGTCTTCTTCCGCTTCGGCTTCTTGCAACTGCGGAAGTTCTTCGTCCAGCAGCGGCAGCTTGACCGTCACGGTCGTGCCGACGCCGAGCTCGCTCGCCATCTCGATCTCGCCTTCGTGCAGTTCGACCAGCTGCTGGGTGATCGCCAGGCCGAGGCCCGTGCCTCCGCCCTGCGTGTTAACCTGGAAGAACCGGTCTTTGACCCGCTTCAGATTCTCTTCGTCGATCCCGATTCCGCTGTCCCGCACGGAAGCCCGGACCCAGCCGTCTTCGCGCGCCAGATGCAGCACGATCAGCGAATTTTCGTGGGAGAACTTGACCGCGTTGTCGACAATATTCAGAAACACCTGCTTCAGCCGGTTGGCGTCGCCGTAAACGGCGAACGAATCGTTTTCCGCTTCGATCCGCAGCTGAACCTGCTTCAGTTCCGCTTTGGCCCACACATTCAGGATGATTTCTTTGAGCAGATCTTTCAATTCGACCCGCTCCATCGTCAGCTTCATCTCGTTCTGCTGCAGCTTGGAGAAGTCCAGCAGCTCTTCGACGAGCCCGATCAGCCGCTGCGTTTCTTTGGAGATGATCCCCATGCCGAGCTTGGTTTCTTCGGGATCGTAGCCGCCGGAGTCGAGCGTCTCGCTCCAGCCTTTGATCGACGTGAGCGGCGTGCGCAGCTCGTGCGAGATCGAAGAAATGAAGTCGTCTTTGATCTGATTGCTGCGCACGATCTCTTCGGCCATATAGTTCAGCGTCGAACCCATCTCGCCCAGCTCGTACCGGTAATCCCCTTCGACCCTGACGTCGAACCGGCCTTTCGCCATCTGGGCCGATACGGCGATAATATTGTTGATCGGCCTGACGATCGAATTGGCGAGACCGATCCCGACAATCAGGACGATCACCAGCACAACGGCGATAACGGCCATCGAGAACAGGGTGATCGCGGTCAGGCGCTGGTTCACTTTTTCGATCGAGGTGACGAACCGGGCCAGATAAATTTGTCCGCCGCCCTGCTGAAGCGTTGTCGTGACCGCCATAACCGGCTCGCCCGTGGTGGCCTGGCGTCCGATCCACTTGGCGATGCTGCCGGACGCCAGTGCCTGCGGAATATCGCTCGTCTGCACCGGCTTGTCCGATTTGAACCCCGACGAGCTGATCAGCACTTTGCCTTTGCCGTCGAGGATTTGCAGTTCGGCGTCGGGACGTTTCAACCTGTCCATCATGTTGTTGAGATATTCCCTCTCGCTGTTCCCGGTCGAAACAATCTGCGCGCTGCGAACCGTGACGTTGATATAGCTCGACAGCATATTATAGATCGTATCGTAGTAATAGGCCCGCATCGCAAACAGGAATACGACTTCCACCAGCATCAGCGCCAGGAAAACCACGATAAAATAATGCATAACGATCTGCCTGCCGATCCCTTTCTTGATCATTGACCCTGGCCTTTCCATTTATAACCGTGCCCCCATACGGTCTGCAAGTATTCGGGCTCGGACGGATTGTCTTCGATTTTCTGGCGCAGTCTGCGGATATTGACGTCGACGATCTTGGGATCGCCCATATATTCTTTGCCCCAGACGTGATCGAGCAGCAGATCCCGGCTGAGCGGCGTGTTTTCTTTTTCCAGGAAAAATTGGATCAGCGAAAATTCGGTCGGCGTCAGCTCGATCGCCTGGTTGTTTTTCTTGAACTGTTTGGAGATCAGGTCCAGCTTGAACGGCCCGGAGTCGAATGTGACTTTGGCCGCCGTTTCGCGGTGCACATTGACCCGGCGCAGCAGCGAATGGATGCGCGCGATCAGTTCCGTCGGACTGAACGGCTTGCTTACATGGTCGTCGGCGCCGACGGAAAGCGCGTAAACCTTGTCCTGTTCCTGCACTTTGGCGGTCAGGAATATGATGCCCATCCGTTCGTTCGTTTCGCGAATGCGCCGGCAGACCTCAAACCCGTCGATCCCCGGAACCATAACGTCCAGCAGCGCAATATCGATGCCCGGCTCCGTTTGCAGCAGATGCAGCGCTTCGTTGCCGTTGCCCGCTTCGAGCACCTCGAATCCGTTGCGCTTCAGGTTGATGACGATAAAACCGCGGATCGACTCTTCGTCTTCCAATATCAGTACTTTACTCATTGACGTTCCCCTTTCCGGCCTTGTTTCCGTTTGTGCTTTTCTGCCCCCGCGCCCGTACGCCTCGGCCGTCCCCGACTCCGCCGGTCAATTGGCGGCGGGGATGCCCGATTTGCCGGGCGCCAGATCGCCGTCCGGATTGACCCGGTACGCGATGACGAGACTGTTCGTTCCGTACAGCTTGATCCAGCCGTTGTTCTCGGACTCGCTTTGCCACTGCGCGGAGGTGAAGAAGCGGACTTCTTCAAGCCACTCGCGCGTATCGATCCGGACGAATTTCAGGTATTTGTCGACGATCGAGACCGTATCGAGCGTCACGTTGCCCTGAAGCTCTGCGGGAAACGGCGGAAGCACGTATCGTCCCGCGGCGTCGCGGTACTGTTCCCGCACCTGCTTCAAGCCGTTTTCTCCGTCCCACCGGCTGTAAATCGTCAGCAGCGGAACGTCTTCTTTATGCTCGAAATAACTCCAGCCGTAAGGCTTTCTCAATGTGCCGATTTCGATAATGCCGTCTCCGTTGACGTCCTCGCTTTTGACAAGGCCGTCTTTGAACGCGGCGTCTTCGCCCAGCACCGATTCCAGCATATCGTTCTTCATGACGACAAGCTGGGTATAGGAACTCGTCCCGATCGTCATGTCCAGCACCAGCCCGTTGACGGCTTCGGATACTTTGCCGGCGGCTACATTGTAATAGCTCGTCAGCGTTTTGTTCGGAAGCGTAAGCGAAGACAGCTCCTGCAGGCTGTTCTCCCGGTATTGATACACTTTGATTTCCGTGCCGGTGTTGGCGTCGAAGTTGATCAATGCAAGCTCCTCTTTGCCGTCGCCGTTAAAGTCGGCCACCCCGAACTCGGCGTAAGGCACTTTGACGATGGGACTCGATACCGTCGTTCCCGTATAGGAGTAGATCACCAGCGAGTTGTTAAACGAGTTCGGCGCGTTCTCTTCCAAGCCATAGCCCGCGACGATATCGAGATGCCCGTCGCCGGTCACATCCCGGAATTCGAGCTTGTCCAGCACCGGCCCTTCGCCGTCGACGGTCAGCGTATTCACCCAGGTGTTCCCCTGCTTCTGCAGAATCATTCCCTTGACGACGCTGGCGTCGGGCGACTTGTAGAATACGACGGCTTCGTTTACACCGTCTCCGTCAAGATCGATATCGTGAATCGTGCTCGTATCTTCGGAACCGAGCGTTCGCACTTCGGTCGCCCCCGCCGGAAGCTTGACGTCGATCGCGTTCTTGAGCACTTCCTTATCCGCCGCGAGACGGGGCGGGCGAATCAGCGACGTCGGGTCCGGCAGGGACAGCGTATCGCTGCAGCCCGTAAGCGCCAACAGTCCCGATACGGCCAGGGCGCCCAGCCAATACTTTTTCATTCCTTCGCTCACTCTCTTTTCGCATATGGGCCTGCCCGGCGAACCCCGGATGGAATACCGGCTGTTCGCCGCGGCCGGCCGTTACAGTCGGCTTTTCTCGGCCGTCGTCAAGCGGCGTCCGCGGATATCCAGCACGATCTTGCCGCCGTCCATGCCCCAGATACGGTGGGCGTGGCGCTCGGCCAGCTCGATCGGCAGCACGGCGACCACCGTCTTTTCTTCTTTTTCGCACAGCTGCTTCAGCATGCCCAGCACGCTGTCTGCCGTATGCGGGTCCAGCCCGATCACGGGCTCGTCGGCCAGCAGTACGTTCGCTCCGTGCGCCAGCGCGCGCGCCGTCGCCACCCGCTGTTTTTCCCCGCCGCTCAGCGTGCCCGATTTGTTCTTCGCTTTGTCGAGCAGCCCGAGCGATTCGAGCATGTCCATCGCGCCCATATAATCGTCGGTGCGCACCATGCCCGTCAGCCGGCGCCAGGCCGGCGTCTGGCCGACCTGGCCGATCAGTACGTTCTTGAGCGCGGTGCGGTTCGGATCGAGATCCGGATTCTGCTGGAGATACGCCCACTCGCGGCGCACTTTCATTTTGGCGGACCAGCCGCCTTTAAAAACATCGGTCTCGTCCACGACGAACGTGCCGCCGTCCCACTTCTCGCGCAGCGCGAGGCAGCGAAGCAGCATACTTTTGCCGCTGCCGCTCGGTCCGACGATCGCGACGAATTCGCCGCGCACAAGATCGAAATCGATTCCTCTGAGTACGGGTATTTTGTCGCTGCTTACGGTCTTTTTCAAGCCTCTAACCTTGATCATTCGCCATCCGACTCCCCTGTCCCGTTAAACTTCACTTCTCTAGTGTACCCCGAAACGTCCTGCGAATGCCACGCCAAGCGGGCTTTTTCTATACATTTTTAGCGGTCCGGCCTTTGAAAAAGAACCCGAACGCGCCGAACAGCATATACGCGCTTCCCATCAGCAGGAACAGCAGAAACGGCGACCCGTGCTGCATGCCCGCTCCGCCGATCGTCGGCCCGAGCATGCTGCCCGCGCTGAAATGAAACGACGCGACGACGTTGGCGGACGGAATCAGCGCTTTGGGCAGCAGGTCGGCCGCATAAGCCATGCCGAGCGAGTAAAAAGAGCCGACCAGGCCGCCCGCCGCCAGAAACAAAATCGTATTCAGCCAGAGCGATGTCCCGGCAAGCGGCACCAGCGCAAACAGCAGTCCGCCGCAGACGCCCGCTCCGATTAGAATGGGACGGCGTCCGAAGCGGTCGCTGAGCATGCCCAGCGGCAGTTGAAGAATCAGTCCGCCGATGCCCACGCTCAGCATCAGCAGCGCCACATCTTCTTTAAACAGCCCGATGCGCAGGCCGTAAACCGGAAAGTTGCCGTTGAGCGAAGCTTCCATATAACCGTAAAGGAAAGCCGGGATCAGCGCAAACCAGGCGTAACGGTACACTTTGGAAAATCTTGCGAAGCCTCTGTCGGTGTGCTCTTTGCCGCTTTCCGGCTTGTAAGCGAGCAGAAAGCGCAGGACGAAGATCAGCACCAGCAGAAACAGCAGCGCAAGCGCAAGAAAAGGGACGGAGTCCCCGTAATCGACCAGCCCGATCCCCAGCGGACCGACGCTGAACCCGATACCGTAAGACATGCCGTACAGCGACAGGTTGCGGCCGCGGTTTTCGGCAGGGGTCACAAGCAGCACCCACAGTTGGGCGACGTAATTCAGCGCGCTGTCTCCGGCTCCGATGATCAGTCGCAGCACAAACCAGGTGCGCACGCCGGGAAGCAGCGGAAACAGCGGCAGCGCGATCAGGACCATGAGCAGTCCGCCGACCAGCAGCTTTTTGAATCCGACGACGCCGACGAGCCGCTCCGCGACAAGCGTCATGGCGAACGAACCGATATACAGCGACGCCGAATTGAATCCGTTGACCGAAGCGGACACGCCCTGCTGTTCGAGCAGGATCGACAGCAGCGGGAGCAGCAGCCCCTGGCTCAGCCCGGCCATTACGACCACGCCGAGCAGAATATAATAGGAAAAAGCGGAACGGGGCAGCAACGAAACATTCATTCCTTTCAAGAAGCGTTTCTCCGGAACGGAGCCGCTTCCATGCATAATAACGAAACGGGTAAAAAAGCGGACGCGCGTATCCTTCCGCAGGCCGGATATCCGCCAAGTTCATAGTGGACAAGTCCGAGCCAAACCATACATAATAGGTTAAACGGCAAAGCGATGTTTGGCCTAGGAGGGTAAAGCTTGAACAATTACGATGTGCAAATAGACGTATCCGAGATTTACGAGCTGCTCGGCAGCTTTATGGTGCACGTCACCAAGAAATGGCTGCAAAATCTCGATATCGGCTCGGACTGGTCGGCCGCGGCGGAAGACGGCATGCCGCCGGATCTGCGGCGGCGGTTCGACGAAGCGGCCGGCTGGCCGTTCCTCGATTTCGACGCGCTGTACGCGCTCGTGATCGAGCGCGAAACCGGCGAAGACATTCCGGCTTTCCTGGAACGTCTGTTCACCGAGCCGGCGCAAAACCTGCTGGACCGGATCGCCGGGCAGCTTCCGCTGCTGACGCCGGCCGATATGGAGCGCATTCAGCGCGACTATACGCCGCTGCTGAAGTCGTGGTATACTTATTATTTCCAGGATATTCGCGATTCCATCCTGCCGCTGATGGAAGAGGACGCGGCCGAGAAGCGCGAACTGCTGCTCAAGATGGACCCCAGCGCGCTGGTGGAATACGCGTCGGGCGGCCTGGTGATCGAAACGCCGCTCGACCTGCGTACGGTGATCCTGTTCCCGACGGTGCACAACCGGCCGATGAACACGTACTGCTTTTACCGCAGCGTGCTGCTGATCCAGTACCCGGTCGACGCGCCGGAAGCCCATG
The DNA here is from genome assembly GCF_030518235.1 of Saccharibacillus sp. CPCC 101409. GTDB lineage: Bacteria > Bacillota > Bacilli > Paenibacillales > Paenibacillaceae > Saccharibacillus. The sequence goes on along the minus strand of NZ_JAULSA010000019.1, from coordinate 57,510 downwards.
AGGACGAACCGCCGACCGTGCTGCTGCGCATGACGCGCGCGCTGGCGATGCCGGACCGGCTCAAGCTGCTGCGCTACGTCGCCGACCAGCCGCGTTCCCTGCAGGAAATGGAACGCGATCTGGGGCAGCCCGCCGAAGCGCTCAAGCATCACATGGTCCTGCTGCGAACGGCCGGTCTGCTGCGCACGCACATCGGCGAACAATTCAATGAAAAATTCAGCATTCGTCCCGACGGGGCGTCGGAACTGCAAATGTTTCTGGAGTCCTATCTGCGTCTTTGACCGAAACTTTTGACACTTTTCGCGAATCGGCCCCCGCAGGGATGCAAGAAGGAGTGAATATCCCGTGACGGGTACCTGCAAACAACATCTCATTTTCGACCTCGACGATACGCTCGTCTACTGCAATAAGTATTTCGATCTGATCCTGGACGAGTTCTTCTCGCTGATGACCGGCTGGTTCTCCGATTACGGATTGAGCGTTCAGGAAGTGCGGGACAAGCAGCTGGAGATCGATATCGCCGGCGTGCACGTGGTCGGCTTCGCCAGCCACCACTTCCCGGAATCGCTGATCGCGACGTACCGGCACTTCGCTTCCGTCTATAAACGGATCGGCAGCGACGCCGAAGAAGCCGCGCTGATGAAGCTGGGGCTCAGCGTCTACGATTACGAAGTGGAGGCTTATCCCGGCATGGTCGATACGCTCGAAGTTCTGCGCAGCGAAGGCCACGCCCTCTATCTGTATACCGGAGGCGAAGAGAAGATCCAGCAGCGCAAGATCGACCAGATGAAGCTGAGTTCTTATTTCGGCTCCGATATTTTCATCCGCCAGCACAAGAACGTCCAGGCGCTCGAAGGCATTCTCGGCGCGCGTTCGCTGCCGCGGCCGTCCACCTGGATGATCGGCAACTCGCTGCGCACCGATATCGCTCCGGCGCTCAGCGCCGATATCAACGCCGTCTATCTCAAGCAGGAGCGCGAATGGGCGTACAATCTGATCGAGCTGAACGAACATTCCAAAGGCACGCTGCATACGGTCTCCCGGCTTCCTCAAGTTCCGGAGATCATCAGCGATTTCGCCCGGACGTCGTTTCAAAAACGGACCCTTTAAAGGGTCCGTTTTTTTGATGCCGGGAACGGACGGATCTGCAAACCGTCAAGATTCCCGGCCGGCCTGTACCGCTCCCGGCTTGGCTTTGTCCTCCCGGTCCGGGAAAATAAAGTCGAGCTTTCGCTGCTCCGGATTCCAGGACAGCGCCGCGTCGAACGTTTTCTCGCCTTTTTTGAAGCCTTTGAGCGTCAGCGTACGGCCTTTGTCCAGCAGCCGCTTGACCTGCGTTTCGGACAGCGCTTTGCCGAGGATCTTTTTGGAAATCGTAAAGCTGCAGGCCGGATAGCCCGTACAACCGTAAAAGTTCTTTTTATCGACGACCGGTTTGCCGCAGATCGGACAGGCGCCGATTCCGGCCGACGGAGCGCCGCCTTTATTGTCGCTTCCGGCTGCTGCGTTCCTTGAACCGGCGGCGCGGTTTCCCGGACGATTGCCGGCAGACGGGCGATCTTCCCCGCTCGGCGGTTCCACGCTGAACGCCCATCCTTTTTCGCCCGCCACCGCGTCCGATACGATCTTCTCCGCCAGCCGCTGGGCCTGTTCCATAAATGTCTTCGGCGATTCCTGGCCCTGGCCGATCTCGCCGAGCCGCTGCTCCCATTTGGCCGTCATTTCCGCCGAAGCCAGCACGCTTTCGCCGAGCGCTTCGATCAGCACCGTGCCTTTGTTGGTCGCATATACCATATTTTTGCGGACGTCGATATATTTGCGGTCTTTCAATCCCCCGATAATATTCGCCCGCGTCGCTTCCGTGCCCAGTCCTTCGGTGCGCTGCAGCACTTTCTCCAGCTCCGCGTTGTCCAGGTGCTTGCCGGCCGTTTTCATAAGCGTAATCAGCTGGCCTTCCGTATAGCGCTTGGGCGGCTGCGTTTTGCCTTCTTTCACCTGGACGTCGGCCACTTTGCCTTCGTCGCCTTTTTGTACCGGCGGCAGGACGGACAGATCGTCTTCCTCGTCGTCTTTGTCGTTTTTATCTTCGTCTTTAGCATTGGCGTTTTTGGCTTTTTTCTTGGGCGCACTGTCGTACAGCACTTTGCGCCAGCCTTCCTGCACGATCACTTTGCCTTTGGTTTGAAAAGGATCTCTGCCGTCCACCAGCGTAACCAGCGTCGTATAGTCGATAACCGCTTTTTCCTCGTGCGCCGCAATCAGCCGTTTGGCGATCAGCAGATACAAGTTGAGGTGCATGCCCTGCAGCCTGCCCGGAGCAGGCACCTGCTCGGTCGGGACGATCGCGTAGTGATCGCCGACCTTCGATGCGTTGACGTAGCGTTTATTGCCGATCAGCGTACTTTTGGGCGCGGGCAAAAATGGCTTCAGCGCATCGAAGTTTTCCAGCTTTTTGAGGATGTCCGGAAACTGCTTCGCTTCCTCGTCCGTCACATAAGACGAATCGGAACGCGGATACGAAATATAACCGTCCAGATACAGCTGCTGCAAGCCGCTCAGCGTGTCCTGCGGCGAGTATTTATAGATCTGGTTGGCCGAAGCCTGGAGCGAAGACAGCGAGAAAAGCTGCGGCGGCTGGAATTCTTTGCGCTCCGTTTCGATCGAGTCGACGACCGCGTTTTTGCCTTCGCAGCGGGCACGAATCTCTTCCGCTTCTTCTGGCGTTTTCAGCCGCGTCTCCTCGCCTTTGAACCAGGTGCCTTCGTATTCCGCGCCGTTGATATCGAATCTGGCTTTCACTTCCCAGAACGGTTCGGGTTTGAAATTGGCGATTTCTTTCTCCCGCGACACGATCAGCGCAAGCGTCGGGCTCTGCACGCGGCCGGTCGAGAACACGTCCCGGATGCCGCGCCGCTGGAACAGCAGCGAATAGACGCGCGAGCCGTTCATGCCGACCAGCCAGTCCGCGCAGGAGCGGCTGACCGCTTCGTAGTACAGATTGCGCGTTTCGCTCTCGTCTTTGAGATTGGCGAAGCCCTGTTCGACCGCGCGCGGCGTCAGCGACGAGATCCACAGCCGCTTCATCGGCTTCTTCACCCCGCTGAGCTGGATGATGATGCGTACGATGTACTCGCCTTCGCGCCCGGCGTCGCTCGCGATAATGATCTCGCCCACCTCCGGGCGTTTCAGCAGATCTTTGAGCAGATTGAACTGTTTGGCTTTGGACGGAGTGATGCGGTGCTTGAATTTGCCGGGCAGAATCGGCAGGCTGTCCAGGCTCCAGCGCTTGTAAGCCGGATCGTACTCTTCCGGCGGCACAAGCTCGCAAATATGGCCGACCGCCCAGCTCACATAAGCGCCGTCCGGAAACGTCGGGCATTTGGCGATTTCGATATAGCCCTGCGTTTTCTTGTGTTTGAAAGGAGCGGCCAGCTTGGCCCCCTGGTCCGGTTTCTCCGCAATAATAAGCTGCACGTCGATCTCCTCCTGTATGTGCAAAAAGCATGCAAAAGGCCGAGAGTCATCCTCCCGACCTGCCTGGTCACGTTTACCGCAAAAATGATATCCGAATATTCATTTTAGCACAAAAAGGACCGCACCGGAAGGTGCGGCCCTTAATGATCGACGCGGTAAAGCGTCACCCGTAAACATTCGGGATTGGTACGTTGTCAACTCTTGATCGGAGGTTTGCGTTCGCCTGAAATGCACACGCTCCAGGCGCGTTATAGGCGGGCGTAACCTTGCCTTTAGCGTTGACAAGGTATTAGACGAGGACGGTCGCGCCCATCAGGTACTTGTCGACTTCGCGCGCCGCTTCGCGGCCTTCGTTGATCGCCCAGACGACGAGACTTTGTCCGCGGCGCATATCGCCGGCGGCGAAGATCTTGTCGGCATTGGTTTTGTAATCGCCGTATTTGGCTTTAACGTTCGTCCAGCGGTCCGTTTGCAGGCCGAGCTGCTGCGCAAGGGTCTGCTCCGGTCCGTCGAAGCCGATCGCGACCAGCGCGATTTGCGCCGGGAATACCCGCTCGGTGCCTTCGATCGGCGCATAGAATTTGCGTCCGGTCTCGTCGACGGTCCGCTGGATCTGCACGGTGTGCAGCTCTTTGAGATTGCCGTCTTCGTCGCCGACGAATTTGGTCGTCATGATCGAGAACTCGCGCGGATCGTCGCCGAAGATCGCTTTGGCTTCTTCCTGCGCGTAATCGAGCGTGTATACGTTCGGGAACTGCGGCCACGGATTGGCGATTTGGTCGCGTTCCATCGGCGCTTTCTGGTGCGTGCCGAACTGGGTGACGCTGCTGCAGCCGTGGCGCAGGGAAGTCGCCACGCAGTCGGAGCCGGTGTCTCCACCGCCGATTACGATCACGTCTTTGCCCGCCGCGGAAATGTAGCTGCCGTCTTCCAGATTGGAATCCAGGTAACTTTTGATCGTTCCGTTCAAATAGTCCATCGCGTAAGTAACGCCTTTGAGATGGCTGCCTTCGATATTGAATTCACGCGGCTTCGTTGCACCGCCGCAAAGTACGACGGCATCGAACTCGTCCACCAGCTGCTGCGCCGGAATGTCTTTGCCGATTTCGGTGGAAGTTACGAAGGTAATGCCTTCCGCTTCCAGCAGGTCGACGCGGCGCTGCACGATATTTTTCTCCAGCTTCATGGACGGAATGCCGTAAGTCAGCAGTCCGCCGACCCGATCGGAGCGTTCGTACACGGTTACGGTATGACCGGCTTTGTTGAGCTGGGCGGCGCAGGCGAGCCCGGCCGGACCGGAACCGACGACGGCAACCTTTTTGCCCGTACGGTTCTTCGGCGGTTCCGGCTGCACCCAGCCTTCCGCAAAGCCTTTTTCGATGATCGCTTCTTCGATCGTCTTGATCGTAACCGGCTGTCCGATCAGGCCGACGGTACAGGAGCCTTCGCACGGCGCCGGACAGATTCTGCCGGTGAATTCCGGGAAGTTGTTCGTCTTATGCAAACGGTCGAGCGCTTCTCTCCAGAGGCCGCGATAAACAAGGTTGTTCCATTCGGGAATCAGGTTGTGCACCGGGCAGCCGGAGGTTCCGCCGCTCATGTTCACGCCCACATGACAGTATGGCGTTCCGCAGTCCATACATCTCGCGCCCTGCGTACGCAGTTCTTCCTCCGACATATGTTTATGGAACTCTTCCCAATCTTTCACGCGCTCCAGCGGACTGCGGTCCGCGGGAAGCTGCCGCTTGTATTCCATAAATCCAGTAGGTGTAGACATCGAACGTTTCCCCCATCCGCATAAGTTCTTGATTTTTTTTGTTCTCTATTTTATCACAAGCGATATATTTCAACCATATTATCATTTTGAAATCGCAATTTGAAATAGATTATGCGGAATTTAATTTGCACTTTCCGAAGATCGCTCGTAGATTTCGAATTCGTAGCGATACGGATTCTTCTCGTCGCGCGGTCCTTCTTCCGACTGCGCCAGCGTCCACGGCGTCCAATCGAGCTTCGGAAAATGCGTGTCCCCTTCAAACGTGCCCTGCACACGCGTCACCCGCAAACGATCGGCCCGCGGGAAAAACAGCTCGTAAATCTGCGCTCCGCCGATAATCATGACTTCTTCGCCTTCTGCCGCCTCCAGCGCTTCTTCGGGCGTATGAACGACGTTCGCGCCTTCGGCGTCAAATCCGGTATCCCGGGTAAGCACGATATTCTGCCGGCCTTTCAACGGCTTGGAACCGAACGACTCCCACGTTTTGCGTCCCATCACCACCGGCCTGTTCAGCGTCTGCGCTTTGAAATAAGCCATATCCGCCGGAATGCGCCACGGCAGCTTGTTGTCTTTCCCGATCAGTCCGTTCTCGTCCTGTGCCCAGATCATCGTAATCAATGGCATATGCGTATCCTCCCGTTATACCGCGATCGGCGCTTTGATTCCCGGCTGCGGGTTGTAACCTTCGAATTCGAAGTCTTCATACGCATAATCGAAAATGCTGTCCGGCTTGCGCAGAATCTTGAGCTTGGGCAGTTCCCCCGGTTCGCGTTCCAACTGCGTTTTCACCTGTTCGATATGGTTCGAATAGATGTGCACATCGCCGCCCGACCAGATGAATTCGCCGACTTCGAGGCCGCACTGCTGCGCGATCATATGCGTAAGCAGCGAATAGCTGGCGATATTGAACGGCAGGCCCAGGAACGTATCCACCGAGCGCATCGTCAGCATACACGACAGTTTTCCGTCCGCCACATAGAATTGAAACAGCAGATGGCACGGAGGCAGTTTCATATTGTCGATCTCGGCTGCGTTCCACGCGCTGACAATATGCCGGCGCGAATCGGGATTATGCTTGATCGATTGTATCAGTTGGGCGATCTGGTCGATCTTGCGGCCGTCCGGCGCTTCCCAGGCGCGCCACTGCGAACCGTATACCGGTCCCAGTTCGCCGTTCTCGTCCGCCCATTCGTTCCAGATGCGCACGCCGTTTTCCTGCAAATAGCCGACGTTCGTTTCGCCTTTGAGGAACCAGAGCAGCTCGTGCACGATCGATTTCAAATGCAGCTTTTTGGTCGTCAGCAGCGGGAATCCTTCGGACAGATCGAAGCGGAGCTGACGGCCGAAGACGGAAGTCGTTCCCGTTCCGGTCCGGTCTCCTTTTTGTGTACCATGGTCCAGCACATCTTTCAGCAAATCCAAATATTGACGCAAAAAAAGTCACCTCGTTCCGGGACGCCGCATGCTTGGACCCAGATCGAACTGTACCGACTTAATCGGCGAATCCAATCCGGAAAAAGCGCGAAAATCGTCCCTTATCTATCGTTGCTCTCCTATTGTGAAGCCGGAAACAAATATTCGTTCGTTTAGTTTATCACGGCAGTGTCTGCATTGACAGGCTTGACACGCAATATAAAAACTGCATCAACCCGCAAAAAAACGGACGTCCGAAGACGTCCGTTTGGTTCGGAAAGAAAGCTCCGCGCCGCTGTGCAAACAGCAATGCGCAAACCTCCGGATTCCGGGGTATCAATTAACGTTTTTTAGGAGCCAGCGCGTGGATCGGGTTGCCCAGAACCAATTCGGCGGCTTCCATCACAATCTCGCCCAGTGTCGGGTGAGCGTGAATCGTCAGAGCCAGGTCTTCGAGAGTGGCGCCCATTTCAACGGCCAGACCCATTTCAGCGATCATGTTCGTTGCTTCCAGACCGACGATCTGGCTGCCCAGTACGACGCCGGTACTTTCTTCAGCGACGATTTTCACGAAGCCTTCCGGATGGTTCAACGATACGGCACGACCGTTACCGCCGTAGCTGAACTTGCCGGCCACAACGTTGAAGCCTTTTTCTTTGGCTTCTTTTTCGGTCAGGCCTACGCTCGAGCATTCCGGATCGGTGAAGACTACAGCCGGCATGCACTTGTAGTCGACGACGGACGAATGTCCAGCGATCGCTTCAGCCGCAACTTTGCCTTCGTACGAAGCTTTGTGAGCCAATGCCAGACCCGGTACGATATCGCCGATAGCGAAGATGTGCGGGATATTGGTGCGGCCCTGCTGATCGACTTTAATCAGGCCGCGCTCGTCGAGTTCAAGTTCGATCAGATCCAGACCCAGTTCGCCGTCGGTGTTCGGACGGCGTCCGACCGTTACGAGCAGGTAGTCGGCCGTGATTTCTTTGCTTTCGCCGCCGACGGAGAATTTCACGGTAACGTCTTTGTCCGTTTGCGTAGCGCTCTCGGCTTTGGCGTTGGTATGAATTTCGATGCCGTTTTTCTTCATGGTTTTCGACACGAGAGTCGTCATGTCTTTGTCAAAGCCCGGCAGTACGGTATCCAGACCTTCGATGATCGTCACCTGCGTGCCGAACTTCGCGTACATTTGACCCAGCTCCGCGCCGATGTAGCCGCCGCCGATTACAACGAGGCTTTTCGGAATCTCGGGCAGGTTCAGTGCTTCGGTCGAAGACAGGATGCGTCCGCCGAACGGGAACGGCTTCAGTTCGATCGGACGGGAACCCGTCGCGATGATGCAGTTCTTGAAACGGTAGCGCGGCGATTCGTGTTCGTTGAATACGCGTGCTTCGTTTTGATTGATGAACATGCATTCGCCGTTGAAGACTTCGACGTTGTTGCCTTTCAGCAATCCGCTGACGCCGCTCGTCATTTTTTTGACGACGCCGTTTTTGAACTCCTGCGTTTTGGCGAAGTCGACTTTGACGTCGCTTGCCGTTACGCCGAAAGCATCGCCGTGCAGCGCATTTTCATAGCTGTGCGCAGCCGAGATCAAAGCTTTGGAAGGAATACAACCGCGGTTGAGGCAGACACCGCCGAGCTCCGCTTTGTCCACGATCAGAACTTTTTGTCCCAATTGAGCGGCGCGGATGGCGGCTACATAGCCGCCGGGTCCGGCACCGATTACCAATGTGTCAATATCCAGGGAAGCGTCTCCTACTACCATTGTTTATACCTCCATTACCATCAGCTCGGGATTAGCGAGCAGGGATTTAAGATAGTTCATGCAGTTTTGTGCAGTAGCGCCATCGATAAGACGGTGGTCGAAGCTCAGGGACAGAGCCATCATCGGAGCGGCTACGATTTCGCCGTTTTTCACAATGGCTTTTTCGCTGATGCGGCCCGTTCCGAGGATTGCGACTTCAGGGTAGTTGATGATCGGCGTGAAGAACATGCCGCCCGCGGAACCGATATTCGAGATAGAGATGGTGCTGCCTCTCATTTCGGTTGCAGTCAGCTTGCCGTCGCGGCCGCGTTTCGCCAGATCGTTGATCGTTTCGGCGATCTTGAACACGCTCTTGCGGTCGGCGTCTTTGACAACCGGAACGATCAGACCGTTTTCGGTGTCGGTCGCGATGCCGATATCATAATGCTTCTTGTAGACGATCTCGCTCTTCTCTTCGTCGATCGAAGCGTTCAGAGCCGGGAATTCGCGTACTGCGGCAACCAGCGCTTTGACGATGAACGGCAGGTAAGTAACTTTGATGCCTTTCTTTTCGGCCAGCGGCTTCATGCGGGTACGGAAAGCGACCAGTTCGGTTACGTCCACTTCGTCCATGATGGTAACGTGCGGAGCGGTGTAAGCCGATTTGACCATTGCGTTCGAGATTGCTTTGCGGATACCCTTGAACGGCACGCGTTCTTCGTCGACCGCCGCGGATGCGGCAGGCGCGGACGCCGCAGCTTTCGCAGGGGCTTCCGATTTAGCGGCTGCAGGAGACTGAGCCGTCGGAGCCGCTGCTTCGGACGCTGCCGGAGCCGGTGCTTGTCCGCCGTTTTTCTTGAAGTTCTCGACGTCTTCGCGCGAGATCTTGCCGTTCTTGCCGGAGCCTTGAACCTGGCCGATCTCCACGCCTTCTTCACGGGCGAACTTGCGTACGCTTGGCGTAGCGAGCACTTCGCGGTTGGAAGAAGCAGAGGATGCGGCGGCAGCCGGCGAAGCCGACGTCGGAGCTTTCGCTTCGGCAGCCGGAGCGGATTCTTCGATCGTTTCCGAACCTTCAGGCAGTTCGCCTTCCACTTCGATGATCGCCACGATGTCGCCCACGTGGTGGGTTTCGCCGTCGGCTACGCGAACTTCGAGCACCGTGCCGTTAACCGGGCAAGGCACTTCGACAACCGCTTTGTCGTTTTGAACTTCCATGATGATATCGTCGTCGGTGACTTTGTCCCCGGCTTTGATGTGCATCTTGACGATCTCGCCTTCGTGCAGGCCTTCGCCCAGTTCAGGGAACTTGTAAGCGAATTTATTGCCGCCCGATGCCTGGGAAGACCCCTTCGAAGCCGAAGGATCGGCCGATGCCGGCGAGGAAGTCGTATCCGCTCCGCCTACGGCCGCATTGGCTTCCTGCGCCGCGTCCGCTTGAGGACCCGGAGCCGTTTCCGCCTCCGAACCTTCCGGCAGTTCGCCTTCCGCTTCGATCACTGCCACGACTTCGCCTACATGGCAGACCTGACCGTCGGCTACGCGAACTTCCAGAATCGTACCGTTGACCGGACAAGGGACTTCAACGACCGCTTTGTCGTTTTGAACCTCCATAATGATGTCGTCGTCGGTGACTTTGTCCCCGGCTTTGATATGCAGTTTGACGATTTCGCCTTCGTGCAGACCTTCGCCGAGTTCCGGGAATTTATATTCGAATTTTGCCACGTTGCACTACCTCCTTCTGGATATCAATCAATTAAAATTCAAGAACTTTTTTGACGCTCGCGATGATGCGCTCAGGCGTCGGCAGCCATGCGTCCTCGATTTGCGCGAATGCGTAAACCGTATCCGGAGGAGTTACGCGCAGTACCGGAGCTTCCAGGTGCAGAATCGCTTTTTCGTTGATTTGCGCGATCACTTCGGCGGCTACGCCGGCTGTTTTTTGCGCTTCTTGAACAACGATGGCGCGGTTCGTTTTCTTGATGGAAGCGACGATGGTGTCGATATCGAGCGGATTCAGCGTACGCAGATCGATCACTTCGGCTTTGATGCCTTCTTTTTCGAGCTGGTCGGCCGCTTTGACGGACGTATGCACGCACATGCCGTAAGTCAGGATCGTTACGTCCGAACCTTCGCGAACGACGTTGGCTTTGCCCAGTTCAACCGTATATTCGCCTTCCGGCACTTCGGCGCGGAATGCATGGTACAGGTTGAGGTGCTCCATGAAGAAGACCGGATCGTTGTCGCGGATCGCGGAGATCAGCAGGCCTTTGGCATCGTAAGGGTTCGAAGGAACGACCACTTTGATACCCGGACTCTGAATCAGCAGACCTTCGAGCGCGTCCGTGTGCAGCTCGGCCGCTTTAACGCCGCCGCCGAAAGGCGTGCGGAATACGATCGGCGAATGGTAACGTCCGCCCGAACGGTAGCGCATGCGCGCCGCTTGAACGATCATTTGGTCGAGAGCTTCGAAGATGAAGCCGACGAACTGGATTTCGGCGATCGGACGGAAACCTTGCACGCCCAGACCGACAGCCATGCCGCCGATAGCCGATTCGGCCAGCGGCGTATCGAATACGCGCTCTTCGCCGAATTCTTTTTGCAGCCCTTCCGTTACCCGGAATACGCCGCCGACGTTACCCACGTCTTCGCCGAAGATCAGCACGTTGGGATCGCGTTTCAGTTCCACGCGCATTGCGTCGCGGATTGCTTCTTTCATATTCATTTGTGCCATTACTACATTTCCTCCTTAACGTTACGTTCAATGGAATGCCGGTCTTGCTTCCTGTATCTTCAAGCTTTTATGCGCAAGGAAAAGGTTCGGAAGGAGCGCCTGAACGGGCGCCCCGCCGAAACCGGTCGTTTTATTGGAAATCGGCTTTTTGCTCTTCCAGGTACTGCGGCGTTACTTCGAACATGGAATCGATCAGGCCGGCAACGGTCATTTTGTCCGTTTTTTCGGCTTTTTTGATTTGTTCGGCCACGGTTTCTTTCGCTTCCGCTCTTACGCGCTCCGTGTCTTCCGCAGTCCACAAGCCTTTTTTCTCAAGGTATTTCGCAAGACGGGTGATCGGATCTTTCTCGCTCCATTGTCCTTCTTCTTCTTTCGTGCGGTACTTGGAAGTATCGTCGGACAGGGAGTGCGGCTTGAAGCGGTAAGTGACGGCTTCGATCAGCGTCGCGCCTTCGCCGTTGCGTCCGCGTTCCGCTGCGTCTTGAACCGCTTTGATGACGGCGAATACGTCCATGCCGTCGACTTTAACGCCTTTGATGCCCGCGGCAACCGCTTTGTGGGCGATCGACAGAGCGGCGGTTTGCTTCGCGAACGGAGTCGTGATCGCATAGCCGTTGTTTTGCACGAAGAAGATCACAGGCAGTTTGTACACGCCCGCGTAGTTCAGGCCTTCGTAGAAGTCGCCTTCCGACGAACCGCCGTCGCCCGTATAAGTAATCGCGACTTGTTTTTGTTTCTTGAGCTTGAAGCCCATGGCAATCCCCATCGCGTGCAGGATCTGCGCGCCGATGATGATTTGCGGCATCAACACGTTGACGCCTTCCGGAATCTGTCCGCCGTGCTGGTGACCGCGGGAGTACAGGAATGCTTGGTACAGCGGAAGCCCGTGCCATACGAGCTGGGGAATATCGCGGTAGCCCGGGCACACGAAGTCTTCTTTTTGCAGAGCGAATTCACTGCCGACCATCGTTGCTTCTTGACCGGAGACCGGAGCGTAGAAGCCCAGACGGCCTTGACGGCCCAGGTTGATCGCTCTTTCGTCCCAGGTACGGGTAAACACCATACGGCGCATTACTTCTTTCAATTGATCGTCGGTCAGTTCCGGCATCAATGCTTCGTTAACAATTTCGCCATCCGGCGAAAGAACGGAAAGAGCTTCTACTTCTTCCGTATATACTTCATAAGGAACCTTGCTCATTATTTTCACCTCAATAAAGAATTTGAATATCATGCTCCTCTGTTATATCATTATTATACACCTGTTCTATAGGTTCGTCAAAGAAATTGAGCACAATTATTTGCTAATTTCATTTTTTGTATATATAACAGGTTTGTGATATTAATATAACAGCGAAGGAAATTCGAACGTTTTTCGTCATTTCGTCCGCACTGCTTCAATCTTACCGCATTGCGGACCGCGATGTAAAGCGCATCCAAAACGCATGTAAAAATAGAAATGGAGATGAGCCTTATGACCGACTCCCGTTATTTGAAACGGACGATTGTGAAGGAAGTCATTGCGAGCACTTTTTTGAACGAAGAACGCGCGCTGCGCATTTATCTTCCGCCCGGTTATAACGAAGTGCTCAGCTATCCGGTGGTCTACTGCCAGGACGGCGAAGAGTTCTTCAACTTCGGACGGATCGCCACGCACGCGAATCGGCTGATTCTCGATGAAGGGACGGAACCTTTCATTATTGTAGGGATCGAAGTGGACGTCAAAAAGCGGACGGCGGAATATGCGCCTTTCGGCGATCTGCATGAAGCTTATACCCGCTGCGTGGCCGAAGAGATCGTTCCGTTTATCGAACAAAAGTACCGCGCCCGCAGCGAAGAACGGATTCTGGCCGGCGATTCGCTCGGCGGATCGCTGTCGCTCCACCTGTCGCTGCTTTATCCGCGCGAATACCCGCGCGTGATCAGTTTATCGGGCGCTTTCTATCAAGAGTCCCAGGAAGTTATCGCCCGCGAGCGCGATCTAAGCTGGCTTGACGTCTATATGATCGTCGGTCTGCAGGAAGATCGTTACGAGACGGATCACGGCGTTTTCGATTTCGTCGACCTCAACCGCAGAACGCGCGATCTGCTGACGGAACGGAAATCGACCGTAAGCTATACAGAGAAAGACGGCAAGCATTTGTGGGGATTCTGGCAGCAGGAACTTTCGGACGCACTTATGTATTTTTTAAACCGTTGAGCCCAACGCAACGCGGTTAAAAATGGCGATTTGGCGAAAACAGAGTAAATAAGCGGACAGCGGACTCTTTTGGGAGAGACGCCGTCCGCTTATTGGGTTGTGCCGGAGCCGAAATGATTGTAAATCCGGCTTGCCGTCCGGTATACTGAATTTAGACTCACTCGATCTTTACGACCGGCGTTGCCTATACTTTACGAAAGGAGGAACAGACGTGAATGCGAAACGCATCGTCATCGTCTCGGGGGGGCCCTGGACCGACGATTATCTCAGGGAGCTTCGCCCGGACGATATGCTGATCGGCGCCGATCGGGGCGCTCTGCAGCTGATCGAGAACGGCCTGCGGCCCGACGTCGCCGTCGGCGACTTCGACTCGGTTTCTCCGGCCGACGTAGAGCGAATTCGCTCCGCCAGCGGGCGTATCGACTCCTGCGATCCAATCGACAAGAACTATACGGATACCGAACTGGCTTTTGAGCTGGCGCTGAACGAACGGCCTTCGGAAATCCTGATGCTGGGAGTGACCGGCGGACGAATGGATCATACCCTTGCCAATGTGCAGCTGCTGATCCGAGCGCTTCGGCACCAGATCGTTTGCAGTATTCGCGATCATAACAACTATATTCAGCTGACCGGCAGCCAGCTGACGGTACACAATCAAGGCTTTACATACGTTTCGCTGATTCCGGCCACCATGGAAGTCGGAGGAGTCACGCTCGAAGGGTTCGAATACCCGTTGAAAAACGCTACGCTGCGTCAAGGGCAGTCCCTGTCCGTCAGCAACAAACTCGCCGCCCCGGAAGGAATCGTCTCGATCGAAAGCGGCCTTCTGCTTGTCATTCAAAGCCGGGATTGAGCCTGCTCCCGGAATCGTTCGCATTTTCCTGTCCGATTCCGGTTCGAGCATTCGGCGCCTGCCGCCGGCTCTTTCCGGAACGGACGTATGAAAGCGTTACATAGTGTAAAAAGAATACGTAGACCGCGAACTCCGATTCGGTATATATTCAAATCAGAACACTACTCCCTCGCCGCCGCTGCTTCTCCGCACCCTCCATTCTTCCCTACTCCATATATTCGGGCGCGAACCATTTCGTCCGGTTTACTTAGATGAACATTTCCCGTTACAGAAAGGCGGATTCTATGGATATCGGAAGCAAACTGCGCTATCTGCGCAAATCCCGTCATCTCTCTTCTGTCGAACTTGCCCAGCGAGCCAACATTTCTCAATCGTCGATCAGCGATATCGAATGCAATCGCCGCTCTCCGCGGCTGAACACGTTAAGCAGCCTGAGCCGGGCGCTCGGCATTCCGCTGTCGGAGCTGCTGCCGATCGACGATCTGCTGGAGCGCCCTCTTGCCAACGATGAAAAAGAGCTGCTTTCCCTGTTTTCCAAAATGGACGAGTCGCAGCGCAAAAATCTGATCGGTCTGCTCGGCAGCCTCATACCGCACCGCGAAACCTGAATATCTACTGCCGCGGAATTCGGTCGCTCCTTCGGATTTCAGTTTTAGTCCGCCCCGGCCGATCTTTTGACGCCGAGCAGCGTCTGCCACTCGTCCGCCGGTTTTAACGTCTTGCGGTAGGCTTCGGTCGTACGGATTTCAACCGCATTTTTCGACTTGTTCCATATTACGTCGGCCCCGAGCAGTTCCATGTAGGCGCGCAGCGACAGAAAAACGCGCTCCTCGATCAGAATCGGCGGCAGTTCCAGTTGAAACGGACGCCCGAACGCGACGGCTTCCGGTTTGCCGACCGTGAATTGCAGCGTTTCTCCGTACGGTGTTTCCGTAACCGCCGTACGGCTTGCGGGGTTCCAATAAACCGGATTTTGGATATGCGGATCTTCGTAAATGAATCGCAGCGGAATCATGACGCGATTGTGCGAGATATACGGCTGCGCATCCGGAAATTGAACTTCTTCACAATCGATAAAAACGCGCAGCCGTGCGTCTTGGGAATCCGGGATACCGCAAACGGCGGCTTCCGCACCGGGTGCAGGCGTTTCTTTCGCAGCTTCCGAAGCTGCATTCGAGACCGGCGTTTGGACAACCGGCTGCGGCCGGGCGGGCGAAGCGGGCTCGGACGGCGCGACCGGCTGCGGCGCGGCCGAATCGGGAATGCCCGGATTCGTCGGTTCCGGCGCCGCCGGTTCTTCCGCGTATCGGTACAAATAGCCGTTTGCCTGCACAGGCGCGCCCCACGCTCCCATCACCGTTGCTTTGTACAGCGAACCGCTCTCTTTTTTCGGATCGATCGTCAGTTCCGCTTCGGCTTTCGCCACAGGGCGGACGCTTGAACGATCGCCTTCTTTCCACAACCGATAATCCTGAATACTCCCGTGCGGCGTCCAGCTCAGCCGAAGCCGGTCTGAGGAAAGCCGGCCGGCCGGCGCGATTTCCGTGCGATAATCGTCGATGGCAAACGTCAGCCGGGGCGAGTCGATTCCGGCCGTCGTCTGCCGTTCCCACGGCGTCCGGTCGAATCCGTCGAAACTTTTCGGATCGGTCAAATCGGCGACGGGATGTTCGATCTCCAGCGTATCCGTATCCGAATCGAGCAAAAACCCGACATATTCCGGCGTGCTCAGGTATACACGGGCCGCCCGCAGCGTTCCGGAAAATTCTTCTTCGTAAGAATCCGGCAGCCCCGTTCCAATCAAGCAGTTTAATACCAGACCCTCGTCAAAGAAAAAATAACTGTCCCGGATCTCCGTGTCGTCCGGCTGTTTATTGAGCAGCGGATCGTACTTGCTGCCGTGATAAGCGATTTCGCTCAGCCGGACTTTGTCTTGGGCTTCGTTGAACAGAACCGCTACCCGCGCTTTTTCTTCCGGATAAGGACTGTTCAGTTTGATGTCGGCCCGGTCGTCGATTGTCATTTGGCGGATCTCCAGATCCCTCGCATTGCCGGCAAGCCGCGCATAGCCGTAATAGTATTCGCTTGTCATTCCTTGTAACTCGCCTTGAAGCGTCACAGCGTTGCGCTCCCAGGTTCCGGTCATATCGAGAGCAAGCGCCCCCAAATTGTCCAAACGAGTATTGCCTTCCGTATTCAAAGTCAGATCGAAAGTATTGCCGCTGCTACTTTCCTCTCCGCCCAGATCGCTTATCCCGGGCGTAATGGAGGAAACGTAAGGAACGCTGAGCGTAAGCTCCGAGCGAATCTCGTTGCCCTGCATGGAGCGCATCCGTTCCGATACACCGCCGGAGGACCAGGATTCCTGCCGCGCTTCCAGCCTTGTTTTAAAATCCAGGCGGTTGCGTTTGGCCGATTCGATTTGCTCAAGCACGGCAATCTGCCAGCTGTATTCCCCGCTGACCGTTTCGCTTTCCACTCGAAGATCGTTGTCCCAGAAGCGGTCGATCGGGCCGAGCATATAAATCCGGTTCATGCTTTTTGCCGCAAACCGCTGCTTGACCTGCAGGTTATTGCCGCTGAACGTCTCGATCTTCCCGTTCACCAGACCGGCGGCTTGAAATGAATAAGCGCCGGCGTCGGGATAATCGAATTCGAAGTCCACCCGACCTGACATTCCCGTCATCTCGCTTCCGGTCTGCTCGGATGCTCTGCCAAACATTCCGCCGATAAACCGTCCTCCCGTATAAGCATTTTGCCCGCGCGCATAAAAATGGATATCCACGTCCAATTTCTCCGTTTTACGTATTCCGCTTCCGGCGATGCCGCCGACATAAGAACTTTCTCCCGGATCTCCCGAACGAATATCGATATCCGCTTTGAGCGAACCGTCTGTCACTTCGGCCGCGCCGTTCACCAGACCGCCGCTGAATTCGATCTTCTCCGCGTCCATAATCGTTTCGGCTTCGATATGCCCAATCCGGTCCGCATAAGGACCCGCTCCGCCGCTTTGCAAAATTTCCACACCGTTTTGCGCGTCCAGCTTCGAACGGGCGTGATCGATAACCACGCGGCTGAACGGTCCGATCAGCCCGCCGGACGAACGAAGCGCCGAGAAATCGGCGATTTGCAGCGTGCCGTCCGCATTGGAAATCGAAGTCTCTGCGCCGGCGCCGCCGCCTTCGCTGCCCACCAGCCCTCCGGCAAACCGCACTTCCTGTCCGCTTCCTTCCAATACGACGCTGCCGTTGGCTCCATCCAGGACGAGCGCCGCTCCTTCGGCGGCCAAACCGCCTACTCCAATCACGCCCCCGCTTGCGTCCAGCGCAACTTCGCCGCGGACCGAGGTCATGGACGTTCGATCGGCTCTGCCGACCAGTCCTCCGAATTGGACCAACTCGGAAGCGGGAAAAGCCCGGACCGCCGAAGCGGCTTCGCTGAACGAATCCGATTGCGAACGGCCCACCAAGCCGCCCAGGTAAGCCGAAGCGGCTCCCGCAGCCGGCAAATGAAATTCCGTTCCCGACGCGCTCACCTTCCGATAATGCGAATTTTCCGAGTCGCCGGCCAGCAGCCCGACGTGCTTCGCTCCATAAACGCTTCCCGACGCCGACGGGTCCAGAACCAGCCGGGTATTGCTAAACGAAACGTCCTGCATCTCGACATTTCGGGCTGTGCCGATCAGCACGCCGATTCCCGGATGGTCCGGATCGGCGTCCGTTGCGAGGGACATGGAATCGTCGACGTATTGAATCGTATTGTTCGTTCGAAACGTGACTTCCCATGCCGGCAGCCGTACATTGCCGATCCGAGCGCCGGAAGCCGTGTCGGCAAGAATCCCGGTTGCGGAAGAGGTATCGGCATGCAGCCCGGCAATCGTGATATCCAGCAGACTGCCGGTGAAATCGCCCAGCAGCGATTCGCCCACATCCAGCCCGGACAGCGTATGGTTCCCGCCGTCCAGCGTTCCCGAGAACGCTGTCAGCTTCGGCCACGCCTGACCGTCGAAGTCGATATCGCCGTCCAGGATATAATATCCGGCCGGATCGCCGGCCAGCCTGGCGAAATCCGCGGCGCTATTCAAATGGACGGCAGCGTCGGCCGGTTCCGCAGCGTCCGGCTCTTCCGCCAAAAAAGGCGCCTCGGTCCGAACCGGGCCGCCTTCCGGTTCCGATAAGGAGCTTTCTTCAGCGGGAATCTCCTGCTCGGCCGCCGGACGATCGTCGACGGCAGGCGGTGCTTCCGCGGCCGGGTTGTCGGTCTCGGCTTGTACGGTAAATGCCGGGGTCAGCAGCTGCAAGCCCAACAAAGCGGCAGCAGCCGCTGCTGCTATTTTTCGCTTTTTCATCTTTAACGCTCCTCTTTTATCGAATCGGAAAATACCCCGCCCGCGCGGCTTCTTTCTCGCTGTCGAACGTTTCTTCGACTTTCGACGGCAGCTCGGCCGGATACCGGGAATAATATTTGATGCCGGTTGCAGGATCGACCGAACCGTACAGCAGCTTTTTCTTCACCAGCCGCCCACTGCCGAACGCATAGTTGTTGTACGCCCGGTCGCCGACCGGGATTCCCTGCACAAAAGCGGCGATGCCGATATCGTCGATGCCGTTGTCCCATTCTTCCTGCGAGATCTGCGGCAGCGTGAAGACGTAATCGATCCCGTAACGCGTCGCATATTGATTGTGGCGGTTGATGACGTAGGCCAGATCGTTTTGAATGCCGTTGACGATGCTCCGCCGGCGCACGCTTTCGAAATTCTTCGCGTCGCGCAGCAGCGGAATCTGCACATTTACCGCTATTTCTTCGCGAAATCCCTGCACCCACGAAGACGAACTGCGGTCGTATACTTTGACGAAGCCGTCGAGCGTAAACTGGATCGTATTGCCGCGGCTGTCCGCGTAAGCGTACGGCTTCTTGGGCGACCAGACCGCTTTGAGCCGGCTTTGACCCGCGGAATCGACAAACGACTCGGTCGCGTAAATGTAATAGCCGTCGTAATCGATCACCGCGATAGCGGGAATATAGCCGGCGAGCGCGCCCAGCGCGACGGGGTCGCCTTCGGCGTTGAAATTCAGCGCAAGCGAACGGTAAAACGTATCGACGGCGCGTTCTTTGTCCGCCCGGAAAAACTTTTTCGATCCGTAGCCCGGCTGATAGTCCTGCTCTACCGTATCGTTCAGCACGTAGCCGGCGTCCCGGACCGCCGATTTGAGCACCGCGTTGTAGCGTTCGCCAAGCCGCAGCGCTTCGTCTTCGTCGTCCAGATGCATCGAAGCGATTTGAAAAAGCGGAAAAAAGATCATGACAAAAATAACGGCCAGGCTAGTAATCTTCATTGAGGACCATTCCTTCGTAATTCATCAGGATCGCCGCATGTTCTTGCGTATTGTCGTTCATCAAAAAGTCCCAGAGCTGCGCCGCCGCGGTGCGGTTGATATTTTTCAGCTCGATCCCGATATAATCGCCGACCTGCATCTCGTATCTGCGGCCGGAATCTTTTTTGTCCCTCCCGTTGTCCGGGAACAACACGCCCAGGATCTGCTCGCTGTAGAATCCGTCGTAAAACGTGGTGAAGCTGTTTTGAAAAGTCGCCGGATTCGCGGGATCGCTGTAATCCGGGCTGTATCGTTTATGCAGGTGCTCCAGCTCGACTTCGTAGGCGTTCCCGGTAGCCGCGAGCTGCGCATTGAATTCTTCGTACATTTGCGGCGTGATATAGCCTTTGGTGCGGGCGCCGTCGATAAAATGGGTAGCCGCCCCCTGCACAATCGCGCCCGCGATTTTGTCCTGGCTTCTGGCTTGTTCGTAGAGCGGGTACATAAACAGCAGCAAAACGGCCAGCAGCGCGGCAAAAATGCCGGTTATGTATTTCATGTTTTAGCTCCTAAACACGATTTTGGTCAGGTATCCGGCGGCATCTCGGCGATAGACTGCCCGGTAAGTTTTGTTCAGCGCCACGACAGCCGGGTCCATGTCTTCGTACTGGGCGCAGCGCGGAAACAGCACGCCGTCTACTTCGATATCCGCTTCGCCGTCCGCAATATTGCGGATCATATAAACCACCTGCGCGCCGGAGTACAGCTCGTCGCCCGGTGCGCCGAGCGCCGTTTTGACTTTGCGGTCGTTCTCCGCGTTCAGATTGTAGGCCAGCTTCGCCGCATCGTCCACGGCTCTCACCGTACCGGCCGCATACGTACACGCGCCGATAAACAGCAGGAACGCCGCAGCCAGGATCATAAAGTTTCTCGCATTGCTCATCCCGTTCTCCTTACCGGAGCGTCCTCCCGGCCGCGCCGGGAGAACGGTCCTTGATCTGCTCGTTTACTTGGCCTGGGTAAAAACGATCCCCCGCACCATATTGTTGGCGTCGCGCACGATCAAGGACTTGAATTTGCCCGACGGATTGATAAAGTTGTTGTCCGCTTCGTTCAGCGCCGGACTCAGATTCGTATTTTTATCTTCGCCGGTAATAATGCCCGTCGTCTGATTGAACTGGCTGCCGTAGTAAGTCGAACCGCCTTTGCCCGTCTGCACGTACACGCCGAACTGAGCGTCGTTGTTGTACTGGCGGACCGCATTCATCACCTGGCTGCCGGACAGCGTAGTGTTTTCGTAAATATTGAAGCGGGTCTGCGACAGCTGCGTCTGGATCGCCGAGAACTGCGTCTGGCCTTCTTTGGCCGCGTCCTGCGAAGAAATAAAAATAATGACGACCGTCGTAATCAGCGCGAGCGTCAGGAAAATTCCCGCCGCCAGTTTCAGTCCCGAAGTTGCATTGCTTCCCATAATATTCGTCCCCTTTAAATTAAATTTGGCTCAATTGAGCGATTAAATCTTTCATTTGCATAAACGACATGTACAAAAACGGGAACACGATATATGCACCGAGCATAAACATCACCGGAGCGAAACCGATATCCCGCCCCCAGTTCGCTTTGCTGTCGATCAGCCGGTCCATCGTTTCTTTTTTCCGCTCCCGGTAATACTCCTGCTCCGTTTCCAGATCGTCGAACGCTTCGCGGATCGAGATCCGTTCCAGCGCATTCTCCAGCCGTTCGACCAGGCGGACCAGCGGCGGATACGGCGCTTCCGTTTTGAGCCCGGCCAGTGCTTTTGCCGCGCCGCCGTCGTAATCGAGCAGACAGCGCTGAAGCGCCGGTTTGAAAATAATCGCGAACCGATCCATCCACTCCAGCATGACCTGCACGCTGATGCGGTCGAACTGGCTCAGAATCGAGATCAGCATGCGGAACTGGTCGACTTCGCTTTGCATGTCCAGCCGGCGCACCCGCCGCTGGAACGTCATCGTCCACACCGGAAAGAAAAACGCGGCAGCGCCCACACCGGCGGCGATCAGCACTTCCCACCATTTCAGATACTCGCCGCGCAAACGCTCCAGCTTGTCCGCGATTCGCGCGGACGCTTCGCTTTGCTGAAGCTCGCTCAGCGTCCCGTCCGCAGCTTCGAGCACACGCTTCCGAACCTCCGCTTCCAGCTCCGCGCCTTTACCCGATACGTCCCGCATCACGCTTCGGTCGAATTCCGTCCGCCGGCTCGCTTCCAGCGCTTCTTCGCCGTTGACGCGTCCGATCATCAATCCGCCTTTGGCGTAGGTCGGCGCATTCCGGATCTGGTGACTTTGGTTGATATGGATAGCGGCAAACATGGCGACCGTCACCGCCGCGCCGAGCAGAACAAGCAGCAGACGACGCAGATACAGCCATTCGATCAGCAAAGGCGAATTCGATTCTTTGATCAGCGCCGACAGCCGGGCATGCGCACGGGTATGTTTTTGCGGAACGAAACGATCGACGATAAAACGAACCCACCGGTACGCGTACAGCTTTTTCTCCCAGCGGATACCGCCGGATTTGGGCACGTACCGGGATTCTTCCGTTTCGGCCAGCTTGCGGATCAGCACGTAGGCCGACACCGCGATCGCGTACAGCAGCAGCTTGGCCGCCGTACCGAGTCTGCCCGTATAGAAGTCGCCCATGATCGGAAAATATTTCTCGGCCCAGCGCTGAAGCGGAAACGACAGCAGAATAGGCGCCAGCGCGATAATCGTCAGACTGTTCAGCTGATAGCTGAGCCTTCCCCGGCGCAGCAGATCGAAGTTGATATCCTGCACGAATTTGCCGATTGCATTCAGGTAGAGCGATCCTTTGGCCGTCGTCTTGTCGCCGTACTCCATAATCATGCGGGAGATGCCGGTAAAAATTTTCAGGTAGCGGTTCGGCGCCACTTCGTAATAAGCCGCCAGGCTCCGATCCGGGTCCCGGGCGGTCAGCACATCGTGCATCCGTTCGCCGTGCAGCTTCATATCGTGCCCCGCCAGCTGCGCCGCTTCGTAAATGGCTTCGTCCGCCATGCGCGTCGCCTGAAACTGGTGCCGGTTGTCTTCGAGAAAATCGCGAAAGTCTTTGAGCAGCCGGTTCTCCACGCGGTGCACAAACACGTCGATCAGCATGCCGTTCAGCACCAGGCAGCCGATCAAACCGAGCAGCAGCACGATCGGACTGCGTCCGAGCAGCGCGAGCGCCAGCAGCAGAGCCAGGATAATCAGCAGCACCGCATACGTGATTTTCATCGTTTCTTTGCGCAGCGTCAGCTCGTCGTACGGGCTGATTACCGCCAGACGCTGACGAATCTTGCGCACCTGGCCTCGAAACAGCGGAATGCGCGAAGAGCGTATGTAGGAAGAATGATAAAACCGCGCCAGCTTCGGGTTTTCCCGTTTGCGCCCCGGCTGCCGGTTCATCCAATCCCCGGGCATAACGACTTCGTCCGCAGTGCGCTTTTTTCGCCTTTTCATCCACACGAGCAGCATCAGCGGAACGGTGTACAGAACCAGCGCCGCCGCAATCAGCAGTTTAAGATTCATGCCGTTTCACTCCCCCAGTAGAGGTCGAGAAACGCACGGAACGCGGCCGCGTCTTCGCGGGACATATTGCCGGCCATCAGCTCCACTTTGCGCGGCGAAGGCCGCTCGACCGGAACGTAAGCGCCGTCGCGGAATTCGATAATATTGCGCGATTCGAACGTGCGTCCCGTCAAGCGCCGGTAGTAGTCCAGATTGGCCCGGGTCAGAATCCGCAGCGCCGAAGCTTCGTCCGCATCTTTTCCCAGTTCGCGCACAAGTTCCGTAAACGAAGACTCGTCGGCGTCGATCGCGACGCATTCCGTCATCCGTTCGATGAAGCGGGTCCCGTCGCGCTCTTTTTCCAGATGGACGTCGAACGCGATTACGCTGGCTACCTGCTCTTCGGCGATCCGCTCGTTTTGGAAGGTTCCCGTTTTGAGCAGCGAGTTGCGCAGCGACCAGATCAGGTCTTTCGTCGTTTTGGCGTGATGGCTGAATACGGTAAACTTGCTCGCCACCTGCGACATCTGCACCGCCCAGGCCGCAACCGGATCGGTGGCGACTTCGCCGAGAATATTTACGGTCCCATCGGTTTTTTTTTGCAAATCCAGTCCTTCCTGGCCGCTGATCTTGTCCGTTTCGCGGAATGCGAGCATATTGCGCTGCGGATACAGGCGCCGCAGATGCAGCTCGAACGCCAGCTCCTGGATGCGAAGGTTGAACGTGCCGTAGATCGACTTGACCATCGCCATCAGCAGCGTCGTTTTGCCCGAACCCTGCTCGCCCGTCACCGCCGTCACCTGCGCGCCTTTCATCAGGTAATCGAGCATCTTCATCGGCAGCTCGGCATTGGTTACCCGTTCCGACGCAAGCAGGCGCTCCAGACTGAGATTCGGCAGATCGAATTTGCGGACGAAGAACGCCCAGCTTTCGGAAAAAGGCGGACGCACGACCACCACCCGCGAACCGTCCTGCATTTCGTTGACCATATACGCTTTGGCTTCCGAGAGCTGACCCGGGTTGCCGAATTTATAAATGTTTTGGCAAACGCGCTTGAGTTCCAGATCGCTCCCGAAGCCCAGGCAGGCCAGCCGAATCGATTTGCCCCGGTAAAAGATCCAGACGCTGTCGCATCCGCGCGGCGTCCTGCTCCGCATGCTGCGCATCAGCTCGACTTCGTGCTCCACTTCCTGCATATCCGCCGGAAGTCCGGAAACGCCGGCCGAAACGCCGTCGATATTCTGGTCGCGCAGTTCGTCGATCGCCCCAAAACCTTTGTACTGCTGGTAGACGCGCTGAACGATGATTTGCATTTTGTCTTCGAACGACAGATTGCCTGCTTCGCGCCGGTAAATATCCCGAATTTCTTCCGGCGTAACGATGTACGATTCCGTTTCTCCGTTTTCAATCACACATTTCGGTTCGGCCAGTCCGTGCTGTTCGATCAATACGCTCAGCGCCTGCAAACCGTGCTCGCGTTTATACTGGTAGAGCAGCAGATCGAATTTGTCCTGATCGGTCAGCAGACGTTCGTCGCCGAACGGAAAGATCCGGTCGATACTGGTTTCCGTAACGATCCCGCCGCGAAAAATCAGGTCGTAAATAAACGATTTGACGTAGGTTTTGTCCGCAAGGCTGCCCGAATTGCAGTTTTTGAGCGAGCTTTTCAGCTCCGCCACCACGCTGCGGCGGCGTTCGAATTCTTCGGCCGAAAGACCGAGATCGAGCAGGTTCGCATTGGTGAAGTCGTTAATTGCCGCCGTCACGTAGGCCTGGATGTCTTCCAGCGCGGGCGTTTCCGCTTCAGCGTTCCACAGACCGCTTCCGGCATCCGGACTGCGACGCAGGACGAACAGCAGCCAGCCCAGGATTCCGGCCAGAATCGAGGCGATCAGCAGCAGATTTATCGCGTTCATGCGTCAGGAAGCCCCTTTCTCGATATCCGTGTGCTTCAGACGCGTATTGACGCCGATTTCTTCCAGCAGCTTTTCGGCGGTCCGCCGGACTTCCGCCATAAACGGGTAGTTCCGATGTTTCCGGTCGATACCGCGGCTGCGCGAAACGAATCCTTTGATATCCCCGTCGTTGGCCGCATCGCGAAAATCCGTATTGTACGGCACGGTCAGCACGGTTTCGCGCCGTCCGTATTTGCGCAGGATGTTGGCCGCTTTATATTTGGAATGCGGGTCGTAGCCGGAGAACAGCAGCAGCTGCTTTTTGCCTTCCAGTTCCCGCGGCCAGCCGCTCCGGTCGAAATAGCGTTCCAGCACGCCCGCGTTCTGGTTGAGGCAGATCACGACCAAATCCGCTCCGGCCAGCATCTCGCGGGCGGTCTGACTGTCGGTGCCCGAACGCACGTCGAGCAGGATGCAGTCGTAATAGCTGCGCGCGCCTTCGTATACCTGGCCGATCAGCGCTCCGGCGTTCTCGAACTGAAGCCTGTTCATGCGATCCGAGCCGCTGAGCAGGTCGAGCCGTCCGGGTTCGAGCAGCAGCGCGTTGTTTTTGACGGTTTCGCGCTCCAGTTTGCCGCTGCGGGCCAGCCGGACCAGCGCGTCGATGCCCGTTCCGGCTTCGCCCGCCAGGTGATGGCTGTATGTATTGATCGAGCGCATAAAGCCCCGTTCCAGCGAGCGCTCTTCCCCCTGCGGCTGCGACACCAGCGTACGGATGCGGTAATCGCTGCCGATTACCGAAGCGATTGCCGCGACGCTCGATGTGACTCCCGTTCCGTGTCCCACGCTCCAAAAAGCGATTTGTCCCATTTTATCTGCTCCTCTCGGCCGTTTTCCAAAGTTTGCGCGCGCCGCGTTCATCCAGCTCCAGCAGCGCGGAAGCGCACGATTGCACGACCCGTTTGATCTCTGCGGACAGGCCTTTCATCTTGAGCCTTGCGGCATATTGATTGCCGATCTTGATCGCCATATTGCGCTCGTCGGGATAATATGCGAACGTTCCTTTCCAGTCGATCGGAAAACGTTCCAGCAGTTCGTCGATATACGCTTCGCCCGGTTCCGTCGACGCTTCGAACAAAATCTTGTAAAACCCGCACAGTTCCGAAGCCGGCTTATCCGCAAAAAACGATTCCAGCAGCCGGACGTTGCGCCGGATCGAAGTTTGTTCATAACCGCCGACCAGGAAATTCCACTGCGCACTCGGACAGTTTTTGAGCGCGCCGGGATCGTCGGTATCGTACAGGACGAATTCGTAAGCGCCCAGATCGACCGCATGCCGCGTGCCGGAAGGAATCCAGACGTCGAAGCCGTCGTACTCCTGCGGCTCGCCCGGAATATCGAGCGCGGGGTACGCGAATTCATAACGCTTTTCCGCCGTGGCGTCCACGATCAGGACTTTGCGTCCGGCGGCCGACAGGGTTTTGGCGAGATAGAACAGCAGGTCTGTTTTGTCGTGGTATCCGATAAAAATCGCTTTTTTCACCGTTGTCGCCTCTTTTCTAATTTCCGGTATCCGTACTGCCGCCGTCCGTGAAAATATCCGCTTCCGTTTGGGCGCCGCCGGTCTCGTCCGCGTTCTGCCGCGAATTTTCGATCAGCGAATTGCTCTGCGTGCCGGGATTGACCGCGCTTGCGTTGGCTTTGTTATTCAGGTATTTCTGGATTTCTTCCGGCGTCAGCAGATCGAGTCCCGTTTCCAGCTTGTCGCGCATCCGCCGTTCCAACTCGGTCTTGGCGCGCTCCACGATATTCGGATCGCTTTCGATCAGGTCGAGCACGCTGGAGTTGGACGGGTAAGTGACAACCGCCGCCTGCTGAAGCCCCGGTTCGATATAGCTCACCGCGTAAATCGAAGCGTCGTTCAGATAAGCGTCGACGACGGCGGACGACATGGTGAGGATTTCGCGTTCGTTCATCCGCACCCAGATCGTGCCCGAAGCCAGGTCTTCCGTTTTCTTTTTGGACAACACGATAAAGTCTTCGCCGGTCGGGAACTTGACGCGGACATCGACGTAATCGCCCTGCGCAAGACGCGTCGGCAGCTCGATCAAACGGAATTCCTGGCTGCGCAGATCGGACGGCGTCACCGCGCCTTCGTACAGCATTTCCGATGTAAGCGGCGTATTTTTCGACAAAGCGATCTTGCTATAACGCCCGATCGCGTCTTTCCGTTTCGGCATATCCGCCGGAACGGTATCGCGGACGACTTCGATCTCGGTCAGATCGTTTTCGCTAATTTTTTGTCCCGCTTTGATATCGCGCGTCAGCGCATATACGGGAATCCGCTGCGCTTCCATCGCCGCGATTTGCTGTTCGTATCCGCTGCGATCCTCGCGGTAATCTTGTTCAATCTGCCGCACATAAAGCGTACCGGCCGCCGTGCTGAGCAGCAGCGCCGCTGCCGCTCCGGCCGCTGCCGCCAGCAGCTTCTGCCGCTGGCGAAATCTGATTCTCGACATGTATGTTCTCCCTTCGTCTCCTGCAATTCATCAACCTTCTTGCTTCATGCGCGCCGCTTTAGCGAAATCCCAGCTTCAGCCTCGAGCGCCGCGCTTTGCGCGCGTACAATCCGCCGAGCAGCGGTTCAAACGCTTCGCGCTGCGAACCGTCCATCGGACGCGGAACCGCCGGCAGAGCGAATACGCGCTTATGGTCCAGCTTGCCGCGCAGTTCCTTCACCGTTTCTTCCGCCGCAAGCGGCAGGCAGTAAGACCAGTGCGGACGTATGCGCAGCCGCTCTCGGCCGCCGAACGTCACGAGAGCGGCGCTTCGCCATTCGCTGCCCGAGCCGACAACGACCGGCACATCGGCGCGGATAAATTCTTCGAATCCGCGGGCGTCTCCGCATAAGCCGAGATCCAGCACCACATAGCGGTACCCCCGGCCGAAGATGCCGGCCAGTTCTTCCCACCCGGCGCCCGGCCAGTAATCGACGCCGCGGATTTCGAACGTCCGTCGTCCGCGCAGCGGTTCGCCTTCCCATTCGAGCGCAATCGCTTCGAACGCTCCCGCCGAGCGG
Source organism: Saccharibacillus sp. CPCC 101409 (assembly GCF_030518235.1). GTDB lineage: Bacteria > Bacillota > Bacilli > Paenibacillales > Paenibacillaceae > Saccharibacillus. The sequence goes on along the minus strand of NZ_JAULSA010000019.1, from coordinate 29,481 downwards.
TCCAGTTCGACGACCGCCGTCCGGCCGCCTTCGCGGGCCAGCGTATGCGCCGCTGCGATCGCAGTATGCGTCGTTCCGCAGCCGCGGAAAGTGCCCATCACGGCGACCGTCGAAGTGCCGGCCGAGACTTCGGCTTCCGAAGACCCGGCGCTTTCGACCGGTTGAAACAGCGCTTTGATCTCGGTCATGCCGGCATATCGTTCCTCCAGCCGAAAATTCAGCATTCTGCGGATCGCCGGAACCAGTTCCCGAGGCAGATCCGGCCGCAGGGCCTGCCGGGCTTCCGTCGTCCATTCGCTGAAACGTCCGTCGGTGCTTAGATACAGCAGCAGCGCGCCCAGCGCGTACTGGTCGCTGCGCGGATCGCTCCGTCCTTCGTACTGCTCCGGAGCGGCGAATCCGATCGTGCCGAGCTTGACCGTATCCGCGCTTTTCTCCGGCCCGGCGCTGCGGGCAATCCCGAAATCGATCAGCCGGATCGCGCCGTCGGGCCCGATCATCACATTGCCGGGCTTCAGATCCCGGAACACTACCGGCGGGCTCTGCGCGTGCAGATACTCCAGAACCTCGCAGATGCGCAGCGCAAACTCCAGCAGAAACGAAATGCCGATCCGGCCGCCGGCCGCCCGAACGCACTCGTCCAGATTGCGTCCTTCGATGTACTCCATGACCAGAAACGCCCGCCCTTCCGCCTCCGGGGCGAAAAAGTCCGCGATCTGCGGCAGGCTGCGGTGGCGCAGGCGCGTCAGCATCCGGGCTTCGTTCTCGATTCGTTCGTAATCCGCCGTATCGGCCATCGTTTCTTTGACCGCCCACCATTTGCCCGGGAGCTTTGCATCGGAAGCCAGATAAACCCGGCTCATTCCGCCGCTGCCCAATTGTCGTTCCACCCGGTACCGGTCGCCGATCACGGCTCCACGCTCCAGCTTCGACGGGTACGGCATAGCCTTCTCCCCTTTCCGGACAAAAAAAGAAAGCACCCCTCAAGAACCGGGTCCGAAGACCGATTCGCGAGGGATGCTTTCCCTTTACTGTCGTTCATATGATTTTGAGATCATTATAAACCTATTGCTTGCTAAGTGTAAAGACCCATTCTTAGTATTTGATCATATAAAGCGTAATTTCTTCGCGGTTGTGGAACAGCTGCTTGGCCCGCTGCACCTGAAGACGCGACGATTCGAACGAAGCCATCACTTCTTTGATCAGCGCCATCGGCTTTTTGTGCATGAGCTTGATCGTTACGATCGCGGTGCCGCCCGGCGCCAGCGCATGCAGCAGCCCGGTTACGAGCTGCACCATCAATTTGGGGCTCCAGCTCATATCGCAGACCAGCAGATCGAATTCGTTGTCGGAAAATTTGGCTTCGCCCGCGTTTTTGCGGATATAGGTCAGGTTCGGCGCTTTGAGCAGCGAAGGATGCAGTTTGGCCGGATCGACGGCCGTTACTTTCAATCCGCGCTCAAGCAGCAGCGACGTCCAGCCGCCCGGCGCCGCACCGATATCGACCGCGCTGCGGTAGGCCGACAGATCGAGGCCGAATTCGCGCTCCGCTTCGAGCAGCTTGAACTTGGCGCGCGACAGCTGTCCTTCTTCCCGCCGGAAACGAACCGCGCCGCCGCTCCAGTCCGACAGATTGTTTTCCGGCCGGGAAATGCCCGCGTATGCGCCGGACGGCGTCAAATAAACCGAGACGATCCAGTCCGCCCCGGATGCGACGAATTCGGCTTCCGAAGGACGCAGCAGCTCTTCGAGCCAGTCCCGCAGCTGCGACGCGCTTTCTTCGCCCGTCCCTTCGCTTCTGCGCACCTGCAGCGCCGCTTTTACGCCCGCGCCGAGCCGTCCGTCTCCGAGCACGTATGCCGCGGCGTCGGCCAGCAGCGCGCCTGTATTATCGCCTTCTTTTTCGAAGCCGACCGGCTGAATATGACGCAGGAAGATCGGCCGGCTGTCCGCAATGCGGCGAACGGCTTCTTCTTCCGGCATCGCGAGCCGCACCAGCAGTACCTCGCTGTCGCTCAGCACACTGCTTTTGACAGAGCCGAACAAACGCCGCAGTTCTTCCTGCGCATACGCCGCAAATCCGCGATTGGCCGTGCAGACGAATAGACTTTCGCCCTGCGGCTCCTCCTGCGCGTTTTCGTTTTGCCCGGCTTCGGCGGCCGTTTCTGATTCCGGTTCCCCGGCGTTCAACTTTTCATTCTCCATATCCCGCTCACTCAAAATACGTTACCCTCCACAGGGAATTACCCCGTCTCATTTTCGATAAAATCCAACACATAAGGCACCGAGCGCACGGCATAAATCGTACGCGGCGTTCCCGCTCCGCCCGGCTCGAAAACGCTGAGCGAAGGCGTGCTCGAAATGCGGTACGTCCGGACGAACGACGGCGCAAAATTCAAGTCTAGCGCGTAAATTTCCAGTTCCGGACGCAGTTCCTCCACGACTTCGAGCATACGCCGGGCGGCTTTGCACGTTCCGCAAAACGGCGTATGACCGAGGACGATCAGCCTGCGTTCGCCGCGCGCAATCCAGCCGCCCAGCTCCCGCTCGGTAATTTCTCTCATCGCGACGCCTGCGCCGCCACCCGACGCCGCACGTCTTCCGGCATGGCCCCGCGATGCAGCGTTACGCGCTCGGGCTTGGACGCATACAGCGTCTCGTACATGCTGCGGCGTCCGTATTCGCTCGACGTATGCAAATAAATCTCGTTCGGGTACGTGCCGTTCAGCACGATTCTCGCCGCCACTTCGCTTCCGCTCAGCTCGCCGGGTCCCATCTCGTGATCCAGCGAAAGGATATCCACGTCGCATTCCCGCAGCATTGCCAGGCACTCTTCGCCGGTCCGCGCCAGTGCAAATCCCTCCGGACAGGGCCGCCAATCGTCCATATAAAGATGAATTTTAGGTTTGCTTTCTTCGTTTGCCATATCCTCCGCTCCTTTCGCGTTTGCCGACGTCCCGATTTACGGCTCAGGAAAAAACGGGCGTCTGCTCGTACTGGCACTGCGGACAGTAGTAGGCTTTTTTGCCCGATACGTCCATTTTTTCGACTTTCGCGCCTTCCGGCGTGCACGGCTGTCCTTCGCGCTCGTACACGCGGCACTGGTTCAGGTAGCCGCCCGTCAGCGTATCGCCTTCATAAAGCGGCGTTTGCAGGCAGCCGCCGGCATCCGAAGCTTCCAGCAGGATGCGCTGCATCGCTTCGTACAGGCGCGCGACGCTTTCGTCGTTCAGGTCCTGTACTTTGACCGAAGGCAGCAGCCCCGCGGCAAAAGCGATCTCGTCCGCATAGCGGGGGCCGATCCCGGAGACCGTTTTCTGGCCCGTCAGCGTGCTGCGCAGCGCGCCGCGCCGTTTCTTGAACAGTTTGGCAAAAGATTCCGGAGTGACCTGGCGCGAAAACGGATCGCCGCCCAGCGCTTTCAGCACATCGTCGAGCCCTCTAACCGTAAGCAGCCGCAGCACGCTGCCGCGTCCGCCGATCCACAGGGTCCGGTCGCCCAATTCCAGCTCCGCCTGCGCCGCGAACGGAGGCTTGGCGCCCGCTTCGCCGCAGTGCAGCGCGCCGTCTTTGGCCAGCGCGATCAGCAGCCGGTGCCCGTTGTCCAGATGCAGAATCAGAAACGTGCCTCTGCGCTCCAGGAACAATATGCTGCGGCCCGTCAAAGCCTCCGAGAATTCTTCCGGCGATACGTCCGTGCTGCCTGCGTTATTCAATTGAACCCGCCCGATCGGACGGTCCAGTATCCATTGTCCAAGCTGTCTGCGATAATGCTCGATTTCCGGCAGTTCCGGCATGCTTCATCTTCCCTTTCTCTATCGGCTTAGTACCCACTCTTTGACTTCGTACAGACTGTGCATAACGAGGTCCGGCTCCGCGCCGGCCAACTGCTTGTGACGCTCCAGATTGTGCGGCGTCGTTACGCCTTCTTCCGTCAGCACCAGCAGCGAACCGCAGCCCGAATCGGCGCCCGCTTTGATATCGGTCATCATATTGTCGCCGATTACCGTGACTTCGGAAGCGCTTCTGCCCAGCAGATTGAATGCGAAATTCATCAGAATCGGAGACGGTTTGCCGATCACGGCCGGCTTGGTTCCGGTCATCGATTCGATCGAAGCGCCCAGCGTTCCGGCTCCCGGCATCAGCCCGCCTTCGGACGGCAGCAGCAGATCGGGATTGGTCAGCACGAACTCCGCTCCGGCCAGCACCCATCTGCCGGCCTGCGCCAGCTTTTCGTATGAGAATTCGCGGTCGATCCCCTGCAGCACCACGTCGGGACGGTCTCCGCCTGCATCGAACTCCTTCAGTCCGGCCGCGGATACCGCTCCGCGCAGTCCGGCTTCGCCGAATACCGCCACGGAAGCTCCCGGCTTTCTGCCGGCTATATACGCCGCGGCGGCCATCGACGAAGTGCACACCTGCTCCGGACGGGCGGGAATGCCCATTTTATTGAGCCGCAGCGCGACCGTTTCCGGAGAAGCGGAGGAGTTGTTGGTCAGGAACAGAAACGGGATCTTCCGCTCCTCCAGCGCCCGGATCAGCTCGTCCGCACCGGCCACCATGCGTTCCCCGTGATACAGCGTTCCGTCCAGATCGATCAGAAAAGCACTTTTATTCGCCATTGCCGGTTCATTCCTTTTCTTTGTCTTGAGCCGGCCGCACCGGATAAGACCGATGTTCCATCGCCAGCTGTGTATTCGCAAATACGCTTCGCGCTTCTTCGAGCAGCGGCTCCAGCTGTTCGAGATCTTTGTAGCGGGAGCTGAAATGCGTCAGAATCAGTTCTCCCACTCCCGCGTCCCGCGCTTCGGAAGCCGCCTGTACAGCCGTACTGTGGTAATATTTATGCGCAAGATCCGCAAATTCTTCGGTAAACGTTGCTTCGTGCACAAGCAGATCGGCGCCCGCCGCAAGCGGACGGATCCCCGCCGTGGGACGCGTATCGCCCAGAATCGTCACGATGCGGCCGCGCTTGGGCGGACCCAGAACCTGGTCCGGCGTAATCGTGCGGCCTTCCACCGTAATGCTCATTCCGCTTTTAAGCTTACCGTATTCCGGGCCCGGACGCACGCCCCATTCGCGCAGCAGCTCCATATTGAGGCTGCCCGGACGGTCTTTTTCCGTAATCCGGTATCCGTAGCTTTCGATCCGGTGCTCCAGCGCTTCGGATTCCACTTTGATCTGGGCATCCTCGAACAGCAAACCGCCTGTATGTTCGACGATCTCCAGCTCGAAATCGATCCGGCTTTGCGTAGTTTGAAGCGTCACCTCCAGAAACCGCCGCAGACCGGGAGGTCCGTAGATCGTAAGCGGCGCGCTTGCTTCCTGGGAAGCCCGGCTGGACAGCAGACCCGGCAGTCCGAAGACGTGGTCGCCGTGCATATGCGTAATAAATATCTTTTCAAGCCGGCTCAGTTTGATCGGCGAATGCAGGATCTGATGCTGCGTCGCTTCCCCGCAGTCGAACAGCCAGGACGAGCGCCGTTCTTCCAGCATGCGGAGCGCGACAGACGTCACATTGCGCTGCGTGGTCGGCAGTCCCGCGTTGGTGCCGAGAAAATAAAGTTCCACAGCCGCACTCCTCCTTTTTCGATTTGTTGTGCCTGTATCCTTTTGGGTCTAGTTCAATACCCCAATTCCGCCCGCCGGAACCGCCGCCGATTTGTCTCGTCTCGCGGATTCGGCTCCGCCGACAAAAAATCCGCCCGCCTCAGCGGGCGGACGGAAAACCGTGACGCCGGTTCGTTAAGAAACGCGGATTCCCGCAAGTTCCGGGAGTTCGCGCAGGGAATCGATCTGGTGCACGGGAACGATGCCCGAGTGGGGCGCACGGCCGCCGCGGTTGATCCAAACCGAAGGAATGCCCGAATCCAGCGCGCCGCGAATATCCGTGCTCTGCTTGTCCCCGACCATCAGCGCTTCTTCCGGCTCCACGCCGAGCAGTCCCAGCGCATGGCTGAAGATCGCCGGGTCCGGTTTGCCTTTGCCGAACGTGCCGGAGATGACGATATGGTCGAAATAAGGCACAAGCTGCGGCACGCCGTCCAGTTTCTCCTGCTGAAGCGACGGACATCCGTTGGTCAGCAGCAGCAGCTTCACGCGGCCTTTAAGCTCGTCGAGCACTTCGTACGTTTCCTCGTAGACCAGCGGACGCGCGCGGCGCTCCGCGGCGAACAGGTCGGCCAGCTCGCCCGCCAGCGCTTCGTTCTCGACGCCGAGATCGGCCAGGCCCGACCGCCACGCTTCTTTGCGATAGACCGGCGCGATCTCCTGCAGCTTGCGGAATTCCGGCTGCTCGCCTTTGTCGAACCGCGCCCACAGCCCTTCGAACGGGCTGATCCCGATCGCCTGGGTGAACGGATACGTCTCGTAGCCGGCATACAGCTCGCGCGCGCGGCTGCGTACCGCTTCTTCCAGAGCTTCGGGATCGATTCCCGTCCGCTCGGCCGCTTGCCGCGAAGCCGCCTGAAACGCTTCTTTTACGCTGCGCTCGTCCCAGAGCAGCGTATCGTCCAGATCGAATATAACCGCTTTTACCGTCATTTTCGTCCCCTCGCTCTTCCCTGTATTGTCGTGTTACTGCTTTCTTTCCACCGGAATCTGATGCTGCGCCGCGAATTCTTCCAGGCGCCCGCCGATCTCCTGCGTATTGAACAGTTTAAGAAAACGCGAAAAGATCCAGTTGGCGCTTTTGCCTTTGGTTTCGACCGTCACGAATCCTTTTTCGATCCGGAACTTCGAGATATCGCCCGCCATCAGCGTGCGTTCGCGGTTGAAGCGGATCGTCGAGATCCGGTCTTTGCCGATGCGCAGGTACGGACGACGCAGGAACATAATCACCGCCAGTACCAGATACATCACGATAATAAACCAGTAGGAAGTGCCCGTGGAGCCTTCCACGTTCGCATTTTGCGCCGCAATCGTCATAATCGTCAGGAACAAAGCGATAATAAGCAGAAACACCGGGAACATGTAATTGCGCCCTTTGTAGACTTCAAACGTTTGTTTTCCCTGAGCGCCGATCCGGTCCTGACCCGTTTTTTGCCTTAATGTGTTGACTTTGTGCTGGTTTTTGCGGACTTGCCTTTCCCACGAACGGGACATGCGTTTTCCCCCTTAGCATTCTGTTCATTCTTTATAGCAAAAAGACCCGCCGCCTCGCGGCACTCCCATCCGCGAACCGGCGAGCCGTTTTTTCTGCGGGCGCGTGCGCAAAATCGCGGTTACCCGGATGCTCTCTTTTAGTGAAGCTTTCCGCCGCCTTGTTCTTCATCCGTCCACTCGATCGAATCGAGCTGCTGACGGAAATTGCGGCGAACGTTTCCGAGGTAAATCTCGCGCAAACGGGTGCGCTCCTCGGCTTCTTCTTCGCTCAGCCCTTCGGCTTTATGTTTACGGGCCAGTTCGTTGATCCGGCCGACCAAAGCATCGATATCCATAACGTACCTCCTCGCGACATACTCCTTATCACTTTGACACGAACAAAAGAGCTTGTCAAGGCACGCGCCCCGCAAGCTCTTACGTCTTTTCGGCCGAACGGCCGAAGGCCGATCGCCTTATGATTCGGTTCGTTAAAAATTCGGAAGAATCAGTTCGTCGCCCGCATAAATTTCGCTGCCGGTCAAGTTGTTCTTCTGCTGGATTCCCACTATGAAAATCCGCGTATCCGCGTCGCTCGGTTTGTTGCGTTCCGCGATGGACCAGAGCGTATCGCCTTCGCTTACGACAACCCGATGGACCTCGGCTTGCGCACTGCCGCTTTGCAGCGCATGCACAACGCCGCTTCCCGCGAACAAGCCGATCATGACGACCAGCAGCAGCCGCAGTCTGACCGCGCCGCTTCTCGTCAAGCGGTAGCGCGGAAATCTTCCGCTATGTAAAGATGGTTGAACAGCCGCCGCGCTCTGCTCTTGTCCCGCTTCGTAAATACTTTTATAAGTCGTATATTTTGGCATCCTCAACACTCTCCCAAACGTTTGTTCTGCCCTATGCGGATTACTATAGCACGAACATACGTTTCGAACAAGAGGTTTTGGAACATTTGTTCGCGAAAATTTGTTCGTATTGCGAACAGCGTCAAAACGGCTTAAAATCCGCAGAACTTACGTTTGTGCGAACGGAAGTTCTATGTTATAATTTGCCCATATAGCATTCGGGAGGCGTTTTTCTTTTCCCGGTGTTTTCAAAATCAATGATAATGGATGGGGTTGAAACGATATGTCGAAGATATCCATACGCCAACAGGCCATTTTGGAATTTATTCGCACCGAAGTCAAATCGAAAGGTTATCCGCCTTCCGTCCGCGAAATCGGCGAAGCGGTAGGCCTGGCGTCCAGTTCGACGGTTCACGGACATCTGGATCGTTTGGAGAAGAAAGGCCTGATCCGCCGCGACCCGACCAAGCCTCGCGCGATCGAACTGCTCGGTCTTGAAGAGTCGGAGAACAACAACCTGTTCGCCGCCACAATCCGGCGCGTTCCGGTTGTCGGCAAAGTTACGGCGGGCTTGCCGATCACGGCTACCGAGAACATCGAAGATTACTTCCCGCTGCCTCAAGCGATGGTGGGCGACGACCAGGTGTTCATGCTGTCGGTCGTGGGCAACAGTATGATCGAAGCCGGCATCAACAACGGCGACTACGTCGTGGTGCGCCAGCAGCAAACCGCCAATAACGGCGATATCGTCGTGGCGATGACCGAAGAAGACGAAGCGACGGTCAAAACGTTCTACAAAGAAAAAGATCATATTCGTCTCCAACCCGAGAATCCCACTTACGAGCCGCTTCGGCTGACGCACGTCACGATTCTGGGTAAAGTGGTCGGCCTGTTCCGCAATTTTCATTGAGCCGCGTTTGGCTTCTTCAGGAGCACGGTCGCAAATAACTCCCCCGAGTCTCGTCGCCGGGGGAGTTTTTATGTGCGAAACCGACGGGTTTAACCTCTTCCTGCCGCTTTCCGTTTATGCTATTCTGATGTATGTTCGTTTATTCCGCCGCGCAAGGAGTGTCCGCTTTGGCCGATTTGATGTCTATTTCTTTTTTCGTATTCGCCGTATCCGTCGTTCTGGGTTCGATTGCCGTTGTAAGGCGCAGCCGCAAGCAGGTCCGGCTCTTTTTCGGAATCGCGCTGGTCTGCGTCCTGCTGATTATCGTTTCGCTCGTCGCGCTGGCAAGCTCGGGCGGAGTCTGATCGACCCCGCAGTGTCCCGCCTTTATTTATGCTGCGCCGTCCGGCGATCGCTTAGTTTGTGATCCGATATTACCGGGAAGCCGAAAGCGCGCCGGCCGTAAGCTTTGCGCCGCAGTACGATATGATGCAGCGAAGACTTGTCCGGCCAGCGGATATAAGCTTCCTGCTCCAGATTGATCAGCGCAATCGTCACTTCGCGAAACTCTCCCCCGCTGCCCTGCACCAGTTTGGCCATCGACAGGCGTTTGAACAAACTCCAGCGATAGCGTCGCAGCATCCCCAACACACGCTGTTCCAAAACATTGATCCCCATCTTCGCACTTCCTTCCGAACGGAACGTATGTTTGTATTATATCCGAACGGATGTTCTTTTTCCACATTTAATTGAGATGGGTATAAACGCTCAGCGCATCCTCGATATGATAAGGGTCCGTCGTATGATCGCCTTTCGCTCCCGTCGTAACCAGAATGTATTCTTTGCCGTCTTTTACCGCCAGCGAAGCCAGACAAAGTCCCGCCGCGCTTGTATATCCGGTTTTGCCGCCCAGGATTTCTCCGTCGGGAAATTGAAGGGTCGCCGCGCTTTGGAACAGCGTGCTGCGTACCGTTATGCCGTCCGGATGTCCGTTGGTCGGGGCGATGGAATGACGCTGCGCCGTAAACAATTTGCGGAACTCCGGGTTTTTCAGCGCGTACTCCAACAGAATCGCCATATCTTTGACGCTACTGTAATGCTGCTTGCTTTGCAGCCCGGTCACATTGGCAAAATGCGTATTCGTCATCCCCAGCTCCGCCGCTTTGGCATTCATTTTGGCGATAAACGCTTTTTCCGAGCCCGCCGTGTCCAGTGCCAGTCCCAGCGAAGCATCCGCTCCTGAAGGCAGCAGCGATCCGTACAGCAGGTCCTCCGCTTTGACTTCTTCGCCCGGCACGAATCCGGCCATCGACGCGCCTTCTTCGTACAAAGCGGGGAAAATTTCGTTCGGCAGCCGGACTTTATGCTTCAAATCGGTCAGATTCTCCAGCGCCACCAGCACCGTCATCATTTTGGTGAGCGAAGCGGGATAGATCTGCTGGTTGATGTTTTTCTTGAACAGCATGCTGCCGTCGTCAAGAGAAATCAAGACGGCGTTGGGACTGCGCAGCTTCAAATCGTACAGATTCGGGCTGTCGTCGTTCCGGCTGCTTAACTCCGGCACGGGATCGGCAGCAATCGTAGAAGCGGCGGCAGTTTCCGGAGAAAGCCCAATCAGTCCGTAAGCGGCCGTGTCGGGTCGGACCAGCGTTTCGCTGCCGAAAATAATCAGGGAAAGAATGCCCGGCACGATTGCGATACTAAACAGCCGGCTGCGCGGCGCGGCTTTGGGCCGGGATGAACGGATGCGGCGCGGGAACATGGATAATCCGGCTCTTTTTCGCTTGTTCATTCAGTAATTCTCGCCCCGGTAATACCGTTCCAGCTTCTCGTCCAGATGTACAAGCTGAACGCGTTTGACTTCGATTTCTTCGAGCAGCTTTTTTCTTTGATCCTCGATCAAGCGTGTTCGTTCGGGCAGCGTGGAGATCCCCGTTTTGACCAGCTCATAATAACTTTTGATCTCTTCGACGCTCATGCCGGTTGCCCGCAGGCACTTGATAAAATGCAGCCAGCCTATATCGTAGTCGCTGTACAGGCGGTTGTTGTTTTCGTCGCGTTCTACCGCTTCCAGCAGCCCTTTACGTTCATAGAACCGGATTGCGCCGATATTGATGCCGATTTTTTTCGCTGTTTGTCCGATGGTAAAAATAAATTCCACTTCCTCGCTATTTGGACTTGCCCTGCACTAAGTGTAGCATATTAGACTTAATCACGCAGACACCATTAAATCAAAAAAGCGAGGGTTCAATATGACAAAAACTGCGTTTGTAACGGGAGCCAACAAAGGAATCGGGCTGGAGATTGCGAGACAGTTGGGTCAAGGCGGTTGGAAAGTCGTGCTGGGAGCCAGAAATGCGGAGCGGGGAACGGAAGCGGCGGCCGAACTGAGCGAACAAGGAATCGACGCGGAGTTTCTCCAGCTTGATTTATCCGACTCGGCAAGCATCGATCGGGCGATCGCCGATATTCGTTCCGGTTACCCGGAACTGTCGCTGTTGATTAATAACGCCGGCATTCCCGGAGCATTCGTTCCATCGTTCAACGGTGCCGCGGAAGAACATCTGCGTGCCGCATTCGAGGTCAATTTCTTCGGCACGTTCCGCTTGAATCAAAGCCTGCTGCCGCTGATCGGGCAAAACGAAGGCACCATCGTCAACGTTTCAACCGACATGGCTTCGCTGAACTACATGCAGACTTCGGATTATGCGCTCAACGTGTTCACGTACAATGCTTCCAAAACGGCGAACAACGCGATGACCGTCGCGATGTCGATCGAGCTTAAAAACAGCCGGGCGCAGGTATTTGCGGTGACGCCGGGCTTTACGAAGACCGATCTGAACGGAAATGCGGAGGGCGGACAAACCAAAAAAGCCGGTGCAAAAATCATTGTGGATTACGCAACCGACGGCAAGCGGCACAACGGAGAGTTTTTGAACGCGGAAGGAATTTTCGCCTGGTAAAAAACGGAGAGCCCAGCGCAAGGTTTCCCGAGTCTGGACTCCCGAAGTTTTCCCGACCGAAGCCGAGAAGGTTTTTGTGGCGCCACGAAAAAATATTACCCACCGCATAAAAAAATAATCAGGAAAAAATACCGTATAATCAGATAAAATAAAAACCCTTGGCGCCGGAGGCGTCAAGGGTTCTTGAACGTTTAGTAAAGCGTCATGTACTGATCGCGTTCCCATTGGTGCACCTGGGTCCGATACATATCCCATTCGATCTCTTTAAGCTCGTAGAAGTGGGTCAGCGCGTGTTCGCCCATGGCCTGCACGACGACTTCGTCGCGGATCAGTTCGTTCAGCGCTTCCTTCAGGTCGGCCGGCAGGCTCGGAATGCCTTCTTCGATCCGTTCTTCTTCGGACATCACGTAAATGTTGCGGTCGATCGGAGCGGACAGCGTCAGCTGTCTGCGGATACCGTCGAGGCCCGATTTGAGCATAACGGCCAGCGCCAGATAAGGATTGGCCGCCGGGTCCGGGTTGCGGACTTCGATGCGGGTGCTGAGGCCGCGCGAAGCCGGGATGCGGATCATCGGGCTGCGGTTGCTGGCGGACCATGCCACGTAGCAAGGCGCTTCGTAGCCCGGAACCAGACGCTTGTACGAGTTGACCGTCGGATTGGTCACGGCCGCGAATGCGCGGGCGTGCTTGAGAATGCCGGCCATATAGTAGCGGGCCGTATCGCTCAGGCCGAGCGCGTCGCTTTCGTCGTAGAACGCGTTCTCGCTGCCGCGGAACAGCGACTGGTGACAGTGCATGCCCGAACCGTTCATGCCGAACAGCGGTTTAGGCATGAATGTCGCATGCAGACCGTGCTGGCGCGCGATCGTTTTGACGACCAGCTTGAACGTCTGGATCTGGTCGGCGGCTTTCATCGCGTTCTCGTATTTGAAGTCGATCTCATGCTGTCCCGGCGCCACTTCGTGGTGGGAAGCTTCGATCTCGAAGCCCATTTCTTCGAGCGTAATGACGATCTCGCGGCGGCAGTTCTCGCCGAGATCGGTCGGCGCCAGATCGAAGTAACCGCCCTGGTCGTTCAGCTCTTCCGTCGGATTGCCGTTCGCGTCCGTACGGAACAGGAAGAACTCCGGTTCCGGTCCCACGTTCATCGCGCTGTAGCCCATTTCTTCGGCTTCTTCCAGCGCGCGCCGCAGCACGGCGCGCGGATCGCCCGGGAACGGCTTTCCGTCCGGCAGGTAGATATCGCAGATCAGGCGGGCGACGCGGTTCTCCGTTACCCAGGGGAAGATTACCCAGGTGTCGAGATCCGGGTACAGATACATATCGGATTCCTCGATACGTACATAACCTTCGATGGAAGAACCGTCGAACATCATTTTGTTGTCGAGCGCTTTTTCAAGCTGGCTGACCGGAATTTCGACGTTTTTGATCGCGCCCAGCAGATCGGTGAACTGCAGGCGAATAAAACGGACGTTTTCTTCTTTGGAAATACGCAGAATGTCTTCTTTCGAGTAACTCAAGATACCCTCTCCTCTTCGTCTCTTTTCTTCTTCGGAAGCCGAACACGCAAAAACGCTTCTAAAGCGAAAATCTTATTTTCTATTAAAGAAACGGGACAGCTCTCCTTGAATCAGCGAAACCTGACCCGGTTTCTTACCGGATACCAGCTGCTGCTTGAGCATGCGGTGAAGCTGCGAATCGGAAAGCTCCTTGCGCTTTTCTTCGGTCGCCGCGTTCAGGACCGTCGCTTCTTCGGACTCCTTGGTGACCGGATTCATCACCTGTTTGATGCCGGCGATGTTGACTCCCTTTTCGATCAGAGCCTTGATTTCGAGCAGGCGTTCCACATCGTTAAACGAGAACAGCCGCTGATTGCCGGACGTGCGCGCCGGCACGATCAGGCTGTGCTGCTCGTAGTAACGAATCTGCCGCGCCGACAGATCCGTTAGCTTCATCACGATGCCGATCGGAAACAAGGCCATATTTCTGCGAATATCGTCGCCCATTTATTCATCAACCTTCCAATGTACTTTTCTTAATTACTCTCTTATGCCTATTGTACATATCCTGATGGAAGGCGTCAATGATGTGTTAGATTAACTCACAGTAAATTACGATCGAAAAGATTCTGCAGGGCGTTTAGTACACCGTATTTGACGTGAGCGTAAGTCAAACCGCCCTGCAAATACCCGATGTAAGGCTCGCGAATCGGCGCGTCGGCGGACAATTCGAGACTTCCGCCCTGGATAAAAGTGCCCGCCGCCATAATAACCGGATGCTCGTAACCCGGCATATCCCACGGCTCCGGCACCACATGGCTGTCCACCGCCGCCGCGAGTTGAATGCCCTGCACAAAAGCGATCAGCTGCTCGGCGCGGTCGAACACGATCGCCTGAATCAGGTCGGTTCTCGGCGCGTTCCAGGCGGGACTGCTGGCAAAGCCCGCAAAGTCGAACATGGCGGCGGCGAAAATACTGCCTTTGACCGCCTGTCCGACGATAGTCGGCGCCATGTAAAGTCCCTGGTAAATACCGCGCGTCGTGCCCAGCATGGCGCCGACTTCCGCTCCGATGCCCGGCGCGGTCAGGCGGTAAGCCGCCAGTTCGACCAGATCTTTGCGCCCGCAGATATAACCGCCGGTTTCCGCCAGGCCGCCGCCGGGGTTTTTGATCAGCGAGCCCGCCATCAGGTCGACGCCGAATTCGGTCGGCTCGGTCTTCTCCGTGAACTCGCCGTAGCAGTTGTCGACAAACACGACGACGCCCGGACACATTTCTTTGACAATGCGTGTCATCCCGGCGATTTCGTCCACTGTAAACGGCGATCTCCACGCATAACCGCGGGAGCGCTGGATGCCGATCACCCGCGTAGCCGGGCTAATCTGCCGCCGCACCTTCTCCCAGTCGATCCCGCCGTTCTCCAGCAGCGCCGCTTCTTTATAGCCGATCCCGAAATCGGCCAGCGAGCCGGTTCCGTCGCCGCTTTTGCCAATCACTTTGTGCAGGGTATCGTAGGGCGATCCGGTGATATAGAGCAGTTCGTCGCCCGGGCGCAGTATGCCGAACAGGGCGGTCGAGATCGTATGAGTGCCCGAAGCGAAATGCGGGCGCACAAGCGCCGCTTCCGCTCCGAATACGCGGGCGTACAGCTCGTCGAGCACTTCCCTGCCGCGGTCGTTGTAGGCATAACCCGTCGACGGGTTAAAATGATAATCGCTGACTTTGCAGGCGCGGAACGCTTCGATCACTTTCCATTGATTGTATTCGACGATCTCGTCGATTCCGTCTATTCGCGGGCGCACAAGCGCTTCCGCTTTCTTTTTCCATGCTTCGATTCTGGCGTCAAAAGTTTTCATAGGTCTTCGTTTTCCGTCCTTCTATATGCCCCGCGATCCGCCGTTTCTTTTACTTTGCTCCATACCGGTTACTTGGCATGTAAGACGTCCGTAAATCCTTTATGCCCTTAACGCGTCATTCCTGCGTAAGGTTGATGTCTCAAGACGGACGCGGAATCGCGGGTTCAAAAATTTTGCGCTGCCCAAAAGTCTTTTTCGCTTAGGAACGATCGACTTTGTAGTCTTCCAGCAGATACGTGTATTTCTCCGCTTCGCCCGTGTGCAGACGCACTTCATACACCACGTCTTCTTCTTCGAACTCCTGCGAAACGACTTCGCCGATCTTGTAGAGTTGAGCCGACAGATCGCCGCGCGCGGCGGGAATCCGATACGTTACCGTACCGCCGGTCAGCTCTTCCTGCAAGCGATTCAGCAGGCGCTCCAGATCGCTTTCGTTGTAGGCGCTGAGACGCAGATTGTGCTCGTCTTCCGGCAGCAGCTCCAACTGCTCCGGCGTGCAAAGGTCTTTTTTGTTATAAATGCGAATCTGGGAAGTGCCGGCGGACCCGAGTTCTTCCAAAATGCCGTCGACGACTTTAATATGATCGCCCAGCATATCGGAAGAAGCGTCGATTACATGCAGCACCAGATCGGCTTCGTTCACTTCTTCGAGCGTCGCGCGGAAAGCGGCGATCAGATGATGGGGCAGATTCTGGATAAAACCGACCGTATCGGTCAACACAACTTCGCGGCCGCCCGGCAGTTCCAGCATTCTGGAAGTCGGGTCGAGCGTCGCGAACAGCTGGTTCTCCACGTAAACGTCGGCGTCGGTGAGCTGACGCAGCAGCGTGGACTTGCCCGCGTTCGTATAACCGACCAGCGCAACCTGCACCGTCCCGCTTTTCTTCCGGCGCTGACGCTGCAGCGTCCGGTGCCGCTCCACTTCGCCGATCTGCCGCCGCAGCTCGTCGATTCGTCCGCGGATATGCCGGCGGTCCGTTTCCAGCTTCGTTTCGCCCGGACCCCTGGCGCCGATTCCGCCTCCGAGTCTGGACAGATTGCCGCCCTGCCCTGCCAGGCGCGGCAGCAAATAACTGAGCTGCGCCAGCTCGACCTGGATGATGCCCTCGCGCGTTTTGGCGCGCTGGGCGAAAATATCCAGGATCAGCTGGGTACGGTCGATAATTTTCAGATCTAGTTCTTCTTCCAGATTGCGCACCTGCGCGCCGGAAAGCTCCTGGTCGAATATGGCCGTGTTGGCGCCCAGCTCGTCCGCGACGACTTTCAACTCCTGCACTTTCCCTTTGCCGATAAACCACTTCGTGTCTTTGGTTTCGCGGTTCTGGGAGACGGTGCTGAGCACTTCCACTCCCGCCGTTTCCGCAAGCGCCATCAATTCTTCAAGCGAGTAAACGGGGTCGATGCCCGAACGTTTAACTTCGTCGGTCACCAGACTGACCAGCACCGCTTTGGGACGGACTTCCGCCGCCGTATCGTAAGTCGTACTTCGCATACATTCGTTCTCCTTTTTCTATCGGTATACAGCAGCCGGGCAATCCATTATGACCGATTATTCGGCCGCCGGCAATCTTGCTTTGTCCAGCAGCCACTTGGTAAACGCCAGCGTTTCGCGGCCGCTTCGCTGCCAGAGCGTCAGCACTTCGGTAGAAGCCAGACGGTACTGCGGATGATCGTAGCGCAGAAACTCCGCGATATCCGCCGACCTGGAACCGTGGAAACGGTGCGTAACAATCGTCGCCGTTTTCATTCCGCGTTCCTGCATGATGCGCTGGCTGAGCAGCAGATTTTCATACGTGCTCGTCGCTTCGTTTTCCAGCAGGATATCGCTTTTCGGTACGCCCCGTTCCTCCAGATACTCCGCCATGCCTTCCGCTTCGGTCAGCTTCATTCGGTCGTTGTCCAATCCGCCGCTGACGATCAGCATCGGGTAATCGCCGGCCTGATAGCCCGCGATCGCCGCTTCCAGCCGCTCTTTGAGCGCCGGGCTGGGCTTGTTGCTCCACAGACTTGCGCCCAGCACGATGCCTACATCCGTTTTGCCGCCGGATGCCAGATCGTCGACCTGCGAGATTCGCACCTGGATATAGAGCAGCCAGAGTAGCATCAGCGCCAGACAAGCGGCCGCGATCCATAAAACACGTTTTTTGCGGCTGCGTCGCGGAGTCGGTCTGCCGGAAAACTTTACCGGACCGCCCGCTTCGCTTTCGTAAAACCGCACAAATTCAGCCACCTGCTCAACTCCCCTTTTCGTCAATCACGTTCCGTAATCCTGTTCCGGTCCTCTGCGCCAAGTCGGCTGCTCAGACACGCAGAGCCGAAGCCGGGAACAGCCGTCTGCGGTGCTCGATCGAGAGGCGGAAGTAGGGAAACGCGTGAGCGTCGATCATTCGCAGCAGGCCGTGGGCCGTGCGCGTCGCCAGCGCGTAATCCGCTTCCGTAATCACGCCGCGCCGCAGCGCGTCGTCCAGTTCGTCTTCGTCGAGCAGAAAAACCGTGCCGTCCCCGAGGACGACGATGTCCAGATACAGATCGTCGAACCAGGGCACGCCCTGATCGGTAACGCCCTGCGATTTGCAGATATCGATGTACCACTCCACCACTTCCCGTTTCTCGTTGAACATGGTCGTTACGATAAAGTGGGCATCCTTGGGAAAATACTGCAGCCAAGAATAGCCTTTGTCCGCTACACAGAACGTGAGTCCCCCATACGTTTTCATCAGCGGTTCCTTCAGTTTGAGCATACTGTACAAGGTTACGTAGCCCGTAAAGCGGCGGCTGTCGATATACCGGCACAAGAATCTCCGGTCGGTTACGCGCCGCCAGTTGGCTCTGTCAGCAAATTTACGTTTCATAGGGAACCGACCCTTTCCATTCTCCGTTTGAGTCAAGCTTATCATATTCGCAGTCCACTCACAAAAGAACTGGCTTGCTCCTGACCTTCATTACCCGTTTTAGACAAAATTGCGCAAAAAAAGCTCCGGAAGCCGTTTCCGGCTTTCGGAGCTTGCTTGATTCATCCGGTTGGACGCGCTGCCGAACCAACTTGGCAATCGCGAGGATTAAGGCTGGGTTACCGTGCCGTCCGCCGCGCCGCCGGTGCCGTCGCCCGTACCGCCGGACGCATTCGGATCGACCGCGGCCGGATCGGTGACGCCCTGCTGCTGCGTATCGCCGCCGGAATCAGGCGGCGTCACGGCGCCCGGCACGGAATCGCCCGGCGTTCCTTCGTTGGTGCCGCCGGTTCCCGGGTCCGGAGACGTGGTGCCCGGCACGGTCGTCCCGCCGTTGTCGCCGCCGCTGTCGGTCCCGCCGTTGTCGGTATTTCCGTTGTTTCCATTGTTTCCGTTATTTCCGCCGTCTCCGCCGGTCCCGCTGTCGCCGCCGGTTCCGCCGTTGTCCGTTCCGCCGTTCTGGCCGTTATCGGCCGGCGGGACGGTCGTTCCTTCGTCCGGCGCAGGCGTGTCTTCTTCGGTTTCTTCCGGAGGAACCGTCTCTTCCGGCAGATCCGGAACGACTTCTTCCGGATTGTCGTCCGCCGGAACGGTCAGGCTGACCGTATTGGACGCGCCCGATTCGACAATCGGATCTTCCCCGGCGCGATAAGCCGTAACCGCGTAGCTGTACGTCAATCCCGCAAGTGCGCTCGGATCGTCCGCCGACGGCGAGTTCAAGCCGTCGGAGAGCAGAGAAGGCTGCGCTTCGGACGCTTCCTGGCGGTAAAGCCGGTAGCGCACGTTCTCGCCCGATACGGGCTGCCACGACAGCATAACCGCTTCGCGGTTCACATCGTACGAAGCGACGAGTCCGGACGGACTGCCGACCGGCTCTTTTGTTTCGGGTTCGGCCGGCGGCTGTTCCACCGGCGCTTCCGCGGCCGGCGAATCCGGCGCTTTGAAGTCGCTGGCCGGCGTGCCTTCGAGCGCTTTGCTCATCACGCGCGCGAACATCGAAGCAGCCAAGCCGCTGCTGTTCTTGAGCATGTGCTCGCCGTCGGGTTTGTCGTAGCCCATCCATACGGCCCCGGTCCACTCCGGCGTGTAGCCGACGAACCAGACGTCGCGGTTGCCGCTGTTGCCGGGGAGACCGCTCTGCGTCGTGCCGGTCTTGCCGGCCAGCGGCCGCCCGATATCGGCTTTGCGGCCTGTGCCGTCGGTAACGACACTCTCCATCATCTGCGTCATTTCGTACGCCGTTTCGGCGCTCATGACCTGCTTCGTACTGGCGATCCGGCTGTAGATTTCGATTTGATTCGAATCCTGGATCGATTTGATCGCATAAGCTTCGTTGAACTTGCCGCCGTTGGCGAACGAATTATAGGCCGTCGCCATTTCCAGCGTATTCGTGCCTGTGGCGAGACCGCCCAACGCGATTGCCAGGTTATGGTCTTTTTCGGTCAGCGGAATGCCTAGCGACTCCGCAAACTGGAAGCCTGTCTCCACGCCGATCTGATTAAGCAGCCAGACGGCGGGAATATTGATCGATTCGGCCAGCGCTTCTTTCATCGAAACGGTGCCGCTGTAGCCGTGCAGGTTCTTCGGACTGTAATTGCCGAAGCTCTGCTGTTCGTTGTTCAGCGGCGAATCGACTGTAAACTGCCCGGAATCCAGCGCCGGCGCGTAAGCCGCGATCGGCTTGAACGACGAACCCGGCTGGCGGCGGCTGTTGACGGCGCGGTTGTAATCGCCTTTGTGATAGTTGCGCGCGCCGAGCATGGCGATCACGCTGCCGTTTTTGCTGTTCGTAATCACCATCGACGCCTGCACCGGCTGGTCGTCCGGGCTGTCCTCGAACAAAGAATCGTCTTTAAACGCTTCTTCCAGCGTCTGCTGGGCTTTGGCGTCCATCGTCGTATAAATCTTGTACCCGCCGCGGTTCAGATCGTCTTCCGACAGGGCGGTGGCGTCTTCGGCTTCCTGAAGCACGTAGTCGATAAACGCCTGGTAATGCGTATCTTTCGTTTCCGGCGGCTTGTAGTTGTAATTGATCTTGGCCGCCTCGTCCCGTTCTTTTTCCGTAATATAGCCCTGCTCGTACATCAACTGAAGCACGACGCCGCGGCGCTCTTTGGACTTGTCCGGATTGGCGATCGGGTTATAGCGGGTCGGCGCTTTGGGCATTGCCGCCAGCGTCGCCACCTGCCACAGCTTCAGTTTGTTCAGGTCGCTTTGTCCGAAGTAACGCTCCGATGCCGCTTTGATCCCGTAGTACTGGCCGCCGAACGGAATGCGGTTCAGGTACATGGCAAGGATTTGAGGCTTTTTATAGTTGCGTTCCAACGCCAGCGCAATCGATACTTCGGTCGCTTTGCGGAAAAACGTTTTGTCCGAAGACAGGAAAATGTTTTTGGCCAGCTGCTGGGTAATGGTACTGCCGCCTTCGACCGCGGAACGGGCCACGACGTCTCTTACCGCCGCGCGGCCGATCGATCTCAGGTCGACGCCCGAGTGTTCGAAGAACCGTTTGTCTTCGGTCGCGACGAACGCTTCTTGGAGAAGCTTGGGAATATCCTCCGCAGGCACCTCTTCGCCGCGCTGGATCTTCACTTCGCCAATCTGCACGCCGGTCCGATCGTAGATAACGGTCGGCGCTTTAATCTCGATTTTGTCTTTGTTGGACGCTAAAATCTTTTCTCCGTTAATCGTAATAAACAAATATCCGCCAAGTGCGCAGAGCACCGCGAACGCGGCCGTGAAAAACAAAGTCCAAAATACTCTCTTCCCGGTAATTCTTTTCTTTTTCTTGGAAGAGCTTTTCTTTTTGGGCGAATTGGGCGGAGTCTTGCCTCCGCCGTTCCCGCCGCCGCTTCCCGTAGTCCGGTTGGAGCGGCTGAGCTGTGGGTTAGGCATGGTTTGAGTTGACACCCCTTTTGCTTTCTGTACGGCACGCGCATTGCTCAATTGCTTGCCATGCTAACGAAAAGAACAACCTGAATCAGGTTGCTCCCCTCGTAAACTATTGATTTAGACGTGATTGCGGCAAAAAAGTTTCAATAATCGCCGTTACACTATTGTCATCGGCTCGTTACCGGATCGACTGGACTTTGCCGGAATCGAACCGCGGACGGACGACTTTGCGCTTCGACGCGCAGCGGTTTACTTTACTCGGCGGCAGGGCTTTCCTGCTGCGCCAGCGAAACGTTGCGCTGCGGCATAAACGTGGAAATCGCATGTTTGTAAACCATTTGCTGGCGGCCGTCGCTGTCGATTACGATCGTGAAGTTGTCGAACGCTTTGATCGTGCCCCGAATTTGAAATCCGTTGGTCAGGTAGACCGTGGCAGGGATATTCTCTTTGCGCAGTTGGTTCAGGAACGTGTCTTGAATATTAATGGATTTGTTCATAACCGGTACCCCCAATTGTGATTTGGCTGTCGCTGTTTTTCAAAAATCGGAGCCGAACCTTCCCGCTATTATAGCACGAATGTTCTCGTAGCTCGCAGAAAAGTTTTCGGGCTCGGAGACGTCCACCCAGTGGATATCCCGCATATGCCGAAACCAGGAAAGCTGCCGCTTGGCGAAATGCCGCGTATCGCGCTTCAGCCGGTACACCGCTTCTTCCAGCGTCGACGTTCCGTCCAGGTAAGGCCAGATCTCCTTGTAGCCGAGACCCTGCAGCGCCACCATGTCCGGGGTATACCCGCGCTTGCGGAGTCCTTCCACCTCTTCGATCAGCCCCTGTTCCATCATCTGGTCGATCCGCTCTTCAATACGGTTATATAGCATTTGGCGGTCCATTGTCAAACCGATCAAACATAGGTCGTAAGGCGTGGTCTTTTTCTGTGCGGCCAGGCGCTGCGAAAGCGTCTCGCCCGTCAGCTTGTGGATCTCCAACGCGCGAATCACCCGGCGCGTATCGTTGGGATGCAGACGCTCCGCCGATTCCGGGTCGATCGCCCGCAGCCGTCCGTGCAGCGCTTCGGCTCCGTTACTTTCGGCAAAAAGAGCCTGCTCGCGCCGGAACTCTTCGTCCGCTCCGCTTTCGGCGAACTCGTATCTGTAGCAAAACGACTCGATATACAGCCCCGTTCCGCCCACGATAAACGGCAGTTTGCCGCGCGACGCGATCTCCGGGATCAGCACATCGCAGCGTTCCTGGAATTCGGACACGGAAAACGGTTCGTCCGGCTCATGAATATCGATCAAATGGTGCGGAATCCCGTCCATTTCTTCCCCGGTAATCTTGGCCGTTCCGACATCCATACCGCGATAAACCTGCATGGAATCGCCCGAGATGATCTCGCACGAAAAATGCTTGGCGAGTTCGATGCTGAGCTTCGTTTTGCCGACCGCCGTCGGGCCGATCAGCACGAGCAGTTTGGGTTTGGAGGCGCCGGGAATTTCATTCGCATACTGTTCAGTCAACTTGAATCACTCCGTACGTAATTTTGGCATGCTCGCGGCCGTCTGCGGCAAAGCCGAGACGTTCCATTTCTCCGCTGCCTTTTTTCTCTTTGAGAATCACCGTTTTGCGGGCCACGCGCCGCGCTTCCCTGATCGATGCCTCGCTCAGCGCCCGGGCATCCGCGAATGCCCGCAGCGGGGATATCCCCGACGAATCGTAAACCGGCTTGCGGAACATCGGATCGAAATACACGATATCGAAGCTGTTGTCCGGCAGACTTTGGAGATAATCGAGATGATCGGTCCGCAGCACTTCGATCCGGCGCATCGCCTCGGTCACGGACGGCTTCTCCACTTCGTAGCTGGCCAAACCTTCGCGCAGCAGAATCGCCAGCTCCGGCGAAGCTTCGAGCGCGCGCACGCGTCCCTGCGTGCCGACCGCCACCGCAAATACCAGCGAATCGGTGCCCAGGCCGGCCGTGCAGTCGAGCACGGAATCGCCGGCTTCGGCGCGCGAAGCCGCAATCATCGGGTCTGGCTCTCCTTTGAGCAGCCGCTTGGCGCGGACATAGCCCATGCTCGGATGATATTCCAGCACCGGATGATCCTGGCGCAGCAGCCGGACTTTGCCCTGCGTGACGATGAGGACGGCGTCCGCGCCGGTGCTTGTGAATAATTTGGGAATCGACATCCGGCCCCGCGATACAAGCCGGATGCCGGATTCCTCAGCAATCTTCTTCGCCCTCGCCAGCTCGGGTTCGGACGGCGAATAGCCGGTGGTTACGATCATCATTCGTGTTGTGCTCCTTTAGTTGAGACAAGTGAATAGGCTTTGGGATTGGGATTCGATGAAGCTGCCTTCCCCCAGTTGATTGAATCGCTCCCGGGCCGCTCGAACGCCGGCCTTTGGCGGCGCTTCGGGCTGGATTGGAAGTCGCTTTTGGGATTGGGATTCGAAGAAGCTAACCTTCCCCCAGTTGATTAGATCGCTCCCGGGTCATTTTCGAAACGGATTGGAGCGTTCCGTTTCGAAAATCTGATTATATCGCTTTTGGGATTGGGGGAAGGTTTTACATCACCCGTTTAAACAATTTCTCCAAATCGTACGACGAGAAAGATACGACGATCGGGCGCCCGTGGGGGCAGGTATAAGGCTGTTTGCACTGTCCCAGGCGTTCGATCAGGGTCTGGGCTTGAACGTCGCTCAGGCGCTGGTTGGCTTTGATCGAAGCTTTGCACGAGCAAAGCGTGGACGCTTTCTCTCGCAGCTTGGCCAGGTCGATGGCGCGTTCGCTCAGCACCCAATCGGCCATCTCCTGGATGATCGACGCTTCGTCGCCGGCCGGGAACCAGTGCGGATAAGCGGTCACTCTGAACGTCTGGCCGCCGAAAGGCTCCATGTATACGCCGGCCTGTTCGAACCAGCCGATCCGGTCGCGGATCTTGGCGCTTTCGGCGGAGGTGAACTCCAGCGTAATCGGAAGCAGCAGTTCCTGCGAAGCCGTTTCCGGCTGGCCGAATTTCTCATAGTAGTATTCGTAATTGATCCGCTCGTGCGCGGCGTGCTGGTCGATCAGGTACAATCCCTGATCGTTCTGCGCGATCAGATACGTCCCGTGATGCTGGCCGATCAGCGTCATCTCCGGAAAAGCCGGACGCTGAGGCGCTTCGCTCGGCGTATAAAGCACGCCCGCCGCTCTCGCGGCAGCGGCGGCGCTCCCGGCGCGATCGGGCTGCGCCGGCTCGCGCTTGCCCCGGCCGCCGTAAGTTCCGGCGGCCGCGCCTTCGTAGCCGGCGCCGTGGCCCGGCTCCCGCACCTGCTGCGGGAGCCCCGACCGCGCGCCGCCCGCCGGGTAGGCGGCGCTGCCTGCGCCGGCGGCCGCGACGCGGGCCGCCGGGATTCCCGCCGCCGCGGCTCCGGCGGCGGCGCCGCTTGGGCGCGCTTCGCCGGGCGCGCCGGTTTCCTGCGCCGGAATCCCCGGCGCATCCGCGCCGCTTGCGCCGGCGCCCGCCGTTCCCGGCAGGCCGCCGGAAACGCCGCCGACAAGCGCCGTGCCGGCCGCATCGCCTCCCGGCCGTTCAGCCGGGCCGCTCCCGCCGGAAGCCGTTCCCGGCGGCCCGGCCGGGACGTCTTTGCTCTGCGGCGGCAGGCCCGCCGCCAGTTCTTCCTGCAAGTTTTCCCGTTTCGGAAAATGGAACTGCTCCTGCACGATCGTATTGCTTTTGCCGACGCGCTGATTGACCGCTTTGGGAATCAGCACCTCCCGCGACAGCGCCGCGCGGATCGCTTCTTCCACAAACGCGATCAGCTCCGCTTCTTTGCTGAAGCGCACTTCCAGCTTCGCCGGATGCACGTTCACGTCGACCAGCGACGGGTGCATGGCAAGCCGCAGCACGACCAGCGGATGGCGGCCGACCGGCAGCAGCGTATGATACGCCCGCATGATAGCCTGGTTCAGCACATGGCTGCGGATATATCGGCCGTTGACCACCGTCGTTACGGCGCTCCGGTTGGAGCGCGTAAAGTCCGGCAGGCTGACGAAGCCGTTTACCGCGAAGTCCAGATTCTCGCTTTCCAGCGGCAGCATGGCTTTGGCGCTGGTCGTGCCGTATACGGCCGCGATAACCTGGAGCAGATCGCCTCCGCCAAGCGTTTGCAGCAGAGAGTTGCCGTTATGCCGCAGCGTAAACGCCACTTCAGGATGCGACAGCGCCATCCGGTACATATAATCGGAGATATGCCCGAGCTCCGTCTGCACCGTTTTCATGTATTTCAAACGGGCGGGCGTATTGTAGAACAGCTCGCGAACGCGAAAATCCGTCCCGCGCGACGCCGGCGCGTCTTCGTTGCTTTTGAGCGTGCCGCCTTCGATTACCAGCCGCCGCCCCGCTCCGTCGTCTCCGCAGGCGGTGAGCACTTCGACTTTGGCGACCGAAGCGATACTCGGAAGCGCTTCGCCGCGAAAGCCCAGGCTCGTGATCTGAAACAAATCCCGTCCCCCGGCAATCTTGCTCGTCGCATGACGGTAAAAAGCCGTTTCGCAATCTTCCGGCTCGATCCCCGAGCCGTTGTCCGTGACCCGGATCGAAGAAAGTCCGCCTTCCTCGGTCCACACGTCGACTTTGGTCGCTCCCGCGTCGATCGCGTTTTCGACCAGTTCCTTGACGACCGAAGCGGGCCGCTCCACGACTTCCCCGGCCGCAATCTGGTTCGCGATATGTTCGTCCAGGACTTTAATTTTGGCCATCGTCGCTGCTCCTTTCCCGTTTTGATTTTGATAAAAAACCGTGCGTTTTCGCTTTTACAGCCGCTGCGCTTCGAGTTTCAATTCGTTGAGCATCTGCATCGCCTGAAGCGGAGTCATATTCATCACATCGAGTTCGCGTACGCGCTGAAGCATCTTTTTCACTTTCGGATCTTCTTTGGCGGCAGCCGTATGATTCGCTTTGGCCGGCCGCTCGTCGTCGCCGAAGATCGACAGCTGCACGACTTCGTCGGCCGGTCCCGCCTGCCGCGAATCTCCCGCTTCCGGCTGTGCTTTTTCGGCTTGCTCGTCCCGCGCTTCCACAGCTTCCTCGCCGCGCGCCGCTTCGACGATATCGCCGAACCGGCTGTCCGCCAGGCTCCGCTCGCGCACTTCGCCGGACAGGTCGTCCGCGTCTTTCAAAATAGCATAGTCCGCTCCGCCTTCAAGGCGGCGGTTGCCGTCTTCACGGTCGTCCGCCGGCTGCGAAGTCGGAGTTCCCGCCGATTCGGCCTGGGAATTTCTTGCCGCCGCGCCGTTTGCGACCGAATAGCCGCCGGCCGTCGTCGGTCCGGAAACGTTCGTTCCGACCGCCACTTCGGCCGCCGCGTGCTCGAAGCCCTGCAGCAGGCCATAAGCGCGGTCGATAATGCTGCCCGGCAGCCCCGCCAGACGCGCGCAGTAAATGCCGTAGCTGGTGCTGGCCGCGCCCGGCACCAGCTTGCGCAGAAACGCGACTTTGTCGCCGCTTTCGCGCACCGCCATGCAGTAATTGCGCAGGCGCGGCAGACTTTCTTCGAGATGCGCCAGCTCATGGAAGTGCGTCGAAACCAGCGCTTTGCAGCCGATCGACTGATGCACATGCTCGATCACCGCCTGGGCGATCGCCATGCCTTCGCTGGTCGACGTCCCGCGTCCCAGCTCGTCGATAATAATCAGGCTGTCCGCCGTCGCCTGCTGGGTCATGACCTGAATATCGGCCATCTCCACCATAAACGTACTCTGCCCGCCGACCAGGTCGTCCGCCGCGCCGATCCGGGTAAAGATCCGGTCGAGCAGCGGCACGTTCGCCCGGTCCGCCGGGACGAAGCAGCCGATCTGCGCCATGATCGAGATCAATGCCACCTGGCGCATATACGTGCTTTTGCCGGCCATGTTCGGTCCGGTAATCAGCATGATATTCGCGCCTTGCTGCGTCAGATCGGTCGCGTTGGCGACAAACGACCCGCCTTCCATCACCGCTTCGACGACCGGATGCCGCCCGTTTTCGACAGTCAGGTCGTAACCGTCGTGCAGCGAAGGCCGCACAAATGATTTCTCCGCGCTCGCTTCGGCGAACGCCTGGTACACATCGATTTCGGCCACGCGCTCCGCCAGCGATTTGAGCCGCGGAATGCGTTCCGCCACTTTTTCGCGCAGTTCGAGAAACAATCCGTATTCCAGATCGGCCATTTTTTCTTCGGCTTCGAGAATCAGCGATTCTTTTTCTTTCAGTTCCGGCGTGATGTACCGCTCCGCGTTGGCCAGCGTCTGCTTGCGCTCGTAGCGGCCTTCCGGCAGCTGGTTCAGGTTGGAGCGGGTGATCTCGATATAATAGCCGAATACTTTGTTGTAGCCGACTTTGAGCGAGCGGATGCCGGTGACGCGGCGTTCCTCCGCTTCCAGCTCGGCGATCCAGCGCTTGCCGTTCACGCTCGCTTCGCGCAGCTGGTCCAGATGTTCGTGGTAGCCTTTGCGGATCAGCCCGCCGTCGCGCACCGATACCGGCGGCTCGTCGGTCACCGCCGACGCGATCGCCTCGGCAAGATCGGCGCATTCGTCCATCCGGTTCGCCGTGGCCGCGAGCGTCTGCGAACCGGCGTTCAGGCAGATGTTTTTGAGCGCCGGAATCTGGAGCAGCGAATCGCGCAGCGCGACCATATCGCGTCCGTTGGCGCTGCCGAACGCCACGCGTCCGACCAGGCGCTCCAGATCGTAAATCTCCCGCAGCGCTTCCTGCACGTCGCCGCGCAGGATCAGATCGCGATGCAGATATTCGACCGCTTCCAGCCTTTCTTCGATCACGCCCCGCTGAAGCAGCGGCTTGTCGATCCAGCGGCGCAGCGTCCGCCCGCCCATCGACGTCTTCGTACGATCGAGCAGCCAGAGCAGCGAGCCTTTCTTCGAGCGCTCGCGCACCGTTTCCGTCAGTTCCAGATTGCGGCGCGTAAACGGATCGAGAATCATGTAATGATTCGGCTCGTACACCGAAATCTTCGTCAGCTGGCCCAGCGCCCTCTTCTGCGTTTCCGCCAGATAAGCGAACAGCCGCGCTACGCACAGCCGCCGTTCTTCGTCGAGCCGCGCCCAGACCGCTTCGCCGAACTGCTCGCGCGCGCCGTCTTCTTTGGACTTGTCCCACGGCGTGCACACAAGCCGGCGTTCCATCGGCGCGGTCTGCGCAGCCAGCAGGTCCAGCAGCGGCGCGTCGCCGATCGCTTCGGCCGGCTGGTATACGCCGACTTCGCCTTTGAGCCATTCGTCGCTGTCCGGCGCGGACGTGACATGCAGATCGCCGGTGGACAAATCGCAGGCCGCGATCGCCGTCATGCCGTTCGAACGGGTGACGCAGACCAGGTAATTGTTCGATTTCTCTCCCAGCGCGCGGCTTTCCATCAGCGTGCCCGGCGTCACGACGCGGATAATCTCGCGGCGCACCACGCCTTTGGCCGTCGCCGGATCTTCCACCTGCTCGCAGATCGCGACTTTATATCCTTTCTCGATCAGCCGCTGCACATACCCTTCCGCCGCATGGTAAGGCACGCCGCACATCGGCGCCCGCTCTTCCATTCCCGCGTTGCGCCCGGTCAGCGTAATCTCAAGCTCCCTCGAAGCCACCAGAGCATCGTCGAAAAAGATCTCGTAAAAATCCCCCAGCCGGAAAAACAAAATCGCGTCTTTCGCTTCTTCTTTGACTTTCAGATACTGCTCCATCATCGGCGTTAACTTGGCCATGATTCCCCTCCATCGCGCTTGCTTCGTTCTATTTATCGATTATACCAGAATTCCGCCCCAAAGCACGCCCCATGCGAACATACGTTCAATTTATCTTTCGATTTTCATTCTTCTCTACATTCCGCTGTACACTACTCTGTGTATTATGACGCCCGCTCAACCCCGATTTTTCGGTCCACTTAAGCCGGCCGTAAACACCGGCCGGTCAGGCTATCGAGAAAGCCAGTTAGGATTCCGATCGGAAAATAGCGGCACAGGTACACTTATTTTGTGCAAAATCCTTCGATTTCTTTAAATAGCGACGCAGGTGCAGCTATTCGGGAGCCAAAGGCCGAATTACAGCGAAAAAGCTCAAAATAGATGTATCAATGCAGTTATTTGCTCAAAAACGTAAGATTAGGCCTGAATAAGGGCATATACGCAGCTATTTAGATTCTTCTTGCCGCTTGCTTTATTTCTCCAGCGTTTTCCCCGACATCTCATTCCAATCGAACCTACCTAATTGGCTTTACATCAAATTGTTTCTCGACAATCTGGCCGGCCGTAGATACCGGCCGGTACGCATTTCCCCCAACCCAAAAAAGGCGACCACCCCGGCCGCCACAAAAGTCTTTTAAGTTTCACGCTGAGCCAACCCCAGGGCAGAGGGAAAGTTCGTGAAGGAGCTAAAGACTTTCGCAGAAAGTCACATCGGAAGCAGCGTGCCCAGCCAAGCACTCTTTTTCTAGCCGGTGAAAGTCCGGTCGCGGGAGGGGCCAAGCC
>NZ_JAULSA010000018.1 GCF_030518235.1 Saccharibacillus sp. CPCC 101409 | reverse complement strand
GCTCGACTTGCATGTATTAGGCATGCCGCCAGCGTTCGTCCTGAGCCAGGATCAAACTCTCCATTAAAGTTGGCGACCGAAGTCACCGTTTAAAAGAAAGCACCATGTGCTCGTTTAAAACGTGGCGGTCCTTGATTGCTCAAGAACCTTTATTCTCTATCGCAACGAGATCATAATCAAAAGATTATCGCTCGTCGCGGGAACTCAAATCGCTTTGCCCAAAGGGGTCGGCGTTTTTCGTTCCTAACTCCTCTTCACTATCCAGTTTTCAAAGAACAAACTCGGCCAAACTCCCCGATTCTCACCGGCTCGTTTGTTTCTTTCGTTCATCACCGCATCTCAGCGGCGACTTTTATATCCTATCACGTTCGTCAGCCATTCGTCAAGCACTTTTTTCAAAGTCTTTTTTCGAAGGTTAGAAGTGATTGTTTCTGTACAGCGACTTAGCGCTGAAGCCCGTTAAAGGGCGAGATTTAATTTATCACATCCGCTCCTTCGACGTCAACCCTTCTTCGAACTTTCATTTTCTTACATACTTTGCGCTGCGGAAGCAATCCTGTTTTCAATCGACGCTGTAACGGATCTCTTCGCCTCGGGCGGAGCTTTTTCCCTCCTGGGGCCACTGGCGGATCAGCGAACGGTAGACCATTTTTCGCACGACCATCGGCAGTTCCTTTTTGACGTATGCAAGTTCCGGATGCCGGATCAGCTCTTCGATCGTCCAGGGCATTCTGCGGCTGCGAAGTATGCGTATCAGCAGACCGGAGCATGCCGCCATCTTGGACATCACGGAAAACTCGCACGCCAGAAGTACCAGCTCTACGCGTTCTCTCAGCGTTTCCTGGCTGAAAGCCAGCTGTTCGTACAGTTTGTAAACCTGGGCGCTGTGGGCGCGGACCTGGTTCCAGATCGTTTTCTCCGGGTATACCGCCTGCTGCACCAGCTCGATACACGCCCAGTGATGCAGGGCTTTGAGCGTGCTGTAGTAGGCGTCCATATCGTGTCCTTCGGTCATATGGCGCTTGGCTTCCACATAACTGCGAAGAAAGCGCGAGAATTCGAAAAATAAACGCTGTTCGCGCAAAGGCTGTTCGAACCGTTCCACCTGCTGCCGCAAATGCATAATCTGTCCATTCACGTCGTATACCACTTCTCCCTGCAGAAAATAATGGACCAGCGCACGATTCTCCCCCGTCACGATCCAGCGCTTCAACTCCTCGGCCTCCAGGCTCAGCAGTTGATAATGCAGTTCCCCTTCCACCCGGTGATGCGTGTACATTTCTTCGTCGAAGCGTTCAAAAATCATAAAAACGAGCAGCTCGAAATCTTGCAGCAGCGCGCCGTGAAACTTTCCGCCGGGCCGGTAACACGCGACGGCCCCAAGCGGAACCGGTTCGTTCTTGATCCATTCTTCAAACGTAAAAGGTAACAACTCCGCTTCGCCTCCCGTGTCGGCCGCCCGCCGGGCGGAACCCCGATCATTCTGTTTACAGGTATTCTACGCGTCTGCGCTTTTTCCTGCTTGGGCTTTGCGGAGCCGCCGCCTCTGATTGCTCAAGCGCCGGGGTTACGGCTTGGCGATGGTTTGGAGCACTTTCCAGGCTTCGTCGGAAGCGAAACCGCGCGTCCAGCTGGCGACTCCGGCCATCTCGTAACGCTTGGCGAGTTCGACTCTCAGCGCCAGAGAACGGCCGTCTTCGATCCACATCCGGTTGAGCGCGCCGTCTTTTTGATATTCGACATAATTTTGCCCGATATCGCCCAGGAATTCCGGCTTCGCTTTATTCTCGGCAACCAGCCGCTGCGCCGTTTCCATCCCGACCGCGGAAGAAGACATTTTGGACTCGCCGTTTTCTTCCGTTTCTTTCCACACCCGCGTATAAAGAGGAATCCCCAGAACCAGCTTCGATGCCGGCACCTCGTCTTCTTCCAGAATCCGTTTGACGGACGATTCCACCCACGGCAGCGACGCAACCGATCCGGCTTCGGGACTGCTCGCCCAGTGCTCGTCGTACGCCATCAGCATCATAAAGTCGACGGTTTCCCCCAACGCCCGGCGATCCAGAAACGCGGACCACATCTCGCTGCTTGATTTCGGCGTCACGTCGACCGAGACCGTTAATCCGGCTTCGCGGGCCAGCACGGTAAACTCGCGCACAAATTCGACGAAAGGCGCTTTGTCCTCGGTGTATACATTTTCAAAATCGATATTGATTCCGTCCAGCTTATACTGCTTCGCATATTCCAGCACCTGCCGGGATGCGGCCGAACGGCTCTCGTAATCGCTCAGCATCTCGCGCGTCCGGTCGGCTTCGAAATCGTTGCTGAACAATCCCCAGACCAGCTTGCCGCTGTTGTGCGCGCGTCCCACGTAAGCCGAATCGGCTTTGCTGTTTACTTTTCCCGCCGCGTCGGCCAGAGCGAACCAGGTCGGGCTGACCACATTGACGCCCTGCATCTCCGCGATCACGTCGGGACTCGGCTTCCGCTCGTAAACGGCTTCCCAGGCCAGGTTGATTTTTTGATTCGCCCACTTTTTCTCGGCTTTCGTCTGAACGGGTTCGATCGCGGGCACGCTTTCTTCTTCGCCCGGAGCAATCTCGTCTTTGGGAATGTAGCCCGCCTCGCCGCTGTCGGTCTGCGCGTACACCCAGCCGCCTTCTTCGCTCCAAATGCGCAGCGGCGCTCCTTCTTCGAGTTCGGCGGCAATCGGCGATTTGATCGTCGCTTCCGTGCGCAGTTTCGCTTTGCCGATCAGTCCGCCGTCTCCCGCCGTCGCTCTGCGGACCGTATCGCCGGCTTTAAGCACGATTACGCTGCCCGCTTCGCTTTGTTCGGCAATTTGGATCCCGTAGAAGCGCTCGAGCGGCTCGACCGGCACATACAGCTTTCCGTCCGCCTCCCGGACCGCCGCCTGAAGTTCGTACGGTTTGCCGTTCAGCGTCCCGGACTCCCCGCCTTCCTGCATCACCAGCAGTTGGTCCGCAGTGGTCAGGATCGCCGTCTCGCCGTCCGGATCTTCATAAGCGTAAGCGTTGATCTGCTCCTGTACGAGCGCCAGCGGAAGCATCAGCTTCTCCCCGCTTCCCAGTGCGGTATAGCCGCTCCAGTGTCCTTCTATAAATACAGGCTTGGCCTGCCCTTTCCATTCCGGTTCTTCGTGGGAAAAGTAAGGCATATACCGCCAAATCCCCCAGCCCGCCCCGGCCGCGACGACACCGATCAGCAGGACTTTGCCCAGCGTTCCTTTTCCGCGGTTGCGTCTTCTTCGACTGGCTCTGCTCACTTTGCAACATCCGCCCTTCTGCAATCTGTGGAATAATAAATCAACAAAAAAAGCGCGGGAGCCTCTGCGGCTCCACACGCCTTATTGTAAGCAAACGTTACTATTTTCTGCAACCTTCGCACACTCCGTATACTTCCAGTCGATGTCCTTTGACCGTAAATCCCGTCGATTCGGCCGCGGCCCGCTCCACTTCCTCCAGGTACGGATGATGGAAGTCTTCGATCTTGCCGCACTTCTCGCAAATAATATGGTAATGCTCGCTGACGTTCGCATCGAACCGGCTTGAATTGTCTCCGTAAGTCAGTTCATGGATCATGCCGGCTTCGATCAGCATCTTGAGATTATTGTATACCGTGGCGACGCTCATGCTCGGAAACTGGGGCGACAGCGCGCGATAAATCTCATCCGCGGTCGGATGCCCCATATTCTCCATGAGATAGGTCAAAATCGCATGTCTCTGGGGAGTGATGCGCACACCGTTGAATTTAAGCTGTTCCAAAGCATGCTGTACGCGTGTCGTCATCCCGTTCTCCTCCTCTGCCGATTCTCGTCTAGTTATTTTTATTTTAAGGTTTTCGAACAATTATTGTCAACTTGTCAACCGATTTTAATCGGTTTCTTTTGCCCGAAAAATATTCAAATCCCCGTTCCCGTCGGCCTGCACCGTGAATTCGCCTTCGCCGTACGTCCCGGTCAGGGTACGGTCTTCGATCGCAAACGGGAGCTCGCTTCTGATATCGCCGTAGCCGTTGGAGCCTTCCATCCGGTAATCGCCGGAGTCCGGCAGCGTAAGATCGATGCGCCCGACGGCGCTGTATACCGACCAGTCGCCCTGCACGACGCGCGAGCGGATCGAGATATTCCCGTTCAGCGTCTGGGCGGACAGCCCGAAGTTTGCGCCGGCGACTTCGATGCTGCCGTTGCGGGTATCCGCGGCGACGCCGCCGATGGTGCCGGACGCGGAAATATCGCCCAGCAGCGTTTGGAGATCGATCGAACCGGCTACGTTCTTGCTGTCGATATCGCCCTGCTGCGTGACCGCCTGGAAATTGCCGGCCACCGTATCGGCGGCGATTCCGCCGATCGACGTCGAGGCCGATACATTGCCGCCCACGTTCGTAAATGAAAGATTGCCGCCTCCGGTCTGCACCGAGATGGCGCGCAGCGCCTGCACGCCGTTAAGCGTGACGGAGCCGCCGTTCGTGCGGATATCCATATCGAAACTTCGCTCGGGCGGCAGCAGGATCTCCAGGTCGACCCGGGGCTGGCGTCTGCCTCCGTCCCCGTAGACCTGCGCTTCGGTCGTAACGGCGAGCGTCTCGCCTTCGTCGACTTTGACGCCTGTTTTCTCCGCGACTTCCCGCGCGTCCGCCGGTTCGAGCTTATCGACCCAGACGGTGCTGCGGATACGGATGCGATCGGAGAAGCCGCGCCGGATGACGATATCGCCGTTAATTCCTTCCACCGACAGGGCGGTCATTTCGAGCGCAGCGGCCACGTCGACGGACGGCTTGGTGAACTTGTTGCCTTCCGCCGCGCTGAACTCGATCGAGGAACTGGTCAGGTCCAGGCTTACTTTATTCCATAGGTAAAGATAATGGCTTTGCTGCGTCACGATAAAAGCGGAAGCGCACAATATCGAGGCGGCCAGCATCCCGGCGACATCGAGTCGGAATCTCCGGCCTCCGCCGTAGCGGCGGCGCAGCAGGAGCATGACCACGTACTCGACTCCCCACAGTACAAGCGCGGCCGGCCACCAGCGAAGCAGCTGCAGCATATCGTCGCGGCCGCGAATCCCGTCGCTCAGCAGCAGCAGACCCACCGCCACGAGCAGCAGCGAAGCCGTCCAGCGTCCGATTCGAATCTTAGGAATCATGGCTCTCCTCCCTTCCTTCGGCCTCGGAAGCGGCGCGGGCGGCGCGGGCGGCGTGAAACTGCGCCGAAGCCCTGCGCATGGCCGCAGCCTGGAACGCGCCCAGGATCAGGCCGAGCAGTACCAGGCCCAGCGCCGCGCCTTCGCGGCCGCGCTGCTCGATCAGATGGCGCAGCCACAGCGGACGGCTGTGCAGCAGAAGCAGCGCCGCGCCTTCTCCGATCAGAATCAGGGCGAAGATCATACTTTTGCGCCAATCGCGAAATTCGCTCTCCATCGCCCTGCGGCGGTCGTTGACCCGGTCGGTCGCCTGCAGGACATCGTACAGGCTGTAGAAATAAATAACCGGAATCAACAGCCCGAGCAGGATCAGCAGAGGCACGTTTATCCGAATGCCCGTCGCCGAGAAATACAGCAGCGCTTCGACGACGAGCAGGATCGTCAGAATAAAGGAAATGCCTTTTTGAATCAGTCCCAGGTAAAGATGGCCCGATCCCGGGACCACGGCGGACAGCAGGCCGGCGATAAATTTCCGTTTCTGCCGCTTCGTTCTCTCGGGCTTGCCCATGTTCGCCCTCCTCCCCTTTTCGCGTGTTCGGCCGGGAATTTCGGACTTTTCCCGGAGCGGAGCGAATTACTCGATCGCGACCGAATACACGCCTTCCAGCTGCAGCAGCTGATGCGTCATCTCCGACGCGTCCATTCGCTTCTCGGAAGCGAGGTGCATGGTAATCTCGGCCGCCGAAGCGGAACTTTCGACCGGCTCGGAGCCGGGGAATTCGCTTTTGAGATGAACTTCCATTTTGCGCACCCGGACTTCTTTTTCCTTCATCAAATCCGATACTTTCTCCATCAATCCCGTTCCCGTTCGTCCGCGAATCGTCACGACATGGGTATGATGGCCGCGGATGTAGCGCTGCTCGACGACATTCAGCACAAGCAGCGTCAGGAACACGATCAGCGTGGTGAACATGGACGCGAAATAAAAGCCCGCGCCCACCGCCAGCCCGATCGCCGCCACGACCCACAGCGACGCGGCGGTCGTCAGTCCCGTGATCGATTTGCCGGTAAACAGGATCGTGCCCGCGCCCAGGAACCCGATTCCCGAAATTACGGCGGTCGCCAGACGCGCGGGGTCGACGCGCACGCTCGGTTCCTTGATAAACGCGACGAAGCCGTACATGGACAGCAGCATAATCAGCGCCGATCCGACGCAGACCAGAATATGCGTCCGCAGTCCGGCGGCGTGGCTGGAGCGCTCGCGTTCCCAGCCGATCAGTCCGCCGAGCAGCACCGCGCACAGCAGGCGCAGCAAAATATGGGTGTTGTCGATAAACCACGGATCTGTCGTCATTGCATTCTTTCCTTTCCATTCTCCTTGTCCCGCTTCAGCGTGGTCAGTTCGATTCCGGGAGCGATCTGTTCCGTCTTGAACGGGACGAAGCCGCAGCCCGTGTACAATCGCATAGCCGGTTCGTTCCGCGTTCCCGTGGACACGATATAGCGGCGAAATTCCGGATAGTGCGCGAAGATGTACCGGATCAGCTCTCTGGCGATGCCCCGGCGAAAAAAACGGGGTTCCACCATCATCCGGGTCAGCGTCAGTTCGCCGGGCCGTTCTTCCTCGACGGCGACCGCTCCCGCCAGCTCGCCGGACTCGGCGGTGTATCCGTAAAACGTATCGCCGCACCGCTTCAGACTATCGGCCGTATCGGCCAGCGGCGGAATTTCGTCGAACCCGATCAGTTTCGCCTCCAGCCGGTAAGCGGTCGTTTGCAGCTTCAGCAGCTCTTCGACTTTAAGGTCGTTCGTCATATCGATCCTGCCGATCATCGCCTCTCCACCTCGCTTCTTCCCTATCATTAACCGGATTTTGCCGCGCCGCCTTGCTTTGTACATCGTTTCGAAACGAAAAGCGGAAGCAAAAAGCGCGCCCGCAAGCGGACGCGCCTTTTTAGGGTCGGGCCGGTTCAGCCCTTCAAAAGCTCGACGAGCAGCTTGTTGACCAGACCCGGATTGGCCTTGCCCTTGCTCTGCTTCATGACCTGGCCGACCAGGAATCCGATCGCTTTATCCTTGCCGGCGCGGTAATCTTCCACCGACTGCGGATTGGCGGCGACCACTTCGACGACGATCGCTTTGATCGCGCCTTCGTCGCTGATCTGCACCAGTCCCTGTTCTTCGACGATCTGCTGCGGCCGCTTGCCGCTTTCCAGCATTTCTTTGAACACGGTCTTGGCGATCTTGCTGCTGACCGTGCCTTTGCCGATCAGACCGACCAGCTCGCCGAGTCCCTGACCGGTCAGCGGAACGGCGTTCAGTTCGAGCCCGTTCGTATTCAGGTAGCCGAGCAGGTCGCCCATGATCCAGTTGGACACGGATTTGGCGTCGGACCTGGCATCCTGGATATGATTAAGGCTTTCTTCGAACAGGTCGGCCAGCGGCTTGGACGATGTGATAACCTGCGCATCGTAAGCCGGCAGCTCGTAATCGGAGGCATAGCGCGCCCGGCGCGCATCCGGCAGTTCGGGAATGCCCGCGCGAATCCGCTCCTGCCAATCGGCTCCGATCTCCACGGGAACGAGATCCGGGTCCGGGAAATAGCGGTAATCGTGCGCTTCTTCTTTGCCGCGCATCGAGAACGTTTGCCCCTTACCTTCGTCCCAGCGGCGCGTTTCCTGGATCACGGTGCCGCCTTCGTCCAGAATCTCGGCCTGGCGCACTTCCTCGTATTCCAATCCGCGCTGCACGCCGCGAAACGAGTTCATGTTCTTGAGCTCGGCGCGAATGCCGAATTCCGCCTGGCCGCGCGGACGGATACTGATATTGGCGTCGCAGCGCAGCGAGCCTTCTTCCATTTTCACGTCCGAGACTTCGCAGTACTGCATGATCGAGCGCATCTTCTCCAGGTAAGCGCGCGCTTCTTCCGGCGACGAGATCTCCGGTTCGGACACGATCTCGACCAGAGGCGTGCCGACGCGGTTGAAGTCGACGAGCGAGCCGAAGCCGCTCGTGTGCGTCAGCTTGCCGGCGTCTTCTTCGAGATGCAGGCGCGTGATGCCGATCCGCTTCGTTTTGCCGCCGACTTCGATATCGATCCAGCCGTGCTCGCCGATCGGGCGGGCGGCCTGCGAAATCTGGTAAGCTTTCGGCGAATCGGGATAGAAATAGTTTTTGCGGTCGAAATGGCTGATATCGGCGATCCGGCAGTTCAGTGCCATCGCCGCTTTCACGGCGTATTCGACCGCCTGGCGGTTCAGCACCGGCAGCACGCCGGGATGCCCCAGGCAGACCGGGCAGGTATGGGTATTGGCGGGCGCTCCGAATTCCGTGGAGCAGCCGCAGAAAATTTTGGTCTTCGTATGCAGCTCGACGTGAACTTCGAGCCCGATGACCGTTTCGTAAGAAGTGGTAGACATAACAGGCAGTTCCCCTTTCTCCGCGCGCGTATTAAAGCTGCGGACGGCGTTTATGATGATCCGTGCTTTGTTCGAACGCGTGCGAGACGCGCAGCACCGTTTGCTCGTCGAACGGCTTGCCGATGATTTGCAGGCCGACCGGCATGCCGTCCGCAAAGCCGCACGGAATACTGATGGCCGGCACGCCGGCGAGGCTGACCGGAATGGTCAGGATATCGTTCAGATACATGGTCAGCGGATCGTCCGTCTGCGAGCCGATCGCAAACGCCGTGGTCGGCGCGGTCGGTCCCACGATCACGTCGAACTTCTCGAACACGTTGTCGAAGTCGCGTTTGATCAGGGTGCGCACTTTCTGCGCTTTCAGATAATAGGCGTCGTAATAGCCGGAGCTGAGCGCGTACGTGCCCAGCATGATCCGCCGCTTCACTTCGTCGCCGAAGCCTTCGCTTCTGGATTTCAGATAGAGATCCAGCAAATTGTCGGGATTGTCGGCGCGCACGCCGTAGCGCACGCCGTCGAAGCGGGCCAGGTTGGAGGACGCTTCCGACGAAGACAGCAGATAATAAGCCGCGAGCGCGTATTCCGTATGCGGCAGCGAGACTTCTTCCCAGGTTGCGCCGAGACTTTCAAGCTGGCGGACCGCCGCCATCACGGATTCTTTGACCTGCGGATCGACGCCTTCGCCCATATATTCCGCCGGAACGGCGATGCGCAGTCCTTTGATATCGCCGGTCAGCGACGATACATAATCCGGCACGTCGACATTGGCCGACGTGGAGTCGCGGTCGTCGTGGCCGGCGATCGCCTGAAGCACGTAAGCCGAATCTTCGACGGTCCGTGTAACCGGCCCGATCTGGTCGAGCGAGGAAGCGAACGCCACCAGGCCGAAGCGAGACACGAGGCCGTATGTAGGTTTCAACCCGACTACGCCGCAGTATGAAGCCGGTTGGCGGATCGAACCGCCGGTGTCGGAACCGAGCGAGAAATACACTTCGCCGGCCGCGACCGCCGCCGCGGAGCCGCCGCTGGAACCGCCCGGAACGCGGTCGGTATTCCACGGGTTGCGCACGGGATAGAAGCTCGAATTCTCGTTGGAGCCGCCCATGGCAAACTCGTCCATATTCAGCTTGCCGACGGTGACGCTGTCCGCCGCGCGCAGCTTCTTGACCACGGTCGCGTCGTAAACCGGATCGAAATTACGCAAAAACTGGCTGGCGCAGGTCGTGCGAAGGCCTTCCGTTACGATATTGTCTTTAACGCCGGCCGGCAGGCCGAACAGCAGACCGCGTTCGCCTCCGCCCGCCAGTTTGTCGTCGAGCCGCGCCGCCGAAGCCAGCGCGCCTTCTTCGTCGACGGTCAAAAACGCTTTTACTTTTTCGTCGCGCTCCCCGATCTTCTGCAGGGAATCCTTGACCAGTTCGGTCACGGACAGTTCGCCAGCGTGCAGCCGGTTATGAATTTCCCGAAGTCCCAAATCGAACAATGTCACTATCGCACCTCCGCGTTCATCGTAAATCGTCAAGTCATGCAGGATTCAGTCGAGCACCGCCGGCACCCGGAACTGTCCGTCCTCTTCGTCCGGAGCGTTCCGCAGCACCGCTTCGATCGGCAGGCTTTCGCGCACTTCGTCTTCGCGCGTTACGCTATGCAGCGGCAGCACATGGGTCGTCGGCTCGATGCCGTCCGTATTGAGTTCGTTCAATTTCTCCGCATACTGCAAAATAGCGCTGAGCTGCTCGGCGAACATCTCTTTTTCGTCTTCGCCGACGTTCAAACGGGCCAGTTTCGCCACATGTTCGACCTGTTCCACCGTAATTTTCATTCGTATGTTCTCCTATCGTTTAAAGGGTTAAAGTGCCGAAACTCCTCAACGTCCCCATTATAGGGGAGCCCTCCGTAAAAATCCAGCGTTTGCGCTATTTGCGCAGCGCCGGCCGAGGTCCGATCGGCGCCTTCCGCGCCGAAAGAAGGGTAAGAAAAAAGCCGGCATCCGCCGGCTTCGATTATTTGGATCGTATCTTAAATCCATGCCCGTAAATTGATTTTCTTGATAAACTCGGCCTGCGACATCGGCTCGCCCGCCGGTTCGGCTTCGGTCTGCTGCGCATCTTCCTCGCCGTTCATCACCTGATGGAACAGCTTCTCGTTGTGGGTGGCGAGCGCGTAATCGATCAGCGCGGCGCGCTCGACCTGCTCAACCTCGAACTGAACGACTTTTTCTTCAAGTTCGATATCTTTTTCGGTCACGAAAAAATTTCGGTTGGCCTGCGGGATTCGCACGATATAGTCGAAGGCGTTATCCGGATTACGGTCGTAGGCGATCAGGTAACCGTACTCCCCCACAGGGAGGTTTTGTTCAAAAACATCGGCGACGATCACGATTTTTCCTCCCAGATGAAGCATTGTTTCTCCCCCTCGGTCGTCATCTTACAAGGTCCGATCCCGGAGGACCGCTCCCGGTTTTTATGCGCGTTTTTCTGAAAACGATTGAAACGTTCAAATGCTTAGCTTATATCCTACTAAAAAACGCGGGGGATGTCCATGTTCTTCGCTCACTTTATGTGGGTTCTTTACAAAAAAGAGTGCCGGTCGCCGTTCAGACGCCAAAAACAAGCCTCGGCCTGTTCAACTCCGGGGGCCGTCGCCGCCGCGGAACCGTTCCAGGCGCCGATGCCAGGGTTGATCCAGACCGCCGTTCCGAAGCTTGACCGACTTCCATGCGCACACGCTCGCCTCCTGCGGCCGCCCGCCGCCGTACAGCGAACCCCGTTCGCGGATTTCGATTCCCGAATCGCGCACGGCCGCAAGCTTCCCGGTCCGTCCGTCCTTGTTATGCAGCTCGGCACGCTCCTTCGCTGCATGCTTCTCCCCGTCAAAAGGCTTGACTCTGTCCACTCGCTTTTCTCCCCCTCAAGGCTCTTATCGGTTATTGAATTGCCATTTAAAGCCCGGTTTTCCCCTGAAAACAAAAAAAGAACGCAAACCGGGAATAGATCCTCAGCTTGCGTGCTTCGCAGGCGTTGACGCGTGCGGCGAAGTAAACGGCCCAGGACCGATTCGCGCGCAGCGCAGTATGTACTTCCGTAAAGGTTATCGCTCAATAGCTGTATCTTACTACCGGCTTTCTTCCTTGTCCAGAACTTTTTCGCAAAAAAAGCGGCCGGCGAATACGCGGCCCGGCCGCTTGGAATCATATTAAAGAGCCGGAACAAAAGGATTATTCGTTTTCTCGTGACCGATCCTGGTCCGCGGACCGTGCCCCGGATACACGACGGTGTCGTCCGCAAGCTTGTACAGCTTCAAGCGGATGGAATCGACCAGGTCGCCCTGGCGGCCGCCGTACAGATCGGTTCGTCCCACACCTTCGCGGAACAAAACGTCGCCGGCGAACAAATCTTTTCCGCACAGGAAGCTTACGCTGCCGGGCGAATGGCCCGGCGTGTGCAGTACCTTGAAGGTATTGCCGATCAGGCTTAAGGTCTGGCCTTCGGCCAGCGCGTAATCGGCCGGTTCCGCAACGATCGGACCGCCAAGCTCGGACCACATGGCCGAGCCGTTGTGCTTGGCGTCTCCGAGCCAGCCGGCTTCCAGATCGTGCACGTACACCGGACAGCCTTTCATCCTGCGCAGCTGTTCCAAACCGCCGATATGGTCGAAATGGGTATGCGTCAGCAGGACCGCTTCGATATGCAGATGTTCGACCCGGCGCAGCAGCGCGGCCGGATTCATGCCGGGATCGATAACCACGGCTTTCAAATCGTCTTCGCCGCGCAGCAGATAAGCGTTGGTCTGCAGCGGTCCGAGGTTGAACGTCTCGACGCGAAGCATGCTACACCCCCGCCAGCAGTGTGCGCAGCTCGTGCACAATCACCGGATGAATTTCCGTGCCTTCGCCGTAGCGTCCGGCCATCTGCATGCGCACGATCGCCATTTTCTCTTCATAATCGGCGGCGCTGCGGTCCGGATTCTCCGACTTGAATTTGCGCATCAGCTCCTGTACTTTCTCCGGCCGCGGTCCCCACTTCACCAGCGGTTCTCCGTCCGTATCCGCCAGGATCACCACGGGAACGGAACGTCCGCCCATCGTCAGGTACTCGTCCATCAGATCGAAGTTTTCTTCCAGGATCAATACGTCGACCGGGATGTCGGCCGTCTCCAGCACGCGGAATACGACCGGGACGTTGCGCACCACGTCGCCGCACCAGTCCGCCGCCAGAATAACGGCGCGCAGATCGTCGCGGCCCTGCAGACTTTCAAAAAAACCCCGGTCTTCTTCGCTGCTCCATTCGAAATCGCGGTAGCCCGCCTCGAATTTTTCTTTGTTTTTTTGCATGGCATCGATAAACCCCTGCGGACTGAGCCCGCTGCCGAATCTGGCCTTGAGGTTGGATGTTCCGAGTTGTCCCATCGCCCTATTCTCTCCTTTCGGAATTCCGGTATTTTTCGGTATTCGGTAAAATTGAACAAACTTTTATTTCCGCATTTTCCGGCGCCGGGTCAGTACGGCTTTGACAATCAGATAGACGAGCAGCACGAATACCGCGCCCAGAATGATCGGTACGACATAAGGCGAAGCTTTCTCGTCGATCTGCTCCCACTGTCCGCCGAGCTGATGCCCGAGGAAAATAAACAGGATCGACCACGGGATAACGGCCAGCGTAGTGAGCATCGTAAAGCGCCACGTCGGCATTTTGGCAAGACCGGCCGGAATCGAGATGGCGTGCCGCACGACCGGAATAAAGCGTCCCGTAAAGATGATGCCCGCTCCGTACTTATTGAACCAGTGCTCGGCGTGATCGATATGCGATTCTTGAATAAAAATATATTTACCGAACCGCTTCAGCACCGGACGTCCACCGTAACGGCTGATCCAGTAAATGAACAGCTGGGCAAGCACGCCGCCGATCGTGCCGAACAGCACCGCGCCCCAGAAATTGATATGGCCCGAGTAGACCAGAAAACCGCCGTAAGCCAGTACAATTTCGCTCGGAATCACCTCGACCATCAGGCCGAGCATAATCCCGAAATAGCCCAGACTTTGAATCCACTCAAACAACTGCGCGACGATATCCGAAATAACGCTCAACGTTTTACCTCTTTCCTGTGCACGTCCGCAAACGGCATGCTTATCGTTTATCCGCTTATTTTATCACAGCCGAAAGCCGGCGGGCCAGCAGGCGCCGCGCGGCGACGGCCGGGGCTCAGCTTCGGGAAGCGGAAACGGTAAGAAGCCGGTCCTGCAGCGCATTTTCCAAATAAGGCGCGGCGCCGAGGAAATTCCGGAACGCTTCGTACTCGCGCCACAGCGCCGACGTATCCTGGTCGCCGGATTTGACCGCGCGGATCAGGATATTTTTCGGCGTATGCTCCATGTCGATAAATTCGAGCAGCTGCGTTTTGTACCCGACGATGTCGAGCAGCTTCGCCCGGATCGCGTCGGTGGCGAGCGCGGAGAACCGTTCTTTGAGAATGCCGTGCGACAGCAGGGGTTCCAGCGTTTCGTTTTGCACCTGCGCGAACAGCTCGTGCTGGCAGCAGGGAACCGACAGGATCGCCGACGCGCCCCAGCGGACCGCTTTTTCCAGCGCGGCGTCGGTTGCGGTATCGCACGCGTGCAGCGTAATCACCATATCGACGGCGTCGAATTCGTTGTAATCCGCGATATCGCCGATGCGAAAATGCAGACCGTCGTAGTCCAGGCTGCGCGCCAGCGATTCGCAGTGCTCGATCACGTCCGCTTTGAGATCCAGTCCGACCACGTTGAGCTCGAAGCCTTCCTGCACGGCTAGATAATGATACAGGGCGAACGTCAAATACGACTTGCCGCAGCCGAAATCGACGATCGTCAGCTTCCGCCCTTTCGGCAGCGAAGGCAAGATGTCCCGCACCGTTTCGAGGAAACGGTTGATCTGGCGGAACTTATCGTATTTGGCGGCCAGCACGCGGCCTTTGTCGTTCATCACGCCCAGTTCGACCAGAAAAGGAACCGGTTCGCCTTCGTCCAGCACATACGTTTTTTTGCGGTTGTGCGAAAGATTCGGCGCGTCTTTTTTGGTCGGCGGCTTTTTCAAAATGCCCGTTTTGCCTTTCTTGCTCACCAGCACCTGATAATCGGCGTCCAGCGTGCAGAGCAGGCCCTGGCGCATTTCGCTCCCCAGCAGTTCCGCGATGCGGCGGTCGGCTTCTTCGGGCGTCAGATTGTCGTGCGTGACTTTTTTATCGTAATGATAAGCGAGCTGGTAATGCAGCTCGTTCTTGAGCAGCAGCGGTTTGACGGCGACTTTGGTGTACGAATCGCCGTCTTTGCGCCGGGGCTGGCTGAGGGTTGCCGATACGAGCCGGCCTTCCGGCAGCACGGCGCTCAGCAGTTCGCTCAGGGTTTGCATAAAGTACTCTCATCCTCTCGGGTGTTGTCGCCATGTTGTTGTTCGTCGGGGCTGCGCCGCGTTCGCTGCCAATTCCGTTCATTCTTCGTCTTCAAGCGCTTCGATGCCTTCCTGAAGTTCTTCTCGCGTCAGTCCGCCGCTTTGCAAAGCTTCGTCGCTCAGCGCGGACAAACGGGCGTAAAACATTCGGCCTTCTTCAAGCGCGTCTTTATCGTTCTCGGGACTTGCGCCGAGCATGCGGTACATCGCGTCTTCGGCCCGAACGTGGCGTCCTTCGCGTTCTTCGTACAGCATGGTCAGCTTCTCTTCGTCCGCCGGCAGCTTGTAGCGTTCCAACTGCGCGGAAAGTTCGGCGATCCGATCCGGGTAATCCACCAGTTCGCGGCTGCCTCCGTTCAAAGCCGCGTGCAGATACAAGTGCAGCGCT
The DNA here is from genome assembly GCF_030518235.1 of Saccharibacillus sp. CPCC 101409. Classification (GTDB taxonomy): domain Bacteria; phylum Bacillota; class Bacilli; order Paenibacillales; family Paenibacillaceae; genus Saccharibacillus. The sequence continues at coordinate 58,024 of NZ_JAULSA010000018.1, read as the reverse complement.
TTGATGCGGTCGGCGGCCGCCTCGCGCTCCTGGCCCATATTGGCGCGAATCTCGCCGGATTCCTGCAGCATGCGCGCGACAAGCTGGAGACTTTCCGCATCGACGCCCCCGCGCTGGCGGAACAAGCCGATCAGCTCGCCCGGCGGCAGGGAACGCAGCATCTGCTCGCTCATCCGGAAATTGCGCTTCAGCAAACCGTCCAGTTTCTCGATCGCCTGCTCGTTTTTCTGCGCTTTGCGCATCCCGAGCATCGCGCCGACCGCTTCGGTCATTTCTTCGATCATGCGCGTCAGATAATCTTTTCTCAGCAATGCGATCCCGCCTTTTCGTCCGGCAATCCTTCAATGAACGAAGAGATCTGCCGCGCCAATTCCTGCGGCGCTTCAAACAAGCTCATATGTCCCGCGCCTTCGATCGTCCGGGTTACGGTGCGTTCGTTCTTGGCGGCGAACGCTTTCTCCGCCGGCGCGATGCCGTCTTCGGTACCCGCGATCAGCAGCACCGGAAGCTCCGAACGGCGAATGACTTCGCCGCGATCCGGCCGTTCGCGCATCGCCAGCGCGGCGCCTGCCGCGCCTTCGGGCAAAGTGGCGAAGCCGATCTCGCGCACTCGCCGCACTTCCGCGCCCAGCAGCCGGGCATTCTCCGGCGCAAACCAATTGGGCGCGGACTGCTCGACGAACGGCCGGACGCCTTCGCGCCGTACGCGTTCGGCGACCGCCGTTCTTTTCTCCCGGCCGGCTTCGTCGTCGGGCAGCGGCGTCGAATGGATCAGGCCGAATGCCTTCAACCGGTCGGCATATCGTTCGGCGAAAGACAGGGCGATATAACCGCCCATCGAATGTCCGAGCAGCACCGCGCGCTCGACGCCCAGCTCATCCAGCAGCCCGTTTACATCGTCGGCCATGCGTTCGATCGTATACGGCCCTTCTGGCGCGTCCGATTCGCCGTGACCGAGCAGATCCGGCACGATGCAGCGAAGAAAATGCCCTTCCAGCAGCGGAACGATCCGTTCCCAATAATCCGCGCTGCCCATAAAGCCGTGCAGCAGCACGACCGGCCGGCCTTCTCCTCTATCGATATAACGAATCGGCCGGCCTTCCAATTTGCGTCTTTCCATTCTGCCGCCTTCTTTCTTGGGATCGGGAGACCCTTGTGTTAGGCTTGCGCCTCGACCTTCTTTGCCTGGCATGAAAGCCTCCGCCGCGGCCGCCGCGATGCGGTCGGCCAATTCCAGCACGAGCCGCAGCGAAGCGGTCTGCAGTGCCTGGTACGGCTTGGGGCCGTACACATTCACAACGGCGGCGATGCTGTAATCGCCGACCGGCGCGAAGCCGCTCTGCATGGAGCCCGCCGGCGTCAGCGGCGAGCGCAGCGGCAGCAGCGAGCCGACCGAACCCGGTTTGCCCAGACAGGCGTCGATCGCGATGATCGTCGTATCGGCGGGAAGTCCGGCTGTCAGCCGCTCCAGGTTCAAAGCGTCGCAGGGTTCTTCCATGGTGCCGATTACCCGGGGAAAGCCGGCCGATTGCAGACGGCTGCCGACAAGCGGCCCCAGCGCGTCGCCGCTGGAACGATCCGTACCGATACAAAGAAACAGCACCTTTTCGGTTCCGCCGGACGCCGCGGCTTCCGCAAACAGCTCTTCCACGCTGCCGAAGCGCTTGTCGCGGCGGACGCTTGCCTCGGTTCGCGCCCATACCGCTTCGCGTATACTCAACAGTCATTCCACCTCTTTATTCCGTTTCCTATCAATCCTGTGCCATTCGTGCATTCGGCCTTTGCGCTCTATCTTTCGTCGGCGTGCCCGGCTATGCTTTGATTCTAGCGCAATCCGCGAGTTTAACGCAATCAGCGCAAATTCCGCAAAAAAAGGTGAGCCCGAAGCCCGATCGTGCTACAATATGAAAACATGAGCCGCAGGCTTCACGCTTCGGAACCGGCGGCCGGTTTGCCGGCCGACCGGCTCTTCGAACACGAATTGGCCTGCCGGAAGGAGAGCAAACATGGATTCGTCCCGTAAAGATTTGTCCAGCAAAACGCAGGAAAACGTAGAATGGATGATCGACGCCATCAAAACGAAGCTTCGCATGGCTTCCGGCGCGGCAATGCAGCCTTCGTCTTTCTCGGTCGAACAGTACGACGACATTTTCGACGTATACGATCTTGTCACAAATAAGCCTTCTTTAAGTATTTCCGAAGTGGAAGCAGTCGCTTCCGAACTGGGCCGGCTTCGCCGAAAGTAACCGAAAGTCCGCTGTGCCCGCCGCTTCGATCCCTTGTTCCCGCAACCCGGTTTTCCGCGCTCGCCTTCGAGCCGGAGAGCCGGGTTTTTGCCGCGTCCTTCTATCTCTTCGCCGCCTCCGCAAAGCCCGCCGCTGCGCGCCTTTTCCTGTTTCAGCTGGAAAGAGGACGTTTATATAGCAATTAAGAGCGGCGGCGCAGCCAAACAAATCCTTGTGCAAGCGGCAGCCGGGAACGGAGGTGAGCCGTATGTGGGGACTGGTAATCAGCCTGATCATGGCAATCGTTATCGGTTTTATCGGAGACGCACTGGCGGATAACATGATGCCTGGAGGCATTATTGGAGCCGCGGTCGCCGGTTTGGCCGGAGCCTGGGTCGGCAACCTACTGTTCGGAAACTTCGGTCCGAATATTGCCGGCTTTGCAATTATTCCGGCGGTACTCGGTACTGCGATCTTCGTTTTATTTCTCGGACTCATTGCCAAGTTGTTCAGACGCGCAGCCTAGAGGTTTACCCTTCGGGAACAATTGGAATGATCAATAATTATCGGTTTAAGACCACTACTTTAAGGAGTGATTCCTCATGAACGAAGCAGAAAAAGAATATCCGGTACAAAGCGGTTCCACTTTCTACAAAGGCGTATTCATCGGCGGATTGATCGGCGCTGCGGCAGCGCTGCTGTTCGCTCCCAAACCGGGACGCGATCTGCGCAGCGACCTGTCGGACAAAGTCGGCGCCGTAACGGATAAAACCAAAGGCGCGGCCAGCACAATCGGACTCAAAGCGAAAGACACCGCTTCGGTTGTCGGCGAAAAAGCCAAAACAGCCGCATCGGCTGTCAGCGAAAAGGCCCAGACGGCGGCTTCGGTAGTCAGCGATAAAGCGACTACGCTCGCTCAGTCGGTCTCCGAAAAAACGTCGAATGTGGTACAAGCGGTACGCAAAAACAGCGAAGACGTTGCCGAAGCGGTCAAAGACGCTTCCGCCGATGTCGGCGAATCCGTAAAATCCGCTTCCGCGGACGTTGCGAACGAAGCAGCCAAAGCCGATAAGGAAGCGATGAAAGAAACGGCCGACAAAGCAAAAGAAGCCAAAGATGAAATCAAGGCTCTGGATCCCGGCAATCCGTCCGGCAGCAAAGGCTCCCTGTAAAACGTTTCTCAAAGCCGGCTGAAACAGCCGGCTTTTCTTTTGGGCACAATCGCCCGGCAACGATGTATATCCTACTATAGAAGCGGGGGATTTTTATGGCACGCACTCAAGCAGAACCGAATCCTGGCGATCGATTCGCAAGCGGTACGATCGAGCAGAACGAGCGTACCAACGACGGCACATTAAGGCCGCAGGATCTCGCAAAAGATCACCCGTTCGAACTCCGGCACGAAGTCACGCGGCTTAACAAGCAGCTTGAAGATATTTCGGTGGCTTTGAAAAAAGGCGATTTTAAAGACCTGGTCGAGAATTACACCGACTGGAAAAAGCGTATCATTTCCAACTTCACAGCCGGTATCGCCCGCGGTCTCGGACTGTCCGTCGGTACGGTCGTCGTAATCGCTCTGTTGACCTGGATCGCTTCCATTATGGCCAATCTGGGCGTCCCTTATGTCAGCGACTTCTTCGAATATATCGGCAGTCTCATCCAAGAAGGACGCGGCGGCGGTTCCTGATTCCCGGATCGCGGCAGTCAAAAGAAACCGCGCAAACAAGGCCGGAACCTTTTCTGTACTCCAGAAGCGGTCCGGCCTTGTTTGCGGCTGCGTATTCGATTGAATATTCATCTTGGATGCCGTTACAGCGAAGACGAGTTGGACATGATTTGCTTCAGCTTCTCGGTAGCCCGTTTCTGAATCCGGGACACGCTCATCTGGGACACGCCAAGCTTTTGGGCAATAGCGCGCTGCGATTGTCCTTCCTGGAAGGCAAGCAGAAGCACTTTTTGTTCCTGCTCTTTCAGTTGACTGAGCGCCTGCTGCAGATCCATCCGCCGTTCAACGGTATCGTAATCGTTTACGTCGGAACTGATCAGCTCGCCCAGCGTTGCGGCGCTCTCCTCCTGGGAAAGCGGGGAATCGAGGGATACATAGTGGTAGCATTCGCGACCGGCCAATACTTCAACCGTTTCTTCCACGCTCAGATCGAGGTACTGCGCAATTTCTTTGACGTCGGGCGAACGTTCCAAACGCACGGTCAATTCGTCGATCGCCTGTTGGACGAGCGCACCTTTTTCCTTTATCCGGCGCGGCACTTGTATGTACCAGGACTTATCGCGCAGGAAGTTCTTCATATGCCCGATCATACTCTTCATCGCGTAAGGCTCGAACGGAATGCCCAGTTGGATGTCGTACTGTTGAAGCAGGCGAATCAACGCCATTTGACCGACCTGATACAGGTCCTCATAAAGATCCGGCCGGTTTCTGGCGATCTTGCCCGCGGCCATCTTGACCATAGGTTCATACTTCTTAATGAGTACCGTCGCGATTTCGTTGTCTTTGGTCTGCTGATACTCCCAGATCAAAGACACGGCCTCCGACATTGATTCAGGTGGGATCACTTTATCATTCATACTTTCTCCTCACTCCTGGTGAGACGCTTGGTCAGAACGACCTGCGTGCCTTTTCCGCTCTCGCTGACGACGCTGACGTCGTCCATAAGAGCCTGCATCAGATAGAAACCGAGCCCGCCGATTTCCACGTCATGCAGTTCTTTTTCGTGCAGGGTTGGAGCATTTTCGGAAGAATTCTGCTGCGGAAGCGCAAAGCTCACGCCTTCGTCCTTAACTGTGATGGAAAGCTCTTCGCCGTTGACTTGAAAAAGGACTTCAACTAATCCTCCTTCCTGTCCGTAAGCGTATAAAACGGAGTTGTTGCAGGCTTCCGATACGGCAACCTTCATGTCCTCGATGTCTTCGTAGGAGAAACCCATCTTGGACGCGATTCCGTACAGATTAAGCCTTACAATATCCACGTAGTCGGCCGTAGCCGGTAAGTTGAGGGTAACGGTTTGATCTGCTTTCATGCGTTGTTCGATCCTTTCCTATTGGGAATTCTCCTGGGGCGCAAAAAACTTGGCGATGCCTGTCATATCGAACAGCTTTTGAATTTGTGTCGGCACTTCTTCGACGCTGAAAGACGCATTCATCGAATGCCGGGCTTTCAAGATAGACAACAGAATCCCAATCCCCGTACTGTCGATGTACTTCAATTCTTGCAAATTGATTACCAAATCGACGTCGGAATCCCCTACCAGAGGCTCCATTACAAGGCGAAAGTCCGGAGCTACGGATAAATCGAGTTCCCCCGTCAAATAAACGATACTTTTGCCTTCTTCGGAAACCGTTCTGGCATTAAACTTATCACTTTTGTGTGTGGTCATAGACATTCTCCCTAAAAAAATGTTTTCTAAGCTTATTAAACCTAAACCAAGCAATTGAAACTCCGGCATCCTTAATTAAAGGTATCATCTTTGGGGGTCCAAACACAACAAAGCCGCCGCCCCGATTGCTAAAAATCAGGGAGCAGCCTTGCGAACCCGGTAAGAACGTTCCGACACCGCGTGACGGGCGAGCGCCTGCTTCACGCTGGTCATCTTGACCGGCTTGCTGATATAATCGTCCATCCCCGCTTCCCGGCAGCGCGCCTGGATATCGTTCATTACGTTGGCCGTCATGGCAACGATCACCGGACAGTCTTCTTCCCCCAAACGGGCGCGGAGCCTGCGGGTCGCTTCAAGTCCGTCCATCACCGGCATTTGCAGATCCATAAAGACGTAATCGTACCGCACCAGACTGGCTCTTTCCAGCGCTTCTTCGCCGTTTTCCGCCGCGTCGGCTTCGATTCCCAATTTTTGCAGCATGCTGACCATCAGTTTCCGGTTGACCGGATGATCGTCCACAATCAATACGGAAGCCGGTACGCCCGCTTCTTCCCGCAGGCCCGGAAATTCCTCGTTCCGAAACGGCAAAGGATCTTCGGGCTGAAAGCTTTGCACCTGGATCGTAAAAATAAAAGTGGCTCCGCCTTCGTCCATCGCTTCCACCCGGATATCGCCGCCCATCATTTCGACCAGCGTTTTGCAGATGGCAAGTCCGAGGCCCGTTCCGCCGTACTTTCTCGTCATCGAAGAATCGAGCTGCGAGAAAGGCTGGAACAAACGGTTGATCTTGTCCGGCGAAATGCCGATGCCCGTATCTTTGACGGCGAATTCCAGTGTAAGCCGTCCGTCGATCTCCTGTCTTCTGGATACGACCAGGTAAATCCCGCCGCGTTCGGTAAACTTCACCGCGTTCGCAACCAGGTTAATCAGCACCTGCCGAAGGCGCGCCATGTCTCCGTAAAGCAGCTCGGGCACCGATTCCTCGGTAAAATAAACCATCTCCAGATTTTTGCGCGCGGTCTCCATCGTAAACAGATTGAATACTTCGCCGATACAGGTCTTCAGTTCGAACGGATGCTCTTCAAGCTCCATTTTTCCCGATTCCATCTTGGTAAAGTCCAGAATATCGTTGATGACCGTAACGAGCGCGTCCGCGCTTCCACGGATAATCTCCGTATACTCTTTCTGCTCCGGCTTCAGTTCCGTTTCCATCAGCAGATCGATCATCCCGATTACGCCGTTCATCGGCGTCCGGATTTCGTGGCTCATCATCGCCAGGAACTCCGTTTTCGCTTTGGCCGCGATTTCCGCCGCTTCTTTGGCTTTGACCAGTTCTTCGTTGATCTTCTCCAGTTCCTGCGTCTTCTGATGCAGCAGGGCTGTCTGGTCCTTGAGCCGTTTATTGGCCAGGTACATGCTGACAAAGCCCTCGATCTTGGATTTCAAAATCTGAGGGATGAAAGGTTTGACCATATAGTCGATCGCGCCCGCCGAGTAGCCGGCAAACAAGTGCTCGGACTCTTTGCTGTTGGCGGAGATGAAGATGATCGGAATATCCTTGGTCTTCTCTCTGGCCTTGACGAGCTTCGCGGTTTCGATCCCGTCCATGCCGGGCATCTGAACATCCAGGACGATAACCGCGAATTCGTCTTTAAGCAGGCAGCGCAGCGCTTCTTCCCCCGAAGTCGCTTTTACGAGCGTATAACGCTCGCTGCCCAGTACGGCTTCCAAAGCGAGCAAGTTTTCCGGACGGTCGTCGACCAGCAGGATATGAATCGGCTCTTGAACCACGATGGAGTCCCCCACACTTTCTATTTAATCTTCCGGTAAATCTTTTCGACCCGGTCCAGCTGCTCGTAGCATTCGCTGAAACGGGTAAAGTGAATGGACTCTTTGGACCCCAGCACCAGAATCCCAAACCGGCTGAGACTTTCGTAGAACAGTCCATGCACCTGATCCCGGAGCGTGTCGTTAAAGTAAATCATGACGTTGCGGCAAAAAATGACGTTGAATTCGTTAAAGGAACGGTCCGTCGCCAGATTGTGTTCCGCAAAGATGATATTCTTGCGCAGAAACGGCTGGAACATAACGGAATTGTATTTGGCCGTATAGTAGTCGGAAAACGACTGCGTTCCGCCGGCTTCCAGATAATTCTTGGTATACAGCTTCATCTTCTCGATGCCGTAAATGCCTTCTTTGGCCTGCTGAAGCGAACGGTCGTTCATATCGGTCGCATAAATGCGCGCCTTGTCGTACAGCCCTTCTTCGTGCAGCAGGATAGCCATCGAATAGACTTCTTCGCCGGTCGAACAACCGGCGTGCCAGATTCGGATATACGGATAAGTGCGCAGGATCGGCACCACTTCTTTCCGAAACGTGCGGAACAGCTCGGGATCGCGGAACATCTCCGTTACCGGGATCGACAGGCTTTGTACCATGCGTTCGAAGCAGGAGCGATCGTGCAGCACTTTGCCTTGAAGCTGCGAGATCGTCTGCAAACCCTCCGAATGGACGTGGTGCCAGATTCGCCGCAGCAGCGAAGGCTTCGCGTAATTGCGGAAATCGTAGCCATACATGCGATGCACGCCTTCGAGCAGCAGATCCGTTTCGATCGCTTCCCGTTCGTTTACATCGAGACCCTCGGTTTCGGACAGCGTAATTTCTTGATAGTCGTTGGATGACATAAGTTCAACCCCGATGTGTAGAAAATCGTCCTTAATCTAAGTTTATTACCCAAACTTTCGGCTTACGAATACAACCAGACCCGCATAAGCGAAAGAAGCTGCTCGGTCTGAATCGGTTTTTTGACATAATCCGATGCTCCCGCTTCGATACACTTGCTGCGGTCTTCTTTCATGGCTTTGGCGGTGAGCGCGATAATCGGAATCTTCTCGAACTCCGGCATCTGCCGGATGCGGCGCATCGCTTCGTAGCCGTCCATTTCCGGCATCATCATATCCATCAGGATCAGGTCGAAATCGTTCCGGTCGGCCAGCATCTCGATCGCTTCGCGGCCGTTCTCGGCGAAGGTCACGTCCATCCGGTAGCTTTCGAGCACGCTGGAGAGCGCGAACACATTTCGGACGTCGTCGTCGACCAGCAGAATTTTTTTGCCTTCGAACAGCGTTTCTTTATTATGAAGCTTCTGCAGGATCTTGCGCTTGTCTTCCGGCAGATCCGCTTCCACCCGGTGCAGGAACAGCGTCGTTTCGTCGAGAAGGCGCTCGGGCGACTTGACGTCCTTGACGATGATCGACTCCGCGTATTGTCTCAAGCGGGTCTCTTCTTTGGAGTCGAGGTCTTTGCCCGTATAAATAATGATCGGCAGATCGCGCAGCCGCTCGTCTTCGCGAATGCGGTCCAGCATCTCGAAGCCGGTCATATCGGTCAGCATCAGATCGAGCACCATACAATCATACCGATGGCGCTGCAGTTCTTCAAGAGCCTGCGTGCCGGTGCCCACGGCTTTGATCGCCACGTCGTCGTGACCGATCAGTTCGATGATCGCTTTGCGCTGTACTTCGTCGTCTTCGACGATCAGCAGATGCTTCATGCCTTTCTCCGCATACGATCCGATATAAGAGAACGCCCGCTCCAGTCCGTCTTTGCTGGCCGGCTTTTTGAGATAAGCGATCGCGCCCATCATCAGTCCCTGCTTCACATCGTCGACGACCGACACGACGTGAACCGGAATATGCCGCGTCTCCGAGTTGCTTTTCAGCTCGCTCAGAATCGTCCAGCCGTCGATGACCGGCAGCTGGATATCGAGAATGACGGCGTCCGGAATCCGGCTCTTGGCCGTTTCCAGCCCCGTATCGCCCTGGACTTCCACCAGCGCTTTGAAGCCGTTGGCCCGGGCCATATCGCGCAGGATCACGGCGAACTTCGGATCGTCCTCGATAATCAGCAGTACTTTGTCCTGCGGAGCGATGCTGTCGCGGTCGTCCTCGATCTCCGCCGGCTGCGCTTTGGGCTCCAGGGGCTGCACGGAAGCCGGCTTGGCGCGGCGCGGCAGCGGCTGCTCTTCGCGCAGATCGTACGGATACAGTTCTTCCGGTCTGGCCGCGTCTTCTCCCGCCGTCGCATAAGCCGTCAGCTTCGGAATATACAGCGTAAACCGGCTGCCTTCTCCTTCTTTGGACGCCAGCTCGATTCCGCCGCCGAGCAGCTTGGCCAGCTCGCGGCTGATCGACAGGCCGAGACCGGTTCCGCCGTACTTGCGGCTCGTCGTTCCGTCCACCTGCTGGAACGCCTCGAAGATGATATCCATCTTGTCCGCCGGGATGCCGATCCCGGTATCGACAACGGAAAACTCGACGAACTTGCGTTTCTTCTCCAGATAGTCGGGCAGCTGCTCCGGCAGGGCTTCGCGAACCCGGAAGGTGACGGAACCGTCCGAAGTAAACTTGAATGCGTTCGAAAGCAAATTGCGCAGTACCTGCTTGAGACGGTGACCGTCCGTGATCAGCGTTTTCGGCAGGGCGCTTTCGTCCAGTTCGATCTTCAGGTCGACGCCTTTTTTGTCCGCGACCGCGGCAAAATTGCTGTGGACGAACGAAGTAATCTCGCCGAACGGAACCGATTCGCGGTTGATTTCCATCTTGCCCGCGTCGACTTTGGACAGATCGAGAATCTCGTCGATCATCTTGAGCAGGTCCGCTCCGGACATATAGATCGTCTGGGCGTATTCGACCTGCTTCGGAGCCAGATTGCCGTCTTTGTTCTCGGCCAGCAGCTGCGACAGGATCAGCAGGCTGTTGAGCGGCGTGCGCAGCTCATGCGACATATTGGCCAGGAATTCGGATTTGTATTTGCTCGAAACGGCGAGCTGCATCGTCTGGCGTTCGAGCTGAACGCGGGCCGCTTCGACTTCGCGGTTCTTTTCTTCGGTCTCGTGCACCTGCTCTTCGAGCGCCCGCGTCTTGGCGATCAGCTCGGTATTGAAATGCTCCAGTTCTTCCTGCTGCCGCTGCAGCAGTTCTTCCGACTGCTTGAGCGCTCCGGTCTGCGCTTCGAGGCTTTCGTTCGAACGCTTGAGTTCTTCCTGCTGGGTTTGAAGCTCTTCGGACTGGCACTGCAGCTCCTCGGTCAGCGCCTGGGATTCGCGCAGCAGTTCCTCGACCCGCAGACGGCCTTTGATGTTGTTCAGAATTACGCCCAGATTGACCGCCAGCTGCTCCAGCAGCTGGCGCTGAAGTTCGCTGAAAGTCGACAGGGAAGCGATCTCCAGCACGCCGATCAGTTCTTCTTCCACCACGATCGGGTAGATCATAATCTGCGAAGATTTGTCTTCGCCAAGCGCCGAGCGGATCTCGATATACTGCTGCGAGGCTTCGCTCAGTACGATCGGACGGAGGTCCGCCGCGGCTTGGCCCAACAGTCCTTCGCCGATATGGAACGACTTTTTGGCGCGTGAATCGTTTTCGAACGCATAGGAGCCGTACAGATTAAGTTCGTTCGCATTCTTCATATCCACCAAATACAAGGCTCCATATTCGGCGCCCAGGATCGGCGTGAATTCGCTGACGAACATTTGCGAGACTTTTTCCAGCGACATGACGCCTTTGAATACATCGGTAATGCGCGCCATATTGGAATTGATCCAGGCTTGATTGTTCTGGGCTTCCATATACGTACGCTCGATCTGCTGCTTTTCTTCGATATCTTCGGCCATTCGCTGGAACACGCGCGCTACTTCGCCGATTTCGTCTTTGGATTTGACTTTGATCCGGCGGATGGCTTTAAGTTTGCCTTTGCCGAAGCCGGAAATCATCATCGATACCGTGCCGAGGCCTCTGGTAACGCTCGGAATCACCCACATCATAATGCCGAGTCCGAGCAGCAGGCCTACAGCGAGGAAAATGGCGGTAATCTGTACCGAACGCTGATAAGCGGCCGTAACGTCGGCTACTTCCTCTTCGATCTGCAAATCCTGATAAGTAGCCAGTTCGTTCAGCGCGCCGAGCGCTTCCCGCTGGAGCGAAATCCCTGTCGAATTCCGGTAAGATTGCGCCTGCTGGGTATCCCCGTTTTCAAGCAGCTGCATCAAATCGGCTTCGTAATCGGAGAAGTTGTTCCAGGCGCTCTCGACGTTCTGCACCAGGCGCCGCTCTTCCGAAGAACCTTTCTCGGCAACGATCAAATCCCAGTACTTTTCGGCGCGCTGCTTCGAATTCTCGATCGTCACCCGGCTGTCGGACAAATCGCCCGAACGGGCGTCCAGCATTTGATTGGCGAGTTCAGTCGCGATATTGTTGACTTCTCCGCGCATCCCGCTGCTGTAGCGGACTTTCATATATCGTTCCTGATACACGCGGTCGATCTGCTTGTTCATGTAATTCATCCGGTCGTAGCTCACCAGCGACAACGCAAGCATAATAATCAGCAGCGCGCTGAATCCCGCGACCAGTTTGGTCTTTATTTTCATCTATTCAGCCGCTCCCTCTTTCAACGAAATCCAGACCAGGCATTTATCGTCGGCCTGTTCGGCGTTCGGATCCGCTTCTTCGAAAAAGACTTCCTGCATCTGCACTTTATCGAATGTATGTCCGCCCCGCAGATGGCTGATCAGGAAATCCAACTGTTCTTCCTGCTCCCCGTCCACCGCTTCCAGCAGACCGTCGGTATACAGCGCAAGATGGCCTTCTCCTTCGTAAGAAACGGTGCGCGGCTCCGCGTCGATGCGATCGAACAAGCCGACCGGGTACGACGAGCGTTCCAGCTTGACCACTTCGCCGTCTTCGCGAAACAACAGTCCCGGCGGATGGCCCGCGTTTACGTAATCGATGCGCTTGAAGCGGGTATCCACGACCATATAGATTGCCGTAAAGTAATATTGGATCAATTGATTCTCGATATGCAGCTGATTGAAGCGGCGGTTCAGTTCCTGAATGACTTTCTCCGGATCGACGTAAGTGATGACCGTATCCTTGAGCACCGACGCGATAAACATGCAGAACAGCGACGACGAGATCCCGTGTCCCATCATATCGAGCAGAATAATGCCGTAGCGGCCGTCTCCGAGCGGGTACCACGCATACAGGTCGCCGGCCAGCTCGAACGAAGGTTTGTAAAGCGCGTCGATTTCGATGCGGTTGTCGCTGACCGGAAGGCTCAGCACCGCGTTTTGCACGAGCGCAGCCAGTTTGAGTTCTTCCTGGAGGCGCTGATCGCGCTCGTTGTGCCAGTCTTTCTCCATCTTCAAGCGCAGGGCCAAACGGATACGGGCCATCAGTTCCACTTTGTTAATCGGTTTCGTGACGTAGTCGCCGGCGCCCGCGTCGAGCGCTTCGGCCAGCTTTTTCGAATCGCCGACCGCCGTAACCATTATGATCGGGATATCCCGCAGATGCTCGTAAGTCTGAACGATCCGGCAGGCTTCGATTCCGTCCATTTCCGGCATCATCATATCCAGCAGGATCAGGTCGATGTCGGAATTTTTCGCTTTCACCTGCGGATCGAGTACGTTCACGCCCAAAATGGCGAACATTTCCCGCGCCGAGGCGGCAATCTCGATATTCCGGTAATCTTCTTTTTTCAAAATTTCGCGAATAATAATGACGTTGGTCGGATTGTCGTCGACAACTAGAATCTTCATAACCCTCTCCCTCTGCTCTAGTACCTTGTCAACACTCAAGGTATGAAGCGTTAACGTTCAGTCAGCCGTTTCGGTTCTCTCCGCGGCCTCTCCGGATTATAATCTCTCTTTAATCCGGCCTTCTAAAGTCTCTTTATCTACTTCCTGTAAAAGATTCCATAAACATAGATAAGGAATGGGATTCGCAATCCCATTCCTTATCTATACCTTGAAACCGCCGAAACGGCGGCGCAAATTTGTCGCTGCTGGTGCGTCTGCTCAGACGGCGGACGTCAGAGCCACGACCAGGACTTTGCCCTGTTCAAGCTGTTGTTCGTAATAACCGGATTCTGCTTCGGAAAAGCCCATCCCCTCAATCCTCCGACGCAGCTCGTCGGGAGTCGGCCGCAGCCAACGGGTGCCGGTCAATTCCGACTGTTCATGCTCCGACAGAATCGGCTGTGCTCCCGCCGCTTCCGCGGTTCGGCCGGTCTGCTCTTCATCGTAAGCCAGTACAAACAGCTGATCTCCGGTATAGCCGGTCATCCGGAGCTCCCGAATCGTCTCGACGGCTTGAACGCCGTTCTCGACAACTTTCGCGTATGCTTTAGTCTGGGAAGCATCCATCTTTCCGCACACTCCTTTGATAAAGACTGTTTTATGGGACACAAATTTCATTTTACCCGTTTTCAAACGTTTTGAAACAAACAATATAGAAAGTCATAGAAAGTCGCAAATAAAAAGCGCGGACCGTTCGCCGCGAATCTCCCTGTTCAGGTCGATTCGCTGTCGAACAGTTCCACGCTGCGTACATCTCCGCTAGACGGATCGATAAAAAACTTCAGCGCCTGGCCGTCGTGTTCGTACCCGAACCCGTCTTCGGCCGAGAAATCCGGCTGGCCGAGTGCCGCCAGAATCGCCAGTTTATCCATTCGGATACTGCGTCCGTTCAGGTCGAAAGCTTGCGCGCTGCCGGGAACGGATATGTAATAAACCCATCCTTCATAGGCGCCGACATTCGCTTTGTCGAACCGATACTCTTCTCCGGACATATAAGCGGGAGCGGTATCGTTCGGTTCGCCGTAGAGCGCTTTAACGTCGTCGAGACGATCGTCGAGCGAAAGTCCGTTCAACTTCTCCACGCCCGAACCGGCGGGATAAACGGGAGCCAGGGCGGCCGCGTGAACGGCACTGCCGTAAACGGCGGAAGAAGCGGCGTGCGGAGCGGGAGCGGAAACAGGGTTCTGCATCGAAAGAGAAGACAACATTCCGGTAAGCAACATCATGATTGTAAACATGTTTCTCATCCTTTCGTGTCAGCCTGGGCTGTATCCGCCCTGCTCCGTCGGCCGGCCTCCCGAAGCCTCGCAGCCGACGCGGCGTCGAAAGCTTCGCCTGCCTTTATCCGAATATCAGCGGCGGATTTTTTGCCAGAGCGAAACGCCGGTGTCTACCCATTTGACGACTTTTTGTACGCCGCCCTGCTGGGCGCTTCCGCCGGCGCCGTAAGTGGCGTTGTAAGAGCGGACCGCCGGGCTCTCGCCCGATGCCGGAAGCAGCGCCGCGCCGTTTTCGCGTTTGGCTTTGTTTTCTTTATGATGTTTCGCTTTCTCGATCATGCGGTGCGAATACTGTTGGCTCACCAGCGTGACTTCGTTCAGCAGCTGGCCGAGATTTTTCACCGACTCCATAACCGGATCGAGCTGCTTGAGCTTATGGTTGGCATCCAATGTAATATCGTTCGTATGCCGCACGATTTGTTTCACCTCGTAAGTCAGCTCGTCCATCGTTTTCTGCACTTCTTTCAACGTCTGCGCCGTGCTTTCCAGCGTGTGCGCCGCCGCCTTGAGCGTTTTGCCCAGGAAAAATACCAGCAACACGAATCCCAAAGCCACAATAATCAATGCCCATTCCCAAATCACACGCATAACCTCGCTTTCTCTACACCCGTTTTTTTGTACCGTTTGTACTGATTTTCTCTTGCTTTACTGCATAGTTACCCTCTGCTTTTTACGCCGAAACAAAACCTGAAACCGGTGCGCCTTTATGCGCAAAGCCTTTGTTTCAAGGATAAAATGCCAGGTTAATGTGTGTCTACATATTCATAATCAATCCACCGAAAGGAGAGTGTCGGTCATGTTGAAATGGTCTTTGCTCCTGCTCGTAGTCGCCATTGTGCTCGGCGTTTTCGGCTTTGCCGGAATCATCCATGCGGCCGCGGCTGTATTCAAACTTCTGTTCTTCGTTTTCCTGGTCCTGTTCATTATTTCCCTCTTTATGGGCCGAGGACGTTCAGTCCGATAGAGTCCGATAGACGGGCCTTACGCGCTTCCGGCATCCGATAAACCGCGCGACAAACCAAACCGTTCCCTCCGGGAGCGGTTTTTTTGTAATTATTTTATCGAGACGGTTTCGAATCCCCTTGCTTGCTAAATTTGAATTTCTTCATTATAGCATTCCTCCTATTTTTCGTAGAAGTCCGGTACCTTTTCCGTAAAAAGTTAAGCTTCCGTAATTTTTTTAATCAGGATTGATTCAACCGGTTGGCAACTAGTTTATTTGTATAGCAGGATGGAGCAGAACGCTCCCAACACTAAGGAGGTTTATTTAAATGAAAAAATTGGTTACCCTTACAGCTTCCGCTATGCTCATGGCGACTATGGCCACTGCGGCATCGGCTGCCGAGACGACTCCGTCGACCGGAACTACAACAACTACGGACACGACGACAACGGCTCCTGCAACGACGACTACTACGACTCCAACCAGCAATGCGACTGCAAACTTCGTAGGCAACCAAAACGGCTATACGTTCCCGACTCCGGCTTACTGGGATTCGCGCGTAACGAACACCGAACTCAATGCCGACCAGCTCAAAGCTCTGAACGAAAGCGGCGTTTACCGTGCAGATTTTACATACACTCCAGAATTCGCAGCTCCTAACGGTTCGTTGGATCCGGTTAAATTCGCTTCCATCCGCGGTTACGAGCGTACGGTTTGGGATTCCATTACAAACAAAGACACGCTGGGCACAGTGCTGAACCAAACCGGCGATATCGTTTACGTTCTGGAGCCGGTTACGGCCAACCCGTTCACAAACGCGGCTGACATGGAGCGCTTCAGCAACCTGCTGCAAGGCGTGAGAAGCGGAGTTTCCACAAACTTCAGCACAACGGTTAACCCGACTCTGCCTACCAACCCGTCGACAACCGTACCGGTTGGAACAGACACTCCGGTTGTAGGCGTCGACACTGGCAAAGTCGTAGCCAACCCGACTCCGGTTATCCTGATCACAGGTACGACTCCGTTCTACGATGCGCCTAACGGCAAAACGCTGGGCTACCTGCAATCGCAAAAAGTCGATACAACCGGCAACGGTTCGATGGCTCCGGCTGCCGGCCAATGGGTAGAAATCTACACTTGGATCGGCAAAGGCTGGATCCTGGTAAAATAATCGGGTTATCCTCCCGGTTCAATCGAAAGCACCGGCTCCGGCCGGTGCTTTTTTGCGTGCAAACATCGCAAAATTCGCTTGTCCCTCCGGGTGAAAGCGGATAAGATAAAGGAGAAACCCGCAGCGAATACGCCGTTTGTCTGTTTGTATCGCAGAAAAAGCGTATACCTGCACAGCGAGGAGGAGTTCCGCATGAGCGAGGAGAAAGGGACCCGCAAAGTCGACCTGGCCGAAGCGATCCGCAGTAAACTTGAACAGAAGAAAAAACAGGCCGGTTCGGGCAGCACGGCTTTTCACGACAGTCAGACCAAAAAGCTGACGACCCAGAACAACAAAAAGCCGAACAACCAGCGCAGACGCACCGGTGGATCTTAGAGCTTCTTCTTTGGTCTCCGGAAATCGTCCGAAAGCCAAAAACCCCTGTTCCCGTTTAATTCGGGAACAGGGGTTTTTCAATTCTCGACCCGGCTGGGCCGTTCCATCTGATCGGAAAATCGGTATTTAAACCTGTACAGCGTACATCCGCTCGCGCAGCGCTTTGACTTCGTCGCTTTCGAGGTATTCGTCGTAAGTCATGACGCGGTCGATGACGCCGTTCGGCGTAATCTCCACGATGCGGTTGGCGATCGTTTGGATGAACTGATGGTCATGCGAAACGAACAGCAGCGTGCCGTCGAAATCGATCAGCCCGTTGTTGAGCGCCGTAATGGATTCGAGATCCAAGTGGTTGGTCGGCTCGTCCATGATCAGCGCGTTGGCGCCGTTGAGCATCATTTTGGCCAGCATGCAGCGGACCTTCTCTCCCCCGGACAATACGCTCGCCTTTTTCAGGCCTTCTTCGCCCGCGAACAGCATACGACCGAGGAATCCGCGCAGGAACGTCTCGTCCTGTTCGTTGGAATACTGGCGCAGCCATTCCACCAGGTTCAGATCCACGCCGTCGAAGTATTCGGAGTTGTCTTTCGGGAAATACGCCTGGGTCGTGGTAACGCCCCATGTGTATTCGCCGCCGTCCGCTTCCTGTTCGCCCATCACGATATCGAACAGCGTCGATTTCGGCAGTCCGTGCGGGCCGACGAATGCGATCTTGTCGCCTTTGTTGACGACCAGATTGAAGTTGTCCAGCACTTTCTCGCCTTCCACCGACTTGCTCAGGTTCTCGACCGTCAGCAGCTGCTTGCCCGCTTCGCGTTCCGGTTTGAAGTTGATAAACGGATACTTGCGGTTCGAAGGACGAATATCGTCCAGAGAGATCTTGTCGAGCTGCTTTTTCCGCGACGTCGCTTGTTTGGACTTCGAAGCGTTCGCCGAGAAGCGCTGGATGAAAGCTTGCAGTTCTTTGATCTTTTCTTCTTTCTTCTTGTTCTGGTCGCGTACGAGACGCAAAGCCAGCTGGCTGGATTCGTACCAGAAATCGTAGTTGCCGACATACAGCTGGATCTTGCCGAAGTCGATGTCCGCGATATGCGTGCAGACTTTGTTCAGGAAGTGACGGTCGTGGGATACGACAATAACGGTGCCTTCGTAGCCCATCAGGAAGTTCTCCAGCCAGTTGATCGATTCGATATCCAGGTGGTTGGTCGGTTCGTCCAGCAGCAGGATCTGCGGATTGCCGAACAGCGCCTGCGCCAGCAGGACGCGAACTTTCTCGTTGCCGCTCAGCTCGTCCATTTTCTTGTCGTGCAGATCGCGCACGATGCCCAGGCCGATCAGGAGCGCCGCGGCGTCCGATTCGGCATCCCAGCCGTTCAGTTCCGCAAAATCGCCTTCCAGTTCGCCGGCGCGGATACCGTCTTCTTCGGAAAAGTCGCTTTTGGCGTACAGGGCGTCTTTTTCCTTCATGATCGAATACAGACGGCTGTGGCCCATGATGACCGTCTCCAGCACTTGATACTCGTCGTATTCGAAATGGTTCTGTTTCAGTACGGCCAGGCGTTCGCCCGGCGTGATCGAAACTTCGCCCTGATTGGCTTCGATTTCTCCGGAGAGAATCTTCAGAAAGGTCGATTTGCCGGCGCCGTTGGCGCCGATCAGGCCGTAACAGTTGCCCGGGTTGAATTGAATGTTGACGTCTTCAAAAAGTGGCCGCTTGCCGTAGCGAAGCGTAACGCCGCTTGTGCTGATCATGTGCATTCCCATCCTTTATTATAAACTTTTCGTTAATCTCCATTTTTGGCGCTTGGAATGAAATGTGCTTTTCAAAAGCTTATTATAGCACAAAACGCCGGTATATTCCGCCCTTTCGATTGTTTTTCCGTCAGGAATTCGTACGCCGCGCCAAAGACCGCGCCGGCAGAGCCGGGCGGCCGCATCGCAATTACGTTTCGATCGTTTTCTGCTGGGCGTGCACGATCATCGTTTCGCCGTGCTCCATCAGTTTGACGCACTCTTTGGACGTGCCGGTCCTGCGCCGTTCCTGCTCAAGCCGTTCCAGCGCTTCTTCCGCCGTATCGTCCGACAGCTTGAATGTACCGTAATGCATCGGAATCATGATCTCGGCGCCGACGTCGCGGAACGCCTGGAGCGCCTGCTCCGGATTCATATGCTGCGGTCCCATAAACCATTCCGGTTCATACGCCCCGATCGGCATCAGCGTGATATGGACGCGGAACCGGTCTCCGATCTCTTTGAAGCCCGCGAAGTAACCGCTGTCCCCCGCAAAGTAAATCGTCGGCGGCAGCGGCGTGCCGTCCGAGTTTACATTGGCGTTCAGCGTGTCGCCCCAGCGGCCGCATTTGGCTTTGGAGACGGAATGGATCGATCCCGGTTCGGCGTGGGCCTCGTACGTCCCCCGTTCGCGCTGCGGCTCGTTGACGATCGTACCCGGCACCGGTTTGATCGCGTGTTCCGGCTCCAGCACGAAGCCGCCCCAGTGCGACGTATTCGCGTCGAACAGCGTGCGCCGCGTCCAGTGCTGAGTCGGCACGAACGTGATCCGCACGCCGTCCACCACCAGTTCCTCCCACCACGACAGTTCGATGCAGCGTCCGACCTGTTTGCGGGCCAGCTTTTTTTTCAGCCCGACCGGCACCACGATCTGCGTCTTCGGCCCCTGGAGCCTGCGAATCGAGCCGATATGCATATGGTCGTAATGCGAGTGGGAGATCAGAATCAGATCCACCGGCGGCACCTGCTCGATCGGGATGCCGGGCTCGGTGAGCCGTTTGCCGACTCCCATGCGCTTGGCCCAGATCGGGTCCGTCAAAATATTGAGTCCCGCGTATTGAATCAGGAATGTGGAGTGCCCGACCCAGGTGACGGTCACGTCTTCCCGGTTGTCCGTCAAATAATCCAGCTTCGCCGGCTGACTCGGGATGATATAGGAATAATCGCGCTTTTTGCGTCTGCGATGCAGATGCCGGTCGCGATGCTCCCGCAGCGTTTTCCCCATCGGCATATTGTTGGCGTTGATATATCTGAGTTTGGGCATATCCCGTTCCTCCTTCGATGAAGACTGCCTCTCTACCCAATTACCCGCTTACCCTTTCTTTCGACTAGAAAAAAGCAATTTTTTCGCCAAAGAATCTCCTCTATTGTGACAATTATTATAGGGCGGTGTAAAATAGACGGAGAAGGAGGCCTGATCGCCCATGAATATCAAACTGATCGAGCCCACTCCCAGTCCGAACACGATGAAGCTGCATGTGGACGAAACGCTGGAAGCGGGCATTCGAAAAACATATACGCTGGACAATGAACGATCGGCCCCGCCGATCATCGCGCGTTTGCTGCATATCGAAGGCGTCAAAAGCGTTTTTCATACCACCGACTTTCTCGCGGTCGACCGGAAACCGGGCGCGGACTGGTCCGCGATTCTGTCGAACGTGCAGGACGTGTTCGGCAGCCATTCGGGACAGCCGATCGCTTCCGAGATCGAAGACGCCGCCGGGCATTTCGGCGAAGCGCAGGTATTCGTGCAGTTCTTCCGCGGCATTCCGATGCAGATCCGCGTCAAATCCGGGCTGGAAGAAGAACGGATCGGCCTGTCCCAGCGCTTTGTGGACGCGGTGACGGAAGTCGCCAGCGCCACGCTGATCAAGGAGCGCAAGCTGACCGATTACGGCGTGCGCTACGGCGATCTGCCCGATATCGCCCGCGAGGTCGAGCAGGAGCTCGAAGCGGCGTTCCCGCCGGAGCGGCTGGAACGCGTCGTCAAGCAGGCGATCGCGCACGGCGCCAAAGCGGACGAGTTCGTCGAGGAACGCCGCGAATGGACGCAGGCCGAGATCGAGGAAGGCCTGTCCCATTCCGACTGGCGCCGCCGTTACTCGGCGCTGGAAGCGATGGAAGCGAGCGAAGAAACGCTGCCGCTGATCGAGCGTTCGCTCGGCGACGACAAGATGCAGATTCGCCGTCTGGCCGTCGTTTATCTCGGCGATCTCAAGACGCCCGCCGCGATGCGGCTGCTCTTCCGGGCGATGAAGGACGGTTCTCCGGCCGTGCGCCGCACGGCCGGGGACACGCTGTCGGATATCGGCGATCCGGCCGGCACGCAGGTCATGCTCGAAGCGCTGAAAGACGGCAGCAAGATCGTCCGCTGGCGCGCGGCGCGCTTCCTGTACGAAGTCGGCACGGACGAGGCGCGCGAAGCGCTAGAAGAAGCTTCGAACGATCCCGAGTTCGAAGTCGGGCTCCAGGCGCGGATGGCGCTGGAGCGGATCGACTCCGGCGAAGAAGCCGCCGGCACCATCTGGCAGCAGATGGCCAAAAGCCGCCGGCAAAGCCGCGAATCGGAATCGCAGCTTTAACAGAAAAAGCTTGTCGCTTTAAAGCGAATTTGCGGGTACCGGGCGCAGCGTGTTCCGGCCGCGGAACGAACTGCCGGAATCGCCGCGTCCGCCGCCGATTCGGACGATTCGGGCCCCGCCCGAAAAACGTGCGAAATGCGGTTGCCCCGGGCGGCGGAATCCCGTATACTGTGAAAGCTGCTCGCCCTGCGGATGCAGGGCTTTTCCTGCTGCGGCTTCGATTAATCCGCGAAGTCCGCACCGGGACGCCGGCCGGTCGAATTGAATACGTTATGCCCTCATCGCACCAGAGTTCGTTTTCGGTGATGAGGTAGAGGTTGCGGTGGCGATGAGTACACCGGCGGAGGCGCGGCAGAGCGCCGAAGAAGCCGGATACGGAAAGGCGCACCCGCCGAAGCGCGGTCTTCTCTGACTGGAGAACGCGCTGGGGCCGTGTCCGAAAGGAACGGAACTGTCACCCGCCGGCAAGGCGGGTGTTGAGCTATCTTCACGAAAATGGAAGCGCGTTTTGCGATGCGGGATTTGCCACAGCCGGCGGACCCGTTTCCGCCGGCTTTTTGCCGTACGCTCCTTTTCGTGTTATCAATCCACACGAGGAGAGTTGAGTTTCCCATGAAAGCAGCACAAGGAAGGCCGCCGCAGGCGGCCGGGTTAAAAAAGGGCCTGCGGGCCCGCCATATGACCATGATCGCGCTGGGCGGCGCGATCGGCACGGGACTGTTCCTGGCCAGCGGCGGCGCGATCGCCAGCGCCGGCCCGGGCGGAGCCCTGCTCGCCTATGCCGCCGTCGGCATCATGGTCTACTTCCTGATGACCAGCCTCGGCGAGCTGGCGACGTACATGCCGGAATCCGGCTCGTTCAGCACCTATGCAAGCCGGTTCGTCGATCCCGCCTTCGGCTTCGCCATGGGCTGGAACTACTGGTACAACTGGGCCGTGACGATCGCGGCCGAGCTGTCCGCCGCCACCCTGATTATCAAATACTGGTTCCCCGGCAGCTCGTCGCTGCTCTGGAGCGTACTGTTCCTGGGCGTGCTGTTCCTGCTGAACGCCCTGTCGGTCAAAGGCTACGGCGAATCGGAATACTGGTTCGCGCTGATCAAGATCGTGACCGTTATCTTGTTCCTCGTCGTCGGCGTCGCCATGATCTTCGGCGTGCTCGGCGGCAAAGCGGCCGGCTTCGGAAACTTCACGCACGAAGGCGCGCCTTTTAACGGCGGCTTCCTGGCTTTCCTCGGCGTGTTTATGGCCGCGGGCTTCTCGTTCCAGGGCACCGAGCTGATCGGCGTCGCCGCGGGCGAAAGCGAAGATCCGCGCCGCAACGTGCCTCGGGCGATCCGCCAGGTGTTCTGGCGCATCCTGATCTTCTATATCCTGGCGATCTTCGTGATCGGCCTGCTGATTCCGTACACCGATCCCAATCTGCTGAACGGCGATCTGGACCAGATCGGCGTCAGCCCGTTCACGCTCGTGTTCGAGCGCGCCGGGTTTGCTTTTGCCGCGGCCGTCATGAACGCGATTATCCTGACTTCGGTGCTGTCCGCCGGCAACTCCGGCATGTACGCGTCCACGCGCATGCTGTACGCGCTGGCGCTCGAAGGCAAAGCGCCCAGGTTCCTCAAGCGCCTGACTTCGCACGGGGTGCCGATCAACGCCCTGCTGGCGACGACCGTAATCGGCATGCTGGCGTTCCTCGCTTCCTTTTTCGGCGACGGGGTCGTCTACAACTGGCTGCTGAACGCCTCGGGCATGTGCGGCTTTATCACCTGGGTCGGCATCGCCATCAGCCATTACCGCTTCCGCCGCGCGTTTATCAAACAGGGACATTCCCTGGACGAACTGCCGTACCGCGCGCGCTGGTTTCCGTTCGGCCCGCTGTTCGCGTTCGTGCTGTGCCTGGTCGTCATCGTCGGCCAGAGCCTGTCGGTGATCGAGAACGGTTCGGTCGACTGGCTGGGCCTGATCGCCACCTACCTCAGCGTGCCGCTGTTCCTGGGACTGTGGTTCGGCTACAAATGGAGAAAAAATACCCGGGTCGTGCCGCTGGAACAATGCGAAATCGGCGGCCGCGACGACGTTTGACCGATACCCGCAGCGTTCTTTTCCATACCAAAAGACCGGATGTTCGCGATTGCAGCGAAGACCCGGTCTTTTCTTTTTCCAATGTTCTTTTTCCAACATTCTATTTCCAGTACAGCGTAACCCGCCAGTTATTCGTTCCCTCAAGCGCTTTGCTCGTATAGCGGATTCCCGAAATTCCCTGGCCGGTCAGCGAGCGAAGGTCGGTTTTCAGCTCCTCCCGCGTTCCTTTGTATTGAAACGAAGTTTGGCTTTCTCCCCGGCTGTCCGCCTGCTTGACGACCTGCCGCAGCATCGACGCCGTGGACACGACCGCCGCCGAATCCGAAGAAGCGTTGTTGTAACCCAGCAGCGTCCGCAGCTCTTTTGCTACGGTTACGCCTTTGGCCGCGAGCGCGTTCAGCGTATCCGCGTACAGCGTCACCGCCTGCGGATAGTTGGCCGAAGTCCAGACGTGATCGCGTTTGAGCTGGCTGTCCGTGACCAGGTAGTATGCCGTCGACACGCGGTCGCCGCGGTCCGGCACCGGATCGTCCCAGGTCGTATCGAGCTGATACCACTTGCCGCCCAGCTTGACCATATTCCAGGCGTGCGCCGTCCCTTCGACATAACCTTCCACGATATTCGTTTCAAAACCGGCCTGCTTCAGCAGATCGTACGTCAGCAAAGCGTAGCCCTGGCATACGGCGCTGCCTGTCTTCAGCCCGTCGTAAGCCGTAAACTTCGACAGCGTCTGATCGTATTTCAGGCTGCGCACGACCCAGTCGTGAATCGCTTTGACCTTCAAATGATCGTTCATATCCGGCGTCGTGATCTGCTTGAGCGTCTCGCCGACTTTCTGATGCACGTAAGCGGACTGCTGGGCCGTTTCGCGGTAAGTGAGCTTCAGCTCCGCGCTGGACGACGCACTCGTGCCGCGCAGCGAATAGGCGTAGCCTTTCATCGTATAGTGAATATAGGGGTCCTGTTCGATCGCCGCGTTCAGCGCGGGCTCGATTGCTTTTTTCAATTCCTGAATGCCGCCCGCGTAAGTGAGATTCAACACGCCTTTACGCGCGGTCAGCGCCTGATAGATCTGGTTTTGCAGCTGTGTTTGCGACTGGGCCTGGGCCGAGACCGCCGCCGCCGTTGCCGTTTCGCCGAGCGGATGCAGCCCGCCCAGAGCGCCTCCCGCCACCAGTGCGAATGCCATGCCCAACTTCAATATCTGCCTGCTTGCTCTTCCCTTCATGAGTACGCATTCTCCCCCTCGGTTGACGAAAGTTGTGCTTGTGCCGCTTTATCCCTTATGTATATCGGCATCCGCCCTGCTTCCCGCAAGAGCGGCGCAGATCTCTTTTCCAAAAAAGCCCTCTCTTTATTATGAACGAAGCCGTCTAAAAAGCAAAGGGTGTCGTTGAAGCGTTTTTTTCGATCGTCCGCACGGCAAACAGCCGCTTTCCCTTGGACGGGAAAACGGCTGTTTGCATCGGGCAGGCTGCGCGGATACCCGGCGGCTCAGTTGTCGCCGCCGCGGAACGCGGAAAGTTTGCGGTTCAGTTCGGCCGTTTGGCCGTATACGTCTTGATACACCTCGAACAATTTGCTGTACGTTTCGGCGCGCTGCGCGTCCGGCGTGTACGTCTTGTCTGCGCGGATAAATTCGCGCGCGCAGTCCTGCAGCGTCTCGAACCAGCCGCTGCCGAACGCCGCCAGCATCGCCGCGCCCATTGCCGGCCCCTGCTCGCTTTCCAGCTTCACCACATCCGCGCCGAACACGTCCGCCTGCATTTGCAGCCATTCCTTGTTCTTCGCGCCGCCGCCGATCGAGACCACTTTATCGACCGTTTTGCCGGCCGCGCGCAGAATATCGATCGATTCGCGCAGCGAGAACGTGATGCCTTCCATCACGGCACGGGCGAAATGCGGCAGCTTGTGGCTCGCGTCGATGCCGATAAAGCTGCCCCGGATATCGGAATCCGGGTGCGGCGTGCGTTCGCCGACGATATACGGCGTAAACAGCAGGCCGTTCGCGCCCGGCGCTACTTCGCCGATTCCGGCAAGCAGGTCTTCGAACGATTGGCCGCCGCCGAACGTTTCGCGGAACCACTGCATGCTGTAGCCGGCCGCAAGCGTGACGCCCATGATATAAAACGCGTCTTTTTCACTGTGGTTGAAAAAATGGACTTTGCCTTCGAAGTCCAGATCGCGGCGCGTCTCGTACGACAGGACCACGCCCGACGTCCCGATGCTGCACATCGTCTGGCCTTCGCCCAGGATGCCCGCGCCGATTGCGCCGCAGGCGTTGTCGGCTCCGCCCGCGTATACGCGCGTGCTCTCCGTCAGGCCCGTGCTCCGCTGCATCTCCGGCAGCAGCGATCCCGTGTCGTCGAACGATTCGACGAGCGGCGGGAACAGCGAAGTCGGCAGACCGAACGCTGCGGCGATCCGCTCGCTCCACTGCTTGCCCGCCACGTCCAGCAGCAGCGTGCCGGCCGCGTCGGAGTAGTCCATGGCGGCGCTGCCGGTCAGGCGCAGGCGCACATAGTCTTTGGGCAGCAGGAACAGCTTGGCCCGCTCCAGGATCTCCGGCTCGTGCTCCTGCACCCAGAGGATCTTCGGCAGGGTGAAGCCTTCCAGCGCGCGGTTGCGCGCGATCTTCAGCAGGTCCGCGCCGAGCGTCTGCTCGATCCTGCGGCACTGCGGCGTGGTGCGCGTGTCGTTCCACAGAATGGCCCGGCGCAGGGCGCGGCCGTCTTCGCCGACGAGCACCAGTCCGTGCATCTGGCCGGAGAAGCTGATCCCTTCGATCTCTTCCGGCTTCGCGCCGGACGTTTGCAGCAGCTTGTTCAGCGACAGGATCGTTTTCTCGACCCAGTCTTCGGCATCCTGCTCGCTGTAGCCCGGCTTGGGCTGGTGCAGCGGATAAGCTTCCGATTCCTCCGCGACGACTCTGCCGGATTTGTCGACGAGCACCGATTTGACGGCGCTGGTGCCGAGGTCGATTCCGATAACGTAACTCATGTGTGTCCTCCTTGGTTGAGCGAATATTGGCGCTGCGACTAGCGTTGGAGCGTGCGGCCAAACGGCCGCGGCCGCGTTAACAGCGTGAATAGCTTGAAGCGTGAACAGCTTGAACAGAATGTAAAAGGACGGCTCCCCTCCCCGAAGGGAGCTTGCGGGAAGCCGTCCGATTATCATGCGATGATCGCTTGTGCGATTCTGTATGTTTGTTGAAACCCTGACGCCGCCGGTGTTGTGGGCGGTGTGGCCGGCTGGAAGAGCCGGCTTTTTTTATGATTGCGCTTGGCCTATGGCAAGCGCAACGGACTTGGAAAGAACGTCGCTTGGCGCGGGAGACTGCGATTTGCTAAGCCCGGAGGGATATGCAAATCTTGCTCCGGGAATCCACAAATTTTGCTCCTTAAAACTTATCGCTCAGCGCGGGAGACTACAATTTACGTGCCCGTAGGGGTCCGCAAATTTTGCTCCTAACCATAAATATACTGGTTGAGTACGGATTGGAGAAGTTCCTGGCGGCCGGATTTGTTCGGGCGCGGGTTCTCGTTGTTCAGGGCGTACTCGGCCAGGGAAGACAGGGTCGTTTTGCCGGCTATGATATCGGCGCCGATGCCTTCGGAGAAGCTGCTGTAGCGTTCTTCGATGACTTTGTCGAACGCGCGGTCTTCGATCAGCTTGGCTGCGACTTTGAGGCCTTTGGCGTACGTGTCCATACCGGCGATGTGCGCCAGGAACAGGTCGTCGGCTTCGAAAGAGTCGCGGCGGACTTTGGCGTCGAAGTTGATGCCGCCTTTGCCCAGGCCGTCGTTCTTCAGCACTTCGTACAGCGTCAGCGTCGCGTCGTAGATATTAACCGGGAATTCGTCGGTGTCCCAGCCCAGCAGCATATCGCCCTGGTTGGCGTCGAGCGATCCCAACATGCCGTTGATGCGGGCTACGCGCAGTTCGTGGTCGAACGTGTGGCCGGCCAGCGTCGCGTGGTTGGCTTCCAGGTTGAGCTTGAACAGCTTGTCGAGATCGTATTTTTGCAGGAATGCGATCGTTGTAGCCGCGTCGAAGTCGTACTGGTGTTTGGTCGGCTCTTTCGGTTTCGGTTCGATCAGGAACTGGGCGTCGTAGCCGATTTCCTTCGCGTAGTCGGCCGCCATGTGGAACATGCGGGCGATATTGTCCTGCTCCAGCTTCATATCCGTGTTCAGCAGGGACATGTAGCCTTCGCGTCCGCCCCAGAATACGTAGTTTTCGCCGCCGAGGCGTTTGCCGACTTCGAGACCTTTTTTGATTTGAGCTGCTGCGTGAGCGTACACGTCCGCATTGTTGGTGGAAGCGGCGCCGTGCACGAAGCGCGGATTCGTGAACATGTTGGCCGTGTTCCAGAGCAGTTTTTTGCCGCTGGATTTCATGTTCGATTCAATCAGGTCGACGATCGTGTCGATGTTCGCGAAAAACTCTTTGAGCGTCGATCCTTCAGGCGTGATGTCGATATCGTGGAAACAGAAGTACTCCAGTCCCATTTTGTCCATGAACTCGAAGCCGGCTTCGACGCGGGCTTTCGCC
The DNA here is from genome assembly GCF_030518235.1 of Saccharibacillus sp. CPCC 101409. GTDB lineage: Bacteria > Bacillota > Bacilli > Paenibacillales > Paenibacillaceae > Saccharibacillus. The sequence goes on along the minus strand of NZ_JAULSA010000018.1, from coordinate 29,993 downwards.
AGGTCGATACCGCTGTACGAATGCCAAGGGCGAATCGCCGTCGTTGCGCCGAACGGATCGCCGCCTTCCGCCGTCAGCGTGTGCCAGTAAGCCATCGAGAACTTCAGGTGCTCGGACATTTTCTTGCCCGCGACCACTTCGTCCGCGTTGTAGAATTTAAAAGCGAATGGGTTTTGCGACTGACTGCCTTCGTAAGCCACTTTACCGACATTTTCAAAATAAGCCATGTAAGAAATGCCTCCTCGTTATTTCGCAGAAATCGTTTACATCGCTATCCTAGCACATCGGAAAAACTTTGTCTATCGGGTAAACTAAGTCTTTCGCTAAAAGTTTTTCCGGGTTAAAATACAAAATAGAAAGCGCTTGCTCGATATTTTCGCCAGGCGCTCGGGGTTGGCGGAGCTCGATGTTTTCGCCAGGCGCTCGGGTTGTTTTCCTTCGGAAAGCCAAAGGTCGCTTCTGCCGAAAACATCTCGCCGGAGGGTTGGTGCGGGGCGGCGTCCCTCGTATCTCGGGACGCGGGAAGGGCTTGGGGCTCCCTGCACCGGGGGAACTTCCCGGCGCAGGATCGCGGGATACGGCTTTCTCTGCCGAGAAAGGCCGGTCCGGTTCAAAACAGAAAATAAAAGCACAGGTACACTTATTTCGGGCGGAACGCTCCTGTTTCTTGAAATAGCGGCGCAGGTACAACTATTTAGGCGTAAAAGAGCAAATAGGCGTGTAAAAGCTCGAAATAGATGTACGGGCGCAGTTATTTGCTCAGAAAAGCAAGATTCAGCTTAAATAAGTGTATATAGACGCTTATTTGGGATTCGACTTGATACTTGATTTGTTTTTCGGTTTCTTCCCTCTTGTTTAATTCGAATCGAGTGTACGAGTTGTTTGGCGTAAACCCGCTTCTCGATAGCTAAACACTTTCGGAGAAAGTCACCTTGGAAGCATACGTGAACGAATTTTCTACACGGCTTTTTACGGCTGTTCTGCAAACCGGGCGTTTACACAGCGGCTCGCCCGCTGCTTAAAGCCAAGCATGATGTCTTCTTTTCCCGGGCAAGTTGGCTTATGATAGAGAGAATGTTCGGAGCACGGATGGAGGAATCGAGGATGAGAGTGACCGGGGATCAGGCCCTTGTCAAGAAGTTGAACAAGTCGATCGTGCTGGATACGATCCGCCGGCAGGGGCCGCTGTCGAGGACGGATGTGTCGGAAAGGACCGGGCTCAATAAAGCGACGGTGTCCAATCTGACGTTTGAGCTGCTGGAACAAAGCCTGGTCGAAGAAACGGGGCCGGGGGAATCGAGCGGCGGGCGCAAGCCGCTGATGCTGCTGTTCAACGGGGCGGCGGGCAGTTCGGTCGGGATCGAACTGGGCGTCACGAGCGTCAAAGCGGCGCTGACCGATCTGCGCGGACGCATCCTGCTCGAAAGCGGCGCGGCGCTCGAAGGAACCGATCCGGAGGCGGTGTTTGGCAAGATCCGCGAAGCGGTGCGGCCGCTGCTGGACGCGGTGCCGGAATCGCCGCACGGGCTGGTCGGCCTCGGCATCGGCGTGCCGGGCATGGCGGACGACTCCGGCGTCGTCTTGTATGCGCCCAACCTGGGCTGGGAAGGCGTCGACCTGAAAACGCGGCTGGAAGCCGAGTTCGGCGCGCCGGTCGTCGTGGACAACGAAGCGAACGCCGGCGCGGCGGGCGAGCGCGAATACGGCGCGGGCCGGCATGTGCGGCATCTGGTGTACGTCAGCGCCGGGATGGGCCTCGGCTCCGGCATGATTATCGACGGACAGCTGTACAAAGGCGCCTGGGGCTACGCCGGCGAGACCGGCCACATGTCGATCGAAAGCGACGGACGGCTGTGCAGCTGCGGCAGCCGGGGCTGCTGGGAGCTGTACGCGTCGGAACGCGCTTACGCGTATGCGTCGGAAGAATCCGCAGGCGGCAGCGGCGCTCTGCCGGCGCAGACCACGCCGGAGCTGGTCGAATACGCGCGAAGCGGCCATGCCGGCGCGCTGGCGCTGTACGACGAGATCGGGCGGCGGCTCGGCATCGGCGTGACGAATCTGGTCAACGGCTTCAACCCGGAGAAGATCGTCGTGGGCGGACCGCTGACCGAAGCCAAAGAATGGATCGAGCCGGCCATGCTGCGGACGATCGCGGAGCGGGCGCTGCCTTATCACCGGCGCGAACTTGCGGTGTCTTTCTCCGAACTGGGCAGCCGTTCGGCCGTGATCGGCGCGGCGCATCTGGCGGTGTCGCAGTTTCTGGGGCGGGTCCGGGTCTCGCTGTAAACGGCGCGGCCGGCCCGATCGGCGCGGTCGGTTTGCCGTCGCCCGCTTCCGCGCAGCGCGGCGGCCGGCCCGGCAAAAAAAGGACTTCTTTTCCGCCCGAAGGCGAAAAGAAGTCCTTTTTTCCGTCGGCCCGCCAAGCGAATCGGCCGGCCGCTTCAAGCCGGATTTACGCTTTAAGCGCTTTTTCCAGCTGAAGTTTGTTCATGCCCACGATCTTGGCTTCGCCGATAACCGTAACCGGCACGGCGCGCAGCCCCATATCCCAAACCTGCTGAGCGAAATCGTCGCTCTGCTCGATGTTGCGTTCTTCGTAAGATACGCCTTTCCCGTCCAGGTAAGTCTTGACCTGCTTGCAGTGCGGGCAGTTGGTGCTTGTGTATACGATTGCGTTTGCCATGGGTTCTCTCCACCTTCTCGATATGTTTTTGAAACCAGCTTTCTTTATTATAACGCGATTGAAGCGCAATACCAAATGTTAAGCGGGATAAAATGTGACGAAAAAGACGCGGCGGCCGTTTGTGCGGCCGAATTTGCCGGATTCGGCCGTTCGCGCCGTTTCGCCATTTTCGACGGTTTGCGCTGCGCCGCCCGCTTTTCTTTTTACAGAACCGCTTCCGCTTTTTCCGCGGCCGCTTCGGCGAATTCCAGGCTTTCGATAAACCGTTCGCAGTCCATGGCCGCCGCGCAGCCGCTGCCCGCAGCCGTGATCGCCTGGCGATAGCGCGTATCCTGCACATCGCCGCAGGCGAATACGCCCGGAATATTCGTTTCGCTCGTGCCCGGCGTGACGACGATGTAGCCGTTCTCGTCGGTCGTTACCTGTCCGTTCAGGAAGCCGGTGTTCGGATGGTGGCCGATCGCCACGAACACGCCGCTGGCTTCGATCATTTCCGTTTCTCCCGTTGCGTTGTTGCGCACTTTCAGCCCCTGCAGGCCGTTGACGCCTTTGACGACTTCGAGCGGCGTGCGGTCCAGCGCCCATTCGACTTTCGGGTTCTGGCGCGTGCGCTCCTGCATGATCTTCGAGGCGCGCAGTTCCGATCTGCGGTGCACCAGCGTGACCTTCGTGCCGAAGCGGCTCAGGAAGTTCGCTTCTTCGAGCGCCGAGTCGCCGCCGCCAACCACGACGATTTCTTTGCCGCGGAAAAAGAATCCGTCGCAGGTGGCGCAGGTGCTTACGCCCATGCCGACATTTTCTTCTTCGCCGGGAATGCCGAGGTATTTGGCGCTTGCGCCGGTCGACAGGATCAGCGTCTCGGTCACGAGCTGCCCCATGCCGTCCACGGTCAGTTTAAAAGGACGTTCCGACAGGTCGACATTCTCGACCCAGCCGGTGCGGAATTCCGCGCCGAAGCGTTCGGCCTGCTTGCGCATATTGTCCATCAGCTCGGGGCCCATGATGCCGTCCGGGAAGCCCGGGAAGTTCTCGACTTCGGTCGTGGTCGTCAGCTGCCCGCCCGGCTGCGGCCCCTCGATAACGAGCGGGCTCATATTGGCGCGCGCCAGATAGATAGCGGCGGTGAGTCCGGCCGGGCCGGTTCCGATAATGATCGATTTGTACATGAAGATCCTCCTCTTTCTCAACCGTTTCCTAATTTATAATGATTACAATGTAGTATTTATTATGCTGCGCAAAATCAATTGTGTCAAGTTCAATTTATCCCTATATAAATGAAGATTCGATGAAGCCGTCGTTGGCAGCACGACAAAAAAGCCGCTTTCCCCCAAAGGAAAGCGGCCAAACGAAATGCGGCGTGACGAGGCAGCGCCAACCGCCGGCCGCGTTTGCAAGACCCGGCTTACACGCGCGAAGCGGCGCCGATCGCCTGCTCCAGATCGTGCAGGATATCGTCGACGGATTCCGTGCCGATCGACAGGCGCACCATGCCGGGCAGCACGCCGGAAGCCGTTTGTTCCGCTTCGCCGAGCTGCTGGTGGGTGGTGCTCGCCGGATGGATAATCAGGCTTTTCGAATCGCCGACGTTGGCGAGGTGCGAGAACAGCTTGACGCTTTCGATCAGCTTTTTGCCCGCTTCGACGCCGCCTTTGATCCCGAACGTCAGGATGGCGCCCTGGCCTTTCGGCAGATAGCGCCGCGCCAGCTCGTGCGACGGATGGCTCGGCAGCCCGGAATAGTTGACCCATTCCACCTGCTCGTGCGCTTCCAGATACCGCGCGACGGCGAGAGCGTTCTGCGAATGGCGCTCCATGCGCAGATGCAGCGTTTCGAGTCCCTGAAGCAGCAGCCAGGAGTTGAACGGCGAGATCGCCGCGCCCAGATCGCGCATGAGCTGCACGCGCGCTTTGATGATGTAGGCGATCGGTCCGACAGCCTGCGTGTAGACGAGCCCGTTGTAACTGGGATCGGGTTCGGTCAGTCCCGGGAAGCGTCCGCCCTGCGTCCAGTCGAACTTGCCGCCGTCGACGATCACTCCGCCGATCGAAGTGCCGTGGCCGCCGATAAACTTGGTGGCCGAATGCACGACGATATCCGCGCCGTGTTCGATCGGGCGCAGCAGATACGGGCTCGGGAACGTATTGTCCACGATCAGCGGCACGCCGTGTTCGTGGGCGATATCGGCCACGGCCCGGATATCGAGCACGTCGCCGCGCGGATTGCCGATCGTTTCGGCGTAGACCGCTTTCGTTTTCTCGTTGATAGCGGCGCGGAAGTTCTCGGGATCGCTCGAATCGACAAAGCGCACGGTGATGCCCAGCTTGGGCAGCGTCACGGCGAACAGATTGTATGTGCCGCCGTACAAACTGGCCGAAGACACGATCTCGTCGCCCGCGCCCGCGATATTCAGCAGGGAGTAAGTGATGGCCGCCTGCCCGGAAGCCGTCGCCAGCGCGCCGGCTCCGCCTTCCAGCGCCGCGATCCGCTGTTCGAACACATCGCTGGTCGGATTCATCAGCCGCGTATAGATATTGCCGAACTCCTGCAGCCCGAACAGATTGGCCGCGTGCTCCGTATCGCGAAAGCCGTACGACGTCGTCTGGTACAGCGGCACGGCGCGAGCTCCCGTCGTCGGGTCGATCTCCTGTCCTCCGTGTACCGCCAGCGTTTCGAATGCGAGTTTTCTTTCCTCCGTCATATCCGAATCCTCCCGAATTTCGTCCCGGCAGTCCGGGACGCTGATAGTTTGGAAGCGCTCCCGAACGGCGCGTGATTTCTGGCTGCCGAGCTTCTCTGCCGGACGCTTCCTTCCTTTAATCGTGAACAGCGCGAAAGCGTGATATTGGCCTTATTCTTACACAGATTGGGAGGATTGAAAAGAAAAAATTTGCGATTGGGTTCTACTTGCGCTCCGGATACATAAAGCCCCAGCCGTAACCGGCTTCCTTCGAGGTGTCTTCCGGCATGCCCGGCAGGATCAGGCCGCCGTCGATGCGCAGATTGATGCCGGTAATATACGACGCTTTATCCGAAGCGAGCCAGGCGATCGCTTCCCCGATATCGGACGGCGTGCCGAGCCGGCCCAGCGGAATCTTGCGGCCGAGCGGCTCCTCGTGCGCGTTCTGGTCCAGGTTGTTGACCGTCGCGCCGGGCGCGACACAGTTGGTGCGAATGCCGTGCGGCGCCCATTCCAGCGCCAGCGAGCCGCAGGAGCGGATCAGCGCGGCTTTCATGCCGCCGTAGATGCTGTCGCCCGGATAAGCTCTCTCGCCGCGCGAAGACGTGATGAAATGCACGCTTCCTTTGATCTCGCGTTCGATCATCGACCGGACCGCGTACTTCGATACGAGGATGGGCGCCGTATAATCCAGCGCGACCATCCCGTTCAGGTCTTCTTCATCGAGCTCGGTCAATTCCGAGTACATGCCTTCTCCCGCGTTGTTGACGACCAGATCGATCCGGCCGAAGTGCTCCAGCACGGCGTCGACGACTTTTTGCGGTTCGCCGGGCTGCTTCAGGTCGCTCTGGATCGCGAACGGCTCCGCTCCGTAGATATGCTTCAGTTCCCGCGTCATCGTCTTCATGTCGTCCGAGCTCGAATGATAAGTCAGCGCGATGCGGTAGCCTTTTTGGGCCAGTACATGCGAGATGCCCAGTCCCACCCCTTTGGCTCCGCCCGTGACCAGAGCTACGAGAAATTGTTCCGAAGATTGCGTGTCGCTCATCTTGATCTCTCCTTTGTCGCGATAGTCGCGATTCTCCTGAATGCGCATTCACGGCCCATTACCCTTCGCCGCCGCCGCGGAACCGCCCGGAAAGCGGAAACTTTGCCGGCTTTGCCGATTCGGGTGCACAGACAAAAAGACGTCTTCCCGCAGAGGAAGACGCCTGTCCTGCGTTCGATAAGCCGGGCGGTTCAAGCGTTCGCGTAAATCTCGCGCAGCCTGTCCGCCGAACGGCGCGCCGTTTCGGCCGTCACGCCTTCGATCGAAATATCGATATGCGGCTTGTGCCGCTTCAGCAGGGCGCACAGCACATCGGTGTGCAGCAGCCCGTCTCCGACCGGACGGTCGGCTCGCCGCGCGGGCTGCTCCGAACCTTCCCCGGCTTCTTCAAACACCAGGTCTTTGGCATGGATCAGCACCATGCGTTCGGCCAGCGTCTCGAACGCGCCGCGCATCAGATCGTCCTGCGCCGGCAGCCGCTGCGCGTTCATCAGATTGCAGGCGTCGAACAGCAGCCGAACGGTCGTGGACGGCACTTCGTCCAGCAGCCGCCGGAAATCGTCCAGCGAATCGAGCGTATGGCCCGCGACCGGCTCGATCGCAAGGCTCGCGCCCCATTTCTCCGCTTCTTCGGCCAGCTCGGACATCGTCTCGCGCAGCACGCTCCACCCCTGCTCGCGGTAATCGAGCGGGTGCGAATCGCGGAACGTCGTCAGCGAGCCCGTTTCCGTGCCCACCAGGCCGCAGCCGAAGTCGCGCGCCAGGCGCAGATGTTCTTTGAAGCGGTCGATCTCCGCCCGCCGCGCGTCCCGGTCCGGATGGACCGGATCGATATAACAGCCGAGCACCGCGATCCTTACCCCTTCGCGGTCGAACGTCTCGGCGATATGATTCGCCAGCCCGGGACTCAGCTTGCCCGGCGAGCAGTCGATATCCGCGATCGCTTTGAGCAGCGCGAGCTGAACGGAAGCGAAGCCTTCGGCAGCCACTTTGCGCGCCAGCTCGGCGACCGGAAGCCTGCCGTACGTATGTGCCAGTATGCCCAGTTTCATCCTTGATTCCTCCTCGTGATTCCGGAGCGTCGGGAAAACGCCGCCCGGGAGCCTAGATGCCCTGCATTGCAAACAGCCGGTTAAACGAGCATGGAAAAAGCGGAAAACAAGCCTTATCTGTCCAAAAATAAAACGCTGGATCGAAAAATAAAATGTTAGAATAAGTAAATAAGTTCCATAGGAGTGAGACGATGAAATTATTGCTGACTTCCGGGGGCGTAATCAACCCGAGCATACATGAAGCGCTGGTCGACATGCTGGACAAGCCGATCGCCGAATCCACCGCTCTGTGCATCCCCACCGCCATGTACGGACATCCCTGGGTCGGTCCCGGCATCGATGCGTGGGAATTCATCAGCGGAAAGTCCGATAACCCGATGGTCGAACTGGGCTGGAAATCGGTCGGCGTGCTCGAACTGACCGCGCTGCCGAGTATCGATCAAGAACGCTGGGTGCCGCTGGTCCGGGAGATCGACGTTCTGCTGGTTTCGGGCGGCGACGCTCTTTATCTGAACCATTGGATGCGGAAGTCCGGACTGGCGGACCTTTTGCCGTCGCTGCGGGCGGTTTATGTGGGCATGAGCGCCGGCAGTATGGTGATGGCGCCCAGCATCGGGGATTTCTTCGTCGGTTGGACGCCGCCGACCGGCGGCGACGAAGCGCTGGGCCTGGTCGATTTTGCCCTGTTTCCGCATCTCGACCACGAAATGCTGCCTGGAAACACCCTGGCCGCCGCCGAGAACTGGGCCGCCGGGATGCCGGGACCGGCCTATGCGATCGACGATCAAACCGCGATCAAAGTCGTCGACGGAGACGTTGAAGTGATTTCCGAAGGGCACTGGAAGCATTTCGCGCTCTGATATTCCCGCGGTTGAGCGGCAGGCGGCGTCGATCGAACGAATGCAGCGGCGTTCCGACCCTTCGTTCAATAAGATTTCGTATATGAAAAAAAGCCGCGCCGGCGATACGGATTGCTCCGCTCCCGCCGAACGCGGCCTGTTGTTCGTCCCGCCGTTAGCGGATCATCCAGCCGCCGTCCACGCAGAGAATATGGCCGTTGACGTAATCCGCGGCTTTGGAAGCAAGGAATACGGCCGGCCCGCCCACGTCTTCGCCCGTGCCCCAGCGTCCCGCCGGAATGCGGACCGTGATCGAGTCGGTGCGGTCTTTGTCTTCTCGGATCGGCGCGGTGTTGTCGGTCGACATGTATCCCGGCGCGATCGCGTTGACCTGCACCCCTTTGGAAGCCCATTCGTTGGCGAACGCTTTGGTCAGGCCGGCGACTCCGTGCTTGCTGGCGGTATAGCCGGGTACGTTGATGCCGCCCTGGAACGACAGCATGGACGCGATATTGATAATCTTGCCGCTGCCGCGCGCGATCATGTGGTTGCCGACCAGCTGCGTCATGTAGAACACGGTCTTGAGGTTGATATCCAGCACGTCGTCGAAGTCTTTCCAACTGTGCGCGGAGATCGGCGTGCGGCGGATAATGCCAGCGTTGTTAATCAGGATATCGATCTGCCCCGTGAATTCCAGCGCGCGTTTCACGACGTCTTCCAGATCGTCCGCTTTGCTGAGGTCGGCCTGGATTTCGTACGCTTTGCGTCCGAGCGCTTCGACTTTGGCCACCGTGTCCTTGCTGTCCGTGTACGATACGGCGACAATGTCCGCGCCCGCCTCGGCCAAAGCCAGCGACATCCCCTGTCCGAGACCGCCGCTCGCCCCCGTTACCAGTGCCGTTTTGCCGCTGAGATCAAAGAAACTCATATTATTTTTCCTCCCGAAATAAATTCCGCCGAACCGGCCGCTTTCCCGTGACTTGTCCCGATCGGATGTCTACGCTTCGCCGCCGTCGTCCAGCCGTATGTTTTTTTTTGCAAAAAGGTCTTTCTGCGCCGGGTCGATCCCGCTGTCCGTGATGATGACGTCCATCTCTTCGCACGCCGCGAACGTCCACAGCGCGAACTGCCCGAATTTTTGGTGCTCGGCCACGCCGTAGACTTTGCGCGCGGTCTTGACCAGCGCTTTCTTGTACGGCACCAGATCGCCCGTGTAGATCGAGGCGCCGAGTTCCGAATCGAGCGCGGTCGCCGACAGAAACGCTTTGCTGATATTCAGCCCTTCGACGAACTCCGCGCTGCGCGGTCCGATCAGCACGTTGCGCACCCGCTCGCCGCCCGGCACGACCAGGCGGATCTTGTCTTTGCGCGCCAGCTCACTGAGGATGAACAGGTCGTTGGTGACCACGGTCAGCGGTTCGTTGGGCAGCCGGCGCGCGATCTCAAGCGTGGTGCCGCCGCCGTCGAGCGCGATAATGTCGTTCGGCTCGATATAACGCAGCGCGCGGGACGCGATCTCCGCTTTCTCCGCCGCGTGCTTCTCCCCCGTCCCCTGCGCCGACAGGATGCCGAACTGGTCGTTCTGGGCCAGCATCGCCCCCCCGTGCACGCGCATCAGCAGTCCTTTTTCCTCAAGCCGCGCCAGATCTTCACGGATCGTTTTGCCGGTCACGTCGAGCAGCGAGCTGAGTTCGCCCACCGCGACCTCCTTGCGCTCGATCAGAATCTCCATAATTTTCTCGTGCCGTTTGAGTGCGTTCATGACAAATCAATAGCTCCTATCGCAAAAAAGGGATTTAGGATCTATTTTAGGTCTTTCATGTCCACCGCGTCCATATCGTCGAACAGCTGGTTCTCCCCGCCCATCGCCCAGCAGAACGTGTAGTTGTTCGTGCCGACGCCGCTGTGGATCGACCAGCTCGGCGAAATGATCGCTTCTTCGTTGCGCACGACCAGATGGCGCGTCTCGTCCGGCTCGCCCATGAAATGGAACACGTTCGCGTCTTCCGGCATATTGAAGTACAGATAAACTTCCGAGCGGCGGTTGTGCGTGTGGCACGGCATCGTGTTCCACATATTGCCCGGCTCGAGCTCGGTGATGCCCATCACCAGCTGGCAGCTCTCGATGCCGCCCGGCAGGATGTATTTGTTGATCGTGCGCTCGTTCGAACTGTCGATGCTGCCCAGATGCGCCTGGATCGCTTCGCCCTGGCCGGCTTTTTTGGTCGGGTAGGCTTTGTGCGCCGGCGTGGAAACGAAGTAGAATTTCGCCGGGCTGCCGCCGTCCGCGCTTGTGAACGAAACGTCTTTGACGCCGAGGCCGATATACAAACATTCTTTGGCGCCGACTTCGAAGCTTTCGCCGTCCGCGGCAACCGATCCGGCTCCGCCGACGTTAATGATGCCGATCTCGCGGCGTTCCAGGAAATAGTCCGCGCCGATCTGCTTCAGGTCCACTTCGAGCTTGATACCGCCGGAAACAGGCACGGCCGAGCCGACGATATAACGATCCACGTGCGAGTAAACGGTTACAAGCTCGCCGGGCGCGAACAGGGTTTGAATCAAAAATTCTTCCCGCAGCCGCGTCGTGTCGAAGGTCTTGACGTCGTTGGGATGCGAAGAGTAGCGGTTTTCCATAATAAAGTCATCCTTTCGGTTGGGTATTCGTTTTGAGATAATGAACGTTCTTATAGGTTCATATTAGTTCATTTAGGTCGTTTTGTATATCTCTTTTTGTGGCAAAAAAGAAAACTTCCGTTACTCTTATATCCGCCCCGCCGCAGATCCGGCATCGGTCAACCTCCGATTGTCGTAAGCGGCGCGGTTTTGTTGTAAACTTGATCTATTCGAAAACGAACCGCAAAGGAGGTCCTGTCCATGGTGCATATTCTGGCGGCGGACGACGATCCGGCCATTCTTGAGTTGATTGCGCTTTACCTGAGCCGCGAGGGATACAGTGTGCAAAAAGCCGAAGACGGCATCGAGGTGCAGGAATGGCTGGGCCGCCGGCGCTGGGACCTTATTCTCCTGGATGTGATGATGCCCGGCATCGACGGCTTCAAGCTGTGCGAGGAAATTCGCGAATACTACGGAGACGTGCCGATCCTGATGGTGACGGCGCGCGGCGAAACCGAAGACCGGATCAAAGGATTCCGGCTGGGCACCGACGATTACGTCGTCAAGCCGTTTATCCCGGAAGAACTGGTGATGCGGGTCAAAGCGCTGCTGCGCCGCTATAAAGTGTTCTCCGGCGAATCGCTCCAGGTCGGCGAAGTGCTGCTCGACGCGTCGTCCAAAGAAGCGCGTATCGGCGGCAGACCGGCTCCCCTGCCGGCCAAGGAGTTCGATTTGCTGTACACGCTGGCCGGCTTTCCCGGACAGATCTTTACGCGCGACCAGCTGATCGAGAAAATCTGGGGTCCCGATTACGAAGGCGACGAGCGGACGATCGATGTGCATATCAAACGTCTTCGCGACCGCTTCCCCGAAGCGCTGGGCTTCTCGATCCAGACGATTCGCGGCATCGGCTACCGGGTCGAGGTCGCCGGCAAATGAAGTCGATCTATTCGCGGCTCGTATTCACGTTCATGGGCGTCGTCGCCGTCAGCTTCGTGCTGACGTTCCTGCTGTCGGACTGGGTGTACGAGAGCGGGCCCAACGGCGATCCCGGCCGGATGATCCTGGGCGAATCGCAGCGGATGGCGCATATCCTGTCGGAAGTACCGGACGATCTGCTCCAGGACGTGCTGGACAGCTTCGGTTCCGTGCAGCTTGAACTGCTTGTCGCCGCGGAGGACGGCGGCGAACTGCGCGTGCGCCGGGGCGGCCCTCCGGCGGCGAGCTCGCTGCCGGACGCGGAGGCGGACGGAGCGGAAGCCCCGGCGCTCGAAGCGCCGCAGTCCGACTCCTCTTCCGGCTCCGGGCGGCGCAGCCCGGATTGGAATATTCCCGCTTCCGTCAAAGATTCCATATTCGACGGAGAAACTTATCGCAGCCTCGGCACCGGCGAAGCAGGTACGGACCCGGGCTTTATCGGCGTGCCGTTCGAGCGCGGCGAAGTCCGCTACGCGCTGTTCGTCCGGCCGACGATGGCGCACCCGAGCCAGGCCGTGCCGCGCCAGATGCTGATCGCGCTGGCGATCATGATCGTGATCGGCACACTGCTGTTCCTGTTTGCGGCGCGCCTGATCTCGAATCCGCTGCGCCGGCTGTCCGAAGCGACGCGCCGGGTCGCCGCAGGCGATTACAACGCGAGCGTCGCCCTCGCCCGCCGGGACGAGATCGGCCGGCTCGGCGAAGACTTCAACCAGATGACGGCCGAGCTGTCCAAGATCGAAGCGATGCGCCAGGAATTCGTGTCGAACGTCTCGCACGAGATCCAGACGCCGCTGACGTCGATCCGCGGCTTCGCCCGCGCGCTGCAAAGCGATCCGGCGGAAGCCGAGCGCCGCGAATACCTCAATATTATCGACCGCGAAAGCGAAAGGCTGTCCAAGCTGAGCGCCAATCTGCTCAAGCTCGCTTCGCTGGACACGGTGCGCCTGAACCTGAAGCCGCTGCGGCTCGACGAGCAGATCCGCCGGAGCGCCGCTTCGTGCGCGCCGCTGTGGTCGGCCAGGTCGCTCGAATTGTCCGCCGATCTTGAGCGCGCCGATATCGTCGGCGACGAAGACCTGCTCAGCCAGGTCTGGCTGAACCTGCTGTCCAACGCGATCAAGTTCACGCCCGAAGGCGGCGAACTGTTTCTCGGCGCCGAACTTCGCGGCGGCGAAGTGATCGTGACCGTGCGCGACACCGGTCAGGGCATCCCCGCCGAAGACGTGCCGCACGTCTTCGACCGCTTCTACAAAGCCGACAGCTCGCGCAGCGCCAAAGCCGGAGGAAGCGGACTCGGGCTGTCGATCGTGCAGAAGATCGTCAGGCTGCACGGCGGCCGGGTCGATATCGAGAGCGAGCCCGGCCGCGGAACCGCCGTGTCGGTGACGCTCAAGCTTGCGGGGCCCGGCCGGCCGGAGGCTTGAACCGGGCCGAAGCTCCGCCGGCCGGACGTTTTTTGTCTATTGGCGTCCGCTCTTTCAGCCTGCGTTAAGCCCGCGTTCATTTTTTCTTCAGGGTCCGGTTTTATAGTTTGATGTAAAGAAGCAAACTCCTGCGGAAACGGAAACGTTATAGAGATAAGGCGAATCAAGATGTTATAGGGGCAAGGAACCGATAGTTTGGAGGGAAATCCCGTGGATGCACGGCTGCTGAAGAAGTTCGATCCCGTTCCGGCGCTGCTTGCGTTGACGGCTTTATTTTTGTCGCTTTACCAGATTCAGAAGTCCGGCAATCTCAACGCCTATTACACGGCGGCCGCGGTCAGCATGAGCCAGAGCTGGCATAATTTCTTTTACAATTCGTTCGACCCCGGCGGCTTTATCTCGATCGACAAGCCGCCGTTCGCGTTCTGGCTGCAGGCGATTAGCGTCAAGCTGCTGGGTCTGCATTCCTGGACCCTGGCGCTTCCGTCGGCGCTGGCGTTCGCCGGTTCGGTTGCGCTGCTGTACCTGACGATGCGCCGCACGTTCGGCCTCGCCGCGGCGCGGCTTGCCGCGCTGCTGCTGACGCTGACGCCGATCGCGGCGGCCGTCAGCCGCACCAACAACGTCGACAGCGTGCTGGTCTTCGTGCTGCTGTTGGCCGCTTACGCGCTCACGCGCGCGATGGACAGCGGCAGGCTGTCCACGCTCTGCCTCGCTTTCGCGCTGGTCGGCGTCGGCTTCAACACCAAGATGCTCCAGGCTTACCTGGTGCTGCCCGGCTTCCTGCTGTTCGCGCTCGTGTCGCGCAAGCACTCCCTGCGCAGGACAATCGCCCATCTGAGCGCGGCGGGCGCCCTGCTCGCTGCGGTCTCGCTCTCGTGGGCGGTCGCCGTCGACAGCACGCCGGCCGCCGAGCGGCCGTATGTCGGCAGCAGCGACAGCAATTCCGTCCTCCAGCTGGCACTGGGTTACAACGGAATCGGCCGGCTGACCGGCGACCTGTCGGTAAACCCGTTTTCTTCGTCGGATATTCCCGATCGCGCTTCTTCGGCGGGACTGGCGTCTTCGCTTCCGAATCCGCTGAGCGCGCGGCAGGCCCAAACGGAGCGCGGCTCCGGGGTTTCGCCGCCTGCTTCCGCAGACGGCGAAGCGTTCGAACCGGCCGGCCGGACCACGGCCAGCACGATTGGCGAAGACGGCCCGCCGGGCTGGCTGCGGCTGATGGACGTGAAGCTTGCCGGACAGATTTCGTGGCTGCTTCCGTTTGCGCTGCTGAGCGCGGTCATGCTCTGGTTCCGGCAGCCCGAACGCCGGCGCGAACTGCTGCTGTGGCTCGGATGGCTGCTGCCGATGATCGCGGTGTTCAGCGTGGCCGGCTTCTTCCACCGCTATTACCTGATTATGCTCGCGCCCGCGATCGCCGCGCTGGCCGGCGCGGGTCTCGCCAATCTGCTCCGCTCGCCGAAGCTGCCCTGGCTGCTCCCTTCGGCAGCGGCCGTTTTCGGCACGATCGTCTATATCGCCAACGATGCCGGCTTCACCCGGATCGGCTGGAGCGCGGCAGCCGCCGGGGGGATCTCCCTGGCGCTTTCCCGGATCAAAGTCCGCCCGCTGCCGACTTTCGCGCTGGCGCTGACCCTGATTTCCGCGGTGATCGTGCCCGGCTACTGGTCGATTACCCCGGCGATTTACGGCGGAAGCTCGCGGCAGCCGTACGCTTCGCCTTCGCTGGCGTCGAGCGGCGGCTGGAGCCGGGACGGCGAACCGCTGGACGCTTCGCTGGTGCATTATCTGCTCTCCCATCGGGACGGAGCCAAATACCTGGTCGCCATGCCGTCTTCCAACAGCGGCGCCGACGCCCTGATTATCCAGACGCGGCAGCCGGTCCTCACCTGGGGCGGCTTCAAAGGCGAAGATCCGGCGATCGATGCGCAGGGGCTCCGGCGGATGATCGACCGGGGCGAAGTTCGGTATTTCCTGGTCGGCGAATCGTCCCGCGGCAACCGCGAGATGGTGCGCTGGGTCGAGGAACACGGAACGGTCGTGCCTCAATCCGAGTGGAGACCGCTGGCCGAAGCCGGCGGACGGGAAACGGAAGCAGACAAAGCGGCGCAGCTGCTCGGCAAAGTGACCGATAAACTCGGCCTGCGGCAGACGTATACGCTGTACAAAATCGAGAAGGAGGCACAAGGATGAATTCGCCGGAAGAGCGGCGCGGGCCGGATCTCGCATCGTCGGCGCGCCGACCGATTCGTTTCGCCATCGTCGGCGTTTCCAACACGCTCGTCGATTTTATCGTATTTTTCCTGCTTCAGGGTCTGATCGGCCCGTTCGCCCAGGCGGCCGGCTACGCGGCCGGCACGGCCAACAGCTACTATTGGAACCGGCGCTGGACCTTCAAGACCGATCAGCCGAGGCAAAAAGGCGAGCTGGGGCGCTTCCTGGTCGTCAACCTGACCGTCGCCCTGCTCACCTCCGTCCTGCTGGCCCTGCTCAATTTGTTCCTGCCCGTCTGGATGTCCAAAGTGCTCGTGACCGTTCCGGGCATGGCGCTCAACTATATCCTGAGCAAAGTCTGGGTATTCCGCCCGGCCGCCGCCGAGAAACCCAACTTGTAAGCGGCCTGCCGCCCGCCAACGGTCAGCCCCACAATTGTTCGATATGCCGGGTCAATCGGTCCGCCGCTTTGGCGTGGGTCCTTCGGGAAGGATGATAATCGGCCGCGTATCCGTCTTCGGCCCGCTGCTCGTCGAACTTCATGGCGGAAACTCCGGAGTCGCCCGTTTGCGCGGTATAATCCCGAACCGCCTGCTCGACAACCGGATAAAGCCGATCTCCCATCATGCCGAGCGTGCACAGAATCCGCGCTTCGGCATTTCGGCGTCTGATCGTTTTCAAAAAGTCGACGTATCGCCTGCCGAACTCCGCCTGCCGGTCCGCATGATCGCTGGTGTAGGAATCGTCGTTCGTGCCCAGGTTGATCACGATCAGGTCGGGCGCAAACCGCGCGAAATCCCAGTCGATACTCAGCGGGTCCAGCTTGCCGTCGAGCTTTCCTTCGGACTTGGCCAGCTGCTCGTAATAGTCCGGCACCAAATGGGTAAGCAGCCTGGCGTCGTTTTCCGTATAGCCCGATATGATGCCGTACCCGCTGTACGAAACCATGCTGTAATCGGCTTGAAGGGCTTCGGCAGTCCGGTAAGCGTACGCCTGTGTCACATCTTCGGTCGCGGTCGAAAAAGAATGCCGTTCGTATTCGTCGTCGACGCCGTACCCGCACGTGATCGAATCGCCGATAAACTCGATCCTGCGATTTTTTTGCGGCGTCGGTTGTATTCCCCGTTCCGCTTCGACCCGGATTTCCGCGATGCCGACCGTCGACATGGCTGCTTCCGACAGCTTGATCACCGTCACCGCAACCTGCTCCGCGGCGGCGCTTTCGAATACGGTGTACGTTTTGACAGGCCGGTCCAGGCGCTCGTCGACCACCCGTTCTCCGTTGACCAGGATGCCGATTCTCGCCGGATTGACGCCGCCCGCCATATCGTCGCTTTTCAGCACGATCTCCGCTTTTGTGCCGTAAAACGAAAACTCCGCTCCGCTGCCCGACAGCGTCAGCCACAGCGCATCGCGGTATTCGTGCGTTCTGCCGAGTTTTTTGACCGATTCGTTCGTCGCTTTAAATGTCTTCATCTGTTCTCCTCTTCCCGCTTCGCCGGATGGCCGCTGATATGCACGCGAATCGTAATATCCTGATCGTGGTTGCCGAATCCTGCTCCGTACAGCGTAAGCCCGCCCACATTGTCCGCCTGCTCGTCGACTTCGAAGCGCAGCGTCCAGAACGGTTCTTCCAGACGAAGCCGCGAAACGGTTACGTCCGATATCCGCTCGCCGTCGATAAACGTGCCGGCGGCGTCGATGCGGATCGTTTTGAGCAGTCCGTACTGGTTGACGTTGCGGTGCCACCAGAGCGGCGTGTACTTGCCCCGGGCCGCGCGGCCGAAATCCGCCGGACTGGTCCAGGTGCCGAGCCGGATGCCGTTGAACGCAAACCCGATATCCGACGGCCAGTCGTCCCGCAGTCCAGGCGCTTCGGAAGCCAGTTCCATCGAAATTTCGATCGCGTCGGCGGTTTGCTCCGGAAGCAAGTAGTTCGGCGTTTTGTATTCGACAAAGCCGTAACCGAACCACAGAATCGCCGCCTGCACCCGTTCCGGATCGAGAAAGTAGCGCGGATCGTCCCAGACGCCGATTTCTTTTTCCGGAGTGCCGAGCCCGCAGGTGGGATGAATATCGAACGCCGTATAGTGCCCGATCGCGATCGACTGTTCCCGGACCCTTGTTTCTTCGCGGGCGGAAGGCAGTTGGATTTCGATCTTTTTTTGCTTGAGAAAACACATCTTGTGCGTTCCGCCGTTCAATCGCACGCGGCGGCTGCCGATCAGTCCCGCCTGTTCGAGCTTGCGGATATGCATCGTGACGATGGACGGACTGAGCTTCATTTGCGCCGCAATGTCTTTGACATTCAGCTCGCCCGCGGACAGCAGATTCATCATGCTCCATCTGACTTCGCTCGCCAGCGCTTCGTACAGCGGCATAAATTGGGCTTCCCCGTTGGTTTTGATCGCGTTCGCCTCCTTCACCCCGTTAACTGAAATCACATTTATATGAATTCAATGGAATTAACTCTTCGAATCTACCCTATCATATTGTAAGCCGTTTTGGAGTACGGTTTAATTTGCATAGCGGTCATAATATACACGATTCACAAAAATGCGAATTCAAGAAGAGGTGCGATATGAAATACAGCAATCCCGTAATCAAAGGTTTTTATCCCGATCCCAGCGTCTGCAAGGTCGAAGATACGTATTACCTCGTTTGCAGTTCTTTTCAATACTTCCCCGGGGTTCCGCTGTTCGAAAGCAAAGACCTGGTCAATTGGACGCAGATCGGCCACTGTTTGACGCGCGAAAGCCAGGTCCGGCTGAGCGGCGTGAACAGTTCCGGCGGCGTATTCGCTCCGACGATCCGGCATCAAGACGGACGCTTCTATATGACGACGACCAACGACACCACGCGCCAGAATTTCTATGTCTGGACCGACGATATTTACGGCGAATGGTCCGAACCGGTATACGTGGACCAGGGCGGCATCGATCCGGATTTGTATTTCGAAAACGGCCGGGCGTTCTTCATGAGCAACGGTCTTGACGACGACGGGGTCGGCGGCGTGATCCAGTGCGAGCTGAATATCGAAACGGGAACCAAACTCTCGCCGAGCCGCTCGATCTGGCAGGGAACCGGCGGCCGCTATCTGGAAAGCCCGCATATGTACAAGATCGACGGCCGGTATTACCTGATGGCCGCGGAAGGCGGCACCGAATACGGCCATATGGTCATCTACGCGCGCAGCGAATCGCTGCACGGCCCGTTCGAGTCGTATGCGTCCAATCCCGTGCTCACCAACCGCAATCTGGGCGGCTACGAGCTGCAGGGTGTCGGCCACGGCGATCTGGTCCAAGACGGCGAAGGCAATTGGTGGATGCTGCATCTGGGCTTCCGCCAGATCGGCCGCTGGCTGACCTACCACCATCTGGGACGCGAAGTGTTCCTGACCCCGGTTACATTCGGCGAAGACGGCTGGTTTACGGCGGGACACGACGGGATCACGCTGACCGGCTTCAACACCGACCGCATCCCCGACACCACCTTGCAGCGGGTCAAGAAAAGCGAGACGTTCGAAAATACCGACTGGAATCTGGACTGGTGCTATCTGCGTCATCCGTCCGCGGCGAATTACCGGCTGGCACACGGAAAAGCGACACTGACAGGCACCGAAGTCACACTAGACACGCCCGCTTCCCCGACCTTTATCGGCATCCGGCAAAAAGACTTCGACGCGACGATAAGCTGCGAAGTTTCTTTGACCGGAACCGGCGAAGCCGGTCTGACCCTGTATATGGACGAGAACCATCACTACGACCTGGCAATCCGCAGAGACGCAACCGGCATCCGGGCGATCACCCGCCTGAACGTCGGCGACATCAAGTCCGTCGAACACCAAACCGCCCTTCCCGGCGATAGCGTCAAGCTTTTAATCCGTTCCGGCCATGAACGCTACCACTTCTTCGCCGTGATCGACGGCGTCGAATTTCCTCTGGGCACCGCCCAGACCCGCTACCTGTCCTCCGAAGTCGCCGGCGGTTTCACCGGTGTCCTGATCGGTCTCTATGCCGTCGGCCGGGACTCCCAAGCCGAGTTTACCGTCTTCGAGTGTGCGTATATTTAGACTTTGTCTTTTGATTTTTTTCTATGTGAGCTTTTAATCTTTGATATTTGACCTTTATCTCTCGCCCTTCCCTCGCCCACACCATTTGCTTATACAAAAAAAGAGCCCGCACAGGCGGGCTCCGATGTTGAGAAAGTGGATTGAGCGAAAAGTTGAACAAGCGGAGGGAGAAATTCAGTGTAGGAGCGATAGCGTTCGCCTTTGAAATCGGGAAGATCCCACTTATAATCCAATCAGACTCTTCCCGATTTCAACACGCGACCGAAACGAATTTCTCCCGCAGCCCGCACGACTTTTCTATCGAATAGGATCTTCTCCACATACAAAAAGCCCGCCGAAGCGGGCTCTTTTTGTATAACCAAATTCTCTACATCTTCATCCCGATCGCATTATTCCCCATAATCCAGATCGAACCGACCACGATCGTCAGCAGGATCAGAATACCGAAGACCAGCGTAATCGCGTTCCAGCGAGGCTGTTCGCCGTCGCGGACGTGCATGAAGAAGATGAGCTGTACCAGGAACTGCAGCGTCGCCGTTACCATGATAACGATAATGGTGCCCGTGCGTTCCATCATATGGTTCATTACGACAACGAGCGGAATAATCGTCAGCACGATCGAAATGATATAGCCGATAATGTAGGACTTGAGCGAGCCGTGCTCGTGACGTTCCCCGCCGTGGCTGTTGTGCGCGTTGTTGTGATCCGCCATCTTACATCACCTCCATCAGGTACACGATCGAGAGCAGGAAGATCCAGACCGCGTCCAGGAAGTGCCAGTACAAGCTGAATACCGTAATCTTGCCCTTCGTATCCGAGTTCAGGCCGCGGCGCACGATCTGGATAATAATTGCGATCATCCAGAACAGACCCACCGTAACGTGGACACCGTGGGTGCCGACCAGAGTGAAGAACGAAGACCAGAACGCGCTGGTTTGCAGCGTCGCGCCTTCATGGATCAGGTGCAGGAACTCGTTAAGTTCGAGCCCGATAAAGCCCGCGCCCAACAGTCCGGTAACGATCAGCCAGATAATCATCTGCTGAACTTTGTTCTGGTGCATCGCCAGAACGGCCAGACCGCTGGTGAAGCTGCTTGTCAGGAGCAGGAACGTCGAGATGATGATCCCGTTGATTTCAAGCAGTTCCGCGCCGGTCGGACCGCCGTCCGTACCGCCGCGCAGAACGATAAATGTTGCAAACAACGTCGAGAACATCAGGACGTCGGTTACAAGGAAAATCCAGAAACCGAGTAATTTCAGATCCTGCGGGTCGTGGTGACCCGCAGCGTGATGATCGTGATGGTCCGCGCCATGCGCCGGAGACTGTGCCATTATACCGACCCCCTTAACGTCGCTTCGGTACGTTCGACTTCTTCAGCCGGAATGTAGTATTCCGCTTTGTGAGCGCTGAACGAACGAGCGAACATGCAAATGAATACGCCGATCAGACCCGGGATAGCGAAGAACAGCCAGTGGAACACGAGCCCGAAGCCGGCGATAAACCAGCATGCGCCCATGATCGCCGGGATAGCCGAGTTTTTCGGCATGTGGATCGGTTCGATCGGGCCGTACTGAGCAGGCTGTTCGCCTCTCGCACGGCGTTCTTTTTCTTCCCACCATTCGTCGCGGCTGTGTACCTGCGGGATAACCGCAAAGTTGTACTCCGGAGCCGGCGAAGGCGTGGACCATTCCAGGGTGCGGGCATCCCAGATATCGCCCGTCGTATCTTTTTCGTGACGGAAGATGCTGTAGCCGATCTGCGCCACCTGGAACAGGAAGGCGATACCCATGATATAAGCGCCGATCGTCGAAACGACGTTCAGGCCCGTCCAGTCCGGATCGCTGAATACGCTGATCCGGCGGGTCATGCCGTCGAGGCCGACCAGGTACTGCGGCATGAAGCAGACGTAGAAACCGATGTTCCAGAACCAGAATGCCCATTTGCCGAGGTATTCGTTCAGCTTGAAGCCGAACATCTTCGGCCACCAGTAGTACAGGCCCGCGAAGTAACCGAATACGACGCCGCCGATCAGCACCTGGTGGAAGTGGGCGATCAGGAAGTAACTGTTGTGGAACTGGAAGTCCGCCGGAGCGACCGACAGCATAACGCCGGTCATGCCGCCGACAACGAACGCCGGAATAAACGCGATCGTCCACATCATCGGAGTCGGGAACGAAATCCGTCCCTTATACATGGTGAACAGCCAGTTGAAGATCTTGACGCCGGTCGGGATCGCGATAATCATCGTCGTCACCGCGAAGAACGCATTGACGTTCGCGCCGGAACCCATCGTAAAGAAGTGGTGAGCCCAGGTGAAGAACGAGATGATACTGATGATGACCATGGCGAATACCATCGAAGCGTAGCCGAACAACCGTTTTCTCGCGAAGGTCGCCACCGTTTCCGAGAAGACGCCGAAGGCCGGCAGAACGACGATATACACTTCCGGGTGACCCCACATCCAGATGAGATTGATATACATCATCGGATTGCCGCCGCCGTCGAGCGTGAAGAAATGGGCGCCGAAGAAGCGGTCCATAAACAGCAGCAGCATGGTGATGGCGAGAATCGGGAATGCGAAGATGATCGTCGTCGAAGACGCGAATACCGACCAGGTAAACATCGGCATTTTCATCATCGTCATGCCCGGAGCGCGCATCTTGAGGATCGTAACGATAAAGTTGATACCGGACGCGAGCGAGCCGATACCGGAGATCTGAATCCCCCAGATATAGAAGTTCTGTCCGACGCCCGGGTTGAACTGCGTGCCCGAGAGCGGCGGATAAGCGAGCCAGCCGGCGTCAGGCGAACCGCCGATGACGAACGACAGGTTGAACAGCATCGCTCCGACAAAGAACAGCCAGAAGCTGAGCGAGTTCAGGAACGGGAACGCGACGTCGCGCGCGCCGATCTGCAGCGGCACGACGATATTGAACAAACCGAACATCAGCGGCATGGCCATGAAGAAGATCATGACGACGCCGTGCGTTGTAAAGATCTGGTTGTAGTGCTCCGGTTCCAGGAAATTCAGATCCGGAAAAGCGAGCTGCGTCCGCATCATGACGGCATCGACGCCGCCGCGGAACAGCATGACGATCGCGGCCAGAATGTACATGATGCCGATCTTCTTGTGATCGACGGTCGTCAGCCAGTTTCTCCAGAGCCAGCCCCATTTTTTGAAGTACGTCAGTACGAACACGATCGCGAGCGTCGCCAGAACGATGGATACGTCCGCGCCGTAAATGAGCGGGTCGCCCGTTACAAAAAACTCGGATGCGAACTCTTTGATATTATCGAGCATTAGGGAGCTCCTTTCATTGCTTTAGATGTTCCGGCTTGAGGTCCGGCTGGGCCTCCCGGCCGTTATACGCAGCTTTAGTGACCTGTATGCGAAGAGGAATCGTGTCCTTCCGCTTCCGTCGAAGCAGCGCCCGCATCGGCCGACTGCTTGCCTTCTTCGTCCGAAGAAGCGCTTCCGTGCTCGTGCAGCTCGGCGCCGTCGTGCATATACTTCGTAACGATTCGTTCGTACAGCCCTTCCGGGAACGAAGCGTAGACGAGCTGTTCGTTATCCGCGCTCGGCTTGGCCAGTTCTTGATAGCCTTCGTCCGTCAGCGTGTCGGAAGAGTTCTTGGCGTCGGCTACCCATTTCTCGTAGTCCGCTTCGGTCGTGGCGTGAACGTCGAACGTCATGTTGGCGAAGTATTCGCCGCTGAAGTTTGCCGCCGTGCCGAAGTAATCGCCCGGTTCGTCGGCCTTCAGATGCAGCGCCATCGACATGCCGGACATGGTGTAGATCTGTCCGCCGAGTTCCGGAATCCAGAACGAATTCATCGGAGCGTCCGACGTCAGTTCGAACCGGACCGAACGATCTTCCGGAATCGTGATCGTGTTGATGGTCGCGATGCCTTCCTCCGGATACATAAACAGCCATTTCCAGTCGAGCGACGCGACCTGAATCACGACTTCTTTTTCGGATTCCGCCGCCAGCGTCTTCGAAGGTTCGAGTTCATGCGTGTAGCGGATCGTGATAACCGCCAGGATCGCAATGATGACAATCGGAATTCCCCACCAGATCGTTTCCAGCAGGTTGTTGTGTGCCCATTCCGGCTTGTAATCGGCCTTCTTGTTGCTTGCCCGGTAGCGCCAGACGATGATGAACGTGATAATCAGCACCGGCACGATAATAATCGAGCATAGTAGCACGGTGATGCCAATCAGGTCCAGCTGTTTCTGCGCGATCGGTCCCTTCGGATCGAGAACCATGTAGTTCCCGCACCCGGAGAGCAGAAGCATTGTCATTGCAAGAACGACGGCCGAGAAAGCGGCGCGAACGAGCGAGCTTCGTTTTTTGCCCATGTAGATCCCCTCTCCTTGTTGAACGCTCAAATCATTCGGTAAGCATTTCACACAATAAAACGCAACTTTGATTCTACACTTAAAGATACCAGAAATGAACAGCTTTTTCGAAAAGTTTTTGCTTTGTTAACAAAGATGTCAAACTATCCGCCGATTAACGTGATGTAGGGCCTTGAAAAGCATGTTCAACGAGACTGAAACGCCTGTTTCACAGACAAATCTTAAACCTTTGGATCTATTTATCCTTCCTTAGCGATACCCGCTTTCTTTTCCTTATCCCCTCTCTTTATCCCTCCCATTATCTCAAATTTTAATTTTCTCTTCTATTATATGCTCTTATATAGCCATTAAATCCCCCGCCGTACTTCTAAACACCCGACTCGCTTTTCCTTCCTTAGGCGCGCTGCGTTCCGGTATCGGAAAACGGGCTTTTTTTCACAAAAAAAGTCCTTGAGCTCTCCCGCTTTCGGAGCTTGCTCAGGGACTTTCCGATTCGGCGGGCAAGGATTTCATCCGGCCGCGGACCGAAGTCAATTCTCGACTTTGCCCTTGCTTTCTTCCTTGCGCATCTGCGCCATGCCTACCGCCCGGCTGAGGCCGTAGATGATAATGCTGCCTACGATAAATCCGATGCCGACCATGACCGGATAACTTTTGTCGCTGAAGTTGCCCAGGTCCATTACGATCATTACAATACCGATCACCAGCAAAATAACAGAGATAATCGTGGAGACCAGCATCAGACCTCTGGTGTTTTTCGCTTCGCGGTTCATCTCTCGATCCCCTTCTTTCAACGCCGCCCCTGCGGCTGGAATTGTTCGCTTACTTCCCATTAACTCTTTTGGCTTACATTTAAACAATTCTTGAGGCCCGGCCGGGCGAAAAAAGCGCAAAAAAGCCGCGGAGACCGGGCGGTCTTCGCGGCGATACTTTTACTTGCGGGTGTTCAGCCAGTTGTTCTTCACCACGTTCTGGTACCAGTAAAAACTTTCTTTCGGCGTGCGTTTGAGCGTGCGGTAATCGACGTGGACCAGGCCGAACCGCATGCGGTAGCCTTCGGCCCATTCGAAGTTGTCCATCAGCGACCAGGCCATATAGCCTTTCAGGTTGATGCCGTCGTTAATGACGCGGTGCACCTGGGCGATATGCTGCTGGAGGTAGGAGATGCGGCGCTCGTCGTTGACTTTGCCGTTGACGACGTCGTCGTTGATGCAGGCGCCGTTCTCGGTGATATAGATATCGATGTTGCCGTATTTTTGCAGGTAATGGATTACGTCGTACAGACCGCGGGACTCGACCGGCCAGCCGATATCGGTCTTGGTCAGGCCCATATCCACTTCTTCCATCTGCAAATAACCGCCGTCCGGATTGAACCGGTTGACGCTCATCGCATAGTAGTTGATGCCGATATGGTCGATCGGCTGCGCGATGTCTTCCATATCGCCTGCGTGGATCGGAGGCACGTGGCCGGACTGCTCGAACCAGTCGTAGAGCGGCTTCGGATAGCTGCCTTTATAGATCGGGTCGAGGAACCAGTCCGAGAAGACCTGGATATTGCGGTCCGCCGCTCCCTGATCGTCTTCGCTTTTGGAATAAGGCACGGCCCAGGCCACGTTCGGCGCGATGCCGATCTTGCCGTCCGCGCCCAGCTCGCGGAAGCGGGAGACGGATCTGCCGTGCGCGACCAGCAGGTTGTGCGCGACGTTCAGCGCGACCTGGAGATCCTGATTGCCCGGCGCGTGCACGCCGATCAGGTTCGACAGGAACGCGATGCACCACGGCTCGTTGAACGTCAGCCAGTTCTTGATCTTGCCGGAGAATTCGCGGTACATGATATCCGAGTATTTGACGAAAGCGTCGATGGTGCGGCGGTTCTCCCAGCCGCCCGCGTCCTGGAGCGCCTGCGGCAGATCCCAGTGGTACAGCGTGCAGAACGGTTCGATGCCCGCTTCCAGCAGCTTGTCCACGAAGCGGTGGTAGTAATCCAGTCCTTCGCGGTTGAGCTCGCCGTCGCCGTCCGGCAGGATGCGCGGCCAGGAAACGGAGAAGCGGTACGTATTGATGCCGAGCTCTTTCATGAGCTCGATGTCTTCTTCGTAGCGATGGTAGCTGTCGCACGCGACGTCGCCGTTGTCGCCGTTGTATACCCGGCCCGGCGTATGAGAGAACGTATCCCAGATGGACGGACCGCGTCCGCCTTCCTTTGCGGCTCCTTCGATTTGATAAGCGGCCGTAGCCGTGCCCCATTTGAAGCCTTCAGGAAATTGAAAAATCGTCATTGATGAATGTTCCTCCATACGGTTAGTTGAGTTGGGCCCCGCGGAGCGGGCTTTCTGGCTGTAGATCCTGTTCTGGGGAAAGGCGGGGGGGGGCGGCTCCGGGAGGGATTCGTTACGGTCGCGTGTTGAAACCAGGAAATTTTGATTGAATCAAAATGGAATTTCCCGGTTTCAAAGGCGAACGTTCCACTCCTTCACGATTCCCTCCCTCCGCCTGACGGCCTTTGGGAACAGGACGAATGCCCCGCGGCCTGCTGCGCAGGGCTGTGGGTGCGGGTAGAGCGGCGGCCTTAAAGGCAAGGCCGCGGATCGGTGCGGCAGAGCGGCCTCGCGTTCAAAGGCCGCCCTGCCGGGGCCCTGAGGCCGCCTGGATGAGAGGCGGCCTCAGGGCGGGGTCTTTCGCCTACGCGAAGCTCAGGCGGACGGTCTGGCCGGCGGCGAGGGTCAGCTCGCCGGTGAACGTGCCGGCCTCGCCGTCTGCGGGCGAGGCGCCTTCGAAGGCGCGGTCCGCGCGCAGGCGGACCGTGCCGGAGCGGTCGGCCGCGATCTCGGCCGACCGAATGCGGCCGTCGCGCCATTCCAGCGCGACGGTGAAGCCTCCCCGCGCGCGCAGCCCGCGCACGGAGCCGTCGGGCCATGCCGCCGGCAGGGCGGGCAGCAGATGGACTTCGTCCAGATGGCTTTGCAGCAGCAGCTCCGCGATGCCGGCGGCACCGCCGAAGTTGCCGTCGATCTGGAACGGCGGATGGTCGTCGAACAGGTTGGGGTGCGTCGAACGCGCAAGCAGCGTATGCACGAAGCGGTACGCGCTCTCGCCGTCCAGCAGTCGGGCGTACAGATTGATCAGCCACGCGCAGCTCCAGCCTGTATGGCCGCCTCCGCTCGCGATACGGGCGGAGAGAGACTTCCGCGCCGCTTCGAGCAGCTCGGGCGTCTCGCCGCGGTTGATGGAGCGGCCCGGATACACGCCGTACAGATGCGAGACGTGACGGTGTCCCGGCTCGTGTTCTTCCAGCTCCTCGCCCCATTCCAGCAGACGGCCGTCCGCGCCGATCCGCAGCGGCTGCAGCCGCTCCAGCGCCGAGCGGAATTCGGCGGATTCTTCTTCGCCGAGACCCAGCAGCGACGCGGACTCCACGCAGTGCTCCAGCACGTCGCGGATCAGCGTCAGATCCATTGCCGAGCCGTAAGCCGTGCTGCACGGCTCTCCTCCTTCGGCGCGGAACTTGTTCTCCGGCGACGTGGACGGCACGGTGGTCAGTTTGCCGTTCGGAGCTTCGACCAGCCAGTCGACCGCAAACAGCGCCGCTTCGCGCATTACCGGATAAGCCCGCTCGCGCAGAAATTCTTCGTCGCGGGTGAACAGATAGTGTTCCCACAGATGCGAAGTCAGCCAGAGGCCGCCCATCGGCCAGAACGCCCAGCTCGCTTCGCCGCCCGACGGATTGGTCATCCGCCACAGATCGACGTTGTGGTGGGCCGTCCAGCCGCGCGTGCCGTAATGGATCTTCGCCGTGCGGCGGCCGGCCTGCGCCAGCTCTTCGATCATCTTGAGCATCGGCTCGTGGCACTCGCTCAGGTTGACCAGCTCGACCGGCCAGTAGTTCATCTGCACGTTGATATTCGATGTGTAGTTGCTGTTCCACGGCGGTTCGATCTGGTGGTTCCAGATTCCCTGCAAATTGGCGGGCTGGGTGCCCAGACGGGAACTGCCCATCAGCAGATAGCGGCCGTAGTGGAAGTACAGCGCTTCGAGCGCCGGGTCTTGCGTTCCTTCCTTATAAGCAGCCAGCCGCTCGTCGGTGGGCAGCAGCGCCCGCTCCGCTCCGCCCAGATCCAGCTCCACGCGGCCGAACAGCGCCGCATGGTCGCGGATATGCCGCTCGCGCAGGGCGGCTTCCCCGCAGCGCTCCGCCGCTTCCAGCCATTCGCGGCAGAGCTTGTCCGGCCGGCGGCCGCCGCTCTCCGGCAGTTTGTCGTAGGCTTCGAAGTTGGTCGCCGCCGCCAGCAGCAGCACGACGCGGTCCGCGCCGCGAATTTCGAGCTTTTCGCCGGCCGCGCGGACTTCGCCGCCGTCGACGCGCGGCAGCAGCTGCGCTTCGAAGCGCATGCCCAGTCCTTCTTCGAACAGCACGCCCTGCGGATGGTCGCGGAAATAATTCGATTCCACATGGCTCGGCGCCATGCCGCGCATCGTCAGGCGTCCGTCCGTTTGCGAAGCCGTCTCGTAAGGCAGCAGGCTTTCGAGCGAGACGTCGATATCGATCGCGTGCGCTTTGTCCGCTTCCAGTACGACCGCCAGCACCTGGTCCGGCGCGCTGATCCAGACTTCGCGCGTGAAGCGGACGCCGTCCGCCGTAAACGCGGTGGTCAGCACGCCCGTCGACAGATCGAGTTCGCGTTCGTAGCCGCCGGCTTCCCCGCCGCCGATCCGGTCGATATACAGATCGCCGAGCGGCTGATACGCTTCCGTGTTCCAGCCGAGCATTCCGGCGTTGATCGTCTTCTCCGCTGCGGCGTAATCGCCGGCGAAGATCAGCTCCCTGGAGCGCTTCAGGTAGCGCTGGGCGTCGTAGTTGACCTTATCGCGCGGAAAGCCCGACCACAGCGTGTCTTCGTTCAGCTGCAGCCGCTCTCTGCGGTCGCCGCCGAACACCATCGCGCCCAGCCTTCCGCTGCCTGCCGGCAGCGCTTCTTCCCAGCGGGAAGCGGGCTGTTTGTACCATAATTTATACGTTTGATTTGACTTCATCCCGGTATACCCCTTTTTCAGAAAACGTTTTAGGTCAATTCCGGCAAAACTTGTCTGAAACGGCTTTCAACACGTTCTCAGTATAAGTTAGCGCGCGGGGACCGTCAATCCGCAGACTCCAAATTCGACAAAATTCGTCTTTAATATGCCGCCCGGATTTCCGCGGCAAAAAACCTTCATCTTATCGATGAAGGTCAGATTGTCGAGAAACGATTGGATGTAAACCTAATTTAGGCGGGTTCGATTGGAAGGAAAGGTCGGGAAAGGGCTGGAGAAATAAAGCCAGCGGCAAGAAGAATCCAAATAGCTGCGTATAGGCCCTTATTCCGGCTTTATCTTACGTTTTCGAGCAAATAACTGCACTCATACATCTATTTGGACCTCTGTCAAGATAGTAGACAGTAATTAAGGGACCCGTTAAGCGACTTTTTTCTTGAACCGTGCGGCAAACTGAACCGGGGACAGATCGCCAAGGGAGCCATGCATTCGCTTTCGGTTGTAAAAGAATTCAATGTAGCGGTAGATTTCTTCATACGCCTGTGCACATGTCTTGAATTTCTTCACGTACACCAATTCTTTCTTTAAGAGACTGTGAAACGACTCCATCGTCGCATTGTCATAGCAGTTCCCTTTTCGGCTCATGCTGGCTTGCATTTCGTAGGTTTGCAGCAGCTCGCGGTACTCACGAGAGGCATACTGCGACCCGCGGTCCGAGTGGTGGATCAGCTCTTTTTTCGGTCGCTTTGCGGCATAGGCATCTTGCAGCGCGCCAATTACAAGTTCTTTGGTCATCCGTCTTTCCAAACGCCACCCCACAATTTCTCGTGTGCACAGATCCATGACGCTCGCCAGGTACAATCGGCCTTCACGGCAGGGGATATACGTAATATCTGTCACCCATACCCGGTTCGGCTCGGCCACGTTAAAGTTTTGCTCCAGCACATTCGGCGCAATCGGCAGGTCGTGGTTGGAATCCGTCGTTTGTACGCGAAAC
>NZ_JAULSA010000017.1 GCF_030518235.1 Saccharibacillus sp. CPCC 101409 | reverse complement strand
GTCGATCTTCGGTTCCCAGATGTAGGCGGTATTGCTCTGGTAGATCCGTCCCAGCGTAAAGTCAAGTCCGTTCCGGCCCGGCAGGCTGAAGTCCGTTTCCATGCGCGTCAGCGAGCCGCTGGCGTCGGAGATATTCTCGCCTTCGGATGCTCCGCTGTACGGCGTGTTGGCGGCCATCTCGTACAGGGACTGCGGCACGGCTCCGTTGTTCAAAAGAACGTTGGACGCGGAGGCTGCGGCAGCTTGGGTTGTGGAAGCCGCCGGCGCTGCCGTCGCGCGGTTGGGAGCGGCGACGGGCGGCAGCAGCAGGGCTGCGGCGAGCGCGGCGTTGAGGATTTTAAAAAGTGGTTTTTTCACGAACGATTTCCCCTCGATTCTCTATAATGGTGGGCTCAGGAAGCCGGGACGTACTGACGTTTGATCAGATTGCCGCTGGTATCGTAGGTGAAATTAATACGCTCGCCCGACGAGAACAGGATGTACTGCAAACGGTTCTGGTTGTCGTAAAAGTAGCGGAACTGCATCGGCGTACCGGCCGCGCTCATGGTGTTCACGGTATCGCCGCTGTGGCGAATATGCAGCTGAGGCGTTTGTTCGAACGCCGACGGGTCGCCGCCTTCGATCTGCATGCCGTAATTCGGCTGCTCTTCCGTCAGCCAGCGCGTCACCAGATCGGGATCGAGGTCGATCCGCTGCTCGCCGTTCTCGTCCGTGCGAAGCTTGCCGTAACTCGCTCCGTCCGCCCGCAGCGCCGTTCTCGGCTCGTCCGACGCCAGCGTCGCTTCGGTCCACGGCTCGGCGGCGCGCAGCACGCGCAGGGTGTCGGGATTCCCGATCGCGTTTGCGGAATCGGTGGTCAGATACGCTTCGCGAACCGCGGTGTCTGCCGGAAGCGCGGACAGGTCGAACTGGAGATACGTCCGGGATTCGTCCTGCGGAATTTCGGCGGAACGGGCGAACGAACGCATGGCCGAAGACGCGGAAGGCTCCTCGGTGTCCGATACGACCGCTTGCTGAGCCGGGCTGTCCAGTACGACTCCGGTATGCAGGGCGATCGGGTAATCCAGGCCGCTCGTATCCAATTGGAGTTCGAGGGTGCGCACGCCGTCTACCGTACGCAGTTCCTGCGATACTTCGCGGCGCTGGCCGCTTGCGTCCGTCAGCCAGGCCGGCGAGATGGCAAGTCCGCCTCCGGTCAGGTCTTCGCCGAGTTCTCCTTGTACGGCAAAGCTGAAAACGGACGGCGCGCCGGCGTCGGCCAGATTCAGCGTCTGCTCGATGCCGGCAGGCGTCAGCGCCAGACGCGCGTCGGTCGAAGCCCAAACGCCGGAGTAAGTCAAAACGCCTTTGTCCGCGGCGGCAACGTCAGCCTGCGAATCCTGCGCGCCGACCGGAGTCAGGGCAATGGAATTGCCATTTGTGCCAAGCGCAAAGCCTTCTGCATAAGCGTTATGTAAGCTCGGCGTGTAAGGAACGGTTGCGGATGTATAGTTGGTTTCCGATTCGGTCGACGGAGCAGCAGGCTTGTCGGCTTCAGGATCCGGAGTTTGCGGGTCCGAAGTCTCATCGGCCGGCGTTCCTTCTTTCGGTGCCGGATCAGGCGTAGGCGTTTGCTCGTCGGACGGAGCGGCAGCCGGCTGTTCGTCGGATGGAGCCGGTTCGGTCTCGGCAGTCGGGTCGGATTCTGCCGAAGGCGATGCTTCCGCCTGCAAAGCCGCCGCATGCAGTTCGGAGAATGTACGCGATCCTTCTGCGGAAGAAAGCGAAGCCTCGTCGGCGCTTTGTTCATCCGGCGTTTGTGTTTCGTCCGCCGGATTTGGAGCGGCTTCCGGTGCGGTCGATTCTTCGGCAGGAGGAGCAGTTGGAGCCGGTGTTTCTTCGGCGGAAGCAGCGGATTCAAGGGTCAGCGACAGTTTGATATCCTGGTAATCGCCGCTTGCGTCCCGGTAGTGCAGCGGAACGGGCGAAAGCACCGTTTCCCGGCTGTCGTCGCTCAGCAGATACTCTTTGCTGTAGAGCGTACGGTTCTCCGTTTCTTCGCTGACCACTTCCGTAGGCGCTTCGACAAACTCGGCAGCCGCCTTTTCGTTTTGCAGTTCCTGTTCGTCCGGAGCTTTAGCCGGTTCCGGCTCGGCCGAGGCGGATGGAGCCAGCGTCTGCACCCCGAGCGATGAAAGGAGCAGAGTGGAAAGAAGCCATTTTCGTTTTGCGTGCATGTGCGTTGATTCCTCCAATTTCTAATAAGATAACGAGCAGCCAAAAGGACCAAGCAACAGATTGACCTTTACGCCTAAATCGAAGGCACTGGATAAATTTAAATTTTGAATCAATAGTCCTTGAATTTGGATGTTTACCCAGTAAGGCAAAGTGTAATTAAACAGGTTATTTCCATCTCAAACAGGGAGTATGTACTGTATTTTTCTTAAGTGAATTATATTTACCATTTCTTTTTTTGATAAAATCATCCAAATCCCAGGTGTGTCAAAAGTTTAATATAGCAAGACAGTAAAGGTGAAATTATAAAAAACCATAAATTTACATCTAATTCTTCAATTATTTGTCACAAAGATGATCGGTTTCTTTTTATTGGATTATCGAGAAATTTTTATATCCGGAGGATAAGTAGATCGAAAATTCATTTACTTAGCGGCAGGGCAACGCGCAAAAATCGACTCATTTGGCAACGGCAAGCTGTATGAACGGGACCGTGCAAAGAATAAACAAGCATGTAAAATCGGGGCGGCGGCGATCAAGCCGCGCAGCGGCACGACAAAAAAGCCCGATCGCGGCAGACAACTGTTGTGTCTGCCGCGATCGGGCTTAAGGGTTATTCCGCTGCGATGCTGCGGACTTCGTAGATCAGATCGCCGACCTTGGCCTCGACGATGTCCGAGGCCAAGTCGGCTGCGACCCGGTACACCGCTGTGTACCGGTACGCGTCTTCGGCGGCTTCGCCCGCCGAAGTGCCGGTGCCGTCCGCCGCTTCTCCGGCGGACGTGCCCGAACCCGGCGCGGCGCCATCGGCCGCGCCCGCTTCCCCGCCCTGCACGGCTTCGCCCGTGCCGGCGGAATCGCCCGCGGCTCCCGAAGCGGAGCCGCCGTCCGTGCCGGAAACGGTCCCCGTTCCGGCTGCATCCCCGGCGGGCGCTTCGCTCTGCCCGCCGACAGCGCCGGCGCCGTTATCCGCGCCGGCTCCCGCACTTCCGGCGGCGCTCGAATCCGCGCCGGCGCTTCCGCCGGTGCCGGCCGTATCGCCGGCACCCGCTGCATTCCCGGCACCGGAATCCGTGCCGGTGCCTGTATCCCCGGCGCCCGAATCCGCGCCGCTGCCGGAACCGCTATCCGTTCCGGCCCCGCCGTTCGCGCCGGCATTCGCTCCATCGCCGGAGCCGCTATCCGCCGCTCCGCCCGAACCGTCCGTCGTCCCGTCACCCGACTCTATGCCGGTTCCGTCCCCGTCACCGGCCGCTCCGCTGCCTTCTTCCGCCGCGCCGTCGGGCCCTTCCGAGCCGTCGCTTTGCTCCAGCAGTTCCAAGCCCAGCGCATCGCCGGCGATATTCCTGCCGTCAGCCAGTCGAACGCTCACCGGCGAAGTCTCCTGCGCCGTGACAAAAGCATCCCGCTCCTCCAGTGTCCGGAACCGGAAATCCAGCAGCGTTTCGCCGTCGGTTTCTCCGGCTATCGCATACACCAGCAGCGCCGGTCCCGCGTTCTCGGCCGGGTCCTCCGCCGTTTCTTCGTCCGCGCCCGTCGCGGTATCCGGCGAATCGGCCGGCGTCTGCGCCTGCTGCGAACCGCCGCCGATTACGCCGGTGGCGTACAAGACGCCCACGGTCGCCCCGCCCAGTATCAGCAGGGCGATCAGGCCCATCAGCAGCAGGGTCAGCTGCCGGTTCCGGCGCATCCAGCGCACGATCGGCGGAGCCTGCTGCGCGCGGATCTTGCGGTATACGCGCGCCAGCGGCGCGGGAGCGGCGTCGAAATATTCCCGCCGGTTGTCTTTGTTCTTGAACGCTTCGCGATCGTGCGCCGCAAAGTAACGCACAATCTCGGCTTCATAAGCCGGATCGAGCCGCTGTCCCTGCACATAAGGCTCGTGCTCGGCCGACCAGGCGAAGAAGCGGTATACCGCTTCGCGTCCGCCGGAACGCGCGGAATTGATCCGTACCGCGTCCACCAGACGGCGATAGTCCACGTCGTCCGCGCCGCCGCTCAGGCTGCGCGAGAAAGCCGGCAGCAGCCGATTATAGCGTCCGGCCGCAATCTGTGCCGGCAGCAAACGCTGGCCGAGCATCTGCACTTCGTCCGTTTCCCGCATACTCAGCCCGTCCAGCACGCCCGCATCCGGCTGCTCCTGCGTGAACCAGAGGTACGCGGCGCGCAGCGCGGCGTATTTGTCCGTTCCGCGAGGTCCGCTCGGGCCGCGGTTTTTGCGTTTGCGGTCTTCCGGCGATTCGCCTTCGAACAGGAAACCGAGTCCGGTCACCTGCTCCAGCGTGACTTTGTCCCATTCCCATTCGTCCAGCAGATGCTGGACCGCTTCGTCCGCCAGCGCCACGCACAGCGGATGCTTCATCAGCTCTTCGCCCGTTCCGGCCGGCTGCCCGGCCGCCGAAGATCCTTCGCCGCGAAGCGCTTCGACTACGCCGCGCACCGCGGAGACCGGTTCGCCGGATCGCCGCAGCTTATCGCGCATCGTGCGCAGCGACACATCGCAGAAGTGATCGTTATTCAGCAGCCCCGGATGAGAATCGGACCATTTTTGCACAATGCCTACCGCCTGGGCCGCGTCCGCCGCCGAAGCGAGCTTCCGGTCCAGATAAGGATCGAACATCATCGGAGCGAACTGGCGGTTGCCGATGATGGTCGAGAAGAACATATCCGCTATTTCCGGATCGCTCTCGATTACGGCGTAATAAGCCATATCGCCGTCTTTGTTCTTCCGGCTTGAAGCCCGCTGCATAAGCGTGACCAGGTAGCGCTGCACGGAAGCCGCCGCTCCTTTGCCTCCCGCATGGTAATACGCCACAATACTGCGCAGCAGCTCCGTTTCCGGCAGATCCCCCGCCATGAGATCCTGCATCTCCCGGTCGAAGCGTCCGTCGAGCAGATACGACATCCGGGCCTTGATCCGCGATTGCGACGGCTGCCCCGGCCGCCCCGCCCAATCCAGCAGCAGCCCGAGAATCCCGCGCCGGTCCGCTTCGTACGGTTCTTCGTCGCCTTCTTCGATCCGGAACAAGCGCGTCAGTTCCAGATACCGCTCGGGATTCAGCGCATCCGGCGTGCCGCCGAGCGCTTCGTCCGCAAAAGCGAAAAACTGCGTCAGCCGCTGCGGATCGCGCAGCCCGTTCACCAGGAAATCCGCCAGCTCCTGGCGGCTTCCGCCTTCGGCGGCGTTGACGATGCGTCCGCGCGGGAAGTCGAACAGGAAGTCTTTTTCGATATTCCGGTCGCCCGGCCGCATCGAGCCCGGCTCGACGAACGTCAGGTTGACGCCTTTACGGCTCTGCGGATCGCGCGAGTACGTCACGAAGCCGAGTCTGCGCCGGAACTCCGGCGGCAGCGCG
This sequence comes from Saccharibacillus sp. CPCC 101409, assembly GCF_030518235.1. Taxonomy (GTDB): domain Bacteria; phylum Bacillota; class Bacilli; order Paenibacillales; family Paenibacillaceae; genus Saccharibacillus. Next base: position 72,703 of record NZ_JAULSA010000017.1, on the reverse strand, counting down.
GCGTACAGCACTTCGAGCAGCCGCAGCGCGCGCGAACCCAGCTCGGCGACCGGCTCGCTCAGGGCCACATACACTTTGCGCCGTCCCGCGACCGATTCCATCACGGCCAGCAGCAGTCTTTTAAAAGAAGCCCCGTCGATGCCCAGATCGTCCAGCTTGTCCGGGCCGGTCATCGGCACGGGCAGCTTCTTCCGCATCGGCAGCTCGCTCAGCTCCGGCAGCGAAGCGCCGCGCGGCGTTCGGCCCGGGCGCCGGGAAGCCGCGTCCCCGCTTACGCCCGCGTCTGCGCCGGCCGCATCGCCCGCTTCCGTTCCGGCAGCGCCGCTTTTCCCATCCGTTCCCGCCTCCGCCCCGTCCGCATAATCCGCGTACAGGAAGTGCATGTAATCGTATGCCAGATCGTCCGCTTTTTCGGCCGGCACCACATAGTTATGCGTGAAAAACGTGCTGCGCAGACCCGTAAAGTCCGCCGCTTTATACAAACTGCGTCCCAGCACGACGTCCCCGTTTTCGAGCTGCACCAGATGCACGGATTCCGGGTAAGCCGATTCCTCTTTGTCGCCCGACGCGGTCAGTTCGGCCGGCGCGTCGTAGGCGCAGAGCGGATGCAGCGTTTTTTTGACAAACGTGTCGTCCAGGTCCGCGGAACGCGCGATCGTGTCGTAGCCCTCCGTATCCCGAAACACGCCGCCGCGCGCCCGGGTATACGTTTGCTGGCCGATTTTTCTGGAAGAGAATGTGCCCACCGTTTACGCTCTCCCCTCGATATACTTCAATTTGTACAGCAGCCAGACAAACGGCTCGTCGACCCGGATCGGGCTGACGACGCCCTGGATTTTCTGGTCGACCGGGTTGCTGCCGAGCGCCGATACCGCAAAGTAGCCGGTTTCGTTGAAGTACACGTCCATCGTGCCTTTAAACGGCCGGTCCACTTTTTCGATAAAACGCCGCACTTCCCCGTCGATATTGCCGAACTCGTTGAGGTCGAAATAATCGTGATGCTCCATGTTGTTAAACACGTTGCTGTTCGGGCGTATGTAGTCCCCGTCTTCGTCCGCGATCGCTTTGAGCATATCGCTCTTGGTCAGCACGACCGCGGTCGGAATACCCGTTTTGCCTTTTTCCTGATGCGCAATAAAGTCGCTGAACATCGTCAGGACCACGTCGCGCGGCTCGTCGTAGCGGTTCGCCAGCTCGCCCGGCTTGTCGCCCAGCAGGATGCGGATACGCTCGCGGATCGAACGGATCTGCAGCGGATCGACCATGAACAGGATGCCGGCCGAGTTCTTGATATGGCGCCCGTGCAGGTTCAGGTACTCCTGGTCCACCATGCCCTCGCCCGCCACATCGAAGAACACGAGCGTCAGCGGAGCTTTGCTCTCGTCCTTGAACACGAATTGGAAAATAAACGGCTCCTGCATCCGCTCCTTCTGCGTGGACGCGAGCAGATCGCCGCGCTCGAACAGCGGATCTTCGTAGTTCATGCGGAACTTGCGGCTGATCTCCGCGTTCAGCGGCATGCAGGCGGCGTCGAAGCGGTCGGCCGTCGTCTGCTGAAGCGTATGGATCAGCGACGTCATATACACGGACTTGCCCACCTGCGACGCGCCGACGATCGAGATGATATTGCTCGGCACTTTGCCCGCCGTGATCGGCAGCTCGTTGTGGCAGTGCGGACACAGCCGGCGGCGCGTCGTTTCGCCGTAACGGTCCGTCAGCGCCGTCAGGACGTGATCCGTATATGTGCGATGCTCCGGCAAAATGTCCTGCGGACGCAGAATCGCTTCCATATCGTACACGCTGTCCAGCCCGAAGCGCTCCCGATACCGGTTCAGCGGCTCGTCTTCGCGCAGCGCGAAATCCTCGTCGTCCTCCCGGTGATGCGAAGCGCGGAACACCACCTCCTCCGGCGAAAACTTGCTAAAACAGTACGGACACACAATATCGTAAAAAAGCGGCCTCGGTTCTTCCTGAGGCTTCCTCTTGAATCGGCTGAAAAAGCTCATTCCCCGTCCCCCCACTTTCTAAAAATAATCTTGAGTTCCCCCCGCGGCTTCATCCACAACCCGAAGGCCGATGGATAAGCCCCGGCGGCGCAGCCGTTTACTCGGGCAGCCGCTCTTACAGCTGCCTATCCCCCCGCGGCTTTATCTAATACCCCTTCGGGCAAGTAGATAAGCCCCGGCGGCGCAGCGGCTCGTCGCAGCTACACTGCTTTTTTGTCAACGTAGCGAGCCATTCAGTGACTTTATTGAAGCTACGCTGCCAAAAAAGCAACGTAGAAAGCCGATTTGGCAGCAAAATTGCAATTCGAAGCCTCTACATTGCTAATTTGTCAATCTAGCTTTGTCAGATGTTGAATTTTGACTTCTACGTTGCTTTTTGAGCAACGTAACCCGCAACTTCATCTAATACCCCTCGGGGCAAGTAGATAAGTTCCGGGCGGCGCAGCCGCCTACTCGGGCAGCAGCTCGTACAGCTGCCCGAACCCCCGCGGCTTCATCCACAACCCGAAGGCCGATGGATAAGCCCCGGCGGCGCAGCCGCCTACTCGGGCAGCAGCTCGTACAGCTGCCCGAACCCCCGCGGCTTCCCCCGCAACTTCATCTAATACCCCTTCGGGCAAGTAGATAAGTTCCGGATGGCGCAGCCACACTCTCGTATGGCGCAGCCGCCTACTCGGGCAGCAGCTCATACAGCTGTCCGTACCGCTTCCCGTCCGTAAAAAACACCCGCACATAATCGTTTTTCCCCACTTCGATCTCCGGCAGCGAAGTGCGGCCGGCGGGGAAAGGCGCGGTGAACGGATAGATCGTCCCGTCCTGCGGACCGGCCGGCTGGCCGCCGCTTTTCTTCACGTAGCACAGCACGTCTTCGGTCAGCGGCACTTCGCAGGAAATTTCGATCCGGATCGATTTGTAGGCGCGGAACAGCGCTTTGCGCTCCCGGACCGAGTAGCGGATCTTCGCCCGCCCGGCCGGGGTCTCGATACTGTTCGAGCCGTCCGGCTGGCGGACCAGCACCGGCTCGCCGGAACCCGGCAGCGCCGCGTACACGGTATACGCGTAGCGCCCGATCCCGTCGAGACGGTCGCGGTAGCCGCCGGCGGCTTTGTATTCTTCCCGCGTGTACAGCTTGAGCCCGGACGCGTCGAACCCGCCGTCCGGCCCGAACACCGCCGGCGCGGTGCCGGACGCGCCGCCGTTTGCCGTATCCAGCGCGCGGCGCCCGATATAAACCGAGTCCGCATTGGACGGCCAATGCCATTGAAGCGTACAAACGTCGCCGCTTACCCGGCGCGTCAGCTCCCGGATGACCGGCGAGTCCGGACCCGCTTCGATAAACTTCATCCCGGATATCCCCTTTCGTCTTTTCATGCCGGCTTGCAAGCATGATCGTCTGCGTTTAATCTGCCTACATTATAGCACAGCAACCCGGCTTGCGGCCTCCGCCTCCCGCCCGAAGACGGAAGCCGGCGGACGGACAATCGGCAAAACGAAAAAGCAGCCGACTTTCCCGCAAGACCATCGGCTGCCTAACTTTGAACGTATTTCTTATTCCCAACGCCGATCAAACCCGATATTGCCCGTCCCGCCGCTCTACACTACCGTGCCGCTTACTCCGGCCGCTCCGCCTGGTGCAGATACGTTGGAATCTTCGATTCGAACGACGGAAACGCATAGATCAGCCGGTCCGCCTGCTCCGCCGACAGCTTCAGCGCGATTACCGGCGTCAGCGCGTTCACGATATCCAGCGCTTCGCGGCTGTAAGCGGCCGCTCCGGCCAGTCTGCCTTCCCCGTCGTACACCAGCGTCAGATGCGCGTCCGTGTCGCCGCGTCCGGCGAAATCCCACTCCTGCCCGAGTTCAACCGGTTTGACTGTATAGCCGCCCACCTGCTCCGCTTCCTCCGGCGTCACGCCGATCTGCGTAATGCGCGGCAGCGTAAACGCGATCGTGGCGATCGGCGGATAATCGATCGGCGCTTCGGCCGCTCCGGACAGCAGACCGCCCAGATATTTGGCTTCGAACACGGACGTCGGCGTCAGCCGCGGCTGCTTTTTGTCGAGCACGTCGCCGCTCGCGTAGATATGCGGCTGCGACGTGCGCAGGTGCTCGTCGACGACGATGCCTTTTTCCGTGTAGTCGACGCCCGCTTCTTCCAGGCCCAGACCTTCCGTATTCGGAATGCGTCCGGTGGCGTTGACGACCAGATCGGCCGCGAGCGACAATCCGTTTTCCGTCGTCAGCACCAGCTCGCCGCCCCGCCGCTCCACGCTTGCGGCGCGGTCGCCGAAGTGGAACGTCACGCCGTCTTCGCGCATTTTGCCGACCAGTTTGTCCGCGTACGGCTGATGGAATCCTTCCAGCACGCTGTCGGACGTCTGCACCACTTCGACCCGCGCGCCCGCTTTGGACGCGATCGAAGCGATCTCCATCGCCACGTAACCCGCGCCGATCAGCACGATCCGCCCGGGCAGTTCCGGCAGGTACAGGAAATCGTCGCTCGTTTTCAGCAGCTCTTTGCCCGGAATATCCGGCATCGCCGGGCGCTGTCCGGCCGCGATCACGAATTTGTCCGCCCTGTACTTTTCGCCGTTTACGACGACCGTTCGCTCATCCGCAAACTTCGCTTCGCCGCGGACGATCGTAACGCCCGCTTCCTCCAGCATGCCTCCCAGCTTATCCGGCAGCGGATCGAGGATCGAATTTTTGTGCCGCATCAGCGTCGGCCAATCCAGCGAAAACGTGCTGTCCAGACCTTTGCCGCCGTACAGCCGCGCGTCTTCGATCGTTTTGATCGGGCCGTCCAGAATAATCTTGGGATTGCAGCCGTAGCTGGTGCAAACGCCGGCGATCTTATGACGCTCGACGATGGCGACTTTCTTCCCGGCTTTGGCCAGCGGCAGCGCGGCGTTCCAGGCGGCCTGGCCGCTTCCGATAAACAGGATGTCAAAATTGGTTTCAGCAGATGATGTCATGGGATCTCTTCCTTTCGGGTCGGAGTAATGGTGGACGTATTTGCAAAAGATTGCGGCTGCACCAGGCAGCCCACGTATCGAACGAATTCGACAGCATACTATTGAATCGATTGCAATATATTTACCCGTCCGCCCATTTTCTCAACCCAAGCAGCCCGCCCGGCGTTTAAAACCCGCTGCTCCGATCGCCCGGACGATGGCCCATGCCGGCGGACGGATTGACCGCGGCGCCTTTGCGACCGCGTTCTTTGCGCTGCTGCTCGCGAACCGGCACGATCAGCGTAAACAGCGCGATAATCGTCGCCAGCGCAAGGTCGGCCAGCAGTCTTACCGAAGGCGCTCCGAGCGAGTCGCCCTGAAGCCCGAACTCCAGAATCAGCCCCGCGGCAAGACCCGCGGCCGCGCCGCCGATGCCGAAGCTTTTGGCGAGAAAACGATTGTCGAACACCAGCCCCAGAGCCACGCCGAGCGCGGCCCCGATCAGCAGAATGAGCACGATATGCAAAATTTGCAGATACGTGCTGCCCGCCGGCGCGCCCGTGCGATCCGTTAGCAGCGTGTGATCGTCGAGGTTCCGGTAGATGTTCTGGAACGCAAGCGAGATCTGGTCGGCGTTTTTAACGTCCGTATAGGTGCCGCCGGTGCTGTCCGCGATATTTTGCAGCAGGCGGTAGCCGTCTTCGGCTTCCACGACGAGTCCGCTGCCCAGTCCTATCGCATTAACAGGCACCCGCTGGCTCCGGTATTCCGACAGCACGCCGCTCAGATCCACATCCGTGATGCCGTCGGACAGAAGAATCACCATCGCTCCGCTGCCCGGATCGCCTTTTTCACGAATATGTTCCATTGTGCCGCTCAGCGCCTGATCGATCTGCGTCGAATATTCCGTCGGCTGGATCGCATCGATCTTCGCGTAAATCTGCTGCTTCTGATCGTCCGTCACGACCGGCGTCAGCGGCTGGATCAACTGCGGCACATCGTCGAAAGTAAACACGGCCACTCTTTTTTCCGCGTCCATCCGTCCGATCAGGTCTTTGGCCGCGCTGAAGCGCTGATTATCCGGATCGGTATCCGTCATGCTGCCCGAATTATCGATGACAAGCACAATATCGTTAATCCGCTTAACCCCGCCGAGATCCAGTTCGTACACGAACTCAAACAGCGAACCCAGCGCCAGAAAAGCCGCCAGCGTGACCGGAACGAGCAGCTTCCACGACAGTCCCGCGTAGCGCTCCCTCCACGATCTTCCGTTCAGCTTCGGCGAGATCATTTCCGCGACCAGACAGCCCAGCCCGATGCAAAAAGCCAGGATGCCGAAATAAATGCCGACCAGCAGAATGCTGGACATTTCCCCTTCGTAACGGCTCAGCAGCCATTCCCCGATCCCGAATCCTACCGCGCCGCCGACAATCGCCAGCAGCAGCAGAAGCAGGTTGACTTTACGCTGCATGCTCCCTTCACTTCCTTCTCCCTCTAATTCTCTGTCTCACCGCTAAAATAACGTCCGTGGTACAACTATTTCGCGCCGAAAGCTTCCCAATCGCCAATTAACTGCGCTCATACACTTATTTGGTATAAAACAATGGCCGAACGACCACGATTGGCGAAATAAGTGTACGTATGCAGCTATTTGTCCATTTTGGACCTTTACCGGCAAATTAGTTGTATCTGCGCAGCTATTTCCGCGACAGCCTTCGGTTTCTTCGACCTACTCCCCCGGCCTGTTCCCCCGGCGGCTTCCAATGCGCGAAGCTCCGCTTCAAATCTCCGGCAAACTCCCCGAGTCGATCGCGTGGAACAGATACCCCGCTTTGACATAAGCGTCGTAATACACGCGTCCGTTACGGTAGTACATCAGATCTTCGATATGGAAGCCGCCCATCAGGTTCAGCTTCTCGACGCCGTCGCTGCGGCGCTCGTGGACGTAGCCGACGCGGTAGATGCGCGACGTTTCTTCTTCGTTCAGCGCGTAGCGCATAAATTCGCCGTTGCCGTCGCCGAAGAAATACTTTTCTTCGTGGCGGTGCTCCTGCGTGTAATCGAACAGCCGCAGATTGATACTCGCCCGCTCTTCCAGCTTGCGGTAGAGGATGCGGAACAGGTCTTCCTTGGTCATCGTCTCGCGGTTCTCGTACTCGACGGCGACGTTCGCGCGGCGCAGCAGTTCTTCCTCGTACGTCTGCACAAGCGGTTCCGCGCCCAGCAGTTCGCGATTGCACAGCTCCGCCAGGCGCTCAAGCAGCCGCCGCTCGCCGGCATTCATCGGCGGCAGCCCGGCTTCGCTCATGCCGGACAGCACGCCGCCGGAGTAGGCGGCGGGGTACGAACTTCCCGCGGAAGCGGAACGGCCGGCTTCGCCGCTCGCCGAACCCGCCGAACTCGCCAAACCCGCCGAACCGCCCGACGCTTCCGAAGCCGAACCGGCGCCGTAAGCCCTCCCGCTTCCGGCTCCGCCGCCTTCCGCTCCGCCCCCGTCTTCCGGCCGATCCGCGATCAGCGCGGCGAGATCGCCGAGCCGGCGCTCCTCGAAGTAATAGTCGCGCCCGCGCCGGTCTTCGGCGTCGCGCATCAGGCCGTCGACGACGCGCTCGTAGTACGGCATCAGGTTCTGGCCGATATAATCGTCGGCGCTCTTCGCGCTGTATTCCGCGGCGCGGCGCAGCCGCTCCTCCAGATGCTCCGTGCGCCGGACCATCGCTTTGTACGGGCCGTGCAGCGCGGTCAGCGCGTCTTCGTAGCGCCGGTACAGCTCGATCTCCAGCTCCAGCCGCAGAATTTGCAGCTTGAGCCCGTACACGTGCTCGAAGAAATAGCGCACGAAATTCCGCACATTCTGGCTGTCGCGCAGAATGGCTTTCTTGTGCGGCTGCTCTTCGACGAGACCGCCGTAGAGCCGGTCCAGCTCTTCCTTCGCGCCGTCGCGCTCCATCATCGCTTCGCGCATCCGCTCGAGCAGCGCCTGCGCCGCTCCTCCCGCGGATTCGGACGGATCGCTCCAGGCCGCGATCCGGTGCAAACCGTGCCGCGCGTCTTCCGCCGCGGCACGCTCGGCGTACTGCCGCAGGCCCCGGCCGATATCGGCCTCGGCCATGCGGCGCTGCGCTTCCGCCTCGAAGTTGCCGCGGAAGAAGCTCTCCGCGGCCTTCCCGAACAGCGTCTCCTCCGCCTCCGCCAGGGTCATCCGGCGGATCGACGCATACGAAGCGGACGAACTCATGATGCCGTTCATGTCCGCAAGGACGTCCTCGCCCGGGGCGAGGCGTCCCGCCCGCTCGCGCATATGCGGGCGGTCCAGCTCCAGCCGCGCCAATTGCTCGGCGGCCGGCGTCTCGGGGATTTCCCGCATGCGGCGGTTCAGGCCGCGCGCGTAATGGTACAGCACGGCCAGCGCGATCGAGCGGTCCGGCCGGGTGACCCGGGCGAACCCGCCGGAGGCCAGGCCGCGGCGGCCGGACTCGTCCGACAATCCGCTTTTGAACGCGGAATTGTTGTATTGTCCGGCCCCGCTCTTCAGCCCTTCCAGCGGCTGCTCTTCCGCGGACCCCGCGGTCCCGGCGAGTCCTGCCGCGGAACCGCCGTCCCGGCGGCGGTTCTTCAATAAATGCGCGTGGCAGATAATCTCGTAGCCCCCGCGCAGCCCTCCGGGCGCCGCGATGCCGCGCTCGTTCTTGTCGGACAGCAGGTACACCAGGTCGAACAGCGGCGACGGCGCGTGGTTCACATCGATCGTCAGCCGGTTCTCCGTCACCTGCAGAGGCGCGGAGAACGCGTATTCCGGACGCTGCATCAGGTCCAGCTCCCGCAGGAACGAGACGCCCACCGAGCTGGAATAGCCGAAGGAATCGGACTGTTCCTGGTCGCTGACCAGCACGTACAGATCGGTCTGCACCGACTTGAACGACTGGCCGAATACCGAAGCCGCCAGCAGCGAGATCTCCGGCGTCAGCACGTTCATGACGTCGTCGGCGTGCGCCACGACCGACAGGTGCAGCCGGTCGAACGACGCGAACAGCCGGCCGCTTTCGGACAGCATGCGGCTGGACCGGCGCAAAGCCCGGTTCAGCTCGTACAGATGGTCCGCCTGCGCGTTCACGAACGCGCGGTGCGTATCGCGCCGCAGCGTATTCTCTTCCGCGCCGCGCCCGCCGAACGCGTCCCAGCGAAACCGCACGCCCTGCCGGTGCCGGTCCAGTCCGTCTTCCGGCAGCGCCGAACTTGCGATATGAAAATACGCGATGCCCGCGGCATTGTCGTATTTATGTCCGTTCAGCTCCGTCAGCGCCGACGCCGCCTCGGTCGCCCGGTCGCCGATAAACAGGAAAGCGGCCGGATAATGCAGGCCGCTCCTCCCTTCCGCGAAGCCGGGCAGCTCTTCTTCCCGCGCCGCGTACGCGGCGGCGAATTGCTCCAGCAGCTCGTTCATGTTATCTCAACCTTTTGCGCAGCTCGTTCAGCTTGGCCGCGGTTTCCCGATAGAAGCGGTACACTTCTTCGCCGTTTACCAGTTCCATCTTCTCGTACTCCAGCTGCTCGCGCGCTTCGATAAACGTCGTGTACAATTCGTCGAGTTTGTTCAGCAGCAGCGATACGTCTTCCGAAGCGGTCAGCTCGTTCGCGCGGCGCGAAGACTTGCGCAGCAGCGTCTGACGCTCCCGGTCGCTCAGCGAGCGGAACCGGTCGTAGATCTCGAAGTGCGGATAGCTGCGGCTTTTCATCAGGTTGACGAACGGTTCCCAGCTTTCCTCGTCTTCTTCGCGGTCGTACACGTACAGCGCGCCTTTTTTGACGATCGTTTCGGTGTACAGCGCTTCGATATACTGATCCAGCACCTTCTCCTCGCCGGCGTGCTGCGACAGCAGCGATGCCAGTTCGGCCGCTTTGGCCTGAATCTGCTCGTACTTCGCCAGTTCTTCGCGCACGCGGCGGATCTGCTCCGGCGAACGGATCAGGTTTTCTTTCGCCAATTCTTCGTTGATGCTGCCGAAGATATCTTTAACCGATTCCCGGCCGATGCCTTCGCTCAGCAGACGGTTCAGCTCGGCGTGCGCCCGCTTCACTTCGCCGAGGTTCGGCTTGGCGCTTTGCAGCTGCGTATCGAAGCCGGACAGCGCCGCGAACAGGTCGAACGGACGCGTCGTCACGACGGAATAGCGGCTGCTGGTTGTCTGGTCGGCGTCTTTTTCGATAATAACCCCGTACTTGAGCGCCCGATCGAACTCGCCGCGCACCCGGCCGTTATAGTCTTTCACCCGGCCGTTGTCGTAGACGTCGCCCCACGACTGCTGCGGGATCGGCGACGGCAGATACGTCCAGTTTTCGCGCTCCGTTTGCACCAGATGGCGTCCCACGCCTTCTTTGCCGAGAATGGTGCGTTCGTAGTTTTCTTCATAGACCTTGAGCGGCGTATAGACGAACAGCGGCACCCCGTTGCGCGTATTGAGCCAGAAAATCCGGTTTTTGACGCGGCTTTCCTTGACCGTGAAGTTGGATTTGCCGATCGCGTTCTCCTGGTAGTTCCGGATGCCTTTGAGGATGCCCGGCGCTTCCACCGGCACGGACACGAAGCCCCACGACGGAAAATGCAGATTGCCCGAACTGTTGCTCAAATGGAACACCGGAATCGCTTCTTCGTCCAGCTTGCCCGCGATATTGCGCTCGACGAACTTCTCGATCGACTCGTCTTCGCCGAACTTCATCCGCAGGAAATCTTCCATCGACTGCGTGATCAGATCGCCGAATTTGCTGGTCAGGAAGTCCGAAATGGAGCCGATGATATCCACTTCCTGCTCTTTGATCCAGCGGTCCGAATGGTCGATCAGTTCCTGCGCGAAGTCGCGGATCAGGTCGTCCACGTCGCGTTTTTCCATAATGCTGCCCACGACTTTGGAGATATCCGGCACGCTGACCACGTTCCAGTAGTACGTTTTGTTGCCTTTGTGGTCCATCTGCTCGTCGCCGCGCGTCAGGATCTCGCCGTTGCGTTCGAAGATGGAGCTGAGCGCGTTCAGAATCTCGGTAAACACGCCGTAAATGCGGTTGTTTTCCCGGTTCAGCAGCTCGTAAAAGTCTTCATAGAACTCGATCATCTGCTCGGTCCGCTCGACGTCCGCCCGCAGCCAGTACTCGTTCATTTTGGCTTCGATATACGCGTTCTTCTTCTTGTCTTTCGACACGAACGCGCTTTTGGCGTCGCCCAGACGCTCGTTTGCCTGCTCCTCGGCCGCTTCGATATCGCGAGGAATCCGCAGCAGACTCTCGCGCAGATTCTCGATGTACGCTTGCAGCATTTTGAGCAGGGAGAAGCCTTTTTCGGTATAGATTAGGCGCGATACGTAGAACGGACCCTGCTCCGGGCTGAGGAAAGCGCGGCGAATCTGTTCGGAAAAGCGCTCCAGCATCTCGCCCGGCAGCTGTTTCTTCATCTTGATGTATTCTTCGCGCGCCCGCGTCAGGAACGTCTGCTCCAGCTCCGCGTCCATGCTGACGTTTTGCATTTTGACCACGTTCGCGTAGCTCAGGCGTTCGCTGTTCTGGTAGCCCGGGATCGGTTCCGGCACTCTGGACTCGAACGTTTTGAGCATCGAATCCGGGTCCAGCGCCAGCTTCTGCGCGAACCGTTCGATCTCTTCCTGGTTCGGCGCGTGCTGGAACATCTTCTCCATCTTCTGGAACAGACGGAACGCCAGATACGTCGTCATCTCCTCGATCGGGAGCACCGCCGACGAAGCGCCGATGATATTGTAATCGTAGTTGGCCGGATAAGCTTTGGTCATCTGCGCGATATTCGTGCGGATATTGCTGATATAGTCGTGGATCGCGAACTCTTCGCCGGACGCTTTTTCCTCGCTCGCCATAAAGTTCGTGATATTCTCCGCCGTCACGTTCATGCAGTAATCGTACGCGTTCTCCAGCAGCTTGCCTTCGGTGTTGGTCGCGGAGATCAGATGGCACAGGTTAAAAGGCGGCAGCGGCGAGTTGACGGTCAGGATGCTGCCGTACTGCTGCTTGAACCGCTCCCCGCGCGCGTCGACGTTCATCCAGTAATCCAGCTCTTTGAGCGCGGCGTAGCCGTTTTTGCGGACGTATTCGCGCGTGTGCTCGCTGAGGCTTTTGTTCGACAGGTTGACGTCCGGCGTGAACAGGTAGCCCAGCATGTTCAGGCGGTCGACGCCGGCGGAGCCGTGGTCGCGCTCGACCAGCCCGCGGATAATGTACGAAATATCGAGAAACGAGCCGCTGCCCGTGCCGCCGGAAAGTCCGGTGAGCAGGAAAACGGTCAGTTTCTTATTGGTGCCGACCGACAGCGTTTTGATCTTCTTGTCGATCGCCTGCACCACTTGATTGATCTTGGTAAAAAGAAGCAGTCTTCCCGCCTGGCGCACGCCGGCCGCGCCGTTCATGCCGTCCGTGATGCTCAGCTCCGGCGACAGCCATTCGGTGATGTACGGCTCCAGGATGCTGCGGTTCTGGAGCAGTCCGCCGATCTCGGCGTTGGCCAGCAGCACGAATTCGTTGATCGGGTCGAGCCCGATGCCTTTGTAGCGTTTGCCGCGATCCTGCTCGTTCGTCTCGAACGCGAGGAATTCGACGTTGGACGGCTTCTCCATTTTCTTCTTGGAGACCGGATCTTCCGGCAGTTTGAAGCGGCGGTTGATCTGGTATTTGAGGCGCAGCAGGGCGTCGATGCCCGTGCCGCCGAGACCGATGATGAGCATCGGGTTGTCGATGGTATCGACTCTGATCTTCTCGCTGACGATCCCGCCTCCGAGCGAAACGTCGAGCTGCTGGATATGTTCTCTTACGATCGGTTTCATGAAAAGCTCCTTTCGAGTGCGGTCGGCGTGCCCAGAGACGCGCAGGCAGGCTGCCGGGTATAAATAAAGGCCGTAGAGGCAGCTACGTTGCAGAATCTGCAATGTAAATGCCCGATTTAGGCTTTTCCGGTAGGTTACGTTGCATAAAAAGCAATGTAAAACAGTCAAACGAGCAAATTTAGACGGTTCTACGCTTCTACGTTGCAGAATATGCAAGGTAGACTGGGAATCGGCCCGTTTTAAGGCCGCTACCTTGCATTTTATGCAACGTGGCGGGAGCGGCGTATCGGTCCCGGGACTGAATGTTGCCGGGAAAGCAGGATTATCGCTCGGATTCGCCGGCGGTTGCGTACAGCGGATAGGACGGCGGGCGGCAGGTAAGAGTTTCAGGGTTTGGATAAAGTTTTGCAGGTGAAGCTGGCGGAGCTTATTTAGGATTGGGAAAGATTATTTGGACAAGTTCAAAATCTTTTTGCGTTCCGAAGCGGGTTTGCCCAAGTTGATTGGAATCGCTCCAGGATAGAACTCGAAGTAGGTTGAACCGTCCTACTTCGAGTTCTTTGATTGAAGTCGCTAATGGATTTGGGCAAACCTGTTAAACCAGATATTCCACTAAGATCGTCTTACCCACCTGGTTCACCGGAACGGTAATCCGGTCCCCGCTTTTCAGCTCCGCGCCTCGGGTCGCATCGACGACGCGGCCGGATTTCTCGATCGGGATGCCGTCGGCGCTGCTGCGCAGGACGATCCGGTCTTCGGAACCCGGGGTGAACACGATATTTTCGGTCTCCTTCAGTTCGGGCGCGAGCTGGAGGAGCTGATGCAGGTTAAAACGGCCTTTATACGTATTTAGTTTCTTATACTGCGGATAAGAACGCTCGCCGGTGTTTTCGTCGCGGATCTCGATTACCATCTGGCCGACGAAGCCTTTGTTCGCTTTTTTGAGATAGCGCATCAGGAAGAAGACAATCGCGGCGAGCACCAGCAGGCCGAGCACGCCGAGAATAACCGGGATCAGCGGAAACGGTTTGTCCGCTTTCGCTTCGGAACCTCCGGCCGCCGCGCCGGAAGCGGCGTCGATCGAGATCGGCGGAGCTTCGCGGTAGAAGCTGTCGGCTTCGGCGCGGGCGGTCAGCGTATACTTGTGCGCGTCCGGCAGCTCGTACGAGACTTCGAACTTATCGCCGCTTAGCGTCATCGGGACGGTTGTTTCCGAGCCGGTGTCTTCGTCGCGCGCGACCAGCGTCGCCTGCATCGTCTTGTACAGTTCCGGCGAGGACAGCGGCTGGCCGCCGCTGACCAGGTACGCCGAGACCGGCACGGCGTCGCCTTTGCCGTACGACGAAGCCGGCAGCGGATCGACGGCGAGTTCCAGGTCGTAGTTGAAGACGAGATTGATATCGATCTGGTCTTTGTCCGCGCCTTTGACGCTGAGCGTCCAGTCGCCTTCCTGCGGCCGGATCATCTTGACCAGCGAGTAGGTCTTCGACGTGGACAGCGCGACGGCGTCGGACGGAATCGGGACTGCCGCGCCGCTCGGGTCTTTGAGTTTGACCTCGACTTTTTTCGAAGAAGTAATCGAGACGTTCGCTTCCATGACATTGGCGTTCGGCACGCTGATCGTCACGTCCTGGAAGTCGCCGGTTCCGGTCAGCGAATCGACGGGCACCACGTTAAGCTGCTGGTGGCTGGCGAAGATCTCGCTCAGGATCTCCGGCAGCTCGTCGGCGGAAGTCGTGACGAACGACTTGCCGCTCGTTTCCGAAGACAGTTTCTCCAGTTCCGCCTGATTCAGCTTGCCGTCGGCGTTGAGTCCGATCGTGTAGATCGGGATTCCGGCGTCTTTGGCCTTCTGCACGGAAGCGGCCAATTCCTGCTCCGACTGGTCGAGCGTTTTGGTCTTGGTCGAGTTAAGCTCGGTATTGCCGTCGGCCAGCAGCACGATCATCGGCTCGGTGCCGGACTGCGCGCTGCGGCTCAGCATATTGACGGCTTCGGTGATCCCGACCGCCGTATCGGTGTACGCGCCGCGGCCGAGCTGGCCGATAAACGTTTTGAGCTCGTCTTTGTCGGCCTGGCTTTCGATCTTCAGCAGCGCTTTCTCGCGCTGGACGACGTCCGTATACGAGACGATGCCGACCCGGTCGCCCCGCACGGGCAGCATGTCGATAAACAGCCGCATCGCTTCGTTGCCTATTTTCTGCGGATCGCTTTTGGCCATCGAGTTACTGGCGTCGAGCACGAGCACCGCGTCGATCGGCGCGGCTCCGGTCGAAGAAGCCGCCGCTCCGGAAGCGGCGCCGGCTGCCGAAGCATGCTGCGCCCCGGCGGCGAACCAGCCCGCGGCCAGCAGCAGAAGCGCCAGCAGCGGATAAACTGCCCTGCGTATTTTATGCGTCATATTTTGCAAAACCCCTTTGTCTGTGTTCAAGTCCGATATTTCTATTCGGCGATCAAGCAGGCGGCAAAGCGCCGACGAAACTATAATAGGCCTGTTTTCGAAAAAAATCCTTAATATTTCGTTAATAACTTCTGAAAAGCCTGTAACTTCCTTGCGAAAACTTTCGCAAATCTCCGCCGTTTTCGACGTAAAGCGAACCGTTAATCTCCGAATATGACCAACCGAAACCCGCTCCTTTCCGCTGCCGGGAATATTTTCCTCCGGTTGACGCGCGTATGCCGCGCCCGGCGCGCAAAAATCTTTCCCGGCATCCGCCCGGCGTCTTGTTGCGTCCGGCGCTTTTTCCAGCTATCGTTAAGCAAGGAGGCTCTGACCAAATTATAACGTAAAATCCGCGGCGGTTCACGAATTTGCATCCTTTCGTCCGACAGACGGAAGCGGCTTCGGCGCGCGGCTTTTCCTGCCTGCCTATTCTTTTGAAAAAAGCCCGGAAAGGAATGTGCATCCATTGTCCGCTTATTTGATCTATCTCACATACGGGGCACTCGGCATTTTGTTTCTTTTTACGGGGATCAAATCCCTGCTTTATCTCCGGGGCCGCGGCAAAGCTCCTTCGAGAAGCGAGCTGGACGAGCGGCTGCTGAATACTTTAAACGATCGGCGTGAGAACGAATGAGCAAAAAAATAGCCGTTACTTTCAAACCCTACGAACGAACCCAATATGCCTACGACAAGCTTCGGGTATGCCGCAAATGCGGCAATTATACCGTACTTGCCGACCGCGTCTGCCCGGCCTGCGGCCGCGGCTCGCTGCAAACCGTGCCGGATGCGGCGCGGCGGAATTTCCGGCGCGCCCGGCAGGGCGAGCTGCTGTTTGCGCTGCTGCTGACGCTGCTGGCGATGCTGTTCGCGGATAACACGGAGTGGATCGCGATCTCCGCGGCGGCGGGCGTCCTGCTGACGGCCGGGCTGTGGCTGGCGCAGCGCCGTTCGCTCGAACCGTGGACGCGCATCCACACGGACCGGATGTTCGCTCGCGACAACAATCGCATCCGCGGCGGACTGATCGAAGACATCCGCGCCGCGGAAGCGCGGCTGCAGGCCGAGCCGGCCCGGGCTTACGAAATGCTGCGCGAGGTGAACACGCTGCTGCGCAACGATCCCATTCGCAGCCTGCAGGCCGAACTGCTCCAGACCTTCGTGCTGCGGCGGGACATGGACCTGCTGCTGGACCCGCTGATTATGGACGGCTTCTCGCCGCATCTGGCCGGGTATATCGGCGAAGTCGCCCGGTTGAACCGCGACCTGATCCGCGAGAGCGCAATTCAGTACTGCCTGCGCTACGAGCCGCAGATTCGCAACATGCACCGCGGCGAAGATATTCTGGCGGCGGTCGCCGGGGCGGCGGTGCGGATGAAGCGGTATATCGAGCTGCATCCGGACTTTATCCGGCGCTACGCCCACAAGCTGCCCAAGGATCGGCTGATCCGTCTGCGCGAAGTGCTGTCGCAGTATCCGGACAGCTTCGGCCCGCTGCGGCTGGAAGCCGACGAAGCCTACCGCGTGCGCTTCTACGGTCAGGCCGCGCCGCAAACCGGCCGCGCGGAACGCTCATGACAGGCTCCGTCAAGAATACTTTTACGACGATCCGAAATCTGCTGACCCTGCGCAACCTGCTCGCTGTGCTGTGCGCGGCCGCGCTGGTCGCCGTCGTCGTCAAAGGATTCCGCATCGAAGCCAAGATCCGCCAGGTCGAAACGGCCGATGAATATTACGCCGACAACCGGCGTATTCAAGCCGAAGAAGCCTATGCCGAAGCGCTGTCCAACACGGTGATCCGCTATCGGGAAGAGCATGTGCGCGCAAGGCTGACAGAGCTTGAACCGATTACGCGTCTGCGCAAAGAACTGCTGAAATCCAAAAGCGAGCTGCTGGCGGCTGTTCAAACCGGCGGCTTCGATGCGTTTGTCTCGGCGTACGAGACGTACGACACATTCGGGCGTCTGTCGCTGGACGGCGATTACGCCGCGGAGTACCGGGAACTGCTGAAGCGCTACGGACTGGACGAAACGGCGAAAAAAGGCTTTGCCGATTTCCGCGCCCGGTTCGAGCAGTCGCTGAGCGCCAATCTCGACAGCGGGAATTACGGCGACGAATCGGCAAAGTGGAATCTGCTGCGTATTCCGGCGGCTTTTTTTGCCGGGGACGCGGCCGACGACGATGCGGATACGGCGGCGAAAAAAGCCGAATCGGCGGACGCCGGGTCCGAAGACGCCGGCGCCGACGCGGCAGAAGCCGTGAAATCGTCTTACCTGAGCGGTCTGTTCCAACGTTACGACGAGCGCAAGCTGCAAAAACTGGCGGCGGCCGGGCGTTTCGCGGATATGCTGAACGAAGCGCTGGCGACGCTCCAGGCGTATCGCCCGTATAACTTCGACGCGCCCTGGCTGCAAAAACAAACGGAATCGACGATGGAAGCGCTCCTGCGCAAAGACCTGGCCGGCGAAGCGTATGCCGCGTTCGCCGGCCATGCGCGCAGCTTCGGCGATTTCCTGACCTCGGCTTCGCTCGATTCCCATCTGG
This sequence comes from Saccharibacillus sp. CPCC 101409, assembly GCF_030518235.1. Classification (GTDB taxonomy): domain Bacteria; phylum Bacillota; class Bacilli; order Paenibacillales; family Paenibacillaceae; genus Saccharibacillus. The sequence continues at coordinate 54,924 of NZ_JAULSA010000017.1, read as the reverse complement.
TCAGATGGATCGACCGGATGTACCTGTCGCTGATGAGCCGGGCGGCCGCGTCGGTATCGGCCGGCCGGTTCGAAGAAGCGATCGATCTGTATACGGCACTGAACGCCTATACCGATACGTCGAAGCAGATCGAAGAGACGGAAACGGCATGGACGGCGGCCGAACCGGTCCGCATCCTTCAGCAGGCGGACGGTTCGCATACGTATTCGAACGTCGTCAGCGGCAGGAACCGCTTCGGCGCGGACGTTTACGTCGCCGCGCTGGACGAGACGGGCCGGCTGTATTTCGGCACGCTGAACGGCGCCGCTACCGCCGTAGTGAGCGACCCGCAGTTTCTGGCGATCGAGAAAGTGCGCAGCCTGACGATCGACGAAGATTTGTCCACCGATACCGTGCCGGTGATCGTGGCCGACGCCGAGTCGGCTTCCCGCAAAGCCGTGTATACCGGACTGCTGCTGCGCAGCGGCTCTTTTACGGAGATGTTCCGCATCGAAGCGGACGGGTATGCGATCTCGGACGGCGGGCAGACGCTGCGCGCCGTCCACCCGCTCGACGCGGAAGAAGACGGCGAGACCGCCGTGTATACGCGCAGCGGCGATTTGTTCGAATTCGCCGAATGGGAAGGCGGCACTGCGGACATCGGTTCCGGCAGTCCGGACGATTATCCGCAGGAGAAAGTCCGGACGCGGCTGAACGTGATCGAAACGGGCTCCGGCCGGGCGCTGGCTCGGACGATGGACGGCGAGCCGATTCTGCTGCGCGGCAATTTCGACTTTGCGCCGGGGACTTACGAGGTCACCGGGACGTTCCGCGGACGGTACGAGCAGGTCGAAGACCCCGACGCGGAGAACGCTTCGGACTCCGGCGGCGCTGCGGACGACGCGGACGACAGCGCGGCTTCGCCCGGCACGGAGTCGGGCGCGGCCGAAGAGCTTGAGAGCGGCGGCGATACAACGCTGCCGCCGGAGGATTCGGCGGACGACGCGGACGACGAATCCGGGGCCGGAGGTTCGGACGGCGCGGATCGCTCGAACAGTCCGGAGCCCGGGTCTCCGGACGATTCTTTGGCGCCGGACGGCTCCGATTCCGCCGGAGCCGAGACCGAGCCGGGCGAACAGCCGGCTCCCGAAGCGCCGGCCGTTCCGGAGCCGGTCATGCGTTCCGTGCCGGTGTTCGAGGTCGAAGCGGTGGAATCCGCTTATTGAACGCGAGCATGAACGCGAGAACAGCCTGCTCTTGGGCGAGAGCGGGCTGTTTTTTTATGATTTAGAGGGGCTGCGGGCGGGCCGTGCTGCGGACAGCCCTTTTCTCGTCGCCCAAGCGGGTGGCCGTCCCAGACACGGCCCCAAATAAGTGCGGAAGTACCGTTATTTTGCCCGGACAACCGCCTTTTCTCAAAATAACTGCGCACGTACACTTATTTACCGGGAAAAGCTTCACGAAAACGTAAAACCGGCAATTTAGATGTACCTCTGCAATTATTTCGCCAGAACGAAAGGATTCGCAGAAAATAAAGGTACGGAGGACGTTATTTTGCGCTCCGGCCCGCTTCTACAGCTTCTATAGCTTCTTCCGCGATATTCCCCGGCATCTTCGCTCCGACTTCGATCCGCCAAAACGCCTTTTGTTCCACATGCAACTTTTTCCAAAAGAAAAACGTCGGATTTATAATGGCGCACGACTTAAAAAAGCAGGCGAAAGGAGGCCCCCGCATGAACCGGATCCTAAGCCGAACAGCCGTCAAGCTGGCGGCTTCGGCAGCCGTTTGTCTGATGCTGTTCGCGCCTTCGGCCGCGGGCGCAGGCCAGGCTTCCGCCGAAGAGGAATGGACGCGGCTTCTGCACGAGAAGCATATCGAAGCTTCGGTCGTATCGGCGGACCGAAGCTTTGACGGACAAACGCTGACCCTCGCTCTGGAAGCCCAACCCGACCCGATGATGCAGATTCGTACGAAGCGCGCGCTGCTGAACGAGCTTCGTTATAAATCGCTGCAAGCAGGCGAAGAAACAGAGAATCTGGAACTGGTATTCATCCGATCGGGAGAAGAATTCTATTCGGAAACGCAGAACGATCTTACGCGCAAGCGCGCCTTCTTCAAACCGGCCGACCCGGCGGCCGATCTCGAAGCAAGCCGGAACCGGCTCAACGCTCTGCTGGCTTTGCAGGCCGGCATATCGGATGCTTCGTCCCGGGTATTGGACAGCCGGCTCGGCGGCCGGGAAGCTTCTATCGTCTGCCGGGCCGAGCCCGCAGCGGTCAACGACCTGACCGCCGAGCTGGCGCGCCGGATCGGGGAACTGAACGACACCGACCGGGCCGCGATCGCCCGGTTCGATCTGACCGTCCTGCCGGCGGGCAGCGGCGGCAGCGATCCGCTACTCTACCTCTCGGCCGATCTGGTCTACGCCGACTACTACTGGTGGCAGTCGCCCGAATTGGGCGGCGAGACCTGGACCGGTTCGGGGCCGCGGCTTCCGCAGTAACTTCTCGGGAAATCACCTGCCATCGACCGGGTCAAGTCCATCATGATGTGTAAAAAACACTTTCCCAAAAAGAAGACACAACCGGGTATTCTTTTTACGCCCTCACCGTGCAACTCCTTTGAAGCTCCGCAGAAAATGCTGACTTTTAATCCGCATTTCGGGCTAAAAAAAACAGGTACGAAAAAATGCTGACTTTTCGTCCACATTTTACGAACCCATCGTTGTTTTTCACGATTTTCATGTCCAAATGTGTACATTTAGTCAGTATTTTCGTTCGATCCTCGAATTTTTCGCTCAAATGCTGACCTGGCGTCAACATTTGAAGTGCAGCATCCCCGGTGCTCCTTTTCAGTCTTGAGCAGCGGCCAGCGTCTTCCGACCTCGCCGCTGGATCGACGAGCTGTCTCGTTTTCACACACATATGGATTTGACTATCGGCTGCTCCGAAACGGAAGCTTCTACCGCTCCATCGAAAGTTCCGTTCCTTTAAACCGCCCGGCTCGCACAGCCGCTCTCTCCGGAGAACGCCCCGCGCCAAAAAGCCGCTGCCCGGCTTCTTCTCCCCGGCAGCGGCTTTCTTCGTTCATTTATTCCATGATCCAAATATGCGGTTATCCAAAATGCTCCGCTTGTCGCCGCTCGCCGCCGATCGGCCTATTCCAGCCCCATCACTTCAAACCCGTAAATCCGCGCCGCCGTATCCCCGCCCTGCGTCGGCCGGTCCACGACAAGCTGGACGTAGCGCGCCGACGTCAGCGGGATCGCATGCCGGCTCGACCCGGCGCTGTTGTTCGTCACGCGAACCACGTCTCTCCAGCCGTCTCCGTCGTCGCTCAGCCGAATCGTAAACGCCCGCGTATTGAACGCGGCCGGTTCGCCGCCGGCTTCGGCATGCTTGAGCACAAATTCATTGATCTCGCGCTCCTCGCCCAGATCGACGGTCAGCGTGTGCGGCCCGTCGCCGACGGCGCACCACTTGGTGCTGTCCTTGCCGTCCACGGCCATCGGCGGCGCTTCGCTTGCATTGGTATAGCCGGAAGCCGTCACGTCAGCGCCGAGCGCCAGATCCGTGACGCCGCCCGCCGCTTCCTCCGTCACCGTAATCATCTGCCGGGTCACCGTGTCTTCCCCGACCCGGTTTCTCGCAACCAGCGTGACTTCGTACTGTCCTTCTTCGTTATACACGACCTTCGGATTGCGTTCGCTGCTCGACTCGGGATCGCCGCCCGGGAAGCTCCACTCCCACTCCGTCGTCACCTCGGACGAGCGGTCCGTGAACTGCACCGCTTCGCCCGGCGCGATCAGCGTCCGGTCGGCTTCGAAGTCTGCCTGCGGCGCCGGATATCCCGGCCACTCGAACGACACTTTGCTTTCTTTGCCCGCTTCGTAATGGCGGTTGACCGGCACGACGATCAGCGTCGTGCGGTCTTCGCCGTCCGCGCGGCGCAGCTCCGGCACGTAGTAGACCGTGTTCGGCGTCTCGCCGACCAGCTCGCGTTTGCCGTCCGCCGTTTCGCGGTAAACCTGGTAAAAGGCCGCCGGTTCGCCTTTGGCCGGCGCGTTCCATTTCAGCCGCGCGTCGCCGTAGATGCCATCCCGGAAATCATTCTCCGTCACGGCAAGTCCCGTTACCGCGTCCGGTTTGCGCGCGTCGTCGCTGACCGTGCGCAGCGCCAGTTCCCCGACATTGATCGCGTAATTGTCCGAAGCCGTTTTGCCCGCGACTTTCAGCGCGATTCCGGCGACGGTCCGGCCTTTGTACGCGTTCAGCTTGACGCTGCCCCGCTGCCACGATTTATCTTTGCCCGCCGACTGCCAGTTCTTCGGCTCCAGGAACACGTAATCGTTCGGCGCGTCCGTAAACGACAGCCCGATCTGCACCGACACCGCGCGCGACGGTTCGTTGACGACCGCGGATACTTCCATGGTCTTGTCGATCTTGATCTGCGTCCGGTACAGATCGACCGTCGTCGAAGCTCCCTGCGCCAGATTGCCCGCGAGTTTGAGCGAGCTGCCGCCGTAATAGGCGCGCTCGAAATCGAGCGACGGCTCAAGCGCCCGTCCGCCGCCTTCGGTCCGCGTCAGCCAGCGCCACGTCGGCAGGATATCCTGGATGCTGCGGTTGCTCCAGTCGCGCTCGCGCACGATCTCGCCGTTCACCGCGAACAGCCGCCCGTTGCCCGTGCCGAAATGCGTCATAAACTCCGGTCCCGCGATCACGGAACGGTCGGCGATATCCGCCGCGATTCCGCGCCAGGCGTACGGATTGGCCGGATCGATGGCGGACGCAAGACTCGGATCGCCCGACGGCCCGGTCCAGAAATTCTCGTCCTTGTCTAGATACTCTTCCTGCGTGGACGAACTGCGGAACGACCAGTCCGGCCGGTACAGGCCGAGCGACATGCGTGCGCCGTCGGCGGGGAACAGCTCCGGCCAGTTGTAGCGGCCATTGCTTCCGTTCGCCTCGACGTCCAGTCCCGCGAACAGGTCGTACGGGCTGCGTCCCAGCGCCTGCGCCGCGGCCGGCGAAGACCGGAAACCCGGCAGATAGCTTGCAGACTGCCAGCGGAAATCGAGGAACATCGCGTCGGAGACCGTTTGTCCGTCCTGCTGGAAAAAAGCGTCGTTCTGCGCATTCAGCGCGCCCTGCCAGCGGACCGGTCCCGATTCGATCATCGAATCGTACCAGATCGTCTCCATGCCCGGACCCTGGATCTCCTGCAGGTATTGAAGGAACTCCTGCATATCCGCCGCGTCCCGCGCCGTGGCTCCCTGCGTCTCCTGGTTGATAAACCAGCCGTCGAAGCCGTAGTAGCGCGCCGATTCCACCAGCTTGTCCGCGACCGGGAACGTGCCGTCGGCGTCACGCGCCAGCAGTTCCCGCAGCCACTGGATCTTCCCGCCGTGCTCCGTCTGCGGCAGGAACACCGTGCCGTACACCGGCACGCCGTTCTTGTGCGCGGCGTCGATTACGTCGGCGCTCGGCGGCACGATAATCCCTTCCCCGGCCGAGCCGCCCCACATGACCAGCTTGTCGATATACTGCCAGAAGCCGAACGTGTATGTATGAAAAACGTCCGAGCCCTGCGAAGGCGCGCCGCTCGTCGTCGGATACATCGTCGACAGCGCGATCACCTGCGCGTTCTTGTCCGCATTGGCATTCACCGGCGCGCCCTGGAACCGGCCGGGATTCAGCGGAATCGAACCCCGGTTGAACGGCGCGTCGGGATCGGACGACGGCGACCATTCCAGCAGCGTGTTCGGGTACCAGTAGGACGAATACGGCTGCGCGGCTTCGGCCTGCGGACTGAACGACAGCGCGGCCAGCGCCAGCAGCGACGCGGCGGCGGTTCCCCGCGCTTTTTTCCAAACGGGCGACGCTGCCTTGCTCTTGGCGATTCTTTTTCCACGATTCATTCTCTTCATCTTCTTCCTCCCGGATCGATCGAATAGGGACGAGCATGAACGCAACTTCCGACAGCGCGACCAAGGCAAAGCGGTACTTCCGGCTTGCCGATTGGAAACGTTTACTTTTTTGAACGCAAAAAAATAACGGATATATACAATACTAGGACACGACTGGATACAGCGAAACACTTACGGGCCGCAGGCGATAACGATCTCCCGGAATTCCCGCCGTTTTTGCGGCAGGCCTTTTTTTCGGCTTTTTCCGCAGCGCGGGGTTTGAAAAAAACTTTTGCCTGTGCCTATAATGGCCTTAACATCCCCTGAACCCGCTTCCACAAGCACAAGAACCCGGCACTCTTCCACGCAAGCGGCGAGTCCCTCCGGCTCTTCTTTGTCCAGGACGCGTCTTGAAATTCCGACTGTGCTTCAGCGAACTTTGAGACACGCCCTTATATACTCGCCTCCGACGTTCGGCCCTTTTCTCGCTAAACCGGTTGTATTCGCCTATTGCCTTGTTAACGCTAAAGGTAAGGTTACGCCCCCTGAGATTCGTACTTGAACCGTGTACGAAGTCTCCGATGGAATCGCACCTAAAGCGTGTGCGTTTCAGTTGAACGTAAGCCTCTGATTAAGAGTTGACAAGGTACTATTACCTAGTCAACGCTAAAGGTAAGGTTACGCCCCCCTGAATCGCACTTAAAGCGTGTGCGTTTCAGTTGAACGTAAGCCTCTGATTAAGAGTTGACAAGGTACTATAAGGAGGTTTTTTCCCTGTGTTTTTAACCGAAGCCAAACTGCGTTCCCGTCTGCACGAGTTATCCGAACTCCGCTACCGCGACCGTTTGACCGTTCCCGCTTTCCGTACTTTCGAAGATCCGCGCCAGGATGTCAATCCCGACGTTCCTTCCCCGGGCCTTTACAGCGGCACGCTGAAAGTCGGCGACACGTGGAGCGGGCGCGATCTGTATCTGTGGCTGCACGCCGATATGGAGATTCCCGCCGGGTGGGCCGGACGCCGCATACTGGGCCGTTTCGATCTGGGCGCGACCGGCGGCGGCAACAATTCCGGGTTCGAGTCGCTATTCTACCTGCACGGCAAACCGTACCAGGGCGTCGACTCCAATCACCTCGAAGTCTTTTTCAATGAAGAAACCGCCGGAACCACCCTGCCGCTGACGCTGAGATTGTGGTCGGGCCTCGAAGGCGGCGGCATGCAGCGCAACCAGACCCACGGCGTCCGTATCGCGGAAGTGTGCTGGCTCGACGAGCCGGCGGACGATTACTACTACACGCTGCTGGCGGTATCGGAAACGGTCGAAGTGCTGGACGAGAACCTGCCGGAACGCGCGCAGCTGCTCAAAGCGGCGGACCGTTCGCTGCTGCATATCGACTGGAACGCGCCGGGCTCGGACGAGTTCTACGATTCGCTGCGCGAAGCGCGCGACTTTCTGTCGAACGCGATCGACAAGATGGACAAGCACTCGGCGGTCGAGATCACGGCGGTCGGGCACACCCATATCGACGTGGCGTGGCTGTGGCGGCTCAAGCATACGCGCGAGAAAGCGGCCCGCTCGTTCTCGACGGTGATGCGCCTGATGGAACTTTTTCCGGAATATACGTTTCTGCAAACCCAGCCCCAGCTGTATGATTACGTCAAAAACGACTACCCCGAGCTGTACGAAGACATCAAAGCGCGCGCGGCGGAAGGCCGCTGGGAGACGGGCGGGGCGATGTGGCTCGAAGCGGACTGCAACCTGACCTCCGGCGAGTCGCTGGTGCGGCAGATCCTGGTCGGGACGCGGTTCTACCGGGAAGAATTCGGCGCGGAATGCGATTATCTGTGGCTGCCCGACGTGTTCGGCTACAGCTGGGCGCTACCGCAGATCCTGAAGAAGTCCGGTATCCGTACGTTTATGACGACCAAGATCAGCTGGAACCAGTACAACCGGATGCCGCACGATACGTTTATGTGGCGCGGGATGGACGGGACGGAGATCCTGACGCATTTTATCACGACGACGGAGCCCTGGTCCCGGCCGGGATCGTGGTTCTATACCTACAACGGCAATATCATGCCCAAAACGGTCAAAGGAAGCTGGGACGCTTACCGCGACAAAGAATTGAACCAGAAACTGCTGTTTTCCTACGGCTACGGCGACGGGGGCGGCGGCGTGAACCGGAATATGCTGGAGATGCGGCGTCGTATCGACCGGATGCCGGGCCTGCCGAAGATGACCGCGGGCAGCGCCGGCGACTATTTCCGGGAGCTGCGCGAAACGGTCGAGAACAGCGACAGCTACGTGCACACCTGGGATGGCGAGCTGTATCTGGAGTACCACCGCGGCACGTATACGAGCCAGGCGTACAACAAACGCATGAACCGCAAGCTGGAGCTGCTGTACCGCGAAACCGAGTGGCTGAGCGCGCTGGACGCCGTAACGGCGGGCGACTGGAGCCGGTATGCCAAAACCGATCTCGACGAGGGCTGGAAGATCGTTCTGCGCAACCAGTTCCACGATATCATCCCGGGCTCGTCGATCCGCGAAGTGTACGAAGACAGCACGATCGAATATGCGCAGGCGCAGCGGCTGGGTCTTGAAGCGCGGCTTGCCGCGGAACGCGGACTGCTGACGGGCGGGAACGATTCGGCCGGAAAAGGGGTTGGCGGAGACGCGATCGTTCGGAGCGTGGACAGCGAGGGCCGGAGCGAAGCGGGCGCGGCCGCGGCGGTTCCGGGCGAAGATTCCGGAACCCCTCGGCCGCAGGCCGGGGGGCCGGAGCGGGGCTTTGAAAGCGCCGAAAGCACGCCGGACGGCGGGCCGGGAGAGAGCACCGACGGCACGCCGGGCGCAGAGCCGGGAGAGAGCACCGGAAGCACGCCGGACGGTGGCCCGGGAGAGAGCACCGACGGCACGCCGGGCGCAGAGCCGGTAGAGAACACCGGAAGCACGCCGGACGGTGGCCCGGGAGAGAGCACCGACAGCGGCCTGCGGCGCTTTACGGTTTGGAACTCCGCTCCGTGGACGGAGAGCGGAATTGTGGAGATTCCGGCGGCGGAAATCGCCGGCGGGAACCGTTCCGGCGCGGAGGCGGCCGGGCGCGGAAGCGGCGCGGACAGTGCGGAGCCGACGGCGGGCACGCGCGGAAGCGGCGCGGACAGTGCGGAGCCGACGGCGGGCACGCGCGGAAGCGGCGCGAGCGGGGTAGAGCCGGCGGCGGGCGAAGCGGCCGCGGAAAGCGGGAGCGGCGTCTGGCGCAGCCACCGCGGCGAGCGGCTGAACGCGCAGCGGACAAGCGGCGGCGCGTGGTTGGTCGAAGCGAAGGATGTGCCTTCGCTGGGTTATGCGGAGCTGACGTTCGAGCCGGATGAGGGCTCGGAGGGCGGGATCGCGGCGGGCGGCACGGGAGCGGCCGCGGCCAAAAGCGCGGAGAGCGGCGGGCGCTCCGGCGCGGACGGCGATATTCCGCCGGCTTCGGCGGAACGCCGGGGCGCCGCAGGCGCGGAAATGCCGGCGGCGCAGCGGCCGGCGGACACGGGCTTGTCCGGCGCGGCCGTGGCGAAGGCGGCGGAAAGCGCCGCTGGCGGCGATGCGCTTGCAGCAGGCGGCGCGGACGCCTTTACGCTGCGCGAGCACGGCGTGTCCACGCCGTTCTACGAATTGGACTGGAACGAGCGCGGCCAGCTCACTCGCCTGTACGACCGGGCGGCCGAGCGCGAAGTGCTGGCGGCCGGGCAGCGCGGCAACGTGCTGCAGCTGTTCGAAGACAAACCGCTGGCGCACGAAGCGTGGGACGTCGATATTTTCTACCAGCAGAAGTCCTGGGAGCTGGACAACCTGACGGAAGTGTCCGTCATCGAGCGCGGGCCGCTGCGCTGCGTGGTCCGCTTTGTGTGGGAAACAAAAGCTTCCCGCATACAGCAGCACCTGACCGTCTATGCGCGCGACCGCCGCATCGACTTCAAGACGACGGCCGACTGGCACGAGCGGCGCGTGCTGCTCAAAGCCGCGTTCCCGGTCCACGTCCGCGCGACCGAAGCGACGTACGACGTCCAGTATGGCAACGTGACCCGTCCGACCCACTGGAACACGAGCTGGGATATGGCCCGGTTCGAGACCGTCGGCCATCAGTGGGCCGACCTGTCGGACAAAGGCTACGGCGTCAGCCTGCTGAACGACTGCAAATACGGCTACGACATCAAAGACAACGTGATGCGTTTATCCCTCATCAAGTGCGCGCAGCACCCCGATACCGAAGCGGATCAGGGATCGCACGAATTCACGTATTCGCTGCTGCCGCACGACGGCGACTGGCTGGCCGGCGGCACGGTGCGCAGCGCCTGGGCGCTGAACAGCCCGCTGCGCGCTTCCGCCGGCGCCCCGCAGCAGCCGGCGCTCTCCATGTTCCACCTATCGGGCGGAACCGAAGTCGTCCGGGCGGCTCAGCCTGCCCGGACCGCGGCAGAGCACGGCGGCCGTGCGCAGGCCGCCGCGGCGAACGGCACGGGCGGCGGCAGCGCAGCCGCCGGCCCGAACGGGACCGCAGCCGCCGCAGCCAGCGACGCGGCGGCGGCTTACCGCGCAGCCGGCGGCCCGACTGCCGGCGCCGGCGTTCACGCCGCCGATGCGGGCACGGCGATGATCTCCGCCGTGAAGCGCTCGGAAGACGGCAGGTCCGTCGTCCTGCGCGTGCACGATTTCTCAGGCAGCCGGCAGCGCCTGACGCTGGGCAGCGATCTGGAGATCGCATCCTGGCAGGAATGCGACCTGCTGGAACGGCCCGAAGGCGAGCGGCGCCACGAGCCGCAAATCCCGTTCGTGCTGGAGCCGTACCAGATCCGTACGTTTGCGATCGAGCTGCGCGCCTAAGCGCAGCCTCGGCCGCCTTCACGACCCGCCCGATCGAACCGAACCGCATCGAAATCGAATCGAAAACGCCAAAAAGCCTCCAAACTCCGCTTCATCCGCGGCGGTTTGGAGGCTTTTTTTATCGTGCTTGCCGGTTAAGCCTGCCTGCACCCGACCGTTCGTGCATATCCGCAGCATTTTCTCCGACTTCGCGCGAAACTCCGCCGATTGCTGCATATGCGCATCAATCTGGTTCTCATCCGGCCGTTTTCTGCCCGATCTGGCCGATTCTTCTCAGAATTAATGCCGATCCGCATGAATAACCGCCATTCCCTTTCCAATCGGTTCAAATTGATGCCGATCCGCACATTTGGCGAAGGCAGGCCCAGAAAGTTAATCAATGAACCGAACCGCCGGCCGTCGAGGCCGCCCAACCCGTCAATCGATCGCAACGATCTCCCATTCTCCGCTTTCGCTTTGGTCGAAATAGTAATAGTAGACGCCTTCGCGCGGAATGTCATCCGTCATTCGCACAATGTGGCTCACTCCGACCAAAAGTCTTCCGCGCTCCTCGACCACATCGGTTACCGCCCGGAAATCGAATTCGTAAGCGAGCAGATCATCGAAAGCGCCCGCCGTATCGGAGCGTACGGCAAGATTCAGCTTTTCGGCATCTTTTTGCGCAAGGGCTTCAAGCACGGCATTCAGTTTCGGCTGCATTTCCGCGTTCCACAGCGGGCTGTCGATCCGGTCCCAGTCGATATGGACGCCCCTGTCGATTGCATTCTCATCGCCGGTTCCGGCCTGTCCTTCCGCGTTTCGAGCATCCGGGCCGGCCGCTTCCGGAGGCGCGCTTTTTGTATCGTCCGCACGGATTTCCTTGTCCGCCGATTCCGACCGCGGCTTCGGATATGTCGTAACCGTTCCATTTCCGCAGGCTGCCATTACAATCAGGCCCAGGACCGAAGAAGCCAGAAAGGACCGCTTTTTAAGCAGGCCGATTCGCTCGCGCAAAATTTCCCGCTTCATCGCTTCATGCTCCACTCGTTTTCACGCCGTCCGCCGCCGCATTCTCTTCATACGATCGCAGATCGCGGCCCGCGCGGCGAAGACCCACAATAATCGAGATCGTCGCCGCCAGGGAGATCAGGCCGAGCACCAGGAGGGGCGCCAGCATATTCGTATTTTCCCCGAAATTGAGCAGGATCGGAATCAAAGCCAGCGCAATCAGGGCGGGGACCAGGTAGGTCCACCAGCCGAAGCGCATTTTTTTCGCCAGTTCCGTTTCTCCTTCTTTGTCCGCTTCGCGCGCCGTACCCGTACAGATCGCGTAGATCATCGCGAGAGAAGCGAGCGAGAACAGGATATCGATTCCCCATGCCCAGGACGGAGCGTTCGTCAGCGCCGCTTCGTTCACCGGCGAGGTGAGCATCGAGATAACCGACAGCAGCGCCGCGGTTACCGCGAACAGGCCGCCCGCCCCGAACATCGAATTGCGGCGTTTCAAACGAATAAGGCCGACAAAGATCAGCGCATGCGCAACCACATTGACCGCCGTGCTGATCCAGGGATTCGTAACGATATTAAGCAGCATCACCGTCAGTCCCCAGCCTACCAGGTAAAAATCTTTTTTCATCGTTTCTTCCCTCCTTTTCCTGCGCATCCCGGGGATGCGCCTCTCTTTATAAACGTTTACAAAGCGAAAAGCGTTACGTTTTATTCGCTTCGTTCCGGTTCCCTTCCCGATGAAGCGGCTCGTAAACCGGATTTTTGATTTTTTAAATTTGAATAAAATCCGAACTGTTGGCTGCGTTTTGAAATTTTATCTGGCTCGCTCGTTGCAATTTCTCTAAAAATATGGATAATAGAGAATATAAACGTGATAATGATTATCATTCCCGTACGGTAGCTGCATCTAATGACTTCACATAAAAGGAGAACAAAATCGTATGCAACCTTCATCTTCGAGAGTAAGCCTGAGCTTTGACGATTACCTGGATCTGCTTAATGTGGCCGTTCAAGTCGGCGACAAGAAATGGCAAAAAGAAATTACGCGCAAGCTGGAACGCATGATGAGATTCGAATCGGCGAAAGCCTGATTATCATAGAACGCCACAGAGCCGGCGGCGACCGGACCGCAGGAGCGCAGCAGATCCCGCCAGGCACGCACGGAAGCCCGGAACCTTCAATGGTTCCGGGCTTCTTTTTCTATACAAACTGCGCTCTCCGAGATTCCGCCGCGCTGCTCGAACCCGTTTAGCCGCCCGGCACGATAAAGACCCGCGCGCCGCGCGGGCCTTTCGTTTCCTTTCCTTGGGGATTCGTACACGGGTTCGATCCGAACCCACGGGCGGGCGAAACCGAATCTCCGATCGGGACAAGTCACTGAATCTTGACCGGCTGGAAATGCGCGGTTTCATTATCGCTGAAACGCGCTTCCAGATGTCCGTACGCTTTCTTGCCGACAATCTTGATCTCGCTGCGGCCTTCCGGCAGCTCGATCGTGACCGGCTCACCGCCCAGCGACGCGTCTGCCAGCTTGATTACTTCCCCGTCGGGACGGACGTGGACCACTTTGAACTTGCCGTTCTTGACGCCGACGTCGAGATCCAGCGTAACCGTCGCTTCCCGCTCGGCATCCGCCGACCACAGCGTATGCACGCCGGTAAACTGTTTGAATTCCAGGCTCGCCCCGCTTTCGTCGGCCTGTCCTTCGCGCAATTTGTAACTGTAGCTGTCTCCGCTCTGCGCGATCTTTTCGTTGCTGCCGTACATTTCAAGCTGCGCCATCGTTTCCCGAACCGTCGAACATCCCGTCAGCATGATCATGCCGGCCAGACCCAGCAGAATCGTTTTCCGTTTTATCCGCTTGCGCCACTTTCTTCCGAACATGACAAAGCGCCTCCTTGTTTGATGTCAACCGGTGTGTGTTATCTCCAGTTTACACCAAAAAGAAAGCGCTTCAATATGATTTTTGCCGCTGCGTTTATTTTTTATTCCAGCTTTTTACTGCTAAACGACTTTCCTTAACCGGCCATCATGCCCAGTTCCAGGAAGCTGCCGACAAACTCGGCGCGCAGCCGCGCTTTCTCTTCGGGACGCAGGAACGCGGCATCCACGCCGTTGAGAATCAGCGTCCCGATCTCGGGCAGCGTAAAGCCGAATTTCTCGGTCAGGATCCGGTACTCTTTGACCATCGACGTATCGGATACCGTAAGATTGTCCGTGTTGATCGTCAGCTTCAGGCCGGCGTCGAAATATTCGCGCACCGGGTAAGATTCCCAGCCCTCCATCGCTTTGGTCTGGTAATTGCTGACCGGGCACATCTCCAGTACGATCTGCCGGTCCCGCACCAGCTCGAACACCTGCGGGTTCTCCCGCAGCCGGACGCCGTGCCCGATCCGGGTCGCGCCCAGCCGGGTGATCGCTTCGCGGATATTGTCCGCTCCGCCCGCCTCGCCCGCGTGGATCGTCACCGGCATATCCATCAGCTGCGCGTATTCGAACACGGCGCGGTGCAGATAGGCCGGGTAAGCGGCTTCCGGACCGGCCAGGTCGACCGCGACCAGTCCCCGATTCTTGAACGCGGCCGCCGCCGCGACCACTTCGCTGTTCATATGCGGGGAATGGTGGCGCAGGCAGGCCGCGATCCCGCGGGCCGTTACGCCGAACTCTTTTTCGCCCCGGCGCAGCCCCCGCAGCACGGCGTCGATCACGTCTTCGCAGCTCAGCCCGTCCCGGCGGTGCAGCTGCGGACCGAAGCGGACTTCGATATAACGGCAGTTCTGCTCCGATGCTTGTTCGACCAGTTCGTACGCAATCCGCTCCAGCACATCCGTTTTATGGAGGAAACCTGACACAAAATCGAACTTTTCCAAATATTCGACCAGACTTCCGCATTCTCCCGTTACTTTCATGAAAGGAGTTAATTCTTCGGCGCGGACGGCAGGCAGCTTTACGCCCTGTTCGGCCGCGATTTCCCACAATGTGGATTCGCGGATACTTCCGTCCAAATGCAGGTGGAGATCGACTTTCGGCAGCCGGTGCAGCAGTTCGACGGGACTTGCAGAAGATCTATTCGGCATAAAACTTCCTCCTTTTCGCGCCAGGCGCTTCATGTTAGATTTCTTTTTTTGAAAATATATATTGTCACGATTTATAACATAAACGACCTGACATGCGCCAATAAAAAATATTTTTCAATCCCCCGAATTCGATAACTCCCCGGAATGACGGCAAAAAAAGCGCACCCGCCAAACGCGGATGCGCTTCTTCTGTCCTGCGTAAAAAGTCCGATCAGTGGTAATACGGAGCCATAAACAGATATACGATCACGCCCGTCGCGCTGACGTACAGCCAGATCGGCATCGTCCAGCGGGCGATCTTGCGGTGCTTCTTCACCTGCATCGTCCAGCCGAACACCAGCGTGAACAGCGCCAGGGGCACGATCAGCGCGGCCAGGATGCTGTGCGAGATCAGGATAAAGAAGTAAATCGGACGCAGGATGCCTTCGCCGCCGTACTTGGCCGTCTCCGGCGATACGTAGTGGAAGGTCAGGTACGACACCAGGAACAGCAGCGTGGAAGCGAAAGCCGCCAGGATAAACGCTTTGTGCACCGGCACGTTCTTGCGGATGATCGCGATCAGCGCGCAGACCAGGAAAATAAACGTGAAACTGTTGAAAATGGCGTTCAGCCGAGGAAAGATCGTCAGATCGAAATGCGCGGTCCCCTGATAGCCGATCGGCGAAAAGAACAGCAGCAAAATGATAATGTTCGCGACGACGGAAACGGTAATGATCAATCCGGCGAAATTGCGGTTCGTGGTCGGACGGTATTTCTCGTTCTCGTTCGATTGGCTCATGAGGGCGGATTCTCCTTAAAATTTGTCACCCCATATTATATCCCGCCAAAGCTTTGATGTTAAGTGACAAGAATTTGAAATATTCGTCGGGACGGTTTTTTTGTCGAGATTGTTTCCTTATTGTTTCCTTTTCGTTTTTTACTTTACAGGTTTGAAATGGTAAGGTAATAAGTATCGCACAAGTCGAAAGGGGATCATCATGTACTCGGCAAAAAGAAACCGCAATCGGCATTACCTGGGTAACGCACTTAAAATGAGCGCTCTGTCGCTGCTGCTCTTCTCGGCGGCCTGTACGTCGGAAAGCTCCACCACCGATCCGGCCAAAGAAAGTAAGCCTTCCGGCGAGTCGACGGAAACGGCGGCGTCGGTCTACGACCAGGCACTGGAGCAGGCCAAAGCGCTCGAAAGCTACAAGATCGATTCGAAAACGAACTATACCGTCGAAACCGCGGACAGCGAAGAACCGGTCGAAACGGCGATCGAGATCGCCGGCGACGTGATCGCGAAGCCGGAAGTCCAGTACGGCCTCAAGATCGACACGCTGTCGCAGGGCCAGCAGGCGGCTACGGAAGTGTACGCGACCGGCAGCGAGATCCACGCCAAGGATGCAAGCGGAGCGTGGAGCACGCAGACGCTGGACGGTTCCGAAGAAAGTTCGATCGTAACGACGGACATCCTCGACCCGGCTATGCTGATCGAAGAGCTGAGCGATTACAAAGACGGCCTTAAGCTGTCGGAAGAAGGCGGCGCGTATACGCTGACCTACGAAGCGGCCGACGCGGAAGCCGCCAAGCTGATCGAAGCGGGCCTCGGACGCCAGCTCGGCGAATCGGCGCAATCCGGCCTGAGCGAAATGCTTCAAAGCAGCGCAGGCAGCAAAGTCAGCTACAGTCTGGTCGTGGACAAGGAATCGCACCAGCTGTCGTCTTCTTCGGTCAAGATGGACACCACGCTGCAGGTGAACGAGCAGGACCTGCATATCGTCGCCAATTCGGACGGTACATATTCCGACCAGAACGCCGTCTCGGAGATCGCCGTGCCGGCGGAAGCGACGGCGGACGACTCGCAGTCGGACAAGGCGGATACGGAGTCGAAAGACGACGAAGCCGGCGAATAAGCGTTGCGTTGGGCGCTGTCGGCGGCAAAAAGCGAACCGGCAGGCGATCGTAAAGCAAGGCAGCAAGACCGTAAACGCGCAAAAAAACCTTCGGACCCGCGAACACGCGGAACTGAAGGTTTTTTGCTACCATTCGATCAAAGCAATCGGGAGCCGGCCGCTTCATCGCCTGAATCAAACGCCTTCGATCGTCAGCGCAACCATCGTCAGCACGCTTCGGTTCGGCGCGTACTCGATCAGCCGCTCGCGGCTGGCGGCATAAGTCCCGTCTTTGTAGCGTGTGCCCGCGTCGTGCACGATCAGCCAGGCCCGTCCCGCGTCGTCGATCCGATAGCCGCAGCCGACCGTCCAGTGGTAATCGAACGCATAGCGCCCGAACCAGCGCAGCGCGAACCACTTGTCGAACTTCACGGCGACCAGCCGGCCCGCGTCGATCTCGCCGCAGTAAGCGTCGAAGCCGCGCAGCCTCCGCGCCTGTACGCGGCCGGCAAGCCCGCCTTCGCGCAGCGCGGCGCCGAGGTGGCGGCGCAGACCTCGCGCCAGCAGCGGCGCGCCCATGCCAAGCGGCGTGCCGCCGTAAGCCGCGTACAGGCGGTTGACGGCCTGCGCGGGATCACCGGGCAGCCGCGCGAAGGACGTCTGCGGCCCGCGGGCGGCGATCCGCTCTTCCCAGAAGCGGATCAGGGCGGCCATCGCCGCCGGACCGCATGCGGAAGCGGAAGACCGGATACCGGTCTCCCACTGGGTGTAAGGCTGAAACGAGATGATTTTCTGCTGCATGCTTTCGCCCTCCCGAGGGCCCGGAACGATTGGGACTCCCGCTTCCGTAACCGATTGCCGCCGTCGCTGCCGGATCAAGGCTCCGGCTCTCGTTTAAACTTAAACGATGTTCAGGCTGACTTCAATATTGCCGCGTGTCGCTTTGGAGTACGGGCATACTTGATGCGCCGCTTCAACCAGTTTGTGCGCGGTGTCGGCGTCGACGCCCTGGATGCTGACGTTCAGCTTAACTTCCAGCTTGAAGCCGCCGTCCGCTTCGTCCTTGAGGATCGACACGTCGCCCGTTACACTTGTGCCCGTTACTTCTTTGATGCGCTCTTTGCGAATCACCAGATTCAAAGCGCTGTCGAAACATGCCGTGTAGCCGGCCGCGAAAAGCTGTTCCGGGTTTGTTCCGTCGCCGCCCGGGCCGCCGAGGCCTTTCGGAGTCTTCAGGCTGATATCGATAATGCCGTCCGAAGAAGTAACTTTGCCGTCGCGTCCGCCTACCGCCGTTGCCGTTGCCGTGTACAATGCGCTCATGTTTGAAAATCTCCTTTTCGTCGCCGAATTTTTTGAAGGAAAGGCCGTCCGGGATGAAAAAAGCCGAAGCGGCGTTCCGTTGCAAACCGTTTTGTGTATCGGATCAAGGATTAACGGAACGGGTTGTTCAATCCGCTCAATTAAGTTGTTTACAATTAAATAATACATAATCATTAAAAAGAAGTCAAGGTTGTTTGCAATTTAATTTCGGGGATTGTCCAAACGGTGAACGAACAGCCGAACGCGATCGACAAGGAGAATCTTTTTGAAAAAGAACGCCTGAAAAAAAGCTTCGCCGCCCGCCGGGAGAGGCGGTCCGCCGAAGCTTGTTCTTTTTCCGTCTTCTATCGTTTTCTGCCGTCGTCGTTAATCCTGCTTCCATACGTCCGCGTATTCTTTCTTGCGCCGGAACAGCGCCTGCGCGAATTCGCAAACCGGATCGATCTTCGCATTCCGTTCCCGCGCAAGCTGCACGACCCGGTCGACCAGCTGCTCGCCGACATGCTGGCCGCGCAGCGATTCGGACACAAAAGTATGATCGATCATCAGCACGTGTTCATCCCGCTCCATATAGGTGACTTCCGCCAGTTCTTTCCCGTTTTCGACCAGAACGAAAGCTCCGTCTTTTTGTTCGATGCTGCCCATGGCTGCAAACCCTCCCCTGATTTGAAATTCCGTTTATTCCGACTTGCCGCTGAACATCTTCAAGTCGTTGTCCTCGTAGCCGACCTGATAGATCAGGTCGTAAGCGGCCGCTTCCGCCGCTCCGCTTTCCTTGCGCTCGTCGGCGGTGATCGAGACGTATACGCTCACGGTCCCGTCCCCGTTCTCGACGCCTACGCAGTAATCCATGTACACGCCCAGCGTATCTTTGTAACCGGATGCGAACTTCTCGTACGACAGCTTGGCTTTCCAGTCGCCGCCCAGCAGTTCGTAAGCCGATTTGTAATCGCCGGCTCCGACAAAGTTGTAGAAGTCGTACAGCACGTCTTCGGCCGCATATTCCAGCTCGGTCGCCTCGCCGAGATCGTCGCCGTATTCGTCTCCGTAATCGTCGCCGGAGCCGTCCTGCGAATCGTCGTACGGCATTCCGTACTCGTCGTAGAGGTAGTCGGGCACGGGCAGTTCTTTCATCGGGCTTTCCGACCAGCCTTCGGCCGAATCGACGATGCTGACAACCGGAATGCTGAAGCCGATCCCGCCTTCGTCGGTGACCGCCGAGTTGATGCCGAGCACCTGGCCGGTCGCCCGGTCGATCAGCGGACCGCCGCTGTTGCCCGGCGCGATCGGCGCGGAGATCTGGTACAGGCCTTCATAGTAGTAAGGATCGATATCGAAAGTCCGGTCCACGCCGCTGATAATGCCGGTTGTCACGGTATTTTGCAGACCCAGCGGGCTGCCGAGCGCAAGGACTTCGTCGCCGACTTCCGCTTCCGCTTCGAGCTTGAGCGCCAGCGGCTCCACGCCTTCCAGGTCTTCGACCCGGACGACGGCCACATCGGTTTCTTCGCCGATGCCGATGACCCGGCCGGCCATCTTCTTCGCGTCGGACGTGGTGATTTCCACGTCTTCGAACCCGGCTACGACATGCGCGTTGGTCATGATATCGCCCCGGTCGTTATAAAGGAAGCCGGAGCCGATCGAACCGTCGGGCGTTTCGATCATGACGACTTTCTGGCCGACGGAAGAAATGATTTCTTTCAGCGTCTTGCCGTCTTCTTCTCCGCCCTTCTGGCTTTCGCCGCCCGCCGCCTCGCCGCCGTTGTCCGCGCCGCTCTGCGCGCCGGAGTCGACGCCGTCGGACGAGTCTTTTTCGGTCTTGTCCGCAGCCGTTTCGTCCGTTTGCGATTTGTTTTCCGTCCCCGCGTTCTGCCCGGCCGCCGAAGCGCTTCCCGCGCTCGCGGCGGAAGGAGCTTCCGCCAGCAGCGAACCGCCGCCGACGTTCAGGGCAAAGTCCCGATGGATCAAGTACGAACCGGCGGAGCCGGCCAGCAGAATAACGGCGCAAACGATAAGGCTGATCCACGTTTGTCTTCTCACGGTCGTTCCCCCTTTATTCTCTGTACCAGCTGACCGAATCGATCACGACGATCGCATCGTCGGGCGCTTCCGACGATGCGGCGGCGAAGTTCCCGCTTGCGCCGGGCTTCAGGTCGGCCGGACGCACTTCCGTCCAATCCTCGCCCAGGAAAGAACCTTCGGGGCTGTAGATACGGTATTCGACCAGCAGGTCGTACATCGCCTGATCCGTCGTATTGGTCAGCATGCCGGAGAACGACAATCCGCGTCCGGTCTCCGCCTGCCGCAGATCGGCAAGCGCAAGCTCGGCGCCGTCTTCGCGCAGCTGCGCGCCGGTCAACCGGGCCAGCTCCGGCATGGACGACTTCTCTTTGGAAGCGAGCGCCGACACCTGTTTCTCAAGCTCGATCAGACGCTCCGATTCCGGCGCGTAACCGCGCCCTTCGTCGATCACGGCCGCGGCTTCGTAATAGCTGCCGCTCGCAATCGCCGCTTCCGCTTCGTCGCCCGTCACGTCCACGATCCGGTTCGTAATCAGGCCCACTACGCCTTCCTTCTCCGCGGAAGGAGAAGCGCTCGCCGTCTTCAACAGTCCGGCCAGCTCGTCCAGCGTGGCGGCACGCTCGGCTTCGCCGCGGATGCCGGCGAGCGCCGTGCGCTCGCGCAGCCGGTTCAGGCGCTCCCGCACCCGGTCGTACGCGCCGCTCTTGCGGTCGCCCAGCTCGTTCTCCACTTCGCCCAGGATCTTCTGCGCCTCTTCGGCGCTGCCCGACGTTATCAGCTGCTGCGCTTCGCCGAGACGCCCGTCGAGCCGGCGCACGTCCTGCACCGTTTGCAGATCCGTCTTCAAGCCCGGATCGTCGGGACGCCGCTCCAGCGCCTCGTCCAGCTTCGCCTCGGCAATCTCGTAATTGCCGCCCAGCGCCGCCTGCGCCGCGCCCTGCTGATCGGCCGCCGCCTCGCCGTTGACGCCGCGCTCGTAAGACACCTGCGCCGTGAGCAGGCCGGCCGCCGCCAGGCCCAGCAGAACCGGCGCCAGCCACGCGAGCGGGCTTCTGCGCTTGTCGCCGCCCCGAGGCGCGGGGCGCCCGGCCGCCGAAGTCTGCGCGGCCGAAGCCGGCGGCGCATAGCCGCGCTGCCCGCCCACGGGCCACATCTGCGGCGGCGCTCCCGCCGCGCCGTCTCCGCCGCCCTGCGTCAGCCGGACGGCAAGAGGCTCCTGCGCCGCATCGCCCGGCGCCGGCGAAGCCCCCCGCTCCGCGTAAGCAGCGGAGCCGGACGGCATGTGCGCGTACGGCGCCGTGCCGATCCAGCCCGCGCCGGGCTCCGCGCCCGCGGGCGGCCCTGCCGCCGGCCGCGATGCCGGCGGCGCCGCATTGTAGCGCGCCGCTTCGGCCGGCGGCCGTTCTTCCCGGCGGCCGGCAGATTCCAGCCGGCTCTCGCCGGCCGGCGGCGCGGCCGTCTCGCGAGCGGCCGACAGCTGCGCCGCTTCGGCTCCGGCCCCGGCGGCTTCTCCGGCTTCCGCCCGCCGGTTCGGCCGCGCAGCCTCTGCCGCTTCCGCCGAAGCGGCCCGAAATCCCGGCCGCTTCGTCTCTTCGCCGGCCGCCGGGCCTGCCGCCGCCGCGCCGCCCGATACCAGCGGCGCGGCTTTATGCAGATCCACCCGGCCGACCGGCTGTCCGCCGGGCGCTTCCGTCCGGCGTTCCTGCGGCTCATGCGCCGCCGACGCCCCCGCCCCGGCCGTTTCCCGCAGCGCGGCCGTCCACTCCGGTGCCTGTCCGTCCTCCGGGCCGGATGCCTCCGGTTCCAAAGCTCCGGCCTCCCGTGCGGCAGCGTCGCGCTCTTCCTTCGCCGCCGCATCGGCTTCGACTTCCGCCGCCGCGAATTCCGTCTCCGCCGCAGCCTGCTGCGGCGCGAAGTCTTCCCGCTCGTCTTTAAGCTCTGCCCCGCTTCTCGAAGATTCCGGCTGCTCCGCTCCGCACTCGTTGCAGAAACGGCTGCCTTCCGGGATCTCCGCCCCGCATTCCGTGCATCTCATATTCGCCACCTCCCTTTTCCGCGTTTAGCGGTTTGTAAAGCCCCCGCCCTGCAGCGGCTGCTCGTCGTCTTTCAATCCGCCGTACAGGCGCTCCGCTTCCGCTTGAAGCTCCGCGGCGTCGTCCTGCGGCTCGTAGCCGATCAAGTCTTTCAAATAGGCGATATCGTAATAGTTGTCCGAGTTGGCGGACGTTCCGTACAGACTGAGAAAATCGATCTTGGGGTCCGCTTCGACGCAGCAGGCGAACAGCGAGGCCAGATCCCGCTCGGAGATCCAGATCTTGAGCGCCCGGCGGGAAGCCGGAGGCCGGTTGCCGGGGTAGTTCCCGATGCGGACGTTGAAGGAAGAAATGCCGTGCTTGTCGGCGTACAGGCGGCCGAGCAGTTCGATATAGCATTTGCTCAAGCCGTAGAAGCTGTCCGGCCGGTAAGGGTCTTCCGGTTCGACGTTCTCGCCGGCCCGGTAGAAGCCGGTCGCGTGGTTGGAGCTGGCGAACACCACCCGGCGAACGCCGTTCTCCCTGGCGGCTTCGTAAATATGGTAAGCGCCCGTCACATTGACGGGCAGGACCTTGCCCAGGAAATCTTCGTCGTCCTCCGCCCAGCCGATATGCAGGATCGTGTCGACGCCTTCCGCCAGGCGGCGCACATCCTCCGCGTTCGTCACGTCGAGGGACGCGATGTCCCGCTCGGCGTCTTCTTCCAAATCGGTCGCCACAATATCGTAACGGCCGGTTTCGCGCAGCTTGCGCGCGATGCTCCAGCCGACCTTGCCGGCGGCGCCGGTAATGAGCAGTTTTTTCTTCAACGGAGGTCCCTCCCCATTCTTGGTTGTCGATTAAGCTTCATTACCCAAAACAAGGAAGAAAGCGGCGGGATCCGCAAACTTATTCGATCTATTTTTATTGAAAATCCGGCAGTATAAGGGGCTTCCTCCCTTCTGCCGGCCCGAAAAGCGTCCGCAGCGCAAACAGGCCGTTCTCAAGACCGCCCGGGAGCGGTTTGAGAACGGCCTGTTCGGTCGGCGCCTAAGCACCCGGGACAGCCGGCGGCTTTCTTTCAAGCTCCCTGGCGTTCCCGCCGCATTCTCCATTTTTCGACCAGGGACTCGACTTCGGAGACGAACAGGGGCTTGCTGATAAAGTCCTGCATCCCCGCCTGCATGCACAGTTCGTAATCTTCGCGTCCCGCAAACGCCGTCACGGCGATCATGACGGGCGCGGACGCGCCGCCCGCCAGCTTCCGGATCGCGGCTGCGGCCGTCAGTCCTTCCATCTGCGGCATCTGCACATCGATAAAAATAAGATCGTAATCGGCGCGCCCCGCCGCTTCGACCGCTTCCGCGCCGGTATACGCCTGGTCGCAGACGCAGCCGATCCGCACGAGCATCTCTTCGAGCAGCCGGCGGTTGACCGGATGATCCTCGGCGATCAGGACGCGAAGCGACCCGTCCGAGCCGTACATTCCGCCCTTCGCTTCGGACCTCGCTTCTTTTCTCGCCGAAATCCCGCTTTCGCCCGGCTCCGGCGAAGCCAGTTCGCGCTTCTCGCCGATCGACTCCGGAAGTTCGTCTTCCGGGACGATGAGCGGCAGCGTAAAGTGGAAGTTCGAGCCTTCCCCTTCCTTGCTGTGCACGCCGATAAACCCGTGCATCAGCTCGACCAGCTTTTTGCAAATCGCAAGACCCAGTCCCGTTCCGCCGTACTTGCGGCTGATCGCCGGTTCGATCTGCGAGAACGACTGGAACAGCAGTCCCTGCTTGTCCGGCGCGATGCCAATGCCCGTGTCGGACACCGACACTTCGAGCGTCATCGCTCTCGGCTGATGGAAGAAGCCGGGCTCGATCACGACCGATACGCCGCCGGCGTCGGTGAATTTGATCGCGTTGCTGACCAGATTGACCAGCACCTGCCGGAATTTGGGCGGATCGCCGAGCAGCACTTCCGGCACCGACGGAGCCACTTTCCCGCCCAGCGTCAGCCCTTTTTCGGCGGCGCGCGGCAGGAACAGATCAAGCACCTGGTCGAGCAGCATCCGCACCTGCATCGGCTCTTCGTTTACCGTCATCTTGCCGGCTTCGATCTTGCTGAAATCGAGAATTTCGTTCAGGATGTGCATCAGCCCTTCGCTGCTCTGGGAAATGATATCCACGTAAGCGCGCTGCGATTCGTCCAGTTCCGTTTCCGCCAGCAGCGTCGTCATGCCGATCACGCCGTTCATCGGCGTGCGCAGCTCGTGGCTCATCACGGCGAGGAATTCGGACTTGGCCCGGTCCGCGCGTTCCGCCGATTCTTTGGCCTGGATGATTTCCCGCTCGCCGGTAATATCCGTGAAGACGACGACGGCTCCCTTGCGCTCGCCCTGATCGTACAGCGGCGTCACCCGGTACGAAACGAGGAAACTCGATCCGTCTTTGCGCCAGAAAATAGATTCCGACGTCTGGTGAGACTCGCCGGTCATCAGAGCGCGGAACAGCGGCGAATCCTGCACATTGTACTGCATGGCGTCCAGCCCGGTCTGCTGCACCGCCGTCAAATTAAGGCCGCCGATCGCCTCGTTCGGACGATAACCGAGCATCTCCGCGCCCGCCGGGTTGATAAAGACGACTTTGCCGTCCAGGTCGGTGCCGAAGATCCCTTCGGAAACGGAGTTCAGAATCAGCGTATGCTCGTAACTGAGCTTCTCGATCTGCGCCATATGGCGTTTGCGCTCCGTAATATCGCTGGCGATGCCGTAGGCGCCCACAATGCGGCCGTCGACGATGATCGGCGTATTCGTAATACTGACATCGATCCGCTCGCCGCTGCGGCGCGTCAGGCATATTTCGTATGTCTGCGCTTCGCCGTTCTTGACGCTTTCGAAGCCCGTTTCCACCCGGTCCCGGTGCTCGGGCACGGCCAGTTCGGCGATCGGAATGCCGATCAGCTCGTCTTCTTTGTAGCCGGTCAGCTCTTCCTGACTGCCGTTCACCGTGACATAGCGTCCGTCCAGGTCGTAAGCGTACACGCCGGAAGGGTTGTAATCGAACAGCGACTTGTAGCGCTGCTCGCTCTCTCGGATCAGGTTCTCGATCGTCGCCTGCTGGGTAACGTCCTGGATCATGCCGATAATCCGCACGACCTGTCCGCTTTGCGCGCGCTGCGTTTCCCACTGGCTGCGGATCGTTTTGACCGTTCGGTCCGGCAGCACGATCCGGTAGAGCAGCGTCGATTCGCCTTCGCCTTCGCCGCGCAGCAGGTTCTGCGCATGGGTGTCGACCCTGACCCGGTCTTCGGGATGCACTACCCGCTGCAGCGAATCGGGATAGTCCTCGCGTTCGGCAAGCTGCCCGCCGAACACGCGGCGCATCTCTTCCGAATAGTAGATCTGCTCCTCGGCCAGATTCCATTCCCACGACCCGATATGGGCGATCCGCTGCACTTCGTCGAGCATCTCTTCGTACATCTTGCGGCTCGTCACATCGCGGCCTATGCCCATAATCGTGTCGGGCTCCCCATCCACGCCGCGGATCATCTGGAAGATCGTCTCGAACCAGAGATAACGTCCGTCTTTATGCCGGATTCGCCGGGTGTGCACCCGGCCCAGACTTTCCTCCAGCGGGATGCGGCGGACCTCCTCGTAATCGTCGGAATGGTAAAATTCCGAGCGGGGACGGGTCACCATCTCCTCGGGCGTATATCCGATCAGCGTCTTCACGGAAGGCGAGGCGTACAGGAGCCTTCCGTCGAGCGCCGACTGCGTAATCAGCTCGCTCGTGTTGCGGGTGATGATCTCGAAAGCTTCATTATTCTCCAGCAAACGCCGGCGCTGCCGGTGCTCGCCGGTCACATCCAGCGCATGCACGGCGATCAGCCCCGGATCGGTTCCCGGCCCCAGATCCAGCTTCGACATGTGAAAAGAAATCCACATAAAACTTCCGTCCTCGTGCCGGCAGCGCCGCTCGAATTCCTGCGGCGCGCCGGGATTCGCGAGCGCTTCGACGATCCGCTCATCGTTGGCGTCCCTGGAGCAGACGTCGCTTCCGCCCAGAACCGATACGCATTCGAGTCCGATCAGACTGTCCGGTTCGCAGCCGAAGATCCGGCCGAATTTGGCATTGGCATACACGATCCGCCCCCGGCCGACAGCCAGAACGGCGATACCGACCGGAGACTGCTCGTAGATCCGTTCGAAAATAAAGTTGTCGTGTTCCGGCTGCTTGCTCATCTTATTTCCCCTCGTTCTGCCGCATATTCCGCTTGGACGTCCGTGCACTTTCCGCAGACGAACTTCTATGAGCGGTCATTTACCAATAGTATACATTTATTTTTTGCGAATCCAAAATCTTTTTGCGCAATAAACCAACAACGCAGCGTCCCCGCTCTCCGGCCAGCCTTCAAAACACCATTTATTCGACATTTTTTCCGATTGAAAAGTGCCGGTTTTGATTTCGCTTGATTTTGATGCAGTAAAAAGTCGTGTATATTCGGGAAAAAATAGTTTTTCGCCTAACCTATTGTTTTTCGCGGATTTTGTCGATAAAGAATAATAATCGATTTTTTCGCAAAGTGAGTTGAACCCCATGAACGAATACTTCCAGCTAATTCACTTAAATTTAATCTTTCTTGCCGGCGGCGTATTCTGTTCGATAGCCGCCTGTTTGGCGCTGACCTTTTTCGTCGCCAAAAGCAGTGCCGGCCCGAGACGCCAAATGAGTACTTCCACCGCCATTCTGCTGCTGCTTGCGGGCATCGGCTTTGCGGGAACGCAGTTTTTCGGCATGTTATCGGTGCTGCCCGACGATTCGGTAAAAACGGACCTCGCTTACCTGGTTACGCCCATGGTTTCCGGTTTCGCCGTCTGTCTGCTGTCGCTCCGGCTGATTAACCTGGGGCGCAGCGCCATGCTGCATCTGGCCGTCAAGTCGGTCGTGCTGTCGCTGCTGATTATGGTACTCTGCTATCTCAACGTCTACTTTGCTTTCGGCAGCGTCAACGACAGGCTCGAACCGGCCATATTGTCGGGTATCGGTTTGTTCTCGATGCTGTTCTCGATGGTGCGCCTGCTGACCATGATCTCGCGCCGTACGGGAACCACGTTCCAGCGCCTGCCGCTGCACACGCTGGTATTCGCGGCCGCGGCCGCGGCGATCGTGTCGCCCGTGCTGACGCTGGCCGCCGCGCCGGTCCCGCCCGAACTTACAACGGCGGGCCTGGGCGCCCATCTGACGCCTTATATTCTTATGTTCGCGTTCGCGGCGGGCCTGTTCGCTTTTGCCGACCGCTACCGCGAAGATGACGAAACGAAGCAGTATAAGGAGCTTCAGGAAAAAGAACTGCGCTACATGTCGCTGTTCGCGCAGAATCCGGACGGCGTGATCGCGTTCGACGCGAACGGCAATATCAGCGATCTGAACGACGGCGCGCGCAAAATGCTCGATCTGCTGATCGGGCAAGACGCCCCCGCCGATACGTTCGAATATTCGCGCTCGGGAGACCGGGAACGGCTGTTCGAACATTACGACAGAGCGCTGCACGGCGCCGCGGAAGAAATCGAAGTCTCTCTGGAGACGATCGACGGCGAACCCCTGCACCTGATCCTGACTTCGCTGCCGATCATATTGGACGGACGCTTCTCCGGTGCGTACAGTATCGCCAAGAATGTAACGGACAGCAAGAAAAACCAGGAGAAGATCCGCCATCTGGCGTATCACGACGAACTGACCGGGCTGACCAACCGCAAGCATGCGCGCGAGTATGTGGACCTGCTGATGGAAGAAGCGAATCCGTCTTCGTTCCATCTGCTGTTTATCGACTTCGACCGGTTCAAGAAGATCAACGATCTGTTCGGCCACGACTTCGGCGACAAAGTCATTACCCGCTGCGCCCGCAAGCTGCACGAATCGCTGCCTTCGGGCAGCCTGCTGTCCCGCTCGGCGGGCGACGAGTTTATCGCCGTGCTGCCGGAAGACAGCGATGCCGGCTATATCGCGCAGCGGATCTGCGACGAGTTTATGATGCCGTTCCGCGTCGGCCAGCAGATGATCGCCCTGTCGGCCAGCATCGGCATCGCCCGCTTTCCCGAAGACGGCCTGGACAGCGAGACGCTGTTCCAGAACGCGGACCAGGCTCGCTACGACGCCCAGAGCCGCGGCGGCGGACGCTTCGCTTACTTCGACCGCAGCCGCGCGATGGAGAACCACGAGCGGCTGATTCTGGAGCGCGATCTCCAGTCGGCGATCGAGAACGACGAACTTGTACTCTTTTATCAGCCAAAGGTCGATATCCGCACCCACCGCATGGTCGGACTGGAAGCGCTGGTGCGCTGGAACCATCCGACGCTCGGCATGGTGCCTCCGCTCAAGTTTATTCCGATCGCCGAAGAATCCGGCCTGATCGTGCCGCTGGAACGCTGGGTGCTGCGCACCGCCTGCTTGCAGACGCAGGAGTGGATCGCCGAAGGCCGGCCGCCGATTCCGGTCGCGGTCAATCTGTCGCAGATCCACCTGATGCAGACGGACATCGTCGAGAATATTCTCGCCACGCTGGAAGAACTCAAATACGACACCCGCCTGCTGGAGCTTGAAGTCACGGAAAGCGCCATGATGCACAACGAAGAGCAGGTCATCTCCATCCTGCGCAAGTTCAAGAAAGTCGGCATCTCGGTCAGCCTCGACGACTTCGGCACCGGCTACAGCTCGCTGAGCTATCTGCATATGCTGCCGATCGACTGCCTGAAGATCGACCGTTCGTTTATCAAAGGTATCACGACGCACGAGAACAGCCGCACGATCGTCGAGATGATCCTCACGATGGCCCGGCAGCTCGGCCTCAGCATTATCGCCGAAGGCATCGAGTACGAAGACCAGGCCCAGCTGCTGCGGGAGCTGCGCTGCTTCACCGCCCAGGGCTTCCACTATAGCAAGCCCGTTCCGGCGGAAGAAGTGTATGCTTGCAGCTATTCCGACAGTTCGATCGTGTCGTAACCGGCGGCGGAGTTTCTCAACCGCTCCCCGCTGCATCAAAAGGCCGCCCGGCGTCGATCCGACGACTCGGGCGGCCTTTTTGCCGCATGCGCGCTTTCGTACCGGTTCAAGGCACGAAAGCCGCGCTTGCGGTCGTTTTTTCACACAAATCAGAAGATCACTTCGACGCCCGCCTTCTCCAGCCGCTCCAGCCATTCGTCCGAAGGCCGGCGGTCGGTCACGAGGAAGTCGACCGCGCCCGGATCGAACAGCTTCACGAACGCCACTTTGTCGAATTTGGTATGATCGGCCAGCAGCACCGTGCGGCGCGCCTGCGCCAGCATACGCCGCTTCAGTTCGCTTTCGGGCTCGTTGGAATCGGTTATGCCGTGCTCCGCCGACAGCCCTTTGCAGCTGAACAGCGCGGTATCGACCACGTACTTCGACACCGTCTCGTTCGCCACCGGACCCACGAGCGAGTTGGAATGCGGGCGCAGCGTGCCTCCGGTCGAGATGACGGTGTGGCTCAGCTTGGCGTATTCGGTGAAAATAATGCTGGAGTTCGTAATCAGCGTCAGGTTTTTCCTGGCATTGCCGAGCTCCCGCAGTCCTTCGAACACGGTCGAACTCGGGTCGGCCATCAGCGTATCGCCGTCGGACACGAGCCGCGAAAGTTTGCGCGCGATATCGTTTTTTTCCTGCAAATTGGTCGTATGGCGCGTCTGGTAGGACAGATCTTCGTTGGTATGCACGTTGAGCACCGCTCCGCCGTACGTCCGCGTGACGATTCCCTCTTTCTCCAGCTTCTCCAGATCGCGGCGGATCGTTTCTTCCGTCACTTCGAACAGCGCGCTCAGCGCCGCCACGAACACTTTCTGGTCCCGGCGCAGAAACTCGATAATCTTCTCCCGTCGTTCAAATCCCAGCATCTATATCCCCTCGTTTTCTTCATTCGTCGCTTGAAAGCCCGGCTCTCCATCCGCGTCCGGACCGCTCTTCCCATCAGTATAGAGGATTCGGCGCGCGAACGGAACGGATTCAGACCAGAAAAGTCGCGACGACCGACAGGCAAAAACAAACGATCGATCCAATCAGGCACTCGACGGTCCTGAGGCGCAGCTCTCCGGCGAACGCGACAGCCGCAATCATCGCCGATATTCTGAAGCCTCTAACTAGGGCGTGTTTTAAAACTTACAGAAGTGCATCTTTACCTGCCTTTCCGCCCGCTAATGAACCGTACCTAAAGCGTGTACGCTTCATTCAAAGGCCGCGTCACTTTCCCTCGACGTGCCCCGGCACGCCTTCGGAAAAGTTCCTTGCATCGAACAAAAATTCAGTCAAATCTGCTTCCTTCGAAGTTTTAAAACACGCCCTACTTTCAACATTTCCACTTTCAACATTTCCACCGCCAGATCGTTTCGGAGTGGGAAAGCGGAATGTGCGGGCTTGTGTCGGCAGGCTCTCCCCTTTTCCATCATAAAGGACACGTTGATAAAAATGGAAGAGCGGCTGCGCCGGCGGAGGTATGGAGATGCGCTGCATCCGGATGATTCCACGCGAAAACGCGCCGAAAAAGCCCGGCGGAAAGGGTTCCCTTTCCAGCCGGGCTTCTCTGCGCGCAAAGCCGCTTCCGCCGCGGCCCGTATCGGACTCGGCGGTCAAAACTTTTTTTCCTGCTCGCTTACGCCTGCTCGAACGCTTTGGTCAGCACCGGCACGATCTGCGATTTGCGGGACACGACGCCTTTGAGCAGCGCTTTGTTGTTCGCAAGCTTCACGTCGTAGGCGCGTTCGACCGCATCGGCTTTGCCGCCCAGCG
Source organism: Saccharibacillus sp. CPCC 101409 (assembly GCF_030518235.1). GTDB lineage: Bacteria > Bacillota > Bacilli > Paenibacillales > Paenibacillaceae > Saccharibacillus. The sequence continues at coordinate 24,087 of NZ_JAULSA010000017.1, read as the reverse complement.
CAAGCGCCACGGAGTCGTTGTTCAGGATGTCGGTGATCGCCAGCACGAACAGGTCGAGGCCTTTGGACTCGATCGCTTCGTTCAGCGCCGCTTCCAGCTCGGCCTGCTGCGTCAGCACTTCGTCCACGTCGACCGCGTTGATCTGCGCGATTTCGACTTTGCTGCCGCCCATCGTGAATTCCTTGGCGTCGATGGAGATCAGGTCTTTCGCCGTTTTGCCGCTCAGGTCGGCGCCGGCTTTGAGCATGTCGAGGCCGTATTTGTCCAGGTCCACGCCCGCGATTTCGGCCAGTTCTTTCGCCGCCGCGACGTCCTGCTCGGTGCAGGTCGGGGACTTGAACAGCAGGGAGTCGGACACGATGGCGGATACCATCAGTCCGGCGATTTCCTTGCGGATCTCGACGCCGTTCTCTTTGTACAGCTTGTTCAGGATGGTCGCCGTGCAGCCGACCGGCTCGGCGCGGTAGTAAAGCGGGTGCGCCGTCTCGAAGTTCGCGATGCGGTGATGGTCGATCACTTCCAGCACGTGCGCGTCCGCGATGTCCGACGCGCTTTGCTGACGCTCGTTGTGGTCGACGAGAATAACGCCTTCCGACTCGTTTGCGACCGTTTCGACAAGACGCGGAGCCTTGACGCCGAAGTGCTTCAGCGCGTAAGCCGTTTCGCCGTTCACTTCGCCCAGACGGACCGCTTCCGCGTCCACGCCGAGCTGCTTCTTCAGTTCCGCATAGGCGATCGCCGACGCGATCGTGTCCGTATCCGGATTCTTATGACCAAAAACCAATACTTTTGCCATGGTTTACGCCTCCTCAGAGCTTATCTCCTGAATTCCGATGTTAATTATATCATTAATTCCAGTTTGGAAACATCTTTTTATCCCGACTGTCACAATACCTCCGGCCGGATTCCCGCATTCGATGATAAAGTAGAAGAGAACCGGCACGACACGTCAGGAGGAGAAACCATGGGTGGAGCGAGATCTTCGCATAAGCGGCCGTTTGAAACGAAGCGGGGAACCCCGGGCATTTTTTTTGCGGCGGTAATCGGATTGAGCCTGCCGTTCTGGCTGCTGGGAGAATGGATGGCGGTGCAGCTGCTGCCGGGCCTGCCGATCGACGCATTGATGGTGGTCTGTCCGGCGGCCGCGGCGCTCATCCTGACCGGCCGGCAGCAGGGCGGGCGGAGCGCGATCCGGCTGCTTCGCGCCGGTCTGGATATGAAAAGCGTGCGGCCCAAGGCCTGGTACCTGCCGATCTTTCTGATTATGCCGTTTGTCAGTTTATGCGCCTTTTTCTGGCTCCGGATTTCCGGAACCGACGTACCGGCTCCGCAGTTTACGGCGATCCAGTTTTTCTCCTACCTGCTGCTGTTTTTCGCGGGCGCCTGGTGCGAAGAAATCGGTTGGACGGGTTATGCGACCGATCTTCTGGCAGACCGCTTCGGCGCTTTCGGCACGGGCCTCGCCCTCGGTCTGTTTTCCGTTGCGTATCATCTTATTCCGCTTGTGCAGGTCGGCCGCTCCGCCGAGTGGATCTTTTTCTGGTCGCTGGGCACCGTCGCGCTTCGCGTGCTCATCGTATGGCTGTATCTCAATTCCGGAAGAAGCCTGCTGTCGGCCGTCCTTTTTCATATGACGATCAATGTCTGCTGGCAGCTCTTCCCGGTCAACGGATCTTATTACAGCCCGGCCGTCACCGCGATTCTGCTGGGCGCGGCGGCGCTCGGGATTACGGCCGTTTACGGTCCCCGCACGTTAATGCGCCATAAACCGGCAGCGACCCCAACCTCCGACTAAGGAGAATGGGGTCGCTTTGTTTTCTATGCGGATCGAGGCGGCCATCAGCCCCGGATCGTCAGCACCGTTACCGACATCGGCGGCAGCGTAACGGACAGCGCGCCGCTTTCGCCGCGCTCGAAATTCTCGAACGGCTGCGGCTTGACGGTATCCGGCTGCTCGAACGTGTTATGCGCCTGCATCACGTCCGAAGTCAGCACGCGTCCGCTTACCTGCCCGTCCGCTCCGATGCCGCGCAGATCGAGGCTCACGCCCGCTTCGGCCGACGGATTCACGTTGCACAGGCTGATATGCACTTCGCCGTTTTTGCGCGACGCCGAGACGCTGACCTGCGGAACGGAGTCGCCGTTCAGCTCGTAATCGCCGCTGTCCACCGACATTTGCAGCACTTCGGCGTCCTGATGCACTTTGAACATTTCGAACACGTGGTATGTCGGGGTCAGCACCATCTTGTCGCCTTCGGTCAGGATCATCGCCTGGAGCACGTTGACCATCTGCGCGATATTCGTCATTTTCACCCGTTCGTGATGCTTGTGGAAGATGTGGAAATGCAGCCCGGCCACCAGCGCGTCGCGCAGCGAATTCTGCTGGTACAGGAAGCCCGGATTGGTGCCCGGCTCGTGCAGGAACCAGGTGCCCCATTCGTCGACGATCAGGGATACGCGCTTCTCGGGATCGTATTTGTCCATAATCGTACTGTGGCGCGTAATCAGCTCGTCCATGTGCAGCGACTTCTTCATCACTTCGAACCAGCCGTCTTCTTCGAAATCGAGCGCCTGCTTCTTCTCTTCCCAGCTTCCGGCGATCGTGTAGTTGTGCAGGCTGAGCCCGTCCATATGGCGGCCCGCTTCGCGCATCAGCACTTCGGTCCAGTGGTAATCGTCCACGTTCGGCCCGCCCGCGATCTTGAACAGCTTGTTGTCGCCGTAGTTGCGCGAATACGTCTGGTAGCGGCGGTATTCGTCGGCGTAGTACTCCGCCCGCATATTGCCGCCGCAGCCCCAGTTCTCGTTGCCGACGCCGAAGTATTTGAGCTTCCACGGCTTCTCGCGCCCGTTCTCCTGCCGCCACTTCGCCATCGGGGATTCGCCGTCGAACGTCATGTACTCGACCCACTCGGACATCTCCCGCACGCTGCCGCTGCCGACGTTGCCGCAGATATACGGCTCGGTCTCCAGCAGCTCGCACAGACGGAAGAATTCGTGCGTGCCGAAATGATTGTTCTCCACCACGCCGCCCCAGTGGGTGTTGACCATCCGTTTGCGTCCTTCGCGCGGGCCTACGCCGTCTTTCCAGTGATATTCGTCGGCGAAGCAGCCGCCCGGCCAGCGCAGCACCGGAATGCTCAGGTTCTTGAGCGCTTCCAGCACGTCTTTGCGGATGCCGTCGATATTCGGGGTCTCGGCGTCTTCGCCGACCCAGAGTCCTTCGTAGATACAGCGTCCCAGGTGCTCCGCGAACTGTCCGTAAATATTGCGGTCGATCGTGCCCAGCGCCACGTCGGCGTTGACGACTACCGATGCTTTGGTCATGTCAAGTTCCTCCCTATGCCCGCTTGCGCAGGCGAATCACGTTCCACGAAGCTTTCGCCAGACGTCCGCTCACGATGCCGTCTTTCAGTTCGGAAGCACCGCGATTGTGCGGGGCCACCCGTTCCGAATCGGCGGTGTTGACGGCTTTGAGATCGTCGCTTTCCAGAACGATATGTTCCTCGATCGCGTAGCCTTCGAAGCTGCGCACGTCGCAGGTCAGGTCGAGGCTTTCGGTCAGGTGACGGTTCAGCGCGAAGATCGTCAGCGTGTCTTCCTCTTCGTTATGCACGACGGCGGTGTCCAGATACGGCACGTCGGTATAGTCCTGCGCGTCGTACTTCGGCGAATCGACGACCGGTTTGAGCGAGACGCCGCGGCCGTACACGGAAGCGTGCAGATACGGATAGTAGATTGTCTGCTTCCAGGATCGTCCGCCGTTCTCCGTCATGATCGGGGCGATGACGTTGACGAGCTGCGCGAGGCAGGCCGACTTCACGCGGTCCGCGCGCCGCAGGAACGTCATCAGCATGCTGCCGACGAGCAGCGCGTCTTCGAAGTTGTACACGTCTTCGAGCTGCGGCGGCGCGACGGTCCACGGATTGCGGTCGATCTTCGCGTCCGCTTCGTTGGAGTGGTACCACACGTTCCATTCGTCGAAGCTGAGCTTCATCGTTTTTTTGCTGCGCTTCTTGGCTTTGATGTAGTCCGTGGTCGCGATAACCGTATGGATAAAGTGGTCCATATCCATGCCGCGCGCCAGATAATTCGCCGTATCGTTGTCGCGGTTGCCGTAATACTGGTGCAGCGACACGAAATCGGCCACCTCGTAGGTATGGTCCAGCGTGTCCGCTTCCCACGACGGGAAAGTCGGCATGCCGGTGCTGGAGCTGCCGCAGGACACGAGTTCGATGTCCGGATCGATCAAGCGCATCGCTTTGCCCGTTTCGAGCGCGAGGCGTCCGTATTCTTCCGCCGTCTTGTGCCCGATCTGCCACGGTCCGTCCATCTCGTTGCCCAGACACCACATCTTGATCTTGTGCGGCTCCGCGAATCCGTGCTGCCTGCGCAGATCGCTGTAGCGGCTGCCGCCCGGATGGTTGCAGTACTCGACCAGATTGCGCGCCGCGTCGATGCCTCTTGTGCCCAGATTGACCGCCATCATGACGTCGGTGCCGGCGTCTTTGGCCCAGCGCATAAATTCGTTCGTGCCCACCTCGTTCGGCTCCAGCGTCCGCCAGGCCAGTTCCAGCCGCTTCGGCCGGTCCGCCACCGGACCCACGCCGTCTTCCCAGTCATAGCCCGAGACGAAGTTGCCGCCCGGGTAGCGCACGATCGGCACGCGCAGATCGCGGATCAGCTGCTTGACGTCGCCGCGGAATCCATGCTCATCCGCCGTCGGATGTCCCGGATCGTAGATCCCCCCGTATACGGCCCGTCCCAAATGTTCGATAAACGATCCGTAAATACGCTCGTCGATCTCGGAGATGCGAAATGCTTTATCGACGATCATTCCGGCTTTCAGGTTGGATGCTGCCATACCGTTTATTCATCCTTTCTATCTGCAAAATAATGAAGAAAGACTTTCCGGCAACGATGAAATAAAACGCTTACAAATACGGCCGGCTTCTCAAAGCGATTGCCGCTTTACCCCATGCCGTTTCCGTTTTTATAAGCCAAAGAACCTTTATGCCACTCATGGTACACGGAGGTTAATCAAATGTCAATTATAATACGATTAATTAATATATATATTAACTATAGAATAAGGCTTCACCTTGAAAAAGCCGCCTCGTTCACGCCATATCGGCGCGCGAAGCGGCTCTCTGTGTTCCTGTTATCCCAACCGGTATACCGCCGCCTCGTAAGGCCGCAGCTCGAACGAATGTCCTTCGACCTCGCCCGGCTCGTAGTTGCCGAGCAGCAGCTCGCGCGGACGCTCGCACAGCCGTTCCGGGCAGTTGAAATGCGGCGTGCCCGCAAAAAAGTTCAAGATGACGAGCAGCGTCTCGTCTTCGAACGTGCGCGTATACGCGTAAATATCCGTATCGAGCGGCAGCAGCAGCTTGTACTCGCCGTACAGCAGCGTCGGGCTGACTTTGCGCAGCTCGATCAGCTTGCGGTAATAATGATAGATCGAATTTGGATCGGCGACCGCGGCTTCGGCGTTGACTTCTTCATGTCCCGGCGCAAGGCCGATCCACGGCTCGCCGGTCGTAAAGCCGGCGTTCGCCGAAGCGTCCCACTGCATCGGGGTGCGTCCGGCGTCGCGCGTGTTGCGCCTCGCCACTTTGAGCGCTTCTTCCGGATCGATCCCCGTCCTTTTCGCAAAAGCCAGGTAGTTCAGCGTCTCCACGTCCCGGAAATCTTCCTCCGTATGGAACCCGCCTCCGATCATGCCCAGCTCTTCGCCCTGGTAGATCGACGGCGTGCCCTGGAGCGTCATCAGGAACGTCGCCAGCATCTTCGCCGACAGCTCGCGGTACTCGCCCGTATGGCCGAACCGGCAGACGCCGCGCGGCTGGTCGTGGTCGGCCAGATAGTTGGCGTTCCAGCCCTGCTCATGCAGCACCGTCTGCCAGTGGCTGACCGCCTTTTTGAGATCGAGCAGCGTCCAGGACTTGTTCGTCCAGCGGCCGATGCCCTGCGAAGAGTGGGTCAGCAGCATATGGTCGGAATTCATGACGATATTGGCTTTGCCCGGCTCGTCGCCGATGCAGTCGAGCGTCTGCGCCGGATCGAGTCCCGCCGCTTCGCCGACGACCACGATATCGTATTCCTCGCCGCTTTCCTTGTGCAGGCGATTCGCAATCGCGTTCACTTTTTCCAGACTGGAGAACATCTGGTACGCCCGCTCGACCGGCAGATGCTGCGGATTGTCGTCGTCGTTGTCTTGATGGCCTTCGGTCTTGACGATATGCGCGATCGAGTTGAAATGAAAGCCGTCCACGCCTTTGTCCGCCCAGAATTTGACGACCTGATACAATTCTTCGCGCAGCCGCTCGTTTTCCCAATTGAGATTCGGCTGTTTTTTGCCGTACAAATGCATGTAATACTCTTCGGTGTCTTGATCGAACTCCCATACGGAACCGCCGAAGTACGAGCCCCAGTTGTTCGGATAGCCCGAGCCCCGGCCTTCGCGCCATATATAATAATTTCGTTTGTCGTTTTGCTTGGAGGCCCGCGATTCTTCGAACCAGGCATGTCGGTCGGACGTATGGTTCAAAGGCATCTCCAGCATGATCTTCATGCCGCGTTCGTGCGCTTCGCCGAGCAGCCGATCGAAATCGTCCAGCGTGCCGAATTTGTCCATGATCGCCCGGTGATCGCTGATATCGTAACCGCCTTCCTGATCCGGAGAGCCGTAAATCGGCGTCAGCCACAGCACATTCACGCCCAGTTCGCGCAGATAATCCAGCTTGGACACAATGCCCGCCAGATCGCCGACGCCGTCCCCGTTCGAGTCCATGAAGCTTTTCGGATAAATCTCGTAGATGACGCTTTCTTTCCACCATTTCGGATTCACATTCGCCTGCATGATTGCTCCTCCTCCCGATTTCCGGAAAATCAACGAACCAAAAGAAGCGGAAGGGCTGCCCTGTTCAAGACGCCTTCCGCTTCTGCCTCATTTACACAACCCCGTCCGTTCGGGCAGACGCCGGTTATCCCTTTCCTCCCTGGAAAGACGGATACTTGGTCATACCCCCGTCGGCAAACAGCGTGATACCCGTCACGTAGCTGGATTCCGACGATGCAAGCCAGGCCGCGACCGCGGCGATTTCCTCCGGTTCGCCTACATATCCCATCGGGATCATGCTCTCGACCTGTTTTTTCTGCTCCGGATCTTCGAATTTCTCTTTGTTGATCGGCGTGTTGATCGCGCCCGGGCCGATTCCGTTCACCCTGATGCCCTTGGGCGCGTACTCCAGCGCAAGCGTCTCGGTCATCATCTTGACCCCGCCTTTGCTGGCCGCGTAATGCACGAAGTGAGGCCATGGTATGATCTCGTGGACGCTGGACATATTGATGACCGTGCCCTTGATGCCGTGTTCGAGCATGTAGGCGATCGCCTCGCGGCTGCCGAGAAAGTACCCCGTCAAATTCAGCTCAATGACTTTGTTCCAGTCGTCGAGCGGCATCTTGTGCGATTCGACTTCGTTCTCCTTGCCGGCGTTGTTGATCATGATATCGAGCCCGCCGAAGTTGTCGTGCGCGGCCTGGATCAGCTTCTTGACGCCTTCCTCTTCCGAGGAACTCGCCTGCACTTCGATCGCTTTGCCGCCGGCCTGCCCGATCTCCTTAATCATGTCTTCCACGCCGTCGTGGTTGCTGTGATAGTTGATGATGACGTTGGCTTTCTCGCGGCCCAGCCGCAGGGCGATCGCCTTGCCGAGCCCCGACGCGGCACCGGTCACGATCGCGGTCTTTCCTTCCAGGTCCGGATACATATCCATCCCTCCTTCTCTTTATTTGTACACCCGAACGCCGATGAATAAACCCCCTTTGCGATAATCGCTTTTCAAAAAAGCCCCCGGACTTAAGCTTCGGTTAAGATTCGGCGTGTATAGTAAGATCAGAAGGAAGCTCCCGAGGCCATAACAGCGCAAACAGACGAAATACCCATAGACGAGTCAAAAAGGCTTTAATCGAACGAGTCGAAAATTTGTAAACGAAGAACGAGAAAGCGAGGAACTCATATGAAAACTCTGAAATATGCAAAAAACAAGCCCGCGAAAACCGAATCGGCCGTTGGCTCCCTGATCTCAAGCCCCGAGCTTCCGTCCAAAAAACAGATCAACCTGAAACGCATCTGGATTATCGGCACGCTTGCGCTCGGCATCACGCTGGGCAGCGGATTCGGCGGAGGCCGGGTCGAAGCGGAAGCCGTGTACCGCGAAACGCCGCCGGCCTCGGCCGACAATAATCATGCGGGCCCGGACGCTTTCCTGCACGCGCTCGGCGCGGCGGCGGAGCAGGATGTGTACGAGCTGATGTACGAGGGATTGTCGCTGCGCGAAATCGCCGTGCTCGGCGGCGGCAGCGAAGAACAGCTGATCGCGCTGCAAGTCCGCGAGCTGGAACAGCAGCTTGAAGAGCGTCTGCAAGGCGGCCGGATCGGCAAAGAAGCCTACATAGCGTACAAAGCGGAGCTGCCGGAGATTGTGGCGAAAAGCATCGCGGGAGAGTAAGCGGGATAGCGAACGAGCGGCATGGCGAACGAGCGGCATGGCGAACGAGCGGCATGGCGAACGAGCGGCATGGCGAAGGAGCGGCATGGCGAACGAGCGGCATGGCGAAGGAGCGGACGGCGGTTGAGCGGAAAGCCGCCGATCCGCAGCGGCGCAAAATTCAAAAAAAACAAACTATCGGGATTTAAAAAGACGCATCCGTGCTGAACGGGTGCGTCTTTGCGTTTGCTAGTTTTTGAATTTGTTCTTTTGCGTTTCCGGGCCTTTGAATTTTGGCGAGCGGCGGCGGTGTTGTATGGAAGCCACGCTGCTTTTTCGTCAACGTAGAAGGCACTTTGCCGTCCCGCACAAACCTACGCTGCCGAAAAAGCAACGTAGAAGCGATTTAACGTCTGAATGAGCGCCATTTCGCTCTCTACATTGCTCAATCGTCAACGTAACTCTGCTATCGGCGAAATTTATCGCTCTACGTTGACATTTAAGCAGTGTAACCTGCGCAAACTGCGGTAATCGGTCGGGGCGGTTCATCCGATTCGCCCGCTAAATCTCCGCCGCGCCCGCCTGCACCAGCCGCACTCCGAGCCGCCGCGTCAGCCCCTCGATACAGTCGGCCATGACGCGGTTGTGGTTCCATACGAACGCCGGACGAAAAAAAGGCGCCCAGAGATTCATCCACCGCTTCTTCGTCCGCACTTCCCACGTATAGCGGACGCGGGTACAGGCGCCGATCTGCTCGAACTCCAGCAGGCCGCGTCCTTCGAGATGCCCGTCGGCGCGCAGTTCGATGCGCTGCGGACGGCATTTGTCCACGATCCGCGCGGTAAAAGACAGCTTGTACAGCATCCGCGTGCGGATTACCGTCAGGTATTCGTCGCCGATCCCGTCGCCGCCGGGGCCGGCTTTCACTTTGCAGATCGAACAGCCCCGCCACCAATCCGCGCGCTCGGGTTCCTCGATCAGTTTCCATAGCTCTTCCGCGTCCGTTTCCAGCATCCAGTCGCTGACGAATCGGTATCCGTTCATGGCTCTCGCTCCCCGCACGTTGAATGTCCTTCTCTTCATTAACACCCGGCAGGGAGATTGAACAACGGGATGCCGATATTGAAAAAGCGGACGTCGAAGCTGCGCAAACGGGTCGGGCCGATAAGGTCGCTCCAATACTAAGACATCACCGGCTTAAACGGATTCGGGAACGTTTTCCAGTCCCGCTCCAGCTCCTCCGGCGTCAGCAAAGCCGCGTCCAGCGATGCTTCGATCGCTTCCCGGTCCATCCCGATCCCGATAAACACCAGCTTGGTCACCCGGTCGCCCCACGTTTCGTCCCAGTCCGGGGAGTTCTCGATCGGCTCTCCCTCGCTGAAATAAAAGTCCCGTTCTTCCGGCGTCAGCGCGGATACCCATAGTCCGGCGCTGGTAAATTCCTTCGAGCTGCCGGCCTGGCTGAACGAGTAGGCTTTGCGGTTGTCGAACGCCATCCAGACGATGCCTTTGGAACGCACGACCGCTTCCGGCCAGCGCGACAGCCAGCGGCCGAAGCGTTCCGGGTGGAAGGGAATCTTCCTTTTATACACGAAGCAATTGATCCCGTACTCCTCGGTCTCCGGCGTATGCTCCTCTTTCGACAGCTCCAGAATCCAGCCGGCCGAAGCGCTCGCCCGTTCGAAGTCGAACCGGCCGGTATTCAGGATTTCGCTCGGATCGACCCGCCCTTTGACCGAACGGATAAACTTCGCCGTCGGCTGGAGGCTGCGCAGCACCTGTTCCAGCCGATCCAGTTCTTCCGGCTCGACGAGATCGCATTTGTTCAGGATCAGCACATCGCAGAATTCGACCTGTTCGATCAGCAGATCGACGATGCTCCGCTCGTCTTCTTCGCCCGCTTCCTGCCCCCGGTCGTTCAAGCTCTCGCGCGACCGGTAGTCCTTCCAGAATTCCGCCGCGTTCACGACCGTAACCATCGTATCGAGCCGGGTCAGCCGCGTCAGGTCGATACCGTTCTCCTCGTCCACGTAGCTGAACGTCTGCGCGACCGGAACCGGCTCGCCGATCCCCGTCGATTCGATCAGGATATAGTCGAACCGGCCGTCATTCGCCAATCGTTCTACTTCCATCAGCAGGTCTTCCCGCAGCGTGCAGCAGATGCAGCCGTTGGACATCTCCACCAGCTTTTCGTCGATCCGCGACAGTCCCCCGCCTTCGCGCACCAGATCCGCGTCGATATTCACTTCGCTCATATCGTTAACGATCACGGCCACCCGAAGTCCTTCGCGGTTGTTCAGCACGTGATTGAGCAGCGTCGTTTTGCCGGAGCCGAGATAGCCGCTGAGCACGGTGACCGGGATGCGCCGGTCTGCTGGGTTAGCGCCTGTTTGTTGAGTGGATGAATTCATTTTCGATTCACGCTCGCTTTCGGATAAATGTTTAATCGTAATTATTACGATTTATTTTGTTGTTATCTTAATCCTTCCGGGAAGGAATTGTCAACGAGCGAAACTTATATAGGGAGAAGCCGGCTACTAAATAGGCATATATCAAAAAATCGCACAGGATAGTCAAGTCCCGGCGGTTGTTTGTTATTCAGTTCTTAATCCAAACCATGTTTATTCCAGACTTCGTTCCAGTTCCGTATCGCGCAAAGGAGAAGCCTTGAAAAAATCGATCAGGCTGCTTTTTTCACGACAAAGCTTAATCGGTTCCTGGCTTCCTGCAGAATTGATTCAAATATATCCTATCGGTGCTAAATAAAAGCCGCTCCCGCAGGCATCTCTGCCCGCGAAAACGGCTGCTTCATTCGGTCTTTGATCCGAGCGGCGAGGCGCCTGCGCGTCTGCCTCCTTACTTCTTCGCCAACTTCAATACCGTCTCGTCCATCTGCTTGAACAGCTCTTCCTTCGTGATCTTCTTCGCCACGTAGGCTTGCATCAGGGCGCCGAATTCCTGGGAAGTGCCGTCCGGCAGCTTAGGCCACTGCCAGCCGAGCGTTTTGTCGGCCTGTACGTATTCCTGGATGCCGGCCGCGATCGTGCCGAGCTGGTCCGGTTCGTACGTGATCGTTTTGAGCGCCGGGATGAATTTGAATTCTTCGACGGTGTACTTTTTGCCCGTTTCGGAAGTCACCATCCAGTTGAGGAATTTCTTCGCTTCTTCCTTGTTGGCCGAATTCTTGTTGACGACCCAGTTGTTCGGTACGCCGACGAAGATATTGTCGTTCAGCGCTTCGTCGTCGTTGATCGGCATCGGCAGGACGCCGACTTGAAGTTCGGGGTCGATTCCGTCGATCTGAACCTGCGTCCAGTTGCCCTGCTGCGTCATCGCCGCCATGCCGGACGCGAATTCGGTCATCTGCGTGTTGTAGTCGGTCGTCAGCGGACGGTCGTTGCTGAATTCCATCGTCAGATCGACCAGGTTGATCCAGTCGTTGAACACCGCGTTGTCGACGATCGAGATCTTGCCCGCCCGCCAGTCCGCGACGAACTGGTCCGGGTCTTCCTGCTTGGCGTAAGCGTCGTTGACCAGATGCTGCCCGATGACCCACCATTCCTGGTAGCCGTTCTCGAACGGCGTGATGCCCGCGTCTTTGAGCTTCTGGGCCGCTTCGCGCAGCGCGGTGAGCGTGGTCGGAATTTCCGTGATGCCGGCCTGCTCGAACAGCGCTTTGTTGTACAGGAAGCCGTATCCTTCGATGTTCATCGGCAGGCCGTAGAGCTTGCCGTCCATCGTCATCGGGTCTTTCACGTTGTCGCTCAAGTCCGCTACCCACGGCTGGTCGGACAGGTCTTCCATCCGGTCTTTCCAGAGCTGCGCTTCGTTGAAGCCGCCGTTGTTGAAAATATCCGGTTCGTCGCCCGAAGCGAATTTGGCTTTCAACGCCGCGCCGTAGTCCGCCCCGCCGCCGACCGTTTCGATCGTGATCGTCACGCCGGTTTCTTTTTTATACTCGGCCAGCAGTTTCTCCATCGCGTCCGCGATTTCGACTTTGAACTGGAACATCTTGAGCGTCACGTTCGAGGCCGGCGCGTCGGCATCCGTGTCTCCGCCGCTGTCGGTGTCCGTGCTGCCCGTTCCCGTCGTCGTGCCGGTACCGCCCGTGCCCGTCGTTTCCGGATTCGGCATGCCGCCCCCGCCTCCGCAGGCCGCCAGCAGCGAGATCATCAGCAGCAGCGCCAGCGTAAGAAAACTCGTTTTTTTCATTCGTACAACCTCCCTTTTTGTGTATAACAAATGTGCAGCAAAATACCGGACTTCCGATAAGAATTCGCCAGGTTTTTCTATGGGTTGTTTCTTTGATGCCGCCTGTCTTCCCAACTTTTCAGTAAGCGTTTACAATAGGAGTATTCGATGCTTGCCCCCGCTTTTCGCCGCCCCGCTTCCGATCAGCCTTTGACCGCCCCGGCCGCGATGCCCGCGATAATGTGCTTCTGGAGCGCCAGGAAGAAGATGATGATCGGCGTAATGCCCATCAGCAGCCCGGCCAGCGCAAGGTCCCACTGCTTGGTGTACTGCGAGAAAAAAGAATTGGTCGCCAGCGGTATCGTGCGCAGATTCGGATTCCCGCCGACGATGAGCAGAGGCAGCAGGAAGTCGTTCCAGATCCACAGCGTGTTCAGGATGAACACCGTGACGACCATCGGCTTGAGCAGCGGCAGCACGATCCGGAAGAATACGCTGAACGGCGAGCAGCCGTCGACGATGCCCGCTTCTTCGATCTCGTACGGCACCGATTTGACGAAGCCGTGAAACAGGAAGATGGTCAGCGAAGCGCCGAAGCCGAGGTAGCAGATAATCAATCCGGGCAGATTGCCCGTCAGATTCAGGTTGGCCGCGACCCGCACCAGCGGAATCATGATCGACTGGAACGGAATGACCATCGCCGCGACGAAGATCATGAACACGATATTGTTGAAGCGGCTCGGAAACCGGACCAGCCGGTACGCGGCCATCGAGCAGAACAGCGCCAGAAACACGTTGGCCAGAATGGTAATCACAAGCGAATTGGTGAACGCCCTCGGGAAGTCCAGGATGGTCCAGGCTCTTGTAAAGTTGTCGAACGTGGCTTCTTTGGGCAGCGAGGCCGAGTTTTTGAGAATGTCCGCAAACTTCTTGAGCGAATTGACGATGACGAAGTAGAAAGGAACCAGGAACAGCAGCGCCAGCAGGCCCGCCAAGATTTCGAGAACCAGCGTGCGCCAGGAATAATTGCGGGACGTTTCCACCTACGACTGCACCTCCATCCTTTTCGTAAACCAGACCTGAAGCGACGAGACGGCGGCCACGATCACGAAGAACAGCAGCGCTTTGGCCGTGCCGAGTCCGTAGTTGCTGTTGGTGAACGCTTCGGTGTAGATATTGAGCGCCAGCGATTCCGTCGAGCCGAACGGCCCGCCGTGCGTCAGCGACAAGTTGAGATCGAACATCTTGAACGCGTGCGACATGGACAGGAACAAACAAACCGTGACGGCCGGCATAATGAGCGGAAACGTGATAAACCGCAGCTTCTGCCCGTAGCCCGCTCCGTCGATATCCGCCGCTTCCAGCAGCGAACGGTCTACGTTAATGAGGCCGGCGATATAGATAATCATCATATAGCCCGCGGCCTGCCAGACGAATACGATCACGATGCCCCAGAATCCGGTCGCTTCCGTTCCGAGCCATTCGAGGTTGAAAAAGCCGATCCCCGTCGCTTTGCCCACCGCCGCGAATCCCCGGATAAAGATGAACTGCCAGATAAAGCCGAGCAGCAGCCCGCCGATCACGTTGGGGATAAAAAACAGCGTCCGCAGCAGATTGCGCATCTTCAGCGGGTTGACCAGCAGCAGCGCGAGCATCAGGCCGATCACATTGGTCAGGATGACGACGGCCAGGGTGAAGCGGACCGTAAACCCGAACGAAGCCCAGAATTTCGAATCGCCGAACATGGCGGCAAAGTTGCGCACGCCCACCCAGTTGACCGTTACGGCTACGCCGTTCCAATCGGTAAACGAATAGTACATGCCCAGAAAAAACGGAATCACGACGATCACGATGAAGAAAAGCAGCGTGGGACCGAGAAATACGCTTTGCATCAGCAGGTTCATCCAGCGCTTGCGGCCAGCCAAGATCCTCCACCTCCCGTTTGTTTTTAGGATATGGACCTATTATAATTTCTCAAAGAAAGCGTTAACATGGAAATAAATGACGAATAAAGTGGACAATATTGACCGGAACCGGTTAAAAAGAAGATATCGACCCCGCCTGTCCGGGAGCGAGAAAGGAGTCCCCCATGTTCCGCCAGTCGATCCGCGGCAAGCTGATTCTGTTTCTGGTATTCGCGACGGCGCTGCCGATCCTGCTGTCGGCGTTCGTCGCTTACAACATGACCAAAGAGAACGTAAAACGCAGCGCGATCGAAGACAACGCCAGCCTGCTGTACCAGGGGCAGACCAATATCGTCAACTATCTCGACTCGCTGGACAAGCTGTCGCTGCAAATTTACGACGAATCGGTCTACGGCGACACAACGATCGATATTATCCTGTCCGGCTCGGACGGCGACGCTCCCGGCCTCGACCGGTCGGACGTCATGGGCGCGCTGCGGCGGATGTATTACGCGATGGACGGCATTTACCAGGTCTTCCTGCATATCGATCTCAGCGGCAACTCGTATCTGTATTTCGGCGGCAAAGCCTACGGTCCGGCGGCGCAGGAGCAGCTTCCGGAGTACCGGCGCTGGAGCGTGCAGTCGTTCGCCGGCGTCTCCCACCGGGCGGGCGACTATCGGCTGCGGTCCGTGGAGAACGGCCGGTCGGTGGACGTGTTTACGCTGAACCGGATCGTTTACGATATTCCCCGCAACAAAAAAGCCGGCCTGCTGTCGATCGACGTGCGGCTGGGCTTCCTGCGCTCGCTGACCGAACGGTTGGCGTCCGCGGGCGAGCAGGTGTATATCGTGGACGGCTCCGGCCGGCTGATCGTGGGACCGTCGGACCTGCTCGGGGAGAAACCGGACCTCGACGGTCTCGACCAGGTGCTCGGCTCGGGCAGGGATTCCGGTTATTACGCGCACGGCCGGGTCGGGAATTCCGGCGAAGATTCGATCCTTTTTTACGAAAAGGTCCGCAGTCCGCTCGCCGATTGGATCATCGTCAAGAAGGTCGGCACCGACACGCTGTACCGCCGGGAGCGGCAGATTCTGCTGCTGAACGCCGCGGTCGGCATCCTGTCGCTGCTGGTGGTCGCGCTGGCGACGGCCTGGATCTCGCTCAAGTTCACGCGGCCGATCAAGAAGCTGATCCGCGGCATGGAGCAGGTGGAATCGGGCGGCATGCCGCTGGAGCTGGAGACGGCGCGAACCGACGAATTCGGCGTGCTGTCGCGGCGGTTCGAAGGCATGGTGCGGCAGCTGAACGATTCCATCCTGCGCCAGTATCGACTGGAGATCATGAACAAGACCAACCAGCTCCGGACGCTCGAAGCGCAGGTCAATCCGCATTTTCTCAACAACGCGCTGCAGTCGATCGCCACGCTCGCGCTCAAGAAAGGCGATCGCGAGGTCTACGGCCTTATCTCTTCGCTCGGCCGGATGATGCACTACAGCATGCACGGCGGGGATGCGTTCGTTCCGCTGAACCGGGAGATCGAATACGTGCAGGATTATCTGGGTTTGCAGAAGCACCGCTTTCGCGGCAGCTTTCACTTTACGCTGGAGATCGAACCGCAGACGCGCAGCATCCCGGTGCCGAGGATGATTCTGCAGCCGCTGGCGGAAAATTATTTCAAACACGCCGGCGAAGCGCCGGACCGCGCGGGCGTGCTGCGGATTCGGGCTTTTGTGCGGGATAGCGAAGCGGCGGCGGGCGGCGCGGGCGAAGAACCGGGGCGGGCGCAAAACGAAGCCGGCGCGCAAACGCGCGGCGAAGCGGACGAACGCCGGGGTCGCCGCGAGCTGATCGTCATCGTCGCCGACAACGGCCCGGGCATCGAACCGGCCAAGCGGCGGGAACTTCAAGCGCTGCTCGACCGGCCGCTCGTATTCGGGCAGGAAACCGATTCGCCGCATATCGGGCTGCGCAGCGTGGGCGACCGGCTCCGGCTGTACTTCGGCGACTCGGCCGCGGTATTTCTCAACCGTTCGCTCGAAGGCGGGCTCCAGGTTACGCTGCGGATTCCGCTGTGGACGGAAGAGAACCGGCGGCCTTAGTACCCTTTCAACTCTTAATCACAGGTTTACGTTTTCCTGAAACGCACACGCTTTAGGTGCGATTCCGTCGGAGACTTCGTACACGCTTCAGGTACGAATCTCAGGGGAGCGTATTCCTACCTTTAGTGTTGACAAGGTACTAGAGCTTGTCTCGCTTAGATTGAGACAAGTCAATAGAGCCCCGCATCAAACAAGCCGGCGGAAGCCGGCTCAAGGAGGATATATGTATGAAAGTGCTGATCGTGGACGACGAAACGCATGTACGCGAAGCGATCCGCCTGCTGATCGACTGGGATCGCTACGAGCCGGCGGAGGTGCTCGAAGCGGCGAACGGAAGCGAAGCGATCGCCCTGATCGAGCGCCATGCGCCGCAGATCGTCTTGACCGATATGATTATGCCGGCCGGGGGCGGGCTCGATCTGCTGGAGTGGATCAGCCGCAGCGCGCCCGATACCAAAACGCTGGTCATCAGCGGACACGGCGACTTCTCCTTTGCCCGGCAGACGCTGCGCTACGGCGGCATGGATTACCTGCTCAAGCCGATCGATCCCGATCAGCTCAACGAATCGTTCGCCCGGGCGGTCGAAAGCTGGCGCGTCGGCGAAGAAAACCGGCGCAAGCTGCTGGCCCAGGCGATGGAAGTCAACCGGTTCAAGCCGGTGTACCGGGACAAGCTTTGCTCCGATCTGCTCGGCGGTCCGGCGGCGAGGGAAACGGCGGCCCGCGAGCTGGCCGGCGAATTCGGTCTCGGGACGCCGGCGGAGACGACGGTCGTCCGCAGCGCCGTACTGGGCATAGGCGGCGAAGACTCGCCGCTGTGGCGCAAATACGGCAGCCGGCCCGAGCTGCTGTTCTTCACGCTGGCGAATGTCGCCAACGAAGTGCTGGGCCGCGGCCGCGAAGGCTACGCTTTCCGCAGCTCGGGCCGCGAACGCGAGGTGGCGATCTTCTTCTGGAGCGGCGCCGCGCACGCCGCGGAGAAGCTGGAGCGCATGAACGACGGTTTCGAAGGCGTGCTCGGCGAGCCGCTGCATATCGGGCTGGGCGGCTGCGCGGACGGGCTGGCCGAAGGGCTGCGCGCTTCCTATTTGCAGGCGGAGGAAGCGCTGCGCCGCCCGGACCCGCCCGCCGCGGACCGGTTCGTGCACCGGTTCGAAGAGAATTCCCGGGTCGACGGCGGCGGGCCGGGGCCGATGGAACAGATCGCGGCCTATGTGCGCGATCATTACCGGGAGGAAGTCACGCTCCAAGGGCTTGCGGAGCGCTTCTTCCTGAGCCGCGAGTATATCTCGCGCCGCTTCAAGCGCGAATTCGGCCTGAACGTATTCGACTATCTGGCCGACGTGCGCCTGGACCGCGCCAAGCGCCTTCTGCTCGACTCCGAGCTGCGCGTCGTCCGCATCGCCGAACTGGTCGGCTACCAGGACGAGAAATATTTCAGCCGCGTCTTCAAGAAAGCGACCGGGCAAACCCCGAACGAATTCCGCCGGGCGGACAAAGCGATCGGCACGTGAAAAAGCCCGCCCAGATCGACGGGCGGGCAGACGGGAAAGCGGGAAAGCGGATAAGTCCGATTCCGGCCGGCCTCGCTTGAAAGCGATCCTGCCGTTCAAACCGGCGAGGACCGTTAGGGCATGTCTTCAAGTCTGCGCTCTTCGAAATTTGAAGAAACGCCCTGTACGATAAAAAAGGAAATGTTGATATTAGGGCATCATTTAGCGAAGAAATCCGGAGAATGAGCTAAAATGCTGACTAAATGCACACATTTTTACAAGAAAATCGCCAAAAAAGCCGATTTTCCTGCGAAATACGATCAAAAAGTCAACATTTCGCCGCGAGCCTTCTTTTTTCGCTGAAAATGCTGCCTAAATGCACATATTTTCAGCACTGCCCGACAAAACTCGGGCGTGAAGCCAAGTTCCTTTTCGCCTCACACCCGGAACTGCCCGATCTCGCCGCGCAGTTCCTGCGACAGCCGGCTCAGCACTTCGGCGGACGCCGATACTTCCTGCATGGAAGCGAGCTGCTGCTGCGAAGCGGCGGCGACGCTCTGCGAGCGCGACGAGATATCGCGCGACAGTTCGTTCATATCGCGCTCCGAGCTGAGCGTCTGTTGCATGCCCGCCGAGACCTGCTCGACGGACGAAGCCGCGTCCTGCATGCCGCCGTTGATCCGCTCCAGCGAATCGTAGATGCGGTAGAACGACTCGCCGGCCAGCGTCGCCGTCTGCTCCCCGGCGTCGACCTCAAGCGACCCGGCTTCCATCGCGGATACCGCGCCGCGCATTCTGTCGAGAATGCCGCCGATCAGCGCCTCGACCTCGGCCGTAGCGGAAGCCGACTGGTCCGCCAGTTTCTTGACTTCTTCGGCGACGACGCCGAAGCCGCGGCCGTGCTCGCCCGCTCTCGCCGCTTCGATCGAAGCGTTTAGCGCCAGCAGATTGGTCTGTCCGGCGATGCCGCCGATCAGCTGCACGATCTGGGCGATCTGCCGCGATTCCTGCTCCAGTTCGCGGATCGCCGAGGCCGACAGGCCGACCGTTTCCCGGGCCTGGCGCATCCGGCGCATCGCTTCGTCGATCAGCTTCGAGCCTTCCCGCGCGCCTGCGAGCGCCGTCCGCGACGCCTGCGACATCTCCTGCGTCGTATCGGCCACGCGGCGCAGATGATCGCCTCCGTCTTCGAGCGCCAGCTTGTTCTCGTCCATGCCGGCCATCTGGCGTTCCGCGCCCTGCGCCACGCTGGCGATTGCCGCCGTCACATGATCCGCCGCTTCCGCCGCCTGCTCCGAATGCTTGAGCAGCGAACCCGAAGCGCCGGCGACCTGCTGCGAACTGCCGCCGATCTTGACGATCAGGCCGCGCAGATTGTTTTTCATCGTATTGAACGCCGCCGCCATCTCCCCGATCTCGTCGCGGTTGTCCACCGAAAGATCGGCTCCCGTCAGGTCGCCGGAAGCGATCCGCTGGGCCTCGGCGGAGATCAGCGAGACCGGACGCGCGATCTGACGGCCGATCAGGTACGCGATCGCCGCGCCGAGCACCAATCCGGCCGCCACCAGCGCGACGATCACCGTTTCGATATGCCGGACGTCGGCCGCGGTCGTCGCCACCGAAGCGTCGAGCTGCGTGCGCTGCGCATTCTCAAGCTGCTGCGAGCGTTCGGCCAGCGCGTCGGCCAGCGGCACGCATTCTTCTTCGACCACGCGCGTATAACCGGCCAGGTCTCCCGCCTGCTTCATTTCGATCAGACGCGCGCCCACTTGACCGTACCGGTCTTCAAGCGTCGCGATCTCGGCCAGCAGCGCCTGCGACTGCGCATCTGCGAGCATGACTTCGAGCTTGTCCATCTGTACGAACAGGTCTTCCGTATTGCGCTCGAACGACCGGACATGCTCTTCGTTTCCCGTAATCAGGTAGCCGCGCAGGTTTTTGGCCTGGGCCGTCGCTTCGTATTTCATCTGCGCGATCGCCTGGATTTCTTCGACTCCGTTATCGATCAGTCCCGCGTAATTCCGGTGCACCCGCTCGACCTCGTAGAAGCTGAACGAAGCCAGAAACAGCGTAATCAGCAGTACTCCCGCGAAACCCGTGTACAATTTTTTGCCGATATTCATCTTCATCCGTTGGTTAGCTCCCGCTCATATGTATTTGTTCTCCCGGTATAGCGGCGATGCGCCGGACCCGACTGCAGGTGCGGTTATCGCCCGACCCTTCCTTTCGAAAAGATAGGTCTTTATTCCGCCTTCGCATCGGTTCTTTAGGTGACTGTCCGGCTTGTGGCACATAGTTATTTGGACTCATATTTAAAATTTGAAACAAACTCCTTTCTTTTTCCAAAACCCTTTTCGAAAAAAGCCGTTCCATGCTCCATTCTGCGCAAACCCGCCTTCCCTGCGCGTCCGCTTCCGTGCCGGCGGGTATAAGGTAGAGAGGGGAAATTTGACGAAAAGGCAGGTCGATTTTCATGTTTGTGTATCTTTTTCACGGAACGCTGCCGGAAGACCCGCAGCTCGATAACATCCATACGCTGAGCGGCGAGGACGAAACGCTGTATCTGTTCGAAGCGGTGTCGCCGCCCGATACTTCGATCGACTCGCGCTCCGCTTACCAGGTGATCGACAGTTCGGGATCGCTGGCCGGAGGCTGCGCGGTGATGAACAATATTCCTGTCGGCGAAGGGGGCCGGGAAGCTTTTGAAGAGCGCTTCCTGGGCCGCGCGCGCCGGGTGGAGGAGATGCCGGGCTTTGCCGGAATCCGTGTGCTGCGTCCGCTGCAGGGCGACACGTATGTCATCCTGACCGTCTGGAAAGACGAAGACAGCTTCAAGAGCTGGCAGAGCTCCGAAGCTTACAACCACGCCCACAAGAAACGCGAGTCGTCGGAAGGGCTGACGCAGCAGCGTCCGGAAATCTTCACCCGTCCTTCCTTCGTAACCGTCTACCGCGTGACGCCGCCGGATCCGGGCCAGGCGGGCAAGTGCTGAGCCGTTATCCGCTGCGCAAAAAGGACGGACTGCGGGAAGCTTGAGCCGGACGGCAAGCGTGAACGCGGTAGACAGAAAGGCAGGACCGCGCGCAAGCACAGCTTCATACGGCCGAAAGCCGCTTTTCCTCCTCCGGGAGCGAAGAGCGGCTTTTTTTCTGTAAGGCGCAGCTTCGCAATCCCGGAAAAAAACGCGCGAAACCAGCCGATTCCTTTGACGCTCGCAAAGGGCTCGTGCTACATTTATAGAATCGGAATTCGGACGAAACGGATGGAAGCAAACGGAATAAGCCGCCGGGCGGGCTTAAGGAGCATCGGCTGCGGGCGAGAACGGGAATGAGGGGAACGAGCAGTGAACAAGGCGACGACATCCAGATTTGAAAACAAACCGTTCGGGGCTTCCACCGCGGCAAAGGTGCCGAAAGCGGAAGTGGCTCAGGCGAAGCGGGAAGCCGGAAACCGGAGCGCGGACGCGCGGGAAACCGGTTATTTTCGCGCGCTCGCCGAGGCCGGCATCTCGCTGAACGCGGCGCAGACCGAAGCGGTGCGCTGCACGGAAGGCCCGCTGCTCACGCTTGCCGGAGCCGGCTCGGGCAAAACGAGTACGCTGGTGTGCCGCACCGGCTACCTGCTGAATGTGCGCGGCGCCGATCCGTCGGGCATCCTGCTGCTCACCTTCTCCAGCAAAGCGGCGGCGGAGATGCGCGAGCGGATCGCGGCGCTGCCGGGCATCGACCCATACGAAGCCGGACGCATCCAGGCGCGCACGTTCCACTCGTTCTGCCTGTGGCTGCTGTTTAGCCAGGGCGGACAGAAAGAAATCTTCGGCGACACGCGGCGCCAGCATATCCAGCTTCAGCAGATCATGCGCGAACTGGGCATGCAGGACGCTTATCCGCCCGAGAATCTGCTGGCGCTGCTTTCTTCGTACAAGGTCAACCTGATGACCGCGCGGCAGCTTCCGGAAAAAAGCGACGCCGACCGCCAGATGAAGCGGATTCTGCTGCGCTACGAAGCGTGGAAAGAAGAAACCGGCCGCATCGATTTCGACGACGTGCTGACCGGCGCGCACGCGCTGCTCAAGCAGCGGCCCGAACTGCTGGAGCGGCTGCGCCGCCGCTTTACCCATCTGATGGTCGACGAATTCCAGGATACGAACCTGCTGCAGTACGAAGTCGTCAAAATGATCGCCGCGCCGCGAAACAACCTGATGGTGGTCGGCGACGACGACCAGACCATCTATTCGTTCA
This sequence comes from Saccharibacillus sp. CPCC 101409, assembly GCF_030518235.1. Classification (GTDB taxonomy): domain Bacteria; phylum Bacillota; class Bacilli; order Paenibacillales; family Paenibacillaceae; genus Saccharibacillus. Next base: position 1,664 of record NZ_JAULSA010000017.1, on the reverse strand, counting down.
ACGGCGCGCGCAGCGAATTCATCCTCGAATTCGAGCGGCTGTATCCGCGGGCGCGCGTCGTCACGCTCGATATCAACTACCGCTCCGTGCCGGCGATCGTCGGCCTGGGCAACGAAGTGATCCGGCACAACAAGCAGCGCCGCGCCAAGACGCTGCGCGCGTCGCGCGGCGGCGCTCCGCAGCCGGTGTATCTCCGCCCCGCTTCGGCGGACGACGAAGCCAAAGAAATCGTCGACTTCATCCAGCGCGAAGTCTCTTCGCAAAGGCGCGGCTACGGCGACTTCGCCGTGCTGTACCGCTCGTCGAGCAGCAACCGCGCGGTGCTGGAGCAGCTCGTTATGCGGGATATTCCGCATATCGACTACGGCGACGGCCGGCTGCTGTACGAGCACTGGCTGGTCAAGCCGGTGCTCGACCATCTGCGCCTGTCGATCAACCGGCGCGATTTCGACGCGATGCAGAGCGTGCTGCCGACGCTGTATATCAACCGCGACAAAGGCATGACCCATATCCGCGAAACGGACGCGGGCCGGCCCAAGAAAGGGCCGCTCGTCCATCTGCTGACGCTGCCGGGGCTGAAAGAATTTCAGCTCGATAAGATCCGCCAGCGGCTGGAAGTCATCCGCTCGCTCAAAGGCCTCGTGCCCGCGGCGGCCGTCACGCAGATCCGCCAGAGCTTCTACGACGCCTATATCCAGGCGGGCGAGCACAGCGAACAGACCTCGCACCGCGAGATGCTCAAAGAAATGCTCGACGAACTCGAAACGTCCGCCGGGCGCTTCGATTCCATCGCCGCGTTCCTCGCCTTCGTCGACGACATGCTGCTGAAGAACCGGCAGACCGCCGCCGTCAAATCGCAGGCCCAGGGCAGCCGGGTCGCCCTGATGACCATCCACAAGTCCAAGGGCCTGGAATTCCCGGCCGTGTTCCTGATCGGCGCGTCCGAAGGCACGCTGCCGCATTCCTCCGCGCTCGGCGCCGATTCGCTGCGCGATACGCGCGTCGGCGCGGAAGGCGAAGCCGGCTATCTGGAGGCGCTCGAAGAAGAGCGCCGGCTGGCTTATGTCGCCGTGACCCGGGCGAAGGAAGAATTGTTTATCAGTTCGCCCGCCGCGCTGCGCGGCAAGAAGGCAGCGGTGTCGCGCTTTCTCCTGTCCGCGTTCGGACAGGATACGTCCGCGTCCGACGCGGCCTCGCGCGCGGAGTACGGCGCGCGCCGAAGCGGCCCCGATCCGGGCCGCTTCGGCAAGGTCCGGACCTTCGGCCGGACCGGCTCTTCCGGCGGCGCGGCTTCGGGCGCGGGCGCCGCCGGGGCGGGTTCGGGCGGCGCCGCGCAGCCGCAGCGCACGCAGAGCGTGCCCGCGTGGCTGTGCGGCAGCCCAGGCTGCGTCGCCTGGACGCGCATCATGCACAGCAAAGACATGCAGGCCGCGCACAAGCCCTGCCCGCTGTGCGGCTCGCCGATGAAAAAGGGCCGCAAGGATGTGCCGGTGTAGGCATAAATTTCAATTAAAAACCCTGCGGCAATCTAATGTTGTAAGATTGCCGCAGGATTTTATAAAAAAGAAAGGGATTTCTCAGTTAAGAGAAATCCCTTCAGAGTGTCGAGAAACGATTGGATGTCAACCTAGTACTTTGTCCCAGATGAAGGTAAGGTTACGCTC
>NZ_JAULSA010000016.1 GCF_030518235.1 Saccharibacillus sp. CPCC 101409 | reverse complement strand
GAGCAAACTGTGTTTCTCGTTTCTGCCGTTCAGACTTTCGCTCGCAGCAGCAACTCTTATATACTAGCATGTTCGATTTCGCTTTGCAAGCCTTTTTTAAAATCTTTTTTTCGGCTTCTTTCGAAGCTTCCATCCGATCTCATCATCACCCTGCTCCATTGTCCGAACCGCACCGGCACTCTCTCAAGGCCGTTCCTAGACTATACCATGCCCTATTTGACATAGCAAGGTTTTTTATTAAAAAGTTTTATAGCCTCTATCAATCGCATTTATCGGTTCTTTCGAACCGTACAATCGTTCTTTGACGCAGTGCATAAAAAAGCCGCCGATCGTCTTGCGACGATCGGCGGCCCAGGTCCGTTTCTTTATCCCCTAATGATTCTTTTTTTATTTGTCTTTTCTATATAATGTTCAATTCCGTCCATACCCGATTCGGGATTACTCTCCGCCGAGGAAAACGTAGCGGCAGACGACCAGGATCGCAAGCACCCACATCAGCCAGTGAATCTTGACTTTGCGGCTGGTGAACAGGCTGCTGACGCCGCCCAACACGACGTAAGACAGAATACCGATCGAGATGCCGTTGGCAATCCCGTTCGTGAACGGCATAAAGATAATCGTCAGGAAAGCCGGAATCGCCTGCATCATGTCGTCCCACTCGATGCTGCGAACCTGCGAGATCATCAGGACACCGACCATGATGAGCGCCGGAGCCGTCGCCGCCGAAGGAACCACCAGCGCCAGCGGAGCGATAAACATCGCCAGCAGGAACAGCACGCCCGTCGTTACCGCGGTCAGGCCGGTACGTCCGCCTTCCGCGATGCCCGCCGTGCTTTCTACATAAGAAGTGATCGTGCTTGTGCCGAGCACCGCGCCGGTGCTGACGCCGACCGCGTCGACCAGCATCGCTTTGCCGATTTTTTTCTCGCCTTCTTCTTTGTTCTTGAGCAGTCCCGCGCGCTCCGCCGTACCGACGAGCGTGCCGAACGTATCGAACAGTTCAACGAAGGTAAAGACGAACACGATCTCGAACAGGCCGAGTTTCAAAGCGCCGCCGATATCGAGCTGTCCGACTGCCAGATCGCCGAACGAAGGAATCCAGCTGCCGCCCGACAGTCCGCTCAGATTGGTCACGCCCATCGGAATGCCGATCAGGGTGATGAGCACGATTCCGATCAGGAGCGCGCCGCGTACCCGCATCACCATCAGGACGCCGATAATAAAGATTCCGATCAGCGAGAGCAGGGTGTCCTTCTGGTGCATAAAGTCGCCCAGGCCGAGCTGGAAGTTCGATCCGATTACCGGTACGGGAGCTTGAAGCTGCGCCAAGTCGGTCACGCCCGTTACCGTCGCGGAGATCGAAACGATATTGCCGAGCTTCATCCCGATAATCGTAACGAACAGCCCGATCCCGACCGTGATGGCCGCTTTTATCGAAGAAGGCACCGCCACAATCAGCATCTGCCGGATCTTCGTCACGGTCAAGATGATGAAGATAATCCCGGAAATGAAGACTGCGCCGAGCGCCGCCTGCCAGGTGATTGCGCCGTTGGACCCCAATACCACCGTCATAAAGTACGCGTTAAGCCCCATGCCCGGCGCCAGAGCGACCGGAATGTTGGCGAACAATCCCATCAGGATCGTTACGATCCCCGCGCCGACCGCCGTCGCGAAGAATACGCCCGAAGCCGGGATGCCCGCGCCGTCCGGTCCCAGGAACGAGATGTTGACGATCAGAATATACGCCATTGTGATAAAAGTCGTCAGGCCCGCGATAATTTCCGTTCTGACGTTCGTTCCGTGTTCTTGGAGTTTAAAGAACTTGTCCATGATCCAAACTTTCCTCCTCGGGAATGTAAATAGGAAGAACGACAAAAGAGGCCGGGTTCGATGTTCGCCCCCCTGCGCCTCCAGAACAGAGAAAACGCGGAACGTCGCACCGGGCGAAGAATCGCCGGAACGCAAAGCCGCTTTTCCCTTTTCGTAGAGCGATCATTTTCGGTGACCGCGTAGAGACTTCCGGGCCCATTCCCGGAATTATACGAACGCTTCTTCAGTTGTCGATTACCTGGTGGGCCGCCTGCCAATGCGCAAGCTCCGGCAAAGCGGCTTTACTCGTTACATTCTAGGCGAGGCAAGAAAGCTTGTCAACAAAAAAACGAATGATTTTGAGGGGTCTTTCTTATATTGTTCGTTAATTTTCCGGATTTCGGCATTTTCATTCCTTTACCGGCTGGAAAAGTTCGCGCAGCCATGGAATATTTATCAGGCTTCCGGCAAAGTATCGCGCACTTTTTTCGTTAATCCGCTTCTGACCCGTTCGTATGCGTGACGAATCATGCCCGCCACAAATTCCGCTTCCAGACCGCCGCGCTCCAGCAGGATGCTGTTCCAGTGCGCTTTGTTCGAATAATAGCCCGGCACAATCTGCTCGTAGCGTTCGCGATATTCGTCGGCCAGCAGCGGATCGCATTTCAGCGTCAAAATTTGTTCGCCTTCTTTGTTCGTCCCGCGCATCGCATAATACTTGCCGCCGATCCGATACAGCGTGCTGTTCCATTCTTCTTTAAAAAGTTCATCGCTTCCCGGCAGCGCCAGGCACGTTTCCCGAATCCATTCGTCCGTCAGCATAAAGCAATCCTCCTTATTCGATTCCTGCCCGGATTCTTTCTATTCCGCATTTTCCCCTGTTTGCCGGATCTCAAAGGAATAAAACGTCGTTTTGAACCCGCCTTCGGTCCCCGGACTTGCGGCGTACAGCCCGACTTTCAGCGCTTGTCCGCCCGGGCAGCGCAGATGCGCGATTCGCAGCTGTTCCCACTCTCCGCCGGCGCGGCGCGCATGGATGAGGAAATCCTCGCCTTCGCGCACGATCTTGAACTGCAGCCGATGAGCAAAAATATCCGAATCCGCGTTGCGCGTCGACCAGTCCGAATATCCATCCCGCGTTACGACCGCCCCCAGATGCGACGGGCCTTCCGGAATATACTCGACCGACGTTTTCAGCCAATTGTCCCGGTCCACTCCCACGAACAGCCCCGCCTGATCGAACGTATACTGCGGGTCCATCGTCAGTTCGGTCACCGCTTCGAAGTCTCCTTCGATCTCGTCGTACAGCACATGCCCGTTGTAGCGCTCGAAGCCGTAATGCGTTTTCAGCCAAAAGTCCGTATCGGGCAGCGTATGCAGTTCCAGCGCGCCGTTTGCGGTTTCCAGGCTTTGCGGCTCGGTCGTCACTTTCAGGCTGCGTGTATGCTCCGGGATGTATTCCACTTTGGTTTCCTCCTCGGTATGCGATTTCAAACCGTATTTTCTCCCTTAGTGTAACGCAAGAATCCTCCCGCCAAAAGCCGCTTATTCAGCTTCCGCAAACGTTGTACTTATTTTTCGTTGAAGTTGTGGCGCGGCGCGGATTATAATAACGCATATTAAACCAATAAATTTAGTGCGGATTTAAACTTTCAAACAGGGAGGAGCGCGAAAATGACGTTAAAAGAGATTGCCGAACAGGCGGGCGTTTCGATTTCTACCGTTTCGCGCATCATCAATTCTTCCGACGACAGTTTTGCGCGCAAATCGGTACGGGACCGGGTGTGGAAAATCATTCACGAAACCGGGTACGTCCCCAACCAGTCGGCCCGCGAGCTCAAACAGGGCAAACGGGAAGAGGTCCCGCGGCGATGTACCACCGTCTCCTGTATCCTCGGGCGCACGCGGGATCTGGAGGACAACCCTTTTTTTGCGCAGACGGCGAGAGCCGTGGAGCAGCAGGCGCTGGAGAAAGGATGCATCGTATCGGCTTCCTATTCCATCTTCGATCTGCAGGGCGACCCGTTCGGCAAAAGGATGGATATCCCTCGGGCGGACGGAGCGGTGGTGCTGGGGCGCTTCAACGAGAACACCCGCCTGCTGCTCGAAAAACATTATAAAAATATCGTGTACGTGGGCCGGAATCCGATCGACGCCGAGTGGGACCAGATCGTTTGCGACGGTTACGAAGCCGCGAAGACCGCGCTGGACCACCTGATCGGGCTGGGCCACAAACGCATTGCCTACATTGGCGAAACGCAGAACGAAATCCGCTACCGCGCGTTCGCCGACGCGGTGCGCAGGCACAAACTCGACGGAGACGCCAACCTGGTCGCTTCGTTCCCGCAGGACGGTCCCGGCGGATACGAAGGCGCAGACTATCTGCTGCGGAGCGCTTCTCCTTTTCCGACCGCCGTGTTTTGCGCAACCGATATTACGGCGATCGCCGCGGTCAAACGTTTTCTCGAAGCCGGCATCAAGATTCCGCAGCAGCTCTCCGTGGTGAGCATGGACGATATCGAGATTGCGCAGTATATGTCCCCGGTCTTGACGACGGTCAGCATCCCCAAGGTGGAAATGGGCAAGGTGGCGGTTCGCACGCTGCTGGATCGCATCAACAAAGAGCACCGTCTGCCCATGAAAATATTTCTTCCGCATAAGCTTCTGGTTCGCGAAAGCACCGCAAAGCCGCACACGGCGAAGTAAGGTCGTTTTGGTCGGGATGCAGTTCGGCAGGTTCCATTCTATTTTTGTTAAGGGGGAAACGATCATGGGTTTGAAACGGATGAACGGCATGAACGGATTCAAGGAATTGAACGGGTTGAAAAAAAGAGCTTTGCTGAGCCTGACGCTGCTGGTGGCGGCGGCGCCGCTGGCGGCCTGCGGTTCGAACGCTTCGACGACGGGCGCCGCGGCCGATACGCAGGGAGCGTCCGCGGACGCATCCAAACCGGCTTCGGTGGAAATCACCAACGTTTCCTACGACCCGACGCGCGAGCTGTACGAAGCGTACAACAAGATTTTCCAAACGCACTGGAAAGAAAAAAGCGGCCAGGACGTGACGATCGTGCAGTCGCACGGCGGCTCCGGCAAACAGGCCCGTTCGGTGCTCGAAGGCAACGAGGCGGACGTGGTGACGCTGGCGCTGGAACAGGACGTGGCCGAGCTGGAAAAAGGCGGACTGATCGAACCGGGCTGGGTCGACGAGTTCGACAAACAGAGTTCGCCGTACACCTCCACGATCGTGTTCCTGGTGCGCAAAGGCAATCCGAAAGGCATCAAAGACTGGGACGACATCGTGAAGCCGGGCGTCGAAGTCATCACCCCGAATCCGAAAACGTCCGGCGGCGCGCGCTGGAACTTCCTGGCGGCGTGGGCGTACGCGCAGGAACACGACGGCAGCGACGAAGCGAAATCGACGGAGTTTATCAAGAACCTGTACAACAACGTGACCGTGCTCGATACCGGGGCGCGCGGCGCGACGACCACCTTCGTGGAGAACAAACAGGGCGACGTGCTGCTGGCGTGGGAAAACGAAGCTTTCCTGTCGATCAAGGAACATCCGGACGATTACGAGATCGTAACGCCGAGCATCAGCATCCTGGCGCAGCCTTCGGTCGCGGTCGTCGACGAGATCGCCAAGAAGCGCGGCACCGAAGAAGTCTCCAAAGAATATTTGCAGTATCTCTACTCCGACGAAGCGCAGAAGCTGGCAGGAGACAACTACTATCGTCCGTCCAACCCGGATATCCTGTCGCAGTTCTCGGATACGTTCGACCTCGATCTCAAGCTGGTGAATATCGACGACGACTTCGGCGGCTGGGAAGCGGCGACCGAGAAGTTCTTCGCGGACAGCGCGATCTTCGACCAGATCTATCAAAAGTAACGGCTTAATCGCGGACAAAGGAGGCTGAGACATGGGAAGTTTGAAACCGGCGCGCAAAAAGAATAGAGTCATTCCCGGCTTCGGGCTGTCGATGGGCGTCACGCTTTCCATGCTGAGCCTGATCGTCATGATTCCGCTGCTGTCGATCTTCGTGGTGCTGTCGGACGTCGGTCCGGCCGACTTGTGGAAAGCGATCAGCGATCCGCAGGCCGTCGCCGCTTACAAGATCAGCCTGCTCTGCGCGCTGGCCGCCGCTCTGGTCAACGCGGTGTTCGGCACGATCCTGGCCTGGATCATCGTCCGCTACCGGTTTCCCGGCAGACGGATTCTGGACGGCCTGATCGAGCTGCCGTTCGCGCTGCCCACCGCGGTGGCGGGGATCGCGCTGACGACGCTGTATGCCGACAGCGGCTGGATCGGCCGGCTGTTCGCCGGGATCGGCGTCAAGATCGCGTATACGCCGGTCGGCATTACGATCGCGCTGATCTTTATCGGCATTCCGTTCGTGGTGCGCTCCATCCAGCCGGTGCTGGAGAAGCTCGACGGACAGTACGAAGAAGCGGCGACGATGCTCGGAGCGGGTCTGCTTCGCACGTTTCGCCGGGTGGTGTTTCCCGAGATCCGTCCCGCCCTGCTGACGGGATTCGGGCTGGCGTTCGCGCGGGGGCTGGGCGAGTACGGCAGCGTTATTTTTATCGCCGGCAATATTCCGTACAAGACGCAGATCGTGCCGCTGGTCATTATGAGCAAGCTGGAGCAGTTCAACTACGGCGCGGCGACGTCGATCGCTCTGGTCATGATCGTATTCTCGTTCCTGACGCTGTTTGCAATCAACTTTATCCAGTCCAGACTCAACCATGCGGCGAAAGGAGCGGAGAACTGATGAGCGATCCGAATCCCATACCGCCGAATCCGGCTTCGATTCCGCAGCCGGCGGCCGCGGCGCGGAATACGGCGAGGGCGCAGGGCCGAACCGCCCGCCTCGTGCTGATCGCGCTCGGCGTGCTGTTTATCCTCGTGATGCTGGTGCTGCCGCTGATTACGGTCTGCGTGTACGCGCTCAAACAGGGCTGGGACGTGTTCTCGAATGCGATTACCGATCCGTATGCGATCAAAGCGCTCCAACTCACGCTGCTTGCGACCGCCGCCGCCGTGATCTGCAACACCGTGTTCGGCCTGTTCGCGTCGTGGACGATCAGCAAGTTCCATTTTCGCGGCAAGCAGTTCCTGACCACGCTGATCGATATTCCGTTCGCCATCTCCCCCGTGATCGCCGGTCTGGTGTTTATCCTGGTATTCGGGCGGATCGGATGGGCGTACGATTTCCTCCAGGCGCACGATCTCAAAGTGGTATTCGCGGTGCCGGGCGTCATCCTGGCGACGATCTTCGTCACTTTCCCGTTCGTGGCGCGCGAGCTGATTCCGCTGATGCAGGCGCAGGGCAGCGACGAAGAGGAAGCCGCCGCCCTGATGGGCGCAGGCTGGTGGACCATTTACCGGAAGATTACGCTGCCGCATATCAAGTGGGGACTCCTGTACGGCATCATCCTGTGTACGGCGAGAGCGCTGGGCGAGTTCGGGGCGGTGTCCGTCGTATCGGGACATCTGCGCGGCAAGACCAACACCCTTCCGCTGCATATCGAGATCCTGTTCAGCGAGTTCCAGTTGACCGCGGCGTTCGCCGTATCGTCGATCCTGGTCGCGGCCGCGATCATCATCTTGATTCTGCGCAATATCGTCGAGTTCAAAGGAAGAAAGGAGGAGCACGAACATGTACGTTGAGCTGCGGCAGGTGGACAAAGCGTTTAAAGGCTACAAAGCGCTGGACGACGTATCTTTTTCAATCGAAAAAGGCAAGCTGGTCGGTCTGCTCGGCCCGTCGGGCAGCGGCAAAACGACGATCCTGCGCACGCTGGCGGGGTTGGTGCATCCGGATTCCGGAGATATTTATATCGACGGGCAAAGAGTCAACGACGTGCCGGCCAGCAAACGCGGGATCGGCTTCGTGTTTCAAAATTACGCGCTGTTCCGCTATATGACCGTGTTCGACAATATCGCGTTCGGGCTGACGGTGGAGAAAAAGGACAAAGCCTTTATCCGCGAGCGCGTCAATCAGCTGGTCGATCTGGTCGGGCTTCAGGGGCTGCAAAGCCGCTATCCGCACCAGCTCTCCGGCGGACAGAAGCAGCGGGTGGCGTTCGCCCGGGCGCTGGCGCCCAATCCGCATCTGCTGCTGCTCGACGAGCCGTTCGCGGCGATCGACGCCAAGATCCGCAAAGAGCTGCGGCTGTGGCTGCGCGAAACGATCAGCTCGCTCGGCATCACCAGCATCTTCGTCACGCACGACCAGGACGAAGCGGTCGAGGTGGCCGACGAGATCATTATCGTCAACCGGGGCCGCATCGAGCAAAAAGGCAATCCGGCGGATATTTACAAGGAGCCTTCGACGCCGTTCGCCGCGCAGTTTATCGGCGAATCTTCGGTGCTTGCGCATTACCGGACGCTGAAAGGATTCGAGTCTTACGAAGGCTACGACAACGCGGTGATCCGGCCGGAGCTGATCCAGATCGCCAAGCTCGGCAAGCAGCCGTACGCGCACGCCAGCGAGGAAGGCACGGTGGAAGACGTCTTTTTTCGCGGCAGCCTGATCGAAGTGCACGTCAATGTGCAGGGCATGCGGCTGATCGGCTACCGTTCGCCGGAAGAAGCGGCGCTGGCGCCGGGCGAACCGGTGAGCGTGCTGATCTACCGCCTGTATTTGTACAACGAGGATAAAGTGCGGCTGGCGGAGAATGCGCGGCTGAAGGATGAGAATACGGTGTTTATTTGACCGTGTTTGTCTGAAAATAAAAAAGTGGACAGCCGCGCAATTACGGCGGCTGTCCACTTTTTTCAGGGCGTGTCTTGAAACTCCGACGGGAGCAGATTGGGCTGAATTTTCGTTCTCAACAAGGAACTTTTACGAAGGTGTGCCGGGGCACATCAAGGGAAAGTGACGCAGGCGTTGAATGAAGCGTACACGCTTTAGGTACGGTTCATTGGAGGGCGAAAAGGCAGTTCAAGATGCACGTCAGCGAGTTTTGAGACACGCCCTAGCTTAACGCTGCGCCTGTTCGGCTTTTCTCACCAGCATAAAGTAAGTCAAAAGCGCAATAAGGCTCGTCACCATCAAAGTAAGGCCAAGAGGAACGGCCGTGTCCTCGCCTGCAATCCCGACCATAGGCGCGACCAGTCCTCCGAGCACAAAGGGCACAAGACCGAGCAGCGCCGCCGCGCTCCCGGCATTTTTGGACTGGCTCTCCATGGCGAGCGGGAAAGCCGCCGTGGAGGTGATACTGATCGAACACACGAAGACAAATAAAGGAACGACCAAAGCAAACAGCGGTCCTTCGACAATCGTAACTCCCACCACGACGATGCTTGACAGTACAGCCATCCATAAGCCGATTACCATAAGCTTCTGCTCCGGGACACGATGCGAGATCCGCCCGACAATTTGAGAACCGATAATCAAGCTGATCCCGTTGGATGCAAACAATACGGAGAACATCGCGGGCGAAACGCCGTAAATATTTTGATAAATAAAAGGCGTGGCTGCCACGTACGCGAATACGCCTCCAGTCAGAATCCCCTGCGCCAGCATATAGCCGACGAACTTCCGATTGCGCAGCATCAAACCGTAACTGCGGAGCTGGGACTTGAAATTCGGCGATACCCGCTGCTCGAGAGGATGGGTTTCTTTTAAACGAAGCTGCGTCATCAGGTAGAGGAACACGCCCAGAATCGCGAGGGAAACAAATACGCCCGGCCATGCCGTAAAGGTCAGCACCCCGCTTCCGGCAATCGGAGCGGCCAAAGGCCCCAGGTTGCTTACAAGCAGCAGAAGGGAGAAAAATCGGGTCAGTTCATGCCCGCTGTACAGGTCGCGTGCGATCGCGCGCGAAATCACGATTCCCGCGGAAGCCGCAAAACCCTGAGCGAAGCGGAAAAAGATCAGCATGCCGATATTGGGCGAATACGCGCAGGCCAACGAAAAAACGACGTACCCGATCATGGCGATCAGCAAAGGCCGGCGTCTGCCGTAAGCGTCGCTTAAAGGCCCCACGACAAGCTGACCGATCCCGAGTCCGAGCAAACAAGCCGTTAAACTGAATTGAACCAAAGACGCGTTCGCGTTGAAATCCGCTGCGATCCTGGGGAACGCGGGCAAATACATATCGATCGTGAACGGTCCCAACGTCGAAAATACGCCCAGCAGTAAAGCGAGGCCGATCACGCTCCACTGACGATTTTTGCTTGTACGATTATCCATAATAATGTATCTGTTCAGCCCCTCTTCCAGGACGTATACGCCCTAATCTGATTCCAGATTATACAGAACCCCGGTTACGAAGTGAACCTTATTTATTTTTAATTTTATACTTTATTTTGTTCTTTCATGGCCCGATACACATCCAGCATGAATTTCGACAGTTCGCCCAGCATCGTCGGCATATCGTCGACGATCTTTTCCAGCGGTGAATCGTCGTATCCGTCATGATAAAGCCGGTATACGGCGCCGCCCGGCTGAAGCACCAGCAGGTCACCGTCGCCGAAGCCCCCGATAGGGAATAGCTGGAGATCCGGCTCGAGGGCGCCCTGACTGCGATAGTCCGCGATTAGCTCCATGCCTGGCGGGTACGCCCATTCCTGCTCCTTCAATCCGTGTATCGTCGGCTCGGCAAAACGCAGCGGACCGAAACGCGCCAGCAGCTCCCGGTATTCGCCGGGCAGGCGGATGCTGCGGCTTTCTTCGAACGCGGCCAGGCGGTCTTCGGGTTCCGGCTGTACGCCGTCTTCTTTCCCCGCTGCATATGTCTCCGTCAATAGTTCTTCGATCTCTTCCATTTCCACGTTAGCGCATCCTCCTCTGTTGACCATTTCCATTTTTTAGTTATTTCTTATTTCATCGAATCGTTTAAAATGAAGATATGAGAGGTACTTGTAAGCTGAAAGAAGGCGCCGCTTCGGAAAGGAACATTCATGGAGCTGTATCTGAAATATTTTCTGCTCGGGCTGGCGATCGCGCTGCCCGTAGGCGCAATCACGGTCGAAATGACCAAGCAAGGTCTAAAAAACGGCTTTCTGCACGGATGGGCCGTCGGATTGGGCGGAATGACCATCGACGGCCTGCTGATCCTCGCGATGTACGCAGGGTTCGCGACGTTCCTCTCCCTGCCTTTTGTCCAGATGCCGCTCTGGCTGATCGGAGCCGGATTCCTCGCGTATCTGGGATACGACTCGATCCGGCACGCGGACCACGATATCACGCCCGCCGACGAGAAAACGCAGAAATCGCTGGCCCGCACGTACCGCAACGGCCTGCTGGTCGCGGTATCGCCCGGCAATCTGATCTTCTGGGTATCCGTATTCGGCACGGTTCTATCCGATTCTTACCACGATTCGAATCCGGCGGCGTTCGCGCTGGCCGCGGCGGGCGTGCTGAGCGGAATTCTGCTGCACGATCTCGGACTGCTGTCGATCGTGTCCCTAAGCCGCAGAGTGCTGAACCGGACCGCGATCAAATGGGTATCCGTCGCCGCCGGCCTGCTGCTGATCGGCTTCGCCGCTTATTTCGTGTACGAATTTATTACCGATCTTACGACTTACCTGCGCGCTTGAGCACGCGGCCCGGGCGCGCCGCGGCCGAACTTTAGCGCCCCCTACTATCTCCGGCGCTTTCCGCCCGCTTATATCCGTCCGCTCATTTGGCAGAACTCCCGGCTTCCCGCCGTTTTTTTCGCGGGGAGAACCGGGAGTTCGCTTTATTTATGCCTCTGTCGTCCCTCGATTCGTCCGGGCGGTCACCGTCCCTGCGGGTCCGGCCGATGGTGCACATACTCGACCACGGTTCCGTCGCGGTGACGGGCGGTGAAGCCGCGTCCGGTCGGCACGTCCCGGATCGCCCCGACGATCTCCGCGCCGTCCGCGAGAAGCCTGTCGTAGTAAGGCTGGACGTCGTCGACCAGCAGCGTGCCCGTCGTTTGGCGGTACGGCGCAAGCTGTTCGTCCGACCCTTCGATAATCAGGAAAGAGCCGACCATCGCCAGATACAACCCGGCTTCCGGATACGGAAAAAAAGCGTCCCGGGCTACCTGTTGAAGCTGTTCGTAATAATCAATCGTTTCCTCCAGCCGCCCCGGACCGACAAATACGCGGATCAGCGTTCTCGGTTCCCGGCCGCTCGTATCGTTGAGAAGACGCTGCATCGGCTGCTCGTAAAACGTTTCGGACATCGTCGACCACCTTCCTTTTTTCGATAAATTTTTCCGCTCATCAAGATTCCAGCTTCCGGCATCGTTCGTATTGCGATCATTATAAACCCATCTATCTCCGATCGCCATACCCCGAAAAATATTCAAAACGCGCATTCGAAAAACACTCTCTTCAGCCGCCGGGAAAGCGTGTAAAAGAGAGTGTCGAGATCTTGCGAAAATATTTAAAAAGAAAAACGGCCGGGGTTCAGCCTATTCCCACTCGATCGTAGCCGGCGGCTTCGACGTCACGTCGTACACGATGCGGTTGACGTTATCCACTTCGTTGACGATGCGGACCGAGATCTTCTCCAGCACGTCCCACGGGATGCGGGCCCAGTCGGCGGTCATGCCGTCGATCGACGTTACCGCGCGGATGCCGACGGTGTACGAATAGGTGCGCGCGTCGCCCATGACGCCGACGCTTTTCATGTTCGGCAGCGCCGTGAAGTACTGCCAGATCTCGCTTTCGAGACCGGCTTTGGCGATCTCTTCGCGCAGGATCAGGTCGGAGTCGCGGACGATCGTCAGCTTCTCTTCCGTCACTTCGCCGAGCACGCGGATCGCCAGACCCGGCCCCGGGAAAGGCTGGCGCCAGACGATGGCATGCGGCAGGCCCAGTTCTTCGCCGACTTTGCGCACTTCGTCTTTGAACAGGGTGTTCAGCGGTTCGATCAGGCTGAATTTCATATCTTCCGGCAGGCCGCCGACGTTATGGTGCGACTTGATCGTCTGCGCCGTCGCCGTGCCGCTTTCCACGATGTCCGTGTACAGCGTACCCTGCGCCAGGAAAGCGAAATCGCCGAGCTTGGCCGATTCTTCGTCGAAGCAGTAGATAAACTCGTTGCCGATGATCTTGCGCTTCTGCTCCGGATCGTCGACGCCGGCCAGCTTGCCCAGGAAACGCTCCTGTGCGTCGATCTTGACCACGTGGATATCGAACTTGCCGACGAATGTCTCCATGACGCTTTCCGCTTCGCCTTTGCGCAGCAGACCGTGGTCGATAAACATGCAGGTCAGCTGATCGCCGATCGCTTTGTGGATGAGCATCGCCACGACGGACGAATCGACGCCGCCGCTCAGCGCGCACAGCACTTTCTTGTCGCCGACTTGTTCGCGGATTTCTTGAATGGACTGCTCGACGAACGATTCCATCGTCCAGTCGCCGCTGCATTTGCACACTTCGTACAGGAAGTTCTTGATCATTTCGTTGCCGTAAACGGAGTGGCGCACTTCCGGGTGGAACTGCACGGCGTGCAGGTTGCGCGTCGGATGGCTCATCGCCGCGATCGGCGCCGATTCCGTTCCGGCTTCGAGCACGAAGCCTTCCGGCAGCGTTACGACGTGGTCGCCGTGGCTCATCCAGACCGTTTGCTTGCTGTCGAGGCCTTTGGTCAGGATGCTGTTGTGCAGGAAGTCGACGTCGGCTTTGCCGTATTCGCGTTTGCCGGCGCGCTCTACCTTGCCGCCGAGCTGCTGCGCCATCAGCTGCATGCCGTAGCAGATACCGAAGATCGGCAGCCCGAGTTCATAGATCGCCGGATCGACGTGCGGAGCTCCTTCTTCGTATACGCTGAGCGGTCCGCCCGAGAACACGATCCCGGCCGGATTCAGCTCGCGAATGCGTTCTACCGGGGTATTGTACGGCATTAGCTCGCTGAATACCCCCAGATCGCGAATTCTTCTGGCGATTAATTGGTTATATTGTCCCCCAAAGTCGAGTACAACGATCAGTTCGTTCGGTTTATTCATGTCACGCCTCCCTTAATTCCTGTCGCTATTATACCGATGCCCCATATATACCGCAAGAAAAAAAGGGAGTTTGCGCGTTCCCTCGTCCGCGTGCGGAAGACGGCGGGAACAGAAGTTGGATTTTTAGGGACGGTCTGGCGTAAAATCAATACAAAAGCACAATCCCGGCAAGCCATCCCAACCCGTCGGCGCGCTCGGCGCGGCGGGTGAAAACGCCCAATCCGCAAAAGGAGCTCGAAGTCCCATGGAAATATTCAGAATGGTTCAGGAACTGTTCGCCAATTACGGCTACCTCGTCCTGTTTCTCGGTCTGCTGCTCGAATGCATCGCGCTGCCTTTTCCCGGAGAAACGACGATGGCGTACGCCGGTTATCTTTCCTATAAAGACATGCTTCGATTCGACGTCCTGCTGCTGCTCGCTTTTCTCGGCACCACGACGGGCATGGCGATTACGTACTTCATCGGCAAAAAGGCGGGCCTGCCTTTCCTGCGGCGCTTCGGCGGCTGGCTCTTCAAAGAAAGCAAGCTTGTCAAAACGCAGGCTTTCTTCGATAAGTACGGTCCCGGCCTTATGTTCTTCGGCTACTTCATCCCGGGAGTCCGGCACTTCACCGGCTACCTGGCGGGCATCATGGATATTTCCTTCAAAAAATTCGCGGCCTATGCGTTCTCCGGCGCTTTTCTATGGACGCTGCTGTTCCTCGGCCTCGGCAAAATCTTCGGGCCGCAGTGGTCGATCGCGTTCGAACTGGCCGAGCATTACGCCGTCTGGATCGTATCGGTCGCGTTCCTGGCGCTGTGTTTGTTCCTGATCTTCAAATACCGCGTATGGACGGCTGCGATCCTGGCGGCTTTTCCGCGCTATCTGGCGGGCGGGCGGCGGCGCAGAGCCGCGGCCAAGCGCCGCCGGCAGCGCATCCGCGCTTTCCGCCGCAGCCGGCTCAAGCACGCCCGCATCGTCCGGCTCGCTCCGGGCCGCTTCCCGTCCAAGATCGTGCTCAAGTCTCGGCCCAAGCCGTAATCCCCCGTCCATCGCGCATCGCGAAAAAGCCGGCAGTCCCCACTGCCGGCTTTTGGTCGAGCTTATATTCGTTCCTGTTCAAATGATGCAAAATCGCTGCCGTCCGAACACTCCCGGATTCGTACGCCGCCTTATTTTTGATGTTATGCCCGTGCGTTTGCCGTTTCTGTCTCCGGTCGAGGACTGTTTGCCGCCGTTTCCGGCTTCTCCGATGTCTGAATGCCCCGCATTTCCATCTCCATCAGCAGATCCATATAAAGGCGTTTGGCCTGTTCGCAGGCTGCGGAAATCTCGTTCTCTCTAACGTTTTTGTAAATTCCCCGCAGCTTCGCGTTATACGAATTATGATCCACCTTCACCCATGCTGGAATAGTTTGCATTTCAGTACCCTTCTTTCCCCCAAAAATCGTTCGGACTTCCTTATTCGACCGAGCCCGAATCGGCCCCCCTGCCGGCACGGCCGCCGGCCGGTCAAACTTGTCCGCACGCGCGGCCGCTCATCGAGCGAACCGTCGCTTGGATTCGTATCGGCGCGTCACTAAACGGCCGAATACGAATACATCCTATTAATTCCCTCCGTTTCCTACTTGATTTTTCATAACTCAACAACACTTTTCATATACCTCATAAATTTAAACTTTTTTCCGATTTTTCTCAAATGTTTTTTACGTTTTTGTGTCAATTGTCGGAAAATCTTCAATAAAAAGACCGCTTTCCCGGCAGGAAGGCGGTTGAATCGATGAATCGGCTTAAGAGCCGACGGCTTGAAGCACTTCGTCGACATGGCCTTCGACTTTGACTTTGCGCCATTCGCGCACAAGCTTTCCTTCTTCGTCGAGCAGGAAAGTCGAACGCACAATGCCTTCGTACTCTTTGCCGAAGTTCTTTTTGAGCTGCCAGACGCCGAACGATTCGCTGACTTTATGCTCGGTATCGGACAGCAGCGGAAACGGCAGATCGTATTTGGCGCCGAATTTCTCGTGCGACTGCACATCGTCCGCGCTAATGCCGATCACTGCGGCGTTGCGGGTGGTGAAATAGCTTTCCGAATCGCGGAAATCGCAGGCCTGCTGCGTGCAGCCCGGCGTCATGTCTTTCGGATAGAAGTAGATCACGAGCTTCTTGCCCAGATAATCGCTGAGCTTGATTTCTTCTCCCCCGACAGCCGGCAGGCTGAACTCGGGGACTTTTTGTCCGACCGTTACCATAAAAATCGCTCCTTTTGAGTGGGAATGTGGGGGTTGTGCTGGGTGGCCGCTCCGGAGAAAGGGGCCTTACGATCGCTGTCTCGGTTTGATTTCTTCGATTATATTTTAACAGAGGTGAAATCAAACCTCAAAGGCGACCACTTCGTTTCTCCAGGCTCCCTTTCTCCTCCGCTTGCTGCGGCGCGCAAAAAACATTTCGCAAATCAAAACTCGCTCTCCGGCGAGGACCCGAGCCGCCGTATTCAGCCGGCTCTTGAACTGCGTGCGCCGGCGTTCCGCTGCCGGAACCGGCGCGGGGGAAATAGCCTGTTGGTACAAATTTATTGGGATTGGGACTAGAACTGGGATTGGGACTCCGGTTTCGCGAACAGGTACACAGCGCCTCCCACACCGAGGTTCCGCTTCGCGGAACCGCCGGTGTCCGTTCATCTTTAGACCGTCAAAGCCGGCACAAGCGCAGCGTGCCGGTACTTCCCCCGCCCTCCCCCACTGTGAGCAGGAATGGAGCGGAGGGGGAAAGGAGCCTGGAGAAGCGGAGCGTTCGCCTTTGACAGGCCATTTCACCCCTATTAAAAATATAATCAAAGAAATGGAATGGAGACAGCGATCGTAAGGCCCTTTCCCCCGGAGCGTCTCCCAGTCCATCCCAGGCTCCCTTTACGAACCCGCCCCCCTGTACCGTTTCACCCCAATATTCCAGCTCACCACCCCAATCGCCAAAAAAACACCCCCCATCACCGGAGTCAGCCACGCCATGTGGAACATTTCCGTCCGCCCGAGAAACAGCGAAGCCGGATAAACGCCGACAAAGGCGAACGGCAGAATCCACGTCAGCAGCACCTGGATAAAGCGGTTGTAGATCGTCACGGGATAGCGGCCGTAGTTCTGGATGTTGTACAGCAGCGGGATGATGCCCGTCGGCGAATCGGAATAGAACGAGACCGACGTCAGCGTGATATACACGCCGCTGTAGATCAGCATGGCGCTGACCGAGAACAGCAGCATGACCGGAATATGCCACCACATGAACTCCAGCCCGAGCTGTCCGCCGCTGGCGATCATGATGACCACGCCGATCAGCGAGCCGATCAGGGACGGCGGATCGACATTTTCCAGGAAGATCTGAAACAAATTGTAGGCGGGACGCGTCAGGATTCTATCCATCTCGCCTTTTACAATATAGCGGTCGCCGAAATTCCACAGATTGACGAAACAGCTGAACAGCCCGTACGGCACCATAAAGAATCCGTACACGAAGATGACTTCGGCCTCGCTCCAGCCGCCCAGCGAATCCGTATGGCCGAACACGACGAAGATGAACACGAGATTGGTCGCCTGCGTCATCAGGTCCGAGATCACCTCGACCCAGAAGTCCGCGCGGTAAGTCAGCCTCGTTTTCATATAATTCTTGAGATATTCGAATACCAGTCCGATATAGTACACGGCTCAGCCCCCCTGCACGAACAGCCGCTTGCGCGCCGCCCGCCACATCAAATAAATCGGAAGCAGCAGGCCGAAGAACCACAGCAGCTGAATGCCGAATACGTCGAGAATCCCGGTGCCCTTCGTGCGTCCCGTAAACACCGAACCCGGCAGATACGTGATCGCCTGAAACGGCAGCCACTGCATGATGCCGCTGAGCCAGCCGGGAAACAAACTGATCGGGATCACGAGGCCGGAGAACAGATCGACCACGACGCGCTTCATGCGCATCAGCCCGTCGTTGTTTTCCACGAAGAAAGCCGCGAGGCCGGTCAGGATGTTAAGCTGCGAATTGATCAGGAAGCTGAAGAACAGCATAACCAGAAATCCGATCCACGCCACCGGGTCGCTCGGCAGCTTTACCGGAAACAGCAGCAGCGCCAGCGCCATGCCGGGGATCATAAACAGCAGGAAGCGGAACAATCCTTCGCCGAAGCCCTGCATCATTTTGACGAACAAATAGTTGTACGGGCGGATAAACTGGATCGCGATCGAGCCGTCCCGGATATCCGTGGCGATCTCGCGGTCCAGGTTGTTGAAATAAAACGCGCGAGCCATCCACGACACTGCGACGTAGGTCGTCATCTGGGACGCGGTGAAGCCGCCGATCTCGCCTTTGCCGCCGTAGATCGCCTGCCAGGTGAAGTAGTAGACGCCGATGTTGAGCATGTAGATCAGGATGCCGGAATAATAGTTCACCCGGTACGCCAGCATGGTCAGGAAACGGATGCGGATAAAGTCGGTATAAGCGCTAAGCATGGGGCGCACGCACGCTTTCTTCCGGCAGTCCCGCCGAACCCGACCGGTAAATCTGGCGTACGATCTCGTCGGTCGTCGTTTCGGTGATCTTGATATCGGTGATCTCCGCCTGTCCGACGACCCGCGCCAGCACGTCCGACACGTTCACTTCGCCCGGCACCAGCACTTCGGCGTGCAGCTCGTTGTCGGCGGTCCAGCTCACGTCCAGCCCTCCGGTCAGCAAACGCAGCCGGTCGAGCGGACAAGCCGCGCCGAACCGGAACGTGACGCGGGTGCCCTGTCCCCAGCGCGTTTTGAGCGTATCCAGACCGCCGTCGTAGATAACATGGCCTTCGTCCAGCATAATGACCCGCGAGCACAGCGCTTCGATATCCTGCAGGTCGTGCGTGGTCAGCAGGATCGTCGTGCCGTACTGGCGGTTCATGTCTTTCAAAAATTCGCGGATCTCCGTCTTGACGATGATATCGAGACCGATGGTCGGCTCGTCCAGAAACACGATCGACGGATTGTGCAGCAGCGCGGCGACCAGTTCGCATCTCATGCGCTGGCCGAGGCTGAGCTTGCGCACGGGACGGCTGAGCAGCTCGCCCAGATCCAACCGCTGCACCAGCTCGTCGAGCCTTTTGCGATAATCCTGCTCCGGCACGCCGTACACTTTGCGCAGCAGGCCGAACGATTCGATCACGCCGATGTCCCACCAGAGCTGGCTGCGCTGGCCGAACACGACGCCGATATTGCGGACGAACTTCTCGCGCTCCTCGTGCGGCACATAGCCGCCCACGTTCAGCCTGCCCGACGTCGGGACGAGGATGCCGGTCAGCATCTTGATCGTCGTCGATTTGCCCGCGCCGTTCTCGCCGATGTAGCCGCAGATCTCGCCCTGCGGGATCGAGAACGAGATATCGTCGACCGCCGCCACTTCGTTGTACTGTCTGGAGAACAGATCCTGCAGCGCGCCTTTGAGGCCGCCCCGGTTCTGCTGGACTTTGAATATTTTGCTCAAATGCTCCACTTCGATGGCTTTCATAGACGTTCCTCTCTGCAACAACCTTTATAAACTCGGCTGGTTTTTTTTGTAAAAAGCCATTGCAATGCGGTTCAGCGTGAAAATTCGGGGGTATTCAGCGTTAAGATGTTCTGCGCTCGATACGGTGCAAACCCGGTACAACCCACATTTACCCCGAATTCCCCAAAAAGATCCGTGCCGGAAGGCAATTGCCTGATGCTCCGAAAAAAATTATAATGTAGGGATGCAGCGAAGGCAAACGATAGACTCGCGCATTCCCGACACAGCGAAAGGAAGAACAACGAATGACGAAAAGACATAAAAGGACCCTGATCTGGGTTCTGTCCCTCCTCCTGGCGTCCGCGGCCGGGTACACCGCCTACTATTTTACCAGTCTGTACAATCAGGTCTCGGGCCTGCAAAAAGTCGGCGAAAGCTCGCCGTTCCGCAGTCTGCCCGTCACCGAAACCGCCAAAGTTCCCGAACCGCCGAAATGGGAAGGCAGCGAACCGGTCAATATCCTGCTGATGGGCGTGGACTCCCGCGGCAGCGAAGAAGACGAGATCCCCCGTTCCGATTCCATGATCGTCGCATCGATCGACCCTGACAAGAAAACGATCAACATGTTCTCCATCATGCGCGATACCTATACCGATATTCCGGACCACGGCAAGCAGCGGATCAACGCCGCGATCACCCACGGGCCGAACGTCGCCATGCAGACCGTGTCCGATCTGCTCGGCATCCCGATCCAGTATTATGTGTATACCGACTTCCAGGGCTTCATCAAGCTGGTGGACGCTGTCGGCGGAGTCGATTTTTATGTGGAAAAAGACATGAAATACCTGACTACGGCCGACGGACCTCAGTACGATATCGACCTCAAGGAAGGCCAGCAGCATCTCGACGGCACCACGGCGCTCCAGTACGTGCGCTTCCGGCACGACCGTTTGTCCGACTTTACCCGTACCGGCCGCCAGCGCGAATTCCTGCAGGCGATCGCCGACAAATTGAAGACTTCGACTTCGATCATGAACCTGCCGAATATCCTGGAGCAGGTCAGCCCGTATATCGATACGAACATGAGCGTCGGCGATATGTGGAAACTCGCCACCGTCGCTTACGACAGCAGCATGGGCGGCAGCGAACAGATCCCGCCGAACCCGCTGCTGCGCGAAGTCACCATCGACGGCGCGGCCGTTCTGACCGTGAGCAGCGAAGAAAAGCTCAAACAGTTTATCCAGGACACGCTGAACGCTCCCGCCGAAGAACAAACGCCGGCCGACGCCGATCCGAACGGCTCGGGCGGCGAAGAAACTCCGGGCGGGACTTCGCCGGGCGAAGAAGCGCCGGGCAGCGTGCCGGAGCCGGATACTTCGGCGCCGAAGACCGAAGCGCAGAGCCCGGAGACCGGCGACAGCCAGTAAGCGGCGGCCGGCAGGAAAGCCGGCAGGAAAGACAGAGCGCGGACAAGGGTAAACGTCGTTGAATCCGGCGTCCAACCCGGCGGGCGCGAAACGCGGAACCCCTTCGTTTCGGCGGCAGCCGCGAACCGTAACCAAATCGTCCCTGTACGAGGGACTCAAAATTCGTTACCCTTAAAGAGCGCCCTTTCCGGGGCGCTCATTGTGTTGAGAAGGTTTGATTTTGGGGACGAAGCGATCGAGCGGAGGGAGAAATTCAGTGAAGTCAAGACTTTCGAAGAAAGTCACTTCGGAAGCCTATGCTTGATAGCGGTCGCCTTTGAAATCGAGAAAATTCCGCTAAAATTCAATTCCATTTCTCAATTTCAACACGCGACTGGAACGAATTTCTCCCGCAGCCCACAAGCTTCTTTTACGAATAGAACTTTCCCGATAATTCTGAAAGGATCGTGAACCATGAATCGTCCAAATTCCGAAAGACTCTACGCCGAAGCGCTCGAACATATCGTCGGAGGCGTCAACAGCCCGTCCCGCTCGTTCAAAGCGGTCGGTGGAGGCGCGCCCGTCTTCATGCAGCGGGGCCAGGGCTCCCGTTTCTGGGACGTCGACGGCAACGAATACATCGACTACCTGGCCGCTTACGGCCCGATCATCACCGGCCACGCGCATCCGCATATCACGGAAGCGATCGTGCGCGCCGCGCAAAGCGGCACGCTGTACGGCACCCCGACCGAGCTTGAGATCAAGCTCGCCAAGATGCTCAAAGACGCGATTCCGTCGCTCGACAAAGTCCGCTTCGTCAACTCCGGCACCGAAGCCGTCATGTCGACGATCCGCGTCGCGCGCGCGTATACCAACCGCTCGAAGATCATCAAGTTCGCCGGCTGCTACCACGGCCACTCGGACCTGGTGCTCGTCGCGGCCGGCTCCGGCCCGTCCACGCTCGGCACGCCGGACAGCGCGGGCGTTCCCGCCAGCATCGCGCAGGAAGTCATCACCGTGCCGTTCAACGATCTGCAGGGGCTCGAAGACGCCCTGAACCAGTGGGAAGGCCAGATCGCGGCCGTCATGGTCGAGCCGATCGTCGGCAACTTCGGCATGGTCATGCCGCAGCAGGGCTTCCTCGAGGGCCTGTGCAAGCTGGCCCACGACCACGGCGCGCTGGTGATCTACGACGAAGTCATCACCGCGTTCCGCTTCCATTACGGTTCGGCGCAGACCTACAGCGGTCTGGACAACCACGACGCCATTACGCCGGACCTGACGGCGCTCGGCAAGATCCTCGGCGGCGGCCTGCCGATCGGCGCCTACGGCGGCCGCAAGCATGTCATGGAGCAGGTCGCTCCGCTCGGACCGGCTTACCAGGCCGGCACGATGGCCGGCAATCCGGCTTCCGTCTCGGCGGGCATCGCCTGCCTGGAAGTGCTCCAGGGCGCGGACGTCTACGACGAGATGAACCGTCTGGCGATTCGCCTGACGGACGGTATCGCCGAAGCCGCCAAGCGCCGCGGCGTGCCGCTGACGATCAACCGCATCCGCGGCTCGTTCTCGACGCATTTCTGCGACCACCCGGTCACGAACTACGAGGAAGCGCAGGACACCGACGGCGAAGCGTTCGCGGCGTTCTTCCGCGGCATGCTGGAGCGCGGCGTCTGCCTCGCCCCGTCGAAGTACGAAGCCTGGTTCCTGACGACGGCGCATACCGACGAAGATATCGACCGGACGCTGGACGCGGCCGACGGCGCGCTGAAAGCGATGCGCTAGTCCTCGGTTGGTTTCCAACCGAGGGAAGATCGCATTCTGCGGCGCGATAAAAGCGACGCGCGGACTTCGCGCCGGAATGAAAAATGCACAAGAAAAGGCGATCCCGTCCAGCGGATCGCCTTTTCTTTGTCCGAATCTTTTTTGCATGTTCGGTTTTGCGCGTCTTGTTTGGTTTGTCCTGTCTACCCGCCAGAGGCCGTTTACCTTTTGCGGACTTCCGCTCCTTCGCTTCAATCCTCGCCCCGCTCAATGTCCGGCTTACGAGGAATGCTGCGGATGTGCATCATTTCGCGCAAAAATCGGCCGAAAAACCGAAAATGCTGCGGACGTGCATCAATATTCCGCGTTTTCCGGCTAAACCGCCGAAGTCGCCCGAAAATGATGCACCTGCGCAGCATTTTTCAATTCAAAGCTTGCAGCGAGGAAAAATGCTGCATATCCGCAGCATTGCCGCCGCCCATCAGCTCCCGCAAATCAAAATCCCGATACAATCCGTCTCCCCATTTCACGCGCGCAGTCGCTTTTTCGCGGCCGGCAAGCAGACTTTCATACCTTTCCCTGTGCATTTCCACCGCAAAGCTGTAGAATCCCGCGGATGCGCGCGGAATATCGACCCGCTGCGCCTCGTCCGTGTAAATCCATTCCGTTCCCGGCTCGCCGGGCAGGATCTCTACCCGTACATTGCGCATCTGCCGGAGCGGATTGCCGTTGGCGATCTCCAGCAGCAGCGGCAGTTCCGTTTCACGCGGCGCGCTTTCCCGCTCCGCAGCCACGGAAACTTCGGCCCGATCCGACGCTCCCGCTTCCGTCCGCGCAGCCGCTCCGCCTTGAAGCTTCGGCGGGAACAGCGCAAACGAAGCAAAGCCGAACACCGCCTCGCCGGCGATCAGCAGCAGCGCCAGCAGAAATGCGGACACTGCGAGTTTTTTTCTTATCGGCGTTTTCATCGTCCACTCTCCCTTTCCCGTTTACCGGCCCCTCCGATATAGACGCGGGCTGCGGGCCGAAAGTTTTGCGCCGGAGAGCGTTTGTGGTGAAAGCCCGCCGCGATGGGTATAATGAGAAAAAAAGGCCAGCAAGAAAGGAGATTCCATGGACGACGATAAAGAGCAGCGCCGCAAAAATCTCAAGGTCATTCAATTCGACAAAAACGCCGAAGACCTGGTGGAAAGCGAGAAACCGACCGTCACCTTCGCCGAAGTCGGCGGCATGGAAGAGATCAAGAAAAAGATCCGCATGAACTTCATTATGCCGCTCAAGCAGCCGGAGCTGTTCGCCGCGTACGGCCGGCAGGCCGGGGGATCGCTGCTGCTGTACGGGCCGCCGGGCTGCGGGAAAACGTTCCTGGCCCGCGCCGTCGCCGGGGAGATCGAAGCTACTTTTCTGCATCTGGAGCTCCAGGCGATCCTGTCGATGTACGTGGGCGGAAGCGAGCACAATCTGCACGATATTTTTGAAAAAGCCCGCGCCGAAGCGCCCTGCGTATTGTTTATCGACGAACTCGACGCGCTCGGCGGCAGCCGGCAGGGCATGCGCCAGCACCACGACCGCATGCTGGTCAACCAGCTGCTGATCGAACTCGACGGCCTGGCGAGCTTCAACGAAAATGTTTTTATCATCGGGGCCACCAACACGCCCTGGTATCTCGATTCCGCGCTGCGCCGCCCGGGCCGGTTCAACAATCTGCTGTTCGTTCCGCCTCCGGAGGAAGAAGAACGCGGCACGATCCTCGATCTGAAGCTGGCCGGCAAACCGGCGCAGGGCTTGAACGTGCGCAAGCTGGCCGAGAGCACGCCGCTGTTCTCGGGCGCCGATCTGGACCAGCTGGTGCGCGACGCGACCGAGATGGCGCTGGAACGCGCGATGGAAACGGGCGAGATCCAGCCCCTGGCGGAAACCGATTTCCGGCGCGTGCTGAAAAGCCGCCAGGCCTCCACGCTGGACTGGTTCGCCACGGCGCGCAATTACGCGACGTTCAGCGATACGAACGGCGAATACGGCCAGGTGCTGGAGTATATCAAAAAGCACCGGATTCGGTAACCTGTCCGAATCCCGACCAGGAGGCTTGCAATGGACGAATATATGCAAGAGCCGCAGACCGGTCCGGTGCCCGCGGGACTGCGGGCCGACCGGGTCCAGCGTCTGCTGGACTGGAACCGCTACAAGGACGCGCTGGCCGAAGCCGGCGAATGGCTGCGCGAAGAACCGGAAACGCCCGAACCGTACAACGCGCTGGCGCTGGCGTATCTCGGCCTGAACGACTTCGACAAAGCGCACGAGTGCCTCAACCAGGCGCTGAAACTCGATCCGGACGAAGCCGACGCCTGGTTCCTGCGCGCGGTGATCTATTACTCGACGCAGGATTGGGACAATATGCAGCAGGCGGCGGCCGAAGGGCTTCGCATCGATCCGGAAAGGGCGCATCTGCATTACCTGCTCGCCAATATGCATAACAAGAAAGGCAAATTCGACCGGGCGCTGTCCAGTATCGAGCAGGCGATGAACCTCCAGCCGGAGCGCGGATTGTACGCCGCGCTGTACAGTTACGTGCTCGCCAATCTGAACGAGATCGCCCGCTCGAAGGAAGCTGCCGACACGGCGCTTCGGCTCGAAGCCGAAGACTCGATGGCTTTTCTGTACCTCGGCTGGGCGGCGGACCGCCGCGGCGACGCCCGCGCCGCCAAAGCGATGATGGAGCAGGCGATCCGGCTCGATCCCGACGACGAGCAGACGCGCACGGAATACATGCAGGCGCTGCAAAAAAACTACTGGTTTTACCGCATCTTCACGCTGCCGCTGTTCCTGCGGCGCTTTAAGCCGTGGCAGCTGGTGCTGACCTGGATCGCGGTCTGGATCTTGTTCCGGCCGCTTGTGGTCGTGTTGATTCTGCTGTATATTCTTGCCCAACTGCTGAGCAAGATCTTTGTGCATATCCAGGTTTACGGCTGGCATCGCGCGCCGAAAAGGCGGAGGAAATAATCCTCCGCCTCAGGTTATCGAGAAAGTCCCATTCGCAAAACATCCATGAAGGCTGCGGAGAAAATTCGTTAGCGTACGCTTCCGACGTGCCTTTCTTCGAAAGGCTTGAGGTCGCGTGTTGAAATCAGGAAGAGAGATTAGATTTTAGTGGAATCTTCCCGATTTCAAAGGCGAACATTATCATTCCTTCACTGAATTTCTCTCTCCGCTCTTTCCTTTTGCTCAAAATCAGACTTTCTCGACACGTTGAGGCGCGCACGCTCCGCTTTTCGATTCAACCGCCGGCGCCGTTACCGCTCCCGGCGGCCGTCCATAAACGCCCGGCGCCGTCCGTCCGGGTCCAGCAGGATCCGGCGCACTTCCGCTTCGGAAATCGGCTTGGCGATGTAGTCCTGCAGTCCGCTTTCCCGGCATTCTTCTTCGAAGCCGGGACGCACGAGCGCGGTAACCGCGACCAGGTAAGGGCGGGTTTCCGCCGGAATCATCTGGCGAATCAGGCGTGCCGCCGTCAAGCCGTCCATCTGCGGCATCTGGATATCCATGAAGACGATATCGTAAGACTTTTTCACGGCGGCCGCGAAAGCTTCGATGCCGTTGACGGCAGTGTCGACCCGGCAGCCGGATTTCTCCAGCAGTTCCGTCAGCAGACGGCGGTTGACCGGATGGTCTTCGGCGATCAGCACCTGCAGGTCCTGCGTTTCGGCGTTTTGTATCGGTTCTCCCGACGAAGTCGCCGGGATTCTCGCCCCCGCATGAAGCGCGGTTCCGTCCCCTTCGCGCAGGATGCCGCAAGGAAGCGTGAACCGGAAAACGGAGCCTTCGTTTTCCCGGCTTTCCGCCCGGATCGAGCCGCCCATCAATTCCACCAGCCGTTTGCAGATCGACAACCCGAGGCCGGTTCCGCCGTATTTGCGGTTGAGCGCCGGATGCAGCTGCGAGAACGACTGGAACAGCCGGTTCAGATTCTCGGCCGGAATACCCACGCCGGTATCCTGAACGCGGAATTCGAGCACCGTATCCGTTTGCGACTCGTCTTCGAGCCGTTCGACGCGGACTTCGATCTCTCCTTCTTCCGTGAACTTCACCGCGTTGCCGATCAGATTGGTCAGCACCTGGCGCAGCCGGCCCGAATCGGTTACGATCTCCTCCGGCACGTCCGGAGCGATGCGCCAGTTCAGCTTGACGCCTTTCTCCGCGGCTCTGGGCATAAACAGTTCCGCCGCTTCCGATACCAGCGGCATCAGCGCGAAGCGTTCCGGCTCCAACGACAGCCTGCCGGCATCGATCTTGCTGAAATCGAGCACGTCGTTCAGGATGCGCATCAGGGAATGTCCGCTGCGGCTGATAATGCCGGCGTATTCGCGCTGGGTCTGCGAAAGATCGGTATCCAGCAGCAGATCGGTCATGCCCAGCACGCCGTTCATCGGCGTACGAATCTCGTGGCTCATCATCGCCAGGAAGTCCGACTTGGCCGAAGCCGTTTGTTCGGCCTGTTCTTTTTGCCGCAGCACTTCGCGTTCGTTCGTAATATCGCGGAACACGACGACGGCTCCCCGAATCTCGCCTTTGTCGACGATCGGGTTGACCGTATACTCGACCAGGCAGCTCGATCCGTCCTTTTTCCAGAATACGTCTTCTTTCACCGTTCGAGTCCGGCTGTCCGTCAGCGTGCTGCAAATCGGGCATTCTTCGATCGTATAAGGAACGCCGCCGATTCCCGCATGTCCGAGCAAAGCGTGATTGTCGTGCCCGATGAATTCATCCTGCGCGAAGCCGAGCATCGACAGCGCGGAAGGATTGGTAAACATGGCGCGGCCGTCGTTGCCGATCCCGAAAATACCTTCCGAAACCGAATTCAGAATCAGCGTGTACTCGTAGCCGAGCTGTTCGATCCGCGCGATATACCGTTTGCGCTCGGTGATATCACTGGCGATTCCGTAGACTCCGACGACTTCGCCGTCAACGAAGATCGGAATATTAATTACGCTGATTTCGACTTTTTCGCCGCTTTCCCGGAAAAATACCGCTTCGTAATTCTGAGGCTCGCCGGAGCAGGCCGCGCGAAAATAACGATTGCTCCTTTCCAGATTCACATTCTCTACAGCCGACCGGTAAGGCGTCCCGACGATCTCCTCGCGTTTGAGGCCCAGGAGCTCGGCCATACGCTCGTTGCAGGAAGTGTAAACCCCGTTTAGATCGAGCGAGTACACGCCGGACGGATTGTATTCGAACAACGATTTATACCGCTGCTCGCTTTCCTTGAGTTCTCGCTCCGCTTCTTTGCGTTCCGTAATGTCGCGCGATACGCTGATGACTTCTCCCGGTGTCTGTATTCCTTCGCTTTCACCGAATCCCGACGTGCTTTCCAGCCATACGTAACGCCCGTCGGCCGCTTGGAAGCGAAAGTTCAGAACGCCGCCGCTGCCCGTTTCCGCCACCTCGCGCATGTAAGCGCCAACGGCGGGAATATCTTCCGGATGGCAGAAATCGAACGCGCTCCGACCTTCAAGCTGTTCCGGCGTGTAGCCGAACAATCTCTCGCAGGAAGGCGAAACGTACAGGAAAGTCGCTTCGCCGTTCGTGGACTGCCGGGTAATCAGATCGAGCGAGTTTTCGGCGATCAAACGGAAAGCCCGCTCGTTTTGCTGAAACTGGTTTTCCATTTCCGCCTGCGCCGTCACATCCTGCACCGTCCCGATTACATGATCCGTGCCGGTGTGCGGATCCTGTACCCGTTTGCCCGTGGAACGGCAGTGACGCTTCCGCTCCTTTCGGTCGAGAACGGTGTAGGACGTTTCGTAGGCTTCGCCGTCGTCTATCGCTTTTTGTACAGCCTCGGCTACCCGCACCCGATCTTCGGGAACGACCCGATCGAGCAGCTGCTCGATCCGCAGCGTCGCCTGTTTGGGATGCATATCGAACAATTCGTAAAAAGTAGAGGAGAAGGTCACCCGACCGAGCGCGATATCCAGATCCCAAAAAGCGACTTTGGCCATCTTCTCGACCTGCACGGAGCGCACGGCGGCTTCCTGAAGCTCCTGTTCCATCATGCGTTCGGTCGTGACGTCGCGGCAGATGATATAGACGCCGAAACGGCCCGCGAGATATTCGAGCGGCACGAATGTCAGATCGAGGCGCAGCAGACTTCCGTTCCGGTGCGGGGCCGCAATTTCCATGCCGCCGCTTCGCCCTTCCATCGCCTGCCGAAACAGGTCTGCAAGTTTGCCTGCCGTGTCGGGCAAAGCCCGATTTCCGCCCGGAATCAGACCCGAAAGCTCCTCCGGCGCGTACCCCGTCATACGTAAAACAGCCGGATTGGCATCCAGAACTTCGCCCGAAGCGTTCAGCACGATAATGCCGTCCGGGTGATTGGCCAGTATGGAATGATACGCGCCGCCGGGCGCAATCAATTTTTTGAGTTTATCGGTCCGATTCTGTTTCAAAGTAGCTGTTCCCTTCTTTACCTGTCGTAAAAGCCCAAGCGACGAAATCGGAACTTCGGCCCGAGCACTGTCGATTCGACACGTTCCGACCTATTGGTGCTTAATTATTACCCGCGCTTTTATTTTTTCACCCGATTATTCGATGGGAAAAGAACAAAAAGCCCGAAACCTCCAAAGATGGTTTCGGACTTTGCCGCAGATTTGGCGCAGCCGGGACTTCCCCCGTACGATCCGCTTTTAACGGGCGGGCTTTAAGGGCTGACGAATACCGTCCGCAGACGGGCGTTGTACTGCACGTCGAAGCCGAGTCCGTCCGCCAGCACAGCCAGCGGCACATAGGTTTTCAGTTGACCGTTCACTTTTTGCGTAAACGCCGGAATCTTCACGGTAACCGCCTGTCCGTTGACTTTGATCGTTTTCTGACCGACCGGAATGCTGACGCTGCGGCCGTTGTAGTCCATGCTGGCCGTCGACGTTTTATTTTCCCACTTGAGCGCCGCGCCGAGCGCATCGGTGATATCGCGCAGCACCACGAACGTCGTTCCGTTCTTGACGATCGGCTTGAACGCAGTGTTCAGCTCTTTGCCGGATACCACGACCGCGAGCGTGGTCGCGTCCGGCGTCTTGTTCAGCGTGCGGTATTCGCCCCAGATCGTCTTGGCGAACGCCTGGGCCAGCAGTTCGTAACCGGCCTGGTTCGGATGGATATCCTGATCGCGAATATGCGTAAGCTGCAGTTCCCGACCCGCGAACAGCGATACGACGTGCACAGCTTCGACATGCCCGCCCGCCGCGTTCTGCTGGGATACCAGACCGTCGAGCGCGGTGGTATACGACTGCGCCGCCCGGTTCAGCGCCGGATACAGATCTTTGGCCGCCGAGGAAGGGATCGGCTGATACTGGTCGGCGATGACGATCCGGGCGTCCGGATTGATTTCGCGCAGGTCGCCGAGCACTTCGCCGACGTTAACGGCGTACGTTTGCAGCAGCGCCGTTACCTGCGGAGTCAGTTCCGCTTCGCTCGGCAGCGTGCCGGTCGTCAGCAGCGGCAGCAGATCGTTGCCTCCGATCGTAATCGTAATCACGTCGGCGTCCGCCACGTCCGCACGCGCTTTGGATGGATTCGACGCGTACACCGAAGCGTTCGGATCGCGCAGACCCGGCTGGATGGCGTCCGCCGTTGTCGGCGTGCCGGATTTGATCGCTTCGACGTAATGTTCGAGCCCGGTCGAATTCAGGCCGGAGATCCCGTAGTTGTCCACTTCCGTCCGGCCGTGAAACAGCCCCTGTTCCAGCAGGCGCGGCACGAATCCGTAGTAGTCGGCCGAAGCCTTGTCCGGCTGGTAGCCGACCGTCAGCGAATCCCCGAACGAAACGATCTTGTAGGCTTGGGCGGCGGCCGCTTCCGCGCGCGGCGGGTTTGCCGCTCCGCCGAGCAGCGGCAGCGCCAGGGCCGTGCCGGCGAGCGCGATCAAGCTTTTTTTGAACAAAAATTTCATTTCTTTTCCCCTCTCGTATTCGAACTTGTGCTGCTGCGCAATGCCGACATTTCAAATTGCGGGCTTTCGGGATTACAAAACCGCCGCGTCGGGACTTGCAGATCCCCGATCGCGGCGGCATGCCGATCAGCCTTCTTCCCGCCGCCCGGACAAGCCGGAGCGGAAATTTATTTATCCCCGTCCGTTTTGCTATCGGAACTCTTCGGACGGGTCTTGTTCAAATAATCGTCGTAGCGGTCGTCGATCTCTTCCGCCATCTGCCGGTAAAGCCGGGTCTCCTCCACAATCGGGTCGAGATTCGTTTGGGTGCGAATTTCGTATCTCGGCGAGATCTGCTCGCGCTCTTTGCGTTCGCGGTCTTCATCCTTCATCTCGCCCTCGGTCAGCAGATCGCTGAGCTCCTGTTCGAGTTCTTCTTTGCCGGATTTGCGATCTTGAGCGTCCGTCATGCGTATTCCTCCTCGTAAAGAATGGAATCGAGAAACTTCGAAGCTTTATTTCAATCATAAAACGCGGCAGAAGCTTCAGAAACCGGTCGCTTCCGCTTCCTTCAGCACGGACAGCAGTTCGGCGTGCAGCGCGCCGTTCGTCGCCACGATATTGCGCACGCTAAGCTGATACGCGCTGCCGATCGTATCGGTTACTTTGCCGCCGGATTCCTTGACCAGCAGCGCGCCCGCGGCCACATCCCACGAATTCAGGCCGACTTCCCAGTAGCCGCTCAAGCGGCCCGCCGCCACGTGCGCGAGGTGCAGAGCGGCCGAACCGCCCGCGCGGATACTGCGGGCGCGGGGAGCGACGGCTCCGATTCCTTTGAGATTAAGCGGCAGCAAAATATTTTCTTCCGCCGGAAATCCCGCCGCGATCAAGCCTTCCGCAAGGCGTGCTTCTCCGGAAACGGACATCCGCGCGCCGTGCACGTAGGCTCCTTTGCCTTTCTCCGCCACGAACATCTCGTCGCGCGACGGATCGTAGATGACGCCGATCACGACTTCGCCGTTATGCGACAGCGCGATCGACACCGAATAGAACGGGAAACCGTGCACAAAGTTGGTCGTGCCGTCGATCGGATCGATGATCCACAGGTACTCTTCTTTGCGCGCTTCGGCCAGCGCCCGGATCGATGCTTCTTCGCCCGGCGCCACGCTTTCTTCGCCGAGGATCGCATGATCCGGAAAATGCGTCTGGATCAGCCGGCGGATCATCTGCTCGGCGCCTTTATCGGTCTCGGTGACCAGATCCTGGTCGGAGTTCTTGACGGACAGCTTGCCGTAAGCGCCCACACGGCTTTTGATCCATTCTCCCGCTTTGGCCGCCGCGTTGATCGCAACGGCGATATGACTTTTGCCCGTTAACACATAAGGACCTTTCTCGTTGGGTTCCACAGGTTTACCGCCTTTCCTTGTCTAACTGATAAACTTCTATCCGATAATGCTATAGCCGCCGTCCACATCGATCACTGCTCCGGTAATCCCGCGGGACAATCCGCTCAGCAGAAACATCGCGGTATCGCCGACTTCGGCGGTTTCGGTGGTGCGGCGCAGCGGAGCTTTCTCTTCGACCGATTTGAGGATCGAGTTGAAATCGCTGATCCCTTTGGCCGCCAGGGTGCGGATCGGCCCGGCCGAGATGGCGTTGACGCGTATGCCCGAAGGGCCCAGGTCCGCGGCCAGGTAGCGAACCGACGCTTCCAGCGCCGCTTTGGCGGCGCCCATGACATTGTAGTTGCGCATCACGCGCCGCGCGCCCATATAGGTCATGGTCACGATGCCGCCGCCTTCGGTCATCAGCGGATGCAGCCTCCGCGCCGCGGCGACCAGCGAATACGCGCTGATATCCAGCGCCGTGGCGAAGCCGCCCCGCGAGGTATCCACGAATTGGCCGGAAAGGTCTTCCGCTCTGGCGAACGCGATACAATGCGCGATGCCGTGCAGCACGCCGAACTCTTCCGCGAGCCGCCCGGCCAGCGCTTCGATCTGAGCATCGTCCGTCACGTCGCACGGCAGCACGATCGAACCCGGCAGCGACTCCGCCAGCTTGCGCACCCGGTTCTCCACGCGCTCGCTTTCGTATGTAAACGCCAGCTTCGCGCCCTGCGCGGCCAGGCTTTGAGCGATGCCCCAGGCGATGCTGCGGTCGTTCGCCACGCCCATGACCAGGATATGCTTGCCGGCAAGCAGCTCTCCCATTATTCCTTTTCCCCGAAAAACATCTCGTGCGCCAGCGCGGTCTGCACCCGGGACTCTTCGTCCGTCAATTTGCGCACCAGCTCCAGCTCGACCTGGGTGATTTCTTTGTCCTGAAAATTGATCTCCGCGATCGACGCGGTGACCAGCACGATCGCGACGGCCCGGTTATCCGGACTGTAGGCAATGACTTTCTGCCCCGTCGGGAAAACGCGGAAGCCGTCTTTGCGCATTTTGCCGCGGCCGTATTCAAGCAGGTCGTACAGTTCCTGCTCGCTTTTGAATTTGCATACCGAATTGAATTCCGTTTCGAAACCCATGGTCAGCTTCCTCCTTTTTGTAAGAGACTAAAAACTCGCTTGGCGCGGGAACTGCGAATCGCCAGCGTCTAAGGGCTCGCTTGGCGCGGGAACTCGAATTGCCGGCGTCTAAGGGCTCGCTTGGCGCGGGAACTGCGAATCGCCGGCGTCTAAGGGCTCGCTTGGCGCGGGAACTGCGAATCGCCGGCGTCTAAGGGCTCGCTTGGCGCGGGAACTGCGAATCGCCGACGTTTAAGGGCTCGCTTGGCGCGGGAACTGCGAATCGCCGGCGTCTAAGGGCTCGCTTGGCGCGGGAACTGCGAATCGCCTTGCCCGAAGGGGTTGGCAATTCTCGTTCCTAGATCGGCGATTCTCGTTCCGTTCATCGTCCGTACTGAAGATTGGTTCTCGCTTCGTGCCGTTCCAGCGCCAGCTGAATCAGGCGGTCCAGCAGGACGGTATAGGACATGCCGGTCTCGCGCCACAGAAGAGGATACATGCTGAAAGGCGTAAAGCCCGGCATAGTGTTGACTTCGTTGATGAGGATCTTGTTGTCCGAGCGGCGGACGAAGAAGTCGGCGCGGCACAGTCCGCTGCCTTCGACCGCTTTGAACGCGCGCACCGCCTGGTCGCGCAGCGAATCGGCCAGGTCGGGGTCGACCGGGGCCGGGATCATCATCTCCGATTTGCCGTCGATGTACTTCGCGTTATAGTCGTAGTATTCGCCCGAAGAAGCGATCTCGCCCGGCACGGAAGCCTGCGGCTCGTCGTTGCCCAGCACGCCGACTTCCAGTTCGCGGCCGTCGATAAACGCCTCGATCAATACTTTGCGGTCGTAGCGCAGCGCCAGCTCCACCGCGTCGATCAATGCTTCCTGATCGGCCGCTTTGGAGATGCCAACGCTGGAACCGAGATTGGCCGGCTTGACGAAGCACGGATAGCCCAGCTTGCTTTCGGCTTCCTGCAGCAGTTCGTGGCGGTTCACCCGCCAGTCGCGTTCGACGAAAGCGATGTATTCGCCCTGTTCGAGCCCGGCGGCCGCGAACAATTTTTTCATGACGTCTTTGTCCATGCCGGCCGACGAAGAAAGAACGCCCGCTCCGACGTACGGAAGACCCGCCATCTCGAACAGTCCCTGGACCGTTCCGTCTTCGCCGAAGGTGCCGTGCAGCAGAGGGAACATCACGTCGATGCCGCTTTCGCGCCCGCTCAGCGAGGCGAACAGCGCGGCGGTCGCTTCCGCCGTTCCGCCGGACCCCGACTCCAGTTTCATCTGTTCCGCGGAATTCATCGGTCCGTCAAGAACGGACCCCATTCGCCACTCGCCTTGAGGGGTAATATAAAAAGGAACGATCTCGTATCTGTCGTAATCGAATGCGTTCATTACCGCGAAACCGGTCTGCAGGGAAATGTCGTGCTCTCCCGATTTACCGCCGTATACCAGTCCTACGGTCACTTTGTTTGCTGTCATGTTCGAACCCCCGTCAATTCATTAAAATCTCTTTATTCAGTATAGTGGATTGGCGGCCCGCCTGCAAAGAAAACCGGCATACCGCGGGCTTCCGAAATTAAGGCGGCCGCGGGCAAAAAGGACTTTACGCGCACTATTGTAAACGTTATAATTAAATCAGGAATTTTTGAAATGACGTTTCACCTGATGAAACTTACGCAAAAAAACGACTGACCTTGAACCTGCGCTTTCGCAGCCGCGCTTTCGTGCGGTTCTTACGGCAATGCGCCGCTTCGCCAAATCTTCCAAGGGGGTACACTCATGGCTTTATCCGATCAATTTTCCGCTGCGCGAACGCTCGAATCGGGCGGCAAATCTTACCGTTACTACAGCCTGAAAGCACTTGAAGAACAGGGACACGGCAGCATCTCCAAGCTTCCGTTCTCCATCCGCGTACTGCTTGAGGCGGCCGTCCGCCAATTCGACGGACGCGCGATTACCGAAGAGCATGTCAAACAAATCGCAACTTGGAACGAAGAACGGGACGCCAATAAGGAAATTCCGTTTATTCCGGCCCGTATCGTTCTGCAGGATTTCACCGGCGTGCCGGTCGTCGTCGATCTGGCGGCCATGCGCGACACCGTTAAGCTCGGCGGCGGCGATCCGAAGCGGATCAACCCGCTGGTGCCGGTCGACCTCGTTATCGACCACTCCGTCATGGTCGATGCGTTCGGCACGTCCGACGCGCTCGACTACAACATCAACGTCGAATTCGAACGCAACGAAGAACGCTACCGTTTCCTGCGCTGGGCGCAGACCGCGTTCGACAATTTCCGCGCCGTTCCGCCGTCCACGGGTATCGTGCACCAGGTCAATCTGGAGTATCTGGCTTCCGTGGCCGCAACCAAAGAAGTCGACGGCGAAACTTACGTATTCCCGGACTCCCTCGTGGGTACCGA
Source organism: Saccharibacillus sp. CPCC 101409 (assembly GCF_030518235.1). GTDB lineage: Bacteria > Bacillota > Bacilli > Paenibacillales > Paenibacillaceae > Saccharibacillus. The sequence continues at coordinate 57,645 of NZ_JAULSA010000016.1, read as the reverse complement.
CTCGCATACAACCATGATCAACGGCCTTGGTGTAGTGGGCTGGGGCGTAGGCGGTATCGAAGCGGAAGCCGGCATGCTCGGCCAACCGCTGTACTTCGTTACGCCGGACGTGGTCGGCTTCAAGCTGACCGGCAGCCTGGCCGAAGGTTCGACCGCGACCGACCTGGCTCTGACGGTTACCGAAATGCTGCGCAAAAAAGGCGTAGTCGGCAAATTCGTCGAATTCTACGGCCCGGGCCTGAGCAATATCGGCCTGGCGGACCGCGCGACGGTCGCCAATATGGCGCCGGAATACGGCGCGACGGTCGGCTTCTTCCCGGTCGACAACGAAACGCTGAACTATCTGCGCAGCACCGGCCGCGAAGACGCGCAAATCGAGCTGGTCGAACAGTATTACCGCGCGCAGGGCATGTTCCGCACCGACGATATGGCCGACCCGGAATTCAGCGACGTGATCGAACTGGATCTGGCGTCCGTCGTACCGAGCCTTGCCGGACCTAAACGTCCGCAGGACCGCATCGAACTGACGAACATGAAGCAGAATTTCGAAGGCATCGTGCGCACTCCGGTCGACAAAGGCGGTTACGGCCTGAGCGACGAGAAGATCGCCGAGAAAGTCACCGTCAACCACAAGAACGGCAAAACGAGCGAAATGAGCGCGGGCGCCGTCGTGATTGCGGCAATCACCAGCTGTACCAACACCTCGAACCCGAGCGTTATGCTGGGCGCGGGCCTGCTGGCTAAAAAAGCGGTCGAACGCGGCCTCACCCGTCCGGAATACGTCAAGACAAGCTTGACTCCGGGCTCTCTGATCGTAACGGATTACCTGTTCAAAGCAGGCCTGCTCGATCCGCTCGAAAAGCTCGGCTTCTACGTGGCGGGCTACGGCTGCGCGACGTGCATCGGCAACTCCGGCCCGCTGCCGGACGAAGTGGCGCAGGCCGTTGCCGATAACGATCTGACCGTCGCCGGCGTTCTGTCCGGCAACCGGAACTTCGAAGGCCGCGTGCACGCGCAGGTCAAAATGAACTACCTGGCTTCTCCTCCGCTCGTCGTCGCTTACGCGCTGGCCGGCACGGTGAATATCGACATGGCTACCGAGCCTCTCGGTTACGACCAACAGGGCGAACCGGTCTTCCTGCGCGATATCTGGCCGACTTCGCAGGAGATCCGCGACGCGGTCGCCATGGCGATCACGCCGGAAATGTTCCGCCTCAAATACGCGAACGTGTTCACCGCCAACGAGCGCTGGAACGCGATCGAAGTACCGGAAGGCGAACTGTACGAGTGGGACGCCAACTCGACGTATATCCAGAACCCTCCGTTCTTCCGCTACCTGAACGAAGGACTGAACGATATCTCCGATATCAAACAGGCCAAAGTGCTGGCGCTGATGGGCGATTCCGTTACGACCGACCATATCTCCCCGGCGGGCAATATCGCGCCGAAGAGTCCGGCCGGATTGTACCTGGCCGAGCACGGCGTAGAGCGCAAGGACTTCAACTCCTACGGCTCGCGCCGCGGCAACCACGAAGTCATGATGCGCGGTACGTTCGCGAATATCCGCATCCGCAACCACGTCGCTCCGGGCACCGAAGGCGGCGTGACCAAGTACCTGCCGACCGACGAAGTGATGTCCATCTACGATGCTTCCATGAAGTATCAGGAAGAAGGACAGAACCTGGTCGTGATCGCCGGCAAAGAATACGGAACGGGAAGCTCGCGCGACTGGGCGGCCAAAGGCACCATGCTGCTGGGCGTCAAAGCCGTGATCGCGGAAAGCTTCGAACGGATTCACCGCAGCAACCTGGTCGGCATGGGCGTTATGCCTCTGCAATTCGAACCGGGCACCAGCTGGAGCTCCCTCGGCCTGAACGGCCGCGAGACCTTCGATATCGTCGGCCTCAGCAACGACGTGAAACCGGGCCAGAAACTGACCGTCGTCACGACCCGCGAAGACGGCACCACTTTCGAGTTCAACGCCATCGCCCGTCTCGACAGCATGGTCGATATCGATTACTACTACAACGGCGGTATTCTCCAAACCGTCCTTCGTCAGATGATGAAAGTTGCCAACGGCGAGAAACCTTTGAAAATGCAAGATTAACCCGGAATGAACCTCCCTGGTTTTGGGAGGTTCACTTCTCGGGAAACCCGGAATGAACCTTCCTGGTTTTGGGAGGTTCACTTCTCGGGAAACCCCCGGAATCGCACAAAAGTGCGACTTCTCGGTAAAAGGTTTGAACACTCCGAAAGCGGTCATCCCGAGCAATCGGGATGACCGCTTTTCGGAAATAAGCCCTTCCCCCTGGAATGCCCAGCCCGACACGTCGGGCTGGGCACTTCTCGGGAACGGACAAATCCCTTTGAAATAGCCTGCCCTATGATCGGGCGGGCTGCTCATCGGGAACAAATGAACTACCCCAAAAAGCCTGTCCGCCAATCCGGACAGGCTATTTTTCCAACCCAAATAATCCCTACATACAAAGGAGACCCTCCCCATGCCTCAAACATCCCTATCCATCCGCCCCCTCGCCCGCCAAGAACCTGCGCCGCGTAACCTGCTTCGTCACCGAAGCCGAAAGCCGCGTCGTCGGCGTCTACGTCCTCCTACCCACACGCCCGCCCCACCCAACAAATTGCCTAAAACGCCCTACATCGCGCCATTCCCCCGTTTCCGCAAAACCGATATGCTTAAAGCAGGAGGCGATGCCGCATGTCCCAAACTTCCAAATCATCCAAACCCAATATCCTGCTTATCACGAGCGACCAGCAGCACTGGAACACGATCGGCGCGTTCCAGCCCGAAGTGCAGACGCCCAACCTCGACCGGCTGGCCGAAGAAGGCATTACGTTTTCCAGAGCGTACTGCCCCAATCCGACCTGCACACCGAGCCGCGCTTCGCTGATTACCGGCATGTACCCGAGCCAGCACGGCGCGTGGACGCTCGGCACCAAGCTGCTCGAAGACCGGCATACGGTGGGCGAAGACCTGGCCGCGGACGGCTGCCGCACGGCGCTGATCGGCAAAGCGCATTTCCAGCCGCTGCAATCGACCGAGGAGTTTCCGTCGCTCGAAGCGTATCCGCTGCTCCAGGACCTCGACTATTGGCGGGAGCACGACGGTCCTTTTTACGGCTTCGATCATGTGGAACTGGCCCGCAATCATACGAACGAAGCTCATGTCGGCCAGCATTACGCGCTGTGGCTCGAAGAAAAAGGCTGCGAGAACTGGAGACAGTACTTCCTGCCGCCGACCGGCACGATGGACCCGTCCGTTACGTATAAATGGCCGATTCCGGAAGAGTTTCATTATAATACCTGGATCGCCGAACGCTCGAACGCCATGCTGGAGCAGTATGCGGAGTCGGGCGAGAACTTTTTCCTGTGGTCGAGTTTCTTCGATCCGCATCCCGAATACCTTGCACCCGAACCTTGGGACAGCATGTACGATCCCGACAAGCTGACGATTCCGGCAATGGAACCCGGCGAGCACGACCGCAATCCCCCGCATTTTGCCATGACGCAGGAAGAAGACCCGGATTTCTCAGCCTGGATGGAAACGGGGCGCGGCATCCACGGCTACCGGTCGCATCTGTTCTACGAATACGGCGACAAGTTCAGGCTGACGGACGAAGACCGGAAAAAGCTGGTCGCGGTCTACTACGGCATGATCAGCATGATGGACAAATACATCGGCAAAATTCTCGATCGGCTGGACACGCTGGGGCTCGCCGACAACACAATCGTCGTGTTTACGTCGGACCACGGCCATTTCTTCGGCCAGCACGGACTCCAGGCCAAAGGCGGCTTCCACTACGAGGACCTGATCCGCGTGCCGTTTATCGTGCGCTATCCGGGACATGTGCCGGCTGGCGTCGTATCGGACGCGATTCAGTCGCTTGTCGATGTAGCGCCGACTTTCCTGTCGCTGCGCGATCTGCCGATTCCGCGCACAATGACCGGCGTCGATCAAAGCGCCGTCTGGACGGGAAGCGAAGAAGAAGCGCGCGATCACGCCCTGGTGGAATTCCGGCACGAGCCGACGACCATCCACCAGAAAACGTATGTGGACAAGCGCTACAAGATTACGATCTACTACAACCGGACGTACGGCGAGCTGTTCGATTTGCAGGAAGATCCGAACGAGCTGCGCAATCTGTGGGACGATCCCGCCCAAGCGGCGCTCAAGTCTCAGCTGCTGCTCAAGTACGCCTGGGCCGAGCTGGGCAAAGAACCGATGCCGATGCCGCGGATCTGGCACGCCTGACATTCGTTCGATCTTTAAGCAAGCTCTGGATCGCTGCAAAAAAAGCGGCGGGAACGAGGATTCTTCCTCGCTCCCTGCCGCTTTTTCGCGTATCCGGACTGCCGAACTTCTATGCAGACGGTCCTGCTCGGCCCGCGATCTCTTTCTCCATCACAAAGTCGTCCATCACGAATCCGTTCCCGTCCGAATTTCAAGATACGCCCTTGCGAATCCGCTAAAACCTCATGCCCTGTCTTGACCCCGGGCCGGAGCAGCCGTATGTTACAAATGACAAGAACATACAAACACAGGGAGATACAAGCTCAAGAAGGGAGAACTATGCATACATTCACAGCTTATGGCCGACAGATCCGTCGGCAGATCGCCGGCAGGTACTACCGGATATCCATCAAGCAGAGAATTCTGTTCTCGTTCATCGCGCTGATCACGCTGTCCATCAGTGCAATGGGCAGTTTCTCGTATTGGATTGCCGCGCAGGAGATCGAGGACAATGCCTATGCGGGCAGCCAGGAGACCGTAAGCAAGACGGCGCAGCTGCTGGATTCCCGCCTGAACGATGTGGCGCTGTCCGTGCAGTCCCTGATGCTGAGCGATGCGTACCGCAAGATGATGCTCGATGTATTCAGCCATGATGTGTCGAATTACTATGTGCATCTGTCGGATCTGCAATATGTACTCTCTCAGGCCATGTTCAATGAACCGATCATTGAGAATGTGCTGATCGTTACCCCGATAGGCGATTTCTATTCCACGACGCAGATCCGGGCGCAGGACCATTCGTTCTACGATTCGGAATTATACGGTCTGAGCAAAGAAACGCCGGGCGGCTACTGGGCCAAAGGACATTACGACCGGTTGTTCACAGGCGGCCAGCGGGTAGTTTCGTTCGTAATACGGGGAATTTATGAAAACCCTTACACCCCGATCAGCAATGTGTTTATTGTGGTCAATATCAGGGAGAACCGGATCAACGAGCTGCTGAATCAGGGGGGACAACAAGCGGGCTGGGATTATTACCTGGTGAGCGGGGAAGGCGAGGCGGTGGTGGAGTCCCGCTGGCCTTTCCAGGGCAGGTTCCCCTGGAAGCCGGTGCTGGCGGAAGCCGCGACAGAAACCCGTGCGCAGGAACGCTCTTACAGCTACGAGGGCAAGGAGTATCTGGTTAACTACAAAAGTTCTACCGCTTCGCCCGGCTGGATCGTCTCCGGCATGCAGTCGCGAGACCAGCTGCTGGGCAAACTGCAGCGGGTGCAGCGCATCACCCTCTATGTCATCGCAGTCTTCCTGCTGGCCACCTGGCTGATCTCCGGTCAGCTGACGTCCGTGCTGCTGAAGCCGCTGCTGAAGCTGCGGCGGCTGATGCGCAAAGTCGAGGAGAACCAGCTAAGCGTCGTGTACGAGAGCCGTTACGAGGATGAGGTTGCCCAGGTCGGCTATCAGTTCAACCGGATGATGTCGGAGATCAAGGTGCTGATTGCGGATGTGAAGGCCAAGGAGGAAGACAAGCGTCATGCAGAGATCCGCGCGCTTACGGCGCAGATGGAGCCTCACTTCCTGTACAACACGCTGAATACCATTTATTGCAAATCGGTCATGGGCGAGAACGACGATGTGAACGAGATGATCCTGTCGTTGTCGCAGATGTTTCAGATCGGGCTCAGCGGCGGCAAGGATCTGATTCCCCTTGAGGATGAGCTGTCCCACATGCGGCAGTATTTCGCCATTCAGCAGAAATGCTACGAAGGGTTGTTTGAATACACGGTGACGATTAAAGACGAGACCCTGCTGCTCCGCCTGCTGCCCAAGATTATCCTGCAGCCGGTGGTGGAGAACAGCATTCAGCACGGATTCAGCGATCGGACCGCCGGCGGCCGGATCGACATCACGGTCGGTCGGGAGCGGGAGCTGCTGCATATTTGCATTACCGATAACGGGCTAGGTCTCGATGCGGCGCGGGTTAATCTGGGGATGGCCAGGGCTCCGCAGTCGAAGAAAGGTTATGCCCTGTTCAACATCAGGCATCGGCTGACGCTGTATTACGGGGCTGAAGCCCGGATGGAAGTTGGCGGAGAACCCGGTAAGGGATCGCGGACAGATCTGTGGATTCCGTCAGAGGAGGAGAAATAAAGAATGGAATGGAATCCGGAGCGGGAAAGGTTCAAGTTATGTGTGATCGACGATATTAAAAGTGTGGTGGAGATGGTCTCGCGCAAACCGCCGTGGCAGGAGTTCGGTATCGAGATCGCCGGCACGGCGCTCGACGGCGAAGCGGGGCTGCAAATGATCCGAGAGACCCGGCCGGACATCGTGCTGACGGATATCCGAATGCCAAGAATGGACGGCCTGCAGATGACCCGGGCGATTCTGGAGGTGCTGCCGGACTGCAAGATTATTATCCTCAGCGCCTACTCGGAGTTCTCTTATGCCCAGGAAGCCATCCGGCTGGGGGCACTTGATTTTGTGAAAAAGCCTTTTTCCCTGGATGAGATTGTGCAGGCTGTGCTGAAGGCCGGGGAGCTGTGCCGGCAGGAACGCCGGGAGACCGCCAGACTTGCCGCGATGGAGAGCAAAATCAAAGAAAGTCTGCCTATTCTGCGTCAGGAATATCTGATCTTCCTGCTGCACCACCGGACGACGGAATCGGATGCGCGTTCACGCTGGGCCTATCTCGATATCCCGCTGGACCAGCGTGATTTCTTCGTATTTGTCGCCGAAATCGATCATTTCGCCGAGAAGCTGAGCGGCCAGTCTGTGCAGGAGGTCGAGCTGCTGCGGTTCAGCCTGTACAATATTCTCGAAGAGACGATCTCCGCCTGGACCCGCGGCGTCATCATCCGTGAGGCGACAGACCGGTACGTCTGCATCGTGAACGGCTCGGACCCGGATACGGCCGCGCTGATTACGGAGGCCTGCTGCACGAATGTAAGCCGGTTCTCCCGGCATACGCTTTCCATCGGCGTAGGGCTGGGCGCAGCGGCGATTCAGGAACTGGGCGCAGCGTACAGGCAGGCGATTAGCGCGCTGGGTTATCATTTCTACACCGGAGGCAACGGGGTCTACACGTACAGCAATATCGAAAACAAACCGCTCGCGCTCCACAGCTACTCCGCCGCCGCCGAGCAGGAGCTGCTGTTCGCCCTGCGTTCCGGCAATTTCGCCAAAAGCCTGCAGATGCTCGATCAGCTATTCGCGGAGATGCTGGACAGCAGGCTCTTGCCCGAGCCGCATTATGTGGAAAGCATCGGCTATGAATTGGGCTGCAGGATCTGCCGGGTTCTGCTGGAGCAGTTCCCCTACGGGCAGGTGGAGCCGCTGGAGCGCAGGATTGCCGTCATGAAGAATCGGGTGCATCCTTCCCTGCAGGATATTCGGGAGCTGCTGTCCGGGCTGTGCCGGGAGGCCTGCGCGCTGGTTACGGAGGCCCGTTCCCTGGAGTCCACGCGTATTATCCATCAAGCCGTTTCGTATATACGCAGTCATCTGGATACGGGTCTGTCGCTGGAGCAGGTGGCAAAGCAGATCAACCTCAGCCAGGGGTATTTCTCCAACCTGTTCAAGAAGGTTCAGGGAGTTTCGTTTCAACATTACGTGATGCACGAGAAAATGGAGAAGGCCAAGTCGATGCTGATCGGCGGCCGGCAGGTGCAGGAGATCGCCCAGGATCTCGGGTATGAACACAGACGCTATTTCAGCGAGGTGTTCAAGAAATATACCGGAATGACGCCGTCCGAGTTCAAACTGCATTATCTTGGAAAAGAATAAAAATACGCAGGGGGGGGCATGTCCGCAGAGCGGACGGGTCCTCCCTTCGCTCTCTGAAGCTCCTGCAGAAATCTGCCCTCAAAGTGGGCTTACCCGCCTTATCCGGATGCGCCAATCCTTCTATAATCAAATTGTAAGCGAATACATCAGGGATACATAAGGGGGAACTGCCAATGATGAAGCGTGTAATACTCACATCGCTGAGCCTGGTTCTGGCGCTTGGGCTGACAGCCTGCGGCGGAAATACCGCGGAAAGCAATGGAGACGGGAAGACAGGCGACTCGGGGAACAAGACCAAGATCACCTACTGGACCGGCGACCGTCACGATGCGGACTTCGTGAAGGAAAAGGTAGCCGAGTTCAACGCGAGCAATACCGACGGAATCGAGGTGGAGCTGGCCGTCAAAGGCGACGACTTCGATACCGCACTCGATCTGTCTTTCCAAACCTCCGATGCGCCGGATGTCATCCGGGCCAAGGAGAATACTATCCAGACTTTCTACAAAAAAGGCTTCCTCGCTCCCATTGACGAGTTCCTCACCGATGAGCTGAAAACGAAATTCCCGGCCATGCCGGATTTGAATGAGTTCGACGGCAAGCGTTACAGTCTGCCGAATTACGGAACAACCATGCGTCTTGTATACAACAAAGATCTATTCGCCAAAGCGGGCGTCGAGCATCCGCCGACTACCCTGCAGGAGCTGGTGGATACCGCCAAGAAACTGACGGAAGCCGGTAAAGCGGACGGGGCTTACGGCTTCGCCCAGAATTTCAAGAATCCCGGCAGCGCATTCGGGCGTTCGGCGCGGGTGATTGCGGAGATGAGCGGCTACGGCGGCTTCGGGTACGATTTCAAGACGGCCCGTTACGATTTCAGCGGCTTTGAGCCGATTATCGATGCCTTTAAGCAGATCAAGGACGACGGCAGCATGCTGCCGGGTGTGGAATCGCTGGATATCGATCCGCTTCGGGCGCAGTTTGCAGAAGGCAAGATCGGAATGTATATGTCCTACTCCTCGGAGCCGGGCGTCTACAAAAATCAGTTCCCGGCCAAGATCGACTGGGCGGCCGCTCCGGTTCCTACCGTCGACGGCACGGTGAAGGGGTCTTCCGGTTTCCTCGGAGGCCAATGGCTGGCGCTGAGCGCCAAATCGGAACACAAAGAAGCGGCCTGGAAGTTCATGGAGTTCATGTACGGCGATCAAGTACTGACGGATTATCAGGAAAAAGGCTTCGGCATCTCCATGGTTCCCTCCATCAGCGCGGTGGCCAAAACACCCGATGTGAACGGCATTGAAGGCTTCCTGCCGAACAAGAACGACGGAGTATGGCCGGTGTATCCGTCCGTAGCCCCGGAAGGGATGAAATCGGATGACGCCTTCTTCAAGTATATGCTGAACGGCGGCGATCTGAAGGCGATTATCGCCGATCTGAACAAACGCTATAACGCTGCGCTGGACAGCGCGATCGCGAACGACGGCGTAAAGGCCGAGCCGGATGCCGGCTTCGATCCCGCCGCCCTGGGCGGCAAGTTCGCCAAGTAGGCAGAAGGGGAGCCCGATGAACAAAACCAAACAAGCCTTATTTTCATACAGCTTTATTTTTCCAAGCGCCCTGCTCACACTGGTCCTCGGGATTTACCCGATTGCCTGGGCGTTCCGCTATATGTTCTATGACTACAAAGGGTTCGGAACGGCCCGATTTACCGGGCTGGCCAATTTCAGCCGCATTTTGAAAGACACCCAGTTCTGGGATTCGGTAGTCAACACGTTTGTCTATGCCGGCGGCAAGCTGCTGATTACGATTCCGCTGGCCCTGCTGTTGGCCGCCGTATTGAACCGGGGGCTGAAAGGAAGACAACTGCTGCGGGGGATTTTCTTCATGCCGACCGTCATCAGCACCGCCGTAATGGCCGTAGTCTTCTTCACGATCTTCAACTCGTATAACGGGATTCTCAACCAGTTCCTGATCCGCTCGGGCCTCACGGATTCCGGCGTGGACTGGCTGGGGCCGAAATACGCCATGCTTACCGTTATTCTGGTTGCGGCCTGGGGGGCGGTCGGCAATTACATGCTGCTGTTCCTCGCCGGTCTGCAGAATATCCCGGAAGATGTGTATGAAGCTTCTTCCCTGGACGGGGCGGGCAGAATCCAGCAGTTCCGCTATATCACTCTGCCGATGCTCGGACCGGTCATGCAGATGGTCATTATGCTGGCGATTATTACAGCTCTTAAGGGCTACGAGAGCATCATGGTTCTGACCGAAGGCGGTCCCGTAGGCAAGACAGAAGTGATGTTCCTGTATTTGTACAAATTATTTTTCCCTGTCGGCGGAGGCAGCGCGGCTGTCCAGGTTCAGGAGTTCGGATACGGCAGTGCGGTCGCCTTCGTGTCTGCGTTCATCGTCGGGATCATATCGCTCATTTATTTCTACGCATCCAGACGCATGAATCAGACCGATTGAGGAGAGAAGCCATTATGAGACTAAGAACCCTCCTGGGCTCTATTATCCTGTGGATTTTTTTGCTGACATTTGCTTTCTTCACCCTGATTCCCGTCGTGATCACCCTTCTCGGCTCTTTCAAGACCAATGCCGAATTGACTGCGGGAGCCACTTTCCTGCCGGTTCGCTGGCAGTTCTCGAACTATGCCGAAGCGTGGGTGCAGGCGAATTTCTCCAGATATACGCTGAACAGCCTGATTGTCTCTCTGGCGGCGGTGGTTGGCACGCTGCTGGTATCGTCCATGGCGGCTTACGTGGTGGACCGGATGGACTTTGCCGGCAGGAAATTGTACATCGGCCTGCAATCCTTCACGATGTTCGTGGCCGTAGGGGCGGTCGTGCTGCGGCCGCAGTTCGATCTGATGGTGAAGCTTCATCTGCACAACAGCCTGTGGGGGGTCATCTTGATTCTGATCTCCGCCCACGCTGCGATCTTTTTCATTCTGTCCAGCTTCATGAAAGGGATTCCCCGCGAGCTGGATGAAGCGGCGCTGATGGACGGCAGCTCCCCCGGCCGGACCTTCTGGCGGATTATTCTGCCGCTGCTGGGACCGGGACTCGGCGTAGGCGCCCTGTTTACCTTCCGCGGCGCGTGGAATGAATATCTGCTGCCGCTGGTATTTACGATGACAAAGCCGGAGCTTCAGACGCTGACCGTCGGCCTGGCAAACCTGAAATACGGGATATCCGCGGCGTCCCAGACGCATTACATGATGGCGGGCGCCTGCTTATCCATCCTGCCGATCCTCGTCGCCTATCTGCTGGCCAACAAATCCTTCATGCAGATGACGGCCGGTTCCCTCAAAGGGTAGCGGTCCGGACCGGCGCAAATCCTATGACACCGTTAATATTCAAGGAGGTACACCCCATGACTCCACACGTTCCGGCAGTTCTGCAATCCGCCCCGTTCATCCGGCGGTATCCGGGCAATCCGGTGCTGGATGCAGCGAAGGTTCCTTATCCCACCGCGCTGGTATTCAACGCCGGCGTAACGAAATTCAACGGCAGGTATGTGATGATCTTCCGTAACGATTACGGCTCGCTGGCCGATCGGACGCTTGAGCCGCACCACACCACCGATCTCGGCATTGCCTACAGTGACGACGGGCTGAACTGGACCGCAGGCCCGAAGCCGGTGTTCAAAATGCACGACGAGGAAATCATCCGCGCCTACGACCCGCGCCTGACCGTGATCGGAAGCCGTTGTTATATGTGTTTCGCCGTGGACACGCACCATGGCATCCGGGGAGGAATTGCCGTTACCGACGATCTGGAACACTTTGAGATACTCAGCCTGTCTACGCCGGACCTGCGCAACATGGTCCTGTTTCCCGAGTTGATCGGCGGCAAGTATGTCCGGCTGGAGCGCCCCTTCACGGTATACAGCCGCGGCGGCCGGGATCGCTTCGATACCTGGATCTCCGAGTCGCCCGACCTGAAGCACTGGGGCAGCTCCAGTCTGCTGCTCGCCGTCGAACAGGTGCCGTTTGCCAACGACAAGGTCGGCCCGGCCGCGCCTCCGATCCGGACGGATAAAGGTTGGCTGACCACCTTCCATGCGGTGGATACGGACCCGGCCAGAGGCAAGAACGGTTGGGAGGACGCCTGGAAGAAGCGCTATACCGCCGGAATTATGCTGCTGGACCCGGAGGACCCCCGCAGGGTGATCGGTATGGGCAGGAAGCCGCTGCTGGCGCCGGAGGCGGACTATGAGATCGACGGGGGCTTTCGCAATCATGTGATTTTTCCGGGAGGGATCGTTCTGGAAGATGACGGCGAGGTGAAGATCTATTACGGCTCCGCGGATACGGTGGAATGTCTGGCAACGGCGCATGTGGACGATCTGCTCCGGCTCTGTCTGGAACCGGAGCGAAGATAAGATTAACAGCGGGGCCGTGCTTTAAAGATGTTTTCACAAAAAAGGTTTTTTCACAAAACAAGAAAGAGGTGTTTATCCATGCTGAAAAAGTTGAAATTATTGAGTCTGGTTGTTTGCATGCTCACCACTCTTTTGGCGGCTGCTCCTTTGACGACGCAAGCGGCGGGTACGGTTGTCAGCTATCCGTTACCGTCGATCTATACCGCGACCAATCAATACACCGTAACGGCAGACTCCACCAACATACCGGTAATCGACACTTCCGCGGTATTTGTAAACTACAATTATTGTAATTTCTCCTTTTCCGGTACGACTACAATCACAATAACGGCAAGCGAGACTATCAATACCTACAACATCTCTCCCAAAGCCCTTGAGATTCCTGCAACAAAGAACGGAAATAAACTTACGTTTACCCTCTCGTCACCCACCTATCTTATTGTTAAAATCAACAACCTGAAAGACCTGGTCATTGCGGCGGATGCGCTTGAAACGAATGTTCCGGCTTCGTCCGGTACAGGGATCTACAATGTAAAAACCCAATACGGCGCCGACGGTACCGGTGCCACTATGGCTACAACCGCCATACAAAACGCCATCAATGCGGCTAACGCAACGGGCGGCGGCATCGTATACGTTCCGGCCGGCGTTTATAAGTCCGGAAACCTGGTGCTGAAAAGCAATGTTTCGGTGTATCTGGAGGGCGGCTCTGTGATAAGGGGTTCGGGAAATCCAAGCGATTATACGACCCATTTTCATAAGAATTCGCTGAACAAGGATGGAACATGGTTTATTTATACCGAAACCAATGCAAACAATATCAAGATCTACGGCAGAGGAACGATCGACGGCAACGGCCACTATATGCGAAATACAAACAATTATTTGAACAATATTCTTGTCCCCCTGCAGTGCAGCAACTTTACGGTCGACGGCATCACCCTGAGAGACAGCGGGGGCTGGGCTACACTCGTTACAAGATCCAATAACGTCACCTTCCAGAATACCAAGCACTTCAACAACAATGAACTCGATTATGAAAACGACGCACTAGACATTCAAGAAAGCCAGAATGTACTGATTAAGCATACGGTAGCCGTATCGGAGGACGACACTTACTCCTTCAAGACATGGGACGTAGCCACTACGGATATCGCCGCGAATTGGCCGGGAAGTCCCGAAAACCAGTCAAATGTAGTGGTGGACGATGCTTTTGCCTGGAGCAGATGCGGAGCGTTCAAGGTTGGGGATGGAGTAAAACAGCTTCAGGACGGCATCGTCGTTAAAAACTCTTATGTATACAGATGCTGGCGCGCTTTGGCGGTCGGCCATCTTTACGGGACTCCGGCCGCACAAAACATCGTATTCGACAATATCGATGTGGAAGGCTTCTGGCCGAGATCCGGCGTTCACTCCAGATGGTTCGATCTTTCCGCCAAAACCGGTCCGATCAAAAATGTGGTCTATAACAATATCAATTTACGCGCTCTGGGCGAAGTTTCCATAATGAAGGGTTGGAGCGACACGGCTGCCGTCTCCGGGGTTACCTTAAACAATGTTCGCGTGGGCGGAACGGCGGCGACTACATTGGAAGAATTGAAAATAACAGATACGAACAGCTATGCCGCAGCTCCAAAATTCAACACCTTGAAATTCGAAGCGGAAGGCTACAATCTCAGTTCGGGCGTTATTTCCTACGAGGCAAGCACGGATGGCGGGCTGGATGTGGGCGGAGGCAGCAACGGCGATTATATCGCCTTCAAAAACGTGGTCTTTGGCAGTACGGCTAAAACAAGCCTTGATCTGAAGGTGGCATCCGCCAATTCCGGCGGAAGAATAGAATTCCGCCTGGACAGCCCTACAGGCGCCATGCTGGGTTATTGGACGGCGGAAAGCACCGGCGGATGGCAGAACTGGTCGGTCAAGAATATCCCGCTCAATGCCGGCACAGCGGTAGGAACCCATACGGTATATGTGAATTTTGTTAAGCCGGATTCAACCACAGTTGCAAATTTAACCTGGTTCCAGTTCAAATAGAATAGAACGAACTGGCGGAAGGCGGCGAATTTCGCCGGGATCTCCAAAAAGCCGGGTACTCTTACGAGTACCCGGCTTAAAACGGTTTAAGGCCCGCGCTCTTCCCGCGGTGCCTCAGCGAATCATCAGGCCCATTTCCCGCGCGCGCTCCATCAGGACGGGCGCGTACGTCTCCAGCTTGGAAACCGGCAGGCGGGCCAGAGGCCCGGACACCGACAGGGCGGCGGCGAGATTGCCTTTGAGATCGAAGATCGGCGCGGCGACCGACGTCGCGCCCTGCTCGCGTTCCTCGACGCTGATCGCGTAGCCGGCGTCGCGGATCGCTTTGAGCTGATCGCGAAAAGCGGCGCGGTTCGCCGCGTCCGGCCAGACCGGATCGCTCAGGATATAATCCTGTTCGCGCTCGCCCGAGAACGCGACCAGCACTTTGCTCGAAGCGCCGACATACAGCGGCAGGCGCGCGCCGACCGGCGCGACCCGGCGGATCGCCTGGTTGCTCTGCACCGCCTGGATGCGCAGGCGCTCCCGGCCGTCGCGGACATAAAGGCTGACCGTCTCGTCCAGCTCGTCGCGCAGCCGTTCCATATAAGGCAGCAGCAGCAGAGCGGGATCGTCGGATTTCGACAGATGCGCGGACAGCTCCCAGATCTTGATGCCCAGCCGATATTTCTCGGTCGAAGCGTCGCGGTTGACGAACCCTTTCTCCTCCAGCGTCGTCATCAGGCGATGCACCGTGCTCTTATGCAGGCCGACCTGGCTTGCGATCTCGGTCAGGCTCAAGCTTTCGCTGCGCGTAAAACACATCAATATATCGAGCGCGCGTTCGACGGCGCGAACTTTCAGTTTGCCTTCTTCCATAGGGCAGCCTTCTCTCCGGATTCCCCAAACGGGTATTTTTGAGTTTCAATGAAGCATGGACGCGGTTCAATAGAAGGTATGAGCAATCGGCTTCACTTCCGGGCAGAGCTGTTTGTTCCGCCGCCCCGGCGTACCGGCTTCGTTTCATTCAATGAAACTCGGTTACTAAAAGTATAACGAATGCTTGAAAAATCGTAAAGCGGATTGTGGATTCGGCTTCTTTTTCCGATAATAAGGATAAGTGTCCGCTTCCCGGTTTGACTTCATGGGCGCCGGAGCATACCATAAAAACAAGTGCTCAAAAGCCAATTTTCAACATTATTCGATCTATTCAAAGCGTTTCAAATTTCAGACTAAGGAGAGACCGCGATGAATCCCGCTTCCGGAACCGTCGCTCCGCCTCGGCAGAACGCGTCGCCGCAGACGGACGAACCCGTTAAGGAAATCTCGCCGGGCCGTCGCCGGTTGCGTAACGTAGTTGTGGCCTTGTTCCTATCGATTCTTTTCTTTCTGATTTTCTGTTTTGTAGCGCTGCATGCCTACATCGCCTGGGTCCTTTCCAACCCCACCGTCGCTCCGCTGTATTCGAATCCCAAGCAGGCGGTCGGCATGGAGTACGAGGACATCACCTTCCCCGCCCAGGACGGAAGCCGGATCATGCAGGGCTGGTATATTCCGGCCGACGACGCGGACTCGAAGAAAACGATCGTATTTAGCCACGGCTACGGAGCCAACCGCGAAGAGACCTGGATTCCGATGTACGACCTGGCGCATTACGCGCACCGTCTCAACTTCAACGTCATCATGTTCGATTACGGCTTCGCTTCCCACGGCAGCAAGGAAGTCGCCACCGGCGGCAAGAAAGAAACCCAGCAGCTGCTGGGCGCCGTCAATTACGCCAAGACCAAAGGCGCGGACCAGGTGGTCGTCTGGGGCTTCTCGATGGGCGGCGGAACCGCCCTCCAGGCCGCGCTGGTCAGCGAAGACATCGACGCCATGATTCTGGACAGCGCGTTCCTGCTCCAGCCGGATACCCTGTACCACAATATCCGGCAAAATATCGCGCTGCCGCGCCACCCGTCGCTGGAGATCCTGCAGATGCTGTTCCCGATCCTGAACGGAACGAGCCTCAACCAGATTCCGTACCGGGAAGTCGAGCAGAAAGATTATCCGATTCCGGTGTTTTTTATCCACGGTACCGAAGATACCAAAGCGCCGTACCAGATCGCCGAGCAGCTGGCGGCCAATCAGACCAATCCGGACTCTACGTCCTGGATCGTACAGGGCTCGCACCACGAGCTGATCTTCCGCGAGCATCCGCGCGAATACCTGCGCCGCGTGTCCAACTTCCTCGGCCAGATCCGCCTGGCGGGCCAGGACGAGATCGAGAACGGACAGGTCGGACAGTAAGGAGATTGCCGCCTTACGCCTACGCTCGCGCCGCAGCAGCCGATTGAATACGCCGTCGCAAAAAAGCCGCCCCGATAGACGCCTTCGCGCTGTCGGGACGGCTTTTTTTGGGCTCCGGCCGCTTTTATATTGGGTTTGCTGCGCAGACGCGGATTGTGCGCATACGCATGCGCCCGTCGTGCTCACGCATCCGTATGCGCGCGGGGCGCTGCGCTTCAGTTCCGGTCGTACCGCTCTTTGAGCTGCGCGGACAAACGGTCGAGCTCGTCCAGCGGCAGTTCCGGCCCATCGTCCAGCAAAGACGCTCCGGCCCGCTCGATCATCCAGTCTTCCAGCGAAGAAATAAACGCTTCCGACGACGGCACGCCGGCCAGTTCGTCCAGGCTCGCCATCGTGCCTTCGCGCACCTCGGGATAAGCGCCGCCCGGCGCGAGTTCCCCCGACGCGGCGTCGTAGAACTCGCGCGCCAGCCTGCGCCGCTCTTCCCCGCCGCCTTCCACGATCACGAACGCGGTCAGAATATACGCTTTGGTCTGCCTGCGCTGCGCGATGCCGCAGAATTTGCGCCCGTTCACGCTTACATCGTAATCGCCCGGGCAGAACGCCCCTTCGATCTCGCCGGCCTGCGCGCCGCTCGTCCACGGCGAAGCCGCGCCCGCGATCAGCGACACCATGCGTTCGAAGTCGCCGTGCAGCTCCAGCTTGCGTCCGGGATTCGGCAGGATCAGCGAAACGTTGACCACGCCTTCGTCGAGCGGCACCGCCGCTCCGCCGGACACCCGTACCGCCACCGAGCAGCCTTCGCCCCGCAGCTTCTCCATCGCCTGCGGTGCCTGCGGTAGCCGCCGGTCCCGCATCCCGATCGTCAGCGCGTACGGATGCCTCCAGATATGCATGATCGGCGCTTCGCCTTCGCCCACGCGCCGGCACATCATTTCTTCCCACGCCAGCGGAAACATCACATCCTCCGGCATGCTCTCCAGCGGCGGCGACCAGATGCGGATGCCGGGCGGCCAATTTTCATTTTCCCGCCGCGCGGCAGGTTCGGTCTGTTCGGCTCCGGGCACGCCCGCGCCTTCCGTTCCGCGCGCCGACCTGCCGATCCCCAGGCGGTCCCCTTCGCCGTGTCCGACTTCTTTATAATAAGGCTGTTCCGTATTCATATCCGCTCGCTCCCCTTTCGCGTTGATCGACCGGTTTGAACCGTTTCGAATCCAAACTCGCTTGTCGATTATCGTGAAGACTTCCAAATCCCTTCTCTATCATTACCTTAAACGCCCGGTTTTCAAAACCGATAGGCGAACAAGGAGCAGCGGCTCCCGGCCGGCTTCGACTCCGTTTTCCTATAAAAAAAGACCCGGCAGACGAAAAAGTCTCGTTCCGCCGAATCGGTTGAGCGCCTTGAGCGCCGCGTTTCGCCGTGTATTCAGTTCCCGGATACCGTCCGCAGGCTTTTCGCCATATCGGTCAGCAGCGGCAGCGCTTTGGCTTTATCGAGGTAGGTGAACGAGACGATATACGTTTGCCCGTCCTGCTCCACTTCGAAAAAGTCCGCGATCCGTCCGTCGTTGATCGAGCCTTTGTACTCCTTGTAGCCCATCAGCTCCGGCGTCCGGTCGCGCATCAGCGAAGATTCGATATGCGAATTCTGCGTCACCGTCATAAAAATCTGCTGCTGCTGGAATCCCCACGCCGTATCGCTGCCCATCTTGAACGCCGCCGCTCCTTCGGGCAGATACGCGCCGATCGGCAGGTCGGGATGGCGCTCGAACGTGCCCGGCGCTTCGGCGCCTTCCCAGTTCAGCCGCACCTGCTCGTTTGGATCGTACGCTTTGAGATCGAACAGCTGCTCCGTGCCTTCCAGCGGCTCCGCTTCCTGATTGCCGACCCAGGCGGGCTTGCCGCAGGCGCTCAGGATCAGAAGCAGCATCAGCACAAGAGCGATTGAAGCTTTTTTCATCCCGTTCACTCCTTCCGGATTTGTAGCGGATAGATGCGCGATCACCTTGTCAGCGCTAAAGGTAAGACACTATCAAGCGTTATGCGTTCAAAAAGCTGAAAAAAGAACCCGCCGGCCTCGCGGCCGGACAGGTTCGTCTCTGCGTCTTGCTTCAGTTCTTGATGAGCGCGAGACATTCGGCCCGCTGGGCCGCGTCGTTGCGAAGCACGCCGCGCACGGCGGTCGTGACCGTTTTGCTGCCCGGCTTCTTGACGCCGCGCGCGCACATGCACAGATGCTCGCCTTCCACGACGACCATCACGCCTTTGGGCTGGAGCACCTCGACCAGAATATCCGCGATCTGCGTCGTGATGCGTTCCTGCACCTGAAGCCTGCGCGTAATGGCTTCGGCCAGACGGGCGAACTTGCTGAGCCCCGCGATCCGGCCGTTCGGGATATACCCGACGTGGATCTTGCCGAAGAACGGCGCCATATGGTGCTCGCACTGGCTGTAATAGACGATGTCCTTGACGATGACCAGCTCTTCGTGGTGCTCGTCGAACGTTACGCCCAGCGCTTCGCGCGGGTCGACGTCGTATCCGGCAAAAATCTCCTCGTACATGCGCGTCACGCGAGCCGGAGTATCCAGCAGCCCTTCGCGCTGCGGATCTTCGCCGATCAGCTCCAGAATCTGCGCGATATGGCGCTCGATCCGCTCGCGGTTGTCGCCAACCTTTTTGTTTGTGCTATCGTTTATGCCGGACATGCTCCGATCCTCCTTACATGGCGCTTCGCGCGGGTCCGAACCCGCGAACCCGCAGCGCCGTCAACGCACGGACGGCTCCCCCTCGACGGAAAGCCGACGCGCGTTTATCTTCTCCGTTTGTTCGGAGGAAACGCATTGCCTTTCGGCGCTTTGCCGCCAGGCATTCCGCCCGGCATGCTGCCGCCGTTTTTGTTCATCATCTGCTGCGCCTGCTGCATCTGCTTGCCGCTCAGATTATATCCCATCTGTTTGGCCATCTTTTGCAGCATTTGCGGGTCGTTCTGCATGCTGGTAAGCTGCCGGCGCAGATAATAAACGCCGATAAAGAATCCGCCGACCAAACCGACGATCAATGTGACGATCGGTATCACGTAATTCCACCACATTGCTGATGTCACCCCACGTTTTTTTTAGCTGTACATGCGCCTGTGGACGCACTAGTCAAGTGTAGCATGAGCCGGCATTTGCCGCAATTTATAATTGCCAGTTGGCAGGGAAAAGGAAGATTCGACGGTATGGCGGACGCGTTAAAAGCGACCGCAGCGGACGTACCGAAACGGTTCGTTCGCACCGGTAAGAACAGCCCCGGCGGGAAAGGCGCGAGCGAACGAAAATGACGCCCCGGCACGGGTACGAAGCGGCCGGGGCGGGGATGACATCGCCTCGCAGGCGAGCCGATCGAGCGGGAACGAAGCGGCCGAGGCGGGTGTGACACCGCCGAGCAGGTTAAGGCCGGCGGCTCGACGCGAAGGACCAGGGTTCGCCGGGCAGGATTGCAGCGCAGCAAGTCGCAGCCCAGCAAGTCGCAGCCCAGCTCGCGACGCAGGAACCTGTCGTTTGTCCGCTCTGTCCGTTCGACTCCCGCGAGCCGGAAACGAAGGTGAACCGACTTCTCTCGGTTTGCAGCTGGCTTACCCCTGTCCTGAGCAAAATGTTGCGAGAACGCATCATTTTCCGCCTTTTCGAGCTTTTTCGGCCAAATTGTTGTAAATATACATCATATTCTCTGATTATCGCTCGAAATCAAGCTAAATCGTCTTAAATGATGTACATACGCAACATTTGGGATTTCTCGAAGAGAAATGCGCGAAAATGATGCATGTCCGCAACAATTCCGCTTCGCGCATCGCTCAAAAGAGCGGCCTGCAAAGAACCGAGGCTTATCCGCTCCCAGCGCCGCGCCGGAAGCCCGAATCCCGCTCGGATCTAGCTGCCGCCGCTCCGCCTGGCGTCCACGATCCGCTTCTCCAGCGCCAGCAGCTTTTCTTTCACGTCCAGCCCGCCGGCATAGCCGACGAGTTTGCCGCCTGCGCCGACGATCCGGTGGCAGGGCAGGATCAGCGGCAGCGGATTGCGGTTGTTCGCTCCGCCCACCGCGCGCACGGCCGCCGGACGGCCGACGATCTCCGCGATCCGCTTGTAAGAAGCGGTCTCGCCGTAGCCCACGCCTCTCAGCGCGTTCCAGACCTCGACCTGGAACGGCGTGCCGCGCAGATCGAGCGGCAGATCGAAGCTCTCGCGGCGGCCCGACAAATACTCGAAGATTTGTTTCCCGTACGGCTCGACCGCTTCCGGCCGGCGCGTCAATTCCGACGCCGCGCCGAACCAGCGCTTGGTCCAGGCCGCAAGCTCGGCCGAGCGGCCGTCAAACGTGCCGAAATCGATTCGGCACAGCCCGCTTTCGCTCGCCGTCAGCAGCAGCGGCCCGATCGGCGACTGCATCTCGTCGTAGAAGAGATGCGCGGCCGCAGGCGGCGCGGCCGGCTCCGGGGCGGCCGGTTCTACGGCGTCTCCGGCTGCGGCGGAGACGGAAAGCGCCTCCGCGGCCGCTGCGCTCGCTTGGCCGCGCTCGCCGCGCTCGGCCGGGCTTTCCGCTGTGCCCGCGGCCGGTCCGCCCGCGCCCGCTCCGCTTCCCGCGGCGCGGTCCGCCGCGTCATTCTCCCGCGCTTCGCTTTGCGCCTCGCCGCTCTCGCCGGCTCCGCTCCCCGCTCCGCCTTCCGCCGCGCGTTCCACGCCCGCGCCGCCCTTATCCCCGAGCCGCGCATCCGGCTCGGAAGCCCGGCCGCGCCGCGAAGGGTCGCCCTTCGCGGGACGCGGCTTGCGGCCCTCGCGCGCTTCGCTCAGCGCGAGCGCGATCCGCTCCAGCACTTCCGCATCCTGCTCCAGCGCCTGCGCGGCGAGCAGGGCTTCTTCGGCCGCGGAGCCGCCGATCCGGCCGATGGACCACGCGGCCGTGCCGCGCATAACCGGACGCGGATCGCTTTGCAGCACCTCGCCGAGCTTCGGCAGCGCGGTCTCGTCCTTGAAGTTCCCCAGCGCGATCACCGCGTTGCGCTGGATGGGGCCGCGGCCGCGCCAGGCCGCCGCCGTATCGCCGAAGCGCTCTTTGAACTGCCGGTTGCTGAGGTCCAGCAGCGGCAGCAGCAGCGGCTTCGCTTTCTCCGGATCGGGCTGAAGCTGCTCGTGGTGCGGCCAGTGCTTGCCCTTGTTCTTGGGGCAGACGATCTGGCAGGTATCGCAGCCGTACAGCCGGTTGCCGATCTTCATCATGAACTCTTCGCTCAGCAGCCCCTTCGTCTGCGTCAGAAACGACACGCAGCGCTGCGCGTTCAGCTCGCCCGGTCCGACCAGCGCGCCCGTCGGGCAGGCGTCGATGCAGCGCGTGCAGTCGCCGCAGTCTTCCTGCACCGCTTCGTCCGGGGTAAACGGAATATTCGTAATCAGTTCGCCCAGGTAGATCCAAGATCCGTATTTGGGCGAAATAATCATGCAGTTCTTGCCCTGGAAGCCGATCCCGGCCCGGTGCGCGACCGCGCGGTCGGACAGCACGCCGGTATCGACCATGCTGACGACGCTCGCCCACGGCACCTTTTGCTTGATGTACTCGACCAGCCGGTCCATCGCTTCCCGCAGCACAAGGTGATAATCGCGGCCCCAGGCCGAGCGCGCCATCATGCCGCGCGTCTGGCCGGGAGCCGATTTCGGCGGATTCTCCAGCTTCGACGGATACGCGACCGCGATCGCGACCAGCGACTGCGGATCGTCGTGGCTGAGCGCCGGATACGTCCGTTTATCCAGATCCGGCTCCTCGAAGCCCGATTCGAATCCTTTTGCCCGGTGCTGTTCCAGCCTTGTCCGCAGCGACAGAAAAGGCTCGGCCGAAGCGAAGCCGATGTCGTCGATGCCGAGCGAAGGCGCCGCTTTGATAATTTCGCGCTTGAGCGCGTCCCACGAAGCCGCCGCTTCCCGTTTGTCCATTGCCTGTTCGTTCATGCCGGTTCCCCGTCCTTTCTCCCGCTATTTCCCTCTGCGTGCTCCACCCTCCATTTTACCCCTAATTCGCTATGAAATCGAGTCTTTTAGCGCCTTCTCGCTCTCTGCAATCCAAATCCGCGCAAACAGAAAAGCATACCTGCCGCCTTTGCGCGTTCCGCTCGATCGTTCAAGCCGGGACGCCCGTAAAGGGGGCAAGTATG
The DNA here is from genome assembly GCF_030518235.1 of Saccharibacillus sp. CPCC 101409. Taxonomy (GTDB): domain Bacteria; phylum Bacillota; class Bacilli; order Paenibacillales; family Paenibacillaceae; genus Saccharibacillus. Next base: position 34,746 of record NZ_JAULSA010000016.1, on the reverse strand, counting down.
CTTTAGCTTCAAATTAAGCTTATGGATAAAATCGTGCGCCTTCCCGAAAGGAAGAATCGCGAGTCTCTCTTTTTGCATGAAAGATATGTCGGCGCGGTCTTAAACCGCAGTCAGGATGCTCAGCTTCTGAACGGCGTTCAGAATGCGGTTCGCTCCGTAGCCCATCGCTTCGTACAGCGGCAGCGCCGGCGAGTTGTGCTCGTCTCCCGATACGAAGATGCTGCTGACTTTACGCTGTTGAAAACGGCTTTCGAGCTTGGCGATCAACGCTTTGCCGATTCCCTGACGGCGATAATCCGGATGCACGGCGATGCGGTAGTAGCAGCCCATGCTGCGCTCGATCGTACCGATCAGCACGCCGACGAGTTCGTCTCCGTCTTCGGCCACCAGGATCAGTTCGGAATCCCACGCCAGCTGTCTGGCAAAAGGTCCGATCGTCTTTTCATAACACTCTTCCGATAAAGCGACCTGCAAAAGCTCCGTAATGCGGCTCGAATCACTCAACTGAAAAGAACGAACGTTCATGCTTAAATCCCCTTCTTCTTTTGGAAATTGCAGCCCATGCAAAAAATCGCTTACCAAAATTTTTCGCAAACGCTTACTTGAATCAGGTATTTACAGAAAGAAAGACGCGAGTTTACAAAAAGGGCAGAAAAAAATGCGTGGTTTCCAGCGGATTTACCTCTTCACTCACGGTTATTAAACCATAATCCCCGCGAAAAAACATCTCTTTTCTTTTGAAAACGCTTAATTTCGAGTTTTTTCGTCAGTTTGCCGAGGTAATTTTCGTTTTTGCGCTCTTTGCGCCGCTTCATCATAAACGAAGGCCGTTTTACATCGTTATGATCTTTTTTACAGACAAAAAAGTCACGGAGAAAAAATGATCTATTGATTTAAAGAAAGTGATCCTGTTTAATAAAGGGGTAAAGACATTTCTGTGTACTTCTTATGTGAGCTTCATCAATTTCGCAGGAAATGTCGACTAATCCCATTTACGCAGGAGGTAATTATATCATGGCATTTGAACTGCCGGCACTGCCGTATTCGAACGACGCGCTTGAGCCCCATATCGACGCACAGACGATGGAGATCCACCACGATCGCCATCACAACACATACGTCACGAACCTGAACAACGCTCTGGAAAGCGCTCCGGAACTGCAAAGCAAGAGCCTCGAAGACCTGATCTCCGACCTCGACAGCGTACCGGAAAGCATTCGCACAGCCGTTCGCAACAACGGCGGCGGACACCACAACCACAGCCTGTTCTGGACCGTTATCGGACCGAACGGCGGCGGCAACCCGTCGGGCGCCCTGGCCGACGCCATCGAGAGCGAACTGGGCGGATTCGACAAATTCAAAGAAGATTTCAACAAAGCGGCTACGACTCGTTTCGGCAGCGGCTGGGCTTGGCTCGTTGTCGGCAAAGACGGCAAACTCTCCGTAACCAGCACGCCTAACCAGGACAGCCCGATCTTCGAAGGCCTGACTCCGATTCTCGGCCTGGACGTATGGGAACACTCCTACTACCTGAAATATCAAAACAAACGTCCCGACTACATCGCGGCGTTCTGGAACGTTATCAACTGGGACGAAGTGTCCAAGCGCTACGAAGCGGCGAAATAATCGCTTTTTCAAAGCCTGGAATACCGGACGACAAAAAAGACTGCCCGTTTGTCGGCGCAGTCTTTTTTTATGCGGTAAAAAGCGTGAAGCTTAGGCTCGGCGCCTGCAAACAAATGCGCCGGAGCCAAAAACGCAATCCTTAACGCCGCTCTTCTTCGCTTTCCCCATCGAAATACTTGTTCAGGATATTCAGGAATAAATTCGGGAACGCGATATCCTGCATGCCTTCGCGCGATACCCAGCGCCACTCCCCGCTCTCCGCGCCGCCCGCTGCGGTCGAATCGCCGTCCGCCGGAGCGTCCGAAGCTTCCGGCACCGCCGTCAGGTACGGGACGCCGCTCTCCGCGGCGAGCTGCGGCAGCACGTCCGGCTGCTCCCGCGCGATCAGCACCCGCATCGTCCAGTGAATATGGCTGAACGTGTGCTCCGCGGTCATATACGGCGACATGGGCGACCACATCAGGCCGCGCTCTTCGAGCAGTTCTTCCAGCTGCGCCACGTCCAGACCCCAGTCCTCGCTGCCCGCCGCGATATGCGGCAGCTCCCACATGCCCGCCAGCAGGCCGGTCTTCGGCCGGCGGCGCACCAGCACCCGTCCGGCGCGTTCGCCCTCGCCTTCGAGCAGTACGGCCAGCCGCTGCTCCGGCCGCGGCTTCTTGGCTTTGGTCTTCACCGGCAGCTCGCGCTCCATGCCTTCGATGCGTCCCCGGCAGTGTTCCATCACCGGGCAGATCAGGCAGTGCGGCGACTTCGGCGTGCAGATCAGCGCGCCGAGTTCCATCAGCGCCTGGTTGAAGTCGGACGCGCGCCCTTCCGGAATCAGCGCCGGGATCATTTTCTCCATCGCGATCCGCGTCTTGGGCTTGGCGATATCGTCTTCGATCAGGAAGTAGCGCGACAGCACCCGCATGACGTTGCCGTCCACCGCCGGCTCCGGCTGGTTGAACGCGATGCTCAGGATCGCTCCCGCCGTATACGGGCCGACTCCCTTGAGCGCGAAGACGTGCTCGCGTTCCGACGGCATGCTGCCGCTGTGCAGCTCGACGATCTGCCGCGCCGCCGCCTGCAAATTGCGCGCGCGCGAATAATAGCCGAGCCCTTCCCACATCTTCACCACGTCTTCTTCCGGTGCTTCCGCAAGAGCGGCGATCGTCGGAAACCGCTCGATAAAGCGGTTGAAATAAGGAATAACCGTGTCCACCCGCGTCTGCTGGAGCATGATCTCCGATACCCAGATAAAGTACGGATCGCGGTGTCTGCGCCACGGCAGATCGCGCTTGCTGCGGTCGTACCAGACCAGCAGCTCGCGGCTGAAATACGTTTTGTTGTCTTCGGCCTCCAGCGCCCCGATCCGCTCGCGCGCTTCGCGCTCGCCGCCCGGAGGCAGGCCGTTCGTCGTTTGATCGCTCATGATGTCTTCCTTTCCACAACGGCGAAGGCCGAAGCCAGCGCCGGCTGATGCGTGATGCTCAAATGGATCGCGTATGCGCTCCCGCCCGGCAGATTCAATCTGTCCCAGGCGGCGGCCGACAGTTCCACGCCCGGTTTGCCCAGAGCGTCCGGCACAATCTCGATATCTTCAAATCCGACCAGGCGGCCGATCCCGCAGCCGAGCGCTTTGACGATCGCTTCTTTCGCCGCGAAGCGTCCGGCGGCGAATTCCGCCAGCCTGCCGCTCCGGCCCGCCGCGATCTCCCGCTCGGCGGGCGTCAGGATACGGCGCAGAAAGCGCTCGCCCTGCGCGCCTTCCAGCAGCCGGCCCACCCGGCCGATGTCCAGCAGGTCGTGGCCGATTCCATAAATCATATTCGGTTTGCCTCCACTCTAATCGCGCATCCTTCTATTGTAGCAGGAGCGGCAGGCGAACTCCAGTTCCTGTGCGCGATTCATCTTTCGTGTTATCCGTCCAGTACCTTGTCAACGCTGCAGATACTAGACTCGTTTGTTTCTATGCGCTGCATGCATACTGCATGACATTTTATAACGCTCCGTGCGTCTTCCCCGAAAATAACGGCCTATATACCGCTATTTCGTCTCCGCCGAAGCGGCAAGGCACAATAACTGCACAGATACACTTAATGCTCTGTCAAAAGCGCCAAACGGCCCGTTTTGGACAAATTAAATGCACTCCCGCATTTATTTGGCGAAAAGGCCTTTATTCTTCGGAAATAAGTGTACGTGTGCAGTTAATTGAACAAGTCGCGAAAAAGCGGATCGTCTCCGACCTTCGGCTTCGCTTAACGAAAGCGATTCGGGCGGGGCGCGCTTAGTACTTCGTCCCTGTCCTTCTGCCGGCGGTCCGCCGGCCGTTTCGCAAAAAAAGACCCGCTGCTGAGCGGGCCTTCCGCAATTCGTTCCGGACGCCCCGAAAGCGTCCCCGGATTCTTACCGCCTTACCCGCCCGGGTGCGCCTCCGACGCCTCGTACGCAGCCGCAGCCCGCGTCTGCGCCGGCGTTTACACGCCCGGAATCGGGTTCCGTTTGTGCGCGGTCATCTTGTAGAAGTTCTCCAGCAGCGTCTGCGCTTCCGGGCGGACTTCTTTGCCTTCGAGATAATCGCTGTTCTCGTCGTACGTGATGCCGAGTTCGGTCTCGTCGGTCTGGCCGACCCACAGGCCGGCGGTCGGCGCTTTCTCCACAATCTCCGCCGGCACGCCCAGCGCGCGGCCCACTTCGCGCACCTGGCGCTTATTCAGCGTGGACAAAGGCGTGATATCGACGGCGCCGTCGCCCCACTTGGTATAGAAGCCGGTGATCGCTTCCGACGCGTGGTCGGTGCCGACGACGAGCAGGTTCATCTCGAACGACAGCGCGTACTGCACGACCATCCGCGTTCTCGCTTTGATATTGCCTTTGCCTTTGTCGGTCATTTTGCGCGGGTTGTTGATGTCGAGGTCCTTGAAACTTTTCTCCACCGTGTCCGCCACATGATCGACCGCGTCCCGGATATTCGTTTCGATCGTATGCGTCAGGCCGAACGCTTTGGCCGTGGCGTAGCTGTGCTCGATATCCGACTGCTCGCCGTAAGGCTGGAACACGCCCAGCGTGATGTACTCTTTGCCCGATTCTTTGCTCAGCTCGTCGGTCGCCCGTTTGCACAGGCCCGTCGCCACCGCGCTGTCCACGCCGCCGCTGATCGCGATCAGCAGGCCGTTGGTGCCCGAACCGAGGACGTACTGCTTCAGGAAATCGACCCGCTTGCGGATCTCGGCTTCCGGATCGATCGTGGGCTGCACGCCCAATTCGGCGATAATCTGTTGCTGCAAACTCATCGTTCATTCTCTCCTTTGAATACCCGAAGACTTCGCGTGCCGCTCCGGGCGAAATGGATGCTGCCTCTCTCCTATGATTATACCCGGAACAGGCTGACATCGAACTTACGCGGGACTTTTTTGCGCGGCTTCATGATGTAGAGCGCTGCCGCAGGCGGAAAAAAAGCCCGATTCCGGCGCCGTCTCCGCCGCCACGGCAAAAAAGCGCCCCGGGCGGGACGTTTCCGTCCTCCCGGGGCGCTGCCCGCCTGCCGCCCGAAATTCGGGATCAGCCGCAGAATTCGTCGAAAGCGCGGGTCAGGTCATCGGCAATCTCTCCGGCGGAGCGGTCTTCGATGCTGTGGCGTTCGATAAAGTGCACAAGCTCGCCGTCTTTGAACAGGGCGATGGAAGGCGAAGACGGCGGGTACGGCGCGAAGTATTCGCGCGCCTGCGCGGTCGCTTCTTTGTCCTGTCCGGCGAAGACCGTAAACAGGTTGCCCGGCGTTTTCTCGTGCTGGAGCGCCTGGGCGACGCCCGGACGGCATTGGCCGGCGGCGCAGCCGCAAACGGAGTTAATGACGACAAGCGTCGTGCCGGAAGCGTTCGGAAGATTTTCTTCCACTTCCTCCGGTGTGCGAAGCTCGCGGATGCCGAGCGAGGTCAGCTCGTCGCGCATCGGTTGGATCATATCGCGCATGTATTGGTCGAAAGACATAGCCATGGTAAATTCACTCCTTCAAGAACTTGTTGGACGCAGGCGTTTATCCGCCGCCCCCGCCGCCTTCATTATACCCCGCCTCCTAACGAAAGGAAAGGCATTTCCCTTTATACCGCCCGGCCCGCTTGCTTATGTTTGATGGACCGAATCGCTCGCCGCGGCCGTTTTTGCGAACTCGATGCACACTTCCGTGCCTTCGTCGGCCCGCGAGGAGATATACATCCGGCCCCCGTGGCGTTCCGCGATTCCCGAACACAGCGGCAGCCCGAGTCCGGTTCCTTCTTTTTTCGTCGTAAAAAAAGGTTCCTGCACGCGCCGCAGCACTTCTTCCGGCATTCCCGGACCGTTGTCGCGCACCCGCAGCACGACCTTGGAGCCGATTTCTTCGGTCCGGATTGTCAGCTCTCCCTTGTTTCCCATCGCTTCCATGGCGTTGCGGCCCAGATTGAGCACGAGCTGCTTGATCTCGCGCGGATTCATCGGAATCGCCGTCGAGGAATCGTCGAACTGCATCGTCAGCGTTTGTCCGCGCAGATTGGCGTCCGCCAGCAGCAGCGGCTGGATCTCCTCGATGACGGAAGGCAGCGTGCGCACGTCGCTTAGCTCCGGCTTGGTGCGCGCCAGCGACAGAAAGTCGTCGATGATGCCGGCGGCGCGGTCGAGCTCCTCCAGCACAATCGTATAGTAATGAGAGAACTCGCTCGGCGTCTTGTGCTGAAGCAGCTGGAGATAGCCGCGCACGACCGCCATCGGATTGCGGATTTCGTGCGTTACGCCCGCAGCGAGCTGTCCGATCATGCTCAGCCGGTTCATATTTTCCAGCTCGGCACGCATGCGATCGGCTTCCGTCACTTCGTACAAACTGCACACCGTGCCCATCAATCCGCCCTGCTGCGTGTGCGCCGGAGACGCATAGAAGTGAAAACGGCGGCCGTTGAACGAAATCATCCGCTCGATCGTCCGGTTTTGGGAGCCCGCCTGTTCCAGCGCCCGAAGCACCTCCGGGTCCGCGGCCGCGCCGATTCTCGTCATCAGCTCCTCGAACCGGAAGCCGACGACCATGTCCTTGGTCACGGGATGTCCGCGCTGCTGCATAACGGTAAGCGCCTGGTCGTTGAGATCCGTAATCCGGTAGGAGCGGTCCAGCGTCAGCGCGAAGCCGGGCAGCGAACGCATCAGCGCCTGCAGCTTCGTTTCCTCTTCGATGAACCGCTCGCGCATCTCGCCGGCCTGTTCGTCCCGCTCGTAGCGGTCGACCGCGCTTTTTCTGGAATAAAGCAGCAGCATGCCGGACAGCCCGGCCGCGGCGAGCTCGATCAGCGTGCGGCCCGTCTGCATCGGCAGCGAATCGCCGGCCAGCAGAGCGGCCTGGGCGTGCAGCGGCTGGTGCGGCAGATACGCCGCCATCACCCAGCAGCCGAACAGCAGCCGCCGTCGAACCGGCGGAAGTCCCATCAGCGCGGAACGAAACGGCACGAGCAGAAGCAGCAGCAGAATTTCCATCCACAGGTTCCCCGTAATCAGGCTTCCCGTAAAAGCGAAGCCCAGCAGTCCGTAAAAGGCGGCGATCCACAGGCCGGTGCGGCGCGCGCCGTACAGAATGCCCGCGGCAGCCGGAACGAGCGACAGCTCCCCGTCGATTCGCGCGCTTCCGATATCGAGCAGCCAGCACAGAAGAATCGACGAAGCGCAGGCCAGCGTAAACGCCAGACCGACCGCCTCGCGCTGCCGGCCCGACATCGACTCCGCAAACCGTTTGCGAATAAAGCTTTCGAACGGAGAAACAAGCAGAACCGGCAGAGAAGCAAACAGAATCTGAATAACGAACAGTTTGAACAGTTCCACTCGGCGGCTCCTCCTTTTCATGAAGTCCATCTTGCTTTGTGCACGCGAAACCGTCGCGTCAAGATCTTTTTTCCATTTCCATACAAACGACCCATACAAAGATTAAAACACAACCTTTCTTCCGGCACAATATACCGAGGTGCAGAGTCTGTTTTTTGCGGCGAAAACCGGGTTTCCGCGACGTCCTTTATGCTACAATGAGGGAAACTTATCAACGCGAAAAGGAAGATGGATCTTGGATTATGACGTAATCGTCGTCGGAGGCGGATCGGCGGGACTGATGGCGGCCGCGGCCGCCGGAGAGCGCGGCGCGCGCGTGCTGCTGCTCGACAAAGGCGACAAGCTCGGCCGCAAACTCGGCATTTCGGGCGGCGGGCGCTGCAACGTGACCAACAACAAAGAGTACGACGAGCTGATTAAGTGGATTCCCGGCAACGGCCGGTTTCTCTACAGCGCGCTGTCGCAGTTCGGCAGCCGCGATATCGTCGCTTTTTTCGAAGGATTGGGCATTGCGCTCAAGGAAGAAGACAACGGACGGATGTTCCCGGTCAGCGACAAAGCGAAAACGGTCGTCGACGCGCTGATCGGACGGGTGCGCTCTCTGGGCGTCGAAGTGCGGATCAACTCGCCGGTCGAGCGCGTGGTGTACGAGAACGGACGCGCGGCGGGCGTACGGCTGCGCGGCGGACAGCACCTTGGCGCGTCCTGCGTGATCGTCGCCGTCGGCGGCAAATCCGTGCCCAAGACCGGTTCGACCGGCGACGGCTACCCGTGGGCGGAAGAAGCCGGGCATACGATCACCAGGCTGTTCCCGACCGAGGTTCCGCTGACTTCGGGCGCCGCCTACATCCAGAGCAAAGAGCTCCAGGGGCTGTCGCTGCGCGGGATCGAGATGACCGTCTGGAACGCCAAAGGCAAAAAGCTGGTCTCGCATAACGGCGATATGCTGTTTACGCACTTCGGCCTGTCCGGGCCGGCGGCGCTGCGGTGCAGCCAGTACGTCGTCAAAGAACTGGACAAGCAGGCCGGCGGCACGGTGCGGGTCACGATCGACCTCATGCCGGAGCGCAGCGCCGACGACGTGTACCGGGAAACGATGAACCTGACGGCGGCCGATCCGAAAAAAGCGATCAAAAACGTGCTCAAAAGCGCGCTGCCCGAAAAGCTGATCCCCCTGCTGCTGATCCGCGCGGAACTGGACGAGATGCTGACGCACGACAATATTCCCAAAACCAAATGGACCGAACTGGCGCGGCTGGTCAAAGCGTTCCCCGTCCCGGTGAACGGCACGCTGTCGATCGAAGAAGCGTTCGTCACCGGCGGCGGCGTGCATCTCAAAGAAATCGATCCGCATACGATGCAATCGAAGCGCACGGACGGCCTGTACTTCTGCGGCGAGATCCTCGATATCCACGGCTATACCGGCGGCTACAATATTACGGCGGCGTTCTCGACCGGCCATGCGGCGGGAACGGACGCGGCGGAGCGGGCGCTGGAACTGCGAACTTCCCGTAAAATATAGAAGATATAGAAGACAAAAAGGCTGTCCCGCCGCTTTACGGCCGCGGGGCGGCCTTTTTCCAATTCTATCCTGTGCGCATAATCACTTTAAATTTGTAGCTTTCATGAAAAGCGCTAAATTTTAATAATTAAAAAGCGTAACTGTGACAAATGACATGTTCGCGAGCAATAAGACTGAATTAAGATAAATGTAATTCATCTACCAAAATTTGAAAGGGCGGAGGGCCATGATTAACATGCAAGCACGGGATACCGAATTGGCGCTGCATCTGTACCGAGTGTTCGCCAAGTCATTCAAGAGCGTGAACGAGCATGCCGTCAGCGGCAGCAAGATCCAAGGATTCAATCCGACGGCGTTTGCCGTGCTGGAAGTGCTGTATTTCAAAGGTCAACAGCCGATCCAACAGATCGGAGCCAAACTGCTGCTCCAAAGCGGCAACGTCACTTACGTCATCGACAAGCTGGAGCACCACGGCATGCTGGTTCGTCATCCTTGTCCGACCGACCGCCGCGTGATCTATGCCGACCTGACCGACAAAGGACGGGCCGTAATGGACGAAGCTTACCCGCATTACGCGGACCGGCTGACAAACGCGCTGAGCGGGCTGGAGGAAGAAGAGAAGAACCAACTGATTACGCTGCTCAAAAAAATGGGTATGGAAGCGGAACGCCTTTCGCCTTCCGTGCGCAAGTAAACGGGCGAAGACGGACCGCATCCGGCCTTTCGACAGGCCGGTCCGTCGGCCAACGTTTCTCTTTTTTTCGGGCGATACCGATTCCAAGGCAGAAAACGTAATTGTCGTATGCGCTTGGATAATCAAGTGAAAAATTTCTCAAAGTTGCCGATTGAAAGATATCGATTTCACCGTTGTCGACCGAAGCGTTTGTCCCTACGCAAAAAGACGATCGCCCGTTTCCGGAGACCGGATACGGGCGATCGTCTTTTCTTCATTCGGCGTCCGCGTTTGACCTGCCCGGGTTTGCGCCGGAGCGAAGACGCCCGCGCCGTTCAATTCGCGGCGGGCGTTTCTTCGCTGCGTTCTTCGCGCGGCGCGGGCGGACGCTTGCTCAGCGGCAGCACGGCCAGCAGCCCCAGCGCGGTCAGGATCAGCATAATGATAAACAGCGAATGCAGGCCTCCTTCGAGCAGTCCCGACAGGCTGCCGATCTTCTCGGCGGGCAGCGTCTGCCGCGTCTGTTCGGACAGCAGCGCGTTGATATCGTTCCCTGTAATTCCTTCCCCGGCGAGCCGCTCCGTGCCGCGCAGCAGCGACGCGTTCAGCCAGGTGCCGAAGAACGCCACGCCCAGCGTCTGGCCGAGCGTGCGCAGAAACGTATTCAGCGCCGTCGACGCGCCGCGCAGCGAATAGCCGACCGAAGACTGCGCCACGATCGTAAACACGGTCAGCGACATCCCGAAACCGACGCCGAGCACCAGCATCAACAGCGGCAGGATCAGATTCGACGAATCCCGGTCCAGCAACGTTACGCCCGCGATCCCGGCGACAAGCGCCAGCAGGCCGATTACCGACGCTCCGCGCGCGCCGCTCTTGGCGACCATCCGGCCGCCGACGAACGAACCCGCGATCCAGCTGAACGACATCGGCGCCAGCAGCAGGCCCGACAGCACCGCGCTTCCGCCGAGCACGCCCTGAATCCACAGCGGAATATACGTGGTCAAGCCGATCAGCAGCGTGCTGACGAAGATCGCCGCCAGACTGACGAACGTGATATCGCGGATACGGAACAGCCGCAGCGGAACGAGCGGTTCCGCCGCTTTCTGCTCGATCGCCACGAACGCGGCGAGCAGCAGAGCCGCGCCCGCCAGCAGACCGATAATGAGCGGCGAGTTCCACGCCGCGCTGTCGCCGCCCGATGTCAGCGCCAGCAGCAGCGCCGTCATGCCGATCGTAAAGGTCGCCGCGCCTGCCCAGTCGATCCGCGCTTTCCGGCGCGTGCGTTCCTCGCGCAGGAAAAGCGCGATAAACAGCACGGCCAGCAGGCCGAACGGCACATTGATGCCGAATATCCAGCGCCACGAGAACGTATCGACCAGATAGCCGCCCAGCAGCGGCCCGACCAGCGACGCGATGCCCCAGACCGAACTAATCATGCCCTGCACTTTGCCGCGCTCTTCGATCTTGTACAAATCGCCCACGATCGTGTACGTCACCGGGATCACCGCTCCCGCCCCGATGCCCTGGATCGCCCGAAACGCAATCAGCTGCTCCATCCCTCCGGCAAATCCGCACAGCATCGAACCGAAGATAAACAGCACGCAGCCGATCAGAAAAATAGGTTTGCGCCCGAATAGATCGCTGAGCTTGCCGAAGATCGGCGTGGTAACGGCCATCGTCAGCAGATAAGCGGCAAATACCCAGCTCATCAGCGAAGCGGCCTGGAATTCCGCCACGATCGACGGCGTCGCCGGGCTGATGACCGTGCCTTCGACCGCCGCCAGGAAAGTGGACAGCATCAAGCCGGCCAGCACATATTTTCGTTTGTCCCGCAATTTCTCCACCGCTTCGAAATCCTCCCGTATCCCGCGGGCCCGAGCGGGTCCCGCTATCAAGTCCGCATCGCTTCCGGAACGTCCGGCCGGACCGCTTCCGAAGCGCACAGCTTATATCTTACCACAATCGGGTTCGGCGCAATTGCCGCTTCCCGACAACGGCTGCCGCGGCCTTTGCGATCCGGACAGCAAAATCCCCGCTTTCTGCATCGGCGGCAGAAGCGGGGGAAGAGGCCGGGGGTTGTGCCGGCGAATCGTTTCACCGTCCAAATTGAAAACCCGCCGTTATTTCGCCTGCCGCGCGGCTGAGGCTCGGCCGACGAACGCCGTTCGATTTTGCGCGAGGCAGCGTTGAAATTATACCCCGGCGGTTCTGGCGTCGCGCTCGCCGGCAAGGACTTCCGAGCACATGCTTCCGAGCGATTCCCGGATGCTGCGCAGCTCGGTGATTCCCGCTCCCGTCAGCGTGTACTCTTCGCCGTGGGCGGTAAGCAGGTTCTCGGCGGCCAGATTCTCCAGTTCCTGCTTCACTTCGCGGTCGGCCACCCGATAACCGGCCTGTTCCAGTCTGGGCAGTGCTTCGCGGATCGAGATGTCCTGTTCTTCCGAGTAGTGCAGCAGATGAATCCGTATGAACAAATTCTGTGTTGCGGCCCGCATATCGCCTCTCCTCCAGTCTAATAGACGCTTGTATATTTTCCGAAAAACCCGGCGTTTTCACGACGCGGCAAAATACACAGCTGTTGAGTTACCCACTATTTACCCCTGCGCCCGAACCGATAAACATCCGTTCGCCCTGTCCGCAGCGCGCGTTTATCCCGAAATCGCATTGACATTTGCCTTCGAAAAGGCCTTAATGAAAGAAGCCGGAATCACGAAAACTTTTCAAAGTCCGGCATCCAAGCCGCACCCGAACTTCGATTGAATGGAGGCTTACGCCCATGTTTGAAACGAAACCGCATGAAGGAACGCGCGAGGAGCGTTACGCCACCGCGCTGTCTCAATTAAAATCGCTGATCGACGGCGAACCGGACCGCGTCGCCAACCTGGCCAACGCTTCGGCGCTGCTCGCCCAGTGTCTGCCCGATATCAACTGGTCCGGCTTCTATCTGTACGACGGCAAAGAGCTGGTGCTCGGCCCGTTCCAGGGCCTGCCGGCCTGCATCCGCATCCCGATGGGCAAAGGCGTCTGCGGCACCGCCGCGCAGACGCGCGAAACCCAGCGCATCGACGACGTGCACGCGTTCCCCGGCCATATCGCCTGCGACGCGGCTTCGAACAGCGAGATCGTCGTGCCGCTGGTCAAGAACGACCGGCTGATCGGCGTCCTGGATATCGACAGCCCGAAGCATGCTCGTTTTGACGGCACGGACCAGACTTTTGTCGAAGAATTCGCCGCCGTACTCGTAGGGCAGCTGTAATTCGAGCCTTCCGAATCGTTTCCGCTTTTTTTCAAAGAACCCGCAGCGCTCACAGCGCCGCGGGTTCTTTTTGTATTTCGGCAATCCGGTCTTTTTAAGACTCAGGATGTGACTTCGCCGCGTTCGTAGCGCGTACCGCGCCAGAAGACGCCGCCTCGAATCGCGGCTGCCGCCGCTCCCCGGATCGAACCGGCAATCAGCAGCAGGCCGACCGCCGGATACAGCAGGCCGTACCAGATTCCGCTGCCGGAGCGACGCGAATAGACGGCCTGGGTGGAGACGATAGCGATAATCGCCAAACCGCAGAGCAGCCTTGGCAGCAGCGGTCCCGTCCATATTCCCGCGAACGGCAGAATCATAGTCAGCGTACACATCAAAAAAGTCGCGATCGCCTGGCCGAACCGGAAAACCGACTTTTCCATGCTTCGGATCAGCTGTCCCGCCGACTCGTACCAGTTCCAGACGGTCACTCGATCCCGCCCGAACAAGACGTCCTGGCGCAGCCCCTGAGCCTGCACGCGCCGTGCCAGCTCGTTGTCGTCGGTCGTATGCATCGGAAATGCCGCATGCGTGCCGATCGCTTCGTACGCTTTTGTCCGAATCAGATTGAAAGCCCCGACGCCAAGCGTCTGCTTGGCTTTGGGATCGCGCATTTTCCACAGCATGCCGAACGATACGGCGCTCTGGAAAATAAACGCGGCATAAGGTTTGCACCAAAAATGCGGACCGCCAAATTCCGGGATAAGCGTCAGATGATCGAGGTGCTGGAACCGGGCGTATATGTGGGCTTTTTCGATGGCGTCCGGTTCGAATAAAATATCCGCATCCGTAAACAGCAGCCATTCTCCGTCCGCCGCTTCCGTCCCCAGCCGAAGCGCGTGGTTTTTGCCAAGCCATCCGACCGGCAGATCGCGCACCGTCAGCGCGCTCAACCGGTCGTGACGACGTTCCATGGCTTCAAGCAGCAGCGGCGTATCGTCCGTAGAGCGGTCGTCGACCACGACGATCCGAATATTCGCGTACGTTTGCGCGAGCAGCGATTCTACGCAGCGGCGTATCGCTTTGCGCTCGTCGCGTGCGGCTATAACGACGGTAACGCGCTCCGTTTGTCCGGTTTCACCTACGCCGGCATGGACATTTTTCAGCAGACCGATCTTACGGATATTGAGCAGAAAAGGAATCGCGGTCCCGCCGTACATCAGCAGCGCCAGAGCTCCGGCCGCCGTAAAAAGAATCGTCCCGACCATATTGCACCTCAATTCGAATTTTTAGTACGATCGTTCTAATTTTTATAAAGAATATTCAAGCCTTGGTTATCCGTTCTTTATATCGGCACTTATTGAACGATCGTTCTAAATCGAATTTAACAAAAACGGCCGGGAATGTCCAGGGAAGTTTGCGCAGTGCAGCAAAAAGAGCCTTCCCGTCCAAGGAAGGCTCTTTGCGACGAATCGCTTTGACGCACGGCCTTTGGCCGCGCCTTCTTCTATCACGGCAGACGATAACCGCCGAATCGGCGTTCGCGCCGATGCCGCCACACTTCGAAGATCCCGATCGTCAGCGCCAGCCAGGCCCCGCTCGCAATATAGCCGCCCAGCACGTCGCTCGGGTAATGCACGCCGAGATAAATACGGCTGAGCCCGATCGAGAAAGTCAGCAAAATGCAGAGCGCAAGCGCAATAATCCGGCCGGGCAGCGGTCTGATCATGCGCCACAGCAGATAAGCGAGGATGCCGTACAGAGCGAACGCGCCCATCGAATGCCCGCTCGGAAAGCTGAACGAATACTCCTCCGCGAGCCGGTGAATATCCGGGCGCTCGCGCCGGAACAGATTCTTGAGCGTCAGATTGACCAGCGCGCTGCCGCCGGTGGCGGCCAGGACCAGCAGGGGCTCCCAGCGCAGCTTCGGAATCAGCACCAGGAACAGAAGCAGCAGCAGTTCGATCAGAATGACCATCTTGGTCGAGCCGATCCAGGACAGCGTCTCCGCGACCTGCGTCAGCCACGGCTGCTCCGCGCCCTGCACGCGCGAAATCCATTTGTGGTCGAAATCGACGACCGCCTGATTGCCCGATGCGACCAGCATCGAGACGACGATAAAAACGACCGCCAGCAGGCCGAAGCCCGCAAAACATAAAGCCGTGTGCCTCTTCGAGGCTTTGGTTTTCCACTGCGGCATCTCAAGTTCCTCCGAATAGTATCGCTGTAAACTTTATCAGCTTTCTGTGCAACGCGGCATGCCGCATCGAGTTTTCATCATAACACCCGCGGGCTTTACACACAATTTACAAAACGTTTGCCGCCAAATCTTCTTATCGAGCAAAAAAGCCGTCCCGGACCGCTGACAGCGGCTTCGGAACGACTTGATTCGCTTTCCGTTTTCCCGGAAACGGTTCCGGGCTGCAAGCATCGGACTTTAAAAGCTCTCGACGACAAGAAATATATTCAGCGCGACCACCAGCGCGGCGATCGCCCAGCCCAGCACCCGCGTCACCGGACGGTTCACCAGACCGCCCATCAGCT
Organism: Saccharibacillus sp. CPCC 101409; assembly: GCF_030518235.1. Classification (GTDB taxonomy): domain Bacteria; phylum Bacillota; class Bacilli; order Paenibacillales; family Paenibacillaceae; genus Saccharibacillus. The sequence goes on along the minus strand of NZ_JAULSA010000016.1, from coordinate 19,326 downwards.
TGCGGTCGCCGGTGAACATCATCAGCGGCACGAGCGCGAACGCGATGCCGAACGACAGGATGACCTGGCTGACGACCAGCGCCTGCGTGGCGTTGATGCCGGAAATAATCAGGATAAGCGGAGGCGCCATCGTAATCGCCCGGCGCAGATACAGATTGATCCGCTTGTTGATAAAGCCCTGCATGACCACATCGCCCGACATGGTGCCGACCGACGAACTGGACAGGCCCGCGATCAGCAGGCCGAGCCCGAAGCAGATCGCCGTGGCCGGTCCGGCCAGTTCGCGGAAGTGGATAAATGCCTGATCGAGTTCCTGCACCAGCAGCCCGTTTTTGAAAAAGAGCGCCGCGGCAATAATCAGCATCGCCATATTGACCGCTCCCGCCACGATCATCGCAATCACGATATCGAAAAATTCGAGACGGAAGATCTTCTTTTTCTCCGCTTCGTTGCGGCCCACGATCCGGTTCTGCGTCAGCGAAGAATGCAGATAGATCGCGTGCGGCATCACCGTCGCGCCCAGAATGCCGGCGGCCAGCATCACGCTCTGCGTGCCGGCAAAGTTCGGCGTGAAGATCCCGGCGGCGACCGCGCCCATATCCGGCTTCGCCATAAATACCTGGAACGCGAACGCCAGCACGACCGCGACGACCATCCCCGCGATGCCCGTTTCCAGCGCGCGGAATCCGCGCCGCTGAAGCTCCAGAATCGCGAACGAAGCGACGGCGGTAATCAAAGCGGCCGGCAGCATCGGAATGCCGAAGATCAGATACAACCCGAGCGCGGCCCCGATAAACTCGGCCAGGTCGGTCGCGATAATGACCAGTTCGCTCTGAATCCAGAGAAAGATCGAGACGCCTTTGGGAAAACGGTCCCTTGCCACTTCCGGCAGGTTGCGTCCCGTCGCGATTCCGAGCTTGGCCGACAGCGCCTGGATCAGCACCGCCATCAGGTTGGAGGCGAAGATGACCCACAGCAGCATATACCCGTACTGCGAACCGGCTGTAATATTCGTGGCAAAATTGCCCGGATCGATATAAGCGACCGCCGCGATAAAAGCCGGTCCGAGAAACGGCAGCAGCCGTTTAAGTCCTTTGGTTTCTCCGTTCAGCACCGCTTCCGCGGCCAGTTCCGTGCGGCTTCTTCCTTCCGCCTGCCGGCCCACCAGCTCGTTCGGCGCTTTTTTTCTATTTAAAGCTTCCTTGCGTTCGAATTCCGTCTCCATCCGTCCCTCACCTCTCCTGCTCTTTCCTTTATCTATGTTTGTTACCCGTACACACGAATGTTTCCCTTGTGCAACTTTTAGACTGATTATAATCCTTCCTGTGTTGTATGTAAACAGTTTTATAAAACCAGAAGACAGTGAATTTCATTTATTTTTCGCAAAATTAAATTGTAAACGGTATCAATCGTGAATTTAAAAACCGCGGCGCTCAATGGGAACGAGCGCCGCGCTCGCGATACGTTTTATTTTTGGAGCGGTTCCCGCAGGCTTTCATCGTACACCAGCGGCCGGTTCCCGGCCGCGATCGATCCGCGAAAGCCCATTGGCAGTCCTCCGCCGAACATACGCGCAGCCGATGCCAGTTCCCCGCGCGGCGCGCTTCGAACAGCAGCAGCGCAAGCCGCGCGAGCGCTGCGCGTCCGCCGGTTTCGTTCGGAATCAGCGCTGCGTCCGCTTCTTCCAGAGCGATCGAGAAGCTGAAGCGCCGCAGCAGTTCGTTCAATTCGTCCGGCGCTCCGGGATCGCCGCCTGCTTCGCGTGAACCGTACAGCGTCCGCCGCATCAGATTCCGCATGGCGATCGCCAGCCCAAGCTCCTCTTCATCGACTTTCTCGTGCGCGCCAAGCAAACTCCGGGCGAGCAGCCAGTCCGCAAGATCCTCGGGACGGTTCAGGCTTTCCCGGCCGGGATCTCCTTCGAATCTGACGCGTTTATCGTAAGTATTCAAAAAGTCCGCCAGGACTTGAAGTCCGTCCATATTCGTTTTTTTATCCGTCATTTTTATTATCCCGTCCTTTCCCTTGCCCCGCGTCAAACTAACCGTTAAAATCATATTAAAGGTTAGTGAACCGAAATTCAAATATCCGTGAAGCGCAAATGTTTCCCGCGGCTTCAACCGCCGGCGGGTGCGGAAGCTTTCACCGGATAAAGGAAAAGAGGACATCCATGAGATCCCATTCGAAATCCAATCCGAAATTCGAACCTTTTACCGTTCGTTTCGACGAGCGCAGCATCGAGGACCTGCGGCGCAGGCTGGATCTGACGCGCTGGCCGGACGAACTGCCGGGCGCAGGCTGGTCCTACGGCATTCCGCTGGATACGGTACGGGAAGCTGTGCATTATTGGAGTCACGAATTCGATTGGCGGCTTATGCACGAACAGCTGAACGCCTTCGAACAATTTACGGTCGAAATCGACGGCCTGAGCGTGCATTTCGTGCATGCGCGCGGACGCGGCGCCAATCCGCAGCCGCTGCTGCTGCTGCACGGATGGCCGAGTACTTACGCCGAACTGCTCGATCTTATTCCTTATTTGACCGATCCGCAGGCGCGGGGAGGCGAGGCGGAAGAGTCGTTCGATGTGGTAATTCCTTCGATTCCCGGTCATGGATTCTCGGGTATTCCGGCCGTTCCGGGATTCGAGGATCGTCAGGCGGCGTCCATCATGGTCAAACTGATGGACGCGCTGGGCTATACCCGTTTCTGCGCCCACGGTTACGATCTCGGAGCGAGCATTCTCGGCCTGCTCTGTCTGGATTATCCCGAGCGCGTAATCGGATATCACACGACATCTCCCGGCAACCCGGGCCCGTATCTCGATCCCGCTATTCCGCTGTCCGAAGCGGAACGGGAACATGTGCGCCTCGGCCGCCAATGGTATGCGGAAGAAGGCGGCTATGCGCACATCCTCGGCACCAGACCGCAGACGATGGCTTACGGACTGCAAGATTCGCCGACCGCCCTCGCCTCTTTTATCCTGGAAAAATGGCATCTCTGGACCGCGCCTCCCGGCGGCGACCTGTTCCGGCATTTCGATCCGCAGAAGCTGCTTACGCATGTCTCGATCTACTGGATGACCGGTACGGCGAACGCTTCCGGCCGCTTCTATTACGAAGGCCGCCATACGCGCTGGCCGGGTCCGGGCGATATTTCGCAGGTCCCGCTCGGCGTCTCGCTGACCCGAACGCAGGCGCACGAAAGACCGCCGATCGAATACGTTCGGCGGATGTTTCCGGATATTCGCAGCTGGGAAGAGATCGGCAGCGGCGGACATTTCGTCGCGGCCGAGCGGCCGGAGCAAGTCGCCGGACGGATCCTCGACTTTTTCCGGCTGCTGCTTTGAGCGAAGACCGGATAGAGGAATAGAGAGCCGGTCCCGGCTTGAGAAGCGACGTTTATTCGGCTTCCGCCGTTTTCGCCGCAATCCGGTTCAGCAGATCGTCCAGGCTGCCGTCAAACGGAAAAAGCTTCGATTCCGCCCGTGCTTGCAGCTCCCGTATCGAACGCTCCGCCGCGTCGATCACTTCGGCGGGATAGCCGAACCGGTTACAGTTAACCGCAAATTCGTCTTCGTCCACCACATGCCAGCCTTCGGCTTCGTTCCAGAGCAGGTCCAGATCGAGATCGACGAACGACAGATCGCTTCCCGTTCGGACGCACGGCAGAGCGGCGTTGCAGTAGATCGAGATCAGCCGCCCCTCCGCGATATCGAAGCTGACCGTGTAGCCGTCTTTGAGCGCATATACCTCCAGCGAAGCGTGCGGGATTTCGAACACCTGCCCTTTGGTATGATGTCTCAGCTTCCGCCCCGCCGTTCCTTGCGCGATCAGGCAGTCGGCGCGTTCTTCCAGCAGCTCCATTTCCCAGTCGTAGTGGGCGATGTCTCCGTATTTCAGCGCGTGTACGTTTAGTTTCATGCTCGCCCTCCTCCCTATGCCTGCCGCAGCCGGCGCTGCTTTACCGCCTGCTTAACGGAAATACTGCGTCTTTTTTACCATACGGGAGAGGGGCGTGGCAAGTTTGTCGGGATTTACAGGCGCGAGCGCGGAATCTATAATGCTAACAGCAGAGAGAATCCCAATTTCAGCAGGAGAGGAAGAGAACGCATGCAGTGGCACTTGAAAACTTTCGAACAATTGACCGGAGACGAGCTGTACCGGATTCTGCAAGAGCGCGTGGCCGTGTTTATCCTGGAGCAGGCCTGCCTGTATCCCGAGATCGACGGCAGGGACCCGGCCAGCTACCATTTGTTTGCGGAAAAAGACGGCGAAGTCGCCGCTTACTGCCGGCTGCTGCCGCCCGGCGTCGCTTACTCCCAGGCTTCGATCGGACGCGTGCTGGTCAAATCCGAGTTTCGCGGGCAGGGTCTGGCGCAGGAACTGATGGAGAAAGCGGTCGCTTTTCTGACGGAAGAACGGGGTGAAAAGGAGATCAAGATTCAAGCGCAGCATTATCTGGAGAAATTCTACGGCTCGTTCGGCTTCCGCCCGATCTCGGACGTGTACCCGGAAGACGGGATACCGCATGTGGATATGCTGTGGGGCGGATCGAAGGCGTGAAGGCATAAACAAGGCGTAAAACGGATAAAAAGTCCGGAGCGCACGGGCGGCGGAGAAATAGCGACGCATAGGTCTCTATTCCCGGCGAAATCGAACTTTTTGGCAAAATAGCTGCGCACGTACACTTATTTGTTCGCCGCTGCGCGCTGAATCGGCATTTGGCGCTAAATAGTTGTATGGGCGGCGCTATTTTGGAATAGAGCGGAGTTTTCCGCAAAATAGTTGTATGGGCGCCGTTATTTCGCCGAACAGACCCGCTTGCAGGGGGGCGGGCGGCAAAAAGCCCCGCGAACCGGGTTCGCGGGGCTGAATGAAAAGGACGCCGGAATCAGCGCCCCGGATCGCCGAAGGAAGAATGGCCGGAGCGCGGCGATTCTTCCGGTCCGTCGTACGCCGTGTCCGATTCGGGGCGCGGCGTCTCCGCTTCGGCCGGCGGAGCCGAAGATGCTTCGCTTTCGCCGCCGGGCGCGCCGGCGGCAAGGTCCGAAGCCGGGGCCTCCGGCTGTGCCGGCGCATCGGCTTCGGGCGCGGGCTCCGCCGCAGCGGGAGCCCGATCGGCCGCCGCCGGGGCCGGCGGTACGAAGTCGCCGGTGCGCACATGCACCGGCTCGCGGTCCGGCCGCTGCGGCTGCGCGGCGGCAGCGTGCATTTCCGGCCCGGGCGCTGCCGGGGCCGGCGGCGCGGCAGGCGCCGGAGCGGCCGGGCGCGCCGCCATACTGCGGGCCAGCGAGTCGAGCCGGCCGCGGTCCATAAACGGCGCCAGCGCCGTCAGGCCTTTGAAGTCCGAGGAGCGAAGCGCCTTGTGGACCAGCTCCGTGACGACTTCGGAGCCGAGGAACGGGGCCAGCGCCACCAGCTCGCCGGGCGAAACCGAAGAAGCTTCGACCCGGCGCACCACCGCGTTCAATCCTTCGCGGCTCATAAACGGAGCGATGGCGACCATGGCGGATACGCCGGAATCGTCGTAAGCCCGCAGCGCCAGCGCATCCACGGTCTGCTTGTCCAGAAACGGTGCGAGCGCCGTAAGCTCCCGCAGCGAGACCGTTTCGGCCGCGGCGAGGGCGTATTCGCCCAGCACTTCTTCGCTGATAAAAGGCGCGAGCGCAGTCAGCTCGCCCAGCCCGCCCGGACGCTGCATCCGTCCGAATACCGCATCGGCCTGTTCGGGCGGCAGCAGCGCCGCCAGCTCCTGAAACTCTTCCACCGACACCTCGCCCGCACTCATCGTTTCTTCCACCGGGCCGTCCACGATCTTCTGCACCAGTTCCGCGCCGCGTCCTCCGCTCAAGATATCGTCGATGCTGACGCCGAAAATATCCGCCAGCAGCGGAAGCTTGGCGATATCCGGCATCGTGCCGCCCCGCTCCCAACTGCTGACCGCCTGATAGCTGATGCCCAGCCGGTCCGCCAATTCCATCTGCGTAATCCCCGCCTGCTTGCGCAGCCTTGCGATATTGAGGCCGATCTTCGTCATATCGAACATGTTTATGCACTCCTTCGGTTTGGAATGATTGTAGTCTAAAGCCGGCGGTCTCTCCGCGTCTATCAAGCGCTGCTTGAGCCGCCCGCAGGCCGCGCTGCGCAAGGGTTCGGCAGCCGCAGATACTGCGGGCTCCAAGCTTCGGCAGCCGACTCAAGCCGCGGTTGAGCCGCCCGCGCGGCGATCGGTTCGAGCCGGAGCGGCGCGTTTTATTTACAAACGGCGGCTCGGCCGGTAAACTGGTCCTCGGTACGTCAGCGAAGCGGCGGCGCGAGAATCCGCTTCTTTTTTTCCATATTTGCATCATCGCTTCATTTTAGGGCGTGTACGCAAACTCAGCAATGTGCATCTTTAGCTGCCTTCGGATTTTGCGTACACGCCCTAATCAAAATACCCTATCGGGAGGCGCAACTATGCACAGCACACCAAGTATTCAAGAAACCGCAGACTTTATCCAGGGCAAAACCGCTTATCGTCCGACGATCGGGATGATCCTGGGCTCGGGCCTGGGCGGGCTCGCCGACGAGCTCGAAAACTCGATCACCATTCCGTACAGCGAGATCCCGAATTTCGCCAAATCCGAAGCGGTGGGCCATGCGAACGAGCTGGTGATCGGCGAGCTGGACGGCAGGACCGTTGTCGCGATGAAAGGCCGTTTTCACTATTACGAAGGATTTACGCTGGACGAAGTCACGTTCCCGGTCCGCGTGATGAAAGCGCTCGGCGTGGAAAATCTGCTGATTACCAACGCCTGCGGCGCCGTCAACGAAAGCTTCGAACCCGGCGACCTGATGCTGATTACGGATCATCTCAACCTGGTCGGCTCAAACCCGCTGATCGGCCCTAACAACAACGAGCTGGGGCCGCGCTTCCCGGATCTGTCCAAAGTCTATACGCCGGAACTGCGCGCAATCGCTTCTTCGGTCGCGCAGGAGCAGGGCGTCCGGCTGCGCGAAGGCGTATACGCCTGGTGGAGCGGTCCCGCTTACGAAACGCCGGCCGAGATCCGCATGATCCGCGCCATGGGCGCCGATGCCGTCGGCATGTCCACCGTGCCGGAAGCGATCGTCGCGGCCCACGGCCGGATGAACGTGCTCGGCATTTCCTGCCTGACCAATATGGCCTGCGGCATTCTGGATCAGCCGCTCAGCCACGACGAAGTGATCGAAGTCGCGGCCCGGGTCCGGGAAAAGTTCGTCGCGCTGGTCAAAGGGATCGTCGGGCGGGTGTAACGACTCTCTCGGATCTTATCCGCCGGATAACGGACGCGAATACGCGGCTGCGGCTGCGGCAGGACGAATCCAAATAGCTGTGTATAGGCCCTTATTCCGGCTTAATCTTACGTTTTCGAGCAAATAACTGCGCTGATACAATTATTTCGTGCTTTTCCGCTTCGATTCGGCCTTTGGCTCCCGAATAGCTGCACCTGCGTCGCTATTTGAAGAAATCGAAGGATTTCGCCCCAAATAAGTGTACCTGTGCCGCTATTTTCCGCCGGGAACCCTACCCCGCTTGCTCGACAGCCTGAAGACGGCTTCGCCCAAACGCGAAGCCGTCTTTTTTATACCGCCGTCCAACGCTGCGCCCCGCGCCCTTCATTCCCCCAGCGCCGAGCCTTTCGGATATTTCCCGTGCCGGAGCTGCCGCAGCGTGTAGCCCATATCCATCTGCAAATGCGGATAATCCGGGAAATCGTTCCAGTCCCCGCCCCAGTCGAAGCCCAGACGTTTGGCTATCGCCACAACTTCCATCCAATCGGACTGCCCGCTGCCGTTGCGGTCCATTTCCATATCCCAGACGATATTCCCGCGGGAATCGCGCAGCGCAAAATCGACGGCCAGCCCGAAGTTGTGGTACGACTGTCCGCCCCGGGCATTGGTCACGATACTGCCGGGGTCCTGCCTGCCCTGACGGTACAACCGGTCCTGCTCTTCGGAGCTGCGGTAATCCGACGTGATCGCGACTTCGATGCCTTTGCTGCCTGCGCCTGCGTCCGACCCCGCGCGCCGATCTGCGGGTATTTCGTTTCGGCGGTTCGGCTCGCATAGACCTCCCCCTTTCATCCGGGACTCATCTTGTGTTTAGATTCAGTTCATCGCGACCGGCGAAAATGGAAAGCGTACACCATCATTATAACCGGGGAGTGAACGCGCATGTCTATGATGAAAGCGGCAATCTATCAGGGTCGAAACGATATTCGCCTCGAACAAAAACCGATTCCGGCCGTAGGGCCGAAAGACGTGCTGGTGCGCAATCTGCGCAGCGGCATTTGCGGCACCGATATCAACATCGTCAAAGCGGGCGGCGGCGATCTCGGCATCGGCCTGGGCGCCGAGTTCGGACACGAAATGGCCGGCGAAATCGCCGCGGTCGGCGCGGAAGTGCCGCGGGAGATCACGGTCGGTCTGCGCGTCGGCATCAACCCGATCACGGCCAAGCGGGCCGGACGGCGCAAATCGCTGGAATGCTCCGGCTTCTCGCAGTACGTGCTGGTGGAAGACGCGGAGCTGGACCGCAACCTGTACGTATTCCCGGACGATGTGCCGCTGGAAGCGGCGGCGCTGCTGGAGCCGATGAGCGTAGGCCGGCACGGCGCGTTCAGCGCGAATCCGCAGCCGGGCGAGCATATCGTCGTGCTGGGCGCCGGACCGATCAGACTGCTTGCAGCGGCCAGCCTGCTCGCCGAAGGCATCGAACACGTCTGCGTGGTCGATATCGACCGGTGGAGACTGGATCACGCGGCCAGGCTGGGCGCCCGTACGGTCGACACGTCGCAAACGCCGCTTGCGGACGGCCTTGCCGCCGCTTGCGGCAGCGTGAACGTCTACGGCCGGGACGTGCGTGCCGGATGTCGATGCGTTTATCGACGCCGCGGGCGCGCCCGCGCTGTTTGACGACGTGATGCGGATCGTCAAGCCGCAGGCGCGCGTATCGATCATCGCCGTATACAAGCAGGACGTACCCGTCAGTCTCGGGCAGATCATGTCCAAAGAAGTACAGATACGCGGAGCGAGCGGATATACGCATGAAGACTTCGCCAGAGTCGTCGGCCATCTGAGCAGCCGCCACGCCAGTCTGGCCGGCCTGGTCACGCAGGTGTACAAACTGGACGAGATCGGCGCCGCGTTCGACAAAGCGATCGGCGCGCAGGGAACGGTCAAAGTGCTGATCGACCTGTCCTGAACCTCTTTTCTTCCGCTTCCGCGCATGTCCATGCGCGGACGATCGGCTGCGCGGGAACGGTTCTTCCCGCAAATAAAAGACGCCTGTCGAACGTCCGCCCCTGCCGGGGACGGACGTTTGGACAGGCGTCTTGCCGCTCTTACATCGACGGCAGCAGAGAAGCCGCCGCTTCGCGCCGTGCTTTGAGCGGCTTGAAGGCGTGGATCACGATATTGATCAGCAGCGCTCCGCCGGCTACCAGCGCCAGTCCGACGAGGTAGGCGGACGTATTGCCTCCGCCGAACAGGACGTTGTAGTCGATATGCACGCTGTAGTACATCGGGGAGATACGGCTCATGAATTGGAAGAAGCCCGGCAGCATTTCCCGCGGAATCGTCGCGCCGCAGACCAGGCTCTGAATCAGGACGAGCGGCATGTTGAGGATCATGCCTGCCTGTCCGAGCAGCATGCAGGCGATGCTTGTAAACTGGATCGCGGCGAACATCTCGAACGAATGGGTCATCCAGGTCTTGAAGAACGCTTCCGCGCCGTAACCCTGGATGCCGAAGTAGATCGATACGCCGATTAGCGGCACGATCAGCGACAGCAGCACGTTGACCCCCTGCAGCGACAAGAACGCTCTCAGCTTGCCGAGCTTCGGCTTCGTCTGATTGAGCGCGGTCACGCTCATCATCGCATAGATCATGGAACCGACGTAAGAAGCCATCGACAGGAACATCGGCGCCATCTGGTTATGCAGGCCGGCCGGCGGCGTGTTGGTCGTCACCACGTTCGACACGACTTTGTTCATTACGCCGTTTACCGTCTGGGCGGCCTGGTCTTCGGGCATCCGGAACTGCTCCAGCAGCTTGGTGAAGCTCTGCGTTTGCGTCTGGACGATAAACTGATCCGAGATCCGGTTGACGACATTCTGCATCGTGCTGACCGCCGTCTGCGGATTGGACTGGTTAATGAAGAAGTCCAGCTTGGCCTGCGCGCCCTGTGTGGTCAGCCCCGTCGTAAAGTCGGCCGGAACGTGCACGATCAGCTGAATATCGCGATTGTTCAGTTGCGTCTGCGCTTCGCTCAGCGATAGATCCGTCACGAGCTTGAACGGCAGATTGCTTTCGAGCTGGGTGACCAGCTGTTGGCCCGTCTGCTGATCTTCGTTGACGATCGCGGCGGTCATTTCGGAGATGTTTCGGGGTACCGCGCTGTACCCCCACATGAAGATGCCGATCATAATCACCTGGTAAAAAGCCATCATAAATACGCCGGCGAGAATCGTTTTATTGCGCAAAAATTCTTTCACGGTACAGCCTCCACTTTTATATTTACTTTGTTTGTATTACTTTAATTAGAGTATATATTCAAATTTTAAAATGTCAACTGTCTTCCAAGAAATTGCAGGAAATAAAATTGCAACAAACAAAAAAACTTATCCGGCTGCCGGATAAGTTTCGACTATTCTTGCTGTTTATTTTTCAAAATTACGCTTCGGCGGCATCCCCGGCCTGGTCCGTCTGCGGTTCGCCCATTCGTTTGACGATCTCCAGCAGCCGTTCGAACCACCGAATCTCGGTTTGCAGCGACTGCTCCGCCAGATCGCCCAGGAACCAGATCTCTTCCCGCTCGCGCAGCTCGGGATGCAGCTCTTTATTTTTGTTGACCAGTTCGGCCCGATGCTTCAGGGTGACAATCGTGTCTTCGATCAGGATCGCCAGCCTGCCGCCGTTCGCCCGGCGAATAAAAGGAATCGCGCTGTACAGCGATTTGACGTCCAGACTTTTGCGGAACAGCTTGTAAATATTTTCTTCCAGCCCCCGTTTGCCTTCTTCGGTGATCGCATACGTCGTTTTGTCCGGCCGGTTCTCGGTATGCACCACCTCGACCGGAATAATAAAGCCTTTTTTGACCAGGGCTTCGATATTGTAATACAACGAACCGTCCGTAATCGAGATAATATCGTCGAGTTCGAAGTGCTGAATTCTTTTTTTGAGTTCGTAAGGATGGCCGTCCCGGTCCCACAGCATTCCCAGAATCACGATTTGAAGTGACATCTTTTTCTCCGCCTTTTTATGATCTTTTGCCCCACGGACCGGCTGATCGGCTTACTTTGTTTAAAGTAAACATAATGAACCTTGGATGCTCTGTCAAGACAGCGCGGAAGGTTGGCCGACGAAGTTAACAGCCCCGGCCGCGCCAAAAAGGCTCCGGCCGCCGCAGGCAGCCGAAACCTCCGTTTTCGAAACGGTTCACGCTATGCCGCGCAAGGCTTTCTCCGCGCTCAAGCCGTTCAATCAGTGAATATCTTTCTTTTTGAAATTGCCGCCTCTGACCTCCGCCACATCGTATACGACGACAAAAGCGTTCTCGTCGATCTCGTGGATGATTTCTTTGATCTTGCTTTCTTCCATCCGGTTGATGACGCAGGTGATTTCTTTGAACTGCTCGTTGGAATAGCCGCCGTAAGCGTCAGAATAAGTGGCTCCGCGGCCCAGACGGTCGCGAATCGTCTCCACCATGACTTCCGGCTGGTTGGTGATGATCTTGAACGTCTTGGAGCCGCTCAGGCCTTCTTCGACGATATGGATCACTTTGGAAGCGATAAAGTACGCAAGCGCCGACATGATCGCGCCCTGCAGGCCGAACGCCGTCGACACGATCACAAATACGAATGTATTCAGGAACAGGATCAGGTCGCTGGTGCCGAAGGGCAGCTTGCGCGACAGCAGCACGGCCAGCATATCGATTCCGTCGAGCGCTCCGCCGTTGCGCAGCGCGATACCCATGCCGAGACCGATAATAATCCCGCCGACCACGGTAACGAGCAGCGTATCGCCGTCGATAATCGTATGCACATGGTGCATCATGGTCGTGCCGACCGACAGCGCGGCGATCCCGACCACCGAATACAGCGCGAAGCTTTTGCCGATCTGTTTATAACCCAGCCACACAAAAGGAATATTGATGACCGCGATCAGAATGCCCAGCGGCAGGCCGAACAGCTCCGAACCGACGATGCTAATCCCCGTCACCCCGCCGTCCGAGACGTTGTTGGGAATCAGCACGGCCTCCAGGCCGTACGCGGTAATGGCGGCGCCGATCACGATCAGCAGCACCCTGGAAAATATCTTCAGCAGTTTACTCGACTTGTGCGTTTTACCTTGAACCATCGCATCTCCCCCTCTAAAAAGAACCGGCTTACACGAAAAAAGAACCGACTAACTTACATTTTATAATAATCGTTACGCTTTGGGCAAACGCAAACTAAAACGGCCCGCCGTCGGCGAGCCGCTTTTCTTCCGATCGCGCTTCTTCGGAACGCTTAAATCTTGTACGCCTTCATCGCTTTGCGCAGTTCTTTGAACGAAGGGCGCTTGCCGTACATCAGCACGCCCGTGCGGTAGATCTTCGCCGACAGCCAGCCGAAGAAGAAGATCGCCGCGCCGAGCAGCACGACCGAAACGGCGATTTCCCACAAATGAATCTCGCCGAGCCCGATCCGCGCGATCATCGTCGTCGGCGACGTGAACGGCACGAACGACGCGATCTTCATCAGCAGCGAATTCGGGTTGCTCAGGCTGAAGATGCCGATATAGAACGCGGCCAGCGACAGCATGGTCAGCGGCGTTACCGCCTGGCCCAGATCCTCCGTCCGGCTCACGATCGAACCGACCGCCGCATACAGCAGCGCGTACAGGAAGTAGCCGAGGATGTAGAAGATCAGGCCGTAGATCAGCACGTCGACCGGCAGCTGCGAGAAATCGAGATCGAAGCCCGACAGCACGTTGCGGTTGTACGGCAGCATCAGGTTGATCGCGATCGTGGCGCCGAATACCGCGATTTGCAGCAGGCCGACCAGAAACACGCCGATTACCTTGCCGAACATCTGCGTCAGCGGAGACACGCTCGTAATCAGGATCTCCATCACGCGCGAGCTTTTCTCCGACGTAACTTCCGACGCGATCATATTGCCGGTCAGCATCGCCGAGAAGAAGAACAGCGTCATCAGCACGTAAACGGTAATAAAGTTCATCGGATTGAGCTTGTCTTCGCCGCCGCTCGCCCCTCCGGTACCGGAAGACGCGCCGGTCTGCTCGTTATAGCTGGACGCTTGAAGCCGAGCCGGCGTCATGAGCTGCGCAATCTGCGCTTCGCTCAGCGCGTCCTGCGCAATAAACGTCGTTTTGGCGCTTTCCAGCGCCGGCTGAAGCACCGCCTGCACATTGGCCGGAATCGAGCCGTTCTCCGATACGTATCTGGCAGCCGGGAAAGCTCCCGCTTCGCCGCCGGCTTCGAACTCCAGATAGCCGGCCAGATCCTGGTCGTCCGCCTGCCGCTTGAGCGCCGCCGCATCGCCGGTTCCGTCAAGACGCACGAACGTCACGTCGGAATCCGGCAGCCCGGACGCATAGCTTTCGATCTGCTGCGCGATTTCGGTATATTCGCCCGAAGCCGCCAGCCCGATCCGGTCGCCGCCTTCGTCGTTTCCGCCGGTAAAAAGCTGGATCAGGAACGGAACGTGAATCCCGATCGTCATCAGCAGCGCCAGCAGCAGCGTCGTAATCACAAACGATTTGGTGCGGACTTTGTTCTTGAACGTAAAGCCGACAACCGTGCCCAGTCTATTCATGCCGCTCACCCACCGATCGGATAAAGATTTGGTTCAGCGTCGGTTCTTTGACTTCGAAATGCCGCACTTCGCTCTGGCGCATCGCTTCGGTCAGTACCGGCAGCGCAGCCGATTCGTCGGCGATCCGGATCGTATAGCCTTCCGGATCTCCTTCGACGCCGGTCACGCCGGGCAGGCTTTCCAGTCCGCTTACCGGGGACAGCGTCTTCAGCAGGATCTGCTCGCGCGGGAAGCGCTGCTTGATCTCGCGGATATCGCCCTGCAGCACCGTTTTGGACCGGTCGAGAATCGTGATGCTGCGGCACAATTCTTCGACATGCTCCATCCGGTGGGTGGAGAACAGAATGCTGGCGCCTTCTTCCCGCAGCTCCTTGACCGCCAGCTTCAGCAGTTCGACGTTGACCGGATCGAGACCGCTGAACGCTTCGTCCAGGATCAGGATATTCGGACGGTGCACCACCGCGGCGATAAAGCCCATTTTCTGCTGATTGCCCTTCGACAATTCTTCGATCCGCTTGTCGTAATACTCGTCGGCGTCGAACTTGTTCAGCCAGTAGCGCAGGCTCTTGTCCGCTTCCGCCCCGTTCATCCCGCGCAGCTTCGCCAGATACACGATCTGCTCGCTGACTTTGACTTTCGGGTACAGTCCCCGTTCCTCCGGCAGATAGCCGACATCGCGCTGGACATCGCCTCCGTACGCATGGCCTCCGTATGTAATGCTGCCGTCGTCGGGATAGATCAGCCCCAGCACCATGCGCATCGTCGTCGTTTTGCCCGCGCCGTTTGCGCCCAGCAGCCCGTAGATCTCGCCTTCGTGCACGTCCAGCGAAATCCGGTCTACCGCCGTCTTGTCGCCGTAACGCTTGATTACATCCCGCAAAACCAGTCTTTCCGCCATCTTCATCCTCCCTCTCTGTCGTTTGGGAAACGCCGGGCATCCTGCTCGAAAAAGATTAAGAAGAAAGACGCCCTTCCATCCAATGTTCCATCATCTCGTCCAGTTCCAGCGCCCGCGCCCGGATCGGCCGGACGCCGGCTTCGCCCAGCAGCGCCGCCGCTCCGGCGTAATCCGTCGTCACGAAGCGGATCATCCCTTCGGATTCGCGCGCCCATTCGGTCACGCCCGGCAGCTCGCGCACCAGTTCTTCGTCGTCTTCGATCCACACTTCGCGGCCCGCATCCAGCAGCGCGTCCTTCTCCCTGATCCCGAGCGAACGCCCGCCGTCGAGCAGCAGCAGATAGTCCGCCATCCGGCGCACTTCCTCGACGATATGCGTGGACAGCAGCACCGTCGCCCGGTCTTCTTCCACGCAGCGCCGGATTTCTTCCAGCATCGTTTTCCAGGCAAAAGGGTCGAGGCCCGAAGACGGTTCGTCGAGCAGCAGCAGCTTCGGCCGCACCGCCAGCGCCGCCGCGATCTCGAACTTGCGCCGCTGCCCCTTCGACAGCTTGTCCAGCCTCTTCCCGCCCGGCACTTCGAACTTGCGCAGCAGCTCTTCGTAACGCTGCCAGTCCCAGGACGGGTACCAGAAAGAGCGGAATTCCGCGGCCGCATCCATCTTGATGCCGTCTTCCTCGGTAGCGAAATTCTCCGGCACATACGACATCCGGGTGCGCACTTCGGCCGGAATGCCGTCCGGATAAGCGCTGCCGAACCAGCTGATTTCGCCCGCGTCGGGGTAGATCAAGCCGGCGGCCAGCTTCATCAGCGTCGACTTGCCGGAGCCGTTGCGCCCGATCAGCGCGGTGACGTGGTTCTCGCGCAGTTCGATATCGACCGGGCCGAGCGTCATCCGCTCGCGCCGCTTGACGACGCCCCGCCATTCCACCACGGTATTCTCCATCTTGCTCCACTCCTTTTCCGGTCCTCGTAACGGGCGGTCCGGAAAACGCCCGCCTTCGCTCCGGCGATTGGGATGCCGGGCAGGGGCTTTTTGGGCGCGCTCCCGGTTACTTACGTTCTTCCTTGCGAAGCGTTTCATCGACCAGCGCTTTCAATTCTTCGGGCGAATAGCCGACCGACCTCGCCGCGTCCAGCAGAGAACGCACCGCTTCGAGCACGATCTGCTTCTTGTATTCTTCCCGGTCGTCGGTATCCACCCTGGTCACGAACGTGCCGGTGCCCTGCCGCGTGCGCAGCAGTCCTTCGTTCTCCAGGTCCTGATACACGCGCCGGATCGTGATGACGCTGCATTTCAAATCGGCCGCAAACTCCCGGATCGACGGCAGCAGCGTGCCTTCCGCGACCTGCCCGGTCACGATCAGCGAACGCAGCTGCGTCTCGATCTGGTGATACAGCGGCTCGGCGCTGCTTTCGTTGATTTGCACGGGAATTCGCATAACTTCACTCCTTTGTCTCCCGCCTGTTTCTTGGGGTTAGGCCAGATTGCGCTTCGGCAGTCTGCGCACGATCGTGCGGTACGCCCAGTAAGCCGAAGCGATTCCCGCCGCGAGCAGCAGCCACATGACCGGAGACGCCATTCCCAACCGCGCCGAGGTCCGGATGCTTTCTTCCAGCGGATGAATACCCGTTAGACGCAGAATCAGCATAATCGCCGTTACGCCGATCATCAGCACGAAGCTGTACCAGAAATACGCTTTGCCTTTCATCAGGCATTCCATGACGATATACAACGCGTTGGTCAGCAGCGCAAGGCCCGTCCAGGTCAGCGCGAAGCCGATATAAGCGCCGATTCCCAGCAGCTGCCGCAGCTCCCCGTACAGCGTATACATCAGGCCGAAGAAGACGATCCCGTTTACGATGAACGACATTACCATTTGCAGTATACGGGCCAGGGCGAGCGCCTGCGGCGGAATGGGCAGCGTGCGATAGTAGGCGAGCATATGCGTATAAGAGTCCTGGGTAATGTATTTGAAGATCCGTTTGGAAAAATAATACCCGATGCCGGACACGGCCAGCCAGAACAGCAGGTCCGCCAGCAGCGAAAAACGCGGTTCCCGGTCCAGAGCCGATATCATGAGTCCCGCAAAAACGGCCATATACAAAATAAACAGCAGCGAAGCCAGCAAATAATAGCGATCGATCCGCAGTTCCCGGACCACGATCAGCCAGGCCTGACGAAAATTCTCCTTCATATTTCCCTCCGTTCCCGTACACAAAGCGCCGTTCCGGCAGCCTGTCTGCCTGAATACAGTAGATTGGGCTCGACCGGGCGAAACCAACCATCCGATTGAGACAAGCCGTTCGTAAAGTAAAAAGTCGCGCGCTCCTCTGTGCTCCTGTATATATTGATAAGCACACATTAACCGAAAAAAAACGGTTCGTCAAGAGCTTCGGAGCCGCGCGCCGCCCGATTACGCCGGGCCAGCCGGAGCTTCGTCAAAAAAACCGTCCTCCGAGCCATAAGCTCCAAAGGACGGTTGCGATCGTTTGCGTACGGGTGCAGCAAATTCAATTCGATTGTTCGGTTGCCGGACGTATCCGGACAAAGGCATCTTCATTCACACTTGCGCTTGCAACTGCGTTCGATTCGGCGCACCGACGATATTCGCGGCGCTTCCGGACTTCTCCCTAGGAAGCGGACGAGTTGAGCTTGCCCATCTCGTTCTCTACCACCAGCGTCAATTCTTCCTCGTACCCGCCCATAATGTGATACTTCCGAACATATTCTTTGACGAATTTCTTCGGATCGCTCGGACGAAAAATACGAGTCATTTCCCGCAGACTTTCCTTGACTTCGTTATGACCTTTGGTCGCCATCATAATTCCCTCCCGGAACGTATTTCGTTATCGAGAATGTCAAAAAAATCTGCTGCCGACAGACGCCCCTTGAGATCATCAGGTGATCGCACTGCCCACGGCGCCCTCCCCGTATACCGGGTGGATGAAGCGCGCCGCCGTTAGAAAAAAGCAAACTTCCACTTTTGAAACTTAACTTACCCGACGAAATGCCAACTGAATCACTTCCGGATTGCCTTTCACTTCTCTCTTTTTGGCCGGATGCGACTCTCCTCCAAACGAAAACAAAGACTAAGTTAAGAAGATGCTTACTTACGAGTATAACATTTTTCAAGAAAATTGGGTACGAAGCTTGCCGAATACAGGGACGGATTGCCTAAAAACGGTTATAACTCTTTAACGAAAACGATCAGGAAAAGTTGCTCTTCCCCATCAAAACAACCGGCCCGGCCGTGCGCCGGGCCCCAAGGAGGCCGCCATGCCGCATTCCACGCCGCTGATCGTCTCGTCCGGCACCTTCGCGCCGCCGATGCCCGAAGCCCGTCCCGAAGAGACGGGGACGGATGAATTCACGCTGCTCCAGGGCGGCAAAGCCGCCGAGCAGAGCCATCCGAAGCTGCGCAGCTTCCTGCTGCTGCGCGGCGGGCGCCTGATCTTCGAGCGCTATTACGGCGGCGCCGCGCCGGAAACGCTGCACGATCTGCGCTCGGCCACCAAAAGCTTCACCGCCGCGCTGCTGGGCATCGCGCACGAGCGCGCCGGGCGTCCCGACCTGGACGCTTCGATCTTCGCCCATCTGCAAGCGGTCTGGCCGAAGGACGCCCATCCGCTCGCGCGGGAAATCACGCTGCGCCAGCTGCTGACCATGACTTCGGGCAGCTACTGGAAGACCGGGCGCAGCCTGGGCGAATCGCTGCTTCGCCCGTTCCACCGCAGCCGCAGCTGGGTGTCGTTCGCGTTGTGCCTTCCCGTCGTGCCGGAAGATCGCGGCACGTTCACTTACCGCAGCACCGACTCGCACCTGCTGTCGGCCGTGCTTACGCAGTGGACGGGCGAAGACGCGTTCAGCTTCGCGCAGCGCGAACTGTTTGCGCCGCTGGGCATCCGCAGCGCGGCCTGGTCGCCGGCGCGCGAAGGCGTCAGCGCCGGCCATATCGGGCTCGCGCTGACATCGCGCGACCTGGCCCGGTTCGGGCAGTGCTGCCTCGAAGGCGGCACGTTCGAGGGCCGCCGGGTGCTGCCGGCGGACTGGACGCGGCAGATGCTCTCGCCGCAGACGGCCGGCTACGAAGGCTTCGGCGACTACGGCTTCCAGTGGTGGGCCGGCGAGCTGGCCGGCGCGCCCTACGCCTGCGCCCACGGCCACGGCGGGCAGCAGATCTACGTGCTGCCGACGCTGGACGCGGTGGCGGTCTTCACTTCCGACAGCCGCGTCAGCCGCTACAAGAACCCGCGCCAGCTGATGCGCCGGTTCGTGCTCCCGGCGCTGGGTGGAAAGTGAGCGGAGTAATGGGCAGGAAAGGGGCAAGGGGAGCAAAGCGGAAGAGGCAAAAACGGACTTTATGAATCGGCCTTCATTAGGCCGTGTGCGCAAACTCACCGAAGTGCATCTTTGCCTGCCTTTTCGTCCTCTAAATGAACCGTACCTAAAGCGTGTACGCTTCATTCAACGAATGAACCGTACCTAAAGCGTGTACGCTTCATTCAACGAATGAACCCTACCTAAAGCGTGTACGCTTCATTCAACGAATGAACCGTACCTAAAGCGTGTACGCTTCATTCAACG
>NZ_JAULSA010000015.1 GCF_030518235.1 Saccharibacillus sp. CPCC 101409 | reverse complement strand
GCTTTGAGCGTGTTCGCCCAGCCGCCGACTTTGACAACCGTGAACGTACTGAAATGGTTCACGATGAATTGAATGCCGGCCTGGCCGTCTTCAAGCTGCGAAGCCGTGCCGCGCACCAGTTGCTTGGTGCCGTCGCTGTGCTCGATATAGATGCCGATCTGCTGCATATCCGCAGCGGTATACGTGCCCGCCGGAAGCGGCAGGGTCAGCGTCACCGGACGGCTTTGCAGATTGGTTTCGATCGTCATCGGACGACCGAGTACCGTGATGTCGCTGCCGTTCGCCGCCGATACGATCGCCGGATTGGACAGCGCGCGCTGCTGGATTTCCGCGCTGGTGGACGTGCTTTTCACCGGCACGAGGTGGAAATACAGATCGTCGCTTACTCCGTCCAGAGACGAAGTCGGCACGTCGATGCGCACATTCGGGTTCTGGATCACCAGTGCGATGCCTTCCTGCTTGAGCGCCGCCGAAGCCGCGGTCGGCACCGTCAGGTTCCACTCGGACACTTCGTCGCTCGGGTCCGGCAGGACGATCGCCGCCGTTTTGGAACCGGCCGCTTTGAGCTGCTCGATAACTTCTTTGGCTTTCGCCGCAGTCAACTGAAGTTCATCTTTCGTTTTGCCGTCCGCCGACTTGGTGCGGGTGATGTCCAGTGTGGAGACTACTGCGCCTTTGGCGACGGCTCCGTTTTGGACATCGACTTTGATAATGCTGGTTTGCGTCGACGGTGCAGGCGCTGCGGCCGGCGCGGTCGTAACCGGCGTTGTGCCGCCTCCGGTTGTCGGAGTTGTCGGTGTTGTCGGTGTTGTCGATGCACTTGCTTTCTTCGGTACGATTGCATAATCCGTAATAGTGCCGTCGGAGAAGATTTTTTTGCCGTTGTACGCAATAACAGCGAAGAAATACGATTTACCGTTTTCCAGCTTTTCTACCGTGTACTCGGTTGCCGTCGTTCCCTCTTCCACTATCGACTTCCAGCCTTTGTCAATATTCAATGGCTTTTGATCGCCTTGATACACCGCAATAAAATATCTTTCGGCATTCGGTACGGCAGTCCATTTCAGCGTTACCTTGCCGTCTCCGGCTTCGATTTTTGTAAACGCCGGATTTTGCAGCTTTACCGCCTGCGGCGTTACGGCCGAAGTCGCTTTGGAGAATCCGGACGTTCCATTTAATCCTACCGCTTTCACCGCGAAGACATAAGGCTTTCCGTCGGCCAGTCCGGTTACTGTATACGATTTCTCCCGAATGTCGTCTTCAACTTTGGACCAGAGACTCAAGTCTTCCGGTTCGTATTCGCCCTGGAATTGATAAACTTCATAACTCAACTCCCCTGCGCTTACATCCCAGGTAAGCGAGGCTTCGCCCGATTTCGAAGTGACCGCTTTAACGTTTTTCGGTGCTGCCTGCTGCTGCGGAAGCGGGATTTGAATGTCTTGATAAGGACGAAGTATTGGATATCCGTTTACAAACCAGGGTGCCAGTGTCCAAACCTTATCGAAGTCCCAGCCTGTAAATGTAACTGGCTTGCGCATGCTTGTGCTATCGATCCCAACCGCGTAATCGGACTGGGATTCAAGCAGGTAGAGCGGCTGCAAATCCGAATTCCAGAAATTTTGCTCAAATCCTCTTATTGTCGTAGAAGAAGAATTATACCGGCCCAAGAAGGCGCCTACGCTCATCTCGTCGGAACGAGGGTTGTCCTCGCTGAACGTAATGCGGTTGGCCGAATAGTTGTTTTTCACAATAAAACCGGCAGGATCCGTATCACTTACATCCAACGCCTCGATCTGTCCAATAAATCCGCCGATTGCCTCGACCTGGCCAGAGAATCTTTCCAACTCCCCATTTGCCGGTACATAAATTTCGCTCCACGTATAGTTATTGCTAACGTTCGTAAATTCGTCGGTCTCCAAAGAACCAATAAAACCGCCGACCAGATAATTCCCGCTCACTTGCCCGTTGGAGGAGTTTTGTTGGATATCTCCTCCAAAAGCCACTCCGATCAAGCCGCCAAGCGCGTACGTATTTTCGTGTCCTTTGATTTTGACCGATGCGGTGTTGAACCGAAGAGTATCTTTACTGCTGCTGCCGATCAAACCGCCAATGTTGCGCACGCTGGAATCTTCGTTGACCAGAGCATCTACGTAACCTTCAGTGGTGTTATTGATATAAGTGCTTTCTTCCGAACTTCCGACAAGCGCTCCCACATGGCGATATCCCTGTACGCTGCCGGATACTTTTACATTTTGGATAGTCGACTCTTGAGCACTCCCCGCCAGCGCTCCCACATATCTGCCCGACTGAATAGATACGTTTTTCAAAGTAAGGTTTTTGATTTGAGCGTCATAAAGAGAGCTGAACATTCCGACATAATTCAGATCAAATTCAGGGTCTTTAACGTTCAAAGAATCAATCGTATAGCCTTTGCCGTCGAATTTACCTGTAAAAGCAGCTTCGCCGTCCGCTCCGATCGGATACCACGAGCCTTTATAAGAAATATCGTTCAACAACATATAATTCGCCGACAGATCGTCCCCGACATGATCGAGGTCTTCCTGCGTGCTAATCAGGTTCCATATTTCATTGTCGATTTCTTGTTGGTGATAGTTATATACTTCTTTCACTTGCGGAATCACCGAGTTCGAGTTCCCGTAACGAATTTTATCTTGATTATTGGAAATAAACTCAACAGTAAACACGTAAGGAACCCCGCCTGTCAGTTTCTCAGCAGTATATCTCACCTCGATAGGGTCGCCGGGAACAGTCATGGAACTTTCGAGTTCCGTCCACTCTCCAAGATCCGCGGGACCTTCTTCGCCTTGATAGACGTATACGTTAAAAGTACCGTCGACGGTTTCTGTTTGTGTGTGCCAGGAAATCGTAGCCGATCCTTTTCCAGCACTTGCCGTAACCCGGTATTTATCCTCATTCGGCGTGACCGAAGCGGAGGCTTCGGAGAACTCCGAGTAAACGCCTTCCGACACTGTTTCGCTGTTGAAAGCTTTGACCGCAAATACATAAGGTTTTCCGTTTTCCAGTCCGACGACTTCAAGACTGTTGGTCTTCAACAAGCCGTCCTGCGGAACCGGCGCCCATTCCGTGCTGTCGGCAGGCGCTTCTTCGCTCTGGTATTGATACACCATGTAGCCTGCTGCGCCGCTTACCTCGTCCCAATTAACGGTCGCCGAATGGTCGCCGGCATTTGCGATGACGTTGAGCGGCTCGGAAAGAAGCGAGTAAGAAAGATCGGTTACTTTCGTTTCCGTATCGTTGGATGTCTCGGTCACTTCCAGGGTCCCGCTGTTTTGCGGGAGCGTAATGTTCAAAACAACGTTTCCGTCTGCATCCGCCGCTTTATGCGCAAGCTCTTCTTTGGAGTCGACATAGAACGTATCGTATACCGTGATTACGGTATTCTCCTCAAATCCGGCCGCTTTAAGGGTACCGACTTTGCCGTTGATTCTCGATAGCTCCACACTAGGTTCAGGAAGGTCGATGCCGGAATAAGGAATGCTCCGTATTTGCGTATCGATTCCATTTAGTCTGGCCACAACCGTAAGCTCTCCTTCTACATGCTTAAAAGTAAAACTTAGAATCGCTTCACCGCTTGCGTCAGCTTTTTCTTCCGCAAGTAATTTCGAGTCATGATCGTATACCTTAACGTCATCTCCGAACGACAATCCGGTAGCCGTGACAGTCCCGGTGCTGCCGTTAATATCTGTTAAGTCAGCACTCGGACCCGCCCCCGCAAAAGCCAAATAAGACTGCGACGGAAACACCAGACTAAAAATCAACGCGATCACAAGCAGCGAACGAAATTTCCTTGTCAACTAAATTCCCCCTCTGGATGTCTAAACCGGTTTCCGCCCGCAGGACTTCCCCTCCGTACGACGATTATTTGAATACCGATTTTTTTTGAGTAAGGATAATCTATCACCCCGTTCTGAACATTTTCTGAACAAGGAACAATTTTTAGGTGCATCACTCCGTGTGGATTAAAAATTGTTCCCGCGACTAGCGATTGGTTTTATCACTCCACGCGAATTAAAAATTGTTCCCGCGACTAGCGATTGGTTTTATCACTCCACGCGAATTAAAAATTGTTCCCGCGACTAGCGATTGGTTTTATCACTCCACGCGAATTAAAAATTGTTCCCGCGACTAGCGATTGGTTTTATCACTCCACGCGAATTAAAAATTGTTCCCGCGACCAGCGATTGGTTTTATCACTCCACGCGAATTAAAAATTGTTCCCGCGACCAGCGACTTCTTTTGATTTTATCTTTTGATTTGAGCCTTTAATTTTCAATCTCCCAGCCCCGCCCTGTCTTTTATTCCACCCGAATAAAAAAACCGCGACCAGCGACCTTTACGCCTTTCATGCCTTTCATGCCTTTCATGCCTTTCATGCCTTTCATGCCTTTCATGCCTTTCATGCCCTTCACTCCTTCACTCCTTCACTCCTTCACTCCTTCACTCCTTCACTCCTTCACTCCTTTTAAAAATCCTACACCCGCCCCCGCCCCAAAACGTTCAAACACGAAACCCCTTACATCCGTTTTCCCATAAATCCCCGATTGCCGCCCGTCTTCCAATCTGACATAATAACTCATAACTTAACGCGCTAACGCACTACCGGACCTTCCGACTATTTGCCGACGCGCGTCAATGGAACCGAACAAGGGGGCATTTTTCGTGAAAGGCATCATTACCGTACTGGGCAAAGACAAAGTGGGCATTATCGCCAAAGTCTGCACGTATCTCGCGGAGCAGAACGTCAATATCCTCGACATCTCGCAGACGATCGTACAGGATTACTTCAATATGATGATGGTCGTGGATATTTCCAGCCCGTCCAAAGCATTCGAAGACCTGATTACCGACCTGCACGAATTGGGACTTACCGTCGGGGTCGAGATCAAGCTTCAGCACGAAGACATTTTCAACAGCATGCACCGGATTTAAGGAGGAAACGCGGCCATGATCTCAAGACTGGAAGTGCAGGAAACGAATACGATGATCTCCGAGATGAAGCTCGACGTGCGCACGATTACGATGGGCATCAGCCTGATGGACTGCGGGCACTCGGACCTCAAGATTTTCAATCAAAACGTGTACGACAAAATCACCCGGCTGGCCGAAAAGCTGGTCAAGACGGGCGAGGATCTGGAGCGGCAGTTCGGCATCCCGATCATCAACAAGCGCATCTCCGTCACCCCGATCGCGATCGCGGCGGGTCCGGTGCAGGCAAACAGTTACGTGGAAGTGGCGCGGACGCTCGACCGGGCGGCCAAAGAAGTCGGCGTCAACTTTCTGGGCGGTTTCTCGGCGCTGGTGCAAAAAGGGTACACCAACAGCGACCGCATCCTGATCGACAGTATTCCCGAAGCGCTCGCCGTGACGGAACGCGTGTGTTCGTCGGTCAATATCGGTTCGTCGCGCAGCGGCATCAATATGGACGCGGTGAAAAAGATGGGCGAGATTATCAAGCAGACGGCGGAACTTACGGCGGACCGCGATTCGGCGGGCTGCTCGAAGCTTGTGGTGTTCTGCAACGCGGTCGAGGACAATCCGTTTATGGCGGGCGCGTTCCACGGGCCGGGCGAACCGGAGTGCGAGATCAACGTGGGCGTCAGCGGACCGGGCGTGGTCAAGCGGGCGCTGGAGGAAGTGAAAGACGTGGACTTCGAAACGCTGTGCGAAACGATCAAACGGACGGCGTTCAAAGTCACGCGGGCCGGCCAGCTCGTGGCGCAGGAAGCGGCAAAAAGGCTCGGCGTGCCGTTCGGCAGCATCGACCTGTCGCTGGCTCCGACGCCGGCGGTGGGCGATTCGATCGCGGAAATCTTCCGCGTGATGGGGCTGGAAGAAGCCGGCGCTCCGGGCACCACGGCGGCGCTCGCCATCCTCAACGACAATGTGAAAAAAGGCGGCGTGATGGCGTCTTCGTACGTCGGCGGCCTCAGCGGCGCGTTTATCCCGGTCAGCGAAGACCAGGCGATGATCGAAGCGGTGCAGCGCGGCGCGCTGACGCTGGAGAAGCTCGAAGCGATGACCTGCGTCTGCTCCGTCGGGCTCGATATGGTGGCGATTCCGGGCGATACGAGCACCTCGACCATCGCCGGCATTATCGCGGACGAAGCGGCGATCGGCATGGTCAACAACAAAACGACCGCCGTGCGCCTGATCCCGGTCATCGGCAAAGACGTCGGCGAGATCGCCGAATTCGGCGGCCTGCTCGGCTACGCGCCCGGCATGCCGGTCAACCGGTTCGACTGCGCGCCGTTTATCAACCGGGGCGGCCGGGTACCGGCTCCGATTCATAGTTTTAAGAACTGAGAATTATTGAGGAATGTATGTAAAAAGGCGGACCGTTCCAGCGAATGGTCCGCTTTCAGAGTGCCGAAAAAGCCGGTTCTTGTTCCAAATCAAAAATAGCAGCACAGGTACACTTATTTCGAGCGAAACGCTTCTTTTCTTTCAAATAGCGACGCAGGTGCAGTTATTTGGGAGTGAAAGTGCGAATAGAAGCGTAAAAGCTCGAAATAATTGTATGAGCGCAGTTATTTGTTCGAAAACGTAAGATTAAGCCTGAATAAGGGTATATATGCAGCTATTTAGGGCGCGTCCTGCCGCCTGTTTTATTTTCCTGTCTTTTCCCCGGCGGGCCATTCCAGCGAATGGTCCGCCTTTCTTTGACTGTCCGGCTGCTTCTTCGGCCTTTCGGCCTTCTTTTTCTTATCGATCCCGGAGGAGCTTACCGCGCGTACGTCCAGCGCGGGGACCGTCGCTCAGCCGCCGGCCGCCGCGCTCCAGCCGCTTTCTTTTACCCTGCGGTCGTAATGGGCGTCGTCGATATGCAGGCCGAATCCCGGCGTTCGGGGCAGCGCAATCTTTCCGTCTTGGATCGTATACCCCGAGGTGTCGATGCCCGGAATTTGCGCTTCGTCCCAT
Organism: Saccharibacillus sp. CPCC 101409; assembly: GCF_030518235.1. GTDB lineage: Bacteria > Bacillota > Bacilli > Paenibacillales > Paenibacillaceae > Saccharibacillus. The sequence continues at coordinate 88,380 of NZ_JAULSA010000015.1, read as the reverse complement.
TCCACATAGAAGAATCCTTCGATCGCCGGATACGTCTGCGCGGAAGCGAAGTTGCCGTAGAAACCGCCATAGTTGTGCGGCGCGGCTTTTACTCCCGACTTGGCCAGTCTTTTGCCCAGCGGCAGCCAGTCCACCACGCCGTAATCGCGCAGATCGTATTGAATCGCGTCGATCAGGCCCTGCTCCGCCCACTCCACGATCGGCCCGGCCGCGTGTCCTTCTCCGTCCGTGATCAGCACCTGCATATTCCGATCGGCCATCCAGTCTTTCAGATTGCGGTACAGCCTATCGTCTTCGTGAAAAGCTTCCTCGATCCACAGCAGATTGGACTGAGCCGTTTCCGTCAGCACGCGCTTGGTCAGATTCAGGTTGTAGCCGTTGTTCGCGTCGATCGCCAGCTCGCAGTCCGGGCCGACGGCTTCCCGGATCCCGTTGACGATAGCGATATCCCTGCGCGTGCCGGCTTCCAGTTCCATGTGCATCGCGCCACGGCCCACTTTGATCTTAAACGCGCGAAAACCCGCCTCGTAGCCGGACATCGCTTCTTCCTGCAGCAGCGCCACCGCTTCCGCGTCGGTCTTCAAATGCAGATCGTCGAAGTAAAGGGACGTATCGTAGCCGGGTACTTCCAGCGTTCCATCGTGCTTGCGGCCGCTCAGCAGTTCATGGACCGGGATTCCTCTTGCTTTGGCCAGCCAGTCCAGCAGCGGGAACTGGATGCCGCAGAATCTTTCTTTGATCCATCTTTCCTCGCAAAAAATGTCCCGAACGCCGGCTCCGATCAGCGCCTCGGCCGTTTTGCGCGGAATGCGGGACCAGCCGTACCCCGTATGGCCGCCCATTGTAATCCGAACCAGCGGACAATCGACTTCTTTCCCGTGCACGCCCAACCTGGCATTGCTGCCGGCCAGCCGCGGACGTTCCCCCGTCAGGATGACCTGCTCGATTTTTTCTATGCGCCAGTCTTTTTCCAGATCCTCGAATGTAGGCATTTCGTTCCGTCTCCTTTCCAGTACAAAGGCAGAATTTTAAGCTTTATGTAAAAACAGGGTAACATCGAATTCATTCGGCGTCACCCTGTTTTGTGGTGTTATTTTTTTCGCTCGCTTTGGCCGCCGCTTTCGTCCTGCGGACCGTCAGGCACAAGCTTTTTCCAATACGAAGAATCGTGTCCGCTCTGCGCGTGAGCAGCGGGACCGGATGCCGGCGCGCGGCCGTCCGCCGCATCGGCGTTCGCGGCATCGGTCGCCGCCAGTACGCCGGTTCCGGCCGCGGCGGTGCCGCCGGCACCGGCGCCCGTATTTCCCGCGTCGCCTGTATCCGCCGCATGTTCCGCGCCTTCCGCGCCGTCGAACAGATCGAACACGCCGAACGACAGCAGGCCGACCGCGGCGATCTTCGCCAGGTCTTTGCCCAGCGTAATCGCCGTGTCTTTATCGCCGCCCGCGATAGCGCGGACGGTATCGCGCCCTTTGCCCGCAATTTGCAGCACGCCGATGCCCATGCCGGTCAACGTGCCGCCTACGGTATCGACGACTTCTTTTCGGCCGCGGTCCGCGCGCTCCTTGCTGCCGGTAACGACTCCGCCCAGCGTCTGGTAGGTCCCGTCCGCCAGGCTGCCCAGCACTTCGCCCGTATTCGACGTCGCCCGGTACACGCCTTTGCCCACATCCTGGATAAAGTCGCTTTTGACGATTTTGCCGGTGAGCCCGATCGAACCGCCCACCACGCCTCCCGTTACTTTCCCCGCCAGAACGCCCAAATTTTTCAACAGCGCCATTCCTCTTCCTCCTTCATGCTGCTTCCGGCTGTGTTTTCGATTCAAAGGACCCGCGACTTACGGCGAACCGCAAAATGCGTAACGAGCAGTACGATCGCCTGCGGAATCAGCAGCAGGACGCTGAATATGATCACGGTCAGCTGCGGCGAGAGAGGTTTGAAATAAGATTCCCAATATCCCTCGCCCACCATTCTGACAAAGTAATACGAAATGCCAAGCGACAGGAGATTGCCGATCGGCACCGCGTAAACCGAACCGAATCTGCGGCTTGCATAAGCCAGCGCCCCCGTCGCGACGATCGCCAGCACATATCCCAGAAACGAATGATGAGCGCGATCCTGCGCCATTCCGAAATACAAATACGGCAGCATATAGATCAGAACGATCAGCGTGCTCCATTCGTATTTGCCCATTTTCATAACCTTTTACCCTCCCTCTCCATTCGATGATACATATATTGAACGGCAGAAACCGGCCAAAGTTAGCCCTGCGGCTCAAATCCTTCAAGAAACGGATGCACGCGCCCTGCAAAAAACCTCTTGTTCAGAATTTGTTCAGAACAGCGTGTTACCCTTCTATCACCAGAAATATATTGTATTTATTTCGAAAGGATGATTGCAGCTTTGAATACCGTCAAAAGAAAACCCCGGCTGTCCGGATTTCTCGCAGCCGTACTTGCCGTAGGACTTGGAGCGAATGCCGCGGTTCCGGCCGCGCACGCAGCAGGAGGAGACGCCGGTTTATCGAGCAACGGGGAAACGGCCAACAACAACGACAATCCGAACCTGCTCAATCCGTATCTGAAAAGTCTGTCCGTCGCCGAAGGTTCTTTTTCTTCCGCTTTCGACAGCGAAGACCAGGGGCCGTATACGTTAACGGTCGCAGCCGATGTGGATACGCTGCACGTTTCGGCCGAAGCGTTCAGTCCCGATGCCACCGTCACGATCGGCGATCAGGTTCTTGAACCGAATATGCCGGTTGATGTGCCTTTCGACCCGGCAGACGAAGAAACGTTCTTCATGGTCGAAGTCGATGTGCCGAATTATCCGGGCGGCGTAGGCTACGGCGTTACGGTGGAACGCGAACCCGCCGGCAGCGACGATTCCCTGCTGGACGGGCGCTTGAGCCGCCTTGAATTGACAGAGGGCGACCTCGATCCGATATTCGACGCGAATGAGCAGACATACATGACTACGGTGGATAGAGACGCGGAGACCCTGCATTTTACCATCGAATCCATAAGTCCGAATGCCGAGATCCAGGCTGTGGAACCTCTTGGCGGACCGGATGAAAAATCGCTGGATGAATATCTGGTCAATCAGACCGGCAAAGTCCGCGAGTACGCCATTCCGTTCGATCTCTCGAAAGAAGACATGATCGTCCGCTTCGACACCGGCGTTCCCGGCTCCAACAGCGGGTACGGATACGGCATTATGATCGAGCGCGAAGCGGTTTCCGGAGACCTGACCTTAATCGGCACTGCCGAAGAACTGGCTGGAATTTTTTCCAATCTCGACGGCCAATACAAGCTGGTCAACGATATCGATCTCAGTGATTATCCGGGCGGCTGGATTCCGGTCGGGGACGAGTCTCATCCGTTTACCGGAGAACTTTACGGAGAAGGATATACACTCTCCGGTTTGACGACGGCGTCGGAGGCAACGAAAAATGTCGGCCTGTTCGGCGTAATTCGGGATGCGAGAATTGAGAACGTACAATTGACCAGCGTCGATGTCGAAGGCAAGTCTTTCGTGGGCGGACTCGCCGGAACGGCAAGGGATTCGTTAATCGCCGGTGTTTCGGTTCAGGGCAAGATCAAAGGCAACATCAGTGTCGGCGGGTTGATCGGCTATGTTCAAGGAAAACAAAACCCGGACAGAGATCTGCCTATAGGAATCTATATGGCCAAAACGAACGTGGAGATTTCTTCCGCCAGCCAATCGGGTATGGGGATAGGCGGTCTCGTGGGCAGAAGCAGCGGCGTCTACATTTGGCGAAGTTCCGCAATAGGAAGCGTAATCGCCGAGGGATCTAGCAGTCGTATAGGCGGCCTGATCGGTCACGCGGTGCATTCCTATATCGTGGAAAGCGAGAGTCGTGCGGAAGTAAGCGGCGAGAGCGCCATAGGCGGTTTGATCGGCTATTTGGAGAATTCGATCGCCGTGTATTCCCATGCGGCCGCAAATGTAACAGGATTCTCCAATACAGGCGGATTCGCCGGCGCTGTCATGATTAGCGATCTGTCGGCCGATACGCCGTCCGAGATCGAGTTTGGAGTAGCGGAAAGCTACTCGACAGGCACAGTAACGGCAGCTGCGCGGCCGCTCGCGAACGTATTTCATATTGGCGGATTTATAGGCAGCTTGGCCTCCTACCAGTCCTCTTTTATCTTCGGACACAACTACACCGTCTCGACGGTCGAAGCCGCCAATGCTGTAGAGCGTTATGTCGAGAGAACCATCGGCGCTTTTATCGGCGCAGCGAGCATCCCGTCCACCGCCCGGGTTCAAACCGGCAGCAGTTTCTGGAATACCGATACCGCGGGATTGCAGGGGATTCCGGAATCGGCGCTTTCGGTCCAGGCTTTTGCGGAAGGCCGCACTTCGGCGCAGCTCCGCGATGCCAAGACTTATACGGACGATACTTCGTCCGATATCGGCAGTTGGGACTTCGAAGAGATTTGGACGATGATTGCCGACATCAACTCCGGTTATCCGGTTCATCAATGGCAGTACGAACAGCCGGAAGTCCCGAATCCGGGCGAAGGCGTGCCGGGAACCGACCCGGAACCGGGCACCGGCACTTCTCCAAACCCGGGCACCGGTACTAGTCCGGGTACGGGCAGCTCTCCGGGCACGGGAACAATCCCGGGCAGCCCGTCCGCTTCGCCGATTCCTTCAAGCGCAGTAACCGCTCCGACGCTTCCGGCCGTTCCGGGAACGGCCGCGACCGGCGTATCGGTTCTGGTAAACGGCAGATCGGAAACAGCCGGAACGTTGAAAACAACCACATCGGCCGGCCGCACTACAGCCGCCTTGACCGTCGATCCCGTCAAGCTGACAGAGCGGCTGAACGCCGAAAAATCCGGCGCGGTCATCACGCTTCCTTTCGCTTCGGCCGCCGATACGTTTACAGGCGTGCTTACGGGACAGATGGTCAAAGCGCTGGAAAACAAACAAGCTATTTTGAAAATCGAAACGCCTGCCGGTTCGTATACGATTCCGGCCGCGCAGATCAAAGTGGACGACCTGTCGCGTCAAATGGGCCGGACAATCGGCCTGGCCGAACTTGAAATCCAAATATCGATTGCCGCCGCCGCATCCGAAGAAAGCGCGCTTGCCGCATCCAGCGCCAAGGCGGGCGGCCTGGAAATCGTCGGAGTTCCAATGGACTTCCGCGTTGCCGGTGTCTACGATGGCCGTACCGTCGAAGTCGACCGCTTCAACTCTTATGTAGAGAGAAGCATCGTGCTGCCCGAAGGCGTAGACCCGAATCGGATCACGACCGGAGTCGTTATCGATCCGGACGGCAGTGTTCGCCATGTCCCTACTCGCGTCGCGCAATCGAACGGCATCTACAGCGCGGTAATCAACAGCCTCACGAACAGCACCTACGCCGTCGTATGGCACCCGATCGAATTTGCGGACGTTAACAGCCACTGGGCAAAAAAAGCCGTTAACGATATGGGCTCCCGTCTGGTTATCGAAGGCACGGACGGCAAATTCGAACCGAACCGCGATATGACCCGCGCCGAACTTGCAGCGGTCATCGTCCGGGCTCTGGGATTGAAAGCGCAGGAAAGCGGAGTATCGTTCTCCGACGTATCCGATTCCGACTGGTACGCCGAAGCCGTGGAGACTGCTTACTCTTACGGCATTCTGCAGGGCATGGGCGACGGAACATTTGCGCCGAACGCCCCGGTCAGCCGCGAACAGGCAGCGGCTATGCTGGTCAACGCCATGAAACTGACCGGACTGCAGGGCGGAACGGACGGACGGTCGCTTGAATCGTTCCGGGACTTCTCGGCGGTATCCGCCTGGGCGCAAACGGATCTGTCCGCAGCGGTACAGGCCGGCTTGATTACGGGCCGAAGCGGCGGAACCCTCGCGCCGAAAGCCCATGTGCTGCGCGCCGAAGTCGCTCAAATGCTCGAACGGCTGCTGGAACGCTCGGGCTTGATTTAATCCTGCTTAACATGCACCCTCTACAATGAACATCGGAACCTGACGGTTACGCCGATGCTCGTTTGAGGGTGCATTTTTGCGTCAACGATTCCCGCCTCCATACCCGAACATCCCGTCCTCCAGCACCGTCCCGATCTCCGGGTCCGACGGACGGAAGCCGGCCATCTGCCGCGGTTTCGCTTCGATCGGAACTTTCGCGCCGGCCAGAATCCGGTTGGTCGCGTCGTTCGGACCGTCCGCCGGCAGCGCAAAGCCGCGCGTATGGGCGAACGTTTCGGACAGCCCCGCCCATACCGCTTCGGTAAACGAATCGCGACGTCCTTTACCGAATACGTTGAGCAGGATAGCGCCCCGTTCGTTCAGCTTCCGCTCCGCCAGCTTGAAAAACTCCCGCGTAAAAAGATGCCACGGCGTCCCCCGCTCGGTGAACGCGTCCAGCACGATATAATCCAGCGAACCGTCCGGCTCCGCGGCCAGCAGCTCGCGGCCGTCGCCGACCTTCACCGCCGGACCGTCGTATCCGAAATATTCCCGGCTCCACTCCGCAATCGTGGCGCTGATCTCCGCCGTGCGCATATCCCGGCCGGCAAAATGCCGCGCAATCGTCCCGATTCCGTGCCCGATCATAAACGCCCGCTCGAAAGGCGGATCGCCCTGCTCCATCAGGTGCGCGATCGCCCGCGGATATTCCAGCACGATCCGGTCCGGATCGTCCAGGTCGAGCGCGCCCTGCACATCGCCGTTGGCGAATTCCAGCACGCGAAACCGCCCTTTTTCTTCATATAAAACGTCCGTGTCGATCACCGCGATCTCGCTGCCGTGCTCGCGCCGCTTTGCCCGTATGTCCATGCGTTCCCCGTCCTTTGCCGCCTGCCGCTTTGTCGTTTGTGCGACGATTTGTTTCATTATAAGCGATCCGCTGCGTTTTGCCCAAAATCCGCTTTCGGCGGTTGAAGTCCGGCTCGGAATCTGGTAATATACTGAACAAACGTTCAGGATTCGTAAAAACCTTTTTTCGATATAGAAAGCCAGGGTGACCCCAGTTGAACAAAAAACAAATCCAGAGCGAACAAACGCGCAAACGCATCGCCGACGCCGCGCGGAATCTGTTCGTGCAAAAAGGCTATAAAGCGAGCTCGATCGAGGATATCACAGCCGCCACGGGCAGCAGCAAAGGCAATATTTACTACCATTTCAAAAGCAAAGAAGGATTGTTCATGTACCTGCTCGACGAGTGGGACCTGGACTGGTACGCCAAATGGCGGGAAAAAGAGCACTTGTTCCAAACCGCGGCGGATAAAATGTATGGCTTCGCCGAGCTGCTCGTGACCGAAGACCTCAACCATCCGCTGACGCAGGCGGCGGACGAATTCTTCGGCGGCGAGATCGAAAGCGACGTCCGGGAAAAGCTGGCCGAGATGACGGCGGGACATATGCGCTTCAACCGCGACCTGATCCAGGCGGGTATCGACAGCGGAGAGTTCAAACGCGGCGACGCCGACCGGCTGGCGCTGGTGCTGGAAAGCCTGGTCATCGGGCTGAGCCGCGTATCGCGCCGTCCCGGCGCGGAAGACGCGCTGAGTACGTACCGGCTTGCCGTGGACGTGCTGCTGTACGGGCTGGCGAAGGAGCCGGAAGATTAGCGTACGGGATCGCATCGGGCACTTATTTATAACCATGGAGGATGCTTATTATGGATTTGATGCTTCGCAACCGGGCGGCTTTGCTGCTGCTCATGTTTAATATTTTTCTGGTCTTCACCGGCATCGGCCTCGTGGTGCCGATTATGCCGACTTACATGAATACGCTGCATATCGGGGGCATCATCGTCGGTCTGCTGACCGCTACGTTCTCCGTGGCGCAGTTGATCTGCTCGCCGATCGGCGGCCGCATCTCCGACCGTCTCGGCCGCAAAAAGGTTATTATCGTCGGCATGGCGATCTTCGCCGTGTCGGAGTTCCTGTTCGGCATCGCGAACGCGCCGTGGCTGCTGTTCGTCTCGCGGATTCTCGGCGGCATCGGCGCGGCGCTGATTATGCCGGCCGTGATGGCGTATACCGCCGATATCACCTCCGACGAAGAACGCGCCAAAGGCATGGGCTTTATCAATGCCGCGATCACGACCGGCTTTATTATCGGGCCGGGCATCGGCGGTTTCCTGGCCGAATTCGGCATTCGCGTGCCGTTCTTCGCGGCCGGCTTCGCCGCCCTGATCTCCGGGGTCGTCACGCTGCTCGTGCTGCCGGAATCGCTCAGCCTTGAGCGCCGCGCGGAGATCGCCGCGGCGTCCGCCGGCAAACGCGACAGCCTGCTCAAGCAGCTGGCGACGTCGTATAAGACGCCGTATTTTCTCAGTCTGGTCATCGTATTTGTCAGCGCGTTCGGTCTGGCGAATTACGAAACGGTATTCGGACTGTTCGTCGATCACAAGTTCGGCTTCACCGCGCGCGATATCGCCGTGATTATCACGTTCGGTTCGATCGCGGGCGCCGTGGTGCAGGCGACGTTCTTCGGCTGGCTGCTGAACCGCTTCGGCGAGCAGCGGGTGATCTCGATCTGTCTGGCGGTCGCCGCGGTCTTCGTTTTGATGACGCTGCTGGTGCATCCGTACTGGCTGATCGTGACCGTCACGTTTATCGTGTTCCTGGCGATCGATATTCTGCGCCCGGCGATCGGCACGCAGATCTCCCGCCGCGCGGGCGATCAGCAGGGCTTCGCCGCCGGCCTGAACTCCGCGTACAGCAGCCTCGGCAATATCGCCGGCCCAATCGTCGCGGGCGCGCTGTTCGACGTGAATATCAACTACCCGTACGTATCGGCCGCGATCGTGCTGTTCCTCTGCTTCCTGCTGGTTCTGCTTGCGGGCCGCAGAGACCGCGAGCTTAACGACGGCCCGGCCGCAGCCGCGCAGGCTCAGCCGGCGGAACGGGTGTAAGCGCAAGCGATAGACGGGCGTTGGATGGATGCAGCCGGTCTGGCAGATGTAAGGAGTCGGACGGACACAGTCCGATAATCCAGTCGCCCCTCGCGCCGCTCTAACGGAACTGAGAAGCGTTATTTGCCCGAATTCGGCCCTTTCCGAATCCTAACGGAACCAGGAGACGCTAATGCGCTTTTATGGCGGCAAGAAAGCGGCAAATCGGCGAATTAACGCTTCTGTGTTCCGTTAGCCGGCCGAAAAGCCGTAAAGAGCGCGATTAGCGTCGCTCCCTTCCGTTAGATTTCGAAAAACCGGAAGCCCGAAAAACGGGCTCCCTGAACGCAAAAAGAACCTTTATCCCCGGTCCGCAGGGGTGAAGGTTCTTTGGCATAAACAAAAGGCCGGGCGAAAAACCGGGAAAGAATCCCCAGGCTTCGCCGGGATATTACTGTCCCGCCGAGAACGCGAGGCGGTCGAAGTTGCCGATATACGGCAGCGTGCCGGTAGTCGCGCCGCGCATCACGACGTACAGATCCTGTACGCCGCTTACCCGCTTGGACAGCTCGGCGGACACGGTCTTGTACGAGCCCCAGCCGCCGCCGGTATTGGGCAGCTTGATCGTGCCGATCAGCTCGCCCGCGGCCGAGCCGAGCCGCAATTCCAGCGCCGCGTCGGCCGGCGCTTTCTGCGAAGGCGCGTCGTACGTGACTTCGACGACGTTCATGCCGTCCGCGCCGAAGTCCGCGCGGGCGTAAGCCAGCCACGCGCCGGGAAACGTATCCTTCACAACGATGTTGTCGCCGTTGTTCTTCTCCGTGCCCAGCGGATTGCCGTTGGAATGCTTGGCATCCGTTAAGCTCGTGTATCTCTCGAACTCAATCGCCAGTTTGCCGTTCACCGCCGAGAAATTCGGCTGCGGAGTTCCCGGATCGGAACCTCCCGGGCCCGGCTCTTCGCCGCCCGGCTGCGGGTCTGCCGTATCGGAACCGCCGGTTCCGGCAAGCGTAAACGCCGCTTTGTCGAAGTTGCCGATGTACTTGTACGTGCCGTCCGTCGTACCGGTCAGCACCAGATAAATATCCTGCACGCCGGTCAGCTTGCGCGTCAGGCCCGCCGAAGCGGTCTTGTACGTGCCCCACGACGCGGCGGTCGGAGGCGCGGCGACTACGCCGACCCGTTCGCCCTGCGGCGAGCCGAGGCGGACTTCCACCGCGGAGTCGGCGGCCGTGTTGGTCGAATTGCCGGAGTAAGTCACGGCAAACGTGTCGGCTCCGGCGCTGCCGAAGTTCATCGCTTTGTAGGCCAGCCAGGCACCGTTAAACGTACCCGCCACCTGCCGGCCGCCGTTGCCGGCTTCCGTCTTGAGCGGTTGGCCGTTCGCCGGATTTACATCCGTCGACCCTTGATCGTAGCTCTCCAGCTCCAGGGCGGCGTAATCCGCCCGGATCTTCTCGTAGCTCCAATCCATGCGGTCGAAGTTGCCGATGTAAGGCAGCGAACTCGTTGCGGTTCCCCGCAGCACGACTGTCAGGTTCTGCACGCCGGTGATCGTCTCCGACAGCAGCGCCGTCGCTTTGCCGTAATTGCCCCAGCCGCTGCCCGTCGCCTTGAGCGGGAGCGTGCCGACCAGGCGTCCGGTCTCGGAGCCGATACGGAATTCCAGCGCGGCATCCGCGGGAACTTTGTTCGACGGCGCGTCGTACTCGATCGCGATCCGGTTCGCCCCTTCCGCGCCGAAGTTCACGTCCCGGTAAGTCAGCCATGCGCCGCCGAACGTATTGGCGACGACCGTGCCGGAGCTGCCGGCTTCCGTTTTGAGCTTATTGCCGTTGATCGGGTGCGCCGCCGCGGACAGCGAAGCGTAACTTTCGAACTCGATCCGGTTCGGGTTGGCTTCCGGCGAATCCGGTTCGATCGCCGGTTCCGGCACATCGATCACTTTGACCGGCACCGGAAGCGGTTCGGGCAGCGGTTCTTCGCCCGGCTCGCTTGGATTGCCCGGATCGCCCGGCGTTCCCGGCTGTTCGCCTCCGCCCGGCTCGGGCTGCGGTTCCGGCTGCGATACGATCGGGTCGGCCAGCCAGAGCGAGTCGTACACATTGCCGTTGTAATCATCGACCAGATAAATGTTGACGCGGTATTTGTCGGCGTTCACGTTGAACGTCTGCGAAACGTCGAAGCTGCCGGTTTCGACCGGGATGGCGCTGCTTACGAACGCCTGCGAAGCGCCGTTCATCAGCTGGATCACGGCGACCGCCGAGTCGGAGTACGCGCCTTTGAGCGTTCCCTGGACGCTGACCTGCATATTGCCGCCGCGCTTGACGTCGGCTTCCAGATCGAACACGTCCCACCTGATATCCGACGTGTACGCTTTGTCGGAGATCAGCGCTTCGCCGTAAGCGCGGTTCAGCTCCGCGTTCGCTTTCGCGCGAACCTGCACCTTACCGGCTGCGTAAGCGGCCGGGCCGACGATCTGCGGATTGGACGCCGCGGTCGTCCACGAAGCTCCGCCGTCGGTCGTGAATTCGTAAGCCGATGCTTCCGCGATGCCCGGCACGGCGGTCCAGCCGAACGTGTTGGCGGTATCGTCGACGACCGGAGCCGTCGGAGCGGCCGGACGATCCAGCTGGCGCAGCGCGCTCAGCGACAGATCGAGCGCGATATCCGAGCTCGTGGCGTTGACCTGGTGGATCTCGATCGCGATCGTGTTGACGCCCTCGGCCAGCACGGACGGATCGACGGAGAAGCTCACCGGACTGCGCTCGTCGCCTACGGTCGCATTGGCATACGTTTTGTAACCGATCCTGCCGCTTGGCATATTGGTGCGGTAGACCTCATTCCCGTTGACGTACACAACCGCCCCGTCGTCTCGTACCAGACCGCCTTCAAGCTCCAGCAGACCGTCGACGTCGGACAGTTCGAACGTTTTGCGGAAATACGCGGTCGGGTTCTTGTCGCTCTCGATGCCTCCGAAGCTCAGGACCGTCTTCGCGTATTTCTTGTTGTCGTAGCCGAGCGGGGCCGCGCCGGATTTCCAGCTCTTGTCGTCGTACGACACAGACGTCCAAGCCGTGCCGAGATCGCGGCCGCCGTCTTCGTATTTCCAGGTCGAACCCATAGGCATCAGCTCGGCGCGCACCAGCGTGCCGCCCGGCTCCGAACCGTAGTCGAACGTCGGCGGCGCGGAAGAAGCTCTGGCGCCCCAGGACGTATTCGGCTCCGATCCCATATCGAACGTCAGCGCGCCGCCGTTCATGATGTCGTCGTAGCCGATCCATGCCCGGTCGAAATTCTTGCCGTTCAGCGAAGCGGAACGGATATAGCGGTTCTCGCTCGACGAGCCGTCCGCTTTGATCGTGAACGTTTTGCCGTTATCCAGATGCAGCGTCACTTCCGAGAAGATCGGCGAGCCGATCAGGAAGTTCGCGTCGCCCGGATTGCCGGGGAACAATCCCAGCGCGCTGTACACAAACCACGAAGACATCGCGCCCGCATCGTCGTCCATCGACTGGAGGTAGCCTTCGGGATCGTCGCGGTAAATACGGGATTTCAGCGGATAGCTGTACAGGCCGTGGTTGTGGTATTTCTGCGTGACGATTTCCGTCGTGTACTCTCTGGCGTAATACTGGGTCAGATACGGATAGCCCAAATAATCGAACAGATACGGCGTATCCAGCACCGTTTCGTTGACTCCCAGATACTCGTCGCGCGCGAAAAAGTCCTGAAGCTGCTTCGCCATTTCGGCTTTGCCGCCCATCAATTCCGCCATCCCCCGAATATCGTGCGTGGAAGAAAATCGGTACGTCCACAGGTTGCCCTGGTACGCATACTTATCCACCGCCGTCACGTCGGATTTTTCGACCGTTTGACCGTTAGGCGTGAAAAAGCCCATCTTCCGCCCTTTCTCGTCCACCTGGTTCGCGTTCCACAGATCGCGGTAAGCCGCTGCGGTCTGTTTGTACTTTTCATACGCCGCTTCGTCTCCCGTCAGCTCGGCCAGCTTCATCGGGAAATAGCCGCTTTTGGCCTTTTCCAGCTTGCCCGAGATTTCCGTGTCCGAGATGGCGAAGTTGTCCGCGTCCGTGCCCATGCCTTTCAGCGCGGCGCGCACATCGAAGTCGCGGAAACCTTTGGCGTAAGCGTCGAGGATGACCGCTCCGTTGAACTCGTTGCGCACGGTCGGACTCGGCCAGTAGCCGTCGCCCCACTGAGTATAGGAGCCTCTCGTCTTGTACAGATCGACCAGCGATTTGACCATGTTCTCGTACCGCTGCGGTTCCAGCACGGAGAACAAGGCGTACTTGCGGAAGTCGTCCCAGGTCGTCCAGCCGTTGTAATACTCGAAATTCTCGCCCAGCTCGGACGCCTGGCGGATCGTGTTTTCGTCGCGCCCCGCTTTGAACGTGCCGGAGGAGCTGGTTACGTTTTTCGGATGCAAAAAGGAATGGTACAGCTGCGTGTAGAACACGCGCTTGTTGGTCTCGTCCGCGTCCTTGATCTCGACTTTGCCCAGCACATCGCTCCATTCTCCCTTGAGCTTGGCGCGCTGACCGTCGAAATCCCAGCCTTTGATATCGGTATCGCGCTCGATCTTCGCCTGCTCCGGACTGACGGCCGAGAGGCCGACTTTGGCCTGGACCGTCCTGCCCGACGAGGTGTCGAAGTTCAGCCATGCGCCGCTGTTCGAACCGCTGCGCGAAGACACTTCGCCTACCGAATCGCCCTGCCACGACTGATACGAATCGAAATCCCGGTCGAACTGGATCGAGTAGTAGATCGTGTAATAGCCGTGCCCGCACACGTTCTGCGACTGGATCATGCCCGAAATTTCGTTCGAGCCTTCCACTTTGAGATTGGCGTCCACCATCCCCGCATAGGAGTTCGACAGATCGATCAGCACCGAGCCGTCCCGCTCGCTTTCGGGGAACGTATAGCGGTGCATGCCCACGTTGTCCGACGCGGTCAGCTCGACGCCGACGCCGGAATTCAGGTTGACCGCGTAGTAGCCGGCTGACGCCTGCTCGCTGCTTTTGTCGTAGAGCTGTTTGTATTTGCCGCTGTCTTTGGTAAAATCGCCGGTCTCCGGCATCATCAGGATATTGCCGCCCGCGCCGCTGCACCCGACGCCGCTGAAGCGCAGATGCGAGAAGCCTTTGAGATACTTGTCCTGGTAGTAATAGCCGCTGAACGCGCCGCCGTCGCTGTCCGGCCCGAGCGATACCAGGCCGAACGGAGCGGTCGGGCCGGGGTTGGTCTGCCCGTTGTCGCCCAGCGTATTGATAAACGGATCGACGTAATCGACCGCCGGCAGGCTGCCGGCGGGATACGCCGGATCGAGTTCCGCGTCTACGCCGTACAATTCCAGCTCGTACACCCGCGCCACATTGGCGTCGTAAGCGCCCTGGCTGATATACAAACGGAAATACCGCGCCGTTACCGGCTCGGGCAGATAACGGTCGACGATCGTCTGGGCGTTGTTTTGCACCACGTCGACATCGGACCACGTTTTGCCGTCGGCGCTTTGCTGCAGCCGGTAGTTCTTCGTATTCCAGAACGGGCTGTTGCCTTCGTTGATGCCCGCGTTCTTGATCGCCCACTCGTTGACCGTATAGACCCGGCCCAGATCGAGCTTGAGCCACTTAATCTTCGCGTTCGAACTGTCGGCCCATTTGGTGTCCGACCTGCCGTCGACCGCGTACTTCGCCGCTTCGCTGCTTTTCGTTTCTCCCGATGCCTGCACCGCCGCGTTCAGCGCGACGTTGCGGGTCGGCACGGCCGCAGCCAAGACGGCGCTTGAATCGGAAGCGGCCGCGGCCGCTTCCGCGCCGCCCGTCAGCGGATCGGCGAGGCCGATCAGCATCGCCGCCGTCAGGACGATCGAGCTCCATGTTCTGCGCATGATATTTGTATCCTCCGCTTCTTAAAATGTGCCGTCCGGCAGCAGGCGCAGCACCATCGCTGCCACTTCGGCGCGGCTTACGGTGCGGGCCGGTTCGAACCGGCCGCCGCTGCCTTCGAGCAGGCCGGCGGCGCGGGCCCGGTTAACGGCCGCTTCGGCCCAGGCCGAGATGTCATTGGCATCCGTAAAGGCCGCCGCGTTCGCATTCTTCTCAGGCAGGCTGAAATATTCGGCCGCCCGTACCAGCGATACCGCCGCTTCTTCGCGGGTAATGGAATCGTTCGGGCGGAATTTGCCGCCGTAGCCGGTCACGATGCCGAGCGCCGAAGCCTGCGCGGCGTATTCCGTGTAGTAGCGGCCCTGCGGCACGTCCTTGAACGGATTGGCCGGGTTCGCGCTCGTCTGCGCGCGGCCTTCGTGCTCCACGGCGCGCATGAGCAGCGTTACGAATTCCGCGCGGGTGATACCGCGGGCCGGCGCGTAATGGTCCGCGTCCACGCCCGCGACCAGATGCTTCGCGCTCAGCGACTTGACCGGGCTTTCGGCCCAGTGGCCTTTAAGATCGGCGAAGGTTTTATCGTATTCGAGCACCGCGTAAGTCGAGAAATGGATGGTCTTGAACGTGAACATGCCGTTCGCGATCCTGCCCGGCATGTATTCGATCCGGCCGCCGTCCGCGTAGTAGACGCCGGCCAGATCGGCCGCGATCTTCGCCGCCTGGGCGGCTGTCGGCTTGAGCGATACTTCGGCCGGCAGGGCCAGTTCGCGCACGTTGGTCGCCTTGCCGCCGTCGATCGTGCGGATGACGGCGGAGAGCACCACGCCGGTGGCGCGGTATTCGCCGCCGGCCGGCAGGGAGGCTTCGACCTGCGTCTGCGCCACGGTGTTCCAGGCCGGATTGAGTTCGATCCGGACTCTGGCGCTTGCGCCGGCGGGAGCGCCGATCGCGCCCGCCGGGAACGTAATGGTGTGGCCGCCGCTTATCGAGACGGCCAGGGCGAGCCTGCCCGCGCTCAGTTCCCGCAGCGAAGCCGCCGGGAACTCCAGCGCTCCGCCGGCCTGCGCGGTCGCGGCCGGCAGCTCGATCGTGACGGCGCCGCCCGGCCGCGCCGCTTCGGCCGCCGCGCGCAGCGCGTCCGCGCCGGCGAGATATACGCCGGCGCTCGAAGCTTCGGCGCGCACGACCGCGCCGGGGGCTTCGCCCGCGCCGGCCGGGATGCCGGCGCCGCTGCCTGCCGGCGGCGCGTCGCTGCCGCCTGAGCCGCCGGTGCCCGGCGAAGTGCCCGTTCCGGGGCCGCCCGCCCCCGGATCGCCGGTTCCCGGGCCGCCGCCGCCCGGATTGTCTCCGCCGGGATTGCCCGGCGAAGTGCCGCCGCCCGCGACGGCGAAGGTCGCGGTCGCGCTCTCCGAGCCGGAGCCCGCCGCGACGGTGTACGTTCCGGCCGGCGAGAGATCCTCGCTCGCCGGAATCGTAACCGAGGCCGAATATTTGCCTTCGGCCGGGGTGAGCACGTCGATGTAGAAAATATGGCTTTTCGGGCCGACGATCTTCACGACAACGCCGCTGCCGTCGGGCGCGGAGCCGGACAGCTTCAATTCGCCGCCGCGCCGTACTTCCTTCGCGCTCAGTTCGAGCGTGAAGGCGGACGCCGCATGGACCGCGGCCGGGGAGAATGCCAGCAGAAACGCCAGCAGGGCCGCCAGATAAGTTTTCAACGTCAAATTCCTCTCCTTCTTCCTCATTGCAGCAGCACCGGCTCGGCCAGCTGCGCGGGTACTTTGAGATCGCCGTCGAACGCGTCGAATACGAACGCTTTCACCCGGTAGCCTTCGCCGCTTACGTTAAAGTACTGCGTTACGTCCAATTTCTCTTGATCGATCGGAATCGCGTTAATCAGCATCGGGGTGCTGCCGTACATCAGCTCCACGACCAGGTAAGCCGGACCGTCGTACTCGCCCGCTTGTTCCGCCGTGAATTCCGCTTTGAGCTGCCCGCCGCGCTCCAGTTTGCCGCTCAGCGCGTACGCGCCCTGCAGTCCGGCCGCCGTATACGGCTTGTCCGACAGCAGCGCTTTGCCGGCTTTCCGGCCGGATGCTTCGTCCGCCGCAACGCGCACCTGCACATCGCCCGCCGCATAATCACGGTCGCCGACCGGCTGCGGATTGCTCGCGATCGGCTGCCAGTTCTTGCCGCCGTCCGTGCTGTATTCGTATTCGGCCGCCTTGTCGTAGCCCGCCGTGCCGGTCCAGCCGAACGTATTGCGCAGATCGTCGACGACCGGAGCCGTCGGCGCGGCCGGCACGCTGCTGCCGGTATCGACGGTTACGACCGGAGAGTTGTCGCGCTTGTCGACGGAACGCACCGCAAACGTATAATGTTCGCCCGCTTTCGCCGCGTCGACCAGGTAGCTGTACGCGTCCCGTCCCTGCGCGGCCGGCACGTATACGCTCCAGTTCTTGCCCAGTTTGCCGTCCGTCTCGTAAATGCGGAAACCGCGGATCGCGTCGTCTTCGCTTTTGTCGGCCGGTTTGGTCCAGGTCAGCGACACTTTGCCGCCGCCCGCGGCATCGGCCGTCAAGTCTTCGACCGGATTCGGCAGCTCGTCGCCCCGGACAATCGAATACGTGTCGAACGGACTCTTGTCGCCGGACATATACGAGTCGATCTTGAAACGGTCTTCGGTCATGCTGACGCCGGAGTAGACGGCCTTTCTCGGCTGTTCGTAGATATCGGCATAGTACCGGTCTACGCCGCTCTGCACATCGTAGAATTTGGTCGCCGCCGAGTTGTTGATCATATACAGCGTCCCGTTCGGGCTCAGCACGTTTCCTTCGGCGTCTTTTTGAATATGCTCGACCTTCTTGTCGTTATACATCTGGAAGGAACGCATAAACGTATGGTCGTGTCCCTGGAGCACCACGTCGATGCCGAGTTCGTCGAATACCGGATGCATTTTCTCGCGCAGCGCCAGAATATCGCCGTCTTTCGCATGGTTGCCGACCGAGTAGATCGCTTTATGGAACGCGACGATCTTCCACTTCTTGTCGGTCTGCGCCACTTCGCGCTTCAACCAGTCGACTTCCTGGTCGAACGAATTTCTCTGGCGCTCGTCCCAGTTCATGTCCATCGTGTTCAGGATCATGATATGGGCGTCGCCGTAGTCGAACGAGTATACGCTGCCCGGCGGCAGAGGATCGGGAATCGAATCGTTCGGATAGTTGAAATGGTAATAATAGTTGTCGTTGTACGGTCCTTCGTGGTTGCCGACCGCCGCCATCAGCGGCAGATTCATCAGCAGTTTCTGCGGCTGGCCGAAGTAGTCGAGCCACTGCGATTCCTGCGCGCCCGCGTCCACCTGGTCGCCGGTCATCACCAGGAATTTGGCGTTCGGAAAGTCTTCCAGACCGTTCTTGAGCGTATCGGCCCAGACCGAGTAATCGTTTGTGTTCGACCCCTGGGAATCGGTCATGTACAGGAACTGGTAATCGTTCTCCTGTTGTCCTTCGGTCGTAAACGTTCCGGTCCCGCTCCAGTTCCCGTCGCTGCCGACCCGGTACTTGTAAGCCGTGCCCGGCTTGAGGTTGTCCACTTTGACTTTGTGGCTGATAAACGAACCCGTCGTCGAGCCGGTAATCTTCAGATTCGGCAGCACGCGCGTATCGTCGGACTCGCCGGCCGCCCGGATCTTGTCCGCGGAATCGAAGTCCCGGTCTGCGGGCACGATCTCCACGATGCTGTCGAGTATATCGGCCGGCGCTTTCTCCGGGTGCTCATAGCGCGTATACCAGGCGAATGCCCGGTTGGTCTGCGCGTCGCCGTACAGCGACATCGCAATGGCGATCGGCGAATAATCGACAAGCGCATTTTCCGGATTGAACCGGAACCCCGGCGCCGGAGTTCCGTCCGCCAGCGCAAGTCCGCCCTGACCGTCGTAAGCGACGGATACCGCCTCCTGCCCTTTGATCGGCTCGGCCGGATTCAGCTTCAATTTCAGCTCGGCCGGATCGGCTCCGCGCTCGGCCGACTGCACGGCCAGCGGCTGCCCGCCGGAAGTCAGAGTCAAATGATTCTCCAGCCCCGACGGCGGATCGGATATGTCCGACTTCAATTTCAGCAGCAGCGTGTTTCCTCCGTCTTCGACGCTGCCCGATACCGGACCGGCGTAGCTTTCCGGCAGGTAAAAGGCATAGGCGGGCACGATCTCTTTGCTCAGGCCCAGAGCCGGAGCGGCCCAGCGCAGATACAGGTTGGAGCCGCCGTTTTCTTCGAAATATTCGATCTTGAACGTATGTTTGCGGCCTCCTTCCAGACTGACCGGCAAGCTGGTCTGCTCTTTGTCCCAGTCCGCGACCCAGTGATCGATCACGAGCCGTTCGTCGATCCACAGCCGGAAGCCGTTATCGCCCATCATGTAAAAGGTATAATCGCCCGTTTCCCGCGGCACGATCTGCCCGGTCCAGCGCGCGTTTACGCCGTCCGCAGTTCCGGTCCACTTTTGCAGCACCGGCTCCAGATCGGCGAAGTTGATCTGCGGATCGATCGTCGTCGCTTTATAATCGCCGAAGCCGTAATCGCCGCCTCCGGTCTTGTAATACTCGCCCAGCAGCCCCTGTCCCGATTGAAGCGCCGGCGGAGCGTCCAGCTCCAGCGAGAAGAACAGGTCCGAGCTGTCCGCGCGCTGCTGGTGCACCTCGGCGGCGATCACGTTCGTTCCTTCTTGCAGCCGGGAAAGATCGACGCCGAATTTCTCTTCGGGCCGTTCGTCGCCGACCGCGTCCGGAGCCAGCGTGTGCGGCTCGACCGGTCCCTGCGGCAGATTGGTCCGGTACACTTCCTCGCCGTTGAGATAGATGACCGCGCCGTCGTCTTTGACCAGCGTCGCGATCAGCTGCCGGATCGACGATTGGTCCGTCACCCGGAATTCTTTGCGGAAATAAGTCGTGATGTATTTCTTGGAAGCGACGCCTCCGTAACCGATCGTCGTCGCCAGTTCTTTGCCCTTGCCCGAACTCGCGTAACCGAGCGGAGCCGGAGCTTTCTCCCAGTCCGCATCGTCGAAGCCCGCGTCGTTCCAGCCGGCCGCCGGAGCGCTGTCGCCTACCCGATACGACCATTCGGCGCCGCGCGCCACCAGCTTCGTGACTGCCGCGAGCGGCATCGAATCGCTATCCGCATCGGCGGCGTCCGGCTGCTGCGTTTGCGGCGGTTCCGGCGTTTCCTCATCCGGCGGCTCGACGCCCGGCGCTTCTCCCTGCTGCCCGTCTTCGTCCGGTGTCCCCGGTTCGGGGGCTCCGTCCCCTGAGTCCGCATCGCCCGGCGCCGGATTCGGAAATCCGCTTTCCGCGCCGCCCGGCGGCGTTTCGCCGTTACTTTCTTCGCTGTTTGCAGCCGGGAGCTGCGCCGCTTCTTCGCCTGCGCCCTGCGGCGCGGCAAGCGTTTGAATCGCATAGGCCTTGCTCGTATGTACGTCTGCCGGCAGCACCGGCGTCAGCAGCATCGCCGCCGTCAGCAGCAGGCCGATCGGCGCATTCCTTTTCATCACTTCTTTTTCCCCTCTCTGTGTGAAAATATACAGTGCCATCGAAAAATATACGTTTAAGGCGGGCGGTGTTCAATCCATGCTCGGTAAACGGCGGGTTAATTCTATGTAAAAAAAGAAATAGCGAAAAGTACGGCAAAAAGAACGGCCGCCCTTTGAAGGCAGCCGTCCAGATTGTCGAGAAACGATTTGATGTCAACCTGATCGAATAAATAGGTTCGATTGGAATGAAAGGTCGGGAAAGGGATGGAGAAATAAAGCGAACGGCAGAACGAATCTAAAATAGCTGCGTATTGCCCCTTATTCCGGCTTAATCTTACTTTTTCGAGAAAATAACTGCGCTGATACCCTTATTTCAAGCTTTTTCGCTTCGATTCGGCCTTTGGCTCCCGAATAATTGCACCTGTGTCGCTATTTGAAGAAGTCGAAGCGTTTCGCCTCAAATAAGTGTACCTGTGTCGCTATTTTCCGGTTGAAACCCTACCCGGAATTGCCGACACCCTGAACGTCCGTCCTTCGCCGCGCAGCCTTTCCTTTTGCATAACTCTGCATATTCACTTTTCAATCCGCATTGAGGGTATATCCCGGCTTCCGGCGGCAGCTCCGCTACTCCTTCGGCTCCACATGCACGCCGACAAAATAAATCTCGTGCTTTTCTTTCAGCTCCGCTTCGATCCGGTCGGCGATATCGTGCCCTTCGATCAGGCTGAGGTCGCGCGGCACTTCGACGATCACGTCGATGACGGTCTGGCTGCCGTTGACCCTCGCTTTGAGATCGCGCACTTCTTCCACGCCCGCAACCGCGCCGATCGTCTGCCGGATTCCGGCCAGTTCTTTCTCGTCGAAGCCGTCGGTCAATCGGTGCAAAGAATCGCTGAGAATCTCCCAGGCCGTTTTGCAGATAATCAGCCCGACGACGAACGCCGCCACCACGTCCAGCCAGGGCATGCCGAGCTGCGAGCCCAGAATGCCGACCGCGGCGCCGATACTGACCAGGGCGTCGGACAGATTGTCTTTGGACGCCGCCATCAGCGCCTGGCTGCCGGTCTGCTTCGACAGCGCCAGATTGTACCGGTATACGCCGTACATCGCCGCCGCGCAGAACAGGGCGACCGCCGCGACCCAGGCTTCGGGCGATTCTTCTTTGCCCGCCGTCAGCGTCCGTCCCGCGTCGACCAGCACCTGCACGCCGACCAGCGCCATAATGACCGACGCGATCAGCGCCGCCACCGTTTCCGCGCGAAAATGCCCGTAAGCGTGATCGCCGTCCGGCGGTTTGCGCGAGATGCGCAGCCCGATCAGCACCGCCACCGAAGCGACGATATCCGTCAGGTTATTCAGTCCGTCCGCCTGGAGCGCGCTGGACAGGAACAGGTATCCGATCGTCAATTTGAGCGCGGACAAGATCAGGTAAGCAAAAATGCTGACCCACGCGCCGCGTTCGCCTTCTTTGATTTTTTCGTACACATCGACCATTTCGCCGCCTCCCAAAGCCCGGAGTTTCCCGGAACTTTTTCATCATACCAAGCGGGTTTGCAGTGGGTCTACGGCAACATGTTAACCCCCGGCGAATAGTGTATGCCCCGCGAAATAGTCTGACGGCGGCCAAACTTTGTTGAGCGGAGGCAAAGGCGGCGAACGATCGGCGTATACTTCCCGGTTCGTCTGTCAGCCGATCGACCGGGCGGACAAGAAGCGGCGGATCAGCTCCGCGCTCAGTTCCAGTTCTTCTTCGAGCGGAAAATGCCCCGTATTCAGCAGGTGAACTTCCGCGTCTTTCAGGTCTTTCTGGTAAGCCAGCGCGCCCGCCGGTCCGAAAAACATATCGTTCTTGCCCCATGCCGCAAGCAGCGGAGGCTGGAACGTTCTAAAATACTCGTGCCAGGCCGGATACCGCTTCAAGTTGTTGCGATAATCGTAGAACAGCGCCAGCTGGATCTCCGCGTTGCCGGGCCGGTCCAGCGCGATCTGGTCCATATTCCAGCTGTCGGGACTGACGACTTGGGGATTGCGCGTTCCGTCGACGTACTGGTATTTGGTGAAATCCGGTGTCAGCATATCGAGAATGCCTGCACGGTTCGACTCGCTGTCGGGATCTTCCCACAACGCGCGTACCGGCGCCCACGACGGTTCCAGTCCTTCTTCGTACGCGTTGCCGTTCTGGGAAATGATCGCCTGGATTCGTTCGGGATGCGCCGCGGCCAGGCGGAATCCGACCGGCGCGCCGTAGTCGTGCACGTAAATGCTGTACCGGTCCAGCTCCAGCCGCTGCGTGAACCGGTCGATCAGCGCGGCCAGGTTATCGAACGTATACTCGAATTCCGACATCGGAGGCTGATCGCTATTGCCGAAACCGGGATAATCCGGAGCCACGATATGATAGCGGTCTTCCAGGCGCGCGATCAGATTCCGGTACATATGCGAAGACGAAGGAAATCCGTGCAGCAGCAGCAGAGTCGGATTCTCGCGGCTGCCCGCTTCCCGGTAAAAGATATTCAGCCCGTCCACCTCGACAAATTTATACGTCACGCTCATTGTGCATCTCTCCTTTTCTGTAACGGCGGATATCGGTTCCGCTGCGTTGATCCAAATTATACATACAGGTCTGTATAGTTTCAAGTTCTTTTTGATTTGTTCCGTTGACGCTCCCGTTTGCCAATCATTTGGAGACTGTCTATAATACTTATACAGGTCTGTATACCTTCGGGAATTTGCGAAAAAAGGCGGGAACCTCCATGGCGAACAAAAGCAAAAAAGAACATATCCTGCACGTCGCGTCCGGGCTGTTCAACAAACAGGGCATTCGCGGCACGGGTGTGGATCAGGTAGTGGCCGAGTCGAAGATCGCCAAGATGACGCTGTACAATCATTTTCCGTCCAAAGACGATCTGGTGCTCGCCTATCTGACGAAGCAGGACGACGAGTGGAGAAGCTGGTTCGAAGCGTCCGTCGACAGCCGAGCTCAGACGCCCAAAGACAAACTGCTGGCGATGTTCGACGCGCTCGGGGAATGGTTCGGGGAAAAGGAATTCACCGGCTGCGCGTTTATCAAAGCGGCTTCGGAATTCGGCGACCCGGCGCATCCGTATCACGGAGCGGCGCACGGGTACAAATTGAACCTGCGCGCTTATATCGCGTCGCTGTCCGAAGATTTCGGCCCGGCCGATCCCGGCGCGCTGTCGGACAGCCTCTATCTGCTCGTCGAAGGCGCGATTATGGCCGCTATGCTGCAAACGGCCGCCCGTCCGGCGCTGCACGCCCGCCGGGCGGCCGAGATTCTGATTGCGCATCACGCTCCGGCGGCGGTTTGAGGCTTTTGGAGTCCGGGCGGTGCGGAGCCGCTTGAAGATTCCGGCACGTCCAAAAAAAAGAACCTTCGTCTCCGCGTAAGGCGCGGATTTGAAGGTTCTTTCGTGTGAACGGAGGGCATGTTCCACGCCCTATGGGGGGGGCCGGCCGGGACTTCCTGCCGGGCTGCGGCGGCCGATTCCGGACTTTACAGCGAAGCCGCGCGGCCGATCTCCGGCAGTTCCGGCAGGCCCGCCGGGAACTTCTTCATCGGCAGATAATGCATGCTGCGGATATAACGGATCGTGCGGCTGCTCGCCCGCATGATGACGGAATGCGTTTCGGCGCGGTCGGCTCCGATCATGCGCACGCCGTCGAGGAACTCGCCGCTCGTCACGCCGGTCGCCGCGAACAGCACGTCGCCGGTGCCGGCCATGTCTTCCAGCGTCAGCACGCGTGAAGGATCGCCGATGCCCATCGTAATGCAGCGCTGGCGCTCGAACGGGCCGTCCGGCAGCAGCCGGCCCTGCATATCCCCGCCGAGGCAGCGCATCGCGGCGGCGGCCAGCACGCCTTCCGGCGCGCCGCCGGATCCGAGGTACAGATCGACGCCGCTGCCTGGCAGCGCCGCAGCGATTGCGCCGGCCACATCGCCGTGGCCGAGCAGCTTGATCCGCACGCCGGCTCCGCGCAGCCGGGCGATCAGGTCGGCGTGGCGCTCGCGCTCCAGCACCATGACCGTCAGGTCGGACAGCGCTTTGCCGGTATACTGCGCCGCTTTTTGCAGCGTCAGCTCGACCGGCTCGTCGAGGCTGAGTTTACCGGCCAGCTCCGGGCCGCAGGCCAATTTCTCCATATAAATATCCGGCGCGTGCAGCAGGCTGCCTTTCTCCGCGATCGCGATCACCGCCTGCGCGTTGTGCAGACCGGCCGCGACCACTTCGGTGCCTTCCAGCGGATCGACCGCGACGTCCACTTCCGGGCCGTCTTTGCTGCCGACCTTCTCGCCGATGTACAGCATCGGCGCTTCGTCCATCTCGCCTTCGCCGATCACGACCGTTCCGTCGACGGACACGGAATCGAACATGGAACGAATCGCCGTCGTCGCCGCGCCGTCCGCCGCGTTTTTATCCCCTCTGCCGATCCATTTCGAAGCCGCCAGCGCTCCGAGTTCCGTCACACGCACAATCTCCAGGGTCAGTTCACGTTCCATTTTCCAATCCCTCCAGTCGTTTAGTCGAGACGATTTACGATTTACTCGGATAAATTGCCGAGAATCAGTCCCGCCGTTTCTTCGATCGCCCGATCCGTAATATCGACCACGAAGCAGCCGAGCCGCTGGTACAGCGCTTCGGCGTAAGCCAGTTCTTCCTTGATCCGCTCGATGCTGTCGTACTGCGAACCGACCGGCAGGCCGAGCGATTTCAGCCGCTGCGAGCGGATCTTGAGCATCGCTTCCGGCTCGATCGTCAGGCCGACCAGGCGCTTCGCCGGCAGGCCCAGCAGCTGCGCCGGCGGCGCGATCTCCGGCACCACCGGATAATTGACGACTTTCTTGCCGCGATGCGCGAGAAAGATGCCGAGCGGCGTCTTCGACGTGCGCGAGATGCCCATCAGCACGAGATCGGCCTGCGGCATCGCGCCGGGGTCGCGGCCGTCGTCGCTGGACACCGTGAATTCGATCGCTTCCATGCGGCGGAAATAATTCTCGTCCATCCGCCTCAGCACGCCCGGCCGCCGGGTCGGCGCGCCGCTGAACGTATCGATAAACGCCTGCATCATCGGCCCCATAATATCCACGATGCGCACGTCGAGCCGCACCGCTTCTTCGCGGATGGTCTCGCGCAGCTCCGGCTGTACGAGCGTATAGGCGATGAAGCCTTTGTGCTCGGCGGCTTCTTCCACCAGCTTCCGCAGCTCGTCTTCGTGCCGGACGTTGCCGTAGCGCTTGATTTCCACTTCCCGGTGTTCAAACTGATGGATCACGGCCTGGACGACGGCTTCCGCCGTGTCTCCGACCGAATCCGAACAAATCGTAATAAAAGGTGTACCCTGCTTCATCGTCCGCGTGTCCTCCCGTTAGCCTGTCGTTTCGATATCGAGGAGAAGTTTGACGATGGCCGTCTTGGTAAGCCGTCCCACGATAGCCGGTCTGCCGCCGGCTTCTTTCCCGGCCGCTTCCACGACCGGCAAACTGTCCACCTCGTGCATAATCATCTTGTGCGCCGCTTCGAGCACCGGTTCGTCCGGACCCGCCGTAATCACTTTGGGAATCCGGGTCATGACCATGCTGACCGGCATTGAAGCCGAGCCCGGATTGCCGAGCGTCACTTTCAAAAAGTCTTTGCGCGAAGCGACGCCGGTCAGCACGCCTTCTTCGTCGCATACGATCAGCGTGCCCACATCCTGCAAAAACAGCGTAACGACCGCGTCTTGAATCGTCGTCGTTTCGCGGATTACGATCGGCACGTCCTGGATGTCCCGCACTTTCGCTTCGCGCAGCCGTTCGCTGCCGCTGCCGCTTCCCGCCGCTTTGCGTCCCGGGAAATACCCGACTTTCGGCTTGGCGTCGATATATTCGAGCATCACCAGCAGCGACAGATCGGAGCGGATGGTGGGCCTCGACGACCCCAGGTTCTCCGCGATCTGTTCGCCGGTGATCGGCGCGTATTTGCGGACGATCTCCGCGATCTTCAATTGTCTTGCCGTCAGTTCGATCACTGCGTCCCTCCGCTTTTCGTTTGTTTCTGGGTCGAACCGTACCGCGTGTGACAAGCTGTTATTCGTAAAGTTGAGCTTTTCTGTTTATATAATACGCCATAATGAGACTTATTGAAACATATATGACGTCATATATACAACTAATTTTGTTTATAAATTTTTAAAATGCCGCTTATAAGAGCGTTCGGACTATGTTGAGAGTGATATTTCTTATATAAAACGTCATATATGAGTCTTATTCCGCCGGGTACGCCGAAAGATTGTGTAAAAAGTTCGGATCAGGCAAAGCACTGCGAACGGCATTTCGCTTGACCTCGAAGCTTCGCAGGGTTCTTTAGCATCGAGTCCATACTCCGACTAAGTGCCAAAATCCGCTTCCTTTACAGACGGAGGGTCAAGTCCATATCTAGGTGTACAAACGAGACGGCTCGTCGATCCGGCGGCGAGGCCGGAAGACGCGGGCCGCCGCTCAAGACTGAAAGGAAGCACCGGGGGATGCCCCTCAAATGCTGATGCCAGGTCAGCATTTGAGCCATAAATTCGAGGATCGAACGAAAATGCTGACTAAATGTGCAGATTGGGAGGGGAAAATTGCGAAAAACAACGCTTGGTTCGTAAAATGCGGACGAAAGGTCAGCATTTGCTGCGGAGCTTCAAAAGGACTTGCACAATGAGGGCGTAAAAAGAATGCCTAATTGTGTCTCCTTTTTGGGCCAGTGTTGGTACACATCATGATGGACTTGACCCCCGAGAGAAGAATAAGGTGGATAAATGCGGTTTATTCGGCCCGAAGGCGGTTAAAGGCGCGCTTCAGCGAACTTGAAAGCATGCCCTCCGGGAATGAGTCTTGCTCAAACCGCAAAGTTGTTTTCGAATGAATGGATCAAGTACATGGATTTGATGCCTTACGCCTTATTCCGCTTTCGGGATGCACCGATTCGTTTATGAATACGACTCCCTTTCTCTTCTTTTCATGAAAAAAAATCGAAAAATCCGTATAAAGTCACATGCCAAGCAAGCAGATCGAATGTTAATCTAATAAGTAACTCCCTTAATTTGATAAAACATTAGTTAAACGGGAGAGAAAGAAAATCCATGATGATTGTAGGAGGGGACAAGGAAATGGCTTATTGTTCAAACTGCGGGACACGGATCGAACCGGGGGAGGTTCACGTTTGCGGCCTGGAAAAAGAGACGCCGGATCGGGAAAACGGGTTCGCCGGGGAGGCGGACCGCGTAACGCTGCAAAAACAGCCGGCTTTCGCGCTTGCGCCGCAGCCGGAAGTATCATCGCCGATGTATAGCGAAACGCCGCCGCAGGCGGCCTCGGCTCAGGCTGTACCGGCCGCAGCAGCTCAGGTCGCGCCGGCTGCGGCAGCCGGAGCAAACGGCGCAGGCGGCGCTTCCGGGCAGCCGGGCGGTCCTTCGCCTGCGGCCCGCTGGGCCGAAAGCGCCAAAGCCGGGCTGGCGCAGATCGACACGGCGAAGCTGGTCGGCCTGCTCAGGAATCCGCTGTCCGCGCTGAAGCTCCAGGGAGATAAAGACCTGCCGCTGGGCGTCATCGGCATCGCCGCTTCCCTGCTCGGTTTCGTGCTCTGGGCATGGTCGTTCAAGCACCGGGTGATCGGCGCGATTTACGGCGGATTCGAAGACCTCGGACTCGGCGATTTCGGCAGCTCGATGTCGGCCGAACTGCCGATCGTCGGCCCGCTGCTGCTGACCGGGCTCGTCTCGCTCGCCGTGCTGCTCGCCGCTTCTTATCTGATCGGCGTGCGCCGGGGCGAACAGAAGCTGGACTGGCGCGAAGGACTGACCCGCCTCGGCGGTTTGCAGCTGTTCACGGGCGCGCTGTTTCTCGTCGGCGCGCTCGCCATGTTCGCCTCGCCGTCGCTCTCGTTCTTCCTGCTGTCGGCGACGCTGCTGCTGTCGCTTTCGCTGACGCTGCATGCCTCGATATCCGCTTTCCGCATTGCCGAAGAGCGCGCGTTCCTGTTTATGCTGCCGGTCGTCGCCATTCAGGTCTGCGCCGTGCTGATTATGCTGAACGCGTTCTCGAACCAGCTGGGCGGCGCGTTCGGCGGAATGCTCGGCCTGTAAGCGGTAAGGATTGAATACCGGCGGACGATCCGCCCGCCGGCGCGATCCCCGTGCGCAAACCAAAGAACCTTCGTCGTCCCGGAAAAGGGAAAGCGAAGGTTCTTTTTTTGCGCAGCTCGGCGCGGCGCCCGGCCCGCGTTATAGCTTGAACTTCTCCACCGCGCGCGCCAGCATGTCGATGCTGCGCTTCGACGCCTGCACGCCGTCCAGCACGCCGGAGGCGTTCTCGGCCGCTCCGTTCGCTTTCTCCGCGATGCTGCCGGTTCCGCTGGCTCCTTCGCCCGCCGCCTGCGCGATCTCGTTGGTGGAGCCGATCAAGGTTTCCATCGAAGCCAGCAGCTGCTCCGTCGTCGCGCTCAGATCGGTCGTCAGCCCTTCCGTTTCGCCCGCGCCCTGCGCGTACTCCTCCGTCGCTCTCAGCATCATCTGGTAATCGCGCTGAACGTTGGAACCGAAGAAATTCAGCAGGTCTTCGGAGTTGTTTTTCAGACTGTCGACCGAACGCAGCACCGTGCCCGTTACGCCCTGGATCTCGTCGGCCGCGTGCTTGGAATCTTCGGCCAACTTGCGGATTTCCGCCGCCACGACGGCGAAGCCCCGGCCCGATTCCCCGGCGCGCGCCGCTTCGATCGAAGCGTTCAGCGACAGCAGATTGGTCTGCGACGCGATCTGGAGAATCGATTCCGCCAGCAGCGTAATCCGTTCCACGGCGCGGGATTCTTCCATCGCCTGCTCCAGATTCGTTTTGACCTGATCGTACGACGCTCCGCCTTCGCTGTACGAACGCTGGAACGCGTCTTTCAGCTCGGCGGCCCGCGCGTTGATCCGTTCCGACGAGCGCGCGCCTTCCTGAGCTTTGAACGCGATCGATTCCAGCGCCCGGCCGATCTCGGCCGACGTGGCGCTCATATGGCGCGTCGCAAACGACGTCTGCTCCATGCCGGAAGAAAGCTGCTGCGTCGTCGCGGAGATATCCTGCATGCTGTCGTCGAGCGCGGCCATGCGGCCGGTCACGGCGTCCATTCTTTTTTCGTTGCCCTGGCTCTCGCTTTTGACGTATTCGATAATGGTCCGGAACTCTTTGCGGGCTTCCGCTTCGGCGCGAATCAGCGTCGCGAACTCGTCGCCCTCGCTCATAAAGCGCTCGTAGCCGGCATCGTATTTGAGATCCAGGTCGGCGGTCTTGCGGATCAGGCTGACGGCGACTTTCGTGCGCTTGCGCACGTTGCGGATCACAAGAGCCCCGATCAGCGCGGACACCAGCAGGGACACCCCGAGCACGATCCACAGCAGACGCTGCGTTTGATGCTCGTACGCGCTGCTGTCGGCGATGATATCGGTGCTGTACACGTCGAGAATCTCTTCGATCTGGTTGATGTCTTCGCGCGCGGCGTCGAATTTCTCCATCGACTCCCCGTCCGCTTTCCAGGCGGCGAACTGCGTTTCGAAGTCGGCGAACAGCTCGAACGCCGTTTTGCCGGAGTCTTCGTGTTTATAGGTTTCAAAACGTTCCGGGTGCGCGCTCATAATGTCTTTCGCTTTGCCGACGCGCTCGCCGGTCTGCTGCACATTTTCGTCGAAGTCGGCTTTCAGGTCGGTCAGCTGTTGGCCCGAAGCGTTCTTCATGCTTTGAAGATCGTTCAGCGCCTGGTAGAAATCGCGGTCGGCGTTCAGCAGCCAGGTGCTGCTTTGATGCGATTCGTTGTATAAACGTTCGATCAGCCGGTCGGACAGCTTGTCCACCAGCCCGATCGAAATCACGGTCAGCAGCACAAGCGCCAGCAGCGGCGGCACGATCGGCAGCAGCATTTTGGCACCCAGCGGCATATTGTTGAGGCGCAGCCGTTTGAACATCGGAAACCCACCCTTTCGCAATAAAAAAAGATCTTACTCTCCATATCGGCATTTTGCGCCCGCAATGAAGGAAGATCTTGGATTGAACGTTGGCGTTTTGCTAAAAAGTTCGGGTTTTGCCCGCCTACTCCCGCACCGCGGCTCCTCGCGCCGACGGTTCGGACGTACGGACGCTGTCGGCCGCATTCGCATGAACGCGTTCCGCCGGATTCTTTTTCCCGATGCCGAAGATGTAATATACCGCCAGCATAATCAGGATAAACGCCGCGCCCACGCCGAGCGACATGCGGGTATCGTCGTTGATCGCCATGCCGACCAGCACGAGCAGCAGGAACACGACGATGAAATAATTGGCCGCCGGGAACAGCAGCGATTTGAACGGATGCGCCGACATCTCGCCCGCGTGTTCGCGCCGGAAGCGGAACTGGCCGATCGCCATCGCGAACCACGGGATCATGCCGGGCAGGATGCTCGCGCTGTAGATGTACAGGAACAGTTTGGAGTCCGGCATCAGGTAGTTCAGCAGCACACCGAACAGCAGCAGCGCGATCGTGGTCATGATACTATTGCGCGGAACGCCGCTTGCGGACACTTTGCCGAAGAACTTCGGCGCTTGTCCGTTCTGTGCCAGCGTGAACAGCATCCGGCCCGCGCCGTAGATGCCGCTGTTGCAGCCGGACATGGCCGCAGTCAGCACGACGAAGTTGATAACGCCGGCCGCCGCGACGATGCCGACTTTGGCGAACGTCAGCACGAACGGGCTGCCCGTCACGCCGACTTCGTTCCACGGATAGATGGTCACGATCACGAAGATCGCGCCGACGTAGAACACGAGAATGCGCCAGACGATATTTTTGATCGCGCGCTTCAGCGTCACTTTCGGATTCTCCGCTTCGCCCGCCGTGATCCCGATCATCTCGATGCCCTGGTAAGCGGCGGTGACGATGCAGAGCGCGAACAGGAAGCCTTTGAGCCCGCCCGCGAAAAAACCTCCGTGACTGTACAGATTCGACAGGCCGAGCGGCACGCCGCCGTTGCCCCAGCCGAAGAAGATCAGCGCCGTGCCCATAATCAGCATCGCCACGATCGTGACGACTTTGATCATCGAGAACCAGAATTCGAACTCGCCGTAGAACTTGACCGCCGCCAGGTTCGCCGCCGCGATAATGCCCACGCCGACCAGCGCCGGAATCCACTGCGGAACGTCCGGGTACCAGTAGCCGAAGTAAATCCCGATCGCCGTCACTTCCGACATGCCGACCGTCAGCCACAGGAACCAGTAGCTCCAGGCCGTCAGATACCCCGCGACCGGATGAATATATTTATGCGCGATATTGGCGAACGAGCCCGTTACCGGTTCGGCAATCAGCATCTCGCCCATGATCCGCATGACCAGAAACATGACGATCCCCGCCAGCATATAGGCCAGCAGCACGGACGGTCCGGCCCACTTGATCGTGCTCGACGAGCCCATGAACAGTCCGACCCCGATCGTTCCCCCGAGCGCGATCAATTCGATATGCCGGGCTTTCAGCCCCCGGCTCAGCTGCTTCTCTTCCACACCCTACGCCCCCAAATCGTTTATCGATACTTATGCGTTAATGCGACACAGAATCGCACCAGCAAATTCTATGACAAGTATTTTCAAAAAACAACAGGAAATATCACCGCCGCGGCAGGACTGTGGTACGTGCAATATCGCGACGTCCACCTGTAGAGGACAAACGTTCATTCCGAAAGAACCGTTATCAGCGTAGACCGAAAAACGTTCAATCTGTTTGTCTTTGAAGAAAAGACAGAAAATTTTTGTTTTTTGTGTGAACTAAGCGCTTGTCTCAGTTTAAATGGTAGGCTTTCGTTCAGTTGAATTGCACACGGTTTAGGTGCGATTCAACTGAACGAAACCGAACCTCTACTTGAGACAAGTCGCGGATAGCCCGGCATTCGCTCAGAACCCGGCACAAAGCCGTTGACATGGAACGCGTTTCAGACCTTACACTGATTTCAGCGGAAACCGGGAGTTTCAGGCGGGAGGAGACAAGCAATGAACACGGATATTTCACGCAGAATCATTTTTCTGGATATCGACGGCACGCTGGTCGGCGACGACGGACGGGTGCCGGAATCGGCTCGAGCCGCCTGCCAGGAAGCGCGCCGAAACGGCCACCGCATCTATCTGTGCACCGGGCGCTCCAAAGCGGAAGTTTACGATGCGATCTGGACAATCGGCTTCGACGGACTGATCGGGGCGGGCGGCGGCTACGTGGAGTGCGGCGGCGAAACGCTTTATCACAAAAAGGTTCCGCCGGAAGACGTGCGGTTTATGGTCGATTTCTTCAACGAGCACGGCGTGGACTTTTACCTGGAATCGAATTCCGCGCTCTACGCCAGCCGCAATCTGCGTCCCCATCTGGAGCGGCGCATTTACGGCGATCCGGCGGTCGATCCGTACGCACGCGCGCGGTTGAAAGGCGAACCGCATCCGTTTATCGCGGGGCTGACCTACGGCGAACAAGATCTGTACAAAGACGATGTGAACAAGGTCTGCTTTCTGGAAAGCGAAGTGCCGTTCGAGCGTATCCGCGCGGAGTTCGGCAGCCGATTCCAGGCCATTCCCTGCACCGTGCCGATCTTCGGCGAACAAAGCGGCGAGCTGATGCTGCCCGGCATCCACAAAGCGATTGCGATCGCCGATCTGCTGGAGCATCTGGGCGAGCCGCGCGGGCGGACGATCGCCATCGGCGACGGCATGAACGACGCGGAGATGCTGGAATACTGCGCGGTCGGGATTGCGATGGGCAATGCCAAGGAAAGCTTGAAAAAGCTGGCGGACGACGTCACGGAAACGCTGGAAAACGACGGGGTGCGCCGGAGCTTTGTGAAGTACGGATTGATCGCGGAGTGATCGTGTAACGGCAGGCTAAGGACGGGCCGGTTGGGCCGATCCCGGACTAATCGAGAAACGATCCATAGGCTGATGGCGGCACGGTCGCGAAACGGACTGCAAAAATCCACTTTATGCGCCCGTCCGGACTCCGAATAGATCATTGAAATGCAGAAATCCACTTTATTTTCCGGTAACGGCCTCCAAACGAGACTTATACGGAATTAAAGTGGATTTCTGCGCTTTATGGCTTGTTTGACGGATGTGTACGTAGAATTAAGTGGATTATTGCATTTGAGTCAAGAGCCGTCACCTGGTCCGCAGCGAAATCGGGTGATCGTCGTTCATTTGCAGCAGATCCCACAGATTGCCGTACAGGTCTTTGAACACGGCGACCGTGCCGTACGGCTGCTCCTGCGGTTCGCGGACGAATTCGATGCCTTTCTCCTTCATCTCGCGGTAATCCCTCCAGAAATCGTCCGTGTTCAGGAAAAGAAACACGCGGCCTCCGGCCTGGTTGCCGACAAACGGCTGCTGCTCGGGACGCGAAGCTCTGGCAAGCAGCAGCGTCGTGCCGACCGAGCCGGGCGGCGATAACACGACCCAGCGCTTATCCTGCTCCGGCTGATACGTATCCTCCAGCAGCGTGAAATGCAGCTTCTCCGTGTAAAAAGCGATCGCTTCGTCGTAATCGTCGACGACCAGTGCGATATGGATAATCGATTGAAGCATAGGTGTACTCCTTCCTGAATCGGCAGATTGAAAAAGATATCGTTAACCCTCAGCCCTGCCCCGCGTCTTCCGGGCGCTCCGGCCGCGTCAGCCCGAAGAATGCCGCGCCTCCGAGCAGCGCGGTGACAAACAGGATCGCGCCCATCGGGACGGGCGTGGTCTCGTCGATGCCGACGAGCGGCGAGACGGCGGCGCCGATCAGCAGCGGGAACAGCCCCAGCACGGCGCTGGCGCTGCCGGCCCGGTGGCCCTGGCGCGCAATCGCCAGCGTGAACGTGCTGGTCGCGGTGATGCCGATCGTAATCATATAGACGAAGAGCGGCACAACGATGGTAAACAGCGGACCGCGGACGGCGGCCGCGATCAGCAGCAGAAGCGTGGCGCTGCCCGCCGTGATTACGCCGATGCGCAGCAGGCTGCGCTCCGGCACGAACGAGCTGAAGCGCCCGATGATAAAGCTGCCCGTAATAATCGCGATGCCGTTGATCCCGAACAGGATGCTGAATGCCTGCGGCGACACACCGTAGATCTGCTGGTAGACAAACGGCGTGCCGGCCACGTAAGCGAAGCTGCCGCCGTGGATAAAGCCCAGCGTCAGGGCGTAGCCCATAAACGAACGGTCGCGCAGCAGGCCGCCCATCGAGCGCAGCGAATGGCCGATGCTGCTCGGCATCCGGCGCTCCGGCGGCAGCGTTTCCGGAAGCTTGACCGCCACGGTCAGCAGGATCAGCACCCCGAGCAGGCCGAGGAAGTAGAAGATCGTGTGCCAGCTCGATCCCGACAGCAGCAGCGCCGCGCCGCCGGCGATCGGCGCCAGCAGCGGCGCGACGGCGTTGATGACCATCAGCAGCGAGAAGAACTGCGTCAGTTCCCGCCCGCTGAACACGTCGCGCACGACGGCGCGCGACAGCACGATGCCGCCGGAAGCGGTCAGCCCCTGGAGGAATCTTGCGGCGATCAGCATCTCGATGCTGCCCGCCAGCGCGCACATCACGGACGAAGCGGCGAACAGCAGCAGCGAGATCAGCAGCGGTCCGCGCCGGCCGCGCGCGTCGCTGATCGGCCCGACGATGATCTGGCCGATCGCCAGGCCGATCAGGCAGGAGGTCAGGCTGAGCTGGACCAGCGACGCCTGCGCGCCCAGATCGGCGGCGATGCCGGGAAAACTCGGCAGGTACATATCGATATTGAGCGGGCCGAGAATGCCGAGCGTGGACAGCAGCAGGGCCAGCCCGAGGCGTTCTTTACCCGTAGGGTTTTGCAGCATGATAATGAAGGTTCTCCTTTTCTGCGCAAACTGTGAATAATGATAAACAAAATTGTATAGAGCCTATATGCGGCTGTCAAAGACACATGTCCTTTCCCGTTCCGGCGGTGCGCCTTCCATCTAAGCTCCGCAATCGGGATGCACCCTGCCGATATGTTCTTGCCCGATGCCTCCCGCTCGTCTACAATAAAAAATTGCAGCGCATCGTTCGCGCCGCAATTCAATCGTTCATGATAGAGGAGGCCGAGATCAAGATGGACCTTATTCTCGATAGTATCAAAGACAAAGTGGAATGCCTGCAAGCCTACGACTTCGGCGAGCTGGAGCGCGCCATCGAAACGCGGATCGAAGTCAACAAAGCGCTGATGCTCCGCGTCAAGCAGGTGCAGCACCAGGTGACGTTCGATCCGATCCGCAGCAGGATGCTGTACAGCGCGGTGGTGCAGTTCGCGGGAAGCTGAGACGCTGCCGCGTTTCAGATCAGCAGATCCTTTTTCTTAAAAGTCACGATGCTGATTCCGTAAAACACAAGCAGATACGCCGCGATATTCAGCAGTCCGACACTCAGGTTCGAAGATCCGGCATCGCCGATCAGGCTGCGGTACAGATTCATCTGGTGCACGATCGAATACGGATTCAGGCTCCGCACATT
Source organism: Saccharibacillus sp. CPCC 101409 (assembly GCF_030518235.1). Classification (GTDB taxonomy): domain Bacteria; phylum Bacillota; class Bacilli; order Paenibacillales; family Paenibacillaceae; genus Saccharibacillus. The sequence continues at coordinate 52,562 of NZ_JAULSA010000015.1, read as the reverse complement.
TTCAAGCGCCGTCAGGATAAACATCACGCCCAGCGAGATCCCGATCGTGCCGCCCATGCTGGAAGACCGGATGGCGACCAGCGTAATGACCATGCCGAATCCCAGACAGGGCAGCGCGGTAAAAGCGTAAGATTGCAGCGTGATTCCGATCCCCCGCAGCGTCGAAAAAGCGGCATCGTCCGCCACCAGCCGGTCTCCCCATCCCCAGAACGCCGTGCCGACGATATACCCCTCCGCCATCACGACCAGCAGCAGGATCAGAACCGACACCGCGAGGGCGGCAAGCTTTGCGTTCAGAAGACCGATCCGCCCGACCGGACGCAGCAGAAACAGCTTGAGCGTACCGCTGCGGTATTCGTCGGAAATCATTTCGGCAAGCGTAAGCGCCATAAAGAAAATAAACAGCGGCATGATCCGGCTCAGCATCCACAGCGGAAAAGACTGCCCGTTCAGGACATTCGCGCCGGCGGAAGGGTTGGACAGTTCGGCCGCCGCCTGCACGATCATCAGCGCCGCCGAAATAACCATGAAGAAATATAATTTGTTCAGCTTAAATACTTTATACAGTTCGTTTTTAATCAGCCTCATGCCGTTCCCCCGCCTTCTGGATATCGAAAAAGAACTGCTCAAGCGTACGGCTCTGCGGAATCATCGCTTCGACCGCCACATGCTGCGCCACCAGCGCGCGGTTCAGCTCGGACGCGCCGGTTCCGGCCAGTTCCACCCGGATGCCTTTTGCCGCAGCCGATGCCGAGCGAACGCCCTGCATGCCGCGCGCAAGCTCCAGTGCCCGCCCGGCGTCGGGAGTATGCAGCTCGAATGTCTCGCTGTCCGATACCAGCAGCCGCTCGACGCGGTCTTCCACCAGCAGCCGGCCGTTTTTGACGATGCCTACCCGGGTACAAATTTGCTCGACTTCATGCAGCAGATGGCTGGAAATGAAGAAAGTGATGCCCCGCTCCGCGGCGAGGCGAACGATCGTGTCCCGAATCTCCGCGATCCCCTGCGGATCGAGTCCGTTGGTCGGCTCGTCGAGAATGACCAGCCCGGGATTATTGAGCAGCGCGCCGGCGATGCCGAGCCGCTGCTTCATGCCGAGCGAGTAAGTCTTCACTTTATCGCGCGCCCGATCCGACATCTGCACCAGATCGAGCGCTTCCCGAATACGGGCGTCGTCCAGACCGGGAGTTAGCTTTGCGATCAGCTTGAGATTCTCGTACCCCGACAGATAGCCGTAAAAAGACGGATCGAGCATCGCGCCCACGGTGGAGATCGCTTTTTTAAAATCGCGCCGCACATGGATTCCGTTCAGCTCGACGTCCCCGGAATCGGGAGCGATCAGCCCCAGCAGCATACGGATCGTGGTCGTTTTCCCCGCCCCGTTCGGACCCAGAAACCCGTAAATATCCCCGCGCTCCACATGGAGATTCAAATCGCCGACCGCCCGCCTTTTGCCGAAACTTTTGTTGAGCCCGCGCGTTTGCAAAGCCAATTCGCCGCTCATGGTTCAACCCTCTCAACGCTCAAAGGCAGTCCCGCTTCGAGATGCTCCAGGCCGGCGTCCAGCGTCCGGTAGTATCTGTCCATGAACCCGTCCGACAGGTCTTCTTCGGTCCGCGTCCAGGCCGCCATCCATACGCCGGCGATCGCGCCGGAGAAGTTCGACACCGCAAAGTCGTCCGCGCTGCTCCCCGCCCGCTCCGCTACCATTTCGTTAATCAGGCGCATCTTGTCGGCGGAATGGTTTAGTATGGCGCCCCGCAGCTCGGGAACCGTGCGCAGCAGCAGATGGCGGGCTTGAATTTGTTCGTTTTCCTCCTGCGGGCTTTCCAGGAACAATTTGGACAGCGCGCGCCGCAGAGCCTGGATCACGCTTTTGTCCCCGGATTCCGCCAGCGCGGCTTCCATCACCGTGCGGTCGATATAATCGAGATCCGCGAGCACGACATCGGCTTTGGTGGCAAAATAACGAAAAAAAGTCACGCGCGAAATCGCCGACGCTTCCGCAATCTGCTCGATCGTCGTCTCGTTGTAGCCCTGCTGCGTAAACAATTTCAGCGCTTCTTTTTGAATGACCGCTTTGGTCTTCGCTTTCTTCTGCTCCTGCCAGCTCGCAGCCGGCCGGCCGCCGCTTTGCGATTCGTTCGGATTCATGGGATCGTGCTCCTTAGGTTTATGGGATTCTTTTTAAAAGAGAGATTGAAATGATACTAATATCAAATGATACTAGTATCATATTAATTGCAAATAGACGCGGCGTCAAGCGTAGCCGCAAGGGGCGGACGACAAAAAGACGCCGGCCGCTTCGCCCGCGTCTTCGTGTTCGCTGCTTTGTAAAGCTTATGCCCTGCGCCGCAGCTCGTAAAAATACTGCACGATCGGATGCTTCAGCTTCACCGTCTCCGACATGTTCGAAATCCGCTTTTTCCCGACCCGTTTGTCCACCAGGGCCAGAATATTCAATAGAATATCCGGGCTGTCCAGACTTTCTTCGATCGAAGCGGCGAGGAATTTGTTGGCGGTGGCGACGAAGTTCGATTTGGTCAGCGCAGCCTGCGCGGCCAGCAGCTCTTTGGCGTGCTCCGTGCTTTTGCGGCTTCTCGCCATCACGACCAGCCGGTCTTCCGGGATCGGCCCTTTGGCGCTCTGACGGACCGCTTCGATCTCTGCTTCGCTGACCGGAATCTGGAGATTCGGATCGTTCTTGATCTCCTGATCGTTTTGATACCACCTGATCCGGTTCGATTTATCGCTCATGTTGAGGATATTTTTCTTGTCCACGGTAATGTGGCAGGTGCCGGCTTTATCGGGAACGTAGCGGTAGCTGGTGGAGCGATACTCGACTTTCCCTTTGAGCGAAGGCGCGAGAAAGCTGTCCAGCTGCTGCTGTAGTTTGCTCCAGGACATGGGACCCTCCTAACTGCAGATGCATTCCATCCGTTTTTAATGAGCGTATCACAGCGTTATAGCGAGCACAAGGAAACGGAACATGTGTTCTTGTCCGGCTTTTTTTGCTATACTTCAGAGAAGAAAGCCAAAACCGCCCGAAGGAGGAAGCGCGCCTATGAGCTTGACCCCTTATGGAGAGTTGGATCTGATCGAGGAGCTGCGGCCCGAGCTGCTCGGTTATTGTTACCGGATGACGGGCTCGCTGTTCGAAGCCGAAGACGCGCTGCAGGAAGCCCGGATTCGCGTGTGGCGGCATCGGGATCAGCTGCGCACAGAGGAGGCCCGCAGGGCCTGGATCTACCGCATCGTGACCAATATCTGTCTGGATCGCCTCCGAAGCGCGAAGCGGCGGGCGCTTCCGATGGACCTGTCGGAGTCGGCGGCGCAGATCGCGGAGCCGCGGGACACGCTCCCTGCGGAAGCCTGGATCTGGCCGGCGCCCGCTTCCCTCGGCGATCCGCTGAATATTGTGTTGGACAAGGAAACCCTCCGCCTCTCCTTCCTCGCGCTGCTGCAGCGGCTGCCGCCCCGGCAGCGCGCCGCCCTGATCCTGCAGGATGTGTTCCGCTGGCCGGCCGCGGAGGCGGCGGAAGCGCTGGGCATGACCAAGGCCGCCGTGGGCAGCGCTCTGCAGCGGGCGCGGGCCTCGCTTGCCGGGACGGAACTCCGCTCCGAATCGCTGCGGAATCTGGACAACGACGCGGATCGGGAACTGCTCGACCGTTACGTCGAGGCGTTCGAGGCTTACGACATCGACGCGCTGCTGACGCTGTTTCATGAGCAGGCCGGTCTGTCGATGCCGCCTTTTGTCATGTGGGTGAGCGGCAGGTCTTCGATCGCTTCGTTCTACGAGGCCGTGCGCCGCCATTGTACGGGCTCCCGGCTGCTCCGGATTCGGGCGAACGGAGGATGCCCCGCTTTTGCTCATTATGTACCGGCCGGAGAAGGCGGCCCCCTCACGCCTTGGTCGATTCAGATCCCCGAGATCCGGGAAAGACGAATCGTGCATCTGCATCATTTTATCGACGCCGCCTTATTCGAACGATTTGTTTTGCCCCGCACCGATGAATTCCCGGCGCCGTGATCGTCTGTACTGATGACGTTGCTTCCGGGGCGTGTCTTCAAAGTCGGGAGCTTGAAGACACATTCTGAGCGATCACGCCATTTGAGGAGGATTCATCAATGACCAAAGTTAAGCTTACCCCGTACATTACGCTGGAAGGACAGGCCAAAGAAGCCATTCAGTTCTATGAACAAACGCTCGGAGCCGAAGTTCTGGGAATCCTGACCTACGGAGACATGCCGAATATGCCGGATACGTTCACCGAGGAACTCAAAGTGCTGATCGCGCACGCGCAGCTGCGGATTGGCGAGTCCGAACTGATGCTGTCGGATAGCCCCGGCCCCTCCGCCGTCGAAGCCGGCAAGCGGATCACGATCTGTATAACGACCGACAGTATGCAGCAATCCAGACAAGTCTTTGAAGCTTTGCAGCAGGGCGGACAGGTCAATATCCCCTTCGGCGAAGAAGCGTTCAGCCCGGGATTCGGCGACGTGACGGACCGGTACGGGGTGACTTTTCAGGTTTATACGGAGGTTGAGTCGGGGATGGAGGGGTAGCTGTTCCGGCATCAAGAGATGGAAGTACGAACAGCGTCGGCGTAGGGAGCGCCGGCGCTGTTTGAGGTGATTTGTTGTCTTCATTTTGAGACTGGCGTGCGCTAAAGGAAATACAAATTCACTTATATCCCCATTTCACCCCTAACTCGCACGTTCCTTTACTCCAAACCCCGCCGCTCCAACAACGCCACAGCCTCCACATGCACCGTCTGCGGGAACATAGGCGGGTTGGTTGGGGTTTGAAATCGTAGTGAAGTGCCGGTGTTTATAGGGATTTGAAATTAGGTATTTGTTTCTTTTGGGTTCCTTTTGAATGCAGTTTGCTCGATTTCGTCCCCAATTCGTCCCCAGTTTTATAAATTTACAAATATGCTACCTGAGTGGCACGTAAGATTTTTTATCGTTAGTCCAGATGACCGATTATTGTTTCATACATTGAGATTATCTTGTCGATCACAACATTATAGATAACTTCATTATCTCTGCAGTTCTCATTCAATCCTATGCGCTTGCATACAGAAATTAACTTTTCTTCTCGACTCTCAGTGGAAGTTAAGTGAGCATATACGATTCGCAAATCGTATAAAACAAACAGCGGAAGCAAGAGCTGATCTACTGTTTCTTCCGTTAAATTTAGAAATTGAATCAACCAACAACGAAGAATCTTCATCCCTCTTAACTCAGCTAAATCTTTCTTTTCCAGATTGGAATTCTGAACTATAAAGGCCTTGATTTCCTTTACGTTCAGCGATTCAACAAAAATCTTGTTGATATCCTCATATGTATCACCAATTTCTTTGTCAGTAAACAGTATTGGCTTACTTATACGTTTAGCGATTACTTCAGCTTCCTCATCTAACATGAACAAATTCAAACCATATTCTTGTAAAATTAATTGAGATAATATTTTTCGCAGTGACTTAACATGATTGATCTTTGAAGGTCCTGTCCAGACAGCTTCGAATTGCCCCTCATAAAATTCAGAACCAACATCGTGATCAGAGGGAATATTTTTAGCTCTTAAGTAATATTGCTCTTCTTCTGGCAAATTAACGATATCTATCAACCACATTATCACTTTATTATTTCTGTTGATCCCAAAAGAAATACCAAATTCTTCAGATGTTATCTGCCCATAAGTTTCGCTACCAAGATGTACTGTATAGCGTGGATTATGTATATAGTTAATTAATACATCAAGTGAGAAAAAGACCGGCGAAAATTCTCCAAGTTTCCCGAGATTCAATGCTGGTATAAAAAAGCAGTCAGATTTTGAAATTTTAAAATCTACGCAGCCTTTCGGATACTGCAACTTCTCGAAAGGTTCATCACTATGCCCTTTAAGCTGAAATACTTTTCGGCCTGACTCTTTGTTATCTGTTATAAACTTTTGAATCTGTTTAGAGGTATGGTCGGGCAAATCAATATTCCCGCATGTAGGACAAATAAGTAAAGGTAATGAATCAAAAGCTATTATTATTTCATCTTGTTCATAAACGTATCGTTCAAAATGAAGAACTTTCCAGTCGTCGCAATTACACCGTAATTTCACTACTCTGCACCATCCCTAATTCAATGCTATTAAATAATTAAACTGATCCACTTTCAATTGCATATTTTATGATTATAAATACTTCTTTTTGATATAAGAGGCTACGTTATCGTAATCACCGTATATGAACTTTTGATGGAAACCTAAAAAATCAAGTTCTTTTCTAATAGTTTCTTTGTTCTCTATTACGATGATCTGACTTGGCCAGACACGTTGTTCAGCTAGTATTTCTGTATCGTACACATCTTCAACATAATGCAGATAAGATTGATAAATAAATAATCCTTGCTGATTTCGTCCTCTATCAAAACTTAGGATTGGTGAATACTTAAAAATAGGCATTACATTAAACCAAAAAATCGGTTCTTTACTATTAATAATTTTTTTTAAGAATTTCTGCAAATAGGAAGTGTATAAAAACACCGCAAATGAATAATCTAAACCATCTTTTATCTTTTCAGATAATTCTTTTGCCTCTTCTTCATCATCGAACAACAAAACCATTTTAAAAATTTCCTCTTTATACTTGCCCTCATTATATGGAATAAACTTTTTAGGAATTGAATTTTTTTCGAATATGGAGCTGCAATATTCGTAGTAATCTTCATTTAAATTTTTAAGATGTTTATAAAACATATAGGGATTTTTCTTTTCGAAATTTAAAAACAGCTTATACATGTCGAACAAAATTCCATTTTTATTATAAGCATACATTTCTAAAAAGTTTTCGTCTCCATACTTTGTAAGCACGCTGGTAATGTCAATCATATTGTCTTCAAAAAGGTAGACGAATCCCCTTTTCTCATCTAGTTTTTCATCTTTCAAATCTTTAAAATCTTGACAGGCAAAATACAAAGCAATCAATGGCGAAATGGTAATATCCACAAGGTTAGTCGGTATTCCATGGTGCTGTGAGAACGCATTGAAATGTAGCCGCTCATCCTCAGATAATTTATGCCAAACTTCTCTTTTGAATTCTTCTTTCATCTTTGTTAAAGAAGGTACTGTATTACCTCGCAAACCAGAAGAAGAAGTTTCAGAATAGTTTGTTGGCTCACCTCTAAACAAGAAGTTTTTATATTTCCCATTTGAAAAAAACTTTATATATCCTGCTAGGTCTTTTACTATAAATTCTTTGGGAAGTGGTAGTCCTTTTATTTTTCTATCAGAAAATCTCAAAAGATCGCCTACTTTTCTATATCTTTAAAAGAAACTGTTTAAAGATACAAAGTATTTTTAAGTAACCTTGGCTTCACGATTACACATTATATCTTTTATACACTATTTGTTATTCCACGAGCGACCAAATAGTTCATTTCCATTTGGTGATAATTCTAAAATACAAGTTCTTTTTAAGATCTCTTGACTCTTATTTGTATAGGCTGTCTTTTTATCAAAAGAAATAAAGATCTGTTTGCCTATACTTTCATACTTATTTAATATTTTCTCGATAGCTTCATCCGCTATTTGTTTTAAAACTACGGAATCATGTATCAATATAGGCAGCTCGGACAGTTCAAGAACACTTATATCGTAAACTACCATATTTTTATAAGAAGTACCTGTTCCCGTGTCATCTACCGTTTCAAAAGTATATGTAGTCCCATGAAAATTTATAGTAGGAGCTTTTTTCTTTCCGGAATATATATAGTCGTTCACTTCCTGCATTTTATCATTAAGCAAACATTCTAATTTTTTCAACTGTTCTTGCTTCATTTGGTCTCTTCTACTTTTAGTATCTTTTTTAGAAGTGATCAAATTGTCTAACTTTAAATAAGCTAAATTCTCACGCTCTATAGCTTCGCTTCTTTTTTGTAAATTCGAATACGTTGCTAGCACTGTCTTAGACAGCGTAGGAGTCTGAATAATATCCTTGATTTTGTTTTCAATAGTTTTAATTTCACTTTCTGATACAGTTAGCAAAGCGTTCAGACTCTCTTTTTTCTCTTTTAATTCTGATTTCAATATAGATTTTATTTCAAAATGGAAGTTTTCGATCTCTTCCAATCTTCTTGTATCGGCTTCCGGAAAAAACTTTAGTAGCTCTTCGAGTTGTTTGGATTTTATACTCGAGTTTTCTTTTAAGTTATTTTCTATAGAAGTGATTTGAGAGTAATATCTGCTTCTTTGTCTTCTTATAACTGAAAGTTGTTGCTTTAATTTTAAAACTTCTTCTGTTTTAACCGAATCCATATCCAATAAATTATTATCCAGTTGTGTCGCCATTTTTTCTTTGTCTTTTTCGAGTTGGCTAAGTTCTTTCTCATTAGCTCTATACGTTCTTACTCCTATACTTGAAATAAGATTGTACTTTTGAGCGTCTTTGTATGCCTTCAGTTCTGACTCTACCTTTTTAAAAAGATCCTCTAGCTCAGAAATTTCATTATATAAATTGAACAGCTTTAAAAGAGCATTTATTGGCGCACCTGCACGTTCTTTTTGAGATACATCAAGAGGTCTTTTTTCATTTAAGTTATCCTTACCATAAACTCTTGAGAACCTACCCACAACTTCACGAAAGCTTATACCAGGGATATTTATTTCATAATTTCTTTTCAAAAGTTCATAATATTCTAGAAGAGTAATAGTACGCACAGGTGCATAGCGCTCATTACATACATTTACCAATTCTAATTCAGTTGTATCTCTAGAAAAGAAGTATTTTTGCTCGTTAAATTCAAAGCAAAACTTAATTACATGGCTACCAATGTTCCTCTGAATTTCAGTGGATTTCAATACATAATCCTTTCCCCCAAAAACAAAATCAATGATCAGCAAAAAAGTTGATTTACCAATCGAATTACTTCCAACATCATCTCCCAAAACGGTATTCAAATAAGGTAAAAATTCAATTCGTTTTTCCTTGAATTTATTGCATATGATCTCATACAGCATTATGAATTCTCCTTAACTCAAAATCGTAGTCAATTTTTCTCAAAGCATATAAGCATGTTAAAGCTTCAATAAATTCAGCAATATCTTGAAAATCACTTTGAACTACTACATACAATTCATATAGACTAATATCTTTTTTCTTAACAACTATGCTCAATATTTTGGGCAACTTGCTTAAAGTGCTTTCTTGATAGGTATATAATTTATTGGGTAATTTCATTGAATACCTCGCAATTCTGCACAAAATATGAGATTACTGCTTCACATGCTTCATTAGAAGCACTAGTACACTTAGAATTCATCCATCTTACAAGCTGTTTAAAAATCTCGCTTTTGTCTTCAATTTCTTTTTCACATTGTAGAAAACTAGTTTTAATTTGAGATGAAATAATGTTGAAATTCACTTGCCCAGATGAATCTAAATCCTTAAAAGTTTCTTTAATAAGATTAAAATACATGTATACATTCATCTCGATCTTGTTCCTTAACATGCTGTATTTATCCTCTATTTTACTGGAAATTTTCAAGGCATGGTATTCTAACTTCATATCTTGCAAAGCAACAAAGTCAGCATTGGAAAGTGAGTCTATAATAAAGACTATTTCATTTTCTAAGATTTGATTAGAAATCGACACTTTGCTTTTAGAAGCAGCTAGAAACCTTTTTTTATATTTCAGTAAACGAAGGTATTCTTCTAAAGTTTTGTTATCGTCATACTCACCGTGACACTCTTTACATAATGCAATTTTATTCTCAAAATCCTCACAGTTTATTCCTAAACGTTCAACACCTAAAAGTATTTTTAATTCATTTACTGTTGGACTATTAGGATATATATGAGCTATCTCGTACTTTTTATGTGTACGTATGCCCTTTTCAACAATCAAGTACTTTCCGCAAAGAGGACATACACCATCTACTTCTAGTAAATGCTTGCTGTCTAAATTAGTTGTACTCTGAGTTCTTTTGATAAGATAAACATCACTACTCTCTCCTGCCATGCTTATTACATCCCTCCAAGATTTTATGGAGCCAAAAAACCAGTAACTCGATTTTTGAATTTAAGTAAAATCGAAATGATAATTCTCTTAAAATGAATTTCTATTCTATATTGCTTTCTCCTTCCAAACAAACGTTCTTTTTTTCAGTAATTATATTTTTGTAGTCATTATTACCAAGCAAACTAAAAGGGACACGAATAAATTCGTGTCCCTCCCTTTACTTGAACCACTATAGAAAAGCTAGCCACTACTTCCGCCGCACCAACAAAGCCACCGCCTCCACATGCACCGTCTGCGGGAACATATCCACCGGCTGCACCTTCACCGTCTTGAATCCGCCGTCTTCCAGCACCCGCAGATCGCGAGCCAGCGTCGCCGGGTTGCACGACACGTACACCACGCGCTCCGGCTTCATTTCCAGGATCGTTTCCAGCAAACGGATATCGCAGCCTTTGCGCGGAGGATCGACGACGATCACATCCGGGGTGATGCCCTGCTCTTTCCAGCGCGGGATGACGTCTTCGGACGCGCCAACTTCGAATTCCGCGTTCTCGATGCCGTTCAGCACGGCGTTCTTGCGCGCGTCTTCGATCGCTTCTTTGACGATCTCGACGCCGTAGACCCGCTTCGCTTTCTGCGCCAGGAACAGGGAGATGGTCCCGATGCCGCAGTAGGCGTCGATCACCGTTTCGCTGCCGGTCAGGCCGGCGTACTCCAGCGTTTTGCCGTACAGCACTTCCGTCTGCGCCGGATTGACCTGGTAAAAAGAACGGGCGGAGATCGCGAATTTCACGTCGCCGATATAGTCGTGGATGACTTCTTCGCCCCACAGAACGCGGGTCACGTCGCCGAAGATCACATTCGTCTGCCGCGTATTCACATTCTGACAGATACTTTTTACGTCCGGAATCCTGCTCCAAATCTCTTCGACCCAATCGTCCACGCGCGGCAGGCGGTCGCCGTTGGTAACGAGCACAACCATTTTCTCGCCGGTTGCAAAAGCGACCTTCACGACCACATGCCGCAGCAGGCCGCGGCCGGTCTCTTCGTCGTAGGCGCTGATACCCAATTCACGACCGATCTGCTTCACCGTCTCGACCATCTCGTCGTTGGCTTCGTGCTGGATGATGCACGTCTCCATATCGACGATGCGATGGCTGCCGCGCGCGTAGAAACCGCCGATCAGGCGGCCGTTGTCCTGGCCCATCGGGACCTGCGCTTTGTTGCGGTAGCGCCACGGCTCGCTCATGCCGAGCGTCGGCGGCACGAGGATGCCGGCGGCGCCGGGGGCGTGAGCAGCCTCGGACCCGCCGACAGTTGCCGAGCCGCCGAAATCCGGCGCGGCGGCCTCGGAAGCCGGACCCGCCTCGCTATCCGGCAGGAATGCTTCCGAGACCGCTCCGCCGCCTTGCGCAGTGCCCGAATTCTCGTAGCCTTCTCCTCCGCCGAACGCGGTTGCCGCCTCTTCCGGCGTGACTACGGTCTGCGCGGCAGTTTCGCCTTCCGAATCCGCGCCTCCGCTATCGCGGCCCGCTTCGCCCGGTCCCGCCGCTTGAGCCCCGGCCTCGGCCGTTGCCGCCGAAGCCTTCGTCCCGTCCGCTCCTATCGCGCCGCCGGTCCGCAGCGCTTCGCCCGCACCTTCGCCTACTGCCGACTCCGCCCCAAAAGGCCGCACATTCAGCTTCCCGATCCGCTCCAGGCTGTCCGCGACCTGCCGCCGCTTCCATTCCAGCTGCGCCGCATAGTCCATATGCTGGATCTGGCAGCCGCCGCAGCGGTCGAAGATCTCGCACGGCGGCTCTACGCGCGCTGGGCTGGCCTCCAGCAGCGTCTGCATTTTGGCGTAGCCGTACTGCTTTTTGGTCTTGAGCACTCTGGCCGAGATCCGCTCTCCCGGCAGCGCGCCCGCGACAAACAGGGTATATCCGTCGGCGCGGCCGACGCCTTCGCCGTCGTGGTTCATACCGACGATGTCGATCGTCACGTCGTCGTTCTTCGCCACCGGCAGTCCGGCGATCTCCGCCGTCTGGCGGTTCGACGCCGATCCTTTCTCTCCGCCGCCTCGCCCTCTGCCGCCCCGGCTTTGTCCGCCGCTTCTTCCGCCGCGGCCGCTGTTGTTCTTCATCTATGTCACTTCTTTCGCTTGTATTCGTCGTCTTGATCGCCTTTGCGCACGCTATCTATAGACACGCCAAAAAGGAGGACCGGCGTTCCGCCCGGCCCTGTAAGCCCAGCGGAACTTCTCGCCCTCCCGTATTGTACCACGTTATCCTTACGCAAACACCCGCAGATGCTGCGGCAGCACTTCGAACAGCCCCGGCAGTCTGCCGCCGAGCTCGCCGTCGAGGTTGAGCAGCACATCGTTGGGCGACGTCACTTCGAGCCGCTGCGTGCGGAAATAAACCACGTTGGGATCGTTGAAATGATCGCCGCGCTGCGCCATCGAGACCACGCGGATAAACTCGGCCAGATTGCATTTCTTGAGCGCGATCACGTCGAGCAGGCCGTCGTCGATCACCGCGCCCGGCATCAGCTTCTCGAAGCCGCCGACCGAGTTTGTGTTGCCGATCAGGAAGATCATGAACTCGCCTTCGAGCTCCGGCTGTCCTTCGGCCTGGATCTTGAGCTGCATCGGCGTCAGGTTGACCATCTTCTCCACGCCTTTGAAATAATAAGCGAGCTGCCCGATCATCGTCTTGAGCCGGCTCGGCACTTCGTAAGTCAGTTCGGTCAGCGAGCCGCCGCCGGCGATATTGATAAAATAGCGGTCGTTCGCGCGGCCGACGTCGATCGGCCTCGACTCGCCGCGCAGCACCAGATCGCAGTAGTCTTCCCACTGGCGGGAGATGCCGAGCGCGCGCGACAGATCGTTGGTCGTGCCGAGCGGAAACACGCCGAGATCCGGCCGGTGTTCCTGGTTCGCCAGGCCGTTGACCACTTCGTAGATCGTGCCGTCGCCGCCCGCGGCGATGACGATATCGTAGCCGCGCTGCGCCGCGTCGGCGGCGGCGCGCGTCGCGTCGCCTTCGCCGGTCGTGGCGTGCACCGTCGTCTCGATGCCGCCTTCGTCGAGGCGCTGCAAAATATCCGGCAGCCGGCGCCGCATTTCTTCGCGTCCAGACGTCGGATTATAAATGAGCCTCGCTCTTCTCATACGCCAAACTCCACCGTTCCTCTAAATTGGTTCCGTTCCGGCAGCCCTTCTAATCGCGCTTGCCGCCCAGGCCGTCCAGCAGTCCTTCGATCTGCCGTTCGATCCAGACCGGCAGCAGCGGATGAGGCAGCAGAGCCTGACCGGTATATTCATAGCTTAACCCCTGCAGTTTACGCGGAATCACCGTTTGCAGGAAATAGCCCGTACTCAAAAAGATCGGCGCCGCAAGCACGGTATACCCGTCCTCGATCCACCGCCGCGCCGTTTGTTTCAAGCCGTCCGGATTGAGCAGCGCAAAGTCGCAGGCGAGGCCGCTGACTTCGCCGACCCGTTTCGCAAGCTTCCGCGCGCCGTCTTCCCAGCGTTCGCGGAACCCGTCGTGCACGCTGCCGTGCCCGATAAGCAGCACCATTTCCCGCTCCGGATTCTTCGAAGCCGGCGCGATCTTGTCCCAGACCATGCGCGCCACGTCTTCGTCGTCTCCCATCGCGCGCCCGACATGGACGCGCGCGCGGATGCGAAACGGCTCCAGGTCCGTTTCCTTGTCCGGCTCGGGCTTGGCGCCCAGCGCGTAGTGGATCTCGTCGATATGCGTGCTTCCTTCCGACACGAACAGCATCACGGCCAGAATGTCCGTGACGCCCTCCGCTTCCAGCGCGTCGATCCCGTCCTGGATCGACGCGCCCTCCACATTGCCCAGAAACGACACCGCGACCGGCATCTCTTCCTTGATTCGAACTTCGCCGGCCGCTTCCTCCACCGCCGCCACCCATTCGGGCTGCGGCGAACCGTGGCTGATAATCAGCGCGCCCGCTCTCATCGTCTTAGCGTCCCAGACGATCGAGCGTCATTTTGTAGCCGTCGTTGCCGTAGTTGAGGCAGCGCTTGACCCGCGAAATGGTCGCCGTGCTGGCGCCCGTTTCCGCTTCGATCTGGTTGTATGTGCTGCCCTTGCCGAGCATGCGCGCCACCTCGAGCCGCTGCGACAACGACTGGATCTCGTTGACCGTGCACAGATCGTCGAAGAATACGTAGCACTCTTCGAGATTCTTCAGCGTCAGAACGGCTTCGAATAATTGGTCGAACGTTTTATCATTTAACTTTTTCAGCTGCACTGAAAGATCATCCCCTACCGTTTACTGGTGAACTGCATAAAGCGGTCGACCGCCGGAACACCGCCAGGCCGGGAAATTCTTTCTTCGCCGCCTGCGAAAGTCCGGTATGCTTATCTTTTTTCGCTTACTTTATCATTGTAGCGGTCCAAGTTACGTTTTTCAAGCGTTACCGATTTCACGCGACGCAGAGGCGAACGAAGTGTCCGCGCAGCCGCTTCTTTCGGCCCGCTTCTATTTGAACCAGCCTCTGCGCCAGAACCAGCCCATCATCGCCCCGCCGAGAAACACCATCGCGCCGAGCACGATAAAATAGCCGTATTTCAAATGAAGCTCCGGCATATTGTCGAAATTCATTCCGTAAATCCCGGCGATCAGCGTCAGCGGCATAAACACGGTCGTGATCACGGTGAGCGTCTTCATGATGCCGTTCATCCGGTTGGAGTTGAGCGAGATGTAGCTGTCGCGCAGGTCGGCCGTCATTTCGCGGTTGGATTCGATCATCTCGGACAGCTTGAGCAGGTGGTCGTAAATATCGGTAAAATAGACCCGGTACTCTTTTTCCTGACTGCTCTCGATATGCTGCGAATTGATGATCCGGTACAGCAGATCGCGCATCGGCACAATCGTATGATGCAGCTTCAGCAGCCGGCTGCGCAGCTCGAACACCTGGGACAGCAGCAGATCCACCGACTCGCGGCCGCCTTTTTCCTCCAGGTCCGCCAGCTCGTCCTCGATGCCGAACACGCACGGGAAATACTCGTCCACCAGCGCGTCCAGCACCAGGTAAGCCGCCGTGACCGGGCCCGTATCCATCGATTCGCGCACCGTCCGCGTCTGGATGCGTTCCCACGCTTCGTCGATCTCCCTCATCCGGTTGAAATGGAAAGTGACCAGAAACGTTCCGCTGAGGAACAGATCGACTTCGCCCGTTTCCTTGCCGCCTTTTTCAAGCGCGTGCGTCACCAGAAAAACGTATTTGTCGTGCGGGTCCATCTTCGGGCGCTGCACGTCGTTCAGACAATCCTCGATCTCCAGCGGGTGAAAATGAAAATACGTATCGAGCAGGTCGGTTTCCCGCTGCGTCGGCGCCTGAAAATCGGCCCAGAACCATTTGTAATTCGCCGGGTCCAGTTCCGTCAGCGGAATATCGAGGCGAACTTCCTGATCGTGCGTTACCGCAAGCGTCCGGATCAATGCGGTCTTCCTCCTTCGTGTCGGCTTGGAATGTTGGTGCGAATCTTTTTTTGTAAAAAGTTTCGTTCCCGCCGGTGCGGGTCATGCGCCTCGCCGGCGGAAAAACGGGAAGATCGGAAAGCGGCGCGGATGCGCCCGCTTGCCTTTATCGTACAGCGCCCCGCGGCGGGTCCGCAACCTTTCCCGGCGGAAAGCTTCATTAATATGGACGCGCAAAACCGGATTTTGTTATACTCTTGTTATGTAAAATCCGGCAGCGTGTGAACCGGATCGATTACGCGGGCGGAGGAACGCATTCATGGCCAAAAAAGTAACGATGCAGCAAATCGCCGATCAGCTCGGCGTATCCAAATTCGTCGTCTCCAAAGCCCTGTCGGGCAAAGGAGGGGTCAGCGAAGCGACGCGCGAACGGGTGATCCGGGCGGCATCGCAGCTCGGTTACTTCACGCAGCCCCGGGGATACGGGCAGGCGGCGCGGCGCATACCCGATCCGGCCCGGACCCGCGATCCCGGCCGCCAGTCGGTACTCGTGCTGATGCCGAACGTGCGCTTCCAGACGCCGGAATCGCTGTACTGGGGACGCATCCTGAACGGCGTCACGGAGGCGCTCGAAGAGCAGGGACTCGGCATCGTGATCGTGTCCGAGCAGCGGATCGACGCCGTGACGAGCGTCCTGAATCCGGACGGCATCCTCGGCCTGATCGGGATCGGCGAGATCTCGACGCCGCTGCTGCTCGATGTGCACCGGCTCGGCCTGCCGACGGTCCTGATCGACCACGAAGATCCGCTGGTTCCCGCGGATACCGTCTTCGCCGGCAACGTCGACGCCAGCATGCGTCTGACGAACCATCTGATCGGCTGCGGGCACCGCCGACTGCACTTCCTCGGCAGCGCCGGCTTCTCGCGCAGCTTCCGCGACCGCTGGAGCGGCTTCCGCGCGGCGCTCGAAAGCCGCGGCCTCCGGGTCCAGGGCGGCTCGGACCCGATGAACCATCTCGCCGGCATCGACGGCGCGGCGTACGAGCCCGAGCTTCGCCAGTGGCTGGCGAAGCGCCGCAGACAGCACGCGCTGCCGACGGCGCTCGTCTGCGCCAACGACGACGTGGCGCTCGTCGCCGCCCGCTCGCTGGCCTCGCTGGGCCTCCGCGTGCCCGAAGACGTCTCGCTGACCGGCTTCGACAATATCGACGCCGCCGGCGGCACCGCCGATTCGCCCGCCCTGACCACCGTGCACGTGCCCAAAGAAGCGATGGGCCGCCGCGCCGCCCTCCGCCTGCTCGAACGCATCCGCGATCCCAAGGCTCCGCTGGAGAAGATCCTGCTGTCTTCGGACCTGGTGCTCCGAAGCTCCGTGGCGGAACTGCCGCCGGAGCGTATCTCCGCCGAGCAGAGCGGCTATGCCGAAGCGGACGGCGAAGACGAAGCCGGGAGTCCAGCCGAGTCCCGTGGCGATACCGGAACGCGCGGGGTATAACAAGATGCAGGCAGGGCATGCCTGCCCCAAGCAGGCCTCGCCGCGCGAAGTGCCGATCGGCGCGAGGCCCGTCTTGTGCCGATTCTCGCCTTATGCTTCGCTTTATTCGGCTTTCGCCCGAGCGGCGGCCGCGGAATTTCGGCCGCTGGAATCAAATGATGTATTCGCGCAACATTATCCGCTATACCGTCTCTTTTCGGGCGAAAATGATGCATATCCGCAGCATTCCTCTATTTTCTTCTCCACATTCCGGATTCGTTTCGGCTTTATGTCAACCGAAGGATAAGAACGCCAAAAAGGACCGTCCCGCCTGTTTTCGGCTTGCGGGACGGCCTCGTTTCCAATACGCTGAAAAACTCCGTTCAATCCGGGTTCAAGCCGGATTAAATTCGGATTAAAGCCGGGTCCAATCAAGCCTTCCCGACTTTCTGCAGACGGCCGCAGCGAATATTCTCGCGGCTTTTAAAACTTTTTCCGTGAACAGCGAGCGAACATAAACGTTCTTCCGAATACTCTTCTACTCCTACGCCCGCTCAATCCGCCCCAACATCTCCAAACACGCCCGCCCGTTATGATACGGACATTTCCACGCGCCGAGCTTGGGGTCTTTTACATTCGGCATCCGGTCGTTCGATACGCTCCAGTACCACTCGCCGTGCTCGCGGTCCACGATATACTCGCGGATAAAGTTCCAGGAGCGCTCGGCCGCCGTGCGGTAAGCCTCGTCGCCGGTCGCCCGGTAGGCGTTATAGAAACCGACCATCGCTTCGGCCTGCGGCCACCAGTCTTTGCCGTCGTCGACCAGCCTGCCGTGCTCCGCTTCGTTCCACAATCCGCCGTCCGTATCGACGCCCCGCTCCAGCACGGCCCGCGCCATCTTCAGCGCCGTTTCGCGCACCCGATGCTCCAGCTCCCCGTCGCCGAGTACTTCGGCCGCTTCCATCAGCAGCCAGCTGCCTTCGATATCGTGCCCGTACGAGACATGCGCCGATTTGGAAGTCCAGGCTTCGTCGAAGAACAGCAGGAAATGCCCGGTCTCCGCGTCCACGATATGATCCAGCATCGTTTCCAGCAGCGTCGACAGCCGGCTTTTCAATTCTTCCGACGGCCAGATCCGGTACAGGTTCGTATACCCTTCGAGCACATGCAGATGCGTGTTCATCGACTTTTTCTCGTTCAGGTCTTTCCCGCTCAGGCTGAGATCGTCGGTCGCCGACCAGTCCCGCGCGTGCGCTTCGATATAGCCTTCGTAATGCGCGTCGCGGCTGTGGGTTTCCAGCAGCCGGAACAGCTCCCGCGCTTCCATCAGCAGCTCGGCGCGCAATTCCGCTTCCGCGACGGAAGAGAGCGCCGGATCGCCGTTTTCCGCCCGGCCGTTTTCCGCAGCGTCTCCTGCTCGATCCGCATGGTTTCCTTCCGACCTCGCCTGCCGCGCATCCAGCGCCAGCACGTACTCGCTCAGCGCGTAGATTACGAAAGCCTGGCCGTAAACCTGCTTTTTGTCCTCGGACGCTTCGCCTTTGGATGTGAGCATCCAGTAGTAACCGCCCTGCTCGACATCGCGAAAATGCGCCCGCAAATACCGGTACGCCCGCGAAGCCATATCCAAATACCGGTTGTCCGCATAACGGCGGTAGGCCGCGGCGAACGTCCACAGTATGCGCGCGTTCAGCACCAGGCTGCGGTCCGCGTCTTCCCGCACGCTCAGGTCGGCGCCGATCTCCCCGACAAATCCTTCGTCTTCCGCCGCCGGAGCATGTTCCATCCAAAACTCCAGTATATTGTGCTTCAGTTCCTGCTCCAATTGCTCCGACCATGCGCGTGCTGTCAGCGTTTCGCTCAACGATAGCGCCTCCGATTCTATTTTGTTAGATTTTTGTTATCAAAACAGGCAATCTCTTTATGAGTCAGTTATACCGTTTTTTTCGAATGAATTCAAGCGAATAGCGGTGTTTCCGTTCGGCAAGAAACGTCTTGTCTTTCATTTTGTTAGCAGGCTGTCGCAAGAATGCAGGCCGGTCCGGGGCGGTCCCCTTCACCCTGATCGTTTTGCGCGTAAAAAGCCCCGATTCCCGCTGAATCAACGGGAACCGGGGCGGCTGCCGGACGCCGCATCCAATCGGCGCCGACGTCAAATCGCAAGCTTCGTTATTTGCTTGGATCTTTCATGATCGTCGCAAGCGAAGTGGTGACCGGAATATAGAACGGCTGACCTTCTTCTTCCTCCGGTATACTCAGGTGGAAAATGTAGCCGCTGGCGTCCTGCGCTTCCCACACGATATAATCGCGGACCAGCTTGTCGGTGCTTGCCTGAAGGAACAGGCTCGCGTTGACCATCGGGCTTTCGACCAGCGTATCGCTGTCGAATTCTTTGACCGTGGCGCCGTCTTTCTCCAGTTCCGCGGTCGCGTCCGCGCGTATGGCGTCCACGTTGAAGTCCGACGGCAGAGGCTCGATCTCGGCAAAATAGTCCGGGTTGGCGTCCAGCGTCAGCTTGCTGCCGGCGGCATCGAATGTGTAGCCTTCCATGACGTACAGCGAGTAGCCGTCTCCCTGTTCCAGCGTGCCGGTCAGTTCTCCGGACTCGCCGTCGCCCGCCGGGAACGTTTCGGTAGCCGGACGGTCGGAAGCTCCTTCGCCGCCGGACGATTCCGAATCGCCTCCGGCGCCGCTGGTCGCTTCGCCCGTCTTGGTCAGCGACTGGATCTCAAGCTGCGGCGTATCGCTGCCTTCGACCGGATGCTCTACATATTGGAACTCGATCGTATCGCCTTCGTTCAGGTCGCCGATCTGCGCTTCCGCGGCGGTGGTAAGCTGGAACGAAGTCGGGGTACCGTCCACGTTGATCTCGATCGTGTGCGGATCGGCCTGGCCGTTGTATTCGCCGGTCGCGGTAATCACTTCGTGCTCCTCCGTCTCTTCCGTGTCGGTCTCGCCCGTATCGGTCTCCGCCGGCGGCTGTTCTTCCGTAATGTTCTCCGGCACGTCGCCCAGCTCGGGCGCGGGCGCTTTCGCTTGTCCGCAGGCTGTCAGAGCGATCGTCAGCAGCAGCGCGGAACCGAGCGTCATCATTTTCTTGGATTTTGTCATCGTCAACACCTCCATATTTATTAGACGGGCGCGGTCCGGCATATGTTACAGATTATCCCGAAAGAACAGCTCAAGTTTTAATATATAAAAATCGATAATTTGACAATTCCAGGATCGGAATATATTATATCACTGGTTATATTTCCTATTTTCCTCCGATATGAACGGCCGGCCAGCTTTCATACCTATTTACACCACGAAATTTGCAGTTTTAAACAAAGAATCGGCGGCCTGTCCAGCCCTGATCCGTAAACCAAAGTTTTCTTCTTTAAAAATAAATATAAAGGAGGAATCATCGATGAAATCCCCGATTTCCAAAATGGCAATTGCGTTTGTTCTCGGCACCAGCCTGGTAATGGGTCCAAGAATTTCTTTTGCGGCCGACCCGAGTTCCAATGCTTTTTCGGATAATAGTTTAACCAGTTCGATCGGAAACAGTAAAAGTCTTTTACAAGAAAAAGAGCGCGCCAAAATGGTTGATCTAAATAGCGGCACTTTGCAGACTTTGATTAAAGACCGGAAGGTATTGGATGCCCATGTCCTTTCCAATCCCTCCAAAATCGTGCTATTAACGGAGGGAACATCGCATCGGATTGAAAAGCATGTTTACGATCAAAACGGAAAACAGCTTAGCCGGACTATTTACAAAGTGTCGCTCCCCGATCAAGGCGAAGCAAGATGGGCAGCTCCTTCGGGTAAAGTCAAAGAACGCATTATGACTCGCCATGCGAATCGGTTTACCCTTTACGAAGCTGCCGGCAAAGCAGTCTCTAGTTACAGCGTTCCGGCAAAAAGCAAACTGTACGAGCATATCGGCATAGACGACTGGGACTTTTCCGCCTATCCTTATCTGGCTGTCGAACAAGTGGGCCAGAGAACGATGGCGGAAGATTACAACGTGCAGATTATCAATCTCTATAATAAATCCGTTACAGAATTAAAAACCCTTCCAATCAATAAGAAGTTAGACATCGATTCTCGAGGGCATCTGAACGTTTGGAGTTCTTACCGGTACGAAGAAGTCATTCCAGCCAACGCAGCCCATGCGGACCCTGCCGAGAAACAGTCTTTTCACACGTTATACAGCATCAGCACAGGCAAAGCTTTAAACAATCACAAACTTGTATTTCCAGCAGGTACGGCAGGTCGGACAGGAGGATGGGAAACTCAGGTTGTCGGAGACACCGTCTATGTAAGAGACCTATCAACCGGCAAATGGAGTCTTTATCCTTCAAATCGCTCAACCCCTATCGTCAGCGACCGGACAGACGCAACGCAGGACGCGCGATTCGTCGGATATGTTTCCGAAAGCAAGACCGTTTATTTTCTTTTGCAAGAAGGAACGGCAGCGGCAAAAATCCAGAAAATCATTTTGAAATCATAATCCCGCGCATCTTCTCATCGTAAAAAAGCCTTCCGGTTTCCCGGAAGGCTTTGCGCTTTTTTAAGAATCAGACGTATGCTGAGCGCTATGCTCAGAAGAAGATCTTGAAGATCAGCCCGGACAGGACGGCCACGATCGGAATCGTGATAAACCAGGCGACGATGATGCGTCCGGCCAGCCCCCACTTCACTTCGCGGAAGCGCTTGGCGGCGCCGACGCCGAGAATCGACGAAGTAACGGCGTGCGTCGTGCTGATCGGGAGATGGAACAAAGTCGCGGTGAAGATAACCGATGCGGACGACAGGTCGGCCGCGAAACCGTTGATCGGCTCGATCTTGAAAATCTTTGTGCCGAGCGTTTTGATGATCTTCCAGCCGCCGATCGACGTGCCGAGCGCCATTGCGGTCGCCGCGGCCAACTTGACCCACAGAGGAGGTTCCAGCGTGCTCCAACGACCGGCCGAGATCAGCGCGAACGTCATGATGCCCATCGCTTTTTGCGCGTCGTTCGTGCCGTGCGTAAACGATTGAAGCGCCGCCGTCAGAATCTGCATCGTCCGGAAGCCTTTGTTGACCGTATGCGGACTGTAGCGGCCGAAGATCCACTTGAGCACCGTCATCACGACGTAGCCGATCGCAAACGCGATCAAAGGCGAGAAGATCAGCGCTTCGACGATCTCGAGAAACCCTTTCCAGTTGACGCTGTCCGAACCCGCGCCGACGAAGACCGCGCCGGCCAGCGCGCCGATCATGGCGTGCGAGGACGAAGACGGAATCCCGAACCACCAGGTGGCGAGGTTCCAGATGATCGCCGCGATCAGGGTCGCGATAACGATCTCGATCCCGTTATCGAGCTTGGTCGGATCGGCGATACTGCCCCCGATCGTCTTGGCGACGCCGGTGAACGTCACCGCGCCGAGGAAGTTCATGCCGGCCGCCATCAAGATCGCGGTCCGCGGCTTCAGCGCGCGGGTCGAGATCGATGTGGCGATTGCGTTTGCGGTATCGTGAAATCCGTTGATAAAGTCGAAGGCCAGCGCCAAAAGAATCACAATGGCAAGTACAAAAAAAGTGGTTTCCATAATATTTCGACCGCACGAAGAGAAGCGGCGCCGCCGCATCCGCGGATTGCGAATGCCGGGCCGCATTTCGAACCAAGCGGTCCAGACCTCCTTTAGCCCTTAAAATGGCTGGCTCCGCTTAGGAGTTGCTCATAATGATCGTTTCCAAAATGTCGGCGACGTCTTCGCAGTTGTCGGTCGTCGTTTCGAGGCGCTCGTAAATTTCCTTTTTCTTGATCAGTTCGATCGGGTCGGTAACGGTGGCGAACAGTTCCTTAATACAGATGCGCAGCAGTTCGTCGCCCTGATTCTCCAGATCGTTCAGACGAATCGTGTATTCGCGAATCGCCAGCAGTTTTTTCTGGGACAGCAGGTGGATCGCTTTCTGGATCTCGTACGCGGATTCGCGCAGGATCTCGCCGAACTGGATCATATATTCATCGGGTTGTCCGAGATTGTACATATAGAAACGGGAAGCCGTCGCTTCAAGCCCGTCCAGCACGTCGTCCAGCGTCGTGGCCAGGGCCATGATATCGTCGCGCTCGAGCGGAGTGATAAACGTTTTGTTGAGTTCGGTAATAATGGTATGCGTAAAACCGTCACACTTGGATTCGTATTCTTTCATGTCCTTGGCGAAGACGGAAACGTCTTTCAGATCCGCGACATGCTTGGAAAAGTAGTCCGCGGCCTGCACGATCGTATCGGCCATATCCTCCAGTGTTTGAAAGAAAATATCCTTCTTTTTTACACGCATTTTAAAACCCCTTTTCAAATTTTCAAAAACCGGTACACTCCGGCATTCGAATCCGCTTCTGCGGCCTTCATCATTTTATCACAACCATGTAAGGGATTAAAGAAAACTTCGTTCGATTTTCACGCCATTTTTACAAAAACAGTCGAAAAAGCTCGATTAATGCCCTGGATTCGGCTCTGCGCCCGCCTTCGGAGCTCCGGAACCCCGCCTGGCTTGTTTTCATTTTACACAGCATTTATGAATGGGAAATGAACAAGAGATTTAGGAAAGATAAGTATCGGGGGAGTTAAGAAAGATCGGAATCGGAAAATGCGGCAAAGGACGGCTGCGCGGAAAAACTGGGCCGGGCGGAATGCTAAAATCCACTTTATCTTCAATAAAATCGCGCTTTCCGGCAAAAGAAATGCGAAAATCCACTTGATTTGCGAATCGGAGCCCGAAATCGGCCCGTTTTGGCAAATAAGATGGATTTTCGCATTTGATGGGGACAAATAGAGGCCGGACGAGCCGTCGGAGTGGATCACGGCACTTCGCGGCTCCTACGGCTCGCGGGCAGCAGTTCTAGATTGTCCAGTGCCGCCAGTACGCTGCGCAGCGCTGAGCAAAGTTTTAAATTGTCCAGTGCTGCGCAGCACTGAGCAACTTTCTAAATCGTCCAGTGCTGCCAGTCGATCTCGTTCTTGTGCCGGTCCTGGAGCCAGCGCTTGGTGATATCGAGCAGCTGGCGGCGGTGCGGGCCGGACGAATACGTATGGTCGGCCTGGAAAATGATTTCTTTGTCGCAGCGCGCGTCTTCGCGCGTCCAGAACAGCTTCTGGTACAAGAAAGCGTAATCGACCGGAATCACGTCGTCGGAAGTGCCGTGCACGACCAGGACGTCGCCGTAGAATTTGTTCGCTTCCTGGAACGGCTGGAACGCGCCGAGCGATTCGAAGAACACCGGCGTAAACGAATAGCCCAGATAGTCCGCGCTGCCGGTGCGCACCGATTCGTCGTAAGTCTCCCGGCCGGTGATCTTCACGATATCGCTGAACGGATAGCCGACCGACGACCACAGCGCCAGGCTTTTGACGCGGCGGTCGCGCGCCGCGGTCAGCAGCGCCACCGCGCCGCCGAGGCTGTGCCCGATCAGCGTCACGCGGCTCGGGTCGATGTCCGCGCACGTCATCGCGTAATCGATCACGGTCCGCGTCTGCCGGATCATCGATTCGATCCCTTCCTCGCCGTATACGCCGCCGCTCTCGCCGCAGCCCGCGTAGTCGAACCGGACGACGAGCTGGCCTTCGGCCGCAAGCTCGCGCGCCGTCACGACGAACAGGCGGTCCACGCCGATCCGGCTGCCGACAAAGCCGTGGCAGATCACGGTCATCGGCAGACGCCCCTCGGAGCCCGAGGTCGGATAGTGGAGCGTGGCGGTTAATTCAAGCTTCTCGTGGCGGATTACAATCTGGCGTTCCATGGCAGCAGCCTCCCTGGTCGATTAAAAACTTCGGAATCCGGAATATAAAAATATAGAATATACCAATATAATAGAAACGAGATGAAGAAACTAAGCAGATCAAGCGGGCTTTTAATCCCCAGTTAAATAGTATGAATTATACTTTATCTTACCGTTTTGCCCCCTCTCTTGTCAATCGCCGCGCGCAGCCCCGCTCTTTCGCCGCTTCGGGGATTGCGCTATGCTTAGAGTTGAAACGATCAATCCGCTTGGAGGGAAGCCTTTTGGAACGTTACCGATACGGCGTGCTGAAAGCCAGAGCGCTGCGTTATATCCACGGCTTCGGCAGCCAGCCGCATTTTCATATCGCGCTGCAGGACGATCGGGGAACCCAATACCGGACGTCGATCAATATCAAATCCAAAGCGTATCCGTCCGAACTGCTGTACCGGATCGGTCCGTGCAAGCCGGACGACGCGTCGAAGCTGCAGGCGCTGCCTTCCGGCTTTACGCCGATCGAGCGCGGCCTGCCCGTCCACGGACTGGACTTCGTGCGCCGCCCGCTGTTTGGCCGAAGCGACATGGTTCCGCTGCCCGCCAGTCTGCCGGGGCCGGATAACGACCTGAACGAGAAGATCGTCGCCCGGGTCGATGAGGCGATCGCCGCCGAAGCGGAACTCTATATCTTTGGCGACTGCTGGGGACCGGAACCGGAAACGCCGGATTATTTCTTCGGTTTCAAACCGGGCCGCGGCATTCACAATATTCATATGAACCAGGGCAATGCCGGTCCCTGGCACGGCGACAACGGCGCGTTTCAGGACGGCGGAGTGCTTGTTCATTTTAAGCAGGAAGACCGCTGGATCGGGCTGTTTCTCGCTTTTCAATCGCAGTCCTGGAACACCGACGAACGCGGACATGCGGCGGACTGAACAGCGGCGGCAGGTCTGCGCGCAGGCCTGCCGCCAGTAACTTTATTTTCGATTTTCAGGAGGGATTTACAGTTTGAGCGCCAGAACGAATATCCGCGAGATCAACAAGATCCGCGATCAATTGAACAAGAAAAACGCCGCCTATTTCGACGACGTAATCGTCCATGTCCGTTCCGCCGGAGTGCGCGAAGACAGCGGAGAAGAATGGCTGCTGGCGCGCGGGCGCGAGCTGTTGGAAGCCCAGTCCAAGAACAAAACCGCTTCGAAGCTGTACGGCGAAGACCCGATCGCTTTCGCCGAGCGCGGAATCGCGGAGCTGCCGGCAGGCCGCCCGATGGGACGCGCCCGCTACTATCTGATGATTCCCTGGGTCGCGCTGAGCTGGACGTTCCTGCTGCTCGGCCTGACCGCGCTGATCGCGCCCGAAGCGGAAAAGATCAATATCGGCACGCTGCTGATTATTGCGCTCGGCGCGATCGTCATCGTCGAAGGACTGACCCGCCTGGTGCGGCGCGAGCCGGAGCCCGGCGTGCCCGCGCCTCCGAAGCTGAACGCCCGCTCGATCGGCACGTATCTGATCCTGCTGATTGCGGTCGGAGCCGTCGGCGTGTTCGTACTGCGTTTTACGCCGGTCGTTACGATTCCGTACTGGGTCAGCTTCGCGATCGCGGCGGCCGGCTTTATCGGGCAGCGGCTGCTGCTTCGCCGGCGCTGAGCGTGACAGCCGCAGCATCGGAGCAAACGCGGCGGTCAAGCGGATTTCCGGCTTGGCCGGACCGCGTACGGCTGCCGCTCGGCCGCGTTAAGCCGGCGCGATCCCTTCGCTGCCTGGCCGGCACTTTTTATCCGCACGCCCAAAAGCCGCGCAAACCGGAAACTCTCCGGCTGCGCGGCTTTTTGGGTCGAGCACTTTTTTAGGCAAAGAAGTCTCTACGCTCCGCTTCCCCCGCCTGCTTGCAGCGTCACTCGCACATTCACCGCCTCGCCCGCTGGGAACACCGGCACGATGCACCCCTGCACCGTTTCCCCGTTTACCGTAATCTGTCGCACGCCTTTGCATACCCGGTCGGGATTGACCGCCTCGATCTCGTAGCGGCAGCCGCGAAACACGCGGACGACTTCGAACCCTTCCCACTCCGACGGGATGCAGGGGTCGATCGACAGTCCGTCCCTCGTCGCTTGGATCCCGAGGATATGCTGCGTCGCGGCGACGTACATCCAGGCGGCCGTTCCGGTCAGCCAGGACACGTTCGCCAGGCCGAATTTGTCGGATTCCGGACCGAACAGATTCGACGCGTACACGTAAGGCTCGGCGCGGTAGCGCTCGATGCCGGCCCGCTCCATCGCGACGCTCGGGATCAGCTGCCGGTAGTATTTGTACGCCAGATCGCCCCGACCCAGCATACATTCCGCGATAATCGCCCAGGTATTGGCATGGCAGAACACCGCGCCGTTCTCGCCCGTGCCGGGATTATAGTTGGTCAGCGGATCGGCCGGATCGGGAAAATCGGTAATCGACGGATGCAGCTTTTTGATGCCCAGTTCCGTATCGAGCAGCTCCCGCACACTGTCCATCGCCGCGATCCCTTTGCCGTCCTCCGCCATGCCCGACAGCGTCGCCCACGTCTGCGCGTTCAGCCAGATCTTCGCCTGGTCGTGCTCGTCCGTGCCGAGGAAGCGCCCGTCGTCCATCACCGCCCGCCGGTACCATCTGCCGTCCCAGCCCGCGCCGTTCACCCGTCCTTGCTGCTCGTCGTACAACCTGCGGTAACGTTCGCCGTCTTCGCCGCGTCCCGCGGCTTCCGCCAGTTCGATCATGCCCAGCAGCGCCGCGCCGAACTGCATCGCCGTCCAGATACTTTCGCCTCTCCCTTCGCGGCACACGCGAAACAGCTGGTCGTTCCAGTCGGAGCGCAGCATCAGCGGGAAGCCGTTCGCGCCCAGATGATCTTCCGTAAAGCCGATCGCCCGCCGCAGATGTTCGTACACGCTGCTTTCGCCGCCGTCGTAGTACGGAACGTTTTCCTGCAAAAAGGACGCGTCCCCGCTTTCGGCGATCAGGTCGCGCACCGCCAGCGCCGTCCACAGATGATCGTCCGAATGGACGCTCGTCACCGGCTCCCAGCCTTCGTGCGGGAAAAAGTAATGGTTCACGTGTCC
The DNA here is from genome assembly GCF_030518235.1 of Saccharibacillus sp. CPCC 101409. Classification (GTDB taxonomy): domain Bacteria; phylum Bacillota; class Bacilli; order Paenibacillales; family Paenibacillaceae; genus Saccharibacillus. Next base: position 24,790 of record NZ_JAULSA010000015.1, on the reverse strand, counting down.
GTCGCCGTACTGCTGCCCGAGCAGCAGGCGCAGCTTGTCCTTCGCGGCTTCGATATCGTGCGGGATCACCGCCAGAATATCCTGCGCCGTATCGCGGAAGCCCACGCCCCGGAACGTGCCCGTCGCATAGAACGAAATATTGCGCGAAAACAGGAAGTTGCGCTGCGCCTGGTACGGATTCCAGATATTCAGCATGCGCTCGGCTTCGGGATCGGGCAGTTTGCAGTTCCATGCGCCGAGATAGTCGTCCCAGTCCTTGTTCAATCCGGCAAAAGAACGCTTGACGAACCCCGCCTGCCGCGAGCGCTCCACCGCCAGCAGCGCTTCCGCTTCGTCCGGCGCGGCGCCGAGAAATACGTTCAATTCGCGCGTTTCGCCGGGAGCGAGCGTCAGCGTCATTTGCAGCGCGCCGCACGGATCGCCGCCGAGCAGCGTCGAACCCGTGCAGCCTCCTCGCTCGATCGCCCGCGGATTCGACTCGCTGCGGTAGCTGCCGATAAAAGCGTCGCGGTCGCCGTCGTAGCCCGTCAGCGGAACGTCGGCGGCGAAGTAGACCAGCGGCGTCTCGTCCGGCTTGGGCCGGTTCTCGACGCCGTAGCGGTACAGCAGCACGTCGCCTTCCGCATGCGTCACCGACACCTGGTGCTTGTTGTAGCACTGCCACTGGAGCTCGCGCATAAACTCCATCATGCCGAATTCGGCGTAGGCGTAGACATGCAGCTTTTTGACAGCCGGGGTATCGTTGGTCAGCGTCAGGTTCCAGATAAGCGAGTTTTCTTCGGGACCGACGAAATAGACCGTCCGGGCGCGGATGCCGCCGCGGGACGCTTCGAAGCGCGTGTAGCCCATGCCGTGCGCGCTGCGCCAATCGTCGGGACGGTTGAACGCCGGCTCGTGGGTCGGGCACCAGTAGTCGGTCGGATCGGCGTCCGGGGCGGCGTCCTGAATGTACACATACGGCCCGGAGCGGTCGGTCGGCAGATGGAAGAAACGGTAGCGCGTGATTCTCCAGATCTGCGGCGATTTGTAAAAAGCGACCCCGCCGCCCGCGTGCGACAGCATCGTGTGGAATGTGCCGTTGGACAGGTAGTTCATCCACGGCGTCGGCAGATCGCGGCGGTAGAATTCGACTTCGCGCGCTTCGTCGAGAAAAGCGTAAGCGCCGTCCGCGCGGCGCTCGGGCGAAGACGGCCCGGACGCCGGAGCGGAGCCGGAGCCGCGTTCGGAAGGCCGGGCGGCAGACGGAGCGGACGCGGACGCCGCGTCTTGAGCCGGGTGCTCGAACGCGGCCTGCCCGGAAGACTCTGCGGTCTGCGCAGAGTAAGAAGCGTGCGCCGCTCCGGCCGCCGGTAATGTCCCGGCCGGGCCGGACAAAGCGGACTTGCTTGCGGGATCGGTGATGGGATCGGTCATGGTTGATCGACTCCTTTTCGGAAGTTGGGATATTGGAGAGGCAAAGCGGCAGCATCGGTTACGTTGACTTTTTGTCAGCGTAGAAGCCGATTTTCGTCACGCAGCGCGGCTGCGTTGACAAAAAAGCAATCTGAGCGGCCGATTTAAGCTGAAATTTCCGTTTATCGGCTTCTACGCTGCTTAATTGTCAACGTGGCTGCGGGAAAAAGCCGATCTTTGCCTGTACGCTGCTTTTTCGGCAATGCAGCTTGTATGAATGGGTTGAGACAAGAAGCTGGCTGTGAAGACTTGAGCAGAAGAGAACGCGCGGCCGAAAAAACGGCTGCTATTTCGGTTCGACTTCGTCGATCGTCATCCGATAGCGCAGATCGTCCATATACGTGCCGTCGGGATGCAGGAATACCAGGCCGAAGCGGATATCTTCCGCGCCTCCGCGCAGCACGGCAATCAGCCGGTTGACGCCCGGCTTCAATGCGGCGCCGTGCTCGGGCCGCTCGCCGTTCAGCCAGATCTCCGGGTCGGCGATATTGCCGAGCAGGCGGAGACGGGCGGGACGAATAAGTTGAGCGGTGTTCGGACGAACCGGGGTTTGCCCGGCGGGAGCGGCAGCTTCGCCCGGCGCGGAAACGGATGCCGGGCGAAGCTCCCCGTTTGCCCCGACGCGGCCCGGCAGAGCATCGGCGAGCGGCGAGGCTTCGTGCGGACCCGCAGCCGCCGAAAACTCCGGCACATGCACAAAAGCGCTCATGAACCAGAGGCCGCCGGCCGAGTCCCGGATCGACATCGCTCCGTCCTCGAAACTGCGCTCTTTTTTCTTCATCCAGCCGTACAAGCCTTCGCCGAGATTGTTCAGCGAGAACTCCGGGTCGGTGTAATAGGCGCGCATCGCCTGCTCGTCCTGGTAAGGCCGGCACGGCAGCGCCATCATCGCTTCGATCGCGTACTGGGCGTCGCTTTTGACATCGCTCCACAGGTCGTCTTCGAACGATGCGCCGAGATTGGCCAGCAGTCTCGAATAAATGCGCAGGCACTTGTCCAGCTCCGGCCGGACGGCAATCTGCGAGCAGACGACGCGCCCCGCGCCGGCCGCCGCTTCGATCAGGAAAGCGCCCGGCTCCCTCGCGCGGTCGCGGTTCAGCTCGACCAGCGCCAGGCGGCTGTGCTCGGCCGTATATTTGTGCACGAAGTAGTCTTTCCACGCCGTGCCCTCGACGCTGACGCAGACGGGCCGGACGCCGTCGGCTTCGATGCGGTGCAGGCCCAACGGCAGATTCTCCACGTCGCGCGGAGAATGATGCACTTTGTCCAGGCCGAACAGGTCGGCCGGACTCAGGCCGCAGGCGAGCGGACGGGCATCGTCCGCTTCAAGCTGGTAAGCCTCGTGGGCCGCCACCCGCACGGGGCGGTCCAGCAATCGCGCCAGCGCCCCGGCGTGCGCTTCGCCGCACGGCAAAACCAGCACCGCGCCGCCGGCTTCGGCGAAGGCGCGGGCGGCCTCGGCCGCGCCCGGCTCGCGCAGCCGGGCGGGGTCCAGCACGAGCAGGCCCGGCGCGGCGGCCATGCTCGGGAGCGCAGCGCCGGAAGGCGCGGCTGTATCCGCGCCGCCGGCTGTGCCGGGCGCTTCGGCGTCCGAGGCCGAAAGCTCGGGTTGTTCCGCGCCGGGCGCGGCGGCCGGAACCGGCTGTTCGCCGGCGGCCTGCGCGCGCAGCAGCGCTTGCAGGTCGGCGGCGCCGCGCAGCGGCGTATGCGGCAGGCGCAGCGCCGAGAGCAGGCGTTCGGCCGCGCTGCCCGGCGCGGTCAGGGCGTAGGCCGGCGCGGCGTGCGAAGCCGCGCGGCCGGCCCGGGCCGCGGCGGAGGAAGCGCCGCCGAACCCGGCCGTATTCGAATCGGCCCCACCCGATTCGGAGGCGATCGCGGCTTCGTTTGCCGCTTCGGCCGAAGATGCGCGCGAATCTTCGGGCCGCTGCGCTTCATCCGCAAAGCGGTCAACCGCACGTCCGCTGCCCGGAGCGGACGCCGCTTCTTCGCCGGCGGCTTCGCCCGCCCCCGCTGCGTGCTCCAGCAAGCGGCGCAGCAGCAGGCACGCCTGCGGAACGCGCTCGAACCGGCTCATGAGATCGAGCTGGTTCGCGAGCAGATAGCCCCGGCCGCCGCGATACTCCAGCAGCGGCGTCCACAGATCCCCGCCGTCGCCGAAGTCGCCGGCGCTGCATTCCAGCAGCAGACGGAAGTCCCCCGTCCGCGGCTTCTCGAAAGCGGCGGCGCAGATCGGCGCCGGCCCGTCTTCGCGCAGCTCCGCGTCCCAGAACATCAGGTCGTCGTCGCCGAAGCCGGCGAGCACCGGATGCGCATAGCTTCCGGCATGGGCGCGGATAAAGTCCCTCCGGCTGAGCGTCAGCCGCCCGATGGCAAAGCTTTCCTGCTCCAGCACGAGCAGGCGGCCTCCCCGCGCGGCAAATTCCCGCGCCGCGCGTTCGATCCCGCCGCCTTCGGCCTGGATACGGCTGCCGACGATCAGCAGCGACCCCGCGGGCAGGCGCTCCAGCCCGCCCGCCTCTACGCGGCGGCAGTCCGGCAGCAGTCCGCCGATTATGCCGTAATCGCGGTCCCCGCCGATATAGAAGCATGCTCCGCGCGCTTCGACCGGCCGCCGCCTCAAAGAAGCGGAGAACACGCGGTACGTCTTCTTCACCTCGTGCACGACCTCGCCGCCGTGCAGCAGCACGGCGGTCAGTTCCGCCGTTTCTTCATCGGCGAAGCCGCTGCTTGAAGCCGGCGGAATATCAACCCTTGAAGCAGCAGCCTCTGCTTGGATTCCGCTGCGCTTCACGCCCCGTACGGACGCGCCGCCCGATCGAACTCCCGATTCGGATACTTGCTCCTTTCCGGCCGCTTCTCCGCTTTCCGGTCGGCTTTCTTCGCCGCTTCCGCTTGCCGGCGCCGCAGCGGTTCCGGCCCATCCGGCCCATCCGGCCCCTGCCGGACGCCCGATCCGATCCGGCGTCCAGACAAACTCCACCCGGCGCCGCTCCGCCGGCTGCTGCCGGAATTGCAGCGTCTGCCGCCGCAGCTCGCGGCCTCCCTGCGACACGCGGAACTCGACCCGGACTTCCCGGGCCGCAAGGGTGTCGTTGTACACATCGAAGCCGCGCCCGATCGCCGCGTCGTCGAAAAAGCAGCGGTCGTATTCGGAAGCGATCAGCGCCGCCGGTCGAAACGCTTCTTTCATAACCTTGAACGCCGGGTTCGGCCGGTAAGCCGGATATTCCGGCGGCAGCAGGCCGTTATTCAAGGTCAGCGAATACGCCGGAATATACGCCGGCTTGACGCCCGGAGCTTCGGGGTCCGGCCATTCCAGCGGAATGTCCCGTTCGGGCATCGCCCGCATGAAATAATGCGCGAAGTTGAACGTCGAGATGCCCGACACCTCCTGCCTGCGCGCATATTCGGCGAACAGCCGCTCTTTTTCCGCCAGTCCCGCGACGCTTTCGTCGGTATGCCGGTAGGCTTTCAACCCCGCGTACACACTGGCGTTCTGCGGGCAGATATACCACCAGCTTCCGTGTTCGCCGAACGTCAGCGGCACACTCCGGTCCCACTGTCCGATCGTGCCGTCGATATTGTAGTGCCGGCTCTCCACTTCGGTCCGTTCTTTCGGCAGCAGCCGGTTGTCGCCTTCGGCGCAGATCGGCCGCGTGGGATCGAGCAAGCGCATCGCGTCCGTCAAAGCCGGTATATGCCGCTTGAATTCGTCCCGCCCGTCGACCCAGCGCATCTCGTTCTCCACGCTCCACATCACGACGGACGGATGATTGCGGTCGCGCAGCACCAGGCGCCGAACATGATCGAGCGCGTTCAGGATATAATCGGGATGATCCGCCGCCATCGATTTGCCCGAACCGTAGATCGCCGTTTCGCCGACGATCAGCATGCCTTCTTCGTCCGCGATACGCAGAAAATACTCCGGGTAAGGCTCGGCATGCAGCCGGATACAGTTGACGCCGACTTCCCGGCACATGCGGTACCAGGTTCGCACATATTCTTCCGTCTGCTGCGTCGGTCCCTGAAAGTGCCACGAGTCCCCGCGCAGCCGCAGCGGAATTTCGTTCAGCATAAACAGCGGGCCTTCGCTCCGGAATTCGCGGAAGCCGAAGATTTCTTCGATCCGGTCCACGACGGCGCCGTTCTCCAGCAGCTCCAGTTCCGCGGCGTACAGCGACGGCGAATCGGGACTCCACAGTTCGGCGTCCCTCCAATCCAGTTCGAACCGTGCCCTGCCCAGCGCCGGCAGCCGCGTGTTCTCGCACAGGCGGTCTTCGACGGACATCCCGCCGCCGGACGTTCCCCCGCCCGCGTACGTCTCTCCCCCGTCCAGCTTCGCCGAAGCCGCGAGCACGACCGGGCGGCTCGCCCGTCCGTCGCGGTCCGCCTTTTCCGCGCGCCGCACCGTCAGCCTGACCGCCAGCTCGCCCGAAGGCGCGAAGCGTCCGCCCGCGCCGACCAGCGCTTGCACCTCCAGTGTGCCGCGCCTGACGGATGTACGGATCGAAGTCCGCTCGATCGTCAGCGGCGGCAGACTTTCCAGCCAGACGTCCTGCCACAATCCGCGGGCCAGATAGCCGAACCACGAGCCGGTCAGCCCGGTGACTTTGAGCGCGCCGGACGGCAGCTCCGTTTTGTCGAAATTGGCGCAGACCACCTGAAGCTCATGCGTTTCTCCCGGCCGCGTCCGGTCCGTAATATCGAGCCGCAGCGGCAGATAGCCGTCGCGCCAGACCGCCAGACGCTCGCCGTCCAGATACACCGCCGCCTGCTGCATGACTCCGTCCAGCCGCAGCACGATCCGCCCGCCCGCGTACTCTTCCGGCACGGCGAAGCTCCGGCGCAGCACGCCCGCTTCCGCGCGATCCCACTCCGGCGGATAACCGAAAGGGGCGAACAGTTCGAAGCCGTACTCCGGGATTTTTCCGAATATGCGTCCCGGCTCCGGCTCGTACGAACCGCGCCAGCTCGACGGCACAAGCACCTTTCGCTCTTCGTATCGCGGATTCTCCGGCAGCGACAGCTCCTGCGGGCGGTCGTACAATGGCATGAAATCCCACTCGCCGTTCAAACAGATCCTGCTTCGCATTCCTTTACTCATCCTTTCCGCTTTCCGTTTGATCCGGCAGCCGAACTTCGAGTACGCGGTCCAGGTTCAGCCAGACCCGCTCGCTTTCCGGCATGTCCGCCCATTCGATAAAATGCGGCCGCATCGCCGCTCCCCAGTCTTCGGGCGTGTTCGATGTGTTCAGCGTTCCCGCGTAAGGCGCGGGTTCGAGTACGGCCGGGCGCTCCGCATAGAAAAACAGCAAATTCTCGTGCAGGCCGATGACGCCGTATTTATTGCCGTCGCCCGGCTTTTCCTCCTGGTACTGATGATGATAATAAACGTAGCTCGCCGTCATGTCCGGCTTCAGCCGCGCGATTCGCCCGTAAGCTTCGGCCGGCGCTTTGCGCCGCCAGTGCTCCCGTCCGTGCGGCCGCTGGTAATGAAAAATATCCGTCATCGGCGCAAAAACCTTCGGCTCGGACGCTCCCGGCCAGGCCGCCAGCACATCCCGCGCGCCCGGCAGCAGCCGGCGCAGCGCGGCGTCGGCTTCAACGTCTTCGCCGCCGCCCGGCGCCGGGCTGCGTCCAGGCTCCGCGGAACTTCCCGGCCGCGGCGGCCGCGCTTCCTTTTCCAGATAAACGAACCAGTGTCCGTTTCCGCCGAATGCGCCGAGCAGCCGCACGCTTTCCTTATCCATGCCGAGGCGCAGCGCCCGCAAGTCCGCCTCGTTCTCCCGCAGCCGCCGAAAATACCGCTCCGCCGCCTCCGCGTCCGGGCTCCAGGCCCGGTATACCGCTCTGTGCATATGCGTTTATCCTCCTTGCTGACGCCGCCGCTCCGTTTGCGACGCTTTGCGGTACTCGCCCGGCGTCAGTCCTTCCAGCTTCTTGAACATGCGGATAAAAGACATCGGGTACACATAACCGACCCGTTCGGCAATATCCTGCACCGACTCTTCGGTCCCGGCCAGCATCCGCTTGGCTTCTTCGATCCGCAGCTTCGCCAGGTAATCGACGAACTTCTCTCCGGTTTCTTCTTTGAAAATACGGCTGATCGTCTTGGCGCTGCCGCCCAGCGCTTCGCCGATCTGCGTCAGCGAAAAATCGGGATTGCGGTAATGTTCGGCGACGTACTGCCGCATCCGGTTCGCCAGTTCGTAATGTTCGCGGTTCATGCGTTCTTCGCCGAGCCTGCGCTGCGCTTCGCGCAGCGATTCCAGCAGCGGTCCGCGCAGCTCCCCGATCCATTCGAAGCCTTCCGGCTCTTCCGGGATGCCGCGCAGCTCGCATTCGCTCCAGATATCCTGCATCGGCTGCGGCAGCTCCTGCATCTCCCGCCGGAACTGCGCCCGAAGCAGCGTCATCAGCCGGACGATATCTTCTTTCGAATACCCGCCGCCCGCGGTCTGGGCGAAGAAACGCTCGACCAGTTCCTCCCACTCGCCGCCGAGACGGAACGCCAGCGCCGCTTCGCGTCCCGTCTGCACCAGGGCGTCCATGCCGCCGCCCGCTCCGTCGTCCCCGGCGCGGCCGAAGATATAGGCCCGGTCCGGCCCTTCCGATACTTTGCGGTCGAGCGCCGCCAGCGCCATGCGATACGACCCCGTAATGCCGCGCAGTTCTTCGGCGGCTCCCCCGAAGCCGAATGTCGCGGTGAACTTGGCGTTCTGCCTCAGCCACGCGCCCGCCTGCTCCGCCATCGCGGCCAGCCGGGCCGGTTCGATTCCCCGGTCCGAATCCCGCTGCGAACGATACAGCAGTCCGAGCCGGTCGGGACCGATCCACTCCGCCCACAGCCGGTCGCCGCATTCGTCCGCGATCTCCTGCACGACGCTGCGCAGCATGAATTTGAACAGCGCGCGGTCGCGCGCCGAGTAATTTTCCGCAAACTGCTCGTAGGCGTCGATCTCCGCCACCCCGACCGCGCATACCTCGAATTCGCCGGTCACGCCGATATTTTGCGCTTCCCGGTTCCAGCGTTCGGGCGGCATATCCACGCCGTTTTCGAGCAGTTCTTTGAACAGAAAAGCCCGGCGGTACGGCAGACCTTCCGCCTGCTGGCGTTCATAATCGTTGGCCTGCTCGATCAGCTTCTCCAGCGACCGCTCGATCAGCGCGAATTCGTCGCCGCTCTGCGCCGGCGCGAGCGGTCCGCCGCCTCGCTGCTGCTCCGCGAACGCGGCGATGCGGTTGATGACCTGCGCCAGCGGCCGGTAATGCCGGTGGCTGATATACGTCATCGCCGCGATTCCGCCGACGATCGCCGCAAAGCCGAGCAGCGCCCATAGATTGGAGAACGCCGACAGCAGCGAGAACGAGCTCGACGCCGCCAGCCGCACCTCCACCTGCCAGCCGGTATAAGGAGAAACGAGCCCGATCGCTTCCCGGCCTCCCTCGTCCGAACAGCTCTGCTCCGATCCGCCGATAATGCCGCCCTCCGTATCCCGGATGCAGACGTCCACATCGCTGCGCCCCGTTTCCTGCAGCAGCGACTGAATCGATTCTTTGCGCACGTTGACCACGATCAATCCCTGCTCCCCGGAAAAATACGGTACCGGCTTGCCGAGCGACACCACCGCGCGCGGTTCCCGGTCGCCCACGAACAAACTCATCCGCCGCAGCCCGCTCCACGCCGGAGCCAGCGGATCGTCCAACGCCCGCTCGATAAAAGGCCGGTCGCCGAAATCCGCCAGCGTGGAAGAAAACGACTGCATCAGCACTTTGTCGTCGGCCGCCCGGTACAGATAGACCGAATCGATCATCGGCAGCGGCGACATAAAGTCGAGCAGCGTCTCGGTCACCCCGTAATCGCGGTAAGGCGTGGAGCCCTCCGTTTCGCCGAAATACCCGCTGACCCGATCGCTGAGCAGCAGCCCTTTGATCGTCGGCGTTTCGATGCTTTTCAGCGCCGTGTCGACGACCTGGAGCACATTTTGCGCATAGATCCCGTTGGCCTGGAGCGTTTGTTTGCGCACCGTTTCGCTTAGCGTCATAAAAAACACGATCACCAGGCACGACACCACCGCGAACAGGATCGGCAGATACGACAGGATCAGCCGGTACAGCCACTTTTTATGCATGTTTCCCCTCCTTTTGCGCGGCGGCGCCGGCTGTTTGTCATAGGCGAAGCTTTGTCTTAAGCCCCGAGCGGACGATGAAGCGATAAACGGAAGGCGGACCGTCTCCGCCGAAGCGTTACGGTCCTTCTTCGTTCATTTCAGTTTCAATACGACAATTCCGTGATGCGCTGGCGTGAGATAAAGCCGATATGGCCGGCTTCGCCGATCGCGTCCGCGGACGGATCGAGATAATTGAATACTTCCGTTCCGTCCGACGTCAGCACGACGCGCACGCCGCCGGATTCCTTGAACACCCCGGTCTGGATCTCATGTTCCGCGCCGAAGCCCAGCATCGTGTTCGGAATCGAAAGGCCCTCGAGACCCGGAGCCTGGGAGGTCCCGCCGTAAATGGTGGTCCGCTTACCGGCGTTGAACCGGTGCAGCTCGATGCCGCCGCTGCCGATTACGCTCATATACATCGTGCCCGTGCTGTAGTTCTGCTCGATGTCCTGATTGTTCAGCATCAGCGCGTACCAGTTGCCGGAACCCGGCACATCGTCGATTTTCAGGTTGAAATTCAGCATTTCGTTCTGGAATTTGCGATCCTTGTAAACGGCGTAGCCGCTCGGCGCCCGCAGCGACAGCGTACCGCCGGCCAGTTCGCTCAGCGCGTTGGCCTGCGTATTCACATACCAGCCGGACGGATTCTCGATCTCCGGCTGAAGCGAATGAGTATAGACCGTGCCGTCTTTCCACACTTTGACTTCGTATTCGACGTCCAGAGCTTCGCCGTCCGGCCCGGCCGCCGTGATCGTCAGCGCCGCGGCGCCTTCCGCGACCGCCGTCAGCTTGCCCGCGGCATTTACGGTAAAGACCGAATCGTCGCCGCTGTCGTAGCCGACCGAAGTCAGCGCGGTACGGTCGCCGAAGCGGCTGACGCCGTAAGCTTCAAGATCCAGCGTTTGCCCTTCTTTCGCATAAGCGACATGCCCCGGCCGGCCTTCCAGCCCGATATCCGTCGTTTCGTCGTCCACCTGGACCTGCGCGTGCAGGATGCGCAGCACGGAGCCTTCGATCACCGCGATCTCGATCGTGGCAGCGCCCGTCGATACGCCGGTCGCCACGCCCTGACTGTTCACCTGCGCGATCTGCGGATCCAGGCTCCGGTAATAGATCGACGCGCCCGCGGCGCTGTTGGATTCGTCTTTGCCGCCGATGCTCGTCAGTTGGAGCGTCCCGCTTTGCCCGCTCTCAAGTTCCAGCACCGCCGTGCTCCAGCGGCCGATTTCGCCGTCGTTCAAAGCGGCGTATGCCGATTGAAGCCCGGCGTTTGCGATGATAGCCTGCGCTTCCTGCGGCCAGTTCGCGTCCGGCACGACCGTATTGTCGGCGAATACGACTCTATCGCTGTTGTTGGTAAACGTCGCCGTCGTCGTGTAATTGTGCACGTACTCCACATCGTGGATCGACGGCACGTAAGCCATTGCCCAGCGGACGGAAGTGCTCCACGGCGGCGTGTCTTTCAAGTCGATCACGTTGTGCTCGAATTTCCAGAACGCCGTGCCTTCGTCGGTGTACAGCGCCGCGTTCGCTTCGAGCTGGTTGCGGATATAGTTGCCGCCGACAAAGTTTTTGTCGTCCGCCGTCGCTCCGGTCGCGCCCATCGTGTAGATCGCTCCGCCGTCGCGCAGCCCTTTGCCCATCAGGTCGTAGATCAGGTTGTCTTCGACTTTGACGTTGCGCGTAACCGGATCGAACGCTTTGGCCCAGCCGTAGCCGATATGCACGCCGCTGTAAGGCAGCTCGTACATTTCGTTATGGCTGATGTCCATATCGAGCGGATAGCCCGCCGATACGGCCGCCGCCGACTTGAAGTCCACCCCGATATCGTGGATCACATTGTTGACGATATCGTCGTTCTTCATAATGAGGCGATGGTCGTCCGGGTTGAAGATGTCGCGGTCGCTTGAGATCGGCTGGCCGACGTTGACCGCGCCCCCGGAGATATCGTAGAAGCGGCTGCCTTCGATCAGGCTGTTCTGCACGCCGTTTTGCAGCCGGATGCCGGTGATGCCGAGCTTCGCGAAAGTGCTGCCGGTAAAGTTGACGCCGTTCGACAGCTCCGCCATGATCGCCGCCGGCGGAAGCTGGTCGGGCGATCCGGCGTAGCGCAGGTGGTTGTTCTGCGCGTCGGAATGACCGGCGTCCGTGCTCGGACGCATCCAGGTCGAATACATAAACGCGATGTCTTCGAAATTCAGATTGCGCACGGGATTGTCGGCCGATTCGCCCATGATCGTCGCCAGCGTCTCCAGAACGGGAGCGACGACTGTCGCGGTGCCCAGGTCTTCCCACGCGCGCGGCTTGTAGTACATAACGCCCGCCGCTTTGTCGTAATACCACTCGCCCGGCCGATCGAGCAGTTCGCGCGCGTTCTCGTAATACACCGGCAGCGTGGCCGAAGTCTGGCTGCGGTTCGAGACCGCGGTCCAGCCCGGCTGCCGCAGCGTAATCTGCGCCAGTCCGTTCGCCTGCGTCACCGACTGCACGCGGACCCGGGAATTGGTCCATTCGTCTTCGAATACCAGTTCAAGCTCCGGCGCGTCGCTCCACGACGCGATCGCGGTATCTTCCGACGTGTAACCGGTCGCCGTCTTGACCGGGCGGGTCAGTCCGCCTTCGCTGCGGGCTCGCACCGCCCGCACGCCGTCGACGAACAGCTGGCGCGTCTCCAGGCCGGTTCCGACGTTCGAGCGGTAAACGCCGCTGCCGGCCGCCGTCTCCGTCCAGCCGGCAATCGTCCGCCCGCCGCTGACGACGGTGTCTTCGCCGCCCGCGCCGCGGTACGTCACAAAGTACCCGTTCGTGCCGGAATCTTCCGGCGTAAACGCCAGCGGCGCATTCAGCGCGAAAGTACCCGCCGCGAGATTCACCACGATATCGCCCGTCATATTGTCGTTCAGCAGCCGCACTTCCTGCTGCGCGCGCCCGATCGTCGCGAACGGCGAAGCCGCTGCGCCGCTGCCGCCGTCGCTGCCCTGCGGCGAGACGAACAGTTCGCGCATCACGGTGCGAGCCGCCACCGTAACGGCCGCTTCGCCTTCCGCGCCCGACACGGCCGCTGCCGTGATCGTCGTTTGTCCCGGCGCGACGGCGGTCACTTCGCCGTAGCCGTCGACCGTGGCGACCGATTCGTCGGCCGAGGTCCAGGTCAGATCGGTCTCGGACGCGCCTTCCGGCTCGAACGAGGCGTCCAGCAGCGTGTGCGAACCGACCGGCAGCGGTCCCGCCGGCGCTTCCACCGTCACGCCGGACACCGGAACGTCCGCGACGGTTACCGTTGTCTGGGCGGCCGCGATCGGCTCGTCCGGCTGCGCCGTAATCACGGCCGTGCCTTCCGATACGCCGTGCACCCGGCCATTGGCGTCGACCGTCGCCACCGACTCGTCGCTGGACGAGAAAGTCGCGCTGCGGTCGGTCGCGTCCGCCGGATCGAATACAAGTTCCAGATCGATGTCGCGTCCAGGCGGCACCTGAACCTGCGGCTCGGCGAACGAAGCGGAAACCGCCGCGATGTATCCGTTTACATAAAAGTCGTCGAACGAAGCGGAGCCGCTGTGTTCTTTGTACACGGCGACCGAGAACGAGTTCATCGGACCGCTGTTTTTCATCGGTTTTTTCGTCAGCAGCCTGCGGCCGTCGACTTCGAGGTCGAACGTTCCGGTCCCACTGTTCATCGCGACGCGCACATCGTACCAGACGTTGGGCTCTACCGGCATCAGCTTGGTCCAGGTGCTAACGCCCTGACCCATATAGCTGATCGAGCCGCCGTATACGGCGAACTGTGCCAGAGCGGCCGTGTCTTTGCCCGGTGTCGGCAAATAAATCACCGTATCGGTCTGCGGCACGCTGAAGCTGTAGGACAGCGAGCTTTTGGCGCTCGTCACCGCAGCCGGACGGCGGAAATTATACGTATTCGCGACCGGCGCGGCCTGCGAGACCGTCAGCACTTTGCCGCCGCGATCCGCCGAGGCGGTTACTTTGGCCGTTACGCCGGCCGGCGGCGAACCGATCGTCCAGCCGGGAGGATTCGCGCCGGCGGCCGCGGATTCGAACGTATCCGCGACGATCGGCGCCGCGGACGCCTGCGTGAGCGCGGAAGCTTCGGCGGCTTCCGCTTTGTCCGCGGCCGGATCGGAATCCGGCGCGGCTTGGCGTTCCGGCCCGGCTGCGCCGGAGCTGTCTGTGGCGGAGCCGCCGGCGGCGGGGGAATCGCCGCCCGCATCCGGCCCGGCGGGTTCGGCGGGCGCGGCTTCGGGATCGCCGGACGGCCCGGCGGCCGGTTCTTGCGCGGCGGGAGCCTGCGCGGCCGCTCCGCTTGGCGGCGCAGCGGCAGCCGCATCGTCGGCGGCGGCCGGAGCCGCCGAAGCCGGCGGCGCGGCTTCGACCATCAAGCCGGACGGAGCGGCGGCGGCCGAGACAGCCGGACGGCCGATCCCCGCCGGCGCCAGACCGGCCGTCAATACCGCAATCATAACGCAGCGATTCAAGCGCTTCCAGACTTTCTTGTTCATGTTTCATCTCCTTCCGTGCTGTGCACGGGAATGTAAGCCTCGGTCTGAATTTCGATGAATCGCAATCAACCGTTTGCTGCTTCGACACAAGCCCGGCTGTAGAATGCTGACGATAGGACAACATTTATCGGAAAAATCCGGAGAACCAGCTAAAATGTTGACTCCGTGCGCACATTCGGACGTCAAAATCGCTAATCATGCCGGTTTGCTTATAAAATGTGTTCCAAAAGTCAACATTTTGCCGTAAAGCATCTTTTTTCGCCGAAAATGTTGACCGAATGCGCACATTTCCAGCAGGCCGCCGCTGTGAACAAGCAGCCGCCCGGGCCCGGGCTTGCAAACCGCTGTCCGGCGGCGGCTCAAGTCGCCGCTTCGTGCGGATCGAGGCGCAGGCGGACCAGCTCCTCCCCGTCTTGCAGCAGTCTTATGCTGCGAATCAGTTCGTGCGAAGCCCGCGGCACTTCGCGGTCGTCTTCCAGAACGTCTTCGATCGCGAGGCGCCGCAGTTCGGCCCGGATCGTTTCTTCGTCCGGCGCCTCGTCGAGACACACGACCGCCCAGCCGGTTTCCAGTCTCGGCGCGATGAGCGTCCGCTCCGCGCCGGCGTACAGGACCTGGCGCAGCTTGAGCAGCTCGCCTGTCCGCCGAACCTCAAGCACGCCCGGCCTGCGGGCCGCGTCGTCAAGCGGCAGCTCCGGCGCAGCCGGCCGTGCGGCAGCCTCGGCCTTTTTCGCCGCGCCGGCTTGAACGGCGTCTTCGCCGCCCGCCCGCCGAAGACCTTCGGGCCGCGGGGCCGCCGATTCTTCGCCCGGCGGCGCGCCGCCGCCGAACCGAATACCGAGCAGCGGCGATATGGCGATCGCCGCTCCCTCATAGCGCAGCACCCGCCACAGCCGGCCGTCCCCGCCGGCTATTTCTTCCGCATCGCCGTCATAGCGATGCACGATCCATTCGTCGGCGATCTCCGCCGCCGGCTGGCGCACATTCTCCAGCACGCGCAGCGCCAGCAGCGCGGGCCCGTTCTGCGCGGCGAACGCGCGCACTTCCGGATAAGGGCGCTGCGGGAACAGCGCCGGCATCAGGTACGCGGTCTTGTAGCTTTCCGCCGGATGCGTGCGGACGATCTTCCCGTCGTCCGCGTACCAGCGGGCGTAAGACACCTGTCCTCCCGCCGCCGAAGCCGACAGCGGAAAGCTCTGCCAGCCGAGTCCCCACGTCTCGTGCTGGTAGCTGCCCGGCATCACCGGAAAGCGGTTCAGGCTGCCGAGCCGGAGGCGCCGGCCGACCCAACTGCAGGCATACGCATCGTCGAACACGCGCTGCCTGAGAATACGCGGAACCTCGGGCTGCCGGGCCGGGCCGGCGCGGCCCGTTCCGACCGCCGCTTCTGCTGCCGCTTCCGCCGCGCGATCCGCTTCAAGCAGTCCGTTTCCGGGACGTCCCCCGTCCCCGTCGTCTCCGCCCGGCTGCGCCGCGCGGCGAAATTCCGGTTCGAACAGCAGCAGCGCCGGCAGGTCGTTGACGTGAAACGAAGCCGTCTCCGCCCTACCCGCGCCGGTTACGCCGGCGATCAGCCAGGCCGGGCTCGGCCGCCGCACTTCGCCGCCGAAGTTGTAACTGCGGATCGACGGCACAAACTCTTCGCCGTCGTAAAAGCGCAGAATCGCCAGCAGTTCTTCTTTCCGGCTTTCCAGCCGCCTTACAAGTTCCGCGTCCGCTTCGCGCAGCAGCTCCGCCGCAATCTCCAGCGCGTTCAGCATCACGCCCTGGTAGACGAGGCTCATATTCTCGCCCCAGCCCCAGCCGCGGCGGCCGGTGTAATCGTCCCAGCGGCGGAAAAACCCGGCCGCCGTTTCCAAGCGTTCTCCGTCGCCGGTCAGATCGGCGATCGCCAGCAGCATCGCGCCGTCGCTCAGGGTCTTGTTCGGATAATTCAGCTCGGGTTCGCGGCATTCCCGTTCGAACCAGACCGCCGCCCGGCGCAGCATCCCGTCGATGACCGCCGCATGCCCGTCCGGCACGGCCTGCGGCGCGCGCAGCCTCAACGCGACCAGCGGCATCAGGATAAAGAACGCCGCGTTCGAATCCTGCACGCTTTCTTCTTCGGCGTACCAGCGAAACGCGCCGTCGAACGGCCCGCCCGGCTGCGATACCTGAAGCCGCTCCAGCGCCCGGAGCGTCGCCAGTCCCCGGTCCGCCGTCAAGACCACAGCTTCGGCCCCGCCGCGCCCGGACCGCGCGCCCGCATCCGGGCCTCCCCCGTCCGCATTCCCGCCGC
Organism: Saccharibacillus sp. CPCC 101409; assembly: GCF_030518235.1. GTDB lineage: Bacteria > Bacillota > Bacilli > Paenibacillales > Paenibacillaceae > Saccharibacillus. Next base: position 8,375 of record NZ_JAULSA010000015.1, on the reverse strand, counting down.
TCCGGACCGCTCCCCTTCCCGCTCCGTCGTTCGCGCTTTTTTCGCGTCCGATTTCGTATTCGCCTTCCAGCCAAGCCAGCAGCGTACCCAGCGCGTAATAGCCGGCCGAATACCGCCCTTCGTGGCAGTACGGCAGATGCGCGACCTGCCGGGTATGGCCGGGCCGATCGTAGCGGACAAGCCCGTCTTCGATTGCGATGCCCTGCGACGCTTCCGCATACATCCTCCGCATCGTCCGAACGGTCCAATCGTTCAATGCGCTGCCTCCTTTTGCTGCGTGCGCGCCGCGGTTCCCCGCTTTCCGCGGCCTCGCCCGTTCGCGTTTTATTTGCGCCCTATCGCGCTTTGCGCCCTGCTACTCTTCTTTTTTCATCTGCTCGCCGATCTCGTAAATGTCTTCCATCAGAATAGCGTCGTCTTTGCTTTCGGCGTACCAGTTCGCGTAGAATTCGTCCACCTGCGCGCCGCCCGCTTTGTCCCACACCGCCTGCGCGTCCGTAATAAATTTGTCCACCGCCGCCTGTCCGCCCCCTCCGACGATCGTTTGCATCGCCAGGTCGAGGATCGTTTTGTTGGCGTTGGTGTTGATCGTGGTCAGATTCTGCGGCAGCAGAGGCAGGTAAGCTCGCTGGGTGATGCCGACCATCGGGCGGGACGGGTCCATATAAGCTTTCTCCGCCTGCTCGTAAATCTTGATAAAATCTTTTTCCGCGGCGGTCGGATTCACTTTGTTTTTGATTCCGTAATTTTTGCCGATCAGCGGAGTCAGCATGCTCATATCGCGGTTGTATTCCAGTTCGGTTTTGTTTTTCTCCGGATCGATCGCTTTGGCGCGGCCGTCCTCGGTCTTCTCGTAATGCTCGCCTTCAATGCCGTTCTGGATCGTGTTCGTGTATTCGTCGCCGACCATAAAGTCGATCATCTTCATCACCGATTCCGGGTCTTTGGCCGCCGCGTTCACCATGCCGGTCATCTGCACCGGACTGCTGAGCGTCGGGCTGTAGCTTCCGAACTGCGTCGCCGGCAGCTGCATCGCGATCACCTCGGCTTCCGGCACGTTCTGCTTGAGCGCTTCGTACGAGCCGACGTCCGCGCCGTTGCTGCCGTATATGCCGAGCTTGCCGGAAATCCACATCTGCTTCTGCTTCTCGCCGTTCTTGTCGGTCACGAAGTCTTTGTCGGCGACGCCCGCGTCGTAAAGCTGCTGCTGAAACGAGACCGCCGCGCGAATCCGTTCCCAGTCGTGCACCACTTTGCCGTTTTCGAGCACCCACGGAATCTGGTCTTCGCCGAACAGGGTGAAGCCGGTGCCGTACATATGGTTCAAAATAATGCCGGCCACAAAACTCAGTCCCGTGCCTTCCGTATCCGCTTTGCCGTCGCCGTCCGGGTCCTGCTGCGTAAACGCTTCGGCGACTTTCAGATACTCTTCCGGCGTTGTCGGGACTTCGAGTCCCAGCTTGTCCAGCCAGTCTTTGCGGATCAGCAGGTAATGCTGCGGCGCGAGCTGCATCGGACGTCCGACCAGATACAACTTGCCGTCTTCCATCGTGCCCGCTTTTCGCAGCGCCGGATATTTGTCCAAAATGGCTTTGTAACCCGTGCTGCTTGTCTCGATCAGATCGTCCAGCGGCAGCAGCTGCTTCTGGTTGTAGAGCTGGCCCTGGTACGCGGTGTCGAATTCGAAGATCAGGTCGGGCGCCGAGCGGGACGCGAACAGCACGTTGAATTTTTGCAGCGATTCGAATCTCGGCACGGTGACGTATTTGACGTCCACCGGGCCGTTCTCGTTCACCCACTTGGTCCAGCGGTTGTTGTCCATCGTGCCTTCGGAAGCCGGAACGGTGCCGCGGTCGTACAGCGAAACGGTGATGGAACCGCGTTTGTCGCCCGACGTTCCTCCGCCCGCTTCGGCGCTGCTGTTGTTCGGGCTGCTGCTGCAGCCGGCGGCCGTCAGGGCGAACGTCGCGGCAAGAATCGCGTATACGGCTTTTTGGGCGGTTTTGGCGGACAGGGCCGCGGACAGTCTTTTTCTGGTCATGGGCATAACCCTCCTTTTGAATAGAAACCCGGACGTAAGAACGCTTACAAATTCGTTTTCCCAAAAAAGTTCACCGATGATCGGGACCGGGAACTATCCTTTGATCGCGCCGATCGTCACTCCTTTGACAAAGTATCGCTGCAGCAGCGGGTACACGACCAGCATCGGAACGATCATGATCATAATGCCCGCGGCTTTGATGCCTTCCGGCGTAATATTGTTCACCTGCTGCGTATCCATCGTGTTGATCTCCTGAAGCACCGACTGGCTGCGCACCATCTGCTGGATGAGCACGGTCAGGTTGAGCTTCTCGGGGCTGTTGATGTAGATCATCACGTTGAAGAACGAATTCCAGTAATACACCGCGTAAAAAAGGCCGATCGTCGCCAGCATGGGCAGCGACAGCGGCAGCACGATCCGCAGCAGCAGCCTCCATTCCCCGGAACCGTCGATGCGCGCGGCTTCGGCCAGTTCTTCGGGAATATTTTCGAAAAAGGAGCGCATGATCATCATATTGTACGTGCTGACGAGCGCCGGCAGCCAGAGCGCGCCGTACGAGTTCACCAGCCCGAGATAGTTGACCACGAGATACGTCGGGATCAGCCCGCCGGTGAACAGCATCGTAAACACGATCGCAAGCGTCAGCCAGCGGCGGCCGTAGAACTCGCGGCGCGACAGCGGGTAGGCGGCGCAGATCGTCACGACCATGCTCATGACTACGCCGACGACCGTAATCAGCACGCTGTTGGTCAACGAGCGCAGCACCGGCGTGCCCGCGAACAGCAGTTTATACGACTCGAACGTAATCTCCTGCGGCCACAGCGTCACAAAGCCCGACAGCACGGCGTTCTTGCCGCTGAGCGACAGCGACGCCAGATGCAGCAGTGGCAGCAAACACAGAATGCCGGCGAGCGTCAGCAGCACATAGTTAAAAGCGTAGAAAATGCGTTCTTCCCTGGTGGTTCCCATCGTTTGACCTCCTTGTTGAAAGCCGGATTCGGGTCGCGGGAAAACTTACCACAGCCCTTTGCCGAATCGGCGGGCGACGGCGTTGGTGAGCAGCACGAGAATAAACGCCACCAGCGATTCGAACATGCCGAGCGCCGCCGTCAGGCTGAACTGCCCGCCCTGCAAACCGATCGCGTAAATATACGTGCTGATGACTTCGGAAATGCCGGATACGATCGAATTTTGCAGCACATACACCTGGTCGAAGCCCACTTCCATCACGCGGCCCATCGCCAGGATCAGCATGATGACGATCGTCGGGCTGATGCCCGGCAGCGTGATATGGCGGATCTGCTTCCATTTGCCCGCTCCGTCCATCGACGCCGCTTCGTACAGACTCGGGTCGATCGAGGTGAGCGCGGCCAGATAGATAATGGCGCTGAAACCGGCGTCTTTCCAGATGCCGGAACCGAGGAAGATCGCGACCCACGAGCCTTCGTGGAACAGGAATGCGAACGAGTGCCCGGTCAGCTTTTCCATCACGACGTTGACGACGCCCGATTGGGCGAAGATGGTGACCACGAGGCCGCCGACGATGACCCACGAGAAAAAGTGCGGCAGGTACACCAGCGTCTGGACCGATTTCTGGAACCACTTGCGGCGCACCTCGTTCAGCATGACCGCGAGCATAATCGGAAAAGGAAACCCGATCAGCACGCTGAGGACGCTGAGCAGCAGCGTGTTGCGGATAATTTGCAGCGACTGCGCCTGGGTGAACAGCGTCCGGAAGTTGTCGAATCCCACCCACTGGCTGCCCCAGACCCCTTCGAAAAACGTATAGTTTTTGAACGCGATCACCAGGCCCGCCATCGGCGCGTACTTGAATACCAGATAGAAAACAACGACCGGAACGAACATGATCCACAGCGGCATATTCGTTTTGAAGCGCTGCGTCTGCCAGAAACGCCGCGCCCGTACAGACGACCGGGTCTGCAAGCGGACTTCTTTGGCCGGATTGGCTTTCATGATCGAAACCTCCTTTCGGTAAATCTCACTTGGCGAATCCTATTCGGTAAGCGTTATCATTTTGCGGGTGATACCGGTTTGAAATGGCCGTTTCTGTTTGTCACGATACCTGCCGCAGCCGCGAATCGCAATATTCAGTTTTCGCGTTTATTGCGCGTAAACCGCGCGGTTATGCGGTTTAGCGCTGAAAGCAGGAGATTATCCATTTGAAAATCCGATTATCGGATGCAGCCGGCGCCCAAGTCTTCGCCCAGATCTTCGCGCATCCGCCGGGCGAGGTTCTCGCCCATGCGGACATGCCCTTCGTCGCCGGGATGGATCAGGTCGCAGGACAGGCCGTCGGCTTCGGTCAGGATCGTATCGCCTTCGAGCAGACGCAGCGGCGGATATTCCAGGCGCTGTGCTTCTTCGCGCAGGATCTGATTGAACCGCCGATCCTGCTGCCCCGCCCGCGGCGACGCCGAAGTCAGCGTAGAGAAATTCGGATAGATCGTGGTCAGGAAGATCGGGCTGCCGGGATGCGCCGAAGAGATGCGTTCGAGCGCGTACCTGACCCGGCTGCGAAATTGGTCTCCGTCCATGCCGTCTCTCATATTGACGCCCGGCTCAAGAAAAAGGATGTCCCAATCGCGCCGCGCGGCGATCCAGTCGATCAACTCCGGCTCGCACAGGCACGAGCCGCTCATGCCCAGATTGTGCAGATCGCAGCCCAGCAGCCGGGCTGTGCGGTCGATATACGCCGAGCGGCTCATTTCGCCGCCGTGCGTGATCGACGAGCCGTAGGCGAGCAGCGCCGCCTTCGGCACTTCGCCCGGCTCCGGCGGCCGGACGGCTGCGCCGAAGGCGTCGAGGCCGTGATATACGGCCTCGGAGCGCCCGAAGCGGATGCGCCAGACTTCGGGCGCGAAGCCGGAAGCCCTCAGCCGCCCGCGGTCGGCCGACTCCAGGCGCTGCGGCTCGCTCAGCCGCAGCGTGCGGACTTCGCCGGCTTCCAGCCGGTGCTCCGAATGGAACAGCCCGCCCTTGTACACGGCGACGGTACCGCCGTGTACCGGCAGGGAAAGCGTCGCGTCCACGGTCTGCGAGGACGTGACGAAGCGCAGCTCGCAGCCGGTCGCCTCGGCTGCGATAAAGCGCCCGCGAGCGCCGAGCCGCTCGCGCACGCTGCGCGGGATGCGGCGGATGTACACGCCGCCGTTCGGGGCGGCCTCCAGCTCGGCCGCCCCGTGAAAAGCGACGCCGTCCTTGACCGTGACGGCGGAAACCGGGCCTCCGGCGGCTGCCGCGCCGCCGTGCGGCTCCGCCGCTTTCCCGCTTCCCGTGTCTTCTTTTTCAAGCATATGCCGCTCCTCCCGTCTCTCCGCCGCGCGCACCTTCCCCGTCAGCCGCATCCGGCGCTTCCCCGCCATGCTTCAGGGCTTCGACCAGCAGCAGCAGCGCCATCGACTGTCCGTACGGCATCGGGCAAACGGGAACCTCCCGGTAATCCTGAAGACTCCGGCCCATGCCGGTTCCGTACGATACGCCCCGCACCACGCCGTCTTCGCCGATCTGCGACAATACGTAATCAAGCGCCCGCAGCGCGCCGTCGCGATGTTTGCCGTCCAGATGTCCGCGCCGGTACGCTTTCAGCATCCCGTAAGCGAAAGCGGCGGTCGCCGACGTTTCCAAATACGAATCGGAATCGTCCAGCAGCGTATGCCAGGCGCCTTCCGGCGACTGCAAATCCAGCAGCTTGTCCGCCTGCCGCCGCAGCGACGACAGCAAGAAGCTCCGCACTCCGTCCGGCTGCTCCGTCATATCCAGGTAGTCGACAAGCCCGGCCGTATACCAGGAATTGCCCCGAGCCCACAACGCTTTTGCAAAGTGATGACCGCCTTCCTGAAACGTCCAGCCGTGAAAAAACAGCCCCGTCGCCGGGTCCGTCAAATACTTCAAATGCACGAGAAACTGCCGCATGCTTTCCTGGATATAGGCGTCGTCTCGCAGCAGCACGCCCATCCGCGCCACAAACAGCACCGTCATATACAACGTATCGTCCCAGAGCTGGCCTTCGTTGGCGCTGCCCGTCACCTCGTGCTGGATACCGCATTCTTCCGTTCTCGGCATATCGTTCAGCACGTAATCCAGCCATTCGCGGCACAGATCGAGATAATCCGGGCGGCCCGTTTCTTCGGCGAGATAAGTGAGCGTCAGCATGGGACACATGGTGTTTACGTTTTTGCTTGGCAGCCCTTCGGCGATTCGGGCATCGAACCAATCGGTCAGAAAACGCAGGACCGCCCCATCCCCCGTTTCCCGGTAATAGCCGTAAAGCGCAAACAGCCCCACGCCCTGCGGCCATTCCCAGTTCTCCATCGAGATGATGCCGATCGGCGCCGTTTCCTCGATCGATCCCCGCATACCTTTCATTCGTTCAATGACATCGAAGATCGTTTGCTCCAGTTTTTCTTTTGTAAGCGCACTCATAAATCTGCTCCTTTCGCGTGCTTGTCGTGCTTGTACCGAAAGAGTCCGATGACGATGTTTTATATTCAACTCTGCGGCACCTTTGCCCCGTCAGTGTAGGCTTGAGCGAATCTTTTCGTAAATAGACAAGAATCCTGCTTATGCGGAATATTCGATCCGGGAAAGCCGGACACAATAAAAAAAGACCTGCTCCGAAGAGACAGGTCCGTTCCTGCGGCTTTGCCGGCGAAGCTCGATTCCCGGCCTATATTAATGCGGCACTTCCACCTGGAAATCGTCTTTATACGATTTATCGGCGTTGAAGAATACGATATCCCCGTCATGCAGCGAAAACGCGTTGCCCCACGAATCTTTGACGCTGCGCTTGAAGCCTTCCAGGCTCCACTGGTTCATCAGCGGCGCGTTGATGTACTGCAAATGCGGATCTGCGAGGTCGCCGTTTTGGATGCTTTCGATATTGAAGTTCAAAATAATATAGCCGTCGCGCAGGAAAATCGGGTCGCGCTTGGTCAGTCCGCGGTGCGTCCGGCCGTATTCGGCCAGGTCGGCGCCTTTGACGACCACATACGGATCGCCGGGCAGGCTGTATTCGCCGTACCATTTCTGCACCGCCGCGTTCGCCCGGGCGTAATCCACCGAAGCCGGCAGATGGCTTTTGGGCCCGATCAGCGTGCGGATCTGCTCGGGGAGCAGCAGCAGGTCGAAACCGCCGACCGGCGTTTTGAGCTTGGTAAAGCGGCGGATATAGTCGCTGATGTACATCTCCCGGCTCACGCCGTTCATTTCCGCAAAGCCGTAGTAATGATCGTATTTGTACCGCGCCGTATCGGTCATTTCCTCTTCCGGCACATTGCGCAGCCGATCGTTCAAGATCACGTAGCGCTCCTGGGTATCTTCCGGCGAACCGACCCGGATAAACGTCCGATGATCGTCGTTGTAATACAGATCGACCGGGGTTTTCGTTTTTCCGTCCCTACTGACGAAAGTGAAGCTCGGCGTGACGCGGATTCCGTCCTGTTTGCCGAACATATTGCCTTTCGTTTTCAGGTCGAACTTGATGTGGTAGCCGGTCTTGACCGCGATATTCTTCATGCCCTGGAGCGGATTGCTGCCGGGCAGGATCGGGAGCGTGAACGGAGCGGCGCTGCCGCGCGCATCGCCGTCGACGCCGAGCAGCCCGGTCCAGTAGGTACTGCCGGTGTGCGTCGCGCTGCCTTCCATCGTGCGGAAAACACGTTCCCAATTGTAATCGGCGATATCGGTAATATGGAAATCGTACAGCCGGCCGATCACTTCGACGTCTACGGTATCGACTGCCACATGGTTGTTCAGATCCAGGTTGGCATCCTGCTGATACGGCAGATTGTCCGGCGCGTTTTCCGCGATATTGCGGAAGTACACCGTATAGTCGCCTTCGTCCACCCAGACGGGCAGGAAGAACGTTGTGTCGAGCTGGTTCACCGGGATATCGATCCAGGTGTCTTTGGGATAGAACGTCGATCGATCGGCGGTATAGACGTCGAACGGGAAGCGCACCTGCTTGGACCGGAAGTATTTCGCGTAATCCCGGTTGCCGTAGCCCGGGTAGTTCGTATGCTGCCCGCCGGTCGGGATGGTAACGGTAAACGGCCGGTCCAGGATAAACGCCATGCGGCCGGCATTCGGCTGCGTTTTCTGATTGTGCGCCCGGTCGTCGGTAGCCGATGAGTAGTTGACGACCGGGGTGTGGACGGTGACGGGATTCAAGTTGTTGATCGGGTAGGTTTCCCCTTCATCCGCATTGACATTGCTGCTTGAAGCACTGTAAGTAATCGTTCCGCTGCTTGGCGCGCTCTGCCGATTGGTTTTGGTATTCGAGATCCTGTTGTTCGGACTGTAAAGGACATCCCGG
>NZ_JAULSA010000014.1 GCF_030518235.1 Saccharibacillus sp. CPCC 101409 | reverse complement strand
CTCGATTCGTTGACCTACGCCTTACGCCACCGTACCTCGCTGGTGGGGTGCTAAGTAGTAACCCTATACGCAGCTATTTAGATTTTTCTTGCCGCTCGCATTATTTCTCCCGACCTTTCCCCCACCTTTCATTCCAATCGAACCTGCCTGATTATATTTACATCCAATCGTTTCCCGACATGTCAAAGCGGCGAAGACCCGGGTCTTCGCCGCTTGTTTGTTATTGCTTTTTTGTTCTTCTGCTTTTTTGTTCTTCTACTTTTTTTGTTCTTCTGCTTTTCTCCCCCTGCTCATCCTGCCCTCGCCTCTACTTCGTCTGCCTTGTCATTTGTCGACAATCGGGTTACTGGGAGGCGGCGGGCGGTATCGGGTATTCTTACCGATCCGTCTTGGGCCAGATGATAACGGCTTTGAACAGATCGCCGTCGAGATCGATGCGGAAGGTGCCGTCCTGGACTTCGACCAGGCTTTTGACGATGGCGAGTCCCAGGCCTGAGCCTTCGGTATGTCTGGATGTGTCGCCGCGCACGAAGCGTTCGGTGATTTCTTCCGGTTTGAAGTTCAGTTCTTCCCGGGAGACGTTTTTGAACGTGACGGCGACGTCGGCCGGCCGGTCTTCGAGTTCGATATAAGCGCGGGAGCCGGGGACGGCGTATTTCGCGATGTTCAGGTACAGGTTCTCGAAGATCCGGAACGTTTTTTCGCTGTCCAGCGGCAGCAGTATGCGGCTGTCGGGCAGGACGAAGCGCAGCTGCACGCCGGATTCGCCCAGGCGCTCTTCCAGTTCCACATGCGCCTGCTTGAGCAGCTCGCCCAGATCGACGTTCACGGGAGTCAGCGCGACGTTGCCGCTCGACGCCCGGCTGTATTCGAACAGGTCTTCGATCAGGCGATTGAGCCGCTGCGACTTGCCGCTGAGCACCTCGATATATGCGCGCCGCTCATCTTCGGAGATTCCCGGCTGGCGAAGCAGATCGATATACGTGATGATCGCCGTGACCGGGGTTTTCAGGTCGTGCGAGACGTTGGTGACCAGTTCGCTTTTCATTTTCTGGCTTTTGATTTCTTCGTCTACGGCATGTTTGAAGCCTTCTCGCACCCGGCCCAGCTCTTTCCTGAGCGGATTGAACATTCCCACATCTTCCGTAAGCTCCGTATCCAGATCGCCGCGGGCTGTGCTTTGCAGCGATCCGAGCAGCAGAGCAAAGCGTCTCTGCGCCTGATTTTTATACTTTTGCAGCCAGACAAACAGCAGGATCAGATAAACGGCAAGCGGGATCAGCGCAAAATATCCGATAAAGCGCGCCAGCAGAACGATTGCCAGTACGACCGTGCCGTGAACGCCGAACAGTTTGAGCAGCGCCCGGCTGCTACGATCGGCGAAGTCGAATTCTGCGGTCCATTGTCCGAGTTTGCGTACGCCCCGGTAAACCAGCAGGAACAATTGAACGAACAGGCTGCCGCGCAGCAGCGTCCGTCCCCAGCCGCTGCGCGTCGCGCCGACAAGATAAGCGGCGAAGCCGAAGCAGAAAGTCAGGAGCGCGAGCCAGACGCACCAGACTCCGACGAATTCCAACAACTCGGCTAAAGTGCCTCCCCCGGCCAGCGTAATCGTATACGACCAGGCGGACAGTGTCGGATGTGTCAGAATCACCGCCGCCCAAGCGATCGCCCAGAGCTCCGGCGGCGTTTTCAGCAGTCTTCGCAGCGCGGGAGCAGGCATGAATCCCGTTTCCGTGCTTATGTCCGCAGCTTCCGCAGTCTCGGCTGCCATGCGCCGACGAGCCGGCGGGCGCGCCGGCAAAAGTGCAAGCAAAGCCGCCGCGCCCGCTGCAAACAGCGAGATCCCCAAAAATCCGCCGCGGTCGAACGCCTTCGCTTTATCCACTTTCATCGCATAAGCGGCGTAAGCCGTCGAAGCAAGATCCCTCGGCAGCGCATAAACCATCGTAAAGCCTCGCGGCTGCCGGATCTGCTCGATGTAATCGGTCAATACCGAAGAACCTGCCAGCTTCGGCTCCGCTTCGCTTATACTTTCCAGAAAAGCGGCGCGGTTGCCCGAATCGAGCAGCAGCCGGTCTTTCCGATTGCTGTCCATACCGAACCATTTCGGAATGCTCATCGTACCGTTGGCATCGTAAGAAATCACGGCATAAAAAGCGTATTTCTCCGCCATTCCGCGCTCTTCACGAAAAACAAGACTTTGCAGTTCTCCGGAACCGTTGGTCGAATAAGCGAGTTGCTTGTCGTCGTAGACCATATACTCCAAGCTGGACGCATTTTTTGCATAATCCGCAAACTCCGACTGCCAGCCGGCAACCGTTTGATTCACGCCCAATTTAAAATCGTTTAAGTTTTTTCTTTCTTCAGCCGTACTGTTATTGCGCGGAGACAGACCCGACAAATAAATTTCCGCAGGCTTCGGAACGTCCCCGCTATTCTTGAGCTGAGTGATCGGCAGCGCATAATTGGCTTTCGCAACGATATTGATGAGCGCTTCCTGGCGGTTTTCGCTTAACGGGGCGGGGCTTGCCTCTTCCCGGAACACCACGCTTGCCCGGTCCAGGATTGCCGGATAGAAGCTGACGACGCCGAGGGCGATCACCGCAAGCAGCAGCCAGCGAATCGGGCGTATATCGATACCCGGTCCTTTCGCCCATCCGGTCGGCACATTTTGGCGTTTCGGATTCCTCGTCTTCTTCGCTTGTCCGTCTGCATTTTGTTCATACTTATTGTTTTTCAATTTTATACCCGACCCCCCATACGACTTTCAGATACCTCGGCTGCTTGGGATTGATCTCGATCTTCTCGCGGATATTGCGCACATGCACCATGATCGTATCCGTCGACACGGCGCGATCGTTCCAGATCCGCTCATAGATCTCGTCGGCGGAGAAGACGCGGCCCGGATGCCTCATCAGCAGCGCCAGAATGCGAAACTCCAGCGGAGTGAGCTTGACCGGCTCGCCGTCCACGCCGACTTCGACGCTTTCTTCGTCCAGCTCCAGCCCGCCCACCGCGTAGCGGCGGCCGTTCTCCGCGCCCGACACCAGCGACAGATATTTGGAATAGCGGCGAAGCTGGGAGTTGACGCGCGCCAGCAGTTCCATCGGTGCGAACGGCTTGGCGACATAATCGTCGGCGCCGATGTTCAGGCCGGCGATCTTGTCGATCTCCTCCGATTTGGCGCTCAGAAAAATAACCGGCAGTTCGTGCTTCTCCCTCAGTTTCATCGTCATCGTCATTCCGTCCATTCGCGGCATCATAATGTCTACAATCGCCAGATGCACTTCTTCGCGCTCCAGCTGTTCCAATCCCTCGACGCCGTCCGCCGCCCGAAGCACCTCATAGCCCTGATTGCGCAAATAAATCGCGATGCCCTCCAAAATTTCCCGATCGTCCTCGACTACCAGTATCCGATACAAGTTTCCGTTCTCCTTTCCCCGCCCTTTGCGTGACTTCGCTGCTTATGTATATCCCCGAGCGCGTCAATGCGTCCGATTTCCCCGAATATCTTCCAGTGCTTCCGGTACGATTATCCGCGATTCGCCCGCTGCGCGCAATCTTTCGGCAGCTCCGGCATCCGTTCCATACGCTCGATCCTTCCTGCTTTCCCGCCGGCTCGTCTTGTATATTAGACAACGTTTCTGAAAACCGGCCGCGGATAAAACGAAAGAAATTCGAAAGAATCCTAAGCACCAAAAACCGGACGTCTCCCGACGTCCGGCATTGAGTCCTACTGTTATTTTGCCCCGCCATGCCCTGCTCGTTCTTGTATAGAAAATCAAAAGTTCGAGCACACCGCCGTTTCGTTATCCGCAAACACGATGCTGCCCGGCACCGCTTTGCATCTTTTCTTGATCCGCGCCGCTTCTTCCACAATCTCGTCGATCGAATCGTAGGATCGCATCCGGTTGGTCACGACGGCGATCGACAGTGAAACGAGCGGAATCGGTTCGTACACGCCGGCGCGGTTCTCGCCCGTTACGAAGCCGCGCAGCAGATCTTCCGCCCGGTAAAATTCCCGCTTCATCTGTTCGAACCGGGCAATCGCCTGCGCGCAGGAAATTTCGTATTCGTGATGATGCAGGACGGCAATATAGTCGTCGCCTCCGATATGACCGAGAAACGTATCGGAGCGTCCGGCGAACAGCCCGCTCAGCAGATTGGCCGTCGACTGGATCAGCAGGTCGCCCTGTTTGAATCCGTAGCTGTCGTTGTACGATTTGAAATGATCCAGATCGAGATACAGCACGCTGAACTTCTCAAGCCCCAGCATCTGCCGAAGCCGGTCTTCGATAATCCGGTTGCCGGGCAGCCCGGTCAGCGGGTTCATAAAGGTCGCCATCTGCGTGCGCACCTCCGCGACGGACAGCAGCAGAAGGCGCACGCTGACGACGCCGCTCAGCCGGGCTCCGCGCATGACGAGCACCAGGTCGTACAGCTGCTCGTCGGGGCGGTTCATCGCTTTGAGGCTGACTTCGGTGATCGGCTCCGACTCGTCGACGAGCAGCGGGTTCCGATTCGCCAGCTCGCTGACGGGACGGTTCATATACAGCGTAAATCCGTAGCGCGTTCCGATCTGCTGGTAGAAATGAATGCGCATCATCAGCTGCGGCGATCCGTTCTCGACGGCGACGACGATCCCCTCCAGCCTGGGATTGCGGGTGAACAGCTCGCTTACCGCTTCGCATTTCGTACTCGCGCCGACGACGGGAACCGTCTCGGCGATCTCTCCGATCTTCGTCAACACCCGCTGCTCCTCCTGTCTCTACCTCGGCATCAACTCCGGTGACGGGCGTCCGATCGCATACCCCTGGCCGTACCCGATGCCTTCTTGGATCAGAAATTCCGCTTCGGCCCCGTGCTCGATGCCTTCCGCAATGATCGACGTTCCCGAACCTTCCGCGAATTCCTGAAGCAGCTTGACCATGCGGCGCTGGTCTTCGTGCAGATGCAGATCGCGAATCAGCGACTTGTCCAGCTTGATAAACTCGGGCCGCAGGCTGACGATCGCTTTGAGGCTGCTGTAGCCCGAACCGGCGTCGTCGATCGCAATGCGGAAGCCCTGCGCCCGATAATTCGACAGCACGCGTTCGAACTGGGCATAATCGGTTACGGCCTGCTTCTCGGTCAGCTCGAACACCACGCGCCCGGGCGGAATCCGGTATTTTTCCAGCATCCGCACCGTTTCCCCGCTGCGATAAGCGGCGTCCGACAGCACCTGCGGATGGACGTTGACAAACAGGACTTCGCTGGACTTCTCGCCGGGAAGGCGCGCCAGCCGTCTGGCGGACTCAAAGCGCTCGAACGACGTCTCCCGGCAGTAGCGTTCGAATTCGAAGACGCGTTTGGTCCGGCCGATATAGTCGTAAAAAGATTCGGTGTTCGGAAAATAGCGGGAAGCCGGCGGCCGGTTCAGCACCTCGTAACCGAGACAGCTTCCGTCCTGAAGATTAAGGATAGGTTGAAACACCGTCGACAGGCGGCGTTCCCGGATAATCCGGTACAGTTCGCGGGACATGCCGTAATGACGGATCGAGGATTGAAGCGTTTCGAGCGCATCGGCCAGCCCGGAGGAAAAGCCGCTCTGCTGCGCACGCGAAAAAAGCGGAAGTTTCATGTCGTTCACCTTTGCAATCTGTGGAATCAAGGCCTGGGTCAAGCACCTCTGCCTTTATGACTCCATCTTACCACCCGCTTTCCCGGCGAACGTCAACGGCATGTAAAATCGGCGTAAATCCGAAGCGAAATACCGGGCAAACGAGCGCATACGCAAAAGCCCGCTCCAAAGCGCCGGGAACGGCGACAAGGAGCGGGCGCGAGCCTCGGCGGTGTCGTCCGGGCGAAACTACTTGTGCTTCGCGGCGTCCGACAACGGCACGATCTCAATCGGATCAGCTGTTTACAAGTTTCAGTTCGGCGATCCGGTCCGCGATCTGCTTGAGCAGATCGCCGCGGCTGATCACGCCGACCACTTCTTTTTTATCGTTGACGACAGGGAGTTTCTTGAAATGATGCTTGGCCAGGATGCCCAGCGCTTCTTCCAGATCCTGATCGGGACTCACCGCCTGCACGTTCTTCTTCATAATCTTCTTGGCCGCGCCGTGCACTTTGTACGCCAGCGCTTCCGCCAGTTCTTCCGGCTGACTGACGATCACGTAGCTGAACATGTCGTAAACCGTCTGCCGCTGCGGGTTGATATGGCGCAGAATATCGCCGTCGCTGACCATGCCGACCAGCCGGCCTTCCGAATCGACCACCGGCGCGCCGTTGATCCTTTTCGCCACAAACAGCTGCAGCACATTCGCAAGCGTCGCGTCCTGATTGACGGTATGCACATCTTTGATCATAAAGTCCCGAACCTTCATCTTTGTCTCCCTCTTTCTATAATTAAGATGAAATTTCAAGCCCCGTCTGGGGTTATACCTTTATTTTACGTCTAAACAGATAAATAGTAAACGCTTTCTCGCTTGAAAAAAGAAAACTTGCGGCACCCGAAAAAAAGTCTCCGCCCGTCTACTTGGAACCTTCCTCCCTTCCGGTTTATAATAACGAATAGGCAAGGAATCCCAATTCAAGCTTATGCAGCAGGGAGGCAGTTTATGAATACCCATGCAAAAGGAAACATCCGGATCGTCGAATTCGAGCCGAAATATGCCGCTTCCCTGGCGGAAATGTGGAATGTCAGCGGCGAAAGCTGGGGCGGGGACGCGTTTATTCGCACCGAAGCGGATATTTGGGAGGAACAAAGCAAAAGCACCGACCTGCAAACGTTTCTCGCCGTGGACGGCGATACGGTAGCCGGTTTTTGCAGCTTTTCTTATTACCAGGAGGACGAAGGCGCGATGTACATCCCGCTGCTGAACGTCCGGCCGGACTATCACGGGCAAAAAGTCGGCAAAGCGCTGATCCTCAACGCGGTCCGCCGCACGATCGAGCTGGACTGGCCGAGGCTCGACCTGTACACCTGGGCGGGCAATACGAAGGCGGTGCCGGCGTACAAGAAATGCGGCTTTTTCTGGGAAAAGCGCGACGAAACGACGCATCTGATGAACTTTATCCCGTCGGTGCTCAAGACCGAAGCGGTATCGGCATTCTTCGAAAGCGCGGACTGGTACAATGACGGCAAACGGGAACTCGCGCTGAAACCCGACGGCGAACGTGCGGACGGCTTCGATTTCTATACATATGTCTGGGAAAAAGACGGACGCTCGCTGTCGATGCAGTACGAGCGCTCCGGACGCGGTCTGCGGAAGATCGAAACGGACGACTACAGCGTGGAGACGATCGTCGAGCGCCACCGGCTGCCGTTCGGCGCCGCTTATCCGGTCGCGTACCGGATCGTCAACAAAAGCGGCGCGCCGCTGACCGTGAGCGTCGAAGGACGCGGCGGCAAAGGAATCGGCTTCGAGCTGAGCGAAAAGGTCTCGGTTCCGGAAGCCGGCGGCGTCCGCGAGATTCGCGGGACGTTCGAGCTGGAAGTGTCGGACAAAGAGCCCAGCGTCTGGCGCACCCATCCCGGCGTCGAAGCGCAGCTCGTCATCAACGGGCGGCGCGCTTCGTTCAAGACCGGCGTCGCGCCCGTTTTCCCGGTCGAGCTCGGTCTGCACGCCTCCGCGGCGGTCTTCCACCCCGGCGACGAAGTACAGCTGCAGCTGGGAATCGAAAGCCGCTTTCCGCAGGAAACCGAACTGACGCTGTCGCTGCCGGATTCGGATGTGATCGCGTTCGAACCGAAAGAGCTGACATTGACTCTGCCGGAAAACGGGCGCGGCACCGTGCCCGTTCGCGGGCGTATTCTTCAGCCCGGCGTGCTGGGCAAATCCGCCGATATCTCGGTTCGAACCGGCGGGCGGACGCTGCGGGTTCAAGGAGAACTGGAAGCGAGATTCCCTGGGACGGACAGCGTATTCTTCGGAGAAACCCGTTCGGAGTGGATTGCGGGCGCGGGAAGAGCGACAATCCACCTGTTCAAGAACGATAACCAGCTCCAGCTGCGCATGGCCGGACAGGACCGGGCGCCGTTCTGGCTGCCGTTTCCAAAGCTGGGTCCGCCGTTCAGCGACCGCTTCGGCGAAGTAAAACCGTCGGATGTTAGGCTGCTGCGGCGCGGCGAAGCCGCCGTGCTCGAAGCGGACTACGGGCTTCATGAGCCTTACGAAGTGCGGCTGACGCTGATCGCCGAGCTGAGCCGAGGCGGCGTGCTGAATTATCGTCATCGTATCGTCAATCTGTCCGGCGCGCCTCTGCCGGATGACCTTCGGCTCAAGCAGCTGGTGCCGGTCTCGGTCGGCGAAGCGTTGCTGCCTTACGACGGCGCGTTCCTCGATCTTCGGACGGGAGCGAACACTTTTGGCATTAAATACTGGGATACGAAGCGGCTGAGCGAAAACTGGATGTTTTTCCGCTCGCCGGAAGGCTGCAGCGGCCTGGTCTGGCCGCGCGAGCTGTACCCGGTACGCGACCGTTACCGGTACGCGTTCCTTCAGCCGGTCGGCGGGCTGGCGCCGGGCGACGCGGCGGACACGCTGCCGCTGATCTTCCAGGCAGGCACTTCGGCGGATTGGCGCAGGTTCCGCGCGTTCGCTCTGGGCCGCGAGGAGCTGTCTCCGCAGGCGGCGTTCCCTTACGCGCCGCGTATCGGAGCGGGTCCCGGCGAACCGAAGGGTGGCGACGAAGCCCGGCGGCCGGCGCTGATCGCCGACCATATGACCGGAGTGCTGAACGGCGGGAATCCGTTTCTGCCTGCCGCTTTTACCGCCGAGCTGGCCGAAGTCAAAGAATTGAATCTGAACGGCAGCCTGCGGATCGCCGCGGACCGCGGCACTGTCGTGCCGGCCCTGCTGGCGGCGGAACCGGCGCAGGAACTTCGCCGGGTGTCGGCGGAGCTGACCTTGTCGGAACGTCCCGAAGCGGATATCGTCCGCTTCGATTTCGATATGGACGCTTACGCATTCAAGCGCTCGTCGCTCGTGTTCCCGCTGGCGGACGCGGCCGACCGGCCGGTGCGCACCTTCACCGAGACCGAGCACGGCATGACCGTGCTGGCCGCCGAGAACGGCCCGCTGACGATCCGGTCCTGTCCGGAATACGGACCGTCCTTGTTCTCGCTGCGCTACCGCGGCCGCGAGTGGCTGGACTCCTCGTTCCCGCAGGCGGGACCGAGATCGTTCTGGAATCCGTGGTTCGGCGGAATCGCCGGAACGCCGGCGGGACTTACGCCGCGCACGATCGCCGAAGAAACGATCGACGGCGCATTCGCCGAGCTGCGCGACAGCCTCGGCAATCTCTGGACAGGCATCCGCGTCGGCGTGGATATCCGTCAAAACAAGAAGTTCCAAGGATTGCGCTTCCATCATTACTTCCTGCTGCTGCCGGGCGCGCCGGTGATGGCACATACGGTGCTGGTCGAACAGTCGGGCGGCCTTCCGCTGAAAGAGCCGTTCTTCTCCAGCGACGTCAGCTACTCCGCTTCGGATAGTTTGGGGGAAAGCCGTTTCGTCGTCCGCGACGCCGCCGGAGAAGCCGTGGTCTACAAAGCCGGACGCTACGATATCGGCAGTTCTTTCGAAGGGATGCTGCGGGTCGAATCGGCGGAGCGGCCGGAACGGCTGATCGTCGCTCCGGGACATCTTGGCGGAGATCGGCAGTTTGTCGAACTGGACAATGCGCTGTCGATCGTCGGATGGGTCGACCGCTTCGACGGACGCAGCGGCGCGCGCAGCTTTACCCGTCCGCATTTTCATATTCTGACCGACCTCGATCCGGACGACGCTGCGTTGGACAATCTGCGCGGAATCGTGTTCGACCCGGACCAAGCGCAGATTTAAGGTAAAGGTCTTTGAACGGCCGATTTCATCCCGAGGAGGACAATCATCCATGAAAATCATCGACGCCCATATCCACTATTCGGATATCGAAAGTTTCCGCCAGACCGCGGACGAAGTGTCGCTGCTCAGCTATACGCCCGAGGGGCTGGAAGACGAATTCCGGCGCGCGAACGTGGTGGCCGCCGTCGGCATGGGCGTAACGGAGACCGCCCCGGGCGGATTCCCGGACAACGCCGCCGCCAATCCGATGGGGCTCGACCTGAACGGAGGCACGCTGGACAGCCTGCCCGCAAACGTATTCGAGTGCGCCGGCATCAATCCGCATACGCTGCGGAAGCCGGGCCAGCTCGAAGCGCTGGAAATCTCGCTTCGGCATCCGAAAACGGTCGGCATCAAGCTGTATGCGGGCTACTACCATTTTGCGGTCAACGATCCGATCTACGATCCTGTATACGAGCTCGCGTCCACCTACAAGCTGCCGGTCGTGATCCACGGCGGCCTGACGTATTCGGACCGCGGCCTGCTGAAATACTCGCATCCGCTGTCGATGGAAGAAGCGCTGCTGGCCCACCGCGATCTTACGTTTATGATCTGCCACCTCGGCGATCCCTGGGTCATGGACACGGCCGCGATGCTGGAGAAGAATCCGAATCTGTACGCGGACCTGTCCGGCTGGATCGTCGGCGACGACAACAAGATCACCCGCCTGCTGACCGAACAGACGTATGTCGAGCATTTCAAGCGCGCGATCGTCTTCGCCGAGCGCTACGACAAACTGGTCTTCGGCACCGACTGGCCCCTGATCCCGATTGATTCGTATATCCGCTTCGTCAAACACCTGATTCCGGAGAAATACTGGCATCATGTGTTTTATCAAAACGCGCTGGATGTGTTTCCGAAGTTGAAGGACGCGATCGGGGAGCTTTGAACGGTACGGTAAGCGGATAGACCGATAAGCGGTATCGAAAAATTAAAGAACCTCCAACTCCGTTTTCTGTTCGGAGGATGGAGGTTCTTTGGCGCGTTCGAATACTTCAACTTCCAAGACAATCAGACGCCCACTTCCGCCAGCGTAATGCGCAGAACCGGAGTT
This sequence comes from Saccharibacillus sp. CPCC 101409, assembly GCF_030518235.1. GTDB lineage: Bacteria > Bacillota > Bacilli > Paenibacillales > Paenibacillaceae > Saccharibacillus. The sequence goes on along the minus strand of NZ_JAULSA010000014.1, from coordinate 112,169 downwards.
CGGCCGTCCCGCGCGCTGCCCGGAATCTCTTCGACGCTTTCGACGATATCCTGGCCGACCGGAACGATCACCGGGGAGATGGTCGGATAACCGGCCGCTTTAATCGCTTCCATATCGAATTCGAGCAGCACCTGGCCTTCTTCGACGATATCGCCGGTAGCGACATGCGCTTTAAAGCCGCTGCCTTTCAGTCCGACGGTGTCGATGCCGACATGCACCAGAATCTGCACGCCCGTCGGATGTTCCAGAATGACCGCGTGCTTGCTCTTGTCGATCACATGCGCCACCGTGCCGTCGAACGGCGCGTAGACTTTGCCTTCGCTCGGTTCGATCGCGATGCCGTCGCCCATCTGCTTCTCGGCGAACGCCGGGTCCGGCACGGCGCTCAGCAGCACGGCTTCCCCTTTGATCGGCGAAGGCAGGTCGAGCACGTTGATGCCGCCGCGATGGGCCGACGCCGTTGCGGAGGATGCCGATACCGCGGCGGGACGATCCACAATGTCGTTTCCGGAAGCCGGAATCGGACTCTGCGCATTTTCCACCTTTTTCACGTCGCGGTCCGCCAGATCTTCTTCGACAGCTTCTCCGCTTGCGATCTGCTTGCGCGTCGCGATCTTGCCGTAGACAAGCGTGCCGACAAACGGAACGACCAGCGCGATCGCCATGCCGATAAAGAAGATCCCCCAGTCGCCGACGTTAATCGCCAGGAAGCCCGGCAGGCCGCCGACGCCGACGGCGAACGCTCTGACGTCGTTCATCGTCAGCAGGACACCGCCGATGGCCGAACCCAGCATGCCCATGAACAGCGGATACTTGTAACGGACATTGACGCCGAATACAGCCGGTTCGGTAACGCCGAGGAAGGCGGTTACGGAAGTCGTGGCCGACAGGCTTTTCATTTTCTGCGAGCGGATTACGAACATCATCGACAGCGCCGCGGCGCCCTGCGCGATGTTGGACAGCGCCAGCATCGGCCAGAGGAACGTGCTGTGACCGGCGGCGTCCGAGTTGATCAGCTGCAGGTCGACGGCGAGGAACGTATGGTGCATGCCCGTGATAACGAGCGGCGCGTACAATCCGCCGTACAGCAGACCGCCGAGCCACGGCACCGTCGCGAACAGCCAGACCACGCCTTCCGTCAGCCAGTTGCCCAGCGTGAACGTAACCGGTCCGATCACGATGAACGCCAGGAATCCGGTCACGAGCAGCGCGATCGGAGCGACCAGCAGCAGCTTGAGCGAATCCGGTACTTTCCGGTTCAGCCACTTCTCGATCACGACCAGCACATACGCCGCGACGAGCATCGGCAGCACCTGTCCCTGATAGCCGACCGCGTTGATATGCAGACCGAACAGGTTCCAGGTCGGCACCGTTCCTTCGTTCAGCGCGTTGGCGTATTCGTAAGCGCTCATCAGGCCCGGATTGACGAGAATCAAGCCGAGCACAACGCCGAGCAGCGGACTGCCGCCGAATCTCGTTGCCGCCGACCAGCCGACCAGCGCAGGCAGGAAGGTGAACGCGGTGCTGGCGATCGTGTTGACGATGGCCGCGAAATCCGCCCACTGCGGATACGCTTCGACAAGCGAGCGTTCGGCGAAGAAGATTCCGCCCCCGGTCAGCAGATTGTTGATGCCGAGCAGCAGGCCGGCCGTAACGAGCGCCGGCAGCAGCGGGATAAAGATATCGGACAGTGTTTTGATAAACTGCTGCACCGGACTCTTATGCTTGATTGCCGCCGCTTTCACATCTTCCTTGGACGCCCGCTGGCCTCCGGTAATCGCTATCATTTCCTCATAAGCCTTGTCGACGATTCCCGGGCCGATAATGACCTGGAACTGCCCCTGTGTGGAAAAATAGCCTTTAGCCAGTTCATTGTCGTCCAGCGCCTGCTTATCGACCCTGCTTTCGTCCACGAGCGAGAAACGAAGCCGCGTTACGCAGTGAGTCGCGACTTCGATATTGTCTTTGCCGCCTATGGCTTCGACAATTTTCTCGACGTCCTCTCTTTTTACCGACATCTGTTCATCTCCGTTCTTTTTCTGTAAAATACCGGGGCAAACCCTGTATAGACAAACATCCAATCCCTCCTATACATACCACAACAAAAAACTTAGCAAACATTTTATCCTTACTTTTCCCCGTTTGTTTCTGCGTCAAAAAAGCGAAAAGCCGGATCTCCTCGATGCTTCGAGAAAACCGGCCTTCCGCTTTTTCGTGTTGGATATTTATTCATTCGCTTACAAGCCGCCCTCAGGCGTGGAACTGCCGCCCATCGCGCACGGCTTCCACATAGCCCGAGCGCACCGTGAAATCGCCGAAATGTTCGCCGTCCAAACGTTCTTTGGCGTAGCGGCCGATAATCGGTTTCAGCGAGTTCAGAATTTCTTCTTCGCCGATATTTTCCCGGTACAGCTTGTTCAATCTTGCTCCGTCGTGCGCGCCACCCAGATACATATTGTACTTGCCAGGTCCTTTGCCGATAAACGCCAGTTCCGCCAGCATCGGGCGCGCGCAGCCGTTCGGGCAGCCGGTCATGCGGATCACGATTTCTTTCTCGCGCAGCCCCGCTTCCTCCAGGATCGGCTCGATCTTGTCGATCAGGCCCGGCAGGTAGCGTTCGGACTCCGCCATCGCCAGCCCGCAGGTCGGCAGCGCCACGCAGGCCATCGAGCTGCGGCGCAGCGCCGAATAGTGCGCCCCGTCGGTCAGGTTGTACTGCTTGATCAGGCGGTCGATTCTGCGCTTCTTCTGTCCACTCACGTTGCCGATCACCAGGTTCTGGTTGGCCGTCAGCCGGAAGTCGCCGTCGTGCTCCTTCGCGATCTCGCGCAGGCCCGTCATCAGCGGATAACCGTCGAAGTCGGCGATGCGGCCGTTCTGGATAAACAGCGTATGGTGCCATTTGCCGTTACTGCCTTTGATCCAGCCGTAGCGGTCGCCGTTATGCTCGAACGAGAACTGCCGCGCCGGCGCAAGTTCCCAGCCGAGACGCTCGCGCAGCTCGCCGAGCAGCCAGTCGAGGCCGCGGTCGTCGATCGTATACTTGAAGCGGGCGTGCTTGCGCACCGCGCGGTCGCCGTAATCGCGCTGGATCGTCACGATTTTTTCCGCCAGATCGATCACCTGCTCCGGGGTTACAAAACCGATCAGCTTGCCGAGCTGCGGATACGTTTTGTTATCGCCGTGCGACATGCCCATGCCGCCGCCGACCGTCACGTTGAATCCGGCCAGCGCGCCGTTTTCCAAGATCGCGATCAAGCCCAGATCCTGCGAGAACACGTCGATATCGTTGGACGGAGGCACCGCGATCCCGATCTTGAATTTGCGCGGCAGATACACCGGCCCGTAGATCGGTTCCTGTTCGGTATCCAGGTCGCGGCTGTCCACTACTTTTTCTTCGTCCAGCCAGATTTCGTGGTAAGCGCGCGTTCTCGGGTCCAGATGGCGGCTGAGACGGTCTGCCCACTCGTACACCTGGCCGTGCACCTCGGACTGGTACGGATTCGGGTTGCACATGACGTTGCGGTTCACGTCTCCGCAGGCCGCCAGCGTGCTGAGCAGCGCTTCGTTGACTTCTTTGATCGTATTTTTGAGATTCCATTTGAGCACGCCGTGCAGTTGAAAAGACTGGCGCGTCGTCAGCCGGATCGTGTCGTTGCCGTATTTGTGCGAAATGCGGTCCATCATCAGCCACTGCTCGGGCGTCACCACGCCGCCGGCGGCGCGGACGCGCAGCATGAACTGGTACGCCGGCTCCAGCTTCGATTTGCTGCGCTCGCCCCGCAGATCGCGGTCGTCCTGCATATAGCTGCCGTGATGCTTCATCAGCCGGTTGTCGTCTTCCGGAATCGAGCCGGTCAGCGGGTCTTTGAGCGTCTCGACCAGGCTGCCGCGCAGGTAGCCGCTGTTTCGTTTGATATCCTCCACATCGCTGTGGGGACGGTCGTGCGGCGGATACTTTTTCCACTCTGTTTCTTGCGTCATACTCAAGCGTCCCCTTCCCCGATTGGCCTTAGTATACGTCGCGCTGGTAGCGCTTCTCGCGCTGCAGATTCAGTACATACTCGGAAGCGTCTTCCGGGCTGAGCCCGCCTTCCTGCGCCAGAATCGTTTCCAGCGCAAGATGTACATCGTGCGCCATATTTTTCTCGTCGCCGCAGACGTACAGCGCGGCTCCGTTTGCGATCCATTCGTACAGTTCTTTGCTTTTCTCCAGCATCCGGTGCTGGACATACACTTTCTCTTCGGTATCGCGCGAGAATGCCACGTCCATCTTCGTCAGCACGCCGTCCTTGATCCAGCGCTGCCATTCCGTCTGGTACAGGAAGTCGGTCGAGAAATGCTGATCCCCGAAAAAGAGCCAGCTTTTCCCTTCCGCCCCGGTTTCTTCGCGCTCGGCGAGGAACGAGCGGAACGGCGCGACGCCGGTGCCCGGCCCGATCATAATGATCGGCGTATCCGGATTCTCCGGCAGTTTGAAGTTCGGGTTGTGCTGCACGAAGACCGGCAGGCTGTCGCCCGGCTCCAGCCGTTCGGCCATCTGCACCGAGCAGACGCCGTAGCGGTCGCGTCCGCCGCAGGCGTAGCGCACGGTGCGCACCGTCAGGTGCACTTCGTCCGGCGTCGCCTGCGGACTGCTTGCGATCGAATACAAACGCGGCGGCAGCTTGCGCAGGATGCCGGTCACTTCGATCGCGCTTCTGCCTTTGAATCCGTAGTCTCTCAGCAGGTCGAGCAGATCGTGATCGCCGAGATAAGCCCGCAGCTTCTCCGCGCTGTCCGGCGCTGTGAGCGCGGCGAGTTCTTCGCTGCCGACGAGCTTCGCCGCATGTTCGAGCAGCGGCTTCGTCAGTACGGTGATCTCGTAGTAATAGTGCAGCGCTTCGCGCAGCGCAGCCGAATCGTACTTGCCGGTCGGCACGATTTCGTCCGGATTCCAGTCCATCTCCGCGATAATCTCGTCCACCAGACGCGGATGGTTCTCCGGGTATACGCCCAGGCTGTCGCCCGGTTCGTACGTCAGCCCCGAACCTTCGAGCGACAGTTCGAGATGCCGCGTCTCGCGGGCCGAACCCCGGCCGTTCAGGTTCAGATTCTCCAGCACTTCCGCCCGGAAAGGATTGCTGCGCGAGTAGTCCGATACCGGGTCCGCGCTCAGCGGAGCCGAGTCTTCGGACGCCGGCTGCGAAGCGCCGGCCGAACCGCTCAGCGCTTCGGTCACCGCCGCCATCCATTCGCCGGCCGTTTCGTCGAAATCGACGTCGCAGTCGGCGCGATCCGCAAACCGAGAAGCACCCAGTTCTTCAAGCCGCTTGTCGAAGTCTTTGCCCGTCTGGCAGAAAAACTCGTACGACGTATCGCCGAGCGCCAGCACGGAATAGCGCAGGCCGTCGAGCTTGGGCGCGCGTTTGCCGTGCAGGAACTCGTGAAACGCAATCGCGTTGTCCGGCGGATCGCCTTCTCCGTGCGTGCTGACCACGATCAGCAGATTTTGCAGCTTCTTCAGATTGTTCGGCTTGAAATCGGCCATCGACAGCACATCGGCTTTGACATTGAGATCTTCGAGCCGCTTGGCCAGCTTCTTCGCCAGCCCGCTGCCGTTGCCGGTCTGCGAGCCGAACAGCACGGTGGCTTCTCTCGGCGCTTCGGATTGGACCGCCGCGGCGGCGGAAGCGCCGGGTACGGAAGCAGGCGCGGGTTCGGCGGCCGGAGCGCTTCCCGCGCTTGCCGAAATTCCGCTCCCCTGCGCCGTTTCGGACGCCGGAAGAGCCGACAGATAACCGCTCAGCCAAACGCGCTGATAACCGTTCAAACCGGGCAGAAGCCGGTTGAGCAGTTCGGTTTGTTGTTCGTTAAAAGGACTGTTCGTTGCATTCAATTCCAAAATTCCCACCTCGCACGGCATTAGGTCGACGTCAAACGTCGTCGTTGGTCGTTTGCTTGTTTATTGATTTCTTATTAATTCCCAGTTCAACGATCAGAATTATTTTTTGCTCTCTTGACCGTATCATACCCCCTAAAAGGGGTCAATTCGATTCCTTTTATGAAATCTATCAGGAATTCTGATAATTGGTTAACAAAAAAATATTTACAAACATACGTTCCCGTTATTATAATAAAGATGACCCACCATTTCAGGCCGAGAAGATTGAGTTCTTCGACGCGAAAAGGAGAAGATTGCAGATGACCACGCAGTGGCTGCCTTATCTTGTCATGGACGGAAATGCGGAGGAAGCGATCGACTTTTATGCAAACGCGCTTCAAGGAAAAGTATTTGCAAAGATGACGTTCGGCGAAATCCCCGATGGACCGGACGGGCCTTTTCCCGAGGAAGTCGGCTCGCTTATCTCTTATGCGCTCGTGGTGTCCGGCAAATGCGAGCTGATACTGGCGGACCGTTATCCCGGCAGCCCGTACCGGACCGGCAACAATGTTACCGTATGCGTCTCGACGGACGATATCGATCATGCGCGCAGCGTGTTCGCCGCGCTGTCCGAAGGCGGCGCCGTCGTTATGCCTCTTACTCCGACTTTCTTCAGCCCGGCTTTCGGCCAGTTGACCGACCGGTTCGGCGTTACGTTCCAGATCAGCACGACCCCGCCGGAAGCCTGAGGCGTTTCGCCGAGGCCGACTTGTATTTTTGCGGAGCCTTTGTCCGTTTACGGATACAAGGCTCTTTGTTTATTTCTATTCCTTTCCTTAAGCTTCATACGACTTGAAAATCTGCAAGAGAATTGACAGTTTGTGTCGAAAAAAATCGTCGAAATACGTCAAAACTATTCATTTAGCAGGCGTTTTTCTCGATAATAAAGTGAAGAAAATGAGCTGCATATCCAGGGAGGGGCTTCAAACTTCGAAGGAAGCAAATTTGAAGACATCCTCTAACAGCGGAGGAAATTATGATCAAGATACGGACCTTTCTCGCTCTGATCTTCGTATCGTTCGTTGTCCTGCTCAGCGCATCGCTGGGTTCGCTCATGAGCAGCCGCTCGACAAAGGCGATCGAAAAAGAAATCGGGGTATCGCTCGCCGGAACCGCCTATCAGATGTCGGACAAACTGGACAACTTTATGTGGTCCCGTTCCGGCGAAATCAAATTGTTGAGCGAATTGGGGCCGCTGAAGCGCGCGGACGACCCGGCCAAGATCCAGAATCTGCTGAACCAGACGAAAGCGGGATTCCCTTCGTTCTCCTGGATCGGGTTTACGAACATGCGCGGCGATGTAATCGCCGGCACGGACGGCATTCTGGTCGGCAAAAATATCGCGGAACGGCCGGTATTCAAAGAAGGCGTACAGGGGAACTTCGTCGGCGACGTGCACGAAGCGCTCCTGCTCGCCAAGCTGCTGCCCAATCCGAGCGGGGAACCGCTGCAGTTCGTCGACTTCGGCGTGGCCGTCGAAAACGACAACGGGCAAAAAGTCGGCGTATTGGCCGCCCACCTCAGCTGGGAATGGGCGAAGGAAGTCGAGCGCACCCTGCTCCAGCCGCAGATCGACCACAACCAGAACTTCGAGCTGTTTATCGTCAGCCGGAAAGACAATACCGTACTGCTCGGTCGGGGCGGCTTTGCCGGCAAGAAGCTCGACCTGGGCAGCATCGCCAGCGCGCAAAGCGGCGAGAATTCCTGGAAGCTCGAAACATGGCCCGACGGCAAACGCTATCTGACCGGCTACGCTTACGGAGACGGTTATATGGACTATCCCGGCCTGGGCTGGACCGTGCTGGTCCGCCAGCCCGAATCCGTCGCGTTCGCTCCGGTCAAAGATATCCAAAAAGACATCGTATGGGCCGGACTGTTGGCTTCGATCGTGTTTGCCGTGATCGGCCTGCTGAGCGCGCAGCTGATCTCGCATCCGATCCGCAAGCTGACCGCCGCCGCCGACCGGATTCGCCGGGGCGCAGCGCCCGAGATTCCGCAGCACCGCGTTTTCAAAGACATCTCCAGCCTGACCCGCTCGCTCGGCAGCCTGCTCGATTCGCTGCTGCGAACGGAGAATGCGCTGGGGGACATGCGCACCGCCGCCCACTGCGACCAGCTTACCGGCCTGCCGAATCGGCTGGCGCTCGAACAGTATCTGGAACAGACGATCGAAGGCATGGACCCGTGCCTGGAAACGCTCAGCTTTATGTATCTCGATCTGGACGGCTTCAAGAAAGTCAACGATACGCTGGGGCATCACGTCGGGGACGTTCTGCTGCAAAAAGCGGCCCGGCGGCTGCAATCTGTCACGCGTCCGGGCGGCATCACGGTGCGGCTCGGCGGCGACGAATTCCTGCTGATCGCGCGCTCGCCGCTGAACCGCGCTCTTACGGACGCGCAAAGTCTGGCCGCCGATGTACTGAAGCAGCTCAACAGTCCGTTTGTGGTCGGCATGAACCAGCTGTCGCTCGGATGCAGCATCGGCGTCGCGTTCTATTCGGAGCACAGCAGCAGCATTACCGAAGTGATTCAGACCGCCGACGAATGCTTATATCTGTCCAAGCAGGCGGGCAAGAACCGGGTCACGTTTCATAAACACGATAAGCCGGCGGGCTGATCCCCCGGTTATCTTCGCAGAAAGCCCCGGAGCGTCCATAGGAACGCGCCGGGGCTTTTTCATGACTTTTAAAGTCCGTCCTGCTTTACTCCGCCCGCGCGTTCCTGCCAGCAGACGGAATATCCGCCTCGCCGCGAAAATGCCGCCGGACCGTATCGTAAGCCGCTTTCGGCCGCCGGTAACCGTCCACCAGCCCTTTGCTGTTGCGGGTGCAGCCGCGGCTGAGCAGCCATCCGTTGTCTTCCGAAACCCTACAATCGCCGAACTGCCAGACCAGCACGCCGGACAGCGATTCGTCGGCCAGATAGGCGCTCAGATTGTCGTCCAGAATATCGCACTGGCGCTCTTCGGAACCTTTGACCCGCTCCCGGCTGCGAAAGCCGTAATAGCCGTCCGCGCCGAACTCGCTGATGATCATCGGCCTGCCCGCTCCTCCGAGCCGGTCCGCCCAGCCTCTCGCCCGCCGCATCAGCTCGCCGGGATCTTCGTCGGTGTACCAGCCCGGATACAAGTTGAACGATACGATATCCGCGAGATCGAGACAGAGGTCGCGCTCGCGGTTGTGCGTGGCAAACGTTCTCGGACGCGACGGATCGAGGCTGCGGATCAGCTCCAGTTCTTCTTTGTAAATCTCTCTGCCGTACTCCGTATCGCTGGCGCATTCGTTCAGAACCGCCCAGATCACGATCGACGGACGGTTGCCGTGCTGCTCCACCATTTCCCGCGTCACGTCTTCGCTTTGCTTTCTGAAGTTCGGATTGCGCATCTGCTCTTCCGACAGTCCGCGCGCGTGATTCTCTTCCCAGACCAGTAACCCGAACTCGTCGCACAGATCCAGAAAGCGCTCGTCGTTGGGATAATGGCTGGTGCGAACGGTGTTGCAGCCCAGATCGCGGATCAGTTCGATATCGTGCAGCATTTCGGAAAAAGACAGCGCCGCTCCCGAACGGGCGTGGTCTTCGTGCCGGTTGACGCCTTTGAACACGACTCTGCGTCCGTTCAGACGAATCTCCTCGCCCGCCGTCTCGATGCGCCGAAAGCCGATACGGTCGATCCAATCGTCGCCCGCTCTTTCCTGTTCGCGAATCAGTTCGGCCCGGATCGTATACAGCGCCGGCCGCTCGGGACTCCACTCTTCGGCGGTATCGTAAATCTCCGTCCGCTCCACAACCGAGCTTTGTCCCGGCTCGATCCGGCATTCTTCGCGCGCCGTATGCAGACCGTCCAGACCGAGCCGCAGTCCGACCGCCGCGGCATGTTCCCCGATATTGCGCACGACCGCGCGCCAGCGGCCGCTCCAGGTTCCGTTTGCCCATTCCGGGCGGAAAGAAACCCGTTCGATAAACACGTCTTCGATTTCTTCGAGCACGACCGGACGGATCGGACCGCCGTACGTGTAATAGTCGTTCGGAATATGCAGCGCCGAGTGCTCGCCGAACGAGTTGTCCGCATACAGCGCAATCTCGTGTTCGCCCGGCTCCACATCCCGGATCACCGCCTCGAATGCCGTATACGCGTTATAGTGATGCGCGATGGGCCGCCCGTCGAAATAAACGTCCGCCGTATGGCTGACGCCTTTGAACTCCAGCCGGAGATTCGTACGACGGTTTACGTTGATCGTTCGCCGGTACAGACCGGTTCCGCGGTACGTGCCGAGATCCGGATGCGTTTCCCAGCAGCCCGGCACCGGCAGACGGTATTCGAATTGTTGCGGCATTTCGCCTGCCCGGCCGACGGGCTGAAAATCCCACAACCCGTCCAGTTCCCGGACCGGCCGGATCGCGTGCGTGTCGAATAAACGAATCATCGAATTTGTCCCTCCATTATTCATCTGGCATGTCTGTTTCGGTTTGGCCTATTTTATTCGCTTGTGCTCGATTGTCCCTACAGCCTTTACTTTATAAGCTTTCCGGCGCAGGTTCCATGGCGGTTCCCGTTCATTCCATGTCAAAAAAGATCCGCAGACAACTTGGTTTTCGTCTTTGCCGCCTTTATACTGATCGATAGAAAAGCTGATCCAAAAAAGGAGGCGATCCCATGAACCGGCTGCACGATCTGGCGGTCAAGATTCGCTGGGCTTCGGACAAACAGGCTCCCGCCGACTGGTCGGATATCCGGCGCACGACGACGGTGCACAGCCTGTACTGGGTTCGCGAAGGCGGCGGAAGTTTCGAATCGAAGCACGGGCGCTATTCTGTCGAGCCCGGCCGGTTGTTTTATCTGGAGCCGGGGCTGGATATGAATATGCGCGCGGAACATGAAGCGGGGATGGACATGGCGATGATCCTGTTCGACTGCGTGCAGATCTCCGGCGCGGCCGGCTGCTGGAACGAACCGGAAACGGTCGTCCGGCTGGAGCTGCCTCATCTGTTTCCGTTGGGCGGAGAATCTTCCGTGATGCTAGACGCCGGCCTGAGCCGCGTCGTCGAACTCTGGTCGCAGGGAACGCCGGGGCGCGAAGCGGAAGCCAACGCCGAGCTGCTCGGCCTGATCGCGCGGCTGCATATCTATCTTGCGGCCGAAGAGAACGGCGGACCGCGCGCGGTATTCGAGCAGGCCCTGAGCTTGATCGGGCGCCGCTTTGCCGAACCGCTGACCGCCGAGAAGCTGGCCGGCGAGCTCCATGTATCGGTCTCGTATCTGCGCAAGATCTTTGTGCGCTACGCCGGGCTAACGCCGAAGCTGTTTCTGTCGCGGCTCCGCCTCCGGCACGCCGAGCGTTATTTGCTGTATACGGATCTGACGCTCAGGGCGATCGCTTCCTCCTGCGGATACGGCGACGAATTCCATTTCAGCCGGACGTTCAAGAAAGCGACGGGCGTCCCGCCTTCGGAATTTCGCCGGCGCGGCCGGGAGCCGATGCGCTGAGCGGCCCGGCATGCGAGGCGACCGGAAAGCTTACGGAAAAATATCGGCAAACGCAAAAAAAACAGCCGGACTTCATACGCATTCGCGTAAAAAGTTCGGCTGTCCGTTTTGCAAACGGCTTTACTTCAAGGCCGAATCCGGAACGGGGAACCAGAAATATTCGCTCTGCCCGCCGCCGGTGCTTGCGCAGCCGTCCAGACGATAGAGTTTACCCGGACCTCCCCGCTTCTGCGGAAGCGGTTCGACCGCTATCCGCTCGCAGGTATCGATCTGTTTGTCCGGCCGGCCGTAAGCGTCCAGGCTGTTATCGTGTACATAACGGATTTCTTTCCCGTCGTAATTGAGATTGTCGAAGATCGGATCTCCTTCTATCGTGTACCCTACCCGCTGAACGGAATCGGGCTGTCCGGTTTCGATATGCTGAACAAAGTCCTGCCAGGTATCCAGATTGGCGACGGTTCCCCGCAGACTGCTGACAATGTCCCCGTTCTGCTCGGCCTGCTCCGAATCGTAGACGATGCCTCCGATCTTTTCCCGTAAAGCCCGATTCGATTCCGCGTTCACGGTATAGCCGGTACTCATATCGGACGTTTCCATCAGCATGCCCGGGCCGTTCTCGTAGTCGATCCACGCATATAATTCTTTGACTTCGCCGTCCAGCGGGAATCGGACCCGGTAATCCGGCGACGATACTTCCAGTTCGCCCGACAACCGGTCCGCGGTTCGGAAAGCGTCGCGGAACGCTTCCAGATCCTCCGGCTGCTTCAGCACGCCCAAAGCCCGCGGTTCCTCGAACGGAATCCAGCGCTCGACGACCACTTCGTCTCCGACCCGGTCCGCCGGTTCGACAGGCTGCGTACCCGGGCCCGGCTCCGATACGTTCTGCGTGTTCGATTCGCGCTGCGGTTCGACCGCGGAAAGCGGTGCTGCGGTATCCGGCTGCGAATTCGGTTGGGACGAGCAGGCCGTCAGCGTCAAGCCGAGCAGCAAAGCGCAGCCGGCGGCGATCTTTTTACTCATTACGCATTCCCCCTTTATTACCTGGTCCATGCCAAAGGTAAGGTACGATTTCCAGACGTTTCCGCCTGCTAAAGGGTTGCAATGAATATGAAAAATCCGGCTTTATCTGAAAAAGTGTCCCGCTTTGCGGTACAACGTCTGCTGCCAGAGCGGACTGGATTGGATCATTTCGTGCATATTTTCAATATCGACCGTTCGTCCCGCGGCGTTGCGCAGCAGGATCGTCCGTCCGCGGTATTCCGCGTGATAGCCGAACCAGGAGCGGACCAGAGGAACGATCTCGTCGCGATACGGGCGCATGGTCAGCAGCTGCACAAAAGTATGATAAGTCAGCGAACAGCCGGTGTCTTCGGCGCGCCGAACGTATTTGGGTTTGATCGCCTGCTCGCATTCCGGGCATCTCTGGTGCATACCCAGCCGGTAATTCGGCGTCTCGAACCGGACCGCGCACTGCGGGCACGAGACGAGCGCCAGATCGCGCCGGGCGTTATCGGGAATATTTACATTCATAAGCTTCTCTTCGCTCCTTTTCTCTATGCTGCGCGCAAGCGGCGCGGGACGCCGCTTCCTGGTTCCCTATTGTACTCTTATTGACGATGCAAAAAAAGCCCCGGCTTCGGCCGGGACTTTGCGTGCGATAATCTTAACCCCAGACTTCGTTCGCGATTTCTTTGATAAAGCGCAGCTTCGCCCACTGCTGTTCTTCGGTGAGGATATTGCCTTCCTCGGTCGAAGCGAATCCGCACTGCGGGCTCAGGCAAAGCTGGTTGATGTCGACGATCTTCGCCGCTTCCGCGATGCGGTCCAGGATCTGCTGCTTGTCTTCCAGCTCGCCGAACTTGGAGCTGACCAGACCTAGCACAACCTGCTGGTTCTTGACGTATTTGAGCGGTTCGAAGCTGCCCGCGCGCTCGCTGTCGTACTCCAGGTAGAATGCGGATACGTCGGAACCGCCGAACAGCACTTCCGCGATCGGATCGTAGCCGCCGCCTTCGCCGGCATACGTCGATTTGAAATTGCCGCGGCAGACGTTCGTCGTAACGGCGAGATCCGCAGGCAGGTTCTCGATCGCCAGGTTATTGACGTACAGGAAACTTTTCGCCATCTCGTCGATATCGACGCCGGCTTCCGCCTGCATAGCGCGGAACTGGCGGTCGCTCATGGCGCCCCAGGTGCAGTCGTCGAGCTGGATATTGCGGCAGCCCGCTTCGTAGAACGCCAGGATCGCGTCGCGGTAAGCGTTGGCCACGTCCGTATACAGCTCCTGCTGATTCGGGTAGAACTCCTGCACCGTCTTGATATTGTCGCCGCGGAACAGTTCGAACAGCAGCTGCGCCGGGGCCGGAATCGTTTGACGGGCCACGACGTCGCCGCCGGCCGCTTCCTTGAGGAACTTGAAGTCTTCAACCATCGGGTGCTTCGCGCCTTCGCCGACTTTGCCGGTCAGCAGCGCCGTTTCCGCGCGGGATTCCACGCCGTGGAACAAATAGCCGCTGTCGGAAGATTTCTTGCTTACGCCGCCGAGTCCCCAGAAGAAATCGAGATGCCACCACGAACGGCGGAATTCGCCGTCGGTCACGCCTTTGAGGCCGACTTCTTTTTGCTTCCGAACGAGCTTGACGATCTCTTCGTCCTCGATCTTGCGCAGCTGCGCCGCGTCGATCTCGCCGGCGGCGAATTTGACGCGCGCGTCCTTGATCGCCTGCGGCCGCAGGAAGCTGCCTACGATATCGTGACGGAACGGAACCGTATCCCGTTGAACGGCTTGTTCAAAAACTGTGCTCATAAATGAAATCCCCCTCGGTTATATTGAAAACTATCATAACGACCCGTTAACGTTCACTCGGGACGTGTACGCTGCCAAACTGCTTGCGCAAACAACTTGTGAAATACTATATCATGCGTATTCCGCGCTTTTGTAACGCCTAAAAGCTATGGCCCGTTATACGTTCAGACTATAGCTGCATCCATCTGCTGTCTATATCGGCGTCCAAACCGGCTTTTACGGCAAAAAAGCGGCGGGCCGATTGCCGCCGCTCCAAATGCCGAGAAATCATTTCGGTAAAATCGAAATCCACAGCCCGAAAATGTGAAAATGTAGCGTTCAATATAGAAGCGTATAAGCAGCTATTTCCGACAAACATTCGTTTTTAAAACAAATAGCGACGCCTATACACTTATTTTGCGACTTTTCCTTCTGTGCAAGGATTTCCCCGCTCAATAATTGTACCTGCGCAGTTATTTCGTCAAATCCTGCATTTCGCTTCGAAATAACTGCATCTGCATCGCTATTTACGATTCCGAGTAAATTTCTGCTTTTGGAACAACCGGAGCGGCGGGCCGATCGCGGCCGCTGCGCCGCTTTTCCGGACCTGCTCAAGTCTCGCCGGCTCCCGAGCGGACTTTCCGACTTATCGACTTATCGACTTCCCGACTTTACGACTTTTCGACTTCCTGACTTTTCGACCTATCAACTTCCCGACTTCCCGCGTCCCCGCGCCGTTTATTTCCGGCGCGGCCAAACTTCGGCCGCCGTCTCGGCGACCAAACGGATCTTGTCCCACTGCTCTTCTTCCGTCAGCAGATTGCCTTCTTCCGACGAAGCGAAGCCGCACTGGGTGCTCAGACACAGCCGGTCGAGCGGAACGAAAGCCGCGGCTTCGGCGATCCGCGCCTTGAGCACGTCTTTGCTCTCCAGCCCGCCGTGCTTGGTCGTCACCAGACCCAGCACGACGAACTGGTCCTGCACGAAGCGAAGCGGCTCGAAGCCGCCCGCCCGCTCGTTGTCGTATTCCAGGAAGAAAGCGTCGACCCGGCAGCCGCCGAACAGCGCCTCGGCCACCGGTTCGTAGCCGCCGGAAGCGAACCAGGTCGAATGGAAATTGCCGCGGCACACATGCAGCGCGATCGTCATATCGCCCGGCCGGCCTTCGATCGATTCGTTGATCAGCCGGACATAGTCGGCCGCGAGCTTGTCGGGGTCGGTGCCCTGACTGCGCATCTGCGTGCGGTGCAGCAGGCTGCACAGCGTGCCCCAGGACGTGTCGTCGAGCTGGAGATAGCGGCAGCCCGCGTCATAGAAAGCTTGAATCGCGTCCCGGTACACCGCTATAATATCGGCGTACAATTCTTCTTCGTCGGCGTATACGCCGCCGCCGTTATAACGCTGCACGAAGTGGAACAGCGAAGGCGACGGAATCGTCATCTTCGGCACGGCTTCCGGCGCCGACTCGGCGGCCAGCCGCTTGAGCGAGCGGAAATGTTCCAGCATCGGATGATCGCCGAACACGATCCGGTCCGCGATACGGAACGTCTCCGCGCGCTGCTTGGCATCGGCGCGTCCGGCGAGCGCGTTCAGGTCGATCTTCTCCGTGCCCTCGACGCCGAGAAAGAAGTCGAGATGCCACCACGAGCGGCGGAATTCGCCGTCGGTCACGACGCGAAGCCCCGCTTGTTTTTGTTTCTCCACGAGCCCGGCGATCTCCGCCGTCTCGATCTCGTAGAGTCCCCCGTCCGTCAGCTGCCGGGCGCGATGCAGCCGCCGCGCCTCGATCAGTTCCGGAGGACGCAGAAAGCTGCCCACGATATCGCAGCGAAATGGCGGGGCGTCTCTGTTGGTGCCGGTCACTGGACTTTGCATGCGTTCCTCCCGATTTCCTTAGAAAATTTGGACTGCGTTCGCCGCCCGTCAGAACAAAAACTGGTTTGCGTCGAAATACGTTCTTGCGACCAAGTCGTTCAGCAGTTCGATATAAGCCGACGCGATGGGACTCGGCCGGCGGTCTTTGTGCGCGATCCAGCCGATCGTAAACAGCTCGCCCGTCTCGACCGGCACCGACGTCAGCCGGCCGCCGCCAAGCCCGGAAGCGAGAATGCCCGTGCCGACCGTGTAGCCGTTCGTGCCGGCGAGCAGGTTGAGCAGCGTCGCCCGGTCGTTGACTTTCACATTGCGGTTCATCTCCGACAGATTCAGCATCTCTTCGGAGAAGTGCAGCGAGCTGTTCTCGCCCTGGTCGAACGTCATGTACGGATAAGCCGGCAGGTCGTCCACCCTGACGATCTCCCGGCCCGCGAGCGGATGCGAAGCGCCGATAAAGATATGCGGCTGCGTATTGAACAGCGGCGTAAACTTGAGGCTGCCGTCGCTGAACAGTTTGTTCATGACGCGCGCGTTGCGGTCGCACAGATACAGGATGCCCAGATCGCTGCGCATCGTGCGCACGTCCTCGATAATATCGAAGGTTTGCGTTTCCCGCAGCGAAAAAGTATAGGCGTCCTGATCGCTTTGCTCCATCAGCGCCGCGAACGCTTCCGAAGCGAACGCATAGTGCTGGGTGGACACGGAAAAATGCACCGTGCTGCGCGTCTTGTTCTTGTAGCGGCTTTCCAGCAGTTCCGCCTGTTCGACGATCTGCCGGGCGTAGGCCATAAACTCCACGCCGTCCGCCGACAGGGTAATGCCCCGGTTGGTCCGGTCGAAAATGGTAATGCCCAGCTCGTGTTCGAGATCCTTGATCGCGTTGGACAGGCTCGGCTGCGAGATAAACAGGCGTTTGGCCGCCTCGTTGATCGAGCCGCAGCCGGCCACTTCGATCGCGTACCTGAGCTGCTGTAAAGTCAATGCCTTTTCCCCGCTTTCCCGGGCGAGGGCTGCCGGCTCGAAGCCGGTTTGCCGGCCGCCTTCAGCTTACGCCGTATTTTTTGTCCCACGATCCCTGCTGTTTGCGTATAAACACGATCTGTCCGATATGATAAGCGTTGTGGATCGTCAGATGCGTCAGATCGCCGGTCCATTTCTCCAAACGCGCGTCGTCGGCCTGCTCCAGCGCTTCGATCCAGGCGGCCATCGTGTCGTCGTACGTGGTGAGCGCCGCGCTCCAGATGGCATTTTCCCCTTCGCCGATATCGAAGGTGTCGTCGTTGCTGCCTTCGAATGAAGAAACTTTTTCATTGTTGAACTGCTTTAAATATCGTTCATTGTAAAAATTCAAGTGCCGGACGATCTCGTGCACGCTGTTCATTTCTTCGTTGCTTTTCCAATCGGCCTGTTTCTGCGTCAGTCCTTTGACCGAAGCCGCAAGCGACGTGAACCAGCCGCTTTCGTTCCGGCACGCTTGCAGCTGCTTGAGCAAAATTTCTTTATTCGTCATGAAGATTCCCCCGTTCGTTCGGCCAGCTCCAGATGGTAATCGCCGACCGCGCCTTTTTCGTAGAGATTGTCCAGCGACGTCGAATAATTGTGGATATCGGCCTGCGCGTCGAAGCCCGCTTCGGGAATTCGGACGCGAAACGTCCCCCGGTACAGGAGCGTCGCCACATCGTGATAGTCCTCGTGCGTAACTTTGAAATCGAAAGCGAACGCGCGCCTCGGCTGTCCGCCCGGAGCCGGCGCTTCGAATTCGCGAAAGTCCGAAACGTCGAATTTGCGTCCGTCGATCCATACTTCGGTGTTCATGGGCTCGCCTCTTTTCGATCGGTTCAAATATGTAGAAAGCAGTTTTACTATAAAGGATTTGCGCCAAGGATGCCAGAACTTTAATGGAGAAGAGCATCCGGCGAAAGGAGAAACGAAATGAATTTGAAAACCGAAACGATCACAAAAAACTCTCCCTCGCTCCCTGCGATCCGTTCCCTGTACGAAAGCGCGTTTCCGCCGAACGAAAAAGCGCCGCTGGCGATTCTTCTGCATAAAGCGCGCAAAGATTTCGTCGATTTCCTCGCTTTTTACGATGGAGACGTCCAGGCGGGATTCGCTTATCTGGTCGCGGAGCGCGATCTGGTATTTCTGATGTATCTCGCCGTCGAGCCGTCCCTGCGCTCGAAAGGCTACGGCAGCCGGATTCTGCGCGAGCTGCGGCAGCTCTATCCGGGCAGCCGGATCGTGCTGAATATCGAGGCGCAGGAACCGGGAGCTTCCAACGCCGCCGAACGCCGCCGGAGAAAAGCGTTCTACGTGCGCAACGGCTATTCGGGCAGCGGCCTGCTGGTCAAAGAGTTCGGCGTGCTGTACGAAGCGCTGGTGCAGGGCGGAAGCGTGGGACGCGAAGAATTTCTGCGCCTGTACGACCGTTTTATGGGTTTCCCGTTCTCGCTGTTGACGCGGCCCAAAATCTATCCTTACACGGATCAATAACGGCCGACAACCGGATAACGACCAAAAAACCTTCGGCCGATTGGATCGGACCGAAGGTTTTTCCGTACGCGATGACGCTTGTGTTTACTATACCGCGTTTATTCTTCGACAAGCGCCGGACGGACTCCGCTCGACTGGCGGATCAGGAACAAGAACATCCCGCTCAGTACCAGGACGCCGCCGACAAGCTGGATCCAGGTCAGATGCTCGCCGAGCAGCCACACGGCCAGCAGCGAAGCGCCGACCGGCTCGCCGAGAATGCTCATCGAAATGGTCGTGGCGTTAATGTAATTCAGCAGCCAGTTGTTGATGATATGCGACATCGTCGGCACCACCGCCAGCAGCGCGAACACGCCCCATTCCCTGGCCGGATAAGCGAAGAATTCCTGGGCGGTCGCAATATTGAAGATCGTCAGGAATACCGCGGCGGACAGGAATACGCAGAAACTGTAGATCCAGTGCGAAACTTTCTTGACCGCGTTTTGTCCGATAAACAAATACCCGACGACCGCGATCACGCACAGAAACGAAAGAATATCGCCGCGGATCGCCTGCGCGCTGAGACCGAAGTCTCCCCAGCCGATCATCATCACGCCGAAGGTCGCGACGGCCAGCGCGAAGATCGCTGCACGCGTCGTGCGCTCCCGGAAGAAGACAAAGCCGCCGAGCAGCGAAACGAGCGGCTGGAGCGCCAGGATAATCGTCGAGCTGGCTACCGTGGTCAGCTTGAGCGATTCGAACCAGAGCGCAAAGTGCAGCGCCAGGAACAATCCCGAGAAGATGAGCAGCCGCGCTTCTTTGCGCCCGATCCGCTTGAACTCCGCGCGTTTGACCCAGACGATCGGCAGCATGCAGACGCAGGCGAACCACATCCGGTACATGCTCAGCACCGAAGCCGGCGCGTTCGACCATTTGACGAAAATGGCCGAGAAAGAAATCGCCACGATCGAGATCGCAAGCGGAATGGCAATGGACTTTTTCATTTCGAAGCGCTGCGCTTCTCCTGCTCGCGCAGTTCGATCCGGCGGATCTTGCCCGAAGCGGTCTTCGGCAGATCGGACACGAACTCGATCTTGCGCGGATACTTGTACGGAGCGGTCCACTCCTTGACGCGGGTTTGCAGTTCCTTGATCAGCTCCGGCGTGCCTTCCGCGTCTTCGCGCAGCACGATAAACGCTTTGACGATGCTGCCGCGGATCTCGTCCGGACTTGCGACGGCGGCGCATTCCTTAACGGCCGGATGCTTCATCAGCGCTTCTTCGACTTCGAACGGCCCGATCGTGTAGCCCGAGCTGATAATGATATCGTCGCCGCGGCCTTCGAACCAGAAGTAGCCGTCTTCGTCGAGGCTTGCGCGGTCGCCGGTGATGAAGTATTCGCCGCGCATCGACTGTACTTTGCGCTCCGGATCTTTGAAGTATTCGCGGAACAGCGCCGGCAGCTCTTCGTGCACGGCGATATTGCCCACTTCCCCGGCCGGAACCGGCGCGCCTTCGTCGTCGACGACGAGCGCCAGGCCGTCGGCCATCGACTTGCCCATCGCGCCGAGACGGATCTCCGAGCCGACCAGGTTGCCGATCAGCAACGTACTCTCCGTTTGGCCGTAGCCGTCGCGGATCGTCAGGTTGTGATGCTTGCGGAATTCGTTGATGACTTCCTGATTGAGCGGTTCGCCGGCCGAAACCGCGCTGCGCAGATTGGAGAGGTCGTATTCGTCCAGCCCGTGCGACTTCGCCATCAGACGGTATTCGGTCGGGGTACAGCAGAGCACGCCGACTTTGTAGTCCTGAAGCAGGTGCAGATACCGCTTCGGTTCGAACGCTCCGCTGTAGAAAAAGCCGGTCGCTCCGCTGCCCAGCACGGACAGGAACGGGCTCCAGATCCATTTCTGCCAGCCCGGAGCCGCCGTCGCCCAGACCGTATCGTTCTCGCGGATATCCAGCCACGAAGACGTAATGCGCAGATGCGCGAAGCCCCAGCCGTGCGTATGCACGACGCCTTTCGGGTTGCCGGTCGTGCCCGACGTATAAGCCAGGATCGCCATATCGTCGCGGAACGTTTTCACCGTTTCGAACGTGTCCGGCTGCCCTTCCATCAGCGCGTTCAGGTTCGTCCAGCCTTCGGCCGACGACAGATCGCCGGCTTCTTTGGCGACGATGCGGTGGGCCAGCGCGGGCAGTTCGTCTTCGATCCGGTCCACTTCGCCCGTCACGGACGGCCAGGAGATGACCGCGCGCGCTTCCGAGTGGCGCAGACGATACGACAGGTCTTTGGCCCGCAGCATTTCCGAAGACGGAATAATCACCAGCCCGAGCTTCAGGCAGGCCAGGTAAATCACATAAGCGATAATGCGGCGCGGCACCGTAACCAGCACTTTGTCGCCTTTTTCCAGACCCTGCTTCGCCAGTCCGCCCGCCAGGCGGTTCGCCTGCTTCAGCAGTTCGCCGTACGAGATCTCCGCCCGCTCGTCTTCTTCCCCGAGCCATTTGAGCGCGATCTTGTCCGGCGCGTGACGCTCCATTTCTTCCGTCAGGTTATAGCGTTCGGGCGCCACCCATTCGCTGTATTTCATCCGATTCTTCTCCTTTTGATAAACATAGTCGTGAAACGAACACTGATAAGCGGCGATCCGCTCTTAGGAGTGAGTGGCTATTATTATAGCATGTGTTAGGACCTGGTGTTAAGTGACGGGTGTCATGTACGCCGATCGAGAACGATTACATTTCAAATTAAAACGTTTGCAATTTTTGCTATACTTTGTGACATCGTTCACAACATTAAATTTCAAATCTGTTTTAATAGAGGGGTAAACCAATTCCGATGGAGGCGAACAACATGAGTTTTGACGGCGCGGTAATCGAACGGCAGGGCGCAACGTTTGCGGTGGTGGCGGTGAAGCTGCATGTGCTCGGATTCTCCGGCACCTGCGAAGAAGCGGCGGCCAAGTACGAGCCCTGCTTCCCGGATATGCCGATCGTTCTGATGTCGCAGGACGCGGACGGCGTACCGAAATACTGCGGCGATTCGGATTGCGTAGCTTATCTTTCCGAACTCGGCGCGGCATCCATTCCCTGGCAGACGTATACTTCCGTTCCTCAAAAGGAACTCGCGCTCCGGTAAATACCGGGCGCTTTTTTTATTTCCCGCCGGATCAAGCGCAAACAGCCCGGCCGCGTCCATGGGGCGCGCCGGGCTGCTGCTGCGAAGCCGCTATTGCGAAGCGGGCAGGGTAACCGTGACTTTGGTCCACTCTCCCGGCCGACCGGTTATCGAGATGCCGTACGGTTCCCCGTACTGAATCCGAATCCGCTCCTGGACGTTGCGCAGGCCGTAGCCTTTGGACTGCTTGACCAGGATTTCTTCTTCCATGCCGGGCTCGATGCCCGGGCCGTTGTCTTCGACCGTGAACGCAAGCACGCCGCGCGCGCTGTCGATATGTCCCCCGATCTTCAGCCGTCCCCGTCCGCTTCTTTTCTGGTCGATGCCGTGTTCGATCGCATTCTCGACGATCGGCTGGAGCACCAGCTTGATCATCTCCATCTCCCGGATTTCGTCGTCGATCTCGTATTCCGCGTCGAAATTGTAGTCGTGCATAATCAGCTGCATCTCCAGATAGGACTCGGTGTTCAGCAGTTCGTCCTTGACCGGGATCCGGTCGCGGCCGCGGTTCAGCGTCGTGCGGTAGAACGAAGACAGGATGCCGGCTACCCGGCTGATCTCTTCTTCGCCCGCTTCGACCGCTTTCCAGTTGATAACCGACAACGAGTTATACAAGAAATGCGGATTGATCTGCGCCTGGAGCGCCCGCAGTTCCGCTTCGCGCTGCGTAATCGTGCTTTTGTACCCTTCTTCGATCAGCCGGTTGAGACTGGCGAGCATCTTGACGAAGCGGTATTCCAGTTCCCCGATCTCGTCGCCGGCCCGCACTTTCAAATCGACGGCAAGCATTCCTTCTTCGACCAGCTTCATTTTGCGGTTCAACCGCTGAATCCTTCTGACGAAGATGCGGCTGAACAGCGAAATAATCAGCAGCAGCACGGCCAGGCCGATCCCTTCGATAACGAGCGTCGTGCGCACGATCCGCCACGGACTGACGGTCAGCGCGTCGGCCGGCACGATCAGCGAAAGGGTCCAGTCCGCTTCCCGCATCCCGCGGTTCAACCGGACGTCGGCGGGCCGTTCGCGCAGTACGGACAGATCCGCTCCGTTTGCGCGCTTCGGCTTCTCCGCCCGGTACACCACGTTGTCCTGCCGGTCGGTAATCGCGATCTCCGCTCCGTCGATTCCCTCCAGATTTAGCGAATCCGGCAGGAAACCCGGCACCAGTTCCACAACCACCAGATTCCTTTTGTCCACATGCAGGTCCCCGAATATGCGCCGCACGCCGAATACCCGGCCGTTTTCGATATGCCATTCGGTATCCAGCGTCTCCATTGCTTCGCGGTACCAGTCTTCGTTCTCCACCAGGGAGATCGGACGGATCGAATTCACGCGCTCGGTCAGATTGTTCTCGGTATAGATGACGATCCGCTCGATGTCGCTGTTCAGGAATGAAGCCGTGTTGAGCAGCGGGTCCACCGTTTCTTTCAAATCGGCGTACATGGCGTAATAACTTTCGTAATCCTCGTTGAAAATATGCGAAAAGTTCGGGTTGTAGCTAATCAGCTCGATCGCGGAGTTGAAGCGCTGGAGCTTGTAGCTTAAACTGTCGTCGATCTTGTTCAGGTTGTCCTGCAGCACCGCTTCGGCCTGCCGGAGCTGGAGCTTCTCGGACTGCTGATAGGAGTAGACGCCGAGGATCGCAAACGGAACCAGCACGACCGCGAGGTACGAAATAAACAGTTTGTGCCGCAGCTTCATCGAACCGATCCTGCTTTTAAGCAGCTGTATTCCCGGCATTCCTTTGCGGACACCGCGGCTTTTCGCATGCAGCGTCATCGGCGCACCTCTCTCCTATTCCTTCACCGCCCCGAGCACGATCCCGCTGACGAAATACTTTTGCAGAAACGGATAAATCAGCAGAATCGGCACCATGGATACCATGACCTTGGCGGAGTTGAGCAGCTGGCTGGACATATTGGTCAACCGCCGGATTTCTTCGGGGTCGGTCGTATTCATAATCGAGTTTACACTGATAATCAGCTGTTGGATATACGTTTGCAGCGGCCAGTTTTCTTTGTGCTGCATCAGGATCATTCCGTCGAAGAACGCGTTCCAGTGTCCCACGATCGAGAACAGCGTGACGGTCGCAAGCGACGGCAGCGAGATGGGCAGGAATACGACGAACAGCGTTTTCCAAGGTCCCGCTCCGTCGATATTGGCCGCTTCCTCCAGTTCTTTGGGAATGCCGCGGAAAAAGTTCATCAGCAGGATGACGTTGAAGATCGGCACGGCCGTCGGCAGCACCAGCGCCCAGATCGTATCCAGCATGCCGAGCGAATAGATGGTCATATACCACGGAATCAGGCCGCCGCTGAACAGCATGCAGAAGATCACGAACCACATGTACACGCTGCGCCCCGGAAACAGCCTGGACGGTTTGGACAGCGGATAAGCCATCAGCACGGTAATAATAAAGTTGATTGCCCCGCCGAGCAGCACCCGTTTGATCGACACGCCGAAAGAAACAAAGAAGTCGCGGTCGCTGAGGATGGACTCGTAGGCGCTCAGATTGAATTCGACGGGCCAGAAAAAGACCTGTCCGGACATCGCCGGTATCTTGCCGCTGAACGAGATTGCCAGCGTATTGATAATCGGCGCGATCGAAACAAAAGCGACCAGGCTCAAAATCGCGTAAATCGTCCAATCGACAAACCGGTTCGTTCCGCGGATCATACGAATTCACTTCCTTTAAAAGATTCGATAATTGGCGAAACGGGCGGCAAGCGAGTACGAAACGGCGATCAGCAGGAAGCTGACCACGGATTTGAGCAGGCCCACGGCTGTCGCTAGACCGTATTGAACTTCCTGGAGGCCGGCGCGGTACACATACGTATCGATAATATCGCCCGACTGGTACACGATCGGATTGTACAAATTGAGAATCTGCTCGAAGCCGGCGTTGAGCACGTTGCCCAGGCTCAGCGTCGCCAGCAGGATAATCGTCGGCAGCAGTCCCGGAATCGTGATATAGATCAGCCGCTGGAACCGGTTCGCCCCGTCGATCGCCGCCGCTTCGTACAGATGCGGATTGATCCCGGTCAGGGCGGCGATATAAATGATGGTGTTAAATCCGAATTCTTTCCATACGTCGCTTGCGACCAGCACGCCCCGGAACCAGGAATTGCTTTGCAGGAAGAGGATCGGCTCTCCGCCCAGCAGTTGCACGATCTGGTTGACGATTCCTTCCAGGCTGAGCATATTGATCAGGATGCCCGACAGAATGACCCACGACATAAAATGCGGCAGATACACGACCGTCTGGACGATCCGCTTGAATTTGAGATGGATGACTTCGTGCAGCAGCAGGGCGAATACAAACGGGACCACCATGCCGAACACGATTTTGAGCGAAGCGATAATCATCGTATTGACGAAGATAAGCCGGCTGTCCGGCAGCGCGAACATATACTCGAAGTTTTCCCAGCCCACCCATTGCGAGCGGAAAATCCCGAGCGTCGGCTGAAAGTCCTGGAATGCAATCACGATCCCGAACATCGGGACGACGCTGAACAAAAGCAGCAGGACAATGCCGGGAAGCAGCATCAGATGATAATGACGGATAAAAGCCCAGTTTCTCATTGCATCTACCGGTTCTTCACGGCTTCGGCGACTTCTTTGGAAACCGCGTCGCCGCCGATCGATTTCCAGGTGGTCACGAACTTGTCGAACTCGTCCAGCGGCGAAGTGCCGGTGATAATCTTCAGGAACGTTTCGTTCTCCAGCTTGTCCAGGTTCGAGCCGCGTTTGAGCATCGTGTCGGTGTTGCCGTAGAAGACCGGTTCGACTTTGTTCAGCTCTTTGGCTCCGGTTACGGCCGCGGCGGTATAATAAGCCAGCGAATCCGCGTAAGCGGCGGCATCCTGCTTCGGATTCTCTGCGTTCTTCAGCACCGATTCCACACGCGGCAGAATCCGTTCCGGCAGGCCGCTCGTATCTTTGTCTTTCAGTACTTTTTCGTAGATCGGAATGTCTCTCGCCAGGGAATCCTGGTAATCCAATTGAAGATTCAGCGGATAGTTCAGCCAGCCTACGCCCAGGCCTTTGTACAATTCCTGCGCGGCCGGATCGAGCAGGCGGATGCCTTCGTATTCCGTATTCAGGATTTTGATCACGGCTTCCGGATTCTTCATCTCTTTGTTGACCACAAGGAACGAACCGGACGGCACGGACGGCACGATGTTGCGTTTGCCCGCATCGTCGAGCGGCACGGCCAGCGGCACCCAATCGGCGTTCGGATCGGTCTTGACCGCGTCGGACATCGCCCAGCCGGCGAACCAGGGCGCGAACAGGATGCCCGCGCGTCCGCTCGATACCAGGCCGGCGTTGTCTTCCCATTTGCGGGTCAGGAATTCTTTGTCGATCAGGCCGGCCGCGTACATGTCGCGCAGCACGCCGAGCGCCTGCTTGGTTTCCGGCGTGGTGGACCCGTATACGATATTGCCGCTCTCATCCTGGAACCAGCTTTTCGGATACGAGTGATACGCGTTGAACACCGGGTCGAAAGTGAAAAATCCGCCGTCGCCGACCACCGTCGTATCCCCGAGCAGGCCGAGCGTATCGGCTTTTCCGTTGCCGTCCGGGTCCTGCTCGACGAAAGCCTGCACGACGCTTTTGACGTCGTCCATCGTTTTCGGCGTTTCGAGTTTCAACTTGTCAAGCCAGTCTTTGCGAATCCACAGCAGCTGGTAGTTGCCGTCGATATTCGTGTTGGGGAGCGCGTACAATTTCCCGTCGATCCGGCCGGTGTTGAGCACGCGGTCGTCGGTATAAGAAGCGTAATATTCTTTAATCAGCGGGGAAGCGTACTTGTCGTAAACGTCCGTCAGGTCGGCGAGCATATTCGCTTTGGCCAGACGCTGGAACTGCTGCTCGTCCACGACCATTACATCGGGAATCTTGTTGCTGACGATCGCCAGCGTGACTTTCTGGTTGTAGGCGTCCAGATCCTCGATCGAGAAATCGTAGTTGATATCCACATTGAGCCGGTCTTCCACATATTTCAGGTATTGATTGTTTTCCAGCGTATCGCCGCCGGGCAGATTGTTGCCGGATACGCCCTGCCGTCCGAGCGTAAGCGACACGGTGTCCTCGTACTTCGCGAACGGACCGTCGTCCGCCGGCGCGTTCGCCGGAGTGGTCTGCGCGGAATCGGTTCCTTCTTTGTCGGTGCCGGCCGCCGGGCTTCCGCCGCCGCTGCATGCCGCTGTGCCGAGCAGCACTCCCGAACAAAGCAAAGCCAGCCATTTCTTTCTGTTCATGCTGTACCCTCCCCTTATCGATTAGGTTGCATAACGATCATAACAGCCGAATGTAAGCGCTCTCCATCCCAAATATTTAGGATTCGAATCGAAATTTTACGAACTTATTTCCCGGTACTTCGCAGGCGTGACCCCGTAATACTGACGGAACGACTGAATAAAATAATTCGCGCTCCGGTAGCCCATTTTCCCGCCGATATCGACCACTTTCATATGGGTATGCTTGAGCAGCTCGGCCGCTTTCTCCAGCCGGGTCTGCGTAATATAGCGAATCAGGCTTTGACCGGTTTCTTTTTTGAACAAATAGCTCAAATAACTCGGCGACAAATACACCTGCTCGGCGATTCCTTCGAGAGACAGGTCCTGGTCGTAATGTTCCTGCACCAGCTGCCGGATGCGCTCGATGGTCCGGTGCGCGGAGTCGGGTTTGGCGGGGGAGCTGCCGTAATCGGCCGAATCGGCAGGCTCGGCGGGTTCCATGTTTGCCATCGTATCGAACAATTCAAACATCAGGGTTTTGAGGTCGTTAAGAGAAGAAGAGCGGGAGATCCGTTCCAGATAATCGCGGATAACGGGCAGCGCGTTTTTGCGTTCGCGGGACAGCATTTTATTCATGATATCCGAGCACAGAAATTTGATGTACAGGCTGGAAGTGCGCTCTTTCGTTTTCAGGGAGGCAAACAGCAGTTCAAGCCCGTATTTGGCGCCGCGAATATCGCGGTAGTTCAAATACTGGTCAATCTTCTCGAGGATCACATCCAGTTCGACTTCGCCGACGGACGTTTCGGTAAAATGTTCTTCGGCAAACAAGACGCCGTGATCGTCGAGAAAAAACTTGAATTCGAGCAGACGCTCCAGGTCGGCGTAAACCTCGTGCACATGCTCCCACCCTTCCGAGGGAGCGCCCACGATCACGCTCGCTTCCCGACCGAATCGCTCCAACAGACTCGAACGAAGGCTTTCGGCCAGCGTTCTCAGCGCGGCTTTCGGCAGCGGAGCGGACTGGCGGACAAACAGCAGGCTTTGATTCTCGTTCAGATTCAAATAATCGAACGGAAGATCAAGCCTGTCGCGCAGCATGGAGAAGACTTCGTCGTTGTGGAGATCGAAGAACGGCCCTGCGCAGTCCGCCAGCAGCAGATGGACAAACTCCGCGCCGGAAGCAAAAGCCCGCGCCACGCGCGAAGATTCGCGGCCGGGCGGCCCGGTCCCGTTGACGGCGTCCAGCAGCATTTTCTCGCGTTCGTACGCCATCCCCCGCCGATAGCCTTCCAGCAGTTCCCGTTCCCGCTCGCGATCGGCTTCTTTCTTCTCGCACGTCTGCACCGCCTGCCGCACCGCGGCCAGAAATTCCGGCACCTGGATCGGCTTCAGCAGATAGTTGGACACGTTGGTGCGGATCGCTCTTCGGGCATATTCGAATTCGTTAAACGCGCTGTACAGGATCAGTTCGATCTCCGGCTTCTCGCGCTTGAGCGCTTCGGCCAGCTCCAGACCGTCCATAAAAGGCATCTTGATATCCGTAATCACGATATCCACCCGCCGGTTCCGTACGATAGCCAGAGCGGCTTCGCCGTTTTCGGCGGTCAAAGTTTCCAGTTCCAGCTCGCTTCTGCGGATCAGGTTCCGCATGCCTTCGCGTTCGATGCGCTCGTCGTCGACGATCAGGATACAATGCATGGAAGGTCTCCTTTCCGACCCGCAAAAGCGCAAAAAGGGCTTCGCCTTCTCCCCGGGGAGAACCCGCCCTTCCTGCGCCCTGCCGATCTGTCGTTTGTTCGTTAGACGCCTAACCGCTTATAAGCTGCGGAATGCGACGGTGCCCGTATTTACGCTGCGGTTGGCGCGAAACGCGGATTCCGCCTCGCCGAACTCTTCGCCCCACTGGAGCGTATACCTGAACTCGTAGAATCCGCCCAGCGTCGCTTTGAAATTCGTTTCCCAGTAGTTCGTCAGCGCCCAGGCGTACAGCGAAGGACGCTCTTCTTCGGTCTGCTGGCCGTGGACCTTACGCTGTCCGAATTCCAGCGGCCCGGTCTGGATCAGCGGCGTATCCGGCGTGGCAAGGGCCAATCCGCCGCCTTCGCCGACCAGCGCCAGCCCGTCCTGGATACAATAGAAGTCCGTCAGCGTGCCCGGAATCTGGTCGATGCCCGGACGTACTCCCGCTCCCGCTTTGTCGAGCCAGAGCCGGCCGCCGTCACCGGCTGCGAACGGCAGGGAAATATACACATTCTCCGGTTCCCAAACGCTGTTCTTGTGCATGCGCACGGCTGCGTCGACGCGCGGCTGTCCGCCGAATACTTTTAGAAACAAGGAATAGTGGCTCATGCCTTCGGTCAGGTATGTCAATTCCACCACCGCGTACAAAGAACCGTTCGCGATTTCTTTGACCCCGACCAGCGTTCCCGCGGAGCGGCGCACGTTCATGCCTTTGCGGTTGCGGCCCATGATTCGGCGGACCGTCATCTGGTCGCCGTGCTCGGGCTGCGTCACTTCGTACACCGGCGTGAACGCTCCGTGCTCCTGCCCGAAATCGATCATTTCCCTGGACGTCCGCTTGTCGATCCAGGACACGATGCCTTCTCCCCGCCGCCAGGCGATGCGCACATGTTCGGACTCGATGCCGTTTGCCGTAACGAAGATTCCGTTTCCGCTCTCGTCTTCAACGGGCGCAATCAGGTCCCGGATATCGTGCACGCGGTCGGCGCCGATCAAGCAGGTACTGCTGGTCGTGCGGCCGGCCGCCGGTTTCGAAGCGCCGCGGATCGTATAACTTTTCTCTTCGCCCGCTTCAAGTTCCGCGACGATCGCGATCTGGTAGCCCCGGCTGACCCGCTCCTGCTGATGCGGCACGATCTGTCCGGTCCGTTCTTCCACGACTTCCAGGCCGCCGCGGAAATAATCCGCTTCCCACTGCTCTTCCAGATAGAAAAAAGCCAGGTCTTTCACCGGGTAATCGAACGAATTCAGCACTTTGTAAGTGAAATCCCGTCCGGCCCGCAGCAGAGCGTCGCCGCGTCCTTCCAGCACTTTGTCGAGCGCCCGGTACGCCAGGCGGCTCGCGCCGGCGGCATACGCTTCTTTGCGGACCGCCAGTTCCTGCACCATCGGGTGCCACGGCTCGGAGATCGAAGAATGATAGCCCCAGGTATGCTCGGCGTACATCATCAGCTGCTGCTCCGCTTCCTTGATTTCTTCGGGCGCGATACTGCCCCGATCCGCATCGAGCCGCTTGACTAGCGACAGGGTGCGCTGCGCGCCCCGGAAGATCTGCGTGTGCATGGCGGTGGAGGCCACGCCGTCCGACCACCAGTCCGGCCAATCGCCTTTGTAAACCGGGATCTCGACGTCCTGCTGCCGCAGCATATCGAAGTAGCGGTTCAGCGTCGTCATCTCGATCTCGACCGTATCGCCGTGCTTGGCGTTCCATTCCTTGATAAAGCTCATCACGCGCCCGTTCGGCGCCGCGTTGTCACGCAGCAGCCCCATTACGTTGACCAGCACGAAATCGTACGGATAGCCTTCCTTGTCGAGCTGTTCCAGATAGCGCGCGATCCGCGTCTCCGCCATCGTCCAGTGGTCTTCGGCGATGCCCCAGACGTAGTTCTCGTCCCGGATGGTATAAGACAGCATCCCGTCGAGATTGATGCCCAGGTCGTTGCCCATCATGTAATGCTCGCCGCTCCAGACCAGCAGCCGGCTGCCGCCGGGCGTTTCCCAGTAAAACGGAAACTGCTTGCGCCCGATCGCATACATCCCGTGATGCGTATGGATACTGCTCAGCAGATTCTCGATCCCCGCGTCGGCCAGCGCCTGCGAATAGCCCCAGCTGTAGCCGTTGACGTCCGCCGTCATCGCCGAGCGCACTTTGAGCCCGAGCAGTTCGGCGAATTTCCCGGCTCTGGACGCCATTTCCCGCAGCAGCTCGTATCCGGCCAGCTCCGTCATGTTCAAGTACGTGCCCGACAGCTCGATATCGCCCCGCCGCAGCGCGTCCTCGAAGCGTTTCTTTTCTGCGTCGGTCGCGCCTTTCAGAAACTGCTCGACGGCCCAGAACGTTTCGCACGTCCATTTGAAGCCTTCCCATTCGGGATGTTCTTCGGTGCGCGACGCTTCGCAAATCGCTACAGCCTGCCTGATAAAGTCGACGTGATACTGCTCGATCTTCTCCTGCCGTTCCGTATACCCGATATCGGTGTGAGAATGATGGATCACATAAATCTTCCACTTGCTTCTTCCGGTTTGCATCGCGACTTTCCTCCAATTCAATGGATAGGATGATTGGTTATCGGCCGTACGTGTCGTTCACCCGGCTATAGATGCCCCGCAGCGTGCCGAGCAGCGTATCGGAGCTGACTTCGATATTGGCGGCAAGCCCCGCGGCCGCCGCTTCCGCTTCGAAAGCAGGCGCAAACAAATGCGCGCTTTTGGAGATCTGGCCGCCCAGTACGACGACTTCGGGCCGGAATTTCAGCAGCGAAGGCGTCAGGATAAGCGCCATTCGCCGGCCGAACCGTTCGAACAACAGCCGCGCTTTTTCCTCGCCCGACTCCGCAAGGCCGGCGAGTTCCCGTACATCGAGACGCCGCGCGTCCAGACCGAGTTCTTCGGCCAACGCCAGAACGCCTCTGCGGGATATGTAATCGTCGGCGATGCCGTTTTCATACGGAACGGTGTACAGCCAGCCTTCGTCCGGCGCATCTTCCCGATGCTTGACCAGCCGACCCTGTTCCAGAAAGCAGGAGCCCAGGCCGGTCCCGATCGTCAGGCAGACCGCTCTGCGCGCGCTTTCCGCCGCTCCGCCGGCAGCGGATTCCCCAAGGCCGAACAGCGCCGCGTCGTTCTCGAACACGATGCGAAAGCGCGGCGCAAGCCGGGCTTTCGTCCGCTCGTTCGCGCGCAGCTCCCGCTCCAGCAGTTCTCCTACCGCAAGCCCGTACAGGGCGTCGAACTTGCCCAGCCCGCGGATGCGGCTGACGCCCGCTTCATAGTCGAACGGTCCGGGAAAAGCGAGGCCGAGGCCGTCGGCGGCGGCATCGGGCCCGGCTTTGTCCAGCGTGTCGACGAAGATCCCGGCGAAGCGTGCGATGATATCGTCCGCCGCCAGATCGGCCCGGGATTCGTAATACCCGATCGTATCTTCGCGAACCGCTCCGCCGACAACCGCGGCCGCTTTGATCTGCGTTCCTCCGACATCGAAAGCGACAATCAATGACGATGACATCTGCGGCGCCTCCTTTTTGCATGGGACCGATTTGAATAAAACCCAAAGTTACGCGCGAACATAAGCTTTGATCGTGCCCACCGCTTTGCCTTCGCTCGGACCGCTCGGACGAACGGTATAGGACGCGACGGAAGCCGGCACGATAAACGTCTCGGCGTACCGGACGACAAACGGCTCGAACGCGCTGTCCGGACTTTCCACGGTGATTTCTTCGCCTTCGATCAGATTGAGCATGTGAACGCTTCCATTCTGTTCGTGCATCGTGGCTTCGGAGAACCAGTGCCGCCGCGTCTCGATAAACTCAAGCGCGTGCAGTCCCGTTTTTTCTTCCGACCAGCCTTCGCCTTCCGCCACGGGTTCGATGACGTTTACGCATTCCTCCCGCACTTTCTCCGTCGTCCGGTCCCAGCGAATCACGTTGGCTCCGTGCTCCACATGCACCGGGCGCGGCCTGCCATCCAGCCCCAGGCGGTCCCAATCCCACAGTTTGAAAGTGAAAATATAAGGCGTCGCGCTGATCTCCAGCACCATGCAGCCGGCCGAAGAACAGTGCACCGTACCGGCGGGAATCAGGAAATGGTCGTGTTTGTTCGCCGGGTAAGCCTCGATATACCGTTCCGCCGGGAACGTGTAACCGCCTTCCTGCGCCCTGCGCAGATCGTCCAGCATGTCTTCGGGAACGGTTTCTTCGCGAAGCCCCAGATAGACTTTCGCTTCGGGATCGGCTTCCAGGATGTAATAGCTCTCGTCCTGGGTATACGTCATGCCGAAGCGGTCGCGCATATATTCGGTCGTCGGATGGACCTGCAAACTCAGATTCTGGCCGCCGATCGTGTCCAGGAAGTCGAAGCGGATCGGAAACTCGGCGCCGAACCGCGCATAGACTTTCTCGCCGAGCAGCGGGATCGACCGGAAAAACACCAGGTTGATCGCCGGCAGCTCCAATCGGACTTCCCCGTAGCGGAAATACAGGCTGTTCTCCTCCGGCACGCCGTCGAATCCCCACGCATACGGATGCTCCCGCTTCGGCAGCCCGATATGTTCTTCCAGCCAGCGGCCTCCCCATACACCGGGATCGAAGTAAGGCACCAGGCGAAACGGCCGCTTGGAAGTCTGGGTCATGCCGTCAAGCAGCGCCCGGCCGGTGACCATGTTCGGCGAGTCGGCAGCGACCGTATCCAGATAGTAATCAACCTTGTCCAGCAGTCTTTTTTTCAACCGGTCCGCCATGCGCCATTCGAAAAAGAAGCCCCGTTTGTACAGCCGCAGGATATCGCTTTCCGGATGCTGCGCGCGCCAACTGCCGATTTCTCCGCTGCGGTAGCGCTGCTGGATCTCCCATCTCGTCAGGTCGGCGTATACGAGTATGTCGCCCTGCGCGATCAGCGAAGCCCCGAACCCTACTACAAACACAACGCCTTCCTTTACCTCCTGTACGTTTTGACGCAGAGCTTCAAGTTTCTCCGGTTCGTAAAATTCCGCGATATCGAAAGCGGACATATACCCGAATACGCGGTCGTCCGTCAGATAACGTCCGATTTTCCGATCCGTCTGTTCGGGAGTCAGCGCGGCGTCCTCGGCCTGCACGATCGTGATCGATCCTGCAGGCTCGAACGCGCGCCGCAGTCCGGCGACGATCTCGCTCTGCCGGACTCCCGGGTAACATTCCAGCACCACAACGGTTGCGTTTCGCTGCAACCGACCGACGGACAAAGACAGTTCCCGGCTTATTTGTTCGTATCCCGTCCAGGCTTCGTCATCTCGTCCCCGAATGGCGATAAAAGGTTCTTTATCGTAGCCTGGTGACATTGAATTCAACAGCTCCTTTACGTTGGTTTATCACAATATAACACAAATTAACACAAACGAACATATAAATGCGCAGATAGACAAAAAAATTAGGGCGCGCCTTAAAACTCCGAGAAGGAAGTTTTGAGGCGTACCCTAAACGATATGGAGTTCCACTCCGCTTTCTTCGATGACCGCGCGATTCTCGCGGCTTAGCCCCTGGTCGGTAACCAGCATGTTTATATCCTGCAGGGAAGCCACCGGCGACAGGAAACGCTGGCCGAACTTCGAGGAATCGAGCAGCATCACGACTTTGCGGGCGGAGCGGATCATCATTTTCTTCACCTGGGTATCCAGCAGATTGGGATCGGTGAATCCCGCTTCCGGCGTGAAACCGAGCGCGGACAGAAACAGCGTATCGGCATGGTAGCGGGCAAAAAAGTTCTCGGCTTCCGGACCGACGAGCGTGCCCGACTTCTCCCGCAGGATGCCCCCGCTGCTGATCAGGGTACGCCTGGCATTGGCATAAGGACGAAACAGGTTGAAGGTATCCATGCCGTTGGTCAGCAGCGTCAGTTCTTCGACATGATCCAGATGCTCGGCCATGCGCGAGACGGTCGTCCCGTTCTCCAGCGCGACGGTGTCTCCGCTGCGGACGAAATGCCGGGCGGCGTAAGCGGCCAGACGGCCTTTGATCGCCCGGTTGCTCGCTTCTTTGTCCGGGATTGCCGGTTCTTTGCGTTCGATCTGCGTTTGTTCGCCCTGATAAACGGCTCCGCCGTGGGAACGCCGGATTACGTTCTCGCGCTGAAGCATATTCAGGTCGCGGCGGATGGTCATCTCGGACACGCCGAAGCGCAGGCTAAGTTCTTTGAGTGTAGCGGCTCCTTTATCGGCCAGATAGGCGATAAGTTCTTGTTTTCGTTGCAGCGGCAGCATGTACGGGCACCTCGCTTTTTTCTTATTCTAACATAAACGAACAGAAAAAAGCGGTCTTGTTGGACCGCTTCTGGAGTGTTGGGTAAGTCCTGTTCGTTAAACAGCCTATAAAGGCTGCGAGAGAAATTCGTTCCGGTCGCGTGTTGAAATTGGGAAGAGGGATTAGATTTATGCGGAATCTTCCCAATTTCAAAGGCGAACACTCTCGTTCCTTCACTGAATTTCTCTCTCCGCTTATTGGCTTTTTATTAAACCGAACTTTCTTGACACCCAAGCAGCCTGTCAATTCCGCTTTTTTCTCAAAGGCGGCGGGAAGACTGCTTTCGCTTACTCACTTTGCTCCAGCTTCAAGGACTGCAAACTCAACCTCAACGGCTGCTGTTTCAATGACTAAAGATTGAGCGGTTACAGCTCAAGCAAATACTGAATATCGCTCGCTTCGGTCGGGTAGGCGAACAGGGTGTCGCTCAATTGTTCGGCTTTGAGGCCGTGGCGCATGGCGATGGTGAAGTAATTGATCAGGTGTTCGGCTTCGCCGTTCAGCACGTGCGCGCCGAGGATGGTGCCGTCGGATGCGTCCAGGATCACTTTTGCCATACTTGGACGGTCGTTAGAACGTTTATAGGTGTACCAGTCCGACATGTCGGAGAAATTGACTTTGATGTTCTTTCCGCTCTCCCGCGCCTGCTGTTCGGTCATGCCGACGGAGGCGAGCATGGGATACGTGAATACGATCGAAGGCGTCGCGGTATAGTTGGGCGTCGCGCTTCCTTCTTTGAGCAGATTGGCGGCTACGGCTTTGGCTTCCAGACCGGCGATCGGGGTCAGCGGAAGGCCGGGGGAACCGGAGACGTCGCCCGCGGCGTAAACGTCGGGGTTGCTGAGACTGCGCAGATGGTCGTCGACTTTGATACCTTTTTTATCCGCGTCCACGCCGCCTTTTTGCAAATCCAGTTCGTCGATATTCGGAACCCGTCCCGCGCCGTGCACGGCGGCTCCGCATTCGATCCGCAGCGGACGGCCGTTTTCTTCGACTTCCAGCACATAGCCGTTTCCGGTCCGGGCGATACTTTTCGTTTCCGTGTTCAGATGAAAAATAACGCCGGTCTCCTTCAAAGCTTCCGTCAGCGCCTCGACCAGATCGGGATCGAAGTTCTTGAGCGGTTTGTCGTTGTTATGGACCAGATGCACTTCGGAGCCGGCTTCGGCCGCGATATGCGCGAACTCGTACGAGATATAGCCTCCGCCGATCAATACGATCTTCTCCGGCAGAATCTCCAGGTCCAGAAAGTCGTCGCTGCGCAGCAGCAGTTCTTCGCCCTGAATCGACAGCGGAGCCGGTTTGGCGCCGGTCGCGATCAGGACTTTGCCGCCGGTCAGGGTATGCTCGCCCACTTGAATGCTTTGTCTGCCCGCGAACGAAGCCGTTCCGTGAAAATAGCGGATGTCTTCTTTCTCGAACTTCTCCTCCGTCGATTCCGGAATGCCGCGTGTAAACGTATTCTTAAAAGCCATCAGTTCGGCCCAATCGATTGCATTCTCGCTTTTGATTCCTTTGCCTTTGAGGTTCCGGCTGCGCGCGATGATCTCGGCCGCTCCGGCCAGCACGCGCTTGGGGTCGCAGCCGCGCTGCGAACAGGTACCGCCGAACGGACGCGGGTCGACGATCGCCACGCTCCAGCCTTCTTTGCGGCAGGCGCTGGCGACGCTTTGTCCCGCGCTGCCGGTCCCGAGTACGATCAGATCGAAATTCAAGTCGGTATTGTTGGATGTCATCTGGGATTCCCCGCTCTCTTATGCAGTATATAGAAGCACGCAGAACGTTCCGTTTGCCGGGCCGCCTGCTTACGTGTTCTATTACCCGCTTCGGCGGGCTGCTAATAAGCGGCTTATGTAACCTGAATCCCACACGGACGAAACTCAAATTCAAGTCCAGGTTCAGGTCAAATCCAGTCTAATGCAAAAATCCACTTCGTTTTATAGACAGAGACGATAAATCGAAAACAAAGCGCGAAAATCCATCTTATTCCCGGTTCGAAGGCCGAAAAAGCGCCGAAAACAAAAATATAGTGGATATTGGCACCAGATCGCTATTTTTAGGGAGCAGAGCGGAGAACGAAGTGGATATTTGCAGTTTATTTGGTTTAGAGCGGTTGGAGATGCGTTTCGGCAAATTTGAAGACGCATTCCGTAGTACGGTTTCAACGAGTTCGCTCTGCGTAATAGGGTTTCAATCGATTTTATCTGTGTAACAGGGTTTCACTGGATTTCGCTTCGCTATTTTTCGGTTATTTTTTGATTTTATTATTGTGAATTTTTCATGTGTTGAATTTATTTTTTTTAGAAAGATAAGCTTGTAAAAAAAGCCCTGTCCGCTGCCGCGGGCAAGGCTTCTCCATTCCCAACTTCAATCACCGATTGGCTCAAAGCGAAATCTTGGTCAGCGTAAAGCTTCCGTCTTTCGAGAAATCGCGGTACGGGCTCGGCACGATCTCGTCCACCGCGCGCAGTTCTTCGTCCGTCAGCTCGATATCCAGCGCTTTCAGATTGTCTTCGAGCTGCCGCTCGTTGCGGATGCCGACGATCGGGATCATGTCGCCTCTGCGCATCAGCCAGGCCAGCGAGAATTGGCTCAGCGCCACTCCCCTGGCTTCCGCCAACTGCGCGAGCCGTTCCACCGTTTCCAGTCTGGCCCGGTTCGCCGGCTTGTCCAGATCGAGCGCTTCTCCGCGCGAGTTCTGCGGCAGCGGCTGTCCCTGGCGGTATTTGCCGGACAGCCAGCCGCCGGCGAGCGGCGAGTACGCCAGCGTCGCGATGCCGTGGCGTTCGGCGGCCGGGATAATCTCCTGCTCGCTGTATCGCTCCAACAAACTGTAGTTGAGCTGGTTGGTGACGAACCGTTCCAGATTCATCTTCTCGCTTGTCCAGAGCGATTCGATCATGCGCCACGCTTCGAAGTTCGAGCAGCCGATGTAGCGGACTTTGCCCTGCCGGACCAGATCGTCGAGCGCCCGCAGCGTTTCGTCGATCGGCGTATTCGGATCGGGACGATGCACCTGATACAGATCGATATAATCGGTGCCGAGGTGCTTGAGACTGGCTTCGACCTGGCGCATGATACGGTGCCGGCTCGCCCCTTCCCCATTAGGTCCTTCCGCCGTGCGGACTTTGAACTTGGTGGCGAGAACGACCTGTTCGCGCTTGTGTTTCACGGCTTTGCCGATGATTTCTTCGCTCGTCCCTTTGCCGTATGTATCCGCCGTATCGAGGAAAGTAATGCCCGCGTCCAGAATCCGATCCAGAATCGCAAGCGAGCTTTTCTCGTCCATATCCCAATCGCCGTACGTCATCGTGCCGAGACATAAACGCGAGACTTGAAGTCCGGCTCTGCCAAGATAAACGTGTTCCATGCCGCTATCACTCTCCCGAAGTCGTTTTATGAAGCCGCTTTATCTATTCAATCCTACCGCTTCCCGCACATGCTGCCAACCTTCGCTGTCGCGAATTTCCGTTTCCGCGCCGTCCCCGTTAATCCAAACGATCCGTTCGGGCGCTTTATCGAGGCTTTTTCCGCTGACGACCAGCTTGTGCCCGCCACCGAGTTCGTATTGACGAATATAGAGTCCGGAGCCAATGTCTTCAAAAGGATAGTCGCGGAACGTGTCCCAGCTTAACGCGGCGCCGGACGATGCAACCGCTTTCGTTGTTACCGCCGAAGAAAGGGTCGACTCCGTTTCCGGCGGCGCGTCTGATTCTTCTTGGTCGCAGGCGGACAAAACGAGTACCGTTCCGAGCAGCAGCCCGGCGAACGGGATAGATTTGCAATTGGCTCTGCGGCCGGTCCGGGACTCCGTACGAATCATCTTCATTGCCATCCGCTCCTTTTCCATCATCGTTTTCTGCCGGTCGTTAACGCTTCAGTATAAAACGCGGCGGCGCTCCCGCCGACTGTTCCGCTTCGAAGTAAGCCAGGCTGCTGCCGCAGACGATGATCGACGGCATGCCGGCTCCATATACAAGGCGAACGGCTTCATCCAATCCCAGCGAGCGCCCGTCGATCCCTTCCAAATAAGACAAACA
This sequence comes from Saccharibacillus sp. CPCC 101409, assembly GCF_030518235.1. Classification (GTDB taxonomy): domain Bacteria; phylum Bacillota; class Bacilli; order Paenibacillales; family Paenibacillaceae; genus Saccharibacillus. The sequence goes on along the minus strand of NZ_JAULSA010000014.1, from coordinate 73,154 downwards.
GTAGACGGACTCCGCCGCTCCGAGTTTCTTCAACTGCCCGATAATCCATGTCGCATGTACGTCGTGCTTGTTTAATTCGTTCCTATATTCTTCGATCAGGATGTCGGCATAGTTATGGGAAAAGCGGCTCATCGCCGCTTTGCGTTTATTGGGAGAACCCAGTTCGAACAGCAGACGCTCCCGTATTCTTTTGCGGCAAAATTGCCGGACAAACCGTTCTTCGATTGCGGTGTCCACTATTTTCGCCGTCCGATATACAGCAAGTGCGACGACGTTCCCAGAATATACGGGCTTTCCGATACCTGGATCACCCGCCGCATCACGGCTGCAAACTCTTCTTCGCCGCGGCCGCGCCAGTAGTCCCACTGCTCGGCGTCCATCGAACCGGCCAAGCTGGCGGAGGCGATCAGTTTGACGCTTTCGAAGCCCTGCTCTTCCATAAACGGCCGGATATCGTCGATATCGAAATAATAAGCGCCGGTAAAACGTCCTTCGTCTTCATGCTCGAACGCGCCGGTATCCAGCATTTTATCCAATCCGGCGGCGGTATGATTCGGTTTCCAGTTCAGCGGCCGCTCCAGCGACGTGCGCAGAAAAGCCGTTCTCGGCATAAAAGCGACGAATACGATTCCGCCCGGCTTCGTTACCCGATGCAGCTCGCCCACCGCCTGACGGCGATCGCGCTCCTCCTGCAAATGATACAGCGGACCGAGCATCAGCGCGGCGTCGAAATTCTCGTCCGGCAGACCGCTCAAGTCCCGCGCGTCCAGCGCATGGAAACCGTCGAATCGCTCCCGCACGCCTTCTTCTTCCGCTTTGCGCTCCGCCGTTTCCACCAGGCGGGGCGTGAGGTCGGCCAGCGTAACCCGGTAGCCGGCCTTCGCCAGCTCGACGGAATACTTGCCGGGTCCCGCGCCGTTATCGAGGATTCGTCCGCTTTCCGGCAGATTGCCGCGAATATGGTGCATGTTCACGAGATATTCCAGCGGTTCGCGGTCGAGCCGGCCCCATTCGTCGTATGCGCTGTAGTAGTCGATTAACTGCTTCATCTGCTCGTCCTCCTCCGCCTGAAACAGCTGCTATTGCATGATTATAAACCGATTATATCCTAAAAGCTGGAGAGTGGATAGTTTAGTACACAAACCGCCGCTGCGCCCAGAAGCTGAACACGAAGATCGAAGCCTCGGTCAGGAGTTTGGCGATCACGAGCGGGATAATCAAGGTTTCGTTATAAAAGTAAAGCAGGCCGTAATTCATCATCAGCACCAACGCGACGAGCGAAAAATACTTGGGCAGCGAGCGCCGGATTTTGGAGGACTCTGTGCCGCCGAAGACGTATTTGCGGTTGACCGAGTAGTTGAACACGGAGCTGCACAGCCGGGCGAGCACAACCGACAGGAACAGATTGTTCGTCAAAGCCTGGAACACAAACAGCAGGGTAAAATCGATCAGCGCCGAAGCGGCGGAAGAAGCGCCAAAAGTCAGAATCGGCAGGTAAATCCGGAACGAATCGATCAGCGGGCGGAAGTGCGACGACTTGTTTTCTTCCAGATACACCGTCTCGATAAACACTTCGCTGATCGGATACCCTTCCCTGCGCGCCGTCAGCAGCATATTCATCTCGTACTCGAACCGGTCGCCGGGAATACTGCACAGCCAGTCCAGCATGGAATACGAGAAGCCGCGCAGCCCGGTCTGGGTATCGTGCACTTTGCTGCCGGTCGCGACGGCGAACACGCCGCGGGTGACACTGTTGCCGAAGCGGCTGCGCAGCGGCACTTTTCCGCTGAATTTGCGGCTGCCGAGCACGATTCCGGCTTCCTGCCGGTTGCGGATCGCCAGCACGACCCGCTGGATATCGCGCGGCAGATGCTGGCCGTCGCTGTCCGCGCAGACGATCGGTTCGAATACGCCGGACTGCTTGATATGGCGGAAGCCCGTTTTGAGCGCGCGGCCTTTGCCCAGATTGACTTCGTGCGTCAGCACGGTGCATCCGTACGCTTCGGCCGTTTCGAACAAGCCCCGGTAAGCCGGTCCGCTGCCGTCGTCCACGACGACGATCGGTCCGAGGCCGTATTTTTGCAGCTCGACGATCAGGTTCAGCAGACGCACGTCGGGTTCGTAGGAAGGAATCAGAATAGTCATGGCTTAATCCCCCTCGCCGACGTACAGAATATCGCTGACGCCGCGTTCTTTGTTTTCGCCCTGCGGATTGTTGACGACCCGGCCCATAAAATACATCGTCGAGGAGCCGCCGCCGTCGAGATTGTACGCTTCGGTCGCACCGAGGTCTTTCATCACGTTCGCGAGTTCGGTCAGCGTCATGCCGCGGCTGTCGCTCGAACGGCCGTCGACGACGACGAATACGTAATGATTGGCGGAGATCATCCCGATCGCCGTTCGCGGATTGGCGTCCTGGATCGAACGGTTGCCGAAGTTTTTGTTGATGCTCACGCTGCTGAAGTCGCCGGCGATCTCGCCGCCCTGCACCAGGATCGGGCCGAAAGACAGCGTATTGAGCGCGCCGTCGGCCAGCAGCTCGGAAGAGGAAACTTCCGTTTCATCGTAGGTCTTCATCGTGCCGTCGCTCATCAGCGCCATGGCGTCGCGGGTCGGCTCGTCGCGGTACAGCGTACCGTTGCGAATAATGACGCCGTCGTCGCGGAAGCCGTAGTAATCGCCGTTGATTGCGAGAATCGCGCCCGCGTTCGAAGCGATATCCGACGTGGTGTCGGTAATGTTGGTACCGAAGCTGTTATTCGCCAGCGCCGACTTCAAATCGGTCGCGTTCTGGAGCACGACATCGGCGACGTAGTACGTGACCTGGTCCGAACCGGAGCCGGTCACGACCTGTTTGATATTAATATCCACATCGTCGCTGCTGTAGCTCCAATCGTCGGACGTGGCGTTCGCTTCGGCCGCGGCGGTTTGCACGTCCACGGTGCTTGTCGTCGCGCTGTCCGCCACCGCTACCTGCACATGCGGGATCAGGTAGCGGTTCGCCAGGCTGTACAGGATCGACCCGACCGCCAGCAGCACGACCAGAACGATAATCAGCCACCTGCGCTTGAATGTATGTTTGCGTTTAATCGGTTCGTCGGCTCTCATCATGGAAGCTCACCTCTTCGTGTTCGTTAGTTTGGGTTGAGTTGGTTTCGATGAGCTTATGATAAGAGCGGCGGCTTAAATGAATCTGAAATGAAAAAATTGGTGAAGATCGGCAGGGACTGCGGTTTTCTATGATATAATTTTTTTATTCACATAAAAGCGAGCGACGAAGAACGTCCTCTCCGGCAAATTGTCGGGAGGACGTTTTTTGCGTTCATTTTTAAAGGAGGAGTCTTGATGAACAATCGCAATTCCGCCCAGCCAGTCGAATTCGAAGCGGCGCATGCTCTTTATTTGCGTCGGCATCTGGAAGCGCGCTCCGGCGAGCGGCGGGGAAGACTGGAGCGCGGACACCGGTATGCGGAGAAACTTTTTTTGGAAAAGGTCTGGTGGCCGCTGCTCGGCAGTCTCGACCATCTGCATCCGGAGTATGAGATCCACGATTGGAACCGCCGCTCGCAGTTTCTCGACTTCGCTTTCCTGCCGGAGAACGGCGGAAAGATCGGCATCGAATGCGACGGCTTCCAGAGTCATATCAAAGACATGGATCGCGAGCGCTTTTCTTACGCGCTTAACCGCGATTCGTTCTTAACCGGAATAGGTTGGAAAATGCTGCACTTCGCGTTCGACGATATCGAGCGGCGCCCCGAAGTATGCCGGATGCTGCTGCAGTTAAGTTTGGGTCCGTTCGCTGCGGGGCCGTTCAGCCGGCCGGATCATCCGGAACTTTCTCCGGAGGAGAAAGACGTGCTGCTTACCGCCTGGCATCTGGGACGGGCCATCCGGCCAATCGATCTTCGGCAGAAGTACGGATTCTGCCATCGCAAATCCCGCAAAATACTGACGACTCTCGCTGAGCAGAGACTTCTTCGTGCGGTCCCGGGCGGCAAGGGCTCTTATGTATGCAAATATGAGACTGTCGGAAGCTTTCCTGAATTCCTTCTGCGCTAGGGCGTGTTTTCAAACTTCGAAGGGAGCAGATTTGGCTGGATTTTCGTTCGATACAAGGAACTTTTCTGAAGGCGTGCCGGGGCACGTCAAGGGAAAGTGACGCGGCGTTGAATGAAACGCACACGCTTTAAGTGCGATTCCAAAAATGTGAGCAAAAAGTCAACATTCCACGGCAAAGTCGCTCGACTTCCCAAAAATGCTGACGTTTGATCAACAATTCTTCCCGTGCCGGCGCATCATCGGCTTTGAGGAAAAGATTTGTTGACTTTACGTCAGCATTTGAAGGGAAACCCGTATTTTGTTTGTAAAATGTGAGCATGAAGTCAGCATTTTATAGAGTAGTCGCTCCCGGCAAGACGATCGCTGCGAATATTTATTCCGTCAGCGGGAAATTGTGCGCTAATTCTCCAGCCACTTCCCCATAAACCGCAGCAGTCTCCGTTCCCCTTCTTCATCCCCGTTCTCCCGGCAGTAATCGAGGAACGATCCCGCGAACAGCGCGGCGTAAACATCGACGATCCGGCGCTGCTCGGCGTCGAGTCCCATCGCCCGGCACAGCTCGTCCGCGTAGAACAGCCGATGCTCGCCGATATCGCACACAATCGCCGTCTGCGTCAGCGCGATCGCATACAGCGAATCGCCGTAGCACACAACGTCGAAGTCGATCACGCCGCGCAGTTCGCCTTTTTCCACAATCACGTTCTTGATCGTCAGATCGTCCAGAAAACAAACAGGTTCGATCGTATCGAAGTAAGAGGTCAAAGCTTCAAGCCTTCGATCCAGACGTTCCAATACGTCCGTACCCGCCACTTCGCCGCTTTGCTGGAAATTCGTTTCCCTGTCGCTGCGGATCAGCTCCGACCAGGAATGGAACGGCCCTTTGTCTCCGATCGGCACCCAGCCGTAACCCATACCGCGCGGAAGCCGGGAAGCTTTGCGCTGGAACGAAGCGATCCGCTCGGCGACCGCCGTCATCTGCTCCTGCGTCATATCGGGCAGCTCGTCGCGCAGATCGCGGCCCGGAATCTCTTCCAGAATCATATAGGCAAAAGGATAATCCCCGCCGTCGAAGTCGAACGCCAGAATCCGCGGAACCGGAATGCCCAGCTCGCGCAGGTCCGTCATATTGTCGCCCGTTCCGCGCATAACTTTCAGGTCGGCATTGGTGCGGACGATGATCGAACGCCCGGCAGACGAAGCTCGGTACACGACATTTCGATGACCGAAAGTCATACGCTCGAACACGGACGGATCGCTGCCGAGCGTTTGGGCTGCCAGACTGCGGATTATGCGTTCGTGTTCTTGATTCGTTGAATTGGATTCGCTCATTTTGAGTTGGCTTCTCCTTTTCCGCCTATCGGATATCCGATCTCCTCCAGGTCTTCTTCAAGTTCTGCCAGGCTCAGCTCGTCGGTGAACAATCCCAGCAGCTCGGACGTCAACGGCTCCAAAGCAAAAATTCTCGCTACCGCCCGCGGATCGAGCTCGGTCTCGTAATACTCGGCGGCCCATTGACAATAATAAGCCGCTTCCCCCGTCAGCACGCGCAGCAGCCGGCAGTCCTGCTCCGTGTAAAGCTTATCGGCCGACCAGCCCGGCGATTCCGGCAGATTCCAGAGGCAGAACGTCGTTTCATCTCCCATAAAAGCGGGCTCCCGCAAAAATTCGCTTACCTCGGCGGGAACGGCATCCACCCCGATCGCGGAGCTGCCTAACTCTGCACGCTCGCGGTCGAAACCTTTGATCGTCAAACGGTCCTGCGCAAACTGCGCAAAATAATGACTGCCTTCCCCGTCGCGCAGCGATGCCATTTCTTCCTCCTCATACCATTTGGCATTATAGGAGTAGTACCGGTAATCCCACTCGGGCGACAGCATCGCATCCAGCATAGCGGCCGCCCGGAAAATTCGGCTGCATTCCTGCGCGGAAGGAAGATTCTTCATGCATTCCGCAGCGTGTCCCGTCATACAGAGTTCCTCCTTATCACAGCAAAATGCGTTCCGCTTCCTCCACAACCCGCCGCACGATGGCTCCGGCCGGATGGCCGTCCGTAAGCATTCTCGTTCCCTGCCCCGCCCAAAGCGCCATATGCTCGGCGTCGTTTTGCCGGGCGGCGGCATTGCGAATTTCTCTGGTCAGCGTGTTTTGCGTCGGGAAAGGCAGCGGATCGAGGCCGGTGTCGGTCCAGCGCCGGATAAATGCGTTGGCGATCCCTCTGGCCGGACGTCCCGAAAACGCATCGGTGAGCACCGTGCTTTCTTCCGTGCTGCCGAGCAGCGCCTGTTTGTACGCCGGGTGCGCGCCGGATTCCAGCGAAGTCAGGAAGCGGGTGCCCATCTGGACGCCCGACGCGCCCAGCGCCAGCGACGCGGCAAGTCCTCTTCCGTCCATGATGCCGCCCGCCGCGATAACCGGGATGCCTACGGCGTCGACGATCTGCGGAACGAGCGCCATTGTGCCGACGTTTGCGCCCATGCGCCGGTTCGCCGTATCGAATGTGCCGCGGTGCCCGCCCGCTTCGCTGCCCTGCGCGGCGATAGCGTCGCAGCCCGCTCGTTCCGCCAGAATCGCTTCGTTTACCGTCGTCGCCGTCGCAATGATTTTCATGCCCGCCTTTTTCGCCCGCTGCATATAAGGTTCGGCCAGCAGACCGAAGGTCAGGCTGAGGATCGGGACCTTCTCTTCCAGGAGCACAGCGAACTGTTCTTCGAACAGATCGGGCGTAGCAATGTCGCTTCGCTCGGGATGCGGAATCTCCAACGAATCGCATACGCCGCTTAGCGCTTCGTTCACCACCTCGAAACGGGTAAGGTCGTCCGGTCCCGCGCGCGCAAAGAGATTGACGGCAAAAGGCGCTTCGGTACTCTCCCGGATCTCCCGCACGGCGCTGCGTATTTCTTCGGGCTTGAGGTAAGCGGCGCCCAGCGTGCCCAATCCCCCCGCCGCGGAAACGGCCGATACGAGCGGCGCCATATCGGGAATGCCCGCCATAGGCGCAAGGACGATCGGGTGACGAATACCGATAAGATCGCAAAGCGCGGTGTGGATTGAAATAGACACTGACAGCCCTCCTCTGCGTTACTTCCTATCCTTCCTAATTCCCATATTGATTTTGTTTTTCCAAGTCCGGTCTGAGCATTTCCGCTTCCCATCCCATTTCCTCCAGCACACCGATGCCGTCCGTGAATTCCACACGTTTCTCCCCGTCCCATCCATGCCGAAGCGCATACAGAACGAACAGCCGAATCTGTCCCGGAAAATGCAGATTCCAGCGAGCGGTTTGTCCGTTCTTCCTATCGGGCAGATCGATTCCCGTCATCAGCGGAGAACCTCCGATTACATCGTCCCAGGTATAGAAATGGAACACGCAGGCGTCGTTTCTTCGATCCGGCAGCGAAATTTTCAGGGAAACCCGGCTGGTGCCGGAATCGTATTTCTGCGCCAGGGTATAAATAAACTTCCGGTCGTCGACTACGATTTTCCGGTTTTTTTTGTGCATGGCATTCTCCTTTTTGGATCAATAGGACCCGGAAGGTTAGCTACCGGAATGTCTTAACAAGCCTTCAAGTCTTTGAAGTCATCGATATAATAACCGTCGCTATCCGCATAATCTTCGAATTCTTGATAAATTTCCCGAAGCGTCGGACTGGGCTCGCCGCAGTTGTCAAGCAGCCACTGACGCATTGCGCAAAGATCCCTAGCATCTTCATCCCATACAAAATCGATAACCCCCGACTCTTTTGCGGCACTGTCCGGCACATAGATTGCCCACTCGGAGTGCACATAATGTGCGAAGCCGTATGTACATGCCCGAAGCAGCCGCTGCAAATCGTCTTCCACTAAAAAGTTTCTCCACCGGATATAATGATGAAAATAACAAACGGTTTTTGACAGCCTTAAACTGATGCCACACGGTCCTTCAATTTCCCAAACTCCGCTAAAAGAGCTGAATTCCACTGTCCATAATCTGCCCCGATCTTCAGGGTTATAAGGAAGCAAATACTCAATAAAAGCTTTGACATCCGGCGGCGTTCCGGCGTTCAATGTCTGGATAAACCGATAGATTTCATTCTCTTCCAATTTGTGTGCAAACAAAGCGGAAAAATCTCTCCCCATACCCGCCAACCTTTCACGTTAAAGATTGAGAAGCGTCGTAATCCGTTCGATACATCCCGCTTCAACTGCCCGCTTGCAGTTCAATCCCGCACTCCGCGGCGATTCGCTCTACAACATCGTCCGGCGTCATCTCGTCCGTGTGCAGGTGCATCCCGAACGCTTCGGCGGACAAAGCCTCCAAACAGCGGTCGATCTGCTGCGCGGGCCAGGAATCGCTTCCGTCTCCCCGGCCTTTCAGACGCTGCAGCAGCGTTTCACGCCGGGCCAGCAGCGCGAAGTGGCGCACTTCCACGCCTTCCGCCCGCAGCGCGCCGACAATTTCGCGAAAATACTGCGGTTTTACCAGCGTCATCGGCACGATCACAACGCCCGGATGTTCCCGCTCAATCATGCCAAGCATCGACAGGTTCGTTTCGCGCCACAGCGGATAATCCTGAAAATCGCTTTTGTGCACACTGACGGGGCTGTTCTTGCGAATAAAGTACCCGACTTCTTCGGGATCGTAAACGAACGACCCCGGAATCCGCCGGTGCAGCTCGTAAGCCGTGGTCGTTTTGCCCGTGCCGAATGCTCCGTTAATCCATACGATCATTGCGGCGGCCCGGCTAACCTGCGGCCGCCGATCCCAATCTCGCTGCGCGTTTTACGCTTGACCATTCTCTAATACCTCCTGAATAAACCGGCTTTTCGCGCGCGTACAAGCTTCTCGGTCATCGCGGAACCGCTCCGCAAGCTCCCGCATTAGATGCAGATGGCATCGGCGGCGGTCGTTCTCGACTTTGACGAAGAAGCGCCGCCAGTCGTGGCTGTCCAATTCGGAGGGAACGTAGTGCCGGCTTTCACCGCTCAGGCGCGCGGCCACCGTTTCCTTCGCCCATACCGGCCAAGCGGAATGTTCGCCGGTTGTCATGCGCGCTTGCTCCTTCGCCGTCCATTATTTTAAAAGCTTCTGCTCCAGCTGCTGCTGAATATCGAAGTCTTCGATTGAAATCAGCGGCTTTTTGCCCTGGTTGCCCTTCTTCTCGCGCACCTGTCCTTCGCTGTCCGTGCGCTTGCTCGTATAGTCTCCGGTAAGCAGATTGAAGTCGTCTTCGTCGGCTTCCTCAGGCAGCTCGTTTCCTGTAAAGTATACGCCCCGGGTGATGCCGATCAATACCCAATCTTCGTTCTGGTAGCGGAAGCGGAACGTATTGTACCAACGGTCGGCGCTGCCGCCGTAGTGCCGGATCACGACGGCTCCCCGCTCGATTGCGACGCTGCGAAACGGATCGCCCCATACGCCGCCTTCGTCCGCGCTCAGCACGACGCGTTCGGCAATCTCGGACAGGCGATAAGCGCCCTTGCCGTCGCCGAACGCCAGCAGCAGCGAACGCGGCAGCGGCTCTCCGTCTTCGCCGTCCTGCTCGATGACCAGCGCAAGGTCGGGAATCCCGTCCTTGTTCAAGTCCCCTTCGGTCCGCGCCAATCCGCCGTTCGGCTGCAGCAGCGCATGCCAGCCCGCCGGAATCAGCCGGGCTTCGGCGACCGCTTTCGGCCTGGCGGACGCAGAGGCGGCCTGAGGCGGAGCAGCCGAGGAAGCGGATGCCGTCGCGAGAGCGGAATTTTCTCCGCAGGCGGTAATCAGGCCCGCAAGCAGCAGGCTGGATACGCACAACTTTGTTCGATTCATCTCGTTCATTCCTCCCATTCTTTTTACTTGCCTAAAATATCTCTCAGTTTGTTGGCCGCTTCGATCTCGATCTCATAGCCCACGGACGTATTCGGCACCTTGAGCAGCAGCCCTTTCATCTCGCGGTCCGAACCCAGCGACAGCTCGTAAGACTGTTCCCGCGTCGAGAAATCCATCCGGTACTCCGCGGTATAATTCATATCGCCTTTTAACTCTACTGCGCCGGCGGCCGCCTGTTCAAAAGCCTCGACCACCTCGGCGTCCGCGGACGAGAAATCTTCGCAGGGCGACTGATCCGCCAGCTCGGTCAAACAGTTTAGCGTTACCGTTTTGGATTCTTTCGCCTGTTTCTGCCCGGCTCCGCAGCCGGACAGGAGTACGGCGAGCAGGATCGGGATGATCCATCGTTTTCGCATCGTCGGCCTCCTTTGAGAAATTTCGTTATTTTTCAACATTTACCCTTCGACCATTCCGTAAAAACGGATCTCGTCTTCCGGCGTATCGGCGATTAGCACATCCGAACGCTCCGCCGCCTCATACAGGATCGTGCCTTTTTCCAACTTGTTAGCCATTCCGTTCTCAAATCCCTCACCGTTTGCGCTCTGCCGGAGCACTTCCGCCGCCGGTTCGCCGCGCGTCAGTTCGAGTTCATCGACCCAATCCACACCGGCCATATAAACGGTCCCCTGATACATAAACAAACTTGCGCCGGGATTCGATTCAAGAAGATCGGAAGCGGTGGGATTGCTCGTCGATACCGATTGAGTCTGGCGTTCCTGCGCGGGCGCGCAGGCAGTCGTCAGCATACAAAGCATCAATCCGACCGCGAGAAAAATTCGTTTGACCGGCATAGAGTCGGCACTCCTTTCGTATCGCCCGATTTGTTTACTCTATAAACGCGCAGTCGAGCGAAAAAGTTCGTCCGTTTTTAGGCCGTGTACGCAAACTCAGCGACGTGCATCTTTATCTGCTTCCTTCGGAGTTTGCGTACACGCCCTATTCCCGCCAGTACAGGCTAATCCCGTTCAGACCTTTTTCCCGTCCCAGTAATCGATCAGCTGCCGCCAGCTGCTTCGGGACACCGGTCCCAGAAAAGGCACGAAGTCTTCCAGTTGTACACTGCCGCTGCTTAGAATTACATTCTGCAAATCTTCCAGAAAACCGACGATCGCCAGTTCTTTCGTTTCCTGATCGCCTTCCGTTTGGAGAGTTTCCACCGTTTCGAAGATCGCTTCGAATTCCTCGGTTCGCTCCTGGCTGTACAGATCGAATACATGTTTCGCGAAATCCGCCAGTTCGATATACGGCAGCCGCTTATCTTCGGGCTCGTAATTGTCTTCGATATAACGCTCCAGTCTTTTTCGATAGGAAGGACAGGCTTCGAGAAACAGATCCATCACCTGATGGCTGCGGATCATGAATTCACCTCTTTTTCATAAAAAACCAGCGGCGTAAAAGAGCGGACCTGCATTTCGTGAATCAGCGGCGCGTCTTCGGGACCGGCCAACTGCAAAGTCACAGACATTCTCCAATCCCCTCCTGCGCTATCGTTATAGGTTTATTCCAGCGTCAGCATCAGCACCGTTTCCGGACCGACTTCCCGCAGATTGCGATGCAGCACCCGAGTCGCTTCCAGCATCGGGCCGCCCATATCGGTACTTTGCGTATCGTTAAAATCGTTGTAGAAACAGCCCAGCTCAACCGGGTCGAAGTTGTCGGGATTCAGCATCTCCAGATACTCGCGCTTATGTTCTTCCGTCAGCAGCAGACAGAGCGAATACCGCCAGCCGGACAATCGGGCTGCCAGTTCGCCGAATGCCGATTCCTCCAGATCGATCTGCTGCTCGAACAAGTATTCCAGCAGCGTCGAATAGACATAACCCGAGCCGTCGTAGTCGGATAATCTCCTGGAATGGCTTTCAACAAAAGCGCCGAACTCCGCAAATCCCTCGGCCTCGACGTCCGCGTGTCGTTCAAGCTCATCCAGCCGGTCAACCGGCAGCAGTCTAAACTCGGCAAACAAAGACATTCCGATCACCCTTCCTTTTCGATAGATTGCGGCGGCTCCGCCGGGCGATAGGCCTGCTGCTCGATCCAGGCGCCGAAGCTCAGTACGTACTGGCGCGAACCCGTCAGCACGACGCGCGCATACTGCGGCGACAGAACTTCGTAGTAGAATCTTCGGTCCGGTCCCGAGTAGACGTTATTGTATTGGTCGACAAGACGATCGCGCAACGGGTCCAGCCCGCCTTCGCCGGGAATCGGGATATTGAACGCGATCAGGGTTTCTTCGAAGCTGTCCGGCTGTATCGAATGTTCGGAAAAAGCGGTGATCGGATTCCGGAAGCCGACCAGATGACGCACGTCGTCCGGCGTAAAGCGCCATTGACCGCCTACTTTGGAGCCCGACAGCTCACCGGATTTCAGGTAGTTGCGGATCGTCCGGGTCGTGACCCGAAGCTGCTTGGCCAGATCCTCGATCGTCCAGTATGTATTCATTGAAATTCCCCGTCTCTATGCAAATAGTGTGAGTCGCGTACTTTGCCGCATCGCGGCTGTGGGACGTATAGATTACGAGCTTGCCTCCGGCCGCTTCGAGCAGGGTCCGGAAGATATCGTCGGCCGAAGCCTGATCGATACTGCTCGTGCATTCGTCCAGCAGATACACGTCCGCGCCCTGGAGCAGCATGCGGGCGACGGCAACCCGCTGCTTCTCGCCGCCCGACAGATTCGCCCCGTTTTCTGTCAGCGGAGCGTCCCAGCTTCTGGACCGCAGAATCGGCGCAAGCACCGCGGATTTTTCCAGCTTTTCTTTTTCCCCGTTCGTCAGCGCCCGGCCCCATCCGATATTTTCTTCCAGGCTTTTGGATAAAATAGTCATCTGCTGCGAAGCGTAGGCGATTCGGGACCGAAGAGAACGTTTGGCGATCTTGTCGATTGGAATATCGTTAATGCGTATTCCCCGCCCGTTCCGGAAACCGAGCAGCAGCTTCAACAAAGACGACTTGCCAGAGCCCGACGGGCCTTGTAAATGAACAACCTGTCCGGCGCAAAGCCGGGCGTTGATCCGATAGGACATCGTTTTCCCATCCAGCTCGAACATCGGATTTTCCAGCGTAATCTCGCCGATCCGCCCGACTTCAATCGCCCCGTCCGCTTCACGCTGCGCGTCCAGTTCGCTCGCGACGAAGTCCAGACTGGTTTCCAGCGTTTTGAGATTGAGGTTGATCCGCGTCAGACCGCCCAGCGCGTCGAAAAAAAGCGGCAGGATCAGGCCCACGATCACGATGCTGCCGATCGGCAGCCACTGGCGCGCAATCGCATACGTAATCGTCAGGTACAGCATATTTTGAAACAGCCGGTTGATAAAGTCGACGATCGAGCTCGTTCCCTGCGCAAACCGGTTCGTTCCCGCCAGCGTCCGGTACATCTTTCCGATTCCCGGTACCAGCAGACGCTCCAGCACCTCGTACTGCGGCAGCTGTTTGACCGCATCGGCATTCGACAGAGTCGATACCAGGTCTTTGTTGGCGGTGGCACTTTGTTCCTGCATCGACTCCATTTTACTCTTCAATCGGCGGTTAATAAACCGGAAGCCGAAGAAGTTGACCGGAATCAGCAGCAGCAAAGCCAGAAAAACCAGGACGTGCACGGAAAAAGCCAGCACCAGCACAACCGACAGGACCAGCAGCGCCCGGATCAGCTCCCCTAAGCCGGAAACCAGAAACAGATACAGATTGTCGACAGCCCCGAACATCCGGTTGATGAGATAGGTCGGCTCCCTCTTGATATAGGAATCGTACGTCATCCCGTGCATCCTGCGCAGAAGCGAGGATAAATGCTGCGTGTTGAACCGGGCCGCGTAGTTTTCCCGATAAACCAGCAGCGCGAACTGCATAACGAACGACAGCGTCATGGCACCGATCACGATGCCGAATGCGGATACGCTCATCCCCTCCGCCGTGTTCGACAGCAGTTGGACGAGCACCGGCGTGATCGTGGCGGTAATCGAAGTGAGCGTGACCAGGACAAGCGTGATCGCGACAAACTTTTTATTGTTCAGCAGCAGATTTTTCAGAAACGAATTTTTCATGCATAGCCGCCTCCTTTTAATTGAAAGTAGCTTATTTTTCATAATAACTCAACTTTAATATGAAAATAGATGAAATTTCGAGGTATTTTTGTGAATAAAAAAGAAAATAAAAGAAGCCCAATCCAGAGATTGAGCTTCTTTCTTATTCGATATCGCATCGCCAGTACGCTGCCGGTCATCTTCCTGTCTTGATCGCGGGACCGGACAGTTCGAGCAGCAGCTCGTTCATGCCGTTCATGATATACGGAAGCGTCGTCTCCACAAGCGGCCCGGTTGAGTCGTCGTCCCCGATCGTCAACCATTCGTAAGCGGCGCTGTAGATCGCAGCTCCCGTTATAGCCGCAGCCATCTTGGCGCGCCGCCGATTGGCCGGAGCGATATCTTCCGTTCGCAGTAGAATGGTCTCGATGGTTTCCTGAAGCATGCTTTTCATCTTCCGGTCCACCAGCGTCGCGATCGACTTGGAGTCCATCCGGCACGTCCGATAAAAATCGACGGTGTATCGGTAAGTCGCCAGAATCAACAGTTCGCACACTTCGTCCGTAAACTGCCGCGCTTCTCTCGCTTGTTCGGGCATCGTTTCGAGAAAAGCCTGCTCCGTGATCTCGTCCAGCAGCGCATATTTGTCTTCGTAATGGGAATAAAACGTAGCGCGATTGATGACTGCCTGCCGCGCGATGTCTTTGATGGTGATCGATTCAAAGCCTTTGCTCCGCAGCAGCGTTCTGAACGATTCCCGGATCAGCCGGCGGGTTCGCAGCACTCTCGGATCTTCCCGATTCATCTTCTTGGCTCCTTTTCTAAACCTCAAATCCCGGAATGTGTCGTTTATCCGACTTATCCGTTACTTTGTCGATTGCTCTCGTCATCGCTAACGTACTATGATTTTATCGAACAAATGTCGTTTAGGCAATTGTAAATGGCTGCATCCATGCAGATCAACGAAAGGAAAGATCGCCTCATGAACAAGAAAACTCACCGGCTGTTGATTGTCGGAGCGGGGGTTATTGGAAGTGTTTACGCGCTTCGACTGCTCCAATCCGGAGCGGATATCACCCTGCTTGCGCGCGGGGAACGGCTGAACGATCTTCGGCGGCACGGGCTTCGGTATAACGAAAATGGAGACGTCAAGCAGGTCCCGGTCCAAACGATCGGGAAACTGGAACCAAGCGACAGGTACGATTATATTCTGGTCCCGGTGCGATACGATCAGGCCGAGTCCGCGCTTGCCGATCTTAGGCGCAACGACAGTCCGACGATCGTGACCCTGACCAATACCGTTGGCTACGACGCCTGGACGCAAATCGTCGGCGACCGGCTGCTTCCGGGCTTCCCGGGCGCCGGGGGCGATATCAAGAACGGCGTGCTGCATGCCCGATTCGGTTCCGATCCGCAGCAGGGAACCTATATCGGGGAAATCAGCGGACAGATCACCGAACGAGTGCGGGAACTTGCCGGAATCTTCGAAACGGCGGGCCTGCACGTCAATATCGAGACCGATATCCTGGCATTTCACGTCTCGCATACCGCGCTGGCCGCCGTAAACAAGCACTTCTACACAGAAGACGGCATGGTCGATGCGGACACGGCAAAAAGCGACCCGGTTCTCAGCCGGATCGCTGCGGATATCAAGCGCAATTTGCGGTGGGTAGAGCGGGCCGGCATCGCGGTAATTCCTTCCGACACGAAGCGTATGGGCGAGCTGACGGAAAAAGAAATTATGGCGCTGTACCGCGAGATGTTGAGCAGCGATTTTATTCTCGACGTCAAGCTGGGCCGGCATGCGGTCAAAGCCAGGCCGGAGATTATGCTGCTGGACGAACATTTTCGCAAAAAGCTGTCCGCTTCTTTCTAGGGTGTGTACGCATTGCAGAACCGGCCGCGATCCGATTGGACGGCAGCGCCGTTCGTTCCAGCTCCGCGGCAAGCCTTTCGAGCCCGCTGTGCGCGATCAGATTCAGCACGGCTTGATCTTTTGGCATAGTCATTTCCTCCCGGCTTTTTCGATTGTTTTTCCAGTCCTATGTAGAGGCCCCGGCTGCCAAGCGATCTCAAGGAGACGTTCGGCTTCGGCAGTGTTCGTAATGCGCAGCACTTTCGCTCCGTAGGAATCCAGCTTCGCTTCAAACCGCGGCCGATCGCGTTCGAAGTCCCTTGTCCAGCGAAACATCAGCTTGAGTATGGACAGATCAGGCTTGTACGCGCACTCTTCGCGCCCGGTCCGCTGTTTGATCCATCGGCTGACGATACGCATCCTGCGCTTCCACAGCGGCGGATCGAGAAAAATAATCGCGTCCGCCCTCTCGTATAGGAAGGTATGAACAGACCGGTCCGTGCCTTCAAAAATCCAGGACCCCGACCGGTCGATCTGTTCGAGCAGCTTCCGCTGTTCTTCCGGCTTACGTTTGTACCGCTCCGTACCTTCGCTCCGGTATACGACCGAATCCAGTTCATGCCACGGAATGCCGAGCCGCTCCGACAAACGGCGCGCGAGCGTCGTTTTGCCGCTGGCGATAATGCCGACGATCCGGATTTTTTGAGGCCGTTCGATGGTATCGTTCATAGAAATTCCAACTCTCCCCAGAACGGGATCGGCCGAATCGAGTTCCAATCGATCTCCTCGTAGGACTTGTCGCGGAACTCTACTTTAAAATATTCTTCGAGATTCTCTCCGTAATGAATCACGTCCATCTGATGGACCGAAAAAACGGGATTGCGCGCTTCGTGCGGAGTCTCGGGAATAAAGCGGTGCGAATACAGCGGGATCAGTCTGGGAACTTTGGCATATTCCGCCGTCGCGATCGCTTTGGCTTCTTCCAGTTCCGTCGGGCGCATTCCCCAGTTCTCGGGCCAGAACACATTGTGCTCCACATCGAACAGCATGCCTTCCAGCGGCCAATCCAACCGCTCACGAATAACGCGGATATTGGATTCCGAGAAATCGCGCCAGTTGTAGAATCGATCTCCCAGCGGAAGAACTTCCATCAGCAGCTCGCGCAGATCCGGCGGAAAACGGATTTCGTACAATTGTTCGGCGCGCCGCACTTCGTCCTCGCTCAAGCCGGGAGCCAGGGCAACGCCGTGCGCTTTCAAAAGTTTATGGATAGGGGAACGGCTCATCGTGTCGGGCTCCTTCTTGTTCGTAATCGCTATACTCCCGAGCAGTCCAGGCTCCACTGACAAACGAACCGTTCCGGCAGCTGCCGGGCGGTCAGCGCGGTGCGGTATATCAGCAGCGGTTCGCTTTGATGCGCGTTCGTCGCCAGTTCCTCGGTCGCCGCTTCGAACAGCTCGGCGTCGTAGCGCAGTTCGGCGCGTCCTCTCGCTCCCTGCCAGACGATCTTGCCGGGTTCCATCTCCGGGCGGTGCAGGCTGATAAAATGTTCGGTCACGGCTGCTTCTGCCGGATCGGCGAATTCAAATTCGTCTCGCATCGTCAGGCGGGCGAACGCTTCTTCTTCCCGGCCGGTCCAGGCAAATGAACGTCCGAAGAAGCGCAGTCCCGCTTCTTCGCCGTAGGCGCGGGACAGATCCAGATCGAAGTGCAGATTGTCGCCTTCGCGTTCGCTGCGCAGCACCTCGGCCCGGTATTCGCCGCCGCCCTTCTGTCCGTGTCCGTTGATTACCGGCACGGAATGTCCGAGCGAGGAGGTATGCAGGTGCCCGTAACGTCCCGGGCCGAAATAATCCTGCGTGTACATCCCCGGCCCGAGATCCGTCAGCAGCGTTTCGCCGGCAATATGTACGATGAAGTGTCCCAGGTCGTTATGGTTGTGCGGTTCGTCGTTGCGGCCGCCTTTGGCCGAGAACGCGAATAATCCGGCGGAAGTCTCCCGCTTGTCGATAATCCATCCGGCATCCGGCAGATGGAACGAGCCTGTCGACGGCCGCCCTTCGGCCGAGGCATCGTCGGTCCACAGCAGGTTGCGCACCTGGTGCGGCCAACGGTAGCAGTGATCGTCGTGGAACGACGGCGTCAGCGGAACCGCCGGAGCCGACGCGCCGATCCGTCTCCGCAGCCGGCTGAGCAGACCCGGATGCAGCCGGATCGACGGCGCGCAGTCCGAATAGTTCACGCAGGCCGGCACAGTCAGCGCAACGGTGCCCGCATAATCGGCAATACGGCGGATCTTTCCGCCCTCAAGCAGGTCGATTTCCCCGCCGGTATACGCGTGCAGCATCTCGGCCCAATAGACGTAGTAACCGAAGCCGTACGTCCAGTATCCGGCGCCTTCCATGCAGCAGCCGTCTTCGCCGTAGCCGGACAGAAAGCTGCCCATCGCGTCGACGACTCTCGCCTGCATCCAGGCCAGCCGCTCCCGGTCTTCGACCAGCAGCAGCGCGGCCATGCCGACCGCGCCCGCGCAGACGGCGGACCAGTTGTGCTCCGCCGAGAACCAGAAGAACGGCCGATCGCCGCGGAAAGTCGGCTCGAATACCCGGCGCTCCACTTCCAGCCGGACGCGCTGCGCAATCCACGGATGCAGCCGATCGCCGACCAGCAGCAGCATTTCGGCCAGCGCGTGCGCCGTCTCCGCGGCGAACAGATCGACGATCCGATCCGATGGCAGCACGTCGCCGAGCTGGTCGTCTTCGGCATAATTCAGATGGGCGGGCACGGCCCAGCTGTATTCGTTGCAGATCTCCCAGACCGTCCGCTCCAGCGGCTCCAGATGCGCTTCGTCTTCGTCGATCAGCAGCGCAAGCGTCAGCGCCAGCAGACGGGCGCGGCGGCGAAAATACGGCCGCTCCGTTTCCAGCCGCGTCCCCCGTTCGCGGAACGCTTTCAGATCCGCGAAATCCAGCGCCGGCACAGGCTCCTTCGCCGCAAGCTCGGCTTCCGCCCGAATCTCTCCGAGCAGATCCGCAAACCGCTCGGAGTTCCGAAGCTCTTCCAGCTTCTCCGGCGTAACCGCCGCCCCCGCCAGATCGTCCGGCTTCCGCTCTACCCGCAGTATCGCTTCCCTCAACCGATAATACGCAATCATGTTTATCCTCCTTTTCTCCTTGCGACCTTTTGGCCGTCCTGCCTGTAAAGCGGTTTCAACCTTATCCATTCAATTATAACGAACTCTCCCTGCCAAAACACCCCAAAAAGGCGTCCTCTTCGGGACGCCCGAAAGTTTAGAGAAAGTTCAATTCTAAGCGAAGCGAATATGCGGAGGGAGAAATTCAGTGAAGGTCAAGACTTTCGAAGAAAGTCACTTCGGAAGCATATGCTGATAGTGTTCGCCTTTGAAATCGGGAAGATACCACTTACATCTAATTCCTCTTCCCGATTTCAACACGCGACCTAAAGTCTTTCGAAGAAAGACACATCGAAAGCGTAAGCTAACGAATTTCTCACGCAGCTGTTACGCTTCTCGTACGAATAGGACTTTCTCGACAGCTTAAAGGCGTCCCGTTCAAGAAGCCTTATCCCCGCTCATACCAATAGCCCGCCGCTCCCCGCTCCAGCCTCATCAGCGCCTCCAGATAATAATAGTCGCCCCAGATTACGTAGTCGTCCGGCGAAGCGCCGCCTCTGACGGAGTAGGACCCGTGCTTGAGCAGCCCTTCCGCCTCCGGATCGCCGTGCGTGGAATAGTGCCGCACCAGCGAAATCATCGAAGCTTCCGCCGCCCCCCGGAAAAAATCCCGCTCCGGATCGCTTTCGTCCAGCTGGTCCGCAATCTCCAGCAGGCCGCAGGCCGCGATCGCCGAAGCGGAGCTGTCCCGCTTCGTATCCGGCGTAATCGGAGCGTCGAAGTCCCAGTAGGCGACCCGGTCCGCCGGCAGACGGGCGTCGAAGTAACGCGCCATCTGTTTGGCGGTATCGAGCATGTCGGCGCTGTGCAGATAACGCGCCGCAAGAGCAAAACCGTAGATTCCCCAGGCCTGCCCCCGCGTCCAGGTCGAACCGTCGCGGTAGCCCTGGTGCGTGCCGCCGCGAATCGAATCGCCGGTCTGCGGATCGAAGAAGAACGTATGATAGCTGGACCCGTCGCCGCGGACCAGGAAGCGCCGCGACTTGTGCGCGTGCCGCTCCGCCGCTCGCAGATAGGACTCGCGTCCCGTCTGCTCGTGCGCCCAGAACAGCAGCGGGATATTGAGCATGCAGTCGATAATAATGCGGCCGCCGTTCTCCGCGTCCCCTTCCCGGCCCCAGGCCTGAATCAGGCCCGGCGCTTCCCGCCAGCGCTTCATCAGCATATCCGCCGCTTCCAGCGTGAGCGCGCGCGCTTCTTCGTCGCGCTCCAGAATCCACTGCGCTTTGGACGAGAGCGAATACAGAAAGCCGATATCGTGATGGTCGAATACGATCTTGCGGTCCATTCGGCTGCGGAAATTGCGGACCGTCTTGACCGCCTGTTCGCGAAACGCCGGGTCGCCGGTGTATTCCGCGCACAGCCATAGGATGCCGGACCAGAAGCCCGCCGTCCATTCCGTATTGTCGTTGAGCGTGTAATGCTTGCCGTCCTCGCTGACGTGGGGAAACCGGTCCCCGAACCGGTCGAAGTTGCGCGCCGTGACCTGCAGGGCGTCTTCGATCGCTTTTTGCCACATGGGTAATCGTCCTCCTTCAGGAAATATCCTGCTCCGCGCCGGTCTGCCCGCTTTTCTGGTACTGTTTGGGCGTTAGGCCGTATTTTTCTTTGAAAATGCGGATAAAATGATTGGTCGACTGGTAGCCGAGCTTCTCGGCGATCGCGCTGACGTTCAGCTCGCCCGCTCGCAGCAGTTCGGCCGCCGCTTCCAGCTTCTTGGTCGTGACGTATTCGATAAAAGTCATGCCCGTATTCAGCCGGAACTGCCGGCTGACGTAGTTGGACGTGACGCCGAGATGCTCGGCGGCGCGGTCCAGGCTGATCTCGTTGTACAGATTGTCGTCGATAAAAGCGCGCGCGCCGTCCACCAGCTCCCGGTTGGTGCTCTGGCGGCGCTCGCGCAGATGAAGCAGCGCGGTCCGGGCCAGATCGTCGATCCAGCCGCGGAAGACGCCGATGTCCGGCAGCCGGCGTACTTGTTCGCGAATATCCGCGCCGAACAGCTGCTGGGTGTCGACGCCCAGCGTTTTAAGCGTTTTGTGCAGCGTATAGACCAGTTCGTTCAGCTGGTGCATACCGTATTCGGCGGTGTAATGTCCCGCCAGCGTCTCGTCGACCGTGGCGCCGATCGCTTGAAGCGCCCGCTTCTCGTCGCCCGAGCGCAGCGCGCTTTCCAGCTCGTCGAAGCTCCGCGCCGAACCGCCGGTCGACAGCCGGCTGTCCGTATCCAGCTCGGCATAACGCAGCGAAGCCCGCCCGGGATAGAAGAACGCGTATTGGGACGCTTCCTGCGCTTCGCGGTGCGAAGCCGCGATGCCTTCGCGCCCGCTGATCCGCGCCGAACCGATAAACAGCCGGTCCGCCGGTCCCGTCAGCCGGCTTGCAAGGCCGGTCAGAAGCTGCTGCGCCCGCGCTTCGCCGCCGGAGACGTTCAGCAGCCCGTAGATCCGCCGGTCCGGAGCGACGACCGCCCAGAGCCGGCCGTCTTCGAGCGGCTCCGATTCCAGCCGCTCGGCGAACTGGTAAGAAGCGGTCAGCGGCGGTTCTTCGCCGGGAACTTCCGCAAGCCGCATAATAAAGGCGCAGACCGTTCCCCGCCGCAGTTCGAAGTCCAGCATCGCCGGCATTTCGTCTTCGCCGGCGTCGGCGCGGACGCCGGAACCGGCCCCGCTCAGCAGGTCCATCATATAATGGTACTTGATGACCGGCTTGTTGATCGCGAACTGCTCGTTCAGGTCGTGAATCTGCGTGGAATAGCGGCGCAGCGTCGTATCGATCGGCCGATACTGGCGCTTGGTCAGCATATACAGCAGGGCGACGCCGACGACCAGCAGCGCGGCCCAGACGCCGTACATGAGGTTTTTGAGCTCGGCCGCTTTTTTGTAGAACACGTTCTTGTCGACTACCGTGATGTAATCCCAGTTGTTGACGCGCGAATGCGCATAAGCCACCACCGCGCTGCGCCCGTCCAGCTCGCTCTCGAAGCTGCCCTGTCCGGTCTCGTCGGACGAAGACTCCCGGTTCGCCCAGATCGAGGCGGCTTCATTATAAACCGCTTCGTCTTCGCCGGCGCCGTTGTGCGAGATCAGCCGGCCCTGTTCGTCCACGATCAGCGACAGCCCGTAGCCGGGATCGAAGTTGTCCGCCAGCGCCTGCCGGACCGCGCTTTCCTTGAGATGGATCGCGAAGACCGCTTTGCGGCGGTCCGCCGGCGCGAAGTACGGATAGCTGCGCACGTAGCTGATCAGCCGTTCGTTTGTTCCGTAAGCGTCCGGCGCGGACGCCGCGTACCAGCCCACCTGGATATCCGTGGTCAGGAAGTCGTCCAGCCAGGCCGCACGGAATCCCGGATCGCGCTCCGATTCCCCGGGGAAGTAAAAGTAGCGGGTGCCGTAGAAAAACACGGGATCGCGGAAGTAGTACATATCGACGTAGCGGATAAACGGCTGTTCCGATTGCAGCGCGGTCAGCGCTTCCTTGACCGCGGCAATCGCCGAGTAGTCGTGGCGGATATCGTGCGTCATCGGGTAGAAGAGCGCCGTATTGTCGTCGGACAGTTCCGTCAGATTGCGCTTGGCGATCTGCACCGTCGGCAGCAGCAGCTGTTGGTCCACCGTATTCTGGATCTGTCTGGCGGACTGGGTGTTGAACCGGTACAGCTCCGTATTGTACGCCTGGATCATATACTGGAAGATGCCGACCTGCGGCAGTACGCCCAGCAGCAGAATCAAAGCGATATTGAAGAACAGCAATCTTGAAAAATAAGTCGATTCTTTCCGGTTCAACGCTCTCCCTCCCCTCTTCACTTCGATATCCGGCTTCGGCGCAGCCTTCGTCAAACCGCGCATCGAATCGTTTCGAATCCGTAAGTTCCGTCTTTCTCTCCGGCGCGTGCCCGATCCGATCCGATTATGCGGAAGCCGCTGTTACTTGCCGAGCATTTCCTGATACGCTTCGTTGACGTCTTTCTCCACCTGGGAGCCGCCGTTGTCCATAAAAGATTTGGCAAACGCGTCGAAGCTGTCCACCGGCTGCTCGCCGATAATAATCTTCATATACGTTTCCTGCTGGAGCTTGCCCAGATTGCCTGAATACTGCGACAGACTGTCCACCGCGGGAACCACGACCGGCGGATAGCCTTTGGTCTTGACCGAATCGCCGAACGCATACAGCTGCTTGGACGCTTTCTTGCCGAATTCCGGATTTTCCATCATGTTGAATACCTGCGCGCCCCGCTTGAAGCTGGCGTTGGCGTCGTTCGGATCTTTGATCGCGATCACGGAGCCGTCGGTTTCTTCTTTCCAGTCCACGCCTTCTTCGCCGCGCAGCACCGTTGTATAGTAATCGTAGTCCGTAAAGCTGGTTTCCAGCATGGTCAGGATCGTTTGCACTTTGCGCGGATCTTCGGCGGCTTTCGGCGTAATGCCGAGCGGCACGCTGTTCACGCCCCACTGCGGCGCGCCCGATTGACCGTCCGGGCCGACCGGCGGCACCCCGAACGCGATTTCTCCGTCCGGCTGCGCTTTCTTGAAGTTCTGGTACTGTCCGCCGCCTTCGTCGCCGTCGCCGAACAGTTCGTTGCGCCAGTGGTAGAACATGCCGTTGCCGGTCAGGCCGATCCGGTTGTTGTAGAAAGCCTGGGAATCGGCCCAATATCCGCCGGTGTTCTCGCCCGTGATAAACTCGGGGTCGATCAGTTCTTCTTTGTACCACTTATTCAGAAGCGCGAGCGCTTCTTTCATCTCGGGCTGCACGGCGGCGAATTCGATCTTCCCGTCCTTGAGCACATAGTTGGCCTGGTCCGCCGGCATGCCGTACGCGCCCATGATATAACGGAGCGCGTAATCGGACATGCCGTACGTGTCTTTCTTGCCGTTGCCGTCGGGATCTTCGTTGCGGAATTTTTTTAAAGCGGTTTCAAACTCGTCCAGCGTCTCGGGAATCTTGTCGATGCCCACTTTGTCCAGCCAGTCTTTGCGCCAGATCATCGCCTGCGGATAATCGCCGTTCAAGTTAATGGAAGGCAGTCCGTAAATCTTGCCCTCGTACTTGACCGTATTCCACAGCGAAGCGTCGTAGTCGTCGATGACTTTGGCGTAGGTCGGCGCGTACTTGCGGATATCGTCTTCGGAGATTTCCGCCAGGATGCCGTTCGCTACGTACTTGGGAATCTGCTCGCGAATTTGCAGCACGTCGGGAATTTCGCCCGCGGCGAACTTGACGTTGACCTGGTCGTTCCACTGCTGCGCGTCCACGTACCAGATATTGAATTTGGCGTTGAATTTCTCCTCCACCATCTTCACGATATCCGCGTTCGGGTCGGGCTGCGCGTACGAGTTGTAGCCGAGCCAGTCCAGTTCGACGGGCTTCGACGGATCGGATGCTTCCGCTTCTTTCCCCGCGTCGCCTCCGCCACAGGCGGACAGCACGCCCGTGAGCAGCCCTGCCGCCGCAAGTCCCGCCAGCCTTTTTCCGATTCGCTTCTTTGTCATAAGAACCCCTCCAAGATATTAATCGATTATATCGGACGAAGTCCGATCTGTGAACCCGGCCCGGCCGGGTATCATCCTTTGACGGAACCCAGCATGGTGCCTTTGACGAAATACTTTTGCAGAAAAGGATAGACGCAGATGATCGGCAGAATGGACACGACCAGCGTCGCCATCTTCATCGATTCGCTGTTGACCGGCTTCTCGATCAGATCGGTTCCTCCGCCCGCGGCGGGGTCGATCGTGCCTTCGATGACAATCTTGCGCAGAATCAGCTGAAGGACCTGTTTGTGCTCGTCGCGGATATACAGCATCGAGTCGAACCAGGCGTTCCAGTGCCCCACGGCGCTGTACAGCGAGACGGTCGCGAGAATGGGCATCGACAGCGGCATAATGATTTTCCACAAAATATACAGTTCGCCGGCTCCGTCGATCTTGGCAGATTCTTCCAGACTTTCGGGCAGCGCGGAAATAAAGTTGCGGACGATCAGCAGCAGGAACACGCTTACCGCCCCGGGCAGAACGAGCGACCAGACGGAATTCATCAGGCCCAGGTTTTTAATCAGCATATAGCTCGGAATCAGCCCGCCCGAGAAAAACATGGTAAATACGATCAGGGCGGTCCAGAACGGACGGTGCGGCAGACTTTTCTTCGACAGCGGATAAGCGCCCATGAAGGTCAGCAGCACCGTAAGCGCCGTGCCGAGCACGGTACGGAAGATCGTATTGCCGTAGGCGGTCCAGATCAGCGAATTACGGAACACTTCTCGATAACCGCTGAAGTCGAACCGGGTCGGGAACAAATGAAAGCCGTAGCTGTTGATCACTTCGACGGGACTGACCGAGACGGTGAGCACCTGCATCATCGGCAGCACGATCGACGCGCACAGCAGAGACAAGACGACATACACGAACGTCAGATAAATCCGGTCGGACACACTTCGATTTTTGATTTTCATCGGCGGTACGCCCCTTTCTTCAAAAGATCGCCTGGTCGCTAAACCGGCGCGCGATCGTGTTTGCGGTCAGCACCATAACGAGCGCGATCGCGTTCTTGAACAAGCCCACCGCCGCGGCATAGCTGTAATTCATCTTGGCGATGCCTTCGGTGTACGTATAGGTCGAGATGACGTCGCCGACGCTGAGCACGTTCGTGTTGAGCAGATTGTAGATCTGGTCGAAGTCGTCGTTGATGATGCTGCCCGAGTTCAGAATAATCATAATGACGATCACGGGCGCGATCGACGGCAGTGTGATGTACCAGACTTTTTTCAGCCGGCTGATCCCGTCGACCTCCGCCGCTTCGTACAGCTCGGGGCTGATGCCCGCGATCGCGGCCAGATAGATGATCGCCGAGAAGCCGACGCCTTTCCAGATTTCCGTGCTGACCAGCACGCTGCGGAACCAGTCGGTGCTCGCCAGGAAATACACCGGCTGGAAGCCCAGTTCCATCAGCAGCACGTTCAGCGCGCCGCGGCTCGGGGACAGCATCTCGATAATAATGCCCGAGAGCACGATCCACGACAAGAAGTGCGGCAGGTAGCTGATCGTCTGTACCCATTTCTTGAACCTCGGGCGCATGACTTCGTTAATCAGCAGTGCCAGAATAATCGGGGCCGGGAAGCCGAACACGATCTTGTACGCGTTAATAATGAGTGTGTTCTTCAGCACCGGCAGAAAATAAAGTCCGTCGAACAATTCGCGAAAATGCTTGAGTCCGACAAATTCGCTGCCCGAAATGCCTTTGAATACCCGGTAATCCTGGAACGCCATCAGCACGCCGTAGATCGGCGCGTAATGGAATACGAGAAAGTACGCCAGGACCGGCAGCAGCATCAGAAAATAATACCGATGCTGGATATAGCGCTTCAGCGCCGGGAAGCTTCTTCGCTCCGCGGCGCCGGGCATCGCAATCGATTTGCGCTGCATGTGTTCACCTCCGCAATTTGTGTAAGCGCATTCAATCGCTGAGGCCAACTATATCCGCTACCGGCGTCCGGCTCAATGACTCATATTCGCCCTGATGGCGATTTTTTGTCGAAAACGTCTTTTTAAAAAATGGCGGTTTTTGTGAAAAAGGCGGTTTTTTGCGATTAAGCGCATGGCAAAACCCCGCAGCGGCGCGGGTTTGGCCGCACGGCGCTTCAACAGGACGCTGCCGAAGCGATCGCCGCCGAAGAAGCCGTTTCGCCCGCGGCGAAAAAGCCGCGAAGCTGCTTAACGATGCACCAGGCGGCTTTTTTGCTTGTACTGTCCCGGCGTGATCCCTTCGTATTTCTTGAACACCCGGATAAACGAGCTGCTGTTCAGGAAGCCGACCCGCTCGGACACTTCCTGCACCGCCGAATCCTCGTTTTCCAGAATCTTTTTCGCCCGGCTTACCCGGTACTGATTGATATAGTCGATCAGATTGAGACCGGTTTGTTCTTTGAAGTACTTCGATACGTAGGTCGGATGAAACCGGAAGCGCTCGGAGATCGAGGTCAGGCCCAGGTTAACGTCGGCGTGATTCTCGCGAATAAACTCGATCAGCTGCTCTTTCAGTTCTTCGTTGTGCGAGCGCTTGCGTTCGTGCACGTCCTGACAAACCGTTTCCAGCACGTTCAGCAGTCCGGCTTCGATCTCTTCGAACGTCTCGCAGGCAAACAGACTGCGGATCAATTCGCTGCGACGCGACGCTTCGGCTTCGTCGTCGGCTTTGATCTCTCCGGTGGCTTTCAAGATGGTGCCGATCAGCTCGAACATCAGGCAGCGGGCCAGCTCGACAGACAGCGGCTCCCCGGCGAAGTTGGTCATCAGGATCTCGTTCATCACTTCGGTCGAACGGGCGTAATTGCCCGTCGCGATATAATTGACGAGCTGCCGCTCCAGATCGAGCGGGTAATACAATTCTTCCTTCGGCCGCCGAATACGCTCCCGCCCGATAATCTGCCCGATGCCCAGAATCAGCCGGTATTCCAGCGCTTCTTCCGCTTCGCCGCGGCAGTCCGCAATCGCCGGTATCCCGTGACCGATCCCGCTGACGCCGGCCGAGAAGCGGATCAGGAATCGGCTTTCGATCAACCGCTGCGCTTCCTCCGCGATCCGCACGATCCGCGCTTCCTCCGCCTCGCCGGTCCCCGAAAGCTTCGCGGCGGACTCTTCCGCTTCGCCGGCCGCGCTTTCTTCTGCGTCCGTTTCCCGCTTCATATTCGCCAGAAACGCAAGCCGTCCGTTCAATTCCGCGGAATAAACCGGGCCTGCGGCGCCGAGCATTTCTTCCAGCACGTTGCTCAGGATCAGATGCACGAATTGAAGCCTGCCTTCTTCGTCCTGGGGCTGCCGGGCGCGAAACAGTCCGTCGTAATTCTCGATATGCACAAGCAGCACGGCGAAGCGGTCCGATTCGAAGCTCAGTCCCAGCCGTTCCAGCTCGCCGTTGCGTTCCTCGCCCGGCCGCAGCCGTCCTTTGAGCAGCTTCGCCAGCAGGCTTCCGCGCAGCATCGTCTGCTGTTCTTTGAACCTCAGCGCAAAGCGGTCCCGTTCTTCCCAGGTGCGGGTCAGCACGCTTTGCAAAATGCCGAATTCGTCGCCGGGACGCTCCAGCTTCCACTTGACGTTGTCGGAGATGCTGTTCATGATCCGGCCGAGCGGGCGGTAATTGCGCCGCGTGAACCACCAGGCGGCCGCGCCGCCCAGCAGCAGACCGCCGGCCACGCCGGCGGCGGTAATATTGCGGATGACCAGCAGCTTGCGGGCGTAGATGCGCGTCGGCACGATCGAGACGTATTTCCAGTCCTGCAGACCGGACGAAATCTGCGACACCGTCACCGATTCGCCGTTCAGGACGGCCGTCGCGATATCCGCGTCGGCATCTCCCGCATCGTTCGTTTCATCCAGCAGCGAGCCGTCCAGCAGGCTGTAAGGGTTCTCAATCGGACCGGTGGCGAACAGCGCGCTGCCGTCGCGGTCCAGGATCATGACCGTGCTTTCTTTGTCCAGCCGCATCTTGTCGATCGCCTGCTGGAAACGCTCGGGGTCCAGCATGACCACGAGCACGGACGGACCGGGGCCGGCGGCTTTAATAGGAAAAGGCTGCATATACACCAGCGTTTCTTCGATCCGCTGATCTTCGCTGAGCACTTTCATTTTGCGGAATTCGCCCGTCTGCGCGTTTCGCATCCGGGCCGCCCAGTTTTCTTTCGTTTCGCCGGTTCCGTCGTAAAACATATCGTATATCGTATTCCCCGAAGCGAGAGTCGACGAAGACAGCGCCAGATCGGCGTCTTTGATATACAGATACATCTCGCGAATCAGCCCGTTGCCGGTACGGATCGCCCTGAAATTGCGGATCAGGTCGATCGCCATCAGGCGCCAGCGCGCATCCGGCTCGGCAGCGTGGTTGATAAAGCTGCCGAGCTGGGGATCCACGGTCAACTGCGTGCCGATGCTGCCGATATCGCGGATCTGGCTGTCGATCGTTTCCTGCACCTGGGACAGCAGCACCATGTTGGAACGCCCCACTTCCTCTTCCAGCAGACTGCGCGATTCCGCGAATACCGCCGCGCCGATGGCGATCGGAATGAGCAGGATCACCAGATAAGAAATCCCCCACGACAGCAGGATGCTCTTTTTCTTCACGGTCTCCTCCTCGCTCGCCCCGGCGTCACGATCGCTCGGCGATCGCCGCTACTCTTTGATCGCGCCGATCATGACCCCTTTGACGAAGTATTTTTGCAGAAACGGATAAATAAACAGGATCGGCAGCGTCGCCACCATGACGGTCGCGTACTTTACGCTCTCCCCGATCGCTTCCCGGTCGCCCATCGCGGCTCCGGCCATCATCGAATCCGTGCTGTTCTGGATCAGGATCTCGCGCAGCACCAGCTGGAGCGGAAACAGATCGCGGTCGCGGATATACAAGATGGCGCCGAACCAGGAATTCCAGTGGCCCACGCCGTAGAACAGGATCATGACCGCGATCACCGGCATCGACAGCGGAATCACGATTTGCAGCAGGATCCGGATCTCGCCCGCCCCGTCGATCCGCGCCGATTCCAGCAGACTTTCCGAGATCTCCTGGAACGAAGTCCGCATAATGATCAGATTATAACTGCTTATCAACCCGGGCACAATCAAAGCCAGCAGGCTGTTTCCCATATGCAGCGTATTGTTGATCAGCAGGTAAGTCGGGATAATCCCGCCGTTGAAAAACATCGTAAATACAATCGCCAGCATAATGGGATTGCGCAGCATGAAGCTTTTGCGGGACAGCGTATACGCGCCGAGAATCGTAAACGCCAGATTGAGCGCGGTGCCCGCCACGACGATTACAATCGTATTGCGATACCCGGACAGGATCGCCGGATTGCCGAGCACCAGCTTATAGGCGTCGAGATTGAAGCCCTGGGGCAGAAGCAGCAGGCCGCTGTGTCCCATCAGCCGTCCCGAGTCGCTGAGCGACGCGTTCAGCACATGCCACAGCGGATACAGCGTCACCACGATCAGCAGGAGCATCAGCAGGACGTTCGCCGCGTCGAAGATGCGTTCGCCGGGCGTCGTTTTGATTTTCATCACGGTTGTTCGCCTTCCTTTCCATTCACGCCTTCATCCCTGCCGCGCGTCCGCGTCCGTTTAGAACAACTTGTTGTCGGACACCGCTTTGGACAAACGGTTCGCGCCCAGCAGCAGGATAAAGTTGACGACCGACTGGAACAGTCCCACCGCGGTCGTATAACTGAATTCCGCGCTTTCGCTGATGCCTTTGCGGTACACGAAGCTTGAGATCACATCGGCCGTATCGTATACGTTCGGGTTGTACAGCAGGATGATCTTCTCGAATCCGATCTCCATCAGTCCGCCGATGCGCAGAATAAGCAGGATCACGATCATCGGCATAATGCCCGGCAGCGTGATGTGCCAGACCTGGCGCAGCCGGCTCGCCCCGTCCACCCTGGCCGCGTCGTACAGCTCGGGATTGATCCCGCTGAGCGCGGCCAGATAGATGATCGTGGAGAAGCCGAGCTCCTGCCAGATGGAGGACGCGGTATAGATCGTGCGGAAGTTGGACGGATCGCTCAGCAGCGCCGTATCCGTTCCGCCGAAGAAAGTGATGATCGTGTTGAACAATCCGCCGCGCGCCGAGAAGTCCACCACCATGCCGCAGATAACCACGATCGAGATAAAGTGCGGAATATAGGAAACGGTCTGCACGGAGCGCTTGAACCATTCGTTTTTGAGCTCGTTCAGCAGCAGCGCCAGCAGGATCGGAGCCGGAAAGCCGAACAGCAGCTGGTAAAAGCTCAAGACAAGGGTGTTTTTCAGGATGCGCCAGAAATAATAGCTCTCGAAAAAATCGCGGAAATGCTGCAATCCCACCCATTCGCTGCCCCAAATGCCTTTGCCGATACTGTAATCCTTGAACGCGATCATCGCGCCGTACATCGGCAGATATTTGAACACGAGAAAGTACAGCACGACCGGCAGCGCCATCCAGTAGATCGCTTTGTTCTTCTTGTAGTTCGTCCACAGCAGCGACAGCTTGTGCGGCACCGCGCGCCCGCTCATCTGGCGTTATACCGGTCGAGCGCGTTCTGCTGGATTTCAAGCGCCCGGTCGATATTGAATTTCTTGATCTGGGCGACGTAGCTGTCGAAGTTGTCGATCGGTTCGGCGCCCATCGCGAATTTGATAAACATCTCGTCGCGGTAAGTCGTGATATCGTTCATGATCTTGCTGTATTCGTTCGATTCTTCCGTAGTCAGGCTGACCGGCGGAATGCTGACTTGGACCGTATTCTCGCTGTACTTGGAGAAGAGCTTGACCGCGTCTTTTTGCTGCTGGAGCTGGTAGTACTGCTCGTTGTACCGGTCGTCGTCTTCGCCGACAAACGGGTAGTTGGCAATAAAGTATTTCGCCATCGCCTGCACCACGGACAGCCCGTCGGGGTTGTGCAGAATCTCGTCGGTATAGGTCGGGTAGCCGTTTTTCATCGTGTAGGTTTCGCCTTCGATGCCGAAGTTCTTCAGCATATGTCCTTCTTCGCCAAAAAAGTAATCCAGCGCTTTGACGGTTTCTTCGGGGTTCTTATTGCTCTTGGTAATCGTGGCGCCCGCTCCGCTCCATTCCCAAGAACGTCCGGTAAACATCGGCTCGTCGCCTTTATTTTCGACCGGGTACTGCACGGGGGTCAGGTTTGCGTCGGGATCTTTCTCCTGGAGCGCCGGCAGGTAACGCCCGATCCCGCCGCCGATAAATGTAAAGAACGCGCCGGCCTGGCTGTCCAGAATTTTCGCGTCGAACGTCTTCTGGTCGTTGGTGGCAAAGTCCGGATCGATCAGCCCTTCTTCGTACCAGCGGTGGAACAGGGTCAGAAATTCTTTGTATTCCGGCTCGATCGGACCGTAGGCGACTTTGCCGTCTTTCAGGAAAGTGGTGTTGGTAATCCCGTACGCTTCCAGGAAATTCGGCGCGGCCGGTCCCATCGTCGACATCTTGGGCGGAACGCCGTACAGCAGCGGAGCGGATACGCCTTTCTTTTCTTTAAAAGCCTTGAGAACCGTTTCCCATTCATCCAGCGTCTCGGGGCGCGCAAGTCCCAGTTCGTCCAGCCAGTCCTGCCGGATAAACATGCCGCCGAACGTCTTGTACTCGCCCAGCCGCAGATGCGGCATCGCATAGATATCGCCGTTGTCCGCCTTGAGCTGCTTCGCCACTTCGGGATTCTCGTCGAGGATCTTCTTGAGATTCGGCGCGAACTCGTCGATCAGGTCGTTCAGCCGGATAATCGAACCGTCGTTGTACAGCTTGGCGTAATCGCCGTACACGAACATGACGTCCGGCAGTTCGTTCGAAGCGAGCATCACGTTGAACTGCTCCGTTTCCGCGCCGACCGCCGGATGTTGGAACTCGGCTTTGATGCCGGTTTTCTTTTCCCATTCCCGGATCGCCG
This sequence comes from Saccharibacillus sp. CPCC 101409, assembly GCF_030518235.1. Classification (GTDB taxonomy): domain Bacteria; phylum Bacillota; class Bacilli; order Paenibacillales; family Paenibacillaceae; genus Saccharibacillus. Next base: position 40,771 of record NZ_JAULSA010000014.1, on the reverse strand, counting down.
CGATCTCGTTCATGCTCTTGAGCGTAATCGAGACGTTCGTATTCAGCGAAGCCCAGATCGAGATCGGCGTCGCTCCGTCTTCGCCTCCTTCCGCTTGTTCGTTCCCGCCGCCGGAACAGCCGGCCGCGCCGGTCAATCCCAGCAGCAGAGCCGCGCCGAGCGCGGCGTGCCGCGTCCATCTTTTTCGCATAATCCCAATCGCCCCCATATGATAGGTTCGGCCCGCCGGGCGGCGCGCCTTCCTGCCTTTTTACCGTATCGCTTATACGCCGCGCTGCCTATGTTCCATTCTTGCCGCTATGGCGATTAATTGGAGAAAGCGGATTCATCGCAAAAATTGGGGATAAAGAGCAAGAAATCGGCATTGACGAAGCGAGTCGTTGATTGTGCAGGGAATTAAAAAACACCCGGAGATGGGTGTTTTTTAAGATTTGGATTGTGTTATATCGTATTCTCCCACACGATAACCGGGCATATTTTTCGTCCCAGCCGCTCCGCGGCGCCCAGGCGATGATTGCCGTCTCTCACGCTGAACGTGTCGGTTCTTTGTTCGAGAATCAGCGGGGGCATGTCCCATCCGGTTTGTAGACGGGCGGCGATCCGGTCGACGCGATCGTTCCAGGCGGCTTCTTCTTCGACATACTCCATATGCGCTTCGGGGCCGACAATCCGCTCAAGCTTTGCAAGTTCGACTTCAAACGGTCCCGTCCACGTTCTCGGCTCCCGTTTCAAGCCTTTGGACAGCTCCGCGTTATTGCCTTCGGCGTTCAGGAACAGATGCACCCATTCTTCAAGCTCGCCCCGGGCCGCGTATTCCCGGGCGGAAGACGTCGTAAACAGGTTGGCGGTGTCCGACATGGAGTTCCTCCTTTTCTTCCATACCGATAGGACGTCCCGTCCTTGTCCTATCCTATCCCACTTCGTCCTCGTCCTATCCTATCTCGGCCTATGCACACTCAGCCCGTAGTCGTCCAGGCCGTTCTTATGTATGCCAATTTCATCCCGGCGTGCTCCATGTTGCGGTGACTCTGCGACGAGAAAGCGCATTGGCCGACGATCAGCTCGCAGCCGCGCGCGGAAGCTTCGGCGATTCTGCGGTTCAGCAGCGCGAGGTGCAGACCGCGGCCGCGGAATTCGGGCAGCGTCGCGGCGAATGTCAGCGAAGCGATGCGGTTCCGCTCGAACATGACGGCGGCCGCGGCCGGCGTTCCGTCCAATTCCGCCAGGAAAAAGGTCCACCCGGGGCGGCCGTGCAGCACTTCGTTGTTGCTTTGCACATGGAGAATACCGGCGTCGGTCAGCCCTTTGACCGTATTGAAGCTCGGCCAGGGCATCGTACGGCTGTAGAAAGCGGTCGCGCCGCCGAATGTCGCGATCTCTACGCCTTCCGGATTGCCGGCTCTGCCCTGAATCGCGAGCATCCGATCGGTCATGTAGTCGATCTCGGACTGTTCAACGGTTTTGATTGACTGCCGTGAAGGAAGTAAACGATTCATGCTTGGCCTCTCTTTCTGTTATAAACCCGATAAACCGACAATCAGTTTGAATTTGTTCCGACTTTTGGTCGTGATCTTGAATCCTTCGCGCGAGTCGATCACCAGCACTTTTTTCCCGATCCAGATTCTGACGTAAAGCGTTTTGCATCTGAAAGGCCGGTCGATTCCTTTTACTTCGGTCTCGGTTCCGTCTTCGTGTTCGATCTCCGTGCGGACCAGCCAGCGGTTTCCTATCCCGATCTCAATATACTTTTTCATGGGATCTCCTGAGTCTTTTTCAATTATTATGCCTATTCCTATCTTACTGCGCCGCGATATAACGGAATTTTTCCAGATAGGCTTCGCGCTTCGGCTCCACCCGGGACAAATGGTCGTAGAAGCTGTGCGGGAACTTGAAAATGTGCCCGAAATCCCAATTCGCTTCGCTGTAGTCCCGCTCCCAGAACGCCGCATCGGTAGGAAGGAAGTCCGAACGCTGCGCCGGCCTCAGCGGAAGACGATCCACCGCGGACACCAGCTTAACCGGCTCGTCCGGGCGAATCGAGCGGCTTGCTCGCAGCGCTTTGACCAGACGAAGCAGCGGCGGCAGTCCTCTCCGAAAAAAAGAAACATGACCGAGATCGTGCAGAATATTCAGCGCATGCGAGAACGTCAGCATATGCCCGATCAGGTCGTGATGCGCTTCCGCGCGGTAAATATTTTCGAAAGCGGCCAATTCTTCCAGCACCAGCGCGGACAGGTCTTTCGGCTTTTCAACCGGCGGAAAATCGTCTTCCTCCGTCAGCGGCATCCGTTTCACTTCCGACGCGCTGTACCCGATCCAGGAGCGCCCGGGAATCGTTTTCTCGAACGAGCGGATCAGTTCGGCAATTCCCTCGATCTCTTCTTCGGCGCCCCAGCCGCCCAGTTCCCGGATCGCCGACAAACTTGCCGCGCTGTAAATGACATTGTGCCCGACCCAGTGCAGGCTGTCAATCGTCTTCTCCAGCGCAGCGAGAATGATGTCTTCGGCGATTTGGGCGTCATGTTCATCGCTCTTGAGCAGCTTTTTCGTTTCGCCGAATTTTCGCGTCATCTCTTCGGCCTGCATGAACATCAACCGTTCGGTTTCCGGACTCATCTCGTTTGCCTGTGCGAAAAAATAACTGCCGATCGCCGCCGCGCCGAAATGAGCCTGCCAGATATCACCGGTCTCTTTTCGGCAGGCGGAAATAATCTTCAAACCGTCGCTTAACATAGACAGTCTTCCCATGGCGATCTTCTCCTTTCAGGACTTGATAGCCTGCGTTTCCCAGCCGTCGTACCGGAAGCGGTATTCTTCGGCCAGACTCACAAAGATATCGGTAACGGCGTTGATCGACCGGAAATCCACATAATCTTTCCGGTGAATATGCAGATGAAACTCGCCTTCCTCCCGCTGCTGGCCTTCGATCCCGAATCCGAGTTCTTCCGCTTTTCCGGCAAATCCGAGCATATCCGCCCGTTCTTCAAAAACGATCCAATGATCGACTCTGCGCGGTTCTTCCAGCGAATCGCCGGCATTCTGCAGGGACTCGATCACGCTTCGGTTCCCTATATGCTGAAATTCGTATTCGTTCGGATACAGAAATTCGAAATAGAAATCCCAGGGTTCCGCTTCTTCGATCTCAAGAATTCGGAACGCATATCCCGCCGGCGTTAAATGCTTATCGACCGTTTCTTTCGGAATAGTCGGGGAATTGAAGTACAAATACAGGCTGCGGACTCCTTCCACGGTAAAACGCCCGACATAACAAGCGGATTGGGTCAATTCCTGCGTAATCCGGTCTTCCAGCTCGTTCATCCAATCGGCTTCTTCGCTGTTTGGAAACCCGTTTTCTTCCCGATGCTGCATCTCGATCTCCAGACAAACGGGAAACCGGTACCGGTTCCGGTCCAGCTCGTCCCAAATCTCCATATCGAGCACGATCGATCCGGGCTGCTCTTCGATCGTGACAAAGTAATGCTCCCAGTGGTCCGACATCGGTGCGCCTCCTTCAATCGGGAATTTATTCCCGTCCGCTTACTGCTCCGTTTCCAGCACGTTTTGTACGAATTCGCTTTTGGCCCGCGTGTACGCTTCCCGATCGCTTTGATACCGCTCCGCCAGCTCCTGCTTGAGCCGATCGTAAGCCCCGGCCAATTCCGGATTCCGACGCAGCTTGTCCCGGAACGCGATCTGCCGGTCCCAGTGCTCTTCGTCTTCGCGCATCAGGTGCAGATGGCACTGCCGCTTGTCGCTTTTGACTTTGACAAAAAACCGCCGCCACTCGTTCCCGTCCAGCTCGGGCGGAACGTAGTGCCAGTCCTCAGCCGACAGTGCTTCGATCACCGAGTCCAGTTCGCCGTAATCGGGAATTCGCGCCATCAGGTCGATAATTGGTTTGGCCGACAGGCCGGGCACGGACGTGCTTCCCATATGCTCGATCTCCCGTACGCCGTAAGGACGCAGCAGTTCCGCCAATCGCTTCGTTTCCCGCTCGCCTTTCGCCCGCCAGTCCGGATTGTAAGCTTCGATATGTACCGCTTCCGTCGCCCAGACCGGCCAATCTTCCCCGTTCTGCCCGTTATTCGTTTTCGTCACTGCTCAATTCCCCCTTTTCTCCCTGGAAGGCATATAGCCGAAGCGGCGCTTGTAGCATTTGGCAAAATAAGACGGATCGTTGAACCCCGACCGCAGACCGCATTCGGCGATCGGAAGAGTCGAGCCCGCAATCAGTACTTTCGCCCGCTCGCAGCGGAGATTGTTGACGTATTTGTTGACCGTCTGCCCGGTCAGTGCCTTGAACAAACGGCAGAAATGGTACTTGCTCACTTTGACTTCATTGCAAATATCGTCGATCGACAGCGGTTCCTGATAATGGCGTTCGATGAACCGGATTGCGCCTTTGACCAGCTCGATCGACGGTCCCGACGCTTCGGCCGGACGGTGCTCCATACGCAGCGCATGGCGAAGCAGCATACCGGTCAGCGTGAGCGTCAAACTTTGCGCAATGTTGTAATGGTAATCGTCTGCGGAAGCGGACAATTCGGCAAGCAGCTGTTCCAGCGATTGGCGCACGGCGGGATGGTCGGTTTTGAGAGGAAAAGAAGAAGAGGTATAGTCGAGTCCGTGCGCCGCGCAGAAATGATGATCGATAATGAGACAGGAGTACGTTACGGAACGCTCGCAGACCAGGCTGTGGATCGCGTTCGAATCGATCACGACCACGTCTCCCCGCGAAGCGCGCACCGTTTCGGCATTAATCGTAACCGAGGCTTCGCCTTCCGTTATGTACAGCAGTTCCATATTCGTATGCCAGTGGGCCGCGAAGCCGTCGCCCGGCCGATTCAGCTCCCACCGATGGAAAATAAACGGATACCGATTGCCCAGCGCCGCATGATTCTCGTAAAACCCCGCTTTGGCTTTTTCCTTCATTTATATTCATCTCCGCTTGTCGTCTTCATTCCTGAATCCGGTTTCATCATAGCATAAAAGAAAAGCCGCAAACAGCAAGCTTGTTATAGTAACCGGCAAGCCTGTTGCTGTTCACGCGTTCGTTCCAAACCTACAATAGAGTATGCCAACTTAACCTACAGGAGGTATTCATCCATGAACACATTTCCGATCGGCGTGCTGCTGGAGTCTTTTCGGACCGATTACGCGTCGGCGCTCAAACACGCTTCGCAGCTCGGCACGCAGGGCATCCAGGTATACGCGACCGACGGCGAGCTGTCCCCGGAACGCCTGACGCCCGCCAAACTGAAGGAATTCCTGCGCCTCGCAGGCGACAGCGGACAAACGATCAGCGCGCTGTGCGGCGACCTGGGCAAAGGGTTTACGGACCCGGCGGTAAATCCCGTCCTGATCGAGCGCTCCAAGCGCATTCTCGACCTGGCCAAAGAAATGGGCACGAATATCGTCACTACCCATATCGGCGTGGTGCCGGAGAACCGCAGCGACGACCGCTACAAGATCATGCAGGAAGCGTGCGCGGAGCTGAGCGAGTACGCCAATTCCCTGGATGCGCATTTTGCGATCGAGACCGGACCCGAAACCGCCGAGCGGTTAAAAGGGTTTCTGGACGAATTGCCGTCGAACGGCGTAGCCGTCAATTACGATCCCGCCAACCTGGCGATGGTGACGGGCGACGATCCGGTGCAGGGCGTGTATACGCTCCGGGATTATATCGTGCACACGCATGCCAAAGACGGCCGTAAGCTGGACCAAGGCCATACTCCTTATATCGAGCTGCCGCTCGGCTCCGGCGACGTCGATTTCCCCCGTTATTTGAACGCGCTGCGCGAAATCGGCTATACCGGCTTCCTGACGATCGAGCGCGAAGTCGGCGAACAGCCTTACCGGGATATCGAGCTGGCGGTGCAGTTTCTGAAGCGGGCGATGGAAAGTCCTTCATTTTAAACTCATGTAAAAAGCTTGAAGTACCGTCCGGGGTGGTCTACAATTATCTTCGTGCTTGAAAGGGCCGGAGTCCGGACCTATCCTAGAAGAATTGAGCAGGTACCCAACCCATGATTGAAATCAAAAGATCCCCGATCAGCAAAGGCGAGTTTACCCGGGGCGTGTTCGCCACCCGGGATATTCCCAAAGGCCGGCTGATCCATGAAGCTCCGGTCGTCGCTTATCCGAACGAACAGGACGAGTTTATCGAGAAGACGGACCTGGAAGATTACGTATTCGAATACGGCAGCAACCATACGGCGATTCTGCTGGGCTACGGAAGTCTGTTCAACCATTCCTATACGCCCAACGCCACCTACGAGATCAATTTCGATCAGCATACGTTCGACTTCTACGCCTATACCGACATCCAAGCCGGTGAAGAAATCTTCATTAACTACAACGGCGAAGAAGACTGCATGGACCCGCTGTGGTTCGATCAGGAAGTTCCGGAAGACCCGGAAGCGAAGTAAGCGAAAAATTGGAAAGCCGCGCAGAAGACTCCGCCTCGCGTCGATAGACGCGGGAGCGGAGTTTTTTGTGGATTTCAACTTGGCGGCTATACAGAAACTTTCTACCCGGCTTTAGCTCATATCAAATGTGGTCCAGCCCCGACTATTTACAGCATCGACCATTTTTTGGAACTCTTTATAAAGCTGTTTAAACCATCACCGTTCAAATTCGAATATCACCGGCGTCTCCGCCAGAAACTTCACATAGATCGGCTTGGCAGTCCCATCGCGCAGCGCAACGCATTTCGTTCTTCTTTCCAATGTGATCCTTTCCTTCTCATCGAGTCCGTTCCATTCCTGCAAAAGTTTGGAGTAAAAATAGGCAGCGGAAGCAAAATCGATAAACTTTTCCGTCCCCTGCTCGTCTTTATAAGACAGCCCTTCGGCTTCAATGGATAGAATCTTTTTTCTTTTCATTTAAGGCTCCTTTCGATACAATAGTAGTTCTTACAGGAAAAATAAAGGAGGTCCTCTTATGATTACACTTCGCAAGATCACGCTGGACAACCGGAGGCAGATCTTCAATCTGGAAGTCGCGGAAGATCAGCAAAGCTTTGTCGCGTCCAATCTGTCGAGCGTCGCTTCCTGTTATGTCCTGCTCACCAACGGAAGCCGTCCGTTCCCGTTCGCGATTTACGCGGATGAAGAACCGGTCGGCTTTGTGATGATCATCCACGGCGATACCGGTTACGAGCTTCCTTCGATCGTCGACGACAGTTACTGTATCATGCGGCTGATGATCGACAAACGCTACCAGGGACGCGGCTACGGCCGGGAAGCGATGACCAAGATCCTGGAGTTTATCCGTACGTTTCCCGCCGGTCCGGCCACGTACTGCTGGATTCCTTACGAAGCGGACAATCTGAGCGCCAAACGGCTGTACGAAAGTTTCGGTTTCCAGGACAGCGGCGAAATCGTCGACGGCGAGCCGATGAAGGTGCTGAAGCTCTGACCGCACATCATCCTCTCAAAAAGCCCATGGGTGATCTTTCGGCAGACATTCGTCGCACAGCAGCCGCCCGTCCACCGTCGCTCCGCAGCACAGTTCCATCACGGCGTCTGGCCGTTCCCGATCCGTCGTCCACTGACCGCAGTTGTCGCATCTGCCGCAGTTCATGGAGGACGGATCGAGCTGGAGCGAAAACGCATTTTGCCATTCCAACGTTTTATTCGTTTTCTCCAGCACCTGGTCTTCTCCGGCTTCGTTGAAAATATGCTGCTCGAAGTATTCTTCGTCTTCGCCTTGATCTTCGTCCAACTCGATCAGGTAACTCAGTTTAACCAGATAAGTTTTTTTCAATCGCTACCTCTTCTCCTTCTCGTTAGCAGAATAACTGTGTTGACCATGGTAAAGAAAGCCATAAAAATTCCCAGTGTCATCAGTCCGCCGATTCCTGTATCCTCTTTGTCCGCCGCCATCCGGTATGCGGTAACCGTCGCCAAGCCTGCGGTTAGCAGCGCCGAAGCCAGTGTGATCTTGAGGCGTATGCCGATGCCGGAAAAATTCACGTTCATACGCGTCCCCTCCTCATTTTTCCGATGACGCGCTGTTGTAAGATTCTCCGTTACGATTTCCTGTCTTCTCCATTATATCCATCTTCCTTCTTCATTCAACTTCTCCGCTGAGTCAAAAAATAGAGGAACGCTCGCAATCGAGCGCTCCTCCTTCTTCCTTTACTCCGCCACGTACATATTCTGCTCTTTCAACCGGATCAGCACTTTGCCGAAGCGTCCGCCCTGATTAACGGTAACGGTGCCGGATGGATACGTTTGTTGCAAATAATCCTCAACGATCCCCCGGTCCCATTTGTCGTCCGGAAGACCGTGGGCGCGCAGCCATTCTCTCAGTTCAAGCAGCGCCTCGTCGGTGGAAAGTTCTACGGTTTTCGTCTCGCGCGTCACCAACGTTTCGTATGAGCAGCCTTTGAGATAAAGCAGATGCAGCAGATAGCCCATGTCTTCCATCGGTTTGGGGATAAAAGAATTTCCGTTCAGCAGCGGCCATACTTCTTCGGCCAGACTGTGCTCGGAATAGTTGATCGGCAGACTGATATAGCAAAAGTCCCGGGCGCAGCTCAGGATCTTCTCCACGCTGGCCCAATTATCGACGACCGGGCACATGGACGCGAATACGAAATCGAACGCGCGGTTCCAGCTTTGGGCATTCAGGTCGATCCGCTCGAACGGCTGTGACACGACCTGCACCGGATTTTCCGTAAAATGCGCCGTGTTGGCCTTGAGCAGTTCCGCCTGCGGCGGTGAAGTCTCGACCGAAGTAACCTGCGCTCCGCGTTCCGCAAACGGGACGGAGAAAACGCCCGAAGCGGCCCCGATATCCAGCACCGACGCTCCGTCGAAATCGACCCCCCGGCTTTCCAGCCAGTTCAGGATCCGCGCGCTGCGTTTGCGTCCTTCCGCGCTGAACGACTGCTCGTTGAACGTCTGCGCTTTGGGATCGAACGATCTCGTCATATCGATGCCTTTGCGGCTGCGGTGAGCGGCCGCGGCTTCGCTGTGCTCCTGCCAGGCTTGTTCCCAGGATTCCGCTTCAAAAAATAGATTCATCATATTTTCATCCTTTTTGTTTTATATTAAAGATATAATATATCTATAATAGATTTTATTCCTCCTTTATGCAACTGTTTGTTTTTCTTTCGTAAACCGTAAGGCAAACAGCCCGGGAACCTTCTCCCGGGCTGCGTTCCTTTTAACCTATTTTTCTTTCGCGAAGTCCGCCTGCTGCTGCCGGTAAATCTCGTAGAAATCGTCCCACACCAGCACATTGTCTTTTTCTTGGCTCCACCAATCTTTGTACCACGCTTCGATCTCCGGTCCGCCGCCCTGCTGCCACTGCTGCTCCGCTTCGGCCGCCGCCTGGTCCACCGTGAATTTGCTTCCGCCGATAATCGAGCGCGTATACGTGTCGTTGATCGCCGTCGTTACATTGGTCATTTTGGTTTGCAGGTCTTTCGGAAGCTGCGGCATATGTTCGGAGTGCGTCACGCCTTCGCCTACGGGCAGATCGGTCATGTAGACGTCCCGCGCTTCTTTGAACAGCCGCAGCGCTTCTTTCTGCGCCGGAATATCTTCGTCGAACAGCATTTCCGTGTACCCGGCTTTGCCTTCTTCCAGCCGGCTGTACAGCAGCGCGTAATCGCCGGCCCAGCTGACTTCCTGCTTGTACTTTTCGGCATCGGTAATGCGCAGACTTCCGTTTTCGTCCACTTTGTAATGCGTGCCTTCGAAGCCGTTTTTGAACGTTCTGCCGGTCTCCGTTTTAGTCAAAAAATCGATGTACTGCATGACCGCTTCCGGATTCTTGGTCCGGGCGTTGACGACCGCTGTCATCTGCACGGGATTGTTCCACACCGTCGTATACTGTCCGACCGAAGTCGACGGCAGCGCGATGACTTTCAGTTTCGCTTCGGGCACGTTCTTCATCAGCGTATCCAATTCGTTGGCCGCGAAAGCGGTGTAGTCCGACGTCATCGCCCCGAACATGCCGGTCTTGCCGTTTAGAAACGCCTGCTTGGACTTGGCGCCGTCTTTGTCGGTCAGGAAGTCTTTGTCCGCCGCTCCCGATTCGAACAGGGCGCGCTTGAACGCGGTCACTTCCTTCATATGATTGGGGCCGACCACGATCTCCCCGTCTTCTTCGTTCACCCAGTTGGCGTTGAACATATAGCGGAAGATCCCCGACGTGTCGCCGAACTGGAGTCCGCCGATCCCGTATGTATCGTCCACGCCGTTGCCGTCCGGGTCCTGCTCCGCGAACGCTTTGGCGACGGCGATCATTTCTTCTTCGGTCGTCGGCACTTCGAGGTTCAGCTTCTCCAGCCAGTCTTCCCGGATAAAAAAGCTGGTCAGCGGATACACTTCGTTCATGCGTCCCACCTCGTACAGCTTGCCGTCGCTTTTGGTGCCGGCCTGCTTGAGCTGCGGGTATTTCTCCATCAGCGCTTTGTACTCCGTGCTGGAACTTGCGATCAAATCGTCCAGCGGCAGCAGCTGCTTCTGATTGAACAGCGTGTTGCGGATCGAGGTCCCGAATTCGAAAATAACGTCCGGCGCGCTGCCCGAAGCGAACAGGACGTTCAGCTTCGACTGCGACTCCCAGCGCGGAACGGCGGTGAATTTCACATCGACCGGCCCGTTCTCGTTGATCCATTTCGACCACATATTGTCTTCGATCATTCCCATCCCGCTCGGCACCGAGCCGCGGTCGTAGATCGTCGAAGTGATGCTTCCGCGCTCGCCTTCCTGCCGCGCCTGCTTTTCTCCGCCCGAACAGCCCGCCAGTACGCCGCCCAGAAGTCCGAGCGCAAGACCGCTTTTCAACCATGCTTTCGTGGATAACGTCACAGAATCGACCCTCTTTCTTTTTTTATCGAAACCAAATCGTCCTTAACCTTTAATCGAACCGAGCATGACGCCTTTAACGAAATACTTTTGCAGAAACGGATACACCGCCAGGATCGGAATCACCATCACGATGACCGCCGCGGCCCGGATGCCTTCCGGCGTCAGACTGCCCACCATCGTCGGATCGGTAAAGTCCTGCACATTCAGGTTGGACATAATCATATTCTGCACCAGCACGGTCATATTGAACATGGAGGTGTCGTTGATGTAGATCATTACGCTCATAAATGAATTCCAGTACCCCACCCCGTAAAAAAGCGCGATCGTGGCGAGCAGCGGCTTGGACAGCGGCAGTACGATGCGCAGCAGGATGCCCAGCTCCCCGCAGCCGTCGATTCGCGCCGCTTCGTCCACTTCGCCGGGCAGATTTTCAAAATAAGAACGCATAATGAGCATATTGTACGTACTGACCAGCCCCGGCAGCCAGAGCGCCCAGTAGCTGTTGACCAGCCCCAGATTCTGCACGACCAGATAGGTGGGGATCAGCCCGCCGTTGAAGATCATCGTGAACACCATCGCCATGGTAAAAAAGCGCCGGTGGTAGAAATGTCCGCGCGACAGCGGGTAAGCGGCCATCACCGTGACCAGCATGCTCAGTCCCGTGCCGATCAAGGTGATCTTCACGCTGTTCCAGAACGCGTTCAGAATCGGCGTTCCGGTCAGCAGGCTATGATACGAAGCGAAGCTGAAATCGACGGGCCACAGATTCACTTTGCCCGACAGCACGGCGCTCGCGTCGCTCAGCGACAGCGCGATAATGTTCAGCAGCGGCAGCAGGCAGGTCAGCGCGATCAGCGTCAGCAGAATATAGTTAAAGACGTAAAACGCTTTTTCTCCTCGGGTTGTTCTCACGGCTTGTCCTCCTTACCACAAACTTTCGTTGAAGCGTCTGGCGATATAATTGGCGGTGAAGATCAGGATGAACGCGACCAGCGATTCGAACAATCCCATCGCCGTCGTCAAACTGAACTGCGCGCCTTGAAGCCCGTTGCGGTAAATATACGTGCTGATGACGTCCGCAATCTCGTTGACGTTGGAGTTCTGGAGCATAAACACCTGATCGAAGCCGACTTCCATCACGCGGCCCATCGACAGAATCAGCAGCAGGATAATCGTGGAACGGATGCCCGGCAGCGTGATATGCCAGATCTGCCGCATCTTGCCCGCTCCGTCCATCTGCGCCGCTTCGTAGCGGCTCGGATCGATCGTCGTCAGCGCGGCGAGAAAAATAATGGCGTTGAAGCCCATGTCTTTCCAGATGCCGGAGGCGACGAAGATCGCGATCCACGAGCCTTTGTTGTACATAAAAGCGTACGGCTCGCCGGTCCAGGCTTCGACGAAACGGTTGACGATGCCGTTCTCCAGCGCAAACACGGTCATGAGCATCATCGCAATAATGACCCAGGAGAAAAAATGCGGCATGTACACGATGGTCTGCACCGAGCGCTTGAACGCCAGGTTTCGGACTTCGTTCAGCATAATCGCCAGGAAGATCGGGATCGGAAATCCGAATACGATACTGAGCACGCTGAGCAGCAGCGTGTTGCGGATAATCTCAAGCGTTCTTGGATCGCCGAACAGCGTCTGGAACTGCTGGAGCCCCACCCACGGGCTGTGCCAGAGCCCGTCGTAGAAGTTGTAATCTTTGAACGCGATCACCAGCCCTCCGATCGGCGCGTAGCGGAAGACCAGGTAGAACAGGATGACCGGCAGAAACATCAGCAGCAGCGGGATATTCATCTTGAGGCGCCGAAGCCGCTGCTGCCTGAGGCGCTCGCGGGCCTCGCCTGCGGAGGGGCGCACTCCGGACGGCCCCGCGGTCAGCTCTTCTTTCATGTGCATCTCTCCTTGTAAACGGTATCTGAATCGATTCATACTTGTATTATAAAGAGGTGTGTAAGCGCAAACATTTGATATTTAGCTTTCCTTTTTTAATTTTCTACGCAAAAACGGCCCGTTGAAGGGCCGTTTGGGGGTGTCGAAGAAGTTCCTATTCGTAAAAGAAGCCGTAAAGGCTGCGGAGAAAATTCGTTACAGTCGCTTGTTGAAACCAGGAAGTTTGATTAGATTCTAGTGGAATCTTCCCGGTTTCAAAGGCGAACGCTATCGCTCTTTCACTGAATTTTCTCCTCCGCTTATTCGCTTCGCTTAGAAGCGGACTTCCTCGACACAGGGGCGGCCCAGGTAACGGGCTGTTATTGCTCTTCGGGGTGGGGGGAACGGGGGGCTTGTTTGCGGAAAGCGCGGGGGGACATGCCGGTTAACTGCTTGAAGACGGTGGTGAAATAGCTGGAGGTGTCGAAGCCGGTTTGTTCGGCGATGGAAGACATGCTCTGGCGGGTTTCGCGCAGCAGCAGTTTGGCTTTCTCGATCCGGCGGCGGCTGACGTACTGGCTGAAGCCTTCGCCGGTTTCTTTTTTGAACAAATGGCTGAGATAATTCGGGGTAACATGCGCGTAATCGGCGGCCGATTGGAGCGTGCAGGTCTCGGCGTAATGCGCCTCGACGTACTGAATCACGCGATGCACTACGCTGCCTCGGCGGTCTTCGAGCAGACTTTCGAGCAGTTCCAGGCGTTCGCCGCTGCGTCCGCGGGCCCAGTCCGTCACTTCCTGCACGCTGTGCATCCACAGCAGCGGATCGCCGCCGAATTCTTCGGCTTTGCCCGGTTCGTTCCCCGGTTTGACATTGAACTGCTGCGCCGGCAGTTCTTCGATCGCGCGAAGCATGCGCTGCACTTCGGCTTTGCAGTCGGCCAGCTCCATGCGCGCCGCTTCTTCCAATCCTTCGGCGACGCGCGCCCGCATCGGCCCGACCTGCCGTTTGAGCAGCAGCTCCGCCAACTCGCCGCGCCAGCGTTCCGTTCGGTCGGTTCGCCCGTATTCGCTGCGCAGCCGCTGCTCCGACTGCCTGCGGCGGTAGCGCTCATGCGCTTTGCGCAGCACCTGGCACGCTTCGTCGAGCGAGAACGGCTTGAGCAGGAATTCGATCGCGCCGTAGCGCAGCGCCCGCTGCGCGTATTCGAATTCCCGGTAGCCGGTCAGGATAATAATCAGGATATCCTGATCTTCTTCCTGAATCCGCCGCGCCAGATCCAGTCCGTCCATGACCGGCATGCTGATATCCGTCACGATCAGGTCGGGCTTGTCGCTCCGCACGGCGGCCAGCGCTTCTTCGCCGTCCGCCGCTTCCCCGATCACGTCCCAGCCCAGCGGATTGTTGCGCACCAGATGGATGAATCCCTGCCGAAACAGCGCTTCGTCGTCCACGACCAGCATTCGTCCGTTCATCGTCACTTCTCCTCCTTTCCCGTTATCGGCAGCCGTTCTTCCCATTCGCTTTGCTCGGGCAGCAGCAGACGCACGGTTGTGCCCGCTCCCGGCGCGGATTCGATCTCCACACCGTAAGGACTGCCGTGAACCAGCTCGATGCGCCGCATCACGCTGCGCAGGCCCACATGCTCGCGGCCTTTTTCTTCCGTCTGAGAAGGAGGCTGCGCCGGCGCATACAGACGCGCAATCTTCCCTTCGTCCATCCCGCAGCCGTTGTCGGCAATCTCGATCACCAGCATGGGCGGACGCTTGTTTTCTTCCGCTTCTCCTGCTTCTCCCGGTCCTGCCGCAAGTTCTCCGCCGCGCCTCAGCGCCCGGATCTCCAATCTGCGGTCGCCCCGTTTGTTGGCAAAAGCGTGCACAAACACATTCTCCACCACCGGCTGCAGCAGCAGCCGGATCATTTCGCATCGTTCCAGCTCCGGCGGCATCTTAATCTCCACGCTCAGCGTTTCCGCATAACGGGCCTGCTGAATCTCCACGTAATGCCGGATCTGCGTCATTTCGTCCTGCAGCGTCGTCAGTTTCTGCGCCGGTTGAAGCGTATACTGAAGCATTTCGGACAAAGCCGTGACCAGGCGAGCCGAACGTTCGTCGCCCAGCATATAGAATTTCCAGAAAAACAAACTCAGCGTATTGTACAGAAAATGCGGGTTCAGCTGCGCCTGGATCGCTCTGAGCTCGGCCTGTTTTTCGCTCAGTTTCCGCTCGTACACTTCATGGATCAGCGTATCGATCCGCGAAGCCATATCGTTGAAGCTTTCCCCGATAAAGCCCAGCTCGTCCGTCGTTTCGACCGCCACCCGCGTATCGAACCGGCCGCCCTGCACCTTTTTCATCGCTTCGACCAATCCCCCGAGCGGACGCAGCAGCCTGCCGCTGATGCCCATAATAATCAGCGACAAACACAGAACGCTGGCCGCGGCCGAGAAGACCGCGACTTCGACGATCACCCGTCCTTTTTGCTGAATCTGCGCCAGCGAGACGCGGCTGACCAGCGTCAGGCCGGCTTTGTCCGAAGTCTGCTTCGTGTACAGCCAGGCCGCGCCGTCTTCGCCGCGAACCTCCGCCGCGCCCGTCTCCAGTTCCGCAAACGGCGGCTTAAGCGTCCCTTCTTTTTGTCCCTGAAAAGAATACAGCAGATTTCCGCCGGCATCCAGCAGATAAACGGCGGAGTCGTCGTCGAGCCGCAGATCTTTCACATACGATTCGAACAGCGACGTATTGAACAGGATCAGCATAAAGCCGTACGTTTCCAGATCGACCGAGTTCATCACCCGTCCCGCCAGAATCCAGTTCGTCCGTTCTTCCTGCACATAAGCGCCCGGAGTCAGCGGATTCCAGACATACTCGCCGCCGGTTCCGTTCAGCCCGCCGACAACCGCCGTCAGGTAATCGGGCTTCAACTGCTCCAGCGAACCGGAGAAGCTGCCCAGATTGAACCGGTTTCCTTTGAGGTCGTAGATGCGCAGGCTCATGATCTCGGGCGCGTCGAGGCGAACCTGGTACAGCTGATCGTCCAGCTCGTCTTCGAGCTTCATCTGCGTATACGAAGAAATGCCCGCTTCCTGCGACTGGATCGCATTTTTCACCGAAGGATTGAGCGTGATATAGTCCGTGACCTTGTACATATCGTTCACCCTGGAATCCAGCCGCGCCAGCACCTGCTCCGCCGTAAGGGCGTACTGCCGGCCGACTTCTTCGTTGAACAGGGCGATATGAATCCGGTACGTCATCAGCCCGGTAATGCCCGAGATCAGCACCGTCGCCGCCGACAGCAGCAGAATCAATTTCGTCCTGAATTTGAAGCGCTTCCAATATTCGATCGGCGTCATCCCGTCCCCTCCGCTTCCTCGCCGGCTGTTCTTGTAAAAAGATAGCATACCTTTCGGCGAAAAAACAGGTGAAGGGTTGGCCGGTCCGCAAAGAAACAAAGAAAGAGCCGACGTTTGTCGGCTCTTCCAGGGTGTCGAGAAAGCCGGGTAGAGTTCCCGACGGAAAATAGCGGCACAGGTACACTTATTTGGGACGAAACGCTTCGATTTCTTCAAATAGCGACGCAGGTGCAATTATTCGGGAGCCAAATGCCGAATGAAAGCGAAAAAGCTTGAAATAGATGTATGAGCGTCGTTATTTTCTCGAAAACGTAAGATTAAGCCGGAATAAGGGCATATACGCAGCTATTTGGATTCGTCCTGCCGCTCGCTTTAATTCTCCAACCCTTTCCCCGACCTTTCCTTCCAATCGAACCTGCTTATTATGATTTACATCAAATCGTTTCTCGACAATCTGAAAGAGCCGACGTTTGTCGGCTCTTCTTAAACTTGCGCTCTACTATTCGTATCTTCCTTTCCCGAATTCTTCGTACCAGGCATCGGTCAGCAGACGAAGCTGCTCGACTTCGCTTCGATGGGTCGCGCTCAAAGCGTCGTCGGGCAGGACTCGGCAGGCTGCGGATTCCAGTATTCCTTCGAGCAGCAGGTTGTATTTGGCGTTTGCCGGATAACTTTGTTTCTCGATCAGCGAAGCCGTGGTCAGAAAAGCGGCCAGCAGCTCCGCTCCAGCCGGATCGGACTCGTATTCGTTCCATAAGCGGACGTACAGCGACGGATGGAAGTTAGCCATCACTCCGCTGTATCCCGCCGCGCCGGAGCGCAGGCTGTCCAGCAGGGTAGCGGAATTGGCGTTGAACAATTTGACCCCGGTTCCCTCCAGCAGCTTCAACCGCCGCCGAATCGTGTCCGCGTCGCAGCAGGTGTCTTTGATAAAGCGGAATCGGCCGGTCTCCACACTGAAAGACAAGAGTTCGTCGCTAAGCAAACGTTTGTAAGGAAACGGACACTCGTAGAAACCGAGGGGGAGATCCGCCGGAAGCTCATCCAACAGCCGCTGAAGGCGATCAATAGCTTTCGCTTCCGATTCGCCCTGTTCCGCCAATCGGTTTGTAATCAGTACAAGAGCATCAACGCCGGTCGACGCCATCGCCCGGAGTTCGCCTACCTGTTCGCCGAACGAACCGCCCGTGTGGCCGGAAGCAATAACCGGAACGCGCCCGCGCGCCTTTTGCCGGACAAAAGAAGCGATCCCGACCCGCTCCTCCAGCGTCAGCCGGAACATTTCGCTGGATTGGCAGACGGCAAACAGCCCGTGCGCCCCCTGTGCGATATACCATTCGACCAGGCGCTCAAGCGAGGACCAGTCCACCTG
This sequence comes from Saccharibacillus sp. CPCC 101409, assembly GCF_030518235.1. GTDB lineage: Bacteria > Bacillota > Bacilli > Paenibacillales > Paenibacillaceae > Saccharibacillus. The sequence continues at coordinate 23,343 of NZ_JAULSA010000014.1, read as the reverse complement.
CCCGCCGCGGACAAACGGCGTCAGCATCGTCGGCCAGATTCCCGAAACCGCCGGTTCACTTCTCATGTCCGTTTTCCTCTTCCCGCACATCGATCCGCCAGAACGCGATCCGTTCCCTTTTCCAGGTATACGTAATGAATAAAGTATTTCCTTGCGAGACGATTGCCGGATACGAGTATTCCCCCGGCTCGTCTTCCAGAACGAACGAGTCGCCCCAGGTCTCTCCGTTATCCCGCGAGAAGCCGAGCACAAGAGGCGTTCGCGGCGAGTCCGTCGCATACCCGCGCACGGGATTGTACACCAGCGCGAGCAGCCCGCCGCCGAGCCGGGTCAGGTCGATGCCGCTGTTGTTATTCGGCAGCTCCGTCGCGCGGGCGATCGACCAGGTCCGGCCCCCGTCCTGCGAATCGCTGCGAAAGACCGCGCCTTCGGTGCTGCGCAGCAGCATATGCACCGCGTTTCCTCCCTCGCTCCACAGGGAAGGCTGGATCAGTCCGCGTGCGATCCACTCCTGTGCGCCCACATAGCGCTCCAGTTCCATAGGCACCGGCGCGCTCCGGGTCCAGGTAGTTCCGCCGTCCGTCGAAATATCGGCAAACGCTTCCCAGATTTCTTTGCCGGGATTCGCCGGGTCCCGCTTCTCGACCGACGACGGGGCGAGCAGCGTGCCGTCTTCGAGCCGGATCGGCTTGTTCCGCACAGGTCCGCGTCCTCCGATATCGCCGGGAACCAGCTCTATAGGTTGGGACCATGTGTCTCCGCCATCCGTCGACCGGACAATGCGCGTATGCCAGTCCACAATCTCGTGTCCGACTTTGTAGAATAGGTTCAACCCGTCCGGAGCGGCATCCAGAACCGGGTTCCAATGCGCGATACCGTCCTCATCGGCCGCTTTGCGCGGAACCGACCATGTTTTGCCGCTGCGCGCCGACAACCAGATGGCGACATCCTTCGATTTCTCGTAAGTCCCGCCGAACCAGGCGCAGATCGCTTCGCCGCCCGGCAGCACGGCCACCGTGGATGCGTGGCAGCTTCGAAACGGACGCTCCTCTTCAAAGACATACTGCTTTTCAGCTGTGATATGAAGCATGATTCTCCTCTTTTCGGTTATGGATTTGCTTCCGGTATTCGTTCGGAGACACGCCTTCAAACTTCTTGAACGTGCGCAGGAAAGTGGTCCGGTCGAAAATGCCCACGCTTGTCGCCACGTCGATCACCGGCAGGTTGGTTGTCTCCAGCAGTTCTTTGGCTTTATCGATTCGAAGCCGGCTGATAAATCCCGTAATGTTCAAGTCGTACGTTTCTTTGAACAAGCGGGAAACGTACTTGACCGTAACGCCCATTTCTTCCGCTATTTTTTCCAGGTGCAGATCGCTCCTGTAATTGGCTTCGACGTATTGCTTGATCGTAGAAGCCAGCTCGGCGGACCGCGGAGAAGAATGTTCCTGCTTGATCCGATCCATCGCGCCAAAAAAGAAATTCAGCAAAATCGTTTGCCTGCGGTCTTCTCCGTCGATCGTCCGCTGCGTTTGCAGCAGATCGCGCCGGTCTTCGCCGGACAATATTTCTTCCGGGTCCAGCCCTCTTTCCACCAGGAAACGCCGTCCGGTCTCGAACAGTTTCGTAACCAAAGCATCGAGGGAGTACGAGGCGTGACGGCTGTTTTGCAGCAGTTGTCCGACCCACTGGGCGACTTCTTTGGCGTTGCCGAAGCGAAGAAGCTGGAGCAGACGGTTCTCGTCCGCGTAGGTATAGACGATCTGCTCTTGACCGCCTTCTTTGCCCGTAAACTCCACAATCTTGAAATCCGGTTTTCCCGTGATCCGGTGCAAAGCGTACATACTGTTGCGATAGGACTTGGCAATCCCTTCTATGCCTTCGCAGATATCGCCGATCGCGATATGAAGCCGGCAGTACTGGGTATCGCTGCTGAAGATGCCCGCCAGTTCCTCCATTCTTCCCCTTATGCTCTCGCGATCCGCGTCCGGCTGCATATTGAAAACCAGCGCGTATTGAGATTTCCCCGTCTCCAGCACATACAGGTCGGCGTTTTCTTTAAGCAGGCCGTAAAACAGATTCTTCATTTTGACCTCGATCAGAATGCGGTCCACATCCTGAATATCGGTCCAGAAACGGTCTTTGAATTTGAGACTGATCGCGCAGCAGAGAAAACGGTCTTGTTCGAAACCCAATCGCGTTTGCAGGATACGCTGCAAATTCTCCCTCTGGTCTTCGCTGAGCGAATGTCCTTTCATCAGTTGAAACAAGACGTAATCCACATACTCCTGCGCCAGTACTTCCATCTGTCCCTGGAACCGGGATTGGTTGAACATCATACGCTGAATTCCGGCTCCGATATGCCGCAGATCGCGGGAGTACCGGGTTCCCGCCTCGTCTTTCACTTCTCCTACCGTGCGTTCCAGCACTTCCCCGATCCGGCGGATCGGCGTGTACAGCCGGTAAGAGAACAAGAACGCGAAGATCAGACTGACCAGACAGAGCACAATGCACAGGGTGACAATAAAATGATAAATGCCGGACGCCTGCCTGTTGAACTCTTCGACGGGAGTAAACGCATAGAAATACCATCCGATCGTATCGTTATAGACCGCATCGGCAATAAAGTCTTCGCCGTCGACCGTTACTTCGAGCGGGGCGTTTTCACCGTCCGGCAAATCGGAGCCGATTGCTCGAAAAGCCGCTTCGTTATTGAAATCGGCATCGGAACTCATCACGATTTCGCCGTCTTTGTCGGCTGCGACAACCCGGTTGATTCCCGGCTTCACAATTGGGGCGAACGCTTCCCAAATCTTGTCCACGGCGACGGTAACTCCGAGTACGGGGGTATAGGTTCCGCTGCGGTTCGCGGTCAGGAACGTCACGACTTCCTTGGATTCGAACGAGGTTTCCACCAGCGCCGGCTTCAACACTTCCATATAGCGGACGGTATTGAGACGCTCGCTCCAGAATTGCGTGTCGTAATCCCGATAATGATAAAACTTATTAAAAAAATAATCGTAATCGTTGATGCCGTCGTCGGTAAACACATATTCGTCGTCCACATACACAAAGAAATGATCGACAAACGAATTGACATTGAATTTGGCGCGGCTCATGCTTCCCTGCAGCGCCTGGATATTCGTCAATTCCTGAGCTCCCCATTCCTGCTTCGGTTTCATAAGCCGCGTAACGGAAGGGTCGCCGAAGAACACCGTGCTGGTCTCGTAAATTTGACGCCAGTAATCTTCCAGTTTTCGCGCGGAGGCGGTCAGGTCGAGATTCAGCTTTTGCGTATACTCCGCTTTTCGGTCGGTCACAAAGTTCGTATACGTCAATGCTCCCAGCAGAACCAACGGAAGAAGAAAAGACAGGAAGGAGAGCAGAATTTTCACGAATAACTTATTTACTCGCAAGCTGTCCATAAGTTTATTCATCTCGCTTCTCCTCCCTCGCTTCGTTTGCTTTATTTCGTGCGGTTCAGCGCGTCGTTGTAAATCTTTTCGATCTCGCCGGCTCCCGCGTCCGTCAGCTGTCCGGCCCATTGATCGAAATCCTCAAGCGGCTTGGTTCCTATGATAAACTTTACAACATCCTCTTCAAGCGGTGAAGTTTTAGTTGTGTACTGCTTCAGCTTATCCGTTTCCTCCGCTGTAAAAGCGGGATTGAGTCCCGGCACGTAATAGGCGCCTTCATCGGCGGTCAATTCTTCGCCCCAGCGGACGAGATCGGGATCGGACAACTGCTTGATCGGACTTTCGTCCACATGCACAGCGAGCGCGAGCAGGCCCGTTCCCAGCTCGGACATCATCACGCGGGCAGGGTCGGAACTGGACTTGTATTTCTCGATCGTTTCCGGCAGCATCTCGGCTTCGCCGTTTTGGATCTCGAACGTTTCGCCCTCCACGCCGTAGTTGGTCACCCGCGTTCCTTCTTCGCCGTACATCCAGTCGAACATAGCGATGACCGCTTCCGGATTTTTCGTTTTCGAACTGATGGCATAGTTGTCGACCAGCCAGCCTTTCGGATACAGCCAGCCCTTCGCTTCTCCAGCGGCATTGGTCAGATAAGGAATACGGTCGAACTTCGCGTCGGGAGCGTTCTGTTGGAGCGTCGCGTTGTAATTGACCGCAAACGAGTTGTTATCGTAGTAGAAAAAGGAGCGTCCGGTACTCAGCTTCTCGTCCCAGTTCTGCTTGGTGTTTACCGCAAAGTCGGGGTCCAGCAGCTGTTCGCTGTACAATCGGTTGAGGTATGTGAGCACTTCCTTGAATTCCGGCTTGTTCTGCCCGTAGAAATAACGGTCGTTCGCATCGTCGTAAGTCATGCCGTATCCGCTGCCCATGCCGAGCGAGAAAGCGTCCATGAACGACATTCCCCGGGTGGTGAACGGATATGAATCGGGATACGCTTCTTTCATCCGTTTGAGCACGGTATACAGGTCGTCGAAGCTTGCGGGGACTTCAAGCTGCAATTCTTCCAGAATATCCGCGCGGATCATCGGGGCTTTGCCGCCCTGGATCTTGAACTGCTCGGTAATCGGCAGCGAATACAATTTGCCGTCCACAAACAGCTTGCCGATCTCCGGGTGCTCCTCCATCACTTTTTGAAAATTCGGCATCTGATCGAGATAATCGGAAATCGCCAGAAACATGCCCGTATCCCCAAACTCCGCCGCGTCTCCCGCTTCGATCCCGATCACGTCGGGAATATTGTTGCTGGCGAGCAGCACCCTTTTCTTATCGCCGTAATTGCTGCCCGGCACCGGCTCCAGATCGATCTTGACGTTCGTCTTTGCGAGAATTTCCTGAATAACCGGCGTGTTCTCTTTGATGGCCTGCGCCGGATTCTCGCCTCTGGTCCAGCGAATCTCCACCGCTCCTTCCTGCGCTCCCGAGCCGCCCTGCCGCGACGAACTTTCGCCGCTGCACGCGCCGAGTCCCGCGACCAGGCACAGAGCCAACCCTGCCGTCCAAACTTTCCCTCGTTTCATCCTCATCTCTCCCGTCTTTATTGTACCGGTCGGCCTGTCCGCCGGCTTATCCTTTGAGCGAGCCGATCATCATGCCTTTGACAAAATATTTCTGAATAAACGGATACACCATGACGATCGGCAGCACCGCGATTACGATAACCGCATATTTGATATTGGTCGCCGTCACGCTCGCATAAATGCCGCCGAGTTCCTGCGTCTGGTTGGACATTTCGCCCATGACGACCATATTGCGCAGGATGATTTGCAGCGGGAATTTATCTTTCTCGTCCAGATAGATCATGGCGGAGAAGAAGCTGTTCCAGTGTCCTACCGCGTAGAACAAAGCCATCGTCGCCAGAATAGGTTTGGACAGGGGAAGCGTGATGCGAAGAAACGAGATCAGCTCGTTCGAACCGTCCATCTCGGCCGATTCGTACAGCTCGTTCGGAATCGACTGGAAAAAGGTCCGCATAATCACCATATTCCATACGCTGATCGCCCCCGGAATCACCAGCGCCCACATCGTGTTCAGCATATGAAGTTTCTGGACCAGCAGATACGACGGGATCAGCCCGCCGCTGAAGAACATGGTGATGACGATCATCAGCGTAAAGAATCCCCGTCCGTAAAACGACTTCTTGGACAGCGGATACGCGCACATGGCGGTACACACAACGTTGATCGTCGTCCCCACTACGGTATACAGAATCGTATTGGCGTAAGAACGCCAGATCGACACATCGTCAAAAATCAGCTGGTACGTACTGAGCGTAAAGCCTTTCGGCCAGAACGCCACATCGCCGCGCATCACGGAATGACCGTCGCTGAGCGAGACGACAAGCACGTAATAGAGCGGATAAAACGTCGCGAACATCAGCAGAAGCATCAGCAGAACGTTGCAAATATCGAACAGCCGGCTGCCGAATCCTTCGTCGATGCCGCCGCTTTTCTTGGCCGACACTTTCATCGTCTTCACCATAAGCTCGTCTCACTCACTTTCTTGCTGAATTTATTGCCGATGGTCAGGAAGAACAGCGCGATAAGCGAGTTAAACAGGCCGACCGCGGTCGCATAACTGAAATCGCTCGAAACCAGGCCGCGGCGATACACGTAAGTCGCGATGATATCAGAAGTTTCGAAGTTGGACCCGTTGGAGAGCAGCAGCACTTTTTCAAAAGAAACCGACATAATGCCTCCGATACTAAACAGCAGCATAATGATGATGGTCGGCGCGATTCCGGGCAGTGTAATATGCAGCGCCCGCTTCCAGCGGTTCGCCCCGTCCACGGTCGCCGCTTCGTAAAGCTGCGGATCGATATTGGTCAGTGCCGCCAGGTATACGATCGAACCCCAGCCGATTCCCTGCCAGATGTCGGAAGAAATATAGATCGTCCGAAACCATTCGGGGATCATCAGGAATTGAATCCGCTCCATGCCGAAGAACTGCAGGAACTGATTGATCATGCCGTCGTGCGACAAAAAGTTGACCAGGATGCCGCATATCACCACAGTGGACAGAAAGTGCGGAAGATAGCTGACCGTCTGCACGAAGCGTTTGAACAAGCCGTTTCGAAGTTCGTTCAGCAGAAGCGCCAGGATAATCGGAGCCGGGAACACGAACAAGATTTGATAAATCCCGATCGCCAGCGTATTGCGGACCAGCTTATAGAAGTAAGGATCGGACAGAAATTCTTTGAAATACCCCAACCCGATCCATTCGCTTCCCCCGATTCCGTCGAACACATTGTAATCCTTGAATGCGATAATGATACCGAACATAGGAATGTAGTGAAAGATCACAAAGTAGAAAAACGGAATCGAAAACATCAGGTACAAGAAACTGTTTTTCTTGATCAACCGCCGGCGTTCCTGCTTTTTGACCCGGTTTTTGCCGATTCCCGTCGCTGCCGCCGTTTGCTGCGTCGTCATATAATCCCTCCTTTAGCCTGCATTCTAATCCCACGGAACTGACTCCATAAAGTAGCAATACCGAATAAAACGATGCATTTTGGCGAATTTGCGATGCTGCATTTTTCTCATTTCAAGCGTTATTCCGTATAAGAGCGCAAAAGCGACATTTTTCATTCCATTTTCGAAATTTCATGTAAGAAAACCGGACATTTGTAAAATCGCTTACATTTTTTCGAGGAAAGAGAGCCGAATAAAAAAAGAGCCTGCCCGCAAAGTCGTCAATACGACTCGGGGCAGCTCTATCTTTTGAGAACAGCGCAAATAATCCGAACCTCTACCTCGATGCTCCAATCGGCGATCTCCAGATCTTCGCCTCCCCCGCTTTCAAAAATCCTCCGGCAGCTCGATATATTCCGCTACCCGCGATTTCAGAATCTCGATCAGTTCCTCGTCCATATATCCGTAGTCGTCGGGAACATCCAGAACGTTCAGCGGCTTGCCGCGCAGTTCTTCGCCGAACTTTTCGCGGAGTCTTTGCCTATGCTTTTTCTCCATTACAAAGATCCGGTCCGCCCAGCCGATATGGCCGCCGGTGACTTTGATTCTCGCTCCGAATAATTTAATACCGTGACCTCCATTATAGCCGATCAGACGCGGAACATCCGATAAACCACCCGGTCCATCATGCGGTCGGACAGCAGTTTTCTCAGCAGCAGAACCGACCTTGCCTGTTTGCCGGCGGCGTATCGCGTTCGGGGTCTTCGGGCTTCGATCGCTTTGAGCACCACATTCGCGATCACGTCCGGGGAAGCCGCATTTTTCACCTGGCCGAACATTCCCATCGCCGCTTCCGCCAATTGGCGATAAGGCGTATGCGCGGACGTCTGCCGGATATGCTCGATCGCGACTTCGCCCCACTCGCTTTCGACGATGCCCGGTTCGATCACCACCACATCGATTCCGAACGGCGCGACTTCCAGGCGAAGACAGTCGGAATACCCTTCCAGCGCATGCTTGCCCGCGTGATACCAGGCGCCGAGCAGCGTGTAGATCTTGCCGCCGACCGACGAGTTGTTGACGATCTTCCCGTACTTCTGCGCCCGCATGTAAGGAAGCACCAGCTGCGTCAACCGGCTTACGCCGAACAAATTCACTTCCATCTGGCGCCTCGCTTCTTCCATCGGCACATCTTCGACGGCTCCGAACGATCCGTAACCGGCATTGTTGAACAGCACGTCGATTCTTCCCTGCTCGCGGATAATGCGTTCGACCCCGCTTTGCATCGACTCGTCGTCCGTGACGTCCATCTCCAGAATATGCGCGCCTTTGGCTTCCAGGTCCCGCATTCTTTCTACCCGCCGGGCGGCTCCGTATACGATATACCCCTGCCGAAGCAGCAGATTGGCTGTCGCTTTGCCCATTCCCGACGATGCGCCGGTAATGAGGACTACTTTTTTATTCGATTCGTTCACTGTTATCTCTCCTTTTATTGACGTGACGTCACGTTAATTAAAGATCATTATAGAGGGCGTTTGGTGGATATGCAAGTTTGTATGCTATACTTTTTGGGAAAGGGGCTATGCACGATGGAATTTGAACGCGTACGAACGGACGAACAGCGGCGAATCAGAGTTCAGCAGATCAAAGACGCGGCGATCAAGCTGTTCGATGCTGGACAGTTTCACGAAATCGACCTGACCCAAATTGCCAGAGAAACCAGCTTCACGCGCGGCAATCTGTATAAATATATCTCGTCCAAAGAAGAAATCTATCTGCTGGTGATCGAAGACGAGCTGAACGATTACGTTAACGATTTGAAAAAGACGATCGTCTCCGACTTTACCCGGGACACCGACGGCTTTGCAAAGGAATGGGCGCAGGCGACGAACCGGCATCCGCGGATGCTGAAGCTGCTCGCCATGCTCGCGACGATTATCGAGCGCAACGTCTCGCTGGAGAAGCTGGTCCATTTTAAAAGGCAGCTGCCTCTGTATCTCTCGGAGATGAAGGAAGTCGTCAAAGTCGCGTTTCCCGCCTGGAGCGAAGCGACGCTTAATCAGTTCGTCCAGCTGCAAACGCATTACGCTTCCGGGTTGTTTCCTACCGTGACTCCGAGTCCACTGCAGCGGGAAGCGCATATCCAAGCGGGCATCCAGCTGGATTTCCCCGATTTTGCGACCGGATTTACGGAGTTTATCAGCTATACGGCGGATTATTTGAATCGTAAAAATGCAGCGAAGCCCGCGTCGAAAGCCTGACTACCTCTGCCGGGACAGCGCGAACGCTCGCCACTTTTCCTTTTACATGCAAAAGCCGACCGCCTCTTGACGAGACTGCCGGCTTTTTGGGCTTACGCCGTTTCTTCCATCGCCGCGACGATCTGCTCGAACGCTCGATCGGCTTCGGGAATCGGATACAGCGGGAACACATGGATCATCTTGGGATAGACGTAAAAGTTATGCGGAATACCGGCTGCGGTCAGCTGCTCGTCCCAACGCTCGCCGTCCGGATAGCCGCCTTCGTAAGTTCCGTAGAACATCGTCACTTTCGCGACTTTCGAGAAATCGCCATGCAGCGGAGACAGCAGCGGACTGCGCACATCCTCGCTTCCCGCCCACCGGGATGCCGCATAGCGCGCGCCCGGCACCGCCAGCATCGGATCGTTAGTCATATATTCTTGGATCGCCGGATTGTCAAAAGACAGATCCAGCGAAGGCGAGAACGCGATCATGTTCCCCGGCTGCGGCAGGCCCCACTCCTCCAGGCGCTGGCCCAGCAGAAGCGAAATATTGCCGCCCGCCGAATCGCCCATGATCGTAAGCTGCGAAGCATCGTCGACCGCGTTTACCGCGGAAGAATAGAGGTCCCGGAGCAGAGCGAATGTCGCTTCAAATGTATGCTTCGGCGCTTTGGGATAGATCGGCGCCACGACTTTCGCTCCCGTCGCCTGCGCCAGCTTGTCGATAAACGCCCAGTGAAAGCCGGTCGGCTGATATACCCAGGCTCCGCCGTGGATATACAGGACGACTTTTTGCTCACGGTCCTGCTTGTCGTTGAACGTGTACACCGGATAGCCCTGTACTTCTTCGCGGCCGACCGCGCTTTTGTATGCTTTATCCGGCAGCACGTAATCTTTGGAGTCTTCGACTTCCTGTATACTTGCCTGCATCAGCTGCTCGGAAAAAAATCTTTTCTTGGTGCCGCTGATTCCGATCAGCCCCGCAAACAGCTTGCTGCGCAGCGACTGATGTTCGACTTTATTGACGTACAGCGCGCTCGCGCCCACCGCTCCCGCGGCAGCGGCCAGAGCCAGTACGGACTTCATCCATTTGTTCATCGTATTCGCAACCTTTCTGTGCTTGAATCGCTTGAGGTGTTACAATCATATCACCCGCCGAACGCGGATTATAGACGTAAACCTCGCGGTGAGACAAAGCGAAAGGAAGTGTCACAGATGGGCAACGACGAACTCAAGCAGCTGTCCAGAGCCTCGATTCAGGAAGCGTTTCTGCTGCTGCTGGAAGAACGCTCGTGGGAGCGGATCTCGATTACGGATATTATCGCCAAAGCGGGCGTATCGAGAATGACTTACTCCCTTGTCAACGTCATAGGACTGCCGTACCGACTTTCGTGATCCTGAAAGGGGTACGCAATCCAGGTTTAAACATGGGCTTTCCGCTTCTTTTGCTCGCTCTGAGGTTGCTGAAGCCATTTGTAGAATCCGCTCCGCGAAACTTGGAGGACCTGGCACATCTTCTCGATTCGAAACTCGGAGCGATGAGCTTCGATGAACTGAAATCTCAGTTTTTTTCTTTGCTGAAGATGTGCAGCGCCTTTTTTAGAATCGCCAGTTCCTCCTGCAGATCCTGTTTCTCTCGCTCGGAGGCCTGCAGTTTGGCTTCCATCTCCCGCAGCTTTTCGGGGTTCGCTGAGGCTACGGGTTCATGTTCGAACGAGCGATACTTGGTCATCCAATTTTTCAGGGTACCCGTTGGAATATTCATCTCTTCCGCGATCTCCGGCAGGGTTTTGGTTTGCTCTTGGACGTACTTGACGGCTTGTTTCTTGAATTCTTCGTTATATCGTTGACGCTGCTCGGCCATAACGGATACCTCTTTCTTTAGTACATATTATCCGGTGTTCCTTAACTCCGTGTCCACTTTTTATTCTAGTTCCAAAGTGTTGCTCTCAGCTTGACAATCCGTCAGATACGGGATTATTAAAAACATATACGTTGTCACCTGCAATAAACTTTCGCTAATATACTCTGTATTTTGAAGCGAGTTGACTTTATCTTGCAAATCTTCCCCAAACGACAATCCCTCTAGTATAAGATGTAACAATTGCTCTAGCTCTGGTGGAAGACTGTCATCTAATAAACCTCTAAGCTGCACAACTGCATTAACTACATTTTGCAAATTTTCTAGGATTCCAAGTTGGAAATCATTAATATAATTTACGAGACTATTTTCTATCAGATTTTCGAATAAAGATACTTCTTCAATAACTTGATCATATTGTATTAATCTCATTCTTATTATTCCAACCTCGGCTATCGCTTCTCTCCACTGTTTTTGAAAAGGAGAATTCAATCCATAGGAGTTATAGATCTCTTCTGGGAGCTCTGCCGAAGGTAAAGGTAAAGAAAATTCTACTTCAAATGCGCCAAGAATCCTGAACAGCGGTATTTCAAAACTGCCTATTATAGGAAGTCCATTGTATAAAGGAATAAAAGTCAACCCAGAAAAAGTAGTTTCGATTTGCCATCTTAAGTAGTTAAAGTCTTTAGCCACATTCCAAGTTTTCTCAAGCTCCCGAAAAACCAAATGGTACTGATCCAAAATCGTGTAGGTTTCGGAAATTGGTTCTGTATATATAATGAATCTATGAACAGCATTCCCTTCTTCTATATCCTTGACAATAATATAAGGATTCATAGAATTTACGAATGTTTGAAAAGCTTGTTCCGATTTATTGGATAGACGCTTTAGCTTTTCTTTTGCACTATAACGTAATCCGTTTCCAGTTGGTCTATGATTCGTTACGCTTTCCCACATATTCAAGGTTAGAAGTAAATCCTCCAACTCCTTGGAAGCAAACGTTGAATACTGTTCATTTGTATAAGCTTGAAATAAATTTTGAAATTCATTTTGCATAAAAAAGGCTTCCTTTGCTGCCTCATAAATATTCAGTGTTGATGAATTGGAACTTACTTCTCGCTCTTCTCTTCTCAATTTTAATACTTCTAGAGCTTGTTTGAAAAAATTATCCATATTAGAGTTCATCTCAGAAAAATGTTTTCTAAAAGCTTCGTCAGGCTGGGCGGATAAATTTATCCTAGATAGAAGAACCTCTTTATTTTCTTTAAAACCTTCGCTACTTAGTCCATACCCATCGATAATGGCTTTAGGCAGCAGTCTTTCTTTGCGCAGAGCGTGTTGTAGGACCTTTAATGTCGAATTGAAATTTTTCTCTGCTGAAAAATCCCAACGTTTGCTTTTATAAAAGCGCTCTACTAAATTTATGAACTGATTTAAAACTTCATTTATCTGTTTTCGCAGAACATTAATATCTTGCAAATATAAGTTCCAGCTGTCTGGTCGATGATCAAGATTGACTCTTATAAGCATTCTTGAATTCAATTGCGTAATCCACCCGTCCGGCCAGTGTTCTTTAAGAATTCTTTTTTCATTATCATAATTTATTACATTTAAATTTTTCAATAATTCGCTTCCTATTAACTTTACTGAAACCAAATTCTTATTTGGGTACAAACGGCTTAATAGCTTTACCATATTCATAGTCGAGTAATGATTAAAATTTTCATGAGTTTCTTCAGTTGATTTGTAAAAATAATCAGGAGGAAATTGACATAGAATTTCTTCCTCGGATATTTCTAAAGAAAGTACTCGATATTCCTCAATCAATCTTTCACGCAGAATTTCTTCGCTTAAACTATAAGCATTCATGTAGCTTTGCTGATATAATCCTAAGGCCGCATCTACTCGACTTTCTAATTGCCCTTCGCTCATCGCAGCAAGAATTTTATCTTCAAACATCTGAATAGGTATTGTTTTTTTTCGCAAACCTGACCAAAAAAGAGAGTACCCAAAATTTGACCAATCCGTCTCGTTCACAGGGAGCACTGTAGGCGCAGATGAAAGGTCTAACCACTTATCTGTATTCGAGTAGGATAACTTAGTATCTTTTAACGATTTTTTTATTTGCTCAAGATGAGAACGCAATCTTTTTTTATCAAGAACATTATTCAAAGTTTCGCCTTCTAACCATTCTTCTGCTGCAAACCTTCCAGGTTTTATTTCTCCTGTCACATCCATTGGAACAAACATCCTCCACCCAGATCCGTTATGATCAAAAGTGAAGTCGAATGTTGCTTTATTTTCTTCTACGTACTGTTTGACATCCAGCCAGAGCATTGTATTGAGAGTAACACCGTAAGCTGTCCAATCCGCATATTCTACCGCAGCAATCTGACTAATTAAGTCCGCTTCGATTCCGTGGTCTGTAAAGTATTGAACAAGAAGAAGTTGAGGCTGCGTGTCTTCTACACATACCAAACTCCGCAGCAATACTGTTTTTTCCTCAATTCCTATTTCTTTTTGAAGAATTTCGAAAAGAATCTTAGCACGTACGGGATGTAGCGAATCAATATATGTTCCGTCTTCTGAATTCCGAATTAAATATTCATTACTCATTCTTTTCAATGCACTAATTGCGCTTGAAACATGAATTTCTTGTTTAGCTTTTTCCAATCGTACAGAACCATTCACTCTTCCCACATAGCAGACCAGAAGCAAAAGCTCCAACCATGTATCATCTACTTTTTCAGTTATCAAGCGTTGAATCTGCGCTTTCAATCTTTGCTCTAAAGTTTGATTATTATTCAATAAATACATAAATTCCAATAAGGGTCCGCTTCCTCCGAACATCTGCCATGCTTCTTCAAAATTACGAAAGTGTATATGAGGTTCATTTTCTATTTGTCGCTTATATATTTGTGCCGCTTCTTTTTCTGATAGATTGAGCTCTATGGCTTTGAATGTTACTTCACTCTCGTCTAAGCTTGCTTGTTTGAAGTCTTCTTCCCGGATCGATATCAAAACAGGCACATTGCTCCCACGGACTTGCAGCTCACGGATCAACCAAGTCCAATAGGTCTGACCAGGAGCTACGTCTATATAAACAATAATATGATCTGTATGACTGGATAATCCTATGATTGCTTTAACCAGGTTTGCTGCCTGCTCATGCGATTGGATTTGTCGTATGCAGAATACAAGTTCTTCAGAATATTCTTTTATTAAATACTTGTAACATAATGAAGTCTTCCCTTGTCCGGATACTCCTTTTATAATTACCGCTTTGCTTTGCGATAACGCTGATTGTATCTTTTCCGAGAATTCCAAACGTTCAAAATCTAGCGAGGCTCGAATATGCGCAGGATGAGTAGAAACGCCCTGTTTGTATTCTTCCTTCAGCTCTTCATAATTTTTATTCGTTTTAATAGCCGATAAGGTTATAAGTGATCCTCCCCATTCTCTAAAAAAGCCATCAAATGAAGCCATATTTCTTCCAATTTGATTTACTTTTTCTTGCCAAATTGATTTTGAAGTGAATTGTTGAGTTCTTGATAGGTCCGAGACATATTGAATTAATAAGTCTTGCATTAAACCTGGAGCACTCATGGTAGGTATATAGTTTTTAACTTGTTTAGTCACAGCCTCCTGAAGCATGGTATGATCCACTTTTTCAAATACGAGTCTGTCTAACAGCCACTCGGCTTCTTCCACCTTAAGGCCATGATTATCTTTTAGTTTTTTCTTAACACTCTCTACCACTTCTTTTTTGAGGTTGATCAAATTTTCAAGTTCTTCTCCTAGTGCTCCGAAATATACAACTTTTGCTATGATCGGTTCAGTCTCAGTAGCTTTTAAACTCACTACTCGTTGAAAAAAGCCTTCATTCTTCTGCGATTGACTTGTAGATGCCAGACTGGATAAACTCATATTCGAACCTAAATCTTTGACTTGTACTACTTCAGCTACTACTCCGTCTTTTTTTATTAACAAATCTTCTAAATGTTCTGGATAGTATTCAAGTGTAGCGTCGTCTTCTACAATTCGCGAAGCAATATAGAGAGTCTGAGAAGAATAACCTTTCCATGAGGCTTGAGCTCCTAGGTCAGATCGACTAAAAGACATTATAATTCCCCCTAAATATCGTTATCTGAGTGCAGATAGAGTCTAAAGGCGCAGGGCAAGAGAAAAGCCTGTGTCGCCACGCTCGTTGAGTGAAAAACACGCTTTTACCAGACGATTAAGATGCCGAACCGTACGGCCTTGTCTACGGAGATTGCGTTCAGGATGCTGGCCGCCCAGTACCCGGAAGCCGCGATCTAAACCGCCAGCGCAGACCGAGGCAAAGAGTTCGCCTGTCACGCGGCACTGAAGGCCGTACAAGGGGTCGAGGTTTACTTTGCGGATCCGTATTCGTCCTGGCAGCGCGGCTCTAATGAGAATGCGAACGGACTGCTTCGAGAGTTTTTCCCGAAAGGTCATGATTTTGCCCAAGTGACGGACGCTGAACTGGAGCGAGCGCTTCATCTGATCAACAACCCGCCTCGCAAGTGTCTAGGCTGGGAGTCCACGCACGAATCGTTTCAGGAGGAAGTGTTGCACTTAGTTTGACAATCCGTCTATAGAAAATAAACAGCGAATCCAGCATTATTATGCTCCGATCTTTTTATTTTTGTTTTTGAATTTGCTTTTCATCTTGAGCTTCCGGGCTCTTATCTACCGCCTTTCAGCACTCCAATCACTTTCTCCGACTCATAAGCTTCCGCAATATCCAGCGCATTCTCGCCGTTTGCATCGCGAAGCTGCGCATCCGCTCCTTGTTCTAACAGATATTGAATAATATTCACCGGCTCATCGCCCTGCTGTCCGCCGGACTGAATCGTTCCGTCAATCGCCATGTCCACAGCCTGCTGAAGCGCGGTCCATCCTCCGTTTGGCTGTAAGTTGACGTCCGCCCCATTTTCCACCAGCAGCCGAATAATCTCCAACCGCTCGTGTTCGGCCGCCGCTTTCAGTAAAGTCCAACCCTCCTCATAAATGCGGTTCGGATCAGCGCCGGAAGTTAAAGCCTGTCTGACTGCTTCTATATGTCCGTCTCTAATATCCGCAAAAATCTGCTGCATTGGACCTCTCTCCCGTCTTTTTCTCATCATATGCAAAAGCAGCCCCGGCGCAAAGATCGCCAAGACTGTCTTTATAAAAGTGATCTCCCAAGTAAAATATTCAAGACTTGAAGTATTTAAAAAAATCAATCGTTTCCCGATAGTCCGCCTCATCTTTATAAATACCGGCCAGCGTGCCCAGTTCCAGAGCAAAATCGACATACCCGGCGGCTTTGGCCGTAATCACATTCCCGTCTGTGACTGTGTTCCGATCGATGTAATGCTGCGGTTCAAATTCGGCGTGGGCCGCGGTATCCAGCGTAGTGGTGTACTTGCGATTTTTCAAAATTCCGGCTTTGGCCAACTGTAAGGTTCCGCTGCAAATGCCTCCGACGATCTTTTTCCGACGATCCAGTTCCGCCAGCAGCTCATGCAGTTTGCCGCAGCCTTCAAGCTCCGCGGCATCGCCGCCGGGCACCAAAAACACGTCGATCTCCCGCGGATCGATCTCGCCCAGCTTAAGGTGGGGAATCAGTTGAAACCCTTCGTACGAAGCGACCGGAGTTCCCTCCACGCCTACCGTGACAATGTCTCCGGCCGTTTTCATAAGATAACTGGCCAGCATCACCTCGAAATGGGCAAAACCTTCATAAATCAAAATATGAGTCTTCATGCGTTGAATCTCCTTTTCCACCGGATCAACGATCGTATCGCTTCAAAAAGTTCTTGGCAAGTTCGGCGTCCGTCATCTGCACCACCGTTTCGTTTTCCAGTGCTTCCGCTTCGTCGTCGTCCGTCATGGACACAAAGAATACGATGTCCGCTTTGCTTTGACCGTATGCCCGGAACACGGATTCATCCGTATCGCGGACGACTCCGGCAATAATCGAGACGATTGCGTCCTTGTGGTCGTAGGCGTTCTCGGCTTCGTACATCACGTCGCTGATTCCGTTAAAATGCGTCTCGTCCCCGTACTGATACTCCGAAATGCCCCAGCGATAATAAATCTCGGACGCTTCGCTTTCGCACAAACCTTTCTGCTTCATATCCGCAATATGCCGCGCCAGCGATTCTTCCGTATTGACCGCCAGAAACAACGTCGTAAAGTCGCTGTCCGTGCCGAACGCGCAGGCGTAAACTTTTTCGTGCTGCGCTTGAGCCAGCGTATCGGTAAGATCTTGCAGAAAATTGGCTTTGAAATGAGTTTCGAATCGATTCAGAAAGTCAGTCATAAGTCGGCTCCTTTTTAGCTTCAATAATTCGCATGATCCGTTTCTAAAACTATTCTACACGCCCATGCCCAATCCCTCGAAATCCAGTCAACAAAGCCCGCTCGATCTGATCCACAATCCCGTTAATTCCCGTCGGACCGTAACAGCCGATCCACGTCGCGGCGTCTACCGGGTGCACCTGCTGCCGCTCGTCCGTATCCAGCATTCCGCGCACACGCTGCTCGGTCGCCGATCTGCCTTCCTGCATCGTTTCGTTGCTCAGCAAAAAGTAATGGCCCGCCTGTACGGCGGGAAGCCGGTCGACCGAAATATGATACGCGGTATCGGAAGTGTCGGCCACAAACAGCGGAACCGGCAGCCCCAGATCGCGATACAGCACGGCGCCCGTGCGATGAGCGGCCGAATGCACCCGTACGAGGGAATCCAGCGGACGGATCAAAGCCACGCTTTGCCCCGCCAGGACGGAAGCGAGTTCTTCGGCCAGCAAAGCGGTTCGCCGATCGTAATCCGCCAGGATGCGCCGGGCTTCCGCCCGTTTGCCGGTCAGTTCGCCGAACAGCCGCAGAACGGTCTGCCAGCTTTCGTTGCGTTTGAACATCAACACCGGAGCGATCGCGCTCAACCGGTCGAAGTGCCGCTCATGGACTTCGGTGCAAATAATCAGATCCGGCGACAGCTTCTCCACCGCGAGCAGATCGGGGTATTCGTATGTGCCGAGCAGCTCCGTACCTTGAAGTCCCGCCCGGATATGCCGGGGGAAATTCACGGACGCGCTGCCCGAGCCCACGCTGCCCGCCGGAGGCAATCCGAGCGACAGCAGATGGTCCGCATACTGCACATCCAGCACGGCGATCCGCCGCGGCGTTTCCGTCACCGGATACTCGCCCCGCATATGGCAGATGACCGGGCCCTGAGCCGAGTCGTAGGAAGAAGCCGTGCGGTTTTGCAGCAGCGCATGGGCGTACTCCGCGTCCGTTTTCGCAGCTTGCGCCAGCCGGTAATGCAGCGGAGGAACGCCATAAACCTTTTTGAACGCCCGGCTAAAATAATACGTATCGCGATAACCGATCCGTTCCGCGATTTCTCCGACCGAAGCTTCCGTATGACGCAGCATCCGCGACGCGTTCTCCATCCGCAGCTGAATCACATACTCCATCGGGCCGAGCTGCTTCTCCTGCTTGAACCGCCGCTGGAGCTGCCTGACGCTGCATCCGGCGAGGGCCGCCAGGTCTTTGAGCTCCAATTCCCGGCGGTAATTCGACGAGATATAGGACGCCACAACCTCCACCACGTCGGCTTCCGTTCCGCCCTGGCCGCATTCGTATTCCATAATCAGTTCGTAGATCATACTTTGCAGCAGCGCATTGGCGTGAAAACATTCCAATCCTTCGCCGCGGCGCCATTTGGCGATGATTTTCTCCGCATTTTGCACCCATTCCGTTTGAGCCGCCGTGCTTTGAATAAAGGAGCGCTGAAGCGGATGTTTGCGGTACGAAGGCATGGCGAGGGAAGCCCCTTCGATGGAAGAAGCCCGGTACGCAATCGCGATATAATAAAGTTCGTCCGATGCGGACGTCAGTGTAAACGATGTGCCTTGAACCATATGACAAGCAAAAGAAGCTCCAATGCGGCACACTTCGCCGTTCATTGTAAGCTCCCCTGCCCCGCCTACCGCGAGCAGCAGCAGATTCGAGATCGATTCGGTTTCGCTCATGCCAAGGACGCCGCCCGCCTGCAAAGTCCCGCTGTACCCGTCAAGCATCTTGATCGTCGTATCGCTCCATAAGCTGGTTTGTTCGTGCAGCGGCATTTCTCTCATCTCCCGACAATAGCATCCTTCGCCAAAACGAATACGTGGGCAAAGGTAAGGTTGCTGCTGTTGTCATTTTAGTTGAGACTTATTCTCAGTGTCAATTTTCGGGCACTTTCTGCAGTACTCCCCCGACATCCGGTAGTAGAAGCAGCAGGTGATCCGCTCGCTTTTCGCAGCCGGAATTCCGTGCTCGCACGTCGTGAATCGGGTAAACGGGTTCTTTCGCTGATCGAACACGGCTCCGGGCGCTGCTTGAGTGAGATATTCGAAATCCGCCCGGACGTGTTCATGTTCCCGACCGGCGTCGTCCGCATCACGCAGATACAGCGGGCCGATCCGCACCATGATATTTTCCCACAGGATACTCATCGGAATAGACGCGATCGCCGCAAGATTCCGGAGCAGCGGAGTAAGCCGGGACGCGAACATGTCTTCGACCGCTTTGGCTCGCCATGTCTCCCTGCTGCCTTCGAGCGCTTCCGCCCGAAGATCGTCGACCGCCAGAAAAGGAAACCGCGTCGTTGTCTCATCGGTAAGCGCAGGATGATACAGGTAGGTGCTGTGCGGCTCGAACGAAACGTGCTGATGATGAAAAGTCATCGCCTTCACCAGCGGAGCGGTCCAGAGGTAGCCGAGTCGTTTGGATAACATGGAAGCGGCGACTCTTCGATCCGGCGCGTCGATATACTGCCGAAACCAGTCGATGTAAACGCGGCACGCTTCTTCTTCGTACAGCTCGCTCAAAGCGACTGTGCGGACGCTGTTTGCAGGCGGTTTCCCGAGGCGAATCGAATACTTGTCCGCGGTTTGTTTCCAACCCTCGCTTGCAAGATAACGATCCATATCAATCCGATCCGAGCAGGGCTTCCGAAGCCTGGTCTACGATCAGGTTGATCGCCAGCGGACCGTAGTAAGCAATCCAGAGCGTGGAGTTCACGTCGTACGTCCGGTTTTCTTTGACCGCATCGAGGGATTTCCAGACCGGATTGTTCGCCATCGCTTCCGCTTCCGCGGCAAACAGCTCATCCGCCAGCACGAAGTAACGATCCGCGTCGATCTCGGGAACTTTTTCCATCGAAATTTCAACCGAACCGTCTTCGCCGATTTCCTTCGCGAGTTCAGGCATATTCAAGCCCAGATCCCCGTACAGAATTTGGCCGATACGATGCTCGATGCCGTGAACGCGAATGCCTTCTTTTCTCGGACGAATAATCGCTACCGTTTCATCGCCCAGTTTCTCGGCCAGCTGCGTTTTCAGTCCGGCGGCTTTGTCTTCGTAAGCTGTGCGCACCTTCTCCGCTTCATCCCGCTTGTCCGTAATCTGGGCGATCGTCGCCAACGTATCGCGCCAGTCTTCGTAAAAATCAAGAACCAGCGTAGGCGCAATCTTGCTGACGTTCTCGTACTGCTCCTCCTGGAAATCGGTCATGATAATCAGGTCCGGGTTCAAGGCGGCGATCGCTTCCAGATTCGGCTCGTCCCGCGTGCCCAGCACCTGGACGTCATTCGGCTGGTCGCCCAAATATTCCGGGAAATCGGTGTTGCCTCCGGCGATCACGCTGCCTGCCGGCTTCTCGCCGACCGCCAACATCTGATCCAGAAACTTCACGTCGAGCACGGCGATCGTTTTCGGCTTTGCGTCCAGCGTCAGCTCGCCTTTCGTGTGCTTGATCGTAACCGGGTAGGCGCCCGCGTTGGACTCTGGAGCCGATTCCGCCGCAGCCGAAGGCGTCTCGGTCGGTGCTGGCTTCGCGGCAGCCGGACTGCTGCTGTTCGCGCCGGCTCCCGCGCCGCAGGCCGTCAGGATCAGAACAAGGACCAGCATCCAGCCCATAAGAAATCTCGATTTGCGGGCGGCGTATTTCCTGCTTCCGGCCGTTTGTCCCTTTGGTGCGTGATTCATGGTAAATCCCCCTTATGTATGATAATGATTTTCATTATCGAATATAAGGGAGTATAAAGGATAGGCGGTTTGCGGAGCCATGTACTTTTGCGACATGTTGGGGGGAATAATGCGACGGGGGAGCCGTTTTGAGTTGCGGTTTAGACAAATAAAAAAGAAATACAGCAGTAGTTGCTAATTTATAGCGTTTTTCAAACGATAGAGATTCTGCGTTTTCGAGAAAATGCTCAATATCTTGCCCTTCTACTTTGGCAAAAAGAGCGATCGAATCCACAGAAAAATTCAAATGATGAATCAGATGCTCGATTATCGCTTGAACCCTTTCGTTAGGCTGTGCGATTTCGAAGCTTTCGGAGAGTAGGACTACAAATTGCTGAAACTCTGAAATCTCAATCTGGGAATATTTCGTTTCGTCTACAGTACCGTTCAATAAGTCTAAAATCATATCTTCGCTGCTGTTAGACATTTTACTCAGGGTTTGTGTCGAGAGTTTGTAGGTGGTCATTACTTTTTTCAAGAATTTATTGAATGATTGACCATCCGAGCTGCTTGAGTTTATTGAAATCAGAATGATCTCCTCCTGAACTCTAGGATCTGTCTCCCGGTACATATTCAATCAAATCAGATAATTTGCAATTGAATGTATCACAAAGTTTAAACAAGGTTTCCAGCTTTGTTGTTTCAATATTCGTTTCCCTGTACAACTTGTTAATTGAGTTTCGACTTAACCCCGATTTTGCCATCAATTCCGTTATATCATCTATTCGATGTTCGGCCATAAGCTCTCGTATATTGCATTTAATTACGCTCATTTTTCTCCTCCATACTTCTATCTTATCTTTCATTTTATCAATCATCAATGAAAAGCGAAATTTTAACTCTGCAAAGTGAAAATCTCACCTTGAAATTAACCTTATAGAGTTATATAATGACTCCATAAGGTTATCTAAGGGAGAGAGAATATATGACTAATTCATTAGAGTCTTTAACAGAACCGCTTATAAGAATACGTTTAGAATCACTCTACAGCGAACTTCTGAATTTTCATGAGGAGTATACCCAGCTTTCTGCGGAGACCGATCAATATTTTAAAACGCTGCGCGACGCTTTACCTGACCAACTGGAAGATACAATCATTCTCTATGAGGACGCTCAAATTTCTCTACAAGCTATACTGGAACGTAGCATCTATACACAGGGATTTAAAGACGCTCTGCAACTATTTAGTGAGTTACAAAATTTTAGGAATTAGAAGGGCATAGCACCTTCTTTTTTTATTGTTTTTGGTTCTGTTGTTTAACTTACTATATTCACGACTCAGCGCATGCTGCGTGTCCGGCCTATATTCACAACCCAGCATATGCTGGATGTCTGGCGCATGTCGTACCTAGGGCGTATGCCCGCAGCGTAAACATTATGTTATGAGATGTCATCAGCTTCAGTGCCTTACTCACGAATCGCTTCTATTGCCTCCTTAAGAAGTTCTGACACTGATAAAATGTTGCGGTATACCATTTTCGAATTGTAGTATTCTGTCTCTACCTCTATTATTGCTCCGTTAATGTCTTTGAGTCGATGTATTCCAGGTAGATTAGGAGAATGATTGTGGGTTATCTGATTTCGATAAGTATTCGCCTTAAAGAACTCATTATTCTCTATTATTGCGCCCAATTTTTTAAATAAATCAGGATTTTCGTTTTTCATCTTACCAACTATATTTTTGAACTCTACTCTTTTTACTGTTAAGTTGTATCGTTCCTTAAGTATATGTCCTATAGCTTCTAAACATGCAAATGCTTTGAGATAAAAAACATCTGAGTAGTAATCGAACTTTTCTTTATTTCCAAAGTGATCAGGTTCAAACTTTTTGAAGATTCCACTAGTATTTTTATCTTCTACGTTATCCGGTATTCCTAATTGATAATAGAAACTTAACATGATATAGCTTTCAAGCAATGCCCTAAATCTATGTACTAGCAATGATCCGTATGAATTGATTATTGGCCCATTAAAAAAAATCGTTACATCTGGAGCATTATTAACGAAATCATCAGATGAAAATTGGAATCCTATAAATGGACTATGGCTCAAAATTTCATGCCATTCTTCTTCAGTCGGATATCTAACGTACTTCATCTTTATCCTCCTTTCTTGATAATTTCTCGTAACGTTCCTGTATTCATGACTCAGCGCATGCTGAGTGTCCGGCGAACGCCAGGCCAAGGGCGCATGCCCGATGCGTGAATATTTTGTTGGTATTCTCAGTTCATCCCCGGCTCGTTCGGAGATGAACTTTTTCTTTATACTGGAGAA
>NZ_JAULSA010000013.1 GCF_030518235.1 Saccharibacillus sp. CPCC 101409 | reverse complement strand
GGCTTGGCCCCTCCCGCGACCGGACTTTCACCGGCTAGAAAAAGAGTGCTTGGCTGGGCACGCGGCTTTCGATGTGTCTTTCTTCGAAAGACTTTAGGTCGCGTGTTGAAATCAGGAAGACTGATTAGATTATAAGGGGTATCTTCCTGATTTCAAAGGCGAACGCTATCGCTCCTACACTGAATTTCTTCCTTCGCTTATCAGCTTTTTTATGAAACGAACCTTCTCAACACGTTGAGCGGCTGCTCGCTACAACGCGATCAGCCGCTCAAGAGGGCGGAAAAAGGAAGGGCGGGAGATTCAGAGATCTCCTGCCCGGTATATAAGGCCGATTTGAGATAGCAGACGTCAAACTCGGCGGTTCAGCACCGACTTATGGTGCGAGAACGTTTCGAAGCTCTGGCGGCCGTGGTAGGAGCCCATGCCGCTTGCGCCGACGCCGCCGAAAGGAAGTTCGTGCGAGCTCATATGCAGCAGCGTTTCGTTGATGCAGCCTCCGCCGAACGATACGGTGTCCAGCACGGTATTTTGCAGTTGCTCGTCGCGGGTAAACAGGTAGAAGGCCAGCGGTTTCGGACGGTCGACGATCTGTTCGAGCACTGAATTCAGTTCCGAATCGGTATAGGTCATCACCGGCAGGATGGGCCCGAAGATTTCTTCCTGCATCACCGGCGATTCCCAGTCGATATTCTCCAGCAGCGTCGGTTCGATCGCCAGACGTTCGCGCAGGGCGCGGCCGCCGAGCAGCGTTTGGCCGTCGTTCAGGAAACGGTTCAACCGGTCGAAGTTCTTCTCGTTGACGATACGCGGGAAGTCCGGGTTCTCCAGCACGTCCTCGCCGTATTTGTCCGCGATCTCCAGCTTGATCTCGCGCAGCAGCTCTTCGCGGACGTCTTCGTGCACCAGCAGATAATCCGGCGCCACGCAGGTTTGTCCGGCGTTCAGGAATTTGCCGCGGACCAGACTTTGCGCCGCGCGCCGCAGGTTCGCGTCTTTGTGCACGATCGCCGGGCTTTTGCCGCCCAGTTCCAGCGTGGTCGGCGTCAGATGCTCGGCTGCGGCTCGCATGACGACTTTGCCGACCGGCGTACTGCCCGTGAAGAAAATATAATCGAATTTCTCGCGCAGCAGTTCGGTGCTCGTCTCGACTTCGCCTTCCATGGCGGCGATATATTCGTCTTGGAAGCAGCCCCGGATCAGGTCGGCGGTCAGCTTCGATACGTTCGGCGTCAGCTCGGACGGCTTGACTACCGCACAGTTGCCGGCGGCAATCGCCCCGATCAGCGGAGAGAAAGCGAGCTGGAACGGATAGTTCCACGGCGCGATAATCAGGGTAAGCCCGTAAGCTTCCGGCCGGATCGTACTGGTCGCGTTCTCGATCTGCGACGAAGTCGGCACGACGCGGGGAGCGGCCCAGTCTTCAAGATGCTCCAGCGTGTAATCCAGTTCGCCCAGCACAAGACGGATCTCGGAGCTGAATGCTTCGGCTTCGGATTTGTTCAGGTCCGCGCGCAGCGCGTCCAGAATCTGCTGGCGGTGCTCCTCGATACCGCGGCGAAGGCGTTTGAGCGCTTCCGTGCGGTAGGCGATATCTCTCGTTTGACCGCTGCGGAAAAATGTACGCTGGCGAAGCACGAGTTCATGCGCGGTTTGCGCTCGGTTTGCCTTGGGTGATGCGTTTGTCATAAAAATCGACTCTCCCGTTTATTTATATTTTTAATCATTAAATTGCTATCAATCTATACATGCAAGTATAGACACAACTTTGCCATGTTACAATAACCAGTACAGGTACAAACGAGGCTTATGCCGCACATGAGATAAAAATGAGGCGAAAAGAAGGAGAGAATATGTCCGCAGACTCCGAAAAACCGGGATTGGAAGCGAAAAACAATCCGAACATCGACAGAACCGACGCTGCCGCGGCCAAGCGAATCGATCCGAGAGTCGCGCGCACGCGCGAGCTGCTGCGGGACGCGCTGCTGATACTGATGGAACAAAAGGACTACTACCATATTACGGTGCGGGATATCGCCGACGCCGCGAAGGTCAACCGCAAAACGTTCTATCTGCACTACGAAACGAAAGATCATCTGCTGCAAAGCGTAACGGACGATATCCTCGACGAACTGTTTGGCGAAGCCAAAGACGCGCGATCGTTCGGGGCGTCGATCGACGAGCTCCAGCGGTATATCGCGGGCCGAATATTCGAGTATGTGGAGCGATACCGCGTTTTCTTCGGCATTATGTTTCAGCGCAAAGCGATGTCGGATTTCGTGCAGTATATGAAGCGTTATTTTGCAAGGTTTTACGAAGAGAAATTTGCCGCGCTGGACGAGGAAAAACTGCCGGCGCACAAAGACGTGATCGCGAGCTACATCGGATCGGCCTATGTAGGCGTGATCTACTGGTGGCTCGACAATGACATGCCTTACACGCCCGAGGAAATGACCGAGCAGATGATCCGGCTGAACTCGAACGGCCCCATCCGGCTGGTGCGGGAATCGCGCGGCGAAGAGCGGGGAGAGCCGTAACTGCCGGAGTATCGGAATCGGCAAAAACACAAAAAGCTTCGAACAAGCGCGTATAAGCGGCACTCGTTCGAAGCTTTGTTTGTTACGCGCCCAGGAACATTTTCATATCGTCTTCCACGTTCGTAATGCCGCCGATGCCGAATTTGTCGACCAGCACGTTTACCACGTTCGGTGACAGGAAAGCCGGCAGCGTCGGGCCGAGGTGGATATTTTTGACGCCCAGATGCAGCAGCGACAGCAGGACGATCACGGCTTTCTGTTCGTACCAGGCGATATTGTAGGAGATCGGCAGATCGTTGATATCGTCCAGCCCGAACGCTTCTTTAAGCTTCAAGGCAATCACGACGAGCGAGTAAGAATCGTTGCACTGTCCGGCGTCGAGCACGCGCGGAAGGCCGCCGATCTCGCCGAGATCGAGCTTGTTGTATTTGTACTTGGCGCAGCCCGCCGTCAGGATCACCGTATCCTGCGGAAGCTGCTCCGCGAAGTCCGTGTAGTAATTGCGGGACTTCATGCGGCCATCGCAGCCTGCCATTACGAAGAAGCGGCGAATCGCGCCGGTCTTGACGGCGTCGACGACCTGGTCCGCCACGCTGAGCACGGCGTGGTGGGCGAAGCCGCCCACGATCTCGCCGGATTCGATCTCCGTCGGCGGCGCGCAGGTCTTGGCCTGCTCGATCAGGGCGGAGAAGTCTTTCGGCGCGCCGTCTGCGCCTTCATGGATATGCGCCACGCCCGGATAACCGGTATTGCCGGTCGTGTACAGGCGGCCGATATAGCTGTCCTTCGGCGGCACGATACAGTTGGTGGTCATCAGGATCGGACCGTTAAACGATTCGAATTCGCGGTTCTGTTTCCACCACGCATTGCCGTAGTTGCCGTAAAAGTGTTCGTATTTCTTGAATGCCGGGTAGTAGTGGGCCGGCAGCATCTCGCTGTGCGTGTAGATATCGATGCCCGCGCCTTCGGTCTGCTCCAGCAGCTCTTCCAGGTCTTTCAGGTCGTGGCCGCTGACCAGGATGCCCGGTCGGGAGCCCGCGCCGATCTTGACTTTGGTCACTTCCGGATTGCCGTAAGCGCCCGTGTTGGCCGCGTCCAGCATCGCCATGGCGTCCACGCCGTACTTGCCGGCTTCCATATTGAGCGCGACCAGTTCGGACGCGCCGAGCGTATCGTCGAGCGTCGCGGCCAGCGCGCGGCGCATAAAGGCGTCGATGCCGGCGTCGCCTTTGCCGAGCTGCCAGGCGTGATACGAATAGGCGGCCATGCCTTTGAGGCCGTAGATCAGCAGTTCGCGCAGCGAACGGATATCTTCGTCGGCGGTGCGCAGCACGCCGACCGTGCGCGCTTTGGCGTCGAAGCGGTCTTCGCCGCCTTCCCACATCGCCGCGTCGTGCAGTGCGCGGCGGGCGTCGGCGTTCTGCGCGTTCCACAGCGCGCGCACTTCGGCGCGAAGTTCCAGCGCTTCGCGGTTGCGGGCGAGGAAGAACTCCCGGTCGAAGTTGGCGTTCGTGATCGTGGTGAACAGCGAATCCGTAATAAACAGGGAGACGCGGCGTTCCAATTCTTCCGGCAGAGCGACGTCCAGACTCAGCAGCGAGATGCCTTTGAGCGTGTACATCAGCAGGTCCATCAAGTTGGCGACGTCGTGCGGTTTGCCGCACACGCCGGCGATGGTGCAGCCTGTTCCTTTGGAAGCTTCCTGGCATTGGAAACAGAACATGGACGGCTGGTCGGTCTCGCCCGCCGCAAAATATTTTTCAGCGTACCGCTCGGATGCGGATAGGTTGGTCATGGTATTTTTCCTCCGATTTCATTTGTAGGAACAATCGTCAATGCGTTAACAAAATCGTCGACTTATCGTTTTGGCTATCTGAAGCACATGGTTTTATTGTAAAAGTTTAAAATTTGGGGCTTGTGATTACACGCACAACAAACGCAACGACTTTGCGAACGAACTGTGCCGTGCGCGCAATCACAAGCTTTGCCTGCAAACCTGCCTATACTGGATAAGAAATCAGAACGGGGAGGAAGCACAGTGGCACATCACTATACGAGAGTAGATAAAGATACCTGTATCGCGTGCGGCGCCTGCGGAGCGGCCGCGCCGGATATTTTCGATTACGACGACGAAGGATTGGCCGAAAATATTCTGGATGGAGACGGCAACCGGGGAATCGCGCGGGTGTCGGAAGAACTTCAGGGCGATCTGGAAGATGCGGTCGACGGCTGCCCGACCGATTCGATTCAGGTATCGGAGGTTCCGTTCGGAGACGGGGATGAGTGAGCGTCCGGGCGATTCCGGCGGGATTCGGGCGGCAGAAGCCCGTCGGCAAAGCGGTCCGCCAGCGTACGGACTGCAAATCAAGCGGATCTACGACGCGCGAGCCGACGACGACGGCTTCCGCGTGCTGGTGGACCGGCTGTGGCCGCGCGGATTGTCGCGCGAACGGGCGGCGCTGGACGATTGGGTCCGCGAGCTATCGCCATCGCCTTCGCTTCGCCGCTGGTTCAGCCATGCGCCCGAGCGCTTCGATTATTTCCGCGAGCGCTATATGGCCCAGCTGGACGAAGGAGAAAACAATCCGAGCCTGGCCGAATCGCTGCTTCGCCGGGCGGAGAACGGAAGAGTGACGCTGCTGTACGCCGCCAAAGACCCGGTGCATAATCATGCGGTTGTGCTGGAGGAATGGCTGCGGCGGACGCGCGCCTGAGAATTGGCGAAGCGGATAAGGCGCATTCCGCCGCCTGTCCCCTGCCAACCTGAACCGATTAAAAAAAGCCGATCCGGCGCGTGGTTCGCGCCGGATCGGCTTTTCGGTTTGTTCCGGTTATATGACTTCGTTCCCCGTCGACAGGCGGCTGCTGTGCCGCCGGTACCCGATCGCGCTCACAATCGCGATCAGGGCCGATGCGGACAATCCCCAGTAAATATTCGAATAAGCGTTCGCCAGCGGCAGCGTATGCTGCCATTCCAGCGCGGTCGTGGCCATCGCGACGCTGAACGCCCCGCTGAAGAATTGAAGCAGCTGGAACAGTCCCATGCCCGAGCCGATAAACGATTCCGGCAGCACGCGCGACATCTCGTTCGACAAACTGCTCGACAGGGCGGTAAAGGAGATGCTCAGCACCATATACGTCAGCATGGCCGCGATCCAGGACTGGCCGATCAGCAGCGCAAACAGCAGGGTCGACACCAGCAGCAGCGGAGGACCGTAGCGCAGAATGCCGTGGTTGCCGTAGCGGTCGATCACTTTCCCGATCCGGCGCGACGCGACGATCGCCAGCAGCGAGCCGGGGAAGATGATTAGCCCGGCATGGCCCACCGTAAAGCTGAACTGCCGGGTCAGGATTTGCGGCAGCAGGAACAGCGTCGAGAAGTTGCAGATATACGCGGTCATGCCGGCCAGCGCCAGCAGCAGATAGCGCTTGTTGGCGAACAGCGAAGGCAGCACGAACGGGTCCGGCGTCAGCCGGATTCTCAAGATGAACAAGACGAGCGAGACCAGCCCCAGCGCGAGCAGTACCCAGATCTGGTTGGTCAGGAACAGCAGCAGGCTGGTGATTCCGACCGCCAGCAGCACGCCGCCGATCGCGTCGAACGAGCCGCGCCGCGGCAGTTCTTTCGGCAGCAGCCGGGCGAACAGCGGCAGAAGCAGCAGCACGGCCGCGGTGACGGCAAACAGCCAGCGCCAGCTCAGATTCTCGACAATCACTCCGCCGACCACCGGACCGAGGCCGAGGCCGAGCGCGACGGCGGACATAATCGTCGCCATGGCGGAACCGCGCCGTTCAAGCGGGATGTACCTTGTGAACAGAACCATCGCCAGCGATACCGCGCCTCCGGCTCCGGAGGCCTGTACGATCCGGCAGAGCAGCAGCACGATAAAGCTCTGGCTGAAGAAGCCGACGATGCCGGCGCCGCCCAGCGCCAGAAGGCCGATCATCAGCAGTCGGCGCAGCGGAACGAAATCGGACAAACGGCTGAACGTAATGGACGAGACCGCGAACATGATCGAGTAGCCGGTCACGATCCAGGAAGCCGTGGCCGCGGAGATCGCAAAGTCGGACGTCACGTCCGGAAGCGCCATATTGAACATCGCCGTGTTCATCACGACCAGCGTGACGGCGATACTGAATATAAGGATGGTCAGTCCTTCCCGGGCCAGAACGCCCGAAGGCGGGTTGGACGGCGCTTCGACCGTGTGAGAAGCAGCTGTGGATTTCATGAAAGTTCTCCTTTTTCTAAAGTTCTATAGTTCGTTAATCAACGAACAATTGAATTATAGCAGGACAATGCGGTAAAATATAGAGGTAAAATGCAGCACAGCCTTTTACTTCAGCAGGTTTGAAGATAAGCTCGAATCCGAACCGCATGTTAAGGAGGCCTATTCTTGAAACTTCTCCATCATCCGGACCGCAAAGATATCATGCTGACTTCGGTACTGTATGCGCTGAGCGACCCGGTTCGCCTGCAAATGGTGGCGCAAATGCACAGTACCGGCGAACAGCCGTGTAAAGATTTCGACGTGCCGATCGCCAAGTCCACGCTGTCGCAGCACGCCAGAACGCTGCGCGAAGCGGGAATTACGCATACGCGCACGCTGGGCACGCAGCGTTTGCTCTCGCTGCGAACCGACGATTTGAACGCGCGATTTCCCGGGCTGCTGGACGCGGTTCTGCGCGGCTTCGACCTGCAGCGGCGCGAAGCCGCTGCCGATGCCGAACCCGCGGAACCTGCGCAGCCTTAGAAGCCGAACGCCGCGGCAGAGCGGCGCAGACAGCAAAGAACCCGCACGCGGCTTATCAAGCCGGACGGGTTCTTTTTTGACGCAGCGTGGATTAAACTTCTTTCGCGAATTCTTCGCTCGGGGTGTTGATCAGCACAACGGACAGGCTGGAACGGGAATCGTCGGCGCTGCGGTAAGCGAATGCTTCGTGACCGGCAACCTGGACCAGATCGCCCTGCGACACTTCCGTTTCGACGCCGTCCGCGATCATGACGCCGCGGCCTTCGAGAACGGTCAGGTATACCGTCGCGCCCGGATGGTTATGCGTCGGAAGCTGGCGGCCGGGACCGAAATTCAATACGAACGCCACATGCCCGTTTTCTTTGAATACGATCTTTTTTGTAAACTTGTCGTCTTGATATTCCTGGAACGCGCTCAGCGCTTTTTTCTCCATCAAACTCACTCCCCGGTCGATTATGTCTACTTGGCGCTGCTTTCGTTCCCATTATAAACGACCGGACGCAGCAGCTCGTGATTTCAGTCACAAAGTGTAAGGATTCCAGCCGCTCTTCGTATTTTCCGCGTGTCCGCCTTATTCGCCGTAAAGTCGGGCAGGCGCTTCCAGCCGAAAATATGCTATATTAGAATGAGCTTCTTCATCCTGAAACAGAGAGAGGGATATCTTATGAACTCGTCATCCGCCGCTTCGGACTTCGGACAGGACCGCCAGTTGAACAAGCTGCTTCAGGATCGCACGGATTGCACCATTATCACGGTAAACGGCGTGCAGTTGAGAGGCGTCATCGAAATGTTCGACAAATATGTGGTGCTGCTGCGGGGGTCCAACGGACTTCCGAATATGATTTACAAGCACGCGATCTCCACGGTTCGGTCGAACAAGTAAGCGGCACGCATCCATACGTCTCGAACGAAGAACCCGGTACGGTCTAACGCAGACCATATCGGGCTTTCTTTTTTCTTAATCAAGATCCCTCGATCCCCCGCTTTCGGTCGCTTTACATAACTCCAAGGAAAACCTTTTCGGCCCCAAATAACGTCATTTTTCGCTGTTTACCTAAAAAATATATTGAATATGTCCATTATGTATATTATATTTTAGAAAATGATGGAACCTCATCAAATCGCACATTTACCGCAACTTAGCAGGGAGGTTGGGAAAGTGTCAAGAAACCGCAGGGAAGAACGAACAGGCTTTCAGGAGTCCGCTCCGTACCACGGCGATTACGATCTTCAGACCGACTTTGTGATGGTATACGGAATCGACGAATCGATGCCGGAACGAATCAGGCAGTGGCAGGAAAAAGGGTATGTCGTCCATCTGATGACAGGCGTCGCGTGGGGAACCTACAACGACTACCTGGAAGGGGAGATCGACGGCGAGAAGCATTGGGACGAAGCGCAGACGGACCAGTACGGAGAAATGATTCTGCACGGCAGCGACCCGGTCATTCCTTACATGGTGCCAACGCTGTCCTTCGGACGTTATCTCGCGGAACGAATCCGCGTCGCGGTCGATACGGGCGTGGAAGCCATTCATCTGGAGGAGCCCGAATTCTGGGTGAACGGCGGTTATTCCGAAGCGTTCAAGCGGGAATGGCAGCTGTATTACAAAGAACCGTGGATTCCGCCGCACGCTTCCGCAGACGGGCAGTACCGGGCGTCCAAACTGAAAGCTTACTTATACACGCGCGCGTTGGATCGTTTATGCGCGGAAATGAAAGATTACGCGCTGAAGCGCTATAACCGCATCCTGCGCTTTTACGTTCCGACGCACAGCCTGATCAACTACACCCAGTGGCGCATCGTCAGCCCGCAGTCCCAACTGGTCGAACTGCCTTCGATCGACGGCTATATCGCCCAGATCTGGACAGGCACGTCGCGGACGCCGAATGTGTACGAAGGACAGCGCAAAGAACGCACTTTTGAAACCGCTTACCTTGAATACGGCGTGATGCAGGAGCTTGTTCGCGGCACAGACAGACGCATGTGGTTTCTCCACGACCCCATCGAAGACAACCCCAATTACACCTGGTCCGACTACAAACAGAACTATCTGAAAACGGTGGTCGCTTCGCTGCTGCATCCCGGCGTTTCGCATTTCGAAGTCTCGCCGTGGCCGCGCCGGATATTCAAAGGAACCCATCCCGCCGAAGACGGCCGGGGCAAAGAATCGATTCCGGCCGATTACGCCACGACGCTGCTCCAGGTCATGCATACGCTCGGCAATATGGATCAGGAAGTACGGCAGTCCGGCGAAGAAGATTGGCAGATCGGCGTTCCCATCGCGGATTCGGCCATGTTCCAGCGCATGAAAGTGGGCGCGCGGCCGCCGGAGATCGACAAACACGACGGCACCGGCCCGGACCGCATCCAGGAAGGAGACCGGGAACTGCTGGACTTCTCGCCATTCTACGGACTGGCGCTGCCGCTGCTCAAGCACGGCATTCCCGTCAGGCCGCTCCAACTCGACAACATTCGGCGCTATCCGGGCTATCTGGCTCCGTACCGGGTGCTGGTCATGAGCTACGAGTTTATCAAGCCGGAATATCCCGATATCCACAACGCGCTGGCGCAGTGGGTACAGGGCGGCGGAATCCTGATCTACGTCGGCGACGACAGCGATCCGTATCACGGCATCCGCGCCTGGTGGAACTCCGATTCGGGAGACGGGCCGTCCGGCTTGACCTACGCTTCGCCGAGAGCGCATCTGTTCGAACAGCTGGGCCTGGAAGGCAGGCCCGAAGGCATCCACCGGGTCGGCCGCGGGGCGGTATGCTGGCTGAATCGGCCTCCGGCGGAACTGGCGGAATCGGCGGAAGGAGCCGAGCTGCTGCGGCGTTCCGTCCGGGAAGCGGCGCAGGCGCCGGGCGGCGAGACGCCGCAGTGGAATCCGAAGCATTATTTCAAATTGCAAAGAGGCCCTTACGTGATCGTATCGGTGCTTGAAGAATCGGTGTCCGAAGAAGACGTGACCGTGCCGGGACCGGTCGTGGATCTGTTCGATTCCGGACTGTCCGTCCTGCGGGAAGTGGCGCTGAGCACCGGCAAACAGGCGCTGCTCTATGATCTGGAAGCCGGGCGTCCGGCGGATGGCAAAGTGGCGGTAATCGCCGCTTCCTCGCGGATCGAAGAACTGGAAGAGTCGGAGACGGGCTTTCGATTCGTCGCAAAAGGACCTTCGAGCATGGAATCGAGCGCGCGCTTTTACTGCCCGGCCGAGCCGGCAGGCGCGGCGTACGTCAACGGGGAAGATTCTTCGGCGGCGGCATGGAGCTGGGACGCGGACTCGCGGACCGTGCTGCTGAGGTATCAACACGGCGCGGCGAACCGGGCGGAAGTCCGGGTGGAATGGCAAACAAACGGATAACTTGATCCGCACCGCGGGCGAAGCGGGAAAGGAGAGGCGGAAAAGTCATGAAATCGAAAGCGACAAGCACTCCGCGAATAGCGGGCGAAACGAAAACGACCGGCAGCCGTTTGCTGAAGCGAATCTGGCAGCACAAGATCTTTTACCTGTTTATGCTGCCGGGTATCGTATGGTTTTTTCTCTTCTCTTACGTGCCTTTGTACGGCGTTCAGGTTGCGTTTAGAGACTATACGTTTGTCGGCGGGTTCACCGGCAGCCCCTGGGCGGGCTTCAAATACTTCCAGCAGTTCTTCAACTACTATCAATCCGGCGATATTATCCGCAACACGGTCGTTATCAGTCTGATGAAGCTGCTGATCGGATTCCCGATGCCGATTATCCTGGCGCTGCTGCTCAACGAAGTGCGCCAGCTCCGGTTCAAGAAAACGGTCCAGACGCTGTCGTACCTGCCGTACTTCGTATCCTGGATCGTGGTCGTGACCCTGATGCAGCGCCTCCTGACGCCGTACGGCGGTCCGGTCAACGACCTGCTGGGCTCGTTTGGAACGGGCCCGATCCAATTCCTGAACAACCCGGGCTGGTTCTATCAGATCATCGTCGGTTCGGATATCTGGAAAAATATCGGCTGGAACTCCATCATCTTCATGGCCGCCATCTCGGGCATCGACCAGCAGCTGTACGAAGCGGCCAAGATCGACGGCGCGGGACGCTTCAAGCAGATGTGGCACGTGACGCTGCCGGGCATCCGCACGGTCGCCATTATCCTGTTTATCCTTGCCGTGGGCAACCTGATGAGCGCGGGCTACGAACAGCTTCTGCTGCTGAACGGTCCGGCCACCGCGAGCATGGGCAGCGTGCTGGACGTGCATGCGATCAACTCCGGCATCCGGGAAGGGCGTCTCAGTTACGCGGCGGCCGTCGGGCTGTTCCAGAGCGTGATCGGCCTGATCCTGGTGCTGACGGTCAACCGGATTGCGCGCAAAGTCGGCGATGTATCCCTGTTCTAAGGAGGCGGCGATATGAAAAGCAAATGGTCATTGTTCCCGGTATTCAATTACGCGTTTCTGACCCTGGTCGCTTTCGCGATGATTTATCCGTTTATCTACATCCTGGCTTATTCGCTGAACGACGGCAGGGATTCCATGCTGGGCGCGATCTATTTCCTGCCCCGCAAATTAACGCTCGACAACTACGCCCAGGTGTTCGACAACGCGCGGATCTGGAAAGCGTATCAGATTACGATTATGCGGACGCTGCTGGGCACGTTCCTGCATGTGACGCTGTGTACGCTGATGGCTTACGCGCTGTCCAAGAAGAGCCTGCCGGGCCGTTCTTTTTTCACCTTCTACATCTTCCTGCCGACGATCTTCAGCGCAGGGTTTATCCCGTTCTTCATCACGCTGCAAAAGCTGCACCTGATCAACACGTTCTGGGTGTACGTGCTGCCGCTGCTGTTCAACTTTATGCACATCATCATTATCCGCACGTTCCTGCAGGGAATTCCCGAAGAACTGGAAGAATCGGCGCGCATCGACGGCTACGGCGATTTCCGGATCTTCGTCCGCATCATCCTGCCGCTGTCGGGTCCGGTGCTGGCGACGATCGCCCTGTTTATCGGGGTGGCGCACTGGAACGACTGGTTCTCCGGCGCTTACTACGTGTCGAACAAAGACCTGATTCCCGTCCAGACGCTGCTCCAGGAAATGCTGACGGAAGCCGAGTCCCTGTCGAGCTCGATGCAGCGTTCGGCGCAGCAGGGCGGCCAGACGATCGGCAGCAGCGGGGCCGCGGGCGCGACGCCGGAATCGCTCCGCATGGCGCTGCTCGTGATCACGGTGTTCCCGATCCTGTGCATCTATCCGTTTCTCCAGCGTTATTTCGTCAAAGGTGTCATGATCGGTTCGGTCAAAGGCTAAGCCTGGAATCACGAAATCATTTCATTCTATTTTTCGGGAGGCGATTGGTTTGAAAAGGAATTGGTCGAAAAGCGCCGCCGCGCTGCTCGTGTCCGTGATGCTCGGAGGCGCGCTGGCCGGCTGTACGGGCTCGCCGGGAGAAAATGCGGCTTCGGACGGAAAGCTCAAAATCCTGCACAACTGGAACGGTTCCACGGGCGCGGACGCCATTACGCCGGTAGAAGAAGTCATCAAGGATAAGACCGGCGTGACGCTGGAATGGGAGTATACCAAAGGCAGCGAAACGGAGAAAGTGAACCAGATCTTTGCCACGCAGGATCTGCCGGATATCTACACCGGCCCCGCCTGGGGCGGCGAGCTGGACGGAATTATCAAAGCCGCCAAAGAAGGACAGCTCGTCGATATCTCCGACAAGCTGAAAGACTACCCGAACCTGGCCAAGTCCGTCGCGGAAGAAAACGTGCCGCCGGCGCTGTACGAGAAAGCGATCGGCGGCATCGACGGCAAGAAGTACCTGCTGCTGCAAAACCAGCCGGCCACCAACGAAGACGGCATGGACTGGCTGTACGGTTTCTACGTGCGCAAAGATATCGCCGATAAGCTCGGCGTCGATCCGCAGTCCGTCGTGACCAAAGACGATTTCTACAATTTCCTGACCAAAGTGAAAGACGCCGATTTGCAGGAGAACGGACAGCCGGTCTTCCCGCTGGGCGGATTCAGCAACGGCTGGGCGGTCGGCATCGGCAACACGATGTTCTATCCCGGCGCAAGCTATATGGATAAAGGCGACGGCACGTTCGAACATAGCTTTTTCACCAAAGGGTACGAAGAGTACACGCTGTTCTACCGCAAGCTGATCGAAGAAGGGCTGATGGACCCGGAAACGTTCACCCAGACCGACCCGATCGCCAAAGAAAAGATCAACCAGGGCCGCATCGCCGTGCTGGCCGCGCACTATCCGGCGATCCTTGACGCGTCCAAAGAATATACGACCGCGCATCCCGGCAGCGATTATATCCCGATCGGCCCGCTGGAACGGGCCGGCGTCGAAGCGAGCCGTCCGGTCGATCTCGGTATCCAGGGCAACAACGTCACCGCAATCACCAAGGAATGCCAGGGCGCCTGCGTCGACGACGCGCTGAAATTCCTGGATTACATGGCTTCCGACGAAGGCTTTATGCTGGCCCGGTACGGCGTCGAAGGCACGCACTGGAAAATGGAAGGCGGCAAACCGGTAGCCGATGCGGAGTGGTTCAAGAAATTCAACGAAGATTCCACGATGAAAGTGCGCAAGAACGAAGGCATCAGCATCGGACTGGAATCGCTGACGGGTCTCGACCGGATCAATTCCGCGGCCGGCGGCGATATCTGGGCGGAACCGGCGCGGACCGAAGCGATGGAAAGCGCGCGCAAGATTCTCCGTCCGAACGGCATCGAAGTTATTTCCGCTTACAATCCGGGCGACGTCATCACCAAAGCGCCGGAGTGGGAAATGCTGAAGCCGTCCATGGACCGGATGAACGACGCCTGGGAAGAAGCGATCTTCGCCAAGTCGGACGACGCCGCCATGAAGATTATTAACGATCTGCGCACCCAGCTCACCAACACCGGCTACGATAAAGCGATGGAGTTTACGAACAACGAGCTGAAAGGCAAAGAAGTTGTGACGGTACAGATGCCGAACTGACGCTGTTCCGACTTTGGACGCAAGCAGCGAAAGCGGCAGGAAATCAATGGACGACCAACTGCAAACCCGGACGCCCCAGGGCGATTCCGGGTTCTTTTTTTCATACGCAGGCCGTCCGAAAAATCCTTGAAATTCCCGCTTGACCTCAAGCGCGCTTGAGGTTGTAGCATGATCCCTGAGAGGCGGGGCATACCCGCCGGACATTCCATACAGGGAGGCAAACGAATATGAATACGAACGCAAAAACGATTATGATCACGGGGACGTCGTCGGGCATCGGGCGGGCGGCGGCGGAATTTTTTGCGGATAACGGCTGGAACGTGGCCGCGACCATGCGGTCGCCGGAGCGGGAAACGGAGCTGACCCGGCGCGACAATGTGCGGGTGACGGCGCTCGATGTGGAACGCGCCGATACGATCGAAACGGCGGTGCGCCGCACGGTCGAAACATTCGGCCGCATCGACGTGCTGCTGAACAACGCCGGCTACGGCACGCTCGGATTGTTCGAAGCGTCGTCGGACGAACAGATTCGCCGGCAGTTCGATGTGAACGTCTTCGGCCTGATGCGGGTGACGCAGGCGGTGCTGCCGCAGATGCGCCGGCAGGGCGAAGGGCTGATCCTGAACGTCTCGTCGATGGGCGGCCGGATCGCTTTGCCCGCCATGTCGCTGTATCATGCCGCCAAGTTTGCCGTCGAAGGGTTCAGCGAATCGCTGGCGTACGAGCTGGATTCGCAGGGGATTCGCGTGAAGTTGATCGAGCCCGGCATGGTGAATACCGAATTCGGCGGCCGGTCGATGGAGCTGCCGTCCGATCCGTCGCTGACCGCCTACCAGCCGTATCTGGACCGTACGCTGGCCGCTTTCGGAGCGATGTCGACGCCGGCCAACAGCCTGTCGCCGCAGGACGTCGCTGCCGCTATTTACGCAGCAGCGGCGGACGACAGCGCCCGGCTGCGCTATCCGGTCGGCGAAGACGCCGAAGCGATGCTGCGCCTGCGGGCGGAGCGGGGAGACGACGATTTCAGGGCGCAGATCCGGCAGACCTTCGCCTGAGGCGGGTTGCATTTGCATCTGCGCTGCGTCAAAATGCGGATAACAGCGGACAGCGAAAGGAGAGGGCGCTTCATGCGTTATTTGATCGGGGAAGTGGCGGAGAAAACCGGCTTGTCGGTCCCGACGTTGAGGTATTACGAAAAAGAAGGCATCATGCCTCCCGTCAAACGCAGCGAAAGCGGACTGCGCGAATACGACGATTCCGATGTGGACTGGCTAAAGTTCGCCTGCTGTCTGCGCGAGACCGGCATGACCATCGCGGAGATGAAAACATTCGCGTCGCTGACGCTGGAAGGCGCAGGCACGCTGGACGAACGGCTGGACCGTCTTCAAGGCCAGGCGGAGCGGGTGCAGGCGCAGATCCATCGGCTTACCGGACACCTGGGCATGATTGAGCATAAAATGTCGAGCCTGCAAGAAAACGATCCGTTCGCGGCTTTGACGGTTGTCCCGAAGAACGACGGACTTTCCGAATAAGTCGAAGAGCCGAGCTCTTGTCATCGTTCTTATCGTTTGAGCGATTCTTTTCGGCCGAAGACTTCTGTCCCGAACGCGGGCAGAAGTCTTTTTGGGTTGAAGAAAATTATGGATTCCGATCCATTATACAGGCTTAAATATGGTGTTTTTTGGAGTTTAGTTCATACTTTCTTCTATATTGAAGGCGTCTGTATAGAGATCTTCTATAGGGAGTTTATGCCATTGACTTTAACTTCGCCGCTTTGATAGCATGGCAAGTAAATTTAAATTTCATAATTCCTACAAGGATAATCGGTTATGAAGAAAGGCGGTCGCTTATGACTGGGCGGGAAGACTCATCGCTGTTTCGCTCCGCGTTTGCTTCGGATTTGCGCTTCAATACGCTGGAGGAAGCTTTCGCGCGGCAGTCCGCGGGTTCGATCGCGCGAATCGACGAAAGCTTTGAACAGCAAACGACGACGTTCTGGGTCGTCAAAGGCTTCGGGGAAGGCCGAACCGTCTGGATTCAAGCCGCGCTGCACGGGGACGAACACGACGGCGTAATCGCCTGCGGACGGCTGCTGGCGGAACTTGCGCCGGGCGAGCTTCGGGGCACCCTCGTCGTCTGCCCGGTCGCCAACCCTTCGGCGCTGCTGGCCTACGCCAACGCAAGCCCGATCGACGGCGTCAATCTGAATCGGGTATTCGGCGGCAGCGGCGGATCGAATCCGAAAAGCGGTTCGTATTCCTATCGGTACGGACGCTGGCTGGCCGACAAGATCAAATCCAGCGCGGACTTTCTGATCGATCTGCACGGCGGCGGACAGTGGCTGGAAGTGTGTCCGTTTGCGATGGCGGCGGGCGACCGCCCGGAAGCGTACGAAGAAGCGATGCAGGCGCTGGAGAATCTGCCGCTGACGGCGGTTTATACCTGCCGCGCGGACGACAAAGGCATGCTCATCAACGAAGCCGCCGCGGCCGGCATCCCGGCCGTGCTGCTGGAAAGCGGAGGCGGCGTCAGTTGGACCGAGGAGGGCGTCGACACGCATCTCGGCAGTCTGCATGCGCTGCTGGAGCACCTGGGTCTCGGCAAACTTTCTTCCGGCGTCTCCGCTCGCTTCGATGCTTCATCGCTGCGAATAAATGATGCTGCGCTGCGAATTACGGAAGTGAGCGAGCTCCGGTTTGAAACGGACGGGATCCGGACGTTCAACCGCCGGGCGGGCGAGCAGGTCCGGCAGGGTGAACCGCTGCTGAAAGTGCGCGTTTATCCGGGACTGGACGAGCAGACGCTGGTCTGCCCGATCGAACACGGTGTTATTTTATCCATCCATGCCGCATCGGCGGTCCGCAAAGGCGGCTACGCGGTCATGCTGGGGAAATTGGCATAAACAAAGATCAATAGGGGGTTGTATGAAATGAAAAAAGGCAAATTTCTGATCGGTCTTACGCTGCTGACGGCTTTGACGGCGGGCTGCTCCACGGTAAGCAAGACCGAGCCCGCGGCGCCGGCCGCGGGAAGCGACAGCGCAAGCGCCGCTCCGGCGCAGAAACTGGATATTACGATCGGCCGCGCGTTCGACGTGAACGGGCTGGACCCGGGTTTCCTGACGGAAAACGCGCAGGTCGTGGACAATATCTTCGATACCCTGGTCAAGCGCGACGAGAACGAACAGCTGGTTCCGGGACTTGCGACCGACTGGAAGCAGATCGACGACAACACCTGGGAATTCAAGCTGCGCGAAGGCGTGAAGTTCACCAACGGCGAACCGTTCAACGCCGAAGCGGTCAAGTATTCGCTGGACCGCGTGCTCGATCCGGCCAACAACGCGCCGACGGCGAGCTACGTGTCCACGATCAAAGAAGTTCAGGCGGTGGACGATTATACGGTGCACGTCGTCACCAAGAATCCCGATCCGTTGATTCCGACCCGGTTCAACCGGTATCCGACCGAGATCGTCCCGCCGAAGTATACCGAAGAAGCCGGGCAGGAAAAGTTCGCGCAGGAGCCGATCGGTACCGGCCCGTACAAGTTCGTCAGCTGGGACAAAGGCAGCAGCGTCGTGCTGGAAGCCAACCCGGATTACTGGGGCGAGCAGCCGGCGGTCGAGAAAGTCACGTTCCGCTCGATCCCGGAAGCTTCGACTCGGGTCAGCGCGCTGCTGAACGGCGAAGTCGATATCGTGACGGCCGTCTCGCCGGAAGACCGCAGCAAGATCGAATCGTCGTCCACGGCGAAGCTGTCGGCGGTCGAACGCGCGGGCAACACCGTCTATGTCGGTTTCAAGACCGACGTCAAACCGTTCGACGATCCCAAAGTCCGTCAGGCGCTCAATTACGCCATCGACGTGAAATCCATCGTCGACAAAGTGCTCCAGGGTTCCGCGGTGCAAACGAACAGCCTGATCGGGCCCAAAGACTTCGGTTACGCGGGCGAGCCGGACGGCTACGATTACGATCCGGAGAAAGCGAAGCGGCTGCTGGCGGAAGCCGGATATCCGGACGGATTCTCGGCCACGCTCGACACGGTAAGCTGGTATATCAAGAATACGGACGTCGCACAGGTCATCGCGGAACAGCTTAAAGCGGTCGGCGTTACGATCAAAGTGAACAATGTGGAAAGTTCCGTCTACCGCACGCTCGTGCCGGCCGGCAAGCAGTCGGATCTGTATGTGCTCGGCTGGAGCAGCACCAATACGCTGGATGCGGACGCCGCGATCTACGCCATTCTCCGCTCGGGCGAATCGTACTCGACGTACAGCAATCCGGACGTGGACGCCAAGCTGGACGAAGCCCGCTCGACCACCGACGAAGAGCGCCGCAAACAGCTGTACCAGGAGATCCAAGGCGAAGTGATCCAAGACGCGCCGCGCATTTTCCTGTACCAGGAAAATCAGTATTACGGCGTATCCGACCGCTTGAACTGGGAAGGCCGCATCGACGGCTCGATTCCGGTATCGACGATCACGGCGGGCGCGGCGGACGGCAAATAATGAGCAGGGTCCGGGCCGCCTGGGTGTGTCTGCAAATTCGGAAAGAAGCAGATCCGGCAGAATGGAAGACTTGCCCCGGACCGGACTTTGACGGAGGTGTTGAGCTTTGAAGCGTTACCTGCTGAAGCGTCTGGGACAAGCGCTGCTGGCGGTGCTCGGCGCGGCGACGATCGTATTCTTCATCATCCGCTTGTCGGGCGACCCGGCTCGCCTGATGCTGCCGCCCGAAGCGAGCGAAGAGCAGGTCTCGGCGCTGCGCGAAAGTCTAGGGTTCAACCAGCCGCTCTGGATGCAGTATCTCGATTATCTGCGCAATCTGCTGACCGGCGATCTCGGACATTCGCTGTATTACAAAGAATCGGCGCTCAAGCTGGTGCTGGAGCGCATGCCGGCCACGATCGATCTCGCCGTGTTCGCGATCCTGATCGCGGTGACGTTCGGCCTGCTGGCCGGCATTCTGTCCGCGTACAAGAAAAACAGCTGGATCGATTATATCGTCAACGCCTGGATCTTCCTGACGCAGTCGCTGCCGGTATTCTGGATCGGCATCGTGCTGATTATGGTCTTCGCCGTGCGGCTGCATCTGCTGCCGACCTCGGGCAACCGGGGACTGGAGTCGATCGTGCTGCCGGCAGTAACGCTGGCGGCTTACCCGATCGCGCCGATCGCCCGCACGATGCGGGCATCTCTGCTCGAAGTGATGGACAAAGGATACATGGTCACCAGCCGGGCCCAGGGCTTCTCCAAACGGCGGCGCGTCTTCAAGCGGGGGCTGAAAAATGCTTTTCTGCCGGTGATCACGGTCATCAGCCTGGAATTCGGCGTGATGATCGCGGGGGCGGTCGTGACCGAGACCATCTTCTCCTGGCCGGGCGTCGGGCAGCTGATTATCCAGGGCGTCGGCAACCGCGACTTCCCGCTGGTCCAGGCCAGCATTCTCGTGGTCAGCACGATCTATATCGCGATTACGCTGATTACGGACCTGATCTACCACCGGCTCGATCCGAGAATCAAGCTGCAATAAGACGACGAGCGGTACACGAAAAGAGGAATTCCGATGAAAAGACGTTCTACGCCGCGGATCGGCGTTAAAGGGTCGGTCAGTATCGGCGCTCTGGCGGCGATCTTTATCCTGACGGTGTTCGCTCCGCTGATTGCGCCGTTCGATCCGTACAAGCAGTCGCTCCAGGATATTCTGATTGCGCCGCTCAGCCCGTACAGCGGAAGCGGCGGAACCAGCCTGCTCGGCACCGACCAGCTCGGCCGGGACGTACTGAGCCGCCTGCTGTACGGCGGACGGCTGTCGCTGTGGATCAGCATCGCCGCGGTATCGATCTCGGGCGTGCTGGGCAGCGCGATCGGGATCGCCGCCGGATATTTCGGCGGCCGGACAGACGCCGTGCTGATGCGGCTCGCGGATATTCAGCTGTCGATCCCGAGCATGCTGCTGGCGATCGTGATGGTCGCCGTGCTGGGCTCGGGCCTGACGAATATCGTGATCGTCCTGGCCGTAACGGGCTGGGTCACGTTCGCCCGCGTGGTGCGCAGCCAGGTGCTGTCGCTCAAAGAAATGGAATACGTGGAAGCGGCCAAAGCGATGGGCGTGCCGCACCTGACCGTGATGCTGCGGCATATCCTGCCGAATACGCTGTACACCATCGCCACCCAGGCGGCGCTGCAAATCTCGCATATGATCCTGCTGGCGGCGGCGCTCAGCTTTCTGGGACTCGGCATCGAAGTCTCGACGCCGACCTGGGGCGGCATGGTCAACGACGGCAAAAGCTATATCGATTCGGCCTGGTGGCTGTCCACGATTCCCGGCCTTGCGATCGCCGCGGTGATCCTGAGCATCAATCTGTTCGGCGACTGGCTGCGGGACCGGGCGGAGGAACGCTGATTTCCGCGAGGCAAGTACTCGGCCCGGCCGAACCGAATTCCATTCCCGGAAAGGAGGCGGAGCGCATATGTATCTGATCTCGCGCAGCCGGATCGAAGCAAGCGGCATCGCCGAGCCCGAAGCGGCGCGGCGCCTGATCGAGCGGACGCTGCGCGCCAAAGCGGCCGGAACGTCCGCCGGCGCGCAGGAAGTGGCGATGGCCGCCGGCGCGCGCGAAGCCGGGGCGTTCTATTCGCTGCCCGCCTATCTGGGCGGCGAAGGCGTAGCCGGCCTCAAATGGACGTCGCACGTCCCGGGGCAGGGCGGCGAACTGCCTTATACCCAGCCGGTTATCCTGCTGAACGATCTCAAGACCGGAACGCCGATCGCGCTGCTCGAAGGGCAGCTCATCAGCGGCCTGCGCACCGGCGCGGTCTCGGCCGCGGCCGTCTCGGCGCTGACGGAAGCGAGCGCTTCGTCGCTGCTGCTGTGCGGCTCGGGCTTCCAGGCCCGGCATCAGCTGCGCGCTCTTCTGCCGGCGCTGCCCGGCCTGCAGGACGTGCATCTGTGGAGCCGCACGCCGGCTCGCGCCGAACGCCTGCAGCGCGAGTTCGCCGGCGCGTTCGCGGAGCGGGGCATCCGCTCGCGCGTTCATGCCGCGCTGCCGCCGCGGCTGGACTTTGCGCGGGTCATTGTCGGCGCGACCTCGGCCGCCCGGCCTTATCTGCGCGCGGAGCACTTCGCGCCGGGGCAGCTGTACGTGCATATCGGCATGCGCGATATCGAAGAAGACGCCGTCGAAGCTTTCGACGAGATCGTCTGCGACGACTTCGAAGCGGGCGTGCCGTCGAGCAGCCAGAGCCTGTTCGGCCTGGCGCGGCGGAATCCCGGGATTGCCCGCAAAGTAACGCTGCTGGAGAATTTGCTCGAACCCGAGCGGCAGGGGCTTCCCGGCCCGGAACCGGAAGGACCGGGTTCGACGGCCCGGCGCGCGGGCGGCGGGAAAGTCATGTTCAACGCT
This sequence comes from Saccharibacillus sp. CPCC 101409, assembly GCF_030518235.1. Lineage (GTDB taxonomy): Bacteria > Bacillota > Bacilli > Paenibacillales > Paenibacillaceae > Saccharibacillus. The sequence continues at coordinate 127,166 of NZ_JAULSA010000013.1, read as the reverse complement.
TTCGGGCTGTCCATCTTCGACCTGGCGCTTGCGCACGAAGCGCTGCGCCGCCTGCAAGCGCGTCCCGGCGTCGAACTCCGGCGGTTCGATCCGAACGAATAAGCGCCGAAACGAACAAGCGACAAGATTGAAAGCAAGCCAAGAAAGGAGGCCGCCATGACGCAGCCGACACTGGTGGAGATCCGGCAGCTCGGCGTCCGGTTTACGAAGCGCGATCGGCACACGACCGTGTTCGAAAGCCTGTCGCTGGACATCCGGGAAGGCGAAATTCTGTGTCTGGTCGGCGAGTCCGGCAGCGGCAAAAGCGTGGCCGCCAAATCGATCATGCAGCTGCTGCCGCAGCCGGCCGCCGAATATACGCAGGGACAGATCCGCTTCGGCGGCCGCGATCTGCTGACGCTGAGCGAGAAAGAAATGGAGGCGATTCGCGGCAAACGGATCGCGATGATCTTCCAGGACGCGCTGAGCGCGCTGAATCCGGTGTACACGATCGGCACGCAGATGATCGACCTGATCCGTCTGCACGCTCCCTCCCGCACCGGCCGCAAGCAGGCGCTGGCGCAGGCCAAAGATTTGCTCAAGCAGGTGGAAATCCGCAATGTGGACGAAGTGGTCAAGCAGTATCCGTTCCAGCTGTCGGGCGGAATGCGGCAAAGAGTGATGATCGCGATGGCGCTCTCGTCGCGGCCGGAGCTGCTGCTGGCGGACGAACCGACGACGGCGCTCGACGTCACGGTCCAGGCGCAGATTCTGCGGCTGATCCTGAAACTCAAGCGCGAATATGGCATGACGGTGCTGTTTATCACGCACGACCTTGGCGTGGTGCACGAAGTCGCCGACCGGGTGATCGTGATGCGAAGCGGCGAGCTGGTTGAAGAAAGCGACAAAGCGGAACTGTTTCGCAATCCGAAGCATCCGTATACCCGACAGCTGCTGGGCAGCATGCCGCGCATTTACTTCGAGGAGGCGAGGCCATGAGCGGCTTTTTGCTGGAGATCGCCGGGTTGAACAAAGTGTACCGCACCCGCGGCGGCGCGGATTTCGCGGCTGTCCGCGATGTGTCGTTCCAGCTTGGCGCGGGGGAAACGCTGGGCATCGTCGGCGAATCCGGCAGCGGCAAAACGACGGTCGCCAAAATGGTCGCCGGCATGCTGCCCGCAACTTCGGGCCGTATCGCCCTGGGCGGCAAAGCGTTCGGCAAAAGCGGGCGGTCGCGGGCGGACAAGAAAAAGATCCAGTATATTTTCCAGGACCCCGTCTCGTCGCTCAATCCCAGGCTGAAAGTCCGCGACCTGATCGCTGAGCCGCTGAAGCTTTATTTCAAGCTGCCGCCCGGCGAAATCGATAAACGCGTCGATGCGCTGCTGGCCGATGTGGGTCTGCCCCGGGACTATCGGTCGCGCTACCCGAAAGAGCTGTCCGGCGGCCAGTGCCAGCGGGTCGGGATCGCGCGCGCCCTGGCGGCGGAGCCGTCGATCATCGTGTGCGACGAACCGACCTCGGCGCTCGATATGACGATCCAGTCGCAGATTCTGGAACTGCTCAAGCAGCTTCAACTGCAAAAAGGCGTCTCGTATTTGTTTATCGCGCACGGTCTCGAAGTCATCTACAGTATTTCGCACCGCGTGCTGGTCATGAAAGACGGGGAGATCGTGGAACAGGGCGATACCCGCAGCATTTTCCATCGTCCGCGGCACGGGTATACGCAGTCGCTGATCGGGGCGATTCCGCGAATCCCGTTCCCCGCGTTCGAGTAAGCCGCCACAATCCAAACATCCATTTTCGAGGAGGAAGTCAAAATGACTAACCGCGTAAGCAACAGTGTCGTGCCTTTGCTGCAATACGAAGATATGAATCCGGAAGTCCGGGAATTTGTCGACGCCAGACTCCAGAGCGGCACCCGCGTCACGAATATGGTCAAAACGCTGCTGTATTCCATGCCGTCGTTCAAAGCGATGGAGTTCTATCCGGTGCGCAACGAACTGCAAAAAATCATCGGCAGCCGCGCGGTGTATTTCTACTGCTACGCCATCTCGACGGAAAACGAGTGCCTGGTCTGCTCCACGTACCACGCCAAGCTGCTGCGGGATCTGGAGATTCGTTTCGACGAATTCGAGTTCACCGAGATCGAGAAAGTGCTGATCGACTACGGCCGGGGACTGGTCAACAACGCCAACAGTATCGATGCGTCGATTTACGACCGTCTGCGCGAGCAGTTTTCTTCCGAAGAAATCGTGCTGATTACGACCGTAGGCTGCAAAATGATCGCGTCCAACCTGTTCAACGAAGCGCTCAAAGTCGACCTGGACGAGTATTTGTTCGAAGTGGAGTTCGATAAAAATATCCTGCCCGCCAAGTAAGACGGCGGGATCGGGCGAATCGGGCGGGCGGACGAAAACCTGCGATGCGAGCAACACGAATCAAGCGGGGCAAGCCGCGGAAAACCGGCCGTTTACCGGTCGGGCAGGGTGTCGAGAAAGCCGGAGTAGGGTTCCAAACAGAAAATAGCGGCATACATACACTTATTTGGGACGAAACGCTTCCGTTTCTCCAAATAGCGACGCAGGTGCAGCTATTCGGGAGCCAAAGGCCGAATCGAAGCGAAAAAATTCGAAATAGATGCATCAGCGCAGTTATTTCCTCAAAAACGTAAGATTAAGCCGGAATAAGGCGCTATACGCATCTATTTCAGATTCGCCCTGCCGCTCGCTTTATTTCTCCAGCCCTTTCCCGAACTTTTATTCCAATCGAACGTCCCTATTATATTTGCATCAAATCGTTTCTCGACAATCTGACCGGCCGTTTATCGGTCGGTTTCTTTCTTTTCGACCTTATACTTGACCACGTGGTCAAGTAATGTTAAGATGCGTTCATGAGCAGACCAAGAGAGTTCGACGCCGACCACGCGCTTCACCAGTGCATGGAGGTCTTCTGGACGAAAGGCTATCACGCCACCTCGTACGAAGACCTGACCCGCACGACCCAGGTGAAGAAGCAGAGTCTATACGGCGTGTTTAAAAGCAAACGGGAATTGTTTCTGAAGTCGCTGGCGCTGTACCGCGAGCAGAGTATCGAGCTGCTGGAGGAACGGGCTGCCGGGAAAAAGTCGCCGGTCGAGAAGCTTCAAGCAATCTGCGAAGCCGCGCTGTTCCCCGACGAGGCGGCCGTTAAGCGGGGATGCCTGATGATCAACGCTTCGCTGGAGTTCGACAGCGGGGACGAGGAGATCAACCGCGAGGTGATGCTGATGACCGGCACGGTCGAAAAGATCCTGCTGCGCGTGATCCGCAGCGGGCAGGAGCAGGGGGAGATTACGACCCGGATGACCGACCGCGAGCTTGCCGCGCACCTGAACAACGCGATCGGCGGCGCGAAAGTGCTGGAGAAATCGGGCACGCCCCGCGAGCAGGTGTCGCATATCCTGCATACGACGATCGCGCTGATGCAGGCTTAGCGATTCGGCCGCAGGCCGCGCAGCGGGCTTACGCAGAAGAAAGATGCGCCGGATCGCCGGCGGGAAATGGCGGGCGCCGGGTTTGGTTTCCGCGAACCCGCCGTCCGTCTGCGCGAACGTTCGACTGCGGTAAGCGGATCTCCTTATGTTTGCCGCTTCGCGCGTCCCGTTAACTCCGTTTATTTTTTTGCGCTTTACTTGACTATATGGTCAAGAAAAAGTGCAATAAAATACATAGGGACGCTCAGGCGGACATGCTAATCGCCAAGCCCCCCGGCGGTATATGTATCTGCCGGCGCCGGCGGCGCTTTTTCCATCGTCTTTTACTTGACTGTTCATTCAAAAACTTGTTATCCATTTTAAAACCAACCCAACTTAACTGGAGGCATATCCCTATGACTACCGCAAATTCCGTTCAAGCTTTATTCCAACCGTTTACCCTGCATAACCTGACGTTGAAAAACCGGATCGTGATGGCGCCGATGACCCGCGGTTTCTCGCCGGAAGGCGTGCCGGGTCCCGACGTCGCCGCTTATTACCGCCGCCGCGCGGAGAACGAGGTCGGCCTGATCGTGACCGAAGGCACGATTATCGATCATCCGGACGCGTCGAACCAGCAGAATATCCCGCATATGTACGGCGAAGAAGCGCTCAAGGGCTGGGCGCATGTGGTCAGCGAAGTCCATGCCGCCGGCGGGAAGATCATTCCGCAGATCTGGCATATGGGCGCGCGCGGCCACGTCAACGATTATACGGAACGCGAAGTCGAAGAGATCGTGCAGGCTTTCGCCGATGCTGCGGCCGCGGCCAAAGCAGCCGGATTCGACGGCCTGGAGCTGCACGGCGCGCACGAATACCTGATCGACCAGTTCCTGTGGTCCAAAACAAATACACGCACCGACCGCTACGGCGGCGACGCCGCGCAGCGCACAACGTTCGCGGTCGAAGTGATCGAAGCCTGCCGCCGGGCGGTCGGCCCCGACTTCCCGATCGTGCTGCGTTTCTCCCAGTGGAAAACCAACGATTACACCGCCAGACTGGCCGAGACGCCGGAGCAGTTGGAACAGCTGCTGCTGCCGCTGAGCCGGGCGGGCGTCGATATCTTCCATGCTTCGACCCGCCGCTTCTGGCAGCCGGAATTCGAAGGTTCCGATCTCAATCTCGCCGGCTGGGCGAAGAAGATCACCGGCAAACCGGCGATTACCGTCGGCTCGGTCGGACTGGACGGCGAAGTGATGGCGTTCTTCAGCGAAGGCAAAGGCTCCAAAGTCAGCAGCCTCGACGGCCTGCTCGAACGGCTTGAACGCGGCGAGTTCGACCTGGTCGCAATCGGCCGCTCCCTGCTGGCCGACCCGGAATGGGCGAGCAAAGTAAAAGACGGCCGCCTGGAAGAACTCACTGCGTTCTCGGCGGCTTCGGCGCAGACGTTGTATTGAGATAGATTGCAGATCGCTAAAGACTCTTATCCCCCGGGATAGGAGTCTTTGCTCTTTTTTCGTAACAATCGTCCTTCTTATCCCGTCTGTATCAACAAAGAGGGAGGTCGAGCAGCAATGAGAAAAAGAATAACGTGGACATCCGCCGTTGTGCTCGGATTGCTGCTGACGGGAGTCGGAGGAACGGAACCCGCGCAAAGCATCCGGGCGCAGGAAAGCGCTGGAGCGAATACGCAGGCTTCCGGAGATCCTAGCCTCGCGTTCCAGATCCGGGCAATTCCGATGCTCGAAGATTTTTTCGCAGACCATCGTTATTCCGCCCTGATTCCCGCCAAGACCGATTACTACTTCGACAACGATCATCCGGACGGACCCAAGATCGCTTTCGTCACCAAAAAAGGAAACGAACCGGATATCCGCGAACTTCGGCAGGCGCTGGAGCAGCGGTTCGGCCGCGATGTAGTCTTCCAAACGTCGGCGTATTCCGAACCGGAACTGGCCGCTTTTTGCAAGGAAGTCGCCGATTACGTGGATGAGATTCATGACGGCCCGTACAGCGCGGGCTACTCGATCGACAATCCGCGTATCGAAATCGACGGCCCGTTTACCGACGAGCAGGCGCGGATGCTGATCGACAAGTTCGGAGAGGACCGACTGGAGATCGAGATCGGCTCGGGGCCGGTGAAAACGTTCTGAAGATCAACATTCGTAGAGAAAAAGGAGGGTTAGTACTATGAGAAAAAAAGTGATTACAAGTACGATTGTTTTAACTCTGGCAGTAGGAGCAGGAATTTATTTGCCTAACATTACTCACCATGGAAAGATTATTGTAAAAGATCAAGCTACTTATCCAGCTTTTACTTTACATGAAATGACAGATCATGCAGATCGAATCGTTTACGGAACTGTTGTAAAACGCGAAAACACCAAAAAAATCAAAATTCCCGTAACTACCGAATTCGATGTCGATGATAGAAATGCTGGGAAGTTTATTGAAGAAACGGTGACTGAAGTGAAGATTCAAGTCGAAGAGCCTATTAAAGATACAAACGAAAATCAATTAAAGAGTTTGGATAAACAGGGAAATACGATTATCACTTATAATGAAGCAGGCGGCGACGCAGGAGCATACTTTATCGAACCAGAAGGAGGAGCTCTTCAAGAAGGAGAAAAAGTTATCGTTTTTTTGAATGAAGCGGGATTTACTTGGGGCTCTCAAGGCGTATTGCGTGTGGAAGCTAAAAAAGTAACAACAAACAACTATAATGATAAAACTCAATATGAGGTAAACGATTTTATTGAAAAAGTAGAAATTTTAGATGCTAATTGATAAGTTTTCATCTAGATCTCCTCTTTGTGGTTTGACAGATACTTGAGTGCAACAACCTCCTATTAAGAAAAGTGGGCTACCCAGATACCATACTAACGAATGAGCAAGCCAAAAAAAGGCAAGCCTGCGGCCGGATTCCTTCTGCGCCGTAGGCTTTTTCGCATTGTCAACCACCGGTTTTCACCTGTTCGTTTCTTCCTCCGCCGACCGCCTTTTCCCCAAACTCAATACAACCAGTATCAGCGCCGCGGCTATCAGCCAGATGCCCAGTGCCCGAAACCCCGCTTCGTTGAAGTTTCCGCCCATCGCCAGCCCGGTCAGCAAAGACGACAGGATCGTGCCCAGATAGCGAAAGGTGATAAACATCCCCGACACGACGCCGGCCGCCTCGGCCGGAGAAGCCGCAAACAGCGCCGACTGCATCGCCACGCCGTTCAGCCCGTTCGCGATCCCGAACGCCGCCAGGATCAGGACGATTACAAGCAGCGGCGTATGGGGGTTCAGCAGCGCCATGCCCGCCGCGCCCAACGTAATGACCGGCGCGGACATCCGAAGCACGGACGCAGGTCCCAACCGCTCCGTCCATCTCCCGGCCAGCGGCGAGACGACGAGCGAACACAACCCCAGGCTCAGCATCAGCAGTCCCGTATGGAATTCGCTCAAGCCGCGGACCTGCTGCAAATACGAAGGCAGTCCGAAGAACACGGCGTAAAACAGCAGATTGGCCAGCATAAATTCGATGTTGATACGAATCAGCCCCGGATTGCCCGCGAACAAGCGCAGCGGGATAAACGGCGCGGCCACCTTCAGCTCGTAGACGGCAAACAGAATCAGCATCAGCAGTCCCGCGGTGGCGATTTCGATTCCCGCCAAGCTTGACCCGCCGATCTGCCCGCGAGGGCCGGTCGCCAGCAGTCCGGTGAACAGCAGAATCAGCCCAGCCGCAAACAAACCCGCGCCCGGCGCGTCGATCCGGCTCAGCCATGCCCGCAGCGAGAAACGACCGGATTCGCCCGCCTCCCGGCCGGGATCGTCCGGAATCGTGCGGCGGGCCAGCACAAACGCGGCCAGCGCAAACGGCAGATTGACGAAAAAGATCGCCCGCCAGCCCCAGCCCGAAGTCAGCAGCCCGCCGATAAACGGACCGACCGCCGCGGCTCCCGACAAGAACACGGACAGCACCGCCAGCGCCGAAGCCCGTTTCTCCGTGACATGAATGCGCACCAGCGCCATACCGACGGCCATCATCATGCTGGTGCCGATCGACTGCAGGACGCGCAGTGCGATCAGCCAGCCGAAGCTCGGCGACCAGGGGGCGGCCAGCGAAGCAAGAAACGCGACCAGCAGTCCGCCGAGAAAGATCTTTTTGCGACCGAACAGATCGCCGGCTTTGCCCATCACCGGCTGCGCGACGGCGCTGGAGATATAGAACGAGAACACGATCCAGGACACGGTCGTAAAGTCCAGCCGGAACGCTTCCTGAAGCGCGGGTATAGCGACGGACACCATCGAAGAGTTGAGCGGGTTCAGCATCACGCCGAGCCCGATCGAGATCATCAGCCACCAGGTGCGTTTATTCATAATCATTCCCCCTATGCCAGAAGCTTAGCGGAATTTGCTGATTCTCTCCAACGCCTTTTATGCTATGATTCCATTGACTGAAAGGAATGATTATACAAGTATTGGAGAAGTCACGGATAAACAGGGGGAGCCAATATGGAACTGCTGCAATTGCAGTATTTTATCGAAGTGGCGAGAACCGGGCATATGACCGAAGCGGCGCGGCGTCTGCATGTCACCCAGTCTTCGCTCAGCAAAACGATCCAGCGCCTCGAAAACGATCTGGGCGCGCCGCTGTTCGACCGGATCAACCGCAGGCTGCAGCTGAGCGAATTCGGAAAGCTGTTTCTCAAACGCGCGGAAAAAGCGTTGTTCGAACTGGAGCAGGGCCGGCGGGAAATCCGCGATCTGGCCGGGCGCGAACCGGATACGCTCAAGCTCGCCGTAACCGCCGCCAGTACGCTGCCCGCTATCCTGCGCGAATACCGCAGGCGGATGCCGGATATCCAGCTCTACGTGGAGCGGGTGGAGCGAAGCGAGTTGACGCAGCGGGTGCGGCGGGGCGAAGTGGACTTCGGGATGTCTTCGCCTTCGGCCGGCGAGGGCATCGCCTGCCGGATTCTGCATGTCGATCCGATCGTTGCCGTACTGCCTGCGGATCATCCGCTGGCGAAGCGGGAAGCCGTCAAACTTACGGAACTGCAAAACCAATGGATCGTCGGCGTGAAAAAGGGAAGCGGCACCCGCGACCTGATCGACGGCGCCGCCCGATCGCTGGGCTTCGAGCTTCGCTACGTGTACGAAGGCGACGAGCCGTCGAAGCTGATCGCGCTGGCCGAAGCGGGGATCGGGATCGCTTTTATACCGGCGACGGCTATGGAGAAACGCGCGGAAGTGCGGTATATCGCGCTGAAAGAACCCAAATTGGAGCGCGAGATCGCACTGCTGTGGAACGACGAGCGGTATATGTCGCGGGCGGCGGAGGTTTTTCGCGAGGTGGCGGTGGAGTATTTTGAGGAAGAGTTATATAACGTGAAGTAAAATCCATTCTCGATCAACATATTCATTTTGGGAATTTTTAATTTTTTTACAACTATCATGCTTTTCATGGCGTTTAGATGGAAGGGAACTAAATTTAAAAAAGGAGGAAAAGATGAAAAACCGATTTGGAAAAGGAGAAATCGTTTTTTTGCTCGTTGTATTGCTTCTAGGCATGGGAGTATATGCGATATTCTATGGACTCCCTTGGAAATCTGCATCTTACAAGAAAGAGTTTGAAACTTACCTGGAGGATAAGTATCGGATCGATTTTCAAATGCAGAAGATGAGTTTCGATGTTATGCACCTTAGATACAGTTCCCATGCTTATCCGACAGAAGATCCCACACTGGTTTTCTACGTCGGTCAGGATATGCAGACGAAAGAATTTGAAGACTTGTATGACTATGTATTAGAGAAACGAAGGTCGGGAAGAAAATGAAACAAGCATCAAACCTAAAATGTAGATGTAACTAAAGGGGATGACAAAATGGATGTTAAAAGATGTAGGAGTATCTTTTTTGCAATTATTTTGTTCGGATTTACTTTCTTGAATACACCAGCGGCCAATGCCGAAAGTGAACTCATACCCGTGGAAGCGGTTAAGCAAGTTGTTGAAAGCGATATCAAAAATATTCCTCCTGAACATGAATTCTTCGGTTTGTGGAATGATGTAGAAATTGTGCATCGTGCAGACTTATATGACATTCACGATCATATAATGGGCTACTATTTTCAGCTTATGCAAGGCAATCAAAGTATCGGCTATTATATTACTGGGGCTAGGTACGATATAACTCCTATCCTCGAATATAGCAGTTCGCCGACAAAAGATTCCTTGGAGTCGGCAGAGGCAGATGAGAAATTGTATTATTTTGGAGGGGGAAATCAGGCGGCCGCCGTAAATGCCAACGAACTTATTTCACAAATTGAAAGTGAAGTTAACAATAATAATCAGAAGATGAAGCTGCAAAAAAACAACGCTGACGCTTTTTCCCCTACTCTAGCAGAAATACTTCAAAGTTTAGATTTAAATGTTGAGCCAAATTCTCGTGAATTATGGAAACAAAGTTTGGAGTCAGACTCTTTTTCTTTAAAAGCGGCTCCCTCGGCTTATTATTTGGCTGTTCCTTCAATGAATCAGTACCAACCAGGTGTTAATCACTCAGGCAGCGCGTGTGGTCCTACTTCTCTTTCAATGGTTATTCAATATCTTCATAGCATCGGACTTCAAGTTCATGACATGAAAACATATTTTAATAATTCAGAGAGCGACATGATTAACGGTATGTATAATTTTCTTGGCACGAACATTTTCGGTACCTCGGCGGGCAATATGTCGTTTTTAACGCCTCAACTTTTGAACATGCATATGAGTGGTTGGACGGCAACCAACATCAAGGGGAGTGCCTCTGGTGCCATAGCCAGCTATCAGGATCGTGTGATTAGTTCAAGACCTCCGCTGGTCATGTGGAATAAACCCGATTTTTTTGTCTGGCTTGATCCAGACGTAACCTGGCATTGGCAAGCAGGAAACGGATATAGAATGACGAGCAGTGGAGTCTTTGAATTCGGTGCTAAAGACCCCAGTAAAAACGCGACCACTTCAAATTATTATAACTGGGCAGCTAATAAAAACTATTTTTTGTTTACTTCTTACAAACAGTAATTTTCTTTGATGAAATAGAAAGCCTGTTAACGCAATTGAGAAAACGCGTTAATCAGGCTTTTTTCCTCCCGTCCATTCACTTCCATCCAGAAAGAGAGTAAGCTTAAGGAAGCAACTGGTCATTTGGACCGCATCCTCTTTTTTAGAGAGAAACTTCCTTGAGGGGGAATCGTCATGAGCTTCAGCAGCTATCGCAACTCGTATCAATCCTACTTAACCCGCCAGGGCGTCGAGGGGGAGAAGCTCAACTTCATCCTGATCGTCAACGCCGCCGAGGGCCTGCAAAAATACATGAAGCGCGGCAATATGCAGACGGTGTTCAACAAACTGTCTCCGCTGGCGCAAAACGGTCCGGTGAAAGTGGTGGCGCAGACGAACGGTACCTTTTACCGGCTGCCCGCTTTTACCGAAGACAACGCCAGCACCTATATGAAGTCGCATATCTATGGCAAAGACGCGTCGCGCGGCGAAAAGATCGATCTGTTCTCCCGATTGTTCACCACCAGCGAGCTGACGAACATCATCTGGTTCACCGACGAAGAAGTCACCCCTTATCTGGGCCGGATCAACGCCATGAGCGCCCCGCATCTGTTCTGGAACTTTATCTCGATCAAAGGCTATCCGCTGCGCTGCACGGAGAAAACGCCGAAGAACGTCACGATCACCCACGTCCCGAAGATTTCGAGCCTGGCGACGTCCGTGCTGTACCGCAAAGTGCTCAACAAATTCACGCAGTACGTCAACAAAACGGATCTGCCGCTCAGCGGCCGGGTGCGCGCGATGCGCATCGAAGACCGTTCCGGCTCGCAAAAGATCGTCAAAGGCTCCAAAACGACGGTCGAGCAGAGCAATCTCAAGATCGGGATCGGCTGGAAAACGGGGGAAGGCGAATGCCTGACGGCGGCGATGCTGCTCAAAAACAGCCGGCTGCCGGACGCGGAAAGCATCGCCTTTTTCGGGAATAAATCGACGATCGGCACAACGCATGTGGACGGGAGAGAACTGCCGACGGAGGATATGGAGCAGTACACGGTGAATCTGGCGGCGATCGGGCAGGCGGGACATGACAAAGTGCTGTTTACGCTGGTCATGCCACACGGTGCGCCGGAGGAGCTGTATATCCGCGTGCTGACCTACGACAACCGCGAACTGCTGCGCTACGACGTAGACATGGACACCTGCGCCGGCAATACGGCTCTGGAACTCGGCGCGCTGTACGCGTACAAGGAGGAGTGGCGCTTCAACGCGATCGGCAACGGCTACAACGCCGGCATGGAGCAGGTCGCGGCCAATTACGGGATTCCCGATCTGACGGCGACATATTCGTTTACCCCGGCCGTGCTCGAAGAGATCGCGCTGGACGGGCGGACGTTCGAGTACCATATGCAGGAACTGTTTACCAAACTGGGCTACGAAGTCGAAGTCCCGACCAGCGATCCTTACGCGCCGGACTACGGAGTGGACCTGATCATTATCAAAAGCGGCGTCCGCAAAGCGGTGCAGCTCAAATGCTTCAGCAACGTGGTGCCGGTGCGCGCGGTGCAGGAAGTGTACGCGGGAGCGAATATGTACGACTGCCAGAGCTGCATGGTCGTGGCGACCAGCTATTTCAGCCGCGCGGCGCTCCAGATGGCGGAGCAGCTCGGCGTCGAGATCTGGGACAAAGCGCAGCTGGACAAAACGGAAGAACGACTGCGCTCGCGCATCGAAGTATCGCCGGAAGCCGAGCTGAAGCTCAAACTGTCCAAACTCGACGCCGAAGACGAAGTGGATATCGACGTTTCGGCGTTCCTGGTGAACGAGCACGACCGCTGCGCGGGCGAAGACGACTTTATTTTCTACAATCAGCCCGACCACCCGAGCGGCTGCGTGCGATTGATTAACGACAACGTCTGGGAAAAGCTGCTGATCCTCGATCTGGCGAAGCTGCCGGCGCACTGTACGCGGATCGTGATCGTGGGCTCGCTGGATACGTACAAGCAAAAAGTGGAGCTGACGATCGACAACGAACTGGATTTGTATCACACATTCGAGTATATGCCGAGTACCGTGTGCGACACCCTGGTGCTGGGCCAGTTCCGGAAGATCGACGGGGAATGGGCGTTTACGACGTCGGAGACGTATTTTGCGGGCGGGCTGGAAGAAGCTTGTCGGGCTTACGGGTTGGAGGTTGGGTGATAACCTGTTACACTGACAACAGCCATCGACAAGACGGCAAATCCATGACGCTGCATAAGCGGTAAGAAATGAGGACGCGGGGAGTGGCAAAAGCCTGGGGGATGTACGCCGATTTTAAAGAAGATTCCGTAACCGATGCTTTGAATGCGGACGCTAATTTGATCAATACGAAAGTGATGAAAACGTCGATCTTTGGGGAAAAGCATGAATATATCGTGTTTTCGCTTCAAGGCGGATTCGTATTATGCAGAAGCGAAAACGTCGCAGACATCGAAGGATGGATCGCCGAGAAATGTGATGAAGTATTCGGACCGAAGAAAGCGCCGGCTCTGAAGGAAGCAGAATTCGTACATAGCTAAAAGGCGTTATCCAAAACGCTTGAACGTTTATAAGAAAAGGCTGCCGGGAGTATAAGCGCAGCTTTTTCTTGTTTTCGTTATTTAAAATTGTCTGTTATGGAATCGAAGCAGGGGGAAAAGCATGTCAAAAAACCACGTAAAAGAAAAAGATCAGGTTCGGAAAAAGAAGTGGAAAAAGGAAGCCGAATTCCGCTCTTACATCGATTCGCCGGATAAGCAGCGCCGTTTGTATCGCAAAACGATGAATATCGTGATCGCGTCGCAAATGTTCGGCGGAGCGGGGCTTGCCGCGGGAATTACGGTAGGCGCGCTGCTTGCGCAGGATATGTTCGGCACGGACAGCTATGCGGGCGTGCCGACCGCGTTGTTTACACTGGGTTCGGCCGCCGCCGCGCTGATCGTCGGCCGTTTGTCTCAACGTTCGGGACGCCGCGTCGGATTGGCCGCCGGCTTTTTGGCGGGCGGAATCGGAGCGATCGGGGTGGTGTTGGCTGCGATCTGGAGCAGTATTCCGCTGCTTTTCGTCTCGCTGTTGATCTATGGAGCCGGATCGGCGACCAATTTGCAGGCCCGATATGCCGGGACCGATCTTGCGCTGCCGACGCAGCGTGCCAAATCGATCAGCATGGCGATGGTATTCACCACGTTCGGCGCGGTCGCCGGACCGAATCTGGTCAACGTGACGGGCGGCGCCGCCACTTCGCTGGGCGCTCCCGCTTTGTCCGGTCCGTTTATGCTGGCCGCCGCCGCTTATCTGCTGGCCGGATTGGTGCTGCTGATCTTCCTGAAACCCGACCCGCTGCTCGTTGCCCAAGCGATCGCTTCGGCGGAGCGTGAAAAAGCCGGTCTCGGCAGCGCTGCGTCTTCCCGCGTTTCAGACGCGGAATCGGACGTCAATAAGCGCGGGGTCATCGTCGGCGCTTCCGTCATGGTGCTGACCCAGATCGTGATGATCGCCATCATGACCATGACCCCGGTGCATATGAAGCATCACGGTCATGGACTCGGCGCGGTAGGGATGGTGATCGGAATCCATGTAGCCGCAATGTATCTGCCTTCGCTGTTGACCGGCGTTCTCGTCGATAAATACGGCCGGAAGCGGATGTCTTACGCCTCCGGCGTGACGCTGCTGCTGGCCGGACTGCTCGCCGCGTTCGCGCCGGGCGATTCGATGACGCTGCTGATTGTTGCGCTGGCGCTGCTCGGCCTGGGCTGGAACTTCGGACTGATCAGCGGCACCGCCGCGATCGTGGATGCCACGACGCCGGAGACCCGCGCCAAGACGCAGGGAACGGTAGACGTGCTGATCGCACTCGCCGGAGCTTCCGGAGGCGCGCTTTCGGGGATGGTCGTAGCTCATTCCAGCTATTCCGTGCTTTCGCTGGCCGGAGGATTTCTTGCGCTGCTGCTTATTCCGGTTGTGCTATGGTCGAGGAAGAAGGTATAGCCTAAATGCGCCGATCTACATGCTTGTGTACATGAAGAAGGAAGTTAGATAAAATATGGGATAAACATAAATGGCGAATGCGCTTAGTCAGGGAGGATATACAATGGTTATTCCAAGTTTGCAAAGAATCAACGAGCTGTCCAAAAAGCAAAAAGAAGTCGGTCTATCCGAGGCGGAAAAAGAAGAACAAACGCTGCTGCGCAAAGAATATTTACGAGCATTCCGCGGCTCGGTTAACGATATCCTGTTGAACTCCACGATCATCGATCCGCTGGGCGACGACGTTACGCCTGAAAAGCTGAAAGCGAAGCAGAATGAAATCGTGAAAAAGAAAGACGAGTAGGCAGAGAATTTTTATATGAGGGATGAATTTAGTGAGGCGGTTAAGGAACAGTTTCATTGATGTATACATTTATCCATGCTCATTTAGAAGTTTTTCGAGGCATATAAAATAATTAAGTCACATTTATTTATGTTTTTTTGGCAGAAAGCCGTCTTTAAACGACGGCTTTTTTTATGTGTAAATAAAAAAATCGGATCACCTGCAAAAAAGACGATCCGACATTTGAGTTTCCGGAAGTATCACCGCACGCCGATGCCGTCGAGGAACAAGCCTACCAGATGAGCAATACGAGATTTCGGCGAATCTTCTTGTTCAACAGCAAGGGAGATTGCGGTTACGATATAGATTACATCCTCAAAGTTGATATCAGAACGAATCACTCCGATCTTCTGCGCATGATCCAATAACCTCATTCCCTCTTCGCTTGTCGCATGGCAGCCCGGCGTGCCGACTTGCAGAACAGTTCCTAGCGAAGCAGCAAGGCCTCGATATACGCTCGTGAGCAGGGCGAGTTCTTCAAGATAAGCGCGTACCGCACTTGCTGAATCAAGTTCGGCAGATCTTTCCCGACTGGTTTGTGCGAATGATAAGAATCGGTCGCTATAGGTTTCAGCCAAAAGCGCCTCACGCGTAGGAAAGCGCCGATAAAGCGTTCCAATTCCAACACCCGCCCGCTTTGCAACGTTTTCCAGAGAAGCACCGGCACCCAGCTCCCGGAAAACATCCTCAGCCGCAGCAACAATACGTTCACGGTTTCTCTGGGCGTCCGCCCGTAGTGAATTTCCCCCAGCCAATGCGTTTCCCCCCAACTTCTGTCATGCTTCCGTTCTTAAATAATTCTGTGTCGCAAAAAACGTCTTTCCAAAGATATTTTCTCCGATTCTTTTTAGTTTAATGGGAGTTGGAGAAAGTGTCAAAAAGGGAAAAAGGCTAAAATTCCATGGTTTATTTTCGCTGATACTTGAAAAGTGGAGGACACCTCCATATAATAAACGGAGGATCACTCCACTTAAAAAAAGAAAGAAGGCAGACGATATGACAAAACGATTTGAGAACAAAGTCGTTGTAATTACAGGCGGCAGCGACGGTATCGGCTTGATGACGGCAAAGCTCTTCGCAGCTGAAGGCGCGCATGTGTACATCACAGGACGTCGACAAGAACGATTGGATGAGGCCTTGCAGGAGATCGGCCGCGGTGCCGTTGGCGTTCGGGGAGACGTCGGCAGCTTAGACGATCTCGATCGACTCTACGAACGCATACAACGCGACCATGGCAAGGTTGACGTCGTATTTGCCAACGCAGGAATTTCGGAGTCCGCACCAATCGGCGAAATCGAGGAAGATCACTTCGATCGTGTATTCGCTACGAACGTCAAGGGCTTGGTCTTCACCGTACAGAAGGCGCTGCCTTTAATGAAGGAGGGAGGCACAATAATCCTTACAGGATCGGGATCGGGCAGTAAAGGGCTTCCCGAGTTGTCAATCTATAGCGCCACGAAGGCCGCGATTCGCTCGTTCGCCCGTACGTGGACAACCGATCTTAAAAACCAGGGCATCCGCGTGAACGTCGTTTCTCCTGGAGTGATCCTTACTCCGGCGCTTCAGACGTATCTCCGAGACAACGAGGGGGCGGAGGAAGCACTGAAGCAAATGACGCCATTCGGAAGACTCGGCCAGACCGATGAAGTCGCCAAAGCGGTGCTGTTCTTGGCATCCAACGATAGCAGCTTTATCGCTGGCGACGAACTGTTTGTGGATGGAGGTTTCATGGCGGTCTGACACCTCATCATCCCAAAAGAATTGAAGCGATATCTTAATAGGGCTATCCGGAAATTCAGTGAAAACTGAATTCCGGACAGCCCTTTTTTTACCTTGATACGAATTAAGTCTGCCGCGTCGTTCAAAAGAATTCGCGAGCTATTCATTCATCGTTCGCGCCGCAACTTTTAAAATCAATCGGACTTGTTCTTGCGGCGATACGGCACAATCCGAAAGAATCCATTCTTTAAGCAACCGCAAGGTTCCGTATTGAACATACGAGGCGATCGCTTTTTTCTCCGTCAAATCCAGGTTGTCCGGCAGATACTTCATAACCATATGATCGAATTGCGGTAGCGAGATTTTGATACTGGAGATCAGGTCGTAATTGCCCGTATCCAATATAAGCTTGGCAAACTCCAGATTGTCTTTGACATATTGCAGAATTCCGACCAGACATGCATCGACCTGTTTGCCTGCCGCAAGCTCATGGATAACAGTAAACGAAGTGTTCTGGATATACGCCTCCGCTATCTCGTTTAAGACATCGTATTGACTTCCATAATGATTGTAGAAAGTCGTGCGATTAATCCCCGCAATTTGGCACAACTCGCGAATAGAAATTTTATGGATATTGCGTGTTTTAAGCATTTTCAATAAAGCTTCGTTAACCAGGTGTTTTGTTAGCATAACCCGTTGATTAACCTTGATTAGCTCCGACATGGCCCCTCCGCATATTCGACATTTACAAACAATCTGTCGGTTGCTAAATGAACAGATGTTGATATCATTTTAGAAGATACACGGAATAAGTCAACAAAGAGGGGATTTGATCCAGTATGTCGTCGATAAACGCGGGCGAAAAACGTCCTGTCGCGGTATTAACGGCTTCCTATTCTGGAATAGGCACGGAATTGAGCAAAATGCTTGCTGCTGCCGGCTACGATCTAATTCTAATTAACCGAAGCCCCGAACGAACGATTCCGCAGTTGAAACAACTTCGCTCTGCGGCTCCGTCGCGGGTTATCGAGCCGATCTATGCGGATTTGTCGGATCATGCGCAGATTAGACAGGCGGCCGAGCAGATCGCTGAGAAACGGGATCGTATCGATCTGCTGATTCATAATGCCGGAATTGCCGGCGAGCGTCTTGAGTTATCGGTTCAGGGAAACGATTTGCATTACGAGGTGAATACGTTCGCTCCCTATCTACTTACAGAGCTGCTTCGACCGCAGTTGGCGGCGGCGGATCACTCCGTTGTTGTCGCCGTCGGATCAAGCGCGATGCGCATGGCACACGGTTTGGATCTCCCGCAGCTTCGTGTACCGCGGAAGTTTAAGCGATTTCGCGCCTATGCGCATACGAAGCTGGCGACGGCAGCGGCGTTTCAAGCCATGGCCGACGATTATGCGCAGGATCGAATATCGCTGCGGATCGCGGATCCCGGACCGACCCGCACAGCTATGTCGATGAGCGGAGCCATGCCGTTCTGGTTCCCTATGATTCGCTGGTATTTCGTTTCGCCGGTCAAAGGAGCCGAACGAATCCATACTGCGGCGACAGCGACAGTCCACCCCAGAAAAGGGGCCGCTTATTTCGAATTCGGTCGGCCGGCCTTACTCCCAAAAGCGGCGAGAAATACGGAGACGGCGGATAGGCTGATGGAGATTCTTCGAAGCAGTCGACACGCTGATTAGCGGAAGCGGTCTGGCGCGTTTTTACGAAAGGAGAATAAAGAATGGACGATGCTTTTACCATTTTACATAATGGCGTAAAAATGCCCTGGATGGGACTTGGCGTTTGGACGGCAGATCGTGAAGATGCAACGAAGCCGGTAAAATATGCCTTGCAAAACGGATACCGGAGCATTGATACCGCGACTGCGTATCGTAACGAAGATCAAGTCGGACAAGCCATTATCGAATCTGGAGTGGATCGGGAAAATATTTTCGTAACAGCAAAGGTCGCTAATGAAGATCAAGGGTATGCGTCCACGTTGGCGGCGTTTGACCGAAGCCTGGAAGCGTTAAAGTTGGATTATCTGGACTTATATTTGATTCACTGGCCTGTAGCAGGGAAATCGCTCGAAACATGGAAAGCATTAGAGGAGCTGTACAATCAAAAGAAAGTTCGAGCAATCGGCGTCAGCAATTTTGAAATCGCGGACCTGGAGCAACTAAAGGCGGTAGCTATCATTCAACCCATGGTGAATCAGGTCGAATTCCATCCCTATCTGACACGTCACGAACTGAGTGTATATTGCAAGCAGCACCGGATTCAGATGGAAGCTTGGTCTCCGCTGATGAAGGGAGGGCTGAATGAACATCCGATGATGCTCGAAATCGCGGAAAATCACAATATTTTTGATTTTTCTCTTTCTGATGAAGAAGTCAAACAAATTTCCTCGCTCAATCAGAATAAAAAGCTGCCTATACCTGATATGAGTAAATTCCGAGAAGCCTAGCGATGTCAGCGGGGAGGGCCGCTTTCCGCAATGGCTGTTGAGACTCGCTGCGCAAGATTAGCCAACGTGCGTCCGAAAAAGGATTCATCATGAAGCGCTCGGCTCAGAACCAATCCCCCCTGAATGCCAACGATCGTTTCCTCCGAAATTCGGACAGCCGCCTCTTGAGAGAGACCTGTTCGAACCAATGCCGCACTCAATGTTTCAATCCATCTTATAAAGTACTGTCGAATCGCGGCAGCGAAGCGATCTCGGGTTTCGTCCAGAGCGAACGCGCCGATCAGGCATATACGCTGACCGGACTGAAAATAGACATCGATCTGCTGCCACATCTGATCGATTGCTGACAGGGCTTCGTTGTTTTCGAGCGGCTCAAAAAGGTTGAGGGTAAACCATTGATCGATATGAGCAAGAATTTCAGAAGCCATCTCGCTTTTTCCTCCAGGGAAGAAGTGATATAAGCTTCCTTTGGACAGACCTGTTCGTTCTGTAATCTTGCTCATGGACGCTCCTTCGTAACCCAACTCGCGAAACACTTCGGTGACAAGAGGAAGGACGTCGGGCTTTTCAAAAATAGTACGGGTCATAGGCCTAACTCGCTTAAGCTTGGATGTTCGGCGGGACGCGTGCCGAGCGGCCAAAGAAATTTGCGATCTTGTTCCTGGATCGGCATGTCATTAATCGAAGCGAATCTGCGCTGCATCAAGCCGTCTTCGGCGAATTCCCAATTCTCGTTTCCGTACGATCTGAACCAATTACCGCTATCGTCATGCCATTCATACGCGAACCGTACCGCAATGCGGTTATTCGTAAACGACCAAAGTTCCTTGATCAGCCGGTAGTCCAGTTCTTTTGCCCATTTTCGGGTCAGCAAAGAGACGATTTCTTCGCGGCCCGTGATAAATTCGCTCCGATTTCTCCAATAACAATCCTCAGTGTAAACAAGCGAAACGCGCTGCGGATCTCGGCTATTCCAGCTGTCTTCCGCCATACGGGTTTTTTGGATTGCCGTTTCGAGAGTGAACGGAGGAATCAAGTTTTTCATTAAAATTTCCTCGCTTTCTATACCGTTTGACTCATTATAAACCGATTAGTTTAGAAGAGCAAGTTATAAAGAAAAGTATTCTGCATGCGCGGTCTGATACGGAAAAGGATCAAGGGACGATTTTAGGCGAGATTGACGGAGTTCGGATCGGGCAGGTAAAAGGATTGCGCGACTGTGGAAGATGATCTATCGGCTTATTTATATATGTACAAAATACGGATTTTGTGAATTTATATATAAGAAAACAAATACTCTGACAAATCAAATCCTTAAATCTGTCGGTTTACATCAATCAACTTCAATTCAATCCGTTCGTAGATTTGGATCATCTGAACGCCAACTTTTACGCATCCAGCTCTTTTATTCCGATTCCAATGCTGCTTCATTCTGATTAATTCGAATGTGTTGCGCTGCAGCTTCATTCAAACGTGAACCGGCTTAGCCGCAGCCAGTTGTTCAAGCTAATCAATCGAATTAGATTTAGATCCCGATTCATTTATACGACCGAAGTTTTATTTCTTATGGTCGGCTGTATATTCGTAAGAATTTCGCTTAACAAAAAAACGGCGCTCGCGGATATCCAGATCCCGCTGCGCCGTCATTTTACGTCTTTTTTGTACAAACGCTAACCTTTACTCCAAACTCCGCCCAAACCGACCTGAAATCCGCATGCCTCGTAAAAATCAGCATTTTTCGCCTCGAACGTCAAGGTTATGATCTCCAGCCCGTAGGATTCCGCTTCGTCCAGCAGCCTTTTGACCAGCCGTTTCCCGATGCCCTGGCCCTGATAATCCGGATGCACGATAATGTCTTCCATATATCCATGTTGAAGACCCATACCGGCCACATAACCGAATCCCACCAGTTTTCCTTGCCCGTCTTGTACGCCTGCCCAAAAGTTACAGCGTTCGAACAAAGCGGGAAAGTCGCAATCTCTGCGCCCCCAACCGACGGCTTGTCTTAGCTCCGGCACCTCGTGATTCTCCAGTGAAGGATTAATCGAGACTTGAATGACAGTTCCTCCCTCTTTCTATGGTTTGCATTTCTTATTCTTTACCCAGAAAAACTTTTTTATTTACTCGGACCGCTTGTCAGATAGGTCCCTTTATCCCCGACAATCGTATAGACATTCCCGTCCCACACAATGCCGTTTAGATACTGCTTCGTCGGCGTGCTCAGCTGCGTCCACGTCTTGCCGTCTTTCGAGCGCAGCACCATGCCGCGGGCTCCGACGGCTATAAATTCGTTGTTGCCGTAGATGATCTGTCCGAACGTATCTTCTTTGTGCGTATGTTTGCTTTGCTGCGCATTGTACGTTTCGATCGCGCTCCATGTGGGGAACGACGCTTTGATCCATTTGTTGTTTTGCAAATAGTAAAGCCGGCTGCCGCCGTTGTATTTGTCGTACGTGTATTTGACCTTCTGCGAACCTTTTCCGGCAATCACTCGGGGTTCGTCGAACATCAGGCTCGTTTTCGGCGCGCCCGATTTGGCGAAGTTGCCGGCTGCGTCGGAATACTTGTACACCTGCCCGTCTTTCATCGTGGCGGCGAACGTCGATCCCGCGGCCTGCATCAGGTAAGGCTCGTAGTTTCCGCTTAAATGCGTCTCTTCTTTTGTTTCGCTTTTCACATCGTAAACGCTTAGTACATAGCTGTTGTTGAGAACGGTCCAGCTCCAATCGGACAGCATGGCCGCGACCGCGATATGCCGCCCGTCGTAATAGGCAGCCAACACGTTGTATGCGGGTAGAATCGAATAAGGACGTTCCCAGGCCTTTTCGTTTTCACGGGTATAAAAAGAACCGTTCGAGCCGTACACATAAGTCTGCCCGCCTACCCGGCCGATCCCGTACAGATCGAATCCGACCGGAAATGCCGTGCCCTGCACCGGGTGCGAATCGAACTTTTTCAAATCGGTCGATGTATAGATGCTGCCGAACGCGCCGACCGTTACATACCGGCTGCCGTCCCAGATCGTTTTGTTCAATTTCAAGCGGTCGAGAGAAATGGTATTGTCTTGCGTTCCGACCGAGCGCTTGCTCCAGGTTTTCCCGTCCGCGGACACGACCAGATTGCCTTTGTCGGCGTTTACCGCATACAGGCCGTTTATATAGTCGATGGAACGCGCCTGCGACGCTTCGCTCCATTTTGTGAGGTCCACGGACGGTTTGAAATTCAATTTGGCGGTCAGGGCGGACACGCGCAAAGCCGCGGGACGCGTACGCGCGCTTTCCAGCCGCTCCCAGAGCGCGACTTTGCCGCCCGGGCCGGAAGCGATATCGGTCAGGCCGTATTCGTACGTCGTCCATTTTTTTAGATCCCGGCTGGTAGCTGTCCGATTCTGTCCCATCGCGTAATATACGCCGTCGATCACTTTGATCTTATCCATTTCGTAAACATACGGGCCGACCAGCGAAGTCTTCCAGGAAAGCCCGTCCGCGGAAGTGGAAACGAATGCATATCCCGTCGAATTTTTGGACAGGTCATCGAATACATAAGCTTTCATTTGGGTGAGGACCACGAACCGCTTGCCGTCCCACACCACGCTTCCGTGCGTAATTTCCTTGCTGCGCGACAGCACGCCGGGCTCGGTTTCTTTCAGTCCCGGCACGGTCGAAGGCGTCAGCGTCAGCGAGCGCTTCGTCCAGGTTTGCCCGCGGTCGGCCGATACGAGCAGCGTATTGTCTTCTCCTGTCGCGACAAAGCGTCCGTTTCCGTAAACTACAGCCTTCAGATCGCTTTTGATGCCCGTGCCAACCGTTTTCCAATCGTCTCCGTCGATCGAACGCACGATCGCGCCGTCTCCGCCTACCGCTGCATAGACGCTTCCGCCGTACGCCACGTCCAGCAGGTCTTTGCCGAAGAACTGCGCGCTCTGCTTAAACGCGACCGCCTGCGCGGCCGCCGCCGTCCCGCCGCCTCCGGCGAAAGTTACACCCAATACGATACAGCCCCAACTTATTGCAATCTTTTTCAACCAACCCAAGCGACATTCTTCCTTTCTTATGTACGATCTGCTTATAAACGCTCTTTTGTTATCGGCCGGCATAAAAAAGGATGTTATAGCAACCAAGCATTTCGCATGAAAAAACGGACAGCGAGATCGCTATCCGTTCCCTCAACGGCGTCTTCGGCGAAGCATCAAGAACAAGACTGAATCCCCTGTTCGATCAGCTCCATCACTTTAACCGTTTCTTCGTCCCGCACAACTTTTTCTTTGCCGTGCCGAATCGCCTGATACACATCTTCATATACGCGCGAGTAGTCTCCTTTTTCCGAAACGACTTTCTCTTCGCGATACACGCCTTCTTCGTCGATATACGTCAGGACTCCGTAATGCTCCGGCCGGTCGATCCCGAAATCATCGTGTCCTTTGGGCAGGTAGAACAGCTTCAAATGCTCTTCCTGGCGGTCTTCGGTCTGCTTGACGAACACGCCCTTCTTCCCGTAAGCAATAAAGCTCGGCCGGGGCTTCAACCGAAAGAAGCTTGATTTGATCGAAACTTTCAATCTATCATAATACAAGTCGAGATCGAAATAGTCGTTCATCCGCCCCGGACCGAGCAGCTGGCGCACATCGTAATGAACGCGGTCGGGATTGCCGAAGTACGAGATCGCCTGATCCAGCGTATGCGAGCCGTGGCCGTACAAATAACTCCGGTGCTTGATAAATTCATCGGTGTTGTTCGGCGTCTCGGGGCGATAATAATCGTAGTGCATTTCCACTTCCAGCAGATCGCCGAGTTTGCCCGAATCGAGCACTTTTTTAAAAGTCAGGAAATCGGAATCGTATCGGCGGTTCTGGTAAACCTGGATAACGAGATTTTTTTCTTTTGCATACTGAAACAACGACTGCGCTTCTTCCTTACTGGTTGTGAACGGTTTCTCCACCAGCACATGCTTCCCGCGTTCCAGCGCTTTTCTGGCGAGTTCGTAATGCGTCTGTACCGGCGTGCATACGACAACCAGCTCGATCTGCTCGTCGTTCATGACGTCGTCGAGTTCGTTTGTATACGCCACATCCGGGATACGGTCCCATTCGGTCTTCTCCGGACTGCGCGCGTAGATCGTTTTAATTTGCACCCGATCGTGATTCAACGCAAACGGAACATGATAGCGGTTTGTGCTTTTCCCGTTGCCGATATAGCCTACTTTCAACATGCGAAGCGCCTCCTTGTGCCTTAATGGTTGTATCGTATAGAAAATCCAAAGCGCTGTATAGCGGGTTCCGCGAAGTTGGTGGAATCGATCGAATCGCAGGTAAAAAAGGGCCTCTGCGCTGAACCGAAAGTTCAATCCGCCCGGCAATCGAATACCGATAAAGGAGTCAATGCCATGAATCTGCTGGTCCGGCTGACGCAAATGAAGCACTTTACCCCCAACGAAAAAAGTATCGCCGCCTACATTCTCAAGCAAAAAGAAAATATGCTGCATTTGACTGCCAAAGAACTGGCTGCCGTCACGTTCACCTCGCACTCCGCGGTCCACCGGCTGACGCAAAAGCTCGGGTTGTCCGGGTATAAGGAATTCAGCGTCGGTCTGGCTAAAGAATTTCAAAAACACGCCCAGTCCGCCGCCGGCGTCGATCCCAATTATCCGTTCGGCACGAACGACTCCCCGCTGCAAATCGCCGCGGATATTGCGGTTCTCATGCAGGAGACGCTCCGGAAAAACCTGGCTTTCGTCGACGAAACGTCGCTTTCCCGGGCGGTCGAACTGCTGCACTCGGCGAAGCGGATCTTTCTGTATGCGGTCGGCGATTCCCAGATCCGGGCCAAGAGTTTCCAGAATAAAATGCTCAAGATCGACAAATACGTCATCCTGGCGGCCGAGCTGTCGGAGTGGTCGTACAACACGGCCAACCTGACTCCGAACGACTGCGCGATCTTCCTGACCTACCACGGCAGTTCGTCCAACTTCGCCAAAGTCGCGCGGTTTCTAAACGAGGAGCAGGTGCCGCTTATCGCGATATCCGCCGCCGGCGAGCACGAGATTTCCGAACTCAGCACAGTGTTTATCCAGATTCCGCACGACGAAGAAAAGCTGGCCAAGATCGGTACCTTTTCTTCCCAGCTCGCTTTTGAATATATGCTGAACGTGATTTATTCGTGCCTGTACAACCTGGATTACGAACGGCTGGCTTCGCTGCACGCCAAACATTCTTTTTTGCACCACACCTTAAAAAACGTCTGAATTCGCCGCCGACCGCCCAACCCGAAGCATGGTGCCCGGAGGTCGGCTTTTTTTTGGGGATTGCAAAATGAACCTTGTGTCACTATAATATAAAATGACACAAGGTTCATTTTATCCAAAACTGTGAATCGAGAAAGGAGCTGCCCTTCCATGTCTCCGCGCCTAACCGACGAACGCAAAGAACAGCGCAACCAACAGATTCTGGAGGCCGCCAAACGCGTCTTTATCCAAAAAGGCTACAGTGCCGCTTCGCTGAAAGACATTATCGAGGAAACCGGCATGAGCCGGGGCTGGATTTATTTGTACTATCCGACCAAAGAAGAAATCTTCGAAGCGCTGCTGGATCACCAGGACGAGGGATACGAACAGTACCTGGAAGCGTTGAAAAAGTCTCCTTCTTCGATCTGGGAGATCGTGCAGACGCTTTATGCGGGTCAGCGGCTGGAACTTGAGCACCGCAGCGGCGGCCTGATGCCGGCGTTCTACGAGTACTTCCTGGTCGGCTGGCGGGATACCGCGCGCGGCGAGCTGCTGAAGGAACGGTATGAGAAAGGAATCTTGTATTTTGCGGATCTGCTCCAAGTCGGGGTCGATCGAGGCGAGTTCACTCCATCCATGGACGTTCGGGACATCTCGCGGCTAATCTCGGCTTTTCAGGAAGGGATCTTCACCCACTCGATCACGATCGGTACGGAAACAGCGAATACCGCCATGCAGTTCGACGCGATGCAGCGCTACCTGCACAGTCTGCTGCACGGCAAAGAGGATACAAAGTGAGCGCGCTGTTTCGCAATCGCACTTTTCGCAAACTGTTTATCGCGACGATCGCTTCGCAGCTCGGCACGGTGGTCGGCACCATGGCGTTCGCGTATTATCTGGTAGAGCGTTTCAGCGGGCGTCCCGCTCTGGCGACGACCGCCGAGCTGATGTATTCCCTGCCTACGCTGGCCGTGTTCTGGATTGTGGGCGTGATCGCCGACCTGTTCGATCGCAAGCTGATCGCCGCCTATAGCGATTGGATTCGCGCCGGGCTGACGCTTCTGCTGCTGGTGTTTGTACACTACGATTGGATCGTGCCGTGCTTTCTGATTCTGTTTCTGCGCAGCTCGATCGCCAAGTTCTTCGGTCCGGCCGAAATGGGGCTGCTCCAGGGGAGCATCGGTCACGATCAGTATATCCAGGCGGCGGGCTTGAACCAGATCGTGTCGGGGATGTTTATGCTGTTCGGAATGAGTCTGGGAGCGGCGGCTTACCACTTTATCGGAATCGAAGGCGCGATCGTCGTGGACGGAATCAGCTTTCTGCTGTCGGGCGTGCTGCTGATGCGCGGCGACTTTCCCGAAGAGGCCCGCCTGCCGAACGGCACTAACCGCTTCCGCGATCTTCGTTTGCCGCTGCTGATCCAGGATTTCCGCAAAGGATTGCAGTATATCGCCGGCAGCAGGCTGCTGCTTGCGCTGATCAGCGGTTTTTTGTTCTTCGGCGTGATGAACGGCACCTTTGCCGTCCTGCCGATCTTCACGATGAAATACAAACTCAGTCCCGACCACTATGTGGTGCATTCTTCGATGATTACCGTATCTCTCGGGATCGGGTTCCTGCTCGGCAGTCTGATCGGTCCGCGCCTGATCGCGCGCTTTACCCGCACGCCGGTGCTGATCGCGGGATTGTTCGCGGTCAGCCTGCTGCTCGCGGGTCTGGGTATGGCCGACCGGGTGCAGGTTTACTTTGTGCTGGTGGCGCTGGCCGGCATCGTGCTTGCGCCGATCAATATCGCGCTGGGCAGCTGGATGCCCCAGCTCGTCCCGGCGCGGAATATGGGACGGGTGAACGCGCTGATCGATCCGGTGATGATGCTGGGCCATTCCGCTGCGCTGGGGATCGTGGCGCTCGCTTTTCCGGCATGGATCTCTGTGACCGGTCTGCACTACGGCCTGGCACTTTGTACGGCCGCGATCGGCGTGATCTATCTCTGCACGCTTCCTCGGCTTGTGCGCGTTTACAGCGATTGCCCGAGTTAAGATCAAGGAATCTTCGGCCAACGCGCCAAACCGCGAACCGGCTCAAAGCGCCCAGCGCCCTTCTCAATCCGCCGTCTTCGTCCGCTCCACCGTCTTGCTCGCCAGATATCCCGCGTGGCTGATGCCCAGGATCGTCAGGAAGCCCTGGCTGAGGCCGGGGAATTGATCCAGCCCCTGCGCGGGACGGCTGTTGAACATCTCCAGCAGCAGCATCGCGTAGCTGACCGCCCCGACCAGCGTGAAGAAGAACATTTGCAGCTTCGGCATATCGACGTATCCCGCGGTCTTCACTTCGTCGCCCTGGAACATATCGGTCCACGAAGCGTCTTTAATGGATCAGGGGCGCCGTGACCAGCGACGTTATACTGATCCCCATCAGCGCCCACAAATGCCAGTCCATCACGATGTCCAGCGCGCTGTACGGATTCGGCAGCCCGTACACGCGCAGCGCAGCGGCGGTATAGAAAGCCGACAGCAGAAGCAGCGTCCACAGCACCGTCTGGAAGCGCGACAGGCTCATGATATTGCGTTCGTTCACCAGCAGACCGCTGAAGCGTCCGGTAATTCTGCGGCTGATGAACATCGACAGCAGCGTCAGGAGCAGCGCGTTGCCGACCTACAGCACGCCCTGCCCGCGGCTGAGTTCTTCCCGCAGATCGGCCAGCCGGACCGTTCTCTCCATCGCCTGCGCGCTGCCGCCGGCCGCAGGCGCTTCGGCGGCCAGCAGCCGCGACGCCGCGGATTGCGCCGCGTCGATGTTTTTCAGCGCGGCGGACGTGACCGGCGAAGGCGATCCGCTGTCGAGCTGCGCCATAAGCTGCCGCGTCTGCGGCTTGGTGAGATTATAATACGCCAGCAGCGGCGCCGGTACGATCAGCAGCGCAATCATCAGCGCGATTGCGAAGCGCAGCGCCAGCGTACGCCGGGGACTCGGCGGCCGCTTGACGGGAACGGCCGGGATCGGAGCCGGTGTTGGAGCGGTCGGGATCGGAGTCGGGGCCGGTGTTGGAGCGGCCGTCGATGGGCTTTGCGGTGAAGTGTCTTCCATCGCATTTACCCTTCCGGATGCAGGCGGAAGCCTCCGCCGTCGCCGTTGGACTGGTTGGTATCGACGGACAGGCCGCAGACGGTCTCGGTCTGGAGCTGCTTGAGATTCCAGGCCGAGAATTGACGCGAGCCGCTCCAGCCGCCCGATTCGGCCAGCCAGGCATACTGGATCGCGGGGAAAGCCGCCCGGATCTGTTCGCAGGTCTGACCGGAACCGTAAACGCCGGCGGCGTATCCGGTCCGCCCGCCTTTCTCGGCGGCCAGCGATTCCAATAAGCCCGTAAAGTAAGCATGCACGGGACCTGCCAGATCGGCGGCGGACGCATCGTAATCGACCGTAAAGTAAATCGGGCTGCCGTCCGGCTGTCCGATCGTGCCCCGGGCATAAGCGGCCGCGTCGGCGCCGTCTTTTTTGCCGGTTTCGTAATTGAAGTATGCGGCGCTGGTCGGGAAACCATTCTCCCACACGGCCACGATACTGAGCCCGACGGCGGACAACGCCTGCGCTTCGGCTTTCACCAGATTTTTCTGCGGACGGTTGCGGTTGTAGTAACGGCAGACGAAATGGTACCCCGCGTCTTTGATCTCCTGCGCCAATGCTTGACAGTTTGCCGTCGTGTCGATGCCTCGACCCATACGGATTCCTCCTCGGATAATGAGTTCTTTTCAATCGCAAACATTCAAATTTATTCCATTTATTTCATTCCTTAGTCAGATTTTAGCATAAGTCTGTTTACCGGAGCATCAATTTCCATAAATTTTCCATAAAACACTAAAAAGATCGCTTCGCAAACGCGAAACGGTTCTTTTCAGCCTCTTTAAACCCGCTCTTTTACCCGATTCCCAGTTGCGGTCAGCGTTTTTTTTCGGTTAAGCGGTTAGACTCTCCAAATCCGGTTGAAGCTTGTGGCGCAGCAGATACAGCATTCCCGCACCGACCAGGAACGCGACCGCATCCGAGATGACGAGCGACCAGACTACCCCGTGAAAGCCGTTCAGATGATTGGCGATAAACAGCACGGGAATCAGCGTAACGCCCTGAATGATCGACATTACGAACGCGGCGGTTCCTTGAGCGGTTGCTTGAAAGATCCCGGTGAACAGCGAAGTCATGCCCGTAATAAACAAAGACAAGAACGTGACATGCAGGATATAGCTGCCCATTTCGATCAGCTTAGGGTCGCTTGTGAACAGGCCGATCAGGTGATCGGAGATCAGGTAAACGATCACGCCGAACGCGGCGGCCAGCGCGACAACCACTTTGATCGTAAACGCAATCGTCTGCTTCATGCGCTGTTTGTTGGCGGCAAACGAGAACGCAATCAGCGGCACCACGCCTTCGCACAGTCCCATCAGAATACATTCGGGAAATTGCAGCAGCCTCGACGAAATCCCGAAGCCCGCGATCGCCTGCTCGCCGTACTCCACCAGGAAGCGGTTGAAGATCAGCGACATCGCGCCCAAGAACAAACTCATCACGAATACCGGCACACCGATTTTGAACACATTGCTCAGAATTTCTTTATCGGCTTTAAACCATTTGAGCGAGATCGTGAGCGCATCGCTGCGATAGCGGATATGATAAGCAAAAAATATACTCGCCGCCAGATTGGCGATCACCGTAGCGGACGCTACCCCGATCACGCCCCAGTGCAGCACGAAGATCGTCAGCGCGTCGAGCGCGATATTAACGACTACGCTGAGAATCATGCCGATCATCGACGTCTTGGCCGCTCCTTCCGAGCGCACCATATTTTCCAGTGTAAAAAACAGCACGATAAACGGCGAACCGGCCAGCATAATCAGCACGTAATCCCGGGTGAACCCGAACGAATCGGCGGTGGCTCCGAGTCCCCGGACGATGGAGTCGATCAGCGGAAGCCCGACGGCCATCAGGATTATGCCGAGCGCAAGACTGCTGGTAAAAGCGAAAGACGAAACGTGTTTGACGTCGTCGTATCGCTTCTCGCCCAGCAGCCGGGAAATAAACGCTCCGCTGCCGACCCCGATCAGATTGCCGAGCGCCATAATGGCGGCAAACAGCGGGAGAGTAAGCGCGAGCGCCGTCAGCATGGCCGTATTGTTCAGCATCCCGAGGAAATACACATTCAAGATCGAATAGATCACGCTCATCGACATGCCCAGCATCGTCGGTACGGCAAAATGGGCAACGGCTTTGGAGATAGGCGCTTTTTCAAAGTAGTGGAGGTTGTCTGCATCCATAAAGAACACCGCTTTCTTCAATAGTTATAGTCGGAATATCCGGAAATTTGGGCATAACGAAAGAAGGGTACCGCCGACAGACATCGGCAAAGCGGCAGTACCCCTGCAAACGGTATGAATCTAAAATCGCTTATTCTTGTTCGGGATCTTGTTCGGGTTTCCGCGGTTCGTCGGCAAACGGATTCGGCCAGCCTCCCCGGTTCCCCTGTGGAAAACCGCCGAAGCGTTGACGCGGATCGAAGCCTTCGCCGCTTCCGAACGCGCCGCGCTGCATGGAAGCCATGCGTTCGAACATCTCCTCGCCCATGCGCTCGCGCACTTCGCGCATCCAGGCGGCACGGTCGTCTTCGCCGTTATCGTCGCCCAGCTGCGATTGGATCGTCGCGATAATGCGGTCGAGGTATTCCGAGAATGTTCTTTTCTCTTCGTCGGACAGCGCGGAGAAAATGATGCCGGGATCGCGTTCTTCCTGCTGTTCGCTCTGCCCTTTGTCCGTCAGCTTGACAAGCATGACTCTTTTGTCGGCTTCGGACGGTTCACGGGTGATGTAGCCGCCCTTCTCCATCTTCGCCAGCAGTTCGTTCAACGAGGAAACGCGAATGCCCAGCAGATAAGACAGGTCTTTGGTCGAAACGCCGTCCTGCATTTTGAGCAGCGCCAGGATTCGGCCCTGTCCGCGCGTCGCATCCGCCATCGGTCCGGTTTCGGCGTATCTGCGCAGATGATGCTTTTGCAGATGCCACTGGAAATGAGCCAGTTTCTCGTACAATTCCATATTCAATTCATCCATGATAAATACCTCCCGTATAATGAATGGGCACCTGTAGTAACGGTACCTGTTGAAGTTATTATAACGGTACCGTCAGAACATTGCAATCTATTTTCAACAGGTACCGTAAATATATTTTCGATTCATGTTTTGAAGCGGGTAGACTGACAAAGAGATCGAAGCCGGACGCGAAAAAAGCAAAAAAAGGACGCCGTTTGCGGCCTCCTTCGGCAGTTCTTGATATACAGAGAAAAGAGTCTGCACAAATAGAGAGCATTCATCATTCATATGGAACGGCCGCGATTTACCGCGATCGGCCGTTCCGCTCTTTCTCTACTTCGAGCAAAGCCAACATCAGCGGCGCGACGCCCATCGGAGCATCGCTCACCACGGCTTCGGAGATATAGTAATCGTACGAACCGTTCCGGTCGATACTCAGTCCCGCGCCGTGGCAGATCCGGTGCAGATGCACGCCTTCTTCGTCCTCCGTGACGAGATGACGCAGAATCCCTTCGTATCCTCTGCGCATAGCTTCCGTAAAAAACGGTTCCAGATAACCCAGCCGCAGTCCTTTGGCGAGCGCGTACACGAACATGCAGGACCCGGAAGCTTCGAGGTAATTACCCGGGCGTTCGCCCTGGTCCAACACCTGGCGCCACAGCCCGCTGCCTGCGTCCTGCACCTTGAGCAGCGCGCCCATCATGCGCTGGAAGATTCCGATTACCGTCCCCCTCTGCCGATGCGTCTGCGGAAAATGCTCCAGGCTGTCTACCGCGGCCATCGCGTACCAGCCCATCGCGCGGCTCCAGAAGTACGCAGACAATCCGGTCGACGAATCGGCCCATTCCTGCTGCCCGGATTCGTCCCAGCCGTGATAAAGCAGACCCGTGCGGGGATCGCGGGTTCTGCGCTCGATCAGCAGCAGCTGATGAGCCGCTTCGTCGATCAGTTCCGGCCGGTTGAATACCCGGCCGTATTCCGCCAGAAACGGCGAAGCCATGTACAGGCCGTCCAGCCACATCTGGAACGGATACACTTTCTTATGCCAGAAACCGCCTTCGCTCGTCCGCGGCTGGGAGATCAGTTGGGCCGCGAGCAGATCAGCCGCCCGGGCATAACGAGCTGCTCCGCTTTCCCGGTGCAGCGCAAACAGATTTTTACCCTGATTGATCTGGTCGAGGTTGTATTCTTCCAGCCGGTACGTCCGGATCGAGCCGTCTTCCCGGACGAAACTGTCCATCTGCCGCCGGACAAACGCTGTATATTCGGGAACGCCGAGCTGTTCGCCCGCGCGGTTCAGCGCCGTCAGCAGCATCCCGGGCACATAAGCCCAGCGCTCTGTTATCCACGGATGCTCGCCGTTTGCCCCGCATTGGGCAAGAAAACCGTCCGCTAGCCGGCGGACTATTTCCATATCCGCGATTTCCGAGACTTCGCCTGCCGCCGCTTCGTCTGCCGCTTTGCTTGTCGTCATGATCGGGTCTCCTTTTTGCCGACTTCTTCACCGTGCGGATCGCGGTCCGGAAGTTCCAACTGCCGGCGCAGCCAGGCGAAAGCCGGCTCGCCGTGAATTTCGTGACCGCCGTCGAACACGTCGGCTTCGACTCCGCCGGGCCTGCCCGCGGCCCGGTAGATCTCCCGCAGCCGCTCCAGCGCTTCGCGCGCCGCGGCGGGACCGAATAGATGATCCCGCACGCCGCATTCCAGGAACAATCCGCGCGGAGCGATCAGACCGAGCAGATCCGGCATTTCGGCTTCCAGCAGGATACCTGGAATATAATTGTCCAGGCAGTGCTGCCGCGCCAGGATACTGGCCACGAACGTATTGGCGTACCCGCTGACGACGGCGCAGCGAATCCGTTCGTCGAGCGCGGCCGTAAATCCCGCGACCAGCCCGCCGCCGGAAATGCCCATGATGCCAATCCGCCCGCCGTCGGCTTCCTCCCGGCTTTGTACGTAATCGACGGCGCGCATGGTTTCGTAGATCCGATAGCCGGCCATCGTTTGCCCGATCGTCAGCAGCGCCGAAGACAGCCGGAAGCATGAATTCCGCCCCGGTTCTTCTTCCGCCAGCGCCAGGTCTTCGGCCAGACGCCGGTCGCCGAATCCGAGCAATTCGGGCGCGGCGACCACAAAGCCCCGCCGCGCGAGCGAAACGGCGAAATCCCGGTGCAGTCCGGGATCGCCCCGCCGCTCCGAGCCGTCGGGATGAAGACCCACGATCTCCCGGCTGCCGTAACCGTGGCCGTGAATCGCCAGCACGGCCGGCGCGGGGCCGGGCGGAAGCCGGCGGGGAAACAGCATATACACCGGCATGCGCAGCCCGTCGTATGTGGTAATCTCAATACGCTGGCGGCGGTATTCGCCGCAGTCCGTATCTTCCAGCAGCGCCGGCCGAAGATCCGCGGGCGTGTCCGGGAAACCGCCGAGCCGCTCCCGCAGCCGCCGGACCAGCGTTTCCCGCCATTCGCCAAACGGCCTGTCCGCGCGAAACGCCGAGCGGCGGGCGGCCGAGCCGGTCAAGCGGCTCATATACGTTTCCAGAGAATCCAAATTCGTTCCCTCCTTAAAGGCTCCACGCTCCGGCAGCACGCCTGTCCGGCCTCTTCGCATTCCTGTTTTGAAACGGTAATCAGCATCAAGAGACAGACTCCTTTCCCGAACGGCCGTCTTTATTTTATAATGAAACCGACGCCGTTCATGTAAGCGATATCAACAATCGTAACGACGGCAGCGACGATTCGCAAGGAAGGAGGAACCGGCGGTATGTCCGGCATAAGCGCCCCCAATCCCAAGTACAGTCTGGCAAACGGACGCTTCAGCATCCAGCATATGAAACGCAAAGGCGTAACGGCCATGCCGCGCCCGCACAGCCACGAATACGTCGAGCTGTATTTCCTGCGCGAAGGCGAACGCGTTTACTTCGTGGACGACCGCGTCGTCACGGTGCGCAAAGGCGAGCTGATCCTGATTCCCGCCGGCCGGCTGCACGCCACGGCCAGCTCGGACATCGCCGAATTCGAACGGATTCTGGTCAACTTCGATCCGCTGCTGCTGCCGCAGGCGCTGCGGGGCGAAGACCTGTGGTTCCACCGCGGCGGCTGCCGCTTGTTCCGGTTGACGCTGCGGGAGCAGGAACATATCCAGGGTCTGCTGAGCCGGATTCTGGATGAGTGCTTCGAGCGGCGGCCGCATTACGAATCCTGCGCCGTCGCGCTTTTTACCGAGCTGCTGATTGTGCTCCAGCGCTCGGAAGGCGTCCGGCAGACGGAAGCGCCGAAGCATCCGCTGCATCATCTGGTGACCGATGCGGCCGCGTATATTCGGACGCATTATCGCGAAACGCTGACGCTCGAAGCGACGGCGGCGCACTTTTTTATCAGCCCGTCTTATCTGAGCCGCGTGTTCCACCGGTTGACCGGCTTTCATTTCCGCGAATATATCGTCCATATCCGCATGAGCGAAGCGCAGCGGCTGCTGTCCGCTTCGGATGCGCGGATTCAGGACATCGCGTCCGCCGTCGGTTTCGAGTATCTCTCGCATTTCAACAAGACGTTCAAGAAATCGACCGGGCTGACCCCGCTGCAGTACCGCAAGCAAATCCAAAACCGCCCCGGGGCCGCCGCTTCATTCGAAGCCGATTCCGATCAATCCAGGCAGGCGGATCGGTCGGATTAATCGGGCGAGGCGGCGGCCGCAGTCCGTTCGGTTCGCTCCAGCCCGTCGATCTCGACGCCGCGGCACCGATGCTTGAGCACCGCCGGAAGCTCGTCCGTCCGAAGCGCGATGTCCCGCAGAATTACGCCGTCGGCATGGCGCAGCACGATCCCCCGCCGGCTGGACGCCCGCAGTCCTTCGACAGTCAGATCCGCAAGCGGCAGCTCCGGCAGGCCGTTGACAAGCAGCGCCGTCGCCGCTCCGCTGCACCTTATATTTCTCAGCGTAATCCGGCGGAACACCGGCGTCGCCTCGGTTACCGGCCGCTTCTCATCGCCGCCGCCTTCCGAGCCTTCCACCCCCGCATAGAACAGATGGAACGATACCGCTTCGTGCACGATGTCTTTCATCACGATATTTTCCGCCGCAATATTCTCTACGACGCCGCCGCGTCCCCGCGCGCTTTTGAACCGCAGCCCGATCTCGGTCCCGCTGAACACGCAGTCGCTGATCCGCACCGCGTGGACGCCGCCGGACATCTCGCTGCCGATCACCACGCCGCCGTGACCGTGGTGCACCGTGCAGCGGCGGATCGTCACGAAGCTGCACGGAAGTGCGCGTCTGCGCCCTTCCTCGTCTTTGCCCGACTTCAAACAGATCGCGTCGTCGCCCACATCGAACGTGCTGTGCTCGATCAGGGCGTTGGTGCAGGACTCCAGATCCAGCCCGTCGCCGTTTTGTGAGTACCAGGGATTGCGCACCCGGATGTGCCGGACCGCGATCTCTTCGCAGCCCAGTGGATGCAGACACCAGGCCGGCGAATTTTGAAAAGTAGGGCCTTCCAGCAGCACCCGGCGGCAATTTCGCAGACTCAGCAGCGCGGGGCGCAGATAATGCCGGCCCGGCAGATAAGCTTCCGCCTCCGTTTCTCCGCGTTCTTGCAGCACTCGGCAGACCGCTTCGCCTTCCATCGCTTCGCGGCTCGGCCACCAGACTTCGCCGGATTCGTCCGCCGCGCCGCCCGATTCCTGGAGCCGGTTCCACTGCTGCTCCGTCATCTTGAACCGTTTGACCGGACGCCAGCCTTCGCCGCCGCCGTCGAAGATCCCGCTGCCCGTAATCGCTACATCGGTCAGATCGGCGCCGTCCAGCGGGGCCTGGCAGCGCCAGCCGGCCCGGCCTTCGAAGTGCGAATCGACAAGCGGATACAGCTCGTGATTCGGTTCGAAATTGACCAGCGCTCCGTCCTCCAGATGCAGATCGATCCGGCTGCGCAGCGTCAGCGGTCCGGTACGCCAGATGCCGGCGGGAACGACCACCCGTCCTCCGCCTTCCGCGGCGCAGGCGTCGATCGCCGCTTGGATCGCGTCCGTGCACAGCTCCAGGCCGTCGCCCGAAGCGCCGTAATCCGCGACGATTACAGATCGGCCGGGAATCCGCGGCGGCTGCGGCGCCGGATAAGGTTTTTCCTGTCCGTTAGCCTCTATATCCATACGTTCCATGCGAGAAGCGCCTCCTTTCTACTCCCGTCCTTCATAATCGAACCAGGCAAAGTCCGCATGATTGCCGCAGGCCGCGCCGTTCGAACTGGCGTACAGCCCGATATAGGCGCCGGTAAATCCGCCGGCCAGATCGGTGCTGAGCACGCGTCCGTCCGCCCCTTCGTGCAGCGCTTCCCATTTATCCCGCTCATCCGCGCGGAAGTAAAAGCTGTAGGATTGCCCGCGCGCTTCGACTTTGAGCTGAATCCGTTCTCCGGCCCGCGGCGCGGAAGCCAGCTCCCGCTCTTCGCCGCCGCGGCGCACCGTCAGCGCAAGACGCGGACCGCCGCCGGTCCGGCCGTACTCCAGGCGGAAATGATGATCCGCATTCTGGAACAAGACGAGGCCCGCCGTTTCTCCGTCCGCGGGCTTGAAAGACAGTTGCGCCGCGGCGCGGAAGTCCAGATGCTGCTGGCGCCGGGCGATCAGGGACGGATTGGCGATATCCGTCAGCTTCTCCGGCTTCAAATTCAGCCGCAGCCCGCCGGATTCCCCGCCCGTCGACCAGAAATCGCCGCGCGGCGTGCGCAGGAAGTTCCAGACCGGGGATAACGCCGGTCCGCCGAAGTCTTCGCGCAGCGAAAGACTCGGCCGGGCCGTCTCCGGCAGATCGGGAGCCGGCGCTTCGAATTCCAGCATGCCTTTGCCGGGACTTACGACCGGCCATTCGTTCTCCCACTGCACCGGCGCAAGGAACGTTTCGCGCCCGAGATTGCGGTAATATCCCCCGCTTGTCCGGGAAGCGAGGCAGAACAGCCACCATTCCCCGTGCTGCGTCTCCACCAGTTCGCCGTGCCCGACGTTCACGATCGGGAATTCCCGCCCCAGGTGGCGATGCGTCAGGATCGGGTTCGCCTTATGACCTTCGTACGGGCCGGTTACGTTCCGGCTCCGGGCGATTGTGATCGCGTGGGTATGCCCGGTGCCGCCTTCGGCGATCAGTAGATAATACCAGCCGCCGATCTTGTACACATGCGGCCCTTCCTGCGCATGCGCCGCCTTGAGCGCGCCCTGCCAGATGCCGGTCTTCTCCCCGACCAGCCGCCCTTTGTTCAGGTCGATCTCCTGGAGCCAGATATCCATGTGTTTGGGATACTGCTGGCCTTCCGGAGGAACGCGGTTGCCCGTATAGTACACTTTGCCGTCGTCGTCGAAAAAAAGAGACGGATCGATCCCCGGCGCGTCTTCCAGCCAGATCGGATCGGACCAGTCTCCCGCCGGATCGGGCGCCGTCACATAGAAGTTGTGCGGATTCTTGTCGTTGTCGACGAAGGTCGTAATCATATAGAACATGCCGTTATGAAAACGAATCGTCGGCGCCCAGATCCCCCTGGACGGCAGAATTCCGTCCAGATTAAGCTGCGACGGACGATCCAGCGCATGGCCGAGCTGACGCCAGTTCACCAGGTCTTTGCTGTGGAAGATGGGGACGCCGGGGAAAAATTCGAAGCTCGACGTGACCAGATAATAATCTTCGCCGACACGGATCACCGACGGATCGGGATAGAAGCCCGACATGACCGGATTGCGGAAGGTTCTCAACAGAATGCCTCCTTGAACGCGAATAACGCGGATAATATGTAAGCATTATCAATTATAGTTCGCTTAAATTCAATTTTCTTGCTCATTTCGTGCTTAATTTATTCATTTTTATACTTTCATGCTATTCCTGCTTGATATTGAGTCTTGCCGGTAAAAGGCGTTCGTTCTAGAATACCTCTAAGATATCGCCGAGTACCAGAAGCAGTTCTCCGAGTGGTACGCCGCGCGGGAGCGTTAAATGACGGAAACAATCGAACGAAGCGGGATCGACAGGGTTTGCAGCCTGTCGGTCCCTCTTCTTTGCCCTGTCCGAATAGCGGCGCGTTATGCGTTTGGCAGATTTTTTTCGATGCCGCACGGCTATGAAATCCGGCCATTTTGCTCTATACTACGGGATGCATATCGATTCTAAAAAAAGATCAGGGGCGCCTGCCACGAAGCGTCCCCAAAGGAGTGCCGTCGAATGTTTACCGGTTTATCCGCTTTTCCGCTGACCCCGCTGAACGAAGAAGGCATCGTCGAGGATGCGTTCGTTGGTTTGATCGACCGGCTGTCCGCGGCACGGGTCGATTCCATCGGCGTGCTCGGCTCCACCGGGAGCTATATGTATCTGGACCGCGGGGAACGCCGCCGCGCGATCGAACTGGCTGTCGGTCATGCCGACGGTCTGCCCGTCATGGCCGGCATCGGCGCGCTGCGCACGCGCGACGTGCTCAGCCTGGCCGAAGACGCCCAGCGCGCCGGAGCGTCGGCCGTGCTTCTGGCGCCTGTATCGTATCAGCCGCTGACCGACGACGAAGTGTTCTCGCTGTACGAGCAGGTATCGCGCGCGCTGTCCGTGCCGCTCTGCGTATACGACAATCCCCGCACGACGAAATTTACGTTCAGCGACGAACTGCACGGCAGAATCGCCCGTCTGCCGCGGGTAAGTTCGATCAAGATTCCGGGCGTCCCCGCCGACCCGCAGGCAGCGGCCGCAAGAGTCGAAGCGCTGCGCGCGCTCCTGCCGGAGTCTGTCACGATCGGCGTCAGCGGCGACGCCCTCGGCGCAGCCGGACTGAACGCGGGCTGCGAAGCTTTCTATTCCGTATTGGGCGGTTTGTTTCCCGAGTGGGGGATGAAGCTGGTCCGCCTGGCTCGGTCGGGTCAAGCGGACGAAGCGCTGCGGTTCTCCGCGCAGCTTGAACCGATCTGGACGCAGTTCGCGGAATACGGCAGCCAGCGGGTAGCCGCGGCTGTCGCGGTTCACTGCGGCTGGATGCCGGCGCCCGGTCTTCGGCTGCCGATCAAGCCGCTGCCGCGGGACGCAGAGCGGGAGCTGGCCGCTTTTTTGGATCGACGGAATTTGTTGGCTTGAGGAGGCTGCCGCATGTGGTTCGGTTACGCCATTCTGGCAGCGGCCTGCTTCGGCGTGCGGGGCATTCTGTATCAGTGGACGTCCCAGCGCCCGGCCGACCGCAATTTGCTCTTCGTGGGCGTGTATCTCTCGGGAGCGCTGATCTCGCTGCTGCTGAATCTTCACGCCCGGCAGCCCTGGAACGACGGCGTCGGATTCGGCGTCTTGATGGGATTGTTCTCGTTCGCCGCCAACGCTTCGCTGTACAAAGGCTATGAAGTGGGCCGCGCGTCGGTCGTGGCGTTCTTCTCGGCGCTTACGCCGCTGGTCGTCGTACTCGCGGCTTTCTTCCTCTGGGGCGAAGCGCTCGGCGCAATGCAGGGAGCCGGCTTCGCCGTCGTGATTCTCGCCCTGGTCGTCGTGCGTTACGGCCAGGATCTGCGCAGCGGACAGCTTCGCGGCTGGACATGGGGCATGCTGGCGATGGGTCTGTACAGCTTTACCGACCTCAGCTCCAAGCAGTCCGTGCTCGCCGGCGCTTCGATGCTGCCGGTACTGACCGCGATGTTCGTTACGGGAACGCTGCTGTTTCTGGGCATGGTTGTTGTTAGCCGGTATAGGAAAAGAAGCGAAAGCCGCCGTTCGGCGGGAGGATCAGGTTCTTCCGTGCACCACGTCTTGGACGACGTCGAAAGACCCGCACAGCCGAGCGCCCCCGCCAAGCCTGCCTGGACGAGCCGCCGTACTCTGCTCTGGGGCATGACGGTGGGCCTGACGAATATCGTCGGCATGATCATGATGCTGAGCGCGCTGGCCGGAGGCATTACCGGGATCGTATCGGCGATTGTGGCGCTGAATATCGTGATTGTGCTGCTGTACGCCCGCTTCTATCTCAAAGAAACGATGAGCCGGCGCGAAGGCTTCGGGATTGCGCTCGCTTTCGCCGGTATCCTGGT
Source organism: Saccharibacillus sp. CPCC 101409 (assembly GCF_030518235.1). Taxonomy (GTDB): domain Bacteria; phylum Bacillota; class Bacilli; order Paenibacillales; family Paenibacillaceae; genus Saccharibacillus. The sequence continues at coordinate 86,798 of NZ_JAULSA010000013.1, read as the reverse complement.
GCTGCGGCTGGCATCTTGAAGCGGGCGGATCGGCGGATCGGTGCGGACGAAAGGGAACGTTTAAAAAAAGAAGGCACCCGGATGATCGGGTGCCAGGGTATCGGGTGCCAGGGTGTCGAGAAAGCGAAGTAGGGTTCCAAACGAAAAATAGCGGCACAGATACACTTATTTTGGGCGAAATGCTTCGGTTTCTTCAAATAGCGACATGGGTGCAATTATTCGGGAGCTAGAAGCCGAATCGACGCGAAAAAACTCGAAATAGATGTATCTGCGCAGTTATTTCCTCAAAAGCGCAAGATTAAGCCTGAATAAGAGTCTATACGCATCTATTTTAGATTCGTCTTTAGGTTCGCCCTGCCGCTCGCTTTATTTCTCTAGCTCTTCCCAGACCTTTCCTGCCAATCGAATCTCCCGATTAGACTGATATCCAATCGTTTCTCGACAATCCGGCGCCCGAGTATCCGGGCGCCTTCTTTGCCGTACCGCTGCGTTATCGGACAATCAAACGTCCGATACGCCCGATCTCTTCGGCGAACCAGACGTCGCCCGAAGCGGATACGGCGATGCCGTGGGGCTCGGCTTCGGGGGAAGGGATATCGAATTCGTCGATCTCGCCGTCCAACGCGATCCGGCCGATCCGGTTGGCGCCCCATTCCGTAAACCACAATTCGTTTTGGCCCGAACAGATGGCATGCGGCTTTGCGCCGGGCCGCGGCAGCTCGTATTCGCGGATTTCGCCGGATACGGTAATTCGTCCGATCCGATTCCCTCCGATCTCGACGAACCACAGATTCCCGTCCGGTCCGGCGGTAATTCCAACCGGGCCGGAATCGGGCTGCGGCAGCGGATATTCCCGAATGTCTCCTTCGGTAGAAATCCGGCCGATCTTGCTGCCCTGGTTCTCGCAGAACCATAACGCTCCATCGGAACCGGATGCGATAAAAGACGGGAAAGCGCCCGGCTCGGGCAGCGGATACCCGGTGATCCAGCCGTCGTGCGACGGATCGAACCTGCCGATCCGGTTGGCGTTGATCTGGGTAAACCAGATCGCGCCGTCCTTTCCGGCGGCGATGCCGAACGGCCCGGAATCGGGTGTCGGCAGCTCGTACTCTTCGAAAGAGCCGTCCGTCGACAGCTTCCCGATCCGGTTCGCTTTGTTCTCCGTGAACCAGACGTTTCCGTTTCGGTCGGACGCGATGCCCATAGCGCCGGCTTCCGGGGTCGGGATGTCGAAGAATTTCATTTCTCCCGTTTTCCCGATTCGTCCGATCCGGTTGCCCTTTTGCTCGGTAAACCATACATTTCCGTCCGTTCCGGCGGTAACTCCGTACGGGCCGGAATCTGCGCCTTCGGGAATTGCATATTCTTTGATTTTTGCGTTTCGGGTCATAAAACGGCCTCCTTTTTTCTTGTTTTTTTAGTTTTTTTATTGTGAATTTTTCATTACCTAAGATTTGTTTTTATAAGTTTATTTTAGCAGCTGCCGTCCCGTCTCCTGTTTTCCGCACGCAAAAAAGCCTCCTTTCCGGGTCGCGGACAGGAAGCGGAAATGCGCCGAAACGGGCTCGGCCTCGTCTTCGATTCAGACGATCCAAGCCCCGCGCAAACAGAAAAAAGCCGCACAAATCCTATCCCCAATCGCCGAAAATCGTTTTTTCGCGCTGTTGTCCGGATAGAATTAGTACACCATCGGCTTGGCTTCACCCTTTCTGTTTGGATACGAATACCTTACTGCAATCGGAGAAAAACCGCAAGAGCGTGTACGGTTCCGCTTCGGTCCGCCAGCAGGATCAGCGCCGCGATTCCCGCAATCCAAATCGCGGCCGCCGCATCCTTTTTCCCAAAGCGCAGCGGCCGATACACCGTTCTCCCCCGCCCGTCTCCGTAAGCCCTGGCTTCGATCGCCAGGGTCAGGTTGTCCGCCCGCTGCACCGTCGTAGCCAGCAGCGGCACCAGCACCGGGATGAATCCCGTCAGCCGCTTGACCGGATTCCGTCCGGCGTAATCGAAGCCGCGTGCCCGGCGCGCCACCAGGATACGATCCAGTTCGCCGAGGATGGTCGGGATAAAGCGGATCGCGATCACGATCATCAGCGAAAACTGCGGAATCGGCACGCGCAGCTTCGACAGCGGACTCAGCAGACGTTCCAGACCCCGCGCCAGCGTCAGCGGACGGGTCGAAGCGGTCAGGGCCGACGCCGGCAGGATCATCAGCAGGATGCGCCAGACGATCGCCGTTCCTTCCCATGCGCCTTCGCGCGTGATCCGGACGAAGCCGTACTCCGCGACGACCTGCTCCCCGCGCCCCAGCGCAAGATGGTACAGCAGCGTAAAGATCAGAATCGGCAGAACCGGCAGCAGGCCGCGCAGATAAGAACGCAGAGGAATACGGGACAGGAGCAGAATCCCCGCAACCGCAGCGCTCGACGCCGCGTATCCCGTCCAGCTTCGCAGCAGCAGGAATACGATCATCAGCGCCAGCAGGCCGAGCAGCTTGATTCGAGGGTCCAACCCGTGCAGCGCCGAATCCCGGTCGATGTATTTGCCGATCGTCAGTCTGCTTCTACCGTTCATCTTTGTTGCCCCTTGCCCGCCATACCGCCTGCACGGCCGGCCAGATCTCCTCTTCCCGGCAGCTTTCCACGGGAATCGGCGCGCCCGACAGCTCTTCGACCAGCCGGAGCAGACGAATCGGCTCGGGCAGAGCCAGTCCGGCCCGCTCCAGCAGGTCGGCGCGACGCAGAAACAGCTCGTCCGCGCCGAAATGCCCCAGCAGCCGTCCCTGTTCCAGCACCAACACCCGGTCGGAATACTCGGCGGCATCGTCCATATTGTGCGAAATAAACAAAATAGAGCCGCCTTCGCGTTTCTGCCAGCCTTTCAGCAGATCGAGCAGCGCCCGCCGGCTGAGCGGATCGAGCGCGGCTGTCGGCTCGTCGAGGATCAGCAGCCGGGGCTGCGCGATCAGCACGGAAGCGATCGCCAGCCGCCGCTTCTGCCCGCCGCTCAATCGCAGCGGCGACTGCGGCAGCATCTCTTCGTCCAGGCCGAACTGCGGCAGAATCCGGGAAATCGCTTCGTCGATCGCCCGGGCGGAGTCGCCTCTGGCCCGCAGCGCGAAGCTCAATTCCCGCTGCACCGTCGTCTCGAAGATCTGGTGCTCGGGATATTGAAAAACGAAACCGATCTCCGGAACGACGCGCATCCGCCCTTTCCGGTCCCGGGCCGCCGGCCGGCCGCCGATCCGATACTGACCTTCGAACTGCGAAATCAATCCTTTGAGCAGCTTCGCCAGCGTCGATTTGCCCGCGCCGGTATGCCCGATCAGCGACGTCCATGCGCCGGCTTCCAGCGTAAAGCCGATCTCGCGCAGCACCGGCCGGCCTTCCAGCGTCGCATGGATTCCATGGAGTTCATAACGTTCCGCGGCTTTGCCGCCTGTATTTGTCATATCGGCCACTGCGCTTTCACGCTCTTTTTCCAGTCGGCCGCCGGGGCGCCCCGCAGTCCGAGTTTGTCGTGGACGCGCGCGCCGAACGGCTTGTCCAGCGCATACCGCTCCAGATCGGCTTTTTGGAAAAAAAGGCCCGGGTCGCCGTCGAACGCTATTCGTCCTTGGTCCAGCAGCAGCACGCGCCCGCTCTCCATGACTTCTTCCATATGGTGCGTAATCTGCACGATGGTCATTCCCCTCCGGGACAGCTCGCGCATCAGCTCCATCATGTCCGCTCTGCCCCGCGGGTCCAGCATCGAAGTCGCTTCGTCAAACACCACCAGCTTCGGACGCATCGCCAGCACGGCGGCGATCGCGGCGCGCTGCTTCTGTCCGCCGGACAGCTCGTGCGGCGCGGAGTCCGCATACCCTTCCAGCCGGACGAGACGCAGCGCCTCGTCGATCCGGCCGCCCATCTCCGAGCGCGGCACGCGGATATTTTCCAGCCCGAACACAATCTCATCCGTCACCGTCGTCGTAATAAACTGATCGTCGGGATTCTGGAATACCAGTCCGGCCGTTTCGCGCACTTGCCGGACCTGCGCCGGATCGGCCGGATCCAACCCGTTCATGCAAACGCTTCCGCCTCGCGGCTGCAGCAGACCGTCGATCAGCCTGGCGAGCGTCGATTTGCCGCTGCCGTTGCCGCCGACGATCGAGACGAACTCGCCTCGCCCGATCGTAAAGCTCAGATCCCGCAGAACCGGCCGGTCTTTGCGGTAATGGAAAAAAACGCGTTCGAACCTCAGCATCTCAGGCACCGTGAATCTTCTCTTCGATCGGGCTGATCGTTCTGACCTGCATGGTCACGATCGCCGCCAGCACCGCCTTGATCAAGTCGCCCGGCAGAAAAGCGGCCGAACCCGCGATACCGGCCCAAATCGAGGTATGTGTAATCAGCGACATGGTCGGGGCGCCGATCAGGTTGATCAGCAGCACGCCGAACCCGATCTGGATCAGGATCAACTTCCAGGTCGTCAGCTTCGGCCAGACTTTCTCCGCAGCCCAGCCGATCAGCAGCGCCGCAATCGGCCAGCTGAAAATATACCCGGCCGTCGGTCCGAGCAGCGGAGACAGTCCGCCGTAGCCGCCCGACAGAATCGGCAGCCCGAGCGCGACCAGCACGATAAACAAAATCAAACTAATCGCGCCCGTTTTACGGCCCAGGAAACTTCCGGCCAGCATCACGCCCAGCGTTTGCAGCGTAATCGGCACGGGAATAAAGCCGAGCGGGATCGGCGGTACCATGCCCAGCACCGCGATCAGCGCGGCAAACAGCGCGGCGTAAACCATTTCTTTCGTTTTCAAAAGTTCCAACCTCCTGCTTTGAACGCGACTTGTATCGCTTCGATCCGGTTCTTCCCGGCACGTTAGCATTATAGCCTGCTGTTTAAGTATTGTAAACCCATCAATAAATCATAGGTTAACAAAGAAAGCGAAGAAATCAATACTTTAAACGGCATAAGAAAGACGGCCCTTTTCATATGAAAAGAGCCATCGTCTATTGCATTGAAAAGCCGGGAACCCCGCGGATTCGCCGGTGTTACTTAAACAGATCGGGGTACAGTTCTTTGGCCAGGATCTCTACGCCGTTCAGCGAATCGTAACCGTAACCGAACATGTAATTGTAATTCATGGCGTAAATTTGTTTATTCTTGATCGCTTGCATGCTCGACAGCTTCGGATTGTTCAGCAGTCCTTTTTTCACTTCGTCCACATTGCCGAAATCCGGGATAATCAGCACGTCCGGATCGGCTTCGATCAGCATCTCGATACTGCCGTCGCCGTCGCGGTCTTTGAGCGGATTGTCGAGCTTGATCTTGTTCATGACGTCGTTGAAGAACGTTTCGCCTTTCAGCGTCAGGACCGCGACTTCGTTCGGATCGCTCATATGCAGGTAAACGTATGTTTTATTTTCCGTGATCGTACTCAGCTTGGATGTAACGGCTTCTTCGCGCTGCTTCAGCTCGTCGACGAACGCCCGGGCTTTATCCTGCACATTGAAGATCTGGCCCAGATTCCCGATATCGGTATAGACCGAATCGTAGGTGCCGCCGGCGATCGACGATTCCAGCACATACGTTTTGACGCCCATTTCGTTCAGCGAATCGACCGTCCCCACGCCCCAGTCGGCGTTATCGAACAATCCGCCGCGGCCGATGACCGCATCCGGGTTGACGCCGAGCGTGACTTCCTTGCTTACATAGCTGTCGCCCAGGATGTTCAGCTTGGCGTATTCCTCTGCCACGTCCGGGTCCGCTTCGCCGGAACTTGCGCCTACGCCGGCGATCTTATCCCGGAGGCCCAGATGCAGCAGCAGCTCCGCCGTGGGACGCGTATTGGCCATAACGCGCTCCGGCGCCCGGTCGAACTTCTGTTCTTTGTCCGTCCAGTCCGTGCCGCCTTCCGCTTTGGCGTGATTGGAGATGGTCAGCGGATACGTCGTCGTTCCCGCCGCATCGGCCGATTCCGCCGTCTCCGCGGTGTTCGCAGCCGCTTCCGCCGACGCGCTGTCGGTTTTGGTTTCGACTCCCGCCGTATCGGTGCTTTTCGCTTCCGTCGCTCCATTGCCGCATGCGCTCAGCGCAAGCGCGAGCGTCAGCGCAATCGCCGCCAGAGCGTTTTTGCTCAATCTATTCTTTTTCATGAAAAAATCCCCCTGTTTGTGGTCTGTGTACCGTCCGGTCTTACAGATTGTAGGCAAATGCCAAATGATTCGTGATCGGATTGATGTACGTCTGGCATTTCACTTCGTAAATCTCTTCGATATTCTCCGGCGTCAGCACGTCTTCCGGCCGGCCGTGCGCGTAGACCTCCCCGTCTTTGACGGCGTACAGGTAATCGCAGTAATGCGCCGCCATCTCCAGATCGTGCAGAGCCGCAAGCACGCCGATGCCCAGATTCTTGACGCAGGATAGAATTTCGATCTGGTAGCGGACGTCGAGATGGTTGGTCGGCTCGTCCAGGATCATAAACTCCGGCTGCTGCGCGATCGTGCGCGCCAGCACCACCCGCTGCTTCTCGCCGCCGGACAGCGACAGGAAGCTGCGGTCTTTGTACCCGAGCAGATTGGTGCGCCGCAGCGCTTCGTCCACGATCTCGCGGTCGCTTCCGTTGTCGGGCTCCAGCATTTTCTTGTGCGGCGTCCGGCCGAGCAGCACCATCTGGTGCACGGTCAGGTCGAAGTGCATTTCGTTGAACTGGCCGACTACGCCGAGCTTTTGCGATACTTTTTTCTCCGGCGTTCTCAGCACGTTCATCCCGTCCAGAAACACTTCGCCTCCGTGCGGGGTCAAACTTTTGTATATGCCTTTGAGCAGGGTCGATTTGCCGCAGCCGTTGGGGCCGATCAGGCCGACGAACTGCTTTTCCTGCACCTGGACGGAAACGCGCTTGACGATGTCTTTGCGTCCGATCCGGATCTCCATGTTCGTGGCGGTCAGTTTCATTTCTCACCCTCCGAAGTTGTAGCCTTTCTTGATAATCATGTAGATGAATACCGGCGAACCGATCACCGACGTGATAATGCCGATCGGCAGCTCCACATTGTGGACCAGCGTCCGCGACAGAATATCCGCCCAGATCAGGAACAGCGAGCCGAGCAGCAGCGAAGCCGGCATGAGCCGTTTGTGATCCGCGCCGAACATGCCCCGCACGATATGGGGAATAATCAGCCCGACGAACCCGATCATGCCGGCGTAAGCGACCATCGTGCCCGTAACGAGTGCGGCGCCGGCCATATACAGCTTGCGGTACAGACTGAGGTTGATGCCAAGCGTCACCGCCGATTCGTCGCCCAGCAGCATCGTGTTGAGTATGCGGTGCTGGAGCAGGAACAGCAGACTGCCCGCGAGCACGACGCCCGCCATGACCGGCACTTTGCCCCAGCTCGCCGAGCCCAGGCTGCCCATCATCCAGAACGTCACGCTTTTGATGCCTTCGGCGTCGTTGGCGAAATACGTAATCAGGCTGGAAAAAGAACCGCACATCGAACCGACCACGACGCCCGACAGCACCAGCTTGACCGAAGTCGCCCTGCCGCCGATGCTCGACAGCAGCAGTACGCCAAGCGCCGTGACCGTCGCGCCGATAAACGCGGCCGACGCGACGCCGAACTGCGACAGAATCGTGCCGCTGCCGAAGCCGACCAGAATCGCGAAAGTAGCTCCCAGCGAAGCGCCGGACGAGATACCGAGTATGTATGGATCGGCGAGCGGATTCTGCACCACGGCCTGCATGACGGCGCCGCACAGCGACAGCCCTATGCCGATCAGCAGCGCGAACACGACTCTGGGCATCCGTACCTGCATGACGATATTGACAAAGGACGCGTTATCGACCTGCTCCAGCGATCCCAGTCTTCCGCCCGTCAGCGCATGCAGCAGAATCTTCATCGCCTGACCGAACGGAACGTGCACCTGTCCAATCGACACGGAAAAAACGGCCGAAAGCAGAATGAGCACGATCAGCCCGGCAATAAACACGGTGTAGAAGCCGGCTGCCCGCGCTTTTCGCGTCTGTGCGCCTTGTAAAACGGCTTCTTGAGCACTCACTTTCTTCCCTCCCACTCTCTGAATATATCCAGCAATATGATAATGATTATCATTCGCATGATTGAAATGGTAACGCAGTTTTGTGCAAAAAACAATCGAAAACAAGAAAAAACCTCCGATAAATTATTGTAAACAGATAAACAAACGTTCAAAAAAGGAGAAGCGGCCGCCTGCGCCGTTCTCCCGAATATGAATAGTTATCGTCCTCCGCGCAGATGTTCGGCCGTAGCGGTCCGTCCCTGCGCCCGCATCTGCTCCGGCGTGCCTTCGAACACAATTTCGCCGCCGCGCACGCCGCCTTCCGGTCCCAGATCGACGATCCAGTCCGCCGCTTCGATCACCTGCAGATTGTGCTCGACCACGATCACGGTATGACCGGCGTCCACCATCCGGTTCAGCAGGATCAGAAAATGTTCCGTATCGAGCGGATGCAGACCGGCTGTCGGCTCGTCCATCAGGTACAGCATCTTTTTGCCGCTCGAGCCGAGCAGTTCCGCCGCCAGCTTCAGCCGCTGTCCTTCGCCGCCCGACAGCGTCGTCAGCATCCGGCCCAGCTCCAGATAGCCGAGACCGACTTCGCCGAGCAGTCCGAGCACCCGGCCGATTCCGGCGTGTCCGGCAAACGTTTCCGCCGCTTCGGCGACCGAGGAGCCCAGCACATCGTGAATCGACTGTCCGTTGTAGGTCACGGCCAGCACTTCGTCTTGAAACCGGCGGCCGCCGCAGACCGGACACGTCACTTCGATATCGAGGAAAAAAAGCATATTGCTCGTGACCGTCCCCAGCCCTTCGCAGTTCTCGCAGCGGCCGCCCGGCGTATTGAACGAGAAGCTGCGCGCGGACAGTCCGCGCGCTTTCGCCGCGCTCTGCGCGCCGAACAGCTTGCGGATATCCGCGTACACGCCGGAATAGGTCGCCACGTTCGAGCGTTTCATCCGCGAGATCTGCGCCTGCCGGATCGTCACTATTTTCTCAAAGTCGTCCAGTCCGGTAATGCGCTTCGCCGCTCGGCTGTTTCCTCCTTCGGCGAGCACGCCGAAGATCAGCGACGACTTGCCGGAGCCCGACACGCCGGTGACGACGATCAGGCAGCCGGACGGGAAGCGGACGACGACTTCGTCCAGATTGTGCAGCGTCGCCGCCTCGATGCCGATATACGCGCCGCTGCCCGGACGCCGCCGCGCGATCGGAGCGCCGGGTGAACGATCCGCTTCGTTATTCAGCGCGTTCAAATACTGTCCGGTCACAGAAGAAGGCTGCGTCCGCAGCTGATCCAGCGTGCCGGTCCCGACCACTTCGCCGCCGAGCCGTCCCGCGCCGGGTCCCATATCGATCAGGTAATCGGCGGCTTGCATCATATCCGTGTCGTGCTCGATCACCAGCATCGTGTTGCCCAGATCCCGCAGCCGGCGCAGCATGGCGATCACGCCTTCCGTATCGCGCGGATGCAGGCCGGCAGTCGGCTCGTCGAGGAAATAAATAATGCCGGTGATATCCGAATCGAGCGCCGCGGACAAGCGGACCCGCTGACCTTCGCCGCCCGACAAAGTCATCGTCTGCCGGTCGATCGACAAATAGCCGAGGCCCATACGGTTCAGCCGATCGAGCTTGGTGTCCAGATCGGACAGGTAGATCTCGGCGGGCACGCGCTGCGCTTCCCGCAGCGAGCCTCGCAGCTTCCCGATCCAGAGCGACAGCTCTTCGAGCGACAGAACGGACAGCTGCGGCAGCCGTACGCCGCCTACGGTTACGCCGCGGCTCAGTGCATTCAAACGTTCGCCGCCGCAGTCCGGACACCGCACCGCGTCGAAGTAGGCTTTCAGCCCTTTGGCGTCGCCGCCTTTCTCGGACATGCGCCTCCACAGCGTTGTCAAGACGCCTTCGAAGCGGCCCGCGGCGGTCGTTTTCGGCGGCGGGGTCTGCGGGAACAGCATACCGACTTCGTCCGAATCGGTGCCGTGGTACAGAATCGTTTTGGCGGCCGGCGGATACTTCCCGACCGGCGTGCCCGGCTCGACGGAAACGCCGTAATAACGCAGCGCTTTGTACAGCAGATCGATCTGATACGCTTTGTAGCCCTGCGTCCAGTAATCGACCGCGCCGTCTTCGGGCGACAGCGATTCGTCGACGCAGCGCTCCGGCAGCAGGCTGAGCACGCTGCCGAGTCCTTCGCAGCGCGGGCACGCGCCCTCCTTCGTGTTATAGGAAAAATGAGTGCGCGTCAGCTTGTCCATTCGCCGGCCGCAGCGGCAGCAGTCCATATAAACGCGGAATTCCCCGTTTTCTTTGATTGTCACTTCCCGGCAGTCGGCGGACGAGACCGTCTCGCCGCAGTGCGGACAGATCCGCTCGCCGAGCTTTTCGTAAATCATGCGCAGGTCGGTATAGAGATTCGTTCTGGTGCCGACCGTCGAACGCGGATTGCGGTTGCTGTCCGTCTGCGCGATCAGCACGGCCGGCGATAGGCTGCGGACCGATTCGACTCTGGGTTTGCGGATGCCTTCCATCCCGATCGTCTCCAGATACTGGCGCTGGCACTCCTGGTAGATCAGATCCACCAGCGTCGATTTGCCCGAGCCGGACAAACCGGTAAACACCGTCAATTGGCCGCGCGGAATATCCAGATCGATTTTTTTCAAATTGCCTTCTTCCGCGCCTCTGATTCGGATGCTGTTCATCCTTTATTCGCCTCCTTCGCTTTCCATGCTTCGATCATATAACATTCATGCAACCTTTCGGCCGCGGCATGGGGAAACGGCGGTACAGAAGGCTTTTGCCCGTGTTAAACTTGTTGTAGCACTTGAAGGTTATACTTGAAGGATGACCGGGCGGAAAATAAAAAAATTCGGAAGGTGGCGAATGCGGCATGAACGCGGATAGACCGGAAACAACCTGGACGCCGGCGCAGGCCGCCGCGAAACTCGGGGTCAGCACGACGACGCTGCGACGCTACGAGCAGCAGGGGCTGATTCCCGACGTGTCCCGGGTAGGCGCCAATCGCAGAGTGTACGCGGAACCGCATATGCGGGCGTTCGAAGCGCTGCGCGCGCTGCTCAAAGCTTACGAGATTCCGGTCGCTTACGAAGCGATGCGCAGGATCAAAAGTGGCGAGGTCGAAGAAGCGCTGTGGCTGCTCAACCGCCAGCAGGCGGATATCCAGGAGGAGAAGCGGAGACTGACGGAAACGCTGAACAGGCTGTCGCATGCCGACTTTCCCGAATCGGAACCGCGCGGACGCCGGACGGCGAGCGGCATAACGATCGGGGAAGCGGCGAAGATCGCGGGCGTAAACGCCTCGGCGGTGCGGCACTGGGAGCAGGAAGGATTGATCGCGTCCACACGCAGCCCCGGCAGCGGCTACCGGCTGTTCGACCCGCGCGAAGTGCGCCGGATCATCGTGATCGCCAGCCTGCGCCGGACGGTTTTTTTTATCGCCCATATGAAGAAGCTGCTGGACGACCTGGACACGCAGAATCTGGCCTCCGTGCGCAAATCGTTCAATATCGCGCTGGAAAAGCTGAATCAGCGGCTGCTGCTTCAGTATCGCGCGATTGCGAAGCTGGCGCTGTATATGGAGGAGGCGGAGCGGTAGCGAGGCGATCGCGGCGCGTAAATCCGTACCGAAAAACGACGCCGGCTCGGCAGCGGCGTCGTTTGGCGTGTCTTTCTTTCAAGAGCGGCGCACCAGGGGCAAAAAAATCTCGTCGATCATGCCGGTAATCGTTTCTTCTGCAATCGGTTCGCGGGTCGTCAGCAGCTCGTACTGAAGCAGCTTGCCCGGCAGGGCCAGCACTCGGGGACCGATCTTCCCCACTTCGACTTCTCCCCGCCGCTCCGCTTCTTTCAAAACGTCACGGACAGCCGTCTCCAGCTTGTTGCCCGCTTTGGGCTGCGCGAGCTTCGTGATAAGCCCGTCTTCGTGGTAATCGGCCAGCAGTCCATGAATCGTTTCCGAACCGATCTGCTCGATCGGCCGGGCGAGACTTTGCAGCAGACTCAGCAGATCCTGCCGCAGATCGCCCGTTCCCGGCGCTTCCAGCTTCGGACGTTCGATATATTTACCGATGGCGGCAACCGTAATCCTGGCTTTGCTTGGCCAGCGCCGATATACGGCGGTCTTGTTCGTTCCCGCTTTGACGGCGATTCTCTCCATCGTCATCAATCCGTAGCCGCTCTCCTGCAGCTCGTCCCAGGCCGCCGCCAGAATCGCGTTCTCCAGCTCTTCTCCCCGCCTGCGCGTGCCGGATGACGTTTCGCCGTCTTTTTTCCGCGCCGAATCATGCGCTTTTTCACCCGAACCCGTCTGCCGCTTCGCTTTCGATTCGCTCATTTTTCCGGACCTTCCCCTCAACGTTTAATCTGTATGCTTGTATTTTACCTCAAAGGGGTGTATCTTATCCATACAAGGTACGGTACGTACCGTACTTTATATAAAGAAGGGAGTTTATATGATGTCTTCTTCCGCAGTTCGCAACAACCGGGCCGTCAAACCGGGCAAAGAAAAGCTCGATCCCAAAATGCTGCAAACGGCTCTGATTCTCGTATTCGGCGCGCTCGCTTCCCAGCTCGACTCGACGATGGTCAATGTCGGTCTCCAAACGCTGGGCGCGGAGCTGCACAGTACCGTATCCGCCATCCAATGGGTCGTCACCGGATATATTCTTGCCATGGGGCTTGCGGTGCCGGTATCGGGCTGGGCCGTGCGCCGCTTCGGCGGCAAGAATGTGTATCTATTCTCGCTCGTCGTTTTTCTCGCCGGCTCGGCGCTCTGCTCCGTCGCCTGGAATACCGGAAGCCTGATCGCTTTCCGGCTGCTCCAGGGCATCGGCGGCGGCCTGCTGATCCCGACGATGCAGACCGTCCTTGTGCATACCGCCGGCGGCCGCAATCTGGGACGGATCATGTCGATCATCGGGATTCCCGCCCTGCTCGGCCCGATTCTCGGTCCGGTGCTGGGCGGCGCGATGATCCACAGCCTGAGCTGGCGCTGGATCTTCTACGTCAATATCCCGGTTACGCTGGCTGCGCTGATTCTGGCCTGGCGGATTATTCCGCGGGACGAGGCTTCGCCAAACAAAGAGCGGCTCGACCTCACCGGTCTGCTGCTGCTGTCGCCGGCGTTCGCCGCTTTGATCTACGGTATTTCGCGCATCAGCGAAGCTGGCGATTCCCCGGCTTCCACTTTTGCGCCGCTGCTGCTGGGCGTCCTCCTGATGGCCGCGTTCATTTTCTATGCGCTGCGCACGAAGAAATCGCCGGTGCTCGATCTGCGGCTGTTCCGGATTCCTTCGTTTCTGGCGTCGAACGCTACGCTGTTCCTCGGCGGCATGGTCATGACCGGCACGCTGCTTCTGCTGCCGCTTTACTACCAGCAGGTGCGGGGAGAAAGCGTGCTGATTACCGGTCTGCTGCTGATCCCGCAGGGACTCGGCATGCTGGCGACGAGATCGTGGATCGGCGGCCTGACCGACCGGATCGGCTCGCGCCCGATTGTGCTCGTCAGCCTGCTGATTACCGCTCTGTCCACCGTGCCGTTCGCCTTTGCCGGCGCGGCGACGAGCCATATCGTGCTGGGAGCGGCGCAGTTCGTGCGCGGCGCGGCGCTGAACGGCCTGCTTATCCCGATCATGACGTCCGCTTACAACGGCCTTTCCAAAGAACAGGTGCCGCACGCCAGCACCTCGACGCGGATTCTGCAAACGGTCGGCGGCGCATTCGGTTCGGCGATCCTGGCCACCGTGCTCGATCATCAGATGAAGACGGGGACGCCCTCGATCCAAACGGCGGTCCATGCATTCGATACCGCGTTCTGGTGGTCGATCGGTTTCGCGCTCGTCGCGATGGTTCCGGCACTGTGGCTGCCCGGCGGTTCGCGAACCGGAAGCCGCGCCAAAGCAAAGTCCGAAGCGGAAGTCAAAACCCGGGCGTAATCCCGCGCACTTCCCGATTTTTTCAATCTGCTGCGCTTGGTTCAAACCGGGTTCAAAGGTGAAGCCGTTCGGGTAATTTAAAGAGAGTGACTGTAGAGATCAAACGTTTATCCAGGGAGGAATGCGGCATGGCGAACGAAGGCAGACCGGAAGATACGGAAACGATGACGAGGGAAGAACGCGAAGCGGTCGGGCGCCGGGCGAACGCGGGCTTTGCCCGCCACGAACGGACGGAGTCCGTAGACGCGGGCAGCGGCGATATTCCGACCCGCCCGATTATCAAGCAGCTGTCGGAAGAAGAAATCCGCCGCCGGGTAGGCGACGGCAATTTCGAATCGGCTCAGAATGACGGACAGACCGGCTCGATCAACAGCTAGTACTTTGTCCCGGATGAATGTAAGGTTACGCTTGGCTGAAACGCATCATTCGAAGCATGACAGCGTATCGGCTCAAAAAAAGACTCAACATTCGACATTAAAAAGCAGCTTAACCGGCACAGTGCCGGTTAAGCTGCTTTTTGTATTTTGGCGGATTTTTCGTTATCGAACAGAGCCTCCTCTATTATGAAGTCGAAGTTTTAAGCAACCGGTAATAAATTAAGCATTTCCTTATTTTTCGATTACAAAATCTTTGAAAAGTAATTAAGGAACCATTCTGTTTTTTTCGCTTTATTTTCGCTCGCTGATAATGGTGTTCCGTTCAATGTATATACCGTCCATTCTTGCGTACCTGCGTCTTTGACGTAAATATGTTCTCTCCAAAAGTATGCCGCCCAGCCGAATGTGTCGCCTGCTTGAAAAATTGAGGCCTGTTCATTTTTTAAATTTCCATTTGCCGCAGAGTATTGATAGAAATAAGTTTGCGGTTTGTCGCTCTTCAAACCGGCTCCGCCTATCCCGTCGGAAAATTGAGTCGCTATATTCAACACGCCTGCGTCAAGATCAAATGTGCTGCGAATGTTAGCCGGTAAGCTTATGATTTTCGAAGTCTTTTTAACGAGATTTATCAGCAAATAAGATTCTTGTTCGCTGAATATCGCCGATCCTTCGTACTTAATTACCGCATAATCGCCGTTCACTTCAAAATTCACGATAGAGCCCAACTCATCAGTATTTTTTATTGAATAGGCCCATTGAGACTTTGGCTGCCCGGCGTCGAAAATTTTAAGAACATCGTTTTCTAACAGGGCTATCTTCTCATGCAGATTCGACTCTCCGGAAATCCGGTCGACTCTCACATCCTCTGCTTGCTTTCCTAATTGTTGATATACGCGTTTTGTCAGCTCTTTGCCCTGCATATTTAAAGTAGTGCGGGACAATTGGCCTTTTTCATAATCGATAACGACAACTTTTGCCGGCCAATACAGCGGATCCACATCCTTAATCGAGTTAAAACTTCGAGTCCATAATACTCGTTCGGTTTTCGGTTCTATACAGCTGATTTCCGTACGACTTGGATTTATCAACAATACGGTTCGGTTCTGAAGAACTCTGGCACTTTGAAAGTCGGTGTACGATGCACTTGGGCTGCTCGGCGATCGTTCCAGACCCGCTCCGTAAACTTGAGAGCCCGAAAATAAAAATATCAGCCCGGCTAAAATTACGATGCTTTTGCTTTTTTTCATCTCCGATCTTCCTTTCTTCAAAAAACGATTCGATTCTTTTTAAGCACAAAAGGCTCTTCGCCTTTGATGGCGAATAGAGCCTTTCGAAAAAAACTGATTGTCAGAATGATAAAATTAATAAATACGAATCTTTTCTTCCCGGCTTGCTGTAGTCCCGCCCGTTTTTACATAGTCGATCTGACCGCCATGCGCCCAGACTTCCTCTTTCAAATTCGCGACTTGTTCAGAATATACAGCAGTGGCGCCGTTATTTTTCAAAAACTTCATATTTCCCCAGATTGCATAGCTGGTATAAGGAATTCTGAATTTTTTAGTTCGATCGGTCGATCCGTTCATCCCGATTGCGGTAAGACGTTTAACAGCCAATCCGTTCGCCGGCGACTTTCCGGGAAACTCCACGACATAAACTTGTTTCCAGTTGATAACCATTCGAATCGTTACATTTGTTTCGTCGGACTTGAAGTAAACTTTATAGCCGTTTATCGTCGAACCGCCGGCAAATCGATTCGAAACGTCATAATAATGTCTATCCGTCGCGGGAGTCTGACCGTTGGTATCTCCTTCGTTAACGTTATGCGCGACGTTCGCATGAAAACCCGGATACCAGCCCAGCGCTGTGGATTTTGTTTCGAGAGCCGATAGACCTACTTCCGCCAGGCCGGAACCCGATGCCGGATCGAAACCGGTATAC
Organism: Saccharibacillus sp. CPCC 101409; assembly: GCF_030518235.1. Taxonomy (GTDB): domain Bacteria; phylum Bacillota; class Bacilli; order Paenibacillales; family Paenibacillaceae; genus Saccharibacillus. The sequence goes on along the minus strand of NZ_JAULSA010000013.1, from coordinate 70,507 downwards.
AGATAGGCCGCTTCCGACTTCAAACTTGAATCCGTTGGATTGACAGCGTTATGAATATCGTAATTCGGTAGAGTAAGTGTATCTGCAACTACTCCCGTATATCCGCCAGTAGCAGGTGTCGTGATTCGATGAAAAGCTCCGGTAAGCGATCCCGCCGGCGCGGGATTTGTATTCGGCAGGATCGAATTCACCGATATTGCGTTCAATGTTTGAAGATTGGAATTGCCTTCTTCAAACGAAGCCGATGCTGATGTTTCGCTTTCCGTTTCCTGCCCTGTATCCGGCGCAGCAGCGCTTTGTTTACTAATTTCTTCTTCGAAACGTTCCTCCTTGATATCTTTAGACGGCTCTTCGGAACTCACTGCTTCTTTCAGTACTCCTTCTTCGTCGAATCGTAATACCACGATTTCGGCGCTTTGCAGATCCTCGACGCGTTCTTGTATATCTTCGGATACTCCCTGGCTTTCCAACGCGCTTTCCAAAGATTGCGGGCTTAAAAGGGAAGCACGGCTTGAAGGAATCTTTGCGCCGCTCGCCTGCAACTCGTCGGCTACAATATCGCTGCGGTACTGATCGAACAAAGCGGCGTTCACGGAAGAAGTCTGTTCCTCCGGTATTTGCGCGGAAGCAATTCCCGCTGCGGGAATCATCGATAGAGCGGCGGACAAAACTACAAAAGTAACTTTACTGCGCAAAGGTTTCTTCTTCAAATGCATACAATCTTCCTCCTTGAATTAAGAAAATTTTGTTTTTTAAATCTCCAAACCCAATATAAATAAATATACTAAATAATTACACTTATAATATTTAAGAAAAAATAGTTGGATTGAAACACTAATTTTAGTTTTCTCTTCTTTTTCCATATATTTAAATAAAGATTCATCGCACTTTTTTTCTTGAAATGCCGCATGGTTGAAGGGATTTTCTGTATTTTTAACGGTTACGAAATTTTTTATTGAAAACGCAAAAAATCTTCGTTTTAAAAACGAAGATTTTCAGGCTGTCGAAAAAGCGGGGCAGGGTTCCCAACGGAAAATAGCGGCACAGGTACACTTATTTTGGGCGAAACCCTTCGATTTCTTCAAATAGCGACGCAGGTGCAGCTATTCGGCAGCCCAATGCCTAATCGAAGCGGAAAAGCTCGAAATAGATGTATCAGTGCAGTTATTTGCCCGAAAACGTAAGATTAAGCCTGAATAAGGGCATATATGCAGCTATTTAGATTCTTCCTGCCGCTCGCTTCGGTTCTTCAGCCCTTTCCCCGACTTTTCATTCCAATCGAATCTACCTTTCAGGTTTACATCAAACCGTTTCTCGACAATCTAATTTTCAGGCTGTATCTATTCTCAATCATCCGCCGATATACGACATATTGATCTTTTTCCGATTTTTGGCCGTCTGTTCGGTGCGCTCGTCGGAATAACGGTCCGCGCGGCGCTCCCACACGTCGATGATGGCGTCGAGAATTTCTGCGTCCGAAGCTCCGCCGCGCAGCAGCGCCCGGAGATCGAAGCCTTTCGATGCGAACAAACAGGTATAGAAAATGCCGTTGGAAGACAGTCTCGCTCTTGTGCAGGAGGAGCAGAACGATTCCGATACCGACGTGATAAAGCCGACTTCGGACTGTGTGTTTTTGTACCGGTAGCGCGAAGCGACTTCGCCGAAATAATCCGGTTCTACGGGTTCCAGCTCGTAAACGGCCCGCAGACGTTCGTAGATTTCTTTTTTGGTGACGACTTTCTTGAAACTCCAGCCGTTGTCGTTGCCCACATCCATAAATTCGATAAAACGCAGGGTGATACCCCGTTCTTTGAAATAAGCGGCCATCGGCAGAATTTCCGCATCGTTGACGCCTTTTTGCACCACCATGTTTACTTTGACCTCGAAGCCCGTTTCAAGAGCCGTATCGATCTGCTTCAGGATTTGGCCCGATTCGATGCCCCGGCCGTTCAACCGCCCGAACAATTCGGGGTCCAGCGCGTCCAGACTGACGTTCAGGCGCCGGAGTCCCGCGTCATGCAGCGGCTGCGCCTGGGCGCCGAGCAGCAGGCCGTTGGTCGTCAGGCCCACGTCTTCCACGCCTTCCACCCGCAGGATGCGCGATACGAGATCGGGCATGCCGCGTCGCAGCAAAGGTTCCCCACCGGTCAGCCGGATTTTCTTCACCCCGATCGAAGCGAACAGTGTGGTCAGCCGCTCGATTTCCTCGAAAGTCAGCAGCTCCCCCTTCGGCATAAATTCATAGTCGTCGCCGAAGATTTCTTTGGGCATGCAGTACGAACAGCGAAAATTGCAGCGGTCCGTGACGGATATGCGCAGATCGCGAATCGGCCGATTGAGCCGGTCGTGCGGCGTTTGGATCGTCATGCTCTTGTCTCCTTTCCGCAAAAATCGTTTATTTCCATCGTTTATTCCCGCGGTGTATTGAAATTGCGAAAAACGCGCTCGTCCGTATGGATCAGTCCGGCATCGAGCCACTGCGTGTTCAGCTCCGACAGCAGCTTCATGACGCCGAGCCGGTCGCCGAGAATTCGGTCTTCCAACAGATCGGACAGATCGCGCCGCCAGACGCTGAGCAGCGGAATATCCGCTTCCGCGCCGCGTACGGCTGCAACGTCCGCGTGCTCGAAGTCTTCGGCCAGTTCGTCCAGCCGCCGGATCTGCTCCGGCCCGACCAGCGGCATATCGCACGGCATCACCAGGTAGCGGCCGCCGGGGCGGCGGCGCATCGCCGTGCAGATGCCGGCCAGCGGCCCTTTGCCGGCGATATGCGGCAGATCGGGAAGCACCTCCAGCTCCGGCGGAAAGCGGTCCGCCAGATCAGCGCTCGCCGCGACGACGATGCCGCCGCAGACCGCTCCGAGCGCATCCAGCGCGCGCTCGTAGAACATGCGGCCGTCCGGCCCGTCCAGCCGGGCGAACGCCTTGGGCGAGCCGAAACGGCGCGACAGGCCGCCCGCGAGCAGGATGGCGGTCGTGGTGCGTCCGCGCGGCGCGTCACCCGCGCTGTCGAAACGGCGCTGCGTCATCCGCCGCTGACCGGCGGAATCAGCGCCGCCGTATCGCCTTGCCGCAGCACGTCTTCGGGCAGCGCGTATTCTTCATTAACCGCAACGCGCACCGCATCCAGCGGCAGATGCGGATATTTGCCGCCGATCCATTCCAGCAGCTCGCCCACGGTGCGGCCGTCAAGCTCGGCCTGTTCCTGCGGGACTCCCGCCGCCTCGCGCAGTCCGGCGAAATAAAAGATCGTAATCATAAGCGTTCCCCTCCGCCATGCGTTTTCTTTTTTATTCGTTTGCGCCGGAATCGGCCGCCGGGACATCCGGCTTTTTGCGCTGGTCCCCGATCCATTCCGTCCCGTCTTCCCAGATTTCTTTTTTCCAGATCGGCACGAGTTCCTTGATCCGTTCGATCGCGTATTCGTTCGCTTCGTAAGCGTCTTTGCGGTGAGGCGACGAAACGGCGATCACGACCGCGATCTCGCCGATCGCAAGTTCCCCGATCCGGTGGGCGATCGACGCGCGCGTGCCCGGCCACTTTGCTTCCATTTCTTCGCCGATCTGCCTCAGCGTCTTCTCGGCCATCGGCACATAAGCTTCGTAAGCCAGATACAGCGTCCGGACTCCCTTCGTCCATTCGCGCACATGGCCGGTAAACAGCGTAACCGCGCCCGCCTCCGGACGCAGCACGTAATCCGCGTATTTCTGCGGATCGATCGGCTCCGTTACGATCTCATAAGCTTTCATCGCTTTCTCCTTCCAGCCAGTTCGCAAACCAGTCCGCGACGGCTTCGTCTTCTTCGCGGGCCAGCACCGGAGCACCGCCGCGCGGCAGCCGCGCCGCCAGTTCCCGGCCGGCTGCCGCAACCAGCCGGATATTCGCCAGGCCGCGCAGCCCGGGCCAGTCTTCTTCGGAGCGGACCAGCACGATCTTGTCGTGCCGCTCTTCCTTGAAGCCCTCGATCAGAATCAGATCGGGACGCGCGTAAGCCGCGCTCAGCGAGATCAGCGCGGCGAGCTCGCCGCCCGCTTCGCCGGCCTGGCGGCCCTGCAGCAGCACGATGCCGCCGCCGCTCACAAGCGAGCTCGCGGCGCCCGCTTCGAAGAAGCGGGACGCATCGGTGCCTGCCGGCGGAAGATCGGGCGCTCCGCCGTGCCCGTGGTGCTTGATCGCGGACGCCCGAAGTCCGCGCGCCGCGGCCAGCCGCAGCAGCTTTTCGGTCAGCGTCGTTTTGCCGCTGTTCTTAAAGCCTACAACCTGGAGCAGGCGCGGCACGGAGGCTCCTTCGACGCCTTGTTTCGCCTGCGGGGCGACGTCTACGCGCGGCGACAATGCTTGTTCGTTCTGCGCCGCGGACAGCGGCTTCCCGGAACGATCCGGATCGCGCGGAGACAAGTCGTTCGCCGCCGCCCCGTTCACAGCGTCCACTCCGCCGAGCCTTCCTCCATGCCGGGCAGCAGCACGTCGACGATGTCGCCCGTTTGGAATCCGCGCGTGCCGCCCGGCAGTACAAGCAGCGCGTTGGCCCGCCCGATCGACGAGACGGCGTTGGATTTATTGAAGCCGGCGGGACGAACGGATTCTCCGTCGTACACCGCCCGGATAAATCTTGCAAACGGATTGGCTTTGGCAAAGTCTTCGGCCAGCTTCGCGCGCGTATGAAGCGGATACACCCGCTGCGCGCCCATCATACGCAGCAGCGCCGGGCGGGCAAACAGCTCGAAGCCGGTATAGCAGGCCGACGGATTGCCGGACAGGCCGAACAAATACCGGCCGTCCAAGGCGGCAACCGTTGTTACGCTGCCGGGACGCATCGCGACTTTGTTGAACAATACGGTCGCGCCGAGCCGCTCGTATACGGCGGGCAGCAGATCGAAATCGCCCACCGACACGCCGCCGGTCGTAATCAGGCAGTCGCATTCGTTCAGCGCCCGCCGGACCGTGTCCAGCATATCGTCCAGCCGGTCGGCCGCCGCCGCGTACATCCGGGCGGATATGCCCATTCGCCGCAGCTGGGCGGCGATCATCGGGCCGTTGCTGTTGCGGATCTTGCCAGGCTCAAGCGGGACTCCGGCTTCCAGCAGTTCCGTGCCGGTAGCCAGCACGCCGACTACCGGCAGCTTCGCAACTTCGACCCGGTTGCAGCCGAACGTCGCCAGCAGCGCGACCGTTCCGGGATGGACCAGACTTCCGGCAGGCAGCACTTCTTCGCCCTGCCGCATGTCTTCGCCCCGGAACGAGACGTTCTCCCCGGGAGTAAACGCTTTGCGGATCGTGAAGGAAACGCCTATCGTTTTGCCGTTCACTCCGCCGGTTTGTTCCGGCGCGCCGGCCGCCTGCGTCTGCTCCAGCATCGCGACGGCGTCCGCGCCTTCGGGCAGCTGGGCGCCGGTCATGATCCGGACCGCTTCGTTCGGTCCGATGATTTTGCCCGAGACGGCGCCGGCGCCGATATGATCGACGACGGTAAAAGCGACCCGGTTGTCGCCCGACGCGCCGGCCGAATCTTCGGCCCGGATCGCGAAGCCGTCGTACGGCGAACGGTCGAACGACGGAACGTCGTGGACCGCGAGCAGCGGCTGCGCAAGGATGCGGCCGTAAGCTTCTTCCAGCGGAACAATCTCGCTGCCGAGGCGGCGCGCTTCCGCCTGCACCCGTTCAATCGCTTCGCTTACGGGAATGGGATTTCTGATTTCGACCATTTTGAGAGGAACTCCTTTTCTGGTGATCTGCTTGGTATACATGGTATACTTTCTTTATCTTGAACCCACGAAGGGATGATCGCTGTGTCCGAATTGACCCATTTTAACGAACAGGGACGCGCCCGTATGGTCGACGTTTCGGAGAAAAACGAAACGGTGCGCACCGCCCGCGCGGCGACTTCCGTGCGTGTGAACGAAGTCATCTACCGCCAGATCCGCGAGGGAGGCAACAAAAAAGGCGATGTGCTTGCCGTCGCCCAGGTCGCGGGGATCATGGCCGCCAAGAATACGGCGCAGATTATTCCGATGTGCCACCCGCTGATGCTCAGCGGCGTCGATATCGAATTCGAATGGAAGGTCGACGAAGAGTCTTCCTCTTACGAAGTGTTCCTGTACGCCACGGTGCGGACCAAAGGACCGACCGGCGTAGAGATGGAAGCTTTGACCGCCGCCAGCGCCGCGGCGCTGACGATCTACGATATGTGCAAAGCCGCCGGCAAGGATATGGTGATCGGGCCGACGATGCTGCTGGAGAAAACCGGCGGCAAATCCGGCGATTATTCGCGGGAGGGTTGAGCGGAATATTGCAAAAATGCATCATTTTTATCGAAAAAGAGACGATACAGCCGATAATGTTGCGAACCTGCATCATTTTCGGCTTTTTTTCACTCTAAAAGTCGAAATACACAAAAAATGATGCGGATATGCAATATTTGTTGCTCTTCAAAGTGTTTTCTTTGAAAATGATGCCGATATGCAACATTTGTTGCATTTCTTCGCACGCTCACTCTCGCGCCGCTCTTTTTTTGCATGAATATTCAGGTTTAAAGATGCTTCGTCAGCTCGTGCACGATATGCCGGATTTCCGGCAGGATGATGCGTTTCATCGCCAGCGTCACGGCGCCGGTGGAACCCGGCAGGACGAACAGCGCTTTGTCCTTGGCGGAACCGGCGGCGGCGCGGCTGAGCACGGCCTTGGTGCCGACATCCTCGGCAAAGCTCAGATAACGGAACAATTCGCCGAAGCCGGCGATCTCTTTCTCGAACAAGGGCCGGACGGCTTCGAGCGTGACGTCGCGCTTGGCGATCCCGGTGCCGCCGGTCGTGACGACGGCGTCGATCTCGGGACGCAGCAGCCAGCCCGCGACGATGGAGTAGATCGCTTCCGAATCGTCCACGCAGATCGCATATTCCGCGATCTCAAGCCCGTCTTCTTCCGCCAGCTCCAGGATCGCGCGGCCGCTGCGGTCCGTTTCTTTGGTGCGCGTATCGCTGATCGTCAGCACGGCCAGCCGGATATTGGCGCCGACCCCGATTGGCGCCTGGTCTTCTTCCGCTCGCAGCGCGGCTTCCGATACGTGAATCTCCGGCGCGCCCGCAGCATTTTCTTTCATCCTTTCCGCCTCCTCGTCTCATCCGTCGCTGTTCTCTTTCTCTTTATCTTTACCCAAACAGCTTCCGGTGCAGCCTGCGTCCTTCGTCCACGCTTCCCGTGCCGTGGATCAGCAGCCGACCGTTGCCGAACAGGATAAACCGCGCGCCGAGCGCGTGGAATTGTACGAAATGCGGCGTGCGTTTGATGTCTTCGCCCATCCGGCGGCCGATCCGCTCGGCATCGTCCAGCGTTACCGGGCGCGCGGGATCGGGCAGCACCTGCACCGTATCGCGTCCGCACAGCGCGGCGTAAGCCGGGCGCGCGGTGCGCACCAGCGCGGGATAGACCGGGACCGGACCGCAGGACGGACAATCCGCCCGGCGGATGCGCGAAACCCCGATATCCATCTGGGTTCCGCTCCACAGATCGAAATGATGCACTTTGCTTCGCAGCGCTTCGCGGTTTCCGCTCAGCCATTTCAGCGCTTCCGCGCATTGGATAGCCGCGGTCATCTGCACCGCCGGGCCGATAATACCGGCCGTGTCGCAGGTGTCGCTGGCCGACGGCAGCGCCGGCAGCAGACAGCGGAAGCAGGCCGAGCGGCCCGGCACGAACGGAAACACGGTGCCCGAAGCGCCGACGCACGCGCCGTAGATCCAGGGAATTCCCGCTTCCAGCGCGGCGTCGTTGATCAGCAGCCGCGTTTCGAAATTGTCGGTCGCGTCCATCACAAGCGAGCAGCGCGACGCAAGGTCGCGCATCAGAGGCGCATCCAGATCGTCCAGAACCGTATGCAGCTTCAAGTCGGAACGAATCTCCAGCAGACGCCGCTCGGCCGCTTTGACTTTCGGCGTCATGCTTTTTGCGTCGCTTTCCGTAAACAGCTGCTGGCGCTGCAAATTGGACCATTCCACATAGTCGCGGTCCACCAGATGCAGCTCGCCCACGCCCGCGCGCGTCAGCGTCTCGGCGATCGCCGAACCGAGCGCGCCGCAGCCGATCACGGCCACGGACGCCGATCCCAGCTCGATCTGCCCGCTTTTTCCGATCGGACGGAACAGAACCTGGCGCGAATAACGGTCGCTTTGCGGTGTATCCGGCGATGGTTGCACGGTTCGATTCCTCCTTTTGCATACGAAGCCGTCCGGTTGCCCGGACGGCCGTTTGCTTGATTATTGCTTGCTTGATTTATTTCTTCATCATTTTCGATTGAGCCGGGGAACCCGTCTGCCGTCCGAGCGAATCGGCCAGCATCTTATCCTGGTAATACAGCCAGAATACCAGCACCATGCTCGCTAGCGCCACCTGCGACAGCAGCATGAAGCCGATCGAATATTGTCCGGTCGCTCCGTGGATCGCGGCCAGCATGATCGGCGGGAAGAAACCGCCCAGGCCGCCCATCATGGATACGATGCCATTGGCGATGCCCGCCTGCTGCTGGAAGTAGAACGGCACCAGTTTGAAAATAATGCCGTTGCCGAGGCCCGCGCTGAATGCGATGGCCAGGCAGCCGATCGTGTAAGGCGTAAGCGACGGCGAGAAGGCCAGCAGAATCGCGGCGATCGTATAGATGGCGAACGTGCCGCCCAGCAGGATCAGCGGCTTGAAGCGGTCGGCGAGCCATCCGCCCACCGGACGGAAGAAAGTCGCCACGGCGATAAATCCGGCCGTTCTCATGCCGGCGTCCACTTTTTCCAATCCGAAGTTCGTTACCAGGAAGTTCGGCAGGTACACGGTAAACGCGACGAACGAACCGAAGGTAATGAAGTAAAACAGCGAAACCATCCACAGCTTCGGATTCTTGTAGATGCCTTTGATTTGTTCGACGATCGGCGTTTTCACTTTGACTTCGCGGCGGTCGCCGAGCAGGAAGTTCAACACGATAAAGACGGCCAGCAGAATCAGATACGACTTAACCGCGGTCTGCCAGCCGAATTGGGTCGCGATCAGCGGAGCGCCGAACGTACTGAGCGCCGTACCGATATTGCCCATGCCGTACATCCCGTTGACAAAGCCGTGCTTTTGCGCCGGATAGTACTTCGGCAGCGACGTCACGCCGACCGAGAATACCGCTCCGCCGACCCCCAGGAACAGTCCGCCGATAATCAGCGCCGTCATGGATTGGGCTACGCTGATATAATACACGGGAAACAGCAGAAGCACAAAGCTGAACAGGAAAATGAGCCGCGCGCCGATAATGTTGGCATAGTAGCCGAGCGGAATGCGCAGGACCGAACCGAGCACGACCGGAATCGCCGTTACGATCGCCAGGCGGTCGGCCGGAATGGCAATGTCTTCTTTGATAAAGGGCATCAGGGAAGAAATGATGACCCAGACCATAAACCCGACGGTCAGATTCAGGGTTTGGAGCGGGAGCTGGAATTTTTTGATCATTGGCACGCACCTTTTCGACAGTTATTCGTCCGGCCCGCGGCGCATATTCAAGCGCGGCTCGTCCGCTTTCCCTTAAGGATGAACGAACTTTTTGCGCCTGCGCCCGCCAGACCGGCCTACTGTCCTCATTTTAGCGGTCTTCCCTACCGCCGGCATATAGGGGAGTCCCCTCTCCCGAAGAGGGTAAACCCTGAAAAGCAGGGTCTTCCCCCGCCAAAAGCGCACACAATCGTCACAAATGAAAAACGACTCCGTTTCTGCCGCCAAAGGCGGAGATCGCAGTCGTTTTACGTTTGCGTTTCCGGTGATGCCAAATCTTTTATTACACGATCATCGTATTCATGTTCTCGTACAATTTACGCATCTGCTTGGGCAGAATCCGCTCTTCGGCCATCGGGAACAGCACCGTTTCTTCCTTGAAGCGGTTGACGGTCAGCACCTCGAACGCTTCGCCGGCATCCCGGGCCGCTTTGCGGATCGCTTCAAGCGAGAATTCTTCGGGATCTCCCTCCGTATGGTGCAGGAAGTGTCCGATATACGCCTCGATTTCCCTGTGTTCTTCCTCGATACCGACGAGCGGCCCCTGTTCGAAGCCGATATAACCGCCGAGTACGGGGAAAAAGTGTGCTTCTTCCTTATCCGTATGCTTCTTCAGCGGCAGGCTGAACCGTTCCAGCTTCTCGCGCAGCGTCGACATCACGATACGCGCGGTGCGCAGATCGGTTTCTTCTTCGAGCATAAGCACCAGCTCGTGCCATTCTTCGGCCAGGTAAGCCAGATACCGGTGCTCGTTCTCCAGCAAGCGCGTCGCCGGTTTGTCGAATGTCAGTTCCATCGCGATCTTCCTTTCTCCGCCTCTTTGCGCGCCGGACGTCTAGAATTCCAGCAGCTTTTTGCGCAGCGCGTATTCCACCAGCTCCGGCCGGCTTTTAAGCTGCAGCTTTTCCATGATCTTGGCTTTGTGCGCTTCGACGGTCTTGACGGAGATAAACAGCTTTTCCGCCACTTCCTTGTTGCCGTAGCCTTTGGCGATCAGCGGCAGAATCTCCAGCTCGCGCTTCGAGAGCAGCTCGAACGGATCTTCGGAGCCGGCCGATTTGTCGTTCTTGATGAACTCGCGTACGAGCGAAGTCGCCATTTTGGGATGAATATACGTGCCGCCCGCATGCACGGTCCGAATCGCCAGCAGCAGTTCTTCGTCCGGGGCGTTTTTGAGCACATAGCCGGAAGCGCCGCTTTTTAAAATGTGAAACAGATATTCCTCGTCGTCGTGCATGGTGAGGATCAGAATCTTCGTATCGGGATAATCTTCTTTGATCTTGCCCGTTGCGATCAGTCCGCTCTCGCCCGGCGGCATGCTCAGATCCATGACCAGAATATCCGGCCGGTTCTTGGCGACCGCCGCATAAGCTTCGATCCCGTCGGCCGCGGTGGCGATCACTTCCATATCCGGCTGAAAATTCAGGATCATGGAGAAGCCGCTGCGGACAATCGCATGGTCGTCCGCGATGACAATTTTCATCCGTTCTTACTCTCCTTCCTGCAAGCAGGGCACCGGGATTTGAACCAGTACCCGCGTTCCCTGGCCCGGCTCGGAATGGACGCTCAGCGTTCCGCCGGCCAGTTCCGCCCGCTCGCGCATCCCGTACAGGCCAAGCCCGGTTCCGATCGGATCGGAGCCCTGTTCGAATCCTTCTCCGCCATCTTCGACATCGAGCCGGATCGCGCCTTTCTCCTCGTACAGCCGCACGTTTACAACATCCACCTGCGCGTATTTCAACGCATTGAGGACAGCTTCCTGGCAGATCCGGTAGAGCACGGTTTCGATATCGCTGTCGTAGCGTTTGCGGTCCAGGTTCGACTGGAACTCGACCACCAGCCCGTAGCTCTGCTCGATGCGTTTAAAATGCGAACGAAAAGCCGCTTCCAGTCCGAAGTCGTCGAGCGAAGCCGGGCGCAGCTCCACCGACAAATTGCGGATATCGTCCATCAGCCGGGTCATCGACGCTTCGGTCTGCTTGACTTTCTTGAGCAGCGTTTCGTCGTCCGTCATATATTTGAGCACGCGAAGGTCGACCACCGCGCTCATCAGTTCCTGAGCCACGCTGTCGTGCAGCTCGCGCGACAAACGTTTGCGTTCGTTTTCCTGCGCTTCGATCACATGCTTCATCATATTGTTCCGGTGCAGCCGCTCCTGAACGCGCAGCTGCGGCGTCAGGTCGCGGAGCATGAACACACGCGTTCCGTTCTCGGGATCGACGGTGTGGAAAGAACCGGCATAAGGCACGACGCCTTTGCCTTTGGTCTCCAGATAGACTTGAAAAGACGTCTGCTCTTCGGATTCGGGAAGCTGGAGATAGCAGTCCAGGCAGGTCCGCTGCTCCGTATCGCTGGTATAACCGCGGCAGGTGCCGCACAGCGCGTCTTCCCGCCCCTGGTACATCTTGAGCAGCACGTCTTCCGTCACAATCTCTTCGGCCGCGGGATTCATGGCCAGCGCTCTTCCTTCCTTATCGAAAAAAAAGATCGCTTCCTTGCTGTTCTCGAACAGCTTGACCATCAGCGGATTAAGCTGCTTGATTTCCGAAGGCATCTTCACCGCTGCATCACTTCCCTGCCGTCCAGCTCGCCCATTCCCTGCCGCGCCGCCCGGTTCAAGCTGTACATCAGCTCGGGAGTCATTCTGCCTTCCTGCCGGAATCCGCCCAGCAGCACGCCCGCCACCCGCGCTTCGTTCCAGATCGGCACCGCGCCCAGACTTTCCAGCTTCTCGGACTGTACGATCGGATAATTGAACAGGCTGTCAGCGCCTACGTAATCCCGGACAGAAGGGATAAAGACCGGCTTGCCGGTCTTGAATACGATGCCCGCAATGCCTTTGCCGGACTTGAGGACGATGCGGCGAAAACGTTCATTACGGTTGCCCGCGGCATATTTCCACTTGATTACGTACTGATGCTCGGCCGGCTCGACAAGAGCCAGCGCGATGAAGTCGTAACCGAACGTTTCGCGTATCCCGTCGAGTTCCCGTTGATAATTGGCGCTGTTGTTCATCATCGTTCGCATCTCCTTGCGAAAGCGGAAAAGCGGGCACCGCCCGCTCCCTTAATTGGATTTGTGTCTTCTATAAAGGATATAACTTCTGCCCACATAATTCAACGGAACGCTCCATACGTGAACCAGACGGGTAAACGGCCAGAATGCGAAGATCGCAAAACCGGTCAGCGCGTGGATCTTGAACGAAAGCGGCACATTGTGCATCAAAGACGCGTCCGGACGAAGCATGAACAATCCGCGGAACCAGATGGAAATCGATTCGCGGTAGTCGAAGTCGGGACGCACGGCGTTCGTAAACAGCGTGGCGTACATGCCCATAAATACGATAAACAGCAGCAGCACGTTGACGACCAGGTCGGAAGCCGAGCTCAGACGGCGCACGTTGCGGATCGTAAAGCGGCGCGCGGTCAGCAGGAACATGCCGATCAGCGTCATGGCCCCGAACACGCCCCCGATGTAGACGGCGCCGATATGGTAGATGTGCTCGCTGACGCCCATCGCGGTCATCCACGATTTCGGAATCAGCAGTCCGGCGACGTGGCCGCCCGCGACTGGGATGATCCCGAGGTGGAACAGCAGGCTGCCGAACATCAGCTGCTTTTTCTCGATAAATTCACTCGATTTCGCCGTCCAGTTGAACTGGTCGGTGCGATAGCGGAAGATATGCCCGACGACAAAAACCATCATGCAGGCGTACGGGAAGATTACCCATAGAAATTGATCGAACATAGTCATGGATTCACGGTCTCCTGTTCTATGCAGGCTCTGAGAGTCCGGCGCAGTCCCTGCACCAGATAACGGTAAGGACTGTTCATCTTCTCGAGCGCCGCAAGCAAATGATACGTGCCGTCTTCGAAAACGCCGAAGAGCAGGCGGAAATTCTCCGGGGCTTTGCGTTCCTTCATCCATTCGGCGGCATAAAGGAATTCGCACATCAGCGGCAGATAATCCGGCAGCTCGCCTTCCGGCATTTCCAGACCGAACATCTCATACAGGATTTTCAGCCGCAGCAGCATCTGGCCGCGTTCTTTGGCGTCTTCGAATTTGAAGTACGTCATGTAGAGCGCGCAATCTTTTTGAAAATCGAACGTCTCGGTGTACATCTCCCGAATCTCGTCCAGGCTTCGCTCGTGCATGTCCGCCCAGTAAGCCCGAACGTCGCTCAGCGCCGGATGATCTTCGGTAAACGATTCTTCCAGGAACAGCGGATGAAAATTCAGCTTGTCCGGGTACAGCAGCTGATTGGCGAAGAACCCGAAAGAATTCTTGTAATCGTAGAGCTTCGCAATATCAATCACGCCAGATCCCTCCGTAGAAGTTTTCTTCGTAAGCTTCTTTCCCGGTCTTGGCCGGCATCTCCGCGCCCATCATGGTCGCCGGTCCGCAGCCGTCGCAGCCGCCGTCGGTTCCCATATTGCCCAGAATGTCGCCGAAGCCCGCGGAACCCTGGGCCCGGTACGGATTCACATAACCTTCGCGGTGCGAGGTCGGAATCACGAAGCGGTCTTCGTACTTGGCGATCGCAAGCAGACGGTACATGCTTTCCGTCTGGCGCGGCGTCAGGCCGACGCGCTCCAGGCGGCTGTTGTCGAATTCTTTACCCGTCGTTTTGGCTCTCATGTATGAACGCATCATCGCCATGCGCTGAAGCGCTTCTTTGACGGTTACGGTATCGCCGGCCGTGAGCATGTTCGCCAGGTACTGGATCGGCGTGCGCATTTCTTCGATCGCCGGGAAGATCATATCCGGGTTCTCGATCGAGTCGCGGCCTTCGAAATAGTTCATGATCGGGCTGAGCGGCGGCACGTACCAGACCATCGGCAGCGTCCGGTATTCCGGATGCAGCGGGAACGCCAGCTTGTGCTCGATCGCCAGTTTGTACACCGGCGAGTTCTGCGCGCCTTCGATCCAGTCTTCGGAAATGCCGTCTTTGCGGGCCTGCGCGATCACCGCCGGATCGTTCGGGTCCAGAAACAGATCGCACTGCGCTTTATACAGGTCTTTCTCGTCCGGCGTGGAAGCCGCTTCGTATACGCGGTCCGCGTCGTAGAGCAGCACGCCGAGATAACGGATACGGCCCGTGCACGTTTCGGAGCAGACGGTCGGAAGACCGGCTTCGATCCGTGGGAAACAGAACGTGCATTTCTCGGCTTTGTTGGTCTGCCAGTTGAAGTACACTTTCTTGTACGGGCAGCCGGTCATGCAGTAGCGCCAGCCGCGGCAGGCTTCCTGGTCGACCAGCACGATGCCGTCTTCTTCGCGCTTGTACATCGCGCCCGACGGGCACGACGCGACGCAGCTCGGATTGAGACAGTGCTCGCACAGCCGCGGCAGATAGATCATAAACGCTTGTTCGAAGTTGAATTTGATCTCTTCCTCGATCTTCTGGATATTCGGGTCGAGCGGGCCGGTAACGTGCGCGCCGGCCAGATCGTCCTCCCAGTTCGGACCCCATTCGAGATCCATTTTTTCGCCGGTGACCGCGGAATGAGCGCGGGCGACCGGGGAATGCTCCTGATCTTTGGCGTTGGTCAAGTTCTCGTAGTTGTACGTCCACGGCTCGTAGTAATCTTTCATTTCCGGCATGTCCGGGTTGTAGAAAATCTTGCCGAGCGCGATCTTGGACAGCTTGTTGCCGGATTTCAGCTCCAGCTTGCCTTTGCGCAGCTGCCAGCCGCCTTTATACAGTTCCTGGTCTTCCCAGCGCTTCGGATATCCGATGCCCGGCTTCGTCTCGACGTTGTTGAACCACATGTACTCCGCGCCTTTGCGGTTGGTCCAGGTGGTCTTGCACGTTACGCTGCACGTATGACAGCCGATACATTTGTCGAGGTTCATGACCATTGCGATTTGCGCTTTAATTTTCAAGCCAGTTAACCTCCTTCATCTTGCGGACCGCCACGTAAACGTCGCGTTGGTTCCCGATCGGCCCGTAGTAGTTGAAGCCGTAGCTGAGCTGTGCATAGCCGCCGACCATCTGCGTCGGCTTCAGGTGAATCCGCGTCGGCGCGTTGTGGCTGCCGCCGCGCGTATCGGTAATCTCGGAGCCCGGCACTTGAATATGCTTGTCCTGGGCGTGGTACATAAACATCGTGCCCCGCGGCATCCGGTGGCTGACAACAGCCCGAGCCGTCACGACGCCGTTGCGGTTGTACACTTCGAGCCAGTCGTTGTCGTTGATATCGTGCGCCAGCGCGTCTTCGTTGTTGATCCATACCGTGGGACCGCCGCGGAACAGCGTCAGCATGTGCTGATTATCCTGGTAAGTCGAGTGAATATTCCATTTGCCGTGCGGCGTCAGGTAGCGCAGCACCAGCGTATCCATGCCGCCTTTCACTTCGCGGTCGCGCGGTCCGAACACCATCGGCGGCAGCGTCGGCTTGTACACCGGCAGCGCTTCGCCGTACTGCATAAAGATCTCGTGGTCGAGATAGAAATGCTGGCGTCCCGTCAGCGTCCGGAACGGAACGAGACGTTCGATATTCGTCGTAAACGGCGAGTAGCGGCGGCCTTTCTTGTTCGAGCCGCTGAATACCGGCGTCGGGATGACTTCGCGCGGCTGCGACGTGATGCTCTGGAACGTGATGCGTTCCGCGGCGCGGTCGGCCGAGATGTCTTTCAGTTCGACGCCGTGATCGTGTTCGGCGGATTCGTAGGCTTTCTGCGAGACGCGGCCGTTGGTCGCCGACGACAGATGCAGGATCGCGTCCGCCGCGTGGCGGGCGGAATCGAGCTTCGGCAGTCCGTCCTTGATCGATTCGTCGTAGTACACGCCGTTGAGCTGCTTGAGTTCTTCATATTCTTCGGCGACGGAGAAGCTTACGCCGTGCGCGCCGGTCTTGCCGATCGCAAGATTAGGGCCGAGCGACGTGTATTTGTCGAAAATCTTGGTATAATCGCGCTCCACGATGCTGAAGTTCGGCATCGTCTTGCCCGGAACCGCTTCGACCTCGCCTTTGGACCAGTCTTTGACCAGTCCCATCGGCTGGGAGATTTCGCCCACGGAATCGTGGCCGAGCGGCGCGGTTACCAGGTCCTTGTATACGCCCGGCAGATAATCTTTCGCCATGTCGGAGAACACTTCCGACAAACGGCGGTAGATATCCCAGTCCGAACGCGATTCCCACAGCGGGTTGACCGCAGGGTTGAACGGATGCACGAACGGGTGCATATCGGTCGAAGACAGGTCGGTCTTCTCGTACCAGGTCGCGGCGGGCAGTACGATATCCGCGAACAGCGGAGTCGTCGTCATCCGGAAATCGAGCGCGACCATCAAGTCGAGCTTGCCTTCGACGTCTTCGCGCCATACGATCTCTTCCGGCTTCTGTTCTTCGTTCGGCTTGGCGAGCAGCGCGTCGGACGCGCCGAGCAGATGCTTCATGAAGTATTCCTGGCCTTTGGCCGAACTGGAGATCAGGTTCGAACGCCAGATAAACAGTGAACGCGGGAAGTTCTCGGGAGCGCCCGGATCTTCGACGGCGAAGCGGGTTTCGCCGCTGCGCACTTCGTCGACCGCGCGCTTGACGATCTCTTCGTTCGTTTTCTTGCCTTCGCGGCCCGCTTCTTCGGCGAACAGCAGACTGTTCTTGTTGAACTGCGGATACGACGGCAGCCAGCCCAGACGGGCGGCCAGTACGTTGTAGTCCGCCGGATGGCGGTAAGTCACGTCGCCGCCGGTCGGCGATTTCAGCGAATCGGTGCCGCTTTCTTCATAGCGCCATTGTTCGGTCGCGAAGTAGAAGAACGACGTCGCGTTTTGCAGCCGCGCCGGTCCCTGCCAGTCTTTGGCGAACGCGAGTGTCGACCAGCCTTCGATCGGACGGCATTTCTCCTGGCCGACATAGTGCGCCCAGCCGCCGCCGTTGACGCCCTGCGACGCCGTCAGCACGACGAGGTTCAGGATCGAACGGTAGATCGTGTCGCTGTTGAACCAGTGGTTGATGCCGGCGCCCATGATAATCATGGAGCGGCCGCCGGTGTCGAGCGAGTTCTGCGCGAATTCGCGCGCGATCTGCGTGACGACCGAAGCTTTGACGCTGGTGACTTTCTCCTGCCAGGCCGGCGTGTAAAACGATTCCGCGTCGTCGTAGCCTTTGGCGTTATACGGGCTGTCCGTGCGGACGACGCCGTACTGGCTCATCATCAAATCGTAAACGGTCGAGGCGTATCTTACGGTACCGTCGGCCAACTGGATCTTTTTGGCCGGAATAACGCGTTTGAACGTGCCGTTGCCGCCGTTGTCGAAGAACGGGAATGCGATCTCCAGCCATTCTTCGCCCTGGCCTTCCACGGACAAAGCCGGTTCGACTTTGGTGCCGTCTTCGCGTTCCAGGATCAGGTTCCATTTCTTGCCCTGTTCCCAGCGCTGGCCGAGCGTGCCGTTCGGCACGAGCATTTCGTTCGCCGCTTCGTCGTAGATGACCGGTTTCCAGTCGGAATGCTCGTCGGCGGCGCCGAGATCGCTCGAACGCAGGAAGCGTCCGCCTTTCCATACGTCTTCGTGCGGATCGAGCAGGATCATAAACGGCATATCCGTATACTGCTTGGCATAATCGAGGAACATCGGTTCCCGGCGCTGCTGATAGAACTCGTCCAGGATGACGTGCGTCATCGCCTGCGCAACCGCGGCGTCGGTGCCTGGATGCGGCGCGAGCCAGTTGTCGGCGAACTTGACGTTCTCGGCAAGGTCAGGCGCGACGGATACGACTTTGGTGCCTTTGTAACGCACTTCGGTCATAAAGTGGGCGTCCGGCGTCCGCGTCAGCGGCACGTTGGAACCCCACATCATCAGGTAGCCGGCGTTGTACCAGTCGGAAGACTCCGGCACGTCCGTCTGCTCGCCCCAGATCTGCGGCGAAGCCGGCGGAAGATCGGCGTACCAGTCGTAGAAGCTCAGCATTTGTCCGCCCAGCAGCGAGATAAAGCGCGCGCCGGAAGCGTAGCTGACCATCGACATGGCCGGGATCGGCGTAAAGCCGGCGATGCGGTCCGGTCCGTATTTGCGGATGGTGTAAATGAGCTGGGCCGCGATCAAACGCAGCGCGTCGTCCCAGCCTACGCGGATATGGCCGCCTTTGCCGCGCGCTTTCTTGTACTGGTCGGCTTTGGCCGGATTCTCCACGATGCTCGCCCAGGCTTCGATTGGGTCGCCGTGCTCGTTCAGGGCCGCTTCCCACAACCGCCAGAGTTTGCCCCGCATATACGGATATTTCACGCGCAGAGGACTGTATTCGTACCAGGAGAACGTCGCGCCCCGCGGACAGCCGCGCGGTTCGAATTCCGGCATGTCGGCTCCGCAGGACGGATAGTCGATCTGCTGGTTCTCCCAGGTGATGATGCCGTTCTTGACGAAGACTTTCCAGCTGCAGGAGCCGGTGCAGTTTACGCCGTGCGTCGTGCGTACGACTTTATCGTGGGACCACCGTTGACGGTAGACGTTTTCCCACTCTCTATTTTTTTCTTCGAGGACCGACCAATTATCGGAATAGCTCTCGACGGGTTTGAAAAAGTTCAGGCTGAACTTGCGCTGCAGCGTGCTTTTTTTCATTGGATGATCCACACTCCTTTTCGATTACTTTTTATTATGAAAGATCGCGGAAGGGGTTCCCATTAGGGAATGTCCTAAAGGTTGTGGGGAAATCCCTGAAAGGGGAAAAGCCCTTCTGCAAAGAAGGGCTTGGGGTGTCGAGAAGTTCCTGTTCGTAGGGAAGCCTTAAAGGCTGCGGGAGAAATTCGTTTCGGTCGCGTGTTGAAATCGGGAAGAAGGATTAGACTTATATGGTGTCTTCCCGATTTCAAAGGCGAACGCTATCGCTCCTACACTGAATTTCTCCCTCCGCTAAACGGCTACTTTACTGACAGGACTTTCTCGACACAAAAAGCCCTTCGATATCGAAGGGCTGGGTGGAAGAGCGGTGGCAAGAAAGGCCGAGCCGCCTTTCTTAAATGTTAAATGCGTAATTCCCTTTTATAGCTGCTCCCTGTTGTAATCGAAATTGTTGACGTTAAGGCAGCATTTATCGAAAAAATCCGGAAAACGAGCTAAATTGTTGACTCTATGCGCACATTTTGGCGCGGAAATCGGCAAAAACAACGATTTGGCCGTCAAATTCGTTCCAAAAGTCAACATTCAGCCGTCAAGCTTCTTTTTTCGCCGAAAATGTTGACCAAATGCATACAATCAGCGGTTCGATTCGGCGTTGTAGAGCTTCGAGGCGAATTGCAAACGGTCTGCCTCGGTTACTTGGATTTCCGACTGTTCCATTTTTCTGAAGAATGCAATCTTGTCGTCGATCTTGTTCAAGGATTCCTGCAGCTCCTTCATCTGCTCCAGCACTTTTTCGCGGTAGTTCTCCATAAATTCGCGGCGCGCGGCGGCGCTGGAGCCTTTGCCGTCTTTGGGGATATTGAACTGTTTGATCTCGCGGACCGGGAGGCCGATCCGCCGGAAGTATTTGATGACATGGAACCAGACGACGTCGGACGCCGAATAGACGCGGTATCCGTTCTCGTCGCGCTGGATGCCGTCGATCAATCCTTCCTGTTCGTAATAACGCAGGGTGTGCACGCTGAGTCCGGTTTCTTCCGACACTTGTTTGCTCGAAAATTGATTGTCCATAACCGGATCATACCACGAAATATTTCCGCTTGCCATAGAGTGCGCTCTATAGTCTATTCTAGGGTTGTGAATCTCAATCAAACCGAAATTATCGGGCCTGGAGGAAACAATATGCGAGTATTCGTTACGGGAGCAACAGGATTTATCGGTTCGGCGGTTGTGCGCGAACTGCTGGAAGCGGGACATCGGGTGGTCGGTCTGGCCCGCTCGGACAGCGGCGCGCAGGCTTTGACGGACGCGGGCGCCGAGGTGCGCCGGGGATCGCTGGAAGACCTGGAAAGCCTGCGGCAGGGAGCCGAGGAAGCGGACGGCGTGATCCATCTGGCTTATATCCACGACTTCTCGGATATGCAGGCGGCCACCCGGGCCGACCGGCTGGCGACGGAGGCGATCGGAGCCGCGCTGGAAGGAACGAACAAACCGTTCGTGCTGACTTCCGGGCTGCTTATGCTTGCGACGGGACGTCTCGCTACGGAAGACGATCTGGCTGTCGGCTCGGGCCGTTACGCCGAGACGGCCGTGGACGAACTGGCCGGACGCGGTATTCGCGCGTCGGTCGTGCGGCTGTCGCCGACCGTGCACGGCGAGCACGACCACGGCTTTGTGCGCGCGCTGGTCGGCATCGCGCAAAACAAAGGCTTCGCCGCCTATGTGGGCGACGGTTCCAACCATTGGCCGGCCGTGCATCGGCTGGATGCGGCCGCGTTGTTCCGCCTGGCGCTGGAATCCGCGCCGGCCGGTTCGCGGCTGCACGGCGCCGCCGAGCAGGGCGTGCCTTTCCGCGAGATCGCCGAAGCGATCGGCCGCGGCCTGAATCTTCCGGTGCGCTCGATCGCGCCGGAAGATTCGCCGGCCCATTTCGGCTGGATGAACTTTGCCGCGCCGGTCGATACTCTGGCGTCGAACGACAAGACGCGGCAGCTGCTGAATTGGGAGCCGCAGCGGCAGGGGCTGCTTGAAGATCTCGCAGCGGGTTATTATTTCAGAGATTAAACTTCGTATTCTCTGATTTTCGGTACATCTTTCGGCACGCCGGCACGACAAAAAAAGCGGTCCGCAGCGGGAACTCCCGTTTGCGAACCGCTTTTTTGTGCAATTTACAGCCCCCGGCTGCGTTCGGCGCGCCATTCGTCCAGCTGCTTCTGCACTTCCGCCTTCACTTCGTCGATCCCCGCGCGCCTCAGTTCTTCGTTGAACTTGGGCAGCTCGGTCTCGACGTCCAGGCTGCCGGTCATCAGGCCGGGATAATACTTGTCCCATACCATCTCGATATTTTCCCGCTGGATCGGCATATGGGACAGGTCGGGCGTGAATCCGAGCAGACCCGACTTCACGGCCATGCTGTTCGATTCGCGGAACTGCTCCCATTTGTCCGGCGGGTCGGGCACGTCTCCGCCCATCGTTTTGAGAATGAACCAGTTGCCCTGCGTATACTGCACGCCCGCGTAATCCGGCGGCGCTCCGGCGCTCGCTTCCGAGTCCTCCGGCCGGATCGGAACGACCTGACCGCTCTCGTCCAGGTTGTAGTGCACGCCTTCGATCCCGTAATTGAACAGGTTGCGAATCTCGGGATCGGTGTTCAGCGCGTTGAGAAACTTCATGCACTCCACGGGATGCTGGGTATCCGCGCTGACGGCCATGATTCCGCCCCGGACCGATTCGGTCGTGACCAGCACCGGCGTAACGGGATGGGCGTCCACTTTGTACCCGCGGTCCTTGCTCCAGCTGCTTTCCGAGAGCGGCCCGCCTCCGGCGGCTTTCCAGAACACTTTTTCGCCGCGCTTCAATCCCTGGCTTTCCCGCAGGGCGGCGTCTTCGTTGATATAGCCGGCCTGATAGTAGCGTCTGAGCGTATTCAATACTTTTTTCGCTTCGCCCGTTTCGAAAATATTCACGACCGCAGCCTGCGAATCCTGGGACTGGGCCATCAGCGGAATCTTTTTGTCGACCACGTATTCGTATCCGTCCAGCGCGAAAAAGTTGTGCGAGTCTTTATCCAACTGCATCGGCTGATAAGACGGTTCTTTTTCCTTGATCGTTTTGAGCAGCGGCTCCAGCGACTCCAGCGTGTTGTACCGGGCAATCGGGATACCGTACTTGTTCACCAGTTCGTCCGGGTACATCCACTGCTCCCGCATCGCCAGTTCTTTGTTGGTCGGCACGCCGTAAATCCCTCCGTCGTTCATCGTCATGCCTTCCCAGAACACAGGGTCGATTCTCTCGGTCATTTCTTTACCCACGGTCGATAGATAATCGTTCAATCGCAGCAGGGCGCCCTGTTGAATATAGTGGGTATAGTCCGGCGTGTACGCGATATCGAAAGGCGTGCCCGCCGACACCATTGTATTCAATCGTCCTTCGTATTCCTGCCAGCCGACTTTGATATACGTGACGGTCACGCCGATCTTTGCGGCCAGTATTTCGTTGATTCTGTCGTTTACCAATTGCAGATCTTTGTCCGGCTCTCCGATTGTGTAGTAGATCAGGTTGACCGGCTTGTTGTCGGAAGCGCCCGTCTTCTCGCCGCCGCCCCACAGCGAACATCCCGTCAGCGACGCGGCTGCGGCAAGCAGGGACATGAAGCAAAAAAGAAGCCGGATCCGATTGCGGGTACGCGGCTGCCGCGGCATAATACGCTCCTTTCCGCTGGGACCAAGCACAGCTGTTATTTTCTCAAATCCGATGGCGACCTGCCGAAGAAACTGTGGAAATGCGTATAAAAATAGCTCAGGTTGGAATAGCCCACCGACGTGGCGATACTGGCGATTTTCTCGTCCGTGGACAAAATGCGCTCGCGCGCGCGAAGCATCCGGTACGCCATGACATATTCCGAGAACTTCATCTGCGTTTCTTTGAGAAAAATCTGTCCCAGATAAGTGCCGTTCATGCGAAACTGCTCGGCGACCATTTTCAGTGTAATATTCTGGGCGTATTCCGTCTTCACCATCAGCAGGATGTGGTTGATCAGCTTGGACAGGCTGTCGTAACGAACGCCCAGCACGGGATCGAGATTGACGTCGCTCGTCCCTTCCAGCGTCCCGTGCAGATCTTCGACAACGATCTTCTCGACCACTTCCTGCAGCCGGGATCGGTTGAGCGGTTTGAGCAGATAATCTTTCACCCCGCACCGGATCGCTTCCCTGGCATATTCGAACTCGCTGTAGCCGCTCATGATAATGTATTTGGTCGGAAGTCCCAGCATATTGAGCCGGGTAATCGCGTCGTAGCCCCGATCGGGACCGATACACACATCGAAGATCGCGACATCGGGATAAATAGCGGCGGCTTTGGACATGGCGTCCTCCACCGTCTCGCTCGTTTCGATACAGCCGAATCCGTATTTCTCCCAGTCGAGCATCCGTTTCATGCCCTCCAGAATTTGCGGTTCGTCATCCACAATCAGAAGCTTGTACATGCGACCGGGCCTCCTTCGGAATAATTGCGGAAATCTTTACGCCGGCTTCTTCGTTGTTTTCGATGCGCAGGACAAACCCTTCGCCGTAGAAAAAGTGCAGCCGGGTATTCACGTTGTGCAGACCGATACTCTGGACCGGAGCGTCGTCCCCGCGGCGCAGCGCTTCGCGGATCGTCGCGAGCTTCCCTTCGGCGATCCACTGCCCGTTGTCCACCACTTCGAGAATAAAATGTTCCTCCGACTCCCACCCGTTCACCACCAGCAGATTGAACTCGTTGCCGGGATTGAAGCCGTGCACGAAAAAGTTTTCGGCGAGCGGCTGCATCCAGAATTTTACCGTGGGCAGCGACAGCAGTTCTTCGTCCACGTTGAACTGGTAATAAAAGCGGTCCGGATATTTGAATTCCATAATTTTCAGATAGTCCTGGAGCAGGTCCAATTCTTTGCCAATCGTAATCACGTTCTCGTGCTTCACCATATTGCGGTACAGCGCCCCCAGCGTCGCAATCGCATCCGACGTATCGACGTCTTGATTGACCAGGGCTCTTGAACGGATCGCTTCGAGCGTATTGTACAGAAAATGGGGATTGATCTGGTTCTGGAGCGCCTTCATCTCGGTCTCCTGCTGCTTGAGCTTCAGCAAATATTCGGTCCGGATATATTTGTCCAGCTGGCGGATCATATCTTCCAGTTCGGTCGCGATGATGCCGTATTCGTTGCGCCGGTAGCGCGCGGGAGTCTCGACGGTGAAATTCGCCGTTTTGACCCGTCCGATCGAATCCATAATATGATGCAGGAAGTGGGCGTCGTCCCTCAAGTTGTAAACGATCAGCATCAGTACGCTTATGATAGCCGACAATACGACCAGAAACACGGTCAGCAGCACGCCCCAGCGGTCGCGGATCAGCGAGCCCAGGTCGACCAGGCCGACATACCGGTAATCGAGCTTGGTGGAAGAAAAAGAGATAAAGAAAACACCGTTCAGCCCGCCTGTGGACAGGTATCCTTGAGCTTTGCCGTTTGCCAGCGCCTGGCGCGCCAGCTCTTGAAGGCGGACGTCCGGCGCGCCGACTTTGTACGCGTCTCCGGAAGAACTGACGATTACCGCCTGCTTCACCCCATCCCCGCCGGCGTTTTTGAATAAACGGTCGCTGCCGACGAGAAAACGAAATTCGCCCAGCTGGCGCGAAATTTGTTTGGGATCGGACAGCTTTTTGCGATAAACGAATCCCCGCTCGATCGATTCCCGGAACGCTTCGTCCCCGTTGGACAGCAGGAACTTGAAATTCGCGTTGCCGTTGTCGTCGAAGCGGATCATATTCCCTCTCTGCTCCGTATGCAGGCTGACCTGGACGATGTCCCCCTGCCCGCCGCTGTACAGAAAAGACTCCATATCGTCGGGAAAAGACACAAGCGGCTGATCGTAACGGCTTCCTTCGAGCCTGGCGGCAAAGTACCCTTCGGCGCTGCTGCCCAGAAAACAGCGAACGTCGGTCATCAGCCCGCTGTTGGAGTAAATGCGCTGCATATAAGCTTCGATGCGGTCGGCATTGTATTGAAGCGTGTTCTCCAGCCGGACGAAGTCGCCGGACGCTTCCGTCCGAGCGTTGTCCACCCACTGGTACAACAGTATGGCGCAGGTAAGCAGGCCGATCGCCAGCCCGATAAACACGACGAATATCGTGTATGCAATAAATTTGCCGCGATAAATCTTCATCTGCAAAAAGGACAAGGTTCGACGCCTCCTTCGCCATATTCCCTATTGTAGCACCAGCGGGCGCCGTCTCATACGGCTGTATCGCGGACAAAGGGCCGCAACGCAGAAAAACTCGAACGGAAACTGAATTCCGTTCGAGTCCCGCAAGCTCGGCCGCTTATTTGAAATAAGCTTCGATTTGCTCCTGGGCGGCCTGCATGATCTTGTCCATGCCGGCGGCTTTCATTTCCGATTCCACTTTCGGCACGATCACTGCCGGGTCGGATGCGCCCGTGATCAATTCGGCTTTGTATTTTTCCCAAACGGCTTTGGTGTTGGCGACTTCGGTCGTCAGGCTGCTGATATCCAGCGCGAAGCCCAGCGTAGCCGAAGGCGTTGCTTCTTCGTTCAGCTTGCGGACCTGCTCCCATTGGTCTTCCGGAGCGCCTTTGGTTACGGCCAGATTGAAGAATGTGCCCTGCGTATAAGCGGCCAGCGGCCAGGTGTCGGATGTACGTTCGATCACTTTCTCGCCGTCCACGCTTTGATAGTCCACGCCCAGTTCGCCGAAAGCCAGCATGTTGCGCAGTTTGGCGTCCGTGTTGACGAGCTCCAGATATTTCAAAGCTTCGTTCTTATACTTGGAGTTCGCGGAAATCGCGTTCAGCGAGCCCTGGATCATGCTTGTCGTGTAGAGCGGGCCGAAGTTCTGCACCATATCGTACTTCTCTACGCCTTCGTTGATCTGGTAGCTGGTTTCGGCGCCCGGGAAAGCTTGCGCGCTGAAGAACGGACGGGCTTTCTCGGTTTCGCCCCGGGTCGGAGCGTCCGGGTTGATGATGCCGTCCTGGTACCATTTGTGCAGCTGATTCAGGTTATCCATGATATCCGGCTGGCTCAGCGTAAACACGACCTTGCGGGACGAGTCGTCGATCTTGACGCCGATCGGGGACAGACCCAGCGTCAGGTCGTCGTAGCCGTTGAACAGACCCGGGAATCCGTCGCCCTGGTTCAGGGATACCGGATAGAAGCTTTTGCCTTCGCCGGCTTTCATGTCGTGGAAAGGCTTGTCGAGATCCTGCAGCGTCTTCGCTTTGTCCAGATCGATGTTGTATTTCTGTACGTATTCGTCGTTGAATACCCAGTACTGGGTGAGCGACGAGTCTTTGTATGTCGGTACGGAGTAGATTTTGCCGCCGATCTTGGCGCCGTCCCAGACCGTTTCTGGGATGAATTTGTACAGATCCGGCGTTTCGCTTTGCACCAGGTCGGTCAGATCGGCAAATGCGCCCATCGATACCTGCTGGTTGTATTTGCCGCTGTTGGTGAACATCATGTCGAACGCTTCGCCGGTATTGACGATCGTGTTCATCTTGGTGTCCCAATCGGCCCAGTTTGCCACTCGGAGATCGATTTTTACGCCGATTTTCTCGGCTGTGTACTCGTTCATGGCCGCAATCGCTTTATCGAAGTTGTTCGGGAGCTGCCCGCCGATCGTCCACCAGACGAGAGTCGGAACTTCGCCCGAAGCTTTGGAACCGTCCGTGCCGGCGGTCGAAGAATCGCCCGATCCTTCCGATTTGGAGCCTCCGCTGCAGGCGGCCAGAGCCGACATCAGCAGCAGGGCCGTACAGAGCACGGACAAGAGCTTCCACGTTTTTTTCATACATCTTACCCCCAGTTCATATTTTTCAATGCCCCGGCGCACGGCGTCCGAGGACGATGCGCCGATCTATGCTTCGATGACCGAAACCGGCCGGACATCCGGCCGGTTCGGGATCACCCTTTGATCGAACCCACTGTCAGACCGGCGATAAAGTACCGCTGGAAGAAGGGGTAAGCGAACGCCACGGGCAGGACGATCAGGATGGCGACGGCCATGCGCGCGGTTTCTTTCGGCATCGTCGCCACCAGCGAAGCATAGCTGATACCCATGGTGGATGCGTTTCTCGCCAGCGCGTCGACATTGCTCATCAGATTGTTGAGCAGCGCCTGGAGCGAGTACAGATCCTGATTGTTGATGTACAGCATGGACTGGAACCAGTCGTTCCAGTAGCCGAAGCAGAGGAACAACCCGATCGTCGCCAGAACCGGCAGCGAGATGGGCATAATGATCGAGAAGAAAATGCGCAGCTGGCTGGCTCCGTCGATTTCCGCCGATTCGACGATCCCGTCCGGAATCGTGCTTCGGAAAAACGTTTTGCAGATAATGACGTTGAACGAAGATACGGCCAGCGGCAGGATCAGCGCCCAGATGGTGTCTTTCAGCCCGAGCAGATTCGAGTTGATATAGTAGCTGGATACCAGGCCGCCGTTGAATACCATCGGGATAAATACGACCCAGGTCAGGAATCCTTTGAGCTTGTAATTCTGCTGCGACAGCACGTAGCCCATGGAAGCCGTCAGCAGAACGCCGATGACGGTTCCGAGCACGGTAACCAGGACCGAGACGCCGAACGCCCGCAGAATCACGCCTCCCTGTTTGATAATAAAGCCGTAAGATTCGGTCGAGAACATCGTCGGCAGCATGTGGTAGCCCGTCTGCCGGATCGAGTCCTCGCTCGAAAACGAAATCGATAAAATAACCAGGATCGGAACGATACAGACCAGCGCCAGCAGGATAAACACCAGGTGGAACAGCACATTCATACCTTTGCTGATCCGGTTATGCCGGTCGAGGCCCGTCGTTCCTTCGATTCTCGATGCCATAGACTCGCCCCCTTACATCATCGCGCTGTCCGGATCGATTCGTCGAACGATCCAGTTGGCGAGCAGAATAGTGGCGCAGCCCAGGAAAGACTGCACAAAAGCGGCGGCGGAAGCCATGCCTACGGTAGCGGTCTTGAGCTGCTTGTACACCAGGACATCCAGCGTCGTCGTGACGTTGAATAGAGAGTTGGAGTCCCTCGGCACCTGGTAGAATAGACCGAAGTCCGTGTAGAAGATCCGACCGACGGCCAGTATGAACATCATGACGATAACCAGCTTCATCATCGGCAGGGTGATAAAACGCGTCTGCTGCCAGATGGAAGCTCCGTCGATCACGGCCGCTTCGTAGTACGTGCTGTCGATCCCGGTGATAGTCGCCAGGTAAACGACCATGCCGTAACCGATCCCTTTCCACACATTCATGAAGATCAGGAAATACGGCCAGTACTTGGGCTCCATATACCAGTTCACGGGATCGGTTCCCAGCTGGCCCAGCATTTGATTCGCAATCCCTTTGTCGTAGCTCAGGAAAGCCCAGATTACGGCGGATACGACGACCCAGCTCAGGAAGTACGGCAGGAACATCATTGTTTGATACACTTTCCCCGCTCTGGTATTGTGCAGACGGCCGATCATCAGCGCCAGCACCACCGGAATCACGATGCCGAGCACAATGAAAACGATGTTGTAACCCAGCGTGTTGCGGATCGTAACCCAGGCATCATTCGATTTGAACAAAAATTCAAAATTCTTGAATCCGGACCATGAGCTGTTGAACACGTTGCTCAAAAAACCGCCCGATATTTTGAAATCCTTGAACGCGATAATGATGCCGAACATCGGCAGAAAACAAAACAGGATATACCAGATCGTGGTCGGCAGCGCCAGAAGCGACAGCTCGGTGTCCTGCTTGCGCCAGCGCGCGCGCCGGCGTCCTTGTTCAGCCTTTTTCATATTCACCCCGTCCCCCATCTAATCGTTTTAATTTTTGATAGCTCAATCGTACAAGAAACCGCTTACAGTTTTCTAGATAAGAAACGTTAGACTACAGGTTAAAAACATTAGATTTTTGAGGGGGAAAGAAACGTCCCGGGGGAAATCGGGCCGTTTTGGGGTGTGGATTGAAATTCCTATTCGCGGGGGAAGCTTGGAAGGCTGCGGAAGAAATTCGTTCCGGTCGCGTGTTGAAATCGGGAAATTGAATGAGGGTTAAGTGGGGATTTCCCGATTTCAAAGGCGAACGCTACAGCCTATGCTTACGAAGCGACTTTCTCCGAAAGTCTGTAGCTCCTTCACTGAATTTCTCCCTCCGCCGCTCGCTTCGCCTTGAAGCTGAATTTCAATACACACACTAAAAAACGGCCCGATGAACACGGGCCGTTTCGGTGTGAAGGCGGAGAAATGGAAAAGCGGAGCCGGTATTGCCGGCTATTAAAAGGACGATTTGAATAAGGAAGCAGCGCTTCAATGCGGATGAACGAGCTTATGCGCGCTGTAACGGATCGTACGGACGCCTGGCGTCTTGAATGTACATGTTAAAAATGCTAACGGATCGATTCGACGCTTAGCTGTCGGAACGCGCGGATTACAGGCTCAAAAAGCTTTTTTCTCCAGGCTAAGCGTATTCTGAATCCGTTAGAAATTCTTGAGACGGCAAAAGGCCTTTTAAAGGAATGACGATCCGTTACCATAATCGATTCTCTTATTACCTAAGGCGAGACTCGGTATGGCACGTTCAGGAAGATCGTCTTCCGGTCAGGAGAAGGAGGACGAAAGAGATGGCGACGATAGCGACGGTCCAGGCCCAGGCCTGGGACAGGTGACCGGAATCGACGGCGACGTAGATCGCGGTCGGGACGGTCTGGGTTCGGCCCGGGATATTGCCGGCAATCATCAGGGTGGCGCCGAATTCGCCCAGGCTGCGGGCGAAGCCGAGCACGTAAGCTGTCTTCAATGAAGGGAAGATCAGCGGCAGGGTGATATGGCGGAATACCTGCCATTCGTTCGCTCCGATAGAGCGGCCGGCGTCTTCCAGGTCGCGGTCCACGGCTTCGAAGCCGGTTACCGTCGTCCGGTAGATCAGCGGAAAAGCGACGACCACCGCCGCGATCACGGCGGCCCACCAGGTGAAGATGACCGGCGAATCGAAGATCCGCTCGATCGTCCGTCCCAGCCAGCTGCGGCGGCCCAGCAGCATCAGCAGCAGGAAGCCGACCACGGTCGGCGGCAGGACGAGCGGGAGCATGAATACGGTCTCCAGCACCGTCTTGCCGCGAAACTGCAGGCGCCTGGACATGCACCAGGCGACGAGCGTGCCGAGCACGATCGCAATTACGCTCGCCAGCAGGGCAACCTGGAGCGACAAACGGATCGGCGACCAGTATTCGCTCCAGGTGATGTCCGCGGGTATCATTTCGCTACGGAGAACCCGTAACCGGACAATACGTCCAGCGCTTCCTTCGTTTGCAGGTAGTCGTAGAAGGCCTGCGCCTCGGCTTCATGCCCGGTCGATTTCACGATGCCGATCGGGTAGTTGATCGGCGAGTAGGTGCTTGCGTCGACATCGAACGCCACTTTGACTTTGTCGGAAGTCATCGCGTCCGTTTTGTATACGAAGCCCGCATCCGCGTTGCCGGTTTCGGTATACTGCAGCACTTGTCTAACGTCTTTGCCCTGTACCAGCTTATCCTGCAGCGAATCCCACAGTTTCGAATTCGTCAGCGCTTCCTGCGCGTACTTGCCGGCCGGAACGCTGTCCGGAATCCCGATCGCCACATGCTTCACATCGGCGGCGGACAGATCTTCGATCTTCGTCACGTTTGCTCCGCCTTCGGCCGGAACGACAACGACCAGCGTGTTGGTCAGCCAGTTTTTTTCTTTGTCCGTTCCGATCAGGCCGCCGTCCAACAGCGCCTGCATGTTCTTGGTGGACGCCGACAGGAAGAGGTCGGCCGGAGCGCCCTGTTCGATCTGCTGCTGGAGCGCGCCCGACGCGCCGAAGTTGAACTCCAGCTTCACGTTCGAGTTGGCTTCTTCGTAGGTCTTCTGGATGTCCGTCAGCGCGTCGGTCAGGCTCGCGGCCGCGGAAATCGTCAGCGTAACCTTCTCGGCCGCCGGCTTCGTTTCGGCCGCTTCCGTGCCGTTATTCGATCCGGCCGCCTGATTGGCAGCCGTCTGGTCGGCCGGTTTGGCTCCGCAGGCTGCGAGGACCAGCAGCAGGGCGAGCAGCGGAAGCAGCAGGAAATTGATTTTCCGTCCTGTTGTCC
The DNA here is from genome assembly GCF_030518235.1 of Saccharibacillus sp. CPCC 101409. GTDB lineage: Bacteria > Bacillota > Bacilli > Paenibacillales > Paenibacillaceae > Saccharibacillus. The sequence continues at coordinate 39,272 of NZ_JAULSA010000013.1, read as the reverse complement.
GTCCTTTTTTGTTTGTTCCGTTACCGCTTGTTTGCTTGGCAAGATTGCTCATGCTTCGACTCCTTTTCGTCTTCCGGCGCTTCGCAAAGCGCCGAAGATCCCATGATAGATAGTATAATAACCAAACTTCCTTTATCAGTCTACGCCCGGCATCCCGTGCAACCTATTGGGGAATTCCCTGTTCAAGAGGCGGAAATGCGCTCGACATCGGCAGCGGCGTTTTCCCCGGCTTCGAGCGGCGGAAGCTGCTTGAGCAAATTCTTCGCGGCATCCCTGCCTCCGGCGATGCAGTCGGGAATCCCGACGCCGCCGTAACCGGCGCCGCACAGCAGCACGCCGGGCAGCTTCTCTTCCAGTTCGCTCCGCGCTTCGCGCAGCATATCGAGCTGGCCGACCGGATACTGCGGCATGGACGACATACAGCGGCTGACTTCCGCCCACTGCGGCTCGGCGTCCAGGCCGGTCAGCTCGCGCAGATCGCGCTTCGCCGCTTCGATCAGTTCGGCGTCGGACATGCTTGTCCACTCCTGGGCGCCGGCGCGGCCGATATACGTCCGCAGCAGCGTCCGCCCCTGCGGCGCGACATGCTTCCATTTGGTCGACGACCAGGTGCAGGCGGTAATCATCTTGCCTTCTTTGCGCGGGACCAGAAAGCCCGAACGCTCGAACGAAATATTAAGGTCGGACGTGCGGTACGCCAGCGCGATATTGGCGACCGATACGTATTCGATTTCTTGGAGCCGCCGCGCCGTCTCGGCCTGCTTCAGCAGCCGCGCCGCTTCAAACGCCGGCACGGCGCAGATCACGCCGTCGGCGTTCAAACGCTCGCCGCTATCCAGCACGATATCGGTCCGCCCGTCCGGGCGGCCGGTCAGCGAATCGGCGCCGGCGCCGGTTACGATGCGCACGCCTTCCCGCCGCAGCCGCTCTTCCAGCCGTTCGATCAGCGCGGACAGTCCTCCGCGGTACGAGAGAAACATACTTTTGCCGACAGCGCCGCCGGCTTTGCCCGTTCCGCCTGCGGCGGAAGGCGCCGATCTTTTTGCGGCCGCGGACGCCGGCGCGGATTTGGGCCGGCCGCCGCCTCGCGCCATGCCTTTGATCAGGCTGCCGCTGCGTTCTTCCATTGCTTTGAACTGCGGAAATGTCGCCAGCATGCTGAGGCGGCGCGTATCGCCGGCGTAGATGCCGGCCAGCAGCGGCTCGGTGATCCGCTCCAGCACCTCGCGCCCCAACCGCCGCTCGATAAAGTCGCCGAGCGCTTCGTCTTCTCCGCCGCGCCGCGCGGGCAGGAAGAAATCGAGCGCCGCGCGCAGCTTGCCGAGCGGCGAGATCAGTCCCGTGCGCATAAACGGCGTCAGCTTGGTCGGAATGCCGAGAATAAAGCCCATCGGCATCGGGTGCATGCGGCCTTTGTGCAGGATGTAACTGGTTTTGGCATCCGGATTGGTCGGCACAAGCTCGCTCTCCAATCCGAGTTCCTTCGTCAGTTCCATAATCGCGGGCTTGCGCGCCAGGAAGGAATCCGGGCCTTTTTCGATCAAAAAGTCTCCGCGGCGTTCGGTCCGCAGCTTGCCGCCGAGCCGTTCGCTCCGCTCGACCAGCGTGATCTCGACGGGAACGCCCTGCTCTTTGGCCTGCTTGTTCAGGTAGTAAGCCGCGCTCAATCCGCTGATGCCTCCGCCCAATACGACGACGCGGCGCGGCGCGCCGCTGCCGGAGTACTTTTGGGAAAAGCCGTTTTTCGGCGGTTCCGAAGGAAAAGAAACAGAATGCTGTAGGTTTGGGTTCATGAAAGTTCTCCTTTCCAGGCGGGCGGAATATAGGCGCAGGACGGGTCGCTTTCCAGCAGGTCGCCTGTCACCGCGTACGCCCGGGCTCTCGATCCGCCGCAAAGATTTTTGAATTCGCAGACGCCGCATTTGCCTTTGAGAAGCGACTTGTCGCGCAGGCTGCGCATAATCGGCGAGTCCCGGTAAATGCTTTCCAGCGCTTCTTCCCGGACGTTTCCGCATTTGACCGGCAGGAATCCGCTCGGGTATACGTCGCCGGTATGGCCGATAAACACAAATCCGTCGCCGTCGTTCACGCCTTTGGGCGCGCGGCCGAGCACATCGGCGCGCTTGATGCCCGTTCTGGGCTGCGAGACGGACCCGGAGGCCGCGGATTTCGCGCGCTCGCCGGCAAGCTGCACCGCCACTCTGCGATAATGCGGGGCTTCCGTCGCTTTGACGCCGTACGGCATCCGCTGCCCCGTTTCAAACAGCCAGCGCATCACTTCTTCGTGTTCTTCGGGGGTAATCATGTCTTTGCGGTCGGCGCGCCCGGTCGGGATCAGGAAAAACAGGCTCCACAGCACCGCGCCCATTTCTTTGACCGTTTCGGCGATCCGCTCCAGGTCGTGCAGATTGTAGCGCGATACCGTCGTATTGACCTGGATCGGAATCCCCAGCTCTTTCAGATACCCGATGCCGCGCATCGTCGTATCGAACGAACCGGCCGTGCCGCGGAAATGATCGTGAATTTCGGCACAAGAACCGTCGAGACTGAACGCCCAGCGGGAAAGACCGACTTCTTTGGCCTTTTCGACGGCGGCTCGGGTAACTCTCGGGGTAGCGCTGGGCGTCATGGACACCGACAGCCCTTTTTCCTCGATCGCGTAGCGCGCCAGTTCGAACAGGTCGGGACGCATCAGCGGATCGCCGCCGGTAAACACAAGCAGAGGATTGTTCAGGTTCGCGATGCGGTCGATCAGGGCGATTCCTTCCTCGTGCGACAGCTGGTCGGGATCGGCCCGGTACTGCGCCTCGGCGCGGCAGTGCAGGCATTTGAGCGCACAGGCTCGTGTGACCTCCCAGATCACGATAAACGGGTCGACGGCATAGTCGCGTTGGACCGCGGCCGGCATAGTCATGGAAACAGGACTCCTTTTCTTCGTTGCGTATAGAGACGGTTACAGGTACGCGAGCACCACGGACACATACAGCATGAGCGCGAATCCGACTTCGGCCATGCCCGTTTGCTTCACTTTCAGATTCCGCTTCGGCAGCACGGCGGCCCGCAGCAGCAGGATCGCGAACGGAACGAGCAGCGGCACGGACAACCAGGCGGCGAAAGGCAGCAGCAGCGTATGATAAGCCAGCGACAAACGATAATAACGCGGATTCTTTTTCTCGCGGATGATCGTTTTGACGTACAGGGCGGTGCCTACGAAATACAAGCCCAGCAGAATAAACAGCAGCGTGGTGCGCCCCCAGTCGGCTTCGCTGCCCGCGCTGACGTAAACGACGGGATAGATAAACGAGCAGAACAAGACGATCGCGGCGATATCGTTGAGCAGCGCGCGTTCGTTTTTCATTTTGGCATAGTAAACGGGAATCGCGAACAGGATCAGCAGCAGCGCGCCGTAGCCGATCAAACGCGGTTCGGCGGCGATCACGACGGCCGCAAGCGGCACAAGCAGCGCTCCGTACAGGGCGGCGGGCTTGAAATAGCGCTCCTTTTTCCCCGTCTTGATCCATTGCAGCAGCGGAAAACTGAACAGATACATCAACAGCCAGCACAGAAAAAGCGGGATATGGTCAATGCTGCCTCCGGCGGCGGACAATCCCGTCAGAAACGGCAGCAGCAGCATGGCCCAGGCTCCGTGCTGGTTGGGCAGATAACGGTTGATGGTCATTCCTCCTTCGGCGCACTCGGGATCGGGCGGACGCCTCCGCGCCGCCGTCCCTTACGGGTTTCATTCTATAAAACGAAGCGGCGAACAACCAATCAGGGATTTCCCTGTTTCGTTCCGGGAAAGACCTTACCCCGCCGCGCGATCTTCTCCCCCGTGCTATACTGAAACCCGTTGAAACGTCTTATCGATCCGAAATATTCACGCAAATAAATTCCAAATAGATGAACAGAAAGGTGGAAGAATCATGGGAGGACCGTCTTTGCGTCAACTGCATGCCCATCACGCGATTCACGAAGGAGGGCTCAGCGGCGCCGTCGATAAAACGGAAGAAGTATTCGAACTGCTGCGGGCCGGCGAGTTCGAAGTCGCCCGCCAGGCGGCGGACCATCTGGTCGACTACTGGGTAACGCGGGTACTGAGCCACGCGGACGCGGAAGAAGAAGGCTTTTACGAAGAAATGGCCGGCGACGATCCCGAGCTGAAGATAGCCGTCGTCAAACTGACCCGCGACCACGACATCCTGCGCATGATTATTGCCGATATCAAAACCATGCTGGCCGAAGAAGGATTGACGCCCGAAGTGATGCAGCAGTTCCAGGCGCTGATGGTAGTTAATGCGATCCACAGCCGCGAGGAAGAGCGTCTGCTGCTTGGGGGCGGGCATTAATGAACCGCACAGCGCCGCATTCGCCGGCCGCCGCAATCGGCCGCAACGATCCCTGCCTTTGCGGCAGCGGACTCAAATACAAGAAATGCTGCGCGCGCAAACACGAAGAGCAGCGCCGGAGCGAAAGTGTCGGGCGTCAGCTTGAAGGCGTGCTGAAAGCTTTTTTCGAGAATCATCCGCGTCCTTCCGAGCAAAAATCGCTGTCGGCGTGGAAGCGGGAGCTGTCCGCTTTGTCCGCCGGCTACACGATGGAGAAACTGGATTCGATCGTCGGAGACACGTTCTTCTTCGGCAAAGAAGCGGGAATCTGGAACGAGTTCGTGCGCGAGCAGGCGCAGGACTCCGGGAATGCCGCGATCGCGGACGTTCTGACGGGCTGGGCCGATCCGCTGTTCCTGGCCGGCCGGATTCTTCCGGCGGGCGCTGCGAACGGAGCGGTTGACCCGGCGGAAACCATGCCGGAGAAAGCCTCGTCGCGCGGTGTGGCCGGAACGGACTTCGTCCGCGCGGCCGATCTGCTGACCGGCGAAACGTTCGAGCTGCAAACGGACGATTCGTTTCGTCCCGAAGCCGGCACGATCGCGCTGGGATTCTGGATTCCCGGCCCGGCTTCGGGCGAACCGATGACGGCGCTCAACAGCGTAGTGACCGCGGAAGAACCGGAAGACGAGCCGGTACTGCGGCTGGACAAGCTGTACCGCGCGGCGGGCGCCGCTTCGGTACAGGCGTTCTACCGGGCGAACTTTGCGGCCGTGTACGAGATGTTCGGCAATAGCGACGCTTCGGGCGCGCAAACGGCCGAGGCGGACGAGCTGCCGGAAGAGATCGCGGAAGCGCTGCGCCGGATCGAGACGTTCCTGATCCGGCACGACGTCAAGCACGACCTGCTGATGGACGTGACCTTCCGCTTTCTCAAGCGCAAGCGCGAGAAGCCGTCTTCGGGACCGGCCGCGGCGGCGGCCGTCCGCTTCGGCCTGCTGCAGGGCTGGCTGCCGGCGGGCTGGAACGCGGACCGCATCGCGGAGAAATTCGGGGCGGACCCTGCCGAAGCGGAAAGTCTGGCGCAGGAAATGCTGGCTTACGAACGCAGAACGTCGGTATACCGCGAGGAAGAAGAACGGATCGGCTTCCGGATCGGCACCGATCCGCAGCCGGAAGAATTCCGGCAGTGGCAGCTGTACATGCACCTGAAAGACCTCGATGTGCAGGGCGAAGCCGCGCTGCGCCGGCAGATGGACTATTATTCGCGCATTCCGTATGCGCCGGTCTCCCGCGAAGAAGAAGCGCAGCTGCGCGCTTACGAAGCTTACCTGGCGCTCAAAGACGACTTCCGCGCCGAGAAACTGACGGAAGCCCGCGGCCTCGATCCGGCCAACGCGGATATGCTGCTGCTGAGCGCCGAAGCGGAAATCGACGACGCGGTTCGGGGCGAACTGCTGGAGCGCGCCGAGCAGTCGGCGCTCCGGTCTTTCGATCCGGATATCCGGCCGGTCTGGCTGCATATTCCGAATCGTCCGTATCTGCGGACGCTGATGCGCCGCGGCGTGCACGAGCTGGCGCAGGGCCGGTTCGACGACGCGTTCGGCCGCTTCTACCGGCTGCTTCAGCTGAACCCGGCGGACCATCAGGGCGCGCGTTATCCGGCTTTGTCCGCGCTGATCGCGCGCGGCGATCTGGACGCGGCGTCCGATCTGCTCGGCCATTACGCCGAAGGCGCGGGCGACAATGCGTTCTACCGCTGGTTCGAATGGCTGATCGCGTACAACCGCGACCGTTTCGGCGCGGATGCCGAGCAAGCGTACCGCGCCGCGGTCGAAGCGAATCCTTACGCCGAAAAACATGTGCGCGGCCGCGGCGACGCCGAGCCTTATCCGCAGGATGCGATTCTCACGCCGCGCTCTCCCGAAGAAGCTCGCTTGATCTGGACGCTGCTGCGTCCGGGACTGCAATAGAGACATTCGCGGACGCTGCGATCCAATCAAATGCAGAAATCCATCTGTTTCCCGGAAAAAGGCCGGATAATGCTCGATCAAGTGCAAATATCCACTCCAATTTCGGAAAAAGCCTTTCTGGGAGCCGATTTGGACAAATAAGATGGATTCTCGCACTTCGTCCTAAGGCCGTCGGCTCCGCCGCATCAATAAAGTGGATTTTTGCATTTCATCCCAAAAAGACCGAAGCCCGCATTCCCGCCGGCTTCGGTCTTTTTTTGCATCGTCCTGGTTTAGTTCATTCTTTAAAGTCCGTATCTAACTTCATACTCGCAGCGCTCGTCGCCCGACACATTGCATTTGACCTCACGCACGCGCACTTTGCGGCCGGTCACCCGGTTCAGCGCGCCTTCGAGAATCGCCCCTTCCAGATCGCAAACCATCTTTCCTTCCAGCACCGGCAGCCCTTCGCAGAAACAGTCGTCCACCGCCACGCGCAGCCCTTTTTCGTCCTGGTGCACAATGCTCGGAATGCCGATCTTCAATTCTTCGAACATGCGCAGGATATCGTCCACGGACGAGACCGGCAGCGATTCGCCGATTTTGCGTCCGATCGTCGCCGTCGTGCTTTTGCCGTTCATCGGCAGCGCCTGGTACATCCCGATCAGCCGGATGGTGCGGAACAGTTCCAGCGGTACCTGTCCGCCCAGCTTTCCGCGCCCGATCGATTTCATATCTTCAAAGTCGAAACCATCTTTCATGAGTCAACCCGCCTTTTCTTCTCTATACATTCCGTATCGGGTTTGCGATGCCGTTCACAAACTCGAATCCGTAAGAAAAGTGTAGCCGACTTGCTTGGCGCGCAGGGTGATCGTCGTCACGCGGCTTCGGGAAAATTCAACGTCTGCCGCAATCCCTTTTTTTAATCAAAAGCCGAGCGCACCTGCCGTTCAAACTCATCAAGCGCCGCCGGCGTGGCCCGCATCTGAAAATTGGATTCGCCCGCATACGAGCCTTCTTCGTAGATCACCCGATCGCGGTCGTCCACGCGGAACAGTCCCTGATACACGCCGCTGATCGCATACTTTTCCGCAGCCGCCCCGGCCTCTCCCGGCTTCGCTTCATACGGCTGCAAAAACAAAACAAAGCGGTCTCCTCGATCCGCGGAACGAAAAGCGGTCGATTCGAGATCAAGCACGCCGATCGTCCGGCCGTTCAGCTCCTGCCCGCCTTTCCATACTTTCCGGACTTCCGCCGCGTCGAAACCGGAATTCAATCCTTCCTGCCGCCTGGCCTCTCCTTTACCGGTAAAAGCGACTTCCGCGATCAGCGGCGAGTCTGCGGCCATCTGCTTCATACTGGCGTAGTTGACGGCGGGGTCGACCATCGACCGGTCCGCCTGGACGATCTTTTCTCCCGCGGCTTCCGCGGCTTCCCGTCCGTTCGAGCAGCCTGCGCCCGCAAGCACGGCGCTCAACAGCAGAACGGTCAGAGCGGCGCTCAGTCCGCGCTTTCCGTATGTCTTTTTATATTCGCATGACGTTTTTTCACCGGCAACCATACTCATCCTCCTCCCGGCTGCTTTTTTTCTTTTGTTCAATCGCTGCAAGCCGACCTTTTTTTCTAACTACTAAACGCCCGTCAAACCGCAAAAGTTGCCGCCGGAGCGCGATCACGTTCCGATTCCAATCCGGGAGACCGGCTGTGCTATAATGAGCGAAGCGCCGCAAACGGCGGCATTGTCACGATCTTGAACGAAAAGCGGGGATGGTCCATGAACATAAACGTACATATTGTAGCGCCGTATTCTTCCATGGTTTCGATTATCGAGGAATCCATACCGCTGTTTCCGGAATTGAATATCGGGTACTCGGTCGGCGATCTGGACAACGGGGTGCAGCAGGCGGCGGACGCGGAGCGAAAAGGCGCGGACGTGATCGTCAGCCGGGGCGGCACCGCGCGTTCGATCCAGCAGGCCGTTACGATTCCGGTGATCGATATCCAGCTGTCCGGTTACGACATGATCCGTTCGCTGCTGCTGGCAAGCGGCTTACAGGAGAAAACGGCCATCGTCGGATTCGCCAATATCGCGTCCGGCGCCCAGGCGATTATCGATCTGCTCGACCTGCCGCTGAAAGCTTTTACCGTCACCTCGTCCAAAGAAGTGCCGGATTTAATCCTGGATCTGAAAAATCGCGGGTACAAGCAGATCGCCGGGGACGTGATTACGCTCGAAACGGCCAACGCTTACGGACTGAAAGGTTTCCTGATCCACTCCGGCAAAGAATCGATGATAAGAGCGCTGGACGATGCCCGGATGCTGGTCGGCTATCTGCACCGCGGCGAGCGTCTGGCGCGGGTGTTCGAGCTTTTTATCCATGAAACGCATCCCAATCTGATCGTCGTCGACGAGCGCGGCCGGGTCGTGTATCGAAAATTCGGCGACTTCGGCGATAACCCGCTGACCGAGGAGCGTCTGGTGCAACTGGGCGGCGAGCTGCGGACAGGCGGCGGCCGGATCGCGCGCACGTTCCCGTCCGGCGATCATACGCTCACCGTCGAAGGCACGCGCTATTCGGTTGGAGACGAGGTTTATGCGCTGTACCTGCTGCACAGAAACGAGCTTCCGCCCGCGGCGCAGGAAGGCGTTTCGCTGCTCCGGCCCGTCGACGGCGGTCCCCTGGCCGACAATTCGCCCGCGATTCGCCGCGTTTTGCGGCATGCGCGAACGCTGTACGGGAACGGCGAGCCGCTTTGTTTGCAGGGAGCCGAAGGAACGGGCAAACACTTTATCGCCGACGATCTGCACCGGGATATGGCGGCGGGCGGCCTGCTGCTGGAGATCGACTTGAAGCGCATCGGGATGCGGGAAGTCGAAGCGCTTGCGCTCAGCGCCGTCGCCACGGTCAGGCTGCTGCATACGCGGAGTGTAGACGACGAAGGCCGGCTGATCGCTTTTATCCGGGGGCTGCGAGAGCGGCGAATCCGTGTGCTGATGCTCGAAGAAGAAGCGCCGAACGAGCCGCTGCTGCGGGAAGCGGATATCGCCCTGCTGCTGCTGCCTCCGCTGAGCGAGCGCCGGGAAGACATCCCGCAGTTGGCCCATTTCTTCCTGTCCGACTGCAACCAGCGCCTGGGCACGACCGCCGTCAAGCTTCAGGCCGCGGCGCAGCCTTTTCTGTTGAGCGCGGATTATCCGCAGCATATCGACAGCCTGAAAAATCTCATCAAACAGGCCGCGCTGAACGAGTCCGATTACGTGATCCGTTTGGAGACGCTGCAAAAAGTAACGGCCGATCATTCCCTTCCCGCTCCCTGGCGGACGCCGCGCGGAACGCTGAAAGAAATCGAGAAAACGATTATCCGGGAAGTGCTGCAGGAAGAAAATCAAAACCAGTCGCGCACGGCCGAACGGCTGGGCATCAACCGGGCCACCCTATGGCGCAAGCTTAAAGAGTAAATCTTTGAGCTTCGCTTTTTTTACGGTTTTTATTGTTGCAAAATTAAACATAACTTCTAATTATCTAGATCAATTTTAAATAAAGTGTTGCTTTAATAAACATTCGGCGTTATATTATGAAAAGTAAACGCTTTAATCATCGTTTGAGAGGGGATCGACACAATGAAAATCAAAGCGACTTTAGATCGCATTCCCGGAGGCATGATGGTGGTTCCGCTGCTGCTGGCCGCGACCATCAACACATTCTTCCCGAGCGCTCTTCGAATCGGAGGATTTACGGAAGCGCTTTTCGTTAACAGCGCAAGCGCGCTCATCGCCTTGTTCCTGCTCGTGGCCGGTACGCAGATCAATCTGCGGACAGCCAAAGCATCGGTAGCCAAAGGCGTTACCCTGCTGGTCGTCAAATGGCTGCTCGGTTTCCTTGTCGGTTTGCTTGCTTTCTGGCTGGCCGATACCAACGGATTGTTCCTCGGCCTTGCGCCGATCGCAATCATCGGGGCCATGACCAATTCCAACGGCGGCATGTATATCGCGTTCGCCGGACAGTACGGCAAAGAAGAAGACAAAGCCGCTTATCCGTTTCTGGCGCTGAGCGACGGTCCGTTCCTGACCATGGTGGCGCTCTCGGTCTTCGGCGCGATGGGCTTCGCCAACGGATTGTTCTCGCCGATCACGTTCGTCGCGGTGCTGCTCCCGCTTGCGGTCGGCATCATCCTGGGCAACCTGGATAAAGAAATGGGCGATTTCCTGTACAAAGGCAGCGACAAGCTGGTTCCGTTCTTCGCTTTCGCCTTGGGCATGGGCATCGACTTCAGCGCGATTATCAAAGGCGGGCTCAGCGGCATCCTGCTCGGCGTGATGACCGTTCTGCTGACCGGCGGCGGCTTGTACCTGCTGTTCAAACTGCTGGGCTGGAACCCGATCGTCGGCGCGGCCGAAGGCTCGACGGCCGGCAACGCGGTCGGAACGCCGGCGGCGATCGCCGCGGCCAATATCGCGTTCGAACCGATCGCGCAGCTGGCGACCGTCCAGATCGCGGCGAGCGTCGTGACCACCTCCGTCCTGCTGCCGATCTTTATCGGCTTCCTGGCGAAGCGCCTGGAGAAAGAACCGGGCGGACTGGCCAAGTACAACAACAAGAACGCAGCGGACGCCGCGCAGCCCGAACCGGCGGCGGACCGATAATCTTCGCGGAAGCGCCTTCGCCGGAGATTAACGAATAGATCGAAATCGAAGATGGACAGAAGTTAGAGACAGAGACCGCAAATAAAAAGACAATAGACAGAGAAAGCCGGCAGGCAAAGCGGCACTATGCTTCTCGCCCGCCGGCTGCGGATTGGAAGGAGCAACCGGAATGAAACTTGCCATTATCGCGGACGACTTGACGGGAGCCAACGACAGCGGCGTGCAGTTGTCCCGCAACGGAATGAAGACCACCGTGCTGTTCGATATGGACGAATCCCGCATCGGGTCTTACGAGGCGGTGGCGTTCGATACGGACAGCCGCTCGGTGAAAGCGGACGAAGCTTACCGACGGGTCAATGCCGCCGCGCGTTTTTTGCTGGACGCGGGATTTCGCAATATTTTCAAAAAAGTCGATTCGACCATGCGCGGCAATATCGGGGCGGAAATCGACGCTCTGTACGACGCGCTGAAACCGGATTTCGTCATGTTCGCTCCGGGCTATCCCAAAAACAACCGTACCGTGCTCGACTCCATGCTGTATCTGGACGGTGTGCCGGTAGGAGAAACCGAAATCGCGAAAGACCCCAAAACGCCGGTCACCCTCTCCTACCTGCCCGACCTGCTGGGCAAGCAGACCAAGCGCTCGATCGGAACGCTGACCGCGGACGATCTGGTTCGGGGCCGGGCGCATATTTGGAGCAAGCTTGAGCAGTACCGCAGGGACGAAGTCACGTATCTTGTTATCGATTCGACCGAGGAACGGCAGTTGGAACAAATTCTTGCCGACGTCAAAAAAGCGCCGTACCGCCTGGCCTGGGCCGGTTCGGCCGGTCTGGCGAATTATCTGCCCGCCTACTACGAACTGCCGTCGAAGCCGCAGCGTCTTGAGATCGAAATCAACCGCGGGCCGGTGCTGACCGTGATCGGCAGCGTCAACCGCAATTCCCGGGCGCAGCTCCGGCATCTGCTGGACGGGGCCGATGTGCATGCGATACCGTTCGAATCGTGGAAAGCCGTCGCTTCCGGCGGCGAACAGGAGCGGGAAATCGGCCGCGTTTACCGGGAAGCGCTGGAAGCCGCCGAACGGGGCCGCGACGTGGTGATCTATTCGACCGGCAGCCCGGAGCATATCGAAGAAGCGTGGCGGGTCGGCGAAGCCGCCGGGCTCGACCGTACCGAGATCAGCAACGAGATCGTCAAAGCGCTCGGCGCCGTTTGCGCTCCCCTGCTGGAAGAAAATCGTTTCAAAGGCGTGTCCATGAGCGGCGGCGACACCGCCAAGCAGATCTGTCTGCGCTGGGGAATCAAAGGCTTCGAACTGCTGGACGAGCTGGAAATCGGGGTGCCGATCTCTACGTTTCTCGGCAAAGAAGACCTGTACGTGATTACGAAAGCCGGCGGATTCGGAACGGATCGGGTATTTATTCATGCGATGGAAAGATTGAAAGGAGAGAATTAACAATGAAACCGACTATCGGAATTACAATGGGCGACGCCGCGGGCATCGGTCCGGAAATTATCGCCAAAGCGCTGCAAACGAAGGATATTTATCAAACGTGCAGCCCGCTCGTCATCGGGGACGCGAAGATTCTGCGAAAAGCGCTGAAAATCGTAGGCTCGGAACTGGCCGTGAACCCGGTCCAATCGGTATCCGACGCGAAGTTCGAATACGGCACGATCGATATCTTCGATCTCGACCTGCTGCCGGAAGACCTGCCTTTCGGCAAAGTTTCGGCGGAAGCCGGCAATGCCGCTTACCAGTTCCTGGCGAAAAGTATCGAGCTGGCGAAAGAAGGATCGATCCAGTCGATCTGCACCGCCCCGCTGAATAAAGAAGCGCTGCACCTGGGCGGTCATATGTACCCGGGGCACACCGAGATCCTGGCGGCGCTGACCGATACCGAAGACTTCTCGATGATGCTGACCACGCCGAATCTGCGCGTCATCCACCTGACTACCCACATGGGCCTGATCGCCGCCATCGAAAGCATCACGCCGGAGCGGACCTACACCGTCGTCAAGCTGGCGCACGATACGCTGAGCAAAGCCGGTTTCGACAAACCGCGCATCGCCGTGTGCGGCATCAACCCGCACGCCGGCGAGAACGGATTGTTCGGCAACGGCGAAGAAGAAGAGAAGCTGGCTCCGGGCATCGCCCGCGCCGCGGCCGAAGGCATCGACGTTACCGGCCCTTATCCGGCGGATACCCTGTTCTTCCGCGCCGGCCGGGGCGACTTCGATATCGTCGTCGCCTGCTACCACGACCAGGGCCACGCCCCGATCAAAGTCATGGGCATCGAAGACGGCGTCAATATCACCGTGGGACTCAAAGGCGGCGTGATCCGCACCTCCGTCGACCACGGCACCGCTTTCGATATCGCCGGCAAGAACATCGCCGGCGAAGCCAGCATGCTCGCCGCGATCCGCTCCGCGATCGAACTGGCTCCGAAGCAGTAAAGAACGCAATTTTCCATCGGATTCAAACAAGCGAGCCTCGAACATTTCTGTTCGGGGCTCGCTTGTTTTGTATGTTGTATTGAACATGCCGGATTTCCAATCGCCGACTTTCCAATGTGCGCATTTCGTCAACATTTCCAGCGAAAAAAGAAGCTTGCCAGCAAAATTATGACTTTCCGTCAACATTTTCCGCCTAAATCGTCGATTCCCGCACTTTTCAAATCAGAATCTGTTCATAAAGTCAACATTTCCGCCGATTTCTCGGTTTTACTCATTAAATGTTGACCATACGTCAACTTATTCAACACGTTCCACCTAACCACAAGTAAAACCGACTTTCGAAGTTCCATCAAACACAGGCACCGTGCGGTCAACTTTGGCGGCGCGGCGCATAGCGCACCCGGGAATAATAAGCGGGCGAGGCTTCTTCGCCCGCGCCGGAAGCGTGCAGGCCGACGCAGACGCCGGTGAAGCCGCCGTTGACTTCCGGCGACAGCGCCGAGACCGGCGCGAAGAAATCGGCGGCGGTCCATTCCGCGCCGTCCGCGGAGCAGGCGCAGCCGTAACCGGTCTCGTCCGCGCGCAGCTTCAGATGCAGCAGCCCTTCCGGCGGCCGCGGCAGAATCACTGCGCGTTCAAGGCGCTCGCCGTCGCGCAGTTCGGCCAGCAGCACCCGGCGGCCGCCTTCCAGCGCGAGGCCGACGAAGAAATGCCCGCGGTTGTTCAGCCGCGCGGCGATTCCCGCCCGCTCGCCTTCTCGAACCGGCTCGTAATCCAGCGCGGCGGACAGCTCCATCCGCAGATGCCGCTGCCGCAGGCAGGCGAACGCGGCCGCCGCTTCGTCGTCCAGCGAATGGCGAGAGCCCCGGAGAGCCAGGCTGCCGGGCCGCTCGGACCAGTCATAGCGCGCTTCTTCGTAATCGCGCAGGAATGCCCATTGCGGACCGAATCCGCCGCGCAGCTCGACTTCTTCCCCGGAAGCTTCTTCCTTCGGCGCATTCGCAGCCGCTCTGCCCGCCGCGGCTGCTTGGCCGTCGCCGGAGCCGGCAGCGCCTCTGCTTTCCGCAAGCCGGCTTTTTTCACCCGCCGTCGGGTCCGCCGTTTCCCGCCGCTCCCCGCTCAGTACCGGAACGGCTTTCTCCCCCGCCGTTACCCGGCCTTCGTCGTTGTCGATCTCCGGCCAGCCGTCTTCGCTCCAGCGAACCGGCGCCAGGAACGTTTCCCGGCCGAGCGGCGAGTATCCGCCTTCGACCGGGCGCATGGCGAGGAACACCGCCCACCAATCGCCCCGCGCGTCTTCGACCAGGTCGGCATGCCCGAGGCACTGCACCGGATGGTCTTTAAGACCGCGGTGCGTCAGAAACGGCTCCGGCTTGTCTTCGAACGGTCCGTACGGATTGTCGCCCCTGGCGATAATCTCCCGGTGGTCGACAGACGTGCCGCCCGAGGCGGCCATCAGGTAATAGCGGCCGCGAATCTTGTACAGATGCGGCCCTTCCAGCCACGGACCTTCGTCGCCGCGCCAGATCGCGGCCGGCTCGGACAGCACTTCGCCTGTCGCCGGGTCGATCTCGTACTGGATAATATGCGATTCGTAACCGGCTCCATTCTGCGCCGTCACGTAAGCGCGGCCGTCGTCGTCGAAGAACAGCGACGGGTCGATATTGCCGTGCGGCAGCGGAATCGGATCGGACCACGGCCCTTCCGGCCGCTCGGCGGTCACATAGAAATTCCCGATTCCCCGCACATCGGTCGTGATCATATAGAATTGTCCGTCGTGATGGCGCAGCGTCGAGGCGTAGATGCCGCTGGAGCTTCGCCGGGTGCGCAGATCGATCTGTGAGCGGCGCGTCAGGATATGCCCCAGCTGTGTCCAGTTGAACAGATCTTTGCTGTGGAACAACGGCACGCCCGGAAAGTATTCGAACGAGCTGGTAACCAGGTAATAATCTTCTCCGACGCGGATCGCGCTGGGGTCGGGATAATAGCCGGGCAGAATCGGATTGGCGTAAACGAAGCCCGGACGATCCGGGAGCGAAGGCCGGTTTGTCATCGCAAACCTCCGGTATGCGCGGCATCGGGACGGATGGTCTCGATCGTTCCGTCTTCAAGATGGCGCAGCTCCGTGTATTTGACGCACCGTTTATGATCGACGCCGCCCGACAGGGAGCTGTCGTGATAGAACAAATACCATTTCCCGCCGAACTCGACGACGGAATGATGCGTAGTCCATCCGACGACCGGCGTCAGCATCACGCCTCTGTAAACGAACGGCCCATGCGGGCAGGGGCTGGTCGCGTAGACGATCCGATGCGTCGTGCCCGTGGAATACGACAAGTAATACAGGCCGCCGTATTTATGAACCCAGGGTCCTTCGAAATAACGGCGATCCTCGTCGCCGGCCAAAATCGGGTTCCCGTTCTCGTCGACGATAGAAATTTCGCGCGGCTCCGCGGCCAGCGACAGCAGATCTTCGCTCAACGCGGCCATGCGCGGACCCAGCGCGGGCTCGTGGGGCGCAGGCCCTTCCGTCCGCTCCTTCTCGTACACGCCGCTCTGCCACTGTTCGAGCTGCCCGCCCCACAGTCCGCCGAAATACAGGTAGGCTTCGCCGTCGTCGTCCACCAGCACGGCGGGATCGATGCTGAAGCTGCCCGGAATGTAATCGGCTTCCGCTTTGAACGGCCCGCCCGGCGAGTCCGAGATCGCCGCACCGATCCGAAACAGGCCGTCACGGTCCCGCGCGGGAAAAAACAAAATATACTTGCCGTTCTTGTACGCGGCGTCCGGCGCCCACATCTGGGACGAAGCCCACGGCACGTCGCGCACATGCAGGACTTCGCCGTGATCGGTCGCTTCCGCCCCGATGCCGTCCAGGGACAGCACATGATAATCTTCCATCTTGTACTGATCGCCGTTGTCGTTGCTCGGGCCGTCGTGGTCGAGATCGTGGGAAGGATAAATATACAACTTGCCTTCGAATACGTGCGCGGAAGGATCGGCCGTATAGAGATGGGTCACGATCGGCTGGTTAAACGTTGTGCTCATCGATGCGCTCCTTTGCGTGATCAATTGGAATATACGGCAGGCGGCGCGGCGCGCGTACACATGCCGTTTCTTGTTAACTATACCCTTATTCTCCTTTTGCAAGGGCGGCATTTTTGTGTCCGCGGCGCTTATTCTTTCACACTGCCGAGCTGCAAACCGTGCACGAAATACTTTTGCAGAAAAGGATAGACGACCAGGATCGGCAGCGAAGCCACAATCGTGATGGCGGCCCGGATCGATACCGGCGTTACCATGTTTTGCACGGCGGCCCCCGGGTTGGCTCCGCTGGAAGCGGCTGTGCTGCTGTTCAAATTCATGGAAGAAGACAGCAGCTTCATCAGCTCGAATTGGAGCGTGCTTAGATTTTGTTTCGACGACGCGTACAGAAAAGTATCGAACCAGGAGTTCCATTGGCCCACGGCCACGAACAGCGCCACCGTCGCAAGCACCGGCTGGCAGAGCGGCAGGATGATCGAGATAAAGGTGCGAAAATCGCCCGCTCCGTCGATCTTGGCTGATTCGATCAGCCCTTCCGGCAGCGTCTGGATATACGTCCGGATCACGATCATATTGAAAGCGCTGACCAGGCCCGGCACGACGTAAACCAGAAAGTTGTTGAGCAGGTGCAGGTCTTTCATCAGGAAATAAGTCGGAATCAGGCCGGCGCTGAAATACATGGTCAGCACGACCAGAATCGTAATCGGCTTGCGCAGCACGTAGTCTTTGCGGCTGAGCGTATAAGCCAGCATCGAAGTCAGGAACAAACTGAGCACCGTCGCGACGACGGTCCGCGCCACCGAGATCCAGAAAGCGTTCAGGATATGACCGTTCGCGAACACGGCCCGGTAATTCTGACCGGTCCATACGCGCGGCCACAGGTAGATTCCGCCCCGGATCGTATCGTTGCCGGCATTCAGCGAGACCGCAAAAGTATTCAGGAACGGATACAGCGTAATAACCGCGATAGCGACCATCAGCAGACCGTTCAGCGTATGGAACACAAACGGCTCCGGCCGTATTTTTTTCGTATTCATCGTTTGGCATCCTCCCCGGGTGCTGCTGCGTTTAAGCGGGACGGCCTATCAAATCAGCCTGTCTTCGCCCAACCGCCTGGCGATCGTATTGGCGGCAAAGATCAGCGTAATGCTGACGATCGTTTTGAAAATTCCGGCCGCGGTCGCGAGCGAATAGTTGCCGATCTGCAGGCCGTATTTCAGCACGAAAATATCGATGGTCTGCGACCAGTCCACGACGATGCCGTTGCCAAGCAGATATTGGACTTCGAAGCCGGCTTCCAGCATCCAGCCCATATTCATAATCAGCAGGATGACGACGATCGATTTGATGCCCGGCAGCGTGATGAAAAGCATCTTCTGATACCGGTTCGCGCCGTCGATCTCGGCCGCTTCGTACTGCGACGGGTCGATCGAAGTGATCGCCGCCAGATAAATGATGGCGTTCCAGCCGAGTTCTTTCCACACATGCGAAGCGCCGACGATGCCCCAGAAGTATTCCGGCACACTGAGCCACATAATCGGTTCGCCGATCAGCCCCAGCTTCATCAGCACCGTATTCACGACGCCTCCGTCCACCGACAATGAACCGGCTACGATCCCCGTAACGATGATCCAGGACAGAAAGTGCGGCAGGTAAGACACGGTCTGAATCGTTCGTTTGAAAAATCGGCCTTTGATCTCGTTCAGCAGCAGCGCAAACAAAATCGCGGTGACGAAACCGAGGATCATATTGATCAAGCTCATCGCGACCGTGTTGCGCAGCACGCGAAGAAACGCTTCGTCGGTAAACAGAAACGCAAAATGTTTAAATCCGACCCATTTCTGTTCCGAAAGCGCTTTGGCCGGACTGTAATCCTGAAAAGCCATCGTCCAGCCCCAGATCGGGTAGTACGAAAAGACGAGGATATAAACGACGATCGGAAGCGACATGAACATAAGCTGCTTTTGGGCGCGCAGCTTTTTTATCCATGAAGATTTGGGCAAATCCGCGGACGCGGACCTGCGCGAGACGGCTTTGGCCATGGTGCTCTCCCCCTAATCGGCCCTGCGGCCCGTATCGGCGCCGGAAGCCGGAGAAACGGCAGTCCGTTTCTCCGCGCTCCGCGGCATGCTTTACTTGTCCGTGGACCAGTTCTCGATTCTCCATTGAATCTGTTCGTTGATGCGGTCTTCGTAAGCTTTCACATTGATCTTGCCGAATTCCTTGACGTACTGCTCCCAGACCGAATCGAATTTGCCGCCCGCCGCCATGACCGCCTGCGGCAGATATTTAAGCGAAGCGTCGGTCATCTGTTTGTTGGCGACCGAAGCGTCCGAACCTTCGATCAGATCGATCTGCCAGGCCGGATAATAGACCGGATTCTCCGGCGCCGGCGAGAAGAAATCGCTCCAGGTCTTGAATCCGTAAGCATCGAGCAGTTCTTTGTCCTCGCTTCGCAGGCCGGCGTAGAATTCTTCCGGCTGGTTTCCGGGGCCCGACGCGTTGCCGTCGTCGAACGTTCCTTCCAATTTCGGCGCGGCCGCGTAGAATCCGTCTGCCCGGTTGGCCAGCTTCCACGCCGGATCTTCCTGCTGCTTGCGCTGCTCCGGCGTCCGGTAGAAACGGCCTTTGTCGTCGACCTGATAATCCACGCCTTCTTCGCCCCAGCTCAGCAGCTTCTGGTACTTCTCGTCCATCAGCGAGTCGAGGAATTTGATGATGCGTTCCGGATCTTCGGCATCCTTGCTGATGCCGAAACCGTTGTTCAGATTGATGACCGGGCGATCGAGATAATGATCCTGAATACTTGAATCGTATACAAGCGGGAAGCCAACATACGTCTGTCCGACTTTGTCCTGGGAGATCAGCGTATCTTCCGCCGCCTGGAAGTTCCAATGCTGGTCGAACATGCCGAGCACGCGTCCCGACGATAATTTGGCAAGATACTGGTCGTAGTTCTGCACAAACGCTTCTTTGTCGAGCAGTCCCTCGTTGTACAGCCCGTTCAATTCTTTGTAGTACTGCTTGGAGATGTCTTTGTCCGCAAACACGGAAGCCACGCCGTTATCGACCACCACGCCCCCGTCGTTGGGATGCCCCGTCAGATGTTCGGGCGGATTGAGCAGCGGGAAGGTGCGCCAATCGGAGGCAAGCGTCGTGAAGCCGATCGTCGGCTGACCGTCGATCGCGGGATTTTTGGCGGCGTAATCGCGGATCAGCTTCAAGTAATCGTCCATCGTTTTGGGCGTCGGGTAACCGGCGTCTTTCAGGATCGATTTTTGAATCCAAAAAGCCGGACCGGAATAATAATTGCTCTGGAATTCGCCCGTATAAGCGCCGTAATTCGGCAGCCAGTAGATATGCCCGTCGCTGGAATCTTTCATCCGGTTCCAATCTTTTTCGTAATGCTTTTTCAAATTCGGACCGTATTTCTCGATCAGGTCTTCAAGCGGAATGACCGCTCCCGCGGCGACCAGCTTCGTATCCGCCGTAATCAGGTCCGGGTAATCGCCGCCCGCGATCATGACGCCCAGTTTCTGCTGCAGATCGCCCACCAGGAATTCCATGTTCAGCTTGACGCCCAGCTCGTCCTGGATCTTTTGGTAAATCCGGTTATTCTCTGCCGGAGCCTGATTCGGCGTGCTGATAAACGCGGAAATGGTCAGCGTGCCGGAACCGTCGTCCGCCGCGTTCGAATCGCCGCCTCCGCAGCCCGACAACGTCAGCGCCGCCGCCAGCGCCAGTGAAGTTCCGCCCCACAACTTTTTCATTCGATATCCCCCCATGGATAGACCTCCTCAAAGATTTGATCGTCCTTGCTCTTTTTATTATGAACTTATGTAGGCGCTTACATCATAACCGGATTTAAGCTTCTTCCCCCCAGGATTTTACTTGTCAGTGCTTTCCAAAAATAAAAAAAGGGCGCTCAGCCGAAGGCCTGCGCTCTGTATTCCGCCGGTTTCTTTCCTGTTTTTTTCTCGAACTGCTTCAGAAAATGCCGATAGGCTTTATACCCCAGCTTTTCGGCGATCGCGCAGGAAGAACGGTCGCTTTCGCGCAGCAGCCTGCAGGCTTCTTCGATACGCAGTTCGTGCACAAATTCCGAGATTCCGACGCCGTATTTGCGAGCGAACGATTGGCCCAGATAGACCGGATTGACGTAAAACATTTCCGCAAGTTCGCGAATCGCGAACGTTTCGGTATAGCGGTTTCGAAGAAAATCGGCAACCTTCGCCTGCACGCCTCCGCTGCTTCGCTCTCTTAACCGCGCGGCTTCCCGGCGAAAGTCCAGACAGAACTTTTCCAGCCGGCTCTTCGTTTCCCGCAAATCCCGAAAGCCCGAAAAATGTTCGAAAGACGGCAAACTTCGAATCGTTTGTTCGGGTTCGCCTCCCAGTTCCCCGCAGATGCGGGCGCAGCGGACCGCGACTCTGGCGGCGAAAGTTTGAATAAGCTCGGGCAGGAGCCGCTCCGCTTCGAAGCGCTCGAAGACTTCGGCGATCTCGGCCGAGATCTCTTCTTCGCTGCCGGTTTCCGTCATCGCGGCGATGCGATCGGCAAGCAGAAGAGCCGACGGATCGCAGGACAGCGGCCGGTCCGCAGTATCCGCAAAAACAACCGTCTGCCCGCTGTCGAAGAATAGAAATCCTGCCGCCTCCTGCGCGCTCTCGAACGATTCTCTCAGCTCCCCGGGCTTCGCCGCGCTCCGGCCGACGGCCAGCCGCACGCACCTTTGCGATTCCGGAGGCAGCGACGACGCCAGTTCTTGCGCGAATCGCCGCGCTTCTTCGGACGCGCGCCCGTCCGCCGCGCCGATTACAACGCCCGGCGTAAGATCCCCGGCTTCAAGCAGATAGCGGCGGCAGCCGGTTTCTTCGGCCGCCAAGGCAGCATTCCGGACGTCCGGCATCCGCCCGGCTTCCGCTTTTACGTGTATGTAGATCCAGCTTTGCGCCGCTTCGCTCAACCGTTCCAGTTCGGGCAGCGCACGGCGGCGTTCTTCTTCGCCGCCGAACAACGCCGCAGCCAGCGCCCGTCTTTCCTTTTCCGCCTGCCGCTCCCGCCCGATTGCCCGGCTTGTTCTGCGCCGTTCGAGTTCTTCGCTCAAGCTTCGCAGCATATCTTCGGCCTCGTCGTCCATGACCGGCTTGGTCAGATAATTCGATACGCCGAGACGCATCGCACGAAGCGCGTAATCGAAATCGTCGTACCCGCTCGTTACGACGAACATCGGGGAAGGATCGGCCGTGCGCCGGGCTTCTTCGATCAATTGCAGCCCGTCCATAACGGGCATGCGGATATCGGTCACGACGAGATCGGGGGAATCGCTGCGGATACGCCGAATCGCTTCTTGCCCGTTCTCGCACGTTCCGCCGATGCGAAACCCGTACTTTTCCCATTCGACCATCAGCTTCAGACCTTCGATTGCCAGCGGTTCGTCGTCGACCAGCAGCACATTATACATGTTCGCGCCTCCCCCATGAATCCGATTCCGCTTGTTCGCCGTTCAGCCAAACCGCAGGAATCAAAAAGCCCGCTTCCGTCCCTTCTCCTTCGCGGCTGCGGATAATCAGCCGCGCTTCGCTGCGGTAGAACAGCTCAAGCCGGCGATGAACGTTGCGCAGCCCGACGCTGCTTTCGCCCGAGGGCGCTTCCGAACGCATTCGCAGCTTCACCTGCCGCAAGCGCTCCGCGTTCATGCCGACTCCGTTGTCGCGCACAAGCAGCTGCAGGCCCTCGCCGCCGAGCCGTGCCGAGATCGTAATCAGGCGGCCGTTTTTTCGGCCCTGCAGGCCGTGTTTGCACGCGTTTTCGACAAGAGGCTGAAGGCTCATCCGGGGAATACGGGCCTGCCCGGCTTCCGGATCGATCTCGAATACATAATCGAACCTGTCGCCGAACCGGAATTTTTCGATTTCCAGATACATGCGGATAAACTGCAGTTCTTCTTCCAGCGGCACCCTGTCGTCCGGCCGGTTGAGCAGCTGCCGCATCAGCAGCGACAGATTTTTGACGATTGTCGTGATTTCGCGATATCCGTTTTTGGTGCAGACGACCAGCACGGCGTTCAGCGTGTTGAACAGAAAATGCGGATTCACCTGGCTTTGAAGCATGGCAAGCTCGGTCCTCACGCGGTCCAGTTCCAGGTTTTTTTGCCGGATCTCCAGCTTGTACACGTCGTCGATCAGCGAACGAATACGGCCGGTCATCAGGTTGAACGCCCGGATCAGCCCGCCGATCTCGTCTTTGCCTTCGGGAATGTCGATCGGTTCGAAACGCTCGCTGCGCACCTGCTCCATATGCCGGGAAAGCTGTTTGGTCCGCGCGTGATAAGAACGGAAAATAAAAAAAATCAGCAAAGAAGGGAGAATCGTGCTGACGATGCCCAGCGCCAGAATGGATTGCAGCGATTCCCGCATCAAAGCGTCGATGTAACGGGTATCCGCGATGCCGGTCAGCTTCCAGCCTTTGACGTAGTTCGGGCCGCCCAGTGGGCGCTCCAGAAACAAACCCGACTTTTGCTCCTGCGGGGTGAACGGGGGGTTGGCATAAAACCCGCCTTCTCCGTCGCGCCCTCCGAGCCCGTCGGCCACGACGCGGTCCCGATCGTCCACCAGCCTGAACTTCACGCTTCCTTTTTCCCGGTTCAAGATGGCGGATATCCGGCCGAGATCCAGATCGACGCGCGAATATTTGGCGTACGCCGAATAAGAGGAGTAGACGTCCATTTTCCCCGCGATGCTGATTCGGCGTCCCGGCTTATAAGATTCTTCGTCCCGATAAGCCGTCAAAGCGATCGGCGACGCCGAGGCTTTCAGCGCATTCAACCAGGCCGGTTCGGCGCTTCCCGGCCCGATTACGCGGTAATTCGAACCGTTTTGCAGACTCTGATTGTCGGTATAGACGCTTACATCCACGATATTGGCGGACATATAGCGGGTCAGCTTGTCCCTCAGCGAATCGTCGTAAACGGAATAATAATCGGAAGGCGAGCGATAGGTCCGGTCCATCGCCGCATACAGCGAATCGTCCGCCGCAATCGATCGGCTGAGCGCGATGCTTTCGTCGACCATGCCCAGCAGCTCCCCGCCCGCCCTTTCGACCGAACGGCGCAAATTCTCCCGTTCGCGGATCTGGATGTCGGCGGAGGTTCGATAGTAGAAGAACAGGTTGATCGACATGATCGGCAGCAGCACGCACAGCGCATAAACGAGCAGGAATTTGCGCTTGAGCGGCATGTCGTCGAGGCGCGGCCGGAAGAACTTTTTGCGCGTCATCGCTCTGCCGCCCGTTCTCTGGCCCGATACGACGAAGGCAGCTCCCCGGTGGACGCTTTGAATTTGACCGTAAAATATTCCGTGTCGTGATAGCCGAGCAGACGGCCGATCTCGCTCATCTTCATATCGGTTCGGCGCAGCAGCCTCCGCGCTTCTTCGGCGCGAAGAAGATGCACGTAATCGTTGAACCCGTATCCGGTCTCGCGCTTGAAGCGCTGCCCGAAATAGACCGGATTCAAATGAAACCGGCCGGCCAATTCGCGCAGCCGAAGCTTGTCCCTGTAATGCAGCCGTACATAATCCGCCGCTTCCCGCATCGGCGCGTTCTCCGCGTCGAGACGGCTTTGCCGGATACGCTCCGCTTCTTCGCCGCACCGCCGCCGCAGCTCCGCTTCCGTAGCGGGCGCGCGAAAATGTTCGTCCGCGTCCGGCTTATCGACGGCCGGTTTCGCGCTTCCGGCCTCCGCTTCGGCTTTGCGGCGCAGCAGTTCGCCGGCGATATGACGATTGATCGTCTCGATCCAACCGGCGGATGCCGACCGGCGCTCGAACGACCGGAAGAGTTCCGATACCGCCTGCGCGGCGCTTTCCGGTTCTCCGGCTTCCACCCGGGCGATCGCTTGTTCCGCCCATGCGATCGATTCCGCGAAGCCTTCGTCTTCAAACGCTTCAAACTCGGCATGCCGGTACAGCCCCGCCCGGCCGAACGGAAGCGCGCGCTCCCGAACGGCCAGCGCCCGGCGGTACAGCTTCGGCAAAGACACGTATCCCGCTTCCCCTCCGCCGGTGTATACGGAAAGTCCGGGAAAAGATTCCAGCAGCGCCTTCAGCCGGCGTTCCAGGAATCCCGGTTCGCAGGCGGCGATCAAACCCGCTCGCCCCGGGCAATCTTCAAAGATCCAGACCGGGGTATTCGACGCCCGGAGCCCGTCCGCGGCAAGCCGCGCCCCGGCGCGGGCGCTTTTCCGTCCGCTTTCGTCCGCCGCCGAAGCGGAGCGGAGTTCGACCAGCGCCACGCATAACACGGAGCGCGCGGACAGCCCCAGCAGGTCGCGGGCGCTCGCATCCGTACAGCCTTCCCGGAGCAGTTGAAGCGCCTGCGCTTCGGCTTTCGCGGCGCGAAACTCTTCGGCCGAAAACCGCTCCCCGAGCCCGAGGTCCAACAAAGCGGACAGCTCATGCAGCACATCATGGATTTCTTCCGTCACGATCGGCTTCAGTACATAGCGGTCTACGCCGAAGCGAAGCGCCTGCTGCGCGTAAGCGAATTCCGCGTATCCGCTGACGACGATGCTTCGGGCATGAGAATCTTTGCGGCCTCGAATCGCGCGAATCAGCTCCAGGCCGTCCAATCCGGGCATGCGGATATCCGTGACGACCAGATCGGGCTTGACCGTACCGAACATTTCCAGCGCTTCTTCGCCGTCGGACGCGAGTCCGCACAGTTCATAGCCGCAGCCCGCCCAGTCGATCATCGTTCTCCAGCCTTCCAGCATCAGCGGCTCGTCGTCCGCCACGATCACTTTGTACATACTCGTCCCTCCCGCTCTCTGCGCTGACTCCAGTATGGCACCGGCGCTGCAAGCGGACAATGTACGCATCTACGTTTTGTTGGACGATTCTACGATCATTTGTAAGCGCATTCTTCAATGCGGGTTCCGGCCCGCCCGATAAGCGGCCGGACTGACACCGATTGCCGACTTGAAACAGCGGCTGAAATAAGCCGCGTCCGCATACCCGACCCGGCGCGCGATCTGATGCACTTTCAACGCCGTGTCCTGCAGCAGCCCGCATGCGCGGTCCATGCGAATCCGCGTGAGGTGCCAGGTAAACGTATGCCCCGTCTCCGCCGTAAACAACGCGCTCATATAATTCGGCGTCAGGCCCAGCTTCGCGGCCAGCGTGCCGAGCGACAGGCCGGAATCGTCGTACTCCGACTCCAGAGCGAGCAGCGCCAGCCGGACCGTCCGGTTCACGAAGTCGAAGTTAGGCGGCGGCCCGTAAGACTCCTGGAGCCCCAGCCGGCTCAAGCTTTGCCGGTACAGCCGTTTCAGTTCGCTCGGCGAAGCGGCGACCCCGCCCATGCCCAGACGCACCGGTTCGTTCAGCTTGCGTTCCAGCAGCCGCCGGCAGCCGGCCGCATACTCTTCCAGCGGCGGAACGCTGTGACCGTCCGTGAACAGCACGGCCGTCAGCAGCTGCTCGCCCGCCGCAACGGCGGAAATGCCGAAGCCCGACAGCGCGTCGTCGAGCAGCATTTTGGCCAGAAAGCGGTCCGGCTTGCCCCAGAATTCGCGATCCGGCACCATCACAGAGAACAGTCCGACCCACTGGAACGGCGGAAACAGCGACCGGTCGCTGAGCCGCTCCCCGGCGCCGGGATCGAGCAGAAAGTCTTCGATTTTCTTCTCCAGCGCATAGCGTTCGCGCAGCAGCCGCGCCGCTTCCGGCTGGCCGCGCGGCGGCGGAATCGCGCTGCCGCCCGAACCGGCGCGGTCCAGCGAATGCCGGCACAGTTCCAGCAGAATCCTCAGCAGCGAGGCCCGGACTTCAAGCTTCTCCGGAACGCTGTCCGCTTCGCCGCCGCAAAGACGGGACAGCCGTTCCAGTTCGGGCTTGAGTGCGGCGTTCAATTCCGAATCGGCGCCGAAGATCGCGCTGCCGAGCGAAGCGACGCAGCCGTACAGCGCATCGTCGTCGATATCGAAATGCAGGCAAAAATAAGTCATCGAAGGCGATCTGCCGATGCGGCTTCCGTGCCGGCAGCCGGGAGCCAGCAGCATCAGGTCGCCCGCTCCCTGGAGATGATTCTTGCCCTCGACCGACATGAGCTGCTCGCCTTCCATGACGTAATTCAATTCGAACAGGGCATGATCGTGCTTTGGATACGACCAGCCGGTCGTAACCTGCCGCCAGTGCGTGCCGCACATCTGGAACGAGAATCGCAAATCCGGCAGTGCATACTGGCCGATATTGAATTCCCGTCCGCCTTCCGCTTCCGAAGTCCAGGACATGGTCCCCTCCTTTTCCGCCGCTATTCCTATCGAAACAGGCCCGTCTTCGAGTGGAAGACGGGCCTGTCCCGGCCAAGCAAAGCGCGGTAGTTCGTTTATCCCAGATCCGGCCGGTCCGTCAGCTCGACGAGCGGAGCGGCATCCCCGCCGAACCCGTGCAGTTCGAATACGACGATCTCGTTTTCTCCCTCGCGCAGCAGCGGAGCCGGCACGTACAGCGTCCGCGTCGGCCCGGCCTGCCAGTAGCGGCCGAGCATAAACCCGTTGATCCAGGCTACGCCTTTGCGCCAGCCGTCCGTGCGCAGGAAAGTGTCCGCCGGCTCGCCGTCCACCGCAAACGTCCCGCGGTGGAACGCGGGACGCGAACCCGCGTCTTCGCCGCTTTGCGCCGGCAGCCCAGCCGCTCGCGCTTCCGCCGCGCCGTCTTCCGCGGACGGCACGATCGCCGCTTCGCCGCTGCCCGGCGCCGCAAGCGCCGGTCCTTCGACTGTAGCGCCGCCTTCGCCTTCCCAGCCGCCGACCTGCTCCGCCAGCGGCAGACCGGCCTCGCCCGCTTCCGCCGCGCTGTCTTGCGCGGACGTCACGATCGCCGCTTCGCCGCTGCCCGGCGCCGCAAGCGCCGGTCCTTCGGCTGTAGCGCCGCCTTCGCCTTCCCAGCCGCCGACCTGCTCGATCAAAGGTTCGGCCGCCGTTTCGAGCGGCGCGCCGCTTCCGCCGTGTCTGTCCGCTTCGCCCGGCGCAAACTTCAGCGGCGACAGATCGTCCAGCGGCAGCGGGACGATCTCCCAGCCGTGCAGGAACTGGTTGCCGATGCGCACGCCTTCGGTAATGCCTTTGCGGTCGCGCATCAGCGGCCCGTAGTTGATCCGGCCCATATTCTCGACCAGGATATCGAGCCGGATGCCGCCTTCCGGGATGCTCAGCCGCAGCCCGCGCTGCGGCTCCCAGCGGCCGACCAGCCCGATCTGCTCGCCGTTCGCGAACACAAGCGCCCGGTCGCGAACCTCCTGGATAAACAGCTCGCCGCCGTCGTGCTCCGCGCCCACTCTCGTCGTATACAAGATGAATCCGTACGACTGCCCGACGCGCTCCATCGGCTCCGGACAGATCGTGCCGATCGGCGCGCCGGCAAGCCGGTCGAGCTGGTCAAACAGCACCGCGCTTTCGCTCAGCTCGACGCGGCCGTAAGCCTGCTTGGGCAGCGGCGCCGGCGGCTCGGGCGGCGTCAAGCCGAGGCGGTTCTTGAGCAGCTCGCGCACCGCGAAGTACGCCTCGGACGGCTCGCCGTTTTCCGTCAGCAGCGCGCTGTAATCGTAACTGCTGACCGTCGGCTCGTAATTTTTGACATGGTTGGCGCCGTTCATCAAGCCGAAGTTCGTGCCGCCGTGGAACATATAGAAGTTGAACGACGCGTCCAAATCCAGAATCTGCTCCAGCTCCGCCGCGATCTCGGACGCCGGGCGCGTATGATGAGGCCCCATCCATTGGTCGAACCAGCCGTCCCAGAACTCCATGACCATCATCGGCCCTTCCGGCTGATGCCGGCGCAGCTTCTCGAACGCGCCCGGCGTGCCGGAACCGAAGTTGACCGTCGCAAGCGTCCCTTCCACGGAACCCGCGCGCAGCAGGGAAATCTCCGGTCCGTCGGACGTAAACAGCAGCACGTCCATGCCGCGCCGGATCATGCCGTCCCGCAAATACTCCAGGTAAGACGTATCCGAACCGTAGCTGCCATATTCGTTCTCGACCTGCATCGCGATCACCGGACCGCCGTTGGTGCAGAGCAGCGGACGCAATCTCGGCAGCAGTTCGTCGAAATAGGCGTCCACTTTTTCCAGATAAGCCGGATCGGAGCAGCGCAGACGCATATCCCCGTTCTCCAGCAGCCAGGCCGGCAGGCCGCCGAATTCCCATTCCGCGCAGATATACGGACTCGGGCGCACGATCACGTGCAGGCCGAGCGAACCGGCCAGCCGCACAAACGCTTCCACGTCGGCGATCCCGTCGAACACAAATCTTCCTTCCTCCGGCTCGTGCACGTTCCAGGCTACGTAGGTCTCGACCGTGTTGAAGCCGCAGGCGATCAGCCGGCGCAGCCGGTCTTCCCAGTACTCCGGCACCACCCGGAAATAGTGAATCGCGCCCGAGCGCAGCTGAATGTTCTCGTCGTTGTAAATAAAGCGGTTTCCTTTTGCTTCGAATGTCGGCATGGTATCCTCCCAGTCGTCGCTCCCGCCTCCCGGCGGTGCTTCTTTTCCTGTGAACAGGACTTCTGAACAACAACTTCGCGCCGCCTGCTCCGTGTTCCTGCCCGCCGCCGCAAAAAAGACCCGCTTTTTCCGCATATTTACGGATAAACGACGGGGCTTTTGTTCAAAACGCTAAAATGTCCGGCTTCCGCCTACTTGCCCGCCTGTTCGCCGGCCGATTCCCGAAACGCCGGATAATTCGCCACGTGCTCCAGAAACTTCCGCAGCGCGGGCGAAGCGTGTTCGCCGCTTTTGAGGCAGATGCCGAGCCGGCGGTAGGCGGGGATGCTCAGTTCTTTTTGCACGACGCGATACGGAGTCCGGTTCAGCACGAGCTCCGGCAGAATGCTGATTCCGAGCCCGCTTTCGACCATCGAGATGATGGCGTAATCGTCGCGCGCGGTGAAGCGGACTTTGGGATGGATGCCGTGCAGCTCGAAGATTTCCGTAATCTCGTTGACCGTCCCTTCCTCCAGCAGCAGAAAAGATTCCTCGGCGAGCGCTTCGACCGGAAACCGGTCTTCCCCGGCCAGCGGATGGTTTTCCGGCAGGATGACCAGCAGCCGGTCCTGCGTCAGGAAGCGGCTTTCGAAGCCGGCTTTGACGGGCAGCCGCTGGAAGCCGCAGTCGGCCTGCCCCGTGTCCAACCAGTTCTCGATATCGGTGTAATGACCGTGCAGCAGTTCGAAATCGACGCCCGGATACTCCCGCTGGAACGTCTGGATTAGCCCGGGCAGCCAGTTGACCGCGGCGCTGGTGAACGTGGCGAGCCGGATCAGCCCGGAGCGCAGCCCCTGCAGGTTCGCCGTCTCGTCGATCAGCTCGCGATGCGCCTGCACCACATTTCGGATATACGGCAGCAGCCGCTGTCCGTCGGAGGTGAGCCGGATGCCGGAGCGGTCGCGGATCAGCAGCGTCAGCCGCCATTCTTTTTCCAGCGCATTCAGCATATGGCTGATACTCGACTGCGTATAACCGAGGGCCGCCGCGGCTTTGGTCAGGCTTCCGGTTTCGAGCGTTTTGAGGAAAGCCTCGTATTTATGGGTGGACATTCCGCGCCTCTTTCCATCATTAAAATTGTTCATGGACAGCATGAAAAACATTCGCTTTGCTCATGCTTTTCTTCAACTTATACTGGGTGAGGCGAAAAAGCAACGGACAAAGCAAAAAGTTTCTGAAAACCGCTGCGCATCCGTGCTGTATACATAATAGGAAGCCCAATAAACGATCCGGCTGCGGACGAAGGATGGAGAAAGAATGAGAAGGCTGAGCATGACGAAGAAAACGGCGGATTGGACGATTGCCCTGGTCTCGGCGGCATGGGGATCGTCTTATTTGCTGATGAAAATGGGACTGGGCGGCATGGAGCCGTTTACGCTGATCGCCTGGCGGTTTCTACTGGCGTTCGGCCTGACGGCTCCTTTATTCTGGGGACGCCTCCGGCTGTCCGACCTCAAAACGATCGGGCGGAGCGCCGTGCTCGGCTTCGTCATGTTCGTGATGCTGGGCCTGCTGATTACGGGGCTGGAAACGACGACCGCCTCGTCGGCCGGTTTCCTCACCAGCGCCATGGTCGTGTTCGTCCCGATGCTCCAGATCGCGATCACGCGGCGCAAGCCGACCTTTGCGATGACGTCGGGCATCCTGCTGACGATGGGCGGCATCGCGCTGCTCACGCTGCGCGGCTCGCTGACCTTCGAAGGCGGTTCGGCGCTGTGCCTACTCGGCGCTTTCGTCTACGCGGTGCATATCATCCTGACCAACCGCTTCACCCGGCAGTCGGACGGACTCTCGCTCGGAGTGCTGCAAATCGGGTTTATCGGACTGTTCGGACTGCTGTTCGGCTTTGCGTTCGAAACGCCGACGCTGCCGCAGGGGACTTCCGAATGGACGTCCGTGATCGGCCTCGCCGTTATTTGCAGCGCGTTCGGTTATATCGCCCAGACCGTCGCGCAAAAGTATACGACGCCCGAGCGGATCGGGGTGCTGTTCTCGCTCGAACCGGTCTTCGCCGCGCTGTTCGGCTTTGTGTTCCTGGGCGAAATGCTCGGCCTCCAGGGGTATCTGGGCGCTCTGCTGATCCTCGGCGGCGTGCTGGTATCGGGGATGAAAAAAGCCCCGCTCCGCTCGCTTCCCCGTCCGCCGGGCATTCCCGGACGTTCGCGCCGCTCGGCCAGCCGCGTCCGCGCGAAGGAGACGGAGCTCGGCAGCGGAACCGGGGCTTGATTGCCGGCGCTGCGCGGGTTTAGCGGGCTTATTAGATGAAAGGAAATTAGGCCGTGTACGAAAATCCAGCTAAATCTGCGTCCTTTCGAGTTTGCGTACACGCCGTAGAAAAAAAGCCGATTCCCGGGTGACGGGGATCGGCTTTTTGCATGGTGATTTGCAGGTTTTCACGGGCAAAATTTATTCGGAGCACGTTCCGCCTACCGGAATGCAAATATCCACTTATTTACCGCAAATCGCTCCGCGGCCTGTTGATGCAATGCAAATATCCACTTTAATTGGAGCCAATGTTCCGGATCGATCGGTTTTTGGCGAATAAGACGGATTTTTGCGCTTTATTCGCCTACCTGCCGCCTTTTAGAGAAATAAGATGGATTTTCGCAGCTTGGCGTGTCGTTCGATCCTGCTGACCCTTATTTATCCGTGCCGCCCGACCAGAACCGCCAGCTCCGCCGCCAGACGTTCCGCCGGGTAGGTCATGTTTTCCGCGATCCACCATTCCAGCACGCCGACGACGGCCGAAGACAGGAAGCGGGTCAGCACTTCTTTATCGAGCTTCAGGTTCTCGTCCCGAATCGGCAGCCGTTCGTCCAGTCCCCGCTTCATCGCTTCCAGCATCCGTTCCCGGAAAGCGGGCACGCCTTCGTTGGCGAGCAGCGCGGAGAACGCGGCCGACTGCCGCTCCAGATCGCGCAGCGACAGCAGCAGCCGATCTTCCAGCGCGCCCGGCATACCGCCGCTTTGCGGCAGGCAGCTTTGGAATACCCGCTCCAGTCCTTCCTGCACGCAGCGCTCCAGCAGATCGTACTTGTCCGCGTAATGCAGATACACCGTCGCCCGGTTCACATTGGCGCGCTCCGCGATCTCGTTGACGGTGATTTGCTTGAAATTCTTTTCGCTCAGCAGGGCGATAAACGCGCCGTGTATCGCTTCCCGCGTTTTGGGAATTCGTCTGTCCACTTGTTCGCTTCCTTCCTTTTCGGCGATTTAATCGACAATTCGCCGCCGGCTGTCGAGTACTCGACGGATCGGCTTTTTTTACCGATTGAGCGCGAGTTCGCCCGGTGTTAGATTCTCCATACACCCATTATAAGAAAAGCTCCGGCGCAATCCAACGGCCGAAGTCTTTCAATCCAACCGGGGCAGGGAGCGAGAAAACCAATGAAGCAGATCGAAATGTACGAATACGGCAAGCTGCGGGAACAGTCGGGCGCAATCCCGGACATCTCCGACACGCAGATTCTGGTCGAAGTGTATGTCAACGCGGTCAACTCCGGCGACCGCATGATCGTATCCGGCGCGATGAAGACGGCGGCGCCGCTGCGTCTGCCGCATGTGCCCGGTCTTGAACTCGCCGGAATCGTCCGGCGGACCGGCAGGTTGGTCACGTCGCTGCGCGAAGGCGATCGGGTGGTCGGTCTCAGCCCGGCGGGCGGCGGCTATGCCGATTACGCCGTGCTGGAAGAATCCTGCGCCGCCGCGGTTCCGGCGGGGCTGGCGTTGACCGGCGCGGTGTCGCTCGCGGCGGCGGGTCTCAGCGCCCGGCAGGCGCTGTTTGTCTTCGGCGGGCTGCGGCCCGGGCAGCGCGTGCTGATCGAAGGCGCGGCCGGCGCCGTCGGGCATCTGGCGGTGCAGCTCGCCAAGCAGAGCGGCGCTTACGTCATCGCGGTCGCAAGGCCGGCGCAGCACGAATTTCTGCGCGGGCTCGGCGCCGACCGGATCATCCGATACGACGAGGAAACGCCGGACGGCAGTTTCGAACCGGCCGATCTGGCGCTCGGCATGATCCGCGAAGCCGCGTCTTCTCCGCCGCAGCCGGCGGACGGCCCAAACGCAGCACTTTCCTCCGCCCAGCCCGGACCCGAACTGCAGCCCCAGGCCTACCGCCTGCTAAAAGACGGCGGCACTTTCGTATCCCTGATCTCCCCGTCGATCGCCAACGTCCCGTCCCCTCGCGGCATCCGCGCCCTTTTCGCCCGCGTGCTGCCGAACCAAAGCGATTGGACCGCCCTTCTATCCGACGCCTCCGAAGGCCGCCTTCGCCTCCATACCGAAGCCGTGTTCCCTTTTACAGCAGACGGCATCCAGGAAGCTTACCGCAACAGCGAACACGGCAAACGCGGCCAATTCCTGATCGTGCGCAAAAACGAAGAGTAAAAAACACAGTCCTGCCTTCAACAACTCAAACCCAAAAGAAGACCGGCCCTATTCGGCCGGTCGGATTGTCGAGAAACGATTGGATGTAAATAGAATCAGGCAGGTTCGATTGGAATGAAAGGCCGGGGAAAGAGATGGAGAACTAAAGCGAGCGGCAAGGCGAATCTAAAATAGCTGCGTATAACCCCTTATTCCGGCTTAATCTTACGTTTTCGAGAAAATAACGGCGCTGATACATCTATTTCGAGTTTTTTCGCCTCTATCCGGCCTTTGGCTCCCGAATAATTGCACCTACATCGCCCACCGCACAATCGCCAATAACACCACTCCCACAATCACCGAAGCCGACAAACTTTTCGTTTTCGCCGCCACCAGCAAGGTTGGAGCCGCTACCAGCACATACGGCCAGTTGACCGCGATCCTTCTTCCGTTTTCCGGCTGGATCAGCAGCCCCTGCACGATCAGCGCCGTCAGGATGCACACCGGAATAAACGACAGCCAGCGCAGCAAGGCGGCCGGCAGTTTGACGCTGCGCACCAGCAGAAACGGCAGCACCCTAGGCACAATCGTTACGGCGCAGCAGCCGGCAATCAGCCCGAGCATCCAGGACGTCGTCGTCATCGGATCGTCACCGTCCCTACCGTGGCCGCAATTACCGTGGACAGCAGCACCGCCGTATGGGCGGGCATAAACGACGAGAAAATCACCATCAGCGCGGCGGTCAGCAGAATCAGCAACAGATAGCCGCGCAGCTTGCCCGCCGGAATATGCCGGAGCTGGAGCACCAGCAGCGCGATAAACATCGCGACCAGCGCAAAGTCCAGCCCGAGGATTTCCGGCTCCGCGATCCAGCGTCCGAACAGCGCGCCGGCCATGCAGGACAATCCCCAGCTGATATAGGCCGTCAGGTTCAGCCCGTTCATCCAGCGGTCGCCGAGCCGGCCTTCCTTCGATGCTTTGACCGCGGCGATTCCGAACGATTCGTCCGTCAGCAGCGCGCCGATCCCGATATTTTTGCCGACCGAGTATCGGGTAAAGTACGGCGCAAGCGTCAGGCTAAGCAGCAGATGCCGCAGATTGACGATAAACGTCGTAAGAATAATCGACAGCAGCGGCGTTCCGGCCACAAGCAGCGCGCAAATAATAAACTGCGCCGAGCCGGCGTACACCAGCCACGACAGCAGCGTCACTTCGAGAAAGCTCAGCCCCGATGCCGCGGCGACCACGCCGAACGCAAGCCCGATGCTGATATACCCGAGCAGCGTGGGCGCGCAGTCTTTAAATCCCTGCGCAATCGTATTGGGTGCGGGCGTATGGCGTTCTTCCCCGGCAGGATGATTGTTCAACAAAGCCGCCCCCTTCTTTTTGGGCAAGCCGTCCTTACAGGCTCCCTTTTCGCATCTTATCGTAGTCCGACCGCAGCATGCCGTACACCTTCGCGTCGATATATTCGCCGTTGTAAGCAAAGTCTTCGCGTTTGATTCCTTCGAGCACAAAGCCGCTTTTGACGTACACCCGCTCCGCTCTCGGATTGAAACTGAATACTTCCAGACCGATCCGGTGCAGACCGAGTTCCTCGAAGCCGTACCGCAGAAACAGCTCGATCGCTTCCGTTCCCAGTCCTTTGCCCCGGCCCGCCGGACCGATCAGGATGCGGAAGTTGACGCTGCGCACATTCTCGTCGTACTCGTTGTACACGGCTTCGCCGACCATCTCTCCGCTTTCCCGGTCCGCAATCGCCAGATCCAACCGGTCGCCCCGCCCGCTGCGGCTGCCGTACCAGGCAAGCGTCCGCTCCCGTTCTTCTTCCGACATCGGCGCCTGCGCATCGCTGTCGTTTTCCGCCGATCCGGTCAAACGCCGCACCTCCGGATCGGCCAGGATATTCAGCATCTGCTGCGCATCTTCGATTTCGAACGGCCTCAGAATAACTTTTTGTCCGATGAGCACCGGTTTTTGCGCGAAATTTGCTGTTTTCATATTTATCGCTCCTTCGGAATTCATTCTGGTACCTTATCAACACTAAAGGTAAGGTTACGCTCACCTAAACGCACCTAAAGCGTGTGCACTTCAGGAGAATGTAATCCACTGATTAAGAGTTGATAAGGTACTAATTTCACATATAATGAGTATAATAATGAAGTTGGTCGATTGCCAGGCTATTCAACGATTCGTTTTAAAAGGAGAGAATCCGCAATGTCCGCTACCGCTTCCCCCCTGCCTCCGGGCGAACCCCATTCTTCGCGCAAACGCGTGGACGAATGGGGGCTGCTGCGCGGGTTGTCTTTTCTTGCGATCGTGCTTCAGCACAGCGTGGGCGAATACATATATCGCAGCGATATTTTATATCCGGACGCCGTAACGCTCGGGCTGCTGTATCATTTAATCCGCTACGGTACGCTGACGTTCGTGTTTCTGGCCGGAGCGATCCTGTTCTATCAGTACGGGCGTTCGGCTAAAAAGTACGGACCCGTGCTGCTCAAGCGCATCGGCGATATTTACGTGCCGTTTGCGTCCTGGACGCTGCTGTATTGGATCGCGGTGCAGCGGTTGTCGGGAAATCCGCTGTTTCGCGCCGGCGATCTGCCCGTATTTCTCCAGCAGTTTATCGCCCCTACGTACGGGTATCATCTATGGTTCGTGGTGATGATCTTCCAGTTCTATCTGGTGTTTCCGCTGTTTCGATGGGCGGCCGACCGGATCGGACGCCGGACCGGCGCGGGCCGTTCCGACACCTCTCGTTTTCGGCGCATCGCGCTGCTG
Source organism: Saccharibacillus sp. CPCC 101409 (assembly GCF_030518235.1). Lineage (GTDB taxonomy): Bacteria > Bacillota > Bacilli > Paenibacillales > Paenibacillaceae > Saccharibacillus. Next base: position 3,162 of record NZ_JAULSA010000013.1, on the reverse strand, counting down.
ACAGCGCTGCTTGCGATCGGCTACGGCTGGCTGATGTTCCTGTCCTATTACCGGATGCCGGTCTGGCAGACAAGCGGCGTATGGAACACCCTGCTGGCTTACCGGACGTACGAGTTCCCTTACTATCTGTTCTACTTTGTGCTCGGCGGCGTTTGCGGCGCGCATCTCGACCGGTTTCGTGCCTTCGCGCTGAAAATACTGCCGTGGAGCACGCTTGCTTTCATCGGCATGTATCTGTGGATGAACCGCGATCTGCTCCAGGGTTCCGGCGAACACATTAACCTGAATTATTCCACTTACCTGAAGCCGACCAGCTTTCTGGCCGTGACGGCGCAGATCCTGATGCTGTACGGCTGGGCGCTGCTGCTTCAACAACACGAAGGCCGGTTGAAAAAGTGGCTGCTGCTTTGCGGCAAGTATTCGTTCGGCGCTTATTTGAGCCATGCGATGATCTTGATGGTGATTGCGCTGTTCACACGGAATTGGGACTTGACCGGCTGGCATGTAGCGGCTTCGGTGCTGACCGCGCTGGTCGTCGCCCTGCTTTCGCAGTTGATCTGCGCGGGCCTGACGCGTGTGCCCGGCGGACGCTGGCTGACCGGCGGCGCGGGCAAGAAAGCACGGGACGCGAAGCTTCTCAAGCGAACCAAATCCGCGGTTTAACCGCATTGGGCCGGATGGGGCGGGAGGAAAAGAATCATGCAAAAAAGCGGCGAGCCCTTGTATGGGATTCGCCGCTCTTTTTATTGCTCCCGTCTACAGCGCCAGCGCATCGCCGGGGAAGCACCCGGCACGCAGCAGCTGTCCGCGCAGTTCTTCGCCGATCTCCACCATCGGCAGACGCAGCGTGCCGTGCGCGATCCGCCCCTGCTCCGCCAGCAGCCATTTGACCGGCGCCGGGTTCGGTTCTTCGAACAGCAGACGCATCAGCGGCAGCAGCTCTTCGAAATCCGACTGTGCCTGCGCCGCCCGCCCCGCGCGGAAGCTGTGGTACACGCCAAGAAAGTCGTTTGTACGCACATGCGCCGACGCCAGCATCCCGCCCGCCGCGCCCGCTTCGAGGAAGTCGAGCAGCCGGGCGTCGTCGCCGCACAGCACCGGCTTCACGGAGCCGAAGCTTTGCAGTTCCCGCAGCAGATCGGTGCCCCCCGAGCAGTCTTTGAGGCCGACAACCCCGTCCATGTCCAGAATGGCGCGTACGGTATCGGTCTCCATCCGCACGCCGGTGCGGCCCGGAATCTCGTATACGATGACCGGCACGCCGACTTCGGCGATCTTGCGGAAATGCTCGATAATCCCGCGCTGCGAAGGCTTGTTATAGTAAGGAACAACCGCCAGCACGGCATCCGCGCCCAGCTTGCCGGCGAGTTCGGTCTTCTTGACCGAAGCGCGCGTATCGTTCGTTCCGCTGCCGAGCACAAGCGGGATCTCCGCGGCTCCGATTGCGGACCTGGCGGCGGCGGACAGCAGGCTCAGCTCTTCGGCGCTGACCGTCGGCGATTCGCCGGTCGTGCCGTTGACGACCAGACCGTGGATCCCTTCGGCGACCAGCGAAGAAGACAGCTTGTGGAACGATTCCAGATCGAGCTCGCCGCTCGGCAGAAACGGCGTGACGACGGGCAGATAAATACCGTGCAGCTGTTGTTCGGTTAACATTGGGTTTCCTCCCGGAATACTTTTGTTGACTCTACTTTAGCATGGAAAATCGCATCGGCGTTAGCTATAATAAATGATACATTGCATCAATCATTTTGATGTTAGATTGCGAATCCTGCCGCTGCCGCTTCTTTTTATCATAAATCGAATAACGATACCCGGAAAAGGAGCCGATAACGTGGAACTGACTTACCTCCGCACTTTCCGCGAAGTGGCGCGCCGCCAGAGTTTTACCAAAGCGGCCGAAGAACTGGGCTACGCCCAATCCAGCGTCACTATGCAGATGCAGAAGCTGGAACGCGAATACAATGTATCCCTGTTCGAGCGATACGGGCGCCAGCTCCGGCTGACGCCGCCGGGCGAAGTGCTGCTCAAGCTGGCGGTACAGATGCTCGATCTGTACGACGAGTCCAAAGAGCTGGTCGGCAAACAGCTCGACGGCTCGGTCACGATCGGCACGATCGATTCGCTGGCCGCTTATTACCTGCCTCCTTATCTCCAGCAGCTTCGCCGCAAACATCCGGGCATCGGCATCCAGATGCTGCCCGACAGCGAAAGCAATCTGGTGCACAAGCTCAAGGAAGGCGAATACGATCTGGCGCTGCTGCTCGACCGCGGCGCGTCCGATCCTTCGCTGCGCCGCATCACGATTCGCGAAGAACCGCTGGTTCTGGTCGCGCCGCCCGGCCATCCGCTGACGGAAGACGCGCCGCCCGGCGGCGTGCCGCTGAACGATCTGAACGGCTGCGAGCTGATCGTATCCGAAGGCAGCTGCCTGTACCGGAGCACGTTCGAGAAAGTGCTGCGCGAGCACGAAGTTTCTTACCGGATCGGCTTCGAACTGGGCAGCCTGGAGGCGATCAAACACTGCGTCATGAACGGACTGGGCATCGCGCTGCTGCCGCAGATCGCGGTGCAGGAAGAATTGAAACGCGGCGCGCTGGCGAGCATCCCGTTTGTGCATCCCGATCTGCGATTTTATTTGCAGCTGCTGCTACACCCGAAGAAGTGGGCGTCGCAGATGCTGCTGACGCTGATCGGACTCATGACCGGCGAAGACGCGGAGCGTGTGCAGCGGCGGCTTGACGAAGCGGACGGTTTGGGTTTGCGGGTTTGAATTTTGAAGAAAGTGCTATTCGTAGAAAACGCTTTGGAGGCTGCGGGAGAAATTTGCTCTGAAAGTCTGAAAGTCTCAGGATGTCGAGAAAGCCGGATAGGGTCCCAAACGGAAAATAGCGGCACAGGTACACTTATTTGGAGCGAAACGCTTCGGTTTCTTCAAATAGCGACGCAGGTGCAACTATTCGGGAGCCAAAGGCCGAATCGAAGCGAAAAAACTCGAAATAGTTGTATCAGCGCCGCTATTTTCTCGAAAACGCAGGATTAAGCCGGAATAAGTGCCTATACGGTTACTACTTAGGTCCTCTCTATCGTCATTCTATAAAAAAAAGGATTTTTCAACCCGAATCTTGAATCTATTCTTCATACCGCTTCATGAGAAAGGAG
>NZ_JAULSA010000012.1 GCF_030518235.1 Saccharibacillus sp. CPCC 101409 | reverse complement strand
CGAGGTAATTCTTGCACGGGGTCAGGGAACCCGCGGTGCGTTCGATCATATAGAACTTGCCGTCTTCGATAATGACGGCCGGGTTGAACACCGTCGCTTTGCGCCAGTCGTACAGACCGGGCACGACGATCGGGTTATCGGGATGTCGCTTGATCTTCATTGTATCCGCCTCCTCAAACATGCTTTATCGCCATTATAAGAGGCGGAAGCCGAACGGAATATCCGGTGGATTATCGAAAATATCCGAATAATCGCGCCGGTTTCCCCGGCGGCCGGAGGACGTCGGCCTCCGATCGGCGCCTTTACGGACTCGCTAAATCTCTCCGCGGATAAACCGCCCGATCCGCCGAGCGGCTTCGAGCAGCGCCGCTTCTTCGCGCACCAGCGCGATGCGCACGAAGCCTTCGCCTTCGGCGCCGAACGCTTCGCCCGGCACGACGGCGACGCCCGTCGCCAGAAGCAGCTCGCCGGCAAAGCGGCTCGCGCTGCCCTGCCGGCCGCCGGACCGGAAGCGTTCCGGCAGCTCGGCCCAGAGAAACATGGTCGCCGGAGGTTTGGGCACCGCCCAGCCCTGCTTCGCCAGCGCCTGCGCGAATACGTCGCGCCGGCGTTCGTACAGCGGAGCGACGCCCCGGTCGCCCGCCGGGGCTTCCATCGCCAGTCGCAGCGCTTCGATCGCGGCTTCCTGCACCGGCTCGAATACGCCGAAGTCGATATGCCCTTTCAGCTCGCGCAGCGCGCCGACCGCTTCGCGGCAGCCCGCGATAAAGCCGACGCGGCAGCCGGGCATATTGAAGCTCTTGGAGCAGGAATGCAGCTCCACCGCCTGCTCTTTGGCGCCGGGCAGCGCCAGGATGCTGAGCGGACGGTAGCCGTCGAAGCCCAGCTCCGAGTACGCCAGATCGTGCACGATCAGCACGTTCCATTTGCGCGCCAGCGCAAGCAGGCGCGTCAGGTAGGCTTCGTCCGCCCGGGCCGCGACCGGGTTGCCCGGAAAGCTGACCAGAATAAAGGAAGCCCGCGCCCAGACTTCGTCGGGCACGGCTTCCAGTTCGGGCAGGAAGCCGTGCCCGGCGCGCAGCGGCATCAGATGCGCGCGCACGCCGGCGAGCTTGAGCGCGCCGGCATAGATCGGGTAGCCCGGATCGGGGATCAGCGCCAGATCGCCGGGATTGCAGATCGCCTGGGCCAGATGCGCCAGGCCATCCTGCGATCCGGACAGCGGCAGCAGCTCGCTGTCCGGATCGATGTCCGCGCCGAAGCGATGGCGCATCCAGTCCGCCGCCTGCCGGCGGAACGCCGCGCTGCCGCGCGTGCCCGGATAGCGGTACGCGTCTTCCCGCAGAGCCGCTTCGCTCAAGGCGCGCCGGATCTCCGGCGCCGGAGGCAAATCCGGCGTGCCGATGCTCAGGTCGATCATTTCGCGGCCCAGGCGCAGCGCTTCTTCTTTCCAGCCGAAGATCCGCGAGAAAATGGACGAACCCATTTCTCCGATCGCATCGGCTTTCCAGCCGGCCTTGAGCGAGCGCATGTACCAGACGTCGCAGGCGAAGTGCTCCGAGCCCGACAGCGGCGCGTCCAGCTTCGCGAAGCCGTGCTTCCGGTAGAAACGATTGGCCGCATCCATATTGCTCAGCGTTTCCAGGTAGCACTGGCTGTAGCGCGTTTTTGCAAAATCGAGCGCCGTTTGCAGCAGCCCCGCGGCCGTTCCGGTTCCGCGCGCTTCGCCGGTCAAATACATTTTTTGCAGCTCGCAGACTTCGATGGAATCGGCAAACGGCGCGATGCCGACACCTCCGAGAATCCGGCCGTTTTCTTCCGCTACCCAGTAGGCCCGGTCTTCCCCCGCATAATAAGCAGCCAGCGCGCTCAGGCTGTCGTCCTGCCAGGCCAGTCCTTCGCGGTTGCCGCCGAATTCGATCAGGCATTCCCGTATGATGCGTTCGATGGCGGCATTGTCTTCCGCGCGCAGTTCTCTGATTTCCACTGATGGGTTCCGCCCTTTCCGTTCGCTTCGGCGCCAGCGCCGGGACTTAAAAAAGTGTTTTCTTCAACAACGCGAAGAAAACACTCTTTGCGAATCATTATGAATGCTTATCCAAATTATTCATTCAATTTTCGTATTTCTTCCGGAGTCAGTCCTGACGCCTCCGCAATCGCCGACAGCTCTACGCCTATTTTAAGCAGTCTGCGGGCCATTTCTTTCTTTTCTTGTTCAATTCCTTTCTCCAAGCCTTTCTCCAAGCCTTTTTCCAAGCCTTTTTCCATCCCTGCATTAAATCCGTAAATCTCCGCATTTTTAGCCGCTTCACGCATGGACGCTTCATCGTGCAGAAACTTTTGCCGAGCTTCGTACTGAATCCTTGCTTCTTGATCCTGACTTAAGAATTCCAGCGTCGTCATCGCCTTTTTCAATTTCGGTTCGCTCATGGTCAGCGCCTCCCATTTTGTAGGGTTTGCTCCTTTAAGAAACAATAGCCAATTCACAAGTCCGCCTCGATCCAACGAAGTCGAATGTTCGCTCAGCTTAGGCAGCTCCAGAAAGTGAATTTCGATATCGTCGATCAACGGAATGCCGCTTCGATCTTCCCGCAGATGAAATACACTATGATACAAATCGTTTTTCAAAAAAGAAAAATCCAAAATATTGATCGTTACGCATCGTTTAAGAGTGCTGTATGCCTGTCCTTCCACCAACTGCGAAGCATACTGCTTGCTCCAATAAAACAGAGTTCTCTTATCCATATCGTACCTGTTGAACAGCTGCATTTCCACATTGATGATTTCGCCTTCGGCAGTTTTGGCCTTGATATCCAAAATAGACTGTTTGTCGCTCGGCGAATCTTTATCGGTATACGGATTAAGCAAAATGATTTCACGAAGCGGCGGCTTTCCGGCTTCGTCGAAGGTGCGGTTCAGAAAAGCAAGCAGAACGTCCTGATTCTCCTCGCTTCCAAAAATGCGTTTAAACAAAAAATCATTCCGCGGATCAAGCAGTTCCAAAACGATCAGCTCCGTTTTTCTTTCAGTATATCATTTTTCGGCAGCGCTGCCGCTCTCCGCGCCGTAAATCCGGTCGAATACCAGCCGGCTGACGGCCGAGACCCGGTGCAGGTCCGACTCGTCCAGCCAGGCGAGTTCTTCGATCTCCGCGGCCGGAGACAATTCGCCTTCGTACTCGGCCGTGTAACACGTCATGCGTACGGAGACGCCTTCCGCTTTGCCGTCCGCGTGCGCTTCGAAAGCGCCGAACAGTTCGGCCGTTTCCGGCTTGACGCGTACGGTCAGCTCTTCTTCGATCTCGCGCGCCAGCGTCTGGATATCGCTCTCGCCCGGTTCGCGCTTGCCGCCCGGAAAGTAGTAGGTGTCTTTGCCCCGGGAGCGCGCGCCCAGCACTTTTCCGTTCCTGACCAGAATCCAGGCGACTTTGTCGATGACCGCGGCCGGCACGTTAACTTCCGGTTCCTTGTTTTTCAAAACGATCTTCCTTCCCAACGCTCTTTTTATTTTCGTCCCATAGGCTGCTGTCTTTTTGGTTACGTCTATCTGTTCATCGTCTTCACTCCGCCGCCGCTTCCGCTTCGACGATCTCCACCGCTTTCTTTTTCCCGCCGAATTTGAAAATGTAGATGCCCGCGATGATGACCAGAACGCCGGCAATCTGCTTCCAGTCCAGCGGCATCTTCTCCAGCCCGAGCCAGCCGAGCGAATCGAACAGCAGCGCGAAGCTCAATTGAGCGGTCAGCACGACCGAGACGGAAAAGGTCGGTCCGAGTATTTTGACGCCGAGCACCAGACAGATGACGACGCCTACGCCGATCAATCCGCTGAACCAGTACCACGGCTGCATATTCGCCAGAGCGAACGTCCGCGATCCCTCGAAGATCAGGCTGCATGCCAGCGAAGCGACAAAGCCCATGAACAGCACCCAGGTCGTCGTGGCCCAGGAGCCCATATGCACATCCGTGCGATTGTTGAAGATCGTTTGCAGCGCGACCATTACTCCCGCGAAAGCCGCCAGCATCAAGCCCGTTACCATAGTATTGCCTCCCGTTTCGTTTCCGTAAAAATATTCGCGCTCAATGCTCGTACAGATTCCGTCCCGCCAGTCGACTCAGCCGGTCGCGGTCGCGCACATGCAGATAACCGCCGCCGCGCTCGACCATGCCTTCCTCCGACAGCCTGCGGATCACTCGGTTGAGATGCCGGTAGCTGGTGCCGATCAGGTTCGCCGTATCGGTCAGCTGGGAGATCGCCAGGCGTCCTTCGAAGCCTTCGTCGCTTTCGTCGTAGCAGACGGACAGCAGATAGCTCGCCAGCCTGACTTCCACCGGATACATCAGATTGAAGCTGAGGAAATCCGATTTGATATAAAACTTTTTCGTGATAACATCCAGCATAAACTTCAGCAGCGGCGCGTGATCGTCTCCGTAGCGCTTTACCGCCGTCCCCGAAATGCCGATCACCGTCACCGGCGATACCGCCTCCACGGTGTTGATGATATCGAGGTCCCGGACGTATTCGATGTCTCCCACCATGTCCGGCGGATTCTTGAACGAAATCACCAGTGTTTTTCCTTCGGGCGAAGTGGTGTAGATCTTGATCTTGCCTTTCACCAGCACGTGCAGCGCATCGGTGCTTTCGCCCTGCGAGCACAGCGCTTCGCCCGGTTCGAACGCATACAGATGCAGATGCGGGCGCAGCGGAGCGTGGAAGATGTCTTCGAGCGAATGCTGAGCCAGATACTTGTCGAGCCGGGCCGGATCTTTGATTTCTTTCATCTTCCGCGCTTCCTTTCCCGCTACAATTTCATAATCAGCACGCCGGCGATCATCAACGCCAGACCGATAAACTGCGGCGCGCCCATTTTGCTTTTGACGGTGCCGAACCACCCGCGCGTGTCGATCAGGAACGTCATGCAAAGCTGGGCGATCAGCAGCGCGGAAATGGTGAACGTGACTCCGATCGTCTGAATAGCCGTGACTTCGCTGAAAATGATCACCGACCCGAACGCTCCCCCGGCCAGATAGAGCGGTTTTACTTTTCTGAATCCCAGCAGATCGCCGTCCCGAACGAGCAGATAAATCAGCAGCGCCATAATAAAGCCGGTCAGCTGCGTAATCGTCGCCGCCTGCCACGTCCCGATATCCTGACTGATCCGGGCGTTGGCGACGCCTTGAAGCGTGATACAGGCGCCGCCGATAAATGCAAATATAATGCCTTTCAACATCCGATATGCCTCCGTTTCATGCCGATTTCCTTCCCTATTATACGGACAGCGGGGCGTCGGCGGGGAAGGACATATGTCCCAATTTTCAAAAAAGACCGATAAAAAGCGCTTCCCGCTCCCGTAAAGGAGGAGAAACGCTGAAATTTATTCCGGCTATAAACGGAAAGATTGCTTGCCGTCATAAGCTGAAACGCGAACGGCCCGCGTCAGTCCGACGCACTCAGCCCGTCGATACGCGTCCGCAGAAACTTCGTCACACTGCGCGTATACAGCGGTTTGTCGATAAGGAACGAATCGCCGTGTCCCGCTCCGTCCACGATCAGCAGTTCTTTCTCGGACGGGCAGGCTTCGTACAGCTCGTGCACCATCGAGGTCGGGACGAACTGGTCGTTCGACCCGTGGATAAACAGCATCGGGGTCCGGCAACGCCGCACCTGGCTCAGCGCCGACGCTTCGGTAAACGAATAGCCGGCTTTGAAGCGGGTCAGCGCCTCGGTCGCGGGCAGCATCGGGAATGCGGGCAGCTTGTACATACGCTTCATCTGGTAAGCCAGCTCGTCTTTGACGGACGTATAACCGCAGTCTTCGACAATGGCTTTGACCTGCGGCGGCAGGTCTTCCCCGCTCGTCATCATGACCGTCGCACCGCCCATCGAGATGCCGTGCAGCACGATCTGCGCGTGCGTTCCGGTCTGCGCCACCGTCTGGCGAATCCAGCCCAGATAATCCAGCCGCTCGTGCCAGCCGTAGCCGATATACGCGCCTTCGCTGCGGCCGTGGCCGCGCGCGTCGGGTACCAGGATATTCATGCCCAGGTCTTCGCGGTAGTACCGTGCGACCCCGCTCATGATCGAAGCGTCGCCGGAATAACCGTGCGCCAGGATAGCGGTCTGCGCCGTCGGCTTGCGGGCCGGCAGATAATAGGCGTGCAGCTTGAGCCCGTCGCCGGAGAGCAGCACGCGGTGGTCGAACGGCTGCTGCGCCCACCAGCTGCGGCTGGATGCCGTCTCGGTCTGCACATCCGGATTCGGCTGCAGACCGGGATCGGATGCGAGAAACGCTTTGGGCGCGCGCGCGACGGCCATGCGGTAGAAGTAGAAACTGCCGGCTACGACGACCGCGGCCGGAACGGCCGCCACCCCGAGCGCGGTCAGCAGAGCCTTGGATGTTTTCATTTCAACAAACCCTCCTCTATTGTCGCGCGATGCGCGCCATGGCGTTGACCATGCCCAGGTGATTGTTCATGTGCGACACATTCAGCATCAGCAGATCGCCGAGCGTCTCGGCTTTGGCAAAGTTGTCGGGATTGGCCAGCGGCTCGTCCGGCTTGTCTCCGAAGTCCGCGCGGAAGCGATCCGGCAGGCCGCGCAGTTCGGCGACCAGTTCGTCCCAGGCCGGAGCTTCGCCCTGCCAATCGGCCGGTTTGGTGCCCGGCGCGAAGAATGCGGGATATTCCTGCGGGAAAACGGGCGTGCGCCCGGACAGCCCGTTGACGACGCGGTCCGCCACCGTGACGATATGGCCGACCTGCCAGTGTAGATTGTTGTTGAATCGATCCGGCACGATGCCGCGCGCGTTTTCCGGTACGTCTTCCAGAATCTTGAGCAGAGCGTTCACCGCTCTGTCCATCAATTTGAATACGAATGCGTTTGTCATTTGTTCGACCTCCATGGGGCTCCGAGCAGGCGCTTCTCGTCTGCTCGTTCGGGAGCGCAAGATTGCAAAAACCACTTCTCCAGTATACAACGCGCCGTTTCGGCCGGGCAACGCGGCGGAATTTGTTGTTTCATCCGGCCGGCGGTTGAATATATGTGTTATGAGGTTTTTTATCCGATTGCGAGAGGAGATTGTTCGATTGAAACCAAACGAATCCGCAAGATCCGGTTTGTTTACGCCGGAATTCACACAGAACCCTTATCCGGCTTATGCCAGGATGCGCGAAGACGAACCGATCGCCAAGCTGATGTTTCCCGACGGCCAGTTCGGATGGATGATTACCCGTTACGAAGACGCGGCCGAGATTCTGAAAGACAATCGCTTTATCAAAGATATGACCAAAATCTACGGCAGCGCCGGACAAAGCATCTTCACCAGCAATATGCTGTTCTCCGATCCGCCGGATCACCGCCGCCTGCGCGGCCTTGTACAGAAAGCGTTTACACCCAAAATGATCGAAAGCATGCGCGAGCATATCCAACAGATCGCCGACGGCCTCCTCGACCGGCTGGAAGGCCGGAACGAGATGAAGCTGATCGACGATTACGCTTTCCCCCTGCCGATTATCGTCATCAGCGAAATCCTCGGCGTGCCGATCGAAGACCAGGATAAATTCCGCGTCTGGTCGAATTCGATCATCGGCGCGTCGAACTCCGAAGGCGGTCCGGACGTGTACCGCCATACCCAGGAATTTATCGAATACCTCGGACGCTGGTTCGAGAAAGTCCGGCGCGAACCGGGCGACGACCTGATCAGCCAGCTGATCCAGGCCGAAGAAGCGGGCGAACGGCTGTCCGAGCAGGAGATCTACGGCGTCGTCTCGCTGCTGATTATCGCCGGCCACGAAACGACGGTCAATCTGATCGGCAACGGCATGATCTCCCTGCTCCAGCATCCCGAGCAGCGCAAGCTGCTTCAAGGCGATCCGACCCTGATCCGCGGCGCGATCGAAGAAATGCTTCGTTATAACGGCCCGGTCGAATTCAGCACGTCGAGATGGGCGGGCGAAGATATCGAATTCCGCGGCCATTCGATGAAGCAAGGCGATATGGTCGTGGTGGCGCTCGATTCCGCCAACCGCGACGGCGAACAGTTCCCCGATCCCGACCTGTTCGATATCCAGCGCGAGCGCAGCCGCCACCTGGCGTTCGGCCACGGCATCCATCTGTGCCTCGGCGCTCCGCTCGCCCGGCTCGAAGGCGAGATCGCCGTCAATACGCTGCTGCGCCGCTTCCCGAATTTGCAGCTCGCCGCAGACGCAGGCGAACTCGAATGGCGCCCCGGCATGATCGTCCGCGGCGTTAAAGAAATTCCTCTGTCGCTGTAGATGTTATACAGCACCTAACTCCCACCACCGCCGCTCCAAACAACCAAGAGCCTCTTATCCTTTTGAGGGATAAGAGGCTCTTTATCGTCCCCTTAATGACTGAATTCCACGCGGTTCTTGCCCGCCTGTTTCGCTTTCATCAGCGCCCGGTCGGCCTGGGCCATAAAGTACGAGAAGTGATGATCCGGGTCCGGCTGCATAACGCATCCGCCGATACTCACGGTCACATACTCGCTCTCCTGGTCGTCGCGGCGGATTTGCAGATCGTATACGCCCTGGCGCAGCCATTCGGCCAGTTCTTCCGCTTTCTCCGTGTATATACCGTCCAGACGCAGCATGAACGTACCTCCGCCGGTGCGGGACATGCTGGCTTCGTACTGCCGGCCGAACAGATCGAGCACCTGCGAAACGCTCTGGATACAAAGATCCCCGCCCTGCAGGCCGTGTACGGCGTTGTATGTGCGGAAATCGTCGATATCGATCATCATCAGCGCAATCGGCATCCGTCCGTTCGTCTTCCGCGCGTTCCAGTCTTCTTCAAGCTGCTGCTCGAACATGCGGCGGTTCGGCAGATCGGTCAGCGGATCGGTCGTCATATAACTGGTCAGCTGATTGGTGATATTCGTATAAGCGTCCTGCTGCTCCGTATCGTCCGAAACTTTGCGGGCGATCAGCATGACCGACGGTCGTCCGCTGTGCGATACGGCGGCCAGCGTGACGTCGAGCTGCATCGATTCGCCTTTGGCATTGAGGAACGCCTGGCTGCCGGAAACGAACTGCGTCGCGTTTCCTTCCAGTTTCTGAAGCAGATCCTGCATCGGCAGGCGGGAATCTTCTTTTACGAAAGGCAGGAAATCGCGGCCGATCAGTCTGTCTTTGTGCGCCTCGCCGAGCAGTTGAGCCGCTTGTTCGTTGGAATACACGATATGGCGATTGGTAATGGTGAAGAAGGCGACCGGCGAGAATTCCATCAGCTGCAAATAGCGCTGTTCGTTCTGCCGCAGCATCCGCGAATTCTGCAGCGCCTGCTCTTCGGCCTGCTGGAGTTCGCTTTCGGTCTGTCTGCCGACGACCGCGCGCAGTTCCGGCAGCGCGTTCAGCTCCTCGTCTTTCCACCGCAGGGCCGTGGACTGCACGACCTGGCGCCATTTCTCGAACGATTTGCGCGGCGACAGGCGCACGCCGTCGTCTTCCTGGATCACGGCTTTGGCCGGATCTCCGGCCCAGTCGACGATCTGGAGCACTTCGGGGCGGAACCAGATGATATAGTTCTGCTGGCCCGGCGACAGCGCGACGTAGAGCGCGCCGGACGCTTTTTCCTTGTAGGCGGCCGCAGGCACGAATTCAAGACCGAGCCTGGAGGTATGGTATGTGTAGTTCTCGGACTTGCCGCCCATCCATCCGGCAAGCTCGCGGATCTGTCCCGGCGCCGGCGTATCGCCGAACTGGATCAGTTTGTCGTTATAGCTGATCGCCGCGCCGGATGCGCTCATCAGCTCCAGAATCCGGCTTTCGGCGGCATACAGTTCTTCGACGACCCGGAACGACGTCGTATTCCCGATAAAGATCTTGGCGATGCTTGACGCTTCGGTGCGCAGACGCAGTTCGGTCTGATACTCGTCGAGCTGCTGGCGCTGATACAGCTCGTTCGAGAAGAAAGCGCCCAGGAAATTGCACAGATTGCGAATACGGTGCGAAACGTATTTGGGCGAATAGTGATGGCAGGTAATCAATCCCCAGAGCTGGCCGTCCTGGATCAAAGAAATCGTCACCGTTGCCCCAACGCCCATATTCTGCAAATATTCGATATGCAGCGGCGATACGCTGCGCAGCACGGACAAACTCAGGTTCAGCGGCTTGCCCGTCAGCGGCTGTACGGTGGGCACGATCTCGACGGGAGCGTAATTCACGTCGACGATCGTGCGCAGCCAGTTGCGCACATACAGCGCTCGGGCCTGCTTCGGAATATCGGAAGCCGGATAATGGTGGCCGAGGAACGGTTCCAGTTCGGGCTCTTTGGCTTCGGCGATTACTTTGCCGTTCCATTCTTTGTCGAATTCGTAAATCATGACCCGGTCGTAGCCGAGGATTTCTTTGACCTGTTCGGCCGCGGCCTGGCTGGCCGTATACCGGTTGGCCGACTGCTTCAGCTTGACGAAGAAAGTACGGATCCAGCGGAAGTCCTCGTCGGCCGCTTCTTCTTCGATCAGCGGTTCGAGTTCCAGGATCAGCAGACCTTCGCTGTCGTGGGCGACGCCGGTGAACCTCGCCGGCACGCCCTCGATTTCGACACTCAAGTCGAGATACTGGAGATCGGAAGAAGCTTCCGCGTTCAGGTCGCGCTCCAGCAGATCCAGCAGCGCTTCTTCGCCGATCAGGTCGGAGAGCCGGCTGCCGAGCAGCTGCTCGGGCGTGCGTCCGAGCAGCGCGGCGGAGTTGCGGCTGCATTGGACGATCTTGCCGCCCGGTTTGCGCAGCGCGGCCAGCAGCACGCCGTTCGGCTGAATCAGACCCGGAATATGAATCGGTTCTTTGTCGCAGTTGGTCAAGTCGATCGGTTCGTTGGTCACGAACTCGCCGTCGGTAATCAGAGAGCGGTCCAGAGGCTCGTTCTCGAAATTGGGATTGGAGTTGGGCATCGGTACGGGTTAACCTCCTGTAGGTACTGTAGATGTAGTCGAGCGGTACATAATCCGGATAAACGCCCGGCGGTTTCCGTTAAGCGCGCGCCGCGGTCTCCAGCCAGCGTTCCAGCAGCGCGAAAGTCTCGATCGCCGAGGCGACGATTTCTCGGCGCTCCCCTTCGCCGGTCCCGGCTTCGAGCAGGCGTTCCCGGAAAGCGGCCCAGCGCGGCCGGGTCTCGGCTCCATACGCGTTAAAGTAGCGCAGTCCCCGCTCCGGCGTTACGGACAACGATTGCGACAGCTGCCGGGTAATCATCTGTCCGCCCATCGTCGAGCCTTCAATGACATAGAAACTGCCCAGCAGTTTCTCGGGCGTGGACAAATCGGGCAGTTCGGCGCAGCGCGGGAGCTCGTTCAGCCGCTGCCGGTCAAGGCCGAGATCGAGCAGGTCCCGCTCCAGCATCGGCGTTTTACGCCGCACATCCAGATCGTATGCGGAAGCGTCCAGCGCGCCGGATTGGTCGGCGAGCTGCTCAAGCGGCTCCACAAAGCCGTAAAAAAGTTCGAGATAACGGATATACTTCGGCATGGACAAACTTCCGTTCATAATGGCTGCCGCATAGGGGTTGGCCTCGACCCGATCGTGATAAGCGGCAGTCTCGGTTCTAAGTTGTTCCAGGATCGTAGAGGTCATAAGTGGGTCTCCTTCGAATGGATGCCGATTGCGCGCGACTGAAGAGCAAAGGCCGCGCCGCGTATCCGCATAAATATTAATAGGGCTTGATTAGTTAGGGCTTTATTTTCTGGCAAAAGAGTATCTATAGAATAACCGATTCGGGAAACGAAGAAAAGAAAGAGGCATAGGCTTTTTTCTATATCAATTGATCGAATCGTTTCGAAATATATTCTTATAAATTGTTCAAAACCCTTGACTATTTTTTTACAGAAATTTGTTGTAAAATATAGAGCGATCGTTTATGAAAAATTTTATTTTTTGTAAATGGATTGCTTACTAATTTTATTCATAAAAGCAGGAGTGGTCTCCCTTTATGCCTACCTTACAACAAACCATCGCTTCTTTCACCCGCAATCTTTTGGAAAACAGTTTCGGTAAAGTTCCGGACAAAGTCGACGTCTATATGGACGAACGTTCGATCATTATTCATATGGAAAAATTTATCGGAATCGTAATGACGGACCTGGTCGATACCGAAGATATGGACGCGATGCGGTCGATCCGGGAATTGATGGTCGAGCACCTTTTTCCCAGCATCATCGAATATATTCAGGAGTATACGGTATTCGAAGTCAGCGGACTCTATTTCGACTGGGACGACGACAACCTGTCCGGTACACTGATCGGAATCATGGAAAACGACCTGTATCAAACCGGCAAAATTCAGTACAAAGAGATGGATCGTGTAAATGCCGCAATTTCCGAAGTCACCAACGAAGTTCAAAAAACGCCGAAAGCCGTATACTCCTATTGGGCCGACCCCGATGTACTGATCGTGATTCGGGAAGGCCTTCTGCTTAAACTGGAAAAAGGATTCGTTAAGCAGGGAGCTGTCGATGTCCTGCGCAAAGTCAAACGCGGAATCGAAAAAGATGTAATCATTCACAAAGCCCGAATTCCCGCCATTCTTGAACGCAAAGCGAGCGGGCTTTATTTGGACTGGAAATTCGAAGACGACAAGAGCGTTATCGTTTATGTATTCGAACCCGAACCCGCTTAGTCAGGGCATTATTTTAAAAATCTCATCCCTTGATCGATAAAAGCTCCGCCGGACTGTTTCCGGCGAAGCTTTTTGTTTTCTCCGCACAACCGTTCGGCATACGCCGACGGCTTCAATATTGATGCCAGACGTCCTTGTAATCCGAATCGCGTCTGAACTGCGCCACCACGTACGAGCAGACCGGGAAGATTTTCTTGTCTTCTTTGCGCGCTTCTTCAACCAGACGGTCGAGCAGCGCTTTGGCAATGCTTCCGCCCCGGTATTCCGGTTTGACGTACGTATGGTTCGCCATCCACGTATCTTCTTCCGGACCGACCGCATACGTGATCTCGCCGATCACTTCGCTGCCCTTTTTCAACGTAAAGCCGCCTTCTTCCCGAACGAACTCCGCGCCCGGCACCAGCTTCCCCGCCGTTTCCTTGTCCTTGCCCGCGTCTTTCACTTCCGTCACCCCCTGCTTCGTTTCGGCGATCGTCGCTTTGGCGTCCGCGATGCCCAGCTTCAGATACGACATCGAAGACTTGAGCTTGGCCGGCTTTTCTTTCACCTGCGCCTGGACGAGCGCCAGATTGCCTTTCAATACGTCGGCTTCTTCTTTCACGCCGTTTATCGATTGCTTGATGCCGTCGAGCGCCTGCTTCGTATCGTTGATACTCGTTTTGATCGTTTTGAACATACTCACTTTGCTTTCGCCTCCCGTCGGATATTTGTGTCGCTTATTCCCCGTATTTGCTTATTACCCACATTCCCGCCCGCTCTATCGAGCTTGCCGATTGCCCGGAACGAGCATACTCGAAAAAAAACGCGTAATTCCAAGATTGGACAAGCTGTAGCGTGCTGGATTCACGAGATCGCGTTTTACAAAGATCTTGATGTTTTTACACAAGTTTTACTTTTCGGCCGAAGAGGTTAATATAGAGGCAACACCAGCGGCAATGCTTCAAAGCACTAAACCAAAAGCATACGCGGGTGGGCTCAAGAAGACTTTTTCCATCATCCTTATACAAGGAGGGACAAGTCCAATGGACTAGGGTAAGCGATGCATATCGGAAGGCTCTTAAATGGAAAGAAAGGCGACCGTGAAAACGTCTTTCGAGAGACCGGATATGCGGGAACTCAGATATTCACCGTAGGCCATTGAGTTGGGACGGAAGAATGAAGCCGATTCAAACGAGAATGATTTCTTGGATGAAGGGAGCAGGATTCCGATGACACAGGTTAGCGAAGCGTATCAATGACCGATTTTCACGCATGAAAAACTTCAGTGAAAAAGTTTTTCGTGAGATCGAGGATACGTGGGGAACTCAGAAGCAAGCGCGGTTCGAAACGGAAAGCACCGATTGCGCAGAATCAATTCTGCCGAGGGGAGTAGATTCCGATGAAACACGCCAGCGAAGCATACTGAGTGGTTTCACGTTTCAAAAAGTGTTCGTGACAGCGCTTTTTGTGAAATCAGGTATGTGGGAAACTCAACCGAAGAATGTGCAAGACCATGCAACAAACCCGGGTGAAACGAGTTTCTTAATCAATGAGTTTGAACGTGTACGAAATCATGCGATAAGGTTAAGGTGATCTGTTGAATAAGACCTTTGTAGAAGGAAAACGCGATTTCGAGCAGGGAATGAAACCTTGCAAGATGGGAGCATGATTCCAATGCAATAGGTTAGGCAGGCATAACGCTCTGCCGCATGACGCGACGGACGCTGTGAAGACGAGGTCCCATGCGAAAGCAGCTGCGATGTCAAACCAAAGTGAAACTATTGTTCAGCGGAAGAAGCCGTTTCGAGCATGAGTCGAGCCTTGCGTGGAGAGGAGCAGGATTCCGATGCAATAGCGAAAGCGAAGCATACTAGCCCGATTCACACCGAGGAAAAGTGCCGGTGAAAACACTTTTCGTGGAATCGATGTATGCGGGAACCCACCCCCATATGCGTAGAAGACATGGTAGCCGTGAAGAGTACGGCAAGCTCCGATAAGCTGCGGAGTACGGATGTTTCAAATAAGCACGATAAATTTAGAAACAAACCGCTAAACGATTGACGAAAGCTGTGAAGCATACGCCAATCGGCAAGACTGGAAACACAAGCAGTACGTTCACCATGTCAAGCATGTGGATTGGATCATCAGGAGGAACGAAGAAAATTGAATAATGATCTAAACGAATAGCCCCCCCGCAGTCTTGTTGATTCAAGGATGCGGGGGTATTTGTGTGCTTTTTTTCAGTTCGCTGCATTCCCGTTGGATCTAGTTCAGTTCCAGTCCTTCTTCCTCCAGCATATCGCGCAGGTCGAACAGCAGGACGATTCGTTCCGGGGTCCGGTACATGCCCGTGAAGAATCCGCCTTTGCGCATTCGGCGCACTCCGCTCGGCACCTCGGGCTGCTCCTGCCCCGTTTTCAGCACCTCCGTCACTTCGTCAACCAGCAGCGCGACGGTCAAACGTCCTTCCCGAATCACGATCAAACGCTGTCTGGGATCGGGAAAAGGTTCGTCGAAGCCGAATGCAAAATGCACGTCGAAGACCGGCATAATCTTCCCCGCTATCTTCATCATGCCGTGAACGGCCGAATAATAATCCGACACCGGAACGTTGTCCGGCACCGGAAGGATTTGATGGACCGATTCGATCGGAATCCCGTATTCTTCTCCTTCGATTTTAAATACGACGTATTGTTCGCTATCCGGGTTGAACATGCGGCGGCACCCTTCTTTCTTTTTTCCTCATTTTAGCATATTCCGTTTTGAACGACCTATTCGGCCTTACAAAAAAACGAGGCCCCCGCCGGGAGCCTCGCACAAATTTGCTTCTTACTCTTCTTCGGAATCGACGTTGTGGTAGACCTGCTGAACATCTTCCAGGTCTTCGAGCGCGTCGATCATCTTGTCGAACTGTTTCTCGCCGTCTTCGTCGAGGGACACAAAGGTTTGCGGCAGCATGGTGATTTCGGCGACCGTGAATTCTTCGATGCCCGCCGCGCGCAGAGCTTCCTGCACGTTGTGGAACTGGTCCGGTTGGGCATAGATGATAACAGCGTCGTCTTCGGCCATGATATCGCGCGCGTCCACATCGGCTTCCATCAGCAGTTCGAGCACTTCTTCTTCGTTCTTGCCTTCGATCCCGATTACGGCCGTTTCGTCGAACATATAAGCGACGGAACCGCTGACGCCCAGGTTGCCGCCGTTCTTGCTGAATGCGGCGCGTACGTCGGAAGCGGTACGGTTCACGTTGTTGGTCAGCGCGTCGACGATCACCATCGAACCGTTCGGGCCGAAGCCTTCGTAGCGCAGCTCGGTATACGTCTCGTCGCCGCTGCCTTTGGCTTTTTCCATGGCGCGGTCGATAATCGCCTTCGGCACGTTATACGTCTTGGCGCGTTCGAGAACGACCTTCAGAGCGCGGTTCGATTCCGGATCGGGCTCGCCTTTCTTGGCCGCTACGTAAATTTCAACGCCGAACTTGGCATAAACCCGACTGGTATTGGCGTCTTTGGAAGCTTTCTTTTCCTTGATATTATTCCATTTACGACCCATATCTATCCCGCTCGCTTTCCATTTATTGGTTCTGTACTTGGTTTCACACCTGTTTATTGTAGCGTGAATTACAGGGCGGAACAAGTGTAAATCGGTATACGCCGCTTCTTACAGGTCTCCGGTCAGCTTATTGAAGGCCCGGCGGGCGTTTTCCAGAAACCGGCGCTTGCGCTCCCGCTCTTCGCCTTCCGGTTCGCCCAGCAGTTCGTGTTCCGTTCCGGCGATTGCCATATGCAGGCTTTCGGTCAGGGCGTCTCTTTCTTCGTCGTCCAGCAGGCCCTTTAGTTTATCCGTCACATTGGGCTTGTACGGCATCCGGTTATACTCTTCCGCGCTGACCGTACGAACGTCGAGATACGTGCTTCTCACTTCGATAATCGTACTCGGATTGCGCACGTTCTTGTCCGTTTCCACGACGACCGTTTTATTGGCGTAATCCGGATAGACATTGATGATCTTTTGCCTGATGCCCAATACCCCGCAAATTCTGCTGAACGGAATCCGGTGAACCCGGCTCACTTCGTCCGACATCGCTCTCTCCTCCGCTTCCCCAGGGCCGTTGGTACCTTGTCAACGCTAAAGATAAGGTACTGTTCCTGTCTCTTTTTCTATCTTACCATATCCGCGCCCCGCATCTGTATTGACAATCCCGTTCAAAATTTATATAGTTGTTAAGACAATTAAAAGTGAAACGATATGTAGGAGGATGGTTGTCTGGATACGCAGCGATTATGGAGCCGCAATTTTTTGACGATAAGCTTCAGCAGTTTTTTTATTTTTATCAATTTCTACATTCTGGCGGTGACGCTTCCGGCTTATGCCCTGGAACACCTGAACGCGGCCAAAGGCGGCATCGGGCTCGTCACCACCGTTTTCGTGATCGCGGCGGTTATTTTTCGTCCGCTGACGGGTAAGTGGCTGGACGAGATCGACCGGAAAAAGCTGCTGGTGTTCTCGGTGTCGATGTTCGCGGTATGCAGCCTGTTCTATCTGTGGGTGCCGAGTTACGCTCTTCTGCTTCTGCTGCGCTTCGTGCACGGCATCTCGTTCGGCATCGCGGCCACGACGACCTCGACGGTCGTGCTGGATTTGATTCCGCGCGAACGCAAAGGAGAAGGCATCGGCTACTTTACGCTGTTCATGAGCCTGGCGATGGTATTCGGGCCTTTCGTCGGGCTGTCGGTATCGGAACGAGCCGGCTTCGCCACTCTGTTCGTTCTGATTATCGGGTTTGCCGTTCTCGCCTGCGTGTGCGGGATCGTCACGCCGATTCCTAAGCGCGAGCGGCCCGCGCACGAATTCGGGGCGTGGAATATCCGCCGGTTTATCGAATTCAAAGCGATTCCGGTTGCGCTGGCGGGCTTTCTGGTCGCTTTTGCTTACGGGGCGATCTCGACTTTTATTTCCGTGTACGCGGATTCGCTCGGGCTCAAAAGTTCAGCCAGCTACTTTTTTGTGGTGTTTGCCGCCGTCGTGCTGCTGTCGCGCCCGTTTACCGGCCGGCTGTTCGACAGACGCGGCGCGCATGCGCTGGTGTATCCGGGTATCGCGCTGTTTGCGGCCGGACTGATCGGGCTCAGCCGTGCGGACACAGCCGCCCTGTTCCTGCTTGCGGCGGCCGTTATCGGGCTTGGCTACGGCGCGATCATTCCGAGTTTTCAAACGCTTGCGATCCAGTCCGCTCCGCCGCATCGCAGCGGTCTTGCGACCGGCACGTATTTCGTGTTCTTCGATCTGGGCTACGGATTGGGCTCGTACCTGCTCGGCGCAATCGCGTCCTCGATCGGCTACTCTAAGATGTATCTGATCGGCGGGCTGATCGTGCTGTTGGCGCTGGCGGCTTACTACGGGCTGCATCACCGGATGGAACGCCGCAATCCGGTCCGCCGGGCCGGGGAGCCGAAGATTTCGGCATAAGCCGAAGCATGGCGCTTGATCGTGATAGAAAAAGGAGCTTTCGGCGGCATGCCGAAAGCTCCTTTTTCTATACAGATCGAACAGCGCGGCGGCTGCAGTCAGTCGTTTCCTTTGTATGGGCGGTCGTCGCGTCCGATGATCAGGTTTGACGACTGGCGTGTCGGGTCCGTCGTGCTGCTCGGATCGATCGCTTCTTCGCGGTTGCGAACCGGATCGCCGGAGTTCTCCGGCGTATCGGGCAGCTCCGCGCTTCTTGCCGCGGCCGGAGCCGCGCTCTGGTCGGCCGGCATCATGTCCGGAGTTCCCGTCGCGTCGTCGGGATCGAAGTATTCGGTATTGGTGGCGCCGTTGCGTAGATAGATCTCGTAAATCTTGCTGCGCATCGCTTCCTGTTCGTCCACGAGCACCAGGACTTCGCCCGCATGGACGCGGTCGTTGTAGTATTTGGCTTCTTTCTCCGGAATGCCGAGTCCGATAAGGCCGCCCGCCAGGCCGCCTACTCCCGCGCCGAGCGTGGCGCCGGCAAGCCCTGCCGCGATCGGTCCCGCCGCGAGCAGAGGGCCGATGCCCGGAATCGCAAGCGCGCCGAGGCTGGCGATGACGCCGGCTGCGCCACCGAGCGCCCCGCCCGCGATCGCGCCGCCGGCCATGCCTTCCGGCGCTTTCGTACCCGTTTCGCTGCGCAGTTCTTCGGATTCCTTCGTATCTTTGGCGATGACCGAAATCTCGTCGCCCGTATACCCCGCGTTTTTGAGTTCGTGGATTGCTTGTACCGCCTGTTCTTCGCGTTCGAAAGTACCTGCAATTTTCTTGATCATTGTCGTTTCCTCCCCGCGTTATCGGTTTCAACTTTTTTACCCGATCCGGCTTGCCGTCAAACTAGTCCATCTATTTGAGACACGTTTCCCGGGCCGCGCCCGCTCTGTATTTTCGACAAAAAATGGGAAGTCCTCTTCTCGTTATGACGCGTTTATCCTCCTTTCTTCCCCTAGGCGGGCGGAACGCGTCCATAGTATGATGGAATTATAAAATTGCGCGATCTCGGATTGATTAAGGGGGACATCATGAAACAAACAGATCCGCAGGAAAAAGTCTTGGCCCGGATGCTGAATGCGCTGGAAGATTGCGTATACGTCATGGCCGTGGACGATGAACAGTTTCGCTATCATTACGTCAATTCTGCGGCCGCGGAAATCAGCGGCATCCGGCCGGAACATATCGGGAAGACTTTCCATGACGTTTATGCCAACGAGCCGCAGATGGGCCAATATCTGCATCATAAATATCATAAAGTCGTCGACGAGCGCCGCAGCCTGCGTTTTGCGGACGGAACGCTTCTGCCGAACGGGGCGCTCAGCGGTGAAAGCATTCTGACGCCGATGTTCGACGAGCACGGGGAGATCGAGTACGTCGTCTGCGTAACGCGGGATATGATGAAAGGCGACGATTACGGACATCGCTCTCCGCACTACGCGTATCACGACGAGTTGACACATTTGTTTACCCGGCGCTTTCTGTACGATTTCGTAAACAAGCCTTATGCGCTGTTTCTGATCGACCTGGACAATTTCAAGAATATCAACGATTCGCTCGGACACGAGATCGGCGACAAGCTGCTGACCGAAGTGGCGGATCGGTTGAAGCAGGCTTTCGGTCCGCCGTATGTAATCGCGCGTCAGGGAGCCGACGAATTTATTCTGCTGTGCGAAACGCCGATCCGGGAAGCCGACCAGGAAGCGCGCAAGATTCTGAACATCCTGGAAAGTCCGTTTCTGCTCGAAGAACGCATGATCAAAGTCAGCGCCAGCATCGGCATCTCCTCCTCTCCGGCGCGCGACGATCTGTCGAAGCTGCTGCGCCAGGCCGATATCGCCCTGTACTACGCCAAAGGCAAAGGCCGCAGCCGCTACCACGAATACAAAGAAGACTTCCGCTACGACCAGATGATCAAATTCGATTACGAAATCGCGCTGAACCAGTGCATCGAAAGAGACGAGCTGCTGCTGCACTACCAGCCGATCTTCGATGCTTCGCGCAACCGGGTGATCGAGGTCGAGGCGCTGCTGCGCTGGAATCTCGGACACCGCCAGCTGATTCCGCCGGGCGATTTTATTCCCGTTGCCGAAGAGACCGGCCTGATCGTTCCGATCGGTGAATGGGTCGTCCGCCGGGCATGCAAAGATTTCCCCCGGCTTCGCGAGAAGTTCGGGCCCGAGGTGCGGATCGCGGTCAATATCTCCCAGGTGCAGTTTCAAAACGAAGACTTCGTCGACCGCCTGAATACGATTATTGCGGAAGAAGGCCTGACTCCCGCGCAGTTCGACCTCGAAGTGACGGAAACGCTTGTGATGCGCGATATCGAAGAAATTCGCGGCATCCTCAAACGGCTCCAGGGCCTCGGATACACACTTTCGCTCGACGACTTCGGTACAGGCTATTCGTCCCTCGGCATCCTGACGCAGATTCCGATCGACCGTTTCAAGATCGACCGCTCCTTCATCGTACAGATGAATCCCGCCGTTATCTCCGCTCTGCTCGGCATGGCCCGGGCAATGAACCTGGGCGTCGTCGCCGAAGGCGTAGAGGACGGCGAACAGCTGCTCCAGCTGATGGATATGGGCTGCCCGGGCATCCAGGGTTACTTGATCTGCCGCCCGATGAGCGTGGACGAACTGCCTGCGATCTGGTTCCCGGACCGCGCGGCAACTTCCGTCGTGTAATGTGAAAAAACCTGTTCGTCAGCCGGGAAAGCGTTGTACGCTGCCGCTCCGGATTCGAACTAAAAAAGCTGTTTCCGACCTGCGCGGTTGATGCCGCGGTGTCGGAAACAGCTTTTTTTTACCGAATCAATCCGACCCGGCGCGCCTGCTCTTCGGTCAGGATGAACTGTTCGTTCTCCCAGTAATCTTTGTCTTTCTCCAGCCCGAACATCTGGATAATATCGTCCCAGATCTTGCGCTGCATCGCTTCCTGCTGCGTAATCATGATCTTCATCGGATTCACGCTCCTCTTCGTCTCGTCAAACTTCCCTTTCTATATTTAACCCGGAGAAGGGCCCGATGAGACATCGCGCGAAGATCGGCAGCAGTCGGCCAGATGATCGTCGACCATGCCGGACGCCTGCATCAGCGCGTAGCAGATCGTCGAGCCGACGAAGCCGAAGCCCCTGCGCTTGAGATCGCGGCTGATCCGGTCCGACAGCGGCGTCTTCGCGGGCACTTGTTCGGGAGCGGACCAGCCGCCGATAATCGGCGCGCCTTCGACGAAGTTCCACATATAAGCGTCGAAGCTGCCGAATTCCCGCTGCACGAGCAGAAAAGCTTCGGCGTTCCGGACCGCCGACCGGATCTTCAACCGATTGCGGATAATGCCCGGATCGAGCAGCAGCTCGGCGATCTTGCCGTCGTCGTAGAGCGCGACCGCTTCCGGATCGAAGTTATCCATGACTTCGCGGTAGCGGGCACGCTTCTTGAGCACCGTATACCAGCTCAGCCCCGCCTGCGCGCCTTCGAGCGTCAGCAGTTCGAACCATTGGCTGTCGTCGTGGACGGGGACGCCCCATTCCTCGTCATGGTAACGGATGTACAGCGGATCTTCGTTGACCCAGCGGCATCTGACCGGCTGTGCGTTCATCTTACCGCTCCTTTCTTATTTGCCTCCGATTCCCCGCTTCGGCAGCACTTTGACGTAATCGTCCGACAGCTTCATCAGCTGGAGAACATACTCGTAATCGTCGCGGTACGGTTCGAGGTCTTCGACCGGCTCCAGCGTATCCAGCGATACGGCAGTCCCGTCTTCGAAGCCTTCGCCCGGCGTAAACAGCACGCCGTCGCCTACAAACGAACCCGTCGGCAGATAGTAGCGGATGCCGATCGTATTGCGCGCCGCATTGAGCAGATCGCGTCCGAACAGCGTGTAGCCTTCTTTTTCCGGCGAGATGCCCAGCAGGTTCATCAGCGTCGGCACGAAGTCCATCTGGCCTCCCGCAAGTTCGACTTTCTCCCCCTGCCCGGCGCCCGGAACGTGCACGATCATCGGAACGTTGAAGCGGGTAATACTCGGTTCGTACGGAATGCCCAGCACGGAGCTTACCCATTCCGGATCGTTCTCCGCCGTGGACAGACCGCCGTGATCGCCGTACAGCAGCAGCAGCGTATTGTCCCAGATTCCCTGCTCTTTCAATCCTTCGATCAGCTTGCCGACCGCGTAATCCGTGTAGTGCTGCGCGTTCAGGTAGCGGCCGAGCTGCGTATCCTGCAAGCGATCGGGAATCGCCAGCTGCGGGAACTCTTCCGGGACGTTGAACGGCGCGTGGCTCGCGGTCGTCACGAACTGAACGTAGAACGGCGAACCGTCCGCTTTCATCTCGTCGATTTTTTCCAATCCGACCCGGTACATCTCTTCGTCCGAAGCGCCGAAGTTGTTGAAATGGTCGTTGTCGTAATTGGGCTTGTCGTAAAAGTTCTGGAAGCCGAGCGCCGGATACAGCTGATTGCGGTCCCAGAATGTGGCGCTGTTGATCTGGAAAGTAGCGGTCTTGTATCCTTTGCTCTCCAGCAGCCTTGGCGAACTCGGAATCTGGCGGTCGCCGTAACCGGTCGACATCGCGATCTGCGCCGTGGGATAGATCGACGTATTCGAGATGAACTCGGCGTCGGAGGTGTTGCCCGGACCGATCTGCTGAAAAATATGCGGGAAATAAAAGCTTTCTTCGACCAGAGCGTTCAGGTTCGGCGTCACTTCCGTCCCGTCCAGCTTGTAGCCGATCGGGAAGTTCTGGAACGATTCCATCTGCACGACGACGACGTTCATGCCTTCGGCCGCGCCGAAATACTTCGGATCATTCGTTTGAGCCGCCGCGTCCGCGCTGCCCGAAGCATCGAACGAATTCTTCAGTTCCGAGACCTGCGCGGCGATTTCTTCCGGCGAAGTGGACGCGAGGAACTGTTTTTCTTTGCGCTTCTCGATCGCGGTACTGACCTGATAGTTGAAAAAGCCGATGTTTTCCGCGCGCACGATCTCGTTGCTGATCGCCGAGCTGCGGTTGATCCACACGCCCGACAGCAGCAGGCAGACGATAAGCGTCGCGGCCGCAGCCACGCGGCTCGTCTGGACGACGGCGGCACCGCGACCGGCCGGGCCGAAGATCGGTCCGCGCGGTTTGCGGCGAACCATCCGGGCCGCTGAGCGTCCGATCAGAACCAGCAGGTCGGCGAAGAACAGGAAGTATACGGGCTTAATCAACCCCTGCACCACATTGCCGACTTCCGGCACCTGACCGAGCGAGCCGAGCGCGACATAGGTCGGCACCGAGCCGAAATAGGAATGGTAAACGGCCGCCGAGAAGAACACCATCGACAGCGCAAGATTGATCGCCCACAGGACGCCCGCCCGCCAGCGGCGCGGAAGGATCAGTTCCATCAGGCAGGTCAGGCCGAGCGCGGCCATCAGATCCACGAACACGCCGCCGACCTGAAGCTCCGAGAAGAAAAATCCGCGCAGCAGCAGCAGTTTGGCGAACAAGATGCCGGCCGCCGTCAGAAGCAACCGGTCGGGTTTGTGCGTCGCGGCATAAGGTTGTACAAATTTCATGATTCGATACCTTCTTTGAACAAGAGAGTTGGATTCAAACGTCCATTATAAAACACTCTCTTTACACGGTCAAAACACTGCGCTTACAAAACAGGAATATTCGGGGAATTGTAGATACAAAGTTTTCATCCGCTGCAAGCCGGGGATTTAGAAGGATGTTTAAAGCACGACCTAGACTTTGGAAGAGTAATAGCCATGCTGATAAGTGCTCATTACACTTTGCAGCGTGATGATTCCGTAAGAAAAGCGTTCCTGCCGCCGTTTATCCGTCGCAGAGCCGGGATTGAACAGGGTGACGCCGTTCGCAGCTGTCAGAAGCGGCACATGCGAATGACCGAATACGATCGCGCTAATCCCTTCTTCCTCTTCAAAAGCCGCATACGCGTTCTGCGCGGCACTGCCCCACCCGAGATGGCCGTGCGCCAGGCCGAAGCGGTGGCCGCCGATCTCGACGATCCGGCGATATCCCCAGCGTTCGACAATATCGGGACCGTCGTTGTTGCCCGCCACGCCCTGCACCGGCGCATAAACGGCCAGCATGTCGTATACTTCCGGCGATGTCCAGTCGCCGGCGTGAAGAATCAGG
Source organism: Saccharibacillus sp. CPCC 101409 (assembly GCF_030518235.1). Taxonomy (GTDB): domain Bacteria; phylum Bacillota; class Bacilli; order Paenibacillales; family Paenibacillaceae; genus Saccharibacillus. The sequence goes on along the minus strand of NZ_JAULSA010000012.1, from coordinate 138,966 downwards.
TCGGCATCGGCCAATTCCTGCACAAGCGCAGGAGGCAGTGCTTTCGCCATTCGCGGCATATGCGTATCCGAGACCGCGACGATCTTGATCGTTGCGGTTGCATCTGCCGCTTCTTCGCTCAGTTCGAATTCGCTTCTGCCCGTTACGCCCTCCAGCCGGCCGTAAATCCGCTCTTTATCGCTCACTGCGCTCTCAGCCGGGCTCTGCGCTCCGCCCGCTCCCGTTCGTTCAGCTTCGGACAGTTATAACAGAAGTCGCCGCCTTCGATGGTGTGGTACAAGCAGCAGCTCGGACGAAGCTGGATCTGCTGCTTCGGGTCGATCGCATGCTCGACAAAGCGAAAGCGGATATCGAACGGATTCTTCTTGCGGCCGAACGCCTCCGCTTCCAGGTTCTTTATCAGCTCGTAGCCGCGTTCCAGCCGTTCGCGGTGCGGCGCCAGCAGCGGCGCGATCTGGGGATGGTTCCGCCAGCTCTCGGCGAAGTAATTCATTCGCCCGGGCAGCTGCGCCCACACCATGCCGACCGCAAGGCCGGAAGCGGCGGCCAAATTCTCCATCAGCGGCCGGCAGGTCCCGCCGAAGAAGCCGCGGAACCCGGCGCGCGTCCACTCTTCTCGTTCCGTTTCGTCCTGCGGAGCGGGCTCGGCCATCCGGCTGCCGACCACGAAGTTCAGCGAGCCGCCTTTCTCCAGCGGAATCAGCTGCACGCTCAGGTTGGCCGGCGAGAAGTCGGGCCGCTTCCCCAGCACGGCCGGAAAATAAAGCGAAGCGCTGACTATGCCGGAGTACCAGCTGCAGAAGTACGTAACCGGCGCCTGCAGATCGGGCGCTTTAAGCAGTTCCGCGTACCGGCTCAGGAACCTTTCCGCATGTTCCGGCGGGCTCAGTTCTTCCAGCGTAAACGTAAGTTCGGCTTCCGGCTTGGGTTCGGCCGTCATATAGAACTGCGGCTGAAGCGCTTCGGCGCCGAATTCGATCTTGTTGGCTTCGGACATGATAGGTTCTTCCTTTCCGTATCGGGAATCGTTCTCATTCGTTAATCCTACCCCATTCCGCGTGGCAGTTCAATGTATGCCGCGGGCGTTCGTCGGGTCCTCCAATACAAAAAGGCCGCTTTCTCCGGAAGAGAAAACGGCCGCGGAAGCCGGTACCTATCAAGGCTAAAGGCAAGGCTGCGTTCAATGGAGATTCGTACCTGAAACGTGTACGAAGTCTCAGCGCGGAATCGGCCGAAGCCCGCAAGAAATCGCCAACCGGGCAAGTTGGGCCGGGGTTCAGCCGAACCGGCCCATGATATACTCCTGGGTCATCTGGTTGGCCGGATTGGAGAACAGCCGGGTCGTATCGTCGTGCTCGACCAGGTTGCCCAGATAGAAATAGGCGGTATAGTCGGACACGCGCGCGGCCTGCTGCATATTGTGCGTGACGATTACGATGCGCAGTTCTTTTTTTAGCTCGATCACAAGTTCTTCGACTTTGCCGGTCGAAACCGGATCGAGCGCGGAAGCCGGCTCGTCGAGCAGCAGGATCTGCGGGCTGACCGACAGCGCGCGCGCGATACACAGACGCTGCTGCTGGCCGCCGGACAGCGACAGCGCCGATTCTTTCAAGCGGTCTTTGACTTCGTCCCACAGCGCGGCGCGGCGCAGGCTCTGTTCGACGATCTCGTCGAGCTTCTTCTTGCTGCGCGTGCCGTGGTACCTCGGGCCGAACGCGATATTTTCGTAGATCGATTTGTAAAAAGGATTGGGGCGCTGCCAGACCATGCCGATCTTCTGGCGCAGCGTGACCGCATCGGTGTCCCGGTCGTTCAGGTCTTCCCCGTCCATCCAGATACGGCCGGTCACGCGGGCGGACGCGATCTCGTCGTTCATCCGGTTCAGCGAACGCAGAAACGTCGACTTGCCGCAGCCCGACGGGCCGATCAGCGCGGTCACGCTTTTCTCCGGGAACTCCATGTTGATCTTCTTGACGGCTTCGTGCGTGCCGTAAAATACGCTTAATTCTTCCGTCCCGAATCGGGGCTGCGTGCTTGTCTGCATATGACTTCCTCCTAATCCATCCGCTTGGAAGCGGTAATCCTGCGGTAAACGAAACGTCCGAACCAGCGCGCGATCAGGTTGAAGATCAGGACCATGATCACCAGCACGGCCGAAGCGCCGGCGGAGACTTCTTTGGCGTCCGGAATGCGCGCTTCGCTGTTGACTTTCCAGATATGCACGGCGAGCGTCTCGGCCGAGCGCAGCGGATTGATCGGGGAACGCGGATGCAGCGGATTCCAGTCGCCGAAGTCCAGCGGCGGCGTGGTCATGCCGGACGTGAACAGCAGCGCGGCCGCTTCGCCGAACACGCGGCCCGCGGCGAGAATCGTGCCGGTAATCAAGCTCGGCAGCGCGACGGGCAGCAGGATCGACGTGATGATCTTCCACTTGGACAGGCCCAGGGCCAGTCCCGCTTCCTTCTGCTCGCGCGGCACGGCGCGGAACGACTGCTCGGTGATGCGCACCATCAGCGGAAGGTTGAAGATCGCCAGCGCGATCGCGCCCGACAGCAGCGAATAGCCGAGGCCGAAGGTGTTGACGAACAGCAGCAGGCCGAACAGGCCCACAACGATCGACGGAAACGACGACAGCACTTCGACGACGAGGCGGATAAAGCCCGTCAGCTTGTTGTCTTTGGCGTATTCCGACATGTAGATGCCGCCGCCGAGCCCGATCGGCACGGTAATAATCATGGTCAGCACCAGCAGGAACAGCGAGTTGAACAGCTGCGGGCCGATCCCTCCGCCCGCTTTGAAGTTCTGGGACGGCGAAGTCAGGAAGTCCCAGCTGATATGCGACAGGCCGCGTACCAGGATATAGCCGAGCAGCCCGCCCAGGATAGCGACGATCAGTACGGCAAAAAAGATAATGACGCCCGTGGCGACTTTGTCCGCGGTTTTGGCATTCACAGCTTATTCCTCCTTTGAAGCAGCCGTACGACGATGATGAACACGAAAGTCATAAAGAGCAGCATCAGCGCCATGCTCCAGAGGACGTTGTTTTGCACCGACCCGGTCGAAGTATTGGTCATGTTCAGCGTGATGACGCTCGTCAGCGTGGACGCCGACGTCAGCAGCGATTTGGGGATAAACGGCGCGTTGCCGATAACCATCTGCACGGCCAGCGCTTCGCCGAACGCCCGGGCGATGCCCAGGATGATGCCCGTCCAGAGCGAAGGAGCCAGCGTCGGGAGGATCACCCGGTAAATGGTCTGCCAGCGGGTCGCGCCGAGCGCATAGGACGCTTCGCGCAGTCCGCGCGGCAGCGAAGCCAGCGCGTCGGCCGCGATGCTTGTGATCGTCGGCAGGATCATGACCGAGAGCACAAGCGCCCCCGCCGCCACGCCGTAGCCGATCGAATCCCCGCCCGTCAGGGCCGAGATAAACGGAACGAGCACCGTCAGGCCGATAAAGCCGTAGACGACCGACGGAATGCCCGACAGCAGCTCGATGACCGGCTGGAGAATACGCTTGCCTTTGCCCGGCACGATCTCGGTCATGAACAGCGCCGCGCAGATGCTGAGCGGTCCGGCGATCAGCGCCGCCAGCAGCGAGACGATGAACGAACCCGCGATAAACGGCAGGGCTCCGAAAGAAGCGTTGTCGCCTACCGGATTCCAATGCGTGCCGAACAGGAACTCGACCGGACTGACTCCGTCCGTAATAAATGTCGCCAGTCCTTTGGAAGCGACGAAATAAACAATGGCCGTAATGACGATAATCAGCAGCAGGACGCAGATATACGTATACGTTTTGCCGATCAGGTCCTCGCGGCGGTGCCTGGCGAATCCGCCGGCACTTCCTTTGTTATTTTCCATAAGTGGTTACCCTCTCCATTCGTGGTTGAACGCGCAAATAGAGGCGGTCGACCCGCCTCTTTTGCTGCCGCTGCCGGCGCTGCCGGAAGAATTACTGAATGACTTTGCCTTCGGCGTCGCGCTTGACTTCCATGCTGGATACCGGAATGTAGCCCAGCTCGGTTACGTCGGCGTTTTGCACTTCTTCGGTCATCATGTAATCGAGGAACGCTTTAACCGCGCCTTCCGGCTCGCCCTTCGTGTACATGTGCTCGTAAGCCCAGATCGGGTACTTGCCGCTTTGTACGTTTTCTTCCGTCGGCTCTACGCCGCCGTAGCTGAGCGCCGTTACGGTGTCGTCCAGATACGAGAAGGCCAGGTAGCCTACAGCACCTTTGGTATCGGCCACGATTTGTTTAACGGTACCCGAGGAATCCTGCTCGATCGCGCCTTCCACGTTCTCGACCGATTGTCCCAGCGCGTACTTCTCGAACGTTGCGCGGGTGCCCGAGCTGCTCGGACGGTTGACGATCGTGATCTTCTGATCGGCGCCGCCCACGTCTTTCCAGTTCGTCACTTTGCCGCTGAATACGTCCAGCAGCTGCTCTTTGCTCAGGTCGGTTACGCCGGCATCTTTGTTAACGACCGTTGCCATAGCGACAACCGCTACTTGGTGGTCGACCAGTTCTTTTGCTTTGTCGGCATCCAGCTTCTCTTCCGCGAATACGTCGGAGTTGCCGATGTTCGCCGCGCCTTCGGACACCTGCGTCAGGCCCGTGCCGCTGCCTCCGCCTTGAACCTGTACGGTGACATCTCCGTTATTGGTCATGAATTCCTGTCCGACTTGATCGACCAGCGGCTGGAGCGCCGTGGAACCGACTGCCAGGATCGTGCCCGATACGGTTTCCGCCGCCGGCTGTTCCGTTGTCGTGCCGGTCCCGCCGCTTCCGGTCGTGCCGTTGTCGGCCGGTGCCGCCGTGCTGCCCGAGTTGCCGCAAGCGGTAAGTGCGAGCATTGCGGAAAGTGTTAATGCGCCGAATAACGTTTTTTTCGATTTCATGTCTGGTTAGACCCTCCTAGTGGTTTCATACGATTGCGGCCGTCTGCTCTCTATCCGAGTTGTCCGTGCCGCTTTACAGTCCTTATTGTAGAGAGCGAAAATTAACGCAAAACACTTGTTTTGTAAATGCAGTGTAAAATATGCCGGAAGGGTGATTCGTGAACGAAGACGTAAAAACGCGTTCTCTCCATTTGAGATCCTATTCGTAAAAGCATCGCAAAGGCTGCGCTCTATCCAGGCAAACTCTTTTGACGCGTCTTCGCGGTTTCGGCCCGAATTGTCGCTGTTGACCGCAATCCCCTGTCCCATTCGTTTTTTATATAGCGGCTTCCCGCGTAATTAACCCATGTTAGATTCCCTTTCGCGATACGATCTTGTACAATAAAAGACATAGCACTCATTATTAAAAAGAAGTAAATATCGAAACGGAGGCTTATCATGTCGGATTTCCAAACCAAACTCAACAAATACGCCGAACTCGCGGTCAAAGTCGGTGTCAATGTCCAGCCCGGACAGATTCTGATGGTCGACGCGGGAATCGAATCGATCGAATACGTGCGCCTGATTGTCAAACACGCGTACGCGGCGGGAGCAAAGCTTGTCAAAGTCAATCTGGCCGACGAAGCGATCACGCGCATGCGCTACGATCTCGCGCCGGACGACTCGTTCGAGATTGCGCCGAAATGGACCGCGGCCGAACGCGAAGAGCTGGCCGAGAACGGCGGCGCGATGCTGGCCGTCATCTCGAACAACCCGGACCTGCTCAGCGGCGTAAACCCGGAACGAATCGCCACGCTGCAAAAAGTTTCCGGACAAGCGCTGAGCAAATACCGTCAATACGTGCAATCCGATAAGCTGGCCTGGTCGATCGTCGCTGTGCCTTCGGCGGCATGGGCGGCCAAAGTCTTCCCGGAACTTCCGGAAAACGAGCAAATCCCGGCAATGTGGGACGCGATCTTCAAGGCGGTTCGCGTCGATCAGGACGAGCCGGTCGCGGCATGGCAGCAGCATATCGAAACGCTGAACGCCAAAGCCGCATACCTGAACGAGAAGAAATACAAAGCGCTTCACTACACCGCTCCGGGCACCGATCTGACGATCGAACTGCCCAAGACGCATCTGTGGGTGGCGGCGGACAGCGAAAGCGAACGCGGTTCCGCGTTTGTGGCGAACATGCCGACGGAAGAAGTATTTACGGCCGCGCTGAAAACGGGTGTAAGCGGCCAAGTGTCCAGCACCAAGCCTCTGAGCTACGGCGGCAATATCATCGACAACTTTACGTTGACGTTCGAGAATGGACGCATCGTGGACGTGAAGGCGGAAAAAGGCGAAGAAACGCTGAAGCGCCTGGTCGAAATGGACGAAGGTTCGCACTATATCGGCGAAGTGGCGCTCGTGCCGCATAAATCCCCGATCTCCGAGTCGGGCATCCTTTATTACAACACGCTGTTCGACGAGAACGCTTCGAACCACCTGGCGATCGGCAGCGCGTACGCGTTCAATATCGAAGGCGGCAAAACGATGTCCCGCGAAGAGCTCGCCGAAGCGGGCATCAACCAGAGTCTGGCGCACGTCGACTTCATGATCGGTTCGGCCGAAATGAATATCGACGGCATCGCCGAAGACGGTACGGCCGAGCCGGTATTCCGCAGCGGAAGCTGGGCGTTCTAAATTCGGTAATCGCATCTAAAAAAATATAAAAAACAGCCCTCTCTTCTTCCCTTGCGGGAAGCGGGAGGGCTGTTTGCGATTCCGAACGATTACAGCCGGCAGCGGACCGTTTGACGCCGATGCGCTGCCGATTTCGTTTCGACTTTTTACGGTTTCAGCACGACCTTGATGCAGTCTTCCTTTTTGCTGTCGAAGATGTCGTAAGCGTGCTCCGCTTCGTCCAGCTTCAGGCGGTGCGTGATGATATCGGTCGGGTCGATCTGTCCGGTCTTGATCTGGTTGAACAGTTCCGGCAGATAGTGGATCACCGGCGCCTGGCCTGTCTTCACCGTAATATTGCGCTCGAAGATATGGCCGAACGGGAAGTTGTTGTAGTTCAAGCCGTATACGCCGGTTACCTGGATCGTGCCGAATTTGCGCACGACGTTCGCCGCCATATGGAACGCGCCGAGACCGCCGCCCTGGAGCTTCAGCGTCGTTTCGACTTTTTCCATAAACGTCTTCTCGGAGTCCAGGCCCACGCAGTCGATCACGACATCGGCTCCGCCGTTCGTAATCTCCAGCAGGTGCTTGTCGAGATCTTTGTCTTCCATGAAGTTGAACGTCTCGACTTTGTTCGTGCGGCGCGCGTGCTCCATCCGGTATTCGACGTGATCGACGGCGATAACGCGCTTCGCGCCTTTCTGCCAGGCAAACTTCTGCGCCATCAGGCCGATCGGGCCGCAGCCCAGGATGATGACCGTATCGCCTTTTTTCACGCCGCCGTTCTCCACGCTCCAGTAGGCGGTCGGCACGACGTCGGACAGGAACAGCACCTGTTCGTCCGTCACTTCGGCGTCTTCCGGGATCACCAGCGGTCCGAAGTTGCCATAAGGCACTCTCAACAGCTCCGCCTGCCCGCCGGCAAAACCGCCGTAAGTATGGGAATAACCGAGCATCGCGCCCGTATCTTTGGCCGGATTGTCGTTGGCGTTGTCGCACTGGCTTTCCATCTGGTTTTTACAGAAAAAACATTCGCCGCACGATACGTTGAACGGGATAATGACGCGGTCGCCCTTTTTGACATGCGTCACGTCGGGCCCGATTTCTTCGACGATCCCCATCGGCTCGTGTCCGATGACGTAATCGTCGTTCATGCCGGGGATTTCCCCGTTGAATATATGCAGGTCGGAACCGCAAATCGAAGTCGAAGTCACGCGAATCAGAATATCGTCCCTTTTTTCCAATTTGGGAGTCGCCACTTCTTTAACTTTTACCTTGCGCTTGCCCTGGTAAGTGAGTGCTTTCATAATCGCCGATCTCTCCTTTGATGTTGGATTGTGGGGGTTTTTTACGGCGTTTTCTTTCTTCATTAACCCAATGGTTGAAAAGGTTAACAAATTTCATCGCGGCGCTTTTTCCGCAGAACGGCGCGGCGGGCCGAAGCGATTGGTTTACTTGCCCTGCGGGTATAGAAAGGGAAGAAGCGCACGGGCCGCCGCGGCCGAAATTCAGCGCCAACCCGAATGGAGGAATAAACGATGAAACACTTGGACGATTCCCAAATAGATACACTCAAAAACCTGCTGCTGGAGCAAAAAAGCGAGCTGGAACAGCATTTCGGCGACAGCGAGGATACGACGACCGGCTTCGAAACGTCGCTGCGCGTCTCCACCGGCGAGCTGTCGTCCGTGGACAATCATCCGGCGGATCTGGGCACCGAGGAATTCGAGCGCAGCCGCGACATGGCGATCGACTCCGACTTGTCCGACCGGCTGGACGAAGTGAACGCGGCGCTAAAACGGATCGAAGACGGCACGTACGGCGTCGATATCACCACAGGCAAAGAAATTCCGTTCGAGCGCCTCGAAGCGGTGCCGTATACGGCCTACAACGTCGATACGACGCCGGAGAACGGCCCCCTGCTCGATTACCGTCCGGTCGAAGAAGAAGTGATGACGCCTCCTCCGGCGGGCGCGGGCGAGAATCGCCAGGAACACGCGGGCAAATTCGACGACTCCCACGCCTGGCAGGCGGTCGAGAGCTACGGCAACGCCGATTCCCCCGCCATGTCCACCAAGCGCGACGTGAAAAGCTACGACCAGATCTCCAGCGAAAACGATCCGGACGAAGGCACCGTCGAAAGTTATGAGAAATTTACGGGCAACGATATGACGGAGGGCAACCGCAGCGTGGAGATGACCCGCGCCGAACGGGAATATATCGAAGCCGGCGAAGGCGAGCGCGTGGCCGAGATCGACGAGTCGGTCGACGACGAAGCCGAACTGGCCCGCGCGGCAGAGCGGAACGGCAGCCAATCCGGCAAAAGAAGCAGCGACGAATAAAAAGCGGCATGCTCTGAACAAGCGGGAATTTTCTTCGTTTGACAAAGAACCGGTCCGGATTTCGGGTCGGTTTTTTGGTATGCTTACGGTAGATGTATGCTTCTTCTCCCCGTTTACAGCGTCGTTTTATGCGCTTTCTGGCAGCGCGATTTCCTTTTGTTAAAATTGCAGCTAATAAAAAACGTCCACCTTCTTCCTATTTTCGTGTAGAATATGACAATAGGTTATATTTTCTGGCCATCCACAGCAGGGATCGGCGCAAACGGTAGCGTATTCGAAGAATACGTACAAGGACCGGGGAAGGAGCGTTTATGGCTCAACATCTTCAAATGCTGCTCACTCATCAGTTCGACGATCTGGATTCGGAACTGCAGGAGCTGCTCTATAACGAATATTACGACCTCGCTTACGGTTCCGTCTTCTATGTCGTGCGCGATCACGCGGCGGCGGAAGACGTAATTCAGGAGGCGTTCTTGAGATTGATCGGCAAGCGTCCGGAATTCGAAAGCGAAGCCAAGTTCTTCGCCTGGCTGAAGGTCGTAACGCGCAACTGCGCCATCAACGATTTGAGAAAAAATAAAAGACACCGTAACCATGTGGAAGCGGACAGCGTTCTTAATCATATAGAGGCCCGTCAGGAAAGCGGCGCTTCGCCGGAAAAAGCGGTCGAAGTGCGGATGATGGAAGAAGCGATCCTGCGGCATCTGCAAAGCATGAAGCCCGAATACCGGGCGATCATCCTCTACCGCTGGAAGTACGGCATGTCGTACAAGGAAATCGCCGATTCGCTCGGCACGAGCGAAGATATCATTCGGCAAAGACTGTTTAGGGCAAGGGAAAATATGCGTAAAGTGCTGCGCAAGGAATGGGAGGGCAGCGATGAAAGACGAAAAATTTGACGAGCTGTTCGACGAAGCGTTCGAACGGGCCGTCCGTTCCTCGTCGCCGGTGGATGAGGAATCCCGCCGCGCCGCCTGGCAGCGGGTGCAGCAGCACCGCCGCCAGCAGTCGAGCCGTCTGCGGCGCAAACGCACAATCCGGCTTACGGCTTCTGCGGCGGGTTTTATTTTACTCGGTTCGATCGCTTTCTCGGAGCCGGTCCGCACGGGAGCCCTGTCTCCGATTTATCAGAAGCTTCAGAATTGGGGCGACGGTTCACAGACGGTTACCATCGACAATCAGGTTGCCAAGGACCCTTCTCTGGCGTTAACCGCCCCACCGCCGGATTCGACGATGGACCCCAGCAATCCTTCAAATCAAAACGATCTGGACAAACATATGATCAGTTATGTCGAAAAAGAAGTCAGCTTGGAGGAAGCGCGCAGCCGTCTGGCTTTCGTTCTTCCGGATCTCACCGATATTTCGGAACAATTCGAATTTGAAAAAGTTGTTCTCATGGTTCCGGACCCGGACGACGGCAGCAAGGCGCGTACCGTGTTTCTCTATTATGCATCCGGCAATGGAGAACTTATGGATATCATGATCCGTTGGATCGCTCCTAATTCAACGTCCGGAATGGTCTTCGGAGGACCGGTTACAGAAGTGAACTTGAAAAATGAACAGCTCGCACATTTTGTGGACATGGACGACAACCCCAACTTTATTGAGTTTGTCTACAACAACATGGATATACAAATTAGCGGTAAACTATCTCAAAAAGAGCTGGTTGAACTGGCAAACCATATGATCGACTGATCGAATTTGTCGGTATACGGCAAAATATCGATTTCTAAGCCGGTTTATTTGTATAAAAGAACCGCTCCGTTTCCCGAAAAGGAAACAGAGCGGTTTTTCATTCTTGCCGCATTTAATTTTTAAATGTTATTTGGGGAGCAAAACGGTTCTGCTGTACGAGGTCAGATTCTCCCGGGTTCCCGAACTCTTCGCCCAATGGTCGGACCTTACGCGATAATAATACCCGCGTGTCAGCGTTTGGTTAAAGGAATTTGCAATATAGCTCGAGGAGGAACTGCCGGTCATTCCGGAGCTTGCGTTCAGCCATTTCGCTCCGTCCCATTGTTGAATGACGGCAGTAAATCCTACCGACAGCGAGGAAGGCGTTCCTCTTGTATAAGCGTCAATGGAAGCGGAAGAGCCGCCGTCGAATTCGATGGTGCCGGCCCCTCCTTTCAAATACTTGTTGGCGCCCAGCGTACTGAAGGACTCGTCTTCGTGAAATAAAGGAGGCGGCGGTGTCAGCGCCCCTTCCACGATCGGCAGCTGGAAGTTTTCCGGAGCGGACGGATTCAAAACGGCGGCGTCGGAAGCTTCCCCGATGCCGGCAAATGCGCCAAGCGCAAGAGTTAAAGCCAGTACGGGAGCGGCGAAGCCTTTAAGGATTTTAATGGTTCCCATGTGCATTCTCCTTTTTGTATGTAGGTCATCAACGCCTATTCCTCATACGAAAAAGAAGTTGCAAAGGTTCCTGGAATACCCAAATATTATTAATTGATTTTTTGGAATCACGATCTGTATTCAGGCAGCCGAACGTCTGCCGTACCAATCGCGCAGCCGTTCGGCGTCCGCTTGATCGAGCCGGGATACGCCGAACGAAGAAGCGCCGGGGCTGCCGATCAGATGCGCTTTGATCGTCAGCAGCTTTTTGCCGCGCTGGAATCGGCTGCCGCTGAGCGTAAAAGCGACGATATGCCGCCGCAGCGTGCAGTGCGTGCGTTTGGCGAAGATTCGATTGACCAGGATCAGGCGGTCTCCGTCCAGCGCCACTCCGGCATCCCGGAAATGCCGGAAATCGATGGCGGCGCTCGCCGGAAACAGCAGCAGCGACCACAGGCCGGCATGCGGGAAAAAGTAAATCGATATGGCGGCCGCAGCCGCGCTGACAATCAATCCCAAGCGCATATAAGCAAAAAGCGCGCGCTTGGGCGGACGGGATTCCGCTGCTCCGAAAGCGAACTGGGGAACCGTTTGTTCCAGCAGCGCGGGAATATCTTTCCGCCGGATAAACGGATGCAGGGCCGGCGTCTCTTTATCCGAAGAAGAAGATACGACGTTCAGCTCGACATGCGCATAGCCCAAAGCCTGGCGAAGCCAGCTCTCGCGCACGGTAACCGCCTGGACTCGTCTGGGATCGAACAGAAACTGCTTGCGTTCGAGCAGCCCGTAGCGGATCGACAGCCGTTCCCCGTCTCTGTAGAGCGAAAATCCGCCGTACTTGATTACGAAAAGAATCAGGGACAACAGCCAGGCAAGCAGCAGCGCGATAGCGGCCACGATCAGAATCGCCCGAAAGCCGGTTAAATACGCCTGCGCGTTCGAAATCGCCCGGTTCATCCACTCGTCCGGCAGCAGATCGTCGGCAAAAGAGAAAATGGCCGCGACGAACGCGGCGGCAAGCCCCAGATTCATCTCGGTCAGCGCCGCCTGCAGCAGTCTTCCCGGTCCCAGCCGGTATAACAGCACCGGCTGGCGGCGGCTTTGCGCCGCTGCGGCAGGGCCCGCCGCTTCCGGCGGAAACCAAGCATCCGCATCTGCGGCCGTCCGGTTTGCCGACCGCTCAGAAAAAGGCTGCACTTCGGAACCGGGCTCGGCACCGAAAGAACCGGGCGCGGAAGTTTCTTTGCCCGAACCGCTTAATTCGTCAGCCGTCCGCTCCTCATGTTCCTGGACGCCGGCGGCTTTTGCGCTGCTTGCGCTAAGAGAAGCCTGCTCGTTCAGCGCGTGCTGAAGCCGCTCCGCTTCGCGCCTCGGCAGGACCGGGAGAGTCGCGTCGCTGTCCTCGCTTCCGCCGGGCGTTTCGATCTTGAGCTGGACCACGCCGAGCAAACGCTGGATCAGCGGCTGTTCCTGGCTGACCGAGTGAATGCGCGAATAATAAATAATCTTCTCCGTGCGGCGAAGTATCCCGTGCCGGATCGTCAGCCGATCGCTTTCCTCCTGGTAGGTAAACCGTCTCCAGCCGAAGATTTCCCAGATTCCGGTCAGGATCAACAGCCCTACCAACACCCCGATAATCCAGTACAGGAATGTCGGAACCCGCTCTCCGCCAAGCGCGCGGAAGCCGAAGATCACGAGCAGCGGCAGCAGGCTGCGCAGCATTTTCAGCATCGTAAACACGATATAGAGCGGAGACATCCGTTTGGGCTCGCTCATTCCTCCGTCCTCCTCGCCAGCTCTCCGATCGTTCGTTTCAACCGTTCCGCTTCGTCCGATTTAAGTCCGGCGATCGTATGCGTGGTGGCCGCGGTAACGATGCGGATCTCCGCCAGCTTGTAGCGCCGCAGGATCGGCCCGCTTTCCAGCTCGACATGCTGCACTTTAGTCATCGGAATCAGCGTTTCGGTAATAAAGAACAGTCCTTTGCGAATCTCGATCTCTTCTTCGAATACTGCAAAGCCGAATCTCTTATACAGAATAACCGGAATGCGAACCGCCGCGAATACCAGCAGCAGCGCAAGCGCCAGGGTAATCAAGCCGCCCAGCCACGGCGGCAGCCAATTCCAGTCCAGTACAGCGGCTAGCACGGTCAGCGCGGCGGCGGCCAGCAGCGGAATCGAGTAAAATACAGCGCTGCCCAGCCGGGATGCCGCAATCCAGTCCGGGTGCAGCCGTCTGAAGCGTTCCGCTCCGTCCGGATTTCCGGATACTATTTTTTCCATAAGCCTTCCCCTCCATGCCTTTCAGCGTAGCGGGATTGAGAAGCGAAGTCAACGAACGGACGAAGACGGCGAAAAGCGGGCTCCGGAATGATTTCCGAAACCCGCTTTCTGTGTGCTTGCTTTCTTCTTGTTCAGGCGCCGGCCTGCTTGATTGGAAGAACGTCCGCTTCCTCTTCCGGTTCGTCTTCCGCAGACGGCGCCTGCGATCCGCGCCCGGCGCGTTCCCGCTCGAACTCCCCTTCGTCCGCCGGAACCGGCAGAGGCTCCAGCAGGGCGTCCGCTTCCGGCAGAGGCTTCAGGATGCGCACGCGGGAGATCCGCTTCTGCTCCGTCTCGTCGACGATAAACGTGCAGCCTTCGTGATCGACGGACTGCCCTTTCTGCGGCGGCAGCGCGTCGATACGCGCGTACAACCAGCCGCCGATCGTATCGTAGTCGTCGAAGTCCAGTTCGAAGTCGAACTGGTCGTTTACGTCCTCGATCAGCATCATGCCGTCGACCGAGTAGCTGAATTCGCCGGCCTGTTCCAATTCCGGACGTTCTTCTTCGTCGAATTCGTCCTGAATTTCGCCGACGATTTCTTCCATGATGTCTTCCAGCGTAACCAGACCGGCAGTGCCGCCGTATTCGTCGACCAGCATCGCGATCTGCGTCCGGCTGCGCTGCATCAGCTTCATCAATTCGCTGATGCGAATCGATTCCGGCACCGCGATAATCGGGCGAACCAGATTGTCGTAGTCGGTGTCCGGCGAACGCATCAGGTCTTTGATATGAATAAAACCGATAATATGGTCCTTATCCTGCTCGCAGACCGGATAACGCGTCCGCATGCCGTCGTAGGCGATCTCGAGATTTTCCTCGCGCGACAGATTCGTATACAAACAAATCATTTCCGTCCGCGGAATCATGACTTCTCGCGCGGTCGTATCGGCAAACTCGAAGATATTGTCCACGAGCGCCATCTCCGTATTGTCGATCAGCCCGTTCTTGTTGCTTTCCTTCACCAGAATCCGGATTTCTTCTTCGGTATGCGCCAGGTCGAGCTCGGAAGCGGGTTCGATTCGCAGCAGCCGAAGCAGCCCGTTCGCCATCCCGTTCAGCGCCCAGATAAACGGATACATCGCTTTGTAGAAAAAGACCATCGGAGCGGCCGCCAGCAGCGTCACCGACTCCGTTTTGCGGATCGCCATCGACTTCGGAGCCAGTTCCCCGATCACGATATGCAGCACGGTGATAATCACGAACGCGATCGCCACGGACGTGCCGTGAATCGCCGCTTCGTTATTCCACCCGATCGACTGAAACAGCGGCCGCAGAAACGACGCAACCGCCGGTTCCCCGATCCAGCCCAGTCCGAGCGACGCCAGCGTAATGCCGAGCTGACACGCGGACAGATAAGCGTCGAGATTGTTCACCATGCTCCGGGCAAATCCGGCTCTCCGGCTGCCCGCTTCGGCCATTGTGGCGATCCGGCTTTCCCGGATGCGCACCATCGCAAATTCCGCCGCTACAAAAAATCCGTTCAATCCGACAAGCAGCACCACCAATAAGATGCTTAACCAACCTGGCAAGGGGTCACTAGTCAATATGTTTCCCCGTTTTCCGCCCCGCTTCCCTGAGCGTTACATTGGCGAAAAACGGGTCCACCTCCTTCGATTTTCTGAATAATATTGAATTACCGTCAGGGACTGTCCTCTTTTCTTCGGCCGCATAGGCGGCGCTAGCAACTTCCCAATTTCGCTCACTCCGTTTCTTTTTTAGCTATAACTTTAATTATAATTCCAGACGCCGCTGAGCAAAATAGGGATAAGGCGTCAAAAAGAACAAAAAACCGCCTTTTCGGCGGTTTTTCGGCGTTATTCTTGTTTCGTTCATATTGAAATGCGGCCTGGATGGCTTTATGCACGCTTTTCCGGCGTTTCCTGCGAATATTTATGCGCCGTTAAGGTAAATGTTTTCGGAATTCCCCGATCGAAGCTGTCGCCGGACAGATTCGGTTCCTCGTTCAAACGATGGATCGTCAGCCCGGAAGCGGCGGCGGCCGTAACGATTTCCCCGAGATTCCACTTACGCAGCAGCACCTTCGGAGACTCTCCTTCCGCATACTTGGCAAAAGAAGCTTCCTGCTCTTCCAGTGAAGTATCGAAATAATCGCCGTCGACTTTATGCTTGCGGATCTTGGCCGTCGTGCCGCGCGAAGAGATCAGCTTGGTGGACACCGGATGGAAGTCGCGCAGCACGAACCGCCCGCCCGGGGCCAGCAGCGCGTGTACGAGTGCCATAAACGGAGACAGGTCCGTAAAATAATGCAGGATGCCCATCTCGGCCAGCACAATATCGAACGATCCCGCAAGGACTGCCGTATCCAGCTTCAGCACGTCGGAGACGATATACTCCAGCGGCACGCCGGCGGCTTTCGCCAGGTCCAGCGCGTAGCGTCGGTTGCCCGGCGAGAAATCGGCGACCGTGACTTTGGCGCCGAGCAGAGCCAGAGCCGCCGCTTTGCTGCCGTTCGAACCCATCAGGTTCATGATGCGTTTGCCGGAAGGATCGCCGATCGCTTCGAGCAGCACCGACAACGATTTCGCAGGCTGCGCGGCGATTCGCGCAGCCGCTTCTTCGGGCGTCCCGAACCGCTGCACCCAGGCGTCGTACGTTTCCTTGTTCCAGGCGTCCTCGTTAAAAGGATGCGAAGCGGCGGGTTCCGTTTGCTTCGTCGCGCCGTGTTCGTTTTCCCGGTCCGGGGTTGGCTGTTTGCTCATGCTGCACATCCTTCCTGTAGCTTTTTCTAATCCTGAATCAAAATAATGCCGCGCTCGACAGCGGGAGCCGCGTCGGCTTTCAGCAGCCCGATCGTCTGGAGCACGCGCAGATTCGGCAGGTGCTTGAGGTCTTCGAGCGAATGCACATCGAACATTCCGTCTTCGCCGTTCCAGAACGGCACGATCTGAAGCTGGACCTGCTGTCCGCCCGCGATGACAAGCTTGGTCACCCGCGCCAGATCCTGCTCGGTCAGCACGAGCCGTTCGAAATATTCGCGAACTTCCGGGATCGGGCAATCCCCTTCTTCGGCGATCGAGATTTCCCGCAGCACATACTCCTGCACGAATACCCCTACATCGAACCGCGGCCGCAGTACCTGCTGTTTATACATCAATTCCTCGATCACCGCAAGCTTGAAGTTGAAATCCGCGAATCTCACTCCGCCTTCTCCGCTGGGCATCCGTTCGGCTTCGATCTGCGCGATAATTCGATTCGCTTCTTCCAGCGTGCACGCCGCTTCTTCGGCGCGGGAAGTCCGGCGCTGCTGCCGGACCGCCAGGTCCAGTACCATCCGGCGCTCCGTCGATCTGGCAATCTGGAGCAGCGGCTGATGCAGCAGCGGATAATACACGAACGTATCCAGGAATTCGTCGAATTCTTCGTCCGTCCAGCCTTTCATCAGCCTGCCCAGCACATCCAGCACCGGCACGACGCCGCGTTCGAGCGCCGCCGCCCCTTCCCCCATGAAGGAAGAAGCGAGGCTGAGATAAGCGGCGCCTTTCTTTTCCCGGGGCCGGTCCAGCTTTACATAAAAGTCGATCAGCAGCGCCGTTTCCCTGGCATAATCGCCGTGATAGCCGAGCATATATACATGAATATGATTGCAGTCCGCATAGAAGATGCGGATCAGCGCAGGCAAAAGTCCGGCGGCTTCGGCGCGCAGATCGTCGTCGTCCATATAATGCGGATGATTGAAGTACACTTCGAACAGCGCAGCGGCGGCGCGCGAAAGTCCCGGAAACCCCGGACTGTCCGGCGCGGTCTGCGCTCCCCTGTCGATCCAGTTCTTCAGCAGTTCCAGCAGCCGGGGATGCTGCAGCCTGAGCTCTGACCGGAGCGCGTAGGAGCTTTCCAGCGAAGCTTTGCGTAAAGCGAACAATTCCGCCAGCTTCGCGCTTTGCCGCGCTTTTTCCGGTTCTACAAAAGGTTCGCGTTCCAAATATGTAAGTATCGTTTCATAGAACCAGACGCGGTCTTCAGGGGTCAGAAGAGCGAAAGTCGACCATGCTTCGTTGATCCGATCGTCGATACGCCTGTTTGTTTCATCGTCAAGCCCGAAATCGTCCACCCATTCGAAAGAAGCCTCGATCAGCGCATGCCCTGCTTGTTCCGGCATAAAGCTTTGCAGCCGGTTCAGCAGTCTTTGCGAGAGCTCCAAAGGCTCCTCGTCGGGATTCGCCTGAAGTAAGGCTTGGAGCTTGCCCATTGTCTTTCCTCCCAGTGCATATGTCGGTAAAACGTCAAATTCCCTTCCTTTCATAGTAGCATTTTGTCCGTTTGAAACACCAGTCTAGCTTTTTGGAATCCTTTCAAATTTTCATTAAAAACCGGTTGGGATTGACTAAGCTGGTTGCTTGCTTGAAAATCCGTCAGCGATACCTCCTTTCGCATGTGCAAAAATAAGCCGCCCTATACGAAACGCTGTACAAACGCAGCCGCCGGATTGAACGGCCTTTCTAAATCATACGATTTTTACAGCTCTTTTCAAGCGTAAAACGGCTTATTCCATAAACGTTCCGCCGTTTGCTTTCGTTTACTTTTCAACAAAAAAATATAAAAAGCCCCGAAGGGCCTTATAGAGAAAAGGAAAATTGATATTGCGCATCCCGTATATGAAAGCTGACGCGCCGAGGACGATACGCGATATGTCTTTGACCTGCGGTTAGAGCTTTTGTTCGCCTTCGATTCCGATTATGGTCCCGAAGTTCATTTCCCGCTGCCCCAGCTGCGTCTCCGTGCCGTCGGCTTCGACAAATCCGTACTGTGCCTCGCCGATATGCGGCATGACATGGAAGAAAGCAAAGCGGCCGGAAACCGCCGGTTTCTTGCCTTCCTGCGCAAGCGCTTTAGACTGTATGAACGGGAGCGCGCCTTCGCCCTTTTTGGTTAAAGGATCGAGCTTGGCGGTCCAGACTTCGCGGCTGACACCACTTTTGATCTCATAATAATAGATTAGATCGCCCGCCGCGATAAAGAAGCGGTCGGCGCGGCCTTCCGGGAAATAATAAGTAAGGTTCTGGCCCTCCGCGGAAACGGGATCGATTTCAAAACCTTTTACAAGTCTTATCGTCGGAAGCTGCACCGCGGCCGTCCGCGCTTCGGCCAAATTCTCGCTGTTCAGCCGCTCCAGCAGCTTGCTGTCGGCTTTGCCGATAAACACGGTCTGCGTTGCCGGGCTCCATTCCACATAAGCGCCCGACGCTTCCGCGATCACGCGCAGCGGAACCATGATCCGGCCCCCGCTCAGCACCGGCGCGGCAGCCAGCGCGGTTTTTTTGCCGTCGATCACAGCCCATTTCTGTCCGGCCGCCAATTGGACGGTTTTCGTGCCGCTCGTAACCGTAGCCGTTTTGGCCGCGTTGTCCCATTTCACTGTGCTGCCGGGAATCTGGCCGACTACATTCAGCGGGACGAAGGTCACGCCCTGCCGGATATAAGCGGACACATCGCTGCTTACGTTTTTGTCGTTGACGATAATTTCGATCTTTGCGGCAGCGGCGGCGTTTCCTTGAACAAGCGAGAGCGCAATCATCGCAGCGGCCCCGAATGCGGCGAATCGTTTGATCACATGAATCCCTCCGTTTAAATTCTTTTCAGTCTCGAATATGGGCCGGCCGTACATGCGCCAGCGTCATGAACCCCCGATAGGCTTTAAAAATGATCCGGATCGTTCCCGAGACCGGCCGGTTCAGTCGAACGATACGCTGATAGCCGACAATAGTTCCCGAGGCAACCCGATTCCAGCTTTTCGTATCCGCAGGAAAACCGGCGGCTTCTTCGCTTTCGCTCCAGATCTCGAACGCTTCGATTCGCTGTCCAAGCCGGATATGCTCCCGCAGCACAACGGCGTTAACTTTCGTTTCTCCCGACAATGTCAGCTCCAGCCAGGGCGCCGCGTCTGCGGTATCCGGCTTCCAGAAATCCCAATCCGACGCAAAAATATTTGACTGCGATTCGTCGACGGGACGGCTCGTATGCGCAAATCCGCCGTCCAGCCAGGCTTCGACACTCGTCAGGCGATCCGTGCTGGACACGGCAAGGCGCGCATTTGCGCTTGGAGATTCATCATGGAGCTCCGCAATGCGCCGACCCAGATCGAGCAGCGAATCGCGATCCGGCCGGGCGATCTCGCCCCGGGCGTTCGGCGGCACATTCAACAGAAAAGTCGCATTGCCGCCGACCGAATTAAGATAGATCTCAAACAGTTCTTTGCCGCTGCGGACGCGGTCGTCTTCCTCCGCATGATAGAACCAACCCGGCCGGATCGACGTATTGACCTCGGCCGGATACCAGACCCATTCCCCGTCGTAGGCTTCGATCGCCCGGCGGCTGCCCAGGTCTTCTTCCATCGAGTTGAAAGAACGGGAGAATTGCCCGTCGTCCGCCTGCTGCGATTTCTCCGACGTTTTCTCCGCGTCCCGCAGCGGCCCGGGCACGACGCTCCATTCTTCGACACGGGTATGTCCCGCCTCGTTGCCGACCCAGCGAATATCCGGACCGCATACGCTGATGACACAGCCGGGCTGACAGCGTCTGACGACTTTGTAATAACGATCCCAATCGTAAGACTGCTTTTTCCCGCTCGGACCTTCTCCGTTGGCGCCGTCCAGCCATACGCAGCCGATCTCGCCGTAATTTCGCAGCAGCTCCGTAAGCTGGCTGACATAGAAGTCGTCGTAAGCCTTGCCTTCGCCGTAGCTGGACTCCGTCCGGTCCCAGGGCGACAAATAGACGCCGAATTTCAATCCATATTCACGGCAGGCGTCCGACACTTCCTTGACCAAATCCCCTCGTCCGCCGCGCCAGGGCGTATTCGCTACCGTATGCGCCGAGTACTCGCTCGGCCATAAGCAGAAGCCGTCGTGATGCTTGCAGGTCAGAATGACCGCCTGCATGCCGGATTCGCGCAGCAGCGAAACCCACTCGCGCGCGTCCAGCTTCTCGGGGTTGAACAGCGAAAGATCTTCATGCCCTTCGCCCCACTCGCGGTTTGTCATCGTATTCATGCCGAAATGGATAAAACCGTAAAAACCCAGCCGCTGCCAGGCCAACTGCCTGTGCGACGGAGCAATGCTTGCGATTTCTTGCAAATTCATAGTGGAGATCGCGTCCTTTCTTGATCGGCTGCTCGCCGTTCCATCTGCGGCAGTTTGCCTGATTTAATACGTGCGAATCAAACTGCCGACTAATGTATTTCGCCGTCCGAGCCGATCTTCCTCTGCGTTTACTTTACTGCATGGGCGGATTTTCATCCGATAGCAGCTGTCTGGCGGGAAAATACGAAGGATTGCGGGACAGAATTTTTTGCAAAACGTCCCGCGCTTGCGCGATGCTTCCGGCCTCATGCAGAGTACGGGCATACTCCAGCGACACTTTGTCGCTTCTGTCGTTCAGAGCATAAGCCTGCTGAATATGCTTCTTTGCCGGCTCGTGAGCGTTCAGGCGTTTATAACATTCGTACAACCTCATATGTGTTGCAAAATGTTCGCCTTCGGTCAGCGATGCGTTGAAGTGACGGATCGCTTCCTCCATGCGGCCGGCATCGAGCGCTTCCATGCCCAGACCGTAATGCGAGTAACTCGCCTCCATGCGTAGCCCTTCTTTCTATCTGATCGCTCGATATATTATTCCCTGCTTACATGAATACTGTGCAGTTTATATTCTTTTTCTTCAAGGACAAAAATAACGACCGCGCCCGATTCCGAGCGAAAACCGGTTTGAGAGCCTTCGAACGTGTGCATCGCGTCGTGCGTGAATAGGATCGAAACTTGTGTTCCGGCTCTGTAAATAGTCTTTTCTAAACGACGTTCATTAAAAAAGCCCCTCCACCGTCCGATCGGCAAAGGGGCTTTCATATGTGGATATCCATGTGGGGTCCAAACCTCGCTTTAAAGTGGGATGATTGGAATTCCGCTTCGGAACGACGGGAACACCTGCTGGGTGAAGGTTATTGTCCGGCGAAAAAAGCTTCGTTGCCCGAATAGAAATAACCGGTCGTATCGCTGAATACCACGTAATCGATACTGCTCATCGGTACGACGGTGCGCTGGCCGTATTCGGCGCTCAGCACGATATGATCGCTGCCTGCGGCTTCGAGTCGTCCTTCGATCGAAGAAGCCGTAACGCCCGCGTTCATTCCGGGTACCAGATAAAAAGTGCCGATCCGTCCCAGGTTGTTCTGCAAAGTGGACATCACATTCGGCTGATCGTAATTGGTCTGCGGAATCGAAGCGTCGATCATCGGAGCGCCCGATCTTGCAAGCGGATTGCGGAAACCCGCCGCGCTCTTGCCCGACAGTCCGTTCAAACCGCTGCCAATCCGGTAAGTCACCGGCGAGTATGCGTATTCCATCATTTATTCCTCCTCGTGTTTTGCGCGGATGTCCGCGAATAAGTGAATTTGGCTTCACGTCCGGCTGTCCGTACAGTGAACTTAGGAGAAGAAATACTGAGAATAAGAAGCGAACATTACTCCATGCCTATTAATTTACCCGAAATCGAAGCACTTAAACCTTTTATTTACATATTCCATGACAAAAATTCGAACAACGTAAAAAAAGCGTACAGCGGATGAAGGCACAGCCCGCTCTGAACATCGTAAACAAGTATAAATAGCAGGTTTGCTAACATGCTCGGAAAGTCCGGAAATGCGTGCAATAAGTCCAGTCATGAAAATAAGGCAGGCTCCGCTTGCGCGTTTGCCCGCCTCGCTTTACTCTGCTTGATCGCCTCAATCGGGCTCGTAAATCATTTTCCGCGTCATTCCGCCGTCCAATACCAATTCCGTTCCGGTCAGAAACGTATTGTCCGGATGCGTCAGGTACAGACAAGCGCGCGCCACGTCTTCCGGGCGTCCCACGCGTCCGGCGGGATGCTGCTTGTGGTCCTCGTCCCGCAGCGCTTCGTAATCGCCCGTTTCGATCCAACCCGGACTGATGCAGTTAACCCGGATGCCGTCTTTGCCGAGCGACACGGCCATCGCGTGCGTCAGCGCCAGAATCGCGCCCTTAGACGCGGCGTAGGCTTCCGAATCCGGCTCGGACATGTGCGCGCGCGTCGAACACAGATTGACGACGCAGCCGGAAGCATGCTTGCGCATATGCAGCGCGGCTTCCCGCGTGCCCAGAAACGCGCCGCGCACATTCGTGTTCAACACGTCGTCCCATTCTTTGACGCTCAGCTCGTACGGCGACTTCCAGGTTCCGAAGCCGGCGTTATTGATCAGGATATCGATTTGTCCGAACGCTTCGATCGCTTCGCGCATCAGCTGGGTGATATCCGCTTCTTTGGACACATCGCAGGGAACGAAGATCGCTTCTCCGCCGGAATTGCGGATCTCCGCCGCGGCAGCCGCGCCTTCCGCTTCTTTCGTATCGGCAAGCACGACGCGCGCTCCCTGTTCGGCGTAGCTCTTCGCAACCGCCCGGCCGATTCCTTGAGCGGCTCCGGTGACGATTACGGTCAAATGTTCAAATTCCATGTGATTCTCAGCTCCTTGACGTCGTTTGCTTCCTATTACCCTTTCCCCCGCCGGCCGCAAACAGAACACCTCTATCCTTTTAAGACAAAAAGTCCTTCGCGGGAGGGGAGGCGAAAGACTTGTCGAGCACATATGAAAGTTATTGTGAATATATTCACTTAGTAAGATGCAATGAGTGTTTGTTAAAGGATGAAAAAGGATCGACGCTTAAGCGTAGTACATGTTCAGCAGTTCGTTTGTTTCGCTTGCTTCGGTTTCTTCGTCCATCAGTCCTTGTTCCGACCAGCAGGCCAGGCATTTTTCTTCGGTTTCGCAGAGGTGCGCGTCCTGGCAGTTGTAGCAGAGGGTCAAGTAGTTCCGTGTCAGTTGGCTGGTTGCAGTTGTCATAATCGATCACTCCTCGTTTAAGTTAAAAGCCTTTGGCTTATTTCTCGCTTGTCTTGTCGGATGTTTCGTTGTGCCGCTTCGTTTTGTTGCATTCTTTATATTTAAAAAATAACAGATTTCTCGAAAGATTTATGTGATTTTTTTCACAATAACAAAAGAAAAATTAAAAAAACGCCCCTTTTTGTTCAGGGACGTTTTCTTGCTGCTCGGTTTCTTCGCTACAGCACTTTCCAGGTGACGCCGCCATCCAAAGTTTGCAGCAGCAGCGAGCGCCGGATTTCCGTTTTACCGATCAGAATCCAGCCGACCTTCTGCGAGACGAACTGCAGCCGGAACACTTCCGGGTATTTCTCCATCTGTTCGGCCAGCTTGTCGCTCGCCGGCAGTGTCTTCCAGGCGGTTCCGCCGTCGAAAGTCCGGTACAGGCGATTGCCTCGTACCTGCCATCCGTTCATCCGGTCGAGGAAGAACGGCGCGATCGTTTGGTTGAGCGACTGCTGCGCCGGCAGATCGAACGAAACGAACTTCCAGCCCGCTCCCCCGTTTTGCGAAAAGTACCCGTTGTATTTCACCGTGTCGCGCTGTTTGCAGCCGATCGGAATCCAGGAACCCTGTCCGCCCGCCCGGTACGACTGCGGTTTGCCGCTCATATAAGCGTCGCAGCTGCCGATCGGATCTTCGGCGGAGAAGAAGTTCGACGCCTTTTTCCAATTGCGGCCCGCGTCGCTTGTCCGGTAAAGCGACGGCTTGCCGAGCTCAAGCATGGTCGCGTAGCCGGCGCTTGCGCTCTGGAACACCATTCCCGACACATAACCGAGATCCGGCAGCGGGTATTCCGAACCGGCCGGCTGCGTGCCGCCGACGGTGCGCATGACCGCTCTCCAGCTTTCGCCTCCGTCGATCGTCCGGTACAGCGTCTTGTCTTCGCGCCCGGCGTTGGCCGACGTCTTCGTCAGCAGCAGCCAGCCGTGATTGCGGTCGCTAAAGTACAGGGAAGTCGGCGTCTCGTCCGTGCGCCCCAGCGTCGCGATCGACCAGTTCTCTCCCCCGTCCACGGTGCGCAGCACCAGCGTTTCGTCCGAGGCTCCTGCGCTGCGAACGATCCAGCCGTGCTTCGCGTCCGTAAAAAACATTCCTTCTCCATATGCGGGAAGCGACGAAAACTCGACCTGCTCCGAAGGAGAGAGCGCGATCCAGTTCTTGCCGTTGTTGGCGGTCAGGTAGATTCGCAGCGCGCTGCGCGTCAGTCCCCAGGCCATCCCCGTAGTATCGTCGAACAAATGAAGCTCCGTCAGCCTCGTCTGCACCACGTATTTTTCATGTTCGTTGTCGCCGCCGCCCTCTTCGGGCTCGACGAGTGTTATGGTCTGGCCGCCGTCGTCCGCTTTGTCCGGTTCCACGGCGGTTTCGGAAGAAGTTTCCGGCTTCGCGCTCTCTTCGCTGCAGCCGCCGATTACGATCAGCAAGGCAAGCAGAGGCAGAAGAACCCTTCGCTTGAACCGCATCGCAACTCGCCCCCTTTGTTCCAATAATTTCGCACGGAGCGCAATCCTTCGTCATTATAGCACAAAACCCCGGGGGCGTCTCAAGCTTGCCCGCTATCAGCCGAGCCAGAGATACAGCGGGATAAACAAGATCGAAGTCACGATGCCCGAAAGACCCATCGCCAGCGCGCTGAAGCTGCCGGCCGTTTCCGATTCCTGCAGGCTGCGCGCGGTTCCGAATCCGTGCGCAGCGCCGCCCATGGCCAGGCCGAAAGAAACGGGATCGCCGAGACCCGCTCTGCGCAGGAACAGCGGTCCGGCCACGCCCCCCAGCACGCCTGTAACGACGCTGAACATCACCGAGAGCTCGGGCGTCCCGCCGAGCGTCCGCGAGATCTCGATGCCGATCGGCGAGCTGACCGATTTGGGCAGCATGCTGAGCAGCACCTCGTGCGAGCCGCGGGCGATATACACAAGCAGCGCCGCGCTGGCGATGCCCGTAACCGAGCCCGCGAGCACCGAGACGAATACCGACTTCATGCGTTCGCGGATCAAGCGGCGATGCTTGTAGATCGGTACGCCCAGCGCAACCGTGGCGGGACCGAGCAGCACGGTCAGCATGCCGATCTCGCTTTGATAGTCGGCGATATTGAAACGCAGCAGCCCCAGAACGATCAGGATGATCGCGCTGCTGCTGAGAATCGGATGCAGCCAGCGTACGCGGCGGTGTATCGCTCTCGCCGCTGCGTACGCGCCGATCGTCAGTGCAAGCCCGAAAAGAGGATCATGCAGAAAGTCGTTCATCCCGCGCCTCCTCCCCGCTTTTCGGCGCCGTTTTGGCCGCGACCGTGCCTGTTACCCAGAGTACTGCGAGCGTGCTGCCAACCACCCCGACGATAATGGAAACCGCATTATGGCCCATAAACGGAATCAGCGCCGCGGCCCCGATCACATACGGAATAAAAAAAAGCAGCAGATGACCCGTCAGCAGGTCGGCCGACGCCTCCACCCATTCCAGTTTGACGACTTTGCCGAACAAAGCGGCCAGAAACAGCAGCAGGCCGATCACATTGCCCGGCAGCGGCAGATGCAGCGTATCGTGCAGCAGCGCGCCGGCCAGACTGAATCCGAGCAGAATCGCGAATCCGCGCATACGTTTAACCTCTTTTCCAACGATTTTTACGTGATAATGCTTGTCCAAACATTTTTTTATTATAACAAAAACCGACATCGTTCGCGCAAAGACTTTTTGCACATTTCCGTGACAGAAGATCATTCGCCGTGTAAAGTGGTTAAAAGTTAAGAGAAATTCGATTCTCTTATCCAAAGACGAAGAAATGGAGTGAATTGAACATGACCACGATTTCCTCGCGTTCCCGCCGTGTCGTCGTAATCGGCACGGGCGACGTAGGAGCCACTACCGCGTATACCCTGCTGCTGAGGCAGCGGATGACGGAGCTGGTTCTGATCGACGTCAACAAAGAGCTTGCGCTCGGACAGGCGCTCGATATGAACCACGGCCTTCCGTTCGTCGGCGGCGTCAAAGTCTGGGCCGGCGATTATTCCGACTGCAAAGACGCCGCGGTCATCATTATCGCGGCCGGCGCCGCGCAGCGTCCCGGCGAAACGCGGATCGATCTGCTCAACCGCAACGCGGGCATCTTCGACCAGATCATCGGCAATATCGTCAAATACAACGATAACGGCATTATCCTGGTCGCCACGAACCCGGTCGATATCCTTTCTTACGTTTCGTACAAAAAGAGCGGCTGGCCGGCGCATCGCGTTATCGGCTCCGGCACCCTGCTCGACAGCGCGCGCTTCCGCTACCTGATCGGCCAGCAGAAGCATCTCGATCCGCGCAGTATCCACGCCCACATCATCGGCGAGCACGGCGATTCCGAGCTGCCGGTATGGAGCATGGCGAACGTCGCGGGCGCGGCGCTCAATCTGCCCGAAAGCGAGCAGGACGAAATCTTCGAGAATACCAAGAACGCCGCTTACGCGATCATCAACGCCAAAGGATCGACGTATTACGCGATCGCCCTGGCGCTGGACCGGATCGTAACGGCGATTCTCCAGAACGAAAGCTCCGTGCTCAACGTTTCCACGCTGCTGGACAACTACCACGGCATCTCCGACGTCTACCTCGGTCTGCCGTGCGTCGTGGACAGCACCGGCGTGCGCGAGCATCTGGAGATCCCGATGAACGACAAGGAACTTGAGCTGCTGAACGCTTCGGCCGAGAAGCTCAAGTCCGAGATCGCGAAGGTCAATCTGTAAGTTTTTCATTTTGAGCTTCGAAAAAAGCAAAAAAGAGACGCTCCCGCAAGCCGTAACACCGGCGGGACCGTCTCTTTTTGTTTTGCGTTTCTCTTTCCGGATAAATCGGGGGTATTTCGAAACCGCGAGAACAGGGAATAAGAGCAATATCGCGAAACATAATACGTATCGCGGTGCTACCGCGCCGAGCCGCCGGTTTTCGCGCGAGCAGGCACGGCAGCTTCACTTCGTTGTAACGCTCCACACCGGCGTCCCGCAGCTGTCCGGTACGAGCGCCAATGCGATCATCGGGCGAATCCGTCACAGCCGGATCGGCCGGGCCTCGATCAGCCGCCCGGCCGCGGCGTCGTAGACGAACGGACTCTCTTCCAGCCAGACAAAAGAGGCTGTGCGCGGAGCGCCGCCGCTGCGGTCTTCCGGCGAGGGACGCGCGTCGTACACGGGGACCGCGCGGATCGTATCGCGTAGGCTTTCCCAGGCTTCGCCCTCTTTGAGCTTCGGCTTCAGGAGAGTCCCGGCGAGACCCTCGGGACTCGACCGGCGAAACGAAAGCTCGTCGGAAGCGGACAGCAGCCGTCCGCTTCCGCGCTCGACGTACAGGTCGAGGCTGCCTCCGAGCACCGGCAGGCCGTTCGCCAGCCGGTATGCCCGCACATGGACGCAGCCGCCGTCCACGGGGCGAAAAGACGAGGCTTCCCGGCCGGCCAGGAAAGCCCAGCGAAACCCGCGCGGCCGGCTGCGCCGCGCCAGATAAGCGAGCACGGCCGCTCGGACGCGCCGCTGCTCTTCCCGGTCCAGCGGCTCAGCTGCGCTTCCTTCGCCGCCGGACGAACCGCCGCCGCGAACCGCGCGCCGCGGCTCCCGGGAATTCCGCCTGGCGGCCGCGGCCGCCCGCAGATCGAGCCATTCCCAGGGCCCCAGCCCGGCCCTGCGCACCACCCGCTCGCCGCCGCGGTCGACCATCCGCGGCGGAAACAGGTAAAGCGGCGCTTCCGACGACGCTTCAAGCGCATAGGCGCCGCGCAGGCATGACGCGCCGCGGTTCCCGCCCATGCCCGCCGGCTTCGCGAAGCCTTCGCCCGGCGGTTCTTCGAAGCGGCAGAGCGGCCAGTTCGCCCGCAGATCCCGCAGTCCGCCATCCGGGTCCATCCGCACAAAGACCCGGTGCTCCTGGTAAAGCGGAATCCCCCGGTGCTGCCGCCCGTATTCCAGCAGCACTTCTTCGTCTCCCAGCTTCAACGCGCTCAGCGGAAGCAGCTCCGCCGGATCGATCTCCGGCCGCCGGCGGGCGATCGCTTCCAGCGCGGCGGCGCCGTAATCGGCGCTCTCGCATCCGGACAGGAACGTAATCCCGTCCGGCTTCTCCCGCCCGATTTTCTTGAACGAATCCCGTCCGTTTCTATCCGTCAAAAGCATCCCCCTCTTGCTGCGCGCTCCTGCTGCCGTGCTTTTTCTACTGCTTGCTGTCGTCGCCGAAAGCGGGTTTAGCCCGCAGCGGCCGGTTAAATCCGCCGTTTACCCGAGCTCAATACGGCAGCCCGTCGTCCGGTTCTTCCCTGCGTTCGAGCAGACGCTTCGCCACTTCTTCGAACGGCTGCGGCTGAAGCAGCTCGACCGGCGAATGCCCTTTGTCGAACACGAACGATTCGCCTTCCAGAATCACCGCGTAGCGGCCGTTCAGCCGGGTAATATGCACGCCGTAGCCGAAGTCCGCCAGCAGTCCTTTGACCTGGCTGTTGCCGAGTTTGAAGCGCACTTCGATCTCCGGCTGGAGTTCGGTAATCCGCTCGGCCGCTTCCATGACCTGCTCCGGCTCCCATTTTCCCTGGAGATCGCGCTTGTCGCTGGCCGTCCACAGCTCCAGATCGTGTTCTTCGCGCTGGCGTTCTTCGCTGCTTTCGTCGGGCCATTTCTCTTCGACGTAGCTCTGCACGTATTCCATCACCCGCTCCGTCACGATCTCCGGCACGGACTGCTCGTACACGACGAATTTGAGGAAGTCTTCGAAATAACGCGCGTGCGACGGCTGATGGATCTTGAGTTCCCACTCTTCGGTCATGCCCGGTTCCGGCATATGCGGATACATAATCGACTTGATGCTTTTGGTGCTGATCGCCATCTCCACTTCGTCAATCAGGTTTTGCTCGTCGGAAATGCGCGCGATCTTGTTCTCGAAGTCGCATTTCATCACGAAGATAAACGGATCGTCCGAATGCGTCGTCAGTTTGGCCCGGGTCAGGATCAGCGCTCCCCCGCGCACCGAACCCGTGTCCAAATAGTTTCGCACGACGTCGTCGCAGGCGTTTTTGAAATCTTCTTTGCCGTCCGCGGTCCGCATCCGGTTGAGCATGTTGAAGTTCGGGTTGCTGTCCAGCTCGTAGCCGGGTTCGACGATAAACGCTCCGATCTTGGTCGGCGCCTGTTCCGTCAGCGGATTTTTCTCCACTTTGCGTTTGGCCGTCCGCGAGAATTCCCCGTCCAGGAATTTCTTCACCGGGCTGTCCTCGTAATCGTAATCGTCCATCGTCTGGTAATGCTTATATCCCCTCGCTCCCTGCCCTTCGCGTCCTTCGACCTGGATCACGAAAAAAGACAGGTATTCGATATCGAAACGCATGTCTGCCGCTCCTTCCGCCTTCGCCGCCGCGCGCATACGCGCCGCTCTCCGGCTGCCTGTAAATAGTGTGCCCGTTTGTGCTTGTAAACGTTCCGGCAAAAAAATGCCTGTCTGCCTACGATAGCACGAGCGGGACGAATGGACAATGAGCGGGCGGGAAAAAGCCGCATCTCTCGGCTTTGGTTTTGATAGGTTGAGAAAGTCCTGTTCGTGTATAAGAAGCCTTGGAGGCTGCGGGGGAGATTCGTTTCGGTCGCGTGTTGAAATCGGGAAGAGACTAATTAGATTTTATGGAATCTTCCCGATTTCAAAGGCGAACACT
The DNA here is from genome assembly GCF_030518235.1 of Saccharibacillus sp. CPCC 101409. Classification (GTDB taxonomy): domain Bacteria; phylum Bacillota; class Bacilli; order Paenibacillales; family Paenibacillaceae; genus Saccharibacillus. The sequence continues at coordinate 108,840 of NZ_JAULSA010000012.1, read as the reverse complement.
ATCGTTCCTCCACTGAATCTCCCCCTCCGCTAGCCGGCTTCTTAAAAAACAGGAATTCTTCAATAAAAAAACCGCAGCGCTCGGCTGCGGTTTTACGCCCTCTTTAAGAAAAGGGAGGGAAAATAGAAAAGGTAAAGAAAATCTTATTTCCCTTGGCGGTTCTGCATGAACTCCAGGCCTTTTTGCAGCAGTTCCTGCATGGAGCCGAACTGGGTGTTGGCTTTGACTTTCTCGTCCAGTTCCTGCGGCGGAACGCTTTGCAGCGCGTTCGGGTCGCTGCCGCCGACTCCGAATTTTTGCAGCATCTCGGCTACGGAGCCGAAAGGCGTATGCTGCTTTACGAAGTCGGAATTCAGCAGTTGTTCCAGCGGAAGCTTTTGCAGCAGTTCGCCCATCGGCAGCTTGTTCAGCAGTTCCGACAATCCGCCGAGTCCGCCTCCCGTACCGCCCGCGTTCGAACCTCCCTGAATTTTGCCGATCAGATCGCCGAGTCCTCCAAGATTGAATCCCATCGCAATGACCTCCCTATTTGGGTTGCGCGTTATGCGCTCCTATGCAAATATCGTACATAATGACGATTGGCCGCATCCGGCCTTTTTCGCGTTCAGGAGTTTTTACCCGAATCTCCGGGAAGCCTAACATCCAGGCGGTCCATCGCTTCTTCTTTCTCGCGGCTGGTGACGTGCGTGTAGACGGTGGTCGTCTGGATCGAAGAGTGGCCGAGCATTTCCTGCACCGTGCGCAGATCCGTGCCCCGGCGCAGCAGCATGGTGGCGAACGAGTGCCGCAGTTTGTGGCTGGAATACGGAACGCGCAGCTGCGGCTCGATATCCTGCTGGAAACGGTCGAAAGTATCCGAAGCCAGCTGCTGGATCGCGCGAATCGACATGCGGCGGCCTTTTTGCGAGACGAACAGCGCTTCTTCGCGGTCCGTCCACGGAGCCAGGCGCTGAGCGATCGCTTTTTCCAGCACGCCGGTCACGGCCGAGGGTACCGGCAGCGTGCGCCACTTCCGCCCTTTGCCGAATACCTGCAGCGTGCGCCGGTCGGCATTGTAATGCGACAGATTGAGCGCGTGCACTTCGCCGACCCGCAGCCCCATATAGGCCATCAGCAGAAAAATCGCCAGATTGCGCTCCCGGTACTTGCCGTCGACCGATTCGAGGAATGCGGCAATCTGCTTTTCATCCATATAAACGGGCGCGCGGTTCTGCTCGGTCTTGGCTTTCTTGATGCCCGCGGCCGGATTATTGTCCAACAGTTCAAGTTCGGCCAGCGCTTTGAACAAACAATGCACCGCCGCGTGCTTCCGGTTGCGCGTCGAATCGCCCGCCCCGCTTCTTCTTGCGTTCGACAGGAACGACATGACGTGGATTTTCTTCGTATCTTCCAGCGCCCGGCCGTTCAATGCGTCGATAAACTGCTTCACGTCGCTCAGGTAATTTTTTTGCGTATATTCCGTATAGCCCGCGTCCTGCATCCAGATCAGAAACGCTTCCAGGTAGTCGTAATAGTTCTCGTAAGCCTCGTCGTCGGGAATGCGAATACTTGTCATGGATCGTTTCGTCCTTCTTTAATGAAAATTTTTGGGTAAAAAAGCGAGGAAGTCTTCCCCGGCTCCGTTCTATTAGTATTGTGAACGACGCGGCGGCGCGGCGCAAGCTTCGATCGCGCAAAAATAAGGAGGTGTCGAACGATGGTCTATCAACCCGGTCCCTGGTCGTGGCTGCAGCAAATCCTGATCAGTTTTCTGGATATCTTTTTCTGATAGAGACATATTATTTATTATGTAAACTTAAAAAGCGATTGAAGGCTATTCTAACGAACAGGAGGCTTTTTGATGAAAAAACGTTCGCTAAGCTTTGCCAAAACATCTTTCGCCCTGCTGCTGTCTTCCATTCTCGGTTTCTCCGCTCTGCCCTCCGCTCATGCCGGCCCGGTGACTTCTTATAACGGAGGATTCAGCCTGACTTCGAGCGATTCGACGCCGGTGCTCAAGCCGCTGTGGACCAAAACCGCCGATATCGGCGGCGCGCAGCGTTTGGATACCTTCTATGCGCAAACCGCCGACGGTCTTGTTTTCTATCCGGCCAAAGGCAAGCTGTTCGCCGTCGAAGCTTCGACCGGACGCCAGAAGTGGAGCGTGAACGCCAAATTGGGCTCGGAAATGGTTGTCGGCAGCGGAACGATCTATTTCATCGATAACTCCGGCAGCCTGGTGGGTCTTAATGCCAAAACAGGCGGCGTACTTTGGAAAACCAAGACCGGAATTACAGCCCGGTACGGGACGTACAACCTGGCTTTGTCCGGCGGCAAGCTGATCGTCGGCAGTACCGAGACCCTGCACGCTTACGATACGGCAACCGGCAAACGGTTGTGGAAGCAGTCGACGGAAGCCGTGGAAGGGGGTACGGTCTACGGAACGTATGACGGCGTGCTGGTCGCGTCTTCTGTTGTCAGCGGAGCGATCATGGTCGACCAATATATCGGATACGATATCAAAACGGGCAAACAGCTGTGGGCGCTGGGCGGCAGCTACGCTCCCTTGCTGGAACAGCGCGGCGGCTATCTGTATCTCAGAGACAATTCGATGTGGGCCAATCAGGATTACGCCGCGATCGTGGATAAAGTATCCGTCAAAACGGGTAAAAAAGCGGCTTCCTATTCTTTTGCCCAGGTGCAGGACGGCATGTACCAGCAGGCGGATCAAGTCATTATCGACGGCAAATATATCTACGTTTCCATGCAAAAATATATCCCGAATGTGCTTCAGGGATATTCGAGTATTCTGTACCGGTACGAGCTGGATAAAGACCCGAAAACGCAGAAGCCGGTCGCTTACGAAGATCATGGCGATCTGCTGGCGGGACCTTATATGGATCGGTTCTTTTTCCAACGCGGCCTTCAGCTTTCTTATATGAAATTTGCCGGTCAGGCGAGCACCTCTTACCCGGAGATCCACAACCCGGTTTCACGGCTCGATCTGCACGGTACGGGCATTTACACCGGACTTAGCGACGGCCTGTTCTACCTGATCGATATCCCGTCGGCCAAAACGCTCGGACGGATCGATACGGGCGGCCGGGTGTACGGAGAAACGCTGTTCTCGGACGATACCGTGATTGTGCAGGCGGAAAATAAACTGATCGCCGTTAAGCGTCCTTCCGCCTTAACAGATAAAGCTCAATAGTTTAATGAATCAAAAAGGACAAAAGGAGCCTGATATTCCATGAATAAAATTCAGCAGGGAGCCATGTGCATACTTGCCGCAGCCTTATTTTCTTCAGGCGCGCCGGGTTGGGTAAGAGCGGAATCGCTTCTGACGCCAGCGGCTCCGCAGCGTACGAGCGTCCAGGCTGCGCAGGTCGGTCAAGCTTCCCCGGCCGCTTCCGCAGATGTAAAACCGCCCCGGAAACTCCAGCCGGTATGGCAGGCGGATACCGCCGGCAGCGAACGTTCGGCACTCCTTCCCGTTTCAAACGGTTTGACGTACTACACCGATCGCCAGCAAACGTTGCATGCGGCCGATATACGGACGGGCAAAATCAAATGGTCGATCAAAGAGGCCGGAGCGCCGGAAGTCGTAACTTCCAATACCGTTTCTTTTATCAACAAGGCCGGTCAATTAGTGAAGGCGGATGCCGTCAGCGGCCGAATACATTGGAAAGTTTCGGCAGTAAAGCTCCCGAATGTACTCGGCGCGCATATTCATTCCGTGGGAGGGCTGCTGCTGGTGCTGAACGAAGACGGCGGCGTATCGGCCTACAACCCGTCCAGCGGTAAACGGATATGGAAAAACTCCCGGCTTCGCATGTATGCAAGCGATGTGATCGGGCAGTATTCCGACACGCTGGTCGTCGCGAGTTCGGTCGACAATATGCAGACCCGGTTCTTCGGTCTTGATCCGGATACCGGAAAAATACGATGGAGCCTAACCGGGTTCTATAATAAGATCGGAACGGATAACGGCAACCTTGTGCTTCGGGAAGTCACAGAGCAGGCAATGCGCTTGTTTTACAGGGAGAAGCCTTTTCGCGGTTACCAATTCCGGCTGGCCCTGCTCGACCCCAAGACCGGCAGGATTGTCGAAACGGAAAAATACGGTCTGCTGCAGGATGCTCGGTTATCCGTCGATTTGCAGGGTTACCTGACAGGGAAGTTTGCCTACGGCGTCGAAGGGGAATTGGACAGCAGGAACGTGGATAACAGACTGACCCGTTACCTGCGCGGCAGCACCTCGCCCGAAACGATCAAGAGCTACGCGGAATACGGGAATCTGGTTTCGGGATTGGAAGAGGGATGGTTTTTCTTTCAAAAAAACGGCGTTCTTACCGCCCTTCGCGCTTCGGACGACAAGACCGTCTCGTTCGGCCGTCTGCCCGCCTCCGTGGAAACGACCGGCGTCAAAGTCGAAGGTCAATACGTCTTTGCGGGACTTAACGGCGGAGGCGGATATCTGTTCAATCTAAAAACGGGAGCTCCGATCGGCCGATTTGACACAGAGTTGGACCTTTTCACGCATCCGTTCTTTTCCGAAGGTATGCTCTTTATTCGAACCGAAACAAAAATAGAAGCATTTCAAATAGGAGAGTGACGTAATTTTAATTATGTAAACAAAATTGTGCGGATGATTTCAAATCCAATTTTTGGTTTAAATAAAAGCTGGAATAAATTCACTTTCGAAAGGAATTGATCCCGTTGACCGAAGCCAAAAAGGTAGTGCTCGAACCCGCCGCACAGAAATTTGCCGACGATAATGCCAACCCGCCCTATTTGTTCGATCTCGGACCGGAAAAAGGCCGCGAAACGGTCGATCAGGTTCAATCCGGCGAGATCGCCAAGCCCGACGTAGACATCGAAGACCGGACGATACCGGGCGGCCCGAGCGGCGAAGTCTCGGTGCGCATCCTGCGTCCCAAAGGCGCGACCGGCCCTCTTCCTGTCCTGATCTATATCCACGGAGCGGGCTGGGTATTCGGCAACGCGCATACCCACGACCGGCTTATTCGCGAATTGGCGGTCGGCGCCGAAGTCGCGGTCGTGTTCCCGAACTACAGTCTGTCTCCGGAAAATAAATACCCCGTCGCGATCGAAGAAATCTATGCGGCGCTGGAATGGATAAGCAGCGAAGGCGCGGCCAACCGTTTCGATACGTCCAAATTGTACGTGGGCGGCGACAGCGTCGGCGGCAATATGACCGCGGCGATTACCCTGATGGCCAAAGAACGCAAAGGACCGAAGATCGCCAAGCAGCTGCTGTTCTATCCGGTAACGGACGCCGCGTTCGAGACGGAATCATACAACCAATTCGCGGAAGGCTACTTCCTGATGAAGAAAGGCATGCAGTGGTTCTGGGATCAGTACACGACCGATCCGCAGGAGCGTGCCCAGATTACCGCTTCCCCGCTGCGCGCGACGACCGAACAGCTCAAAGATCTTCCGGAAGCGCTGGTTATTACGGGCGAAGCCGACGTGCTGCGCGACGAAGGCGAAGCGTACGCCAACAAGCTGCGCGAAGCCGGCGTTCCGGTGACCGCGGCGCGGTTCCAGGGCATTATTCACGACTTCGTCATGCTGAACGCGCTGGCGGAAACCAATGCCAAGCAGGGCGCGATGCTGCTGGCGAATGCGTGGCTGAAAGCTTAAATCCGCTTCTGAAGTACCAATCAAAACGTCGGCTCCGTATCGGAGCCGGCGTTTTTCTACGCGTTTATGCAACTATTGATCGGAGCAAAGCGTCCAAACACTGTACAGATATTCATATTGATTCCTATTTTTAGGAGGGGTATTAAATGTCGATTATCAAACAAACCGGATCTTCGATCCGTAAATTGGCCGCAGCCGTTCTGGCGGTTTCCCTGCTGCTTCCGGCGGCCGGAGGCGCGCAGCGGGTTCTGGCCGAGCAGTCTTCCGTTACCGCCAAATCGGTCTATCTGAAACCCGATTGGGAAAAGACCGTGCGCAAGATCGAGTACGGAGCCGGACCGGAGATCGGCACGTATGCAAACGGCCGCGTCTTCTACAAACTCGGGCAAACGCTGACCGCTGCCGATGTGAAAACCGGCAAAGCGCTCTGGAGCTGCGCGGCCGAACCGGGAGCCGCTCCGATCGCGGACGGCTCCGGCGTTTATTTTGTCGATGTGCAGGGGTATGCCTACAAACTCAATCCGTCTACCGGAAAGCGGATCTGGAAATCGGCGGCTTCTCTCAACGGGAAAAACGGCATGTATAGCGCCTACAATATCGGGCTGCAAAGCGGCCTGCTGATAGTCGGCGATTCCGGGAATCTGAGCGCTTTCGATACGGCGACGGGAACGCTCAAATGGAAAACGCCCGCCGGCAAAACGTACGGCTACCGGCTTCAAGAAGGCGGCGGCAATACCGTTCTGGCTGTTCAAGTCATGCTGGACCCTTACCTGGCGGGAAGCAAACCCAAGCAGCTGTACGCTTTCGATGCGCAGACCGGCAAAAGGCTCTGGAGCACAAAGTCGATCTATCAAGAAATCGTGACGGTGCAGGACGGTTATGCTTACGCTAAAGTTTTTGCCACGGAAGATGAAGAATACCGGCTGAATATCGACAAGATCGATCTCAGCAATGCCAAAGCCATCGAAACCTTCCGCTATATCCCGCATGAAAAGGGGTATGGCGAAGAAGGCGGAAGCTCGGCAGCGTATTACGACGGTAAATTCTATATCAGTTACCTGATCGATTATCAGAAAAGGCAATGGGGGCTGGCGCGCATTCCGCTAGGAGCGCCCAGCGGTGCCAAGCCCGAAAGCACGCTCAGCTTCCCTACGCCGATCTACCAAGTCACACCGAGCAAAGATTATATCGCCGTCGCGCTTATGACCAAGCAGGTTTACCTGATCAACCGCCAAACGAATAAAATCGCCGCTTCAAGCACATTCACCTCGAATTTTTTCAACCTGACGCTGGATGCGGACACCCACTTTCTGGTGCAGACGGCCGGAAAAATATCGGCGATCAAAAAGCCCGCTCCGGTAAAAGAATAGCCGCTCGAAATCCCTGTCCGCTTGCCGGTATTTACAATCGAAACCAAGAAAGCGCCGCTCCATTTCGGAACGACGCTTTCTTGGTTTACATAATAAAAATGACGTAAACTAAAACAAAAACTTCTAAAAACCGAATTCCCAGAATCGTTCCCGCTTGTTTCTTCCGCTCGTTATTGAAGCGTAATCTTCTTTTTCCAGCTCAACTCTTCTCCTTCGTCGTTGACGAATACAAAGGACACCTCGCCCCGCTCGCCTTTTCTGGAGTTGGGATACAGAAAGCCGGAAAATTGACCGTCCCCGCTGATATAGAAGCCGTCTCCGCCGGTCGCGCCTTTCTCGGCCGCTTCCTGAAAAGTGCTGACGATCGGCTCGCCGTCCCCTTTCCACTGCATCGTTTGCAGCGCATAGCCTTCGGGTCTGCGTTTTACGGAAAAATTGAAACCGCCGCTCTCGATCGGCATTTCGGTCTGATCGATTACGATCAGGATCTCGGTATCTTCCGGTTCGCCGCCCGCCGCTTCGTCTTCGGCATCCCCCGGCATCGTTTCGGAGTCGGGCTTTGTTGGCGGCTGAACGGAATCGGCGCTTTCTTCGGCTGTGTTTTCTTGTTCGGAAAAACCGGTTTCGCTTTTATGGTTTTCGCCGCAGGCACTCAGCAGCAAAGCAACCAGCAGAGCGCAGACCGCCGGCAGTACTCGTTTATTCATTGTCTTTTCTCTCCCCGTTATCGGACGCCGCTTCCCGCAGCGTGAAGCGGAAAGCAACGCCTTTCTCTGTATTGGCCGCGCCGTATTCACTGCCGTGCAGCTCCAGGATATGGCGCACGATCGCCAGCCCCAGCCCGGTGCCGCCAGATTTGCGGTCGCGCGAACGCTCCGCCCGATAGAACTGCTCCCAGATCCGCTCCAGCTCGTTTTCCGGAATAGGCGGGCCGTCGTTTTCCACAATGATCTCCGCGGTTCCCTGTCCGATCCGATTCAGCGTAATGAGAATCTCTCCGCCTTCGCCGGCGTGACGCACGGCGTTGCTCAGCAGATTGAGCAGCACCTGATCGATTCGCCGCGGGTCGGCAATCGCGAGCAGTTTTTGCTCTCCCTGTATGCCCGCGCTCAGATTCCGGGCTTCCAATTGGGCCGCAAAAGAGTCCAGCAGCGAGCGGACATGACCGGCGATATCGACCGCCTCGGGCTTCAATTTGATCGCTTTCGCTTCGAACCGGGACAACTGGAGCATATCCAGGATCAGGGCGTTCATCCGGTCGGTCTCGCCGACGATCAACTGCAAATAACGTTCTCTTTTGTCCGCGGCCACATCGTCCTGAAGTCCTTCGGCGAAGCCTTTGACAATCCCGAGCGGCGTTTTCAGTTCATGCGAAATATTGGCGATCAGCTCTTTGCGCAGTTCTTCCGCGCGGACTTTTTCTTCCATCTGCCGCGCAAGTCCGGTATTGGCTTCGGACAGCCCGCGCAGCGCGGCGTCCAGATTATGGCCGAGCGCATCGAGATTGCGGGACAGTTCCCCGAATTCGTCGCGCGAACGGATCGCACGCCCTTCGTCGGGCGTGAAATCCAGCGCGGCCATGCGCGCCGAGGTGCGGCTGAGACGCACCAGCGGCCGGGACAGCAGCCGCGAGTAAACAAACGAAAGCAGCAGCAGGACGCCGGCCGCGGCCGGCGCCAGATAGAGGAAATACCGCCGGAGCATAACGGTCGCTTCGCCGAGCGGCTGGAGCGAAGACAGCGCGAACGCGTAGCCGATTGTTTGTCCGTCGGGTTTTTGCAGCGGCACGATCACCCGCGCATACACGACGCCGCTCCATTTGTCGGTCCATTCTCCGCGCAGTGCAGCCGTCCCGGCAGAAACATCCCCGGTGCCGGTTTGCTCCGCGCGCCAATCCCGAAGCGCTTCGTCGAGCCGCGTCTGCGTGTAGAACGGATTGATCGCCTGATTCTCCGGCAGTACCATCTCCGTTATCTCCCCCTGCACGCGGGTGAGTCCCTGCTCCGGCTTTTCCGTCTCCGGCTGGAGCGTAACGGGCTGCATCAGGGTATCTTTTTCATCCATATATATACCGTCCGCCGTCAGCGGGTCGCCGGTTTGCAGACCCGAAGGCACGTCCGCGGCCGCTGTACCTTCCGAAGACAGCAGCAGCGTAACGCTCCGGCCTTCGCTTTGCAGGGTGATGAAATACGGATCGAAGCTGCGGCGTTCCATGTTATCGTTCAGGATCGCCAGCGCCGCTCCGTTCTCATTGGCGAATCGTCCCAACACCCGCGCGGAAGACACCGGATCGGTCCGGACTTCGGTATATTCCTGGCCGAAGGTCTGCATATGCCGTACCAGATCGTTTACTTTCACCGTCCGGTAAAAGCGTTCGAAGAAAAGACTCTGAGCCAGCAGGATCAGAGTCAGAATGCCCAGCATGACGAGCGAGGTAACGAGAAACAGCTTCAGTACAATGCCTGCCTTTTTCATCTCTACTCCAACTCTCGTTTCTCGACCTCGAATTTATATCCCGTTCCGATGACGGTTCGGATATGCCGCCCTTCCCCGCCCAGCTTGGCGCGCAGCTTCTTGATATGCGTATCGACCGCGCGCGGATCGCCGAAATAATCGATGCCCCACACCGCGTTCAGAATCTCGTCCCGCTCGAGCACCGCGCCGGTATGCCGGGTCAGCAGAAGCAGCAGATCGTATTCTTTCGGCGACAGGCCGACGGATTCTCCGTCGACCTCTACGGTATAAGCCCGTTTGTTAATCGTTATCCCGCCGTACGACAGCACATCTTCTTCGCGCCCGAGCGTGCCTTCCGCCCGTTTGAGCAGCGCCGCGGCGCGGGCGACCAGCACTTTCGGGCTGAATGGCTTGGTAACGTATTCGTCCGCGCCCAGCTCGAAACCCATGATCTGATCGTCGTCGTCCGCTCTCGCCGTGATGATGATAATCGGCACGCCGGATTTCTTGCGCACGCGCCGGCAGACCGACCATCCGTCGATCTCCGGCATCATGATATCGAGCACGATCAGGTCGATCTCGTGCAGCTCGAACAGCTCCAGCGCTTCGCGTCCGTCGCCCGCTTCCAGTACGTTCCAACTGTCTTTTTTAAAATAATCGGTCATAAATTCGCGCATCAGCACATCGTCTTCGACCAGCAGAATCGTTCTCTTCATTAAATATGCACTCCGTATCTTCTCCGGATTCAACGTCCTCTTCCATGCTAACCGGAGAGCGTCGAGGCTGTCAAAGACGGTGAATTACTTATTGATTCCGTATACGCCGAGTTTGCCGTCCAGCTTGCCGATCCACAGCGTTCCGTCGCCGACCGACACGCCTTTCCAGTTGACGAACAGATCGTCCTCGATCGCATAACCGAGCGTCTTTTTCACTTCCGGCGTCATGATCGAATCGTATTTGGCGATAAAGCGCGCCGGCGTGGCGAATTTATACGTTTTGCCTCCCGTGTTGACGTTAAGCGGATAGCTGACCATCGAAGCAACGGCTTTCTTATTGTTTTTGGCAACGGCCTGCTGAAGTTTGACGAAAAAAGTGTGGAATTCCGCGGGATCGTCGATTCCGGCCGTGTAATAAGGGTTGTTCTTCTGCGCCGTTTGCGAAGCGGACGCGCTTGCGCTCTGCGACGCCGCGGAAGCGGTATCGGCCGGAGCCGCCCAGGAAGAACCGACAACTGCGGTGCCTGCGAGTGTAACGCCGATCAGAAATTTGGATGTTTTGTTCATGATAGATTGCCTCCCGTTTGTTTGGTATGATCCAAGTATAAAAAAGCGGTGTGTAGTCGGTGTGTACATGGCGTGGAATTTTGGACGCGAATAGAAAACGGTCTTTTTTCGTTTACGATCAAAGGAGGACGGACAATGAGAAAACTCGTTTTGTTTCTGCATTCATCGCTCGACGGATTCGTGGAAGGCCCCGGCGGCGAGATGGACATTGGCTGGGCGGCTTACGATGCCGATCTGGAGAGTCAAGCGCAGGAGATTCTGAGCACGGCAGACACAGTCGTCTGGGGACGCGGAACTTACCAGATGATGCACGGGTACTGGCCTTCGGTGCTTTCCGATCCAACGGCTTCGCAGCACGAACGGGATCATGCGCAGTGGATCGACAAAGCGTCCAAAGTCGTTTTTTCGACCACGCTGGACAAGGTCGAATGGAACAATTCCCGACTGGTCAAAGAAAACGTCGCAGAAGAAATCGAGAACCTCAAGCGGCAGGAAGGCGGGGATATCGTGATTCTCGGCAGCCCCCGCTTCGCCCACTATCTGATGCAGCTCGGCGTAATCGACGAATACAAAATCACCGTATCCCCCGTGCTGATCGGCAGCGGACTGCCTTTATTCCAAGGAATCCAGGAAAGAATCAACCTGAAGCTTATCGAGAACAAAACATTCGACTCGGGAGCCATCGTACTTATTTACCGAACGGGTGAATAATTTCATCTGCCGGCGGACGCGTTTATCAAATCTTTGCAAGCAGCGGCAGGCCGAGACGTTGGAATCCGGTTTACCGCTTCGGTGGCGAAGGTGGTTAATCCGATGATTCATAATAATTATTATGTAAACTTAAAATTTAACGTTTGCCATGCTCGAAAAACATGCAAGACAAGTCTGTTTTTTCTATGGAATAAATTAGAAGAATTCGTCTTTGCAACCTCTTTTTAAAGCGGGTAAGGAGTCGAATTGGCGTTTATTAATCGATTTGAGCGGAAACAGCGTATAATTTATATTATACGCTGTTTTTTAAGTGCTATTTTCGACTGAAATTCTTGCTTCTTCATTGCCCGAAATCAAGATAAAACTTGAGGCCGTCTTGACCGATTGCAGCAGAGCCTCCTTATTATGCCCCGAAGTATCCAGAAAAAAGCCGGCGTTCAGAGGCTCCTGACGCAGCTTGTCCCGCAGAAACAAAGAACGTTCGAACGATTCCGGATCGCCTCGCCGCTCCAACTGCCGAATGATCCGTTTCGTATCGGCTTCCAAAACGACATAACGCACTTCGGCGCCAAGTTCCGCAAAGCGAAACTTTTCCCGGATCCAAGGCAGTTCGTCTTCGACGACAAAGTCGATCACGACCCCATGGCCGTTCTTAAAGAAATTCCGCGTCAAAGCAAGCAGGTTGTCCCAGGTGATCTGAGGGCGCTTTTCCCAAAGTGAGCTGTTAAAAACCATTTATGAATGAAAAAGAACCCGCTTCGGCGCATCCATACGGTGCGTGTCGAAGCGGTTTTTTTGGTTAACTATTTGACCGTTACCGTCAACTTGGATGTCCGGGTTTCTCCGGCTGCATTTTGCAGAACGGCTTCATACTCGTAGCTGCCTGTCGCTTTGCCGGAAATATTCGTTGTCGCCGTTTGCGCGCCAGGCGTTGCGGCTTGCAGCGCTTGCGTATCGACTAGCGTTCCGTTCTCGTACAAGCGATATTCGGTTGCGTTCGTGCCCCACCACAGATTCATGCTGACCGCGTAATTGCCGTCTTGATCCCAGTTGTCGTGCGACAGGACGGCTTGTCCCGGCGCGGCGTCCGTGACCGTCACGGTCAGCGGCGCGCTTGCGGTGGTGCCGAGCGCATTGGTTAATTCGCCCGTGTAGACATAAGTGCCATTCGGCTTACCCGCAATATCCACCTTCATGGATTGCGCGGAAGGCGATTGATCGGTCAACGGGACTTCCTTGATCAGCTCCCCGTTCTCATAAAGCTTGAACGAGCTTCCGTTATTCCCCCACCACAGATTCATCGTGATCGTATAATCGCCGTCTCTCAACCCCGTATCGTGACCGTTGTTATCCGAAAGAACAGCGACTCCCGGAGCGCCTGTCGCAAGCGGCGGCGCGAAAGCGATCGAGATTTCCAATACTTGCTCCGCTTCTTTATTCCCTGCGACATCGACACTCCAATAGGTAATACGATGGCTTCCTTTTTCGTTCAATGTGAGCAGATTGCCTTCGACAGCCTCTCCATCATTGATACGGTAGTAGGTAGCCGCTACTCCCGATCCTTCATCTGCTGCTTCGAATCGAACTTCGACGGCTGAGGCGTAGGAACCGTTTTGCAAATCGCCGGTCGGAGTCGCCGTCGTCTGCGGAGGTGTCTGATCCGAACCGTCATCCAGCGTTACGAAGGCGGACAGCGGGATATTCAATTGCTTGACCAGACCCGCGACGAGCTTGGACACTTCGATTGCGCCGTTCATTTGCAAATGCGTATTGTCTTCCGTCGCGCCGACCCACATGAAGATCGATTTGGTGCCTTCCGTGCCGAGTCCACTGAAGTATTCCCAGCTTGCCTGGTTCAGGTCGACCAGCAGCGTATCGGTTTCCTGAGCCACTTCCTTCATGGCTTGCACATATTCCGGGAAACTTTTGTTCAGTACGTCTCCTGTGTAATCGCGGCGGTTCACAGGCGTCACCAGAACCGGAGTTGCCCCGCGTTGGTTCGCGCCGTCGATGTACGTTTTCAGATACACTTTGAACTGTTCCGGCGTCAGATAACGTTCCGGACGGGACGGCGTGGAGTCGTTATGCGACCACTGCATGAACAGATAATCGCCTTCATGCACGTCCAGCAGCAGATCGTTCAGATGCCCGCCGACCAGGAAGGTCTTGCTGCTCAAGCCTCCGATTGCCCGGTTATCCACGCTCACTTCGTTCGGATCGAAATATTGGCCCAGCATCTCGCCCCAGCCGGCTTGCGGACGGTACGTTTCGGCATAATTGGCTACGGTGGAATCGCTCGCCAGATAGATTGTAGGACGATCGGCCGTGCCATGATCCGGCAGACGCTCAAGGGTCAAAGCGTTGATCTTCGGCGAATTGCCTGCAAACTCGAAGTTGAATACGCCGTCGATCAGCGCTAAGTCGTATGTCACTTCCTTGAACTCGCCTTTGGCGATGGTCGCCAGCGGGAGCTTGGTCATCTGCTCCGTGATTACGCTGGTGCTTGTCGATTCCCCGGCATCGCCGACGATCATCGTCACGCGATAGTTGGCGGGTTCCAGTTCCGCCAGGAAGGAGGTCGCATTCACTCGGGTGAAGTCTTCCTTCAGAGCGTCGCCTGTCTCCCGGTTCTCGTCATTGGTCAAAGCCGTATCGGCAAAGCCATAGCCGTTGCCTTCGATATAGGCATGATCGGCCGTGACTTGCGTGTAGCCGTCGGCGATCGCTCCCGAACCGAAATCGAATTTGTATACATTGACAGGTTCAGCGGCTTCGCTGGTTAGCGAAGCTTTGGCAACTCTCAGCATGTTCAGGGCATGATCCACCTGAGCCTGCGTTGCCGTCTTGTCGATGATCTTCTCGGCAGCGGTCAAAGCCTTGCTCAGCACGGCACGCGAAGCTTCCGTATAAGGCGACAGATCCAGTTCTTGGATCTCTGCGTACAAAGCTTTCAACGCCGTCTGATCGCCGGATTCCGGCGGAAGCTCCGTGCCTTCGATCCGCACGTTGTCGATCGCCGTTGTCCAGTTCAACGTACCTGCGCCCCCTTTTCTTGTACCCAGGAAGCGAAGCGATCTTACATTATCCGCATAAGCCCCCGGACTCAGCGCCAAGCCTTCGAACGTCTGGGTGACCGATGGATTGCTTCGGCTCGTGAGTGTCAGATCCAACGTTTTGCTGGCGAAGTTAATCGTGGCATCCACGTTGACCCATTGATTTTTTGGAATCGTGGTCGCCGTACCGCCTTCAGGGATCGCGGTGTTGCCTCCTGCGTAATCCGCGACGTATGGACCTACGAAGTAATACAGATTGGCATCGCCGTTTTTGGCAACCAGGGTAAATAGTGCATTTTCATTCGAATCCTGCACGGTCAGATGACCTTCCGAAGGGAATGCCGCTACATTGCCGGATTGCCAATCGAAATTCACATCGACTTTGTCGCCGTTCACGGCATCGAAGATGCGGAAAGTCTTCGCCCGATGGCCGGAGCCGCTGCCGTTTAACGACAGCACTTTGCTTCCGTTCTGGTCCACGACCGTGCCTGCCATCGTTCCTCCGATTCCCGTCGCATTGATCAGGGAGTATTGAACATCGGCCGGATCGCCTTCGAAATCTTCTTCATAGAGCTGCGCTTCCGGTTCCGGCTCCGGTTCTTCAATATCCGGGTCAATGACCAGAGGCGAGATGCTCAGTCCCAGATCTTTGACCGCGTTTGCGACCAAACCCGCGATTTTCTGGGCGCCGTAATGGCTGAAATGGGTATTGTCGTTAATGCCGTTCGGGTATTTCGGATACTCGCCCGGATTGGCGTACAGGAATACTTTTTCCGTTGCCGTATTGCCGATTTGGTCGTAATACGCCACACTCAATTGGCTGAGATCGACCAACGGTACGTTCAGCTCTGCCGCGACTTCTTTGGCAGCCTGCACGTATTCCGGGAAACTCACATTGAATTCCTGAGTCACCGTATTGAAATCGCGACGACCGACCGGAGTAAGCACCACCGGAGTCGCGCCGCGCTGCTTGGCCCCGTTGATATAACGCGCCAGATACATTTTGTAATCCGCCGGCGAAGCATACCGATCCGGAATGCCCGCGCTTGCATCGTTATGGCCGAAGGAAACAAACAGATAATCGCCCGGTTTGATACGCTGCAGAATGGTGTCCAAGCGACCGTCTACCAAGAAGGATTTGCTGCTGCGGCCGCCGATCGCATTGTTCGCCACGACCGCTCCGTTCGCGAAGTAACGACCAAACTGTTGGCCCCAGCCTTCTTGAGGCGCTTGCGACTCGCTGTAAGACTGCATCGTCGAATCGCCCGCCATGTAGAGGGTCGCAGCGGCTCCGGCTTCTTTGTCCGGATACTTCTCGATAATGATATCCTGAATATCAATCGCTGTGCCGGTGAACAGGAATTCGAGCTGTCCGTCCACCAGAGCTACGTCATACGCGTATTCCAGAGGTTCGCCCGCCGTTACCGAAGTCACCGCCAGCTTCTGGACATATTCCGACTTGACGCCGACGTTGGAGTCACGCGACTCGCTGCCGAGCCGTAAGGTGACTTTGTAATTCGCATTCGGCAGGTCGACAGCAAACGTCGTTCCTGATTGGACAGAGACTTGATTGGCTTCCGCAACGACACTGCCGGTGTCCGTGAAGCCATAACCGGTCTGCTCGGTGTACAACGTATCCTGCACACCCGTATTCCCCGCTGCCGGCTCGGTTCCGAAGTCAAATCGGTATACCGACTCCGTTTGTTGGCCTCCGCCGACCAGTTTCAGATCTGCTTTCGGGAATTCGGTCGCTTCCGCGCCGATATAGAATCCGGTATGCGGAGGCTGATTATAGGCAACATTCTGCCAGGCAATCCCCAGTCGGTAGATGGGGTCCTGCATCAGGGTAGGAATGCGGTATTCTGTCGGAATCGTTGTCGTATACAGACGATATTCCGAGCTATCTTCGCTACGCACCAGAATTTCTTCGCGCCAATCGCCCAGAAGATCCGCCTGAAGCGCCGGATTCCCTTTGGTATGATTGTTGGTCAACGCACCGTTCGCACGGAAAATCTCATTCAGTTTTTTATTCTCATAATCCCATTTGTAAATAAGCGGAATGCCTTTTGCCGTACTGGCGTCCCATTGATGGTCGAACAGTTCGCGCTGCAAATCGCCGTCCCACCAGATTGCGAAGTTTGCCGTTTTCGGCGATTGCTCCGGCGTATACACGACTTCTCCGGCTGCTGAGTACGTGCTCGTGACCGGAATGCTTTGTCCGTCCGTAATGGTTGTGGCCCAAGATTCATAACCCGGATAATTCGGATCGATGTCCGCCGACATGCCGCGTCCGGTATCCCGACCCGTGAACTCGCCCCAGACGATCTCGCCCGTCCCGGCGTCGCGCATCTCGACCCCGTATGTAGCGTTGGTATGCTCATGCACGCTCATGACTTGGTACCCCTCGCGGTTCGGATCGAGCTTGCCTGCATGAATCGCATCCCCGTGTCCGAGCCCGGTGCTGTAGATCAGCGTTCCGTCGTCGTCGATCGCCAGAGCGCCGAACATGATCTCGTCTTTGCCGTCCCCGTCGACGTCGAGCACGCTCAGGTTATGGTTGCCCTGCGATTCGTACTCTTTGCCCGCTTCGTTCGTATCGAACACCCAACGCTTCACCAACTGACCGCCTTCGTAATCGTAAGCGGCGATCACGGTGCGCGTATAATAACCTCGGCTCATGATCACGCTTGGCGTCTTGCCATCCAGATAAGCGATGCCGCCGAGGAAACGGTCGACGCGGTTGCCGTAGCCATCGCCCCAATCGCTGACGTTGCCTCTCGGCGGATCGTAATCGACCGTCGATACGGCCGCTCCGGTCTGTCCGTCGAACAGAGTCAGATACTCGGCACCGGATAAAATGTAGCCGCCGTCGTTCCGGTAATCTTTTGACGCGTCGCCGATCACCGTGCCTTGGCCGTCGACCGTGCCGTCCGCCGTTTTCACCACGACTTCGGCTTTTCCGTTACCGTCCAGATCGTACACCATCAACTGCGTATAGTGCGCGCCCGCCCGGATATTGACGCCCAGATCGATCCGCCACAGCTTCGTGCCGTCCATTTTGATCGCGTCGATATACACATTGCCCGTATATCCGGCTTGCGAATTGTCCTTGGAATTGCTTGGGCTCCACAAGAACACGATCTCGTATTCGCCGTCGCCGTCCAAATCCGCTACAGAAGCATCGCCTGCATAATAGGTATACGTACCGCCGTCTTTGGTTCGACCGTCGGCAGGCTTGTCCAGCGGAATCGGCAGGTAATCGTTATGCCAGACCGACACGACTTCCGGCTGCATCTGCTCCTTGCCCGCGATGACCGTCGAGATCTGATACTGCGAGCTATCGAAGCCTGTCGTATCCACGTAGTTCGTCACATCGTCAATCGGTGACGCGTTTACTTTAGTTCCGTTTTTATATATATTGAAAGCGATATCATTTGGGTCCGTATTCAAGTATCTCCAGCTCAAAAAGACACCATGATCCATGAGCACAGCCACCAGCCCGCGATCCAGATACTCGGCTTGACGCGCGAATACTGAATCTGTGTTTTCCGCATTGGCCGGAGCCGGAGGAATAACCAACGAAACGACCATAAGCAAGGCTAGAATTGCGACAGCTATGGATTTCTGAACGGAACCTTTTCTGCGGTTCATCGAATGAATCCCTCCTGTTTGTGAATATTTATTTTGTATTTTGACCTTTATCTTCTGCGGTTCAATCACGAATCCCCCTTTCTTGGTATCGTTTACAATTATTTTACAAGTACTTAAAAAGCCACACAATCTAAAAAACGTGACTTCTTCTATAACAGAATTGACTTTTTTATGGGAGCTGAGAAGATGTATCAGACCGTTTCTTTTGCTTTTCGTAACGAGGACGCGGCCATCATGACGATCGACTCTGTAGGCTGGCAGAATGTATCTCATCCCAAATATCGCTGCTCCAGCGACGCAAGGCCGGACTATGGACATGTCGTTTTCCAATACACGCTGAGCGGTCAGGGATATCTGGACATCGACGGCCGGACCCTTGCGTTGTCAAAAGGGCATGCGCTTGTGGTAAAAGTCGACGAAAAGCATTGTTACTACTATAAAGAAGACAGCACCGAGCCCTGGGAGTTTGTGTGGATTAATATTCGGGGCGATGAAGCGAACCGGATCTGGAATCTTGTCATCGAAAAAGAAGGGCATGTGATTAAGCGAGGCGCAGACTCCCCCGTGATCCAGGAGCTGTGGAACATTATCCGGCTGATCCATCAGGAAAAGGTGACCGATCGATACCAGCTATCGGTGCAGGTGTATCAATGGCTGCTTACTCTGGTGCAGAGCAGTCGGGATGCGGAGAAGGATATCGGGGCGATGTCGACAACGACCCTCGAAAAATGCAAGCAGTACATTCGGGAGCATTACGCCTCGCCGATCACGCTGGATATACTGGCCAAGCATTGCGATATTAACAAGCATTACCTTTGCCGCCTGTTTCAGCGATCCGAACAGACCTCCCCGCTCGCTTATCTCAAAGATCGACGGGTCGAAGCCGCACTGACGATGCTGCGTACAACCGAGCTGCCCATTTCGTTGATCGGCCAAAAATGCGGCTTCGAGAGCCCTAGTTACTTCGGCAAAGTGTTCCGGCAATACATGTCCATGTCGCCTAAGGAATATCGGTTGAATAAGTTGGAATTTCCGTATGATGCGATTTATTACGAGTAACGTATATCCGGTCGAAAAAGCTTCATCGCACGAAAAAGGCTTCGAGGTGTACGCAAGGTATACGCCGAAGCCTTTTTATGGATTATGGAAAAACACTTCCGGTGCCGACAGGCGTGCGCGATCCCGCCTTGCTTTTAGCTTAACTATGTCCGATGATCGTATGCGGCGTATAAGGCTCTTCCAACCAGGCTAGATCTTCCATCGTGAGTTTCAGATCAAGCGCGCCTATTGCATATTCCAAATGATCGAGCTTCGTCGCCCCGATGATCGGAGCCGCAATCGGCTCTTTATGCAATAGCCACGACAACGCGATATGGGTACGGGGCACCTCGTATCGATTCGCCAGCTCCGCTACGCGTTCGATGATGATTCGGTCAGCTTCCGCCGTTCCGTCGTACTTGGATTTCTGCACCTGATCGCTCTCCGAACGCTGCGTCGTATCCGAGATATCCCGCGTCAATCGGCCGGAAGCCAACGGGCTATACGGCGTAACGCCGATTCCTTCCGCACGGCAAAGCGGCAGCATTTCCCTTTCCTCCTCGCGATAAATCAGATTCAAGTGATTCTGCATCGATACGAACTTCGTCCAACCGTACCGATCCGAGGTATAAAGCGCTTTCTGAAATTGCCAAGCGTACATCGCCGAAGCTCCGATATATCTGGCTTTTCCGGACTTCACGACATCCTGCAACGCCTCCATCGTTTCCTCGATTGGCGTGCGATTATCCCACCGATGAATGATATACAGGTCCACGTAATCCGTGCCCAACCGCTTGAGGCTTTTATCGATTTCGCTCAAGATGGCTTTGCGCGACAAGCCTGCGCCGTTAGGCCCTTCGTGCATACGCCCATGCAGCTTTGTCGCCAGCACCACCTCGTCGCGACTGGCATAGTCCTTGATCGCCCGGCCCAGAATCTCCTCGCTGGCTCCCATCGAATACACATTGGCCGTATCGAAAAAGTTAATACCTAGCTCCAACGCCTTCCGAATGACCGGACGGCTTTCTTCTTCGTTCAGCACCCAGGAATGAATCCATTTGCCTGGGTCGCCGAATCCCATGCAGCCCAGACAAAGATTCGAGACATCGAGTCCTGTATTCCCCAATTTTACATATTCCATTCGATCAGTCTCCCTTTACGATTCATGATCCGTCGGTTTGGATCAGAGTCTCTTCGTGATGTCTCCGATTATGACACGAAAATTCGACCGTCCCTATTCGTATTCCTGCCCGAATTTTGCCTAAAACTCTCAAGTCCCTTTTTGGAAAACGAAAGATCGGATAAAATGGGCTTAAGTGAAAAGTGCCGGAGTCTTTCAAAAAAGGAGCAATTATGATGAGCGAAACCCTCCATAAAAGGATGGAAGAAGTGTCTAGTGGAAAGAAAAATCTGGAAACGTTGATCCGAAAACACGCGCAAACGGACGGTGTTCACTCTACGCTGATTCCTTCGTTGTTTTTGATTCGGGAATCGGAAGTCAGCGAATCGGTGGCCCGGGTAAACGAAATCTCTTTTTGCCTAATCATTCAGGGGGAAAAGGTAGTTTGGCTCGGTGAACAGCGTTTCCACTACGGGCCAGGTCATTATATCGTGGCTTCGGTTGAGCTTCCGGTCACGGGACAGATCGTTCAGGCTTCCTCCGATCTACCCTATCTGGCGTACAAGATCGAATTCACTTCGGTCGAAGTGCTGGAAGTGATGAATGATGCGAATCTCAAGCCAACGCGCGACAAAAAAGCAAAGCGGGCTATGTTTGTGGGCGATGTGGAAGCACCTTTGCTTGATGCGGCAATCCGGCTCGGCTGCTTGTTGGATCAACCGCAGCATATTACCGTCCTAGCGCCTATTTTTAAAAAGGAGTTGCTATACTGGGTTCTGCAAGGGCCGCACAGTGATTCATTGAAACAAATGGCGGTGGAAGACAGTAGCGCTCGGCGAGTCCGTACGGTCATTGAACATATTCTGGCGAACTACAATCAAGCGCTTCCTGTCGAAGAACTGGCTCGGTTGGTCAACCTCGGCGTGTCATCGCTGCATCGGCAGTTCAAGGAGGTGACCGCCATGAGCCCAATCCAGTTTCAAAAACAACTTCGGCTCCAAGAAGCAAGGCGCCTACTGCTAAGCGAATCGTCGGATATTGCTAGTATCGCGTTTCGTGTCGGTTACGAAAGCCAATCGCAATTTAGCCGGGAGTATTCACGCTTGTTCGGCAGCTCACCGCGTGCGGATATTCAGAGGATGAAGGAGAGGTACGGTGGATAGTATGTCCTGAATCATCGATTAACGTTCTTCACTTAAAGTTTGATCGTTTTTTCCGGAAGTTCCATGTCATAAGACACCAGTTCCACAATCAGACTTCCGGAGAATGTTTTGTCCACCAGCCCGATTGCGGTTACTCGACGCTTGACCCCATTAGCGTTTGGCTGGCTTTCGGATGAATAAAATACGGAGAAGAGCAATTTCCCGGCTGTATCAATATTAGTCATAACTTTAGGCTTTGCATCCAAATAATCTTTGGAATAGAACTGCAATCGCAGATTGTCTTCCGATTCATAGTCGACAACAGCCAGATCCTGATGTTTGGGACAAACCAGCTCAAGCCCGCCCAGATATTGTTCCTTGAACTTCTGCCATTCTGCTTCCGTCGAGCTCTGCGGAGCAGGCTTTGCAAAATTCGCTTCGGCTTGTGCCCAAACATCTTCGCGTTTCGAAGCTTTGATCGAGAAAAACCGATTTTTTCGGGTAACCGGATCGTAAAAAGAATACTGGACTTCATTTGCCGCATCTCCAAATTCCAACACAATCGGCTCCGTACGCAAGGCGACTGTACGAGAAGTGCTATTGAACTTTAACGTGATGTCCAATTCCTTTTCCAAATCCAGATCGGGAAAATGCTCGGAAGCGGTCTGCTCGTAAAAAGTCAAAAACAAACGATCAACGCTGACGTCCGCAAAACTTGCCAGCTCCATTCCTTTTTCAACAAAATGCTGCAATTTCATATACGCTTCGTGATCTTGTTCCGTACAGAACGTGGACTGCGATGTACCGAACGTCATGAGCTGTCCTTGAATGATCATCTTAGAGATGGAATCTTCCTGATCGCCAAAAACCACCTTGTCTTGTAAAGCCCCCTGCATGCGCTGGCGGTGGGTTAGGTTCTCTTCAGGTTGGTAATCGGGATTTTCTTCATACACCCAGTCCGGAATTTGACGCAGCGACCACAACTTATGGCGACCATTTTCCGATGTGATCGAAATCAACAGAACATCCGCATCGTTGATACGGATCAGACGATTCAACATGATTTCACGATCAGGAATCAGCATAGTCTCTTTAAGTTCTTTAAATCGCATAAAGACCTCCTTCGACTTATGAATACAGTAAAACATTTTAATTCCATTTTTTACTATACAACAAAAAGAGGAGCTTAAGAACTCCTCCTAACATGTTGAGAAAGTCCGACGTAACTGGAAGCGAGAAGACGGAGAGAGAAATTCAGGTCAATACGCCTTTGAACTCGGAAAGCTTCTCCTTGAATGTTCTTCTCGCAGCTTTCCGAGTGAGACAGCGAATTGACCGAATTTCTTTCGGAGTCTTCTCGCTTCCCGCTCCCACGTGACTTTCTCATGAACTTCCTCGTCCCCACAACGTAGTTACCAGACATCCGACCCCAGCAACGAAAACCAATATGCCCAAGGGAGCAGGCGTTCCGTTTGCAAAAGCTCCCAGTAACGCCGAACCGATCATCCCTCCTCCGTACTGCGCGCAGCCGAGCAAAGCCGAAGCCGATCCAACGTATTCTTTTACACTGGATAACGCACTGGATATGGCATTGGCGGCAATCAAGCCATTGGTCGAAGCAAATAGGAACAACGATACGGCCATGAGCGGTAATCCTCCGACTCCGGTTATTCCTGTACAAGCCGTCATCAATCCAAAACACGCCGCTGCAACGGCTCCAATACGCAATAGCCGATCTGTGCCATAACGCTCGACGAGTCTGGCATTGAGCATGTTCATGCCCATTATTCCAGCGGCTCCGGCGGCGAATAGCACGCCATAAGCTACGGACGGCAATCCGTAATAGGTGATATACACAAACGGCGAGCCTGCCACATAAGCGAACATACCGGCACTAAGCAGAGCCAGCGCCAACGCATACGCCAGCAATTTTCGATTTCGCAATAGGCGCATGTACTGAACAAAAATCTCCCGCCAGGATAAACGGATTCGTAGCTTGGGGGCTAGCGTCTCCGGTACATAAAACGGCAGCGCAACCAGCGTAATGACTCCTATCAGGACAAGAACGCCGAAGATGCCTCGCCATGATGTCAAATTGGCAATTTGCGTACCCAATGTCGGCCCCAGAAGCGGTGCAATGGCCATAATCGCCGTAAGAGTCGATAGTACTTTGGCCGCTTGAGTTCGATCGTAACGATCCCGAATCATCGCCCGAGCCAAAACGACGCTTGCGCTGGCTCCCAAAGCCTGAAGCACCCGCCACGCGATCAACGATCCTATGCTTTCCGAAAATGCGCATCCGGCAGAGCCGATAATGAACAGTAGCAATCCGGCGGCTAATGGAAGCCTTCTGCCGAATCGATCGCTAAGCGCGCCCCAAAACAATTGTCCCATACTGAAGCCGAGCAAATAAGCCGAGACCGTCCATTCCATCATGCCTGAATCGGCAGCTAGCTCTTGACCCATTACGGGCATGACAGCCAAATAAAGATCCGTTGAGATCGAGGCGAAGGCCAGCAGCAAAGCGAGGATGGCCAGAAATATTCGTTTTGAGCGAAGCGGCGGGTGGATCGGTAAATCTGCGATGACAAGTCACTCCTTCAGGCGTGTATGCGGAAGCTATATCAAATCGACTTACGTACTACACATCTTTTATTAAACACGGATACTTCATTATGTACATCAAACAGGCGACCCTGTTATCCTGTTACTGCTTGATTGTTGCCTAATTCTCTCCCTGCATCGAAAAAGAGTACAGAACCTGCCCTAGCGGCGATTCTGTACTCTTTTTCGAAAATTCGGTAGAGAAGTTGATTAAGGAGTCATGTGGTTCAAGACTCTCGACTCAATAAATGTATATTCCGAGGTACGCTTACCGATCAGCCAAGCACCATTTTGTTTGACGTACACATCGTTGTATTTTACGCTGTAATCCGTAAGCACTTCCTCTCCATCCTGCTCGCGCAGCATTTTCATTTGAGAGAATACAATGCCCGTTGCACGATCTCCGTCCACTTGAACGACATGTTGGCCGTTGAGCGTAAAATATTGTTTGACGAGCGAAACGTGCCCATTAAATTCTTGCTCCAATTGTTGGGTTCCCGACACTTGCGATACCAGCTGTCCACCCATGTATACGTCAAATTGAACATCGGGCGTAAATAAAAGCATTTGCTCGGCAATCTTTTTTTCATCAGTTAATGTGGCGTAGGAATCGACCAGAATTCTTAAATCGAATTGGGCTTGAAAAGTTTCCAGTGACATCAAGGTTATTCTCCTTCTTATCTTTATTTATTTTTATGCGAAGCTCTGTCCAGCTTTGCATTGCTGTTCAGCTTTGATACCAACATTTCAAGAGTTTGCAGTGCTTTATCGTCAATGCCTTCAAAAATCTCTTCGAGTAGATTCCGACGTTCGATTTTAGCTTGCCTTAATTGACTCTTTCCAAGATCGGTTAATTGAACAAGCAGGTTTCTAAGATCTTTTGTACTTCTTTTTCTCTCGATCAATCCTTGAAATTCGAGCTGTTGCAAATGACGAGTAACGGCCGCAGCATCCAGTTCTACTTGTTTTCCAAGTTGATGTTGCGTTATTGTTTCGGCGTCTTCGATGACAGTCAGCAATTCAAAGCGTGATTGTCCCATGCTAAATCGGCTTTCGAACACGGTATTCATCAAATGGCTTAATCCATGAATTCGGTACAAAACTTTCACTTGGCGAGCATGATTCTTTTTCAATACGCCTCCTTCCTTTCCAACATTCAAATAATGAAATCCAACATTTGTTGAATAAGTGAGGTACAATGCTTATTATAGAAGAGATTCAGATTCCTTCAATCGTTAATAGAGTGCGTTTTGTGGGATATCGAACAAACGAAGCAGAGATGTTGAAGAAGTGGTATCGGAGGGATAACCGTGGAAGTGAAAACGGATCGGAGAATCGCAAAAACGCGGGAAGCGATCTTTCAGGCATTTATTTCGTTGATCGGCGAAAAGAATTTCGAGAGCATTACGATCAATGAGATCGCGGACCGGGCCAACGTCAATCGGGGCACGATTTATTTTCATTACAGCGATAAATACGATCTGCTCGACAAGTGCATGGAAGAGTATTTGAGCAAAATGAGCACGGTGTCGACCGCAACAGGTCAAGACGGAGAAACGGTCGATTTGTTGGAGTCGTCGCTGATGCCGATCATTCGTTATTTTCAGGAGCATCATGCCTTTTATTTGTCCATGCTGTCCAATCAGGGCATTCCTTCGTTTCGCAAACGCATGTTGGAGATCGTAACTGCCAGCATTGCGACACATGTCGATATGGAGGATCAGAACCAGGGATATAGCAAAGAGTTGGTGACCCAGTTCATGGCTTCCGCGTTTGTCGGAGTGATTGAATGGTGGATTTTAAGCGAAATGTCTCAGCCGCCGGAAGAGATTTCGACGCAGTTATGGGGGCTGCTCAAGCGAAACCAGGTGATTCGTTGAATCGGCTGCACAAAAAAAGAAGCGGAACGCCGTTGCCAAGCGTCCCGCTTCTTTTTGATTGCCTCTCGATTTCATCCGGCCTGTGCTTCTGCCGCCAAATTATTTGTTCCCGACAAACTCCGCTTCCTTCGCGAATTGCAGCGACTCATAGCTCCATGCCTGCTGGCTGCAGCCTCCGAATGGCTTGCGACAACGTGGATTTGCCCACGCCCAGCGGACCGGATATCAGATAAACGACCGGCGGTGTCTTTTTCAATTTTGCCCTCTCCTTTTTATGTGTCTGTCTGCGAAACCGGATTGTTCACAAACCGGCTCGAAGGACTTTCAACCCGTCCCGGAATACGTCTTCCAGCTCCTCCAACTCTTCGTCGTCCCATGCGGGTGTGTACCATTCCCCGTCTCCTCTTAATACCTCAGGATTGGTTCCGTAGAACACTTTATCGTAAGTCGGCGTAACTTCATCTTTGTCTCCGTAGAAATCGAATGTTAATGTATGTGCAATATCGCCGACCATGTTCCAAAAATTCAAAAAGCAAGCGCAGTCTACCGTCCTTGTTTCTTGGATTCGTTTGAATTCTTCCCGCAGCTGATCGGCCCAGACCATACAAATATCTCTATCCTTATACGCCCAGCCGTTCGATCGAAAATAAGTCCCGAGGGCTTCTTCCGACTCCATCTGCTTCAATCTGCCGCCCTCTACCAGAAAACCGTCTTTATCGTCCATATACCAGATACACCAGTGCAGACGACCGTCTATATGAAATCCGACCGGAAAATAATCTTTCATATCACTCATCCTTTGCGCGGAAAATTGAATCGGTATTAAGTTTCGTTATGCCGTTGCAGCCACTCCCTTGAAATCGAGGACGATAAGTCTCCAGGACAGAATCCAGAGAACAAGCGAAGACCAGAATCCGACATAACCGAATAGCGGTCCCAGCAGTCCTGTAAAAGGAAGCAGAAATGTCACGATTGCAAAAAATACCGGGTAGGTAAATTGAAGATTTATCACCGACGGTGTCTCCCGGATGACCATAAAGCGGATAAAGTAAGCAAAGAGAAATAAAATCGGCAGGTAAAAAATCAGCAGATAAATTCTGTAATTATCGATCTCGTACCAGGGCACCCACTTGAGATCGAAAGAATAGATATATAAGGTAAACAGGTAGATAAACTGAACGACTATATGAAATAGAATTATCGATAATTTGTGGAATGATTTTTTCATTCACTCCCTCCTTTCGCTTTGCTCGCTTTACATGAATACCCAATTTTTGATTGCTAATAAACTTTTTCGTTTTCAAGTTCACTTAATTTTAATTATGTAACCTATAGGCAAGAAACTCGACCGCCCGCAGCAAACGGGCAATCGAGTCGTTTACAACATTTCTTTTAATTCTGCGCCGTAGGCCGAATCACAATCTCTCCGATGTCAATCTGCTCCGGCTGTTCGATCGCAAACGCAACCGCTTCCGCGACCGCTCTTGGCGGCATGGCGATTGCTGCCTGAGCGCGCACGACGGGATCGGTCATACTCTCCACAAATTCAGTACGTGTCATGCCCGGGGAAATGATCGTCACGCGCAATTTATCGCCCGCTTCCTGCCGGAGTCCTTCCGAGATCGCGCGCACGGCAAATTTGGTTCCCGCATACACTGCCTGCGCCGGTACGACCCGATGCGCCGAGGTCGAAGCGATATTGATAAAATGTCCGAACTCCTGGCGGCGGAAGATCGGCAGCGCTTCGGCGATTCCATAGAGTACGCCTTTGATATTGATATCGACCATCGCTTCCCAGTCGGCTACTTTCAGTTCATCCAGCGGCGAGATCGGCATGACGCCCGCGTTATTGACGAGCACATCCAGCTTTCCATAATGCTCGATCGCCAGTTGGACCAGCCGCTTCACGTCTTCGTGTCTGGAAACGTCGGTGCTTGCACAAACCGCTTCGCCGCCGGATTCGGTTATCGCCGCCGCTATTTGCGCAAGCTTCTCTTCACCTCTGGCTCCAAGCACAATCTTCGCTCCTTTTTCCGCCAGCAGCAGCGCGATCGCTCTGCCGATTCCGCTGCTGGCGCCGGTTACGACCACTACTTTTCCCGTTAAACTCATCTTTTCGTCCTCCTCGACCTGTTCTTTGCCTTTTTGGCACATATTCAGTTTAAAGGACGTAATTATCGCGGTGGTAGAGCAATTCGAAACGATCCTTGCCTATTTTTCTTTATGAAGTTTGCTATTATAATGAAAGAATGAGGCACGGAAAAAGGTACGCAAAGAAAGGAGACTGCCCCGAAATGACGCTTGCTCATCCCGAAATCAAGACGCGGTTGAACGAACTGATTCAGTCGATTCTGCGGCACGCGCCGGTGGAAGGCCTGTACGAATCGGCGGTGCCCGGACTTCGTTTCCGGCACACGGCCCGTGTCACGCAACCTGTGCATTCCGTGGCTTCGCCTTCGCTGTATATTATCGCGCAGGGTTCCAAAGCGGTTTCCCTGGCCGGGCGGTTGTACCGCTACGATCCGCTGCGCTATCTGGTGAATCCGATCCATCTGCCGGTGGTCGGCATGATCGACCGCGCTTCCCCGCGGGAACCTTATCTTAGCTTACAGCTGGACTTCTCGACGACGGACATTCTGGATCTCGCCGAAGAACGGCGGGAGCGTCAAGAAACCGCGGCGGACGGCGGTCTGTTTGTCAGCCGTTCGACGCCCGAGCTGTTGGACGCGGCCTGCCGGCTGCTCCGTTTACTGGATAAACCGGCGGAAATCCCTGTGCTGGCGCCGCTCATTATCCGCGAGATGCTGTACCGCGTTCTGCTGGGCGAACAAGGAGCGCTGATCGCGCGATATGCCGCCTCCGGCAGCTACACGAATCGCATGGTCGGCATTATCGACCGGATCAATCGCGATTATGCAGAACCGCTTAATATTCGGCAGATCGCGGAAGAAGCCCATATGAGCTCCGCTTCGCTGCATAAATATTTTAAACAGGCGACCTCGATGAGCCCTTTGCAGTACCAGAAAGCGCTTCGGCTTCAGGCGGCGCGCCAGATCCTGCTCACGACGGAAACGGACGCGGCGGAAGCCGGATTTCGGGTCGGCTACGAAAGTCCTTCGCAGTTCAGCCGGGAGTATGCGCGCATGTTCGGACTGCCGCCGAAAAGCGACGTGAAGCGCTGGCAGGGTGCGGTTGAAGCGTAAATACAGCGAAAAGACGAAGGATTCGCTCCCTCGTCTTTTTTGTCGTTTCCGGTTGCGTGTTCGCTTAATAGCGTTCCAGAATCAAATTCGTTTTGAGCGAGTCCGCGTGGATCAGCCAGCCTTCCCCGTCCAGTTTGTCCATCAGCTTGGCGCGTTCTGCCGAAGCAACTGCGTAATCGTCCGTTTTGAACGAAATCTCGACCAGCGGCTCCGTGCCGGTACCGGAAGCGCTGCGGATCGGCCAGACTTCGATATCCACTTCCTGCCCGTCGAATGTGCCGGCGTATTTGCTCACCTGAACCGGGCCGTGCGCATAGGAAGCTTTGAGCATCTTCGTTCCCCAGCCTTTGGAGACCGCTTTGTCCAGCTTGCCGGGAATGCTGCTTACCAGCAGCTTCAGCGCTTCGCTCTCGGACGGAAGAACGAGTCCTTTGGAC
The DNA here is from genome assembly GCF_030518235.1 of Saccharibacillus sp. CPCC 101409. Classification (GTDB taxonomy): domain Bacteria; phylum Bacillota; class Bacilli; order Paenibacillales; family Paenibacillaceae; genus Saccharibacillus. The sequence goes on along the minus strand of NZ_JAULSA010000012.1, from coordinate 79,248 downwards.
GCATCCACCTTCTTCGTGTTCGAAAAGCTCAGCGTCTGCTTGCCGTAACCCCAATCGACTTCGGCTTCGTAGTTGTCGTCGGAGGCGTCGAAACCCGCGGCGTTGGCGGCGGTCAGCGCGTCGTCGAGCTTACCGTTTTCGACCGCGAAGCGCTTTTTGTAGGTCAGCTCGTAGTTGGATTTGCTCTCCTTTTTGCGAAAACGCGCGTTCCAGCCTTCCCCGTTCAGATCCAGCGAATCCGTATCGAAGTACTCCACCAGCTGACGCTCCGGCGAAGACGCAACGGAAAAAGCGCTGTTGACCGCCCCTTTCAGCGTTCCGTCCGCGTTCAGCACGTCGTTCGAATCGAGCAGGAACTTAACTTCGTACGACGGAACGGCGTTCGCGGCGGCGTGCGCCTCGGGCGGAGCGCTCCACCCCGTAAACAGGACGACGGTGCTCAAAGCGGCTGCGGTGATCGATCGGACGAACTTGCGGGACATCTGCGTGTTCATGGCGGTTCATTCCACTCCTTCGGAAGTTGGGTTGAAGTACCCTTTTACTTTAGAAGGAGCAGGTCAAGGGAAGATCAAGCGCCGCGGCGATTCCGGTAAAAATGGATAACAATTTCCTGATGGCGTCCAAGATTTGTTTGAAACCGTATGAACCGCCGACTCGGCATAAAGTTATTCAATCTCCTTTAAAATCGCCCGCGATCCAATCCGGCAGCTCTTCCGTAAAACGCGCCAGCAGCGCGGACGGGTAACGCTGTTTGTGCGCAGCCATATAAATATGCCGCTTGAACGATCCTTCCGGCACGGGATATACGTTCAGCAGTCCGCGTTCGACTTCGCTTTGCACCGCCATCCGCGATACGAACGATACATGCTCGCCCAGCATTACCGTCTGCTTGATCGCTTCCAGCGAGTCCAGTTCCAGCCAGGACGGCAGACGCCGGCCGCTGCGTTCGAGCCAGCGTTCCGTCAAGCGGCGGGTGCTCGATTCCGTGCCGTGCATCACGAAGTACGAAGCGGCGATCTGCCCGGCGGTCGGGGCTTCGACTTTTGCCAAAGGATGCTTCGGCGAGAAAATCAGCACTAGATCGTCTTCGCAGATCGGCTCGGTATGCAGCTCCGGCGATTGAAACGAATCGGTGGAGATGATGCCGAGGTCGATCTCGCGCCGCTCCAGCATACCGCGGATTACGGGCGCCGTCTTCACCGCCAGCGAGAGATGCACGCCCGGGTATTTGCCGGAGAAGCGGTGCAGCATCCCGGGCAGAATATACGTCGCGGGCACATAGCTGGCCCCGATCTTCAATTCCCCTCTGCGCAGCGTATCGAATTCGAGCACGGCGCGCTGCGCTTCTTCGGCGAGCGCGCCGATCTTCACCGCGTAATGATGCAGCGCGTAACCGGCATCCGTCAGGATGATCTTGCCCATGCGGGCTTCGAACAATTTGACTCCGAATTCTTTCTCCATATTCTTCATATGAAAAGTAACGGTCGGCTGCTTCAGATTCAGGATCTCCGCTACCGTCGTTATCTTGCGATGCGTCTCCAGCAGTTCCACAATCCTGAGCTTGGTCAGATTCATATTGTTCATCATCGTTAACTCCGTCCTTTCTGCCCGCCGCGAATCGGCTGCCTACCATCAGTTAAATCTATGAATGTTAACAGGATTCATTGAGAAAATTAATTTTGTGTTGACTTCCCGTTAATCCGGCGCGCGAATACGGAAGCTAAACTGTAAACGTAAGCACAAGATTCGCCGATTCGTTTGAAGACACTGCCTAAACGGGAAGGACAAGAAGATGGACTTGACTATCAGGGGATTAAGCAAATCTTTCGCCGGCACGACTGCGCTGCACCCCGCCGACCTGACGATCCGGCAGGGCAAATTCACGACCCTGCTCGGACCGTCCGGCTGCGGAAAAACGACGCTGCTGCGCATGGTGGCGGGACTGGAAACGCCGGACGAAGGTTCGATCGCCATCGGCGAAGAACGGCTGTACGACCGGGACGCCCGCCGGAACGTTCCGGCCGAGAAACGCGGACTGGGCATGGTCTTCCAGGATTTCGCCTTGTGGCCGCATATGACGGTGTTCGAAAATGTCGCTTTCGGCCTGCGTACCGGCCGCCGGACGCAGGATCTGCAAAGTACGGTGATGCAGGCGCTGGCCAAAGTGCGTCTGGAAAACATGGCGCAGCGCTATCCGCACCAATTGTCGGGCGGCCAGCAGCAGCGTGTGGCATTCGCCCGCGCGGTCGTCACCTCGCCGCGTCTGGTGCTGTTCGACGAGCCGCTGAGCGCGCTGGACGCTTCGCTGCGCGAAGAGATGCGGGTGGAAATGCTGTCGCTCGTGCGCGATCTGGGTCTGACGGCGCTGTACGTCACGCACGACCAGGTCGAAGCGATGTCCATGTCGGACGAAATAATCGTGATGCAGGCCGGGCGGGTGCTCCAGACCGGAACGCCGGAGCAGATTTACAACCGGCCCGACGACGCTTTTGTCGCGCGCTTTATCGGGCGCTCCAACTGGCTGAACCCGGGTGAAGACGAACGGGCACAAGGCGTTCTCCCCATGTTCCGCCCGGAGCATCTGCGCTGGGAGCCTGTCAACGGAGCGGCCTGCCGGACTTACGACGTCGAAGTGCTGCAGTCCAGTTATATGGGCGACCGCTACGAAATACATATGCAGGCGGAAGGCCAGCGCGAGCGCTGGACGGCTTATCATCACAGCCGCATCCCTTCCGGCAGCCGGATGAACGTTCATCTGCCGCTGCAGCGGATTCACCGCCTTTCCACCAAACTTTAGGAGGAATCATTATGACCACTTTTCCAATGTTCAATCGCAAAACCATCCGCCGGAATGCTTCGATGACGCTGGCGCTCGCTTTCGGCCTTACACTTGCCGGATGCGGCGGCGCCGGTTCCGCTTCGGATCAGGCGAACGCTTCGGCCGCCGGAACGACGGCCGCGCCGGACAAGGCGGCGGCTCCCGCAGCCGACAACAAACTGGTCGTTTACACCGCCGGCCCCGAAGGTCTCGCCAATAAACTGATCGAAGGTTACGAAGCGCAAAGCGGCGTCGACGTCGAAGTATTCCAGGGCACGACCGGCAAGATTCTCGCCCGCATGGAAGCGGAGAAATCCAACCCGGCGGCCGACGTCGTGATTCTGGCTTCCCTGCCTTCGGCAAGAGGACTCAAGCAGGACGGGCTGACGCTGCCTTACCCGGAAGCCAAGAACGCGGATAAGCTGAATCCCGACTGGTCCGACGAAGAAGGCGGCTATTTCAGTACCAGCGCTTCCGCGCTCGGCATCGCCTACAATACCAATCTGGTCAAGACCCCGCCGGCTTCCTGGGCCGATCTGTCCAAGCCGGAATACCGCGATCTGGTGAATATCCCCGATCCGTCCCTGTCCGGTTCCGCGCTCGACTTTATGACCGGCTACCTGAGCGCCGAAGGCGACGAAGGCTGGAAGCTGTTCGAAGACTACAAGAACAACGGCGCAGTAGTCGCCGGCGCCAACAACGAAGCGCTCGACCCGGTCGTTACCGGCGCCAAAGGCATCGTGGCCGCGGCGGTGGATTATATGACCTACAGCGCCAAAGCCAAAGGCGAGCCGATCGATATCGTCTACCCGGAAGAAGGAACGGTGATCAGTCCGCGTCCGGCCGTGATCCTCAAGTCGACGCACCGCGAAACGAACGCCAAAGCTTTTATCGACTACCTGCTGTCCGACGAAGCGCAGAAGCTGGTCGCCGACGCGTCGCTGCTGCCGGGCCGGACCGATATTCAAGCGGCGAACCGCGCCAACCTCGACGAAATTCCGCTGCTGGATCTCGACGAAGCCTGGATGGACGAGCACAGCGCCGAAGTGACGGAACGTTTCCTGAAGCTGTTCAAGTAAGATGAATGTACAGCCGTCCGCCAAATCGCTGAAAGGCATTTCCCTTCTGCTGGCTCTGCTCGTATTGTTCGCGCTGATCGTCCTGCCTTTGATCGAGATCTTTATCCAAAGCGTTTACCGCGAAGGGAAGCTGGAGTGGTCCGCTCCTTTCCGTACGCTGGCCGATTCCGATCTGCTGCGGATCATGGGCAGTACGGTCGGGCTCGGCCTGTGCGTCATCCTGGGCACGACGCTGCTGGCGCTTCCGCTGGCCTGGATCATGGTCCATACGCCGCTCGGCCGCCGGAAATGGCTCGATATCGTGCTGCTGATCCCGTTTATGACGCCGCCGTATATCGGGTCGATGGGCTGGATTCTGTTTATGCAAAAAAACGGATATCTGGAGCAGCTCGTGCCGGGACTGTCGCGCTTCGCGCCTTCCTTCTTCAGCTTCGGCGGCATGGTGGCGATCATGAGCCTGCATCTGTTTCCGTTTCTCTACCTGCTGCTGCGCGGTGCGCTGGAGCGGATCGGGGGTAGTCTGGAAGAAGCGGCGGCCGTTATGGGCGGATCGCCGGGCTACCGCTTCCGCCGGATCATCGTCCCGCTGCTGCTGTCGCCCTACGGGATGGGCGCAATGCTGATCTTCGTCAAAACGATCGCGGAGTTCGGCACGCCGGCGACGTTCGGACGAAAGATCGGGTACGAGGTGATGACTTCGGAGATTCACCGCTATGTATCGAGCTGGCCGATCGACTTCGGCAAAGCGACCTCGCTGTCTTCGCTGCTGCTGACCGCCTGCCTGCTGATGTGGTACGTCCAATCGGTATTGAACCGCCGCTTTACCTACAGCCTGGTCGGCGGCAAAGGCTCGCGCCGTTCTTCCCTGTCCGGGCGCAAAGCGCTTCCGTGGCTGGGGACTCTATTTACGGCTGCGCTGCTGGCGCTGTCGATCGGCATCCCGTATTTCTCGATTATCGCCGCGTCGACGATGAAGCTGCGCGGCGCGGGATTGTCGTTTCACAACTTGACGCTGGACGCTTACCGCGAGCTGCTGAGCTGGGGCACGCCGGGCATGAAAGCTTTGACGAGCAGTATCTGGCTGTCGCTGGCCGCGTCCACCTGCGCGCTGATCTTAGGCACCTGGTTCGCGCTGACAATCGGGCGCTCGCATCGGGCGTCCCAGCGCACGGTCGATCTGCTCAGCCTGCTGCCCAATACGGTGCCGGGCATCGTCACGGTGGTCGGATTGATCCTGCTGTGGAACTCGCCGTGGATGCCGATTCCGCTGTATAACACATACGGCATGGTAATCCTGACTTACGTGGTGCTGTTCCTGCCGTACAGCGTCCAGTATGTCAAAAGCGCCGCCGGGCAAATCGATCCTTCGCTCATGCAGGCCGGACGGGTGCACGGAGGCGGCGCGCTGTATCTGCTGCGCCGGATTACACTGCCGCTGATCGCGCCGGGCATGCTGGCCGGCTGGATGATGACGTTCACCATCGCTTCGCGCGAGCTGGTCGGCTCGCTGCTGATTCTGCCGCCGTCCGTGCAGACGTCGGCCACCTATATCTTTGCGCAGTTCGAACAGGGGCAGGTCTCGCTGGGCATGGCGATGGCGGTCGTCTCCGTCGGCCTGACCACGGTGATCCTGCTGATGATGGAGAGCCTGGGCTCCGGGAATAAAAGGAGCCGGATATGAAGCTGCATAACTGGGGAGGCGCCGGCGAACACGGGCGCTCCTGCTATTATATCGAAGGCGAGAATGTACGCCTGCTGCTCGACTGCGGTGTCAAAAAGGAAGCAGCCGGACAGTATCCGCTGCTCGATCCGGCGAAGATTCCGGAGCTGGACGCCGTATTCCTGTCCCACGCCCACGACGATCACGCGATGGCGCTCCCTCTGCTTTACAAATACGGCTACGAAGGCGAGATCTGGACGACGCGCGCCACGCAGCGGCAGCTTCGTGCCGGCTTTGCGGGCTGGAAACGGTTCGTCGAAGGGCGCGGAGGAAGTCTTCCCTACGACGACGAGCATGTGGAGCGGATGCGTTTTCGCTATCTGGAGGACTATGCGCTTCCCTGCGGATGGTTCGAACTGCCGGCCGCGATTCATGCGGAAACCGGCTCGACAGCGCAGCGGACGGCGGCTTTCCCGCAGCGGGAAAGCCGCCGGATTCGCGTTCAATGGGGCCGGACCGGCCACCTCGCCGGCTCGGTCTGGCTGAGGCTGGAAGCCGAAGGCAAGCGCATCTTCTTCTCCGGCGATTACAGCCGGGAATCGCTGCTGCTGGCCGCGGACGCGCCGGGCGCAGACTCCGGTCCGGATAGGGTACTCTCTACACCCCGCCCTTTTCCTGTCCGCGATCTGCCGGACGACCTGTCGATCGTGGATAACGCTTACGGCTCCGACGAAGAGGATCAGGTTGCGAAGCTGGAACGACTCGGCGAGGAGATCGGCCGCGCCCTGGGCGAAGGCGGCGCCGTGCTGCTGCCGCTTCCTTCGTTCGGCCGCGGGCAGGATCTGCTGCTCTGGGCCTGCGAGCGGTTCGATCCCTATCCGATCGCGATCGACGGCGCGATCTGGAACGGCCTGCGCGATCTGCTTGAGCAGCCGCTCTGGCTGCGCCACGCTGCGTCTCCTGCGATCGCGCAGCGGCTCGAACAGCACTCGCATCGCCTGCTGCCGATGGACAGCGAGGAAACCCGCCTGGCCGCTCTGGAAGCGGGCGGTCCCCGCCTGATCCTGGCGGCCGACGGTACGATGGAATCCGCCGTGTCCCGCCGGTATCTCAAGACGATCGCGGACGACCCGCGCAATCGGGTACTGCTGACCGGACATGTGTATCCCGGCTCGTTCGCGGATGAGCTGCTGCGCGAGCGCGTCGCCGGCGTTCGCTGCCGCGTGCGCAAGCTGAACTACAAAGTGCACCAGGGACTGGGCGATGTCCGCGCCATGCTCGACGCAGCGCCGTCGGCGTGTACGGTTCTCGTACATGCGCCGGAACCTTCCGCCCGGCGGGCGTATGAAGCGCTGTTCGGCGAAGGAAGGCGCGGCCTGCGGCTGCTCTTTCCCGGCGATGTGCTTTCGTTTTGATCCGGCTCGTTGATTCCGCTTGCCGGACTTCGACTTATTCTCTCTGCTGCTTTCTTCATGAAAAAGAACCTTCAGACCCGCGATCGACGCGGAGAACGAAGGTTCTTTGTTGAAACAAAGAAGCGGTTAGCTGTTCAAAAAGTCCGGGTCCCTGTAACGCGGATTCGGCTAGGTATAGAACCCTTCGCCGCTTTCTTTGCCCAGCTTGCCTTGATCGATATACTCTTTTTTCAAAGCGATCTGGCTGCCCAGAACGCCGCTGCCGGCAATCGTAATGCGTGAGTAATTCGTCGTCGGCTTCGTCTCCTTTTTGGGCTTATAGCCCCGCGTTCACTCCTTATTAATCCCGTTCAAGCCGCCGCCAACCCCATTCAGCCGCAGCGCTTCACGCACCAGCCGCGCAAACCCTTCGATCTCGCCGGGATTGCAGTCGATCGCCCAGCGCAGCTTGTCGAACATGGCCAGCAGCAGAAGTTCCCTTGTCTCCGCCTGGATGTCTTCGCCCAACCCGTAACCGTCCAGAAAAGCCAGAAACTCTTCTTCCGAAGGCGTTCCGTCGCGCGCCTGCGTCTGGATCAACTGGATCAGGTCGCCGTGGGGAACGGGCGCGACTTCGGCGCTGCCCCAATCCAGCAGCGTCACATGCAGACGTTCGCCGCCGCTTTCTTTATCCGGTCCGCCGTGTTCGGCAGAACGCACCAGCGTATTTTTGAGCGACAGATCGCCGTGAATCAGTCCGAAACGATAGTTTTTCCCCCTCATCTCCTCGAAGATCCGCCGCGCCTGCCGCGATTCGTCCGGCGTGATGAACCCGCGCGCGATCAGTTCATCTTCATCGTTCAAGCTCGCGATATTGTACGCCAGGTAACCGCTCCAGCTTCCGTCGAAACCGGGATGCGGAGGCGAACGGAACCGGCCGCGAACCGGATCGATCAGCTCTTCCCCTCTTCCGCGCGCCGGAACCGCATGAAACAGCGCCGCGTATTCGCCGATCCGATGCCAGATTTCGAGCCTCGCATCCGGCACTTCGAGCCCGTTTTCTCCAGGCTCGAACGTTTGGATCATATACGGCGTCCCACCGCAGGTTCCCAGTTCCAGCACTTTCGCGCCTGGAATACCGGCTTCGGCCGCCTGTTCCATACACCATTTTTCTTTGACGTATATCGCTTCGGCTCTGCTGTCCGCGTCGTTCATCCGGATCACGATCCGCTCGCTGTCCGCTTCGGCGATCCAGACTTCGTTGACGAAACCTTTGCCGACCACAGCGCGCAGCTTTTGCGGCTCGCGTTTGAAAAAGCGTTCGGCAATCCGCCGCGCTGTCGTTTCCGGGGATTCGTGCATGTCGGCGCCTCCTTTGGGGATATACATGCTGCTATGCTTCCTGCGCGGTTTGTTTTTTCGATAATACGTATTCTTTTAATGCGTTAAACTCGTTTTTGTGCTTTTCCGCCCACTTCGCTGCATCCGTCACTTGCAGAATGCCCGTACCCGGGTCGGCGTGGACGATCAGCTTGTGGGCGGACGGAAACAGTTCCGTATTGCCCGCCGCCACCCGATCGAGAATAAACGGCACAGCCGGCACGCCGAGCTTTTCCAGAGCGGCATTTTTTTCTTCAACGGTTCGGGATGAACCCGAGATCTCTTCGACCTTTTCCGGCAGCGTGCTTAGTTGAAATTCCCATTTGCGCGCAAACTCCTTGCCTGTCGCCCACGCCGTGCTTTCTTTTTCTTTCAAATCGACCTGCGAAATTTCTTCTATAGCCGCCGCGAAAGCGTAAACGGTTAATCCGCTGTCCGCGCTCTGTTCGATCTTTTTGTCCAAAACGGGAATCGCGCCCGGCCCCAGCTTCACGATTCGCTTATACTCCCGGCTGTTTTCGATAAAATCGTAAGGATTGCTGCCGGCTGAAAGAATGGGGTTAGCCCCGTTCGACGCCGACAGCTCCCTGGACAAAGCGTCTGCGCTCCGGGCCGCTTGATTCTCGATCGTTGGGACCGCGTACGCGGTGTATACCATGCCTGCAGCGGTACACGCGAGCAGGGCCAATCCGATCAGGCCCTTCCTGTTCATTTTCATCGCCTCCGCTTCGTGAATTCGAATCACTATCCCGGACTACCCGGTGTTTGGACGAGTATCCGAAGTGTTAATGGTAAACGTGTCTCCCAACATCGTAACACCGACCTGCTTCAACTACAGCGGACGACAACGTGATCTATGAAGCTCCGCTCGACTGCCTGCCGGAAACCGATATCTGCAAGCTGGATCGCGAACGCGATCGCGGGCCGTTCGTATACAAAGGCAAACTTTACGTCCCTGTACGTCCGGCCGCCGAAGCTTTCGGTTTGCATGTACAGGCGCAAAAAGCCGAGAACGGATCGACGATCATCTTTGCCGAATCTTGATTGCGTCGAACACAGGATACGAACTTATCTGCCGTAACATCAAAAAAGACCGAAAGCCGACAGGCCCACGATCTTTCTGCGCAGAATGTTGGCGAAATGCCGCCCTGCTGCAACCCTTTTAAAATAACGCTTTCATTTTTTCCCTTTTTATACAGTGCCCGCGTTAAAACAATCGATCGCCGCAAATACTTCGCGCGGACGTCCCGCCATAAAGTCGGGCGAAGAGCGTTTCATCAGTTCGAACGAATCGTAGCCCCATCCCGCTCCCACGATCCGAATCCCGGACTTGCGGCCGGCTTCGATATCCCGCAGCTCGTCTCCGATATACAGAGCTTCGCGCGGCGCGATCTTGTTTTCTTTCAAGAAAGAATGGATCGCCCGATGCTTGCCGAATAACCCCCGGGAAGAACGGATATGCGTAAACTGGTCGATTCCGTTGTGTTCCAGGAAAGAGCGGATATTGCCTTCCAGATTGGACGAAATGATGCTGAGCGTGTAGCCCCGTCCGTTCAATTCCAGAATCAACTCGCGAACGCCGTCTTTGACCTCAAGCGTCTTGATGTGTCGTTTATAGGTAAAGATCACCTGTAAAGCGAGAAGCGGGAGCTTATAGAGCGGAATCCCCAGCGCTTTGCAGCGTTTGCGAACAGACTGCCCGGAAAAAGGCCCGGAGTCGCTATCTTTAATCGGACGGTATCCGTGCTTTTCGGCCAAACCGTTATAAAGCTCGGTCATGAGCGGCCTGGAGTTGGCGATCGTTCCGTCAAAGTCGAAAATCACATGCCGAATCATGGTCCCTACCTCCTCTTCGGTGGCTTATCCTTTTTATAACCTATTTTTATGGTTTTGTCTGCTTTTTAGCGAAATTAAATCCGTTTTAATCCTTTTTTCGCGCACGAACGTTCCCTTTCTTCGATGTTGAAACGTTTTGAAAGCCTATGCGTAAAAAGTTACACCGACTCCAAACCGAAAGCAGGGATCGATCATGAAATTTTCCGACTCGTTCGAATCTTCCTCTTCTTCCTCCGCTTCTGCCTCCGGCCTGCTTGAATTCGTAAAACGAAATAAACGCCGCCTGCTCTGGGTGCTCGCCGTGCTGGCGCTGATTGCGATCCCGCTGCTGATCCGTCACTTCAACACGGAAGTTTTCTATCTGGACAACGCGCGCTACAAACAAGTTTCTGTGCAGGGCGACGCAATCACTTACGACTCGGCGCTCGCTTCCGCCGTAACGGTACAAGGGGGCAGCGACGGGAAAGAAGTTTCGGTTGAAGGCGATACTTACCGAATCTCTCGCAAAGAAGGCGGCGGTTCATCCGAGTTTCTGTACACGATTGCGTATCCCGACGGACAAACGTTCTCGGCCGAGTCCAGCGGCGATACCGTGTGGAATGTGGACGAGAACGGCGAGCCGCAATGGATAACCATAAGCGCCCAATCGGGCGGAAAAACGATTGACGGCACATACGGCCGTTACTACCCGCCCAGTCGGATCGTAAGCGCCGCTTATCCGCAGTTTCATGAAAAAGCCGGCAATCCCGTCGGCTTCGTGCTGTTTCTGCTGCTCGCCGCGTTCGGCTGGTGCTGTTTTTATTACCGCGGGCTCCAGAACTTCCTGTTTCAGCTCAGCGCTTACCGCATCTGGGTGAAAGATCCCGAGCCGAACGACTTCTATTATGCGATGAGCCGCGTAACGGGAATCGCGATTGTCGCGGTAAGCGTATTTGCGGCTTTGATGCAGCTGTAACGCGCGGTTCGCAAACTCAAACTATGAGGAAAACAGAAAGCCGGTCCCGCGTGCTCCCTGGGCCGGCTCTTTTTATGGCAAACCTTCACTTCGCGCCGGCTCAAGCCAGCTTGTTCAGCGTTTCGATATCTTCGTCGCTCAGTTCCAATCCCGCCGCTTCGATATTGTCTTCCAGGTGGGCGACGGACGAAGTGCCCGGAATCGGCAGGATCACCGGGGAGCGGCGCAGCAGCCAGGCCAGCGCAATCTGCGCCGGTTTGGCGTTCAAGCGCTTGGAGATGTCGTCCAGCGGGCCGCCGTCGCGGGCCAGTTCGCCGGTTGCGAGCGGGAACCACGGGATAAAAGCGATGCCGCTGGCTTCGCATTCTTCCAGCACGTCTTCCGCTTTGCGGTTGGAGAGATTGTACAGGTTCTGCACCGATACGATCTCCGTAATCTCGCGCGCTTCGCGCAGCTGCTCCACGCTGACTTCGCTCAGTCCGATATGGCGGATCTTGCCTTCTTTGCGCAGCAGCTCCAGTTCGCCGAGCTGTTCGGCCAGCGGGACTTTGGGATCGATGCGGTGCAGCTGGAACAGATCGATCCGCTCCAGGCCGAGATGCCGCAGACTCATCTCCGCCTGCTGGCGCAGATACTCGGGGCGTCCTACCGGGCGCCAGTCGTTCGGGCCGGAACGGGTCAGGCCCGCTTTGGTCGCGACCACCAGGTCGTCCGTGTACGGGTGCAGCGCCTGGCGGATCAGCGGTTCGGCGACGACCGGACCGTACGAATCGGCGGTGTCGATAAAGTTGACGCCAAGCTCGATGGAACGCTTGAGCACGCGAACGGCTTCGTCCGGATCTTGGGGATCGCCCCAGACGCCTTTGCCGGTCAGCTGCATGGTACCGTAGCCCAACCGGTTGACGGTCAGATCTCCGCCGATCGTAAAGGTGCCGGAATCGGCGGCGGTGATAGGTTGTGCGGTCATGGAATAGCTCCTCTCGAGTTCGATTCTGAATCTGTAACCTCTTCTCGTACGGTTTCCATTACCCCAAGTGGGCGAACGGCAATCGGGATTCGAACAGCTTTTCCGCTACTCGCTCGGCTGCACGGATTCCGCGTAATAGTCGAGCGCTTGTCGTTTGAGCCGGTTGAAATGCGCAAGCGTATCTGCATTCGGGGAAATGAAGTCGATCTCTTTAAGTTCGCTTTCCTTGATTCGGCTTCCGTAGAAAAGTTCGGCGGGCTCGGGACGGCTCAGATTGAACTTGCCCTGGTAAGAACCGTTTACGGCATAAGTATTTTCGCCCGTGCGGCGGAGGAAAAGCAGATAGCGGTCGGAATCGTTCAGCATCGTATACCCGCTGAGCGTATGGTACGTCCCGTCTTCGACTCGCCCGCCTTGCACCAGCGTGACCGTCGAATCGCCGGGCGCTTCGCCCTGGAGCACCCGTTCGATCTTCAAAGGAATCTTGCCCAGTGTCTCCAGCACTTCGCCCGATCCGGTCCGAATCTCGTAAGTGGACGCTTCTCCGCCCCGGCTTGCGACGACGATCAGATCCGACTGTCCTTTGAGAAATTCGATATTCGGGAACATGACCAGATCGATGAGTTCCGCGGAGCTGGCAAGTTCATAGCTGCGCTCTTCTACCTGCCTGGAATCGGCCGCTTGACGCGCCGCGCTTTGGATATCCGGATCGGACATCGACGTTCTCGAAGACGGGGCATAAGGTTCGTAAGCGGCCAGCAGCAAACTTGCGCCCAGCGCCGCCGCGACGATAATCATTCCTGTTTTTTTCACAGAATCCCTCTCCTTATCCTTCTATTTCTATTTTATCAAACGAAGATCATCACGAAAAAGTTGCATCGGCGGTTCCGCAAGCAAACGCGCGGGAAGCCCGGACGCAAAAAAGACGCCGCCCCGGCGCCTTGTGTACTTGCGGATGTTTCTTTTCTACCCTGTTACTTTCCGATCGCCAGCACAACGCCAACCGCTACAAAAGCGACGCCGACCGCGATTACCAGGCTTTGCCGGCGCGCCGATTCAGGCTCGCTCAGGATCTCGAAGGCCGCCGGATCGTCCGGACGCGCGTGGACCTCGACTTTCGTTCCGACCGGAGATCCCATCGTAGAAGATCCCGAGCGCGACATTTCCCGGAAGGAACCTCCAGACGTTTGGAATTGTACGATCGGATGGTATTTGACGCCGGTGCTTCCTCTTTCCATGCCGGTGTCGGCCATTTCCTCGTAACCCACGATCTCGCCCGGTACCGTGTGTTCGCTTGCCGCAAGTCTGCGCCGGCGCGCACCGGAATAAATACCGAAGGCGATAAACAGCGCGCCGAGCACCCAGAATATCGCCGCGTTTCCCGCTCCGCTCAATCGATCTCCTCCTTGTATGTTTCAGTCGAAGCTGCGCGTGGCCGGCCATGCGCCCTGGAGTTTGCTCAGCAGCACGATCTGGCCGATATGGTACGCGTCGTGCATCGCCAGGCTCCGGATCGCTTCCGCCAGGGACTTCTCGTCCGGGATCGGCCGGCTGAGGTCTTCGGGAGCCGCCTTCGCCAGAATCGAGGACAGTTCGCGGTGCGCGGCGTAAAGTTCGTTTTTCGCGGCTTCCCAGCCGGCTTCCGACGCGTCGTCGTAAGCGAACGTTCCGTTGTTGTCTTCGGCTTCCGGCAGTCCTTCGCTTTGTCCTTTGACCCGCAGCAGCAGTCTTTTATCGTAAAAAAGCAGATGCTGGACGGTTTCGCGGATACTATTGGCCGGTCCGTCCGCCGGTTTCCATACGGATTGTTCGGCCGTTACGTCTTTGAGCGCGTCTTCCAGCGGCAAAAACCAGTCTTCTTGGTCCATACAGCTGTCCCACTGGCTGAGCAGCAGTTCTTTAACGTCCATCTTCGATCCCTCCCGCAAAGGTGTTTTTTCCAGACGATCTTCTTCCTTCTTTATATTCCCCAGCGCGCCGAGCCGTCAAACGAAGGCAGGCCAAAAGCCCGGAACCGAAGAACCGGGCTTACCTCATTAACCGCAGGGCTTACAAATACTCGCCCAGGATAACGTCGATCTCGTACGGGGTAATGCCGTCTTCCACGTCGAAGACCGTATCGGCGTCTTTTTTGCTTCCGACGACCGTCCCGCGGGATTCGGCGTGCAGCGTGAACAGTTCGGCCAACGACGCTTTGCGCAGATCGGAGAAGGCATGGCCGAGCATCTGCAAACTGCTCATATTTTCCTCCGCGTTGATGCGGAAGCTGCGGTTCTTCGCCGCGGCGTCCATCCAGATCATCTCGCGCTCCCGCAGATCGACGGCGAACGGAACAGCCTGCTGCGCTTCGATCGTCAGGTCGAACTTCGACTCCACCGTGCGCGGATCGTAGATCTGTCCGGTCTGGCTGCCGCCCGGAACGCTGCCGCGCATCATGAAGCCGGCGAAGCATTCCGGCAGCTCGGAGAAAGCCTGTCCGGTAAAGCAGGCGATCTGCACCATGGCGTAGCGCGCTCCGGTCCTGGCAAGCACGACCGGAATGTACAAATCGATAAATTCGGACGCGCCGTTCGGGGCGTCCGTAATATCCCCGCTGTGCGCGCCGAATTCCTCGCGCAGATTATAGTAAGCGAGCGTTTCGACATGATTCCAGTTCTCGTCCAGCAGCACGAGCGAGAGATCCACGTCCACGCGCCGCTCGTTCTTGTAGCCCGTCTTCATATTGGTCCACCAGCAGAACAGCCGCAGCGTGTCGCCGCCTGGAACGGCGACGCGGCTGCCGCGCGGCAGCGGACGCAGGGCGGCGCTGGCCGAGCGCTGCGAGAACGGCACCGGAATCTTGGCCAGCCGCGGATCGATATAAACGCGGCCCAGCGGTTCGCGCTCCGCGAAGCGGCGCTTCAGTTCGGCTTCGACGAGCCGGACGACCTGCGCGGCCTGCCCGCCGCGAAGCGGCGCCAGCCGGTTGTGCACCGCCACGGCCCGGGCCAGATTGCCTTTCGGGAAAAATACCCGGTATTTCCGCGGCTCGCCGCGGTGCTTGAAATGCGACAGCAGCTGGAGCAGCAGCGGCGTGGCGATTCTGGCTGCGGCCTGCTCCAGCGCGAGCAGCAGTTTGTCCGCCTGGTCGGGCTGGGTGCGCAGCAGCAGATCCAGCCGCCGCGCGAGTTCGCCGGGGCGTTCGGCCAGCCGGTCGATCACGGCCGGATCGCGGCGATGCAGCCCGGCTTCGGTCTCGCTGCGAAACGTCGGAATCTGCTTATCGCTGCGCAGGCGGGTGAACGCTTCGAATGTCTTCGGATAGCGGGCGCGCATCTCGCCGGGATGCAGAATCTCCCCGAGCCGCTTCCACAGCTCCCGGTACAGCAGCATATCTTCCAGCGGTCCGCCGGTTTGCTCCAACAGCCCGAGCAGCAGCCGGCGTTCGCAGCGTCTGAATTTGCGGAAAGCGAACTGCGGACTTCGCTTCGGCGTCGTTTCGGGATTGAGCTGCTGATTCAGGTTGTACATATTGGCGAACGGAAGAGTGAGCATCGGGATCTTTTTGGCCCACGACAGGCTGGTATCGAGTCCCGACAGTCCCGCCGCCAAACGCAGCACATCGGTCGCCGTACGGAAATATTTGCCCATGCTTCGTTCGTCGACCCGTTCTTCTTCAATCAGGATCGAAGCGACGAACGCCGCGTTTTCCTTGTACGGCATTTCTTCGGGCAGCACAAGATTCGGGTCGATGTCGCTGCGGAGCACCGCGGCCAGGTCGGCTTTGTCTTCGTCCGACAGCGAGCCGTTCGCTCCCGCCAGATTGCGCATCGAGCGCAGAAATTCGCTTTCCGTCGTCACGCCGATCGGTTTGAGCTTTTTGTGATCCAGGCTCAGCGGGCGCGGTTTGGCTTTCGTTTCCGGCAGTGCGCCGTATCTATAGTGCAGCACCGCCCGCAGGTACAGCTCGGCGTCCGAAGCTTCCATCACCTGATCCGGAAAGTTCGGGTACATCGGACGGTGTTCGATATGAGCGCCGAGCATGCTTCTCAGCACGGGTACGGTTGTGTAGTAAAGATGCGTCAATTCGCGATCCGGCAGCCGTTTGGCGGCTTCGAGCAGCTCGGGCGAGAACGTATAGCCGAGACTTTCGATATTTTTAATAAAAGACGCCAGCATCCGCTCGTTCGCCGCGCCTTCGATATTGGGCAGGACGAGACGGCGGCTGCGGCGCAGCGTAATGTCATTCAGCGTTTGCAAAGTCAAATCCATGGCGAGGTTCGGAGTATTCATCGGTCAAGACCTCCTTGAGTGGAAAAAGCCGCAGGAGAGCCGGGACGCTGGGATTTTGGAGTCGTTTAGAAGGAAGCGTTCCGATAGCCTGCGGCGGTGATGAACTCAGTATAGGCAAAGACCGGGGAGGTCAACAGGGCGTAAGTATGGCGATGTTCCGATCTTCCGCATCTCCAGCCAGTCTCTTTGGCGAAAAGGACCGTAAAGCATTTGTTCCAGCCGTTTGTACGTTTCGGGACCGGCATCGATCCAGACGACGCGGCGCGCGGCCAGCTTGGCGAACGGGATGTGACGGATGCGCCGGCCGCCGGAGCGCGTTTTGAGCGGAACGCGAAACCGCAGCAGCTCTTCGGCATCGGACCATTCTCCCCAGCTCAGCCGCGCTCCGCGCTTGAAGTCGACCGCATACAGCGTAAAGCGCTGGAGTCCCTGTTCCCGGCAAACGCCGACCAGCCAGAGCGAAGGAATCCATTTGGATCGTTGACGCTTGTTCATTTAAAATCACCGGTCATATCCCTTCGGACATAACCGCCCGGCAGCGCGCGCGTTTCTTCGAAGCTGCGAAACAAAGCGGCCGTTTCTTCGGCGTCAAACGTTTCGTCCGCTTCGCGCACCGTTTCTTTGCGCAGCCCGAACAAACCGCTTTTTCGCTCATGCTGTACCGGTTTGCCTATTGCGTAATGGCGGAATCCCGAGACATGCGGCTCGCGCACCTCGACGATCATCGCTTCGGCGGTGCCGGCGCATTGAATATACCAGCCGTCGTTGACCGACAAGCTGCAGTAAGTGCGATCCCTGTCGTTCAAGAGTCCGAGCATTGCGGCGATCCGTTCCGGCGACGCATCGAGTTCGAGTACTTCCGCATGACCTTCATCGTAGCGAAACTCCATCCTTTTCGCCTCCTTGTTCTACAGCTTGTTCGTCCATTCGTCGACCGTCTGCACATCCGCCTGTACCGGGAATATTTTTTCGATCAATATGCGGTGCACGTCGGGATCGGAGTCGATACACGCGTCGGACAGGACGGTCAGTTTGTAGTCCTTGTCCGCGGCTTCGCGCAGGGTGGACAGCACCACTCCGCTCGTGGCGATACCCGACAGGATCAGGGTGTCGATTCCCTGCGAACGCAGGAGAACTTCAAGATCGCTGCCGGCAAATGCGCTCACGCGAACTTTGGTGACGACCGGTTCGTCGCTGCGCGCATTAAGCGAAGCATGGATCTGAGCGCCCTGTTCGGCCTGAGGGTGGTCCGGCATCCCGACCAGGCGTCCGAACATTTTATTGCGCGAACTGACGTTGACGGCGTCCGGACGGAATCCAACGCGCACGAAGATGACCGGAATGCCGTGACTGCGCGCGGCGTCGAGCGCCCGGCGAAACGGATCGAGCATTTCTTCTTCGGGAGCGTAGCGCGATACGATCACGTTTTGCACATCCATCATCAGTAAAGCCGTACTTCCGCGATTTTCTGTCATGGTTTGTTTCCTCCTCCGTCTGATCGGATCGATAAAAAGCACGACAAAAAGCCGCAGGAGAGCCGGGACGCTGATTATACCGGCCCGTTGAGCTTTCGCCCCCGGATTTCCGGTCCCTTGTAATAGAAGGAAGCTTCCCGATAGCCTGCGGCTTTTTGAATTGTCTTTTATTTTACACACTCAATCGATATTGAACAAGGCGCAAGTATGACGATCATGGTGAAAAAGGGCTTATCCCCGCTCCTGCCACTCGCTCTCCAGCAGCTCCGAGTTCATCATGGCTGCGGCGATCGAGCCGGCGGCGACCGATGCGGCCACCTGGTACATCCGCGAAGCTCCGTCCCCGGCGCCGTAAATACCGGGAATATTGGATTTCTTGAACTCGTCCACGATCATGCTGCCGTTTTCTTCCGTCTCGCAGCCCATCGCCTTCGGCAGATCGGTGCCCGGAGCCAGACGCGGAGCGAAAAAGATTCCCGTCCGCTCAACTTCCGTTCCGTCTTCGAGCACGATACTGCGTACTTTGCCCCGGGTGGACTCGATGCGCCGGATCGGCGATTCGTACACCGGGATGCCTCTTTGCTCGATCGATTCTTTGACGCCTTCTTCCCAGTCGGAGAATCCGTTCGTAAACAGCGCCAGATCGCTCGACCAGCCGGAGACGGTCTTCGTCAGGTGCAGCGCAAACTCGCCGCCGGCGATAATCGCCAGCGCCCGGTCCTGCATTTCCCAGCCGTCGCAGTACGGACAAACGAACGCGCTGCTGCCGTATACCTCTTTCAACCCGTCGATTTCCATTGGCAGGTCTTTCATCCCTGCCGCGAACAGCAGCTTGCGGCCGCGATACACTTTGCCCTCCGTCGTGGTCACGTTAAAGTTCCCGTCTTCGCCGGATGCTTCTACAGCCGCCGTCTGGACGAAAGAGACTGTCGGATAAGCCGCGATCTGTTCCCGCGCGACCCGGCGCAGCTCCGACGGCGATACGCCGTCCCGCGTCAGAAAGCCGTGCGATTCTTTCGTTACCCGATGCCGGGGCAGCGCTTCGTCGATCACGAGCACGCTGCGCCGCGCGCGTCCGAGTACGAGCGCCGCGCTCATGCCGGCGGGTCCTCCGCCGATAATCAGAACGTCCAGCAGCGCATCGGGATTATTGTGAAATAGAGTCATCGTTTTAGTCTCCTTTAGAGATACTCAATATCCTTTATAGAGCGATAAGAATCGGCAGTCTCCAAAACCATCCCCAAGGACGCTGTCGAAATCCTGCCGAATTCATTTAAAGATATTGTAACTCTATAATATTCGCAATCATTACGATTTGTCAATATCCTGACTCGGAATCTCGGCGATCGCCGACTGCCCGTGCTTCAAAGCCTCGTCCGATGCAGTTTTGCTTTCGGAGTTTGTCATGCCGGGATCGGTTTTTCGTTTTTTTTCCGCTTTTTTGATTTTTATTATTGTGAATTTTTCATATAATGATTTTATTTTTTTTGAAATTGTTATTGCGGTTCCGTCAGCTCCAGATCGTAGCGAACGGTTTCGTGCACACGCGTGAATTTGCTCAAAATATACGCTTTGTCCGAGCCGGTATAATGCGCAAACAGCGATACGGGGCGCAGCAGCGGCACGCGGCTTTCCACGATGTCTTTGAGCTCTTCCCCTCCGTCGATATGGACCTGGAAATAAGAATCGACAGGCTGGAATCCGGCGGAAGCGTACCATTCCCTTACCCATTCGTCGTCGCGCGTCCAGGCTTCCAGATACTCCGCGCCCAGCGCTTTCGCCCGCTGCACGGCTTCATTCAGCAGCATGCGCGCTATTCCCTGTCTCCGGTAGTCCGGATGCACCGCGAGATGCCAGATCATCCCGCCGGTCTTCTCCCCGTTCGAGCATACGCTGCCCGGCTCCGTGTCGAGTTCGATATCGAGCAGCCCGACGATCTTTTCCCCTTCGGCGGCCACCAGCTCGATTGCGGGATGTTCGTACCGTTCTTTTTCGCGCAGTACATTGTCGTAGTAAGCCGTATCGAGAAAAGCCAGCACCCGGCATCTCAACCAGCTCTGCTCGTCGGTTTCTTCGTAAGGTCTGATAATCATGATTGCAGTCTCCTTTGTATTTATTCCGCCAGATCGGGTCCGCCGGCATAAAGATCGATATCCAGTTCCAATCCGAGCGCGGCCAACCGTCTCATCGTTTTCGCGTCCAGATGGATTCCGTTCATTTCTTCTTTGTAGCCGTAGTATGCGATTTCGATAAAAGCATCAACATCCAGCGCATCCGGCAGCGGCAGATGCCCGGCATGCCGTTCGAGCAGATCCAGCAGACTTTCCAGTTTCGCTTCCGCGTCTGCATAGCGCCGCTTGTCGGGCTCTACGAACAGGGCGCTGAATGTATAAGGCGGGGGCGTCCGTCCAGTCGAAGCGGAGCTGCGAATGGGTCTTGGCGATCCTTTTTGCCGCTGTCTGTCGGGTTCGATCGGCAGCAGCCGCTTTAGATCGTCGAGATCGACCGTTTCCGAAGAAAGTTCGCAGTAGACGCTCGTTCCGGGAGACATGCCCATAAACCGCGGTTTGATCTCCGGCTCCGTATCCAAATACACGACGAAAAAGTAATACTCATTCTGCACCGGAAAGTAGACGGCGGCGCTGCCGGAGTCCTCGTCCAGAATGATACCGGTAACGAGCGGCACGCCGTTTTCCCGCTCCAGCGGCTGGTTGTCCAGCAGCTGCCGGGTCAGGGCAAAGCTTCTTTCTTCGATTTCGTTCCGCGCCGCGGCTTTGAGCCGCTGGTGAAATTCATCTTCGTTTCTATCCATTCGACCCTCCAATTCATTCCTTCGGCTCTCTTTTGTCAGTATAACAATCGTTCAAGATATTGGAAATCGAAAGTTGTCTGCCGACCCCGGTTGCTAAAATCTGGACGGACGGGCAGGGAAGCTTTAACATCGAGGCGAATCATTAAGAGAACGCGCATACTTAAGGAGGAATCCGTCTTGCCCCGATTGATGCCGCGCCTGACGGCGCCCGCGAAAAGAATAGTGAACGCTTTCAAAAACGCGGGCATTCGCCAGAAGATGCTTGTGATGGTTATCGGGCTGATGTCCGCTTCCCTCGGACTCAATCTGCTGGCGCAGCGGGTCGCGTTCGGCGTATACGACAATCAGATCTACGAGCAGACGTCCCGCACGCTCAATCTGTCGGCCGGCGGCATCGAGACCCAACTGCGCGAAATGCAGCAGCTCTCGTTCAACGTCGCTACCGACGAGCAGATCCAGGAAGCGCTGCTCGAGATCAAGCACGAAAGCGATCCGTACCGCAAATGGGTGCTGCGCAGCCGCCTGACCAACCGGCTGATCGCTCTGGCCGGCTCGGAGAAGTACGTGTACTCCATGATGCTCGTGACCAAAGGCGGCGGCGTGCCGTTCACCGGCAACCGCGGGGCGGTCGGCGACGAATTCTGGGAACGGTTCGTGCCCGACGCCGAACAGGCGGAAGGCGCCAACCGGTGGGTGGCGCACGCATTCGCCGATTCCACCGTGCTGTCGGTGCGGGAAGTCCGCTCCTACAACGGGACGACATTTACGCTGGAGTCGATCGGGACGCTGGTGATCCGGGTCCGGCTGGACCGGATCGCCGCGGACGCTTCCGGCGGAATCGCCGGCGTGGACGGCGGCAGCCTGATTATCGCGGACGAAGCCGGCGCGATCTATCCGGTCCCTCCCCCGCTCCGCGACGAGGATATCCGCAGCGCGCTGGCGCAGCCCGAGCCGTACGAGATCCAGGATTACGGCGGAACGCGTTACTTCACGGCGGGCAGCCGTTCGGCGTATGTGGGCTGGACGTATCTGAGCGTCATTCCGTTCGACGGCATCTTCGAGCGGATTTCCTGGATTCGCCGGGCGAGCACATTCAGTTTCCTCGCGATCCTGATCGTCGGGATCGGGCTCGGCGCCCGTCTGTCGCGCAGCATCACCGATCCGGTGCAGCGGCTGATCAGCCGGATGAAGCGGATCGAGTACGGCGACCTGGACCGGCTGGAAGAAGAAGCGCTCGGCAGCGTCTCGCCTTCCGACCAGAGCGAGGTGCGGCTGCTTCAGCGCACGTTCCGCCGCATGATCCGCCGCATTCGCGAGCTGATCGACGAGAACTATGCCAAGCAGCTGGTGATTCGCGAAACGGAGCTTAAAGCCCTGCAGGCGCAGATCAATCCGCACTTTCTCTACAATACGCTGGAATCGATCAACTGGAGCGCCAAGCTTGCGGGACAAACCCGCATCTCGGAGATGGTCGAAGCGCTCGGCCATCTGCTGCGCAGCTCGATCGGCGGCGCGCAGCCGCTGATTGCGCTGCGCGAAGAACTGGATATCGTGGGCAGTTATATCACGATCCAGCGGATGCGTTTCGAAGAACGGCTGGACTACCGGCAGGATGTGCCGGAGCAGTGGCTGGATACCCCGATTCCCAAGCTGACGCTCCAGCCGCTGATCGAGAATGCGATCCATTACGCGCTCGAACCGAAGCTCGAACCGTGCCGCATCTCGATTAGCGCCTCCTGTTCGGGCGGAGTGCTGGAGATTTCGGTCGAAGACGACGGTCCCGGCATGTCGCCCGGCTTTGTGGACCGGCTGCGCCGGGGAGAGATCGCCACGAGAGGCACCGGCATCGGACTGGGCAATATCGAAGAACGGCTGCGCCTGACGTTCGGCGAAGCGTTCGGGCTGGAGATCGGCGGCCCGCCCGGCGGAGGGACCCGCATTACGCTGCGGATTCCGCCCGCGCAGAAGATCGAAGCCGAGCCGGAAGTTTTGCAAAAGGAGGAATAAGACATGCGAAAAGTACTGCTTGTGGACGACGAGCGCATGATCGTCGAAGGCATCTCCAAGATCGTGGATTGGCAAAAAGCCGGCACGACGCTTATCGGCACCGCCCGCAGCGGTCTGGAGGCGTTCGAGCGGATCGTCCTGGATCCGCCCGATATCGTCATCAGCGATATCGCCATGCCGGTGATGGACGGATTGAAGCTGGTGGAGAAAACACACGAAGCTTACCCGTCCGTGCGCTTTATCCTGCTCTCGGGCTACAAAGATTTCGATTACGCCCGCAGGGCGATGCAGTACGGCGTGCGCCATTATCTCGTCAAGCCATGCAGCGAGCAGCAGATCGAAGCCGCGCTCGGCGAAGTGGCGCAGGAATGCGACGAAGAAGAAGCGCGGATTCGCAGCGCGGAGGAAACGGAGTCCGAACTGATCAAGGTGCTGCCGCAGGTCAAAGAGCAATTTTTCAAAGAACTCGTCACCAACCGTACATACGGCGGCAGCGAGCTTGCTTACTACGAGCGGTTGTTCGCCATCCCCCTGCTCGGCCGGACCGTCCGCCTGATCTGCTTCAAAGCGGAAGGCGAGCACCGGCACGAGCATTTGTTCGCGCTGCAAAATATCGCCCGGGACCTGCTCAAGCGGCTGCTGCTCGGCACCGTGATCGACGGCCGCCTGCTGCTGCTGACGGACGAAGACGATACGCAGCCCGCAAGCGATGCCGATCTGGAGCTTATCCGGCAGGTGCGGGAAACGTTCGCCCGCTTCTACAAGCTGCCGGTCACGACCGTGCTCAGCGATGCGGCGCCCATCCTGGAGATCCGCCGCCTGTACGAGCAGACGCGCGAAGCGCTGGAGCACCGGTTCTATCTGGGCGAAGGCAGCCTGATCGTGGCCGGGGCCGCCGGCGAATCCCGCGCGGCGGCCGATGCCGGACCGGACCTGCACGCGCCGCCTTGTCCGCCCGAAGGCTCCGAAGCGTTTGCCGCGCGGGTCGAAAGCGGCGAACGACAGCGCGTCGAAGAAGAGATCGCCGCGCTGCTGGATCATATTCTGCGCGAGCGGTTGTCCGTTTCCGAAGCGCGCACGCTGCTTGTCCTCCGCTACGAAGCGGTCTGCCGGCTGATTCCTTCCGAAGAACGCGCGCATTATCTCGACCTCCTGGGACGGTTTGCCGAGCCTCATACGCTGCCGGAACTGCGCCGGGTATTCGAAGAGCCCGTGCTGGAATTGACCGAACGCTTTGCCCGGCTCCAGCTCGAACGGCATTCGTCGGCGGTCAACCGCCTGCTCGAGATCGTGGCCGAGCGCTACCGCGATCCGGGGCTCAGCCTGAGCACGGCCGCGCGCGACCTGCTGTATATGAATCCGGATTATCTCGGCAAGACGTTCAAGAAAGTGACCGGAGAAAAATTCTCCGCCTACCTTAACCGCTATCGCATCGAACGCGCGGCCGAACATATCCGTCTGACCGGCAGCGTACGGATCTTCGAACTGGCGGCGGAAAACGGATTTGGCGACAACCCGCAGTATTTCAGCCAGGTCTTCAAAAAAACGCTGGGCGTCACTCCGACGGAATACCGTAAAAATTTGGGATGAATTCCGTTCTTTTCTCTGTTTTTTAAACAAAAAGCTCTGTTTTTTGTATTCATTCTCCTCCGATCTTCTGTAAAAATAGAGTTATGAAAGCGTTCACAAATCATTCGAAGGGGAGAATGAACATGAAGAAAGCGGCAGGTTTAATTACGTCGGCGGCCCTGGTGCTGTCGCTGCTGTCCGGCTGCGGCGGCAAGAACGACACGGCTTCGACCAATGCGGGCGGCGATAACAAGGCTTCGGGGGGCGATACGCCGGTCACGCTGCGCATGAGCTGGTGGGGCTCGGACGCCCGGAACGAATATACGCAGCAGGTTATCGATCTGTATGAAAAAGAACACACGAACGTCAAGATCGAAGTGGAATACGCCGCGTTCGACGACTACTGGAAAAAGCTCGCGCCGCAGGCCGCGGCCAACCAGCTCCCGGATATTATGCAGATGGATATCTCCTACATCAGCCAGTACGCCAACAACGGACAGCTGGAAGACCTGACTTCTTACGCGGGCAGCCAGATCAATACCGCCGATGTCGCCGAAAACGTGCTGAGCACCGGCAATGTAAACGACAAACTGTACGGCGTTCCGGTCGGCGTCAACGTACTCGGCTTCCAGTACGATCCGTCGATGATGGAGAAAGCCGGCATTTCCGAGATTCCGAAAGAT
This sequence comes from Saccharibacillus sp. CPCC 101409, assembly GCF_030518235.1. Lineage (GTDB taxonomy): Bacteria > Bacillota > Bacilli > Paenibacillales > Paenibacillaceae > Saccharibacillus. Next base: position 54,341 of record NZ_JAULSA010000012.1, on the reverse strand, counting down.
TGGGACTGGGATACGTATCAGGAACTCGCGAAAAAAGCGGGCGCGGCGGGCATTTACTTCGACAGCTCGATGGCGCCGGATATCTTTTTCCACTACTATCTGCGCACCAAAGGCTTCTCGCTCTATAACGCGGAAGGCAATGCGCTCGGCTACGACGACGACAAGCTGTTCGAGGACTTCTTCGGCATGCTGGTCGAGATGATTAAAGCCAAAGCCGTGCCAACCCAGGATATCCTGACCCAGACCAAAGGCATCGTCGAAGAAAACGACATCGTCAAAGGAAAAGGCATCGGCATGTGGCAGTGGTCCAACCAGTACGTGGCGCTCCAGCAGGCCGTCAACCGTCCGATGGAACTCGCGCCGATGCCGGGTCCGGATATGGAAAAAGGCCTGTATATGCAGCCGAGCATGTATTTCAGCATCGCGTCGAGCTCCAAACAAAAAGAAGAAGCGGCCAAGTTTATCGACTTCTGGGTCAACGATGTGGAAGCCAACAAACTGATCATGGGCGAACGCGGCGTGCCGATCTCGTCCAAAGTCAAAGAAGCGCTGACGCCGGAGCTGTCCGAAACGGCCAAGCAGGTCTTCGACTTCGTCACCGAAATGGAACCGCTCAGCTCTCCGATGAGTCCGCCGGCCCCGGCCGGATCGTCCGAAGTGCGCGAAATGCTCGGCGATTACGCGGAACAGATGAACTTCGAGCAGATCACGCCGGCCGAAGCGGCCGCCAAGTTCAGAGGTGAAGCGAATGCGATACTCGCCAACAACCAGTAAGACCAAGAACGCGCCGCTTGCGCTGAACGCTTCCTATTCCCGCAAAAAGCGTCTGCGCGCCAACCTGACCGGCTACGCTTTTATCAGCCCGTTCGTGATCGGCTTCCTGGCTTTTACGTTTATCCCGATGCTCGTGTCGCTCTACCTGTCTTTTACCAAGTACAATCTGTTCGCCGACCCGGTCTGGATCGGAACGGACAATTACGTCAAGATGTTCACCGGCGACGCCAATTATCTCAACTCGGTCAAAGTCACGTTTATCTACGTCTTTGTCGGCGTTCCGCTGCGGCTCGCGTTCGCGCTGGCTGTGGCGATGATCCTCAATTCCAAGTCGCGCATGGTCGGCTTCTACCGGACGATCTACTACCTGCCCTCGATTATCGGGGGCAGCGTAGCCGTCTCGATCATGTGGCGCAACATTTTCAGCAACGAAGGGATCGTCAACAGCGCGCTCAACCTGCTCGGCATTCCCAACGTTTCCTGGTTCGGCAATCCGAACGCGTCGGTCTTCATGCTGGTTACGCTGTCCGTCTGGCAGTTCGGCTCGTCGATGCTGATCTTCCTGGCCGGCCTCAAAAACATCTCGCAGGAGATGTACGAAGCGGCGAGCGTGGACGGTGCGGGCGCCGTGCCGAAATTTTTCAAAATCACGCTGCCTCTGCTCAGTTCGGTCGTGCTGTTCAATATGATCATGCAGACGATCGGGGCGTTTATGACGTTCGTGCCGGCTTACATTATCTCCAAAGGCGAAGGCGGTCCGCTCGGCGGCACCATGCTGTACTCGCTGTACCTGTTCCGGCAGGCGTTCATGTTCTCGAATATGGGCTACGCGTCCGCGATGGCGTGGATCATGCTGCTGTTCGTAGGCGTGCTGACCGGCATCTTGTTCAAAACTTCGAAAGCCTGGGTATTCTACGAATCGGAAGGGGGACGCTGAGATGGCTTCGCACCGCGCAAAATGGACGCTCTACCACATCCTGGTCGGCGCGCTCGCCCTGGTCATGCTGTACCCGATTATCTGGATGCTGATGAGCTCATTCAAAGAAAGCCGGACGATCTTCGCGACGGCGAACCAGCTGTTTCCGCAGTCCTGGCATTTCGAGAACTATACGACCGGCTGGGCGGGCGTCGGCGGCTATTCGTTCGGCATGTATATCTTCAACTCGCTCAAGATCGTCGTGCTGTCCACGGTCGGCGTCGCCCTCTCGTCTTCGCTGATCGCGTTCGGCTTCGCAAGATTGAACTTTTTCGGCAAACCGTTCTGGTTCGCGGTCATGATGCTGACGCTGATGCTGCCGGCCGACGTCGTGCTGGTGCCTCAGTACATCATCTACGCCAAGCTCGAATGGCTGAACAGCATCAAGCCGATCGTCGTTCCGCAGTTTTTCGGCAGCGCGTTCTTTATCTTCCTGCTGATTCAGTTCATTCGCACGATTCCGGCCGAGCTGGACGACGCGGCGACGATCGACGGCTGCGGCAAGTTCCGGCTGTACTCGCATATTATTCTGCCGCTGATCAAGCCGGCTCTGGCTACGGTCGCGATCTTCTCGTTCTACTGGCGCTGGGAAGACCTGCTGGGGCCGGTGCTGTACCTGAACTCGCCGGATAAATACACCGTTTCGATGGGCCTCAAAATGTTCCTCGACAGCGAATCCGCTTCCAACTGGGGCGCCATGTTCGCCATGTCGATCGTCAGCCTCCTGCCCGTCATGGCCGTGTTCTTTATCTTCCAGAAGCAGATTGTGGAAGGGATCAGCACGACCGGGCTCAAAGGTTGAATATTGCGAGACGCACTGCGCGCGAGATATGAAAAGAACAGTAAAAAGGGATTCCCGCGGTATGCGGAAATCCCTTTTTGCCGTTAGTCCGACCTCTTCTCAGCGCGCTTCTTCCTGCTCCGCACCTTCGCCCGCTTCCCGGCAGCGGCGCGTTCTCCGTTCCGCCGCAGCATCCTGGACCGCGTGCTGGGCGCCGCTCCGGCCGAAGATCAGCTCCAGTTCCAGCAGGCGGTCCGCCATGCGCAGCGGAATCGCTTCTTTCAGTGCGGGCCAGGGCAGAAACTGTTCCGGGCGCAGCCGGTATTCGGTATATTCCAGAGTCGGCTTGAACGCGAACGAACGCAGGTAGCGTTTGACCCGGTCGCTTACTTCCCCGCTGTTGTCGCCGTAAGGCAGCAGTCCTCCGATAGCGGTCCCCGCATACAGGCCGTCTTCCCCGGCCCGCGGGCCCGAGGCCAGATGCAGATCGGGCAGCAGCTCGAACAGGTCGGGCAGCGGCGACAGCGCGTGCTTGCCCGGCTGGGAAAACAGCCTGACATGCGTCGCATCCGTCAGGTTGCTCCGGTTCTTGAGCAGTCCTTTGAGCACGCGGCCGTGGAAAGTCGCTTCGCAGTCGAGCACTTCCCCGTTCGGCCCTACGTAAATCCAGATTTGTTCCAGCTGGTGCAGGTGCCCGATCTCGTAATCCCACCAGACCGCATATTCCAAAATACAATCGGTGCGCGGGTCGGCGTCTTCGAACGATCTTGGAAACGAAGGCGATTCTTCGCCCCTCTCCAACCGCGTAAATCCCACGAGATCGGGCAAAAACGGCTCGCGCAGATCGAACATGAGGTAGGGCGCATAACATTCGCGGAGAACCCGCTCCGCATCTTCCGTTCGATCGGCCCATCCTTTTTGATCTTCCCGTTCGTACCGCGCTGCGTCGCTCATCTTTCCCACTCCTCTTTTTCCCTGTTTCCTTAGGGCATGTCTTCAAACCTACTGAAGTGCATCTTTAGCTGCCTTTTCGCCCGCTAATGAACCGTACCTAAAGCGTGTACGCTTCATTCAACGGCGTCGTCACGTTCCCTTGACGTGCCCCGGCACGCCTTCGGAAAAGTTCCTTGCATCGAACGAAAATTCAGCCAAATCTGCTTCCTTCGAGGTTTGAATACACGCCCTATTGTGACGGAAAAGTGTTCGAAGAGTATTAAGGCGGAGTGAAGAAAGCGTTAACTTTAACGGGAATACAGCAGCGCCCCGCCCGAGCCGAGGATCGCCAGATGCCGGCCGGAAGGCGAAAAGCCGCACAGCAGCGGACCGTCGAGCCGCCGGGTATCGAGCAGCGCCGCCCGTTCCAGATAGACGTAACCGGCTTCGAATACATTCTCCAGAATCACCGACGCGCGCGGCCACCACGGATAGAGGGTCTCCGCGCGCCAGCCGTCCTGCGTCAGGCGGCAGCCGCCGCCCGCTTCGAATCCGTACACGGCAATCGGACGGCCGCCGTGCGGCGGCGTAAACGCAAGCGAATCCGGCGAGAACGCCGCCATCGCCCGGACGGCGTCGCGGTCGCGCAGCAGACGCGCGCCGGTATCCGGACGATTCAGGCTGTAGCCCGATCCGCTGATCAGCAGAAAATTCTCTTCTTCGTCCCAGCCGCAGGCGATCGCTCCGGCCGCGGGGATATCGGCCGCCGAAGCGCGCCACGGAGCGGGCGGACGCGCGGGGCGCAGTTCCCGCGCCACGCGCAGCAGCCGAAGCTCGTACTCGCTGCGCGCGTCCGGCGAAGTGAACATGGCGCCGATCTCGGCGGAATGATCGGATTCGAACGATTTGAATGTCATCGGATTTGCTCCTTTTCGTAAGCTTGCATGCCGAAGCCCAGCGAGTCTTCGTCTCCGCCGTCCAGCCCGTACAGCGCTTCGCGCAGCGGAAAAACGCGGGCGTGGAAGCGAGCGCGTTCTTCCAGCGCGTCTCCGCCCGGATAGCGCTCAAGGCAGTTGAGGAAGAACGCTTCGCCGTACCCGGCCAGAATGCCCGCCAGATCTTCGGCCGGATCGCCGAAGCGGGCCGAACCGAAGCCGACGATACCGGAAATCCCCGGTTCCCCGCCGCTGTGCAGAATATGTACCGGCCCCATAGCGCCGTGAATCAGCGCCCGGGGCGGAAGCTGCTCGGCCGACCGGCGCAGAAAGCCGCCGAAGTCGCGCTCGGCCCGGTCGCGGATCGCTGCGCTCATCAGCGGAAACAATTCGGTTTGAATCCGCGCGTAAAGCCGCGGCACCGACAGCCTTACCGCTTCCCGGCCGTCCCCTCCGGCCGAGCTTGCCAAGCGTGCGCTTTGTCCTTCCGCGGCGAACCCGCTATCGCCATCGGCGAATTCCGGCGGCAGCGTCCGCGGCTCGATCGCGTGCAGCCCGTGCAGGAACTCCGCCAGATCCTCGGCGGCGCGGTCCGTATAGGCCGCCAAGTCCCCGGCGGACAGTTCTTCCGGCCACAGCGGCTCTCCCGCTATCCGCGGGTACCCCATAAAAGCGGCTCCCGCCTCCATGCGTTCGAACGCCGCGTACGCCGGCTGCGGAACCGGCAGCGCGACCGCCCGGCCGACCGCCGGCAGCAGAAATTCCGTTTCCCGCTTCAACGCGGCGGCGCCCGCATCGTCCCTCGCCACGCGGAACACCAGCGACTGATTGATCGTCAGGACAAAGTAATGCTGCGCCAGGCGTTCGGACTGCACATCCGCGATCGGCATCTCGGGATAGACTTCCTGGATGCGCCGGGCAAAAGGATGGCTCATGAACCGAACTCTTCCTTGAGCAGTTCGTTCAGATGATCGATCGTCGCCCGGTACTGCGCCAGCCCGATCTGAATGCTCATCTTCTGATAGCGCGTCAGCGCTTTGCCTTCTTCCAGCCGCTCCAGCTTGCGCTGAAGATCTTCGTACAATCCGCGTTTGGCTTCGATCTCGCCGAGCAGCAGATCCTTTACCGCTTCTTCGCCCGCCGTCTGTCCGAAGTAAAGGTGCATCAGAAAGTCGGAGCGCAGCACTTCTTTGGCGGCCGGAGCATGCAGATATCGTTCGAACCGCTGCCGCCCCGCCGGCGTGATCGTATAGACGTTTTTGTCCGGCTTGCCTTCCTGCCGCACCGCTTCTTTGGTAATCAGCTCCGCTTTCTCCATCTTGATCAGCGTCGGATAAATCGTTCCGTAGCTGGCGTCGAAAAAGAAAGAAAAAAATTGTTCGAAATGCCGTTTGATCTCGTATCCGGTCCGGGGCTGCTCGCTGAGCAGTCCCAGAATAACGTCCTGCGCGTTCATATCGACAGACGCTCCTTTCTGTCTTATTAACTTAACACAACAAAGAGCGGGCCTCAATGAAAGAGGCCCGCCGGAAAAGCGGGAATTACACCGCCGCGGAAGTCGGTTCGACGCGACGACCGGGCGCGCGGCGCAGCGCGGTGGCAAACAGGCTGAGCGCGATGCCGGCCGCTCCGATCAGCGCAAGCATTCCCGCGCTGCGCGCCAGACCGCTGCCGCCGATCACCAGGTCCATAATGCCGTTAACCGCGTGGTAAGCCGGGAAGAACCGGCCCACCGCATGATAGAACGGCGGCAGCACATCGCGCGGAATCGTGGCGCCGGAAGACAGCATCTGCAGCGACAGCAGCGCGATATTCAGCCAGGCGCCCATTTCGCCGAGCAGCAGCAGACCGAGCTGCGCGACGATCATGCAGGCAAGCAGGATCAGGAATTCGAACATCCAGAACGGCAGGAAAGAAGCCATGGGCAGCGCGCCCAGCGCCGTATTCATCGCGGTCCCGATCAGCGAAGCGATCAAAGCCGTGAAAGCCATCAGAACATAGCGCGCGCCGAGCAGCTTCCATTTTCCGGTCGAGAAAGCCAGGCCGGCAGCCGCTTTGTTCAGATTCATGGCCAGCAGCATGGCCCCGGTATAAGAAGCCGTTACGACCATCAGCGGAATCATCGTCTGCACGAAATTATCCACCGGATGGACGGTTTGCATCTCCGCGGTCACGCGGGTCTGCGCGCTTGTTTGCACCGCTTCGGCCTGGGCCTGCGGCAGCCGCAGCGCGCGGAGCGTTTGCGACACCGCTGTTCCCCGCGCCTGCTCGTTCAGCGCGGCCGTGATACGCTGCGCCGCCGTCTGCATCGCGCCGGTCGCCATCTGCGGATTCGACTGGTTGATCTCGTAGCGGACCGAAGCCGGCTGTCCGCCGCCGGCAAGCGCCGACGCGAAGCCTGCGGGCAGCGTCACGATCATCCGGACGTCGCGCTTCTCCAGCGCGTCTTCCGCTTGTTCGCGCGTCAAAGACGTCTCGGTTCGAAAGCTCAATGCGCTCGCGATCTTCGCGGCGATCTCCGCCGAAGCCGTCCCGTCTTCATTGACAATTGCAATCTTGAGCCGGTCTACCCGGTCGGACACATGATCGTAACCCGTAATCCAGATCAGACTAAAAAAAACCTGAAACAGCACGGCGGTAATCATCCCGATGATGACGAGCGGATTTCTGAAAAGTTTAAGCAGGATCGAATCGGACATTTCCTCACTCCTATATATCGTTTGTTTATATTAACAATTGAAATATATCATCCGATAATATAAAAAGCAATATAAATGCTGTCCGTTCGTTCTCGACCCTGCGATTTGCAAATTCGCGGACGCGCCAAAAAGCCGGCTCTTAAAACGGGCCGGCTTGCTTACTGCATATCCTTTTTTGAGAATCAATCTTCGTCCTCGTCCTCGTAATCCGGCGAGATCCAGTTCATTTCTTCGATGCCGACGATTTCTTTGAATTGTTCGACGATCTTCAAAACTTCTTTTTCCCATACCTGCGTCAAATGATCCGCATTCAACAGCCTGCCGATACGTTCGACCTGTTCCTCGGACAAATCGAACTCGCGAAAAGCATCGGCCGAAAACGGCGCCAGCCACTTTTCGATACGCTGCCGCAGAGGATAAACGGCTCGAAGTTTTCCCAGCATTTCCGCATAAATCTTCGAGCTGTTCTCGCTCATATACAGCAGCTCGGAAGGTTCTTCGCCGGGATAATCGCGTTCCGTCAGCTCAACCAAATCCTGATCTTCCGCCATATACGAAAGCTCGAATCGGGAAAGCACTTTGCCGCCGCGCGTAATCGCGAATCCCCAACCGTAATCTCCCGCATTTTCGAAACTCAGTATCGGAATATCCGACTCCGCTTTCAGCACTTCGGCCGTACGGTCGTCGCCGATGCGGGATTCCGGGGTAAAAAACACACTCCATTTATCATTCAACGTTTTTACTTTTACCGGCCGGAACGCTTCGACTTTATCAAGATCCCGGTTCAAAATCAGATGACCCCATGTAAATTCGCTCACGGAAACCGCCTCCTTTTGATCAGCTGCAATCGATTGTCCTCAATTCCCGGATAAGAAGCCGCCGCTCTCCAGTCTACTCAGCGCACCGAACAGCAGCTCGTAATAATCGGCGGTATTCGCAGTGAAATCGTCCAGCGAAACCAGGCGCTCCTCGCGTATCGGCCGCAGCCGATCGTCGTAAACGACGCCTTCGGCCCGCGCGCGGTCGCGTTCGCCGCGAACCAGCTCCCGAAAGTCCCGCGAGTCCAGCCAAAACAATCCGCTGACTTCGCTGCGCTGCACGCTGTACCGCTCAAGCGGCAGGTCGCAAACGGCCAGATGGACGTGGGTAAACTCCCGGTCCATATAATGCTCGGAGATCCGGTATTCCTCGCGGTGCAGACCGCAGTAAATCAGCTTTTCGTACGGAATAACCAGGCCCAGTTCTTCTTCCAGCTCGCGCACGCCGTCCTCCGGCGCTTCGCCCGCCAGCAGATGACCGGCGCTCGACGTATCCAGCTTGTCCGGAAACGTTTCTTTGTCCGGATGACGCAGCTGGAACAGAATATGCCGGCCCGACTCCGCCGAACCCGACACGATCCAGCAGTGAAACACCTGATGCCACAGCCCGCGTTCGTGGACTTCGCCGCGCGGCGCGGTACCGATCCGTTCGTGACGCTCGTTAAATATATCCAACACTTCGCTTACAGACATAAAACGTGTATCGCTCCTTTCTCCGCGCCGGAATACAGCGCACCCGCCCGTTTTTTTCACAGCAGGCCGCCCGTTCTACAGCGCGCAGCGGTCCTCGCTCCGCATCACAAGCCTGCGTCCCCGCTCGTTGTCCAGCAGATCCAGCGTAACCGACTCGACGAAACTCACCGCGTGCGGTTCGTAAGCGACTTCCAGCCCGTTCACGGTGCAAAGCCGGTCGTTCGTTTCGGCGGGACCGAGCTTGACGATGAATCCCGGACCGCAGCAGGAGCAGCTTCGTCCGCTGGAAAGCACTCTCAGCGTCGAGATGCCCGTCTTGTCCATTTCCGCCCGGATAAACGCGCCGGCTTCGTCCGTAATCACCATATCCGCTCACCCTCCTTTTATTCTTCGTCGTCTTTCGGATTCAGGATCGCCAGCAGCACATGATCGCGCCATCTGCCGTTGATCTTGACGTTTTTGCGCGAAATGCCTTCACGCTCGAACCCGGCTTTGGCCAGCACGCGCAGCGAAGGCTCGTTATGCGGCATCACGCCGGCTTCGATCCGGTGCAGCGCCAGCACTTCGAACGCATAGCGCACCGTATAACGGACCGCTTCGGTCATATAGCCTTTGCCGTTGCAGGACCGGTCCATAAAGTAGCCGATCCAGGCGCCTTGCAGCGATCCGCGCTGAATGCCGGTCAGATCGGTGACGCCGACCAGCCGGCCGGACTCCCGTTCGCGCACCGTGAACTGATAGCGTTCGTCGTGCCTGGCCGCTTCCGCCATCGTACGAATTCTTTTCTCCTGGGCTTCGCGCGTATAGAAAGAATCGTCGCGCACCGGAGAGAACCGGCTGAAAAACTCTTTGTTCCGCAGTTCCAGCTCCAGCATCTCGTCGATATCCGCTTCTTCGATCGGAACGATCTTGAGCCTTTCGGTGCCGTCGGGCAAAAAGATCAGCTCCGGCAGTTTGGGAGCGGCGTTTGCGGAAAGTGGATTTGCCGCTGCTCCGGTTGAGCCGCTTACGTCGTTTACGCTGTTTGCAGACCGGACTTCGCTTTGCGCGCTTCCGCTGTGCTCCCGCCATTCGAGCTTGCTTTCCTTCATGTCGTCCTCCTTGTCGTTCCGCCGCCCGCCGGTTCGCGAATGCTCCAGGAACCAGCGGTACAACCCTTCGTTCGCATATACGTTTTTCCAGCAGTCGTGACCGACGCCGGGATACAGCGTCAGCTCCACTTCCGCGCCGGCTTCCCGCATCGCTTCCGCCATTTTCAGCGATTCCGACGAACGGATGACCTCGTCCGCTTCGCCGTGGAAGATCCAGGCCGGCATATCGCTCAGCCGCTTGGAATGCGCGGGATCGCCGCCGCCTGACACGGGCGCAACCGCCGCGAAGCGCTGCGGATGACGGTCGGCCAGATTCCAGACGCCGTAAGCGCCCATGCTGAAGCCCGTAAGATACAGGCGGCTGTCGTCGATCCGCCACGCCCGCGAGAGATCGTCCAGCATCGCCAGCAGTTCGTCTTCCATCGTATTCCAGAACGAACCGAGCGGGCAGTGCGGAGCCGCAACGAAGAAAGGCAGGCCGGAACCCGATTCCACGCGCTGCGGCAGCCCTTCTTTTCTCAGCTGATCGCGATCGGGCCCGCTGCCTCCCGCTCCGTGCAGATACAAAATAAGCGGCCAGGAAGCCGATTCGTCCTGTTCGTACCCGGCCGGCACGTATAACTGATAGTCCAGCCGGACCGTCTTGACGATCTGTTTATCCATATGCACAGCCTGCCGTTTCATGCCCCGTCCTCCTTATAACCGGCAAAACGCGCGGCTTCGCCCGGAACGTATCGAATATCGGCGGACAGCCGCGCGGTCAAGCTTCCGTTAATCATTACTCGATTTGCGGCGCGTTCAATCAGACGGCGAATTCGATGCTTCAAGCGGTATTGCGCTTCTACTTAATCGCGCCCAGCACGTCCAGCAGCATCGACCTGAACAGCGGCCGGTCGATTCCTTCGCATACCCGCGCGTTCGGCCGCCGGCCGAGGCGTCCGTTCACGTCCACCACGCTGTAGCCGCGCGTCCATTGCCCTTTCGTTTCCACATCCACAAAATAATCGCTCGAGCGCGTCATGACCGCTTCGTTCGCCGCGACCGCCATCAGCAGCGTGTCGGGATGCGTCGTGCCGCCGAGGCGGTGCACCGTTTTGTTGAACTGCATCACGACCTTGTTCACGGCGGAGAAAAAGCGGGCGCCCGATGTGCCGAGACTTGCGATCTCCGCATGATCGTCGTCGTCCATCAGCGAGAAGCCGGTGCACATTTCCCAGCCCACCATCGTGGTCGGAATACCGGAATTCAGCACCAGGCTGGCCGCTTCCGGATCGGTATAGAAGTTGTATTCCGCCGCCGGCGTGATATTGCCGAGCGCGTTGTTGGTGCCGCCCATTACGTACAGATGCGCGATTTCCGGCACAATCGTCGGGTCTTTCTGGATCGCCATCGCGATATTGGTCAACGGCGCGATCGCGAGCAGCGTTACTTCGCCGGGATGGTTATGCACCGTTTCGATCAGGAAGTCGACGGCGTGGCCTTCGGCCGGACGCTGGATCGCCGGCGGGAAATTCGCTCCGCCCATCCCGTCGCTGCCGTGCACGTCTTCGACGGTGAGATGCTGCGGCGAATTCCACGGCGACAGCAGCGGACGCTCGCAGCCTTTGTACACGGGGATCCGCCCGTCCGGTCCGCCTTTGCCGGCGACCTGGATCGTGTACAGCGCATTTTCGACCTCCTGGTCGAACTGCACGTTGCCGCCCGTCATCATAATGCCCAGCACGTCGAAATGATGCAGCGCGGTCAGGATCGCGATCGTATCGTCTCCCGCCGTATCCGTATCGATAATGACTTTGCGCCGCGCGTTTGCGGAAGAATTCTCTTGATTGTTCATCATGCGTTTCTCAGCCCTTCTTTGTCCATAATCCGTTCAGCCCTGCGGCAACGGTGCGGCGGACGTCTGCCTGCCGTCTATGCTTTAAGCATACGTCCCAAGAAGCCAAGGTTCAATCCTTTCCTCCCGCACGGCCGCTTTTGACCCACAACCGGGACAGGTTCGGAAAGCCCAGCGCGTCCATGCGCAGCCCGTACAGATTCCGGTTGAAATAACCGCGATGATTGATGTGAGTTCCGTACAGCAGCCAATTTTCTTTTTCCAGCAAAGACTGGGCCCGTTCGAATACTTCGGCGCGCCCTTCTTTTTCTTTGCCCATGAATCCGTCGAACATTTCATGCAGCCGATTCAAGCGCGCATCGTCGAGCTTGCGGTTCAGATAAGTGCCTGTGTTCAAAAAGAAGTTCAGCAGTTCGAGCTCCCAATCGTCCTCCAGCATTTCCGTCGCCAGCGCCAGTTCACCGGAATCGTCTTCCGTTCTGGCCAGCGAAACCTCCTGCGGGCAGAGCTCCAGTTCAAGACCGATCAGACTCGCGCGATCCTTCAGCCACTGCGCTTCGAGTCTTTCCTGCTTGCGGTCCATAAACACGATTTGCAGCGTTTGTCCTTCGTAGCCGCTGCGTCCAAGCCGCTCCGCCGCTTCTTCGAGGGAGCAGGGCGGAATCGAGGAGCGTTTGCTGCGCGAAGGCAAAAATCCCGCGGCCGGTTCGATCAGGCTGCCGCCCAGCTCATTGACGATCGCCTGCCGGTCGTACAGAATACGAATCGCTTTTCGAAACTCGGATTGGTGCTGGATGCCCGGCTTGCGAAAATTGAAAATCAGGTATCGGCAGCCCATTCCGGGTTTGTTCAGCTCTTTGCTGTCTTCCACGTCGTCTTGATCCGACAGGTGGTAGGTCCTGCTTTCCTGCGCGATCCCGGGCAAAAACCAGACGTCCACACGATCGATCAGCGGACGATACCCGAAATAACCGTCGAAAGCGTTCAATGTCAGTTTGCTGGTCTCAAGCTTGCCGATGCGAAACGGCCCGCTGCCGATCGGCAGGCCTTCTTTCTCGTCGGCCGGAAGCACAGCCAGATACAAACAGCCGGCCAAGTGCAGAAAAAAAGCGTTGGGACGCGACAACCGGAACACGACGACGTAATCGCCGAAGGTCTCCGCGTCTTCCACGTCCTCGAACAGCTTGATCGCGGGCGAGTTTTTGCGGCGCAGGCGATGCAGCGTCGATCGAACGTCGCGCGACGTCAGCAGCCGACCGTCATGGAACCGAATCCCTTTTCGCAAATAAAAGGTCCAGCGCGTTCGGTCGGCGCTGCTTTCCCAGCGGTGGGCCAGTTTGGGCAAAAAACGTTCGGACGCCGTATCGTAATCGACAAGCGTATCGAACAGCTGGCCCAAGATATACACTTCGAAAACGGTGTGAGCGAAAGCCGGGTCCACGTTTTCCAACCGCTGGCCACGGATCATTTGCAGCACATCGCGGGTGGACGACTCTTCCGGTTCGCTGCGAAGTCCCAGATGCACATTTACCCGCATCCACAGCTTCCGTTTAAGCGTCTCGCCGACCTGGGCGTCCGCGATCAGATCGAGCGCTTCGCTCATACGGCCGTTTTCGAGCAGCTCGTCCACTTTCATCTCCAGCACTTCGCCGATTGGACGGAGAAAAGCGAGCACCGACCCGTTGCCCCTCCCGCGTCCCGGCGTCCAGCGTATCCAGCCTTTCTCTTCGAGACGCCGCAGCACAAATTTGACATTCCGCGGCGTGCAAAAAAGCAGTTCCGACAGCTTCGCGATCGTGACCGAAACGGTACCTTCTGCGTTTGTCTCTTCCCTCAGCCCCTTATAAATCTGCAGATAATGCAGCATTCCGCTGTCCATGGGCCTCACTCCTTTCGCGCAGCAACGACTTTATGCTCTTATTCGAACATATAAAAGGTGAAAAAAGCAAATCTTTTCTTACCCTTTTTCTTCTCCTTTTCTCCCGGTACAATGACGACAGTTGACGACAAGGAGTGTAAGGCCCGTGATTCCAAAAGCGTTCAAAAGTATTCACCCCATGGCCTGGACGATTATCGTCGGGACGATGTTCGGCCGGCTCGTGACTTCGATGAGCATTCCGTTTCTCGCGATCTATTTGACGGGCACGCTCGGCGTCTCGTCTGTGCAAACCGGCTTGATCGTGGCCGCAAGCTCGCTCGCGGGCGTCTCGATCAGCTTCTACGGCGGGTATATCTCCGACCGGATCGGGCGTAAAAAGGTGATGCTCGTCTCCGTTTTCTGCTGGGCGGCCGTGTTCTTCGGCTTCGCGGCGGCAAGCGAGATCTGGATGTTCTTCGTCGTCAATGTGCTGAACGGACTGTGCCGCTCGGTGTTCGAACCGGCTTCGCGCGCGCTGCTGTCGGATACGACGCCGCCGGAGCGCAAGCTGCTGGTGTTCAACCTGCGCTATGCGGCGATCAATATCGGCGTCGTATTCGGGCCGATTCTCGGGCTGCGGCTCGGTTCCGCGCAGTCGACGGCGCCGTTTGCCGTCGCGGGAGTCGTGTACATCCTGTACGGCCTGGTGCTGGTTGCCCAGTTCGCCGCGCATCGCAGCGTGCTGCAAACCGCGAAGAACGCCGCCGCGCCCAAAATTCGCGAAGCGTTTGCCGTCACGGGACGCGACCGCATTTTTCTGCCGGTGCTGATCGGGACGACTTTCTGCGTAATGGGCTACGGCCATTTCAGCTCGACGCTGGCCCAGTACCTGACGCTGACGCCGCGGATCGCGAACGGCCGCGAGCTGTTCTCGTACATGCTCGCCATGAACGCGGCCGTCGTCCTGATCGTGCAGTATCCGGTTGTGAAAACGGTCAGCCGCTTCCGTCCGGTGGTGCCGCTCATTCTGGGCTGCGCGCTCGTGTCCGTCTCGCTGCTGCTGTTCGGTCTGGCGCAGGGCATCGCGATGTTCCTGGTCGGCGTGTTTATCTTTACCGTCGGCGAAGTGCTGATGTTCACCATGATGGACGTGCTGATCGACCGCATCGCGCCGGAAGCCTGGAAAGGGACCTATTTCGGCACGATCGGGTTCAACAATCTCGGCAGCGTCGCCGCGCCGGTCGTCGGCGGCCTGCTGCTCGACCGGTTCGCGCTGCAAAGCGGCTTTGCCGTCTTCGCGCCGCTGGCGCTGATTACGCTTTGCGGGCTGCCGTTTCTGCTGGCCGCGCACCGCCGGCTTACGCATCGCGAACGCGCGGAAGGCGCCGCGGCCGTACAGGCGGCCAAAAACGTATTGTAGCTCGCGGCTCGGCCCGAACAAGCACACGCCGGAAAAGCCCGCCGGCACGTTCCTCGAAGGAGGCGTGCCGGCGGGCTTTTTGTATGTCGGAAAAGCAGGAGAAAGTGCAGGGCCGGTCAATCCCAGGCGGTCGCGATTTCCGCTTTGCGTTCTTCCAGCAGCTTTTCTTTGTCGTCGCGGTAGAACAGGTTGTACGTATCGAACGGAATGATCCGGCCGTCCGGGTGCGCGATATGCACGCAGGATTTCTTCACCGAGCGCACATCGAAGTTGTGCGCGTCGAGAAACTGCATAATGATAATGCGGAATACATTATCGTACGTGATCTGCTCCGGCACCGCGGCAAGCGGCAGGCAGCACAGCAGGCTTTTGAGCGACAGCGCCGAAGAAATCGGCGAATGTCCGGTAGACAGCAGCTCGAACAGCTTGCCGCGGATCACCGGGTCCTGTTCGAAGACAATCGTATTGCTGTCTCCTTCGAGCAGCACCTCCGGCTCGATCATTCTCGTCAGCGGAAGAACCTCGCTGCCCAGCTTCAGCGCATAACCCATCGCCAGACAGTCCGGATGGCACGGAACCGGCAGAATATCGTCGGGTTCGAATATGCCCGACTGGTCGATAATCATCTGCCGCACTTCGCTGACCGTCAGCCGGTCGGTCGCCGGGTCGTAGCCTTCGAGCCGGCCCGCCGCCTGGATCGGCTGAATCGTGACGCCGCGCACCGCGGGCTGTTCCAGCCCGTATTGAATGATCCTGCCGACTTCGGCGTCGTTCAGCCCTTTCTTGAGCGTCACGACGAGCGTGGTGGACAGGTTGAACTCGTTCAGATGCCGGATCGCGTCTTCGCGGATACGGCGCAGGTCCGCCCCGCGCAGCTCTTTGAGCACGTCGGCTTCGAAGCTGTCGAACTGCAAATAGATTTCGAAGCCCGGCATGTACGACGCCAGACGCTTCGTGAATTCCCGGTCCTGCGCGATGCGGATGCCGTTCGTGTTAACCATGATATGCTGGATCGGCTTGGTGCGGCACAGATCGAGAATGTCGAAGAACTGCGGATGCGTCGTCGGCTCGCCGCCGCTGATCTGGACGATATCCGCTTCCCCTTCGTTGGCGATAATCCGGTCCAGCATAAATTCGATCTGTTCCATCGAGCGGTACGACGTGCGGTGCGGCGAAGATTCCGCGAAGCAGATCGGGCATTTCAGGTTGCAGTGGTCGGTGATCTCCAGCAGCGTCAGGCAGCTGTGCTGCTCGTGATCGGGACACAGCCCGCAGTCGTACGGACAGCCATACTTGATCGGCGTGTTCCACTGCAGCGGCATTTCCGACGCTTTGATGAATTCGCGCGTTTTTTTATAGTAATCGACGTCGGTGGAAATCAGCACCTTTTCGGGTCCGTGCACCAGGCATCTTTTGACCATGTACATGCGCCCGTCTTCTTCGAGGATCTTGGCTTCCACTTTGCGGTAGCAGGTCGTGCAGATGCTGTTGGTCAGTTCGTGGTACAGATAAGGACGATTCGGCATGATTGCGACACTCCTTTGTTGGATGCTTGGCCGTCTTCGGCTGTGTCAACCCGCCGCTTCGGCGCCCGCCGGCAGCCGGCTTCCACCCGCGCCCCGCCGCAGCAGCAGCCAGGCGTAGTAGATCAGCCCCGCGATGCAGGCCAGCTGAATATTGTTGAGCCCCAGATACGGATGCGGGGTCGGTTTGATAAACTCGATAACAAAACGAAAAAGCAGATAGCCGCCCATAAACCACTGGAACATCCGGCCCGGCACGTAGCCCGCAGAGACTGCGGCAGCGTCCCGGCTTTTGCGGTACAGCGGGAACAGCAGCCCTCCGAGCAGCAGGAGCACGAAGATCTCGTACAGCTGCGCCGGATGGCGCATGACTCCGTCGCCGAAGTCCACGCCGGTGATCCAGGTCGTGGCGACTCCGTATGTATGGTCTTCGAGACCGGTCAGGAAGCAGCCGATCCGCCCCAGCACCATGCCGACGATCAGCGGATACACGAAGTCGTCGCCGGTGGAAGATTTCCAGCCGGCCAGTTTCTTGACCAGCTCCACGCCGATCAAGCCGCCGAGCAGTCGCCCACGATCGTTTTGCCGCCCCATAACAAATTCCCCTGCCGAAGCTGCTCCCAGGTCGCCGACGGATCTTCCAGCCAGTACAGCAGCTTGGCTCCCAGCGCGGCGCCCAGAATCGTCCCGGCCAGAATTTGCAGACTGGTCAGCTTCGGCATCGAACTGGGCCGCCGCGTCCACAAATACACGCGAAACCCGATAAAGTAAGACAGCGCCTCGAACAAGACATGCGGATGAATACTCCACGGACCGAGATGGATATAGACGGGGAATTGCACAGCCTGCCTCCTTTCTTTTCAATGGGATGATCGGGAAACCGGCTGCAAACCGGCCGGTATAAAGCCTTTCGTTCAAACGGCTCAATAGTTAAAAAAGATCATGCCGCCGCAGATCGCGACCAGCAGCAGAAACAGCCCGCCGATGACCGCAAGGATCGAAAGAGCGATCCGGCAGCCGGTGTTCATCGCATTGCCCTGACGATTCCCGTTGTACGGGTCCCGCGGATTTCGTTGCCCCCGGTCCGAGAAGCGCGGCGCCGAATGCGCGCCTTCTTCCGCGCACGCCCCGAATTTGCACACGTGCAGCTGCGGGTCGCAGCACTCGTCGCACAGCATCCGCCCGCAACGTCTGCATTGGTGCCGGGCCGGACGATCCCGGTGATACGCACAGCGAAGATCCTGCATACTCTCGCCTCCATATCCAAGATGGATTTCCGGTGATAGCTTCACTTTACCTTATTATGGGATGAGAACGCTACATCAAGAAAGTTAACGCCATCTTATCGGCCCCGCCGGAAAAATTCCAGTAAAAAACATCCAGCCGAGAAAACGAACACGGGCGCATAAAAAAAGAACCGTTCCGGACGGAACGGTTCTTCGGATTGTCGAGAAACGATTGGATATAAACCTAATTTAGGCGGGTTCGATTGGAAGGAAAGGTCGGGAAAGGGCTGGAGAAATAAAGCCAGCGGCAAGAAGAATCCAACTAGCTGCGTATAGGCCCTTATTCCGGCTTTCTTTTACGTTTTCGAGCAAATAACTGCACTCATACATCTATTTCGAGCTTTTACGCTTCGATTCGGCCTTTGGGCCCCGAATAGCTGCACCTGCGTCGCTATTTAGAGAAATCGAAGGATTTCGCCCCAAATAAGTGTACCTGTGCCGCTATTTTCCGTTTGGAACAATACCCGGCTTTCTCGATAGCCTGAAGAACCGTTCCGGTTGGAACGGTTCTTGGTTCTTTTTCCAGTTCGAAGCCGCCGTTAGTTCTGCGCCGCGGAAGGCGTCTGTTTGCCGGCGGGCAGCTTGGGTTCGGAGCGCAGCACGCGCATCGCGTTCAGCACCGCGATCACGGTTACGCCGACATCGGAGAAAACCGCTTCCCACATGGTCGCGATGCCGAAAGCTCCAAGGATCAGGAACACGGCTTTGACGCCGAGCGCGAACCAGATATTCTGCCACACGATGCGGCGCGTGCGCTTGGCGATCCCGATCGCCGTAACGAGCTTCGACGGCTCGTCGGTCATGATGACCACATCGGCCGCTTCGATCGCCGCGTCGGAACCGAGGCCGCCCATCGCGACGCCGATATCGGCGCGGGCCAGCACCGGCGTATCGTTGATGCCGTCGCCGACGAACAGAATTTTTTCTTTCGGCGCTTTATCTCGGTCCAACCGCTCGATCTGCTCGACCTTATGCTCCGGCAGCAGCCCGGCATGCACTTCGTCGAGTCCTAGCTGCCGGCCGACCGCTTCGCCGACGATCTGCGAGTCGCCGGTCAGCATGACCGTCCGGCGAATACCGAGCCGCTTCAGGGCGCGGATCGCTTCCGCCGAATCTTCTTTCACTTCGTCGGCGATTACGATCCGTCCGGCATAGCGTCCGTCTACCGCGATATGGACGACCGTGCCCACATCGCTTTCTTCGCCGAACGCGATGCCTTCGGCGGTCATCAGTTTGGCGTTGCCGGCCAGCACCGTCCGTCCGTCGATGCGGGCGCGAATGCCGTGACCGGAAATCTCTTCGTAATCGTTCACGCGCGGCTCGCTCAGCGCGACGCCGTAGGCTTCGCGGATCGAATCGGCGATCGGGTGGCCGGAGTGCAGTTCGGCGTAAGCCGCCGTTTCAAGCAGCTGCTCGCGGCCGAATCCTTCCGCCGGACGCACATCCGTGACTTTGAAGCTGCCTTTGGTCAGCGTGCCGGTCTTGTCGAAGACCACGATCTTGACGCCGTTCAGCGCTTCCAGATAATTGCCTCCCTTAACCAGCACGCCCTGCCTCGAAGCCGCGCCGATACCGCCGAAGAAACCGAGCGGGATCGAAACGACCAGCGCGCACGGACAGGAGATGACGAGGAAGATCAGCGCCCGGTAGATCCAGTCGGAGAACTGCGCTCCGTCGATCGCAAGCGGCGGCACGACCGCCAGCAGCAGCGCCGTAATGACCACTACCGGCGTATAACCGCGCGCAAACTTGCTGATAAAGTTCTCGGTCGGCGCTTTGCGGCCCGAAGCGTTCTCGACCAGTTCGAGAATCTTCGCGACGGACGATTCGCCGAACGCGCGCGTCACTTCGACGGTCAGGACGCCGTTTTTATTGATAAATCCGCCAAGCACTTCGTCGCCGGCTTTGACGCCGCGCGGTACCGATTCGCCGGTCAGCGCGGACGTGTCGACCATCGACGAGCCGTCCGTTACTTTGCCGTCCAACGGTACTTTTTCGCCCGGGCGCACCAGAATGGTCTGGCCGACTTCGACGGAATCCGGCTTCACCCGCCGCGTTTCTTCGCCGGATTTGAGATTCGCATAGTCCGGGCGGATATTGAGCAGCGAGGTGATCGATTTTCTCGACCGGTTGACCGCCAGGCTCTGGAACAGCTCGCCCACCTGATAGAACAGCATAACGGCGACGCCTTCCGGATACTGCCCGATTGCAAACGCGCCGATTGTCGCTGCCGACATCAGGAAGTATTCGTCGAATACCTGCCCGCGCGCGATATTCTTAGCCGCCTGCAACGCGACGTCGCCGCCGACCAGCAGATACGCGATCAGGAACAGCGCCAGCTCGGCCGGACCGTTCAGCGGGGCAAGCATTCCGGCCGCCGTCAGCACCGCTCCGACCGCGAGTCTGGCGATCAGTTTCTTGTCCAGACCGCCGCCGTGAGCGTGCGAATGACCGGCGTGATCGTGTCCCGCATGATCGTGACCGGCATGTCCGTGATCTTCGCGATCGCCGTGCTCGTGTGCATCCGAGGCGCGGGCATGATCCGCCTGGACGGCGGCCGAAACGACCACCCGACCCTCGGAATCGACCGCTTCGCGCGTTCCTTTGACCCGGATCTGCACATGCGGCTCCAGCTTCTTGATCGTGCCCGCCGCTTTGGAAGCCACTTCGTCTCCCTGCTCCGTATCGGCTTCGAAGGTAAGGGTTTTATTTACGAAATTCAGCGAACAGGCGGAGACGCCCTCCATCTTCTGCACGCTGTTTTCGATCTTGAGCGCGCAGTTGGCGCAGTCCAGCCCGTCCAGCACCCATTCCCGTTTCACGGTTCCCGCTGCGGTTCCCATTGCGATTCCTCCTTATCTTTCTCCAGACGCCTGGGCCGTATCCGGCCGCCGTTTTATTCGAAAAAGTTACGAATTATATATGAGCATATATTCATGTGTTAGTTCGATTATAGCCCTCCTTTTTCCGGAAGTCAAAGCTTTAAAGGTCGGTCTCCAATCTCGCAGCAAAAAATTGCCTATTCGTAACGCCAACGATTTTTGGTATAATGGAAGCACGACGGATACGGGAAGGTGATGAAGCGTGAAGCAGGAAGCGTTACGCGAAGAAACGATAGACGAATGCGGTCACGACGGCGCGGACAGCGCGGCTCCCCGGGAAACGCTGGTCCGTATCAAAGAAAATTTTGTGGACGATTCCACCGCTATCGATATGGCCGAACTGTTCAAAGCGCTCGGCGATCCCACGCGGGTCAGGCTGATCTATGCCCTGCTGCAAAAAGAACTGTGCGTCCACGACCTGTGCATCGTGCTCGATATGACTCAGTCGGCGGTCTCGCACCAATTGCGTTATCTGCGCAATACGCGCATCGTCAAACGCCGCAAAGTCGGCAAAACGGTATTCTATTCGCTCGACGACCGCCATGTGGAAGAAATCTTTGCGCAGACGCTCCAGCATCTGCGGCACGGCTGATCGGACGCGGGTGTTTCCATCGGCGCGGCAAAAACAAAGTCGGTTACAAAGAAGTTCCCTTTGCCGGGTGCTTCTTTTTTTGTTTGTACAGCCCTATCTTTCAATGAACGAAAAAACTGCGGCAGCTTTCTTCGCCGACCCGGCATTCTTCTCCGGGCGGGTCGAGCTGAATCGTAATATGCCCGATGCCGAACTCTTCGGTCAACAGCCGGCGCGCCTCGCGCATAACCCGCGGTCCCGATTCGGTCTGTTCGAGCGCGAGGTGTCCGCTCAGGAGCGGAACGTCCGAGGACAGCGACCAGATATGCAGATCGTGCACGCCGCGGACGCCTTCGATATCGGA
Source organism: Saccharibacillus sp. CPCC 101409 (assembly GCF_030518235.1). Taxonomy (GTDB): domain Bacteria; phylum Bacillota; class Bacilli; order Paenibacillales; family Paenibacillaceae; genus Saccharibacillus. Next base: position 32,903 of record NZ_JAULSA010000012.1, on the reverse strand, counting down.
AAGCTGCGCGCGAATCTCTTCCGCGTCGATTCCGGACGGCGTCCCTTCCATCAGGATATGCACCGAGTCCCGCGTGATCCGGTAAGCGCTGAGCAGCACCAGCACCGCGACGATCACGCTCGCGATCGGGTCGGCCAGATTCCAGCCGAACGCCATAATCAGCAGCGCCGCGGCGATCGCCCCGACGGAGCCGAGCAGATCGCCGATCACATGCAGAAAAGCGCTGCGGATATTCAGATTCTCCGACGTATCGCCTTTCATCAGGATCCAGGCGGCGGCTACGTTCACCAACAGGCCGATCACCGCGATTGTCAGCATGCCCGAACTCATGACGCCGGGCGGATCGGAGAAACGCCGAAACGCTTCATAGAAAATGTAAAGCGAGATCGCGAGCAGCGCGATTCCGTTCAGGAAAGCGGCCAGGACTTCAAATCGTTTATAGCCGTAAGTCTTGGCGCTACTGGCGCTGCGTTCGCCCCAGATCATCGCGAGCAGGCTGAATCCCAGCGCGGCCGCGTCGCTCAGCATATGACCCGCGTCCGACAGCAGCGCCAGGCTGTTCGTCATCAAGCCTCCGATCACTTCCACGATCATATAAGAAGCGATCAGGAAAAAGGACAGCTTGAGCGCTTTTTTGTTGGCGCCGTGCGTATGCGAGTGGTTATGGCCGTGACCGTGCCGATGGGTGTGTCCGCCCGATCCGCGGCTGTGCGAATGTTCGCGGTCGTGTTCATGACCGTGACGGCCGTTTTGTCCGGAAGAATGCCGGTGCGGTTCTTTCGAATTCATTCTTTATCCCTTCTTCCCATAAACATATGAGCAATTGTTCATATGTTTATTTTATTCTTTTCTTTTACCCGATACAAGCCTCTTTTCGCATTTTGCCAAAAGAAAAACGGCCGCCTTTCCGGGCAGCCGTTTTTGCGCTTTCTATGGGTTGTGCCGCGGCGCCGCATCTGCACTCGGCGGCTCATTCGCGGCTTTTTCCTTTTTCCGGGTATTCCGGACACGGCCGAAGCCGCGGACGGTTCGATCATCGCACGGCCGACGACAACCCGGGAAGCCGGATCGACGAGTTCGGCCCAGGCGTTGCCGGACTCCCGGACAACCGCGCTTTCTTTGAGCAGCCGGCCGTACCGCATATTTCAGCATCGCGATATCGACTGTACTGCCGGTGAGGATCATACCGATATCGCTTTGACAAGATCCGGCGTTGACAACGACCCTGCCGACCCGGTATGATTTGCGGTAAGTCCGGAGAGCCGGACGCCCGCGGAAGAGTCCGCATGCTTTACCGAGAGTATCGCCCCAAGCAGAAGAGCCTGAGCAGAGACTAGAGCAGAGCAAAGTTGAGCGGAGCCGAGTCCCCTTTTTCCAACGACATATCCATCACTTTCTTTCTCTTTTCTCTCCATTACCAAGGAGGAGAAAACGTGAAATTTCATGCTACCCTTTCGCCGCAGACGGCGCAGTATGCGACCCGAGGCCATCTTGACATCACCCGTCGCCTTACCCCTCTCGATCCGTCGGAGGCGGTCAATCCCATCCTTGCCGGAATCGACAATCGCAGAGGCGCCCTGTTTACGAGCGGCTACGAATTTCCAGGCCGTTATTCGAGATGGGACGTCGGTTTTCTGAACCCGCCGATCGAACTTCGTTCGTCGAGAGGGCGGTTCGAGATCCAGGCGCTGAACGAGCGCGGCCTGCCGCTGCTCGATTTTCTGTTCGGCCATTTGTCCGCCGATCCCGTGTTTGCGCTGCAGCGGACGACCGGCGGGCTGATTTCCGGTTCCGTGCTGCGCCGCGAAGACGAGGAAGAACTGCTGTCCGAAGAAGACCGTACGCGCCGGCCGTCGATCTTCACGCTGATTCGCAGTATCAAGGACGCGCTGGAATCGCCGGAAGATTCCCAGCTCGGCCTGTACGGCGGGTTCGGCTACGACCTGGTATTCCAGTTCGAGCCGATGCCGCTCAAGCACGAACGCACGCTGGAGCGTCCGGATATCGTGCTGTACCTGCCCGACGAGATTACCGTCGTCGACCGCCAGCTCGGCCAGGCCTACCGGCTGAGCTACGACTTTGCGTTCGAAGGCCGCTCCACCGAGGGACTGGATCGCGGCACGCCCGAGACGCTTAACGCCGCCTCCCTGCGCAGCCGCATTGCTTCCGCCGGCGAACTGCCGGCCTATGTGCCGGGCCGCTACGCGAAGCTGGTCGATACCGCGATCGAGCAGTTCAAGGTCGGCAACCTGTTCGAAGTCGTGCCGACGCAGACCCTGTACGAGCCGTGCCCGGACGCGCCGTCCGCCGTATTCCGGCGGCTGAGCGAGATCAATCCAAGCCCGTACGGCTTTATCGTCAATCTCGGCACCGAGCATCTGGTCGGTTCGTCGCCGGAGATGTATGTCCGCGTCGAAGGCAAGCGGATGGAAACCTGCCCGATCTCGGGCACGATCAAGCGGGGCGCCTCGCCGATCGAAGACGCGGAGCAGATCCGCAGGCTGCTCAATTCGCGCAAAGACGAAGCGGAATTGAATATGTGCACGGACGTGGACCGCAACGACAAATCGCGCGTTTGCGAACCGGGCTCGGTCAATGTGATCGGCCACCGGCAGATCGAAACGTATTCGCATCTGTTCCACACCGTCGACCATGTGGAAGGCACGCTGCGCGACGGCTACGACGCGCTCGACGCGTTTATGACGCATATGTGGGCCGTAACCGTAACCGGCGCGCCGAAAAAAGCGGCGATCCAGTGGATCGAGAACCACGAGGATTCGCCGCGCGACTGGTACGGCGGCGCGGTCGGCTATTACAGCTTCGACGGCTCGCTCAATACCGGTCTCACGCTGCGCACGATCCGCATCAAAGGCGGCGTCGCCGAGATCCGCGTCGGCGCGACCCTGCTCTACGATTCGGTTCCGGCCGAGGAAGAAGAAGAAACGCTGACCAAAGGCGCGGCGCTCGTCAAAGCGGTGCGCGGCGGCCAGGCTGCCGCGGCGGATGGCGGCGCATCCGATGCGGACGGCATAGACACGGACGCAAATGCCAAACCCGGCGCTGGCAAGCGCCTGCTGTTCGTCGATCACGAAGATTCGTTCGTGCATACGCTGGCCGGTTACTTCAAGGAGACGGGCGCGGACGTGCTCGTCCAGCGCACGCCGTCCGCGCTGCGGACGCTGCGCGGCGGCGAAGAATTCGACGGCGTCGTGCTGTCTCCGGGCCCGGGCCGGCCGGACGATTTCCGCATGCGCGAGGTGCTGGAACTCGCGCTGGGGCGCGAACTGCCCCTGTTCGGCGTCTGCCTCGGCCTGCAAGGGATCGTCGAGTACTACGGCGGCAGCCTGGGCATTCTCGACGTGCCGCAGCACGGCAAGCCGGCGACGGTCGAAACGTCCGCGGGCTGCCCGCTGTTCGCAGGCATCGACGAGCCTTTTAAAGTCGGCCGCTACCACTCGCTGTACGCCGAACATATGCCCGACTGCCTGGAAGTAACCGCCCGCTCCGAAGACGGCGTCGTGATGGGCGTCCGCCATCGCGAGCTGCCGGTCTACGCCGTGCAGTTCCACCCCGAATCGCTGCTGACCGCCGGCGGCCGGATCGGCCACCGCATTATCGATAACTTTATGCGGGCGGCAAGCCGGAGCGAAGCGTCGGCGCGTTAAGCGCCGGGTGATTCTCCGCTGGCTGCGGGAGCGGCTTTCGGTTATAATAGGCAGGAAGCAAGTTTAGCGCCAGTCGTCGGCAAAAAGCAAATTTGCCAACCGTATTTTTCAACTTAATCACGATCCGAGACGAAGCACGTCCCGCCCATTCTTCCGAATGCGGCCGGGGCGTTTTTTGGTTTTAGGCGAAATGAAAAGGAGAATTTAAAATGGAATTTATTCAAGCTCACGACGCTTTTATCGCTCGGCATCTCGCCGGACGAACGGGTGAACGCAGGGACAGATTGGCACGGGGACACCGGGAAGCGGAGCGGCTGTTCTGCATGAATGTCTGGTGGCCGCTTAGAGGAAATTTCGATCACCTGCACCCGGAGTACGAAGTGTTGGACTGGCGCGGGCTGCGTTACTTTTGCGATTTCGTTTGGATTGCCGCCGGCGCCAAGATTGTAATCGAGATCAAAGGCTTCGGTTCACACATTCAAGACATGGATCGCCGTAAATTCTGCACCGAACTAAACCGGGAAACGTTCTTGAGCGCTATGGGATTTCATGTTATTTCTTTCGCTTACGACGATGTCGCTCATCGGCCGGAGCTGTGCATCACCCTGCTGCGAATGGTAATGGCCCGATTTCAAAAAACGCTGCGGACAAACGAAACCGAATCTTCCAACGAACATATCGGCGAATTCTCGATTGTTCGTCTGGCCTGCACATTGGGACGGCCGATCCGCCCGACCGATCTGCGCAAACAATTCGGGTTGAACTATCGAGCCTCTGTCAAGATTATGCGCCTGCTGTGCGAACGCGGCTTGTTTGCTCCCGTTCGAGGCGCGGAAGGTAAATATACGGTCGGTTACACGCTTCAAAGCACGGCATTTACAACATTCTAGAAATCGGCGCCTATCTTATTTGTGCATATCCGCAACAAAATAAGCACTACGGATAACATATAGAGAGCATTGTTGCAAATCGGCATCAAAAAAGCGGCATGATCCGCCCCATACGCTTATTTGGACGACATACCGCAAAAAATAGTGCCGATATGCAGCATTGGCAGCAAAACCAAGAAAATCATCTAAATTTGTTGCGGATTTGCATCATTGCCCGGCTCGATAGACGTGCTTGCAGTCGGCAGGCGGTCAACAGCGAAGCAGCAACTTTGTCTATATTCCCTTTTCCGCCCCACATACACATAATCCGGTTCCCCCCGCTCCGGCTTTGCTCCCGCAATCTCCTCCGCTTGTCCGAACTTGCGCTCCAGCCGCAGCAGCAGTTCGGGCGAGCGCGATGCGCTCCAGAACGACAGCGCGCCGCCCGGCGCCAGCAGACGGTACAACGTATCCAGGCCGCCGTCCCCGTACAGCGCCGCGTTCGATTCGAACACCGTCCAGTCCGGGCCGTTGTCGATATCCAGGCAGATCGCATTGTACCGCTCGCCCGCTTCCTCGCTCTCCGATATCCACTCCAGCAGATCGGCGCAGATCACCCGGGCCCGCGGATGGAAGATCGCGTCATTCGAGTAAACGTGCAGAAACCGCCGGTTCCACTCGATGACTTTGTCCTCGATCTCGATAACGGTCGCCAGTCCGCAGCGGGGATGCCGCACCGCTTCCGCCAGCGAATAGCCGACGCCGAGTCCGCCGATCAGCACGTGCGCCGAATCGGTTCGGCAGACGTCCAGCGCGGCGCTGACGAGCAGTCTTTCCGACTCGCCGTTATACGTGGCCATCAAGAAAGAACCGCCGCTAATCAGTTCGTAATGTTCGCCGCGCCGCTGGAGCTTGAGTTCTCCCCGCTGCGTGACCGCCCGCTCGACTTCGACCGCTTCGCCTTCCACCTGCAAAAGTTTCGCTTCGCTCGCTTTTCCGATTCCCTGCCGGCTGCCCGTTTCCTCCGTATCGAATGGATTCGACTTGATCACGCTCATTGCCTATTCCCCCTTTTCCAAGCAAACTCGCTTTGATTACGGCCGGTCTTTTCACATTGAAATCCACTTCCATTATATCCCTATGCCGAAGAAAGGCCTGTGCGTCTTTTTACACAAATCTAGGCCGTGTACGCAAACTCAGCGACGTGCATCTTTAGCTGCCTTTTCGCCCTCCTCGGCGTCACGTTCCCTTGACGTGCCCCGGCACGCCTTCGGAAAAGTTCCTTGATGAGAACGAAAATTCAGCTCAATCTGCTTCCTTCGGAGTTTGCGTACACGCCCTAAACGAAAAAGCCCGCTCCGCAGGCAAAAGCCTGGCGAAAGCGGGCGGGACGAGTCTTCATTTATTCGAATATTCCGACAGCCGCCCGCTTGCGTCTGATCAAGCCTTCGCCGGTTTGACCGGTTTGGAAGGCTTCGTGTCCACGGGCGCGGCGTCCAGGGCCGGCGCTGCGGGGTACATTTTACGGAACAGCAGCGTTTGCGCCAGCAGGAACGTACCGCTCACCGTCCAGTACAGCGGCATGGCGGATGGAGCGCTAAACGAGAAGAACAGCATCATCAGCGGCGAAATGTAAGCCATGATCGCCATCTGCTTGCGCTGCTCCGGCGTCATGCTGTACTGCGACACTTTGGCCTGGACTAGATAAATGACCGCGACCAGAATCGCAAGTATCCAATCCGGCTGACCGAGCTTGAACCACAGGAACGAGTGCGTGGACAGCTCCGGCGTCAGGCGAATCGCGGTGTACAGCCCCGACAGAATCGGCAGCTGGATCAGCATGGGCAGGCAGCCGATATTCAGCGGGTTGAAATTATGCTCTTTGTAGAGCGCCATCATCTCCTGCTGCATCTTCTGCTGCTCGGCGGCGTCTTTCTTGTCTTCGTATTTCTTTTTCAAAGCGTCGAGATGCGGCTGCATCACGTTCATCTTGGCTTTCATCTGCTGCTGCGAGCGCGTCTGACGAAGCATCAGCGGGAACAGTACCAGCCGCACGATCAGCGTAATCAGGATAATCCCGATGCCGTAGCTGCCGCCGGTCCACTGGGCCAGATGCTGAATCAGATAAGAGATCGGGAATACGACGTAATGATTGAAAAAGCCCGGCGTGGAACTGGTGATTTCACCGTTCTGCACGCCGCATCCCGACAGCAGCGCCATCAGGCCCAGAATTGCCGTTAGAGCGAGAAACTTCCCTTTTGCCGATTTAAAAATGAATCCTTTTGCGTTTTCCATACTGCTCCTCCTCGTTGATCGTTGAAATAAACGTCGTCAAAGGAGGAGAAGCAGTCGCCGCCGTCATCGTCGGGCGCTTCGCGGCGCCGGACCAATCGGCTCAAATGCAGCGGAGAACCGCGGCGGCAGGAAGACGGGATCGGAAGAAAAAACAGGTTGGCATCGTAAAAGCCTTCTTCGAACCAAATAGGGCCGAGCTTACCGTATAAAAACAGCAGATACAAATAACGCAGAACGACCAGCAGGCTGATCGACAATAAATAAGGGAGTAAATCCTGCAGATCCAGCAAGAGGATTCACCTCCTTTCACCGTTCAAATTAGTAAATCTTCAATTGTGAATATTGTAACACGTTTCGGCGCGTTTTGTATATCTTCTCTTTGCGTTTGCAAACGGCTTCTTTCCAGCTGCGTCCGCTATTTCGCATTGCTTCAATCCCGCGGCTTTAAGGTAAACAACGAGTAGGATATGCGCTTTACAAATCGATCAAGAAAGCAGGAAAACTCATGATGAGTTACCGAAAAAAACAACTGCTCGGTTTCGGCATTATTTTGTTCGCGCTGATGATCCTGCTGTTTATCCTGGCGGCCATGCTCGACGGCGTCAGGCAAAATCTGGCGGAAATCACCGACGAACGCTACGACAAAGTGAGCCGCTCCGCGTCGTTTCGCAACAATTTCTCCTACCTCGACAGCGAACTGGGTTATCTGATTAACGAAAACGATCCGCAAAAGTCGATAAATCACGTGAATCAAATCCGCAGCCGGAGTCAAAACGCTTACAGTCATTTGTCTTATTTGCAGCTGCATATCGGCGGCGATACGAGCCAGAAGCTGCTGGATTCGATCCAGCAGGGGCTCGACCGCTATATGAGCGTGGTGGACGAAGTCAACAGCGCGCTCGATCGCGGAGACAACGACGCGGCGTCGGTGCTGTTCGTGGAAGAAGCGCAGGACATCCGGACCAATCTGCTGCGCAACCTCAGCGAATATACGGCGATGCAGGAAGAGAAAATGGAGCGGGCGCGCGAAGACGCGGATCTGCTGTTCAACCGGATGCTGACAATCAGCGCGGTCTCGGCCCTGGCGATCATCCTGATCGGCGTCGCCTGCGCGGTCTGGGTGATCCGGGGCACCGGCAGCAGCCTGCGGCGCGTTACGGACGTGATGGACCGCTTCGATCCGGGCGCGGTCGAAGAAATGCCCCGCCTCGACGTTCAGACGAACGACGAGATCGGCAACATCGCCCGCGGCTACAACCATATGATCGATGCGCTGGAGGACCACAACCGCCGGGTCAGCGAGTTCAACCAGAAGATCGAAGACAACAACTGGCTGCAGACGCAGCTCAGCGAACTCGCCCTGCTCTACCAGCAGGTAACGGGACAAGAAGCGCTTGCGCGGACCTTTCTTTCGGTGATCGCTCCCGCCGTGCGCGCCTCTTCCGCCCTGTTCTATATTCGTGAAAAATGCGACGGCGAAGAACGGTTCGTACGCATCGCGGCTTATGCCGGAGACGGCGCGCTGAATACGAAAGAAGCTTTTCGCATCGGCGAAGGCCTGATCGGACAGGCCGCGCTGGACGGCCGGGAGATCCTGATCGACGTGCCGGACGACACGCATTCCGAAGCGCAGCTGAGAGCGGGAATCGGCATCTACCGCCCGAAGCAAATCTGGGTCCTTCCGGTCGACGCGGAAGACCGGGTCGAAGCGGTCGTGGAATTGTCCGCGCTTCAACCGTTCGCCCCGCTGCACCGCCAGCTGCTGGAGCAGGTCCGCTCTACGCTCGGCATCGCGCTGCAAAGCGTCACCGGACGTATGGAAGTCGACCGGCTGCTCAAAGGCGCGCAGACGCTGACCGAAGAACTGCAAACCCAGCAGGAAGAACTGCGTTCCGTCAACGACCGGCTCAAACAGCAGTACTCCGAAGCCGAACGCAGCCGGCGCGAGCTGATGGAAGCCCAGCACGAGCTTGAACTGAACGCGGAAGAACTCCGCCGCTCCTCCCAGTACAAATCGGAATTCCTGGCGAATATGTCGCACGAACTGCGTACGCCGCTCAACAGCATCCTGATTCTGTCGCAGCTGATCGCCGAGAATCCGGAAGACGCCGAAACGGAAGGCCGGAGCTACGCCGAGATCATCCACCGTTCCGGTCAGGATCTGCTCGACATCGTCAACGACGTGCTCGATCTGTCCAAAGTCGAAGCCGGCATGCTCGAAGTAAGCCGCGAAGCGGTATCGCTGCACGATTTCCGGGAACTGGTCCATTACGGCTTCGACGCGATCGCCAAGCAGAAAAATCTCGATTTCGAAGTGCAGGTCGCCGAAAATGTGCCGGAATTCTTCTATACCGACGGCAAGCGGCTGCAGCAAATCGTCAAAAACCTGCTGTCCAACGCGTTTAAGTTCACCCAGCAGGGCAAAATCACCTGCTCGCTGAAAATCGTCGACGCCGCCGATATCCCCTGCTCGATTCCGGGAACGGCGTCGCAGGGAAAAGCGATCGCGGTCACGGTCCGCGATACGGGGATCGGAATTGCGGAAAACAAACGTGAGATCATCTTCGAAGCTTTCCGCCAGGCGGACGGCAGCACGGAGCGCATGTACGGGGGCACCGGCCTGGGTCTGTCCATCTGCCGGGAGTTTGCCAGGCTGCTCGGCGGCTGCCTGACGCTGGAGAGCGAGGAAGGAACGGGCAGCGTCTTTACGCTTTATCTGCCGCCGATCGCGGAATCGGACGGCCTGGCGGAACCCGAGAATACGGAGCTCCCGGAATCGGCGGTTCTGGAAGCCGGTACGCCGGCTTCCGATGCGCGGCAGTCCGGGCGGGAAATGCCTGCGGACGAAAAAGGATCGAAATTCGACGTTCTGCGCGGCCGGACGGTATTGATTGCGGACGACGATCAGCGCAGCGTATACGGACTCAAGCATTTGCTGGAAAAACGTGGGATGCTCGTACTTGAAGCCGAAAACGGCCGCGAAGCCGTCGAGCAGGTGCTCGGGCCCGAGGGAGAATCGATCGACCTTGTGCTGATGGATATTATGATGCCGGTCATGAACGGCTACGACGCGATGAGCGCGATCCGGGAAGAACCTTCCCGGCATGAACTGCCGATCATCGCGCTGACGGCGGGCGCGATGTCCGAGGAGCGCGAAGCGTCCCTGGCTTCCGGCGCTTCGGATTATCTGACCAAGCCGGCCGACTCGGAGCAGCTGATTTCTTTGCTGCGGGTGTGGTTGGAGGGGTAGGCAGGCAGCAGGCGTGTTTGGAGGGGCTCCGGGGAACTTCGTTACAGTCGCGTGTTGCAATCGGGAAGCTTTGATGATGTTAAGTAGGAGGCTTCCCGATTGCAAAGGCGAACGCTAACGCTCTTTCACGAAGTTCCCCTCCGCCCTGACGCCTGCCGTGTGTAGGAATGAATAAAAAAAAGCCCGTCCATAATCAGGACGGGCTTTTGCTGATGTTCAAGCACATTTAATCTTGTAAACCTATTGCTTATTATGCCGATGAAACTATGAAATTCTTTAGAGCACATTATTGACGCCCGAAATTCGAACCTTACTGCTGCATCTTGCGTTCGCCGTCGTAGGTGGCGAGGACGCCGTAGAGTTCGGGTCTGCGGTCGCGGAATACGCCCCATTCGATGCGGTCGATCTCGAGCTGGTCGAGGTCGAATTCGGCGGTCAGGATTTCTTCTCGGTCGCGGCTCGCTTCGGCGAGTTTGCTGCCGCGGGGGCCGGCGATAAACGACGAACCGTAGAAGTTGATCGACGAGTCTTCGTCGCTCTCCGCTCCGATGCGGTTCGAGGCGATAACCGGAATCAGGTTGGAGCCGGCGTGCCCCAGCATGCAGGCCTGCCAGTGATCTTTGGAATCGATCGAGCTGTCCTGCGGCTCGGAGCCGATGGCGGTCGGGTACAGCAGGATCTCGGCGCCCATCAGCGCCATGGCGCGGGCGGCTTCCGGGTACCACTGATCCCAGCAGATGCCGACGCCGATCTTGCCGTAGCGGGTATTCCAGACTTTGAAGCCGGTATCGCCCGGATTGAAATAAAACTTTTCTTCGTAACCCGGTCCGTCCGGGATATGGCTTTTGCGGTAGGTTCCCAGCACTTCGCCGTCGGCGTCGATCATGGCGAGCGCGTTGTAGCGGGCATAGTTTTTCTTTTCGTAAAAGCTGATCGGCAGTACGACTTCCAGTTCTTTGGCGATCTGTTTGAAATGATGGATCGCTTTATTCGTTTCGAGCTCGGTCGCGTACTGGTAGTACTCCGCTTTTTCTTTCTGGCAGAAATACGGGGTTTCGAACAGCTCCTGCAGCAGGATCACCTGCGCGCCTTCTCCCGCCGCTTTGCGTACCAGCGCTTCGGCTTTGCGGATATTGTCGTCGATGTCCCAGGTGCAGCTCATCTGCGTTGCGGCTACTTTGACTTTTCTCATGGGTTGAATCTCCAGCTCCTCTCCATACTCGCTGCTTTATGTTTACCCGTTAGGGACGTTTGCGGTTCGATCGGCTCAGCGGCCCGACGGAATCTGCTGCGTCGTGCAGTGCACATTGCCGCCTTCGCGGATTACGGCCATGCCGTCGATAGTACGGATGCGGCGGTCCGGGAACACGCGCTGCAGACTTTCTTCGGCCAGGCGGTCGGTCTCCGCCGCTTCCCCGCCGAATATCGGCAGGATGATTCCGCCGTTGACGAAATAGAAGTTCAGGTAGCTGAGCGTCAAGCGGCTGTCTTCGTACTGCGCGTGCGGCGGCTGCTGGATCGGGATAATCTCCAGTTTGCGTCCCTGCGCGTCCGCGGCTTCTTCCAGAATGCGCAGATTTTCCTGCGTAATTGCATAGTTGTCGTCCGCCGGATCGTCGCAGACCTGGATGATGACTTTGCCCGGAGCAGCGAAGCAGGCGGCGTTGTCGACGTGCCCGTCCGTTTCGTCGCCGGCCAGCCCCCGATTCAGCCAGATGATCTTGTCCACGTTGGTAAAATTCTTGACGTGCTCTTCGATCTCTTCGCGGCTCAACGAAGGATTGCGGTTCTCGTTCAGCAGGCATTCTTCCGTCGTCAGCAGCGTCCCTTCGCCGTCGACATGGATCGAGCCGCCTTCGAGTACGAGCGGAGCGTCGAATTGGCGCAGGTTCAAGTGCTTGAGCACGGCCGGCGCGACGGCGTCGTCCAGATCCCACGGGGAATATTTGCCGCCCCAGGCATTGAAGCCCCAGTTGATGCCGGCGCGTTCGCCCTGCCCGTTCACCACGATCGTCGGCCCGTTGTCTCTCAGCCAGGCGTCGTTGTGCGGGATCGGCAGCAGTTCGACCGGATGTCCTGCGAAGATCGGGCGCAGACTCTCTTCGTCTTCCGGATTCACGAGCAGCGTAACCGGTTCGAATTCGGCGATCGCTTTGACCAGTTCGGCGTAGCCGCCGCAGACTTCTTTGTAGTTATCCGGATAGACCATCGAAGACTGCACGGGCCAGGACAGCAGCGTGCGTTCGTGCTTCTCCCACTCGGCGGGCATTTTATAATGAAGTGTTTTCGGATTCATCGTCAGGGTTCCCCTTGCTAAATAGAGTTGCGATAGAGGCGTTTTCGTTATTCGCGAACACCATCATACAATAAGTTCACGCTTTATTCAAAGGTTCTTTATTCCCTTTCCGGCGGCCGGGCAGCACCAGCAGCATATAGGAAGTCAGGGCCAGCAGTTCGGCGATTCCGATCACGGTGCCCATCGGCGCCGCGGTCTCTCCGCTGCCCAGTCCGACCAGCGGGCTGGCGGCGGCTCCAAACAGCAGCGGCATCAGGCCGATCAGCGCCGAAGCGCTGCCCGCCGTGCGCGGCTCCTGGCTTTGCATCGCCAGCGAAGTGGTGGTGGACGCCACCATCCCGACGCTCGCCACGATCAGGAACAGCAGCGGAGCGATCGCTCCCAGTCCGCCTCCGAGCCAGGTGACGGCCGCAAGGCCCGCTCCCGCGCAAAAAGCAATCAGCAGGCCCGCGACGAGCAGCTTCGTTTCGCCGGCGCGATGGACCAGGCGTCCGGTAATCTGCGAGAACAATACGATCCCCAGGCCGTTGACGGCGAAGAACAAGCTGTAGCCCTGCGGCGAAACGCCGAAAATATCCTGGATCACGAACGGAGAGCCGGAAATATACGCGAACATACCCGCGGTGACGAAAGCCTGCGAAAACGCATAGCCCAGAAAGCTGCGATCCCGGATCAGCCGGCCGAACGTGCTCACCGTCTCGCCGAGTCCGCCGGAAGATCGGCGTTCGCGCGCCAGCGTTTCCGGCAGGCCGAGCATAACGGCGATCAGCATCAGCGTGCCGATTACGGACAGCACGGCGAACACGCCGCGCCAGGAGACGTAATTGAGGATCACACCGCCGAGGATCGGGGCGAGAATCGGCGCCAGGCCGTTGACCAGCATCAGCAGGGTGAAGAACTTGGTCAGTTCGGTGCCGGAATACAGATCGCGCACCACGGCGCGCGAGATCACGATTCCCGCCGCGCCCGCGGCTCCCTGCACCAGTCGAAGCGCGATCAGCATCCAGATCGAAGGCGCGAATACGCAGGCGAGCGAAGCCAGCATGTACAGCACAAGCGCCGCGATAAGCGGGATGCGCCGCCCCCGGATATCGCTGAGCGGTCCCGCGATCAGCTGGCCCAGCGCCAGGCCGAGCAGGCAGGCCGTCAGGCTGAGCTGCGCAAGCGACTGCGTGGTGCCGAGATTCTCGGCCAGCCTGGGCAAAGCGGGCAGGTACATGTCGATCGACAAAGGACCGAATGCGGACAGAGAGCCCAGGATCAATACGAATTTCAGCTTCTGTGAACCCGAGATCGCCGGTTGAGGCGAAGTGGAAAGATTGGACATGGATCGAGCCGCTTCCTTTCTTGGAGGGCATATACGCCCTAATGAATATTGTCTGAACAAGCACTAATTTACGATTATGGTGCTTTGGCGTTTATCCGTCAATGTTTAATCCGATTTTTTGCGGCGTTTCGACAAAAAAAGGCCGCCTCTCGGCCGCCTTTTCGATGATGTTTCGGGTGTATTGGATTTTCGTTTTTCATTTTTTCGTGCTTTGATTTTTATTTTATTATTATGAATTTTTCATATAATGTTTTTTTATTTTTCTATAAATTCGCTTTTTCCACAAGAGCGTCCCACGCTGGTGCGCTCAACCCGGTCTGCTGCTTCCACTCTTGAAATACAGCGTTCAAAGCGACAATCTCGTCCGGCGTCCCGTCCACCATTCGGGCCACGGACAAGCGGTGGAAGAAAGCGAGACCGGTTCGGGTGATCTTTTTGTGCCGCCTGATAAATCGGGCCTGCGCCGCCGGCGCCATCGGGTATCCCGCCGCTTCCAGCACGTCGAAACCTTCCCCCATCGCATCGACCACCTTTTTCATCAAAGGCTTGTCTTTGACGATCGCGTCGAAGTCTCTTCCGTGCGAAAAGATGGCGGCCGTCAGCGGCACGATCGGCACAATATGATTTTTCAGCCAGGCGTCGATCTCGTCGTGCACCGTCAGTTTGTAGCGGCCGTTCTCAAACGCTTGCCGCAGCAGAGGCAGAAACGGGATCGGTCCGTCCAGCGCGCCGACCACCATCTCCCCCGCTCCGAAACGGATCGATACGATGCGGCCGCTGTCTTCGCGCGTTCCCGCGCTGATCTGGAAGCCGAACGCCAACCGTTCCGGTTCGCCGCCGAGACGTTTCCATTCTTCCTGCAAAGCGTAAGCGTCGGGATTGTTGCCGATCAAGACGATATTCCGGCTTGCGTTGGCGGCCAGCGCCGGCAGTACCGGGCTGAAATGGAAATATTTCATCACGACGAAGATCAGATCGTATTCGCTGTCCGGCGCAAGCTCGCGAATAACTTTGGGGCGATCGACCGTCGTTTTACGCTGGATGTAATGCCGGATCACAAGCCCGTCCTGTTCCAGCTGCTCCGCCCGCCGCCCCCGCGCCAACAGCGTCACCCGGTGTCCGGTTTTTATTAACGTATGCGCCAGCGCACTGCCCAGTACGCCGGCGCCGTAAACCAAAATATTCATTTATTGTTTCTCTCCTTTTTTCTGAACACTCGTTGATTCATTGACAGTTGTTGAGTAATATAAACGTATCAGGCGAATCGAGCGGACACAATCGTTGATCCCGCCGGAATTGTCGTTTATTCAACAATCGTTATCGAAATGTTCAGAAAAGGAGAAGAAACCATTGGACAGACGCGTACGTAAAACGAGAGAGACCATTACCGAAGCTTTTATGGAGCTGTTGAAGGAGAAAGATTTCGAGCGGATCACGATCAACGAAATCGCCGAGCGCGCCGACGTCAACCGGGGAACGGTCTACCTGCATTACGAAGACAAGTTCGATCTGCTGACCCGCTGCATCGAAACGTATTTGCAGGAGCTGGACGACAGCTGCCGGCCGTACGATTTATCCGCGCCTCCCGAGGAGTCGCTGCTGCGTACATTCGAGTATCTGGAGCGCAACGCCGAAATTTTCTCCGTGCTGATCCGTCAGGAAAGCATCCCCGTGTTTCGCGCGCGGCTTGCCGCCATGCTGAAGCAGGGGATCGAGCGCCAGTTCGACTGCCTGGAACGCCGGGACCTGCTTAATCGCGAGATCGCGGTGCAGTTCCTGACAACGGCGGTGGTCGGTTTGCTGGAATGGTGGATCGTCCGCTCCATGCCGTATCCGGCGTCCGAGATGGTCAAGCAGCTGCTGCTCCTGCTGGAAGGACACGGAATCGATCGAAACGCGTTGAACGCGCAGATCTCTTCTTCGCCACTGTAACTTGCGTCGTTTTTGCTCATTTTGTATGCTTGAACACAGAACGTGTCCCGCCGCCCCGGGATAGATCAAGTCAAGAATGGAGAAGTGTCGAATGAATCAACCGCGAGCCTGGTCTGGCCGATTCCGAAGATTGTTTCTGAACAACAAATTCGTGCTGTTTCTGTTCATCGCGCTGCTGGTCGGCGTAAATGTGCTTATTTTTTCCAAAATCACATTTATCTTCAACCCGCTCCTGGTGCTGATCAAAACGATCGTGCTGCCGATCATTCTGACGGGAGTCGTCTATTACGTGCTTAACCCGATCGTGGATTACATGGAAAGAAAGAACGTCAAACGCGTACATACCATCTTGTTCCTGTATGTGCTGATCATCGGCATCCTGATGTCGATTATCATGCTGATCGTGCCGGTTATCCGCGAACAGCTGCTGGGCTTCTTCCAGAACTTCCCGGCGTACAGCCAGACGATCCAGACCGAATTCGAAAAATGGATCGGCAGCGACTTCGTCAACCAGTTCCAGGAAACGACGAATCTGAACGCGCAGGAAATCGCAAGCACGCTTTCGGAGCGCGCCACGACCATCCTGAACCATACCTGGACCGGGATCGGCGGCGTGCTCGGCGTAGTCAAGGAACTGGTGCTGGCGATCGTGACGCTGCCGTTCATCCTGTTCTATCTGCTCAAGGACGGCCGCAAGCTTCCGGGATATATCCTGAGCTTCGTCCCGAGCAAACTGCGTCCGGGCACGCTTACCGTTCTGCAGGAAACGAACCACCAGATCAGCTCGTATATCCGCGGCCAGATTATCGTCAGCATGTGTATCGGCTTCCTGCTGTATATCGGCTACCGGATTATCGGCCTGGAGTACTCGCTGGTGCTCGCGATCGTCGCCGCCTGCACCGCGATCGTGCCGTATCTGGGACCTGCGATCGCGATCACGCCGGCGATTATCGTCGCCGCGGTCACATCGCCGATCATGCTGCTCAAAATGGTCATCGTCTGGACGGTCGTACAGCTGGTCGAAGGCAAGTTCATCTCGCCGCAGATCATGGGCAAATCGCTCAAGATTCATCCGATCACGATCATCTTCGTAATCCTGACGGCCGGCAATCTGTTCGGCGTCGTCGGCATCCTGCTCGCCGTGCCGGGTTACGCCGTGCTGAAAGTGCTGGCGACCCATGTGTTCGACTGGTTCAAACTGCGTTCGCAGCTTTATTTGTAGCCCTGCCCCGCGCAGGCCGAGCCGGACACGGCAAAGCCCCGTTTTCGCCGAAGCGAAAGCGGGGCTTTTGTCATTATGCAAGTTGGGCCGAAGGATTAAACGAACGTCCTGAGTCCACGGATCGAAGAGACGTTTAGCCGCGTCCCGTCCAGTCCGCCGGCGCGACCGCTTTCCAGCGGTCCCGGATCTCCCGGTACTGCTCTTCCGGCAGCGGCCCGGCTTCGAGCAGCTTGGCGTTATCGTGCCAGCGCGTCGGCTTGGTCGTGCCGACGATGGCCGTGTGCACGCCCGGCGTCGACAATGTAAAACGCAGCGCCGTGCCGATCGAATCGTCCTGCGACAGGAACCCGTAGCTCAGATCGCGCAGCCGGTTCCAGTACGCATAAGCGTATTCGTCCGGGTTGACCGTATCGAACAGCCAGGCCGCGTTGGCGATCGGACGCTTGACGGTCACGCCCATATTGCGCTTGACGGCTTCCGGCAGCGCCAGATCGATAATCTCCTGATCGGCGATATTCAGCGAGGTTTCCAGGCTGTCGAACACATCGGTGCGAACCGCGTACAACGCATCGGTCGTATCGCCGCTGTAGCCGATAAAGCGCGTTTTACCGTCTTTTTTGGCCCGCTGCAGCACTTCGATCACCGCGCCCTGGCGCAGCACTTCCTCCGAGCAGCTGTGCAGGTGGATCATATCGACGTGGTCGACCTGGAGCCGTTTCAGGCTGCGGTCGATCGTCTCCGCCAGTGTGCGCGGGTCCCAATCGGGTCCGTCGACGCCCGCGGCGTGTCCGCATTTGGTAAACAGGTAGAAATCGTCCCGGCGATGCGAAATCGCTTTGCCGATCAGTTCTTCGCTGTCGCCGTAGCATTCCGCCGTATCGATAATATTGAGCCCCTCGTCGATCGCGCTGCCGAGCAGTTTGTCCACGTCCGACTGGGAAACGCCTCTGCCGATCTCCGAGCCGCCGAAGCCCAGTACGCTCACTTCCATTCCGGTGTTCCCGTACGTTCTTCTTTCCATTCTGTTTCCTCCTCGTCTGGGCGATAAAGTCGTTCAGTCCATTGCATCATTACCCCAACCGGATAGAAAAGAAAGCGTATTCGCAAACTTCTTTTCGTGAAAACGGTGTTTCATGGCGCGCAGAGAAGCCCAAAAAGGTCAGCTGTCGAAATACTGGCTCGGATGGCCTTGAAACGGATGCGTCCGTTCTTTGTAGCTTCCGGCCGTATACGTTCCGATCACATTGCGCCAGAAACGCTGCGCCGGTTCGTTGTTGCCGAGCTGCGTCACTTTCCAGCGCCCGCGGAACCGCTCGAACAGCCGGGTCGCCGCGCGGCTGCCCACGCCGCCGCGGCGGAACTTTTGCAGCACGAAGAATTCCACCATGTAGTACGAGGGCTTGCGTCCGTCGTCCGTGCGTTCGACCAGGGCGAAGCCGGCAATTTCCCCGTCAGCCCGGATCAGGAACGGAAACTTGCGCTCCGGCAGCGTCCAGAACTCGTGCAGGTCCGGGTAATCCGGGAAGCGCCCTTCCTCGTCGACGGCGATATTCAGATACAGCGTGAAATCGTACAAATAAAACTGGAGCAAACGCTCGATTACCGCTTTGCGGCTTTCCGGCACAAGCTCCAACTCCACATCCATGCTCATTGTTCTCGGCTCCTTTGACGACGGTTTGTCCGCATCTTCCGTTCCATCGTAACCGACCCGGCCTTTCTTCGGCAACTTCCGCGCGCGAACAGCCGTTTGTACGCGCAGGGCCCGGCTGTGTTAAAATAAAGCGTATCGACAACCGAACCATGCAGATTCAACCGTTACTTTTACATAAAGGGGGCAAGCCCATGAGCATTCAAAAAACGATCGACCGCGCGCGGCTGGGCGAAAAGCTGCCGGACATGCCGTGGTACGTGCAGCAGTTTATCGACTACAAGCTCCCCGACCTTTCCCCGTCCACGCTGCTGGAATATGTCAGGGATTACGAGTCTTTCTTCAACTGGCTGCGCGCCGAAGGATTGTCCGAAGCGGCTTCGCTGAGCGGCGTGACGCTGGAAGAACTGGAAGCGCTGCGGATGGAAAACGTAACCGGCTACCGGCTGCATTTGACCACGCGCACCGAAGGCACCAATTCCCGCACGACCGTCACCCGCAAGCTGTCGGCGCTGCGCTCGCTGTTCCATTATCTGAGCCAGATCGCCGAAGACGAACATTTCTATCCGCTGCTCAAGCGCAACGTGATGGCCAAGATCGAGATCAAGCGCACGAACAAGCCCAAGGACACCGCCGCCAAGCTCAAAGGCAAAATTCTCGAAGAAGAAGAGCTGGAGAACTTTATCGGCTATATCCGGGAAGGATACGCGGCGGACGTCGCGGACAACAAGCAGGCGCTGTACGCCCATGCCAAAAATAAAGAACGAGACGCCTCGATCGCCAGCCTGATCCTGAATTCCGGTCTGCGCGTATCGGAAGTCATCAACCTCAATCTGAGCGATCTCGATCTGGGCAACAAGCTGCTGCATGTGATGCGCAAAGGCAGCAACGACGAAACGTTCAAAACGCCCGTCTATTTCCGCGACCAGGCCCGGGCCGACCTGGAACGCTACCTGCCGCTGCGCGAAAGCGAGTATGCGGTGCCCAAACGCGAAAAAGCTCTTTTCCTGGCCGTTCCCAACGGACAAAAAGAAGGCAAGCGCATGACCAAGCGGGCGGTGCAGGCGATGATTATCAAGTACGCCAAACGCTTCGGCAAGCCTTCGCTGACCGTACACAAGCTTCGCCATTCGTTCGCGACCGATTACTATCTGCAAAACGATATCTATAAAACGAAAGAACAGCTCGGCCACGCCTCCACCGAAACGACCGAGATCTACGCGCATCTGACGGATAAAACGATGTCCGAAGCGATCGAGCGCCGCGGCGGCGAGGAGCAAGCGGAATAAACGGTATGCAAAAAGGGACGGCGGAAGCCGTCCCTTTTGTCGCTCAAAGCTTCAGATCTCAGATCGACTGCGCCGCCACAATAATCAGCGCCCCGACAACGTGCAGCGTGCCGGCGAACAGCCCGTGCGCGACGTTGCCGCGTTCCGTGCCCTCGTCGAGATTGAGTCCGCCCCACTTTTTCAGCACGAATTCAAACGCGCTTTCCAGCAGCAGCAGGATCACGAACGACACGAACGACACGATCCAGGCATTCACAATACTCGGCGAGCGTTCCAGCACCTGGGTCAGGATAAAACCCTGCGCGAAAATCTTCATGACCAGGCGCACCGTAACGGCCAGATTGCCTTTTTTCAATTCCTGAAAGTCTTTGTACTTCGTAAACAGCGAGTCGATAAACATCAGCAGTGTAAGCAGTACAGCGCCGGAAAGCGTCCATACTACGAGCCGTGCCAAATCCGAAAATTCCACTTTCCGCCCTCCTTCGTACGCACCGTATGTATTTAACCATGAAAAAGCGAAGGGAGCCGCCGCGTACACGCGTTCCCCTTCGCCAGGCTGCCGCTTGCCGCGATACCGGCGCGCTCAGCCCTTATTCTTTTTTCTCGTACTGTTTCATCAGTTCGGCAAGTTCGCTTTCCACCGCCGTGTTTTTGCCCATTTCCGCGAATTCGTCGTCGAGCGATTTGCCTTTGGAAGACATTTCGTTGCTCGCTTCGGCCTGCGCTTCCATATTGAGCATCTTTTCTTCCATCCGTTTCAGGCCGGAAGTCGCGCTATCGGAATTGAAGCCGGACATCGTTTTGTTGATTTCCGTTTGCGCTTTGGCCGCGCTGTAGCGGGCGACCAGCGTATCGCGCTTGTTCTTCATCTCGCCGAGCTGCTTGCGCATTTCTTCGAGCTTGCTTCTCAGATTGTCGGCGGCGGCCTTGTTCTGGTCGAAGCTGTTCTTGTACTCGTTCATCTTCTGCTCGGCGGCGTTCTTCTCTTCGAGCGCGCGGCGGGCGAGATCGACGTTCTGGGCTTTGGCGGCCATATGCGCCTGTTCGGTGCGGCGGTTCACAAGCTCCTGTTGTTCTTCGTAGAGCTGCTTGAACTTCTTCTCGATCGCGATCTGCGCCGCAACCGCCTTCTCCGCGTCGGCCAGGTCTTCCTGCATGTCGCGAATGTATTGATCCGTCAGCTTGACCGGATCTTCCGCCTTCTCGATCAAAGCGTAAACGTTGGATAAAGTGAGATCTCTCAGTCGTTTAAAAACGGACATCCTTTTTGCCTCCTCAATCGTATTCTTGATGATTCTTCAATCGCTGCCAGAACCATTACCCTTTCTATTACGGGAACGAACAGAATCGGTTTCATCGTTGCAAAAAAAGTTTTTAAATTATTTTTTCCGCCTGCCGCTCCGCATTCGAACGATCCGACAGCGCCTCTTCCAGCCGCCGCATCGCGACGCTCGAAGTCTCCGCGATCTCTTCGGCCGAGATTGCGTCGTAGTGAATCCCCATCACTACGGTGACGGTCCGATTCAGCATGTCGGCGGCGCGGCGCGCGGCCGGTTCGCTCAGCAGATGCTCTTTGTGTCCCGGAACCGTCGTCGTGCGGACCTCGATGCCGCTCTCCGTCCAATAAGCGGTCGAAACCGCGCCGATATGGGCGGCTCCGCCGGTGACGGTAATGAGCGTGTCGCGCCCCACCTCCGTCCGCTGCGCGCGAATATCGTCCGGATTGAACGCCGTCTCTTCTTTTGCCGCTTGATTGCTGTGCATCCGCCCCGCTCCTCTCTACAGAATGCCGCGAATCTCGCTCAGGCTGCGGATGCCTTCTTCGCGCATAAAGCGCTCCACGCCGTCCACCAGATCCGGTCCCGCCTGCCAGTTGACGAAGTTATAGGTCCCGACCTGCACCGCTTCGGCGCCGGCCATAATAAACTCGATCAGGTCTTCGGCGCCGCTTACTCCGCCCATGCCGATGACCGGGATGTTCACGCGTTTGCACACCTGGTGCACCATGCGCAGCGCGATCGGTTTGATCGCCGGGCCGGACAACCCCGCATACAGGTTCTCAAACACGCTGCGCCGCCTGCGCGCGTCGATCTTCATTCCCGAAAGGGTGTTGATCAGCGATACCGCTTCCGCGCCTTCTTCTTCGCACATCGCCGCCATATCGGCGATATCTTCCGCGTTCGGCGACAGCTTGACCATCAGCGGCAGCTTCGTCGCGGCGCGCACTTCCCGGACCACCTCGCGGGCGATGCACGTCTTGACGCCGTAAGCCATGCCGCCTTCTTTGACGTTCGGGCAGGAGATATTCAGCTCGATCATATCGACCGCTTTGCGTCCCGAGGCGGCGCGCGCCTGCGCGTCCTCGTCGATCATCCGCGCGCCTTCCGCGTAATCGCGCACCGTTCCGCCGCCCAGATTGACAATGCGCACGGTGTCGAGTTTTTCCCAGTCCGCGCATTCTTCTTCCAAAAAAGCGCGGATGCCCGGATTCTCCAGCCCCACGCTGTTCAGCATGCCCGACGGCGTCTCGTACACGCGGATGCCGGCGTTGCCCGGTCTCGGCAGCAGGGTTACGCCTTTGCCCGAAATGCCGCCCAGACGCGACACATCGTACAGCCTGCCGTATTCGCGGCCGAAGCCGAACGTCCCGGAAGCCATCACGACGGGATTTTTAAACGAAACGCCGGCGACGGAACATACGGTGTCCAGGTTCGTCCGCGTTGAATCGGTCGTATGCGTCATGCCAGCACCACCTCCTCCGCGCGAAAAACAGGTCCGTCGCTGCACGCTTTTTTGCGTCCGTTCTCGCAGCCCACGCTGCATACGAGGCACGCGCCGATGCCGCAGGCCATCCGGTTCTCCAGCGAAACGTATACGGCGGCGCGTCCGGAGGACATCACGCTTTTCATCTGGGCGGCGCGCAGCATGGGCTCCGGTCCGCAGACGAAGATCGTATCGTAATCGTCGAAGTTCACACGGTCCAGCACGATGCCGCCGCAGTCGATCTCCAACCGGTGGCCGAGCGAACGGAATTCTTGTTCTTCGTATACTTCCTCGCTGAAGCCCAGGTACAGATCGGCCTGCTCCATGTGTTTGGCGGCATAAAAAAGAGGCGCGATCCCGATCCCGCCTCCCACGAGCGCCGTGCGCCCCCGCGCTTCGGGAAAGCCGCTGCCGAGCGGACCGAGCAGCGTAACGGAATCGCCCGCGCTCATCCGCGACAGCATCTGCGTGCCTTCTCCCGCGACTTTATATAGAAACTTGACGCCGTACTCGTCCTGGTCGTATACGCTGAGCGGACGCGCCAGCAGCGGATAACCTTCCCAGCCCCGCACCATAAAAAATTGTCCCCGTTTCGCTTCGAAACGCCCTTCCGCGTGCATCACGTAAATCCCTTTTGCCACCCGCCGGTTGGAAATGATTGTGGACATATAAACCTCCCCCTGATCCTTCAGCTTGCGCATATCTTGTCTATGATGCCCGCCCGGGCACAGACACGCTATGATATGCGTCACTGCCGCGCGGAAAGGAATGCCGCGGACAGGCAAAAACCCCGCCGTCCCGGCCGAAAGCCGCGCCGCGGGGCGGGGGAGGTTACTTCGATGCGCGATAGCCGCGCCGGTACGGCTCCGGCACTTCGAGCACGCCGCTCAGCGCGCGCGACGCATGCACGGCCCAGTACGGATCGCGCAGCATGCCGCGTCCGATCGCGACCAGCTCCGCGCGTCCTTCGGTCACGACGCGCTGGGCGTCCACGAATTCGTCCAGCATGCCGACCGCAATCACCGGCACGCCGAGCGCTTCGCGCACTTTTTCCGCCAGAACGACCTGATAGCCCGGTCCTGCGCCCGGCGCGCCGCCGGCTCCGATCGGACCTTCGCCGCCGGACGAGATATGGAAGATCTCCGCGCCGGCGTCGCGGTAGCGGCGGCAGGTCTCGATAATCTCGTCCACGCCGTAGCCTCCGTCCACATATTCGGCCGCGGATACCCGCATCAGCACCGGCATATCCGCCGGCACTTCCGCCCGCACGGCGCGCGTCACTTCTTCGCCGAACAGCGCCAGATCGCGCCCGTATTCGTCATCGCGCTTATTGGTCAGCGGCGAATGGAACTGATGGATCAGGTAGCCGTGCGCCCCGTGAATCTCCACGGTATCGAAACCCGCTTCGATCGCCCGGCGGGCGGCGTCGGCGTACAGCCGGACCGTCTCGCGCACTTCTTCGGTCGTCAGCGCCCGCGGCGTCCGGTACGTATCGTCGAACGCGATTGCCGACGGGGCGACCGGAGGCTGCGCGTCTTCCGCTTTGCGGCCCGCATGGCCGAGCTGGATCGCCGCTTTGGCGCCGTAACGATGGATACCGTCCACAATCTTGCGCCAGGCCGGAATCATCTCGTCGCTCCATATACCCGTATCGCGGTTCGTAATCCGTCCGTCCGGATGAATGCCCGACATTTCCGCGATAATGAATCCGGTCCCGCCGACCGCGCGGCTGATATAATGCACATCGTGCCATTCGCTTGGAATCCCGTCTTCTTTCTCCACCGAATACTGGCACATCGGCGGCATGACGATCCGGTTCGGCAGCTTCAATCCTTTATATTCAAAACTCGAAAACAAATCGGTCATAGCTTTACTCCCCTTCCGTTTCCCAACATTCTATATTTAAGTAACCATCAACGAGTTCCATTATACACGTCGCCCGCCTTTTTCCAAAACGATCGGCTCGCCGGCAAATCTGCGCAGCAAAAAAGGATCGAAGCGTTGAAGGCATTTTTATCGAATGCCCGCTTCCATCCTTTATTGGCGATACCCGGCTCGGCGCCGATCAATCCCGGCCGGAACCCCGATTCGATTCGCCGAAACCAAATCCGCGGAATCCGCGGAAAGGATCGCAGCCGTGACCGCCGCGGCCGCCCCGCTCGTCGTCGAAGCGGAATTTGGCTCCGCCTCCGCCGGGTCCGAATCCTCTGCCCGGACCGAAACGTCCGCGTCCGCCCGGTCCGAACGGAGGCCCCTGCTCGCCGCCCTGCGCCCAGAATGCCCGCGGATCGCGGCCGGTAAATCCCTGCTCCGCCAGTTTCTTCTCCAATTCTTCGATCAGACGCTTCAAGTATCCGCCCAGTTCGGCCTGCTCTTCGTCGGTAAAAAAGTCGAACAGCCGGTCGTTGTCCTGCTGCTGTTCTTCGGCCCGGTTGGCCGCTTCCAGCCCTGCTTCCGTCAGCTTCACGTTCATTACCCGGCGGTCGCTTTCCGACGGCGTACGCTCGATAAACCCGCTGCGCTCCAGCTTGACCAGCAGCTCGCCGAGCGATTGATTGCGCATATTGAGCAGATAAGTCAGTTCTTTTTGCGTAATCTCCGGCTTCAACTTGAGCAGCGCCAGCACTCTTCCCTGCCCCCGATGCGGATCGCCCCGATGTTCCCGGTCCCTCCGGCTGATATGGTGATATCGATGCATCAAAGCCATTGTATGAAAAAACTGCCGCGCCAGACTTTCGTCTTGATCCATTTGCTCGCCGCCGTTTTGATTATCCGAACCTTCCCGCCCTTCGCTGTTCTCGCGTTCGTCCAGAGGCTCGAAGTTATCGTTCATTTTAATCCCTCCTTTTTATTCAGGTACCTTCAATTCAGGTGCCTTGATATAATATTAAGGGTACCTGATTAAATTTGCAAGTGCTTTTTTAAAATTTTAAATCAAAACGCAAAAAAGCCCGGACAAAAAGTGTCCGGGCTTCAGAGTGTCAAGAAACGATTGGATGTCAACCTAAATAGGTAGATTCGATTGGAATGAAAGATCGGGAAAAGAGCTGGAGAACCAAAGCGATTGGCAAGGCGAATCTAAAATAGATGCGTATATACCCTTATTCCGGCTTAATCTTACGTTTTCGAGAAAATAACTGCGCTCATACACTTATTTCGTGCTTTTCCGCCTCGATTCGGCTTTTGGCTCCCGAATAGTTGCACCTACGTCGCTATTTGAAGAAATCGAAGAGTTTCGCCCCAAATAAGTGTACCTGTGCCGCTATTTTCCGTTTGGTACCCTACCCGGCTTTCTCGACGCGCTGAAGCCCGGACAAAAAGTGTCCGAGCTTAATTTTGTGTTTCTTGACCTTAATCTTTTATCTTGATCTTAATCCCTGCCCCGCCCGGCGAGCTCATTCTAATTCGAAACGACCTTTGGCTTTCCGAAGGAAAACAACCCGAGTGCCGAATTAGAATGAGCGAGCCTCACAAAACCTTACTCAAAAAATCCTGCGTCCGCCCGTTCTTCGGCGCGCCGAACACTTCGTCCGGCGTGCCTTCCTCGACGATCACGCCGCCGTCCATAAACAGGATACGGTCGCCGACTTCGCGGGCGAAGCCCATCTCGTGCGTGACGATGACCATCGTCATGCCGTCTTCGGCCAGCTTCTTCATGACGTCGAGCACCTCGCCGACCATTTCCGGGTCGAGCGCCGAGGTCGGCTCGTCGAACAGCATGACGTGCGGCTGCATCGCCAGCGCCCGCACGATCGCGATGCGCTGCTTTTGTCCGCCGGACAGCTGCGCCGGATAAGCGCTTTTTTTGTCGGCCAACCCGACCGATTGCAGCAGAACTTCCGCGCGCTTGTCGGCTTCCGCTTTGGAGATGCCTTGAAGCTTGATCGGCGCAAGCGTAATATTTTCCAACACGGTCTTGTGCGGGAACAGGTTGAACTGCTGGAACACCATGCCCATTTTTTCGCGCGTTTTGTCGATATTGTTTTTCTTGTCCGTGATCGGTTTGTTCTCGAACAGGATCTCGCCGCCGCCGGCTTCTTCCAGACGGTTCAGACAGCGCAAAAACGTACTTTTGCCCGAGCCGCTCGGTCCGATTACGACGACCACTTCGCCTTTTTGGATATTCGCATCGATCCCGCGCAGAACAACGTTTTTACCGAAAGATTTTTGCAGATTTTTAACGGTTATCACCGGCGCTCAACCTCCGTTCGAATACATTAAGCAGTTTGGACAGAATCAGGGTCATGACCAGATAGATCGCGGCCGCGATTACAAGCGGGTACAGACCGGAATAAGTCAGCGTGCGCACCGCGTTGGCCTGGAACATCAGGTCGGCGACGCCGATAAACGATACGATCGACGATTCTTTGATAATGACGACGAATTCGTTGCCGATCGCCGGCAGAACGCTTTTGATCGCCTGCGGAATCACGATCGTTCTCATCGCCATGCCGTACGGCATACCGAGCGAGCGTGCCGCTTCCATCTGCCCTTTGTCGACGCCCTGAATGCCCGCGCGGAAGATCTCCGCCAGATAAGCCGAGCTGTTGATCGACAGGGTGATAATACCCGATTGCAGCACCGTAAACTTGATATCGAACGCCGTCGCGAAGCCGAAGTGGATAATCAGCAGCTGCACCAGCATCGGGGTGCCGCGCAGCACTTCGGTGTAGACGACCGCGATCCATTTCAGGATCTTGACGCCCGACAAGCGCAGCAGCGCGATCAGCAGGCCGATCAGGAAGCCGAACAGCACGCCCAGCGCGGACAGCAGCAGCGTATACTTTACGCCGTCGCCGTAGAATCCGCGGTATTTCCAGAAGAACGAGAAGATATTGCCCGGAGCCGTTTCGCCGGTGTTCATTTCGTTCGCCTGGCGGATATATTCGTCGACGGCGTTTTCGCTGTTCAACCGCTCCAGCGTGGAGTTGATCTGCGTCAGCAATCCGGTATTGCCTTTCTCGACCGCAATCGCCATCGGCGTATCGCTGTCTTCCGGCACCGCTTCGGCGATGCCCAGTCCCGCGCGGTTCTTGACCTGCGATTCCGCTACCGGTCCTTCGAACACGGCGGCGTCGACGCGGTCAGACAGCAGCAGGCTGACGACGTCGGAAATACTTTTGACGGCCGTAACCTGCGCGTCCGGAATACCGTTTGCGATTTCTTCCTGAATCGAACCGGTTTGCACGCCGATCGGCTTGCCTGCCAATTCGTCCATCGTTTTGTACTTGTCGACGTCGCCGGCGCGCGTCAGAATAACCTGTCTCGACACATAGTACAGGTCGGAGAAGTCGACGTTCTGTCTGCGCTCGTCGGTCGGCGTCATGCCGGAGATGACCATATCGATGCGGCCGCTTTGCAGCGCCGGCAGCAGGCTGTCGAACGGCATATTCTCAAGCTGGAGCTCCGCGCCCATGTCAGACGCGATCTGCTCGGCGATCATGACGTCGGAACCGACGATCTTGCTGTTGCCGTCGACGGTCATAATAAACTCGTACGGCGCAAAGTCGGCGCTCAGCCCGACTTTGATCGTTTTTTTCTCCGGTGTATCGGATGCGCTCGCATTCTGCGCTTCGGCGTGTGCGTAGCCGGGATAAACCGCCAGCACCGTCAGCAGCAGGGCCAGCATCAAATGGGTAATCTTTTTCAGTCTCACAATGCGCTCTCCCCAATTCTCTAATTAAAATGACAAGTCATTATAAAATGATATTCATATTTATACAATAGAATCGATCGAAAGTCGCGTGATTTTTTTGTGTCCCCATCCTTGTTTACGCTCTCACAAACCCGCGCCGCCGTTGAAAACACTGATTCCGCATGATAAGATTTAAGTTCAAGTCCAACCGACAAGGAGCGTTTTTCCAGTATGAATACGATGAATAACAAACAGCAAATATCCGCACTCATCGACGCCCACGCGGCGGAACTGAAAGAGATTGCGGTCTATATCGCGCAGAATCCCGAGCTCGGCAACGAAGAATTCAAAGCGTCCGCCCGGCTCAAACAATCGCTGACTGCGCACGGCTTCGAAGTCGAAGCGCCGGTGCTGGATATCGAAACGGCGTTTATCGGGACGTACCGCTCGCCGAAGCCCGGTCCGGTCGCCGCGCTGCTGCTCGAATACGACGCGCTCCCTGAGATCGGCCACGCCTGCGGTCACCATCTGATCTGCACGATGGGACTCGGCGCGGCGATCGGGCTCAAAGACCTGTTCGAACAAATGGGCGGCACCCTGCGCGTCTACGGCACGCCGGCCGAAGAAACGCGCGGCGCCAAAGTGACGATGGCCGACGCGGGATTGTTCGAAGACTGCGACTTCGCGCTGATGGCGCATCCGTACCACTCCTACCGCAAATCGGGCAGTTCGCTTGCGATGGACGCGATCCAGTACGAATTTTTCGGCAAAGCTTCGCATGCGGCCGCAAGTCCCGAAGCCGGCATCAACGCGCTCGACGCGGTGCTCCAGACCTTTAACGCGATCAACGCGCTGCGCCAGCAGACCCGCACCGACGCCCGCATCCACGGCATCATCAATCATGGCGGCGTGGCGGCGAATATCATCCCGGATTACGCATCGGCGCAGTTCTATATCCGCTCCGCGGACCGGCCGTATACAAACGAGCTGATCGACAAAGTGCGGCGGATCGCCGAAGGCGCGGCGCTGCAAACGGGCTGCGAACTGAAAGTGTCCAACTACGAATACTCGTACGACGAGCTGATTACGAACGAAACGCTGTCGAACGCTTTTACCCGCAATCTGCTCGGCGCCGGCATCCGTTCGGAAGTTATTCTGGAGCCGGAGAACGGCGGTTCGGCCGATGTCGGCAACGTCTCCACCCGCTGTCCGGCGATCCATCCGTATATCAAAGTCGTCGACGCAAAGCACGAGCTGCACAGCATCGGCTTCCGCGACCTGGCGCAGCAAAGCGGAGCATACGACGCGATGATTTTCGGCGCCAAAATGCTCGCTTGCACCGTATTCGACACGCTGACCGTACCCGGCATGCTGGAACAAATCCGCGCGGAATTCCTTCAGCGGGCGGCGCGTCCGGTTTCCCCGGCGCAGACGCTGTAAACTTCGTTCGCAAAGAAGCGCCCGCTTCTGCGTTTGTCCGGCTCGACCGTTTATTTTTACCCGTCCGTCCGGCGCGATAACGCGCCGGACGGACGGGTATTTGTGTCTTTTGCGCCGCCTGCTTCGCAGGGTTTTCCGCCCGTTCGCTTCCGTTTCATCGCTTGCTTGTTTCGGGTAATAACCTCCATCTTTCCATTTTCTACATAAGTTTTCTTTTGCAGCGAATACCGTTTGGTCGATTCCGGTATTTTCCGCCGCTCGCAGACTCTCCATTTTATGCCGAAAAGGAGCGATTACCCTATGTTTCGGGAAGCGATGTACCACGTTCCGCGCGACAAGTGGGCTTACGCCTACGATCCGTACACCATCCATCTTCGTTTTCGCACCAAAAAGAACGACGTCGACCGGGTAACCGCCATGACCGGGGATAAATACGATTGGAACCGCACTTATTTCGAGGTCGAATTGGACAAAGCGGCTACCGACGAATATTTCGATTACTGGGAGGGCGCGGTGCGTCCGAAGTTTAAGCGTCTCGCTTATGTCTTCCGGCTGATCTCCGGCGAAGAAACCCGCTACAAAGCCGACAACGAGTTCCACAACGGCTTTCCGCAGCCTACAGGCAGTTTTTACGAGTTCCCCTATATCCACGCCATCGACGTATTCACTGCGCCCGAGTGGGCCAAAGAAGCGATTTTTTACCAGATCATGCCGGACCGGTTCGCCAACGGCGATCCGTCGAACGATCCGCCGGGCACACTGCCCTGGGGCGGTCAGCCGACGCTGACCGATCATTTCGGCGGCGATCTGCAGGGCGTGCTGGATCATGTCGACTATCTGGACGAGCTGGGGATCAATGCGGTTTATTTTACGCCTTTGTTTACCGCCAGCTCCTACCACAAATACGACACCATCGATTACAAAACGGTCGATCCGTATCTCGGCGACAGCGCCCTGCTCAAACGCCTTGTCGAAACTTGTCATAGCAAGGGCATACGCGTGATTCTCGACGCCGTGTTCAATCACTGCAGCGAGCAGTTTCCGCCTTTTCAGGATGTGCTGGCCAAGGGATCGTATTCGCCTTACGCGGATTGGTTTCACGTCAGCGAATTTCCGCTCGGGGTCAAAGACGGCATCCCCACTTACGACACATTCGGTTTCTATCCCAATATGCCCAAGTTCAACACCGCCAACGAAGAAGTGCGCAAATATCTGCTCGGCGTCGCCAAGTACTGGATCAAGGAGATCGGCGTGGACGGCTGGAGACTGGATGTGGCTGACGAGGTCGATCACCACTTCTGGCGGGAATTCCGCGATACGGTCAAAGCGGTCAAGCCGGACGCTTATCTGGTCGGGGAAGTATGGAGCGACTCGCTGTCCTGGCTGCTGGGCGATCAGTTCGATTCGGTGATGAATTACCCGTTTGCCGGAAAAGTGCTGTCGTTCTTCGGCGGCGGGATGGACGGGTACCAGTTCGCCAGCCATATGGGCACGCTGCTGATGCGCTATCCCCAGCAGACCAACGAAGTCGTGTTCAATATGCTGTGCAGTCACGACACGCCGCGCCTGCTGACCCGCCTTGGCGGCGACAAGCGCAAGCTGAAGCTTGCGATCGTGTTCCTGTTTACGTATATGGGCACGCCCTGTATTTTCTACGGCGACGAGATCGGGCTGCAGGGCGGACAAGATCCGGACTGCCGCAAGTGCATGGAATGGACGCCGTCGCGCCAGGATCGGGAGCTGTACGAGTTCTACCGGCTGATGATCGCGCTGCGCAAAAACAATCCGGCGCTGCGCGGCGGCCGCTTCCGCTTCCTGATGGCCAACGCCGGCGATCCCTGCATCGTGTACGAGCGGATCGACGACAGTATTCATTTTACGGTGTGGATGAACAATACGGACCGCCCTGCCACGCTGTCCCATCCGATGGAAACGGACGACTGGCGCGACGCGCTGACGGGCGAAGACGTTCCGACGGAAAACGGACAGCTGGCGATTCCGCTCGATCCTTACGGATACCGGATATTGTACCGGAATCTCGCTTAGAGGTTCGGCGGCCGGACGGAGATCGAACTCCTTCGGTGAAAGCGTTTAAATATCGGGAATCCGGTTAATTTTCCTTATCCATGGATTTGAAATAATTGGAAAAGTCAGGAGGGGCCCCGATGTTCTTCGTACTCTCGATGGCGGCGATCGTAATCTCTTTGTTGGCCCTGTTTAAACGCTTTGACGACGGCATCGGTACGGGCGTGAAAGCGGTTTTGTTTATGTTGTTTTATTATTTCAGTCCGTTTTGAGTGTTTGGGGAGGAGTGTGGGCCGGGGGCGCTGCGGGGTGGAGGGGCCTTACGATCGCTTGTTGAAATCCGATTTCCTTATTTGGTAAGCTCGTTACAAGGTGGAAATCGGATTTCAAAGGCGAACGCTCCACTTCTTCAGGCTCCCTCCACCCCTCCGCTGGGCCCACACGGTGCTCGCAGCGTACTGAAATCGGGGATGGTTTGAAAAATCCCGCCGCTCTGAATCCGAGCGGCGGGATTTTTGGAATGCGCGAAAAGCGCTGCGCTGTTTCGCGCGGGATGACAGCGCGGAATGCGCTTCGCTCTTTATTCTGCGCGGGGGAGGAGCGTGGAATGCGCTTCGCTGTTCCCGGAGGGATGGGCCGGCCGGCTTTCCTGCTTTCCAACTTCAGCTCTAATCTAACGAAAGCAACCCGGCTAACGGAACGAGATGACGCTTAGAGCGGGGATTAGACGGTTTGAAAATTCTAACGGAACGGGGCGACGCTTAGAGCAAAAACATAGGGATTTGAAGGGCATCTTGGCTAGATTACATCGGCTAACAGCGGTGAGATCCGTTAGAACTCCTGCAGGGTATTCAAAGAACGTTTAAAGGATATGCAATCCGTTACAACCGTCCACGGTCTGGTCTGGTCTGGTCTGGTCTGGTCTGGTCTGGTCTGGTCTGGTCTGGTCTGGTCTGGTCTGCATCCACTCCAACGCAATCCATTCCCTATCGAACAGCCGCCGAATCGAGGCGGCGCTTTCGATCCCCTCCGGTCTATCCGCTTGCCGCTAGGGCGTGTATTCAAACCTCGAAGGAAGCAGATTTGGCTGAATTTTCGTTCGATGCAAGGAACTTTTCCGAAGGCGTGCCGGGGCACGTCAAGGGAACGTGACGACGCCGTTGAATGAAGCGTACACGCTTTAAGTACGGTTCATTCGTTGAATGAAGCGTACACGCTTTAGGTACGGTTCATTCGTTGAATGAAGC
>NZ_JAULSA010000011.1 GCF_030518235.1 Saccharibacillus sp. CPCC 101409 | reverse complement strand
GTACACGCTTTAGGTACGGTTCATTCGTTGAATGAAGCGTACACGCTTTAGGTACGGTTCATTTAGAGAGCCCAAAAGCGGCCCGCTTGTTTGTCTCCGCACAGCAGCGCCGCTCTATCGAATATTCGCTTGGTTTCCCGACCGATTTGTTCGCTCCCGGCCTTATTCCCGCCCGGCCGCGGCCTGCGCGCGGTAGCCGCCCCGATGCAGCGAGTAGCCCATCGCGGCGAAGCCGACGGCTCCGACAACCGCCAGCGCGGTGCCGCTCTGGTACATGAGCGGCGCGCCGAAGTTGTCGAAGATCCAGCCGCCGAATACGCCGGCGATCACGCCGGAGACGCCGCTCCAAGACAGCGTGTACAGCGCCTGTCCCGTTCCGCGGTAGGCATTCGGCACGAACATGCTCGTCATCTGCGTGCCGACATAGAAATAACCGGCGTACGTTACGCTGTGCATCATCTGGATATAGATAATATGCACCGGATCGGTCACCACCGACATCAGATACCAGCGCAGCGCGAACAGCAGGCTGACGGCGGTCAGGCAGATCATCATAAAGTTGAGATTGCGCCGGAAAAAGCGGTCGAAGACAAGGAATACGCCGGCTTCGAGAATCGAAGCAGCGAACACCGACCAGCCGACCAATTCGCGCGACCCGCCCAGGTCCGTGATATACAGCGTCATAAACGTGCTGTTCATCGCGTTGGGCACGGAGACGAGCACGCCGAGCAGCAGAAAGGTGGCGAACGTCGGATTGCCCAGCACTTTGCCGAAGCCGCCCGGCGCGACGACCGGCGTGTCCGCGGCCCGGCGCAGCGGCGGCAGCACGAACGCGATCAGCAGCGTGAAGCCGAGCAGTCCCGTGAAGATCCAGGCGACGCCCGGCGTCGTGCCGGTCCGGTCGATCGCGAAGCCGGCCGCGGCCGCCGTCAGCGCCCAGCCGAGCGATCCCCACAGGCGGAACGCGCCGAATTTGCGGGCCGTTCCGTCGATATAGCCGAGGATCATCGTATTGCTCTGCGCGAACATCGGACTCTGGAAAAAGAAAAAAGCGAGCATGATCAGGTAAATCGTAACGTAGCTGTTCGCGCGGAATACGAGCTGCGCCAGCAGCAGGGTGCCGGTCAGCATGAGGATCAGCGTGCGCCGCGTATTCTCCATCCGGTCGCTGAAATAACCCCAGAACGGATTGGCGATCAGGGACACGAAAGGCCCGACGGCCATCAGCGCGCCGATCTCCAGCTTGCTCATGCCCCGATCCTGCAGGTACAGCTGAAAGAAGCTGGTAAAGATCACGATCGAACCGTACAAAAAGAACGTAAAAGCTTTCAGCAGAAAAAAAGGAGAGCGCGGGCTCGCCGTATGGAGAGGACTCGATAAATTCGTTTGTCTTTCGGACACGTCACGCACACCCTTTTCGAAAAATCCAACGCAAAAAGTAAGGGCTTTCATTGTATCGGCCGCCGGGTCTGTACAACGTCTACGGGAAAGAAGGAGCCTTAATCGACAATATAGCTTCTTCCCGGACAGATTACAACAAAATAATGCACAGCGTTAATCGGAAAAAGATCCTCTACGGCCGGGAGACGGCCGGGAATTGCAACCGTTTTGTCACATAACGTCCGGGGAATTGCCTAAAATTGCGGGTATACTTAATTTGTAAACGGAAACATCCGCGGCCGGACATTAGCGAAGAAACCGTTCGATCGGGCCGCCCATTCTGCAAGGAGGGTCTTCTTAT
Source organism: Saccharibacillus sp. CPCC 101409 (assembly GCF_030518235.1). Classification (GTDB taxonomy): domain Bacteria; phylum Bacillota; class Bacilli; order Paenibacillales; family Paenibacillaceae; genus Saccharibacillus. The sequence continues at coordinate 200,314 of NZ_JAULSA010000011.1, read as the reverse complement.
GACGACGGCAACGATGGAGAAAATCAGCGGAACCACCCGCGGGGACGAGCAGTGGGCCCATACCCGATTGAGCATTTATCAAATGTTGAGCGAATTTGTCATTCATAAACCGAGCGTGCATCTGCTGGTCAGATGGCAGCGGATTCTGGATCGTATCGACGGCGCGGGCGCGGCGGTCGAATCGTTCCGCGACTCGCTGCGCGGCCTGGAAATATCTTCGCTGCCGGCGCTGTGCGCGATCGAAGAGCGCGAATACGAGCGGCTGGTCGGCCGGCGCAGCGCGCGCTGCGTATCGCTGCGCGAATCGTTCTACGCCGGCGAAGAAGCCGAGCGCATGGCGGTGCGGGTGCGGGTCCAGTACGAACGGGCGGGCATCAACTTGAACAAAATGGCCGGCGAGAAAGACGACGAGCTCGGCGTCGAGCTGGAGTTCATGACGGCGCTGGCCGAACGGATGACCGAAGGCGTGCGGTCGCGCGAAGAGCAGGACGAACTGGCCGCTTTGCAGTTGAACTTCCTGGAAGAGCATCTGCTGGAATGGGTGCCGTCCTTCTGCGCGGAAGTGCGCAAATATACGCAAAGCCCGCTGTACGTGGGACTTTGCACGCTGATGGAAGAATTTATCGCGGCGGATCGCGAATGGCTGTCGCTGCGCGTACGGGGCTGATCGCCGCCGGGCGGGCGAATGCCGATATCGAACAAAACGGGATGAAGCCGGTTTACCCGGGCTTCATCCCGTTTTTTTGCTGCCGCCTTTTTGCCGGTCCCGGCTCTGGCTTTACCCCGCCGCTCAGGACAGCTGCAAGGTGAGCACCGATTCCCGCCCCGCCGTTACGCCGCCTTCGTGCTCCTGCACGCCGGTTACCGCTTCGACGCCATTGGGCGCGATAATGGAAGTAATGGAAGGATAGCCGGCCTGCTCGATCTTCTGCATATCGAATTCGATCAGAAGCTGGCCGGCTTTGACGCGATCCCCGGTGCTGACGCGCACGTCGAATCCTTCGCCTTTCATCGATACGGTGTCGACGCCGACGTGGATCAGCACCTGCGCGCCGGTTTCGTGCTCCAGCATGACCGCGTGTTTCGATTTGGGCAGATGCGCGATTACGCCGTCGAACGGAGCCAGCACGCGGCCTTCGCTCGGCACGATCGCGATTCCTTCGCCCATCAGTTTTTCCGCGAATGCCGGGTCCGGCACTTCGGACAGGGAAACGGCTTTGCCGCTGAGCGGAGCCAGTACCTCGAGAGATTGAAGTTTGTCTGCTTTTTTCTTCGACCAGAACGCCATGATGATAACCTCCGTTTTATAAAATGGGATGCCGGGCCGCCGTAAAGCAAAAAAAGACTCAAAACGAAAGCAGACGGGAACCGCCGCCTACTCCATTTTGAGTCTTGCCCGAATATTCGGTAACAATCTCGGATATTATTGTCAACGCATTCATTCTAGCTCCTGCTTGCCCTTCCTGTCAAATGCGGCGGCGAAAAACGAAAGCGTCCAAAGTTGATTAACTTCGTTTCCGCCGATAATATAAAATACAACGCAGAAAAAAGTTCGAGGGGACATTATGAAAATCAACCGGATTTTAAACAATAACGCCGTGGTCGTCAAAGAAGGAAACAGCGAGAAGATCGTCATGGGCGGCGGGATTGCTTTTCAAAAAGGGAAAAACGATATTATCGACCCCGCCAAAATCGAAAAAGTGTTTGTGCCGCGCGCGGAAGGCGATAAGTTCAAGGAACTGCTCAGCACCGTGCCGGAAACGCATATCGCGCTGGGCGAAGCCGTGATCTCTTACGCCGAGCGGCAGCTGAATATGACGCTGAGCGAGCATGTGCATATCGCCCTGACCGATCATCTTACGTTTGCGCTGGAGCGTTTTGCGCAAAATATCCGCGTCCATAACAAACTGCTCGGCGAGATTCGCGTCCTGTACCCGGAAGAATACAAGATCGGGCTGTGGGCATTGGAGCGGATCGAAGAACAATTCGGGATCTCGTTTCCGCCCGACGAAGCCGGTTATATCGCCCTGCATATCCATACGGCCAAAATAGACGGGGCGCATGTAGCCGCTTCGCTCGACAAAGCCGCGGTGCTTCAGGAGATCAGCGACTATATGCTCGGCGAGCTCGGCGTCGAAACGGACAAGAACGGCGTTTCCCACCACCGTCTGCTGATCCACCTCCAGTTCGCGATCAGCCGCTTTCAGGAGAACAAGCCTTTTCACAATCTGGACCCGGAAATGCTGCGCACGATCAAGAAGACGTATCGAAAAGGCTTCGATACCGCGCAAAAAGGAGCCGCTTACGCCGAAGAAAAATACGGCATCACGTTTCCGGAATCGGAATCCGCTTATATCGCGCTGCATTTGCAGCGAATTATCGAGAATATCTAAAAGATCCAAAAGAAACAGCCCGCTTCGCGATCGCTCCCGCAGAGGGGACGCGCAGGCGGCTTTTTTGTTTCGATCGTTCGCCCGGCGTCCAAATGAGGCATAGACGGCAGGCGGCCGGTTGCAAGAAGAAAGGGGCGCATTTTAATGGGACTTTATATCGGACTCGATATCGGCACAACCAGCACCAAGGCTTTTGTATACGATGAAAAAGGAGAAATCCGCGGCGGCTCGCAGGCGGCGTATCCGCTGCTCGTGCCGGAAGCGGGACGCGCGGAGCAGCGTCCGGACGATCTGGTGGAAGCGGTCGTGGACGCGATTCGCGGGGCCGTGCAGGACGCAAAGGCCAAAGCCGACGATATATCGGCGGTCGGCATCAGCGCGGCGATGCACAGCCTGATGGCGGTGAACGACCGGGGCGAACCGCTGACGCCGGTGATTACCTGGGCGGACAACCGCAGCATCGGCCAGGTGCATGCGCTGCGCGAAGGCCGGGAAGCCGGCCGATTGTACCGCGCGACCGGAACGCCGGTTCACCCGATGTCGCCGCTGACCAAGCTGCTGTGGCTGGGCAACAACCAGCCCGAACTGTTCAAACGGGCAGCGAAATTCGTTTCTTTCAAAGAATACCTGCTGCACCGGCTGTTCGGACGCTATGTGGTGGACGTTTCGATCGCCTCGGCGACCGGGATGCTGGATCTGAACACGCTGGACTGGAACGAATCGGCGCTGCATCTGACGGGAGTCGACCCGCGGCGGCTGGGCGAGATCGTGCCGATCGACGAGCGGCTGACGGGCATGGACGGCGGCTTCGCCGAGCGGATGGGCCTGAGGCGCGATACGCCGTGGATCGTCGGCGCAAGCGACGGGGCGCTGGCGAATGTCGGCGTGGGCGCGCTGGCCCGGGGTGAAACCGCGGTGACGATCGGGACGAGCGGCGCGGTGCGCACCTTCGCGGACAGTCCGCGCACGGACGGGGAAGCCCGCACGTTCTGCTACGCGTTCGAGCCGGACCGCTGGCTGGTCGGCGGTCCGACCAACAACGGCGGCATCGCGCTGCGCTGGTACCTGGAGAAATTCGTGATCGGCGAAGGCGAAAGCGGGGACATCAAAGAACAGGAAGCGCTGGACCGGATCGTGCAGATGGCGGATTCGGTGCCGCCGGGCTCGGAAGGGCTGCTGTTCCTGCCGTATCTCAGCGGAGAGCGCGCGCCTTACTGGAACGCCGACGCGCGCGGGACTTACTTCGGGGCGACGCTGCACCACGGCCGGGCGCACTTCGGCCGGGCCACGATGGAAGGCGTGCTGTTCGCGGTGCGCACGGTGGCCGACGCGCTGACGGGCATCAGCGGCGACAGCCGGTCGCTGCTGGCGTCGGGCGGCTTTGCCAAGAGCGAAATCTGGACGCAGATGCTGGCCGATCTGTCCGGTACGCAGGTCGTGGTGCCCGATACGTACGAAGCGTCCGCGTTCGGCGCGGCGGCGGTCGCCATGCGGGCGGACGGAGCGATCTCGAAGCTGGAGGACCTGAAAGACGGGATTCGTATCCTGCGTACGCACGAGCCGGACGCGCGCCGGTTCAAGACGTACGAACGTTACTATTCGCTGTTCAAGCAGGTGTACGAGCTGCTCGAACCCGCTTTCCCGGCCGTGGCCGAGCTTCAGCGGGGGACGGGCGTGAATCATGAAGAAGAAAGCGGCGGGAAGAAGTAAGCCGGGTCGAAGCGGGCCCGGTCGTATTGAAGAAATCGATTCTTGGACGCGGCAAAAAGGACCGGATCGGGAGAAGCGCGTTCTCCCGTTTCCGGTCCTTTTCGATAAGAGGTACAACTAAAGAAGATTGGCGAATCGAACGGAAACTCCGCCCGCTTAATCCAGCGGAGTCTCCAGCGCTTCCAGCTTCGCGCGTCTGGCGCGCGACTTCGAACTGATCTTCATCAGGAACTCGTACACGACCGGCACGATGACGAGCGTGAGCAGCGTGGAGCTGATCAGGCCGCCGATCACGGTGATGCCGAGCGCCTTCGAGATAATGCCCGCGCCGCCTTCCCAGCCCGCGACGAGCGGGATCAGGGCGCCGATCGTCGCCAGCGCCGTCATCAGGATCGGGCGCAGACGCGTCGAGCCGGCTTCAAGCAGCGCTTCACGCGTAGACAGTCCTTCGCGTTCTTTGTGAATCACGCGGTCGATCAGGACGATCGCGTTGGTCACGACGATCCCGATCAGCATCAGCACGCCCATCAGCGCGGAGACGTTCAGCGTCTCGCCGCCGATCAGCAGGCCGATCAGCGCGCCGATCGCAATGAACGGCAGCGAGAACAGGATGGCGAACGGCGCAAGGCCGCCGCCGAACGTCACGACGAGCACGAAGTAAACGATCGCGATCGCCGCAAGCATCGCCAGGCCGAGCTGGGAGAACGTATCGTTGATCTGCTCGGTTACGCCGCCGAATTCGACGCTGATACCGTCAGGCAGATCCATATCGGCAATCTTGTTTTCCAGCGCGGTCGAAGCGCCGCCCACGTCGGAAGCGGTGATATCGGCCGACAGCTGGGCGACCGTTTTGCCGTCGGAGCGCGAGATCGTTTCCGGCGCGACGCCTTTCTCGACCCTGGCGACGTCGCTGATCGGAACATTGACGCCGAGCGGCGAAGCAAGTTCCGTATCTTCGATCTGCGACAGCGAAGTAAAGGTCCTGCTGTCCGTTTCGATATAAACGTCGTAGCTTTGTCCGTCCAGATCGACCTGCGTCAGCACCGGACGCTGGGTAACGGGCGCGAGCGCCATCGCGATCTGGCCGGCCGTCAGGCCGTAGGAACTGAGCTTCTGCTGGTCGGCGACGAGCGTATACTGGTCGTAACCTTCCGTCAGGTTGCTTTCGGCTTTCTCGAAGTTGGAATCTTCCCGGATCAGCTTCAGGATATCGTCGGCCACCGGCTTGATATCGTCGGTGCTGTCGCCGTATACGCTGACGCTGAGCTGGCTGCCGCCCATGCCGCCGCTGATATCCATTTGCCCCCATTCGCCTTCGGGAACGGTTTTCTCAAGCCCGGCGATCAGGTCTTCTTTGACCTTGGCGAAGTCCGGCGTATCGTTGTCGAATTCCGCGTAGAACAGCGCGGAGTTCGACGAACCGAAGCCCAGCGGATTCGAGCCGCCGATCGAATACTGCATCTTGGTCAGATGCGGCTGCTGACGCACGTATTCTTCGGCGTCGAGCATCAGCTGCTGCGCCTGCTCGTCGGTCGCGCCGGCGTCCGGCGTGTACGTGAACGTCATGGTCTTCTGTTCTTCTTCCGGCAGGAAGCTGGTGCCGACGTACGGAATGGTGAACAAACTTCCGACCAGCAGCGCGACGGCGATCGCGAACGTGATCAGCTTATGCGACAGCGACCAGTTCAGGATGCGCTTGTAGCTTTCCGCCATGCGGCCCGGTTTGTCGTGCGAGCGCTTTTTCTTGAGGCCGCCCCGGAACAGGGTATGGGCCAGCATCGGCACGAGCGTGATTGCGATCAGCAGCGAAGCCAGCAGCGCGAACACCATCGTCAGCGCGAACGGCAGGAACAGTTCGCCGACCATGCCGCTGACGAAAGCGAGCGGAACGAATACGGCGAGCGTGACGATCGTCGACGACATAATCGGCAGGAACATCTCGCGCGTCGCGGCGCTGATCAGCTGGCGGCCGCGCAGCTTCTCGCTGTCCAATGACAGCCGCCGGTAAATATTCTCGATGACGACGATCGAATCGTCGACGACCCGGCCTATGGCTACGGTCATGGCGCCCAGCGTCATCATGTTCAGCGTGACGTCCATCTGCTTGAGCAGCAGCACCGCGATCAGCAGCGACAGCGGGATCGACAGGATCGAGATGATCGTCGAGCGGATATCGCGCAGGAACAGCAGGATGATCAGGACGGCGAACAGCGCGCCGAAGATCGCTTTCTCCAGCATGGTGCGCACGGAATCTTCGATCGGCTTGCCCTGGTCGAGCATCACGGTCAGGTTCAGGCCGGAATACTGGTCCTGCAGCTCGGCGATGCGGTCCTTGACCGCGTTGACGACATCGACCGTATTGGCGTCGTTCGTCTTGACGATCTGGATGCCGATCGACTCCCGGCCGTTCGTCCGGGCAACCGATTCGGACTTGCCGACGACATCGATCTTCGCGATGTCGCTCAGCTTGACCGTCGGCAGGCCGGCGGCAGCAGCCGCGGCTGCCGCATCTGCGCCGCCCTGCGCAGCGGCGGCGTCGGTTCCCTGGGCGGCGGCGTCGGCCGCGCCCTGCTCGCCGGCGCTGCCTGCGCCCTGGGCGGGCGCCGCTTCCGCGGCCGCGCCTTCGCCGGCCGAGCCGGATGCGTCCGGCGCGGTCTGGCCGCCCGCGCCGGCCTGCGGCGCTCCGGCGGAGCCTTCCGCTCCGGTCGCGCCGGATTCGGCGCCCTCAGGAGCCGACGGCGCGACCGGGATCTCGACGTCGCGCAGATCGTCCAGCGTCGTGACGTTGCCGTCCACGACGACCGCGGACTGCGAGTCGTCCAGCGTGAACAGTCCGAGCGGAGCGCGGACCGAAGAAGCGTCGACGATATTCTGTACGGTCTCCCGGGTCAGACCGAGTTCGGCCATCTTGTCCGTATCGAACGTGAGCTGAACTTCGCGGACGTACTGCCCGGAGATCTGCACCGAAGCGATGCCGTCGATTTTTTCAAGCTCCGGCTGGACCTGCTCTTCGGCGATCCGCGACAATTCTTCCAGATCGTCCTCGCCTTCGCTCGCGGACGCGCTGAGCGAGATGACCGGGAACGAGTTCAGGCTGAAGCGCATGATCTGAGGACGCTCCACGCCGTCGGGCAGCGTGATCCGGTTCAGACCTTCGCGGATCTGCGCCGTCGCTTCGTCGAGATTCGCGCCGTAATTGAATTCCACGGCGACCGAAGCGGCGTTCTCCATCGACGACGACGTAACGTTCTGCACGCCGTTCACGTTGCGCAGCATTTGTTCCAGCGGGATCGTCAATTCGTTCATGACCGTTTCCGGGGCGGCGCCCGGATCGACGGCCGTGATATTCAGGAACGGGATATTGATATCCGGAATCGTTTCCTGCTTCATGGTAAGGCCGCTGTAGATCCCGGCGGCCGCGATGACGATGGTCAGAAACCAGACCGCCAGCTTGTTCCTCAGCGAAAAGCCGATAATACTTTTCATAAAATTGTTTTCCACTCCTCTTGATTGGCTGCGCCTGCTGAAGCAGGCTTTTCTATAAACGGAAGACTTGCGGCGGACGGATCTTAATGCGCCGGCAGCACATCCAGCCGGTACAGCATCAGGCCGAGCTGCTCCAGCGGACCGCTCAGCGAATGGACCTCGCGCAGATTGGACAGCATGCCTTTGACGACGGCGCGGCGGGGGGAATCCGAAGTGAGTTCCTCTTCGAGTATATCGAGCGTCTCGGCGGCTTCCAGGCGTTCGGCGGGACCGAGCGGGCTCCAGGACAGGGTCTCGCGCATCTGCCGGATCAGCATGACGGGACGTTCGGCGGTACTTTGCGCTTCCGGCGCGTCGGCCACCCAGCCGGCCCACAGATCGGGCGCGATCAGCGGCTCTTCCGCCAGTCTCAGCAGCCGTTCGGCCGCCGCGTCCAGCGTATGCTCCAGATGCCGGACCGCTTCGGCGACCGGAATTTCGGCCATGCCCCAGTCGGTCAGCTGGGGATAGGTGAACATCAAACCGCTGACGATCAGCGACAGGTCGCCGGAATATCGGTCGATCTCCGGTCCGTAGATGCCGATCAGGCTTCCGCGGATGCGGACGAACGCGGTATGCATCGGTCCGCGGTCGGCGGCGGGGCCGCAGGCGGAACCCGGACCGGAGCCGGGCTGGAGGTCTTCGCCGAATCCGCTGAACTCGCGTTCGCGAATCTGCATGATGATGAATTCTTTGAATTCGATCAGCGAATGCAGCAGCAGCTCGGCTTGTTCGCGGAACGTCTCGCGGGCCGGGCGCTCCACGGCGGCCGCGGCGTCCAGCTTCCCGGCCAGCGTGCCGAGCGCGTACTCGTGGATGGACCGGATCAGCTCTTCTTTGGAGCGAAAATGCTGATACAGCGTGCCTTTGGAGAATCCGCAGCGTTCCGCGATATCCTGCATGGATGTCGCTTTGATGCCGCGTTCGGAGAAAAGTCCGAGCGCCACAGTGAAAATCGTCTGTTTGCGTTCGGCGGATTTATCGGTCAATTGCGCTGCGCCTCCCTTTTGACTTGGTGGTTCTATAATCGACTTATCGGTCAAAACCCAGTATAAACGAAAAAAACGGCCGTCTCAACTTCGCCGGATCAACCGGCGGCCGAGAGGCCGTTTGGCTTGAATTTGCCTATATTTGTTTGCCGCTGTCTGTGGGCGTTCCGCGATTGCTTGGCCGGCCGATGCCGTTGTTGCGAATCCGCATCAATCCCGGCTTGCCATTGGGCCGCATCTCGTCAGTCCATCATCGCGTGATCCTATCGCTCTATCGTCCCGTCAACGCGCCCGCTAACTCCTTTTACGAGATCAGCTTCAATCCTACCGCCGCCGACAGGATCATGGCGATAAACACGACGCGGCGCCATTCCTTAGGTTCGCCGTAGAGGAACATGCCGACCAGCGCGCCGCCGACGGTGCCGATGCCGGTCCAGACCGCGTAGGCGGTGCCCATCGCAATGTACTGCATCGAGTAGCTGAGCAGCGAGAAGCTGCCCGCGAACGCGGCGATCAGCAGCAGCCACGCGCGCAGTCCTTTACGCATGGAAACCTGTTTGAGTCCGATTACGCCGAATACCTCGCAGCATCCGGCCAGTGCAAGCGTCAGCCAGGCCATGTCAGACCGCCTCCTTTCCGTTTGCGGCCGAGCCGGCCGCGTCGTCTTCGCCGTGCGAGTCCGTCACAAGTTTCAATCCGACCACGCCGCCCAGCAGCAGCAGGATCAGCAGCGACTTCGCCAGGCTGAACGGCTCGCCGAACAGCAGCGTTTCCGCGACGACGGTGCCCGCCGTGCCCAGTCCGGTGAATACCGCGTACACGCTGCCGATCGGCAGCAGCTTCGAAGCGTTGATCATCAGCCAGAAGCTGATCGAGATGCCGACGATCGTCAGCAGCCATTCCCAGATATTCGAGGAGTGCTTCAGTCCCGATACCCAGCCCACCTCGAACAATCCTCCCAGGAATACGTACATCCATCCTTTATTTTTTTGGTTTTTCATGCGATTCATGCTCCTTTGTTTGTCAAAAAGTGAAGGCGTCCGCGCGGGCGGCACGCCTGTACGATCCGATAAGTTCGACAGCGGGTCAGGCGCGTTCCGCCTATTCCCGATTCGCGTCCCCGTCGTTCTTCAACACGCCCCGGCGGTACACCGGCCAGGCCGCTTCCAACCGGCGCAGCGCTTTGTCGCGGCTGCCGTAGATCGCTTCGGCCAGCAGGCCGTCGAGCACGGTCATGTAGGCGAGGACGGCGCTTTCCGCGTCTTCCGCGTGCAGCCGCCGCGCATTCCGCGGCAGCGCCAGCAGCTTCGTCAGCCCGCGTTCGGCCTGGCCGAGAAACGGATTGACGAGTGCCATGACTTCATCGTGCAGCGCGCTCGGCGGAAAGTAGGACATGCGCAGCAGGAAGCGCGTTTCCACATCGTCTTCGTAATCGTTCATCAGCCGCCGGGCCAGCCCGAGCAGCGTATCGTCGAACGGCGCTTCGGCCCGGCTCAGCACATAGCGCGACAGGGAATGTTTCTTGCGGCGCATCGCCCCGGCGAGCACGGACAGGAACAAATCTTCCTTGCTGCGAAAATGCGCGTAAATCGACGGCTTGCGAATGCCCACCGCGTCGGCGATCCGGCCCAGCGAAGCGCCTTCGAAGCCTTCGCTTGCGAACAGTTCCAGCGCCGTTTCTTCGATAACCGGTTTGCGCGTCATGGCGAAATCCTCCTTGTTCATCAAACTCATTCATACAATTCGATCGAACTAACTAACGATCGTTAGTTTAATAATGTCACGCCGGATTCGCCCTGTCAACCGCAAGGGTAAAAAGAATCATGAAGAGAGTTACTGAGAGGGAAAATAGACCGGCCGGACATGAAACCGTTCTGCGCGCCCGGCCGTAATGAGGAAAGACACAGTCTGACTCAAGGTTGAAAGGGGGGAGATTCGTTGAGACGTGGGCTGATCGTATTTCTGCTCGCCGCGCTGCTGTTCGTTTTCTATTATTTCGGCGTCGATTTCTTCGGAGGAACCGTCGCGGCCGTTATCAGTATTTTCTCCACGCTGACGGTCGTATCGATCGGGTTCGTTATTTTTATGGACAACCGCAACCCGTCGAGCACGCTGTCGTGGATTCTGGTGCTGGGGCTGCTGCCGATTGTGGGGCTGGTCTTTTATTTTCTGTTCGGGCAGAACTATTTCCGGCGCCGCAAATACGACAAGAAAGCGGAGCGGGACCGCCGGATCTACGAATGGAGCGAGAAGGACGCGCTGGCGGGAGTGGAGAGCAGCGCGAACTTCAGCGAAGAGCAGCAGCGGATTCTGCGCCTGTCGCGCCGGCTGTCGCTGACTCCGGTCTCGTATTCGAGTCCTTCGGCGGTCCTGACGAACGGCGGCAGCACGTTCTCCGCGCTGATCGAGGAACTGCGCACGGCGGAGCATCATATCCATATGGAGTATTACATTTACCGGGCGGACGATATCGGAACCCAGATCAAGCACATCCTGATGGACAAAGCGCGCGCGGGCGTGGAAGTCCGGTTCATGGTCGACGCGGTGGGCAGCATGCAGCTTCCGCGCAAATTCCTCCAGGAAATGAAGGAAGCCGGCGTCCGCGTCGCTTTGTTCGGTTCGACCAAATTCCTGCTGGCGACCAGCCGCGTCAACTACCGCAACCACCGCAAGATCGTCGTGATCGACAAGCGGGTGGGTTTTATCGGCGGGCTCAACGTGGGGGACGAGTATCTCAGCCGGAGCAAAACGTACGGATTCTGGCGCGACACGCATATGCGGATCGAAGGGGACGCGGTCAGCACGCTCCAGCGCATTTTTCTGCGGGATTGGCGCCATATGACTAACGAACAGCCGACCGGACCGGGGTATTTTCAATCGAAAAGCAAAGCGCAGCCGGAGCTCGGAGCGGTGCAGATCATCGCGAGCGGACCGGACAACGACCGGCGCACGCTGAAGCATATCTTTTTTGCCATGATTACGTCGGCCAAGCGCTCGGTCTGGATCGCGACGCCGTACTTTATCCCCGACGAAGACATTCTCACCGCGCTGCGCACCGCCGCCCTGTCCGGGCTGGACGTCAGGCTGCTGTTTCCGGCCAAGCCGGATAAGCGTCTGCCGTTCTGGGCGTCGCATTCGTACTTTCCGATCCTGCTGGACGCGGGCGTCAAGATCTACGAATACGAAAAAGGCTTCCTGCATTCCAAACTGCTGATCGCGGACGGGGAAACGGCGACGATCGGGACGGCGAATATGGACATGCGCAGCTTTCACCTCAATTTCGAGGTCAACGCCCTGCTGATGAACAACGACAGCGTGAAGCGGATCGCCGCCGACTTCGAACGCGACCTGATGAATACGACGATGATCGATCCCGCGCAGTTCGGCAGCAAGCGCATCGCCCTGCGTTTTATGGAATCGGCGGCGCGGCTGCTGTCTCCGCTGCTGTGACTCCGGACGCGCGCGCGCATTACGCGACCCGTGTTCGCTTCGGCGAACCGGGTCTTTTTTTGTCGCAAATCGGTTGTTCCCCAAAAAGCTTGGCCGCTTAATGATTGTGGAGGAGGAAATTGTTTAAAATTTTTGCTAATATAGAAGCAGGGACGATTCATTCATTAAAATGCCCAGGTTGCGATCGAGCCGTCAGGCCGTTAATTGGGTAAAAACAGAGTATGCGTAAAAGTATATGCGAAAAAGGGTGAATCGGCATGAAACGAAGTGAAGGACGCAAAAGGGTTGCGATCGTCGGGGCCGGACCCGGCGGGCTGGCGGCGGCCATGCTGCTGGGCTCGCGGGGATACGAGGTGGACGTGTACGAGAAGCAGGCCGTGCCGGGCGGACGCTCGGGCAGGCTGGAGATCGGCAAGTACAAGTTCGACCGGGGCGCGACGTTTGTCATGATGCCGCATTTGCTGGAAGAATTGTTCGAGGCCGCGGGGCGCTCGCTGCATGATTATGTCGAACTGGAGAAGCTGGACCCGCTGTACGGATTGTATTTCGACCGGGGACGCACCGTGCTGATGCCGTCAAGCGACAACGAAGAGACGGCCCGGCGCATCAAGGCGCTGTTTCCGGGCGAAGAGGATGGCTTCCACCGCTTTATGACCGACGAGTCAGTGAAATACGATCACGTGGAGCCGCTGCTGCGCCGGCCGTTCGGCGGTTTGGCCGATTATCTGCGGGCGGACGCGTTCAAAGCGCTGCCTTATATGGATTTGAACGATACGGTGTACGGCCGCCTGTCGCATTATTTTAACGAAGAACGGCTCAAATACGCCTTTACTTTTCAATCGAAATATCTCGGCATGTCCGCCTGGACGTGTCCGGGCACGTTTACCATCCTGTCTTTTATGGAGCATCGCTACGGACTCGTGCATCCCAAAGGCGGAGTGGCGGCGCTGTGGAACGCGATGGTGGCGGTGGCCGGCGAATACGGCGTGCGCTTCCACTTCTCGCATGCGGTCTCGCGCGTGCTGACGGGAAGCGGCCGGGCGACCGGCGTAACGCTGGAGAACGCGGAAGTGCGGCCGGCGGATCACGTGGTGATCGGCGCGGACTTCGCTTCGGCGATGAACGCGCTGTTCGAACCGGGGGTGCTCAAGAAATACGCGCCGGACAAGCTGAAAAAGAAAAAATACTCCTGTTCGACCGCCATGCTCTATCTGGGCGTCGACGGCGAGATCGACCTGCCGCACCATTCGGTGCATTTTGCCGACGACTATCCGAAAAACGTGGACGAAATCACCCGAAGCCTTCAATTGTCCGAAGATCCTTCCATCTATGTGCACAACCCGTCCGTTCTCGACAAAAGTCTCGCTCCGGCGGGCAAGTCGTCGCTGTACGCGCTGATGCCGGTGCCGAATCTGGACGCCGATATCGACTGGGACGGCCGACGCGAGGAATTGAAGCAGCGGATGCTGGACCGGCTGGAAAGCATCGAGCAGCTTCGGGGACTGCGGGAACGGATCGAGTGCGAGGAATTCTTCACGCCGCTGGACTGGCGGGACGAACTCGACGTGTACCGCGGCGCTACGTTCAACCTGGCGCATAACCTGGGGCAGATGCTGGCGCTGCGGCCGCACAACCGGTTCGAAGAAGTGGACAACGTCTGGCTGGTCGGCGGAGGCACGCATCCCGGCAGCGGACTGCCGACCATCTTCGAATCGGCGCGCATCAGCGCCAACCTGATCGCCCGCGCCGACGGGCTTGCGCCGATGGACGTACCCGCGGCCGCGGGCACGGCGGTTCGTCCCGGGGGCGCCAATTGAGCCGCGCGCCCCGTTCGCCCAGAGTGGCGATCGTCGGCGGCGGAATCGGCGGATTGACGGCCGCGCTGCTGCTGAGCCGGCGGGGAGCCGAAGTCACGCTGCTGGAAAGCCGGGACCGCCTGGGCGGACGGATCGCGTTCGAACGCAATGAATCCGATACGCGCCGGATCGACCAGGGCCCGACCATCGTGCTGCTGCCCGAGATGCTGCTGTCGATCCTCGAAGAAGGCGGGATCGAACGGGAGCGGATCAAGCTGATCGAGTCCGATCCGCTGTACCGCATCCACTACTCGGACGGCCGCACGATGACCAAACGGCGCGATCCCGGGGAGCAGGCCAAAGAAATCGAGCGGCTGTTTCCTGGACAATCGGAACCTTTTCTCCGATATATGAAAGAAGTGCGTTCGCTGTATCCGGGCGCGCAGAAAGCGGTGCTGGAACGGACGTTTCCGCGCAAACGGGATTTCTTCACGCCCCGCCAGGTGCGGATGCTCGGTAGGCTGCAGGCGCATCGCAGCGTGCGCGCGGCGGCGGCCCGGTATTTCAAACACGAAGACCTGATCGACGCGTATTCGCTCCAGTCGCTGTATATCGGCGGAGAGCCTTCCGGCACGCCGGGCGTATACTCCATCCTGCCTTACGCCGAGCACGACTTCGGCATCTGGATGATCGAGGGCGGGTATGCCCGGCTTCCGGTCATCCTCGAAGAAGAACTGAGATCGCGCGGCGTCGACATCCGGCTGAACACCCGGGTCGAGCGGCTGCCGGTCGAAGACGGGCGCTGCCGCGGCATCGTGGCCGACGGAGTGAAAGAAGACTTCGACGCCGTGCTGTTCAACGGCGATTTCCCGCATCTGCTGCCGCTGCTGGAAGGCCGGCCGGAAGCGGTCCGGCGCAAGCCTTACCGGCCGTCGTCCGGCTGCGTGCTGGTATATATCGGCGCAAGCAAACGCTGGGAAGATACGGCGGCGCATCAATTCTTCCTGCCCGACAGTCTGACGGAAAGTCTCCAGGCCATATTCAAGCGGGGGATGATCCCGGCGAATCCTTCGTTCTACGTATTCAATCCGGTCGTGCTGGACGGGAACGCCGCGCCCGAGGGCGAGAGCGTGCTGTACTTCCTGATTCCCGCGCCCGACGCTTCGCGCATTCCCTGGTCCAAAGAAGGGCGGCGCCTGGCGCGCAAAGTGCTGCGCGCGGCTGAACAGCGCGGCTTCCCGGGCCTGCGCGAATCGCTCAAATGGATCAAGCTGCGCACGCCGGAAGACGCGCGCCAAGACGGCAATTACGAAGGCGGCAGCTTCGGCATCGCGCCGATCCTGGCGCAGTCCGGCCCGTACCGGCCGCAGCCGCGCCCGTTCAAAAGCATCGACGGATTGTATGCGGCGGGCGCGTCGGTTCATCCGGGCGGCGGCGTGCCGATCGTGATGCAGGGGGCGAGAATGGCCGTAAATCAGCTTATGGAGGAGTGGAACCCATGAACGAACATATTATGCAGCAGTGCGAAGACTCGATCCGCCGAGGATCGTCTTCCTTCTACCACGCGTTCCGGGCCCTGCCCGAAAGGAGGCGGCACGCCGTCTACGTCATCTATGCGTTCTGCCGTCTGATCGACGACAGCGTCGACGAGCCCGACCAGTCTCCGTTCACCATCCATGAGCTGCGCGAGCGCTTCCTGCGGCTCGACGAAGCCGACGACCACTTTATCTGGCCCGCGCTGCGCTGGCTGTTCGGCAGCTTCCCGGCGCTGGACCGCCAGCCGTTCCTGAGCCAGATGGACGGCCAGCTGTCGGACCTGACGCTGCTGCGCTACGAAACGATGGAACAGCTTGAGCGCTACTGCTATCTGGTCGCCGGCACGGTCGGCGAGATGCTGCTGCCGGTGCTGCGCGACGATCTGCGCGCCGAAGCCGCCGAAGCGGGCATCGCGCTGGGCAAAGGCATGCAGATCGTCAACATCATCCGCGATGTCGGCGAAGACCGGGAACGCGGCCGCCGTTATATCCCGGCCGACCTGATGCGCCGCCACGGCTACACGGACGCCGATCTGGAACGGGGCGCGATCGACGAGCGCTTCGTCGCCCTGATCGACGAACTGCACGGCCGGGCGGAGGAGTGGTTCGCCCGCGGGCTGTCCAATCTGGACAGCTATCCGCCGCAGAGCGGCATGGCGGTGGCGCTGGCCGCCGCTTTCTACGGCGCGATCTTCGACCAGGTGCGCCGGAACGGCTACGATGTGTTCGGCCGCAGGGCGTTCGTGCCGGACGAAGAGAAAGCCGCGCTGTTTCTGGGCGTGGCGGCGCGCTTCGCGGATGGCGAAGCGGACAGCGAAGTCCGGGGCAGCGCTTCCGGCAGCGCGGCGGTATCCTGAGGAGGGACGGCCGCTGACGCTGCAGGGCGGAGCGGCGGAGCTGCCGCGAAGCCGGCTCGACCGTCGCCGGGCGGCAGCCGGCGTCCGGATCTTGCGCTGCTCCGCGCCGGACTGCCCGCCGACGAGAAATTCAACCAATTCAGACCGAAAGGGAGGACCCGCTCTTGATCCTGAACGCAATCCTCTGGGCGGCCTGTCTGCTGCTTGCCGCGCAGCTGCTGTTCGCGCTGGTCAACGGCCGCTCCCTGTCGAGGCCGGGGCGCCGCGCCCGCAAAGTCGAAGGGCGGCCGCTTGTGTCCGTGCTGATTCCCGCGCGCGACGAAGAGCGGAATATCGAAGACTGCCTGCGCCATGTACTGGCTTCGGACGATGCCGAATTCCGGCTTGAAGTCATCGTGTACGACGACGACTCCGGCGACGATACGGGCGGGATCGTGCGCCGCGTCGCCGTGGAAGATTCGCGGGTGGGGCTGATGCGGGGCGGCGAGCCGCCCCGGGGCTGGAAAGGCAAATGTTATGCCTGCCACCGTCTGGCCGAACAAGCTTCGGGCAGCTGGTACCTGATGCTCGACGCCGACGTGAAGCTCGGCCCGCTGGCGATTCGCGATACGCTGCGCTCGATCGTGAAGAAGAAAGCCGGCCTGCTGACCGGCTTCCCCAAGCAGAACACCGGCACCTGGCTGGAGCGGCTGGTCGTCCCGATGATGGAATTCGTCGTTCTGTGCCATCTGCCGATTCCTGTCGTATCCCGCTCGCAGAGCGGAGCGTTCGTCGCGGCGCACGGCGCTTATATGCTGTTCAAGCGCTCGGCTTACGAATCGGCCGGCGGCTACGAAGCGGCGAAGGACGAAATGGTGGACGATATGGCGATGGCCCGCGCGGTCAAGAAAGCCGGCTACCGCATGGTGCTGTCCGATATGAGCCGCCACGCGCATATGCGCATGTATCACGGCGCGCGCGAAGTGTGGAACGGCTTCGGCAAAAATATGTTTACGGGTCTGGGCGGCAATTATCTGCTGCTTGCCGCCCTTCTGCTGTGGTACGGCGTGCTGTACGTGCTGCCGCCGGTCACGCTGCTGATCGGCGCGTTCACGGGCGATCTGCATCTGATGCTGGTCAGCGGAGGAGCGATGCTGCTCGGCATGGCGGTCAAAGCGGTCTGCGACGCATACAGCGGCCTGCCGGCCTGGAACGGTGTCTGGGTCTGGGCGACGATCTGCTGCACGATCGCGATCGCGCTGTCGAGCGCGGCGGGCGGTATCGGCGGCAAAGGACACGAGTGGAAAGGGCGGCGCTACGGCTGAGCTTCGTCTGTCGTACGAACGAAACGCAGGACTGCATAGGAGCCGCAATGCGGCGATTGCGGCGTGGAGTATAGGCCGAAAAGACGAATAAGATGGATTTCTGCATTCGGCGAACGGAATCAGGGAGGGGAGAGCGGTCGTGACGGAGAAAAAAACGGACCCCGGCCATACGACCGGGGACCGCAAAAGCGAGCATGTCCGCTTGTGTTTGGAAGAAGACGTGGCCGGCGAAGGCGTAACGACGGGGTTTGAACGCTGCGCATTCCGGCACAACGCGCTGCCGGAGCTGGATTTCGACGACATCGACCTGTCGTCGTCGTTTGTGGGCCGGCGGCTCAAAGCGCCGCTGCTCATCAGCTCGATGACCGGCGGCAGCGCCGGCACGGGCCGGATCAACGAGCGGCTGGCCGAAGCGGCCCAGGCGCGGGGCTGGGCGATGGGACTCGGTTCGATCCGCGCCGCGGTGGAGCGCGAGGAGCTGGCCGCGACCTTCAAGGTCCGGCACAAAGCGCCGGACATCCCGGTGATCGCGAACCTTGGCGCGGTGCAGCTGAACTACGGGTTCGGCGCGGACGAGTGCCGCCGCGCGGTAGAGATCGCGGAAGCCGACGCGCTGGTGCTGCATCTGAACGGGCTGCAGGAAGTGTTCCAGCCGGAAGGCAACACGGACTTTCGCGGCCTGCTGGACAAGATCCGGCGGCTGTGCCGCGAACTGGACGCGCCGGTCGGCGTTAAGGAAGTCGGCTGGGGCATCGACGGCGAGACCGCGCTGCGGCTGGCCGAAGCGGGCGTCGCCTTTATCGACGCGGCGGGCGCGGGCGGCACGTCGTGGAGCCAGGTCGAGAAGTTCCGCAGCGCCGATCCGGTGCGCCGGGCGGCCGCCGAGGCTTTTGCCGGCTGGGGCACCGGCACCGCGGACTGCATCGCGCAGATCCGCGCGGATCTGCCGGAGCTGCCGCTGATCGGCAGCGGCGGCCTGACGAGCGGCGTGGACGCCGCCAAAGCGATCTCGCTCGGCGCCGATCTCGCCGGTTTCGGCCGCGCCCTGCTCGGCCCGGCCGTCGATTCGGCCGAAAGCGCGGCGCGCGCGATGGAGCAGGCCGAATTCGAACTGCGCACCGTCATGTTCGGCATCGGCGCCGGCAGCGTGCACGAATTGAAAGGTCATAAACGTCTGGTCCGCTGTTAGAGCGGAGCGGGCGTTTTTTATAGAGAACCGCAGGATATTTAATTCATATGAGAATTAAGCAAAGCAGAACGCCGGCGATGGCGCGGCCAAACCCGTCTTTACGGCTATAATCTTACTTTGTAAAATTACTTTCCACCGTATCGCTCCACCCGATTTCCTGTTATAATATGCGGTGATGCTTTTTCATGGAAATTTGGAGCGTCCTTTTTTTACGTTATAAGATCAAACTCAGAGGAGTTGTGTATTCATATGGCATTGAAAGCCGGGATCGTGGGCCTGCCGAACGTCGGCAAATCCACGCTGTTCAACGCAATTACGCAGGCGGGCGCGGAGTCCGCGAACTATCCGTTCTGCACCATCGACCCGAACGTCGGGATCGTCGAAGTGCCGGACGAGCGTCTCGACAAGCTGACCGAACTGGTCGTGCCGAAGAAAACGGTGCCGACCGCGTTCGAATTCGTCGATATCGCGGGCCTTGTGCGCGGCGCGAGCAAAGGCGAAGGCCTGGGCAACAAGTTTCTGGCGCATATCCGAGAAGTGGACGCGATCGTGCACGTCGTGCGCTGCTTCGTGGACGAGAATATCACGCACGTCGACGGCAAGATCGATCCGGTCAGCGATATCCAGACGATCAACCTGGAGCTGATCCTCGCCGATATCGAGAGCGTGGACAAGCGGATCGACCGCTCGAAGAAAAACATGAAGGGCGGAAACAAGCAGTACGCGCAGGAAGTCGAAGTGCTCGAACGCGTCAAAGAAGCCCTGTACAACGACCAGCCGGCGCGCAGCATCGACCTGTCGGACGACGAGCTGCAGATCGTTCGCGACCTGCACCTGCTGACGTTGAAGCCGGTTCTGTACGCGGCGAATGTCAGCGAAGACGAGATCGCGGACGTGGCGAACAACCCGTATGTCCAGCAGGTGCGCGACTTCGCGGCTGCCGAGAATGCCGAAGTGGTGCCGATCAGCGCCAAAGTCGAAGAAGAAATCGCGGAGCTCGAAGGCGACGACAAGCAGATGTTCCTCGAAGAACTGGGCATCCAGGATTCCGGCCTGAACCTGCTGATCAAAGCGGCTTACAAGCTGCTCGGCCTCTACACGTACTTTACGGCGGGCGTGCAGGAAGTGCGCGCATGGACGATCCGTAAAGGCACCAAAGCGCCGGGCGCGGCGGGCGTGATCCACTCCGACTTCGAACGCGGCTTTATCCGCGCGGAAGTCGTCGGCTACGAGGATCTGGTAGGCGCGGGTTCGATGAACGGCGCCAAAGAACGCGGCCAGCTTCGTCTCGAAGGCAAAGAATATATCGTGCAGGACGGCGACGTCATGCACTTCCGGTTCAACGTATAAAAAAAGCGCGCAGCGCGAAAAAGCCGCATTTCCTCCACGGGAAGTGCGGCTTTTTGCGTGCAGACTGCGAAATAAACCTGTACACTGTACACGGCTTTGGCAAACTTGGCGGAGCCTGCATTGCTTTTTCGTCAATGTAGAAGCCGTTTTTTTCATACAGGGCAGCTTACATTGACAAAAAGGCAGCGTAGAGCGCTTTTTGACTCGGATTTATGCCGATTTGCGCTTCTACGCTGCTTAATTGTCAATGTAGCGCTCGCCGCCGGACTTTTCAAGCGTCTACGCTGCTTTTTAAGCAACGTAGGCTCCGCTTCATGCGCGGCGTCCCGCGCCTCTCGGCGTCCCGCGCGTCCCGCGTTGTCCCGCATCCCTGGCCGTCCCGCGTTTCGCGCCCGCCACCTACTTCTTACTCCGCCGGCCGACGGTTATACCCGCGTTCGCCGTAAGGTTGGAGCTTGTTCAGCCACTTCTCCTCCAGCTCGTTCAGCTGTTCGCGCACGGTGACGTAGGCGTTTTCGGACGGCTTGAGCACTTCCAGCACTTCGAACTCGAACGCGTCCGCTCCGTATTGGTTCCAGTCCTGCTGTAATTCTTTGTTTTGAAAACTGCCGTTGTTCAGCTCGAACTGCCGGCCGCTCATCGATTTGAGGTTGGGCAGCGAAGCGACGAACGATCTGCCGCTTGCGGTGTGGACGACGCGGTAAACGCCGGCTTCCTGCTTGATTTCTTTGTAGATGGCCTGCAGTTCTTTTCTGCGGTTCACGGGGGATTCCTCCTTGGGGTTCGATTGTGCTTTCTTCGCGGCAGACTGCGCCGATTCCGCATTCGCAGCCGCCGGACGCCCGCCCGCGGTCGTCCAGTAGGCGCTGCCGTCCGGCTCGCGGTCCAGAAAGCCGTATTCGATCAGAAAACGGTGCAGGATCGCGTAATCGGCGTAGATCGGTTCAAGCGCCGCATTGATTTCTTTTTCCGTATACAGCCGCTTGTCGTCGAGCCGGGAAGCCGTATGCCGGAGCACGGCGAGCCGCTGCTTTTCTTTGAGGTCGAAAGTCCGCAGCGGACCGTCCGGGCCTTCCGGGAACGCGCCGCGCAGAATGTCTTCTTCCTCGCCGGCGGTCAGGTTATAGCGTTCGTCCAGCATGCGCGCGTTACGATGCGGAGCGATAAACGCCGGCTCGCGGCGGCCGCCGCGTTCGCCGAGCAGCTCCATCAGGGCGAGGAACGCTCTGGCCTGCCGTTCTTTCTCTTTCAGCGCGAACCGATGATGGCGAATGGTCGAAGCGCTGCCGATGCCGAGTTCGTTCTTGATCTCGTCGTCGCTTCTTCCACTGTAAAAAAGCCGCAGCAGCGCGTTCTGGTGATCCGTCAGCCCGGTCGATTTCTTGTCCAGTCCGATCAGCGCTTCAAACGGAGAACCGTGCCCGTCTTCGATATGCCGGCGCATAAACTTCCCCGCTTCGTAAAAAGTTCCGTTTTCCGCATAGATCAATCCCGCTTCCGTGGAATACCCGCAGAACAGGCAGACGTAAGTCTCGCCGCTGAGCGAATAGCCTTTTTTCAAATCCTCCACGGGCGCGTTCCACAGGGTATTGAGGGTGTCGATAGGTTTCATAAGCAAACACTTCCCCGTTCTGTTTGTCTCATTCCAAACAATATTTGACTTCATTTGATATAATACAAACATAATTACCTGCTGCTTGTCAAACGGCAAACAAATATTCAAAACGTTTGCGATAAAAAAAGACCATCCTCGCCCGGCCGGGGGAGAACGGTCTTTCTTTTGAGCTTTTTTTCAACAAACATCTTGGAGTGCCGGTTACAGATTCAGCGTTTTCATGCCGGCTTCGTGATAACGCAGACCCGCGGTCGCGCCTTTGGGAGCCGCTTCGTCGATTCGTTTCAGCTCGTCTTCGGTCAACGACACGCGGAGCGCGCCGATATTTTCCAGCAGGTATTTCTCGCGCTTCGTTCCCGGAATCGGCACGATGTCGTCGCCCTGCGCCAGCAGCCAGGCCAGCGCGAGCTGGGGCGGGGTGCAGCCTTTCTCGCCGGCGATTTCTTTGATCCGCTCGACCAGTTCGAGATTCTTCTTGAAGTTCTCGCCCTGGAAGCGCGGGGAGTGGCGGCGGAAATCGTCTTCTTCCAGATCGTCCGGCGACTGGATCTGTCCGGTCAGGAAGCCGCGGCCGAGCGGGCTGTACGGCACGAAGCCGATTCCGAGCTCGCGGCATACGGGCAGAATCTCGTCTTCGATGTCGCGGCTCCACAGCGAATATTCCGTTTGCAGCGCGGAGACCGGATGCACGGCGTGCGCGCGGCGGATCGTGTCCGGAGCGGCTTCCGACAATCCGAGATAGCGCACTTTGCCTTCTTCGACCAGCCGGCTCATCGCGCCCACCGTTTCTTCGATCGGCGTGTCGGGATCGACGCGGTGCTGGTAGTAGAGGTCGATCGTATCCACGCCGAGCCGCCGCAGACTTTTTTCGCACGACTCGCGCACGTACTCCGGCCGCCCGTTGACGCCGAGCCGCTCGCCGTTCGGGCCGCGCACATTGCCGAATTTGGTGGCGATCGTCAGACGTTCACGGTTCTTCACGATAAACGGAGAGATCAGCTGTTCGTTGTGTCCGTTTCCGTACATATCCGCCGTGTCGAAAAAGGTAATGCCGCTGTCCAGCGCTTTTTCCAGCACGCGCAGCGATTCCCGCTCGTCCGCCGGACCGTAGAATTCCGACATGCCCATGCAGCCCAGACCGAGCGGCGAAACTTCGAGCCCCTGACGGCCCAACTTGCGATTTGCCATACTTTTGCGCCTCCTCGATACGGTATGTTTTGCCTTTTCTACTATGCTCCCGAACGCCGCCGAAAACAAGAAGCGAGCAAGGAAAACCGGCGCGGAGAAGAACAAACGGGGAGTCCGGGACGCTTTCTCGGCCGGGCGTGAAAACGACGGAAACGGGGATATGAAAAAAGCTTGTTCCGTGCTATAATTAAGAGTCGTCGCCGCCTCTTTGTGTGAACGATTTTTTCATATCCGCGAAAGCGCGGGCGGCGCTTGACGAAAGCTTGAAGGCGTTAATGAATACTGTGGACGAAAATCCCCTTTTTTGAACATCCGGAAATCAACCCGAACTTATGATCGATCATTATTTATTGAAGAGGTGAACGGCCTTGTTGGATAAATTGCAAGCCCTGGTAGACCGTTACGAGAAACTGAGCGAGCTGCTGTGCGACCCGGACGTGGCGAGCGATTCGAAAAAGCTGCGCGACTACTCCAAGGAGCAGTCCGACCTGCAGCCCGCGTACGAAGCGTATACCGAATACAAGCGCGTGGTCGAAGACCTCGAAGCCGCCAAAGAAATGCAGGGCGAGAAGCTCGACGACGAGATGCGCGAAATGGTCAAAATGGAAATCGACGAGCTGACGGCGCGCCGCGCCGAGCTGGAAGAAACGATCCGCGTCGTGCTGCTGCCGAAAGACCCGAACGACGACAAGAACGTGATCGTCGAAATCCGCGGCGCGGCCGGCGGGGACGAAGCGGCGCTGTTCGCGGCCGATCTGTACCGCATGTACAGCCGCTACGCCGATACGCAGGGCTGGAAAGTCGAGCTGATGGACGTGAACGAAAGCGACCTCGGCGGCTTCAAGGAAGTCATTTTCATGATTAACGGCCGCGGCGCGTACAGCAAAATGAAATACGAAAGCGGCGCGCACCGCGTGCAGCGCATTCCGGCGACGGAGTCGGGCGGCCGCATCCATACGTCGACTTCGACGGTGGCCGTGCTGCCGGAAGCCGAAGAAGTGGATATCGTCATCAGCGACAAAGATATCCGCGTCGATACGTTCTGTTCCAGCGGCGCCGGCGGCCAATCCGTCAACACGACCAAATCGGCGGTGCGCGTCACGCACGTTCCGACCGGAATCGTGGCGACGTGCCAGGACGGCAAATCGCAGAACTCGAACAAGGAAAAAGCGCTTCAAGTACTGCGTTCGCGGATCTACGACGTGATGCGCCAGGAAGAAGAAGCGAAGTACGCCGGCGAACGCAAAAGCAAAGTCGGCACGGGCGACCGCAGCGAGCGGATCCGCACGTACAATTTCCCGCAAAGCCGCGTCACCGATCACCGCATCGGACTGACGATGCACAAGCTCGACCAGATCATGAACGGCGAAATCCAGGAGATCGTATCCGCGCTGACGATCGCCGAACAAGCCGACTTGATCGAAAAGGGAGTCTGATCCGTTGACTTCCGATCCGTCGAAGATCAATCCGTTGAATCGGGCGCGTTCGGGCCGGGGCGGCTTTCAACTGCGCGAAGGTTTGACGCTCCGGGAAGCCTTTGCGGAGGCTTCTTCTTTTTTGCGGGAGAAGGGCGTCGAAGAAGCGGACGAGAATACGCGGCTGCTGCTCAAAGAGATTCTGGGCATGACGGGCGCGCAGTACGTGATGGCGCTGCGCGAACCGTTTCCCGTGTTATCGCGCGAACGCTGGGAGAACGCGATTACGCGCAAAGGCGACGGCGAACCGGCGCAGTATATTCTGGGCGATCAGGAGTTCTACGGCTTCACGTTCGAAGTGACGCCGGAAGTGCTGATTCCACGGCCGGAAACGGAACTGCTGGTCGAAGCGGTGCTGACGCGCGCGGAGCGTTTGTGGCCGGACGGACGGGCGTCCGTGCTCGACGTGGGCACGGGCAGCGGCGCGATCGCCGTCAGCCTCAAGCTGCTGCGGCCGGAGCTTGAAGTCACGGCGAGCGATATCTCGCCGGGAGCGCTCGCCGTGGCGCAGCGCAACGCGCAGCGGCTGGGCGCCGACGCAGCTTTCCGCGAAGGCAGCCTGCTGGAGCCGTTCGCAGGGCAATCGTTCGATATCCTGGTGTCGAACCCGCCGTACATCCCGGCGGCCGACATCGAGGAGCTTCAGCCGGAAGTGCGCGACTTCGAGCCGCGCGGCGCGCTGGACGGCGGGCCGGACGGGCTGTGGCCGTACCGCGAGATGATGAAGCAGCTCGATCTGCTAAGCGGCGATCCCCGGCTGATCGCGTTCGAGCTGGGCATGGGCCAGGCGGACGAGGTGGCGGATATGCTGCGCAAACGCGGGAGCTGGAGTACGGTCGAAACGGTGTACGATCTGGCCGGCATCGGCCGGCATGTGATCGGAATCGCCTGAGGAAAGCCGGCCGCAGGCCGGATGTATGCAGGGCTCAAGGCGTCCCGCGTCGTCAACATGACAAGGGGCGTTTTTTGGCCTACAATAAATGACAGATCCATAAAGAGACAGAGAAGCCGGGGAGCGGCACCGCCGCTCTCGCGGCCGGGAACGATGAGGGAATATTTCGCCTGTGAACAAGGGCGTGCACGCAAACTCCGAAGGAAGCCGATTTAGCCGAGTTTGCGTACACGATCTGAAGGCTTTTCGGAGGAACCGTACTGCTATGCTGACGAAGTGGAAACATACCGACTGGACCCTGATTACCGTGCTGCTGTGCATGATGGGCATCTGCATTCCCGTGGTGCACAGCGCGGTCGCGAACAGCGACAAATTCAGGGGCCTGGATATGCAGATGATTTTTTATTACATTCTCGGGTTCGTTGTCGTTTTCTTGATGACGCTGGTCGATTACCGGCTGTACGTCAAGTATTTCTGGCTGATTTACGGCGGAGGCATGCTTCTGCTGCTGCTGACGCTGACGCCGCTCGGACAAACGCAGAACGGGGCGCAGGGCTGGCTGAAACTCGGCCCGATCGGCATGCAGCCGGCGGAGCTGTTCAAGCTTGCGCTGGTCATCGCGATCGCGTCGCTGCTGGCGCGCCGGAACAAGGAAAAGCTCGGCTTTTTCGCGGACGTGATTCCGATCGGTCTGGTCGCATTCGTCCCGTTCGCCGTCGTCATGCTGCAAAACGACCTCGGCAACGCGCTCAGCTACGTACTGATTCTGCTGGGACTGCTGTGGATCGGCAACTTGAAGTTCCTGCACGCGATCATGATCTTCGTGCTTGGAGCGGGGCTGCTGTTTGGCGGGATCAAAGCTTATGTAACGTACCACGACGAGGTATCGCATTTCATGACCGATACGCTGCACCGCGGACACTGGCTGGACCGGATCGATCCGTGGCTGATGCCCGACGAAGCGAGCCGGGACGCATCGTGGCAGACCAAGAACGGCAAATACGCGATCGCGGGCGGGGGCATGATCGGCCAGGGCTACAAGCAGGGCGAGATGGTGCAGAACCCGACGGGGTCGCTCGTGCCGTATACGTATTCGGACTCCATCATCGTCGTGATCGGCGAGGAATTCGGCTTTGTCGGCATTTCGCTGCTGCTGGTGCTGTACTTTGTCCTGATTCACCGGATGATCGTGATTGCGCTGGAGTGCCGGGAAAGAGCCGGTTCGTACACTATCGTCGGTATCGTCGCGATGTTTATGTATCAGATTTTCGAAAATATCGGCATGTTTATCGGCCTGATGCCGCTGACCGGGATCACGCTGCCGTTTATCAGCTACGGCGGCACGTCGCTGCTGATCAATATGGCGAGTATCGGCGTCGTGATGAGCATCCGGGCCTGCACGCGCGACATGGCCGCCAGGGAAGAGTTCTCGGAACTCGATAAAGGCGAGAAAAACGACGGCGGGCTTCAGGCGCTGCGCGGCGCCGCTTCCCGGCTGATGTCGGGACGTACGCGCAAGGCGGATTAGGATTGGACGGAATAAACGTACGACGGCTGGCTGAAATTCGTTTGGTTTTGGATACCAACCTATCAATCGGTGCGGATCGGCGGGGATTCCCGGCGGAACGCGCTGCCGGGGAGGCTGCGGCGATGCTGAGCAAGATCAAGAATATCGACTGGACGATTGTGATTATTTTGCTGATGTTCGCGGGAATTTGTATCCCTGTCGTGCACAGCGCAGTATCCTTCGGAAGCAATGTCAAAATGGCGGGCTCGGAAAAGCTGATGGCGGTGTATTACGTACTTGGGTTTATCGCCATGTTCGTTATCACGTTTGTCGACTACCGGCTGTTCGTCAAATACGCGCTGTATCTGTACATTTTCGGAATCGGGGTATTGATGCTGGTCTGGACGCCGCTCAGCGCGAACGGGCTCAACGGCGCGAACGGCTGGATCAAACTGCTCGGCGTCAGCGTGCAGCCCGCGGAAGTATTCAAGCTGGTGCTGATTATCGGAATCGGCGCGCTGCTGGTCCGCAAACAGAAAGAAAAGCTCCGATTCTGGAAAGACGTGGTTCCGGTCGGCCTGGCCGCCCTGGTTCCGTTTATGCTCGTTATCGCGCAGAACGATCTGGGCAACGCGCTTTGCTACGCGATTATTCTGGCGGCGCTGCTGTGGATCGGCAATATCAAATATACGCATGTGCTGATCTTCGTCATCCTGGCCGGCGGGCTGCTGTACGGAGGCGTTACGGCATATCGGACTTTCCATCCGCAAATCGAATCGTTCATGAGTTTGCATATGACAGAGCAGAAACATTATCTCAAGCGGCTCGATCCGATTCTGCTGCCCGGCGCGAGCGAGGGCGCTTATCACCAGGGCCTGGCGATCGAAGCGATCGCCGGCGGAGGAATGCTCGGCAAAGGCTATATGCAGGGCGAAGTTTCTCCCCGAGTCCCTTATACGTACGCGGATTCGATCATCACGGTCGTTGGCGAGGAATTCGGTTTTGTCGGTATGGCGGCGCTGCTGCTGCTGTACTTTATTATGATTCATCGCATGATTATTATCGCGTTGGAATGCCGGGACCGCGCGGGTCCGTTTATCATTGTGGGGATTGTCGCCATGTTCCTGTATCAGATCTTCGAGAACATCGGCATGAATATCGGCGTGATGCCGATTACCGGGATTACGCTGCCGTTTATCAGCTACGGCGGCACGTCGCTGCTGATCAATATGGCGAGCATGGGGATCGTATTGAGCATCCATGTGTATAACCAGGAAGTGATGAAGACCGAGCATCTGCTGAAAACGGATCATCTGGACGAAGCAGATCGCGAAAAAGAAGCCGAACGCCGGAAAAAGCGCGGCTTCAAACTTCCGTCGCTGCCTTTCGGACGCGGCGGCAGTCCGCGCGGCGAAAGCAAATAAGCGCGGCGCTTCCGCAGGCCGGACATCCGGGCGCAAGCGGCGGACGGGCCCGGCGGGCAAACGGAAAGAGGGAAGAACATGAATTCAAACAAGCAGGAGCCGCCGCGCACGCGGATTTGGGAAGTCAGCCGGCAGGGTTCCACGGGGAACAATGCGGTTGGGCAGCAGGCGGAAGGGGCGGCCGACGAGACGCGTTCGGCAGCGCGGGCGGCGGTTGAAGAGCCGTTTTCCGGGCAGCGCGGAAGCGGGAATACGGAGCTGCGCCTTGAAACGGGAGCGCGGGCGGCGGACCCGGGCATCCGGGAAGCCGCCGCGCTGCTCGCCGGAGGCGGACTGGTCGCTTTCCCGACGGAGACCGTTTACGGGCTGGGCGCGGACGCGCGGAATACCCGTGCCGTCGAAGCGGTCTTTACGGCCAAAGGCCGGCCGTCCGACAATCCGCTGATCGTGCATATCGCCGACCGCGCGGAGCTGGATGCGCTGGTGCTCGGTGTGTCCGAAGCCGACCGGAAGCTGATGGACGCTTTCTGGCCCGGCCCGCTGACGCTGGTTCTGCCGGTACGGCCGGGGGCTTTGTCGCCGTTGGTGACGGCGGGTCTCGATACGGTAGCGGTCCGGATGCCGGACCACGATCTCGCGCTGTCTCTGATCCGCGAGTCGGGCTGTCCGCTCGCGGCGCCGAGCGCGAACCGCTCGGGACGCCCGAGCCCCACGCTCGCGCGGCATGTGCGCGAGGATCTGGACGGCCGAATCGACGGAATCGTCGATGGAGGCCCGGCCGGCGTAGGCGTCGAGTCGACCGTCGTGCGGACGACCGCCGCAGGCGGAGCGGCCGTGCTGCGGCCGGGCGGCATCCCGGCCGAAGACATCGGCCGGGTGCTGGGCGCGCCGGTAAGCGCGGTGTCCGCGGGCGAAGGCGCGGACATCGATCCCGCGGCGGCCATCGCCGCGGAAGGGGCGGCGCGGCCGGGCGAAGCGGCCGGGCGCGGCGGCTTTGCGGCCAGCGAGCCGAGCGGCGCGGGCGAAGGCGCCGCGGGCGGGCGCGAAGCGCGCGCAGCAGCCCAAGGGCGCGGCGTCGAGCGCGCCGCTGCCGAAGGCGGGACCGGAAGCGGCACGGAATCTGCCGCAGATCCTGCACTGCCGGGCGGTTCTTCGCCCGCCTCTGCGGACGAAGCCGCCGACGCTCCGGCGGTCGCGGACGAAGCGCCGCGGTCACCGGGCATGAAGTACGCCCACTACGCGCCGAGCGGGCGGCTCGAAGTGGTGCTGGGCGGCGAAGCGGCCGTCGCCGCCGCAATTCGCGAACGGCTCGGCGCCGCTGCGCAGCGCGGCGAACGGACCGGGGTGCTCGCGTTCGACGAGCACCTGGCAAGTTACGCCGGCCTGGCCGACGTAACGCTGTCGCTGGGCAGCGCAGGCGACCTGCGCGAAGCGGCGTCGAAGCTGTACGCCGCGCTGCGGCGTTTCGACGAAGAAGGCGCGACGTTTATGCTGGCCGAGGGCTGCGCGGACAGCGGGATCGGCTCGGCCGTGATGAACCGGCTGGGCAAAGCGGCCGGCGGAAGAATCAGCCGGGTTTGAATCGCACGCAGTTGTGCAAAGCGTATTCCCTATTATTCACGCAAAGGAGACGGTTCGCTTGAGACGTATCTTATTCGTTTGCACAGGAAACACCTGCCGCAGCCCGATGGCCGAAGCGCTGCTTCGCCGGATGGCGAAGCAGCGCGAGATCGAAGTCGAAGTTCGTTCGGCGGGCGTCTCGGCCTCGCTCGGCGTGCCGATCTCCCGGCATGCGGAAGCGGTGCTGCGCGACCACAGTATCGGCGACCGGATCACCTCCAGCCCGCTCGACCGGCGGCTGGTGGAATGGGCCGATCTGATCCTGACGCTGACCGGCGCGCACAAAAGCCATGTGCTGCGTTATTTTCCCGACGCGTTCGAGCGTACGTATACGCTCAAGGAATATGTGGAAGACGACGGCAAAGTGCTGGCCGACCTGCAGGAGCTGGACAGCCTCCATGCGTCGGCCGAGCTGGCGCGGGCGCTCGGCGAGACGCCGGACGCGAACGCGCGCCAGCGCATGATCGAGCTTCGGCAGAGGATTCCGAGCTTCGATATTTCCGATCCGTTCGGCGGCTCGCGCGACGATTACGAAGCGACCGCCGCCGAGATTCGTACGGCGCTGGACCGGCTGCTGGACAAGTGGGACGCCCAAAAGTAACGGGCGAGGTTGGCTGGGTTGTCATGATGAATAAACACAGCTCTTGCCCCGCGGGCAGAGCTTTTTTTATTCGGTTTTTTTCGGAAAGTCGTATTCATTTTCTCCCCGTCTGTCCATTCTTCTGCCGGCAGAAGGTCGAGTCCGGAATCTTGTATGGAAACCTTCTATCCGGAAAATGTAAGCATCCGGTCAGCATTTTCAGTTAAAAAAGAAGATCGGCAGCAAAATGTTGACTTTTGGACTGGATTTTATGGACAAATCGGCAGATTTAGCGATTTGCATACCTGAATGTGAACATCCGGTCAGCATTTTAGTTCGTACCCGGGATTTGCTGGAGAAATGCTGATCTCCCGTCAGCATTTCTTGGTTCAAGACGTAAATCGCTCCCGCAATCCGCTTTCGAAAGCTTGAACGAGAGGGTTACCTTCAAGGTTCGTAAATATGCCGTTTATTTTTTTATACATAAATATGTACCGGACCCTGGCAAAGAACCCATTGTTGTGAATACGCATTAATTTAAAGCGATTGAGCAGAAAAAAGGGGCATTGCTGCGTATGCGCATCATTTTAAGAGGAAAATCAGCGAATTAGACCCCAAATAACCAGTTTTCGCAAAAATTGATGCCGATCTGCAACAATCTCCCGTCTGCTGCTCCAAACCGTTAAAATTGATGCCGATTTGCATCAATCGCTCAATGACCGCAGCCTACGCGGCCTAATGCGTGCAAATCAATAACCGCAGCCGGCATGCCACTCAACTTCGCAGCCTTCAGTCCCCAGCCCGGTTCCCAGCCCAGCCCTCAGCCCCGGTATCCCAGCCCCCACCCTCCCTAAATCCCGAATGCCTGCCCCAGCCAAACCGCATTTTGTCCGTATCCCGTTCGAATTTAGTTGATTTTTGAAGCTTCTTCCCTTATCATGAAGGTGAAAAAGCAGATCCGGTGTAACTGGCGACAACTGTGGGCGCAACCACGATGGAGCATCGGATATTATCGGCCGGTCGCCTGGGCAAAGAGCAGCTTCGCGTTTTTTTAAGCGCGGCTTGCTCTTTTTTTGTTCACATTCGTACATCATTTGCACATTTGTTACAAAAGTTCCGCAGTTCCCGTCCGCTCGCCCTGCGTCTTTTCTTTCCCGCTCCATAGCGGTATGATCGGAGGTAGCACGTTCCGGGAAGAATCGCCCGGGGCGATAACTTTCGAAGGGGTGAGCAAGCATGGGGAATGAACACGACGATTCGATCCGGCGGCAGACGGCTCTCGTTACGCGGGAGCTGGCGGAAACGGCGGGACTCACAAACGGCAAAGTACTCGTAGTCGGCACCAGCACCAGCGAGGTGGCCGGCAAGCGCATCGGGACCTCCGGCGCGCTCGAAGTGGCGCAGTCGCTGCTCGCGGGCATCCGCGAAGTCGCGGACGAATTCGGCTTCGACGTCGCCTACCAGTGCTGCGAGCACCTGAACCGGTCGCTCGTCCTGGAGCGCTCCGTGCTGGAGCGCCTCGGGCTGCGCGAGGTATCGGCCGTGCCCGTGCCGAAAGCGGGCGGCTCGATGGCTTCGGC
Source organism: Saccharibacillus sp. CPCC 101409 (assembly GCF_030518235.1). Taxonomy (GTDB): domain Bacteria; phylum Bacillota; class Bacilli; order Paenibacillales; family Paenibacillaceae; genus Saccharibacillus. The sequence continues at coordinate 168,335 of NZ_JAULSA010000011.1, read as the reverse complement.
CGCTTACCGCTCCATGCGCGAGCCGGCGCTGGCCGAGACCATCGAGGCCCATGCCGGCCTTGATATCGGCGAGACGCTGATCGGCATGCATCTGCGGCGAGTAGCCGTGCCGCTGCGCCTGTCGATCCGGCAGATCGGCGAAGCGCGGGTCAACGCCGCGCTGACCCGGCCGCCGCTGGTCGGCGGCGAACGGGCCGTGTACCGGCTGCCGGAAGAAGCGGATTCCACGTTCTGCGATTAAAGCAAGCAAATGCAGTCGGTCCGCTACTACGAATACCGGGCAGGTTCTGCGCAGAACCTGCCCGCCGGACGGCCGAACGCTTCGCCACGTCAAGGCGGCGAAGCACGGCGCGTCCGTACTGATTTTTCAACGCAGCGCCTTGTTGTTTGCATCGACTTGTTGTCTGCATTACCTTTTTGCCCGCACTGCCTTTTTCACCCGCACCGCCCGCTTGAATCGCTGCATCGCACGCACGCGCGCAAACGACATTTTTCTAAACCAGGGAGGAATACGGAAACATGGAGCACTTGAGAAAAAGCGACCCGGCCGTACTGAAAGCAATGGGACTGGAACTGGACCGTCAGAAAGCCAACATCGAACTGATCGCATCCGAGAATATCGTCAGCGAAGCGGTAATCGAAGCGATGGGTTCGGTGCTGACCAATAAATATGCCGAAGGTTATCCGGGCAAGCGCTACTACGGCGGCTGCGAGCACGTCGACATCGTGGAAGATCTGGCGCGCGACCGCGCCAAAGAACTGTTCGGCGCGGAGCACGTCAACGTGCAGCCGCACTCCGGCGCGCAGGCCAACCTGGGCGTATACCTGGCGGCGCTCAAAGCGGGCGATACCGTATTGGGCATGAACCTGGCGCACGGCGGTCACCTGACGCACGGCAGCCCGGTTAACGCTTCCGGCATCCTGTACAACTTCGTGGCTTACGGCGTGCGCGAAGACAACTTCCGCATCGACTACGACGAAGTGCGCAAAGCGGCGTTCAAACACCGCCCCCGCATGCTCGTCGCCGGCGCCAGCGCTTATCCGCGCACGATCGACTTCGAAGCGCTGGCTTCGATCGCGAGCGACGTCGGCGCGCTGTTCATGGTCGACATGGCGCATATCGCGGGCCTCGTGGCCGCCGGTCTGCACCCGTCGCCGGTGCCGCACGCGCACTTCGTGACGACGACGACGCACAAGACGCTGCGCGGACCGCGCGGCGGCATGATTCTGTGTAAGAAACCGTGGGCGCAGGCGATCGACAAAGCGATGTTCCCGGGCACGCAGGGCGGACCGCTGATGCACGTGATCGCTTCGAAAGCCGTCGCGTTCGGCGAAGCGCTCGATCCGTCGTTCAAAGTATATGCGCAGAACGTGATCGACAACGCCAGAGTACTGGCCGAGACGCTGATCGGCGAAGGCCTCAACATCGTATCGGGCGGCACCGACAATCACCTGATGCTGATCGACACGCGCGGCGTGGGCATCACCGGCAAAGAAGCCGAGCATGTGCTCGACTCCGTCGGCATTACGGTCAACAAGAACGCGATTCCGTTCGATACGACCAGCCCGTTCATCACAAGCGGCATTCGCATCGGCACGCCGGCCGCCACTTCGCGCGGCATGGATCAAGGCGCCATGAAATCGATCGGACAGATTATCGCGGCGGTGCTCAAATCGCCCAAAGACGAAACCGTCCTGTCCAAAGCGCGCGGCGACGTCAAAGATCTGACCGACCGCTTCCCGCTGTACCCGGACCTCAAATACTAAAATTCGCTTTCGATTCTTCATATTCGGCTCCACGGCCCCGGTTCTTCGCGAACCGGGGTTTTTGGCGTTTGTCGCCAAACCGTCGTTCGATTCGTCGGCCGGCTTTTTCGGAAATTTTGCGGAAATTACTGGAACTTGAAAGATAGCAGCCGAATTAGGGTATATAAAGAATACGTTTTGCAATCGCTTTAATCCGGCTTGCCCGCGCAAATTCGCCTTATGCGGCGCATCGGCATACATAGCTTCTCTCATCCCGGTATCCGCCTGCCGCATGGACGCCGCATCAAGACACGAGAACGCGCGAGCCCTGCCGAAAGGCAACACACTCTATCAAAAAGGAGAGGATTACGTGAGTCGCAGAAAACTTTCCCGGCTGACGCAGCAGCTCGTCTTCACCGGCCCCACGACAATCTTGTTCGCTCTGGTCGTGCTGATTCCGTTTCTGCTCGGGATCTACTACTCGATGACGAACTGGAACGGGGTATCGCGCCACCTGGAATTCGTCGGGCTGAGCAACTATGCGCACGTGCTGACTGCCGACCCGGAATTCCGCAACGCTTTCTGGTTTACGGTCCGCTTTACGATCGTGGCCGTGCTGGTCACCAATCTGCTGGGATTCTTCCTGGCCTATTTCCTGACCAAACCGCTCAAAAGCAAAAACGTGCTCCGCACCGTCTTCTTCATGCCGAACATGATCGGGGGCCTGCTGCTCGGCTTTATCTGGCAGTTTATTTTCGTGCGCGGTTTCGCGGCGATCGGCCAGGCGACGGGCATTTCGTTCTTCAAACTTCCGTGGCTGGGCAACGAGCCGACCGCGTTCTGGGGCATCGTGATCGTCTTCGTGTGGCAGTATGCGGGCTACCTGATGGTCATCTACATCGCTTCGCTCGGCAATGTGTCCAAAGACGTCATCGAATCGGCGCAGATCGACGGAGCGACCCACGGACAGATTCTGTGGAAAATTATCGTCCCGCTCGTCATGCCCGCCGTTACCGTCTGTTTGTTCCTCGCGATCTCGTGGTCGTTTAAAATGTTCGACCTCAACCTCGCGCTCACGGGCGGCGGACCGTTCAACGCGACCCGTTCGGTGGCGCTCGACATCTACCGCGAAGCCTTTACCAACAGCCGGCTCGGACTGGGCACGGCCAAAGCGGTTATCTTCTTCGTGATCGTCGCCATCATTACGGCTATTCAGGTCCGCGCGACCAAGAGCAGGGAGGTTGAAGCTTAATGGAACAAGAGTCGAGATACCGTATTCAAACGCTGATCCTCGAAATTCTGCTCGTGCTGGTCGGCCTGCTGTTCCTGGTTCCGTTCTATTTCCTGCTGTCGAACTCGCTCAAGACGTTCGGGGAGATTCTGTCGGACTCCGCGTCGCTCCCGAGTTCGATCCAGTGGGCCAACTATAAAGCCGGCTGGGAAGCGATCAATTTCCCGTCCGCGTTCAAAAACTCGCTGATTATCACGATCGCCAGCAATCTGCTGCTCGTGCTGTTCAGCTCCATGACCGCGTACCAGATGGTGCGCCGCGATTCGCTGTACAACCGTCTGCTGTTCGGCGTGTTCGTCGCGGCGATGGTTATCCCGTTCCAGTCGATCATGCTTCCGCTGATGGACGTGACGAGCCGTACCGGATTCAGCGACAGCCTGTGGGGCCTCGTGATCTGCTATATCGGCTTCGGCGCTCCGCTGTCCGTTTTCCTGTTCCACGGCAGCATGAAGTCCATTCCGCTGGAGATCGAACAGGCGGCGCGGGTGGACGGGTCCGGCACATACGGCGTCTTTTTCCGAATCGTCTATCCGATGATGCGTCCGATGTTCGTAACGGTCATCATCCTTAATACGCTGTGGATCTGGAACGACTATCTGCTGCCTTCCCTCGTCCTGACGAGCGAAAGCCTGCAGACGATTCCGATTGCGACCTACATGCTGTTCGGGCAGTACACGAAGCAGTGGGACCTGGCGCTTCCGGCGCTTGTGCTGGGGATCGCTCCGGTCATCGTCTTTTTCCTGGCTATGCAAAAATACATCGTGTCCGGCATCGCGGCCGGCGCCGTGAAAGGGTAAAGGGGGAGAGACTTATGTTCGGAAAAAAACTTATGCTTCTGCCCGCCCTGATCCTGTCCGCCGCGGCTGCGCTCTCCGGCTGCACGTCGGGCGGCAGCGCCGGCGCCGCCGGCGACAAAGTCATCAACATCTACCAGGGCAAAGTCGAAATCTCCGATCAGCTCCAGGAAATGAAAGAGCTGTACGAGTCGTCGCATCCGGGCGTTAAATTGAATATCCAGTCCGTCGGCGGCGGCACGGATTATGCGGCTTCGCTCAAATCGCGGTTCTCCGCCGGGGCGCAGCCCGACATTTTCACCATCGGCGGCTTCCAGGAACGCGATCTGTGGCTCGAATACCTGGAAGATCTGTCGGACCAGCCGTGGGTGCAGCATATGGACCAGGTGTCCAAAGACCCGATGACGGTGGACGGCAAGCTGTACGGATTCCCGCTTAACTACGAAGGTTACGGTTTTCTGTACAACAAAGATATTTTCAAAGAAGCGGGCGTGACGGAAATTCCGAAGACGCTGACGGAGCTGGAAGCGGCGGCGGAAAAAATCAAAGCGGCCGGTTATACGCCGTTCGTTAACGCCTACGCCGAATGGTGGGTGCTCGGCAACCACAACGTCAACGTGCCGTTCGCCCGCCAGGACGATCCGGACGCGTTCATGCAGGCTCTGAACGACGGCAGCGCGGATATCGCCGGCAACGAGATTTTCAACGGCTGGCTGGACCTGCTCGACCTGACGCTCAAATACGGCCAGGCCAATCCGCTGACGACCGACTACAACACGCAGATGTCCACGTTCGCCAACGGCAAAGCCGCGATGACGCAGCAGGGCAACTGGGTGCAGCCGACGCTCGACGGGATTAATCCCGACCTGAACGTGGGCATGATGCCGATGCCGATCAGCGACGACGCGGAAGCCAACGACAAGCTGTATGTGGGCGTTCCGATCTACTGGGTCGTCAACAACAGCTCGCCGGTCAAGGAAGAAGCGAAAGAACTGCTCGACTGGATGGCCAGTTCGCCGGAAGGCCAGCAGTTCCTGACCGAGAAATTCCAATTCATCCCGGCGCTGAACAACGTCGAAGCCAATCCCGACGATATCGGGCCGCTCGGCGCGGAACTGACAAAGTATATCGGCGACGACAAAGCGCTCGGCTGGTACTTCCAGCAGCTGCCGATCGGCACGCCGCAGGATTATTCCAGCCTGATGCAGTCGTATATCGCGGGACGCGATACGAGGGAGCAGCTGCTCAAGAATCTCCAGGCTTCCTACGACAACTTGAAAGTCCGCTAAGCGGTTCGATACGAACTCCGAAAGTCCCCCGGCGCGATTGTCGCCTGGGGACTTTTTTCGCCGACTCTACATTTTTGTGTCGGGAATGTTTCGGCGGGTGCATACAAGGCCCCGGAATGCTATAATGGACAAGATTTAGGCGGAAATTCGAGCAGCAGGAATATTCCGCGTAAGGCAGTGGATAACGTACGGAGGGACAAACCTATGAGCAAATTGGTGATATGCGATCACCCGCTGATTCAGCACAAACTGACTTTTATTCGCGATGTGAACACGAACACGAAAGATTTTAGAGAACTGGTCGACGAAGTGGCAACGCTGATGGCGTACGAAATTACGCGTGAAGTGCCGCTGGAGTCGATTCCGGTGGAAACGCCGGTCACGCAGACGGAAGGCAAAGTCATCTCCGGCCGCATGCTCGGCCTGGTGCCGATTCTGCGCGCCGGTCTGGGCATGCTCGACGGCGTGCTCAAGCTGCTGCCGGCGGCCAAAGTCGGTCACGTCGGGCTGTTCCGCGACCCGAATACGCTGCAGCCGGTCGAATACTACGTGAAGCTGCCGACCGACGTGCAGGAGCGCGAGCTGATCGTGATCGATCCGATGCTGGCGACCGGCGGTTCCGCGATCGCGGCGATCGACGTGCTCAAGAAACGCGGCTGCACGCAGATCAAGATGATGAATCTGATCGCCGCGCCGGAAGGCGTGAAAGCCGTACAGGACGCGCACCCCGACGTGGATATTTATGTAGCGGCGCTGGACGAGAGACTGGACGACCACGGGTATATCGTACCGGGGCTCGGCGACGCGGGCGACCGCCTCTACGGCACGAAATAAGACAGGCTTCCGTCTCGCCGAACCGTTCCGCACTAATGCTTTCCAAAAAAGCGCTTTATAATGAAGGAACTGTTCGGCGAGGATGCGGAAACCGGCTGTCCAACGGAAAGGTGAGCGAATAATTCAATGAAGAAAATCAAAGTCATGACCATCTTCGGCGTGCGTCCGGAGGCCATCAAGATGGCTCCGCTCATTCTGGAACTGGAAAAACACCCCGAAGAGATCGAATCGGTCGTTTGCGTAACCGCGCAGCACCGCCAGATGCTCGATCAGGTGCTTGAGGTATTCAAGATCAGCCCGGATTACGATCTGGACGTCATGAAAGACCGCCAGACGCTGAACGAGATCTCGGTGCGCGTGCTGCAGGGCCTCGAACCGGTGCTGCGCGAAGCGAAGCCGGACATCGTGCTGGTGCACGGCGACACGCTGACCACGTTCCTGGCCAGCTACGCGGCGTTTATCCAGCAGATTCAAGTCGGCCACGTGGAAGCGGGCCTGCGCACCTGGAACAAGCTGTCGCCGTATCCGGAAGAAATGAACCGTCAGCTGACGGGCGTTCTGGCGGACCTGCACTTTGCTCCGACCTCCTGGTCGGCGGGCAATTTGGCCAAAGAGAATAAGGCGCAGTCAAGTATTTTTGTCACAGGCAACACCGTTACGGATGTGTTTCAATATACCGTGCAGCCCGATTACAGCCACCCGGTACTGGATTGGGCCAAAGGGAAACGACTGATTCTGATGACGGCGCACCGCCGCGAATCGCAGGGCGAACCGCATCGCAATATCTTCCGCGCCGTTAAACGGATCGCCGACGAGTTCGAGGACATTGCCATCGTATATCCCGTTCATCCGAGTCCCGCTGTAAGAGAGCCGGCTCACGAAATCCTGGGCAATCATCCGCGCATCTCGCTGATCGATCCGCTGGACGTCGTGGACCTGCACAATTTTTATCCGCATACCCATTTGATCCTGACCGACTCCGGCGGCCTGCAGGAAGAAGCTCCATCGTTCGGCGTGCCTGTACTCGTACTGCGCGATACGACGGAACGTCCCGAAGGCATCGAAGCCGGAACGCTCGAACTGGTAGGTACGGAAGAAGAGAAGGTGTATGAACGGACTCAAGCCTTGCTGAGCGACGAGGTTCTTTACGAATCCATGAGCCGGGCCGCCAACCCGTACGGAGACGGCAAAGCGTCGCAGCGGATTGTCAATGCAATTCTTCATAGTTTCGGATTCAAAAACGAACGCCCTGACGAATTTCACAAAATAGACACAATTGATCCCGAAGTTGCATTGTGATCGACCGGGCAAACAGTATACAGTATAGCTGTACGGTTAATGCGTTTTCATAACGCCAAAAGCCAGTCGAAAAGGAAAAGTTCGGTGAATTGACAATAACTCTTCCCGTTAAGTAAAATGAATGGGGATTGGGGCGGGAAATCTAATGAAGAAACCCGTACAGCCGACCGATAAAAGCAGCCCCTGGAAAGCGGTTGGACTCGTCAGCGCCATCGGCGTCGAGCTTGTTTTGTTTACACTGCTCGGCTTCTTTTTTGGGCGCTGGATGAACGACATAACCGGCGGTTCGGGACTCTGGATCGGACTCGGCGTCTTAATCGGACTCGTAGCGGGAGCCGTTGGGATCGTCGCCCTCGTTCGCAAAGTTTTGGAGGGAAGCAATGAGTGAAAGCGAATTGCCGAAATACATGCGCTGGCTTACGCGCATAACCTATACACTCCTGGCAATCGGCGCCGTCTGGATGCTGATCGCCCCCCATCATCACCCGGTGATCCTGGGGATTGTACTGGGAACGAGCGTAAGCTGCATGAGCGCGTATTATTTGGGATACAGGGTCCGCAAGATTACGGATGCGGTATCGGAAGGAAGAAAGGCCCGGGGCGGACTTGGCTTTGCCTGGCGGGCGATCGCGGCGATTGCGGCTCTTGTAGTCGCCATCGAATTTCCGCATGAAGTCAACTTGATTGCCCTGATGGCGAGTTTGAGCGCAGCTCCGATTATTCTGCTGATTGTCGGAATCCTGATTACTCGCAAGGAATCCAAAGCAGAATCTCTCTACTTTGAGGAGAAACGGAGAGAGAAAGAGAAACTGGCTAAAGAAAGGGGGGAAAAAGATGCATGAATCGCTAATCATTGAGCTGCTCGGCATGCGTGTCGACCTGTCGGTCGTCCTGATGCTGATCGTAAGCTGCGCGGTGGTGTTTCTGATCGCCAAGCTGGCGACCCGGAAACTTTCCGTGGAAAACCCGGGTAAAATGCAAAACTTCATGGAATGGGTGATCGAGTTCGTCCAGAACCAGATTGCCGGTACCATGGATATGAAGAAAGGCCGGCCGTTCGTTACCCTGGCGGTTACGCTGATTATGTTTATCTTCGTCAGCAACATGCTGGGTCTGCCGTTCGGTATTGTTATTCATCCGCATAGTGTGGCGGAAGCGACAGTATTCGGTCATCCGATCCTTCCCGCTGTAGAAGCATTTAACGCCGCTGCCGCTGCTGGCACGGAAGCCCACGTCGAAGTCGCGATTTGGAAATCGCCTACCGCGGACGTAACCGTAGCCATGACACTGGCGGCGATCGTTTTCATCCTGGTGCATTTCCTCGGAATTACGAAGAATACCAAGGCTTACTTCAAGCACTACTTCGAGCCGTATCCGGTATTCTTCCCGATCAACCTGATCGAGCAGTTCTCGAGTCTGCTGACGCACGGCATGCGTCTCTACGGCAATATCTTTGCCGGCGAGGTGCTGATCAGCGTTATCCTAAAGCTCGCAGCCGTCAATGTAGTCGGGCTGATCGCTTCGATCCCGCTGATGATGGTGTGGCAGGGATTCAGTATTTTCGTAGGCGCCATCCAGGCGTTCGTCTTTACGATTCTGGCCCTTGTGTACATCTCGCAGAAGATCGACACGCACGAAGAGCATTAGCCGCTTTTCAATAAGCGGAAGAAGCAAAGTTTTGCGAGTCCAACGCAAGGATAAGGTTACATAAAAACCGATATCCAAGCTGGCTATATACAAAATTTATTTTCTTATACTTAAGGAGGATTTCACGCATGGATTTGGGACCTATGGCTTTAATCGCCGCTGCAATCGCAGTCGGCTTGGGCGCACTCGGCGCAGGTATTGGTAACGGTTTGATCATCAGTAAAACGGTTGAGGGTATCGCTCGTCAGCCGGAAGCTAAATCGACGCTGCAAACCACAATGTTTATCGGTGTAGGTCTGGTCGAAGCCCTGCCGATCATCGGCGTAGTCCTCGCGTTCATCTTCTACGCGGCGGCTTAACTTAAAATCAAGTATGGCGGGGATGGCACAGCCTCCGCGCCTTCTTTTTGAACTGAGTACTTTATACGTATTGAAATAGACTCGAAGCAAGGCCCGTTTTACCGAACCGGAAAGGAGTGACTCAAGTGGATATCGTATGGTCTTCTACAATTATCACCCTGATTGCGTTCCTGATCCTGTACTGGCTGCTCAGCCGCTACGCGATCGGACCGCTGCTTTCGGTGATGGAGAAGCGCCGGGAACTGGTGCTGAGCCAACTGAAAGAAGCTTCCACGACACGCGACGAAGCAGCCGCTTACGTGACGCAGCAGCAGGAAGCGCTCCAGCAGGCGCGCAAAGAAGCTTATGACATTATCGAACAGTCCAGACAAACGAGCAGCAAGCAGGCCGATCAGATGATCGCGCAGGCGAAGGACGAAACGGCTCGTCTGAAAGACGAAGCGCTCCGCGATATCGAGAGCGAGAAGAACAAAGCGATGGCCGCGCTCCGCGGCGAAGTCGGACGCGTCTCCGTACAGATCGCTTCCAAGCTGATCGAGAAAGAGATCGACGAGAAGACGAACGAAGGCCTGGTCGATCAGTACCTGAAAGACGTAGGGACGCAATCATGAGCCGCGATACGCTGGTCGCGAAACGGTATGCGCGCGCGCTGTTCGAAGTGACTTTCGCCGAAGGCAAAGTCGCCGAGACTCAGGCCGAGCTGCGCGCCATTACGGAAGCATTCGCGTCCGAACCGGCCCTGCGCAAGTTCGTATCTTCGCCCGGTGTATCCGTGGAAGATAAGAAAAAAGTGCTGAGCAGCGCTTTTGAAGGCCGCGTTTCCGTTCCGGTGATCCGGACGGTCGAGCTTCTGCTCGAACGCGGCCGCACGCAGCTGTTCGGCGAACTGCGCGAGAGTTACGAACAGATCTCCAACGAAGCGCTCGGCCTGGCCGACGCTACCGTTTATACGGCATTTCCGATGACCGAAGCGGAAAAAGCCGAAACCGCGCAGCGGTTCGGCGTTCTGACGGGCAAGAAAATCACCGTCCACAATGTGGTGGACAAAACCGTGCTGGGCGGAGCCAAAGTCGTGATCGGCAATACGCTGTACGACGGCAGTCTGGCGGGCAAGCTGGAACGTCTCGAAAAGTCTTTTGAACGACAAGCATAGTGACAGGGGGGAAACCACTTGAGTATCAGACCTGATGAAATCAGCACGCTGATTAAAAGCCAGATTGAACAGTATCAAAGCGAAATCGAAGTTGCCGAAGTGGGTACCGTTATTCAAGTCGGCGACGGTATCGCGCGCGCGCACGGACTCGATAACGTATTGTCGGGCGAACTGCTCGAATTCTCGAACGGCGTGATGGGCATGGCCCTCAACCTGGAAGAGGACAATGTCGGTATCGTTATCCTGGGTCCTTACACGGATATCCGCGAAGGCGACCAGGTTAAACGCACGGGCCGCATCATGGAAGTTCCGGTCGGCGAAGCCATGCTGGGACGCGTCGTGAACCCGCTGGGTCAGCCGGTCGACGGCAAAGGCCCGATCGCGACAACCGAATTCCGTCCTGTCGAAGGTTCCGCTCCGGGCGTTATCGACCGCAAATCGGTACACGAACCCATGCAGACCGGCATCAAAGCCATCGACTCGATGGTTCCGATCGGCCGCGGTCAGCGCGAGCTGATTATCGGCGACCGTCAAACGGGTAAAACGACGATCGCGATCGACACCATCCTCAACCAAAAAGGCAACAACGTGAAATGTATCTACGTTGCCATCGGACAGAAGCAGTCCACCGTTGCCCAGGTCGTGGAAACGCTGCGCCGCACCGGCGCGCTGGACTACACGATCGTCGTTACGGCGTCCGCTTCGGACCCGGCTCCGCTGCAGTACATCTCGGCGTACACCGGCTGCGCGATGGGCGAGTACTTCATGTACAAAGGCGAGCACGCGCTCGTAATCTACGACGACCTCTCGAAGCAGGCCGCGGCTTACCGCGAACTCTCCCTGCTGCTTCGCCGTCCTCCGGGCCGGGAAGCTTACCCGGGCGACGTGTTCTACCTGCACTCCCGTCTGCTGGAACGCGCGGCCAAGCTGAGCGACGCCCGCGGCGGCGGCTCGCTGACGGCTCTGCCGTTTATAGAAACGCAGGCTTCCGACGTATCGGCTTACATTCCGACAAACGTTATCTCCATTACCGACGGCCAGATCTTCCTGGAATCCGACCTGTTCAACGCCGGTCAGCGTCCGGCGATCAACGTCGGGATCTCGGTATCCCGGGTCGGCGGTTCCGCGCAGATCAAAGCCATGAAAAAGGTTGCCGGTACGCTCCGTCTGGACCTGGCCCAATACCGCGAGCTGCAGGCGTTCTCGCAGTTCGGTTCGGACCTCGACAAATCGACGCTGTCCCGTCTCAACCGCGGCGCGCGCATGATGGAAATCCTCAAACAGGGCGTTAACCAGCCGCTTGCCGTCGAACAGCAGGTGGTCAGCCTGTACACGGCCGTCAAAGGCCTGCTCGACGATATTCCGGTCGGCGACGTTCGCCGTTTCGAACGCGAATTCCTCGCTTTCATGTCGTCGGAGCACCAGGCGGTTCTCGATTCGATCGTACAGACGAAAGATCTGACGGCCGACAACGAGAAAGCGCTGGTCGCCGCGATCGAACAATTCAAAAAAGGATTTGCGACAACGGCCTAAGCGCCGCTCGCACATCTTCAGGAGATTCCCTCCGGACTCCGAACGAGTGAAGCCGCGCCCTTCCCGCAGGGAAAGAGCGGCTTTGCGCGTACGCGTCCAAGGCGGGCTCTATAAGTGAAACGCAACCTGCATTTTAAGAATCGACTTTGCTTCGCAAAGCATGGGGTGTTGAGAAAAGATAGATTAAGGAAAGGCTAAAGGGACTTAGGGAAAATTCCGTGAAGGAGACCTGGCGTTCGCCTTTGAAACCGGGAAGATTCCGCTAGAATCTAATCGAGCTTCCTGGTTTCAACACGCGACCGGAACGGAATTTCCCGGGGCCAACCTGCCTTTACTTTATTGGATTTTCTCGCTTACGAAGTAACTTTGTTTACGCAAAGTTTTTAGGAGGTGACAACATTGGCAAAAGGAATACGCGAGATCAAACGTCAGATCAAGAGTACCCAGAATACCCGTCAAATCACCAAAGCAATGGAGATGGTGGCGGCTTCCAAGCTGCGCAGAGCGCAGGAGAAAGCGGAAGCGGCGCGGCCGTATTCCGAGAAGCTGCGCGAAGTCGTGGCAAGCATCGCATCGAGCAGCACCGGCATTCGGCATCCGATGCTGGAGAAGCGCGCGGTGAGCAAGACGGCGTATCTGGTCATCACGTCGGACCGGGGCCTTGCGGGCGGTTATAACGCCAACATCTTGCGCCGCGTCTCCAACGAACTGCGCGACCGGCATTCGTCCCCGGACGAATACGTCGTGTACGTGATCGGACGCAAAGGCCGCGATTATTTCCGCAGACGCGGCGTCGAAGTCGCCGAAGCCGTAATCGACCTGTCCGATTCGCCTTCGTTCGCCGACATCAAGACCGTGGCGGCGCGCGCCGTTCAGGACTATGAACTCGGCCGCTGCGACGCGCTGTACTTATGCTACAACCAGTTTATCAACGCTCTTACCCAGATTCCGCAGGTCGAAGCTCTGCTGCCGATGGAGCCGGTATCGTTCGAAGGCGCTTTGCAATCGTACGAATTCGAGCCTTCGGCCGAAGCCGTGCTGGGCGAACTGCTGCCGCGCTACGCCGAAACGCTCGTTTACAGAGCGGTGCTCGAAGGCAAAGCCAGCGAATTGGGTTCGAGAATGACGGCGATGGGCTCCGCGACCAAGAACGCGACGAAGCTCATCAACGAATATACCTTAACGTACAACCGGGCGCGTCAGGCGGCCATTACCCAGGAAATCACCGAAATCGTGGCGGGAGCCAGCGCCGCACAAAGCTGAAGCTTGTAGGAGGGAAAACCAAGCATGAATACAGGACGCATCATCAGCATCACGGGTCCGGTTGTCGACGTTGAATTCGAACGCGGTCAGCTGCCGGAAATCCTCAATGCGCTCAAAGTTCAAAAGACGACGGAAAAAGGCCAGACGATCGAACTGACTCTGGAAGTCTCGAACCATCTGGGCGACAACACAGTCCGCTGCATCGCGATGTCTTCCACCGACGGATTGACGCGCGGAAGCGCGGCGGTCGATACCGGCGGTCCGATCTCCGTACCGGTCGGCGAAGTTACGCTGGGCCGCGTATTTAACGTTCTCGGCGCGCCGATCGACGAAGCGGGCGAAGTCGTGTCGGCGGTCAGCAACCCGATCCACCGCCAGCCTCCGACGTTCGACGAACTGTCGACGCAGGCGGAAATGCTGGAAACGGGCATCAAGGTTATCGACCTGCTCGCTCCGTACGCCAAAGGCGGCAAGATCGGCCTGTTCGGCGGCGCCGGCGTAGGCAAAACGGTCACGATCCAGGAACTGATCAACAACATCGCGCAGGAACACGGCGGGATCTCGGTATTCGCAGGCGTCGGCGAACGTACGCGCGAAGGGAACGACCTGTACCACGAAATGAGAGAGTCCGGCGTTATCAACAAAACGGCGATGGTGTTCGGACAGATGAACGAGCCTCCGGGCGCGCGTCTGCGCGTAGCGCTGACCGGTCTGACGATGGCCGAGTACTTCCGCGACCAGGAAGGCCGCGACGTACTGCTGTTCATCGACAACATCTTCCGCTTCACCCAGGCGGGTTCGGAAGTATCCGCCCTGCTCGGACGGATGCCTTCGGCCGTAGGTTACCAGCCGACGCTGGCGACCGAAATGGGTCAGCTGCAGGAACGGATCACTTCGACCAAAACGGGTTCCGTAACGTCGATCCAGGCGATCTACGTACCGGCGGACGATTATACCGACCCGGCTCCGGCCACTACGTTCGCCCACTTGGACGCAACGACCAACCTGGAGCGTAAAATCTCCGAAATGGGGATCTTCCCGGCCGTGGACCCGCTCGCTTCGAGCTCGCGGATTCTGTCCCCGGACGTTGTAGGCGAAGAGCACTACGAAGTCGCTCAAGGCGTGAAGCAAATCCTGGCGCGCTACAACGCGCTGCAGGATATCATCGCGATTCTCGGTATGGACGAGCTGAGCGAAGACGACAAGATCATTGTCGCCCGCGCCCGTAAAATCCAGCGTTTCCTGTCGCAGCCGTTCCACGTTGCCGAAGCGTTTACCGGTCTCAAAGGCCGCTACGTGCCGGTCAAGGAAACGATCCGCAGCTTCCGCGAGATCCTCGACGGCAAGTACGACGAACTGCCGGAAGCGGCGTTCCTCTTCGTCGGCACGATCGAAGAAGCTGTCGAAAAGGCGAAAACCCTGTAAGCCGCAGGCTTTGGGGGAGGAGGGATACAAGTGAGCACCTTTTTGCTGGAAATCGTCACGCCGGAGCGTTTGATCTACTCCGGCGATGTGACCAGTATCATCGCGAAGAGCGTAGAAGGCGACATGGGCGTGCTGCCGGGCCACGTGGCGACCGTAGCTCCGCTCCAGATCGGCGCGCTGACCGTGCAGCATGACGGCAAGCGTTCGCATATCGCCGTGCACGGCGGTTTCCTCGAAGTTCGCCGCGACAAAGTCGTCGTGCTGGCCGAAAGCGCCGAGCTTCCGGAAAGCATCGACCTCGAGCGCGCGCGAGCCGCTCGGGAACGGGCCGAACTGCGGATCGAGAGCAGCAAGATGCACCAGGACGAGGTCGATTTCCGCCGTGCGGAATACGCGCTCAAACGCGCGATGACCCGGATCGACGTGTCCGGTACGGACGTCGTCAACAAATAATCGGACAGCCGATCTCTTTAACCGGAGATCGGCTTTTTGTCGCGAATATCCGAAACTGAGCCCAAACGCCCGGTCTACAGCCGGGAATCTACTGTTTGCGGGCGCTGATTATTTCCCCGGAAATGCTGTTTTCAAACTTGAGGCGCAGAAGAAAAGCTGCACTGTAATCCGCAAAAAGCCCGCTGCTGCGCCAAATAAGCAATCAAGCAAGCGGGAAATGAAAATGACGCATGAAAATTATAGGCACTTTTTTGCAAAAATTGTTTGAAATATGCTGGATTCTTCACGCACTTGCCAGTATTATAGAGAAGTCCGCAAAAATGTTTCGCTGCGCGGACATGGAAGTCCGACCGGACGAACGAGGGGGCTTGGACCGTGGACGGAGACACACTGGCATCTTTCGGACAAACCGGAGTATCCGGTATTCTGGCCATCGTCATCTCGCTGGGGTGTGTTATACTTGCCTGGTGGGCGCTGCAGAACCTGAAGCTCGACTTGTTCATTCGCCATCCGCAGAGTCCGCAGGGTAAAATGCTGCAGGTACTGCTGGCGATCGTGCTCGGGCATTTCGTCGCGAATTTTATTTTGGATTACATCGGATGGACGCAGCTGCTTAGAATGGGCTTCTAAACGCCCGAAATTGTTTGAAGTCGGAACGCTTGGGTTAATCAGTGATTAGGCTTAAATTGGTTACCTTACTTTTACACAAGACGAACCGGCCTTCGGGTCGGCATGTGCACAATACCACAACTTACAAACAACGCAAATTAAACGCGCGGAGGGAATACGGAGATGAGCAAATTTATCGTCCGCGGCGGCAAACGATTGACCGGAACCGTGAAAGTTAGCGGTGCCAAGAATTCGGTGCTTCCTATCATCGCTGCCAGTCTATTAGGACAAGAAAGAGAGAGCGTCATTTCAGATGCTCCTCCTCTTGACGACGTTATGACCATCAATAAAGTTTTGGAATCGCTGGGAGCCGGCATTACATACCGGGATGAAGTCATCCGTGTAGATGCTCGAAACCTGACTTCATGCGAAGCGCCGTACGAGTGGGTAAGCAAGATGCGCGCCTCCTTCCTCGTAATGGGGCCTTTGCTTGCGCGCCTGGGTTCTACCCGCATCTCGATGCCGGGCGGCTGCGCGATCGGCACGCGTCCGATCGATCAGCATCTGAAAGGGTTCGAAGCGATGGGGGCGATCGTCACCATGGGCGAAGGATATGTCGAAGCGAGAAGCGAAGGCAAACTCCGCGGAGCGAAAATCTATCTGGACGTGGCCAGTGTCGGCGCGACGGAGAATATCATGATGGCCGCAACCATGGCCGAAGGCACGACGACGATCGAGAACGCGGCCAAAGAGCCGGAGATCGTCGACCTGGCCAATTATTTGAATGCCATGGGCGCGATCGTTCGCGGCGCCGGTACGGGCACGATCCGGATCGAAGGCGTGGACAAGCTGATCGGCGCGGCTCATACCGTTATTCCCGACCGGATCGAAGCGGGCACTTACATGGTGGCTGCCGCGATTACGGGCGGAGACGTGTACGTCGAAGGCGCAATCGCCGACCACCTCGGTCCGGTCATTGCCAAGATGGAAGAGATGGGCGTTACCGTAACGCCGGACGAGAACGGAATCCGCGTCGTGGCCGACAAGCCGCTGCGCGCCGTCGACATCAAGACGCTTCCTTATCCGGGCTTCCCGACCGACATGCAGGCGCAGATGATGGCGCTGCTGCTGAGTTCCACCGGAACCAGCGTCGTGACGGAGACCGTATTCGAGAACCGCTTTATGCACGTCGACCAATTCCGCTTGATGAACGCGGAGATCAAAGTCGAAGGACGTTCTTCGTTCGTCAGCGGCGAAACCAAGTTTGTCGGAGCGAAAGTAACGGCGACCGACCTTCGCGCCGGCGCTGCGCTGATCTGCGCGGGCCTTGTAGCCGAAGGAACGACGGAAGTGGGCGGCACGCATCATATCGATCGCGGTTACGTCAACTTGACCGAGAAACTGGTCGGTCTGGGCGCCGATATCTGGCGGGTTTCCCTCTCGGAAGTTTCCGCGGAAACGGCTCCGGCCGTCGAAGCGAAAACGCGCGAAGAGTCTCCTGTTTTCAAAGTACAGCCGACCTGGGCGTAACCATCGGGTTGCCCGGTCGTATGCAGAATGATCCAAGTCCGAACGGGCTTGGATTTTTTGTGTATTTACAGACGATTTGGTTCGAAATTCCGTTGAAGAGCGGGCTATAAATATGGTATGTTAAAAGCTGGTAGTTTACAGGGTGGCGGGCGAAAGACCGCAGTGGGAAAAGCCGAATAAACAAGGATGCTGGAGGCCGCGAAAAGACATGTTGAGCAAGGATATCGGGATCGATCTGGGCACGGCGAACGTGCTGATTTACGTAAAGGGAAAAGGAGTCGTGATCGACGAGCCGTCGGTCGTGGCAATCGAGAGGGAATCGAAGCGTGTACTCGCGGTCGGCGAGGAAGCCCGCCGCATGGTGGGACGTACGCCCGGCAATATCGAAGTGGTGCGCCCGCTGCGCGACGGCGTGATCGCGGACTTTGACATCACGGAAGCGATGCTTCGCTATTTTATCAATAAAGTGGGCGGCAGAAGCTGGTACAGCAATCCCCGGATTCTGATCTGCGCGCCGACCAACATCACTTCCGTCGAGCAGAAAGCGATTCGGGAAGCGGCCCAGCATACCGGAGCGAAAGACGTTTATCTCGAAGAAGAGCCGAAAGCGGCGGCAATCGGCGCGGGCATGGACATCTATCAGCCGAGCGGCAACATGGTGGTCGATATCGGCGGCGGCACGACCGACGTAGCGGTTCTGTCGATGGGCGACATCGTGACTTCTTCTTCGATCAAGGTTGCGGGCGATACGTTCGACGAAGCGATCATCCGCTATATCAAGAACAAATACAAGCTGCTGATCGGCGAACGGACGGCGGAGGATTTGAAGATCAATATCGCGTCGGTGCATCCGGAAGGCCGCCAGGCCGAAGTGGATATCCGCGGCCGCGATATGGTGTCCGGTCTGCCGCGCACGGTGTCCGTCACTTCGGCGGAAGTGCAGGAGGCCCTGTCCGAGTCGGTATCGCTGATCGTCAGCGCCGCCAAGTCGGTGCTGGAACGCACGCCGCCGGAGCTGTCGGCCGACATCATCGACCGCGGCGTCGTGCTGACGGGCGGAGGCGCGCTGCTGCACGGTCTGGACGACCTGCTTGCGCAGGAGCTCAGAGTACCGGTCTGGACGGCGGAAGATCCGATGCACTGCGTCGTCAAAGGCACGCAGCTCATGCTCGATCATCTCGACAAAACGGCCAAGAAAAAATTCTGATTTCCCCTTCATAATTTCTCGCGTCTGCCGATATATAAGGTACAGGGCCGAGGGGCTTTTTCGAAGCCGCCCGGCAGCAGAGGACACGGACAAGCACAGCACGGCTTCGCACACACATCCCGCATCCGGGCGATATCGGAAGGAGAAATGATTCGAATGCTGAGAGGCTTATATACGGCGACCGCAGGCATGATGACGCAGCAGCACAGACACGACACGGTGACGCAGAACATCGCCAACCTGAACACGACGGGCTACAAGCAGGTGGACAGCGTGGCGCGCTCGTTTCCCGAAGTGATGATCGGTCTGCAAAACGGCGACGAAGGCCGCGACAATCGTCAGGTGGGCAAGCTGAACACCGGCGTATTCGCCGAAGAAAGCATTTCGATGATGGTTCAGGGCGATATTACGGAGACCCAGTCTTCGGACGACCTGGCGCTCGTTTCCGATATTCAGGTGGCGAACCCGCAGGGAGGCAGCATCGCGTTCGACGCCTCGGGCAAATTCGTCGGCGCGAACGGACAGGTACAGTATCAGCCGCAGGCGTTTTTCAACGTGCAGAACGCATCCGGCGGAGTCAGCTACACGCGCGACGGCGACATGCATCTGACTGCGGAAGGACGTCTCGTCACATCGATGAACCAAAACATTCTCGGGCAGGACGGACAGCCGATCGTGCTGACCGGTTCGATGGACGATTACTGGGTGCGCGAGAACGGAACCATTTTCAACAAAGCGACGGGCGCGGCTTCCGGACGGATCGGCATCACGGTCGCCCAGCAGCCGAACGAACTGACGCGCGACGGCGAAGGGCTGTTCTCGGAGAAAACGCAGGGCGCCGCATCGCTGCGGGCCGCGACGAACGAAGATCAGATCAACGTCAAGCAGGGTTATCTGGAGCGCTCGACGGTCGACGCGGCTCAATCGATGGTCGATCTGACCGCGGCGCTGCGGGCTTACGAAGCCAACCAGAAGGTTGTGCAGTTCTACGACAAGAGTCTTGAAAAAGCGGTTAACGAAGTCGGAAGAGTCCAATAAGGGAGGCTAACTCATGAACAACTCGATGATCAGCGCTTCGGTAACGATGAACGGCCTTCAGCGCAAACTCGACCTGATTTCGGACAATATCGCCAATCTCGACACGGTAGGCTACAAAGCCAAGCAGGCCAACTTCCAGGACACGCTCACCCGCGTTCAACAGCAGGGCAAATCGTTTATCCAGGACGGACGCCGCACCGACGCGGGCTACAATCTGGGCTTCGGCGCCCGGATGGGCGAAGTGACGGTCGACCAGACGCAGGGCGCGCTCAAGGAAACCGGCAGCAAATCCGATATCGCGATCGAAGGCAACGCCTTGTTCGAGATCCAGGTGGACGGGAACAAAGCATGGACGCGCGAAGGCGGCTTCCAGCTCGCTTCGGTGGGCACGGATACGCAGAACGTTTACCTGATGACGAACCAGGGCTATCCGGTAATGGGCGCGAACGGACAGCCGATCCGCATTCCGGCCGGTTCGGAACTGCAGGTCGATAGCGACGGCACGGTTCGCGCGATCTCTCCGGACGGCAGAAGCACCGCGGCGGGACGCCTCTCGCTGGGACGTGTGGAGCACTCGGAAGGCCTGGTGCAAACGGAGGGCAACATCTTCCGTCTGGCGGCCGGCGCGAACGAAAACGAAGTCATTACGAATACCGGAGTGACGGCGGAAGTCAGACAGGGTTACGTCGAGCAGTCGAACGTCGATATGACGGCGCAGATGACCGATCTGCTGCAGGCGCAGCGCGCCTACCAGCTGGCGGCCAAAGCGCTGATGTCGAGCGACACGATGGCAAATCTGGCCAATACGATTCGTCAGTAATCACCCGAAAGTCATATAAAGTCCGAATCCGCCGAAACTTTTTTCGGGCCGGATTCGGTTTTTGCGTAAGGAGGGGTCGAAGCGATGGAAAAAGTGATGGACGAGCAAAGCGAAGCCCCGAAGCGCCGTAAAAAATCGTTCGGCAGAAGATTGCTGCGGTTTATCCTTTTTATAATCTTGTTTGCGGTCTGCATAGCCGGGGGCATGGTCTTCGGTTACGTATACGTGGGCAAACAGCCGCTCGAAGAAGCGTTCCGTCCCGAAACCTGGCGGCACGTCTTCGATCTGGTGTTCGCGCCCTGAAGCGGAACGGCCGGGGGATACCGGCGCAGCCGCGGAAGGCGGAGGAATAACGATCACGTTGCAGCGGCCGGAGCCGCCCGTATGCGCTTGTCCAAGCGCGGCGGGCGGCTCTTTTGGCTTGCCGTCTTTCCGCGATTCCTTTTTGCCCCGGGAAACTGTATAATGATGGAGGAAATTGCCGAAGGGAGTTTTGCTTGTGGTACTGGATTCGCAGCAAATTCAAGAGATTATTCCGCATCGACCACCTTTCCTGCTTGTGGATCGAATTCTGGAAGTCGAACCGGGCAAAAGCGCGGTCGGCATTAAAAACGTAACGGTAAACGAACCTTTCTTTGTCGGACATTTTCCGGGTTATCCGGTCATGCCGGGGGTATTAATAGTTGAGGCGCTGGCGCAGGTCGGAAGCGTGGCGATGATGATCGTGGAGGAAAACCGGGGCAAGCTCGGATTCTTCGCGGGCATCGACGGATTCCGTTTCCGCGGCCAGGTGAAGCCGGGCGATACGCTGAGACTCGAAGTCGAGATGACTCGTTTCAAAGGCAAGATCGGCAAAGGGCACGCCGTCGCGACAGTCGACGGAACCGTCGTGGCCGAAGGCGATATGATGTTTGCGCTCGCGGACCGCGAGTAAAGAAAAGCGCCGCCTCTTCAACCCAACTATCCGGAAACAGGGAGGTCTACGAAACATGATCAACGAAAAAACAGCGGCGGTCGTCAAACAGTGGCTGGAAGACCCGAGCATCGACGAGGAAACCAAACAGGAGCTGCGCGCGCTCGAATCGCAGCCCGACGAACTGGAAGACCGCTTCTACCGCGAACTCGAATTCGGGACCGGCGGACTGCGCGGCGTCATCGGCGCGGGCAGCAACCGGATGAACCGTTACACGGTCGGCAAAGCGACGCAGGGCCTGGCGCAGTACATACTGGAAACGGCGCAGGGCAAGGAAGGCAAACCTTCCGTAATCATTGCGCACGACTCGCGCCACTTCTCGCCGGAGTTCTCGCTGGAAGCGGCGCTTGTGCTGGCCGCCAACGGCATCGTGGCGAAGCTGTATCCGTCGCTGCGCACCACGCCGCAGCTGTCGTTCTCGGTGCGCCATCTGGAGGCCGACGGCGGCATTATGGTCACGGCGAGCCACAACCCGCCGGAGTACAACGGCTACAAGGTCTATAACCGTGAAGGCGGGCAGCTTGTGCCGGACGAAGCGGAGCGCGTCATCAGCCTGGTGCAGGGCGTGCAGTCCTTCTCCGAGATCAAACAGATCACCCGCGAGGAAGCGGAAGCGCAGGGTCTGATCGTGTGGCTCGGCGACGAAGAAGACGAAGCGTTTATCGATACCGTGGCGGGCCTGTCGCTGGGCCGCGAGCGTCTGGCCGCCGGCGAAGGCGACGATCTGCAGATCGTGTTCACGCCGCTGCACGGTACCGGCAATCTGCCGGTGCGCCGCGTGCTGGAGCGGATCGGGTTCAAGAACGTGGCCGTCGTGCCGGAGCAGGAGCAGCCGGACGGGGACTTCCCGACCGTCAAGTCGCCGAATCCGGAAGAGCGCGAAGCGTTTACGCTGGCGATGAAGCTCGGCGAAGAGCTGAACGCCGATCTGCTGATCGGCACCGACCCCGACTGCGACCGGATGGGCGCGGTGGTGCGCAACAAGGAAGGCAAATACGTCGTCCTGACCGGCAACCAGTCCGGCGCGATCATGGTCGATTACGTGCTCGGCCGCCTGCAGGAATCGGGCAAACTGCCGAAGAACGGCGCCGTGATCAAAACGATCGTGACCAGCGAGATGGGCGCGGTCATCGCCCGCCATTACGGAGCGGAAGTGCTGAACACGCTGACCGGCTTCAAGTACATCGGCGAGAAAATGAACCAGTTCGAGCAGACCGGAGAGCATACTTTCCTGTTCGGTTACGAAGAAAGCTACGGTTATCTGGCCGGCACTTACGCGCGCGACAAGGACGCGGTGCTCGCGTCCATGCTGATCGCCGAAGCTGCGGCTTACTATAAGAGCCAGGGCAAGACGCTGTACGACGTGCTCGAAGGATTGTACGCGCAGTTCGGCACCTTTATCGAGCGCCTGGAATCGCGCACGATGAAAGGCAAAGACGGCGTCGCCAAGATTCAATCGATCATGGCCGACTGGCGCGAGAATCCGCCGGCCGAAGTGGCGGGCGTCAAAGTCGTGCAGACGCTCGACTACGCGCAGGGCATCGACGGACTGCCGGAAGAGAATGTACTGAAGTACATCCTGGAAGACGATTCGTGGTTCGTGCTGCGCCCGTCGGGCACCGAGCCGAAGATCAAAGTCTACTTCGCGGTTCGCGGCGATTCGCTGGCGGGCGCGGAAGAAGCGGTGCAGCGCCTCGTTGCGGCCGTAACCGAACGGGTGGACGCCTAAGGCTCCGACATCGAGACGGCCGCGGACCGGATGCTCGCGTTCGCGGCGGTTTCCTCAGAAATCCCCACGATGCCTCTTGCCAAAGCGCGCCGAAGCGGCGCGTTTCGGCAGGGGGCGTCTGATTTATCGACTTGCGATCTATCAACTTGAACAATGCCGGAAGCGGGAACGCGCCGGCAAGGAGGTATACCGAACTTGAGTCAGAAATGGCGGCAGTGGAACAAGGCTGCGGTAAAAGGATTGTGGATTCTGGTAATCCTCGGCATCGTGGCGTCTCTGCCGGTTGCGTACGACCGCATCCGGACGGAAGGCACGTCCAAGAACGTGGAAATGATCTTCGATTACCGGGATTTGATTCAGGTCTCGACGTATCAGGGCAATCCGAACTCTTTTATCGACGAGCAGCTCGATGTATTGAAGGAAGCTGGCATCAACACGATGTCCGTCTATGAAGCGACGTTGACGGAGCTGTCCAATGCCAGACGGATCACGGTATACAGCGAACAGGATGCGGCGCGTCTGACCGGCAAAGTGCTGACGGCCAACGAGAATGCTACATATCTGCTGTTTACGGATGCAAAAAGCCAGGCGGAGATCGAACCGATTATCCGCAAGGCGTTCGCAAGCCAGGAGATCGCGGTCGAGGACTGGGAGCTGAACGGACGCGCCGGCCTCAAGATTGCGACCCCGGTGCAGAATGCCGTGCTCAAAAAGATGGAACCGGACCCGATCTCCATGCAGCTGCTGGATGCCAAAGGCTTTCACCTGCTGCCGCGTCTGGGCAACAGCTCGATCTACGACCAGGAAGAACTGGCTTCGCTGCTGGACCGCTTCAAAGCCATGGGCGTCGATCGCGTCTTGTTCGACGGCGAAGAAGTACCGGGCTACGCGGAAGAGCCGGACGAACGCCATCTGGAAGACTTCGCGCAGCTGCTGAACGAACGCGGAATCGGCATCGCCGCGATCGAGAATCTCAAAGGGGAGCAGCGCGGCTTCCAGACGGTCGCCAAGCTGACCAATTATAACGTCGCCCGCCTGTACTCGCTCAGCGGCCGCGACTCGGCGCTCGACCCGGACATTATCGCCGACCGGTTCGCGCTGGCCGCGAAAGACCGCAATATCCGCATGATGTTTATTCATACGGCGGTGCAGACGAATACGATCGAAGGCAAAGTTTCCGATACGATCGAAAACATCGTCGACAGTTTGCAGGGACCGGAAGACGGAAGCTTCGAAGGCGCGATGCAGCGCATCGAGAATTACGGCTTCGAGTTCGGACCGGCTTCGCAGTTCGAAGTGGCCGAGATGGCCGGACAGAACTATTTCCGCTGGGTGGCGATTCTCGGAGCGGTCGCTCTGATCTCGATTCTCGTCTCGATCTTCGTGCCGCCGCTGACGCTGCTGGCGTTTATTCTGGGCATCGTCGGCGCGGCCGGATTGTACGTGCTGCGTCCGCATATTATGGAGCAGGCGCTGGCGCTGTTCGCCGCGATCAGCGCGCCGTCCATCGCGATGGTGTTCGCGATTCGCAAGATCGACCGCTTGTACGACCTCGGCCAGCAGATGAGCGTCGGCCGTCGAATCGTGCACGGCATCCTGCTGTTCCTCCGCACAAGCGCCATGTCGCTGATGGCGGTGCCGTTTATGATTGCGCTGCTGAACCGAGTCACCTACCAACTGGTGCTGGAGCAGTTCCGCGGCGTCAGCCTGCTGCATCTCGCGCCGATTGCGCTGACCGCGCTGTACGTGCTCTTTTACCGTAAAAACGCGGCGTTCGGCAGTGTCGGCAGGATTCTGCGCATGCCGGTTACCGTCGCAATGGTGATTATCGTCGCGGTCGTCGGCGTCGTCGGCATGTACTACCTGTCGCGGACCGGCAACAGCGGCAGCGCGACCGGACTGGAGAAGACGTTCCGCACCCTGCTTGAAAACACGGTCGGCGTGCGTCCGCGCTTCAAGGAATTCCTGCTCGGCCACCCGATCTTTATTGCCGGCGTATTCGTCGCGCTGAAGTACCGTCACGCGATCTATGTCATGGTCATCGCGTCGATCGGCCAGCTGTCGATCGTCGATACTTTTGCGCATATCCATACGCCGGTCTGGATCTCGCTCGTTCGCGACCTGCTCGGCATGGGCCTGGGCATTATCGTCGGACTGGTCTTCATCCTGGTATGGCAAATCATCGAAAGGTGTTGGAGAAAATGGTCGCCGCTGCTCGTAAAATTGTAATCTCGGGCTATTACGGCTTCCGCAACAGCGGAGACGAGGCGGTGCTCAAGTCGATC
The DNA here is from genome assembly GCF_030518235.1 of Saccharibacillus sp. CPCC 101409. GTDB lineage: Bacteria > Bacillota > Bacilli > Paenibacillales > Paenibacillaceae > Saccharibacillus. The sequence goes on along the minus strand of NZ_JAULSA010000011.1, from coordinate 143,058 downwards.
CTGACCGCGCTGGAGCAGGAGGGCAAACGCGCCGGCGTCGCTTTCGAGCCGATCGTGCTGTCCGGCGATCCTTCCTGGACGTCGGGCATCTACGGCGTGAAGGCGGTGCACCGGATGCGGATGAACGAGGTGCGTCAGGCGCTCAAGGAAAGCGACGGCTTGATCAGCGGCGGGGGAAGTCTGCTGCAGGACGCCACGAGCCCCAAAACGATTCCTTATTATGTCGGCGTTATTCGTCTGGCCCAGTGGATGGGCAAACCGGTGTTTATCTACGCTCAAGGCGTGGGACCGGTCAACCGCAAAATGTTCTATCCGCTGATTCACGGCGCGTTCAAACGCAGCCATTATATCTCGGTGCGCGATCAGGAGTCGGCGGAACTGCTTCGTTCGATGAAAATGGACGGCGGCCGGATCCAGGTGGTGCCCGATCCGGTCATGGGCATGCCGCTGCCGGCGGGAGCCGCGTCGAAATTTCCGGCCGAGAAACCCGACGGGCTGCCGAAGATCGGCGTCTCGGTCCGCTTCTGGAACGACGAACGGACCGAGCTTGCCGGCATCGCCGACGGACTGCGCCAGCTGGCGCAGCGCCGCGAAGTAAACTTCTGCTTCCTGCCGTTCCATCTGCCGGACGACGAAGAAGCGACGAATTATGTGATCGAGCGGATGGGCGACGTCAAATCGCTCGGCTCGAAGATTACCAAACGACAGACGGAAGACCCGCAGTCGATGCTGCTGGAAGTGGGGCGCTGCTCGGCGCTGGTCGGCATGCGGCTGCACAGCCTGATCTACGCGGCGCAGCAGCGGGTGCCGGTCGCCGGCATCTCGTACGATCCCAAGATCGACAATTTCCTCGCGCAGCTGGACGTCAAAGCGATCGGGTCGAGCGACCGGATGCAGCCCGAACGGCTGTGCGAGGAACTGGAACGGCTGCTGGACGGCGCGGAAGCGTGGAAAGCGCATCGCGAACCCATGATTGCGGAGCTGCAGCGCGAGGCGGCCAAGCCCGCGCGCGCGATCGCCGATTATTTTGCGAGCAAAGGATGATCGAAGCCTATGAGTCAAACCCATACTGAAAGCGGACTTGGCAAGATTCCCGTTACATCCATACTGGGCGTCAACGTTTCGAAGCTGAATATGGCCGATACCGTACGCGCGCTGGAAGGCGCCGTCGCTTCCGGGCGTCCGCACCAGATCATCACGGCCAATCCGATCATGATCATGGCGGCGCTGGATAGCGAAGACAATATGCGCGCCATGCGCGAAGCGGAACTGATCGTGCCGGACGGCGCCGGCGTCGTCTGGGCGGCCGAGGAATTCGGCGATCCGGTCGCCGAGCGCGTAGCGGGATTCGATCTGCTGCATCAACTGATGAAGCGCGGAGAAGAGCTGGGCTGGTCGGCTTATCTGCTCGGCGCGGCCGAAGAAGTGGTTCAGGAAGCGGCCGACCGGTTACAGAAACAATATCCGAAGGTCCGAATCGCCGGTGTCCGCAACGGATATTTCGGCGAGTCGGAAAATGCGCGGATCGTCGCCGATATTCGCGCGGCGAAGCCGGACCTGCTGTTTGTCGCGCGCGACGCGAAGACCCAGGAACCTTGGATTGCCAAGTACAAGCAGGAGCTCGGGGTTCCGGTGATTATGGGCGTGGGCGGAAGCTTCGACGTGATCTCCGGCAAGACCAAGCGCGCTCCGGCAGTGATGCAGAAAATGAAGCTGGAATGGTTCTACCGGCTGGCCAAAGAACCGACGCGGCTGCCGCGCATGATGGCGCTGCCGCAGTTTATGCGAGCCGTCAAGAAAGCAAAAAAAGCTTAATAGCTTGCACAAAAAGCGTAAAAAGCATGAAATAAATGGATATTTACAGCAAAATCCGTTGATTCAGGCTGGTATTCGACCGCGGAGCGGGGTATAATATTCCCGGTTGAACGACAATTGGAGGTTTGAGACAATCATGCTTATCGTCTATCTGATCGGTTTCGTCCTGTCTCTCGGATTGGCCCTCGGCTTGACGCCGCTCGTGAAGCGGTTTGCCGTCAAGGTCGGAGCGGTGGACGTACCGAACGCCCGTAAAGTGCATACGCGCATCATGCCGCGGCTCGGCGGACTCGGAATTTTTCTGGCTTTCGCCATCTCGCTGATCGCGGTCATGCCGTTCCTTCCGTTCGAACTGGCGGAACGAGACGGGAATTTCATCAAGGCCTTCCTGACCGGCGGCATCATTATCGTGCTGACCGGCGCCCTGGACGACCGCTTCGACCTGAACGCCAAACTGAAGTTTCTGATTCAGACCGGCGCGGCCTGCGTCGTCGTATTCGGCTTCGGCATCAAAGTGGATTTTGTAAACGTGCCTTTTATGGATGCTTATTCTTCGCTTGAAAACTGGATCGCGATTCCGCTGACCATCTTCTGGATCGTCGGCGTCACGAACGCGGTCAACCTGATCGACGGATTGGACGGCCTGGCGGCCGGCGTATCCGGAATCGCCATCGGCACCATCCTCGTGATGGCGCTGATCAACGGCAATCTGCTCGTCGCGCTGCTGTGTTTGCTGCTGCTGGGGGGAATCGTCGGATTCCTGTTCTTCAATTTCCATCCGGCGAAGATCTTCATGGGCGACACCGGTTCGCTGTTCCTGGGGTTCAGCCTGGCGATGCTGTCGCTGCTCGGCTTCAAGCAGATCGCGATCCTGTCCTTCATTACGCCGCTGATCATTATCGGCGTGCCGCTGTCGGATACGTTCTTCGCGATCGTGCGCCGCAAGCTCCAGAAGAAACCGATCTTCGCGCCCGACAAGGGCCACCTGCACCACTGCCTGCGCGAACTCGGCTTCAGCCACCGCCAGACGGTGCTGATTATTTACGGAATCGCCGCTTTCTTCGGCGTACTGGCCGTTATTCAATCCGCCTCGGCGATGTTCGAAGCGAACTGGGTCACCTTTGTCGTGATCTGCGTCATGATGTTCTTCATGCAAATCGGCGCGGAGATTATCGGACTTGTCGGCCAGACCAAGCGTCCGGTGCTGCATTTGCTGTCGCGCCTGCGCGTCAACAAAGCGGACGACCGCGCCAAGCCCTGATCGGCGTTCGACGCCGCCAGTCCTCTTAATAGAAGAATCCCCTTTTTGTCCCTATGGATAAAAAGGGGATTTTTTTATTCATAAAAAAAGGGGTTTTTATAACATATCGATACAGAGGGGCCGATAAAAAGAATAACGACGTGCAAGCAGGAAGCGAGGGAGATCCATTGCAGGCAAGCAACAATAAGACGACCCCTTCGGGGAGTACGTCCAAAAGGGGAGCTGTACAAGTGAGTAAATCCGGCATGAAGCCGCTGTTGAGCTTGATGATGGCGGTTATCTTGATCTTTACGGTGCTGCCGGTATTTCCGGCGCAGGCGGCAACCGCGGGAACGCTGAAAATTACGAACCTGAGCGACAAACCGGGTTCTCCGACCAGCAGCGCAACGGGTAAAATCGATATTATCGGGACTTACCAGGACGTCAATGTTTCTTCGATTACTTATGTGATCGAATCGATCGTAGGCAGCACCGTCGTAGGTTCGAGCAGCGGCGGCGATATGCAGCCGGACACAAGCGACGGCAAGACGTTCAAGTTCTATCAAGTCAGCGTCAAATCCGGCACAAGCCGCGTTACGGTCAAAGGGACCACAACCAGCGGCCAGGAAGTGACTTCGGTCGGTTACGTCAGCTTTATCGACGCGCCGAATATTTCTTCCGTTAAAGTAGGCTCCGATTCGACGCAGGAAGGCGTGCCTTACGTCGTTTCTTCGGAAACGCCTTCGATCACGGTCGAAGCGCCGAACGCCGTTACCGTAACACTCAACGGGAACCCGATGTTCAGCGGGGGCGCGGGCATTTTCTTCTCCACGCCGACTCTGTCCCAGGGCTCCAACACGCTGACGTTTGTAGCCAGCTCCGCAACCAGCACCTACGCGGAAACGCGGACACTCGTCTACTATAATAACAATGCCCAAATGTACAATGTGAAGATCGGTTCGACGGCGATCGATCCGGATTCGACGATCAGCACCAAACCGAGCGGCGCCATTACCGGTCAGGTCGTCGTAGCCGTGCCGGCCAGCGGAACATCGGCCGATTCGCTCGACGCGCAGATCTCGCTCAGCCAGAGCGCAGACAACTCCAGCGTCAAGGTCGGCGCATTCAACGAACTGCCGATCAAGCTGACCAACAAGAAAACGATCAGTTCGTCGCTCGTTTCTTACAGCTTTACAACCGGCTCCAAATCGGTGCCTACACTCGCTTCAGGAGCGTACGCGCTGGATCTGTTCGTCGTCGATACCAACCAGTACGCGGCCAGCGTGAAATTCAAAGTGCGCGGCCAGGACGACAACTACATCAAGAACATTTACCAGCTTTATGGAACGCAGTTCGACGATACGGCCAAAACGCTGAGCGCATACAGCAGCAAGACGCCGTTTGAAGTCGGAGCCGCCACTTATGTATCCGTGCCCGAGCTGCCGCTCTGGCTGGCTGTCGAAGTGGGAGGCACCAACGGCGGAGACGTCACGATCAAATCCGACGACGCCGCGATTCCGGCTATTGCTTCTTACACTGACAAAAGCGGAACAAGTTATAAGATCTTCCAGATCAGCAAGCTGAAAAGCGGCGAACAAACGCTGACTTTCGCTTACGGAACAGATTCCGTTTCGGTTCCGATCAACTATCAGTCCGCTCCGTACATTCAGGTGACCAACCTGTATAACGAGCAGGTATTTACCGCCTCCACCGCTGTCAAATCGGTACAGGGCCGTCTGATCAACTTTACCGACGACAGCAGCGTAATCAAGATCGAGTACGGCGGCCGTACCACAACGGTTACGTCGAGCAATGGAGTGTTCCAACTGGACGTGGCTGACTTTGCGCTCGATCTGGCGCCGGGCGCCAATACGCTCAAACTGTCCGGCACGGCTAACGGCAAAGCGGTCACGACTTCGTTGACGCTGTACCTGATCGAAGACGAAAGCATCCTGATCGAGAACTTCCATCCGCTGCCTGTCGGCTCGGACAAAACGGATAACTCGGTCTTCGTTCCGGGCGACAACGCCGACCAGTATACAACGAACGAACTGTCCATGGATGCCGAATTCACCATTACGCCGGCAGATACGGCCGATGAAATCATCGTTCGCCTGGACGGCAACAAGAAAGAAACCCGCTTGACCCGTTCGGGCGCGGCATGGAGCCAGGCGACGGGCGAACTGAAGCTCGGGCCCAAAGCCAATACGACCAACGGCTTCCTGCTGCAGGATCTGGCGCTGCCGACGACCGGCGACCTGAAAGTTACGGTTTACGTGCGCAAAGGCACTTCCACGACTTCGAAAACGCTGACGGTAACGCGCGAACTGCGTCCGTACACGATTCTGTCTCCGAAGCTGCCCAACGAGAGCGTGATTACGCAGAACTTCCTCGATGTAAGCATCCAGTCCGAGGGAGCCAGCAGCATTACGGTCGGCAAGCAGGTATTGGATAAAGGCGATCTGGATATTTTCCGCGGCCGCCTGACTGCGCTCAAAGCCGGCAAGAATACGATCAAGTTTACGATTGTTACGGGAAGCAAGAAAACAACCGGTTCGTTTGTCGTCAACTATTCGCAGGAAATCGTGCAGGGTTCCCAGTACAGCGCGGCTATGCCTTCGGGCGGCAGCTTGAAGCTGTTCAAAGGCGATCTGCAAATCAAGATTCCGAAAGGCACGGTACTGCGCGAAGTCAATCCGACCCCGGGCAGCGAATCTCCGACAATCAGCCTGTTCGACAACCAGCAGCTGCTGGTGGGCATCGCGAATCAACAGGACGGAAGAACGATTAAGATGTACAACCAGGTCGGAGTAAGCGACGGTCAGGGCGGATACCGCGACGGTCAGTTGAAACTGCTCGATTCCAACGGTACGATGATCAGCCGTCTGACGCCTAAGCCGCACTTCGGTTACGCTTCGGATCTGTATTGGACGGATGCCGGTTACTTCACTTCCACGGCAACCAGCGACGATTACAAAACGGTTCCGGGCAACCAGCCTTACGCAAGCCCGGGCTTCGAAAGCCGTTCTTCCAAGCAGTGGCTGGAACTGACGCAAACCGGCACGATCACCATCAAATACGATCCTTCGCTCGTCAACGCTTCCGCCGGCAACCTCGGCATCTGGAGACTGAACGGCAACGAATGGGTCAACCTGGGCGGAACGGTCAACAAATCCGCCAAAACGATTACAGCGCCGTTCGACGGATTCGGTTACTACGCCGTATTCGGCCTGCGCTACAGCTACGGCGACGTGATCGCCGCCGCGGCGACGCGCGAAGACACGGAAATGATGCTGTCCAGAGGCGTGATGAAAGCCAAAGACGCGAATGAATTCGGCGTGAACGAAGTCATCACCCGCGGCGAATTCGCGACGATGCTGGTCAGAATGCTGAATATTCCGCTCGATTACGACGAAGACATCACCAAGCGTACGTTCGACGACGTCGGTCCGGTCATCAATCAGTATATGGACTATCGTTATATCGAAACGGCGGTGCGCAAAGGCATTATCCGCGGTACGGGGCCGAGAGTGTTCATGCCTTACAACACGCTCAGCCGCGAAGACGCGACCGTTATGATCGCCAGAGCGATGAACCTCAAGCTGACGGACAACGACAAAGCGGAAACCGCGCTTGAAAAATCGTTTACCGACGGCGGTTCGATCAACAGCAGCTATGCGGGCGCGGTGCTGGCGGTAACCAAAGCCAAGATTATCAACGGCAAAGCCAACAAACTCGCCGAAGGCGAGAAGAAGGCGACGTATCGTTTCGATCCGAAAGCAACCTTTACACGGGCCGAAGCCGCCGATATCGCGGTCGCCATCATGACCAAGATGAAGACTCTGTAAGGACGAAATTTTCGAATAACCGCAACAAATAGATGAAGGAAGACGTCTCTATAACGGAGGCGTCTTCTTCATTTTTCCGCTTTTCAAGCATTTTGTTCCATTTATCTAAAATCGTTTTTGTATTTCGGAGCGATTTACGCTAAAATAGCGGAATAACAATACTTATCTGTGAGGGTGAAGAGAAGTACAATGAAACCGATCAAGTCGAAAGCTCAGATTGATTATATGAAAGCCAAAACGAAGTTCGAAGAACGTTCCAAAGTACTGGAGGAGCGTGTAGCCGAAGAACAGAAGACTCAGGAAGTCGAACAGGAACTGATGGAGCAGCTCGTCGTCGAGACCGGCTTCCACGAAGCGTTCAACGATCTGGCCGAAGCGGAGAACGAATTGATCTCCTGGTCGCATTCGACCATCAAGCACGACAAGACCTACAAAGACAATAAACAGCCGATCGACGAAATGTACGAGAAGCTCGATTACGATCCGCAGATGCGGGCGAGAGTCATCCAGCTGGCGCTGCGTATTCGTTAAAGGCATAACAGGCTGGGAATGCCGAAAATTCGGTGCTTCCAGCCTGTTTACTTGATCGGATATCGGTTTAAGTAAAGAAGTGGACAGGCGCTGCGCCTGCCATTTTCCCGCCTTGATAAAAGTTGCAAAAAAAGATTTAAAAAAAGTTTTAAAACCTCGCAACTTTTTTGTAACCTTCCGCGTCTAAGTCAATGAGTATCAAAACAAGCCGCTTATGCGCCTCGTTTTCCATACAATGGAGTAAATTCCGTAAAGTTGTTCATGTTTGTGCGAAAATGGACTTTACGGGTGTTACCGACCAATGTATAATACGGGAAGCGGGATTGGGTGTCCCTTGTTTTTGTGCTTACTTATCTCGTCTCAACTGTCTAACAAGTTTCTGTGATACCCGTCACAGACCTCATTTATACTTACCAAATGCTCGACTCTGGAAAGGGGGTGCAATCAGCTAATGAGTAACATGAGCGAACGCGAACCAATTACAGACAAAAAAATCTCTATTGAACTCCAAGGAGGAGAACAAAAAGGTATGAAGAAAATTGTAACTCTGGCCCTCTCCACGGCTATGGCTCTTTCGATGTTCGCTTCGGTGTCGTCCGCTGCAACAATGACGACTCAACAAAAATACGACGCTCTGGCAGCCCAAAAGATTTTTGAAGGCTACCCGAACGGCGAAACTCTGCTCGACAAGCAACTGACTCGCGCAGAATTCGCAAAAGTACTGGCTCTGCTGACTGGTCTGGATACTCCAGCGACTAGCACGAACTCGTACCAAGACAAGAACTACAGCTCGAAAGCATGGTACCAACCGTATGTAGAAGCTGTAACTAAAGCCGGCTACATGCAAGGTACGTCGACTGGCGCGAAGAAACTCTTCAGCCCTAACGACAAAATCACAGTTCAAGAAATCGCAGCCACTCTGGTGCGCGCAGCTAAACTGGACGTTCCTACTACAGGAATCAACAACGACGCCGCAGCTTGGGCTAAAGGCGAAGTACAAGCAGCAATCAACGCTGGTCTTGTAAGTGCCAATGCGAACTTCAAAGCAGCTGCTACACGCGGTCTGCTGGTAGACACAGCTTACGCTTACCTGAACGCTACTAAGCAGCCTACAGTTGCTTCGTACGTTGTAGAAAACAATGGCGGACGCGTTGTCTTCACACTGTCGAACGGTGAAAAAGTGACTGTGGACCTGAAAACTCCACTGGTAGCTAACACAGCTACAAACGTTACTTTCACTTACGATGGCCGTGAGTACACGCACAGCGTAACTTACGCTGTAACGACTGCTACTCAAGTTCAAGGCGTAGCCGCTTCGAACCTGAAAGAAGTTGAAGTAACATTCAACGGTACAGTAGACGAAGCTACGGCTACTGACGTAACGAACTACAGCTTCAGCGGTGGCGACATCGACTCCGCAGTCGTTGTAAACGGCAACGTTGTTCGTCTGACTCTGGCAGACGGCGACGAAATGGACAACCAAGAGTCCTACACGCTGACCGTTACTGGCGTTAAGGCTGGTTCCGCTACAATCAACTCCAGCGCAATCACGTTCCGTCCTCTGGACAACGTACTGCCGACTGTGAGCGCAGTAACAGGTCTGGGAACGAAAGCTGTTAAAGTAACGTTCTCCGAGCCGGTTCGCAACGTTAACTCCGGCAACTTCACGCTGGACGGCGCTGCATTCAACGGTTCTGTGACTGAAGGTGCAACTTCGCGCGAGTACATCCTGCGTCCTTACACTGCATTCACGACTGGCACACACAGCCTGGTTTCCTCGCTGGTTGAAGACTATAACGGTCTGAGATCGCTGAGCGCAACTAACGAATTTACAGTCGCTGTAGACGCTACGGCTCCTACTGCAACTGAAATTCAAGGCACGCTGGAACGCGTAGTTGTAACATTCAGCGAAGAAATCGATCCTAGCACTGTAGTGCAAAATGATTTCTACTGGCTGAACGGTTCGACTAAAGTGTACAGCACTGGCGTTAACCAAATCGCTGGTAACAAATACGAAGTATGGTTCGCAGGTGATTCGCGTCTGCCAGCTTCGACAACTTCGCTGTACATCGACAGCGTAAGCGACTTCTCCGGTAACGCAAACACTGTGAAGCAGTACACTGTAAATGCTTCGGTTGACCAAACTCGTCCGGAAGTTTCGAGTGTAACTAACAATAGCGATGGAACAGTAACTGTACGCTTCAACAAAGCAGTTAATGTTGAGCGCGGCGACTTCACAGTAACGAACTCGAGCGGTACTGTTCAAGCAATCCGTTCTGTAACCGCAGGTACTGCAGCTAACTCTTACGTCATCACATTCTACACTAAGCCGGTTGCAGGTACTTACACTCTGGCTGTGAAAGACGTACAAGATACGACTGCTCTGAAAAACACAATCGCTCCTTACTCGACTACATTCACTGTAGGCGATACAGCTAGACCTAAATTCGAAGGTATCGTAGCTAATGCTGCTGACAGAACGGTTACAGTATCGTTCAGTAAGCCAATGGATCCTGCTACACTGACGGATCGTAACAACTACGCCCTGAGCTTCTCTTCGAATGGTACTGAAGAAGGATCGAACTTCATGGCATTGCCTTCGAGCGTAACTCTGCGTACAACTGATAACAACAGATCGGTAGTACTCCAGTTCCCTACTCGTATCAATGGCGCAGAAGTGACTTTCCCAACTTCGACTGCTTCTAACGCAACAGGCACAGTACGTCAACTGACAGTAACGGGTGTTAAAGATGCTTCCGGAAACATTCTGGAAAACTACTCGACTGGTAACCAACGTATTGCTGTAGCTAACGGTAAAGCTGTAAGTGCAGTACAAACAGGTGTTAGAACTATTGAAGTGACATTTGGTCAGGGTATCCAAAGAGTAGCAGCAAGTGACTTCTCGATCCCTAACTATACGATCACTTCGGCACAAATCAGTTCTTCGGACAGCAAAGTTGTTACGCTGACTACTTCGACTGATCTGCCTACAAATGTTACTAACCTGAACTTGACAGTTAGAGCTAATAACCAAATCAGAACTGTCGCTGGTACTTCTGTAGATGCAAGCACACAAAACATCACTACTACTGATAAAGTAGCTCCAGTAATCAGCGTAACTGGAAATACTCTGGTAAGAAACAATGATGTTATCACAGTTCCATTCAGTGAAGCTCTTGTTTCGCCGGCAGAAGGTAATGATGCACAACGTGCAGCAATTTTCGCTAACGATTTCACTGTAATCAACCTGTCGAACAATGCTAAACTTACTGCAGGAACTGACTACTATGTTCGTTATGCAGCTGGAGCCAATGATGCACAAGGTAATCCTACTGTAAACCGTTCGACTCTGGAAATTGTAATTACACAACGTCCGGTTGCTCGTGAATATTCTGTACAAATTGTCAATGATGCTCGCTACCTCCAAGATGCTGCAGGCAACTTGGTAAAAGCGTCGGCACTGTACACAACTTCTTTGAACACTGATACTACAGCTCCTACGTTGAGTGCTACAAATGGTACGGGAACTAATGCACCAGCGGTAGTCAATAACTCGGTAGTACGTGGACCAGTTGTTATTACTTCGCCTGATGCAGATACAACTTCGGTTACTCTGAAGAGAGATGGCGTAACTGTAGAAGATTACCAACTGGGCAAATCGATTTCGACGAATGGAGTTTACACAGCTTCTGTAACTGACTCGAGTGGTAACGTCAGCACAGTGCTTAACTTCACAATCGATAGCCAAGCTCCTGAGTTTGGTAACATCACAGCTACAGGAACTCAAATCAATGTTCCAGTAAGCGATGCTAACCTGGATCTGACTGATGGAGAAACTATCAACGGTTTCACTGTTACTAATGGAACAACTCCAGTAACTGGCACACTGGTTGCGAAATTTGTTGCAACTGCTCCTACTACTAGTGGCGCTCCTGTAACAGCAGGTGTGATCCAGCTTACACTTACTGGTACTGGCGCTTCCTTCGGAAGCAACGGTCAAAGTGTACGAGTAGTATACGATCGTGCAACTACAGGCGCAGGCGCTGTAGCAGACAAAGCAGGAAACGTTCCTGCTCTGGATACTGATGTAACAATCGTTACTCAGTAATCTCTTTCAAGTTACTCTTCATTAACTAAATGTTGAGTATAAAAAGAGCCTCCCAAGGTGGGAGGCTCTTTTGTTTATGAAAAAATAGTAATTGTTTGACACCCCCTCCCTCCATCAGTTAAAATTACAACCGAGGATGGAACACAGGCCTTTTCCCGCCGGGAGAAGGTTCGTTTTTTGTATAAGGGAAATACTGAACAGTGGAAACTCAGGGAGGTACACGCTTATGTCGCTTCAAGGACGGCGTTTGTTTACGTCCGAGTCCGTAACGGAAGGTCATCCGGATAAGATCTGTGACCAGATCTCCGATGCGGTGCTTGACGCTTTTCTCGCGGAAGATCCGAATGCTCGGGTTGCCTGCGAAGTTGCGGTTGCTACGGGCCTGGTGCTCGTGATCGGGGAAATCAGTACCAAATCGGAGTACGTCGATATTCCGGCTATCGTGCGTCAGACGCTCAAAGAGATCGGCTATACCCGCGCCAAATACGGGTTCGATTACAATACATGCGCGGTGCTGACTTCGCTCAACGAGCAGTCGGCGGATATCGCGCAGGGCGTCAACGCCGCGCTGGAGACTCGCGATCCGGAGCAGGTGAAGCTGGAAACGGAAAATATCGGCGCCGGCGACCAGGGGCTGATGTTCGGTTTCGCGTCCAACGAGACGCCGGAACTGATGCCGCTGCCGATCGCGCTGTCGCACCGCATCGCCCGCCGCCTGGCGGAAGTGCGTAAAGACGGCACGCTGGAATATCTGCGTCCTGACGGCAAGACGCAGGTTACGATCGAATACGACGGCGACCAGCCGGTCCGTGTCGATACGATCGTCGTCTCGACCCAGCACGCCGAAGAGATCACGCTGGAGCAAATTCAGCGGGATATCAAAGAGCATGTGATCTTGAACGTGGTTCCGGCCGAGCTGCTGGACGACGAAACCAAATACTTTATCAACCCGACGGGCCGCTTCGTTATCGGCGGACCGCAGGGCGATGCCGGACTGACCGGCCGCAAGATTATCGTCGATACGTACGGCGGCTACGCCCGTCACGGCGGCGGCGCGTTCTCGGGCAAAGACCCGACCAAGGTCGACCGTTCCGCGGCTTACGCGGCGCGCTACGTGGCGAAGAACCTCGTTGCGGCGGGACTCGCGGACAAATGCGAGATTCAGCTCGCTTACGCGATCGGAGTAGCCAATCCGGTATCGATCAGCGTCGATACCTATGGCACGGGCCATGTCAGCGAAGAAACGCTGGTCAACCTGGTGCGCGAGAACTTCGACCTGCGTCCAACCGGCATTATCCGTATGCTGGATCTGCGCCGCCCGATCTACAGACAAACGGCGGCTTACGGCCACTTCGGCCGTACCGACCTGGATCTGCCTTGGGAACGCACGGACAAAGCGGACGAACTGAAAGCACAGGCGGGTCTGTAACCGGTATCCGCATATCAGGTAAGGAAAGAGGCTCTGCATCCGTGCAGAGCCTCTTCTTAATTTATAGCGAAAGCATAAGGGATTCGATGATATAATAAAGAAAAACCTCGACGGAAGGTGAACCTCGTGGAACTGCTCGATCCCCTTCGCAGAATCGAATCGGCCTGAACTGGAAGAAATTATTCTACTTAATACCTTACACGGATAAGGATGCGCCTTATGAGAAGCAGTCCATCCTGGATATCCGGGCTCGGACAGTCGAAGGCGAACTTATCAACGTTGAAATGCAGCTGTTCAATAAAGACGATATGGCGAAGCGGACTCTGTTTTATTGGGGCAAACAGTATACCGGCCAGATGGAAGAAGGTTCCCGTTACCACTCGTTAAAGCGGTGCGTCAATATCAACATTCTGAATTACGCGTTTCTGCTAAACGACCGGTATCATAATGTGTTTCGTTTGAGAGAAGAGCACACCGGAATTCCGCTCAGCGACGATATCGAGATTCATTTTCTGGAGCTGCCCAAGCTTGACGAACAAAATGTTCCTCTTGAAAAAGGCGGATTGGTTAACTGGCTGCTGTTTCTGAAAGGATCGGCGATTCTTCAATGGGAGGTGCTGGAGATGAACGAACCGAAACTGAAAAAGGCGATGACAACGCTGGAATTTCTTAGCCAGGACCGCGAAGCGCGTCAGATTTACGAAGACCGGCAGAAGTTTCTGCGGGATCAGGCGTCTGCGCTGGATCATGCGAAGTATACGGGAATAGAAGAAGGCATGCAGCAAGGCATAGAAAAAGGTATAGAGCAAGGTATAGAGCAAGGCATCGAGCAAGGTAGAGAAGAAGGAATAGTGGGAGTAGCGCTGCAAATGCTGCAAATAGGTATGTCTGATGCCGTAATCATGCAGGTAACAGGAATAAAAGAATCGGAAATCAAAAGACTAAAAACAGGTCTGTGATTTCGTTGAAACTTTATTCAGGAGTTGAAAGCGATGAGTGAAGCGAATCCGGGAAAAGTCATGACTACCAGAGAATTTCTGAAGCTGGATCGCGAAGCCAAGCAGCGGGAAGAAGACCGGAAGAAATTTTTTCGGGATCAGGCTTCGGCATGGGCTTATGCGAAACGTATTGGCCGGGAAGAGGCGCGTAAAGAGATTCTGTTCAGCATCGTGCCAAACATGCTGCGAATGGGCCTGAGTGTTGCCGTAATCGCACAGGCCACAGGAATGACGGAATCGGAAATCGAACGAATCAAACATAATAAAGAATGATACAAGATAGCCCGGCTGGCTGCGCCGGGCTATTTTTCGCGCCAACCTCCCCGGCCTGCGGGAAGAGGTCCGGCATCGCCGAGCCGGAACCTTTTCCCGCGCCCTCCAAGCTCCCGCTGACGTCCCGTGCTCGACCGTCTAATCATTCGCGCCCCTTTTTCCGATAAAGAGTACAGACTGTCTTGGTGCAGGAATCCAGGGAGGGAGCTGTGAAGGGGATGAAAAGAAAGATCGCATTGGGGCTTGTCGGCCTGATGCTGACCAATTTGCTGGCGCCGGGGGCGTGGGGGACGTTTGCCGGGATCGGATCGGGCGAGGGAGGAAACGGACGCGCGGAGGCGGCTGTGGAAGACACGCTGACCGCCGCGGCCTACTCGCCGAAAACCACTAATGTATCGCTGACGCCCGGGCTGACGGTCACGTTCGACCGGAAAGTGAAGATCGCGGATGCGGCGGGCGCCTCGGGCAAAGCGTTTACGCTCAAGCGGCTGGACAATAACGCGACGGTCCAGACATTCAAAGCGGAACGGCTGCAGATCGACGGAGACGGCGCCAAAGTGTCGCTGCAGGGCGCAGTCAAGCTGAACGCCAATACGCGCTATTACATACTCGCGGACAGCGGGCTGATTGCGCCGGACGTCACGCAGGCGGAGATCGGGGCGGGGGCCTCGGACAAAGCGTGGAGCGGCATTTCCAACTCGTCGGCGTGGGCGTTTACAACGGGGCCCGAAGCGGACGTGACCGATCCGGCGCTGACGGCGGTGACGCCGGCGAACGGAGCGCTCGGGGTGAAGCCGGCCGCGGCGCTGGGACTGAGCTTCAGCGAAGCGGTGGCCGCGGCGGAAGGCAGCCTGGTGCTGTACGAAGACAGCGATCCGCTCAAGGAGAAAAGCGGCGCCGCGATCCGCATTTCCGTGCTGTCCGAGGAAGTGACCGGACTGGGCACGGCGAATGTGAACATCCTGCCGAGCGCCGCCGACGGACATTCGCTCAAAGCGGGCGTGACGTACGGAGCTTACGCGTCGGCGGGCACGTTTGCGGATATGGCGGGCAATACGTACAAGCCGGAGATCCGCTGGACGTTCCGCACGGAATCGGCCAACAACACGGCTCCGGCGCTTACAGGGCGGACTCCGCAGAACGGACTCGGCGGCGCGCCGGTCGAAGGCAGGCTGTCACTGACTTTTGACGAGCCGGTGACGCCGAACAAAGCGGACGCGGATAAAAAGAATCCGCTGCTGTCCATCTACCGGCTGAACGACAGCAGGCTGATCGCGACGCTGAAGCCGGAAGCTTTTACGATGGACGCGGAGACCGGGACGATCGCTTCGGCGGCTTACAAAGGGCTGGAGCGCGGCACGGCGTATTACGTCCTGATCGACGGCGATCTGCTGCACGACTCGGACGGTACGGCGTTTGGGGGGCTGCGGACGTCGCGGGAGTGGACGTTTACGACGACGGGCGACGCGCTGGCATTGTCTTCGCTGACGCCGGCATCCGGCGCATCGGGCGTGCCGGCGGGATCGAGCCTGAAGCTGAGCTTTACGCGGCAGGTGTACCCGAATACGAACGCGGGCGATATCGTGATCCGGCGCGGAGACGGGACGGTGGAGCGGGTGCAGGCCTCGTCCGGCAAAGTCACGGGCGGCGGCACGACCGAGCTGACGATCGTGCCGGCCAATGCGCTGGTGTCCGGTTATACGTACAGCGTGGAGGTGCCGGCGGGACTGCTGAGCGACTCGGAAGGCAATGCTTATCCGAAAGCCGGGCAGCCGCTGAGCTGGACGTTCTCGACGATCGCGAACAGCTCGCTGCTGCAAATGGTATCGCTGACGCCGCAGGATCGCGCCTCGGACGCCGCGGTCGATCTCAAGCCGAGCATCCGGTTCAACCGGGCGGTGACGCTGAGCGGCACGGGCATCGCGCTGTACAGCAGCGGAGGAACCAAAGTGCCGGCCGAGGTGTCGGTCAGCGCCTCCAATACCTCCGAAGTGGTGATCGCGCCGAAAGAAAAGCTGGCGGCGAACACTTCCTATTATATCGACGTGGACGGCGGCTCGGTGCTGGACCGGGCGAATCCGGGCATCCTGTACGCCGGCCTCAAGGGCAGCGTGTCGTGGGGCTTCCGGACGGCGTCCGCGGACAAAGCGGTACCGACGATCAAAAGCGCCGCGATGGACAGTGCCACGCTGATCCGGCTGACGTACGACAAGAGCTTGAACGCCTCCCAGACGCCGCTGCTGGGCAGCTATACGGTAACGGTCAACGGCGAGAAGCGGCTGCCGGGCAGCCTGTATATCAGCGGTGACAGCGTGTATCTGCGGCTGGATACGGGCGTGGCGGTCGGGCAGGACGTCAAAGTCTCGTACGACCCGGGCGTGCGTCCGCTCGTCGACTACAGCGGCAACGCGGCCGTTTCGCTGGGTTCGTATGCGGTAACGAACGGCATCGACAGCGCGCTGCCCAAACCGACGGAAGGCAGCGTCTACGGGACGAATCTTACGCTGCAGTTCGAGAACAGTCTGAAATCGCCGTCTTCGCAGGCGTACAGCCAGTTTACGGTAACGGCGGACGGACGGGTGTACAGCGTGCGCTCGGTCGGAAGCGGCGCGCAGGCGCTGCTGCTGAATCTGGATTCGGCGGTGCCGGACGGCGCGGTCGTCAAAGTGAGCTACAAGCCGGGAAGCGCTCCGCTGCAGGATTACCTGGGGCAGAATATTTCGGCGTTTAGCGACTTTGCCGTCCGCAACCTGATGGATACGAAAGCGCCGGAATTCGTCGGGGCCGAGCTGTCCGGGGACGAGCTGGTGCTGAACTATAACGAAGCGCTGAGAACGGACAATCTTCCGACCAACAGCCAGTTCTCCGTGCTGGCCGGCGGAGCGCCGGTCTATGTCACGAACGTCAAAGCGGAAGGCAGCCGCGTGCGGCTGACGCTCGCGTCCGCGCTGATCGCAAACGGCAATGTGACGATCTCGTATGTGCCGGGCGCGCTCAAGCTGACCGACCTCAACGGCAACGCCGCGGCGGTGCTGAATCTCCAGCCGGTCGAAGCGGCTTCCGGGACGAGCGGCATCCGCTCCGTCGTCGGCAGCGGCGGGCAGATCGTGGTGACGTTTACGGGTACGCTGCATGCGCCGGGCGACTCGGCGTACAAGCAGTTTAGCGTCCTGGCCAACGGGAACGCGGTGGGCGTTACCGCGGCGTCGCTGACGGGAAGCGCGCTGACGCTCAAGCTGGACGGAGAGCTGAAAGCGGGCCAGTCGGTCGCCTTGACTTACCAGCCGGGCGGCGAGCCGCTGAAGAACGTGTCGGGCGCGAACGTGATCGCGTTCAAGCAGGTTCCGGTGCAGAACAATACCGGCTTGTCGGGCGGAGCCCAGACGACGGATTCGTCCGCTTCGGGCAGCTTCCTGCCGGCGGCCGACTTCGGCCGGGAGATGCTGATCCTGCCCCGCGCCGCCGCGTCGTCTTCCGACGCGACCTCCGCGCTGGGAACGGGCAGTCATCGTTATACGGTCAAAGCGGACGAGCTGAAAACCGCTTTTGACGCGGCGTTTGCGCGCGGCGGACAAGAAGGCGCGGTTGTGTTCGAAGTGCCGGACGCGGAAAACTCGGGCTTCGTGTCGGTTCCGTTGAACGCGCTCAAGGAAATCAGTATGCAGCGCGGGAATATGGCTTTTGCGGTGCGTTACAAAGACGCGGTGTACGAAGTGCCGCTGTCTTCGCTGACGGGCGTAAGCGGCGGTTCCGATGCGCTGCTGACGATCCAGCTCGAAAGTCCGTCTTCGGCTTCGCAGGAGCGCACGATCGGCATGCTGGGCGAAGCCGGCGCGCAGCTGCTGGGCAGTCCGCTCGATATCCGCATCAAGGCCGAATCGTCAGCGGGAACGTCGTCCGCGGCGGAAACGGCGGGCATCAAAGGCACGTATCGCTTGAAGCTGAACGTCAAATCGCCGGCTTCGCGCACTTCGGTCGTCTATTTCGACGTCAATGCGTCCACGCCGTCGTTCGTTCCGTCGAAAAGCGGCGACCAGGCGGCGGGCATGCTGATGACCGGAACGATCACCGGAGGCCGCATGCTGATTCCGATCAGTTCCACGGCCCAGGCGGGCGGAGCGGCCGGACACTGGTCGCAGGGCGTAGTCAACGAACTGGCGGCCAAATACGTGCTCAGTTCGTCGATGACCAAAGCGTTCGCGCCGAAGACCCCTATCACGCGCGGCGAGTTCGCCGAGCTGATCTCCCGCGGACTCGGGCTGCCCGCCGACGCGGCGTCCGCTTCCGGATTCAGCGATATCGGCTACAGCAAAGTGCCGATCGGGGCGATCGGCGCGGCGGTGAACGCGGGCGTGATCGCCGGCAACACCGACGGCACGTTCCGTTCGAACGATCCCATCACGCGCGAGCAGATGGCGATCATGATGGTGCGCGCGCTCAAATACGCCGGCACGGAAGTTACGCTCGGCGGCAGCGCAAGCCAGGTGCTGGCGCCGTTCAAAGACAAAGCCAAGATCAAATATACGGACGATGCCGCCAAAGCGGTACAGGCCGGAATCATCCAGGGCGCGGGCGGCGGGAAGTTCAATCCGCAGGGCAATGCGACGCGCGCGGAAGCGGCGGCGATGCTCCAGCGCGTACTGCAAAAAGCGGGTTATTTGAACTAGATGCCAAATTGCTCCTAAAGACCCGTAAAATTAGACAAAAGCAGCGCTATAAACCCCGAAATTCGACAGTAAAAGCGATCATTCTTGCAAATTCTTTGCAGAAATGATCGCTTTTTCTCTTTCAATTTTAGGGAAGTACGATAGAATGATATATTGTAGTTTATTTTTTGTTGCCTCAATTTCCAGTAACTTTTGACCGTCGTTTCAGTCTAATTAGAATAGTGGCGTATCAGGCTTATCGCAAGCAGTCATACATACGCGAACGAATCTGTACAGATAGGGAGCGAATTCGAACATCATGAACAAGCATGGCGGCAACACGTTGAAAGCAGGCAGAAAATGGATGGTCGCGGTGCTGGCCGGCGCGCTGGTCGTGCAGCCGATCGCGGTACCGGGAATGGACACGCTGACGGGCGCGCATACGGCGTCCGCGGCTGCGTCCGTATCCAGCAGCAAGCAGGGCGAAGAGATCGTCACGTCGGGCGCCAAGCTGTTGACGTACAAGTATTCCGTGTCCCGTTCGGGAAGCATGGCGGCGGGGCTGGCGGACGTGATCCAGATCGATCTCCAGAACCCGTATGTCAAGTTGGATGTCATGACCGGCCGCGGTGGCAAGTTCACGACGCTGCAAACGGTCAGCGGCATGGCGAAAGAAACCGGGGCGGTGGCCGGAGTCAACGGCGACTACTTCAATACGGCGGCCGAGGGCGTGCCCATGGGCGCCCAGGTGTCGAACGGCGTGCTGATGACCAGTCCGTCGGAACTCAAAGGGATGTATGCGTTCGGCGTCACCAAAGACCGCAAGCCGGTGATCGACCAGTACGACTTCACGGGCGGCGTCACGGCGGAGGACGGTTCGGCGCTGGATCTGGCGGGCATCAACCAGGCTTCGTATGCGCCGGAGCCGGACGGCGGCTACAGCCACGTGAACGCGATGTACATCTATACCGACGCGTGGGGCAACGAAGAGCGGCCCAAGAACAGCGCGACGCTGCCTTCGGAAGTGCTGGTGGAGAACGGCGTCGTGACGCAGTACTCCTCGGGCAAATCGCTGGCGCTGAAAGTGCCGGAAGGCGCTTATATTCTGCGCGCGCACGGTACGGCGGCGACCTATATGAAGGCGCATCTGACCGTGGGCAGCAAGGTGCGGACCGATTACAGCCTCGTGTCGAAAACGACGGGCCAGAAGCTCGATCCGTCGACCCTCGACGTGATGATCGGGGGACATACGATTCTGGTCGACGGCGGCAAAGCGACTTCGTTCTCGCGCAGCGTCGATTCGATCGGCGGCTATCGGGCGCGCACCGCGGTCGGCTATTCGCAGGACAACCGCTACGCGTATATCGTGACGGTGCAGGACAACGGCGCAAGCAGCGGCATGTCGCTGAGCGAGCTGCAAAGCTTTATGGCCGGCATCGGCGTCTGGAAAGGCATCAACCTCGACGGCGGCGGTTCGACCACGATGGTCACGCGTCCGCTCGGCGAAGAACAGGCGCAGCTTACGTTTACGACCGAATACGGCGGCCAGACGCAGCGCAGCGTCGTCAACGGGCTCGGCGTGTACACGACCGCTCCGGAAGGCAAGCTCAAAGGCTTCGCGGTCAGCGGCAAAACTCAGCTCCTGATCGGGGAAACGGCTGCTTATTCGGTCAAAGGTTACGATACCTACTATAATCCGATCGCCGCTTCGGACATCAATCCGTCGTGGAAATCCAGCAACGGCAACGTGGTCTGGAACGGAACTTCGTTTACGGCGAAAAAGGCCGGTACGTCAACGCTTACCGCGACCAGCGGCGGCGTCAGCACGACGCAGCAGGTCGAAGTGCTGGGCGCGGATTCGCTGTCGGCGCTGAATCTCGGAGCCGCCGCCGCGCCGCTCAAGGCCGGCACAAGCGTAACGCTGCCCGCGACCGCGACGCTGAAATCCGGCGGTACGGTCAATATCGATCCGTCCGCGCTGACCTGGGAATTCATCGGCTTCAAAGGCAGCATCAAAGACGGCGCTTTGAATATTGTATCGGTGGACGCCGGAGCCAAAGCCGGTTACGCGATCGCAAGCTACGAAGGCTTCAAGACCATGCTGACGCTGGCGAGCGTGCAGGAAAACAGCTGGGAAGATTTCGAGAACGTATCTTACGGCATCTCTTTTACCGGCAGCCCCGCGGCCGTAACGGGCAAAGCGCAGCTGACGCAGGGAACCGGCAGTCACTCGAACTCCAAAGTGCTGCGGATCGATTACGACACCGCCGCGGGCACGGGCAACAAATACGCGTACGCCAACCTGAACGGTTCCGCCGGCAAAGCGCTGACTTCGGGCGCAAGCTCGCTGAGTCTCGATGTGCTGGGCGATTCGAGCTATAACTGGCTGCGGGCCGAAGTCGTCGGCGCGGACGGCAAGACCGTGTATGTCGACCTGGCGAAAAGCCTGAACTTCAGCGGCTGGAAAACATTGACCGTCAACTTGAGCCAGTACGGCAAGATCGCGTATCCGGCCAAGCTCAAACGGATCTACATCGTCAATTTGGCGGAAGGCCAGGACGAGCGTTCGGCGGCCGGAGCGGTAGAAATCGATAACATCAAGACGGTATCGGCGGCAGGCGCGGATTCGCTGGGATTGACCGCCGGCGTAAGTGCAAAAATGACCGTCGGCTCCCGCACGCTGCTGCTGAACGGCAGGTCTTCCACGATGGATACGGGCCCGCTTGTGCGCGGCGGAGTAACGTATCTGCCTGTTCGCTACATCACGGATTCGTTCAACGGGGTCTCCGGTTGGGACTCCAAGACGGGCGCGATCAGCGTTCGGCGCGGAAGCCAGCTGATTGTCTTGAATTTGAATAAAAAGGACTATATTCTAAACGGGACACGTAAAACTTCGGATGCAGCACCCATAATTGTTGCGAATAGGACTTTAGTCCCGGCAAGACTGGTCTCAGAGCAGCTTGGATTGACCGTAAAATGGGAACAAGAAACGAAGACCGTGACTATCGAGTCATGATACGATAGGTTCTGAACGATCACCGAATAAATGCTATCCGACCAAACGGTGAACGCCGGAAAGAATGGAGTCGATTTTGCCCGTGGATTTCCAAGCGGATGCTTTAGACCGGGTCATCAAAAATGCCATCCAGGTTGTAGAAGACAGCAAGTACCAAATTTTTGAGATATTGGACCAGTCCCGTGCCGAACTCAGCTCGCTCACCGAAGAACTGCAAAAAGTGATTCAGGAGACGTCGGACACCGCGGATCGGGTCGACGAGCTCGAAAGCAAATTTCGTCTTTCCCGTATCCGGCTTACCGAAGTGAGCCGGGATTTCGTTAAATATACGGAGAACGATATTCGGCAGGCCTATGAGCGGGCGACCCAGTTTCAATTGGAGCTTTCGGTGTACAGGGAAAAGGAGGCTTACTTGAGGGCCCGGCGCGACGAGCTTCAGCTTCGAGTGCGCAACTCGATGAACTCGATCGAACGGGCGGAAACGCTCGGCTCGCAGATGAGCGTGGTCACCGAATACCTTTCCGGCGGAGAAGTCGGGCAGGCGACCAAGATGCTGGAATCGGCCAAAACCCGTCAGATGGTCGGGCTGAAGATCATTCTGGCCCAGGAAGAGGAACGCAAACGCATCTCCAGAGAGATTCACGACGGTCCGGCGCAGCTGATGGCCAACCTGGCTCTCCGGACCGAAATTGTCGAACGCATGCTGGGCAAGAAAGAGTACGGCCGGGTACAGGAAGAAGTGGCGGATCTCAAAGGCCAGGTAAGGTTCAGCCTGGAAGAGATCCGCAAGGTCATTTTCAATCTCCGTCCTATGGCGCTTGACGACCTCGGATTGATTCCGACACTGCGCAAGTATACACGCGATTACGAGGAGAAAAACCGGATTCGTACGGTGTTCGAAACGAGGGGCAAAGAGTACCGGCTCTCTTCCGCGATGGAAGCCGCCGTCTTCCGCTTGATTCAGGAGGCGCTTACCAACGCGGCCAAGCACGGAGAGCCGTCTCACGTCGTCGTGGAGATCGCCTATCAGACGCAGCTTGTCAAGATTTCGATCCGGGACAACGGACGCGGCTTCAACACGGATATTTTGGAGCAAAAAGCGACTAAGCATGCGCACTTCGGTTTGATTGGGATGCGGGAAAGAGTCGAGCTGCTTGAGGGAAGAATGGAGATCGAATCAGCCGAGAATCAAGGAACCAAAATCGTGATCCATATCCCGACGAATGTAGAAAATGGAAAGGGGTATGAAGATGGAGAGCATTAACTCGGAACAATCCAAGATTAAAGTGCTTTTGGCTGACGATCATCAGTTGTTCCGTGAAGGATTGAAACGCATTTTGAACATGGAGGACGACCTTGAGGTCATCGGCGAATGCAGCGACGGAATTCAGGTAATCGAATTCTGCAACCTGCACCAGCCGGACGTCATTCTGATGGACATCAATATGCCCAACGAGAACGGCGTGGAAGCGACTTCGAAGCTCCGCGAGCTGTTCCCGGACATCAAGGTCATCATGCTGTCGATTCACGACGATGAAAGCTATGTGTTCGAAACGCTCCGCAAAGGAGCGAGCGGCTATCTGCTGAAAGACATGGAAGCCGAGTCGCTGATCAACGCAATCCGCAGCGTCGCCGCCGGACATGCTTATATCCATCCGAAAGTGACCGGCAAACTGATCCAGCAGCTTCAGCGCATGACGTTCGTTAACGAGCGCGGCGCGATGTTCGACAACCGGCCCGACGAGGAAGCCGGCGTCAAGTTCATCGCGGGGGAAGACAATCCGCTGACCCGCCGGGAAGCCGAAGTTCTTCGGCTGATGTCCGAGGGCAAAAGCAACAAAGCGATTGGCGAATACTTATTCATCAGCGAGAAAACGGTTAAGAACCACGTCAGCAGCATTCTGCAGAAGATGGAAGTCGAAGACCGTACGCAGGCCGTGATCAACGCGATCAAACTGGGCTGGGTTACGCTGTAACGCTCCGCCCCATTCCATAACGAAAGTAGGGAATTGACGAGTCTGTCCTTGCAGCACGACGGAAGCGGGCTGAAGGCGAGAAAGTCGAGATCTATTGAGAAAGCGGGCAAGTTATTGAGAAAAGGTTAGAAAGTGAATAAAATAACGTATTTGGAAAAGGTCCCCGGACCTTTTTCGGAGATGAAGCACACTCCTTATACGCTCGAAAGAGCGGAAAGGGTGTGCTTTTTTGTTGGACTTTTTTTGGGGAAACGGCGGCGAGCAGTATCGGAATGGGCTCATTTTTGCAGGAGCGACGGTTTGGCGAAATAACGGCATAGGTACATCTATTTTTGTGAAAACGGCAATTTTTTTGGAAATAACGACGCTCATACACTTAATTGCGCCGATCTGGGCCGAAACGACGAAGAAGGAGCCAAATAGAGGTATACACGCAGTTAATTCTTCAGGGAAGGAGTTTCTGAGCAAAATAAAGCGATATATGTCTTTATTTATCGCGGAGGCAGTATCTTGTCAACTCTTAATCAGGTGAGCGTAATCTTACCTTTAGCATTGACAAGGCAGAAGGTTAGCGGAAGCGGTTGGAACATCGTTTTGCGAAAAAGTTCGAAACAGATCTCGGCGGCTCGTCTCCATCCAAGCGGGACAAGCTGCCGGCGGGAGGGGAACACAATGAAAGCAGGCGTTTATGCGGTAAGGGAGAAGGAGGGGCTGCGGCTGTTTCTTACCTTGGATGCGCGGGTGGATCGGCTGTGGCGGGAGGGGGCATCCTGGTCGGAGGGGATTGAGGCAAGCCGGATAGGTGAAAAAGGCCGGTTCCTGCCGCTGTCGGAGGCGATGCCTTTGCAGTGGGCATGCGCGCTTCAAGGGAGAACGGTGCAGGCGGAAGCCGGCGCTTGGCAGGCGGCCGGATGGGAGCGGCAGCTGCTTGAATGGCTGAAACCGCTGCTGGGAAAGGAGCAGCCGGGGCGCATTCGAGAAATGCTCGGTGTCTGCGTGGACGGAAGCGGAATGGAGAGGGCTAGCGAGGCGGTCGGGAAAGTCGGAGACGGCGGAAGGAATTCGGCGCGGGTTCCGGCGGCTTGGGGCGCCGGGGGAATTCCGGCCGACCCTCGGGCATGGATGAAGCGAACTGCCGGGCAAGCGGAGCGGCTGGTCGGTCTGCTGGAAGGCCGCTCGCTGCTGAGCGGAGAAGTGGAGTCGCTGCTGCGCGAGGTGGAACCGGAGCTGGAAAGCGGCTGGCGGGCCGCGGCACAGCTGGCGTATTTGCAGGGGCGGCTGAAGCTGACGAGCGCGGTGGGAAGGGCGGGCGGCGGGCAGAGCGGAAGCGGGAACTGGCTGGCGCAAGAGCGCGGGCAAGGCGGGAGCTTGCGGGGCAAGCTGCAAAGCGGCAGCGGCTGGCGGGGAGGCCGTGGGCAGGCGGCGCCGCACCGCTGCGCGAGGTGCGGCAGCCCGGCTTCCGGGCGGCCGTGCGCTTCGTGCGGCTCGGCCGACTGCGCGAGCTGCGAAGCCTGCCGCGCGCTCGGGCGCAGCCGCTCCTGCGAGCTGCTGGTGCAGGCGGCGCCGCGGTTGGAGCGGACGCTGCCGCAGGGCGGGAGCGAAGATGGTTTGCATAAGGCGGGCACGGGAGCCCGCGATGATTGGGGCGGAAGCCGGACGGAGGGAACGGCGAATGGCCGGCGCACGGAAGATCTCGGCGCGCGGCTGGCGCGCTGGAAGCTCAGCCCCGCGCAGACGGAAGCGGCGAAGCGGGCGGTGATGTTCCTGGAGGCGGAGCCGGGCGGACCGCGGCCGGGCGAAGCGGGCGCGGCAGCGGGGCGGCGCGGCTGGACGGCCGAGGATTACGCGGCGGCCGATCCGGGCAGCCGCTTTCTGCTCTGGGCCGTGACGGGGGCAGGCAAGACGGAGATGATCTTTCCGCTGATCGAAGCGGTGCGCCGGCGCGGCGGGCGGGTATTGGTCGCGACGCCCCGGCGCGACGTGGTGCTGGAACTTGCGCCGCGCCTCCGCAAAGCTTTTCCGGAGGAAGTCGTTATTGCGCTGTACGGGGGCAGCGAAGAGCGCTGGCGCCGGGGCGGGGTGACGCTGGCGACCACGCATCAGGTTCTGCGCTTCGCCGGCGCTTACGATCTCGTCGTGATCGACGAACTCGACGCGTTTCCGTTTCACGGCGATCCCATGCTGGCGTACGCCGCGGAAGTCTGCCGCACGCCCGGCGGCCGCACGGTCTATCTGTCCGCGACGCCGCCGCGCGGACTTCAGGCGCTGGTGCGGCGCGGCCGCCTGGCCGCCGCGCGGGTGCCGGTCCGGTATCACCGGCACCCGCTGCCGGTGCCGGCGCTGCTGCGCATGCCCGCGCTGCCGGAATGCCTGCGGCGGGGCCGCCTGCCCGTCGCGCTGCTGCGGCAGTGGCGCAGCTCGCTTGCGCGCGGCGCGCAGATCTTCATCTTCGTGCCGAAGATCGCGCACGCCGAACCGCTGGCGGCGCTGCTGCGCCGGCTGCTTCCCGGCGTGCCGGTCGGCGCGACCTCTTCGCGCGACATTGAGCGCGCCGGCAAAGTCCTGTCGTTTCGCGCGGCGGACGTCCGCATGCTGGTGACGACGACGATTCTCGAACGCGGCGTCACCGTGCCGCGCAGCGACGTCTACATTCTGGACGCGGACAGCGGGCTGTTCGACGAAGCTTCCCTCGTCCAGATGGCCGGCCGCGCCGGGCGCTCCGCCGACGATCCGGCGGGCCGCGTGCTGTTCGCCGGCGCGCAGAAGACGCGCGCCCAGATCGGCGCCATCCGCCAGATCCGCCGCATGAACCGGCTGGCGAAGCCTTATCTGCTGCCGCAAAGCGAGCGCGCCGGCAGCGGGAGGGGCAGCCGCCCGGGCCCGGCGGCCGAAGTTCCGCCGAGTCCTCCCGCCCGCCCCGCCCGGCGGAAGGCAAGACCGTGACGGCTTCGCTGTGGTCGGAAGCCGGCAAAGCCCTGCGCGCCCTGCTGGCTCCGCGCGCGGAGACCTGCCTGGCCTGCGGACGCTTCTCGCGCATCGGCGCTGAGCTGCCGCTGCTCTGCGCGCAGTGCGCGGCGCGGGTCGCCTGGATCGTGCGGCCGCGCTGCCCCGTGTGCGGGCGGGCGCACGGCTGCCCGGACTGCCTGCGTCCCGACAGCCTGCGGCGCGACTTTGTATTGAATCGCAGCGCCGCTCTGTACGACGCGCAGATGCGCGAATGGATCGCGGAATATAAATACCGCGGCCGCGAGCTTTTTGCCGAGCCGTTCGCGGCGATGCTGGAGCAGGCTTACTTGCGCATGTGCCGGGAATTGTCGCGGGCTCCGGCCGGGAGCTGGCTGCATGGGGCTGCTTACGGAGCCTGCGGCTTTAATACTTCGGCCGAACGTCCGGATTCTGCGGCGGGACAGTATCAGGCAGCCGGACATCCGCTGCGCGATCCCGCGTTCTCACGCACCCGGCCAAGTACCGGGCTGCCCATGAAATCGTTCTTCTCCGGCTCCTCCGCCCGCCCTTCTGCCTGGAGCGCCGATCTGATTACCTGGGTGCCCGTCAGCCTGGAACGTTTGCGGGAACGCGGCTTCAATCAAGCGGAACTGGCCGCCCGCAGCCTTTCCCGCCGCATCGGCGTTCCCGCCTGCGACCTGCTGGCGCGCAATCTGCATACCGTCAAGCAGAGCTCCAGGAACCGGGCGGAACGCCTGCGCAATCTGGACGGTGCTTTTAGCCTGATTCCTAATTTAGACCCCGGGGGTTTTAAAAAATGGGACCTTATAGGAAAGAAAAAAGGTCCCGGAGGGTCTTTTCCTATTCGTCTCCTGCTTGTCGACGATATTTATACGACCGGCAGCACCGCCGCGCTGTGCGCTTCCGCATTGAAAGATCTGCAGAATCTGGCCGGAGTTCCTGTTTCTATTTATGTTTTGACGCTTGCCCGCTCGTAAAATGGCTTGTAATCGCCTGACTTTGCGCTAAAATGGGAAGAGCGGCACAAAACTTAATAAATGGTTCGGTTTTATCCGATATATAGAAGTAAGCGGCCTGCTGATGGAGACAAGTCACAAGTCATAAGGCGCAAGCGAATCACGAAAGGGGAGCCCCGCGATGAATCTGGCGAACTGTCCGCGCTGCGGCAAGTTGTTTGTCATGAATTATAAGGGAATTTGCACGAACTGCATGAAAGACATCGAGGCGGAATACGAGGCGTGCGTAAAATACCTGCGTGAAAACAAAGGCGCGAATATCCAGGAGTTGTCCGACGAAACCGATGTCAGCATTCGTCAGATCACCACTTTTATCCGCGACGGCCGCATTTCGATCGCCAACGCTCCGAATATGGGCTATCCGTGCGAAGTGTGCGGAACCATGCTTCGGGAAGGAAATATGTGCGAGTCCTGCCGGTCCAAGCTGACCAGCGACCTGAGAGAAGCGTCGAAAGCACAGCCCCAGGTCAAGAAATCCAACCCTGGCGGAGCTTACAAAGCGGTCGACCGAATCCGAAACGACTAAAAAAAATCCGGCTCTAGTACCCATAGCTAGGACCGGGGAAACAGAAATAGTCCAAATTTACGCTTGACATTTTTTAAAAATTCTCATTTTAGCTCTAAACAATGATTAAAGAGGCGCCGATAAACTTATTATAAGCTTATCGGCGCTCTATCTATAGCAGGCTAAAATATAAACATAACCTTTAGGAGGTTGAACATAATGAAAATCAACGATACATCGAGAATCGGAGCCGTCAATCCTTACCAGAGAACAAACGAGGCGCAGCGGACGCAGGAAACCAAGAAACCGGAAGCCCGCAAAGACGAAGTCACCATCTCCCCGGAGGCGATGCAAATGCTTCAAGCAGCGAACAAAACAACCGACACCGACCGCACGGCGCGCATCCAGGAACTGAAGCAGCAGGTGGCATCGGGAACGTATTCGGTAGACGCAAATAAAATTGCAGAAAAACTGTTACCTTTTTTGAGTGAATGACCGATAAAGAGGTTAACGGAGTGGGGATTTTTTCAAAGACCCGGCATCGTCCGGTGATTTGAAAAAATCCCCATTCGCATTTTACGGGATATTTTCAACAGAAACGATGGAAGCGAAATATATGAAGGAAGAAAGGTGAGGGGATCGTGGCATTGAATGAGCTGCTCGAGACTTTGGAACAGATGGAGGTCGCGCATCGGCGGATGCTGGAGCTCGGCGAACAGAAAAGAACGGCAATTATGCAAAACGACGTAGATCGGCTGATCGCGATCGCGAATCAGGAATCCAAACTCGTCAAAGCGATCGGAACGCTCGATGACCGCCGGGCCGACGAAGCTCATGCGTTTATGCAGACCAAGGGCATCAAGTCGAAGCTGAACCTGACGATCACCGAACTGGCGCGTCTGGTATTCGACCTGGACGAGAAAGCCCGTCTGCTGGATGTTCAGCAAAGACTGGCGAGCGCGCTCTCGGAGCTCAAGCTGCTCAACGAGACCAACCAGCAGCTCATTCAGCAGTCGCTCTCCTTCATTAACTTCTCGATCGACGTCATGGTTGGCGCGCCGGAAGACAATTACACGTATACGCATCCGTCGAACGGCTATTCGGCCACTACTCGCAATCCGGGCTTTTTTAACGCACGAGGTTAATAAGGGGGACTACAGGACAATATGGCATCTACATTTCATGGAATCGAGACGGCCCGCCGCAGTCTGATGACGCAAAGAGCGGCCCTGGAGACGACCGGTCACAATATCGCCAACGCCAATACGGAAGGCTACACGCGCCAGCGCGTCAATATGCAGGCCTCCATCCCGATGGAAGCCTACGGCGTTTCCCGCTCGCTGACACCGGGTCAGCTCGGAACGGGCGTCGAGTTTACGAGTATTACGCGGATTCGCGAAACGTATCTGGATACGCAGTTCCGCGGCGAGAACAGCTCGCTGGGATCGTTAACGACTCAGGCCGATGCGCTCAGCAAACTCGAAGGTATTGTTAACGAACCGTCGGATACGGGTTTGCGTACAGTCATGGACAAGTTCTGGAACTCGTTGTCCGACTTGAGCAAAGACACCGAAAGCGTTACGGCTCGTAAAGTCGTCAGAGAAAATGCGCTGGCTCTTACGGATGCGTTGAACCAGACTGCCAAGCAATTGAGCGATATGGGCACGGACCTGACGAGCAATATTGCGATCAAAGGCAAGGAAATGCAGTCTTATATGGATTCCATCGCCGATCTTAACAACTCGATTACCCGGATTGAAAGTCTTGGAGACAACGCAAACGATCTACGGGACCAGCGGGATCTGCTTACGGACAAACTTTCCAAGATTGTGAACGTTACAGTAACGGATACGGACGCGGGCTACAACATTACAATGGGCAATCAAGCCCTGGTAACGGGAGCGACGGCGACGGCGCTGCCTGTAGATGGAGCCGCGGCAAAAGGAAGCGCGCTTGAAACGATTCTGTCTAACGCCACCGGCGGAGAAGTTCAAGGCATGTTCCTGGCCCGCGACAAGTATACGGCCGATTATCAGGCGCAGTTGGACCAGGTCGCCAATACGCTGGCAAATGGTAATGTCGACGTCAAGATTCCGGCGGGATCTTCTTTTCCGGAAGGCACAAAGCTGACCAAGGACGTGGTCCTTTCCGACGGCTCGACGCTTGCGGCGGGGACAGGGTTTCCAAAAGGAGCGTCGCTCCAGAGCGATACTACGCTAACGGTTGCCGGCCTTAACGGACTCCATCAGCTTGGCTTTACGACAGACGGAAGCTCGCAGGGCGGAGTCGCTTTCTTTACGAGCAGCGCAGACGGAAGCACGACCGTTACGGCTTCCAATATTACGTTGAATCCGGTCATTTCCAACGACCCTTCCAAAATTGCTTCGTCGCTGCGGCTGGATTCCAGCGGCAGCGCGGTCAAAGGGAATAACGGCCTGGCTCTGCTGATGTCGGATTTGAAAACCAGCAAGTTCGTAACGACCGACGCCTCGGGAACGACGACTACGGCTACGCTCAGCGACCGCTACAGCGGCATGGTGGGACAGCTCGGCATTCAGGCGCAGGAAATCAATCGAAAAGCCGCCAACGCCGAGTCGCTGACCGCGCAGGTGGATACCAGCCGTCAATCGGTCAGCGGAGTGTCCCAGGACGAGGAGATGACCAATCTGGTCAAGTTCCAGCAGGCTTACAATGCGTCCGCTCGTTTTATGACGACCTATGACGAAATGCTCGATAAACTGATTAACAGCACCGGCACGGTTGGCCGATAATCGTTAAACGAAAGGAAGGAGGACTATTATGAGAATTACATCCAATATGATGAGCAGCAGTCTGTTGAACAACCTGAATCGGAATGCGCAAAAAATGACCGATACCCAGCTTCAAATGACGACGGGAATGAAAATCAACAAGCCGTCCGACGATCCGACGGGGATCACGTATTCGCTGCGTTACCGTCAG
Source organism: Saccharibacillus sp. CPCC 101409 (assembly GCF_030518235.1). Taxonomy (GTDB): domain Bacteria; phylum Bacillota; class Bacilli; order Paenibacillales; family Paenibacillaceae; genus Saccharibacillus. The sequence continues at coordinate 111,729 of NZ_JAULSA010000011.1, read as the reverse complement.
GAACTGTCTTCGAACTCACAATTCCAGCGCAATGCGGACAGTGCGAGCTCCTGGCTGGAATTTGGCGACAGCATGCTGACGGAAGTCGACTCCATCATGCAGCGTGTGCGGGAGCTGACGGTTAATGCCGCAAACGGAACGAATCCTCAGGAAGCCCATGACAGTATTCGGGCTGAAGTGATGCAGCTCAAGGAGCAGCTGATCGATATCGGCAACAGCCAGCTCAACGGAAAGTACATTTTTAATGGCGAGGTTTACGACCAAAAGCCGTATAACTTTACCAAAACGGACGGATCGTCCGACACGTCCGGTGTCAGATCGTTGGTACTGGATCAGGGCAAAGTCAACTATACGGTAGGCGCGGGCGTTCAGATGGATATTAACACGTCCGGGAATGCGGTGTTCGGCGGAGACGAGGACGACAATTTATTTGCTATCATGAACAATTTGGACAAGGCTCTGGCGGACGGGGATTTGACAAAAATTTCCGACCAGCTGGGCCTGATCGATTCGCGTACGGACAAAGTCTCGGTCGTCCATGCCGGTATTGGAGCCAAGTCCAACCGTTTAGAACTGATTCAAAGCCGTCTGGGCGATCTGGAAACAAACCTGACGGAATTGCAGTCGAAAACGGAAGACGCCGACTATGCGGAGCTTCTGATCAAATCGAAGATCGAAGAGAATGTTTATAACGCTTCTCTATCCGTAGGCGCAAAGATTATCAGCACGTCGTTGATCGACTTCATGCGGTAAAATAAGGAGGGCATCCCATGTCTTCTATTCCTCAGATACAGATCAGACAAACACCGGCTTTGCTTGGCATGGAGACGACCAAGGGAGAGATGTCGATCCGTCAGCCGAAGCCGGAAATGCATCAGGAAACCGATCGCGAGCAGTGGGATATCGAGCAGTATAAGCCGGAGCTGACGATCGACCAGAGCCGGGCCAGGTCTGCCTATACCGGCGGAACGGTGCTTGAAATGAACTCGAGGCTTACTGCCGGCTTTCAGCAGAACTTTCTGCAAGGGTTGGCGGATCGGGCACAGATGGGAAACCAGCTGGCTGCAATCCAGAAACCGGGCAATACCATAGCGGAAATTTACGGCGGAGACGACAAGCCTTTTCCCTTGCCGGAATTTCGAGGTCCTGCTTCCATGGCTAACGTAGACGTGCATTTTGAAGTGAGACCGACCCGTATTGACTTTACGCCGGCCAAAGTGAATATCAGAATCGATACCGCCGCGCCGGAAATCAATTACGATCCGGGCAAACTTAGCATCTATCTGCTGCAAAAAAACTCGTTGGAGATCATTCCGCCTGCGATCGATACGGTCCGTTAAAACAAAATAAAAGTCATGGATACGCGAGAGATTGTGGTCTATGGCTTTTTTTTATTCTATAATCGCTGTAAAGATCTTATATAAGCCAATTGAGGAGTGAATTCGATTGATTATCGAAACATCGTCTTTAGGAAACATAGAGATTACGGTAGAGCAGATCTACCGCTTTGAGAACGGGATCCCCGGCTTCGAAGAAGAAAATGAATTTGCACTGCTCCCCGTGGAAGGCAGCCCGTTTTTTCATTTACAGTCGTTAAAAGAAAAACATCTTTCTTTTTTGCTGGCAGATCCGTTTGTCTTCTTCCCGGAGTACGAGTTCGAGCTCGGCGATTCCGATTCGGAAGAACTTGAACTGCAAACCGGCGTCCAGGTCCGCTGCATTGTCACGCTACGCGACGATATCGAGAAATCGACAATGAATATCCTGGCTCCTCTGGTCTTGAACCCTGTCAAACGAAAAGGCAGACAGATTGTCCTGCATAACTCTGCCTACGCTACAAAGCACCCTCTGTTTGCTTCTGAGGCTGCCGGGCAGTCCCCATCCGATTCTATCGAAGGAGGCGCGTAACATGCTGGTACTGTCGAGAAAGAAAGGCGAGTCGATCGTGATTCAAGATCATATTGAAGTTACGGTTCTGGCTGTAGACGGCGAGACGATCCGTCTCGGCATTCAAGCGCCCAAGGAAGTCGATATCTTCCGTAAGGAAGTCTATCTGTCCATCCAGGAGGCCAACCGCGAGTCGGCTGCGCCGCAAGCGCAGAATCTGGAGCGTTTGATGCAGCTGATGGCCGTTCCAAAAAAATCCGGACAAAATTAAAAAAGATCCTAAAATGCTATAAACAAACCCGCAGCAGCGCCGATATATATATCATAAGCTGGTGAACAGGGGCGGCCGACCTCAAGAGCCAGCTTATAGCAAACAAATCATCCACATGGACGTGGAACTAAACAATTTCAGGGAGGAAATACCACAATGATTATCAACCACAATATCGCAGCAATGAACACTCACCGTCAGCTGAACACGAACACTGCCAACACGAACAAATCCATCGAGAAACTGTCGTCCGGTCTCCGCATCAACCGCGCAGGCGACGACGCTGCCGGCCTGGCAATTTCCGAAAAAATGCGTGGTCAGATCCGCGGTCTGGACATGGCTTCGAAGAATGCGCAAGACGGCATCTCGCTGATTCAAACGGCTGAAGGCGCGCTGAACGAAACACACAGCATCCTCCAACGCGTACGTGAGCTGGCAGTTCAATCCGCGAACGATACAAACACTGACGACGATCGTAAAGAGCTGCAAAAAGAAGTAACCGAACTGACAAAAGAAGTAACTCGTATCTCGACAGACACCGAGTTCAACACCAAGAAACTGCTGAACGGAACCGGCATCAGTAATGCAGTATTCCACATCGGCGCTAACACAAGCCAAAACATCAAGCTGTCGATCGGCAACATGGGCGCTGCTTCGCTGGGCATCAACTCCGTATCGATCGAGTCGCAAACCGGCGCTAACGCCGCAATCTCCACTCTGGACGCTGCAATCAAGAGCGTTTCGGCTGAACGTTCGAAACTGGGCGCGAACCAAAACCGTCTGGAGCACACCATCAACAACCTGGGCACGACTTCCGAAAACCTGTCGGCCGCTGAATCCCGTATTCGCGACGTAGACATGGCGAAAGAAATGATGGCTCAAACGAAGAACAACATCCTTGCTCAAGCTTCGCAAGCGATGCTGGCTCAAGCAAACCAACAGCCGCAAGCTGTACTGCAATTGCTCCGTTAATCTTCGTCGCTTTGCAAAAAGGTTTCCGTCCACAAGACGGAAACCTTTTTTTTGTTTATGCGTTCCATAAATGGTTGGTGCAAATCCTGTATACATAAGATAATCTGAAAAGAAGCGGAATTTGAGTTAATCATAAAAAGCCACAGTGCCGATAAAGAAGTATAGGGTTTTTTACTTCGGGACGAAAGGAACGAATTGATGAAAAAAACAATTTCGTTATGTATGATCGTAAAAAATGAAGAACAGTATCTAGAGAAATGTCTAAAAAGCGCGAAACCTTTTGTAGATCAAATCGTTATTGTGGATACGGGATCCGTCGACAACACTTTGGATATCGCGCGTAGATACAATTCGGAAATCCACCATTTTGAATGGATCAATGATTTTTCCGCTGCCCGAAACGAAGCTATCAAACATGCAACCATGGATTACATCCTTGTGTTAGATGCAGATGAATATCTTACGGACGAAGCCGATCTCCAGTCGGATTTGGCAGATGGGAAAGACTATTATTTTATAAAAATTCATAATCTTTTGTCTAGAGATCTTGCGATTAATCATTTGGCAATTCGACTCTTTATCAATCATAAGGGTCTTAGATATCAGTATCGGCTTCATGAACATTTGAATACGATGGAAACTAAGGGACTTGAAGCAGGCTACGCCGATTCTTTAATTATGCACGCTGGCTATACCGATGAAATGATGCAGGATCGGGACAAAGCACAAAGAAATATGCCTCTAATGCTGAAAGAAGTAGAAGAGAATCCGAACGCGTACAACCTGTTTAATATGGGACGCATGTACATGTGGCTTGGCGAACACGAAAAAGCGATTGATTATTTGAAAAGAGCGTATCCTCTAAGCAAAGGGCTGAGCAATGCTCCAGAACTGATTTCAACACTATGTAAGTCTTTAGGTGAATTGGAACGCTATGAAGAAGCCCTAACTATATTGAGTGACGCGGTCAATGTTTTTCAGAATGAGGTAGATCTTCTGCATCTTCAAGCATTATTGTTCGAGAAAGCCGGGTATAAGAAAGACGCAATAGAAACCATGAACGTATGTTTGGAACTCGGAGACCAAGGTATTACAGTGGCTGAAGGCTACGGCAGCTACATCGCTCATTTTAGGCTCGCAGAATGGTATGAAGAAAAATATAAGCTGTTGGAAAGTTACGAGCATATTACACAGGCTATGAAACAAAAAAAAGATTTTACTCAAGGCCTGTATAAGTATTTGAGTATTGTGAAAAAAGCTAATGTTCCATTGGAAGATGTAAAGGGAAGTATTTCACGATTTTTTTCAATCAATAACTTGGAAAATCTTAAAAAGATTCTTGAAATTTTTTATGCAGCCAAACATCCGCTCTTATCCGCTTATTTGAAAGATTACAACCTACAGGTTGAACCTTACGTACATGCGGTAGGGGCGCAATATTCTAAAAATTATAAACAAGCCCGGGACATTTGGCTTGGTCTGGAACAGGTTTCTCCGATTAATGAGGTTGATATTGTTCTTCTTGCTTTTATTCTTCAGGAGGAAAGCTTAATAGAAAAAGTTATTCCTTCTATGAATTACAGTATCAATGAAAAGAAGCTGCTAAAACGGGTTGTAGATAGAACCTCTAAACCGGAAGGGAAAATTACAACTACTGTAGAAAAATTACTTTTGGAGATGGCAACAGGCCTTATCGAATTACAGGAGTACAATGCATTTGAAGAGATGCTGCAATGGATTTGGGTATGTTCGCCTAAAGCCAAATACGAGATGTGCAAGAGGCTGATTGCTTATGGATTTACTGAAATAGCTATAGATTTGCTGTTGCAAATCTTTAAGGAGCAACCTCGTAATCCCAATGTTATAGAATTATTAGGCGATGTTTGTGACCATGTAGATTATCAAGAGGATTCTTTATTGTTTTATACAAAACTGATCGAAATCAAGCCTAGCTATCTAGCATATGAGAAGCTTTATGATCTTTATGAGAAGATGGGGAAAAAGAGTGAAGCTAAGAACCTTAAGCAGCTGATCCATTATGAATACCCGCTATCTTTATGGGCTTCGGAGTAAGTGTTTCGTGAATATATAGGACTCAATGCTAATGACTTGAAAATCTTTAAATAGAATATTTGAATTCGTTATCCAGCATATTTCCAAGGAGGAAATAATAGAGTTCAAATGATTTAATGGTTAAAATTAAAGACATGAAATATGAATGTTTTAAAATAGTTGAAGGCGAATGTCGTTTAATAAAAAAATATTCAACTGACTCTATTTGATAATGGAGTCGGTTGAATAGTCTAAAAGTCATAAAACTAAATGCATAAAGTATAAAATTCATAACTTGGACATCCGTTTCCAAAAAAACTGTTAGACGCTGGATCTCGTACTTGCTGTTTAGAAACGATATGACGGATTGTAAAATGAAGAAGCTTGGTATTCCAAAAGAATTTACAACTGTGAGAAATCAGTAACTACTTTTTCATTCTTCATTGAACTATAAAAAGTTTCCACTTTACGAACGGAAGTTGTCTTATTTGTATAAGGTCTAAATCATTGATACAAAGTTTTTAAGTATAGAGTAGGATAAGCGGAATGGAATTTGAATTTGCTATTAATCATAAAAAGCCATATTGTCGATAAAGGTATATAGGATTTTTCATGCTTTGGATAAGAGAAATGAGCAAAAAAAAGTATTCTTTGAGTAAGTATGTGAATAGATATGAATAGTACTCTAGGAGGGTTAAAATATTGAACTTAAAAAAACGCGTACTTGTAGGAAGTCCAATTAAGCAGTCTCCAGCTATTCTTCAGGAATTTTTAAACTCACTTAGTAACTTGAAGCAAGATACGTATGAGTTACATTACTTGTTTTTAGATAATAATAATGAGCCCGCTTCTAGTCAATTGCTTCAAGAATTTTCTAAGGACAATGATAGCGTCATGATCCACAACTACGATAATGAAAATCATTATGTTAAAAATGATTTGACTCATAGCTGGAATGAAACACTTATATGGAAAGTTGCGCACATGAAAAACATAATCATTAATATTGCACTTGAATATAAATATGATTATTTGTTTTTCATTGATTCAGATATCGTACTGCATACTGATACTATTGGGAAATTAATTCAAGCAGAAAAAGAAATCATTTCGGAAATATTTTGGACAAAGTGGCAACCGGACTTTCCTGAGCTTCCTCAAGTTTGGCTTCAAGATCACTATAATTTATTTACCAAACATAGAGATGAGCAAATTTCAGAAACAGAAGCTTTGCAAAGACAAAATGATTTTTTACAAAAACTTAAGAATCCAGGTGTATATGAGGTTGGAGGTCTAGGAGCCTGTACATTGATATCTCGTGAAGCTTTGCTAAAGGGAGTTAATTTTGATGAATTGAAAAATATCTCCTTTTGGGGAGAGGACAGACATTTTTGCATCAGAGCTGCAGCGCTTAATATTGGAATGTATGTGGACACGCATTATCCTGCCTATCATATTTATAGAGATACTGATCTAGAAGGCATACAGAATTATAAGGCAAGAAACAGGAAACTGGATAAAATAGGTGGTCTAGATAAAGAGAAGGATGGAGAAATTTTTAAAGACGCTATAGAAGAATATTTAATACTTCTCTTAGAACAAGAACAGTTAGATAAGGCTTCTGATTTTATTTTATGGCTCGAAAAAATAGAATTAGAAGAAGCTTTTATAAATATAATGAAGTCACGATTATTTATTAAACAAGGAAGATTAAACGAAGTTTTTAGCTACCTTAAAGATTTGGAGGAAAGTGCTACCGATAAAAGAGCAGGACTTCTTTTAGCAGATCTAGCTCAACAAAATGGAGAAATATATAAAGCTTTGAAATTATACGATAAATATTTAGCTATAGGAGATACGCAAAAATCTAAAGCTTTTGAATTGCTGAAACGATTGGATAAGCCTAAAATTTCTTTAATAAGCTCCAATAGCGCGGGTTGTAATGCTACAGCTTTATGGGAAAATATCCCTTCTAATTTTCAGCAGAATTACGATGTGAGAGTTTTTAAAGAAATGCCGTATAACGAGTATGACAGTTTTGTTGAAGAGAGCGATCTTGTTGTTACAACACAAGCAAATTATCCCTTTAACGATAAGCAAATAAATTTGGAACTATGGCATGGCTTTCCTTTAAAAGCTATGGCCAATATGGATGTAGGAGATAAAAGGACTGCTCAAACAGTGAAAGACTGGTGGGGGAAAATAGATTTAATATCATCGTATTCAAGTACATTTAATACAATTTTTAATGCTTGTATAGGGACTGATATTCGAAAGTTCCATATTACAGGTGCACCAAGAAATGACTTACTGAATAAAGGGAATAGAGCTTGGTTAGAAAAACAATTTAATATTAATTTAGAGGCACAAAAGGTTGTTTTTTATACTCCAACATTCCGTTCATCTCACTTTAATCCGAATAAAAACGAAGGAAGCAAACAATGGAATAATCTATTTGGATTTGAGAATTTTGATTTTGCTTCTTTTAATGACTTTTTAGAAGATAATAATATATACCTTTTCACTAAGTTGCATTGGGTAGAAGAGAATTTGCTTAAAGAGCAACTTAAACTTTTAAATAGTTCACGGGTGAAACTTATAGAAGAATCGCAGATCGAAACGAATAATTTAGACTTTTACGAAATTCTCGGAGCAGCTGATGCTCTTATCACAGATTATTCTTCTATTTATTTTGATTACTTGTTATTGAATAGACCAATTCTTTTTATTCCTGTAGATATAGATATTTACAAGGATAAAAGAGGTTTTTTACTTGAGCCTTATGATGCTTGGACTCCAGGACCAAAAGTTACAAGCCAGATAGAATTCCAAAAAGAGTTGTTGTTTAGCTTCAATAATCATAGTTATTTTGAAACAGATAGAGAAAAGCTTAAAACTATAGTACATCACTATCGTGACTTTTCTTCTAGTCAAAGGGTTTGGAGCTTGGTAGAAAAAGAGCTGGAATTAAAGCGACTTAATGAACTGTATCAAAATCATCAAGATCAGAACTCTTTAGCAATAGAATTGAATAGCTTGATTGAAATGAATAACTTCGAAGAATGTATGAACTTAGTTCAAACAAACGAGAGACTTATTTTGCAAAATGCAGAGCTAAGTAGTATGGCCGCATCGGTATACTATGCAAACAATGATTTAAAGAAGTCTTTATATTTTTTGAAGAACGCCGTTCTTATCAATCCTTGTTATTTTGATGCAATATATAGCCTCGCTTTAATTCACGAGCAGTTAGGGAATCATGAAAAAGCCCTCCTGTTTTACGAAAAAGCCTATCACTTTTCTCTAAACGAAAAAAGCGATCAGGAAGTCGCCAATAAATTGAGGTTATTAATAAGAGAATGAAAATTGACAATCATAAAGGAGGAATAGGAATGGAAAAGGTTATTACCTATGGCACATTTGATTTGCTCCATTATGGTCACATCTTGCTTTTGGAACGCGCTAAGTCTTTGGGGACGCATTTAACGGTTGGGTTGTCTACAGACGAATTTAATACTGCTAAGGGAAAACAATCATATTTTTCTTTTGAGTTAAGAAGAAAGTTGTTATCCGCTATCAGTTATGTGGACGAGATTATTCCAGAAGAAAATTGGGAACAAAAAAATCAAGATATCGTAAAAAATAATATTGATGTTTTTGTAATGGGTGACGATTGGCTTGGCAAATTTGATGATCTTCAATGCAAAGTTATTTATCTCCCTCGAACTCCTGATATATCTTCAAGCGGAATTAAAAAAAACTTGATTATTCCTTAAATGCACTTATAAAGCACTTAATGGAATATGCCGCATATAAGTTGAACATTAAGAAGGAAATGAAAGAGCTTATTTATTTGAAATTATGATATCTCATATAGAGCCAATATATAAACTCTACCTACCGAGTTTATATATTGGCTCTTCATTTTTTTAATACAGCGCCCGATAAATATAATAAATACGTTAAGACGGAGGTTGTCAGATGAATCTGCAGTTTTCTGTATCGGCTGGTGTGTCTGGAGGATCGATACAAGCCGGACAAACAAGCAGTGCATCTTCCAAAGCGGACAGCCAATTGATTCAGTCAGCAAGAAGCGGTGGAGAATTAAGCAAACTTACAAATCAGGGTGTGGCGGTCCCGATCGGCGACGAGCAGCTGATGAAAGCTATCGATCGTGCTGTAAAAGCGCTGCAAGGGCCGGAAACGACACTCGAAATCAATATTCACGAAAAAACACATCAGTTGATGGTAAAAGTTCTGAATAAAGAAAACGGAGAAGTGATTCGCGAGATTCCTCCGGAGAAGACGCTGGATCTGGTCGCCAAAATGATGGAGATCGCCGGAATTTTAGTGGATAAACGCGTTTAGGGAGGAGAGTTAAGACATGGTTTCAAGAATTAACGGTTTCTCGGGTATGGATATTGACAGTTTAGTTAAGAATCTCATGACCGCCAAAAGAGCACCGTTGGACAAATTGAATCAAAATAAGCAGATCCTTCAATGGCAGCGTGAAAGCTACCGGGAAGTGAACAGCACACTCTACAACTTGAAAGCCAATAAACTGTCCGTAGGCGGTGCCAACAGCTATCGGACTTCCGCCGCATTAAATACACAGGTAGCCGTCATTAAGGATAGCACGGGTGCCGTTACCGATGGGACGACAACCGCTGTAAAAGCGGAAGCCACCAGCTCTGCAAGCGGGATTCCGATGAAAGTCAGTGTAAAGCAGCTGGCGACCGCTACTACGGTCAGCTTAGATAAGCTTGGCAGCGGTTATGGAACAACGATGTCGCTGGGAGCGATCGACACGAAGCAAAGCGGAAGTTCGGTCGGTTCTTCGGGTACTTATAATCTTACGTTCAACGTCGCTAATGGTAAAAACGATGACGGAACGGATAAAATCGAACAAGTCCAATTTAAATTCAAAGAAGGAACTACCCTGGCTTCCGCAATTTCTCAAATTAACGGAAATGCAAAAGCCGGCGTCAAAGCCGCTTTCGACGATGTAACGGGACAGCTGGTGCTCTCTTCGAAAACGATGGGCGAACAAGCGGTCAAGATCGATACGACCGATAGTTCTTTTCTGGATCTTTTTTCGAAATCTTCTGGCAATGATTCAATGGATGATCGAATTCAAGCAGGCACCGTTAAAGGGCAGCAGGCTATTTTCTCGATCAATGACGGTGCGGATATCAAACTGGACAGTAACTCGGGAACTTATAACGGTGTGAAGCTCACGTTTCAGTCGACTACGGGAACATGGACCAAGGATGCTTCCAACAATCTGGTTTCAAGCGACGATAAGCCTTTGACAATCGCGACTCAAGTCGATACGACCAAAGCGTTGGCGACGATCAAATCGTTTATGGAAGATTACAACAATCTGATCAGCTCTTTTAATACTAAAATTAATGAAGCCCGATATCCTTCTTTTCAGCCTTTGACTACGGAACAGCGCTCCAGCATGAATGAAACCGATATTAAAGCCTGGGACGAAAAAGCCAAAAGCGGTATGCTTAAAAACGACCCTTTTATCAAATCTTTGCTCTCCGATATGCGTTCTACAATCAGCGCTCAAATGGGCGGGCTCGGCGCAATGGGGATCACTACCGGAAGTTACTACGAAAACGGCAAACTTTATATCGACGAAGACAAATTCAAAGCGGCGGTTGAAGCCAACCCGCAGCAGGTTTCCGATCTTTTTCAGGGAGCCGCAGGCAGTACGGACACGTCGATCTTCGGGAAATTCTCCAAAGCGATTGATAAAGCGATGGGAAGTATTGCCGAGCGCGCGGGTACTTCCAAATTTAGCGGCAGTCTTACCGACACGTTCAAAACGGAAAGTGTCATGGGACGGCAATTAAAACAATTCGACAGCCGAATTTCTACGCTTACCACTCAATTAAACGACACGGAAACCCGATATTATAAACAGTTCTCCGCAATGGAGAGCGCAATGTCCAAATATCAATCTCAGTTATCCCAATTGACGGGAAGCTCAAGCTAACGCAAACAAGCCAATTCTATAAATTGATAAAGGGTGGATAATGATGATGAACTCTCCATACGAAAGATATCGCCAGACGGCCGTACAGACTTCTCCTGCCCAACTGCTGATCATGACTTACGACGGTGCGATCCGCTTTGTAAAAACGGCTTTGGAAGGTATGGAAGCTCACGATAACGAGAAGACAAACCTCTTTCTCGGAAAAGCCCAAACCATTATCGCCGAGTTGATTACTACGCTCGATCGTTCTTATGAAATTTCAAAAACTCTGTATTCTTTGTATGAGTACATGAACTACCTGCTTATCCAGGCCAATATCAAAAAAACCAAAGAACCTGCCGAAGAAGCGCTTCAGTATCTGCGTGATTTGAAAGAAACCTGGGTACAAGCAAGCAGACTGGCAGCGGCAAATCCCACTCCGTCGGTAGGAACCGCTGTTAATGTCTGATTCGATCACCCGGCTCGAAGAGCTGTCGGCGGATATCCAGGCCAGGCTGGGGTTGCTGACCTACGAAGAGCTGGGAGATATGATGGACCGCCGGCAGATCATCGTAGACGAGATCGAGAGCGAAGCGGCAACAGCGCCGTTGTCGGCTGCAAACAAAGAACGTATCCGCAGTGTGATTGCAATGGACGAACGGATTGCGGTACGAATCAACTTTCTGCGCAATGAAGCGGCTCACTGGCTGCAGCAGCGCAATCAGGCCAAAGCCCAACGCAGTGCTTACGAGACGGCTTACACACCCGATGCCTATCTCGTGGACAGCCGCAAGTAAAAGAGCAACATTAAACAGTAAGAACTCCATCATACAAATGGAGTTCTTTTTTTGGGAAAAATGTTTGAAAATTGATTCGCTTTTTGCGATTTTGGGTATTTTATCAATAATCCCGAATCTGTATATTCACCTGACTGAATTGTTGGCTTTTAGCTGGAATATAATTGAATGAAACTATTTTATATTCCAATTGACAGTCGAGAATACAGGGTGGTATAGTCGAAGAGTGGATCACACATTTTTATTTGATAACGAAGGGAATGTTCGTGCATGCAAGGTAAAGTAAAATGGTTTAACGCAGAAAAAGGTTACGGTTTCATCGAAACGGAAGAAGGCGGCGACGTTTTCGTACACTTCTCGGCGATTCAAATCGAAGGATTCAAAACGCTGGAAGAAGGACAATCCGTTGAGTTTGACATCGTTGAAGGCGCACGCGGACCGCAGGCTTCCAACGTCACTCCTCTGTAAGTCGTCATAAGCCGTATACCTGACCTACATAGATGATTAAGCTCTAATGATTTATGCTGGTTAGAGAGTACACATGGCTCAGCCGGAAAGCTCCGCTCAGGCGGAGCTTTTTTTGTGCGGAAAAGGGTTGAATTCAATCAGGGACTGCCGATAATAATAGGAGGGAAACAGCTATTTACCTTGCATAGGGGGCTTGAAAATGGAGAAAGGCGAGAAAGATATCGTCTATTTGTATTCATTGTTTTTTAAAGTGCTAAGCTACGTATCAATATTCGAAGGAATCGAGTTTTTAAACAAAAAGTTCGCTATCTTCAAGCCGGGCTTTACGCGTAAGACCAGAGTGGAACTGTGGGTTTTTTTGAACTTTGTGCTTTCTATGGCTGCAATGTTTATAGTTTATCTGTTTGACGAAGCCGCATGGTTTTCCTATATATTGCTGGGGTATGGTGTACTGCGTACATTTGAGATCGTGATTACACAAGTGAATATTTTATTGTTCGATCAATATCGGGCTGAATTAAAAAAGAAAAAAGCGATTCGGCAGGCCCGGGATCGAAGAGATTGGATTGCCGAAAAAGCTTTGCGTAAAAAGGCGGCTTATCAGCTTGTCGGATTCCGTAGAATGACCATTTTACTGATTCACAATTTTTTTGAAATTATATTTTGGTTTGCAGTATGTTATTTGGTAAGCGCTCAATCGTTCAATATCGATACCGATATTCATAATCCTCTTTCCCAGGCTTTGTATATCAGCTTTGTCACAATGACTACTTTTGGACAGGCTAATTTCGGAATCAAAGATCAAGTGAGCATATCGTTAATTGCCGTTCAGTCTTTTATCGGCCTGGTTATGACGCTGCTTACGTTTGCGCGTTTTGTCTCTTTGCTGCCAGGTATAACTTCGAAAGATTCCCACGAAAACGATGAAAACCAATGAAATAAACTTAGAAGTATGTCAGAAAAAATATTACAATTATATTTTATTTGTATATTAATTCTTTATTTAAAGTTTATAAAAACCTCTTTTCGTTTAAGCAAACGAAGGGGGTTTTTGTGTTTTGCAAAGCTATACTTTGTCGACAGCAGGTACTGCAGAAAGGGCAGGTGAAGAGTGACGAGGAAAATCGGAGTAGCGTTTATTGCATGTATGCTGATCCTACATAGCTTGCTGGGCTGGGGTGGGGTTGACGGACAGGTCCGGGCCGAAGCGCCGGAAGCGCGGCCGGCCGGAGAACAGAACCAGGAACAGCCGCAGCAAAGCGAAGCCGGAGTCTCGGATAATGGAACCCTGGCTGAACCTATCGAGACTCATGCGGCCGAAAACGAAACTCGGGCGACCGAGACCGAATCGGCCGGAACTGAAGCGGAGCAAGCGGAATCAGGCGAGCCCGAACCAACCGGGGACGAGCAGAACGATACAAGGATTTCCGAATCGGCGGCGGTCGAAGAAGACGAGCAAAGCGCTGCCGATCCGGCTGCTGCCAAAGAAGACGCGGCTGACGATCTTGACGAAGAAGCCGCCGTGTATCCGGCGAATATCCTGACCTCGGTTAAGCTGACGGATGAGGAAGGCCGCACAATCGAGGGAGACGCAGGCGAAGTGAAACGATTCGATCCGCAGTCGACAATCCTGCTGAATTATAGTTGGGCGCTTCCGGGCGATCATACGTATAAAGCGGGATCGACGTTCGAATTCGATCTCCCGTCGGAATTTCGCATTTATACGGAGATCCGCGATGTGCCGCTGTCTATCGGCGAGGGGACGCAAGAAGCGGTCGGAAGCTTCGGCGTAACGACGGACGGACATGTCACCGTGACGTTCAATCGTTTTGTCGAAGAGTATTCCGAGATTTCGGGGACGCTGACCGTTCGGACGGAACTCAAGGAAGAAGCGGTCAAAGAAAGCACGGAAGTCCGCATCCCGTTCCCGATCGGGGACACCGAGCGTGTTGTCGTTCTGGTATTGCTGCCGAAGAACGGAGCGCTGCTCGATAAAAAAGGCGAAGCAAACAGCGGCGGAGGCTCGATCGATTGGACGGTCGATATCAACACGTCGCTGCAGCGTTTGAACGGGGTGGTGCTGAACGATAAGATCCCCGACGGGCTGACGCTCGACGCGGAGTCGGTGCAGGTGTATCGTCTGCAAATCTCCGCGTCCGGCCAGCGAACGCTCGGGGAACCGCTGCCGAAAGAAGCGTATACGCTGGCTGCGGACGAATCGGGCGAGCTGCGCGTTGCTTTTGGCGCCGAGTCCGTTGTTAAAGAGTCTTATCGAATCGTATACAGCACGGGCGTGGGTGCGGGCGCGCAGACGCAGTTTACGAATACAGCGACTCTCGCTGCGCAGGGAATCGAGCCGGCGACGGCATCGGCGACCGTGACGGTTAAGCGCGGCGAACTGCTGAGCAAAGCGGTCGGCGCGTACGATCGCGAGTCGCAGTCGATCGACTGGATCGTACGCTACAACGCCGGCTCGCTGACGATTCCGGCGAAGGAAGCGCTGCTGCAGGATCGTTTTAACAGCGGCCAGAAACTTGTCGAAGGAACGCTCAAAGTCACGGAAACGGGGACTAACCGCTTACTGGCCGAAGGTACGGATTATACGGTGAAAACGGTGCCCGTGTCTGGAGGGAGGACCGGTTTCGACCTGCAGTTTGTAAACGAGGTGAAGTCGGCGCATACCGTTACGTACCGTACCGCAGCGGCCGGAGCGGTGTACGCGAACGACCGGATCACCAATACGATTACAACGGGCAAGATCAGCAAATCGGCTTCGCAGACGCTGCAGCGCAGCCTGCTGACGAAGACGAATACCGGAGTAAACTACAAGCTCAAAACGGCGTCGTGGCGCTCGATCGTCAACGAAGACCGGTTCAGCATGGAGAATGCGGTGCTGACCGATACGTTTACGAACGGCGGTCTGGAACTGGTGCCGGATTCGCTCAAAGTGCTGACGTCGACCGGAAAAGCGCTGCCGGCCGCGGATTATACACTGACGATTCCGGAAGGGAACCGGTCGGGGTTTACGATTCGGTTTAACCGGACGCTGACGGACAGCGTGACGGTTACGTATACGACGAAATTCAATCAAACGTGGAAAACCGATCGTAAGCAGGCCGACTTCGTCAACAGCGCAAAAGTAGTCTGGAGCGAGAGCAGGAATTCGCGCAGCCGCGAAGTAGTCGCCCGTTTTACGCCGGATACTTTGACGCAGCAGAACGGATCGAAATCCGGCAGCTATAACGCGCAGACCAAAGAACTGACCTGGGACATTAAAGCGAACTATAACAACCTTGCTTTGAACGGCGCGGTGCTGACCGATACCATCCGGACCGGGCAGCGTTACGTAGAAGGCTCGCTGACCGTGCACAATCTGGTGCTGACCGGTTCGAAGAACGGCGCGCAAAAAGGAGCGGTGGCGAGCCCGGCCGACTATAGGGTGACGCCTCCGGACGAGTCGAACGGCAATGAACTGCGAATCGCGTTCAACAAGCCGATCGACACGCCGTACTGGATTACGTTTAAAACGACGGTGGACGGACAGATTGTCGGCAGTTCCGCGGTGAACGAAGCTTCCCTGGACAGCGAAGGCTCTTCGCTGGGAACCTGGTCGGCGAGCGTGCCGATTCCCGGCGGAAGCGAGTACGTTTCCAAGACCGGCGCTCAGCAGGGAAGCCGGATCGACTGGAACGTGACGATCAACCGGGGACAATCTTACGTGGAAAATGCCAAGGTGACGGATACGCCGACGCGCAACCAGGTATTGGACGAAGAATCGTTCCGTGTATACCGGGCGGATGCCGCGGCGGACGGTTCGCTCAGCCGCGGCCAGGAGCTTGTAAAAGGCCGGGACTATACGCTCAAGATTACATCCGGCGATACGGAGCGGTTCGAACTGCTCTTCGCCGGCCCGATCCGGCAGGCTTTTATCCTGGAATATCAATCGGTGCTGTACGCCTCGGACCGCGAAACGGTAAGCAACGAGGTGAGCTTTGAAGGCACCGGCGTGACGACCGGGCAGGTCGAGAGCAGCCGTTCGATCGTGGTGCGCACTTCTTCCGGTTCCGGTACGGGCGCCGGCGTGCGCGGAGCGTTGGAAGTCACGAAAGTGGACGCGGCCGATCCGTCCAAATATTTGGCTGGAGCGACTTTTGAGCTCCAGGATGCCGCCAAGCGGCGTCCCGCCGTTACGCGGACAACCGACGAGAACGGCCGGATTGTGTTCGGACAGCTGCTGTACGGCAGCTATACGCTGACGGAGACGCAGGCGCCGGAAGGCTACCGCACGGACGAGGCGCAGCGCGTCCGTACGGTAGTGATCGACGCAAACGCGCGTCAAGAAGGCGGCCTCAAGAAGCTGACCGTCGCCAACGAAGCGGCGCCGGTCGTGCCGGGCGAACCGGGAAATCCGCCGGATAGCGGGACTCCGGGCGAACCGGGAACCCCGCCGGACGGCGGAACCCCGACAGAACCGGGCATTCCGCAGCAGCCGGATACTCCGGTTCCGACTGGGCCCGGCGTCCCGGTAACTCCGGGACCTCAGCCCGAGCAGCCCTTACCGGGCACGCCGCCGAACAATCCGGATAATTCCGGCCCGCCGGCCGTGCCTGTAATCCCGGATGAGCCCGGGGCCCCTGTACCGGACAGCGATGTGCCGCAGGGCGTTCCGGTTCCCGGCGAACCGGGACCTTCCTCCCCGCCGCAGATCCCGGAACCGGCGTCGGATACGCCGGTAAGCGATCCGGCAGAGCCGCAGCCCGAAGTGCCGGTTCCGGGCGACGACACGCCGCGTGGAACGCCGCAGATCCCGGCGCCTGGGCAGCCGGAAACGGCAGTACCCGGCGAACCGGTTCCGCAGGGGATTCCGCCAATTATGCCGGCAGAGCCTTATGTGCCGGTTCCAGGCGGCGATATTCCGCAGGAAACCCCGCCGACCGTGCCGGGAACCGTCGTGCCGGAAGGCGCGCCGATTCTGCCGCAAACCGGCGAAGAAAGCCGGCTGCCGTTTGCTCTGGCCGGGCTTGGTTTGTTGGCCATAGGCTTTTTACTGCACCGTTATGCCAAAACCGCAAAATCCCAGAAATAAAAGAAGCAGGCAAAAAGCCCTACTACGCTTGAGAAAGGCGCAGTAGGGCTTTTTATAGCGTTATATTCAAAATCTATATAAAAAAGAGGAACTTTAGGTTTATCGTCCCGCATTGGTGTTTAACATAGAATGATATTGAAAAGGCCTTTTTACATGGTTTTTTAGTCTCTGGGGTTACCAAACGACATCGAGGAGGGATAGTGCAAAGTATGGGTAAAAACAGAAAGTTTTGGGCCGTATGTCTGGCGCTGGTGCTCGTATTACATACTATTTTTGGCATAGGGATCGGACGTGCACAAGCGGAAGAGGTGACTTCGGACCAGCCTGCACAGCAGGAAACGGTTGGAGCGGCTGTAGAAAATGACAATCAGACGGAATCCTCGCAGCCTGCAGCGGAAATTACAGGCGAGGAAGTTACCGAAAGTAGCAGTACGGAAGCGCCGGTAGTCGAAGCGGCTGCCGGTGAAGAAAGTACCCCGGTACAGGAAGAGGCTCCGGCGGCAGAGGAAGAAACTCCTGCTGCAGAACCGGGAACTTCGACAGATAACGAGCAAACGCCGGGAACCGAAGTCGAGACCCCGGCAGCGGGCGAAGAGACTCCGGGAACCGAAGTCGAAGCGCCGACAGAGGGCGAAGAAGCTCCGGATACGGACCTTGAAGCTCCTGCGGACGACGAAGAAGCTCTGACGGACGAAGAGAAAGCCGCGCTGGAAGAAGAGGCGGAAGCGAAGCTTGCCGCAGAAGCGCTTGAGCAGCAAGAAATTACGGAAAACATCCTGACCGGCGTTACGCTGACGGACAAAGACGGCAATGTGCTTTCGCCGAATGACCCGAATGCGAACTTCGATCCCAACGGCGAGATCAGACTGGACTACACCTGGGCGCTGCCGGACAACAAGTACGGAGCCGGCTCGACTTACGAGTTCGATCTGCCAAGTGAATTTGCAATTTACAATGTGATCAAATCGGACATTACTGCCGCCGATTCCGGAAATGAAACGGTGGGCTCGTTCGAAGTTACAATCGACGGGCACGTAACGATCACGTTCAACGACTACATCGAGAACCATTCCGATGTAAAAGGAACGCTGACGATTGTGTCTTCGCTGAAAAAGAAAATTGTTGATGGCGGAGAAGAAGTAACGGTTACCCCGATTGAAGGCGGAGCCAACTACATCTTGTATCCTGTCACTAAAAAACCGTTGAAAATTCACAAAACGGGTTGGGAAGACAGAAACGGCGGCATCAAATGGACGGTAAGTTTGAATACGGACTCGCAGCGCTTGAACAATGCGGTTCTGACCGATCCGACTCCGCAGGGACTGGATCTTATCGCAAATTCGATCCAAGTTTACAGAGTGGGAGCGTCCAACAGTGAAGAGCTGGTCGATCCCGGCGCTTATACGCTGGATACCGCTTCGGGCAATATCAATTTGAAACTCGGCGATATTGCCAACGAATACCGTGTTTATTATTCGACGGAAATCGGTTCGGGTACCGAAACGAAATTCGTCAACACGGCAACCTTGTCGGCCAGCGGCAAAGATCCGGTGAGCGATTCCAAGACCGTGGAGATCGAACGCGGCAACGGCGTACTGAAGAAAACGGGCCGGATTTCCGATTCCGATCTGCTGAACCGGACGGTCAAGTGGACGATTCAGTACAATATCAATGAAGCGAACATCGCCAAGAACGACGCTCTGCTGCACGATTCTTTCACAACTACCGGAGAAGGCGTTTCCAGCTCGTTCCAGAAGCTGCTGCCGGATTCGTTCGTGGTTCGCAGCGAAGGTCGAACGCTGGTAAAAGGAACGGATTACACCGTGACCGAGTCGGGCAGCGGATTCGATCTGCAGTTCCTGCACGATATCACCAAGCTGGTCACCATCGATTACCAAACGACCGCGGCAGGTACCACTTATCTTCAAAACGACGCTACAGTAACCAATACGGTCACTGCCGGCGACAAGCAGTCCCAGGATTCGGTGGAACTTGGACGCAGCAATATTTTCTACAAGCTGAACACGTCGGTCGACTATAGCAAGAGCCAGACCGGCTGGCAGATCTTTGTGAATACCGATAAGCTGACAATTGAAAATGCCGTAGTTACGGACTATCTCCTCAACGGCGGCCTGACTCTGGTAAAAGACTCCGTAGGTGTGCAAACGGGCAGCGGAACGCCGGTTGACCGGTCCGCTTACACGTACACGCCGGCCAACGACGGAAAAAGCTTTGTGATCCAATTTAACCGTCCGATTACCGAGCAGATTGTCATTACGTATACGACGGATTTCAACGAGAACAATCTGGATGTGCCCGAGAACGGATTCGTAAACAGATCGATCCTGAACGGAACGATTAAGGGCGAAGCCATTACAAGCACTTCGCAGGTCGGGTTCTATCCGTACAAGCAGCCAAGCGGCAACGGCAGCGAATATGTTTACAAATACGGCGACCAGCTGGGCGACCGCATTGCATGGAACGTAGTGATCAATAGCGGTAAACGGACTGTGTCGAACGCCAAAATTATCGATACGCCGACGCCGAATCAGCTGCTCGATCGCGATTCGTTCCGTCTTTACAAAGCGACTGTGGGAGCCAACGGTTCGATCGCTCTCGATCAGACTCCTTTGAAGGCAGACACCGATTATACGATTGAATTCACAGGAAATCCCGGTGAGCAGGAGACGTTTACGCTCTCGTTCAAGAATCAGATCGACTCGGCTTATGTCCTGACCTATTCTTCGCTGATCAAGGCGAGTGTAAATGACGCGATCAGCAACAAGGTCAGCTTCCAAGGTGACAATGTCAACACCGTTACAACCGAGCCGACCACGGTTATCGTAAAAGAATCTTCGGGTTCCGGTTCGGGCTCCGGGGTGCGCGGCGCTCTGGAAATCACCAAGGTCGATTCGTCCAATCAATCCAAAGTGTTGGCCGGCGCTACTTTCCAACTGACCAACAATAACGGACAAGGACAGCCGATTTCGCTTACGACCGACGCAAGCGGCAAGATCAAGTTTAACAATCTGCTGTACGGCACTTATACGCTGACCGAAACGCAGGCGCCTTCGGGCTACGCGATCGGCAGCGAGGGCGCAACGCGCAGCATCGTGATCGACCGCAGCGTCATCGACTCGGGCGGCGTGAAGCAAATTACGATTGCCAACACGCCAAATAACGGCAACCCGGGCAATCCAGATAACCCGGGCAACCCAGGAAACCCCGACAATCCGGGTAATCCTACAAACCCGGGCAACCCGACCAATCCCGGAACGCCAACAAATCCAGGCACACCGACAAATCCGGGAACGCCTACCAATCCGGGCACACCGGTAACGCCGATCATTCCGACGACGCCGGATACGACCATTCCGGATACGACGGTACCTTCGGGCCCGCCGATTATCCCGGATACGCCGGTCGATACGACAACGCCGGAAAATCCGATCGACACGACGATTCCGGTGCCGGACGAACCAACGCCGCAGGGTCCTCCGATTCTGCCGGCGACGGACGAGCCTTCAACGCCGATTCTGCCGATTCCGGACAGCACGGTACCGCAGGATACGCCGGTCATTCTGCCGGACGATACGATTCCGCAGGGAGTACCGGTCATCCAGGGTACGGTCGTATCGAGTGAACCGACTCTGCCGCAGACAGGCGAGAGCAGCAAGCTTCCGTTCGTAATGGGCGGCGCCGGTCTCATCCTGCTCGGGTTTATCCTGAGACGGACGGGACGCGTATCGAAATAAGCTTAATCCGGCTGTAAGGTCTCACTCTTACAGCCGGCAAGCCCTTTTCTTCTCCTTTACCGGAGCGGGAAAAGGGCTTTTTTACTTGGACTGAGGCGGTACCGATCTGTGCGGCGGATGTTATAATGAAAGGGATACAAGTTCAACCCCATCATGAATCGAACGCAATTTTTATTGAATTCGAGAATATGAAGACAAGGATCGAAGTTTAAAGCTGACGGATGATCTGGAGGTTCGTTTTATCGAGCTGCCGGTTTTTAATAAGATTCAAAAAGATTTTGCCGATCCGCTGCACCGATGGTTAGTTTTTATGAAGCAGGATATTTCGGGACCTCAGTTAAAGGAGCTGATGGAAATGGATAAAGCGATTTGTCGCACGGAGGAAAGATTGGAGTATTTCAGCGGAAACGATGAAATCAGACAACTCTATGAAGCCAGGGAGTTTGCCAAGTACGAACTGAACGGTATGCGCAGAGCAAGCAGAGAACAGGGCATGGAAGAGGGATTGAAAGAAGGCATCAAAGAAGGAGTTAAAGCAGCCAATCTTGCCAGTGCCCGCCGTATGCTCGACAGGAATCTCGACATCCCAATGATAGCGGAGATTACCGGCCTTACAGAAGAAGAAATTGGCTCGCTGAAGAACGGCAGCCAAGAAGGATAAGCGCAAATCGAACGCCCTCCTTCCGTTTGCCCTCCACCCATACCGGTTAAAGAAGAGTATGAACCCCAGCCGCAAAAGCGCCGGGAAGAAGTAGGCGAACCGGTCTCCCGAATTCGTTTACACGATTTTTACTCGGCGCTTACATTGTGGTATAATGAAGGTGTAATCAGAAGGAGGAGTGCCCTATGGATTTTGCGATTCGAGGACAACAAATTGAGGTTACTGATGCTCTGAGAGACTATGTCGACAAGAGACTCAGCCGGCTCGACAAGTACTTCGATATTCCCCCTGCTACGGAAGGTACGGTTACGCTCAGCGTAACGCGAGGCATTCACAAGGTAGAGGTGACGATCCCTCTTCCGGGCGGTATTTTCCTTCGCGCGGAAGACCGGAGCGATGACATGTACACGTCGATCGACTCGGTGCTGTCGAAGCTGGAGCGCCAGATTCGCAAGCACAAGACCAAGATGAACCGCAGATTCCGTCAAGACGAAAGCCTCAAGGGGCTGTTCGTGGACGAGGGTACCAACGCTTCCGTTTCCCCGTCGACCGACGAGGAGGAGGCCGAGGAAGAACTCCAGGTTGTGCGCAACAAGCGCTTCCTGCTCAAACCGATGGACGTGGAAGAAGCGATCCTGCAGATGAACATGATCGGCCACAGCTTCTTCGTTTTCTCGAACATCGACACCGAGACCGTCAACGTGGTTTATCGCCGCAACGACGGGAAATACGGTCTGATCGAGCAGGAATAATTTCGGATTTTCACAAATCCATCACGAAATTTCAAGAAAATGAGCCTTGTCCGCACCGGATGAGGCTCTTTGTGCGTATATAATATGTTGGAAAGTTTCACGGATACCGGCCGGACGCCGTCTTACGCGGTTGCCCGTGCCCGCTCAAGCTGGTACAATTTAGGCAAACCATCCGTTTTGCACGAAAGGGGCACAACATGTTAGGACTTGTCAAAAAAATCTTCGGGGATATGAACGAACGGGACGTCAAGAAGTTCATGCGCACCGTAGACATCATTAATAAAATGGAACCGGATTTCGAAAAGCTGACCGACGAACAATTGAAAAACAAAACCGTCGAATTCCGGGAGCGTCTGGAAAAAGGCGAATCGATCGACAGCCTGCTGCCGGAAGCGTTCGCGACGACGCGCGAAGCCTCCAAACGCACACTCGGCAAACGTCATTACGACGTCCAGCTTGTCGGCGGTATCGCTCTGCACAACGGCCGGATCGCGGAAATGAAAACCGGGGAAGGCAAGACGCTGGTCGGCACTCTTCCGGTTTATTTGAATGCTCTTCTGGGCAAAGGCGTGCACGTGGTTACGGTCAACGACTATCTGGCGCAGCGCGACAGCGAGGAAATGGCGCAGGTGTACAACTTCCTCGGAATGACCGTGGGGCTCAACCTGAGCGGTATGGCGCACGAACAGAAACAAGCGGCTTACGCCTGCGATATCACATACGGAACGAACAACGAGTACGGTTTCGATTACCTGCGCGACAACATGGTGTTGTACAAAGAACAGATGGTTCAGCGTCCGCTGTATTTCTGTATTATCGACGAAGTGGACTCCATCCTGATCGACGAAGCGCGTACGCCGCTGATTATCTCCGGCCAGGCCCAGAAATCGACGGAGCTTTATTTCCTGGCCGACCGCTTCGTGAAGCGTCTGCAGGCCGAAGAAGACTTCACGGTCGACATTAAAGTCAAATCCGTTTCGCTGTCCGATAAAGGCGCCGCCAAAGCGGAACGCGACTTCGGCATCGACAACCTGTACGACCAGAAGCACGTCACGCTCAACCACCATATCGTACAGGCGCTCAAAGCCAACGTGATTATGCGCCGCGACGTGGACTACGTGGTCGTGGAAGACGAAGTCGTGATCGTCGACGACTTTACGGGCCGCCTGATGGCGGGACGCCGCTACAGCGACGGTCTGCACCAGGCGATCGAAGCGAAGGAAGGCATTACCGTTCAGAACGAGAGCATGACGCTCGCGACGATCACCTTCCAGAACTACTTCCGGATGTACCGCAAGCTGGCCGGCATGACCGGTACGGCGAAGACCGAGGAAGAAGAATTCAAAAAAGTATACGGCCTCGAAGTGCTGCAGGTACCGACAAACCGGCCGAACCAGCGGCATGACGCTTCGGACGTCGTGTACAAGAGCGTAGCCAGCAAGTTCAGAGCCGTGGTCAGCGAGATCGAAGAACGCCATGCGAAGAATCAGCCGATTCTGGTCGGTACGGTCTCGATCGAGAACTCCGAACTGCTGTCGGAAATGCTGAAGAAAAAAGGCATCCGCCACCAGGTGCTGAACGCCAAGTTCCACGCCGAAGAAGCCGAGATCATCTCGAACGCCGGGCAGCCGGGCGCGGTTACGATCGCGACCAACATGGCGGGACGCGGTACCGATATCATGCTCGGCGAAGGCGTGCAGGATGTAGGCGGACTGCATATCATCGGGACGGAGCGCCACGAATCGCGCCGGATCGACAACCAGCTGCGCGGCCGCGCCGGACGCCAGGGCGATCCGGGCTCGACGCAGTTCTACCTGTCGCTGGGCGACGAACTGATGAAGCGGTTCGGCGCGGACAACGTGCTGAACATGATGGAGCGGCTGGGCTTCGAAGAAGACCAGCCGATCGAAAGCCGCATGATTACGCGCGCGGTCGAATCGGCGCAGAAGCGTGTCGAAGGCAATAACTTCGATACGCGTAAAGTCGTACTCCAATATGACGACGTGATGAACCAGCAGCGCGGCGTGATTTACAAACAGCGCATGGAACTGCTGGAAGCCGAGAACGTCAAGTCCATTATCCTGGACATGATCAAAGCGACGATCGAACGCGTGGTCGAAGCGCATACCGGCGACGATATTCCGGAGAACTGGGAACTGGAAGAAGTGGCGGAGTACATCAACGCCAAGCTGCTTGAAGAAGGCGAGATTAAGCGCGACGAGCTGTGGGGCAAAGAAGCTTCCGAAATCACCGAATATCTGTACGATAAAGTCCTCCAGCGCTATAACGAACGCGAAGAATCGCTCGGCGAAGAAATGGTCCGGGAATTCGAGAAGGTTATCGCGCTTCGCGCGGTCGACCGCAAATGGATGGACCATATCGACGCCATGGATCAGCTGCGCCAGGGTATCCACCTGAGAGCGTACGGCGGCACGGACCCGCTGCGCGAGTATCAGTTCGAAGGCTTCGAAATGTTCAATCAGATGATCGCCAGCATTCAGGAAGAAGTTTCGACGTATATCATGAAAGCCCGCGTCGAGTCGAACCAGCAGCGCGAAGCGGTTATCGACGAGAAGAAGATCAGCACCAACAGCCCGGACGCCGCGGAGAAAAGAGTTTCCCGCAAAGAGCGCCGCGCGCAGCGCTGATTCGGCTGCGGAGCGCGTTCGCGGACGTTTAGCCGTATTCGGCGGTGCGAAGTCATGACTTAGCCCGGCCCGGTTTCCGGAAATACTTCCGGGAGCCGGGCCGAAGGGCTGTTTACGGGCGGAGCGCCGCTGCATCGATTTATAAAACTGCACACCAGACTATCCACGAGGTGAGGACAAATGATCGATCCGAAAGTGAAGCAGGATCTGCGCGAGATGGCGCAGAAATTAACCAACCTTAGGGGGTCTCTTTGACTTAGATCTTAAGCAGGAGATGATCGCCAACTACGAAGAAAAAATGGCCGCGCCCGATTTCTGGGACGACAGCGACAAAGCGCAGGCGTTGATTGCGGAGATGAACGCCGTCAAGGGTTCCGTCGATCAATATGCAAAGCTGCAGCAGGATTACGACGACGCGTCGCTGATGGCCGAACTGGCCGACGAAGAAAACGACGAAGAAATGGCTGCCGAAGTGGCGTCCGGCATCGACGAGCTTGTCGAGAAGATGAACGCGTTCGAGCTGCAGCTGCTGCTCAGCGAGCCTTACGATAAAATGAACGCGATCCTGGAACTGCATCCCGGCGCCGGCGGCACCGAGTCGCAGGACTGGGGACAAATGCTGCTGCGTATGTACACCCGCTGGGCCGAGAAGCGCGGCTTCAAAGTCGAAACGCTCGACTACCTGCCGGGCGACGAAGCGGGGATCAAAAGCGTCACGCTGCTGATCAAGGGCTATAACGCTTACGGCTACCTCAAAGCGGAAAAAGGCGTGCACCGTCTGGTGCGCATCTCGCCGTTCGACGCTTCGGGCAGACGGCATACTTCGTTCGTATCGTGCGACGTGGTGCCGGAAATCGACGACACGATCGATATCGAGATTCGCACGGAAGATCTCAAGATCGATACGTACCGCGCCAGCGGCGCCGGCGGTCAGCATATCAATACGACCGACTCCGCCGTCCGGATTACCCACCTTCCGACCGGCGTGGTCGTCACCTGTCAGAACGAGCGGTCGCAGATCAAGAACCGCGAGCGCGCCATGACGATGCTGCGTTCCAAGCTTTATGAACGCAGGATCGAAGAGCAGAAGCAGGAACTGGCGGAAATCCGCGGCGAGCAGTCCGAGATCGGCTGGGGCAGCCAGATCCGTTCGTACGTATTCCATCCGTACAGCATGGTCAAAGACCATCGGACCACGCACGAGACGGGCAATATCGGCGCGGTAATGGACGGCGAGCTCGATCCGTTCGTCGACGCTTACCTGCGCAGCCAGCTCAAAGTTGAAACGGAGTAAAGCGGAAACCATGCAAACCGGCAGAGTCCGAAGAAAACCGCTGATTCCGATTGACGGACCCGGCCGCAACGCGGTCGACGCCCTGCTGATCGTACTCGGTTCGTTTATTACCGCCGTTGCGTTCAACCTGTTTCTTCTGCCCAACCGGATCGCGTCCGGCGGCGTATCGGGACTTTCGATCATTATCGAAGCGTGGTTCGGGATCGAACCCGCGTTTTCGCAGTGGCTGTTCAATATTCCGCTGTTTATCGCCGGCGTCGTATTCCTGGGCAGGCAGTACGGCGTGCGTACGCTGATCGGCACCGTGTGCCTGCCGCTGCTGATTTACCTGACGCGCGACTGGCCGGTTCCGACCGCCAATCCGCTGCTGGCTTCGCTGTACGGCGGAATCGGCGTCGGTTTGGGACTTGGGATCGTGTTTCGCGGCCGGGGCTCGACCGGCGGGCTGTCGATCGTGGCGCAGCTGCTGCAAAAGTATACCGGGCTCAGCCTGTCGCTGTGCGTGATGCTGACCGACGGTACGGTAATCGTGCTGGCGGGCTTCACCCTGTCGATCGAAAACGCGCTGTACGCACTGATCGGTCTGTATGTAACGGGCAAGGTGATCGACGCGGTCGAGATGGGGCTCGGCTATACCAAGGTTGCTTATATCATCTCGGATAAACGGGAAGAGGTCACGGAAGTGATTCTGCGCGATCTGGACCGCGGGCTGACCGAACTCAGCGGCCGCGGCGGTTACACCGGCGAATCCCGTCCGGTCCTGATGGTGGTAATCGGCCAGAGCGAGACGAGTCGGCTCAAAACACTGGTACGCTCGGTCGACCCGGGAGCATTTGTGGTGATCAGCAACGCTCAGGAGGTATTGGGCGAAGGGTTTAAGATTCAGATGTAAAACTCCTGCGTAAGGATAACCAAATACGTAAAAGAAACGTCTACCTGTGCTGTGCTCGATTTCATTGGATCGCGTACAGGTTGATGCGTAATTAAAAGCCGTTTCCCGGGAATTCAACCGGGAAACGGCTTTTTTATAAACTGACAGGTTTGGCTTGTCGTGAGGGGAAAAGAGCGAATCAGCCCAGCAGGCTGGAGAGCCGCTCGACTTCTTCTTCCGCCAAACCGGAGATTCGCGCGGCCTGCCGCGTCTCCATTCCTTCGGCCAGCAGCTTGAGTGCGATTTCGCGCCGCGTTTCTATTCGGCCCTGCTCGAGACCTTGCTCAAGACCTTGCTCGAGACCTTGCTCAAGACCTTGCTCGAGACCTTGCTCGAGACCCTGTTCGAGACCCTGTTCGAGACCTCGCTCTAAACCCTGCTCCAGTCCTTCTATACGGCCTTCTTCCAGCCCTTTCCGCCGCATTTCGTTATATCCGTCGCGCAGCACTTTCGTCACATTCGAAATCATTTCCTCCGCTCCTTTCGGATCGTTGAACTTATCGAGCACCGGACCAATCACTTCCGTTTCTTTGGGATTAACGATCTTGAACCAGGACTTGAACAGCTGAAACAGTTCCGGGCTGAGTTCTTTGAGCACTCGGCTCGATTTCATCAGCCGCTCGGCAAGCCGGATACTGTCCTGCTGTTTCTCTGCCAGAAATACAAGCCCGATCAGATTCTCCATCTCTTCCAGCTGCCATTCGTCCAGCCGCTTAACATCGAGCAGAATATAGCGAAAATCCAACAGCTCTGCGCCGAAATGCTCCTGACCGTCCAGCGTTTCGCGAAACGAACGGGCCGCCGTCCACGGAGCGCTGCCGTTGTACAGAATGATCGGCACAATCGCGGGAAGCCGATGCGACTTACGCTTCTTCTCCGATTGTTTGGTGTTGCGCAGCAAGTCCCGCCAGATCTCCGTCATATACGTTAGCAGCCGATGCGGCATCTGAAAATCGACTTTCGATTGCAGTTCAAGCAGTATATAGAAATAAACGTTCTGTCCGCGAAGCCTCGCCCTGTAGACCAGATCGGCTTCTTTTTCTCTATAATCGCTCAAAATGTATGACTTGTCGACCCTCGTCAAATCCTGCGGCAAAATCTCTTCCGTCCATCGCCGCCCTCCGAAGCTGTGCAGCAGTTCGGCAAACAGTTCGCGGCTGGACAGCAGCAGTTTGTACGCTTTGTCGTACGGATGATGCGCGGAGCTTTCGTTATCCCATTCCAAACCTATTTCCCTCCCATCGATCGAATTCATATTTAAAAAGGAATACTTTTCGATCGCGCCTGGGAGTGTGCGCCGGGATCGTTTATTGTATGCTTATATTATAGTCGAAAAGCGATAGAAAGGGAATATATGTTCCTATATAGCTTTTTGCTTGTCGTCTTTCACAGAATGTGAACTTTTTATCGGTTAGGTTGTATTTATATAATATTAAACGTATAATAATACATAATTATTTCGGTTTCATGCATATCCATCTAGAGAGAACCGAAGGAGCGGAGGCGGAAACGGTATGAGCAACGGCAAGATCAAAGCGGCAATCGTAGGCGCGACCGGATACGGAGGCGCGGAGCTGATTCGTCTGCTGCACCATCATCCCTATGCGGAAGTGTGCTGCGTCCTCTCGTCGTCGAGCGGCGGCACGCCCCTTAGCGCGAGTTTTCCCCATTTAACGAATATTATCGAGCTGGAGCTTGAAGCCATCGAGCCCGCGGTATTGAAAAACAAAGCGGACGTCGTGTTTCTTGCGACTCCGGCCGGCGTAAGCGCCGAGCTGGCTCCGAAGCTGCTGGAGCAGGGACTGAAAGTGATCGACCTGTCGGGCGACCTGAGGCTCAAAGACGGGGCGGTTTATGAAAAATGGTATAAGCGTTCCCCGGCTGCAAACGATATGCTGGAGCGAGCCGTATACGGCCTGAGCGATGTGTACGGCGAACGGGTATCCGGGCAGCCGCTGATCGCCAATCCCGGCTGTTTTCCGACCGCGACGCTGCTTGGACTGATTCCGGCGGTCAAAGAAGGCTGGATCGATCCTGCCACGATCATTATCGATGCCAAGACCGGCGTATCCGGCGCGGGACGCGGGACCGGGCTCGGCACGCATTACAGCGAAATCAACGAAAGCGTGAAAGCTTACAAAGTCAATGCGCATCAGCATATTCCGGAGATCGAGCAGGTATTGACGGAAACGGCCGGCCGGGAGGTGGTCGTGACGTTTACCACGCACCTGATTCCGATGACGCGCGGCATTCTGAGCACAATCTACGCTTCGGTCGACGATACGCGCGCCGCGCAGGATTTTATCGATTTGTATCGAACTTTTTATGCAGACCGTCCGTTTGTGCGCATCCGCGAAAACGGCATTTTGCCGGCGACCAAAGAAGTGTCGGGCTCGAATTACTGCGATATCGGCTTCTCCGTCGACGAGCGCACCGGCCGCGTCACGATTGTGTCGGCGATCGACAATATGGTCAAAGGCGCGGCGGGCCAGGCGATCCAGAATCTCAACCTGATGATGGGCTGGGACGAGGCGGAAGGGCTGAACTTTATTCCGGTCTATCCTTAACTTTTAGATTTCCCAAGATTCCATACGCGAAAGGCGGACATGTCTCATGGCAGTTCCTTCTTACACCGTCGTCGACGGCGGTTCGATCATTACCCCGCGGGGGTTCCGGGCGGCCGGACTGCACTGCGGGCTGAAAAAAACGGACAGAAACGACATCGGCGCCATCGTCTGCGATGTACCGGCGGCATCGGCGGCTGTGTATACGACGAATATTTTTCAGGCGGCTCCGCTGCAAACGACGCGCGAAAGCCTGAATAACGGCGTGCTGCGCGCCGTGATCGTCAACAGCGGCAACGCCAACGCGTGCACGGGCAAACAGGGCGACGCCGACGCTTACGAGATGCGCAGGCTGGCCGCGGAAAGCTTCGGAGTAAGCGAAGAAGACGTCGCGGTCGCTTCGACCGGCGTCATCGGCGAGAATCTGAAAATGGACTGCGTGCGCGACGGGATCAGCCGGCTCGCAGGAGAGCTGACGGACGACGCGGACGGCGGCGAGCAGTTCAGCCAGGCGATCCTTACCACCGACCTTGTAAAAAAAGAAATCTGCGTTTCCGTAAGAGTCGGCGGACAAACGGTGCGGATTGCGGGCGCGGCCAAAGGCTCCGGCATGATCCATCCGAATATGGCGACCATGCTGGCTTTTGTGACGACGGATGCGAAGATCGGCAGCGAAGCGCTGCACGGCCTGCTGCGGCAGGCGACGGACGATACGTTCAACATGATTACCGTGGACGGCGATACGAGCACCAACGATATGCTGGTCGCGCTGGCGAGCGGGCTTTCGAACCAGGCGGACGAGCTGAACGGGGATCATCCGGACTGGAACGTTTTTGCCGAAGCGTTCGGCCATGTGTGCCGGTATCTCGCCAAAGCGATCGCCAGAGACGGAGAAGGCGCGACCAAACTGGTCGAAGTCATCGTCGACGGCGCGGAGAGCGGAGAATCGGCGCGGGCGATCGCGAAGACCGTGATCGGCTCCAGCCTGGTCAAAACGGCCGTATACGGCGCGGACGCCAACTGGGGCCGCATTATCGCCGCCGTCGGCCGCGCCGGTGTGCCGGTGAATCCCGATACGGTCGATATCCGGCTCGGCGGCATTGTCGTGCTGACCGCATCCCAGCCGGTCGCGTTCGACGAAGAAGAAGCGCTGGAGTATCTCAAAGGCGATACCGTGCAGATCTCCGTCGAGCTGAATATGGGCGGGGCGTCGGCGACAGCCTGGGGCTGCGACCTGACGTACGATTACGTGCGGATCAACGCGGCGTACCGGACCTGAGCGGATAGGAAGCGGACGATCTTGATAAACGCGGATCATTCTTATAAAAAAGAACATCATTCGTAAGCGATAGACATATAGGGTATCCAAACAATGCCGATCCGGGGCGCAGGCGAACGTAAATCCCCGATTAAGAAATGACGAGGGACTGGATCGGCCGGAAGGAGCAGTTGAATGCCTACAAACCGACAGCTTTATCGTTTCCCCGGCGACAGCGGCGCTTCGTCTGCACCGCAGACCCG
Source organism: Saccharibacillus sp. CPCC 101409 (assembly GCF_030518235.1). Taxonomy (GTDB): domain Bacteria; phylum Bacillota; class Bacilli; order Paenibacillales; family Paenibacillaceae; genus Saccharibacillus. The sequence continues at coordinate 80,084 of NZ_JAULSA010000011.1, read as the reverse complement.
ACCGTCGAACGCGGCGGGCGCGGGCGCTTCGTTCGTCATGAAATGCGGCGGCAGCACCCTGGCTGCGCTGCCGGAAGCGTTCTTCGCCGATCTGGCGGAGCTGCAGCAAAGCGGCGTGCGGCCGGTGATCGTGCACGGAGGAGGCCCGGCGATCTCCGGGAACCTGGAGAAGCTCGGCATCGAGACGGAGTTCGTGAACGGGCTGAGACGGACGACGGAGGACGTGCTCGACGTCGTCGAGATGGTCCTGGCCGGGACGATCAACAAATCGATCGTGCGGCGCATTCAATCGGCCGGCGGCAAAGCGCTCGGCCTGTCCGGTTCGGACGGCTCGCTGATCCAGGCCGAGCCGGTTCCGAACGCCGACGAAGTCGGCCTGGTGGGCGATGTCGTCCGCGTGGAAGCGGACATCGTCGCCGGCATTCTCGGCATGGGATATATGCCGGTGATCGCCCCGCTCGGCGTGGACGCCGCCGGTCAGCGCTACAACATCAACGCCGACACCGCCGCCGGAGCGGTGGCTTCCTTCATCGGCGCCGAGCGGATGATCGTCGTCACCGACGTGCCCGGCATCCTGAAGACGGTGGACGGCGTCAAAACCGCGCTGCCTTCCGTCACCTTCGCCGAGATCGAAGAGATGATCGAAAGCGGCGAGATCTACGGCGGCATGATCCCGAAAGTCCGCGCCGCCATGAAGTGTATCCACGGCGACGTCCGCGAAGTCGTGATCGTCGACGGCGGCGAACCCCGCGTCCTTACCCGCCTCCTGTCCGGCGAAGCTATCGGAACCGCCATAAGGCGATGAGGGTTGGAGAGAATTGAACGTTAAATAGAGTTCAAGCAATAAAGCTTACTCAAGCGATAAAGCTTGAATAATAGAACTCAAGCAATAAAACGCAAGCAATGGAACTGTACTTAAATGCGAGAGAATCGATACATCAAAATCGATTCTGTGTCCCCGTTCTTAATTTTTTGAACGATCACGACGAGCAAGCGTAACAGGCGGAGGGAAAAGTCCGATGAAGAAGCGCCAGCGTTCGCCTTTGAAATCGGGAAACTACCATCAAAAAATTCAATCAAGTTTCCCGATTTCAACAAGCGATCGTAATGGACTTTTCCCGCAGCCCCTCCCGCACCGCATACCAGGAAGGAGCGTGCAAAACATGTCTTCATTATTCCAAACCTACGCCAGATACCCTCTGGCTTTCGTCAAAGGCCAGGGCAGCTGGCTCTGGGACGACAAAGGAAACAAATACCTTGACTTCATGAGCGGCCTGGCCGTCACCAATCTCGGCCACGCGCCGAAGAAAGTCTCCGACAAGCTCAAAGAACAGATCGACACCCTGTGGCATACGTCGAACCTGTTTATCGTGCCGAAGCAGGAAGAAGCCGCGCAAAAATTGGCCGAAGTCGCGCAGGCCGACGCCGTATTCTTCTGCAACAGCGGAGCCGAGGCGAACGAAGCCGCGATTAAGCTGGCTCGCCGCTACTTCCAGAAAGTCAAAGGCGAAGAGCGTTACGAGATCGTTACGCTCGGCAAATCGTTCCACGGACGCACGCTGGCGACGCTGACCGCGACCGGACAGGACAAAGTCAAAGAAGGCTTCCTGCCGCTGCCGGCCGGCTTCGTCACCGTACCGCCGAACGATATCCGGGCAATCGAGGATGCGGTCAACGAACGCACGGCGGCCGTCATGATCGAGATGGTGCAGGCCGAAGGCGGTGTATACCCGCTGGACGAAACGTACGCCAAGCAGATCGAACAGCTCTGCCGCGACAAAGGCATCCTGCTGATCGTCGACGAAGTGCAGACCGGCATGGGCCGTACAGGCGCCTGGTTCGCGCATCATCGCTACGGACTTAAACCGGATATCTTCACCGTCGCCAAAGGCGTCGCTTCCGGCTTTCCGGCCGGCGCCATGCTCGGACGCGAATATTTGAAAGAAGCGTTTATCGCCGGCAGCCACGCTACGACGTTCGGCGGCACGCCGCTCGCGTCGTCCGCCATTATCGCGACGATCGAAACGATGCAGGAAGACGATCTGCCGCAGCATGCGGCGAAGATCGGCGAGCTGCTCGCCGGCGAGCTGCGCAAAGAGCTGGGCGATCATCCTTTTGTCCAAGAAGTCCGCGGACTGGGTCTGCTGATCGGCATCGAGTGCACGGGACCGGTCGGCGATCTGGTGCTCGAAGGCCAGAAGCGCGGTCTGCTGTTCGTCACCGCCGGACCGAACGTGATCCGTCTGCTGCCGAATCTCTACGTGAGCGAAGAAGAAGTCCACCAGGCCGTCAACCTGCTGACTTCGATCATTCAGGAGAAAGTGCCGACGCACAGCGTATAGAAAAGCAAGCGCGGCGGCGAAGAAACGCGTATCCAGCGTTTGGCGGGCCGGGCCGCGAGGACGGCTCGCAGACGCTTTTCTTTTTGCCAAGAAACGAACCAAGGAGGCTTATTCATGGACTTGACCCAACAGGCTCACGGGCACGCCCTTAAAGGACGCGACCTCGTCGAACTGACCGACTATACGACCGAAGAAATTCAATACCTGCTCGATCTGGCGATCGAACTCAAACGCAAACAGAACACGAAAGAGATTTTCCGGCCGCTCGAAGGCAAAACGCTGGGGATGATTTTTGAAAAGTCGTCGACCCGCACCCGCGTCTCGTTCGAAGTGGGGATGTTCCAGCTCGGCGGACACGCTCTTTTTCTCAGCAAAAACGATATCCAGCTCGGCCGCGGTGAAACGATCGCCGATACGGCCGGCGTTCTGTCGCGCTACCTGGACGGCATCATGATCCGCACCTTCGGCCACGAAAACGTAACGGAGCTGGCGAAATACGCGGATATCCCGGTCATCAACGCGCTGAGCGATCTCGGCCATCCGTGTCAGGTGCTCGCCGATCTGCAAACGATCCAGGAGCACAAAGGCGCGCTGAGAGGCAAAAAGCTGGCCTATGTCGGCGACGGCAACAACATGGCCCACTCCCTGCTGCTCGGCGGCGTGAAGATGGGCATGGACGTCAGCATCGCAAGCCCGGAAGGGTACGAATCGGATGCGGAGATCGTGCGCCAGGCGCAGGAGATCGCAAGCGAAACCGGATCGAAGATCGCCATCGTGCGCGACGCGCGCGAAGCGGTCGAGAACGCCGACGCCGTGTACACGGACGTCTGGGCGAGCATGGGCTTCGAGGAAGAGCAGAAAGTGCGCGAGCAGGCGTTTAAAGACTATCAGGTCAACGAAGAACTGGTGAGCGGCGCCAAAGCGGACTATCTGTTCCTACACTGCCTGCCGGCGCACCGCGGCGAAGAAGTGAGCGCGGGCGTGATCGACGGCAGGAACAGCGTGATTTTCGACGAAGCCGAGAACCGTCTGCATGCGCAGAAAGCGGTTATGGCGACCCTGATGGCGTAATACTCAAGCACAAGGAAAGCGGCGAATCCCGCGAACAGGCAGGAGAACGCCGCTTTCGCGCCGAACAAGGGGATGAACGGTAAACGAGAACGTATCGACATTTTAGAGCGGAGGAATCAGGAACCATGACTAAAGAAAAAATCGTGCTCGCGTACTCCGGGGGACTGGATACGTCGATCATTTTGAAATGGCTCAAAGAAACGTACGACGCGGAGATCATTGCTTTTACGGCGGATATCGGTCAGAAGGAAGAACTGGACGGCCTCGAAGAAAAAGCGCTGGCGACCGGAGCTTCCAAAGTCTATATCGACGATCTGCAGGCCGAATTCGCGTCGGACTTCATCTACCCGATGTTCCAGGCCGCGGCGCTGTACGAAGGCCAGTACCTGCTCGGTACCAGCATCGCCCGTCCGCTGATCGCCAAACGGATGGTCGAGATCGCCCGCGCCGAAGGCGCGACCATGATCGCGCACGGCGCGACCGGCAAAGGCAACGACCAGGTGCGTTTCGAACTCGGCGTCGCCGCCCTCGCGCCGGATATCCAGGTCGTCGCGCCGTGGAGACTCGACGAGTTCCGCGAAACGTTTCCGGGCCGCGCCGAGATGATCGCTTACGCCGAGCAGCACGGCATCCCGGTCACCGCTTCCGCCGCGAAGCCTTACTCCACCGACCGCAATCTGCTGCATATCAGCTACGAGAGCGGCGTGCTGGAAGATCCATGGTTCGACCCGAGCGCCCCGGAAAACAAAGAGATGTTCCTGCTCAGCGCGGACCCGCAGGACGCTCCCGATCAGCCGGAAGAACTGGAGATCGAATTCGAACAGGGCAACGCGGTATCGCTGAACGGCGAGAAACTGAGCCCGCTCGAAGTGATGAACACGCTGAACGAACTCGGCGGCAAACACGGCATCGGCCGCGTGGACATGGTCGAGAACCGTTTTGTCGGCATGAAGAGCCGCGGCGTCTACGAGACTCCGGGCGGCACCATCCTGTTCACCGCGCACCGCAAAATGGAATCGCTGACCATGGACCGCGAGGTCATGAACCTGCGCGATTCCCTGCTGACCCGCTACAGCACGCTGGTTTATAACGGCTTTTGGTTCGCTCCGGAGCGCCTTGCGCTGCAGGCCCTGGTGACGGAAAGCCAGAAAAACGTGACCGGTACGGTCCGCGTGAAGCTGTACAAAGGCAATATCATCGGCGCCGGCGTCAAAAGCCCGGTCAGCCTGTACAACCCGGACATCGCCACCATGGAAGCCGACCCGAGCCAGGCTTACGACCAGAAAGACGCGACCGGCTTTATTCGTTTGAATGCTTTGCGGCTGAAAGTAGGAGCCGGGGTCGAGCAGAAGTAAGCTCGGAAAGGCCTATGCGAGAGGGAAAGGCAGATTGGGGACGCCGGGAAAGTTCCGTTACGGTCGCTTGTTGAAACCAGGAAGAATGATTAGATTTAAGTGGAATCTTCCCGGTTTCAAAGGCGAACGCCAGGTCTCCTTCACGGATCTTTCCCTCTGCCCGCTGAGCCTTTCCGGGTGCAGAGCCTCTCACCCGCAGGGGTGAGAGTGGGGAGGGGCATCCGGCTTTCACTGTAAGCCGGATAAGACCCGGGACCCTGCGAAGCACGATCTTGCGAAGCCAATACTGCCTCTTCGCATTGGAACCCGGCCGGACAAGAGTCGCGCAGCGCTCTGCCTCCGGCCCCGGGTCTCGGTCGAACAGGAGCGGCGAAGCGCTCCGCCTTCGACCCCGGGTCTTGGCCGAACAGGGCGTGCGAAGCCGCCCGCCTTCGGCCCCGGGTCTTGGCCGAACAGGGCGTGCAAAGCCGCCCGCCTTCGGCCCCAGGTCTTCCGGTCGAACAGGGCGAGGCGAAGCCGCCCGCCTTCGCCCCCGGGTCTTCCGGTCGAACAGGGCGAGGCGAAGCCGCCCGCCTTCGGCCCCGGGTCTTCTGGTCGAACAGGGCGAGGCGAAGCCGCCCGCCTTCGACCCGCGCGAGTCCCACACACGCGCTGCACAAGGCAGCGAACAGCTGCCCGCGCCGTGCTCGCCCGCTCGGACCCAGGCCGCGGCCGCCGAAGGCAGGCCGGGCGGCGGCACACGGCACCCGCAACAACCAATAAAAAAAGCCGAACTTCCCATACTCCTCGAACGGACGCCTTTACCTTACAGGTGTCCAGAGGGCGGTAGCCCTTTGGGGCCCTCCCTCGGGGAGGGTTTGGGAGGGGAAAGGACTTCTGATGAACAAACTCTGGGGAGGACGCTTCACCAAACCGACCGATCGTCTGGTCGAAGAATACACCGCCTCCATCAATTTCGATAAAGCGCTGGCCGAGGAAGATATCCAGGGCAGCCTGGCGCATGTCGCCATGCTGGGCAAGTGCGGTATTATTCCGCAGGAAGACGCCGATACGATCTCGCAGGGGCTGATCAAAGTCCTGCACAAGATCGAAGCCGGACAGGTCGAATTCTCCGTGTCGGACGAAGACATCCATATGAATATCGAGAAGCACCTGATCGAAGAGGTGGGACCGGTCGGCGGCAAACTGCATACCGGACGCAGCCGGAACGACCAGGTGGCGACCGATATGCACCTGTATCTGCGCAGCCGCGTCGTGGAACTGACGAATCTTGTCCAGAATGTGCAGCAGGCGCTGCTGGAGCAGGCGAAGCAGCATACGGCGACCATTCTGCCGGGCTATACGCATCTCCAGCGGGCGCAGCCGATTCTTTTTGCGCATCATCTGCTTGCTTACGTGTCCATGTTCCAGCGCGACGCGGAGCGGCTTATGGACAGCTACAAACGCATCAATATCCTGCCGCTGGGCGCGGGCGCGCTCGCCGGTACGACGTTCCCGATCGACCGCCATTTCGTGGCGGAGCAGCTCGGCTTCGACGGCGTGTACGAGAACAGCCTGGACGCGGTCAGCGACCGCGACTTCATCCTGGAGTTCCTGTCCGGCGCTTCGATCCTGATGATGCATATGTCGCGCCTGTGCGAAGAATTGGTACTGTGGAGCAGCACCGAGTTCGGCTTCGTCGAACTGGATGACGCGTTCTGCACGGGCAGCAGCATCATGCCGCAGAAGAAGAACCCGGATGTGGCCGAGCTGGTGCGCGGCAAGACCGGTCGCGTGTACGGCAACCTGATGGGTCTGCTGACGGTGCTCAAGTCGCTGCCGCTTGCTTATAACAAAGACATGCAGGAAGACAAAGAAGGCATGTTCGATACCGTGGCGACACTCGACGGCGCGCTGCGCTTGTTCGCGCCGATGATCGCGACGATGAAAGTCCGCACCGGCCGCATGCGCGAAGCCGTCAACAAAGACTTCTCGAACGCGACCGATATCGCGGACTTCCTGGTCGGCAAAGGCCTGCCTTTCCGCCAGGCGCACGAAGTCATCGGCAAAGCGGTGCTGTACTGCATCGAGAACGGCAAATATCTGCTCGATCTCAGTCCGGACGAATTCCGCGAATTCTCCGACCTGTTCGACGAAGAGATTTACAACGTGCTTCAGCCCGAGAATGTGGTCAACGCGCGCAACGTCTACGGCGGCACCGCCGCGCCGCAGGTGGAAGCGGCGATCGGACGGGCGGAGCAGACGCTGGAACGCACGACCGAATGGCTGGAAAACCAGAATTAAGTTTCGCGGATTCCGTAAATACGCTTGATCATGGACCGATCCATATGAAAAAAGCATAGTCTCGACATAAGCCGTCCTGCTAAGCGACTTGTCTCACCCAGATGTACGGTTTCGCCCGTCTGAACCGCACTTAGACCGTGTGCGATTCAGCCAGACGAAATCCTACTATTTAAGATGAGACAAGCTGCTGGCGACTTGTCTCACTCAGATGTACGGTTTCGTCCGTCTGAATCGCACTTAAACCGTGTGCAATTCAGCCAAACGAAATCCTACTATTTAAGATGAGACAAGCTGCTAAGAGGCGGCTTTTTTGCGTTAATCTTCCCGAATGGCTTGCTTTTTTAAGCATACCTTCTATTATCCGAGACAATCCGACTCATTTCGACTTAGCGCGTCTTTGCAATATAAATGGATTAAGGTAAAATATAGGGGGAGCGGCCTGGTTTAACAGGCTGAAGATTGCGAGGCATATACCGGATTATGTTCAAAGAGTTATTTGTAAATTTCACCGTTTTGGCGACGCTGCTGTTTTTCGGAAACATTCTGCTGAACAAAGTCAACCGATCGCGGTTTAGGGACAGCCGATGGAAGTCCTGGGGAGCCGGTGCGGCGCTCGGGATCGTCGGCATCGTTTTGATGAAATTTTCGTTTCCGCTCAGCGATCACGCCGTCGTCGATCTGCGTCAGACGGCTATTATTATTGCCCTTTATATCGGAGGCATTCCCGCCGGCTTGACGGCCAGCGTGGTGATCGCGATTTTTCGGATGTTTTTTTTCGGAGAGTTCGGCTATTCGTCGATAATCGGCGCGGGCAACGCGATGCTGACGTTTGCGCTCGCGGCTTCCTTTTTACGTCCGTACAAGCTTGAACCGGTTCGCTGGGGCTTTGCTTTTTTTGTGCAATTTTCCGTGTTCCTGCTGAGCTTCTTTCTTGTCGTGGGCGTGCAGGCGTTCGATGTGGTTCCGGTGTACGCGCCGATCATTATCGGGGACGGAGTGTTCACTTTCCTGATGCTGCGCCATCTCAAGCGGTCGAACGAGCTGTTTATGTTTATGGAAGAAGCGGCGCACAAAGACTTTTTGACCGGATTGAACAACCCGCGCGCTTTTCATCTGCTGTACGAACGCCGGGTAAGCCTGACCGTGAAGACCAAAGAACGGTTTGCGCTGATTCTGCTCGATATCGATCATTTCAAGCAGATCAACGATACGTACGGACACCCCGGCGGCGACGCCATTCTGCGGCAGTTCGGCGCGCTGCTGCCCATGAACACGCCGTCCAACAGCTACTGCGCGCGTCAAGGCGGCGAAGAATTCGCAATTGTGCTCGACCGCCTGAACGATCGCGAGATCGGGGAGGTATCGGAGCGGATTCGCCTGGCGGTCGAAGAGCACCCGTTTGTGCTGGACGACGGTCGCATCCTGCGCCTTACCGTGTCGATCGGCTACGGCTCGTCGGACAGCGGTTCGCCCAAGACGCTTTTCAACCGTGTCGACGAAGCGCTGTATCGGGCCAAGGAAAAAGGGCGCAATCGGGCCTGCGGCGTGCTGGAGCTCGACGAACAAAGTTAAACGCACCGCGGGTTTCGCAATCGGTTTCGATCCGCTTGGATCGCCGCTGTAGAAGCAAGTATGCAGCACGAGTTTTCATAAAAAAGAGCTCCTGTCCGCTTCGTTCGCGGGACAGGAGCTCTTTTTGCATATAATGAAGCCTACTTTTCTTCCAGCGGCAGCCACTCCAGCACCTGCTGGATCATACGGTCCCAGTAGCCCCATTCATGCTCGCCCGGGCCTTCGTTATACGTGAAGTCGAGTCCGCTGGATTCCGCCGCTTTTTTAAACGTCTGGTTGTCCCGGTACAGAAAGTCTTCCGTTCCGCAGCACTGGTACAGCTTCGGCTTGGGAGCGTCCGATTGCGCCGTGCGGTCCAGCAGGAACAGCAGATCGTCTTCGCTGCCGCGCACGGCGCGTTCGCCGAAGATGGTATCCAGCAGGCCGGATCGCGGGTTGTCGGGATTCTCCGTCATGGTTGCGATATCCAGCGCGCCCGACAGACTGGCTCCCGCCGCGAAAAGGTCCGGACGGCGCAGCGCCAGTTTGAACGCCCCGTAGCCGCCCATCGACAGCCCCGCCGCAAAATTGTCTTCGCGTTTATCCGACAGCGGGAAGAACGAGCGCGCCAGCTCCGGCAGCTCCTCGCTGATAAACTCCCAGTACTTCTCGCCGTATTCCATGTCCGTGTAGAAGCTGCGGTGCACCTGCGGCATCACGACGGCGATTCCGTAGGAAGCCGCGTAACGTTCGATCGACGTGCGCCGCAGCCAGATCGAATCGTCGTCCGACAAGCCGTGCAGCAGATACAGCGTTTTGTGCGGCCCCGGCCGCTTTACATTTTCCATCCCGATCTGCGAACGCGTCTGCTGCGGCAGAATAACGTGCATCGACGTGCTGAGCCCGAGGGATTCGGAGTAGAAATTGCAGGTAATTAAAGCCATGTATTTATTCCTCCTGTAAAATGTCTTGTTGTAAACGTTATCTTGAAAAACTTCTCGCTTCGCATCTCCTTTCCTGCCGGGCCGCCTCAACTAGGGTCAAAAGACCCAAACAATCATTGCCGTGCCTGCCAACTGGCGCATATAATGAAAGAAGTAAAAAAGACCGATATATACGGTGTGTTTGTGTACAGAAGCTTCGATAGGCGCGAAAGGAGGAAGTTCCTTGTTGGCAAGGTTGAAGCGGGAGGAAGGGTTTACGCTGATCGAAGTGCTGGCGGCCATGCTGATCCTGGCGATCGCGGCGCTGGCTTTTACGGCTTATTTCGGCAACGCCCTTACTTACTCGAAAACGAACCAGAATAAAACGATCATGTCGAATCTGGCGCGCAACGCGCTGGTGTATATGCAGAAGCAGGATTTCGACCGGATGGGAGCTTATTTCGTTTCCACCAATGCTGCTCAGGCAAACGGTAAAGCGGCGATTACATCCGATACGTTCTCGACCTGCGCCGCTTCCGATACGGGGGTTTGCGCGTTCAAAAATATTTTTAAAACCAAGGATCTCGGTACGCTGTCCGCAATCCTGAGTCCTTCGGTCAACGGGGTGGCTTATCGGATTACAATCGCTTACCAGCCCGGGTTATCTACGAAAAACGACGGCAGCAATCTGCTGCTTCCGATCAGCGCGACGGTGAGTCCGGCCACGGCGGGAAGCAGCGGTCCGGGAGCGGATTCGGTGACGGTGGAGGGGTATGTCAATGCGGAATCGATTCGTTAAGCTGCTGCGCAGGGAAGACGGGGTTACGCTGATCGAGCTGCTCGCCGTTTTGTCGATTCTCGGCATGGTGCTGGGTATTATCTCGGCGACGATCTTTTTCGGCTTTCGCAGCTATAATCGGGTCGGCATCGAGAACGATCTGCGCGAACAGGGCGATATTCTAATGTCCGCGGTCATTACGGAGCTGTACACGTTCGCGCCGGACCGCGTATACCCGCTGAAAGACGATCTGGGCAATAATATCGGGATCCAACTGGTGCACGAGAACACGGACGGCAAGCCGAATATGGAAACCGCCGAAGAAATCGTGATCCAAGACCACCAGCTGCAAATTCACAAGCCTGCGAAGAAAGAAACAGACAGTTCCGGCAGCAGTTCTTCGCTTATTCCGGAGGAGCCGGCAGACCCTTTCCAGTCGACCCGAATCAAAGGGGAACTGCTGGTATCGGAAACTTCGCCTAACGCGGATTCGTCGATCGGGCTCGAAGGCGACAATCTGGACGTATTCGGCTTTATCGAGACGGGGCTGATCAATATCAAGCTGGTCATCGTGCTGGGAGACGGAACGAACAAATCGCAGATCGAGCTGGAAAGCCGGTTTGGCTTCTGATCGAAGGGAGCGAGGCAGATCGCAATGAACGAAAAAGGAGATCATTACATGCAACGGTTGCGGGAGGAAAAAGGCTCGGCGCTGGTCATGGTTATGTTTATGATGCTGATTCTGACGCTGCTCGGCGTTGCCGTGCTCAGCGCGACGGTCGGAGGCGCCAGGCGGACGCTTACGCGCGAGAACGATATTCAGAGTCTTCAGCTGACGCAGAAGGTGCTCGATGAATCGGTGGCTTATATTTCGTCGAAGATCGATCTGGCAGCGGCGGCTTCGGGCGTGACTTCCGATACCTTGAAGCCGCTGATCGACGGGATCGTGGCCGGCATACCGTTGAAGTCCGCAGATAACGATAATGCGCAGACGGAGAACTTATACGAAGCCAAAGGAAGACTGCTTGAAAAGCCCGGCGTGGCTGATGTCTTCAAAGATCTGCCCGTAGGCGATCCGCGCAAGGGAACTGCTTATATTATCACGCTCAAAGCGGCCGGCGAGGTCAACGGAGTGAAACGCACGCTTACCCAGGAAATGCGGGTCAATATGTATCCGGACTTTCTGCAGTACGCGTTCGGTTCGGAGCAGAACCTGATCTTGAACGGCGCTCCTTATATCGTGGGGAATATTTATGCCGGGGATAAGCTGGTCGTGACGAATCATCCGCAGTATATCTATGAAGGCAAATCGCTTGCGACAAACAGCGTATTTCCCAAGATGACGACAGACGGCCAGGTCTATATCCAAAGCCTGGACGGCTTCGTCAGTTCGGAAAACGGAGCGCCTTTGAGCCCCGTAACCTCGGGAGGAGACTCGGCCGTCGGCAGCCGCGTGCAGCAGGCGCTCGGTGTCGGGGTATCGCAGATCCATATCAAAGACCGGCAGAAGTTCGTACAGATCAATGTGGAGAGTTCGTTTCTGGACAAGCTGGCTGCTGCGGTTAACCTGACCGGCGTAACGCAGGCTTCCTTGCAGAAAGCATACGCAGGGCAGTCGGGTTCGGCTTCTAATCGAATGGCGGCTGTCGTCCAATCGTTGGGAAGTACATCCGTTTTTCAGGCCCAAATGCCGGAGAAACCGGTTCTGGATACGCTGCCGATACTGAGCGCCGATCCGACCGATAAAGAGCTAAGCGATTATAACGCGGTTGTCAAAAGCAACCAGGATAAAGTCGAAAAATACAACAACGCAATAAACAAGCTAAAAACAGCACTCGCTTCTCTAAATAAAACAACGGTCTTCCAGGGCGACCTGCTAATCGACGGTAAAACGTTCGACAGCATCGGCACGAGCGACAAAAACAACTGGCTGATCGTGAACGGCAATCTGACGCTCGCCGGCGGCAGTCAGCCGGTTTCTCTGGCCAGCAACGTGCTGGTGACCGGCAACGTACGTTTTAAAGATTCCGCGGCTGTCGATTCGACCATGCTGACAATGGGCAGCACAACGATCGAAGACGCCGTCATTACCGGCATCGCGGGCAAAGAAATCGTGCTGATCTCCAAAGGCGAAGTGCTGCTGAACCGGGTCGACGCTTTCAGCAGCGCCGCCACGTCGGTTCTGCGCGGATTCTTCTACACCGACTCGACGGCTACCCTGTACGGCGTCGGCTCGAACTTCGCGCTGGAGGGCGGATTTTTTGCCAAAGGCGATCTCACGGTCAACGCGGTTGTCGGCGAGTCCAAACGCGGAACGGGAGATATCGTATTCGCTCCGCAGTCTTCGGCGCTCCAGGACAGCACCTCCCGATTCAAAGTGCATTATAACGACGAAGTGTATTCGCACCAGGGCAGCTGGCTGCCGCAGGTTCAACAGGTCAGTATCAGCGTAGGACAGCTCAAGATGGAATAGATGGCCGGAAGAAGGAAAAAGCGTGCATGCGACGATTGGCCGACAGGGCCGACCGGCCGCAGCGCGCTTTTTCGTTTGGCCGAATGTACGGCAATTAAAAGAAGCCCCTGAACTCCGCGGCAATGCGGGGTTCAGGGGCTTTAACAGGTTTGTATGCTGTCGATCGTTTTGGAGCGCGAGGGATGGAAACCGGATCAGTACCGGTCTCCGCCCGTATCGCCGCCTCCGCTATCGCCGCCGCCCGGGTTGTCCGGATTTCCCGGAGTGGTTGGGGTAGTCGGATCGGCCTTTTTGAGCACCTGGACGATCGTCCAAGCCTGTACCGCAGGAAGACCCGGACCCGGCGAAGGGTAGTTGACTGTGATTCGCGTTGCGCCTTCTTTGACGGCGGTAACGATTCCTTTGTCATTCACGGTCGCATTACCGACCGTTGCAACCTCCGGATTGCCGCTGCTCCAGTTCAACTGGGGAAGGATTGCATCCATATCGAGCTTGCCCGGAACCACATTGAGCACGTCTTTCAAGCTGTTTTTCTCACCGATATAGAGTGTGATCGGGCTCGGCAGCTGAAGCTGCTGCAGATAAGGAACGATTTGAATATCCCGTGTTTTCGTCATACCGCCGACCGTCAGCGTTACTCGTACATAGCCGCCTTCGCTGCCCGCATTGATCGTAGGCGCTGCGGTAGAGGCGCTGCCTGCCTGGAATGTGGCGTACGGCGTACCGCTCGAAGAATCGACGACCAGATTGCCGCTGGCATCTTTCTTCAAGTTCGTAACCGTCCATGCGTAATTGGTCGGCTTATCGGTCCAGTTCTCCGGCTGATACGTCGCGAAGACCGCGTTCAGGCTGCTGGACTTTCCGATAAAGAGCTGCTCGGGGCCTCCGATTTGCAGATCGACGACGCGGATGGCTTTAGTCGCGTCGAGTTTGACCGGGCTGTCGCCGCGTGTAGTGAAAGCGGCTCCGACCGTCACCAGCCCCGGCGTATTCGACCCCGTAAGCGTATTGGTTCTTACCACGCTGCCGGCCGCGGTACTGCTCAGCTTTCCGCTGTCGCTGCCCGAATTAACCGTCCATTGAATCGAGGACAGATGAACGCCGGCCGGTTGAATTTCTGTATTCAAGCCGATTGAACGGCCGACTTCCACCCAGGTCGGTCCGGTAATCGCCGCGCTGGTAAGCGGGTTGAGGACGTTGATCTTGGCAGTCGTTGTAAAAGGTTTGACCACACCGGTAAGCGGGCTGGCCATGCTCGCCGTGACCTGGAGCGTCACGGTTCCCGCTTCGACGCCCTGGAGCGAAACGGTCTGGCCGTTAACGCCTCCGACCAATTTGGCTTTGCCGGCGTCTCCCGCGCCTATTAACGTCCAGGTGATATTGCTCAATTGACGCGCTGCTCCGGCCGACACCACCTGCAAATCGCTGATGGTTTCGTCGACATTGACGTTCGGGCCGCCCTGGATCAGCAGCCCCGGCGATTCGACCGTGACTTTCGCTGTCCCGACAACTCCGCTGCCGTCCGCGGCTTTCGCCGTAATCGTCGCGACCCCCGGCTTAATGCCGGTGACGGTACCCGCCAGGATCGTTCCGTTGTTAAGGACCGTTGCGATCGTCGGGCTGTCGCTCTCCCAGGTGACTTTCTGGTTGTCCGCATCCGCCGGTGCAATGACCGGAATCATCTTCGTCGTTTCGTCGACCCAGATCGTTTGAGGCGTGAGCGCGATACTGGTTACTTTGACGATAGCGTTGAACAAAATATCCGGGAACTGGATCGTGCGGGTTTCGCCCGGAGTCGTCGCTGCGACCGGAGCGCTGCCGGCGAATTGGGCCAGATGAATCGATGTCGAGCCCGTAGTCGTATAGGTACCCGCTACAATCGTTCCGTATACATCGCCGCCCAGGAAGTTGACGGTGGACTGCGGAGCAAGGATCGTGCCGGAAACGGCAATCCCGTTGATTGTCACGGAACCGCTGCCGGTGTAGTTGATGATGACACGATCCGCCGTAACGCCCGAGAGATTATATCCTCCGTAGAATTTGACGTCGCCCCCGGTCACGTTGAATACAACGGTAGAGCCGGCAGGCGCCTGGATTCTCAAGTTGTTTCTTTTGGCAATGAGGTTGTTCAGTTCGGTTGCGTCGATCTTAAACACATTCAGTGTAGGATCGGTACCTTTGAACAGTACGCTGTCCATATCGTTGGTGAATGTCCAGGCTCCGTTTGTCGTAAGAGCGGCATAAGCATTCGACAGGCTGATTAACTGCTGTTTGGCGGCCGAGAAATCGGAAACGCCTTTGGCGTTGGTCGTGTTCTTCTGTGTATCGAACTTACTCTTGATCGCGGCGGCGGTGGATTTGGTGATATACGAATTGGTTACGTTGGACGTGCCTCCGTAAGTCGTGCTTCCGCCGTTTACTCCGCCGCCGGTCATATTGAAGTTTCCGACTGTGTAGAAGTTCAATCCGCTGCCGATGTAGTAGTTGCTCAGGTTCAAATTACCGCCGGCCCAAATGGAAGAACTGCTGAGTCCGTTATCGCCGTTAAGCGTAACATCGTTGCCGGCCATGATGACCGTATTGCTGATTCCGAACTGCTTGGAAGTAAAGCTGCCGTTTGTCAGAATCGGACCGTTGCTGACGGAACCGCCGGTAATCGATACATCTCCGTTCGCGGAAACCGTCGGGAAGGAAGCATCGTACGAACCGAGCTGCGTTCCCATATCGAAGCCGCTGAGAGTAGCGGGGCCGTTGAATAACGTTCTTCCCTGAATCGAGCCGCCCGAAATGGTGGTCGTGCTGCCGCCGAGCGTAATCAAGCTGTAGCCTTTCATCAGATTGACTGCCGCCGTGCTGCTCGCATTATCCGCTACGCCGTGAATATCTTCATATCCCAGTCTGGCCTGATTCAGGCTGTACGTTCCTTTTAAAGTCGGAACGACATTGAGATGGAACGACGACGTGCTGCCCGAGTTCGGAACGTAAGACGAGCCGCTCAGCGTGTACGTAATCTTGTCTAAAGGTTTGCTCAGCGTATATCCGGCTGCCAGCGTTCCGGTCTTGGTCATGCCGGTCGGAAGTGAACCGGAAATCTCGAGTCCCGCCGGCAGTTTCTCCGTATAGACGATATTGGAGATCTCCAGCGTTTTGAGTCCCGTTTCGCCGGAGCGAATATCCGCGGCGGGAATCGACTGCGGCGTTACCGTATACGTCATGCCGACCGTACTGCCTTTAAGAAATTCGTAGTTGGCCGGCACCGTGTCGAGCGTCCGTCCGGTTTGCAGGTTGGCGACTACTTTTTGAATCGTCAGATCGATCGTCTTAACGACCGAAGCACCCTGTTTGTCGTGCGCCGTGATCTCGATCTGGACCGTACCGCTTGCCAGCGGCAGCGGATTTTTGAATTTCTCCGTAATAACCTGGCCTTTTTGCACCGTCTTCTCGGCGATTGCCATACTGTCCACGTATTGACCGTTGACTTTGAATTTGACCGACGAGTATACGTTCAGGTCTTTCAGGTCCAGGTCGTCGACCTGGTAGCTGAATACCAGATCGCTCAGATACGAAGGCTTTGTCGTTTCGCTCGCCGTCGGCGAGATTACGGTAATCGTCGGCGCATGGTTCGAACCGATAAAGGCGCGGAACATCGTATTGACGAACAGCTTTTGTTCCCATTCCGGGAATTTCGTATTCGTATGGCCCGTACCCGAGTAGGTCACGTTGCCTTTGGAGTACGTGTAATAATGATCGTAAGAATCGTCGCTGTCGCGTTTGTACGTATCGTTGCCTTCGCTCACGATGTTGTACCACGGCACGATATCCGGATCTTCCAGATCGAGCATATAGTACTGGTCGTGCGTCTGCGCGATTTGTCCCACGTAACCGTTCGTGTTGCTCGGAGTCTGCGAGAGATCGAACGGGAATTGGGTCAGCATGCCGGTATTGACGACTTTGGTGCGTGTCGACTTGTTCGGAGCGCCCAGGCCCATATTGGTGTACAGCCCCGTTTGGCCGGTTGTCTGCTGGAAGTTCTTGATCCACGGATTGGAAGTATTGCCGATCATCGTATCGTGGGTGAACATAACGGCCTGCCCGGTCTTGATAAAAGCGTTGACCCCGGCCGCTGCGACATCCGTGAGGCTGCCCGACGTCTGCGAGTTATAATTGTCCACGAAACCGAAAATGATCATATCGTACTTGCCGTTCAGGTTGGCGTACGAATTAACGTTGCTTGCGGTATTGAAATCGCTGAACAGGATCGGCGTGATTTGGATATTGTAATCGTTCGTCGACAAGTAGGACTGATTCATATTTGTCGCGGTAAGCAGGCTGCTGGCACTGTTGTTCGGCATGACTTGAAGCACTCGGATGACGGTCTGCTTGTCCCGGACGCGGAACGCGCCCTGCGCGTAATCGCTTTGTCCGTTGGCGGTAACGACCAGTTTCCAATAGATCGGCCCCGAGAACGTCTGAGGCAGTTTGTAAGTCAGCGTTCCGGCGCGCGAGCTCAGTGTGGAACTGGCGACTATATTCTCGTCGGACAGGGCCAGCGCTTTGTCGACGCTCGCATACAACTTGGCGTTGACCGGTGTGGAGAAGTCTTTGACGTTGTTGGCATTGAACGTAAAAGTCATCGTATCGCCGGTCGTATAGATCGTAGTCGATCCGCTGAGGAAATCCTGCGGCTTGGCGACGACTTCCACCTGCGGGCGCTGCTTGTAAACGGCGCTGCCGTCCTTGATCTTCTGAACCACATCGCTGCCCAGCGTTGTGTCGCTTACGAACAGCGTGGTGCTGGGACGGGTGGAGGAATTATAGTATTTGCTGTAGAGCGCGTACAGGTTGCCCGTAGGGCTTTGCTTTGCAATCGAAGTGTGGAAAATAACCGGCAGGCCTTTGAGGATATAATTGCTTTCGACCTGTCCCGCTTTGAGCTTGGTGATATCGTTCAGGATACTTGTCGTATCGTGTGCTTTCTGCTGCTCGACACTGGGTCCCGTCGTAAACGTCTGCGGCAGGGCGGTGCTGTACGATCCTTTGCCGAAATAGATCGCGTCGTATTTGCCGTCGAGTTCGTCGCGCATCGCGACGAACGTCTTCATTCTCATCGTGTCTACGGTAACGTTGGCTGCTGCGTTCAAAGCCGTTTTGAGCGCATACGTTCCATCGTCCGAAATTTCCAGAATCTTGATCTGGTAAGCGGGCTCGCTGTCGGCCATCGCTTTCCAAATCCCAAAAGGAACGCTAACCAGCACCAAAGCCAGAAGCACAGCCCATATTCCCACAAGCTTTCTTTTCACCAATATTCCTCCCCAAAAGTGGTCTTTTCTTTATCGCGTAATCCGTACTTGCTCGGTTATGATCGATCGTACCTATAAATTCCAGTTATCGGTATCGTTTTGCTAAATAAGTTGTCAAAAACGTCCCTGTATGGGTTATAATCATTTTAGGCCATAAGCCTTATCTTCACAATACTAATTACTTATAACCAAGCAAGGCATTTTAAACACGCCCGCTTTTAAGAACATTTAAAGATTTTCTCGAATTGCTATAAAAAAGCCCCCGTAATTCTTCGATATATACAAAGACACTGTCGACCGGTGCGATTTCCTTTTCCGACATCCGGTTTCCGTGCTTAGCGAACCTTCTTCTTATGTCGGCTGGATCGGGCAAAGTTTGAATCTCAATTTCAATATAAAATAACGAAATGGCGGAGATGAAGCGGGAATGGCAATCGTGAAGAAAAGACTCGGCGACCTGCTCGTCGAAAACGGCATTATTTCCGAAGAACAGCTGCAGCAGGCGCTGGTCGAACAGCGGGAGACGAAGCGCAAGCTCGGCGACCACCTGATTGCCCAGGGCACCATCACCGAACAGCAGCTGATCGAAGTGCTGGAATTCCAGCTCGGGATTCCCCACGTCAGCCTGTTTAAATATCAGATCGATCCGGCGATCACCCAGATTATTCCGGAAAGCATGGCCAAGCGCTATCAGGTGCTTCCTTTTATGAAAGAAGGCGGCAAGCTGATGGTGGCGATGGCCGATCCGCTCGACTATTTCGCGATCGAAGACCTGCGCATGAGCACCGGCTTCCGCATCGAACCGGCGATCTGTACGCGCGACGAGCTGCAAAGAGCGATCGCCCGGCACTACGGCCTGCGCGATTCGATGAACCAGATGATGGGCGAGCTGCCCAGCGTGGAGGACATCGAAGAGACGGAGATTACCGACGAAGACTCGCCGATCGTCAAGCTGGTCAACCAGATGATCCAGCAGGCGGTTCAGCTTCGGGCTTCCGATATCCACGTCGATCCCGGCGAAGCCAACCTGGCGATTCGCTACCGGATCGACGGATCGCTGCGGACCGAGCGGATGATTCCCAAGCAGATGCAGGGCTTTATCACGGCGCGCCTCAAGATTATGGCCAAGCTCAATATCGCCGAGCGGCGGCTGCCGCAGGACGGACGGATCAAGATGCAGGTCGATTACCGGATGGTCGATATCCGGGTCTCGTCGCTGCCGACCGTGCACGGCGAGAAGATCGTGCTCCGGCTGCTCGACCTGACGACCGGCGTGCAGTCGATGGACCAGCTCGGCTTCGACGAACGGAACAATACCGTATTTAAAGAAATGATCGAACGTCCTTACGGCATTATGCTGCTGACCGGACCGACCGGCAGCGGGAAGACCACGACTTTGTATTCGGCGCTTAACCACCTCAATACGGAAGAATCGAATATCATCACCGTCGAAGATCCGGTCGAGTACCAGATCGAAGGCATCAACCAGGTACACGTGAATCCGGCGGTCGGCCTGACGTTCGCGGCGGGCCTTCGGTCGATTCTGCGGCAGGACCCGAATATCGTCATGGTCGGGGAAATCCGGGATACCGAGACGGCGGAGATTGCGGTTCGCGCTTCGCTGACGGGCCACCTGGTTCTGTCGACGCTCCATACGAACGATGCGGTCAGCAGCGTCACACGGCTGCGCGATATGGGCATCGAGCCGTACCTGATCGCTTCGTCGCTGATCGGCGTCGTCGCCCAGCGTCTGGTACGCAGAATCTGTCCGGAGTGCAAAACGGTCTATACGCCGTCCGAACAGGAAAAAATTCTTATGCACAATAACGGAGTATTCGCCGATAAGCTTTATAAAGGCAAAGGATGCGGCAACTGCAGCAGCACGGGCTATCGCGGCCGCGTCGCGATTCACGAAGTCCTGCCGATGACCGATACGCTGCGCCGCATGGTAGGCGAATCGGCCAGCATCGAAGAAATGCGGGAAGTCGCCAAGCGCCAAGGCATGAAGTCGCTGCTCGAAGACGGTTTCCGCAAAGTCGAGCTCGGACTCACGACCATGCAGGAAGTAATCAAAGAAACCGTGGCTCACTAACCGATAGAAGTAACACGGAAGTAAGAGTGAAGAAAGCCGAGGAGCTGCTGAAGATGAACGAGAATAAGCGGACAATCGAAGAGCTGCTGCGGGAGATGCACGCCAGGGGAGCATCCGACCTGCATATCGCGGTGGGAGCACCGCCGAGCGTACGCGTGCACGGCACGCTGATGCCGCTGCCCGGCGAGCATGTAACTCCAAGCGAAGCCGAAGCGATGGCGTCGGATCTGCTCGGCGAAGAACGCTCGGCGCGCTTTCGGACCGAAGGCGAGATCGACTTCGCTTACGCGCTGCCCGGCGCGGACCGATTCCGGATCAACGTATACAGGCAAAAAGGTCATGCGGCGATCTCGGCGCGTTCGATCCCCGAGCGTATCCCGACGATGGAGCAGCTCGGGCTGCCGGCGGCGCTCGCAGCGTTGGCTCACCGGCCGCAGGGGCTGATCCTCGTGACCGGCCCGACCGGCAGCGGCAAGTCCTCCACTCTGGCCGCTATGATCCACGATATCAACAGCAGGACCAGCAAGCATATCGTCACGCTGGAAGATCCGATCGAGTTTATGCACGAGCACGGCAAATCGCTGGTGCATCAGCGCGAAGTGGGTCTGGATACGGCAAGCTTCGCGGACGGTCTGCGGGCGGCGCTGCGTCAGGACCCGGATGTGATCCTGGTCGGCGAAATGCGGGATCTGGAAACCATCTCGGCGGCGATCACCGCGGCGGAGACGGGCCACCTGGTCCTGGCGACGCTGCATACGACGGACGCGCCGAAAACGATCGACCGGATCATCGACGCTTTTCCGGGCTACCAGCAGCCGCAGGTGCGCACGCAGCTCGCTTCGGTGCTGACGGCCGTGATCTCGCAGCGTCTGCTGCCGAACCGCGGCGGCCAGGGACGCACCTGCGTGACCGAAGTGCTGGTCAATACGCCGGCCGTCGCCAACCTGATCCGCTCGGAGAAGATCCACCAGATCCGCAGCGTGATGCAGACCGGCAAAGCGCTCGGCATGCACACGCTGGAGATGAATATCCGCGAGCACTTGCAGCGCGGACAGGTTGATCCGGCGGCGGCCAAAGAATACATGACGGAGGTGACCGCCTGATGGCGCAGTTCGAATATCAGGTGCGAACCGGCGGCGGCAAGCAGCTCAAAGGCAAACTGAACGCCAGCGACAAAGCCGCTGCGATGGAAGAACTCCGCAAACGCGGGCTGAAAGTCTTCTCTCTGGTCGAGAAAAACAATACGGTACTGGCCAAAGAGATTTATATAGGAAACCCGGTTAAATCGATTCACTTCATTATTTACTGCCGTCAGTTCGCAACGCTGATCCGCGCCGGCATCACCATCGTCGACGCGACCACCATCCTGGCGGGGCAAACGGAGAGCAAAGCGCTGAAAGGCGCCCTGCTTCAAGTAGCGTCCAGCCTGCTGAAAGGGATTCCGTTCTCGCAGGCGGTGCAGGAGCATAAACGGATCTTCCCGGCTTTGTTCGTAAGCATGGTGCGGGCGGGCGAAGAAACAGGCGATCTGGAAGGCACGCTGGACCGGCTGGCCGTCTTTTTCGAGAAGCAGCACTCGACGCGCGAGAAAGTGAAGTCGGCGCTGACTTATCCGGCGACGGTAGCGATTCTGGCGATTGTATCGACGGTGTATCTGCTCTGGGCGATTGTACCGCAGTTCGTGACGATGTTCGATTCGTTCGATGCGAAGCTGCCGGCGATTACCGTAGCCGTAATGGCGCTTAGCAACAGTATTCAGAACTATTGGTACTTTTGGGGAATAGCAATTTTAATTTTGATTATTGCTTTCTTTGTGGCTAAACGGACAGAAAAAGGATCTTACTGGATTGACTATTTGAAGCTCAAAGTTCCGGTGTTTGGTAAATTGAATCAGAAGAGCTCCATTGCACAATTTACGCGTACATTTGCTTCATTGTATGCGAGCGCGGTTCCAGTGCTTCAATCGCTTTCAATCGTTGAAGACGTAGCGGGGAACCTGGTGATCGGCAAAGTAATCCGAAATGCAGGAGATTCTTTAAGACAAGGTCGTTCATTGGCGGAACCGCTTAAACAATCTTGGGTATTTCCACCGCTTGTAACACAAATGGTGGCAATCGGCGAAGAAACTGGTGCGCTTGGCGATATGCTCGGCAAAGTCGCAGATTTCTACGAAATGGA
This sequence comes from Saccharibacillus sp. CPCC 101409, assembly GCF_030518235.1. GTDB lineage: Bacteria > Bacillota > Bacilli > Paenibacillales > Paenibacillaceae > Saccharibacillus. The sequence continues at coordinate 57,738 of NZ_JAULSA010000011.1, read as the reverse complement.
CGTAGACAATACCGTCGATCGATTGAAGTCGCTGTTGGAGCCTCTGTTAATTGTATTTCTTGCGGCAGTAGTCGGTACGATTATGGCGGCAATTATGCTTCCGATGTTCACTCTGTACAGCAGTATTTCTTAAATGATTGGCGCGCGGCTCCGTATGAAGCGCTTTGCTTGGTGCAAAGATATGTATGGTGCCGCGATCCCTCTTCTATAGTCTTTAGGGCGGGGAAGGCAAGGCCGGATACCTATCCGGAAAATAATCCATGGGAGTGAAAAAATATGAATCAAGCAGCAGAGATGGTAAGCGAAGTGGAAGTGACTGGAACACAAAAGTCGACTTTCATGCAGCGTGTGTGGAAAAAGATGGGGAAAGAAGAAAAAGGATTTACATTGATCGAGCTCTTGGCTGTGTTGGTTATTATCGCGATTATCGCTGTTATTGCAATTCCGTTGATCGGTAACATCATTAGTAACTCTCGTAGCGGTGCAGATGTTGCAACAGGTAGACAAGTTTATGATGCTTCCAGATTATACATTACAGGTGAAGAGAATGGTAAGTTCTTCACTCCAGCAGATGGTAAAACTGCAGCGGTCGGTGCAACTGTAGATATTTCTGACATGCAAGAAAAAGGATATTTAGACAGCCCGCTTTCCTTACCAAGTACTAAAAAAGAAATTACTGAAGGAACGGTTACTTATACAGGTACAGGTTCGCTCGATAAAGTGACTTTAACTACGGAAGATGGTGAACAAACGATTTCGGCTAAGCAAATTCTGAGTCAGACCAAATAACCGACTTTAAAATCAATAATTCTCATATTTTTAAGCAAAGTGAGTCGGAAAACCTTGTTTTTCCGACTCACTTTGTTACTTACATTTTCTTTATCTCTTCACCCACCAATTCGGAATCTAAGCGGAGGACTAAAGGGATTGTGGAAAAGCGAAGCGGTCGCCTTTAACCTCTTATTTCCTCCTTATAAAAAGTATAATCGGGAAATAAGAGGTTAACAGCGATTGGAACAACCCTTTAGACCGCAGCGCCCATTCCGAATCAACAATCCCTTACTACACTTTATGACAATCTTCATCGCCATCTACATCACCATCGTCGGGTTATTATTCGGCTCGTTTTTCAACGTCGTCGGCCTGCGCGTTCCCGTCGGCGAATCGATCGTACACCCGCCTTCGCGCTGCTCCAACTGCAACACGAGGCTGGGCGCCAAAGACATGGTTCCGGTATTCAGTTACTTGTTCTCAAAAGGCAAATGCCGGCACTGCGGAGTCAAAGTCTCGCCGATCTATCCGCTGTTCGAGGCGGCGACCGGGCTTCTCTTCTTATGGACATTTCTCCGCTTCGGGCTGTCGGGGGCGGCGGTGATCGGGCTTATGCTCGTCAGCTTGTGCGTCATCGTGACGGTCGCGGATTTGAAATATATGCTCATCCCGAATAAAGTGCTGCTGTTCTTCGCGCCGATCCTGATCGTGCTCCGATTCGTATTTATGGAGGCGCCGTGGTGGCATTATGTGCTCGGAGGCGCGCTGGGCGGCGGAATCATTCTGCTGATCGCGCTGCTGACGAAAGGTATGGGAATGGGCGACGTTAAGCTGTTTGCTTTATGCGGCATCGTGCTCGGAATCGGGCCGACGCTGCTTGCCTTCATGCTGGCCTGCGCGCTCGGCAGCATCGTCGGCGGGCTGCTTATTCTTTTGAAAATCGTGCAGCGCCGCCAGCCGGTCCCGTTCGGGCCCTGGCTCGCGCTCGCCACGCTGATCGCTTACGGTTACGGAACGCAGATTATCGGCGGATATCTCTCGCTGATCGGTTAGGAGGAAGCATCGAGCATGCTGGGAATCGGAAGCAAAAAAGCGGGACTGACGATCGAACAGACCGGTGTCCGCTTTGTCCGTTTAAAAAACAATAAAACCTGGGAGATCGACAAACAGAGCTATCTGCCGCTCGAATCCGGGACGATTATCGAAAACCAGATTTCCGACGAAGACGGACTGCGCTCGCAGATTCGCCAATGGGCGGAGAAAGAAGGGCTCAAAGGCAGCCGCGTCGCGCTTTCGGTGCCGCCTTCGCAGGTCATCATCCGCAAAATGAGCATCCCGGCCGTTCAGCCGAAGCAGGTGCAGCAGCTCGTCGCGCTCGAAGTGGAGACGGGGCTGCATCTGCCTTTTGAAGAGCCGGTATACGACTATATTCCGATCGGCCGGGAAACGCAGCTTCAAGACGACGGCCGCGAAGAAGAAGTAACCCGTGTGCTCGTCTTCGCCGCGCCGCGTCCGCTGATCGCCCAATACGTCGAAATCCTGGACGAAGCCGGCATCAAAACGGACAGCGTGGAAGTGTCGGCGACGGCGCTTGCGCGCATGGCGGAGATTGCGCAGGGGCAGCCTTTTGGCGATACGATGCTGGTGCACCTGGAACACGCGCAGCTCGACGTCTACATGTTCCGCGAAGGCCATCCGGTGTTCATGCGCACGCTCAACCTGCTCGATCTGCAGCCGGAAGCGCCGCTGTTCGAGTCGGAATCGTATCTGGCGCAAAAGTCGGCGCTCGGTACGGACCGATTGGCTCCCGAACAAATCGTCGAGATTACGGCCGAAATTTCCCGGATGCTCAACTTCTACCAGTACAGTCTGCACGACGGAACCGCAAGAATCACCGAGCTCGTTGTAACCGGACCGGCAGCCAGCCGCGAGCAGTTAGTGAATGAACTGCGTTTGGCGCTGGCGGAGATCGATATCCATGAACTGAAACTGGAACAGCCGCCCGGCGGACGCGAAGAGAATGCTGCCCTTAACTTGTATCGAGTGTCGGTAGGCGCTGCGCTGCGGGACGAGAAGAACAGCCTGATCGACCTGCTGCCGCGCGAAGACAGGGAAACCAAGATCTTCCCGTACGCGCTGGGCGCTCTGCTGATTATCTGGGTGCTGGCGCTGGGAGGTACCGTTTTCTACTATCTCTCGGTCCAAAAAGAAACGGAAGCGCAGCAAACGCAGATCGAGCAGTTGAATACCGAATCCCAGGTCAAACAGCTCAAGCTCCAGGAATTGAACGGAAGCACCGCTTCGCCGGAAACGCTCATCCAGGAAATTCTGAAAGCCCGGACCGATGCGGTCGCCGTGCTGAAAGGCTTGAACGCGGCGATGCCAAAGGGAGGCATCATTCGCAATATCGCGTACAAGCAAGGAACGTCGATCGATCTTACGGTCGACTTTACGCAGATGGACCAGGCCGCGGCTTACCTGACCCGTTTGAAAGAAGCGGACTTTACGACAGACGCATCGATATCGAGACTGTATCAGGAAACGGATGCCGGAACGGGCATTGCTACCGCGTCGCGTCTGTACGGAGCCGTTTATCGGATCGATATGGCGGCGAGCAGCGAAGCGGCTTTAACCGGCAGCGCGGCGGACGCGCTCGTTCCGGAAGCGGGTTCCGCGGCGGATACACGAGGACTGGAGGTGGACACCGACGATGCAGCGAATCCTTAATAACCGCCAGGGCGTGATCCTGGGCATTACCGGGCTGTTCCTGCTTATCCTGGTGTTCTATATGCTGGCCGTCAAACCGAAAGTCGAGCTGTGGGAAAACCAGGATAACGAGATTGTCGGCTTGCAGCAGCAGAATACGCTGATGCAGAGCAAGATCGACGAACTGAGCAAGGAAGAAAGCGGCAGCATGACGGACGAAGAAATGACCGCCAAGCTTCCGCCCGATGCGGATTCGCAGCAGATCATCCTGGATATTCAGCGCATCGGCCAGCAGGCCAGCGTCAGATTGTCGGATGCCACTTTTGCGTATGAAGGAGAAGGACAGGATGCGTCCGCGTCGACGCCGATTTCCAAAGCGCTGACCGCAGAAGGACTGCGTACCGTTTACGTCACGGTGAATGTGGAAGGCGACTACGCGCACCTGCGCATGTGGCTCGACCAGCTCCAGCAAACGGAGCGGCTGACCACGGTCGATTCGGTCGGTTTTCAACAGCCCGCCGTGCCGAATACCCTCCTCGCCGCGACCGTCACCTTCACCGCCAGCTACTACCCGACGGCGGCGGGAACGGCAGCCGATGCGGACGGTACGAGCGATGCAGCCGACGCCGCCGGCACAACCGACGCAACCGACGCAACCGCCGATCCCGCGCAGTAAACGCCGGTAGACGCGGAGAGTTCGCATCGGTTATACTTTGGGAAGTGGGTTTTGAGTAGTTCTATAAGAATGATGCCGGGGGAGCACCCCGTAAGCTTCGGAGCCGCTTCTTGGCGTGCCCGGAGCTTTTTTGCAAGAGGGGAGAAAATCGCGAATAAGAAAAACCTCCCCCTGTTTTTTCGCGATTTCGTGCAGAGATGGGAAATCCGGGTCTCTACTCACGGGATAACAAATTTGTTACAATGAGTACATAGAGAGAAGCCCGGAACTTCGAATCCAAAGATCGGGAAGTGATACCGTGATCGACATGCAGGATGTGTGGAAGACATATCCGAACGGAACCCATGCGCTCAAAGGGGTTTCGGTCCAGATCGACCGCAGCGAATTCGTATACGTCGTCGGACCTTCGGGCGCCGGCAAATCGACGTTTATGAAGTTGATTTATAGAGAAGAAACGCCGAGCAAAGGACAGATTTCCGTCAACGGATTCAATCTGAGCAAGCTCAAGCAGAGAAACATTCCGCTACTGCGCCGCAATATCGGGGTCATTTTCCAGGACTACCGCCTGCTGCCCAAGCTGACCGCTTACGAGAACGTGGCGTTCGCGATGGAGGTCATCGAGACGCCGAGGCGGATCATGAAGAAGCGCGTGATGGAAGTGCTGGATCTCGTCGGGCTGAAAAGCAAAGCGGGACGCGAGCCGTCGCAGCTGTCGGGCGGCGAGCAGCAGAGAGTGGCGATCGCGCGAGCGATCGTCAACAATCCTTCGGTCATCGTCGCGGACGAGCCGACCGGCAACCTCGACCCGGAGACGTCCTGGGGCATTATGCAGCTGCTGGACGAGATCAACTTCCGGGGAACGACGGTCGTGATGGCGACCCATAATAGAGAGATCGTCAACACCATGCGCAAGCGCGTGCTGGCGATCGAAGACGGACAGGTCGTGCGCGACCAGCTGAGGGGAGAATACGGTTATGAATTTTAATACCCTTTTGCGGCACTTTCGCGAGGGCACCAAAAACGTATTCCGCAACGGCTGGATGTCGGTGGCTTCAATGCTGTCCATCGTCGTTTCGCTTATGCTGCTCGGGGTCGCGCTGCTGCTGGTGCTGAACCTGGACCGCGCGGCCGACCGGATCGACAAGCAGGTGGAAATCAGCGTTTACCTGAATCTCGAGATTACGAAGGCGGAAACGGATATCATCGAGCAGCAGATCCGCGAGATGCCGGAAGTGCAGGATATGACGTTCGTCTCCAAGGAAGAAGGGCTGGAAACGATGCGCCAGTCCCTGGGGGACGCGATGGTCAAAGGCTACGAAGAGAACGGCACCAACCCGCTGCCCGATATGTTCAAAGTCCAGGTGATCGAAGCGACGACCGTGCCTTTTGTGGCGGAGAAGATTTCGGCGCTGAACGATTCCAACCCGGACAAGCCGGTCTACGACGTGGATTACGGCAAAGGAACGGCGGAGAAGCTGTTCAAATGGACGCAGGCGATCCGGACGGTCGGCGTGGTGATTGTGCTGGCGCTCGGATTGATGGCGATGTTCCTGATTGCCAACACGATCAAAGTGACCATTATTGCGCGCCGGCGCGAGATCGCGATCATGAAGCTGGTCGGCGCGACCAACCGTTTTATCCGCTGGCCGTTCTTGATTGAAGGCGTGCTGGTCGGGATGACGGGGGCCGCGATTACGCTGGCCATTCTGCTGTACGGATACTATCGCGTCGAGCTGGCTTACAGCGGGTGGGACACCACGCAGTTCACGCCGCTGCCGCTGGGCGATTTATGGATATGGTTCAGCGTGTTGATTCTGGGTCTGGGCTTCCTGATCGGGGCCTGGGGCAGTACGATTTCGATCCGGAAATTTTTGAAGGTCTGACGGAAGAGCCTTTACAAAAGTCTGCACTCTACTTCGAAATAAAGGATGGGGAACGCGCTTTGAAAAAAACAGTCTCGATACTGGCTGCCCTTACATTGGCCGCAGCAATCGTCCAGCCCGCCAGCACTTACGCTTCGGGTTCGACCGACAAGATCGACCGTCAGCTCGAAGATTTGCAGAAAAAGCAGGACGATGCGCAGGCGCAGAAAAAAGCGGCCGAGGCGGACAAGCATGAGGCGCAGCACAATAAAAACAAAACGTCCGAGTACCTGAAGCAGGTACTGGCGAATATCGAAGTGGTCGGCGGCAAGCTGACCCAGGTATCGATGGAACTGGCGGAGACCGACGCGCAGCTGACGCAGACCAAGCAGGATCTGGAAGCGGCCAAGCAGCGGATCGAAGAGCGCAAAGGGCTGCTCGATACGCGCGTTCGCATGATGTATACGGACGGTTACGTTTCTTATCTGGACGTGCTGATGGCTTCGGCCAACTTCAGCGATTTCCTGAACCGCGCCGAATCGATCAAGCTGCTTGTCGGCCAGGACCACAATATTCTGGAAGAACACAAGCGCGACGAACAGATCGTCATCGAGAAGCAGGCGGATCTGGAAGCGCAGCAGGCCAAGCAGCAGACGCTGCTGGCGGAAGTCGAAAGTCACAAGAAAGACCTCGACGCCAAAGAAAAAGAAAAACGCGAGCTGATCGCGCAGTACGATTCGGATATCGAAGACGCGGATGAAGTCAGCGTCGAGCAGGATGCGATGCTGGTCGATTTCGCGACCAAGCGCGCCGATCTGGAGCGCGAGAAACGCGAGATCGAACTGGCGCAGCGCAAAGCGGCGGCCGAAGCCGCGCTGAAAGCCGCGCAGGAGAAAGCGCGTCAGGCCGAAGCGGCGAAGCAGGCGGAAGCGAAGCGTCTGGCGGACGCCGAAGCGGCCAAAGCGGCTGCGGCGGCTCAAGCGGCCAGCGTCAGCGACTACTCGTACAGCAGCGGCGATTCCGCTCCTGCCGATTCGGGTTCGGGCGACAGCTCGTACTCGAACAATACAAGCAGCGCAGCCATGCTGACGCCGGTGGACAACTACCGCATGTCGTCGGGTTACGGAACTCGGGTCCATCCGATCACGGGTAAAGTCAAAAAGCACACCGGGGTCGATCTGGCCGCTCCGCAGGGCACCGATATTCACGCGGCGGCCGACGGCGTCGTGACGGTGGCGCAGTGGTGGAACGGATACGGCAACACCGTCGTTATCGACCACGGCAACGGCGTCTGGTCGCTGTACGGCCACATCCGCGACGGCGGCCTGATGGTGACGCCGGGCCAAACCGTCAAGCGCGGCGAGAAGATCGCCGAAGTCGGCTCGACCGGCAACTCGACCGGGCCGCACTGCCATTTCGAAGTCCGCGTCAACGGATCGCCGGTCGATCCGGTTCCTTACCTGGGCTGGTAAAAAAAGCGGCTGTACAACACAAGTTGGACGAACCGAAAACAACGTACGAGTTCCCGTCCGGTTGCTGCCGGGCGGGACTTGCGGCTTTAGCGGAATTTGGGCAAAATAGAAGACAAGATTGCATGCAATCGGGAAACACGACGATCTATCAGTTAAGGACTCTGGGAGGCTTGCACCTATGATAAAGAAACGTACGGCGGTTCTGCTGATTATCGTGGCGATGATCATCGGAGGGGGAGCGGTGCTGGCCTTGACGAATTACCCGATCTTCGCAAGCAGCGGAGCGAGCGCCAGCGCCGGGCTCAGCCAGCAGGACATGAACAAGCTCGACACGGCGGTGAAGCTGCTCGAAGACAACTATTACAAAGACGTGGATCACGACAAGATGGTCGAAGGCGCGATCAACGGCATCGTCGGCTCGCTGGACGATCCGTACTCCGCTTATATGGCGGTCGACCAGGCCAGCCAGTTCAACGAATCGATCGAAGGCTCGTTTACCGGCATCGGGGCGGAAGTCGAATTGAAGGACAAGCAGGTGACGGTCATTTCGCCGATCAAGAACTCGCCGGCGGAGAAAGCGGGCATCCAGGCCAACGACGTGCTGCTGTCGGTCGGCGGCGAATCGCTGGCCGGATTGGATCTGCAAACGGCCGTATCCAAGATTCGCGGGCCCAAGGGCAGCAAAGTCACGATTATGGTGCAGCGTCCGGGGACCAAAGACCCGATCAAATTCGAAATTACGCGCGACGACGTCGAACTCGAAACGGTTAACGCGAAGATGGAAGACGGCAAGATCGGGGTGATCGAAGTGACCCAGTTCTCTTCGAATACGGGCACGCGTTTTGCCGAAGAATTGTCCAAGCTTGAAAAGCAGGGAATGAAAGGTCTCGTGATCGATCTGCGCAGCAATCCGGGCGGACTGCTGAACGTCGTGGTCGACATGGCCGAGAAGTTTGTGCCGAAAGGCAGCGTTATCGTGCAGGAAGAGCAGCGCGGCGGGGCGCGCCAGACGGTGCGTTCGGACGGCACGGCTTCGAAAAAGAAATATCCGGTGACGGTGCTCATCAACGGCGGCAGCGCCAGCGCTTCGGAGATTATGGCCGGCGCGCTCAAGGAATCGGCGGACGCCAAGCTGCTCGGCGAGAATTCGTTCGGCAAAGGCACGGTGCAAACCAGCGTTCCGGACAAGCTCGGCAAAGGAACGCTGCTCAAATTCACGATCGCCAAATGGCTGACGCCGGACGGCGAATGGATTCACGAAAAAGGCATCAAGCCGGATGAAAAGGTCAGCCAGCCGGATTACTTCTCGGTTGCGCCGATCGACAAAGAGCAGACGCTGAAATACAACATGAACAACGACAACGTCAAAAATGCGCAGATCATGCTGAGCGGGCTCGGCTACGATACCGGACGCAAGGACGGGTACTTCGACGCCGCCACCAAAAAGCAGGTTCAGGCGTTCCAGACGAAAAGCAAGCTGACCGTCAGCGGCATGATCGACGCGAAGACCGCGGCGGCGCTGGAAGCGGCGATCCTGAAAGCCATCGCCAATCCGGCAAACGATACGCAGTTGAACAAAGCGATTAAAGAATTGAAGCAGGAAGCTTTGGCTCCCGCGTCGAATTCTTAATAGACGAATAATCAAAACGGAGAAGGCGCAAGCCTTCTCTTTTTCAAAGCAAGGCGAAAAGGAGAAGCCGATGAACGAATATCTGGAAATCATCCTGTCGGGACTGCTGGAACTCGTGATTCAGCCTTTCTACTGGGCGGGTCTGCTGATTCTGCTCCTGTATTACCGGCGTCAGGGCATCCTGGAGCGCCGCCTCTTTCATATCCGGCTGCACGGCTACGGCGCTCTTGCCGGGCGCGCCCTGCTGGGCGGGCTGTGCGCCGGCGCGGTCGTTTCCCTCGCCATGGCCGGGCTCGGCTTCACGCTGACGCCGCAGGGGGCGGCCGCGGTCTGGATCGCGGCGCTGGTGCTGTTTGCGGCGCGGATTCGCTTCGCAAACTTCGTGTACGCCGTCGGCGTGCTGGGCGCGCTGCAGTTTGCGCTGCGCCTGATCCCGGGGCTGCCCGACCGCGGCGTCTGGGCAGCGGTGCTCGGCGCGGTGGACGGGCTGAACGTCCCGGCGCTGCTTGTGCTGGCCGCCCTCCTGCATCTGGCGGAGGGCGTGCTGGTCGCCGCGCAGGGCAAGCATTTTGCCCTGCCGACTTACATACCGGGCAAGCGCGGCCGCCCGGTCGGGGCTTACGTCCTGCGCCTGCTGTGGCTGGCGCCGACTCTGCTGCTCGTGCCGGCCGAAGGCGGCGCGATCGCGCTGCCGTGGCAGCCGCCGCTGCTCGCGTGGCTCGGCCTGCCGCAGGCGGCCGGCTACACCCTGCTGGCCCTGCCGGCGCTGATCGGCCTGCAGGAAACGACCTGGACCCTGCTGCCGGAACAGAAGGTCCGGCATACCTCCCGGCGCGCGCTGCTGTTCGGCGCCGCGCTGCTGGCCCTGGCGGCGGCGGCCGTATTCTGGCCGCCGGCGACCGTGATCGCGGCCGTCGCCGCGATCGTGCTGCGCGAACTGCTGATTCGCGGCGGGCAGCGCGAAGAAGAAGGCCACGCCGGAATGTACACCCATTCCGGCAAAGGGCTCAAGGTGCTGGCCGTGCAGCCGGGCAGTCCGGCGGAAAGCCTTGGCGTTCTGGCCGGCGAGACGCTGCTCAAGGTCAACGGCAGTCCGGTGTCCACGCCGCAGCAGATGCACGAAGCGCTGCGGGTCAATTCGGCTTTTTGCAAGCTGGAAGTGCAGAATCGCAGCGGCGAAAGCAAATTCATGCAGAGCCCTATTTATGAGGGGGATCATCATCAGCTGGGCTTTATCTTCGCGCCCGACGACGATTCGGCGGCCGAAGTGCCGGACCGTCCGGCTTCGCCGATCGGCTTATGGAGAGCCGAAGTGGAAGCGGAGCGCGGCCGCGGCGCCGGTGCAGAAGCGGCCGCAGAGCGGGAACGCGAAGCGGAAGCCGGGGAATCCCGCGAAGTTTCGGCGGACGATGCCGGCGTGCGTAACCGGGCCTAAGGGATAACACAAAGCGAAAATACTGCCGGCGTACACCATTTCGCGCCGGAATTTTTCCGAAATCAAAAAAATGTTGCAAGGGTACATCGTTTTTGCCCGCTTTCCGTCTATTGACCGGGAAGCGGGCGAAAGTAATGTATACCTGCAACATTTTTGATTTTTACACGATCGGGTGTGAATCACTCGCCCGGATTCGCCTTCACCACGGCCTCGGCGGCCGTGTCCGCACGCAGCTGCCGCAGCACCGTGATCTCGACCCGCCGGTTCTGCTGCCGGCCTTCGGCCGTCGCATTGTCGCCCACGGGCCGCGTATCGGCGTAGCCGGCATACTGGAACTGCGCGGGATCGAGCTTGCGCACATCGATAAAGTAGCGCAGGACGGACAGCGCGCGCGCTCCCGACAGCTCCCAGTTGTCCCCGTAGCGCCCGCCCCGGATCGGCTGGTTGTCGGTATGCCCTTCGATGCTGATCATGGCGTCGACCGTGCCGAACAGACTGGACAGCCGGTCGAGAATGCCCGCCGCCCCGCTTTTCAGGTCCGCCTGCCCCACGTCGAACAGAAAGCGGTCGCTGAGCGTGATCGAGATGCCCTGCGGTTTGTCCGCGACAAAGATCTGGTCCTGCAAATTGTTGGTGGTCACGTACGACTGGATCGTTTCGAGAAAATTCTGCATCTGCTGTTCCTGCTCCCGGAACTGGCGCTCGCGCTCCGTCATGACTGCGTTATCCGGGTCTTTTTCCGGTTCCGGATCCGCATTGTCGCCCTGCTTGTTTCCGCCGCTGCCCGGGATCTGCTGTCCGGCCTCGCCGGTGATCTTGGGACCTCCGTCCAGAATATTGCTGCCCGCTTGAAAAGTGGTTTGCAAAGAGGCGGAGACCGCTTCGTATTTCTCTTCGTCGACCGAACTCACCCCGTACATGATCACGAAAAAAATCAGCAGCAGCGTCAGCAGGTCGGCGTACGTAATCAGCCAGCGTTCCTGCTGGTGGGAAGGTCCCGTTTTGCGTCCGCGTCGTCTTCGGCTCATCGCGATTCAGCTCCGTCCGTTCCCACCGGCGCGCCCGTTTCGACGTCGTCCAGGTAGGTGGCGAGCTTGCGGCGGACCAGATTCGGATTCTCGGCATTTTGCACGGACAGCAGTCCTTCCAGCATCATCTCCATCACTTGGACCTCCTCTTCTCCGCGCGCGCGGATCTTGGATGCGATCGGCAGGAATATCAGGTTGGCGCTCGCCACGCCGTACAGGGTCGCGATAAACGCGACGGCGATCGACGAACCGAGATTGGCGGGTTCCGTCAGGCTGCCGAGCACCCGGATCAAGCCCATGACCGTCCCGATGATGCCCATCGTCGGCGCGTAGCCGCCCGCGGATTCGAAGATCTTGGCGTAGCTGTCGAACTTCTCCTGGCGCTTGTCGATCTCGAGTTCCAGAATCTTGCGGATCAGCGGTGGATCGCCTCCGTCGACGATCAAAGTGAGTCCTTCGCGCATAAAAGGGTCTTCGTGATTCTCGGCGGTTTTCTCCAGCGCCAGCATGCCGGAACGCCGCGCCGTGGACGCCATGCCCGCGAGGTCTTCGATCAGCTCTTCGGCGCCGGCCGGCCGCGTTCCGAACGCCAGCCTCAGCGCCTGGGGCACGGTTCGCAGCCGCCTCCACGGAAAGCTGATCGCGACCGCCGCCGCCGTTCCCCCGAATACGATCAGCGCGGCCGGGCCCTGCAGCAGTCCCCCGGCCTGGCCGCCTTCCCAGAGAAATCCTCCGAGCAAAGCGGCGATACCCGCGATAATTCCGATGATGGTTGTGATGTCCATGAGTTCGTTCCTCTCCGCAATGAAAGCTTGAAATAAGGCAGGTCCGCCGCTTGCGCGAGCCGTTCGTCTGTTTCAGAAAGATTTGCACAAACCTGTGGAAAAGAGTATACTTGACGGGAACACGCATTCTTATAAATGAATACTCGATAGAAGCGCGGGCCCGTTCGACAATGGGCTTTTCCTGTCGTTTCGAGACCGGTTTTTCTTGTGTATTTCATATTCGGGCAAAAAATATCCGGCTGTCCGCAGGCGGCCGCACGAACGCGGCGCAGCGGGCGAATACGCCGTAAGAAGTCCGGTTTGCGGAAGGCCTGGACCGCTCCGCATTCGTTTCCCCGGCGGAAATGTGGTTATTTACAATATAAGCATGAACACGGCGTGTCAAACGATAGCGATACGTCGGTTTTTTACGTATTCTTTGTTCAAATACTATCATTTTAAACGATGAGGGTGAAATAGGGCCAATGAGCGATATTGTAATCAGCAACAAAGCGTTTGAAATCGTCTCCGAATTTACGCCGCAGGGCGACCAGCCGGGCGCGATCGACGAATTGGTGGAAGGCGTTTACGCCGGCAAACGGCACCAGACGCTGCTCGGCGCGACAGGTACGGGCAAGACGTTCACGGTCGCCCAGACGATTGCAAAGCTGGGACGTCCGACACTCGTCATCGCGCACAATAAAACGCTGGCCGCGCAGCTCGCCAGCGAATTCAAAGAATTTCTGCCCAACAACTCCGTCGATTACTTCGTCAGCTATTACGATTACTTCCAGCCGGAAGCGTACGTGCCTTCCTCGGATACGTATATCGAGAAAGACTCCAGCATCAACGAAGAGATCGACCGGCTGCGCCACTCCGCGACCAGTTCGCTGTTCGAGCGGCGCGACGTCGTGATCGTCGCCAGCGTCTCGTGTATTTACGGCCTCGGTTCGCCGCAGGAATACGGCAACCTGCTGCTGTCGCTGCGGGTGGGCATGGAGAAGTCCCGTCAGGAAATTCTGTCGCGGCTGGTGGACATCCAGTATCAGCGCAACGATATCAACTTCGTGCGCGGCACGTTCCGCGTACGCGGGGACGTCGTCGAGATCTTCCCGGCTTCGCGCGAAGAGCACGCGGTGCGGATCGAGCTGTTCGGCGACGAGATCGAACGGATCAGCGAGATCAACGTGCTTACCGGCGAGATTACGGGCGAACGCGACCACATTGCCATTTTCCCGGCTTCCCACTTTGTCACGCGCGAAGAGAAGATGAAGGTCGCCATCACGAATATCGAGCGGGAACTGGAAGAGCGTCTTGCCGTGTTCAAGGAAGAAGGCAAGCTGCTCGAAGCGCAGCGGCTTGAGCAGCGCACGCGCTACGATATCGAGATGATGAAGGAAGTCGGCTTCTGTTCCGGTATCGAGAACTACTCGGGACCGCTGACGTTCCGCGAACGCGGCGCCACGCCGTACACGCTGATGGACTACTTCCCGGACGATCTGCTGGTCGTAATCGACGAATCCCACGTGACGCTGCCGCAGATCCGCGCCATGTACAACGGCGACCAGGCGCGCAAGAACGTGCTTGTCGACTACGGATTCCGCCTGCCGTCGGCGCTTGACAACCGGCCGCTCAAGTTCGAGGAATTCGAAGAAAAAGCGCAGCAGCTCATCTACGTTTCGGCAACGCCCGGACCGTATGAGATCGAACACTGCGACACGATGGTCCAGCAGATTATCCGGCCGACGGGGCTGCTCGATCCGATTATCGAAGTCCGCAAGACCGAAGGCCAGATCGACGATCTGATCGGCGAGATCCGGGACCGGATCGAGAAAGATGAACGGGTGCTCGTGACGACGCTGACCAAGAAAATGTCCGAAGATCTGACCGATTACCTCAAGGAGATCGGCATCAAGGTCCGCTACCTGCACTCGGATATCAAGACGCTGGAGCGGATTGCGATTCTGCGCGACCTGCGGCTCGGCGTATTCCACGTCCTGGTCGGCATCAACCTGCTGCGCGAAGGCCTCGACCTGCCGGAAGTCTCGCTCGTCACGATTCTCGACGCCGACAAAGAAGGCTTCCTGCGCTCCGAGCGCTCGCTGATCCAGACGATCGGCCGCGCCGCGCGGAACTCCGAAGGCCGGGTTATCATGTACGCCGACAAGATCACGGAGTCGATGGACAAGGCGATGCAGGAAACAAGCCGCCGCCGCGAGATCCAGATGGCGTACAACGAGCAGCACGGCATTACGCCGCAGACGATCAAGAAAAAGGTCCGCGACGTGATCGAAGCGACCAAAGCCGCCGAAGCCGGCGCCGATTTCCTGAGCGGCATCGACGGCAAGATGACGAAGAGAGAACGCGAGAAAGTCGTTATGCGACTGGAAAAAGAAATGAAGGAAGCCGCCAAGAACCTGAACTTCGAACGCGCCGCCGAACTGCGCGACGCGCTGCTGGAACTGCGCGCCGCCGAATAAGCCGGCTCCTGAACGATTATCCGGTTCACGCTTTCCGATCCGTACGTCGGCCGCATCAGCCGGCCGGCGTACGATTATCCATTAGCGCTTTTCCCGATCCGGATGTTGGCCGTCATGACCGGCCAACATCCGATTATCCATATCAGGCGTCCGCATTTTGTTGCGGGCGCAGTCTTTTTCCCAAGCCAAAGCCGACTTTCCCGAAGGCCGGGCTGCCGGGAACCGATCCGCCGCATTTATCGTGAGCGCACGGCGGGCGGCAGCGGAGGGGAAGGCCGTGTCCTGAAGAAGCGGAGCGTTCGCCTTTGAATTTGGATTTCTTCCGACTGAGAATTCCAATGAGGAAATCCAAATTCAACACGCGATCGTAAGGACACGGCCGAACCCGCAGCGTCTCCCAACCGCAACCCCGCCCCCGCCGCCCGCGATAAGCAGACGGCCAACGGTCTTTCCCGCAAGAACCCGTCCGCCGCGAAAGTCGGACAAGAAATAAACATGTTGGAGGTTGAGGCCGGTGGCAAGCGAAAATATCGTAATCAAAGGTGCCAGAGCACACAACTTGAAAAACATCGACGTCACGATCCCCCGCGATCGTTTCGTCGTCCTGACGGGTCTCAGCGGCTCGGGCAAGTCCTCGCTTGCGTTCGACACCATCTATGCCGAAGGTCAGCGCCGCTACGTCGAGTCGCTGTCGGCTTACGCCCGCCAGTTCCTCGGCCAGATGGAGAAGCCGGATGTCGATTCGATCGACGGGCTGTCTCCGGCGATCTCGATCGACCAGAAGACGACCAGCCGCAACCCGCGTTCGACCGTCGGCACCGTAACCGAGATTTACGACTACCTGCGCTTGCTGTTCGCGCGCGTGGGCAAGCCGCACTGTCCGGACCACGGCGTCGAGATCACGTCGCAGACCGTCGAGCATATGGTGGACCGGATTATGCAGTACCCGGAGAAAACACGGCTGCAGATTCTGGCTCCCGTTATTTCCGGCAAGAAAGGCGAACACAAAAGTCTGTTTACGGAAATCTCGAAGCAGGGCTTCGTCCGCGTCCGCGTCGACGGCGAACTGCGCGACCTGTCCGAAAGTATCGAACTGGAGAAAAATAAAAAGCATACGATCGAAGTGGTCGTCGACCGCATCGTCGTCAAAGAAGACGTGCAGACCCGGTTGGCCGACTCGATCGAAACCGCGCTCAAGCTGTCCGGCGGCCAACTGCTGGTCGATGTGATGGGCCAGGAAGAGCTGAGGTTCAGTTCGAACTTCGCCTGCCCGATCTGCGGATTCAGCATGGAAGAACTGGCTCCGCGCATGTTCTCGTTCAACAGCCCGTTCGGCGCCTGCCCGGACTGCGACGGTCTGGGTTTGAAGATGGTCGTCGATCCGGAACTGCTGGTGCCCGACGAGCGCAAAACGATCGAAGAAGGCGCGTTTACCGCCTGGAGCGGCGGATTGTCCAATTATTATCCGCAGTTCCTGGCCGCGATGTGCGAGCACTACAAGATTCCGACCGGCGTGCCGGTATCGGAGCTGACCCAGGACCAGAAGAACAAGATCCTGTACGGCACGGACGGGCAGAAGCTGCGCTTCCGCTACGAAGGCGACTTCGGCCGCAGCAAAGAAGTGAGCGTGGCGTTCGAAGGCATCATTCCGAACCTGGAGCGCCGCTACCGCGATACGTCCTCCGACAGCATGCGGGAGTATATCGAAGGCTTTATGGGCACCAAACCGTGCGGCACATGCAAAGGCCAGCGCCTGAAACGGGAAGTGCTCGCGGTCACGGTGGGCGGCGTCAGCATCTCGCATGTGACCGATCTGTCGATCTCCAAGGCGGGCGAATTCTTCGACAAGCTGGAGCTGTCCGATAAAGAGCGTTCGATTGCCAACCTAATCCTGAAAGAAGTATGCAGCCGTCTGGGATTCCTGAGCAATGTCGGTCTGGATTATCTGACGCTCAGCCGCGCGGCGGGCACGCTGTCCGGCGGCGAAGCGCAGCGGATTCGTCTGGCGACCCAGATCGGGTCCAGCCTGATGGGCGTGCTGTATATCCTCGACGAGCCGAGCATCGGGCTGCATCAGCGGGACAACGACCGGCTGATCAAGACGCTGGCTCATATGCGGGACCTCGGCAATACGCTGATCGTCGTCGAGCATGACGAAGACACGATGATGGCGAGCGATTATATTATCGATATCGGACCGGGCGCGGGCGTGCACGGCGGGCAGATTATCGCCCAGGGCACGCCGCAGGAAATCATGGACAATCCGGACTCGCTGACCGGCCAGTATTTGAGCGGCCGCCGCTTTATCCCCGTTCCGCTGGAACGCCGCAAGCCCGGAGAACGCTGGCTGGAGATTCGCGGAGCGAAAGAAAACAACCTCGACAACGTGAACGTCAAGCTGCCGATCGGTTTGTTCACCGCGGTTACGGGCGTATCGGGTTCGGGCAAATCGTCGCTCGTCAACGAAGTGCTGCACAAAGCGCTGGCCCGCGACCTGAACCGGGCGCGCGTCAGACCCGGCAAGCACAAAGAAATTCGCGGCCTGGAACATATCGACAAAGTCGTCGACGTCGACCAGTCCCCGATCGGACGGACGCCGCGCTCCAATCCGGCGACCTATACCGGCGTGTTCGACAACATCCGCGAGCTGTTTGCCACGACCAACGAAGCTAAAGTGCGCGGCTACCAGAAAGGCCGTTTCAGCTTCAATACGAAGGGCGGCCGCTGCGAAGCCTGCAAAGGCGACGGCATTATCAAGATCGAGATGCACTTCCTGCCGGATATCTACGTTCCGTGCGAAGTCTGCAAAGGCAAACGCTACAACCGCGAAACGCTGGAAGTGAAGTACAAAAACAAAAACATTTCCGACGTGCTGGAAATGACGATCGAAGACGCGGTCGAATTTTTCCAGAACGTGCCGAAGATCAGCCGCAAACTGCAAACGCTGCTCGACGTGGGTCTGGGCTACGTCAAAATGGGCCAGCCGGCGACCACGCTCTCGGGCGGCGAAGCGCAGCGCGTCAAACTGGCGTCCGAGCTGCACCGCCGCAGCACCGGCAAAACGATCTATATTCTCGACGAGCCGACCACCGGCCTGCACGTCGACGATATCGACCGCCTGCTTCAAGTGCTGCACCGGCTGGTGGAATCGGGCGATACCGTGCTCGTGATCGAGCATAATCTGGACGTGATCAAGACGGCCGATTATCTGGTCGATATGGGGCCGGAAGGCGGCAACGGCGGCGGTAAAGTCGTGGCGACCGGAATGCCGGAAGAAGTCGCGAAAGTGGAAGGTTCGTATACCGGGCGTTACCTGGCTCCGGTGTTGAAGCGCGATACCGATCGGACGCGCCAAGAACTGGAACCGGACCGGGAAGCCGTCAATAAATAAATCCTGTACCGCGGGAAGCGGGCGCCCAACGGCGTTTCGCTTCCTTTTTACATAAACCGATTTCTCCGTTTACCTGAATCCGGTTCTATTATACAGACGAATTTCAAAGCTTTTTTTCTAAAAGATGGAATAGGGTAAAAATAAAGGTTTCTCATTGTAGGGGTCCGCTTAACTGTGTTAAAGTGAATGAAACTGCGGCTGGATTTGCATACGCGAAGAAAGAGGGTCATCGACAGAAATGAGAAAAGCGGGAACCAAAGCGGCGTGTCTGCTGCTGTCAGCCACAATCGGAGTATTCGGGTTTGACGCTGCGCCGAATGTGCAGGCGGCCGCGGCCAAATCGTCCGCCGCGCAAGCGCCGGCAGTCAAAACGATTCCCCAGATCATCGCCAAAGTGTCGCCGTCCGTAGTCGGGATTATCGGTGAAGTCCCGTATGGATACGAAGCTTCCGAAGGCGAAGAAGGCGAAACTTACGATCTGGCGCACGGTTCGGGCGTGATTGTCCGCGCAAACGGATGGATCGTGACCAACGCGCACGTCGTGGACGAGATGGAGAATATTCAGGTCGTCACCTCGGAAGGAAAGTCCTATAAGGTCAAAGAAGTTTACAGCGATCCGGTCAGCGATATCGCTTTGATCCGCATCAACGTAACCGGTCTCAAGCCCGCCAAGTTCGTCGGAAGCACGGAGAAGACGCTGGTCGGCGAACAGGTTATCGCGATCGGGACTCCCGTTTCCCTCTCGCTGCGCAACTCCGCCACCGTCGGAATCGTCAGCGGGCTGAACCGCGCCGCGGGCGCCGAATACCGCCTGATCCAGACGGACGCCACGATCAACCCCGGCAACAGCGGAGGGCCGCTCGTGAATCTGAAAGGCGAAATTCTCGGCATCAACTCGATGAAGTACGCCGCCGTCGATATCGACAATACCGGTTTCTCGATCCCGGCCGCGACCGTTCAATACGTAATCAAGCAGCTGTTCGAATACGGCGAAGTAACGCGGGCGGGACTCGGCCTGGAATTGAAAGAAAGCTTCTCGGCCACGGCCGGACTTCCTTCCGACGATCCGCTGACCGTGACGAGCGTGCTTTCCGAGGAAGCGGAGAAAGCCGGCGTCAAAGAAAAAGACGTGCTGTACAGCGTCGCCGGCAAACGGATTACCGCGCTGGTCGATCTGAACGAATTGATGAAGGCTTACAAACCGGGACAGGTCGTGCGCGTGCTGATGCAATCGAACGGCGATATCGTCGAACGCAAGATCGCTCTGGTCAGTGAATAAACGCCGGTACGTGCCGCCGCCAAGCGGCGGGGAAGCATACAGGACGAAGAGGGGGAGAAAGGTTGAGATTGGCGAAAAAAGGAGCCGCGCTGCTGCTCGTTTTGTTGATGACGCTTGCCGCGGCAATGCCGGTTATGGCGGCCGAGAAAGTCACGCTCGCATTTCAGGTGAAGGTCGGCAGTTCCGCCGCCGTGGTGAACGGCGAGAAGGAAACGATCGAAAAGCCGTATACGCAAAACGGAATCACTCTGGTGCCGCTCGGGTTGTTCCAGCGCGCCTTCGGTACGACAAGCCGGCTTGAAGGCGAAGATGTCGTCAGGCTCGCTTACGGTTCGCATAACGCCGTTTTTACGATCGGCAGTAAAACGGCCAAAGTAAACGGCAAAAAAGTCACGCTCAAAGCGGCGCCGGCCATGAAGCGCGGCACGCTGATGGTTCCGCTGCGCGCGGTAACGGATATGCTCGGCGCCGAGGTCAAGGTGTCTTCGGGCACGATTACGGTCAGCCTGGTTTCGGAGAACGGAATTCCGGGCAAGACTCCCGCCGAAAACGAAACCGGCGCCGAGCTGCGGGTCGGAAGCAGCTTCGCCCAGTGGTCGATCGACTATCCGGACGGAGCGCTTGTGGAGCCGGGATCGGACGAATACACGGCTTATCTCGGAGATTCGGACGGCAACTATATGCTGCAAATTCAGGTATGGGCCGAAGACGGAGTCGTACCGACATCCGATATGATCGAACAGCTCGAACGCGAAGCTCTTCAAGCCGGCGAAACGATTATCCACCGGGAAACGGTATCGGCGGATCTTCCGTACGCGCGGCTGATTACGCGCGACGAAGACGGCCTGTACTGGGAGAATCGCAGATATTACGACAACGGACGCGTCTACACGCTTTACATGGGCGATTCCACGATTGAAGATTATCGCAGTTTCACCCAGGACGCGCCGCTGCTCGACTCTTTCCGGACTTCTTTCCAGGTCGGGAAGACCAGAACCGAAGATCTGTCCGGCGTGCAGAACGGCTACGCGCAGGCTGTTTCCTATCCTTACGGCGCATCGCTGGAGCTGCCCGCGGACTGGGCGCCTACAAGCGCAAGCGAATTCCGCTATCAGTCTCCCGACGGCGCGGTCCTGTCGCTCGACGTGACTTCGGCTCAGAAAGGCGGGACGCTCGATAGCTGGCATACGACCCTGCAGAACCGCACGAACGAAATCTTCCAGCCGGGCATCGCGCAGCCGATCCGCAAGGAAACGACCCGGGCCGCCGGCAAAACGGCGCTGCTCGACCGGCTTACGTACAATCTGGGCGGAGGCGACTACACCTGGAGCTGGCTGGTGATCGAAGATCAGGGGTACTTCTACGTGCTGCGTTATTCGGCTCCCCCGGGAACGTACAACGAAGAGACGTTCCGGCATATCGCCGATTCGCTTGAGATCGACTTTGAAGCCGTACCGGGCAGCTTCGGCACGCTTGGCGAGATTTCTTATCTCAAGGACAAATCGCTAAACGCGACATACAGCACGAACGACTTCCAGTTCAGCGTTCCGGCTTACTGGACCAGCCAAACAGATAATTACACCCAGTCTTCGGATATCGACTATTTCATCCCCGGCGGTTCTTTCAAACTGACAACGCTGAACGCCGGATTGGAAGCGGCGGCCGCGCAAACGATTCGCGGTTACGACGATTTGAAGCTGGACGATTCCACTTTCGCTTACGAATCGCCGCAGCATATTACGTTTGCCGGGGTTCCTGCGATCCGAATCGCCTACCAGGGAACCAAAGACGGCAATCCGTATCAGGGGCAAACGATCTGCTTCCGTCACGGAAACCGGACTTTCGTGATTCGCACCGAACTTAACCGCGGGACGGCAACGCCGGTTCAGCTTGCGGCGATCGAGCGTACGCTGCAATCGTTCAAATTTTTGAAGTGACCGCTGCAAACCGGCCCGGACCATTCCGCGGCCGGTTGTTTGTTGTGTTTTCCTTTTTTTGTCGCATTTTATCTTTTTGTTCTACTTTATTAAAGGAGGCGTCCGTTTGATGGAACCGACACTCTGGGAGAAAATTCAATTGGCTTTTCGATACAACGATGCTCTCTGGCACAATGTGTTTCTGACCGTTATACTTGCGCTGGCCGGCCTATTCGTGCTGACGGCTCTGGCTTCGCTCGTCCGCTCCGCCACGCTGCCGTCCGAGAGCAGGGACCGCAGGCCGCGCCGCAATCCGCTGCGGTTTTTGCTGGGCTGGGGCATCGGGTCTTTCTCGCTGCTCGCTTTTCCGATCGGCTTGTTTCTGATCTTGTCCGTTGTGCTGGGCGGTTCGGGCAGCGCGCGAATCGAATCCGGCATGCTCTCGTACGAGCAGGACGGGCGGCAAATATCGGTCGTACTGGCGGATAAATTTATCGCGAATTCGACTGAAGAAGGCGTTACGAGGGGAACGAGCAAAGCTTTCGTGTACGCGCTCGACACCGCGGACGGGCGTCCTGTTTGGAAAACGGGAATCGGCCGCTCTTATTCTCCCATGCTGCTGGGGCAAACCGATAAACGCATCGCGGTATTCGACGGGGGCGGTCCGCTGATTCTGGACAAAGCCGGCGGCGCCGTGCTGGCCGACGCCCGCAAGCTTCAGTCGGCGAACTCGGAGCTGAACGGACAGATGCCGGAAGACGCGAAGCGATACATATGGCAAGAACGCGAGAAAGCGATCGTTTTTCAGGGGCTCGACGGCCGGCTGTACAGCATCGATCCCGATACGCTGACGGGCGGTCCGATGCAGGGGGCGAAGCCGGCCGATTATTTCGGCGGCGAAGCCGGGAACGCGGCGGCAGCCGCGCCGCAGCGGATCGGGCTGATCCGTTCGGGCGGCGGCGATAAACGATCGGTCCTGTTCTTGAGCGACGAGCAGGCCGATACGCTGCGCGGCGGGAACTTCGAGTCGGAGCTGCCTGCAAACGGCGCGGCCGCCGATCCGAGAAAGCGAATCTTTGCGGGCCGTTTGCTGCCGGGCGGAAGTTCGTCTTCCGAAGAGCTGGAACCGCTGCTGGAAACGGTTTTTTTGAACGGCGGTTTTCTGAGCGATATGCGCGTGGACAGCAGCACGGCGTCCGATCCCTACACGATGACCGGGTTTCCGGCGTTCGGCGCGCTGGAGAAAGAACCGGTTATGCCGGAGCTGCCCGAGCCGTTCGACTGGTCCGATATGACGATGGACGAGTACCTGAAGCATGAAGCCGAGCAGGAACGCCGAATGGACGCTTACTACGCCGAGCGCGACAAGTACGATCAAGCGCGGGAAGATTATCGGGCGCGCCAACAAAAGTACGAGGGTGCGGCGCGGTCGATCCTGCGGCTGAACGGAGCGTCGTCCGGGTATCCGCCTTTTCATTACAGGAATCCGGAGGCCAAAGACCGGGATTTGTTTATCGTTTTGCACGACTCGGAAGTTTCGAACCGCGCGAGCATTCTGCTCAGCGCCGTCGATCCGGAGTCCGGCAGCGTGCTCTGGACCGCGGATACGCATCTGCAATCTCTAAAAAGCTGCGATCCGTCGGCCGACCGGCTGACGCTTGTGGGACAGGGCGACAAAGGCGATTCGTATTTGTTTACCGTGTTGCTCGAAGACGGAAGCTCGCATGGATACGATTTCAACTACGACCGGTCTTTAAAATTTTAAAAAATGCTTAAATGCTTGTAGGCATGCAGGTTACAGTCTGTTAAAATGAATAAGTTAAAGTCAGGCTTGAAGTGAGAACGTTGAAACCAAGGGTTTGTCTCGATATGAAGTGAAGCAGGCTGTTGGACAGCAGATACTATGGATTCCCGCGGGGTTCGGCCCGGCGGGATTTTTGTCGGATATAAATTTGGCGATTGTACACAAGGAAACGATACAGCAAGCGGTTTGTACGGGAGTCCGCAAGCGCGGACCGGCAAACGGCGGAGCGGGAGGACAACATCAATGAGCGTTAACGGAATCACAAGACGGGACGTCGAACTGCTGGCGCCGGCGGGCGACTGGGACTGCATGCGGGCAGCCGTGGCGAACGGCGCGGACGCGATCTTTTTCGGGGTGGAGAAATTCAACGCGCGGGCGCGCGCCAACAACTTCCGGATGGACGAACTGCCGGAGATCATGGGCTTTCTGCACAGCTACGGAGTGAAAGGCTTCCTGACCTTCAATATCCTCGTATTCGAAAACGAATTGGAAGACGCGCGCGAATTGATCGACGCCTGCGTAACGGCCGGCGTCGATGCGGTCATCGTACAGGATCTGGGCCTGGTGCGCATGATCCGCGAGATCTCGCCGGACTTCCCGATCCACGGCTCGACGCAGATGACGATTACGTCGCCGGAAGCGGTCGAATTCACCAAGCCGTTCGATATGGAACGGGTCGTGCTCGGACGCGAAAACAACCTCAAACAAATTCGGAAAATCGGCGAGCAGGCCAAGCTGCCGATGGAAGTCTTCGTGCACGGCGCGCTGTGCGTGTCGTATTCGGGCCAGTGCCTCACCTCGGAAATGTGGGGCGGTCGTTCGGCGAACCGCGGCGAATGCGCGCAGGCCTGCCGTCTGCCGTACGATCTGATGGTCGACGGCGAGCACAAGCCGATGGGCGATATCGCGTATTTGCTGTCGCCCAAAGACCTGGCGGCGATCGATATCATGCCGGAGCTGATCGAAGCCGGCGTTACGTCTTTCAAGATTGAAGGCCGGCTGAAATCGCCGGAATACGTCGCCAACGTGGTCAGCAAATACAATGCGGCGATCGACCGTTATTTCAGCGGCGACGACTCGAAGCCGACGCAAGAAGAAATGCGCGAGCTTGAGCAGAGTTTCTCGCGCGGCTTGACGCACGGCTTCCTCGAAGGCACCAACAACAAGCAGCTCGTGGAAGGGACTTTTCCCAAGAGCCGCGGCGTCTACCTGGGACGGGTCGAGCAGATTCTGCGCGACGGCGTGGTCTGCCGCATCGAAGCGCCGCTCAAGCGCGGCGACGGCATCGTTTTCGACGCCGGGGACCCGACGAAGAAAGAAGAAGGCGGACGCGTGTACGACGTGCGCCGCAAAGGCGTCAAGCTCGAAGGCGAAGCCGGCCAGGGCTGGGTGATCGACATTGTGCCGGGACGCAACGACGTCGATCTGCGCCGCCTGCACGTGGGCGACCGCATCTGGAAGACCAACGATCCTGCGCTCGACAAGCGCCTGCGCCAGACGTACGAGACGGAGAAGCCGTACCGCGTATTCCCGCTGCACGTCAAAGTCATCGGCAGCCCGGGCCAGCCGCTCGTCTCCGTCTGGACCGACGCCGACAAAGGCACCGCGGTTCGAGTCGAGTCCGAGATGGAACTCGAGATCGCCAAGAAGCGGCCGCTCGGTTACGAGCTGCTGGAAGAGCAGTTCGGCCGCCTCGGCGGCACCGTCTACCAGCTTGAACAGCTGGACGTGCAGCTGCACGGCGACGTGATCGTGCCGATGCGCGAACTGAACGCGATGCGCCGCCGCGCCGTGGAAGAGCTGGCCGGCGAACGGCCGAAGCCGCCGGTATACATCCATCGCGATATCGAGGTGTTCGGCGACGCCGCTCCGGCCGCGGCCCCGATCGACCGCTCGGAAGCGCGCATCGCCGCGCTGTGCCGCAGCCTGCCGCAGGTCGAGGCTGCGCTGGAAGCCGGTGTCGGCATGATCTATGCCGACTTCGAATTCATCAAGCAGTTCCCGGCGGCCGTCGCAGCCGTACGGGCGGCCGGCAGGATGATCGCGCTGGCGACGCCGCGCATCCACATGCCGGGCGAGAACGGCTACCACGCGAATATTCTTCGCCTGGAGCCCGATGCCGTGCTCGTCCGCAATACAGGCGCCCTGTATTACTACCTGCGCCACCGCCGGGAGAACCCGGATAAGAATCATCCGGAGCTGATCGGCGACTTCTCGCTGAACGTAGCGAACCACAAAGCCGTCGATCTGTTCCTGGAAGCCGGCCTCGACCGCGTGACGCCGTCGTACGACCTGAATATCCAGCAGATGGTCGATCTGCTGGGCCGCTCGCAGACCGGCAGGATGGAGATCGTGATCCATCAGCATCTGCCGATGTTCCATACGGAACACTGCGTATACTGCACCTTTATGAGCGAGGGCACCGACTTCACAAACTGCGGCCGCCCGTGCGAAGAACAGCGCGCGTCGCTGCGCGACCGCATCGGCATGTCGCACCCGGTCCGCGTCGACGAAGGCTGCCGCAACACGGTCTACAACGCGATCGAGCAGTCGGGCGCCGAGTACCTGAGCGAGTTCCTGAGCGCCGGCGTGCCGAGCTACCGTATCGAATTCCTCGAAGAAACGCCGGAGCAGGTGCATGAAGTCATCGACCTGTACACCCGCGCCCTGGAAGGCAAGATCAGCGGTTCCGAAGTCTGGCGCACGCTGAAAGCGACCAACCAGCTTGGGGTCACGAGAGGACAGCTGGTGAAGTAAGCGACAAACCATGAATGTTTAATCCGTGAGCGCGTATTCCTTTATAATGTGGAATACGCGTTTTTTGCTGTCCTGCCGGTCTGAATCCGGAGTTGCTTCCTTCTTTTAATCCCGTTATACTTGTCGCAGGAGAATTACATACTATTCCATAGGTGGGTGTACATGAGCGAAATTCCGTTGAAATCCGTAAATCCCGCCGAACGGAATATGCTGCGGGATGTATTATCGTATATACCGGCTCTTTTAATCCCTGCGCTTTTGAATATCGTCACCCTGCTTATCTTTCCGCGCTTATTTAGTTTGGAGACTTACGGACAATGGATACTGGTGCTTAATACGCTCAATATCGGAACAGGAATCGTCTCGCAATGGCTGGGACAGTCTGTTCAACGTTACCTGCCGCTTTATCAAGCGCGGGAAGAAGAAGCTCTATTTCTTCATTTTTTGCTCCTATTTCTTCTGCTTTTTTTCACTTCTCTTCTCATAGCGGCGTTAGGTTTTTACGTTCCGTTTTTTGCTCTATTTTCAGACTGGCGTATGCTATACTGGCCTCTTTTTGGTCTGATGCTCTTTCAAAGCCTATTTTTCTTGCTGTCTGCGTTGTTCCAATCTAACTTTAAAGTCCGAATGTACCGGATCTGCCAGATTGCCGTTTCCATTTTAAAACTGGCTTTCGCTCTCGGCTTGTTGGTTTTTGTATCGCGGTCTGTAAACGCAGTGATTTACGGCTATTTACTGGCTCTTGTTTTGGTCTGCGCACCGATGGTAAGAGCGTCCGGAATGCGGCTTAGACCGCCGCCGATGATCGATTATTTTCAGGCTTTCCGCTTCTTTGGCACGTTGATGCTGCGCTACGGAATGCCTATGATCGGCTGGCTGATCGGAACGCTGATTCTGACGGGCTCCGATCGTTACCTGATTCAATGGCTTTTGGACACCGGGGCGGTTGGCATATACGGAGGGATTTATGCTTTGGTTGCCGGTTTGGTGAATTTGTGCGCCGCTCCGCTTTTGGTTGTTGCTCATCCGGTATTGATGCGCGCGGCCGAACAAGAGAGCGACGATGAGCTTCAGCTTCGTATTTCCGGCTTCAGCCGGTATTTTCTGCTGATTGCAGTTCCGCTGCTGGCGTTCGCTATTGTTTTTCATGCCGAAACCGTTCAGGTGTTTCTGGGAGAAGAATTTTCGGTCTATTCGCCGCTTATGCCTCTTTTAACCGCGGGAATGCTGATTTGGAATTTTGCTCTTTACGGTCAAAAAGGACACGAAATCAAGAACAGGACACTTTCTTTGATGATCATTGTCTGGTTAAGCGCTCTTTTCAATATTGTTTTTAATATCGACTCGATTAGAAGTTATGGTATTTACGCGGCGGGAATTTCTGCGTTGTCCAGCTTCGTTGTTTATATTCTTTTGATTTATTTGTCGTCGCGAAAAATACTGGCATGGCGTCTGAAAGAAGTGCTTACGGCCCGGCTTGCCTTTGTGTTTATCGTTTCCGTCATGCTGCTTTTTGCATTGAGAATAGGGTTTCTTCTGCCGCTTCCGCTCAACCCGTTTGCCGTGCTTTCAATCGGCGGATTTTTATTTATATTTCTTTATCCCGGGCTTCTTGCGGTTTTTGGGGTATTGACCGACGACGAACGCGAAATCGTAAAGCGCTCTATCGGCAGGTTTGCCGGCGGCAGGTCGGCTTTCTTTTTCAAAAATAATCGCGAAGAAGATTAAGCGCAGACAAATGCGGCGACAAATCGAAGAATATGCGCTTTGAAATTCAAAAGCTGCAGCGGAAAGGGGAATGGGCATGACCTTTCGGGTATCCATCGTAATTCCAACTTATAATAATGCGCAGTACTTAAAAACGGCTATCGACAGTGTCCTCGCGCAAAGTTACGGAAATATCGAACTGATTGTACTCGATGACGGCTCTACAGACGGCACCACGGAAATTTTGCGGGAGTACGGCACGGCATTTAAATGGAACAGCCATGCGAATATCGGGCAATCGGCCACTCTGAATAAAGGTTGGGCTTCGGCCACCGGAGAAATATTTTCTTATTTGAGCGCCGACGATGCTCTGCTGCCGCGCGCCGTACAGGACGCGGTCGACTTTTTGAACGGAAATGATTCCTGTATTCTTACATACTGCGATTACGATTTGATCAACGAGTATTCCCAAAAGATTCGCACCGTTCAAACTCCTGAATTCGATTACTGGGACATGGTGGTGCGTTTGATCTGTCAGCCCGGTCCCGGTGTGTTCTTTCGGCGTTCCGTATTCGAGAAGATTGGAGGATGGGACGAGCGATTGCGCCAGATTCCCGATCTGGATTACTGGATTCGGTTGGGCATACACGGGCCTTTCAAGCATATTCCTTCAGTAGGAGCTTTATACCGTGTGCATGAAGAATCACAGACTTTCGCTAAAGCGGATTATCGCGGCGCGCAGGAACCTGTCGAAGTTATCAAACGCTTCTACGCTCAGCAAAACGGCATGCCCGACAGGATTCGAGGAGACTCGAAACGTTCATTGTCCAATGCGTATCTGATGTCTGCCAGATTGCATATCCGTTCGAATCGTTCGCTTCCGGGAGCGAGAAACATCTTTTACGCTTTCCGTTTGCATCCATTAGGGATGGTCGAGCCCAGAACGATCAAACTGTTAATCAACGCGCTGTTATCGAGATCGTTCTACAAACTTTGGTATCGAATCGGCAGAAAGACTTAGACCGAGCAATATGAAGGAGGAACCGTATGCTGATCGTGATCTTGTATATCATAACAGCCGCATTGGTGGCGGCTCCGCTTCTGCTTATTTTAAAAAGGAGAGAATTTCAGCAGTATTTCGTGTATTTTATCGCAGCATCGGGCTTTTTGTTTTTGAATGTGATTGGAAGTGTTTCCAGGAACGTTACGGCATACGGAAAACTTTCGTTTTATATCGCAAATTTAGCGATTGCCTGCGCGTTTGCCGCATTTTATCCGGTTATACGGCATGCGGCGTCGACGAGGCAATGGCAAACGTTCGAACGGCGTTTCTCCGCGATTGATCTGAATACTTCTTGGATC
Source organism: Saccharibacillus sp. CPCC 101409 (assembly GCF_030518235.1). Taxonomy (GTDB): domain Bacteria; phylum Bacillota; class Bacilli; order Paenibacillales; family Paenibacillaceae; genus Saccharibacillus. The sequence continues at coordinate 28,698 of NZ_JAULSA010000011.1, read as the reverse complement.
AGAACGTATGTCCGGTTGCTTGGAACAATCGCGGCCGTCTCGCTGCTGCTGTTTTTTATATTCGGCGCGCTGCCTCTGATTTTCCGTTTCGATCTTTTCGGCGATTGGGGACTTTTGATCCAGGCGCGAACTGCAGTCGTGAGCTTGCCGGGATTTTACTGGATTTCTTTAGGGTTGTTCGAAATTCCACTATTTTTGACAATTGTGTTAGGCATGATGCGGCTGCTTGACCGCGATAGGCAGAGCGCCGAATCCCTGTATTGGAGAAAGTTTTATCGCATTGTCGTCTTTTGTTCGCTTTTGGGCTCGATCCTATATTTGAATAAGCAGTATTTAATGTATTTATTGGCGGCTGTGCTGCTGGTTCGAACGATCGCGGACAACCGGCTGTCTTTAAAGAGGCTCTTTTCGCTTGCGGCTGCGGCATTCGGCTCGCTTTTTTTTCTATATTGGATTTATCTGGGGCAGGCCGCCGTGAAATTTATTGCGCAAACGGTTTTTCATCGTTTATTCGAAGTTTATGCATGGGGAGGAGCAGTCGCATTCTGGCTTTTTCCCGAATATATTTCTTTCCTGCACGGTACTTCTTTTGTGAATCCGGATCATTTGTTTCCCTATCGTCAAATCAGGGTCGATCTGCTGATCTATCCTTTTATTTATAAAGACCAGGGAGGCAATGCTCCGCTTGCGGCCATCTATGAGAACTATGTGAATTTTGGCTGGTGGGGGATTTGCATAGGGATCGTATTGATGCTGCTTGCGATTTGGATTATCACTTTGTTATCCTGGTCGCCGGAGCCGTTTTACGCATGGATGGCCGTCTACCTTTCGATCAAGACCCTTTTGCTCTGGCAGGCTCCATTCTGGTTCGGCTTGTTCGATCCCACGCTGTGCGTATTTCTGATCTGTTTATTTATCGGCAAATGGATAGTGAGTCGAGAAAACCATGTTTCGCGAAGACTGCTGGCAGATAAGGAGAGGGAAGGATGAAACATTCCGGAAAACCGAGAGCGGTGCTGACGCTGGTACAGTATTACCTGCCCGGCTACAAAGCGGGCGGCCCCATTACAACCGTAAGTAACGTCGTTTCGGTTCTGGGCGGGGAATACCGATTTAAAATTGTGACTTCCGACAGGGATCTGGGCGATTCCACGCCTTACAACTTGCCTCTTGGAACGTGGAACGAAGGGGTAGCGAATACCTTATATTTAAAAAAACTAAGCTCTAAAAAATTTTGGACAATCATGCGGGAAACGTCTTACGATGTTCTTTATATAAATAGTTTTTTTTCATATTCTTTTTCTATCCGTCCGTTAATTTTACATATTCTGCGCTGTTCTCGCTCCGGCAAAAGGGTCGTCGTTGCGCCTAGAGGAGAGTTTACCAGCGGCGCGTTATCCGTTAAAGCTTCTAAAAAAAAGATGTATCTGGCGGTCGCGCGTTTTCTCGGTTTTTACCGATTCGTCGTCTGGCAGGCTTCGAGCACTCAGGAGGCCTCCGAGATTCGCCGTATCTTTGGTAGTAAAGCCGAAATTGTGATCGCTCCCGACCTGGCCTCGACTGTTCATTTTCCGGATATTTTTCCGTTCCGGGATAAATCCGCCGGTTGTTTGAACATCTTGTTTTTATCGCGGATTTCGCCTATGAAGAATCTGAAATTTGCTCTGAATTCGCTTCGCGGCATAAATGCACGGATTACTTTTCGTATTCGCGGCCCTATCGAAGATTCGAATTATTGGCTCGAATGCAAACGTCTGATCGACTCGCTTCCCTCCAATATAACAGCCGTTTACGGCGGGGAGATCCCTCATTGCGAGATTGGGGAGGAACTGCAGCGGGCTCATCTTTTTTATTTGCCGACTCTCGGCGAGGGGTTCGGTCATGCCATATTCGAAGCGATGCAGTACGGATGTCCTGTACTCGTTTCGGATCGAACGCCGTGGAACGATATCGAAGAGCGTCATGCGGGTTTTGTCCGTCGTCTTCAATATCCGAATGAATTCGTCGATGCGCTGAAGAATGCGGCGGAAATGGACTTCGAAGAATTCGAACGCTTGTCCAGAAGCGCTTTTCAATATACCCGCGAATATCAGCGGTATTCTCGGGCGGAAGAAGGGTATCGTATTCTGTTCGACTAGGGAGATGACCGGCGATGAAGACAGTGATGCTGACGGGAGCGAGCGGTTTTATCGGAAGTGCGCTGTTGGAAGATTTGCTGCGCGATCATTTTGTGCTGGCGTTCGGCAGGCATTTTCGATCGAAACGAGTCGCTTCCAATCTAGCGTATATCGAAGGCGATTTAAACGATATGAAGTCTTCGGATTTTCAGCACCTTCTTCCTGGAGGCAGAGCCGATATTTGCGTGCATGCCGCCGGACAAGCGCATATTCCTGCAGGCGGCGCTTCGAATGACATATTGTGGTTAAATAATGCAAAAGCAACATATAAATCTTTGAATTTAGCAAAAGAACTTCAAATAGATAAATTCATATATCTTAGCAGCGTTGTGGTTTATAATGGAAATTGCAACGATGCTTACGAACAAAGTAAACGGCACGCTGAAGCGGAAGTATTGTCTTTTTGCCAGAAGCATCGTATCCGGTGCGTAGTTATTCGTCCGACTATGGTATATGGAATCGGCGAACCGGGCGGACATCTGCTTGCTCTCATCGATTCGATAAGGCGGGGCGCAATTCTTCTGCCCCATGCCGGCCGCCGTAAGCGAATTATGATTTATATAAAAAATCTTGTTTTTGTCGTCGGAGAAACCGTGCGGTTTGGCCTGTACGACGACAGCGTGCTTGTTGCCCGCGACGAGGATCCCTGGACGCTGCTTTGTATCTGCCGATACATTCGAGAACAAATTCATGTCCGCTGCCTGCTTATTCCCGTTCCTTCGTTGGTCGTGAAAAGCGCGATTATCGCCGTGAATCTTCTTCGCTTTTCGGGTTTGTTCAAACACAGCGGCGTCCGCAGCCTGCGTAATCTGAATAAGCAAATCGATTATCCGATTGAACCGATTAACCGGGAACTGCTTGCGCGCCTTCCTTATACAGTAAGCGAGGCTTTAAGCGAGACACTCCGCTCTCTAAAAAAATAGGCTGCTTTTTCTCGCCGGTGCAGACCGACGACGAAGACGCTGCGCCCGGGGAGAATGCCCATGATTAGAAACCGGTATTTCGTTCCTTTGCTGTTATTCGACGGAGCGGCGATGGCGCTGGCCGTCCTGCTCGCTTACGCTCTAAGATTCGATGGAAATATTCCGCCGGAGTATGCAAAAGCGATCAAGTATGTCGTTCCGGTCTACGAGATCTTGTTCTTCTCTTTGTTTATCCATCACAAAGTTTATAAAAAATCCTGGAGGTATGCCGAAATCAAAGATATCTTCGGCTTGATTGAATACTTGTTTTTGGCCGGAGGGCTCGCTTATATCGTTTTTTCGGGCGCCGGTTACATAAATCCGTCTTTTGTGGTTCCAAGGAGCATTCCGATTATGGTCGTGCCTTTTTCAATCATCGGGATTCTCAGCGCCCGGTTTCTGATGAATCGGGCTGAGGGCTCCCGAAACAAAATTCATCCGGGGCAGCGCAAAGCGCTCATTTTCGGAGCCGGCGATGCGGGAACGCTGATTGTAAAAGAACTTGGACGTTCAAAAGTCGAGACCTCATTCTATCCGGTCGCGTTTATCGACGATGCAAGAAGAAAACACAATATGGAGATCATGGGTCTGCCTGTACTGGGAGGCCGACAAGATATTCCGGGGATTGTGCAGCGCCTGAATATTCAAACGATCATCCTCGCTCTTCCCGTCGTCAGCGAGCGCGATATGAGAGAGATCGTCGATATCTGTCGGTTGACGGGATGCACGCTCAAGACAGTACCCAGAATGATCGATTTGATCCACGGAACCGCCGGTGTAAACGCGATACGCGATGTCAGCGTCGAAGATTTGTTGGGGAGAGACCCTGTACAAATGGACTCCAATGCCATTCGTAGAACGGTAACTGGCAAGACCGTGCTGGTTACCGGAGCCGGCGGGTCGATCGGCTCGGAATTGAGTCGGCAGCTTTGCGGCTTCCAGCCGGAAAGACTTATCCTGCTCGGCCGCGGGGAGAACAGTATTTATACGATCCAACAGGAACTTAAGCGAAAATTCGAAGATGTCGCGGTCGAAGCCGTAATCGTTAACATACAGGATCGAAAGGGATTGGAAGCCGTATTTGCCCGATGTCTGCCCGAGGTCGTTTTTCATGCGGCGGCCCATAAGCACGTTCCCTTAATGGAAGCCAATCCGATTGAAGCGATTAAGAACAATATTTTCGGTACGCGAAATGTTGCGGAATGTGCCGATCACTATAGAGCTGCACATTTTGTGCTCGTTTCTACCGATAAAGCGGTGAATCCCGGCAGTGTGATGGGCGCGACTAAAAAAGCGGCCGAATCTATTGTGTATCGGCTGCAAAAGCATAGCGGGACCGTTTTTGCTTCGGTACGCTTCGGCAATGTATTGGGGAGCAGGGGAAGCGTAGTGCCTATATTCAAAGACCAGATTGCAAGAGGCGGTCCCGTTACCGTTACTCATCCCGATATGGTTCGTTACTTCATGACTATTCCCGAGGCGGTTCAGCTTGTGATTCAGGCCTGCGCTTTTGCGGAAGGCGGGGAATTGTTCATTCTCGATATGGGCAAACCGGTCCGTATTGCGGATTTGGCGCGCGACCTTATTACATTGTCGGGTCTGGAACCGGAAAAAGATATTGAAATTCGTTTTACCGGTATTCGCCCGGGAGAGAAATTGTATGAAGAAATTCTGAGTCCCGAAGAAGGAGCCGCCGCAACTAAACACGACAAGATTTATATCAGTCGTGCCGCAGAGATTCAAGATAGCGCTTTTGAAGAAAATTTGGACCTATTGCGGATTTTGTGTGAGAGCGATCAAAACGAACGAATGACGCAAACCGTCCGCGAGCTGCTGCACAAGCTGGTGCCGACCTATTGTATGCCATCCATACGGGAGATCGGGATCGAAACGGAAATTTCCCGACAAGAAAATTCGATTGCTTTACAGCCGCATAGAACCTGAACGCCAAGGAGGCACGCACATGCGCATTCTGGTAGTCACACAGTATTTTTGGCCGGAAAATTTTAAAGTGAACGATCTGGTGCTGGGCCTTCAGGAAAAAGGACACGAAGTCGTCGTTTTGACGGGAAAACCCAATTATCCCTCCGGACGTTTTTTTGACGGCTACGGCTTTTGGAAGAAGGCGACGGAAAACTATCGTGGAGTTCGGGTTCTGCGCGTGCCGCTTATTCCAAGAGGGACGGGAAGCGGGATAAGGCTGCTGTTGAATTACGTTTCTTTTTGTTTATCCGCCAGCGTTGCTGCCCCTCTGCGCTGCAGAGGAGCATTCGATCTGATTTTTGTTTACGAACCTTCGCCGATAACGGTAGGATTTCCCGCCGTGCTGATGAAGAAAATTAAGCGGGCCCCTTTATTTTTCTGGATACAGGATCTCTGGCCTGAAAGTCTGATGGAAGCCGGGTCGGTCCGTTCGCCCCGGATTCTCGATTACGTGGCAAAAGGCGTACGCTACCTGTACCGAAACAGCGACCTACTTCTTGCCCAGTCTTTACGCTTTCGTGAAAGCATCGAAGCGTTTGGAGCTCCGCCGGATAAGATCGTTTATTATCCCAATTGGGCCGAATCGTATTACAGGCCTTTGAATACGGCGTCGTCGGTTAGCGAAAGTATACAAATGCCTGAAGGATTCAAAATTATGTTTGCCGGAAATTTTGGCGCCGCCCAGGATATTCGGACTATTCTGGATGCGGCCGGGGAATTGCGGGAACATTCGGATATACAGTGGGTATTTCTCGGAGACGGCAGAATGCGAGGTTGGCTGGAACAGGAGATTGTAAACCGGGGACTTCAGCAGAGCGTTCATCTGCTCGGTCGATTTCCGCCGGAACGGATGCCGGACTTTTTCGCCAAAGCGGATGCTCTGCTGGTAACCTTGAAGAAAAGTCCTTTATTCAATCTTACAATCCCGAGTAAGCTGCAATCTTATCTTGCCTGCGGTAGGCCCGTTATCGCTGCGCTGGATGGGGAAGGAGCACGAATTCTGCGGGACTCGGGCGGAGGGATCGTATGTCCGGCCGAATCTCCGACAGCATTGGCCGCAGCTGCACTGCAAATGAAGGCGCTATCCGTAGAAGAAAGACTGGCTATGGGAGAAAGCGGCATCGCTTATTATAGGGCGCATTTTGAACGCAATATGTTAATTGACAAATTAGATGGTTGGATCGGCGATTATGCGGGGCGCAAGCCTGCGGCGGAAGGAGAAAATTGATATGGCGAAAGTGCTTATTCTGGGCGGAAGCGGCATGCTCGGCCATACTCTGTTTACATTGACGCACGAGCAAGGTGAGCATGACGTGTACGCGACGGTGAGATCGAAAGGCCTTATAAGCCGGAACTGTTCCGCGTTGCAGGCGAATCGTATTTTTAACGGAGCCGATGCCGATCGTCCGGAAAGTATTTATACCGTAATCAGAGAGTTGAGGCCGGATATTATCGTCAACTGTATCGGAATTATCAAACAAATGCCGGAAGCCGAAGATGCAGTGAAAACGATCCGAATCAATGCTTTGTTTCCGCATCTCATAGCAAATCTTTGCGAAGAGCTGCATATCCGTATGATCCATATCAGTACGGACTGCGTGTTTGACGGCCGAAAAGGGATGTATACGGAGAACGATCCGACTTCTGCAACCGATTTGTATGGAAGAACCAAGCAGCTCGGCGAAATTGTCGACAGCGCACGCGTGCTGACGCTGCGAACTTCGATTATCGGGCACGAACTTAAAAATTATGTAAGTCTCGTCGGCTGGCTATTACGACAAAAGGGAAGCATTAACGGGTATACACAAGCTGTATTTTCCGGATTCCCGACTGTCGAACTTTCCCGAATCATCCAACGGTACATTTTTCCGTCGCCCGAACTGCACGGTCTATACCACATCTCCGCCAAGCCGATTTCGAAATACGAATTGCTTAAGAAAGTGGCGATTCGTTACGGTTTGGATGTGGACATTGCGCCTTATGCGGAGTTTAAAGAAAACCGGTCGTTGGATTCTTCGAAATTCCGGCGCGCAGCCGGCTATAATCCGCCGCAATGGGATGAATTGATCGAGGATATGTACCAAGACTATCAGAAGTTCAAACGCAGACAGGGGGATGCTTCGGATGTCTATATTTGAAGATAAAACGGTCGTTGTCACGGGAGGGACCGGATCGCTCGGAAAGACGCTGGTTCGTCGTTTGTTGGGAGGCGAAAAAGGAACCCCGCGCAAGATCATTGTGTTTTCAAGAGACGAAGCCAAGCAGCACGAGATGAGACTGATGTTTCAAAATCGTTCGGTCACAACGGATGAGGTCATTTACCGCAACTTCATGCAGCGTCTCGAGTTTCGCATCGGCGACGTTCGAGATTACAGAGACGTATGCTCGGTACTCAAGAACGCCGATATCGTAATTAATGCGGCGGCGCTTAAACAGGTACCAACCTGTGAATATTTCCCTATGCAAGCCGTTATGACTAATGTTACGGGCGCTTCGAATATTGTGCAGGCGATCACGGAAAATGATTACCCGGTACAGACGGTGGTGGGTGTAAGTACCGACAAAGCATGCAAGCCGGTTAACGTTATGGGAATGACTAAGTCGCTTCAAGAAAAAATTCTTCTTTCGGCCAATGTTCTGAATAAAGACACCAGGTTCGTATGTGTGCGTTACGGCAATGTACTGGCTTCAAGAGGCTCGGTTATTCCATTGTTTCGCAATCAGATTCTGCACGGAGGACCGGTTACCGTCACGCTGCCGGAAATGACTCGTTTTCTGCTCAGTCTGAATGAAGCGGTAGATACGGTATTTGAAGCGGTGGAATGGGCGCTGCCGGGCGATACCGTCGTTCCCCGCGCATTCTCCGCTACTGTATTTAATATAGCCAGGGCGTTAATCGGAGACCGCGATATCGAAGTGTGTTCTACAGGAATTCGGCCGGGAGAGAAGATGCACGAAATCCTGATCTCGGAAGAAGAGGCTTACTACACGATCCCTCACGGTGATTATTTTTCAATTCGCTCTTCTCTTCCGGAATTGAGCGGGATACAAGCACAGCCCAAGCTGCTCGAAAAGGAATTCAGTTCGGCGGATACCGTGCTGGATTTGCCGGGTACGATCGAACTCTTGAACAAACATGGATTATTGGCGTCGAGCCGCAGTGAATACGATGTCCAATCGGAGCTGCTGCGATAAACGACAATCGATCGGGATAGAGAGGAGGAGCAAAAGGTGAAAGTCATGACTATTGTCGGAACGCGGCCTGAAATCATCAAGCTTTCGCGTGTTATCCCGTTGCTGGATCAGCATATGGATCATATTCTGGTCCATACGGGACAAAACTACGATTATGAACTGAACGAAATATTCTTCAGTCAAATGCGCATAAGAAAACCGGATTTTTTTCTTGAAGCGGCCGGAAACACGGCGGCCCAAACGATTTCGGGTGTAATCTCGGGCGCGGATCTTTTGTTCGAGAACGAAAAACCGGATGCGCTGCTGCTTTATGGAGATACTAACAGCTGTTTGTCGGCAATCTCCGCCAAAAAGCGGAAAATCCCCATTTTTCATATGGAAGCCGGAAATCGCTCGTTCGATCAGAGAGTTCCCGAAGAAAGCAATCGCAAAATCGTAGACCATCTAAGCGATATCAATATGACGATCACCGAACATGCCAGGCGGTATTTGCTTGCCGAAGGGATTCGTCCGGAGACGATCATTAAAGTAGGCTCGAGTATGAAAGAAGTATTGACGCATTACCGGCCGGATATTCTAAATTCGCGCATACTTGAAGAACTCGAACTGAAGAAAAACGAATATTTCGTCGTTAGCATACATCGCGAAGAAAATGTCGATTCGGATGAACGGCTTCGCGAAATATTGCAAACGCTCGGAGCGGTTGCGAAGCGTTACGACCGGACGTTGATTGTATCGACTCATCCGCGTACCCGAAAAAAGCTCGAAACGTTGGAAGACGCGCACCGCGATGAGAAACTTCGTTTTCTCAAGCCGCTCGGCTTTTTCGATTATATTCATTTGCAAAAGTACGCTTACTGCACGCTGTCGGACAGCGGCACAATCACCGAAGAGGCTTCGCTGCTGCAATTTCCGGCCGTGACGCTTCGTCAAGCGCATGAGCGTCCCGAAGGCATGGACGAAGGGACGCTTATTATGTCCGGCCTGCGTCGCGAGGAGGTTCTGTCCGCGATCGAAGCAGCCGTTTCGGCATTCGAAAGCAATCCGTCTCCTTATCGAATCGTACCGGATTACGAAGCAGACGGATTGTCGTGGAAAGTGCTGAAGATTATCCTGAGCTATACGCATTACGTAAATCGCACAGTCTGGCATAAATAAAACGCCGAAGGGGAGGACGATATGGAAAAGGTTATGGTAACGGGAGCGAACGGCTTCGTTGGGCGCCGCTTATGCGCCGACTTAACGTCGCGCGGCTACGAAGTGCTCGCGGCGGTAAGACGTCCATGCCGGGATTTACCCGTAGCGGATTCAAGAATTCATATATGTCCGAACCTGACGGCCGATGCGGCTCATTTAATGGAAGGACTGCAAACCGTCGTACACCTTGCTGCTCGCGTGCACCAGGTTCGAGAGCTTTCGTCCGATCCGCTGACGGAATTCAGAGAAGCAAATGTCGAGCTGACCTGCAGGCTTGCGGAGCAAGCGGCCGCAGCCGGCGTCAGGCGCTTTCTGTTTGTAAGTTCTATCAAAGCGAACGAAGTGCCGGAGCGGGATCTTTTTTGTGAAGAGCCGTCGAACAGCGATTTTTATTCGTTAAGCAAAAGAGAGGCCGAGCTCAAGCTGCTTGAATTATCGGCGCGTTCCGGAATGGAAGTACTGATTATCAGGCCGTGCCTTGTATACGGACCCGAAGTGCGCGCGAATTTTTTACAGCTTCTGCGGCTGATTCAGACCGGAATGCCGCTGCCGCTCGCTCGAATCGATAATCTCCGAAGTTTTATTTTTGTGAATAATTTGACCGATGCGCTCGCTTACGGAATAAAAGCCGATAGACCCACAAAACAAATTTACCCGGTATCGGATTTTCAGGATATTTCAACGGTCGAACTAATTCGTTCTTTGGCTCATGCCGCAGGCAAAAAAGCCAGACTGTTTTCTTTTCCGCCTCAGCTGCTTCTTTCGGCCGGCCGATTAATCGGCCGCGAGGCGCTTGTCGAACGTCTGACCGGATCGCTCGTTATCGGTGACGTTTCATTTAAGGAAGAACTGGGTTGGAAGCCTCCTTACACTTTCAAAGAAGGGATTGAACAGACGGTCGAATGGTATATCCGAACCCGTAAAGGAGCCTGAGCAGTATGTACAGAGGGGTTAAAGCATTCTTCGATCCGGCAGCCGCGCTTTTGCTTATCGTCCTGCTAAGTCCTCTGCTTCTGATCGTTGCCGTTTCAATTCGGTTGGAATCGTCCGGCCCCGTTTTCTTTATGCAGCGGAGACTGGGACAGTCGGGACGATTTTTTACGATTCTCAAATTTCGAACGATGCGAGTCGGCACGCCCGAGCTGGCTACCGATTTAATTGAAGAACCATGCCGCTATCTGACTCGAATCGGTGGTCTTTTGCGCCGGACGAGTCTCGACGAACTTCCGCAGTTGATCAATATTTTACGCGGGGAAATGTCGTTTGTCGGCCCTCGGCCTTCGCTTTACAATCAGTACTGGCTTAACGAAAAACGGATTGGGCTGGGAATCGTAGAGGCAAAGCCCGGTTTGACCGGATACGCGCAGGTTCTGGGGAGAGATTCCATAAACGATATCCTGAAGCTGGAGTATGATCTTTTTTATGTGCGGAATATGTCGTTTTGTCTCGATGCGCGTATTCTTGTCCAGACTTTCGGTTCTGTTATTCGCGGCGTAAACATCAAAGGTTGAGTTTTTATTTAAAGCGAGCGCCGCGAAAAAACTTATGCAGCCAAGTGATAAAAAAGTACAGAACGTACAGCATCGCAATCATAAAAATAAGCGTGGGTTCAAGCGTTCCAAACCAGAAAGGAGCCTGCCAGAACAAAATCGTTTTTACTCCGATGTATACAGCCACTGAAAAATGAAAAAAATTCGATGTCCAGGATAAAAGAGTACCCGCAAGAATCACGCCGCAAATTATCGCTGTCCCCCATACGATCCCGGCCCATCCCCAGTTTGCATAGTTTTCGAATAATGCCGGGAGCGGCGCGCTGCCGTATCCCGTATTGCCATAAATATAAGGGTAGATCATATCTGCTACGCTGACCGGCGTATAAGGGAATAGACCGAACAAGTTCACGACCGAAGTTCCGTCAAGAAACGGATGCTGTGCAGGGAAAATTCGAAACATGATTGCGGCAGCCAAAGGATATACCTCGAAAATACGATGGATGATAATGCCGGACAAATAAGGCAAGGAATCGACGCCCATATAAACGATATACAGAAGCATCAAAAGAACGAACGAACCGAAAACGGCAATGGCGATACGTACTAACGGCAGACGCTTGGAGTAAATCGCGACGATGAATACCAGCGAAGCAAACAAATACATGACATACTGCTTATTCAGCAGAAGAAGAGAAAATAAGATCGAAGCCGCGACAATCGAGAAAATCCCGTGTCTGAAACGGGGAGGTATGTTTAACTGAAGCCGTTTCCTTCCGGCATAGGCCGAAAAAGCAAGAACCACCAAAAATAAAGGGACTTCGAACATTCCAAGTGCGTACCAGTGGAATTTTGGGGAAAGGACAATGCTCACGCGTTCGTCGACGAGCACATTCCACTGTCCGTAAAGATCGAAGCGAAGAAGCAGGGGCGGGCTTAACAGCAAGGAGCATAACAATACCGATATACACGCTATGGTAAACAGAATGATAACGTATATCCGGAAACCGGGAAATTCGGTATTCGACGCCTTCTCTGTTGAAAGAGTTCTTTTGACGAAGCGGCGGCGAATCTGCACAAGAATCAGGAAAAAGAGAAAGAAAATTATCGACACAAAAAAGTAAACGGCATAGTACTCGGGCATCTTGGGTTCGATACGCGAAGACAGGGATCCGATTAGATTCAGAAATAGAAATCCGGAAACGGCAATGAAGTAAACAAAGTAAAGCCGGATCGTTTTCGTCAATAAGATTAACAACAAAGGAATAAGAGTAAGCAGAAGGCTCAGTGTATAAAGAGCGTATACGAGAATGGAGTTCATGATTGCGAACCTCCATTTTTCTTTGATGCAAGCTTGCGAGCGTTCCATATCATCCGATGCATCGAACGGCTTACGGAAGTGCGGAGCATCATTAATAAAGCCGGGCCGAGCCGGATTTTATTATTGTAAGAATAAGCGGTTTTGATCTCCTCCACACATCGCTTCATACGCCCGCCCCGCAAATGAATTCGGGCCGATACCAGATGCGCGTTACCGTAGCATACGCATTTCTGCCGAAGCAACGTATCCGGAACATCGTCTCGCCGGAAATAAGCATCCATGACCCGTACATATTCGGTAGCCGAGTACTCGTCGATCTTGAAATAAGACAGGGATTTGGGATGCATTCTATACAGCGCGCAGACACGAGGCGCCATAATAAATGATCCGATCAGTCCCGCCCTCATCCAGAATTCACGGTCCGGAGCAAGTACAAGATCCGGCCTCCAGCCTCCGACGCGTTCGAGCAGATCTCTTTTGAATAAAGCGCCTACTCCGATATAACATTCCTGATCCCGGACCAGTGCTTCGTAATCGAATTCGCGACAAATCGAGCTTCGAATCGTACGGGAATTGGGGTCGATCAAATCACAATCCGGGAAAGCAACCACCGCTTCCGGACTTGAGAGCAGAGCATTCACTGTTTCTTCTACCGACCAGGGATGCAGGATATCGTCGGAACTTAAATAACCGACAATCTCGCCGTTGGCCAGACTCCATCCCTGGTTCAGAGTCAAAGACTGTCCGAGGTTCGATTGACTGATAATACGGACGCGGTTTTTATATCGGCCAAGAACTTCGGGAGTTGTATCGGTAGAGCCGTCGTCAATCACGATATATTCAATATGCGGGTATCGCTGCGCCAGCACGCTGTCAATCGTTTCTTCCAGAAATTCGGCCTGATTATAAGCGGGCGTAATAATGGTAACCAACGGTTGTTTTTCTGAAGGATGCAACGACATGGAATCACCTCAACTTTTTCCGGAAGGATATTTGAGCAGAGAATACAAAACACCGATCAGTGCTGCCGAACATGAAGACAACAAGGCGAACAGGATGTGCGGAACGCTCTCGGGCTCCTGCGGCGCGGACGCCGGAAATACTGCAATGGCTTGAAGATCGTCCGTCTGCCGCTCGGGTTGTTCGGTTTGAAGTTCTTCCGACAAAGACGTATTCTGAAGTTCGGATATTTCATGTTGTTTACGAGCCGTTTGCTTTACGGACTCCTCGTACTCTGCCTGCAGATGCAGCGTTTCCAGTCGAGCCGCTCCATGTTGTTTCTGAAGCTCCGAATAATCGGCACTATCGATTTTTTCTTCTGCCGCTTTATCTAGGCTTTGCTTAAAGGCCTGTTCCTCCGCTTTTTTTCCAGCAAGCTGCTCCTGAATTGAAATCTGATATTGATTATCTTTGACCAGCGAATTCAGCAGTGAGTTTACTTCTGCCAGATTGGCAAATTCTTCCGCAGATAAATTGGCCAGTCTGGCGGCCTGTTCGGGACTTGGGGCTTTAGCGGATAATTCAACGGAATTCAGATTAGGATAAGTTTCAAAAAAAATTGCCGAATTGAGCTTTTTTCGCGTATAGGCAGGATCGTCTAACTTTCGATGAATTCGTTCCAACGAAATGTCGCTTCGAAGCTGATCGGACAGCGATTCGAGGTTGACGCTAAGGTACAGAATTTCACCGGCATCTCCGAGGGTATTTACGGTAATCCGTGCCGTTGCGACATAAGAAGGTTTAATAAACAGCCAAGTCAAAGCAAAGCTGATTAAAAACGTCGCGACCGCAAATGCCGCAATGATTTTTTTGCCTTTATGCAAAGCCTGAAACAGCTGATCGAAATCGAATTTTTCATTCATTGGGGGCCTCCATTTTCAGGGCTTCAAGGCGGTTATCTGTTCAACTAGCACTTCAGCCGACGGATCGGCCGAGAGTAACGTTTGATAGATAAGCTTATCTTCGCTTCCGGCGGCTCGAAGCGCCGCTATATACCAGCAGGCTATTTCGCGATCGGAAGCGACGGTATAATCAAGAGCGGCAAGCTGCGGTTTGAACACTTCGGCGGCCTGGACAGGGCTGCCGGACAAATACATCATTTTTCCGACATTCAGGATGATGCCCGGCGTGACTACGAACGTTTGAGCCGGACGGACATCGAGCGGGGCAGCCTGCCACTGTTTGGCGAGCGCCTCCATTTTTTGATATGCGCGGATGCCCTTATCGAAATAATAGCTGGCTTCTTTCCGGTTTTTTCGGGCCAACGCCTGCTCGCCCAGCGTATAAGATAAAGTGACTGTCTGTTCATATACGGTCGTGTTCCATTGGAGTTTATCAACTCCGGCTTCTGCAAATTCGAGCGCCCGATCTTTCTGGCCCGCCAGAGAATAGCCGTTAACCAGCCGTTGAATAACGGACCGATTAAACGGTTCGTTATCGTAAATTTGAATCAGCAGACGACTTGCTTCTTCAAGCAAAGCGGGCTCCGGATTCTGCTCGTAACTGTTCTGGAGGAGAACCGCAAGTTGGATTGCGATATCGGGATAAAGTCGAATATTTAGCGTACGATCAATCGACCTGCGGAGTGAAGAGTACTCCAGTTGTCCGCCGCTTTGCATAATAGCGGTAGCTTGCTGAGCGGCATTCGCTGCTGCAAGAAATCTTGCGCCCATTATAATAGCAATTAAACTTCCTACCAACAATGACGTTTTATAAACGTAACTCCATATATTTACTTTGGGAGGTTTAAAAAAAACGCCGTCCTCCAATGAAGACGCCATTCCGCCGAGAGATAAAAAAGTCAATATTCCAATATACAGATAGCTCATGTCGAAATCCAGCATGCTGTGGACCAGGAGGGGCAATGCTATGGCGGCGAAGATGAATTTTTCTTCTTTTTGCGTTTCGACTGTTTGACCTAGCTGCCTGATAAAACCGAAGAATACAAGACCAAGGAGAAAGATCAAAGATAACAATCCGACTAGTCCGGTTTCGTTCAAACTTTGAAGCAAGTAATTATGCGTTTGACTTGTTTCGTACGGAAGACTCTGATATTTGGGGTATAGAGTCGCCCAGGCACCGCCGCCGGCGCCGGTTATCGGATAGTCCCGAAATAAGCCGATTGAATCCCGGTAGAACATCAAACGCTCCGCCGCGCTGCGCTGTTGAATATCCAGCGCCTGCAGGCTGGTTTGTAAGGATATCGGAAGCATGCGCCTCATCCCGGTTCCGAGCAGCAATCCGATCGCAGTGATGAAAGTCAAGAGCAGTATCGATGGAATCCAAAGATTTGCCCGCTTTCGGGCAAGCAGAGCAGGAAGCCTCGTTTCTAATTTCTCAGGCTTAAGTCTGTGAATCAGCATCACTGCCGCACCGTTGGCAAACGATGCCGCCAGAAGTAGGGACCAGGCCGCTGCGGCATCGCGTCCGTCGAATTGCTGCTGGAGCCCTATGCCGAGCGTTCGAAAAGGAAGGAATACGAGAAGAGTAAAAAGTGCGGAAGGCAGCAGCAGTGCCAGCGTCCATATTTGTTTGAGCGGTTTAAGCATTGCAAGCAGCAGAAGAAAAGAAAGAGGAAGTGCAAGCAGCCCGCCGCGTGAAGCGGTTAGCAGCAAAGAGATCGATATTGGAACCAGTAGAGCGCCTTGGAAAAAACGGATTTTTACGCTCGAACGAGGAATTGAAAACAGTAAGGCCATCAGAAGAGCTGTCAAGAATGCGGCGTACGTATTCGGATATTGGAAGACGGAGGTTAAACGACGCTGTTCCAAATTAACCAGTACGGCATCTTGATAGGTACCGTTTGACAATACGGCGTTCGAGAACCAGCCAACCGCTTTGCCCGCAAACTTCTGAGCGCCCAACCAATTCATCAACCCGAAGATTACGATCAAAGCGCCGCTGCCGATTAAGGTTCCCGTAACGGCCCGGCGAGCCGAAGAATGTCTGAATAGATACAGCCCAATGATGAAAAAGTGCGCGAGAGTCAAACTGATCAGGATAGCGTCCGAAGCCATATAAAACGAAGCTGCGCGCACCAAAGCGAGCGTATAAGCAAAAGGAAGAAGCAAAACTGCTGCCGCTGCTGCTCCTCGCCCGCCATCTATGCGGAGTTCGCTGCGAAAACGGAATAGGATTAATATCATTAGCAGACCGGACACCACTGAAGAAAAGTAGACCGGACGCATAAAAATCAGCTGCTGCCCGGTGAATAACCCGTGTTGAAAAGGCGCCCAGATTAAAAACAAAATAAGAATCGCCCAAATTACTTGCAGTGTATAAAAGGGAACTTTATATTGAGGAATTTGCTTTTTTTTATTCAAATTGCCCCCGCCCTTCATCTCGATTGCGTTACATCCACAAATACCAGATCAGCCAGCTCAAGAACGCCCCGAGCCACGATACATTTCCGAATACCGCCACGATCTTGCGCTCGTTCCAGCCGTACTTCAAACTGTAGTGGTAGTGGATCGGCGTCATGCGGAAGATGCGCTTTTTGGTCCGTTTGTAATAAGCGACCTGGATAATGACCGAGAATTGTTCCGCAAAATAGATTACAAACAGCAGCGGCACGAGAATCTCGACTTTTTCGATCACGGCCATCAGCGAAAGCGACCCGCCGATCGCGAGCGACCCGGTATCGCCCATAAACGCTTTGGCCGGGTATTTATTGTACAGGAACAATCCGAGCAGCGCGCCGACCATGATAAGCGAGAACAGCTTGACCGACGAATGGTCCGAGATCACGAAGAAGAACAGATAAGTCGGAATCGCGACGATAATCAGCAGGCCGTCCAGGCCGTCGGTGAAGTTGATCGCATTGGCCGAACCGACGATAAACAGCAGCATAATAATGAAGTAAACCACGGCCGGCAGCGTCCAGACGAATCCGCCCGGGAACGCGATCGTCGGTTCCACGCCGAAGCTGTTCATCGCAATCAGCAGCAGAGTGATCGTAAACGCAAACTGGAAGATCAGCTTCGCTTTGCCCGAGATCCCCTGCGGGTCCTGGAACGCGGCTTTCTTGAAGTCGTCGCTAAAGCCCACAATGCCGAACAAGACGAACGACGCGGCCAGCAGCCACATGAGCGGCGTCGGCTGAGCGATCACGGCGATCAGCACTCCGACCATAAAGATCATGCCCGCCATCAGCGGCGTGCCTTTCTTGGCCTGGTGATCGGGCGGCAGCTCCTTGCGGATCGGCTGGAGCCAACCGATGTTGCGCAGCGTGCGGATCCAGAGCGGAGCCAGCAGAGCGACGAGTACGAATGACAGAATAGCGGCAATCAACGTGTAAAAATTCATGGGTTTCAGTCTTCTCCAATCGGCAATTCAGATTTTGAAGCGGTTCTATCGGTTAATAATAGAAGTAAAGGTTATGTAACGCGCTCGCATGAACACCGTAACTCCCTTATTTTAAGCAATTTGCACGCCCGCCACAAGAGAAGTCCGGCAGAAATTGGCTTTTTTTCACGGGACGCATGCGCAAACGGGAAGAGGGACGGTCCGTTCGGCTATTTCAGACCAGTCTTTAGGAGGAAACCACAGATGAGTAAACAGAAAGTTCGCAAAGCGATTATTCCGGCGGCCGGCCTCGGTACGCGCTTCCTGCCCGCCACCAAGGCGATGCCGAAAGAGATGCTGCCGATCGTCGATAAGCCGACCATCCAATATATCGTGGAAGAAGCGGTCAAATCGGGCATCGAGGATATCATCATCGTAACCGGCAAAGAAAAACGCGCGATCGAGGATCATTTCGACACTTCTTTCGGCTTGGAACAAACACTTGAAGAAAGCGAGAAGTGGGATCTGCTCGAAGAAGTCCGCAAACCTTCGGAGATGGCCGACATCCACTACATCCGGCAAAAAGAACCCAGAGGTCTCGGCCATGCGATCTGGTGCGCGCGCAAATTTATCGGCAACGAACCGTTTGCGGTTCTGCTCGGCGACGATATCGTCGAATCCGATACGCCGTGCCTGAAGCAGATGCTCGACGTATTCGACAAGCACCAGGCTTCGGTCGTCGGCGTGCAGGAAGTGCCGTGGGAGGACGTGTTCCGTTACGGAATCGTGGACAGCGAACCGATCGAAGGCGAAGAACGCACGTTCAAAGCCAACGGTTTGGTCGAGAAACCGAAACGCGAAGACGCGCCGTCGAACCTGGCGATTATGGGACGCTATATCCTGACGCCGGAAATCTTCGAGATTCTGGAGAATCAGCCGACCGGCGCCGGAGGCGAGATCCAGCTTACGGACGGAATCGCCACGCTCGGCCAATCGCAGGAAGTCCTGGCGTACAATTTCGAAGGGCAGCGGCACGACGTGGGCGTCAAGATCGGGTTTATCGAGACGACGATCCATTACGCGCTGCAAAACGAAGAAATGAGCGAGCCGCTGGCCGCTTACATGAAGAAGGCACTGGCCGAATACGAAGAAAAGCGTTAAAATAGCGAACGGGGAGCCCGGCCTGACGGCCGGGCTTTCGCATGAAGCCGTGCCGACGTCTTCTTCGGTAAACGCACGGCCGCAAACCGGCCGTAAAGGAGAAATTAAAGTGCCGCCCAAACCGACTCAACCGCACGCAGCCGAATCGTCGGGACCGACCGGACTTTCCCGGCCGCCCAAACTGCTGCTCATTATCCCCGCGTTCAACGAACGCGACAATATCGGCCCGCTGCTGCTGAGCCTGCGCGAAGCGGGACTGGAAGCGCTGGTCGTCAACGACGGATCGACCGACGATACCGCCGAAGTCTGCGCCGAGGCGGGCGCCAACGTTGTGAGCCTTCCCTGTAATCTGGGCATCGGCGGAGCCGTGCAGACCGGCTACAAATATGCCTGCTCGCACGGTTACGATATCGCCGTCCAGTTCGACGGCGACGGCCAGCACCGCGCCGAGTTCATCCCCGCGCTGATCGCTCCGCTGCTGGCGGGCGAAGCCGACCTGACGATCGGCTCGCGCTATATCGAGAAGCGCGGCTTCCAATCGACGCCGATGCGCCGCGCCGGCATCCGTTATTTCAGCCGTCTTATTCGCCTGATTACCGGGCAGACCGTCACCGATCCCACCTCCGGCTTTCGCGCCGTCAACCGGCGGATTATGACCCTGTTCGCGGCGCACTATCCGAGCGATTATCCCGAGCCGGAATCGGTGATGCACGTGCTGCGGCTCGGCGGCCGCGTCGCCGAGGTTCCCGTGCTTATGTCCGAGCGAAGCGGGGGCCGCTCTTCGATCCGCAGCTTCCGCTCGGCCTACTACATGGTCAAAGTATCGCTGGCGATCCTGATCGATATGCTGAGAGGAAGCGGGATGAGAAACGTATGATTTCGCTCAAACTGCAGCTGCTGCTGCTGGCGGTCAGCCTGGCCGTCTTCGTTTTGTTTATCAACCGCATCCGGCGCTATAAACTTGAACTGAAATACGCGTTGATCTGGATTTTCCTCAGCACCGCGGCGGTGGTCGTATCGATCTTTCCGCAGATTTTTTTCTTTATCGCGCGGCTGATGGGCATCGAAGTCCCGGTCAACGCCGTGTTTCTGCTGTCCGTCTCGGGCATTTTTCTGATTCTGTATACACTCACCGTGTCGCTCTCCAACCATTCCCGCAAGCTGCACACGCTGACCCAGGAGCTGGGCCTGATGCGCAACCGGGTAGAAGAACTGGAGCGGAGACTCGAACAAACGCAGGGAGGGCGAGACCATGAACCGGAACGATGATCGGCCGGCGCCGGCGGGGCGGACTTCCGGCTTTTCGCGTTTTCGGCCGCTCCGCGCCCACTTGATCGACTTTATCAAATACGGCGTAGTCGGCGTGTTCGGCACCGCGCTTCAGACGGGGACGCTGCTTCTGTATGTGGAAAAAGGCGGGGGCGACCCGCTGGTGGGCGCGGCGCTGGGCTTTATCCTGTCGCTGCTGTTCTCCTATGCCGTCAATCTCCGCTGGACGTTCAAAAGCAGCGAAGGCTCGCTGTCGGTCCTGCTGCGGTATACGATCGTGTCCTGCGCGGGTCTGGCGCTCAATCTGCTGATCCTGTATCTGTTCGACCGGGTGCTGGGCTGGTGGTACGGCTACGGCCAGGCGGCGTCGATCGTGCTTGTGCCGATTCACAACTTTATCTGGAATAAAGCGTGGGCGTTCCGCTCGCCGCCGACACGGGAGGTCCGCTGAATTGTTTTCCTTAAAAGAAGAAACCCGCCGTACCCGCCTGCGTCTGCTGATGCTGTGCGCGCTCGTGTTCCTCGTCAGCTGCGCGATCTCGCTGTCTTACGGCGACCGTCTGCTGCTCGGTTCCTACGCCGGCATGAACGACGACGACGTCAAATACGTGCAGACCGCCGACAAACTGCTGGAAACCGGCGTACTGACCTACAACACCGGTGATGCTCCGTCCACTTTTATTATGCCGCTGTTTCCGCTGCTGCTTGCCGGCGCGAGATGGCTCGGAGGCGAACACGGCGCGATGCTGCTGCGGATTGTGCAGGGAGCGTTTCAGGCGCTGGGCGTTTATCTGATGTTCGTGCTGGCAAAGCGCGCCCTCGGCGGCACCCGCGCGGCGATGACCGCTTCCGTGCTGCTGGCGCTGTATCTGCCCGATTACTGGCTGTCCGGATCGGTGCTGACCGAATCGACTTTTCGCCTGTGCCTCATGCTGACCGTCTGCTTGCTGCTGCATGCGCTGGATAAGCCGGGGGTGCTGCGATGGGCGCTGTTTGCCGTTTGTTGGACATCGCTCTGTTACTTCAAACCGCACGCCGCGCTGCTGCCGCTGATTCCCGGATTGTTCTGGTTGGCGCGGCGCTATTCGTTCGGACGCATGCTGGCTTACACCGCGGTGATCCTGAGCGTGTTCGCGCTGCTGATGTCGCCCTGGTGGATTCGCAACTACGAAGTCTTCGGCCGCTTTATCCCGTTCACCGAAGCCGCCGGCAGCCCGATGATTCTGGGCGCGGTCGCGTTCGGGCAGGTGCCGGACGGCTTCTACGACAAGTATCCGCAGTACGGCGGCGATGTCATGAGCGGCTCGGACGACGATATGGCGAAGGCCGCGGTCCGGATGGCGATATACGGATTCACGCACGAACCGCTGAAATACCTTGCTTTCTACACCGCGGGCAAGTTCGGCGGCCTGTACGGAATCGCGTATTGGGAGCGGCCGATTCTGGGTATGACCTGGGCGCATTACTTTATCGTACACGCGGCTTACCTGCTGCTGGGGATTTACGGGATCGTGCTGGCGTTAAAAAGAAAGCGGCGTTCCGCCTACGCGCCGCTGGCCGTGCTGGCGTACTTTACGCTGATTTATGTGCCGTTTATCGCGATTCCGAGATACGGCTATCCGAATATGTTTTTATTTATCTTGTTTGCGGCGCCGGCGCTGCTTGAATGGTATGAGCGTTGGAGGAGCAAGCGTAGACAGATTCTTTTGAAAAAAGTCCAATCCGTTAGAGAACCATGAATGCTGCGAGAGAAATTCCTTAGCGTATGCTTCCGACGTGTCTTTCTTCGGTCAAGTCCATATTTGTGTGTGAAAAAGATGCGGCTCGTCGATCCAGCGGCGAGGTCGGAAGACGCTGCCGCCACTCAAGACTGAAGGGAACACCGGGGATGCCCCTCAAATGTTGCCGCCAGGTCAGCATTTTAGCGAAAAATTTGAGGGTCGAACGAAAATGCTGACGAAATGTACACATTTGGACGTGAAAATCGCGGAAAACGACGATTTGTTCGTAAAATGTGGACGAAAAGTCAGCATTTTTCCGTATCGGTTCTTTTTTAGTCCGAAATGCGGACTAAAAGTGCACATTT
Organism: Saccharibacillus sp. CPCC 101409; assembly: GCF_030518235.1. Lineage (GTDB taxonomy): Bacteria > Bacillota > Bacilli > Paenibacillales > Paenibacillaceae > Saccharibacillus. The sequence continues at coordinate 6,574 of NZ_JAULSA010000011.1, read as the reverse complement.
TCTGTGGGGCTTCAAAGGACTTGCACGGTGGGTGTGTAAAAAGAATAGCCGGTTGTGCCTCCTTTTTGGGGAAGTGTTTTTACACATCATTATGGACTTGACCTAATATCCCTGCGTCTATCAAGTTGTTCGCATTGGGATGCGAGCGAACCTGATCACTTCGTAGATCAGGCTGTTCACCATGTGAAACGACTTGCTGTCGTGCCTCCAACAAGTTGTTCGCATTGGGATGCGAGCGAACCTGATCACTTCGTAGATCAGGCTGTTCGCCATGCGAAGCGACTTGATATCCTGCGTCTATCAAGTTGTTCGCATTGGGATGCGAGCGAACCTGATCACTTCGTAGATCAGGCTGTTCGCATTATATACGAACAAAAAATTGACACGGTCTTTCGCGTAGAATAGACTTATCTTGGAGCAACCTGTCCCGGCAGGCGGACAAGGCGGATGGAGGAATGGAATTGAGCAGGATGTTCGAGACGTGGAGACACGTTTTTAAGCTGGACCCGGACCGGGAAATATCGGACGAGGCGCTGGAAGCGGTCTGTTTATCGGGCAGCGACGCGATTCTCGTCGGCGGTTCGAGCGGCGTGACTTACGAGAACACGGTGGAGCTGATGTCGCGTATCCGGCGATACGAGCTGCCGTGCGCGCTGGAGGTCTCGACGCTGGAATCGATCGTGCCCGGTTTCGATCTGTATCTGATTCCGATGGTCCTCAATACGGACCGGGCGGAATGGATCGTCGGCCGGCACCGGGAAGGCATCGAAAGCTTCGGCGAGCTGATCCCGTGGGACATGCTGGCGGCCGAAGGCTACATCGTGCTCAATCCCGATTCCACCGTTGCCCGCCTGACCGGCGCCGAGACGGATATCGGAGCTCCCGCCGCCGCGGCTTATGCCCGCATGGCGGATAAGCTGATGCGGTTGCCGATCGTTTATATCGAGTACAGCGGTACTTACGGCGATCTCGACCTCGTGCGGGAAGTCCGCCGCGCGACGAGCGAAGCCGCCGTTTTCTACGGCGGGGGCGTCCGCGATTACCAGGCGGCGCTGAACGCCGCCCGCGCCGCCGATACCGTCGTCGTCGGCAACGTCGTTTACGACGACTTGCCGTCCGCGCTGAACACCGTTCGCGGCGTCCGCGACGCCGATCCGGCCTGACCGGCCGCGAGCCTTTTGAACCGTTCCGCCAACCAAGCCGCTTCTGATCGAAACGGCTTCACAGCGACCTACAACGTCATCAAGCCAATCCCGGAATGCATAATCGCGTGCATTCCTTATGCCTTTTAGTCTTTTTGTTTTTCAACCCAACCCAACGCGCGAACGGAGCGGAGGGAGGCGGGGAGCCCGAAGAAGCTGTACGTTGTTTCATATTGTTACAAATTTCGTGCGCCGGATTCGTTCTTAAAGCATAAACGAATCATTCGACGGTGAGCGTTACTTTCGAACGGAAACAACGTATTGAGCGTTCGCCTTTCAAATTCGTTTTTCACCTTATAATATCCGATCGAAAAAACGAATTTGAACAGCGATCGTAGGGCCCCCGCCTCCCGCAGCGTCTCCCAATGCGCGCCCACCCTTCTCCCAAAGAAAGGAGCACCATCATCATGTCGACTTTTAACCTCGATGAATCGATCGCCCGCCTCAATCCGCAGCAGCGCAAAGCCGCGCTCAAGACCGACGGGCCGCTGCTGATTATGGCCGGAGCGGGCAGCGGCAAGACGCGAGTGCTCACGCACCGCATCGCCCACCTGATCCAAGCGCGCAAAAGCGCCCCGTGGGGCATACTCGCCATCACGTTTACCAACAAAGCCGCGCGCGAGATGCAGGAACGGGTCTCGGCCCTGGTTGGCCCGGACGGCAAAGAAATCTGGGTCTCCACGTTCCACTCCATGTGCGTGCGCATTCTGCGCCGCGATATTGCCCGGATCGGCTTTTCGTCCAACTTCTCGATCCTCGATTCGGGCGACCAGCTTTCCGTCATCCGCAACTGCATGAAAGACCTCAACCTCGACACGAAGAAATTCGAGCCGAAGGCCGTCCAGGCCCTCATCAGCGCGGCGAAGAACGAACTGATCACCCCGAAGATGTACGAGCAAAAAGCCGGCGGCGACTTTATGGAGTCCATCGCGGCCAAAGTGTACGGCATGTACCAGAAACGCCTGCGCAGCAACAACTCGCTCGATTTCGACGATCTGATCATGACCACGATCGACCTGTTCAAAGAAGTGCCGGAAGTGCTCGATTCGTATCAGAAGAAATTCCGCTATATCCACGTCGACGAATACCAGGATACCAACCGCGCGCAGTATATGCTGTGCCGCATGCTGGCCGAGAAGCATCACCAGATCTGCGTCGTGGGCGACAGCGACCAGTCCATTTACCGCTGGCGCGGCGCCGACATCACGAACATCCTCAATTTTGAAAAAGATTACCCGGAAGCCGAAACGATCCTGCTCGAGCAGAATTACCGTTCCACGGCGAACATTCTGAATGCCGCCAACGGCGTGATCGGGCGCAACACCGGCCGCAAGCCGAAGAACCTGTGGACCGATCAGGACGGCGGACCGAAGATTCGCGTGTTCCGCGGCAGCACCGAGCACGACGAAGGGTATTTTGTCACGGGCGAAATTCATAAGAACATCAAAAAGAAAATGGTTTACAAAGATCACGCCATTCTCTACCGTACGAACGCCCAGTCCCGGGTTATCGAAGAAATTCTGATCAAGTCGGATATCCCGTACCAGATCGTCGGTGGCATCAAATTCTACGACCGCAAAGAAATCAAGGATCTGCTCGCCTACCTGCGCCTGCTGTCCAATCCGGACGACGATATCAGTTTGGTTCGCGTCATCAACGTGCCCAAGCGGGGGATCGGCGATACGAGCGTAGCGAAACTGGCGGCGGCTGCGACCGAACGCGGCGTGTCCATGTTCAAGATTCTCGAAGTGGTGGACGACCTCGGCTTCGCCGGACGCACGCGCAACGCGCTGGTCGAATTTTACGATATGATCGTGGCGCTGCACCGGATGGTCGACTACCTGTCCGTCACCGAACTGACCGAGAAGATTCTGGAGATGAGCCAGTACCGGATCGAGCTGCAAAAAGAAAACACGCTGGAGTCCAAAGCCCGCATCGAGAATATCGACGAGTTTCTGTCCGTTACGCTGGAGTTCGAAGCGCGCAACGAAGAGAAGTCGCTGGTGTCGTTCCTGACGGATCTTGCGCTGATCGCCGACATCGACTCCATGGGGGAGAAAAAAGAAGAAGTTTCCGACGACGCTGTGATCCTCATGACCATGCACAGCGCCAAAGGTCTGGAGTTCCCGGTCGTGTTTATTATCGGGATGGAAGAAGGCGTGTTCCCGCACAGCCGGGCTTTCCTCGACAACGACGAGCTCGAAGAAGAACGCCGGCTCGCTTACGTGGGCATCACCCGCGCGGAGAAGCAGCTGTATCTGTCCTGCGCGCAGATGCGTACCCTGTTCGGACGCACGACGGCGAATCCGCCCTCGCGTTTCCTCCAGGAGATTCCGGACGAACTTAAAGAAGATACCGGCATCAATCCCGACCGCTACCGCCGCGGAGGCGATCCGGATAAAGGCTACGGCAATTCGCGCGGAGGCGGAAGAAGCTTCGGCGGAGGTTCATCCTCGTCGGGCGGCTTTGGAAGCTCAGGCCGCGGAAGTCGTCCGGGCGCGGGATCTTCGCCGACCGGCATGGGCCGTCCCGCCGTCGCGCCGCGCACGTCGGGCGTGACCGTTACTCCGGCCGGCGGACAGCCCGCCGCGCGGAGCACCAACAATACCGGCGCTTTCCAGGTGGGCGATAAAGTGGCGCACGGCAAATGGGGCGAAGGCACGATCGTATCGATCAAAGGCAGCGGCAACGACACCGAGCTGAACATCGCGTTCAAAGCGCCGGTCGGCATCAAGCGGCTGCTTGCGGGTTTTGCGCCGATTACCAAGGTGGAGTAAACCGAAAAGGAGAGAACCTATGGACGCGATGCACGAGATGGAAGGGCTGGTCGAGGAACTCAACCGCTACAGCTACCATTACTATACGCTGGATCAGCCGCTGGTCAGCGACAAAGAGTACGACGTCCTGTACGACCGTCTGGTCAAGCTGGAGCAGGAGAGCGGTCTGGTGCTGCCGGATTCGCCCACGCTGCGGGTCGGCGGCGAGCTGCTCAAAGGCTTTTCGCCGCACCGGCATCTGGCCCCGCTCTGGAGTCTGGACAAAGCGCAGAACGAAGAGCAGCTGACCACCTGGAGCAACCGCGCGCTGAAGCTCTGGAACGATTACAACACCAAGAATCCCGACAATCCGCTGCCGGAACTCCAGTATGCGCTGGAACTCAAATTCGACGGCCTGACGCTGAACCTGACCTATACCGACGGCAAACTCGTGCAGGCGGCGACGCGCGGCAACGGCGTAACGGGCGAAGGTATTTTGGAGCAGATCAAAACGATCCGCTCCGTTCCGCTGTCCATCCCGTACAAAGACGGCACGCTTGAGATCCAGGGCGAAGGCATCATGAACCTGTCCGTGCTGGAAACGTACAACAAGGCGGCGCTGGAACCGCTCAAGAATGCCCGGAACGCCGCCGCCGGCGCTCTGCGCAACCTGAATCCGAAAGTCACGGCGAGCCGCAAGCTCAGCGCTTTCTTCTATAATGTAGGCTACAGCGACAACCGCGCGTTCTCCAGCCATATGGAAATGATGGATTTTCTGCGCGAGAACCATTTTAAAATCAATCCTTACATCTTCTACTTCGACAAATTCGAGGACGTGATGGAGCAGCTGGAAGAGATCGAAACGGGGCGCGGCAAGCTCGATTACCTGATCGACGGCGCCGTCGTCAAGATTGTCGATGTGCGCACGCGTTCCGTATTCGGCTATACCGACAAGTTTCCGCGCTGGGCCGTCGCCTACAAATTCGAAGCCGAAGAAACGACCACCGTGCTCGAATCCGTTTCGTGGGAAGTGGGCCGCACGGGCAAGATTACGCCGATCGCAAGACTTGCTCCGGTGGAACTGGCGGGCGTGACCGTCAAGAACTGCACGCTCAACAATATCGGCGATATCGAACGCAAGAACTTGAAGCACGCGCTCGGCACCCGTGTGTTTATTCGCCGCTCCAACGACGTCATTCCGGAGATCCTGGGCAAAGTGACGGAAGAAAGCGACGGCGAGGAGATCGTATATCCGGAAAAATGTCCGGCGTGCGGCTTCCCGCTCGTGCAGCGGGGCGCGCATTTGTTCTGCGACAATACCCTTTCGTGCAAACCGCAGTCGATTGCGAGGATTACGCATTTCGCTTCGCGGGACGCCATGGATATCGAAACGTTCAGTATCAAAACGGCCACGCAGCTCTATGAAGAATTGACTGTGCGCGAGCCTGCCGATTTGTACGAATTGAAGCAGGAGTCGCTGGTCAAGCTGGAACGCTTCGGAGAACGCAAAGCGAGCAACCTGCTTGAAGCGCTGGAGCACAGCAAAACGCGAGACCTGGCTTCGTTCCTGTTTGCGCTGGGCATTCCGAACACCGGTAAGACGACGACCAAGATGCTGTCGGAGCATTACCGCGATCTCGATAAAGTGATGAACGCTGCCGCCGAAGAACTGATTGAACTGCCGGATGTAGGCGGGATCGTGGCGGAAAGCATCGTGAACTACTTTAACGATCCGTTTATGCGCGCGGGCATCGAGAAGATGCGCCAGCTCGGCGTCAATCCGACCCTTCCGGAAGCGCGGGAAGAAGTTGAACAAGATTCGTATTTCAGCGGCAAAACGGTCGTGCTTACGGGGACGCTGCATCAGCTTACACGCGACGAGGCGGCCGAAAAGCTGGAAGCGCTGGGCGCCAAAGTGACGGGCAGCGTATCTAAGAAAACGGATATCGTAATCGCCGGAGAGAAAGCGGGCAGCAAGCTCACCAAAGCGCGCGAACTGGAGATCGAAGTGATCGAAGACGAAGACGAACTGATTCGGCTGCTGAACGAGTAACAAAGCCGCCGACGATAACGGGAGAAAAGCCTGGGCTGACAGGCTTTTCTCCCGTTACGGGTTCCGTGTTTGCGAGACTTGAGACAGGTGAAGATTGGGAAGAGAAAGACTTTGCGATTTTCTTTAAAAAAATGCTTGCTTTCTTGTTTGCGGGATGATAAGATATTTCTTGTCGCTTCTGACGGACACTCAAATAAAACGGACTTCGGAAAAACGGTTCGAAAAAAAGAGTTGACAAAGGAAAGCGATAAGAGTAAGATGTAAAACGTTCGGCAAGTTAAGTTGCCGGCCGCAAGTTCTTTGAAAACTGAATGGTGAGTGAGTTGCGACGATGCAGATCGTCGTGAGAAAAATAGATTCTTGAGCAATCGAGAATCCACAACGTTCGGAATGAAAATCGCGGATCCTTCTGGGTAAAGCGAATTGAAATTCCAACGCCAAGCTTCAAAACGAGCACATGGTGCTTTCTTTTAAACGGTGACTTCGGTCGCCAACTTTAATGGAGAGTTTGATCCTGGCTCAGGACGAACGCTGGCGGCATGCCTAATACATGCAAGTCGAGC
>NZ_JAULSA010000010.1 GCF_030518235.1 Saccharibacillus sp. CPCC 101409 | reverse complement strand
CCGGGATGTCCTTTACAGTCCGAACAACAGGATCTCGAATACCAAAACCAATCGGCAGAGCGCACCAAGCAGCGGAACGATTACTTACAGTGCTTTAAGCAGCAATGTCAATGCGGATGATGGGGAAACGTACCCGATCAACGATATCAATCCCGTCACCGTCCACACCCCGGTCGTCAACTACTCCTCTGCTGCCGATGACCGGGCGCACAACCAGAAAACGCAGCCGAATGCCGGCCGCATGGCCTTTATCCTGGACCGACCGTTTACCGTCACCGTCCCAACCGCCGGACAGCATACGAATTATCCAGGCTACGGCAGTCGCGATTATGCAAAATACTTCCGAGCCAAGCAGGTACGCTTTCCGTTCGATGTGTATACCGCCGACCAATCGACGTTCTATCCCAAAGACACCTGGATCGATATCCCGGTGAACCAGCTCGACACAACGTTCTTCCTGCCGGCCTGGGTCGACGAAGGCGACTACACGGTCTATTTCCGCAATATTGCCGAAAACGCGCCGGACAATCTGCCGTATCAGCAGGATGCCAACCTGGATCTGAACAATCATGCCGCAACCGACACGGTGGACGTCGAAGTCATCGGCCGATTGTACGATTTCCACATCACCGATATCGCTGATTACAATTGGGAACGTGTTTTCCGCACCATGGAAGGCAGCGCGACGCACACCGGCAGTACCTACTGGACCGGGCTGCTCGGCATCGACGGCGATGCGCGCGGCAGCGCCGCTCCGTTCACGCTCCCGATCCTGCCGGGCAGCAATCCGCTCCAGGGAATGAAGAATATTGCGGTCAAGACCGGCTACCACATCAAATTCGACCTGAAAACGAAAGGGAATATGTTCGGCAAGCAGGACGGAATCCGCGTCAAACCGAGCTTTACCTTTGTCAGCAGGGACGGAAAAACGAAAACCCCGGTCAATCTGTATTACAACGACGATCATCGAACGTTTATCCAGGTCGGTTCGCCGGAAGATACGCAGGAGCGCTACGTCATTCTGAACGATCGGCTGCGCAACGTCCCGGAGATCGAGCTGACCGACACGGCGCGGTACAAATACGATCACGATTACGGCTTTGCGGAAATGAACGGCGTCAGCCGGGAGATGTACATCAGCGACTATATCCGCCGCTTTACCAAGCTCAAAACGCCGGTCGGCGGTTTCGATCTGCTGCTGCTCCCCGAGCAGATCCGCACGCTGATCGGACCGAAAAGCGTTCTGCCGGCTTCGGTGGATTACGCCCGGGCGAACGCGTCGGTGCAGAAATGGTACGGGGAATACAGTCTGCCGGGCGATCCGTATGTGGTGGCGAAAGGCACCAACCTGGCCGAATACGGCCGGACGCACCGCGGACTGACCAAGCGCGACCCGATTTTCCTGCGCGACGGCTATATTATTTTGAACTTCAATATCGAAAGCATCCAAAACGGCGACCTCGCAGATCCGCATTTGCAGTACATCAACGCGCCGCTGATGAACCAGTGGAGCCTGGAAGGCTTCAAGCGCAGCGTAAAAGATTCGTGGGGAAATGCCTTCTCTTTGAAAGATGGAGATATCGTATTCTTCAACGCCGACAAGTCGTACAAAGACGATTTCCAGGTGGAAGTGCCGCATTAAAAAGCATCAGCAGCATAAAGCAGGGCCGTCCCCGAAAGCCACAAATATGGCGGGGACGCCCTGTTTTCTTTTTAGTGTTTTAATCGAGAAAACTTTCTTTCGCTCCGCTAGCTGATTACCGCGCGCCGGATTGCGGTATGTGTTGAAGGAGAACCGAAAGAGAGGGAGTATTACATCATGATCGTACGTTTCGGATATGTCGCTATGTCGCTTGAAATCCCGGATTCGTCGCCGTCCAAAACGATGACGATGGCCCGGTTCGCCAAACTTCCCGATCGGGAGGAAGGGCTGCGGGCGCTGGAACGGATTGCATCCGTCAATCTGCATAATACGCTGCGGCTGCTGCGTCATAACGTTGCCGAAGGTATTCAAATGTATCGTTTTTCATCCAAATTGATTCCGCTCGCCACGCATGCCGACCTGCAGGGTTGGGACCCGTTCGCCGCGCTGGCCGAACCTTTTGCGGAGATCGGGGAATATGTGCGCAAGCACAATCTGCGAGTTTCTTTTCATCCCGATCACTATACCGTGCTCAGCACGCCCCGGCCCGAAGTGCTGGTCTCGTCGGTGCGGGATCTGCGCTACCATGTGAAGATGCTGAAAGCGATGGGACTGGATGCGCGCTCGAAAAACAATATCCATATCGGAGGCGCGTATGGAGACAAGCCGTCAGCCGCCGATCGGTTTGTGGAACATTTCGAGCAGCTCGATCCCGATATTCAATGCCGGCTGACACTGGAAAACGACGACAAAACGTTTACGACGGGCGAAACGCTGGACACCGCGCGGCGGACCGGACTGCCCATGGTGCTGGATATTCATCATCACTGGGTCAACAGCGCCGGCGAACCGGCGTCGGACTGGTGGCCCGAAGTCGCGAAGACGTGGGAATCGCCATTGTCCCGCGCGGACGTGCCGGACGGGGAGACGCTGCCGCCCAAAGTGCACGCATCCAGTCCGAAAAGCGACAGCGACCGGCGCAGCCATGCCGACGGCGTGGAAGCGGGACCGCTGCTCGATTTTCTGCGGCAGGCGGCGCGGACGTCCGAACGGATCGACGTGATGCTGGAAGCGAAGCACAAAGACCGCGCGCTGCTGAACCTGATGAACGACCTGCGCGCTTACGAAGGCGACGGCGTGAAGATTCTGGACGGAGCGAGCATCGAGGTCGCGCCTTAATACCCGGGCGGTAAAAACGTCAAAGGACCGCCATGCGCAGCGCCGGGCTGACGAGCGAAGGCAGTGTGGAACCGTGGTTCTCGCCTTCGAACAAACGGAACTGTACGTTCAAACCGCAATCGCGCAGCTTTTCGAGCCGCTCGGCCAACATACGGCCGTTGTTGACCATGCGAAATCTGGAGTCGTCTTCCAGCTCGCCGAGCGCAATCAGCAGATTCAGCGTGCGGGACCGGGCTTGAAGAGCGGCTCCAAACGCTTCTTCCTCCAGCCCGATCTGCGGATGCGCCCAGTGCAGCGAAGGGCTTCCGGCGATATACGTGCGGAAAGCGCCGGGACGCGTGAACAGCGTATGGAGCGTAAACAATCCGCCGAACGAGTGACCCATCAGCGTCTGCCGTCCGCGGTCGATCGGCAGTTCGCTTTCGATGCGCGGCTTCAGCACCGTTTCGATAAACTCCAGGAACAGATCGGCGCCGCCGTGTTCGGGCCACGGCTGTCCGTCGCGCGAAGCCGGCAAATTCTCGACGGGTACGGGCAGTGTGTAATCGAAATGCCGCTCCGGCGAAAAAGGCAGTCCCGACGGATAACCGATCCCGACAATGACCGACGAAGCGACGCCGGTCTTTTCGGCGCGTCTGGACTGCGCGCGCTCGGCTTCGAACACGGTGGCGAACAGCGCGTGGCCGTCGAGCAGATAAATGACCGGATAGCCCTGCGGAGGCGGATCGTTTTCCGGCAGGGACAGCAGAATCTCATACTGCCGTCCTTCGGCGGAATGCAGCGCAAAGCGGCGGGTGCCGGGCAGCGAGATTTCGGACGGCCGTTTTTTGGCGGAGCGGCCCGGTTCCGTATGCTCGGAAGAGTGTGAAGAGTGGGAAGAATTCAAGGGGGAGCCTCCTGTTTGTCGTTTTGGATGGAAAAATCGATATTCTCAGGACGGGTTCTTTGAGCCGGAACACATCCGGCCGTCGAACGCGGTCCGTGACTTCGAGTATATCGCCGCAGCGGGCCGAGCGACATGGACGATATTCAGCCGAAAAATGGACGATCCACGAAAAAAATCTGCGAGGCGTTGACGGAAGCGGGTTTTGCGGGGTACAGTAAAAGCAGGTTCAATTGAGAATAGTTATCATTTGGGATATGCAGAGTAAACAATCTGCCGGGCGGGCTTCAAAGCCGGCCGCGGAAAAGATTTTTCGATCAACATACTCGGCGATCGGGGAGGAACAATGATCATGACATGGACAACAGAAGCCGTACCGTCGCACGAAAGCTTCGCCGCCGATCCCGCTGAATTGACGTTCCGGCTCGGAAGCGTGGAACGGATCGCCTGCGAGCCGGAAGCGGGACTGCCGCAGCGAAACACGTCCTCGTACGTGCTGATTGCGTGCGCCTCGGGCGAAGGCACCGTGGTGCGCGAGAACGGCCTTGTGCCGCTGCGCGCAAACGGTTTGCATCTCTGTCCGCCGGACCGGGCGTTCGGCATCGAGCCGGGAACGCGGGACGGATTCGAGATGTTTGTACTCGCTTTCGAAGCTTTTCGCGAGGAGAAAAACGATCCGGCGCGGCTGAACGCGGTATCGGAAGAGATCTGGCGCCATGCCGGCGAAGCGTACCTGCCCGCCGGAAGGCTGCAGGCGCTTTGCGAATCGCTGAACCGGCGCTGGAACGGAACAAATCCGGCGGATCGGATGAAAGCGGGCGCCGATTTTTTGGAGCTGCTGGGCGAACTGGCCGCCTGCGAAGATACGCCGGAAAGCGATTCCCTCGCTCTGCTGCAAAGAACCAAAGTATTTATCGACGAGCACTATCGCGAGCCGATCAAGCTTGAGCAGTTGGCCGGAATGGCCGGGCTGAGCCGTAACTATTACGTCGATCTGTTCAAGAAGCGCTACGGCAAAAGCGTAGTCGAATATATGACGGGCCTGCGTATTCGCCGCGCCAAACGGCTGATGACCAATCCCGGACTGCGGATGCGCGACGTGGCCCAGCAGGTGGGCTATAACGACGAGTTTTACTTTAGCCGCCGCTTCAAGAAAGAAACCGGCGTAACGCCGAGCGCTTACGTCAAAAGCCGTTCCCGGCGGATCGCGGCTTACTGCCAGGCTTCGACCGGCTATCTGCTGGCGCTCGGCATCGTCCCGCATGCGGCGCCGCTGCATCCCAAATGGGCGGGCTATTATCACAGCCGTTACGGCGGCGATATTCCGGTCCATCTGGACGGTTACAAGCTCGGGCAGGACTGGAAAGGCAATCTCGACAGGCTCGAACGCAGCCGTCCGGAGCTGATCGTTTGTTCGGACCGCGTCTCCGCGGAGGAGAAAGCCGGGCTTGAGCGGATTGCGCGCGTTTGCTATATTCGTTCGTCCGACGACTGGCGGACTTCGCTGCGGAATATAGCCGCCGCGCTTGGAGGAGAAGCCGAGGCCGAAGCGAAAAGCTGGCTGGACTCCTATGCCGAAGCCGCGTCGACGATCGGCGGTTCGATCGGCCGCCGCCGTCTCGGCGAACGCACGCTGCTGCTGCGCTTCCGGCGCGGACACTTCTATTCGGCGGGCGATTCTTCGGCCGCGGATGTGCTGAGCGGCGATCTGGGCATCCATCTGGCCGCGCTGCGCGGTCCCGCCGATTGGAGCCGGGTTCCGATTCCGCTCGAAGAGCTGGAAGCCGCGCGGGCGGATCGTATTCTGCTGATGGTCTGCCAGGAAAACGAAACGCTGCCGGGCTGGGAAGCCGTGCGGCAGTGCAAACGATGGCTGGAACTGCCCGCCGTCCGTTCGGGCCTTCTGCATCTGCTGTCTTCCGATCCCTGGCGGGAATGCTCGCCCAGCGCGCATAAACGCATTTTGCGGGAAGCGGCGCGCATATTCTGAATCGTCCGCGGCCGCTTCGATGGACAATATTCCGGCTCAGTATGCGATCGTCCATCTTTTTCCGTAGAATCGTCTATGGCCGGTCGGGCGGCGAACCTTTATGATTTGGTAATGAGAATCGTTATCAAATACACAGGGTTTGAAAGGGGAGCATTTGCAATGAAGAAAGGGTTCAAAACGCTATCCGTATTATTTATTCTGGTACTGACCGTGGGACTGCTGGCCGCCTGCGGCAAAGCGCAGGAGTCGAAAACTTCGGCGGAAACGAAAAGCGCGGTTCGGGAGACGGCAAATTCTTCGGACACGGCCGCCGCGGCCGAAGCGGATTCGCAAACGGACGAACAGGCTTCGGACGCGCCGAGCGATTCCGCCGAGCGCACGATCACGTATCTGGACCGGGAATACACGGTGCCGGCATCCGCCGAGCGCATCGTGATTACCGGTTCGATGGAAGCGATGGAAGATGCGCTCGTGCTGGACGTGCATCCCGTCGGCGCTATTACATACGCGGGAGAATTTCCGAAGCAGTTTGCATCGATTACCGATAACGCCCGGTCGATCGGCGAGAAAACGGAACCCAATTTCGAAACGATTCTGTCGCTCAAGCCGGACGTGATTCTGGGCACGACCAAATTCGGCGACGAAGTGGTTTCGCAGCTGCAAAAGATCGCGCCGACGATCCTCGTTTCGCATATTTCGTCCAACTGGCGGGATAACCTGAACCTGATGGGCGAACTGACCGGCAGATCGTCCGAAGCGGAAGCGGCGATCGAAAAATACGATGCGGATGTCGAAGCGGCCAAAACGGCTCTGGGGCAAAAGCTGGACGGCAAAACTTTGCTGGCCGTACGGATTCGCCAGGGCGCGATCTGCGTGTACCCGTCGGACGTCTTCGTCAACGCTGCGCTGTACGGCGATCTGGGCATCGAAGTGCCGGAATTGATTCAATCGACCGAAGCCCAGCAGGAAATCTCGGTCGAGCAGTTTGCCGAGATCGATCCGGATTACGTATTCGTCCAGTTCTCCGGCAATGAGAACGCCGATACGCCGGAAGCGCTGAACGATCTGGAGAACAATCCGATTATCCGGCAGACGGCCGCGTTCAAAGAAGGGCATGTCTTCGTCAACGTCATCGACCCGCTGTCCGAAGGCGGGCCGGCGTGGAGCCGCGATCTGTTTATGCAGACGGCGGCCGAGAAGCTGTCGGAATAATGCGCGGCACAAGACGAATCCATCCGCTGGCGCTGATGGCGGTCGCGCCCGTTCTGATTGCCGTTACACTGGCGGTATCGATTCTGTACGGAGCCAAAAACATCGACGCCTCCACAATCGTGGAGGCGGTCTTTCATTTTGATCCGTCCGATATCGATCATCAGATTGTCACCCAGTCCCGCATGCCCCGGGCTGTCGGCGCGCTGCTGATCGGCGCTTTCCTGGCCGTCTCCGGCGCGATCATGCAGGGGATGACGCGCAATTATCTCGCTTCGCCTTCTATTATGGGCGTCTCCGACGGTTCGGTCGTCGCGGTGACGCTCTGCCTGATCCTGCTGCCGGCGACGTCGAAGCTCGGCTTGATTCTGTGTTCGCTCGCCGGTTCGGCGCTCGGCGCTTTGCTGGTCTTCGGTCTAGCCTGGCTGCTGCCGAACGGGACTTCTCCGGTGCGCATGGCGATTCTGGGAACGATTGTCGGCACGTTTCTCGGCGGGGCCGCCGAAGCGGCCGCGATGTATTTCCAGGTCTCGCAGTCGGTCAGCTTCTGGTATAACGCCAGGCTGAACCAGATGGACCCGGCGCTGATCAAGCTGGTCATTCCGTTTGCCGCCGCTGGGCTGATCCTGGCGCTGGGCTTGTCGAAGTCGATCACGCTGCTGTCGATGGGCGACGAGATCGCGGCCGGGCTCGGCCAGCGGACGATGCTGGTCAAAGGCCTGTCGATGCTGTGCGTGGTTATTCTGACCGGCGTATCGGTCGCGCTGGCCGGCAAGATCGCATTTGTGGGCCTGCTGGTGCCGCATATCGTGCGCTTTCTGGTCGGCGTCGATTACCGCTTCGTGATTCCGTGCAGCGCTCTCTTGGGCGGACTGTTCCTTGCGTGGTGCGATATCGGAAGCCGCTTCGTCAATGCGCCGTTCGAAACGCCGATCGGCGTCGTAACCTCGATGATCGGGGTGCCGTTCTTCCTCTATCTGATCAAGCGCAAAGGAGGGCGAACGCATGCCGTCTGATTCGCCGCGCCGTCTGGCGCTCGTCGTGGCGGCGGTCCTGCTGCTGATCGCGACCGTCGTATATGTCAGCGTTACGAACGGCACGTTCGATATGTCGGTGGCCGATGTGCTGAAAACGCTGCTGCGCATCGATCCCCGGCATGAACACGATCTGGTCGTGTTCGATTTCCGGCTGCCGCGCATCGTGATCGCGCTGCTGGTCGGCTTCGGCCTCGGCATCGCGGGCGCGGTCGTGCAGGGGATTACGCGCAACGGCCTGGCCGATCCCGGGCTGCTCGGCATCAACGCCGGGGCGGGAACGGCGATCGTGCTGTTCATGCTGGTGCTCAAAGACCGGCTCGACTTTACCGAAGGCTGGCTGTCGTTTATGATGATGCCGCTGCTCGGCATGGCCGGCGGTCTGACCGCCGCCGCCTTGATCTTCCTGTTCGCGCAGTCGCGCGGCCGGCTCGATCCGCAGCAGCTGATCCTGGTAGGGATCGCGGTCAGTTCCGGCTTCGGGGCGATCACGCTGTATTTGTCGCTCAAGATGAATCCGAACGATTTCGAAGCGGCGGCCGTGTGGCTGGCTGGCAGCCTGCACGGTTCGAACTGGCGCTACATTGCCGCCATGCTGCCGTGGCTGCTGCTGTTGACGCCGTATGTCTGGTTCAAGTCGCATGTGCTCGATGTGATGCAGCTGCGCGACGAGAGCACGCTCGGCCTCGGCGTCGAGCTGGCCCGGCAGCGCAAGCGGCTCGTACTCGCGGCGGTCGGCCTTGTCGCCGCCTGCGTGTCGGTCTCCGGCAGCATCGGCTTCGTCGGTTTGATCGCGCCGCATATCGCAAGGCGGCTAGTCGGCATGCACTACCGGCGCATGCTGCCGGTGGCGGGTCTTGTCGGAATGGCGATGGTCGCGGCCGGCGACTTCATCGGGCGGACCCTCTTCGCTCCGGCGCAGCTTGCCGCCGGCGTCGTGATCTCGATTATCGGCGTGCCGTATTTCGTTTATTTGCTGTTCAAAACCAAGATGTAAATCAGCGAAGATCTCTTCGATTTCGCCGGTGACGAAAAACCTATAGAAAAAAACTATCCCTATGAAAGTCTTTTGGAATAAAGATTTAAAGATTTTTGTCCGCATTTTTGTCCGCAAAAAGATTCGATCCATAGATTTTTTCGATAACCGACTGTTTCTCCCGATTCCAAATTCGCTGTGTTCGCTGCGCCGAAATAGATTGACATTCCTTCAATAAGCACACTATGATACATTAAACCGACCTAATTAATCGGATAAATCAGCGAATGGACGGAGGCGCACGTGTGAATATCGAAAACATCGAGTCTTTTGTCTACATCAACCATTACGGAAGTTTCAATAAAACCGCGGAAGCTCTGTTTCTGTCCCAGCCTTCGGTCACCGCGCGCATCCAGACGCTCGAACGCGAGCTGGGCTGCCGGCTGTTCGACCGGATCGGCAAGCAGGTGGTGCTGACGGAAGAAGGGCGCAAATTTCTCCCGTACGCGCAGGAGATGCTCAAAACGCTGCAAAAAGGCAGGCAGCATATCCGCCGTTCGGAGAAGCTGCCGCAGGAACTGCGGATCGGTAGCACCATCTCCGTGTCCAACTACCTGATTCCGGAACTGCTGCCCCGGCTGCAGGAACGCTACCCCGGCCTGCACGTCAAGCTGAGCACCGGCGGAACGGACGAAGTGGTGCGCAGACTGCTGGCGGGCGAGATCGATCTGGGCTTTATCCGCAAAGTCATGCACCCGTCGCTGAAAACGGCCGCTTTTTACGAAGACCCGATTCATCTGTACGTTCGGGCGGATCATCCGTTCGCGCAGGAAGAATCGGTATCGATCGAAGAACTTCAGGATCGCCGGCTGGTCTTTTTCGAATGCGGCACGCTGGACTGGCTGCGCATTCACCGGGCGTTCGAAGCGCTCGACTCGCCGCCGGAGATCGCGTTCCACGTCGACAATTCGGAAACGGCGAAAAAGCTTGTGCTCGGCGGCGCGGGGATCGGTTTCCTGCCGGCGGTGTGCGTGCGGGACGAGGTGCGCAGCGGACGTCTGCTTCCGGTGCGTGTGCGGGAACTGGCCGAGTTTACTTTGCAAACGAGCCTGGTCGCGCTGAGGCAGGACGATTCCCAGGTGACGCAGCATCTGGCGGAAGTGTTCGGCGAGCTGGTGCGGGAGCGGGAATTCGCGCTGTCGCCGCTGGAAACGAAGATTGGGGAAGAACGCGTCGCGGAAAAACTCGTGACGGAAAAATATATTCGCTTGGCGAGAGCGGCTTCGCGGTGAGGAAGCCGGGCTCGTGATTGGCGGGGCGAATCCGAACGCGATTTTCACCCGAGTCGTACGGAATCTGCTGCCGGCGCGGGCGGCGTATGCCGGGTTCAGGTTGATATCGGCTTCGCATCTGGCGGCTTTCCATAGCGGAAGCCGTTTTTTGTTGTGTTTTCCCGAGCAGGCTGCAAGCCCTGTATTTTGTTCCTTTTATAGGCCCGGCTTTCTTTTGAAAGCGCATTCCGATAAAATGGCTCTGAAAGCGGTCCGAAAGCATAAGCTTCCGAAAGCTGCGATCGACATCGGCGCCGCATCTTAATGAAAGGTGGACAAACTTTTGGAGAAAAGGATCAACGATTTCGTCAACGTGGGCATGATCGGTTACAAATTTATGGGCAAAGCTCACAGCAACGCTTACCGGGCGCTGCCGATGTTTCTGCCGGACGCGCCGAAGCCGGCTATGAAAGTCATCTGCGGCCGCGACGAAGAAGCGGTGCGCCGGGCGGGCGTCCAGTTCGGCTGGGAAGACGTCGAGACCGACTGGCGCAAACTGATCGCGCGGCCGGATATCGACCTGGTCGATATCAACGCTCCGAGCGACGCGCACAAAGAAATCGCGCTGGCCGCGGCCGCCGCGGGCAAACATATCTTCTGCGAAAAACCGCTGGCGCTGAATCTCAATGATGCACGCGAGATGCTGGAAGCGGCGGAGAATGCGGGCGTCAAGCACATGGTCGGCTTCAATTACCGCTTCGCGCCGGCCGTGCGCCTGGCCAAAAAGCTGGCGGAAGACGGGCGGCTGGGCCGCATTTATCATTTCCGCGCGCTTTTTTTGCAGGATTGGATTATGGACCCGGACTTTCCGCTGGTCTGGAGGCTGCAAAAAGAAGTCGCCGGTTCCGGTTCGCTCGGCGACCTCGGCGCGCATTCGATCGATATGGCCCGCTATCTGGTCGGCGAATTCGACGAGGTGGTCGGGATGAGCGAGACGTTTATCAAAGAGCGTCCGCTGCCGACCGAGATGACGGGGCTGACCGCCAAAGGAAACGCGGACGGGCCTCGCGGGCCGGTGACGGTGGACGACGCGGCGGTCTTTATGGCCCGGTTCGCAAACGGCGCGCTCGGCACGTTCGAAGCGACGCGTTTTGCCAACGGCCATCGCAGCACCAACTCGTTCGAGATCAACGGCAGCCGGGGGAGCGTGCGCTTCGACTTCGAGCGGATGAACGAGCTGGAGGTGTACTTCTCGGACGACGCCGAAGACGTGCAGGGCTTCCGGCGGGTGCTGGCGACCGACGCGGCGCACGACTACATGCACGCCTGGTGGCCCGCGGGACATACGATCGGCTACGAGCATACGGTCACGCACGAAGTGCACGAGCTGATGAACGCGATCCGCGAAGACCGTCAGCCCGCGCCCAACTTCGTCGACGGCGTGAAATGCCAGGCGGTGCTCGAAGCGGTCGAGCGTTCGGCGGCGGAGAAACGTTGGGTGAAGCTGGCGGAGTTCGATGCTTGAATCCGGAAATTTGAATCCAATAGACGAACGGGTCGGAAGGAGAACGGCAATGACGAAAAAAGCTTTGATCGTATGGGGAGGCTGGCTCGGGCACGAGCCGGAGCAGGTTGCGGAGATTTTTCGCGGCATTCTGGAAGAAGAAGGTTTCGAAGTGGAAACGGCCGCCGAGCTTGAAGTCTTCGCCGACGGCGACAAACTGCTCGGGCTGGACCTGATTATCCCGGTATGGACGATGGACCGGATCGAGCAGAAGCTGGTCGACAACGTATCGGCCGCGGTGCAGCGGGGAACGGGACTGGCCGGCTGCCACGGCGGGATGTGCGACGCTTTTCGCGACAATGTGGACTGGCAGTTTATGACGGGCGGCAACTGGGTGGCGCATCCGGGCAACGACGGCGTGGCGTACACGGTCAATATCCGCAATACGACCAGTCCGCTTGTGTCCGGCATGCAGGACTTCGAAGTGAAATCGGAACAGTATTATCTGCATGTCGATCCGGCGGTGGAAGTGCTGGCGACGACGCGCTTTCCGACGGTGCCCGGGCCGCACGCGGCGAACGGGCCGGTCGATATGCCGGTCGCCTGGAGCAAACGCTGGGGCGCCGGACGCGTCTACTACAATTCGCTCGGGCACGTGGCGAATATCGTCGATATGCCGGAAGTGAAAGAAATGATGCGCCGCGGCTTCCTGTGGGCGGCCGCGGGCAAAGAAGCGGCGGATCAAGCCGGAATCGAGCAGGCTGCGTATACGGGAATGGGGGACAATCAGCTGTGATGAAGATCGGTCTGATCGGCTGCGGAACCATCAGCCGGATCTATCTGGAAAATTTGACGAAGTCGCCGGATGTTAAGGTCGAAGCCTGCGCGGATCTGGATGTCAAGCGCGCGCGGGAGCGGGCGGACGAATTCGGCATCGGCAAAGCGTACACGGTCGAAGAGCTGCTGGACGATTCGGAAATCGATATCGTCGTCAATCTGACCGTGCCGCAGGCACACGCCGATATTTGCCTGCGCGCGCTGCGGGCGGGCAAGCACGTTTATGTCGAGAAGCCGTTGACGGTCTCGCGCGAGGAAGGGCTTGAGGTGCTGCGCGAAGCGCGGGAGCGCGGATTGAGAGTGGCGGGCGCGCCGGAAACGTTTCTGGGCGGCGGGCTCCAGACCTGCCGCGCGCTGATCGACGAAGGCGCGATCGGGACGCCGGTGGCGGCCAGCGGCTTTATGCTGTCGGGCGGGCATGAAAGCTGGCACCCCGATCCGGGATTCTACTACGCCAAAGGCGGCGGTCCGCTGTTCGATATGGGCCCGTATTACCTGACGGCGCTGGTGTCGCTGCTCGGCCCGCTGCGCCGGGTGACCGGTTCGGCCGTGATTACGCATGCGGAGCGCACGATTACGAGTGAACCGAAGCGCGGGCAGAAGATCGCCGTGGAGACGCCGACGCATCTGGCGGCCGTACTCGATTTCGCGCAGGGCGCGGTAGCGACGCTCGTGACCAGCTTCGACACCGGAGCCGGCACCAGCCTGCCGAACCTGGAGATCCAGGGCAGCGCCGGGACGCTGCTGGTGCCGGACCCGAATCATTTCGGCGGCGAGGTCAAGCTCAAGCGGGCGGGCGAAGAGAACTGGACGAGCGTGCCGCTGCGCTATGGGTTTACCGACAACAACCGCGGCATCGGCGTGATCGACCTGGCGCAGGCGATCGAGGAGGACCGTCCGCACCGGGCAAGCGGCGAACTGGCGTATCATGTGCTGGAAGCGATGCACGGCATCCACGACGCTTCGGCCGAAGGGCGGCATTATACGATGCGGAGCACCTGCAAGCGGCCGGAAGCGATGCCGCTGTAGCTGCGGAAACGACGACTTCGGAAACGGCAACAGCCTCGGACGGGTTATCCGCCGGAGGCTGTTTGTCGAGCGCTTTGACATTTTGACCGGTGAAGACGGTCTTTTTTACTTGGACGCGGGATCTTTTTTTACAATAGGAACGTCTACCTTGATCTTGCGGTTCGCCGACTTGATATCGGACAAAAACTGTTGTTCTTTTTCCGGTGAAATCAGCACGCTTCCGCCCGCATACACGATCTCCAGGCGGTCGCGCGCATGGGCCGGACCCGAACTCAGGCTCCGCTTGCGGCGGACCGTCTCGATCCGGTCGATTGGAATCTTCCAGTTCAGCGGGCCCGAGCGTATCAGCAGGTGGCCGCCCTGGATCTCGTAGCGCGTCAAATACCAGGTCGAAACGATAAACATCAGAATAAGCAGCCAGACCGGAATAAACAGCAGCGAACCGGCGGAAAGCGCCATCCAGACGAGAATCAGCAGTACGAGAACCGTCGCCCAGTGCAAAATAAAGAAAATTGGATCTTTGTCGCTTTTGTATTTGTGCATACCCGCCTCCGAATAAATAGTACCTTGTCAACGCTAAAGGTAAGGTTATGCTTGCCTGAATCGCACCTAAAGCGTGTGCGTTTCAGGCGAACATAAACCATTGATTAAGAGTTGACAAAGTATTAGTCTCCCGTTTATTCTACAGAATCCCGTCGGGAAAACCCATACCTCAAAAGCAAAGAATAGAAGAAAGTGCGGTTTACTCTTTCGCTTTACCAGAGAAAAGAGTATAGTAAGGGATCGGGGCGCTTTTTCGCGACTCCCTGGTAAAGAGATAAATAAACGGATTGCAAAGCGGGAGGAGACATTCAATTGGGCAGGGCAAATAAATTGGGATTTTGGATATTGACGGCGCTCGTCGTCGGCAATATGGTCGGATCGGGCATTTTCATGCTGCCGAGATCGCTGGCCGAAGCGGCCAGTCCGGCCGGTACGGTGCTGGCCTGGGCGGTGACCGGCTTCGGCGTCTTGATGCTGGCGCTTGTGTTCGGCAATCTGGCGCTGCGCAAGCCGGAGCTGAACGGCGGGCCGCAGATTTACGCCAAAGAGCTGTTCGCGAGCCGGCCGGCGCTGTCGCTGCTGTCGGGGTTTATGTCGAGCTGGGGCTACTGGATCGGCAATATCGCCGGCTTTGTCGCGGTCGTCACGACGTTCGCCAGCTATCTGTCGACGTTCGTGCCGGCGATGAACGACGGCGGCGTGCTGCTGACGCTCGGCAGTTTCGAGCTGACGATCGGACATGCGCTGAACTTCGCCGTTTGTTCGCTGCTGCTGTGGGCGACGCACTTCCTGGCGCTGCGCGGGATCGAAGGCGCGGGCCGTATCAACCTGATCGCGACGGCGACCAAAGTGATCGGTTTCGCGGTGTTTATCGGGATCGCGCTGTTCGCGTTCCGCGCTTCCAATATCGGTCCGTTCGCCGGACCGCACCTGAACGAAGCGGGGCGGGCGGCAGCGCTGCCGTCGCAGGTGAACGGCGCGGCGGTCGTGACACTGTGGGCGTTTATCGGCGTCGAATCGGCGACCGTATTCGCGGCGCGCGCCAAGCGCAAAGCCGACGTCAGCCGGGCGACGGTGGCGGGGCTTGCGATCTCGCTGGTGCTGTACGTCGGCATCAGCATCCTGACGATGGGCCTGCTGCCGCAGGCCGATCTGGTGAACTCGCAGAATCCGCTCGTCGACGCGATGACGGCGGTGCTCGGCTCGTACGGCGGCTATCTGCTGGCCGGCCTCGGGCTGGTCAGCCTGATCGGATCGACGATCGGCTGGGTGCTGCTCAGCGCGGAAGTGCCGTACGAAGCGGCCCGGCAGCGGGTGTTCCTCCAGCCGTTCCGGCGCGAGAACGGCCGCGGCATGCCGAAGCTGTCGCTGTGGATCTCGAACGGCCTGGGCCAGCTGCTGATCTTCTCGACCGTGTCGGGCTCGATCTCGCAGGCGTTCGATTTTATTATCGTGGTGGCGACGCTTGCCTATCTGGTCCCATACCTGATCGCTTCGGTCTACCAGCTCAAGCTGACGCTGACCGGCGAAAGCTACGCACGGCTGCGGGAGCGCCGGATGGACGGCGCCGTGGCGGCGCTTGCGACCGTGTACTCCGTCTGGGTCATTTACGCGGGCACGTCGGATTGGAAAACGTTCCTGTTCGGCGTGCTGCTGCTGGCGAGCGGTATCGTGTTCTATCCTCTGCTGCGCAGGCAGCTTCGCGCGTCGGAAACGGAAGCGGCCGGAGACCGGAAAGTTTCGTAACGGCATGGATCGATCGGTACCAACGAAAACGGACAGCCGCAGGGTGACAAACAACCGTATACGAAGAACGAAACACGATCAAAAGGACAGCCGCTCAGCGGCTGTCCTTTTTGGTGTGCTTTCGGATGCTTCGGGAAGGAGCGAATCATGAACAAAAAACACTTTGGCCCGGGCAAACGGACGGAAACGGCAAGGAGGAACCAAGCCGGGCCTCTATCGACGCTGCGAAGATTGGGAGAACCGCTGGCTTCCGAACCGTTCGGGGCGGCGCTGTCCGTGCTGATCGGACTGCTGTCGGCGCTGCTGAATCTGTCGCGGCCGGTGCTGCTGGGCATGATTGTCGGCGGGTTGACCGCGCGGCCGCAGGAAGCCGGATGGCGGATCGCCGCCGGGCTGTTTTTGCTGAGCTGGCTGGGCACCTGGCTGATGTCGTACGCCCTGGACCGGGTATCGGCCGGGGCCGAGCAGCAGATCCTGCTGAACCTGCGGATGCGAACGTTCCGCCATCTGCTGAAGCTGCCGGTGAAGCGCAGCGAAACGATTCCAGCGGGCCGGCTGGAATCGCATTTGCTGTCCGACCTGCCGAATTGGGCCAGGCTCTACGGAACGCTGCTGGCCGAAGTCGTGCATGCGTCGGCGCAGTTTGCCGGCGCGGCGCTTGCGCTGGCCGGTCTGGATCGCACGCTTGCGCTGCTGCTACTTCCTTTTCTGCTGCTGAGCGGATCGATTCCCGTTCTGAGCGGCCGCAGGCTGGTTGCGCTAGGCCGGGAAGCGCAGCACCGCGCGTCCTCGGTTTCCGAATGCGCGGCGGACCTGTCGCGCGGAATCAAGGAACTGCTGAGCGCGGGCGCGCAGACATGGGCGGAGCGCCGGTTAAGCGCGGCGTGCAAAGAAGCGGGAGCGGCGGAAGTCTCTTCCGCGCGGGCCCGTTCGCTGCTGCGGATTGCGGGCGGCGCGTCCGAAGTGTGCGCTTACGTGCTTGTAGTCGTTTACGGAGGCGCGCAGGTGTCGGGCGGGAAGCTGGAGATCGGCGAACTGGTTGCTTTTCTGGGGACGATCGAGCTGATCTTTTTCCCCGTCCGCTACGGAAGCGATCTTCTGGCGCAGCTGCACCGGTCCGCCGCTTCGGCGCGGCGAATGTGGGCGTTTCTCGATGAGCCTGCAGCAGAGAAGGCGTGCATGGAGACGAATGAGACGCAGGCGATCGAAGACACGCAAAGGACGCAGGGGATGAGTCTGAGGGGAGTCGGATTCACTTATAAAAACAGCGAAAAGCCGGCGCTGCGGCAGGTTGATCTGGAGGTGCGGCCGGGCGAGCTGGTTGCCGTGGTCGGAGCAAGCGGCTGCGGAAAGTCGACGCTGCTGCATGTGCTGGCCGGATTGTACGCGCCGACGGAAGGAACGGTCGATATTCGAAACGCCGCCTTGAACGGCCCCGCCGTTTTCGTCGCGCAGGAACCGCATCTGTTCGCTGTCGGTCCGGAGGAAAACGCCAAGCTCGGCCGCAGATTTACGCGCGGCGAACTGCTGCTCGCCGCGGCGGCGGTGCAGGCGGAAGGGCTGCCGGGTATCGGCGCTCAAGGTATTCAAAACGCTCCGATAGCGGAAAGCCGCTCGGGCCGAGAACTTTCCGGCGGCGAGCGGAGACGTCTGGCCCTGCTGCGCGCCTGGCTCGGCCGGCCGGATCTGCTGGTTCTGGACGAGCCGACCGCCGGACTCGACCCCGCCAACGCGGCCGCCGTCTGGCGAACGATCCGGACGCTGAACGGAGCCACGCGAATCGTCAGCACGCACCGGCCGGAAGAAGCGGCGGAAGCGGATCTGATTGTGCAGATGCGCGAAGGGAGAATTGCCGGAATCGAGCGCAGGGAAAAATCGGAGTGAACCGATCGGCCTCCCCGTTTGTTAAAGAGGATAACGCCAACCGCGTTTTGCGTGCGACCTGCCGCAAATTTGGCAAACGGGCTGCTCGTCCAGGCAGCCTGTCTTACTTAAAAGGAGGCGTCCCGATTGCCGCTTATATTGATGATGCATATTTTCACTCACTTGATCGCAGGCTGCTTTGTCGCATCGCTTGCGCTTGCGCGTAAAGAAATTTCTTTTATGGAGAAAATCTTTATTTTGGGCGCTTCGTCTTGCTTCGGGATTCTGCCCGATTTGTTGGGGCCGCGGGATGCTTCGCCATGGTCGCATTCGCTGATTGTCATGGGGGCGCTCATGCTTCCGCTTGTCTATTTACTCCGGTTTTTTTTCAAAAAACGCTCTTATATCGAATTGTATGTATGCTTTGCGGGAAGCGTCTTTGCGCATATTCTGGTCGATTATCTGGGGCACGGCGTGCATCTGATCTATCCTTTTTCCCCGCAAGCCTATACCCTGCCGCTAATCTACCTGGGCGACCCCACGCTGTGGATGCCGATGCTGCTCGGGACGCTGGCGTTTATGTTTCCGGTAAAAATGAAAAGCAGATCGGGGTTGAACGTTCTGCTGCTCCTGTTTGTCCTTGTTTATCTGGGTCTGAAAATCGTTCGGGTTGGCCAAATTGAACAAAAGCTTGCGCGAGAGTTCACTTTTACGCCGGAAGCGGTCGTGCAGGTTCATCCGGTGGAGGAGAATCAGATGAAGACGTTTGCGGATTTCTGGACGCTGGGTTTCGACGCGACGGATTCGCAAAGAATCGTCAGAGGGACCGTTCCGGTCTGGAGCGGGCAGATGCGTTGGAACCTGAACGGAATCTATCGGGCGGAAGGGGAAGTGGTTGTCGAAAGGACGGGCAAAGACGGACTGGAAGTCGTCTATCGACGGCCGTCTTCCGAAAACGAGGTTCTTTTGGAAGTGCTGGAAGAGAAAAAGGATGGAAATGACGTTCTCATCGTGGCGCGCGACAGGGAGGGGAACCGTCGTTGGTTCATATTCAGGAAGGGAAAATGGGGATTTTTATAGGCAATCGCTCGAAACGTCCACGCGGATTTGTCCCGTCTGCTCGTCTCCTGTTAAACTGAGAACACAACGAGCAGACCTAAAAGAAACGGTGGAGAAAACAAATGACCATTATCGGAATCGATCTGGGCACGACCAACAGCGCCGTATCGGTATGGAGAGAAGGCCGTTCGCTGCTGATTCCCAACGCGCTGGGCGATAAATTGACGCCTTCGGTCGTCGGAGTCGACGACAACGGCGATATTCTGGTGGGGCGGATCGCGCAGGAACGGCTGCTTACGCATCCGCTGCTGACGGCCGGCGCGTTCAAGCGTCATATGGGCACGGCTAAAGAAATCCGTCTCGGCGACCGCCGCTTCCGGCCCGAAGAGCTGTCGGCGCTGGTGCTGCGGGCGCTGAAAGCGGACGCGGAAAGCTATCTGGGCGAACCGGTAACGGAAGCCGTAATCAGCGTCCCGGCATACTTCAACGACACGCAGCGCAAAGCGACCCGGATGGCCGGCGAACTGGCGGGACTCCAGGTGGAACGTCTGCTGAACGAGCCGACGGCCGCCGCGATCGCTTACGGTTTGCATCAGCAGCGGCCGGAAACGCAGTTTCTCGTATTCGACCTGGGCGGCGGAACGTTCGACGTGTCGATCCTGGAGCTGTTCGACGGCGTGATGGAAGTCAAAGCGATCGCGGGCGACAACTATCTCGGCGGCGAGGACTTTACAAATGCGATCGTCGAGCATTTTCTGAACGCTTTCGGCACGCAGTCGTCCGAATTGGAGCGCAAAACGCTGGCTTTCCTGCGGGATCAGGCGGAAGCGGGCAAACGGAATCTGTCTCGCCGGCAGCCGATCGTCATGAGAGCGGGCATCGGCGGCGAAACGAAAGAGCTGCGGATCGACCGCGACCGCTTCGAGCAGCTGGTCCAGCCTCTGGTCGACCGGCTGCGCCGGCCGATCGAACGCGCGCTGCTCGACGCCTCGATCGACGCTGCGTCCATCGACGAAATCGTGATGGTCGGCGGGGCTTCGCGCATGCCGGTCGTCTACTCCATGCTGAGCCGGATGTTCGGCCGCCTGCCGGCCGCGAATATCGATCCGGACGAGACGGTCGCCGCCGGAGCGGGCGTGCAGGCGGGCATGAAAGAGCGCAGCGAGGAATTGCAGGATATCGTGATGACCGACGTTTGCCCGTATACGCTGGGCACCGAAGTGGCGATCTCGCACACGACGGGCGAATACGAAGGCGGGCATTTCAGCCCGATTATCGATCGCAATACATTTGTTCCGGTCAGCCGCGTGAAGCGCTTTTCCACCATGAACGAAGAGCAGCGCAAGATTATCGTGAAAATCTATCAGGGCGAGAACCGGATGGCCGCGAACAATCTGCTGCTGGGCGAACTGGAAGTGGAATTTCCGCCGGATACGACGGGGATTCGCGAAGTCGATATCCGGTATACGTACGATATCAACGGCATTCTGGAAGTCGAAGTCAAGACCGTCGGCATCGACGATGTGCACCGGATCGTGATCGAAGAGAATCCGGGCGTGATGAGCCGCGAGGAGATCGAACGCAGACTGGCGGGGCTGGCCGCGCTGAAGATGCACCCGCGCGACCAGGAGCGCAACCGTCTGCTGCTGGCGCGCGGCGACCGGCTGTACGAAGAACGGCTCGGCGACGAGCGCGAATGGATCGGGCTCGCCATGCAGCGGTTCGAAGCGGCGCTGAACCGCCAGGACGAGCACGAGATCAAAGAAGAAGCGCAGCGGCTGGAGCATTTTTTGAATCAATTCGAGCGGAACCGGTACTGAAACATGAGCATGGATACGGAAGTCTGGCAGGTCCTCGGCCTCGCGCCGACGGGAGACGCCCGCGCAATCAAGCGGGCGTATGCGGCGCTGCTCAAACAGACGAGTCCGGAAGACGACCCGGAAGGATTTCAAAGGCTAAGAGAAGCTTATGACGAAGCGCTGAAGCAGGCGAAAGCGATCGCCGCGGATGCCACGGGCGAAGCGGACGGAGCGGCCGGACAAGAAGCGCAGGACGGTCGGCCGGAGAGAGGGGCGCGTCTTCCCGCCTGGGGAGAAGCCAACCGTCTGGCGCTGCGCCGCAAAAGTCGGGAAGCGCCGGAGGAATCGGAGCGGACGGAAAAGCGCGATCCGTCGGAGCCCGCGACCCGGCGGCAAGAACAGCCCGGGGCGTCCGGCACGGCTTCTTCGCCGGAAGCCCCGGGCGCCGGGCGAAGCGGCGAAGTCGAAACGTTTATGCGGCGTCTTCATTCGATCTATAACGATTATGCTTCGCGCATCCGCATCGAGGCGTGGAGCGAGCTGCTCGAAAGCGGGCAGCTGCAGGATCTGGCGTTCAAACAGGAGATTCAGCCCGAACTGCTGCGCTTTCTGGCGGCTCATTACCAGCTGCCTCTTCCGGTCTGGCGCATGCTCGACCGGCTGTTCTACTGGACCGAAGACGAGATCGGACTAACCCGTCTCGTTCCGCCGGAATTCGCCGCTTTCGTAATCGATTCGATCCGTCAGCCTTCGGAGCTGCGGTTCGAATTCCTGCCGGCCGCGCCGGACTTCGATCCCGACGAGTTTCTCGGCCTGAGATCGCGCGGAGCGAGTCTGCTGAGAAGCGGGCGGCTGCGGGAAGCGGTGGAGGATTTCGACCGGGCGTGCGAAATGTTCGGCTTCGACCCCGATCTGCTGCGGCTGCGGGCGACCGCGCTGCATCTGCTCGGTGAAGATCTGCGGGCCGAAGAAGATTGGCGCGCGATTCTGCACAGCTATCCCGGCGAGCGCGACGCGCTGCTGCGTCTGGCGGACCGGCTGTTGGACACGGAGCGGGCTTCCGAAGCGCTCGGATTGATCCGGCGTGCGCTGGATCTGCTGCCGAACGATCCGGCGGCGCTGCTGGCGCTGGCGCGCTGCCTGCGGGAGCTGGAATGCTTCGCGGAAGCGCGTCAGAGCTGCGAGCTTGCCCTGCTGCTGGAGCCGTCGGATATCGAGCTGCGCATCCGGCTGCTGGAGCTCCGGGAGCTGGAGCTGGAAGGGCTGCTGCGGGTCCTGAAGCGGTATCCCGGCGACCGGGAAGCGCGCTTCGCCGCCGGCGAACTGCTGCTCGAATTGGAGCGCTACGAAGAATGCGAGGCGCTGATGACGGAAGCTCCGCTGTACGGGCTGACGAGCGGGATGAAGGCGCTGCTCGGCCGCGCGCTGCTTGAGCTGGATCGTGCGGAAGAAGCTGCGCCGCTGTTCGACCAGGCGGTCGAAACGGCGGATTCCGAAAGGCCGGACGGCTGTTACGCAAAGCTGCGCCGCGGATTGTTCCGGTTAAGGCTGCGGGATTTGCAGGGGGCGGAAGCCGACCTTCTTGCGGCGGCTTCGCTCGGCGCCGGCGGTCACGAACTGGCGGCGGGCCTGGCGGTCTGCGCGCACAGCGCGCGGCGCTGCGAAGAAGCGCTGGCTTATATCGACGAGGCTTTGTACGGCAAGCCCGACAGCCGGTACCACCATTTCCGGGCGCATATCCTGTACGATCTGAAGCGTTACGAGGAAGCGATCGCGCCGCTCGATCTGCGGCTCGATTTCGAACAGGAGCCGATGCCCGTATTCTGGATGAAAGGCGTTTGTCATATGAAGATCGGACAGTACGAAGAAGCGATGGAATATCTGAGCCGGGCGAGAAGCCTGGACGATTCGGTCACCGTGCGCTACCGGCTGGCCGAGCTGTATATAAGGCTTGAACGGTACGAAGAAGCGGCGGCCGAACTTCAAGACGTGCCGAATAAAGACGACGCGCTGCTGCTTCTGCTGGGTTATGCCTGCCGCAAGCTGGGCCGGCGCGGCGACGCGCTGCGCTGCTTTGTCGACGCGGCGAATCTTGCGCCGCGCGATCTTCGCGCCGCCCGCTTTGCGCTGGACGAACTGGCGGCAGGCGGAGACATCGCCGCGCTGACTTACGCGGAGCGCATTCTGGAGGCTTCGCCGGACGATATCGAGACGCAGATGCGGCGCTTGAGCATTCTGTTCGAATACGGACGGACCGCCGAAGCGCGGCAGGCGCTGGCGGAGATGTTGGACCGCGTTTCGCCCGGCGGCGTGCATCCGTATATCCGGCATTATGCCGGCACGCTGCTGCTGGACCGCAGGGAATACGCGCAGGCGGCGGAGCAGCTTCAATACGCGTACGACGCGGGACTTCGCGACGATACCGCCAGCCTGCTGTCGATCGCCCGCTTCGAGACCGGAATGGCGGACGAAGCGCTTCGTCTGGCGCGTGAAGTTCTGGCGGCCGAGCCGGAACACGCCGATTATCGGGCGAGACTGGAGCGCATGGAAGGCAAAAGTAAAACTTCCGGCATTCTGCGGCTGCTCCAGGGGCGGCCGAACCGGGAATCCTGGCCGTTCAGCGTCAAGCTTCGCCCGCTGCTGTTCGCCCCGCGAGACGAACCGCCTTACGATACGGAGGTAGTATGGACATGATGGACGAATCTGCGTACAAACGTGCCCTGCAGTGGGCAATGGCGCTTGGCGCGCCGCTGCTGGAATCGAACGATGCCGAGCCTCCTTATGCGTTCGAAGATTGCGACTTCGGCGTAGGCGGTATGCTGGAAGAACAGTGGGGCGTCACCGAAGCCTACGATGTGCGGAATCTGGCGGAACGGATGTGGGCCGGGATGCACAATCCTTCTTTCCAGGAGATTCGGCTGCTGCTCGGCGGCATGACCCTGGCCGAGCGCCGCGCTTATATCGGCCGGATCGACCGGAATACCGATCGTTACGCCGATTTCTATACGGTCAATCTGTATATGGACCGGCTGCCGCCGGCCGGCATCGCCGCCTGGGACTGGGGCCGGCTTGCGTTCTATGTCCGCTGCGCGCGGATGACCGGCTTGATCGGCGAAGCGGAAGAGAATGCTTATCTGCTGAATACCGCGCTTCGCGCGCGCTTTGCGTACCGGAGCTGGCCCGACTACGCGGTCGCTTATATGGCCGGCCGCCAGTTCTGGCGCCGGGATATTTCGGAAGAATGGTCCGAGATCAATCTGGGCCAGCTGCGCAGCCTGCTGATCGGCAGGCGCAGCCTGTGGCGGGAGCTGGAATGGGAGATCGACCTGCCGGAGCCGCCGAATCTGCCGGAGTACGGGAGGGATGAACGATGAAGACCCGGGTCGAAGTCCGTGAATACGCGTCTGTCAATCAAAGCCTGGTCGCCGACCTGATCCTGAGTATTCAACAGGACGAATACGGCATCCCGATCACCCTGGAAGATCAGCCGGACCTATTGGAGATCGAGAACTTTTACCGGCGGGGCAAAGGAAACTTCTGGACGGCGCTGAACGGGGAGCGGGTCGTCGGCACGATTGCGCTGCTGGATATCGGTGACGGCCGCGCGGCTCTGCGCAAAATGTTCGTGGCGGAAGATTTTCGCGGCGGCGGACTCGGGGTTTCGCGGCAGCTGCTGCAAAGCGCGATAAGCTGGGCCGCCGAACGCGGAATATCGGAGATCTGGCTGGGAACGACTCCGGCGTTCAAAGCGGCGCACCGTTTTTACGAGAAGAACGGTTTTGCCGAAGTGCCGCGCGGCGAACTGCCGGAAAGATTTCCGGTGATGGAAGTGGATAAGAAGTTCTACAGGTTGGCGCTTGGTTAAGTCGGGCAAAGCCGATCGGTAAAAAGAACGTCGTGAAAAAGCAGGCGCGAAAGCTTCTAACGAAGCTCTTCGGGCCTGCTTTGTCTTTTATTGCGGATGTATGCCCATTGATGCGTCTTCGCCGGTTACATTTCGAATTCCTTATAACGGAAAAATATTTTTATCGGCGCATCGGCTTGATCTGCCCCGCTCTTTTGGCGCGAGACAGCATGAAGACCGCCAGCAGCAGCCCGATCGCAACCGGAACGAGCGAGCCTTCGAGGCCAAAGTCTCCGCCGGTCAGCCAGGCCGAACCGCCGACGCGGACTTCGAACAGGCCGGAAACGTCCAGACCGGAAACCTGGATGCCCAGCAAACTTTCGGAAGCGTTCCAGGCAAAATGCAGTCCGGTGACGAACCACAGATTGCGGCGCCACAGAAAAGCCGCGCCGAGCAGCAGGCCGGCTTCGACGGCGATTGCGGCCGCGCTGAGCAGGGTGGCGGAGGGATTGGCGAGATGGACGGCGCCGAAGAACAGCGAAGTCGCCGCGAGCGCGATCCAGCTGCCGCCGATGCGTTCGATCGCTTGAAGCAGCAGGCCGCGGAATATCATTTCCTCGAACAGCGCCGCGCTCGCGAACAGGACCAATCCGGCGATCAGGCTGCCCGCGGCGTCCGCCGGGGCCCAGCGAAACGAATAGCCGCCGAAGATCGCGATCACGAGCACGGACAGCCCGATAAACAGCAGGCCGGTTCCGATCCCGAGCAGCGTTTCGCGTCCGGCCCGCTGCGTCGAAAGTTCGGGAACGGGCCGGCGGGCGATTTTTTTCATGACGAGCAGGTAGACGGCCGAGTAAGCGGCGATGCTTAACAGCGACAGCAGAACGATTAGCGCCGCTCCTCCGGAAGAGCCGGGGATTGGGGCGAGCAGGCCGTTGCAGAGCACCAGCAGCAGAAAGCCGAGGATCGCCCACACAAGCGGGTAGCGGAAAAAGGCGGCTGCTTTGGCATTCATTTTTTATCTTCTCCTTTTATAAAAAGTTACCGAGTAAGCCAACTTGATTTTAGCTTTTGTTGAAAATGATGTCTATAGAAAAAACGAATATCAATCAAAACAAACAATTCCGATAAATAAAATATGTTTTCGCTGAAAAAACTATAGCTTTGCGGGTTGTCACCCGTTATAATCAACGCAAACAAGACCGAACGCCCGGGTAGGACGAAGACCTGGATAGGCGGCTCGATACGTTTACGAAAGAGAGGGAAAATTATGCGGTCTTCAAAAGGATTTTCGGTACGCACGATCGTCGCGATCGGGATCGGGGCGGCACTGTTTATCGTGCTGGCGCGCTTCGGTTCGATTCCGACCGGTATTGCGAATACCAATCTGCAAACGAACTATGCGATCCTCGCACTGTTCGCTTTGCTGTACGGTCCGTGGGCCGGGCTGCTGATCGGCCTGATCGGGCATACGCTGGCGGATTTGATTTCCTACGGCGCGCCGTGGTTCAGCTGGGTCATCGCTTCCGGCATCGCGGGGCTGCTGTACGGGCTGTTTAACAGGGGCGCCCGGATCGAAGAAGGGCAGTTCGGCATCAAAGAAATCATCCGTTTCAATATCGGGCAGATTATTGCCAACGCGGTATCCTGGTTCGTCGCGGCTCCGGTGCTCGATATTCTGATCTATGCCGAACCGGGCGACAAAGTGTTCACGCAGGGCCTGGTGGCCGGCGGTCTGAATATTCTCGTCGTGGCCGTGCTCGGGACGCTGCTCGCGGCGGCCTACGCCAAAACGCGCACCAAGCGGGGAAGCTTGACGCGAGAAGCGTAGCATGTGAAAATTGAGGCGGAATAGAGGAAAGCCGGTGTTCGCAGCCGGCTTTTTCCTGTGTCCGCCCCGCGGGCGACGACGCGAAATAACGAGCACGACGAAGCAGAAAGGAATCCCATGAGAAAACCGGTCATCGAATTCGAACGTTTTACTTTTCAATACCGCGCCCAGAGCGAACCTACGCTGCATGAAATCGATCTGAGCATTTATGAAGGAGAAAAGGTGCTGATTGTCGGTCCGTCGGGCTCTGGCAAAAGCACGCTTGCGCACTGCATCAACGGTCTGGCGCCGCATTTCTATCCGGGCGAGCGCTCGGGCGGTCTGAAGATCATGGGCGAACCCGCGGACGGTTGGAACATCGCGGAGCTGTCCGATCGGATCGGGACGGTGATGCAGGACCCGGACGGGCAGTTTGTCGGCCTGACGGTGGCGGAAGATATCGCGTTCAAGCTGGAAAACGACGGCGTTGCCCATGCGGAGATGGTGCGGCGGGTGGAAGAAGCGGCGGCGGAAGTCGATTTTCTCGACTTTCTGAACGCTTCGCCGCAGGAACTGTCGGGCGGCCAGAAGCAGAAAACGACACTGGCCGGAGGATTGGTCGGCGGCGCTCCGATTCTGCTGTTCGACGAGCCGCTGGCCAGCCTCGATCCGCACGCCGGCCGGTCGACGGTCGAGCTGATCGACCGGCTGCACCGCGAATCGAAGCGCACGATCGTGATTATCGAGCACCGGCTGGAAGAGATGCTGCATTGTCCGGTCGACCGGGTGATCGTGATCGACGACGGACGCATCGCCGCCGATCTGCCGCCGGAACAGCTGCTGTGCTCGGATCTGCTGCGGGCAAAAGGCATTCGCGAGCCGCTGCATTTGACCGCGCTGCGCTATGCCGGCTGCGAAGTGACGCCGGAGATGCGCCCGCGCAGCGTCGAGACTATCGAGCTTGAGCCCGGCGCCGGCCGGCTGCGAAGCTGGTACGAAGCGAATGCGGCCGCGCCCGAGACTGCCGTACGGGAGCCTCTGCTGGAGCTGAACGGAATTACGTTCGGCTACGATCCCGCCCGCCCGGTGCTGCGCGATGTATCGCTGTCGGTGGGCCGCGGCGAGATTCTGTGCATCGCCGGACGCAACGGAGCGGGCAAATCGACGATTTCGCGCCTGATCTGCGGCTTCCACAAGCCTATCGAAGGTTCGATTCGCCTTGAAGGGCGCGATCTGCTCGACGACTCGATTCGCGAACGCGCGCAGCGGATCGGCTTTGTGATGCAGAATCCCAATCATATGCTGTCCAAGCCGCTGCTGTACGACGAAGCGGCGCTCGGACTGCTGAATCGCGGCGTGCCGGCGGAAGAGATTCGCGAGCGGGTGCACGAAACGCTGCGCGTCTGCGGCCTGTATCCGTTTCGCGGCTGGCCGGTGTCCGCGCTCAGCTACGGACAGAAGAAGCGCGCCACGATCGCGTCGATTCTCGTTCTGCGTCCGGATATCCTGATTCTCGACGAACCGACGGCCGGACAGGACTTTCGCCATTACAACGAGATGATGCGGTTTCTGCTGGAGCTGAACCGCGGCGGCATGACGCTGATCCTGATTACGCACGACATGCACCTGATGCTCGAATACGGACAGCGCGCGATCGTTCTGTCCGAAGGACGCCGGATCGCCGACGCCGCGCCGGCCCGTATTCTCGGCGACGCCGCGCTCGTGGAAGAAGCGCATCTGAGCGAAACGTCGCTGCATCTTCTGGCCCGCCGGGCCGGCATATCGCCGGAAGACGAGTTCGTCGCCCGGTTCATCCGATCGGAAAAGGAGCTGACAAGCTGATGGCGGTTAAACTCCTCGCGTACTCCGATATCGCTTCGCCCGTCCACCGGTTGAACGGCGTCACCAAGCTGCTCTGCTTTATAATCGGCTCGGTGACGGGCATGGTCATTTACGACACGCGCTGTCTGCTGGCGCTGCTGGCCGTATCGCTGACCGCTTTTTACTTGTCGAAAGTTCCGTTCAAACAGTATTCGTTTGTCCTGTATCTGATCCTGATCTTTTCCCTGCTCAATCAGCTGGCGATCTTTCTGTTTGCGCCGGAGCAGGGCACGCTGATCTACGGCACGCGCCACGAACTGCTGCATATCGCCGGACATTACTCGCTGACGGCAGAGCAGCTGTTTTACCAGTTCAACGTTATGCTGAAGTACGCCGTCGTCGTCCCGCTGGCGCTGCTGTTTCTGCTGACGACCGATCCGAGCGAATTCGCTTCCTCGCTGAACCGGATCGGCGTGAGTTACAAGATCGCTTACGCGATCTCGCTGACCATGCGCTACATTCCGGATGTGCAGCAGGAATTCGTCAATATTTCGACCGCCGCGCAGGCGCGCGGAATCGATCTGTCGCGCAAAGAAAAGCCGGGCCGGCGATTGAAAAACGCAGTCTCGATTCTGTTTCCGCTTGTGCTCTCGACGCTGGAACGGATCGAGAAAGTCAGCGCGGCGCTGGAGCTGCGCGGCTTCGGACGGGGGCGCCGGCGCACCTGGTACAAAACGCGTCCGCTTACGACAACCGATGCAGCCGTTCTGACCGCGGCGGTTCTGCTGTCGGCAGCGGCGTTTACCGTCACGTTTTGGGACGGATCGCGCTTTTACAATATTTTTGTATAACCTGCAAACATGCCCGGCCGGAGCCGACTCCGGCGGCATGTTTTTTTGTGTTTTCAAAAGAATGATCTTGACGAAAACTATTTTCTAAAAGTATATTTAAAAGAAAATAATTTCTGGTGGTGAAACAACAATGAAAACCTTTTTTGAAAAAGCCCAGCGTTTCGGCAAGTCTTTTATGCTCCCGATCGCCGTTTTGCCGGCAGCCGGGCTGCTGCTCGGTATCGGCGGCGCGCTGTCGAACGCCAATACGGTCCAAACGTACCCGGTCCTTCAGATCGCGTGGCTCCAGCATATCTTCACCGTGATGAGCAGCGCGGGCAGCATCGTGTTCGACAATCTGGCGCTGATCTTCGCGATCGGCGTGGCGGTCGGACTGGCGCGTTCGGATAAAGGTACGGCCGGACTCGCGGCGGCGCTCGCTTATCTGGTCATGAACGCTTCGATCAACGCGATGCTGGCGAACTCCGGCAGGCTGGCCGAAGACAATCTGGCCGCCGCGGGGCAGGGCGTCATACTCGGCATCCAGTCGCTGCAAACGGGCGTGCTGGGCGGCATCGTGATCGGTCTTGTCACCGCTTTCCTGCATAACCGCTACAACAAGATCGAACTGCCGCAGTTTCTCGGCTTTTTCGGGGGTTCGCGCTTTATCCCGATCGTGTCGTCGTTTGCGGCGATCTTCGTCGGTCTGCTGATGTACCTGGTCTGGCCGACGATCCAGTTGGGCATTATGAAGCTGGGCGGCATCGTGGATGCGACCGGTTATGCGGGAACGCTGTTCTACGGTTTCTTCCTGCGGATGCTGGGACCGCTCGGCCTGCACCATATCTTCTATCTGCCGTTCTGGCAGACCGGACTGGGCGGCACGCTCGAAGTATCGGGTAAAGTGTATGAAGGCACGCAAAATATTTTCTTCGCCCAGCTCGGCGATCCCGGGACGTCGAAGTTTTTTATCGGCACATCGCGCTTTATGTCGGGCCGCTTTATCACCATGATGTTCGGTCTGCTCGGCGCGGCGCTGGCGATCTACCACACGGCGCGGCCGGAACGCAAAAAAGTCGTCGGCGGCCTGATGCTGTCCGCGGCGCTGACTTCGTTCCTGACCGGCATTACCGAACCGCTGGAATTCTCGTTCCTGTTCGTCGCGCCTTTCCTGTACGTCATTCACGCGGCGTTCGACGGTCTGGCGTTTATGCTGGCGCATATTTTCCAGATCACGATCGGACAAACGTTCTCCGGCGGCCTGATCGACTTTATCCTGTTCGGCATTCTGCAGGGCGAAGCGAAAACGAACTGGATGTACGTGCCCGTGATCGGAGCCGTCTGGTTCGCGCTGTATTACTTCACGTTCCGCTTCCTGATCGGCAAATTCAACCTGAAAACGCCGGGGCGCGAAGACGAAGCAGCCGTGGAAAACGGAGCGGCGGAAGCGGCGGGCGCGGGTATTCCGGCAGCGGCGGCGGTATCGGATTCTTCAGCGCAGCCGCGTTCGAAAGTGATCCTCGACGCGCTCGGCGGGATGGATAATATCAAAGACCTCGACTGCTGCGCGACGCGGCTGCGGGTCTCGGTCAACGATCCGGAGCGGGTAAACCAGAACGGGTTGAAAGCGACCGGAGCCAAAGGCGTGTTCGTCAACGGCAGCGGGGTACAGGTCATTTACGGTCCGCAGGTCAGCGTCATCAAGAACGAGATCGAAGAATATATGGAAACGGAGTGAGGCGACGTGAAACTGGACACACTGGGACTTGCGGGGCGTCTGATCGTATCGTGTCAGGCGCTGGAGCACGAACCGCTGCACGGCTCCGAGACGATGGGCAAAATGGCCGTGGCGGCCAAACAGGGAGGGGCGGCCGGCATCCGCGCCAATACGGCAGAAGACGTGACGGAGATCCGCCGCCGGGTCGATCTGCCGGTGATCGGGATCGTGAAGCGCAATTACGGCGAGAACCCGGTGTTTATTACGCCGACGCTGCGCGAAGTAGGCGAGCTGGCCGCGACGGGCTGCGAGATCGTTGCGCTCGACGCGACGGATCGGCCGCGCCCGGACGGCATGGCGCTGGACGAACTGGTCCGGCAGATCCGAGCCCGGTATCCCGAGCTGCTGCTGATGGCGGATGTATCGAACGTGCGCGAAGGCGCGCAGGCGCAGCGGCTGGGCTTCGACCTCGTTTCGGCGACGCTGGTCGGCTATACGGAAGAAACGCAGGCACAGAAGCTGTACGCCGACGACTTTGCGATTCTGAAAGAAATGGTGCGCGAGATCGAAACGCCGATCGTGGCGGAAGGCAATATCATGACGCCCGAGATGGCCGCCCGCTGCCTGGAAATCGGCGTATACAGCGTAGTTGTGGGCGGCGCGATCACGCGTCCGCAGCAGATCACGGAGCGGTTCGTGGCGGAGATGAAGCGCGGCAGCGGCCTGTCTTCGGCGGGGCGGTAAACGGCGGAAGTTTCGGGATAAATAAGCGGCAGGAATAAATAACGGATATATTAAAGGCGCGAAGCGCGCAGCTTGTCTCCATTCAATGGAATAAGACAAGCGGCCGGACTTCCCGCCTTTTTTTCGTGCGTATGCGTCTCCGCCGTTCGGTCCGCTTCCGGTTACTTTTTATCCGGGGGATACAGCGCGTCGATCGTCCGGCGTCTCGCTTCCAGCAGCGATTCGTCTTCCAGCAGCAGCATGGACACCATATCGAGTACATAGATGATCGCAAGCTGGCTGTTGATAAACGGAACGTCGCCGATTCGCTGCAAAGCCGGCGTGAACAGGCAGAGATCGGTCGTTTCGGTAAAAGGCGTCCGGTCGAAGTTGGTGATGCCGACCACCGTCGCGCCGAGCTTTTTCGCCTGGCGCAGTCCCGCGTTGACTTCCTCGGTGCGTCCCGAGTTGGACAGGCCGAACACCAGGTCGTGCTCGTTCATCAGGGAAGCGTTCATCAGCATCATATGCGGATCGTTGACGGCGTCGATGAGGATATTCATCCGCATCAAACGGTATTTGAATTCCAGCGCGGAAAAGCCCGAGTTGCCGAGACCGTACACGTAAATACGCTTCGCGCGCCGGATCAGCCGGACGACTTCTTCGATCATTTCCGGGCGGATCAGTTCGGTAGTGGCGTTGATGATCTCGTTGTAAATATGCTGGGTCCGGGCAAAAAAGTTCTGTTCGCCGCTGGGCTCGTCCGCTTCGCGGTTCAGGCTGATCTTGAAATCGACGAAGCTGGCAAAGCCGATCTTGCGGCAGAAGCGGGTGATGGTGGACATGGAAGCCTGGGTCAAGCCGGACAGATCGCGGATATTGATATTGTGGATCGAATTCTTGTGACGAATCACGTAATCGGCGATTTCTTTTTCTTTGGCAGAAAGCTGCTGATATTTCAGCTGCAGTTCGTCCAGCGCGCTGAGTGCCATGTTGACGTGTCCTCCTTCGGGGGCTGCGGGAATAGACGATGGTGAGACTATGTACGCGTTTTCCGGGAATATGACGCTACGACTATTATAAAGCCAGGCGGGCGAGGGTGGCAATTTGAGGGGGGATTTGAGAAATTTCTATTCGTAAAAGACTGTAAAGGCTGCGGGGAAGATTCGTTAGCCTATGCTTGCGAGGAGTCTTTCTTCGAAAGACTCAGGTTGTCGAGAAAGTCCTATTCGCAAAATCAGATTAAGAGCTGCGGGAGAAATTCGTTAGCGTAGGCTTTCGATGTGTCTTTCTTCGAAAGACTTTAGGTCGCGTGTTGAAATCGAGAAAAGGAATCAAATTAAAGTGGGATTTTCTCGATTTCAAAGGCGAACGCTGACAAGCATATGCTTCCGAAGTGACTTTCTCCGAAAGTCTTGACTTCACTGAATTTCTCCCTCCGCTTATTGGCTCTTTTTAAAACCGGAATTTCTCGACATCTATGACTTATTAGCTTCTTGCAAAGTCAGTTTTCTTCAAAAACCTAAAACTTTCGAAGAAAATTTACGATTTTTTTCGAAAGTCTATTGCACATTTCTAAAGTAGGTTTCTTCAGGAGTCTGCGCGTGTTACGTGGGATTTTGTCTCGGTCTTATGCCTTTTTAGAAATGAACTTTTTCAACGAATTAAGCCGCCGTATATGGCATACGGCGGCTGTTGGTTTTTATTTTCCAATATAGACTCGATAACATAGAACGGATAAATCTTCTGCCGGCAGCGAAGCGGCGTAAGTATACGGACTGAGAGAAAAGGAAAGCGGCTTAAACGAATCCTCCGTTGACGCGGACGGTTTGGCCGGTGATCCAGCGGGCTTGTTCGCTGGCGAGGAAAAGGACGGTGCCGGCGATATCTTCCGTTTCGCCCAGGCGGCCGAAAGAGTTCATGCCGACGATGCCGGCGATCTGCTGTTCGGATTTGCCTTCCATGAACAGTTCGGTGTTGACGGGACCCGGAGCGACGGCATTGATCGTGATGCCTTTCGGTCCGAATTCTTTGGCGAGCTGGCGGGTGAATTGTTCGACCGCGCCTTTGGTGCCGGCGTAGACGCTGTA
Organism: Saccharibacillus sp. CPCC 101409; assembly: GCF_030518235.1. Taxonomy (GTDB): domain Bacteria; phylum Bacillota; class Bacilli; order Paenibacillales; family Paenibacillaceae; genus Saccharibacillus. The sequence goes on along the minus strand of NZ_JAULSA010000010.1, from coordinate 175,521 downwards.
GCCGGGGAACATCGCGCCGGTGACGGAAGTCGAGAAATTGATAATGCGGCCCTGCTCGTTCAGTCGGCGGAACGCTTCCTGGCAGGCGAAGAAGGTGCCTTTGGCGTTGACGGCAAACTGGCGGTCGAAGTCGTCTTCGGTGATCTGCGCGAGCGGCTTGGTAGTCATCAGGCCGGCGCAGTTGATCAGGATATCGACGCCGCCGAACGCTTCGATCGCCTGGTCGAACAGCGAGCCGATCTCGGAAACGCGGGCGATATCGGCTTGAACCGCGATCGCTTTGCCGCCGCCGGATTCGATCTGCCGGACGACGTCTTCCGCTTTATCGCGGCTGCCGCTGTAGTTGACGACGACCTGAGCGCCGCGCTCGGCGAAAGCCAGGGCAATTTCGCGGCCGATGCCGCGGGAAGCGCCGGTAACCAGAACTGTTTTTGCGTTGAAATCGGAATGTGTCATTGATGATCGCTCCTTTTAGGTTCGGAAGAATGTGCAAATCGGAAAAGCAGGTGGGATAGAATACGGATGCTGTAGCTTTATTATGCCTTTTTCAGTCGTTTGAAAGGTAGACCGATGCCGGAGCATCCTTGCCTAATTCTCCAATTGTGCAGCGGAAAGTAGCGAAAAGCGGTAAAAAAGGGCATGATAAAGACAGTGAGATGCACGAACAGATCGAATAAAGCCGGAAAGGACGAGGACAATGAAAGAAAAGGATTCCGCAATCCAAACGATGCCGGATAACGGCCTGGAAGCCAAACGCAGCGAGCTGGCCCGTTTGATCGTCAAACATACATCGGTGGAAGGGCCGCAGCGCACGGCGATTCCTTCGCTCAACCTGATCCGCGCCGACCGGCCGAACGGACCGACGCATTCGCTGTACCGGCCGTCTCTGTGCATTGTGGTGCAGGGAGCCAAGGAAGTGCTGGTCGGCCGGGAAAGCTTTACGTACGATCCCGCGACTTATCTGGTCACTTCGGTGGAGCTGCCGATCAAAGGGCGCGTGGTGCAGGCCTCGCCGGAGCAGCCTTATTTGAGCGCGCAGCTGTATTTCACCGCGGATCAGATCGTGAGCGCGGGCGGCGGGGCGGAGCAGCCCGGACAGGGCGAACCGGAAGCATCCGTGCTGCGCCGGGGTGTCGGCGTGGGACGAATGGACGAAATGCTGCTGGATTCGCTGCTGCGTCTGCTCCGGCTGCTGGATACGCCCGACGATATCGAAGCGCTGTCGCCGCTGATGATCCGCGAGCTGCTGTACCGGGTGACGCGGGGCGAACTGGGCGGACAGGTGCGGCGCTTCGCCGCGGCCGGCACACTGTCGCAGCGGATCGCGGGCGTAGTGCGCCGGATTCAGCTCGATTACGCCGAGCCGCTGCGCGTGGACGAACTGGCGGAGCAGGCGCATATGAGCGAATCGTCGCTGTACGCCCATTTCAAAGAAGTGACCAACCTGACCCCGATCCAGTACCAGAAACGCATCCGGCTGCAGGAAGCGCGGCGTCTGCTGCTGTCGGAAACGAGCGAAGCGGCGGAAGCGGCTTTTCGCGTGGGCTACGAGAGCCCGTCCCAGTTCAGCCGCGAGTATTCGCGCATGTTCGGACTGCCGCCGGCGCGGGATATGAAGCGGATGCGCGAGGAGCTGGCGGGCGGTTGACGCCAGGGCGGCTCAATCGTTTGTTTATCGCGGAAAATAGAAAAAGGAGGCGGAACCTGATTGGGTTCCGGCCTCCTTTTTGTGTTTGAAAAATAGTTGTCGTCCAGGTTTGGTTGACTCCGGCGGCGCGGATTCCGGTCCAACTCTAGCGCACTTCTCCGGCCGCGAGCAGGAAAGCGTCGATCGAAGCGAAGCCGCTTTTCTGCGAAGAAGCTCCGCTGCGGGGGTCCTTCGCGCGCGCTGCGAGATAAAGGTCCAGCGCTTTGCGCAGCGACTTGTCGAACGCGGCCGGCTCGGCCGAACGCTCCTTGTCCATCGCGTCCAGCATGCGCCGCCAGCGGTCGCTGTCCGTCGGGGTATCCAGATCGGGATAGCGCTGCGCCAGTTCCCGCACCGAAGCAAGCGCACGATCCGCCGCCAGCTCGGCCAATAGATAAGCGCCGATAAAACGGTGGGAGTCGTCTTTTGCCATCGCCGCGGCGAATTCGCTGTGGGCTCCCCCCGGATCCCCTCGATACAGCAGGGAGGAGGCGTGTTTGGCAAGAGCGTAAGCCTCCGAGTCGTCCGGCGCGGAATCCAGATAAATCCCGTAATAACGGTCGTATTCTTTCCAATCGGCTTGTTCGTAAAAATAATCGGCCAGCTGCGATGCGGTATTGGAAGACGGCGACAGCTCCATCAAGCGTTCCAGCAGCGCGATATTTTCTCGGCTCGGGAACGGGGTATCGGAAGGCGAGCTTTCGGCCTGCGTCAGCCGCAGCTGCATGCGCAGCGCTTCGACGTCCTGCGGATCGGCCTCGACCCTTGCCCGATAAGCTTCGAGCGCTTTGACCAGTTTGCCGTCCAATACAAGCCGGTCGGCTTCGCTCAACTGCCGCTGCTTCATGTAGAAGAACGGCAGATTGCCCATGCTGCCTGGATTCAGCCGGTAGCCGTTGCTCTGGCTGATCCGGTTTCCGGTCTTGTCGTACGCCTGCACGCTCCATGAGAACCGGGCCTGCGGATTCAGGAAGCCCAGCAGCGAAGACGTATCGGCGGTTTCCCAATCTTCCCCGCTTCCCGAGAAGAAGAGAATATTTTGAATGCTGTACAGGTCTTCGGCGCTCAGCGTTATGCGGCTGCCGCTGATATGCTCGCGGATCGTTATACTGGATGAACCGCCGCCGTCCGAACTGGGAATCGTTCCGGTCAACGTGTAATAAGCGGCGCCCTTTACCGCTTCCCAGCTGAATTCGATCGAATCGTCGGTCAGCTGTTGATCGTTGACCGGCGACTTCAACTGGATCAGCGGCTGCAGGGTAATATCGCGTTCCTGATCGCCGCCGCCCGCAAATTGCAGCCAGTCGTCCGATTCGACCGGCCAGCTCCAGCCGTCCACCTGCCCGTAGCCGAAACCGAGCTGGATCTGGTAAGCGCCCGGCACCAGATTGCGGATTTCGAACCGACCTTCATCGTCGGTCACGACATGGTAAGGCTCGCTTTCCCATTCACTATGGTTAACCTCGCGCGCGCTGCGCAGGAATATTCCCGCCCGCGCGACCGGCGTGCCGTCGCTGCGCTTGAGCGTACCGGACAGCGAGGCCGGAGCGAGATCGCCGCCGCGCCCAATCGCGGTGCGCAGCGCGCCCGCCAAAGCGTCGAGCTGATTGGCGGTCAGCGCATTGAAACGTTGACCGAACGATTCTTCCTCGCTTTCCGCCGTTTCTGCGCCGCTCTCTTCTTCGGGCTGCGCCAGCCCCATCGCTTTGCGTTCAAGCTCGTTATACTCTTTCAGCCCGCGCTGCGCTTCGGCAAGCGCGGCTTCCGGCTGTCCCCGCACAAACAGCAGCCGCGCGCGAACCCAGCTCTGCCGTCCGAGCAGTTCGGGCTCGGACCGGTCGGCTTCGTGCGGACGGCCCGGCGGGTCGAGCAGTTCTTCCGCCGCCGCCGCGTCGCCTGCGGCGAGCGCCCGCTCCGCCCGGGTCAGCGCCAGCGAGCGGCGTTCGTACGAATACTCGCTCATGCGCCGCTCCGCTTCGGCCAGCATGGCGTCGGCGTCGCCGGAACGTCCCAGCGCGTCGTACTCGTACGCCAGCTGCTCCGCCGCCCGGCCGAGACCGGAGTCCGGCGAGGCTTCGCGGACGTACTGTTCCAGCAGCGGAAGCCGTTCTTGCGGCGTCAGCAGACTTTCGTCTTCGCTTGAGCTTTGCGTCATGCTCGAACCGGCATATACGTTGAAGCGGTACGGATCGTACTCGCCGTTTTGTACAATCTCGCTTCCGATCAGTTTCAACCGGGCCTGTCCGCTCGCTGCTTGAATCTCATCCAGCATTCGGCTGTGCACCGCTTCCGGTTCCTGCGCCGCCCGATAGCGCTGCACGGCGCCCGGCGCCCAGATCGCCGCGGCCGACAGCACAAGCAGCGGGACCAGGATATACAAAACGAGGTGTTTAATTTTCAGCTTAACGGTCATGTTCGCTCACCGCCTTTTCGTAAAGATCTTTCCAGTAAAAGCTTCCGCCCGCTTCGATCATCTGCCGCTGCGGCGCAGTCGTCTGTACATCGCGGGGCGGCCTGGCCGCATACGGCAGAATCAGCGCCAGACCGAGCGCCGCCGCGCCGAAAGCGATACCGGCGGGACGCAGCGGAATTTCCACTTCCCGGTTCCACAGCGCCGACAATCTCGCCCGCAGCGAAGCGGGGTGGGTGCGGCGCAGCACGTTGTCGTGCGCGCGGAAGTTCACGGCGTTCAGTTCTTCGTCCAGTTTTCGTTTGACGGTCTCGCGTTCGTGTTGTTCGTTGCCCTGCACGGTCATCTCCGCTCCTCCTTTTCCAGTATGTTTTTCAGCAGGCTTCGCCCGCGGGACAGCCTCGATTTGATCGTGCTTTCGTTGGCGTTCAGCTGCTCCGCGATCTCCCGGGTGGTCAGTTCGTGGAAATAATACAGGACGATGCTTTCGCGGTAGAGATAATCGAGACCGCGCACCGCCTGCGTCAGACTGCCGGCTTCCCAATCTTTCAGCAGGATCTCGTCCGCTCCGGCCGCCGCATTGCGTCCGGCTTCCGGCAGTTCGTCCGCGCCGCCGCCGGGGAAAATATTCCGCCAGCTCCACGACCGCTGCCGCATCCGGCAGCGGTTGACGGTGATGGTCAACAGCCACGATTTCAGTTTTTCCCGTTCGCGGAGCTGGTCGATCTTCGTGTACGCCTGGACGAACGCGTCCTGCACCGCTTCCTCGGCGGTCTGCCGGTCGCGGACCAGCAGGCAGGCCGTGCGCAGCAGCAGGTCGCCGTATTCGTCCATCAGCTCGCGCAGCGCGGCTTCCTCCTTGTTCCTGATTCTGTCTATAAGGTCCAGGTGCAACTCCCCCTTTATACAGATAGGATGCGGGCAGCGGGAAGATGGTTGCAGGAGGAAGAATATTTTTTTCGAAAAAGAACAGATACAAAATCAATCATGAAATTAAATTACAAAATAAATTAAATATATTGAAATTATTTTACGATACGGTTAGACTGTAGGCATAAAGAAAAGTTTTCAAACGGAGAGGGAAAGGGAGGCGCTGCCTGTGTTGGACAGACTGTCGACGGAACAAAGAAACGAGCGTACGCGGGAGCTGGATACGCTGCCGATTCGCGGAGTGCTGGAATTGATGCAGGAGGAGGATGCAAAGGTCCCGCAGGCGATCAAGAAAAAGCTGCCGGAGATCGAGCGGGCGGTGGAAGGCGCAATCCGCAGTTTCAGGCAGGGAGGACGATTGATTTACGCCGGGGCGGGCACGAGCGGACGGATGGGCATTCTCGATGCCGTGGAATGCGTGCCGACGTTCGGGACCGGGCCGGATATGGTGCAGGGCGTCATCGCGGGCGGCGAAACGGCGATCCGGCTGGCTGTGGAAGGCGCGGAAGATTCGCTGGAGCTCGGCCGCGGCGATATGGAGCGGCTGGCGGTAAATGCGGCGGATACGGTCATCGGCATCGCGGCCAGCGGACGCACGCCCTATGTAATCGGGGCGCTGGAAGCGGCGCGCGAAGCCGGAGCTTATACGATCGCGTTCTCGTGCAACAAAGAGTCGGAGATCGCCCGGCATGCCGATCATGCAATCGAGATCGAGACGGGATCGGAGATCCTGACCGGATCGACCCGGCTCAAAGCGGGCACGGCGCAAAAGCTGGTGCTCAATATGATCTCGACCGCTTCGATGATCGGCATCGGCAAAGTGTACAGCAATCTGATGGTGGACGTCCGTCCGACCAACGTCAAGCTCGAAGCGCGCGCCTGCGCGATGATCGCCGAGCTTGCCGGCTGCGACGAAGATACCGCGGCGCGGTATTACGAAGCGAGCGGACACCGGGTCAAACACGCGGTCGTCATGCTGCTGCTGGGCCTGAGCGCCGAAGAAGCGGACCGCAAACTGGAAGAATCCGGAGGGTTTATACGCCGGGCGCTTCAATAAGCGAAAGGGGAATCGGGAGATGAGCAAAGAAAAAGAACTGGCGCAGGGGATATTGGATCATATCGGCGGAATCGATAACGTCAAAACGGTCACGCACTGCATGACCCGCGTGCGGCTGACGCTGCGCGACGATGCCGCCGCGGATCTGGAAGGGCTCAAGCGCGTGCCCGGAGTCATGGGCGTGATCGAAGACTCGACGCTCCAGGTGGTCGTCGGCCCCGGCACGGTCAACAAAGTGGCGGGCGAGATCGTTGCGGCCAGCGGCGTGGCGCTGGGAGAAGAAATTCCGCTTGAGGCCGCGAGAAAAGCCGAAACGGGCAGCGGCGAAGGTTCCGGCGCGTCCGGCGCCGGAGCGGCGGTCGGTCCGGGCGGTTCGAACCGGGAAGAAGTCTCGCGGATCGCGGCCGAGAACCGGGATAAGTACAAGAAGCGCAGCGACACGCCGGCCAAACGGTTTTTGAAATCGATTTCCCATATCTTTATTCCGCTTGCTCCCGCATTCGTGGCCGCCGGCCTGCTGGCCGGGATCACCTCGGTCATCGGCAATCTGATCACGGGCGGATATATTACCGGCGACGTGTGGACGCAGTTCAATCTGATCCTGGGCGTCATCAAAAACGGGGTATTCTCGTATATGGCGATCTTCGTCGGCATCAACGCCGCCCGCGAATTCGGGGCCAGTCCGTCGCTCGGCGGCCTGATCGGAGGCGCGACGCTGCTGACCGGCATGAAGCCGGAACAGCCGATTCTCAATCTGTTTACCGGCGAACCGCTGATTGCGGGACAGGGCGGAATTATCGGGGTCGTGCTTGCCGTCTGGATTCTGGCTCAAGTAGAGAAACGGCTGCACCGCGTGATTCCGAATTCCATCGACCTGATCGTGACTTCGTTTCTGAGCGTCGTGATTACGGGGCTGCTGACCATTTTCCTGATTATGCCGTTCGCCGGCTTCGTGGCCGATTACCTGCTCATCGCGGTCAACTGGATTCTGGAAGTGGGCGGCGCGCTGTCGGGCTTCGTGCTCGGCGGGATCTGGCTGGTCATGGTCATGCTCGGCCTGCATCACATCATGACGCCGATTCATATCGAGCTGATCAACCAGACCGGCGTAACCGTACTGCTGCCGATTCTGGCGATGGCCGGAGCCGGACAGGTGGGCGCCGCGCTGGCGCTGTGGGTGCGCTGCTCCCGCAACAAACCGCTCGCCAACCTGATCAAAGGCGCGCTGCCGGTCGGCGTGCTGGGCATCGGCGAACCGCTGATCTACGGCGTGACGCTTCCGCTCGGCCGGCCGTTCGTCACCGCTTGTATCGGCGGCGCGTTCGGCGGCGCGGTGCTGGGGTATTTCGGCAATGTGGGCGCGATCGCGATCGGGGCTTCCGGCGTGGAAATGCTGCTGCTGATCGCAAACGGCAAATGGTGGATTTACCTGCTCGGCCTGGTGACCGCGTATATTTTCGGCTTTCTCTGGACGTTCCTGTTCGGGGTGCCGAAAGAAGCGAGGGAAGCGAAAGAAGCCTGAGCGGCCGACAGCCGAGATTCGTTTTTGCAAAAAAAGACAAGTTGTTTAAGGAGGATGAAATATGGACGGCGTGCTGGTCTCGCTGACGGAACAAAGCGTGGAGAAAACGCTGGATTACTTGGAGGAGATGCGGAGCATCGGATTCGATACGATCTTCACTTCCCTGCAAATGCCGGAAGAAGATCCGGCGGGGCTGCTGTCTCCGCTGGAGCGGATCGGCGGCTTTGCGCGGGAGCGCGGAATGACTTTGATGGCCGATGTGTCGCCGCGGGCGTTCAAGCACTTTTCCGCCGGGAAGCTGCGGGAAGCGGGGGTAACGGGTCTGCGGATCGATTACGGGCTGGATAACGCGCAGATCGCGGCGCTGTCGCGCGAATGGACGGTCGCGTTCAATGCCAGTACGATCGGGGACGACTTTCTGGACGATCTGCGCAGATTGGACGCGAACTTCGACGCCCTCGAAGCCTGGCACAATTATTATCCGCGACCGGAAACGGGGCTGGACGAAGAAGATTTCCGCAAAAGGAATCGGTGGCTGCGCGAGCGGGGACTGAAAGTGGCGGCGTTCGTCGCGGGCGACGGCAATCTGCGCGGCCCGCTGCGCGAAGGACTGCCCACGCTGGAACGGCATCGCGGCATGTCGCCGTTCGCGGCGGCATTGGAGCTGAAGCACGAAAATGAAGCGGACCGGGTGATCGTCGCCGATCTGTCCGTATCGGAGCGCACGCGGCGGCGGTTCGAAGCGTTGAACGAAGGCCGCGTACTGCTCGAAGCGGAGGACTGGCTGGATTCGCCGCTGTGGGCGGACACGCATCGTAACCGGCCGGATATCGCCCGAGATGCGATTCGCTCGGAAGAAGCGCGGCGGCGCGCGAGGGAGCCGATCGAGCCGCGGCGCTGCATTCAGCGGCCGAGAGGCGCGATCACGGTGGACAACGATCTGTACGCGCGCTACGCGGGCGAATTCCAGATCGTGCTGAATCCCCTGCCCGCAGACGAACGGGTGAATGTGCTCGGCTATGTGGCGGAGCGCGATCTGCCGCTGCTGCGCTTCCTGCAGCGCAGCGGGCATCCGTTCGCGTTCGAGCTCGGCCGGCCCGCCGGCGGAACGGGCGAACCGCGCGAATAATATGGTACCATGGAGAGGACGGTTAATCCGGCGCCGCCGGGATGGCGGGACGATCTCTTCGGCCCCATCCCGGACGGCCCGCACAAATGGAGGCGTTGCAGATGGAAGTCAGCCAGATCCTGTCCCGAATCGAAAGCATCCTGCCCAAACTGACGCGGTCCGAAGCGAAAGTGGCGCGCTTCGCGCTGTCCGCCCCCGACCGCGTGGTCTTTATGTCGGTGCAGGAGCTTGCGGCGCAGTCCGATTCCAGCAGCGCTTCCGTAGTCCGGTTCTGCCGCTCGCTCGGACTCAAAGGCTTCCCCGAACTCAAAGTGGCGCTGTCCGCCGATCTGGGACAGGAGCGGAAATCCGGCTATTACGATCTGAACCGCAACGAGAACACGACGGATCTGGTGGATAAGCTTCTGTCCAACGCGATCCAGTCGCTGCGCGATACGGTCAGCCAGGTCGATACCGGGCATATCGAGCTGGCCGCGCGGAAGCTCTACGAAGCCCCGGCTATTTTCGCTTACGGAATCGGCGCTTCGTCGCTGGTGGCGGAAGACATCGCGCAGAAGTGGCTGCGGATGGGCAAGAACGCCTACGCGTTCCAGGATTCGCATATCCTCACCATGAGCATGGCGTCCGCGCCGCCCGGCAGCGTGTTTATCGGGATTTCCTACAGCGCGCGCACGCGCGAAGTGCTGCGTCAGCTCAAATTCGCCAAAAGCAGCGGTCTGGTCACGATCAGCTTCACCGGTTTCGGCCGCAGCGAGATGTCGGATATCAGCGATATCAGCCTGTTCACGTCGCTCGCTCCGGAAGCCAAAGTCCGCAGCACCGCAAGCAGCTCCAAGCACAGCCAATTTTTTATTATCGATGTGCTGTATTATGTGTACGCCTCGCAGCATGTGGATGCGTCGCTCGATTATATCGAGAAAACGCGGCGCGCGGTGAAAGAAGTGAACGAATCGGACTCGGCGGACTGAAGCGGGACGCGCTGGCGCGGAGGACTTGAGCGGCGGAAGAATTTGTTTGCAAACCGAACAATCGGAATACGAAAAAGCCTTTTCGGATGCGGCTGCATACGGAAAGGCTTTTTCGTGCGTTCTGCAAAGATGCCGGGAGATTTTATAAATAATACATTTTAAACACGATATCCTGATTGTGATTGCCGAACTTTTTGCCGAAAATGGTCGCGCCGCCCACGTTCTTGGCGTCTTCCTTGACTTCGATGCGCAGCGTCCAGCGGTCGCAGCTCGTATCGAGGTCGGCGACGGATACGTCGGACATCGGATCGCCGTCGACGTACGTGCCGTGGCCCGTAATCCGCAGCGTTTTGAGCAGCCCGTACTGATTCAGGTTGTGCGGCCACCAGTCCGGCGTATGCTTGCCGCGCGTGTCGGCGAAGTCGCCCGGACTGGTCCAGGTGCCGAGCTCGATTCCGTTCAGCGTAAACGTGATATCGGACGGCCAGACATCGTTCGAGAACGGAAATTCCGACGACAGCTCCATGCTGATCTCGAACTGCTGCAATTTTTCCTCCGGCTTCAGGAAGTTCGCGACGCTGTACTGCACGAATCCCTGGGTGAACCACAGGATTTCGGCGTCCATCCGCTTGGGGTCCATAAAATACTTGGGATCGTCGACCGGGCCGATAAAGTCTTTGTCCGACGCCAGGCCGCAGGTCGGTTTGAGATCGAAATCGGTATAATGGCCGACCGGGACCGACGTTTCGTAAGAATCGAAGGAATGGAAGATCTTTTTCGGGAAATTGATTTCGATATGGTCCACTTTCAGGATGGAAATCTTCTGGAGACCGGACTTGCCGGGAATTTTCTCCGTCTTGATAATGCCGGCGTCTTCGAGTTTCTTGATGTGTTTAATCACGATGGGGCTGCTGATTTTCAACGCTTCCGCCAACTCTTTAATGTTCATCTTGTTTTTGGACAGCAGCTGAATAATCTTGATACGTACTTCGCTGGCCAGTGCTTCATAGACGACGAGAGAGGACTGATCGATTTCCAACTGCATCTTTTATCCCACTTCTTTCGCTTGGTTTCATGGACTTACGCCGCGAGAGCGTTAAGGTTGTGAATATAATACCATAAAGATTATTAACATGTACATAAATTAGTGTATAGGATATTCTCCTGTCATGATACCGATTACAACGTGATATTAAGTAAATAAAAAAGTTAATCAAGTATGATAAAATTGATTTAGGTTTATTAAAAAGTTATTGACACCGCTTTCAGATAGGGGATATACTAAACCCGATCCAAGGGTTTGCAAAGACAGGAGGAGAATATGTTGAAGAAAAAATTGGGGGCATTAATTACGGGTATCGCGGTGGCGGCCACGGTTCTGGCGGGCTGCGGCAACAGCAACGCGGGCGATCCGAAGACGATCACATTCTGGACGCCGCTGACCGGCGAAGACGGGGCGTACATGGATAATCTGGTCAAAGAGTATAACGCGACCAATCCGGACATCAAAGTCAAGCACGTCGTAACGGCCGATATGTACACGAAGATTTCGACGGTGCTGAGCTCGGGCAAAGGCGTGCCGGATCTGGCGATCATCCATGCCGACCGCGTGCCGGGTTACGTGAAGCAGAACCAGCTCGAGAACATGTCGACGGTGATGCAGGCGCAGCCGGAATTGAAAGAAGACAACTATCTGCCTCAAGCCTGGGGAGCGGGCAATATCGACGGAACGCAGTACACCGTGCCGCTCGACATCCACAGCAACGTGATGTATTACAACAAAGACCTGCTGAAAAAATACGACGCGGAAAGCTTCCTCGACGACGGCAACGTAACGGTCGACGAACTCCTTTCGCTCAAAGGCAAGCTGGCCGAAGGCGATTTCGCCGTCAACGACGCGCTGCTCAGCTGGGTCATGCTGGCCCAGGTGCAGAATCTCGGCGGTGATATCCAGCAGGACGGCAAGCCGACGGTAAACACCGATATCATCAAAACGGCGATCGAAGACGTGAAGCAGGTGAACGACGCCGGCCTGATGACTCCGTTCGGCGAAGACGGTTACCTGATGTTCCAATCCGGCAACGTGCTGTTCTCGACGGACGGTACCTGGAGTTCCACGGCGCACGCGTCGGTCGAAGGTTTGAACTTCGGCGTGACCAACGTCTACTCCGTAAGCCCGGACAAGTTCACCAACCGCGCTTCGTCGCACTTGTTCGCGATGTTCAATAACGAGAAACGTTCGGACGAGAAAGAACAGGGTGTAGCCGCTTTCCTGGAATTCATCCGCGAGAACTCGATCGAATGGGCCAAAGCCGGCCAGATTCCGGCAAGTAAGGAAGTCGTGGAAAGCCCGGACTTCAAAAACTACATGCAGTCGTTCTTCACAACGGATGAAAAAGAGATTGAATCGCTCTACATCTATACTTACGAGTACTATCCGTACGTAGCGGAAGCGTTCGACACATACATCAACGACCTGGTCCGCGGAAATACGCCGATCGACGAAGGGCTGCAAACGATGCAGAAAACCGTCGAAGACAAGATCGCGGAAGCGAATTCCGGAGCGAAAACGGACGGCAAATAAACGGTTGCAAGCGCAAAAGACGCGCTTGAGCGAGCCGCAAAGCAGGAAACAAGCATATGCCCGGTTCGGGCATATTGCTTTTTCCGGGAGGCGGACGGCGTTCGCGCTTCAAATGCGCGCCGCCGATCCGCATCTTGGCGGTTATGAGAGGAGAGCTGAACGCTTATGAAGAAAAAGCTGAATTTGGCCCCGGCCTTTTTCGTGGGACCGCATTTGATCCTGTTCCTGGTGTTTGTCGTGATTCCGACCGTTTACGGGATATATGCTTCGTTTACGCAGTGGAATCTGTCCGGCGCGCCGAACTGGGTCGGTTTCGCCAATTACCATACGATTCTGTTCGATACCAGCTCGACATTCCACAACCAGTTCTTCAACGGTTTGAAAAATACGCTGCTGTTCGTGCTGCTCACCGTACCGCCGCTTATTATTTTGCCGCTGATGATCGCGGTGGCGCTGTCGCACAAGAAAGTCAAAGGCAAAACGTTTATCCAGTCCGTGCTGTACGTGCCAGGCCTGATCTCGATTTCGGCCGCGGCGCTGATCTTCACCCTGATCTTCAACAAACAGCTCGGCATCACCGGCAATGTATTCGGCTCCACCGTCGCCTGGGCGACTCACCAGCCTTACGCCTGGATCACCATTATCGTGCTGACCATCTGGGGCGGAATCGGCGGTAACATGATTATCTATCGCGCTTCCATCAGCGGGGTGGCGGAAGAGCTGTACGAATCGGCGGAGCTCGACGGAGCGGGCCCGATTCGCAAGTTCTTCAGCATCACGCTGCCTTCGATCAATTTCCCGCTGATTTACACGTTCGTCATGACGACGGCGGGCGCGTTCAACGTATTCGGCCAACCGCTGATGATGACCGACGGCGGTCCGCAGCAGAGCACGGCGGTGCTGATGATGTATATCCGCCAGCTGGCTTTCGGCAGCGGCGAATCGATCGCGGGGATGGCTTCGGCGATGGCGGTTCTGCTCGGCCTCGTCATTCTGGTCATTTCGGCGCTGCAGTATTACGTCATGAACCGCAATACGAACTGACCTGAATCGCAGGAAACGGAAAAGGGTGGTGCAATCATGTCAAACCAGGTAATGAATTTGGATAAAAGCGCCGTGGCCGTCGGCCGCAAGCGCGCAAAGATCAGCGTTTCGCAGGTCGTGGCTTACGTCTTCCTCGCCGCGCTGTGCCTGATCTGGATCGTTCCGGTCGTGTTCGGGATTACGACTTCGTTCCGTTCGCAGACCGAAGTCGTCAGCACCGGCTTCCGGCTGCTGCCCGTCAATTGGATTATGGACAACTACACAGCGATTCTGGATAACACGTCGACCGCGCCGATTCTGCGCTGGCTGACGAACTCGATCTTTATCGCGACCTCGCATACGTTTCTTGTCGTCGTCGTGATTTCGATTACGGGCTACGGCTATGCGCGCATGAACTTCAAAGGCCGCAACGTCATGTTCTTCACGCTGCTCGGCATCTCGTTCTTCCCGGGCGTCGTCAACCTGATTCCCGCTTACAAGATTATCGACGCGCTCGGCTGGGTCAACACCGCCTGGGCCATGGTGATCCCGGGCCTCGCCGGCATGGGCAATATCTTCCTTGTGCGGCAGTTCATGCTCGGCATCCCGAAAGACCTGGACGAATCCGCCAAAGTGGACGGCGCCAGCGACTTCCGCATCTATTTCTCGATCATGCTGCCGCTGATCAAGCCGGTGCTGATCGTCTGCGCCCTGTTCTCGTTCACCGGTTCGTGGAACGACTTCCTGTGGCCGGTCATCGTCTACACCGACGTCGACAAGATGCCCGTCACCGCCGGCCTGCTGCTGCTGCAGGATATCTACGGCAACTACCGCATGATCGGACAGCTGATGGGCTCCGCGATCCTCGCGATCATCCCGACCCTGGCCCTGTTCCTGTTCGCGCAGAAATATTTCGTCCAGTCCATCAACCTGAACTCCGGTATCAAGGGCTGATGTCAGCTTCCCGATGATTGAGCGGAGTCACGGATAGACGGTATTTCATACTTAATATTTCCCGAAGAAATCCGTACAATCCGACATGAATCCCGCTTTACGCACAATCCTGTTGCTTACCTGATCTTTCTTGAGTTTTCTAATAGAAGAAAACTCGATCTTCACCCCAACCACACCGAAAAATTCCGAGTTCTTCCCTTATCGCCATGCGCCGACGGAACTGTAGCGGAGCGGATTCAACAAGCGATCGAAAGCCCTTCAATACGCGCAGCGACACCACCACCACCACCACCGTCCCGCGCGCATCTGCGAAGCAACACGGAAAACCCGGAATTCAAATTCCCGATTAGGAGCTGCAAGCCATGACGACATTCGACCTTCCCAACCCTTTGATCGAGCAACGGGCCGATCCCTTCATCTACAAACATACCGACGGCTTCTATTACTTCACCGCGTCCGTGCCGGAATACGATCGGCTCGAACTGCGCCGCTCGCGCACTCTGGCCGGGCTGGCCGAAGCGGAAGCGAAGGTCATCTGGACCAAGCACGACAGCGGACCGATGAGCGCCAATATCTGGGCTCCGGAGATCCATTACATCGACAATAAATGGTACGTATACTTTGCGGCCGCCCATACCTCGGAAACCAAGGAAGGGCTGTTCGACCATCGCATGTTCGCGCTCGAAACCGATTCCGAGAATCCGCTTGAAGGCGAATGGATCGAAAAAGGACAGATCGTCACCTGGTGGGAAACGTTCGCGCTGGATGCGACCTCGTTCGAACACCGCGGCACCCGCTATTATGTCTGGGCGCAGAAAGACCCCGAAGTACCGGGCAACTCCAACCTGTACATTTCCGAGATGGAGAATCCGTGGACGCTGCGCGGCGAGCAGGTCTGCCTGTCGCAGCCGGAATACGAGTGGGAGAAGATCGGCTTCCTCGTCAACGAAGGCGCGGCAATCCTCAAGCGCAGCGGAAAGATCTTTATGACGTTCTCGGCCAGCGCGACCGACTTCAACTACTGCATGGGACTGCTGACCGCGGACGAAGACAGCGACCTGCTCGATCCGAACTCGTGGGTCAAAACGCCGATTCCGGTCTTCGCCACCTCGGAAGCCAACAGCCAGTACGGACCGGGGCATAACAGCTTCACCGTATCGGAAGACGGGACGCTCGATCTGCTCGTCTACCACGGCAGAAGCTACAAGGAAGTGGTCGGAGATCCGCTCTACGATCCGAACCGCCACGCGCGCGTGCAGATCATCGAATGGAACGAAGACGGCACGCCGAACTTCGGATTGCCGCGGCCGGATACAGGTTGCGGCGAGCTCGATCGGATTTCTTCATAACGACCAGACAGTTGACAACGAAGCTTTTCCGGAACGCCGCACAAACGGTTTCCGGAAAGCTTTTTTTGATGGGCGAAAATCCTTCTTTGTCTGCCGCCGCGCTTTTCGTTAAAATACGGAAGACGGGTGTTTGGGGCGCGTTTTGGGATTGGCACCGGAATCCGAATACGCGCCCCGGGACCGGCAGGCGAAAGGAGATCGAAGAAACGCATGGATTACATCAGGTTAAAAGGCGGGATCGACGACAAAAGTTTCGGCAACCGCCTGGGCTGCGAACCGGAAATTCTGGAACTGTTTTTGACCGAACAGGATATGGAGCGCACGGAGCTGATCCGCGGGCGGGTGAGGGAACTGAATCGGCGCGGTATTAAAGCCTATATGCACCATCCTTCCCGATACCGCGGCGCTTTTCTGGATATTTTGAGCGAAAACGCGGAGATGCGGCGCTTTTATCGGGAATCGACCGGCGATCTGCTGCGGATCTGCGAAGAAGAAGGCGCCAAATGCGTGATTCACGCGCATTATGTGGGACTGGGCGATCTGCCCGTCAACCGGGAGCGGACGATCGAACTGCGCGAAGCGATCCGCGCCGTTCCGGGATACGACAGCGGACTGCTGCTGTGGGAGGACTCGACCGAAGGACTGTTCTGTTACGGCAATCCGCACTTGATCGACGAGCTGATCGAGCCGCTGAATCTGCCGGTCAATGTGGACGTGAGCCATGCGTTTATCGGGTTTCGCGGGGACAACGAGCGTTTGCGCGGCGTGCTGGAGCGGACCGCCCCGTATGCGCGCTATTATCATCTGGTGGACAGCATGGGACAACGGCACGACTCGCTGACGCTCGGCGCGGGGCTGATCGATTGGCGCATGGTCAAGCCGTTGGTGCGCGGTAAAGATTTTATTTTCGAAATCGAGCTGGGCGGAGACCATACGGACTGCTCGCCGATGATGGACAGCGCGCGTTACTTTGCCGGAATCGAGGATTGAACGCTTGTAAACGGGAGGGACGGAAGATGAAAAAGGTGCTGGTTGCCGACGACGACGCCCATATTCGCGCGCTGCTGCGTACGGTGCTGACCCAGGAGGGGTACCGGGTGATCGAAGCCCGCGACGGCGACGAAGCGGCGCGCAAACTGCAAGAATCGCCGGTCGATCTGGCTGTGCTCGATGTGATGATGCCGGGAAAAGACGGGCTGGAGCTGTGCGAATTGATTCGCGTCCGCTACGATATTCCGGTGATTCTGCTGACGGCGCGCGAACAGTTGACGGACAAGGAAGCCGGTTACGATAGCGGGACCGACGATTATATGACCAAGCCGTTCGAGCCGAAAGAACTGCTGTTTCGCATGAACGCGCTGTTTCGCCGGTATTCGCTCGCGTCGAGCGAGAAGATCCGCTTGAACCGGCTGACCGTGGACCGCAAAAATCACGAAGTGACCGACGGGGACATGACGCTGCTGCTGCCGCTCAAAGAATTCGAGCTGCTGGCCCAGCTTGCGCAGTATCCCGGCCGCCTGTTCGAGCGCGGCGAGCTGATTCGCCTTGTCTGGGGAGCGGATTACGAAGGGGACGAACGCACGGTGGACGTCCATATCAAACGGCTGCGCCAGCGGTTCGCCGACTACGGAGACGACTTTGCAATCCGTACCGTGCGCGGAATCGGCTACAAGCTGGAAGCGGGCCGGCCGTGAAGAACCGGTTTGCGCGGCTGAACCGCAGCCTGTATATCCGCGTGTGCCTGACGACGATCCTGGCCGTCGCGGTCAGCGCGCTGCTCGGCTTTCTGGTGTCGAACGTGTATTATCACGCGAGCCTCAAGCCGTACAACGACGCCAAGCTGACCGGGATCGCTTACGAGATCCAGCGCACGGCGGAGCTTCGTCCCGGCGACGCGGATATTTATCTGGCGAGCGCGGCGGCGCTGGGTTACGAGCTGTACGTCACCGACGGGGCGGGCGAAGAACGGTTCTACGGCAGGGATTTTCGTCAGCGGGATCTGGACGAAGCGGCGGCGCGAAAAGTGCTGGACGGCGGCGAGTATCACGGCGTGGCCGCCTTTCCGAACCGGCCGTTTATTACCGGCTTCTTCGACAACCGGCTCAGCAATACGGTCGGCGTGCCGCTGACGATCGGCGGTAAGCCGGCGGCCCTGTTTCTGCGCCCGGACGTGATCCTGCAGTTCGGCGAGCTGCGCAGCTTCTTCGCGATGATCGGGCTGCTTACGGTCGCGTTCAGCATTGCGATCTTCCTGATTGCGACGCGCTATCTGGTCAAACCGATTACCCGGATGACGGCGGCGACGCAGCAGATTGCGGACGGCCGCTACGGGATCGAGCTGCCGACGCGGCGCCAAGACGAGATCGGGCAGCTCGCCGGACACTTTATGACGATGAGCCGCAGCCTGTCACGGGCGGAACAATCGCGGCGCGAATTCGTCGCGAATGTGTCGCACGAGATCCAGTCGCCGCTGACGTCGATCCAGGGCTTTGCGCAGGAACTGGCGGCCGGTCGGCTGCCCGACGAAGAACGGGTTCGCTACGCGGGCATTATCGGCGAAGAAAGCCGCCGGTTGTCCGCGCTCGGCCGCCAGCTTCTGCTGCTGTCTTCGCTCGACCGGATGGAAGACGGCCTGGTGCGCAGTCCGCTCAACCTGCGCGCCGAGATCCGCCGCGCGGCCGAAGTGCTGGACTGGCAGCTCGACGAGAAAGGCATCGCGCTGAAGCTTGCCGTGCCGGACCGCCTGCTCGTGCTCGGCGAAGCGACGCTGCTCGACCAGGTCTGGATCAATCTGCTGTCCAACGCGGTCAAGCATATTCCCGAAGGACGGTCGATCTCGGTCGCGGCCGAAGCCCGGGACGGCTGGTGCGAGGTCCGCTTCGCCGATACCGGAGACGGCATCCCGCCGGAGAAGCTGCCGCTGCTGTTCGAGCGCTTCTACCGCGGCGATCCGGCGCGTTCGGGCGGGGGAACCGGGCTGGGTCTTGCGATCTCGCGCCAGATCGTGCAGCTGCACGACGGAACGATCTCGGCCGAGAGCGAGCCCGGCCAGGGTTCGACGTTTATCGTCAAACTTCCCCGGCTCTGAACGAAGCAGCAGAGCGGCGGGCCGGCAGGCGGCAATTGTAATTTAACGTTCATACTCCGTTCATTTTCCCTTCCTAGACTGGGGATGCAACCGGAAGGGAAAACGGGGAGGGGTAAACATATGTTTTTGGCGCTTCGGGAAATACGCTTTTCCAGGACCCGCTATGTGCTGATCGTCACAATCATGCTGCTGGTTTCGTTTCTGGTACTGTTCGTGACGGGACTGGCCAACGGCCTGGGCAGCGCGACGTCTTCGGCGGTGCGGAGCATGAAAGCCGATCATTTTGCCGTGCAAAAAGATTCGGACGACCGCTTTGCGCGTTCGCAGCTGCATGCGCAGCAGGTGGAGGATGCGCGCGCGATTGTCGGAGCGGACAGCGCGGAACCGCTCGGCGTGCAGATGACGACGGTGACCAAAGACGGACAAAGCGGCAAGATCGATATTGCGCTGTTCGGCGCGGAAGCGGGAAGCTGGCTGATGCCGGAAACCGTCGAAGGCGGCGCGCTGGACGCATCGGAAACCGGCGATGTCGTGGTGGATCGAGACCTGGCCGATTCCGGCGTCGGGATCGGCGACACGATCGTCGACGGCACGACCGGCTTGAAGTGGCGGGTAAACGGCTTTATCGAAAACAATTCCTACAGCCATATGCCCGCGGTCTGGATGAACGCCGCGGACTGGGCGTCTTACCGCTCGGAGTTGATGGCCGCGCGCGGCGGCGAACCGGATACGGCGTTCAACGCGATCGCGCTGCGAAGCTCCGGCAGCCGGGCGAACGAACTGGCCGCGTCTTTGACGGACGCCGATATCATCACCAAAGCGCAGGCGATCTCCGCGATTCCGGGACACAAAGCCGAGCAGTCTTCGCTGCTGATGATGATCGTATTTCTGTATATCATTTCGGCTTTTGTGCTGGCGGTCTTCTTCTACGTCATCACGATTCAGAAAACAAGCCAGTTCGGCATTCTCAAAGCGATCGGCGCCCGCACGGCTTATCTGGCCGGAAGCGTCGCCGGACAGGTGCTGGTGCTTTCGGCGGGCAGTCTGGCGCTGAGCGTCGCGCTGGTGCTGGTCATGAAAGAGATGCTGCCGGCGGCCATGCCGTTCGCCCTGAGCGGGGGAACGATTCTGCTGAGCTGCGCGCTGTTTCTCGGCGTGGCGCTGCTCGGCGGCCTGGTCTCGATCGTCAAAGTAGCCAGAACGGACGCGCTTGACGCCATAGGGAGGGCCGGAGCATGAACAAGGACACGATGGAAAGAACCGATTTAGCCGGGATGTCCGCAAATTCTCCGCACGGTGCGGAAACCCGGCTGCTGCTCGACGCGGTGACGCATACTTACGGCGACGGGGAAGCGGTGCTGACCGTGCTGGACGGATTGTCCCTTGCGGTCTCGGCCGGCGAGCTGGTCGCCGTGGTCGGGCCGTCCGGCTCCGGCAAGAGCACGTTTCTCTCGATCGCGGGCGCGCTGCTGACGCCCACGCGCGGCGCCGTGGCGGTCGGCGGCCGCGATCTGGCCGGCTTGAATCCCCGGCGGCTGGCCGATCTGCGGCTGAGGCAGATCGGGTTTATCTTCCAGGGGGCGAATCTGCTGCCCTACCTGAAGGTCGAAGAGCAGCTGCGCCTCGTCGCGAAGCTCGGCGGCGCCGACAAAGCGCAGACCGCGCGCCGCGCGTCCGAGCTGCTGGAGCGGCTCGGCCTGAGCGAGCGGCGCAGGTATTACCCGGACAAGCTGTCCGGGGGCGAACGCCAGCGCGTCGCGATCGCGCGGGCGCTGATGAACGATCCGTCGGTCATCCTGGCCGACGAGCCGACCGCAAGCCTCGACGCGGACCGCGGCCGCGACGTGACGCGCCTGCTCGCCGAGCGCGTCAAAGCCGAAGGCAAAGCAGGCGTGATCGTGACGCACGACGAGCGGATTCTGCCGTACTGCGACCGGGTGCTGCGCCTGGAGAGCGGAAAGCTGCGGCAGGAATAACGGCACTGCATCAACCCGGAGCGGCGCGTTTCGTCACGAAACCGCTTGCTCTTTTTGTGTTACCATAGATAAAAATAAGCTGTCCAAATCAAAGTGAAAGGGTTATCATCAAGAGTATAGAAACGTTTCGAACAAAGCCGGATTTCCGGCGGAAACGAATACCCGGAGCGTTGGACCGCAGTAAACAGGAGGACTGGACAATGACTGAACAAGCAGGCACGACAGGAAACGCGGGGGAGAACGGTTTGAAGATCATGACCTTCAATCTGCGCACGCATACGGCGAACGACGCGGGGAACGAATGGCTGCACCGGGCATCCCAAGCGGCGGAAACGATCGCGGCGCACGCGCCGTCTTTTGCAGGCGTGCAGGAAGGCTATCTGATTATGCTGGAGGAGCTGGAGCGCGAGCTGCCGGGGTACGACCGGATCGGCGAAGGGCGGCTCGGGGGAATCCAAGACGAACACTGCGCAATCTTTTATCGCAAAAACGAATTCGAGCCGCTGGAGCAGGGGCAGTTCTGGCTGTCGGAAACGCCGGAGTCGGTCGGCTCGCTCGGCTGGGACAGCGACTATCCGCGCATCTGCACCTGGGGAAGGTTCCGGCACCTCGCGTCCGGTTCGGAGATTCGCGTGTACAACACGCATCTCGACCATATCGGCGAGACGGCGCGGATCGAAGGCGCCAAGCTGGTCGCGGCGGCCATGCTGCGGCACAAAGAGCAGCGTCCGGGCAGCTTCGGCATCCTGATGGGCGATATGAACGGAGGACCGTCCGACGCTCCGCTGCGCTATCTGCGCGGCGAGCTGGCGGAAGCCGGCCTTGCGCCGGGCCTGGTCGACGCGTACACCGCGCTCCCGGGCGAAGTCGGCCGCACGTTCCACGATTTCCTCGGCGGGCTGGAAGGCGAACCGATCGACTACATTTTCGCCGAAGCGCCGCTTGAAGTTTCCCGTACCGTGGTCGACCGTCGCGATTTCTCGGGCAAATATCCGTCGGACCATTATCCGGTTATCGCCGAACTGGTGCTGCCCGGCATTTAACCGCCGGCTTGGCCGAATGGGATTCTTCTTTCTATTGAAGGAAGACAAGCTGCAAGCTCCTATACTGAAAACGAGTCTTCCGGATTTATGCGAGTTTTGCGTAAATCCGGAAGATTTTTTTATCGAAACGTCTTGACCCTCACGTTACGTGAGCCCTTATGCTCAACTCGAAAGGAGGAAACCAAAGTGTCGTTTAAAGTCAAAGAAGTCTCGAAGCTCGCCGGCGTCAGCGTTCGCACGCTGCACCATTACGACGAGATCGGCCTGCTCAAGCCCGCCCAGGTCGGTGAATCGGGTTACCGTTTTTACTCGGAAGAGGACCTGGAGCGGCTGCAGCAAATTTTGTTTTTCCGGGAGCTGGGATTTGGACTGAAAGAGATCAAGCGGATGATGGACAGCCCTTCGTTCGACCGGATCGAAGCGCTGGAACTTCAGCGGCGCATGCTGGAAGAAAAGCTGGAGCAAACGCGCAGCATGATCGAAAATATCGGCCGGACCATCCGGCACGCCAGAGGAGAGATACAGATGACGCAGAAGCAGCGATTCGAAGGCATGGACTTTACGCATAATCCGTACGAACAGGAAGCAAGGGAGCGCTGGGGAGACGCGGCGGTCGACGATGCGAACCGCAGGCTGGAGCAGCGGACGCAAACGCCGGAAATGCGCGCCGATCTGCAGGAAGAATGGGACCGCCGCATGAACGAGATGGCGCAGGCGCGGCATGAAGACCCCGCTTCCCCGCGCGCGCAGAAGCTGATCGGGGGATGGTACGACTATCTGCAAACCTTCGGCAGTTACTCGCATGAAGCATTCGCCGGCCTCGGCCGAATGTATGTGCAGGACGAACGTTTTACGCAAAATATCGATCGCTGCGGCGAAGGACTGGCGGCCTGGATGAGCGAAGCGATGACGATTTTCTCGGAACGCAAACCGGGCTGATCGCTTCTCTTTTTTTAATATTTTTGCCACCTTATCGCTCCGGATCGCGTATTACCGGTAAATCCGGACCGATGCACGAACAGGCAGCCCGGACTTACTCTGCGAAAAAGGATGAGATGTAAAGATGGAATCGAGGAATCCGGTATTCGGGCAAAAACTATTCGATCGGGCGCGCGAAGATCTGGTCGGCACGGGAGCGATGACGCTTGGCGGCACGGTGTACAGGACGTTTATTCTGCTGGCTTTGATGCTCGGCGGGGCGGCTTATACCTGGTCCCGCTTCGAATCGGGCGCGAGCGTGTACGGCATGATGATCGCGGGCGTTGTGCTTGCGCTGATCGCGGCGCTGGTCACGATCTTCGTGCCGAAGATTGCTTTTATCACCGCCCCGCTGTATGCAATATTTGAAGGCCTGGCGCTCGGCGCGGTGTCAGCGGCGTTCGAAATTCAGTATCCCGGCATTGTGCTGAACGCGGTGCTGATTACCGTCGGGACGCTGTTTGCGATGCTGCTGCTGTACGTTACCCGGATCGTCAAAGTCACCCCGGGTTTGCGGACCGGCATTATGATGGCGACGTTTTCGATTATGCTCGTGTATCTGTTCGACTTTGTACTCGGCTTTTTCGGCGTAAACGTTCCGTTTATCCACGAATCCGGCTTGATCGGCATCGGCATCAGTTTGTTCGTGGTCGTGATTGCGTCGCTGAACCTGCTGCTCGACTTCGACTTTATCGAACGCGGCGCGCGGGGCGGAGCTCCGAAGTATATGGAATGGGTCGGCGCGTTCGGCCTGATGGTCACGCTGGTGTGGCTGTATCTGGAAGTGCTGAAGCTGCTGTCGAAGCTGGCGAAGCGGTAAGAACGATACAAGAGAATTCACAAAATTTGCTGATTCGGCAAAACGAAATGTGCGGATTCGGCGTTTAACAGGTATAAGAAAAGCCCGGAGCGATTGCTCCGGGCTTTCGGCTTATTGGAATCATGATCGGGATAAGGAGGAAGACCATGATCGTATGGGTTATCGGGTTTGGCGTTTTGTTTATCCTGCTTTACTTTGGACTGAGTCATTGGCTGCTGGGCGGCCGGAGTGTGGCAATCTCCGATCCGCCAGGGGTCCGAGTCCAGAAGATCGGCCTGCTCCTGCTGACTGTATTGGCTCTTGGCGTCCTGTATATGCTGTATTTCGTAGCGGATATCACGTCGGGCTGGTTCGTTTTTTGGTTTTTTATTGCTTACTGGGCGGCTCAAATGGGACTGCAGGCGTGGCTGGAGTGGAGATTTTTAAAAGGATCGCGGCAGTACGCCGTATCGCTGCTGCTGCTGGCGTTTCTGCTGGTGTGTTCCGTCGTTGCAAGATTCACCTTCCCTCCGCTGGGTTGAGACAGGACGAGTCCGATAAAAACGCGGCTTCTCTCAGGGCTTTTTCCGACTATGGAATTGCGCAACGGCTGCGACCAGCTTGGTCCGGGCCTGCTCCAGCTGGGCGCTTGTGCTGCTTTTACGATTCAACACGAGACTCGCTTCGTTGATCGCCCGTCTCAGATCGCCGAACGCCGAAGCCGGATACTGGCCCGAGCGGATGCCTTTGGGCAGATTCAGGAGCTCGCGCGCGGCGGCGATATCGGCGGCGAGGGCCGAAGACGAACTGCCGCCCTGCGGCAGCGCTTCGTAAGCGGCTTTGACTTTGGCGAACGCCGAAGTGATCGGTTCCGGTTGGGCGGAAGTTGCAAGCAGCGTCTCCAATTCCTGCACGGCGGCATCGAAGCTTGCGGCCTGCTGCGAAGTGAGCCGTCCGTCCGCGATACGGTTCAGCACGTCGGTACGGTATTGGAACGTTTGCTCCAGAAGTTCCGTCCGGCCGTTGCGCAGGTCTTCGAAGTCCGCCATGGCATTCAAATAGTCCCAGAAGATGTGCCACACAGCCGGCTTCCAACCATCCCATGAAATCAGCGGAAAAAGGTCGTCGCGTACAAGCGCGATTTTGTTCATAAGCTTTTCGGCGTTCGCCTCGGTCCATTGACCCGGCTCGTTTCCGAATTCGGTATAAAGATGAAGCTGTAATTCTTGTTCGAAAAGAAGTTCGTCGACAGTGACATTATATTCGCCGCTGTAGAGATCGTACGGAGGGAAGCCTTCCATCTGCTTCAAAGCGGAAGTCAGATCGACGCGCGTCGAAGCGGGATCGAAAGCCGCGTTGAACGTGGCAAGACTGGTCTTCTTGAAGCGCGCATAAGATTCCGAGTAGTCTTCGGCATGCTTGGGGAATTCGTTAAACTGATACATCGCTCTTGCTTTTTGCAAAATAAGATTGCGGTCGGCATCCTGAAGACCAATACCCGAAGGCAGCCGATTGACCGCAGCCGAAGGACTTTCCGCCTGAGCAAATACCGGTAAAGAGCCGAAACAAAGCAACACCGCAAGAATCACTAGCAAAGCTCTTACGCTTTTTTGACGCTTGAACATATTCAATAGATATACCTCCCTGGTCAAGGATTGGGATGAGCGTAGAAGTCCATCCGGGTCTCAACAAACTCTTTGTAAATCGTAAATTCGTCTTCTCCAGTACCGAGTCTTTGGTTTAAAGCTACAAATTTATCGACCAAAGCTTTTACTTTTTCTTCAGAATATCTGCCGGGTTCATCACTTTTTGGGAAATTCATATTAAAATAGCCGCTCATTTTACTCAGGATATACGAGGTGTACGGATTACCTTTGTCAAAAAAGTCGTGAAAGGAAAAAGCTACGTAGTGGAGCGCTCTCGCCAACTGCGTCGGTGTAGAGCTCTCGTTCTGAGCGATAGCAGTCGTCTCGGCGATAATTCGATTTTTATATTTCTCTTCAAACAAAGGGGGCAGGTTTCCATGGTTGGAGGACGGAGTCATTAACTCGGCGCCTTCTTTAAAGACTGCAATTTCATACAGCAGCTGCGCGCGAACGGGATCTTCCATCGGAGCAGGCGCTTCATTGACGGCGGCATAAACGGAAGCATCGGAAAAAGCGGACGGAAGCGGAGCGAGCAGAAGCGGCACAGCCAACGAGGCCGAAGCAAAGCTCAGCAGCATTTTGGTTCCACGGCTATTCAATTGGACATTCCTCCTGAAATATGTATTTTAGTGCTTTAATAAACAGGGGGCTTTTTTTAGAAACACAAAAAGGTTTAAATAAAAATATTTTACATTTTGGCAGTTTGGTCGCTGCACCGAATGAACGAACCGGTATTCGTCGCGATCGGATTGTGTCCTCATTCGGGAAATGCGCCCGATAACGCCAAAAGCCCGTATCCGCCATCGGCGGAACGGGCTTTTCGTCGTGCACCATACAGCGATTTTGCGATTCTCCGTCCGTCAATCCTCGATCGTCGACAAATCTCCCGCCGGCAGCTTCAGCTCCCAGGCTTTGAGTACCCGGCGCATGATCTTGCCGCTTCGGGTCTTCGGCAGCTTGTCTTTGAACTCGATCTCGCGCGGAGCGGCGTGGGCGGACAGGCCTTCTTTGACGAACTTCGTAATCTCCGCTTTCAGTTCGTCGGACGCTTCGTAGCCTTCGCGCAGCGAAATAAACGCTTTGATCACTTCGCCGCGGACCGGGTCCGGCTTGCCGATCACGCCCGCTTCGGCGACGGCCGGATGCTCGACCAGCTTGCTTTCGACTTCGAACGGGCCGACCCGCTCGCCCGATGTATTGATGACATCGTCGATCCGGCCCTGGAACCAGAAGTAGCCGTCCTCGTCCATGTAGGCGGAGTCGCCGGAGATATACCAGCCCGGAATGCGCGTATACTCCTCGAACTTGGCCGGATTGTTCCAGATCTTGCGCATGATCGACGGCCACGGCGTACGAATCGCCAGGTTGCCCATGCGCAGCGGCGGCAGCTCGCTGCCCTGATCGTCGATAATGGCGGCTTCGACGCCCGGGATCGGTTTGCCCATCGAGCCGGGACGAATCTCCATCGACGGATAGTTGCAGATCAGCTGCGCGCCCGTTTCGGTCATCCACCACGTGTCGTGAATCCGGTGGCCGTAGACGCGGTATCCCCAGCGGATGACTTCCGGGTTCAGCGGCTCGCCGACGCTCAGCACATGCCGCAGCGAAGACAGATCGTAGTCTTTGACCGCTTCGTCGCCCGCGCCCATCAGCATGCGGAACGCCGTCGGCGCGCTGTACCAGACCGTAACTTTATAGCGCTGGATCGTTTGGTACCAGTCCTGCGGACTGAACCGGCCGCCGCGGATCACGTTCGTCACGCCGTTGATCCACGGAGCGAAGATCCCGTACGAAGTACCGGTGACCCATCCCGGATCGGCCGTGCACCAGTAGATGTCGTCTTCGCGCAGATCGAGCACGATCCGTCCGGTATAACCCTGCTGGATCATGGCGCCGTGCACATGGTACACGCCTTTGGGCTTGCCGGTCGAGCCCGACGTATAGTGCAGGATCAGGCCGTCTTCGCGGTCGACCCATTCGATCTCCGCTTCGGTCGACGCTTCGCTCATCAGCTTGTTGAAGTCGGCGAAAGGCGAATCGTCCGGCAGCAGGCTGTCGTTCTCCGCCGGCTTGCCTTCCTGCTTCGAAGTATCGACCAGAATCACGTGCTTCAGTTCCGGCAGTTCGTGCGCCGGCACCCGCTCGGCCAGCTTGGGCGTCGTGACGATCGCGACCGCGCCGCTGTCCTGCAGCCGGTCGCGCACCGCTGTTTCCATGAAGGCTTCGAACAAAGGCCCCGCGATCGCGCCGATCTTGACGATGCCCAGCAGCGTAAAATACAGCTCGGGCGTGCGCGGCATGAAAATGAATACGCGGTCGCCCCGGCCGATTCCCAAGGACCGCAGCATATTGGCCGCCCGGTTCGATTCCTGCCGCAGCTGCTCGAACGTGTACGATTCGTCCCGTTCGGGGTCGCTGTAGAGCAGGGCGATCTTGTCGGCCAGTCCCGACTTCGCGTGCCGGTCGATCGCTTCGTACGCCAGGTTGACCCGGCCGCTTTCGTGCCAACTGAAGCGTTTCTCCTCTTCCGCCCAATCGAATGCGCGCCGGGCCTCTTCGTAATCGCCCAGATTCGATTGCTTCGCTTCTACGCCAATGATTTCCACCGTGTCCTTTTCCATAAGAGCCTCCAGTCGCATAAGAGAAGTACGTGCTTCGCCAAGCCGCAAACTTTACCCGTCTTACAGATATAGCGCTTACAAGAAAAACGGTCAAACAGAAAGCTTCGACAGTGCGCCGCTCCCGGGCAGGCATCCGGAAACCGGTCTGCGCGCTCCAAAGCGGAAACCGTCGAATTTTCTGTAGTATAGCACAATCGAAATCAATTTTCCGCCTTTTGCTTTTATGGACTTTGAAAAGGGGCAGTGTCCAAAAGTGAATCGCGGGGCTTCGGCGCCCGATGCTACAATGGCCGGTGAGCACGAAGCGGCACCGCCGCCGCAGAAAAGCCGAATCGTTCAAGATCGGAAAGGAGCGACATATGAGCACACAAACATTTATCGTCCCGGATCGCTGGAAATGGTTTACCGAAAGCCGCTACGGCCTGTTTCTGCACTGGGGGCCTTATGCGCAGTACGGACGCGGCGAACAAGTGCTGTTCCGCGAACATTTGGATCAGCGGCAGTACGCGGAGCGGGCTTCGGCCTGGAATCCTGCGCATTTCGATCCCGAGCTGTGGGCGGACACCGCCAAAAAGGCGGGTTTCAAATACGCCTGCTTCACCACGACGGCTATTGCATGTGGGACAGCGCGTTTACCGATTATTCGAGCGCCAAGCAGGCTCCGCAGCGGGATTTCGTGCGCGAATACGTCGAAGCTTTCCGCAAAGCGGGCCTGCGCATCGGGCTGTATTATTCGTGGATCGACTGGCGTCTGCCCGCTTATTTCGACGGTCCGGCCAAAGATCCCGAAGGCTGGGAGAAGACGCGGGACTATTTGCATAATCAGGTGAAAGAGCTGCTGAGCAATTACGGCCGGATCGACCATTTCTTTTTCGACGGCGTCTGGCCGAGAAACGCGGACGAGCTGCGCAGCGTGGAACTGGTGGAGGAGATGCGCCGGCTTCAGCCGGATATCCTGGTCAACAATCGGCTCGGCTATTCGATGGAGCGTCAGGGTTACCGGGCGGACGGCGGCGCGGGAGCCGGCGATTCCGATACACTGGGCGATTTCGGCACGCCGGAGCATCTGATCGAGACCGACCGCACGCGTTTGTGGGAATCGTGCCAGGTCAGTACGTGGAGGCTGTGGAGCCATGTGATCGGCGAGCGCTGGCGTCCGGCGGACGTGCTGCTGGATTTATTGTGCGAATGCGCGGAAAAAGGCGGCGAGCACGGCGGCAATCTGCTGCTCAACTGCGGCCCGACGGCCGACGGCCAGCTTCCGCCGGAGTTTGTCGAGCGCGCGCTGGAAATCGGCAGATGGCTGGATGTGCACGGGGAAGCGGTATACGGCTCGGACGGCGGTTCGGTGACGGAATTCGTGACCCGGGGCCGGCAGACCGTCAGCGGGAATCATTTGTATCTCATTATCCGCTTCTGGGACGGCCGTCCGCAGATGAGGCTGGCCGACCTGACGACGCCGGTCAAAAGCGTGACGCTGCTGACCACCGGCCAGAAGCTTCGCTTCGAGCAGACCGGCGGCGAGCTGGTGATCGACGGACTGCCGGCGGAAGCGCCGACCCGGCTGTTTCCGGTGATCCGCGTGGAATGCGAAGGCCGTCCGGCGGCCAATCAGTGGGGGCGCGAGCGTTTGTGGGAAGGCGACCCGTCGAGAGTGGCGGAATGGGCGCGCCGGCGGGGAACGTCCGTGTTTGCCGACGGGCGCGAGCGCTGAACGAACCGTCCGGACGCCGAAAGCGGAACTCCCGTTCACAACGCATTCATCCGAACAGACGCAACAAAAAAACAGGAGGCGAATCGTCCCCATGAATATTCTCGTTTTTTACGATGCCGATTTCCCTTACGCCGGCGCTCGTCCGTCGGCCGATGCGCTGAACGCGCTGACCGGCCGGGCCGAGCTTGCGGACGCCTCGAATCTGGAACAGCGCCTGCGGGAGCGGAAATGGGACGCGCTGGTACAGCTGCACGGTTCTTATTTTCCCAAAAACGCCTGGAGCGCTGTTCGCACGCACCTGAGCGCAGGCGGCGGGCTGGTGAACGCGGGCGGCGCGCCTTACCGCGAGCCGGTGAGCGAAGACGCCGCGCAAAGCGGGCTGCGCATCGAGCGTCCCCAGGTCGCGTATCATCAGAACCTGAATATCCACGACGCGCTGCAAGTGGATTCTTCGTCGGTGCGCTTCTTCAAAGCGTCGGACGAGTTTCCGCTGCTGAAAGGAAAAGAGTCGCTGTTCGGCGCCGCGCCGACCTGGGGGCTGACCCTGCATCCGTCGAAGAAAAGCGATATTCCCGAAGAAATGGGTTCGAGCGGTCCGATGGACCTGTTTATTTATCCGCTGTTGACCGGCGTGGACGAAGACGGACGGGAGCGCTCGGCTCCGGTCGTGCTGCTGGAATCTTATAAAGGCGAATATGCCGGCGGACGATGGATTCTGGTCAACCAGCAGTTGGACGAGAACTTCTGGCGGCGGGGCGGCGCGGAGCTGCTGCTGGAGCTGGCCGATTATACGGCGCGCGGCGCGGCGGAGATCTGGCTCAAAAACACGTTTGCCGCTTACGAGCCGGGCGAACAGCCGTCGGTCACGCTGCAATTGCAGTCGCTCGGCCGGACGTCGGCGCCGGAGGCCAATTGGAATTTTCGGTTTGAAGTCCAGAGAGAAGGAGGGGCTTCGGCGCTCTGGAGCGGGGAAGCCCAGCTTGCGGCCGGACCGGCTTCGCCGGACCTGCGGTTTGTGCGGCTGCCGATTCCGCTGCGCGTCGAACCGGGACTGTACCGGATTGTGTGCGAAGCCGCATCGGACGCCGGCGAGCGGCGGGTGCTGACGCAGGCGTTCTGGGGCATGGATCGCGAACTGCTGACGAGCGGGGAGCCTTTGACGGCGGGGCGCGATTATTTCCGGCGCGGCGGCAAACCTGTTCCGATCGTCGGCATGACGTATATGACCTCGGACGTGGCGCGCAAGTTCCTGCATCTGCCGAATGTGGAGCGCTGGGACCGAGATATGGCCGAGATGAAGCGGGCCGGCATCAATCTGATCCGCACGGGCGTCTGGACCGGCTACCGGATGATGATGTTCGCCGACGGCCATGCCGCCGAAGACGCGCTGCGGGCGATCGACGCTTTTGTGCTCACGGCGTCGCGGCACGATCTGGAAGTGACGTTTACGTTCTTCTCGTTCGCGCCGGAAGCGTGGGAAGGCGACAATCCGTATCTCGATCCCCGTTCGGTGGAAGCGCAGAAGCGTTTCATCGCGTCGATCGTTTCCCGGCATCGCGGCAGCACCCGCGTGCACTGGGACCTGATCAACGAGCCGTCGCTGTTTCACCCGCGGCGCGTGTTCGAAGGTCCGGTTACGGCCGGGGACGACTTCGAGCGCCGCGCCTGGAGCGAATGGCTGCGCGATCGCTTCGGCGGCGATATCCGCCGTCTCCAGGAGCGCTGGAACATGACGCCCGAGCAGCTTCCGTCGTTCGAGTCCGCGCAGGCCCCGGACCCGGACGACAAGTATTTCCGCAGCGTCGTCCAGCCCAAGAAGTGGCTGCGCTGGCTGGATTATACGCTGTTCAGCACGGCTATGCACAACCGCTGGGCGTCGGAGCTGATCGGTACGATCCGGCGCGGCGATCCGAAGCAGATGGTCACGGTCGGACAGGACGAAGGCATCGCTTCGCAGCGGCCGTCGCCTTTTTTCTACGCCGAAGCGGTCGATTATACCACGGTGCACAGCTGGTGGCAGATGGACAGTCTGGCCTGGGACGGCATCTTCACCAAAACGCCGCATAAACCGAATCTGATCCAGGAAACCGGCATCATGCACGTCCAGCATCCCGACGGGAGAGCCAAACGGACGGAAGAAGAACTGCGCGATATCCTGGAGCGGAAGTATGCGTATGCCTTCTCCACGGGCGGAGCCGGCGCGGTGCAGTGGATCTGGAATACGAATTATTTTATGAACAATGCCAACGAATCCAATATCGGCGCGCTGCGGGCGGACGGCACGCAGAAACCGGAAGCGGACGTGTCGTACGACTTCGGCCGCTTTATGACGGAAGCCGCCGGACTGTTCGAGGATCGCAAACCGGAAGACGTGGCGATCGTTTACCCGTTCTCCAACGACTTCTCCAACCGCAATCTGGCGTTCGAAGCGACGACGCGGGCGGCGCGGGTGCTGACGCTCGGCATGAACGTGCACCCGCGCGGAATCGGGGAGTATCATCTGGGCGAGCTGTCGGACGCGGAGCGGGGCGCGGCGTCCGGGCCGCCTCGCCTGGTGATTGTGCCGAGCGCCCACAACTTCGACGACCAGGCGTTCGAGCATTTGTTGGAGCTGGCGCGCGCGGGCAGCACGGTGCTGTGGACCGGACCGCTGCGGCTGGACGCCCACTGGGGACCGGCCCGGGAACGGCTGACGGAAGAGTTCGGGGATCTGGCTAACGGCAATGTGCTGCGCGAGGAAACGTTGAAGATCGGCGAAGACAAGTATCATGCGGGCTTCAACGAGCGCAAGATCGACACCCTGGAGATCGAGCGGCCGGCAGGGAACTTTGGCGAAGTCGAATTGCTGGAAGCCCCGCTCGGCGGCGGACGGTTTATCTACTGCCCGCTGCCGGTCGAGCTGAACGAACGCCGGGAACCCATTCGCGCTCTGTACGACTACGCGCTGCGGCGCGCGGAAGTGGAAGCTCCGCTGGACTGGCTGGAAGGCGGCGATCTGCCGGGCGTGTACGGACGCAAGCTGGAGTTCCGGGAAGGCAGTCTGTATATTTTCGTTTCGGAATACGGAGCCGATACCGATATTTCCTTTCGGGACGTGTCGACCGGCAAAGCGTACGGCTTTAAGCTGCCCCGCGGCCGCATCGCGATGTTCACGGTGGACAAGGACGGCGCGCTGCGCACCGTTTATCGGCCGGAAGACGGCGGCGTGCGCATAATTGGATAGAAAGTATAAGAATAGCATGACCGCTTTGCGATCCCCGAACCGAAAAGGGACGAAGCGAAAAAAAGCGAAGGCGAACGGACCGTGCAACCCGTCCGTTCTGCCCTCGCTTTTTTATCGTGCAGAAATCCACTTTATTTTTCCGAGTAAGATACAAACCGACCAAACAAATGCGAAAATCCACTTTATTCCCGCGTTTCGGCCTTTTAGGGCTTTCCGCGGGAGAGTAAAGTGGATTTTCGCATTAGATGTTTGGCAGGAAGCGTCAAATGACCGGATAAGATGGATTTCTGCACTCCAGCATCGGTTTCAGGCAAACAGGAGAACGCGAATCGGAATAGAGGCGTATACAGTTCTTCCTCCTGATTCGCCCTACTCTTTCAGCGACCCGATCAGCAGGCCTTTGACAAAGTAGCGCTGGAGAAACGGATAGAACAGCACGACCGGCCCGATCGTCAGAATGGCGGTCGCCATCTTCACCGATTCCTGCGGCATGACCGCGTCGCTGACCAGCACGCCCGAGCTCTGCATCTGCTGGATCATGTTGATCTCCGAATTAAGCTTGAACAGCAGATACTGGAGCGGGTACAGATTCTGGTTGTCCACGAGCATGATCGCGTTGAACCAGTTGTTCCAGTAGCCGATGCCGTAGAACAGCGTGATCGTCGCAAGCACCGGCATGCACAGCGGGAAATAAATCCGGAACGCGATATAGATATCGTTCGCGCCGTCGATCTTGGCCGCTTCGCTCAGCGAACCCGGAATCTGCGACATATAGTTGCGCACCAGAAACAGGTTGAACGGGCTGAAGATCAGCGACGGGATAATAAGCGCCCAGATATTGTTGCGCAGGCCCAGCTCCAGGTTGATCAGGTACCACGGCACAAGGCCGGTATTGAACACCATCGTGATAAAAAAGAAGATCGCCAGACCGTTGCGGTAGCGGATATGCTTGGCGGCCAGCGTGTAGCCGGCCATGCCGGTAATCAGCACGGCGAAAAACGTTCCGACCGCCGTCACGATAATCGATACCAGATAGCTGCGATACAGCGGAGACGTGCCGAGCAGCAGCTTGTAGGCGTCGAGCGAGAATTCTCTGGGCAGCAGCTGGTAGCCGTACTGCTGGATGCTGGCTTCCGAGGTGAACGACACCATCAGCACCAGCAGCATGGGAACCAGGCAGAGCAGCGAGATACAGCCGATAAAGATCGCGTTGGCCGTCTCGAACAATCTGGATTTATTCATAAGCCGACTCCTCCTTTCGGATAAGCGGCGGACGCAGACCTGCATACAATCCTGCGCTCCGCCGCGGGTATACCGTTTACGGCGTCAAGTCTAGTACCTTGTCAACACTAGAGGTAGGAATACGCTCTCCTAAATCGCACCTAAAGCGTGTGCGTTTTAGGAAAACGTAAACCTGTGATTAAGAGTTGAAAGGGTACTAAAACAGCGCATGATCCGGATTGACTTTGCGCACGATCTTGTTGCTTCCCCAGACGAGGATAAAGCCGACGACCGACTGATACAGGCCGACCGCCATCGCCTGCGCCGGATTGCCGATGGTGCGCAGCGAGCGGAACACGTAGGTATCGATAACGTCCACCGTCGGATACAGCAGGCCGTTGTCTTTGATGATGGCGTAGATCATATCGAAGCTGCCGTACATGATCTTGCCGAGCGCAAGCAGCGACAGGATCATGATCGTCGGCATCATCAGCGGAATCGTGATATGGCGGATCAGCTGCCAGCGCGTGGCTCCGTCGATCCGTCCCGCCTCGTAATAGCTGTCGTCGATCCCGGTAATCGCGGCGAGATAGATGACCAGGTTCATGCCGATGTCTTTCCAGACCGCGGTAATGACGAGAATGGTGGTCCAGTACTGCGGCGACGAATACCAGTTGATCGGCGTGATATGCAGACGCTCCAGCAGCTGGTTGATCATCCCGTAATCCGTGGACAGCAGGCTGTACAGAATATAGCTGACGATGACCCAGGACAGGAAATGCGGAAACAAGATAGTCGACTGCGTCAGCCGCGAATACAATTTGCTGCGCAGTTCGTTGAACAAGATGGCGAGCGCCATGGCGGCGAGCGTGCCGACGACGATAAACAGGAAGTTCAGCTTGAGGGTGTTGAACGTGACTTCCCAGGCTCTCGGCGAGGAGAAGAAAAACTCGAAGTTGTCCAGGCCGACCCAGGGCGAGTTGAAGATGCCCGTTTTGAAATTGAATTTCTGGAAAGCGATCAGCATGTAGGGAAGCGTGAAGTAACCGAAGACCAGCGTATACAGCGCCGCGGGTATCACCAGCAGATAAGCGGAGCCGTTCTGTCTGAGCTCGCGCAGCATGGAGCCTTTCTTTTTCTTTTTCATCGCAAATGGCACGTCCTTTCGCTCGTTTGTAAATGCTCCTTCTGTCCATCCCAGTGTAAGGAGCGCGGAAGGGCGCGGTAAACTTCGAAAATGGCGCGGCGTCGGATTAAACCGGAATTTCGGGCTTCAAAATTGGCGAAAAGCTTCGACATGGCGCCAAATCGAAACTTTTGCAGAGCCGCCGGCTGAGTGGGTTCGTCCTTTATAAATCAAGAAGCGGCTGCGAATTCGTCAGACTCATGGCAGGTTGTTCGCCTTTTCGACAGAATACGGCAGGTATTGATATCTTTCTGTCATTATTTATAATGGGAATAACCTGTAGGTTTGAGATGTAAGCGTTAACTAATAACAGACCGCGATATAAAAACGAACATTTAAAAAGCGGGAAGCTTACTTTTGCAGACGTATCATGTGTATTGGGCACGTACGAACGAATCGGGGGGATATCGAATGCTCAAGAATCGACTGCTGCGCTACACGGTATACCGGAATATGTTTCTCAGTTTCGTGCTGCTCACCGCCGTGATCATCGCGCTGGTGACGATCGTGCTGTACGCTTTGTTTTCCTGGAGCACGGCCCGCGAGGTCGGCAAGATCTCCGAATCGATGCTGAAGCAAAACAGCGTAGTGGCGAACGTGATCAAAGACCAGGTGTACAATTTCGGCAGCCTGATGCTGAACGACAAAACGGTGGTAGCCGCGCTGTTCGACCGGGAGGACGACCTGATCAAGCAGTATCACGCTTCGCGGGTGCTGCGCAATATGCAGACCACGTATCCTTTTATCGAATCGATCGGTATCTATAACGGTTTGACGGGGACCTATCTCGATACGAAAGGGGCGACGCTGGAACAGGAGCAGCCGCTGCTCAAGCAGATCGGAGCCAAAAATAAAAGTTACTTTCAATTGTTTCCGCGGCGGATCGTCGATCCCGGCAACTCCAGGGAAAGCAGTGTGCTGACTTTCGTGCTGCTGCCGGGATATTACGCGCTGCTGCCCGCCCAGGGCGCGATGGTCATCAATATGGATACGGATTATATTCAGAAGCTGATCGGCGGCTACAAGAACGATACGGCGGATTCGCTGTTTGTGCTGAACTCCAAAGGAACGGTGCTGACGCACTCGGATTCGTCTCAATTCATGCAAAATATTTCGTCGACGCCTTATGTGCAGCGGATCCTGGATTCGCAGAAAAGCAGCGGCTACTTCATGGACGAGATCGACGGGCATAAAAACGTGATTACCTACGTCAAATCCGCCGATCTCGACTGGATCTTCGTCAGCCACAGCGAATACCGCAATCTGCTATTCAATATGAGCGCGCTGCGCTGGTCGTCGCTGTGCCTGGCGCTGGCGATCTTCGCCGCGAGTTTGCTGCTGTCGGTGTGGCTGACGAACAATGCCTACAATCCGATCCGCGGCGTGCTGGAGAAGATCTCGGCGATGCAGCGGCATAAGCAAAGCTCGCGCCGGGTCAACGAATTCGAGCTGCTGAACGTCTCGTACGCGGAAATGACGGAAAAGCTGTCTTCATTGGAAAGCGTGGCGGCGCGCAGGCAGGAAACGGAAGTGCTCCAGCTGCTCAAAAGCGGGGAACCCGGCGCGTTCGAGCGCTTTGTACAGAACTGTCCCGGCCCTCGTTATACCACGGTCGCGCTGCAAATCGACGGACTGGACGAATTCCGGGCCAAAGTGGACGCGCCGACGCGGGCTTTCGCGCACGATGCGATTCTGCGCGCGGCATCGGAGCTGTTCGGGCAGCATGGCGCGAGAGCGGCGGTGATCGAAGAAGGCTTGATCGCGCTGATCCTGCCGGTACCGGAAACGGCGGAGCCGCGGGATTACATGCCGCTCGAGTCGCTGCTGCAGGAGCTTCAGCGCAGCATGCGCCATACGCTGCGGCTGTCGCTGACGGCGTGCATCGGAAAGGCGGAGCGCACGCACGAAGGCGTCCGGCTGTCGTTCGAACGGGCGCAGGCGGGCGTGCAGAAGCGGTTTTTTGCGGGCAAAGGAAAAGTGTTCGACTGCGCCGACCCTGCCGAAACGGTATCCGGCGGGCGCGAACTCGTTTATCCGTCCAAACAGGAAAAGCTGGTCATCGACGCCATCCGGCTGCGGCAGCGCGCGCGCATCAACCGGGAGATCGAATTATTGGTGAAAGAAATGTCGACGGGGGATTATCACGAAGCGCTGTTCTGCATGAACCAGTTCGTCAGCAGCCTGTACAAACAGCTTCAAGTTTCGCGGTCCGAGAACCAGGAGATCAACAATTTGTTTCTGGCCTTCACCCGGCGCATCTCGTCGTTCGAGACGATGCAGGAATTCAAGGAAGCGCTCAAAGAACTGGCGG
The DNA here is from genome assembly GCF_030518235.1 of Saccharibacillus sp. CPCC 101409. Lineage (GTDB taxonomy): Bacteria > Bacillota > Bacilli > Paenibacillales > Paenibacillaceae > Saccharibacillus. Next base: position 138,102 of record NZ_JAULSA010000010.1, on the reverse strand, counting down.
ACAAGCTGTCGATCGACCGGGAGGCCGGCGGGGCTGAGCGCCACGCCGAAGTGGTCGAATTTATCAAGGAATACGTCGGCCGGCATTACGCGCGCCCGGACCTGTCGCTGGAGCTGGTAGCGGGCGAGGTGAAGCTGTCCAGAAGCTACGTGGGCAAGCTGTTCAAAGCGCACTGCGAAACGTCTTTCAACGATTACCTGAACGCGGTGCGTTTGGAGAAAGCGAAGGAACTGCTGCTGCGCACCGACGAACCGGTCCAGGCGATCAGCGAACAGGTGGGCATTTTCAATACGACTTACTTCTATACCCTGTTCAAAAAATACAACCAGCAGTCGCCGGCCCAGTACCGCAGCCGGATGCTGCTGGAGAAACGCAAAGCGTAATCGTCTTCGATATTGCGCATTCGGATGCCGGACGCGCGGCCGGGCGGGCGTTCGGCCGTTCAAATCCGCGCTTTCCTTATTATTGCACTATCCCGGCGCAGGCCCCTCCGTTTACGCTTGAACCGTCAGTTGCATTCAAGCGTCGATTCAACCGAGCATCAATTCAGATCGAGAGGGGATGTCCGAATGAAGACATGGAAGCAAAGAGCGATGGGCTGGATAGCGCCGGTTCTGGCGTTAGGCATGCTGGCCGGCTGTTCGGGCGGCGGCACCGCGGGAGACACGGGCACAAGCGGAGGAAGCGGAGATTCGGGCGGCAAGCTGCCGGTGCGGTATCTGCTGCCGGGCAACGCGCCCGAAGACCTGGACGCCGTCGTCAAAGCGGTCAACGAGAAGCTGGAAGCGGACGGGCTGAATCTGGAGTACAAACCGACGTATATTCCCGGCGACGCCTGGGATCAGAAGACCAACCTGATGATGTCCACCGGCGAGGAATTCGAATTGATCGCGATCATGCACGATATCAAAGGACCGAACGTGCTGGCCGGCAACGGGGCGCTGCTGCCGATCGACAAGCTGCTGGACGAATACGGTCCGGAGTTGAAGAAGTCGATGCCGGACTGGATCTGGGATTCGGCCAAGATCAATAACGAAATCTACTACGTCCCGAATTTCTGGCTCGATACGGCGTTCAACGACGGCATGGTCACGCTGCGCACCGACCTGCTGGAGAAGAACGGGCTGGACGCGCCGAAGTCGCCGGAAGATCTGCTGAACGTCGCCGAGACGTTCCAGAAGAACTGGCCGCAGGATAACAAGAACGTCTATATCAAGCTGCTCGGCGAGCCGGCGACGTTCCTGCATACGACGTACGACACGTATCCGTTCGCGGTGATCGACAACCTGATCTACGTCGATCAGGACGGCAATGTGAAGTCGTGGCTGGAAACCGACGAGTTCAAAAAAGACGTCGAATACATGAACGAAGCGTATTCCAGAGGATTGATCCTCAAAGACGTGCTGACCACGCCGGGCGAAGTGCTCAACAAAGAAGAATTGGCGGGACGCTATCTGTACCGTCCGGGCGATGTGGGGATCGACGACAAGATCCGCGAAACGTTCCCGGGCGCGGAAGTCGGCATCTATTTCCTGAGCGACCAGAAAAAATTCCGCTCGTACGCGATCCGGAATTCCAACGGCATCTCGGCGACTTCGCCGCATCCGGAAGCGGGCGTACAGTTCCTGAACTGGGTCTTCTCCAGCCAGGAGAACTTCGACCTGGTGCAGAGCGGCATCGAAGGCACGCACTGGAAAGACGCCGGCAAGAATATGAAAGAAACGCTCGCGTTCACCGACGCCGGCGGTCCCAAGTACGAGCTGTCCACCTGGCTGCTCGGCAACGTCGAGATGAACCGTTACAATTCGACGATCGACCCGGGCCGCCTGGAGCGTAGAACGACGGTCGCCGAAGACGCGGTCAACAGCGTGACGATCGGCTTCAGCTTCGATCCGACGCCGGTCGCGAGCGCCTACGCCAACAGCGTCGCGGAACTGCAAACCAGCATCCTGCCGCTGATGTACGGCGTGGTGCCCTACGAAAGCGGCTTCTCCGGCGCGATCCAGAATATGAAATCCGCCGGTCTGGACACGGTGGTCGAGGAGTACAAGAAGCAGTTCGACGCGTGGAGAAGCAGCCAGCAGTAAGAAGCGAGCGAGAAGGTGAAGCAATAAATTGCACGCGAACGGGCATAACAGCGGGCAATGAGCAGTCGATAATCCGGCAGGGAATATGGAGCAGGCGGGCAATTGTGCGAATCGGCAGTATGTTCGGCCGGTTTGCGCGTCAGACGCCCGCATTGCTGCATATTGGCATCAATTTTCAAAGCGGAGGATCCGAACAGGCGTTATTTTCGGACTTAGCCGCTTTTTTTGTGCGGATTTGCAATAATGACGAAGGAGTGGAGGAATTGTGCGCAAATTGATGCGGATATGCAGGATTGGCCGTCTCCGAGCGAAGTGAAAAGATGGTTTTTGCAGGTAAAAAAAGATATGATAAGAAAAGAACAAGCGGGCGGGCCGTTTCGGAAACGGAGGATCATCCGGCGGGCGCCTTTTTCAAATACATGCCGTTCCGGTCAAAAGGAGGCCGCATGGAGCATCTCAAACTTTTTCATGAAGAAACGGTCGTCAAAAACGGAAAAAATCTGATCGTACAGGGACCGGTGCCGCCGGAAACGCTCAAGAATATGACGCTGCACGATCAGCTCGACGCTTTTCGCCGTCCGAAAGAGCAGCACGAGGCGCTGGTGGAGATCGCGGAGCTGCCCGAAGGGCGGATTATCGCGGCGACGGACGGCGACACGGTGGTCGGTTACGTCACTTTCCACTACGCCGACGAATACGAGCGCTGGTCGGAAGGGAAGATGGACGATCTGGTGGAACTGGGCGCGATCGAAGTTGCAAACGATTACAGAGGCGCGGGACTGAGCAAAAAGTTGCTCGACGTCGCGTTTCTCGGCGGCCAGCTCGACAATGCGATCGTGTTTACGACGGAGTACTACTGGCACTGGGACCTGGAAAGCACGGGCCTCAGCGTCTGGGATTACCGCAAGATGATGGAAGACTTGATGAAGAACGTGGATATGGTCTGGTTCGCCACGGACGACCCGGAGATTTGCAGCCATCCCGCCAACTGCCTGATGGTGCGGGTCGGTAAAAAGGTGCCGCAGGAATCGGTGGAGGCGTTCGACCGTCTCCGGTTCCGGCAGCGGTTTATGTACTGAAAATGGGAAGGAGGAGAGCCCGATGACGCGGGATGCGGTTTATTTGTTTCATCCGAACAGCCTGAATTACGTGTTCCACAAAGACCATCCGTTCGATCAGCGCCGGATTACCCTGACGCGCGATCTGCTGCGGACGGCGGGCGCATTCCCGACCCCCGCCGAAATTCTGCCCGTCGAAGACCGGTTGGACGAAGAACTGCTGCATGCGGTGCACATCCCCGAGTACGTCGAGCGGGTCAAAGCGCTCAGCGAGCCGCTGCCGGACGACCGGGCGGTCAGCGACGCGCAAAAATACGGGCTGGACTCCGAAGATACGCCGTTTTTTCCGGGGATGCACCAGAGCGCGGAGATTATCGCGGCGGCTTCCGTGGAAGCGGCCAGACTGGTGATGGACGGCGAAGCCCGGCACGCGGTCAATCTGGCGGGCGGCCTGCATCACGCGATGCCGCAGCGCGGCTCGGGTTTTTGCGTGTACAACGACGCCTCGATCGCGATTTCGTTTATCCGCAAACACTACGGCGCAAGGGTGCTGTACGTCGATACCGACGTGCACCACGGGGACGGGGTGGAGATGTCGTTCTACAGCGATCCCGGGGTTTATACGTATTCGATTCACGAAACGGGCAAATATCTGTTTCCCGGCACGGGGCTGGTGGAGCAGCGCGGAGAAGGCGAAGGTTTCGGCTGCACCGTCAATCTGCCGATGGAGCCGTATACCGAAGACGACTCCTGGCTGGAATGCTTCGGCAGCGTGCTGGACGATGTGCTGAGCAAAGCGAAGCCGGACATTATTATCAGCCAGCACGGGTGCGACGCGCACGCGCTCGATCCGCTGGCGCACGTCCACTGCTCGATGCGGATTTACCGGGAGATGCCGAAAATGCTGCACGAAGCCGCGCACCGCTACTGCGGCGGACGCTGGGTGGCGCTCGGCGGAGGCGGTTACGATATCTGGCGGGTGGTGCCGCGGGCCTGGGCGCTGCTGTGGATGGAGATGACCGGAAATCCGCTGCTGAAGCGGCTCGACGCCGATCCGCATCTGCGCCTGCCGCAGGAATGGCTGGACCGCTGGACGCCGGAAAGCCCCGAAGAACTGCCGGAAACCTGGCTCGACGACACGTCGCTGTGGACCCCGATGCCGCGGCGCGCGGAGATCGAAGCGAAGAATCGTCAAGCGGCTGAGTTGGCGTCGATGTATTTGCGGTGAAAGCGTGGAGAATACGGGAAATGCGGAAAAAGAAAAGAGCCGTCCCCGCCGTTTACGGCGGTTGGGACGGCTCTTTTTTGAGTGGTTTGCGTGTATGGGAAAGCCGGGATGGCAAATTTCGAATCGCCGATTACCTGGCTGTTCAGCTGAACCGCGAGTACAGCTGCCAGACCAATTCGCGGCGGCTTTTGGTGCCGGTCTTGCGGAAGACCGATTTGAGATGGTCCTGCAGCGTGTACTCCGACACGCACAGCGACAGCGCGGCTTCTTTGCTGGACAGGCCGTGGACGATCCGGTCCACCACTTCGCGCTCGCGCTCCGTGAGGCCGAAGCTTTCGGCCAGCACCGGCAGAATATCGGCCGGGCGGGCGCGCTCGACGGTGACGGCGAGCTGCACGCCGCCGGAGAGGCTTTCCATGCGGCTGGCGCGGATGCCGATGTAGAAGCCGCCGGGCACGGGGACGCAGACCCGTGCGGCGTTTTCGGCGGGAGAGCCGCCCGGCCGCGGCGGCGACAGCGCGCGGGTGCAGACCGCGCGGACCGGACGAGGCACGATGTCCGGTTCGATCCGCTCGGCGCCGCGCAGCACGGCGAGCCAGTCTTCGGCCGAGGGACTCGCGGCCAGCAGGTCCAGCCGGTCCGACAGGACGAAGACGCCGGCTTCGGATGGAAGGGGCGCCGGCTGGACCCCGGCGCTCAGCTCCGCTTCGTCTTCGGAGCCGGGCGCCTGCCGCAGATAAGCGGCCATCTGCGGCAGCAGCGCGGCGACGCGGCGCACGTCATCCTCCGTGAACGGAGGATGATCCTGGCGGCGCAGCAGCGACAGCTGGCCGCAGCGGCGGCCGCGCGCGATCAGCACGGCGCGCAGTTCGTCGCCGAAGCCCGCCGGCGACAGGATATCGCGGTAGCGCTCGCTGAGCTCGGGCCGTCCGCCCGTGGACAGCGACAGCGCGGCGGCCGGCGGCTCGGCGGCGGCCAGCGCTTCGTAGCGGTTGAAGTCTTCGCCGCGGTATTCGTATTCGAACAGGCGGGGGTGAATCGCCTCGACAACCATATCGGTGACCGAACCCGTACTCAGGCCGGTATCTCCGTCGACTCCGGTCAAGCAGCCGCCGTCGAAAGGTACCATTTCGGCGAGCAGCGACAGGCAGGCGCTTCGGTAGGCGCGGGCGGATGGCTGCTTGTCCGCGAGCCGGCGCAGCCGATCCGCCAGGCGGTTGATGATCGTACGCTCCATAATCTTCCTCCTTGCAATTCCCCGATTTCTGGGATGGGCATTCCGCCGAACCTGCCTATAATGAAGGAGTGTTCCGGGCCTGCTGCTTCTATTATCCGCGATATGAAGGCGACTTTTCAAATACGCGCCGAACCAAGCCCGGCGCAGGCGGAACGCAGCGGGCCGCGAACGAAACAACGGGAAGGGGGTCATATCCGATGAGAAACGATTCGATGCCGGGCAGCCCGATACAAAGCGGCTTGAAAAGCGGCGGTTCGATTATAAACGGTTCGATCGTAAACGGTTCGGTGCAGACGGATTCGGCGCAGAACGATCCGGCCGAGAACGGCCCGGCGCAGAACGGGCAAAGCGCACAGACAACGGAACCGGAACAAGCGAGTCCGGGCTTATACGATAAATCGTTCGAGCACAATTCCGCTCAGCCGGTTCCCGGCCGCGGCGCAAGCGAGAACGATCCGATGCACTGGGAGCATCCGCAGGCGTCGAACTACAGCGGTGCGATTGCCGCGAAAATCCCCGGCTATCTCCATCTGTACGAAATGGCGGCCGGTCTGCTGAAAGCGGCGCTGGATAAGCAAAGCGCGCATATCCTGATCGTCGGCGCCGGCGGCGGACAGGAACTGGAAACGCTGGGCGGCCGGGAGCCCGGCTGGCGGTTCACCGGCGTCGATACGTCGGAGAGGATGCTGGAGGCGGCGCGCCGGCGGATTGCCGGAACGGGCATCGAAGCCCGCGCGGCGCTGGTGCGCGGGGAAATCGAGAAGCTGCCGGCTCTCGAACCCCGGCTGCATGACGGCGCGACCTGCCTGCTTGTGCTGCATTTTGTGCAAGGGATCGAAGCAAAGAAATCGCTGCTTCGGGCGATCGCCGACCGGCTGCCGCCGGGTGCGCCGCTGCTGATCGCTTCCGTGAATGCGGATTACGAATCTCCGGCTTTTGCCGTCCGGATGGAAGCCTGGAGACTGCATATGCTAAGCGGCGGTATTTCGGAGGAGGAATGGCTGCGTTTTGCGGACTCGCTCGGACGTTCGTCCGATCCGCTGCCGGGACCGGTGGTGCTGCAGCTGCTCGAAGAATGCGGTTTTTACGACCCGGCGCCGTTCTTTGCTTCTTTCCTGGTCGGCGGCTGGATCACTTTCAAACGGGAGGCGGATACTCGATGACGAATAACAAAACCGATATTGTCGTAATCGGCGGCTACGGCAGCGTCGGCGGCGAGATCTGCCGCCTGCTGGCGGAACGTTTGCCGGGCCGGGTGTATGCGGCGGGGCGGAATTTGGAAGCGGCGGAACGCTTTGCCGCTGCGACGGGCGGGGCGGTCGGAGCGATGCGTTGGACGATCGGACCGGATGCGCCGCGCCGCGATCTGAGCCGGATTGCGTTGATTGTGATGTGCCTGGATCAGGCGGAACCGGATCTGCTGCGGCAGTGCCTGGAGGAAGGCACGCATTATCTCGATATTACGGCGCAAACGGATTTCCTGCTGTGGGCCGCCGCAACCGGTAGTACGCAGCCTGTGCGCTCGGCGGCGCTGCTCAGCGTCGGATTGGCGCCGGGATTGACCAATCTGCTGGCCGCCAAAGCGGCGCGGGCGCTGGACGAAACGGAGCGGATCGAGATTTCGCTGATGCTCGGCCTGGGCGAGCATCACGGCCGGGCCGCGATCGAATGGACGCTGCGGCAGATGGGGGCCGAATTCGAGCTTGCCGACAGCGGGGCGCCGCGCACGGTTCGAAGCATGACCGGCGGGCGGACCGCCGACTTCGGCGGCGATACGGGCCGCAAGCGGGTTTACCGCTTTCCGTTTTCCGACCAGCGCACGCTGCCGGGCACGCTCGGCGTGCGCAGCGTCTCGACCCGTCTCGGATTCGATGTAAACGGCGTCGCCCGCACGGCCGCCGGCCTGCGGCGGGCCGGCTTCTTCCGGCTGCTGCGCCGCCCGTCCGCGCAAAGCGCGGCCGTTCGTCTCGCCGGCGCGCTGCACGCGGGCAGCGAGCGCTTCGCCGCTCGCGTCGAAGCCTACGGCCGGCTCGGCGGCCAAGCGGCGGAAGCATCGTGCACGATTCGCGGTATCCGCCAATCGGAGATCACCGCCCGCGTCGCGGCCTACGCGGCCGAGAAGATGCTTGCGCGCCCCGACCTGCGCGGCGTGCTGCATATCGAGCAGTGGCTGGACGCGGACGAGGTATGGTCCGCTGTCCGGACGGAAGCTTCGTCCGCGCTTGAATTCGAACGGTGCGGCCGGGCGGACAGTGCCGACCAATCGGTTCAACCCCCAGCATTTTCAACGCAAAATCAACGCGAAAACCATTGAGCAGGCGCCGGCTGCGTTCCGAATCCATTCCGGGCCTGCAGCCGGAGCCGATTTGGGCCGGCGCGCCCGGTCATGTATAATGAAGAAGAGAGGGTCCGGGCGGGAGCGCCCGGCCCTGTCTGTGTTCCATCAACCTGCCCGATAAGGACGTGAGAAAGATGAACAAGCATGGCAAACTGCTGATCGGCGGTTCCTGGAAAGAAACGGCCGAACAGATAAACGTAGTCAACCCGTCGAACGGAGAAACGATCGGAACGACCGCCAAAGCGGACGCGGCCGACGCGGAAGCGGCGGTGGACGCGGCTTATGCCGCATTTCCGGACTGGGCGGCGCTGCCGGCAATCGAGCGGGGGAAACTCCTGCTGAAATGGCACGAGCTGATCGAAGCGCATCAAGACGAGCTGGCGCGCATCATGACGCTGGAACAGGGCAAGCCGCTCAAAGAAGCCGCCGGCGAGATCGCTTACGCCAACAGCTTTATTCAATGGTACGCCGAAGAAGGCAAACGGGTTTACGGCGAAACGATTCCCGCTTCGTCGCCGAACAAACGCATCTGGGTAACCAGGCAGCCCGTCGGCGTGGCCGCGATGATCACGCCGTGGAATTTCCCGGCTTCCATGATTACGCGCAAAGCCGCGCCGGCGCTGGCGGCGGGCTGCACGATCGTTATCAAGCCGTCGGAAGAAACGCCGTTTACCGCGCTGCGCCTCGCCGAACTGGCGGTTGAAGCCGGCATTCCGGACGGCGTCGTGAACGTCGTCACCGGCGATCCGGCGGAGATCGCCGGAGCGTGGCAGAGCGATTCGCGCGTGCGCAAGCTGTCGTTTACCGGCTCGACCCGCGTCGGCAAAGAGCTGATGAAAGGCGCGGCCGATACCATGAAAAAGATTTCGCTGGAACTCGGCGGACACGCGCCGTTTATCGTGACGGAACACGCGGATCTGGAAAAAGCCGTCTACGGCATGATATCGTCCAAATTCCGCAACGGCGGCCAGACCTGCGTCTGCACCAACCGCGTTTACGTGCACGAAAGCTTGTTCGAGCGCTTCTCGGAACTTGCCGCGCAGCGCGTGTCCGAACTCAAAGTCGGAGACGGACTGGAAGAAGGCACGGAGATCGGGCCGCTGATCAACGCTGCGGCGGCCGACAAAGTGCTTGCGCAGATCGAAGACGCCCGGTCCAAAGGCGCGAAAGTGCTGGCCGGCGGCGGCCGCGCTTCCGAAGCGGGCGGCGGACACTTCGTGCAGCCGACCCTCGTCGCCGGGGCGACCGACGATATGCTGTGCATGAACGAAGAAACGTTCGGCCCGCTGGCCCCGATCGCTTCGTTCCGGACGATCGACGAAGCCGTCGAACGCGCCAACCGCAGCCCTTACGGCCTGGCCGCCTACGTGTTCACCGAACATATCGGCGAAGCCGTACGTATCGCCGAACGTCTCGAATTCGGCATCGTCGGCCTGAACGATCCTCTTCCTTCCACCGCCCAGGCCCCGTTCGGCGGTTTTAAAGAAAGCGGCCTCGGCCGCGAAGGCGGCCGTTACGGGATCGAAGAATATCTGGAAGTGAAGTATATTTCCCTGGGGCTTTAAGTTTTGGAGACTTTAACGATCTTTCGTACTCGTGCCGGGAGTTAAGAACCCGGCACGCACTACCACGCCCACTTAAACGCAAAAAGCGGCTTCGCCTCGAAGCCGTGAAAAGTCTTGTTAAAAAAGCCGATTGGCGGAGGAGAAAATTCAGTGTAGGAGCGATAGCGTTCGCCTTTGAAACCGGGAAGATTCCACTGGAATCCAATCGATCTTCCTGGTTTCAACACGCGACCTAAAGTCTTTCGAAGAAAGACACCTCGTAAGCCTACGCTAACGAATTTTCTTCGCAGCCTACCAGGCTTGTTTACGAATAGGACTTACTGCGGCTTCACCCAAGAAGCCGCTTTTTTCCGTTTTCTTTAATATTCACACTCAAGAGGTGACCTCATGAAATTCAACGAATTTTTTATCGGACAAACTTTCCATACCGCTTCCCTGACATTGACCCGCGACCATATCATGTGTTTCGCCGCCGAATACGATCCCCAGTACATGCACCTGGACGAAACCAAAGCCGCCGCCGGGCGCTTCAAAGGTCTGATCGCTTCCGGTATTCAAACCATGGCCGTATCGTTCAAACTGTGGGTGGAAACAGGCATTTACGGCGAAGAAGTCGTGGCCGGAACGGGCATGGACCATATCCGCTTTATTAAGCCGGTCTACCCGAACGACGAACTGCATGTAGAAGTCGAAGTAATCCGGCTGGAACCGAGAAGACGCAGCGGCATCGTGACCGTGCGTCTGTCCACCTTCAACGCCGCAAACGAGAAAGTGTTCACCGGCGAACTGTCCGCTCTCGTCGAAGTATAGCCGCCGAGAGCGGTTCTTTTTCGAAAAACATCGAATCCCAGCCAACGAATCGCAAAAACAGCGCGTCTATCGGGTAAGAAAGAACAGGTTGTTTTTCCCAAACGATAAAAGCACCCTGACCATTTATTCGAAAGAAGGGATTCCGTGCCGTTATTCGATTCCAGTTCCGCTCCGGCAGAATCCGGAGAACTTCACACCGCGCAGCGGCCGCAGCCGCAGCAAACCGGGCGCGATCCCGGCCGTATCCGGGTGCTCGATCAGATGCGGGGCATTGCGCTGCTGGCTATCTTCCTGTGCAATCTGCCCGGCCTGACGGGGAGACAGTACGGAGAAGGTTTGACGCTGATCGGCGATACGACGCTTGGCAACGAACTGCACAGCCTGGTCCGGCTGTTCTTCGGCAACAGCAGCCGCCCGCTGTTTGCGTTTATGTTCGGCATCAGCATGCTGCTGATTTACGACAGCCGCAGACGATCGGGCCGCAGCCCGCAATGGACGCTGCTGCGCCGGATGCTGATGCTGCTGCTGATCGGCGCGGCGCATCTGTACGGCGTCTGGGAAGGCGATATCCTGTTTATGTATGCGCTGGACGGTCTGCTGCTTCTGCTTTTTGTCCGGCTGCCGGCGCCTGTTCTAACTGCGCTCGGACTGCTCGGCTTTGCGCTGGTGCCGCAGATCGCGCAGATGCTCCTGCCGCATATCGGCGGAGTCGTGCTCGATCCCGGCTATTGGATATTCGCGGGACTCGGCAGGATTATCGATCCCGAGGTTTTGTTCGCTCAGCCGCATCTGGTGGAAGCGCTCGGCGAACTGGCGCTTGCGCTGGAGCATCTGCCGTTCTTCCTGCTTGGCATGGCCGCTTACCGGGGAGGACTGTTTGCCGGGCTGCCGAGACATCCGGCGATCGGCTGGACGACGTCGCTTCTGCTGCTGCTCGCGGGATTGCTCGGCAAAGGCTTGTATGTGAACGCTTATTTCGGCGATACGCAATCGGTAATCTATCAGTTTGCCTGCTTCGCGGTGACGCTGGGCGCGGCGATGGCGATTATTCTGATCGGAAACGGACCGGGCAAAAGGCTGCTCGAACCGTTTACCGCCGCCGGCCGTATGGCGTTCAGCAATTATTTGTTCCAGTCGCTGGTGTTCGTTTCGATTTTCTCGCAGTCCGGCCGGACGATCTTCTCCGCGTTCGGCTGGATCGACCCGCTTCCGTACAGTGTGCTGCTGCCGGCGGCCGTTTTGTTTTTTGCGCTTCAAATGGCGCTGAGTCATCTGTGGCTGCGGCGCTTCCGCTACGGTCCGTTCGAATGGCTGTGGCGCATCGGCACCAATCTGGAACTGCCGGCGATCCGGCGAACGGATGCCGGGCGGACAGTGGCGGAAAGACCGGACATCGGCGGAACGGTCTGAGTTTGCCGCAAGCGCGGACTTCTGCCTGCCTATCATCAAAAACCGATCAAATCTTTTCCGGCTCCCGCCGCGTATCGGTATAAACGGCGATCAGCACAACGGCCGGCTCGTTCCCGCTGTTCCAGACGCGGTGCGGCACGCACGCGTTCCAGCTGAACGAGTCGCCTTCGCGCAGCTCGTACACGTCTTCGCCCTGCCGGGCCGTGATCTCGCCGCGCACGACCATATGCACTTCTTCGCCTTCGTGCGCGTGCGCGGCTTCGCCGGTCGAAGATCCGGCTGCAAGTTCCACCAGCGTCATGCGCAGATGGGGCGTCCGGCCGAGAAGCGAAACGCTGAACGGTTCCGCGCCGCCGGAGGTCACACGCCGTTCTTCCCTCCGGGTGACCTTCATGCGCTCTTCTTGTCTCAGCAGCAGATAGGCGAGCGGAACGTCGAGCGCGGCGGCGATCTGCTCCAGCGTGGAGATGGAAGGCGACGTTTTATTGTTTTCCACCTGGCTCATAAACCCCTGCGACAAACCGGTGGCGGCGCAGATCGAGGCGATCGTGATCCCTTTGCGTTTGCGAATCGTCCTAATCGAGGAACCGATATCCATATGAGCGCTCTCCTTTTCTTGGTTGGCGGTCGATGCTCCGTTATTTGCAAAAGAAAACCCGGTCTCATCGTATCAATCTTCCGAACATTCCGCCAGCGTCCGGGTATAAGAGAATAGAAGGAAAAAGGAGGAATGGCACATGGATCTGGGGCTGAAAGGCAAGTCGGTCTTCGTCGCCGCGGCCAGCAAAGGACTGGGGCGCGCGACCGCGCTGGAATTTGCGCGCGAAGGCGCGAACGTGACGATCGCCAGCCGCAGCAAGGAACAACTGTCGGAAGCGAAACGGATGATAGGCGAACAGACGGGAACGGCCGTCACCGCCGCGGTGATGGATGTGCGCAGCGAGGAAGAGGTGCGGCGGGCGATTGCGGAAGCGGCGCAGCGGTTCGGCGGACTGGACGTGCTGGTGTGCAATGCGGGAGGGCCGCCCGGGGGAGGCTTCGGCGATATGTCCGACGAAGACTGGCAGAGCGCATTCGAACTCAATCTGCTCAGCACGATCCGGATGATCCGCGAAGCGCTGCCGTACATGCGGCGCGCAGGCGAAGGACGTATCGTCAACGTGACTTCCGTTTCGATCAAGCAGCCGGTCGACGGGCTTATTTTGTCGAACGTATTCCGTGCCGGCGTGCAAGCGCTGACCAAAAGCCTCGCGTCGGAACTTGCGGCGGACCGTATCCTGATCAATACGGTGGCGCCGGGGCAGATCGCGACCGACCGGATCCGCGAGCTGGACGAAGACCGGGCGAAGAAGCTGGGCAGGCCGGTTGAAACCGTCCGCGAAGACAATGTCAAACAGATTCCGCTTGGCCGTCTGGGGGAGCCCGACGAGTTCGGACGGATCGCCGCTTTTTACGGCTCGTTCGCCAATACGTATGTCACCGGACAGTCGCTGCTAGTCGACGGAGGAATGGTCAAAGCCCTGTAAATGGACAAGGGAATCCAGCGTTCCGAAAAAGCTTGCGCACCGGCTTATATTCCACTATTATCATAAAGTCTGCTTCGGCTGCGGGAACGGAAATCCTTCGCGCGGAAGCGGTGACAACAAGAGAAGGCTGGTGCTTGAATGAAAGGAACCAATACAAAATGGGTCGTGACGGGGCTGCTGCTCGGCATCCTGATGTCCGCGATGGACAACACGATCGTCGCGACCGCGATGGGCACCATCGTCGCCGATCTCGGCGGGCTGAACCAGTTCGTCTGGGTCACGTCGGCTTACATGGTCGCGACCATGGCGGGCATGCCGATCTTCGGCAAGCTGTCCGATATGTACGGCCGCAAAAAGTTTTTCGTATTCGGGCTGATCGTGTTTCTGCTCGGTTCGGCGCTGTGCGGACTTGCGCAGACGATGACCCAGCTCAGTTTGTTCCGGGCGGTTCAGGGAATCGGGGGCGGGGCGCTGATGCCGATCGCGTTTACGATCATCTTCGATATGTTCCCGCCGGAGAAACGGGGCAAGATGACCGGGATGCTCGGCGCGGTATTCGGCCTGTCCAGCGTGCTGGGACCTTTGCTCGGCGCGTATATCACCGATACGATCGGCTGGCACTGGGTGTTCTACGTGAATGTGCCGATCGGCATCGTGTCGCTGGCGCTTATCCTCGGCTTTTATCACGAATCGGCCGTGCACCGCAAACAGCGGATCGACTGGACGGGAGCGGTTACGCTCGTCGTCGCGATCGTGTCGCTGATGTTCGCGCTCGAACTCGGCGGCGAAAGCGACTACGGTTGGGCTTCGCCGAAGATCCTGCTGCTGTTCGCGGCGTTTGCGGTATTCTTTATCGCGTTCGTCTTCGCCGAACGCAAAGCGGCGGACCCGATTCTGCCGTTCTGGCTGTTCAAGCGGCGGCTGTTCGCTTCGTCGCAGGTGCTCGCGTTTTTGTACGGCGGCACGTTTATTATCCTGACCGTCTATATCCCGCTGTTTGTGCAGGCGGTGTACGGCGGGTCGGCGACCAATGCCGGCTTTATCCTGACGCCGATGATGCTCGGATCCGTGGCGGGCAGCGCGCTCGGCGGTATTTTCCAGACGAAGGTTCCGTTCCGGCGCCTGATGACCGTATCCGTGATCGCGTTCTTCGCCGGCATGGCGCTGCTTGCTTTTATGACGCCGGATACGTCGCGCGTGCTGCTGACGATCTATATGATGCTGGCCGGCTTCGGCGTCGGCTTCTCGTTCTCGATGCTGCCGACGGCGTCGATGCACAATCTGGAGCTGCAGTACCGCGGCACGGCCAACTCCACCAATTCGTTCCTGCGCTCGTTCGGCATGACGCTCGGAATCACGGTGTTCGGCGCGATCCAGAGCAGCGTGATGGCGAACCGGCTCAAAGACGCGTTTGCGGGCCAGGCTTCGGCTTCGCAGTTCGGCGGAAGCGATCTGCGTCAGGTGTTCCAGGCGGATGTACGCGCGAAGATCCCGCCGGATATTCTCGACAAGATCGTGAACGCGATGTCCGATTCGATCACGCGCATGTTCCTCGTCGCGCTGATCCCGATCGCGCTGGCCGCGGTCGCCGTCGCTTTGATGGGCGGAGCCAAAGCGGGCTCGGACGGCGGACACTGATTCCGCTGCCCGGCGGCTTAACGCTTCGCAGGCGCACGAACCCACAAAGGCTGTCCCCGTCATTCATTATGACGTTGGACAGCCTTTTTGCATGCCGGTAAACCGCCGCTTTTTCTCGATGAATCTTACCGCGACATGCCCCGAACTTTCGCTTTGAACGAGTCCACTTCTTCGCGGTCTTCGTAGCGAAGCTCGGGCGGAACTTTCTCGCCGGAAGCTTCGAGCAGGCTCGATCCGTAAAGGGCGGACAGCGCCCGGACTTTGCCGTCCGCGATGCCGAAGCGTCCCTGGTATTCGCCGGACGTGTAGTACAGCATGCCCGGCGTCCCCGACGATACGCTTTTCAGAAAAACGATCGCTTCGTCGCCTTCGTGCAAATACGGGCCGGCACCGGACGAACCGACGTCCGTCCGGTCTTCGAGATCGGCGCCGCTTTGAACGATTCCGATGGTGCTGCGAGGCTGCCCGCCCTTGAGCACATCGAGCACGCTTGCGCCGACCACTCCGCGCGGATACTTGCCGTCCGACCGGTACGGGTCTTCGATTCGCATCTTCGCGACCAGCAGCGCGGACAACCCGGCAATCATTTTGCTCATTCTTTATTCCTCCCGTTCGAGCCGCCCGGAGTTTTCGGCAGCCCCTGTTTAACCTTCAGACGAGATCGAACAGGAAAAGGTTGCTTATTCTAAGCATTTTCTCCTTTTGGTCGAATGAGATAAAAAGGAAATATGGAATTTTGCATAAAAGACGCCAACGAGTTACAATCAAATTCAGGCAGGAAAAAATTTAAATTTGCGGCGCGAGTTCGATTTGCCATTATAGCATACATCGGAAACCGGTTGCGACAACGCGAAGCAGGGCAGACCGGCAGCTTGTCTTACGAAACCGGATATCGGAACGAGACAAGCCGTCATTAAAAGGAGGGATCGGAAAGTGATTAAGCAGGCGCAGCTGGAGCGGATTGTATGGAAGCTCAAAATGGCCGCCAGGAAAGACGACAAATGTAAGGAATTCGGCGCGGCGAGACACCGCTACCGAATGAACGAGCCGATGACGGAAGAGGAATTGTCGGCGTTCGAACGTCGCATGGAGGCGACGCTGCCGGCGGAATTCGCGGCTTTTCTGTTGACGGTGGGCGCGGGGGGAGCGGGACCTTATTACGGGATCGGACTGCCGGAAGCGTCGGAAGAACTGCGCGGGATCGACCGGGAATGCCGGCTGTATCCCAATATGCCGCAGGACGAGTGGAGCGCGATGACGTTTTTTCTCGGCGATCCGGGTTTCGGCGCGGAAGAGAAAAAGACTCTGGAAGAAGAGCTGTACCGGGGGATGTTGAAGATCGGCCCGATGGGCTGGACGTTCGAGATGATGCTGGTCGTAACGGGCCGCCACCGGGGCAGAGTCGTATATATCGACCGCAGCCACCAGGTTCCTTTTTTTACATACGAAGCGAATTTTCTGGAATGGTACGAGCACTGGCTGGACGAGATTATCGGAGGTTACGATACCGGATGGTTTGCGGTGGAGCGGCGGAGCGAAAGCGGGCTTCCGGCCGATCTGTATTTGTCGACGCTGGAAGAGAAAGTGAAAGTCAGCGCGATTCGGGGAATGGATAAACTGCCCAAACTCAAGCCCGAAGGAATCGGTTTCCTGCGGGAGCAGTGTTCGGACGCTTCGTCCACGGTGCGCCGGGCGGCGCTGGAGATCCTGGCGCAAAAAGAATACGTCCATGCCGCGCCTTTTCTGGAGCGCGCGCTGCACAGCGGACTGGCGGAAGAACGGCTGAACGCTCTTCGCCTGATCGAAGAGCGCGGGGAACCGGGCGGAGGCGCGTTCGCGCCGCTGCTGGCAAAGCTGCTTCCGCTGGAGTGGGACGCCCGCGTATTCGGACTGATGACGCAGCTGCTCGAACGGGGACCGGACAATCCGCTGGAGCTGCTGGTGCCTTTCTTTGCGCATCCCGACCGCGATCTGCGCCGCGAAGCGGTCTTCCATGCCGGCCGGCTGCCGGGCCGCGAAGCGTATATCCGCGAGCTGGGGCAGGCGCTGGACGACAAAGACGCTTCGGTGCGCGAGACCGCCGTCGGCGCGCTGGAAGAACTGCCCAACGCCGAACTGCTGCCGCGCTACGAACGGATGCTGTCGGCCGACGCCGACGAGACACCGGCCGTCCGGCGCGCGGTGCTGCGCCGCCTGAGGGAATTCGGCGCGGAAGCGCAGTCGCTGCTCAAGCGGGCCGCCGCCGATTCCGATCCGGAGATCCGGCGGGAGGTACGGCGCATCCTGAGCGAGACCGAACCGAAAGTGAACAAGCCGTGAATACGGTTTCCCGATGCCCGGTTTCCGCTGTATAATAAAAGGAAGCACGGAAACGAAAAGGACGGGAGATGATGAGGCATGGAAGCCTGCCTGCTGATTCACGGTTTTACGGGCGATGTGCACGAGGTGGCGCCGCTGGCCGATTTCTTGACGGCCAAGCGCTATCGAGTCCAAACGTTTACCCTGAGCGGACACGGAGGCAGCCGGAAAGAGATGCAGGAAGCGGGCGGCCGGGAATGGATCGCGAGCGCGGAGCGCGAACTCAAGCTGCTGCTGGCCGAACACGACCGGGTCCATCTGATCGGCTTCTCCACGGGCGCGCTGATCGCCACGCGGCTGGCCGCTTTTTACGGCGAGCGGATCGCGTCCCTGTCCCTGCTGTCGACTCCGGTGTTTCCGCTTAATCCCCCGGCGATCGCAAGAACGCTTGCGCAGCCGAAAATGGTCGGACGCTATATCCGCAATTTGTTCGCGGTGCCGCCGAGGGCTGCGCGTGAGTTTTACCGGATCGTGGACGAGTCGCTGGAGTGGTACGAAGAAGCCAAAGCGCCGGCGCTGATCGTGCAGGGAATGAAAGATCATCTCGTCAAACGCCGCAGCGGCGCTTATCTGCGCGAACATCTCGGTTCGTCCGACAAGATTCTGCTGGAACTGCCTTTGAGCGGCCACCTCGTCTGCCATTCGCCCGACCAACTCCGGCTGTTCGAAGCGGTGCAGGAGCGGATCGAGACGGCGTCGCAGGAACGTTCCCATGAAGCGGCCGTACCCGCGGCGGGCGAGACGGCGTCTTTATATAAATCGGAGCGGGAGCGCCCGATCGAAATCGAAAAAGTTTAAAAGCGGATTCCGGGATCGCGTCGATTCCGGGATCTTTTCTGTGCGCGAAGAAAAAATTCGATCTTTTATAAATGTCGTATTGAAAATATCGAATTGATATGTTATTGTTTCGTTAAAGTCGAAATGACAATATTGAAAAAGAAAGCGGGGAACGCCATATGTTCGGATTCCGATTCGCCAAATTCCAGCCCAGCGAATACGTTATGAAGATCAAGAACGGACGGGTCGTCAAAGAAGGAGTCGGCCTGGCTTTTCACTACTACGCGCCGACCACGTCGGTCGTGGTGGTGCCGATCTCGTCGATCGACGTGCCGTTTATGTTCGACGAGATGACAAGCGATTATCAGAAGATCACCGTACAGGGACAGCTGATCTACCGGATCGCCGAATACCGCCGGATGACCGAAGTGCTGAACTACACCTACGATCTCAAAAAAAACCGGTACCTCTCGGACGACCCCGCCCTGCTCAGCCAGCGGGTCGTCAATATCGTCAAAGTGCGCATCAAGCGCGATCTGGCCCGGATGCCGCTGCGCGAAGCGATCCAATCCAGCGAACGTCTCGCCCAGACGATGCGGCAGGAACTTACGCAGGACGGAGAACTGTCGGCGCTCGGCGTCGAACTGATGGGACTGTCGATTCTGGCGATTCTGCCGAACAAAGACACAATGCGGGCGCTCGAAGCGCGGGCGCGCGAAGAAATTCTGCAGGATGCCGACGAAGCGCTGTACCGCCGCCGCAACGCGTCGATCGAGCAGGAGCGTCTGGTCAAGGAAAACGAGCTCAACACGGAGATCGCCGTCGAAACGAAGAAACGCCAGATCCGCGAAACCCAGCTGAATGCGGAACGGCTGGTAAACCAGAAGAAGCACGAGATGGAAGACGAGCAGCTGCGCTTCGATATCGGGATGGAGGAGCGCAGACAGGAACTGATCGGTTTGGAAACGTCGAACCTCAAAACCGCCGCGGACGCCAAAGCCTACGAGCTGACCGCCGTGATGAAATCGCTCGAAGGCGTCGAACCGAGCGTGCTTCAAGCGATGGCGAATATGGATATGAAGCCGGATAAGCTGATCGCGATCGCATTCCAGGAAATGGCCGGCAACGCCGAGAAGATCGGCCAGCTGAATATTACGCCGGATCTGCTGCAGGGCCTGATGAGCGGATCGGGAGCGAAAGGAGCGGAACGCAGATGAGCAGGATAGGAGCCGGAGAGCCGTCCACGGAAACGAAGATCGTGCTGGTGAAGCGGCAGACGCGTTTGCAGGAGCTGGTGATCCGTTACAATACGATTCAGCAGGCCGAATTCTACGTGGAGCGTCTCGGAGCGGACTTCGGCGATTATGTGCGCGAAGACCGGGTATATCAGGCCGCTCTGGCCGAAGCGGCGGAAGTGCTGGGCCGGATCGGACGGGTGCAGCAGGTGGATCGGGAATTCGTGCCGAACTTCATCTTCGGCGAACGGGATCTGGTGGTGGTGCTCGGCCAGGACGGTCTGGTCGCGAATACGCTGAAATATGCGGCCGATCAGCCGCTGATCGGCGTCAATCCCGATCCGCAGCGCTGGGACGGCGCGCTGCTGCCGTTTACCGTCCGCGATCTGAGCGCGGTGGTGGGCGACCTGCTGCGCGGCCGGCGGCCGCTGCGCGAGGTGCGGCTGGCGCAGGCCGAGCTGAACGACGGACAGGTGCTCGTCGCGGTCAACGACCTGTTTATCGGGCGGCGGACGCATGTGTCCGCCCGGTACGTGCTGCGCCTGAACGGAGCGGCGGAGCAGCAGTCGTCGAGCGGGATTATCGTCTCGACCGGCATGGGCTCCACGGGCTGGCTGCGCAGCGTGCTCGCCGGCGCGGCCGGCATCGCCTCCGGCGCGGCCGGGCAGCCGGCGGCGCCGCTTGCGCCGGACGCTTCGTTCGGCTGGGACTCGCCGTATTTGTACTTTACGGTGCGCGAACCGTATCCGAGCCGCTCGACTGCGGCGAATCTGGTGTTCGGCCGGATCGACGAAGGCGGACCGCTCAAGATCGTATCGCAGATGCCGGAAAGCGGCGTGATCTTCAGCGACGGCGTAGAAAGCGATTATCTGGAATTCGGCTCCGGCGTGGAAGCGACGATTAAGCTGGCGGAGCGGCGGGGGAGGATTGTCGTATAGGAGGTGCAAACCCATGACGATAGTGCCCAAACAAAGCTTCCCCAATCGATTTCGAAAAGGAATACACAAAATCGAATGATTTTGAAATGGAAATTCACTTCCATATCTGCGATGTTGGATAAGGCGACACCGCCAATATCGAAAAAGAGGTGAATCGAGTCTTGAGAAAAATGAAAGCGTTCTACTTAAGAAAGATGGTTCGGGCAGGGTTAATTTTTGCGTTGGCTGCAAGTATGACTGTCATTGATGCGAGGGCTTACGCTCAGGATGAACCACCGCTTTCGTCAAAGAGGAACGAAGCCGCTTTGCTGCCGGTGATCCGCGAAGAAGTGGATGCAGCTGGCTTTATCCATCCGGGCATCGGTTTAACGAAGGATGTGCTGGAGAATGCCAGAACCCAGGTTGCCGAAGGAAAAGAGCCGTGGGCGAGTTATTTCGAGCGGATGAGTCAATCGCCAGCGGCCGCTCGCAGTGCGGCGTCGAGCAATGCCGACCCGGCTGATTCGACTCGGCCCAAGACGGACGCCGTCAACAGCAAGGGCGCATTTGTGGCGGACGGTCTCAAGGCCTATACGCAGGCTCTGATGTATGTACTGAGCGGTGACGAGGTCTACCGGGCGAATGCGCTGGCAATTATTCGCATTTGGGAACAGATGGATCCGGCTAAATATACGTATTTTGCCGATTCCCATATCCATATGGGCATTCCCCTGAATCGGATGGTCGTCGCGGCGGAAATTCTGCGCTATACAGATACGAACCAGGCGGAATTGAAGTGGACGGATCAAGATACACAGAAGTTTACGGACAATTTGATCGTACCGACCACGGAAACTTTTTTGCATCATAACGGGTATTTCATGAATCAGCATCTATACCCGCTGCTCGGGGCGATGTCCGGCTATATCTTCACAGGTAATCAGGAACGCTATGAGGAAGGTGTCGAATGGTTTACGGTTAATGAATCGGCCGTTGACCAGGGGCAGAACGGTTCGATCAAGCAGCTGTTCCGCCTGGTGGATGAAGATATTCTGACCGGTGAGCCGGTTGATCCGCCGCGCGTGCAGCATGTGGAGATGGGACGCGATCAGGCACACGGTGCGGGCGATCTGACCAACGCGGAGATTCTGGCCCGACTACTTCAGGCCCAGGGAACCCGAGTCGATCCGGCGAACGGAACGGTATCCGAGGCGCATAACGCTGTCGATGCGTATGAGTTTCTGGACCATCGCCTTCTGGCGGCTTCGGATTATTTTGCTCGCTTCATGCTGGGCTACGATATTCCATGGACGCCGGTTGCTGCACATACCGACCCGGCGGGCAATCCGACAATTGTATACAAAGCGCCGGCGTCGGGCTACAGAGGCCGGATCGGCGGGAATGTGTACGGCCAATATTATCATTATAAATACGAAGCGGGCCTGAATATTGAAGCGGAAGCGCCTTATTTCGCGGACATGTTCGACAAGCGGCTGCCTTTCTACTGGGAGTCGCCGGACGGCGGAGCCGATTATTGGCTGTTTATTCCGGCGGAAGCGGCATCCGAAGGCACGCAGACGCTGCCCCGAATGTCCACCGATTCCAATTTGAACGAAGTCGAATATCGGGCGACAAGCCTGGACGGTCGTTCCTCGGTTGAGCAAGAAGGAGGCGTCTTCTACGTGCGAATACAGGCAGCAGAAGAAGGCAGCCGTGTTGCGCTGGTCGCGGCAGCGACGGCGGAGAAGACCATTGGGTTCCGTATTCGCACGAATGGTCCGGCGAAGCTTGAGGTTAACGACTGGAGCGACGATGCGCTTGTACTGCCGAATACGGAGGGCGAATGGCGGACAGTCGTTTACCGAATGAATGCGTTCCGAGGACTGGGCGATCTGACGTATCTGAACGTAACCGGCCCGGGAACGCAGGTCGATCTCGATCATATCCGCCTGAATGCCGGTCAGGTGTTGACCCCACCGGTATTCCGGGACGGAGGCGGGAAGACTGAACTGTTCACATACGCTGATTCGCAGATTCCGCTAATCCATGATTTTGCGGCGGACGATGCCGGAGAGGGAGATGCGTTGGTTTATCACGTTGATGATCTGCCCGACGGGGCTTCGTTCGATTCGGCAAGCGGTATCTTATCCTGGCAGCCGCTTCATTCCGGCGTGCATGCGTTCACGGTGAGCGTCTCGGACGGGGTGTCGGTCACGGCCCGCTCGGTACTGCTGAGCGTAAGCGAGAATCGGCAAGCGGCGATCGAAGCGGCCGCTTCGCTGTACTCGGAACATACAAGCTATGTATCTGCGACCCGCGAGAAGTTTCTGCGCATTCACGGCGAAGCCGGTGTGCTTGCAGGAAGCGCCGCAGACGGGGACTTCCTGCTCAAGCTGGCGGAACTGCGTCAGGCTGCCGAAGAGCTGCGCCAGTTGACGCCGCTTCTGCCAGACGGCAGCATGGATTATTCGGACCTGGTGGCCTCGTCAACGGTCGGCAGCGAGCTTCCGAAGCTGCTTGACGGAGCGCCTGACACTTTTGCTTTTTACGGCAATGCGGTCGATCGAACACATACATTCGATTTTGGCCCGAACTTCGGCATTACGGCCGACGCGTTTGAACTGCAGGTGCGCGCAAGCTTCCCCGAACGCGTTGGCGGTACGACGCTGTTTGGCTCGAACGACAAATCGAATTGGACCCGGCTGACACCGGGCATGACGGCGGTGTCCGAAGACATGCAGCGGCTCGAAGTCAATCCGAGCCTCCGCACCACGCCGTTCCGCTTCCTGCAGATTCGCATGGTGCAGCCTTCCAGTACGATGCTGGAGCTGTCGGAATTCCGAATTTTCGGACAGCGCCGCGAGACGGTCAACAAGCTGGAAACGGTGACACTGGGTGCGCAGGGAGATGTTCGCGATCGCGTATCCGAAGGGGCTTCGATCCTGCTGAACTTCCGCTCGTCCGAACCGATTGCTAATGTGCGCACGACTATCCAGGGACTCGAAGTGCAGGCGCAATCGGACGATGCGCGGAATTGGACGGCCGAACTGCCGGTCGATGAACACACGGAATCCGGCGCGGTTCGATTCCGCATCGCCTATCTGACGGCTGCCGGCGAGGAAGCGCCGGACACGACACTGACCACCGACGGCTCTTCGCTGACGGTCGCCGACGAGAGCCGGTTGATCCGCGATATTCTGTCGATCACCGAACTTCAGGATTCGAGCGGCAGAAGCCCACAGGCGCTGCTGCAGACGGCCGTTGCGCTGTTCGACGGAAAACCGAATACGATTACTGATTTCCGCGTGGGCGGCAGCGGAAGCGGAGGATATATTCGGTTCGATTTCGGTTCGGACGGCGTGAAGCTCTCCCAAGCGGAACTGTTGGCCCGACAGGACAACTATTATACCCGAATCGGCGGCACGGTCGTGCAGGGATCGCATAACGGCGTTTCCTGGACAACCTTGACGCCCGCCGCTGTCAAGACGGCCGAATGGCAGACGCTGAATGCGCAGAGTTCCGAGGCTTATCGGTATATCCGCATTTATAATGGCAGCAGTTGGTACGGCAATATGGCCGAGCTGCGTTTGCACGGCGAGACTCAGGGTGGCGGTTGAATAACCGCCGTGCCAAGCGCTTCCCGATACGGCGGGGAGCGCTTTTTTAAACATAACAGAACAAATCGAAAGATTTTACAATACCCGCAGCGGGGACGATCTGGTATCCTTGGATTTGAAGAAGAGACAGAGAGACCGGCACTTTCAATCTATTCATTGTGTAAGCGCTTCAAATGATGCGAATGCAGAAGGGATCGGCTTGGGAGACCAGTGAGGGGATGACAGAATGAGAAGAAGAGGGATCAAGAAAACGGTATTCAACCATTTGATTTTGTCGTACACCGTGCTATCCATTCTTCTGGTCGGTTCCATAGGCGGATACGGCTATGTTCAAGCGAACGAGGTCATGAATCGCGAGATTGCCAAGGAAAGCCTGTCCCGGATCGATTCGGCCCAATCTTTTATCGAGACTACGCTGCTCAAGAAATATGAAGATAATCTGCAGAACAAGGCGCTGGCTGTTCGTTTTATCCAGAATAATAGCAATTTGAATCTGCTGCTGTATGGAGGATGGAAGGGCAATTTGAGCCGGGTGGCTTCCTTCCGCAGCGATCTGGAGTTTTTCAGATTGGAGAACGAAGGCGTGATGAACGTCAGCGTCTACTTCCCCAAGCAGGATTATATGATTGACGCCGAGCGCTTCTATATGAAGACGGCCAATTCTCCCGAAGCCGGTTATTTCGCGTCGATCAAGCAGAAGCCGTTCAAACACTGGATGGCAAGAAATGATGCGGAAGGCA
Source organism: Saccharibacillus sp. CPCC 101409 (assembly GCF_030518235.1). Classification (GTDB taxonomy): domain Bacteria; phylum Bacillota; class Bacilli; order Paenibacillales; family Paenibacillaceae; genus Saccharibacillus. The sequence continues at coordinate 113,561 of NZ_JAULSA010000010.1, read as the reverse complement.
ACCGGGTTCTTTCCTATATGATTAAGCTTCCCTATGCTGCGGCGAACGCCGAGCCGGAAGGTTATTTCCTGATTGACGTAGATGTGCGTTATCTGCAGGAAGCCATTCGTCCGATGCTGAGTACCACAAGCGATCGGCTGCTGATTGCGGATGGAAACGGGGAGGAGCTGTTCGCAATCGGAAGCGATGAGGCTTCTGTGACGGCTGCACTGAACGAGGCCGCACGTTCCAAGGCTTCCGGCGGCACGACGGTTCGGGACGACGACGGGGCGGGTATCGTCTCCAAGCTCCCTGCCGAAGGTTCCATCCACGGCTGGACTTATGTGATGTACCGGCCGCTCCATTCCGTCGCGCTGTTAACGGACCGGCTTACGGCCGGGCTTCTGAGCGCCTGTGGGATCATCGTCCTGTTCGGCATGCTGATGTCGTTCTTCTTCTCGAAAAAGCTGTATGTGCCGGTGCAGGGGCTGCTGAACAAAGCGCGCAGCGTGAGGCCCGCACCGCCGCATTCGGCTTATGTCAACGAATATGTGCTGATCGGAGATACGTTTTCATTTATGAACGAGAAGATCGTCGATCTGGAAATGCAGGCTCGGCGCAGCGAGCGGCTTGGCCTGCTGCTTGGCATGCAGCCGGCTGGGGACACTCGGGCAGCGCTGCCGGAGAGCGGGCGCTATCGGGCGGTCTATCTGCGCATAACCGCAGGTGATATGCAGACGCTCCAACGTGTCCGTGACCGTTACGGCTCGATCTCGGGTGAATGGATCTTCCTGAACGATCGGGAAGCGGCGATTCTGTACGTTTTTCCGCCCGACGATGAACCCGGCTGCGCCGAAATTATCGGAGAGCTGCGGCAGTTGATGCAGGAAGTCGAAGATCAAGCATCGTTCCGTGCTGCCGTCGGTGTGCTTGCCGATGGGGAGAGCGAGATTGCCGAATCTTACCGTACTGCGCTACAGGCGGCCCGTTATCATTTTGTACAGGGCGAAGATACGATTATTGTGTACGATTCACTCGATGGGCTGAGCGCCGAGCCGCTGCTGTTCCATTATGAGCATTATCGCAATGCGCTCCAAGCGGGTGACCGCAGCGCAATTACTACTTTTATCGCTGACTTTTCGGAATCGCTAAAAAGAGGCAATCTGCAGATCGAGACGGTGGAACTGGCCGTGCTGCAGTTGATTACGCAGTTGTATCAATGCTTGCTAGAACTGAAGCTTCAGCAGCTTCTGCCCGAAGCCGGGCTGTTTGAAGAACTGAAGGCGGACACGCTGGATCAGACCGCGCGGCGCATCCTGGAGCTGTCCGAACGGGTGGCGGAATGCCGCAACGCCGACAGCAATCAGGCGCATGCGGAAGTGATCCGCACGATCAAGGCATATATCGAGGAGCATTTGCACGAAGACCTGTCGCTGCAGATCCTGTCGCGCGAAGTCTCGCTGGCTCCCGCGTATATTTCCACCCTGTTTAGCGAAGGAACCAAAAGTTCGTTTACCGAATATGTGACCCGGCTGCGGCTGGAGAAAGCGGCCGATCTGCTCATCGAACAGCCGCGCCTATCCGTGGCTTCAATCGCCGAACAGGTCGGCTACCGCAATGCGCAGTATTTTCACAGCAAGTTCAAGGCCCGCTACGGCGTAACTCCGGTTCAATATCGCAAAGCGAAACGGGAGGATGGCGACTGGATTCCCTTGAACGGCTGACGGACTATGCCGGGTTTTCGCAAGACAGTCCGCAGCCTGCCACTTTGACTCCCGATACCGCTGCGGTACGGGATTTTTTTTGCCAAATCGAAAGAAATGATACGAAATCGAATGAAATTACCGTAGAAAAAACGCTTACAAAAGCTCTAAAGTGGGACATGTGAACCGGGCGGCGCCGCTCGGGGACATCCATGACACACAATGAAAGGAGCAAGACGATGAACCCGGTTACTTCCCCGGAATCCGGCGGCCAGGCCGTCACCAGAAAGCCGTCGAAACTTGCGAAGACGTGGAAGGAATACAAAAAGTGCAGGTATCTGTTTCTGCTGCTTACTCCCGTACTGATCTGGTACGCGATATTCGCATATGCGCCGTTGTACGGCATCCAGCTCGCTTTTAAAGATTTTCGCATTATGGAGGGCATCTGGAACAGTCCGTGGGTGGGCTTCAAACATTTCGAGTTCCTATTTTTCCATTCGCCCGACTTCTTCAAGATTTTGCGCAATACGGTAGTTATCAGTTTCTATCATATTATTTTCGGCTTTCCGGCTCCGATCATTCTTGCGCTGCTTATCAATGAGATTCGCTTCAGCAAGTTCAAGAAAATCACGCAGTCGCTGACCTATCTGCCACACTTCTTCTCCTGGGTCATCCTGTCCGGGATTCTGCTGACGCTGCTGTCGCCCTCGACGGGTGTAGTCAATTATCTGATCGAACTGGTCGGTCTCAAACCGATCTATTTCCTCGGCGATCCAAACTACTTCCGGTTCACACTGGTCACGTCGGCGATCTGGAAGGAAATCGGCTGGGGAACGATCATCTACCTTGCAGCTCTGTCGGGCATCTCGCCGGATCTGTACGAAGCCGCCGTCATGGATGGGGCGAACCGCTGGAAGCAGACGCTCAAGATTACGCTGCCGTCCATTCTGCCGGTAGTGGTGCTGATGTTCATCCTGCGCACCGGCGGCATTCTGGATGCGGGCTTCGATCAGATTCTGAATCTGTATTCCCCGGCAACCTATGAGGTTGCGGATATTCTCGATACCTACGTCTACCGGGTAGGCTTGCAGAATTTCCAATTCAGTCTGACGACGGCCGTGGGGTTGTTCAAGAACCTGATTGCATTCACGCTGGTACTGATGACCAACTATGTCGCCAAGAAGCTGGGCCAGGAGGGGCTGTTCTAAGTTCATGAAAAGGAGTATCGAATGTGAAACCGACAAGGGGAAATCAAATTTTTCAAGCCGTATTGATTGTATTTATGATTCTACTCTGCATCGTCATGTTGTATCCGTTCGTACACATGCTGTCGATCTCGCTTAGCACGCCGGCGGAATCACTGCGAACCGGCATCCATTTGTATCCGAGAGAGGTTTCCTTCTATGCGTGGGAACGTGTGCTGTCGCGCAGCGACATCTGGATCGGCTTCGGCAACAGTGTATTCCGCACGGTGGTCGGGACGATCTGTTCGATCGTGTTCATGTCGATGGGGGCTTATCCGCTGTCTCGCAAATATTTGCCGCATCGCAGCTTTTTCACCATGCTGATCGTGTTCACCATGTTCTTCAGCGGGGGGTTGATTCCGACTTACTTCCTGATTAAAAATCTGGGTCTGATCGATACTCGGCTCGTCTATATCATTCCGGGTCTAATCAGCACCTTCTCCATGCTCATTCTGCGCAACTTCTTCCAGGCCATTCCCGAAGAAGTGGAAGATTCGGCCAAGATTGACGGAGCGAACGATCTGCAGATTCTGTTTCGCATCATCATGCCGCTGTCGCTGCCGGTGTTGGCAACCTTGTCGCTCTGGTCGGCAGTCGGGCATTGGAATGCCTGGTTCGATGCTGTACTGTATATCCAGGACCCGGCCAAGCAGGTGTTGACCACCTTCCTGCGCAGGGTTGTCATCACGGGCGAAGACGTGTCGATCTTCTCTTCGGACTCGCAGAGCGCGGTTCTGGGCTATGCGGAACCGATCAAGGCGGCCACGCTGATGTTCACCGCGCTGCCGATCATCGTTGTCTATCCATTCCTGCAAAAATATTTCGTTAAGGGAACCATGGTCGGTTCGCTTAAAGGCTAGTACCTTGACCGCTTAAGAGGTTAGGTTACGCTCCCCGAAAACCCGCTTGAACCGTGCGTGTTTCCGATGAACGTAAACCTTAGATTTGATGCGGTCAAGGTACTAGAACAGACAAACAGACAAAAGGGAGGAAACAGAAGTGAAGAAAAGAATCGGGTTTACCGGCTTGACCGCACTGATGCTCGCCGCTTCCGCGCTGCTGAGCGGCTGCGGAGGATCGTCCGAAGAGAGCGGGGCCGGAAAGGCCACCGATACAAATGCACCGATGACCGTTACAATCGCAAACAACTGGGGAGCGCCGGAAGCGGACAATAATTTCGTGCAGAAATATCTGGAGCAGAAATTCAATATCAAGATCAAGAACGTCAAATTTGAAACGGAAACGTGGAAAGAACAGCTTGGCGTAATGCTCGCTTCCGGCGACATTCCGGATATTCTGGCCGTCGACGGCACGGTGGGCGATATGGTGCAGTGGGCGGACCAGGGCGTGATTGCCAACATCTCCGTCGACGAGATCAAGCAGTATATGCCGAAGTACACGGCGGATGTGGAGGGCGTCGATCCGAAAGCCTGGGAAGCCGGAAGCTACAACGACAAGAACTGGGGCGTGCCGAAGGTCTGGTCCAATGGTTCGACGGGCTTCATGCCCGCATATAACGGTCAGTGGCTGAAGGCGATCGGATACGATCAACCACCGCAGAACCTGAACGAACTTGAGGATGTGCTGACCAAGTTCACGCTCGAAGATCCGGATGGCAACGGCAAAAAAGATACCTACGGCATGACCGGACGCGGAAAAGATGCACAGACACAGATGTTCAATTCCGTGTTCGCCGCTTACGGAGTCAATCCTTACCAGTTCAAGCTCGGCAAGGACGGAAAAGTCGAATACGGCGCCGTAACGGAAGAAGCGCGTGCCGCGCTCACACTGCTCAACAAATGGTATACGGCCGGCATTATCGATCCGGAATTCATTACGGACGGCAACGGCGAAATTCAGACCAAGTTCATCAGCCTGCGTACCGGCATGCTGGACACCGGCATGTGGCATCATCTGTACAAGGACGGTTATTTCGGTCTGGTCTCGGCGGACAAAGGCATTGAGCTGGTGCCGGGAACCCCGGTTGCCGGTCCGGACGGTCAGAAATATGCGATGTCCAACGGTGCGCTTCAGCCGCCGCTGTTCTTTGGTGTACAGCTTGAGAAGGACGAGGCCAAGCGGCAGAAGATTCTCGAAATGCTGGAATATGTGGCAACGGACGATACCGGTTATCTGACGACGCTGTTCGGCGAAGAAGGCCAGTCGTATGACATGCAGGACGGCCTGCCCGTACTAAAAGAAGGCATCAAAGCCGCAGAATGGGGCCTCAGCTTCTATAATCCGTTCGGCGGCAAGGTGCAGGCGATGGAGAAATACCACTTCTCGCCCGACAAGATTGCCTTCCGCGACAAGTATACGAACATAGATGGACTTACCATCCTGACCGATCTGATGCAGTCGACAGTCATGTCCACCAAGGCGCAATATGAAGCGATCCTGACTACGCTGCAAGCGCAGTATTACATCAAGGCGATTACGGGGGAAGCGAATACGGATAAAGGCTTCGATGACTTCAAGGCACAGTGGCTGAATTCCGGCGGTCAGGCGGAACTCGACGAAGCGCAGCAGATCTATGAGGCGCGTCAGGGATGAGCGGAGGCGAATACGGTCAAGTAAGCACACTTGCCGTCTACCCGATACCCGAAGGCCTGGAAGAAAGCCCGGATTATACAGTCCGTGTCCGGGAGCCGGGAGCGGAATGGCAGCAGCTGTTCGTGTATCGGGCTGCCGTTGACATGCACGATGTTCGTTACGCTTCGATGGTTACTTTCAGCTGCGGCGGTCCGGTCGAGCTTGAGATCGAACATCGGCTCGGAGCGGTGACGGATACCGTAGTCCGTCCACTGTCGGCAGGGCTGCGCTGCGACGATCAAGAAGACGAAGTAGCGCTCCGGCTCAAGCTGGACGGGCCGCGATTGCTCTCGCTCGAAGTCAACGGCGAGCGGTTCCGCAATCTGCATATTTTCGCCAATCCGGCGGAAGAGAACGCGCCGGAACCGGATGGCGACGGCGTGCTGACGCTGCGGCCGGGATTACATCGGGGAGCGGATATTCGGCAGCGGCTGGATAACGGAAGCAGAACGGATGCGGACACCGGCAAGGCAAGAACGGCAGAACAGCGCCGCATCGTCCGGTTCGAGCCGGGCGTGCATCTTCTGGAAGACGATCGGCTGTATCTTCCCTCGCATACATCGGTATATCTGGCGGGTGGTGCCGTGCTGTGCGGCGGTCTGGTCTGCGACAAGGTGCGCGGCGTGGAGATTCGCGGACGCGGTGTTCTGGATCTGTCGTCTTTTGCCAAAAACACGTATTATCGCGGCGTCGATGTGCGTTACTCTTCGGACATCGTCATCGAAGGGATTGCCATGATCGATCCGCCACATTACAGCGTGCTGCTTGGTCAGTCAGAGCGCATCCGTATCTCCAATCTGAAAACGTTCAGTTCGCGTGGCTGGTGCGACGGCATCGATATGATGGCCTGCCGGGACGTGACGATCGAAGGCGGATTTCTGCGTACCTCGGACGACTGCATTGCGGTGTATGCGTCACGCGGTGAATTCTGCGGCGATGCGCGGGATATTAGCGTACGCGGGACAATTCTGTGGGCGGATGTTGCCCATCCAATCAATATCGGCACCCATGGCGATCACGCAGGAGCGGGCACTGTCATCGAACGGCTGCATTTTGGCAAGCTGGATATACTGGAACACCACGAGCCACAGCCGGATTATTGGGGCTGTATGGCGATCAATGCGGGCGACCATAATATTGTACGGGACGTCGTGTTTGAAGACATTCGCGTCGAGACGTTCGAGCTGGGTGAACCGTTCAACATCCGGGTGCTGAAGAACGAGAAATACAACCCGGCTCCCGGCAGAAGGATCGAGCGGGTTCTGTTTCGCAACATTCGCTTCGATGCGGCCTGCCCGAACCCGTCGCATATCTCCGGTTACGACGAGGACCGAATGGTGGAAGACGTCGCGTTCGAGAACGTGACACTGGGAGACGAAGTGCTCACATCGGAGGCACGTCACCTGCTTATAGGCGAATATACAAGGGAAATCGCAGTTCAGTGGAGATAGAATGGTAAAAGTCGGTTTCGACGGAAGAGGTATTCTTCTGTCGGAACGGCTTTTGAATATGCAAAATTGAATTTCATCAACCTGCACCAGAGCATAAGCAGACTCAAAAATTCTCTCGCCACTTGAGCCGAAGACGGACGCTATATGCCGAATTCGTTGGAGCTGTACAAACGGCGCACCAGCGCATGTATGCCGTCCGAAAACGGGTCATCGCGCCATTCGATCAAAAATCGGAGGAGATTCCTAAGACTGGATTCTGATAACAAGGGGCTCAAGCGAAGATTGAAGATTAGGTTTATTTTGTAGGAGAAGGGAGATCGACATGACTGCAGATTTTATTAACGGCTTACTTCATTTCAGCGGCACGCGACAACGCTGACCTGCATGTCTACCGTTTGACCGACGATTATCTGAATGTCGAGCGTCTCATCCATAAGCTTTGGCAGGGTGAATATCGCGAAGCGCCAGTTGTGTTCAAGCGAAAAAATAAATATTATATGCTCTCGTCTTTTTGTACTGGTTGGGAGCCTAACCAATGCAAGTTTGCTTCGGCCGATGCAATAGAAGGGAAATGGAGCATGTTGGAAGACTTTGGTGATGCTACTACTTATAACACGCAACCGGCGTTTGTGTTAAAGTGCTCGGAAGAACAATTTCTGTATATTTCCGACCGCTGGAACAGTCATGAATATAATGATTCCAGTTATGTATTTCTACCAATTGAATTCGACTTCAGTCATCCCGTATTAAATTTTTACGCCAGATTCACTCCGCAAGGAAATGGACTTTCCTTTTTATTTGAATGCTAAACAAAAAAATATGATTTTTAACTCTTTAAGTATATATTATTTTGATAAAAAAGTTCTCTCCAAAATTAATCTTTTTGGAGAGAACTTTTTTTATTATGTATCATGCTAAAAAGAAATATTTTGTGCGCTACCAATTAAAAACTAAACTAATCGTAGTTTTTCCAAATATATTGTTCAGTCCACTCTTTATATAATTGCAAATGAAAGCGCGCGCATTCCATATTCACCAGGTAGGAGAGAGAGAAAACCGACTTAAACCAGAACAAAGGGGAAAGCAAACATGAAAAAAGCGATTGCACTGGTATTGGTTGCTGCTTTGTCCGCATTAACTGCATGTTCAAACAATGCCAAAGACAGCAAGGGCGCTCAGGAAGGAAGTACGGCGGAAGAAATTCCGACAATCGTTTGGCAGTATCCGACGCCGGGAAATTTGGGGTCGGGGTTCCAAGAGGTTGAAGATGCGTTCAACGCAATGTTGGAAAAGGATGTCGGGGCGCGTGTGAAATTCGAGCCTGTCGGATTGAGCGAGTCCACGAAAAAAGCTTCTCTCGCCGTTGCTTCGGGCGAACCGCTGGATATCATGCTTACCGCTTTTACAAGTCTGGGACCTTCGGTTGACAGCGGGATGATCGTGCCTCTCGACGATCTGCTGGAGCAGCAGGGCAAGGACATTAAGGAACAGGCAGGGGTCCTGTTGGATGGAGCCAAATACGACTCCAAAACTTACGGCGTCCCACCGGTCTATATCAAAGGCAATACTTACGGCTATCTGGCTCGAACGGACCTTCTGCAAAAATACAATATCACGATCGATCCCGAGAAAAAGTATACGATGGATGATCTGGACGAGATTTTCGCCAAAGTAAAAGCCGGCGAAGGCAAAGACTTTTATACCACGATTCCATGGAATACGACTCAGGACCCGCTGAACAACTCCTATATCGAATATGACAAGGTAACGGGTTCGCTTGCCGCAGGCGTACTGATGCTGAATCGTGGATTCGACGATACGACGGTAAGCAATCTGTTCGCTACGGACGAATATGCGACATATGTGAATAAAATGTATGACTGGGCGAAAAAGGGCTACATTTCTTCCGATGCAGCCATCACCAAGCAATCACCCGATTCGCTGCTTGCAACGAAGAAATATCTGGGTATGTTCTACTGGAACGATCGACTGTCGGCCAGCTCAAAGAGTGCCGCATCCGGCATTGAATTCACCGGGATTCCGATGATCGAGCCTTATGTATCCAATAATGGCGGTCAGGGCATCATGTGGAATATTACAAGTTCGTCCCAGCATCCCGAGAAAGCCATGGAAGTGCTGAACTACATTTACAAAAATAAAGATGCTGCCTGGCTGCTGCAATTCGGTCTGGAAGGAAAGTCCTACAAAGTATTGGAGCAGACGGATGAAGGGACTTCAATTGAATTTATGGACCCGGATACATCCAAGCTCCCTTATTATCAGGGATACGGCATTTATGGCAATCGGCTTCAATGGCCCGTTGTATCGCCAGAACCGATCAACAAAAACAAAGTTCTGAAAGAAGACGACGATAATATCCCTCAATCGAGATACTCGCCGGCATTGGGCTACAGCTTCAAGCAGGCGTCGGTATCTTCGGAGATTGCAGCCGTTTCTACAGTCATCGAGCAGTATACACCGGCCTTCAACAGTGGGGCGCTTGAACCGAGCAAGTCACTGCCGGAATTCCTGAATGCGTTGAAATCCGCCGGAATCGATAAGATCATTCAGGAAAATCAGAAGCAGTTGGACGAATGGAAACAGAGCAACGGGAAATAGATTGCGAATCGTCCGCACAGGTGGCGGGCTGCTAATCGGCAGCCTGACCGCTTGTCAGGAAAGGAGCTTCACATGACGGCAATTGAAGTCAAACGAGCGAGCGCTCGTGAAAAGAAGAAAAACCGTTGGAAAAGATATTTTCCGGTATATCTCATGATTCTGCCGGGACTTCTTTACCTTTTGATCAATAACTATATCCCGATGTTCGGTGTGATTATCGCTTTCAAAAAGCTGAATTTCTCTGAAGGCATCTTCGGCAGTCCATGGAACGGATTGGATAATTTCAAGTTTCTCTTTGCAACAAATGACGCCTGGGTTATCACAAGAAATACGATTCTGTACAATGTTGCTTTCTTCGTGATCGGAACGGTTTCGGCGATTACGCTGGCCGTGTTGATCAACGAGATTCGCAGCAAGTTTGCTTCAAAAGCCTACCAGAGCCTGACCCTGCTGCCGTTTCTGATGAGTTGGGTCGTTGTAAGCTATCTCGGTTATGCCTTCTTGTCTTCGGAAACGGGACTGATTAACAATTCCATTCTGCAGCCGCTGGGCAAAGAGTCGATTAACTGGTATATGGATAAGACGTATTGGCCGCTGATTCTGATTCTTGTCAATACCTGGAAAGGTATCGGTTACAGCATGATCATCTACCTGGCGAGTATCGTCGGAATCAATCAGGATTATTACGAAGCAGCGACGATCGATGGGGCCAGCAAGTGGAAGCAGATCCGCCATATTACGCTCCCTCTGTTGAAGCCTACCTTTATCACGCTGTTCATTCTGGCTGTTGGACAAGTCTTTCGCTCGGACTTTGGTTTGTTTTATCAGATGCCGCAGAATAGCGGAGCGCTGTATTCGGTTACGCGAACACTGGATGTTTACGTGTATCAAGCACTGCTGCGCAACAGCGATTACGGCATGTCCAGTGCTGCCAGCTTCTATCAATCGATTGTGGGCTTTGTGTTGATCCTGGCTGCGAATTTCTTTATCAAAAAATACAACCGGGAAAACGCGCTGTTTTAGAGGGGGATGGAGATGAAGACAAGCGAGTCCAGAATTACCCAAATTGTCGCCCACGTTTTTTGCGGTCTGATTGCATTGTGTGCGATTCTTCCATTTTTGCTGCTGATTATCTCTTCGTTTACTTCCGAATCCTGGGCCACCGAACATGGATATTCTTTTTTTCCACAGAAGTTCAGTCTTGAAGCCTACAAGTATATTGCAGTGCAGTGGGATACCATCGGGAAGGCTTATCTAATGACGTTGATTGTTACTTTCGCAGGAACCGTTGTCAGTGTATCGATCACGGCGCTGTTCGCCTACGGGATCTCCCAGAATCATATTCCGGGCATGAAAGTCGTCAATTTTCTGATGATCTTCACCATGCTGTTCAACGGCGGTCTGGTGGCGACTTATTACATGTACGTCCATTACCTGGACTTCAAAGACACGATCTGGGCGCTGCTGATTCCGAATCTGCTGATGAACGCGTTCAATGTCATCCTGGTAAAAAATTATATGTCGTACAGCATTCCTGGAGCGCTTAAGGAAGCGGCTACCATCGACGGTGCGAGCGAATTCAAGATTTTTGCCAGAATTATTATGCCGCTCAGCCTCCCGATTATCGCTACGATTGGGTTGATGACAGGACTGGCTTATTGGAACGACTGGCAGAACGGTCTGTACTACCTGTCCGGACGCGACGGTGCCAGCTTATATACCATCCAGATTATTTTGAACAATATCAATGAGAATATTCAGGTGCTTCTGCAAAATGCTTCACAGGCGCAGGCCATCGGAGCCAATGTAGCGGAGCTTCCTTCGACCACGATAAGAATGGCGATTGCCACAATCGGGATCCTGCCGATTCTCGTGCTGTACCCGTTCTTCCAACGCTATTTCGTCAAGGGAATCACGCTGGGCGGAGTCAAAGAGTAGAAGGAATTGCGGTGGACATTTAAGCGATTCAAGGAGGATATAAATGACTTATCATTCGATCAAACCCGGGCAGGTATGGCTCGATACACAAGGCAAACGGATTCAGGCACATGGAGGCTCCGTTATTGCCGTTGGAGAAGTCTTCTACTGGTATGGCGAGAACAAAGAAAAGACAAAGCCGGGAAACGGAATCTGGCATTGGGGAGTCAGATGCTACGCTTCGACTGACTTATACAATTGGGAAGATAAAGGCGTGATCATTCCTCCAAATGAAGAGGATGAAGCCTCGCCGCTGCATCCTTCACAGTATATGGACCGACCGCATATTCTCTTCAACCGCCACACGCAAAAGTTCGTCTGCTGGCTGAAGGTGATGCAGAAGGACGGCACACAGAAATCGACCGTTCTGACGGCCGATGACATTCTGGGGCCGTATACGATGGTCCAAAGTGATCTTCGTCCGCTTCATATGAGCGCGGGCGATTTCGATCTGGTCGAGGCTGCGGACGGCAAGGCTTACTATTACTTTGAAAGAGTGCATAGCGAGATGATCTGCGCGGATTTGACGGCAGATTATACGGATATTACCGGCTACTATTCCACACATTTTCCACAGCTTCAGCCACCAGACGTCCGTGAAGCCCCTGCTTATTTCTTCAGAAAAGGGCTGCATTATCTCTTTACCTCGGGAACGACGGGCTACCACTCGAATCCTTCCGAGGTCGCTGTAGCCAAGAGTTTCCATGGACCTTGGGAGGTACTGGGCGATCCGCATCCAAATGATGCATCCAGAACGTCCTACAATTCGCAAATCACTTCCGTATTCAAACATCCGTTCAAGAAAGATCTCTATATTGCGCTGGCGGATAGATGGATACCGAATTTGCCCGAGCTGGCGGGGGAGAATTATGCGACCGGGAAAGGTTATGCAGAAACGGCGGAGATCTACAGAAAGATGTTTAATCCCGACATTGACTTTGCCTTGGAACGACCGCATTACTCGATGGACATGAATATCGATACCTCCGTTGCGGATTATGTATGGCTGCCGGTTCGCTTCGATGGCAGGCTGGCTTATCTGGATTGGAGAGAAGAATGGAGGATTGAAGATTATGAGTAAAGCGATGGGCGCCGATTATCTGAATCCTTCGCTCTCGGCCGAACAACGCGCCGACGACCTGCTGAGAAGAATGAGTCTGGAAGAAAAAATGGGGCAGATTGTCGGGTACATGCCGGAGAAAGGCAGTTTCGAGCTGTTGGAAAAAAATTATCCGCATGGTGTAGGCGAGGTTGCCATGTTGTTTGCCGGTGAACTTGACAACAAAGAAGCCCTGATTAACAAAGTCATACAGATTCAGACGCAAATTATGAAACTGAGCGAACACCAGATTCCGGCTATTTTCCACATGGAGACGTTGACAGGCGGCATGATGCCGGAAGCGGCAAGTCTACCTTCCGCCATCGGACAGGCTTCTACTTGGAATCCTGCACTGATCCGTGAACTGGGCAAAATCGTGGGCAGGCAGGCCCGGATAGCGGGGGCTACCCATGCGTTTGCTCCGGTACTGGACGTGGCGCGCGATCCGCGTTTCGGCAGACAGGGCGAAACATATGGTGAAGATCCGACGTTGGTGTCGGCCATCGGAACAGCTTATATTGCCGGATTACAGCATGATGGCAACCTGAAGAAAGGCGTACTGGCCTGCGCCAAGCATTTCCTCGGCTACCATGCTACTCAAGGTGGCATTCATGCCGCTTCAACAGCAGTCCCGCCGAGAATCCTCAGAGAAGTGTATGCGAAGCCGTTCCAGGCTGCCATTACCGATACAAACATGCGGTCTATCATGAATTCTTACGGATCGATCGACGGTCAGATCGCAGCTGGTTCGTATGAGATTCTTACTACGCTGCTGCGCGAAGAAATGGGATTCGACGGAGTGGTCGTATCCGATTACTCTTCGATCTCGGAGCAGCACACCCGGCATCGGCTGTTCGAGAGCAAGACGGACACCGGTGAACACTCGCTTCAAGCCGGAATGGACGTGGAGCTACCAGCGAAGGACTGCTATAACGACGAGCTGATGCTTCGCTTCAGGAACGGAAGCGCGGACATTGGCGCACTTGATCGCGCCGTGCGGAATGTTCTGATTGCCAAATTTGAATTGGGCTTGTTTGAGCAGCCGTTCCCGGAACCTGAATATACGGGGGAAGGATCATTCGGCGGCGAAAAAATGCATAAGCTGCTGGTTCATACGGCGCGGCAATCGCTGGTTCTGCTGAAAAATAACGGTGTTCTTCCATTGAAGCGCAAGCAACAGAAGATCGCGGTCATCGGTCATCATGCCCAGTCGATTCGGGCGTTGTTTGGAGGCTATTCATTCGCAAGTTTGGTAGAAGCTATGTCCGGAGTCGGCAATACGATGGCCGGGGTGGATTTTGAGAAAATATCGAATTTGAACAAAGAAGAATTCACGATGGACCGAGGCCATTATACGTATCCGGGCAGCAAGATCCAGATCGAGAATCCTGCTGTAGACCAGCGGCTGCAGCAGCTCTATCCGGAAATTCGGACGCTGCTGCAGCAGATTCAAGCAGAGAATCCACAGGCGGAGATCACGTATGCGTATGGTTACGCTTATGCCGGCAGCGATACTTCGATGCACCAGGAGGCGCTGAAGGCTGCTGAAGAAGCGGATATCGTCATTCTCACACTGGGCGGCAAGTTCGGTTGGGGAACCGCCTGCACAACGGGCGAAGGCATCGATGCAACCCACATCCAGATTCCGGACTGTCAGGAGACATTTATCCGCAAGCTCGCCGGGTTAAACAAGCCGACCGTGGCTGTCCATTTCGACGGAAGACCGATTTCCAGCGATATGGCTGATCTGCATATCGATGCGATCCTAGAAGTCTGGAGCCCCGGACAATACGGGGCGGAAGCCGTTGCCGATGTCCTGTTCGGCGACTACAATCCGGCTGGAAGGCTGCCCGTCACCATTGCCTATAATGCCGGCCAGGCACCGCTCTTCTATAATCATGATAATGGAGCCAGCTATCATGTGGGAACGGACACGGCCTTTACGAGCTATGTGGATTGCCCACGCGAACCCCGCTATTATTTCGGACATGGGTTGTCATATACGACATTTGACTACTCGACCTTCGAGATCGAGCGGGCGGAAGTGAAACCAGACGGGAACGTGGCCGTTACCGTCGAGGTCACGAATACCGGTGATCGGATCGGTGAAGAAGTCGTTCAGCTCTACATTCGGGACCTGTATGCCAGTATGGTTCGTCCGAACCTGGATCTGGTCGGATTTATTCGAGTGGCGCTTGCACCCGGCGAGACGAAGAAAATTTCGTTTACCATGCATCCGAGCCAATTTGCGTTTCTCGACAAGGATATGAAGTGGAAGATCGAAGCCGGCGAGATGGAATTGTTGATCGGCGCTTCCTGTCAGGATATTCGGCAGACGGGCCGTTTCCGCATCATCTCCGATTTATTCATTGACGGCAAATCGAGAAGCTTCAACGCAAAAGCAGAAGTGTTGTAAGTACCTTTCGGGATTGGAGGGTCGGCCCACCGGGTTGACCTTCTTTTCCTTTATTTGCTCTAATGAAAGAGTACAAAGTGTATGCTTTTCGTTTGGAATTCCGATCTGCCGGAGGGACACCATGAAAGTTTCGACAAACAAAAGGATTGTATTCATCAGCCTGGGACTCCTGCTCATCGTATGCGTCTGGATAGGTCAATCGCATATTTCGTTTGGCACTCTTGACGGACAGGCAAGAATCCAGGAAGAAGCCGCATCCAACGACAAAATCAGACTAACGCTTATGATCGCCGGACCGGAGGATGTGAATTCCGAGCGGGAACAACAGATGGTGGCCCGTCATTTCGCGGACCGGTATGACCTTACTTTCAAGACCTGGGAAGCCTCCAACGCGGAGAAGGTCATTAAGACGTCGATTGCCTCGGAAGAACCGCTTGATCTTGCCATGTATTGGCCCGGAGAAATCGACCGTTTCGCAAATGGAGATCTGGCCTTGGACCTGACCCCTTATCTTGAGGCGAATGACGGGCAATGGAAGGCGACTTTTATTGAGGGTGTGCTGGGGGCGGGGACTTACAAGGAAAAAGTCTTTGCGGTACCCAATGCCCCAATCTATCCGCTGCTTGAAGTCAATATGGATATTCTGGATCAAGCGGGCATTCGGCTTTCCGGCGATACCGTCGATTGGAATGAGTTCAAGCAGATGCTGCAAACGATTAAGGAACAAACCGGAATCAGGCCGCTGGGCATTCAAAAGAATTGGACCTCATGGCCGGTAAGAGAGCTGCTGTATTCCGTTTGGCCCGATGAAAGCAAGCTGCTCGAATGGTCGCAAGGGAAAATTCCTTTTACCGATCCGAATGTCGTTCGCGTATTTCAAGAAGTAGAATCGCTTTACACGAACGGGTATGTCTATCCGGGGCAAGGAGCCTTGACCATGTCCCAGGAACAAATCGACCAGGCCTTTGACAGCGGTCAAATTGCCGTCAAAGCCAACCTGAATGTACTGTCCGCACAATCGATCCGAGAGTCGGGATTGGAACATGTACGCATTCTGAGTTGGCCCCATATGGGAACCCGGACCCAGGTTCTTGGAGGATTCAACGGGTATATGATTCCGGTCAATGCACGGCATCCCGAAGTATCCATTGAAATCCTCAAATATTTGACCAGTCCGGAAGTTCTGCAGCATCGGGTAAACAATGGGGCTCCGGTTGCGATTAAGGGAGTGATGTCGGATGATCCGGAATTTTCGGAGTATGCCAAGGACATTGCGAATTTTTATCAACAAAAAGAAATCCTGTCGCTCTCTTCTTCGATCTCGCAGGAGATCGGCGACAGAATGCCTGCCAACTTTTTGTTTTATGGAATGAAGGCGATTGAAGATCTGGAGAAGCTGCGTCTGGATGCCCAGCGGCAATAAGGAATGTCGAGTGGAAAAGATAAAGTATTTGTAGATTTTTTTATGCTTGGCGGCAAACAGGACTCGTATACTAAATGTAACGCCTGTTGACTGATTGGAGATTTCGTCTAAGCAGTACGGGGGAGTGGGAAAACATGATCAAGTTCAAAGATTTTTCTTTAAAGCAAAAGCTGTATTCCTGTATCGCGGCATTCATCGTTTTCCCCTTGATCTTGCTGGGTGTGTATGTGAATTACCAATTTGCGGACCTGGCGCAAAAAAGAACATACGATACGGTTCTGGAAACTCTAAAACAAACGCGGCAGAATTTTGAGTCCATTATGTCGGATACCAACGATAAGTCGAAGCGAATTTTATCCAATGAACTGATTCAGGACTTCGCTAGCGGCAAATACAATCGAATCACGGATTACGACAAGATCTATTGGAATATCAATAACTGGATGGACGATATTCTGGGTTCTCGGCAGCTGTATGAGTCGATCACTTTATATTCCAACCAGGAAGTTATTTTTCAAAAAGGGATGCGGCAGGTGTCGGCTATCGATCCGCTGATTAAGGAGCGCACCTTAAGTCTGCGGGGAAAGGGATTTTGGTCCACTTCTTCCGGCAGCATCGAGTACTATAGGGGCATTATGGACTTAAACAAGTATGGAAACATGATCGGAATTGAAAGATTCAATTTGGATGAGAATGCTTTGTATCGGATATTTGGAACTCTTCGTTCCTACGCCGACTCGCGAATTTTTCTGCTGGACGCTGAAGGTCATATCTTATCTTCGACGGAAAGAAACGAGATCGGACAGAGATTCAAGGATGAAGCCTATATCCGTCAAATTACCGAGACCAAAGAAGGTTTTTTGGAAACCGAGGTGGAGGGGCGCAAGGAAGTCGCTTTTTACTACACAATCGACGAACCCCGATGGAAATTGATCCAGCTCACCCCGCAGGCTTCGTTCTCGACGCTTAGCAGGACGATCAATATCGTGTTATTCATTGCAATCCTGCTGTCCATCTCGTTTGGCATCGTTTTTTCTTTTGTACAGCACCAGTATTTATTGAAACCGCTACAAAGACTGAGAGCGGAAATGACCAAGCTGAAAAACGGTAATTTCGATATGGCTCTTGCCAGCGATTCCAAAGATGAAATCGGAGAAATCAGCAGCGGTTTCTTGCGAACGGTGAACCAGCTTAAAGAAACAATTAACGATGTATATGTCAGCAAGATCAAGCAAAGAGAGGCCGAGATCAAAGCGCTGGAATCCCAGATCAACCCGCATTTTTTATATAACACGCTGGATTCGATTCACTGGCTTGCTCTCAAACAGAAAAATTACGATGTCAGCGAGCAGATTGAAGCATTGGCCGAAATTTTCAGGCATACGTTGAACAAGGGAGAGCCATTCATTACCGTCAGGCAGGAAGTAGAGTTTCTGGAGAACTATATGCTGATCCAAAAGCGGAAGTATGGCTCCCGAATCAGGCTGCGCATCGAAGCGGACCAAGAGCTGCTAAACTGCAGGATGCCCAAGCTCGTTTTGCAGCCACTTGTGGAGAATGCCATCATACATGGTCTGGAAGAAGTGATTGAAGGTGGCCTGATCCAGGTGGAGATCGTCCGGGCCGGACCGGGAATTCGGTTTACCGTAACCGATAACGGGCTGGGAACCGACGAGGCGAGAATCCATCAGATGATGGCTCACGAAGAAGAAGCCAAGAACGTATTTGCGCTCAAAAACATAGACGATCGAATCAAGATCAGTTATGGGCCGGAATACGGGCTGCACTTTGCCAGTCGTGCCGGAGTTGGCACACAGGTCGAAGTCTATATCCCGTACTTGGAGCAGGAAGCGAAGGAGGGATTGGAATGAAGCTGCTGATTGCGGATGACGACGATCAAATTCGGACAGGCATCGAGCAGGGAATCGATTGGCATTCTCTGAATATCGAACAGGTAATCACAGCGTCAAATGGCATAGAAGCTTTGCAGAAATTCAATGAATTTTTCCCGGAGATCGTGTTAACCGACGTGAGAATGCCCGGCATGGACGGCTTGGAATTGCTGCGACAAATCAAGCAGGTCAGGGCGCAGACCAAGGTCATTATTCTGAGCGGCTATAACGATTTTCAATATCTGAAAACGGCCATTCAACTCGACGCTGTCGATTACGAGATGAAGCCGATTCGCGCACGGAATCTGGTCGCCTTAATCAAGAAGGTCAGAGAAAATATCGTTCGGGAACAGATGACCGAGCAGGAATTTCATAAATATCTGGAGTCCTATAAACGCAGCTTCAAGGGAGAACTGCTGGCCGGCCGCATTACGGATCGATTGATTATTCTGGAAGGACTGCAGCAGTACTATAATTTCGATGCAACGGGCAGTCTACTCTGTGCCGCGATCCAGATCGACCGGGACGCGCATACGGATGCCGAAAGTGTGCAGCATGCCGTGCATACTTTTTGCCAAATATTCGAGAAGCGTGAATGGGGACAAAAAGGGATTGCTTTAACTTACAAAAAGGATAGCATCGTTCTTCTCTTTAAATTGGAAACGCCTTCGTACCTTTATTTTACGCAAACTGTAAACGAGCTGCTGAATCAACTGCGGGGATGGAATAAACAAATGCAGACGCAGGGATTTTCTTTTTCCGCCGGTGTAAGCGGTTACGGAAATGCGGCCGACTTTGCTGACATGCAGCGACAGGCCGAACAGGCCCTGGCTTTGAAACTGTATGAAGGGCGAGGATCCATCCAGGCAAGAGGAGATACGGCGGCACTGAAAGACGAGACGATTGGTGGTCTTCTGGAAGACGAACGCTTCGTGTCGGCCTTGTCGCAAGGCGATTTCTCTTCGCTGATCGATCGGATCGCGGCGGAATTTGAACGGCTCCGGACCGGGCGCGAATACAGTAGGAACAGTATTGCCGCGTATGTAAGAAGCCTTCTTCAATTTGTGCTGGTGGCAGCCAGACATATTCCAGGCGATGCCGTCGAGCAGATTCATGCCCACATAGCCATAATCGACGGAAACCTGGATATTTTGACTCTCGACGACTTTCGGAAGATTGCACTGTCCACTTTTGAACAAGTCGGTCTGGAACGTTCCAAGGAATTGAGTCCCGTGATGATCCGGGCGGAAGAATTCATTCGCAAACATTACACTCAAGATTTGACCGTGGAAATGCTGGCCGAACATGTTGGGAAAACCCCCAATTACTTCAGCCATCGCTTCAAGCGCGAATTCGGAGTGTCTTTCAAAGAATATGTGACCCGTCTGAGAATTGCAAAAGCCAAAGAACTGATTCTGCACACCAACGACCTGTTGTACGAAATCAGCGAACAGATCGGTTTTGCCGACTATATCTATTTCACACAGGTGTTCAAAAAAATCGAAGGATGTTCACCGGCAAGTTTGAGAAAAGCGAAGGCTCCCGAAAAGCCTGTTCCGGGCAATTCGGTTAGTCCATAAAAGAATGACCGCAAGGCGATGAAGCAGAATGAACAGGAGAGATGGAAATGGTAAAATTCAGTACGACCCGTCTATGTGTCAATTACCGGAAGAATCCGGTGGGAATCGATGACGTCAAACCGAGATTTAGCTGGCAGACCGAGTCGGCAAATCGTGGATTTATCCAAGGCGGCTATCAGTTGCAGGCTGCGCGAACTTCCGACTTTGGCTCGGACCTTGTGTGGGATTCCGGACAAGTCGATTCCGATGCAAGCGTGCATATCGAGTATGCGGGCCAGCCCCTTCAATCCCGTACCCGATATCATGTCAGGGTGCGCGTATGGAATCTTGAGGGGGACGCATCCGAATGGAGCGCACCGGCTTATTGGGAAACGGCATTGCTGTCCGAAGCAGAGTGGCAGGCGGAGTGGATCGGCGCTCCGACTCCAGAGGACGACATCGACGATGCGCCAGCCGACTACATACGCTTTGACTTTGCGATGCCTCAGCCTATCGTATCAGCGCGTATCTATGCCACATCGCTTGGTATGTACAGATTGTATGTCAACGGCAATCCGGCTGACGACAGCCTGTTCAATCCTGGCTGGACCAGTTATACCAAGCGGATCCAGTATCAGACTTACGATGTAACCACACTGCTTGCACAAGGCGGGAATACACTCGGCTGCATCCTGGGGAATGGCTGGTATAAGGGGAATCTTGCCTGGGAAGGACAGAACAATCTATTTGGCCACAAGCGTGCGCTGCGGCTGCAACTGCATGTGACGCTTGCCGACGGCTCGGAGCGGATCATCGCGTCGGATGAACACTGGAAGTTCTCCGGAGGGCCGCTGCTCATGTCCGAACTGTATCATGGCGAAACGTATGATGCCCGATTGACCATGGACGGCTGGTCGTCTCCCGGCTTTGACGACAGCGCTTGGAAAGCGGCGCGGGTAATCGATGCCCCCGCTTCCGCATTGGTTGCGCAGGAGAATGAACCTACGCGCATTGTCGAGACGATTCGTCCTGTCGGGGTTATCCGGACCCCTGAAGGAGATACGATTCTGGATATGGGACAAAATATGGTTGGTTGGGCCAGATTTACGGTCGAAGAGGAAGAGGGGAACGTAATCGAACTTCAACATGCGGAAGTGCTGGATGCGGCGGGGAACTTCTATACGGGCAATCTTCGCTCGGCCAAGCAAACCGTTACTTATATTTGCCGGGGCAAAGGGGAAGAGATCTTTGAACCGTATCTCTCTTTCCAAGGCTTCCGTTATGTCAAAGTGACGGGAATTCCCGCAGAGGAACTGTTGGAACGCGTTATCGGCTGCGTCATTCATACGGATCTGATGCAGACAGGCAGGTTTAGCTGTTCCGATGAGCTGATCAATCAGCTGCAGCGCAACATTTTATGGGGGCAAAAAGGCAACTTCCTGGATATTCCGACAGATTGTCCGCAGCGCGATGAAAGGCTTGGCTGGACGGGCGATGCTCAGGTCTTTATCCGGACAGCGGCGTTTAATATGAATGTCGTTCCGTTCTTTGAAAAATGGCTGAAGGACTTGGCGGCGGATCAGGAAGAAAGCGGACGGGTTCCGCATGTCATTCCCGATGTCCCGGTCGCAGGGTACGGTTCTTCTGCCTGGGGCGATGCCGCCGTAATCTGTCCATGGACCTTGTATGAGTGCTACGGCGATCTTCGGGTTCTGCAGACGCAGTATCCGAGCATGAAAGCCTGGATCGAATATATCCGGGGCGAAGGGGAAGAGGAGTTCCTGTGGAATACGGGCTTCCACTTCGGCGATTGGCTGGCTCTGGATGCCAAAGAGAACAGCTATGTGGGAGCGACTCCGACAGATTTGATCGCTACCGCCTTCTACGCCCATTCCACCCGATTGCTGAGCCAAACAGCTGCGTTACTCGATCTTGCCGATGAGGCGCTCGAATACGAGAATCTGCACCGGAATATCGTCGAAGCGTTCCGAAGCGAGTTCGTAACGCCAAGAGGCCGTGTGGCTTCGCCAACGCAAACCGCTTATGTGCTGGCGCTCATGTTCGATCTGCTGGAAGAGAAGGACCGGGCTCGGACAGCGCGTATGCTGGCCGATCATGTTGAAGCCAATGGGACGCATCTGACCACCGGCTTCGTCGGTACGCCTTATCTGTGTCTGGTACTGTCGAAATTCGGGTATACCGATCTGGCTTACCGGCTCGTACTGCAGCAGGAATACCCGTCGTGGCTGTTCTCCGTGCTTCAGGGGGCAACTACGATCTGGGAACATTGGGACGGCATCAAGCAGGACGGAACGTTCTGGAGCGATCATATGAATTCTTACAATCATTATGCATACGGAGCAATCGGAGATTGGCTTTATCGGGTAGCTGGCGGAATCGATCTGCTTGAACCGGGGTATAAGCGCATTCAAATCCAGCCTCGCATAAACGGACACCTATCCTGGGTCAAGACTTCTTTCGACTCGGTATACGGCACGATCGAATCTTCCTGGAAGAAAACGGATGATAACGTTGCGGAAATAAACGTGACAATTCCTGCTAATACAAGGGCGGAAGTATTTATCCCTTCAGAAGGTCAAGAAGGAATTCGAGAAAATAACGTGATATTGGAGGATGTAGAGGGGATACATGAATTAGTACGCTACGACTTCGGCTACAAATTACTACTCGGTTCGGGTAATTACAATTTCACGTTTTCAATATGAATAACCTTTAGAAACAAATCAAAAAGACATGCCGTTCAATTTCTTCGAACGGTATGTCTTTTTTTGCTGTACACTATTTGAATACTAAAAGTAAACAGCGAACCTCAGTTTTAACGATATATTCAGCCCTCCAGCCGGAAGCGTTGAAGCTCGCGCTGCATTTCTTCGCGGATGCGCAGCAGCTCTTTGACTTTGCCGCCGATTTCTTCGAAAGCGCGCTGCTGCTCGTCGGTGGAAGCGGTGATCTCCTGGCTGCCCGCCGCGGACTGCTCGGTGACGGCGCTGATATTCTCGACCGCCTGCTGTACCTGGATGCTGAGGCGGCGCGACCGGGCCATATCGTCGGCCAGCTTGCCGACGGAAGCGTCGATCTGCCGGACACGGCCGCTGATCGACGAGAACGACTGCTCGGTCGAAGCGGCCGCCTGCTCCTGTTCGCGCAGCAATTCCAGGCTCTGCCCGACGGAGCCTTTGACCCGCGTCATCGAAGCGGCGATCTGCCCGACCGCGGTAAAGATTTCTTTGGCGGCGGTGTCGGACTGATCCGCCAGCTTGTTCACTTCGCCGGCGACGACCGCGAAGCCTTTGCCGGCTTCCCCGGCGCGCGCCGCTTCGATCGAAGCGTTGAGCGAGAGCAGGGTGGTCTGTTTGGCGATCTGCGCCACATGCTCGGTCATGTCGGAGATGCGCGCCGCGCTGTTTTCCAGCTCGCGCACGGTGGCTTCGACTTCGGCCATCGCCGAGCGGTTGACGGACGCGATGCGCAGCTGTTCGCGCATGACGCTTTCCCCGTGCTCGACAAACCGGAGCGCCTGCTCGGTCGCGGCGGCGGATTCTTCCGTTTCGGCCAGATTCTCGTCGAATCTGCGCTGCATCTCGTCGACGACCTCGACCGTCTGGCCGAGATCTTCGGCGATGCGCTGGCTGCCGATCGCCAGCTCCTCGGTCGAAGTGGCGACCTGCGATACGATCTCCCGCATCCGGCCGTTCTGCTCGTCGAGCTCTTCGGCCACCCGGTCGACCACGCCGCCGCTGGACTCGATCGACTGTACGATGCCGCGCAGATTGTCGACCATGACGACAAACGAATTATTCAATTCGTCCAGTTCGTCGCGGCCGTTCGTTTGGCGGACATTGACGGTCAGGTCGCCGTCCGCGATGCGCACCGCGGCTTCTTTCAACAGCCGCGTCCGGCGCGCCAGACGCCGGGCGAAGCGGGCGTTGAACCAGCCGGCGGCAATCAGCAGTACTCCGGCGCCGGCGAGCGCGATCTGCCAGGTCAGCCGAATGCTGTGCGTCAGATCGGAGGTGTATGCGTCGTAGCGGGCTTTGGTCAGCAGATCGAGGCGGTAAGCGTCGTTCTGGATCCCCTGGATGCGGGCCGCCTGGCGCTTGGCTTCGGGGCTGTTCCGCTGGTCGACCGCCTCCAGCGCTTCCTGCGACAATTCGGCGAATTTGTTTTGGATCGAGGCGTGCCAGCGCTGCTGCTGCGGCGTATCCAGACTCTGATCCGTCAGCAGGGCAAGCGTCGCTTGAGCGGTCGCGATCCTGGACGATACCGCCGATTTGTTGCTTTCGGTCATGGAAAACGAATAATTGTCGAGCGACTGGCTGACCTGTCCCAGATCCGCTTTGAGCTGCTGAACGTTCAGCATATCGGGCACAAGCGTTTGATTCTGCGAATTGATCTGAAGCAGCTGGGCGATAATATAGCCGACAAGCGCCAGCGCGGCGGCCAGCGACAAGATGGCGTTAAGCAGTAATTTGCCTTGTAATTTCATAATAAAAATCCTCCGTCCAAATTTAAGGAAGCTCAATCTTGATTTCGCCCGAGATCAAACCGCCGCGCAGCTCTTCAAGCCGCTTCTGCTGCTGATCGGTCAGGTCGACCACATGGATCGGAGCCAGGCCGACCCCGTCTTCTTTGAGGCCGAACACCATATTTTTCTCCGGGAATTTGCCGCCGCTTTGTTCGAACGTTTGAACGGCCGTAAAGATCGCGGTATCGACGTTTTTGACCATGGAAGTAATCACCGCTTTTTCCGCGATAAAAAATTGGTCGGTGTCGACGCCGATCGCGTACTTGCCCAACTTCTGCGCTTCCTGAAGCGCGCCGATACCCGTCAGGCCGGCGGCCGCGTATACCACGTCCACATTGTCGCTTTGCATCATCGAAGCGGCCAGCGAAGCGCCGAGCTCCGCTTTGCCGAAGTCGCCGGCATAAACGGCTTTCAATTGAATCTGCGGATCGATGCTCTGCGCGCCCTGCTCATACCCCATTTCGAACTTTTTCAGCAGGTCCGACTCGACGCCGCCGAGAAAGCCGATATGGCCGGTCTTGCTCGACATGGCCGCCGCCGCTCCCGCGAGAAAGCTGCCTTCTTCTTCCTTGAATGTAATCGACGACACGTTGGACAGATCGGATGTATCGTCCACGATCAGAAACTGGCGGTCCGGATAAGTCTTGGCGGCCGCTTCCAGGCTGTCTTTGACCATGTAACCGAGCCCGATGATCAGATCGTTGTCCTGCAAGACCAGCTGTTTGAACGCTTCGTCGTAAGTATCGGTTTGGGCGATCTCCCGGTAATCGAACAAGATGCCGTCTTCGTCGCGGGCTTTGACCAGACCGCGGAACGCCGCGTCGCTGTAAGACTGGTCGCCGAGACCGACATCCGACAGCACGACGCCGACTTCCAGCGGCTCGGCCGCTTTGGCGCTCGATCCCGTCTGCGAGCCGCAAGCGGCAAGCAGCAGGATGGACAGCGCCGGCAGAATGTTTTTCATCGTGCGAATCATTTTCTTTCTGTTCATGGTTTTCCCCCATTTTATTGTCTGGACATCTTCATGTTTATCGTCAGGTCGCTGGCTATTTATTAGGGAGATATTTATTTTGTGCACAGTAAACGTTTTCGAAAGGGAATTACGGCCAATCCAGCTCAGGCCAAGGTGAAATGCGGCTTCCCGGGGGCTATGCGTCTACAAAGGAACTCTCTGTATTTGGTTATATATAAGTACGACCCTATACACAGCCAACGACGGTACAAACAGGGAAAAGGGAAAAACGCGGATAGCCGGCCGATAACCAACCGGAGCGAAAAAACTCGACAAAGGAACGTATGTTCGTTATAATGAGAGGAGACCTTTTTAGATGGGGATGCATAATATGAACGATGAATTTCTGAAGGACCTCCATGAACTGGACCGCGGCGACGAGGATCGCTCCAAACTGATTCTGAAAGGAATCAAGAAAACGCTGGAAGAACGCAAATCGGGAAGTATGCTTGAACGCTGGTTGAAGCGCAAGCGCAAGAAGAAGATCGAAGCCTGGCACTCCAAAGAGAGCTGAGCACGAGCGGAAAGAATCGAACCGCAGGCAGGGAACCGCGGGAATTCTTTTCTTATAGCATGAAGATGGATTCGCACGACGGGAAGCGCCCGCGTCTGCTTTGGCAGAGCGGGCGCTTTTTGTACGCTTCGATTTCCAAATCCGCACAGCCAAAAAACGGATGAGAGCGGTATAATAACCGGGTATGAATAAAAACGGTCGCGATCGAAACGGCTGCGCGGACAAGCGGGTCCGTTCATCGCGATCCGAACGAATCGGGAGGAAACCGACAATGAAATTTGCGAATATCGAGTGGAACGGAACCGCCGCCATCGGCATCGTATCCGAAGACCGGGTACTGCCTTTGACCGGGCTGGCCCCCTGGCTGGAAGAAGGCTGGAGCTTTCCGCCGGCGACGACCGACGAACTGCTGAGATCGCCGGAGAAAACGGCGCAGATCGCGGCCGCCTGGGAACGCAGCGCGGGCGAACGGGAGAGTTTGATGCAGGAGATCGGCGGCGTCCGCTTTCTGCCGGCGGTGCTGAATCCCGGCAAACTGATCTGCATCGGGCTGAATTACAGACGGCACGCGGAAGAAACGGGCATGCCGCTGCCGTCGCATCCCGTCGTGTTCAGCAAATTCTCCGATTCCGCGGCCGGACATCTGGACCTTATCCCTTTGCCCGCGCAGAGTAAGCAGCTCGATTACGAAGCCGAACTTGCGATCGTAATCGGCAAAGCCGCGTCGAACGTAACCGAAGAGGAAGCGCTCGACTATGTATTCGGCTACAGCTGCGCCAACGATATCTCCGCGCGGGATCTGCAAATGCAGTCCAGCCAGTGGCTGCTCGGCAAGACGGGCGAAGGCTTCGCGCCGCTCGGCCCGTTTATCGCCACCGCCGACGAGATTCCCGACCCCAACTCCCTGCGCATCTCCGCGGAACTGAACGGCCGATCCGTGCAGGACTCCAACACGTCGGATATGATCTTCTCCTGCAAACAGCTGATTTCTTTCCTGTCCCGCCATTTCACCCTCAGACCCGGCGACGTGATCCTGACCGGCACCCCCGAAGGCGTCGTACTCGGCCAGCCAGAACCCGACCGCGTCTGGATGAAAGACGGCGACACTATTACCATCCGCATTGAAGGATTGGGCGAGCTGACCAACCGCATCGGCAGCCAGGCCGGGTAAGCATAACTGTAATTGTTCTTGTTCCTTTTTCTTTCTGCCTTTCCGCTCCCCGCCCGTCCCAAAAGTGGACTCCCGATTTAGGGAGTCCTGCTTGTGTTGAGGAAGTCTGTTTTGTAAAAAAGTCAATAAGCGGAGGAGAAAATTCAGTGAAGGAACGATAGTGTTCGCCTTTGAAACCGGGAAGATACATATAAAATCTAATTAGTCTTCCTGGTTTCAACAAGCGACCGTAACGAATTTTCTTCGCAGCCTTTAAGGCTTCTTTACGAATAGGAATTTCACAAAAACAAAAAGGACTCCCGATTCAGGGAGTCCTCTCAACCTTAAAATACTTTCGTCGTCCAACTCTCGCAGTTCCAAGTCTCCGTCACGATATCGCGGTAAAATTCCGGTTCGTGGGAGATCATGAGGATCGTGCCTTTATACGCTTGCAGCGCGCGCTTCAGCTCGTCTTTCGCGTCGACGTCCAGGTGGTTCGTCGGTTCGTCGAGCACAAGAATATTCGTTTCGCGGTTGATGAGTTTGCACAAACGCACTTTGGCTTTTTCGCCGCCGCTGAGCACCACAATCTTGCTCTCGATATGCTTCGTGGTCAGTCCGCACTTGGCCAGCGCCGCGCGCACTTCGAACTGGCTCATGGAAGGGAACTCGTTCCATACTTCCTGGATGCAGGTATTGCCGTTGTCTTCTTTCATCTCCTGCTCGAAATAGCCGATCTGCTGGTGCTCGCCGCGTTCGACGGTACCGGAGAGCGCCTGGATCTCGCCGAGGATGCTGCGCAGCAGCGTCGTTTTGCCGATGCCGTTCGCGCCGACGAGCGCGATCTTCTGGCCGCGTTCCATCTTGAGGTCCAGCGGGCGGGACAGCGGTTCGCCATAGCCGATGACCAGGTTTTTCGTTTCGAAGATCAGCTTGCCGGCCGTGCGGCCCAGCTTGAAGTTGAACTGCGGCTTCGGACGTTCCTGCGCCAGTTCGATCACGTCCATCTTGTCGAGCTTCTTCTGCCGGGACATCGCCATATTCCGCGTCGCGACACTCGCTTTGTTGCGGGCGACGAAGTCTTTGAGCTGCGAAATTTCCTGCTGCTGGCGCTTGAACGCCGATTCGAGCTGCTGCTTTTTCATCGCGTAGACTTCCTGGAAATAATCGTAGTCGCCGACGTAGCGGTTCAGCTCCTGACTTTCCATATGGTAAATGATGTTGACGACGCTGTTCAGGAACGGAATATCGTGCGAGATCAGGATAAACGCGTTCTCGTATTCCTGGAGGTAACGCGTCAGCCAGTTGATATGCACTTCGTCCAGATAGTTGGTGGGCTCGTCCAGCAGCAGGATGTCGGGCTTCTCGAGCAGCAGCTTGGTCAGCAGCACTTTGGTGCGCTGTCCGCCGGACAGATCGTTGACGTCTTTGTCCAGGCCGACATCGGTGAGACCGAGGCCGCGCGCCGTTTCGTCGATCTTGGCGTCGATCAGGTAGAAGTCCTGCGCCGTCAGCGTGTCCTGGATCGTGCCGACCTGCTCCAGCAGGTCTTCCAGTTCTTCGGGCGACACTTCGCCCATGCGGCCGTACATATCGTTCATTTCCTGTTCCATGTCCAGCAGGTACTGGAACGCGCCTTTGAGCACGTCGCGGATCGTCAGCCCTTTCTCCAGCACGGCGTGCTGATCGAGATAGCCGACGCGTACGCGCTTGGACCATTCCACTTTGCCTTCGTCCGGCTGGAGTTTGCCCGTCACGATGTTCATAAACGTGGATTTGCCTTCGCCGTTTGCGCCGATCAGGCCGATATGCTCGCCTTTCAGCAGACGGAAGGAAACGTCTTTAAAAATAGCCCGGTCGCCGAAACCGTGGCTCAGTCGTTCTACATTTAGTATACTCATTAATGAAAGGCACCTTTTTCTGTTAGATTTCGGTTAGACGTTTTTAGACATTTTTCCGTTTCATTATAAAAGGTAACGGCGTACAACTCAATGGAAACATGTAAATCCGCGGAAAGTTTTCATGCAAAAAAGGAGGGACGAGATGAACGGGGCGGAAAAAAACGCAATAAACAGCGAAAATCGCAGTCTGCGGGTATACGACGAACAGGTTGCGCGTATTCGCGAAAAACTAGCGCTTGCCGCGCAGTCGCCCGGAGCGAAGCGGGAATTCGGCGCGGAAGAGCATCAATACCGGCTGAACGAACCGCTGACGACGCGCGACCTGGACCGGCTTGAACGGGATTGGGGAATCGCGTTGCCGGATGCGTTCGCGGTTTTCCTGACCGGAGTCGGCGACGGGGGACCGGGACGAACCGGCGGCGCGGGACCGTATTACGGCATTTATGCGACGGAAAGCATGAAGCCGGATAAGTCTCGCCTCGGTCAGCCTGCCGTATTCGAGCTTTGCCCGCAAACGCAGGACTGGATGGCCGAAGCGCCGGAAGAGTACGTGCCAGGCGAAGACCTGGACGATGAGGCTTACGACGAAGCGATTGCCGATCTGCTGCGCGGAACGCTGGAGATCGGGACGATGGGCTGCAGCTGGGAGATTCGGCTGATCGTCGCCGGCGAGCACCGCGGGCGCGTGCTTTATATGGATACGGAATACCAGAAGCCTTTTTTTGTATACGAAAAAAATTTCCTCGACTGGTACGAACGCTGGCTGGACGAAGTGATCGCGGGCTTCGAAATTCACTGGTTCGGCACGACGCCGGGCGGCAGCGAACAGACTTTGCTGGAAATGGCGAGGTCGGACGAAGCGGCGGCGCGCGGAGAAGCGCTGAAAGCTCTGCTGCGGCTCCCGCAGCCCGGCGAAGAATCGATCCGGCTCGCGCGGCAGGCGCTGGCCGATCCGGCGGACGGCGTGCGGTACTGGGCGCTCACCCTGCTGGCCAAACATGCGCCGGATCTGGCCGATCCGCTGCTGATGGCGGGACTGAACAGCGGGAAGAAAGAAGAACGCCGAACCGCCGCGCAGCTGATTCACTGGTACTGTAAACCGCAAGCCGGCGCGTTCGCCGAGGCGGCGCAGCGTCTGGTCCCGGTCGAAGAAGATGAAGAAACGTTCCGTTTTCTCGGCTATCTATTGGAAGCGGCCGGCGTCGATCCGCTGCCTCTGCTGCTGCCCGTTTACGAACGGCTGCTGGAGCAGCATCCGACGGACGAACACGATATTCCCGTCAACGTGCGTCATCGGCTGAGAGAATACGAACTGCACACGCCGCAGCTGATCGAGCGCGGCGTTCCGGCCGGGCTGCCCCGGGTGCGGATCATACTGCGGGAAATGATGGAGGAATCGCGATGAAGATCAAATTTTGCGAAAAGAACCTGGACCGCTTCTCGAAACCGGCTTACAAAGCGCTCAAAGGCCGGCACGACGACGTAAAGCTCAAAAAAGAATCGTGCCTCAAAGAATGCCGGCTGTGCCGGGCGGAGCCTTTTGCGATCGTCAAAGGCGAGATCGTGCGCGCGGACACGCCGAAGAAACTGGTGAAAAAGCTGGAGAAAGCGATCGAACAGAAAGGGAAGAAGTAGGATCGGCATAAAGCAAAGTGTCAAAGAAAAACAGGCCGCGGCCCGGAACAGCTCGACCGGGAGCGGCCTGTTTTCTTGCTTGATACAATCGATTATTTCGCTACGTCCAGCAGATATCCGTATCCCTGCGCGTCCATATCGGCGACCGGCACGAACCGGATCGAGGCGCTGTTGATGCAGTAGCGTTTGCCGCCTTTATCGGCCGGGCCGTCGTCGAAGACGTGGCCCAGGTGGATATCGCCGGAACGGCTGCGCACTTCGGTGCGGACCATATTGTAGGCGGTATCTTTGTCATACGTGACGACTTCGGGCACGATCGGCTTGGTGAAGCTCGGCCAGCCGCAGCCGGAGTCGTATTTGTCTTCGCTGGCGAACAGCGGCTCGCCGGTGGCGACATCGACGTAGATGCCCGGGTCGTACGTATCCCAGTATTCGTTCGAATACGGATGCTCGGTATCTTGTTCCACGGCGACTTTATACTGCGCGTCGGTCAGCGTGGCTTTGAGTTCTTCCTTGCTGCGCTTGGGATAGTCGGCCGCTTCGATAACGATCTTGCCTGCCGCTTTGCTGGCCGCGGTCGACTTGGCGCTGGTGACGGAAGCCGCCGAACCGTTCGCGGCGCCGCTCTGGTCGGCCGGAATCTCCTGGTCTTCCAGAATGCTCATATCGATATGGCAGTAGCCGTTCGGGTTTTTTTTCAGATAATCCTGATGATACTCTTCCGCCATATAGAAATTGTCCAGCGGCAGCACTTCGGTCACGATATCTTTATTGTATTTCTCCTGCTCGGTCTTGATCACGGACTGAATCACGGCTTTCTCGCCGTCGTCCGTATAGAACACGCCGGAGCGATACTGGATGCCGCGGTCGTTGCCCTGCTGGTTGACGCTGGTCGGATCGATCACTTTGAAAAATTCTTTCAGCAGGTCTTCCAGCGAAATGATGGCCGGATCGTAGGTCACTTCGACCGTTTCCGCAAAGCCCCGGTCTCCTTTGACCACATCCTCGTAAGACGGATTCTCGCCCGTGCCGTTGGCATAGCCGGACACCGCGTCCTGCACGCCGTAAATACGGGCCATATACGCCTCGACGCCCCAGAAGCAGCCGCCGGCCAGGTAAACCTTTTTCAGATCGGA
This sequence comes from Saccharibacillus sp. CPCC 101409, assembly GCF_030518235.1. Classification (GTDB taxonomy): domain Bacteria; phylum Bacillota; class Bacilli; order Paenibacillales; family Paenibacillaceae; genus Saccharibacillus. The sequence goes on along the minus strand of NZ_JAULSA010000010.1, from coordinate 81,713 downwards.
CTTCGAATAATCGACGCCGTCGTTCGGGTTGGGAATGCTGGCGGCGGTCACATGCTCCGAAGTTCCGGGCAGACCGGACGCGTTCAGCGCAAGCCCGGACGACGAGCAGGCCGAGACCATCAGGGCGAGCAGCAGAAGCGGCGCCCAGACGGCCATGCGGGTAATTTTCTTCATGTCCAAACCTCCTTTAAGGGATGTCTTTGAAATTCGCGGCGATCACGTCGTTGGTGTTATGTCCCGGGACCGTTTTGGACAATCCGCCCTGCGAATCGATATAAAAAGACGTCGGGTAGGCGCGGACGCCGAACTGCTGCGCGTATTTGCCGTCCGGATCGAGCAGTACGGTCGTATTTTTCTCGTCCATGCTTGCGAACCATTTCTTGAAGTCGGCTTCGGATTTCTCGCCTTTGAAGTTGGGCGCGACGATGCTGATGACTTTGAAGTCGTTGTCTTGCCCGGCCAGGGTGTTCAACTCTTCCATGCCGGCGAGGCAGATCGAGCACCAGGAAGCCCAGTATTTAATGTAGACTTTCTGACCTTTGAAATCGGCCAGTTTGACATCGTTGCCGTTCAGGTCTTTGAGATCGAACTGCGGCGCCGGTTTGGCGCTCGCCGAAGCGGCAGTGCCGGCCGCCGCGCCGGAAGCCGAAGCGGCTCCGCTGCCGCTGGTCTGCCCGCAGGCGGACAGCAGCAGGATCGCGCTCAGCAGAGTCAGCAGGGGAAAAGTTTTCTTTTTAAACGTATTCAAGCGGGTCATCTCCTTTATAAAGCTTGGCTTATATCGTCTTGTATGGCATTGGATTCAAGTCCGGCCGGAACGGGAGTTCGAGAATCGCTTCAGACCGGGAAAGCCGCCGTAATCACGGCCAGATTGTTGGTCATCAGCAGGATGCCCATCACGATCAGGATCACGCCCGATACCGCTTTGAGCGCGCCCATATATTTGTAGAGATTTTTCAGACGGCGCAGCAGCAAATCCGAGAATACGGCCAGAATCAGGAACGGAACCGCCATTCCGGCGGTGTACACGACCATCATCCAGACGCCGTATGCGGGAGAACCGCCGCCGGCCGCGACGCCGAGCACCGCCGCAAGTACCGGGCCGATGCACGGCGTCCAGCCGAAGCTGAACGTAAACCCGAGCAGGAACGCGCCGAATCCGCCGCGCCGTTTGTTCGAGTCGAAAGTCAGGCGCTTTTCTTTTTGCATAAACATCAGGTTGACGACGCCCGTCTGGTGAATGCCGAACAAGATCACGGCCGCGCCGCAAAAGATCATAAACCAGGAGCTGTTGATTACCCCGCCCAGCGCGCCCGCGCCGAAGCCGAGCAGCAGAAAGACGGTGGACAGTCCGAGAATAAACAGCAGCGTACGCCCGATCAGCCGGGGATCGACCCGGAATTTGGGCGGAGCTTCGGAAGAAAGTCCGGGAGCGCGTCCGGCTTCGGAGCCTCCGAGAAAAGCGAAATAAACAGGCAGCATCGGGAAGATGCAGGGCGAGAAGAAGGACAGTACTCCCGCCGCCAGCACGCTTCCGACATATAGGGATTCCGCAGGCAAGAACCGTCACCTCCGATGAAAGTACAGGATGGAACCGCGCATAAGCCGGCTCGTCAAGTTTCAAATTGGGATTATTCAAAACCTTTCTACAACCTATTGTACGCAAAAAGATGAGTTTTGGATTAGTTTTTTGGAATATTTTCTGTGAAATATTAGCAGTTGGCAGGCGAGTAAAACCCGAGGATCGGCTGCTCGCGGGCGGTAAACCAGAGCGACAAAACGCCCTGGGGGATTTTTTTGCAAAAGGAGAGTGAAAAGGATTGCGATAATTGAGAAAGTATGTAAGTTTAGAGTAAGACTAGGGCATGTTTTCAAATTCGCTGAAGTGCATCTTTTACCGCCTTTTCGCCCCTAGCAGCGTCACTTCCCCTTGACGTGCCCCGGCACGCCTTCGAAAAAGTTTCTTGCCAGAAACGAAAATTCGGCAAAATCTGCTGCCTTCGAAATTTGAAGACATGCCCTAGGAGGGGTTGCCCGTGCCAACGAGCTGGTTCAATCGGTTGATGTTTTCGTACCTGCCGATTCTGATTATTGTCCCGGCGGTGCTGATGATCCTGTTTTTTATCGGTTCGGCGGAGCTGTCGAAGAAAGAAACGGCCAAAGCGAACGAAGTGTTCTCGCGCCAGGCCGTGCAGTCGCTCGATTATTCGTTCCGTTCGATCAGCGAGATGATGAACCGGGAGATCCTGTCGAACGAATTTACGCCTTTTTTCTCCGCGTCGGCCAATCCGTATCTGTCGGCGAACGAAGTCTCGTCGCGGCTGGGCCGGATCAAATTGTCCAATCCGCTGATCGATTCGCTGTACGTGTACCGGCTGTCGGACGGGACGGTGCTGAGCAATTTGTCGATCGGAACGCTGGAAGATTTCCCGGATCGCGAATTCGTGCAGCGGACGCTTGAAGGAACGCTGCCGACGGGATGGTCGGCTCCGCGAGCGGCAAGCGCTTACAATGAACCCTCGCAGAAAGTGGTGACACTGACGCGCGGCATTCCGCTGCTGACGGGCGAACGCGGCATCATGGTCGTCAACGTCTCGCTCGATTCCGTGCGCGATCTGCTGCGGGATATGACGGGAGAGGAAACGAGCTTTATCCATCTCTATACCGCTGACGGGACGCTGATGCTGGGCACCGAAAACGACCTATCCGCTTCGGCGCTTGCGGCTCTGCCGGACGGAGAAGAAGCGGAAGCGGCGGCCGAAGAGCGGGAACTGTCTTCGGTAGAGTCGGCGTATACCGGCTGGGAAGTGCGCAGCGGCATCGTCGGCGGTTCGCTGTCGCAGGTGCTGACGAATATCTGGATGATCTGGATCGGGGCGGCCGTGCTGACCATCGCGCTCGGGATCGCCTGGACGGCGCTGGTCTCGCGCCGGAACTACGAACCCGTGGTGCGGCTGCTCCAGCGGCTCGACGCGCTTCCGCCCGGCACGGCCGAAGCGGCCGCGGCGCGGACGGAGGCGGCGGGAGCGGAAGAGGGAGAATCGGCCGCCGAGACGCAGGCGCGAGAGCGAAGCCGTGTGCCGCCGGGCGGCTGGGACCGGCGGTTTCGCCGTCCGCAGCGGCCGGACGAGTTCGCGCGGATCGAATCGACCATCGGCGCGATGATCGAGCGCGCCGACGCGGACCGCCGCCGGCAGCGGGAAGACATCGTCTACCGGCGGCGGGAATTCTTCCGCGAGCTGCTGGAAGGCTCGCGCGTCGTCGGCGCGGACGAGTGGGAAGCGGAGACGCGGCGGCTGGAAGCGGACGGGACTTCGGAGCCGCGGCGCGGGCCGGCCGATTCGATAGGCGGGAAAGGCGGCGATTCGGAGAGCGTAACCGCGCGGGAAAGATCGGCGGCGGTCAGCGCCGGGCCGAACGACAGAAAAAGCGCGGGAATGTCCGGGGCGGAACGCGAAGAAGCGGAAGGAACGACCGCGCCGCGCAGCGCGGGGCCGAACGGCGGAAAAAGCGCGGGAATGTCCGGGGAGGAACGCGAAGAAGCGGGAGGGACGACCGCGCCGCGCAGCGCGGGGCCGCAGGTCGAAGGGTTCGGGCCGGCCGTCGTCGGCCTGCTGGAGATCGACCGGCCGGATGAATTCAGCCGGGCGTACTCCGCGCGCAGCCGCGAGCTGCTGCGCTACGCGCTCGCCAGCGCGGCAGGCGAGCTGGCCGAGGAGCGCGGCGCCCGGCTGTGGGCCGAGTGGCTGCCCGACGGGCGGCTCGGCCTGCTGCTGCGCTGCGCGGGCTGCGGCGGCGAAGCGCAGCGCGCCGGCGAAGAAAAGCCGGCGCAAGCGGCGGGCGAGCCTGCGGCGGCCGCTGCCGCAGAGAGAGCGAAGCCGCAAAGCGAACCGGCGCCTGCCGCCGCAGGCAGCGTCGCGGCCGCGGCATTGGAGCGGTCTATGCGCGCTGCGGCTGCGCCCGGGAAAGCAGGCCCGCCTCCGGAATCTTCATCGCCGGAGGCCCAGGATGCCGTCGCCGGCGCGGCCGGCATCGCGGCCGAGCTGATCGGCTGGGTCGCCGCGCACCTGAACTGCACGGTGACGGTCGCGCTCGGCCGGCAGATCTCTTCGCCGGAAGAGATTGCGCGCGGCTGCCGCGAAGCGGCCGAAGCGATGGGCTACAAGTCGTCGCTCGGCGGAGGGCGCGTCATCAAGCGCGGCGAGCTGCGCGAAGGACAGGGCGCCGAACTGTACGGCGTGCTGCGCATTATCCGCGAACTCGCCCAGTCCTACCGGCTGGGCGAACCGGTCTGGCGCGAGCGGCTCGACGCGCTGCTCGGCGAGCTGCGCGATGCGGTGCTCCCCAAGGACGATCTGTCCGGCCTGATTAACGTACTGGCTTATCAGCTGCTGCGCGAGATGATGGAGCTTCCGGCCGAAGCGCGCGAACTGTGGCGCAGCGAAGCCGCGCCCAGGCTGAGCGCGGCGGCCGAGCGGTTCGATACGCTGGATGAACTGGAAAACGGGCTGCGCGCTTTGCTAGACGAATACGCGGAGCGGCTGCAAACGCTGCGCGAAAGCCGGAGCAGCCATCTGACGCTTCAGGAAGCCCGCGCTTTTATCGACGGCCGGTTCGACGACCCCAATCTCTCCCTGTCCCTGATCGCCGAACGCTTCGGCTTGAGCCCGAGCTACCTCAGCCGGCTGTTCAAAGACGAATTCGGCGAAAACTTCGTCGATTACCTGGCGAACGTCCGCGTCGATCGCGCCAAGCGGCTGCTGCGGGAGACCGACGAAGCGATCCAGGAGATTGCGCTCAAAGTCGGCTACACGAACTACATGTCGTTCAACCGGGCGTTCAAGAAAGTCGCCGCGTCGACGCCGGGCGAATATCGCAGCCGCAGCCGGGCGGGGTGACGGAGGGGGCGCGGCGGGAATTTTTCGATAGGCTCTGCTTCATAACGAATTGCATAGTCTTTAGACGCTGCCTTGGCCTGCTTTTTTTTGGCGGCGTTTATTTCGCTTTAAGTGCCGCCTGAATCCGTTAGCACTGCCGCAAGCCGCGATTTTATCGCTATGGACCACGATCTTAAAAAGAATCTGCGCAAAACGGCGAAGAGTGGGTAATATCTAAGGGAGAAGGCGAGTATCAAGCAAATATGGACGAGCGAGAGGAGAAATTACAATGGCAGAAACAAAAGGAACCATCATTGTCGGAGCGGTTGCCGGAGCGCTGATCGGAGCCGGCCTGGCCGTTCTGGTCGCCGCGCAGGAAGGCAGCAGCCTCAAAGAAAAGTTCATGAACACCGTAAACCTGCTCAAAGAACAGGGTACGCTGATCAGCGAACGCAGCGGCGAGCTCAAAGAAAAAGGACAAGAAATCAAAGGCGTGCTCCAGGAGTCGATGGAAGTCGTCCAGGAGTTCAAGGAAGAAGCCAAATCCGCGGCATCGGAGATCAAGTCCGAGGTGCAGGGGTTTAGATCTTAAAAGTAATAACCTGATTATTTGCTGCTTTTAACCTAATGTATGAGATAGTGAGACTTCGTATTCCACTTGAGTGTGGATGCGAAGTCTTTTTTTGTTTGTTCACGATTAAGCAACATTTCTAGGTTTTTTATACAATTTTTTAGAAAAGATCTTATTTTTCGACATTTTACACTTCTTTTCAAAATCATCCTGCTTGCTTATACTGAGTAAGAAATCTACTATATTCTAACAGCGGAGGGTTTGTATGAATTTTTTGAGCGTAAAAAAGATAACCGTTCTATTAATGGCTGCTGGTGTGTTGACGATTACAATGAACGCGCAGGCTACACAACCGGATACGCTTTCGTCATCTCAACCGAGCAATCAAGAAGCAAACAAGGAAAAGAACAGCAACGAAAAGGAAACTGCAGCCACTCAACCTTCTTTGGAAGAGCCGATTACTCCAGCCAAAGATTCGAATCTTCAGCCGGGCGGGCAAGAATCTAAAACAGAGGACGAAGGACAAGCTGCTGCGGTGCAAGGCGATCTTCCAAACACGCCAACCGGGTTGATTGCGCAGCCATTAAATGCCGTGTCGGTTTCCTTGAAGTGGGAAGAGCCCAAGAACAATAGCGGTTTGAGTTACGAGATTTATCAGAACGGCGCATTGATCGGCGAGACGTCCGGTCTTTCTTATACCGTTGAAAGGCTGGCAGGCGGAGGAAATTACTCTTTCACCCTCAAAGCGAAAAATCAGTTTGGCGCTTCCGCTATGACTAAAGCCGCAGCTGTACATTCTTACGGAGAACTTTTGCAGAACGGAAGCTTTTCCGATTTTCAAGCGGGCGACTCCACGGCCAGCCATTGGACCTTTGAACAAGATCAACCAAGCGGCGCACTGCCTCTGGTAAACGATGCTCAGCCCGAACTCTCCTGGAAACAAAGAATCGTCGTTACGGACTTGCAGGAAGGCAATCAGGTCCGGTTATGGCAGGAAGCGAGCGTTGCCGGTAAGCAGCCCTATAGTTGGAATGCCGAGCATGTTCTTTTAAGCAGCGGAGTTCTTGCAGATTGGGAAGTGTTATTTTTGGATGCCGATCATAAGCTTATCGATAAGAAAACTTTAGAAAATCCCGAGACAAAAAAGGTAGCGCAAAAAGGAGAAACACCGCCTAATACCGCTTACGTTAGAGTCCAACTGGTTCTAGGCGGTAAAACAGGTGCAGGCGATGTAGTCGATGTGAGAAAAGCCAGTTTCAATATTTTAAACGAATCAACACAGCCTCCGGTAAAACAGCCGAGCGGGCCTACCACTTACAAATATACATATGACGCCAACGGGCGGTTGACCCGTGTCGACACGGAGCGCGGGAAACTCAAATTCGGCTACGACGCTAACGGCAATCTTTTAACAAAAACGAGCGAAGGTGTGATTAAAACCCCTGCGCCGCAGCCGCCGATCGAGGAGGAAGAACCCGTACAAGAAGCATTGCCTGAATTGGGAGAACTGCGCGGAGGCGGTACTTTCACCTTATACGGAAAAGAAAACAAAGTGTATACGCAGGGCGTAAGGCTTGCCTTTAAAGGCTGGTACTTGAGTGAAAAAGAGGTTGAAAAAATCGAGTACTACTGGAACGAAGAAAAGCTTTTGGGAGAGACCGCTTACGGATTATCCGATGAAACGACTTATTTTAATTATCCGCAATACCAGAACCATGCACCGGGCTTTAAATTCACCCTTGATTTGGGGAGCCTTTTCGAAACGCTCGAAAAAGGCGACTACAAAGTAACTGCGGTTATTCATCATAAAGACGGTACGACCCACACTTTGGAGACGACTTTGCATATCGAAGTTCTTAATCCCAATTCTTAATGAACAGGTAAAAGGAGAATATCATGAAACGTAAAACAACATTTCGCCCTTATATAGCTGTTTTGCTTATTGTAGCCCTGTTTACTTCGCTGCTGCCGGCCAATTTCTCGTTTATCGGAACGTCGACGGCTGCAGCGGAAACTTCCGTAGAGGCTGCAAATCCCGATCTCGATCAAATGATCCAGGACCGGGCGGATACGGATGAACTGCAAACTTCAATACCTGAAGAAAATCTTATTACAATTAGCTCTGTAGCAAAGCGATTCAGTGTAAATAGCAGCTGGATCGCGGAAGAAGTGGCCAAAGGCTACGATCTGCATGTTATCTATCAGGGACTTCTGCAAAAGCAGTCCGGTAAAGATTACGAAGCTTATATGAAGGAGCAGTACCCAGGCCGAGAAGTCACGTCTCAGGAGCTTCAAGAGAAAGAAGCAGAGAAAGTAAAAGCATATCGTAAAAATCATCCAGCTAAATCGAATAAATCCAAAGCTCAATCTTCGATTGCTGCGCAGTCAAGCAATAGTTACGATAAGGTTGCTCTTGAACGCAAGGCTTTAAAATACGATCAAGCCCCGTATAGCCTTGGAGGCCAGGATGGGCAAATTTCATCAGTAGACGGGTCGCTTAGCATTAGTCAGACAGACCTTGTATTACCCGGACCCAACGGCTTTGATTTTCCATTGACGCGAGTATACAACAGTTCTGCCGGCAAGGATGATATTTATGTAAGACAGCTGTATGTGAACAATTATATTAACGATATTCAAGACTCTTACGTAGATCGATATTCTGCGCTCGGTAAAGGATGGTCCTGGAATCTTTCACGTGTTGTCGTCGATCAGCCCGGCAGTCCATTTATGCAAATCGCTGGGTTAGGTACTTTCAAGATTTCTCGAGACAGCCAAAGCGGTATGGAAGGGTTTCCTTACAACTACTACAAGCTTCAACAAGTTTATTATTCTCCGCCGGATATTAATGACACAATCATTTATCAGCTGAGTAATTATCAGGATGGAACAATTCAATTTTTTAATACTGAAGGCAATTTGGTCGAAATGCGAGATCAATCGGGGAATAAAATCCGCTTTTCCTATAGCTATATCAATGGATATAACGACAAGCATCTTCAGCAAGTCGAAACATCCACAGCGGACGGCCGCCAGTATAATACTTTGTATCTCAGTTATACCGGCAATACAAGTATTCTCGCTTCTATTGGTACTAAGCAGGTTACGTATAAAAAAAGTAAGACTTCCATGAATGGCAAGCAAAAAGAGACGTTGACGGAAGTCGTTGATCCGGCTGGCCGTTCGACACGTTACACTTACGGTGTATCTCAAATGCTTCCTTTCAACCTCATCCCAGAGTATAGGAATTATACAGGTACCAATCAGTATACTTATTGGGGTTACCAGGATTGGATGTACCTGTCAAGCATTGAACATCCGACTAAAGCGATGACCTACTATACAACCAATATGGGATATACGGATATCGGACCAGGTTCGGTTGAAATGAACATTCGATATACGGAACGAAAGAATGTATATAGTTCAGACGGTATGAAAGAAAGCCGGGAAACCAAGCTTGAGCTAAACGGTAATTATATGGGACCCTACGGTTACAGCTCTTCTTCATTTACTGTACCTGTAGTGGACGGGCCTTATAAAACGGTCTACTCTTATACACGCAGACATTGGAATGATCGTAGACCGGACTCTTTCTATTTGATGAGAACAGTCACTACTCCATCTGATAAGACAACACCTCAATTAATCAGTACGTACACATATAACGAATCATTGGGAAATCCTGAACCTACTTCTTCGAGTATTTCCAGTCTGGGTAAATCCGGTTTGATTACGACTCAAACGACTCGCCAGAGCTTTAACCAATGGGGATTAGTCGGCTCGATCACGGACGCCAGAGGATTAACTTCAACCTATCAGTATGAAGAAATTCCGTTGATTCATGGCGGCTACCTTACAGCTCCAATCAAAACAACTGTAGATGTCGGTAACTCGGATCAAGTTATCACAACTTCTATATACGGTTCTGATGGGTACGGTCATCTGCTGAGCTCAACTTCTAACAATAAAGCTGGAAAACTGCTTCAAAAAACAAATTACACGTACGATGTCAATGGAAATGCAACTCAGATTGTGCTTAAAGGCGAGAGCAAAGATACCATCGTACAGCAGGAATTCGGTGCATACAATGGTTTTCAACTTACTTCACAGACTGTACAGACAACAAAAGCAGACGGTACGCGTCAAACTAAAACAGTCCGGGCGACTTACGATTTTTATAATGCCCAAATGACTTCATTCACGGATGGCAATGGTAGTAAGACTGCTTATACTTACGACGGGCTTGGCCGTCCGTTGACAGAAACGTACGCAGACGGAACTCAGACTAAAGCAGTCTATGAAGATACCATCAATCAAATTACGATTACAGATCCTACAGGTCGTAAAGTGCAAAATCACTTTACACCTTTTGGACAGCTTGACCGTGAAACCAATGCTAGAGGATCGGTGAACTATCATTACGATTCCTACGGGAATTTGAGAACCAAACTTGATTACAACGGAAGTTTCGATCTCTATTACTTCAATAAACTAGGGCGCTTAGATGAACAAATTGTCAGAGGCGCAAGAACAGAGTACGCCTATGACGATGCGAATAAAACGATTACAACGACCGACGCAGTAGGCAATAAAATTCGCACAACCTATGACGCTTTGGATCAGCCGACTCTTATTGAAGAGCTAAAGAGCTCTGGAAATGTAAAAATTGGAACGTCGGCTTACGATACCGCCGGGAACCTGACAAGATCGACAGATGCTAACGGGAACGCGACGAACTATGCTTACGACACACTCGGTCTCTTAACGGCTGTGACTGATGCGCTTGGACAAAAAACAACTTATACTTATGATTTGTTTGGGAATAATACGCTGCTGACTTATGCCGATGGAAAGCAAATGAAGTACCAGTATGACGAAACCGGTCGCTTGATGCGTCAGACTGACCCATTGGGACAAGTAGAGACATTTGAATACGATAGCGCAGATAATCTTACTGGTTACACGGATCGTAATGGAAAAAAGCGTCTTTACTTTTATAACACACGAGGATTCCTGATTAGTGATAATGCTGTTGATGGAACAATAAGTTATGTCTATGATGCTGCTGGAAGACGCACAAAGATGACAGACGGGACTGGCACTACAGGCTATGAATATACAGCTGTTGGTGAGTTGGCAAGCACAACTTATCCAGATGGATCAAGTCTGAAAATGGATTATGAAGTGCGTGGATTACGAAGTGCTCAGACATTTAACTCCGGAAGCTTTCAACTTAAATTGCAGCAAAGCTATAACGTTAATACGTCTACGCTAAGCACAATGTCAGCGGAAAGTGGAAATGGAGCCAAGCTTGGTAGTTATACCTACAGCTATCGACAAAACAATACCTTATCTGATATTTCAAGCGGCAGCGGTCTTGTTCAGACGTACAGCTATGATGGACTAAATCTGGCTGGTATGAAACAAAGCGACAACGGTACGATATTCGGAAGCTATGCATACAGCTACGACAATAATCGTAATATCGTATCGAAAACGGACAATGGCGAAACCCACACATTCGGTTACGATGCGTTGAACCGTTTGAAGGCTTCCAGTTTGTTCAACGAATCTTATGCTTACGATCCGCGCGGCAACCGCAGCGAAATGACATCCGAACGCGAACCGGATTTCAGCGAAGCGAATTATACGTATGATGCTCGTGATCGTCTGACGAATGTAAAAACAGAAACCGGAAATGTAAGCTACCGCTATAACGGTGACGGTCTGATGACCGAACGTACCGGAGAAGACGGGAAGAAAACTCGCTATTATTATGACGATCGTTCACTGCTTGTGGCGGAAGGAACAGTGGATGCCGGTGGCAGCGTCACGATTACTGTGGGTTATGTCTATGACGCAAACGGACAGATCAAAGCGCGTCAGATTCCAGGAGAGAACGAGTTGCAAACCTATTGGACCAATGCTCATGGAGATATTACGGAGATTAAAGACGCAGCAGGTAAGACGCTGAATCAGTATACGTACGATGTATGGGGAAATCCGATTATCGAGGAAGAAACCACCGATAACGTGCTGCGCTACTCGGGCGAGTATTGGGATGGCGAAACGGGACTTCAATATCTTCGGGCGAGATGGTATGATCCGAATATCGGGCGATTTATTAATGAAGATACGTATGAAGGTGAGAAGGCGCAGCCTGGGACCTTGAATTTGTATGCTTATGTGCAGGGGAATCCGCTGACTCATAATGATCCCAGTGGACATAAACAGGAAATGGCTCCCTCTGGCGGTGGCGGCGGTGGCGGTGGCATTATTGGCTGGACCAACACTGTACCCGGAATCAAAAAACTAGAAGATGCTCTTTTTAAAGGATTTTCACTTGCCGCTACTTCGTATATAACCAATAAAGCAATGAGAAATAAAAAAAACAACAACAAAGTCTTTTTTTATCATGCTACGGCTGTTGATAGCGTAGATTCTATATTAGACGGAATAAATCTTGAAGCGGGAAGAAAAAATGTGGATTTTGGACAAGGATTTTATGTGACTAGGAATCCTGGACAAGCTGAGAGGTGGGTGGAGAATAAATTTGATGGGGAAGGAGCTATCATAGTATTTGCGATAGATAAAGAAGCTTTCAATAAGTATAATGGGTTATTCTTGAAATCAGTTAGTGAAACAGCGGACTTTATTTATGACAGCCGTAGAGGAATGAAACATAATTATGATTTCGTTTCAGGGCGCTACTTGCTCAATCCTTTAACAAAGGTATCAGATGGTAAAGGAGGGAAAAAACCTGTTCCGACGCCTAAAACTTTGTATCAGCTTAGCGGAGACCAATTAAGCATTCATAATCCAGCCCTAGCTGCAGAATTTTTAAGAGGGTACGTTGGTGTACGATATTACGATTAGGAGGTTAATATGATTAAGTTTTATTTTCCGGTAAATGAAAAATCGCAAGAATATTGTGAATGGATTGCGGAAGAAATGCAAAATATTTTTAAGATCTCTAAAGAAGAGGCAGTTGGACGTATTAACGCCTTTTGGAGTCGTAACGTTCTTACAGATGATGATGATATTGTTTACCATGAAACTGCTGAATTTTGGGCATATCAAATTTATAGTAAGGATAGATTTTGGTGGAATATGAATAAGGAAGATATCACTCCGAGAGATTACAAAAAGAAATAAACAAATTTCAAGAAGATTTAAACGAACTTTATTTATCTAGAATGCATCAGAGAGATTGTTCCAAAAGGTTATAACTGGAACAGTCTCTTCTTTAATCTACATCCTTCTACCTACTTGATTATAAGCGGAAATTTAAAATTTATTTTTATTTAGAATAAAAGGAGTAGAGTTCAACCAAATGAGCAAGAAATGTCGACTTATTCTATCAATAGGATTTTTCAAAACCGTCCAGGGGATCTTGAACTTTTGACGGATCTATTATTCAGTTTTCAAGAAAGCGAGAGCAATTCTATACAGAATATGGATAATCTTATGCAAACCGGTTTCATCGCTCGGGGAATCCGGTTCTATCGAGAATAATCTGAAGAAAGCAGGGATACCTATCACCCGTAAACTGCTTAAATACTACGGAACGACTTACCTGATCGGCGTGCTCATTTCGTTATGGGGAACCGGTATTCCGTACTGGTATTACCTCATCCCCGTCAAAGTCGTCGCTTTTTGTTTTATGCTGGTAGCCGGAAACGGGATTTATGCTTTGGCGGAAGAGCATCTTTCTTTGACGGCCGTTTGTGGCAAAATATTAAAATACATAGGGATTTCATTTGTTTTGCTATTTACGCTGGCGCTGCTTCAAGAGATCTTGCATGCCGACTTCTCCGCTTTTATAGGTATTTAAATGAACAAAAAGGAGTAAGGTACCTGTTCCGGTTCCGATTCCGGCTGCTCTTTTCTACTCCCACCACAAAAATCGCAACCCCGTCAAAAAACGTGAACCCGCGCCGCTGCGCGGGTTTTCGCTTTTTCACGCCTTCTAACACCCCCAATCGCAAAAATCGTTACCGCCTCGAAACCTGACAATTGCGGGAATCGCCGCTCCTCGTTTACAGTGATGGAGCAGCGCAGGATCGCGCTTTCCGTAATCGACATCCTGCACACGGCTCACCCGACTTTGTTCTTCCACACATGCCCGTGAACGAACTCCAAAACGGAAAGCGCTTCCTTCTTGTCGAATCTTCATTGGATATACCGAATCTCAAGCAACCGGAGGTGAAGCGATGGGCAGCCTGGAAATGGAAGCGAAAAAAGATCGCGAGACTCGCATCAGGGAACGCAGCGCTCTGGGCAAACGAAGACGCTGGAATATGAACAAGCCGCTGTTGATTATGTTTTTGCCGATCGCCGTGTTCTTTATCTTGTTCAAGTACGTGCCGATGTTCGGCTTCGTGATCGCGTTCAAGGATTACAACTTCGCCGACGGCATTCTGCACAGTCCGTGGGTGGGCTTCGACAACTACCGCTATCTGTTCCAGAATCCCGGCACGCTGGGCATTATCCGCAATACGCTCGTACTGAGCACGTTGAGCGTGTTCGTCGGTTTTCCTTTTCCTATTATCCTGGCGATCCTGCTGAACGAAGTGCGGCGGTCGTGGTTCAAACGCTGGACGCAGACGCTGCTGTATCTTCCCCACTTCCTCAACTGGGTCATCGTGGGCGGGCTGGTGCTGATGCTGTTCTCGATCGAGACCGGCTTCGTCAACAATATGCTGGAGCGCCTGACCGGCAGCACGTATCCGTTTCTGTTCAAAGAAGGTTCGTGGATCTCGATCTTCGTCGCGTCGGGCATCTGGAAAGGAGCCGGCTGGTCCGCGATCATCTATCTGGCCGCGCTGACGTCGATCGATCCGAGTTTGTACGAAGCGGCGGGCATGGACGGAGCGAACAAATGGAAGCAGATTCGTCATATCACGCTGCCGAGCCTGATGCCGACCGTGATCCTGATGTTTATCCTGAGCATCGGCAACGTGATGGACGTGGGCTTCGACCAGGTGTACGTACTCCAGAATTCGGTTGTCATCAATGTGGCGGAAGTCATCAGCACCTGGAACTTCAAAGTCGGCCTCGGTTCGGGACAGTTCAGCTACGCGACGGCGATGGGATTGTTCGAATCGCTGATCGGGCTGACGCTCGTGCTGATCGTGAACGCGATCGCGCGCCGTTCCGGCCGCGGACTGTGGTAAAGGAGCGCGCAGCATGAAAGGAGGAGAACAGGCATGAAACCGACAAACGGCGAAAAAGTCTTCTACGGCGTCAATTACTTCATCCTCGCGCTGGCCGCGCTGAGCTGTCTGCTGCCGATTATCCATATCGTGGCGCTGTCGCTCAGCGGCAACGAAGCGATCACGCTCGGCAAAGTCGGGCTGTGGCCGCGGGACTTTACCTGGACGGCGTACGGCAAGCTGATCGAAGACACGAATATCGTCGGCGCGTTTCGCAACAGTGTGGTGATTACGCTTGTGGGCACGGCGCTCAATATGCTGTTTACGATCCTGGCCGCTTATCCGCTGTCGCGCAAACATTTCTACGCCCGGCGCTTTCTGACGCTTGCGATCGTATTCACGATGCTGTTCACCGCGGGGCTGATCCCGAACTACCTGCTGGCGAAGTCGCTCGGACTGGTCGGCAACTACGGTTCGCTGTGGCTTCCGGGACTCGTAAGCGTATACAATCTGCTGGTGCTGAAATCTTTTTTCGAAAATATCCCGGAAGAGCTGGAAGACGCGGCGAGAATCGACGGCAGCGGGGAGTGGCGCATCATTTTGCAGATCGTGATTCCGCTGTCCGTGCCGGTGATCGCGACCATCGCACTATTTTACGGCGTGGCGCATTGGAACTCTTTTTTCAACGTATTGATCTATATCAACGACCCGGAGCGCTTCAATCTGTCGGTGCTCGTGCAGAATATGATCCAGAGCCAGTCGCTGCTGGCGGAGCTGGCCCAGCTCGACCCGGACGCGTTCCGCAAGCTGACGCCCGAGTCGATCCGTTCCGCCGGGATTATCGTCATGATTCTGCCCATGCTGGTCGTGTATCCGTTTCTGCAAAAATATTTCGTCAAAGGCATGCTGATCGGTTCGGTCAAAGGCTGATCGGCGGAAGTCGAAGTACGGTTGTTTCACCATAAAAAGAGCGGAGGGGTTAAAGGATGAGCAAACGGAATTGGAGCAAAAAAACGGCAAGCGGAATTGCGGCGGTCACGGCGCTGTCCACGGTGCTTGCGGTCGGAATGAGCGGCTGCGGCACGAGCGAGAAAGAAGGCGCGCAGAGCGGAGACGGCAAAAAGGCCGATACGATCACCGTTTCCATCTACGACCGCGGCCAGATTCCGAAGGAAGAAGGCACGTACGCGGACAACCGCTGGACCAAATGGATCAACGAAAACGGGCCGGTCGGCGTCAAATACGTCCCGATTCCCCGCAACGAGTCGCAGCAGAAATACAGCATGCTGTTCGCTTCGGGCGACGCGCCGGACCTCGTGCTGGAATACGATACGGACTTCCTGAACTCGCTCTGGGCGCAGAAGCAGCTGCTGCCGCTGGACGACCTGATCGAGCAGCACAGCACGGAGTACAAAGCGCTGCTGGAGAAGATTCCGGCGCTCAAGACGCTCGGCACCAAGCCGGACGGCAAGCTGTACGAGATCGGCCAGGTGAGCAAACCGGCGGTGCTCGGCGCGATGGTGATCCGGCAGGACTGGCTCGACAAGCTCGGACTTCAAGTCCCGCAAACGATCGACGAGCTGTATACCGTGGCCGACGCGTTCGCCAACCAGGACCCGGACGGCAACGGCGTCAAAGATACGTACGGCATCAACCTGAGCCAGTTCGCTTCCTACTACGTCGACGCCATGTTCCAGAACGAGATGTTCATTATCGAAGACGGCCAGCTGATCCGCCAGTTCGACCGGATCAAGCCGGCGTACGATTTTAAGAAAAAGCTGTTCGAGAACGGTGTGGTGGACAAAGATTTCCTGTCGGATAAAAACGGCCAGAAAGCCGAGCAGGACTTCGCCAGCGGCAAATTGGGCATTTATCTGGCGTACGAATCGGTCATCAGCAAAAACTTCGATACGCTCAAAAACACCGACCCGAACGCGAAAATCACGGCGATGGCGTTCCCGGAATCGGAATTCGGCCGCTTCGGCCCCGACTTCAATCCGTCGCTGCAAATGACGGGCGCGGTCAACGCCAACGCCAAGAATCCGGAAGCGGTCATAAAGTATATCGACTTTATCGTATCGCCGTCGACGGTCGAAACGCTGGCCTACGGCATCGAAGGCGAGAACTACAAGAAAACCGCGGACGGCAAGCACGAAATCATCGACGCCGACAAAAACGAAACGCAGATGGGCTATATGAATGATTACCGGATGTTCATGCCGACCTATCAGCTGGAAGAGAACGATATCGACGGACGTCCGCTCGATTCGACCGATCCGGTCGACAAAGAATGGATCGCGATCGCGAAAGACATGGAGAAGCTGTATCTCGATCCCGAGCATCCGCATCCGGGCTTCACGCACGCCAAGTTCCGTCCTTCGCTCGATAAAGCGATGACCACGACTTTCAACGACGGATGGAACAATATGAACGACACGATGGCGAAAACGGTGGTCAGCGGCGATTCCTACACGGTCGAGCAGGGCGTGGCGGACGTGCAGAAGTCGTGGTACGGTTCCGGCGGACAGGCGCTCGAAGACTGGTACAAACAGTGGTATCAGGACAACAAGGATTCGTGGATCTTTATGGACCAGCTGTACACGATGAAGTTCGAGTAAAAGTCCGGGTCCATAGCGGATAACGGGCAGCCCAATCTCATACCGAACACTCACGGCTTCGGACGGCACGCCGCTCCGAAGCCGCTTGATGGGAGGAGACTTATGACGATATACGACGAAGAAACGCTGGAACGCGTCTGGCGGCTGATCGATACGAACCCTTCCGTGCGGCGCGGCTGGGACGCGTTCTCGGCGCGGATGCAAACGCGGAGCGAAGATTGGCTGCGGGAAGCGGGCGAGCGGATCGCGCATCTGCGGGATCGCTGGCTGAAGTTTGGCGGAAGCAAGCGGTTTACGCTCGGCAACGAAGTGCGCGATCTGGCGAAAGAAGCGCAGAATCTGGCGTTTTACGCCCGAATGACGGGCAGCCAGGAAGCGGCGCGGCGGGTCAAAACGCTGATCCGGCTGCTGGGCGAGGAAGAGCGGTGGGTCTACCAGAGCGGCGGCGGGCGGCAGGCGGATCTGTGGACGGCGGATATCGGCGTGTTCCTGGCGGCGGCTTACGATTCGGTGCGGGAAACGTGCAGCGAAAAAGAACGCGCAGAGATCGAAGAAGCGCTGTACCGCAAAGCTTATCTGCCGCTGTACGAAGACTGGCTGCATCCGGCGAAAAAGATTCACGCGCTCGACACGATGGGCCACAACTGGTGGATCGTCTGCGTGGCGGGAGCCGGCCTGGTGCTGCTGTCGATCGGCTGCCGGGTTCCTCATGCGGAAAGCGCGCTGCACGCGATCGTCGAAGGAATTCGGGAATGGTTCGATTATCCGGGCAATGTGCTGCAAAACAAACAGCCCAACTTCGGCTCTGACGGCGATTATGTCGAGACGATGGGTTATCTGGATTACGCGCTCGGCAACTTCCTGGCGTTCGAATCGGCGTACCGGGCAAAAAGCGGCGACGACTCGCTGCGGCGGCTGCCGGTGCTGGAGCGGATACCGGATGTATATCTGGAAACGGTCTATCTGCGGAGCGGCGAAGTCCGTACATTCCACTTCGGCGACGACGGCGACCGGCTGCTGCACAATTACGTCTGGCTGCGCCTGGCCGGCGAACTGAAGCGCGGCGAGCTGCTGAATCTGTTCGCTTCGATCAAAGGCGATCCGTCGGACGCGCCGGAATTCGCTTTTTATCCCGAAGGATTGTCGCCGAAGCCGCTGGAAGAAAGCCAGCGGGAAGGGATTAAAGTGCTGGAGCACTCGGGGTACGGGTTTGTGCGGTGGAACAGCGGAGACGAAGGGATGGACCAGGCTAAAAAGACAGAAGAATCGAACGGAGCAGTCGGAGAAATCCGCGGCGCGAACACTGTCCTTGCGGTCAAAACGGGCGAAAGCTGGAACCATAATCATCTGGATGCCGGGACGTTTATTCTGGCGCACGACGGAATTGTTTTTGCCGACGATTCGGGCCACTGCGCGTATTCCAAGCCGCTGTACAACGAATACTACCGCCGCTCCGAAGCGCATAACGTCGTGCTGCTGAACGGACATGGGCAGCCGTTCGAGCTGATCGAAGAAGGAACCAAGTTTCCCGGTCGTATCGCGCAGCATCTGGACGCGCCGGGCTGCAAATACCTGCTGGCGGACTGTACCGGTCCGTATGCCGGATTGTACCGGCGGTTCTACCGGCATTTTCTGTGTCTGGACGGCGCGATCGTGCTGATCGACGATCTCCAGGGCGAAGCGGGCGGGACGTTCGAGTGGCTGCTGCATGTGCCGGAGACGTTTGAAATCGTGGACGGGCAGGCGGACGGACCGGAAGCAAACAGCGGGAGAAGCGCTCCGCCGGATAAAGCGGACGCCGGAGGCGGGGCCGGGAATCCGGCCGCTTGCGGAGGCGAACCGTATATCGCGGTCCGCAGCGAAGGGCGGACGATGAACGTGCTGCATCCGTATCCGCGGGAGCGTGAATACGCGCGCGGGTCCGGCTATCTGGGCGGCCATCACCGGAATACGGGGATGGAAGACGAATTTACCCGTGCGGACTATGTCAAAGTCCGCGCGGATTCGGCGGACGGACGGATCAAGTTCGTCAGCGTGTTTCTGCTGCCGGGCGAGCGGCAGCGCGAATTCGGCGCGGAGCGGCTGGGCGAAGCGGAGTTTGCGGCTTCGCGCGGAGGCGGCGGGTCGGGTGAAGCGGGCGGAATGCACGGAAGAAGCGGCGCGGACGGCGAAGCTCGCGGAGCGGGAAATGCGAGCAGCGGCGCGCCCGCGGCGGGAGCCGAAAGCGCGGGCGGCCCGGTTCTGGCCCTCCGCCTGCGCGAAGCCGGCGGCGGATACACCGACATTCTGTGCAATACGCGGGCCGACGGCCGCATCATGCACGAGAACAGCGGCGTTTCCTTCGGCGGCTTGGAAACGGACGCGTTTCTGTGCACGCTGTCTTACGACGCGGACCGGGTCCTGGTCCGCGCGAGCGTGCACAACGGCAGCTATCTGAAGCTGGACGGCCGCTGCCTGTTCAGCTCGCTGCTCAAAGCGGACGCGGTCTTGGATTACCGCGCCGGTTTGGAATGCCGCGCGGCGCTGTCCGCGCCGGCCTGGTGCTATTTCGCGCCCGATCCGGCGCGGCCGGAAGAAACGCGGCCTGGCGATGCGCGGACGAAGCCGAATGCGCGCGAACGCCGCTTCGACGAGTTCCCCGGCGAAAGCTTGATCGAGGCCCGCAAGCAGGGCCTGCTGCACGATCCCGACTCCGGCTTGTGGAAGCGCCGGATGGAAGCGGGACAGTCCGGCTTCAAGCTGGAGTTCAGCCGGAGCGGGGGCGGGACGCGGCTGTAAAGCTGCGGGGCGGCAGGATCGTAAGGCCGGCTTTCATCAAGGCCGCCAAGATCCCGCAGCAGCATGATTCTCCGGCGCATCGCGCACAGAATTGCAGCAAATGCGGTCGTAAAGTCAACATTTTGCCCATAGATCCCGGCGATTTCGCAAAATGCTGACGCGGCGTCAACATTTTGCGGCCGAAAACGAATTTCGACGGATTTTTCGGCTGAAATGTGGTCGAAAAGTCAACATTCTACCGGTCGCCGGCGATTGACGGGTCATTTGTTGACCAAACGTCAACTTTTTCCAATAGACGCAACCGGGCAACCGGCTGCCCGCTTATCAGGGGCGCTACATTCTTCAATACCATAAGGAGGTTCGCGTCATGTTTATGACGGAAGCAAAGCTTGAGGCGCGCCTGATCGAACTTGCGGCGCTGCGGCACCGGCCGCTGCTGCACTTCGACGAACTCGGCGTCCGCGAGGACGAGGACGGAGAGATCGGGGCTGCTCCGCCGCAAGGCGACGCGGCGGGCTGGACGACCCTGCGCATCGGCGGCCGCTGGGTCGGCCGCGACCGCTATCTGTGGCTGCGCCTGTCGGCCGATCTGCCGCAGGCGCCGGCCGGCCATAAGCTCGTCGGCCTGTTCGACTTCGGCCGGACGCATCACGGCAGCAGCCGCGGCTTCGAGTCGCTGCTGTTTATCGACGGCGCCCCGCGCCAGGGCGTCGACTCCAACCATCGCGAAGTCTTTCTGGACGACTTCGCCGGCCGACGCGCCGAGCTGCGCTTCCGGCTGTGGTCGGGCCTTGAAGGCGGCGGCCCGATAACGCCGCAGGAGCATGTGCTGGCGCAGGCGGAGATCGCGCTGCTCCATCTCGCGGCCGACGATTTGTACTACACCGCCCGCGCCGCGCTGGAAACGGCGCTCGGGCTGGCCGACAACCGGCCCGAGCGGCACGGGCTGCTGGCCGCGCTCAACCGGGCGCTGAACCTGCTGGACTGGTCGCGTCCGGGCTCGGACGGCTTTTACGCTTCCGCGGAGCAGGCGCTGGAGCGGCTGAGCGGCAGCCTCGACGCTTTGCGCGCCGATTATCCCGAAGCGGCCGATCCCGTTACCGTCCGCTGCGTCGGCCATACGCATATCGACGTGGCCTGGCTGTGGCGGCTGCGGCATACGCGGGAGAAAGCGGCGAGGTCTTTTTCCACCGTGCTGGAGCTGATGGAGCATTACCCGGACTATCTGTTTCTCCAGACGCAGCCCCAGCTGTACGACTACGTCAAACGCGATTATCCCGAACTGTACGCGCGCATCAAAGAACGGGTAGCCGAAGGCCGCTGGGAAGCGGGCGGGGCGATGTGGCTCGAAGCGGACTGCAACCTGACTTCCGGCGAATCGCTGGTGCGGCAGATTCTGTACGGGACGGCTTTTTTTCGCGAAGAATTCGGCATCGAGAACCGCTATCTGTGGCTGCCCGACGTGTTCGGCTACAGCTGGGCGCTGCCGCAGATTCTGCGCAGGTCCGGCATTACCTCCTTTATGACGACCAAGATCAGCTGGAGCCAGTACAACCGGATGCCGCACGACAGCTTTATCTGGAAAGGCATCGACGGCTCGGAGATCCTGACGCATTTTATCACCACGCCCGAGATCGAGTTTCCGCAGGAGAAGTATTATACCTACAACGGCTATATCGTCCCGGAAACGGTGCAGGGCATCTGGGACCAGTACCGCGACAAACCGATGAACCGCGAGCTGCTGCTCTGCTACGGCTTCGGGGACGGAGGCGGCGGGGTCAACCGGGACATGCTGGAGATGCGGCGCAGACTGGAGCGGATGCCCGGGCTGCCGAAGACCGTCACCGGCCGCGCCGACGAGTATTTCGAACGGCTGGAGCGCACGGTGAAGGAAACGGACGCTTACGTGCATACCTGGGACGGCGAGCTGTACCTGGAGAACCACCGGGGCACTTACACCAGTCAGGCCTGGATCAAAAAAGCGAACCGCAAACTGGAATTGACGCTGCGGCGTACGGAAATGATGGCCGCGGCGGCCGAGGTCCTGCAAGGATTTGACGGGGAGAAGGCGGCCGCAGCGCTTCGCGAAGTATGGAAGATCGCGCTGCGCAATCAGTTTCACGATATTATCCCCGGCTCGTCGATCGCGGAAGTGTACGAGGACGCGCGCGAGGAGTATGCGCAAGCGCAACGGCTGCTCGGCGAAGCGGGACCGGCGATTCTGGATGCTTTTTCGCTCGGCGGCGGGGCAATGGAATCGGGCGGTACAGGCGGAAAAACGGCGGTACAAACCTATACGCTGTTTAACGACTCGTCCCGGGCCGGTACGGGCATCGTTGAAATCCCCGGTTTCGATCCTGACGCTTCGCCGGATGCGGATGCGCCGGACGTCTCCGCGACGGCGGCGGAAAGCCGCGCTTGGAATACGGCCGGGCAGCCGCGCCGTCCAAACGGAATCTGGCGCGGCGCTTCGGGCGAAGCGCTTGACGCGCAGCCAACTGATTCCGGCTGGCTGGTCGACGCGGGAGTGATTCCGGCGCTCGGCTTTGCGAAGCTGTCGTTCGAGCCGGCGGCGGGCGAGAACCGTTCTGCGCCGAGCGCCGGCCGATCGAACGGCGGTCCGCAGGCGGGCGGCAGCGGCAAGCGGCAGATCTTCGTCTGGGAACCCAACAAGCTGACCACGCCTTTTTACGAGATCGAGTGGGACGAACAGGGGCGGCTGCGTCGTCTGCACGACCGGGAACATCGGCGCGAAGTGCTGGCCCCGGGCGAATCCGGCAACGTGCTCCAGGTGTTCGAAGACAAGCCGATCCAGTTCGACGCCTGGAATATCGATCTTTTTTATACGGAGAAGACGCGGACGGTCGAAGATCTGCGCAGTCTGCGGCTGACGGAAAACGGTCCGCTGCGCGCCTCGGTCGAACTGGAGTGGGCGTACGGCGATTCGCTGATCCGGCAGGAAGTGCGGGTGTACAAACGCAGCCGCCGGATCGACTTCGTCACGAGCATCGATTGGCGCGAACGGCGGCAGCTGCTCAAAGCGGCGTTCCCGGTCGATGTGCGGGCGACGGAAGCGACGTACGACATCCAGTTCGGCAGCGTCAAGCGGCCTACCCACTGGAATACGAGCTGGGATTACGCGCGCTTCGAAACGGTGGGGCATCAATGGGCGGATTTGTCCGAGCGCGGCTACGGCGTCAGTCTGCTGAACGACTGCAAATACGGCTACGACGTGAAAGACCATACGCTGCGGCTGAGCCTGATCAAGTCCGCGGAGTATCCCGACCCGGGCGCGGATCTGGGGCTGCACGAATTTACGTACGCGCTGCTGCCGCATTCCGGCGACTGGACCGAAGGCGGTACGGCGGCGGAAGCGTGGAACCTCAACAGCCCGCCGATCGCGTGGACGGGAGAAGCCGGGCTGGACGGGCAGTCGCTGCTGAGTGTGTCCGCGCCGCATGTAGCGGTCGACGCGATCAAACGCGCGGAAGACGGCGACGGCTTTATCGTGCGCGTGCACGAGTGCGAAGGCCGAAGCGGGGAAATTCGTTTCTCGTCGTGCCTGAATATCGAACGCTGGCGGGAAACCGACCTGATGGAGCGTCCGATCGGGGAAAGCGGCGAAGGAGAATGGAGCTGCGCGATCAAACCGTTCGAAATCCGCACGTACCGGGTGCATTTCGCGGGCCGCATGTAAACGGAGCCGCCTACGGCGCGCGGAAGCGGCGGCGCAAGACCGGCAGCAGACAGAAGGAGGGAACAGCGATGGATAAACACAGGCCGCAAACGACTTCGGCAGCGGAAAAGGAAACGGCTCGGGACACCGGGCGTGAAGCGGACGGAGGAAGAGCGGAAACGGTCGGCGGCGAACATCCGGCTGAAAACCCGGACACGGTGCCTTTCGCCCGCGCCGCCGATTATGTGCTGCGGCAGATCGACCGGGGACTGGACCTTTTCGGCCCGTCGTCCTACCCGGCTCCGTCGAGCACGAACCACGTCTATCCGGCGATCGCCAATTTCGAATGGACGTCGGGCTTTTGGACCGGTATGCTGTGGCTGGCGTACGAACTGACCGGAGAAGCCAAGTACCGCCGGGCCGCGGAAAGCCAGCTTCCCGATTATACGCGGCGGATCGACGAGCGGCTCGGGACGAATACGCACGATCTGGGCTTTTTGTACACTTTGTCGGCCGTAAACGAATTCCGGATCACCGGCAATCCCAAAGCGCGGGATACGGGGCTGAAAGCCGCGGAGCTGCTGATTTCCCGCTATCTGCCGCAGGCGGGCATTATTCAGGCCTGGGGCGATCTGAACGATCCGGCCGAGCGGGGACGGATGATTATCGACTGCCTGATGAATCTGCCGCTGCTGCATTGGGCGGGCGAACAGTCGGGCGATCCGCGTTATGCGGACTGCGCCCTCAGCCACGTCCGGCAGTCGGCCCATTACCTGGTCCGTCCGGACCGGACGACGTATCATACGTATTACATGGACGCGAACAGCGGAGCGCCGAAGTACGGCACCACGCATCAGGGGTACGCCGACGATTCCTGCTGGTCTCGCGGACAGGCCTGGGGCATTTACGGGTTTATGCTGAGCTATCTGGGCACCGGCGATGCCAAACTGCTCGATGTGGTCCGGACGCTGGGCGATTATTTCGAAGAGCGCACGCCCGGCGACGGCGTTGTGTACTGGGATCTCGTGTTCGTGCAGGGAAACGAACAGGAGCGCGATTCGTCGGCTTCGGCGATTGCCGCCTGCGGCCTGCTGGAGCTGTCGCGGCAGCTGCCGGGCGGCGATCCGGGCCGGGCGGCGGCGCGCCGTCAGGCGCTCGATATCCTGCTGGCGCTGGACGCCGGGTACACGACGCGCGACCTGCCGCAATCGAACGGCGTACTCAAGCACGGCGTCTATAACAAGCCCCGCGGCATCGGTATCGACGAGTGCACGATCTGGGGCGACTACTACTATTTCGAAGCGCTGGTGCGCGTGTTGAAGCCGGAGTGGACACCCTGATCCGGCCGCTCGAAGTTCTTTCCGTCAAGCCCATGCTGGGCAAACGTCCGGTTGGACGCGGCCTGCGCGGGCTTTTTTTGAGATAAACAGCGATGCCTTGCTCCATTCAAATCATACGTACAGAGTTACATATGGAAAATTTATACTGCATTTCGACAAAATTAACTTGATTTATTGTCGCTAACTGTCGAATAATAGATTACACAATTAAGTTATGCAAAATATTATTCGACGACGGAGGCTCGCCATGCGCGACAAACAAAATCGGTTAATGCTTTATCTGACAACGGGGACGTTCTTGTTGTCCGTTTTGATTCATTACTTGAACCGCGGACTCGGCGTCTTCGACCGGCTGATGCGGGATTCGGGCATGGCCATGTCCATGATGAATCACGCGTCCGCGGGCGCGTCCGATCATCCGGTTGTGCTCAATGCGCTGCTTGCGATTCCGGCGCTGCTGCTTGCGGCGGCCTGGATTCTGCACGCGCGCGATGCTCTTCACCCGGCGGTGCCGCTGCTCAATACGCTTGCGCTGACGTTCGGCAGCATCTCGATCACGGCGGGCGGAGGCGGCTATGTGGAGTTCCACTTTTCGATTTTTATGGTCGTGGCGTTCCTCGTTTTCTACGAAAGCGTGACGCTGGTGGCGGTTATGACGGCGATCTTTGCGATTGTCCACGTTGCCGCGCTGTTCTGGATGACGGAATTGTATCTGGGCAGCGAGAATTACACATTTACGATGCTGCTGCTGCACGCGGTGTTTCTCCTGCTGACAAGCGGAGCCGTTACCTGGCAGATCGTTTCGAAAAAGCGCTTCGCGCAGGAGGTCGAACGCGAACGCGAGCAGAAGCGGCTCGAACTGGAAACGGCGTTCGACACGCTGCGGGGGATGTCGGCCCGTCTGGACGGGACGTTTGAAGCCGTCGTCGGCCGTTCCGAAGCGATCTGCGAATCGGGCCGCGACATGACGGCGTCGTTCGGGACGGCGGCCCGCGAACTGGACGGGCAGCGGCAATCCGTCGCCCGCGCGGGGCGGAACCTGGAAGATATTTATGCAATCGTCGAAGAAACCCGCGAAGCGTCCGGGGAAGCCGTACGCCATGCGGACCGTACGCGCACCGCTTTGCCGGACGCGATCCGCGAAATGCGGCGGCTCCACGAAGACATGGAACTTTTGTCGGAAGCGGTCGAAGAAACGGCGGAAGCGATCGGCGGGCTGGACGAATCGACGCGGCAGGCCGACCGGATGCTGCTGGCGATCCGCGAAGTGGCGGAGCGGACGAATTTGCTGTCGCTGAACGCTTCGATCGAAGCGGCCAGAGCGGGCGAGCAGGGCAAAGGCTTTGCGGTCGTGGCCGGCGAGATCCGCATGTTGGCCGAACAAAGCCGCGCCAGCGCGGAAGACGTGAACCGCATTTTGCTCGGAATCCGGGGAGAAACGCAGCGTTCGGCGCAGCGGATGGCCGGCAGCCGGCAGTTGGCGCAGGCCGGGTTAAACCAGGCGGACGAAGCGGTGCGCCTGCTGGACGAAGCCGCCGGCAGCGCGGCCGAGCTTGTCCGGGCCGTGGACGTTATCAACGGACGCGTGGATGAGATGACGGACCGTACGCGCCGGATCTCCGGCGAGATGCACGAAGTCTCGTCCGTCACCGGCCGCACGATGGAGGCGCTGCGCTCGTTCGGGCATACGGCGGGCGAGCAGGTCGAAGCCAGCCTTGCCGTCAACGAAGAACTTCAGGAATTGAAGCGGTTGTCGGGCGAAGTGCAGGAGCGGTTCCGGGCTTGAAAGCGGCGAACGGCGAGCCTTCGGCCGCCGGGCCGAGCAGCCGCTTTCGGGCAAACGAAGCGCAGCGCAAAAAAAGGAAGGAAAACCGCAGCCGGTTCCCTTCCTTTTTGACGTTCGCCGTTCGCGGATTGCGCCGGCCCGGATCTTCGAAGCCGGTAATTGAAACCGCGGCGCCGAACTCCGTCAAATCTTCTGATTCCACATTTTTTCCTGATACTCTTTGACCTGCTGCTCCGAAGCTTCCGGCCAGACGGTACGGAAAGCGTGTTTGTCCTGCGGAATGACTTCGACCATCTTGTCGATCATCTCCTGCGGATCGAACTGCTGCGCCAGCATTTTCTCGCCTTTGACCAGATCGGAACGCTTCGTGAAGTTGGTTTTTTCGTCGTACCATTTTTCTTTTTCCTCGAACATCATATCGTTGAAGCCGGTCTTGAACGGTCCCGGATTGATTGTCGCGACCTGTACGCCGTAGTCTTCAAGCTCCTGCTGCAGCGCCTGCGCAAGCGCCTCGAGCGCATGCTTGGACGCGCAGTACGGGCCGAGAAACGGATTGACGCTCAGGCCCGCGATCGAGCTGGTAAACACGATTTTGCCTTTCTTTTTCGCGACGAATTTGCGCGCCGCGATCTGGGCCAGTTCGATGGCGCTGAAAAAGTTGGTTTCGAACACCTGACGCACATTATCCAGCGGAACTTCCGCGAACGGTCCGGTTTGACCGATCCCGGCATTGGAGACGAAAATATCGAAGTCGTGTTCCTCCACCTGCGCCCGGTCGAGCGGATTGTTCACGTCCAATTTGAATACTTCGATATCCAGTCCTTCGGATTTCGCGTATTCGCGGAATTCCGGCACCTGGGAGATCGTTTCGACGGTCGCGATGACTTTGTGTCCGGCCCGCGCGAGCCCGATCGCCGTTCCTTTGCCGAGCCCGCTGCCCGCGCCGGTAATAAAGATCGTTTTTTTATTCGAAAAAATAGCCATGCCGATTCCTCCTCGTAGTTGCCGGTACCTTGTCCGCGCTAAAGGCGAGGTACCGGTTTCGTGGATGTCCCGACCGATCAGCACGGGCTTTGCGTTCAATCCCGGTTCAATCCCGGCTGAAGGAGTCGTAGTCGATTTACCCGCGTGCCGGCGGCGTTAATCATGCAAGCCGGACAGAAAAACCGTTTACAGAACGCGTGTTCGGTGTATAATACAAGTAGAGAATCTCGCCGCGCACCGCGCGGGCGGATTCCCAATATGCGAATGCCGGGAGGGAGAAACGATGCCGGGTCGCAAACGCGTGATTATGCTGATCGATATGGAAAGTTTCTACGCGGGGATCGAGAAAGCGCGGCGGCCGGAGTATCGTAATATGCCGCTCGTAGTGGCCGGGGACCCGTCGGTGCCGTCCAGTGCGGTTCTGGCGGCTTGCCCTATTGCCAAAAGGCATGATATTCGTACCGGAGAACGCCTGTCGATTGCGCTGTCCAAATGCCCGGATCTGGTGGCCGTGCGTCCGCGTATGGCGGAGTATATCGAGGTGTCCGCCCAGATCGCGGGCATCGTGGAGGCGTATACCGATCTGGTGGAGCCGTATTCGATCGACGAAATGTTCGCGGACTTTACGGGCACGCTGCATCTGTACGGCGGCGGGCCGGAAGAGCTGGCGAAGCTGGTCCAGCAGCGTATCGCGATCGAGACCGGCGTGCGCGCGCGGTTCGGCATCGGGAGCAGCAAAGTGCTGGCCAAGCTGGCGTGCGACCTGGTGGCGAAGCGCACGGACGACGGGATTTTTACTTTACATACGCGAGAATTGGAGAGCGCGATCTGGAACGAACCCGTCCGCCGGATGTGGGGAGTGGGGCGGCGAATGGAACGCAAGCTGCACGCGCTGCGCATTATGACCATCGGCGATCTGGCCCGCACGCCGCTGAGCCGGCTGCGTGCCAAATGGGGCGTCAACGGGGAAGTGCTGTGGCGGACGGCGAACGGGCTGGACGATTCGCCGGTGCAGCCCTGGGCAGCCGGGGAAACCAAAGAAGTCGGCACCACGATTACGCTGCCGCGGGCGTACCGGGGAGCGAGGGAGATCGAGACCGTGCTGCTGGATTTGTGCACGGAGATCGGCCGCCGGGCCAGGCGGATGCGGCGTATGGGCGGTACGCTTTCGCTCGGCGTCGGCGGCGAAAGCGGGCGCGCGGGAAGCTTTCGCCGCCGCATGCGGCTGCCGGAACCCAGCGATATTACCTCGGAGCTGCACGCGGCGGCGCGTACGCTGTTCCGGGAAGGCTGGAGCGGTCTGCCGGTCAAGCGGATCGGTTTGTCGCTGTCGGGGCTGGTGCGGGCGGACGTATATCAGCTGTCGCTGCTGGATCTGGAAGGCCGCGAGCGGCAGCGGGCGATCGACGCCGCCATGGACGAGATCAAAGACCGTTTCGGCGAGACCGCGATCGTAAGGGGCAGCTCGTTTACGGAAGCCGGCCGCGCCAAAGACCGGGCGGGGAAGATCGGAGGACATTACAAATGACGAAGAAGCTGGAAGGAAACGGATTGTGGGAATCGAGCCGGATGCTGCTGCCCGAATACCGCGCGCGGATCGAACGGCAGAGCCGGGAGAGTATCCGTGCGCCTCGTCCCGAGCTGCATCAGGACGCGCTGGAAGATATCGCGGAAGCGCTCAAGCACTCGCTTGCCGCCGGGCGCGCGGTCCGGCTCAAGCTGCACGGCGAATACGGCGGCGAATTTGCCGAAGGAGTCGTAATCGACGCCAGCCCGATGAGCGGCGTATTGAAGCTGCGAAGCGCGCAAGGCGTACGCAGGATCGCCTATAGCGATATTATCGGGGCGGAGCCGGCGGAACGCTGAGCGGGGCCTGGCGCGGCGAAAGGATGCGAGGCGATGAAAGCGACGCAGGAAGAGATGGTGCTGATCCGTACGATGCTGGAGCTGCCATTTGTCATCAAGGTGCTGGATGCCGATATGAAGCGGATCGAGAGCAGCCCGCTGCGTACGCGCGGGGCGCTGATCCGGCGCTTCGAAGGGCTGCGCGAAGACGCGCGGCACGAGATGCGCGATGTGCGGCAGATGCTGCATATGCGCGGAATCAAGATTACCCGGCAGACCCGGACGGAGGACCGGATGACCGCGGAGTATATCTGCCGCGGGCGGCAGGACCGGATGATCCTGATGTGGAGCCGGGTCAAATGCGACGTGGAAGAACGGGTGGAGGCGGGACTGGGCGCCGGCCCCGCCGCACGATATTGACGGACGACCGCCGCCCGGCGCGGCGTCTGGTCGGGCCGGAGTTCCGCCGGTATAATGGGAAGAAAAACGACGGGAGCGGGCACTATGGGAGCGGAGAATAAAAAGGAGCCGGAACGGGAGCTGGCGGCGGCCGTCCGGCTGTTCTGGCCGGATTACGAAGGGACGACGGAGCGCGGCGCCAGCGGCTGGAACAATACGACAAGGTTCGTCGCGCGAGCAGGCCGGCGGTATGTGCTGCGGGTTTACGAGACGCATCGCGACCGCAGCCGGATCGAATTCGAACAGGCGGTGCTGCGGGAACTCGCCGGCTTGCCGCTGTCTTTTTGCACGCCGGTGCCGGTCAAGACGGCGGACGGCGCGGATATCGCGGAGCTGAGCGACGGACGATACGCCTGCTTGTTCGGTTATATCGAAGGCGTGCGGCCCGGCGACGAAGACGCGCGGATCTTCCGGGGGCTGGGCGAAGCGGCGGGGGAATTGAGCGCCGCGCTTGCGCGTATCCGGCTGCCGCTGAAACCGGCTTACCGGCCGTATTACGAACTGGAAGCGGCTTATCCGCTGTGCGCGCGGGAAGCGGTGGAAGCGTTCTGCGCCCGGCCGCCGGCCGAGCTGGCGGAAGCGCGGGCGGAACTGAATATTCTTGCAGCCGCTTACGGAGAAATCGTCGGCGAACTGGAAGTGCTGCGCCGTCTGCCGCATCAGCTGGTGCACGGCGATCTCAACGCGTCGAACGTGCTGGTCGGCGGCGGGGCGCCCGGCGAGATCGCCGCGCTGCTCGACTTTGAATTCTGCACGTACGATGTCCGGGCGATGGAAGCGGCGGTCGTTTTGTCCGCTCTGCCGGAGCCCGATGCATCCGAAGCCGGCGAAGAATGGGCGGAGACGGCGCGCTCGTTTTGTTTGGGCTGGCAGCAAAGCGTGCCGCTGACCGGCGAAGAGATCGCCGCGCTGCCGCTGCTGATGCGGCTGCGCAAAGTGGATGTATTTCTGCACTTCTTGACCCGTTACCTGGAGGGGGTCGAAGGTCCGGACGCGCTGCTGAAGATCGTCCGCCCGCTGTGCGCGGAATTGAGAACGATTGAGAATCGGGAACGTGAAATCAAAAATTTTTTTAACTGAATAAAAGCTTATTGAGAATGAAAAAACCGGCTTATACAGCCGGTTTTTGTTGTTTTTAGCCGCTTTTTTGAACAGAGCGGACCGAAATTTTTTAAAATATCTAGTTGATTATCATTCTCAATTAGGATATATTGTTCACAGTAAAAAGATTTCGATTCTTTTAAATTCTATCGGCGAGGAGCGGATGGCATGGAAACCAGTATGTATCGTCAACCGGCACCGGCGGAGCTCTACGAGCAGATCAAGGACTTTCTCCACCGGTATGAAAATCATAAACAGACCGAACCGTCCCGACTTCGGGCGATGATCGGCGACGAAGAAGCGGGCAGCCGCGTCGGGAATCTGACCGTGGTGCGCGTGATCGACTGCATCGGGCGTTTCGAGCCGATCAACGGAACGACCATTGCGGAGAAAGTCGAGCTGTCGCGGGCGGGCATTACGAAGATCGGCGCGCGTTTGCTGCGCGAAGGTCTGGTGAAGCGCGAACGCATGCGGCACAACCGCAAAGAGATCTACTACCGCCTGACGCCGGAAGGCCGCGATGTATTCGAAACGCATCAGCGGCTGCACGCCAGCGAAGCGGCCAGTTTCCGTACTTTCCTCGACGGATACAGCGGCGAGCAGCTTGCATTTGTCGGCGAGTTTCTTCGGCACGCGGGCGCGGAATTCGAACGCCAGCGGCACGAACCGCTGCTGGAGCAGGCGAGATAACGCTCGGCTCGATACTTAAACCGATACGCGGGACGGACAACGTCTTGGCGCGTCGGTTTTTTTGCGTCATAATTGTAGAAAGACCGGTGATCGAATACGCGGCCGCGTTCTATGCCGCGCTCGGATTTCGCGTCAAGAGCAGTTGGTTGGAGTTGGGAAAAGCTTGAAACGGGGTATACATAAATTGTTGAAGCGTTTACCTATTTTGCGGCGGCAAAGCTTTGGCGGAAAAAAACGCCGTCTATATCGAACAAGAGAGGGAGAGATTCGATGTCTAAATTAGTGGAACGTCTGCTTGAACCTTCGGGCGGCGCGCTGCGTCCGCAGCCGCTGGACCCGGTAAAGATCGTGTCCGGACGGATCGTCGCCTGCGATCCGCTGGCCAACCCTGTCGAAGCTTTCGAATACGAAGTGGCGCCGGGCACGTATCCGGTATTTGCCTGGCACAGCGAGCAGCAGGGCGCGATTGCCGGAGCCGAGCTCCGCTTCTCCGACAACCGGCCGGTGCGATGGGAGCTGGCCGTCCGTCCCGGCCAGGACAAATCTTCGCTTAAAGAAGATGAAATCTTCGGGTATCCGGTGGATGCCGGACTGGGCAGCTTTGCCGACGAAGACGCGATTCGCGCGACGGAAGCGCTCGATCAGCGTCTGCAGGAAGAACTCGGCGACGAATATATCAGTCTTTACGACGATCTGGTGGCGGATGTGCTGGAAGAGCACGACGACGTATGGGGCAACCTGACGGCCGACGAAGAAAGCGGTTTGAACGTCGTGATGTTCCGTTCGGGATACGGCGACGGCGTTTACGCTTCTTACTGGGGCATCGACGAGAACGACAATGTCGTCGCGCTGCTGACGGACTTTCAGGTCGTCGAGTAATTTTGCCCACAGCCGACCGGCCGCAAGCGGAGGAAGGGAGACATCCTTTTCTCCGCTTTTTGGCTTGCGCCCGTTTATTCGCATGGTACAATGCATGAAAGCGCGGCGCCGCGCTTGGCGGCGAAGCGGAAGAGACGCGAAAGGGGCGGGAAATATGGGGGATGAATCCACAGAAACCGGACGGAAAGCGGAGCCGGCGGGCGGCGAAGAGCGGCAAGCGCCGTTGCGGGAAGTTTTCGGACCGGAGATGCGGCGGAAACTGGAAACGCTGCGCGGAATCGCCGGACGATTGGAACGAGCCGGCGTCGATTATACGATCGGCGGAAGCGGCATGCTGCTCGGCCTCGGCTTGGCCGATTCGGTCCGGGACTGGGACCTGACCACGGAAGCGGACGAATCGGAGATTCGCCGGGCTCTTGCCGGCCTGGAGCTGATCGACACCGGCGGCCCGAGCGATTTCTATGCGACGGGCTATAAGCTGCTGGTCGCGGGCACGGAGCCGGAAGTGGAGATCATCGGGAAGTTTGCGATTCGCGCAGACAAAGGAATCTGCCGTCTGCCTTCGCTGCCGGGAGGCGTTTGGGGCGGTCTGCGCATCGCCAGTCCCGAGATCTGGTGGGCGGCGTATGCGCTGATGGGCCGAACCGGCAAAGCGGAGCTGCTGGAACGTTACTTGCATACATACGGCGCGGATGAAGCCGCGCTGAGCGAACTGCGCAAACAGCCGCTTCCCCGCGAGCTGGGGAAGCGGCTGGAGAAACTGTCCGTTCCGGCGGGGAACGGAAGACCGTAAAGCTTGAAGCGGGAACCGGGGCGTCAATCGGAGGCGCGTTCGATCCCGGCCGGTCCGCCCGAACGCGTCCGGCGGTTGACCAGCATGATGCTGCCGGCGATCATCAACAGGCCGATCAGCAGCGTGATCGTCGCCGATTCGCGCAGCAGTACGATACTGAATACGTTCGACAGCACGGGAATCAGAAACGTGTACGCGCCGACGGTGCTCACTTCGCCGTTTTCGATCAGCAGGAAGTAAATCATCCAGCCGCCGGCGATGACGAAGACGGAGATAAACAGCAGGATGCCGATAAAGTCCGGCGTCCACTGCACGGCGCTCCAGCTTTCGGTTCCGCTGCCGAGCAGCATCAGCGCCGTTCCGCCAAGCAGGAGCTGCACCGTTACGGCCCAGACGGAGTCGATGCGGGCGCCCTGCTTTTTCGTATAGATCGTGCCCAGCGCCCAGCACAGGGCGGACAGCAGCGCAAGCGCGATCCCGAGCGGCGACAGACGGCCTTCCAGTCCGCCCAGGCTGATGACGCCGACGCCGGCGAAGCCGAGCAGCAGTCCCGCGGCTTTCAGCCGGCCGAGCGATTCTCCGAGCCACAACCGGGAGAAGATGCCGAGCAGAATCGGCTGGAGAAAGACCAGGGTCGAGAACAAACCGGCGGGCAGGTAGCCGATGCCGATCGTTTGCAGGCCGTAATAGCCGACGATATTGAGCAGAGCCAGCGCGATATAGATGCCGGCGTTCGACTTCCAGCGAAGCTTTCCGGGCCGCGTGAGCAGCGCGACGGGCAGCAGAATCAGTCCGCCGAGCAGCGTGCGCATGCCGGAGAACAGCAGCGGAGGCGTATGGTCCAGCGCCATTTTGGTCAGCGGCCAGTTGATGCCCCAGATCAGGACAAGAAACAGGACCATGCCCAGCGTTTTTTTCGGAGATAAATTTGTCACGGGCAATCATCCTTTCCGAGCGGAAATCTTGTTGTACTGCGGCGGGTCCTCTGCGGAACGCCGCTTTTTTGTCCGGTCAATCAAGCGTATAATAAAATTTATCATAAATAAAATGAATCTTTCGCATAAAGGAGATAACGATAAAGTTATGACCATTACGCAGATTGCCATCTTCGTTAGGGTCGCCGAGACGCTGAGCTTTACGCGGACGGCCGAAGAACTGCATATGACCCAGCCGGCCGTCAGCCATGCGATCGCCGCGATCGAAGCGGAGCTGGATACGCGGCTGCTGCTGCGCGACCGCCGGCGCGGCGTGAAGCTGACCGGGCTCGGGGAGAAAGTGCTGGTGCAGTTCCGGGCCGTGCTGCAGAGCATGGACAAGACCGGGCAGCTGATAGCGGCGGAAAAAGGCATCGAAGTGGGGCGTGTATCGGTCGGCGCGTTTCCGTCGGCCTCGGCTTACTTTCTGCCGCCGCTTATCCGGGAAATCCGCGAGAATTATCCGAATTTGCAGTTCGATCTGCATGAAGGCACAGCCGACGAAATCCGCGAAGGGCTGGGCGAACGCCGTTTCGACGCGGGCCTCGTTCTGCTGCCGGCTCCGGGCCTCGACACCGTTGCGTTGGTCGAGAGCCGGATGATGCTGCTTCTGCCCGACGGGCATCCGCTGAGAGACAAGCCGCGGGCGTCGATTCGCGATCTGGACGGCCAGGATCTGCTGCTCTGCCGGGGCGGTCACGAAGTGGCGGTGCTGGAAGCGTTCGAACGGGCGGGCAGCCGGGCCAAGATCACGTTTACGACCCAGAACGTCAGCACGATGGTCGGCATGGTATCGCAGGGCCTCGGGATCGGGATCATCTCGGAGATCGCGCTGTCGATGCATCCGCATGCGCTCGAAGTCCGCGAGATCGTGCCCCCGATCGTGCGCGGCATCGGCGTCGGGGTGCCTTCGCTGGAAGACGTATCGCCCGCGGTGAGGCTGTTTATCGAAACGGCCGCGCGGCTTTTTGCAGAAGCGGACGTATCCGTAGTATAAATAAACGGAGAAGATCTTTTGGATTCGCCACTACTTAACGCGAGGAAGGGAGCACGAACCAATGACGGAACAGCAGAAAAGTCTGGAGCCTTTCAAATGGGTGGAGCACGAAGGAGGAAAAGCCTCGATCATTTTGACGGCGGGCATTTACAAGGACGAAATCTTTGCGACCCGGGCGGAAGAAGGATTCGAAGGCAGCGGATACGATTGGACGTCGCTGGCCGCTGTTTTTCTGGAGGAAAAAATGCCGCATCTGGCCGATCGGATCAAGTTCGATCCCGAAGGCGACATGTTTTCGGCGTATTCGGACGATCCGGAATCGCTGGATCTTTTCATACTCGGCTTCAAAGAAGCGTGCGAGGACGACGCGCTGATTGCCGATCTGTTCTCGCGCGCCGAGCTGGACTGATCCGGACATGCCGGAGTCGGGCTGCGGACCGCGTCTCGTAGAAAAGTCCCGGTTTTTTTAAGTACAAAGCCCTCCTGTTAATTCGTTCAAATGTAAGTTGTTTCCTCGCCGTTCGTTTTGTTACGATAGACGGGCTTTGGATTTTGGCGGCTTGCCGAGTGAATTATCCGAAAGCCGTTAGAACGAAGCGGATTTGGGTTAATAACCCAGGGAGACAGACTTACAGGACTCGCGAAGTCCAAACTCAGGAGGGGTACATACAATGAAAAAGATGTGGATGGCTTTGTGTTCGGTCATGCTGGTGGCAAGCATTACCGCCTGCGGCAACAATAAGGAAGAAGCGGAAGCTCCGGCAGCCGACACGACGGCGACGGCGCCGGCCGAGACGACGCCTGCGGAAACGACTCCGGCCGAAACGACGACCGAGACTCCGGCCGAAGAAGCGGCGGAACCTGCGGAAACGACCGGCGAAGCGTCTTCGATGTCGGCCGAGGAGCTGCTCAATAAAGCCCAGGAAGCCAGCAAAGAACTGAAAAGTTACAATATGGTGGCCGATATCGAGCAAAATATGTCGATGGGCGGTCAGGAACAAGCTTCCAAGACCAAACTGAGCACGGATATCTTCCTTGATCCGATCAGCGCCCACCAGATCATCACGACCGATGCCGGCGCTACGGGCGAGATCGAGCAGTACATCACCCAGGACGATATCTACACCAAAATGGGCGATCAATGGACCAAGCTGCCGGAAGAAAACAAAGCTCAGGTCATGAGCAGTCTGGAAGGCACGGCCGATCTCGACACTTCGTTCGAGCAGTTCAAGTCGGTCGCCAAAGACATGAAAGTGACCGAAGAAGGCAATAACTACGTCCTGACAGCCGACCTGTCCGGCGAAGATCTCAAGAAGATGGCCGGCGAAATGCTGTCCCAGCAGTCGGGCGGAACCGATGTGGCGGCTATGCTGGAGCAAATGAATATCGAGAAAATGCACATGGTTTACGCCATCGACAAAGAAACGTCGTATCCGACCGAAACCAACGTCGATATGACGATGACGATGGACGGCGCAGCGCTGGCCGAAGCCGGAGCGGAAGCGCCGGAGGGCGAAGACATGAACATTTCCGTGAACATGGTCATGAAGAGCACGATCTCCAAGCATAACGAAATCAAAGAAATTACCGTTCCGAAGGAAGTTACCGACAGCGCGCAGTAAGCGAAGCGCGATCGAACCGAACAGCGGAAGACCGGGCGCAAACTTGCGTCCGGTTTTTTTTGCGGTCGCACATTTTGGGCAAAACTTTTTCGAAACGTCGGAAGTCTATTCAGAAAAGATATCGATACGCACAATCCGGGAGGCGACAAAACAATATGAACAAAAGAAAAAACGCCGCGGCCATTTTTGCCGTATGCCTGGGTCTGCTGGCCGCCGACGCCTGCAAGCCTGCGGCGGCATCGGCGCAGACCGGTGTAATCGTTACGCCTACGAGCCGAGTGACGACACAGATCCAGCTGGACGGCAAGTCCGGCCTGACGCAGATTCCGCTGCGCGATCTGGCGCGGGCAATCGGAGCAGAGCTGACCTGGCAGCCCCAAAACGGCACAGCGAAGCTGCGGAAGTGGTCGAACGTTTATACGTTTACCGCCGGGCAGCGCGATTATACGATCAACGGGAAAAACGTATACGGACAAAAACTGCATGAAGCCGTTGAAATGCGAGACGGCAGATTGTACGTCGAGACGGCTTTTTTGCGAAACATGAGCTATGCGGTCGAATACGAAGCCGGACAGATTACCCTCAAGTCGCCGCTCAGCGCGCAAACCGAGAAAGTCCTGCTGACCGGCAATCTGACGGAAGCGCGCCGTACGGCTATGACGCTGGCCCAGGGAAGGCTGCTGCGCTCCGAATATCCGCCTCTTGAGGAGCAAGCGTCGGAAGTGTCCGACTTGGTCTTTATGTTCCCCGAAGGCGAAGCGCTGCGCTGTTATATGCTCTTTGGCAATAAAGCGGAGTTGGTCGAATTCAAGGGCGGCTATCCGGTGGTGATTGCGCAGGGGCATATCGAGGAAAACGAACAAAGCTTCCGGCAGCTGTTGGGCGGACGCACAAGCGATACGTCGGGCGTTTTCCCGGCCATCGAAAAGCCTTACCTGGCGTATGCTTCGCATATTTTCGGAGAAGGCACGTCGCGCAGCAGTTTAAGGGTCGAGCCGGACGGCGCGTACACGAGCCTGGGTTCGGAGTATCTGATCGGCGGAGAGCTCAGCCGGAGCGAAGGCCGGATTGTGTATACGCTGGACGGAGAGAAACGTACGGACAGCCGGACGAAGTGGTAAAAAGGAACGGTATCCGAGGCAACGAGAAGTCTAAAAGACGCGAAAGCGGCGATGTTCCATTCGCCTGCGAAAGCGTCTTTTTGACGCGCGATGAATGACGAACGCTTGAAAACGCCCCGTTTCCCGCTTCAAGGCCGCTCTTCGCCTTATGCCCGTTTACTATAGTAAGTCATAGCCTCAGGATATAGACGGTTGATAACCATTGGGCGAAAAAATCCGGGCAGGAAATGCAAGAAGCCTTGCGGGACAAGGGATTGAACGCATTTGATGCAAAAAGTCTTTCACTTGCGGCTATCGCCAAATCCGATAAGGAGAGAAGGAATTGAGTCTTATTCGGCATTTTTACGCTTTTTCGACTCATTGACACCCGTCCGCCGTCTGCCTATGATCGTACTCAAGAACAGGACGGGCCGTCCGGGAGGCGGACCTCTCCGATACCAACATCCGACAGGGAGGCATTACCAATATGAGTCAAGTAAAAAGTTCGAATCTGGGATATCCGCGCATCGGCGAGAAACGGGAATGGAAAAAACTGCTGGAGTCGCACTGGTCCGGCAGGATCGACGCACAGGAGCTGGAAAGCGAAACGAAAAAGCTGCGCCTCGACTACCTGCGCAAACAGCGCGACCTGAAAGCGGATCTGATTCCGGTCGGCGACTTCTCGTTGTACGATCACGTGCTCGACACGGCGTTCACGTTCGGCCTGATCCCGCAGCGTTTCACCGGCGGAGCGAACGTTAAACACGATGAAGCATGCAACTGCGCGCACGGTTCGCAGGGCGAAGAAACGGCTTCCGCGCAGGACGCCGATGTCAAAGCTTTCGCTCCGGGTGAAAACGGCGCTTACGGGCTGGACGCATACTTCGCGGTCGCCCGCGGCACCAAAGCGTTCACCGCTTCGCCGATGACCAAATGGTTCGATACCAACTACCATTATATCGTACCGGAACTCCAGGGCCTTGAACCGAAGCTGACCGTCAACCGTCCGCTCGCCCTGTACCTGGAAGCCAAAGAAGAGCTGGGCATCGACGGCAAGCCGGTGATCGTCGGACCGCTGACGCTGCTGAAGCTGGCGCGCGGCCTGGAAGCGGACCGCTTCGACACCCTGCTCGACCAGTTGACTCCGCTGTATGCGCAGGTGCTCAAAGAACTGAGCGAAGCCGGCGCGCAGTGGGTACAGATCGACGAGCCGATCCTGGTGCTGGAAACGAGCGACGAAGATATCGAGCGCCTGCGCAAAGTGTACGAAGCGTTCCGCGCGGCCGCGCCGGAACTGAATATCCTCCTGCAAACGTATTTTGAATCGGTAGCGCGCTACGAAGAAGTGGTGCAGCTCCCGGTGCAGGCGATCGGCCTGGACTTCGTGCACGACCGCGGACGCAATCTGGCGGCGATCGAGCAGCACGGCTTTCCGCAGGACAAAATCCTCGGCGCCGGCGTAATCGACGGACGCAATATCTGGCGCTCCGATCTGCAGGTGAAGCTGGACCTGCTGCGCCGTATTCAACAAGCCGCTTCGCCGAAAGAATTGTTCGTTCAGCCTTCGTCGAGCCTGCTGCACGTGCCGGTCACGACGCGCAGCGAAGACAAGCTCGAAGCGAAGATCAAGGACGGACTGAGCTTTGCCGACGAGAAGCTGACGGAGATCGCGGTGCTGGTCAAAGCGCTGAACGAAGGCGAAGAGTCGGTATCCGCGCAGATCGCGGAAAGCGTCAACGCCGTGGCGGCGCTGAACGCTTCGGCCGACCGCAACGACGAGTCCGTGCGCGACGCGCTGGGCAAGCTGGACGACCGCCGTCCGGAACGTTTGTCCGCTTACGCCGTCCGCCGCGATGTGCAGGCCAAGCGCCGTCCGCTGCCGCTGCTGCCGACGACGACGATCGGCAGTCTGCCGCAGACGACCGAAGTGCGCCAGGCGCGCAGCAAATGGAAAAAAGGCGAGTGGAGCGAGGAGCAGTATGTAGAGTTCCTGCACGCGGAAACGGAAAGATGGATTCGCATCCAGGAAGAAATCGGCATCGACGTGCTGGTGCACGGCGAGTTTGAGCGCAACGACATGGTCGAATACTTCGGCGAGCAGCTGTCCGGCTTTACGACATCCGGCTTCGCCTGGGTCCAATCGTACGGTTCGCGCTGCGTGAAACCGCCGATCCTGTACGGAGACGTGAAGCTGCTCAGCCCGATGACGGTAACGGAAAGCGCGTATGCGCAGTCGCTGACCGACAAGCCGGTCAAAGGCATGCTGACGGGCCCAATCACCATCTACAACTGGTCGTTCGTCCGCGACGATCTGCCGCGTTCGGTCGTGCAGAACCAGATCGCGCTCGCGCTGCGTTCCGAAGTGAGCGCGCTGGAAGAAGCGGGCATCGGCATGATCCAGGTGGACGAGCCGGCGCTGCGCGAAGGACTTCCGCTCAAGCGCGAAGACTGGCAGGGCTACCTCGACGACGCCGTGTACGCGTTCCGCGCCGCAACGACGAGCGTGCAGGACGAGACGCAGATCCACACGCATATGTGCTACGCCGAATTCGGCGATATCATCCAGGCGATCTCGGACCTGGACGCCGACGTGATCTCGATCGAAGCCGCGCGCAGCCACGGCGACCTGGTCTCCGCGTTCGAAGACCATACGTACGACAAAGGCATCGGCCTCGGCGTATTCGATATCCACAGCCCGCGTCTGCCGGAGCGTTCGGAGATCGAATCCATCGCGCAGCGGGCGCTGGACGTGCTCGATCCGGCCCAGTTCTGGATCAACCCGGACTGCGGGCTCAAGACGCGCCGCGAAGAAGAAGTCATTCCTTCGCTGAAAACGATGGTCGCCGCGGCAGCCGCGCTGCGCGAAGAGTTCGCCAAAGCGGGCGCGGCTCAGGGAGGCGCCGGCGCGTCCGGCGGCAACGGCTAATGGGGCTGCTCGACGAACTGCGCCGCAGAGTCGTCGTTGCGGACGGGGCAATGGGCACGCTGCTCTATCTGAACGGGATCGACCGCTGTTTCGAAGAGCTGAATCTGACCCGTCCGGAGCAGGTCCGCCAGATCCACCAGGCTTATTTGACGGCCGGGGCGGAAGTCATCCAGACCAATACGTATGCGGCCAACGACCAGAAGCTGAAGCGATACAACCTGGAATACGAATTGGAAGCGATCAACCGCGCCGGAGCGCGGTTGGCCCGCTCCGCCGCGGAAGACACGGGCGCTTACGTGCTCGGCACGATCGGCGGCATCCGCAGTACCAAGCCGGGCGAAGCGACAATCGGGGAGATCAAGCGCAGCAACGAGCGCCAGATCGACGCGCTGTTGGACGAAGGCGTGGACGGCCTGCTGCTGGAAACGTTTTACGACCCGGAGGAGCTGCGCGCGACGCTGTCGGTCGCCCGCAAGAAAACCGATCTGCCGATCGTCGCCCAGGTATCGACGCAGGACTCCGGGTATTTGCAGGACGGCAGCACGCTGACCGAGATCTTCGCGGTGCTTGAAGATCTGGGCGCCGACGTCGTCGGGCTGAACTGCCGGCTCGGTCCGTTCCATATGACGCGCTATCTCAAGCAGGTGCCGCTGCCCAAGCACGCTTTCTTGTCGGCGTACCCGAACGCGGGTCTGCCGGAGTACAACGAAGGCCGGCTGCGCTACCGTTCGGGCGCGGATTATTTCGGACGCAGCGCGCTGGAACTGCGCGGCGAAGGCGTTCGCCTGATCGGCGGCTGCTGCGGCACGACGCCGGAGCATGTCGCGGCGATGGCCGCCGCCGTCAAAGGCGCGGAGCCGGTCACGGACAAAGTCGTCGAGACGCTTCAAAGCGCCGAAGCCGCGCTGCAAAGCCGCATCGAAGTCCGCGATCCGGTCGGTTCGGCGGACGACGAAGAAGGACCGCCGCCGGAAGTGCCGTTCCACAAAATGACCGCGGCCAAAGGCCATTCGGTCATCGTGGAACTCGATCCGCCGCGCACCCTGCGCACGGAAGGCTTTTTCAAAGGCGTCCAGGCGCTCAAGGAAGCGGGCATCGACGCGCTGACGATGGCGGACAATTCGCTCGCCAGTCCGCGGATCGCCAACGAATCGCTGGCTTCGGTAATCAAAGAAAAGTACGGCGTCCGTCCGCTGGTGCACGTCGCCTGCCG
The DNA here is from genome assembly GCF_030518235.1 of Saccharibacillus sp. CPCC 101409. Classification (GTDB taxonomy): domain Bacteria; phylum Bacillota; class Bacilli; order Paenibacillales; family Paenibacillaceae; genus Saccharibacillus. The sequence continues at coordinate 39,326 of NZ_JAULSA010000010.1, read as the reverse complement.
CGACCGCAACATGATCGGCCTCCAGTCGCATCTGATGGGACTTGCTTCGTCCGGCATCAACCAGATGATCGCCATCACCGGCGATCCGTCCAAAGTCGGCGACGTGCCGGGCGCGACTTCGGTGTACGATTACAATTCGTTCGACCTGATCAAGCTGTGCAAGCAGTTCAACGAAGGCCGCCTGCCGTCGGGCCGTTCGCTCGGCCTGCGGGCGAATTTCTCCGTCGGCGCGGCGTTCGACCCGAACGTGCGCCATCTGGATAAAGGCGTGCAGCGGTTGGAGAAGAAGATCGCGGCCGGCGCGGATTACTTTATGACCCAGCCAGTCTACGACGAGCGCCGGATCGAAGAACTGTACCATGCGACCAAACATCTGCAGCAGCAGATCTTTATCGGCGTCATGCCGCTGGTCAGCGCGCAGAACGCGGCTTTCCTGCATAACGAAGTGCCCGGCATCCGCCTGACCGACGAAATCCTGGCCCGGATGCAGCGGCACGAGCACGACAAGGAAGCCGCGATGCGAGAAGGCATGGCAATCTCCCGCTCCCTGATCGACGCGATCCTGAATTACTTCAGCGGCGTGTATATCATGACCCCGTTCCTGCGCTACGAGCAGTCCGCGGAACTGACGCGGTACGTGCACGAAGCGGCCAAGCGGAAAGAACGGAATATCCGGCTTGTGCAATAAATTCGCCGGGACATGAACTTCGTCGTAGAATCAACATGCACCCCTTAAATGCGAATCGGAAAACCCTTCGGGCAGACCGACAAGCATTCGGGGGTGCATTTTTTGTGAATAAATGCAGCTGCGCTTTTACGTTTCCGCTTGAATAAGAACCGGCTTTTTACTCCGCTTTGCGTACGGTCAGCACCGCTTTGCCGGAGAACTCCCGGTTCAACAGGCGGCGAGCGATACGGCCGATTTCTTCCCACGACGCTTCGGCGCCGATATGCGGCGTCAGTTTGCCTTCGGCGGCCAGCCGGGCCAGCAGCGACAGACCGGGAGAAGCCGCGCTCCGGTTCAATTCTTCGGCAAGAAAGAAGCCGTACAGCGTGCGTCCTCCGACCGAGCTGAGCTCGCGAATATCGAGCGCCGAAGACGGGGAAGACGAGTAGCCCATCGAAACGAGCGTGCCGCCGGGGATCAGCATGGGCACAAGCGCCGTCAGCGTCTCGCCGCCGACCGAATCGATAATCAGGTCGTACGGCGCGAACGCCGCCGCTCCGGCGGGCGGCATCTCGCCCACGATCACTTCGTCAGCGCCGGCTTCGCGCACCAGCGCCGCTTTTTCTTCCGAACGGGCGGTGCCCGTTACATAAGCGCCGCTTAGCGCGGCCAGCCGGTGCGCCAGTAGTCCGACGCCGCCGGTCGAACCGGTAATGAGCACGCGCCGTCCGAGCAGCAGTCCGCCTTTGCGCAGCGTATACAGCGCGGACAGGCCGGCGACGGGCAGCGCGGCCGCCTGCTTGAACGACAATCCGTCCGGAATTTCCGCCAGCTGCGAAGTCGGCGCCGCAATTTTTTCGGCCCATGCGCCCGACAGCAGCAGGCCGAAGACCCGGCTGCCCGCCGCCGGTCCGGAGCCGTCGGCCGCGGCTTCGATCACCGTGCCCGCAAAGTCCCAGCCCGGACGGAAGCCGTCGCCGTGCTTCGCGGCGTCCCGAACTTCTCCCTGGTTGAGCGAGAACGCTTCGACCCGGACAACCGCTTTGGATCGGGACGGCCTCGGTTCTTCCGCTTCTTTTAACGTAAAGTTTCCCGCAGCCGATGAATCGTAAACGACAGTCTGTATCATGATCACTTTCCTCCCAGCATCCGTAATGAGTATCAAGCGCAGGCCTTCGTTCGTTTGCTCACGGCTTGTAAGGAAGAGTATACTGGGGCGTACACGGGCGACCAAGAGTAGAACTGCACCTGACGCAGCGGATCAAGCAGAGGAGGAGCTGCCGTGATACCCGACGAAACACCATTTAAAATAAAAACGAATACAACGCTGCAAACACTGCTGCGCGAGATCGAAGCCATGCGAATGCGTCGTCAGCGCGAACTTTCCAAACACGGCCGCCCGCCGCTCAAACGCTTCACCCAGCAGGAGCTGAACGACGAAGCCTGTCCGACCTACAAGAATTGGCTGACCGGCCGCTCCGCGCGTCTGCCCGATCGGGATACGGTGCTGAATATCGCCGCTTATCTGGAGTGCAGTATGGACGAGCGCAACGCGCTGCTGCTGGCCGCCGATTATATTCCCGACTACGAGCCGCTCGTCGGCCGGGAATTGGAACGGGCGGTCGACGATGCGCGCTCCGTACTGGACACGCTGGCCGTTCCCGCGCTGATCGCGACCGAGCTGCTGGATATCCAGGCGTTCAACGAGCCGTTTGCCCGGCTGTTCGGACTATCGCCCGATCTGCTGGCGCAGCGGGAGGTGAGCATGGCCGATCTGCATTTCAACGCCGACCTGCCGGTGAGAGAGCGCTCGGTTTTCGACGCGGAGTCGTTCGGGCTGTGGGAAGGCCATGCGCGCAGCGAAATTCATTTTTTTAAAAGCGATCCTCGCTTTGCCGGACGAGGCGGGCGCTTCGCTTCGCGAATCGAGCGGTATCGGCGGTACGACGCGTTCGACCGCTACTGGAGCGAACCGCCCGCGCAGCCGCCCGCCGAGCGGACGCGTTCGAAGATGCTGCGGGCGCGCATGGACGGGGAAAGCGAAGAAACGCGCATCCGCTACCGGAGCGTCCGGATCGATCCGGGCGGTCGGCGGGGAGCGGACATATTCGCTTTTCTGCCGCTGGACGATCCGGCGCGCCGCGTATTCGAACGCCTGGGCGGTTCCGCGGCGGTAAACGGCGTTTTCTGACCCCGACAAAAAGAGCTTCCCGCGCGTTCGCCGATGCAAACGCCGCGGAAAGCTCTTTTTTCTAATCGCCTGCCGATTCTGTCCGATCCGGCCCTCAGTCCATAATCCCGTCGTTGTAATACGTAATAATATCTTTGCGCCGGATAATGCCGAGGAAAATGCCGTCGTGATCCGTCACGGGAACGAAGTTCTGGTCCGCCGCGAGCGTCAGCATATCCTCCATGTCCGCGTCGATCACGACCGATTCGTTATGCCGGTAGCGCTTGATGCTGTCGAGCGGTACTTCTCCCATTGCATCCAAATTGAAATTGAACGTATTTTTGAGCTTCCACAGCAGATCGCCTTCGGACAGTGTGCCAACGTAGCGCCCTTCTTCGTTAATGATCGGAACCGCCGAGTAATGATTCTCTTCCAGCAGGTCCATCGCTTCTTTCATCGAAGAAGAAGAAGGGATATATTTGACCTGATCCTTGGGCAGCAGAAAACGCGAAACTTCCATATGTGTCTACACCCCTCAACCGTAAATTCAAAAAGCCTCCCTTCTATTAAAACATATCTACCGATCAATTTGAACGCTTGCATGGTTATACGACGAAACCGTAACCTTTTGCGGCGGGTAGACGTTCAATTAAACAAGCGATATATCAGCTCGAAACCTGCGAACTTTTAAAGAAAGGGTGAATGCAAATGTTCGAGAAACGCGCAAACGAAGCAAGGGAATCGCTGAGCCGGAGATTGGATGTTTTTCCGGGCAGCCGGCGGAGGGAAAAGGACAAGGTAGAGCCGCCCTGGATCGCGGAAGCCGAGCGGGAGCTCGGGTATCGTCTGCCGGATTCCTACGTCTGGTGGCTGAAGGAATTCGGCGCTTTGCGGTTGTACGGATCGGAAGTGTATACACTGGCGCCGCCGGAATATCGCGAGCTGGCGTCCGACGATCTGCTGTACAATCACAGGTTGAATCTGGAAGACGATTGGCGTCCGGAAGGACGGCTGTATCTTTTTGTGCCGGACACGGACGAAGAATTCTTCTTCGACGTATCGGAGCCGGTCCGCGAGCCGGACGCGCCGGCGGAGTATCCCGTAATGCGCTTCGACCATCTGGGCGGCGACGCCGAGGTGTACGCGGACGACTTTGCCGGATTTTTGGATCGGATTCTGACGGAAAACAACGCCTGACCGACTCGAAAGCGGGAAGCCGCAAAAAAGTGCAATTGCAGGAAATCGTCTTTTGGCCGATACTGGCTAACAATCCGAATACCTACCGGCGAACCCGGAAGCGAGGAGGAAGCGATGAAACTGCAAGACGGACTTTTTTTGCCGGCTTCTTTTGCAATGCCCGAAGCCGGCGCGCAAAACAAAATGCTGGTCGGCGATCTTGACGGCGACGGGAGGATGGAACTGCTGATGGTACAGGCGGACGGCGGGATCGACGACCGCTATGCGCCGCACCAGACCGTGTGCCTGACCGCTTACGATCTGGACGGGAAGCTGCTCTGGCAAAAAGGGCGGCCCGCGGCAAACCCGGGCCGTTCCGGCTCCGACTTCCCGGCCCAGATCGCCGATATCGACGGAGACGGGTGCATCGAAGTGCTGTGCGTCATGGACAAAAGGTTTCTTGTGCTGGACGGCGCGACGGGCGAAACGAAGCGTTCGTTTCCGCTGCCCGGCCCCGAAGCGCACGACTGCATCCTGATCGCCAACTTGTCGGGAGGCGAGTACGCGTCGGATATTCTGCTCAAGGACCGCTACCGGAATCTCTGGGCGCTCGATCGGGACTTCAATCTGCTGTGGACGCACGAAGGGAACCTGGGACATTTTCCGTGGGTGCACGATTGGGACGGCGACGGACGCGACGAAGTAATGGCCGGATACGACATGCTCGGGCCGGACGGCGCTGTGCGCTGGTCCTGCCGGGACCTGGACGATCATGCGGATTGTATCTGGACGGGAGATGTCGACGGCAGCGGCGAAGAACGCATTGTGATCGGCGGCAGCGTAACGGTTATGCTGGACCGCCTCGGGGCCGAGCTTTGGCGCTACGACGGTTCGATCGAATCGCAGCATGTGTCGCTGGGCCGGTTTCGAGACGATATGCCCGGACTTCAAGTCGCGGGTCTGGACCGGATCGTGCGGGGCGATACCGATGGAAGTTGGAGCGAGAGCGGACGCGACGCTATTTTCCTGCTGGATCGGGAAGGGCGCGAGCTGTGGACCGAAACCAGGCGGACTCCGGGGTGGCTGACTATTGTGGAAACGCTGAGAGGGTGGGACGACAGCGGCCGGGATTACATACTCGCTTACCGACGGGGAGGCGGAATTCGTCCCACGCTGTACGACGGGCATCTGCGCGAGGCGCTGACTTTTCCCGTGGACGGGCTGGCGGTTCACGCCGATCTGACCGGGAGTGGCCGGACGCATATGCTGCTGCATAACGAGGACGGCGTATTTATATATGCTTCGTCCGAAGGCGAACTGAAGGCGTCGAACCCCGGTGTTCCGCTGGTCCAGCCGAGAAGATTGTCGCGCTCCACACTGTACCCGGGCGGCGAATATCGTTTGCTTCCGCCTTATTGAAGGAAATCGAACCCGCGGAGGCCGGCAAAAAAGTGTAATTGCAGGAAATCCGCGGATTCGGTATAGTGGGGTACAACTTACCCGGCCGGGAACGTTTCGATCTAAATCCGATTAAACTCATGGGTTAACAAGAAAAAGGGAGAGTGCATCATGCGAAGAATCATAACCAGAACCGGAACAGCAAACGGATTTTCAACTTTCGGGCCGGGAACGCGTTACGCGAAGCTGTTGGCGCCGCTGCTTGCGTTTGCGCTGATGCTGTCCGCCTGCGGCGGATCGAATCAAGCATCGTCGGAAGCGTCCGGCGGCGACAGCGGACCGCTCGAAGTAAGCGTGATGACCATCACGCCGAGCGCCACGCCCGCGTCCGACGACAATGTCATCAAGCGCGCGATCGAGAAAGCGACGAATTCGAAGCTGAATATCCAGTGGGTGTCCAACAATATTTATGCCGACAAACTGAACCTGACGCTGGCGTCCGGCGATATTCCCGAGCTGATTATGATCAACGATCCGTTCAGCAGCACGTTTACCAAGATGGTGAATCAAGGCGCGTTCTGGGATATTTCCCCTTACATCCACGATTATCCGAACCTGACGAACGGCATCCCGGAGATTGCCTGGGAAACGACGAAGCAGGCGGACGGCGGCAGCTACGGCATTCCGAGACCGCGTCCCGTCGACGATATTTCATTTTTTATTATCCGCAAAGACTGGCTCGACAATCTGGGGCTGGAGCCTCCGACCACGACGGACGAGCTGTATACGGTGATGAAAGCGTTCGTCGAGGACGACCCGGACGGAGACGGCAAGAAAGATACGACCGCGCTCGCTTCGTACATCAGCCCGGACGATTTCAATATCGGCCCCGCGCTGAACGCGATCGAGAATTCGTTTACCGGGGCGAACGGAAGCTGGAAATGGGACGAGTCGCAGCAGAAGCTGATCTATACGGCATTTCTGCCGGAGACCCGGGAGTCGCTGGAATACCTGGCGAAGGCGTATAAAGAAGGACTGCTCCCGGAAGATCTGCTGTCGCTGAAACTTACCCAGGCGCGGGAACTGTTTACGCGGGGCGAAGCGGGCATTATCGTCGACAAAACGGGCACGATGCGCAACATCTACGCCGACGAGTTGAAGAAGGTCGATCCGTCGTTCAAGTATACCGACTTCTATCCGCTGACCGCTATCAACGATTACACGCCGCTCGGCTCCGGTTACAACGGTATTCTGGCGATTCCCAAAACGGTATCCGAGGACAAGCTGAAACGCATCTTGAAGCTGGTCGATACCTGGATGAACCACGACGTGTTCGAAATCCAGAAGTACGGGTTGGAAGGCGTGCATTACAAGCTGGAGAACGGCAAAAAGATCGCGGACAAAGAAAAACTTTCGGCCGACAACGCTTCGGACTTCAACCATATCGTCAACGTGATCGACATGCCGTGGGAGCCGACCGGAGAAAGCGAAGAAGAAACGCAGGCCAACGAGCTGTTCAAAAAAATCGACGAAGCGCGCGCCGCGACCAGCGTCGCCGACCTGTCTTCGGGTCTGCAATCGGCCGCCGGACAGAAGATTCTGCCGGACCTCAACAAGCGGACGCAGGATATCAAAGCGAAGATTATTCTCGGGCTGGAGCCGATCGAAGCCTGGGACGAATTTGTGAGTTCGCTGGAAAGCAGTGCGGACGTGCAGAAAATGAGCGAGGAGATCAACGAAGCGTATCAAGTCAGAAACGCCGAGTAAAGGCGGGAAGCGAGGGCTGCATATGATCGATATCCACCACGAAAAGCCGGGCCGCCGCAATCCGCGAACGCCGGAGAGCCTGGACGACGAAGCGGGCCAGACCGGCGGCAGGAGCCGCGCCCGTGCGGCGATTGCCCGGTTGAACCGCGACCGCTCGCTGTATCTGCTGGCGCTGCCCGGCATCGCGTTCTTCCTGTTTTTCAAATACGTCCCGATGTGGGGTCTGCTGATCGCGTTCCAGGATTACTCGCCGTTTGCGGGGATAAGCGGAAGTCCGTGGATCGGACTGGACAATTTCGCCGAATTCTTCTCCGCGCCGGACTTCGCGCTGCTGTTCCGCAATACGCTGGCGATCAGCGCACTGAATCTGTTCTTGTTTTTCCCGGTGCCGATCCTGATCTCGCTTGCGCTGAACGAACTGCGAAGCGTGTTCTACAAACGGTTGATCCAGACGGTGATCTATATGCCGCATTTTCTGTCGTGGGTCATCATCGCCGCGCTCACGCTGATCTTGTTTGCCAAAAGCGGAGGACTGGTCAATCTGGCGCTGGAATCGATGGGACTCGCCCGCGTCGGCGTGCTCACCGATCCCGATACGTTCTGGCTGCTGCTGACCGCCCAATCGATCTGGAAAGAAGCGGGCTGGGGCACGATCGTGTTTCTGGCGGCAATCGCGGGCGTGGATACGCGCTTGTACGACGCCGCGCGCATGGACGGAGCCGGACGGCTGCGGCAGATCTGGCATGTGACGCTGCCGGCGATTCGCGGCGTCGTGATCGTGCTGTTTATCCTGAGGCTGGGCGATGTGCTGGAAGTGGGCTTCGAGCAGGTGTTCCTGATGTACAACGGAGCCGTGTCGCAGGTGGCCGAAGTGTTCGATACGTATGTGTATCGCACCGGCATCGAACAGGGACGTTTCGGCTACAGCACGGCGGTCGGTCTGTTCAAATCGCTGGTCGGCCTGGTGCTCGTGATTGCGGCGAACCGGCTGGCGAAACGCATGGGAGAGGAGGGCGTCTATTGAATACCGTCAAACGTTCGCTTGCGGACAAAATAGGCTCGTTTCTCAACGCGCTGCTGCTGGGACTGCTGGCGCTGGCGATGTTCTTTCCGCTGTATTACGTGTTCGTCGTCTCCTTGACCGATCCCGGCGAATATCTGGCGCGCAGATTCGTCTGGTTTCCGCGGAACTGGTCGCTTGACGCTTACCGGTATTTGCTGTCGACCGACGCGTTTCCGCGCTCGCTCGGCAACAGCGCCTTTCTGGCGACGGTCGGCACGGCATGCAGCCTGGCCGTTTCCGCTTCGCTCGCCTACGCGCTGTCCCAGAAACGGATGATGCTGCGCCGCGCGGTGCTGATCTTGATTATGGTTACGATCCTGTTCAGTCCCGGCATCATCCCGAATTATCTGTTGATCCGCGAGCTGGGTCTGATCGACAATCTGGCTTCGCTGATTCTGCCATCGCTGGCGAACGGCTGGACTGTGCTGCTGATGAAAAATTTCTTCGACAGTATTCCGGCGGAAATCGGCGAATCGGCGGCGGTCGACGGAGGCGGGGCGTTTCGCGCCTGGATCTCGATCGTGCTGCCGCTGTCGATGCCGGCGCTGTCGGCGTTCGGACTGTTCTACGCGGTCGGCTATTGGAACCAGTTCTTCTCGGCGCTGCTGTACCTGAACGACGCGGACAAATGGCCGATCCAGGTGCTGCTGCAAAATATGCTGCTGAGCGCTTCGAACGTCGATCTGGCCCAGCCGGGCGAACAGGTGCAGGCGCCGCCGAACGAAATGCTGAAAATGGCCGCGGTAATCGTGGCTGTGCTGCCCGTGCTGGCCGTTTATCCTTTTCTGCAAAAACATTTTGCCAAAGGAGCGATGGTCGGCGCGGTAAAAGGCTGATCCCGGTATTCGTTTGGGCGGGATAAAAAAGGAGGTTCCGATCGTAATGAAACGCAAAATCTTTCCCGCGGGGCTGTATTATCGGCGGAGCCTCCGGCTGCTGCTGCTGATCGCTTGCGTTCCGGGCATTCTGGCCGGGCTTGCGGTCTACGGCGGCGTAAGCGGCAAAATGGAGAGCGCGCTGCGGCAGATGCACACGCGTCAAGTCGAGCAGCGCATGGCGTCGATCGCCCGGCAGTTCGACGATCTGGAGCTGTCGTTCTCGCAGTGGGCGTTCGATCCCGCGTTCGACGACCGGTTGAGCCGGATCGACTTTCGTTACAAATACAAACAGGTGCACGAGCTGTACCGCTCGCTGCTGCTGGTGCAAAATTCCGATTCGCTGATCGGGCGGGTCCGGCTGTATCTGCGAACGCCGGCCCCGCTCGTCATGGCGCCGGACCGCTACGATTACATAACGGACCCCGGACAGGTCCGGGCATACGACGAGCTGACGGAAGCCGGACGCGGCTTATTCTGGAGCGCCGCGGAAGACGGTTCGCCGCTGCTGGTCGGCCAGTTGTCCGGCGGAAGCGGCAGTCCGTTCGGCGTGCTGACCGCCACGCTCGACGGCGGCCGGATCTCCGCCGCGATCGGATCGTTGAACGGATACGGCGGAGGAATCTCGCTGCTGCTCGGCAGCGACAACAAGGTGCTGTTCGCTTCGGGCGAGCAGCGGCGCGAACTGACGGACAGGCTGACCGAAATGCTCGGCGAGGCCGGACATTCGGGCACCGGCGGCGCAGGTTCGCTGCTGCTCGAAGACGGCGGCCTGACTTATTCGGTTCAGTACGAAACGTTCCGGCGAACCGGCGCCGATTGGACCGTGGTGTCCGCGGTTCCGCTGACGGCGATCGTCGCTCCGGTGCAGAACGCTTCGCGGATCATTCTGCTGGTCAATATCGCCGGACTGCTGATCGCGCTGCTGCTTTCCTGGGCGGGTTCGCTGCGGCTGTACGCGCCCCTGCGCCGGCTGCTGGCCGCGCTGAGCGCGTCGGATGCCCTTCAAGAAAACGCGGAAGCCGAAGCGTCCGTCTCCGTCAAACGCGGCGGACGCGACGAGCTGCGACAGCTGGAGAAGAGGTGGAAAGGCATGGAGGAGGAACGCGCGGATCTTCGCGACAGGCTGGAAATGCATCGGCCGCAGCTCCGGCACAGCCTACTGCTCCAGCTTGCGCAGGGGCATTTGCATTCCGTTCCCGAGCATGAACTGCGCGAACGGCTGGAACAGCTCGATTGGCCGTCGCGGGACCGGTCGTTTGTCGCCGTGACGGTCAAGCTTCGTCCGGCTTTCCCGGCGTATAAGATTTCCGGAGTTTCGACGCGCGGCGCGCGGGAGGGCGAGCTGCTCGATTTCGCGGTCGGCGAATGGCTGGAGCGCGAACTGCGGAAGTTGGAGCCGTCTGCCGAACTGCTGCATTTTCACGATTCGCTGCTCGGTATTCTGATTGCGGCGGAAGGCGGGGAAGAAGAGCGATCCGTGCTTCGCGGCCGGCTTCTGAAAGCGGCGGCAGGCTGGAGCGGCGAAGCGCGGAAGCGGCTTGGGATCCGGCTGACGACCGCGGTCGGCGGGTACGCCGACAGGCTGGCGGGGATTCCGGCGCTGTTCGCCGCGGCGCGGCCGGCTTTGAATCGCTACGGACTGTCGGAGCCGGGCGGAGCGATCGACCTGCTGGACAGCCGGTCGGTTCGAGGAGGCGAAGCGTCGGTCTATCCGCTGGAGCTGGAGCAGGAAGTGCTCGAAGCGCTGCGCGGCGGAGACGAAGCCGAAGCGATGGAAGCGATCTCCCGCTTTGTGCGGCGGCTCGGCGGCGAAGCGGACGGCGAACAGGCCGTGCATCACGGTCTGTACCAGCTGTTCTCCAGCATCCGGCATACGGCGATCCGGCTGGGACACGATCCGGTCCGGCTGTTCGGCGGTTTGAAAACGCTGGAGGAGCTGCTGGAGCTGGACCGCCCGGAAGAACTGCTGCCCTGGTTCCGCGCGCGGGCGGTACTTCCTTTTATCCGGGAAGCCGCGCAGCAGGACGAGCGCCGGATCGAGCGGGTGCTGATCGAGATCAAAGATCATATCGATCGGCACTGCGCCGAGGCGCTTAGTCTGGAAGAGCTTGCGGACCGCTACGGCGTGACGTCTTATACGCTGAGCAAGTCGTTCCGTCAGCTGTTCGAGATCAATTTCGTCGATTATCTGACCGGCGTGCGGATGGACCGGGCGAAGAAACTGATTGCCGGAACGGACCTGAAAATCAACGAGATCGCCGAACGGGTCGGCTATCGTCCGAGCTATTTCAACCGGCAGTTCAAAAAGCTCGAAGGCACGACGCCGAGCCGCTACCGCAGCCGGATGCAATCGTCCCCGGAGCCGGGCGGCCGGGAAGAATACGAAGAAGGAGGTGGGCAAGAAGATGACCGATGCGCGGGAAGCTAAGCCCGATATTATTTTCCTGATGACCGACCAGCAGCGCTGGGATTGTATCGGGCGCTTCAACGACCGGATTCATACGCCGGCGCTTGATGCGCTGGCGGAGGAAGGGATTACGTTCGGGCAGGCGGTCTGCCAGGCGCCGATGTGCGTGCCGAGCCGCACCTCGATGATGTTCGGCTATTACCCGTCGCAGCTCGGCGTGCTGACCAACGGCAGCGGACTGTTCGATGAAGAAAAGCTGCCGGGCGATCCCCTGCCGGAGCGGCTGCGAGGGGCCGGCTATCAGACGGCCGGTTTCGGGAAAACGCACTGGAACCATGCGCAGGGCGTCGAAGAACCGTCTTCGCGCGGATTCGAAGTCCGGGCGATCGGGCTGTCGCGGGAAAGCGGCCATTACGAGAGCGGAGCCTTCATGATGGGCGACGAAGCTCCCGACCGGCTGGCGGCTTATCAGGCAGAGACCGGGCATTTCGGCGGCGGGGAAGAGAACGAGCACGGTTATATCGGCTCGACCAGCCGGCTGCCGAACCATTATCATCGCGACGGCTGGGTGGCGGAGAGGGCGCTGGAATTCCTCGATACCGGCATCGACCCGGATCGGCCGCTGTTCTTCTACCTGTCTTTTCTCAAGCCCCATGCGGGCTTCAATGTGCCGGAAGAATTCGAGCGGCTGTACAGGCTGGAAGACATCCCGGATATCGAACAGCCGCCCTGGGAAGAAGAAGCGGACACCCATCAATCGGCGGCGGACGAAGTCAATGCGTCCAGCCGGGAAGGGTATCTGCACAAGCGCGGAATTTGGGAAGCGATGGCGCCGCTCGAACGCAGACGCACTACGCTGCGCTACTGGGCCAACTGCTCCTGGCTGGACCATTATTTCGGTCTGGCGCTGGACAAACTGCGCGCGCAGGGACGCCTGGAGCATGCGCTGATCGTATTCGTTTCCGATCACGGCGAGATGTTGAGCGAACGGCGCTACCGGTTCACCAAATACAATCTGTACGATTCCAGCGTGCGGGTGCCGATGATTCTGGCGGGCTCGGCGATTCCGCCGGAGAGGCGGGGGACGCTGGACGACCGTCCGGCGGAACTGCTGGATCTTCTGCCGACTCTGACCGCGGCTGCGGGACTGCCGCTCGATCCGCGGCTGCCCGGGCTGGATCTGCTCTCGGAAAGCAGGCGTCCCGGCGCTTTCTGCGAATTCCACGGCAAAGGCGGAGATGCGCCGTATTCCGCGCCCGCCTATATGTGGAGAACGCCGGAGTGGAAGCTGATTCTGTATATGGAAGGTCCGTCGAGCGGAGCCGGAACGCGCGCGGATCAAGCCAGGGGCGAGCTTTACGATCTGACCGCCGATCCGCACGAATGGCATAACCGATACGACGAGCCGGAGCTTGCCGGCGTGCGCGAACGGCTCAAAACGGAGCTGCTGATGTACCTGGCTTCGGCCTGGGCGAAAGGGCCGGCGTTCTACGACCGGCGGGGAACGCAGCCGCTGGAATAAGCATTGGCGGGCCGGATCGAAGAATCCCGAACGAAGCAGGCAAACACGAAAAACGCTTTTCGCCGATACGATCGAACCGGCAAAAAGCGTTTTTCCCGTGTGACCGAAATTTGTGCGTCGTTCAACGCTCCCATACCGCTCCAATCCGACGGTTGTGCGTCGGTCACTCCGCCGCAAACTCCCCGTGCTGCGGAAACAGCCCGTACAATCCGCCGGTATGGATAAACAAGATGCGTTTAAAGCGCGCAAAATGCCCCAGCTCGATCTCCCGCGTCAGTCCGTAAAACGCTTTGCCCGTATAAACCGGATCGAGCACGATCCCTTCGAGTGACGCGACTTCGCGGATCAGGGACCGTTCTTCCGGCCGCCCCAGGCCGTAGCCCCGCCCGACATAGCCGTCCACAATGCGCATGGCTTCGGCCGCCCGGGGCAGCGGTTCGTCCAGATAAGCGCCCGCTTCGTCGAGAATGCGCCGGACCGCATTCTCGAAATAGGCGGCGTCGGCGCTGACGTTGAAGCCGACGATCTCGTGCGAGGTCCCGAGCTTCTCGCGCCCCAGCAGCAGTCCCGCGTACGTTCCGCCCGAACCGATCGCGGTTACGATCGCGTCGAAGCGGATGCCCAGCTCCCGCTCCTGTTCGGCGATCTCTTCCAGCGCCCGCATATAGCCGATCGCGCCGAGTCCGCTCGATGCGCCTTCCGGGATCACGTAAGCGCGCCGGCCCTGCGCGGCCAGCTCGTTCTGGATGCCGGCCATGATCGAATCGCGCCGGTCGCGGTAATCGTCGCCTCCGATCCAGCGGATCTCCGCGCCGAACAGCCGGTCCAGCAGCAGATTGCCCTGCGGCGCTTCCGGCTGCGTTCCGCGCAGCACCAGAATCGTTCGCAGCCCGAGTTTCGCCGCCGCGGCGGCCGTGGATCGGCAGTGGTTGGACTGGATGCCGCCGCAGGTAATCAGCGTATCGGCCTGTTCGTTCAGCGCTTCGCCCAGGCAGTATTCCAGCTTGCGGATCTTGTTGCCGGACCACTCGGTGCCGGTCTGGTCGTCGCGCTTGATATACAGCTCCGGGCCGCCGAGCCGCTTGGACAGCCGCTCCAGCTTGTCGATGCGGGTCGGCAGATTGGCAAAAGAAATTCGGGAAGGCATTCTGGTCATATTTTGCAGCTCCTTTGCGATCAATTGACGAAAAGCCTTGTTTCCTTTTTTAACCTCTTTCGCCGGCTTCGCATCGTTTTCCTTTGTATACAAGTTTTGCGTTTCTATGAAGAAAGCCTTTTCATCAGACGGCGGCCGGCGGTATAGTGGAAGAAACAAACCGAAATTATCGGAAAGCGGAGATGATGGCATGGAGCGCAACACGAACCCAATCGCCGAACAAAGAAGACGCGGCGCCGTACAAACCGGACAGACCGCACAGACTGGAAAGTCCGCGCCCAGAGCGCCGAAAGATCCCGCCGAGCGCCGCAGCTTCTGCTATGTGCTGTTTGAAGCGCAGATCGAAGCGACGCCGCGTGCGGCCGGACGGCCGTCGCAGGAAGTGTATCTGGACAGCGGCCGCCTGGCCGAGAAAGTCCGGTTCACCGGCGGCGTCGAAGACGAATCGGTTCTGGAGCGGCTGCATACGTGCGCGGGATTTCGCGAGCTGGTGCACAGCATCGGGATTACGGCGGAGACGGAAGGCGGGGATTTGAAAGATTCGGTACATACGCTCACGTTCGTGCTGCAAAACTGGGGCCGTACCTCCCGCTACGAAACCGGCACGACGCTGCGCATGGACTGCCCGGCGGACGGGGCGGAACGCGTGCTGGAGCTTGGCGGCGTCGAGTGGAACGAAGACGACGACGTGCCCGGCAAGCTGGCCTTCGAGTTCGACCGGCCCGGCGAGCTGGCGAAAGTCAGCGTCGCTTTCTACCTCAACGACGGCTTTGCCGTCCCGGAACCGCAGATGGAGCCGCCGGTCGAAACCGGCTCGGCGGCGTACAGGGCGATGATCCGGCGCTCGCTGATTCAACATGACCGCACCGGACGGCTGCGGGCGGCGATCGACCGGGCGCGGCGGGGCGAAGAAGTGACGCTGGGATACATCGGCGGTTCGATCACGCAGGGCGCCGGCGCCAAGCCGATCCATACCGAATGCTATGCGCATTTGTCGTACCGGGATTTCGCGGCGGCGTTCGGGAGCGGCAGCGAAGCCGGTTCGCAAGAAATCGCCAACGTCCGGTTCGTCAAAGCCGGAGTCGGCGGAACGCCTTCACAGCTGGGGATGATCCGCTACGAGCGCGATGTGCTGCGGGGCGGGGAAGTGCTGCCGGACATTGTGGTTGTGGAATTCGCGGTCAACGACGAAGGCGACGAGACCCGGGGAATCTGCTACGAAAGTCTCTGCCGCAGCATTCTTAATGCGCCGAACCGTCCGGCCGTCGTGCTGCTGTTCAGCGTGTTTATGAACGACTGGAATTTGCAGGAGCGCTTGATCCCGATCGGGGAACGCTGCGGTCTGCCGATGGTCAGCGTGAAAAATGCTATTGTGCCGCAGTTCGGCCTGACGCGGGAAGAAGGCGGGGTTATTTCCAAACGTCAGTTTTTCTACGATACGTATCATCCGACCAACGACGGGCACCGGATTATGGCGGACAGTCTGGCGGAATTGTTTGCGCAGGCGGCGGAAGAAGCTCCTTCAGCGCCGGAGCGGTCCGAACTGCCGCAGCCGGTTTACGGCGCGGATTTCGAACGCGTACGCCTGCTGGATCGCGCAAACGGAGCGGAAGCGGCGATCATCGAAGCCGGCGGATTCGCGGAATCGGACGCCGAGCTGCAAATGGTCGAGCTCGACGCCGATCCGCTCGGCACGCCGCAGTTTCCGCACAATTGGATGTATAACGGTTCGGCCGGGCGCCGCGATAAAGAACCGTTCCGCCTTAAGATCCGCAGCCGCAATCTGGTGCTCGTGTTCAAAGACTCCGGCAGTACGGATTTCGGTAAGGCCGAAGTTTACGTGGACGGAGCGCTGAAGCTGACCGCCGATCCGCACGAGAACAACTGGACGCACTGCAACCCCGCGATCCTGTATATGAAGCAGACTGCGGCCGAGCATACGGTGGAGATTCGCATCGCGCCCGGAGACGAAGACAAGCGGTTTACGATTCTGTGCTTCGGCTATACGGAATAAGGCGCGCCGCTCTGCGGCAAAGACAGATGCAGCACCTCGTAAACGGACGCGTCCGGCGAAGCGGGAAGTTCCGGTTTGTTTGCGGAGAAAAAGTACTCGGCGTACCGCCATTTGTCGGGATTGTAAATGAGCATCTTGCCCGTGCAGCCGTCCGGCTCCGGGGAAAACTCCATTCGCTCCATCCGCCCGACCGGCCGAATTTCGTGTTCGATCTCCGCGACGAACCTGGATTCGGCAAAATGCGGGGTCAGCTCGCAGTTCAGCGGCACGCCGATCTGCACCTTTTGCCAGCCGAACGAATTCAGGATATTGTCGTAAAAACCGTCAAACAAAAAACGATTCATGCCGCCGCTGTCCGCCCACAGGTACAGCGGCGAGTATTCGTTGGCGGACTTTGGCGAACGCGATTTGTCGGCGATCAGATACGCTTTGAACAGCAGGTCTTGAAAACCGTCGGTTTTCGCGCCGTTGTGTTCGACTCTTTGGCGAATCAGGTTCATATCGTAATCGTCGGGAAAAGCGATTTTGTACTGCATGGCGATCATCGCAAACACTTCCTTTTCGGAGTTTATGGGGATATTGTACGCGCGCTCCGCGGACGGCGGTAGCGGCTGTTTGTGATACCGGGTATCATTGGAAATGATGGGAGGGACGCGATATGGAAAGTTTGGAACTGCGGATCTTCCGGGAAGTGGCGCGCGCGGGCTCGATCTCGAAAGCGGCGGAGCGGCTGGGCTATGTGCAGTCGAACGTAACCGCGCATATGAAAAGGCTGGAAAACGAATTGAACGCCGCGCTGCTGATCCGGCATCACCGGGGCGTGACGCTGACGGCGGACGGGGAAAAGCTGCTGCGGCGCGCGGAACGGATTGTGAGTCTGCTGGACGAGACGGCCGCGCTGTTCAAGCCCGCCGCGTCGTCGCTGCGAATCGGCGCTACCCAGACGATCGCGGGTTATCTGCTGCCGCCGCTGCTCGTCGCTTACCGGCGGGAGCATCCCGGCGCAAGCCTGTCGGTCGAAACGCCGGACGAGCGGGACATGGAGCGGCGGCTTTCCGACGGAAGTTTGGATTGCGTCGTGACCAACAGCATACATTCGTTTGCCCGTTCGCGGGAAATTCGGCGTATGCCGGAACGTCTGCGGATCGTCGCGCCGGCTTCGTGCGAAACGGAAAAAGAACTGTGCCTGCTTCCGCTTGTCGTCAACCGCCTGCCGTCGTGTCCGTACCGGAACGCGCTGCTGGACTGGAACGTTTCGGAGTGTTCGGCTGCCCCGGAAATTATGGAGTTCGACACGGTGGAAGGCATCGTCCGCGCGGTGTCGCTCGGCGCGGGGATTTCGCTGCTGCCGGCGCACGCCGTACCGGAGAACGGCCGGGTGCGCGTGTTTCAAGCAGACGGTTTGCGGCAGACGTTTATCCGCATCTGGATCGGCGAGGGAAGGAAGCCGGCGGATTTCGAAGAGCTGGCGGAAGGGCTGGAGAAGATTCTGACGCAAGCGCGCGCATAACCGTTTGTCAGGCAAAAAGAAACCGGCAGAAGCGCATTCCAAAAGGAAGCGTTCTGTCGGTTTTTATTTTCGCCGCTTGGGAGAGTCGGTTTGGCCCAGCAGGTAGTCGATGCTGACGCCGTAAAAGTCGGCCAACTTGATCAGCATAACACTGGGTACATCGAGAATTCCGTTTTCGTAGCGCGAATAAGTGGCCTGTGTGATATTCAAGCTGGCCGCTACCTGCTGCTGGGTTAAGTCCCGGTCTTCTCTCAAATCTCTAATTCTTCTATACATCCCTCATCACCTGGATCAAGCTTACTTTATGCAAAAAGCGCATATTGAGATTTATGCGGTTTTCGTATAAAATTTAAAAATACAGGCAGAGGGAAGAAAGGGTGAACGAGATGGAAACATTTCTGGAGCAGCTTTATTACGGCAAAATCAATCCGAGCGAAAGGCCGGTTCCCGACTCGCCGGATTATTTTTCGCTGAACCGCGAGATCGCTTTGGAAACGGAGCAATGGCGCAAGCGGTTGCCGGAAACGGAGTTCAAACAACTGGAGCGGCTGCTGGATTTGTTCGACCAGATGATCTCGGTACAGGCGGCTTCTTCTTATATGCACGGATTTCGCGACGGGGCGAAGCTTATCGTTGAAGTATCCATGAAGTAAAAAAGAAGCGGCGTACCCGGATCGGACTACCCGAACTGCACCACGACCATCTGATGGCACGACCACTTAGGCACCGTATAAGACACCTGCCCGTTTGTCTGCTCGAACGGAATCGGCGTGCGCTGCGGCGCGAGATACACGTCTGCAACGGGCCGATCGACATGCAGGGCGACCCTGGTTGCTTCAAGCTCCGGCAGGTCTTCGATGATCTCCGTATTCCGTCCGCGCCGAACCGGCGAAGCGTACAGCAGATGGTTGATCCAGCGCTTCTCCGCCGGCTGGCGCTGAAGCGTAACGATACCCTGCGCCGGCAGATCGGCCCGGAGGATGCGCGCTCCGCCGGCCGTGTCCAGCAGACGATCCAGCATATGCAGCAGAATCTGCTTGACCGGCAGGCTGCCGTGCAGCGCATATTCTTCGAACAGATTCCACGCCGCATATATGCCGTCCGCCCCTTCCGTGATGCCTGGACCGGCGTCCTGCGGATTGGACGGGGTGTGCTGGTGGGAAGAGAAAGCGAACAGTTCGCGATTGAAAAAAGGATTCTCCCTGCTGCCGAATCGACGACCGCCGGTCTTCAGCGAGATCTCCTGGCCTGCCGAATATACCACGTAGGCGGAAGGGCGCAGCGAAGGAAGTTCGAAATCCGGCCGGATATACGAGGGAGCGTAAGCCGATTCGCTTTCCCAGCGCGCGCCGAAATCGAAGGCGAACGCCAACAGAGGACCGGACGGTTTTTGATCCGATTCGAGTACATTTCTAAGCCCCGAACGTCCCGTCGCGAGCAGTTTGCCGCCTTTTTCGACAAAGCCGCGCAGTTTACGTTCCAGCTCCGGCGACGCTTCGATGCAGTCCGGCAGCACGACAACCCGGTAACGGTCCAGCTCGCTCTCCGCATCGACCACGTCGAACAAATAATGGCCTTCCAGCAGAATCCGCACCGCGCCGGCGTCGGCGATCGACTCGCTGCCCGCCGCCGAACCCGTTTCGCGCAGTCCGAAGTCCGAACCCGCCGCTTCGGCCGACAGCAGCGCGATCTCCGCCACCGACTCCGTATCCCGGCACCATTCTTCTTTGGCTTCGATTTCCGCGTATGCTTCGCCGATCAGCGCGTAGGTCGCCGGCTCCATGGCGCCGAACGGATGCAGCTGGTCGCCGATCGAGCAGCCCGCTCCGTTGGCCAGGCTCAGCGCCGCTTCGTACCGGAGCGCGTTGGGATGTTTGAAGCCGCCGAACTCGCCCCAGGAATGATGGAACTTGCCGGTCATCCCGATCACGTCCATGCCGAGCCCCTGCGCGTAGCGAGCCGACAGCGGGAAATGATCGTAGCCCCAGCCGCCGGTCGGCAGCGATTCCAGCTCCAGATGACTATTCACACGCGCCAGCTCGCGCCGTCCGCGCGCAACGTGCCCGCTGTTATGGAACAGCGGCAGTCCCGGCTTGACGGAATCGACCGCATCGCGCATCCGCTTTGTGTACCGAAAATACGTTTCTTCCCACATGGCCCGCATGTCTTCGGTATGACGCGGATCGGAACCTCGGCGTCGAATCCCGGCCGTGCAGGACTGGCAGTAACATTCGCGCACGCCGACGATATCGAGGAAGATGCCGTCCGCGTCGTAGCGTCCGGCCGTTTCCCGCACCTGGTCCGCGAGAATATCCAGATACGGCGTGTTCATGCAGAATTGATGATAACCCGGGTGCATAAAGTCCGCCGTCCAGCTCATGCGCTCCTCCCGGTCGCGGATCAGCCACTGCGGTTTGCGGCGGGCCAGCTTCTCGTCGAGTCCGGCGGACAGATAAACCGGCGTCCGGACGCCGATCTCGTGCGCGGCTTCGATCTGGGCGCCGAGCAGGTCGAACTCGAGGTTCGGATGAATCTCGTTGGCGTCCGACGGGTGATACGCCCAGCCGTGATGGCATTTGGAGAACAAGGTGATCGAATCGACGCGGCCGAGCTTCAGCATGTCCTGAAACTGCGTTCTGGAAAAGTCGCGGCCGATATCCGGAATATGTTCGGACGTGTGGAAATCGAGATGAACCTGGCGTAATCGCATATATTGGACCTCCTGTTAATCGTACGATATCTACCACTGTACTAAAGAAAAACCGCAAACGGAGCTGACAATCTCGACCGTGTATCGTACAATCTCTACATCTTGAGCGCCGCTTGAACGATCCAGAGCGTATACGCATACTCCGAAGGCAGGCAAAGATGCACGTCGCCGAGTTTGCGTATACGGCCTGGGCGGGCGGCCCTCGGGGAGGAGGAAAACAGGATGCGCGTATTGGAATTCCAGGTTCCGCCTATCCCGCAGATCGCGGCGATCGGGCACGGCGTCTGGCGGCGCGGGATGACGCATGCGCAGCGGATATTTGAAGCCTACGATCTGATTGTTTGCGCGGAAGGCGCGCTGTATCTGGAAGAAGACGGTGAACGCTACGAGGTGGAGGCGGGTTCGATGCTCGTGCTCGAGCCGGGTCTAACGCATGGAGGCTACCGCCCGACCGATACGGAAACGGAAGTGTACTGGATTCATTTTTGCCATGCGCGCGATCGCCGGCGGCCGCAGGAGAACGGGGGCGGACCGGGCCGGCCGCTGGAGCGGCGCACCGACCAGGACACCGAGCCGTACCCGGGCGCCGTCTCGATTCCCAAATTCGGTCCGGTCGATCTCCACGCGATCCGTCCGCTGCTGAAGCAGATGCTGAAGCTGCGCGACAACCTGACGATTCAGCGCTCCTACGAGCTGCACCTGAACTTCGGGCTTCTGCTGCTCGAACTGCAAAAAAGCAAAGAAGCGTCTTCGCCGCGTTCGCGCGCGGAACGGCTCGGCGAGCAGGCGGCGGCGTATCTGGCGGAGCGGCTGGAGCATCCGTTCGATTCGGCGGAGATGGAGCGGGATCTGCATTACCATTTCGATTATTTGTCGCGCTGCCTCAAGCAGTACACGGGCCTGAGTCCGCTGGCTTACCGCCACCGTTTGCAAACCGAGCGGGCCAAGCGGCTGCTGGCGCATTCGGACGAGCCGCTGGCCCGGATCGGCGAACGCTGCGGCTTCCCGGACCCCAACTATTTCGCGCGTTTGTTCAAACGGGAAAGCGGGCTGACGCCCGGCGAATACCGGCGCCGATACGGCGTTTTTCAAAAGGAATAAGGCTTCGGCATCCTTTCTGCGGCGCAAAGCGAAAAGCCGGAGAAGACGCGTGGCAGCTCCTTTTTCCGAAAGGAAGAAAATCGTGATTTCGCCGCGAAATTAAGGGTTAAAAAGGCTGTGAAGATATTCTTCTTACTGTTTTGTATGCTTTTGTCTCTTTGCGCGAAAGGGGAGAGGAACATGGATGGGGAAGAAACGATTCGGACGGATGTGCTGGTGGTCGGAGGCGGAACGGCGGGATGCGTAGCCGCGCTGGCCGCGGCGGGAGAAGGAGCGTCCGTCGTGCTGGCGGAGTACGACTGCGCGCTTGGAGGAGTGGCGACGCGCGGCGGGATTCACCGTTACTATTACGGATCGCCGGGCGGACTGCAGGAAGAGATCGACCGGCGGGCGGAGGAAACGGCGCGCGTATTCGGCGGCACGACCAAAGGTTTTCATCCCGACGCGAAGCGGACGGTGCTTGCGGCGATGTGCGAGGAACGCGGCGTAAGCGTGTATACGGATTCGGCGGTGTACGGCGTACTGGCGCGGGGCGGTACAATCGAAGGGGTGCGCGCGCTGACGCCGGCCGGTCGGCTGGAGATCCGGGCGGGCGTCACGATCGACTGCACCGGCAACGCGCATGTGGTCCGTATGGCCGGAGGACGGCTGCGGTACGGACGCGGTCTCGACGGCATTTATCACAATTATTCGCTGATTCCGCGCGGCCTGGTCGACGGTCGGATCGGTTACGACAATCTGGACGCGGGTTGGGTCGATCCGTACGATCCGTGGGATGTGTCGGAAGCGTTCGAGCGCGGCCGGGAATGGATCGAAGCAGAAGTTTCGCGGGGCAAACGCTATTTCGGCATCTCGTCCATGCTGGGCGTCCGCGAAGGCGGGCTGATCGAAGGCGACGCGACGCTCGACGTCAAAGCCTATATCGAAGACACGCCGCTGCCCGATGCGATCTGCCGCAGCTATTCGCATCTGGACAACCACGGCTTCGACACCGGCAGCGAAAGTCCGTTCAGCCAGCTGTGGATCGGGGTGCTGGGACTGTTCGTCAAAGGGCTCTGGTGCGATATTCCGTACGGCGCGCTGCTGCCCCGGGGACTCGACGGTATCCTGGTCGCGGGCCGGGCGCTGTCGGTCGAACGGGACGTAGGGATGGGTGTGCGGATGCAAAAAGACATGCACAAAGTCGGCGAAGCCGCCGGCGTCGCGGCGGCGCTCGGTCTTCGGGCGGGCTGTACGCCTCGGGAGCTGGGCCGGCAGGAACTTCGGAGACGGCTGGTCGAGCTGGGCGTGCTGGAAGCCGGCGACCTGAACCGGGCGCAGGGACGGAACCTGCGCTTTCGTTCCGGCCCGCTGGCCGGCCTGGAAGAAAGTCCGGATCGAACGGCGCGGCGCGTGCCGGAACTGATCGGTTACCTCGATACGGACGAACGCTGGAAAGCGATCCGGCTGCTGACCCGCAGCGGCGAAGCCGAGCCGGATACCGTGCTGCGGCTGATCGGCACACTGGAAAGCGGGAATCGCGAAACGCAGTTCTGCGCGGCCATCGTGCTGTGCATGCTGGGACGAAGCGAAGCGGCGTCTTTTCTGCTCGGCGTCATTAACGCGCGGCTGCCCGGCAAGCTGAGCGATCATCCGAAATGCGTGCCGCTCTGGATCGCTGCGTTCGTGCTGCTGCGCCTGCTGCAAAGCCCGGCGGCCGCGGCCGAAGCGGCGGCGGCTCTGGCGGAAGGCGCAAGCGCCGCGCACAGTACGTATCTGCTGGATTATTTGTGCGCGATCTCGCCGCGCCTGGCTCCGGCTCAGCGGGCTTCCGCCGCATACAGCCTCAAAGAGTGGCTGGGCCGGCCGGGCACGGGACGCGATTACCGGATGCACGGCGAACGGGAAGAGTCGCTGCGCTGGAGCCTGGAGCTGCGGGCGGCGGCTTTTCTGGCCGGCTGTCCGGGCGAAGAAGAAACGGTTCGCGCCATTAAGGAACGCGCGGCGGCGAACCGCCGAAGCTATGTGCGGCTGGCCGCGGCAAAGCTGCTGCCGGACGGCGGCGAAGACCGGTCCCAAGAAGGCGGAGCGGACACGGGCCCGACGCTCGGCGAGTTCGAAGCGGCGGTGATCGGGGGAACGGCGGCCGGCGTGATCTGCGCGCTGACGCTCGGGCGCGCGGGCATGCGCACGGTCTTGATCGAAAGCGGCAGCGGGCTGCTGACGGAGACTACCGGATCGCGCATGACCCGCTTTCCCGGCGAGAAAGATTTCTCCGCGCCGGAGCATGAGATTCTCGGCGCGTGGATCGCAAGGCTGCGATCCGAAGGCGCACTGGGCGGCATCCGCAATCCGGGCGAAGCCGAGCCGGTACGGCTTCAACTGACCGTCGACCGCCTGCTGCGGGAAGCGGGCGTAAGCGTGCTGTACGAACATCGCCTACTGAGCGAAGAAGCAGGCGAAGACGGCCGAACCCGGCTGCATCTCGCCGGCAAGAACGGCCCGGCCCTGCTGATGGCCCGGCAGAGCGCGGACTGCCGTACGACGGCCGAGAAAAGCGGCACGCAGTGCGCCACGCTGACCGCGCTGCTGTTGAACGCCGACAGCGAGCTCGGCGGGCAGGAAGTCCGCCGCCCGGTGCGGATCGGCGCGGACAAGCTGGATGTGCGCCTCCGTCCCGGTTTCTATCCGGGCGAAGCTTATCTCGACATCTGCCGGAACCTTCCGTCGGCCTCCGGCGATTCCCGGGCGGCAGGCCGCCTGGAAGCTTTCGTCCCGCCGGCGCTCGAAGCCCTGCGGCGGACCGGCGCCGTCCCGGCCAACGCCGTACTCGCTTATATCGCGGACCGACCGCGTCCCTGCTCCCCGGAAAACACCTGCGCTTCCGGCTTCGAACGGGAACTGGAAGAAGCCGATATAAAACAGCGCTTCGTATCCGGCCTCCAAACCGCCGGGCGGATGCTGGAGAAGTTTGGCGTCGAAGCGGGCAAACGCGAAAAAGTGTAAGCGAAGCGGCAGAGAGAAGACAAATTGCAAAAAAGGCTGTCCTCCCGTTTTCAATTAAACGGGAGGACAGCCTTTTTGTTTTGCGTTTTTTGGATATCTTTTGAAAGAAGATCTGGGCCAAATAGCTTGCAAGAGGCGCGTGGTAAGGAAATGTTGCCAGGGTGCATCATCTTAATAGAAAATAGCCGATCTATTCGAAAATGTTGCGCATGTACATCATTTTCACCGTTCTCCCGCTCCAAAGGCCAAAAAAGGCGGGAAATGATGCACGACCGCAACATTCTGCACAATATCAACTCTCTATAGGGAAAATGATGCACTTACGCAACATTCGATTTAAGCGGCGCGTATCCCAAGAGGCTATCTTGGCAAAGCCGACTCAAGCGTCCTGCGGCAGCTTGAACCCGAAATACGCAGCCGCGTTTCCGTAAGCGATATCCCGCGTCATCTCCGCCAGCAGCTCCATATCGTCCGGGGCTTCGCCGCGCTGCGCCAGCTCGCCGATCCATTCGCACAGTACCCGGCGGAAATATTCGTGCCGCGTATACGACAGGAAGCTGCGCGAATCCGTCAGCATCCCGACAAAGCGGGACAGCAGCCCGTTGTCGGCCAGCAGAGTCAGCTGACGCCGCATGCCGTCGCGGGTATCGTTGTACCACCAGCCGGAACCGAGCTGGATCTTGCCGGGCACATCCCGCTGGTAGCAGCCCATCAGCGCGAGCAGCGCCGGATAATCGCCCGGGTTAAGCGAATACAGAATCGTTTTGGGCAGGCCGGATTCGGTCTCGGCGCGGTCCAGCAGCGCCGACAGCGAGGCGGTCAGCGGCAGATCGTTCAGGCCGTCGTAGCCGGTATCCGGCCCCAGCTTGCGGAACATCGGCGTATTGTTGTTGCGGTAAGCGTGCAGGTGAAGCTGCATCGTCCAGCCTTTGCGCTCGTACATGGCGATGAGTCTGACCAGCAGCGCGGTGCGGTAGCGGACGACTTCTTCTTCGGACAGTTCCGCGCCGGTCAACCGTTTGGCATAGATGTCTTCGACCGCTTCCGGTTCGGCCGCACCGTATTTGAGCGTGTCGAGCGCGTGGTCGGACAGCCGGCAGCCCCGCTCGTGGAAAAAGGATACGCGTTCTTCGAGTATATCCGTCAGTTCGGCGAATGTGGAGGCGGAGCGTCCGGCCGCTTCTTCGAGCCGCGCCAGCCAATCCGGGAATCCGGCCGCATCGATATTCAGCGCTTTGTCCGGCCGGAACGTCGGGAAAACCGCGAAGCGGCTTTCTTCTTCGGCCAGCAGCCGGTGATATTCGAGGTTGTCGGCGGGATCGTCGGTCGTGCAGACGACTTTGACGTTGGAGCCCGCGATCAGCGAACGGCGCGAGAATTCCGGCTGCGCGAGCTTGGCATTGGCGCGTTCCCAGATCTCCGGCGCGTTTTGCGGATTCAGCGGCGTATCGATATCGAAGAAGCGGCGCAGCTCCAGATGCGTCCAGCTGTACAGCGGATTGCCGACCGTTCTCGGCACGGTTTCCGCCCAGGCGAGGAAGCGGTCGTAATCGGAGACTTCGCCGGTAATGCGTTCTTCGGCAATGCCGTTGGCGCGGATCAGCCGCCATTTGTAATGGTCGCCGTACAGCCAGGCTTCGGTCAGATTGGCAAACGGTTTGTCTTCGTAAATTTCTTTCGGGTCCAGATGGCAGTGGTAATCGATAATCGGCATCGATTTGGCATGTTCGTGGAACAACCGGCGCGACGTTTCGGTGGACAGCAGGAAATTTTCGTTCAGGAAAACGTCCGATCCGTTTCCGGCGGTTCCGTTCGCCGCGGTTTCGTTTGTCGTTTGAATCTTCGTTTTCATAATGTAACCCCCGTTTTGAAGATCGCCAGTTCCCGGACCTGATTCTGCTCGTTGCGCGTCCGGCGGCCGCTGGCGACCTCGATGATGTAAGCGATAAACGATTCCAGCACGTCTTCCATCGGCCGTTCCAGCAGGGGACCGGCGTTGAAGTCCATCCAGTGTCCTTTTTTCTCGAACAGCTGGTTGTTGGTGGCGACTTTCACCGTCGGGACGAAGCTGCCGAACGGCGTGCCGCGTCCGGTCGTGAACAGCACAAGCTGGCAGTCGGCGGCGGCCAGGGCGGACGAAGCGACCAGATCGTTGCCCGGCGCCTGGAGCAGGCTGAGCCCTTTTTTGGACAACTTTTCTCCGTATTGGAGCACATCGACGACCGCCGAGGTGCCGGCTTTCTGCGTGCAGCCGAGCGATTTGTCTTCCAGCGTCGTAATGCCGCCCGCTTTGTTGCCGGGCGAAGGGTTCTCGTAGACGACTTCGCCGTGCGACAGGAAATACTGTTTAAAATCGTTGATCAGCGACACGATTTGTTCGAAGACCTGTTCGTTCTCGGCGCGGGCCATCAGCATCTTCTCGGCCCCGAACATCTCGGGCACCTCGGTCAGCACCGTGCTGCCGCCCTGGCCGATCAGGAAGTCCGAGAACGCGCCGAGCAGCGGGTTGGCGGTAATGCCGGAGAAACCGTCGGAGCCGCCGCACTTGAGGCCGACGTTCAGTTCGCTGAGCGGAACGGGCTGACGCCGGTCGCCGAGCGCCGCCGCGTGCAGTTCTTCCAACAGCTCCAGGCCCGCTTCCACTTCGTCGCCGACCTCCTGCGCCACCAGGAATTTGACGCGCGAAGTATCGTAATCGCCCAGGAGCTCGCGGAACTCGGCGACGATATTGTTCTCGCAGCCCAGTCCGAACACCAGTACGCCGCCGGCGTTGGGATGGTTGACCGCGTCCAGCAGAATGCTGCGCGTCATGCGGTGATCGTCGCCGAGCTGGGAGCAGCCGTACGGATGCTTGAGCACGGTGACATTGTCGAACGGGCTGTCGTCGGCGTGCAGCGCTTTGTAGTCGGCGATCATCAGCTCGGCCACGCCGTTGACGCAGCCGACGGTCGGGACGATATACAGATCGTTGCGGATGCCGGTCTTGCCGCTCGCGCGGCGGTAGCCGTCGAAAGTCAGGCCGCGAGGCGGATACACCGCCGGATGCAGCTCCGGCGCGTATTCGTATCGCTCTTCGCCGGCCAGCGTCGTGCGCACATTATGCGTATGCACCCAGCTGCCGGCCGGAATATCCTCGGTCGCATAACCGATCGGAGCGCCGTATTTAAGCACGAGGCCGCCTTCGGCGATGTCGGCCAGCGCGATCTTGTGCCCCTGCGGCACGTCCTGCAGCGTTTCGACCGCCGCGCCTTCAAGCTCCAGCCGTTCTCCGCCGCCGATCGGACGCAGCGCCACCGCGACATTGTCGCGGACGTTCATTTTCGTCAAATGTTTCATTTTCCGTTCACTCTCCCCGTAGAATTCGGCGCAGCGCCGAACGAACGCCGCTCCGCCCGATTTCGTCCATCCTTGCGTTCAAGCTGTCCGCAAGCCCCGGCAGTTCGTTCAGATCGCTTCCCCACCATTCTTGCTGCCGCAGTACGGTCGCCGTGAATGTGGAAGGATCGCCGGCGGCCCGGTCGAACAGCTCCAGCGTCTGCGCTTCGTCCTGCCGCCGTACCTTGCCGCCGCGATAGCTGTGGAGCAGCGCCGCGAACGCGAGCGTAATCAGCGGAGGCAGCTCGCCGCGTTCCGCCGCGTAACGCCGGAGAAGAGGAAGGAGGCGGGCTTTGAATTTGGAGATGCTGTTCAGCGAGATCGAGCGCAGTTCGTGCCGGATAAACGGATTGCGGAACCGTTCGAGCACCGCTTCCGAATAAGCGCGCAGTTCGGGTTCCGGCAGATCCAGCATCGGAATCAGCTCGCGCTCGACCAGCTCAAGGACGAACGCGGACAGATCGGCATCGTGCATGACTTCTTCGACCGTTTCCAGCCCGGCCAGCAGGCCGAGCGGCACCATCGCCGTATGCGGACCGTTGAGCAGATGGACTTTGCGCTCGCGGTACGGCGTCATATCGCTCGTCACGACGACGTTCAATCCGGCTTCGGCCAGCGGCAGTGTTTGGCGCAGGCGATCGGGACCTTCGATCACCCACAGCAGAAAAGGTTCGGCGGCAACCATAAACTCGTCCTTATAACCGAGGTTTTGCTCCAGTTCTTCGGCCTGCTCGCGCGGATAACCCGGCACGATGCGGTCCACCAGGCTGCAGCAGAACGTATTTTCCTCGTCCAGCCAGCGCAGAAAGCCTTCGCCCAGCTCCCAGTCGGCGGCGTGAAGCTTTACGATCTCCAGCAGCTTTTCGCCGTTGCGGTCGATCAGCTCGCAGGGGATCACGGTAAATCCTTTGCGGCCCAGCCTGTAGCGCCGGTGCAGCAGAACGGTCAGCTTGGCGGGAAAGCCGGCGGGCGGAGCGTCTTCCAGCCGGTCTTCCGGCCGGTATACGATGCCCGCTTCCGTCGTATTCGAAGTGATAAACTCCAATCGCTCGTCTTCGGCCAGCGCCAGGAACTGCTCGTAATCCGTATAGGCGCTGATTACCCGGCTGACGCTGGAAACGATCTCGCCCGTATCGACCGTTTCCCCGCCCTGAATCCCCCGGAGCAGCACGGTGTACAGATAATCCTGAGCGGCGAATTCCGGATCGGGCTGCTCGGAGACCGCCTGGACGCCCACCGCGCTGCCGGCGAACAATCCCCGGTCGTTCATCTGCTGAAGCTGCCAGTCGACGAAAGCCCGCATGAAATTGCCCGTGCCGAACTGGATTACGCGCTCGGGATGGATCGGCAGGCCGGATACGGTCTTGCGGGACAATTTGAAGCTCGTTTTCATAGGCTAGGCTCCTTTGTTTCGATAGAATGCACACGTGAACATTTTGCTTTAAAAAAGTTCGAAAGCCGAAAAGTTTCAGCCTTCGTCCGCCGTGGAAAAAGCAGCCGACCCGCGCCGGTTCGCTGCGCTTCAGGCGCTGCGGTGCATTCGGATTATCGTATTGTTAACGGTTTCAGTTTAGGATTGAAAAAGCGCGTTGTCAAGCGAGCGGCAGGAAAAGCGCACGTAAAATAAAGACTCGAAAATCTTCATCGCCGCTTCGTTCAACGTTCTTCACGCCGCCGGTTGAGCTTGCGGTATTCTCTCGGCGCAAGGCCCGACAGCCGTTTGAACATTTTGCCGAAGTGCGAAAAGTTGTCGAAGCCCGACAGCTCGGACACACGCGTTACACTGTACGGAGTCTCGCGCAGCAAACGCTGGGCTTCCTTGATCCGCGTGATATTGATATATTCCGCGAAGCCGAAGCCGGTCACCTCTTTGAACGTCCGGCTCAAGTGGCTTCGGCTGATATAAAAGCGCCGGGCCAGCCCGCCGAGTTCGAGCGGTTCGGCGAAATGGCCGTTGATGTGCCGGACCACTTCCGATACTTTGCGCTGAACCGGCGTCGGCTCGTCGCGCGGCGTCCGTTCGGTCCGTTCGCCGGAATGCCGCGCCGCCAGCAGCAGCAGCTCGCCCGCCATATGGCGAATATGCAGACGATAGCCCGGCGGCCGGTCCCGCAGCTCCGCCAGCAGCGAATGCAGCAGCTCTTCGGCCCGGTGCCGCTCCTGCAAATTCAGCCGCATCAGCGGCTGATCCCGCGTAAACGGAGCCAGCAGCAGTTCGCGTTCGCTTTCCGTATACTCGTCGAAATACCGCGGCTCGAAATAAAACACGACCCGTTCGTGATCCGGTATGCCCAGATCGGAAGTCTTGTGCACGGCGTTCGAGTCGATCAGCACCAGATCTCCGGCCAGAACGCGGTAGGCGCTGTCTTTGATAAAATAATTGCGTTCGCCGCTGAACAAATAATACAACTCGTAATTGCGGTGGTAATGGTTCTCCGTCATCGAATAATGGCCGGTTCGGCGGTCGAACTCGGCGCGCAGTACGTCCTTCGGCTCGCCGAATTGGAGCCGGTCGGGAAGCTGTCTAAGCGGCATAGGCAATCCTCCTTGTCGCGGAAGTGGCAGGGCGGTCCTGCTGCGTCGATTGTAGCAAAAAAAGCGGGGTAGAGTCGATACAGCGTCAATAAACGGAGAAATCCCGGCAATTTTCGGATAAGCTGAGTCTGTACAGCGAGTAATCGGAAGGAGGGAAAGCGCATGACGCAAACCTTTTACCTGGCGGGCGATTCGACCATGGCTTCGTACACGCCGGACCGTGCTCCGATGGAAGGCTGGGGAGCGAAGCTGTTTTCGTTCCTGCCGCCGTCGGTCCGGGTGGTCAACGAAGCGATCTGCGGACGCAGCAGCAAAAGTTTTATCGACGAAGGCCGGCTGGACCGGATTCTGGAACACATCTCGCCCGGCGATCTGCTGCTGATCCAGTTCGGGCATAACGACAACAAAGAAGATCCGCTGCGGCATACCTGTCCGTGGAGCACGTATCCGCAGACGCTGAAGCGGTACATCGACGGCGCGCGCGACAAAGGAGCGCAGCCTGTGCTGATTACGCCGCTGTGCCGCCGCTATTTCGACGCAAACGGACTGCTGCTGCCGACGCACGGCGATTATCCGCGCGCGGTCGAATCGCTGGCCGTGCGCGAGCGTGTGCCGCTGATCGACCTGACCGGCCGCAGCGCGGCGGCGTTCAAAGAAATGGGCGACGCCCGGTCGCGCGAATGGTTCACGCAGTTCAAGCCGGGCGAACATCCGAACTATCCGGACGGAATCCAGGACAATACGCATTTGAACGAACAGGGCGCGCGAAGCGTCGCGGCGCTGGTGGCGGACGGGCTTGAACGCTGCGGTTTGATTACGTCGAATACGCCCGAACGGGAATCTTTGCCGGGATCGACCGGACGCAATCGCGCATGACCTAAGATCGGACAAGAAATTCGGAGAAATGGTGGAAGCACTGCGCGCGCCCGGGCTTTTTACCGGTTTGCAAACCGGCTCGGCGAGATGCCTTCGATCCGTTTGAACGCTTTGCTGAACGCATAGACGTTCCCGTAGCCGACCTGCTCGGCGATCGAAGACAGGGACATGGGGCTGAACGCCATCAGTTCTTTCGCTTTTTCGATCCGGCAGCGGATATGGAACTGGTGCGGAGACACGTCGAAGACCGCTTTGAAGATTCGCGAAAAATGATGCACGCTGAGGCAGCTCTGTTTGGACAGGGTCTCCAGCGCAATCGTTTCGCTGTAATGCTCCGCAATATAAGAAGCCGCCCGCTCCATCGCGGGTCGGTGCCGGCCGAGCGAGCCGTCGCGGCCGCTCCGCAGACCGGTTTGCAGCAGATGAAGAATGCGCAGTACCAGACTTTTCTGGATCAACGGATAATCGGCGTCGCGCCGCTCGTAAGCATGGATCAGCTGCATCAGCGCCTGATGGACTTCGCCGTGATTCCCGATCCGAAACACGCTGGGAAACTCGAATACGGAGCCCAGCACGTCGGGACGCAGCCATTTCATTTCCCGCTCGCTGTACTCGTGCCGCTGCTTGAAGCCGATCGGCACTTCCTCGTAATCCTCGTAGTACAGCGCGTCGAAATGAATATGGGGCATCCAGCATTCGCCGTCGCTGCGCAGAAACTCGTGCTCCAGACCCGGCTTGAACAGCAGAATGGTGCCGGGTCCCGCCAGCACCGTTTCTCGTTCCAGCCGAACGGTCAGCTCGCCTTTTTCCACATACAGCAGTTCGTAATCGAAAATAATCCGCGATTTCAGCTTCATCCGGCGCACCCGGTGATTCCAGGCGATCCGGACGTTGGGAGACAGCCGATGGGCCAACTGCCGGCTTTCCGCCGCCCGCTGCGCTGCTTGATCCATATCGATACAGACCTCCTTTTGCAAAAAGCAAGATCGGATAACGGTTCCCCGGTTCCGACATCCCTTCTATGGAAGAAAGCGCCTACAATATAAAGCAGGGCATCTTACTTCGACGGGAGGCACACGGGGATCATGACTCATTTTAACGGATTGGCCATGAATTTGGGAAACTTGTTTCGGCTGTCGTCCGCGCAAACGCGGTCGATCAGCGCGGAGAACTTCGACGGAGCCAAAGGCGGCGGAGCGCGGGCGGTCGAAGGAACGGGCGCCGCGGCTTCGCGCGATCTGGGCAAAGGATGGAAAGTCTCGCCTTCGGTTGAGATCCGGCCGGAAAGCGTATTTACGCTCGCGGATATCGACGGCCCCGGTGCGATTCAGCATATCTGGCTGACCAGTACGCCGCAGACCTGGAGAGACCTGATTATCCGCATGTACTGGGACGAAGAAAGCGAACCGAGCGTGGAAACGCCGCTGGGCGATTTCTTCTGCAACGGCTGGTGCGAGCGCAGCGATGTCAATTCCCTGCCGATCGCGGTCAATCCGGCCGGAGGCATGAACAGCTACTGGATCATGCCGTTTCGGCGCAAAGCCCGGATTACGGTCGAGAACCGGGCGGAAGCGCCGGCGGTTCTGTACTACCAGGTCGATTATACGCTGACGGAAGTGCCGGAGGACGCCGCTTATTTTCACGCCCGCTGGAGAAGAAGCAATCCGCTGGCTTACCGGGAACCCTACATAATCCTGGACGACGCTGCCGGTCAAGGACATTATGTAGGGACGTATCTGGCCTGGCAGGTCAACAACGACGGATGGTGGGGCGAAGGCGAGATCAAATTCTATCTGGACGGCGACGACGAATACCCGACGATCTGCGGAACGGGAACCGAAGATTATTTCGGCGGGGCGTGGAACTTCGAGCAGCCGCAGGGGCGGTACGCGCCGTACTCGACCGCTTATCTGGGCTTCCACCAGCAGACCCGGCCGGACGGCCTGTACCGCAGCCAGCAGCGCTTCGGGATGTACCGCTGGCATGTGATGGACCCGATCCGGTTCGAGCGCGACCTGCGGGTGACGATCCAGGCGCTCGGCTGGCGGTCGGGCGGACGCTATCTGCCGCTTCAAGACGATATCGCTTCGGTCGCGTTCTGGTACCAGTCCGAGCCTCATACCCCTTATCCGCCGCTGCCGGGACGGGACGGCCTCGAAGTGATCTGACCGCCGGTTCGCATCCATACAAAAAAAGACTTCGAATTCCGCGCCGAAGCGGGAACCGAAGTCTTTTTTTGTATCCGAAAGCGCTCGGGGAGCGCGACTTTATTTACTCCGCCACTTCCGCCACAATCTCGTCCGTCAGCTCCAGCCGCACCCGGTCCGGAAACGTCCGAATCCCGTACTCCGTGCCCAGATACCGCAGGATGGCTTCGATCAGGTTGCCTTCGACCAGATACCAGCTGCGCCCCTGCACGGTCACTTCGGCGCTGAAACCGAGCTCTTCGTCCCACAGCAGCTCGACGGTAACGTCGGTAGGCCGGATCTGCCGGCGCTCCGCGACGTTCAGGCAGACGGCGTTGACGATCTCGTCCATCGACAGCCGCATGTCTTAGAAGCGTCCTTCGCGCTCGCGTTCCTGCGAACGCCGGCGGTTTTCTTTGACGCTGCGGTATACGGTGCGAACGAGAACGAACAGCATGTACAAGACGAATACGTTGACCAGCAGTCCGAGCAGGCCGCCGAACGCGCCCATGCCGGCGAACAGGCTGCCGAACATCAGACCGGCGATGCCGCCGAAGAACAAGCCGCGGAACAGTCCGCCGCCGAAGCCGGAGCGATTGTTGGTCGTCGAACGGTTATAACCGCTGCCGGTCGACGTATTGGAGTTCGAGCGGGTGCCCGAGTTGATGCTGTCGGTATTTTGCGATTTGTTCGGCGTGCTCTGGTACGATCTCGGACCGGAGCTGAACCCGCCGCGTCTGGCATCGGCCTGATCCGGCGCGATCGCCGAAGCGCCGAACAGGATCAGCGCGGACAGAACGATCGTAAATCCTTTTTTGAATCGGTTGCGCATACAAAAAGTTCCTCCCATATGGACAGATAGTAGGGACGACCGGCCTGAGCCTCGCATCCATCTTCGTCTATATACGAAGGAACTTCGCTAACGTTTCAATTTTTAAGGATAAATTTGTGTAATCGCGAAAATGGGCGGAAAAGCCCCGATCGATTCCCGTTTACGCCTGCGGTTGCCACTGCCCGACCAATTCTTCCACCCAGTCGATCCAATCGACGCTCGCTTTGGTGCGCATATACGCTTTTTGCAGCAAAATGTAATCTTCGAATGCGATATGACCGGGATTGCGGTGTTCCGGCGGAATCGATTCCTGGATATCCTTGTAGTACTTCATGCGGTCGATATGATACTTGCGGCGTTCGACGAACAGCCGATGCACTTCCGCCGGGTCGGCCATATGAATGCAGAAACATTTGAGATTGAATTCGTCCCGCATCACCGGAGCCGAAGTCGGTTCGGACAGCCATTCGTGCAGCATCTTGGTGCCTTCCGGCGTGATCGAGTACAGTTTCTTGTCCGGCTTGTCGGTCTGCTGTACCCATTTGGCGCTGAGCAATCCCTTTTCTTCCATGCCGCCGAGCAGCGGATAGATCTGGCTGTGTTTGGCCTGCCAGAAGGGCTGAATCTTGAGCATCAAATCGTAGCCTGAAGCTTCTTTGCGCGAAACCAGAGCGAGCAGGCCGTAGGAAAGTGTATTCATGAAATCACCCGTTCTCTAAATTCGAAGGCGCTCCGGTGCGGACGAGCACATTCCGTAGTTTCAAGTGTACACATAAAAGAGAGCGGCGGCAACCAAGGGGATTACAGGAAGGAAACGGAAAGCGAACGGCGCGTCAAAAACGCGATTCCGCAGGGAATCGCGCCGGGTGAATCCGAACTTTCGAAAAGGCATGGATCAAACCGAAGCGGGGGAGTCCGTTTCATGTCCTTTGAGTCGTTCGTAACCATCGGAAACCAGCTCCAGTTGGCCGGTTTTCGGATCGATCAGCATGCCGTGCACCGGAACGCCGGGCGGCATCAGCGGGTGCTTCGAGATCATATTCACGCTGTGCATGACGCCCTGCGTTTCGTTCTCCACCCCTTTGAACCACTGGGCCAGATTGACGCCGGAATGGTCCAAAGTCGTCAGCACTTCCTCGGTCACGCCTCTATCGCGCATTTTGCCCATGATATGTTCGGCGTTCAGCGAAGCCATGCCGCATTCGTAATGGCCGACCACGATCACTTCTTCCGCCTGCAGTTCGTACAGGGCGACGAGGATGCTGCGCATGATACTGCCGAACGGCGAAGAGATGACCGCTCCGGCCGTTTTCAGAATCTTGGCGTCTCCGTTGCGGAGATTCATGGCGCGGGGCAGCAGCTCCGTCAAGCGGGTATCCATGCAGGTAAGCACGACGACTTTTTTTTCCGGAAACTTGCCGCTGATAAACGTTTCGTATTCCTTGTTCTCGACAAAAGCCTGGTTATGTTCCAAAATCTCGTTAATCTGACTCAAAATCCGTTCCCCCTTTTATGGTCCTCGCAGCGTTATTCCGAATTTTACATAAAGAACGGGGAAGAATTCAAGCCCGAATTTTGCCGAAAAATCCCGGATGCGTTTCAGGCGCCGACTTCGGCTCCCGCGCGGCGGTCTTCGATGCGGATACTGGAGCCGTACGATTGGCCGTCGCTGGCGAGGCGCACCGACGTTTTGTCGAAGCCGCTGATCGTGATGGACAGATTCCGGTCGAAATACACGGCGTCGTTCTTGTCCACGATAAATCGGAGTCCGCCTGCGGATTCGACGGCTTCGTCCGTCGCGACCGGAGCGTCGATCAGCCACAATGCAATGGCGCCGCTCAGCGAGCAGCCGCAGCCTTCGTTATCGTAAGCGAGGCGGATATAACCGGGGCGGCCGGCGAATTTTTGTTCAAACAAGGTTTGCGCTTCGGGAGACAGTTTCATTGTAAGCGGCATGATGAGGACTCCTTTTTCGAAATTGTATTTTGCAAAACCTTTCGTTGATATTGATTATACCCCGCTTAAAACGTATGATCAAGAGGCGGGTGTTGTTTTTTACCAAAATTATGTAACGATCAAACGGACGGGGGTAATATTCGCATGGAACAACAGTTGAGCAAGCAGTGGGACGGATTTCGCGAATTGGTGGCCAAGATCGGCAGCTACAACGAAGCGATCGCTTTGATGTACTGGGATCTGCGCACCGGAGCGCCCCGCAAAGGAGCGGGCGTGCGCGCCGAAACGATCGGCCTGCTGTCCACGGAAGCATTCAAGCTGCAAACGTCGGACGAGATGGGTACATACCTGGAATTGTTTACGCAGCAGCAAAACGCGGCGCAGCTTGACGATCTGGATCGCCGTCTGGTGGATACGGTCAAAAAAGATTTCGACCAAAACCGCAAGATTCCCGAAAACGAATTCAAAGCTTATACCATCCTGACCTCCAAATCGGAAACGCAGTGGGAAGACGCCAAGGAAAGCGGCGATTTCGATTCGTTCGAGCCGTTCCTGACCGAGATCGTCGGCACGCTGCGCAAATTTATCGGCTACTGGGGCGCCAAAGACACGCCTTACGATACGCTGCTGGACATGTACGAGCCGGATATGACCGTCGAGAAGCTGGACTCCGTGTTCGACCGCCTCAAGAAGCGTCTCGTGCCGCTGGCCGAAGCCATCGCCGCCTCGGAGATTCGCCCGGAACTGCCGTTCCTGGACGAAAGCTACCCGATCGAAGGGCAGAAAGCGTTCAGCCATTACATTCTGAATGAAATGGGCTACGACTTCGACGCCGGCCGTCTGGACGAAACGGTGCATCCGTTCGCGACGACGCTGAATATCGGCGATGTGCGCATCACGACGCATTATCATGAAAAAGACCTGCTCAGCGCGGCGTTCAGTTCGCTGCACGAAGGCGGCCACGCGCTGTACGAGCAGAATGTCGATCCCAAGCTCTCGGGCACGCCGCTTGCGCAGGGCACGTCGATGGGCATCCACGAATCGCAGTCGCGTTTCTGGGAGAACATGATCGGGCGCAGCCTGCCGTTCTGGCAGCGGTATTTCGGCGAACTCCAGCGGCAGTTCCCGGACCAGCTGACGGGCGTGACGCCGGAGAAATTCCATTTTGCGGCCAACCGGGTCGAGAACTCGCTGATCCGCATCGAAGCGGACGAGCTGACGTACAATTTGCATATCATTATCCGCTACGAGATCGAGAAGATGCTGTTCAACGAAGATCTCGATGTGAACAAGCTGCCGGAAGTCTGGAACGCGAAGTACGAGGACTACCTCGGCATCACGCCTCCGAACAACTCTAAAGGCGTTCTGCAGGACGTGCACTGGTCGGGCGGTTCGTTCGGCTACTTCGCGTCCTACTCGCTGGGCAACATGTACGCGGCCCAGATGATGAACACGCTGCGCAAAGAACTGCCGAATATCGACGAGCTGATCGAGCAGGGCGATCTGCTGCCGATCAAAGAATGGCTGACGGACAAAGTGTACCGTTTCGGCAAATCGAAGAAACCGGCCGAAATCATCAAAGACGTAACCGGCGAGGAACTGAATCCGGATTATCTGGCCGATTATCTGGAGAAAAAGTATGCGAGCCTGTATAATTTGAAACTGTAGGACCGAACGCCGCGGCATCCGCCGCGCGGCTCTGACAAATCCTGCCGATTCCTTATAAGGGGACGGCGGGATTTTTGTCTCCGCGCGCCGGATGTCAGGCTGATGGCATTTTTGAAAATTCAGTGAACGTTTCTGAAAAAAGAAGAAAGGAATCGGTGGTCGCATGGTGGGATTTCGGGTCGTCAAAACGGCTATCGCGGCGTTCGCCGCCATTATGATCGCGCACTGGGTCGGCATTCCGTCCGCGACGTCCGCCGGCCTGCTGGCGATTCTCGGCCTGGACACGACGATCAAGCGCAGCGTGAAAACGGTGGTCGACCGCTTTTTCGCTTCGATCGTGGGCCTGGCCGTGGCGTGTACGCTGTTCGGTCTGCTGGGTTTCCACTACTGGGTGGTGCCGATCTATATTCTGCTCGCTTTCCCGCTCATTGTCCGCGCTTCGTTCAAAGGCGGAATCGTGACCAACGCGGTCGTGGTATTCCATGTGTTCAACGCCGGCGTGATCTCGTGGCCGGTGCTGCTGACGGAAGTGGAGCTGCTGGTGATCGGTCTCGGTTCGGCGATGCTGGTTAATCTGGTCTATATGCCGAATCCGGAAGAAGCGCTGTCCAAAGTGCGCAGCGAAGCGGACCAGTGTTTCTCCAAGATCTTCGCCCAGTTCGCCCGCACGCTGCGCAACCCCAATTATCTGTGGGACGGCAAAGAGCTGATCGAAGCGGACAAGAAAGTGGCGCAGGGTCTGGTCCTGGCGCACCGTTCGCTGGAAAACCAGCTGATGAAAGCCGACGAGTTCTGGAGCGTGTACTTCTATATGCGCAAGCAGCAGCTGGAATCGATCCAGACGATGGCGCAGCTGGTGTCGCAGGTATACGAGCAGATTTCGCAGGCGGAACTGACGGCGGAATTGTTCGACCAGCTGGAGCGCGATGTGAGGCAGGAGCATTACACGGGCAAAGCGGCGGCGATGCTGCACGAGCTGGAGGAAAAATTTAAAGAGATGAAGCTGCCGGAAACGCGCGAGGAATTCGAGGTGCGGGCGGCGATTCTTCAGTTGTGCCGGGAATTGAAGGGGTATTTGGAGATGTCGAGGAGGAGTAAGGCTCCTCATCATGTTTGAAAAGTTGGGTTGGGTGGTTGGGAGGGGCGCTGCAGGAGAAATTCGTAGCGTATGCTTTCGGCGTGTCTTTCTTCGAAAGACTTTAGGTCGCGTGTTGAAATCGGGAAATTGGATGAGATTAAGGCGGAGATTTCCCGATTTCAAAGGCGAACGCTACCGCATACTAGAGTAAAAGGCAGATCAAAACGTCTCCATTTTTTTTCTGCCCCTCCTCATCAAACCGTACGTGAGGTTTTCCCTCATACGGCTTTCCGGTG
>NZ_JAULSA010000001.1 GCF_030518235.1 Saccharibacillus sp. CPCC 101409 | reverse complement strand
CTTTCTTTGTTCCATATTATCCGGTGTCCCTTAACTCCGTGTCCACTTTTTATTCTAGACCCAGAAAGCTTCGTCGATTCTAACACCCCAGTTTCTTAATGTTAAAATAACTCTTTTATGAGCTGGACTATTACGAGCTGTCACTAATGCAGTTCTAATAGGATTATGTTCTGCACCAAACTCAGCTTGTAAATACGATAATGTCTTTAAAAGCTTTGCAAAAGGTCCTTCAGGCAATGGTTTTTCTGCATTCATCTTTTCGTGTTCTAAAAATGCCTCTAAGCCTTTTTCTCTATATATCATTTCAGATTCTTCAGAAAAAAGTACAGCATCTCCATCAAATGCAATTCTAATTTCTTGAATCATTTCGTGATTATATTCAGTTTCACTTTTATAAATCAAACCTGAAGCAACACCAGCATTAATGGCATTTTGAACATCTTCTTCATCTGCAGAAAGAAACAAGTCTACCTTAAAGGCTTCGAGATAAGGGACAATTGATCTTCCACTTGTTAAAGCAGCACGTGAGATATCTAGCCCATAATGTTCTGCAGAATTAAAAATTCTTAAACTCGTATCTGCATTATTTCTAGACATTACAATAACCTCTGTTTTTCGTTTTCCTTTAATTACTTCATTAAGTGTCAATATAGCTTTAATTAAACCAAATCCAATTCCTGGTTTTAGAATCACTTCTTCATTTTCTAACTGATATTTAGAATAAGCTTCTAATCCTTGCGAGCTATATATTTCGTTCTCATAAGTCAAATCAAATAAGGCTCTAGATGAAATTCCGATGACTAAGTAATTTTTCAAATCTAGTGGCATATTCAATGCTCCTTATAATTTTCTGTGATCTTTCTGCTAACGTTACCGTATTCACGACTCGACGGATGTCGAGTGTCTGGCGACTGCCAGACCCAGAGCCGTATGGCTCGCCGCGTGAATATTTTGTTATATGTCGTGAAATCGACGGGCTTCTCTGCCTTCTCCCACAAACTCCAATCCAGTCTGCTTCCGGATGGAAGCGCACCTTCTTCTCTCAGTCAATCCGCATTCCTTCTCGATGGATCAGTTTCCGGATGGAAACGTACACGCTTTGGCGCTTCTAAACTTCTAATCCAAGATTCGCGTGAATCCACTTCCCGTTCTATTCGTTCTTTCCCTATCCTTGTTCTTCCGTCGAATTTCATGTTCTTATAACGTTCCTGTATTTACGACCCGACACATGTCGGGTGTCTGGCAAATGCCAGACCAAGGGCGTATGCCCGCAGCGTAAATATTATGTTAGGCGAAGTCATGGTCTTCCATGATTAATCTTGCATACTCATTCCAATTCTTATGATCTGTGTTAATTTCCTTGGTTGGTATTACTGACTTTGCTGCTTGTATTCTAAGATTGTTTTGAGTTTCAATTAAATCTTTACACGCTTGTTCAATGTACTCCTTAGATTTATTGAGCCAGTCCTCTGAATTTCTACTCTTTATTCGTTCTTCTACTTTATCGTTTGAAATCGTGAGCATCATACATTTAGCTCCAAGTTCATATAATTGTTTTTCTAATTCTGTAATTTCAATAGCATTCGATTCAGAAAATGCAACGCGATGATTTAAATGAAATCTTTCTAATACAAAAAAGAGGCCTCTAGATTTCCTTCTACCTGGACCTAAAAAATTTGCCCAATCATTTAATTGCTTGATCATATCAACTCGGCTTCTCAATAAGTCTATATGTTGTTCTTGAGATAATCGGAATAACTTCCCATGGACGTTATTCAATATTTGAGAGTAGTGTTCTCCAAATATAACCACACTTGATTCTGAGGTTTCATCTTGTGCTTGATATTGTTTTATGGCTCTCAGTAATGATGTTTTTCCTGAATTTGAGTAACCTTCAAGAATGATTCCTCTAATATTCATTCTTTGACTGTTCCTCCTTATAATGATTTCGCCTAACGTTCCTGTATTCACGACTCGACGCATGTCGAGTGTCCGGTGTATGCCGGGTCAAGGACGAATGTCCGCAGCGTGAATATTATGTTATATGCTGCCTGTGACCTTCCAAATTCTCTTAATCTTATTCGATCTTTTCCTTATTTAATTCTATGCTTTCTTCCTATCTTTCCACAATGTTTTTTTTAGCTTTTCTCACACGCTTTTCCAATGTCTTTTGTTTAAAACTTCTTTCCCTTTCTTTTTTTGAAATGTTCGATCGATCCGAAGCGACCTTGTGCTTCTTGTGTCAAATCTGATCCCTTAATCGCTCTACATTCTTGAAAAATTCCCTTTGCTCTTATGTATTCAATGTTTTAACCCTAAACCAAAAACGCCGATCGGGAACTCGGCGTCTTGTCAACTAATCTTTCTCCAATCTTTATCTGCCTTGCAGGTTGCATATAACGTTACCGTATTCACGACTCGACGGATGTCGAGTGTCTGGCGACTGCCAGACCCAGAGCCGTATGGCTCGCCGCGTGAATATTTTGTTATATGTCGTGAAATCGACGGGCTTCTCTGCCTTCTCCCACAAACTCCAATCCAGTCTGCTTCCGGATGGAAGCGCACCTTCTTCTCTCAGTCAATCCGCATTCCTTCTCGATGGATCAGTTTCCGGATGGAAACGTACACGCTTTGGCGCTTCTAAACTTCTAATCCAAGATTCGCGTGAATCCACTTCCCGTTCTCTTCGTTCTTTCCCTATCCTTGTTCTTCCGTCGAATTTCATGTTCTTATAACGTTCACTGTATTCACGACTCAGCGTATGCTGAGTATCCGGCAAATGCCGGATCAAGGACGTATGTCCGCAGCGTGAATATGATGTTA
The DNA here is from genome assembly GCF_030518235.1 of Saccharibacillus sp. CPCC 101409. Lineage (GTDB taxonomy): Bacteria > Bacillota > Bacilli > Paenibacillales > Paenibacillaceae > Saccharibacillus. The sequence goes on along the minus strand of NZ_JAULSA010000001.1, from coordinate 1,015,393 downwards.
TCTGGTGCTCCTGACTTCTTCGAATCCTCTGTCTAAATGATTTCAAGTGCCGTGGTGTCTGCTTCTTTGAATCTTCATCCCGGTATGCCCTTCCCCTGTCTTTCAAATGCCTCTGCCTCTTCATCCTTGATCGTTCATCTGGCATGCTTTTCCTCTGTGTTTTCAGTGCCGTGGCCTCTTCTTCTTCGAGTCTTCTTCCCGGCCCTGCTGATTTCGTTTATTCAAATTTATTCTTTCCTGTCCTTCAGGAGTTACAGATAACGTCTTATTCCTGAACTTCGTAAATCCCTCCTACACTCACCTATCCTCGAACTTCCCAAATACATCCCATCTCGTGGTATTCCCGAATTCACTCACTTACCTCCCCATTTTATCATCAAATGGAAATTTAGAGAATCCGGGATCTTATATAAAAAAGGCCTCAAGATGATATTCCATCTCAAGGCCTTCTGTTTTTCAAAATCTAAATCCTATTCCTAAAATTTCTTACCCCTTCGCCTGCTCGATCTGCTCCGCAAGCTCGTTCAGGTAGGTCCAGCGTTCCATCAGCTCTTCCAGTTTCGCTTCGGCCGCCTGCTGGTTCTGCATTAGTTCCTGGAGCTTGGCGGAATCGCTGGAGGAGCGTTCCATTTCGGCGGCGAGGTCGGTCAGTTTCTGTTCGGCTTCTTCGATCGAGGCGTCGATCGTTTCGAACTCGCGCTGCTCTTTGTAGGTGAACTTGGGCTTCTTGCCCGAAGCTTGAGCCGCGCCGGAAGCATCCGGCCCGTTGGCTGCGGGCGCGGAAGATCCCGTATTAGCCGAATCGCCGCCGCCCGGGCTGCTCAGATTCCGGGAAGTCGAAGACTCTTCTTTCAACCCCAGTCCGCCGGTACGCTCCATATACTCGCTGTAGTTCCCGGCGTGGATCGCAATTCTGCCGCCGCCTTCGAACGCAAACAGCTTCTCGCACACCCGGTCGAGGAAATACCGGTCGTGGGACACGGTAACGACAACGCCGGGGAAATCGTCCAGATAATCTTCCAGCACGGTCAGCGTCTGGATGTCCAGGTCGTTGGTCGGTTCGTCGAGCAGCAGGACGTTCGGCGCGGCGATCAGGATTCGCAGCAGATACAGGCGTCGGCGTTCGCCGCCGGACAGCTTGCCGATCGGGGTCCACTGGGCGGTCGGGGTGAACAGGAAGCGCTCCAGCATCTGCGAAGCGGTGATCGTGCCTTCGTCCGTTTTGACCGTTTCCGCGGCTTCTTTGATGTAATCGATCGCCCGCATGGACTCGTCCATCTCGGCCGGTTCCTGGCGGAAATACCCGACTTTCACGGTGCTGCCGGAATCGATCATGCCGCTGTCCGGCGTCAAGTCGCCGGCGATCAGGTTCAGCAGCGTGGACTTGCCCCGGCCGTTCGGTCCGACGATGCCGATCCGGTCGCCCGGCACGGCCATATACGTCAGCTTGTCGATCAGCAGGCGTCCGCCCAGCGATTTGCTGACGGCGTCGAACTCCATAATCTTGCGGCCGAGCCGCGACGACAGCGCCGCTATTTCGAGATTGTCCGCTTTTTGCTGCGGCTTGTCGCCCTGCAGCTGTTCGAAACGCTCGATCCGCGCTTTCTGCTTGGTCGAACGGGCTTTGGCGCCGCGCCGAATCCAGGCCAGCTCTTTGCGCAGCAGGTTCTGCCGCTTGTCTTCGGACGCCGCTTCGCGGTCTTCGCGTTCCGCTTTGAGTTCGAGGAAGCGCGAATAGTTTGCCGTATACCGGTGCAGTTTGCCGTAATCCAGCTCCAGCATCACGTCGGCGACCCGGTCGAGGAAGTAGCGATCGTGCGTGACCATGAGCAGTGCGCCGCGCCGCTTTTTGAGATACGTTTCCAGCCAGGCCACCGATTCGGAGTCGATATGGTTGGTAGGCTCGTCCAGGATCAGCAGCTCGGACGGCTGGACCAATGCGGCCGCAAGCGCCACCCGTTTGCGCTGCCCGCCGGACAGCGTGCCCATTTTCGCTTCGAAACGGTCGATACCCAGCTTGGACAGCACGCTTTTCGCTTCGCTTTCGATGCTCCAGGCGCCCAGGCGATCCAGCTCCTGCCCGGCTTTGAGCAGTTCCTGCTGAAGTTCCGCCGAATCGGGCCGATCTTCCAGCCGCGCGGCGGCTTCCGTATACAGCCGCACCGCGCGCAGTTCTTCGCCTTCGCCCTGGAGCACCTGCTCCAGCACGTTCAGCTCGGGATCGAAGTCCGGATTCTGCGCCAGATAGCGGATGCGAATCCCGTTTCCTTTGACCACCTGGCCTTCGTCCGGCTTCTCGATACCCGCGATCACTTTCAGGAACGTCGATTTGCCGGTCCCGTTCACGCCGACCACGCCGATCTTGTCCTGGTCTTCCATGCCGAACGACGCGCGGTCGAACAGCACTTTTTCCCCGTAGCTTTTCGATATTTGTTCAACGGTCATGATATTCATCGCCGCACAACTCCCCTTTATCAAAACCGGACCTCCGCAAGCCGCGAAAGGTCCGGACGTTATCGTTCAGCCGTTCATCTCCGGTTCGCAGCCGTGCATAAACAGCCGGACGGTCAGCGTCACCCGGTGCTCCAGCGCTTTGCGCGTCAGCCCGTTTTCGAATAAAATATCCATCTTCAAGCGATCCAGCATGCCGATATACGCTTTGGCATAAAAGTCGGCGTCCGGCAGGCCGCTATCTTTCAGCACATCCAGCACCGTCTGCATATAACGTTCCAGAAACCGCTGCATGATCGTCATCAGCTGGGGATCGTTGTTGGGCGTGCGGAAAAACAGTTTGGTATGCGCTTTGCGTTCGTAATAATATTCGAGGTGATGCGAAGCGATCCGCTCCAGTTGGTCGGACAGACCGTCCGCGCCTTTGAGCCGGAACAGCAGATCGCCCATAAACTGTTCCCAATCCCGCTCGGTTACGGCCGCGAACAATTCTTCCTTGCTTTTAAAATACAAATACATGGTCCCTTTGGCAATGCCCGCATGTTCGGTGATCTCGGAAATTTTGGTGTCGTAAAACCCTTTTTTGCCGAAAATCTCGAAAGCCGCATCCAGGATCGCCTCGTACTTCTCGCTCTGCGCGGCGCTCATCCGAACCACCTCCCCGCCAGCGTCAGCATGCCGAGCGCAAGCGCTCCGCCGCACACGGAAGACATGAGGTTCACGGCATCGTTGTTCATAACAGACAGCCCGCGTTCGCGCACGGTCGGCGTTCCGCAGTGCTGCCGGGTCTCGACGAGTTTGCCGCACGACGGGCAGCGGTACATCACCTGCACCGTCGCGCCCAGATACGAATCCGTCAGCGCGCCGAGCGTGCCCCCGACCAGGCCGGCCGGAATCCACTGCCAGAGCGGAATATCCGGCCCGGTCCCCGTCCAACCCAGCAGCACGGCCGCGGCCGCGCCGATCATGCCCGCGCCGACGGCCGAAGCGGCCGTGCCGCGCAGCGATACCCCGCCGGACGTGCCCGCGGGCAGCGGCTTCCACGTCACGACGGAGCGCGGCGGTTTGCGGCTCAGGCTGCCCCACTCGGTCGCCCACGTATCGGCCGTAACCGTCGCCATTACGCCAACGAACAAGCCGAACCACACGGGCGAAGGCAGCCAGTAATTGCACAGACACAGCGCCATGCCGATTCCGCCGTTGGCGAACACCTGCATCGCGTCGCGGCGGCCGCTTTTTTCATACATCTGCTCGGCTTGTCTTTTCTCCGCCTGCTTGACCCTGGACAGTACGCTCGACGTCACAAAAAAGAGCAGCAGCAGTCCGAACCAGAACAAATCGCCGGCTCCGTAATAAATCGTGCCCATCACAATCGCCGCGATCGCGCCCGAGCCCGACAGCGACCGTTTGGCGTAAGCGGCTCCCGCCACGAGGCAGGCGCCGATCGCTCCGATGATCCAATCCACTTGATGACACGCCTCCCCGTCCGGAAGCGGCTTCCGTCCCGAGCGCGTCTTCACACTCGCCGAAGTGCGTTTTTCGCTGCTTTCGGCGTTTGAAGACGCGCTCTACCCGACGGTGCAGCCGCCTCTTTTTTCATCGTTCCAAAACAGCTCCAGCACATCGCCGGATACGGTCGGGCCCACGCCTTCCGGCGTGCCCGTATAGATCAGGTCGCCTTCGTCCAGGCCGTAGCGCTCCCCGATATGGTCGATCAGCGTTTGCAGGTCGAAGATCATACTGCCGATATTGCCGCGCTGCACGGTTTCGCCGTTCTTGGTCATCGAGAACCAGACGTCTTTGAGCGCTTCGATACCGGGAAATTTGCTTTCTTCGGTCAGCGGGGCAGAGTTCTTGAAGCCTTTGGCCGCCGTCCACGGATGGCCTTTGGCTTTGATCTCCGACTGCACGTCGCGCAGCGTAAAGTCGATGCCGAGCGCCACCGAAGCCACGATCTCGTCCACGGTTACGCCCGGCGTATACGCGCGGCCGATGCGCAGCACGAGTTCGGTTTCGTAGTGGATCTCGCCGCTGCTCTTCGGCAGTTCCACCGTTCCGCCGTCCAGCGCGCAGACCGCGTGCGAAGGCTTGAGGAAGATCATCGGTTCTTGCGGAACGTCGTTGCCCAGCTCTTCGGCGTGCTTTTTGTAATTGCGTCCTACACAGTACACGTTCGTTACAGCCATCATCGGTAAACAACCACCTTTATATCAGAGTTGGCCTCGCCTAAGCATACGCGTTGAGTAAGTCTAAATCTTCTTTGTGCGAAAAAGGGATCAAGCACACGAAACGTCTTCGCTAAAAACCGATCCAGCGCCGCCAGCGGGCGCGCTCGCCGATCTCCGGCAGCCTTCTGGCGAGCAGCCAGCGGTCGGGACGGTTCGTGCAGAGCATGAGCTTCGGATGCATGGACGCGAGTTCTCGCATCCGGCGCGTCCCGTCCACCGTCCATACCATGATATCGATCCCGCGTTCGATCGTCGAACGCACGAAGCCCGCGTTCACGCGCGCGTAGCCGATCGACAGCAGCGTGCAGCCGCAGTCGTCCAGCCGCCGCGCCAGATCCGCCGGCAGCGCGTCGATAATCAATCCGCGCCGGATCGAAGGGTCCGCTTCGCGGGCTTCGAGCAGCGCGCCGGGAACAAACGAAGTCAGACAGACGTCGCTTTGCATGCTGTGTTTGCGCACAAGCGAGACGACCGCGCCGGCAAGACCGGCATAGCCCGTTTCGCTCGTTTTGAGCTCGATATTGACGTTCAGCCGTCCTTTTACTTCGGTCAGCACTTCGTCGAGCGTCGGAATGCGTTCGTTTGCGTACAGAAAAGATTTCCAGCGCCCGGCGTCCATCGACCGCAGCTCGTCCAGCGTGCGTTCGCGCACCGGACCCCGGCCGTTCGTCGTACGGTTGAGCACGAAGTCGTGAATAACCACCGGCACGCCGTCGCGCGTAAGCTGGACGTCAATCTCGATCCAGCTCACTTCCTCGATCTTCATCGCCAGCCGGATCGCGGCCAGCGTATTCTCGGGCGCGGCCCCGGAGAAGCCCCGGTGCGCCACGCAGGGATTGTTCAGCATGGTATCTCTCCTCAGTTCGCCGCACTCACCCTGCCGTCGCTGCCGATCTTCACGCCCGGCGACAGGCTTTCGATCCGTTTAAGCAGCTTTTGCGCGTCCGCGGCTTCCATCGGCACCGGCTGTCCCAGCTCGGCCCAGTAAGGCGAGAGCGTCAGCGAGCAGTCGCCGCTCTTGGTGCATTCGGCCTGGAATACGCCGGTTTCCCACGTCTTCGCCGTGGCCGAGCGGGTAAAAATAAAGTTCCCGGTGCCGTAAGCGATCCACTTGCCTTTGTACTGCTCGAATCCTTGCAGCACATGGGCATGGCCGCCGATAATCAAATCCGCTCCCGCGTCGATCATCGTATGCGCAAGCGTCGTCTGGTTGGCGTCGGGCGTATCGACCCGCTCTTTGCCCCAGTGGACGACGGCCACTACGACGTCGGCGTTTTCTTTGGCCGCCTTCACGGCGCGGGCCGCCGCGGCCGGATCGTAAGCGCTGGCCGCGCCGGGATGGTTCGGCCCGGCCGCCCAGCTCGTCTCCGGCAGCACCCGGCTGACGCCGACCACCGCGATGCGGACGCCTTGGCGTTCGACGTAAACGGGCGCGTAAGCCGCGTCCGCGTCTTTGCCCGCGCCAACATGGCCGAGGCCGTTCTTGTCCAGATTGGCGATCGTGTCGAGCAGGGCGTCCGCGCCCTGGTCCAGCGTATGGTTGTTCGCCAGATTGACCACGTCGATCCCCGCGTTCTTGAGCGGGCCGAGCGCGGCCGGCGGCGACTTGAAGACGAACGACTTGTTCGCGCCCGTCGTGTTCAAAGCGGTAACGGGCGTTTCAAGGTTAATAACCGTCAAATCGTCGGTTTTAAACCGTTCCTTCACATAGGCGTACGGATAATCGTAGCCTTTCTGCTCCAGCAGCGACTGGACTTTGCCGGAGAAGATCACGTCTCCGGCAAAGTTCATGCGGACGACGGCGGACGAGTCCGCTGATTTGCCGCCGGCTGCGGGAGCGGCCGAGTTGTCCGCCGCTTTGCCGCTGCTTGCGGGAGCGGACGATTTGAGCGGATCGCCCGCGGCCGCTTCCGACGAACTCGGATTCGCCTCGGCGGAATCCGCGGCTTCGCCGCCTTCGGGCGCGTTCCCGGCCTCTTCTTCGGCCGGGGACTGCCCGTCCGGCTGCGCAGCGCCGGACGGCTCTTGCTCGGCGGCGCTGCCCGCAGCCGCCGGAGCGGCCGCGCCGACAGCGCCGGCGGCGGACTGAGGCGGATTCGCTTCGGCGGAATCCGCGGCTCCGCCGCCTTCGGGCGCGGCCCCGGCCTCGCCTGCGGCCGGGGACTGCCCGTCCGGCTGCGCAGCGCCGGACGGCCCTTCCTCGCCCGCCGAAGCCTCGGCGGCGGGCTGCTCTTCGTCCGCCTGCGCAGCGGCGGACGGCCCTGCCGGGGCGGACGGCGAAGTCTCGTCCGCCGGGGACTGCCCAGAGGCCTGCGCAGCGGCCTCCGTCTCCGCCGCCGCGGTCAGCGCGGCGGCTTCGGCGCGGTTCTCCTGCGCCGTTTGCTCGCGGCGATACAGCATCGCCGCTCCTGCGAGAATCAAGGCCAGCAGCGTCAGATTGATCGTCAGCAGCCTGCTGCGCTTGCGCCGTTTGGCCGTCTTGGCCCGTTCGCTGCGGCTGCCGGAACGCGGGGTATAATTCAAGTTCGGGTTCTCCTTCGGGTAAATTCATGGTCAAACTCTACATATAGAGGAGTGAATCGGTTTGCTCGGCGATTCTATCGTTGAGCAAGAGAAGCTGCTCGACCATTTACTTACTTATTTTTTCGTTCTTTTGATTCTTTTGATTCTTTTGATTCTTTTGGTTCTTTGCGCTTAATGATTGCTTCGCGCTCGACTCTGCCGTTTCCGCCCGTCGGCGAATTCGGCCCGGCTTTCCTGTTTCGAAGCGCGGCGGTTTCCGGGCGCTTCGGGCTTGATTTCGTCAAAACCTTTTCTCATTATAGCAGGTTATCCGGCATTAGTAGAATAGCCGCCCCGATAGGAAGCCGGTATATCCGTCCCCCTCCATACCGCGAATCCTTCCCGGCGCTCAGATTAAGTGCATGCGTACATCTATTTCCGCCAATCCGCCGCTTTTATTGCAAATAGGTGCGCAGGTACAACTAATTTCGCCGTTCCAAGCCAAAATGAACATGATCCAGACAATTAGATGTACTGATGCGCTTATTTATTAAAAAACAGCGATTTCGGCAAAAATAGATGCAGCTCGGCAGTTATTTCCAACTGGCAGACCGCTTTGTCCGTAAACCGTACATACCGTATGCACATATCCCATATCCCATATTTCATATTTCATATCTCATATCTCATATCTCATATCTCATATCTCATATCTCATATCTCATCCAGCCGCCGACATCCCCGCCCCGACACAAACAAAAGCGGGACAAGTACGGCTTCAGCCGTCCCGTCCCGCTTTCAGGCGTTGTCTTTATCATCCGCTGCGCAATCCGCAGGCGCGGATGCTTTTTCGATTCCTTCTGCCCGATTTTGATTCCTTCTGCCGGAGCTTCCGGCCTGACCCGATTCCCCGCTTCGCCCTTACAGCGATGCCGCGCTTCGCTTTTACACCGGCACAGCCGCCGGTACCGCCTGCGCGGCCGCCGCCAGCTCGGCGGAGATTTCCTTCGCCTGGCGGATGCAGTCCGGCAGGCCCACGCCGTCGTAGCCGGCTCCGGCGATGTACACGCCGGGCAGCTTGACGGAAAGTTCCGCGCGCAGGCCGGCGATATGCTGCACATGGCCGACCGGATACTGCGGCATCGAATGATTCAGCCGCGTGACTTCGGTGAACAGCGGCTGCGCGCCGATGCCCATCAAGTCGAGAATGTCTTTGCGCACCAGCTCGACCAGCCCGGCGTCATCTTGCTTGAGCGCTTCCTGCTCGCCGGCGCGGCCGACGTAGCATCTCATCAGCACTTTGTCGTCGGCGCTGGTGTGCAGCCATTTGGCCGACGTCCAGGTGCAGGCCGTAATGGTGCGGCCTTCTTTCCGCGGCACAAGGAAGCCCGAGCCGTCGAAGGCGGTTTTGATATCTTTTTTATCAAAAGCCAGCACCACGTTCGCGACCGACACATAATCGATCTCGTCGAGCGCGGCCGTGTCCACATGCGGCGACAGCAGCTTGGAGGCCGCAAACGTCGGCACGGTCACGATCACCGAATCCGCGCCCAGCATCGTCCCGTCTTCCAGCTCGATCGTATAGCCGCCCTGCGGTTCTTTGACGATCGAAGACGCGCCCGTGCCGGAGCGCAGATCGACCGCGCCGCCCAGCTCGTTCACCAGCGCGTGCACCAGGCTTTGCAGCCCCTGGCGGAACGTCAGGAACGCGCTTTTCTTCGTGCCGGTATGCGTTTCGGCCGGCTTGCGTCCGGTCATCATGCCCCGGATCAGGCTGCCGTATTCGCGTTCGACCGCGCCGAACTGCGGAAATGTGGACTGAAGGCTCAGGTGCCGCGTCTCGCCGGCGTAGATCCCGGCCAGCAGCGGCTCGGTCACGTTCTCCAGCACTTCCGATCCCAGTCTGCGCTCGATAAAGTGTCCCAGCGATTCGTCTTCGCCGCCGCGCTTGGGCGGAAGCACGTAATCCATCAGCGCGCGGATCTTGCCGGCCGGCGAGACCAGTTTGCTGGACAGGAACGGCCGAATCTGCGTCGGGATGCCCAGGACCAGGCCCGCGGGCATTTCGTGCAGCTTGCCTTTGTGCAGCAGATACGTTTTCTTCGCATTCGGGTTGGTCGAGACGAGATCGTGGTCGAGCTCAAGTTCTTTGGCCAGATCCGTCATCGCCGTTTTGCGCGCCAGGAACGAGTCCGGGCCTTTTTCGATCACGAAGCCGTCTTTGTGCAGCGTTTCGATCTTGCCGCCCCAGCTTCCGCTGCGCTCCAGCACGGTCACGACCGGCTCGAAGCCGGCTTCGCGTAAAAATTTTCTTGTGTAGAATGCCGCGCTGAGTCCGGTCAGGCCGCCGCCGATGACGACGACCCTGCGCTGCTCACCCATGCACCAGCGCCCCTTTTTTCCATTCGGTCACGACGCAGTCGGCCAGGGTCTGCATATACAGCGGCTCCGTGTTGAGCGAGTCGATCCGCATCACTCTTACGTCCAGCTCCTCGGCCACCTGCTGCGCTTCGATATCGAGATCGTACAGCACTTCCAGATGGTCCGATACGAAGCCGAGCGGCGAGACGAGCATATAGCGGACGTCCTGCTGCGAAAGTTCCTTCATCGTATCGAGCACGTCCGGTCCCAGCCACGGCTCCGAGGTACGGCCCGCGCTCTGCCAGGTAAACTGCCAGTTGTCGACGCCCGCTTTCTCGGCCACCGCTTCCGACGTTTCGAGCAGCTGGTCGCGGTACGGATCGCCCATCGCCAGAATCCGTTCCGGCAGGCTGTGCGCGCTGAACAGCACTTTGACGCTGCCGCGGTCGGCGCCCGCGTCTTCGAATTCGTCCAGCTTCGCAACCACGCGGTTCGCGAACGCTTCGATCAGCTTCGGATGTAGATGGTAGCTTTCGATAAACGCTATCTTCACGCCGGCTTCGTCCGCCGTCGCCTGCGCCCGTTTAACGTAGCTGCCGATACTCATCGTGGAGTAATGCGGCGCCAGCACGATGCCGATCGCTTCCGTAATACCGTCCGCGGCCATCTGCCGCACGCCGTCTTCGATAAACGGCGCGGCGTGCTTGAGCCCCTGATAGCATACGAATTCCGCGTCTTCCACACCGGACTTGTTCAGTTCTTCCTGCATCTTCTCCACCTGGCGGTCCGTGTTTTCGCGCAGCGGAAAAACGCCGCCCACGATCGCTTCGTAGCGGTCTTTCAGTTCTTTGAGCTGCTCCGGCGAAGGCGCGCTGCCCCGGCGGATATGCGTATAGTAAGCTTCGACGTCGTCCAGGCTTTTGGGCGTTCCGTACGACATCACGAGCACGCCGATCTTCTTCTTCATCTTCGTGTCCCCTCTCCGAAATGGATACTGTTAATGGAACTTTCTTCTATGGGCAATAGGCGCATTCACGAATTCCGCCAAGCGCGGGGGCTTCGGTACCTTGACCGCTTAAGAGGTTAGGTTACGTCCATCGAAAACCTTAAATTGAATGCGGTCAAAGTACTAGCCTCGCGCTTTGACTCCGGCCAGCGCCTGCTCCGAATACTCGTGCACGTACCCCGTCAGCTCGCGCAGCTTCTCCAGCGACGCTTCCGGAAACAGCCCGTGGCCGAGATTGAAAATAAAGCCCGGCTCGGCGGCGCCTTCGTCGATAATCTTCGCCGCGCGCTGATGGATCAGCTCCTGCGGCGCGGTCAGAACGAACGGGTCCAGATTGCCCTGCACCGCGTAGCCCGCTCCCAGACGTCTGCGCCCTTCGGCGATCGAGACTCTCCAGTCCAGCCCGATCACGTCGGCTTTGAGTCCGCGCAGCGTCGGCAGCAGCTCGCCCGAGCTCACGCCCGGGAAGTAGATCTTCGGCACATCGGCAAGCTCCGGCATGGCCGACAGTTCGTCGAAGATCCGCCGGATCGTCGGCAGCACGTAGCGGGAGAAGTCTTCCGGCGACAGCGCGCCGACCCAGCTGTCGAACAGCTGGAACGCTTTTCCTCCGTTTAATACGTGCGCGCGAAGATAAGCGATCACCATATCGCCCAGTTTATCCATCAGCGCGAACCAGATCTTCGGCTCGCTGTACATCATCGTTTTGGTGCGGATATAATTTTTCGACGGCCGGCCTTCGATCAGGTAGCTGGCGATCGTAAACGGAGCCCCGGCAAACGTAATCAGCGGCACGTCCAGCTCGCGGTCCAGGATGCGGATCGTTTCCAGCACATGGCCGAGATCGCCCTCCACGTCGATCGGGCGCAGACGCTCCACATCGGCCGCGCTGCGGATCGGATTGTCGATCACCGGCCCGATGTCTTTGACGATGTCGAAGTCGATGCCGATCGACGCGACCGGATTCATGATGTCCGAGTACAGGATCGCGGCGTCCACGCCCAGTTTGCGCACCGGCATCAGCGTGACTTCGGCGGCCAGCTCGGGCTGACGGCAGATTTCGAGCAGCGAATAATTTTCTTTGATCTTGCGGTATTCGGGATCGTATCTGCCGGCCTGCCTCATATACCATACGGGCAGACGATCCACTTCCCGGCCGTAACAGGCGCGGATAAAACGATCGTTATAAGTCATGTCGGTTGGGTCCTCCAATACCGGATTGTGCAATCCCTCAAAATACAATCACTCTTCATTATGCGCCTTTGAAACGTTTGTCACAAGTCGGCGGGCCGCCTTTTCAGACAGATTTTACCCGCCCGGTTATTCTTTCCGAAATCCCCTGCGCGAATAAAGGCCTTCTTATAATTATCCACCCCAAGCGGAGGTTTGAAAACCGCTGCGGGCAATTTCTCATTCAACGTTCACGCTTTCTTCACCATTGCCACAGCCAGTCCGTCGTAGGCGGGCAGCAGCGTGCCTTCCAGCCGTTCGTCTTCCGCCATCCGCCGGTTGAATTCGCGCACGGCCAGCACCGACGGTCCGTTTTTGTCACGGTTCAGCGTACGTCCTCTCAACAGCAGATTGTCGGCCACGATCACCGCGCCCGGCTCCGCCAGCTCGATCGACAGATCGAGGTAGTTCAGATAATTGCCTTTGTCCGCGTCGATAAAAAAGAAGTCGAACGTCTCGCCCTCTTCCTTGAGCTTCGCCAGTCCTTCGAGCGCCGGCCCGACCAGATACCGCGTCCGTCCGCCGAAGCCGGCTTCCTCCAGATGCCGTCCCGCCAGCTCCGCGTATTCCGGCTGGAGTTCGAGCGAAGTCAGCGAACCTTCCGCGCCCATTCCTCTCGCCATGCACACGCCGCTGTAACCGCCGAGCGCTCCGATCTCCAGGATGCGCCGGGCGCCCGAGAGCGAGACGAGCAGCGTCAGCAGCTTGCCATAACCGGCCGCTACCGATACTTCCGGCATGCCGCTGTCGCGAATCCGTTCCTTGATCCGAAGCAGCAGCTCGTCTTCTGCGGCCAGAGCTTCCATATATTCTTCGGGCGTCTGAGCGCCTTCGCGGTGCGTCATATTGTTCACTCTCCATCTTTCTTTCGGCATTGTAAGTAAGAGGCTGTTCCCCTATACTAGATTGAGCGCGTAAAAGTACCTTTAAATCCACGATTTCACGGTGCGCCGTCCGGGCTCGCGGCCTTTTTCAAGCCTGCGGACGCCCATCTCCCGATTGTAGGGTTTTCGCCGAAATTGCACAAGTCCATCCCGAATATTACGATCCGCCCGCAGAGGGTTTCGAGATCGATCCAAACGGAGTTGAATGAACCATGTCCCAACAAGCCAACCAGCCCGCATTAACCCTGATCGCCACCTGCCCGATGGGCATCGAAGCGGTCGTCGCGCGCGAACTCAAAGACCTCGGCTACGCCGACGCCCGCACCGAGAACGGCCGGGTGACGTTCACCGGAACGCCCGCCGATATTTGCCGCACGAACCTCTGGCTGCGCACGGCCGACCGCGTCCTGATCAAGATGGACGAATTTCCGGCCGTTACGTTCGAAGAGCTGTTCCAGGGCGTCAAAGCGATCGACTGGGCCGATTATATCCCCGAGTACGGCGAATTCCCGGTCAACGGGCGCTCGCACAAATCGCAGCTGTCCAGCGTGCCGGCCTGCCAGTCGATCGTCAAGAAAGCCGTCGTCGAGAAAATGAAAGAATCGTACGGCACCGAATGGTTCGACGAAGACGGTCCGCTGTTCACGCTCGAAGTATCGCTGCTGAACGACATTGCCACGATCACGCTCGATACGACGGGGCCGTCGCTGCACAAGCGCGGTTACCGCAAAACGACCGTCGAAGCCCCGCTCAAGGAAACGATGGCCGCCGCGCTGATCCTGCTCAGCCGCTGGGGTCCGCACCGTCCGTTCTACGATCCGTTCTGCGGCTCCGGCACGCTGCCGATCGAAGCGGCGCTGATCGGCTGGAATATCGCGCCGGGCCTGCGCCGTACGTTTCCGTCCGAGCGCTGGGACCTGATCCCGGAAGAGCTCTGGACGCAGGCGCGCGAGGAAGCGTTCGACGCCGTGCGCGACGACATTCCGCTGAACATCGGCGGCAGCGACATCGAACCGGAAGCGATCGAGATCGCCAGAGCGTCGGCCAAAAGAGCCGGGCTCGGCGGCGAAATCAACTTTACCGTGCAGCCGGTGGCCCGTTTCAAAGCGGAAGGCAAATTCGGCTGCGTCATCACCAATCCGCCTTACGGCGAACGTCTCAGCGAAGAAGTCGAAGTCGAGAAAATGATCCGTCAGCTCGGACGCGCGGCGCTGGACCTGCCGGACTGGTCGTTCTTCGCGATTACGCCGACCGAGAATTTCGAACAGAATTTCGGCAAGCGCGCCGATAAGCGCCGCAAGCTGTTCAACGGACGCATCGAGTGCCAGTATTTGCAGTTCCTGGGCCCGCTGCCGCCGCGTCGTTAAGGAGGTGGAGAACTTGCGTCTCCCGCATAAAACTTCGACCCTCTTCTCCCAGCCCGGCCGTATGCCGGGCTTTGCTGTAGCTTTGATCGCCCATATCGTCTTCATCGCGCTGATGCTGGGCAAGCTGATCTTGTTCCATCACGATCTGCATCTGCTTTATATCCCGATGGACACGACCGACAAACGGATCGCCGCGGGCTGTTTGCTGGCCTTCACGTTCTGGATATTCTGGCTGCCGGTGCGCGGCCGGATTCCGGCGCTGGCGCTGCTCGATATGCTGCTCAGCGCGCTGATCTTCGCCGATCTTGTTTATTTCCGCTACTTCGGCGACTTTATTACCGTTCCGGTGCTGCTTCAAGCCGGACAGGTGGAATCGCTCGGCGGCAGCATCGCCGAACTGCTGCGCTGGAGCGATCTGTGGCTGTTCGCCGATTGGCCGCTGCTGCTGGCGCTCGGCATCTGGAGCCTGTCGCGTATCCGGCACAAACGCAGAGCCCGGGCGGCGGTAATCGGCGGCGGAGCTCAGCTCGGCGGCTATAACGGCCTGGAGCGCGGAAGCCGGACCGTTCGGCTGCTGCGCCGCTTTGCCGCCGGTCTGCTGGCGCTGGCCATCGGCTTTTCGGCCGCTTTTTTCCCGATTCGCGAGGCTTCGCAAACCTGGGCCAAGAATCTGCTGGAGAACAACTGGTGGAACGTTTCCGTGTATAACGTCACCGGCCTGCTCGGCTTCCACGCGCTCGACGTCTATCAATTCGCCCGCACGCAGCTGACCAAGGGAGAACCGCTGCCGGCGGACCGGATGAGCGAGATCGAGAACTGGTTTGCCGACACCCGAGCGGGACGGTCGACTTCCGGCGAGCTGTTCGGCAAATATAAAGGCAGCAACGTGATCGTCGTGCAGGGCGAAGCGTTTATGAACTTTTTTGTCGGCAAAGAAATCGAAGGGACTTCGATCACGCCAAATCTCGACAAGCTGATGGAAGAAAGTCTGTATTTCAGCAATTTTTATCATCAGACCGGGCAGGGACGGACGTCCGACGCCGATCTGGGCACGAATATCTCGCTGCACCCTCTGCCGTCCGGCTCGGTGTTTATCCGCTACGCGGACAATACGTTCGATTCGATGCCGTCTGTGCTCAAGGAACACGGCTACAGCCCGAATGTGTATCACGCTTACGACGGAAGTTTCTGGAACCGGACGCGCATGTACAAGAATATGGGCTACGACCGGTTCTATACGGAAAAAGACTACGAGATCGACGAGCCGCTCGGCTGGTCGGTCGGCGACCGTTCGTTCCTGAAGCAGTCGGTGGGCTTTATGGAAGAAACGAAGAATCCGTTCTACTCGTTCCTGATTACGCTGTCGAGCCACCATCCGTACAATCTGTCGCTGGCGGAAGAAGACAAGCTGGATGTCGGCGAATTCGAAGGTACGACGTTCGGCGATTATTTGCAGGCCGTGCATTACGTCGATTCCGCGCTGGGCGAAATGACGGACCGGCTCAAAGCGGACGGGCTGTGGGACGATACGATCTTCGTGTTCTACGGCGACCACGATTACTCGCTCGACGAGCCGGAAGCGGCGGGCAAGCTGCTCGGACGCACGCTGAGCGAGTTCGATTACGAGCAGATCATGGCCCAGGTGCCGCTGCTGATCCATCTGCCGGACGGCGCGCAAGCCGGCGTCTACGACCAGCCGGGCGGACAGCTCGATATCGAGCCGACGCTGCTGCCGCTGCTCGGCATTCCGGCCGGCGATTACATGCTGATGGGCAACGATCTGCTGGACCGCAGCCAAGACGAAGGCCGCCTGGTCGTGCTGCGCAGCGGCGCGTTCACCGACGGCGAAATCTTCTATTCGCCTTCCGAAGACGGTTTGTTCGAGAACGGGATCTGCTACGATCTCAAGACCGGTCAGCCGGTCGACGTGGAACGCGCCCGCGCCGGCTACGAAGAAGCGTCGCTGCGGCTGTCCATCTCGGACGACGTGATCGAGCGCGACCTGATTCCCGATCTGCATGAAGACGCTTCGAAGTAAGCGCCTCGGCGGACTTCGAACGCGCGGCGCATCCGATTCGGTTTGTCGGGATGCGCCGGACAACACACAGCTAATACTACCGAAACGAAAGCCCCCGATCTCCGCTCAGCGGATTCCGGGGGCTTTTTGCTTTTTACGATTTCTTGATAAACGGCGCGACCTTCTCCAGCACTTCGGCTTCCGTCGGAGCGCTGACGTAGCGCCCGTTGACGAACACGAACGCCCGCTTGCCGCAGGGACCGCAGTACGACTTGCAGCCGACTTTGATCTCGGCGTCCGGCGCCATCTTCTGGAGCTTCGGCACGATCGTTTTCATTCGGATATGGTTGCATTTATCGCAGACGCGAATATCGTTGGCCATGATTGTTCCCTTCTTCTTCGGCCGGCCTTAGTGGTCGCCGTGGTTGCCCTGGGACGGATTCGTGATGACGAAGCCTTCTTCCTGGGCGCTGTACAGATAATCGATCTTGATGCCGTCGAGCATCGGCTCGCTCGCGTCCAGCAGAACGTCGATTTCTTTGTCCGTCGACACGAGTTGGTCGCCGTCCTTCTGTTTGTCGATGTCCATGCCGTAGTGGGCATGGTCGCCGTGCGAATGCGTAACGAACACGCGCAGCTTCATCTCTTTGTTTTCTTCCTTGTTCAGTTCTTCCAGCAGTTTCTTCGCGGCGTTGCGCGTAATCTTGACTTTCATGACAATCTCCTCTCGCTCAGCGGAGTGCTCCGCGGCTTATAATGGTTGGAACGGGCGGCGGGCAGGCGCTTCAGACGTAAGCGACCTGCCAGACCGCCTTCGCTCTGACAATATATTCGGCCAGCCATTTCTGCGCGATCTTCTCGAACATGTCCGATTCCCCGCTGTGCAAAAAGCGGTGCTCGGGCACGCCGTCGCCGGTTTCGAGCTGGCCTTTCTCGTACAAGATGGCGCTGACTTCGCGGGCCGTCTCTTCCGCCGAGCTGATCAGGCTGACGGACGGGCCCATGACCCGCTGGATCGTATCCGCGAGAAACGGATAATGCGTGCAGCCCAGGATCAGGCAGTCGAGCGGCAGCGCGCGCAGCGGCATCAGCTCGCTTTTGACGATCTCGTAAGTGGACCGGCCGCTGAAATGCCCCTGCTCCACCAGCGGAACAAACGGCGGACAGGCGCGGCTGACGACGTTGACGTAAGGCGAGATCTGCTTCAGCGCCTGGGCGTAAGCCCCGCTGTCCACCGTCCCTTTGGTCCCGATCACGCCGATAATCCCGCTCCGCGCTTTGCTGATCGCGGCGCGGGCACCCGGATGAATCACGCCGACCACGGGGATATCCACCTTCGCCGAGATAATGTCCAGCGCGGCGGCCGTCGCCGTGTTGCAGGCGATCACGATCATCTTGGGATTGAACTGCATCAGATAATCGACGATCTGCTCCGTAAACGCACGTACCTCTTCGAGATCGCGGGGTCCGTAAGGCGTCCGGGCCGTATCTCCGAAATAAATGATCTGTTCTCTCGGAAGCTGGCGCATAACCTCTCTGGCCACGGTCAGACCGCCGACTCCCGAATCCATAATGGCAATAGCTTGCTGCACGAATACACGCTTCCTTCATATCGTTTTCCCGCTTCCGCGCCGGATGTCCGAAGACGCGCCGGCACGGAAGCGGGGTTGATTTTAAACACAATCTCTATCATAAACGAAGCGGGAGGCACGCCGCAAGACGATTTTTGCCGCAAGCGGCGGCTACTCGCGCTCGAATCCGTCCGGTTCGCCGGAATCGGACGGACGCGAAGACTCGTCCGAAGTGCCGCGAAGACGTTCTTCCTGCGCCGCTTCGCGTTCGCGCTGGCGGAACTCGCGTTCCGAACGGAATTCCGTGCCGTCTTCGTCGCGCAGCTTGTAGCCGGTCTCCGGTCCGTAGTCCTGTTCTTCCTCCGGCTCGTAGCCGTCGTCCGGCCAGCCCGAACCGTCTTCGCTTTGTTCGGGACGTTCCGCAGCCTCCTGCGGATCGACCGGCTGTTCGGTCTGCGTTCCCGCGTAGAACGGACGACCCGGATTCAGGTCGATCACGATCCGCTCCGGCGCGAGCGCCGAGCGCTGCCGTTCGCAGCGCCATTTCAGCCCCGCTCCGCCGAGCAGCACGCCGTTGTCGATCTCTCCGCCGTTGCCGAACAGATAATAGGCCGCGCCGTAGATGAGCGGAATGACCCGGTCCGGCGTCAAACCCGCTACCCGGCATTGAATATCCGCCATGCCGAGCGCCGTCAGCCCGATCGTGTCGACCAGCACTTCGCCTTCGCGCCCTCCGGCCGACTGCATATCGTACACGCGCACGTTCAGCGCGCCGTACAGCGGCTCGCTGGTATGCGACGACAGGAAACTGCCGGCGTCGATCAGCTGTCCGCTCGGCTGCCAGTACAGCGCGTCGCAGCCCATCGTTTCGATCACGCTTGCCAACACCGCCTGGAACATCTCCAGCCGGCGCTCGAACGGCAGCATAGCCGCATACCAGTCGCACAGCGTAACCGCGTAGCGGTACTCGCCCAGACGCTCGGCTCCGCCTTCCCACTTCCAGCTCTGCTCCAGCACGCCGTTCCAGTTCACGTCCTGCCGCAGCAGTCTCGGGCGGAACAGCCGGGTCTGCGCGGGCACTTCCCCGTCGGTAAAGTTTACCGAATAATCGCCGTGGTAGAACACCGCCGCCAGCTCGAACTCGTCGCTGCCCGTCGTTTCTTTGCGCCGCAGCGCTTCGTTCTCGATCCGCTCCGTTTCCCGGAACGGTCCGGTGTTGATCGCGGTCTTGCGGATTCGCGCATGAATCGCCTGCAGGATGCGCGCCGCGTCCAGCTGCGGCTCTTCCCGAAACAGCAGCTCGACCGCATACACCGGAGCGAACCCCGGTTTAAGCTTTCTGTTTTCCTTTTTTTCTTCTTCCGTTGAATCGACCATATCTCCGCTTCCTCCTCCGTTTCCAACCCTGCGCCTTAAACCCCGGCCGGTTTCAGCCGAGCTCGCGAAGCAGATACCGGTTCACGCCGTCCGCAAACCGTTCCAGCGCCGCCGGCAGCTCCATCGTCATCGGATGCAGCGCGTTCCGGTCCCATTCGTAATAATCCTGTACCAGCGGCCGGCGCAGGCGCACCAGCCGGATCAGTACGTCGTGCAGTCCGTCGTCGATCACCGTTTCTTCGTGGATGATGCCGACGATATCCTCGTAGCTGCCCGCGTCGCGCATAATAAAGCCGTCGATCAGGTAGCTCCCGATATCGGTCACCGCTTCGAGCGCCAGATGCAGCGCGCGTTCCTGCGCCATCCCCTGCAGCAGCGACCCTTCCCATTCGGCCGCCGTCAGACGCAGCGCCTCGATCGTCTGCGGCAGCGACAGCAGCCTTTTCTCGATCTGTTCCCGGTTTACGTAATACAATGGCTGTTCCTCCCGTTTCGTCCGAACGCCCTTACAGGCGGGTACTCTATTCGGCTGCCAGCGCGGCTTACGCCTCGTAATCGACCGCGTAGGAAACTTCTTTGACCCCGTTGATGTATTCGATGATCTCCCGGTGCACCGGGTGAACCTGGTAAGCCTGAAGATCGTCCAGCGTATCGACCGTCGCGGTCAAGGCGATATCGTAAGAACGCTCCGAGCGCAGGATATCCGTACCGACTTCGAGCGATTTGAGCTGTTCGATTTTTCCGTCCATGCTCCGCAGCACATCCGCCGCTTCCGCCACGCTTTCCGCCGAACGATTTTTCAATTTAAAAAAGACGATATGCTTGATCATGTCTTCTCATCTCCCCGAACGAAATAACTGCTCTGCTGCTCCTTGCAAAAAAGCTCACAAAGAAACTATATCATAAGGAGAGCGGTTTCAGCCAAAAATGCGAGTGTCGGATAGCGGTAAACAAGGCGGAACGCAAAAAAAAGACCGCCTGCGGCAGACCGCGAAATAGCGGTCCAACCCGGCAGGCGGGTCTCAAGGGCCTCAAAAGGCCCCCTTAATATTGCGGGCGGCGAACCATGCTCAGCATGGCGCCCGCCACCATCAGCGCGATTCCGAGCAGCAGCTGCATAAAGGGATCCGAAGTTTCACCCGTTTGCGGAAGCTCGGACGCTCCGGTCCAGGCCTGCATCGGAGCGGCGGAAGCCGCAGATCCATTGGAAGCGGCAGAAATGTCGGATGCCGCCGTTTCGATTGCGCCGCTCTGCGCGTCGCCGTTTGCGGCAAACGCATTTCTCACTGCGGCGGGACGTCCGGCGATCGGAGCGACGGCAGACGCCGTTACGCCCGATCTGACTGTTGTGCTCGCCATAACGCCGCGGCTTACCGAAGCATCGGGTACGTTGAACTCGTCGTCGCCGAGCGCCGCCGCGGCCGTCACCGTATTGTCGTCGCCGAGCGCCGCCGCGGCCGTCACCGTATTGTCGTCGGCGCTGCGCGGATTGCCGACGGCGTTCGGCGTGTTCAAAGCAGTATCCACGCGTCCGTCAATCGAAGCAAAAGGCGTATCTTCGTTCGGCACGATAGTCGTACCCGGCACGATCGGAGCGGCGTTGTTTTCGCCGTTCGTCATTTCGCTGCCCGGCGTCGTCATCCCGCCGCCGTTTCCGCTGCCGTTGTCCGGCGTCATGCCATTGCTGCCGTTACCGTTTCCCGGCACCTCAGCCGGATTCTCGCCTTCGGCGACAGGAATCATGCCGCTGCCGCCGTTCCCCGTTCCCGGGGTCATGCCGTTATTTCCGGTTCCCGGCGTCATGCCTTCGCTGCCGTTTCCGTTACCGTTTCCGGGAGTCGTTCCCTGGTTATCTGTGTTCGGTACCGAAGTCGCCGTTTCCGAATGGTTCAGCACCTGTACGCGAACACCGGGTACGACGCCTTCCAGATTCAGGTCCAGCAGGGAGCTCGAACGTTCAACCGTCGATCCGTTGTCCGTCGAAGCGGAGCCGTTTACGGCCGTTTCTGTATTTTCCAGCACGCCGACGTGAATCTGATCGCCCAGTACCTGATCGAGATCTGCGTTCAGCAGCGAATCGTATTCACTGTTCGCTGCACCGTTGCTGCTCGAAGAAGTGTTTTCTTCTTTGCTTTCCAGTACGCCGACGTGAATCTGATCGCCGACTACTTCATCCAGAGTCGCATTCACAACGGCATTGTATTCGCTGTTCGTGGTTTCCGCAGCAGAAGTTTCATCTTCACTGTTCGCTGCACCGTTGTTCGAAGAAGAAGTTTCTTCTTTGCTTTCCAGTACGCCGACATGAATCTGATCGCCTACTACTTCGTCCAGGTTCGCGTTTACAACGGCGTTGTGCTCGCTGTTCGTGGTTTCCGCAGCAGAAGTTTCATCTTCACTGTTCGCTGCACCGTTGTTCGAAGAAGAAGTTTCTTCTTTGTTTTCCAGTACGCCAACATGAATCTGATCGCCGACTACTTCGTCCAGGTTCGCGTTCACAAAGGCGTTGTATTCGCTGTTCGTGGTTTCCGCAGCAGCATTTTCATCTTCACTGTTTGCTGCACCGTTGCTGCTCGAAGAAGTGTTTTCTTCTTTGCTTTCCAGTACGCCAACGTGAATCTGATCGCCGACTACTTCGTCCAGGTTCGCGTTCACAACGGCGTTGTATTCGCTGTTCGTGGTTTCCGCAGCAGTATTTTCATCTTCACTGTTCGCTGCACCGTTGTTCGAAGAAGAATTCTCTTCTTTGCTTTCCAGTACGCCGACATGAATCTGATCGCCTACTACTTCGTCCAGGTTCGCGTTTACAACGGCGTTGTGTTCGCTGTTTCGGGTTTCCGCAGCAGAAGTTTCGTCTTCACTGTTCGCTGCACCGTTGCTGTTCGAAGAAGTGTTTTCTTCTTTGTTTTCCAGTACGCCGACGTGAATCTGATCGCCTACCACTTCGTTCAGAGTCGCGTTCACAACGGCGTTGTGTTCGCTGTTCCGGGTTTCCGCAGCGGCAGTTTCATTTTCACCGTCCGTCGTGCCTTCTACAGAAGAAGTATTTACTTCGCTGCTTTCCAGTACGCCTACATGAACCTGATCGCCCAGCACCTGGTCGAGGTTGGCGTTTACCACCGCGTTATAGTCGCTTCCCGTCGTATCGGCCGAAGAAGAATCCGCGTTGTTTGCATCGTTGGAGTTCGTGTTCCGGCTTTCCAATACGCCGAGGTGGAGGCTGTCGCCGACGACGCCGTCCGCCTGGATATTCAGCAGGGAATAGTTCGCCGAGTCGTTGCTTGAAGTCGTCTGACTTTCTTCCGCCGACACGGCTCCCTGTGCGCATACCAGTACAGCGGCCGCAAAACCTGTTGTCCAAAATGCTTTTACCGTCTTTTTCATTGTTATCGCTCCCTTTTTTTGATTTTTCAAGTCAAAAAGGGAGCTTGCTTCGGTGGTGAAAAAGGCGGTGCGTTAATCCATTGGCTGCCTCCGTTATCGGAGAAGGTCTTCAGCCGATACATCGGCTGCCGACCGGCGGCCGAGAATCCGGTATACAGGTGCGCGATCGGCACCTGCGGAGCCGGAGAACCCGATCCGCCCTGAGTCGGGCCGGATACGGTCCGGCTTTGCGCGGCGTCCGCCAGCAGGGCGGGCACCGGCGGCGGCAGAGTCTGCCGCCCTTCGCGCGGAGCCAGAGGTTCCGGCTCCGACGCCGCTTTGACGCCCGGCGTAACGGCCGGTTTGTCGATCTGCGCCGCCGCGTTTGCGGGTTCCGCATCGACTGCGGCTTCGCGGGCCGTTTCCGGCCGCTCGCTTACCGCTTGTCCCGCGGAGCGCAGCGGCTGTCCCGCTCCGTCGTTGATCGGCTGCGCGGCGGCTTCCGCCGAATCTTGCGACTGCGGCACGGTCTGAATACGAACCGTATTCGCCGCAGCTTCGCTTGGCTTCGGCGCGGCCTTTGTCGAATCCGACGGCTCGGCCGGCGGATTCGATTCGGCCTGCGGCGCCGAAGGCTCCGTCTTTACGGCTTGGCCGCGTACGGCCGGGGCCGCAGCTTCGGGCTGCGCTTGCGAAGGGCTCGGTTCGCCCGGCGCAGGCTGAGAATCGGCTTCGCGCTGCGGCGAACTTTCGTGCCTCTCGCTCGCCTCAGAAGCTTTGACTTCCGGTTTCGGCGCCGCCGGAGGCTTGGGCTGCGAGACCGCCGGCGGTTCGCTTGGACTGACGCCCGGCTTCGGAAGGGCTTCGACGGTTTTATCGACCGTTTTCCGCGTTTCCTTCACGACGTTCTCTACGGTCTTCTTCACTCCGTCGACAACTTTGCCTGTTCCTTCCGCGACCGAAGCGGCATTTGCCGCCGCGTTTCCGGCCGTTTTTTCTACTTCTTTCACCGCTTGCTGCGTTTCTTTGACCAATGTGCCTACAGGATCGGCTGCCTTGCCGTTTACAACGCCGGTTACTTCCGGAATCGCGTTAAGCGGGATGTCAACGCTTTCATTGACGATGCCGCTTGTACCGCTCACGACTCCCTCCACCGTATTTAATACACTTCCTACTGTACCCGCCGCGGGTTCCGTCACCGGCGACAACAGCCCTCCGGCTGCTTGTCCCGCCTGATCGAAAGTTCCCTGAACGGCCTGGTCGGTCTGGTTTAAGGTTCCGTTTACTGTTTGCTCCAGCGCGTTGGTCGCGCCTCCTACCGTTTGATTGACTGAATCGGATACACCGCCCACCGTGTGGTCGACGGCATCGGCCGCTCCTTTAAGCACATTGTCCAGCAGCGCGGGGGAAGATTTGGCTTGCACGTCTTGTTTGTCGAAAGTCAGGACCAGTGCCGACAATATTCCGATTGCGATCGTCCAGCGCTTCAATTATCATTCACCTCCTTTCCGTTATAGCTGGAATAGATTAGACCCAATTGAATAAGCAAAAAACCAGTTATTTCAAATTGGTGTCTACTCCCTTTTTAACGTCACTTTTTGCATCCGAAACGATAAAAGGTAAATAAAGTAAAAAGATCCCGACTATGAAAATTGATCATCAGGCACGAGGCCAAGAACGGCTGCCAAATATTTTTTTCAAAAAAATTTCAAACGCAAAAAGAACCGCTCCTCCGTAGAGAAGCGGTTCGGCAGCAGGCGCGGCAAACGCCGCGGATTCCCGCCATACGATTCGATTATTCTTCTTCCTTCGTTTCTTCGCTGCCGGCTTCTTCTTCGCCGACAAGCTCCGGAGCCACTTCCGCTTCTTCGGCGTCGGTTTCCGGCTCTTCCAGAACCTGAGGCACCACGACCGAAGCCAGAACTTCTTCCTCGGAAGAAAGCAGCGTTACTTTGTCGGAAAGTTTCAGGTCCGCGGCTGTCAGCTTGTCGCCGATCGCCAGACCCGTAACGTCGATCTCCAGCGTGCTCGGCAGATCATTCGGCAGCGCTTCGACTTCCAGCTCGGTCGCCTGGATTTGCAGGATTCCGCCTTCCGCAACGCCTGCGGCTTCTCCCTGATAATCCACGGCGATCATGACCTTGACCGGCGTGTTCTTGTCGATTTGCAGGAAATCGGCATGAACGATTTTTCCGTTAAGACGCTGCACGTCTTTGATCATGACCTGCGACGACGAATCTCCTTTGACATTCAGGGAGAAAATGTCCGCTCCGCCTCTTTGTACGTGGCGCTGAAGTTCTTTGGCATCGACGTGAACGGGCACGCCGTCCGCTTTCTTGCCGTACACGACAGCCGGAACGCGTCCGCTTTCGCGCAGAACTCTAATATCGGAACGTTTAAAACCGGTTCTTTTCTCAGCTTCAAGTGCTTTACTCATGATTACTCGACCTCCTCGGAAATTGGACAAAATCGACTTGGATAGACACTTCTCACCGGCCTGGCCGGGGTCTTCCGTCGTCTTCGTAATAGTCTATTACCCCGCCGCCGCTAACTTGTATCACAAGCTTTTGCGAGAGAGGCGATAATCGTTCGAAATAGGTGCGGCCCGCGCTGCGGAATTCAGGCCAGATAGCGGGCCAGGTAAGGCGCCGTGCGGCTTTCGGCCGCCTCGGCGACTTCCTCCGGCGTACCGGCCGCGACTAGCTTCCCGCCCTGCTCCGCGGCGCCCGGCCCGATATCGATCACCCAGTCGGCCCGGGCCGCGATGCGCATATTGTGCTCGACCATAACGACCGTATGCCCGGCCCGCACCAGCGCGTCGAGATGGCGCAGCAGCCGGTCCGCGTCGACCGGATGCAGTCCGTTCGTCGGCTCGTCCAGCAGGTACAGCGTTTGTCCGCGCTGCGCGCGCTGAAGCTCCGCGGCGAGTTTGATCCGCTGGGATTCGCCGCCGGACAGCTCGGTCGCCGGCTGCCCGAGCTTCAAGTAGCCCAGCCCCAGATCCAGCAGTACGGACAGCGGACGGCGGATTGCCGCCTGCTCCGCGAACACGTCCGCCGCTTCTTCCACCGTCAGCGCCAGCACGTCCGCGATCGTATAACCGTTCCACCGCACTTCGAGCGTCTCGGCGTTGTAGCGCGTGCCGCCGCAGTCGGCGCACGGCACGTACAGGCTGGACATAAACATCAGTTCGACCTGGACGAATCCCTGTCCCTCGCAGGTCGGGCAGCGGCCGGCCGGGACATTGAAGGAAAAGCGCCCGGCGCCGTAACCGCGTTCGCGGGATAGCGGCACGGCGGCGAACAGCCGGCGCACATGGTCGAACAGTCCGGTATAGGTCGCAAGATTCGAGCGCGGCGTCCGCCCGATCGGTTTCTGGTCGATGCGCACGATGCGGCGCAGGGAACCCAGATCGCCCGAGACTGCCCCGGCGATCTCCGCCGGACGGTCTTCTTCGCCTCCGTCCGCCGGATCGTCCGCTTCCGGCAGCGCTCCCAGATGCGGAGCCAGCAGCAGCGGCAGCGCATGCGATACGAGGCTCGATTTGCCCGAGCCCGAGACGCCGGTCACCGCGGTGAGGCGGCCCAGCGGGAATTCCGCGTCCAGGCCGTTCAAATTGTTGAACGTCACGCCTTTGACGCTCAGGCGGCTGCCCGTCGGCTCCCTGCGTTCGCGCAGCGGCGCGGGTTCGCCGTCCGCGAACAAATAACGGCGCGTTACCGATTCTTCGATATTCGCCAATCCCTCCGGCGGACCGCTGTACAGCACGCGGCCTCCGCGCTGCCCGGCTTCCGGGCCGATATCGACCAGCCACTCGGCCCGCTTCATCACATCCAGATTGTGTTCGACCACGAAGACCGAATTGCCGGAATCGCGCAGCGCCGCCAGGGAGTCCAGCAGGGCTTCGCCGTCTGCCGGATGCAGGCCCGCCGACGGTTCGTCCAGCACATAGACGACGCCGAACAGCTTGGAGATCAACTGCGTTGCCAGGCGCAGCCGCTGGAGTTCGCCGGAAGACAGCGTCGGCGCGGAACGGTCCAGCGACAGATGGCCGACGCCGATCGCGATCAGCCGCTCCAGCCTGCCCGTCACGTCGCTGACGAGCCTGTCCGCGACCAGCGCTTTCTCGGACTGCCGGGTGTCTCCGCCCGATTCCCGCGCGCTTCGACCGCGGCGGACGGCATCTTCCAGCCGGTCGCGCAGCGCGGCCGCGGGCAGCCGGAACATATCCGCGATATCGAGTCCGGCGAACGTAACCGACAGCGCTTCGCGCTTCAGCCGCTTGCCTCCGCAGCGCGGGCACGGCCCGACGGCCAGATACGGCTCCAGCCGCTTCCGGCGCCCGGGATTGTCGGCGGCCGCGTACGTCTGCAGCAGCTGACGCCGCGCGCCGGTGTAATTGCCCATATAATCGGGCCGGCGCTTGGAGCGGATCGCTTCTTGAATCTCCTCGTAATTCAAGTCCGGGTAGATCGGCGCCTGCGGATGCTCCTCGGTAAACAAAATCCAGTCCCGGTCCCGCTGCGGCAGTTCCCGCCACGGCTTGTCCACGTCGTAGCCGAGCGAGATCAGGATATCGCGCAGATTCTGCCCGTGCCAGGCTCCCGGCCACGACGCGATCGCTTTCTGCCGGATGCTGAGGCTCGGATCGGGCACCATCGATGCTTCGGTGGCGTCGTAAAGCCGCCCCAGCCCTTGACACTCCGGGCAAGCGCCCTGCGGCGTGTTCGGCGAGAAGTCTTCGGCATACAGCACGGACTGCCCGTCCGGATAATCGCCGGCGCGCGCGTACAGCATGCGCAGCACGTTCGAGATCGCGGTCAGGCTGCCGACGGTGGAACGCTCCTGCGGCACGCTGCGCTGCTGCTGGAGCCCCACCGCCGGCGGCAGTCCTTCGATACTTTCCACCTCCGGCGTTCCGGCCTGCTGGATCAAGCGGCGCGCGTAGGGCGCGACCGATTCCAGGTAACGGCGCTGCGCTTCGGCGTACAGCGTGCCGAACGCCAGCGACGATTTGCCCGAGCCGGAGACGCCGGTAAACACGACCAGCGAATCGCGCGGAATATCGACGTCCACCTGTTTGAGATTGTGTTCGTTCGCCCCGCGCACGCGGATCATGCCGTCGGCGGATTGCGGTTCGTATGCGAAACGTTCCCGTTCGGGCCGTTCTCGCTTCGTCGGTTCGGTCTTCTTGTCTGCGTTTGTACTCACGGGAATAGCCCCTCCTTATCGCTTTTTTCTTTCCGCCTTATGATCTTTACCGGTATTCGCCGCTCCAGAAACAGGCAAAAAAAGACTCCGTCCTCCCCGCCGATCCGGGAAGCCGAAGTCTTGTCGGTTGTCTCGTTAGATATCGTTAGATATTGAAGCCAAAAAATTTTACGGACGTTTGGGCGCCGCGCAAGGAGTCGAAACGATCACGCGCGCCCCGACCCGCCGCCGGATGCGCCGTCGATCCAGGTCAGCAGCTCGCGCACGGGCGTCCGAGGCTTCGCTTCCGGCCGGTCGGCCGGATCGAAGCAGCCGAGATGGAGCGTGGCCGCCGCTTTTTCTCCCGATTCAACGCCGACGGCCGCGCGGAACGTTTCGTCGTCGTTGAACGGGCTCGTTTTCCAGACGCAGCCGATGCCTTTTTCCCATGCCAGCAGTTGAATATTCTGGATCAGCGCCGCCGTCGCCGCCAGCGCTTCTTCCCACGCTTTTGGCGGCAGCATGTTTTTCATGACGACGACCAGATGGACGGGAATTTGCCGGCAGTAAGCTTCCCGCATTTGGGCGCCGTACTTCTCGGCGAACGCCGGCGGCCGGCAGGCAATCACCGCTTCCGCGAATACGCGCCTGCCTTCGCCGGTGAACAAGATGAAGCGCCAGGGTTCCTTTTTGGAGTGAAAAGGAGCCCAGACCGCATCGCCGAGCAGTTCCAGCAGCAGCTCGCTGTCGATCGGCTCGCCGTTGAACTCCTGGATCGTCCGCCGCCCGCGCACGATCTCCGACAGTGTAAGACCCGATTGCGTTTCCATCGGCTTACGACCCGTTTGCAAACGCGGCTTCGACCTCGTCGATCACGCGGCTCAGCCCGATCGGACCGTAGCCGGCGAACCAGAGATTGGCGTCGCCGATATACACGCGATTATCGCGCACGGCATTCAGGCCTTTCCAGATCGATGTGCCCTGAATCCGTTCCAGCGCCAGCTTGTTGGCATCGCCCGGCCGCAGAATAATAAACATCCGGTCCGGATTGAGATCCGGCAGCACTTCTTCGGAGATCGCGACGTTCCAGCCGCCTTCGAAATCGATGCCGTCGACCGAAGCCGGCGTCAGGCCGAGCGCGCCGAACAGCGTAAAGTTGTCCGCGGGCTGGATCAGCTGAAGCTGCTTGTCCTGGACGCGCATGAACGCGACCGTTTCGCCTTTGGCTTTTGCCGCAAGCTCTTTTTTTACTTCGGCCGTTTTGGCATCGTATTTCGCGTGAATCCGGTCCGCTTCTTCTTCCATACCGAACACGGCCGCCGTTTCTTTGAACCGCTCCCAATCGCCTTCGTTTTCGTTATCGAACAAAATAGTCGGCGCGATCTTGGACAGCTGCTCGTAATTGGCTTCGTTCATCGTTTTGGATGCCAGAATCAGGTCGGGCTGCGCCTGCAGCAGCGCTTCGAGATTCGGCGACTCGCCCGGGCCGATCGCGATCGTATCGGTCATTCGGTCGGCCAGATACTCGGGGAACCCCAGATCGTCGTACGTCACCATGGCATGCGGCTCGATGCCGAGCGCCAGCAGATGATCCGCGAAGACGTACAGCATTCCCGCCACTTTTTTCGGATGAGCCGGAATTTCCACATCGCCCATCACGGTCGACACGGTGCGCGTTTCGCCGCCTGTTTCTTCGCCCGAGGACGCCGCAGCTGCCGGCGCGTCGGTCTTCGAAGGCTCGGCTTCCGCAGAGCCGGCGCCGGTCCCGGCCGTCGAACCGCCGGAGCCGCAGCCCGCAAGCAAAGCGGCAATCAGACCGAGCAGCAGCAGCGGAAGCAGCCAGCTGCCCCGCCGCTTACTCCGCCGTTTCGGCCCCGTCGATGCTTGTACATGCACAGCGGAAGTTCCCGCTTTCTGTTTTGTCGTCCCCTTCAATCTCTACACATCCTCTTCCCTGATTTTGATAATCATTATCATCAGTAGATTATAGAGATCCCTTTCGCTCGCAGCCATGGACGGACGTGCTCAAGACATGGACTTTTGCAGCACGTCGGTCTGCGTCAGGCGGCGGAGCAAAGTATCGTGCGAGGTCGACGTATAACAGGAATAAGCGCGGGACGCTCCGAGATCGTGCAGATTTTCGAAAAAGGCGGCCATTCCGGGACGGCGCTGCGCCTGCTCGCGCAGAGAATGCCGGGCCTGCCGCCGCAGCCGCGGATCGTCCGACGTAAACAGCAGCAGCCGGTCGATGCCGCTGTCCGCCAGCTGCCCGGCGGTGAGCAGCACGGAATGCGAAACGCCGTGCAGACGCTCGGGCATCGCCAGGCCGAGATCGCGGTACAGCACCGTGCCCAGATTGCGGCTGCCGTACACCCGGAACATCCCCCGCTCGTACTGCGCGACGGCGACCGCGGCGCTTCCGATCCGCTGCCCGATCAGACGCCGGGCGCGCTCCGCCCGGTCTTCGTACTGTTCCAGCCAGCGCGAAGCCCGCTCTTCCCGTCCGACGGTCCGGCCGATCGTCAGCAGATGCTCCCGCCATTCTCCGCCGAACGGAATCCGGCAGACGGGCGCGATCTCGCCCAGCAGCTCCGAACCGCCCGGCCCCGCGTAGTCCTGACGCTCGAACCCGATAATCAGCCCGGGCCGCGCCTGCCGCAGCCGCTGCAGATCGGGCTGCTCGTTTCCCAGTTCCAGCAGATTGCGCAGCTCGCCGGCCGGTTCCTGGTACGGATTCAGCAGCGCCGCGCACGGGCGCAGGCCCAGCGCCAGCAGATGGCCGGTATACGGAATCGCGATCGAAGCGATCCGGTCTTCGGCCCGATGCGCGCGCATATATACCGTCGGCGCAAGGCCCGTAGCCGCTTTGAACTTCCGGCTGAAATAAAATTCGTCTTCGTAACCGACCCGGTGCGCCGTCTCCCGCACGCTGCCGCCGGTTTCCAGCAGCAGTTCCCGGGCGCGCCGCAGCCGAATACCGTTCAAGTACTCGATCGGTCCCTGCCCGAACTCCCGCTTGAACAGCCTGGAATAATGCGCGACGCTCAATCCCGCTTCGGCCGCCAGACCTTCGCGCGTCAGACTGCTCCCGAACGTTTCTTCCATGCGGGCCGCCGACCGCCGAACCGCTTCGGCGGTGCTGTCCGCGGCGCTCTCCGACGCCCGCCATACGCACAGCAGCAGTTCCTGGAACCGGATGCCCGCTTCCATGCGCGGCGCGGAAGTCCCGCTCCAACCGTCCAGCACCGCCTGCGCCAGCTCCGCCGCCCGACCGGCGGGCAGCGTCACCGGACGCAGCGGCCAGTCGAGGCCGCCCAAAGCCAGCTCTCCGTCCGCTTCCGCCGTATACACTTCGAAACCGAAGCGGTCGCACGAAGCAGCCGCTCCGTTCGCCCCGCGCAGCTCCCGCAGCTTCCCCGGCGGAAGTATCAGCGCCTGCCCCGGCAGCAGCGTCAGATTCGCGCCTTGGATCTCCGCTTCCAGTATCTCCCGCGCCACAATCAGCTCGTGTCTCCGAGCCTTCCGCCCCGCTTCCGCGCTATGGTCCGCATCGATCCGCTTTGCCGCTTCGGCGTTTTGTTCTTGGCCGCCGCTGCCCGCTTCCGGATTCCTTGCTTCTTTTTTCTCCGAACCTTTTCCCTCCAGGCGCACCGCGCTCGCCAGCCGATACAACCGATCCGCGTTCTCCATCCTCGTCCCCTCCCTCTGCAAGCCTTCCTGTATGCGCTCGCCCCGCTTCACACTTTGGATTTTGTTATTATACGTTGGATTCTCCAAACGCAACAGAGCCGATTACAATAAAAAACGTCTTCCCGAAGGAAGACCCGATTGTCGAGAAACGATTTGATGTAAATGTAGTAGGTAGGTTCGATTGGAATGAAAAGTCGGGGAAAGGACTGGAGAAATAAAGCGAATGGCAGGCCGAATCTAAAATAGCTGCGCATAGCCCCTTATTCCGGCTTAATCTTACGCTTTCGAGAAAATAACGGCACTGATACATCTATTTCGAACTTTTTCGCTTCGATTCGGCTTTTGGCGCCCGAATAATTGCACCTGCGCCGCTATTTAAAGAAACCGAAGGGTTTCGCCCCGAATAAGTGTACCTGCGCCGCTATTTTCCTTGTGGAACCCTGCCCGGCTTGCTCGACACTCTGGTCTTCGCAAAGGAAGGCGCATCCTATCTTTAAATGTCCGCTAAAAGTCCACTTCCACCCCGATCCCGTCGCCGTCCGCCAAGCGGATATGCGGAGTTTCGAACACAAATCCCCCGCGAATCGCCGGGACTTCATGGAAATACATAAAGCTGTCCAGATCCGCGTACTTGAAATTCGGCCGCGACAGCACCAGCGCCGCTCCCGCCGCGATGCCGATGCGGCTTTCCATCATGCAGCCGAGCATACAGCCGACGCCCGAAGCTTCCGCCACGGCGTTGATCTGCATCGCCCGGTGCAGGCCGCCGCATTTCATCAGCTTGATATTGATCAGATCGACCGCTTCCCGCTTGACGAGCAGCGCCGCGTCGCGCGGGGAAAAGCAGCTTTCGTCCGCCATAATATCCAGCGGAGACTGCGCGCGGATCAGCGCCAGGCCGTCGGTATCCCACTGCGGCACCGGCTGCTCGACCGCTTCCACGCCGCACTCGGCCATGGCGCGGACGGCGCGCAGCGCGTCCTTGGCCGACCAGCCCTGGTTGGCGTCCACCTTGAGCCGGACCTGCGGTCCGACCGCTTCGCGGATCAGCCGCACCGCTTCGATATCGGCGTCCGGATCGAGGCCCGCTTTGATCTTGAGCTGGCCGAAGCCCAGGACAACCATCTCCAGCGCATCGCGGACCATCTGCTCCGGCGGGCCGATGCCGACCGTTTTGTCGGTCTCAAGCTCGCCCGAGACCGCGCCCAGCAGCCGGTGCAGCGGCAGCTTCGCGGCTTTGCCCAGGATATCGTGCAGCGCGATATCGATAGCCGCTTTGGCGGACGTGTTGTGGACCAGCGTCCGGTCCATGATCCGGTGAATGCGGTCGATGCCCAGCGCATCGCGGCCGATCAGCGCTTCCGCCAGGACGCGGACCGCTCCGTCAATCGTGTCGGCCGTTTCGCCCGTTACGAACGAAACGCCGCTGCCTTCGCCGCACCCGACGATACCGTCGTCCGTGACGATGCGTACGATCACCGTTTCGCTGCGGCTGAGCGTGCCGATGGCGATCTTGACCGGCTGGAGCAGCTCCAGCTTGATTTTCTTCGCTTCGATCGATTGTATTTGCATGGCTTCGCATCCTTGTCGGCATATTCGCGTATCCGCGTCGTAAACGTCCCGTGCCGCGCGCCGCCCGATGCCGCTTTTCTTGGCTACTCCGCCGGCTCCGCGCCTTCCCGCAGATGCGGATGGACGCTGCCGAGTACGCCAAGCAGCCTGGCTTCGCGTTGGCCGGGATTGTACAGCAGATGCGGCACGTTTTTCTTGATATAAATACTGTCGCCTTCCTCCAGCAGATAACTCCGCTTGTCCGTCCGGTATTCGATGCAGCCTTCCAGCACATAGCAGAATTCTTCGAAGTCTTGCACGACCTTCTCGTCGTAGTCCGTTTTCCCCGCTTCGAAACCGACCAGCATAACGGTCAATTCCGGCCGGGCGCCGTTCTTGAGCGAAGCCGGCGTCAGCATCCGGTATTTGGCATTGGCCTGGGCGAACGTGTGCCAGGCGGCGTCCCCGGCGGAAGTGATCCGAGTATCCGCGGGCGCTTCGTATTCGAGCAGCGCCGGCAGATCGACGTTCAGCGCCCCGGCCAGCCGGCGCAGTACCGACAGCGAAGGCTCCGCCAGATCGCGCTCGATCTGCGAGATATAAGCCGGCGTCACCCCCATCCGTTCGGCCAGCGCCGTCGAAGACAGATTGAGCCGCCGCCTCAGCTCGCGGATGCGCTCGCCTTTGAGTTGAAAAGAAACGCTGCGCTCGCTCATGTCCGTTCGCTCCTTTGCGCCGGCCGGACCGACCGCACCGCCCAGAGCAGCACGGCCTCGCGTTCCCCGGTATTGATCAGAACATATCCCGTCCGCCGGGGCACGTACAGGCTGCCGCCGCTTTCGATCGAGACGGCTTCGTTTCCGTAACGGTATTCCACCCGGCCCTCCGTCACATACACGCATTCGTCGGTATCGGTGGACAGATCGTCCGCCTTGAGCCGCTCCCCCGGCGCAAGCGCAAGGCGCAGCACTTCGATCTCCGGCGACCACGAACTTCTCCAGTTCATGGGTGTCAGCAAGTCGCATGCAACCGGCAGATCCGCAAAACGGATCGGGCTGCGCTCGCCTTTTCTCAGCACGATCGCTTCTTCATCCTGTTCGTCCATAAACAGCACGGGCGCGGGGATATCCAATTGGCCGGACAAACTGCGCAGCACGGCAAGCGAAGGCTCCTGCCGGTTTTTCTCCAGATTGGACAAATATCCCGTCGTCACCCCGATCTGCCCGGCCAGCTCCGCCAGCGTCAAATTTTTGCTTTTTCTCGCTTCCCGCAGCCGATTTCCAAGCACGGCTTCCACTCCTCCTCCCGAGTCAATCCACACTCTTCTTCTCCCGAAGTTACTGCCGCGCGAACACAATGGGATCGACGGACGGCTCGAACGGGATGCTCAGCGAAGAGATGCCGCCGTCCACGCCCGTCGCGAACGAAAGAGGATGCGGACCGCCGAACAGCTCGAACGTAAAAATGTCGTAGTGCAGATGCGAGACTTTCATTTCGTTGTTGTGGTACTTCATATGCAGCCCGCCGTCTTTTGCAGTAATGGTCACGCCGCCGTAGCCCGGATGCTCGTACTCGCCCGCGTATTCCTCCAATTCGTGGCTGCACGGCCTGCCTTCGATCTTCGTGCCGTAAATGGCGGTCAGTCGGCTTTTCATCGCATCCAGCAGCCCGTTCATATTGTCCCGGTATTGGATAAACCAGTTCCGCTCGCCGGCATGCCCCAGCGCCCGGTCGTACAGCTCCATCGACAGCGCGGTCACGAACAGGTTGCTATTGGCGTTGGTCAGGACCGCGCAGCCGAGGCCCAGATCCGGCATGAACGAAATCAGCGCCGAGCCCCCGCTTACGTTGCCGCCGTGATCGACCACTTTATGCCCGCGGAAAAAGTCGACCGTCCAGCCCAGCCCGTAGCCGGCCGTCACTCTTTCCGGAAACTCGAACGGCAGGATTTGATACGGAATCACCGGCTTGTGCAGCTGCTTGAACAGCGCGGCGTCGATCAGCGGTTTGCCTTCGATCCGCCCTTCGTTCAGCTGAAAAGCGACCCACGCCGCCAGACCCCCGATCTTCATATTGAGCGAGCCGGCCGGTCCCATCGCGTCGATAATCAGCGGCACGTTTTCTTTGTTCCCGCCTTCGCCGTCCGGCGTGTACAGTCTGGCATATTCTTCGTGCGGATACGGAATGCGGAAGCTGTAATCGCGGATGCCGAGCGGACCCAGAATTTCTTCTTCGACAAACGTTTCCCACGTCCGGCCGTCGATCGCCTCGATCAGTTGGCCGATGACCGCGTACATCTGGTTCTGGTACTGCCAACCGCTGCGAAAAGGCAGATTGCCCTGCAAGTGCTTGACGCGGTTCAGCGCAAGATCGCGGCGGTCCAGATCGTCCCAATTGAGCCACATCATATCGTGACGCGGCACGCCGGTGCGGTGACACAGCAGATCACGCGCGGTCGCCTGGGCGGTCGCGACGGGGTCGGCCAGTTCGAACTCCGGCATGTAGTGCCGAATCGGCTTGTCCAGATCCAACTTGCCCTGCTGGGCCAGAATAAGCGCCGCCGCCGCGGTAAACGATTTGCTGGAGGAGCCGATCGGCAGGTAATGCTCTTTGGTCAGCGGAACGTGTTCGTCCACATTCGCATAGCCGAACGCTTCCGAATAAATCACGTCCCCGTTGCGGATAATCGCCACCTGGGCGCCGGGCACATTCATGTCTTCCATCGCTTTGCGAATGGTCTCGTCCAGACCGTCAAGTATCGGATGGCTCATGGTTCGTTCCTCCTGCCTCTTTTTGGTTAGGGGATGATGCGGATACCGATCTCAGCGGAGCGGAAGCGCGGACCCGCCGGGCCGGGACTGCTGCCACAGATGCGGCGCGACCGTCCGGCAGACGTGCGGGAGACGCCGGTTTGCTCGGTACGCCGGCGACCGCTTCTTCGACGAACTGCTCCAGCTCCCGGACCGAACACAGGATCTCCAGCGCACGTTCGTTGACCAGCTCGCCGATATCGGTCAGCTGCACGTCGCGCTCCGACCGGTCCAGCAGCGTCGCGCCGAGCTCGTCTTCCAGACTTTTGATTGCGCGGCTGATCGACGGCTGCGACACGTACAGCGCCTGCGATGCTCTGGTAAAGCTGCGATGCCTGGCGACTTCGACGAAATACGTCAGCTGGCGGATATCCATGCGGCGGGTTCGCCTCCTTTCCCGGGCAGGAACCGGTTTGTATATGTGTCATTATAAAAGTCCGTAATTAATTGTCAATATATAATTTACTATAATTATTTTTTGGATTACATCGAAATAAATTTATACCCATACCATAAAAAAAACCTCGACTTCCGCTTAGCAGCGAAATTCGAGGTCTGTTGAATAAAATAAACATTTACTGCGTTTAAAGAAAATCCGCAGTTCCGTTTAATCCTGGTAGCAGCCTATTTTGTTAAGCTTTTCAATGATATCCCGCAGCTCATGTTCCTTCATCAGAAATTGAAGCATTGCACGAATGAGCACCACTTTAGGCTCATCTTTCTCTAATTCTTCTTTAAGTAAAGTAAGCGCTTCTTGCAGCTCGGTTCTGTGATGATTTGTGATAACCAGCTCTTTAAGTATGGAGAAAAGAGTTGCAAACAGCTCATGCCTGATCTCTGCCAAAGATGCAGACTTCCCTTGAGAGGCTGCTTCTACGTAATCGTCCATCATCGGTTTTTGTATAATAGATTGCGGCTTTTTAGTCAGAACCCCGCTAACCATGTCTTCCATGCGCTCCACAATAAATACGGACAAGTCCCTTATATTTAAATGTCTTTTATCCACGGTTAACAAGAAAAGGTACTCCTGAATAATTCCGTGATACATCAACACAAGATCCCATACACCGCTTTCGATTTCGCTTTTAAATCTGCGGATTAAGAGCGTTTTGTTCATATTGAGAAAGTTTGCGCGCAGTCGCGCGAAATTAGCTGCAATTTCTCCTTCGCTCGTCTGCATCTCCAGCGTACTTACCACTACAAATCTATTCTCGAGAAAGAAATCAAACTGATGTTTAGTTTCACGAATAAAGATTTCTTTTGCAGTAAGTCCGGGTTCCAAATGAATGTCTTCCATACTTTCAAAGAAGCTCTCCTGCTTGGCTCGATGGACTTCCAAAAACAGATCTTCCTTGGAAGAAAAAAATTTGTAAAACGACCCTTTAGCGATTCCGCAATCATCGGCAATATCCTGAATGGAAGTAGCAAGATACCCTTTTTCCGTAAAAAATCGAATAGCGGAGTCCATAATATTTTGTTTGATTATACTCAATGTACTTCCTCTTCTCTTCATGATTAATATATCCAATCATTTTATTGACATTATTAAAAAACAGGATACAATAAGCACGTGATGACTATAAAGTTTTTTAAAAAACTATATAGTCAAATTACAGATGAAAATATTTTTTAAAAGGAGGAACGAGAAAAATGTCTACCCAGCCCAATATGCAAGCAGAGTTTTCGGTTAAGACAATTATTGCCCCGCTTCTCGCTATTATGCTGGGGATGATTATGGTGCTGCTGGATACTACGATTATGAATGTTGCCGTCCCCAGTTTACAAAAATACTTTAACAGTCCATTAGAATCAATTCAATGGACAATCACCGGGTACACACTGGCACTGGCCACGATCATTCCTTTGGCCGGATGGATGATGGATAAGTTTGGAGCCAAACGAATATTCCTCATGACCATTTCCTTGTTTACACTGGGATCCGTACTTTGCGCCTTGGCCCAGAGCTCTCAGCAGCTCGTGCTCTTCCGCGTTATCCAAGGCCTTGGCGGCGGAATGGTATCTCCTATCGGTATGGCAATCGCTTTTAAGCTCGCTCCCCCCGAAAAGAAAGGCACCGTTATGGGGATGCTGGGAATTCCTATGCTGCTTGCTCCTGCTACGGGCCCCCTGCTTTCCGGCTGGCTGATTGGAGTCGCTTCTTGGCACTGGATCTTTTTAATTAATTTGCCTATTGGAATTGCGGCGGTGATTGTAGGTCTGAAATTTTTACCCGATTTGGAGCGGCGCTTTGTACCCTCGCTGGATATTTGGGGAATCATTCTCGCCCCCATTGCATTCTCCATGTTGACTTACGGGGTCAGCGAGGGCGGGAAGGATTGGAATTCCACAAGCGCGTTAACCGGAATAATTGTTGGAGGCGCGGCACTTCTCGTGTTTATCATTGTAGAGCTTCGCCAGAAGCAGCCTTTGCTGGAGCTGCGAGTATTTAAATCATCCGATTTTACTCGCGGTGTGATTATATCCTGGGCGCTGCAGATTTCTACATTCGTCTCTATTCTCTTGCTTCCTTTATATCAACAAAATATATTGGGCCGAACGCCGGTCGTAAGCGCGGCAATTGCGCTGCCTATCTCTATCGGGGCTATGCTGCTTACGCCGTTCGGCGGGAAGTTATCCGATAAATTAGGTTCCAGAACACCGGTATTTATCGGCCTGAGTTTAATATCCGTCGGACTATTCTTGCTGTCAGGATTGAATATCAATACTGGAATCCTTACGTTAATAGTTCCATTGTTCATGCTCGGATGCGGCATGGGACTCTCCATGATGCCTTTGAATACGCATGTTTTAAATTCCGCCCCGCCTGAACTTATAAACCGCGTTACCCCGTTAACCTCCGCTTCCCAGCAGGTCGTAGCCTCGTTTGCCATAGCTGCGATAATGGGATACTTGACCTCAAAAATAGGAGAACGCATGGCGGCGGTTGGCGAACAAGCCGAGATCTTAAAAGTTTCCGCTCTCGCGTTCGGAGATACTTTCTTTGTAATAGCCTGTATCGCGGCAGGCGGTGCAATTCTAAGCCTAATTCTTCGCAAACCCCGGATATACGCAAGTCTCGCAGAAGATCCAGGTTCTTCGGATGCAACGGTCCTTCATTGAGAAGCTTTGGTAGTTGGCTGTCCGCCTTTTATCCGGACAGCTCGACGACGGTTTGATAAAGAAGCAAAAGACCCGCTGTTCTCTCGGTGAAGAGACGCGGGTCTTTCCATGTATATTCAAACTATTCCAGCATCGGCCGGGACTCCTTGCTTTTCGTTCATCGCATCGCTGAACGGGACGATTCGTCCGTTTCCCCTTGCAGCTCCCTGTACTCAAAATAATCGAAGTCCGCCGCTTTCCGGGTTCCGTCCAGGTCCTGCGCGCACAGCCCGATAAACGTTCCGGTAAACCGGAGGGGAACCGCGCATTCGTCCGACAGATGCAGGATATCGACCGGCTGCCCGACCGGCTTCCAATCCGATTCCGGATCCGTGTAGAAGAACCGTACGCTTACCCGCTCGACCGCGGCTTTCAGCCGAATCGGTCCCGTATCGGGCAGCGGGATCTCGGCTTCCAGCAGCTCGTCGTACTCGCCCCGCTTCGTCCGGATTATGCCCAGCACTCTTCCCGCGCCTTCCAGATGCGTGATCCGCAGGTAAACGTAATCTTCCGTATCGTAATACAGAATCAGCCCCGCCATCTGTTGAAAGTGTGCCGGTTCGAATTCTACTTCCGTCTCGGCTTCGCAGCGGAACGCCTGCTGCCGCCGGGCGATCAGGCTCTGCCGGTGCTTCGAGCTTAATGATTCCATGCCTTTCAGGCGCAGATAGCCGGGTCTTTCGTCGAGCGACAGCCAGTCCGTGGACGGCGGAATGCGCAGCGTATTCCACTGGACGCCCAACCGCGGTTCGTCGAAGTCGTCCCGCTGCGGGTCGGGGTCGAATGGATAGGCGGGCAGATCGGGCGCCCGCACAAGCTCGCGCGGAACGGCAGGTCCGCTTGCCCCGCTCCCTCCCGCCTCTTCGCCCTCTTCCCGCTCCCGCCCTTGCCCGGCGTCCCCGCGCTCCAGGCGCAGCCAGCCGTCTTCGTCCCAGCGGCAGCGCTGGAGCGCCGTCTCCCGGCCCAGCGTGCAGAAGCGGCCCGCCGCCGGTCTCGCGCAGAGATGCGCCATATACCATTCGCCGGCCGGCGTCTCCGCCAGCGAAGCGTGACCGGCTTTTTGCAGCGGAAGTTCGGGTCTGCCGAGGCTGGTCAGGATCGGGTTGTCCGGATGGACTTCGTAGGGACCGAACAGGAATTTCGACCGGGCGAGCGTCGCGGCATGTTCGTATTTGGTGCCGCCTTCGGCGGTCAGCAGATAATAATAACCGCCGCGCTTATACAGATGCGGGCCTTCCGTATAACCGAGTTCGGTTCCCGCGAAGATCCGGACCGCCGGACCGACCAACCGGTTTTTCGGCGCCGAATATTCCTGAATCACGATCCCGCCGAACGGATTGCGTCCTTTGCGGAAATCCCAGATCATATTCAGCAGCCATTTGCGGCCGTCTTCGTCGTGGAACAGCGACGGGTCGAAGCCGCTGCTGTTCAGATGCACGGGATCGGACCACGGGCCTTCGACCGAGCTTGCGGTCGCCAGATAATTGGGCGTATCCTTGAACGCGCCTGTCCGCGACTTGACGTCCGTGTAGATCAAATAAAACACTCCGTCCGCATAGCTCAGGGCGGGCGCCCACACTCCGCCCGAATCGGGATTGCCGATCAGATCCAGCTGCGACGGACGGTCCAGCGGACGAGCCGCCACTCTCCAGTGGACCAGGTCGCGGGAATGATGGATCTGCACGCCGGGATACCATTCGAACGTCGAAGTGGCAATATAGTAGTCTTCCCCGACGCGCAGAATCGAAGGATCGGGATTAAACCCGCGCAGGACGGGATTGATGATCGTATTCATGCCGTTTGCTCCTCCTGACCGTCAAGCTTGCTTGTATTTTTATCTTCCGGTTTGCGTTTATTTCTGGACTTTGGCATACCATTCTCCGGCGCGCTTCGTCACTTCTTCGCCGCCGGACTTGTTCCATTTCTCCACGAACTCGTCGAATTTGTCGATCGGATATTGGCCCAGAATGATCTTGGACGCGTACTCCACATACAGGGTGCGGTTGTTGATATCCGGGTAGCCTTCGTATACGCTGGCCGGCATGCCGTCGCCCGCGATTACCTTGGCGTACTGCTGCGCTTCCTGCATATTGCGGTTGACCTGTTCGATCGCCCACATCCGGTCTTCGGAGGCCGTATTCTTGTTCAGTTCCGTCATGAAATCCAGCGTCGAAATTTTGGAATACGGATCGAGAATCAGGTTTTCCTGCGTGCTTTTGTCGTCCGGCAGCCGGGTGGCTTTGCCGTCTTTCACGACATGGTGCATGCCTTCCACGCCGAGATACAGATCGTTCCAGTTTTTCTCGTCGTACATATTGTTGAGCAGTTTCAGCGTAGCCATCAGCTTTTTCTCGTCTTTGTTGTTCTTGACCACCCAGGCCGGAGGCGTGAATTTCTTCCAGGTGTAGAAGCCTTCGAAGCCATCCACTTTCGGCACGGGAAGTACGGAAAACTCGGCTTTGACTCCTGTGTTTTTATACAGATTTTCCAGCGGCAGATAGCCGGTCTCCACCCAGTGGAAGTAGTTGCCGACTTTGTCGGATTGGATCTTGCCGTCCCATTTGTCTTTGGTGTTAAGCAGCGATTCCTTGTCAATCAGACCTTCCTTGTACAGCTTGGCGATGAATTCCAGCGCCGCTTTCATATTGGGCGTGGTCGCCGAGTAGGTCAGTTCACCGTTATAGAGATCCCAATCCGGGTAACCTTCGAACATGGCGACGCCGTACATCGCGAACAGATGGTCCATCCAGCGCGCTTCTTCGCGGCCGCCGGTCGGAATTTCGTCTTTTTGCCCGTTGCCGTTGGGGTCCCGGTCGCGGAACGCTTCCAGCACTTTGACGTATTCGTCCTGCGTGGTCGGCATCTTCAAGCCCAGTTTATCGAGCCAGTCCTGGCGGATCAGGCCGGCATACCGGCCGTAATCGACCATCCCGGGAATATAATAAATACGGCCCTGGCCGGTGGGATCGTTGGCTTTGACGATATTCCACATGTCCTGCGGAATCGCGTTCCACAGATTCGGCGCGTATTCGGGCAGCAGGTCGGTCAGGTCGGCGATCGCGCCGTTTTTGGCCAGACTGTCTTCAATTCCCTGCTGCGGCAGAAAAAGATCCGGCATTTCGTTGGCCGCAATCTTCAGATTGAGCTGATTGAGGTAATTGGTGCCGCCGTTCCATTCCACATACGGATGGATCACGCCCACGCCGAGCTTTTCTTTGTAAAATTCGTACAGCTTGCTGCCTTTCTCGATCGGCTTGTAACCGATGTTCGTGCCCCAGACCTTGATATCGACTGTTTCTTCCGCGCCGGACGCCGCACCGGAATCGTTACCCGTGGAATTTGCCGGAGTCTCGGCACTTTCACTGCAACCGCTTACAATCGACAATGCCGCCAATCCCGCCGTCAGCCATGAACCCGCTTTGTGAAACTTCATCTTTTTTCCTCCTTTTTGATGGAAAAACACATCGTCGGTTCAAACAAAAAACGAAGCCGCTTCTTGCATGAACGCGCAGAAGCGGCTTCAACCGCGCTGTCTGGATTTATTGCGCCGCGTGGGCGCTTATCGCGACCGGACCGAGCAGTCCGCCCGGCTCCTGCTGCGCAAAAGCCGACAGGAGATCGCGCCGTTCCTTGACCAGGGTATTCGTGACTTCCACGGCCAGCGTATTGGAGCCCGGCCGCAGCAGATTCCCGATCTCCAACCGGTAAGGCGGGCAGATGCGCACACCTGCGTATTCGCCGTTCAGCCAGACCTCGGC
This sequence comes from Saccharibacillus sp. CPCC 101409, assembly GCF_030518235.1. Taxonomy (GTDB): domain Bacteria; phylum Bacillota; class Bacilli; order Paenibacillales; family Paenibacillaceae; genus Saccharibacillus. The sequence goes on along the minus strand of NZ_JAULSA010000001.1, from coordinate 972,881 downwards.
CGTCTCGTAGACTTCGCCCAGGTCCAGCGCCGCCCCGCCGCCCGCCGGAGCGTTCCATTCGAATTCCGTCTCGTAGCGGAACGTGCCCGAGAAATGCGGCAGGCGCTCCGGCCCGTTCATATTCACCGGTTCCGTCAGACTGCCCCACGGGCGAAACTGCGGATATCGCTCCGATTCGGCGATCGAGACCGCCCATTCACCTTCAAGCCGGGCTGTCTCCGGCGCGGCTTCCCGGCCGTAAACTTCGTCAGGCGGCGGCGCGCCGAGGCCCGCTTCTGCGGCCGCCTGCTCGACCGCCGGCCCTTGCAGCAGAATAAGGGATTCGTACGGGCTCAGCACAAGCCGCAGCGTCCGCCGCCCTTCCCGCTCCGCCGATTCCGGCGAAGTCAGCCGGTTCAGGAAAGCGTCGTAAGCGTACCACTCGCCCGGCAGGTCTGCCGGCAGCGTAAGTTCCGTCCCGATCTTCCGCTGCGGACTTTCATTGAACAGCATCAGGACTTCGAGTCCGTCGTGCCGGTAGCGGTAATTCCTCAAATACGGTTCGTCTCCGCCGACGCTCAGGTCGCGGTGCCCGTCGGCAATCAGTCCGTCGGCCAGCTCGTCCAGCCCTGTCCGCTTGACCCTCGGATGCGCGGCCAGACCCGACAGCTCGGCCGACACATCCGCTCCCTCGCTTGAGCGCAGCGGCAGTCCGTCCACAAAGCGGATATCCAGTCCCCAATCCGCGAATTCGACCAGCCGCCGGAGCAGCAGCGCCGGCAGCGCTTCGGCATACGGCACAACCAGGCATCCGAAGTCTTCGGGATGCAGATGCAGTCTGCCGGACCGGACTTCGGCCGCTTCCAGCAGCAGGTCGGCGGGAACGATGTCGCAGTCGATCTGTCTCTGCATCAGCATCTTGACCGGCCGCTGGACATACATCGCTTCGCCGGACCACTCCGCTTCGGCGTGGTACAGCACGGCCGCCGGGGCGACATGCCGCCCGCCGGAGATCAGGTGGCCGACCCGGTTGATATACCGGTTCAGATAGCGGTAATGCCGGTACTGCGGATTTCGGCCGTTCGCGTACAGATGAGGCGGACAGTCCGGATCGGGATAAGGCTTCTGCGTAAAAGCATGCGGCACGAAATGGTTCACGCCACGCACCAGCATATGGTCGGTAAGCCATTTCATCAGCTTGAGCCCTTCGGCCCAGCCGTATGCGCCGTACACTTCGCACATGGTGCGCCCGCGCTTTCTGGCATCGAGATGCCCCAGGGACGCCCCGAGTTTGCCCAGTCCGTAATGGAAAAACTCGCTGTCCGTTTCTCCCGTGGGCTGGCGGAACGACACTTCGTCGAAGCCCGGCACAATCTGCCACAGCACGACGTCGAGGCCGGCCATATCCTGACCGCGCATCGAGCGGAAGAAATGCCCCGCGCCCGAGCCGAGCCGGGCGTGCACATTGTTGTCTTCGAGCACATGTCCGATATACTCGACGCCGCGCTCGCGGCACCAGTCCCCGATCTGGTCGCAGAAGCTGTCCGCGTACAGCCGGCTGACCGTATTCATATAAGCGTAGCGGACCCGGTCCGATCGCTCGCCGGCGTCTTCCCACAGCAGATACAGCGACTGCTCGAAGCCTGCGCCCAGTTCCCGTTCGAGCAGGGGCGGCACGTCCCGGCTCCACGGAAGCGGCACGCCGGGCTTGCCCGGCCGCGATTCGAAGTCGAACGTCGCGGGATCGTTATAGAACCCCGGTTCGTCCGAGAAGAATCCGGCAAGCGTCTCCCCGAAGTCGCTTCGATAGCGCTCGTGGAAAGCTTCGTACACCGTATCGATAAGCAGCCTCACCGAATCGCGGTCCAGCGGATTCAGATAATCGTCCTGCGCCCGGCTGCCGCCGCCCAGGTTCTCCGAGACGATAAAGATCCGCCAGTACCCTTCCGGAATATCCCAGTACAGGACGCCGCCTCGCACCAGACCGGTCAGGTCCCGCGCTTCGCCGAGCAGCCTTCCGTCCTTCGGATCGCGGTGCACCGCGACGGCAGAAACCAGATTGTTCGCGCCGCTTGCGCGTTCGCGTTCCGAGATCGTCGGCCTAAGCCCGCGCAGCAGCAGCGGCTCCAGCAGCAGCGACGTCCCCCGGGCCGGGCCGAGCGTATCGATATAACGTTCGCCTAGGAACAGCCGGTGCAGCTCCTCGGGCGCTTCTTTCACTTTGCCTCCGGCGCGCCCCGTCGGGAAATGATCGTCGTCGAGAATCCAGACCTTCATTCCCCGGCTGCGCGCTTCGTCCATAATGACGTCCATATCCGCCCACCATTTGGGGCCGAGGAAGTCCGGATGCGGTCTCGACTCCACGCAGACCGCGCCGATTCCCGCTTCGTGCACGCGGGCCATTTCTTCGCGAATCGCCGCTTCTTCCTCGCCGTGCTGCCACAGGAAAGGCAGAATATAGTTGTCTTCTTCTCCGCCCAGCACCTGCTTCAATCGTTCTGTCGTCATAACCGCTCCTTTTCCCGCCGGACTTTACTGCTGCACTTTCGCGTACCACTCTCTGGCCCGCTTCGTCACTTCTTCGCCGCCGGATTTGTTCCACTTCTCCACGAACTCGTCGAACTTGTCGATCGGATACTGGCCGAGAATAATCTTGGTCGCGTATTCTGCGTACAGGGTCCGGTTGTTGATATCCGGGTAGCCTTCGTAAATGCTGGCGGGCAGGCCGTCGCCGGCGATCGCTTTGGCGTATTTCTGCGCTTCTTCCATGTTCCGCGTCACCTGGTCGATCGCCCATTTGTTGTCCGCCGACGCCGTTTCGTTGAACAATTCGACGCTCATATCCAGCGTGGATACGCTGGTCGCCGGGTTAAGGATCTGGTTTTCCTGCGTGCTTTTGTCGTCCGGCAGCTTGACCGCTTTGCCGTCTTTCATCGTGTAGTGCATGCCTTCCACGCCGAGGTACAGGTCTTTCCAGTTCTTTTTGTCGTACACGTTGTTGAGCAGTTTCAGCGTAGCCTGGAGCTTCTCCTGGTCTTTGTTGTTTTTCACGACCCACAGCGGGGAAGCGAATTTCTTCATCGTGTAGAAGCCGTCGTACCCTTCGACTTTCGGTACGGGCATCACGGCGAATTCGGCTTTGACGCCTGTGCTTTTCTCCAGGTTCTCGAAGATCAGGTTTCCCTGCTCCACCCAGTGGAAGTAGTTTCCAACTTTGTCGGATTGGATCTTGCCGTCCCATTTGTCTTTGGTGTTGAGCAGCGATTCTTTGTCGATCAGACCTTCCTTGTACAGCTTGGCGATGAATTCCAGCGCCGCTTTCATATTCGGCGTGGTCGCCGAATAAGTCAGTTCGCCGTTGTAGAGGTCCCAGTCCGGATAGCCTTCAAACATGGCGACGCCGTACATCGCGAACAGATGATCCATCCAGCGCGCTTCTTCGCGGCCGCCGGTCGGAATTTCGTCTTTTTGCCCGTTGCCGTTGGGGTCCCGGTCGCGGAACGCTTCCAGCACTTTGACGTATTCGTCCTGCGTGGTCGGCATCTTCAAGCCCAGCTTATCGAGCCAGTCCTGGCGAATCATGCTGGCGTATCGGCCGTATTCCACAACGTTAGGGATATAGTAAATGCGGCCCTGGCCGGTCGGATCGTTCGCTTTGACGACTTTCCAGATGTCTTCCGGAATCGCGGACCAGACGTTCGGCGCGTATTCGGGGAGCAGGTCGGTCAGGTCGGCGATCGCGCCGTTCTTGGCCAGATTGTCTTCGATCCCCTGCTGCGGCACAAACAGATCCGGCATTTCGTTGGCGGCAATCTTCAGATTGAGCTGATTGAGGTAATTGGTGCCGCCGTTCCATTCCACATAAGGATTAATCACGCCCACGCCGAGCTTTTCTTTATAAAATTCATACAGCTTGCTGCTTTTCTCAACCGGCTTGTAGCCGATATTCGTGCCCCAGACCTCCACGTCGACGACCTGGTCGCCGCTTGCGCTCCGATCCTGGCCGGCGGGCGCGGCTGTATCCGACGCATCTTTGCCGCCGCAGCCTGCGAGCAGCCCCGACGCCAGCATGCCTGATGCCAGCAGCATTCCCATCTTTTTGAGTTTCATTTTCTTTTCCCCCTCCTATTCATTTGCGTGCAAACGTTCTGGAGACCGCTAACCCTCAGCCTTTGACGGAACCGATCATGGCGCCTTTGACAAAATACTTTTGCAGGAACGGGTACACCGCGATAATCGGGATAATGGCGAAAATAACCGTGGTCGCCCGCAGCGTCCGCTCGTTGTAATTCAATGCGGCCGTGGAAGCGGCGCCCGACATAATCACGCTGTCGTCGGTGATAAATTGGCGGATCTTGATTTGCAGCGGGAACCAGTCCGGATTCTGCAGGAAGAACAGCGGATGTTGGAACTGATTCCACAGCACGACGCCGTAGAACAGGGCAAGCGTTGCCAGCACGGCTTTGGACAGCGGCAGCACGAACTGGAACAGCATCCGGAAATATCCGCAGCCCTCCAGCATCGCAGCTTCCTCCAGCTCTTTGGAGAACTGCTTGAAGAAGGTACGCATAATAATCAGGTTGAACGGATTCAAGATATGCGGAAGCACCAGCACCAGCGGATTGTCGTACAGACCGATGCCGCGCACCGTCAGAAAGTACGGCACGATCGGCGCTTTGAAGATCATCGCGATGACGACGGCTACCATAACGACCGATCCCCAACGGAATTCCTTCTTCGACAGCGGGTAAGCGAACAGAGCGGTCATGAGCAGCGCGAGTACCGTCCCGACCAGCGTCGTGACCAGTGTTAGGAAGAACGATCGCCACAGATCGGGACGGTCGATCATGTATTTCCAGGAGTCCAGCGTAAACTGTCTGGGCCACAGCGTCACCGTATTCATATCCACGGCCGATTTGGAACTGAACGAAGTGGCAACGACGGACAGCAGCGGAACCAGCGCAATCACGGAAAAGAGAATAAGCAGGATCGTAATCGTCGCGGAAAATATTTTTTCATTTCTCGATTCGGCAATCATTACCAGAGCCCCCCGTCCGAAACTTTTCTCGAAATCCTGTTGAAGGTATAGACCATGGCGAATCCGATCACGGATTGGAACAACCCGACTGCGGTAGCGAAGCTGTACTGTCCCTGCTGAATGCCTGTGCGGAACACGTACGTATCCAGGATATCGCCCACGTTGTAGGTCATCGGAGTGAGTAGGTTGTACACCGGATCGAAGCCCAGGTCGAGGAAATTCCCGATTTCGAGCAGGAACAGGATCAGGACCGTAGGCAGCAGAATCGGAAAAGTAATATGGCGAATCTGCCGGAATTTCGACGCTCCGTCAATCATGGCCGATTCGTACAGTTGGGGATCGATGGCGCTAATTGCGGCCATATAGACCACCGTTCCCCAGCCGGCGTCTTTCCAGATGGATGCCAGAATGAACACGGGCCGGAAATACGAACTCTCCTGCATGCCCAGTACCGGATCGTGTCCAAACCATCCGAGAATGATATTGAACAGCCCGCTTAGCGAGAAGAAGTCGAACAGAATTCCGCCGATAATAACCCAGGACAGAAAATGCGGGATATACAGCGCGGTCTGAATCCCCTTTTTGAGCGCCGCTTTCCGAATTTCGTTGATCATCAGCGCCAGCAGCACGGGCACCGGGAAAACCAGGAACAGCTTGAACCCGCCCAGCAGCAGCGTGTTTGTGAACACCCGCAGGAAATCCGGATGATGAATCAATGTGCCGAAATGTTTGAAACCTACCCAGGGACTGTCGATAAATCCCCGAAAGACCGAGTAGTCTTTGAATGCGATTACGGAACCGGCCAACGGAATAAATTTGAATACGATCAGAAATAGCATGCCCGGAACCGCCATGACGTACAGCGGCCAGTATACCTTCATCCGATGCAGCGAATGTGACTGCAAATCGTTCCCCCCTTGAAATCCCTGTATTGAATCCGCTTTCAATAACACTATACGATCCGGAAGAATCCCTCTCAATCGGTCGTTTTTAAGTTCCTACCCGGTCATTTTTGAGGGAATGCGGCGGCTGTGCGCTCCGATTAAAGCGGCCTTGACAACCTCGGCGGCGGCGTTCTACAATCCTAAACATACACATGTATGTTTTATTTGAACAGGAGGGATTTGGATGACGGATTTCACAAGCGTGCAGGGCAAAGTCGCGATCGTAACGGGCGCGGCGGACGGGCTGGGCAAAGCGATTGCGCAGTGCTACGCGGACAATGGCATGAAGGTGGTCGTGTCCGATATCGATACCGGCAAAGGGCGGGCTTTTGTCGAAGAACTCAAGGCGGACGGCAAAGAAGCTTCTTTCTTCAAAGCGGATGTCAGCAGCGAAACCGAGGTTGAGCAGTTGGTCGATTACGCCGTGCAAACCTACGGACGGCTGGACGGACTGGTGAACAACGCCGGGATCGCCGCCGACGCAAGGCCCGCGCACGAATATTCCGTCGCCGAGCTCGACCGGGTGCTCGCCGTCGATCTGAAAGGCGTATTTCTGGGTATCAAATTCGCCGTGCAGGCGATCCTCAAGTCTAAATCCGCAGGCGGGTTCATCGTCAATATCGCGTCGCAGGCGGGAATCATGGGCAACAGCTCCATGGCGCTGTACGCTTCGGCCAAGCACGGCGTGGTCGGCCTGACCAAGAGCGCGGCGCTCGATTATGCCGCCCACAACATTACGGTCAACGCGATCTGCCCCGGAACGTTCCGGACGTCCATCTGGGGCCAGGCGCCCGAGGAAGCCATAAACGAATTTGCCAAAGTCTTCTCCCCGAACGGAAGACTCGGCGATCCGCGGGAAATCGGTTATCTCTCCTTGTTCCTGGCTTCCGATCTGGCCCGTTATGTCAGCGGCGCCGCTATCCCGGTCGACGCCGGTTCGAGCGCGGGCAAGATCACGCCGACCCAATGGGCGGACACCGGAATCCTGGAATAAAAGCGCCGAAGCCAACCGAATAAGGCAAATAAAAATAACTTCCGGCGCCGGAAGTTATTTTTGTGTATGCTATAATTTCTGTTGGAGAATCTCGGCTGGAGGGCGAAGAAAAATGATAACGACGAAAGATAAAATGTGCGAAGAAGCGATCGGCATGTTCCGGGAATCCGGCTACGAGAATATCAGCATCAACATGATCTGCGGCAGGCTGGGCGTAACGCGCGGCTCGTTCTATCATCATTTCGACAGCAAGAATGCGCTGCTGCTGTACTGGTTCGCTTCCCGCGTCAAAGCGAGCATCTCGCTGGACGGAAGCCTGGACTCCGGCAAGCAAACTCTGCGCAAGCACGCGCTGGATTACGCCCGTATGCTGGCGGAGATCGGCCACGACCTGATGTATCATGTCCTGACGGCGGAGTTCGAGCTTGAAGGCAGGCACTTCCATACGTATTTCGACGAGGAATCGCCTTCGATCGCGCTGATCGACCGGGCGATCGCCGAAGGAGAGATCCGCTCCGATCAATCCGGCCGGGAACTGATCGACGCTTTCGCCGCCGCCATGATCGGCATTATCGTCCGCTGGAAATTCGAGCGCGGAGCGTTCGATATCCAGCAGCGGATCGAATCGGCGTTCGACACGATATACCGGTAAGGTTCTCGGTTTCCTCAAATGCGCAGTCGGCTTCTGCGATATTCGCTCGGTTTGAGGCCGGTCAGTTTCTCGAACAGCCGTGCAAAATGCTGCGTGTCCGAATACCCGACTTCCGCGCAGATCTCGTACACTTTCAGATCCGTTTTCTCCAGCAGTTCCTTCGCCCGCTCGACCCTCACCCGCCCCAGAAAATTGATATACGTTTCCCCCGTCTTCTGCTTGAACAGCTGGCTCAAATAATAGGGACTGATAAAAAAGCGCGATGCCAGGTCGGCCAGCGTGATTGCTTCGCCGTAATGCAGCAAGACGTACTCCTTGACCTCGGCGATAATATCTTTTTTGCGCGGAATGCGGTGCTTCGTCTTGAAAGCGAGAATGCTTCCGATCACCTCGATCATCCACGTCTCCAGACTCTCCAAGGTGCTAAAGCTCGAAATTCCTTCCAGCGATAAAATGCGGCGTCCCAGGATATCGTTCTGCTGAAGCTGCTGGAACGACATCTTGCGCACGCTCAGCAGCAGAATATTCAGGCATTGAAGCTGGAGTTCGCGCGGGCTCATGCCGCTCTGCTTCTGCATATTGCGAAAAATCTCCCGGACGGCGCTCACGCATTCCGCTTCGTTCAAATTGTCGAGCCCGGCTTCCAGGCGGCCGATCGGTTCCTGCGGCACTGAGTAAATCTCCTCGGCCGCGTGCGCCGTTTCCGGGTAAGGGATCACGGTTCCTTCCCCTCTGACGACTTTGTGGCTGAGCGCATAGCGGGCTTCTTCGAAAGACTGTCCGATCCCCGCCGCGCCTTCGCGGAACGTTCCGATCCCGATTGTAACCGGACGTCCGGCCTGTGCGTTCAGCGTCTTTTTCAGCCCCCGAATCGCCAGGACGATATCCGCGTATCCCGCCGTTCCCTCATGAGCAATAACGACGGCGATCTGCGACATTGAGCGGCGTATCCGGTAAACCGCCCCATAGCGCTTCAAAGCCTCAGAAATTTCGTCCAGCGCCGGCTTGAAGCCAAAGTCTTTCGAAGATCCCGGTATCTCGCCGAACTCAATCAGCGCGCATACGAACCGGATGCCTTCCGTTTGAATATTCGCGCTTTGCAGCACTTCTGCCAGATGCGCTTCGTCGTCGAGACCGTTGTCCAGAATATCGCTAAGCAGATTTTCCTGCATCCGGCTGAGGGCTTCCTCTTTCAGATCGTCTATTTCCCGCAGCTTCGACCGCTCGGTCAGGATATCTCTGGCAACCTGGTTTACGCTGTCGCGCAGCTCTTCTTCTTCCACCGGCTTGTTGATATAGAATTTGACGCCGAGCTGAATGCCCGTCCGGGCATATTCGAAATCGGCGTATCCGCTCAGCAGAATAAATTTCGCCTGGCTGCCCGCTTCTTTCAGTCTTTTGATCATATCCAGACCGTCGGACTGCGGCATGCGGATATCGGTAATCACGATATCCGGCCGCTTTTTCTGTACCAGCTTGAACCCGTCTTCGCCGTTATAAGCGGTGCCGACAATACGGCAGTCCGGGAGGTAGCGGCCGATCATTTTTTTGAGTCCTTCCACAATGCCTTTCTCGTCGTCCACCAGAACCAGCTTCATCCCGGACCCCTCCTTGCTTCTGTTATCGAGGTCGGCCCTTCCGATCTCGGAATCAGGAACTCGACGGCTACGCCTCTGGCGGACGCGGGATCGAGCGACAGACCGTAGCGGTCTCCGTAATGAAGCTTGAGTCGCTCGGCGATATTTTTCAGTCCCAGCCCTTTGCCGCCCGGCTCGTCCGTCGGTTCCAGCTTGTATTTGTCGAGTCCCGCTTCTTCCAGCAGAATAGTCAGTTTGCGCCGCGTTTCCTCCGTCATGCCGACGCCGTCGTCGGAAATCCGGATTCGAATCTCGCCGCCGTCCGCGACGCTTCCTTCGATGCGGATATTCATCGTGCGGCCGTAGCCTTCGAATCCGTGATTGATGCTGTTCTCGACGATCGGCTGGAAGACCAGCGGGATAATGCTGCACCGCTGGATTTCTTCCGGCACGCGGATATCCAGCAGGAATTTGTTGTCGAACCGCAGATTTTGCAGCCGCACATAATTCTCCGTATACTCCAGCTCGTGCTTGATCGAATGCCATTTGCCTTCCTTGCCCAGCACCAGCCGGAACATACGCGCCAGAATCTTGATCATGTCGGCGGCTTCTTCGTCGTCGTTCACCAGCGCCTTCATCCGGATCGACTCCAGCGTATTGTAGAGCATATGCGGATTGATCTGGTTCTGGAGCGCGACCAGCTTGGCTCTGCGGTGCTTGATCTCCCCGATATAAACGTCTTCGATCAGCGTGCGGATGGTGACGATCATCTTGTTGTAGCTGCCGACCAGGCTTCCGATCTCGTCGCCCGCCTGCTTCTTCTCGATCGGCAGGTAACGCCCCGCTTCGGCTTCCTTCATGCTGCGCCTCAATTCTTTGATCGGCCGGGTAACCGTATAGCTCAGGGCAAGCGACATCAGCGTCAGAATCAAACAGCTCGCCAGAATTACGATCACGGTAACGCCTTTGATCTTGTTGATGTTCGACAGAAGTTTCTCGCGGGGAATTTCCGTCTGAATCAGCAGATTGCCCAACTCGGTCCGGCCCGACAGCACGATTCTGCCGCGGTCGCCCGGGTCCTGCGAATAGGCGCTGCCGCGCTCCAACACTTCCTGCCAGCGGACGCGCCCGCTGGCGGCGTCGGACTGGTACAAGATTTCTTCCCGCCGGTTGCGGATCGTGACGCTCATCCCGTACTTGTCCCGTGCCGAAACGAAATCTTCATCCAGCTGCAATAGGGCAAAAGGGTCTAGATCGATCAGCAGGATGCCGGCGTACGCTCCCTCGGAACTGAGCAGGACGCGGCCGACGGTGACGATCGCTCCTTCTTCGCTGTCGTTGTAGTAAGAGCGGTCGTGCAGGCCGGTAATAAAAAAAGTATCGTCCGCTTCGCGCACCCGTTTATACCATGGCTGCGACAGCAGCGCAGCCTCGCCGACTGTACCCGTGTTCGTGGAATACTGGTACACCCGCTCGTCCCGGTCGATCAGCATGACCGTGCCGATCTCCGGTTTGAGCAGCGCGACCCGCATCAGCAGCCGCTGCACGGCCACGCGCTGCACGATCACTTCGTCGATGGAACGGTTCCGCTCGTCTCCGAGCTTATAGATCAGTTGGTTGTCGATCAGCACCGACTTGGTCAACTTGTCGTACTCCTGCATCAGATTCTCGAGCGAGGTCCGAATCTGAGACGTATACAGGGCCGCAAACTCCTGGGAAGAACTCTCCAGTTCCACAGCCGATTGGCGAAAGATGACGACGCTTACACTCACGAGCGGAATGATGCAGATCAACAGGTAACCCAGCATAAGCTTGTTTTGAAATTTCATGCTTCTCACCTTTAGCACCGCTTCCGAAATCCAACGTTTATTATTCATCCCCCAAACCTTCCCCAATCTCGCATTCCGACCTTGTTCTATCATAGGACAGGAACGAGTAAACCGGCAGTCTTAATTTTTTGTATCCGCTTTCATAAAATTATAGCGTCCTCACTCATATATAAAGAGGGCCTCTTTTAAGAAGTTACCGGGGCATTTTCTAGAAAAATCAAAAAAAGAAGAAAAGCGTTCGCGGCCAAAAGTCTGCGCGGCGCTTTTCTTTTTCCGGATTCAACATGTTCTGCCGGCCGTGTATTCGGGACCTCGAAACGGCGGCAGGCGCCTTACCGTCCGCTTTTCTGCGTCGACTCTTCCTCTGCCTGAATTTCCCCGATCAGCCGCCGCACCCACTCCCGTTCCTGCTCCGTCTGGTCTTTTTTGAACGAGATCACTTCCGCCATGAAGCGGTCCTGCGCCGGCAGCCGCTCGTATTGAAGATTGCGCTTCATCTGTTCGTCCAGCACGGCCAGCCGTTTGCGCAGGATATCGAACTGAACCTCGGGATTCAGCCGTTCGAACAGGGCGACGCGGACGAGAAACTCGATCTGATTGACCGCCGCTTTTTCCGGAAAATCGCGTACCAGCTCGTTAAAAGTTTCTTCGCCCGTCTCCGTCAGCAGATAAACGTGGCGATCGGGCTTGCCGTCGCCTTTCTCTATTTCTTTGGTCATCGCGCCCATCGCCAGAAAGCGCCGCAGCGCGGGATACAGCGCATTGTTGTTGAGTTCGAACGTATCGCCGAGCGCTTCCTGAACGTTCTTTTTGATCTCGTAGCCGTGCTTGGGTCCGGTCAGCAGCTGGCCCAGAATCAGAATATCCGCATACATGGCAATCCCCTTCGCCTCGTTTGTTTGTTCGTTTCGTTCCGTTCTTCGCGCTTGATTGTTCGCTTGATTGTACCGCCGCCGGGCGGCAAAGACCAGCGAATTTCCTTTTTGTCTATGCGCTATGCTAAAATACAGGTGTATCTTATAGGTTAAAATAACATAGGTTAACGTAAAACGGTTCTGTACAACGACGCAATCGCAAAAAAACGAGCAGCAGTACTATTCCGCCTGGGAGGGAACTTGGATGAAAGACAGCAATCAGGTTATTCTGCAGGAGATTTCGAATCTGAGAACCAAGGAAGAGCAGTGGGAGCCGTACCCGTGGTTCAGAGAGATGCGGGAAAACCGGCCTGTCGAGTACGACGCCGGCCAGGACGCCTGGAGCGTTTTTTCGTACGATGCCGTGAAGAAAGTGCTGTTCGACCACGAACTGTTCACCAACAAGAAAACGCGCAGCCTGATCCCGATTCCGCGCACGATCGACACCCGCAGCAACGTCAATATGGTCGATCCTCCGGAACACCGCAAGCGGCGCGCCCTGCTGGCGCAGGCGTTCACGCCGCGCAGCCTCAAAGACTGGGAGCCGAGAATCCAGGAGATCATCGACGAGCTGATCGCGGAGATCGAAGGCGACGATATCGTCGATATCGTGGACAAGCTGGCGATTCCGCTGCCCGTAACCGTCATCGCCGACCTGCTCGGCGTCCCGTCGCGCGACCGGCATCTGATCAAAGCCTGGTCGGATATTCTGTTTCTGCCGTACAATATGGACGCCTATGAAGATATCGAGCAGCAAAAAGGCAAAGCGATGCAGGAATTCGGCGCATACCTGTACCCGATCGTGATGGAGAAACGCGCCAATCCGGGCGACGATATCATCTCCGACCTGACCAAAGCGGAACTCGAAGGTGAAACGCTGACGGACCAGGAAGTCGTCATGTCGGCGATCGGGCTGCTCGGCGCGGGCAACGAAACGACGACCACGCTGCTGTCCAATCTGTTCTACTGCATGCTGATCGACCAGCCGGGCGTGTATCAAGAATTGAGAGCCGACGAGTCGCTGGTGCCCAAGCTGGTCGAAGAAGTGCTGCGCTTCCGCTTCGGCGCGACGATCGACCGGCAGGTGGCGCAGGATACGGACATTTTCGGCCCGCCGATGAAAAAAGGGCAGGTCGTCGTCGCCTGGATCGGCGCCGCGAACCGCGACGAGTCCCAGTTCGACCATGCGGAACGGTTCGATATCCATCGTCCCGGCAAGCTCCAGCATCTGACGTTCGGCGCGGGTCCCCACTTCTGCCTGGGAGCCCCGCTCGCGCGGCTGGAAGCGAATATGGCGCTGGGCGCGTTCGTCAAGCGTTTCTCGGATATCAAGCTGCCGGGCGGCTTCAACGTATCCGAACATCTGACCGTCTCGATTACGGGGCAGTCGCTGAAGAGCTTCCCGATCGAAGTGAAGCGTTGAGTGGACGAATCTTTGAGTGAACGAAGCGTTGAACGAATCTTTCAAGCAGCGCAAACAAAAGGCCGTTTCTCCGTATATCGCATACGGAAAAACGGCCTTTTTGCGGATGACGACCAATATCGACTGGATGCCTAAACGCGATCTTCCCTGCCGAACATCCGCTGATCGTTCAAGCGCACCAGCACTTTCCCGAAGCGGCCGCCCTGCCGGATCGCTATATTTCCTTCGGAGGCGCGCTCTTGCACATACCGCGATACGACGCCCCGCACATGCTCGCCTTCGGGCAGGCCGGACATGTTCAGCCAGCGGACCGTATCTTCGACGGCTTCCGCCGCGCTCAGCGTCTTCTCTTTCATCTCGCGCGTAATCAGCGTCTGGTAAGCATGGCCGTTCAGCAGCAGGAGTCGAAACAAATACGAGAGTTCCATCCGCTCGGCCGGCCGGAGGCTGTACCGAACGTCAAGCCCTTCTCGCAGCGACGCCGGCGAATCCGGCTTTCCTGTTCTTCGTGCAAATGTCCAAAAAAAAGCAAAAAGCCCCGGATTCCGCCGCGAAACGGAGTCGGGACTTTGCTTTTTTTCCAAACGGTTATTTCAAATTGATCGCCTTGATCCGCTCCAGCGGGAATTTGGGCCGGCGGTCTTCCGTCAGCAGCCCGTTGATCTCCTGCTGCACATCGGCCAGCTGCGTGTAGCAGTAACCGCAAATATAATCCACGCTTTTGATCGCCTGGGTCAGTCCGTCGAAGCGGGTCAGGAACTCTTCGTCCGTCAGCACCTGGTGGCCGTAACCCCAGCCTTTGTCCGATTGGAACGCGATGCCGCCGAACTCGGTAATCATAATCGGCTGTCCCCTGTACCCGTAGCCTTCGGCAAACGCATATTTCCAGTGGTTGCAGGCGATCTCCTTGTTCATGATACCTTCCTTATTGCCTTCGTACCGCTTGAGGAAACCTTCTCCGGTCTCCACGTAATCGTGCAGCGTAATAATGTCGGATACGGTATGCTCCCAGCCGTCGTTGGTAATAACCGGCCGATAAGGATCGATACTTTTGGTCAGATGGTAAATACTTTCCGTGAACTGCTGCTGCCTCCGGTCGTGCCGGATATAGTGGATGCCCCACGATTCGTTGAACGGCACCCAGGTGATAATGCTCGGATGGTTGTACTGCTGCCGGACGATCTCCAGCCATTCCTGCGTGAACTGCTCTACCGCCTGGTCGTGATACTCGTACGCCGCCGCCATTTCGGACCAGACCAGCAGGCCTTTGACGTCGCACCAGTACAGGAAACGGGCGTCTTCGATCTTCATATGCTTGCGCACGCCGTTATAACCCATCTCCAGCATGGCGTCGATATCGGCGATCAGCGCTTCTTCGCTCGGAGGCGTCAGATGGCTTTCCGTCCAATATCCCTGATCCAGAATCAAGCGCTGGTAGAGCGGCGCGTTGTTCAGCAGCACCTGCCCTTTCTCGATCGAGATCTTGCGCATGCCGAAGTAAGACATGACGCGATCGACGACGGCCTCTCCTTGATACAGCACGAACTCCACATCGAACAGATTCGGCTGGCGCGGCGACCAGAACGATCTTTTCCACGGTCCGGCCGCTTCGTGGATCAGGTCGACTTCCACGCTCAGCCGCGGCCGGTCGGCAACCAGGCTCACCGTCTTGACCGGGCGGCCCTGGAACGTCACGATCGCTTCCAGTCTCAGACCATCCGCCGCGGTCTCCAGACCGTGCACCCGGTAATCGAAAGAAACCGAAGCGCGGTCGAGATTCGGCGTGATCTTCACCGAATCGATGCGCTGCTCCTCCACATACTCCAGCCAGACGGTCTGCCAGATGCCGGTCGTCTGCACATAGAAGCATTCGAAGTTGTCCGCGGTCCAGCGCTGCTTGCCCCGGGGCTGGGTGCAGTCGTCGCTGTCTTCCGCTTTGACGACAATTAGATTGTCCGTCCCGAACTTCAGGTGCGGGGTAATGTCCACGGAGAATGCTGCGTAGCCTCCCCGGTGGCCGCCGGCCAGCACGCCGTTCACCCAGACTTTGGCCGTATGGTCGACCGCCTGGAAGTGCAGGATCGCCCGCTTGCCTTGGGCTTCCTGCGGAATCCGAACCGATCTGCCGTACCAGACGCGGGGATGGAAGGCTTCGATGCCGATTCCGCTCGCCTGCGTCTCGTATGTGAACGGCACCTTGATCCGGTGAGTACCGTCCAGCCGCTCGTTCCATTTCCCGCTTTCGCCGGTGTTGTCGTCGTCGAAGCGGAAGTCCCATTCGCCGTTCAGGTTCGTCCAGTTATCGCGCACGAACTGCGGTCTCGGATAATCTTTGATATATCCTTTTGTGGTCATTGCGCTTCTCCTTCCCGCCGCTCGATATCGATCTCAAGCGCGTAGACCGAAGCCGGGCGCAGCGCGAGCCCCGCCTTCCAATCTTCGGCCGCGATGCCGCGGGTCCGGCAGGCGATCCGGTCCGGTTCGAATACGGAATTGATGTCCCAGGCGGAGTCGCCCGTAATCTCGTGCAGCACCGCTTCCCCGGAAGCTTCGCCGCCCGCAAGCGCGAGCGAAGCGTTCACTTGCTCCAGGCTCCGGTTGACGATAAAGACGGTCAACACATCGCCTTCTTCGTTGACGAAAGCGGCCGTATCCAGATCCGGCAGCGCGTCCAGCGGAATGGGGGTCGGCTTATTCGCCTCGACCGAGAAAGTGCCGCACTGCGTATCGACTTCGAGCGCGTGCGCGATGTCTCTTCCCGCGTACAGCTTCAGCACTTCGTAAGTCGGCGTGCCGTATACGGTCAGCGGACGGCCGCTCCAGCCGGCTTCCTTCCCGCAGTACTGGTCGGCGTAATAATCGCCTACCCGGATGCAGCCGCCGAGCCAGCCGTTCACCAGATCGGAGAAGCTGCCGATCTGCACGAGGTCGCCGGCTCTCAGCATTTCGTTCAGGTTGGCGGCGTTGGCGACCGCCGCGCCGAGCGTATGCTCGTCGGGCAGCCCTTTGCGGATCGTATTCGGATAATACATCGTATTGTATTCGGTAATCGCCAGCTTTACATGACGGTGCCGCTCGTCCGCTTCGATCGCTTCCCGGGTCTCGGCCAGATTGAGGCGCGTATATTCGGGAAAAGCGGCGATCGCTTTGTAGCGTTCTTCGGCCGGTGTATGACGGTCCATCGCGAAGCGGTTATAACCGTGGTACAGATGCAGCGTCAGATAATCGATCTGCTCGCCGACCAGGTCCAGCACCGCGCGGTTCCATTCCGGGTCGGTGTGTCCGCAGGCCAGGATCGCGATCGAAGGATCGGCGGCTTTCATCGCCCGGATAAAGTCCGCCGTCCGCCGGGCGAACTGCTCGCCCGTGCAGGTTCCGACCTGCCAGGCTCCCCAGACTTCGTTGCCGATCTCCCAGTATTTCACGCCGTACGGCTCCGGACTGCCGTTCGCGGCGCGCTGCGCGCCCATCGGCGTATCGGCGGCGCCGTTGCAGTATTCGATCCACTGCGCCGCTTCTTCCGGCGTGCCGGAACCGTCGTTCACGCAGATCAAGGGCTCCACGTCCAGCTCCCGGCAGAAGCGCACGAACTCGTCCGTGCCGAAGTATTTGCTTGTCCAGCCGCCCCATGCTTCGTTGTACATGACCGGGCGCTCCAGCTCCGGACCGATGCCGTGCTCGAAATGGTAAGCGCTGATATAATTGCCCGCCAGGCGCATCATGCCCGCGTTCAGATCCCGGCTCATCTCGACGACCTCGCGCTTGACCAGGCCGACATGGTCTTCCGGCAGCAGCGAAACGTGATCGATCCACAGCATCCCCGTGGAGACGCTGTCGTTCCATCTGGGATGGTCTTCGGCGATATAAACGCGCACTTCCGCGTCGGCGCATTCCCGGCCGACCGCAAGCTCCGCTTGGTATTCCCGCCAATTATGGCTGTCCAGCGCGATGTCCGCGCGGCCCAGCACTTCGCCGCTCTGCCGGTCCGCGACTTCCGCCACCAGCGTACTCAGTTCGACCGAAGCCCGGGCTGCCAGTTTGACGGTGTAATTCATTGGCCCTTTCAACGCGGCGCGCTGGGCGATGCCCGCATACGCTTCGTCGTCGCTCAGCACGGTGATGCGCTGGGCGCGGCCGGAGTGCTTGGGCGCGGGCGCTTCGAGCGCGTAACGCGTATTGCGTCCGTTCGTATAAGCGTACCAGGCGCCCGACACGCCGGACGAAAGTTCCGCTTCGCTCTCGAAATCCATATCTTTCAGCGGAAAAGCCAGCATCGCTTCCATATGATCCCGGATATCTTCCACAAAGTGGCCGAACAAATAAGGATTGATCTTATGCACGCTCGGCCGAGCGCAGTCGACCGAAATTGCTGCTGTAGTTTTCAATGGGAACCCTCCGTTGCCTGTTATGCCTTGTATTTGTATCTATCGCGTTATCCTTTGACCGAACCGATCATGACGCCTTTGACAAAATGACGCTGCACGAACGGATACATAATCAGCACCGGCAGACTCGATACGATGATGACCGCGTATTTGATGCTTTCGGACAGCAGGATCTGTTTCTCCAGCCCCACGTTGCCGCCTTCTTCCGTCGCCGACTGGCTGATCAGCAGAATTTCGCGCAGCACCAGCTGGAGCGGATATTTGTCCTCGCTGCGAATATAGATCAGCGCGTTGAAGAAAGAGTTCCAGTGCGCGACCGCGTAGAACAGCACCATAACGGCCAGGATCGGCTTGGACAGCGGCAGAATGATGCTGATCAGCAGCCGCCAGTTGGAACAGCCGTCGATATGCGCCGCTTCCTGGAGTTCCCAGGGAATGCTGTTCTGGAAATACGTCCGCATAACGATCAGATTGTAGGTCGAGATCGCTCCCGGAATAATCAGCGCCCACATCGTATCGACCATGCCCAGCTCTTTGACGAGCAGGTAGTTCGGAATCAGACCGCCGCTGAAGAACATAGTCAGCGTCACGATCATCATCAGCCCTTTGCGGCCAGGCAGATCCGGTCTCGACAGCGGATAAGCTGCCAGCAGCGTCATCACGATATTGATCAGCGTACCGACAACCATGTAGACGATCGAATTGCCGTAGCCGGTCCAGATCTTGTTGTTGTGCAAAATATTGGCGTAGGCTTCGAGCGTGAATCCTTTGGGAAGCAGCCACACTTCGCCGTTCAGCACCCTGGCGGGATCGCTGAACGAAGCCGTGACGACAAAAAGCAGGGGATACAGCACGACGACCATAAGGATCGCCGCGATCGCATAGACGACAATATCGAACCAGCGCTGGTCCGAAGGACCTTTCGACGCCGCTACTTTTGACATGTTGGTTTCCTCCTTACCACAGGCTGGTCTCCGACGTTTTGCGCGCAAAGCGGTTGACGAGCAGCAGAAGCGTCAGGTTGATGACGGAGTTGAACAGCCCGATCGCGGCGGTATAGCTGTACTCGCCCTTCAAGATCCCGGTCGTATACACGAAGGTGGAGATCACGTCGCTCGCTTCCAGGTTCAGGTTGTTCTGCATCAGCAGGATCTTCTCGAACCCGATATTCATAAATTGGCCGATATCCAGAATGAGCAGGATGACGATAACCGGCACGATTCCCGGCAGGGACACGTGCCAGATGCGCCGCAGACGGGACGCGCCGTCCATCTTGGCCGCTTCGTACAGCTGCGGATTGATGCCGCTGAGCGCCGCGATATAGATGATCGACTGCCAGCCCATGTTCTGCCAGACGTTCGAACCGATAAAGATCGTTTTGAACCAGCCGGCCGATTCCATGAAGCGGGTCGGCGTGCCGCCGAGCCCCTGGATCAGCATGTTGATCGGGCCGTTGGTCGAGAGCATCACGGACAGAATGCCCACGATGACCACGACCGAAATGAAGTGCGGGATATACGTAATATTTTGCAGCAGCTTGCTGTAAGTCTTGCTGCGGATCTCGTTGATCAGCAGCGCCAGCATAATCGGGACCGGGAAAGCGAGCAGCAGCGAGAACAAATTGATCGACAGCGTATTCCAGAGCAGTCTCCAGAAATAATACGAATCGAAGAAGCGCCGGAAGTTGTCGAATCCGACCCAGTCGCTGCCCAGGATGCCTTTGCCGGGATTATAGTTCTTGAATGCGATTTGCAGCCCGTACAGCGGGCCGTAGTGAAACAACAAATACCATGCGATCGGCAGCAGCAGCATCAGATACAAGTCGTATCTTTTGGCAATCTGCCGGACCAGACGGCCGCCCCGTTCCGGTTTGGACCGGGGCGCCGCGGCGGTCTCATGGACGTCTGCGTTTTTCATGAATATCCGCTCCTATCCGCAAGAGAATCCGCCTGTTCGTTATTTCTCCATCTTGTCGTAAGCGTCCTGATAGATCTGCTGCAGTTCTTCGATGTTCATCTTTTTGAGCGTCGACTGGAATTCGTCCCATTTGTCGAAGCTCAGCGCGCCGGCGATAAACTTCGTGCTCTGCTCTTCGTAATATTTGTCGATATCGTTGCGGAGCATGTTGACTTTCTGCGCCGTCGCTTCGTCGAACATCGGAGCCGCGTAGCGGATCTCCGGCATATACGGATCGAGCTTCTTCTGCGCTTCCTGCACCTGCGGCGGGTTGATGTACGACGCCACGTACTCGCTGATCAGGTGCGGCGCTCCGCCGCCGGCATACGGCGTAAGCTTGGGCTGCGTATCGGCCGTCGAATACTCGGGTTTGTACTGCGGAATGCCGTCGACGATCTCGTAATGCTCGCCTTCCCGGCCGAAGCGCAGCAGCGTCGAACCTTCGTCTGTGTAGAAATAGTCGACCCAGCGCAGCGAAGCTTCCGGGTATTTGTTGACCGACGTGATCGCGAACGCGCCCGCGTCGCGCGGCACCGGCGCTCCCTGCGCCTGCAGGCGGTCGCCGTGCGGACCTTCCGGCGGCGCAATCCCGACGTACTGGTCGGCGATCGGCAGGAAGTTGTTGTTGGTCTGGTCGAAGAACATGCCGGTATTGCCCGTTCCCTGCTTGGCGAGGAACTGCGCTTCCGTATGGGCGAACAGATCGCGGTCCAGCAGATTCTCCGCGTACAGCTTGTTCAGGAACATCAGCAGCTCTTTGTTGCGCTCGCTGCCCATCCAGATTTCGACTTTGTCGTCCGCGATATTGATGTTGTAGCCGAACTGCTGGTCCAGCCCGTACGATCCGCTCATCAGCGGCACGATGGACAGCCCGCTGCGCGCGGTCATCGGAAGCTCGTCTTTCTTGCCGTTGCCGTTCGGGTCCCCGTCGCGGAAAGCGACCAGCACATCGTACAGCTCGTCGATCGTCTGCGGTTCTTCCAGGCCGAGCTTGTCGAGCCAGGATTTATTGATCCACTTCTTGTCCGTTCTTGCCGCGTCCAGCGTTACGATGCCCGGCAGCGTGTAGATATGGCCTTCCGGAGTCGTAATCGCCGCGCGAATCTCCGGGTACTCGTCCATCAGCTTGGAGAAGTTCGGCGCGTAGTCCGCCAGCATGTCTTCGAGCGGGATCAGCTGTCCGCCGGACCCGTAACGCACGGCTTCCAGCGCGGAGATCCCCGAGCGGTACATCACGTCGGGCAGCTCGTTGGAAGCGAACAGCAGATTCTTTTTCTCTTGAAAACCGTCGGTCGGCGATTCGATAAATTCGGTCTGGATATTGCTCGTTTTCTCGTAATCCTGGAATACGGGCATGTCTTTGAACGGTCCGTTGACGGGAGCGATCCGGGTGAACATTTGCAGTTTGATCGGCTGCTCCACAATCGGGAACCCTTCTTTGCTTACCGTCTGGCCCGACGTTTCGCCTTTGGACGAAGCCTCGTCTTTGTCGCCGCCCGATGCGCATCCTCCGAGCGTCATGGCGGCAATAACCGTCAGGCTCATCGCCGCTTTTTTCCAATTTCTCCGCATGTTGAATCCGACCTCCTCTGTAGATGTAACCGTCTTTATGTAAGCGTTTTCTGAGGTGTTTGTTCATTATAAGGCAGTCCCGGAGGCGGAGAGTTCCACATATTTGACTGTTTACTACACTTATTTTACGCTTTGCCCCGCGCCGCCCGGACGATGGGTATAAGCATGCGGCGTCGTGCCGGTCCATTCCTTGAATACTTTGAAAAAGTAATTGTACGTCGAGAAGCCCACCTGCCCGCTGACCTCCTTGACCGTATACCGGCCGCTTTCGAGCAGCTTGCAGCCGGCTTCGATCCGGACCCGGTTGAGATATTCCGAAAAAGTCGCGCCGGTCTCTTCTTTGAAAATGCGGCTCAGGTAAGAAGGGTTGAGCCCGATCGCGTCCGCCGCCAGTTCCAGCGTGATATAACCGGGATAGCGTTCCAGGATCAGCAGGATCGTCTGGGACACATGCCGGGAATACGGTCCCGACGCCCGGCGGCTCCGCAGCCGCTCCAGCAGGCGGTCGAAGTAGTTCTGGATCCACTGCTCCAGCGCCGCCATGCCGCCGATCCGGCTCAGCTCTTCGCGCAGCGGCAGCGGCGGTTCGTCCGGCGGCGAAGCTTCCGGCGGCAGCGCCTTCTCCCCGATCGCCGCCAGTTCGCTGGCGATCATCTGCACGGTCCGGGAATGGACCGGATGCTTGGAGATCGAAGCGAAGATTCCGTCGATCAAGCGCCGGACTTCCTGTTTGTCCAGCCGCTCCACCGACAGCAGCAGCTGCTTCTGCTCCTCGATCGTCAGCGAGAAACGGTCGGGACCGGAGAGCGGCGCGCCGCTTTGCGTCGAAGCGGACGGCACGTCGATCGCCCGCTCGGCCGCGCGGTAGCTGGCTTCGAGCCCGGACAGTCCGCCGCAAATTCCGCCTACGGCAAACGCGCATTTTAAATTCAGGAACAATTCGAGCGAATGGCCGATATTGCTCATCAGTCGGCTCGCTTCGCCCGCGGCGTCGCGCTCGCTCCGCTCCCGGAACGAGAAGACGACCGCAAGCCGGCCGTTCTCCACATACGCCGCAAGCCGCCCGGACGCATCGCCCAGACTCTGCTGCGTCAGTTCCGCCGCCTGGCGGACCAGGCTGTTCATCTGCATATCGCTGCGAGATTCCGTCAGCAGCCGGAACGGCACGATCTGCACCGCCGCCGCCGCGTAGCAGACCGCATCGGCAAAGACCCCGCGCTGCCGGACCCCGTCTTCCAGATTACGCAGGGCGCCCGGCCTGCCGAGCAGCGCGCCGACCAGATGCTCGCGCAGCGGTTCGGCGTTCGGCTCCCCAGCCCCGCCCGCGGCGGCCGGACCGGCGTCCGCGCTGCCGGATTCCCGCCGGATCTGCCCGGCCGCTTTGTTCAAGATGGCGATCAGCGACTCCGAAGTCAGACGATGTTTGAGCAGATAGTCCACGGCTCCGTTTTGCAGGCATTCGCGCACATAATCGTAATCGTCGTAGCTGCTGAGCATAATCGTTTTGACCGCGGGGTACCGCTCGTGAATCGTGCGCTGAAGCTCCACGCCGTTCATGCCGGGCATATTGACGTCGACGATCGCGATATGGGGGCGGCAGCGTTCGATCAGCTCCAGCGCCATCGGTCCGCTGTACGCTTCGCCGCATACTTCGAAGCCGTGGCTGCTCCAATCGGTCCGGGTCCACTGATAATGGTGCACCAGCGGCTCGTCGTCCACTAACAGAACTCGATACATCGTTATCCCGCCTCTCTGTCGTTGGTTTCGTCCGGCGTCAGCCGGGGAAAACGGATCTCGACTTTGGTATACAATCCCGGTTCGCTGAACAGCCGGATTCCGTAAGGCTCCCCGTACATGCGGCGGATTCGCTCGTGCACGTTCTTCACGCCCATGCCGCTAAAGCGTGACGGTCCTTCTTCCGCGCCGGTTTCGCTCAGCAGGGCGTCCAGCCGGTCCTGGGGCATCCCCGGGCCGTTGTCCACCACTTCGATCAGCAGATCGCCGCCGTCTTCGTACACGCGGATCACGATCAACCCGTCTCCGGCGCGCGCGCCGATTCCGTGCTGGATCGCATTTTCCACAATCGGCTGGAGCATGAGCTTCAGCATCCGGCAGTCCAGCAAAGCCTCGTCTTCGATCTGCATATGGACCGGGATCGGCACCATGTATTTGTACTTCACGATCGCCACGTAGCATTCGACATAATCCAGCTCTTCCCGGACCGTAAGGAATTCGCGGGAATTGCCCAGCACGCCGCGCATCAGCTCGATCAGCGAAGTCGACACCTCTTCGATATTCGGCACGCCGTTGACGCTGGCCAGGTATTTGATCGTATTGAGCGAGTTGTACAGAAAGTGCGGACGAATCTGCGCCTGGAGCGCGGTCAACTCGGCTTCGTGCTTGGCCTGCTCGCTGATCCGGATATCCTGCATCAGCCGTTCCAGCTCGTCGACCATGCCGATAAACACGCTGTACAGCTCGCCGATTTCGTCCCGGGTCTTGATCTCCGTTCTCGGAAAAGACAGATTGCCCGTTTTGACCTGCATCATCATCGTTTTCAGCCGTCTGATCTGAAGCGTAGTGCGGGAAGAGATTTGCAGCGCCACCAGCAGAACCGCCGCAAATACGACGACCGCGACTTCCACCAGCAGATTGCGCACCCGCACCGACTCGTTCAGCAGCGAATCCAGCGGCACGAGCGCCCGGGTGATCCAGCCCGTATGCTGCGAGCGCCGGCTGACGACGATATACGATTTGCCGTCGATCCGCCGTTCGTCCGCTTCTCCGAGCGCATCGGAAGACCGGGAGTCCGCGTAGATCGCCTGCCGCATTCGAGGCGAGACTTCGGCGGGAGCGGAGTCGGACTGGTACACCAGCTCCATCCGTTCGTCCAGCACGTAAAGTACGCTGTCCGCGGTGGGCTTTACCCCGTAAGTGTTGCGGATAAAATCGTAGTTGAGATCGACCATGACCACGCCTATATTTTCCCGGTTATAGCGGATGACGCGTCCCACGGAGATGGCGTCCGCCTGGCCGTCGCGCTTGAAGTAGGCATGGCGCTCCCCGTTGTTCAGCATGTAAGCCATGGTGTCCGTATCCAGAAAATTGCGGTCGATCCACGGGCTGCCGGTAAAAAACACTTTGCCGTTCAAGCCGATTACGGCGATGCGCGAAATATATGGCTTATAGCCGGTCAGCCCCGTCAGAAATTCGTTGATCCGCTTCTGCTCCTGAAACCATTCGTAGCTGATCTCCTCGTTGGGGCTCATGATGATGTCGATGACCGAATTTTTGTTCGTGACCACGATGGTGTTCAGGCGATCGATCTCGTCCAGCATCAGATTGAGCGACTCGTCCGTTTGACGGATGCTGTCCGCGACCGAAGTCACGGCGTTGTGCTTGATCGTCTCGCGCATGCTCATATACACAATCAGCGTGATCGCCACGATCGACGCCAGGCTGAGCAGCCCGAAAGTCAGAAAGATTTTCCCCTGAATCCCCGGCCTCGGCGAAAGTCTCTTGTAGGCGGAAGCAAACCGCAGAGCCATGCTGCCACGCTCCTTTACCGATAGGATGTTTGTCGGGAAAGCGTTATCAAAAAAGAAACGGGGGGATCGTCAGCCGCCCGCCGTGCGCACATGCAGAGGCGCGGCGCGGTAATACGATTTGAACGCGCGGGTAAACGTGTACAGATTCGGATAACCGAGCGACAGCGCAATCTCCGTCACGGTCGCGTCGGTCTCCAGGAGCAGCCGCCTGGCCTTCTTCATCCGGATATTCTGGATATATTTCTGCGGCGGAATCCCGACCTGGCTGGCAAAAGCGTTGGAGAAATAAGAACGGTGCATGCCCGCGAATTCCGCGACCTGCCGAACCGTTATCCCTTCGGTCGCATGCAGATCCATAAACTGCATACATTCGCGAATCCAGCCCGAAGGCTGGGGAACGCGAACCGAAGACATCTCCGGCATCAGCCCGGCCAGCAGTTCCCAGATCAGCCCCTGCAGCTCCAGCGAAGCGGCGGGACTCCAGCGCTCCACCCCGGCCATGGCGCCGAGTATGCGCTCGGCCGCTCCCGTAACCCGCGGCGTGATCCTCTCCCGCGCATACGGCTGCTCCTCCGTCACCCCGGCCAGCTCCAGCAGCGGCGCGGTCCGGCTTCCGTCGAGAGCCAGCCAGCTCATCCGCAGATCCGAATCCGACGGAACGATATAGTAGTGGTACGTCTGCTCCGGGAACAAACAAAACACATCGCCCCGGCGCAGCTCGATCCGCCGGTCGTCGTATTCGAACGCCAGCTCCCCGCCGAGCACAAAATGGAGACTGTAGCATTCGATCCGCTTCGGCCCTACCCGGTAATTCGGCTTGGCGATCGTCCGGCCTCCGCGGATCGGCCACAGCTGCGCTTCCCGGTCCAGTTCGCCGGGCGTGTAATAAATAAACCGGGCATATTCGTGCTCGTATTCCTGCAAACCGCCGAAAAAGTCAAGCATGCCTTCCCTCCTCAGCTAACAAAATGACAATCTTCGTTTTGACATGGATTCGTTCTTAAATCGCTTAAAAGCTATATTAACACAAATTCGAGCGATTGGAATTCCCTATTGGACCTAACATTTTATCCATTCATAAAAAACAACTTCCGCGCCTACCCAAAAGCCGGCCGCGGCAGGCGATCGGCAATAAGCCGCACACCGAAACGATGCTTCTCATTTGAAAGTAAGTCTCCCAAAGGTTTCCTGGTAAAAAAATAGTGCCTCCTTGTCGGGTATCCGGGCAGGTTATATACTAGGCTCTACCCGGGGCTTCCTAATCGCGATTAGAATCAATAATACGGAGGACCAAGATATGCAAAAACGGAAACTTGGCAATAGCAATAGAGAAGTATCGGCCGTCGGGCTCGGCTGTATGGGGATGTCGCCGGGCGTATACGGAAAAGCGGATCGACAGGAAAGTATCGCAACGCTCCATGCCGCAATGGAACAGGGCGTTACCCTGCTGGATACGGGAGACTTTTACGGTTCCGGCCACAACGAGCTCCTGATCAGGGAAGCGCTGCGCGGAAAAAATCGAGAACAGGCTTTTATCGCTGTAAAATTCGGCGTGCTGCTCGATCCCGGCAGCGGTTGGGGCGGATTCGACGGCCGGCCGGCGTCTTTAAAAAATTTTCTGGCCATGACTTTGAAACGCCTGGATATGGATTATATCGATTTGTATCAGCCTGCGCGCCTGGACCCCGATGTCCCGATTGAAGAAACGGTCGGCGCAATCGGCGAAATGGTGCAGGCGGGATATGTGCGTCACATCGGGCTGTCCGAGGTGGGTGTAAATACGATTCGCCGCGCGCATGCGGCGCATCCCATCTCCTGGCTGCAAATTGAATATTCGCTGTTCAGCCGGGGGATCGAAAAAGAAATCCTTCCCGCGCTGCGCGAACTGGGGATTTCGCTAAGCGCCTACGGCGCTTTGTCCCGGGGACTTCTGAGCGGCGCATGGACGAAGGAACGTTCTGAAAACAAGTTCGATGGACGCAATTTCGGGCCGCGCTTCCAGGGAGAGAACCTGGAGCATAATCTGCAGCTGGTGGAAAAATTGCGATCGCTGGCTGAACGCTACGGCACCAGCGTGGCCCAATTGGCGATCGCCTGGGTGCTTGGACAAGGCGAAGATGTGATTCCGGTGATCGGCGCCCGCAAGCAGACGCAGCTGCGCGATATGCTGGGAGCGGCGGAGATCGAGTTTACCGCCGAAGATTTGAAAACGATCGGCGAATTGTTTAATCCGGAAGATGTGGCCGGCGGACGCTACGACAAACATCAATTGGCTTTGCTGGACAGCGAGAAATAATACAAAAAAAGCTCTCAGAATAATTATTCTGAGAGCTTTTTGAACAGGCGCTCGCTTTTGCGTTTACGGTGATTGGCGCCCCAGTCGAACATGACGTCAAACAGAGGCCCGAGCGTTTCTCCATAGGAAGACAATGAGTACTCTACTTTGGGCGGATTATCGGGAATGACATTTCGCACGACCAAACCTTCTTCTTCCAAATCGCGAAGCTGCTTGGTTAACATTTTTTTCGATATTCCCGGCAGGGCGCGCTGCAAATCGTTGAATCGCAGCGTTTGCCCGCCCAATTCATATAATAAGGAAAGTTTCCACTTTCCGCTGAGTACCAGCAGGGTCTCCCCGATATTCATATCGCATTCTTCATCCGGGTCGGACACTGGCAGCTGTTCTTCGGTTTTCGCGATCAGCTTTTTGTGCGGCATGCTCCAGGCTCCCTTTTGTGGATTGGCTTCTTCACAGTATACCTGGAATCTGAAATTCATTTCAAATCGAACATAAAAAAACTCTTCCGAGGAAGAGTTTGATTATAGCTGTAATGCGGTCGAGAGGACTCGAACCTCCACGGGGGTTAGCCCACACGGACCTGAACCGTGCGCGTCTGCCAATTCCGCCACGACCGCATATCAGTATGCCGAGCGTTTTGCCCTGCCCGAATAATATAGCACAGCCACCAGGCAAAGCGCAAGCCATTTGGCAAAAAAAGATCTCCTCGGGCTGCCGGCGCAGTAGGCAAAGCGCGTAAAAGCAGCCCCGGTCAGCGGTTCCGCTCCGCCACCGAGCCGCGTTCGATCAGCTCCGGTGCGTACCGCACATCGTCCGCCGGCGCCGCGCCGCCGTCGCCGCTCTCGATCATGTCCATGAGTTTGCGGGCCGCTTCCCGGCCCATCTCTTCCTTCGGATGGCTCAGCGTCGTCAGCGGCACGCCGGACGCCAGCGCAAGCGACGAATCGTCGAAGCCCACGACCGACAGATCGCCGGGCAGATTCAAGCCCAATTCGCGCGCCGCGTTCATCAGCGGCACCGCCAGTTCGTCGTTGTAGGCGACAAACGCCGTCGGGCGGTCCGCCGCTTGCAGCAGTTCGCGGGCTTTCGCGATCGGCAGCTCGCGCTTCTGCGCCGTGGTATACGTCACGACGTGCTCGGGGGCGAGCGGAATGCCCGCTTCCCGGTGCGCGTGCATAAAGCCCTTGAGCCGGTTGACGCCCTGCAGGTCGTCCGTCTTGAAGAAGCCGGCGATCCGGCGGTGTCCGCGCCCGATCAGATGCCGCGCGGCGGTCATTCCGCCCAGCTCGTCGTCGACTTTGAGGCACGGCACTTCCAGTTCGCGGTAGCGCTCGTTAATCATCAGGAACGGCAGGCTGCGCGACTGCATCGACAGGTAGAACGGCAGATTCGGATTGCCCTCCGCGCTTTTGGTCGGCTCGATAATCAGTCCGCTGAGCGGCTCGCTCAGCATGAGCTTCAAGCTCTCCATTTCTTTCTCTTTGTCGTTGTCGGTGCTGGCGAGCAGCAGCCGATAACCCCGGCTGCGCAGCTCGGCTTCCGCCCCGCGCACGATATGCGGGAAAATATAATCGGAGATATAGGTGGTCACGATTCCGATCGTGCGCGGCTGGGGCGTCTCCCCGCGGCTCGGCGCGCTGCGCACGAATGTGCCTTTGCCCTGCACGCGTTCGAGCAGACCCAGCCGCTCCAGTTCGGAGAAGGCCTGGCGCACGGTCTGGCGGCTGAGCGAGAACTGCTCGGCGATTTCGTTCTCCGACGGCACCTGGCTGCCGGGCGACAGCCGGCCGCTTTCCATCCGGTGCAGCAGTTCGTTTTTCAGTACGACATATTTGGGAAGCCGCTTGCTCATTGGGTTTCACCTCGGTATAGGGATGGGTCGCGAACCGCCGCGGGGCCGGAACGATCCGGTTGCGGCAAAGCCGCGGCGAAACAGGCTGCGTATCTGACTTTCCCAGTGTATCACAGAGCGCCTACCGTCGAGGCGGCTTGTGCGGCATATTCATTAGCGCTTCCTTTTTAAAATCATCGTTTTTCTTTATTCATTAACGATGATCCACTCGAAAAGGGTCTTGCAGTTTCCATTCATTAATAGGATCTGAAAAACGCAATATATCCTGTAAAATCTGTTGTTTTTAATTGTGACAACTTTAAGTGAATAAATTCACAATTGATGTGACCACGGTCACCAACCCTTTGAATTTTAATTAAATATAATGAGGATATCAGTTAGATCAAATTTGAAATTGCGGCGGCTTACCGGCTTTCTCCGGCCCGTCCTTTCCTGAATGTTAACTTGTGAAGAAACGCACATTCTTTTCCCACCATTCGCACTTAACCGCCAAGGAGGCGCACTTTTATGAACACTCCAGCCAAAGAAAAACTCGTCGTCATCGGCAACGGCATGGCCGGCATCAATACATTGGAACAAATCCTCAAGCTCACCGACCGGTTCGAAATTACCGTTTTCGGCAGCGAGCCGCATCCCAACTACAACCGCATCATGCTCTCCTACGTGCTCGAAGGCAGCAAGACGATCGACGATATCGTCATCAACGACTGGAGCTGGTACGAAGAAAACGGCATTACGCTGCACACCGGCGTGACAGTGACCCGGATCGATACGGAAAATAAAGCGGTAATCACCGACGGCGGACATACGCAAAGCTACGATAAACTGCTGATCGCCACCGGTTCGAACTCGCTGATGCTCCCGATCCCGGGCAGCGACCGCGAAGGCGTTGTCGGCTTCCGCGATATCGCGGACTGCAACCAAATGCTGGACGCGGCAAAAGAATACAAAACGGCGGCCGTGATCGGCGGCGGGCTGCTCGGCCTCGAAGCGGCCAAAGGCCTGGTCGGACTGGGCATGGACGTCACGGTCGTGCACTTGATGGAAGACCTGATGGAGCGCCAGCTCGACCGCCAGGCTTCGGCGATGCTCAAGACCGAACTGGAACGCCAGGGCATCAAATTCGCCATGGGCAAATCGACCGCCGAAATGCAGGGCGACCACCGCGTGCGCAAGCTCGTCTTTACCGACGGCGAAGAACTGGACGCCGAATTCGTGGTGATGGCGGTCGGTATCCGTCCGAACAAACAGCTCGGCGAAGTCAGCGGCATACAGACCAACCGGGGCATCCTGGTCGACGACTTCATGCGCACTTCGGCGCCGGACGTGTACTCGGTCGGCGAATGCGCCGAACACCGCGGGATCTGCTACGGTCTGGTCGCTCCGCTGTTCGAACAGGGCAATATCCTGGCCAAACATATCAGCGGCGCGGAAACGGCCGGCTACGCCGGATCGATTACTTCGACCAAGCTGAAAATCTCCGGCGTGGACGTATTCTCGGCCGGCGAATTCATCGAAGGACCGCAGCATACGGTCATCTCGGCCAAAGACGAATGGAAACGCACCTACAAGAAAGTGCTGCTGGATAACGGCAGGATCGTGGGCGCCGTCCTGTTCGGCGACGTCACCGAATCGGCTTCGCTGCAAAAATACGTTCGCGAAGGCACGGAAATGAACGACGAAATCTACGGCGACCTGATGGGCACGGGTTCGGGCTGCTGCGGAGGCGGCAAATCGAAAACGGCGGCCGTGGAAAAAATGGCCGACGACGAAATCGTCTGCGGCTGCAAAGGCGTTACCAAAAAAGTCATCGTCGACGTCATCACCGAAAAAGGACTCACGACGGTCGACGAAATCAAAGCGTGCACCGGAGCGACCGGCTCGTGCGGCGGCTGCAAACCGGTCGTCGAACAAATCCTGAGCTTTGTACTCGGCGACGGCTTCAAGAAAACGGTCAAAACCGGCATCTGCGCCTGCACCCCGCTCAGCCGTCAGGAGATCGTGGCCGGCATCAAGGAAAAAGGGCTGCGGACGACCAAAGAAGTCATGAACGTGCTGGAATGGCACAATCCGGAAGGCTGCTCGAAATGCCGCCCGGCCGTCAACTATTACCTGGGCGTGATCTATCCGGGCGAACACAAAGACGAGAAAGAATCGCGATTCGTCAACGAACGCATGAACGCCAATATTCAAAAAGACGGAAGTTACACGGTCGTGCCGAGAATGTACGGCGGCGTAACGACTCCGGAAGATCTGAAGAAAATCGCCGACGTCTCGGTCAAATACAATGTCAAAGCCGTTAAAGTCACCGGCGGGCAGCGTCTCGACCTGATCGGCGTGCAGAAGGAAGACCTGCCGAAAGTCTGGGAAGAGCTCGATATGCCTTCGGGTTATGCGTACGCCAAATCGCTGCGCACCGTCAAGACCTGCGTCGGCAACCAGTACTGCCGCTTCGGCACCCAGGATTCGATGGGCGTCGGCGCGATGCTGGAACGCAAGTTCGAACGCCTCGACTTCCCGGCCAAGTTCAAAATGGCGGTCAACGGCTGCCCGCGGAACTGCGCGGAATCGTGCACGAAAGATATCGGTATCGTCGGCAACGACGGCGGCTGGGAAATCTTCGTCGGCGGCAACGGCGGGATCAAAGCCAGACTGGCCGATTCGCTCTGCAAAGTGAAAACCGATCAGGAACTGACCGATACGATCGCCGCCGTGATGCAGTACTACCGCGAGACCGGCAACTACCTGGAACGCACTTCGGAATGGGTGGAACGCATCGGCCTGGACGAGATCCGCAGCAGAACGGTCGAGAACGAAGAATCGCGCCGCGCGCTGGTGGCAAGCATCGAACACGCCCTGACTTTCGTCGAAGATCCTTGGAAACAAGTGCTGAACGACAAGAAAACGCGCAGTGAATTGTTCGAAACGGCCCAGCCGGCTGTGCCGCAGGCTTAATCGCAAACAAGAACAAACGGTTTCGGCCGGTAAGATACCCAATATCCGGTTCGGGCGCCGGCTTCTTCCGGAAGCCGGGGCCGGACCGCATTCCCGATCTACGAGAGGAGTTCTGACATGACCACCCAACAAACCAACCCTATTGCCGCCGCCGAACGCATCGCGCTCGACAGCACAGACAGCTTCCCGAGCCGCATCGGACGCGTGTTCTTGATCGAAGCAGCCGAAATCGCCGTATTCCGCACATCGGACGATGAATTCTATGCCGTGGAAAACCTGAACCCGCATCCGAAAGGCGGCCCGCTGGCCGAAGCGATCGTATCCGGGCATTATATTTACGATCCGCTGTACGATTGGAAAATCGACCTCAAGACCGGCCTGGTACAGGAACCGGATACCGGCGAGGTTCGCACGTTCCGGGTAGAAGTCGCGGACAATCAAGTGATTCTGTTCACGAAGTAGCAACTTTTTTCAAAGCAGATCTCATCCGCTTCACCTATCCGCTCGCCAGGAGGCCAACCCTATGTTCACTGAAAGTGTGCAGTCCATTGTAGAATCGGCAGTCAAAAAAAGAGACTTCATGAACCAACATCCGCTTCGTTACTTCGTCAGCGCGATGCTGGCCGGGGCCTTTGTCGGACTCGGGATTATCCTGATCTTCACGCTCGGCGCTCCGCTCGCCGCGATCAAGTCTCCGTTCCAGCCGCTGGTGATGGGCGCGTCGTTCGGCATCGCCCTCACGCTGGTCATCTTTGCCGGTTCGGAACTGTTTACCGGCAACAATATGTTCTTCACCGCTTCTACTCTGGCCCGCCGCACTTCCATAGGCGACCTCGGCCGGAACTGGACGCTGGTCTTCCTGGGCAATCTGGCTGGAGCCGTCGTGCTCAGCCTGCTCGTACTCGGCACGGGGCTGTTCAAAGGTATCGCGCCGGAACATCTGATCTTCGCCGCAGCCGCCAAAAAGATGAGCCTGCCGGTTATGGAACTGTTCTTCCGCGGCATCCTGTGTAACTGGCTGGTGTGCCTGGCGATCTGGATGTCCAGCCGCACAACCAACGACGCCGCGAAAATCATGCTGATCTGGTGGTGTTTGTTCGCCTTTATCGCCAGCGGTTACGAGCACAGCGTCGCCAATATGACGCTGCTCAGCACGGCGCTGCTGCTGCCGGGCCACCCGGCGACGATCACGCTGGCCGGCTGGCTGCACAATATGATTCCGGTTACGCTCGGCAATATCGTCGGCGGCGGATTGTTCGTGGCCGCGGCGTACTTCTTCGTTTCCCCGGTGCGCAAGTCGTCGGAAGAAGCACAGCCTCAGACGCCGCAGGAAACACGCTCCGCTTCGTAAGTGTTATCTTCTTCCATAGAAAAGGATCGCCGCATAACGCCGGCGATCCTTTTTTGCTTGCTTTTTGCCGCCTCCCGCTTTTACGCTTCGACCGCCCACCGGCTGCCGCCGGGGTACGGACAGTTTTTACTTTTCAAATGGGCGATAACCGGAACGAGGCAGCCGCAGAGCATACAGGTCGTGCCGCCCTGGAACTTGGGACATTCGCGGCACGCTTCGAGTCTTTCTTCGTAGTGCTCCTCCGGCACTCTAAGCTCGGGCGCGAACGCCGGCGAAGCCAGCAGCCGTTCCATCTGCCGCTCATTGACCGCAAACTCGTCTCCGCAGCTTCGGCACATCGGATTATTCAAACCCTTTCCTCCTTTACGGTTTTTAAAGTCGTTTATTTACGAATCATTAACTTCTTTCTTATTCATTATAAAGACAAGCGAACCCCGATCGTCAACAGGTTTCTTTTTTTCTGCCGGCGCTGCTGTTTCTTCCCTTTTCGCTGCTTGCTTTTGAACGGCTTCTGCCCCTAAACTAAGAGTATAAGAATTCCCCGTCCGCGGGAACAAATTCGATCCAAAGGAGAGAACCGCAATTTCATGAATGCCCTCAGAGACTTTTTCCAAATGCCCGGAATTCGCAGAGCGCTGGCGCTGATCCTCGCCGTTATCCTGCTGTTTTCCCTCCGGAGTATTCTGGACATGCTGCTTATCACGTTCATCCTGACCTATCTCATGAACCGGCTGCATAACTCGATCATCAAAGGCACCAAGCGCTTTGTCAAACTGAATTCCAAATTCGTCGTCGTCCTTATTTACGCTCTGCTGGTGATCGGGCTCGGCTTTGGCATTTACCGCTATCTGCCGATCTTTATCGTGGAGATCCAGCAGCTCGTCAACCAGGTCGTGTCGTTCTACAACAATCCGAACAGCATCGCGCTGCCGGACAACGCTTTTACCCAGTACCTGACCGAATCGCTCAAAGACTTCGATATCGCCAGCTACGTCGAAGGCGGATTCGATTTCCTGCTGCATACGCTGAGCGATATCGGCAAATGGAGTCTCAACCTGCTGATCGCTTTTGTCCTGAGTTTATTCTTCAATCTGGAAAAAGAAAGAGTCTCGTCGTTCATGTCCAAGTTCCGCTACAGCAAAGCCGCTTACTTCTTCACGGAACTGGAATACTTCGGCCGCAAATTCGTACTGTCGTTCGGCAAAGTGATCGAAGTGCAGTTTATGATCTCGCTCACCAACTCGCTGCTGTCCGTGATTTTCTTGTGGATTCTCGGCTTCCCGAATTTGTTCGCGCTGTGGCTGATGATCTTCCTGCTCGGCCTGGTGCCGGTGATGGGCGTCGTGGTATCGCTCGTCCCGCTGTGCGCGATTGCGTTCAATATCGGCGGCGCTAAAATGATTATCTATATCCTGATCATGATCGTCGTGCTGCACGCGATCGAATCGTACATTCTCAATCCGAAATTCATGTCGAACAAAACGCATCTGCCGATCTTTTTCACTTTCCTGATCCTGATGCTCGGCGAGCACTTCTTCGGTGTCTGGGGATTGATTGTCGGCGTGCCGATCTTCATCTTCCTGCTCGATATTCTGGAAGTGCCGGTCGCTCCGGGCGG
The DNA here is from genome assembly GCF_030518235.1 of Saccharibacillus sp. CPCC 101409. GTDB lineage: Bacteria > Bacillota > Bacilli > Paenibacillales > Paenibacillaceae > Saccharibacillus. The sequence continues at coordinate 937,995 of NZ_JAULSA010000001.1, read as the reverse complement.
CAAAACCGCCAAAACGAAAAAAGACGAACCGCCGATCATGCCTCCTTCGGTGCAGTAACGGCTCCTCGATCGCGAATATTCGACAGCAAGCAAAAAAAGACCCCGGCGGGTTGGCTCCGCCGGGGTTTAACTGTATGTTCAAGAGGGGTATGTGTGTATCATAATGGAGAAAGCTTAAACCAACCTGATTGCCGCTTAAAGATCCGCTTAAATTTCGAAGTTTGCGCAAAAAAGGACCCCGGCGGGTTGGCTCCGCCGGGGTCAAACTCTATGATTAAGAGGGGATGACTGTATCTTAATCCCCGAACCTGAAACGAGCCTGAAACGCCGATGAACATCAGCTAAAAGAATCGCGAATTGCGCGGCCGGCCGTTCCTTTTTTTAGATGGAGATACCCGAAAAAGGATTCAGTCCAGCGCGCCGTAAGCGGCCGCCCGCACGCGCAGATGATAGTGCTCCTCCATATTCGGCAGCATCTGGTGCATGTACACGATCGCCGTGTTCGTTTCCGGGGAGATCGACGTCCAGGTGCCGGCCATGCCGGTCCAGCCGAACTCGCCCAGCGGGCTGTTGCTGCCGCCCGCCGCGCGGTCGATCAGCGTCCGTACGCCGAGGCCGTAGCCGTAGCCGGCGGAATACGAATTGGTGAAGTCGGACAGCTGCTCCGCGCCCAGATGATCGGTCCGCATCAGGTCGATCGTGCTGCGGCCCAGAATGCGCGTACCGTCCAACGTTCCGCCGGCCGCCAGCATACTCGCGAATTTCAAATAATCGCTCGTTGTGCCGTAAAGCCCCTGTCCGCCCGATTCCAGCAGCGCATCCGCTTTATGGAACCGGTCCATGACTTCCGGAGCCGGGCTCAGCGTTCCGTCTTCGGCCCGCTCGTACATGACCGCCATGCGCTGCTCGATATCGCCTTTGTAGCGGTAGCCCGTATCCTTCATGCCCAGCGGACCGAAGATTTCGTCGTGGAGAAACTGCCCGATACTTTTGCCGGAGATTTCTTCGACCAGTCCCGCGACCAGATCGTGGCCGTACCCGTACAGCCAGCGCGTGCCCGGCTCGAACAGCACCGGAGCCTGCGCCGTCGCGCGGATCTCGTCGCGCAGACTGTAGCGGCCGCCGGTCTTGTCGTCCAATTCTCCGCGCAGCCGCCGGATCTCGCGCGCCGACAGCGATTCGCCGAACGGATACGGATGCCCGGTCGTCATGCCGAATGCGTGACGGATCAGGACCGGATTCTCGGTCGGCACCACATGAACGTAGCCGCTAGGCTCGATCATGAGCTTCTTCGTTTCTTTGAATTCCGGCAGATAACGATGCAGCGGTTCGTTCAGCAGGAATTTGCCGCGCTCGAACAAGATCATGGCCGCCGTACAGACGATTACTTTCGTCATCGAGTACAGCCGGAACACGGTATCGGGTCCGACCGCAATCCCTTTTTCCCGATTGGCCCGGCCGAAATAACCCTCGTATACGATCTCGCCGTCCCTGGCGATCATGCAGGCGCAGCCGGCGGGACCCTGTTCGGTAAAGGACTCCAGCAGCGCGGATAAATCGTCGAATCTTGCCATGGTTATCGCCTCTTCTTTTCTTTATACTCGCATGCGCTCTTCGCTCTTCATTTTGCCAGAATTAAAACGGTTTCGCCAGCTTTCCTTCGCGCACATGCTGCATATGCCGGGTCGTTCACGGAAAATTCAAACGGAGTTTCTACAATAAGAATCGAAACGGAGATGAATAAGTATGAGCGAAAAAGAAATACGCGGCTTCCCTAACGACAATCTTGTCAAACGCGATAACTTTTCGCAGCGCCCTCATAAACGAGCCGGAACGGCTGCGCTGCTGCCGGCCGCGGGCCTGGCGCTCGCGCTTCTGCTTGCGGGATGCAGCGATACCGCCGTTCCGGCGGCTTCGGCGCCGGCGGCGGTATCCGAAGCGGCGGGCGGGAACGCAGCGGACGGAAGCACGAAGATCGAATACGCGTTCACCGAACGCAGCGAAGATCCGGCGCAGCTGGCTTCGAGCGTGATCGACGGCGCGCAGCGGACGCTGGATATCGCGATCTACAATCTCGACAGCCAGACGCTTGCCGACAAGATGGTCCGGGCGCTGGACCGCGGCGTCGAGGTGCGGATTCTGACCGAGAAAAGCAAAGCCGAAAAAGGCTCGCAGGGCAAGCTGCTGCAAACCCTCAAGGACGCCGGCGCGCAGATCAAGATCAACACGCACGACGGCAAAATGCACGAAAAGATCAGCATCGCGGACACCTCCACCGTCACCGTCGGCTCGTTCAACTATACCGACGCTTCGAGCGAAGAAAACGACGAAGTACTGGTCGCAATCCACGATGCTTCCGTGGCGAAAGACTGGACGGACGTGTTCGACGGGATGTGGAACGATACGGAGAACTTTGCGGAGTGGGAAGCGGAGTCTTGAACTTTCAGAAAAAAAATCAAACACAAAAAAACTCCGGGAGGAAAATTCCTCACCGGAGTTTTTGTCGTACTTCTCAAATGGAGCCTAGGGGGATCGAACCCCTGACCTCATCGCTGCCAGCGATGCGCTCTCCCAGCTGAGCTAAGGCCCCATATCATGTTTTTCTCACAAGAAATAATATACCACAAGCAATTTATCAGGTCAATATTATTTTTTTAGAGAAAAAGCTAAATAAATAAGCCAAAAATTACGACAAAAAAGGGTATGCTTTTAGCGCATTCGACAATATATGTCGAAAAAATTTATTTTTCTTAGTGCTATGACTATAAAACTAGATAAAAAGACCTAATAACTTTTTTTGAGATAGGACTTACCGATAATGAATTGACATAGCATGTAAATTTTCATTGCCACTTTCATATCGGTGTACTATAATGCTATTTGGCTGTACAATCGAATTTGTTCACTTTAGTCAAATAAATATTGCAATAAAAATTTCATATTTTAGCAAACTTATTGAAAAATAAGGACGCAAAGCTATAGGGACTAAATCCGTTCGGATAGGTCAGCCAGTTGCATTCGACAATCGGCGAAATATGGGTATTTGTACCTATTATCGCCTTTTTTATATTACAGGATTGGGGAGAACACATCCGTGTCTACTTACAAAGAAAATTCCGTACAAGACTTTTTTCCAAGCGAAGACGGCAACACAAAAGAACGTCAGCAATTCATGCAGCTGATCGAGCAATTGATTACCGGCGTCGACGATTTGAAAAATCCCGACGGTGTCAATCTGCTTGGCGAAAAAGAACGTTCGAAATCCTTTTATACGGATCTGATCCAAAAAAGCGTCATTCCCAACAACAGCACCGATCAAAAAGAAGTCAACGAGCAGCTGCTAAAATTGCTGCACAACCACCCTTACCATTCCAAATATTTTTTGACCAATATTTTGCCGATGGCGAGCACGCCGGGCATTTTGGGCATGATTACGGCGTTTCTGGTGAACGGCAACAACCTTTGGGACGTCTACGGTCCTGCGGGCGCCGAAGCGGAAGTCAGAGTCATCAGCATGATGTCCAGGCTGGTCGGATACGATCCGCAGTTGAGCGGCGGTTACACGACCTGGGGCGGCCAGGGCGCGATTTTCACGGGACTGAGATTGGCGATCGCCAAATTCGCGCCCGATGCTCCGCGCAAAGGCGTTCCGCGGAATCTGTACACGTTCTGCTCGGAATCGGCTCACTACAGCCTGTTCAAATCGATGGAAGCGACAGGGTTAGGCAGCGACCATCTTATCAAAGTGCGCACCCTTACAGATAGTTCTATGGATACCGAAGATTTGCGCCTCAAAATGGAGCAGGTCATTTCGGACGGCGGCATCCCGGTATATATCGTTGCGACTACGGGAACCACGGATGCAATGGGCATCGACAATGTTCAACTCATCAAACAAACGGCGGAGGAAGTCGCGGCTGGGCACGGTATGCGGCGGCCGCATATCCATGCCGACTCCGCACTCGGCGGCTTCTTCGCCTTTTTCCGCCAGTACGATTTCGCCGGCAACCCGCTTGAATTCTCGGCTCCGGTGCTGGACGCATTGCGGCAAATCAACAATCGGATGCAGCATCTGTCGTTGGCCGACACGCTTTGCTTCGATTTTCAAAAGCTGGGGCAGACGCCGTATTCGACCAGTCTGTTCCTGGTGAAAAACGCGGCCGATCTTCAGCTTGTCGATCTGGCGGAAGAAGAAACGCCTTACGTCGGACACCGCGGCTACGGCGATTACCATACCGGCTATACGCTCGAATGCTCGCGCATGGCAAGCTCGATCAGCATCTACAGCGCGCTGCTCGCTTTCGGCGTCACCGGTTACCAACGTCTGCTGGCGCAATTCGTGGAAGTCAATTTGGAATTCCGCGAGACGCTGCGCCGCGAAGTGCCTGAAGCGGTCATCGTCAACGACCAAAATCCGGCGATCATGACCCTGTTCCGCCTCTACCCGGACAAGCAAAACCTTTTCGAAGCCGAATTGTCCGGTCTGTGCTCGCATGCCGAGATCGAACGCGCCAACGAGTTGAACGCGCAGTTGTTCGAAGTGCTGGGTCAAAATCGCGACCGCATGTTCTTCGGCGATACGAAAAAACATCTGGTCGTGCCGACAACCGACAACCGGGATACAACGCTGTACGCCGCAAAACTGTTTGTGATTTCGCCGTATACCCAAGTCTCGCACATCCCGGAAATCGTCGCTTATCTCAAGCAAAACATCGATAGCGTATTTTATTCCTATGCAGATGCTTTGCAGCCAATCGGAGGGTAACACGTGTCCAAGAATACGCCTGAGCAAACCAAAAAATCAGTATGGGGTTGGTACAAAAACCATATCTCCGCAAAAATGATCTCTTCGATCGTGTTGTTGATCGTTTTCACCTGTACCGCTTTTTCGATCACGGAGTCCCGGATCAGCAATCGGTTGACGAGCGAACTGGAAGGTCAGTTCGATCTCAGACTGGCAAGCAGCATTCAATCCATCGATACGTATCTGACTTCCATTCCGGAAAACCCGGCGGATATCGACGGTCTGAACAATGAAGCGTACAAAAAAATCAAAGCGGAACTCGAAGACGTGCTCGTCACCGATACGCTGGAAAATGTCTATATCCTCAGCAACAGCACCGGCAAAGAACAACTCGTGATCCTGACCGGCGTGGATGACGATTACGGCACGGAGTATGCGTTTTCGGATGAAATGAAAGAAGCGATCTCTTCTCAGAAGATGACGTACAGCTCGATCTACAAAGACGAATACGGCATCCACAAATCGGTGTTCCTTCCTTTGAAGGACAGCAGCGGCAATCCGTTCGGCATCGCCGGCATCGATATCGACGCCAGCGTGATTCCGGCCACGCAGACGTTTATCTTCTGGTTCACGGTCGTCATCGTGGGCGCGGTCATCGTGATCGGCGTTACCGTCGCTTTCCTGCTCAGCCGCAGCCTGACCCGTCCGATCAACAAGCTCGTACGCGCTACGAAAAAAGTCGCCGAAGGCGATCTGACCGAAGAATTCGTGCTGAAGCGCGAAGACGAGCTTGGCACGCTGGCCAATTCGTTCAACGCGATGCGCGGCAACCTGGAAAGCCTGATTCATCAAATCTCGAATTCTTCGACTGTTTTTTCGACGACTGCCGGCAATATCCATCAAGCTTCCAACGAAATGGGAGCCAGCTCGCATCAGGTTGCGCTGTCCATGAACAGCGTCAACGAAGGCGTATCGGAAGTGGTCGTTTCGATCACGGACAGCACCTCTTCGATCGTCGAAGTGAACGAAGAGCTGGCCAATGTCACCAACGAAGTGACCGGCATGCAGCAAATGGCGCTTGAAGTCAGCTCTTATTCGCAGGACGGCCAGCTATTGGTCGAAAAAACGCTCAACCAAATGAACGTGATCCAACAGGAAATGAAGCAATCGCAGGAAGCCGCTGTCCAACTGGATTCGCGCTCCAAAGAAATCAGCAATTTTATTACGGTCATCACGCATATTGCGACGCAAACCAATCTGCTTGCGCTGAACGCTTCGATCGAAGCCGCCCATGTGGGCGAACACGGCAAAGGCTTCGCGGTCGTCGCCGGAGAAGTGAAAAAGCTCGCCGAACAATCGTCCAACGCGGCCAAATCCATTACCGGATTGATCAACAGCACGCAGCAGGACAGCCAATCGGTGCTGACCAGCATCGAGCAAGGCAGCCAAGCCGTCGAGCAGGGCCAGGAATGGATCAACAAAATGTCCGATAATTTCAAAACCATTTTCGACGGCGTTTCGTCTTTCTCTTCCCAAATCGGCCATCTGAAAAGCTCGCTCGATAAAACGGACCGTTCGTTCGAATTGATCACGGATTCCATGCAAAAAATATCCGGCATTACCGAAGAACAATCGGCCGGCTATCAAGAAGTGGGCGCGGCGATCGAAGAACAAAGCGCTACGATACAGGAAATCGCGGGCGCGATCCGCAGCTTGTCCCAAATGGCGGACGAGCTTCAAGCTTCCGTTCAATATTTCAAAGTATCCTGATTGTTCGGTAAGTCCATATGCAGAAGGAGATCGACGCCTGTCGATCTCCTTCTTTTTTGTGCCTGCTGCGAAACACGCGTTCAACCCCATCCTGCCAGCAGCACCGCCGCGATAAAAACAAGCTGGATCGCCGTTCGCGCAAACAAACCGGGTACGGCTTTGCCTCCGATCGTCAATCGGTTTCGGGCCGCGAACACGTTCGCCGGAAACATCGCCGACAACAGCAGCGCCAGGCCGATCGAAGCAGCTTTGGACGTGGCCGGAACCAGAATCCCGATTGCGCCAAGAAGTTCAAGCACGCCCGTGACAGTCACGATCGTTGCCGGTTTCGGAAAAGCAGGCGGCACCATACGGATCAGATCCTCTTTTTTGCTCCCCCAATGCGCGGACGCTCCCAACAGCAGCATGATTGCAACCGCAGCTTGAAGCGAAGTCCGCCAGCTTTGAAAATAGTCGATACCGAGAAAGCCGAGACCGGCAAACAGCAAAAACGAGCCGATCAACGCGTAAAAAGGAACCATTGCGTTCACTCACTCCTTCACTGAGTCGTTCCGTCCCTGAGGCTGAAGCATCTGAGCGATCCACTCGGAAAAATGCGAAGCCGAGAAACGTTCAGTCGTCCCCGGAATCGAAGATCGTACGCGAAGGCCCATCGTCAGCAGCACGAACATATCCGCCGTGCGGGCCGCGTCGACGGTCTCGGCGATGGCGCCGTGCCGTTGGCCGATTCGTATCCATTCCGCCGATAACTCCAACGTGCGCTCATAGTATTCTTTTAACGCTTGAGCCGCGACCGGTTGGTCTTCCCTGCCTAGCAAATACAGCAAAATGCGGTTGGTCACGTCTTCCGCATCCGCATACGAAGCGATACTGTCCGAAATCCGCCGCATCGGTTCGGCAAAAGACGTCCCGCTTTGCTGCACTTCGTTTCGAAAACGGACGTTGGTGTCTTCAAGCCGCTCCTGCAGCACCTGTACAAATAATTCGTCTTTGCTTTTGACATAATGAAAAATCGCGCCTTTCGACAAACCCGATTGCTCCATAATATCTTTCATCGTCACGGCGGCGCAGCCTTTTTCCCGCACAAGCTGCTTAACCGTGTCCAATAGCAACGCCGTACTGTGCTGCCTGCGTTCTTCCTGCTTCATAAGCATCCCTCCGCTTCACCGAATGTAAACTTCAGTCTATTCGATATCTATTATAAAAACAGACCGTCGGTTTGTAAAATGGGAATGCCTTAGGGCGTGTTTTCAAACCTCGATGGAAGCAGATTTGGCCGAATTTTCGTTTTCAGCAAGGAACTTTTTCGCAGTCGTGCCGGGGCACGTCAAGGGAAAGTGACGCAGCGGAGGACGAAAAGGCGGCAAAAGGTGCACATTGGCAGGTTTGAAGACACGCCCTAATGTCTGGATCATTTTTGTTCATATCTTTGCAGCACGATCGCCGAGTTATGCCCGCCGAAGCCGAACGAGTTCGAGATGCCGATGTTCAAATTCAACTTTCTCGCCTTGTTGGGGGTGTAATCCAGATCGCACCTGAGGTCGGCGTGCTCCAGATTGATCGTCGGCGGCACAATGCCCGTTTGCAGACTTTTGACCAGCGCGATCGCTTCCGCCGCCCCGGACGCGCCCAGCATATGCCCGGTCATGGACTTGTTGGCGGTAATGGGGATGCGCGCCGCGTCCTCGCCGAAAGTCGTTTTGATCGCGGCCGTTTCCGAACGATCGCCGATCACGGTACCGGTTGCGTGCGCGCTGATCACGTCGATCTCCGCAGGCGCAATATTCGCTTCTCGCAGCGCCGCGCTCATCGCCCGGGCCGCCCCATTGCCGTCTTCCGGCGTCGCGACCATATGATAAGCGTCCGAGCTCGCCCCGTAGCCGATCACTTCGCCCAGAATCTTCGCTCCCCGGTTCAGCGCGTGCGTCAGCGACTCCAGCACGAGAATACCCGCGCCTTCCGCCATCACGAAACCGTCGCGTTCCCGGTCGAACGGACGGCTGGCTCTCTGCGGCTCGTCGTTTCGCGCGGACAAAGCGGTCGCGTTCGAGAAGCTCGCCAGCGCCACACCGGTCAGCGACGCTTCGCTGCCGCCGGCGAGAATCAGATCGGTTCGCCCTGCCTGGATATTGTAAAAAGCTTCGCCGATCGCGGTATTGCCGATCGAACACGCGGTAACGGGCGCGAGCGTCGGACCCAGCGTGCCGTAACGGATGCTGATCAGCGCGGCCGCCATATTGGCGATCATCGCCGGCACCAGCGTCGGGCTGACGCGCTCCGGTCCGCGCTTTGCCAGCACGCCGGCCTGATCCATCAGCGTCCGGATGCCGCCGATGCCCGAGCCGACATACACGCCCGTTCGTTCCCGGTCCGCCGCCGTCCAGTCGATGCCCGCCTGCCGGACCGCCTGATCCGCCGCGGCAAGCGCGAATTGGCAGAACCGGTCCAGCCGGCGCAGCTCTCTTGCATCAAGCAAAGAACCGGGATCGAAATCGCGCACCTCGCCCGCTATTTTGACTTTGTGCTTCGACGCATCGAACGATTCGATCTTCGCAATGCCCGATTCTCCCCGGACCAGCCGCGACCAGAACTCCTCTACTTCATTGCCGAGCGGCGAGACGATCCCCATCCCGGTAATCACGACTCTTTCCAATTTCTCCAGCTCCTTTATATGCGGTTCGATCTTTGTTCCCGCTGCAAATCTTCGCTTCCGTGCTTCCGCCGCGCGCCGCCGCTTCGTTCTCGGTCCCTTGCCGCCCGCCGGATTCACCGCTATAATGACATGGAAATTATCCTATTACAAGTTACCGTTTATACGGGTATAATTACTGCCTGTCTTCGCTTTGTCTTCTATAATCATCTATAGTCAACGATTGAAAATCCTACGATTGGAGGCGTGCAGCCGATGAATGCCAATCCCAGACTTCAGGCGTTATCCGCGTTTCTCAAAACCCAGCGTGCCAAAATCTCTCCGGAATCGGTCGGATTCCCCGCCGGAACGCGGCGTCGAACCCCCGGTCTGCGCCGGGAAGAAGTCGCGCAGCTCGCAGGCGTCAGCACCACCTGGTATACCTGGCTCGAACAGGGCCGCAGTATCCAGGCTTCGCCTTCCGTGCTGGACTGCGTTGCAAGCGCGCTGCGCATGAACGCCGACGAGCGCAAATATCTGTACTCGCTGACGCTCGAAGGCGGTTCCGCCGCTTATACGCCGGAGTCCGAACCGCTGCGGATCGGCCCTTCTTTGCAAAAAATCATTACCGAGCTGACCTGCTGCCCCGTGATCGTTTCGGACCGGATGTGCAATATCGTCGGATGGAACGAAGCGGCCCGCTGCGTGTTTCTGGATTTCGAACGGATATCCGCCGACGAGCGCAATATGATCCGCCTGCTGTTTACGCGCCGGGAGTTCCGCCGGCTGGCGGTCAACTGGGAGCAGTTTGCGAGCGGCTTTCTGTCGATGTTCCGCTCCTACTACGGCCGCTACGTCGGCGACGGATGGTACGACCGCTTTCTGGAGGAAATGACGAATGCCCATCCCGACTTCAAAACGATGTGGGAAAACGGCCAGGTCAGCTACGCGCCCGACGTCCACCTGGAATTCCGCCATGCGAAAGCGGGCAAAATGGTGTACGAACTGACCTCGCTCAGCGTGTACGGACAGGACGATCTGCGCTGCAGCGTATATACCCCTTCCCCCGATACGACGACCGAAGCCAAACTGCGGCGTTTGCTGGAAGAGAATCGTAAAGAAGTTTAACGATCAAGACCATCCGGCCGCCGCGGCTGCCTTTTCGATGCGCACCAAACTCCACTTTTCCCAACAAACTTACTAAAAATAACCGAAAACTATTGACTCTTGTTTTTATTGCGGTATAATAAGGTCAAAGAAAGTCAAAGTCAGATGAAATAGTCAAATGAATATTCGACTTTGCCTTTCGTTCCCCCTAATCCCGGCGGTCCTCTCTCTCGGAGAGGGGCGGCCGTTTCCTGAACGACACGTTAGGATAAAACGAAAATCAAATTCCACCCATGAAAGGGGCATGCCTTCATGCGCTGTCAACATTGCAACCACAATCAAGCAACCGTAGGTCTGAGCCTCACCTTTAACAATAAATCCGAAAAAGTATTTTTGTGCGAAGACTGCTACGCCAAGCTCAGCAGCGGCGTGCCGTTCACGGCGGGCTTCGGACCTTCCGGCGGCCAATCGTCGTTCGAAGAAATGTTCAAAAGCTTCATGCAGTCCTCCGGTCAGCAGCCGAACTCCGGCGCGGGCCGTTCCCCGGAACAAGCCGCCCAGGGCGGCCGACGCCGCGGAGGCGGGATGCTGGACCAGCTCGCCCGCAACCTGAACGACGAAGCGCGCGGCGGACGCATCGACCAGGTGATCGGACGCGAAGACGAGATCGAACGCGTCATCGAAATCCTGAACCGCCGCAATAAGAACAATCCGGTGCTGATCGGCGAACCGGGCGTCGGCAAAACGGCGATCGCCGAAGGGCTGGCGCTGCGCATCGTCGAAGGCAATGTGCCGGCGAAGCTGCTGGGCAAAGAAGTGTACTCGCTCGACGTTGCTTCGCTGGTTGCCGGAACCGGCATCCGCGGGCAGTTTGAAGAAAAAGTCAAACAGCTGATCGTCGAACTCCAGCAGCGCAAGAACGCTTTGCTGTTTATCGACGAGATCCACCTGCTGGTCGGCGCGGGTTCGGCCGAAGGCTCGATGGACGCCGGCAATATCCTGAAGCCGGTGCTGGCGCGCGGCGAACTGCAGGTGATCGGCGCGACCACGCTCAAAGAATACCGGCAGATCGAAAAAGACGCCGCGCTCGAACGCCGTTTCCAGCCGGTCACGGTCGACGAGCCGACGGCGGCGGAAGCGATCGAGATCCTGAAAGGACTGCGTCCGAAGTACGAAGAGTTCCACGGCGTGACTTACTCCGACGACACGCTCGAAGCGTGCGTGCGGCTGTCGGGCCGCTATATCCAGGACCGCTTCCTGCCGGACAAAGCGATCGACCTGCTCGACGAAGCCGGCGCCAAGCTGAACCTGCGCGCATCGGTCGGCGGCGGCGATGAAGTCCGCGGCCGTCTGGAACAGATCAAAGCCGAGAAAGACGAAGCGGCCCGCCAGGAAGATTACGAACGCGCGGCCGGGCTGCGCGACGAAGAAGCCGTGCTGCTCCAACGTCTGGACAGCGAACCGTCCGGACAGGAAGTTCTCGCCGTCTCGGTCGAAGATATCCAGAACCTGATCGAGCGCAAAACGGGCATTCCGGTCGGCAAACTGCAAGCGGACGAACGCGGACGCATGAAAAATCTGGCCGAACGCCTGGAACACCGCGTAATCGGCCAGAGCGAAGCCGTGGACAAAGTATCCAAAGCGGTCCGCCGCGGACGCGCCGGACTGCGCAGCAATACGAAGCCGATCGCTTCGTTCCTGTTCGTCGGCCCGACCGGCGTCGGCAAGACCGAGCTGTCCAAAGCGCTCGCCGAAGAACTGTTCGGCAGCGCGGACTCGATGATCCGGCTCGATATGAGCGAATATATGGAGAAGCACTCCGTGTCCAAGCTGATCGGCTCGCCTCCGGGCTACGTGGGCCATGAAGAAGCCGGCCAATTGACGGAGAAAGTGCGCCGCAATCCGTACAGCATTATCCTGCTGGACGAGATCGAGAAAGCGCACCCGGACGTGCAGCATATGTTCCTCCAGGTACTCGACGACGGCCGCCTGACCGACAGCCAGGGCCGTACGGTCAGCTTCAAAGATACGGTCATCATCATGACGTCGAACGCCGGCACCGCCGCCGAGAAGAAGATCACGATGGGCTTCACGGCGAAAACGGAAGAAACCCGTTCGATCCTGAACTCGCTCGGCAATTACTTCCGGCCCGAATTCCTGAACCGCTTCGACGGCATCGTGCCGTTCGCTTCGCTCAAGGAAGAAGACCTGGTCGCCATCGTCGACAATATGCTGGCCGAGATCGAAAACACGCTGTCGGAACGCGGCATCTCGCTTGCGATCGACGACGAAGCCAAACGTAAACTGGCCGAACTGGGCTACGATCCGTCCTTCGGCGCCCGTCCTCTCCGCCGCATGATTCAGCAGCATGTGGAAGACGGCATTACGGATCTGCTGCTGGACGACGAAGACGTGAACGATATCCTAGTCGACGTGCGGGAAGACGCGATTCGCGTCGCGCAGGCCCGAAATTCGAATTTAAATTCATAAGATTTCAGATGACAGCATCCGGTTATAGAAAAATACAACCGGATGCTGTCTTAATTTGTATAAAATTGTTCAGTGTTGTGGTAATCTATCTTTAATATTATTCTGCTTAAAAGTATACGATTTCGAAATGAATACATCTATGCAAATAAGGCATAAGGAGGAGATTTTATGCTTACGACAAATTCAACCATTAAACCAATTCCAAAAAATCAAATTGGCATGAATACAACACAAAAAGAAATATTAAAATCGGTAATCGGTAAAGCGCCAAAGCTGCCTGTTGAGATTAATACAGTTAGAGAGTGGGATAAACACGGTGAGGAAACAAGACTTTAATTCTTCTGACTTTTCCGGTTTTCCATATGGAGCCGATATCCTAATTGATACCTGTATTTTAAATGCTTTATTCTCAACTGCAGATCCATGGCATTCAACCATAAATCAACTCTTTGAAGAGCATCTTTTTCCGGAAGAGAATGCTATTCTTTTGTATGTAAATCCTGTGATTATAAACGAAGTTATGCATCTAAACGGAAGAGCGCTCGAGAATTATTATTTGCGTTTCGATTTAACTTTCGATCAATCTGCTATACAAGCTTTTAGAACTTTTACTAAAAATACGTTAACTACACTTATCGATCAAGAAGTTTTTAAAGTACTCGATGGCGACAAAAATTCAGCGCTTAAACAAATTGAACTATCCGATACGCTTGGTGCAGCAGATGCGTTGAACGCCAGCATTGCAAACTTATATGGAATCAATTTTCTAACTGTAGACAACAGGCTGGTTAACAATATGATGTCTAATCTCTCATTATTGCCGAATATTTCGACTATCTATTATACAAATCCGCGACACATGGATTACAAATAAACATATTTAAAAAAGCCGCTTCTATAACAAGCGGCTTTTTGATGTCTTTTTCTATTCAAATGAAACCCGCTTCCTCCGCGCTTTTCCAGCGGGGCTGTCCTTCCGCCCAGAAGCGCGTCAGGTTGCGGTCGATCAGGCCGGCTTCGGCCGCGGCGCGCAGCTCCGACTCGGTATATACGCCTCGCGGCATCCCGTCTTCGGCGGCGATCCAGCGCGTTCCGCTTTCGGCCGCGAATAGTTCCCAGGGTTCGGCATACGACGAATCGTATGGAAATTCCGTGCACGCTTCCGCGCCGGGCTCATCAAGCGAGGACACGTACAGCCGCAGGTCGGACAGCATCCGCGCCAGGCCCCGACTTTCCGAACCTTTGTATACCAGCTGCCCGTTCAGCCGCACTCCGTCTCCCGCTTCGGCCGGCTTATCCAACCGGCCCAGGCGTCCGTAAGAAATAAACGCGGACGGCAGCCCTTCTTTCAAATCGTTCGTGCCGCGGATATATACGCCCGCTTCGGTCAGCACGACGCCGCGGTCGCCGCTGCGGCGCACCGCGCGCGCCTGATCCCGAAAAGCCAGCACCCGCTCCCGCTCCGGAATCCCGAAGGCCCGGCGCTGCAGCGGGACCCCGCCCGGATCGCCGTCCGGCTCCGCGCGCAGCCAGTGCTCCGGCTTGAACAAACCCGCCCGGTAGGCCAGATGCAGGATGAACGCTTCGTCGGCTCCGGGCCGCGGCTCGTTTTCCAGCATAAAGCGCTCGCGGGTCGAGACCGGACCACTCTGCGGCGCTCCGCCGCCGATTGCGAACCGGATCTCGCACAGCAGATCGAGCATTTCGCCCCGCGTCGGGCGAAGTCCCGTGCACGGGAGCAGCTCTCCCCCGATCCGGATATCCCCGCTCAAGTAGCCTTCCGCGGGCAGCGGCGCTTCCCGGAATTCTTCCCAGGAGAAAAAGCGCCTTTTGATATTGGTGTTCCAGTAAAGGCCGGAATCCGTAAAAGCCGCGCCGACGCGATATTTGCCCAATACCGTCGCGTCGAAAAATACGAATGCCGCATCTCCGCCGTCAATCTTCAGATTACCGCGGACTTTGTCCGCTTTGCGCCGGTCGAGCGACTCCTCGCGCTGCGCGGCGGGATGCCGGGCGGCGATTGCGCGCGCTATCTCCCCCGCTTCTCCGGCGGGATCGGCGGGCCCGTTATCGATCGGCAGGTCTTCAGTCGGCATATTATCCAACCCTCTTTTCCGTTCGGGCGCTTTTTTTGGCGCCGCCTATTCCGGTCATGCGCTGAACGAACCAGACCAGCATTTTGGGAATATATACAATCAGCACGATCGGCACCGCAATGCCCCAGTAAAGAATCCGCCGCAGCATCGGTTTGATCGATCCGGCCCATACGCCGAGCTTCTTCAGTTGGCCGATCCAGGCCGGAATGTCCGTATTGTCCGGCCAGCGGCGCTGCAGCCTGCGAAAATGCCGCAGCGCGCGGTCCGGCTGTTTGTCTTCCGACAGGGCTTTGCCGTAAGCAAGCTGAATATCCACATCGTCCGGCGCCCGTTTCAAGTAGCGGCTCATCTGCCACAGCGGCCTGCGGCCCGCCCGGAGAATCAGCAGAATCCGGCGGCGGCGCACTTCGAGGCGATCGAAATATTCGCTTGTTCCGTAGCTGGCCCGTTCCAGCCAGTACTTTTGCAGCAGCGCGGGATTGCGCGCGCCTTCTTCGATCCGTTCGCGGATCTGCCGCGCGTCGACGTTGTCCGGATTCAGCGACAGCGCATAATCCACTTCTTCGCGCGCGGCTTTGAGCTCGCCCTTTTTGAGCAGGAAATGCGCATGGAGCGCCCGCACATAGTGGCCCTGCGGCTCGCAGGCAATCGCCTCGCGGATCGCCGCCTCGGATTCCTCGGGCCGCAGCATCAGGTCCAGCACGGCCGCTTTTTGCGCGTAGCCCGCCGCCCGTTCGGGTTCAAGTCCGATCGCGGTTTCGGCTTCGGCCAGCACGCGCTCTCCCAGCCGCGCATACTCGGGCTTGAACGTATAGCGAAAAAAGCGCGATTGCAGCGGATACGGGTCTTCCAGCAGCACTTCGTACAGCACCTGGGACAACCGCAGATGGTAATAATAAGATTCCGGTTCCAGCTCCAGCGCGCGTTCGAAATAACCGGCCGCCTCCGTCCAGCCCTGCCGGTCCGCGCAAATATCCGCGGCCAGCCCGTAGAGCCGTCCGGCATCCGGGCGTTCTCCGATCAGCGTCCGCGTTAGTTCGAGCGCTTCGTCGCGCCGGTGCAGCATCCACAGGCACTGGGCCGCCGTGAAGCGCGCGTCGTGATCTTCCGGCGCCGCATGCAGGATTTCCGCGACCATCTCCAGCGCTTCTTCATAACGCCCGCTTTCCCGCAGCGTGTAGAGGCGGTCCCGCATCTGCCGCAGCGGATCTTCCGAATTCCATTCGCTGTTTTCGCTTATATTCATCCTTGCTCCTTTCCTGCTCCCGTTTTTTACGAACGCGTTATGCGCTCCACATAGTCCTGGTTATCCTGTTTGATCCGAAAATGATGCTCGTAGCGCAGATTGAATACGCAGGAGTACAGCACATTCAAGACATAATCAATCGCGATCTGCGAAGAAAAAGTAGCGATCTTGCCGGCGGGTTCTTCGTCCAGCGGCAGCGGCAGAACGATCCCGCACCGCTGCGCCAGTTCGCCGCGGGCATCGGCCGTCACCGCGATCAGCCGCACGCCGCGCTCCCGCATCGTTTCCGCATAGCGCAGATATTCGGGCTGCCGGGCGTGGTAGGTGATAAACAGTGCGCAGTCGCCTTCGGCGGCGTTGCTGGCGTGATATCCCTGTTCCTGCAAAAAGTTCGAAATCTGCACCGGCCGGCCGATCTTGAGCAGCTTGCCCTGGAAGCTCATCGCGCGAATCATCGAATCGCCGACGGCGAACAAATAGACCTGGCGCGCTTCGCCGATCGCGGACGCGGCGGCATCCAGCGCGGCACCGTCGAGCAGCGAATACGCATCGCGCACCGTCGAGCGGGTCAATCCGGCGATCCGCTCCGCGATCGCGCGCGCTTCTTCGCGGCCGTCGAACGGAATATTGGCATCGACCTTCTCTACTCCGGCCGCGCGTTCGAGTTCCGAAGACAGCACGATCTTGAATTCGCGAAAGCCGCCGACCCCGATCTTGCGGCACAGCCGGACGATCGTCGGATTCGACGAATACGTGTCGGCGGCAAGCTCGCGGATCGTCAAGCCGAGCACGTTCTCGCGGCGCTTCAAGATATAGGCGGCAATCTTCCGTTCGGCGTCCGAAAAACCGTCCGCGCGTTCGAGCTTCTCCAACAGCATGACATCCCTCTTTTCCCGGTGCGATTGAAATCCGCTAACAAAAACCGGTCTTCCCGCGTACCCGGGGTACGCCCCGGGAGCCGGACAACCGCTTTTTCTTGTACTTCAATTATAATGTGGAGCGCTGCGGTCTACAAACGCCGGCGGCGTTCTATAATAAAGAACACCCGGACTGCGGATAAGATTACGGATTCGAACGCCAAAAAACCGGACAGGCCGCGGAAGCGGCCGGTCCGGGATAGTTGGAATTGGACTTCTCGCGCGGGTGCGCGGCAAAGTTATTTCGACGCGATCGTCGACAGCGACGTGTAAACGATCTGGCGGAACGTGCCGGCAAAGTCACTTTCCGGAATGCTCACGCGGAACAGATACGACTTGCCGTCTTCGGCTTTCCAGACCACATAATCGCGGATGCCTTTCTCATCGCTCGTTTGCAGATACAGCAGCGCGCCTGACATCGGGCTTTCAAACAGCTGATCGCCGCTGTAGCTGTTGACCTTGCCGTATTGTTTCAGCTCCGCCGTGCCTTTCTTGCGCAGCGCGTTCAAGTCGTAATTGGACGGCAAAGGCTGGATCTGCGCGCTGTACTTCGGATAACTCGTGAGGTAAAGCTTATTTTTCGCGGAGCTGAACGTATACCCGGAAGCCGCGTAAAGCGAATAGGTGTCGCCTGTTTTCAGCTGGGCTTTGCGCGTGGCGTTTTTGCCTTTGATCGTAAGCTGAAAATATTTCGTCGCCGGACGAACGCTGCCGCTTTTCGCGGCCGCGCCCGCTTTGGCGAAAGCTCCGATATGGCTGTCGGCTGCGGCAGCCGTATTCGGCGAAAGGCCGGGAGAAGCGGCGGCAAGCGGTACGGCAAGCGACAAGGCGGTCGTCAAAGCGATCATTTTACGGTTCAATTTCATAAGAAAACACTCCTCTAAGATGATGGATTGAAACGGAATGAACAGTTTGTTTTCCGCTCCTTATATTTCATTAGACGAGGGTGTTTCCTCAGGTATTACACTTTCGGCAAAATTCGATAAAAGAAAGAAGGGTTCGGCATGAAGATCGGAATAGCGGGCAGCGGCGGAATCGTCCGCGTCGCCCTGGAAGCTTTGCGGCAGGCGGAAGGCGCGGAGGCCGCCGCCATCTGCGTGCGCGAGCCCAAGCTTGCGCTGGGCCGCGAACTGGCGGAGCGCTTCGGAATCGGCAGCGTATATACGGATTACGATAAAATGCTGGCCGATCCGGCGCTCGATTTTATTTATATCGGGATCGTCAACAGCCTGCACTACGATTACGCGCGCCGCGCGCTGGAAGCGGGCAAACACGTCATCGCGGAAAAACCGTTCACCTCGACGGCGGAAGAAGCGCGGGAACTGCTGGCGCTGGCGGAACGCAGGCGCCTGTATCTGCTGGAAGCCGTAACCACGCTGTATTCGCCGGACTATCTGCGCGCACGGGAGCTGCTGGGCAGCATCGGCCCGGTCCGGCTGGTGCAGGCGAATTTCTCCAAGCGTTCGAGCCGTTACGGCGATTATCTGGACGGCCGGGTGCTGCCCGCGTTCGATCCTGCTTTCTCCGGCGGGGCGCTGTACGACCTGAACATCTATAATCTGCACCTGGTTGCCGGATTGTTCGGCGCGCCGCGGGAGATCCGCTACCTGGCCAACATCGGCCCGAACGGAATCGATACGTCGGGCGCCGCCGCGCTGGCTTATCCCGGCTTTGTCGCTCTCTGCTGCGCGGCCAAAGATTCCGACGGGGACAACTTTGCGCTGATCCAGGGCGAGAACGGCAGCATCCGCTTAGACGGCCCGCCTAATCTGTGTTCTTCTTTGACGGTAACCGTCGGAGGCGTCGTCGAGCATATCGAATTCGGCGCGCCGGATAACCATATGGTCAACGAGTTCCGCGCGTTCGAAGAAATTTACCGGACCGGACAATGGGAGAAAAGCATGGACACCCTGCGCCATTCGGCGCTGGTCATGGAGCTGGCGGCCCGGGCGCGCCGGGACGCGGGAATCGTCTTCCCGGCGGACACGGCGGGAAACGCGGCGCGCACGCGCTGATCGGATGCGGTGAAAAAAGGACGGCGCGCGGCTGCGCCGTCCTTCCCCGGATCGTCGAGAAACGATTGGAGTGAAAAGTTGGAGAACGGGCCGGAGAACGGGCCGGAGAAATAAAGCAAAGGGCAAGAACAATCGAAATAACTGCATATATGCCCTTATTCCGGCTTAATCTTACATTTTCGAGGAAATAACTGCGCTGATACACTTATTTCGAGTTTTTTTGCTTCGATTCGGCCTGTGGCGCCCGAATAATTGCACCCGCGTCGCTATTTGAAGAAACCGAAGCGTTTCGCTCCAAATAAGTGCACATGCGTCGCTATTTTCCGTTTGGAACCCTAGCCGGCTTTCTCGACAACTTGAGGACGGCGCGCCCAATGCGCCGTCCTTTTTCCCGTTTACGATTCCGGTCCCAGCAGTTCCCGGATATCGGCCGCGGTCAGCGACAGGTCGACATCTCCGCTGCCGGATTCGATCACTTCGTCGATCAGCTGCGTTTTCTTGCGCTGGAGTGCGATCATCTTTTCTTCGATCGTGCCGGCGGCGACAAGACGGATTACCTGCACGTCGCGGCGCTGGCCCATCCGGTAAGCCCGGTCTTCCGCCTGCCGCTCGACCGCCGGATTCCACCACAGGTCGTACAGAATCACGGTATCCGCTCCGGTCAGATTAAGACCGGTGCCGCCGGCTTTGAGCGAAATCAGGAACAGATCGCGCTCGCCGTCGTTGAACCGTTCGCACATCTCCGGGCGCTCCCGCGCCGGGGTGCTTCCGTCGAGGTAAAAAAACGGCACGCCGAGAACGCCGAGCTCGCGGCCGATCAGCTGCAGCATCTGCGTAAACTGCGAGAACACCAGCACGCGGCGGCCCGCCCGGCGGCATTCTTCCAGCGTCTCCATCAGCTGCTCGAATTTGGCCGAGCGGCCTTCGTAACCTTCGGCGAACAGCGCCGGGTGGCAGCAGATCTGGCGCAGCCGCGTCAGGCCGGCCAGAAACAGGATGCGGCTCTGGCCGAGTTCTTCGCTTATGTCCAGATGCTTGAGCGTTTCGAAGCGCAGCTTGGCGAGATGCGCGGCGTACAGCTTCTTCTGCTCCGGCAGCAGTTCCGAGACGCGCAGCGATTCGATCTTCTCCGGCAGCTCCCGCAGCACGTCGCTTTTGAGCCGGCGCAGCAGGAACGGCCGCGCGCGCCTCGCCACGGTTTCGCGCGTCAGTTCCGCGAACGCGCGGCGGCCCGGATACAATCCCGGCAGCACCGCTTCGAAGATCGAGCGCAGCTCTTCGAGCGAGTTCTCGATCGGCGTGCCGGTCAGCGCGAAGCGGAAGCCGGCCCGGAGCGCTTTGACGGACTTGGCCGTCTGGGTTTCGGGATTCTTGATCGCCTGGGCTTCGTCCAGAATCAAAGTGTGCAGCTCTATTCGCTCGTACAGCGCCGAGTCGCGGCGCAGCAGCGGGTACGACACGATCCATACGTCGCTCGCCTGCTCCGGGCTTTGCGCGGCGATCAGCGCCGCTTCGCGCTCCCGCCTGCTTCCGTCGATCACGGCGGCGCGTATGCCGGGAGCGAACCGCGCAAGCTCGCTGCGCCAGTTGTACATCAGCGAAGCGGGCGCCACGATCAGCGCCGGCCGGCCGCTTTGCCGAATCTCCGGCAGCGCCGACAGCAGATAGGCGATGCTCTGCACCGTCTTGCCCAGTCCCATATCGTCGGCCAGCACGCCGCCCAGCCGGTAATGCGCCAGCGTCTTGAGCCAGCGGTAGCCGGTCTGCTGGTAATCGCGCAGCACGGACTCAAGCGGCTCCGGCACCGGAAAGTCCAGCAGGTCCGGGCTGCGCAGGCTGTCCAGCAGACGGCGCAGCTCACGCTCCGGCCGGATCAGCCCGCTGCCGCTTTCTTCGCCCCGGCCGTCCAGCAGGTGCAGCCCGGCCGCGGCGGGCAGGCGGAACGAGCCGTCGGCGTCCGGCCCTTCTTCCGGCAGCAGCGGCCGGATGCCGTTCAGGAAATCGAGCAGCGAACGGAACGCCGCCGTGTCCAGCGGCAGCAGCGAACCGCTGCGCAGCCGGTAGTATTTGCGCTTCTCCCGCAGGGCGGCGAGCACCTCGCGGATCTCCGCTTCCGGTATGCCGCCGAGCTCGAACCGGAATTCCAGCCAGTTCGAGCGCTCGTTGAAGCCCGCCGAGATCCGAGGCGGCGGATTGACCGCGATGATCCGCTCTTTGACGGACGTCGTCGCGTAAATCCGGGCCATTTTCTCCAGATGCGGTACAACGCCGTGCAGGAATCCGAACTCCCGCTCTTCGCCTTGCATATAATAGCCGCTTTCCGTCCGGGTGAAGCCGGCGTTCTCCATCAGTTCCAGGATGCGCAGTTCTTTCTCGCCTTCGCGGACGAGAATCCGGCTTTCCCCTCTGCGCGCGCCGCCGCGTTCCAGCGGATTGATGACGATATCGCCGTACTGGAATTCCAGCCCGGCCAGCAGCCGGTCGTTGACCCGATCCAGATACACCCGCGCTTCCAGCGGAATCCGCAGCACGCGCTCCGATACGTCGCTTGCGATAAACACATCGCCCAGCTTCATCAGCCCCGGCGCCACCTGCTCCATAAAAGCATCCATCTGCGCTTTGGGGATCTCCAATTCTTCCGGATCGGGTTCCTCCGCTCCGCGTCCGTTCGCTTCGCCGCCGCGCATGATCCGCTGAAGATCGGCCAGCCGCCGCGCTTCGGCCGGGCGGAGGCTGTACAGGCGTCCCCTATGCAGCGCCAATCCGTAAGCTTCCAGCGCGACGGTGCCGGCCATGCCTCTGGCGCTCATGCGCAGTCCGCCCGAAGCGGAGCGGCGGAATTCGAACCGCAGCGGCAGCGGTTCGTGCGAGACGCCGACGCCGGGCGTCGCCCTGCCGCCGCTGCGGATCGCGGCGATCGGGGCCGCGGCCAGCAGCGGCGCCAGGCTTTCCCAGGCGTGCGGCGGCAGCGGCAGCGAAGGCGGGTCGCCGATCTCGCCCGTGTACAGCGCGCCGGCCGAAGCGCGCTGCATCTTCTCGCTGCGCCGGATCTCGTCCAGCCGCAGCAGCACGGCGTCGTCCTGCGCCGTAAAGCAGTCCCCGGCGGGATCGTAGGCAAAATGCCGCGAGAACGAATAGGATTCCCCGCGCTCGAAGCGGGACAGGAATTCGCGAATATCCGGCACGGCGTAGGTGCGGTCCGGTCCGACGCGCAGCTCGATGCCGAGCAGCCCGCGGCGAGGCCCGTGCGGATACGGCGCGATCAGGAATTCGGCCGTCAGCTCGCGGCGCGATTCGAAAATCGAGCGCGAGCCGCCCAGCGCCCGCGGCTGCTGGCGGAACAGGTCCATCACCCGGCCGACCAGCCGGTCTTCCGGACGGGAAGCCGCGGCGAATCGGCGTCCGCCGCCCGCAGCCGGCCGCGCAGAAGCGCCGGAATCGCCGGCTTCTTCCGCCGGCCCTTCCGTGCCGGAAGCTTCGCTTCCGTCGGCTTCCGATGCTTCGCTCGAAAGGCCCATCCGTTCCGCCGATTCTGTCCGGCGGTCTCTTTCTCCGCCGCCCTGCCTCGGCAGCGGCGGCAGTTCCCGGCCGTAGCCGTCCCTCCGCGCAGGCGCCTCGTCCGCCCGAACTTCGGGCGCCGATTCTCCTCCGGCCGCTTCTTCCGCGGCCGCGCTCGGTCCCGTGCCGTGCAGCGAGCCTTCGCGCCGCAGCGCAAGCAGCTGCAAGAGCGCCGCGGCGGCATGTTTGCACGACTGCTCGAACGCGAAGCCGGCCGAGCAGTCGCACTCGGCCGCCATCGCGTCGTCCGAGCCGCCCAGGCGCAGCTTCACCCGCAGCGTATCGCCGTCGCGCACAAACGCTTCGTAATCGCCGGACTCCGCGCCTTCCGGCCGCCGCAGCTCGACTTTGCCCGCGCGAAACAGCGCCTCCCCTTTCCGGTAGGCGCTTGCTCCGCACAGCATTTTGATCGTCCGTTCATTCCAATGGTTTCCCGCAGATCGTTCTTTCAACGCGCTTCCCCCATCCCTTTCGGTCTGAGTACCAGTGTACCAGATGGCGCGTGTGTTTGCATGGCGTTCGTATTTTCGTTATTTTTCGACCGTGTGCGACTGCTCTAACGTTTCCGCCGGCTGTTCCAGCTCGCGGCCGTTGCTTTCGATTACTTTTTTGTACCAGTCGAAACTTTTCTTCCGCGAACGGTCCAGCGTGCCGCGCCCCAGATCGTCCTGATCGACGTAGACGAAGCCGTAGCGTTTGGACGCCTGAGACGTCGAAGCGCTGATCATGTCGATCGGGCCCCAGGCGGTATAGCCCATCAGCTCCACGCCGTCCTCGATCGCTTCGGCCATCTGCTCGATATGCCGCTTGAGGTAGTCGATGCGGTAATCGTCGTTGACCGAACCGTCGTCTTCGACCGTATCGACCGCGCCCATGCCGTTTTCCACCACGAACAGCGGCTTTTCGTAGCGGTCGTGCAGCACGTTCAGCGCATAGCGCATGCCGGTCGGATCGATCTGCCAGCCCCACTGGTTTTGCAGCAGGTAAGGATTTTTGATCCCGCCGACCAGATTGCCGCTCGCTTTCTCGTGCTCTCCCGCCTGCGCGCTCGCATTGTTGGACATATAGTAGCTGAGCGCGACGAAGTCGGCCGTATTTTCCAGCAGAATTTCTTCGTCGCCCGGCTGGATATCCAGCGTCACGTTTTTCTCTTCCAGCATGCGCTTGGCGTAAGCCGGATAAGCTCCCCGGGTCTGCACATCGCTGAAAAAGAACGAAACCCGCTCTTCTTTCTGGCACTCAAGCACGTCTTCGGGATGGCAGGTGTTCGGGTACAGCAGCAGATAGCTGATCATGCAGCCGATCTTCGAATCCGGGATAATCTCGTGACAGGCTTTGACGGCCAGCGCGCTCGCGACGAACTGATGATGGGCCGCCTGGTATTTCGCCTGTTCCAGATGCGGATGGTTCTCCTCGATAATGCCCGCGCTGGCGTACGGATGATGCTTGAGGCAGTTCATTTCGTTGAAGGTGATCCAGTATTTGATCTTGTCTTTGTAGCGGTTGAACACCGTCTCGGCGTAATGCACGAACAGGTCGATCAGCCCGCGGTTCGTCCAGTCGCCGTGGCTCTTGAGCAAATTCAGCGGCATATCGTAGTGGCAGAGCGAGATCACGGGTTCGATTCCTTTTGCCAGCAGAGCGTCGAATACTTTATCATAAAAAACAAGTCCCTGCTCGTTCGGCTCGCTCTCGTCTCCGTTCGGGAAGATGCGCGACCAGGAAATCGACGTCCGGTACGCTTTGAAGCCCATTTCGGCCATCAGGTCGATATCTTCTTGGTAACGGTGGTAAAAGTCGTTGCCGCGGCGCTTCGGATAATTGCGTGTGCCGGACGGGTCCAGCGCTTCTTCCACCTGCGCGTGCGTCATCATATGCCACTGGTCGAGCCAGTGCTTCTTGTCGAGTTCGGGATCGAACGTGTACACATCGGCGACCGACAGTCCTCTGCCGTCCGCGTCGTGCGCGCCTTCGATCTGCATCGCGGCGGCCGCTCCGCCCCACAGGAAATGTTCGGGAAACTTCGTTTTCTCAGTCATGTTGGACTCCTCCGTTTGCGCTCTTTATCGGTTCGTATTCAGCCTAACCCCTGGAATGCATTCCAGGTCAAGCCCCGCGATCGACATGATTTCGGTTATACAAAAAGGAGGCGCAGCGCGCTTATGAATATCCGCAAAATCGCCGAGCTGGCGGGCGTGTCGGTCAGCACCGTATCGCGCGTGCTCAACCGTCATCCGCACGTCAGCGAATCGGCGCGCAGCCGCGTGCTGCAAATTATCGAAGAAACGGATTACAGCCCGAATCTGAACGCGGTCCAGCTCAAGGTCGGGCGCACGCGGGTGATCGGGATCGTGACGCCCACGCTGAACCACTACTATTTGCAGCTGATCAAAGGCGCGGCCAACCGGGGCAAAGGATACGGTTACCAGGTGCTGATCCACCAGACGGAAGAACAGCCTGAGCAGGAAATGCAGGCGCTGGAACTGCTGCGGCGCAAAAAGGTGGACGCGCTGATGATTCTGCGCCGGGCGACGCCCTGGGCCGATATCGCGGGCTATTTGAAATACGGTCCGATCGTCACGTGCGAGCCGATGCAAAACGGCCACGTTCCCGCCGTGTTCCTCGATCATTACGAAGGATTCCGGCTGGGGCTCGAGCATCTGATCCGGCGCGGCCGCTGCAAGATCGCGTGCGTCGTCGGGCGCGGCGGCAGCCGCAACAGCAAGCGCCGGCTGGACGCGTACCGCGAAGTGCTGGAGAACCGCGGCCTGCCGGCGCGGGAAGAATGGATCTTCCGGGACGTGTATACGGCCGCGGACGGCAGACGCGCCGCGGACCGGCTGCTGGCGCTGCCGGAGCGGCCCGACGCCGTGATGACGGCGAACGATCTGGTTGCCGCCGGCCTGCTGGCCGAGATCCGCGAACGCGGACTGCGCGCGCCGGAGGATCTGGCCGTCGTCGGCTTCGAAAGCGACGAAAGCGGCATCGCCGACATCGTCGGGCTCACGAACGTCACGAATCCGCTCGACGCGGTCGGGCGGAAAATGTTCGATACGCTGTATGCCCGGCTGAAAGAATCGGGGCACGAAGCCGGTAAACCAAGCGGCGGAAAAAGCAAAACTCCCGCCGCCGACAGCGTTAAAGCCGTCGACGGCGGGAGCGCGGAAACCGATGAGAAGTCCGGCGCTTCGCCGGCGCTGCATTTCGAGCTGCGGGTCAGAAGCTCGACGTAACGAAACCGCCGATGCCGCGCCGGCCGGACTCGCAGGCCGGCGTCGGAGCGCTTCACCCGTTCCCGGCGGCGCGGCGGAGCGTGTTTACTTCTCGCCGCCCGCCGCCGCGATCCGCCGGGCAAACGGCAGCGGCCGGTTGACGATAAAGATACCGGCCAGCACCAGCAGGATGCCCGCCAGCGTATTGACGTGCAGCTGTTCGTGCAGGAACACCCAACCGGACAGGACGCCGAAGATCGGCACCAGCAGCAGCATCACGGACGCTTTGCTCGCTTCGGTCCGGGCCAGGATATTCGTCCACAGCAGGAATGCGAGCGCCGAAGCGACGATGCCGGCGAACAGCAGATACAGGATCGAAGCGCCGCTCCAGTGCGGATGATGCGGCTCCAGCAGCGCGGAATACGCTCCCAGGCCCAGCGTGCCGATGCCCATCTGCCAGGCGGTGAACTGCGTTTTGTCGCAGTTCGCCAGCTTGTTCTTGATAATCAGGTTAGACAGCGCCCAGGCGACGGCCGAACTGAGGCCGAGCAGCACGGCCCAGATCGAGCCGCCCGAGCCGCCGATGCCCATCGCCAGGAACAGTCCGCACAGCCCGATCACGATCCCCGATCCCCGGCGCAGCCCGAGGCGCTCGCCGGGAATCCAGAAGTGGGCCATCAGCGACAGGAACAGCGGCATGCTGTAGGTCAGCACGGATGTCAGCCCCGCGCTGATATGGTTGAGCGAAATCTGGATCGCGATGTTGAAATAAGTAGTCTGAAGCAGGCCGCAGAGCACGAACCATTTGATATCGCCGCGGCGCGGCAGCGGCGTGCGCCGCCACAGCAGGATGACCAGCAGCACGGCCGTGCCGACCAGAAAGCGCAGCGACGCGAATTCCACGGGCGCAAAAGCGCCGTTCCCCCATTTCATCACCACAAAGTTAAATCCCCAGATGACGCACAGCAAAAAGCCGAGCACCTGCATGACGTTCTCTCCTCTCGCATACGACGTCGTGTAAGGCGCGTATTCGTAAATTCTTCCTATCATAACAGCCGCAGCGCATTCCGGGTCAAGAGGCGGCGTAAAAAAAGCCGGCTTGGAGGCCGGCTTACTCGAACAACACCTGTCCGTTGGTTCCAATAATCTCTTGATACGCATAGAAGCTGTTTTTCCTGCGCCGTTCCAGAGTGCCGGAGCCGTCGTTGTGCTTATCGACATAGACGAAGCCGTAGCGTTTCTTCATCTCGCCGGTACCGGCGCTGACGATATCGATCGGGCCCCACCACGTATACCCGAGCACTTCGCAGCCGTCTTTGATCGCTTCGGCCAGCTGGATCAGGTGCTTGTTCAGGTAATCGACGCGCTCGGGATCGGCGATAGTGCCGTCTTCGCGGATCTCGTCGGCGGCGCCGTAGCCGTTTTCGACGACGAACAGCGGCTTTTGGTAGCGGTCCGACAATTCGTTACAGACGTAGCGGAAGCCTTTGGGGTCGATCGGCCAGCCCCACGGGGTCTTCTCCAGATACGGATTGTCCGCGCCCAGGATGCCGCCGGTATTGCCGAGAATCTTCATGCCGGCGCGGTGCGTGGAGCTGCGGTAGTAGCTGAAGCCCAGGTAATCGGACGTATGCGCCGCGATCAACTCCAGGTCGCCCGGCTGCATTTCGACGGTGATGCCGTGTTCGTCCCAGATGCGCCGCGCATACGCCGGGTAGCTGCCGCGCAGCATAACGTCGGAATAGAACAGCGAACGGCGGCGCAGCTCGTAGGATTCGAATACGTCGTCGGGGTGGCAGGTATGCGGATAGATCGGGCTGAGCGACAGCATCGCGCCCATCATGCCGCCCGGCACCAGCTCATGGCACCATTTGACGGCCAGCGCGGCGGCGACGAATACGTGATGGCTCGCCTGGTAGATCGTCGGCAGTTTGTGTTCGTCTTCGCCGACCACAATGCCTCCGGCCGCAAGCGGGATCGTATGGAAATGATTGATTTCGTTAAAATGCATCCAGTATTTGACCTTGCCGCCGTAGCGCGACAGGACGGTCTTGGCATAGCGTTCGAAGAAAGCGATCAGCTTGCGGTTCTTCCAGCCTTCGTACTTCACGATCAGGTTCAGCGGAATCTCGAAATGCGACAGCGTAATCACCGGCTCGATGCCGTGCTTGAGCAGTTCGTCGAACAATTCGTCGTAGAAACGCAGTCCTTCTTCGTTCGGTTCTTCTTCGTCGCCGCTTGGGAAAATGCGGCTCCAGGCGATCGAAGTCCGGAAACATTTCATGCCCATTTCCGCGAAATACGCGATGTCTTCTTTGTAGCGGTGATAGAAATCGATCGCGTCGTGGCTGGCGTAGTACTCGCCCGGTTCGATCTCCGGCCGGAAGTTTCCGCCGACGATCCCGCCCTGCATCGCGTCCACGATCGACGGCCCTTTGCCGCCTTCCTTCCATCCGCCTTCCGCCTGGTTGGCGGCGACGGCCCCGCCCCAGAGGAAATTCTCGGGGAAGCGCAGCCCTTCCGTCCGCCGCTGCGAACCGCTGTTTGCGGCATTCGCCTGCATCTGTTTATTTTGTTCCGATTGCGTAGGTTGGGTATTCATTGTAAAAGTCTCCTTTCGTCCTGCGTATCTCTTCATAGTCGTTTGCATCGCCGCGTCGAATCCGGACGAACGTCAGTCAAAAGGCTCCGGTTTCAGCGGACCGCCAGCAGGCTTTCTCCCGCTTCCACCCGGCCGCCGGCGTGCGTCGGATCGATCTGCTCGTACTCGGCGGAGTTGGTCACGATAATCGGCGTCGTCGTATCGTAGCCCGCCGCCCGGATCTTGGGAATATCGAATTCCAGCAGCAGATCGCCGCGTTTGACTTTCTGTCCCTGCCGCACATGGGCGGTGAACGCTTCTCCTTTGAGCTTGACGGTATCGACGCCCACATGGATCAGCAGCTCCACTTTGTCGTCGGATGTGACCGCCACCGCGTGGCTGGTGCGGAACATCAGCGATACCACGCCGTCCACGGGAGAAAAGACTTTGCCTTCGCTCGGTAGAATCGCCACGCCTTTACCCATCGCTTCGGTCGAAAATGCCGGATCGTCCACCTCGCCGAGCGGCACAAGTTCGCCCGGAATCGGAGCGTATACCGTATGGAACCCTATCGTGTCGGCCGCGGCCGCGTTGACGTTCGCCGTTTCCGCCGGCAGGGCGCTTGTTCCCTGCGCATTCGATGCCCGAACGGCGGCCGAAGCCTGCGGAACGTTAGCGCCCGCGGCCGTATTTCCGCCGGCGCTCGGGACGGCGGCCGGCTGCGCGTCTTCTTCGAAGCCGAGGATATAGGTCAGCACGGTCGTCAATGTGAACGAAACGGCGATACTGATCAGGTAATACGCGATGGTGTTCGTCATAAATGCCGGGATGGTCGTGACCGCCGGGAATACGTAGGCCAGCACGGTGGCATGGAATTGTCCGGCGATCGCGCCGCCCACCGCGCCGCCGATCACGGCCGCGATCATCGGGCGTTTGAGCTTGACCGACAATCCGTACACGATCGGTTCGGTGATGCCGGCGAACAGCGACGGCAGCAGCGACGAGATGGCGTAGGACTTGAGCTTTTTGTCTTTGGCTTTAAGGAATACGCCGAGCGCGACGCCGGACTGGGCAAAGGTGGCGGACGCCATCATCGGACGGATCGTATCGTAGCCTTTGATGGACAGGTTGTTGATCATCGCCGGAGCGATGCCCCAGTGCAGGCCGAACATGACGAGGAACGTCCAGCCGCCGCCCAGCAAAGCGCCGGTCAAGAGTCCGCTGCGCGTGCTCAGGAAGTCGATGCCCGAAGCGATGCCGCTGCCGGCGTACACGCCGATCGGACCGATCACGATGGCGGCCAGCGGAACCATAATCAGCAGCGAGATGAGCGGAACCATAAACAGCTCGATACTTTTCGGCGTGATTTTTTTCAGCCATTTCTCCAGGTACGAATACAGCCAGATCGACAGGATCGCCGGGATAATCGAGGTCGTATAACTCATCAGCACAACGGGGATTCCGGCAAACGACGAGATATCGCCGGTATTCTCCATCAGCTTCGTAAAGTTCGGCTCCAGCAGCGCGGCCACGATCGCCGCCGAGACGAACGGCTGCGTCTTGAACGTTCTCGCCGACGAGAAAGCCAGCATGATCGGCAGGAAGTAGAACACGCTGTTGCCGGCCGCCGACAAGATGGAGTACGTACTCGATTCATTGCTCAGCCAGTGCAGCTGCGTGAGGATGACGAGCACCGCTTTGAGCATGCCGGCCCCCGCCAGCGCAGGCACGATCGGCTGGAAAATCGAACTCATTACGGTAAACAGCCGAGCGACCGGATTGCCTTCTTTTTTCGTTTGGACTTGTTCGGCTTTTTCCGTTTTGAGGTTCAGTTGATGCGTGCGGGTGATCGCTTCGAACACTTCTTCGACGTGATTGCCGACGACCACCTGATACTGGCCGCCGCTTTCGATGACCGAGATAATCTCGTCCGAGCTTTCGAGTGCTTTGCGGTCGGCTTTGCTTTTATCTTTCAGCGTAAAGCGCAGACGGGTCATGCAGTGGTACAGATCGCCGATATTCTGCTCTCCGCCGACGTTTTCGACAATAAAACGGCCCAGCGAATCGTATTTGCCCATTGGAATTCCTCCAGTTAGATGGTTGTAAAAAGGGGTTGAACAAGTTTGTCTTACGGCATAAAAGTATATAAAAAAACCCGGACGTTCCCCGGGACGCGGCCGGCAGCGCTACCGGTATGCGTCGGGGAATGCCCAGGTTATGCCCACTTAAGGTTACACCCTGCTACTCTTCTGTTCGGTTGACCAATCTCGAAATATGCAGCATCAGATAAATCATTTCGTCGCGTCCGAGCTCCTGCCCGAATCTTTTGCGCACATAGACCGCAATTTTCTGCACGCAGGCGTATTCCTGCGGGAATTTGCCGGTCAGTTCTTCGAACAGATCGATATAATCCCGACTTGTCGGCTCTCCCGCGAACAACCGCTGGAAAAAGAATTTCAAATGCGTGATAAAGCGGTTGTAATTCCATGATTCTTCGTCGATCTCGACGCGAAAATGATACTTGACGAGATCGAGCACGTCTTTGATCGCGCGGGTCGTTTTCTGGCTGAGATTGACGCCTTTCTGATCCATGCGCGCATTGACGAAGTGCATCGCGATAAAGCCGGCTTCGTTCTCGTCGAACGCGATGCCCGTTTTCTCTTCGACGATCTTCAGCGCGTGCAGGCCGACGGCAAACTCTTCGCGATAAAATCGTTTGATCTCCCACAGCATCCGGTTCTCGATCTGCTGTCCCTGCTTGTCCCGCTGAACAGCGAAGGAAATATGGTCGATCAGCGCGGGATAAATATACTCGCTCATGCTGCCGGACAACCGGGTTTTCGCGTAGCGGATCGTCTCGTCGGCGGCTTCCACGCATTCCACGCGGACGTGCTGGAGCAGCTCGGTCAGTTTGCTGACGACATCGCCCGTTTTGACCACGAACAGCTTCGCGATCTTCTCCGCGGCGATGGAATCGCCGGGCTTCAGATTGAACGCGATGCCTCTTCCGGTCGCAATCACTTCTTCGCCCCGCTCGTCCTCGGCCAGCACCACGTTGTTGTTAAGCGCTCTTTTCAAAATCATCGAACCACCTCGCTTGTGCTGCGGTCACATCCGCGGGGGAAGTTTTGGTTAAACCAAAAAACCCGGACGGAAAACCATCCCGGGCATACGCCTATCGGAATTCGTTCCCATCCGGGTTATGCCTAGTCCATATCAAGCAAGTCTAGTGACACCCCGAACCGTTTATTCTTATGTAACCGCTTGCTTCATTATAGAAGCGTCTAACAGGGTTTGTCAACTCCTTCTTGATGTTTCGAACGCAAACCGTCTCAAGCCGCCGTGTCCGGACTGGCTTCTTCGTCGCGCGTCGTCTGCCGGCCCATCCATTCGTTCAGCGCTTCCGACAGCTCGTACGAAGAAGCAGCCGGCATATCCAGCGCGGGATTGACCACTTCAAGCACCCGGCGCCACAGCGGAACCAGCCGTTCTTCGAGTTCCAGATTCAGCGAATGCCGCAGTCCCATCAGGGCGGCCATCAGCAGCAGCATCGCCGCAACGGCCAGCGCCGCCGCTTCAAGATTGGAGGCCACTCCCCCGATCACCGATTCTCTCAGGCCCAGCCCGCGCCACATCAGATCCAGAGCGGCCGTTCCGCACACGCCAAGCAGAATCGTCAGCGACAATCCGTACAGCGCGTAATCCGCGGCGCGCAGCCGGGCCGCCGCCCGTTCGAAACCCACCGCCCCCGCATAACGCTCCAGACGCACCATCTGTTTTCTGAAGCTCCATCTTTCCTTTTCCACCGGCAGCAGATAATAATCGATCAGCCCCTGCGCCGCTTCGAGATGCGAGCCGCTTATCCTCGATTCGCGCCGCCCCAGCACCGCCTGTCTCACCAGACTCAAACGGACTCCTCCTTCAATCTGTAAAATGAATGCGCGCTTTCCGACCGGTTCGTCCGGTTTCTTGATTGCTTTCAGTATAGAAGGTTTGCAAGCGCAAAAAAAGCCTCTCGCGAAGGAAAGGCTTTGGTCCCGCTCCATGCCGCCCGGCTGCTTCTCGAGACCTCCGCGCCGTCCCGAAACGGACCTTTCGTCTCAAGTCGGAGCAGACAAAACCGTGCCGGAGAAGATTTTTTAAACGAAAATAAATCTCAGGGCGATCATATACACGGCCGTTCCGCCGAAAATGCTGAGCAGCGCGTTCTTTTTGTACAGATGCAGCGCTATAACAACGCCGGCAGAGAGCATTTCGGGCAGCGCATACGGATACTGCAATAACGAAACCGACTTGAAGCCGTCCACGACGAGCAAAGCCATCATCGCCGGAGGAAGCGCGCCGCCCAGATAAAGAATGCCGCTCGGCAGAGGTTTATCGCCGCGGAACAAAACAAACGGCAGCACCCTGCTCAAAAAAGCGCCCGCCGCAATCGCCAGCACGAAAATAAGCAGCTCAACCGGCGTCAAATCCATTTCCGTCCCCTCCCTCCCAATAAACATACGACCATTATTGCCATTGCCGGGATCATATAGGCCGCGCTGCCGACGATCAGCAGAGCGACAATCGAGCAGCACAGACCAATCCCGGCAAATTTGATTTTTTCTTTTTTGCGAATTTGCTCCAGGAACATCACGATAAACAAAGCGGTCATGGCAAAATCCAGTCCCGCTACGTTTCCCGTGATCAACCGTCCCGCCGCCGCCCCAAGCATCGTCCCGCCGACCCAGCCGGTATACGTCAACATGGTCACCCAGAAATGGTAATGAACGCGCGAAATACGCGGATCGGGCTCGGTGGAACAGGAAATGGCGAAAGCTTCGTCGTTTAAAGCAAAAATCATAAACGGCCGCAGTTTGCCCGCTTTTTTGAACGTGTCGAGCAAAGGAATCCCGTAAAAAAGATGTCTGGAATTAATCAGAAAACTCAATATGAATCCTTGTACGGGAGCAAAGCCGCCGAGCATAAGCGGGATTGCGGCGAACTGCGCCGTACCGCAAAACGCGACTGCGCTCATCAAGACCGTCCAGATCCATCCAAACCCGCTTGCGGTCATCAACACACCGTAGGTAACGGCAAGCGCGATCAGGCTGGGCAGGATAGGCAGCGTGCGGGGAAACGCCGCATAAAAAGATTCTTTCCATAAAGAAGCGCCGGTTCTCGTTTCGGCTGTTCGATCCATATCGGCTATCCTCCAAATTCGTTTGACCCATCGTATCACGACACAAAAAAGCCACACAATATAATTATTGTATGGCAAACAATATAAAAATTATTCGTCCAGCATCTTTTTTAATACGATCAATCCCTGTTCGAGGCTTTCTCTCGATTCCGGCGAACACACGGCCAGGCGAACCGCGTTGGCGGGCGCGGTGCTGCCGACTACAAAGCGCCCGCCGCCGTAAACCTGTACGCCTTGTGCGGCGGCGATTTGTTCGAATCGATCCCCCGTATACCGCTCCGGCAAGCGCAGCCAGCGAAAAATCCCTTCCGGTTCGCCCAGGCAGTTCTCCCGTCCGAGGTAACGGTCGATCAGTCGATTGCGGGCTTTGGCTTCTTCCCGATGAAGAGCCAGGACCTGTTCGAATTGATTCGATACGATGATTCGCGCCGTCAGTTCCGCGAGCAGCGGCGATACGGAAATATTGATATTGTAAAGAGCTTTGCGGATCAGGTCGAGGAACTTCAAAGGAACCGACAGATAAGCCAGGCGGAGACCGGGCGCGATCACTTTCGACAAGCCGGCTATATAAATCGTGTGCTCGGGCGCATAAGCCGCTATCGCCGGCAGCCGCGTTTCCCCGATCAAATGATAGGTGCCGTCTTCGATCATAAACAAATCGTGGGCCTGCACAATCCGGGCGATAGCCCGGCGGGATTCAAGGCTCATTGTGTATGTCATCGGATTCTGGCAGTCCGGGATCAGATACAATCCTTTGATATTTTCGTTTTTGCACGCGTACAGCACGGCTTCCGGGCTCATCTCGTCCGTTTCCGAGCGAATCGGCACAAGCTGAATGCCCAGCATGGCGGCGGCCGTTTTGAGCCCCGGATACGTGTGGTGGTCCACGCCGATCCGGTCTCCGTGGCGGCAAAGGCTCGCAAGCGCCGAAGCAATCGCATTCTGCGCGCCGGCCGAGAACAGAATATGTTCACGGCTCGTCCGCACGCCCGCACGCTTCATCAGCCGGACGGCGGCGTCTTTTTGCCAGAGCGAATCGCCGGGCCGGCTGTATCCGAACCATTTGGCGTAATCGTCTTCCTGCAGCATGGATTGCATCAGATCGCGCAGCGGACGATACGAGACGGAATCGGGCAGGATCGCGCCCATCTCGATCAGCGATTCGGGCTTTTGTTCTTCGAGCAGATAAGCGTTCGAGATCGCGTCGAACGAAACGTAGGTCCCGCTGCCCACCGTCGCGCTGAGCAGGCCTTTCAGTTCGGCGACTTTGAACGCTTTTGAGATCGTGCTCAGATTCACGTCGAGAAAATCCGCCAATTCTCTTTGCGGAGGCAGCTTCGTCCCCGGCAGCAGCCGTCCTTCCCGAATATCGCGTTCCAGCTGCCCCGCCAATGCCCGATAGATCGGCTTGTCCGCCCGATTCAAGACCGGCTTCCAGGTCATCGGGTAATCTTCAAACGAGTTTACCGGCATCTGTCTCCCCCCTCTCCACACAATTATAAGATTGTATGGCCGGATTATCCAAATGTATAATCGTACATACCAAAAAGAAGCAGATCGATAGTCTGCTTCTTTTTTTATCCTCTTCTCTCCTCTTCCCCTCAAGGAAAAGATAGAGAAGCGGAGGGAAAGATCTGTGTAGGAGCGATAGCGTTCGCCTTTGAAACCGGGAAGATACTACTCAAAATCTAATCAGTCTTCCTGGTTTCAACAAGCGACCGTAACAGAACTTTTCCGGAGCGGATCGATCTTTTCCAACCTCACACCATAATCTTGCACATCTGATTCGTAAATTCCACCGGATCTTCGATCGGCAGCCCTTCGATCAGCAGCGCCTGGTTGTACAGCAGGTCCGTGTACAGATCGAGCTTCGATTTGTCGCCTTCAAGCGAACCTTTCAGCGAAGCAAACACCTCGTGATTCACGTTCACTTCCAGCACTTTCTCCGCTTTGACGTTCGGGTTGTCCGGCATCATGCTGAGGATCTTCTCCATCTCGATCGAAACTTCGCCGTCGCTGCTCAGGCAGACCGGATGCGAGCGCAGACGCTTGGAAGCGCGCACGTTCGATACTTTGCCGGCGAGGCGTTCTGTCATATAATCGAACAGCTCTTTGTCGCCAGCCGCTTCGTCCTGCTTGTCCGGCTCGCCGTCTTCGATGCCCAGATCGCCGGCCGATACGGAGCGGAATTCTTTTTCCTTGTAGCTCAGCAGCATCTTCACGGCAAACTCGTCGATATCGTCGGTAAAGTACAGGATCTCGTAGCCTTTGTCCGCCACCATCTCGGTCTGCGGCAGCTTCTCGATCCGCGCGTGCGACGCTCCGGCGGCGTAGTAGATATACTTCTGCTCTTCCGGCATGCGCGATACGTATTCGTCCAGCGTAACCAGCTTTTTCTCCGTCGAGGAGTAGAACATCAGCAGATCCTGCAGCGCGTCTTTATGCGTGCCGTAATCGCTGTACACCCCGTATTTCAGCTGGCGGCCGAACGATTCGAAGAACTTGTCGTACTTCTCGCGGTCGTCTTTTTGCAGCGATTTGAGCTGGCTTTTGATCTTGCTTTCGATATTCTTCGCGATCAGCTTGAGCTGGCGGTCGTGCTGGAGCATCTCGCGCGAGATGTTCAGCGACAGGCTTTCGGAATCGACCATGCCTTTGACGAAGCTGAAATAGTCCGGCAGCAGATCGGCGCATTTGTTCATGATCAGCACGCCGTTTGCGTACAGTTCCAGCCCTTTTTCATACTCGCGGGAATAGAAATCGAACGGAGGCGTTTCCGGAATAAACAGGATCGAGCGGTACACCACCGCGCCGTCGGCGTTGACGTGCAGATGGGACAGCGGCTTGTCGAACCCGTAGTGCTTCTCGGTGTAAAAATTCTCGTAGTCCGCTTCCGTCAGCTCGCTTTTGTTTTTGCGCCAGATCGGCACCATGCTGTTGACCTGTTCTTCTTCGATCTTTTCTTCAAACTCGTTCTCCGCGCCTTCTTTGGGTACCTGGACTTTGGCGTCCATCTTGATCGGGTAGCGGATAAAGTCGGAGTACTTCTTCACGATCGAACGCAGGCGGTACTCTTCCAGGAACTCGTCGTAGCTGTCGTCTTCCGTGTTGCCTTTGATCGTCAGGACGATCTCGGTGCCGACTTGGGCTTTCTCCGCCGGTGCGATCGTGTAGCCGTCGGCGCCGTCGGATTCCCATTTGTACGCCTGCTCTTCGCCCAGCGCGCGGCTGGTTACGGACACATGGTCCGCGACCATGAACGCCGAATAGAACCCGACGCCGAACTGCCCGATAATATCGTGGCCGTCTTTGGCTTCGTTGTCTTTCTTGAACGCGAGCGAGCCGCTCTTGGCGATCACGCCCAGGTTGTTCTCCAGCTCTTCGCGCGTCATGCCGATACCGGTATCCGTCAGGGTCAGCGTGCGGGCGCCTTTGTCGACGGACAATTTAATGTAGTAATTTTCCGGGTCGAACGTGAGCGAGTCGTCGGTCAGCGCCCGGTAATAGATTTTGTCGATGGCGTCGCTCGAGTTGGAGATCAGTTCCCGCAAAAAGATTTCTTTCTGCGTATAGATGGAGTTGATCATCATTTCGAGCAGGCGTTTGGATTCGGCCTGGAACTGCTTCTTTTCCATGCGTGAGTCTCCCTCCGATTGATTCGGCGTATTGTTAGCACTCAAGCTTCCGGAGTGCTAATCCAATTTCTGTTATAGCATTGTTCGCCGGCCGGTGTCAAGGCGAAGCGGAAGCCAAGAACCTTTTGCGGGAAGCGGGAGGTTTGGCTACAATGGAGAAAGACTGCGAGGAAAGGAACGATCGAAATGGCAGCTGCCAAAATCTCCAAAACCAACGCCATGCGCATGCTCGACGAGCTGGGTATCGGCTACGACATTCTGAGTTACGATAACGAAGACGGACAGATTCACGGAACGGCGGTCGCGGAAAAAACAGGTCAGGCGGCGGAAACGGTATTCAAAACGCTGGTCGCCCACGCGGGGGCAAACGGCTATGTATTCGTGATTCCCGTCGCAGGCGAGCTGGACCTCAAAAAAGCGGCGCGGGCGGCGGGCGAAAAAAAGATCGAAATGCTGCCGCTGAAAGATCTGCAAAAGTGGACCGGTTACGTGCGCGGCGGCTGTTCGCCCATCGGCATGAAAAAACATTTTCCGACGTTCGCGGACGTCTCCGGCGAAGGGTTGGAACAGATCGTGGTCAGCGCAGGCAAAGTCGGATTGCAGGTCAAGCTCCCCCCGTCCGGCCTGGTTTCGGCGGCGCGCGCGGAATTTGCGGAGCTGACCAAAGACGAATAGGCTTTTTTTGCTCAACAAATCTCCTGCACGGGCCGAAATAATAGACATCATCGCATATTGCGCGGGGAGTGTATCTTGTTGAACCACATACCGAGACCGTTCGGGAGCCGTAAAGATTATGTAGGCTCTTCCGTGATCAAAGTCAGCTTTATTTCCATTATTGTATTTACGCTTTTTATGCTGGGCAGTCTGCTGTATCTGAACCATTCGATCAAAAGCGACTACTCCAAAGTCAAAGGCGCGGCCGATATCCGTTTCAAAATCGGGGAAATGGCCGACTCGCTGATCGATCAGCAGATCAACCAGCGCAGCTTCCTGCTGACGCGCAACACCGACTTTCTGAAAGATTTCGAAGAGCACGGCGTCCGGTTCCATCTGCTGTCGTCGGAACTGCTCGCTCTGCTCAAAGATTATCCGCAGTACTCCGCCCAGGCCGACGAATTGATCGAACTCGGCAACCGCTGGCGCTCGGAGCACAGCGACAAACTGCTGATCAAAGCGCTTCAAGACGGTGAAATGTCCGCCGAATTAAGCGCGGACAAACAAGATTTCGACACGTTTCGCTCCAAAGAAGAAGCGCTGTCGAAAATCTTCAACGATCTGCGGGTCAAGCAGCGCAACATCCTGCTGAGCCATCTGGCCGGCGCGCTGATCGGGATCGGGCTGGTGTTCGCGCTGCTGCAAACGCTGTTTATCTACTTCACCCAGCGCGGGCTCAAAGCGATCACCCGGCCGATTACCAAGCTCGAACAGTTCGTCGCCGATTATACGTCGGGCAGCACGTCGGCGCTGATTCCGGATTACGAGCGGAAAGACGAGATCGGCAGCCTGATCGAGCACGTTCGCATGATGCAGGACGCGCAGAACCGGGACGGACGGCTGATCGAGGAGATGTTCGACTTCGTCGACCGGCTCAACCGGGCTTCCACCCCGCAGGAGGTCTACCGGGAAAGCGTTACGGGTACCGGAAAGCTGCTCGGAGCGAGCCGGGTCATGCTGGTCACGTCCAATCGGGACCGCAGCTTCTCGGCCAAAGCGCAGATCGCCGGCGGCGTGGTCGAAATGAATCCGCCGCACCCGGCCCTGCCGCCGGAGATGGCTTACGCCGCTTTTCATCATCCGTATTCGCTGATCTTCGACGACTGGTCCAAAGAAAAGCCCAAGTATGTCACGATCGAAAAATGGTACGAAGAAGGCGTCCGCTCGTCGCTGCACGTGCCGCTGCGCCAGGAAGGCCACAATATCGGCTATCTGCATATCGCTTCCGCGGAAGCCGGTCATTTCACGCCGATTATGATTCAGCGCATGGAGAAGATCACCCGGATGATCTCCGGCTCGCTCAAGAACGCCGCGGATTCGCAGGATATGCAGCTTGTGGCGATGAAAGACGGATTGACCGGCGCGTGGAACCGACGGTTCTTCGATATCGAACTCGACAAGCTGATCGCGGAATACCGGTCGGGCGGGGCCGAATCGGCTCCGTTCTGCCTGATCCTGCTCGATGTGGACCACTTCAAGCGCTTTAACGACACATGGGGCCATATGGAAGGCGACCAGGTGCTCAAGCACGTGGTCGGCACGCTGCAAACGTTCAGCCGTCCCGCCGATCTGGTCGCGCGCTTCGGCGGCGAGGAATTCGCCGTTCTGCTGCCGGCGACGCCGCTTGCGGAAGCCCGCGCGGCGGCCGAACGGCTGCGCAAGCTGATCGAGCACGATTCCTGCTCCTCCAATTACCATATCACCGCCAGCTTCGGCGTCGCCGAATTTGCGGGAGGCTTACATGCCCGCAACGGCAAAGAAGAACTGATCCAGCAGGTGGACCGCGCGCTGTACCGGGCGAAGCAATCCGGACGCAACCGGGTCGAGCCGGCTTCGACGGACAGCGGACAGTCCGAAAACGGCATGCTGTGGAATTGAAGCGGGATATCGCGGAAACGCAATAACTAGGGCGTGAAAAAAACAAGCGATATCCGAAATTCTGAACGAAGGCCGGCGGCAGCGCCGGCCGAATTTATGTACGGAGGAGTTGAAACGATGGCGGAAGCCAAACGCATCCTGATCATCGAGGACGAAGCCGATATGGCGAATATCATGCGGGACTTTCTGACGGTGTCCGGCTACGAAGTCCGCGTCGCCGGCCGCGGCGCGGACGGGCTGGAGCTGCTGCGCAGCTGGTCGCCGAAGCTGCTCGTGCTGGACCTGACGCTGCCGGATATCGACGGGATCGAGCTTTGCCGGCGCATTCGCGCCGAATCGGTCGTGCCGATTCTTATTTTGAGTGCGCGGGGCGGCGAGACGGACAAGATTCTCGGGCTCGGCTTCGGGGCCGACGATTATATGACCAAGCCGTTCTCGCTCGGCGAACTGACCGCAAGGATCGGCGCGCATCTGCGACGAAGCGAAATGCAGGCGCCGTCGTCCGCGGCGGACGACGGGCGGGAAACGGGGATGCTGTCTTTCGGCGAGCTGGAGATCGACCGGCGGGCTTACCGGGTCTCGCTGGGCGTGCGCGAGGTGCAGCTGTCCGCCAAAGAATTCGAGCTGCTGCACTTCCTCGCTCTGCATGCCGGCCAGGTGTTCACCAAGTCCAGGCTGCTCGACGCCGTCTGGGGAATCGACAGTCCCGGCGACGAAGGCACGATCACGGTATACATAAGACGCATTCGCGAAAAGATCGAAACCGATCCTTCCCGGCCGCTTTACTTAAAAACGGTCTGGGGCGTCGGCTACAAATTCGACGGCGGCCGGGAGCGGGCCGTATGAGCCTGCACTCTTCCCTGCGCCGCCGAACGCTGGCGATTCTGGCGCTGCTGTCCGCCGCCGCCCTGCTGGGCCTGCTGCTGGCCCTGCGGATTCCGGCTCCGGCCGACGCCGCCGAGCGGCCGGTCATCAACCGCGCCCGGCTGCTGACCGGGCCGGCGCTATATGAACTGGAGCGGCTGGAGCAAACGGGCGCTCCAGGCCGGACGGACGCCGAAGCGGACGCGCAGCCCAAATTCGGAGCGGATATTCCGGCCGGGCTGCTCCGGCTGTGCCGCGAAGCCGGGATCGAGCTGCTCTACGCCCGGACCGACGGGACGGTCGTATTCGATACGTCGCCGGACCGGCGCGAGCAGCGCCTCGATCTCAAGCGCGAGCTGCATTACGACCTTTACGACGCCAGAACTTCGCCGCAGACTTATACGATCGCATTTCCGGTTGCCTCGGATTCGGGCGCGCAGTCGGGCATCGCGCTGTTCACGCTGCAAACGTCCGCCCTCTTCCCCGCCGCAAGCCGGCTGCCGCCGCTGCTGCTGGCCCTGCTGATCGCCTGCCTGTTCGCCGCCGCGGCGCTGCTTATCTCGAATCTGCGGACTTCCAGACTCCGCGTGGCAGAGCCGCTGGAGCATCTGCGCAGCCGCGCGGAACTGCTGCTGCGCGGCGATTATTCCCGCCGCGCGGAGTACGGGCGCGCCGACGAAGTCGGCTCGCTGTACGCGGTATTCGACCAGCTCAGACTGGAGATCCGCGAACTCCGGCTGGGCCAGGAGCGCCAGGAACAAGCCAGAAAAGAACTGATCTCCAATATTTCGCACGATCTCAAGACCCCGCTCGCTA
Source organism: Saccharibacillus sp. CPCC 101409 (assembly GCF_030518235.1). Taxonomy (GTDB): domain Bacteria; phylum Bacillota; class Bacilli; order Paenibacillales; family Paenibacillaceae; genus Saccharibacillus. The sequence goes on along the minus strand of NZ_JAULSA010000001.1, from coordinate 896,541 downwards.
CGGTCAAAGCTTATATCGAAGCCGTGCATTCCGGCATCTGCCCCGATATGGACCGGGTGAAAGAGTATATGGAAATCGCACGCCTGCACACGGACAAGATGCGGCAGCTGATCGACGATCTGCTGCTGCACGCGCTGAACGGGCTGGGCCGAATCTCCGTCGAGCCCAGGGAATGTTACAGCCGGGACGTGCTGAATCCGATCCTGCGCTCGGCCGCCCACCGGGTCGAATCGAGCGGGCGAATCTTCGAAGGCCCGGCGGAAATTCCCAATCCGTTGATTACGGCGGACGCCGTCCGGCTGGAGCAGGTGGTGTCCAACCTGCTGTCCAACGCGCTCAAGCATACCCGGACGGGCGACCGGATCGGCCTGTCCGTCGAGGAGATTCCCGGCGCGCTGCGCATCTCGCTGACCGACAGCGGCAGCGGGATCCGGCCCGAGGATATGCCGTTCGTATTCGAGCGCTATTTTCGCGGCGAAGACGGAGCCAACGCTTCGGGCGGCCCGGTGGAAGGGAGCGGGCTGGGATTGTCGATCTGCAAGCAGATCGTCGAAGACCACGGCGGCGCCATCTCTTTTCGCAGCCTGCACGGGCAGGGCACCGAATTCCGTTTCACCGTTCCGCTGGCGTAACTTTTTTGCCGGATGCGGACGCCGGGCTTTCGTTCGCCGCAGCGGATTCCCGCGCTTTTTGCCGCCGGCAGGTCCCGCCGCATCCTGTAAGACTTTATTCAGATTTCGATCATCGCCCTGCAAGAATTCTTTTTTATACTCACCTTAAACGATTCGATCGAGTCCACGATTCGAACAAAGGAGAGAACCCAAGTTGAACAAACCGGTTATTCTGAAAGCCGTCAATCTATGTAAAACCTATTCGACGGGCGGCGAGCAGTTCCACGCGATCCGCAACGTCTCGCTCGATATTTACGAAGGCGATTTTACCGTAATCATGGGCGACTCCGGCTCCGGCAAGTCCACACTGCTGTATCTGCTCAGCGGCATGGACGAGCTGACATCGGGCGAAATCCATTTCGGCGGCGACCGGATCGACCGTTACAACGAACGCAAAGCGGCCGCGTTCCGCTCGCGGCAGATCGGCTACGTTTACCAGAGCATCAATCTTGTGCCCGACCTGACCCTGTTCGAGAATATCGCGCTGCCCGGTTATATTTCGGGCATGAGCCGCGCGGCTACCGAGCGCCGCGCGGAAGAACTGATGGCCGGCATGGATATCGCCGACCTGAAGAGCCGGCTGCCCTCCCAGGTGTCGGGCGGCCAGCAGCAGCGCGCGGCGATCGCCCGCTCGCTGCTGCACTCGCCGGCGCTGCTGTTTGCCGACGAGCCGACCGGCAGCCTCAATCACGCGCACGGCGCGGCGGTGCTCGATATCCTGACCCGGTTCAATCTGCTGGGGCAGTCCATCGTGATGGTCACGCACGATATCCGCGCCGCCGCACGAGCCGACCGGCTGATTCTGATCCGCGACGGCCGGATCGGCGGCGAGCTGGACTTCGCCGAATTCCCGGATGCCGATACGACGCAGCGCGAAGAAATGATCTTCGCGTTCGTCACGGGAAAGGAGTGAGCGCCATGCAGGCCGTTCTTACGCTCACCCGCTCCATGCTGCGGCACCGGAAGCTGCAAAACGCTTTTACCGCCCTGCTCCTGCTGCTGTCGGCGCTGCTGCTCGGCACGGCGCTGACCGTTCTGCTGAATACCGGCAGCCTGTTCGAGAACGCGCATCGGGAAAGCCGCGGCTCCCAGCAGATCCTGACGCTGGAGAACGGGCTGCACGATCCCGAATTCGTGCACGATTGGTGGAGCGGCCGGCAGGGCGTACAAGCCTCCAAGCTGCTGCCCTACAAATCGCTGGCGGGGCTGACTCACGAAGGACAGGATCTGTCCAATGTCTACCTCTACATGATGGACACGCCGTCTCCGCCCTTCGGCGTCGACGAGCTGCTCTTCGCAAGCGGGGCTTCGGATGCGTCTTCGCCGGTAGATACCGGCTCCGACATCCAATCGGCCGAAGCGGAATCGGCCGTTCCGGCGCGCTCGGCTCCCCGGCCCGGAACTGTCTGGATTCCGACTTCCCTCGCTTATGCCAACGGAATACAAACGGGCGACCGACTCGGATTCCGCGCCGAAGGCCGTTCGTTCGAGCTCGAAGTTGCCGCGATCGTCGTCGACGTGCCGTACGGAGCGCCGTTTACGACGAGCGCGCGCATCTGGATGAACGACGGCGATTATGCGCGCGAGCTGGCGGGGATCGAAGGCGGCGACCGTTACATGATGGGACTGCGCTTCGACGATTACTCGCGGCAGGCGGAATACTGGGAATCGTTCGAGCAGGCGCTCGGCTCGCCTTATCTGGAATCGCGGATGGATTTCGGCGAAATCTCCGCGTTCTACCTGATTCTGGGCCGGGTGATCGGCTTCGTGATGGTCTTCCTCGGCTGCGTCATGATGGCGATTGCTCTGATTACGATCGGCTTTACCGTCTCCGACGCCCTGCTGACCCGCTACCGGACAATCGGGGTATTGAAGTCGATGGGCATGACTTCGGCGGACATTATGATCGCCTATCTGCTTCAATACGGCATTCTCGCCCTGCCCGCCCTGCTGATCGGCCTGCTGCTCAGCCGGATTCCCGCCTCCGTTATCCTCGGCAATACGATGTCGGTGCTCAAGACCGATTCGGCCTCGTTCCCGCTGCACGGACAGGGCTGGCTGGCGCTGGCCGGACTGCTGCTGCTTCTGTTCGTCCTGCTGTATACCGCGCTTTACGCCGGCAGGACCCGCTCCATTTTGCCCGCGCAGGCAATTCGGTACGGCATGTCCGAACGCGACAGCGGCGGCCGGACACGACGGCCGGACGGCGGGCGCGTCGGTTTCGGCCGCCTGCCAGTCGGCGCGGTTATCGCGATGCGCGGCGTCGCCGGCAATCGCAGGGGATCGGTCTTTATCGCGATTATTGCGCTGGTGTCCGCCGCCGTGCTGTCGTTCGGTCTGCTGCTGCTCACCAGCATCTCCGCGATCGGACAAACGTCGGGACAGTGGGGCTACGACGCTTCGGACCTGGCGGTCAGAGTGGTCGACCGGACCGCTTTCGAGCGCAGCGGGTTCTCCGAAGCGCTGCGTTCCGACTCGCGGATTGCCGCTTACGGCACTTACGGCGATATGCCCGCTTCGCTGCGGCCGGGTGCTTCCGCGTCGCCCGGCACGCTTCCGCTCAATCTGTACGCCGGCATGCTGGACGGCGGCTACGACGAGTTGGGCTACGAAGTGCTGGATGGGCGCAATCCGCTGAACGCGGACGAGATCGCGCTCGGCGTCAACGCCGCGCGTTATGCCGGGACAACTGTGGGCGACCGGATCGAATTGTACGCCCGCGGCGAGAAATACGACTTTACCGTCACGGGAATTTATCAGTCGATCGCCAATATGTCCAATTCCGTACGCTTGACGGCGGACGCTCTGCCGGGCGCTTATTCGCCCGAGTCTCCGGAAGCTTCGGCCGTTTTCGTTACGCTGAACGACAGCGCCGAAGCGGCAGCCGTCGCCGGGGAATGGAACGCGGTCTACGCGGGCGCGCTGTCCGCCGCCACCCAGCAGAGCCTGATCGATTCCGTATTCCGCGAAGTCGTCCGCTCCCTGCTGCCGCTCGGACTGATGGGCGCGCTGTTCCTGGGCGTCACCGCCCTGATTATCTACAGCGTCTGCCGCATCCAGATCCGCAAAGACAGCCGGACCTTCGGCATCTACCGCTCCGTCGGCCTGACCGCGGGCCGTCTTCGCCGCGCGGTTACGCTCGGCACCGCCGTCGTCGCCTGCGCCGGAGTCGCGGCCGGCACGCTGGCCGGCCTGTATCTGCTCCCGCTGCTGCTCGGCCGCGTGCTGTCCGGCTACGGTCTGGTTTCGCTGCCGCTGGAGATCAGCGCGCCCGGCACGGTCGCGGCCGCGCTGCTCAGCATAGCCGCCGCCGCGGCCGGCTGCTGGATTTCTTCGCGCATCGTGGCCCGCACTTCGCCGCGGATTCTGACGGTGGAGTAAAAGCGGCCTATCCTAAACGCGAACGACAGACTCCATTCCCCAGAACAGCACGTCCAGCCGCTTCGTATACGTCAGCAGCGGCTTGCGGCCGGGCAGCTGGATGCCGTGCGATTCCGCAATCGTGTTGGCATTGAGCTGGAGTTCGGCTTCCTGGAGCGGCCAGGGCAGGTGATGGATGACGCAGCGGGAGACTTCGCCGCGTCGCTCGCTCGTATACAGGCAGTAGCGTTCCGTCAGCCAGTGCAGCAGCGTGCCCGGCTCGGCGTGAAAAACGCGCTCCGACAGCGGCCGGTACGAAGCGGAGAACTCCGCTTCGCCGGCCCTGGCGTCGGCGCGCGCGCTCCGGTAACGAATCCATTCCCCGCTGCTTGTCGCCGACATGCGGGCGTTCAGGTACGGCAGGCCCAGCGTCCGGGCCGCTTCGACCGCCGGACGCTTGTTCGCGTCCAGACTGAAGAACAAGATGCCCGGTTTGCCGTCCTGCACGACATACGTGCGGGCGTTCAGCTCCGGGAAACGGCTGACCGGCCACAGCGGCGGAACGCCGCGCAGCCGAAGTCCGGTCACGGTAAAAGGCGACAGGCTGAGCCAGGGCTCGCCTTCCCACAGATCCAGCTGTATGCCTTCGGGGATATAAGGCAGCACGTCTTCCGCCGCTACCGGCCAGTGCGCAAACAGCAGGTCGTTCCAGACCTGCTTCATGATCCACGGGCGATTCGGCAGCGGAAAAGGACGATGTTCCCTGCTGTCCAATATTTTTTTCGGCTTCATTCGTCTCGGCCTTCTTTCTTCCGGCTTTCTCTTTTAACGGCACTTGTTAGCTATGCTTTACCCTTTGTCCCGGCGGAAAATACAGCGATCCATACGCGGCGTTCATACCGAATGCTGCGTATGCGCACCATTTTCCCGGCAAAGCTGACCGATAATAAAGAATTTTGCAAAAGCGCATCATTTCCCGACTTTTTCCGTCCTGGGCGTCTAAAAACGTTCAAAATAATGCGTATTCGCAACAAATCGGCTAATTTGTCTCTTTTTCGATCAAAATGATGCACTCTCGCAATATTCATTTCGTCCGTTTCGTTCCCCCCAGGGCGTTGACCGTTTTAAATAGGACGAGTTGACTCGGCGAATCTTTCCTAAAGCGTGAAAGTTACGATTCGAACGTAAACCTCATATTGAACGCGGTCAATGCAATCGCGGCCTGTCTCAATCATCCAAAAAAAAGAAAAGACATGCAAAAAAGAGGCTGTCCCGCCTGTTTTACGGCTTATGGGACAGCCCCTTTCTATTGAACGCCGTTCGGGCTCCGATTGGACCCTGCTATTCCAAATATCCTTTGAGGATCTTGCTGCGGCTCGGATGTCTCAGCTTGCGCAGCGCTTTGGCTTCGATCTGGCGAATCCGTTCGCGCGTAACGCCGAACTCTTTGCCGACTTCTTCGAGCGTGCGGGCGCGGCCGTCTTCAAGGCCGAAGCGCAGACGCAGCACGTTTTCTTCGCGCTCGGTCAGCGTATCGAGCACTTCTTCGAGCTGTTCGCGCAGCAGGCCCGCTTCCGCGAACTTGGACGGCGCGATCGCTTCTTTATCTTCGATAAAGTCGCCGAGCTTCGAATCTTGTTCGTCGCCGATCGGCGTCTCGATCGAGACCGGGTCCTGGGCGATCTTCATGATGTCGCGAATTTTCTCTTCGGTCATTTCCATCGCTTTGGCCAGTTCTTCGACCGAAGGCTCGCGGCCGAGTTCCTGAAGCATCTGGCGGGAAACTCTCATGAATTTGTTCATCGTTTCAACCATGTGCACCGGAATCCGGATCGTTCTCGCCTGGTCGGCCAGGGCGCGCGTGATCGCCTGACGAATCCACCACGTTGCATACGTACTGAACTTGAAGCCTTTGGTATGATCGAACTTCTCGACGGCTTTGATCAGGCCCATATTGCCTTCTTGGATCAGGTCGAGCAGCATCATGCCGCGGCCGACGTAGCGTCTGGCAATACTGACGACGAGACGCAGGTTCGCCTCGGCCAGTCTGCGCTTGGCTTCTTCGTCTCCTTCTACGATGCGTTCCGCGAGGGAAATCTCTTCATTGGCGGACAGAAGGGGCGTGCGCCCGATCTCCTTCAGGTACATGCGTACGGAGTCGTCGCTTCCCGCTCCGGATAGAACAGCCTCTTCCGGAATCTGAGCGGATTCGGTTTCCAGGTTTCGATCCATATATCGTTTCCCCTTCCAGTATAATTTGAGCTGCGGCGCCTGGTACAAACACGCCGGAACTCCCTAATATTCTCAAGAAAAATCATTTGACAATTAAATGAATCTGTGCTATGATTTTAATATATTTGTTTATAACAACTAAATTACGGACAGCTATTAGTATAACATCTTTTCGGTTGGAAATCAACCGGGAAAGATGTTTTTTATTTGATCGGTTTACGATTAACGTAAACCAGGCCAAAAAGACCGCGCGGTTCCCGGAACCGCGCGGTCTTTTTGGCTTTTTTAAATCGCTCGAAGATATCCCCGCCGTACTTTACGCCGCTTCGATCCGGCGTTCGATCAGCTTGACGATGATTCCGCAGAATACCGCCGCCAGCAGCAGCTCGAACACCAATGCCGGCCACGAGCCGACGAAGCCGGACGATTGAACGATTATGGAATACGGATTCTGTATCCGGGCCCCGAACATCATCATGCCCGCGACCTGCCCGCCGAGAAACCCGTTTTCCACCCACGAGATCGTGCTCCCCAGTATAAAATAAATAAGCACCGCGGCCAGATAACGTCCTTTGAACCGCAGACTTTCCGAGACCGTCATGATCAAAAAGAAGCTGAGCAGCAGGAATATCGTGGTCCAGCCGCCGGACAGCAGCAGCGCAAGCATGCCCGACGCCGAAATATTTTGTACGCCCAGCATTCCGGTATGCATATAGTAAGCGAGTTGAAGCATGCCCAGCACGCCCAAAGCGGCCATAAGCAGAACCCCGTACAGCAGCCCGGCCCCGATAAAATGAAACGTCCGCAGCGGAAGCAGTCTGCGCCCCGCCGAACGAACGCTGCCCAGAAAGCTCTGGCAGACTTTGATAACAACAAGAAGAGCCGCCATGACGTAGGAAAAGATACTGAACACAATCCGCATCTCGTCTTCCGCTCCCCGGTACCGTCCGCCGATCTCGACAAACAGCTGCAGCAGCGCAAGCGCGGCCGCGACGCCCAATATCAGGTACCCGTCTCTTTTCAAATCGTATTTCAGCAGTTTCAGCATTCCGCATACACCTCTTTGAACAGCTGGTCGATACTTTTGCCCGAGTCGATCCGGATCTGCTCCACTTCTTCGTGCAGCACGACGCCTCCGCCTTTGAGCATAACGACCGTATCGAAAATTCTTTCCATATCCGCGACCAGATGAGTCGACACCACGATGGTGCTGTCTTCTTCGTAGAAGTCCATAAGCGCGTTCAAAATATGTTCGCGGCTGACCGGATCGACGCCGCCGATCGGCTCGTCCAGCAGATACAGCGACGCCCGCCGGGACAGCGCAAGCGTGATCTGGAGCCGTTCCTGCATGCCTTTGGACAGAGAGGACGCTTTGTCTTTGCGCGAAAGCTTCATAAAGTCCAGCATCCGCGACGCTTTGCCGGGATCGTAATCGGCGAAGAAGTCCCGCTGAAAATCCAGCGTATCGCCGACCGTCATCCAGGATTCGAATACCGGCTTGTCCGGCATAAACGATACGGATGCTTTGGAGACCGGCCCGGGCTCGTGTCCGGACGCGCGCACCGTGCCGGAATCCGGCCGGGTCAATCCCGAGGCGATGCGCATGAGCGTCGTTTTGCCGCTGCCGTTGCTGCCCAGCAGACCGACGATCCGGCCCGGACCGATCGACAGCGTCACATCCCGCAGCGCGGTGCGTTTGCCGTACGACTTGCTCACCGATTGAAACTCAAGCAGTTGTTCCACGCTTCGTACCTCCCGCTTCGCGTCCGCCGCCGTCGACCGACTCCGCCACGATTTTTACGATATTCTCGCTGTCGAAGCCCAGCTCGCGCATGCCGCCGATAAAGCGCTCCAGCAGTTCGGACGCCATTTCCTTTTTGATGCTCATGATCTTCTCATCCTCGCTTGTCACGAATCGTCCCAGTCCCCGCCGGCTTTCCGCCACGCCTTCGCGCTCGAGTTCCTGAAACGTCCGCTGAATCGTATTGGGATTGATCTTCAGCTCGGAAGCCAGTTCGCGCACCGAAGGAATCTTGTCGCCCGGTCCCAGACTGCCCGTCACGATCTGCAGCTTGATGTAATTCATGATCTGCAAATAAATGGGCAGATTATTGTCGAATTCGATAGTCACGTCTGACGTTCACACCTTTCCGCATGCCGGTCCGTGCGAGGCGCGGCCATCGTCAAGCCACGTCCCGGCGTCTGAACACAGTATACCCCGCGACCAGGAACAGCGCCATGTATACCGCCAGCACGATCAGCGAGAACCCGATCGTCATCCCCGGCAGAGGCGGACCGATTTGGTTGTACACCGCCAGGTCGGCGTTCGGGAACAGCACGTATTTGTAGAAATCTTTGAAAATGATAATGCCGCCGAACATCGTTCCCGTCAGTCCCCCGCCGATCGCCACGCCGGTCGAACGCGTCAGCGTACCGATCGCAAAAGTCAGCGTGACGTACACCAGCGAATAAACAAAACCGTATGCCCCGGCCTGCAGCGCATCCAGCCACTGGGCGCCGGTTCCGCCGAAGCCGAACGCGAAGCCGCCGGCGATATACATCGAAAGCGCCGCGACCAGCGTCATCGCCAGCGTATACAGCAGAGCCGCGATATACTTCGACGTCAGAATCTCGCCGCGGCCGCGCGAACGGATCAGCAGGAATTTGATCGTGCCGTGCGCGTATTCCTGGGCGACGATCCCCGCCGTGCCGACGACCGACAGAATGGTGGCAAACTGCCCCATGCCCGAAGCCGTCATCATCCCCGACAGATAGGAAACCGCCGAATCGACGCCGATGCCGGCAGAGGCATCCGAGAACATACTCGTGATGACGGTTGCGCCCACGCCGATCAGCGCCATCAGGATCGCGGAGACCCAGAAACTTTTCTTTTTGGTCTGTTTCAGCCATTCGTTTTGAATCAATTTGGTCATATTAAGCAATTTGGTTGCCTCCCGTCCACTGCAGGAATTCGTCTTCCAGCGACTTTCTGGTCTCGGCGATCCGGTACACGGTTACGCCGGCGAGCCGCAGCGCGTCGATCAGCGCGGCCATGTCGGCGTCGGCCGCCAGACACGTCACTTCGGATTCCGCTTCGCTTACCCGCTCGAGTTTCACCCGCTCCAACGCTTCGATTGCCCGCCGCGCTTCTTCCGGCTTGTCCACGCGAATCCGCAGCTCGGGCAGATCCGCCGCGCCCGCTTCCCGGCCGCCGAGCTTGCGTTCGGTAACCAGCCGGCCGTTCTGGATCACGACGACCCGGCTGCACATCTGCTCGATCTCGGACAGCAGATGGCTGGAAACGAGAATCGCGATTCCTTCGGAATGCGCGATCTGCTTGAGGTAATCCCGCATTTCGCGGATTCCCGCCGGATCGAGACCGTTGTTCGGCTCGTCCAGAATCAGCAGCTTGGGCCGGTCCAGCAGCGCCTGCGCGATGCCCAGCCGCTGCCGCATGCCGAGCGAATACGTTTTGACTTTCTTTCCCTGCGCTTCCTCCAGCCCCAGCAGTCCGATCACTTCCGCGATCCGCTGATCCGTCACCGAGTCAGTCATGCGCGCCGCCTGCTTGAGATTGTCGAAGCCGCTCATATACGGATAGAATTCCGGGTTCTCGATAATGCCGCCGACTTGTGCGATCGCTTCTTTGAACCGGTCGCGGATACTGCTGCCGGCGACGGTCACGTCGCCTTCGCTCATGCGGATCAGTCCGGTCATCATGCGCATCGCCGTCGTTTTGCCGGCTCCGTTGGGGCCGAGCAGCCCGACGATCTCGCCGCCGCGCACTTCGAACGACAGGCCGTCCACGATCGTTTTCTTCCCGATCCGCTTGGTCACGCCGCTCAGCTTCAGCACGGGCGGATTCGTTTGCTTCAAAGTCATTGCTGTTCCCTCCATGTACTAGTGTTATACTTAAATAGTACACCAATACAATAATACTGTAAACCTCTTTTTCAAAAAATCGCATCCCGCAAAAAGGTCAAGTTTTTTCCGTTTGTCCGTTTATCGGCCCGCAAACGAAAAACGCCCGCTTCTCCGTTAAGAGAAGCGGGCGCGCGCAAGATCGCGGCCGGGCTCAGTTTCCCAGCTCGCCGTCTTTGGACAGCAGGGTCTTGAGCTCTTTCATAAACATATTGATGTCTTTGAACTGCCTGTACACGGAAGCGAAGCGCACGTACGCGACTTCGTCCACCGGATACAGCTCCTGCATGACCTGCTCGCCGATTCCGCGGCTTTCGACTTCCGCCACGGCGGTATTGCGCAGCGAACGCTCGACGCGCGACACGATCGTCTCCAGCTGCTCGACCGATACCGGGCGCTTCTCGCAGGCGCGGATCAGGCCGCGCAGAATCTTGTCGCGGCTGAATTCCTCGCGGCTGCCGTCCTTTTTGATGACGATCAGAGGCGTTTCCTCCACCATCTCGAACGTTGTGAATCTGCGCCCGCAGCTTTCGCACTCGCGCCTTCTGCGAATCGACTTGTTCTCGTTGGCCGGCCTCGAATCGAGCACCCTCGTTCCGCTGTAATCGCAATAAGGGCATTTCAATTCCTTCACTTCCTTTCCACCGCGGCTCCGCTTTGTCGGGCGGACCGGCGGTTCAGAACGTTTCGTAAACCTTCGTATATTGATTATAATAATAAACCACGCGCTGTACATAGTGCCGGGTCTCGCCGATCGGAATATTTCGCACATTTTCCAGCGTTCCGTCCCACGTTCCGTCCGCCAGCCAGCGGCTCACATTGCCGGGACCGGCGTTGTAAGCGGCGACGACCGCGATCCGGTTGCCGCCGAACTGGTCGGACAAATTGCGCAGATACCAGGTCCCGATGCGGATATTCGTGTCCGGCTCGTGCTTGATATTCTCGGGCGTCGCCTGCGGCAGCTTGCCCGTATCGATCGCCCAGCTCGCCGTATCCGGCATCAGCTGCATCACGCCGAGCGCCCCCACGCGGGATTCTTTGCTCGGTTTGAAGTTCGTCTCCACGCGAATAATGGAAGCGATCAGAAAAGGATCGATATCGTACGATTTCGACTGCACGCGAATCTCTTCCTTGTAATGGATCGGATATACCCAGACCATCCAGCCGCTGTTGAAAAAAAGAACGATCAGCACCAGCACGAACAAAGGCAGCGCAAAGCGCTTTTTCGGTCCGTTTCTTATCTTCATCTTCGCAGGCTCTCCAGCAGCCGGTCCACCTGGCGCTCCGTGTCTTCGGGCGTGCCGGAGTTATCGATCACGAAGTCCGCCCGACGCTTCTTCTCCTCGATATCGAGCTGCGAATGCAGCCGGCTTTCCGCCTGCTCCGGCGCAAGCTTGTCGCGCAGGATCAAACGGGTGAGCTGGAGTTCGCGCGGCACATAGACGACGACCACTTTCTCGTACAGCCCTTCAAGCCCCGATTCGTACAGCAGCGGGATATCGGCGGCCACGATCCCTTGCGGATCGGCGGCTTCATGCGCCTCGACCTGGCGGCGGATCTCGGCGCGGATCGCCGGATGCACGATCGCGTTCAGCGCTTCGCGCTCTTCCGGCCGCCCGAAGATATGCTCCGCCATCCGGCGGCGGTCCAATCCGCCTTCGGGCAGCAGGAACTCCGGTCCGAAGCGCCTGGCGACGGCGGCGAGCAGCGGCTGTCCGGGATTCATCACATCGCGCGCGATCACGTCGGCGTCGACGATCCGCACGCCTTTCGCGGCCAGCAGCCGCGACACCGTGCTTTTGCCGGTCGCGATGCCGCCGGTCAGTCCGATTCTCATGCCTGCGTCCCTCCTTCGCCGGGCTTCTGGCACTGCGGACAGTAATGCGTGCCGCGTCCGCCGACCACGATGCGCTCGATCGGCATGCCGCAGTTGTGGCACGGCTGCCCTTTGCGCCCGTAGATGCGGTGCTGGTCCTGGAACGAGCCGGACTCGCCCTGTCCGTTGACGTAGGACTTGACCGACGAGCCGCCGGCGGCGACCGCTTCGGTCAGAATATCGACGATGCAGCGGTGCAGCCGCCGCAGCTCGTCTTCCGTCAGGCCGCCCGCCGCCCGTTCGGGATGCAGCCCGGCGCGAAACAGCGTTTCGTCGACATAGATATTGCCGATGCCGGCCACGACTTCCTGGTTGAGCAGCACGGTCTTGAGGCGGGTCTTCTTGCCCGCCAGCTTCCCGCCGAGCGCTTCCGGCGTAAAGCTCTCGGCCAGCGGCTCCAGGCCCAGCTTGTGCAGCGGCGCGCCCGCGAATTCTTCGCCGGACGGCAGCAGGTCCATCGTCCCGAACTGCCGCACGTCGCGGTAGCGCAGCTCCGTGCCGTCGGTAAAGTGGAAAATGACATGCGTATGCTTCTCGACCGGATCGTCCGAGTCGTATACGCCGTAGCGCCCTTCCATGCGCAGATGGGACACGATCACCCAGCCGTCCAGGTTGAAGCGCAGAAACTTGCCGCTGCGCTCGATCGAGGATATCGTATGGCCTTCGAGCAGCGCCGCGAACAGCGCCGGATCGTCCGGACGCCGGACAATCCGCGGCAGCGATACGGTGACGCGCTCGATCGTTTTGCCGGCGACCAGTTTATTCAATGTGCGTTTGACGGTTTCGACTTCGGGTAATTCCGGCATGCTTGAATCAACCTTTCTTGGTTTACTTCGCTTCGTACCAGTTGGCGCCGAAGCTCACGTCCGCTTTGAGCGGCACAGACAGCTTCAGCGCGCTTTCCATCGTTTCCGGGACGAGCTTCTTCATCAGTTCCAGCTCGTCTTCCGGCACTTCGAAGACCAGTTCGTCATGTACCTGGAGCAGCATGCGGCTCCGGAGCTTGCGCTCGGCGAGCGCGGTTTCCACATGGACCATGGCCAGCTTGATAATATCGGCGGCCGTGCCCTGGATCGGCGTATTCATCGCCGTGCGCTCGGCGAACGAACGCTGCGCGAAGTTTTTGGCGTGAATCTCCGGCAGATAGCGCCGGCGTTCCAGCATCGTTTTGACGTAACCGTCTTTTTGCGCCTGCTCGACGATATCGTGCATATACTGCTGCACGCCTTTGAATACGGCAAAATACTGTTCGATAAAATCGGCCGCCTGCGCTCTGGGAATCCCGAGATTCTGCGACAGTCCGTAGTCGCTGATCCCGTATACGATTCCGAAATTGACGGCTTTCGCCGAGCGGCGCATATTGCTGTCCACCTGCTCTTTGCTTACGCCGAATACGTCCATCGCCGTTTTCGTATGAATATCCATATCGTGCAGGAACGCATCTTTGAGTCCCGCGTCGTCGGAAATATGCGCCAGCACCCGCAGCTCGATCTGCGAATAGTCGGCGGCCAGGATCGTCCAGCCCGGCTGCGACGGCACGAACGCTTTGCGGATCTTGCGCCCTTCTTCCAGCCGGATCGGGATATTCTGCAAATTCGGGTACTGGCTGCTCAGCCGCCCGGTGGCGGTCAGCGCCTGGCGGTAATACGTATGCACTTTGCCCGTTTCCGGGCGGATTTCCTTGAGCAGTCCTTCGATATAAGTCGATTGCAGCTTCGCCAGCTGGCGGTACTGCAAAATAATGCGTACGATTTCGTGCCGCGGCGCAAGCTCTTCCAGCACTTTGGCGTCGGTGGAGTACCCGGTTTTGGTTTTCTTTTTGGCCGGAAGTCCCAGCTTGTCGAACAGGATCTCGCCGAGCTGGCGGGTGGAATTGATATTGAATTCCGTCCCGGCGTGAGCGTAGATCTCCGACTGCAGCCGGTCGATTTCGACTTCGAATTCCCGGCCCAGCGATTGCAGATCTTCCGGATTGACGGCGATGCCCCGCTTCTCCATATCGGCCAGGATGCGCGACAGCGGCATCTCCAGCTCGAAGAACAGCGGATTCATCTCGAAGCTGTCCAGCAGTTCCCGCTGCTTCGGAATAATGGCTTCGATCGCTTCGGCTTTGCGCGCCGCGTGGGCGCCCAGCGTTTCCGCGTCCGGCCAGGAGAACTTCGCGCCGCGCCCGAATACTTCTTCGTCCTCGGCCAATGCCGGCAGCTCGTATTTGGCCGCGAGACCGCTGACGGTGGTCGCCGTTTCCGTCGGATCGATCAGGTAAGCCGCTAGCTGGACGTCGAACGCCGCTCCCGCGAACGAAATGCCGTGCCAGTGCAGCGCCAGATCGGCGCGGTGCAGGTCGTAGCCGTTCTTGGGCGCGGCAGGGTTTTCCAGCCAGTCGAGAATCGGGCCGGCTTTGGGCGACTTGAGCAGTTCGAACGGGATAAAGTCGTAGCGCCCGCCGCCGCAGAGCATCAGCCCGGCCACTTCCGCGTGATGCGGATTGTCGCCGCGGCTCTCCACCTGGAGCACGGTCACGCCGGCCAGCGCGTCGGCCACGCCGCCCAGCGCGTCTTCGTCCGCGATGCGCACATCGAGCGCCGGACGATCGTCTTCTTCGGGCTCGAACGGCGCAAACGGATCTTCGTCTTCGTCCGCTCCGCCTTCTCCGCCGCTCGCGTAGGGAATCTTCTCGATCAGCGAAGTGAACTGCAGCTCGCGCAGCACCGGCAGCGCCGCATTCCGGTCCGCTCCTGCGTAAGCCAGGTCGTCCCATTCCAGCGGCAGCGGCACGTCGCGGAATATAGTCGCCAATTTTTTGCTCAATTCGGCGCTGTCTTTGTTTTCTTCCACGCGCTCTTTGAGTTTGCCTTTGAGCTGATCCGTATTGTCCAGCAGGTTCTCGACGCTGCCGTATTCGTGCAGCAGCTTGAGCGCCGTTTTCTCGCCGACGCCCGGCACGCCCGGAATATTGTCGGACGAATCGCCCATCAGTCCTTTGAGGTCGATAATCTGCGCCGGGGTCAGCCCGTAACGTTCCATAATCTGCTCCGGCCCGTGCGGCAGCACATCGCCCACGCCTTTGCCTTTGATCAGATTGATCGTCACATGCTCGGAAGCAAGCTGGAGCACGTCCTGGTCGCCGCTGACGATCACGGCGTTTCTCTTCGCCTCGTCCGCCTGCTTCGCCAGCGTGCCGAGAATATCGTCCGCTTCGTAATTCGCCAGTTCGAACTGCTTGATGCCGAGCGCTTCGATCAGTTCTTTGAGCAGCGGAAACTGCGTCGTCAGCTCCGGCGGCGTCTTCTGCCGGCCCGCTTTGTATTCGCCGTACGTTTCGTGGCGGAACGTGACCTTGCCCGCGTCGAACGCGACCAGCACATGCGTCGGCTTCTCGTCCTGCAGCAGGCGCAGCAGCATCAGCATAAATCCGTATACCGCGTTGGTCGGCCGTCCGTCCGTCGTTTGCAGGGGACTTGTAATCCCGTAAAAAGCCCGGTAAATCAGGTTATTGCCGTCGAGCATCATCAATTTATCCATAAACAACCTCCGCGTGGGTGAAATCTTGCTTCTCCAAACAGCTCGCTCTTCGAACTTCTTCGTTTCTCTATGATACCATCAAACGCCGAAAAAGCCGAACCCCGCTTGAGCGGAATCCGGCCCGAAAAGCCCCCGGTCCGTACCGGGACCGTCATGCCCGTTCAAACGGCTTTGCCGCTTCGGCGGCCGCCGCCTCTACCCTTTAAAATTGTCCTGCGCCGCGCCGGTGCTTTCCGCTTTATCGCGCCCCTGCTGCTTGTTCGGCTCAGGCCGGCCGCCGGACCGCATATTCATGTTGAGGATATCGCTGGTCAGCCCCCGCCGCTTCAGCCACCAGTAGGTCGCGCCCGTCGTAGCCAGAATCAGGGCCAGCGAAAACACGTAACCGAGCGGCCAGTCGAGTTCGGGCATATACTTGAAGTTCATGCCCCAGATCGCGCCGAGCGCGGTCGTCGGCGTCAGCAGCACGGTATACACGGTCAGCGCCTTCATGATATCGTTCGAGCGGTAATTCGTAATATTCTCGTCCACCCGCAGCAGCGAATCGATCTCGTCGTCGTATTCTTTTTGCAGCATGTCGATCCGTTTGAGCCGAAGTTCGAGAATATGCATGCACTCCGAGTCTTCCACGTCCTCGCGGAACGTTTCTTCGGCGGAGAAGTGCATTTCTTTGATCGGAATGATCTGCGCGTTCCAGTACGTCAGGTCGTTGCGCAGGTCGATCGTTTTCTTCAATACGAAACGGTCGTTGCGCGTGCGCATCTCTTCTTCCAGCGCGTGCAGATTCTGCTCGAACGAATCGGACTGGACGAAGAAAAATTCAAGAATCTCGCTCAGCAGCACCAGCAGGGCGTCGATCGGCGAGCGGCAGTCCAGCATCGCGCCCTGCAGCCCGCCCCGGTCGGTGCGCGTCAGCACGATATCGGTTCCGCCGATCAGGATCAGCTTGTCCCGCGAAACGAAATAATGCAGCAGCAGCGTGTTGTCGCGCTTGTCCGGAGCCATATCGAGCGCCAGCGTGCCGTTCAGCACGCTTTCGGCGTTATGCCGGGCAATCGCCAGCGTCCGGTTGCGGGTGCGGGCCGTAATGTCTCCCAGCCATTTGGCGATATCGCCGTCCCCGTCGAAGTCCGGCTGTTCTTTCGCTTCGGCGTAATTCGCAAAGTCGTACCACGCCCACCGGCGATCCTCGGTTTCTTCTCCCTCCCGGTCCTGCCTGGCATGAATCATCGGCTGCTTGGTCATGCGATCCGTTCCTTCCTTACGGGAATAGGGACTTCGCGCCCCTGTCGGTCATGTTTTCTATTTACCCATTTAGGAGGCGTGCGCAAACGCTCGCCGGGCTCCGCTTCTTTAAACGACGAAAACCCGCTGCCGTCCGGCCGGAAAAGGCCGAAAGCGAAGCGGGTCGAGCCGGTAAAGCTTACAATCGGAGCGGACGGCGAAGCGGCTCCGGCGCGTATCGGCTGTTTGCCGGGCTCAGGAATTCAGATCGGGACGGCGGCCGGTTACGAGGAAGACGACGTTCTCGCCGATGTTGGTCGCGTGGTCGCCGATCCGTTCGATATAGCGGCCGACCATTTGCAGCAGCATCATCTGCGGCGCGTCTTCCGGGTTCTCCAGCAGCAGCGAATACAGCTCGCGCAGCATGGAACCGTACAGGCCGTCGATCTCGTCGTCGTCTTTGGCCATTTTGTAAGCCAGATCGGTATTCTCGTCCATGTACGAACGAATCGATTCCGAGATCATGGTGGAAGCCAGTTCGGCCATCTGCGGAATATCGACCAGCGGCTTGACCGGATTCTGTCCGTCCAGGCGCACGGTGACTTTGGCGATATCGCGGGCCAGGTCGCCCATCCGCTCCAGATCGCTGGAGATCTTGAACGCGACGATAATGCGGCGCAGGTCTTTGGCAACCGGCTGCTGCGTGATAATGAGCTGCGAGCCCAGTTCGAGAATCTGCTCTTCCAGCACGTTCAGCTCGCCGTCGCGGCGGATGACTTCTTCGGCTTTGATCATATCGGCCGTCTTGAGCG
This sequence comes from Saccharibacillus sp. CPCC 101409, assembly GCF_030518235.1. Lineage (GTDB taxonomy): Bacteria > Bacillota > Bacilli > Paenibacillales > Paenibacillaceae > Saccharibacillus. The sequence goes on along the minus strand of NZ_JAULSA010000001.1, from coordinate 878,920 downwards.
ACTCGACCGCTTCTCTGAGCGCCTCGTCCATGCGGGTCCCCATCTTGATCAGCAGCTCGCGGAGCTGGTTTAATCCTTGATCGAAATCGTGTCTGCGAACCATGCGAAACGACTCTCCTTTATTTTCCGTTATTAGCCGAACCGGCCGGAAATGTAATCTTCGGTGCGCGAATCTTCCGGCGTGGAAAATAAAGTTTTCGTCTCCGCCGCTTCGATGACTTCTCCATTGAGGAAAAACACGGTTTTGTCCGATACCCGCGCCGCCTGGTGCATATTGTGCGTCACCATGACGATCGTGTAGCGGTGTTTGATTTCGCGAACCAGCTCTTCGATCTTCGCCGTCGAGATCGGGTCGAGCGCCGACGTGGATTCGTCCATCAGCAGCACGTCCGGCTTGACCGCCAGCGCCCGCGCGATGCACAAACGCTGCTGCTGGCCGCCGGACAGCCCGAGCGCGGAGCGCTTCAGCAGGTCTTTGACTTCTTCCCACAGCGCCGCCTGCTTCAAGCTTTCTTCGACGATGGCGTCGAGTTCTTCTTTTTTGCCGATGCCTTTGAGTCGCGGCCCGTAAGCCACGTTCTCGTAAATGGACTTCGGAAAAGGATTCGGCTGCTGAAACACCATGCCGACGCGTTTGCGCAGCGACTCCACTTCAGTGTTTTTATCGTAAATATCGGTTCCGCCGAGCGCGACCAACCCTTCGATGCGAGTGCCCGCGATCTGGTCGTTCATGCGGTTGAGCGTGCGGAGCAGCGTCGATTTGCCGCAGCCGGACGGTCCGATAAAAGCGGTCGCCGCTTTCTCGGGAATATCGAGATTGACGCTTTTGAGGGCGTGAAACTGCTCGTAGTACAGATCCAGGTTTTCGGTACGGATAATGGGTTCCATTATTTTTGAGTCTCCTTCGCGGTTCTCCTCCAGGCAGTATAGCTTCGGAATGTTAAGCCGGATAAGAAGAAATGTAAACGCTGGGTAAAATGTGTGCGGACGGCGAACAGGCCGGCTTGTCGGGCCGGCCGTTTAGCGGCGGGAAAATCCTATTCGTAAAAGCCGGGGGCTGCGGGAGAAATTCGTTCCGGTCGCGTGTTGAAATCGGGAAGAAGGATTAGATTATAGGTGGAATCTTCCCGATTTCAAAGGCGAACACTATCAGCATATGCTTCCGAGGTAACTTTCTTCGAAAGTTTGTACCTGCACTGAATTTTCCTCTCCGCTTGTCGGCTTTTTTACAGGATCAAATTCCCGCCGCTATGGGCCGGCGGGAAAAGCCGGCCCATTCTAGTTAGAAGGGGCGGAGGGAATCTTCCAAAGCGCCGCGGACGGTTTGGACTTCGCGGACGGCTTCTTCGGTCAAGCCGAAGGTGCGGCGGCCGCTTTCTTCGGAGCGGCGGGCGGAAGAAGAAACTTCGAGGAAGCCTTCGTCGGCGGCTTCCATGCGTTCGGACGCGCTGCGGATGCGCGTCTCGGCTTCTTCCATGCCGCGGGCGGCGCCGAGGCTCAGGGCGTTCATGCGCGACAGCAGGCTCTCGATCTCGCCGGAGAGGGTGCGGGTGGATTCGGCCAGCGCGCGGACTTCGCCGGCGACCACGGCGAAGCCGCGGCCCGCTTCGCCGGCCCGGGCGGCTTCGATCGAGGCGTTCAGCGCAAGCAGCGAGCTGGTGCCGGCGATGCCGCGCACTTCGCCGATGGCCTGCGCGATGTCTTTGGCGCAGGCCAGCATGTCCCGGATCGCGCCGTGCTGATGCGCGATCGCGCCGGAGACTTCGGCGAACGCCCGGCCGGCGTCGGCCAGCGCCAGGCGCCCTTCTTCGGTGCGCCCGCTCATGCGCGCCGATTCTTCCGCGCCGGACCCGGCGGCGTCGTGGATCTGCGCCAGCGATCCGGCGATGGAGCCGAGCATGCCGCGGCTGCCGGCGATCAGCTCGCGGCGATGCCCGGCCGCCCGCTCCTGGAGATCGCGCGACAAACGGATGAGGTCGCGCACGGTCAGCACGCCGGAGAAACGGCCGGCGTCGGTGAGGACCACGCAGTCCCCGAACGATTCTTCGCCGCGCGCAAGAGCGGTATCGAGCAGTTCGCCGGGTTCGGTGTCCGTTTCGGTCGTCAGCAAAGAAGCGCCGGCCGCTTCGGCGACCGGGCGATCGTAGAACAGCTCCGGCGCGAAGCGGCCGGTCAGCTTGCGGTAGAACGCGTCGCGCATCAGCAGAAGCAGCGGAAGGCCGTCTTCCGCGCATACGACGACGCACGGAGCCTGCGGCGCATGCTTGAACACCTGCAGCGCTTCGAAGCAGGTCAGCTCCGGCCCGATAACCGGAGCTTCGCGCCTGTAATCGGCGAGCGACGGCTCCGGCCGTTCGACGCCGGCCGCCGCGGCTTCGGGAGCCTGCGGACTTTCGCCGCTTTCGCGGCTCTCCGTCAGTTCCAGCAGCGGCTTCAATGCCCGCTCGAGCGCGGCGGACGAATCGCCGTCGGCCGCTTTTATAGCGGCGGCTTTCTTGCCGGCGGAGCTTTCCGGCAGGCCGGGGACTCCCTTTTCCCCGGCCCGCCGGTCCGCCCGCGGTGCGATTTGCCCGTCCGTTTGTGCCGCTGGCTCCGGCCTGCGCATACGTTCCGCCTCCTCCGCCCGTTCGATTTCCCGTCGGCCGACTTCCTTGTCCGATTCCGGCGCTTCGCTTTCCGTCCGTTCTTTTTCGATCGTAACCGTTCCCGGCATCCCCATTCTCCTTCGTCCCCTTTTTTCTATACTGTAATCCTTCCCTGTACGACGGAGATTAGCGGGACGTAAAGCCCGGGTAAAAAGACGCAAAAAGACTCCAGCTTCCTCAAAGGGAAGGTCTGGAGTCCGCTTTGGCCTGAGCCACTACCAATTTATAACCGACGCCGCGAATGGAATCGATATGCACCGAGCCGGGATCGAGTTCCAGCTTTTTGCGCAGCGAGCTGACGTGCACGTCCACCGTGCGCTGTCCGCCGATATAGTCGAAGCCCCATACCGCGTTCATCAGATCGTCCCGCGTCATGACGACGCCGGGCTTGCGCGCCAGATACAGCAGCACTTCGAATTCTTTGGGCCGCAGATTGATCGGCTGCTGGCCGAGCATCACTTCGTATTTGTCCGGGAAGATCGTCAGTTCGCCGAGCGCGATCTTCGACTCCGACGAAGCCGGAACGGCGTATTCCGCTTCTTCGCCCGATGTCCGCCGGATCACCGCTCCGACGCGCGCCAGCATTTCCGACACGCCGAACGGCTTGGTAATATAATCGTCCGCGCCGAGTTTCAGCCCCTGCACGATATCTTCTTCCGCGTTCTTGGCGGTCAGAATCACAATCGGCGTCTTGACGCCGGAATTCCGCAGCTTCTCCAGAATTTCGATTCCGCTCATGCCGGGCAGCATCAAGTCCAGCAGGATCAGATCGAAAGCTTCCCTGCGCGCCCGCTCGTATCCGCTCGTTCCGTGTTCTTCCAGCACCACTTCGTAGCCGTCCTGCGACAGATTGTACGAAATCAGGCGGGACAGCGTCGGCTCGTCTTCGATGACGAGCAGTTTCCTAGCCATTGGATCGATCCTCCATTTCTTCAACTCGCTTTAACCTTCATCAGCATATCACGGCATTGTTAACGCTGTGTAAAACTTTCTACGGATTTTCCTGGAGGATGGGAAGTTCGATCGTAAACGTGCTTCCTTCGCCCGGACGGCTTTCGACAAAGATCACGCCCCGGTGCAGCTCGACCAGATGCTTGACGATGGACAGGCCGAGCCCCGTGCCGCCGGAACTGCGCGAACGCGCTTTGTCCACCCGATAGAAGCGTTCGAAGATGCGCGGCAGGTCTTTCTTCGGAATTCCGATGCCGTTGTCGGCGATCGCGAAGCGGATGCGCTCTTCTCCTTCTTCATCGGCAAACTCTTCCGCCCGCAGCAGCACGCGTCCGCCTTCGAGCGTGTAATTGACCGCGTTGGCGACCAGGTTGATGAAGATCTGGCGCAGACGGTCCTCGTCCGCTTCGATAAACAGTTCTTCCGGCACGTCGAGCCTCAGCTCGATGCGTCTTTGATCCGCCGTTCCCTGAATCATGTCGCAGACCGAGCGGAAAAAGCTCAGCACATGCACCGGGGAGTAATCGAGCGGGATGCGGCGCGACTCGATCTTGGACAGATCGAGAATATCGCCGATCAGCCGGTTCAGCCGGTCGCCTTCGTCGTAGATGATCTTCAGAAACGACTTTGCGGTTTCTTCGTCCTGCACGCCGCCGGCCAGCAGCGTTTCCGCGAACCCCTGGACCGCGGCGACCGGCGTCTTGAGCTCGTGCGAGACGTTGGCGACGAACTCGCTGCGCATTTTCTCCAGCCGGCGGATATCCGTGACGTCCTGGAACAGGAACAGCATGCCGTGATACGCTTCGTCGCCCGCCGTCATCGGCACGCCGTCCAGCGAGATCAGTCGTTCTTCCGGTACGAACAGCGTCAGCTCGTCGTGCATCCGGCTTTTTCCGCGCAGCCCTTCCTGGACGAACCGGCTCAGCTCGTAGAACCGTTTCAGCTCGCCGTAAGGCTTCCCGACGAACCGGTCCGACCGGATGCCGAGCATCCGCTCCGCCTGGCGGTTGACCAGCCCGATCCGCTCTTCTTCGTCGATCATCAGAATGCCGCCCGTCATATTGTCGAGCACGCTTTGCAGCAGGCTTTCGTTGTCGCGAATCGTATGCATCTGCGCCTGCAAACTGTCGGCCATATTGTCGATCGAAGCGCCGAGCTGCCCGACTTCGTCGCGCCGCATCGGGCCGACCCGCGCATCGTAATCGAGCTTCGAGATCCGGTTGGCCGTATCCATGATGTGCTCGATCGGCCTGGTCAGCCCGCGCGCGATGCGATAGCTGACCGCGGCCGCGATCAGGAACAGCACGGCCAGCGCGCTCGCCATAATGATCCAGCCGCGCCGCAGCCCTTCTTCGACGATCGCAAGGCTCATGGACAGCCGGATATATCCGTCGAAGCCGCCGGACGATTGAATCGGCGCGGCCACGTACAGCATATCCCGGCCCAGCGTGTCGCTGTAGCGCACCGCATGGCCCGGACTGCCGGGAGAAGAAGTGCGGATTTCCTGGCGGTCCAGGTGGTTGTCCATCAAAGCGGGGTCGCTCAGCGAATCGCCGACGACGCGCCCGTCCCGGGCGATAAACGTCACGCGGGAATCGGTCAGCGTCCCCAGCCGCTTCGCTTCCTGCGCGAATACCGCCGGGAAAGCTTCGCCCGCCGCCGGCGCCGCGGGAAGTTCCAGCAGGTCTTCGAGCAGGCTGATCTCGCGGCCCATGTATTCTTCCAGCGAGCGGATATGCGAGTCTTTGAACACTTTGGCCATCGTCAGTCCTGCCGCCAGAACGGACACGCCGATCAGCAGCATCAGAATCAGGGTCAGGCGGGTACGAAACGGCTTCATCGAGGCAACCTCTCTTTCATCCGATACGGGCCCACGCGCTGCAAAATAAACTGGTGCAGCGTAGCCAGCGGCTGTTGAATCAAAATGGCGAGCACGACCGGAACGGCCGTCTGCGGCGAAAAGTAACCCAGCGCGAGCACGAGCCCCAGCGAGTTATTACGCATGCCGGCCGCGAACGAGACCGTGATCGGCAGGTCCGGCGTACGCTTTTTCAACAAATACGGACTGTAGTAGCCCAGCAGGTAGCCGATCGCCACAAGCAGCAGCACGGCCGGAATCACCGCCCCCAGATCGCCGCGCAGCTCGTAGGCGTACGGAGCGATGCCCGCCGCGTTGAGCAGGATCACCAGCATGAAGAAAATCTTCGAGACCGGCAGCAGCACCGGCGCGGCTTTTTCTTTGAACCGGCCGCCCGAGCGCTCGTACACGATCACCCCGATCGCCGTCGGCGCGACGACCATCAGCAGAAGATCGCGCATCATGTGCACGGTATCGAACGTCAGCTCCGCGCCGAAGAACAGCTGGATCAATCCCGGCACGACGATCGGGCTGAGCGCCGAATCCAGCAGCACCATCGCCAGTCCCAGCGCCATGCTGCCGCCGGCCAGCTCGATCCACAGCACCGATGAGACGCCGAGCGGAATCACGGTGAACAGCACCAGCCCGATCGTATACGGCGACGAAGCGCCGAACGCCGCGCTGCCGAGACCGAACGCCGCAAGCGGCGCGATGACGTGGCACAGAACCAGCGTCAGCACGATCGGCAGCGGACGGGAGAATACCTGCTTCAGATGGCCGCGGCCGCAGCCCACGCCCATAACGAAGGTGATATAGGCGAACAAATACGGAATCGCCGGCACGAACGGGAGCAGCGGCTTCGAGATTAGCAGGCCGAGCACCAGCAGCGTCGGCGTGATCCAGAACATGCCGCCGTCCACCCAGCGGCTGAATGCCAGCGCGCGTTCCCTCATCGCCCGAACGGGCGGGATTTGTGTGTCTTGAGCTTCGCAAATTCGAGTCCGGAAGCTTGATATTCGGTAAGTTTCACTTGCGTCCCAACCTTTCCATCCTGTTATAATGGGTAACGTGTCTTCTTCATCTTACCATAAAGTCCGAAGACCGAAAGATCGCGAACGCCGCAAAAAGAAAGGGTGCGCCCATTGACCACTTATCCGTTTTCCGCTTACCTTTACCGTCTTAAACATATCAAGCGCTGGAGCCTGATGCGCAGCACGATGACCGAAAACGTCGCCGAGCATTCGTATCACGTCGCGCTGCTGTCCCATCTGCTGTGCAGCATCGGCAACGAATTGTACGGCAAAAAGCTGAACGCCGAACGCGCCGCTTCGCTCGCCCTGTTCCACGACGCGCCCGAAGTGTTCACGGGCGATATCCCGACCCCGGTCAAGCATCACAACGAAGACCTGCTCGCCAACTTCCGCCAGATCGAGCAGATGGGCGCGCAGCGTTTGACGGCGATGGCGCCCGAACCGCTGCAATCGGTCTACGCGCCGCTGATCGGCACAAGCGTGCTCAGCGACGAAGACCGCGAACTGCATCTGTACGTCAAAGCGGCCGACCGGATCGACGCTTATCTCAAATGCGCCTGGGAAGTCGCCGCCGGCAACCGCGAATTCGCCGTCGCCAAGCAGCAGACCGAAGAGAAACTGGCCGAATCCGCTATGCCGGAAGTGGAATATTTCCTCAAGCATATGGCTCCGGCGTTCGAGATGACGCTCGACGAGCTGACGGCGGAAGCCGGAGATTCCGCCCACCGGCCGGAAGTGCGTTAAACGATCGGGCGGCTCGGAAGCAGGCGTGCCGCGCGGCCGGGCGAACCGGGGCTGGGCGAACCGGCGCTGGACGAACCGTCCATCGTTTCTTTCGTCCGTGTTCCGGCTTGAATCGGCGCCCATCCGCACAGCGTTCGTCAATCAAGCAATCAATGAAGTGCCAGAATCCACTTCGTTTCCCGAAATGAACACTATAGGCTCCATAGACTGCAAAAATCCACTTCATTTTCGCATTCCGCGCTTTTTCGGGCGCTTTTGCGGAAATAAAGTGGATTTTTGTTCTTTATTGTTCGAATGTAGTTTTTTATCCGGGAATAAGATGGATTTCTGCATTCCGCCCGGGAGGAAGCCGCGCAAACAGCGGAATCGATTACAGCTCGAGAATACCCGCTTTCGGCGTCACCCCGAACGCGCGGGCCAGATCGTCCAGCTGGTGATCGGTAATGACCTGCTTGATCTCCCTGCCGCCGATCAGGTTGTAGACATTCGCCGCTTTTTCCACCGTTTCGATCAAGCCGAAGGTGCTGTCCATCGTGGAACCGGTGCCGAAGATGCCGTGATGCGGCCAGATCACCACGCGCTGCTCCTGCATCTTCTTCGCCGTTTCGCGGCCGATCTCATTGCTTCCCGGTACGATCCAGGGCAGGATGCCGACGCCGTCCGGGAACACGACGAGACATTCCGTGCACATCTGCCACAGCGTTTTGGTGAATTTCAATTCGTCCAGGTCGTGCGTAAACGTCATGGCGATCACATTCGTCGCATGCGTATGCAGCACGATCCGGTGCGTAGGATCGACTTTGAGGCGCTCGATATGGCTCATGAAATGCGAAGCAAGCTCGCTCGTCGGCCGCGCTCCTTCCCGAAGTCCCCACAGGATATCGACCTGTTCCCCGCTTGCGCTGACGCGAACGACGCCCAGATTACCTTCCGGGTCTTTGATCACGTTGCGGAAATATTTGCCCGAGCCCGTCACGATAAAATATTTGCCGGCCAGCTCTTTCACCGGAAAAGCCAGATCCAGCGAGCGCAGCGTTTGCCCGACATTGATATACTTCGATACTTCTTCTTCGTCCAGCAGATAGCTGACGTTCCCGCCGTTCAGCTCGTCCCAGCCGAGCGTCCACATATGATGGGTGATCTCGGCCATTTCCTGAATAAAAGGGGCTTCGGTGCTTGCGGTGTAGCCCGTCGTCCGAATAACGGATGTGCTCATAGGGTTGTTCTCTCCTTTGGTTTCGCCAAGCGGCGCTCAGCTGTTGACGGTTTCTTTCGCTCCGCCTTCGCGCTTGAGCAGCACGTCCCGCTCGTGATTCTTGACTTCGCTCAGCCATTCTTCGCGCACCGGCACGTTCTGCTTGGCGCAGTAATAATCCCAGACCGCGCCGAACGGATACGATTTGAACTCTTCCGTCAGCGCCAGACGGGAAGTGAAATCGCCGTCCCGTTCGATCTGCCGCAGCTTGTCCACCGGCTCCAGCATGGCGCGCAGCAGCGCTTTGATCGTGTTGCGCGTGCCGATGATCCAGGCGGCCAGATGGTTGATGCTGCCGTCGAAGAAATCGAGGCCCAGGCTCGTTCTCGGCAGCAGATCGCCGCGCACCAGCTCGCGCGCGATCTCCAGCAGCTCGTCGTCCATCGTGACGACGTGGTCGCTGTCCCAGCGGACCGGACGGCTGACGTGCAGGATGAGCTGCTTGCCGAACAGCAGAACCGAAGACAACTTGTTGCTGATGACTTCCGTCGGATGAAAATGTCCCGCGTCGAGCGTAATCGCTTTGCCGCGCGTCAGCCCGTAGCCGAGATAGAATTCGTGCGAGCCGACGACATAACTTTCCGATCCGATGCCGAACAGTTTGCTTTCCACGCCGTCGATATTGTAGCGTTCGTCGATCTGTTCTTCGAAGATTTCGTCCAGCGAATCCGCCAGGCGCTGCCTAGGCGCAAGCCGGTCCACCGGCGCGTCCTTATAGCCGTCCGGCATCCAGAAGTTCGTATAGCAGGTCTGCCCCAGTTCGCGCCCGAAGTGCTCGGCGATCCTGCGCGACGCTTTTCCGTGGCGAATCCAGAACCTGCGGATCTCTTCGTCCGGATGGCTCAGGGTAAAGCCGTCTTCCGCTTTGGGATGCGAGAAATACGTCGGGTTGAAATCGAGGGCCAATCCCTGCTCTTTCGCCCAGTCCACCCATTTCTGAAAATGGCGCGGCTCCAGCTCGTCCAGATCGACTTTCTCGTCGGTATCGGCGTAGATCGCGTGTAGGTTGACCCGGTGCTTGCCTGGAATCAGCGACAGCGCTTTTTCCAGATCGTCTCTCAGCTCCCGGGGCGTGCGGGCCCGGCCCGGATAGCTGCCCGTCACGGCGATGCCGCCGCTCAGTTCTTTGTCTCGGAAAAGAAAGCCGCGCACATCGTCGCCCTGCCAGCAGTGCAGCGAGACTTTGACTTCCGCCAGTTTGTCGAGCACCGCGTCCACGTCGATGCCGTGGGCCGCATACAGCTTTTTCGCTTCGTTATAGCTTGTGATTACGCTTTGATCCATAATCGCACTCTCCTTATCGAATGTCCGTTTCGGCTTTGGGTTCGCGTGCCGCGCCGATTCCGTTGATCCGGTTCCACCTCTCCAGCACGGCCTCCAGCTCCGGCACGGGTTCCGGCCCGTAGAGCTTGATATCGAACGAATCCGCGATGACGCGGCGCGCCCGGGCGATGTCGGGCAGAACGCCGCTCGCGATCATCTGCACGGCCAGGTTGCCCAGCGCCGTCGATTCGCCCGGGCCCGCCGATACTTCGCGTCCCAGCACATTTGCCGTCAGGCGGCACAGCAGATCGTTGTTCGCCCCGCCGCCCACAATTTGCAGCCTATCGAGTTCGCGGCCGGTCAGCCGCTCCAATTCTTCCATATAAGTGCGATAAGACAGGGCCAGACTGTCGAACACGCAGCGCGCGATCTGCCCGATGCTCTCCGGAACCGGTTCGTCCTGTTCCAGGCAGGCCCGACGAATCTCGCCGATCATATCTTCCGGATTGAGGAAACGATCGTCGTTGCACGGAATCAGGCTGCGAAAAGGTTCCGCTTCGGCGGCCAGATCCGCAAGTTCCGCGAAGCCGCAGCGCTCCCCGTCCAGCCGGCGCACTTCCTGGATCAGCCAGAGTCCCATGATATTTTTGAGAAAACGGAAGGTGCCGTACGCGCCCCATTCGTTCGTATAATTCGCTCTCATCGCCTGCTCGGTATTCAGCGGCTCGTCCAGCTCGACTCCGAGCAGCGACCAGGTGCCGCTGCTGAGGTAAGCCGCGCTGCGTCCTTCCGCCGCCGGCACGCCAAGCACCGCGGACGCGGTATCGTGCGTGGCGGCAAGGATCACGCGGCAGTCCGGCAGATCGAATTCTTCCGCCAGCTCGGCGCGCAGACCGCCCAGTTCCGCGCCCGGTTCGGTCAGTCCAGGGAACTGATCGCCGCGCAGGCCGAGCAGTTCCAGCAGCTCGGGATCGAAATCCCGGCTGTCCAGATTGAGCAGCTGCATGGTCGAAGCGTTGGTCGTTTCGTTGACTTTGCGTCCGGTCAGGCGGTAATACAAATAATCCGGCACCATCAGGATGTTTCGCGCGCGGGACAGCTCTTCGCGGTCGTGCACAAACAGCTGATACAGCGTATTGAAACTCAGCTGCTGGATGCCCGTTTTGCGGTACACGGTCTCGGGCGGAACTATCTCGGCAACGCGCTCGATCGCGCGATCCGTGCGGCGGTCGCGGTACGCATACACGTCCCGAATCCGCTCGCCAGCTTCGTCCAGCAGGACGTAATCCACCGCCCAGGTGTCGATGCCGAGCGTGCAGCCGTGAATCCCCTGCGCTTTCGCTTTGTGCAAACCGGCGACGATCTCGCCGAACAAATACTCGATATCCCAGAAACTGCCGTCTTCCCGCTCGGCGAATCCGTTGGAAAACCGGTGAATTTCGCTTAATTCCAGCTTTCCGTTCTTCAACGAGCCCAGCACCAGGCGTCCGCTGGAAGCGCCGATATCCACGGCAATATGATTGCTCATAAGCAGAACCCCTAAACGATTTTTTCGAACATCACGATCACTTCTTCTTTGGTCGGGATAAACGGATTGCCGGGCGCGCAGGCGTCCTTCATCGAATTCTCCGCCAGCAGGTCCAGATCCGGATCGCTGACGCCGAGCTCCGACAGCTTCGTCGGGATGCCGACTTCCACCGCCAGTTCTTTGATGCGGCGAATCACGTAGTCCGCGCATTCTTTGTCGCTTTTATCCGCGTCGTCGAATCCGATGACTCTGGCGATCCTGCGGAATTTCTCCGGCACGACTTTGGCGTTCTCTTCCTCCACGATCGGCAGCAGCATGGCGTTGCATACGCCGTGCGGCAGATCGTACACGCCGCCGAGCTGGTGCGCCATCGCATGCACATAGCCGAGCCCGGCGTTGTTGAACGCGAGTCCGCCCAGAAAAATCGCGTAGACCATCTGCTCTCTCGCTTCGATATCGCGGCCGTCCGTCACCGTGCGGGCCAGATTGCCGAAGATCAGCTCGACCGCGGCCAGCGCCGTGGCGTCCGTCACCGGATAGGCGCCCGGCGTCACCAGCGCTTCGATCGCGTGCGTCAGGGCGTCCATGCCCGTCGCGGCGGTCAGAGGCGCGGGCTTGCCGACCATCAGCTCGGGATCGTTGACGGACACGGAAGCCAGGCTGTTTTTATCGACCATCACCATTTTGACTTTGCGTTCTTCGTCGGTAATGACGTAATTGATCGTCACTTCGGCCGAAGTGCCCGCCGTGGTGTTGACCGCGACTATTGGTAACGCTTTATTTTTAGATTTGTGAACGCCTTCATATTGAGAGATATGTCCGCCGTTGGTTGCGATAATGCCGATGGCTTTGGCTGTATCCTGCGGAGAACCTCCGCCGATCGAGATCAGGCCGTCGCAGCCGTTTGCCTGGAGAAAATCGTAACCGTCGTGGACATTTTTGCAGGTCGGATTAGGCTTCACTTCGTCGTACAGCGCATACTCCAGCCCGATCTCGTCGAGCACCGTGGTAACTTTGCCGGCGATGCCGCTTTGCACCAGAAATTTATCGGTCACGACCAACGCTTTTTTCAAATTCAATTCCCGTACATACGGACCGATTTCCTGCAAACAGCCTTTGCCCATTACGTTTACCGGCGGAACATAATACACATGCGTGCTCATGATTGGCAAGCCTCCTGATCAAGTTGACGAATCTTGGGTATCCGCCCTCCCTGCCCGTATCCAAGCTGCGTTTCACAGAGCGCGGATTGCGTTTACCCCCTAATCCTAGTCTTATAAATCTTTATTGTCAACAAATAAAGCATTATTTTTGTTGTTTCATCTTTGCATTTGCGTGTTTGAATCCAAGAAAGCGTGAAAAAGCAAAAAGCCTTCTCCCCAAAATTCCAGAGAAAAGGCTTTGAAAACTAACAAGTCGGTGTTCGAAGTCGGGTTTATCCGTTGATCACTTCGCCGCCGTTGACGTGAATGATTTGTCCGCTGACATACGAAGCGTCGGGCGAAGCGAGATAGACGTAAGCCGGTCCGAGTTCGGACGGCTGGCCCATACGGCCGAGCGGCTGCGACTCGCCGAACGATTCGACTTTCTCTTCCGGGAACGTCGACGGGATCAGCGGGGTCCAGATCGGTCCCGGCGCTACGCCGTTGACGCGGATCTTCTGTTCCGCAAGGCTCATCGACAGCGAGCGGGTGAAGCTGACGATGGCGCCTTTGGTCGACGAGTAGTCGAGCAGTTCCGGGCTGCCCCGATACGCGGTGATCGAAGTGGTATTGATGATCGAACTGCCTTCCTTGAGATGCGGCAGCGCCGCTTTGGACAGGAAGAACATGCCGAAGATATTCGTCCGGAACGTCCGCTCCAGCTGCTCCGCCGTAATATCGGTCAGCGATTCCTGCGGATGCTGCTCGGCCGCATTGTTGACGACGATATCGAGCTTGCCGAACTTATCGACGGTACGCTTCACCGCTTCCTGCGCGAACGTTTCTTCGCCCAGATCGCCTACAATCAGCAGACACTGCTTGCCTTCGGCTTCGACCAGGCGCTTCGTTTCTTCGGCGTCGCCGTGCTCGCTGAAATAAACGATTGCCACATCGGCGCCTTCTCTGGCGTAATGCACCGCGACGGCGCGGCCGATCCCGCTGTCGCCGCCGGTGATGATCGCGCTCATGCCTTCGAGCTTGCCCGCGGCTTTATAAGTCGGCGAAATGTATTCCGGTCTCGGCGTCATTTCCGATTCCGTGCCATGTCCTTCGAGCTGCTGGGCCGCCGGACTTTTCGGTCGTTGTTCATTGGCTTTTTGTTCGTTGGTCGGCATGGTGAAAACTCCCTTCGAGTATGGTCTCAGGCTGTCGCTCAAGCTTTCGAAGCATACTTACCACCCCCGAACGAACGCCAAACACCCTTTTCCAAAAAGAGGGTTTTATCCGCGCAGCCCGCCGTCGCTCCAAGTCGTTCCGTCAATCCGCTCCCGTTCAGGCAAGCAGCCGGTGGAACATCATCACGAACAAAATCCCGACGAACGAAGCGCATACGAGCGAGCCGAACACCCGCAGCTTTCTCAGCTCCGCCGCGATATCCCGGCGCTCGCGGATTCCGTCCAGCGCCCGGCGCAGCGGTCCCGCCATCATCCCGCCGAAAGCGCCGATCAGCACGAACAATACGATCGTCAGCACCAGCCACAGTACCGAATAATCGTCCTGCAGGAACAGATAGATTCCCGTAATCAGTTCAAGCACCAGCCCGTACTGCGCATACGCGTTCAGCGAACGCATCACCGACAGCGCGCCCGATTTCGCTTCGCCTTCCAATCGGCCGAACTGTGCCACGATCAGCGGCGCGAGCAGATAGAACCCCATCGCAACCGCTCCCAACACATGCAAAAACAATACAAATCGTTCCATGTTACACTCTCCTTTTGACTATGTACATCCGTGCAGCCCGATTTATTCTACCTTATTCAAAAGCGGCTGTCAGCGGTCGAAGTCACTTGGAGCGCAGCCGAATACGCCCGATAAACGTCAAAAGCGCCCGCCTGCCGACATGCGGCAAAACGGGCGCTTCCACACGGACGCCGGCATCATGCAAGCGAATGCCGGACGGGCGACAAGCGCCGGGGAGTCTAGGCTCCGCCGCCGCCCGCCACCACCGCAATCACGCTGCGCACGGAATCGGCCGACTTGTCGAGCTCGGCCTGTTCCTCCGGCGTCAGCTCAAGCTCGAATACCCGTTCGATTCCGCCTCCGCCCAGCACGGCCGGAACGCCGAGAAACAGATCGCGATAGCCGTATTCGCCTTCCAGCAGCGCAATCACCGGCAGCACCCGCTTCTTGTCTTTGAGAATCGCTTCCGCCATCTGCGCCAGCGAAGCGGCCGGCGCATAATACGCGCTGCCGCTGCCGAGCAGATTGACGATCTCGCCTCCGCCGACCCGGGTGCGCTGCACGATCTCTTCGATTCGCTCCGGCGCGATCAACGATTGGATCGGGATGCCGCCCACGCTGGAGTAGCGGACCAGCGGCACCATATCGTCGCCGTGCCCGCCGAGCACGAAGCCGCGCACATCTTCGACCGATACGTTCAGCTCTTCGGCGATAAACGTGCAGTAGCGCGCCGTATCCAGCACGCCCGACTGCCCGATCACTCGATTTTTCGGAAAACCGAGCGCTTTGTAAGCCGCATACGTCATCGCGTCGACCGGATTGCTCAGGATCAGCACCGTTGTTTCGGGCGCGACTCGTTTGATTTGTTCGCACACCGATTTGACGATGCCCGCGTTGGTATTGACCAGGTCGTCGCGGCTCATGCCGGGCTTGCGCGCGATACCGGCGGTGATAATAACCAGATCGGAGTCCCGCGCGTCCTCGTAATCCGACGTTCCGCGGATGCGCGCGTCGAAGCCCTGTACGGGCGAAGCTTCCAGCATATCGAGCGCTTTGCCTTTGGTCGGGTTCTCAAGCTGGGGAATATCGAGCAGCACAATGTCTCCGAGTTCCTTCTGCGCGATCATCAGCGCGGCGGTCGCGCCGGTGAAACCCGCGCCGACGATCGTGATTTTTTTGCGTGCGATAGTCATGATGGTGCCTCCCGTCGTTGGTGGATGGTTTGGCGAATATCGGTTCAAGGAATGCCGCAAAAAAAGCGGACGGAAGTCCGGAGCGGCTGTGGGCCGCCCCGCTTCCGTCCGTCCGGTCCGTTACATGCTTACATGTTGCGGATGACTTCGTCTGCGAATTCCGAGCACTTCACTTCTTTGGCGCCTTCCATCAGGCGGGCAAAGTCGTAAGTGACCGTTTTGTTGTTGATCGACGTTTCCAGACCTTTATAGATCAGGTCGGACGCTTCCTGCCAGCCCAGGTGTTCGAGCATCATAACGCCGGACAGGATAACCGAACCCGGGTTCACGACGTCTTTGTCGGCATATTTCGGAGCCGTTCCGTGCGTCGCTTCGAAGATCGCGTGGCCGGTCACGTAGTTGATGTTGGCGCCCGGCGCGATGCCGATGCCGCCGACTTGAGCCGCCAGGGCGTCGGACAGGTAGTCGCCGTTCAGGTTCAGCGTCGCGATCACGTCGAAGTCGGTCGGACGAGTCAGAACCTGCTGCAGCGCGATATCGGCGATCGCGTCTTTGACAACGATCTTGCCTGCGTCTTCAGCCGCTTTCTGCGCCGCGTTGGCTGCGTCCGTGCCGTCTTTTTCTTTGATTTCGTCGTACTGCGCCCACGTGAAGACCTTGTCGCCGAACTCCGCTTCGGCTACTTCGTAGCCCCAGTTCTTGAACGCGCCTTCCGTGAACTTCATGATGTTGCCTTTGTGCACCAGCGTCACGCTCTTGCGGCCGTGGTCGATCGCGTACTGAACCGCGGCGCGAACAAGACGCTTGGAGCCTTCTTCGGACACCGGCTTGATACCGATACCGGACGTTTCCGGGAAACGGATTTTGTTGACGCCCATTTCTTTTTGCAGGAATTCCAGCACTTTCTTGACTTCTTCGCTGCCTTCCTGATACTCGATGCCGGCATAGATATCTTCCGTGTTCTCGCGGAAAATAACCATATCGACCAGTTCCGGACGCTTCACCGGCGAAGGCACGCCGTCGAAATAGCGGACCGGGCGCAGGCAGACGTACAAGTCGAGTTCCTGGCGCAGCGCCACGTTCAGGGAGCGGATGCCGCCGCCGATCGGCGTAGTCAGCGGTCCTTTGATTGCGACGATATATTCACGGATTGCGGTCAGCGTATCGGCCGGCAGCCACTCTCCGTATGTATTGAACGCTTTTTCTCCCGCAAACACTTCGTACCAGGCGATTTTTTTCTCGCCGCCGTAAGCTTTTTCGACCGCCGCGTCCAGAACGCGTTTGGAAGCTTTCCAAATGTCGCGGCCCGTGCCGTCGCCTTCGATAAACGGAATCACCGGGTTGTTCGGAACGGCCAGCGTACCGCCTTCTTCGATCTGAATCTTTTCTCCCTCGGTCGGTGCGTCGAATTTTTCCAGTTTAGCCATGAATGGAATTCCTCCTTCGAAGTGTGGGTGAGTCTGCGTAAACGGTCCGCTTTCCGGCGGAACCGCCGCTTCATTTCCTATTGTAGCCCAAGACGAACGATTTTTGAACAAAACGTGAACCCAATCGCCGCAAAAAAAGGCCGCCGTGCGGGATCGCGTCCCGGGCGGCCCCTCGCTTGCTCCCGTTTAGCGCTGCGCGATCGGCACGTAAGTGAGGTCGAGTTCCCCGACGTATTCGGCGCGCGGACGGATAATGCGGTTATTCTCGTACTGTTCGAGAATATGCGCGCTCCACCCCGATACCCGGCTGATCGCAAAGATCGGCGTGAACAGCTTGCGCGGAATATTCAGCATGGTATACACCGACGCCGAATAGAAGTCCACGTTCGGCTTCAGCCCTTTTTTGGATACGATCAGATCTTCGATTTGCACGGACATCTCGTACAGCGAAGAATCGCCGTTCATCTCGCCCAAGCGGCGGGACATCTCCATCAGGTGCTTGGCGCGCGGGTCGCCGTTCTTGTACACCCGGTGTCCGAAGCCCATGATCTTCTCCTTGTTCTCGAGTTTGCCCTCGATGTAGGATTGGACGTTGCCCGGCGAACCGATCTCTTCCAGCATGCGCATAACCGCTTCGTTCGCGCCGCCGTGCAGAGGGCCTTTGAGCGCGCCGATCGCCGATGTGACGCCGGAGTAAATATCCGAAAGCGTTGCCACCGTGACTCGGGCCGCGAACGTCGAAGCGTTCAGCTCGTGGTCGGCATGCAGCACCAGCGCTTTGTCTAGCGCTTCGATCGCCGTCTGTTCCGGCTGCTTCCCGCTCATCATGTACAGGAAGTTCTCGGTCAGCCCGAGACCGTCTTTCGGCGCGATCGGCTCTTCGCCTTCGGAAATGCGGGACAGGGCCGCGACGATCGTCGGCAGCTGCGCCTGCAGGCGCTCCGCTTTGGTCTGGTTCGATTCGGCGCTCATGCCGTCGGCGTCCGCGTCGTACAGCGCAAGAGCCGACACCGCGGTCCGCAGGGCGGCCATCATGTTCATGTCTTTCGGATACAGCTTCATCTGTTCCAGCAGTTCGGGCGGAATCGCCGCGTATTTCTGCAGATTGGACCGCAGGCTCTCCAGCTGCTCTTCGTTCGGCAGGGCGCCGTGCCACAGCAGGTAAGCCACTTCGTCGAACGAGGCGTTGGCGGCCAGATCGTCGATGTTGTATCCCCGGTATGTAAGCACGCCGTCCACGATCGAGCTGATCGAGGAAGTTGCGGCTACAATGCCTTCCAAACCTTTAGTCGCTGTCATCTTACATCTCTCCTTTTGAATGGAACGAACTTTGGAACGGGAATCGATCTCTACAGGCGAAAGTATGCAGGGGACCACAGATTTTGTAACCATTTTCGGCATAAGGAAAACGGTTGAAAACGCGATTTCGCAAACCCGCCGAAACCCGCAAGCCGTGTCGGCATGCACACTTGTCATCATACCGGATTTTTACAATTTTTTGAACAATTTGTGCCCAAGTTCGGCATCAAATTGTTTTATGAGGGCGATAAGCTCTGCTTGTAACCCCTTACAGTGATATATGTTACAGGAGTGAGCAAGCGTTTGCAAGTTTCTTGTCGGGTAAACAAAAAAAGAGAAAACGCAAAAACCGTCCGCGGGGAGCGGACGGTCACTACCTTCTCAAAATTCCAAACCGGAAAAAGCAGGTCGGAAAAACGGGGGAAACTTCGCTCCGGCCGCTTGTTGAAATTGGAAAGTCGGGATTAGACGAATGCGGTCACTTTCCAATTTCAAAGGCGGACGCCAGGTCTCCTCCGCGAAGTTCCCCCTTATTTCCTTAATGCTTTTTCTTATCCCCTTTCCCGGCGGCCGCGACCGGCCGCAAAAAGCGGCTGCTTTTCGCTGGAGGCGAAAAGGAAAAACAGCGGCAAAAACAAATTCGAAGGCGAGTCATCCGTCAGCGGCGGAAAATGGTGATATTCCCGTTCTTCATCCGTTTCTCGATCCAGCGCATGGCGGCGCGGTGGTAGAGAGGGCGGGTCAAAGGGAATACCAGCGTGATGCCGATCAGGTCGGTCAGGACTCCCGGGGCGACCAGCAGGGCGCCGCCGGCCATGATGCAGACGCCGTCGACCAGTTTGCGGCCGGGAGGTTCTCCGTTTTCGCTCAATTTTTTGAGATCGTTCATCGCTTTGCGGCCTTCGAACTGCACCATGGCGATGCCGATCACGGTAGTCGCCAGGGTCAGGACCAGCGTTTTGAAGAAACCGAAATAATCGATCAGCCAGACGAAAGCCGCGGCTTCGAGGATCACGGCCAGGATAAACAGGATCGTGCCTTTGTTTCTCATCTACTTCTCCCCCTTCTGGTACCTTGTCAGCTCTTAATCAGAGTTCTGCGCTTCGCCCGCCAGCCGCGCGATCCGCCGATACAAATCGGGAGCGATCTTGTTCAGCCGGACCGGCTTCCAGTCGAGACTGAGCCAGACGTGTTCGGTCGCGCCCGTGGTCAGCAGCGTTCCCGGGCGTCCGGCGTTTTCGGCAAACGGCGCGGCGTCCATGCTCCACGCCTCTTCCGGTTCGCAGCGGCGGATTTCATACTCGTATTCCAGACGCAGCGGCGAGAAAGCGCCGATCCGCGTATAAATCCAGATCCGGTCGTCGTAGCGGGCCGGGACGATAAACCGGGACCGGGCTTCGAGCACCGGCAGATAAATCCCCCGCTCCTCGATCTCGCGGTACGACAGTCCGATCGACCGGATCATCTCGGTCCGGCCGATCTCGAACCAGTTCAAATAATTGGCGTGATACACCACCGCCATTTTGTCGGTCTCCTGATAGCGCACTTTCAAAGCGGTGCGGTGCCAGCCGCCGGCTTCGGCGGAATCCGGTCCGGCCGGATTTGCGCCTGCGGGATCCCGATGATGCGAATCGGTATCCAATGAAGGTACATTCAACGAATCGTCCATGTCTTTCCACTCCTTATCGGCCGGAACGGCCGTTTTGTTTACGGCTTCCGGACCTCGTGTCTGTCTGTTTATTGTAACCGAAACGCATGCGGGATTTCCAACCTGCTCACATTTTGAAACCGGAGTCCGAAGCGGCAAAGTTCATACAAAAAAAGCCGCCGGAAACCGGCGGCTTTCGATGCTCTACTGCTGCGCTTTGCGGGCAAACGCTTCTTAGTGAATTTGATCCACTTTGATCAGGTTTGTCGAACCGGAGCGGCCCAGCGGTACGCCGGCGGTGATGACCACCAGGTCGCCTTTTTTGACCAGACCGGAGTGCTTCGCGCCCTGCAGCGCGCTTTCGAACAGTTCGTCCGTCGATTCGGCCACTTCGCCTTTGACCGGCGTTACGCCCCAGGCGAGAGCCAGGCGGCGCAGCGTTTGATCGTGCGTCGTAACGGCGATAATCGGAGCGACCGGACGATACTTGGAGATCATGCGGGCGGTTACGCCGGACTGCGTCGAAGTCACGATGGCTTTAACGTCCAGGTTCCATGCCGCGTGGGCAACCGATTGGCTGATCGACTCGGTTACGGATTTCTGCTGCGCTTCGCTTTGTTTCTTCAGGATATCGCGGTTGGCCATCGCGGATTCCGCTTTTTCGGCGATGCGGGCCATCGTTTGCACCGATTCCATCGGATATTTACCGGCGGCGGTTTCGCCGGACAGCATGATCGCGTCCGTGCCGTCGAGGATCGCGTTCGCCACGTCGCTCGCTTCGGCGCGCGTCGGGCGCGGATTGCGCTGCATGGAGTCGAGCATCTGCGTAGCCGTGATAACCGGTTTGCCGGCGCGGTTGCACTTCTCGATCATTTGCTTTTGCACCAGCGGCACTTCTTCGGCCGGGATTTCGACGCCAAGGTCGCCGCGGGCAACCATCAGGCCGTCGGAAACTTCCAGGATTTCGTCGAGGTTGTCCACGCCTTCCTGGTTCTCGATCTTGGAGATGATCTGGATGTATTCGGCGTCGTGCTTTTTGAGCAGTTCGCGGATTTCCAGGACGTCGCTGGCTTTACGCACGAACGAAGCGGCGATAAAGTCGATGCCCTGCTCGATACCGAAAACGATATCGTTGGTGTCCTTCTCCGTGATGCCCGGCAGCGAGATGCTGACGCCCGGTACGTTTACGCCTTTACGGCTTTTGATTTGTCCGCCGTTGACGATGCGGCATTTGATTTCCGTGCCTTCGACTTCGGTAACGGTCAGACCGATCAGGCCGTCGTCGATCAGGATCGTGGAGCCGACCGATACGTCTTTCGGCAGATCGACGTAGGATACGGACAGGCGGTTTTTGTCGCCCGCGATTTCTTCCGTCGTCAGCGTGATATACTCGTCTTCGACCAGATCGAGCGGCTCGACGGCGATTTTGCCGGTGCGGATCTCCGGACCTTTGGTGTCCAGCAGCAGCGCGACGCTCTTGCCGAGCTCCTGGCTGGCCTGACGGATATTTTTAATGCGGTTGCCGTGCTCTTCGAAATCACCGTGGGAAAAGTTCATCCGAGCGACGTTCATGCCCGCCATAATCAGCTTTTTCGTGTTTTCCAGCGATTCGCTCGCCGGTCCGATCGTACATACGATTTTTGTTTTACGCATTTGGGTTCCTCCGTTTTTTGATCTCTGCGGATCTCTACTTGAGTCTCTCGTGGAGACTTTCTCTGTCGTTAAGCCTGTGCTTCTGCAAATGGAAAACTTACCGCCATCCCCGCTTCCCGCGCACATCAAAAAGAGGCCGGCGTTCGGTTCCCGACCTCTGTGTGATTCGCGATTGAAGTCGGTTTTCGGATAGTTGTAAAATCCTCACCAACAATTAAATTTACACTAAAATCGCGACTTTGTATAGGTTTTTCAGGTAAAAACCGCTCACGAATTCGGTAAAATCGCATCCGACGCGAAACGTCCGATTTTGCGGAATTTCTCGTAGCGCTCCGAAATCAGCGTCTCCGCGCTCAGACCGCCGATTTCGCCGAGCTGGCGCTCCAGCACGTCCCGAATCGCAAGACCCGTCGCTTCGTAGTCGCGGTGCGCGCCGCCCTTGGGCTCCGGAATGATCTCCTCGATCACTTCGAATTCCAGCAGATCGGCCGCGGTGATCTTCATCGCTTCCGCCGCCTGGTCGGCTTTGGACGCGTCTTTCCACAGAATGGAAGCCGCGCCGTTCGGCGAAATGACCGAATAAATCGCGTTCTCCAGCATCAGTACGCGATTGCCCAGCCCAAGCGCGATCGCGCCGCCGCTGCCGCCTTCTCCGATCACAATGCAGATTACGGGCACTTTGAGCATCGCCATATCGAGCATGCTGCGCGCAATCGCTTCGGACTGTCCGCGCTCTTCGGCCGTGTTGCCGGGATAAGCGCCTTTGGTATCGATAAACGTGATGATCGGACGGCCGAACTTCTCGGCCTGCCGCATCAGGCGCTGCGCTTTGCGGTAGCCTTCCGGGTGGGGACTGCCGAAGAAGCGGGCAATGTTCTCCTTCGTATCTTTGCCGCGCTGGTGGCCGATGACCGTGACCGGCCGTTCGCCGAAGCGGGCCAGCCCTCCAACGATCGCCATATCGTCGCCGAACATCCGGTCGCCGTGCAGCTCGACGAAGTCCGTAAAGATGTACGGAAGCAGATCGAGCGTCGTCGGACGCTGGTGATGCCGGGCCAGATGCATTTTTTGCGCCGGCGAGACGTTGTTGTAGATTTCTTCCTGAAGCTGAGCGTGCCGTTCTTCCAGGCGGGCGATCTCTTCGCCGAAGTCGATGCCTTTCTCCTGGCCGAACTGCTTGAGCTCGTCGATCTTTTTGCGCAGCTCGACAAGCGGCTGCTCAAACGCCAATTCTCCCGCCATCCGTCAGAGCTCCCCCTTTTTACTGTGCATGCCGACCAATTTGCCCAGCATCGCTTTCATTTCTTTGCGGTGCACGACCAGATCGAGCTGTCCGTGCTGCATATTGAATTCCGCGGTCTGGAAGTCTTCCGGCAGCTTCTGGCGAATGGTCTGCTCGATCACGATCCGTCCGGCGAAACCGAACATGGCGCCGGGCTCGGCGATAATGATATCCCCGAGCATAGCGAAGCTGGCCGACACCCCGCCCATTGTGGGATCGGTGATGACCGACAGATAAAGTCCGCCTTTATCCGCAAAATGCCCCAGCGCCGCGCTTGTTTTCGCCATCTGCATCAGGCTGAGAATACTTTCCTGCATACGCGCTCCGCCCGAAGTGGAGAAAATAATGAGCGGGAGGTCGTATTTGCCCGCGTGCTCGATAATCCGCGTGATCTTCTCGCCGACTACCGAGCCCATGCTGCCGCTGAAAAAGTCGAAGCTCATCACGGCGACGGCGACCGGCAGGCCCAGAATCGCGCCTTCCCCGGTTACGACCGCGTCGCGCAGCCCCGACTTCAGCTTTTGCTCTTCAAGCTTGCCGGCGTAGCCCGGAAATCCCAGCGGATCGACCGAGATCAGATCGGCGTCGTGCTCGACGAAGCTGCCTTCGTCCAGCGTCATCGCGATTCGTTCGGGCGCGCCGAGGCGCATATGGTGACCGCACGACGGACACACTTTCAGATTCTTCTCCAGTTCTTTGCTGTACTGGATCGCGCCGCACTTGCTGCATTTATGCATCAGACCCTCGGGAATCTCCCGCTTCGGGCGCTGCGGCGCCTCCGCTTCGCCGTTTGCGGCGCTGCGGTCGGAAGGAAGAGTCGCGTACTTTCTTTTTTTCTGAAATAAATCCTTGAACACCACTACACCTCTTCAGCCGTTATTTGGCGGGCCTCGCCTTAAAGGTTGATCTAAAGACCGTGCTTGCTCTTACGTTCGAGCCCGCTTCCGGGTCCGGCTTGTTTTCAGGGATGCAGCAACGAGTTCAGCACTTCCTGAACTTCTTCAAGCTCGCCGGACGGAACGAGAATCTCGAACTGCTGTTTGGACATGTTGACGGGACGGATCTTAACGAGGAACCCTTCTTCGGTCAGCCTGCTCTGAAGCATATCCGCCATTCTGGCGGTAGAGGCGATATAAATCACCGTCCACATGAACCTCCACGTCTCCCTTGTCGCCTGCCCGTATGAGCCCGTATATCCGCATAATGGCTTAATGATAACATAAGCCACTTTTTTTTAGCAACAGAATCGGCGGCGGGGCGGCGTACGGACCGCGGACGGACGCAAAGGAATCGTTCAAAAAAAGACGGCGGAAAAGCCGCAAGAAGCCCGGAACCGCGAAGCCGAAGCTTCCCGATTCCGGGCGGCGGGATTTATTTGACGCGGACCGTTCCGCCGCCGAGCAGTTCTTCCATCTGCGCGAACAGCTCCGGCGAAGGCTGGATCCGGTAAGCGTCGCTGAGGGCGATCAGCTTCTGCGTATCTTCGTAGAAGAGCAGCGTCGGCAGAGGTCCGGGATGGCTCTGGAGCATGCCTTTGAGGCTCTCCAGCAGCTGCGGATTGCGGCGTCCCTCCGCAATCTTGAGGAAGACGCGCTGCTGCGGCGCGTCCTGTCCTTCCGGCGCGGCCTGGGCGGCTTTGCCGCCGCCGGAAGCGCCGGCCGCGGCGGCCGGGCGGCCGTTCGCGGAGGGAGCGGAGCCCTCCGCGGCAGTGCCCGCGGGCGATGCCGCGCCCGCGGAAGCCCCGGGCTCCGCCGCCGCGCGGGCGGAGCGGCTTTGCCCGGCGCCGGCGGAGCGCGCCGGACGGGCCCGGTCCTGGCCGCCGCGCGCTTCGCCGCGCGCGAGCAGGCTGCGCACGGCGTCTTCGCCGAGCGGCAGGACCGTATCGGCCAGCAGCTTGAAGCCTTCGTCCTGCTGCTGGACTTTGGCGCGCAGCGCAATCAGCGCGCCCTGCTGCACGGCGTCCTGGCTTCGCTTCCAGACTTCGGGGAAGAGCACCAGCTCGCAGCGCTCGATCTGGTCCTCGATCTCGGCAAACGCCATCGCTTTGCCCTGCTTGGTCGTAATCGTCTTCAGCCCGACGACCATGCCGGCCGTTACCGCGTGGCTTTCGTCCGGCGCTTCGCCCAGCTCCATCAGCTTCTGCGCGCCGCTTTCGTCCAGCAGACGTTCATAGTCGTCCAGCGGATGCCCGGACAGGTACAGCCCGAGCAGTTCGCGCTCCAGATCGAGCTGTTCCGTCACGGTATACGGCCGCACGTCCGGGTATTCGATCTCCCAGTTCGGCGATTCCACGAAGTCGAACATCTGGATCTGGAAGTCTTCGCGCTCTTTGCGCCATTTTACGGCCGCGTCCAGCGTTTCGTCCAGCATCGCCAGCAGCTGCGCGCGGTGCCCCGGCAGCGAATCGAACGCGCCCGCCTGGATCAGCGCTTCGATGACGCGCCGGTTGCACGTCTTCGGATCGACGCGCCGGCAGAAATCGAGCAGGCTGTCGAACGGCCGCTCGGCGCGCTCTTCCATCACGTTATTGATCGCGTTGGTGCCGACGTTCTTGATCGCGGCCAGACCGAAGCGCAGGCTTCGCGTGCCGTCTTCGTCCGACGGGGTAAACAGCATGCCGCTTTTGTTCACGTCGGGCGGCAGCACCGGAATATTCATCCGGCGGCTTTCGACGACGTACTCCGCCACCTTGCGGTGGTTGCCGGTCACGGCGGCGAGCATCGACGCCATGAATTCGACCGGATAATGCGCTTTGAGGTAAGCGGTCTGGAACGCCAGCACGCCGTAAGCCGCGGCGTGGGCGCGCGGGAAGCCGTAATCGGCGAAGCGCACGATCATGTCGTACACGCGGTTGGCGTCTTCTTCCTTGTAACGCTGCCCCAGGCTGCCGCGCACGAAGTGCCCGCGCTCCTCGTCCAGCGTTTCGCGTTTCTTTTTCGACACGGCTCTCCGCAGCAGGTCCGCTTCCCCGAGCGAGAAGCCCGCCATCGTCGACGCGATCTGCATGATCTGCTCCTGGTACACGATAATGCCGTGCGTATCTTCCAGGATCGGACGCAAATCTTCATGCGGATAATCCGCCGCCAATTTGCCGTGCTTGACCTGGATATAATTCGGGATAAATTCCATCGGGCCCGGCCGGTACAGCGCCACGACCGAGATGATGTCTTCGATCACCGAAGGCTTCATGTCCTTCATCACGCGGCGGATGCCCGGCGATTCCATCTGGAACACGCCCAGCGTATCCCCCCGTCCGAGCAGCTCGTACGTGCCGGGTTCGTTGTCCGGAATCTGTTTGAAATCGACCGGCGCGCCGGTGCGCTCCGCGATCCAGTTCTGGCATCGCTCGATGATCGACAGCGTGCGCAGCCCCAGGAAGTCCATTTTGAGCAGCCCGACCGCTTCCAGGCTTTCCATCGGATACTGGGTCAGCGCCGTTTTCTCGCCCCCTTCCTGCAGCGGGACGTAATCGGTCAGCGGACCGCGCGAGATGACCACGCCCGCGGCGTGCGTCGAAGCGTGGCGCGGCATGCCTTCGACGCGGCGGGCGGTGCCGATCAGCCGCTTGGTGTCCGGCGAAGATTCGGCCCGTTCCCTCAGCGCCGTATTCTGCGCCAGCGCGCGCTCGATCGTCATGCCGACCTGCGCCGGGATCAGCTTGGCCGTTTTGTCGACTTCGCCGTACGGCAGCGCCAGCACGCGGCCCACGTCGCGCACGGCGGCGCGGGCGGCCAGCGTGCCGAACGTGATGATCTGCGCCACATGCTCCGGTCCGTACTTGTCCGTGACGTAAGCGATCACTTCGTCCCGCCGTTCGTCGCTGAAGTCGATATCGATATCCGGCATCGTAATCCGCGCGGGATTCAGGAAGCGTTCGAACAGCAGATTGTATTTGATCGGATCGACGTCCGTGATATTCAGCGTATACGCGACCAGGCTGCCCGCGGACGAGCCCCGGCCCGGTCCCGTGACGATGCCCTGTTCGTGCGCGTAGCGGATAAAGTCCCATACGATCAGGAAATAATCGGAGAAGCCCATCGTGCCGATTACGCCCAGCTCGTATTCCAGGCGTTCGTCCAGCTTGCGGCGGTACTCGCCGTCGCTCCATTGCGGCAGCGCGGAGTACCGGCGTTCCAGTCCTTCGCGGCACAATTGAATCAGATAACCCTGCGGCGACTCGTTATCCGGCAGCGGACGGTACTCCGGCAGGATCGAGCGGCCCAGTTCGATCTCCAGGCCGCACTGCTCCGCAATCTTCGCCGTGTTCGCCAGCGCCTGCGGCAGATGCGGAAACAGCTTCGCCATTTCTTCGCCGCTTTTCAGGTACAGCTGGCGGGTCGGGATGCGGAAGCGCTCTTCGTCTTCCATCGTTTTGCCCGTGCCGATACAGATCAGCACATCCTGGATCTCGGCGTCCGGCTCGGCCAGATAATGCGAATCGTTCGTGACGATCAATTCGACGCCGATCTCCTTCGCCAGCGCGATCAGCATGGGGTTGACCTTTTTTTGCTCCGGAATGCCGTGGTCCTGCAGCTCGATATAGAAATTCTCGCCGAAAATTTCTTTGTAGCGCAGCGCGGCGGCCTTGGCTTCTTCGGGACGTCCGTTCAGGAAATGCTGCGGAATCTCCCCGCCGATGCACGCACTGGTGCACACGATGCCTTCGCTGTACTGCGCCAGCACCTCGCGGTCGATCCGCGGTTTGTAATGAAAGCCTTCCAGGTGTCCGGCCGAGCAGATCTTCATCAGGTTCTTGTAGCCGGTCTCGCTTTTCGCCAGCAGCAGCAGATGGTAGATCGGCTGGTCTTTGCGGCTGGCCCGCTCGCGGCGGGAACCCGACGTGTAGTACGCCTCGAAGCCGATAATCGGCTTGATGCCGGCGGCCCGGCACGCTTTGTAGAACGGAATGGCGCCGTACATGACGCCGTGGTCGGTCAGCGCGAGCGACTTCATGCCGAGCTCGGCCGCGCGCCCCACCAGTTCCTTGATCCTCGCCGCTCCGTCAAGCAGGCTGTATTCGCTGTGCACGTGCAGATGGACGAATTCGTTCATGCGGGCCTTCCCCCTTTTCCGTTAAAAAGTCTTGCTTCTCGCGTTCAGCCGTTCTCGATCGAATGCAGCGTCAGCATCGCTTTGGCGACGACCTGTTCTTCGTGCATGATCCCGATCTCCAGCCGGCAGATGCGCCGTCCGAGCTCGAGCACGAGCGGCAGTACCGTCACCGCGTCTTCGATCTGCACCGGCCGGATAAAATACGTGCTCATATTGTCGACGACGTAATCGTTGCCGCTGTAATCTTTGGCGACCCGAAGCGCCGCCTGGATCAGCACGGACGTCATCACGCCTTCGGAGATGGTGCCGAGATCGGTCGCCATCTGCGGCGTAATGAATCCGTGGAAAAAGAGTCGTCCGTCCGGGTCCCGTTCTTCCGCAAATCCGGTCCAGATCAGGTGGTCGAACGTCTCGCCCAGACTGCTCTGCTCGCGCGCGTCGCGCATCGCCTGCAGCACTTCGCGCCGCGTCAGCACGCCGGTCAGTTTGCGGTTGCGGTCGACGACCGGCAGAAAATCGATCCCTTCCCACGTCATGATCTGCGCGGCCGAAGCCAGCGAAGTCTGCATGCCGGCGGTCACGGGACTGCGCACCATGGTCCGTTCGATCGTCTGCCCCGGCTCCACGCTCTCGATATCTTTGCGGCTGACGATGCCGAGCACCCGATTCCATTCGTCGGTCACGGGAAAGCTCGTCGCGCCCGTCCGCTCGGACACGCGGCGGAAGTCTTCCGCCGTGCTCGACGTTTTGAGCGAGTACGGCTTGGGCTTGAGGCCGACCAGGTCTTCGACGAGCATGATTTTCTTTTTGATCAGCCGGTCGAAAATAGCCCGGTTGATCATCGACGCGACGGTAAACGTATCGTGGCGCGAAGAAATGATCGGCAGGCCGAGCCGGTCGGCCAGGCTTTTGACTTCGCGGCTGGTGCCGAAGCCCCCGGTAATGAGCACGCCGGCGCCGTGCTCGATCGCCAGCGAGTGCGCATTCTCGCGGTTGCCGACGATCAGCAGGCTGCCGGTATCGATATAGCGGGCCATCGCGTCGACTTTCATCGCCCCGATCACGTATTTGTGCAGCGTAATGGACAATCCTTCGTTGCCGCCGAGCACATGCCCTTCGACGATGTCCACCACGTCGGCGAACGTCAACTGATCCGTGATATTGCGCGGCTTCTTCTCCACGCGGACGGTTCCGATCCGTTCTTTGGTAATGACGATGCCCAGCGTTTCGGCTTCTTTGACGGCGCGGTAGGCGGTCCCTTCGCTGACGGCCATTTCTTTCGCCAGCTTGCGGACGGAAATCTTCGTGCCGACCTTGAGCCGTTCGATGTGCTGCAGCAGTTGTTCGTGCTTCGTTACGGTTTGTTCATGCCCTTCCAACTGTTGCACTCCTCTCCGTTAATCTGTATTAGGCTGTACTCATTATATCACAAATTACGGCGCAGGAAATCTGTCGAAAAAATAGCGCAGATACCAAAAACTCCGGCTTCTTTTAAGGAAGCCGGAGTTCGGGGCGGTAAGAAAAAGCAGCGCCGTAAACAGGCGCTGCCGATTTCTTTAGCGAGGATCGTACATATTCGCCAGGCTGTCGGAGATGATCTTGTTGACGTCCTGGATGATCACGCTCAGGCGCTGTTCGGCGTCGAACAGGCGGCGGATATTCAGGTTCAGGCTGAGCACTTCGAACAGCTTCTCCATCTTCTCCATTTCTTCCTGCGGCGGCATATCGCCGCTCATCATGCGCTGCTGGACTTCCATCTGGCGCGTGCGGAAGTCGTCGAGCATACGCTTGCTTTCCGCGTCGGCTTCGATCAGCGTCAGCGCGGCGGTAATATCCTGCACTTCCTGGCTGTTTTGCAGCGAGCTTGCGAGTTCGTTGGCTTTGTCGTAAATATTCGTCATAACTGAAATTCTCCTTTGTTATCCGCTTGCGGTTATTGGACGCGCGCCGGCTGCCGGACAGGTGCTGCCCTTCGCCCGCCGGCGCATCCGTGCTCGAACCCGGGGCAAAAAGGCTCAGCCCCGCTCGGCTTCGTCGTAGAGTTCGATCAGCTGACCGAACTTCGTAATCAGCACATCCGCGTCTTCCAGCTCGTGGTTCGCGCCGAAATCGGCGTATGCGCAGCCGATCACGCCGAGGCCGTTACCCCGCCCGGCCTGCACGTCGGACGACCGGTCGCCGACCATCCAGGCGCTTTCGACGCCGTGCGTCTTGAGCAGCAGTTCGACCAGCAGCACTTTGGTCGCCGTTTGATATTCGCCGGCGCTGTACTGGGATTCGAACAGGGGGGCGATGCCCAGGGCATCCGCCACGCCTTTGACATAGCCTTCAAGGCCGTTGCTGGCGACGAACAGGCGCACGCCGCGTTCTTTTAGCGTCTCCAGCGTTTCTTTGACGTCCGGATACAGCAGCGCTTCGCCGTCTTCGAGCACTTCGAGCTGAAGCTCAAGCAGCAGATCGTTGGCCCGGCTGCGCACTTCTTCGGAAGCGTCCGGAATCACGACTTTCCAGATCTCTTCGAGCAGCATGCCGAGACTGCCCAGGATCAGTTCCTGCGGCGGAGTATCTCCGCTGTACAGTCCTTCGGCACGCAGAATATCGAACATGCGGTGATAAGCCGGCAGCAGCGCGGTTTCGGTCTGGAACAGCGTACCGTCCATATCGAAGATCATCGCCTGGGGCTTGAACAGCTTGGTCGGGGTGGTCTTGGTTTCGGTTGACATTGACAGATTCATCCTTTCTTCCGGACGGGCGGCGGCGCTCAGTCTTCCAAATCCCGGCGTCCGCCTTCCCCGTCTTCCTGCTCCTCGTCCGCTTCGTTATGCGGCTTATGGATATTGACGCGCGTAATGCGCAGTCGTTCAGCTTCTCCGACTTCGAATACAATCCCGCCGGATTCCACTTTCTGTCCGGCCAGCGGACTGCCTTCGAGTTCCTTGAACATCCAGCCGCCGATCGAGTCCACTTCTTCGTCGTCGATCTCGGCTCCGGTCAGGTCGTTGACGTCTTCGATCAGCATGCGTCCGTCCACCGAGATGATGTCTCCGATCATTTCGATCTCCGGCCGCTCGTTCTCAAATTCGTCGTACAGATCGCCGACAATCTCTTCCAGAATCTCTTCGGCCGTCAGCAGGCCGGCGGTGCCGCCGTATTCGTCGACGACCAGCGTGAGCTGGGCGTGCTTCTTCTGCATCAGGCGCAGCACATGACTGATCTCCATCGACTCCGGCACATTGAGGATCGGACGGACAAGCTTGCGCAGATTGGGCTCGGAACCGGCCGGCCACAGCAGGATATCGGTGATATGTACGAAACCGATAATCTGGTCCTTGTCCTCGATCGCCACCGGATAGCGGGAGTGTTTCGTTTCCGTGATGATCTTCAGGTTCTCTTTATGCGACAGATTCACGTACAGGCAGTCCATGTCCGTACGCGGCAGCATGACTTCGCGGGCCAGCATAT
Source organism: Saccharibacillus sp. CPCC 101409 (assembly GCF_030518235.1). GTDB lineage: Bacteria > Bacillota > Bacilli > Paenibacillales > Paenibacillaceae > Saccharibacillus. Next base: position 847,747 of record NZ_JAULSA010000001.1, on the reverse strand, counting down.
CGGAAAAGTCGAAGATATTGTCCATCAGCTTGACTTCTTCCAGATCGATCGCGCCGCTCTTGGCGCTCTGGTTCATCAGGATGCGGATTTCTTCTTCCGAGTGCGCCGCTTCCCCCTCGCTTGCCGGCTGCAGGCCGAACAGGCGCAGGAAGCCGTTCGCCGCATGGTTCAGCAGCCAGATCACCGGCAGGAACACATAATAGAACGCGAGCAGCGGTCCCGCCAGCGCCAGCGACGTGCCTTCGGATTTCTGGATGGCCAGCGATTTGGGCGCCAGCTCCCCCAGCACGATATGCAGAAAAGTAATGATGGCAAATCCGATCGCGACGGATACGCCCGTAATGAGCCCCGCGTCGGTAAAGCCCATTTTGACCATCAGCGGCTCCACCAGCAGCTCCGATACGGCCGGCTCGCCGAGCCAGCCCAGTCCGAGCGAGGTAAGCGTGATGCCGAGCTGGGTGGCCGACAGGTAAGCGTCCAGTCGACTCGCGACCTTCAGCGCATAGGGTGCCAATCGATTCCCTTCGCTTTCGAGCTGGGTAAGCCGGGAATGCCGTACTTTAACCAGCGAGAACTCCGCGGCGACGAATACGCCGTTGAGGAAAACCAGTACCAGGACCAGCAGCAAATTGATCGCCAAACTCCCTACTTCTATATGACCATCCAACAATGAAACCTCCTCTTAATTGTCCGATTGGGATCTTTCCGGCAAATCCGCAGGGTTCCGAACTTAATCCGCGATCGCCCGGCGCCGTTTGAAATCCACGCCTTTGTAATACATATCCGCCACCAGCAGATTCGGCCCGCAGCAGCTCGCCGCGTCGCAGTGGCAGTTGACGGTCCGGTTGAGCGGATGATTGGAGCTCCACTCTTCAAACGTCGAATCGAGCGTATCTTTGTGCACGTTGCCGAAAGCGGGGATCGCCGCAAAGTCCGTAACGAACACGTCGCCGGTGAACATATTGACGTTGACGCGGCTGCGTCCGTCCGGATCGTTGCGCACCGTGACGTTCTTCGCGCCGTGCAGCCGGCGCAGCAGTTGACGTTCTTCGTTATTGCTGCCGCAGGCATAGAACGGCAGGGTGCCGAACAGCATCCACATCTCTTCGTCGCGGTGATCCAGCAGATCGTGAATCGCGACGCGCATCTCGCCTAGCGACAGCACCGGCAGATCGGCGGCGAAAGCCGACGGATACATCGGGTGCACTTCGTGGCGCCGGCAGCCCATTTCCCGGATCGCTTCGTGCATCTGCGGCAGATGCTTGTGCGTACGGAAATTGATCATCGTCTCGGCGGAAATAAACATGCCGGAACGGCTCAGGCTTTTCGCGTTGTCGATCATGCGGTTGTACATCTTCTCGGCCGCCGCGAACGGAACGGGATGGCCGCTGTTGGCGAAGCCCGTTTGGTGAAAATGCTCCGCTCCCGTGTAGTTGAACGAAATGTGCATAACGTCCAGATAAGGAAGCAGCTTCTCGTAGCGGTCCAGATCGAGCGTCAGATTGGAGTTGATCTGTGAACGGATGCCGCGCTCTTTGGCGTAGCGGAGCAGCGGAACGATCACGTTGTCCACCGTCTGGCGGCGGAAAGAAGGCTCGCCGCCCGTGATGCTGATCGTTTCCAGATGCTCGACTTCTTCGAGCCGGCGCAGCATAAGATCGAGCGGGATCATATCCGGCTCTTTCAGCACGAGCGTATCGCCCACCGCGCAGTGCTCGCAGCGCATATTGCACAGATTCGTGACCGTCATTTCCACGCTGGTCAGCCGATGCCGCCCGTGCTTGCGCAGCGAGCGGATCGGGTCCCACGGATCGTAGCTCGGCGACAGCTCGCGAAGCCGAGGATCGCCGTTATTGATTACTGTCATGTTTACCACCTTCGTATCGGGAATATCGCTTGATTGTTTTCATTTTCGCCGCGGACGCGGCGCCTTGGATCGCGCCGTCGCCGTCTTTTTCGCTTAAAAATCCGGTTTACAGATCGGCGATCTGCTCCACCATCACCGATAGGCGGACCGACAGGTCGATCTCGTACGGCTGAACGCTCGCGCCTTCGGCGTCTTCGATCACGCGGACGACCGGACGGTTCGGCGTCTTGGGCGGCACGCTCGTGACGACGCCCGTCTCGCCCGTGCTGAGCTTGACCGTGAGCCCCACCGGATACAGCGCGACTTTGTCCCGGAACATCTCCAGCTTGTGCTGGTCGTACTGGGTGCAGGAGCCTCCGTACAGAATATCGACGGCCTGATGCGGCAGCATCCCGCGCCGGTACACCCGGTTAGTCGTCATGGCGTCGTAAGAATCGGTAATGGCGATCCATTTGGCGAAATCCTGGATTTCTTTGCCCCGGATGCCGCGCGGATAACCGCTTCCGTCCAGCCGCTCGTGATGCTGGAACGCGCAGTGCGCCGCCAGCAGCGGCACGAACGCTTCGTCCTTGAGCATGGCGTAACCGAATTCGGTATGGCGCTTCATTTCTTTGAACTCGTCGTCGGTCAGTCTGCCGGGCTTCAGCAGCACATCCTGCGAGATTCTCGTTTTGCCGATATCGTGCAGCAGCGAGCCCATGCCCAGCGTGAACAAATCTTCTTTGGAATAACCGGCGGCTATGCCCAGGGTCAGCGTGTAGAGGCAGACGTTAAACGAGTGCGTGTACAGATAATGGTCCGTCGTATGAATATCGCCGAGCATGATCAGCACATCTTCGCGCGAGCCGAGATCGCTCAGGATTTCCTCGGTCATCTTGCGAAAGCTGTAGCCAAGATGAGGATAAGTCATGCGGCCCATCTTGTCGTCCATCATGCTCCGGTATACGGTGCGAATCTGCTTGATCGACTTGCGGCGCGTCTCGCTCTGGATCATCTCGGGAACGATCACGTCCTCGGTCGCCTCGTCGCGGATGTACAGCATGTCGATGCCCAATCCGCCCAGCCGGCGAATAATCGATCCGGTCAGCTCGGCGCCTTCGGCCAGCAGCGTCAGTCCGTCTTCATTATATATTCGTTTGCCCAGCTTCGTGCCGGGCTTCACCTGTCCGATCGACAGCAATCGCACTAACTTCCACTCCATTTAAGCCTGTCCGAACCCCGGACCGCGCATGGGCGGGCCCGGACGTCAAAGGCGCCGTATATTTTTAACTTTGATTCCGCCTGCGTTCAACTTCGATTCCGCCCGCGTTCAAACCGCTTTGCGCGCCGGACGGGACCCATCTCGGCATCGCGGCCTGCTCCGCTGCTCCCGGGCGTCCCAGTTCCATGCGCAGCAGATCGCGCAGGAACTCGGGCAGTATAAACGTTTTGTCCGTCCCCCGGCTCAGCGATTCGTAACCCGCGCCGAACGTAAACATGTCGAGCGTGCCGACCCGGTACTCCCCGTCGGCTTCGATCGTTCGCTCCGAGGTCCGGACTTCGACGATTCTCGCATACGCTTCGCCTGCCGGATCGTATACGATCGTCAGCCCGTCGGCGCACAGCCCGCCGAGCCGTTCGCCGCGGAATCCGAAGCCGGTCAGCTTTCTTCCGGTGTATTCGGGCAGCAGCGACTGTTCCAGGCTGCGCAGAATATCGCTGCCCCGCAGCGTCACGACGCACGGATTGATCGGCGACGGACACAGCGCGTGCAGCATGCCTTCCGTAATCTCGCCCGCCGGCACGGGACCGAGCGCCTGACCGGAATTGACGAGCGAGAACTCGCCGCCCGCGAACTGCCGGACCGACTGGGCAAGCAGATTGCCGAGCTGCGATTCGGACTCGTAATCGATCGGCAGGTCCCGATCGGAGACGGCGGCGACCCGCCGGAGCCGCTCCAGCGCTTCTTCGTGATGCATCGCGATGGCGCGGTCGGTCCGGTCGTCGGACGGAGCGTCGTCCAGCAGGACCAGCCCCGCTTCCGCGACAACGCACCCGCCCGTCTCCGCGCTGCGCTCTACGACGATCCGGCCGATATGGCGTCCGAACTTGCCGGCTGCGCACACCGTCGTTCCGCCGATGGCAATCGGCTCCTCCAGCAGGTGATGGGTATGCCCGCCCAGAATCAGGTCGATCCCCTGCGTCATTCCCGCTATCCTTTCATCGGAAGCCAGGCCCAGATGCGACAGCAGCACGACGATATCGGCCCGCTCCCTCAGCTCGTTCACCCGCTCCTGCAGCGCCGCGAACGGGTCCGTTGCATCGATGCCGAGCAGTTTGTAGAAATCCGTGAACGGCGCGGTCAAGCCCAGCACGCCGATCCGGAAGCCGCCGCTCTCCACGACGGCCGACGTCTTCAGCCAGGGAGGCAGCGATCCGTCCTCCAGGCGGACGTTGCCGCATATGACCGGGCAGCGCAGCGAAGCGTACGCTTCGCCGAGCTGCGCCGGCGTAAAAGTCAATCCTTCATTATTGCCGATCGTCACGGCATCGTATCCGGATCGGTTCAAAATATCGACGTTGGCGCGCCCGAGGCTGCCTTCCGTTTCGATCGCCATGCGATCCATATGATCGCCGACATCCAGCGTGCACACCGGCTTTCCCTGCGCTTTCTCCGCCAGAATAAAAGCGGCGATCCGGCCCATCTGCTCAAAGTGGCTGTGAAGGTCGTTGGTATGCAGGATCGTCAGCGTATCTCGATCTCTCTTCGAGCCCATCCAGGCCGTCCCCCTTCCGCCGCGGCACTGCGCTTGCCGGAATCCACCGGCGCCGAAAATGCGGCCGCTTCAAGCTTCCATCATAATCCCATAACCGGAAACGCACAAGTACGCGGCGCTTTGCGGCCGGACTATGCAAATAGTTTAACATGACTGCGGGGCACTCGGAAAGAACCCCGCACAGTTTGCCGTCCGCGCGGCGAGAGCTTGTTTTTCCGTCTTTTTGACAAGCCTGCCGTTTAGAGAGCGCGCGACGTCTTCTATACCCATTTTAAGGAAAAATGCCCAGCGTATAAGCCCTACAAATTGCACATATTTATGATATATTTAAGTTCGAACCACAAATATGCGGCATCGCTTCCGCTATTCGTTCACCACATCCGGCAGCCGTTCATCACGGAAAGGAGAAATCGCTTTTGAAAGTTCACGTTACCGATCTCAAACCCGGCGATCGCCTGATCGCCGATACCTTCAATCGGCACGGTGTGCACATTCTCGCCAAAGGCACCGCTCTGCACGACGCGGAGATCGCGCGGCTGGTGCAGCACAGTATCGATTACGTCGAAGTTCATACAAACGTGGACGACGTCTATTCCAGCGCCAGTTCGGCCGCTTTTCTTTTTCCCGAGATCAAATCGACGTTCGACGACGCGATCCTCATGTTCGAATCGCTGTTTCACGAATCGATAACGACGGGCCGCTTCGAAAGCGGGCTGGTGGAAGATATCATGCAGCCGCTGTTCAACGTGCTCGCTTCCCAGAAAGACGCGGTCGCGCTGCTTCTCCTGCTCAACCGGGACGCCAATTATACATACGTCCACTCGATGCAGGTCGGCATGCTGTCTTATTATTTGTCGCTCTGGATGGGTTATCCGCACATCGAAGCTTCGGCGATCTGCCAGGCGGGTTATCTGCACGATATCGGCAAATCCACCATTCCGGGCGAAATTCTCAACAAACCCGGCCGGCTGACCAAGGAAGAATACGAAGTTATCAAAATGCACACCGTCAACGGGTACGAGATCATCCGCAACTCGCTCGGCGACACGCTTGCCGCGACGGCGGCGCTCCAGCACCACGAACGCGGCGACGGCAGCGGTTACCCGCACGGCATCAAAGAAGACGAAATTCACCCGTGGTCGCGCATCATCGCCGTGGCCGATGTGTACAGCGCCATGACCAGCAACCGCGTTTACCAGAACAAGCAGGAACTGATCAACGTACTCAAAGAACTTTACGCGCTCAGCTTCGGCCAGTTGGCGCCAGAACCGACCCATACGTTTATCCGCAACATGCTCCCTTACTTCATTAATAAAAGAATCCGGCTGAACAACGGAGAACACGGTTATATCGTCATGAATCATCCGACCGACTTTTTCCGCCCTCTTATCCGCGTCAACGACCGGTTTATCGATCTGTCGGCCGAACGCGATCTTCATATCGAGGAAGTCTTCTCCGATAGCGAGACCTGATTCCCGATCCGCCTTTTTCCAAAACTCGCGTACAAATAAAAACACGTGCTCGCCAAGGCGGACACGTGTTTTCGCGTTATTTTTTCAGCACGAGCTTGACGGTTTCCTTGCTGACGTCTTCGTCTTTCGAAGCTACGTAACGGTTAAGCAGCTTCTGCGACTGGATGATCGAACTCGGCGTGTCGGTGCCCGTTTCTTTCCAGTATCCTTGCAGCAGCTCGTACAGATTGCCGTACTTGCCCGCTCCTTCGGACAGGAAAAAGTAAGCGATCTCGTCGCCGCGCGGCGTCATATCGCGTTCGGCGCGGCTGATCGGATCGTAGGTGCACACTTGGATATTGCCCGATTCGTTGATGCCGCCGAACGCGGTCAGCACGGATTTGCCGTTTTCGAAAAAGGAAGCCAGCGTCATCTGCAAAATCACCAGGATGCGGTCGTACGGCGTGCCTTCGCCGAGCAGCGATACGATATGCTTGGTGATCACTTCGCGGCTTTCACGGTCGCCGCCGGCCGTCGCGACGAACTGCTTCTCCCCTACTTTCACCACATGCTCTTCGGGCTGCGGCGTATCTTCGGAACCGCCTGCGGCGCTGTCGCTCATGACGGTAATAAATTTCTCTTTGGCAATTACGGAAACGAAACTCATTTTCTATACTCCTCCTTCTTTAGGACGCGCACGCAAACCGGCCATGGAAAATTCCCGCTCTGCCCGATTTGCGTGCACGCCGTAAGCCGACTAATTCGCTGAGCCCAGGCTTTTCTCCTGCCTGCCGCTCAAAATAAACCAATCGCAACTGCTCCAGTATACCAGAAGGAAGGCAGGCGGAGCGAGTCCGTAAAAAGAGAAGCATGCAAAAAAACGATAAACAATATCGCGATTCCTAAAAAAACCTCCCCCATATTCTGTAATCCGGGTTTAATATAGGTCTCAAAGCCCAGCATACCGCAGCGTTCGCCGCCTCCCTCAGACTTAAGTCATCCGTCAAGAGCTTCAATCAAAGCGATCGTTCCGGCCCCCGCACAAGGCTTACCTACCTATAGAAAAGAGGAACTTCATTGACCCCCTTTCCCGAAGACCGGCTTCGCCGCGTTCAGCCCGCCGTCGCCTCGGCCGGATATCCCCTTCCCGCCGAATCTCACGACGTCGAGGTTCCTCCCCTGAACGAAGCCGTGCTTGAAGAAGCCAAAGCCGCCGTCGACGACTACGTCCGGGGCGCAGCCCCTTCCGGGCTCGACTATTTCCCCGTTTCCCGCCAGCCGGCGGGCGTATTGGAAAACGAAGCGCTCCCCGCCCACTCGCCCGTGCAGATCTACGGCCGGCTTCAGTCTGCGCTCGGCCTGCTGCGCCTGATCGGCGTCGAACGTACCGACCGGATGTGCCGAGACATCGAAGACTATATGGACAGCATCCGCGAAACGCTGCCGGGAGAACCCGTGCAATCCTGAGCGGGAAACCCGCGCTTCGACTCCTTCGGGTCGGGGCCGCGGCATATAAACAGACAAACAGCCCCGATCGGCTCTGCGCCGAGCCGGGGCTGTTTGTCAGGCGTTTGCCGCTGCGTCCGGGCATTTGGGCACGTTAAACGCTTTTGGCTTCATACGATCTATTCAGCGCACGGCTTGTATGTAGTCGACGGTTCGGCGCAGTTCCCGAAGGTCGGATCGGCCGGAGTTTACGAAGTCTTCCAGGGTCCGGCGGATCAGCGTTTGTTCGCCCGGTTCCAGTTCCGCTTCCACCAGTTCGAACCAGACCATGATGCTGGACGCGCGCTTACGGTTGGCTTTGATAAAATCGATATAGGTTTCCAGCAGATCGAGCCCGGAAGAATGATTGGCCCAGCGAAAGTCTTTTTCTTTGCCGAGGTAAATCACGGACAGGCTCGGCAGGCGGTATAAACTCACCAGTTTGAAAGCCGTTTCATATTTTAAGGTTCGGCTGTCCTGTTCGGCCGCTTCCAATTCGTTGTATGCCACGCCGGTCTTTTCGGCAACTTCTTTGAGCTGCATCATATTGATAATCCGCGCCATCCTCAGGGAAATTTGGTGCATCGCTTTTTCCTCCCGGTTGTTGGAATACACCCGGAGCGGTGGTATACTAAATCCGCCTCCCGCTTTGGGTGGTGCTGATTGGAAAGGCCCTGCCGCCAAGCAATGGGGCCTTTCTTTATGTATACTGCGATTATTCGTTTTCCTTCTATCCCTATCTTAACATACGAAATTTGTCACTTTTGTCGAATAAGGTGATATCTCCTAATAAATCGAGCCTAGGTTCGATTTATCTTTACATTCAGCAAATTCCCTATTATAATATTTGGCCGTTAAAAAGAGGGATCGCATCTATTTGCGATCCCTCTTTATGAGATGCTCCACGGCGGCGCGTTTGTTTCGCGCCACATTCGCTGTCTTGCCGCCGCGAAAATGGGCGGTAAGAGCGAATGCGGTCTCGGTTACAAACTGTATCTGCCGGGTGTTGACCAGGTTTCCGGAGTCCAGCTGCAGCAGATCGGGAAAAGCGCGCCGGCAGGCATCCAGGGTAAGCAGTACGGTATAAGTGGCGTCGACGGTATGAAAGCGCGGGACCTGATAATTGCGCTTCGGCGCCCACAGATCGACGTAAAGAATCTCCTCGACCGTGAAGGTGCCGAATTCGCCCGCGCCGTCATCTGTAATTTTCACTCCGAACAGTTCTGCCATGACTTACTTTTTCTTCAGTTGTTGCGGGAGCTTCTGCGAGCCGATAATGACTTTTTCGACAGTGGAAGCTTTTTTCGCTGTAAGAGAGATGAATTTCGACAATTTGCGAGCTGTCTCTTGCTTCAAGTTCAACACCTCCTTCCATGGAACAACGAGCAGCGCCTGCGCGAAGAAAGCCAGCGTTACGACCGGGGATTGCAAAAAGAAACCGAACACGACCAGCAAAACGGCGGCGGCTTGAAGATACGGATAAGCCGCCGGCGGCATATTCGTTTCCGCCATGACGTTCGGCGCCCAGATCAGCATGACGATAAGCGTCGCGGCGGTCAGTATGCTCATTCCCGCCGAAGAAAAAGAAGCCGCGGCGAACGGAATCAGAACGAACAGCGCGGACGAAACAAGCGTGCAGGCGTCCAAAGATTTCATATGAAACCCGGCCGAGCAGAAGCGCAGAACAGAAAAAGCGGCAAGAGCCAGCAGAACCTCGCCCGGCTTTCCAAGCAGCAGCCCCAGCAGCGCGGTCAGAATCACGGCAAAGCCGAAATTAAACATAAAGTTCAGCCCGTATTCCAAAACTTCGGAGCTTTCGGATCCATCCGGATCCGCGCGGCGGAGTTCGGCGACCACTCGTTCCGACAACTTTTCAATAATCACGCTGATCCCTCCTCGACGAGAAGAAGTAAAGAAGCCCGGCGGCCGCGACCGCAACCGGCAGCAAAAATATCGTTTGCAGATGGAACAACAGCACCACGGCCACGGCGAGCGTAACGCCGGCGACCAGCACCGAGAGCAGCAGCCCGCGGTTGCCGTTGGACCGGTAATCCTCGCGAAAAGCGAAGTCGTGCGGCGGCCGGGTGATATACGAAAAGCCTAGATTGAAAATTTTGAATAATGCGGATAAAAAGTAAGCGGACGCAATCGAAACGAGTTGAATCGTTTGGACGTCCGAAGCATCGGCGGTATTGACGATAATTTCGCCTCCGCGGCCGAATACGATCAAGGTTTGCAGCACGGCGATCTGGATCAGGAAATACGCCGCGTAGCCGCTCACTACGGCCACGGCGGAGTAAAAACTTTTGATCTTCAGCACTCCGCGCATCAAGATAAATAAAAGAACCGGTTGAATCAGCAGGTCGACCCACGCCGCTTGCAGCATCATACGCAAAATGAACGATACGCCGGCGGCGAAGATCGCAGAGATCAGCAGCTCGAATTTATAATTCCAAACAGGCAAACGGTTAAGCGAAAATGCCAAAATCGCGAGCGCCAGAAAATCCAGCATCCCTAATAAAACGTAAATAATAATTCCCCTCACACTCCCGGCAGAGATAGATGTCTTTTTTATTATACAAGGATATGCGCATGCGCAACATACATTTTCTGAGAGATTGGCGATATGTTGAAATTATTTTTTGAACGCAATTGCGTTCGTTTTTGTTTACAGATACATCGGGGAACTATAAACTGGAAAAACAAGCGAATAATCGCTCATCCCATCACAGGTTGAAATGAAGGAGACGTGGAAGTGGACAAGAAAACTCAAATCGTCGCAAAAATGATCGATGCCAAAGGCAGCAGACGCTCTTTTGCCGAAGAAGCGGGCCTGGTGCAGAGTACCCTTCAATCCATGCTGACCCGGGGCATCGGCGGAGCTTCCGTGGACAATGTACTGAAAGTGTGCAAAGCGCTGGACATAACGGTCGAGCAGCTGCAGGCGATGGAGACCGGCGAAGATTTCGATACTCCGGCTGCACGCATTTCCGGAGAAGACTGGACCGGGGAAGAACTTGAGGAAATCGAGCGGTTTAAAGACTTCGTCAAATCGAAACGCGGCAGTTGAAGCGCCGAAGAAATCGTTCGATTGCACAAACCGAAAAAAAGCGTGTCCGGAAAATCCGGACACGCTTTTGTGTGCAATACCGCAGCCCTTTATCTCCAAGTCCGCCGCACAGCTCGCATGCGACGTTCGGAATCGGGTTTAGCCGATACTGCCTTCCATCTCGAATTTGATAAGTCTATTCATCTCGACCGCGTACTCCATTGGCAGTTCTTTCGTGAACGGCTCGATAAAGCCCATAACGATCATCTGCGTCGCTTCGTTCTCGCTGAGGCCGCGGCTCATCAGGTAGAAGAGCTGGTCTTCGGATACCTTCGATACCGTCGCTTCGTGCTCCAGCGTCACGTCGTCGTTCAGGATCTCGTTGTACGGGATCGTATCGGACGTGGACTGGTTGTCGAGAATCAGCGTATCGCACTTGATATTCGACTTGGCGCCGGTCGCTTTGCGGCCGAACGAGGCCAGGCCCTGATACGTCACTTTGCCGCCGTGTTTACTGATCGACTTGGAAATGATCGTCGACGTCGTATCCGGAGCCAGGTGGATCATTTTCGCGCCCGCGTGCTGGTGCTGGTCTTTGCCGGCTACCGCGATCGACAAAACGGAACCTTTGGCGCCGCGTCCTTTGAGGATAACGGCCGGATATTTCATCGTCAGCTTGGAGCCGATATTGCCGTCGACCCATTCCATATTGGCGTTCTCTTCGGCAACCGCGCGCTTGGTCACGAGATTGTAGATATTGGACGACCAGTTCTGGATCGTCGTGTAGCGGACGCGCGCGTCCTTCTTCACGATGATCTCCACGACCGCGCTGTGCAGCGAGTTCGTGCTGTAGACCGGCGCCGTGCAGCCTTCGACATAGTGCACGAAGCTGCCTTCGTCGGCGATAATCAGCGTGCGTTCGAATTGGCCCATGTTCTCCGAGTTGATGCGGAAGTAAGCCTGGAGCGGCACTTCGCACTTCACGCCTTTCGGCACATAGATAAAGCTGCCGCCGGACCATACCGCGCTGTTCAGCGCCGCGAACTTGTTGTCCGCCGGAGGGATGACTTTCGAGAAGTGCTCGCGGAAGATTTCCGGGTGCTCTTTGAGCGCCGTGTCGGTATCCATAAAGATAACGCCCTGGTCTTCCAGGTCTTTTTGCATGTTGTGATACACGACTTCGGATTCGTACTGCGCCGAGACGCCGGCGAGGAACTTTTGTTCCGCTTCCGGGATGCCCAGCTTGTCGAACGTTTCCTTGATTTCGCTCGGTACTTCTTCCCACGTTTTGCTTTGTCCTTCGGACGGCTTCACGTAGTATTGGATATCGTTGAAGTCGAGCTCGCTCAGATCGCCGCCCCATGTCGGCATCGGCATCTTCTCGAACTGCGCCAGCGATTTGAGGCGGAATTCCAGCATCCAATCGGGCTCGTTCTTCATTTTCGAAATGGAAGTCACGATCTCTTTGGTCAGACCTTTACCGCTTTTATAAATAGACTGGTGCTCGTCGCGAAACCCGTACTGGTACTCGTCGCTAACCGGTGCTTGTTTAGCCATGTTGATTCCTCCCTTTCGTTAGTGGGCTTCCCGCTCGATCCCTTTGCGCAGGGCGTTCCAGGCCAGGGTCGCGCATTTGATGCGCGCGGGAAATTTATTCACGCCGGACAGCGCTTCGATATCTTCGTATTCCTCGAACTCCACGTCTTCGCCTTTCATCAGGGAAGAGAAGCGTTCGGCCAGTTCAAGCGCCTCGGGCAGCGTTTTGCCTTTGACGGCATCCGTCATCATCGACGCGGAAGACATGCTGATCGAACAGCCGTCGCCGGTGTAGCGGGCGTTCTTGACGATTCCGTCTTCCAGCCGAAGCTGGAGCGAAATCTTGTCGCCGCAGGTCGGGTTGTTGAGGTCGATCGTAAAGCCTTCGTCTTCGAACTTGCCTTTGTTCCGCGGATTTTTGTAATGATCCATAATGACGCGCCGGTACAGATCGTCAAGTTGCATCGCCAAAATACTCCTTTGTCCGGATCAAGGCGTCGATCAAACGGTCGATGTCTTGTTCGTTATTATACAGGTAAAAGCTTGCGCGCGCCGTCGAGCTGACATTCAGCCAGCGCATCAGCGGCTGGCAGCAGTGATGGCCCGCGCGGATCGCGACGCCGTACGAGTCGAGCACGGTCGCCACGTCGTGCGGATGCACCTCGTCCAGGTTGAACGTCACGATGCCGACTTTGCGCTCCTGCGGACCGAAGACCTGCAGTCCTTCGATCTCGCCTATGCGGCGCATCGCGTACATCGCCAGCCGGTGTTCGTGCTCGGCGACGTTATCCATGCCCAGTTCGGTCAGGAAGTCGATCGCCGCGCCGAGCCCGACGGCTCCGGCGATAATCGGCGTGCCGCCTTCGAAGCGCCATGGCAGTTCTTTCCACGTGGAATCGTACAAACCGACGTCGTCGATCATTTCGCCGCCGAATTCGACCGGCTCCATATTCTCCAGCAGCGCTTTCTTGCCGTACAGGACGCCGATGCCGGTCGGCGCGCACATCTTGTGGCCCGAGAACGCATAGAAGTCGCAGTCCAGATCCTGGACGTCGATCTTCATATGCGGCGTGCTCTGCGCGCCGTCGACCACGATGATCGCGCCGTGCTTGTGCGCCAGCGCGCCGATTTCTTTGACCGGGTGCACAACGCCCATTACGTTCGAAACGTACGCGATGGCGACGATCTTGGTGCGGTCGGTAATGACTTTGCCGGCCGCTTCGACGTCGATCGTACCGTCCGGGTTCGGTTCGATATATTTGAGCGTAGCTCCCGTCCGCTTGGCGAGCTGCTGCCAGGGAATGAGGTTGCTGTGGTGCTCGATCGGCGTGATGACGATCTCGTCGCCTTCTTTCACGTTGGCGTTTCCGTAGGAAGCCGCCACCAGATTCAGGCCGACCGTCGTGCCGCGGTTGAATACGATCTCTTCGGGACGAGCCGCGCCGATAAACTTCGCGACTTTCTCGCGCGCGCCTTCGTAAGCGTCGGTCGCCCGGCTGCCCAGCGTATGCACGCCGCGGTGCACGTTCGAATTGTCCCATTCATAGTAATGACGCACCGCGTCCAGAACGGCGCGCGGCTTCTGCGAAGTCGCCGCGCTGTCCAGGTAAACCAGCGGATGCCCGTTCACTTCCTGATCGAGAATCGGGAACTGCGCCCGTACCGAGGCGTCCATTACTGCCCCAGCTTTCTCTCCACTACGCGCTGCAGACGAGTGCGAAGCAGTTCAAGCGGGATTTCCGCGATGATCGGCGCCAGGAAGCCGTAAATGATCAGGCGCTCGGCTTCCGGTTTGGAAATGCCGCGCGACATCAAGTAGTAGATTTGTTCCGGATTGACTTTGCCGACGGAAGCCGCGTGTCCGGCCATAACGTCGTCTTCGTCGATCAGCAGGATCGGGTTGGCGTCGCCGCGAGCCGCCGGGCTCAGCATCAGCACTTTTTCCGCCTGCTGCCCGTTCGCTTTGGTCGCGCCGTGCTCGATCTTCGTAATGCCGTTGATGATCGCCTGCGCTTCTTCGCGCATCACCGCGCGGGTGAACATATCGCTTTCCGACGATTTGCCGAAGTGCACGGCGCGCGTCGTATAGTTCAGCTTCTGCGAACCCGAACCGATCGCGATGATCTTGGCGTCGGAGTTGGTGCCGCTGCCGTTCAGCACGGTCGCCGTGTCGGTCGCCGTATCGCCGTCGTTCATCTCGCCGACGATCCATTCGATCGAAGAATCGTTCGACAGCAGCGCGCGGCGGAACGAGATGTCCGTCACTTCTTTGCCGAACTGGTGCACGGTTGCGTATTGAACTTTCGCTCCGTCCAGCGCGATGACTTCCACCACGCCGTTGTGCAGCACTTCGCCGGCTAGGCCGGCGGACACGTAGCTGTCCACGTAAGTGACGCGGCTGTTGGTATCGGCCACGATCAGGATATGCGGCGCGAACGAAGCCGAAGCGTCGTCGCTCAGGAAAACGGCCTGCAAAGGCGCTTCGAGCTCGACGTTTTTCGGCACGTACAGGAAAACGCCGCCGTTCCATGCCGCGTAATGCAGCGCCGACACCTGGTGCTCGCCCGGCTTGACCGCCGATCCGAAATGCTTCTTGACCAGGTCTTCGTGCTCGCGGGTCGCCGTTTCCAGATCGGTGAAGATCACGCCCTGCGCGCTCAGCTCCTCGGACAGCACCGTATGCACGACGCCGGAGTTGAGCTGGACGATCAGGTTGTGCGCGCCTTCGTCGATCAGGTCTTTTGCCGCAGCCGGCAGAGTGCCTTGTCCGACGGCTTCGGCGGCCTTGAACGTTCCGTACGCGCTCAGGTTCCAGCGATCGAGCTTGGTTTTCTCCGGCTTAGGCAGTTCCAGCGACGGCGCCGCTTCGAGCGCCTGCAGCCGGTGTTCCGTAACCCAGGCGGCTTCGCCGCGGGCTTCGGCCCATTCCTTGATCTGCGCGGCCTGCACCGGAAGAATGGTTTGCAATGTCATAATCGGTGTTCCTCCTTCCGCTTCTTTTTAAATTACGCTTCTTGTTCCTGTCCGACCGTTTCGTCCGTGATGCCCAGTTCTTCCTTGATCCAGTCGTAGCCGTCCTGTTCCAGACGGGCCGCGAGTTCCGGACCGCCGGATTTGACGATGCGTCCCTGCATCATAACGTGGACGAAGTCCGGCGTGATATAGTTCAGCAGGCGCTGATAGTGGGTAATGATCAGGAAACCGCGATCTTCGGATCTCATCTGGTTCACGCCGTTCGCCACGATGCGCAGGGCGTCGATATCCAGACCCGAGTCCACTTCGTCGAGAACGACGATCTTCGGATCGAGCAGCATCATTTGCAGAATTTCGTTCCGTTTCTTTTCGCCGCCGGAGAAGCCTTCGTTCAGGTAGCGGTGCGCGAATTCAGGGTTCATTTCGAGCCCTTTCATGCTTTTCTCCATTTGACGGATAAACTTGATCAGCGAGATCTCGTTGCCTTCGCCGCGGCGCGCGTTGATCGCGCTGCGCAGGAAGTCGGAATTCGTTACGCCGGCGATTTCGCTCGGATACTGCATCGCGAGGAACAGTCCGGCCAGCGCTCTTTCGTCCACGCTCATGTCCAGCAGATCTTCGTCGTTCAGCGTCGCCGATCCCGCGGTTACTTCATATTTCGGGTGTCCCATCAGCGCGGAAGCCAGCGTACTTTTACCGGTGCCGTTCGGCCCCATGATCGCGTGGATTTCCCCGCCTTTCATTTCCAGGTCGATGCCTTTCAGAATTTCTTTGCCTTCGATCTCCGCTTTGAGTCCTTCGATGACGAATTTGGTTGCCATGTTCAGCGTCCCTCCAGAAATATAATGATGAAACCGTAATATCTTCGATCAAAACCAATAATAATTATAATCTTATAATGATTATAAACTGATTATCGCTGATTCTCAATTCATTTTACCTGAATTTATTTTTCAGTTCAACGACAAGGCTTATTTAAGCCGCATTCCGAACGGAAGATCCTGCCGCTTTCGCAAACATTCGCGTACAGGGAAAACCGCCGCTTCCGCGCTTGCCGGGGCCCCGGCTTCGCCACATAACAAAAACCCGGTCGTTTGCAGACCGGGTTTTGCCGACCGTCCGACCGCAAAGGCCGGCGGCGCGTTGAACGATTCTTAGTTGCCCAGGAACGAACGCAGCATCCAGGAATGCTTTTCGAGATCCTGTTTGATTGCAATCAGCATATCGCTTGTCGCTTGATCGTGCGCTTCTTCGGCCAGCTCCAGACCTTCCTGCAGCTCTTCGTTCACCGTCGCGAAGTCTTCGATCAGCGTTTGCACCATCGTGCGCGCGTCTTCGCCGCCGGCGGCTTCCTGTACGCTGGACAGTTCCAGATATTCTTTCATCGTAGCGGCCGGGCTGCCTTTGATCGTCAGCAGGCGCTCTGCGATTTCGTCCATTTTCAGGGTAACTTCGTCGTACAGCTCTTCGAATTTCACGTGGAGCGTGAAGAAGTTTTCTCCTTTGACGTACCAGTGGAAATTATGAATTTTAACGTAAAGGACGTTGAAGTTTGCAACCTGACGATTCAGAATTTCTTCCAATGTTTTCGTTTGAGCATCGCTTTTTACGTTTCCCATGATTTATCCCTCTTTCTTCGTTGTCGAACGAATGTTTTCCCTTGTAAGGGGGCGGCTTCCGGATGTTCCCGGCCGCTTCTAGTTACAGTTTACCCGTTCGAATTTGCGGCGAAACAAACCTGTGCGCATCGGCAGTTTTAATGCGGCGGCTCCGCGTTTTTCGCGGCGAAACGTTTCAATCGGCCGCCCGCGCAAACGGGTGGATAAATTTACCGGGCAGCTCCTTTTGGACTAGGATTATGACAAAGGTCATGCTATCATTAAATACGCCGGATACCGAATTTTTCATTGCTTCATTAATGTAAGGTTAGGGGTTTCGAAATCTGAGCTTGGTCAGCCGGGGGAATTATGGATACTAAAAAAACGCAGGAACAGTCGGGATTTTTGTTTAACGTGGACGTTTTGATCGACGGTTCAAGCAATGCGCAGGCTCTTCAGTCTCTGCTGGAAATGTTAAACGGATCGAAGAATGTGATCGATCTTCGCATCAATTCGGGCATCGAGGTCGGCAGGATTATCGAATCGGCGCTGGCCGGTCTAAAAACAAATTATGTCGAAAAGTCAAAGGCGGGCCTTTCCGCGGCCAACGGCATCCGCGCAAGAGCGGTCGCCGCATCCGAAGCCGCGCCCAAGGAAATCCCCAAATCCCAGCCGCAGCCTTCGCCTTCCCTGACTTCCGAAGATATTCGGGACTGCATCCGCAAGAATCGTCTGGTGCGCCTGATCGTGAACAAGCCCGGCGGCAATCGGCTCAGCATTCCCTGCCGCATTCTCAATTTCGACGAATCGGCCCAGATTCTGAGCGTATATCATGTCGACGAGAAGCAGGTTTACAGTTTCTCGCTGAACGAGATCGACGAACTGAGCGGCGCCTGAGCACCGCTGCCGGAATTTGTCCGGCACGCTTGCCCGGCCGGCGCCGTACCGCGTCAAGCCTGAACAGGCTTGCGCCATAAAGAAAGAAAGCTCCGCCCAAAGCGAAACGTGGCTTTGGGCGGAGCTTTCTTCGATTATACCGGCCGTGAACCGGACCGATATCAGCGCAAGCGCGCCGAACCGATGCCGAGCGCAAGCAGAATCCAGCCCGCGATAAACGCCAGGCCGCCGAGCGGCGTGATCGGGCCGAAGATCTTCAGGCCGGTCGTGCTCAACAGGTACAGACTGCCCGAGAACATGACGATCCCGGCAAAGAAAAGCCAGCCCGCCCAGGCAAGCCGGCGCGATTCGCCCCAGACCCCCATCGCCACGGCTGCAGCCAGCATCGCCAGAGCATGAACGAAGTGGTATTGAATCCCCGTTTGAAACGTCTTGAGCGAGTCTTCGCCGATTCGGCCGCCGAGAATATGGCTGCCGAAAGCGCCGAGCGCCACGCCGACCATCGCCGTCAAGCAAGCGGCAATCGCGATTTTTTTCTGCATCTCATCTCTCTCCTTTTCCTGTGCAATCCCGTTTCGGACGAGCCGACGAATCCGACAAACGCGCCGTCCGCAAATCGTCCCTTATTATAGGACGCCCCGGCGCGAAAGGCCAGGGCGGATTTTCAAATTCTTCGCGTTCGGGCTTCGTTTTTCTTCCCTCAGCGGGTAATAGTGATCAGGATTCCTTTCGGCGGCCGGCTTCCGCGGCGCAGGGCGAAGCGCGCCCGGAGATTGCCGCTTGCTTTTTAACCCGGAATATGGAAAAGTATTAACGTACTAAGCTTATAGTTGAAAGGAGAGTTGGAATATGGACAATCGTTTTCCTCCGCCAGACGGCAAAGACGACAAGCAAACGGGGCCCGATCTGCGCAAAGATCCTTACCGCAACGTGCCTTATCCGCCCGATTCCGATCCGTACCGCAGCGAGTCGCCGGAGGATCCGCGCAGCTACGAGGAGCGCGTGAATCCTCCGTTCAGCCCGTACGACGAGTTTCCGCGCGAAGACGCCGCTGCGCTCAAACACTCGGGACTGGGCATCGCTTCTTTCGTCCTGGGGCTGATCTCGATCATCCTGGTCGCTATTTTCTTTGTTTCGGCGATCGGCCTCGTCTACTCGCTGTCCCAATCGTCCGGCGCCATGATGGCGGATGTGGATTCGTTTATGAACAGCGAGGAATTCACGGGCATCGGCGTCACGTTCTTCCTGGTCGCTTTGAGCTTGATCGCTTCCGCCGGCTTAAGTCTGATTGGAGCGATTCTGGGCATTATCGGACTGACGATGAAGAATCGCAAAAAGGTGTTCGCCGTGATCGGAACGATTCTGAACGCGATCTGCCTGCTCGGCGGAGGCGGACTGCTTCTGTTCGGCACGTTCCTGAACGGTTCTTCGTATCTGTAAACGTTCCGCGGCAGCTGTGCCGGTTATGGGAACGCCGCTCTTTTCCGCTTCGTTTCCGCATCCCGCATGTTTCCCGGCCGGCGCCCGATGGGCGCCGGTTTTTCGTCTCGCTTTGCCCCGCGTATCCCCATCCGTGCGGATCGTGGTATACTGGTACCGATCGGCTTCCGGCTTGCGCCGGGCAGGTCCGAGCTTTGCTTATTTCGTTATTTCGCTTCCGCGCATCTTCGAAAGCGCGCGGAATCGCCCACAGGGAGATGAATATGTCTACAATCCGAATTTTTTCCGATAGCACCAGCGATTTGCCCGAAGAGATGAAAGTCCGATACGGAATCGAGATCGTTCCGCTTTACGTCGTGTTCGAAGACCGGACCTACCGCGACGGCGTGGACCTGACGCCGCAGCAGCTGTTCGACAAAGTTTCGCAAAGCGGCAAGCTGCCGAAATCGGCCGCCCCTTCGCCCGCCGATTTCAGCCGCGCGTTCGCTCCGTGTATCGAGCGAGGAGAACAAATTTTGTATATCAGCCTTTCTTCGGAGCTGTCTTCCACCTATCAGAACGCGCGCATCGCCGCAGACGATTTTCCGGACGGCAGCGTCACCGTGTTCGATTCGCTCAATTTGTCGACCGCGATCGGCATTCAGGTGATTCGCGCGGCCCGCTTCGCCGAATCCGGGCTCGGCGTCGAAGAAATCGTACATAACCTGAACCGTATCCGGCCCGAGCTCGACACCGAATTCGTGATCGATACCCTCGAGTATTTGTATAAAGGAGGCCGCTGTTCCGGCATGCAAAACCTGATCGGCAGCCTGCTCAGCATTCGTCCGGTCGTCAAAGTCATCGACGGCAAGATGACGCCGGCCTACAAAGTCCGGGGCAAGCGCGAGAAAGCGATCGATAAGATGCTTCAGAACTTCCTGGCGAACAAAGACCGACTAGACGAAGGCCCGATCTTCGTCGTGCACGCCGCGGCCGAACAGGACGCGCTGCGCATCCGCGAAGTCATCCTTCGCGAAACAAACGCTGCGGAAGTGCTGCTCGCTTCGGCCGGCTGCGTAATCTCGACCCACTGCGGGCCGAGCACCGTCGGCGTGATGTACGCCAGGAAGCCGTAGCTCCAAACGCGAGTGCGATTCCATGCGCAAAGACCCTTCATCTCCACCGGACACTGTGGAGATGAAGGGTCTTTCTTAGCGTTCCCGCTTGTCATTCGCACAGCATCGGCAGCGTAAAGCTGAATGCCGATCCCGCGCCTTCCCGGCTTTCCGCCCAGATCGTGCCGCCCATTCGCTCGATCCACCTTTTGCAGATCGCAAGCCCCAGGCCCGTTCCTTCGTATTTCCGGTCCAGCGCCGAATGAATCTGCGTAAACGGCTGGAACAGCATGTCCATCTTGTCGGACGGTATTCCGATGCCGGTATCCCGGACTTCGACTTTCAGCACGCAGCGGCTTTGCCCCGCGCCGGATTCCGCCGGCGGACGGCTCAGGCATTCGGCCGTCACCTCGACCGAGCCGCGCGGCGTAAACTTGACCGCGTTGCCGATCAGTCCGACCAGGATGCCGCGCAGCTTGCCGGCGTCGCCGATCAGCCGGTCCGGGAAACGATTGTCCAGCCGCCAGCGCAGCTCCAGCCCCGCCGCTTCCGCCTGGATCGCAAACGACTCGGCCGCTTCGGCGATCAGCGCCCCTGCATCGAAAGGTTCGCTCTCGAACCGGACCGCTCCGCTCTCGGCCGCATTGAAATCCAGCACCCGGTCGACAACGGCCTGCAGCCCGCGCCCGCTGAGCATCAGCACTTCCATAAAGTCGCGCTGGTCTTCGGTCAGTTCCGTGCCCAGCATCAGCTCCGTCATGCCGAGCACGCCGTTCAGCGGCGTGCGGATCTCGTGGCTCATCAAACTGAGCAGCTCCGTCCGCACCGCCACCCCGCGAAGGTCCGCTTCTTTTTGCCGAAGGATTTCGCTGCGGCTGGTCGTATTTTTGAACACGACCACCGCTCCGCACGGCCTGCCGTTTTCAAACAAAGGATTGACCCGGTACTCGACCAGAATGCTCGTCCCGTCTTTGCGCCAGAACACTTCGCCTTCCACCGAGCACGATACGCCTTCGCGCATCGCCCGGTGAATCGGGCACTCCTCCACCGGATAAGGACTGCCGTCCGAGCGGCTGTGATGGATCAGTTCGTGGTTGTACATATCGTTGAACTCTTCCGTCTCGTAGCCCAGCATGCGCGCCCCGGCCGAGTTGATAAACACCGAACGCCCTTCCGCGTTCAGCTCGTAGATGCCTTCGGATACGGCGTTCAAAATCGCGTTGTACTGCCCGGTAAGCTCCCGGCTGCGCTGCATCTGCCTTTTCCAGCCGGTAATATCCAGCGCGATCATATAAATGCCGACCACCTGCTCGTCCACCACGATCGGCAGGCTGGTCACGTTGACGTCGACGCGCTGTCCGTCTTTGGCGAGCAGCTGCGATTCGAAATTGTCGGAAGCGCCCTGCAGCGTGCGCTCGAAGCGCAGAGCGAGCGATTCCGCCGCTTCTTCCGGCACCAGCGCGCGCGAATCCATGCGTTCCAGTTCGCGGGCCGTATAGCCGGTCAGCGCCTCCACGTTCGGATTGGCCGACAAACAGCGCCCGCGCGGATCGAACGAAAGAATGCCGGCCGGATTGTAATCGAACAGCGAGCGGTACAGCCGTTCCTGTTCGCGCAGCATGCGGCTTTTGCGCTCCTGCTCGGTCACGTCTTTGGCTATCCCGTAGATTCCCACCCGTCGTCCGTCCTGCTCGATCGCCACGTAGGTAACCGACAGCGTCAGCGGCGTCCCGTTCTTGTGCAGGATGCGCAGATTGAACTCCAACCGGCTTTCCGCCTCCATCGCGCCGCGACGCGACAGACTTTGCTCGCGCTCGCCGGCGGGATACATACGTTTGACGTCCAGCGTTTGAAGCTCCTCCAGCGTATAGCCGGTGATCCGCTCGGTGGCCGGATTGGCATACACCAACTTTCCCGCCATGTTCATCACATAGATTGCATCGGGGTGATGAACAAACAGCGGACGATACACTTCGCTCTCCGCAAACATCTCTCCTAACAAATCGAATGATTTTTTCAAGGCGGACTTCCTTTCTTTCTCTCTTGATCTGTACAATCTTCTACAGCGTATTTTATCTTAAGTTTTCACTAAAATACAGGGCTTAACGACCAGTTTGCGCAATTCGTTCGTTTGGACGTGTTTCTGCTTCAAAGTTCCGGCTTGTTGTTAAATAGATGGTAGCTTGGTTGAAAGCGAATGGCGCGGGAAGGATGAACGATGATGAATGAAAACGATTGGAGCACGCACCGCAGCGGCGCGATTATGCGCGCGGGCGAACGTCGAATCCGCGGAGGAACGGGCGGCAGGCGGCGTTTCGGCAGAAAAGGCGGGTCCGGCGGACCGGGAACTTCCCCTTTCAAAAAGCCCCGGCTCGGAGCTGCACGGTGGGCGCTGATCCTGCTCGTCTTCTGGCTGCTGGCGGTCCTGCTGTACCAGATGAACAAACCGCTGCCCGAAGGCGTTTCGTACGAAAGTCCCGTTTACCGGACCGACAATGTCGATTTTCTGTACGATCTGACGATTCCGAAACCGAACGAACAGTTTACCCAGGAACGGCAAATCTTCGACCGGGCGATCGAAATGATCGGCGAAGCGAAGCAGTTTATCGTAATCGACGTGTTTTTGTTCAACGATTATATCCATAAAGACCAGAAGTATCCCAAAGTGAGCGCCAAACTGGCCAATACCCTGATCGAGCGCAAAAAAGAAATCCCGGATCTCGACATCGTGTTTATCACCGACGAAGTGAATACGAATTACGGTTCCGCGCCGAACGAACTGCTGGAGCGGATGAAAAAAGCGGGCATCGACGTGGTCGTTACCGATGTCGATCCGCTGCGCGACTCCACCCCGGTCTACTCCGCGGTCTGGCGCACGTTTATCCAATGGTTCGGGCAGTCCGGCAGCGGCTGGATTCCAAACGTGATGGCGACCGACGGTCCCGATGTGACGCTGCGTTCGTACCTGAAACTGCTGAATGTCAAAGCCAACCACCGCAAAGCTTTTATTACCGAAAACGGGGCGATGATCTCCAGCGGAAACGTGCACGACGCCAGCGCTTACCACTCCAATGTGGCGCTCGAAGTCAGCGGGCCGATCATCGGCGATATGCTGAAAGCCGAGCAGGCCGTGCTGAACTTTTCGGGCGGCGGAACGCTGCCGGATTACGAAGCGGCGGAAGACGGCTCCGAAGGGCAGTACGCCGTGCAGTACCTGACCGAAGGCAAAGTGTACAATCATGTGCTCGAAGAACTCGGCAACACGCAGCAGGGCGATGCGATCTGGATGGGCATGTTCTACCTGGCGGATAAAAAAGTGCTGAAAGCGCTCGAAGAAGCGGCCGATCGCGGCGTCACGGTCAATCTGGTGCTCGATCCCAACGAAAACGCGTTCGGACGCGAGAAGATCGGCATTCCGAACCGTCCCATCGCCGCGGAGCTGCACAAAGAAAACCCGGACAATATCGAGATTCGCTGGTACAACACCACCAAAGAACAGTATCACACCAAAATGATGCTGATCGAGCGTACGGAAGGCGAAAGCAGCGTGATGGCGGGCTCGACCAACTTTACGCCGCGCAATCTCAAAGATTACAATCTGGAAAACGAGCTGTTCGTCACCGGACCCGGGGACAGCGAACTGATCCGGAACGTGGACGCTTATTTCGAGCGGATCTGGAACAACGAAGACGCGGAATACACCCAGGATCTCGAAACGCACCAGGAAAAAACGACCTGGCTCAAAGACCTGGCGTATCAGCTTCAGATGGTGCTCGGATTCACGACGTTCTAACTTCTAATGCCAAAAAGCCGGAAGCGGGGAAATCCGCTTCCGGCTTTGTTTTATTGTTTGAGATGAAGATCGAAAAAAGCGCCGACTTTCTCCATGACATCGTCGCGGGTCAGGATCTCGGTCATCGAGTGCCCCGTTCCTTCGAGCACGCACAGTTCCGACTGCGCGCCCGCCTCCGTCAGCTTGTCGTGCAGCAGGCGGCTCTGCCGCAGCGGGACGGTCGTATCGGCGTCGCCGTGCAGGATCAGAAACGGCGGCAGCGGCCGGCCGTCGAGATAATGCAGCGGGCTGGTGCTGCGCGCAAGCTCCGGCTTCATCCGCACCGTGCCGCCGAGCATCAGCGCCATGACCGGCAGATGCTGCTCGCTCTGGAAGTCCAGTTCGATATCGATCGGCCCGTTGAAATCGACGACCGCCCGCACGCTTGTCGATTCCTGCAGATGATCGGCCGTTTCGAATTCGGGCGAGCCGCCCGTTACGCCGAGCAGCGCGGCCAGCTGGCCGCCGGCGGAATTGCCCCAGACGCCGATGCGGCCTGCGTCGATGCCGTACTTGTCGGCATTGGCGCGCAGGAAGCGCAGCGCGCTCTTGGCATCTTCGATCTGCGCCGGGAAGCGCGCTTCGTGCGCAAGGCGGTATTCGATCGCGGCGACCGCGTAGCCCTGTTCGGCGAAGCGCACGAACTGCGGCAGATGCCGGGCCGGATCGCAGCTGACCCACGCCCCGCCGACGATCCACAGGATCAGCGGCACGGGCCGGTCCGAGGCCGGCAGCAGCAGATTCAGGCTCAGCGTTTTGCCGCCCGAGAACCGGGCGAACTGCACATCGGGCACCAGCCGGACAAACGGCCGGTCCGGCCTGCGTGCAGGCCAGTTTTCCACTTGATTCATTACGTTCTCTCCGTTTCTTGTCAGCAGGGATGCCGTTATTGATAGAAGGTCGTCATATGTTTATCATAGCATATCCGATCCCGCCGCATAAAACGGAGCGGACGTTCCGCGAATCGGACGGCCGCTCGCTCAAAAAAAGCGCTCCCCGACGGATGCCGGAGAACGCTTCGATCTTATGCTTACGCCACCTGGTGCGCCAGCTGGCGCGGGCCGATCTCCCGCGTTTGCTGACGCGAGATGGCGAACAGCACCGACCAGATCAGGACGAAGCCGATAATCTGCGCCGCCGTCAACAGCTCGCCGCCGTACAGCCAGTTGACCAGCACGCCGACCATCGGGAAGCTGAGTTCCGCCAGTGTAGCGACGGAAGCTTTGGTCGTTTTGAGGCCCCTGTAGTAGGCCAGCAGACTAAGCAGCCCCGGCAGCAGCGCTTGCAGCAGCAGGTTGACGCCGACCAAGGTCAGCGCCACGCCGCCCGCCGGCAGGTTCCAGGCGGAGCCTTCGCCCGCCGTCACCGCCAGCAGCAGCGGCAGCGCCAGGATAAAGCGCAGCGAAGTGACCGTTTCGTACTTCAGCTTGCCGACCATGAAGCGGCCCATGACGGTCGATCCGCCCCACAGCGCGGCGGCGCCCAGCGCCAGCAGGCTGCCGAGCTGCATGAATTCGCCGGCATGGCCGACCGGGAACGTAAAGCCGAACGTCAGCAGGTACGTGCCGCCCAGCGCCACGACCAGCAGCGGGCCGAAATTGCGCGGCAGCGATTCTTTGAGCATAAAGTGCGCCAGCACGATGGCGAACAGCGGCTGCAATTTCTGGAGCAGCAGCACGGTATTGTAAGCGCCGCCCGCATACTGCAGGGCCATCGTAAACATCAGCGTGGCGAGTGCGGAACCGCCCCACGAGATAAACAGCAGCGCCCCGACGTGGCGCAGGCCGAGTCCTTTCAGTTCTCCGCGATTCTTCCAGAGGATCGGACCGACGAACAGCGCGATCACGACGTGCTCCAGCAGTACGATCTGCGAGGAAGTCATCGATTGAAGCAAAATGATGCGGAACAGCGGATCGACGCCCCAGAGCGCCGCTCCGAGCACAATCAGCCAAAAGCCGCTTCCGGCTTTGGACGCGAACGACCATTTGCTGCTGCCTGTATTGCCTGTTCCTGCGGTATTGCGGACTGCTGTCTTCATTTCCCTCGGCTCCTTAATTGAATAAGGGGGATCTCGTGCGCCAAAAAAGCCCCCGAAACCGGCTGTGGCCGGCAGGTCGGGGGCTTAACTTAACGCAAATCGAAGTCATGCGGGCGGACATCGGGCTGGCGCCGCTGCAAGGTACTAAGCAAATAAACCTGCAGTCGGCTTACGCCGGCATGTCCGCTCGTGATCTTCTCCCATCCGGACTGTACCGTCGGCTCTGGAATCGCACCAGATCAGTCCCGTTCTCGCCTTAAGCGGCAAAAGCGGGAGTCGCGGGCTAGGCCGAATCAATCAGCCATTACCGCCGGTCGGGAATTTCACCCTACCCCGAAGATCCTTTATTCATTTGTATTTTTTATAGTTTCATTTTAAAACATTTTCCCGAATCAAAGCTGTGAATTAAATCACGTTCTCCGTATAAGACCCGATTTTCTGCAAATCCGGCTTTTACTTTGACGGGCTTTCGCAACTCTTCACGAAGCGCCGCTTCTTTCAGGCTGGTTTCATCATAAACGATCTTCATCATTTTTACAAGCCGCTAAATAAAATAAACTAACGAACTCACTCGGGATTAAAAAAGACAGCCGTATTCAGCGTCCTCCCGGCTCCCACGGATAATCGGAAGTCAGGAATTCGGCCAGCTCCCGGCTCGCTTCCCGGCGCTGCCTGCGCATCGCGGCCCGATCCGGCGCGCTGTCGTGCAGCTTGCGCTCTTCTTCGGTCTCGGGATAGACCTGCGGCACTTCGACTTTGCGGCCGTGATCGTCCATCGCCACGAAGGTCAGGAAAGCAGTGGCGGCGATACGTCGCTCGCCGGTCTTGAGGTCTTCGCGAACGACTTTGACGAATGTCTCCATCGAGCTGCGGCCGCTCCAGGTAACGAACGATTCCAGCGTCACGGAATCGGTCATATAGATCGGGTACAGAAAATCGACGGAATCCGTCGAAGCGGTGATCGTATTGGCGCGGCACAGCTTGGCGGCGGCGATCGACGCGATATCGTCGATGTAAGCCATCAGCCTGCCGCCGAACAGCGTCTGGTAGCTGTTGACGTCGGTGGGAAACACGCGGGCCATCTTGTAGCTGCGCGTGGTCCGGATCGGGGTGGATTCCATGCGGGCACTTCCTTTGTCTGGATTGTAGGGTTCCGGTGCTGCGCCTTATGTATAAACTTATACATGCGGCTCGTTTTTCATTATAGTCCTCATGTGTCGAGCGGTACAAGCACCGAAGCTTTTAGAAAGCCCTATTCGTTAAGGAACCATAAGGACTGCCGAGGAAATAAAGCAAACGGCACGACGAATCTAAAATAGCTGCGTATTGCGCCTTATTCAGGCTTGATCGTACGTTTTCGAGAAAATAACGACGCTCATACACTTATTTCGAGCTTTTTCGCTGCGATTCGGTCTTTGGCGCACGAATAATTGCACCTGCGTCGCTATTTGAACAAACCGAAGCGTTTCGCCGCAAATAAGTGTACCTGCGGCGCTATTTTCCGTTTGGAATAATACTCCGCTTTCTTCGAAAATCTTTAGCTTACCCTTCCGATGTGACTTTCTTCGAAAGTCTTTACTTCTACTAAGTTACTTCACTAAGTCCCTTCTCCGTTCGGCCGTTTTTGTTCAATTAAATTCTTCTCAACAAGAAAAAGCCGTCGTCCACGGGACAACGGCTTGACGGCTTGTTTTGTTGTTTCTTCTATTGCTTCTTGTACGATTTCTTCTATCCCTTAATCTTTTTTACGCGATGCTAAATATTTCGCTGTTCAGCCACGCTTCACAAAGTCCGCCATCGATTTTACTTCGACGGCTCCGGCGGGGCCGGAAGCCAGGGTGCCGTCCGGCCGGCGGGCCTGGAATTCGACGGTGACCGGTTCGCCCGGGATCAGGTCGAAGAAGTTGTCGGTGAACACGCCTTCGGCTTCGGCGGACAGCCAGACCTGCTTGGCGAGCGCGTCCGTTTGCAGGGTGAACGTCGCATGCCCTGCGTCGTCGCTGCGCGTAACGGCGATATTCGGCGCCGGCAGTTCGATCTCGCGGCCCGGCACGAAGTAGTGTGTGCGGCTGTCGAGAATACGGCCGCCCTGTTCCAGCGTGCCGAGCAGCAGCGTACGCGCCGGAAGCTGTTCGCCCAGCAGTTCGGCGGCTTTGACGGTATAGACCTGCGAAGCCGAGTTGGCCGGCGCTTCGACCGGCAGCGTTTGCTCGTGCAGCTTCTCGCCGTTAACGCTCAGCAGCCGAATGCGCAGCGACGCCGATACCGGCTCCAGGCCGTCGTTCAGGAAATGGAAGTTCAGATCTTCGCCGTTCGTGCCGTCGATCGACAGCGACAGGTCGCGGAAGCTGCGGCGCGCGTAATAATGCAGCGCCTTCCAGCGGCCGAAGTAATCGATGCCCGACCAGGAAGCGACCGGCCAGCTGTCGTTCATCTGCCAGTACAAGGTGCCCATGCAGTACGGCTTGCGGCGGCGGTGCGCTTCGATCGCGGACTTCATCGCTTCGGCCTGAAGCACCTGGCTCATATACAGGAACGATACGAAATCTTTCGGTTCCGGCAGGTATTTGTCCATATACTCTTTAATCAGGAAATTGCCGCGTCCGTTCTTCTGGTGCGCCAGCATAATCTCCGAACCCAGCTTGAGCGCTTCTTCCGGCGCGTACCTGAGCACCGACTTATGCTCTGGGAACGACTGGAAGCCGTATTCGCTCATGAAGCGGCCGATATATTTGTTGTAGTTCTCGAACGGCTCCGAATTGTGCCAGACGCCCCAGTAGTGGATATCGCCTTCCGAGGTACCCGGATGCGCGTGCTGGTTGGCGTCGCTTGACAGCGATACGAGCGGCGAAGACGGCCAGTATTCCGCGCCCGGCGCGCATTTTGCGATCGCCGCAGGCAGCAGACGGTGGAAGATCGCTTCGTAGTCGGCCCAGATGCGGTTCTTCTGCTCTTCGTTGTAGTCTTTTTTCCAGCCCCAGCCGCCGTCCGGCAAATAATGCGCCCATGCCGAATCGATCTCGTTGTTGCCGCACCACAGCACGATACTCGGATGATTGCGCAGACGATGCAGATTGTCTTCGGCTTCGCGGCGCACGCTTTCCAGGAAATCCTCGTCGCCCGGATACATGCTGCACGCAAACATAAAGTCCTGCCAGACCATGATGCCGTATTCGTCGCACAGCTCGTAGAACACGTCTTCTTCGTAAATGCCGCCGCCCCAGACGCGCAGCATATTCATGTTCGCTTCGGCCGCCGATACGATCTCGTAGCGATAGCGCTCCGCGGTTACGTCCGTGTTGAAGTTGTCGTTCGGGATATGATTGGCGCCCTTCGCGAATACCGGCACGCCGTTCAGTTCGATATAGAAGGAAGCGCCCGCGCCGTCCGGTTCGCGTTTCAGCTTGACGCTGCGCAGACCGGTGCGCACTTCGGATTCGGCGCTCACGTCTTCGCCTTCGAGCAGCTCCGCTTTGAACGTGTACAGATGCGCTTCGCCGAGCCCGCGGCTCCACCACAGCTTCGGCGATTCGATCTCGAATTCCACCCGCAGCGTGTTCTCGCCGAGCCGGATTTGTTCCGTATGCTCGACCCGCACGCCATCGGCGGACAAACGCAGACGGGCTTCGAAGTCGCGGTCCGATTCGATCGTCAGCACGGCGGTCAGTTTGGCGCGTTCGGCCGATACTTCGTTCTGGCGGATAAACAGATCGGTGATGCGCGCCCCGCTCCAGCCTTCCAGCCGCACGGCGCGCCAGACTCCGCTCGTCACGAAGCGCGGGCCCCAGTCCCAGCCGTAGTGATAAGGCGCTTTGCGCGCGAATACGCTGACCCGTTTGTCGCCCAACCCGCCAAGTTCCGATTGGTCGTTCGCCGCCGGCAGTCCGTAGCCCAGACGTTCCAGCTTCGGCAGATCTTCTTCGATCGGGGAGCGGAAGCGGATGCGCAGACGATTGTCTCCTTCCGCCAGATGGTTTTTGACCGGCACTTTCCACGTACGGAACATATTGTCCGCCGACAGGATGCGCTGCCCGTTCAGCTCGACGTCGGCATACGTATCGAGTCCGTCGAACACAAGCCCGATATTGTCCAGGCCGCTCAGCTCGCCGGGCACCGTAAACACGCTCTCGTACTCCCAATCCCGCTTATCGATCCACTGCAGGTCGTGCTCGTTCGTGCCGTAATACGGATCGGCAATCTTCCCGTTTCGGTACAGATCGCTATGCACACAGCCCGGCACCTGCGCCGGAAGCCAGTCGTTTTGCCCCGCTTCCCGAAAAGACCAATCGTTTAACTGCCGCTTTGCTTCGCTCACTCGCTTTTCCCCCAATACCAAAGTGTAACCGCTCTTTTCATCTCTTTCACACCGTATCATTCCTGTATCCAAAATTCAATATACAACCTAACTTTTTACGCGAATTTTATTTTGTTATGAAAACAATTTATCGAATATTTATTTTGTTAGCTTAACTTAATCGGCAGCGTGCATAACAATCGCGCTTTTTTCGCAAAAAAACACAAAAAACCCTGCCGCAAAGCGGTCAGGATTTTCAAAGACTTTCATCGCTTAATAAACGAACCATAAAAAAGCTAACAATTTGCCAAGCAAAATAACGTCTTATCCCCAAAAACGGAACGTTTACAGCTTGACGGTATTGCGCGGTTTGGCCGTGGTGCGGCGCACGATGAGGTTCGACGGCTCGGTTACGACCGGGGGCTCGAAGTCGGCGTTCTCGACCATGGCGATCAGCGTCTCGATCGCATGCGAGCCGATGGAGCGGATATTCTGGTTGACCGTCGTCAGCGCCGGACTGAAAATCTCCGCGTAATACGTATTGTCGAAGCCGATTACCGAAATATCGTCCGGCACGTTCAGACCGCTCCGATGAATCACGTTGATGGCGCCGAACGCCATCATATCCGAGGTACAGACAACGGCGGTCGGGCGTTCTTCCAATTCGAGCAGTTCGGTCATCGCGCGGACGCCGCCTTCCATCGAATAATCGCTTTCTTTGACATACTCGTCTTTCAAACGCAGCCCGTGCGCTTTCATGCCTTCCGTATACCCTTCGAGCCGCAGCACGCCGACCGCGTTGTCCAGCTCGCCGGAGATAAACGCGATCCGCGAGTGTCCCAGCCCGGCCAGATGTTCGACCGCCTGCATGATTCCCGCCCGGTTCTCGGTGGTGATATAGCCCGCGCGGCGTCCCTGGATATCGGCGTCGACGAACATCGTCGGCATATCCGATTCCAGCAGCTCTTCCAGATGCGGATCGTCCCGGTCCACGCCAAATACGAGCACTCCGTCCACATTGCGGCTCATACAGTGTTCGAGAAACGAATAGGAGGGATCGTCGAAGCGGGTCGACAGATGCACCAGATCGTAGCCGCTGTTTTGCAGCGCCGTCTTAATGCCTTCGAGCAGTTCCGCGACGAACGGGTTGGTGAACGGAGTCGTTACGAATACGCCCACCGTCCAGGAACGTCCTTTGACCAGTCCTCTGGCGGCCACGTTCGGATGATATTTCAATTGTTTGATCGTTTGACTGACTTTCTTGCGCGTTTTATCGCTCACATCCGGATAGTTGTTGATTACCTTGGAAACGGTCGCAACGGACACTCCCGCTTCTTTGGCCACGTCGTGAATCGAAGCCATCGTTTTCCCTCCTTTCCGGCCGCAGCCCGGGCAAGCCCGGGAGTTCCGTCCGGAAATCCATGTTTTTTCCTTCTATTATATATAGGTGTCTTCTGCGTCACAAGTCCTTTTGCCAAAGCGGAGGATTAGGGGTATGATAAGTTATTGAATTTACCATTACCGTCACATTCGAGGAGTTTGCCGTATGGCCGTTAAATACGAAACCGAACTGTATCCGCCGCTCAAGCTGTTTTTCGAACAACGCGGCTACGCGGTAAAAAGCGAAGTGCGTCACTGCGATCTGGTCGGCTATCGGGAAAACGAAGTCCGGCCGCTGATCGTCGAGATCAAAAAAACGTTCACGCTCGAGCTGCTGCTCCAGGGCGCGGACCGGCAGCGCACGGGCGGCAGCGTCTATCTGGCCGTCGAACGCAACCGTGACAAAAAAGGCGCGCATAACCAGCGTTTCGGCGATATTGCGCTGCTGTGCCGCCGGCTGGGTCTCGGGCTGATCACCGTTACTTTTTACAAAACCAAGCCGCCGTTCGTCGAGGTGCTGTGCGAAGCCGGGGAGTCCGGAAGCAAAGCCGGCGGCGCGCGCGCCAAACGCCTCAAGACCGAATTCGAAGCCCGCAGCGGCGACCACAATATCGGAGGCGCAAACAAGCGCAAGATCGTGACCGCCTACCGGGAGAACGCTTTGAAGATCGCCAGGCATCTGTGGATGCTCGGCGAAGCCTCGCCGCTTATGCTCAAAGAAGCGAGCGGGCTCGGCAAAGCGGCGGGCATTCTGCGCGACAACCATTACGGCTGGTTCGAGCGGGTATCGCGCGGGCGCTACCGCCTGACGGAAAGCGGCCGGGCCGCGCTGAACGAATATGCGGCCGTCGTTGCAGCCTGGACCGAACGCTGACGTTCCCCCTCCGACCCGCAGGCTTATTTTGCAAATTGAAAATTTTTATGTAAATTTACAGAATAGTTTTTGCGAAACAAAACCATGCATGATAGAATGAAAGCTGAAAATCGGACGCCGCGTCCGATTTTTAAATCTTTTCCGAGGTGATCGCATGAAGGCTTCAACGGGACCTACCTCTTCCCCGTCCCGCAGCAAGAAAAAGGACAGGCTTCCCGTCAGATGGTTTCTGCTGTTCTGGGTAGTGCTTATCGGCCTGTTCGTCTATGCCGCCTACCTGTACAGCGAGCGGCTCCAGGAGCAGACCCTGCTCAGCCTGCAAAGCCAGACGCAGGCGCAGATGGCCGATTTGCGCGCCGATTACGAGCAGCAGTTCACCGAACTGAACGACCAGGTCGCCGCGCTGCAAAGCAAGGTCGACTCTTTTAACGAACTGCTTACTTTTACCAAAGACAACGCGAACGACAAAACGGACAACAGCAACAAGCTTTACACGCAGCTGGACGAAGTCAAAACGCAGCTCAGCCAGCTTCAGAAGAAAATGGATCTGCTCAAATGACGAGAGTCCAACGGGTGAATCGATTTTTCCTGCTGCTGGCCGCGCCCGTAATGGGACTTCTGCTTTGTCTGATGCTGTTTCCGCCGCAAATCGATCTGCATTTGGATACCGATTCTTACAAAAGTCCGCTCACGCTGTCTTCGTCGTCCGGCAAGCTGCTCCAGGACCTGGACGCAGCCGAGAAAAGCGCCAGATCCACGACGACTTCGATCAAGAAAACGCTGAATTTGTACAATCAGACGACAAAGACCATGTCTACGATTGTGCAAAAAGCGTCGGTTCAGGCGCAGCGGCCGGAATCGATCTACGATACGCGCATCCGCTCCAAGCTGGGGCGGCCGATCGAAACCGTGGACAGCGACAAGATCCGGCTGGAGCTGTTCCGCGTCAACGCCGTCACCTACAAAGGTTACGCGATGAAGGTCAAGCTCAAAGATCCGTCCGCGATGCGCATGAGTCTCGCCGGCGAACAGCTCGGCAGCTCGGAGACGACGCTGCATGCGGCGCAGCGCTACGGCGCGATCGCCGGCATCAACGCCGGAGGCTTCGCGGACCAGAACGGCAAGCGTTATCCGCTCAGCACGACCATGATGGACGGACAGTACCTGACGGGCTTCCAGTCCAGCTTCAAAGACTTGTATTTTGTCGGACTGAACGATTCCGGCAAACTGATCGGCGGCAAGTTCGACCGGCAGGACGAACTCGACAGCCTGCAGCCGGCATTCGGCGCTTCGTTTGTGCCGATTCTGCTGGAAAACGGCCGAAAAACGGCTATCCCGGCCAAATGGAAAGCGGCGCCGAAAAGAGCTCCGCGCACGATTATCGGGAGCTACAAAGACGATCAGCTGATTATCTTCGTGATCGACGGCTATAACGAAACCGGAGGCTCCGGCGCCACGCTGGAAGAGATTCAGAGCCAGCTGTACAAGATCGGCGTCGTCAACGCCTATAATCTCGACGGCGGCGGTTCGTCTTCGCTGGTGATGAACGGACGGGTGGTCAACCATCCTTCCGACGGCAATCTTCGTCCCGTTCCGACGAGCTTCCTGTTCTTCCGCTGACCCGCGCTTTGCGTCCGGATGCGCCGGCAGGCGAAACCGCCGTAAATCGCATAAAAAAGAGCCCCGATCAGGGCTCTTTTTTGTAAGGTGCGTGTACAAACCGGACGGCTTGTGCATACGCCTCAATGGCGGGGTGTTTTCACCGCAGTTCAGCCGTGTTTCGGAAGATGTATCATCTCGGAGACGCATGCTCCGCAGATATAACGATCTCTGAACTCGCTTACTTCCTCGATTGAACCGCAGAACACACATTTGGGGCGGTAGCGCTCCAAAATAATATGATCTCCCTGGACCAAAATTTCGACCGGGTCTCCCTCGTTCATCTGATATCTTTTTCTCAGCGATTTGGGGAGGACAATGCGTCCCAATTGGTCGACTTTCCGGACTACTCCAGCAGGTTTCATGATTGAAAACACCTCTTCTGTTTTAGTTTGCTGTTTCTGCCCCACCTGCAGAAGTCATTCTGCAAACCCAACATTACATATTCGACGTCCAATCAGCATTTCCTGCCTTCGGATAAAAAAAGAAGCACTGGTTAATTATCGGTTCTTTGTCTAATCGAGTTTGCCGGCAATATCCGGCTGTTCGCCGCTTAATCGAGGCCCGGAAAGTCCAGCTGCCGCAGCGCTTCGTACAAAATAATCGCCGCGGAGTTGGACAGATTCAGCGAACGGACCGCATCGCTCATGGGCATGCGGATGCAGGTATCGGCGTTGGCTTCGATCAGCTCGGGCGGCAGCCCCCTCGTTTCCCGGCCGAACACCAGAAAGTCCCCGTCCCGGAACTCGATATCGGTATACCGTTTGTCGGTCTTGGTCGTCGCGTAGAAAAAGCGGCTGTCCGCGTACTTCTCCTGCAGCTCCGCGAACGAATCGTGGTACTCCAGCTTCACGGACGGCCAGTAATCGAGCCCGGCGCGCTTGAGCGCGGCGTCGTCGGTGCGAAAGCCCAGCGGGCGGACCAGATGCAGGAAAGTGCCCGTTGCGGCGCACGTTCTGGAAATATTGCCGGTATTGGCGGGAATCTCCGGCTCGACCAATACGATATGCAGTGCCATAAAAGTTCATTCACTCCGTTTCGGTAATAATCGGACGTCCCGCGCGCCCGCGCCGGCGCAGACGCCGCGCAGACACGCGGAAAAGCCGCCCAAAGCGGGCGGCTTTTCCGTCTCTTCTGTTCTTATAGTACCCGAATCGCCGGCTTAAGGGAAGGCCGCGAGTCGGCGGCCGTACAGTCTCAGCCGTTGCGTTTGACGAAGTCGCGCATAAAGTCGGCCAGCGCTTCGACATTCTCGCGCGGCACGGCGTTGTAGATCGAAGCGCGCAGGCCGCCGACGCTGCGGTGGCCTTTGAGGCCGACAAAGCCCTGCCGCTCGCTTTCTTTGGCAAACGCTTTGTCCAGCTCTTCCGAGCCGAGCCGGAAAGTCACGTTCATGATCGAACGGCTGCTTTCCTGCGCGACGCCGCTGTAGAAGCCGCCGCTGCCGTCGATCTCTTTGTACAGCAGCTGCGCTTTGGCGCGGTTCTTTTCTTCGATGCCCTGAAGCCCGCCCTGTTCTTCGATCCAGCGCAGCGTCTGGTTGACCATGTAGATCGAGAAAGACGGCGGGGTATTGTAGAGCGAATTGTTCGACAGGTGCGTATTGTAACGGAACACAGCCGGGATATTTTTCGCTTCGGCGGCCAGCAGTTCTTCGCGCGCCACCACGACGGTTACGCCGGACGGACCCAGGTTTTTCTGCGCGCCCGCGTAGATCATCCCGAATTTCTCGATCTCCAGCGGACGGCAGAAAATATCGCTCGACAGATCGGCGATCAGCGGAACGCCGCCCGTATCCGGATATTCGGCGAACTGCGTGCCTTCGATCGTTTCGTTGGACGTGATATGTACATAAGCGGTATCGCCTTGGATCTCAAGTTCGCTTTGCGACGGAACGCGGGTGTACTTGTCGCTTTCCGTGGAAGCCGCCGTATACACGTCCCCGATCAGCTTTGCTTCTTTCGCCGCTTTGGACGCCCAGCTCCCGGTCATGACATAGCCCGCTTTGCGTCCCTGCGGCAGCAGGTTCATCGGGATCATGGCGAACTGCGTGCTGGCTCCGCCTTGCAGGAACAGCGTCTTGTAGCCGGACGGATTGCCGAGCAGACCCAGCAGCCGCTCCTGCGCTTCGTTATGCACGCTCTCGTACACCGCGCCGCGGTGGGACATCTCCATAATCGACATGCCCGTTCCCTGAAACTCCACGAATTCCGCCTGCGCGCGTTCCAATACTTCCAGCGGCAGCGCCGCCGGTCCCGCATTAAAGTTGTAAGCCCGTTTACCCATGAATCTGCTGCCCCCTCAAGCCATAATTTAGGGTTAATCATAACAGCAATCTAACATTACTTCAAGTAAAACTACGACGCGATAAAGCGATAACGGATGTAGGGGACGAACCTGTACATTTTTAGCCGCAATTTAAGACTTCGTTCGGATTTGGCCCAATCTTCGATGCGGCGGACGGTATGTTCTTCGCGCTTTCTTTTATGCAAAAACGGCTTCCGCTCTGAATTCAGAGCGGAAGCCGTCGTGCCCGGCCGCTTACGCGCCGCTTCGTCGGACCCGTTCGGGCCGGCGGATTAGCAGTCGTAGTACAGGCTGTATTCGTGCGGATGAACGCGGATCGAAACCTGTTTGGCTTCGGCGCGTTTGAATCCGATGTAGTTGGCGATGAAGTCTTCGGAGAAGACTCCGCCTTCAGTCAGGAACGCGCTGTCCGCTTCGAGCGAGTCGAGCGCTTCTTCCAGGGAACCCGGAACGCTGCGGATCTGGGATTTCTCTTCGTCCGGCAGATCGTACAGGTTCTTGTCGGCAGGACCGTAGCCCAGCTCGACCGGGTTGATTTTTTTCTTGATTCCGTCGAGGCCCGCCATCAGCATCGCCGAGAAAGCGAGATAAGGGTTGGCCGTGGAGTCCGGCGTACGGAATTCGATTCGACAGCCTTTAGGCGTCACGGCAGCGACCGGGATGCGGACGGCCGCGGAACGGTTGCCTTTCGAGAAGACCAGGTTGACCGGAGCTTCGTAGCCCGGAACCAGGCGTTTGAACGAGTTGGTGCTCGGGTTGGTCAATGCGATCAGCGCCGGAGCATGATACAGGATGCCGCCGATGTAGTGCAGCGCCATCTCGCTCAGATTGGCGTAGCCGCCTTTTTCGTAGAACAAAGGCTCGCCGTCTTTGAAGATCGACTGGTGAACGTGCATGCCGCTGCCGTTGTCGCCGAAGAGCGGCTTAGGCATAAACGTAGCCGTTTTGCCGTACTGGCGCGCGGTGTTGTGCACGATGTATTTGTATTTGAGCAGGTTGTCGGCCGTTTTCTTCAGCGTGTCGAACCGGAAGTTGATCTCCGCTTGTCCCGCCGTCGCCACTTCGTGGTGGTGACGTTCGATCACAAGGCCCGCTTCTTCGAGCAGACGGCACATTTCGCTGCGGATGTCCTGCTGGCTGTCGACCGGAGCAACCGGTACGTATCCGCCTTTGACGCCCACTTTGAAGCCCAGGTTGCCGCCTTCTTCTTTGCGGCTGGTGTTCCAGGCCGCTTCTTCGGAATCGACGAAGAACGAAGAGCTGTTCATGCCGCTTTCGTAGCGGACGTCGTCGAAGACAAAGAACTCGGACTCCGGCGCGAAGAACGCATCGGAACCTACGCCGCTCGCCTGGAGAAACGCTTCGGCTTTCTCCGCGATGCCGCGCGGGTCGCGGTCGTAACGTTCGCCGTCCGGCGTATGGATGTTGCACATAATGTTCAATGTCGGATGCGCGGTGAAAGCGTCGATGTAAACCGATTCAGGATCGGGCATCATGACCATATCCGACTCTTCGATGCCGCGGAAGCCCGGGATCGACGATCCGTCGAAGGCTACCCCGTTCTCGAACGTTTCTTCTTCAACCGCACTGGCAGGGACCGAAATGTGATGAGCTTTTCCCGACAGATCCACGAAGCGGAAATCCACCCACTCGATGTTGTTCTCTTGAATAAGCTTCAATACTTTTTCTACCGACATGTCACTTTCCTCCCAAATTTCCGAACATTGAACGGATGTTGACTATGTAACGTTCATGCTCTTTTTCGCTGTCGTCATTATAAAACGGCCCAATTTAGCAGTCAAGTCTCATGTCAGGTATTTTTTACGATAATGTGAGTTATACTCACACTTGCGCGCAAATTCGGGAGGATGATCAATAAAGCCCGACGCCGGCCTGAAATCCAGGCGCGGCGCGGGCTTTTTGTTAACGGGAGCATCATTTGCAAACGGCATCAAGATGTGCGTTTGCGTTCAAAAATTAGACGATCGCCCAATTTTTGAAGGCGTCCGCTTCGGCCTTGGCCGTGCCGAAAGATTTGCCGACGATCGGCGAGAGCTGTTCCAGATCGCGCAGCAGTCCCGCGAACTGGTCGGGGAACAGCGACTGCACGCCGTCACCCGTCATGGAATTGTCGGGATCGGTATGCATTTCGATAATCAGACCGTCCGCTCCGGCGGCTACGGAAGCTTTGGCCATCGGTTCCACCAGCTCGCGCCGGCCCGTGCCGTGGCTCGGATCGGAGATTACCGGCAGATGGCTCAGGCTTTGCAGCGCGGGGATGGCCGCCAGATCGAGCGTGTTGCGCGTGTAGGATTCGAACGTACGGATACCGCGTTCGCACAGCATGACGTCCGGGTTGCCGCCGGCCAGAATGTATTCGGCCGCATTCAGCAGCTCGTCGTACGTCGCGCTGAAGCCGCGCTTGAGCAGGACCGGACGACCGCAGCCGCCCAGTTTGCGCAGCAGGTCGAAGTTCTGCATGTTGCGCGTGCCGATCTGCAGGATATCGGCGTATTCCGCGCAGATATCGACATACTCCGGCGTCATGACTTCGGTGATCGTCAGCAGGCCGTGCTTCTTGCCCGCTTCGGCCATCATGATCAGCCCTTCCACGCCGACGCCCTGGAAGCTGTACGGTCCGGTCCGCGGCTTGAACGCGCCGCCGCGCAGCACCTGCCCGCCCGCCGCTTTGACCAGGCGCGCGATCTCGTCGATCTGCTCCGGCGATTCCACCGCGCACGGTCCGCCCATAACCACCAGCTCGCCGCCGCCGATCTTGACGTCGCCGATCTGAATCACCGTATTCTCCGGATGGAAATCGCGGCTGGCCAATTTGTACGATTTGGAGATCTTGACCACGTCTTCGACGCCTTTCATCTGGCGCAGATGCTCGGCGAGTCTCGGCTCGGCTTTGCCGATCAGCCCTACGACCGTACGGTCCGCTCCCCGGGACAAGTGAACGGTCAGTCCTTCTTTCTCGATGACGCGAATAACTTCCTGAAGCTGCTCCTCCGGAGCCTGGTTCGATAAAATAGCGATCATGTTTTCTCTTCCTTTCGTTATGGGAACGGGAACCGTGTTCCCGATCGTCTTTTTGGTTTTTTAAATTCCCTTTCGCGCTTAAACGCTTTTAGGCTTTTATGCTTTTAATCAATAAAGCAATACTAACAAAAAAAGAGTCCTCCGTCAACCCGAAGGACCAAACGATTTGCCTGCGCGTCGATGTTCAAAACACAGCCCGGCATCCGCCGGGCGCGCACATCTTTATTCACGCTTTTTGCTTCGTTTTCGCGCGCAGGCCGTATACGCCCCCGATTGCGCCGAACAGCACCGCCGTTACGGGAAATACCGCCCAGTTGACGTCCCAGCGCCCGTACACGAAGCCGCTGACGAAGAATACAATAAACGCAAGCGGCCATACGACCGCGGCGATTCGCCCGAGCACCCGGTTTTCTTCTTTTTTCGTCGGAGTGAACTCGCCGAGCTGGAGCAGCTTCTCGTACCCTTCGTGTATCCCTCCATAGTAGACAAACAGGAATAGCATCAAAGACAGCAGCGCCAGCATGACCGATACGCCGTAAGGCGTTTGCCCTTCGCCGTTCATCGCCGCGATCAGCACCGCCACCGGCGACAGCGTGCCCAGGCAGGCCGCCGCGACGACCGAGCGCGAACGGATCGGCCGGAAGCTTTCGCGGTGCGATTCGATTATCCCGCGCGTTCCCGCGGCCAATTCGAAATCGCCGCTTAACACGCCGTAAGACTCTTTGCCGCCGCCGCTCGCGATAAACAAACCGATCGCCGGCACGACAAGCACGAACAGCGCGATCACGGCCAGCAGATAACCCGCGTCTTCGCTCAGAGCGCCGAGCGCTCCGTTCTCGTTCAGCGCCGCGATCAGCACCATCGCGGCGGCGCCGAGCAGAACCAGCATCCAGCCGATTCCTTTGAGCAGCGAAGAACGCCGCACGAAAGCTTCGTACCCCAGCGCGGACGCTTCCGTCAGCTTCGGCGCCGCCTGCCGTTCGTCCGCGGGCGAGATTCCGAGCTCGCCCATCAGCTCGTCGACGCTGCCGAATTCCGAGATCACGATTCCGATGACTTCGTGCTCCGATCTGCCTGTCCGCTTCAGTTCGTCGTACTTGTCCTCCATCGCGGCCAGCATGTCCCTTTTCAGATCCGCTACCTGCGCGGTGCGCGGCCAGGCGGCAAACATGCTGTCCAGATACGCGTTCAGCGTTTCCATCCTCATCACGGCTCCTTTATGAATTTATCGACAACTTCCTGCGTAACCTGCCATTCCCTGCATTTCTCCCGGTAATACGCGACCCCTTCCGGCGTAATTCGGTAATAGGTGCGCCGTTTGCCGAACGTTTCGTCTTTGTGGAACGCCGTAATATATCCGTTTTTCTCCAGCCGCGTAAAAGCCGAATACAGCGTCGTTTCCTTCATCACGTATTTTTCTTCGGAGAGACTGCGGATATTTTTCGAAATCTCGTATCCGTACGATTCCCCGTCTAGCAGCATATACAGGATCATGGTATCGTTGTAGCCCCGGATGACGTCGCTGCTGATCAACGGCCTCCCCCTTCCCGCGCAAGTATTTTTCTACTGCATCTGTCGTACTTCATCTGTCGTAGTAGTTTGTATAGCTACTGTATCACGATTACTACGACAGGTAAAGTAATTCTTCGATTTGAGTTTTTGTTTGTTTTCTCTTTTTATTTCAAAAATAAGCGCCGACCGGAAAACGGCAAAAAAAGACCGGAAAACGCTCCCCTCGCGGGGGCGTTCTCCGGTCGTGCGCTTGGAGGGCGCGCCGAACCCGACGATGCCGCTCCGATCTTATTTGATCTCTTTGTCGAACTGGATATATACCACATGCGTCTGCAAATACTCGTTCAAGCCGTGCTTGCCGTCCGCGCCGCCGATGCCGGATTTGCGCCAGCCCGCGTGGAACCCCTGCATCGCTTCGAAGTTTTCTCGGTTGATATACGTTTCGCCGTATTTGAGACGCTTGACCACTTTGAGCGCCACGTTCAGATTCTGCGTATACAGCGACGATGTCAGGCCGAATTCGCTGTCGTTGGCCAGTTCGATCGCTTCGTCCAGGTCTTTGAACGGCACGATCGGGATAACCGGACCGAAGATTTCTTCCTGGATAATCTCCATCTCGTTGCTCGCGTCGCCGATGACGGTCGGTTCGTAGAAGCTGCCTTTGCCTTCGACCTTTTTGCCGCCCAGCAGCAGCTTCGCTCCCTGCTCCACCGCGCGGTCGACTTTGGATTGTACGGAGTCCTGCGCTTCTTTGTTGATCAGCGGGCCCATCTGGATATCGGTCGATTGAAGCGGATCGCCGTATTTGACGGCTTTCATCGCTTCGACGAGCCGGTTCGTAAATTCTTCCTTGATCTCTTCGTGCACGTATACGCGCTCCGCGCAGTTGCACACCTGGCCCGTATTGATGACGCGGGAATCGACGATCGCTTTGACGGTCAGGTCGAGGTCGGCGTCTTTATGTACGATCGCCGGCGCTTTGCCGCCCAGCTCCAGACTGACTTTGATAATATTCTGGGCCGCCGCTTCCATGACTTTCTGCCCGGCCGGCACGCTGCCCGTCAGGCTGACCATACCCACTTTCGGATTGCTCGCCAGTTCGTTACCCACTTCGCCGCCGCGTCCGGTCACCAGGTTGAACACGCCATTGGGCAGGCCGACTTTGTCGACGATCTTCGCAAACGCCACCGCGTTGTTCGGCGACTCCGCGCTCGGCTTGATCACGATGGTGTTGCCGGTAATCAGAGCCGGAGCCATTTTGCGGGCGATCAGGAAGAACGGGAAATTCCACGGCAGGATGCCGGTCGTGACGCCGATCGCTTTTTTGAATACGAAAATGTTCTCGTTGTCGCGGTCGCTCTGCACGATCTCGCCTTCGTAACGCCGCGCCCATTCCGCCATATAGTCCATATAATCCGCCGTGAAGTTGACTTCCACCGTCGACAGCTCCAGCGTCTTGCCTACTTCTTCGGACACGAGGCGCGCCAGCTCGTCCGCCTGTTCGCGGATGCCGTCGGCGATCCGGTGCAGATATTTCCCGCGTTCCACGGCCGGCGTTTCTTCCCAGGCAATCTGCGCCGCTTCGGCCGCGTCGATCGCCCGCGCCACATCGCCTTTGGTCGCTTTGGGCACCTGGGAGATCGTTTCGTCCGTCGCCGGGTTGGTCACATCCATCCATTCTCCGTTTTCCGCATCCGTAAACTGTCCGTCGATATACATTTGATGTTTTTGCACCGGTTCTGCCTCCTCGAGTTATGGAATGTATCTTCTATTATATTGTAAACGTTATCAATTTTTATTGTCAACATTTCATTCTTTTTTCTTTATTGTTTTGTGATGTTTTATATTTTATTTTGGCTGTTTTTTGTTTCCAAGCTGCGCATCAAAGAGTAGAATGGAGAATGAAACGGAGGGATCCCCATGAAAGTCAGCATCTTTTCGACCTGCCTGGTCGATCTTATGTTCCCGAATGTGGGCCGGGCGATGGTCGAAGTGCTCGAACGGCTCGGCTGCGAGACCGATTTGCCGGCATCTCAAGTCTGCTGCGGGCAGCCGACCTACAACAGCGGTTATCTGGAAGAATCCAAGCAGGCCATGAAGAATATGATGCTCGCTTTCGAGCACTCGGATTACGTCGTCGGCCCGTCGGGCTCCTGCGTCGCCATGTTCCACGAATACCCCCATATTTTCAAAGGCGATCCGCAGTGGGAAATGAAAGCGATTGCGCTCAAAGAAAAATCGTACGAGTTCACCCAGTTTGTCGTCCGCGTGCTCGGCGTGACCGACGTGGGCGCAAGACTCGAAGGCAGCGCGACGTACCATCGTTCCTGCCATATGACGCGGCTGCTCGGCGAAGCGGAAACGCCTTTTATGCTGCTGAAGAATGTAAACGGCCTGGAGCTCGAACCGCTCAAGAACGCGGACAACTGCTGCGGCTTCGGCGGTACGTTCTCGGTCAAGATGCCGGAGATCTCGCAGCAGATGGCGGACGAGAAAAGCGCCTGCGTCGCCGACACGGGCGCCGAATATCTCATCAGCGCGGATATGGGCTGCCTGATGAATATCGGCGGACGCATGTCGCGCACCGGCAAAGAGATCAAAGTCATGCATATCGCGGAGGTGCTGAATACGAGGCCGTCCGCCGTGAAAGGAGGAAGTCTGTTATGAGCCTGCAAACGGACAAACGGGAATTCGGCGAACGTACCGCGGACGGAATCGGCGACGTTTTTATGCGCGGGGCGGTCGGCTCGGCCCAGGACAGCCTGAAAACGCGGCGGCTGACGGCCGCCACTTCGCTGGGCGACTGGGAGCGCTGGCGCGAACTCGGCCAGCAGATCCGGCAGCATACGCTGGAGAACCTGGACTATTATCTGGGGCAGATGGCCGATAACGTGGAGCGCCGCGGCGGCCGCGTCTTCTTCGCGCGGACCAAAGAAGAAGCGAGCGGATATATCCGCGACGTGGTGCAGAGCAAGAACGCGCGCAAAGTGGTCAAGTCGAAATCGATGGTCACGGAGGAAATCGAGATGAACCGCGTGCT
Organism: Saccharibacillus sp. CPCC 101409; assembly: GCF_030518235.1. Classification (GTDB taxonomy): domain Bacteria; phylum Bacillota; class Bacilli; order Paenibacillales; family Paenibacillaceae; genus Saccharibacillus. The sequence goes on along the minus strand of NZ_JAULSA010000001.1, from coordinate 803,623 downwards.
GATGGAAGCCGGCTGCGAAGTGATCGAAAGCGACCTCGGCGAATACATCCTCCAGGAAGACGACTGGGACCCGCCTTCGCATATCGTCGCGCCTGCGCTGCACAAAGACCGCAGCCAGATCCGCGACGTATTCGCGTCCAAGCTGGATTACGACGGCGACGAAACGCCGGAGCACCTGGCGCGCTTCGCTCGGCGCATCCTGCGGCAGAAATTCCTCGAAGCCGAGGTCGGCATTACCGGCTGCAACTTCGCCGTCGCCAATCTGGGCGCGATCAACCTGGTCACCAACGAAGGCAACGGCGACCTGACCGCCGCCCTGCCCAAGACGCATATCGCCGTGATGGGCATGGAGCGGATCGTACCGACGCTCGAAGAAATGGAAGTGCTGGACAATCTGCTCTGCCGCAGCGCGGTCGGGCAGAAGCTGACCAGCTACATTACCGTGATGGGACCCGGCGAAGACGGCGAATCCGACGGTCCCGAAGAGTTCCATCTCGTGATCGTGGACAACGGCCGCTCGGATATCCTGGCCGGCGAATTCCGCGAAGCGCTCCAGTGCATCCGCTGCGGCGCGTGTCTGAACGTCTGCCCGGTGTACCGGCATATCGGCGGACACGCCTACGGCTCGATCTATCCGGGCCCAATCGGGGCCGTCATTACGCCGCTGCTCGGCGGTTACGACGAGTACAAAGAGCTGCCTTACGCTTCCAGTCTGTGCGGAGCGTGCACCGACGTGTGCCCGGTCAAGATTCCGCTGCACGAGCAGCTGATCCTGCACCGGCAGAACATCGTCTCCCAGGGACGGACAGGATCGGCCGACCGGATGCAGATGAAAGCCGCCGCCAAGCTGCTGTCGTCGCCGGGATTATTCAGCCGCACGCTGCGCCTGGCGAATCCGATGAGCAAACTGCTCAGCAAGCACGGCCGGATTGTGCGCGGTCCGGCTCCTCTGTCCGGTTGGATCGGTTCGCGCGATCTGCCCCAGCCGGTGAAGAAGCGGGATAACTTCCGCTCCTGGTACGAGCAGCGGGAACGCGGAAGCGCAGCGGGCCGAAACGGTTCGGACGCTTCTTCTTCCGCCGCCTCCTTTTCTATAGAAGAAAAAGGAGGCGATCGCCGATGAATAAGCTGCATTCAAACAGCGGCAGTCCGTCGAACGGCGGTCCTATCCGCGAAGGCTCGAATCGCGAGTCGTTCCTGGACCGTGTCGCGGGCAGCCTGGGACGTCCCCGCCGGACGGACAGCGTAGTACGGCCGGATTGGAAGCATACCGTCCATCTGGACACCCTCTCGGACCGGACGCCGGAGCAGCTGGTCGAGATACTGAAAGAGCAGTGTTTTTTTATCCACACGCAGGTGATCGAATCGACGCCCGAACTGCTTCAGCAGACGCTGGGCGACCTGATCGCGGGCTACGGCGGAGGTCCGGTCGTCCGTTCCGGCGATCCGCGCTTCGCCGAATACGGCCTTTCGTTTCCGGGCGACTTTGCCTGGTCGGAGCACGCGGGGCGCGAAGAGAATGTGCGCCGCGCGGAAGCGGCGAATATCGCGCTCGTATTCGCCGACTACGCGCTGGCCGAATCCGGCACCGTCGTGCTGGCAAGCCGGCCGGACCAGGGCCGGGCGCTGCATTTCCTGCCGGCGCATTATATCGCCGTGATCGAGCGGGAACGGATCGTGCCCCGCTCGACGCAGGCGATGGCCGATCTCAACCGCCGCGTCGAAGCCGGCGAGAATCTCGGCTCCTGCCTGAATATGATCTCCGGGCCGTCCAACTCGGCCGATATCGAGATGCAGCTCGTCGTCGGCGTGCACGGCCCGCTGCGGGCGACGTACGTCCTGGTATAGAGCGGATTATTTTACACGGGCGCAGTCTCCCGCGCAATAACACGACCATACCGCAAACCGAAAAAGCCGGAAAACGCGATTCCTTCGCGCTTTCCGGCTTCTTCGATGAGAACCTTTTATTTAAATTCGAACTTTTCTTCAAAATGTTCATCCTGCATCCTCTGCTTACAACCCGGACGAGTTCAACGCCCGTCAGCTTTTCGCTTTGGTCTTCTCCCGCACCGGCGGCAGCAGCTTCTTCATATCGACCGTCCGCTTGATCTCCCAGGTCGACGGATCGCTTTCCTCGAACTGCTCCAGGTAAACGATCACTTCCTTGGTGATCGGCGTCGGCGTCGAAGCGCCTGCCGTAACGGCCACTTTGGAAATGCCCATCAGCCATTCCTGCTTGATCTCGCTGACGTCGGCGACCCGGTAAGCGGTCGTGCCTGCGATCTCTTCGGACACCTGCGCCAGGCGGTTGGAGTTGTTGCTGCGCGGATCGCCGACGACGATGACCAGATCCGCTTGTCCGGCCTGCTCCGCGACCGCTTCCTGGCGCACCTGGGTCGCCAGGCAGATTTCGTTGTGCACTTCCGCTCCCGGGTAACGCTCCAGCAGCATTTTCATAATATTCTTGATATCCCACTGGCTCATCGTGGTCTGGTTCGTAATCACGATCTTGCCGGCCGGGATGTTAAGCGCTTCGATCTCTTCTTCTTTTTCGATCAGATGCACCTTGTCCGGGGCGATGCCGATCGCGCCTTCCGGCTCGGGATGATTTTTTTTGCCGATATAGATAATCGTATAATCTTCCGCCGCTTTCTCGCGAATCAGGTCGTGCGTCTTGGTCACGTCCGGGCAGGTCGCGTCCACGGTCGTCAAGCCGCGTTCGCGCGCGCGTTTGCGCACTTCCGGCGACACGCCGTGCGCGGTAAAGATCACCGTGCCTTTATCGACCTGTTCCAGAATTTCGAGCCGGTTCGGCCCGTCGAGCGTGATAATGCCTTCGTCCTCGAACGATTGGGTGACGTGCGCGTTGTGCACGATCATCCCGAGTATATAAATAGGCCGGGGCAGATCGAGGTTTTTGGCCGCTTGTCTGGCGAGTACCATCGCGTCGACTACGCCGTAACAGTAGCCGCGCGGGGCGATACGTAGAACTTCCATCTATCAGCACCTGCTTTCGGATTCATGGCTTGAGCGCGGATACGCGCATATCCCGATTATAACGCATTCGGCAGCTTGAAGAAAGGCGGACGGCCGCAGGGCCGCCCGTCCGGATTCAATCGCGCTTATCCCCATCCGATTCTTCCGTCGTTTCCGGCGGCTCGGACCGCTCCGCCGGCTCTTCCGCTTCGAAGACTTCGAACACTTCCCGGGCGCCTTCGGCCGATATTTCCGGGAACAGGGCAGGCAGCCAGATAATAAACGTCGTGCCTTCTCCTTTGACCGTCACCACTTCCACCGACCCCTGGTGCTCGTCGATAATCCATTTGGCGATCGACAGCCCCAGTCCCGTGCCCGGCGTTTTGCCGCGCGATTCGTCCGCCCGGTAGAAGCGCTCGAAGATATGCGGCACCTCGTCTTTGTCCATCCCGATACCGGTATCGCTGACGCGGATGCCCACCTGCTGGCGGTAGACGACCACATCGAGCGTAACCTGGCCTTCCATCGTGTATTTAAAGGCGTTTTCGATAAAAATAAACAGCATCTGCTGCAAGTAGTCTTTGCTGCCGACGACCGCGATGCCGTCCAGCGCATCCAGATCGCCCGGGGCCCATTCGGCGCGGTGCGGCAGGAACTGCGAGCGGCGCACGACTTCTTCGACCAGCGGCTTGATCTGGAGCAGTTCTTTCTGCATCGTTTGGCCGGCGTCGGCACGTGCGAGCGACAGCATATCCGCGACCAGGCGGCTCATGCGCTCCGCTTCGTCCGCGATATCGCCCACCGCTTCGATCGACATCTCGCGCAGATCTTCTTCGCTGAGCGCGGAGCGGCTTCCGTCGGGCGACCAGACCTTTTTGAGCAGATCGATATTGCCCCGGATCGTCGTCAGCGGCGTGCGCAGCTCGTGCGAAGCGTCCGAGACGAAACGCCGCTGCGTGCGGTACGATTCTTCGAGATCTTTGTAAAAAAGCTCCGTCCGCGCCATCATCCGGTTGACGGTGCTGATCAGCCGGCCGATCTCGTCCTCCGGCCCGGTATAATCGATGCGCATGCTCAGATCGCTGCTTGTCTGCACGGCGTTGGCCGCTTCGATCACTTTGCCGATCGGCGCCATCGATTTGCGCGCCAGAAACAGACCGAGCGTAAACGCAAGAATCAGCGTGGAAACGGAACCCAGACCCAGAATAAAACGCAGGTCCGACAGCATATTTTCCGCTTCCTCCGTGCTGGCCGCAATCTGCAGCAGTACCGGCGAGTTCCGGTTCGTCACGACCATTACCCGCTGATAGATCAGATACGGCCGGCCATCCGAACGAATGCGGCTGAACTCTTGTTTGACATTTTTGGGATCGGGCACGTCGAACTTGATCGCGTTGTCGCCGAACGTCATATTGTCGGACTGCTGGAGTTTTTGGGTATCGTAATAGTAAATCTGCACATACAGCCGCCGGTCGACCGTTTGCAGGATATTATTGACGTCGATCGTCGGGTTCACCGTGCCGTCGGCGCTGACGTTGGCGGCCGTAATACTTTTGTTAATCTGGTCGCTGATCCGGCTTTTCCAGGTTTCATACGTATTCTCATAGGTGTTGTAATAGACGAAAACATAAATGATCGCGCTGAACAGCAGCAGCGTAACCGCAAGAATGCCCGAATACCAGGCGGTCAGGCGTAAACGGATAGACATGAACGAGGGCAGCCCCCTTCCGGAAATCGCTTCTTAGGAATCGCTTCTCAGGATGTAACCGGCGCCGCGGATGGTCTGGATCAGGCGTTTGCGGCCGGGATCTTCGGTCTTCTGGCGCAGCATGGCGACGTACACTTCGAGCACGTTGGACTCGCCGCTGTAATCGTAGCCCCAGATCTTGTCCATAATCAGGTCGCGCGACAGCACGCGTCTCGGATTGAGCATAAACAGATGCAGCAGTTCGAATTCCTTCGCCGTCAGCTCGATGCGTTTGTCTCCCCGGGTCACTTCCCGCGAATCGACGTTCATGATCAGGTCTTCGAACGCCAGGCGCTCCCCGTCGTCCCCGCGCACCGAGTCGGTCTTACGGCGCAGCAGCGCCCGCACGCGTGCAAGCAGCTCTTCCAGCGCGAACGGCTTGACCAGATAATCGTCCGCGCCCAGATCGAGTCCTTTGACCCGGTTCTCCAGCTCGTCCTTGGCCGTCAGCATCAGCACCGGCACTCCGCTCCCCGCTTCCCGCAGCCTGCGCACCACCTCGAAGCCGTCCAGCTCCGGCATCATCACATCGAGCACAAGCAGATCGGGATCGGTGGAACGCATCAGCTTCAGCCCTTCCGCCCCGTTGGGCGCCGTATGGACTTCGTAGCCTTCGAAAGCCAGGCCCCGGCGCAGCATGGAAATAATCTTCTCGTCGTCGTCGACAACCAGTATGTTCGATCGCATCTTCTTTTCTTTCCCCTCTACGTTCTTTTTTTATGTTCGGTTTATCGCTTGCCTGATTTTCGCACGCTGTCGTTTTCCTTTTTTCGCTTCTTTATTGTAGCAACCTTCCTGTCTCCGCGCACCCTGTTTTATGGAAAAAGAAAGACTTTCGCCGCGGCAGCCAAACAGGCGGAAAGGGTATCCCCTCCCGCCTGTTTGTTCATCGGACGTTCGCCGCGGATTCGAGGGCTTATTGACCGCCGAACGGGTTGAACTGACCGCTGTCGTTTTGATCGTTCTAGTTGTTGTTCTGGCTGTTCTCGCTGTTGTTTTGCTGAGCGGCGGCCGATTTTTCATACTCGTTGCGGTCCGCGATCGTGACTTTCAGATCGACTTTCTGGTTGTTGCGGATTACGTTCAACGTGATCGTATCGCCGACTTTGAACGTTTGGATCGCTTCGATCAGCTCGGAGCTGGTCGCATACGGGGTTCCGTTGACGCCGCCGATGATGTCGTAGCTGCGCAGATCGGCTTTATAAGCCGGCGATCCGTACAGCACTTCGCTCACCAGGGAACCTTCTTTGGTATCCACGCCCATTTGCTGCGCGATGCTGTCGGACATGGTGGTCAGGCTGGCGCCGATAAACGGAACCGCTTCTTTCGGGATTTCTTCGTTGTTTTTCAGCTTGTCGACGACTTCTTTGATCGTGTTGGACGAGATCGCAAAGCCGATGCCCTGCGCGTCGGTGCTGACCGCCGTGTTCATGCCGATGACTTCGCCCTGCAGGTTCAGCAGCGGGCCGCCGGAGTTCCCCGGGTTGATCGAAGCGTCGGTTTGCAGCAGGTGCTTGTAATCGACGTTCTGGCCCGTCGTTTCGTCGGCGATGGAGATTTCGCGTTCTTTGGCGCTCAGTACGCCGGCCGTCACGGTGTGTTCGAAGCCTTCCGGGTTGCCGATCGCGACGACCCAGTTGCCGATTGCCGTATTGTCGGAATTGCCGAGCGAGATCGCCGGGAAGTCTTTGCCGTCCGTGCTGGTAATCTTCAGTACGGCCAGATCGAGATCGGCGCTGGAGCCGAGCAGTTTCGCTTCGTACGGCTTGGTCGTACCGTCCACCGTTACCTGAATCACGTCTCCGCCTTCGACCACGTGGTTGTTGGTCAGGATGTAGCCTTCTTTATCGAAAATGAATCCCGTGCCCAGGCCCAGCGGCGTCAGCTGATCCGAAGAAGAGCCAGAACCGCTGTTGCCTCTGCTGCCGCTTCCGCCGTCTCCCTGGGAACCGCCATAGAAGTACTGGAAGAACGGATCGCTGTAGCTCGAACTGCTGCGGTTGCCCGAAGATCCGCCTTTGGACAGCGTTTCGATCTTGACGACCGAAGGTCCCGCCTGCGATACGACTTCCGAGATGTCTTTCGAAGAAGCGAGCGTGTAAGCCGCCGTTTGCGCCGTGCCGGTCGAATTGGCCGAAGCGTTTGCCGTGCTCGCCGTTTGCGTCGCCGCCGCTGCGCTCGTCGAATCGCTCGAGGAGAACCAGCCGGCATGACCGGCGGTGAAGACCGAACCGGTGATAACGACCGCGCCGAGCGCGCCGGCCGCGAACGAAGTTACCGCATTTCTGAGCGAAGACTTCGGTTTTTGGTTGTAATTCCAGTTGCCGCCCGATTTGCCGTTCGGCGCGTCGCCGCTTTGCGGATTCGGGGAATTGAACGAATTGTAACTGCGCACCTGGCTCGGCGGCGTCACTTCCACCTGCTGCGGACGTCCGCCGTTCTCGCCTTCGGAATTCACCGATTGGAACGGTCCGTACGAGTAGTAGTAGGAAGAGCTGTCGTCCCGGCCGCCCGCCGACTCGGAGAAGTCCGCTGTACGGCGTTCGTTGTCGCTGCGGCCTGCTGCATTGTTCTCGTCAAAAGAATTCCCGTATTTCTTTTCGTCCATCTCTATTTTCCTCCTCGTCTTCGGGCTGATGCCGAATAACGTAATGTGGTTTATGCTTTTAAGTCGACCTGGGCGATGTGAGCGTCGTGTATGTGCGTTTCGTGTGTCGTTTGCTTCTGTAGTCATTTTCGCCCAGTAACCTTAATTGCACATTAAAAGAGATATAAAGATAGATAAGAAAACGGGAAATTCGAACGATTCCGTCAGTTCAATTTGTACGTATAGGTATGAATCTTGCCGTCGGAGGAAAATGTGTAGCGGAAACTCGCCGTATCGTTGTCGCTTTTCACAAATTTGATAATCGTATCTTTGCCTGCTTCGTTGTACCGATCCTCGCCTGCGCGAATCAAATAATCTTTCTCCGCCTGCGGCAGATTCAGGACTTCGTGCAGATACACCGGCTGTTTCGTGTTCAGGTTATACAGAATCAAATGCTGGCTTTCATATTCGCGCACGATCAGGAATTTGGGGTTCGCGTATTCGACCAGATAATTTTTGTCCGTTTGATTCATGATCCTGGCAAAATCGTACGAAGCTGTCGCCCGGCCTTCACGGTCCACGAATTCGGTCTTTTTCCCGTCCGTGAACAGCCATCGATCGCCGCTTTTGTCGAGACTCGTATCCGGGTAGTCCCCGTTCAGCGAAAGCAGGGTGTCTTTCACGATTTTATATTCCGTAACCAGCATTCTTTCCGTTTGGCGAACCCGATTGGAAGGGCCGGTGACATCGGAAATTGTAAGGTATTCGGAAGTATCGGACAGCTTCTTTACCTGGAGATCAAATCCGTGAAAATAATCCATCTTGGTTTTCCCGATCAGGATCGCCCTTTTCTGACCGACCGCTTTAAATATTCTCGGCAAATCGCGGCTCATCAAAAAGGAAACGTCTCCCTCGCTTCCGATAACGCGTTCGGCAGGCAGATTCACGGTGCGGGATGCCGAATCCCAGGTAACGGTCAAATTCAAGGCTTTCGCCACGAATTTCAAAGGAATATACGTATCTCCGTTAATAAGTCGGGCGGGCACGTCGAGCGCCGTTTCACGCCCGTCTACCGAAGCCGTTTTGCTGCCGATCTTCAGATTGATTACCCGGCTGATTTCGCGCAAAGAAGCCGTTTTCGTTTTCGCATCCCAAAAAGTCCGGATTCCCGCATACCGCCCCAATTCGCGGATCGGCAGCATGATACGCCCGTCCACGATATAGACCGGTTTTTCAAGAAACGCCGTCGCATTTCCTTCTCCCGGATCAACGATCGATTTGTCGATCCGCACCACGCTTTCCGCATGACCTACAGATATAAAGGCGCTGCCGGACAAACCGATTCCCGCCGCCGCGCATACAGACAATATCAGTTTCTTTAGCATTCATTATTCCTCCCATTTTTTTACTGTATCTTTATAAACGCGCAGCGAGAACGAAATGTTGCGAAAAAAATTAATATTCACGACAAAAAGAAGCGGCCGGCTGCGCCGACCGCTTCTTACTTGTAAACCGTCTTCGTTTCCGTACCCGCGCCTCCCTCGTTCTTCGGCACCCGGAAGCTCAATACATACATCAGCCCGCCGCAGATCTCTTTCGCCTCGATATTCTCCATCCCTTCGGGCACCAGGTGGACCGGAATCCGAACTTCCGAACCGCGATCTTTGAACCGGCTGCCTACAAAAGGAATCTTCTCATAGGTGCCGGAAGCCAGCTTCTCCGTTTCATCGACGATAACGATCTTCGTATCTGACTTCGCTACCCGAATCATTTCTTGTACGGCTTTGGCACCATCGTTAAAAAAATTGATGCCGCCCACATGGAAAACCGTATCGAACATTTCGTCCTCAAACGGCAGACATTCGGCGGAAGCGTGGTACAGCGAAGCCGAGCGTTTCCATTTGCGAAGATGTCTGCGGCAGACCTTCAGCATGCCGAGCGACAAATCGAGACCGTGCAGATCGATATTTCGCGGCAGATAAGGAAAGTTGTCGCCGGTGCCGCACGATACTTCGAGGACCCGGCCGCCGTCCGGAATTTCCAGCTCGCTCAGAAACTGCATCCGGTAAGCCGCTTCGCCCCCGAATTTCAAACGGAAATAGGCTTTGTTCGACAAATTATAGAAAGGTGCAATCCGATCGTACATCCGGCGGTATTTCTCGTTGTTCCCGGTTTCTTCACCGTTTGCGATCAAGCTGCGAATCCCGGACGTTTGTTCCGTACGGACGCTCACGATTTCACCAAACCCTGCCGGTGCGCGTAAATCGCCAGCTGCGTACGGTCTTCCAGCTCGCATTTCATCAGCAGGTTGCTGACGTGCGTTTTGACCGTTTTGATGCTGATATGCAGTTCTTCCCCGATTTCTTTGTTGCCCATGCCTTCGGCGATCAGCAGCAGCACTTCTTTCTCGCGTTCGGTCAGCGGCGAAGAATCGGACTGGACCGTCCGCTGCCGGATGCCGCGCGTCAGCGCCTGCGAGACGTCGCCGGTCATGACCGGCATGCCGCGGTACGCGCCTTTGAGCGCATAGATCAGTTCTTCGGCCGTCACCGTTTTGAGCACATAGCTGACCGCCCCGGCTTCGATCGCTTCCATAACCAGCTTGTCTTCGAGGAAACTGGTCAGCATGACGACGCGGATCTGCGGAAACTCGGCCAGCACCGCCCGCGTCGCTTCGGTCCCGTTCATCTCCGGCATCATCAGGTCCATCAGGATCAGATCCGGCAGCTCGACGCCGTCGGCGGCGAAGTCGCGCATGCGCTCAAGCACCTCGCGGCCGTTCGCGGCTTCGCCGATCACCTCAAATCCCGGTTCGAGCATCAGGTACGTTTTCAGTCCCATCCTCACCATGTCGTGATCGTCCGCCAGCAGGATCTTGATCTTGTCCATCTTCTTCCACTGCCTTTCCTTCTGAAAATTTGGGAATATGTACCCGTATCGTCGTACCGGCGCCCGGTTTTGTCAAGATCTCCGCCCGGCCGCCCAGCTTCTCCGCGCGCTCGCGCATCGTCGAAAGTCCGTAAGAGCCCTGCTTCTGCGCCGCTCCGCCGGAGAAACCGCGGCCGTCGTCGCTGATCGACAGCTGCACCTGGCGCTCGCTTTCGCGCAGCGACAGACTGACCATGCTCGCCTGCGCGTGCTTGACGATATTCGCCATCGCTTCCTGCACGATCAGGAACAGCTGACGTTCGATGCCTTCGGACAGTTCGTCGCACAGCTCGACGTCTTTTACGCCCTTGAGGCCGTTCTGGATACAGTAATCGGGGAACCAGCGATCCAGCGCCGCGGGCAGCGCCATTCCTTCCAGCTCGACCGGACGCAGCTGGGCGATCAGCGCGCGCATCTGCTTCTGCGCCAGATTGGACATCTGGATCAGCTGGCGCATCACCGTTTCGGCCGCTTCGGGATTGCGTTCCAGCACTTTGGGCAGCGAAGCGGCCGACATATGGATCGCGAACAGCTGCTGGCTGACGGAGTCGTGCAGATCTCGCGCCATCCGGCGCCGCTCTTCGCGCACCGCGCTTTCCAGCAGCTGTTCTTTGCCGAGCGCTTCGCTCTCGCCCAGGCGCTGCAGCAGCTTGGTCTTGTTCTCGATCGTATCCATCATCGCGTTGAACTCGCGGTACACGCGCGCGAACGACTGATCGTCCGACTCGCCCAGACGCAGCGACAGATTGCCCTGCGAGATCTGGAGCATGCTGTAGTGGAGCACGTCGATCCGCCGCTGGATGCGCTGGCCGGCCACATAGCCCGTCACGATCGCCGCCAGCACCGTCGCCAGCAGATAGAACAGCCAGATCCGGCCCGAAGCGATCTCGACGTACCCGTACAAACTGAACCAAAACAGCAAAGCGGCGAGAATCCCGCCGCTGAGTATAAAATAGAAGATCAGCTCCCACTTGGTGTTTTTCAGTACGTTTCCCATAACCGATAACCGCCCGCCTTTGTATTCCCGTGATTGTATTAACCGACCACCGTTACGTGCACATCCCCGATAAACGAACTGGCCGAGAGCTTGATCCGCTTCGCGCATTCCTCGTAATTCTGCGTTTCGTTTACTCCGCTGACCATGCCCGAACGGGTATGACCCAGCACGTCGTGGTCGCCGATAAACGAGCTGCTGTTCGCGCGGAGTCCAAGTTCGGGATCGTTCGGCACGTAGACGATCACATCGCCGATAAAGGAAGAGATATTGATTCTGGTCGTCCCGTAAGGAATCTGCGCTTTGGTCAGGTCGATCACCGTGTCCCCGATAAAGTGGGAGATATTCAGCGGTTTGAGCCGGAAATACTCTTTGCCGATATAATAATCGCCGATAAAGTTCGATTCGCTGACGGTTTTTTGCTTTTTGCCTTTGTCCGCTTTTTCGCGCGCTTTCTTCATTTCTTCGCGGTCGTAAAACGCTCTTCTGTTGTCTTCGCGGCAGCCTTCGTAAAACCTGCCGTCCTCGTCGAAACTTTCCGAAAAAGGCTCTTTTTCCAGCGAAATGCCCGCCGATCCGTGTTTGCCGTTCTTTTTATGTTCTTTGCCCATCGACTTTTTGAGATCGTCCATCGCGCTGTTTACTTCCGTGCGCACCTCGTCGGCCAGGCCGGAAAAATCGATTTTGCGGATCTGCTCACCGGTCTGACGGCCGATATCGCGGGCCATCTCGCCGATCTTCTGGAATTCGGCTCCGCCGTGCGCGCGCTTGGCGCTGCCGCCGTTATCGTCTTCGCCGTCTTCGTTCCATGCGCCGTAGCGACCGGACTTTTCGCGGCGCTCCCGCTCTTCTTCCTGCGGGTCCGGCTTGTCCAGGTTCACGAACATCCGGTCGAGCGGCGACTCCAGCGGTTCGATCGGAGCCGGGGGAACCGGAGGCGGACGATAGCCGGGCGGCGCCTGAGGCGGCACGTCCCCGTAAAACTCCTGCGGAGCTTCGGGGCGGCCCGGCATATGCGACGGCGTCCGGCTCGGTCTGACCAGCACGTAAATGCCGGTTGCGATCAGCGCGGCGGGGATAAAGAATTTAAAAAACTCGCCGGAACTCAATGTGGTCAAACCCAGATTGCGCGCTTGGAAGTATCCGCCGATCGCCACCATGGCCAGATTCCCGACCAGGCTCGATCCGTGCTTTTTCTTGTTCATGACCTGCTGGAGTCCGATGACGATCAGGATCATCGGCCAGAACGTACGGATGACCCCGCCGATGCTGAAATGGAAATATCCGAGCTGTTGAGCCAGAAATATACCGCCGATCGCAATCAGCCACAACGCTCCGCTCTTTTTCATGATGAGTTCCTCCTTATAAAATATGCCTGTAAACTGCTTGGATAAAGCGGAAGCCGGCAGCCTGCGTCCAGCCCGCGGAAGTTTCTTGGATATCCCAAGTGTACAAAAAAAGGACCGGGGGGCGAAAGCGGCGCGGGAATGAAACCCGCCTCGGTCTCAAGACCGAGGCGGCCGTGCGGGCGAAACTGCGGGCGGCGTCCGTCTTACAGCGCGCGCGTCCGCATCCGGTCCAGCTCCAGCTCCTGCTGCCAATCCCGGAGAAAAGCGCTGCCCGGAGCAGCCGAACCGTTTCTGCGGCGGGGCAGCCGAACCGTTTCTGCGGCGGGGCAGCCCGACGCGTTCCGGCGCTTCTTCGCTGCCTTCCCGTATTCCGAAGATCCGGCTTTCCCCGCTGCGCTCCGTCCGAACCGGTTCGTTCCCGAAGCGCAATCTCCGTAAAACGTTCCGAAACCACTTTCCTGCCCGCGTTCTTTTCATTTTTTTCGCATCCCTTCGCTTTTTTATCCAGTATGCGCGAAGAACGCACCGCCCGTAAGCGGCGCGCGCCCGATCTTCCTTTCGGCCCGCAGCGCGAACATTCCGGCGGTCCCGAAGCGGAGACGAAGCGTTTCCGAAGAAGGACGCCGGCATCAGTCCAAAGGCGGAGAATAGAGGGTATACTTACTTATATGGAAGAAACTTTGTGTAAGGGGGAGCAAGATGAGCGATAAGGAGTTTGACGAAAAAGAAATTGAATCCAACCGCGTAGATTTTCGGGATTGTTTACGGCTGCTGCATAAGAAATACCGGTTCTCGATCGGTTCTTTAAGCCGGCTGACCGGCGCAGGCGAACAGCTCGTTGTGGAAGCGCTGCGGGCAGAACCGTTTTCGAAACCCGCCGGGTTTTCCGGAGATTTCGATTCGATCACCGAACGATTCGATGACCGGGCGAGAGTCATCGTCATGAATCTGGCCTTGGCTGTCGATCATCCGTTAATCGATCCGGAAGACCGCACAAGAGCGATTATTACGGGTCTGATGGATCGCTTCGATCTGAGTCTGGATACGTTCTCCGTCTACAGCCGCATCGAAACATCGGAGATCCGGAAATTTTTGAATCAAGAACCGATCGATCCCGAGCACAGATTCAAACTGGCCGTCAACGTGCTTTCCATGCAGCATTTGATCTTCGCAAAAGAGTGAAAAGACCGCGTAAAAAAGCCGCTCCGTTACGGAGCGGCTTCCAGGGCATCGAGAAAGCCGGGTAGGGTACCAAACGGAAAATAGTGGCACAGGTACACTTATTTGGTGCGAAACTCTTCGATTTCTTCAAATAGCGACGCAGGTGCAGCTATTCGGGAGCCAAAAGCCGAATCGAAGCGGAAAAGCACGAAATAAGTGTATGAGCGCAGTTATTTTCTCGAAAACGCAAGATTAAGCCGGAATAAGGGTATATACGCATCTATTTTAGATTCGCCTTGCCAATCGCTTTAATTCTCCAGCCCTTTCCCCGATCTTTCATTCCAATGTAATCTACCTATTTAGGTTAACATCCAATCGTTTCTCGACAATCTGAAAGCCGCTCCGTTACGGAGCGGCTTTCGTCATTCGCTTTTACGTTGCCATTCCTATTTCCAAACCCCGCTTAGATCTTGCGCGTTCTGATCTCTTCCTGGAGCAGCGCAATGACTTCGTCCAGCGGCTTCGCGCCGAGGTCGCCTTCGCCGCGCTTGCGCACGGATACCGCGCCGGCTTCTTTCTCGTTCTCGCCGACGACGAACATGTACGGCGACTTCTCAAGCTGCGCTTCGCGGATCTTGTAGCCCAGCTTTTCGTTGCGCACGTCGGTCTCGACGCGGATGCCGGCTTCTCTCAGGCGATCCGCCACCAGCTCGGCGTACTCGCTGTAGTTGCCCGATACCGGGATGATCTTCGCCTGCATCGGCGAGAGCCACAGCGGCAGATTGCCCGCGAAGTTCTCCAGCAGGAACGCCGTGAAGCGTTCCATCGTGCTGATGATGCCGCGGTGGATAACCACCGGACGGTGCTTCTGACCGTCGTCGCCGACGTATTCCAGCTCGAAGCGCTCCGGCAGCAGGAAGTCGAGCTGCGCGGTCGAGAGCGTTTCTTCTTTGCCCAGCGCCGTTTTGATCTGCACGTCGAGCTTCGGTCCGTAGAACGCCGCTTCGCCTTCCGCTTCGTAGAACGGCAGTTCAAGCTCTTCCACGACTTCGCGCAGCATGCGCTGGGACATTTCCCACATCTCGTCGTTCTGGAAGTACTTCTCCGTATCCTGGGGATCGCGGTACGACAAGCGGAAGCGGTAGCTGTCGATGCCGAAGTCTTCGTAGACTTTGGCGATCAGTTTCACGACGCGGCCGAATTCTTCCTTGATCTGGTCGGGACGGCAGAAAATATGCGCGTCGTTCAGCGTCATGGCGCGAACGCGGTGGAAGCCGGTCAGCGCGCCCGACATTTCGTAGCGGTGCATCAGGCCAAGTTCCGCGATGCGGATCGGCAGTTCGCGGTAGCTGTGCATATCGCTTTTGTACACCATCATATGGTGCGGACAGTTCATCGGGCGCAGCACCAGCGATTCGTTGTCCAGCTCCATCGGCGGGAACATGTCTTCCTGATAGTGTTCCCAGTGACCGGACGTTTTGTACAATTCCACGTTGCCCATCACCGGCGTGTACACGTGCTGGTAGCCGAGGCTTTCTTCCAGGTCGACGATATAACGCTCCAGCGTGCGGCGCAGCTTGGCGCCGTTCGGCAGCCAGATCGGCAGGCCCTGTCCGACCAGATTGCTGAACGTAAACATTTTCAGGTCTTTGCCCAGTTTGCGGTGGTCGCGCTTTTTCGCTTCTTCCAGGAAGTGCAGATGCTCGTCCAGCTCCGCCTTTTTGAAAAAGGCCGTGCCGTAAATACGCTGGAGCATCTTGTTTTTGCTGTCGCCGCGCCAGTAAGCGCCGGCTACGCTGAGCAGCTTAAAGATTTTGAGCTTGCCGGTCGACGGCACGTGCGGTCCGCGGCACAGATCGAAGAATTCGCCCTGGTCGTAGATCGTGATGATCGAGTCTTCCGGCAGCGCTTCGACCAGCTCGATCTTGTAAGGATCGCCCAGTTCGCCGAAGATTTTCAGCGCTTCGCCTCGGCTCACTTCGCGGCGGGTAATCGGCAGGTTCTCGCCGACGATGCGTTCCATTTCTTTCTCGATCTTCTGGAGATCTTCCGGGTTCAGGCCGTGCTCGAGATCCATATCGTAGTAATAGCCTTCTTCGATCACAGGACCTACGCCCAGATGCACTTCTTTCGTGCCGAACAGGCGGCGTACCGCCTGCGCGGTCAGGTGGGCCGTGCTGTGGCGGACCACTTCGAGACCTTCCGGCGAACCCGGCATGACGATTTCGATATTCGCGCCGTTTTCGAGCTTGGTGCCCAGGTCCACCACGATTCCGTTTTGTTTGCCCGCGAGCGCGTTTTTGCGCAGGCTGCTGCTGATGGACGCGGCGACGTCTTCGATCGTGCTGCCGTCCGCGTATTCCCGGACGGAGCCGTCCGGAAGACTGATAGAGAGTGCCATGATTCCAATTCCTCCTCTGAAAATGTAAGTGAAGCGCATCCGGATCGATACTCGCCGATCCGTCCCGGCGGACGCTTCCGCCGGGTTCGCGCCTGGTCGATATGCGGAAGCGAACGTCAAAAAACGCCCGTCCCGCGAAGGGACGAGCGTTATACCCGTGGTTCCACCCTGATTCGGCTCTAATCGTCCGGCGGCGCGCACTAAGCGGGATGCCGGGCTTCGGAGCCCTCATTGAGCACATCAATAACGGAAGTGCGGTTCCGGCGCTCTCTACTTCCCTTTACGGCAAATTCCCGTTGCAAAGGTTCGAAAGCACAGCTCGAAAGGGGTAAATGCAGGCCGGTCCGGAGGAAATTTCAGCCGTGTTCCCTCTCTCTGCCGCGGTGCCGATCGCCCGTCATTCATGTCTTCGTCGTCGCTTTTGCTGCTGTTCATTATAAGCCGTAGCGCGGCGAGCGTCAAGACATGTCCGCTTGCGACGCTCCATAAGCGCGAACGGGCGCCCCGGCGCCGGCAGCGGATTCAACCTTTCAGCAGCTTGGGCAGATCGGTGATCCTGCCGATCACCGCGTCCGCTTCGTCCAGCTCGCCGGGTTCGGCAAATTCCGATTCCACGCCGATTACCGGCACGCCGGCTTTCCTGGCGGCGTCGATATCCGATTTCCGGTCGCCGACCATCACGATCTTTTTCCCTTCGGCTCGGCGCTTCAGCTCTTCGAGCACTTCGCTTTTCTCCGAAGCTTCGACGACCCCGGCGCACAGTTTGTACGTCACGTATTCGCCCAGATCGTCGCTGCGCAGCACATTGTTCAGATAACCTTCGCCGCAGTTGCTGGCCGTGGCGATCTCGTAATGCCGGGACAGCTCCTTCAGCAGCTCCGGCACGCCGGGCAGCGCAAAAGAATCCCTGCTCATTTTCTCGTCCAGCAGATCGTCGTGTCTTTGTTTGTATTTGCGGTGCTGCTCTTCCGACATGTCGGGAGCGACTTTTCGCCACGCTTCTTTGCCGATCATGCCGAAGCTGGCGTAAATCTCTTCTTTGGACGGCTGTTCCTGCGCGTCGCCGCTTTCGATCGCTTCCTCGAACACCTGATGATACACTTCCAGCATCGCGTCCGACGTATCGATCAGCGTCCCGTCCAAATCGAACGCCAGCACCTGTGCCCCTTGGATTGCTTCTGTTTGTTCCGCCACTTTCTCGTCCTCCCGCCGTTTGATTCTTTCGCCGCCGGCTTCCCGACATTCGGTTCCCGGCTATGTCTCTTCTTTCTTATACCCAATTCCGCCGCGGTCGTTCATTTGTCCAGTGGTCGTTTTTCGCCGAGCTTCGGCAGGATTCGGGGCTCGGGCGGCGAATTGAGTACAGGGTAAGCTTGCAGCATCCAATAAACGGCGACAGGCCGACACTAAGGAGGATTCCATGCTAACGTTTAAAAAACCGGATGTCGAGCAGTTCTTCCGTACATTCGCGATCGAAGATTTTGCGGTTGCTCCGGACGAGGACCAGCTTGTGTTCAGCACCAACCTCAGCGGCAAGTTTGATCTGTGGGCGATGGATCTTCCGAACGTTTTCCCGTATCCGCTTACTTTTAACGGACAGAGCTGCCATGCCATCAAATACGACAAAAGAGGGCGGTTCCTCGTGGTCGGTTTCGACCGGGACGGCGACGAGAATTCCCAGCTTTACGCGCTGCATCCGAGAGGCGGCGAGCTGCTTCCGCTGTGCGTCAAGGAAGGACACCGGCATATGACGCCGATCCTGTCCGAAGACGGCAAGCGCCTGTATTACACGTCGACCAAGGAAGACCCGACCTACCTCAGCGCGCTCTGCTGCGACCTGAGCAACGGGCAGGAAGTGTCGGTTCTGCAGGGTTCCGGCGACGCGCCGGTATTCCTGACCGATGTCAGTCCCAAAGAAGAATACCTCGTTTACGTCAAACATTTTGCCAATACTTATGCGCCGGGCTTTGTCTGCTACGGGGACAAGCACGTTTCGCTCGATCCGGACGCCGAAGGCGAATACACGGTAACGGACAGCGCGTTTACGAGCGACAGCGAACTTTATTTCCTGACCAACGCGGGCGGGGATTTCACGTATCTGGCCCGATTCGACGCCGCGTCCGAGACCAAGACCAAAGTGCTGGAGCTGGAAGGCGTGGACTTTACTTCGGTCAGCTGCGACAAAGAACACGGCCTGCTGTACCTGACGGCGAGCAAAGGCGTATCGGATTATCTCTACGCTTACACGCTCGAAGACGGTACCCTGGCGGGCGTTCCGCTTCCGGTCGACACGATCGGTTCGCTGAAAGTAACCGAAAGCGGCAATCTGTATGTGCTGGGGCGCAGTTCCGTCAGTCCGACCAATATTTTCAAAAAAGAGCGCTTCTCGGACGACTGGACGCCTTTGACGAATTACGGCGTGCCGGGTATCCCGCAAGAAGAACTGGTGCGTCCGGAAGTGCTGACGTATCCGTCGTTCGACGGCTTGGAGATCGAAGCGTTGTTCTTCCGGGCGCCGGAAGACTCCTCCAACGGGCATACGATCCTGTGGCCGCACGGCGGACCGCAGGCGGCGGAGCGGCTCGCGTTCCGTTCGCTGTTCCAGTTCCTGGTCAGCCGGGGCTTCCATATCTTCGCGCCGAACTTCAGGGGTTCCACCGGCTACGGCCTGGACTTCTGCAAAAAAGTCGAAGGCGACTGGGGCGACGGTCCGAGACTCGATAACATCGCGGGCCTCGACTGGATCACGGAAAAAGGCTACGCCGATCGCGACAAGCTGCTGCTGATGGGCGGAAGCTTCGGCGGCTACATGGCTTTGCTGCTGCACGGACGCCATGCCGATTATTTCAAAGCCGTCGTGGATATTTTCGGGCCGAGCGATCTGTTCTCGTTTATCGACTCCGTGCCGGACCATTGGAAGCCGCTGATGAACCAGTGGGTCGGCGATCCGGTCAAAGACAAAGAAAAACTGACGGCCTACTCGCCGATCACTTACCTGGACGGCATGAAGCGGCCGATGCTGGTGATCCAGGGCGCCAACGATCCCCGCGTCGTCAAAGCGGAATCGGACCAGATCGTCAAAGCGCTGAACGATAAAGGCGCGAACGTCGAATACATCGTGCTCGATGACGAAGGACACGGATTCTCCAAAAAAGAAAACGAGATGAAGGTTTACCGCGCGGTGCTTGAATTTTTTGAAAAAGCGGTCAAGGAACAAACGGCGAACGCCGGCACTTGAACAGGAGGTTCCGGATTCGCACGAGAAAACGCATAACCTTTTTAACGAATAGAAGCCCGCTTTCGAACCGCCTTCGGGCGCCGGAAGCGGGCTTTCGGTTTGGCGGGCGGCGGCGAAACGTTTTGGCTGCTCCCATTTTCAAGTATTGACAAACGAACCGCACGGCTTTAAGGTTTGGATATTGCACCAATTGATAACGATTATCGTTGTCGATTGAGATCAAACCAAAAAGGGAGTCTACACATCATGAAAAAATATCTTTTCCCGCTCGTCCTCATTCTGCTCCTCGTCCTGAGCGCGTGCGGCGGCAAGAACGAAACCGCCGGCCAAACGGACGGCAGCAAGACCGCAGCTGCGGGCACGGCGTCGGCGACCGATAAAGAAGACCAGGCCGCGGCCGGCAGCGAAACGGGCACGGTGACGTACCAGTCGGAGACGGGTCCGGTCGAAATACCGGCCAATCCGCAGCGCGTCGTCGATCTGTCCAGCTACACCGGCACCCTGCTCAAGCTCGGCGTTCCGGTCGTCGGCGTCGATCAATGGACCAAAGCCAACCCGAACTTCCAGGACCAGCTCGCGAACGCGACCGAAGTGTCCGCCGACGATATCGAGAAGATCATCGAACTGCAGCCGGACCTGATCCTGGCTTCGAGCGATGTCAAGAATGCCGACAAACTCAAGCAGATCGCGCCGCTGGTCACCTATACATACAATAAGGTCGACTATCTGACGCAGATCGAAGAAGTATCCAAAGCCGTGAACAAAGGCGACGAAGGCGCCGCGTGGGTAGAGGACTTCAAAACGCGCGCCGAAGCAGCCGGCAAGGAAATCAAAGCGAAGATCGGCGAAGACAAAACGGTTACGGTTATGGAAGGCGACGCCAAACAGCTGTACATCTTCGGCGACGCCTGGGGCCGCGGCACCGAAGTGCTGTATCAGGCGATGGGCCTGAAAATGCCGGACAAAGTCAAAGAAATGACGTCCAAGGACGGTTACTACGATCTGTCGCTGGAAGTGCTGCCCGAGTATCTCGGCGATTACGTGATCTTCAGCAAAACGCTGACCGGCGACAACTCGTTCCAGGACACCGATACGTACAAGAACATTCCTGCGGTCAAAGCCGGCCATGTGTACGAAGTCGACGCGACGGGCTTCTATTTCAACGACGCGCTGTCGCTGGATTACCAGCTCGATTTCATCAAAAAATCGTTCCTGGGCGAGTAACTTTTTCGTATGAAAAAGTCCGTATCGTCCTATCTGCCGCGTTCGTTTCCGTTTAAACTGCTGCTGGGTTTCGCGTTGATGGTTCTCGTATTTATCGGCGCGATCCTGGTCGGCGCCAAAAGCGTCTCGCTTGCGGACATCTGGAGCGCTTTGACCGGCTCGGGCGCCGCAAACAGCGACGTTACGATTATCCGCGAGCTGCGCCTGCCGCGCGAATTGGGCGGACTGCTGGTCGGTTCGGCGCTCGGCGTTTCCGGCGCCATCATGCAGGGATTGACCCGCAATCCGCTGGCCGATCCCGGATTGCTCGGCGTTACCGCCGGAGCCAACGCGGCGCTGGCCGTCGTCTTCGCTTTTGCGCCCGCGGCCGGCTACTTCGGCGTGATGACCGCCTGCTTTATCGGCGCGGCGGTCGGCGTGCTGTTCGTATTCGGACTGCTCGCGCTGCGCGGCAAGACGCTGGCGCCGATTCGCATGGTGCTGGCCGGCGCGGCGGTGTCCGCGCTGCTGTCGGCGGCCGCGGAAGCGATCAGCCTGGAGTTCAAAATCTCCAAAAGCGTCTCCATGTGGACCTCGGGCGGGCTGATCGGCACCACCTGGAGCCAGCTTCAGGCGGTCTCGCCGATTATTCTGGCTGGTCTGGCCGCTGCCGTTCTGCTGTCGCGTCAGCTGACGATTCTGAGCCTGAACGAATCGACGGCCGTCGGCCTCGGCCTGAATACGGGCTGGATCAAGCTGGCGCTGTATATCGTCATTACGCTGCTGGCCGGCGCGGCCGTGTCGCTTGTCGGCAATCTGGCTTTCGTCGGCCTGATGATTCCGCATCTGGTCCGGATATTCGCCGGCACCGATTACCGGACCGTCCTGCCGCTGTCCGCCATATTCGGCGGCACCTTCATGGTGCTGGCCGACACGCTGGGACGGATGCTCAACGCTCCGCTGGAAACGCCGGTCGCCGCGATCGTGGCGGTGCTGGGTCTGCCTTTCTTCCTGTTTATCGTGCGCAAAGGAGGGCAGTCCCTGTCATGAAGACTCTGTCAAGCCGAATGCGGCTTCCGCAAAGACCGCAGCTGGCCGTTATCGCGCTGGCCGCGCTGATTCTGGTCACGTTCTTCGTCAGCCTGGGGCTGGGAGCGTCCACCGTGTCTTACGACCGGATTCTGCCGACGCTGCTCGGGCACGGCACGTTCAAAGACGAATTCGTACTGTTCTCGATCCGTCTGCCGCGCATCGCGGTTACGCTGCTGGCCGGGATGGCGCTGGCTCTGTCGGGCTCCATCCTGCAGGGGATCACCCGCAACGAACTGGCCGATCCCGGCATCGTCGGCATCAATTCCGGCGCCGGAGTCGGCGTCGCGATCTTTTTCCTGTTTGCGCCGATCGATGTCGGAACGTTCGTCTACCTGCTGCCGGCGGTCGCGTTCGCCAGCGCGCTGCTGACGGCGACCCTGATCTACCTGTTCGCTTACAAGCCCGGCGAGGGCGTCCAGCCGATCAAGCTGATCCTGACCGGGGTCGGCTTCTCCACGGCGCTGTCCGGCGTCATGATCGTGCTGATCTCGTCGGTCGACCGGGTCAAAGTCGACTTTATCTCCCGCTGGCTGGCCGGCAATATCTGGGGCACCGACTGGCCGTTCGTACTGGCCCTGCTGCCCTGGCTGATCGTTCTGGTCCCGTATGCGCTGATCAAGTCCAGAGCGCTCAATCTGCTGTCGCTGGGCGAATCGTCCGCGGTCGGCGCGGGCGTGCACGTGCAGCGCGACCGCATCCTGCTGCTGCTGGCCGCCGTCGCGCTGGCCGCCTCCGCCGTATCGGTGACGGGCGGCATCGCGTTTATCGGGCTGATGGCGCCGCATATCGCCCGCGCTCTGGTCGGACCGGCGCATCAGCGGTTCGTGCCGGTATCCGTGCTGTCCGGAGGCTGGCTGCTGCTGCTGGCCGATACGATCGGCCGGAACGTCGGCGGCGCGGACGGACTGGCGGCCGGCATCGTGGTCGCTTTTATCGGCGCTCCGTACTTTTTGTTTCTGCTGCTCAAAAAGCCGGGCTGAACGGAATACGGAACGAATTCGGATAAAACGGCCCCGTCCGATTCCCCTGTGCTCGAAACACAAAAAAACGCCTCTGCCGCGATGTTCGCGCAGGGGCGTTTTTGATAGATTATCGAAACTTTGTCCGCGAAACTTCTACTAATTTTGCATAATAAAGTCGCGTTGGATCTTGTAGCTTTCGTCGTCGAATACTTTGAGGATATTGTATTTGGTATCGCGCTGGGCCGGCGTCTTGCCTGCCGCGCGGATAATATCCAGCGTCTGCTCGATATTGACTTTGTGCGTCGTGCCGGCGGCGGAGACCACGTTCTCCTCCATCATCGTGCTGCCGAAGTCGTCGCAGCCGTACTGCAGCGACATCTTGCCGACTTCCGGCCCCATCGTGACCCACGACGACTGGAAGTGCTTGATATTGTCGAGCACGATGCGGCTGATCGCCACGTTCTTGAGATACTGCTCCGGCGTCTGCTTGTCCACTTTCATATTGGTGTTGTCCGGCTGGAACGTCCAGGAGATAAAAGCCAGGAAACCTTCGGAATTGTAGCCGTTTTGTATACACTCGTCCTGCGCTTCGCGTACTCTCAGCAGGTGCAGGGCGCGTTCCTCGAACGATTCGCCGAAGCCGATGACCATCGTCGCCGTCGTGTTCATGCCGACTTTATGCGCCGTCTGCATGACGTCCATCCAATCGCGCCACGAGCCTTTGAGACGGCTGATCTTGCGGCGGGTACGGTCGTCGAGAATCTCGCCTCCGCCGCCCGGCAGCGAATCGAGGCCGGCTTCGTGAATCGCGCGGATTGTATCTTCCATCGACATCCCGGACAATTTCTGCATCTTCATAATCTCCGCCGGGGAGAACGAGTGCATCGTAACATTCGGGAAATGCTGCTTGATCTTGCGCAGAATATTCAGATAATATTCGAACGGCAGGTCCGGATTGACCCCGCCCTGCATCAGGATTTCCGTACCGCCGACGTCTTCGGTTTCCTGGATCTTTTGCAGAATCACCTCGTCCGGCAGCACATAGCCTTCGGGCGAGCCCGGACGGCGGTAGAACGCGCAGAAGCGGCAGAATACATCGCATATATTCGTATAGTTTACATTGCGTCCAATCACGAATGTCGTAATCGGATCGGGATTTTTGCGCAGCATCAGCTGGTTGGCGGCATGCCCCAGCTTCTCGACTTCGTCCGATTCGTACAGGGCGATGGTATCCTCCACATCGAGGCGTCCCCCGTTTAAAGCTTTATCCAGTATTGTGTCAACCGCACTCATTTCATGCAGCCTCCTTTGTGAAAATAAGTTCAAATGATGGTGGGTCCGGGCTGTTTCGATCTGCGATACAAATCTCTATTTTGAAAATTTAAAATTCGAAAAGAACCTGCAATACATTTAATCCTACCACACTTGCCCCCAGAATAAAATATTCGGAATCCCTGCATTTCGGGCAAAATAAAAAAAGCCGGAACCGTCGAAACGGTCCGGCTTCCGGTCGCCGCAAGGAGGCGAATCCCTTAGAATGCTTCCGGCCAACATCAAGCCAGCAGAACGGCAATCAGCGCGATCAGCGCCGGCACGGTCTGGATAAACAGGATCTGCTTCTTGGCCGTGGCCGCTCCGTAAATACCGGCGACCATGACGCAGACCAGGAAAAAGATCTGAATATGCGCGTTTGCCGGCGCATGCGGATACACAAGCCCGAACACGAGTCCCGCCGCCAGAAAGCCGTTATACAGGCCCTGGTTGGCCGCGAGCGATACAGTTTCGTCGGCGAGTCTTTGATCCAGCCCAAACGCTTTCAGCCCGCGCGGCTTGTTCCACATAAACATCTCCAGAATCAGGATATACACGTGCAGCACCGCGATCAGCGCGACCAGAATATTTGCCGCCAGTTGCATGGGGGGTTCCTCTCTTTCCGCTTCAAGTTCAAATCCGTCCCAATTGTAACAGAAAAATCGGCGGCCGCCCTTTAGCAAACTGAAGACTGCCATACATTTATTGCATGGCTCCGGCTGCGCCGTTTCCCCGATCTTTAATCGGCCAGCGCCTGCTCCAGATCGGCGATCAGGTCGTCCACGT
This sequence comes from Saccharibacillus sp. CPCC 101409, assembly GCF_030518235.1. Taxonomy (GTDB): domain Bacteria; phylum Bacillota; class Bacilli; order Paenibacillales; family Paenibacillaceae; genus Saccharibacillus. The sequence continues at coordinate 778,888 of NZ_JAULSA010000001.1, read as the reverse complement.
TCTCAAGCCCCACCGAGAAGCGCAGCAGGCCGTCGGCGATGCCGCGTTCCAGCCGCACCTCGCGCGGCATCGCCGCGTGCGACATCATCGGCGGATACGACAGGATGCTTTCGACCGCGCCCAGGCTCACCGCCACGAGCGGCAGCTTGACCTTGCTCAGCAGCCGCTTCGCGCGTTCTTCGGAGCCGACGTCGAACGAAACGACCGAGCCGTAGCCCGTGGACTGCTTCTCCTGGATCTCCCGGCCCGGATGATCCGGCAGGCCCGGATAATACACCGCGGGAATATCGCCGCGCTCCGACAGCCACTTCGCCAGCTTGCGCGAACTTTCTTCGCCGCGCTCCATGCGCGCGCCCAGCGTTTTCATGCCGCGGATCAGCAGCCAGCTGTCCTGCGGGCCGAGTACCGTGCCCAGACCGTTCTGCAGCCGCTTGAGCCGGGCCGCCAGTTCCGGCGTCCGCGCCACCGCAAGACCCGCCAGCACGTCGCTGTGCCCGCCCAGGAACTTGGTCGCGCTGTGCAGCACGATATCGACGCCCTGTTCGATCGGCCGCTGATAGTACGGCGTCATAAACGTATTGTCGACCAGCGTCAGCAGGTCGTGTTCCCGCGCCCATTCGACGATCGCGCCCATATCGGTGATTTTCAGCGTCGGGTTGGACGGAGTCTCCATATATACGCCTTTGGTATTCGGACGCAGCGCCGCTTTGATCTGCTGCAGATCGGTCATATCGACAAACGTCGTCTCGATCTGCATCCGGCTCAGGATCGTCGTCAGCAGCCGGTATGTACCGCCGTACACATCCTCCGTGACGATCAGGTGATCGCCTGCGGAGAAGATCATCAGCGCCGAAGAAATCGCCGCCATGCCGGACGCGAAGGCGTAGCCGCCCGCCCCGCCTTCGAGCAGCGAGATATAATCTTCGAGCGCCTGACGGGTCGGGCTGCCGGAGCGGCTGTAATCGTACTGCGGCGGGTTATAGATATCGAAATGGTGGAACGTCGACGCCTGGTAGATCGGCACGCTGGACGCGCCGGTCGCCGGATCGATCTCCGCGCCGAAATGGATCAGCTTCGTATCGAAGTGCCGGTCCTTGAGCGCTTCCGCCGCTTCATGCGGCGTTTGAAGCTGCCCGGGATTGTTCGGCGCGGCATCGCCTGCGCGGCCCTGCGGCTGCGCCGGCTTCTCGGTGCCCGTTTTCAGTTCTTCGGGATTGCGTTCGTCCGTCATATCAGTTCCCCGCTCCTTCCGTTTCGCGCAGCGCCGCTTGCAGCGCCCCGTCCAGATCCGCGATCAGGTCGTCGATATGCTCGATCCCGACCGAGAAGCGCAGCAGCCGTTCGTCGACGCCGACCGCTTCGCGGATCTCCAACGGAATATCCGCATGCGTCTGCACGGTCGGATAGGTCATCAGCGACTCGACTCCGCCCAGACTTTCGGCAAACGCGATCAACCGGATATTTTTCAGAATAGGCTCGATCCAGCGCGCGTCTTTGACTTTGAACGAGAAAATGCCGGTGTTGCCGCTCGACTGCCGATTCTGCACGTCATAACCCGGATGCTCCGGCAGGCCCGGATGATACACGGTTTCGATCTGCGGATGTTCCTGCAGGAAGCGCGCGATCGCCAGCGAGTTCTGCTCGTGCCGCTCCATGCGCAGCGCCAGCGTTTTCATGCCCCTCATTAATTGATACGAATCGGTCGGGCTCAACACGGCGCCGATCGAATTGTGCAGGAAAAACATTTCTTCGGACAGCTCTTTGCCCTTGGTGACGATCAGCCCGGCGAGCACGTCGTTGTGGCCGCCCAGATATTTGGTCGCGCTGTGCACGACGATATCCGCCCCGAGTTCGATCGGGCGCTGGAAGAACGGCGTCAGCAGCGTATTGTCCACGATGGTCAGAATCCCGTGCGGCTTCGCCCACTCCGCCACCGCCGCGATATCCGTCACCATCATCAGCGGATTGGTCGGCGTTTCGATAAAGACGGCTTTGGTATTCGGCGTGCGCAGCTTCTCGATCGCGTCGAGATCGTTCGTATCGACGTAGGACGCCGTCACGCCGAACTTCGACAGAATGCGTTCCAGCAGCCGATAGGTGCCGCCGTACAGATCGAGCGAAACGATCAGATGGTCGCCCTGTCCGAACAGCGCGAAGATCGTCTGGAGCGCCGACATGCCGGAGCTGCACGCAAAGCCGGCATCGCCGGATTCGAGTCTGGCGGACGCTTCTTCCAGCACCGTGCGGGTCGGATTCTTGGTCCGCGTATAATCGAAACCGGTGCTTTGTCCGAGACCCGGGTGACGGTACGCCGTCGAATGGTAGATCGGGAAATTGACCGCGCCTGTCGCAGGGTCCTCAAGGGAGCCGATCTGCGCCAGCGCGCTTTCGATTTTGAGCTGTCTGTCGTCTTTCATGTTCACATTCCTCCTGCAATCAAATAGAGTAAAACGCCGCCGCCGCGCGAACTCGTTGAACAGCTAGGCGGCAAAGCGGCGGATGGACCGGATATTGGGGCGTATACGCAAACTCGGCGGAAATCGAAACGGCATGCGCAGCGGCGGCGCCGGTCAGATGCCCGCGCCGTAATCGCTGAATACTTCCTGCTCGACCTGGTCGAACGGCGTTTCCTGGTACACATAGTAGTTCAGCCAGTTGGAGAACAGCAGATTGGCGTGCGCTCTCCAGGAAGACAGCGGCTTTTGGGTCGGATCATCACCCGGGAAATAATTTTTCGGCACTTCGATGTCCATGCCTTTGGCGATATCTCGGTCGTACTCCCATTTGAGCGACAGCGGATCGTATTCGGAATGTCCGGTGGCGAAGATCTGCTTGCCGTCTTTCGTCGCGACGAGATACACGCCCGCTTCGTCGGATTCGGCCAGGATCTCCAGCTCCGGATTGCGCAGAATGTCTTCGCGCCGCACGTCCGTATGCCGGGAATGCGGGACAAAGAAGCATTCGTCGAAGCCGCGCAGCAGCTGCACGTTCGTTTTATTGAGCGTATGCGGGAATACGCCGAAACATTTCTCCGGCAGCGGAACTTTACTGACGCCGAAGTGATGGTACAGACCCGCCTGCGAGGCCCAACAGATATGCATGGTCGAAGTCACGTTGTGTTTGGACCATTCGAAGATCTTGCGGATCTCGTCCCAATAGCTGACCTGTTCGAAATCGAGCTGCTCCACCGGCGCGCCGGTAATAATCATGCCGTCGAAGCGCAGATGCTTGACTTCGTCGAACGTTTTGTAAAAGGTGTTCAGATACTCTTCCGATGTGTTCTTGGACGTATGCGAGCTTGGATAAAGCAGCGCGATATCCACCTGCAGCGGCGTGTTGCCGATCAAACGCAGCAGCTGCGTTTCGGTCGTCTCCTTGGTCGGCATCAGGTTCAAAATGGCGATGCGCAGCGGACGGATATCCTGGCTGTACGCCCGGCTCTCGTCCATGACGAAAATATTTTCCTTCAGCAGCACTTCTTTGGCCGGCAGATTGTCGGGCACTTTAATCGGCATTTCTTCGTTTCACTCCTTTGGATGGGATAAGAAACTGCGGATAAAGCGGGATATCGAGCGTTCGGCAGCCGGGAAGGTTTTTTGGGCTTTTCAGGGTACAAAAAAGACCTTTTCCGGGCAAGCCGAGAAAGGTCTATAGATAGATAGCGCCTCTCTCATCTGTTAGTTACCATGTAGATGCGAAAGGAGCAGAGGAGGCTCGCAGCGACGGACTTAAAGTCCCGTCTGGCTCGCGTAGGTCCTAGAGCGTTGGATGTGAAGCCGCTATGGACTGCAACGTTTCCGTGACAATAGAGGCTGTCGGCGCGCTGGGCGCTTGCCTCGGATTGCACGGGGATAAACATTGGGCCATGACGACTAAACACTTAACGACTCGTGCCTCGTCTTCGATCGCATGGTAACTACAAGAATTAGCACCGTACGACTATGTCGCCGGTTGCCGGGTTTCATCGGGCTAGTCCCTCCACCTGCTCTTGATAAGATTCCACTTTTCGGCTGCGCCTGCGCGCGGGGCCGAAGTATTCAATTGTCGGGTTCCCTTCCGTTTTTGGTCGGGATAACTTGAAATTAATTATACACATATCTTATTAAAAGACAACGGTGGACTTCGAACCCTTCTTCGAACGAACGGTTCATCCGGACCGGTATGCGGGGCGCGGGGCATCGAACGTAAAGTCGATAGTTCTGCGCCGGGAGGCGGTCTCGGCCCCGTCTTTTTCTATATTATGGAACCGTCTTCGCTTCTCTTCGAGCCGCTGTACACTTTCCTTTCTTTTCAGCCGATATGATATCCGTAAAGCGTCACAAACAAAGCCTTGAAAGGCCTAGGGACGCGGGGTATACTTAACGAGGGTTTTATGAAAACAATGTTGAAAACAAGGGGTGAATTTCAGATGGACGGCGACCCGAGGCCCAAGCGAGCGAGAATGCAGCGTTTATTCGACAAAAGAAAAAAACGGCCGACCGGCGTCAATGCCTCCATGTACGGAAGTTCACTGACCGGCCGCCGCCTTAAAGGCTGAACTTCGGTTCAACCTGTTAAGGCGACGCCCGTTCCGGCGACGGCCTGTTTTTTCCTGCGTTCTCCCGCAAATTCGAGACTACCCAAGGACGAGAGACTCGTCCGATTTCGAAGGAGTGAACCGCATGAAAATCAGACTGGTCAACCAAGGCGTATTTACGCCGATCGACAACATCAAGACGGCTCTGCTGGCTCCCGAAGAAGGCTTTTACTGGATCGACGCGGATCTGGACGACCTGGTCGTGCTCCAGCCGATGTTCGGCATGCACGATCTGGCGGTCGAAGACTGCCTGAGCGAAGAAGAACAGCGCCCGAAGATCGAAATTTACGAGAATCACTACTTTATCGTCGTCAACAGTATCCGCTTCGATAACGAAGAAATTTTTATGCGCGCCCTGAACGTGTTTCTGGGACGGCACTTTATCATCACGGTTACGCGGCAGAAGATTCACGAACTGCGCGCCGTCAAACCGGTGATGTGGGAACAGGAAGTCAGCACGCCGGACAAATTCCTGTATCTGCTCGTCGACCTTGTGGTCGATAACTACTTCCTTGTCGGCGACCGGATCGAAGACCGGATCGAAATGCTGGAAGAAGATATCCTGATGCACACCAAACGCACGCATCTGAACGAAATCATCGGGCTGCGAAGCGAAATTCTGTGGCTGAAAAAGAATCTGGGTCCGCAGAAGGAAGTCATCAATACGCTGAACAAAAAAGACCTGCGCCTGATCGACGACCAGCTGCAAAAATACTTCAGCGATATTTACGAAAACGCCGTGAAGATCTCCGAAACGTTCGATACGTACCGCGACCTGATGGGCAACTTACGAGAAGCGTACCAGTCGAGTATCGCCAACCGCGCCAACGATATCATGCGGGTGTTTACGGCGATCACGACGATCTTCATGCCGCTGACCGTCATCACCGGCATTTACGGCATGAACTTCGACCATATGCCCGAACTGCACTGGATACACGGATACCCGTTGGTTATCGGGTTGATGGTCACGCTGGGCGTGACGATGTATACCCTGTTCCGCAAAAAAGAATGGCTGTAAAATCAGCCCGCATTGACTTCCCGACGCGCCTGCGCGTCTTTTTTTGTTTGGGGAGAAACAACGATTTCCGGTGCTCCCGCCGATGCTTCCGGTTGGGCTTCCCGCTGCGCGGCGTTCTGCGTACGGCGGTGCAGGATGCGCAGCATTCTGAGCTGTTCGTACAGAATATCAAGGCCCGGCTCGCTCGGCGGTTCTTCTCCGTATACTTTTTTGAGCACGGGCTTCAGGAACGAATCGCCCATTTCCGCATAAGCCGACAGCACCGCTTCGCGATCGCGCTCCGGCATCAGCTGAAGTTCGTGCGCAATGACCGGTTCCAGGTCGTAGCCGTCTTTCTCCAGCGATTCCATCATCTCGACCAGATCGCGCCGCTCCAACCCGCTCTCCTGGCCGATCTGCGACAGCGAGCCGCCCGACTTGGACGCTTCCAGCAGCAGCCGCATCGCCCGCACCCGTTCCGCTTCGCGCTTGAATTTGCGTTCTTTGCTTTTGTACGTCCAGGCTGTAAATTCCTCTTCGTCCAGCCGGCGTTCCACCCAATCGAGCGGGAAAGCATGCGCGCGTTCGGCGCCCGCGATCTGCTCCAGCAGCAGTTCGCCGTAGCGCTGCACCGTATTCTCGCCGATGCCCGGCAGATCGCGCAGTTCCTCCAGCGTCTGCGGCAGGAAAGTGCTGATCAGCCGCAGCGCGCGGTTGGTCGCAATCAGATACGGCGCGCGGTGCTCTTCCGTCGCCCGGACGCGTCTCCATGCCGCCAGCTTTTTGTACAGCTCTTCGTTGGCGTTCAGTTCGCTGTAGCAGACCAACTTCTGGGTAAAACGTCCGCGCTGGCCGGATTCGAGAAATTCCTGGAACGTGTCCCGGATAATCGGTCGGTACCCTTCCGCCAGCTTGGCCGCCAGCATATGCCGGTAGACCGCCAGCATTTCGTTCCAGGCGCTTCCTTCGTACCAGATTTCACGCGCGGCGGATTCCGGCGCCCCGTCTTCGTTCCAGCCGCTGATCCACAGCCCGCCTTCTTCCTCGATCCATACCTGGGCGGCGCGAACCTCCCGTTCCCCTTCCTGCTCCATCCGGTTCAAAAATACGATCGTCATCCCCATCTCCCGCTTTCTTCCGCAGATTTCAGCCGCAACGCAAAAAAGCACCCCTCCTACATTGGACATGTAAGAGAGGTGCTTCCTCCGCGCTTGCATACTGTTGCTCCTATCATAACGCTTAAACAAGCAGTCCGTCAAGCCGGTTTTCGCGCCACGATTCCGGCTTTTATTCCAGTCCCGCCAGTCTTTTCTCCAGCGAATTTCTCCAGCTCGCCGACAGTTCTTCGACCGCCAGCAGGCTGCGGATCGCTTCCGCGTCTTCTTTGCGATGATACATGATCTCGTTGGCTCGCATTACGCTGATTCCCGCTTCATGCCGCTGCACAAGTTCCAGCCGGTCGCCTTCGCGGACCAGGCCTTCCTGCAGCACGCGAAAATAAAAACCGCTGTAACCCGTCTCCTGCACCTTTGCCGGAAGTTCCGGCACGCCGTAGCGCACCGACAGCTTGAAGCAGGGCTGGCGCGGCTGGCTGAGCTGCACGACCGCTTCGCCGATCGCGAATGTGTCGCCGATGCAGAAATCTTCTTCGGCGCCGTTTTCGATCGACAGATTTTCGCCGAACGCGCCCGGGCCCAGCTTGGGCAGAATCCCGTTTTCCCAGAACGGAAACCGGTCGACCGAATACACGCAGGCCGCTTTGTCCGATCCGCCGTGGTTTTTGAGATCGGCCTGCTCGTCGCCTTCGAAGCCGAGTTTGCCCAGATAAGCGCCTTCTTCGACGGGAGACTTGAAAATGCCGGTTTCGACTTCTTTGCGGCCGTTCGGCACGGTCTTCGGCATGCCGACATTGACCGAAGCGATAAGCGTTTCCTTCATGGGATCTTCCTCCTTTGTACGCGCGCCGCGAAGCTTCTTCGCCGGATGCGGTTTGCGGCGTCCGCTTTTATTTTAACGCATCCTGCTCCGATTGGCGCGTTCCGGTTTTCATGCCGTCTGCTACTGCATCGATACGCCGTCGCCGAACACCAGCGTATTGCTCAGCGCCCGCCCCGCGCTTGTCAGCACGCTGCCGTTCGCGTACAGGGCGGACGACGCGCCGCCGTCGAGATTCATCGCCTGCCTGGCGCCCAGTTTCTGCATGACCTGCGCCCACTGGCTCATCGTCGCGCCGCCGACGGTCGCCAGCACGACCGAACCGTCGGCCATAATAGCGATCCCGCTGCGCGCGCCCGAAGCGCTCAGGATCTTCGGATCGTTGAATCCTTCGCCGGCGGCGTCCAGCGAGACTTTGCCGTCTTTGACCAGACGCGGCCCCGCTCCGACGGAAGTGGCGACATCGTCCCACGGAATCGGTTTGCCGGCCGCATTTTCGTAGGCGATCTTCATCTCGACCGTCGAGCCGACTTCGAATCTGGACGAAGCGGCCTGTTCCGAACCGTGATACACCAGCACATAACCGTCGCTTGGAATCGTCGCGTTGGCGTTGGCCGCTTTTTTGACGACTTTGCCTTTGCGCACCGTCACCGCTGTTCCGCCGCTGAAGCCGACATTGCTGCCGCGCGCGGAGTTATACAGCAGGACTACGTTTTGCCCGGCGTCGGGCGTACGGTTGACGAACGTCGCGTACCAGCCGAGCGCGGCCGCTTTGCCGCTCTTGCCCGCTTTGCCCGTTACCGTGCCGGAGATCCGCGCCATCAGCCGGTCCATCAGCACGGTGCCGTCTTTTTTGAAGCCGATGCTTGTGCCGTAATATCCGGTGTGCACGATCTGCCCTTTGGAGATCAGCGTGCCGTAAGGATCGGCCGGGCCGCCGTACGAATTGAAGAACGCCCCGTTGATCGCCGCCGTCGCCCTGCTGTTTTTGACGATCGTTTTGAAATCCTGCGTTTGTCCGACCCGCCCCTGGGCCAGCCCCAGCGCCGCTTTGGTTCCTTTCGGAACCGCCACGGTCTGTACCGTAAACGTTCTGCCCGACACCGATACTTTGCGCACCGACGCCTTGATCCCCGCTGCCGCGTCCGCCCGGCGTTCCCCCGACAGGCCGAACACGCCCGATACCGCCAGCACCCCCGCCAGCAGCAGCGTTCCCCATTTTACTTTTTTCACTTTCGGACCTTCTCCCTTGCTCTGAATTGTCAGCCTGTACAGCGTATCCGTTATGCCGTAAACAAAAATGGAAGCTAACTGACTGCGTTCCCTGTATTCTATCAGAAAACTGCAATTCCGGTAAACGAAAAACCGCCCTTTCCGCTTGCGCGGAAAAGACGGTTGTGCTGAACGGATTCCGGCCATTCATTCCGGCAGCAGGTCTTTGATCCGGACCGGCAGGCCGGTGCGGATCGCCTGATTCGCGGCGATGCCGGTCAGGATCGAACGCGCCCCGTCGCGATGGTCGGCGGCGCGATGGTAAATATCTTCCGCCGGCTCGCCGAACAGATCGTTCAGCAGCACCGGATCGCCGCCGCCGTGTCCGCCTTCGCCTTCGACCACTTCCGCTTCGTACGGCTCGCCGAACATCGGGTACACGACGATCTTTTTGCCTTGAAGCGCGCCTTCTTTGGCCCGGTCGCCGCCCGCGTTGACATAGGACTGCTCGACGATGCTCATTTCGATCCGTCCTTTGGAGCCGTTGAACGCGATCCGGTAGCCTTCCCACGGCATATACGCGTTCAGCGAGTAGGTGAGGATCGCTTTGCTGCGGTAGCGGACGATCACGCCCATTGTGTCTTCAATGCTGATGCCGTCGCCGAACACGCTCTGGTCGCGCTGGTAGCCGTCTTCGCGTTCCGCGTCCAGATACATCGCTTTGAGATTGTCGTTATCGTCCAGCCGCAGCGCGAAAGGATCGCCTTCCGCCGCCGGGCTGCCGGTCGCGCGCTGGTAAAAGTTCGTTTCCCCGCGCTTCTCCGCATTTTCTTTGCCGTAGAACATCAGGTCGCCGAACGCAAACACGGTCTCCGGTTCCGATCCGATCCAGAAATTGACCAGATCGAAGTGGTGCGTCGATTTGTGCACGAGCAGGCCGCCGCTGTTGCGCTTGTCGCGGTGCCAGCGCCGGAAATAATCCGCGCCGTGCTGCGTGTTGAGCAGCCATTCGAAGTGGATCGAATGCACATCGCCGATCACGCCCGACGCGATCAGCTCCCGCGCTTTGGTATGATGCGGCGCGTAGCGGTAATTGAACGTGACCCGTACTTTGCGCCCTGTCCGCTTCACCGCGTCGTAGATCTCCCGGCACTTCTCCGTATCCACCGTCATCGGCTTCTCCGTAATGACGTCGCAGCCCAGTTCCAGCGCCCGCACGATATACCGGTGATGCGTACGGTCTATACTGGTCACGATGACCACGTCCGGCTTCTGCTCGGCGATCATCTCGTCGAAACGCTCCGATTTGTACGTCGGAACCGGCGCGTGCCCGAACTTCTCTTCCAGCCTTTTATTCGCGTAATCCATCCGGACCTGGTTCGTATCGCAGAATCCCGCCAGCTCCGAAGTCTCCCCGTAAGTTCCCGCTACCGCTTCGTAAAAAAACTGCGCTCTCCCCCCGATGCCCACCTGCACGTATCTTTTCTTGCTTCCCGCCTGCCGTTCGCCCATTGTTTATGCTCCTCCCGTTCTGTAAACTCCGCATATGCCTTTTTCTGCTTCTGCTCTACGGATTCAGGTTAGCACAACAAAATCACGATCTCTCTGTTTATAACGCTTACTTCGTCTAAACCCCGCTTTTTTTGCTCTTGATCTTGCTCTTTGCTTTCTGTCCTCTCTCTCCCCACAAAAAAAGATGCCGCTAATTTAGCGGCACCTGAATTTTAAGGAAGTTTGGTTTTAGAAAAAGCGATTTGGGCAGAGAGGATTTTCGTGTAGGAGACCTGGCGTTCGCCTTTGAAACCGGGAAGATACCACTAAAATCTAATCAGTCTTCCTGGTTTCAACAAGCGACCGAAACGAAAAGCCTCGGCGCCCTTCTTTGCTTTTTCAGTTTATCGAACTTTCTTAAAAGGATTTCCGCCATTTTAGCGGCATCTCCTTCAATCAAACACACCCACGCCCATCATCGTCCCCAGACTATTCATCTCCAGCTCCGTAAACTTCGCCGACACCTTCGCGTCGTCGATCCGGAACTCGCAGAGATCCAGCGGGCAGTCCACCGGCACCCGGCAGTGGATCTCGGCCAGCGAGCGGGACAAATGCAGCATGTCCAGATCGTTTTCGATCTTGGTCCGCACCGACTTCGTAACTTTATCCAGATTTGCCAGAACGCCGTCGATGCTGCCGAATTCCTGCACGAGCTTGACCGCCGTTTTTTCGCCGATGCCTTTGACGCCCGGATAGTTGTCGCTGCTGTCGCCCATCAGGCCTTTCATGTCGACGATCTGCGGAGGAGTGAGCCCTTTTTCCTCCATCAGAAACTCCGGCGTATAGACCTGATAGTTGCCGTAGCCTTTTTTCATAATGATGACTTTGACCCGCTCGTCCACCAGCTGGAGCAGATCGTTGTCGCCGGACAGCACCTGCACGTCCATCTCCGCCGCGCAGCGCTTGGCGATCGTGCCGATACAATCGTCCGCTTCATAGCCCGGCATGCCGATATTCGGAATATCCATCGCCGCGACCACTTCTTTGACCAGATCGAACTGCGGAACCAGATCGTCCGGCGCCGCCGAGCGGTTGCCTTTGTACGATTCGAACTGCTCGGTGCGGAACGTGCGTCCGCCCATATCCCAGCAGCACGCCACATGCGTCGGATCGAACTGCCGGATCGCGTCCCACATATAGCGGACGAAGCCGTAGATGCCGTTGGTCGGAATGCCCGCGTCGGTGCGCCGGATATAGCCTTTCAGCGCCGTCGCGTAGTAGGCCCGGAACAGCAGCGCCATGCCGTCCACCAGCATCAAGGTCGGTTTGCGCGCCAGGACGTTTTCCGGCAGTCCTTCAATGCCGTTGCCGCCGTTTTCGCTCATTTCCCCGCCTCCTTCGTTCCCCAGGATTGTTCGTACGCGTCCGGCTTGAAGCCGAGCGTCACGGTTTCTCCGTCGGTTACGACCGGCCGTTTGATCAGCTTGCCGTTGGCGGCCAGCAGTTCCGCGCGTTCGTTGTCGTCCAGCTGCGCCAGCTTGTCTTTGAGCCCCAGCTCTTTGTACACTTCCCCGCTGACGTTAAAAAACTTTTTCGACTCCAGGCCGCTTTTGGCGATCAGGTCCAGTATTTCTTGTTTCGACGGCGGGCTGTCCACGATCGGGATCAGGTCCAGCTCGTGTCCTGCGTTTTCCAGCCATTTGATCGCGCTGCGGCAGGTGCCGCATTTGGCGTAATGGTACACTTTAAGTCGGGTCATCGCTGTTTCTCACATCTCTTTCTTATGCGGCTGTAGGTCGGTTTGCAGTCGGCTCAGATCGGACGGATACGGCGCTTCGAACGTTACGCGCTCTCCGGTTCCGGGATGGACGAACGCCAGCCGGAACGCGTGCAGCGCCTGGCGGCCGAGCGAAGCGTCCAGCGCTTCCGCGCCAGCGCGTTCGTCCGCCGAAATCGCCGATTCTTCCGTATATTTATACATCGCATCGCCGATCAGCGGACAGCCGATATGCGTCATATGCACCCGGATCTGATGCGTGCGCCCGCTTTCGAGCTCCAGCTCGACCAGCGAAGCGCCGGCCGCCGGATACGTCTCCAGCGTGCGGTAGCGGGTCGCGGCCGGATAGCCGGCCTCTGTCACGATGCGCACATGCGGATTGTCCGGATCGCGGTCGATCGGACCTTCGATACGCCCGGTTTCCGGCAGCGGACGTCCGTGCACGAACGCCCGATACACTTTGTCCACCGTTCCGGCGATCATTTGCTCGGAGATATGCTGGTGCACGTAAGGATTTTTGGCGATCGCCAGCACGCCGGACGTCTCGCGGTCGAGTCGATGCACCGGCCGGAAACGCACCTGCTCGCCGCGTTCCAGCCAGCGGTGCACCACGCCGTTCGCCAGCGTGCCGGTATAATGCCCGTGGGTGGGATGCACGATCACGCCCGCTGCTTTGTTGACGATCAGCAGATGGCTGTCTTCGTGCAAAATATCCAGGTCCATCGGTTCCGGCAAAATATCGTCCGAAGACTCCCGCTCCATCCGCACCTCGACCACATCGCCGGCCGAAACGCGCACGCTGATATACACCCTTTGCCCGTTCAGCATAATGCCGCGTTCGGTCAATTTAATGCGGGAAAGCAGCTTGCGCGATACGCCGAGCCGGCTTTGCAGCAGCGTTTTGAGCGTCCAGTCCTGCTCGCGCGGCGTAACCGTGTACACGATCGGATCGTAATAGCCAAGCTTCCGCGTTTCCTGTTTATCTGTCGGTTCGATCGTTATTCACCCTGCTCCTGTCGATTTTCATAGTCCGCGCCCGTGGAAAATACGTTCGCGCCTCGCACGTATTCCACATCGTCCACGCGCATTTTCAAATTGGCGGCTCTTGCGGCGCTGAAAAAGTAATCGGACAGCCGATTCAGATAGCGCAGCACTTCCGGGTTCACTTCCGCCGTTTCCGTCAGCGCGACGACCCGGCGTTCCGCCCGCCTGCAGACCGTGCGGCAGATATGCAGCGAAGCCGCCGGCGGACTGCCGCCCGGCAGGATAAACCGGTCGAGCGGCGGATTGCCCGCCTCCAGCCGGTCGATCCAGCCTTCGACTCGCTCCGTCATCGCCGTATGCGTCTTGTAAGGCTGCTGCGCCGCTTCCGTGTAAGCCAGATCGGAGCCGCAGTCGAACAGTTCCTGGCCGACGACGGCCAGCTGTTCGCGCAGGTCCTTGAAGCGGTCGTCCTGCATCAGCGCGGCGGCCTGGCCGACAAAGCTGTTCAGTTCGTCGATCGTGCCGTAAGCCTCCACACGGACGTCGTCTTTGCGCACCCGTCCCCCGATTACCGACGTTTGTCCTTCGTCTCCCGTTTTCGTATAAATGCGCACAGCCTTCGCCTCCTCCGCGGTTTCCGATTCCCAATACGCGTTATCGTCTTGTTACACTGTGTTCCCCGACCGGTTTCAGCCTTCGGTGAGCTTCTGAAGCACCTTGATCGCGGCATCCGCGTTCGGCGCGTTGACGACGACGCAGGCCAGCATGTCTTTCGGCACATAGCCGGCGTCCTGGAACATCTTCATCTGGTCGACCGGAATGCCGAACAGATGCTCTTCCGTTACCGGATCGTCTTCGCCGTCTTTGAGCACGCCGCTTTCGAATACGCCTTCCGGATACTTTTCTTTGTCGAAATACTCGTCCAGCGCGAGATGCGCCCCGTCCCTGCCGTACGTCTGCACGGTGTCTTTGGGCAGAATCACGATCGAATTGCCGCCCGCCGCGTACTCCACCATTACTTTTTGCAGATCGAACAGCGGCGAATAGTTGAACTCCGCTTTCGGGTCCGTAAACTCCGCGTCCAACTTCTGCTGAATCTGGTCGATTCCCTCGCGGCTGGACGACTCTTTGTCGGACATAAAGATCAGTACCTTGTCGTCGCCTTTACCGCAGCCCGCGAGCAGCGCCAGCAGACCAGCCAGGAGCAGAAGCAGCCCCGCTTTTTTCCACTTCACCAATGATTCCTCCCCAATTTCCTTGCATAGCGGCTTGCCTCATTGCATGGAGACAAGTCGCTGGATTGCCGCTTCCCGCACGTATTTCCGCGCAGTTTGAAGCGCCTTCCTAAATAATATAGCACAACTCCGCCCCGCCGGGCATTCTCACGATTGTCCCATAACGGCGCGGCAAAAAGAGGAAGAGCTTCGAACCCGAAGCTTCTTCCTCTTTCGGCGGCCTGCAAATCCGATCCGGATTGGAACGTAGACCTTTGATTGCATTGGGTAGACCCACCTGTGCGTTGACCCGGATAGAGAAGGTTACGCTCCCCTGAATTGCACCTAAAGCGTGTGCATTTCAAGCGAACGTAAGCCTCGGATTGGATGGGTCAACGCACTAACTGCATGTATTCGTTGATTTTAATGTCGAGAAGAATGCTGATTTCAATAACCGTCTCGGAGGTGAACGACTGTTCCCGGCTGAACGTTTCTTCCATTTGGCGGCGCAGAATCCGAATCTCCTCCTGCAGGAAAAGTTCGCGTTCGGCCGCGGACGACGGAGCGCCGGCGGTATGCTGCGATCCGATCCGCGAATTCGCGGAGCCCGGCCCGTGCAGCGATACCCGGAACGAAGCGGCAGACAAAAAACATCCCTCCTTGAAAAATTTACCTGGTTTCGATTCCCCATTATATAGAAAACGCCCCATAAAAGCAACTTCGCAAGAAAGGATATTTAATCGTTTTTTTGAATGTTTAAGAAGACGGTTTTACGCGCCTTCCCGCTTCACTTTATAGACGAAATCGCCGATCCGGTCCAGCGCTTCTTTGAGCTGCGCCACGGAAGTGGCGTACGAGCAGCGGAGGAAGCCTTCGCCGCCGAGTCCGAACACATTGCCCGGCACGGCGGCGACTTTACCTTCGACGAGCAGACGCTGCGCAAACTCTTCCGAAGGCAGTCCGGTGGACTGGACGCTCGGGAACGCGTAGAACGCGCCTTCCGGTTCGTGGCACTCCAGTCCGGCGTCGCGCAGTCCCTGTACCACCAGCCGGCGGCGGCGATTGTAGGACTCGACCATTTTGTCTTTTTCGCCCAGGCCGTTGGTCAGCGCTTCGAGCGCCGCCACCTGGCCCATGACCGGCGCGCACATCACGGTGTACTGGTGGATCTTCAGCATGGCCGAGATCAGCTGCGGATGCCCGCAGGCGTAGCCCATCCGCCAGCCGGTCATCGCGAACGCTTTGGAGAAGCCGCTGACCAGGATCGTACGGTCTTTCATGCCCGGAACGGCGGCGAAGCTGGCGTGCTTGCTTTGCCCGTAGCTGAGTTCGGCATAGATTTCGTCGGAAATGACGATCAGGTCGTGCTTTTCGACCACTTTGGCGATCGGCAGCCAGTCTTCGGCCGTCATCGTCGCGCCCGTCGGGTTGCTCGGATAGCAGAGGATCAGCACTTTGGACTTCGGCGTAATGCTGGCTTCGAGCGCTTCGGCGGTCAGTTTGAATCCGTCTTTGGCAAACGTCTCGATTCCGACCGGCACCCCGCCTCCGATCGAAGTGATCGGCGAGTACGAGATGTAGCACGGCTCCGGCACGAGCACTTCGTCGCCCGGCTGCACCAGCGCGCGCAGAGCCAGGTCGATCGCTTCGCTGCCGCCGACGGTGACGAGGATTTCTTTTTCCGCATCGTACGTTGTGCCGAACGAACCGCTCAGGTAAGTCGAGATCGCTTCGCGCAGCTCCGGCATGCCGGCATTCGACGTATAGCGGGTATAGCCGCGCTCCAGCGAATATACGCACGCTTCGCGAACATGCCACGGCGTGACGAAATCGGGTTCGCCCACGCCGAGCGTGATAATGTCTTTGCTTGCGCTGACCAGGTCGAAAAATTTGCGGATGCCCGAAGGGCGGATATCGCGCACCAGCGGCGACAAATAACGCTCCATCGAGCCGTGTTCGGAGTCCGAGGGCTGCAGGGTACTGTTTTCGTTGACTTCACGGTTAGTTATCATCGTTTCGCATCCTTTACGGCGAGATCAGCAGACGGCGGTCTTCTTCGTGTTCTTCGAAAATAATGCCGTTCTGTTTGTATTTTTTGAGAATAAAATGCGTCTTGGTCGACAGGACCGACTCGATCGGCGACAGCTTGTCGGAAACGAAGCTCGCCACGTCTTTGAGGCTGACGCCTTCCACTTCGACCAGCAGGTCGTAAGCGCCCGACATCAGAAACACCGATTTCACCTGCGGATACAGATAAATGCGCTCGGCGATGCCTTCGAATCCCCGGCCGCGCTCCGGCGTAATCTGCACTTCGATCAGCGCGGTCACTTTCTCGTCGTTCACTTTGCTTTCGTTTACGACGGTCGCGTATTTGACGATGACGTGATCCTGCTCCAGCTCGTTTACGGCTTCGCGGACTTCTTCTTCCGGCACGTCGAGCAGCGTCGACAGCAGCTCCGGCGTGCGCCGCGCGTCTTCTTCCAGCAGTTCGAGAATATCCAGTTTGAGCTTGTTGGTTTCTTTCACTTCGCAGTCCTCCATCTTTCGTTCGTTTATGCGGATCGGCCGTTTCGTTTTCGCCGCATTTTGGATTCATTTCGTACTGTGACATTCGTTGGGGTTGCGCCTTGCCGTTATCGTATTTAAATCTTACCCGAAAAGGCATGCCTCTGCCAACCGGGCGGCGGCAATCGGAGCATACCGCCGGGGCTTTAAAAAACTTGGTTTGCGGCTGGAAGGACACAAAAAAACCGCTTCCGGGAGGAAGCGGTATTATTGCGTCCATCTTGTGGATGGATGGGGTTGAGTTCAAGAAATTAAAGCACCGATACGCCGATGACGTAGGACAATCCGATCGAGACGACCATGGCGATCAAACCGACGGCGCGGTTGTCTTTGCCGATCTCGTCGTCGATCTTGAACGCCGGGGTCAGGAATTCGAACAGGAAATAGGCGACCATCAGCAGCACGAAGCCGATCAGCGACCACAGCATGCTTTCGTAGATGGTGGAGCCGGATTCGATGCAAAAACGCAGGATGTTGCAGATGCCGAAGATCTTGCCGCCGGTCGCCATCGCGACCGCCAGATTGCCTTTTCGAATCTCGTCCCAGCACTTGTAGCGGGTGACGACTTCGAAGATCGACAGGAAAACGACCAGTTCGAGCACGGCCACCGAGAAATAGGCGAGCGCCGCCCCGATCGGGGTTTCCAGCAGGGGATCGATTATCGTACGCATATGTTCCGCACTCCGCTCCTTTTCGTCGCGTTCATTCGCTTACTTGAGTTCGGCTACGGTTACGCCGTTTCCGCCTTCGCCGTAGTTGCCGAGCCGGTAAGATTTAATCAGCTTGTGGCGGCGCAGATGTTCCTGGATGCCGGTGCGCAGAATCCCGGTTCCTTTGCCGTGAATGATATAGATCTGGCCGAGATTGGCCAGGAAAGCTTCGTCGATAAAGCGGTCGGTGTCCATCAGTGCTTCTTCGAGATTCGCGCCGCGCAGATCCAATTCGGAGCGGGTGCTGTCGTCTTTGGTGCGTTTGACCGAGGTGACCGGTTTCTGCTTGGGCGCCGTGACCGGAGCGGTCTGCACGCGTTCCAGCGAGTCTTTTGCGACTTTCATTTTCATGATGCCGACCTGCACCAGCGCTTCTTTGCCGTCCAGCTCGATGACGTGCCCGCGCTGCCCGAGATTGGTCAGGACGACTTCGTCGCCCGGGCCGATCTGCTGCGCCGATTTGGCCGCGGCCGGCTTCTTGGTTTTCTTGAGGCGGGTCTCCGGTTCCGCCTGGTCGAGCTGGCGGCGGGCGGCGATCAGCTTGTGCTCTTTGACCGAAGCGCCTTCTTCCATCGCCAGGCGGCGCAGTTCGGATACGACTTCGTCCGCTTCTTTGCGCGCTTTGGCGATAATATCGCGCGCTTCGTTCTCGGCTTTCTCAAGTCTCGCGTCGCGCTGGGCTTCCAGCTTGTCGAGCTCGCGCTCGTGCCGCGACCGCAGTTCTTCCATCTCGCGGCGCAGCCGCTCGGCTTCTTCGCGTTCGGCTTCCGCGCCGAGGCGGTTTTCTTCGAGCGCGCTGATCATATTCTCGACGCGCAGGTCTTCTTCCTTGACTTCGCCGCGCGCAAAGCTGAGGATGCTGCCCGGCAGCCCGAGCCGTTCGGCGATCGCAAACGCGTTGCTTCGGCCCGGCACGCCGACAAGCAGCCGGTACGTCGGGCTGAGCGTCGCCACGTCGAATTCCATGCTGGCGTTGATGACGCCTTCGCGCTCGTACGCATACGCTTTGAGTTCGCTGTAGTGGGTGGTGGCGACCATCCGGCAGTCGAATTTGTGAATGTACTCCAGGATCGCGATTGCCAGCGCGGAACCTTCCGCCGGGTCCGTGCCCGCGCCCACTTCGTCGAGCAGCACAAGACTTTTCGGCGTCATGTCTTTGAGAATGCGGATAATGTTCGTCATATGGCTGGAAAAAGTACTCAGGCTTTGTTCGATGCTTTGCTCGTCGCCGATATCGGCGTAGATGCCGTCGAACACGCACAATTCGCAGCCGTCTTCCGCCGGAACGAACAAACCGGACATCGCCATCAGGCTGAGCAGGCCGATCGTTTTCAGCGTGACCGTTTTACCGCCCGTATTCGGCCCGGTTACGATAATGCTGGAGAATTCGCCGCCGAGTTCGACATCGAGCGGGACGACGATTTTCTCGTCGATCAGCGGATGACGGCCTTTGCGAAGCTTCAGATAGCCGCGGTCGTTCATTGCCGGCTGCGAGGCTTTCATGCGGTGCGCAAGACGGCCTTTTGCAAAAATAAAGTCGAGCTGCGCCAGCACGCTTACATCGTAGGCGATCAATTCCGCCTGCTCGCCGACGGCGGCCGTCAGCTTTTGCAGAATGATCTCGACTTCGCGCGTCTCGCGCAGCTTGGTTTCGCGCAGCTTGTTATTCATCGTAACGATCGCTTCCGGCTCGATAAACATGGTTGCGCCGGAGCTCGACTGGTCGTGCACGATGCCGCCGAAATGCGAACGGTATTCCGATTTGACCGGAATGACGAAGCGGTCGCCGCGAATCGTAATCAGCTGGTCCTGAAGCATCTTGGATACGCTCGACGAGCGGATCATCGATTCCAGCTTCTCGCGGATGCGCGATTCCCCGCCGCGCAGTTCGCGGCGTACGGCCGCAAGCGTCGGGCTGGCGGAATCCAACACTTCGGCGGAATCGCCGATGCACGAATTAATCAGCTTCTCCAAATCGCGCTGCTCGGAGATCTGTTCGGCAAGACCGTCCAGCAGCTCGACCGGATGGTCTTCGTGCATCGTCTGGATAAAGCGGCGCAGACGCCGCGCGCCGTACAGCGTAGTCGCGATGCCCAGCAGCTCGTGCGGATTCAGCATGCCGCCGATACGCGCACGCTGCACGGCCGGCCGAATATCGACGATGCCGCCAAACGGCGGCGAGCCTTTCAGCCGGTCGACGTCGAACGCTTCCTGCGTCGCTTGAAGCAGCCTTTGGACCGACTCCAGATCGCTGCCTGGCTTCAGCGCTCTAGCCGCTTCTTTGCCGAGCGACGTCTGCGCCTGTTCGGCCAGCGCATTCGTGATACTCGCATATTGTAAAATTTCGAATATTTTATCGTTCAAGAACGTGACAACTCCTTATCGGTTTTGGACGCCGACTATCCGGGCGTCCATCCCTTTGATTATAGCGGATTCCGCGCAGCGCCGCCATGTACGGCCCGGCTGCGGGAGCGATTCGGGCATCCGCGGACAAAAAGCCTTCCCCGACCGGCGCAAACGGCCGGCGCTTCCGGGAAGGCTTTGCTTGACGATCCGTGCGGGAACAAGCGGGACCGTTCCCCGCGTCTTCCGGACAAGCCGCCGCTCCGTCCGGACCGGACGCCGGCGAACGCCGCCCGTCTTTTTGCCTTACCGCTGTTCTTGTTCCAGCATTTCCATCCATTCGTTGTATTCCTTTTGCAGAGCCGCATGCTCCTCCTGCAGCTTTGCATGCTCGCGTTCGGCGTCCGCGACCTTTTCCTTCTCCATTTCCCGCTCTACATGCAGCATGCGAAGCCGATGGGAAAGGACTTCGTACTGCTGCGTGACCTCGTCCAATTCGCGCTGCAGCTTTCTCGCCGACTCGTCGTCCGTCTGCGCGCTGCGGCTCTCGGCGGTCTCCAAACGCTCTTCCAGCGAAGCCTTGTCGGCTGCCCAGGCGCGGCGCTGCTCCTGCAGCGATTCAAGCTCGGCGTTCAACCGGCGCGCCGCGTTTTCCATTTCCCGGCCCTGGTCCAGCGTGCTTCGCAGCTCTTCCTGGAGGCGCTCGGCGCGCTCCTGCGCCTGCGCTTCTCGCGCCGCGGCTTCTTCAAGCTTGCGCTCCGCGGAGGCTTTCTGCTTGTTCAGCAGACGTTCGCGTTCCGCGCTTTCTTCGATCTCCCGGCGCCGGCGCGCGGTTTCGATCCGCCACGACGCTTCGCGTCCGCCAAATTCGGCCATTCGGGAAAACATCTGCTCGCGCTCCGCGTTCCATTCCGCTTCGCGCTCCAGCAGCCGCGCCCGCTCTTCTTCGGCGGCGCGTAGCGACTGCCCGGCCTGCTCGTACAGCAGGCGGGACTGCTCCAGTTCGCCGTTCAAGCCGTCGGCTTCCGCTTGAAGCCCGACCGCCCGCGCGTCCAGTTCCTCCGCCGTCCGATGCGATTGTTCAAGCTGGGACCGCAGGTCCGCGGACAGCCGGTCCAGCACGTCTCCGCGCTCTGCGGCAGAATGCAGTTCGTTCTCAAGCCGCGCATATTCCTGCGACCGTTCGATCTCGCTTTGCGCCAGTTCGTCCAGCCCGCGCTCCAGCTCTTCTTTCTGCGCGCTCAAGCTGCGCACCGATTGTTCCAGCTCCGACGTCCGGGCGTCCCGGATTTCGCGCTCGCCGTTCCAATCCTGTTCGCGCTGCCGGTAATCGTCCAGCGCGGCCGATAATTCCGCCAGGCGGCCCTCCAGTTCCCGCCGCTGCCCGTGCAGCCGGTCGAGCTCCGCTTCCGCCTGATCGCTGCGCTGCTCCAGTTCGCGCCCGCGCGATTCGGCGGCTTCGATCCGCCCGGTCAGATTCTCGCCGTTCGTCCACGCCGATTCCAGTTCGGATTCAAGCGAGCTTTTCTCGGCCCGCAGCGCTTCGCCTCGCTCCTGCACCAGACGCAGCTCTTCTTCCAGCGAAGACTTGTCGCTTTCCAGCGACGCCTTCTCCGCCTGCAAGGCTTCGCCGCGCTCTTGCAGCGAACGAAGTTCCTGCTCCAGCGAAGACCTGCCGCTTTCCAGCGCTGTCTTCTCGGCTTCCAGCTCCCGCGACCGCTCACGGAGCGATTCCAGCTCTTCCGATAGCGTACGCTTGTCGGCTTCTAGACCCTCGCCGTTTGCCCACGCCGATTCCAGTTCCGATTCGAGCGAGACTTTCTCCGCCTGCAAAGCTTCGCTGCGCTCCTGCACCGCACGCAGTTCTTCTTCCAGCGAAGACCTGCCGCTTTCCAGCGCTGTCTTCTCGGCTTCCAGCTCCCGCGACCGCTCGCGGAGCGATTCCAGCTCTTCCGATAGCGTACGCTTGTCGGCTTCCAGACTCTCGCCGTTTGCCCACGCCGATTCCAGTTCCGATTCGAGCGAGACTTTCTCCGCCTGCAAAGCTTCGCTGCGCTCCTGCACCGCACGCAGTTCTTCTTCCAGCGAAGACCTGCCGCTTTCCAGCGCTGTCTTCTCGGCTTCCAGCTCCCGCGACCGCTCGCGGAGCGATTCCAGCTCTTCCGATAGCGTACGCTTGTCGGCTTCCAGACTCTCGCCGTTTGCCCACGCCGATTCCAGTTCCGATTCGAGCGAGACTTTCTCCGCCTGCAAAGCTTCGCCGCGCTCTTGCAGCGAACGAAGTTCCTGCTCCAGCGAAGACCTGCCGCTTTCCAGCGCTGTCTTCTCGGCTTCCAGCTCCCGCGACCGGACGCGGAGCGATTCCAATTCTTCCGACAGCGTACGCTTGTCGGCTTCCAGACCCTCGCCGTTAGCCCACGCCGATTCCAGTTCCGATTCGAGCGAGACTTTCTCCGCCTGCAAGACTTCGCCTCGCTCCTGCGCCGCGCGCAGTTCCCGCTCCAGCGAAGACTTCACGCTGCCCAGCTCCGCCTTTTCCGCTTCCAGCGCCTCGACACGCTCGGCGAGTTCCGCCGCGCGAAGCTCCAGCGATGCTTTCGCTTCGCCCAGAGCCGAGCCCGCTTCGCGTTCGCCGCGCAGCTCTTCCAGCAGCGTATCGCGCTCGCCGGACAGCGCCTGAATGCGCTGCTCCAGCTGCGCCGCGGCCGCGCCGCGCTCCTGCGCTTCCGCTGTCAGCGCTTGTTCGCGCTCGCCCAGTTCGGACAGCTCGCGCTCGAGCCGCGATGCTTCGCCCGTCAAGAACTCCTCGCTTTCGGACAGCTCGGCCGCCCGTTCGCCGAGCCGCGAGCGCTCGGCTTCCAATCCGGCGATCTCGCTTTGCAGCTCCGCGATGCGCGCCGAAGATTGTTCGGCTCCGCTTTCCAGCTCCAGCCGCAGTTCGTTCCACTGCGACTCCGCCTGCTCGTAGCTTTCGATCCGGCCGCGCAGTTCGCCGCGCTCGGCATCGGCTTCGGCGATGCGCCCGTTCAGTTCGGCAAGCTGCGCTTCAAGCCGCTCTTTGCCCTGGGATACCGCGTCCAAACGGCCGCGCAGATCGTCCAATTCGGCTTCGCGCTCGGACAGCTGGCGTCCGATCTGTCCGCGGGCCGATTCGGCTTCTTCGATCAGCGATTCGAACGTGCCTTTTTCGTTCTGCCAGCCGCGCTCGCGCTCTTCCCAGTCCGCCAGACGCTGAACGAGTCCTTCGTTCTCCGCCGCCCGGACCGCTTCCGCGCTTTCCAGCTCGATCGTGCGTTTTTCAAGTTCCGAAGCCCGGAGTTCCAGACTTTCCCGCTCGCCGCGCTGCTCTTCCACTTCCAAACGCAGCCGAGTCCGCTCTTCGTACAGATCCCGCTCCGTTTCGCGCAGATCGGCGAGTTCCGCTTCGAGCTCGGCCCGCAGCTCTTCCTGCTCGCTTTCTTTGCTTCGCAGTTCTTCCAGACGGGCCCGCGCTTCTTCGTAGCGCTCGGACAGTTCGTGCTCGCGCGTCCGGGTCTCGCTCAGTTCCGATTCCAGTCTCGCGCTTTCTTCGCTCCAGATGCCTTCGCTTTCCTGAAGTTCGGCGATTCTCGCTTCGAGCTTCAGGTTGTCGGCGGCCAAACTGCGGCTGCTGTCTTCCAGCTCCGCGACCTGAAGCGTCGCCCGCTCCAGCTGCGACCGCAGCTGCGCTTCGCTCGATTGAAGTTCCGCCAGCTCTTCGCCGAGACGCCGGCTCTGCGCCGCGTTCTGTTCCGATTCGCTTTCCAGCGCGGAGACTTTGCTTTCCAGCTCGCCGCGCACGCCGTTCAAGCGCTCTTCTTCCTCGCGCAGCAGCCCGAGCTCAAGCTGGAGTTCTTCGCGCAGCCGTTCGCTCTCGCCCAGCTTCCCGCGCAGCTCTTCGCTTTGCGCTCCGATCCGCTCGCCGGCTTTGCGGCTTTCGGCCAGCGCCGCTTCGCTCTGCTTGAGGCCGCGCCGGACCGTTTCCAGCTCGCCGCTCAGTTTGCCTTTTTCCGCGCTTTCCCGCGCAAGCTTGCTCTCCGACGCTTTCAACGCTTCCCGGGTCTGGCGGCCTGCCGTCAGCGCTTCCGACAGCTTGTCTTCCGATTCTTTGCGCGCCGCGCCGGACTGCTCCAGCTCGGCCGTCAGGCGCAGGACTTCTCCCCGCCGCTCGACCAGTTCGCGCTCCGTTTCGATCAGCCGCGCGTTTTCCGCGCGCAGCGCTTCCGCCGCTTCGGCTTGAGCCGCGCTCTGCTCGCGCAGGGCTTCCAGTTCGGCCGTCAGCCGCTGGGAACGCCCGGCTTCCTCGTCCAATCTTTGCTGCAAATCCTGATTGACCACATTGGTCTCGGCCATGTTGACCGCGGCGAGCACCGCGATTCTGACCGTGTCCAGCCGGGGATGCTCAGTCGCGATATACAGCATCCGTTCGTCGACCAGCCGGGCCACCTGCTTGACATACTCCTGGCTGCTTCCGACAATTTTGTAAGCCGTTCCGTAAATCTCTACGCTGATGATTTTGCGTTCAGCCATGTCTGCCCGCTCCTCTCCCGTGTAAATGAATGTTGGGAAACCCCATAAATTCGATTATTAAAAAGCTTCATTATATTGTAAGTGTACGAACCGGCGTCAATTCTTCGCTGCGCCGCTTCGTTTCCCGGCTCCATATAAAGCCTCTGCGTTTTTTGACGCGCCCGAAGACCGAAAGTTGCTCTGCCAACGATCGAAAAAACCTCTGCCCGACCGTCAAAAAACCGCATCCCTCTTCGGGAATCCCGTTTCCGCGTGCGCCGAAACGGGATTCCTAAAGAATTCGATGCGGTTTTAATCATCTCCTGCCGGAAAAGCTTACTTTCTCAATTCCGCCGCAAAAGTTTGTTCCAGGAACGCAATCACGTTCTGCTGGAATCCGGCTACTTCTTCGTCGGTCAGCGTACGCTCCGGGTTGCGGTACGTCAGCGCGAGCGCGACGCTTTTCTTGTCCGAAGCGACGCGCTCGCCGGTATAAACGTCGAATACCCGCACGTCCCGCAGCAGCTCGCCGGCGGACTCCCGCACCGCGCCGATCAGCGCGCCCGCCTCCACGCCGCGGTCGACCACGACCGCGATATCGCGCTGCGCGGACGGATAACGCGGCAGCTCGGCGTATTCGATCTCCGGCGCCGCTGTGTCGTACAGCTCGTCCAGGCAGATCTCGGCCGCATAGGTGTCGTTCACGTCGAATTCGCGCTGAAGCTGCGGATGCAGCTGTCCGAGCACGCCGACCCGTTTATCCGGAGCGGATGTCAGGTACAGCGACGCGGAACGGCCCGGATGGAAGCCGTCCGGCGAATCCGCGCGGAATTCCGCTTCGAGACCCAGTTCGTCCAGCACGCTTTCCACCGCGCCTTTGAGATCGAAGAAATCGACTTTGCGCGCCGAAGCGCCGACCGACGAATCGGTCAGGCTGCCGGTCAGCACCAGGCCGAGCATCGTCGGCTCGACCGGCTGCGCCGTAACTTTTTGTTCGCTTGCATGGAACACCTTGCCGATCTCCAGCAGCGCCAGATCCGCGTTCTTGCGGTTGCCGTTGTACTGGACGGCTTCCAGCAGCTGCGGCAGAAGGCTGGTGCGCAGCACGCTGCGGTCTTCGCTCATCGGCATCGCAAGCGGCACCGCATGCCCGCCCGCCGAGAACGCCGTGAAGCGCTGCGTATTCTCCGGACGCGTAAACGAATAGGTAATCGCTTCGTGGAAGCCTCCGTGCGTCAGCGTGCGGCGTACCGCGCGGCGTACCGCCTGCGGCTTGGTATAAGCCCCCGGCGTCGTCGGTCCTTCGATCACCGTCGTCGGGATATTGTCGTAGCCGTGGATGCGGGCCGCTTCTTCGATCAGGTCGACGTCGCGCGTAATATCGCCGCGGCGCGTCGGCACCTGAACGTTAATCATGCCCGGCCCGCCGTCGGCGGATTTGAAGTTGAGGCGTCCGAAGATCGCTTTGACTTCGAGCATGGAGATTTCCGTGCCCAGGTAGGCGTTCAGCTTCGGCAGCGACAGCGAGATCGTTTTTTCTTCGGACGAACCGCTTTTGCTCTGCACGATGCCGTGCGCGATCGAACCGTTCGCGTGGCGCGCCAGCAGCAGAGCGGCGCGGTCCAGCGCCGCGATCACCGCGGACGGATCGACTTCTTTTTCAAAACGCAGGCTGGCTTCCGAGCGCAGGCCGAGCTTTCTCGACGTCTTGCGCACGGACGAACCGGCGAACTTGGCGGATTCCAGCGCGATATTGACCGTCGAATCCGTCACTTCCGTTTCCAGGCCGCCCATCACGCCCGCGAGCGCGGCCGGACGGTCTTCGCCGGTAATCAACAGCATCGACGGATCGAGCTTGCGCTCTTGTCCGTCCAGCGTCGTCAGCACTTCGCCTTCGCGGGCCGAACGCACGCCGATCGAACGTCCCAGCTTGTCCGCGTCGAACGCGTGCAGCGGCTGTCCGCATTCCAGCATGACGTAGTTCGTAATATCGACCACGTTGTTCGTGGGACGCACGCCGGCCGCGATCAGGCGGTTCTGCATCCACTGCGGCGAAGGGCCGATCTTCACGCCGGAAATATAGCGGATCGCGTAATGCGAGCAGAGGTCTTTGTTGTCGATCGAGACGGTTGCGGAGTCGGACGCGCTGCCGCCCGCTTCGATCAGGTCGATCGAAGGCAGCTTCACGTCGCGGCCGAGAATCGCGGCCGTCTCGTAAGCGGCACCGATCATGCTCAGGCAGTCGGAACGGTTCGGCGTCAGATCGAAATCCAGCACCGCGTCGTCGAGACCGAGCACCTGCGTGATCGGCAGGCCGATTTCCGTATTCTCCGGCAGCACGAGAATGCCTTCCTGCTGGTCTTTGGGCAGCAGCTTGTCGTTCATGCCCAGCTCGCCGGCCGAGCAGATCATGCCCTGCGACGCGACCCCGCGCAGCTTGGCGTTCTTGATCTTGAAGTCGCCCGGCAGCACCGCGCCCACGACGGCAACCGGAACTTTCTGTCCGGCGTCGACGTTCTTCGCGCCGCAGACGATTTGCAGGTCTTCGCCGGTTCCGGCATCGACCGTACAAACGTTCAGCTTGTCGGCGTCGGGATGCTTCTCCTTGTGCTTGACATAGCCGACGACTACGCCCTGCACGCCCTGGTTGCGTCGTTCAATCCCGTCGATCTCGATACCCGAGCGCGTGATTTTCTCCGCCAGTTCCTCGGGCGAGACGCCGTCCAGGCTGACGTATTCGGATAACCATTGTGTGGATACTTTCACTGCCTGCTCACTTCCTTATCGTATATTGCGTTTCTTTATCGGTACATTTTCATCGGTAAAAAATCAGGTTCTACCGGCGCGCGAACTGTTCCAGGAACCGCTCGTCGTTATTGTAGAAATGCCGGATATCGTCGATGCCGTATTTCAGCATGGCGATCCGTTCCACGCCGATGCCGAACGCGAAGCCGCTGTACTGCTCCGGATCGTAACCGCTCATCTCCAGCACGCGCGGGTGCACCATGCCGCAGCCCAGTACTTCCAGCCAGCCCGGTTCCGAGGCGCCTTTTTTGCGGTACGTGACGTCCACTTCGGCGCTCGGTTCGGTGAACGGGAAGAAGCTCGGACGCATGCGGATTTCGGTGTCGCTGCCGAACAGCTCGCGCATGAACTGGAGCAGTGTGCCTTTGAGGTCGCTCATGCGGATATTTTTGCCGATGACCAGTCCTTCGATCTGCTGGAACTGGAACGAGTGGGTCGCGTCGTCGTCGTCGCGGCGGTACACTTTGCCCGGGCAGATGATCTTGACCGGCACTTCGCCGCTCATGGCTTCCATCGTCCGCACCTGCACCGGCGACGTCTGCGTGCGCATCAGCAGATCTTCCGTGATGTAGAAAGAATCCTGCATATCGCGCGCCGGATGGTCTTTCGGCAGGTTGAGCGCTTCGAAGTTGTGGTAATCGGTTTCGACTTCCGGTCCTTCCGCGACGCGGTAGCCCATGCCGATAAAGATTTCTTCGATCTCTTCGACGACCCGGGTCAGCGGATGTACGGCGCCTTGTTTCGGCTTGCGTCCGGGCAGCGTCACGTCGATCGTTTCCGAGGCCAGGCGGCGCTCCGTTTCTTCCTGTTCAAAACGCTCCTGATGACCGCCGATCGCCGCGTCGATCGCGTCGCGCACCTCGTTCGCCAGCTGTCCGATGACCGGACGTTCTTCGGCCGACAGTCCGCCCATGCCGCGCAGAATCTCGGTCAGTTTGCCTTTTTTACCCTGATACTTGATACGCAGCTCGTCGAGCTGTTTCGCGTCCGCTACGTTTTGCAGCTGTTCGAGCGCTTCGGCTTTCAGTTGTTCCAAACGTTCTCTCATCGTCCGCAGACTCCTTTCCCGCACGGGAAGCATTGAATAAGTTTAACTTTCGTTTTTTCCACTTTTGCCAAAAGGTTCAAAACCCTCTCCGAAAACAAAAAGATCTTCCCGCCCCAAGGGGCGAAAAGATCGCGTTACCACCCTAATTCAGAAGCGCCGCGCCGATCCGCTGGACTGCCGGGCAGGCAGTACGGAAGGACAGGGTTCGCCGCCTCGGCATATGCGAAACGGGCTTCTCTCGGAAACGGCGGATATCGGGTCGTCAATCCGGCTTTCCTAATGCGGGCGTCGCGTTTCGAGACTTCGAAAAGCGGCGGACCGGTTCAGAAAGCGGCTCCGGAGCGAACTTCGGCGGCGTCGTTGTCGTAAAAATGCTCTCAATCCACGGCATTTTCTCCCTGTACGGCGGCGCGCCTACTCTTCTCCATCATCGCGGCAAAAATATATGTTCCATTCTACTAAAAAACGCTAAACGCCGTCAATCGAAAATTCCGGACGGCGTTTTGCGGCGTTCACCGGCCTTGTCCGAGCTCTGCCAATTCCTGTTTGACCGCGCGGATCTCCGCCAGCAGTTCCGCGGAAGCGGCGTCGCCCGACGCTTCGTCCGCCGCGGCGCGCGAAACGCCGTCTTCGCCTTCGCCGCGCAGCAGCCGGGCCAGCTTCAGCTCCAGCCTCAGCCGCCGCTCGTTCTCCTCGCGTCCGCCGGGAGCGAGCTCGCGCAGCTTCCGGTTCTCTTCCTGCTCGGCCAGGCCGCCTTCGAACAGCTCGAAACCGCCAGCCCCGTCCAGGTCGGCGATCCGGTTCGCCGCTTTGCGCACCAGCATCCGGTCGTGGGACACGAGCAGCAGCGCGCCTTCGTAGCGCATCAGCACGTCTTCCATCGCTTCGCGCGTGTCGATATCGAGGTAGTTGTTCGGCTCGTCGAGCACCAGCAGATTCGAGCCGCCGAAGTACAGCCGCAGAAACGCCGCCCGGCATTTCTCGCCCATGCTGAGATCGCCGATTTTTTTGAACGCGTCTTCTTTGGGAAACAGGAAGCAGCCGAGGATGGTGCGCGCTTCGGTCTGCGTCATGCGCGGCAGTTCCAGCAGGCTGTCCAGCAGCGTTTTATCCGTCGGCAGCCCTTCGAGCTCCTGCGAGAAATAGCCGATCTTTACGCCGGGATGCAGCGACACCGAACCGCTTGTCGGATGCAGCTTGCCGACGGCCAGCCGCAGCAGCGTGGTCTTGCCGCTGCCGTTGGGACCGCGCACGGCGAGCCGATCGCCGCGCCGAAGACCGAAATGGACGCCGCGGAGGACGATTCTGCCGCCGTAAGCAAAGTCCGCATGCTCGAACCGCGCCAGCGTCTGCGCCTCGAAGCCTTCGTTTTCCAGCGTCATATTAAGCTGCGCCGCTTTGCGTACGCTGCCGACGCTTTCCGCGTCCAGCCGTTCGAGCTGCTTCTGCTTGGCGTGGTAGCGGGAAACGTTCTTTTTGGCTCTGGCTTTGTAATAGCTCGCAGTAATCTTGACTTCGCTTTGATGCGCCGCCGCATTGTGCGCCTGATGGAACCACCGCTGATAGTTCCGAATCGATTCCTCCAACGCTTTGCGCTGCTGCTCCTGCTTTTTGTGCAGCGCTTCGTGTTCCCGCAGCTCCCGCTCTTTATGCCCCTTGTAATCGGTATAACCCCCGCGGTACTTGACGATTCCGCCCGGATTCAGTTCGCAGACCGCGGTCGCCACCTCGTCGATAAACTGCCGGTCGTGGGAAACAAACAGCAGCGTGCCGGCATAGCTTTGGAGCTGCTCTTCCAGCCAGCGCAAGCTCTCCTCGTCCAGATGATTGGTCGGTTCGTCGAGAATAAGAAGCTGCGGCGCTTTCGCCAGCAGGGCGGCCAGCCGCACGCGGGTTTTCTGTCCGCCGCTGAGCGAAGCGTAAGGCAGGCTCCACGCTTCCTTCGGCACCCCGATCCGCTGAAGCTGCCGTTCCACTTCGTTTTCCCATTCGAATCCGTTCATTGTTTCATAAGTTTCGAGCGCCGCTCCGTATTGCTCCAGCGCAGACGCCGACTCGGCTTCCGAACCGCTCATGCGCAGCGTCAGCTCCGCCAGTTCGTGCTTGAGTTTCCACAGCCTGTCGTTCTCGCGGTAAGCCCGCTCCAAAGCCGTCGTATCTTCCGGCAGCTCTTCGTGCTGCTTCATCATGCCCCACTGCTCCAGCGGCAGAATACGGTCGATCCGTCCTTCCGTCGCTTCGTCCAGACCGGCCAGAATTCGCAGCAGCGTCGTTTTGCCGCAGCCGTTGCGTCCGAACAGCGCCAGCCGTTCTCCCGCCGTCACTTCCAGGTCGATCCCCTCGAAAATCCTGCGTCCTTCCCAGTCTTTGGCAAGCCCTCTTGCCATCATCAATGTCGTTTGTTGCATAATGCCGTCATCCTCTCGTCGAGTCGAATTTCGCCGCTGCGTGCGGTACCGGCCGCCTGGACGCAGAAAATCCGCAGACGGCGAGGGCCGCTGCGGATTTCGGATGAATTTCGAGTATAAAAAGAATCGGCCATCGGTCCGGGGATCTGTCGCAGAAAGCGCAAGCGTCGAACCGCATCCGACGAAACGGAAAGTTCGATGCTGCGCCGATTGCGAATTACCCGCAGGGTGCGGACAAAGATAAAGCGGACGAAACTCCGCTCTTCTTCTCCGGACGCTTCAAACGCATATCCGAAAAACGGTATGCAAAAAGAGGCGCCTCGCCCCGACGATGGACAGACTCCTCCTCAAACCCGGGCCGCAGAAGGCCCACGCCGCCGAATCCGGCAGCGCGTTTTCCGCCCGCGGCATGCCCGGCGCATAAAGCCGGATCGTATACCGCGAATACGGAAACATGGAGTTAGATGAGGTCTTGCAGTCTGTTCTTCATCGTATGGGAGGTACCTCTCGATCTGTAGGATAGGTCGGCTGTCGTTCAAGCGAGACAAGTCTCTGCACCGATAGGGTCAGTATAACCCGGCTTTCGCGCGATGTGCAAGCTTTTCCTGCTTCCGAAGATTGGCCGGCAATCAGCCCAGCAGCCAGTTCAGCAGCGTAACCAATCCCGTTCCGGCCAGGAACAGAAATCCGCCGATGACGGCGAGATAGACCAGCAGTCCCAGTCCGGCGATCAGGGCGATGCCGACTCCGCCGCCGTTTTTGCGCTCTGCCGTTTCTTTGTCCCGTTCCAGGTGCAGCGCTTCCGGCGCCGCGTGCTTCTTGCTCATATCCTGCCGACCTCCCGCTGATGGACGACCGGATCTCCCCCGATCCGCTGCGCCGCCCGCCATATAATGGACACTCCTTTCTTTATATCGGCAGCCTGCATGTTTTAAAAAAGCCCATCGCACAAAAAAACGCCCCTTATTTCCGAAAAAAGGAACGTGTTCACGGTTTGGTCATTTTGATACTGCATTTCGTAGGTTGAAGCAGCAAAAAAGCCCCTGCAAGCAGGAGCTTTTACCTGTAACGCTATAAGCGGGTGATGGGAATCGAACCCACGCTATCAGCTTGGAAGGCTGAAGTTCTACCATTGAACTACACCCGCGCGGATAAAGCTTGATTGCGCAAATTCATTCAATATTCTAAAAATAAATATGGTCGGGACGACACGATTTGAACATGCGACCCCCTGGTCCCAAACCAGGTGCTCTACCAAGCTGAGCTACGTCCCGACGAATGTTACCTTTTGGATCAAGCGTCCTCTTGAGGACAAGAAATAATATACCACGTTCAATGCCGAATGGCAAGCTTTATTTTCAAAAAAAGATTCCGCCGCCATGAACAGGCCGCGAAATCTTGGATTAACCCAGCTTTTGCTGCTGTAAAAACATCCGTTCGAAGCGGCCGGCCGGCACCGGGCGGCTGAACAGGAAACCCTGCGCTTCGTGGCATTTCTGGCTGCGCAGAAATTCGAGCTGCTCTTCGTTCTCCACGCCTTCGGCCGTTACTTTGAGCTTGAGGTGATGCGCCATCGACGCGATCGTCGATACGATGGCCGCGTCGCTCTGGCCGCTCATCACTTCGCTGACGAACGAACGGTCGATCTTGAGGCGGTCGATCGGCATGTTTTTCAAATAATGCAGCGAGCTGTAGCCCGTTCCGAAATCGTCGATGCTGATATGCAGGCCGATCTGCTTGAAGCGTTTGAGCTGCTCGAACGCGGCGTCTTTGTCCACGGTCATACTCTCGGTAATCTCCAGCTCCACATACTGCGGGTCGAGTCCGATCTCTTCCAGCATTTCGCCGATCTGATCGGCCAGGCCGGCCTGGCGGAACTGGCGGATCGACAGATTGATGGACATGCACAGCGGCTCGTAGCCTTTGTCCTGCCACTGTTTGTTCTGCCGGCACGCCTCCTGCAGCACCCATTCGCCGAGCGGCACGATCAATCCGCTTTCCTCGGCCAGCGGAATAAATTCCGCCGGCGAAACCGGTCCGCGCAGCGGGTGGTTCCAGCGCACCAGCGCCTCCATCCCGAGAATGCGCCCGGTCTCCACGGACATCTTCGGCTGATACTCCAGATAGAATTCGCCGCGATCCAATCCTTTGCGCAGATCGCTTTCCAGGATCAGCTTCTCGCGCGCCACGGTCGTCATGCCGCGCGAGAAACGCTTGACTTCCGCTCCCTGCTCCTTCGCCAGATGGACCGCCGCGTCCGCGCTTTGCAGCAGGCCGTCCGCGGCCAGTCCGTCTTCCGGATACACCGCGATGCCGGCCGACAGCGCCACATAGTGCTCCATGCCGCCCACGCTGACCGGACGCTCGAATTCTTCAAGCAGCGCATGGGCGCGCTTCAGCGCTTCTTCGCCGCCGCTTTCCGGCAGCACGACCGCAAATTCGTCCCCGCCCGTGCGGAAGACTTCTTCGGGGTTCTCCACATGACTTTGCAGCAGTTCCGACACGATGCCGAGCAGACGGTCTCCCGCTTCGTAACCGAGCGAATCGTTAATCGTTTTGAACCGGTTGATATTCAGCACCATAAGGGCCGTTTTGCCGGAGTAAGCCTGCTCGAAACGCGAGTTGAGCCGGGTATGCAGGCTGCGGCGGTTCGGCAGTCCGGTCAGATCGTCGTTATACGCCAGAAACTCGATGCGTTCTTCCGCTTCGCGCCGCTCGCGCAGCGGTTCCGCGATGGCGAGCCGCAGTCCGTGCCCGACCAGAATGCCGTACGACAAAGCATGCAGCGCCGAAGCGCCCAGAAAGTAAAAACCCACGCCGTCGCCCGCCAGCAGAATCAGTACCTGGGCGGCGGCGGCCAGCCCGAGCGACTGCGCCGCGATCCACAGCGCCTGCGCGCCTCTGCGCCGGTAGCGGACAAACAAATAAACGAAAGCCGATACCGCCGCCAGGAACGCCAGTCCGTTCAGGATCAGATCGAGACGCGCCGCGGCAAAGCCGGGCAGGCTGCGATGCAGCACCAGAAGCAGTCCCGCCAGCGCGGCGGCCGAGAGCGGAATTCCCAGATACAGCATGCGCCCCGGCACAACGCTCGGCCGGTTCGGGAGGGTAAACAGCACGGGAAGCCCGATCGCATACACCAGAGTCGCCAGCGCAAACAGCCAGCCGTGCACGTCCCGTTCCAGCAGAGGCGGCGAAATAAAATAAAAAAAGTCCAGCAGCAGATGCAGCAGCTCCACCAGCCCGGCGGCTCCCATCAGCTTGACCATCCGCTTGCTGTAGCTTCCGATTCTGCGGTCGAACAGCGGGGTGGCGTGGAAATACACGGTCATGCACGCCGTTACCGAAAAGCTTCCGGTCAGCAGGGCCAGGGCTGGAATCCAGCGGCTGCCGGAGCCGTCCGTCCAGAGCCGCTCGACCGCTTCGCATACAATAAGAAGAAAAAAGACGGAACAGAGGTAAAAAGACAATTGGCGTAACGCCGAAGTTCGGTTCATTCGTTCACGTTCACTTCCGTCCTGCTGGGATGTCATAAAATCGGATCGGTTTCTCATCTTGGCTTTACATTCTACGCCGGCTTGCTTTATCCTGCCGGGCTTCGTCAAAATCAGACAATTTTCTTGGTCAACTGCAAGAAAAAAGGCCCTTTCTGCTCGGACCTCTTCCAAATTGTCCATGATAGGCGGACATTAATCCATAAAGTACCGTCCGGCCAATTTTGGCTTTTTTATCATACTTAAGGAAGCGAGCAATGTAAAGTGAAAATCCGCATTTTTATGACATCGGTCACAGTCGCGGCAAATTCTTGGTGGTACATTACAAAAAAAGCTAATTGATATTGATTATCATTCCAAGTCATAGAGATGAAGGAGAACTTTTATGCGTAAAAGCACGGAATTCCAAACGGCCGCGGTACTGGCCGATATCCGCCCCGGCGGAGCGGCCGTCGTCACGGCGCTCCACCGGATCGATCCGCTGCTGCGCCGCAGGCTGAACGATCTGGGCGTTGCGGAAGGCAGCCGGCTGACGGTCCGCCGGTTCGGGCCGTTCGGCGGGCCGCTGACGTTCGAATGCGCCGGACAGCTTGTCGGCATCCGGCGGTTCGAAGCGTCGCGCCTGGAGGTTGCGCGGACATGAGCGATTATGCGCTGCTCGGCAATCCCAACACCGGCAAGACTTCGCTGTTCAATATGCTGACCCGTTCCTACGAAACGGTCGGCAACTGGTCGGGCGTTACCGTCGAGAAAAGAATCGGTACGCTGCGCGGCAAAGCGGGCCGGATCGTCGATCTGCCCGGACTGTACTCGCTGCTGCCGCTCACCGAAGACGAAGGCGTCGCCGCGCGTTTTCTGATGGAAGAAGCGGACGGCCCGATCCTCAACATCGTGGACGCTTCGCAGCTCGAACGCAATCTGTATTTGACGATGCAGCTGCTGGAGTACGGCAAACCGGTCATGATCGGGCTGAATATGGTCGATGTGGCGCGTGCCCGCGGGATCGACGTCGACGCCCAAGCGCTCCGGCGCGAACTCGGCGTGCCGGTCGTGCCGATCGTGGCGCGCAAAGGCACCGGCTGCTCCGAGGTTCTACGGGGACTGGGCGAACTCGGCCGCGCTCCCGCTTCCTTCCGGCTGGACTACGGGCCGGCGCTGGAAGCGGCGGCGGCCGATATAGCCGGAATGGTCGGCGCGGCAGCCGCTGCCGGCGCGACGTCGAAAGCCGATCCCCGCTGGACGGCGCTGCAGCTGCTTGAAGGCAATCCCGCGGTGCGGAGCGCGCTGCCGCAGACGGCGGATCTTGCGGCGATCGACGAACGGATTCGCCGGGCCGCGCCGGAACTGGAACGGGAAACGGGCGGCGCGGATTCCGCCGCCCATATCCGTCAGGTCCGCCGGCAGCGGATCGCGGAGATCTGCGGCGCTGTCGTCGACCGCTCGGCGCAGCACGACCATACGGCGACCGAACGCATCGACTCGATCGTGACGCACCGGCTGCTCGGCATTCCGCTGTTTCTCGCGCTGATGTACCTGATCTTCAAGCTGACGTTCGACTGGCTGGGCAGCGTGCTGTCGGATGTGCTGGACGGCTTTATCTCCGGTCCGCTGAGTCAATGGATCTCTTACGCGCTGACCTCGCTCGGCGCGGCTCCGTTTACGCAGGCGCTGGTGGTCGACGGGATCGTGGGCGGCGTCGGCGGCGTGCTCGTATTCCTGCCGCAGATTTTTATCCTGTTCCTGCTGATTTCGTTTATCGAGGATTCCGGCTATATGTCGCGCATCACGCTGCTGATGGACCGGACGATGGAAGCGGTGGGACTCAGCGGCAAAGCGTTTATTCCGTTTATTATCGGCTTCGGCTGCAATGTGCCCGCGATCATGGCCGCGCGGACGATGGAGCAGCGCAAAGACCGGCTGCTGACGACGCTGCTCGTTCCGCTGATGTCCTGTTCAGCGCGGCTGCCGGTGTACGCGCTGTTCGCGGGCGTGTTCTTCGTCTCCAACCGCGCTTCCGTGGTGATGGGTCTCTACGTGCTCGGCATGGTGCTCGCGCTGGCGCTGGCCAAGCTGTTCTCCCGCACGCTGCTCAAAAGCGAACCGTCCGTCTTCGTCGTCGAGCTTCCGCCTTACCGGATGCCCCAACTGCTGTCGCTGCTGCGCATGACATGGGAAAAAGTCAAAGGCTTTCTGCGCAAAGCGGGAACGATTATCCTGGCCGGCTCGGTCGTGATCTGGTTTCTGTCGAATACCGGTCCCGGCGGCTTCGGCGTCGACATGAACGACAGCTTTCTCGCTTACATCGGCGGCGCGCTGTCCACGCTGCTGATTCCGCTCGGCTTCGGAACGTGGCAGGCCGGAGCGGCGCTGATTACCGGCTTTATGGCGAAAGAAATCGTCGTGTCCACCATGAATATCATTTACCAGGCGCCGGACATGGCCGGACTTGAGCACCAGGTTGCGCTGGCGTTTACGCCTTTGCAGGCATTCAGCTTTGTCGTGTTTATCCTGCTGTATATTCCGTGCCTGGCGACGGTGGGCGTTATCCGCAAAGAAACGTCTTCGTGGCGCTGGACCTTTTTCTCGATGGGGTACTCGCTCGCGCTCGCTTATCTGGTATCGCTCCTTCTTTACCAGGGCGGACATCTGCTGGGCTTTGTCTGAATCGGCGCCGTCACATTCAACGAAGGAGGAACGATCGTGATTAACTGGATCATTATCGCACTGCTGCTGGGCTACTCGGGGTATGTGCTGTACCGGTTCTGGAACAAAAGCAAAAAAGGCGCCTGCGCCGGCTGCTCCGTGCAGGCAGACGGAACGACCCCGCCCGGCTGTCCGGGCTGTTCGTCGGCGCAGCTTCCGCCCGAAGCCTACGCTTCGCTGAAGCAGCGCGGAGCGGCGGGAAGCAGCAAAAAACGCTAGCCGCAAAACCGGCGGTCGGTCCCCGGCCCGGCCGGATCGCCGAACTAAAACGTTCAGGCGGCCGCTTTTCTCCGGAAACCGGCTGCGTCCGCAGGATGCCGCCGGCATACAAAAAGAACCTTCGAATCCGCGCTCAAAGCGGAGTTGAAGGTTCTTTGCATTCGTTGTAAACTCCGCCTGCATCGTTCAAAATGATCAGCGTCGATCGCTTTCGTTGTCGTAGCGGCTGCGGTTGTAACCCTCGATTACCCGGTGGATTTCTTCTTCGCCCCGCTCCGCGTAGTCGGGATTGCCGGCGATCTCGCGTCCCGTCTCGGCCGGGGTCAGCTGCGGACGAAACTTGTATCCCCGCGCGATCGCTTCCCTGACCAGTCTCCAATAAGCGCGGCGCGGCGCGTCTTCGGGCTCGGCATACGCGCGGCGTACGGAACGGGCCGCGCGTTCGGGCCTGCCGGTCAGCTTCTCGGTGGTGTCGATATAAGTTTCGCGTCCTTCCTGCTCCGCGGGCGGGCGCACCAGACGCAGCATTTCCAGAAATCGTTTGAGCCAGCCGGGCAGCCAATCGGCCAGTATGCCGTACAGCAGATTCAGTACCGCGTATACGACCGCAAGCACGACCAGTCCGGCCGCGCCGGCCACGATCCAGATCACCGCTCGTCCCCAATCGCTGTTCGATTCATCGCCCGGCGGACTGCACAGTCTTTTGAACTCTTCGGTGTTATGGACCGGCTGGCTGCAGTATTCTTTGAGCACCGGCGTTGTGTCGATCGGAACATCGGGCGGCGGCGTTCTTGTTCCGCCGACGTCTCCTCCCAGCAGGTACGCCCACACCCGATACAGCCATTCCAGTACGGACGCGATCTGCGTCGCGCCGCCGACAATCAGAATCAGCAGCAGCAGTCCCGCCATGAAGACCAGATTCACCCGGAGCAGGCGCCCGCTCGGAATCGGATCGTCCGCTCCGATTCCGAGCGTATCGCGCACCCGGGCCGCATTCCACCGCAGCATCAGCGCAAACAGCGCCGTCAACGCGCCGACCAGAATCGAGAATGCGTACGGACGCACAAGGCCGTGCCGCAGCGCCAGGAAATAAACGCCCAGCGCGGCGCACAGTCCCAACACCGCCCACAGCGTGGACAAGCGCCCGGAAGCGGCCGGGCTGAATTCCCGGTAGACGCCCCGGCAGGCCGCCACCGCCAGCAGGGCAAAAAGAGGAATCGCGCGGCTGCCCATGCCGCCGCTTATGCCGATCGCCGCCGTCAAGACGATCGAAGCGGACAGCGCCAGCGCATAGGCGCCGCCGCGCTTGACATACAGACCGGCCGTGCCGCCGCCCAGCAGGCCCAGCGCGAACAGCGCCGCGGCGTAATACGGAGACAATTCGACGACAAACAGGGCGAACAAGACGAGCAGCGGATAAGCGAACGCCGTTTCGCGCACGGCCGTTCCGGCCGCCCCGAGTATTTTGCGCTTCATGTGCTCGCCCCCGTTTCTCCGCTCCGGCGATCGCTTCCGCCGGATTCCGCCGGGAAAGACGCTCCCGCCATCCCCCGACGGGGATCGATAAAGCTGATCCGGTGTCCCCGGCTTTCCAGCGCCTGAACGGCTCTGCGCGCATCGGCCGGATCGGAAGCGCTGACGACGATGTAATCGCGCGCGTTCTCTCCGCCCCGAGCTTCTTCAAGCAGATACTCTTCCAGCGTTATGCGTTCTTTGAGTTTGATCCCGGCCATCGCTTCCATCAAGGCCGCCCGCTGCGCCCTGCCTGCGCCCGGCGGGATGCGCGGCAAAGATACCGTATGCGCATTATGCGCAAATCCGGTCTGTACCCCCGTGCACAGCAGCCGGTCCGCGCAGGTGGCCGCCAGCGATACGGCATACTCCGCAAGCCGCTCGGCTTCGTTGTCGGCGAGGCCGAGCACGACCCGGCCGATATCCAGCACAATCATCACCTGGGGATCGGCGGTATATCCCTGCCGGTAGACCTGAAGTCCGCCGGTTCGCGCGCTCGCTTTCCAGTGTATCCGGTTCATCGGATCCCCGGACGAATACTCCCGCGAGCCTTCGATCACGAACGGATCTGCGAGAATCCAGCGCCGGACCGCAAAATCGCCCTGCCAGCTTTTCCAATCGTGCGGCACCTCGGCTTCGTCCAGCAGCCGCGGATACACGATCAGCGGACTTTCGATCGTGAGCAAACGCGAGCGAAGCACGAAGCCCAGCAGATCGCCGGACGTCATAAACACGGTCGACAGCCGGAAAATGCCGCGCTGCGCGCAAGTCACGAAGTGCCTGCGCTTCACGCGCCGCATCGGCAGCAGCGCAAAGCCGCTTGTATGCGTTTGATAAACGCTGCCTTTGCCGACCTTGATCGAAGGGCTTCCGCGAAAAACGAACGCCGTCGGAAATTCCGCTTCCAGCTTGAGCAGCGGCACGGGCAGTCTTTTCTCGTTGGCGATAACTTCGACCAGTTCGATCTCGTCGCCGGCGCAGCATTCGCGGCGGTCGAAGCTCCGGCTGTACCGGATGCCGCGCAGCGAAGAACGCCCGATCACCTGCGCCTGAATCACCGCCAGCAGCACGCCGATCGTTATCATCCAAAATAAAGTCAATAGAGGCCTCCTTTCCGCGGACGGAATACCGCCCGGTTCTTGTCGGATTCAATATCGGATTCAATAAATGAAAGAGAAAGAAAAAAGAGAAGCGGCGGCCAACTTCTCTCCGCCCGCTCCTTTTCATGGACAAGCCTTTTATTGGCGCGGCCCGCTTTCGCCGCCGTAGCGGGTCGAATTGTAGCGCTCGACCAGCTCGCGCAGTTCTTGAGCCGACAATTCGGTATAGCCGTCTCCCCGGGTCAATTCCGCGCCGGTCTCGAACGGCGTCCGGCTGGCGCGCAGCGGGAAACCTTTGCGCGCCGCCTGCAGCACGACGCTGCGGTAGCGCAGCCTCGGATCGCTGCCGGAATAAGCCGGTTCCCGGCGGCCGAAACCGAATAAGCGACGTCTGTTTCCCGTTTCTTTGGCGGAAAGCTTCTCCGCTTTGTCCGTGTAATCCGACGGATCGCCGGATGCGCGGAGAGTGCGCATCAGTCCTAGCTGCGCGGCAATACGGCGGATCAGATTGCGGATTCCGCTTGGCAGCCAGCGGCCGAATATGCGGTACAGCAGCCAGAGCACTCCGGCGGCCGCGGCGGCATAGAACAAAATAAGAAAAATATAACCGACGACTTTAAGCCACAAAGGCGCTTCCTTGGCTTCTCCCGCCAGTTTGCCGAGCTGCGAATAATCGGCGCTCGGCAGCGGATCGGAAGGCAGCGGCGGTCCGGTCGCGGAGCCGCTGAAGATCGACGCCCACCAGTCGCGAATCGCGCCCAGGATGCCGGTCGGACCGCCGACGATGCCCGCGATCACGACCAGCGCCGCCACGGCCCAGGTCAGTCGTCGGTTCGCCGTCAGGATGCCGGCCAGCGCCGACGTTTGTTCGCCGGCGGCGAAACGCACTTTGTCGGCGTTCAGCAGCAGCAGCGTCAGCACAAGCAGCAGCACCGCCGCGATATACAGCGTGCCCCGGTATCCGGCCAATTCCGCCGTCCGTCCGGCAACGACGTAAACGACCAGCGAAGCCCCGAGTCCGATCAGCGGAACGCGAAGCTGCATATTGTCCCAGTACTGGCGGCGGCCGACCAGCAGTCCGCGCACTGCGACCGCCAGCAGCAGCAAAGCGGCCGCCGCGCGGACAAACCACGCGCCCGGAATAAGGAGCGCCGCAGCCAGCGCGGCGGCGAACGGCGGCACGGTCAGCCAGCGCGGCAGACGGTGCTCCGCCTGGCGCAGCCCGATCAGCGAAGTGCAGGCGTGCAGGGCAAACACGATCAGCAGCGGCAGCAGGTCCGGCAGCTTCAATACGTAATGAGACAGCAGCACGATCGGCGCGTAGGCGGACAGCGCCTCCAGCACCGAATAAGCCGCCGGGCGGCCCAATCCGCGCAGAGCTGCTTTACCGCCCGTTTTTCCGCTTTTTCCACCGCTTGTCTCGGCGGCCGTTTCCGCCTGTGAAGTTTTCGCGCGCTTCCGCGTTTCTTTTACCGTGCTCATAATACCGCCTCCTCGCGCCGGGCCGAAGCCCGCCGGTCTTCGAACGGGCCGCCCGGACGCCGAGCCGCCGAATCGCCGGACAGGCCGGTAACGCCGACGCGGTGCCCCAGCTTCTCCAGCTCGGCGATCCCTTCTTCGACCTTGGCCGAACGATGGGTCGTAATCAGCAGATAATCGACCGGCTCGCGAAATTCGCGGCCCGCTTCCAGATGCAGCAGCTCGTGGAACGGCAGCCTCGACTTCATCTCGAACGCCGCCATCGCTTCGAGCAGCCGGTTCAGATGAACCGGACCGTAATCCGGCTCCAGCCGCTGTCCTTCGCCGCCCAGCTGCGAATCGGCGTTGTGCGCGAAGCCCGCGCTCATGCCCTGTCCGATCAGCGTTGCCGCGCAGGTCGCCGCGAGCGACAGCTGGCGCTCGATCAGCGCCGGCCGCGTCACGACGCTCCACATCGTTTCCGAATCTTCGACGTTGAGCAGAATAATTACGCGCGGATCGGCGGAATAGCCGCTTTTGTGTACCTGCAGCTGTCCGGTGCGCGCGCTGGCTTTCCAGTGAATCCGGTTCATCGGATCGCCCTGGGCGTATTCGCGCACCCCGTTCATCAGAAAAGGATCTTCGACGATCCAGCGCCGCACCGCAAGCTCGCCCTGCCACGTTTTCCAGGACATCGGCAGTTCGCCGTCGCCCAGCATCTTCGGCTGGATCACCATGCGCATTTGGAGGTGAACCTGCCGGGAAGACGCATACAGCCCGAACAAGTCGCCGCCGGTCATCGTAGCCGTTTCGATCGGGAAAATGCCGCGCGACCCGCAGAGTATGCGGTGCGTGCGGGTAATCCGCGTCAGCGGCGGCAGCGTGAACAGACTCGTATGATTCTGGTAAATGGCACCCTCGCTGACGTTCGTGTCCCCGCTGCGGGCGAAAGAAAGCGCGGAAGGCAGCATCGCTTCGAGCCGCAGCCAGGGGACGGGCAGCGGTTTGCGGTTGGCGATCGTTTCCACCATTTCGATCGATTCGCCCACGCGGCAGACGGTTTTGCTGAAAGTACGCTCATAATCGATTCGGGACAGCGCCGGTTTGCCCAGCACCAGTCCCTGCAAATAGACGATTAATCCGACAACGATCAGAAACCCCAGCAGCGCCATTTATCTCACTTCGCTTTCCAGTCCCTCTTCGCTCGGCACGGGAACGCGGTCCATCAGCTCGTGCAGAATGCGTTCGGCGGGATTGTCCTGCAGATCGTAACGGTTGTTCAGCACCAGGCGATGCGCGCAGACCGGCACAAGCAGTTCTTTGACATCGTCGGGCAAAATATAATCGCGGCCTTTGAGCGCGGCGTAAGCCTGGCAGGCCCGCAGCAGCGCCTGGGTGCCCCGCGGGCTGATGCCGAGCGCAAGCTCCGGGTGTTTTCTCGACGCGTCCGCCAGCGCCACGATATAGTCGAGCAAATCGTCGGCGATCGTCACGAGGCGGCACAGCCGCTGGGCTTCCAGCACTTCTTCCGCCGTCGCGGTCGATGCTGCCGATTCCGCCGTCAGCCCGCCCGCCTGAACGGTCCGGCGCAGGATCTCCCGGCCTTCGGCCGCCGACGGATAACCCAGCTTCATGCGGATCATAAACCGGTCCATCTGCGCTTCCGGCAGCGGGAACGTTCCCTGGTTGTCTACCGGGTTCTGCGTCGCCAGTACCATAAACGGCTGCTCCAGCTTCATCGTTTGCCCGTCCACGCTGATCTGGCGCTCTTCCATGCATTCGAGCAGACTCGACTGGGTGCGCGGCGTCGCCCGGTTGATCTCGTCGGCCAGCACGATGCGAGCAAACAGCGGCCCCGGACGGAAATGGAACTCGCCGTCTTTTTGGTTGTAGAAATGAATGCCGGTCAGGTCCGACGGCAGCAGATCCGGCGTAAACTGAATCCGCTGAAACGTCAGGCTGAGCGAAGACGCCAGACTTTTGGCCAGCATCGTTTTGCCCGTGCCCGGCACGTCTTCGAGCAGCACGTGGCCGGAAGCGAGCAGCGCGGTCAGCAGCAGATCGACCTCCGCGTCTTTGCCGACGATGATTTGTCCGATATTTTGTTTGAGTCCCGCGGCCAGATCCCTTATTTTTTGCATGAACATTCCTCCGTCTTTTGCGGCGGCTTCCGTACAAGTTGGAATGATGGATTCCGGATTATGTATTGAAGCTTTAGCTTATTGCTTTCCTGTTTCTTCCTCAATTTTATTCTAACAGAGGTGATAACGTTTTCCAAACTCGATAGACGGCTATAAAACAAAACCGGAAGGATCGGGTGCGATCGCTTCCGGTTTTTTATTTGTGAGTATGCGCGGACGGCTGTGCCCGATCATACCGAAATGACTTATGCCGTTCCTTTGCTGTTGCGGCGCTGCAATTTCTCCAGCTTCTGGCTCATGACCGCAAGCCGCCGCTTCAGCTCGGTCTGCCAGCGCTTGTCGCCCATCTGCTTGGCGACGCCGAGCAGGTCGAGCGAGAGGTCGATCTGGTTGCGGACGGCCGACAGGCGGTCTTCCGCTTCTACGCTGACGCAGTTGGCGAAGATTTCTTCGTCGTCTTCCAGCATATAATCCTGAAAATCGATCTCCGATTCGCCGTCGCCGTGCGCGTATTCGGCCAGCACTTCGTATTCGCTTTCGACTTTGTAATGCACTTCGATTCTTTGACATACCGGACAATACAATAGAGGAACGTTATGAACCTCGGTCCGGTAATGCTTCAGCGTTCCTTTGGTTCCGATCATGCTTGCTCCGCAGCAGAAACTCATGGTGGTCGTCCTCCCTTGTTTGCTTATCCTTTATGTTAATATCAAACCGCCGGCGGGATTTTGAATACGCCATTTTCGCTTTAATTTTGGCGGCTTGTTCCGATCGCCTGTCGG
Organism: Saccharibacillus sp. CPCC 101409; assembly: GCF_030518235.1. GTDB lineage: Bacteria > Bacillota > Bacilli > Paenibacillales > Paenibacillaceae > Saccharibacillus. Next base: position 734,884 of record NZ_JAULSA010000001.1, on the reverse strand, counting down.
CGGCCGGGACACAGCCCCATCTTAGCACGGAAAGCACCGTCCCGCCAGCGCAAAGGGGTGCAAAAAAGCCCCCTTTTCGGCATCATGCCGAAAAGAAGGCTCTGCTTATAAAACGCCGTACATCCGGGGCAAATTAACCTTGCAGGTTCTTGTCGCCCGGTTTCCAGTTCATCGGGCACAGGCCGCCAGATTGCAGCGCTTGAAGCACGCGCAGCGTTTCTTCCACGCTGCGGCCCACGTCGTTGTGGTTAACGACCTGGTATTTCAGCTCGCCTTCCGGATCGATGATGAACAGGCCGCGCAGAGCTACGCCTTCTTCTTCGATCAGGACGCCGTAGTCGCTTGCCACTTTCTTCGTGATGTCCGAAGCGAGCGGGAAGTTGATCTTGCCGAGGCCGCCGATTTCGGTCGGAGCCGCGATCCATGCTTTGTGGCTGTGCACGGAGTCGATGCTGACGCCGAGAACTTCGGTGTCCAGCGTTTGGAAATCGCCGTAAGCGTCGCTCAGGGCGGTGATTTCAGTCGGGCATACGAACGTGAAATCGAGCGGGTAGAAGAAGAATACCAGCCATTTGCCGCGGTAATCTTCGAGCGATGCTTTGCCGAAATCCTGTCCGTCTCCGGATACGGTTTCCATTGTGAATGCCGGAGCCGGTTTACCTACCAAACGTTCTGCCATGAGTATAAAATCCTCCTTCAAAATGAGGCCCGGTGAAGGGCGTTTTCTGAATATTCTGAAACTTCGATTGCAATATCATCATGTTATCACCGGGATTTTTTGAAGTCAAGATTGTAATACTTGTTTTTTTATAATAATTATTATTTGCGAATCGCGTTGAGAATGAGGTCGCCCATTTGCCCGGTGGACAGCGCTTCGGCGCGGCCCGCGGCAATATCGCTCGTACGGTGTCCGGCGTCCAGTACTTCGGCCACGGCGCGCTCGATCGCGTCCGCCGCGTCTTCGTAGCCGAACGTCAGCCGCAGCATCAAGGCCGACGACAGAATGGTCGCGATCGGATTGGCCAGTCCCTGCCCGGCGATGTCCGGCGCGGAGCCGTGCACCGGCTCGTACAATCCGTAGCTGCCTTCGCCGAGCGAAGCCGACGCCAGCATGCCGATCGAACCGGTCAGCATCGCCGCTTCGTCGCTCAGGATATCGCCGAACATGTTCTCCGTCACGATAACGTCGAAGCTCGACGGGCGGCGCAGCAGCTGCATCGCGCAGTTGTCGACCAGCACGTGCTCCAGCTCCACTTCCGGATAATCCGCCGAGACGCGAATGACCGTTTCCCGCCACAGGCGCGACGTCTCCAGCACGTTCGCTTTATCGACGGAGGCCAGCTTTTTGCGGCGCTTCAGCGCGATCTCGAACGCCTGGCGCGCGATGCGCTCTACTTCGGTCACATTGTACGCGCACGTATCGACCGCTTCCTGCCCCTGCTCCGTTTCGCGCCGGAATTTCTCCCCGAAGTAGATGCCGCCGGTCAGTTCGCGCACGACCATCAGGTCGGTGCCTTCCAGCACTTCCGGCTTGAGCGTCGACGCGTCTTTCAGGCAGTCGAATACGACGGCCGGGCGCAGGTTCGAGAACAATCCGAGCGCTTTGCGAATGCCGAGCAGCCCGGTTTCCGGACGCAGCTCTTTGGGATTGTTGTCCCATTTCGGTCCGCCGACGGCGCCCAGCAGCACGGCGTCGGCGCGCTTACAAACGTCGAGCGTCTCGTCCGGCAGCGGCGTGCCTTTCTCGTCGATCGCGATTCCGCCGAACAGCGCATGCTCCGTTTCGAACGAATAACCGAACACGTCCTCGATTTTTCTCAATACTTTTTCCGCTTCCGCCACTACTTCCGGTCCGATGCCGTCTCCCGCGATTACCGCAATCTTTTTCGTCTCAGCCATCTGTCGCACTCCCTATTCCATAAAATTCGGGTCGGTGAAATGCCGGGTGCTCCGCCACCGCTTCCGGGTTGAAACCTCTATTGAAAAACAGTAACATACTCCGTCAGGGATTGACCAAGATATAGAAACTATCAGCTTGATAGGTTAATCCTATAAAGAGGGCGGTACCCTTTTATGCTTGCCCTGTCGCTGCTTACATAAAGAAATTTGCTTCCGCTTCAGCGGATTGTTACAATTAATGGGTAATGGTAAAGGGGCACGTGATTCGCCAAAACATCCACCGAGGAGCTGAGCGAAGAACATGGAATACACGTATTTGGGAAAATCGGGACTCAAAGTCAGCCGGATCTGTCTGGGCACGATGAATTTCGGCGGCCAGACCGACGAGCAGGAATCGTTCCGCATCATGGACGCCGCGCTCGAAGCCGGAATTAACTTCTTCGATACTGCAAACGTTTACGGAGGCAAAGACAATTCCGGCCTGACGGAAGAAATCCTGGGCCGCTGGTTCAAGCAGGGCGGCGGACGCCGAGAAAAAGTCGTCCTGGCGACCAAAGTCTACGGCGGCATGGGCGACGAAAACGACGGCCCGAACGGAGAGCGCGGATTGTCCGCGTACAAGATCCGCCGTCACCTGGAAGGCTCGCTCAAACGTCTGCAAACCGATCACGTCGAGCTGTACCAGATGCACCATATCGACCGCAACGCAAGCTGGGACGAGCTGTGGGGCGCGTTCGAAGTCGCCGTCAACCAGGGCAAGATCGGTTATGTCGGCTCCAGCAACTTTGCCGGCTGGGATATCGCGGTCGCGCAAAAAGAAGCGGAAAAACGCGGCTTCCTCGGCCTGATCTCCGAGCAGCACAAGTACAGCCTGCTGACCCGTCAGCCGGAGCTTGAAGTGCTGCCCGCTTCGCAGGCGCTCGGCCTGGGCGTGATTCCGTGGAGCCCGCTCGACGGCGGACTGCTCGGCCGCAACGCGCTGAAGAAGATCGAAGGCTCGCGCAGCGGCGGCAACGCCGAACGCGTGGAGAAGCACAAAGAGCAGCTGGAACAATTCAAGTCGTTCAGCGAAGAGCTGGGCGAGCAGCAGGATACGATCGCGCTGGCCTGGCTGCTGGCCAATCCGGCCGTGACCGCGCCGATTATCGGACCGCGCACGCTGGAGCAGCTCGAAGACGCGCTGCGCATCGTGGACGTGAAGCTGGGCGAAGCCGAGCTCAAGCGTCTCGACGAGATCTTCCCGGGACCGGGCGGATCGGCGCCGAACGCCTACGCCTGGTAAACCATATCCAATGCAAAAAGCGGACCCCGCGGCTAGGGGGTCCGCTTTATTTTTGCGGGCAAAGGCCGGCGCCTGCGAATTCGAACGATCAAAACAGGTACCCGCAGGGTCGCCCGCCGCCTTACCAGTCTTTCTCCGCGCCTTTGCGGCCGCTCGGCACGCGGCGGTTCTCCGCGAGACGGTTCAGCGCGTCGACATAAGCGCGTGCGCTCGCTTCGAGCACGTCCGTGCTGACGCCGCGGCCGCGAACTTCCGCTTCGCCCTGGCGCAGCGTGACGTGCACTTCGCCGAGCGCGTCCTTGCCGAGCGTGACCGCCTGGATCGAATAATCGACCAGCGTCACTTCTTCGCCGACGGCGCTGTCGATCGCGTTGTAGATCGAATCGACGGTGCCGTTGCCGCCCGACTCGGCCGTGCGGCTGTCTTCGCCGGCGACGGAAATCTTCACGGTCGCCGTCGGCGCCGCTTCCGTGGCGAACGAGAAGCTCAGCGACTCCAGGCCGTACAGCTCCGGCGCGTCCGGCAGGCGTTCTTCGAGCAGCGCCAGCAGGTCGTCGTCGGTGATTTCTTTCTTTTTGTCCGCCAGCTCTTTGAACTTGGCGAACGCTTCGTTCAGCTGCGCGTCTTCCAGCGCGTAGCCCATCTCAAGCAGCTGCTCGCGGAATGCGTGCCGGCCGGAGTGCTTGCCGAGCACGAGCTTGCTTTCTTTGAAGCCGACCGTCTCCGGCGACATGATCTCGTACGTCGTCTTCTCCTTGAGCATCCCGTCCTGATGGATGCCCGACTCGTGCGCGAACGCGTTCGCGCCGACGATCGCTTTGTTGCCCGGCACGTTCATGCCGGTGAGCTTGCTGACGAGCCGGCTCGTTCTGGCGATCTCATTCAGCGTCAGCCCGGTCTTCGCGCCGAAGTAATCGGCGCGGGTCTCCAGCGCCAGCGCGATCTCCTCGATGGCGGTATTGCCGGCCCGCTCGCCGATGCCGTTGATCGTCCCTTCGATCTGGTCGGCGCCGTTGAGGATCGCGGCCAGCGTGTTGGCCGTCGCCATGCCGAGGTCGTCGTGGCAGTGCGCGCTGAGCTGCACTTTCTCGATATCCGGCACGGTCTCTTTGAGGTGCTTGAAGATTGCGCCGTATTCGGCCGGGTTCAGATAGCCGACGGTATCCGGGATATTGACGACGTAAGCGCCTTCGCGCACGGCCATCGCAACCATTTCGGCGCGGAAATCCGGTTCGGTGCGTCCGGCGTCTTCAAGCGAGAATTCGATTTTGGAAAAGTATTTTTTGGCGTAGCGGATCGCGGACTGCGCCGCTTCCAGCACCTGATGCTTTTCCATTTTCAGCTTGTATTTGCGGTGGATCGGCGAAGTGGCGAGAAAAACGTGCAGGCACGGATCGGCCGCTCCTTTCAACGCTTCGCGCACCGCGTCGATATCGCCCTCGCGGGAACGGGACAGGCCGATTACGCTTGCGTTCTTGACCGCGCGGGCCACCGCGTTGACCGCGGCCAGATCGCCGGGCGACGCGGCGGGGAATCCCGCTTCCATCCGGTCGACGCCCAGCTTTTCAAGCTGATGGGCGATTTCGACTTTCTCTCGCGTATTCAGGTTGACGCCCGGCGACTGCTCGCCGTCGCGCAGCGTCGTATCGAAAATATAAATTTTCCGCACGGTTTACGCCTCCTCGTTTATTTTGGGGTTTGATGCGGAAAGGGGCCTCCCGGCGCCGCTTTCGATGCGGCCCGGAATAGCCCCGATTCCTTGGTTAAGAAAAACTTACTTTTTGATCCAGTGCATCATTTCGCGCAGCTGCGAGCCCACGACTTCGAGCTGGTGCTCGGATTCGTTGCGGCGGGTCGCGGTCAGGAACGCGCGTCCGGATTGGTTCTCCAGGATGAAGTCGCGGGCGAATTTACCCTGTTGGATATCCGTCAGCACTTCCTTCATCGCTTTCTTCGTGTCTTCGGTCACGATGCGAGGACCCGTGACGTAGTCGCCGTATTCGGCCGTGTTGCTGATGGAATCGCGCATGGTCGCCAGGCCGCCTTCATACATCAGGTCGACGATCAGCTTCAGCTCGTGCAGGCACTCGAAGTATGCCATTTCCGGCGCGTAACCGGCTTCGGTCAGCGTTTCGAATCCGGCTTTGACCAGCGCGCTCACGCCGCCGCACAGCACGGCTTGTTCGCCGAACAGGTCGGTTTCGGTTTCTTCGCGGAACGAAGTCTCGATAACCCCGGCGCGCGTACAGCCGATGCCTTTGGCGTAAGCCAGGCCGATCTCCTGCGCTTTGCCGGTCGCGTTCTGGTGGATCGCGATCAGGCCCGGTACGCCGAAGCCTTCTTCATACGTTCTGCGAACCATGTGGCCCGGCGATTTCGGAGCGACGAGCAGTACGTCGTTGCCTTCTTTGGCTACGATCTGGCCGAAGTGCACGTTGAAACCGTGCGCGAACAGCAGCGCCGCGTCGGCTTTGAGGTTCGGTTCGATTTCGCTTTTATACACGGAGGCTTGCGTTTCGTCCGGCATCAGAATCTGAACGATGTCCGCGCGCTTGGTCGCATCGGCAACCGACAGCACTTCGAAGCCGTCTTCTCTCGCTTTGTCCGCGGATTTGCCTTCGCGAAGTCCGACGACGACCTGCAGGCCGCTGTCGCGCAGATTCTGCGCATGGGCGTGGCCCTGGCTGCCGTAGCCGATAATCGCGATCGTTTTGCCTTGAAGTACGCTCAGGTCTGCATCATTTTCATAGTACGTGGTAACTGCCATTCTTATTTCCTCCTTTGTGTATAAAGCCTCAACCCTGCCCAAACAAGCGGGTAGTTCAGCGGAACCGGAAATTCTGCCGGCAACCGGACCGGTTCCGTTCAACTCCCCGCCCGTTCGGGCGGCTTTCCTCGAATACCGTGCGGCCGGAAAATGTCTTCGCAGGTTTTTCACGGCGCGCCGGTTTCGTATGTGGTTTGTTTTAAACGTTGCCCCGGACCATCGCGGTCACCCCGGTGCGTGACAGCTCGCGGATACCGTAAGGCGTCAGCAGCTCGATCATCGCATCGATCTTCTCGGTATCGCCGACCACCTGCACCATCAGGCTGTGCGTGCCGATATCGACGACGGCCGCGCGGAACGTCTCGACCAGGCCCATGATTTCCGGCCGCGCGGCCGGTTCGGATTTGACCTTGATCAAAGCCAGTTCCCGGCCGACCATCGGATTGGCGCTGAGGTCGACGACTTTGATGACATCGATAATCTTGTACAGCTGCTTCTCGATCTGCTCGATCGTTTTGTCGTCGCCGCTGGTTACGATCACCATCCGCGACAATCCCTGCTCTTCCGATTGCCCCACGGTAATGCTCTCGATGTTGAACCCCCGGCGCCCGAACAATCCGGACACCCGCTGCAGCACGCCCGGCTGGTCGTTCACCAGGATGGCGATGGTATGTTTGGTCTGCGTCGTATTCGTCATCGTTACTCGTCCCCCATCAGCATTTGATCCAGCGTCATGCCCTGCTGCACCATCGGATACACGTTCTCGCCTTTCTCGACCACAAAGTCGATGACGACCGGCCCCGGCGTATCCAGGGCTTCCTGCCAGACGGCGCGCGCTTCTTCCTTGTTGGTCGCCCGCAGGCCTTTGACGCCGTAGGCTTCCGCCAGTTTGACGAAGTCCGGGCTGCCGGCCAGGTCGATATGGCTGTAGCGGTTCTCGTAGATCAGCTCCTGCCACTGGCGCACCATGCCGAGCACCTGGTTGTTCAGGATCACGACTTTGACCGGAATATTGTTAATGGCGCAGATCGCGAGTTCCTGGGAACACATCTGCATGCCGCCGTCGCCGTTGATCGAAATGACCAGACGGTCCGGCTGCGCCATCTGCGCGCCGATCGCCGACGGAAGTCCGAAGCCCATCGTGCCCAGGCCGCCGGAAGTGATCCAGGAGCGCGGCTGGTTGAACTTGTAATACTGCGCCGCCCACATCTGGTGCTGGCCGACGTCCGTGGTCACGATCGCTTCGCCTTTGGTCGTCTCGTTCAGCAGCTCCACGACCCACTGCGGCTTGAGGCCGGTATCGGTATCGCCGTAATCGTCTTTATAGCGAAACGGCTTCTCCGCTTTCCATTGTTGAAGCTGCGAGCGCCATTCGTCCGCCGACTGCGCCGGTTTGACCGATTTGTTCAGCAGCTCCAGCACCGTCTTGACGTCGCCGACGATCGGAATATCGGTCTTGACGTTCTTGCCGATCTCCGCCGGGTCGATATCGATGTGCGCAATCTTCGCTTTCGGCGCGAAGCCGTTCAGTTTGCCTGTTACCCGGTCGTCGAACCGGGCCCCGATGCTGATGAGCAGATCCGATTCCTGAATCGCCATATTCGACGCGAACGTTCCGTGCATGCCCGGCATGCCGAGCCAGAGATCGTGACCGCTCGGGAATCCGCCGAGACCGAGCAGCGTGGTCGTGATCGGCACCTGCGTTTTCTCGACCAGTTCCAGCAGCGCTTCGTGCCCGCCGGAGTAAACGACGCCGCCGCCGGCCAGGATCAGCGGACGCTCCGCCTGCGAGATGGCTTCGGCCAGACGCTCCACCTGGAGTTTGTTCGGCGTCATGCGCGGGTTGTACCCTCTCAGCGCCACCGGCTCCGTATGCGGCTGGAACAGCGTCATCGCCGCCGATACGTCTTTCGGGATATCGATCAGTACCGGGCCTTTGCGGCCCGTGTTGGCGATATGGAACGCTTCGTGGATAATCCGCGGCAGTTCGTCGACGCTGCGGACCAGGTAGCTGTGCTTCGTGATCGGCAGCGTGATGCCGGTAATATCGGCTTCCTGGAAGGCGTCGGTTCCGATCAGCGTGGAAGCGACGTTGCCGGTGATGACGACGAGCGGCGTGGAATCCATGTAAGCCGTGGCAATCCCGGTGACCAGATTGGTCGCCCCCGGTCCGGATGTCGCGATACAGACGCCGACTTCCCCGGATGCCCGGGCGTAACCGTCGGCCGCGTGGATCGCGCCCTGTTCGTGCCGGGTCAGCAGATGGTGGAAATCTTCGAAGCCGTACATGGCGTCGTAGATATACAGCACCGCGCCTCCCGGATAACCGAACACGCATTTGACTCCTTCGAGCACCAGGCTGCGGAGCAGAATTTCGGAGCCCGTCAGCACTTCTTGTTTATCCACCCATTTTTCTTTCAATTCTTCCGTCGACTTTGCTTCTGGCATTTGCGCACTCATCGTTATTCCTCCTTCCAAAGATTACATCAATCTCACATCGCCGGTTTGCAAAAGGCCTCGAAACCGAATAACTTCCGTTCTTCGGCGAATCGTAATGCCTTGCGCGGGACTGCAACGAAAGCAAAAAACCTTCCGCCCCGCAAAGCAGAAATTCTGCTTCGAGGGACGAAAGGTTGTTATTCCTCACGTGGTACCACCCAGATTTGCCGGCATCTCGCGATGCTCGACCTCAAGCGGGTAAGAAATCGCGGCTGCGACTTCAAACGCGCGGTTCGTAACGTGAACCTCACGATTCCCCCTAATAACCGAGTAAACTTCCGCAGATACAAACCGGAATTTCATTCGCTTTTCAGGAAAACAGCTCCGAGGTGAGCTCGTATATAAGGGATTTTGGCGGTGGATTCCAGCGTACTGCTCTCCCCGCTCTCTGGTCAAAAGGGCCCTTAAAACTTCGTCCTCTTCATAGCCGATCAATTATTCAAACTGCGTCGTGCTGAATGTTAGGGTTATTATATGACTTAAGTTTTGATGAAGTCAACACCTATTTTCAACAAAAATAAAAATCCGGCGCGTAAAATGCGTCAGGGACGCACACTTTGTCCGTGCCAAAAAGACAAAAAAACCGCTTCGCCCGCTCGAAAAAAGCAGCGGAGAAGCGGTTTTGGGAAGTTGGGAACAGATCTGCTCCGGCCTGGCAAAGACCCGGTGGAAAAGCCGGTTTCGTTCTTCGCTCAGCGCTTGCCGGGATCGTACGCTTCGCCCAGAGCGGCCGGAGCGCGGGATTTGCCGATCGCCACGACAAGGACGAGAATCGTCAGCACATACGGCAGCATGAGGATAAAATCCTGCGGAATGCTCGCCGACCAGGCGAACAGCTGCACATAGTTGCGGATCGCCTGCGAAAAGCCGAAGAACACAGCCGCCCCGAACACGCCGAGCGGATTCCATTTGCCGAAGATCATCGCCGCGATGGCGATAAAGCCCTGGCCGGAGATCGTCGTATGCGAGAACAGGCTGGTCGTTGTCAGCGTAACCGTCGCGCCGCCCAAACCGGCCAGCGCGCCGCTCAGCATGACGCCGATATAGCGCATACGCTTGACGTTGATGCCCATCGTGTCCGCCGCGCTGGGATGTTCGCCGACCGAGCGCAGACGCAGCCCGAATTTCGTTTTATACATGACATAGTACACCACGGCAACCAGAATGATCGCCACGTAAGTCGTCGGGTAGGAGTTGATGATTCCGACGCCCAGAATCGGTCCGATCACCGGAATGCCGGCGAACCACTCCCAGTTGACTTTGCTGAACGTCTCAAGCAGCAGCGGCGTTTCGCCGGCGCCGTCGAACAGCAGCTTGACCAGATACAGCGTAATGCCGGTCGCCAGAAAGTTGATGACGACGCCGCTGATCGTCTGATCGGCTTTGAACGTAATCGTCGCCACGGCGTGAATCAGCGAGCCCAGCACGCCGACGATCAGTCCGGTCAGCAGTCCGACCCAGGGCGAAGCTCCGCCCATGCCGGCTTCTTCCGCAAAGTGCGTACCGACGGCCGCGGCGAAAGCGCCGAACACCATCAGGCCTTCGATGCCGATATTGACGATACCCGAACGTTCCGAGAATACGCCGCCGAGCGCGGCGAAGATCAGCGCGGTCGAGAATACGAGCGTCGTATTGATCAAATTGCCAAGTGTCAGAAGATCTACCATCTACAACACCTTCTCTTTCTTGCGCTTACCGTAGAACGGTTTGATAACGAAGCGCACGATTCCCTGAGCCGCGATAAAGAAAATGATCGAGCCGATCACGATCTGGATAATTTCCGGCGGCACGCCCGCTTCGAAGCTCATTCCTCCGGAGCCGTAGGACAGCGTACCGAACAAAGCCGCGCCCGCCATAACGCCGAACGGATGGTTCATACCGAGCAGCGCGACCGCAATGCCGTTGAAGCCGTAGCCCGGCGACGCCGAGTAGATCGCCTGATAATGGAATACGCCCAGCACTTCGAACGCGCCGGCAAGACCCGCGAACACGCCGCTGATAAACATCGCTTTCACGATATTCCTCCCGACGTTAATACCCGCGTAATGAGCCGCGTCGGCATTGCTGCCGACCGCGCGCAGTTCGAAGCCCTGTTTGGTTTTCCACAGGAAGTAATAGAAGAAGACCGCGGCCAGGAACGCGACCGGGATTCCCCAGTGAACGCGCGCGTTGTTCATCGCCGACGACAGCCAGTCGATCGAAGCCGACGCCGACGCGGGAATGTTTTCCGAGCGCTGATCGCCTTTGAGCAGCAGGAAAGTGCGCACGATATAGTTGCTGAGGAACAGGGCGATCCAGTTCAGCATGATCGTGGTGATGACTTCGTTGACTCCGCGCTTGGCTTTGAGGAAGCCGGCGATGCCCGCCCACACGCCGCCGAACAGCGCGCCGAAGATCACGGCCAGGATCATGTGCAGGCCGGTCGGAATGCCGGGAAGCGTGATCGCGATAATCGAAGCGCCGGTCATGCCCATCAGCACCTGTCCTTCCGCGCCGATATTGAACATGCCCGCGCGGAAAGCGAATGCGACGGCAAGGCCGGTCAACAGCAGCGGCGCCGTTTCCCGCAGCATCTCGCCGATGCCGTACGCGCTGCCGAATACGCGCGTAACCAGCGCGGCGTAAGCTTCGATAGGATTGTAGCCGCCCACCAGCATCACGACGGCGCCGAGCAGCAGGCCCAGTACGATCGCCGCAAGCGAAACGATAAAGGAATCGCTGACGAACCACTTCAGGATCTTATTTGCTTGATTCATGCATATGTCCTCCCTGCTTGCTGCCGGCCATCATCAAGCCGAGTTCCTGGTCGTTCGTTTCTTCCGGACGCACTTCGCCGATGACTTTGCCTTCGTATACGACGACGATCCGGTCGGACACGTTCAAGATTTCGTCCAGCTCGAACGAAACGAGCAGAACGGCTTTGCCCTGGTCGCGCTGCTGAATCAGCTGCGACTGCACGAATTCGATCGCGCCCACGTCGAGCCCCCGCGTCGGCTGAGCGGCGATCAGGAAGTCGGGATTTTTGTTGATTTCGCGCGCGATAATCGCTTTCTGCTGATTGCCGCCCGACAGCGAGCGCGCTTTGGTCTGGATGCTCGGCGTGCGCACGTCGAAGCTGCTGACCAAGCGGGAAGCCAGCTCGTTGATCGCGCGGAAGTTCAGGAAGCCCCGCTTGGTATACGGCTCTTTGTAATAGCTTTCCAGCACCATATTCTCGCTGACGGAGAAATCGAGCACCAGTCCATGCTTGTGCCGGTCTTCGGGAATATGGCCGACGCCCGCTTCGAAGATCTTGCGCGGAGTCTGGCCGCCGATTTCCCGGCCGCCGAGCTTGATCGAACCGGAGTCGATCTTGCGCAGTCCCGACAGCGCTTCGATCAGCTCGGTCTGTCCGTTGCCGTCCACGCCGGCCACGCCTACGATCTCGCCGCGCCGCACATCGAAAGTCATGCCGTCCAGCATCGCGATACCGTCTTTGTTTTTGACCGTTACGCCGCTGATTTCGACGACTTTTTCGCCGGGCGCCGCCGGCTTCTTGTCGACTTTGAACGATACGTTGCGGCCGACCATTTTCTCCGCCAGTTCGAACGGGCTGGTCTCGGCGGTTTTGACCGTATCGATCACTTTGCCGCGGCGGATGATCGTGACCGTATCGGATACGGACATGATTTCTTTCAGTTTATGGGTAATCAGAATAATCGATTTGCCTTCGGCTACCAGCCGGCGCATAATTTCGATCAGTTCCAATATTTCCTGCGGAGTCAATACGGCGGTCGGCTCGTCGAAGATGAGAATATTCGCGCCGCGGTAAAGCGTTTTGAGAATCTCGACACGCTGCTGCATGCCGACGGATATATCTTCGATCCGGGCATTCGGGTTGATATGGAATCCGTACTGATCGGACAGCTTTTTGACTTTTTCCGAAGCGGTCTTGTAATCGATTTGCCCGCCGGCTTTGGACGGTTCCATACCCAGAATAATATTCTCGGTCACGGTAAAAGGCTGGACCAGCTTAAAATGCTGGTGCACCATTCCGATTCCCAATTCGTTGGCTTTGTTCGGACTATCGATCGCCACGGGCGCGCCGTTGATCTCGATATGCCCTTCGTCCGGCTGGTACAGGCCGAACAGGATGTTCATCAGCGTCGATTTACCGGCGCCGTTCTCACCGAGCAGGGCATGGATCTCGCCCTTGTGCAGCTTGATACTGATCGAATCGTTGGCGACGATTCCGGGGAAACGCTTTGTAATTTGCTTTAACTCGACAACAGGAGTTTCCGCAGCCATAGGATCACCCTTTATCCTTTCGTAATGGGAATTGGCGCTAAACGTAACGACAAGGCCGGTTCAAGGAACCGGCCTTGTCACAAATATTATATCGTGCCCAGCGATTATTCTACAGTAGGAACCTTGATTTCGCCGCTGACAATTTTCGCTTTGTAATCTTCGACTTTGTCGAGTACGTCCTGCGGAACGTTGGCCTTCGAAGTGTCGGCGATGCCCACGCCGTCGTCTTTGAGGCTCAAAGTCGTCGTTTGTCCGCCTTTGAACGTTCCGTCCACAACCTGCTCGGAAACCGTTTTGATCGCAACGTCTACGCGTTTGATCATGGAAGTCAGCGTAACGTCGTTGCCGAACTCCAGCGATTGGTCTTTGTCGACGCCGATAACCCATACTTTTTTGCCTGTTTTGAAACGGTCCAGCGCTTCGTTGAATACGCCCGTGCCCGTACCGCCGGCAGCCTGGAACACGATGTCCGCGCCGCTGTCGTACAGGGTAGCCGCAGCCGCTTTGCCTTCATCCGGCTTGTCGAATCCGCTCGCGTAGATCGGAGTGAATTTAGCGTCCGGATTGACCGCTTCGATACCGGCTTTGAAGCCGACTTCGAACTTCTGGATCGTCGGTACTTCCATGCCGCCCACAAATCCGATTTTATTGGTTTTCGTTGTCAGACCCGCAACAACGCCCACCAGGAACGCGCCTTCGTTTTCCGCGAACAGAACCGATTCGACGTTCGGAGCGTCGACCGCGCCGTCGATGATGGCAAGTTTCGCGTCCGGGTTTTGACCGGCTACTTTTTGGACCGCTTCCGCCAGTGCGAAGCCGATGCCCCAAGTCAGGTCGTATCCGCCTTTAATGAATTCGTTCAGGTTCGGCTCGTAATCCGCATTGCTTTTGCTTTGCAGGTACTTGATATCTCCGACTTTTCCGTCCTTTTTCAAAGCTTCGAGCGCTTCCCACGAGGTCTGGTTGAACGATTTGTCGTTCACGCCGCCGGTGTCGGTAACCATACCGACTTTGACGCCGCCGGCGCTATTCTTGTTGCCGCAAGCAGCCAGGACGAGCGAGAAAGCCAGCAGCATGAAAAGCGAGAGTTTTACAGCTTTTTTCATTATGGATAGTTCCCCCTTAGGATCTTTCCCGCAGGCACGAGCGCTTGACGTTTTGGACATGCGCTGACTGACATCGGAAGCGTCTCCGCCGCAGGTTTGCTTTCGCTTTTCAGATTATACATTCAGCTTGAAACAAAATCTACTATATAAAATGATTTTCCCGAATAAAATTCGTATTTTTTGAATTGCAACCGCTTAACTTCGCCATATATAACATGTGCTGTGACTTAATAACGAACAATCGCTTTTTTCGTTTAAGGAAATGTCGGGAAAACGCTTTAAAGCGATAAACAAAAGCCGTGCATAAACTTCCTCCAATTGGCAAAAAAAGTCCCTTGTTTCGAACGGCACGCCGTTTAACAAGGGACTTTGCTGCGCTTAATTCAATTAAGCGTTGATTTTTTCTTTTGCCGCGGATGCCAGCGAGTTGAACGCGTTCAGATCGTTCACAGCCAGATCGGCCAGCATTTTGCGGTTCACGTCGATACCCGCCAGTTTCAGGCCGTGCATCAGCTTGCTGTAGGACAGGCCGCTTTGGCGCGCTGCCGCATTGATACGTACGATCCACAGTTTGCGGAAGTTGCGTTTCGTTTGACGACGGTCGCGGTAAGCGTAGAGCATCGATTTGTTGACCTGCTCTTTTGCCGTTTTAAAAATGCGGTGTTTGGAACCGAAATAACCTTTTGCCAGCTTCAGTACTTTCTTATGACGACGACGCGTTACGAATCCGCCCTTCACTCTTGCCATATCTAAAGACCTCCCAGTCGATTATGTGTTAAAACTATTTGAGTTGCTTGAGTCCTTGTGCCAGACGTCTAACGTCGCCCGGAGCCATCAGATGATCGGCTTTCAGGTTGCGCTTGGCGCGTTTGGATTTGTGCGAGAGCAGGTGGTTTTTGTGCGAGCTGTAGCGCGTCACTTTACCGGTACCCGTGATTTTGAAACGGCCTTTCAAACTGCTGTGTGTTTTCATTTTAGGCATTGTACTTTCCCCCTATTGGTTTTTCGGAGCCAAAATCATAATCATGCTGCGGCCTTCAAGCTTCGGCTGACGGTCGACAGCGGAAATTTCCGCCACTTCGTTCCGTACCCGTTCCAGCACTTTTTGGCCCAGCGAAGCGTGTGTAATCTCCCGGCCGCGGAAACGCACGGAGCATTTCACTTTGTCGCCGGCTTCGAGGAACTTGATTACATTGCGCAATTTCGTATTGTAGTCGTGCTCTTCGATGTTGGCGCTGAAGCGGACTTCTTTGAGCTCGACGATCTTCTGATTTTTGCGCGCTTCTTTGTCTTTCTTTTGCTGCTCGTAACGGAACTTGCCATAATCCATGATGCGGCAAACCGGCGGTTTCGCTTGCGGAGCCATGTTTACCAGATCCAGGTTCAAGTCCATCGCCATTTGAAGAGCTTCCCGAATCGGCTTGATCCCGATCTGTTCGCCTTCTGCGCCTACCAGGCGTACTTCGCGCGCCCGGATTTCGTCATTGATCATATGGTCCTTACTAATAACTGTCCACCTCCAAATCGAGTTCATTGCAAGGGCATTTGCCCAAAATAAAAGGGATACGGACAGACAGTCCGCATCCCGGTGATCTTCAATCTTCATGAGAAAAAATCTTCATAAACGATCGGATCGGGAACCAGCCAGCTTTTTGCCGGACAGGTGAGAAGCGGAGCTTCTGCTTTTGAATCCTAATTGTTAAACAGCACTCTTACAACTTTAACAGAAAAGCGGCGAGCTGTAAATACTTTTTCGAAAAAAAGTTTTACGGCCCACCGCTCTGCATATTGGCTTACCCCTGCTTGCTGTGCACTTCTTCCAGACGCACGACCCGGGTATGCTTCGTATGGCTCCACTGTTTGTTGTTCTGCGTGAAGAACGCGTAGAACGTAATCGGGAACCAGGAAAGCATGTAGATCGGGAAAAGCAGCATATAAGCGTATACTTTCCACGATTTCACTTTTTCCAGGATCATGGCGACGAAGAAGATGGCCACCTGCGCCAGGATCGCCGATGCGGCAACCCACAGAGGCATATAGTCGTATACGGTCATGATATGCGGTCCGTTGAACAGCGCGATGTCTCCGTAAAGGACCACCGTCAGCAGCAGCGTCAGCAGCACGATGTATACGTTGACCGCGTACAGCGCCAGGTCGAACTTAATCAGGCTGCGGTCCTTGATGCTCTGCCAGAGCAGAGGGAAAAAGTATTTCCGCGCGACGGTGAAGTGGCCCTGCATCCAGCGCAGGCGCTGTACGGAAGAAGCTTTGAACGTCAGCGGCTTCTCGTCGAAGATCTTCGCATGGTAATTGAATTTCGGATACACGCCGCGTTTGACGCAGCGCATCGTGAACTCCAGATCTTCCACAAGGCTCGTCGCGCCCCAGCCCATTTCCTTGAGCAGGCTGTTGTCGAAGCACATGCCCGTGCCGCCGAGGAAGTTGGCCATGTTCAGGTTGTGGCGGGACAGCTGCCACAGACGGTTGATATACCAGTACGAAATCCCGTAAGCGGCCGTAACCCAGGAATCGTTCGGGTTCTTCGTGTCGATATAACCCTGGATGACTTTCGCGCCGCGGCACAGATCGTCGTTCATGCCGATCAGGAAATCCGGATGCGCCAGATTGTCGGCGTCCAACATGACGATGCCGTCGTACTCGCGGTCCAGCTTCCAGAGTTCTTCGAGCATCCACTCGATCGCGTAGCCTTTGCCGCGCAGATTCGGGTTGACGCGGACGCAGGCGTTCCAGCCGTGCTCGCGTACGATGTCCGCCGTCTTGTCCGTGCAGTTATCGCAGATGACGAACACGTCGTACAGTTCTCTCGGATAGCGCAGATGCTTCATGTTTTCCATCAGAGCGCCGATAACCTGCTCTTCGTTGTGCGCGGCGACCAGAATGGCGAACGACTTTTGCGGATCGAACGACGGTTGCCTTTTTTTCTTGTACAGTCCGAACAGCGCAAAGCCGAACTGATACACTCCGATAACGGCCAGCAGCGCCTGGAGCGTGATGAATATTGCTTGCAGCATGGTTGGTTTGACCCCCTTTTGTTTGACCCCTATGCACACAGAACGGTTTGTTTTTGTTTTTCTGTGTCTTCGATTTTTAAGATTGGACGACCTCGAATGACCTTTTTGTATGGTGGCGCGAATCGTTCTTTACGATTCTGGACATTTTGCGGGCATTTGTCAAAACGCTGAAAAGGCCGTGCGCAGCAAAAAAAGAAGTCCTGAGCTTCAAATTCGCCGCGGCTTCCCGCTAATTCGCTTGCGCAGCTTCGATTTATTGCTTTTATCGCCGCTTTGCGCCGCTTTCGCCCTTTCTTAAGCTCCGGTCTTCTGCCTTATACCCTCCTTTTGCCCTGCCGCCTTCTTAAATAAACGCGCCAACGCTGATAAAAGTTGGGCAAATTCGGTTAATTTTTTTTAACCCTATTATAATTGCCTTGAATCATTGTATAATTCGGGGTTGATAGAGTCAAAAGCGCCAGAAAGAGATAAACACGTACGGGCCCTTGCTTTCCCGCTTGATCGAAAGTTCGGCAAACCCGTATGATATGGAGTGCCCGAAAGCCGCTTCGACCGCCTGCTCGACCGGGCCGGCGAAGCACGGCTTCAGACGCCCGGGCTCTTATCCGGAGGGATGTTATGCGTAGCTTGCTGACTAGACTGGCCCTGCTGGACCAGCGTATCTTCAAATGGGTCAACGGACGTCTGCACCACCGCGTCGCCAGTATCGTGGTTTATTACCTGACCCATCTGGGCGGCGCGACGTTCACGATCACGACGACGGTGCTCGTATCCTGGCTCGCTCCCGCTCCGTGGAATTCTGCGGCCCTGCACTCGCTCGTCGCGCTGGCCGTGAGCCACGTGCCGGTCGCGATCGCCAAGAAGCTGTATCCGCGCGTGCGGCCGCACCTGGCCCTGCCGGAAACGAACACGTTCCGCAATCCGCTCGTCGACCATTCGTTCCCGTCGGGACACACCACGGCGATCTTCTCGGTGACGATGCCGATCATGATTCTGATTCCGTGGACCGCGGCGTTTCTGATTCCCGTCGCCTTAATTGTAGGAACTTCGCGGATGTACCTGGGACTGCACTATCCGTCCGATGTGCTCGCGGGCGCCGTTATCGGCTCGCTGACCGCCTGGCTGACGGTTGCATTATGGCCTTAAAGCGGCTATCGTAGATTTGTATGCAGCCTGCGGCGGCTCGGCCCGGTCCCGGCCGGCGCGCCAGGCGAAAAGAAAAACGGGGACCGCGCCTTCCGGCTCGCGACCGGCGGCGGCCCCTCCCGAAAAAAGGTGACGAAAATCGTGTCCAAATACAGAGTGTTGATCCTGTCGGAGGGCTTCGGCGCCGGACATACGCGGGCCGCTTACGCCCTGTCCGGCAGTCTCCGCAAGCTTTCTCCCCACGTCCGGACCAGAGTGCTCGAACTCGGGAGCTTCCTCAATCCCAAAGTCGCGCCGCTGTTCATCAACGCTTACAAGAAAACGGTCGTCACGCAGCCGCGTTTTGTGCGCATGATGTACAAGCAGCAGTACAAGAAATCGCTCAATCGCCTGACGACGCTTGCGCTGCACCGGATCTTCTACGCCCATGCGCGCGAAGTGATCGAGCAGCTCCGGCCCGATCTGGTCGTCTGCACGCATCCGATTCCGAGCGCCGTGATCTCGCGGCTGAAGCGGCTGGGATTGCGCGTTCCGCTGTGCACGGTGATTACCGATTACGACGCGCACGGCACCTGGATCAGTTCCGGCGTCGACCATTACCTCGTTTCGACCGAAGAGGTCAAAAGTAAAGTGATGCTGCGCGGCATTTCGCCTTTTCGCATCGACGTCACCGGCATCCCGGTCCACCCGAGCTTCTGGGATCATCCCGTCAAAGCGGGAATTTTGCAGGAGATGGGGCTCAAGGATATGCCGACGGTGCTCGTGATGAGCGGCGGCTGGGGACTGATGAACGGCGACGTGCTCAATCCGTTCCTCACCCGCTGGCGGCAGGACGTGCAGCTGATCTTCTGCGTCGGCAGCAACGAAAAAGGCATGCGCAAGCTGAAGCGGGACCCCAGATTCCAGCACGAGAACGTGCATGTGATCGGGTACACCAGCGAGATCGACAAACTGATGGAAGCGGCCGACCTGCTGATTACGAAGCCGGGCGGCATGACCTGCACCGAGGGACTCGCCAAAGCGATCCCGATGCTGTTCCACAATCCGCTGCCCGGACAGGAAGAAGAAAACTGCGTGTATTTCACAAGCAAAGGCTGGGGCGAACGTCTTTCGTCGCTTGAAGTGGTCGGCAAATGGATGTCGAGGCTGACCGACGAAAAACAGTACGCCGAACTTGCCCGTAAACGCGCCGAAAGCCGCTCGAACATCGAGAAGCTGCGGCCGATGCACAGCGCAAGGCGGATTATCGAAATTCTGGAAACAAATAAAGTGCCTTTCTGAGCGAACTCGGAAAGGCACTTTATTTGTTTGTGACCCCGATCGTGCCGGGCGATTATTCTTCCGTTTCGTCCGCGTCCCCGCCGGCCGAAGCCGCGGCCCGCTCGTCCGACGAAATGCGGTAAGGCTCCATTCGAGTCTCCTCGTAGCGTTCGAGCGCTTTCTCCCCGATCACCACTTCGCAGCGATGGATATTCATGCCTTTGCCCATGAATTTATGCTCGTATTCCGTCATGACGTGTTCTTCGTTGATGCCGTCGCGGTGCAGATTCAGGCTGATATTGGTCATCTGAAGACCCGAATCCGCGAACGAATTCAGCGAAAATTCGAACAGCGTCTCCGAATCGGTTTTGAAATGGATCTGGCCGTTCGCATTCAGCACGCGCTTGTACATATCCAGAAAGCGCGGATGCGTCAATCTGCGGCGGGCATGCTTTTTCTTCGGCCACGGGTCGCTGAAATTGAGGTAAATCCGTTCCAGCTCTCCCGGCGCGAAAATATCTTCCAGCTTCTCGACGTTGGCGCGCGCAAGCATCAGGCTCGGCGGCGTTTCGTGTCCCTGTTCGGCCCAGGCGTCCCGCGCTTTCTCGCTGGCCCGGCGCACCAGTTCGTCGTACATATCCACCCCGATAAAGTTCGCTTCCGGGTTTCGCACGCTCGTGCCGCTGATAAAGCGTCCTTTGCCCATTCCGAGCTCCACATAAATCGGACGGTCGTTGCCGAACAATTCGGCCCAGCGTCCCTTATACTGTTCCGGTTCGAGCACAACCAGTTCCGGCTGCGCTTCCAGGTTCTCCCGGATTCCTTTTCTTCCGCGTAAACGCATGTCATTCCTCCGCTGTCAAAATCTCGGCTCGGCTGCGACCGGATTCGCGCCGGTCCGGCATACTGCCGCTCCTTGACGATCCGCTCGGCCGCCGTCCTGCTGCATACGCGCATCCGTCCGGGCGAGCCTCCGCCTTATTGTGCCCAAGTTCCCGCGAAAAGTAAAGTATAGAGGCGCTGCGGACACGGCAAAAATTTTCCGATCGGCCCGGCGGCGGATCAACGCGCAAAAAAGAAGCTCCCCTTCGAAGGGGAGCTTCCTGTGCGGCCCGCCGGATCGATCATCCGGGGAAGCCGCGATCTATGCCGGGGAACATTCAGTCCGGTTAAGCGAAAGTGCGCAAAAGCGCCCTGGTCTCGTTTACTCCGTGCGATCCGCGGCAAAATTAAATGTCTTTTCAAATGCGGTGCGAATTTTCTTGCGGGCGCCCACTTCGATATCGTGACCGTCGCGGAAGCGTACGCCTGTCAATGCCAGGGCTTCTTCGCGAGTCAGTTCGACCGAAATTTTCTCCTCGGAACGGTTCGCTGCAAATTGAGTCGTCATTCTCAATCACCTCTTCGATTCTATAGATTAATCGGCGTGCTCGGGGAAGCTTGGAGAGCGCTACCATTGCCGGTGCACCGCCGTTTTCCCTCTATCCGATTTCAAGATAAATATAACACATTCATGTAAGATATATCAAGCACAAAATTTAATTTTTTTAGCAATCTTTTTGACGTTTCAAAATTCCTTTTACAAGATTACCCTGTTCACGCCGGCTTGCATTTGCTAGAATTAAGGATTGACTGAATACGAAAGATCGACCGGCTGTGTTCCGAACGCTTTGCGGACGCGCGGGCCGGTCTTCCATACGAAATCCGTGTTTTCCCATCGAAAGGAGCTCGACCTATGTCTTCCTATACCGCTTCCCCGGAAACGCCTTTGCTCTGGAGCGGCAAGCGATTCCACACCTGGAATACCGAAATGCACGATCAATTCGGCGAAAAAGTGTTTAAAGTCATGCTCGACGCCGGCTTCAGCTGCCCCAACCGCGACGGCTCGATCGCCAAAGGCGGCTGCACGTTCTGCAGCGCACGGGGCTCGGGCGATTTCGCCGGCAGCCGCCGCGACGATCTCGTGACCCAGTTCAACAATATCCGCGACCGGCAGCATATCAAATGGCCGAACGCGCAGTATATCGGTTATTTCCAGGCTTATACGAATACGTACGCCCCGCTGGAAACGCTGCGCGAATATTACGAAGAAATCCTCAAACAGCCCGGCGTGGTCGGACTTGCAATCGCCACGCGGCCGGACTGCCTGCCGGACGATGTGGTCGATTATCTGGCCGAGCTGAACGAGCGCACGTATCTGTGGGTCGAAATGGGTCTGCAAACGATTCACGAATCGACGTCCACGCTGATCAACCGCGCGCACGACACCGCCTGCTACGAAGAAGCGGTCGCCAGGCTGCGCGCCCGCGGCATCCGGGTCTGCGCGCATATCATCTACGGCCTGCCGCAGGAAACGCACGAAATGATGCTGGACACCGGCCGCGCCGTGGCGAATATGGATGTGCAGGGCATCAAGATCCACCTGCTCCACCTGATGCGCAAAACGCCGATGGTCAAGCAGTACGAAGCGGGCCTGCTGCGCTTCCTCGAACGCGACGAGTATATCAAGCTGATTGTGGATACGCTGGAGATCCTCCCGCCCGAAATGATCGTGCACCGGCTGACCGGCGACGCGCCGCGCGACCTGCTGGTCGGCCCGATGTGGAGTCTGAAGAAATGGGAAGTGCTGAACGGCATCGACGCCGAGCTGGAGAACCGCCGCGCCTGGCAGGGCAAGTACTGGAGGGGCTGAGGCGCAGATGGGATTCGTATCGGTATTGAACTTTGCGCAGCAGCTGATCCAAAAGCGCCTGCAGCCGGGCGAGATCGCGATCGACGCCACGGTCGGCACCGGCGCGGACACCCTGTTCCTCGCCCGCCTGGCCGGAGCGCGCGGCCGGGTGTACGGGTTCGATATCCAGCAGGCCGCGCTGGACCGGACGCGGGAGCGGCTGGAGCGGGCCGGCGAAAGCGGCGGGCGCGATAGCCGCGTTGAAAGCGCGGCAGGTGAAGGCGAGGGCGGCGGCGGTAAAAACGCCGAGTTCAAAGCGGGCGAGAGCGAGGCCTTTGAAAGCGGAGCCGGCAAAAGCGGAGCCGCCGAAAGCAATGCGGACGCGCGAGCAAGCGGCAAAGCCGAAGCTTATTTGGGCGCGGCGCGCCGGGGCGAAGCCGGTTCCGCAAAGCGGAAGCTGCACGCCCGGGAAGCGGGCGCGCGGCTCGCTTCCGTGGAGCTGCTGCTGCGCAGCCACGCCGAGATGGCGGAGGCGCTGCCGGCGGAGCATCGCGGCCGGGTCGGGGCCGCGATGTTCAACCTCGGCTATCTGCCGGGAGCCGAGGATCTCGGCGTGATGACGGCTCCGGCGTCGACGCTGCCCGCGCTTGAAGCCGCGCTGTCGCTGCTTCGGCCCAAAGGCATCCTGACCGCGGTGCTGTACCCCGGCCATGAAGGGGGAGGCGCCGAGGCGCTCGCGGTCGAGCGCTGGGCGGGCGCACTTCCCGTGTCGGAGGCGCGGGTGATTCTATACCGCCAGCCGCAGCGGCCGGAAGCGCCGTATCTGCTGGCGGTGGAGAAGGTTTAAGCGATTCAGGCAGGCGGTAACGGCCGCCCTGGCGAATAAGCGGCTTCAAAAAAGGTTAGAGCCGCTTTTCTTTGCTGCTTGAAGCAGTCGTAGTTCTTTATTCTTGCTTCAAATCGCTTTTTGACCGATTGAGGAGTGGAATGTTGCGAGAATGCATCATTTTCGCTCGAATTCGGCTTAAAATCCGGAAATGTTGCGAATGTGCATTATTTTCGCCGAATATCGGCCGTTAACTCGATAAATCGAGAAATTTGATGCACCTGTGCAACATTTCCCGTTTTTGTGCTGCTCCCGGCGTTGAATGATGCACTTATGCAACATTGAACGCCGGGAAAGGATAGTTTGATCGGGAATGCTGGAGTCCGCGGCCGAAGCTGCGGTCGAACCGGCAGCAGGAACCCCTAGTCCTGCAATCCGCAAATCAAACCAAATCGAAAAACCGGAAGCGCGGCCTCGGTCTGCCGCTTCCGGTTTTTCGCGTTTTTTCAATCGGACGCCCGCAAAAACGGGCATACATCGAATAGAAGCCTTTGGCAAAAATAAAAGTCATCGTAAAGGAGGAACAGCCTTTATGCGCAGCCGCTTTACGCTCGCCGGCGCGGGCGTACAGCCTGAACCCTCAAAACCGGGTTCCATGCCCGAGCGTTCCGCAGGCAAACGACTATGTAACGATCGGATGTACGATTCCGCACATAAACCGCGCAAAAAAACCGGCTTTCCCACTGCGGGGAAAACCGGTTTTTCGATTTTTCACTTCTGCTCTTATTCGCGCTATCCGGGCCTCAGTTATCGTAGTCCTCGTAATAAGCGAACATCCCCGCGTCGTCCTCGGGCGGAGCTTCCATATCGTAATAGCTCTCGTCCGACCCGCCGCCGCTTCCGCCGGCGTCCCCTTCCCGGTTCTGGAAAAACTCCAGGAACGGACGCCCGTATTTGCGGTATTTCACTTCGCCCACGCCTTTGATGCGCAGCATCTCGAACTCCGTTCTCGGCTTGTGGATGCTCATCTCGCTCAGCGTCGCGTCGTTGAAAATGATATACGAAGGCACATGCTCTTTCTCCGCCAGCTCGCGCCGGATCAGCCGCAGCTGTTCGAAGATGGTCACTTCGACCGCCGACAGCTTCTCGTCCGCGCGCGGACGGCTGCTGCGCGATCCGCTCGAAGCGGCGAACGACGCTTTGCGCGCTTCGCGCTGATGCACCTGCCGGCCGCCTTTGAGCACCTCGCTTGCGAGCGGGCGCAGCTTCAAGACCGGATACTGCCCTTCGGTCAGCTCCAGATACCCTTCAGAAGCGAGCACGTTAATCATATCGACGATTTCTTTTTCCGTTTTGCCGTTCATCATGCCGTACGTCGAAAGCTGGTCGAATTTGTATTGAAGCACTTTTTTGTTGCGCGATCCTTTGAGCACGCCCGCCACCATCGAAGCGCCGAAACGCTCTCTCATCCGGTAGATACAGGAGAAGATTTTTTGCGCATCCACGGTGATATCGATAATCTCGCGGTCGTCCCGGCAGGAGCTGCACGTGCCGCACGGCTCGTCGCTGTGTTCTTCGCCGAAATAATCGAGCTGCGCGCTGCGCAAACATCTCGTCGTGTAACAGTAATCAACCATCTGCTGCAGTTTGCGATACTCGTTGTGCCGCCGTTCTTCTTCCTGCCCGTTTTGCTCGATCAGGAATTTCTGCACCACGATGTCCTGGGCGCTGAACAGCAGGATGCACTCGCTCGGCTCGCCGTCCCGGCCCGCGCGGCCCGCTTCCTGCACGTACGCTTCCATATTTTTGGGCATATTGTAATGGATGACGTAGCGCACGTTCGATTTGTCGATCCCCATCCCGAACGCGTTGGTCGCCACCATCACCCGCACGTCGTCGTACAGAAACGCTTCCTGCGCGCTTTCTCTTTCTTCGTCGCTCATGCCCGCGTGATAGCGGCCGGCAGCCATGCCCTGCATCGACAGTTTCGAATAGAGGTCGTCCACTTCTTTGCGCGTCGAGGCGTATACGATCCCCGCTTCGCTTGCGTGACTTTTGGCGTAATCGAAAATGTATTCTTTCTTGCTCTCGCCGCGCAGCACGGAAAACGCCAGGTTGTCGCGGCCAAGTCCGGTAACGAACGTATTGGCTTCCTGGAGGTGCAGCAGCGTCACGATATCGTCCATGACCTGCGGCGTCGCCGTCGCGGTAAACGCGGCCACGGTCGGGCGCTGCGGCAGAGAATCGACGAACGGCGCGACCGCGAGATAACTCGTCCGGAAATCGTGCCCCCACTGCGACACGCAGTGCGCTTCGTCAACCGCCACGCAGTCGATGCGCAGATTCGCCATCTCGCCGCGGAACCAGTCCAGCTCCAGACGCTCCGGCGCGACATACAGCAGCTTCAGTTCGCCGCGCTGCGCGGCGCGAATCCGGTCGTTGACCTCGCGTCCGCTCAGCGTACTGTTGATGTAAGCGGCCGCGATCCCGTTGGTCACGAGCGCGTCCACCTGGTCTTTCATCAAGGAAATCAGCGGGGACACGACCAGCGTCAGCCCGTCCATCATCAGCGCGGGAATCTGGTAGCAGATCGATTTACCGCCGCCCGTCGGCATGATGCCCAGCGTATCGCTGCGCGTCAGCAGACTTTCGACGATCTTTTTCTGGCCTTCCCGGAAGTCGGGGTAGCCGTAGTATTTCTGCAGCAGTTCGCCCGCCTGTTCCATCAACTGCGTTTCTTCAATAGCCATTATGCAAAACTCCTTAAAGGGAATGCCGCCGCGGCATTCCCCGTGTATTCGCTGTTCATCCAGGCACCCGGCGGGAAGTCCGTGCTTTTCTTCGCTTCGGAAACTTCGGCTGGTACCTTGTCAACGCTAAAGGTAAGGTTACGCTCCCTTGAGCTTCGTACCTGACCCGTGTACGAAGTCTCCGACGGAATCGCACCTAAAGCGTGTGCCGTTCAGGCGAACGTAAACCTCCGATTAAGAGCTGACAAGATAATAGGATGCGTTCTTTCTATATTTTACCGGGCTTTGACGGATCGGGCAACCGCGAAAGGCGAACAAATATTCTTTTATTTCGCAAAACGCACACAGCCGTCAAAAAAGCTCGAATCGGATCGAGCAGCCGCACGGCCTTTTTCGCCGCCGCGGCGCTGCGGTTCTCCTGGCCTTTTGACGCCCGCTCTGGTATAGTGGATTCGGCGAATCTCCGCTTTTTCCAGCGGAGCGGCGCAGCATATTTCCGCACGGAACGGCTGCGCCGAAACGAGCGTTTCCGGTCTGTTCGTCCCAAAATCTTTTTTTACAAGAATGGAGTCCATCAAATTATGGCTTATACCAATAAACGCCCGGGCGGCAAAAAGCGTCCTCCGAGCGCCCGTACCGACCGTTCCTACGCCGCCCGCGCCGAAGCGCGCCGCGTCAAGACCGAAGCGCAGGAACGCAGCTTTACGATTACGCAGCCGGCGGAACTGCTGCCGTTCCTGCTGGAGCATCTGCCCAGCATGGGCCGCAATTCCGTGAAGTCCGTGCTTTCGCACGGACAGGTGCGGGTGGACGGCGTGCCGGTGACGCGCCACAACCATGAACTGAAGCCCGGCCAGACGGTCGTCGTGGGCAAAGAGCGCGCCAAGCCCAAGCTGTCGCTGACCGGCCTGCGCATTCTGCACGAAGACGAAGACGTGATCGTGGTGCGCAAAGAATCCGGCCTGCTGTCCATGTCTTCTTCGCGCGACGAAGAAAACACGGTCTACCGCCAGCTCATGGGCCATATCCGCCTGAACGATCCGAACGGCCGCCTGTTTGCGCTGCAGCTGCTGGAGAAGGACGCGTCCGGCGTGATGCTGCTGGCCAAGACCGAAGCGGCGCAAACCGCGCTGCACGAACAGTGGAGCGAAGGTGCGGCGAAGCAGGTGTATACCGTGCTCGTCGAAGGAAAAATAAAAAAAGCGGAAGACAAAATCGAATCGTGGCTGCACGAAACGAAGACGCTTAAAATGTACGCCAGCCGCAAACCGGGCGACGGTCTGCACGCCGTGCTGCGTTACAAGCTCGTACGCGCGGCCAGCCAGGTGTCGCTGCTCGACGTCACGCTGGAAACCAACCGCAAAAACCAGCTCCGCGCGCAGTTCGAAGACATCGGACACCCGGTCGTGGGCGACAAAAAGTACGGCTCGACCCTGCGCGTGCTCGGCCGCCTCGGCCTGCATGTGCGCGAGCTGACGTTCGTCCATCCGACGAGCGGCAAGAAAATGACGTTCGAAACGGAAGTGCCGAAGAATTTCCTGGCGCCGTTTAAAGAAAACGATTAGGGGATGTTTGACAACTCCGAAGGCATGCCGGAGCACATCAAGTTGAGTTTTCAAACACGCCCTGACCTTGATCGTAAGCGCCGGGAAGTTATACGCTTGCTTATACTGCTTAAAAGTCAACGCAGCCGTCAAGTTAAACGCTGAGTTCGGAGTTACGTTGATGAATAAGCAATGTAAAAGCCGTTTCGAAGTGAAAATAGGTTTCAACGGCGCTGTACGTGGCATAAAAAGCAACGTAGTCTGCCGGAAATGGCCTTTAGCCGTTCTACGTTGTCGAAAAGTCAACGAAGCTGGCGACGAGGCGCCGAGGATGTAAATCATCCGCTGTCCGTTTATAAAGAAAGGTCGTGCTTCCCGTTTGGGAAAACACGACCTCTTTCTTTTTACAGCCCGTACTCCTTAAAATCCGGCGCCTGTCCGTCGATCTTCGCTTCCGCCGCGCCTTCTTCCGACAGTGTCAGCTCCAGCCGGCGGCTTTGCAGGCTGCGGTAGCCGACGCCGCGGCCGTCCGCGGCGAACACCGGCGCGCGGCCGCGCATCAGTTCGGCGAAGCTTTCCAGATCGTCCGCGTCGAGGCTTTCCGCTTCTTCCGGTCCGGCCGCTTCGATCACCACGCCGCCGAGTTCTCCCGCGCTGCGCACGTTCAAGCGGTCTTCGGCTTCTTCCGCTTCGTACGGATGGCGCAGGTACACCGCGAGATAGACGCCGCCCGCCAGTCCGAACAGCGCGCGTTCTTCGCGAATCCATTCGCCTTTGGGCAGCACGCCGACGATCGAGGAATCTTCGTTTTCCGGCACCGGATACAGCGCTAGTACGACGCCCCGGTCCGGCAGGATTTCCGCATAACGGCTTTCGTGGCGCGGATCGCCTGCGGCATATCCTTGTCCCGGATGGAAAAAGTACGCCTGGCTTACGCTGTCGCCAAGCTCCGGCGTCAAAGGCAGCGTAACGTCCCAGCGATGCTGCTCGTTGTCGAACTCCTCCGAGCGCTCCCACATGCCGCCGGCCGCGTAGCTGTCGGTCAAATACGCGTAGCTGTGCAGCGTCCGGCCGCCGCCGTTTCCGTCCGGTTTGAGAATCGTTTTCTTCACTTCGGCAGGCACGAAGCGGTCCATCGCCGCGATGCGCGCTTCTTCCGGCGCTTCGTAGTACAGAAAGCCCGCGTATTCGGCGCGGACCAATTCTTTCGGCAGCCGGAAATCGCCGAACTGCAAATAATCGAACGCCACGTTCCGGTCTTTCGGCGAGTCCGACGCCAGCGCGCGGGCGTGCGGGCCGGCCCAGGCGCCGCCGAGATAGTGCAGCGAGCGCTCCCGCCACAGGAAATCCAGTATGGCGTTCAGGTCCTCCGTGACCTCGGCGTCGTCCAGCAGCAGGCGCGCGCAGGTGAACGCCTGCACCCAGTGCCAGAACCACGGCTGCGAGCCGTATTCGTGCATGCCGCGCGCGTTCAGCCGCTCCAGCAGCGCTTTGAGCGAGCGCCGCCCGTCTTCCAGCAGTTCACCGTCGCCGTAGAACGCGCCGAACAGCAGTTTCGCCGCGGTGTACTTGGCTTCGTGATGGCCGTATTCCTTCAGCGGCCGGTCGTAGAACCGGCTGTCGTATACCGCTTTGAGCGCCGCCTCGAACGCGGCCTGCAGCTCCTGCGGCAGCGATTCGCCGCAGCGCTCGAAGAAGTACAGCATAAGGCTGCCCATCAGCTCGACCGGCAGCGGATGCGGCTCCGCCGCCCGCGGGTCTTCGCCGAGACCCAGCGGCCAATGGCCGTAAGTCCCGCTGCCTTCGCGGCGGTCCTGCAGCTCCAGCACGCGGCCCAGCACCGCGGCCGCCGCCGTTTTCGCTTCGTCGCGGTCGAACCGGACCCGGATCTCCGGATCGGAAGCGGCCGCATGCAGATACGAAGCGTAATAAAAGTTGTTTCGAATATCGTCGTGGAACCACAATCCGCTCGGCAGCAGCTCCCGGGCGGCGGCCTGGGCGGCCATTTTTCCGACAATCTGCCGGCTTCTTTTCTCGACGGTCAGCATAGGGATGCGTTCAACTCCTCGATTATCGTATTGCCCGGTCTTCGCCGCGCGCAAATTCGCGGGCGCAGGCTTCCAGCAAACAGCAGAAGGATCGGTTCTGGCCGAGCCTGAAAGACGACAGATCGTATCGGCTCCGCTCCGGCTCGTACGAGACCAGCAGCCGGCGGCCCATACGCCGCAGCGCGTAATCCACAAACGCGCGGGCCGGGCCGCTTTCGATCAGCGTTACATACGCATACAGCGAATGGTCTTCCGGCTCGTCCAGCGGACTGACGCCGGCGCAGGAGAATTCCGTTCGCACGCCGGCCCCGTTAAGCAGCTTGAGCGAGTCCAGCAGTTCGGCGTCGACCTCGACGCCTTCCAGCAGGGCGGTGCGCTTGGGCGCGCGT
Source organism: Saccharibacillus sp. CPCC 101409 (assembly GCF_030518235.1). GTDB lineage: Bacteria > Bacillota > Bacilli > Paenibacillales > Paenibacillaceae > Saccharibacillus. The sequence continues at coordinate 705,378 of NZ_JAULSA010000001.1, read as the reverse complement.
CCGATCTTCTCGCGCAGCGTCCACCGTTCCAGTTCGGCCCGCCGCCGAATCCATTGTTCGCGGGTCTGGCCGCTCCATATCACTTCTTCAGGCTGTCCGCCCTCCATAGGTTCTTTCATCTCCTTATCCGTGCGGCGGCGCTTTATGCAGGCCGCCGCAAACCGGCGGCCCGCTGCTTGCGGCCCGCCGCTCGTTCCTTGTCTTACGCTTTCTTATTATGCCATATTCCGGCGCCGCGAGAAACGCGGCGCGTTCCCGCTTCGCATGCGGCGGGCGCTGCGCCGCTACGCCTGCCGCCCGCGCTCCGCTTCGTCTTCGATCGCGCGCGTGACTTCGTTCAGCGCCAGATCGCGCAGCCGCTCGGCCTGATGCAGCAGCACGTCCGCGCGGTCGGCGCAGGCTTCGCGCCTGGCGCCGTCCCGGCAGGCCGGCAGATTGATGCGCACGGTCAGATAAGCCGACCGGGCCGCCGCTTCGAACATCACGACCCCGATGCCGAGGTCGGACAGGACGTGAGGCCGGGTCGCGCCGGCGATTCCGCGCGCGCTTTCCAGGCCCCGGATACAGACCTCCATCAGCGACAGCGGCACCTCGATGGTGCGAAGCGACGCTTCGGCCAGCGCTTCGTTTTCTTTTTCCCCGCCCGCGGCTTCGCTCGCTTCCAGATAAGCGGCGAAACTGCGCATGTCTTCGTTCAGCAGCTCCTCGCAGCGCTCGGCGATTTCTTTCATGCCGCGCTCCGCTTTGTCGATCTCTTCCCGCTGCTCGGGAGTACGGTCCCTGTGCGAGAGACTTGCGGCCATCGACGTCATGGCGGAGCCGAGCGCCGCGGCCAGCGCGGACGTGCTGCCGCCCCCGGGCGTCGGTTTTGCGCTGCCCGCGCGCTCGACGAATTCGCGGATCGTCGAATCCCATGGCGATTGTTGGTTCATTATCGTCTCCTCCTCCGGCTTAATCCGCATGGTGTATTCTTCCGCTCTTTTATTACCCTTAACTCCTATAGACGCACGAACGGCGTCTTTCGATTCGCATGTAAGGTACATTTACATCTCGGAAAATTTTCGCTTGTAAAGCAAGTAATCTTGGAATAGAATATCGAATATTCCGCTGTTCAATTTTTCCAGCCTTTGTACTTAACCCGATGTCTATTATCGCGCTCGACGAAAGGAGTCCGCCGATTCTGCTCAAATCCATGTTCCGGTCTTTTTTGATCGCTTTGTCCGTGTTTGTCGTTGTGGCGCTTGTCGTCTTGATTCCGCGCGACTTCACCGTATCGGTTACGCCGCAATACTGGATCGTGCCGGACGGAAGTTTGAACTGGCAGGCTTATGGCGAGAATATCCGCGGCTATGTGCACAGCGCGATCGAGCATCGCACGCTGGGCGTTACCCGCTACGGCGAACCGGCCGAGCCCGTCGTGTGGGCGGCGTTCAAGATCAGCCTGCCCGTTATTTTGGGCGCGCTGCTGGCCGGGTTCGTACTCGGCATTCCCAAAGGCATGCTGGATTACGCCCTGTCGCGCACCCGATTCGCTCTGCTGGGCGGCGGAACGACCTGGCTGATGCAGGCGCTGCCGGACTTTTTCCTGCTGCTGCTCGCCCGCTGGTACGTGATCCACTATCAGGGCAGCCATATCCGGTTCTTCGCGCAGACCGGCTGGGAATCGTTTGTGATTCCGACCGTGCTGGCGTCGATCTATCCGATCTTCTACGTGGCGCGCGTCACCTCGTCTTCGATCGCCGGCCAGGAAGGGCTGATGTACGTCAAGACCGCCCGCGCCAAAGGAATGCCGGAGTCGATCGTGTTCGGCCGGCATATTATGAGCAACAGCCTCGCCCGCGTATTTACGCATATTATGCCGCTCGGCGTGTATATCCTGTCCAGCCTGCTGCTGATCGAGTACCTGCGCAACGTTCCCGGAGCTTCGTACCGCGCGTTTCAGGCGATCGACTATAACAAAGTGACGGCTTCCGGCGGAAACGTCGAACCCGGCGTGCTGATCGGAACGGCTTTCTGCTTCATGCTGCTTGTCCTGGTCTTCCAGGCCGTCGGCTATCTCGCCCGCCGGCGCGTGTCGGCCCGATAACGATGTTGCGGTCAGTTGTTTATTAATGTAGAGGAGGAGCCGGTTTGTGAAAAAGAATATCCTGCTGTGGACCGGCGCCGCCCTGCTGGCGTTTCTGCTGCTTGCCGCTGCGGCCGGTCCGTATCTGCCTTTTATCGACCGCAATCTCGAAGAAGTCCGCTTCCGGATGGAAAACGGGCATCTGATCAAAGCGCCTTACGAGATCTCCTGGCGCAGTCCGCTCGGATCGAGCAAGTTCGGCGTGGACAATCTCAGCCGCATCGTAGTCGGCGCGCGGGAAACGCTGGCGATCGTATTCGGCGTCTCGCTGCTGCGGTATGCGCTGGGCGTTCCGCTGGGACTGCTGGCCGGGCGCCGCAAAGGCTTCTCGCATCTGCTGCTTGTCTGGCTGAACCGGCTGTTCTCGTCCATGCCCGCGCTGCTGATGACCGTGCTGCTCGCCGCCGTTCCCTTTTTCCTGTTCTCGCCGGGGCGTCTGTACTGGATGATCGGCATTATGGCGCTGGTGGAAACGGGCCGCGTCGGCTATATCGTCCAGCAGCACACGGCGGCGCTGTCGCAGGAGTCTTACATGGAAGCGGGCCGCGCTCTGGGTCTTCGACGGCTGCGCATGTTCAAAGCCTACTACATACCGGCGCTGCTGCCGGATCTGATCGTCAACTTCTGTCTCGATCTGGGCAAAGTACTGATTCTGATCGGGCAGCTCGGCGTACTGACCGTTTACCTGAACCCGGGTTCCGCGGAAGCCGGGCTGAACAACGAGTTCGAGTTCGTCAATACGGCGCACGATTGGGGCTCCATGATCTCCGATCAAATCCCCGACCTGAACGTAGGCCGGTTCGGCTCGATTCTTGTCCCCGTGTTCGCGATCGTGTATGCCGTGCTGGCGTTCAACTTTCTCGGCGAAGGGCTGCGCAGGCATTTTAACGGCATCGGCCGCGTCAAATGATCCAAGGAGGTCCTCCCGTGTTCAAATCGCTGCTCAAATCGCTGGCGATCAGCCTGTCGGTTCTTATCGTCATCTGCCTGATCGTGCTGATCCCGAGGCAGCCGGCGGGCGTCGTGCCCGGAAGCGGGCTGATTCCGGCCGGCTGGTTCGACTGGCCCGCCTACCGCGCCGGCGTGTCCGCTTTCGCGCATTCGCTGCTGGGAGACGGCCCGCCGTTTCGCACCCGTTACGACGAGCCGCTGCTGCCGGTCATCTGGGCCGCGCTGCGCAAAAGCCTGCTCGTCCTGTTCGCCGCGCTGCTCGCGGGATTCCTGCTCGGCACGCTCAAAGGCATTTTCGATTATAAAATGTCGCGCGGCCGCCTGAATTTTCTGGGCGGCGGAAGCACCTGGCTGATCCAGTCGGCGCCCGATTTCCTCGTGCTGCTGCTCGCCCAGTGGTTCATTATCCATCACGCCAACCATATCCGCTTCTACGCGCACGAAGGCATTTACGCGTTTATCGTGCCTTTTATTCTGGCGTCGATCTACCCGGTCTTCTATGTCGCCCGCATCACCGCCGCTTCGATCGCGACCGAAGACGGACGGATGTATATCCGGACGGCGCAGGCCAAAGGCATGCCGAACCGGATCGTGTTCTACCGGCATATCCTGAGCAACAGCATGCCGCGCGTTCTGACGCACTTTGCGCCGCTCGGCGTCTATATCCTGTCCAGTCTGCTGCTGATCGAATACCTGCGTAATTTCGTCGGCGCGCCGCTGCGCATGTTCCAGGCGTTCGATTATCAGAAGATGATGGGCACGGGCGACAATTACGAGCCGGCCCTGATTATCGGCCTGGCCGTCTGCTTTATGGTTCTGGTGCATATATTCGAGCTGATCGGATACCTGGCCAAGAAACGCTATGCGTCGCGCTGACAACCCGCATCAAGCGTATTTCCCGAAAACCCGGAGGTTGAGCCCGTGAGAAAAAATCCGATTCTCCGGATCGGAGCCGGCATGTTCGCCGTGCTGCTGATCCTTGTATTTGCCGGGCCTTACCTGCCGTTTATCGATCGTCACCTGACGGCCGTTTCGCACCGCTGGAGCGCCGACAAACACCTGATTCTGCCTCCTTACGACTACAGTTCGCAGAACCTGCTCGGCTCCAACAAACAGGGCGTCGACAACCTCAGCCGCGTCGTGGTCGGCGCCAGGCCGACGCTCGGCATCGTACTGTGTGTTTCCGCGCTGCGCTATGCGATCGGCATCCCGCTCGGGCTGATGGCGCGCGCCCGGCGCGGCCCCGTCCATACGCTGCTGACCGGGATGAACCGCCTGTTTGCGTATATGCCGCCGCTCCTGATGATCGCCATGCTGGCCGGCCTTCCGCTCGTCGTATACTCGTCCAGCCGATTATTCTGGATGATCCTGTTTATGACGCTCGTCGAGATCGGGCGCGTCGGCTATATCGTCCAGCGTCAGACCGCGGCGATCGCCGCCGAATCCTATGTGGAAGCGGGCAATGCGCTCGGCTTGAAGCCGTGGCGGCTGTTTCGCGCTTACTACCTGCCCGCCCTGCTGCCGGAACTTGCGGTCAACTTCTGTCTCGATCTCGGCAAAGTCATGATGCTGCTCGGACAGCTCGGCCTGCTCGGGATCTATCTCAACGTCTCCCCGGAACAGCTGGGTACCGTCGGCCAATTCGGACGCGGGTATACCGGCAGCGACTGGGGCGCGATGATCTCCGACCATCTGTACGACCTGTTCGTCAGCAAATTCCGCTATGTGCTGATCCCGTCGTTCGCCATCCTCTACGTCGTGCTGACCTTCAATGTGCTGGGCGAAGGGCTGAGACGCAAATTCAACGCGGTGGGCCGAGCGGGATCATAAGCGCCGGCGGCGCAGCTGCGTAAACAGCACCGCGCCCAGCACAAGAGCTATGGCGGCCCACCGGTAAACTTCGAACTTGCGATGCAGCAGCAGGACTTCCAGCAGCGCGATCTCGACCAGCATCAGATTGTTGATCAAACTGCTGTCGGCGGCCGACAGGAACTTCTGGCTCCATGTCCACAGGATAAAAGCGCCCGCGCCGTTAACGACGCCCAGCCAGACTATAATCGTCAGCAGCGCCGGTCCGAGCTTGGGCAGATCTTCCAGCGACAGGCCGACCGCCAGCAGCGCGCAGCCTCCGATCGCCATCGGAATCAGCGTCAGCGGCAGCGGAGACAGCCGCCGGCGGCCGAGCAGGCTGCGGTTCAACGACAAATGAATCGCATAACCGGCGGACGACAGCAGCACCAGCCCTATGCCGAAGCCGTCTTCCGCGCTCAATCTCCACGGAAAGTAAAACAGGGCGATTCCCGCAATCATCGCAAGCGAGCCGAGCCGCGTTGCGTGGTCGCCCGCTTCTTTTGCGCCCAGTCTGTCGATTCCCAGCACAAGCAGCGTATTGGCGGCGCTCAGCAGCAGCGACACCTGCGTCGGAGCAAGCAGCTTCTGCCCCGCGTACTGAAGCCCCTGGGCAGCCGCGTATCCGGTCAGGCCGAGCAGTATCCAGAGATAAACAGGGATTCGTCCGGACCTGCCGGCTTCCTCCCGCTGCCAGGCGACGCCGCTTCTTTTCCCGGCTGCGCCGGTTCGGCCCGGAAGCAGGCATACGGACAGTGCGGCTGCGCCGATCAGAAACCGCAGACCCGCTAAAGTAAAAGGCCCGATCCCCTGTTCAAAAGCAGCTTTATTGAGAAAATAAGAAGACGACCACATCAAGGTGACCAGAACGGCTGCCGATACGGCAGTCGACCGCTTTATCATGACGTTCATTCCTTTCTCTGTCTCCTTTTTTTCGCCGCGGACCCGTCATGCGGAATCCGTATTTTTATTTTTAGCGAAAGAAGGGTGAAGAAAAAGCGAAGAACATTTCCAATTGTTTTTCATCCTTTTTGGGAAAGGAGTGAAGTCTATGTAGCCGGAGGAACATTATATTCGCCTGTACCGCGCTCTGCCGCCCGAACATCGCGGCGGCGGCTTCCCTGTTGCGCTCGAAGCGGTTGCCGACCTGTTGTGCTGCACCACCCGCAACGCCGTTTTTTTGCTGCGCAAATGGGAAGCGAACGGATGGATCTCCTGGAAGCCGGGCAGCGGCAGAAATCATCGTTCGACGCTCCGTCTGCTGGCGCCGCCGGAGAACGTACTGTTCGAACAAGCGCAAAAGCTGTTCGGCGAACAAAAAGCCGATCGGGCTTTTGCTCTGCTTGCGGACGACCGCGCGGCGGAAGCTCTGTTCGCTTCCTGGCTGTCGCAGCGAATGGGCTACCGCGTTCAACCCGCGGAGCACGGGCAGACGCAGCGCGAATCGCTGCATTTCCCTTTTTACCGGTCGCTTCAAACCGTCGATCCGGCTTTCGCCGTGCGGCAAACCGAATACCACTTCATCCGCCAGCTGTTCGATACGCTGCTGCTGCCCGGAACAGCCGGAGAAGCGCGGCCGCATCTTTGCCATGCCTGGGAGAAGAACGATTCGCATACCCGCTGGACGTTCTATCTGCGCAAAGGCGTACGCTTCCACGACAGCCGGTCGTTTACTTCGGAAGATGCCGTTCGAACATTGAAGCGGCTGGTCGATCCACGCTTGGGATCGCCGCATCGTCATCTGTACCGGAATCTGGGCGCGATCGAGCCGGACGGGCCTTACCGTTTGTCGATCGAAACGCACGGACCGGAACCGCTGCTGGCGGAGATTCTGGCGATGCCTTCTTCGTCTATCGTTTCCGCCGTATCCAAAGATTCGGCTGCTCCGGCCGGCACGGGTCCGTACCGCTTGATTCGCAGCGATCGGAACGGCGCGGTTTTGGAAGCATTCGACTCTTATTTTCTCGGACGCCCGCATCTGGACGAGGTCGCGATGTGGGTTCTGCCGGAGCCGGCAAACAGCGGGGAAAGCGCAGAGCCGCGAATCCGCTTCGTCCCTTTTGCTTCGGACGCGGCGGACACGGCGGCTGCGCCTGCCGAGCCGGCGGATCGGGAACCCGAGCGTATTCGGGTACGGGAGCGGCTGGAGCTCAAATATCTTGTTTTCAATATGCGCGGAGCCGGCCCGCAGCGCAGCCGATCTTTTCGATCCGCGGTCGCGCGAACAATCGCGTCCGCGGACATCGCGGGCGAACTGGGCGCCAATCGCGCCGCGGCCGAAGAATGGCGGACGAGCCGGGAAAACGGAGCCGGCTCAAACTCTGCCGCTTTCCGGCTTCCGGAAGCCGCCGGCGCGGCCGAAGACGGTTGTTCGACAGGCGAAACGCCGCTTCGCCTCCGCTCTTACGAGATGCCGCTGCATCTCGAAGACATGCGCTGGATCGCCGGGCGGCTCGGCCAAGACGGAATCGGCTGCGCGCCCGCCGCGCTTGCGTTCGAGCGTTGGACGGAATTCGCGGAACCGGCCGATCTTCTGCTCGGCAGCCTGGTCCTGCATCCTTCTTCCGAACTGTCCGAACTGGCTTTGTTCGCGGAGTCGTCGAGCGCTCTGCGCGCTTGCTTAACCGACGGTCAGCGCGATGCGGTCGACGCCGAAATTGCCGGGCTGCGAAGCGATCCGGAGCCGGCGGCCAGACGCGGCCGTCTGGACCGCATCCTGGCGGAACTGCGCGAGCGGTTTCTATGGATTCCGCTGTATACGACGTTTCAGCGGACGGGCTACGACGCGCGGCTGGAGAATATGCGGCTCGATCCTTACGCTTTTCCGGAATACCGCGACTTATGGATGCGCAAATAAAAAAGACACAGCCCGCAAAGCGTGCTGTGTCTGTCCAGTGCCTGGTGTCTAGTTCAAATAAGTCCGCGCCACATAATCGCCCACCCACTGCGCGCCTTCGGGATTCACATGGTTCGTATCGCGAAACTCCCTTTCAAAGTCCAGCGAGTCGTTCGGAATACGGGCGTACTCCGCTTCGTACCGCTTCGCAAGACGCCCCATCAAGTCCTGGAACTCCCGCTCGTCGGCGGCGTAGCCGGAGCCGACCGCCTGCTCGAAATAATCCGAGCGCGGCAGCTGCACCATCACGATGCGGACGCCGCGTTTATGCAGCTTGCGCAGCATCTGCTCGAACGCTTTCGTGCGCACCCCGTCCGGTTCGTAATCCGCGAACCAGCGCTCCGCGGTCGCTTCGGCGTACCTTTTCGTTTTGCCTTTCGGCGGGTAGGTCGGGTCGGCCGGCAGGCCGTGCTCGTCTTTGTACACACGCACCCGGTCGTACAGATCGCCGGTCCCGTATTTGTCGACCATTTTTCTCCATTCGCCGCGCAGATCGTACGACTTCAGCGTCCATCCCATCAGCAGTTCGCCGTAATTGTGCGCGTTCATCGCCTGGAAACGTTCCTGCAAATTTGCGTAATACCGGAACTTGCTGTCGGTGCCGGCGTCGTCGTTGTTGAACTGATGCTCCTGCACCGCCACGATCGCCGTTTGCAGGTTCGGCAGCCGGTCTTCCACGGAAGCGTACATATGCGCCATATCGAACGCGCTGCCGCCGCTGAGCGAGAAGTTGAAGAAAGCGTCGGCCGGTTCGCCGGAAGCTTTCGCCAAGAGAGTCGGACGCAAACCGTCGCGGCTCATCGAATCCCCGAGAATAATCGTATGGATCTTCGCTTCGTCCTCCGCGTCGAACGTGGCTTCCACCTCGCCGATCTGCCCGACAAAACCGGGCGCGTGCGCGTAGAAAGCAGCGCTGCGGAACACGAATATCTCCAGTCCCGTCACCAGCAGCGCGAATACCAGCAGGCCGAGTCCGATCCGCCGCAGCGGTCCACGCCTGCGCGAACGCGCCTGCCGGCTTCCGTCCGCCCTGTTTACGAACCCGTCCGGACTGTCCGAACCGCCCGCTTCCTTTTCAGGACCGACGCTAGAATTGGAAGTAGATGAAGTCATAAGCGTCGCCCTCCATATAATAAAATAAAACGAGCAGCAAAGCCGCGTAAAGCAGCCCCCGCACCGGGAAAGGAACGACATGCCACCAGCGCGCGGCCTCGGCCTGGCGACGGCGCAGCACGTATTCGAACAAGTGCAGGGCATACAGGGCGACGATCAGCGCCATGCCCGAATCGGTAAACAGCGCGATCCAATTCACCTGCGCCATCTGCGTCGTCATGTGCCAGGCTTCGCCGAACGACTGCGCCCGGAAGAAGACCCAGGTCCATATCACGATATGAAAAAAGACGGAGACGGCGGCGATCCGGTAAGCTTTGGACTGTCGCAGCCGCTTGATCCGGGGCCAGCGGTCCAGTCCGCGCATAATCCGGTGAATCGCCTGCAGCAGGCCGTGCAGCGCCCCCCAGATCACGAACGTCCACATCGCGCCGTGCCACAGGCCGGACAGCATCATCGCGGCGAACAGATTGAACTGCGTGCGGGCCGGAGAGCGGCGGCTGCCGCCGAGACCGATATAAATATAATCGCGAATCCAGCGCGAGAGCGAGATATGCCACCTTTTCCAGAACTCGCTCGGGCTTCCGCTGATATACGGCAGGTTGAAATTCTGCACCAGCTTGATGCCCAGGATATAGCCGATGCCGAGCGCCATGTCGCTGTAGGCCGAGAAGTCGAAGTAAATCTGGAACCCGAACGTATACGCCGCCATCCAGCTTTCCACGGGCGTCAGCTCGTAAGCGCGGGCGAACAGCGGATTGGCGATGCCCGCGAGCGGATCGGCGAAGATCACTTTTTTGACCAGGCCGACTCCGAACAAGTAAATCCCGAATTTGATCTCGTCCCACTTGATGCGCTTCTTCTCGATCTCGTCCAGCTGCGGAATCAGTTCGTTGCCGCGCATGATCGGACCGGCGACCAGCTGCGGGAACAGCGCCACGTAGATCCAGAATTTGATAAAAGAAGGCGTGGGGACCGTTGTGCCGCGCCGTACGTCCACCAGGTAGGAGATCAGGTGAAACGTATAGAAAGAAATGCCCACCGGCAAAAAGATATGCTCGGCCGCCCATCCCTGCAAAGCCGTATGTACGGAAAAAACGCCGCTGATGCTGGAAAGCAGGAACAGCGAATATTTGAACACGCACAGATTTACGATACAAAATACGAGCGCCGCCTGGTACACCCAGCCGAAACCCGGTCTTCGCATCAGGTGCACGCAGCCGAATACGATCAGCGTAACGGCGAGAAACAGCGCCAGCATGCCCAGACCCGAAGCCGCGTAGAAGATCACGTTGGCGACGGCCAGCAGCGCGTTGCGTTTGGAGCGCCACAAGAAATAAGGAAGCAGCAGCAGTAAAAAAAACACAAAAAAATTGGGAGAATGAAAAACCACAGTATGTGCCTCCGTCGGTAAGATGACTGTCTCTTGGTAAACGCGGGCCGATCCGCAAAAGTTGGGAAGCCGCAAGAGTTTATTATACCGCCGATTTCTCTTCAAGGCGACTGCCGGTTCACTTCCCAAGTAGGGACAGAAACGTCCGCTTCCAAACTTGACGAATCGTGTTATGATGGACAGGAACGTCATCGGCAGTTTTAATTTCTATGACCTGGGAGTGGATTTATTCATGATTCGATTCGGAATGATCGGCACGAATTTTATTACGGAACGTTTTATCGACGCCGCGCGGCAAACGGAAGGCCTGGAGCTGGCCGCCGTCTACTCGCGCACCGAAAGCCGCGCGCGCGAATTCGCGGGCAGGTACGGGATCGGGCTCACATTTACGGATCTGGATGAAATGGCCGCTTCGGACCGGATCGACGCCGTGTACATCGCCAGTCCCAACTCCCTGCACGCGCAGCAGGCCGTCCTGTTTCTGAGCAAAGGCATCCACGTGCTGTGCGAGAAGCCGCTGGCTTCCAACACCGGCGAAATCCAGGAGATGTTCGCGGCCGCCGAAGCGGGCGGCGCCGTGCTGATGGAAGCGGTCAAAACGACGCTGCTTCCTTCCTTCTCCCTGCTGCGTGAGAATCTGCACAAGATCGGGCCGATCCGCCGTTACTTCGCCAATTACGGCCAGTATTCGTCCCGTTACGACGCCTATAAGGAAGGCACGGTGCTCAACGCGTTCCGGCCCGAGTTTTCCAACGGCGCGCTGATGGATCTCGGTTTGTACTGCATTTATCCGCTGGTGCTGCTGTTCGGCAGACCGGAAGAAGTCAAAGCGTCGGCCTATATGCTGGAATCCGGCGTGGACGGCGAAGGCAGCCTGATCGCCCGCTACGCGGAAATGGACGCCGTCGTCACTTTTTCCAAGATCACCGATTCGCATGTGCCTTCGGAAATCCAGGGCGAGCTCGGCAGCATCCTGATCGACAAGATCAGCGAGCCGCGCAGCGTGCAGATCCGCTACCGGGACGGCAGCACGGAAGATTTGAGCGAACCCGCCGGCAAGCCGGTCATGAGCTACGAAATCCAGGAATTCGTCGACGTCGTGCGCTCGGGCCGGACCGAATCGTCGGTCAATTCCCGCGATTGTTCGCTCGCCGCCGCCGAAGTCATGGAAGAAGCGCGGCGCCAGTTCGGGCTGGCCTTTCCCGCCGATCAAAAATACTCAAAAATTTGACTAATTTCCTCGGTCGTCGAAGCACCCGTTCGTTGTATGATAAGGATGCGGTTTTCGCCTGTTTGCACGACCGGAATCCACGGCGGCGGGGAAAACCCATTTTGACGGGACGGTGAATCTCAACCATGCGGAAACATACGGGAAAAACGATGAAATTGGCTTTGTCGGCGATTCTGCTCGGCGCGGCGCTGAGCGGCTGCGGCAAAGACGACAGCAAACCGGCGGCGGAAACGGCGCAGCAAAACGATCCGGTATCGGCGACGTTTTACGTGTACGATACGGTCGCCACGATCAAGATCTACGACGAGAAAGCAACAGAGAAAAATATCGACGAAATCCGCGATCTGCTGGGCAAGATCGACCGGGAACTCAGCCGGACGAACGAAGACAGCGATCTGTATAAAGTCAACGCGGCTTCGGGCAAAGAAGCGGTCAAAGTATCGCAGGGCACGTTCGACGTGGTCAAGCTTGCGCTGGATTACGCGAAAGAAACGAACGGACTGCTCGATCCTTCGATCGGACCGCTGATCAATCTGTGGGACATCGGGCACGAAGGCGCCAAAGTTCCCGACAAGGCCAAGCTCGAAGCGGCGCGCAAGCTGACCGATTACCGCAAAGTCGCGCTCGACGAAGCCAATCTTACGATCAAGCTCGAAGAACCGGGCATGGTGCTCGATCTGGGCTCGATCGGCAAAGGCTACGCGGCGGACCAGGTGTCGGCCTATATGCGCGAGCACGATCTGAGCAGCGCCCTGATCAACCTCGGCGGCAGCAGCATTATCGCCGTCGGCAGCAAGCCGGGCGGCAAAGACTGGAACGTCGGTCTGCAGGACCCGGACCAGAGCCGCGGCAGCCAGCTCGGCACGATCAAGATCAACGATGAGACCATCGATTCCTCGGGCGTATACGAACGCTTCTTTATGCAAGACGGCGTGCGCTATCATCATATTCTCGATCCGCGCACCGGTTATCCGACCCAGAACGGCGTGATGAGCATCACGATCGTCAGCGACAACGCGACCGACGCCGACGCGCTGTCCACGGCGGCGTTCGTGATGGGGCTGGAAGACGGCATGGCTTATATCGAGAAAAAGAAAGGCGTCGAAGCGTTCTTCGTGATGGACGACAACAAGATCTATGCGACCAGCGGCCTCAAAGACCGGATCAACCTGAGTTCGTCCGTGTACAAATTGGCGGACTGATAAGACTTTGCGCCGCGGGACCGATTCAAGTCGGAGCGAGGCGACGAATCCAACAAAGGCCCGGAATCTCTTCGAAGAGATTCCGGGCCTTTGTTATGCGCATTCCGATCCGCTCACTCCGATACGCGCACTTCCTTTTCGGTGCGTTCCCCGTCGGCGCCGCGTTCCGTCACCAGTTCGTTCAAACCGACGATCAGCGATTCCAGTCTGCCGAAGCCGCCGATTCCCGGACCCGGTGCAGCAAATACTCCACGCGCTCGCCCGAAGCTTCCGCGGATACAGCAGCAGAACGGCACAAAACAGCAGCATCGTGGGTATTTCAAGCGAATTGAGACCCGCCGACACTCCGATCAAAGACATTATCGCGGTGATGACCCACGGAATCACGCGAACGCCTTTTCGTTTACGGTTAAAAGCCCAGACGGTCGCGCAAAACAGCGCCACAAACACATTCGACGCCCAGATCCCGGGTTCGAAAATCATAATCCCCAGCGCCACCACCAGTACCGCCGCCAAAATGCGGATTTCCCCAAAACTTAAATGCCTGGTAAGTGTTTTCTCAAAAAAAGACCGGCTGCGTAAGCAGCCGGGCCTTCGCTTGCTTCCGCGCCGTCCGATCAAGGCGCACAAGCGCTTGCTATTTCGTTCTCCGATCGCCCGCGGCGGCGACTTTCTCTGTATCCGCCCGCCGCGAATCTGCCACCAATCCGTTCAATTCGATAATCAGCTGCTCCAGTTCGCCGAAGCTGTCCGTCATATGCGTCGTTACGCTGCGCTGCTCTTCCATGCTCGCCAGAATCTGCTGCGAAGCGGCGCTGGACTGTTCCGTGATGCCCGCGACTTCGGACATCTCCTTGACCATGCGTCCGGAGAAAGCGCGCAGCCCGGACGAACTTTCCTGAACCCGCTGCGCCTGTTCCAGTACGCTGTGGGCGCTGCTTCGGACCGCGGCGAAGACCTGCTCCGTCCGGTCGGCCGAAGTCTTGCCTTCTTCGAGCATCCGCATCCCCGCGGCCAGCTGCCCGGCAAGACCGTCGATGCGCTCCCTCAATCCGGACAGAATCTCGCCGATCTGCCCGGCCGCTTCGCCGGAGTGCTTGGCCAGCGCGCCGACTTCGCCCGCCACGACTGCGAAGCCTTTGCCGTGCTCGCCGGCGCGCGCCGCTTCGATCGCCGCGTTCAGCGACAGCAGATTGGTCTGCCGCGAGATCTGGTCGATCTGCGTCAGGATATCGGACATCGAACGGCTTGCTTCCGTAAAGTTCTCCATCTGCCGCGAAGTGCGGGTCATCGTCTTGTCGAGTTCGCCGATCCGGCGGGCCAGCTGCTCCATATGCGAGCCGCCTTCGTCGCCCGCGGCGGCGGTCTCTTCGGACAATCGCTTCATCTCTCCCGCGTATTCCGTCACATTCGCGATATGGCTGTCCGATACCGACAGGGCGTCGGTAATGCGCGTCACGCTGCCCGCCTGGTCTTCGACGCCCCGCGCCACTTCCTGGAACGCCGCGACGACTTCGTTCGTAATCGTGCCCACGTCGCGGACTTCCCGCTTCGTTTGCTCCGAGAACCGGCGCAGCGATTCGGCCGACGCCTGCACGCGCTCAAGCAGATACTCGACCCGCCGACCCGTTTCTTCGCTTTCTTCGCGCCGCTGTTCGCTGCTTCGGTACGTGCGCCGATTCAAAAACGCTACGCTGGTCAGCGCGATGCCCGTCAGCAGGAACATGGCGAACACATCGGCGTACAAATCCGCGGCCGACGTCTCCGCCGCCACGGTCGCGCCGTTCATGATCTGAAGCGGCATATTGATTACCACCAGCCCGAAAGCGGCGGCGAAGTATTTGTAATGCGGATAAATCAGCAGCACGATGCAGAAGATCAATGCGGTCGACGTTTCGATCTTGCCGAAGTTGAAATAAATGCTGAACGCGGCCAGAAGTCCCGTAATGATCCAGGGAATCACCAGCACGCCTTTCTTCCGACGGTTCAGCGCGTCGATCGCTGCACACAGCAGCGCGCCGGCGATATTCGTTACCCATAATGAAGGGTCGAAAAAAGCCTGCACGGTCGCGATGGCGAGCACCGACCACAGAATCCAAACAATCACTTTGTTGCGTTTCCAAATCATTTCCGTTGCGCTGCTCATTTCTTATCCTCCGATTAAAATCAATTTCCGTTATTTCGAGTCCGGCTTTCCAGCAGAATGCGCCGGACCTCCGCAAAGCTATCCGCGGTATAATGCGGTTCGTGCTCCGATTCGCGCTCCGCTCCGCGCGGATTGAACCAGAGCGCCGTCCAGCCGGCGTCCACCGCCCCGACCATATCGTTGCGCCAGGAATCGCCGATATAGAAGCATTCCTCCGGCTTCGTGCCCGTCGCTTCGTTGACATGGCGGAACAGCCGTACGTCCGGCTTGGCGAACTGCACCGCGCCCGAAACGAAGATTCGCTCCGGCGCGATCAGCTTATCCAGGCCAAGCGCTTCCACTTTGCGCCGCTGATGCTCCGTCGGGCCGTTCGTCACGATGCCGACCGTCAGACCCAGGCCGTTCAGCTCCTCGATCAATTCGCGCGCGCCTTCGCGCATCGAAATGGCGTACTGCCGCTCCAGATAAGCCTGCTGCACCCGCTCCGCCGACTCGCCGTCCGGTTCGAACCCGAATTCGGCCAGCGCCAGCCGGAAGCGCTCGCGTCGCCGACAGCAGATCGCTGTAATAGCGGACCCGATGATACAGCGCTTCGTAAGGAAAGTCGTCTCCCGTGCCCAGCACGGCGCGCACTCCCAGTTCCAGCGGCTGCAAATGATCGTACAGCGTATCGTCCAAGTCGAAAAAAACAGCCGATTGCATCCTATTTCCCCCTTTCTATTTGTCGCTTCGCTCCCGCCTGCGTTCAAAGGGAAGGACGGCGTTCGCTTCGGCGAACGCCGTCCTTCCCTTTTCCGTGCGCCATGTCCGCGCAGCTGTGCGCAGCCGCGCCCTTTTGGCCGCCGACGCGCCGTAGGCCGCGCAGACCGCAGACCGGCAGGAACCGCCGTTCGCCGCTTTTAGCGGCGCCCGAGCGCCGACGCTTCCACTTCGAAGCGGGCGAATCCGCCGTCCGCCATACCGGCGAATTCGATGCCGGCCGGAAGTTCGGAGCCCCGCGCGTCGGGCGACGACAGCAGGCTGACTTTCATGCCCGCCGGTACTCCGGTCAGGCTCCAGTTGCCGTCGGCTTTCGGAGCCAGCCGGCCCGAACTGCGGATATAATCCGTCAGGATCTGACGGTTCTCGTCCGGCGCGGCCAAAACGATCCGCTGCCCGTCGGGGTTGGCGATCGGCGTCGAGAACGCCCGGTAATTGTTGGTCGCGATGACGAACTTGTCTGCGGGATCAACCGGCGCGCCTTCGTAGGCCAGATCGCCGATCCGGCCCGGGCCTTCGTGCAGCCGTTCGCAGGAAACCGAATATTTAGCCGGTTTCGTGACGTCGATCGTATAACTGACGCCGTCGATAATATCGAAGTTGAACGACGGGAAATCCGGATTGACCAGATCCTGGCCGTCTCCGCCCAGCGGATCGATCGTATTGAACAGCCCGGCCGCCCATTCCAGCCACTCGGCCAGCTCGGCGCCGTTCAGCAGCACCGCGCACAGCGTATTCGGATAATTATACAAATCCGCGATGTGTTTGACCGCCAGCGGTCCCGCGGGAACGCTTGTATAATAGGAAGGGCCGTAGCGCCCGCCCGTTTTGAACGGCGCGCCCGCCGCCAGCATCGGCAGCCCGGCATACGGCGTGCCCGCCAGCTCGCGCCGCAGATACCAGCGCTGCGCATCGTTGACGATCTGCACCGAAGCACTGTCGCTTGCCAGCGCGAAGTAGCTGTCGATCGGCTCCGTCGTTTCGCCCACCGGCGTCCGGATATAGGCAAGCGTGCCTTCGTGCGCCTCGCGCACCGCCTCCGTTACTTCTTCGTCGGTGCGCACAAGCGGCGCGGCTTTGGCCGTATCGTACACCGGCCGCGCTTCGGCGGAAGCCGCGACGACTTTCCAGCCGCCTTCCGCAAGTTCCAGCTCCAGATCGATCACGCCCAGGTGATCGCCCGCATACCCCGCTTCGACCGCCGGAATTCCGTTGATCGTTCCGTGTATCAGGTCGACGCCGCTTCTGCCTTCGAACGCCGGGCCCGGGAAGACTTTGTGCGCATGGCCGAACAGCAGCGCGTCCACGCCCGGCACGCGGCTCAGATGCAGCACGGCGTTTTCCGTCATCGGCGCTTCCGGCACGTCCTCGTAACCGCAGTGCGCCAGCATCACGATCAGGTCGGCGCCTTCTTCTTTCATTTTGGGCACGTACGTGTTCGCCGTCTCCACCATGTCCGCGGCCGTCAGCCGTCCTTCGAGATTGCCTTTGTCCCAGTTCATGATCTGCGGCGTCACGAGCCCGATCACGCCGATGCGCAGCGGATGAACCCCGCCCGCTTCGTCTTCGATCGTCCGGTCGAGCAGCAGATACGGAGGCAGATAATGCGAATGCTTCGGCACGCCTTCTCCGTCCAGATACAAATTGGCGACCGTATAAGGAAACGCGGCTCCTTCCAGCGTCCGGTCCAGATAGTCCAGCCCGTAGTTGAATTCGTGATTGCCGAGCGTGCCCGCGTCGTAGCCCAGCGCGTTCATGGCCCGGTATACCGGATGAATCTTCGCGCTGCCGTTCAGCCCTTCCGCGGCCATGTAGTCGCCCATCGGATTGCCCTGCAGCAGATCCCCGTTGTCGAACAGGAACACGTTCTTTTTCTCCGCTCGGGCCTGCCGGATCAAGGTCGCCGTCTGCGCGAATCCGTATTCCAGCACCGGCCGGTCGCCGTAATAATCGTAGTTCGTCATATGCACATGGAGATCGGTTGTCTCCAGCACCCGCACGCTTGCTTTAATACTCAGTTTACTCTCCTCCATTATGTCAGCTTAGATTACGCTCTTTTTAAGCTACACAGTTTTTTTATCTTTTTCTAGAACTTTTTTAGATAAAACTCGTGCAATTTTCGTTTTTTGTGTTACTATCTTTAATGAAGATTAATTTACCGGTGGTAGTTAGTGAGAAAAACACAACATTAACTGACACAGGGGGCTGTAACGTTCGTTTTCTGAAACGTCGAATTTGAAGGTTTCACGTTTTCCCGGCTTGACTAGAATGACATTTGTGCGCGTTTTCCGCAAGAGAGAACAAACGATTTTTACACACATTTAACAAAGATCGCACAAGAAATTTACTCATTCCGAGGAAAATGCTGGTACACTTCTTTTTGCCGGCTTCGGGCCGCGAACGCAAAAAAATAAGTCCATAAACCGATCTCAAGGGGGAAAAGATTTTGTTCAAGAAAGTACTTACGGTCTGCATGTCTCTGGCGCTTACGGCGGGTCTGGCAGCATGTGGAAACAGCAGCAACAATGCCTCGGACAACACATCCGCGGGCGGCGAGAAAACGGAAACCGCAGCAGGTTACGTTCCTAAAGAGCTCACTGTGCAATTCGTACCTTCGCAGAACGCGGGAACACTGGAAGCCAAAGCGAAACCGCTGGAAAAACTGCTCGGCGACAAACTGGGCATTCCGGTAAAAGTCAGCGTATCTCCTAACTATAACACGATTATCGAGGCGATGTCCGCGAAGCAGGTCGATGTAGGCTTCCTGCCTCCGAACGCTTACGTGCTGGCGCACGACGTCAGAAAATCGGCCGACCTGCTGCTGCAGGCTCAGCGCTACGGTCTGAACGACGAAACGGGCGAAAACACGGATGAAAAAGTAGACTTCTACAAATCCATGATCATCGTTAAAAAAGATTCCGGCATCAACACGCTGCAGGATCTCAAAGGCAAGAAAATGGGCTGGCAGGACGTAACGTCTTCCGCGGGCTACGTATTCCCGGCGGCTGCCATGATCAAAGAAGGCATGGACCCGGCAACGGACGTTCAAGGCGTAACGCTGAAAGGCCACGACCAGGCGGTACTGGCGCTGCTGAACGGACAGGTTGACGCGGTCGCCGTCTTCCAGGACGCGCGCAACACGGTCAAAGGCGACGTTCCGGATGTATTCGACAAAACGAAAGTCCTGTACTTCACCGACAAGATTCCGAACGATACCATCAGCGTGCGCAGCGACATGACGCAGGAATGGAAAGACAAGATTGCCGATGCGTTCATCGCGCTGGGCGAAGATCCGGAAGGCCAAAAAATCATCAACGACGTCTACACCCACGTAGGTTATGTAAAAGGCGACGACGCCAACTTCAAGATCGTTCGCGAATCCGCTGAAGCCGTCGGCCAGAAAATCGAGTAGTTTTAAGTCTTCACCGTCCAACGGGCTTATGCTATAATTTGGGCAAACCTATCTGAACACGCCGATCCGTGTTCTCCATGCAGCGCCGCTTGCGGTCTCACAACCGTAAGCGGCGCTGTGCGGCGTTTGGAGAAAGCGTGAATCCAACCGGTATATTCCCTCCCGCGCGGGGGATTTCGCCGGAGAAAGCGGGCAACCATGATCGAATTCAAGAATGTAGTCAAGCAGTATCCGAACGGGACCCTCGGTCTGAACAATATCAACCTGACGATCGGCGAAGGCGAATTTATCGTTATCGTCGGCTTGTCCGGCGCAGGCAAGTCGACGCTGCTGCGCTCCATCAACCGGCTGCACGACATCAGCTCCGGCGAGATCACCGTCGACGGCAAGTCCGTGACCAAAGCGAACGGCAAGCAGCTGCGCCGTATCCGCCGCGATATCGGCATGATCTTCCAGAGCTTCAACCTGGTGAAGCGGGCCACCGTGCTGCGCAACGTGCTGTCCGGCCGCGTCGGCTATCACTCCACGTTCAGCACCATGTTCGGCTACTTCCCCAAGGAAGATACCGAAATCGCTCTCGACGCGCTCAGCCGCGTCAATATCCGCGAGAAAGCGTACAGCCGCGCGGACCAATTGTCCGGCGGTCAGCAGCAGCGCGTCTCGATCGCCCGCGCGCTGGCGCAGAAGCCGAAAGTGATTCTGGCCGACGAACCGGTCGCTTCGCTCGACCCGCTGACGACCCGTCAGGTTATGGACGACCTTCAGCGCATCAACCGCGAGCTGAAGATCACAACCATCGTCAACCTGCACTTTATCGATCTGGCCCGCGAGTACGCAACGCGGATTATCGGCCTGCGCGCCGGCGAAGTCGTGTTCGACGGCCCCGTCGCCGAAGCGACCGACGCCAAATTCGCCGAA
This sequence comes from Saccharibacillus sp. CPCC 101409, assembly GCF_030518235.1. Lineage (GTDB taxonomy): Bacteria > Bacillota > Bacilli > Paenibacillales > Paenibacillaceae > Saccharibacillus. The sequence continues at coordinate 685,387 of NZ_JAULSA010000001.1, read as the reverse complement.
ATTTACGGCCGTCCGATCCATGAAGACGAGCTGCTGGCGGCCGAGGCCGCGAAAGGAGGCGCTCCCGTATGACGCCCGCTCCTACGCCGGAAACGGCGGAGGTCGGGGCCCCGCCTCCTCCGCCGTCCAAGAAACCGGCGCCGACCCTGGATTCGAAAGGCCCGCAGCGGTACAAAACGTTGGGTACCTGGCTGCTGTTCATCCTGCTGCTCGTCGCCTGCTTTATCCGGATCGACGCCAATATCCTCGATCTGTTCAGCCAGGGCGCGCGCGACAACATGAGCCGGATTCTCGGCGAGATGCTCCGTCCGGACTGGAGCTACGCTTCGCACATCTGGAAACCGATGATCGAAACGGTCCAGATCGCGATTGTCGGTACGGTAATCGGTTCGGTCCTGGCCGTGCCGGTAGCACTGCTGTCGGCAACCAACGTTATTCCGAAGAAGATCGTGACCATTCCGGTACGGATGGTCCTGAATCTGGTGCGGACGGTTCCCGATCTGCTGTTCGCGGCAATCTTCGTTGCCGTATTCGGCATCGGCGCGTTCGCCGGTATGCTCGCGCTCGTCTTCTTTTCTTTCGGCCTCGTGGCCAAGCTGACCTACGAAGCGATCGAAGCGATCGATCCGGGTCCGCTCGAAGCGATGACGGCCGTGGGCGCGAACAAAATCCAGCTGATCGTGTTCGGCGTTATCCCGCAGGCGCTGCCTTACTTCTTCTCGTACGTGCTGTACACGTTCGAGGTTAACGTGCGCGCGGCGGCGGTGCTCGGCTTCGTCGGCGCCGGCGGTATCGGTCTGCATCTCGACCAGCAGCTTAACTCGCTGCGCTACGACCGCGCTTCGACGATCATCCTGCTGACGCTCGTGATCGTGCTGCTGATCGATTACGCCAGTACTTACTTACGGAGGAAACTGCTATGAACCAAACCCTTCCTTCCAAAACGCGCGGCCCGATTATTCGCAACTGGCTGATCGGCGCGGCTTTGATCGTTCTGTTTATCTGGGCGCTGTCCGGCCTGCATTTTGAAGGCATTCAGGAATACGGCGCGCAGGTCATGGGCTCTATCTGGGAAGGCTTCACCCATCCCGACTGGGGCTACGTTTATATGCCGGAAGGCGAAGATTTGCTGCGCAACCTGCTGGAGACGCTGGTTATCTCCATTCTGGGCACATTCATCTCCGCGTTCCTGTGCATTCCGTTCGCCTTCTGGGCTTCGGCCAACATGAGCCGGATCCGTGCCGTATCGGCCAGCGGCAAATTCGTCCTGACCGTAATCCGGGTATTTCCGGAGATCATTATGGCGATCCTGTTTATCGTCGCTGTCGGTCCCGGCGCGTTCGCCGGCGTCCTGGCGCTCGGCGTCCACTCGATCGGTATGCTCGCCAAGCTCTACTCCGAAACGATCGAAGCCGTCGACGAAGGTCCGCGCGAAGCGCTGCTGGCCTGCGGCGCGAGCAAAATGCAGGTGCTGCGCTTCGCGATCCTGCCGCAGGTCATCCCGCAGTTCCTGTCGTACGCGCTGTACCGCTTCGAGATCAATATCCGTTCCGCGACCGTCCTGGGCCTCGTCGGCGCCGGCGGCATCGGCACCCCGTTGATCTTCGCGCTGCAAACCCGCGACTGGAGCCGCGTAGGCATTATCCTGCTCGGCATCGTGATCCTGGTCATTATCATCGACCTGATCTCCGGCTGGCTCCGCCGCCGGATTATCTGACCGTTCATGACAGAACGGCCGGTGCTTGTTCTTCTTAATGGTATTCCCGCAAGCGGAAAATCCACCCTTGCGCGCGTATGGTGCGAACTGCAAGCGGAAAGCCTTCCTCTTGCTCTAGACATCGACAAGATCAGAGCGATGATCGGCGGTTGGAAAACGAATCCGCTCGAAGCTGGAAAAGCCGCGAGAACGATAGCGGTCGCCGCAGTCCGGGCTCATCTTTGTTCAGGTCGCGATGTGATTGTGCCGCAGTATCTTCGTAAAGCCGATTTCATCGGGGAACTGGAGGAAACAGCCCGGTATGCGAATGCTGCTTTTGTAGAGTGCGCGCTGCTTATTGAACACGAGACGGCCGCGAACCGGTTTAGCTTGCGAGCGACGTTTCAACAAAGCGGGGTCGAAGGCGAACTCGAACATCCCATGATCTCGGTCCATGCAGAGTTCGAGCGTTTCATGACCGGTCGACATCGGGCAGTTCGGATCGATGCCAATCTTCCCTACGCCGCCGAAGAACTTGATCGCTTTATTACTATCGCGCGGTCCGAGAAACGGAATTCTTGAATCGTATCCGCGTACCCGCAAACTTATACGCAAAAAAGCGTTCCGAAATCTTTCGGAACGCTTTTTTCTTTCCTTTATACAAGCTACAGTTGAAACCCGATCCCGCTGCCTTTCACGTCCAGCCAGCTGCCTTTCTTCTCCTTGCTCATCTCGCCGCCCATCGACTTCACGATCGCCGCGATATCGGCTTCGCCGCGTTCGTTCCATTCCAGCGCGGCCGAGACGTACAGCTCGCCGAGCTGCGCCATGCTGAAGCCTTTGGTCAGCGAAATCGCGCGGTCCAGCTCTTCCGGCGGCACGAACTCCAGCAGCCCTCGGCGCTCCAGGAACATCCGGCGCAGATCGGCGTCCGGCAGCGAAATCTCGTAGGAGCGGTCGAAGCGTCCGGCGCGGTTCATCAGGCCCGGATCGATCTTCTCCGGATAGTTGGTCGTGCCGATCAGGAAAATGCCTTCTTTCGACGTCGCGCCGTCCAGCGTATTCAGGAAGAACGAGCGCACGCCCTGCGGCATGGAGTCGATATCTTCGATCACCAGCACCATCGGCGCGAGGCGCGCCGCCGTTTCGAATACTTCCTGAACGGAGCCGCTCGATGTGTATTCGGTGATCTGCCAGTAAGCGGCCGGTCCGGGAACGCTGCCCGCGATCGATTTGACGAGCGTCGTTTTGCCGTTGCCGGGACGTCCGTAGAGCAGGATGCCCCGTTTGAACGGCAGATTGTGTTTATGGTAAAACGTACGGTCCGATTCGAAAAATTGATCGAGCGACCGGTAAATTTCTTTTTTGAGCGGCTCAGGCAGGATCACGTCGCCCCGCGACACGGCGCGCGTAATCGGCTCGCTCTCGCGGTGAATGCCATTGTTGGTATCCGTAAAGACCGTGATCTGGTTCTTGTCCCGGTTCCGCTGACGGGTGCGCACGCCGCTCAGGAAGCGGCTGATGGCTTCGTCCCCGGTCGCAAACACGAAATCTTCGCTGTAAATGCCGTGCTGCCGGAACATCGGGATGCGCGCGAGCGCTACGCCTTGCTGCGGGTACACGAACACATTGTTTCGGATGGCCGGATGGATCGTGTATTCCGGCGTGCTGCTGTCTTCGTCGTATGCAAACGTCCGCCCTTCGATGCCTTCGTAGATACGGCCGGCGCATTCCACTTCTTCGGAGCCGCTTTTCACATCTTCTTCAAGCAGATCCCAGTAATCGCTGTTGCCGTCGTCGCTTGCGTAGAGCGCGTACGCCACGCCGTAACGCTCCTCCAGCAGCGCTTCGATTCCTCTCGTTACGCGGGCGTACGATTCGTATTCCGCCATATTCGGATTGCCCGGTTCATAAGCGACAATCGTCCGTTCTTCGCCGGACTGCGCGTTAACCGCCGCGATCCGCAGGCCGTTATCCGGCTGTAATTTGTGTTCCATATTAAGATTTTGCTCCTTTCACTGCCGCAAGCGGCTTGCATTTGGCAACGACGGAAGCCAGTCCCGCTCCCGTCACGCTGCCTATGATCCGATCGACGTCTTTGTAAGCCTGGGGCGATTCGTCCAGAATCACGCCAAGCGAGTTATGGTTAACGATCACTTCTTCTTCGGTTCCGACCTTGAGCGCCGCGGCGAACTGATCGACCGTCACCAGGCGTTTGGTCGCGCTGCGAGAACGCGCGCGGCCCGCGCCGTGACAGATCGAGTGATAATTGGCGGCTCCGCTCGGCAGACCGGCCATGATGTACGACGCCGTGCCCATCGAGCCGGGGATCAGCGCCGGATGACCGGTGCCCATATAGACGTCGGGATTATCGGGATGGCCGGCCGGCAGCGCGCGGGTCGCGCCTTTGCGGTGCACGAACCAGTCCTGTCCGCCGTGCTGCTCTTCCCAGGCGTAATTGTGCATCAAGTCGTACAAAATATTCATCTCGAACTTCGGGCCGAATACGTCGATAAACGCTTCGCGGATCGCATAAGCGATCAGGTGGCGGTTGACCACGGCCACATTCAGCGCCGAAGCCATCATATCCGTATAACGGCGTCCTTCGGGCGAATCCAGCGGGGCGAAGATCAGCTTCGGATCGTCGGTGCCGAGGCCGAGCCGTTTCATCGCGCGCGCCGCCATCGGCGTGTAGTTCTGGCTGACCATCGCGCCCCAGGCGCGGGAGCCGGAATGGACCATCACGACCACCTGCCCGTCGGTCATGCCCCACCGCTCGGCGATCGCCCGGTTTTCTTCCGCAATTTCGATATATTGGATTTCCGCAAAATGATTGCCGCCGCCGAGCGTGCCCAGCTGCCGCAGTCCTTTGATCCACGAAGATTCCGTTACCGCGTTCAATTCTTCCGGATCGAAAGCGAACCGGGCGCGTTCCACATGGCTCAGCGACGGGGAACGTTTGGCCGAAACGCTGTCCGGCAAATATTTGCCCGGCAGTCCTTTCAGCCCTTTTTGCACAATATGGTCCATCCGCAGATCGGAGAAAGCGCCGCGTTTATGACTCTCCATCGGCAGGTATTTTTCGATCCGGTTGACCAGCTTGCGCCGCAAACGCAGATCCTGCAAATCGCTGCGGTGCAGATTCGTCAGGTGGACCCGCATGCCGCAGCCGATATCGCTGCCGACGATCGACGGCGATACCATGCCCTTCTGCATGTTCCAGACCGCCGTCGTGCCGATGCACGTTCCGACGCCCGGATGCACATCCGGCGTATAGCCCATGTAGCGGATGCCGGGAATTTGCAGATTGCGGCCGGCCATATCGTAAATGCGCGTATCCAATCCCGCAAACAGCTCGTCGTCCGCATAGACGTGGACGCTGCCGGCGGGAAGCCGTACTTCGTGATAACAGGAGCCGGCCGCCGTCGGGGAAACTTCGGGCGGTTCGGCAGAATTCGAGGCAGGATCAGGTTGGAAAAAGTCCGATTTAAAGTTGGGGTTGTCGTTTAACATAAATGAAAAATCCATTCCTTTCTATTTGAACAAATCAGGGTAGTAAAAAAGCATAACAAAAAGCCGCGGACATCTCGTCCGCGGCTATGCCGGTTTAAACCGAACAGAATCGTCCGCTTGATTATTCCGTAAATTCCACAGCACTGCGGGATTCACGAAAACAAATAAAAGCGGCCGACGGCGTCGTCGTTTTCGCAATGAAAGCAGAAACTTTCATAAATACGCAAACGGCGCCAGGGCTGTTCAGGCCAAACCGTACCCGTCGAGGACAGGCAGAACGAAAGGCGAGTGTTCGGTTGTCGAATGAGCGGTCAAACGGTTAACGACGATCATTGCTGCCATCCTCCTTTGCCAAATAGTAAACTTATCATAGCCCGTATAAATGGCGCGTGTCAACCCTGATACTGGAAGGGCTCTTCGTTTTTTTGTTCATTGCGGCGCGATTGGTCTATAATAGACAGCGTGAGCGCATCGCGGCGGAACACGTTCAGGCGATGCGGCGATAAACGAAAAACGGGAGGTGTCGGCCGGAATTCCGGCGGAACTTGATGAAGATGACAACGGGAATAACGGATCTGGAATTGACGGTCCTGCAGGGCGGCACACCGAACGTTTACCATGCGGCGCTGCTGGCGGACGACGACGGGCTGACCCTGATCGACGCCGGCCTGCCGGGCATGCTCGGCCAGATCGAAGAAAAGATTCGGGCGGCCGGCTACAATCCGGACGACGTCAGGCGGATTGTGTTCACGCACCAGGACGTCGACCATATCGGCGCGCTGGCGCAGCTGCTCGAACGGCTGCCGGGCGTGGAGATTCTGGTGCATGCGGACGAGCGTCCTTATCTCGAGGGCGAACAAGCGCTGATCAAAATGCCGGCGGAACGCCTGCAATCGATGCCGGACGGCCTGCGTCGGCTGGCGGAGCAGATGCTGGCGTCGCTTGTGCCGGGACGCGTTACGCGCGTGCTCCAACACGGCGAAGAGCTGCCGCTCCAGGGCGGCCTGCGGATTCTGCATACGCCGGGACATACCCCCGGACATATCAGCCTCTACGTTCCGGGCGAGAAACTGCTGCTGGCCGGCGACGCCCTGCGCGTGGAAAACGGCGCGCTGGCGGGGCCTTCCGAGCCTTATACGCCGGACATGAATCAGGCGCTCCGCTCGCTGGAGCAGCTGGCGGAACTCGAGATCGACCGGGTGCTCTGCTACCACGGCGGACTGTACGAAGGCGACGTGCGCGGCGCGCTGCAAAAAATAACGGGAGTGAAATCTTAATGAACGATCAACGCTGGACTCAACTCAGAACCCATATGAACGAGCATGCGCTCGACTGCCTGCTGATTACCGATCCGAAGCATGTCGGCTATCTGACCGGCTTTGTGTCCAACCCGCACGAACGCTTTCTCGGCCTTGCCGTCCCGAAAGAAAACGATCCGTTTCTCGTCGTGCCCGCCCTCGATCTGGAAGCGGCGAAGTCTTCTTCGTCGGTGCCGACGATCCATACCCATGGCGATACCGACGATGCTTACGACCTGCTGCGCGGCTGGCTCGGCGGCGGCCGCGGCACAATCGGCATCGAAAAAGACCATCTGTCGGTCTCGCGGTTCGAACGCCTGAACGCGGCGCTCGGCGCTTCCGGCTATGCCGACGTCGGCGGCGTGCTGAGTTCGCTGCGCGCGGCCAAAACGCCGGAAGAAATCGAGAAACTGCGCGCGGCCGTCCGCCTGATCGAAGCGGTGCTCGATGAAGGATTGAAGCATGTGCGGGTCGGCGCGACGGAAATCGAGATCGTGGCCGAGCTGGAATACCAGATGAAAAAGCTCGGCGCGGAAGGCCCGTCGTTCGATACGATGGTGCTGACCGGCGACAATACGGCGCTGCCGCACGGCAATCCCGGCAATCGCAAGATCGCTGCCGGCGATATGCTCATGTTCGATATGGGCGTGTATCTGGACGGCTACGCTTCGGATATTACCCGCACTTTCGCCGTGGCCGAACGTCCGAGCGGCGAATCGGTCAAGATCTACGAAACGGTGCTGGCCGCCAACCTGGCGGCGATCGCCCGGATCCGTCCGGGCGTGACGCTGTCTTCGGTCGACGCCGCCGCGCGGCGCGTGATCGAAGAAGCCGGCTACGGCCCGTACTTTATGCACCGGCTGGGCCACGGGCTCGGCATGGACGTGCACGAATATCCGTCGGTGCACGGCGCCAACGAGGAACTCGTGACGGAAGGCCTTTGCTTTACCGTCGAGCCGGGCGTGTATGTCGCCGGCGAGTGCGGGGTGCGGATCGAGGACGATATTATCGTGACCAAGGACGGGGTCGATGTATTGACGAGCTATCCGAAGGAGCTGCGGGTGATTGGTTGATTGGAAAGAGCTGTCCTTTTGAAAAGGGCGGCTCGGATGTCGAGAAAAGTCCTATTCGCATAAGAAGCGTGAACGCTGCGGGAGAAATTCGTTGCGGTCGCGTGTTGAAATCGGGAAAAACCGATTAGATTATAGGAGGTATTTTCCCGATTTCAAAGGCGAACACTATCGTTCCTTCACTGAATTTCTCCCTCTGCTATTCGCTTCGCTTGGAATAAACCATTCTCGACAAGTTGAGAGCTGCCCGATTCAATGGGCAGCTTCTTTGTGGATGGAGACGAAAAAGAAAGAAGAAAAAGAAGCGGCAGAAAAGTCTGCACATAGCAGCTTGTCTGACTTAAATAGTAGGTTGAGCGCGTTCGAATCGAACCTTTTACGCGCATAAGAAAGTTTCTTCCGGTCAACTTGAGGATTTAACACGGTTAGCGTAGTAGGTTAGGTGGACTTGGTATTTGAAAATATCCGTTTTGATTCGCGGCACGATTAAAAAGAACCTTCTCCCCTGCTTTCGGCTCGGGATTGAAGGTTCTTTTGCGCAAAAGATATTGAATAATAGCGATAAACGAAAATACGCAGGGAACGAAGCCGCCTGCGGGGAAGCTGCGACGGACTTTGGACGGCTTTAGCTATACGCGATCAAGTCGATTTCCTGGAAAGCCCTGACCCGGGTGTCCCAAGTCTCGCGGACGTAATTCACGTGCACGGGATGGTTGTTGTAGGCGTCATAGGCCGACTGGTCGGCGAAGACCATCGAGAATCCGTAGTCGTATTCGTTTTTGGCGCTGACCTGGCGGAAGACTTGGAACTGCTGCACGCCCGGGATGGCGGACAGTTCTTCGAGGCTGGAACGCAGAAAGCGTTCCGCTTCCTCGTTGTCTTTGCCGGCGTGCAGGGAAAAGGTCACCATATGCTGGATCGAACTCATGGACAATACTCCTCCTTTTGCTGGAACTTCTTTTTATTTGGAAGCGATGGTCGGCAGTCCGGAATCGGCTTCTTCGACCGGTACTTTCATGCCTCGCGCCAGATACAGCACCGGGGTGCCGGCGGCGGTCAGGATGAATTTGAAGACATAGGTCGAGAGCAGCAGCTGAATCCAGGTGGACAGCGAATATTCCGGACCGGTAAACGCGATCGAGCAGAAAATCAGCGTATCGATAAACGAACTGACGATGCCGCTGCCGTTATTGCGAATCCACAGCTGGTTGGCGCTGGAGAACCGGCGGCGGATACCGGCGTACAGATAAACGTCGAGCAGTTGGCTGATGAGATAAGCGGCCAGGCTTCCGAGCGCAAGGCGCGGCAGCAGCCCGAACAGATCCTGCATCGGCCCCTGCGCGAAGTCGACTTCCGAAGGCCGGAAATTCAGTACCATCTGCATGATGACGGTCGTCATAATCAGCATAAAAAAGCCGAACCAGACCGCTCTGCGCGCGGCTTTGACGCCGTAGCGCTCGTTGAGCAGATCGGTCGTCATATACACGCTGACGTACATGGTGTTGCCGAGCGTCATGGTAATGCCGAGCATGTCGATCGTTTTGGCAACCTGGATATTGGCGACGACGGTCGCGACGCCGACCCAGGCGTACAGACCTTTTTTGCCGAAAAACTTGAAGCAAAGCAGGAAGAACGCAAAATTGACCAGGACGAAAAAAACGCCCCAAGTAAAGTTGAACAAGTGATAGCCTCCTAGTTTTGATATCGCGGGAGGGTTGCGAACCGCGTAAACCGCCCGGGCGGCCGCATTAAGGCGGCGGAGCCCGACTTGAAATCCCGTCTCACTTTACCATAGGGACGGCAAATGTTCCATTGTTTTTTGCCGGACGCTCGAGCGCTTCTCCATAAGCGAAGGACGGCCTGCGGGCCGTCCTTTTGCAGAAAAGGTCCTGTGCGCTGTAAAGGCCTGAAGGGCTCCGAGAAAATTCCGTTGCGGCCGCGTGTTGAAACCAGGAAGCTTGGATTGGATTCTATGGAATCTTCCCGGTTTCAAAGGCGAACGTTATCACTCCTCCACTGGAATTTCCTCTATGCCTTTTTCGCCTTTTCACAAACCGAACCCTCTCTACAAAAGCAAAGACGGCCCGGAGGCCGTCTGCTTACGGAATGCGCGGTACGCGTCCGGTTTGTTTCGGTTAGGCGCGAGCCGCTTCGAGTTCCGGAGTCTCGGGAGAATCGTAAACGTTCTTGTCGATCTCGCCGGTGACTTTGCCGGTCACGACGCCCGCGACCATGGAGTCGTTGACGTTCAGGGCGGTACGGCCCATGTCGATCAGCGGTTCGACCGCGATCAGCAGGCCGGCCAGCGCGACCGGGAGGTTCATGGTGGACAGGACGATCAGCGCCGCGAACGTTGCGCCGCCGCCTACGCCGGCTACGCCGAACGAGCTGATGGCGACAACGGCGATCAGAGTCAGGATAAACGAGAAGTTGATCTCGACGCCTGCGGCCGGAGCGATCATAATCGCCAGCATGGCCGGGTAGATACCCGCGCAGCCGTTCTGGCCGATCGTGGCGCCGAAGCTTGCGGACAGGTTGGCTACGCCTTCGGATACGCCGAGCTTTTTCGTTTGCGTCTCGATGTTAAGCGGAATGGTTGCCGCGCTCGAACGGGACGTAAAAGCGAAGACCAGCGTCGACAGCGCTTTTTTGGCGTAAGTGACCGGGTTGAATCCGAACAGCACCAGGATCACCAAATGGATCACGAACATGACGATCAGCGCCACATAAGAAGCGATCACGAATTCGCCCAGCCTCAGTATGCCTTCCGGCTTGGTGGTCGCGACCATCTTCGCAATCAGCGCCAGGATGCCGTACGGCGTCAGGCGCAGAATCAGCGTAACGATGCGCATCACGACGCCGTGCACCGCATTGACGATGCCGCGGAACGTTTCGGCCTGCTGGGCGTTCTTGCGGTCGAGGCCCAGCACGGCGACGCCGATAAAGGCGGAAAAGATCACGACGGCCAGCGTCGACGAAGGACGCGCTCCGGTCATGTCTTCGAACGGATTGGTCGGGATAAACGACAGAATCTGCTGCGGCAGCGATACGCCTTCAACGTCGCCGAGACGCGATTCCAGCGATTCTCCGCGCGCCTGCTCCGCTTCGCCGAGCTGGAGGTCTTCGGCGTTCAATCCAAACGCCAGCGCGGACGAAATGCCGACCGCCGCGGCGATCGCCGTGGTCAGTACGAGCGTCAGCAGGATCGATACGCTGATCTTGCCGAGCTTCTTGCCGCCTTTGATGTTCATGATCGCGGTAATGATCGACACCATGACGAGCGGAATAACGATCATTTGCAGCAGATGCACATAACCGCTGCCGAGCAGGCTGTACCAATCCATCGACTTCGAAATCACTTCCGAATCGGCCGTGTAAATCCACTGCAAAATAGCGCCGAGCACAATGCCCAGTCCCAGCGCGGTGAATACGCGTTTGCTGAACGATACATGGCGCTTCTGCATCACGTAGAGCAGCACGGCCAGCCCCGCCAGCACGGCGATATTCAGAATGACGAAAAAGGTTTCCATTTCACAATCCCTCTTTTCTCTAAAGTAATTCCCGGTTTCGGCTGCCGCCGGTCCCGTCAACGCCTCTTTGTATGTAAGAGCTTTCGTATCCGCAAATCATAATAACATTATTCCGATCATTTTGGTATACTTAATTTCTTTTTTTATAAACCCTTTTCGGAAAATGTAAAGAACTTACGAAAAAATCATGAAATTTAAAAAAACAGCTGACATAAATCTGGTCAATATTGCCTAAATTCATGTATGATATGGGGGTACAAGCGCAGCACTTCCAGTCCAAAGCTCGAACATACATCTTTAGACCTACGCTAATCTCCGTTTGACCGCAACCTCTTCCCTACATATACTCTGCGGAATCGGAAATTGAAGCTCTCGCGCGTTTTTTGCTTGCCGGGTGTTTCGTTTGCGGGCCGAATTGGTGTGAAATGAAGTTCCACATAATCATCGCTTCTATTTTTTAACCACGCAAAGGGGAGAATGCCTCATGTTCAACCGTTCTATCAGTCACAAAATTATCGCTCTGGCGGGCACGATCATCCTGGCGGCGAGCGTGCTGCTCTGCGGGATCTTTTTCTTCATCTTCGACCGAACCCTTCAGCAGCGGATCGTGCCGGAATTCCACAAAACACTCGATTTGAGCGTTTCCGAGATCAAGGGCGGTCTCGATACGGCTCAGGCGGGCATGGCGGCCAGCGGCAACAAAGCCGCTTCAATGAAACTGCAAACCTATCTCGACGATTCGACCAAAGAATTCCGGCTCGAAAATGTGTATCTGCTCAATGTCAAAGAAGACGGCGCCACGGTTGTGCTGGCCAATAACGGCGCATCGGTCAAAGTCGGCGACCGATCATCCGTCAGTCCGGATATGACTAAAGCGCTGAAAGGCAAAGACGCCGTCGTCACTCCGCTCTATACCGACGACAGCGGGACGCACATGAGCGGTTACATGCCGATTCAGGGCGGCACGCTGCTTATGGCCGTTACGATGGACGCGGGCTTCGTCAACGTCGTCAAACAAAGCATCCTGGTCTCCAGCGCGGCGGTCGCGCTTGTCGTCATCGTGATCGGTTCGCTCGCCGCGGCGATTGTCAGCAGACGCATGACCAAACCGCTGTCGCGTCTCGTCAAGCACGTCAAGCTGGTGGCGGAAGGCGATCTGCAGCAGGATATCCAGGTGAAAGGCCGCGACGAAATCGCGCAGCTCGCCGACGCGTTCCGTCAGATGACAGCCAATCTGCGTGGCATGGTCGGGCATGTGCGCGAAGCGACGGACCGAGTCAAAAGCGACTCCGTCGAGCTGTCCCGGGGCATCGGCATGCTGAGCGAGATCAGCGAGCAGTCGGCTTCTTCGGCGGCCGAGATCGCTTCGAACAGCGAAACGGTGGCGGCCGGCGCTTCCGAAAACGCGAAAGCGATGGAAGAAATCAGCGGCGGAATTCAGCATATCGCCGTTTCCGCGGCGGAAGTAAACGAACAAATCGGCCTGGCGTCGCGCGAAGCGACTTCCGGCAACGAGCTGGCGCAGCAGGCGGTCGAGCAGATGAACCGCGTCCAGGAAATGTCGGTGGAAGCCCGCCGCCGTATCGAAACGATGGGCTCGCGGTCGAGCGAGATCGCCGAAGTGCTTCAGGCGATCACCAACATCTCCAAGCAGATTCAAATGCTGTCGCTGAACGCTTCGATCGAAGCGGCCCGCGCGGGCGAGCACGGCAAAGGCTTCGCGGTCGTCGCCGACGAGGTGCGCAAGCTGTCGGACCAATCGCGCGAAGCGACCGGACGCATCGAAGATTCGCTCGGCGCGCTGCGCGAAGATTCCGAGCGTTCGGTGCAGGCGATCGGCAAGGTGCACCACGAAATCATGTCGGGCGCCGAAGTGGTGCGCAGCGCCGGGGGCGCTTTCGGACAGCTGATGGGTTTGATCCAGAAGGTCAATATTTCCGTACAAGAAGTCTCGGCTTCGACCCAGCAGGTATCGGCCGGCAGCCAGCAGGTCAGCGCTTCGGTCGAACAGACCGCCTATATCACGCAAAATGTGCAGGATCGCATTCAGGACGTTTCCGGCAACAGCGCGCGGCAAATGGAAGAAATGGAATCCTACGCCCGCACCGTCGGCGAACTGAGCCGCCAGGCCGACGAACTGGAACAAGCGGTTCGGCAGTTCAAGATCTGACCAAGATGCAGGCGGAGCCCGGCCGGGAACCGAGGCTTCGCCGTATGGATGCGGGAATACAGAAACGAATATGCGAAAAAAAGCCGAAGGCTTCTGCCTTCGGCTTTTTGTTACGCCGCTTATGCGCGCGTTACGGGCGGCCGGCGGTTATCGTATCCGTTAGAGATGCAAAAGCCGGTTTTTTCGGCATTCCGGGCGGCGTCGTGCGGACCGCAAAAAGCTTTTCCGCGCAAGCGCTCCAACGCTGCGGGTACCGCTATTCCCGCGGCGGCTCCGCGCCTGGCCGGCGCGCCGCTCGGAACAGCAGCTGCGGCGCGCCGATGTCTTCGCGCCGCACAACGATCGGCGGCGCTACGCCGTACAGGGCGCCGACGGCTTCGGCGGTCAGCACGCTTTGCGCCGGACCGGAACCGGCGGCCCGGCCTTCGCGCAGCAGGAGCAGCCGCTCGGCGTACTGGGCGGCCAGGTTCGGGTCGTGCAGCACCGCCACGACCGTAAGACCCGCTTCCGCGCGCCATTCCCGCACCAGCTCCATCACATCGAGCTGATAATAAATATCCAGATAAGCCGTCGGCTCGTCCAGCAGCAGGATCTCCGGCTGCTGCGCCATGACCTGGCCGAGCGCGGCGCGCTGCCGCTGTCCACCGCTCAGTTCGTCGAGGCGGCGCTCAAGCAGCGCCGTCAGTTCCAATCGCCCGGCGATGCGGGCGAGCAGTTCTTCGGCGGCCGCGGGATTCCGCTCGCGGCCGAACCGGTCCCGGTACGGGAAGCGCCCCAGCTCCAGCGCGTCCCGTACGGTAACGCCGAGCGGCGGCAGGCCTTCCTGCGGCAGCACGGCCAGCCGCCGCGCCAGCTCGCGGCGGCCGTAACCGGCCGCGGGCCGGCCCAGCAGCCGGACTTCGCCGGCGGCCAGGCGCTCTGCGCCGGACACCAGCCCGAGCAGGCTGGATTTCCCGCTGCCGTTGGGCCCGAGCACGGCCCAGAACTCGCCGCGCCGCACGGTCCAGTCCAGCGGGCCGACGGCGCGGAAGCCGCCGTAACGGCAGACCGCGCCGCGCAGCTCGATCGCGGGCGAATCGTCGGCCGAAGTCCGGCCGACGATTCGCGCTCCGCCGCTTTCCGGCGCGTCTCCGCCGTATTCACCCGGCTTCTCCCGGCCGGCTGTTCGTCCGGCCTTCCGCTCCCCGGCGGCTTCGCTTCGGCTGTCCGCTCCGCCTCCGCCAGTCTCTTTACCGCCGACGATTCGTCCGGCCTTCCAACCCCGGGCGGCTTTTCCCCCGCTTCCCGGCTTCCACCACTTCACAGCAGCGCCCCCTTCCCTTTCTTGCTGCGGTAGAGCAGCAGCGCGAAAAACGGAGCGCCGACGAAAGCCGTGACCACGCCGAGCGGAATCTCCGTTCCGACGACCAGCGAGCGGGCCAATGTGTCGGCCCACATCAGGAACAGCGCGCCGCCGAGCGCGGACAGCGGCACCAGCAGCCGGTAATCCGGCCCGATGACGAGCCGGATCATATGCGGCACCACCAGGCCGACGAAGCCGATCACGCCGGAGACCGACACGGCCGCCGCCGCAACCAGCGTCGCGACCAGCAGCACCGCGGTCTTGGTCCGCTCGGTATCGAGCCCGAGCTGCCCGGCCCGGCGCTCGCCGAGCGCGAACAGATTCATCGCGCCGGCATTCGCCCAGAGAAAAACGCCGCCGACCGCCAGATACGGCAGCAGCAGGCCGGAGTAGCCCCAGCCCCGCAGGTTCAGGCTGCCCATCGTCCAGAACAGGATTTCGTTGACCGGGCGGTCGGACATCGCCGACAGGAACGTGACGCAGGCGCCGAGAAACGACTGCATCACCACGCCGGCCAGAATCAGGCCGTGCACGGGCAGCCTGCCGCGGTCGCGGGCAAGCGCAAGCACGGCCAGCAGGGTCAGCGCGCCGGTGACGAACGCCGTCAGCGGCAGCGTCCACTGCCCGATCCACGCGGTGCGCAGCCCGAAGAAGATCAGCACCGCGGCGCCCAGCGAGGAGCCGGACGAGACGCCGAGCGTAAACGGATCGGCCAGCGGGTTGCGCAGCACGCCCTGGAAAGCCGCGCCGGCCACTGCCAGCGCCGCGCCGACCAGCGCCGCCAGCACGATGCGCGGCAGCCGCACGCGCAGCACGATCTGCGCCGCCGAATCGTCCCAGCTCTGCGCGATAAGCCGCCCCAAGCCCGGCAGTTCGTGCAGCAGAATGGCGGCGATCCGGCCGGCCGGAAGCGGGACGGAACCGATCCGCAGCGTCAGCACCAGGCTGAGCAGCAGAAGAAGAATCCCCGCCGCCCCGTAACCGCCCAGTCTGCGGATCACTTCAGTTTATCCGGATAAACCGCGTTGAAGACTTCGATCAGGCCGTCGGTAATGCGCGGTCCGGGGCGGCTGACCAGGTTGTCGTTGAGCGCGACCAGCCGGTCGTTTTGGATCGCTTTCAGATTGGCCCAGCCGCTGCGGTCTTTGATCGTCTGCGGATCGACCGACAGCTTGCTGTACAGAATCACGTCGGGATTTTTCCCGATGATCGCTTCGGAATCCACTTCGCTCCATCCCTGCGTATCGGCGGCCGCGTTGACCGCGCCCGACGTTTCGATCAGCTCGTTCATGAATTCGCCGCCGCCGACCGTCCAGCCGGGCGAGAACTCCAGGTAGACCGTCTGCTTGTCGGCTTCGTCGATCGCGGCGGCGGCCGTGCGCACCTGCTCGATATCCGCCCGCATCTTGTCGGTCACGGTCTTCGCTTCGGCCTGCCGGTCGGTGATTTCGCCGTACACGGCGATATCGTCCATCACGTCTTCCAGCGTGTCCGGATTGAACTTGAACACGTTCAGCCCCAGCCCGCGCAGCGACTCGACCGTCGCGTCGTCGGTGACGTCGGCGACGAAGACCACATCCGGCTGCGCAGCCACGATCGCTTCGGTGTTCAATTCGAAGCCGCCCATCTTCGGCTTGTTTTTCGCTTCCTCCGGATAATCGTCGTTGTCCGACACGCCGACGATCTGCTCGTCCAGACCGAGCGCAAACAGCGCTTCGGTCTCCGACGGCGCCAGCGATACGATCTTCGTCGGCGCGGCGTCGAACGCGATTTCTTCGCCCGTCGCGTCTTTGAGCGTCAGCGGGTAAACGGTGTGCGCCGCTTCTTCGCCGGCGTCCGCCGAGTTTGCGTCCGCAGCCTTCTCCGCCGCGTCCGAATCGGCCGGCCCTTCCTGCGCGGATTGGCTTTCGGATACCGACGGCGCCGGCGCTTCCGCGGTCGGGCTTTGTCCGCCGCACGCGGCAAGGCCGAGCGACAGCAGAAGCGCGGACGCTCCGGTCAGCAGCATGCGGCGCAGTCCGCCGCTTTGCGCCGGACCGGCCGAGTTTTCATCTACGCGCATCGGCGCTTCAAGCCGCGCGTTTCCGCCGGCTTGGACGCGTCCGATCGTTTCCGTTTCTTTTTTTGCCGCTTCTGTTTCCCGCATGCCGCGGATTGTACCGCTTTCGTTCATCTTTCGTTTCCCCCTCTAGTACGTTGACCGCTTCCGTCTCCAGCGTACAGCTCGCGTCCCAGGCAGACCGAACAGCCCTTGTCCGCACCGTAAGCGTCGGGAAGGGCTTCGTTCGGGACGCACGCCAAGAGAGCCCCGACCCGCATCGAAAAAAATCGGCGGGAGGACCGCTTCAAAACAGGCATACGTGCACGGACGCTCTTTCCTCGAAGAACGGAATCCGACATCGGGGCTGCCGGGCAGGTCTCCTGGCTCACGGAACGTCCGGCATCAGACGACGGAACCCGCCTTCTCGCGTTTACGCAATGGCATCGTGGATTCCTTCCGTGTTACAGTGGCGGGACCGCGCCGGATTTGCACCGGCTTCCCTTTTCACCCGCAGAGCGGCGCGGCTCCGGCCGGTTCCGCCGGTCGGCCGCATCCGCCGCCGTGCGGGACCTCGGCAGCTGTACTGGATAGGGTTGGGTTCGGGAGCTTCGCCTCGGCGAAACCCGCTCTTCCCGATTATAGAGGATCGCGCCGGACCGCACAACAGCCGAGCCCGCCCCGCAAACGCGAAACGGCGCGCCGGCACGCTCCGCTTTTGGGTATACCTTTCCGCTCCGCCGCATTTTTCGTCCATATAAAAAACCGTTCTGCGCCTCTCCTGCAACGGAGTCCCGCAAAACGGTTTTTGTCGTGTGTTTTCATATCCAAACGTCGTTGTCTTTGTCGATGATGCCCTAATGGCCCGAATCCTACAGCTGCGCTTTATTTCCGCATGTTCTGCTGGTCTTTGAGCCGGTTCTGCTGATCCTGGTGCTGGTCTTTGGTCGCCTCGATTCCTTCCGGAACCGACTTGCCCGTGCCTTCCACCTGATTCTCCACGAAATTTCTCAGCTGTCCGCCCTGGTCGTGTTCTTTCTTCTGATCCAGCAGCGCTTTGGCTTTCTCGTCCATCGTGTTCAACCTCCTATTCGCCAGCCGCCGTTTCCGGCGCTTCGCTTATTGGTGTTGGTGAGGATAGTTATGCTTTACCCGCCTTCCGGGCCCGTTAAACGAAAAAAAGCCCCTTTTGCCCGCTTCCGTCCGCGCTTCGCGGCCGATCGTCCTGCATTTTTATGCCGCGGCCGGCGTTCTTTGCTGGTGTTCGGCAATTTGTTTGGTTTACAATAGAATGAGGCAATAAGCAGGCAAGAAAACGAAACGGGAGGCAAAATCATGCTTTTTATCGACAATCAGGGCATTCACGATCCGCGGATCAACCTGGCCATCGAAGAGTTCGTACTGCGCCATCTGCCGATGGACGGCGACAGCTATCTGCTGTTCTATATCAACGAACCGTCGATCATTATCGGCAAGCACCAGAACACGGTCGAGGAGATCAATGCGGAGTACGTCAAAGACAACCATATCCACGTCGTGCGTCGTTTATCGGGCGGCGGCGCGGTTTACCACGATCTGGGCAACCTGAATTTCAGCTTCCTGACCCAGGACGACGGACAATCTTTTCATAACTTCCGCAAATTCACCGAGCCGATGGTCGAAGCGCTGCGCGAACTGGGCGTCGACGCCCAGCTGTCGGGCCGCAACGACCTGCAGGTCGGCGAACAGAAGATCTCGGGCAACGCCCAGTTCTCCACGCGCGGACGCATGTTCAGCCACGGCACCCTGATGTTCGACTCGGAGCTGGACAACGTGCATTCGGCGCTCAAAGCGAACCCGGAAAAATTCAAATCCAAAAGCACCAAATCGGTCCGCAGCCGCGTCGCCAACATCTCCGAATTCCTGAACCAGCCGATGACGCTGGAGCAATTCCGAGGCAGCATCCTGCGGCATATTTTCAAGACCGAGCCGGATCAAGTGCCGCAGTACAAGCTGACCGAAGACGATTGGAAAAAAATCCATGAAATCTCCGAGGAACGCTACAAAAACTGGGATTGGAACTACGGCCAGTCGCCGGAATACAACGTCAAGCACGCCAAGAAGTTCCCGGTGGGCATCATCGATCTGCGCATGGACGTCAAAAACGGCCGCATCGAGGATATCACCATCTTCGGCGATTTCTTCGGCGTGGGCGACGCGTCGGAAGTAGCGGACCTGCTGCGCGGCAAGCGCTATGAAGAGTCGGAGATCCGCGCGGCGCTGGAAGGCGTCAACCTCAAGCATTACTTCGGCAGTATCGAAACGGACGACTTCGTCGGCCTGGTATTCCTGGAAGACTGAACGTCGGAACCAACCAAGACACAGACATAGAACGGGAGAGAAACCATGACTTATAAACTGATTGCCATCGACATCGACGACACGCTCATCAACGACGACAAACAGGTCACGCCGGCGACCCAGGCCGCTTTGGAGCAGGCGGTCGAAGCCGGTGCGGTCGTAACGCTGGCCACCGGCCGCGCTTACGCTTCCGCCAAACAGCTCGCCGCGCAAACGGGCCTCAACGTCCCGATCATCACCTACCAGGGCGCGCTGGTCAAGAATCTGCTCGACGGCAAAGTGCTGCTGGAGCGCCATGTGCCGGTCGAAGCCGCGCTGAAGCTGGGCAAATACTGCCTGGACCACAATCTGCATCTGCAAACGTATATCGACGACAAACTGTACGCGCGCGAAGAGAACGAGCGGCTGACCGCTTACTCGCAGCTCAACAACACGCGCTACTACATCGAACCGGACTTTGAAAAATTGTTCTCGCAGCCGACGCCGAAAATGCTCATTATCGACGATCCGGCATTCCTCGACGAGCTGGCGCCGAAGCTGCGCGAACTGCTCGGCGACCAGGTGCATATCACCAAGTCCAAGCCGCATTTTCTCGAAATCATGCACCATGAAGGCACGAAGGGACACGCGCTGGCGTTCCTGGCCGACTATTTCGGCTGCACACTCGAAGAAACGATCGCCATCGGCGACTCGTGGAACGACCACGAAATGCTCGAAGCCGCCGGCCTCGGCGTCGCCATGGGCAACGCGATCGAACCACTCAAAGCGATCGCCGATTATATCACGCTGGGCAACAACGACGACGGCGTGAAAGTGGTCATCGACAAGTTCGTGCTGGGCAAGAACTGAGCCGGAGCGGCGGCTTGCCGGAAATAAACGCCTATAACGAAACAAGCCCGGGAGCCTATCGGCTTCCGGGCTTTTGCTTATTTTTGTATTTGCGTATTTGTATATCGTTGCAGCTTTTTTTCAATGCGTATCCGGCTGCGCCCGCGTCGCCTAGACGTTCGGCCATTCGTAATCGGGACGACTCACACTGCCTACATGCCGCAGCTGCAGCGACTTTATATCGAGCTTGTACGTATCGAAAGAGTAATTCCACGTCGCATTGTTGTAAAAACGGGTTTGTATCCGGTTCCCGCTGAGTCCTCGCATTGCTTCTTTAGGCGCCGCGTAACCGTCCCTGCCCCGGCTGACGCCGGTCTCGCTGGCAAAGTCGAGCGAATGCAGTGTGCCGCCGGTAATGACAAAACCGTAAATTTCATTGACATTGGAAGCGGCCGCCTGCGAAAGAAACAGTAGATCCGGCCGGCTTTTCCCGTCGCCCTGCAGGCGGAAGCTTTCGTTTCTTGTCGTATTGATTGTGCGGAGATTCAAATTCACTTTCTGCACGACGCCGGTCTTCCGGCCGTTTTTCACCAGCGCCGCCCGATAAGAACCGGAATAGATCACGTCTCCCGGCGAAGCCCCCGCCCAGGCATCGTCCTGCGTCGTTACGCTTTTCTTCTCGTCGGACGCAAAAATATAAATCCTGTAAAGATGCTTCTTGTCGTCCCGTATCGGAAACGAAAGCCGGCTGATCGACTTCGCCTTGGCGGCATCGATCTCCGTTTCCGCGGCCTCCGACCTTCCGGCCGGCAGCACGGCCGTGCCCAGAAGCAATAGAACCAGCAGCAGCCCCGCCAATCTCCCAACCCCGCCTCGAAAACGATTTTTCCGTTTATCCTTCTTCTCTTCAAGATGCGAATAGATATTCATCGTCGAACTCACTCTCCTTCTTTCAATCTTTTATGTATCTTCCATATTATACATTAAGGATGTTCTTTTCGCTTTCCAGGGAGTGTCTTCAAACTTCGAAAGATGCAGATTTAGTTGAATTTTGGTTTTCGGCAAGGAACTTTTCCGAAGGCGGGCCGGGACACGTCTAGGGAAAGAGACCCCGCCTTTGAATGAAGCGTACACGCTTTAGGTACGGTTCATTCGTTGAATGAAGCGTACACGCTTTAGGTACGGTTCATTAGAGGCCGAAAAGGCAGGTAAAGATGCACGTCGCTGCGTTTGCATGCACGGCCTACCCCAACACCAAAACAGCCGGTGTCCCAAACGGAAAATAGCGGCACAGGTACACTTATTTTGGGCGAAACTCTTCGATTTTTTCAAATAGCGACGCTGGTGCAGCTATTCGGGAGCCAAAAGCCGAATCGAAGCGGAAATGCTCGAAATAATTGTATCAGCGCAGTTATTTTCTCAAAAACGTAAGATTAAGCCGGAATAAGGGCCTATACGCAGCTATTTGGATTCGCCCTGCCGCTCGCTTTATTGCTCCAGCCTATTCCCCGGCCTTTCCTTCCAATCGAACCTGCTGCCTTGTCAGCGCCAAAGGTAAGGCTATATTCGCCTGAGATTCGTACCCAATCCGTGTACGAAGTCTCAGGATGGAATCGCACCTAAAGCGTGTGCGTTTCAGGCGAACATAAACCGCGGATCAAGAGTCGACAAAGTATTGTCTAATCAGGTTTACATCCAATCGTTCTCGACAATCTGACAGCACCAAAACAGCCGGACTTATATCCGGCTGTTTCGGTGCTGAGGAAGTACGATTTAAAGTAAAGCCGTTAAGCGAAGAGAGAAATTCAATGCAGTCAAGACTTTCGAAGAAAGACATATCGAAAGTACATGCGAACGAATCTCTCCCACAGACCCCATGCTTTTTTTACGAATAGGACTTTCTCTACAATCAAGCAGCCGGTTTTATGTACGGCAGCCCATTCTCCCACCCGATCTCCGCCATCGACAAATACCAGGAGCGTCCTCCGTCGTTGTTGCCCTGGAAGAACAGATACGTCCGGCCGTCGTCGTCCGCGAATACGAACGGATGGCCCGATTCGCTGGAGTTCCAGCTGCCCGGCTCGCCGCTTCGCAGAAACGGCTCGTCGGAAATCCGCTCCCAGCGCACGCCGTCTTCGCTGACCGCGCAGCCGATCTGCTGCGGAGCGTTATTGTAGGCGCCTCCGTAGAACATATACAATTTGCCGCCGTGCTCGCACAGGGCCGCCGCTTCGATACAATCCTGTTCCCATGCAAGCTCGGGCTTCAGGATCGATTCCGAGCACAGCTGCGTCCAGGCTGCTCGTCCGAAGCCGGAATCCAGCGCCGCGCCGGCCACGCCCTGCATCTGTACTTTGCCCAGCGGATCGCGCGTGGCGAAATAAAGCAGCAGCCGGTCTTCCCGGACGATCACGTCCGCGTCGATCGCCCGGCCGTTATTCCAGTCTCCGTGCGGGGAGAATACGGGATTCGAAGCGTCTTTGGCAAAATGAACGCCGTCTTCGGAAATCGCGTGGCAGATCGCGTCTTTGGGCCCGTTGCCGTAGCTCTGGTAGAATAGGTGCACGCGGCCGTCCAGCACGATGGCGCCGGGCGCGCAGATGCCGTTTCGCTCGCATTCCTGTTCGATCGGCACCTCGCCGATCTTGACCCAATCTTGCAGATTGCCGCTGCGCGCGATCCCGATTCCCCGGCCTGACCATTCGCCGGCGGAATCGTGCAGGATCAGCGTATAGTAGAGATAATAAACGTCGTTCAGCCTGACGACCGCGGGGTCTTTGGCGTGCGCGTGCCCGCGGTCGGTATCCGTAAACTTCATGCCGTTCCTCCTCGTTTCGCTTATTTCTTCGGTTCGATAAATTCCCACATGTCTTTGGCCAGGAAAGCCGTGTCTTTATTGGTGTCGTACCAGTCGGCGTAGAACGTCTCAAGCTGTTCGCCCCCGGACTTCTTCCACAAATTCAGCGCATCCGCATACGCCTGGTCCACCGTATAAGCGGAGCCGGACGTGATCGCCTTATTGTAAATATCGTCGATCTTGGACACGTTGGCGTTGATGACGCTCAGATCGTCCGGCAGCGTCGGCATATGCTCGCCGTGCGTGATCGACGCATATTCCACATCCGGGCTCAGGTTGGCTTCGTCGTTTTCTTTGACCAGCTCCATAAATTCTTTCTCCAGCGGCTTGGAAGGGTCCAGTTGGCTCAGGATGCTGCCGCATTCGCCCATTTCGACCCGGGAAAGCAGCAGCTGAAAGTCGAGATTCCAGGCGACTTCCTGATTGAATTTCTCGCCGTCGATCGGGCGCAGACAGCCGTTTTCGCCTTTGACCGAATCGACGCCTTCTTCGCCGAAGCGAAGCATGTCCACGGCTTCTTTCGAAGCCATAAAGTCGATATACTGCATAGCGGCTTCCGGGTTTTTGGCGTTGGCGTTGATCACGGTCGTCATCTGCACCGGATTGTTGACCCCGATCGCAAAGCGGCCGAATTCGGAGCTCGGCAGTTTGATCGCTTTGACTTCGGCTTCCGGCACGTTTTTCTTCAGCTGCTCATAGTACTGGCCGACGTTCGCCAGATCGATGGTGCGGCCGACGAAGATGCCAATCTTGCCGTTGTTCCAGTCCTGCTGCGCTTTCTGCCCGTTCTTGTCGGCGAGGAAGTCTTTGTCCACCGTGCCGGCGTCGTATAAACGCTTCTTGAAGTCGTTGGCGGCGTTCGCCTGGTCCCAGGCGCGCACCAGTTTGCCGTCCTGCAGCACCCAGCCGACACTCTGGAACATGGTGCCGATCGTGCCGCCGGTCTCGCCGCTCAGCGCGGTGCCGAAGGTATCGTTCACGCCGTTGCCGTCCGGGTCCTGCTCGGTAAACGCTTTGGCGACTTCAAAAAATTCCTCCGCCGTTTCCGGCGCTTTCAAACCCAGATTGTCCAGCCAGTCCTGCCGGATAAACAGCGCCTGGAAGCCTGTCAGGTAGCCGACGCGGCCGAATTCGTACATTTTCCCGTCCGGTTTGACGGCGGCTTTCTTCATGACCGGATATTTCTCCATCAGTTCTTTGTAGTTGGTACTGTATTTCTCGATCAGGTCGTCCACGGGCAGCAGCTGCTTCTGCTGATAGAGCTGGTTGCGAAAGCCCGTATCGAATTCGAATACCACGTCCGGCGCGTCCCCCGACGCGAACAGCAGATTCAGTTTCTGTACCGATTCGCCGCGCGGGATCGGGATATACTGCGCATTGACCGGAACGTTTTCGTTTAGCCATTTCGTCCAGCGGTTATTGTCGATCGTGCCCATCTCTTTCGGCACATTGCCCCGGTCGTACATCGATACGGTCAGATTCGGCTTCTCGCCTTCCTTAGCCGCTTTGTCGGCCGTTACTTCGTCTTTACTGCATGCCGACAGCACCGTCACTGTCAGCAGCGCCGCGGCCAATGCCGCGGCTTTTGCGGACTTCGCCATTTTCATCGCATATGCCTCCCCGATTATCAATTATCCTTTCACGGCGCCGATCATGACACCTTTGACAAAATGCTTTTGCAAAAACGGGTAAACGACCAGCATCGGCAGGACCATCACGATAATGGCGGCCGAATTGACCATGTCCGGCGACAGGACCAGATTCTCCGACGAACTCGACGTGCTCATCTGCGCCAGCATCATCTGACTCTGGATCATCTGCTGGACCAGCACGGCGATATTGTATTTGTCCGGCGTATTGATATACATCAGCACGTTGAAAAACGAGTTCCAGTAGCCCACGCCGTAGAACAAAGCCAGCGTCGCAAGCACGGGAGTTGACAGAGGAAGCACGATCCGCAGCAGATAGCGCCATTCTCCGCACCCGTCGATCCGGGCGGCGTCGTCGACTTCTTCCGGGATATTTTGCATAAAACTGCGCAGCACCAACAGATTGAACACGCTGACCAGACCCGGCAGCCATAACGCCCAGTAGCTGTCGATCAGACCCAGATTGCGCACGGTCAAGTAAGTCGGGATCAACCCGCCGCCGAACAGCATCGTGAATACGATGCCCATCGTAAACGCCTGGCGGCCCCAGAAGTAAGACCGGGTCAGCGGATAAGCCGCCAGGATCGTAAACAGCATGCTGAGCGCGACGCCGACCACCGTGATGACCACGCTGTTGACGAAAGCGTTCACGATCGAGGTTCCTTCGAACAGCTGCCGGTACGCCGAGAAAGAGAAGTCCACCGGGTACAGGGTAACTTTGCCCGCCGATACGGCCTGCAGCGAACTGAGGGACATCGACGCGATATGCACAAGCGGCAGCAGGCACAGCAGCCCGGCCGCGCTCAATACGATGTAGACACCCGCCTGGCCGATACGCTCACCGAGCGATTTTCTCATAGCGGCCGCTCCTTTCTTTTACCATAATCCACTGCCGAACTTCTTGGCGACGGCGTTGGCGCCGAGCACCAGCACCAGACCCACCAGCGACTCGAACAGTCCGATCGCGGCGGTCAGGCTGAACTGCGAGCCCATCAGACCGACTTTGTAAATATAGGTGCTGATGACCTCGGAGATGTCCGACACCGACGAGTTTTGCAGCATATACACCTGGTCGAAACCGACTTCCATCACTCGTCCGAGCGACAGAATCAGCATCAGCACGATCGTTACCCGAAGACCGGGAAGCGTCACATGCCACATCTGCCTCCATCTGGACGCTCCGTCCATCTCGGCCGCTTCGTACAGCGTGGGATCGATGCCGCTGAGCGCGGCCAGATAAATAATGGCGCTGAAGCCGGCTTCTTTCCAGACGCCCGAGCCGACGAAGATCGACAGCCACGAGCCTTCGCGGTACAGAAACGGATACGATTGGCCGGTCAGGCTTTCCCAGATTCCGTTCACCAGCCCGTTTTGCTGCGAGAATACCGTCACGATGATGCCGCTTACAATAATCCAGGAGAAAAAGTGCGGCAGATATACCAGCGTTTGGACGATCCGTTTGAACCACATGCGGCCCACTTCGTTGAGCAGAATCGCCAGAACGATCGGAAACGGAAACCCGACCACGATCGACAGCAGACTCAGCATCAGCGTATTGCGGATGATCTCCAGCGTCGTCGGCGTGCTGAACAGCATGCGGAAATTGTCCATGCCTACCCACGGGCTGTGCAGAACGCCTTCCATCAGATTGTATTTCTTGAATGCGATAATCGCTCCGCCGATCGGTACGTACTTGAATACGACGAAAAATAAAATAACGGGCACGAACATCAGCAAGAGGGGAAGATTCCGCCTCCAGGTCCGGCTCATGGAACCGCCTCCTTCGATCGCGGCAAGCGGGGCGCATACGCTCCCTCGCCGGATAAGTATCGGAAATGTGCGGACTCCTGCAGGATCGTTCCGGGCACACTTTGACTATAGGGGAAGGCGGCCGGAGGAACAATTTTCAATTTTCCCGGGATAAGCATTTGCGTTCATACGCTTACGCGGCGCGGTTTCTTCCTGAAAAAAGACGTTAAAAAGCCGGCGGGCGCGCCCCGTCTTTGCGCGCCTTTCGCCGGCCGATAAACATTTCTCCCCGCTAAACTTTTGCGTCACGGGCGCTCCGGAAGCTTGCGGTACTCGCCCGGCGTCACTCCCGCATAGCGTTTGAACGTGCGGATAAACGAAATCACCTGGGGATAGCCCACCTGCTCGCCGACGGTCTGGACGGGCAGTCCCGTTTCCCGCAGCAGCAGCTCCGCTTTCTTCATCCGCAGTTCCATGACGTAATCCACGAAGCGGATGCCCGTCCCCGCTTTGAACAGCTTGCTCACCGCGCGCGGAGACATGCCGAACACATCGCCGAGATGATCGAGCGAAAGCGCCGAGTTGGCGAATTCGCGGTTCAGGTAATCGACGATCTGCTCCACGGGCGCCGATCCGCTGTCTGCTTCGCGCCACCGACGCACCGCATCCGCCAGATCGCGCAGCAGCGGAAGCAGACTGTGCTCCATATCGTCGTTCAGCTCCCGGCTTTGAATCGCGGCGGACGGGTAGCGGCCGAGCGCTTCCGTCCAGCCGGTCCGCAGTTTCTCCGGCAGTTCTTCGCTTTCTTTGTCCAGCAAATAAAACAAGTAGCCGATGATCTCGCCCCGCCGCTCGCGCGGCAGCTCGTCTCGCTTGATATTCGCAAACAAACTGTGCAGCAGCTCCGTCCAGCCCGCGTCGGCGGCGCGGATCGCCTGGACGAGCCGCTTGACCGCCGTGAGATGCGCGTGCAGATCGCCTTTGGCGGCCAGCCGCCATTCCGAAGCCGGATAGATCCGGTTGTACCCGTGCACCGTCCGGTACTGTCCCGCCTGCAAAGCGGCCAGGTACGAACGCGGAATCTCTTCGCTGCCTTCGGCGGTTGTGCCGAGGTACAGCGAAACGGTGAATTGGAGGTTGTTTTCCACCCAGTCTTTCAGTTCGCCGGCCACCCGCAGCACCGACGCCGCGTCGCTTCGTTCGCCGAGATACAAGATGGAGCACAGCTGCTCGTCTTCTTTCCACTCCGACCAGGCTTTCATGCCGTGATTGCCGCAAATCTCGTCCCAGACGCCCTGCACGACGAACTTCAGCAGCGTCTGGTCGCGTTTGCTGTAGGCGGAATCGAACCGTTCGCGGTTATCCAGCACCGTAACGGCGACGAGAGTGGAGTCAAACGCGTCCGGCAGCCCGAGTTCCTGCGCTTCCCGCTTCCATTCCGCGCCGGACAGGGAGAAGTTTCCGTCCAGCAGCTCGTAGAACCAGTAGCGTTTGCGGATCATCAGATCGTCGCGGTGCCGGGCTTCGAATTCGTTCGAGCGCTCCATCAGATTGTCGAGCGCGGTCGAAATAAAATGAAATTCGTTATGGCTGTCGCTTCGCCCGATCTGCAGGCTGCGCTTCAGCGTATACCGGTCGAGCTGCATCATGATCTGTTCGATCGGCTTGTAGTTGCGATGGGTGACGTAAGTCAGGACGAGAATGCCGAGCAGGATCACGGCCAGCGTCGGCAGCGCCCAGGTGTTGAGAAAGATCGAAGCCAGGCGCGCATCGGACTGGGGAATACCGGCGGACAGATGCCAGCCGGTATACGAAGATTCCGCCCCGCTGAGCTCCCATTCTTCCGGCATCGGCTCGTCCGCGGCGTAAATCGGTTCTTCCAGCGCGCCGCTCAGCGCCAGATAGCCGGGCGCGTCCCGATTGATCGTTTGCAGCGAACGCCGGACCGCGTCGATCTGCACGTTGACGACGATCAGCCCTTTGCCCGCAGCCGAAGTCACGGGCACGCGTTTGACCAGCGATACGACTTCGGTCGGCGCTTCCGCTTCGAACTGGCGGAAAGAACGCGGCGCGGACCAGCGCGCTCCGCCGCCGTCCATAGCCCGGCGGAGAAATTCGCGATCCGCGAACGCAGTCCCGGATTTGAACAGCGCGCTGGTCGTAATGACTTCGTCCGCGGACGTTTTATACAAATAGACGTCGCCGGTGATCGGAAAGAGCGTTTTCATATTCGTCAAACGCTCGGAAATTTGCGATACTTCGTAAGGCGTCGCCGGATCGGTGCTGTACAGATACTCCTGGACCCGCTCGTCGGTCAGCATCTGCTGGACCACGAAACGCTCGATCGTTTTCATCGGCGAATCCAGCACGCTGACTACATGGGAAGCGAACAGCTCGTTCGTATTCTGCATGCGCACTTTGGTTTCGGCGTTCCATTTCAAATAGAAGAACACAATCAGCGCCAGAACGATCAGCAGCAGAATCGGCGCGTAGGACAGCAGCAGGCGGTAAAACCATTTTCTTTTCATTCCGGATCGGACGAACCCCTTTCGCGGCCGGCAGCTTCTGTTTGGGCACCGAAAGCCGGCGGCGGCGCGCAGCCGTGCCGGTCGGCGCGCGGGCCGTACCGCCGTATACTGTTGGAAACATTATACCATCCGCCGGCGGGGCTGAACTTGCGAATACGCAAAAAAAGCCCGCTTCGATTCGGCTTTGCGCCTTCCCGTTCGAAGCGGGCTTTCGTTGGGATCTTTTTAATGCGCCGTTCTTTTTCTCGACAATCGAACCGCCCAGGCGGCAATCGCCCATACAAGGCTTACCGCCATCAGCGGAAACATGAACAGCAGCGGAATATCGATCAACGCCCCTTGCGGATCGGGATTGAACAGCCGGTAGACCAAGCCGGGCAGCGTCGCGAGCAGCCCGATACCGAGCAGAACGGCGGCGCTGATCCAGGCGCGGCGGGTAAAGCGCATCGCCGTTACGATCAAAGCCAGTAAAACGATCAACTCAAGCAGCCAGACAAAGCGGAAGGTCGGATCGGAAAAAGTTTCCGCCGGATTAACGAGCCACATGATCGGCCCTCCTTTTTGCAAAGCGAAGCAGGCGGCGCGGGCGTCGGGCCGCTTTAGCGGCTTCGTGCCCTGCGTCGTATCCGCCTGCTCCGCGGGGATATACGGTTATTTACCCGCACGAGGCGTCCGGCCACCATTGTTCTTACTGCCCTTCCTTGCGATCATGCCGTTCCAGCCCAACCTCCAGCCCCGCCCGGGCCAGCGCCGCTCCTCCGGGCAGCTCCGGCGGATTCGTCAGGTCCACGTCGTGCGACATATGCGTATAAAGCGCCCGCTTCGGCCGGATCTCCGCCAGCAGTTCCGCCGCTTCGCGCATATCGTACACCGAACGCGTGGCGTACTCTGCGTCTTCCCGAACAAAGCTCGTCCCCAGCACCAGCAGATCCAGTCCGCGCAGCGGCTCGATCTCTTCTTCGGACAGCCCGATCGAATCCGAACAGTACGCCCAGACGAAGTTCCTTTTCTCCAGCCGGTACGCATATGAGTAACCGTTCTGCCCGTGATTGACTTTCCAGCCAAACACGCTCCAACCGCCCAAATTCAACCCCGGCTCCGTTTCTTTCAGCTCCAGATTCCGGTCCAGCCACGGATTGCGCTCCCGGATCGCTTCCAGCACTTCCGCCGGCGCAAACAGCTTCCCGCGCATTCCCGTCCATCTGCATTGATCCGCCCACTCCGGCAGCCCGCCGATATGATCGAAATGGGCATGCGTCACCAGAATCGTATCCACCGTCCGGAGCCCGTTCATCTCCATCTGTGCTTTCCAGTCCGGCCCGCAGTCGATCAGAAAGCCTCCTTCCCCGTTCTCCACACGCACCAGCGATCTCATCCTCCGGTTGACGCCTCCGCTTCTCGCTTCTTCGCAAACCCCGCAGCCGCAGTATACCCTCGGCACGCCCATCGCGTCCCCGGTCCCCCAGAATACCAGCCGTTCTCCCGTCATCTACCCTTCACCTTCCCAAACTTATACTGTTAGGACTCTTATCTTCTTTCCATTGTATCATCCCCCGATTATACCCCACCTTTTCCCGCCCGAAAAACTCCCTCAGACGAACTTCCCTCTCTACGCTATAATGGAAAAAGCGGCTTTCGCCGCATCATCCGAATTCCCGCCGCTCGAAAGGAGCCCGCATGAAAAATTTCCTGAAGTCCAAATCTTTCCTGATCCCGACCGTACTCGTCTTCTTCCTGGGCTTGACCGAAATTGCCAAACACCCCGGAATTGCCGGATTCTTGAGCATCCTTACCTCTTCCCTCGTCGCTGCCCTGATCGCCGGCGCGATCATCGGCGGTATTATCTACCTAACCCTGGCCCTCAACGGCGGTAAACGCAGAAAATAAACGCATCGCCTTCTCTCCAGGCGATGCGTACGCGAGCCCATGTCTTGATCCTTGCCTTGCCCTTGATCTCGGCGATGCGTACGCGAGCCCACGCTCTTGCCCTTGCCCTTGCCCTTGCCCTTGCCCTTGCCCTTGCCCTTGCCCTTGCCCTTGCCCTTGATCTCGGCAATGCGGCACGCGAGCCCACGTCCTTGCCCTTGATCTCGGCAATGCGGCACGCGAGCCCACGTCCTTGCCGGCGGAGCGGATAGAGCGTGCCTGCCTTCCCCGCCCCTCCTCGCGGGGACTGCGCAGCGAGCTGATTCCGATTTGGAACGACTTTCGGCTTTCCTCCCCTTCCTCTAAATCTCTTATTCCAATCAAGGGGGAGGAAAACGAGCCGGAGTGACAAAGCGGAATCAGCGAGCGCCCCTCAGACCCCCGCCAACACCTGATACCATACCCCCCGCTTCGAATACAACTCTTCCCGCACTTCCCCCCAACCCCCAAGATACTCAATATCGAACATCCCTTTCGGGTTCGGGTAATTTTTAGCAAACTCTTTATAAACCTCCGGGTCCACCGGCCGGAACCCGTTCTCGGCGAATACCCGCTGCGCTTCGGCGGACCAGAGGAAATCGAGGAACGCTTCCGCGACTTCGCGCGTGCCGTGCTTGTCCACGTTGGCGTCGACCACCGCGGCCGGATTCTCGATCAGGATCGTATCGTCCGGCACGACGACTTCGTATTTCGCGCCTTTGGCGATGCGCGCCAGCAGCTCGTTCTCGTACGTGACCAGCGCGTCGCCCACGCCGTATTCGAACGCGGCCATCGAAGCGCGGCCGCTTTTGTCCAGCGACTCGATATTGGCGTGCACAGCCTTCAGAAAGTTTTTGGCGAACGCCGGGTCTTTTCGGCCGGTTTCGCGTTCCGATTCCTTCAATCCTGCGCCGTAGATAGCGTTGATGTCCCACTGGGCCCCGCCCGACGTTTTGGGATTCGGGTACAGCACTTTGACGCCCGGCTTCGCCAGATCGGCGAAACTTCTGATGCCCAGCGGATTGCCTTCTCGCGTGCCGATCACAGCGACGGAGCGGGTAATCATGCCGCTGTCGGGTTTATTTTTCCAGTCTTCGTTTACCAGCTTCGCTTTGGTCAGCTTGTCGATATCGCCTTCGAGCGACAGCAGAGTCACATCGGCTTCGAAGCCGCCGACGATCGCCCGCGCCTGCGTGCCGGACGCTTCGTACGATTCCTGGAATACGACGGTTTGGCCGGTTTCTTCTTTCCATTTTTGCTGGAACAGCGGAATGATATCCTGCACCGAATCTTTCACCACGCTGTAGGCGCCGACGACGAGCGTCACATCGCCTTTGGGCGCCTGCGCGCCGCTGCCGTCTTCTTCGGCCGATCCCGAACCGGCGCAGCCCGCGAGCAGCGAGCCGAGCAGCGCCAGCACGCCCAGCAGCGTCGGCAGGCGCTTGAGCGGCAGAGCGCGTCCGGATTCCCGCGTTTTTTGCGCAAACGCCGCGGCGGAATTATCGCGGTCCGCACGCAGCCCCGCTTTGACTTTTTGCTGTATATCTTTGCGTGTCATCCGCTTCACACCCTTGTTTAAAGTGGTTCCTGGCCCCGCGTCCTGCGAATATAATCCCGGCATGTCAGATCATCATCGACATCGGATCGGCTTTGAACCGGTTCTCGGCGATCCAGCTTCGCTCGTCGTTGTACAGATAAGCCCGGTGCACCATGACGCGAACCGGATCGCCGACTTGAAGCGCTTCTTTCTCCAGCGAGCGGTACGTAATCAGGCTTTGCTGCCCGACCTGCACCTCGACCAGCCACTGGCTGCCGCGGAAATGCAGGTGCCGCACCGTGCCTTCTTCCGTCGCCGACAGCAGGCTGAACTCGCTCGGCCGTCCGACTTCGACGTATTCGGGGCGAATCAGCGCCTGCGTGCCCGGCGCGGCCGCCGCCCGGTCGAATCCGTGCAGCTCCGCGGCGTGCTCGATCCGTGTCGATTCGCCGATGAACGAAGCGACGAACGGCGTCGCCGGTTCTTTGTAGATATCCCACGGCGTGCCTTTCTGCTCGACCCGGCCCTGACCGATCACCATGATCTCGTCGGCGACTTCGATCGCTTCGTCCTGGTCGTGCGTGACGAAGATCGAGGTGATGCCCACCCGCTCGATCAATTCGCGCAGCCAGGAACGCAGCTCCTGGCGGATCTTGGCGTCGATCGCCGCGAACGGCTCGTCGAGCAGCAGCAGCTGCGGCTCCGGCGCGAGCGCCCGGGCGAACGCCACCCGCTGCCGCTGTCCGCCGGAAAGCTGCTGCGGATAGCGCTGCTCGAAGCCTTTCAAGCCGGTCAGTTCGACCAGTTCCGCCACCCGCTCGCGAATCTGCGCTTTCGGCGCTTTTTTGACTTTCAATCCGTACGCGATATTCTCGAATACCGTCATATGCTTGAACAGCGCGTAATTCTGGAATACGAATCCGATGCCCCGTTCCTGCGGCGGCAGATCGTTGACCTTTGTGCCGTGGAACAGAATCTCGCCGGCGTCCGGACTTTCCAGTCCCGCCAGCATGCGCAGGATCGACGTTTTGCCGCCGCCGCTCGGGCCGAGCAGGCCGATCAGATGTCCTTTTTGAATATCGAACGACACGTCCTTGACCGCATGGAACCCGCCGAAATGTTTATCGAGACCGCGTACCTCCACATGCTGCATCTCAGTGCACTTCCCTTCTTTTCTTCGTCCATTCCATCAGCAGCAGCAGACCCGCCGAGAACGCCGCCAGGATGAGCGCGATGCCTCCGGCCGCCGCGATATCGAAGTTCTCCACGTCCTGGTACACCAGCGTCGTCGCGGTCTGCGTCCGGTTGATGATGTTGCCCGACACGACCAGCACCGCGCCGAATTCGCCCATCGAACGCGCCACCGTCAGCACCGTCCCGTAGGCGACGCCCCAGCGGATCGACGGCCACGTCACGCGGCGAAACGTCGTCCAGCCGTACGCGCCGAGCGTGGCCGAAGCCTGCTCCTGATCGTCGCCGATTTCTTCGAGCACCGGCATAATCTCGCGCACCATCAGCGGAAACGTCACGAACAGCGTCGCGATCACCATGCCCGGAAAAGCGTAGACGATCTTGAAACCGATCCCTTCGAAAAAAGCGCCGATCGCCGTATCCGGTCCGACCAGCAGCACGATCATCAGCCCCCCGATCACCGGCGAGACCGCATACGGCAGATCGACGATGCTGTTCATCATCGCGCGCAGACGGCGTCCGAGCCATTTGCCGCGCACTAGATAGAGCGCCGTCATAATACCGAAAATGCCGTTGAGCAGCGTTACGCATACGACAACGAATCCCGTCATCATCAGCGCGTGCAGCGCTTCGGGACGGGTCGCGGCTTCTACGAAGCCTCTCCATCCTTCCGCGAACGCGCTTTGCGTCATTTTGACCAGCGGCGCAACCAGCAGAACGGCGAATACGAGGTAAGTCAGCACAATCCACAGTTTTTTCATCGTTTACGCCCGACCTCCTCTGCGCTGCACCCGGTTAATGAGCCAAAGGATCAGCAGCGACAAAGTCAGCAGCAGCACCGATACGGCGGCCGCGCCCAGATTGTTGTCGCTCTCGACCTCGCCGTAGATAAACACGGACGCGGTAAGCGTTTTGGCCGGAATATTGCCCGCGACCAGCACGACGGCCCCGAATTCCGCCAGCGCCCGCGAGAACGCCAGCATGCCGCCGCCCGCGATGCCCGGCGCGATCTGCGGCAGGATAACGCGCCAAAAAGTCGCCGCCCGCGAAGCGCCCAGCGTATACGAAGCTTCTTCCGCCGACGCGTCCATCTCCTCCAGCAGCGGCTGAATCGCGCGGATTACAAACGGAAACGTGACGAACACCATCGCGATCACGATCGCCGGCTGGTGGAACACGATATCGAAGCCGAGCCGCTCGGCGACGCTTCCCGCCCAACTGTTCGGACCGAGCAGCAGCAGGATCATCAGCCCGCCGACAGCCGTCGGCAGCGCGAACGGCAGATCGACCAGGCTGTTCAGCACCGCCCGCCCGGCGAACCGGTAGCGCACCAGCACCCAGCCGATCATCGTCCCGAGCAAAATATTGATTACGGTGGCGATAAGCGCAAGTTTGATCGTCAGCAGCACCGCTTTCCAGGCGATGGGGTCGGAGACATTTTCCCAGAACGGTCCCCAGCCTTCCGAAAAGGAATACACGTACACGCCAGCGATAGGCAGCACGATCAGAATAACAAAGTACAGCAGGACCGTCGTACGGAAACCGTAGGTCCAGCCTTTGTGACGCAGCCATGACGTTTGCACCGGATACTCCTCCATTTGGAAACGAGCCGAAATTCGGCATCCGCCGGTTCCGCAATCGTTTGCCTGATTTCTTTTCATTATTCCCATTAGTCTAGTCGGTTTAACTTATTGCATAATGTATCAGGGTTAACCATCGGGCGTCAAACACTTTTTTTCAAAAAGGAATAAACATTGCGGCGGGAACGCAAACGATTGCGGGAGCCGGAAGTCTGTTTCGATCTGCGTTTCGGTTCGAAACAGGTTCCCGGCTGGCGGGTATAGATAAAGAAGCAAAGCAATACAAGAGTCCGAAAAGGAGGAATTTATTATGCTGCATAAGCTGGAACTTTCGACTTCCCGCCGCGACGAGATTCTGGATATTACGCCCCAGGTCTCGAATCTGGTGCGCCAGAGCGGCGTAAAAAGCGGCCTCGCCGTCGTGTACTGTCCGCATACCACCGCCGGGATCGCGATCAACGAGAATGCCGATCCGGACGTCAAGCGCGATATCTTGATGATCCTGGACGAGGTTTATCCATGGGAGCACCCGAAGTACCGCCACGCCGAAGGCAACACCGCTTCCCACCTCAAAGCAATCACCTGCGGTTCGTCGCAGACGGTTATCATCGAGAACGGAAGGCTGCTGCTCGGACGCTGGCAGGGCATTTACTTCTGCGAGTTCGACGGGCCGCGCTCGCGGACGTTTCAGGTGAAGATTGTGGAGGGGTAGATTTCGAATATAGATACAAACCAAAAAATACGAATGAATGTTCCCTTTTCACCGCTTTTCTTTTATAATAAAAAGAAAACGGAGCTGATTAAGTTGGAACTGCTCGATCCGCGCAACGACTTTTTGTTTAAACGTATTTTCGGCAGCGAAGAGAATCGGGATGTCCTGTTGGCTTTCCTAAATCGGACTTTTACGGAATCGGGGCAGCCTCCTCTAAGCGAAATTATCCTGCTGAACCCTTATACGGACAAAGATTCGCCGAGCGATAAACAATCGATTCTCGACATCCGAGCCCGCACGACGGAAGGCGAATTGATTAATGTTGAAATGCAGCTGTTTAACCGTTACGATATGGAGAAAAGAACGCTCTTCTATTGGAGCAAGCAGTACGGCGGGCAGCTGGTTGAAGGTCAGTCTTACGATTCGCTCAAACGCTGCGTAACGATCAATATCGTGGATTTCACAATGCTGCCTAACGATCTGTACCACAGTGTATTTCATCTGCGCGAAGATCGTTCGGATATTTCGTTGACCGATGATATCGAGATTCACTTTTTGGAACTTCCCAAGCTTGAAGAACGGCAGATTGTTTTGGAAGAAGGTGGACTATCCAACTGGCTTTTATTTCTGAAAGGCGTCGATCATGATCAATGGGAGGTGCTTACGATGAACGAACCGAAACTGAAAAAGGTGATGACGACTCTGGAATTTCTGAGCCAGGATAAACAGCTGCGAATGGAGTACGAAGCCCGGCAAAAGTTTCTTCGCGATCAGGCTTCCTTAATGAACGCGGCCAAAAACGCAGAGATCTACGGATTCAAAACCGGACTGGAGCAAGGGGTTCGCCAGGGCATTGAGCAAGGCATTGAACGGGGCATTGAGCAGGGCATCGAACAGGGCATCGAACAGGGCATCGAACAGGGCATCGAACGGGGCATTCAAAAAGGGATTGAAGATACGGCGCGCCGTCTGCTGAAAATGGGCATGACTCCGCAGGAAGCCGCCGAAGCTTCGGGACTGCCGCTGGAGCGAATCGAACAGCTGCAAGCCGAAGACTGACCTTTGGCCCTTTACGCAAACCGCGCGCGCAA
Source organism: Saccharibacillus sp. CPCC 101409 (assembly GCF_030518235.1). Lineage (GTDB taxonomy): Bacteria > Bacillota > Bacilli > Paenibacillales > Paenibacillaceae > Saccharibacillus. The sequence continues at coordinate 648,763 of NZ_JAULSA010000001.1, read as the reverse complement.
AAAGCCGTTTTCCGCGTTACCCGGTTTTAGAACCGGATACGGGAAAGCGGCTTTTTGCAATAGTTCCTGCGGAACGGCACAGCGAAGATCGTGCACACCCGCACAAGAACGCAGCAAAGCGTTTCCAGATTAACCTTTCAACGCCTTGAAGCGGCCAGATGCAGACTTTCGCATAAAATGCGCACATGCGTCACGGCGGCGGAACGGACTTCTTCAAAGGTTGCTTTTTCCTGAATGTAATACGAGATAAAACCGTGCGCGGACAAAAACAGACTCAGCGGAACGCTCTTGAGCGATTCTTCCGTATGCAGGCCGGGGTCCAGATGTCCGCGTACGATCGAAGCAAACAGCTCCAGACATCGGCCCTGTTCGCTGCGGCAGTATGCCAGCAGCTCTTCGTCGCGCGTCATAAACATAATCTCGTACTGATGCGGCCGGTCCAACCCGAAACGGATAAATTCCAGCAGCAGCAGCTCCGTGCGTGTAAACCCTCCGGTTTCCGGTCCCGTCACGACGCTGTTTAGACAGCTGGACAAATAACCGAAATCCTCGACGACGATGGCGTAAAACAGCTCCGCTTTTTCTTTGAAATGATAGTAGAGCGAACCATGGCTGTATCCCAGATGCTGACCGATACTGCGCATGGAGATGGCACGGTACCCTTTGGTGATGAACAAATGCCTGGCCGCTTCCAAGATTCGCTCACGCGACAATTCCTGCTCCACTGCTCTTCTCGCCATAGTCGTTATTCCCCTTCGATGTAGTAAACCGGTTCTCCCTTCGATACGTCGGCCTGTCCCTGGGTAATATCCGTGATCCAGGAAACGAAGCGGTCCGTCTCCGCCGCAAGCGGCAGGCAGAGCAGTGTCACTTTATCGGTAAACTGCGTCTCTCCCGTACGGACTTCGCGGCTGCGCAGCTCGTTTTCCACTTTGCCGTGCCACGTATAATCGATCGTAACGAATACTTCGGTATGCAGCACTCTCGCAATCTCACCGCCGGCTTCGACCGCCGCCACGGCTCCGTCCGCATAAGCCCGGATCAATCCTCCCGCGCCGAGCATAATCCCGCCGAAATACCGGGTAACGACGACCGCCACATTTTTGAGTTCCCGGTTCTTTAAGACCTCCAGAATCGGCTTGCCGGCCGTGCCGCTCGGTTCCCCGTCGTCCGACTGTTTCTGGATTTCATCGCGCTCGCCGAGCAGATAAGCCGAACAGTTGTGAGTAGCGTCGCGATGGCGTTTCTTGATTTGTTCGATAAAAGCTGCGGCTTCTTCTTCCGTCTGCACCGGCCGGATGTGACCGATAAAGCGCGACTTGCGAATCACAATCTCCCGCTGCCCTTCCTGCCTGACAGTCTTGTAACGTTCCAGCATAAACGACTCGAACCTTTCCTTATAGTAGAAAGCAGTTCCCCTGGTCCGCATGCGCGATAAATCCGCGATTCGGATGGGTGAACTGCTTTCCTCTGTTTGGTCCGGCAGCTCGTCCGAAAACGAATTAACCGGTGGTTATTCTCTTATTAAAACAGGAATTCACGTTTCCGTAAAGATTCATGTCAGAATTATTCCGCAGAATTATTCGGACAGGCGCGACTCCAGTTCGGCTTTTTCTTTCTCGAAGCCCGGTTTGCCGAGCAGCGCGAACATGTTCTTCTTGTACGCTTCGACGCCCGGCTGGTCAAACGGGTTGACGCCCAGCAGGTAGCCGCTGATGCCGACCGCTTTCTCGAAGAAGTAGACCAGATAGCCGAAGGTGTACGGGCTGAAGTCTTTGATATTGACGATCAGGTTCGGCACCTGGCCGTCGGTGTGCGCCAGCATCGTGCCCTGGAACGCTTTTTTGTTGACGAAGTCCATCGTTTTGCCGGCAAGGAAGTTCAGACCGTCCAGATCGTCCGCATCTTCTTCGATCGTGATCTGCTCGGCTACATTTTCAACCTGGATGACCGTTTCGAAAATGTTCCGGCTGCCTTCCTGGATAAATTGGCCCATGGAGTGCAGGTCGGTCGAAAAGTCCACGGAAGACGGGTAGATGCCTTTGAAGTCTTTGCCTTCGCTTTCGCCGAACAGCTGTTTCCACCATTCCGATACGAAGTGCAGCGACGGCTCGTAGTTCACGAGGATTTCCGTGCCTTTGCCTTTGCGGTACAGCGCGTTGCGGACGGCGGCGTACTGGTACGCTTCGTTCTCGGCCACGTTCGGATTCGAGAATTCGTCCGACGCGTCGGCCGCGCCCTGCATCATGGCGTCGATGTCCACGCCGGCAGCCGCGATCGGCAGCAGGCCGACAGCCGTCAGCACGGAGTAGCGTCCGCCCACGTCGTCCGGAATCACGAACGATTCGTAGCCTTCTTCGGTCGCCAGCTTTTTCAGCGCGCCGCGGGCTTTGTCCGTTGTCGCGTAGATGCGTTTGCGGGCTTCTTCTTTGCCGTATTTCTTCTCCAGAGCGGCGCGGAAAATACGGAAGGCGATCGCCGGTTCCGTCGTCGTGCCGGATTTGGAAATGACGTTTACGGAGAAGTCTTTGCCTTCGATCAGCTGCAGCAGATGCGCGATATACGTCGAGCTGATGCTGTTGCCGGCGAAAAAGACCTGCGGGGTCTTGCGTTGGGATTTATCCTGCGTATTGTAGAACGAGTTTGTCAGCATTTCGATCGCGGCGCGCGCGCCGAGGTACGAACCGCCGATACCGATTACGATCAGCACTTCGGAGTCGCTTTGAATCTTCTCCGCCGCTTTCTTGATGCGGGCGAATTCTTCTTTGTCGTATTCTTTCGGCAGATCGATCCAGCCCAGGAAATCCGAGCCTACGCCGGTCTTGTTATGAAGCTGCTCGTGCGCGAGTTTGATCGGTTCCGCGAAGTAGTCGACTTCGTGCTGCGCGACGAATCCGAGCGCTTTGCTGTAATCGAAATGAACGTTTTTGGACATAATGGAAAAGCCTCCTCTAAATTTGCGGCTTGCGGTGCCTACTCATGCGTATTGCTGTCAAACATCCAGAACCAGCATACTGGATTTCGGGGTTACTGACAAGCTTGGTCGGTCACACTGCGAAGAGAAAAAATCCGGCTCAAAGCCGCGTCGGCAGGCGCCCGTCGAACCGCCGAACCCTATTGAAAACGCCCCTGACGCCGCCCGGCCGGAGTTCCTCACCGGATGCTCTCTTGTGCACGGACGCCGCAGGGGCGAAGAAACGGGCTTTACACCCGCGCTCTTTTATTATTTAAGCAGTTCTTTGACTTTGGAAACGACGTTTTCCGGCGTGAAGCCGTACTCTTCGATCACTTTGCCGCCCGGAGCGGAAGCGCCGAACGTTTCGATGCCCAGCACGGATCCGCCGTCGCCGACATAACGGTGCCAGCCGAACGGATGCGCCATTTCGACGGCCAGACGGGCTTTGACGTCCGGCAGGATTACGGAATCTTTATATTCCTGATCCTGCTTGTCGAACAGATCCCAGCTCGGGAAGCTGATCACGCGAACCTGGATGCCTTCTTCGGCCAGTTTGGCCTGCGCTTTGACGGCCAGCTGAACTTCGGAACCCGTCGCCAGGATTTGCGCGGCCGGTTTGCCGTCTTTGGCGTCGGATACGACGTAAGCGCCGCGCGCCACGCCTTCCCAGGCGCCTTCTACCGAACCTTCGAGAATCGGCAGGTTCTGACGGGTCAGTACCAGCGCGACCGGATTTTCTTTATTTTGCAGCGAGTAAGACCAGGCCGCGGACGTTTCGTTCGCATCCGCCGGACGGATAACCGTCAGTCCCGGGATGATGCGCACGGAAGCCAGCTGTTCGATCGGCTCGTGCGTCGGTCCGTCTTCGCCGACGGCGATGCTGTCGTGCGTCAGCACGTAAGTGACCGGCAGCTTCATGATCGAAGCCAGGCGAACGGCCGGACGCAGGTAGTCGGTGAACACGAAGAACGTGCCGCCGAATACTTTGACGCCGCCGTGCAGCGCGATGCCGTTCATGGCGCCGGCCATGCCGAATTCGCGCACGCCGTAATAAATATTGCGGCCTTTGCGGTCGCTCGGCGTAAATACCGTGATATCGTTCAGGTGCGTCATGGTCGAACTTTCCAGGTCGGCCGATCCGCCGAACAATTGAGGCACGTTGTGCACGACGCCGTTCAGCGCTTTGCCGGAAGCGACGCGGGTCGACACGTCTTTGTCTTCCGCCTTGTACTTCGGCAGTTCTTTGTCCCAGCCTACCGGCAGGTCGCTGTTAAACGCCATCAGGAATTGAGCGGCCAGTTCCGGGTTGGCGGACTGGAATTTATCGAATTCGGCATCCCACAGTTTGTTGGCCAGTTCGCCTTTTTCTTTGACTGTGGAGAAATGCTCGCGGACTTCGTCCGGTACGTAGAAGTTTTCTTCGTAGACCCATTTATAGAATTCTTTGGTCAGCTTGACTTCGTCGGAACCCAGCGGGGAGCCGTGAGGACCCGCGTGTCCGCCTTTACCCTGTTTGTTCGGGCTGCCGTAACCGATGATCGTTTTGACTTCGATCAGCGTCGGACGGCCGGTGTCGAGCTTCGCTTCTTCGATCGCTTTGGAGATGGCGTCCAGGTCGTTGCCGTCTTCGACGCGCAGCACCTGCCAGCCGTAGCCTTCGAATCTCTTCATCACGCTGTCGGTAAACGACAGGGAAGCTTCGCCGTCGAGCGTAATATCGTTGGAATCGTACAGCATGATCAGCTTGCCGAGCTGCATATGGCCGGCCATCGAAGCCGCTTCGTGCGAAACGCCTTCCATCAGGTCGCCGTCGCCGCAGATGGCATAGGTATAGTGGTCGATCAGGTTAAAGTCGCCCTGGTTGTACACGGACGCCGTGTGCGCTTCCGCGATCGCCATGCCGACCGCCATCGCGATCCCCTGGCCGAGCGGTCCGGTCGTCGCGTCCACGCCGGCCGTATGGCCGAATTCCGGGTGGCCCGGCGTTTTGCTGCCCCATTGGCGGAACTGCTTGAGTTCTTCCATCGGCAGATCGTAGCCCGTCAGGTGCAGCAGGCTGTAAAGCAGCATCGAACCGTGTCCCGCGGACAGCACGAAGCGGTCCCGGTTGACCCAGGTCGGGTTCGACGGGTTATGATTCATCGTTTTGGCGAAAAGCTGGTAGCCCATTGGCGCCGAACCCATCGGCATGCCCGGGTGACCGGAATTCGCTTTCTCGATCGCGTCGATCGAAAGGGTACGGATTGTAGCAATCGACAGATCGTCGATCTTGATATTGTTAGCCATGTTCAAATATCCTCCTCGGTCGGTTCCGGCATACATCAATGCTTGAACCGGATTGTGAAGACTCCTATCATCCAGTATATCATTTTGAAACATTCATTTCCATAGGCTTCGGAACAATGGCGGAAATTTGCTGCCGCCGAGCGCGAACCGCGCGCCGACTCGTCGAAAGCGAGCCGCAGCCGCGGCCTACAGAGACCTTTACCCGCAAAAAGCCCCGCCGATTCGCGCGCGGGCCGATTTGTGTCGGCCGCATGCGAATCGGCGGGGCGAAACCCGGCGGAGGACAGGCGGGAAAAGTTTAGACTTCGCTAAAAGCCTTGTACCTCAAGAAGCGGACGTTCCGGACCTTCACGGAGCGGACAGCCGCTCCCGTTTCTCGCGCTCGGGATCGTGCTCGGGCAGCGTGTCCGCGCCGAAGATCATCGTCGTCCGGTCCTGCGCCCCGTAAGCCGGCCACGAAAGTTCCGGCGTGTCCGGGCTGCCGGAGCGGGCGAAGGTCTGCCAGGCTCTGCGCATGGCATCCGACAGATTCTGCATCGCCGGTTCGATGCGTACGCCCATTCTCGGCAGCAGCACCAGGTTGCCGAACACGAACGCGATCTCCGCGCTGTGCACGGCCTGTCCGAAGAACGGATGTCCCGGCAGACTCCAGTCGAACCGGTACATCCAGACCGGCGCGTGCCGCGACTGCGCTTCGGCGAACGCCAGCGCGGAGCGCCAGAAGTACAGCTCGGTCATCATCCGCCCCTGGCCTTCGAGCGTAGCCGGGTACAGATCCAGCCAGGCACCGGTGTCTTCCGAGCCCGTCATGCTGCGCAGCGCGGCGTCCATTTCCTCCGGGCCCATCAAGTGGGCTTCGTCGCGGAAAAAGAATGCGCCTTCGTCTTTGTTGGTGCCGATCAGCAGCGGAATGCCCGCCGCCGAACCGCCGGACACCGCCGCAAGCGGATCGGCCGGCAGACTGCCCGGCTCGACGACCGGCTGGAACGGCAGCGCCAGAAATCCGCCTTCGCTTTCGCGGCTCACGCCGTCCGCCGCCGCGAGCAGTTCGGACGCCCGCAGTTCGTTCAACCGTTCCAGATTGCCGCCGTCCACGCCGAGCAGGCGGATAAACGAAGCCGCCACGCTTTCGGCCTGCGCGGCGCTCATGGACTGCGCCGCTCCGCTCTGCATCACGGCCCGGCGAAACAATCCGCGCGCGGCCGGCATGGCCAAGAGCGCGGCGATGCTCATCGCTCCGGCGGATTCGCCGAATACGGTCACATTCTCCGGATCGCCGCCGAACGCGGCGATATTGCTCCGCACCCACTCCAGCGCGAGCACCTGGTCGAGCAGTCCCGTATTCGAGGCGAATCCCTGGCCCAGCGGGGACAGGTGCAGGAACCCGAACGGGCCCAGCCGATAGTTGACGGACACGACGATGCAGTCTCCGCGCAGCGAGAACTGGGTGCCTTCGTACAGCGGAATACTGGCCGCGCCGGTCACGAAAGCGCCTCCGTGAATCCAGACCGTCACGGGCAGCTTCGAACGCTCGCCTTCGGGCGCCCAGACGTTCAAATACAGACAGTCTTCGGACATGGGAGGCGCTTCCGAGCCGAACATCGAAGCTTCTCCGTACAGCGGCTGCGGACAGATCGGCCCGAATGCCAGCGCGTCCCGGATTCCCGTCCATTTTTCCGGCGGCTGCGGGGCGCGAAAACGCAGATCGCCGGTCGGCGGCTGCGCGTAAGGCACGCCTTTCCAGGACAAGACGCCGTTGCCTTCCGCTCCGCGCAGCGTTCCCTGTTTCGTTTCGATTATGGTTTGCTCCATCGTTTTTTACCTCCGCTTCGGCACGCTTGTGTGATCTTTTTCGATATTTCTATTTAAACATATCGCCGAGACGGGATTCAAATCCGCGCTGGCCGGCGGCGGGATCGCGCGGCAAAAAACCTCGGTACCCGCGTATTCGGCGGGCGCCGAGGTTTCAAAGTCAACGTAAAGATTATTCTGCGCTTCCGACCGATCCGCCTTCGATCAGCTTGACCTGGAGGCGTTCGTGTTCGACCGGCTCGCCGGCCAAAATCTTGAGCAGATGCTCGGCCGCGACCGCTCCCCACCTGGCGCGGGAGTAATCGACGGTAGCCAGACGCGGCTGCAAATATTTGGTCAGTTCGATATTGTCGAAGCCGAGCAGATGAATATGCTCGCCGACTTTAAGCTCCGTGCCCGACAGCGCGTCGTGGATGCCGACGGCCATCTCGTCGTTGAGGCAGAACACGGCGGCCGGACCGTCGTATTCGTCGACGATTTGCTTCGCCGCCGCGGCGCCGCCTTTCTTTTCGAAATTGCTGGGAATCTCGATCAGTTCGACTCCGCCGCGTTCCTGCGCGACCTGCCGCGCCGCCGCCAGCCGCTGGTTGGAATCGTAAGAATCTTCCGGCCCCGTCACCACGTACAGTTTGCGATGGCCGCGGTCCAGCGCATAATTCGCCGCCGCCGCCGCGCCCGCCTGGTTGTCGAGCAGCACCCGGTTGATATTCGGATGAATCAGTTCCCGGTCCAGCACGACGATCCGGTGTCCCCGGTCGGCGTAACGCAGAATTTCTTCGCTGTCGAAGCCCGAATCCAAAATGACGGCCCCGTCGATCATTCGCTCCGGCAGCATCCGGTGCGACTGAATGCCGCTGCATACGATCAAATCGTAGCCGCTGCGGTTCAGCACATCTTTCACGCCGTCCAGCAGATCGCCGTAGACGTCGCCGCGAAAACTGGTCAGGAATACGCCGATAATGCGGGACTCCCGCTTCTTCAGCGTGCGCGCCGCGGCGTTCGGCACATAATTCAGTTCCTCGGCGATCGCCAGAATCCTCGAACTCGTCTCGTCCGTCACTTTGCTGCTGCCGTTTAGCGCGTAGGAAACCGTCGAAATCGACACCCCCGCCTTCTTGGCGATATCCTTAATACTTACCAATCCACTCGCTCCCCTGTCTGGTTGCCCTTTTCTATATCTACATCTAACAGACAAAAAAGGCGATCCGTCAAGATCGCCTTTCGTTTTTTGGTGATTTTCGGTGAATTTTATACGAAAACTTCGATTGTGTTGCTTTGTTTCGCGGCCCGGGCCTCAAAATCGGTCCGTTTCACGCGCACGCCGCCGTCCCGGTACCGGTTGCCGCCGGTCCGCTCGCCAATGTCTTCGCCGTTCAATTTGACGACGCCGCGGGCCTCTCCGCCGAGGCGGTAGACGAACGTCACCGGAATGCCGTCGTACTCGAAGTCCAGATTCAGTCCGTCCAGTTCCGCAGGCAGCACCGGATCGACGATCAGGTCTCCGCCTTCCTGACGGATGCCGAGCACGTTGCCGATCAGTTGGTTCATATAGATCCCCGGGCCGCTGGAATAGATTCTCCATCCGCCTTTGACCGCCACATCGCCGCTTTTCAGCTCGCCGAAGCGCTCCTGCGCTTCATAACGGTCGTTGAACTTGCCGTCCGAGCTGCTGAAGTACGAGTTGCTTTGGCGCAGTTCCGCGTTCGGCACCACATCCTGGATACCGACCGGATTGATGATCGCCAGTCCGTTCCACGTTTCGTCCGTCAGGCCCAGCTTCGCCATCGCTTCGACGTAGCGGATATGGGCGTGCACGTACTGGAGCCCGATCTCGCGGCCGAAGTTCGACGCCTGCTCGGCGCGCTTGAAGTGCGTGCTTACGCCGCCCGCGTACTGCGCGGGACGGTTCATCAGGCGCACGCCGTCCGGGCAGAAGAACTCGCGTTTGATCAGCTCGTAATGCGACTTGGCCTGTTCCGGCGTCAGCAGTTCCCCGATCATGCTGCGCGTCATCGGCAGGAGACGGTAGTTGATGCCCGTCTCGCTGTCGCTCGGGTGCAGCATCGGCTTCGGCTTGTCGGCTTCTTCCATATACACGAAGCCCGGGATCACGTCCGTGTTCAGCATATAACGGCCGAAGTCGGCGCGAATGCCGTCCGCAAGTCCGGCCAATTCCTGCGCGAATGCCGAGTCCGCTTCTTCAAGCGCCGCCGACAGCACGTTTACGGTCTGGTACGTCAGCGCCACGGTCCAACTGCTCACCATGTACTGCTTGAGCTGCGCGTTCGCCGGCTGGAGCGTATCGTCCCAGTCGCCGTCGCCGTACGAAGACAGGAACGTATCGTGCAGGAAATGGGTTTTGATATATTCGATTTCTTTTTTCGCGTGGTCGAGGATCGTGCTTTCTTCCGGCGTAAAGCCGAATTCGTGCTTGATCGTATACGGCGCCGTTTCGCTCAGGATGCCGTAATCGCGCGTCGCCGTCAGGTAATCGCCCAGTACTTTCAGCGGCCAAACGATGATATCGCCGTGACTTTCTTCCTGCTGGATCTTGAAATAGTTGTCGAACATAAACCACTGCGGCCAGTTGCCGTCGTCTTCGTACTGGTGCGAATATACCGTTTTGATAATGTCTTTGACCTGATCGTATTTCTGCGTCGCCATGAAGTATTCGACCGGTCCCTGGGAGACGTCGCGCGTTCCCCACGCCGCGCCGCCGTACTGCTCCAGACCGTGCGGGGACGAGTAATGAACCAGCATGTTGTGCGTGTACCACCAGGACAGCGCGTTGACTTTGAACAATTTGGCGTCCGAGGCGCTGCCGCCGAGCGACAACCGGAATCCGTTCATGACTTCTTTATAGAATTCGCGGTATCTGCCGGCTTCTTGTTCGACGGAACGTTCGGCAAAAGGAAGATCTCCGCCGCCGAGCAGCCCCTGCAGCGTCATCGTCCATTCCGGCGAGGACGCAAGCGTCAGCGCCACCAGCGACGCGTCGCCGTCGTTCACCCCGTCCGCAAGCGCCGATTCGCCGCCGGTCTCGGTTTGCGCGCCGTCCACCCGCATCCGGTAAGAAAGTTCCGGATAAGCGCCGACGGTCGGCGAAGCCGGGTCCGCGCGGAACGTCAGCGTTCCGTTTTCTTCCGTCATATGGAGCGGGAAAGCGTACTCGTTCACATCCATCGTCACCTGCGTCGTGACCAGGTAGCGGTAAGCCCGTCCGCTCGCCGAGCGCACGTTCAGCCGGACTTCCGGCGTATCGACGGTCGTAAAGTTGGTGACGACGATCGTATCGGTTTCCGTTTTGTAGATCCAGCGCGCGTAGTTGAAGCCGATCTCGAACAGCGACGGCAGCGTCAGCAGACGGTACTGCCCTTCGATTTCGATATAGATGCGCTGACCGGCCGTTTTCGGCACGTTGAGCGCGCTGCGCGCATTGCTCATCATTTTGTTGAGGTTGGTGTTGCCCACGACGAGCTGCGAGTTGAAAATGCCGTACATATAGGAAGTGGTCGCCAGCACCGGCACGCCGAACTCGACGTTCCCTCCGCTCATCAGGATATGGCCGTGCGGCCGCTCGACGAGGCGTTCTTTTTCCTTCAATACGATATGTTCGTACGTTTCCGTGAAAAAGGCCAGCAGCCTGCCGTTCGCATACTCTTCCTGATGACGGACCGGGAACAGCTCCGCCACTTCTTCGTCCGTCAGGTCCAGCGTTTGCAGCGGTTCGCCGATTGCCGGTTTAAGCGATACCTGCGGCAGTTCGCGCAGCTCGCCCGCTTCTTCGGCTTCGTAAGCTTCCCACGCCGCCTGCACGTCGCTTGCGAATTCCAGTTCGGCGATCGCCGACGGATGATCCGCGCGGTACAAGCCGTAGAATACGAAACGCTCTTCGCCGCTCAGCGCGACCAACTGCGATTGCAGCGCGGTGTACGCGAATTCGTACTGGTACACTTCGTTGGCCAGCTGCCCGCGTGTCAGCGATTCCGGCACGTTCGTTTCTTTGTACGACTGGCCGAAGAACTGGAAGCCGTCCGTCGAGTAGCCGGCCGCGCGCGTCAGCGAACCCTGCTGCATGTACGGGAACATTCCGCCCTGCGGCTGGTTCTGACGGGAGCAGACCACATAGCCTTTGTCACCGTCGTCGAACACGGTATGGTCGATATACTGCGACAGATACGCTTCGTTGCTGCGCACCGCGCCCGGATCGGCATCGCCGACGTCCTGGCCGTAGATCAGATCGATATTGACGCCTTCGCCGCGCGCTGTCACGTCCCAGAACCAGACGCCGCGGTCCGTTACCGCGAAAGTCACGCTGTAATCGACACCGGCCGCGCTGCCTTCCCAGACGACGCGCTTGGCGCCGAAGCGGACTTTGCTTGCCGAGCGGATGCCGAGCAGCGGGAAGAACGAAATGCCCGATTCCTGGTGGATGCGCAGATACAGATTGTTCAGCGAGCCGTCCAGCGGAGAAGACAGCAGCTGGTTCAGCATCGTTTGGCCGCCGAGCGCCTGATACAAGTCTCCGCTCGGCCAGAATGTAAAGTTCAGGTCTCCCGCCTGAACGCTGAATTTCGAATTGGGGTTGGCGATAGTGGTCATGCTTGCAATCACTCCTATTTCAATCAGTTTTCCTTCAAAATAAACGAGGATTTAAGCGTATCGAGACTGCTGCGTCCGACAAACACTTCGAACCGGCCCGGATCGCTGCCGAAGCTCAGATCCGAATGATGATAGCGAAGCTGCTCTTCGCCCAGCGTAAACACGGCCGTGCCGCGTTCGCCCGGAGCAAGTTCCAGCTTGACAAAGCCTTTGAGCTCGCGCACCGGACGAACCACCTCGCCCGCGATATCGCGGACGTAAAGCTGGACGGTTTCCGTGCCGGCGCGCGCGCCGGTATTGGTCACGTTCACGCTGACCGTAATCGGGCGGTCCGCCGTCATCTCGTCCGAGGACAGCTTGAGTCCGTCGTAGCCGAACGTCGTGTACGACAAGCCGAAGCCGAACGGCAGCAGCGGGTCGTTCGGAGCGTCCAGGTACTGCGACACATAGCGGACCTGGGCGTCCGCGGCGCCGAGCGGGCGTCCGGTGTTGAAATGGTTGTAGTATACCGGCACCTGGCCGACGGAGTGCGGGAACGACATGGTCAGCCGCGCGGACGGATCGACCGCGCCGAGCAGAATATCGGCGACGGCGGCTCCGCCTTCGCTGCCCGGGAACCAGGCTTCGACGACCGCGCCGGTCTTGTCGTACACGCCGTGCAGATCGAGCGGACGGCCGTTGAACAGTACGGCGGCCGTCGGCTTGCGCAGGCCTGCGATGCTGTCGATGAGTTCAAGCTGGGCCTGCGGCAGCCGGATATCGCTGCGGCTGCCGGCTTCCCCGCTCATCTCGGACGCTTCGCCGAGCGCGAGCACGATCACGTCGGCTTCGGCCGCCGCTTTGAGCGCCGCCAGAAGGTGTTCGTCCGTGCCGCGCTCGATTCCGCAGCCTTCGGCGACGATCAGACGGTCCTTGCCCAGACGTTCGGACAGCGCCGCGTCCAGCTTCACCGCATCTTCCGTCGAGCCGTCCCACGACCACGGGCCGAGAATATCGCCGCTGCTTGCAAAAGGTCCGATCAAAGCGACTTTCGCTTCGGGAGAAAGCGGCAGCACGCCGCCTTCGTTCTTGAGCAGCACGATCGACTTGATCGCCGCTTCGTACGCCGCGTCGCGGTGCTCCCGGCTGAAGATCACTTCCGCCGCCCGCTCGGGGCTCGCTCCCCGGGTCGGATTGTCGAACAGGCCCAGCTTTTCTTTGAGCTGGAGAATCCGCAGCACGGATTCGTCGATCAGCGCTTCGTCCACACGGCCTTCGCGCACCAGTTCGGGCAGCCCGTGCACGTAGCACGACGTCATCATTTCGATATCGACGCCCGCCCGGATCGCGCGGTAAGCCGCTTCGCGTTCGTCTTCGGCCGCGCCGTGCGGGATCAGTTCTTTGACCGCGCCCCAGTCCGAGATCAGCACGCCGTCGAATCCCCATTCTTCGCGCAGCAGACCGCGCATCAGCTTCTCGTTGCCGCTGGCCGGAATCCCGTCGATCGTATTGAACGACGTCATGACCATCTCGCAGCCTTCGTCCAGCGCCGCTTTGTAAGCGGGCAGGTAATATTCGCGCAGTTGGCGTTCCGACAGGTCGACCGTGTTGTAATCGCGGCCCGCTTCCGACGCCCCGTAAGCGGCGAAGTGCTTCACGCACGCCGCTACGCGCTCGGTTTCTTCTTTCAGATTGTCGCCTTGAAGTCCTCGGACGAACGCTTTGGCGAACAAACTGTTCAGGTACGGATCTTCGCCCGTCGATTCCATGACGCGGCCCCAGCGGGGATCGCGCACCAGATCGACCATCGGCGCAAAGGTAACGTGCACGCCCGATACGGCCGCTTCGCGCGCCGCGATCTCCGCGCTGCGTTCGGCCAGTTCCATATCCCAGGAGCAGCCCATTGCGAGCGGCACGGGAAAAATCGTTTTGAAGCCGTGCACGATATCCGCCATGAACAGCAGCGGAATGCCGTGCGGATTTTTCTTCAAATGCGCTTCCTGCACCCGAACGGCGCCGGCCGCTCTTGCATAGCCCAGAATGGAGCCGCTGCTGGCGATCATGGGATCGGTGATCCCCATCGCCTGCATCGGGCCCGTAATCTGCCCTTCGTCTTCCACACCTTCGTAGAAAGGAGCAGCCAACTGAAGCAGCTGCGCGATTTTCTCTTCAAGCGTCATCCGGTCGATCAGATCCAAGAGCTGCTGGTTGTCCATATCCAATCCTCCATGACATTTAGGGACTTCACCAATTTCCCGGCTTTATTTAGGACGTGTACGGCCTAAGAGGAACCGGCGAAATTCATGAAACCGCCAAATCTCTTTCTTTAATAGCCTGCCTCGCTTCCATACAACCGTTTGAGACAAGTCTTTGTTTTTCACGTTTTTTGCAAAAATAATCGAAGCGAATCTCTTCATGCGGGCGAAAACCTTCTTCGCCCGTTGGAAGAGAAGAACCCGGTTCGTGCGGAAGTTCCGCGCGCACCGGGTTCGAATTGCGGCCGGACCTATAGGCGAGGTGCCGTCCGGGCCCGGGTTGTTCTTGTTCCTGCGCTTGTGTTACTTAGCGAATTCGCTGTTCAGCTCGTCGATCAGCGGCTGCACGATCGACTGTTTGCTGGCTACCCAGTTTTTCCAGTTGGTTTCGAGATCGCCTTTTTGCAGGATCAGGTTGGCGTATTCCGTTTCGTACGTGAAGTTGGCCTGATCTTTCGCTTTGGAGCTGTACAGTTGGAAATCCCAATCGTATGCCGCCATTTCGTTGCCCTCGGTGCTCAGCGTCGCTTTTTCTTTATACAGTTCCACCGAACGGTCGCGGAATTCTTTTTTGATCGCCGGGTTGATGACGCTGAAGTCGTCGCCCAGCACGTACAGGCCCTCGAAACGGCCCGGGTATTTGTCTTCAAGCGTCGTGCCTTCCGGCAGCAGACTTACCAGCTCGCCGTTTTCGTCTTTCCAATCTTCGCCTTCGATGCCGAGATTCAGGAATTTTTGCGCTTCATCGGTTACCGAATAATCGATCATATCCATAACGCGTTCGAACTTCTCGTCCGAGATGTTCGGCGAAAACACGATCGAAGACCAGAAGTTGACCTGTTCCAGGTTGCGGTATTTGCCGTCTTCTCCCAGAATCAGCGCTTCGTGCACGACATCGGAGCTGTTCAGGTTCAGGTTCTTTTTCATCGCGGTATCCATATCCTGTCTGTACGAAGCCAGGCCGCCCAGACCGCCGATTGCGGAGATGCCGGTTACTTTGAACGCGTCGCCGCCTTCGTTGTTTTTCCAGGTATAGAATTCAGGATCGAGCAGTCCTTCTTTGTATGCCTGCTGCGCCAGCTTCAAGCCGGTCAGCGTGGACTCGTCGGCCGGGCCCCATTTGTACTTGCCGTCTTCACCTTTGTAGAAAGCGGATTCGACGCGAGCATGCGCGTTGTTGGCCATCACGAAGCCGGTCAGGATATCGCCGGCGTTGAACGACATCGGGATCAGCTTGGAGCCGACTTTGCCGGGATCTTTTTCTTTAACCAGTTCGGCGTATTCCATCAGTTCGCTCACGGTATAAGCGTCTTTCAGTTCAAAGCCGACTTCTTTGGCCCAGTCTTTGCGGATGGCGATAACGCCGATTTGGTTCAACAGCGGATCGGCCGGTTTGTTCTGGAAGTAAACCGGTCTCGGCAGCACGTAAGTACCGCCTACTTTTTCTTCGAGACGGTCGCCCAGTCCGGTCGACGCATAAGCTTTCGCGGCGTTCGGCCAGCGCTCTTTCCAATCGTCCGGGAATTTATAGAACAGCCCCTGGTCGATGTAGTTCATCGCGTCGCCGTTTACATAGTTCCAGCTTGCGAAGTCCGGCAGGTCGCCGGAGTTGATCCACAGACGCAGCTTCTCGCCCCAGGAGTCCCAATCCACATAGTTGTAATCCCACGTAATATTGAATTTATCGCTGAACGTTTTATGAAACTTGTCGTCGAGCTTGGCTTTGGAAATATCGGTGATGCCGGCATACGAGATGGTCAAATTATTTTTGTACGTACCGTCCTCGTTCTTCTCGTCCGCATTACCCGTTGCCGCGCTGTCGGAGCCTTTGGAGCAGGCCGTAACCAGCACCATAACCATAGCCAGAACGATCAGGAGAAGCGATTTGACCGAAACCTTTTTGTTCGCGTTCATGTTTTACCCCCATTTTTTTGTGCGGATTTTTTAAAACCCTTTGCGAAACGTTTAAAGCTTGTATTGGTTCATCAGGTCTTGATAGCCCCTGTCAATACCCCTTTGGCGAAGTGCTTTTGCAGAATCGGGAAGAAAGCCATGATCGGCACCATGGTGACGAATACCGCCGCCATTTTCATCCCGGTCGAGAACGACTGCGCCACGCCTTGTCCGACTGTGGTCGCGTTGGAAGCATTGGTCTGCGATTCGACGATGATCGCGCGCAGCACGTTCTGCAGCGGCAGCTGATCGGCTTTGCGCAGGAAGATCATCGCGTCGTACCAGCTGTTCCAGAACGCGACGCCGTAGAACAGCGCGATCGTCGCCATAATCGGAGCGGCCAGCGGCAGCACGATGGAGAACAGGATTTTCCATTCGCCCGCTCCGTCGAGTCTGGCCGATTCCATCAGCGATTCCGGCAGACCCTGGAAATAGTTCATCATCAGGATCATGTTGAATACGCTGAAGCTTCCCGCCAGGATGACGGCCCAGAGCGAACCGGTAAGATGCAGATCTTTCATGACCAGGTACAGCGGCACGATTCCGCCGTTGAAGATCATCGTGAACAAGACCAGGAAGAAGATCGGCTTTTTGCCCGGAAAGCTCGGACGGCTGAGGCCGTAGGCCATGCTGACTGTCAGGAACAAACTGAGCGGCAGTCCCGCGGCCATCAGCTTGATCGTATTCCAGTAACCGGTACCGATGCTTCCGTCCGCAAACAAAGCTTTGTAGGAAGCCAGGGTCGGATCTTTCGGCCACATCAGCAGCGGATTGCTCGCATACTCTTTTTGCGTCGCGAACGAGATCATGATGACGTTCCAGAACGGAATCAGAATCGACAGCGCTCCGAGCGTAAGAATAACGAAGATCGCGTAATCCATAATCGTCATTCGGGTCGTGCCGAACTTCGCTTTTTTTGTTTTTCTCGCTAAAGTACTCATTGGGCTTCGTTCTCCTCTCTTATCGGAACAGGCCGTCTCCGCCCAACCATTTCGCCGCTCTATCGGCCAGCAGCAGCAGCACCATGTTC
The DNA here is from genome assembly GCF_030518235.1 of Saccharibacillus sp. CPCC 101409. Taxonomy (GTDB): domain Bacteria; phylum Bacillota; class Bacilli; order Paenibacillales; family Paenibacillaceae; genus Saccharibacillus. Next base: position 631,890 of record NZ_JAULSA010000001.1, on the reverse strand, counting down.
ACGATGGAACGGAACAAGCTGACTGCGGTCGAGAAGCCGAAGTCGGTCGAGGACTGGAAAGTAATCCGATAAATATATACGTCGAGCACCTGCGATACATTCTGCGTAGCGGCGTTCGCCAGGTTGAAGATTTGGTCGAAGCCGGAGGACATCAGGCCGCCGACCGACAGGATGAACATGATTGTCACAGTTGGCATGATGTTCGGCAGCGTAACCCGGAACATCTGCTGAAGTCGCGTGGCGCCGTCGATCTGCGCCGCTTCGTACTGCTCCTGATCGATCCCCGAGATCGCGGCCAGGAACACGATTGCTCCCCATCCGGTCGACTTCCAGATATCGGTCAGGATAATCATCGGATAGAAGGTTTGCTCGGAGCCGAGGAAATTGATCGTCGGCAGGCCCAGCAGCGCCAGGAAGCTGTTCACCAGGCCGTCATAGGCCAACACGTTGATGATAATACCCGACACGATGATCCAGGACAGGAAGTGCGGGAAAGTAACGGCGGTTTGCAGCACTTTCTTGTAGCGGCGCATCCGCAGTTCATTCAGCAGCAGCGCCAGCAGAATCGGAAACGGGAACGTGATAAACAGCTTAATGATATTGACGTACAGCGTCCGCCATACGGCCGCCGCGAACGCGGGGTCCCGGAACACATACTTGAAGTTCTCCAACGCAATCCATTGGCTGCCCCAGATTCCGTCGTTGGCCCGATAATGCTTAAAGGCGAGCGACAAGCCGCCCATCGGCAGGTAAGCGAACAGGATCAGCCAGATCAGGCCGGGAATCAGCAGCGTATACGTCATTCTGTATTTCCAGATCTCGACGAACAGCCTTTTGAATTTCGATTCTTCCCCTTTGGCTTGGCCCGGGGATGCAGCTGCGGGTTTCAAATGACATCTCCTCACTCTACTTGAGTCTCTTTGGTACTGCCCGGCAGCATGGCCGGACCTGAAGCGAATCGTTTCGATTGACAGCAAACGGCGGCGTGAAAATAACGATTTCAGCAAGCGTTTACTTGAAAAGCCGAATCGAGCGACTGCGTTTCGCGGCTGCCGCGCAGAGGACTTCGTTTAAGTCCTCTGCGCCGGCATGCCGCTCGATTAATTGATCTTGCGGCTGGAGCCGCGCTTGACGAGCAAAGATTCGAATACGATATGCTTGTTCGCCGTCTCGCCCGCGATCAGGTCGAACAGCGTTTCGACGCTTACATGGGCCATCTCGACGCCCGGCTGGCTGATCGTATCGAGCGACGGATGATAATACTCCGCCATCTCGATCCCGTCGAAGCCGACGATCGACATATCGCCCGGAATCGAAAGTCCCGAAGACAGTACCGCTTTGGCGACGCCGATCGCGATTGCGTCGGAAGCGGCGAACATGGCCGTTGCGCCTTTGTTCTTGTTCATCAGCCGTTTGGCGGCCGCGAACCCGAAGCTCGGCGCATACTCGCAGTCTTCGACGAATGCCGGATCGTACGGTATTCCGTGCTCTTCAAGCGCTTTCTTGTATCCCAGCAGGCGCCGGTTGCCGATGGTATTCTCCACCAGAGGGAACCGGGCCAGAAAACAAATGCTGCGATGCCCGAGCGAGATGAGATAATTGGTCGCTTTGTAAGCGCTGTGCACATCGTCGATCGACACGCTGGAAAATACGGACGGATCGACTTCCTTGATCGTCGTGATCGTCGTCAGCACGAACGGAACCGTAAGCTGTTTGAACTCTTCCTCGGAGTGATCGTACGTACCGCCCATAAAGATCACGCCGCACAGGTTCTTTTCTTTAACGAGCTGTACCGCCGCGCCGATCTCGTCCACGCCGTCTTCGATATGCTGGATCAGGAGCGGACAGCCGCGCAGATGCACCTGGCGTTCGACTTCCTTGATCATGTTGGCGAAAAAGGGGTTCGATATCCCTTTGACCATCAGCGCGATCGTGTTGGACTGGGTCATTTTCAGGTTGCGGGCGTTGCTGTTCGGTACATAATTGTACTGTTTGACGACCGACATCACCCTGGCCCGGGTAGCATCGCTGACGACTCCGCTGTTATTCAGCACTCTCGATACGGTGGAAATGCCTACTCCGGAGATTTTGGCAATGTCTTTGATGTTCATATCTGCTGCTGCTTCACCTCGGTTGCCGACCGGTTCCCCGCCTTCCCGGGCCGATCGTTCTTGAAATTCTCGAAAACCGTGGGAAACGTTTCCCATCTTGCGGGAAACGCTTTCTTCGACATTCGAATCGTTTCGATACACATCATAAACCCGAATATTCGACGTGTCAATACAGTTTCTACGAAGTTCACAAATTAAAAATCTTCCTTTTTCACCCCCATTATCCAACCGTTCCGCTTATTCGTGGAGCATCCTTGCAACTTGAAAAAGTAAGCGGTTGCATTATGAAAAAACGACCGGATTTCTGCTTTGAAAAACCTTCAAATTGAAAGTTTCAAAGCTGCTATAGGAAACGTTTCCACCTCCTATTTTCTTTTCACCCGCATAAAATCGTTTCGAAACACAATAAAGCGATCTATATTTTTTAAACGGAATAGCCTGGAGACCGTTCGTCGACCAGATTCGATCAGAAGTTTACGTTCGTCTGAAACCCACACGCTTTGGGTGCGCTTCAGCGAAGAGTAACTTTACTTCTATCTTGGCCGCGTACACGCCTTAAAAAATCCCGCTTACAGCTTCGGCAGGCAATCGGCCTGTTCGGTCTGTAAGCGGGATTTTTCAGGAAAGCAGCACCGGACGGGCGCCGCAAGTCTGCGAAGCAGCCGCAGGCGTGAATCTTTAAAAGTTTACAGCAGGAACGCGGTTTGCCGATAAATCGTTCGCGTTAATCCGCAAACCCGTTCACGCGCAGCCAGGAAGCGCACTGCCCGCTCCAGTGGGACACATGCGGATCGCCTTCGGCCATGCCCATTCCGTGGCCGCCATGCGCATACACGTGCAGATCGAACGGAACGCCTTTTCTGCCCAGAGCCGAAGCGAACAGCAGGCTGTTCTCCACCGGAACCAGACCGTCTTCGGACGTATGCCAGAGGAAAGTCGGCGGCGTATCCGACGTGACGTTAAGCTCGCTGCACAGCGATTCGATCGCCTTGGCGTCGGCATCCGCGCCCAGCAGCGCGATCCGGGAGCCGGCATGGGTGTACGGTTCGTTCAGCGTAATCACCGGATAGCACAGCATCAGCAGATCGGGACGGCTGGACAAGCGCTCGATCGGATCTTCGGAATCGGGACGGCCGGCGTCGTACAACGTACCGGCCGTCGAAGCCAGATGGCCGCCCGCGGAGAATCCCAGCACGCCGATCCGGGACGGGTCGAGCTTGAATTCTTCGGCGCGGTAACGAACAGTCCGAACCGCCCGCTGCACATCGGACAGGGCGCTCGGATAGCGGTAAGGCGCTACCCGGTAGCGCAGCACGAAAGCCGAGATGCCGAGCGTATTCAGCCAGAGCGCGATCGGCTCGCCTTCGTGGTCGGCGCGAAACTCGTAGCCTCCGCCCGGACAGACGATTACCGCCGCGCGGTTCTCTCCTTCCGCCAGATAAGCTTCGATTGCAGGCACGTCTTCATCGGTGGTTCCGGCCGCGTTCGGCGCGCCGTCCGGCCATAAAATTACGGGATTCATTGTGTTATCCTCCTAAATCGTTTTCGGTATTTTCTTGCCGTTGGTCCGGAATGACCTTCGCAGGGCGGATGAAAAAAGCCGGACTGCGCGGAGCCTGTATGCCGTCGGCAGGAAGGCTTGCTTCTTACCGCTCCATTATACTCGCTGCTCCGCGAATGGAAAGAGCCGGACGCAAAAATAATAGCGGCTGCAATAGAAGAGTCCGGCGTCCGCTGCAGGCTCCGGCGCGCTTCGGATAGACTTCCGGGAGCGGATTTTGTGATAGAATATGAAGTGATGCGCAGCCGCCGCGCGGACTTTTGTACGGCTGCGCGGCGAGGCGGGCAGCAGCGAAAACGACGTCAAGGAGGAACTATGGCGACCAACCGAAAGCTTGAAACCGAACGCGATTTCCAGGAAGCGATGGACAACGAGCGCACCGTTCGCGTTTTCCAAAACGACGATATGATCAATCCCGGCGGACTGATTATCCGCTTCGACGATTCCATGATCGCCGTCCAGTCGAGCGTCAGCGACCTCGATTACTACGACCGGCGGACGTGCGAGTTTTACGAGCTGCGGCGGTAGAACAACAGTAGGTGCGAGTGGAGTCGCTTGGCGCGCGGGAACCAGCGAGAACGGCTAGACGGTGTCTGAGGACGACGGGTTCGGTCTGCAAAGCAGACGACGAGCAAACGAAGACGGCCGTCATGCGGGAAGTCCGGGCAAGTCCATATTTGTGTGTAAAAACGAGACGGCTCGTCGATCCAGCGGCGAGGTCGGAAGACGCCGGCCGCCGCTCAAGACTGAAGAGGAGCACCGGGAATGCTGCCCCTCAAATGCTGACCTGACGCCAGTGTTGACGCCAGGTCAGCATTTTAGCGAAAAATTCGAGGATCGAACGAAAATGCTGACTAAATATGCATATTTGGGCGTGGACATCGCGAAAAACGACGATTTGTTCGTAAAATGCGGACGAAAAGTCAGCATTTTTCCGTACCGGTTCTTTTTCAGCCTAAAATGCGGATTAAAAGTCAGTATTTTCTGAGGGGCTTTAAAGGACTTGCACGGTGAGGGCGTAAAAAGAATACCGGTTGTGTCTCCTTTTTGGGAAAGTGTTTTTACCCATCATGATGGACTTGACCGGAAGTCCGGGTCATTGATGCGAATACGCATCAATTTGGGCCGTGTATGCGGCAAAGAGTGAGATTACTGCGAATACGCATCAATTTTTTTTGGCGAAAGGCCGATTTGGGGGATAAAGGCAAAGCGAGGCCGAAATTGATGCACATTTGCAACAATCGGCGCGATTGCGCTTGAAATGGACGAAATTGTTGCCGATTTGCAAGAATGAACGGGCATAGGAGAGCATGAAAGTGACGTTTGGGAAAGCGGTGCTGCGGCAATTGGCTTGGGACAGTGAGTGGCGGGACGCGAGCAGACAGGACGCGAGCGCTTGGTATTGGAAGCGGCCGCGGCTCCGATCGCTGTAGGCGTAAAAAAGCGAACCGTCGCTGCTGACGGTTCGCTTTTTTGGAAGGTTTGCGCAGACGGTGACGGGTCAGCGCGGGTTTAGCGGTCGCGGCGCTTCTTCGCGGCCAGCAGGCGGTCCATGGCGCTGCCGGAGGCTTCGCCGGGAGCCGCGCCCGGAGCCGAGCCGGCGCTTGGCGGCGCGGCTCCGGGGTTGGCCGCCGGTCCGCGCGGCGGGGCCGGCTGTTTGTCCGGGGACGAGCCGGCGGCACCCGGCGAGTTCCCGGACGAAGAGCGGCCGCGGGAGGCTTCGCCCGCGGCGGGCGGCGGCGCTGCGCTCCGCGCGCCCGAGGTCCCGCCGGTGCCCCCGGCGGGCCGGCCGGCCGGAGTCCGGCCGGCGCCGCGCTCCGCGCGGGCGCGGTCCGCGGCGGAGGCGGAGCCCGCCTCGGACCCGCTTTCCCCGCCTGCTGCGCGGGGAGAACCTGCCGCCGCGCCCGGAGGCGGCGCGGCGTTCTCGGCGGCGCGTTTCCCGCCGCCGCGGAAAGCCGCGCTGCGCCGCTTGGCGGCGGACAGGCGCGCGAGCGCGCCGTCTTCCGCGGGAGCGGCTGCGCCGGAGGCGGCCGCTGCGCGCCGGCCGGACGCCGCCGCGAGCGGAGCGCGCAGCGCGGCGGCGAGCCGTCCCCACGGGACGGCCAGACGACGGACCGCGATGTCCGCGATCCACAGGGCCAGCGCCGCGGCCAGCAGGATCGAGTTCCAGTCCCGCGCTTCTTTGCGCGGGGCCGCCGGTTCGGCGAAGACGGCCGCCGGGTTGTCCCGGGACAGCACCCGGCCGCCGGTCAGCGCGGCCAGGTCGGCGAGCGAACCGCCGTTTTCCTGTTCGGCGGAAGCGATACGGTACTCCGGCGAATACGGGATGACTACGCCGGTGCCCGACGAAGCCGGCAGCGAAGATGCGGAAGCGTCTTCGCCGCCGCCCTGCGCGGGCTCCGCGCCCGTTTCGCCGGCAGCCGCTCCTTCGGAGCCGGCATCTTCCGCTTCGGCCGCAGCGTCTCCCGCCGCTCCGGAAGCCGGGCTTTCCTCCCCGGCTCCGCCTTCGGAATAATTCTCCGCTCCTGTTCCCGAAGCGCCGTTGTCTTCTGCGGCTCCTTTCTCGCCGGCCGCTCCATCGCCGCTTGATCCCGCCGGTTCCACGGGCGACAAGTTCAGCAGATACGCTCCGGGATCGACGACCGGCAGAACGCCGGTATAATTGCCCGGCGCGGTCTGCACCAGCGTGACGGGCTCCGAGTTCTCTCCTCCGTCTCCCCCGAACGAAGCGGACAGCTCGGCCGGAAGGGTTTCGGTTTCTCCCGCCGATACGGACACGTTCAACTCCAATCCGTTTTCGCCGACCGCCGTTTCGACCCGGTACGGCGAAGCCGTAAACTGCGGGAAGGTCCATTTGACCGTCTGGGTCAGTACATTCGCAAACTTGTCCCAGGATACCCAATGGCCCGACCATTCCCCGGTCAGGTCGCTTGTCCAGGCGACCGTGCGGCCGGAGCCGTACTGCCAGCGCACCAGCAGCGGGTCCGGTTCCGGACTCGCCAGCGCGGTCTGCGCGGACGGCTTGGCGCTGGTCGCAATATAACCTTCGATCTGCGGCAGTCCGTTTGCAAACAGCGGAGCCCAGTCCCCCGCGTCGGCGATCGCCGGCGTAAACGGCTTGTTAACGATATAGGTCCGGGCGAGCAGCACGGCTTCGCGGCTGAAAATCGCGGGCAGCGTCGTTTCGTCCTGCACGTCGTAGAAGCGCCCTTTGCCGAGACGCGCGACTTCTTCGAGCAGCCGGCGGTCGGCGTCGGAGCCGACCGCGACGGAAGACACGGTGACGTTCTCCGCGCCCAGTTCGCCCAGCAGATCTTCGTAGCTGCCTCCGCCCGCCGACTGGCCGTCCGTCAGCAGGATGATATGTTTGCGCTGCGCTTTGATTTCTTTCATGCGCTCGGCCGCCGATTGAAGCGCGGGATAAATATTCGTGCCGCCCCCGCTCGGGATCGACTGGATCTGCTCCAGCACCTCTTCTTTGTCCGCCAGCTTCTGCGGCTCGACCACCCACCACGGGCTGTCGTCGAACGCGACTACGCCGACCGTGTCTTTGGCGCGCATCAGCTCCACCGTGCGCATGGCGGCTTCTTTGGCCAGCTCGATCTTGCTGCCGTCCATGCTGCCGGAGCGGTCGATCACGAGAATCAGGCCCAGCTCCGGCACTTCGCGTTTGCCTTCGAGTTCCATCGAGACGGGCAGCGCACGCTCGATCGGCGTTTCGAAGTAACCGCCGAGGCCGAAACTCTGGTCGCCGCCGCTCATCATAAAGCCGATCCCGTAGCTGCGCACCGCCGTCTCGATCAGGTCCATTTTGGCCTGGCCCAGCTTGTCGGCGGACACATTGTTGAAGATGACGCTGTCGTAGACGGCGTAATCCGCCAGCTCCGACGGCAGCATTTCCGGCGAGATCACCGTCGTATCCACCAGTCCTGCGTTCAGCGCCTTCGAGATATTGCCGGAAGTTCCCGGTTTGCCTTCGACGATCAGCACGGCGGGACTGCCGGCGACGCGTGTAAATGCAAACGCCGCGTTGTTGGCCGACTGGCCGTCGCCCGGCATGCTCAGTTCGGCGCGGTAGCGGTGCAGGCCGGGCTTTTTGGCGATGCCCTGAAGCAGCACGCGGGTGTCTCCTTGCTCCACATTCACGGTCTGCGAACCGATCTCCATATTGTCTTCATACAGCCGGACCACGGCCGTTCCGCCGAACGTGCTGCGGATCTCGGCTTCGGCGGAAAAAGATTCGCCCAGATACAAGCGTTCCGGCAGCGACAGCGAATCGATCGCCGCGTCTTTGCCGCTGCCGCTTTCTTTTTCCAGCACGTCGACTTTGATGCCCCGGTTCTTCAGCAGCTTCCCCGCGGACAGCATGCTGCCCGCATTCTCGCTGCCGTCGCTGATCAGCACGATCCGAGGATCGCCCGTTCCCAGCATGCCGGAAGCCAGCTGAAGCGCGCGCTGCACATTCGTATAATCCGGATCGACCGCCGCCGCAAGGCTCGTAAGCCGATCGCCGCTGCCGGTCAGCGTTTGCTCGGCGGAAGCGTCGCGCCCGAAAGACAGCACCGCAAATTCGTCTTTTTCTCCTTTGCCCTCAAGCGAAGCCGATATCCATTCGCGATCTTCTTCGCTGTCCGCGGAGCTGGCCGACCGGTCCACGGCGTACACGACTTCGTGCTGACGCTGGACCGTATACAGCTGGGTTCCGGCCAGCAGAAGAACCAGCAGCAGCAGCGCCGCCGTGCGCAGGCCGGCCGCCAGACGGTGACGCGGCAGCGGGATTCTTGCCGGACCCCGAAACGCATAAACCGCAAAAACGGCCAATGGAATCAACAGCAGCAGAAACCAGGGATGATTAAATTGAACGCCCACGCCGGTACACCCCCCATTCCGTCAGCATAATAACCGCGATCAGCGCCGCGAGCGGAATCGTCAGCGGCAGACGGCTTCTGCCCTGCGTATCCGTTCCGGCATCCGCCGTTTCGCCGCCCGGAGCGGCGGCAAATTCCGGCGTTTCCGGCGAAGGAGCGGCCGATTCCGACAGATCCGGACGCACGTCGAGCAGATAAACGGGCGCGTCCTCCAGCCCTTGTCCGGACTGTTCGAACGCGTACAGCCCCGGTATGTTCGGCGCCGGCTGCGAAGGACTGGGCGAGCCGGCCGGGGCGGATTGCTGCGAATCCGCTCCCGTGCCCGACGCCCGTACGGCCGCCGTTTCCCCGGCGCCTTCCGTAAAAGCCGTTCCCTGCATCGGACGCCAGAGCGCGTTCTCGGCTCCGGCCGCGATCGGCACGTCGACGGCCGCGCCCGAAACGACGCGGCCCAGCCCGCCGCCCCCTCCGCCGGTCAGCCACGATACCGAACTGCTGACCAGTACGGGGAATTCGCTGCTTAGCGGCAGATCGCCGTCTTGAAGATTGAACCCGAACCACAGCTCGCGCCGTCCGTTCTCCGTCCCCGCGGCGATCGCGGGGCGCTGCCCGATCGTCACGATCGTTTGCAGACCGGCCGGTTTGCCGGCCGTCAGAGCGCCGAAATACGGCTCCGACAGCGACAGATAACGCGTTACCGGATGGACGCTCACTTCGACCCGCCGGCTGCCCGGCTGTCCGTCGTCGGCTTTCCCGCCGATGATCCAGAGCGCCGCCGAGCGAAGCAGGTCGTTCCAGTCCCCGCTTTGCGCGTAGCCGGGCAAACCGTCTTCGGCGACGATCAGATCGAACTTACCGCCGGGCAAAGGCGGCGCTTTGTCTTCTTTGCCCGCCGCGCGGTCCATGCGCGTGACTTCCGCGCCGGACAAACGCAGCGCTTTTTCCAGAAACAAATTCCCGTCCGACAGCAGCAGCACGCTCGGCGTCTGCCCGCTTTTTGCAAAAGCGAACGCGTCGTTGTCCGCCGCGTAATCGTCCGGCGGCGAAGCATCGCCGCCGATCCCCGCAAGCGACAGCCGGTACGTCCGCGCTTCGCCCGCCGCCTTGAACGCGACCGTCCTGCGCTCGCCCGGCTCAAGCGTCAGTTCGGCCGCGCCGAGCGGCCGTCCGTCGCCGGACAGCTCCGCCCGCAGCTCAAGTTTCCCGCCGCCGGTATTGGCGACGACGCCGACCGCGGAACGCGCGGCGCGCTCGCCGTCGTCCACGCCGAACTGCTCGATCGCCGCGTTTCGGTAACTTCCCGTTTCGCCCATCCCGCGGATTTCCACCGGCGCGTCCAGCGCAAGATCGTCCGTCCGCTCGTTCCACTGATTGTCGGTATAGATCACGATGCGCGCATCCTTCTGCCCCTGCGCCACCGCGGACGCAAGCGAGAGCGTTTCGCGGTACGCCGTCCGCCCGTAATCGGGCTTGAGCGCTTCGACGGCCTGCTCCCACGCGCCGCGCCCGTCCGTCCGCGAAGAAGAGACCTGCGGATTCGAGCCCATCGCGATCAGGGTAAGTCCGCCGTCCGCCCGGCGCGTATCCTCCAGGATCCGGCGCTTCATTTCGTCCAGCCGCGTACCGGCGGCTCCGCCGCTTTCCCCGCCGGAACGCGCAGTCATGCTCGCCGAGACGTCGGCAATGACAATCAACTGTCCGCCCGTGCCCGCTTCGCCCCAGAGAAAAGGACGCATCAGCGCAAAAGCCAGCAGCGCCGCCGCCAGAATCTGCAGCCACATCAGCAGCCGGTTGCGCAGCTTCTGCCACGGGCGGTTGGCTTCGGTATTTTCCAGCACCCGCCTCCACAGCAGATGGCTGGGCACGGGCGTGTCGATAAATTTGCGTTTGAGCAGGTACATGATCGCAATGATCGGAATCCCCAGCGCAAACCACATTCCCGCCCACGAACCGATTCCCATTCGCACGCGCCTCCTTTCGTTTTCCTTCAGCGAATCAGGCCGATTCCCCGCATCGTTTGCAGTACCGTCTCGCCGAGCGGAACGTCCGTCGGAGCAAGCACGTATGAGATGCCGCGGCGGGCGCAGAACTCGGCCAGCCGCGAGCGGTACGCCGCGAATTCGCGCTCGTACGCCTCGACCAGCCGCCCGGTCAGCGCCGCTTCTTTATAAGTGCCGAGCTCGGCGTCGATCAGTTTCAGGTCGCCGCTCAGCTTCGGCTGAATTTCGCCGCGAGTCAGCACCTGGACCAGCACCACTTCCTGCCGCGCCGCCTGAAGACGCGCCATCGTTTCTTCCAGTTCTTCTTCGCCGCGTTCGGTCCAGCAGTCGGAGAAGATCCAGCTCATGCCCGCAAGCTTCGGCAGCTCGGAGCGATCCGCGAATGCCGAAGCGATATTGCCGCGCCCCATCGCCCGCGATTCCGCCAGAAAAGACAGCATGCGATGGATCGCGGGACGCCCGCGCAGCAGGGGCAGTCCCCCTTCGATCCGTTCACCGAAGCGGTACACGCCGAGCCTGTCGTAGGCGGCGAGCGTCATATACCCGATGCTTGCCGCCAGCCGGGCGGCATGCGAGAGTTTGTCCGGTCCGCCTTCGTCCGCGAACGCCATCGACTCCGAGCAGTCGAGATACAGCGTGACCTGAAGTTCCTGCTCGTCCAGGAACTGGCGCACCACCTGGCGGCCGGTACGTCCGTAGACGCTCCAGTCGAAACGGCGGACGTCGTCGCCCGGCGAATATTCGCGGTAATCCGCGAATTCGAGCGAAGCGCCCATCTCGCGCGAACGCCGTCTGCCCTGCCGCGTGCCGCGCACCCGGCGGCCGGTCGACAGCGACAGGCGGTCGAGCCTCGCGGTCCAGTCCGCGCCCAGCAGCTCCTCCGCCTTCATCTTTTGTTCTCCAGCCGGTCCAGGATCTCGTCGACCAGCATGTCCGTCGAGACGCCTTCCGCCTGGCCTTCGAAGCCCAGCAGCAGGCGGTGGCGCAGCGCGGGCTTCGCCGCCGCCCGGATATCGCCGGTCGAGACATGCATGCGCCCTTTGGCGATGGCCCGGACTTTCGAGACCGAGACCATAGCCTGCAAACCACGCGGTCCCGAACCGAAACGGACGTACCGCTTGACGGAATCCGGCGATTCCGCCTGCGCAGGATGCGTCATCAGCAGCAGGCGAACGGCGTAATCGAGCACGTCCTCGGCCACCAGCACTTCTTTCGCTCCGCGCTGGATATCCAGCAGCGCGGCGGCATCGGCCCGCCGGACCGCCTGGCGGCTGTCGGCCGCGGTCGTGCGCCGGATAATTTCTTTGAGCTCGTCCGCCGACGGGTAATCGACGTCCAGCTTCAGCAGGAAGCGGTCGAGCTGGGCTTCCGGCAGCGGATAGGTGCCTTCGTTCTCCAGCGGGTTCTGCGTCGCCAGCACGAAAAACGGCTCGGGCAGCTTATGCGTCACGCCGCCCACCGTCACCGTTTTTTCCTGCATCGCTTCCAGCAGCGCGCTCTGCGTTTTCGGCGTGGCCCGGTTGATCTCGTCGGCCAGCACGATGCTGCCGAACAGCGGCCCGCGCCGGAATTCGCCCGATGCGCCTTCAGGCCCGCCGAAATGGATAATGTCCGTGCCGGTAATATCGCTCGGCATCAAATCCGGCGTAAACTGGATGCGCGAAAAAGGCAGATCCAGCGCGTCCGCGGTCGAGCGCACCAGCATCGTTTTGCCGAGTCCGGGAATGCCTTCCAGCAGCGCGTGGCCGCCGGCGAACACGCACCACAGCATCTGCTCCACCGTTTCTTCCTGGCCCACGATGACCCGGGCGATTTCTTCGCGCACTTCTTCCATCGTGCGCTTCCACGTTTCGATGCGTTCCGTTTCCCGAAGCATATACGTCCTCCTCTTCTTCTGCCGTCAGGAGCCCGGCTGAATTTCGGTAAAATAGCTTTCCACCAGTCCCTGCACGCTCTGCGGCAGATCGCTCCGGCCGATCGAATCTTTGGCCCGCTGCGAATACTCGCCGTACACTTCTTCGTAAGGCCGGCTCACCCCGTCGATCGTCGGCGAGGTTCCGCCTTTCTGCTTGTCTCCGCCGTTCGACGGCCCGCCGTCGGACTGGATATTGCCTTCGCCCTGAAGATCGCGCGGCGTCGTGACGAGTTCCCGGCCGCCGCTGCCGAATCCGGCGCCGTTTCCGCCGGTTCCGCTCCCGGAGCCCGTGCCTTTTCCGCTCCCGCTGCCGCTTCCCTGACCGGAACCCTGACCCGATCCGCTTCCGGCGCCCTGCCCCGAACCCTGGCCGGAGCCTTGTCCGCTTCCGCCGCCCGACGCTCCGGAAGAAGGCGAGCCTTCGCCCGGCGAGCCGTTCTCCCCGGAGGAAGAACCGCCCGCGTCCGCCAGGCCTTCCGCGGTTCCGCCGCTGCCCCAGGCGTCGGAGTAGGACAGGCCGGCCGCGGCCATCTGTCCGGCCATCTCCATGCCGCTGCGCGCAATCTGCGCGGCGGCCGCAGCCGCAAGATCGCTCTGCTCGCCGAGCGAATCGGATTCCGCTGCCGCGGCGGCCAGACTTTCCGCGAGCTGCTGCATCGCTTCTTCCGACAGCTCGCCGGATTCCGCCAGCTGCCGCGCGGCTTTCTCCAGCGCCTGCTGGAGCTCGGCCGCTTCTTTGCCCTTCTCCGGCGCCTGCTGCGCCAGACTTTCCAGTGAGTTCGCCAGTTCTTTTTTCTGCTGTTCGTTCAGCCGGTTCACGGCTTTCTCCAGCGCTTCTTTGCGCTGCTCGGCGGTGCCGGCTTCCGCTTTGGCGGCTTCTTTGAGCGCCTGCTGGGCGGCCAGCCGCTTCGCCCAGTCCTGCAGCTGCTTCTGCTGCCCGGCGGATTCTTCCGCCTTGCCGCCCAGTTCCTTCATGGCGCGCTCCATCTTGTCCAGCGCTTCTTCGGCCCGGCGCGAATCGCCGAGCTCGGAAGCCAGCCGGTCGGCCGGCTGCGTCAGCGTCCGCCGATCTTCCGGCTCGATCGGCGCCTGGCCCAGCTCCTTCGCCAGCGCTTCGGCTTTCTCGCGCTGACCGTCGATCAGCGCCTGTTCCTGCCGCTGCCGCTCCAGCCGCTCGTCCATCGGACTCGGCAGAAGCAGCAGCACGGCGCACAGCACAAGCAGCGCGCCCGAAGCGCAGGCCGCGGCCCGCTGCCGGCGCAGCGGGAACGGTAGCAGGACTTTGCGGCGTTCCGCAAAGTCCCGGCCGTACGCTTCGGCCTGATTGCGCTGCCATCTGGCCGCCGCGGATTCCTCGGCGGAGAATTCCAGCGCGGTCGTCATCAGGTCCCGCCGCTCCTCCGCCGGATCGGCCGCGTCCATCGCCTGCGCCGCTTCGCGCTCGCCGACCGGCCGCGCGTAAGACCAGGCCGCCCCCGAGGCGGCGCCCGCGGCCGCAAGCGCGCCGGCCCACGCCGCAGGCCAGGGCAGCGGCACGAAGAAACCGGCGGCAATCGGCAGCAGTGCCGCCGCAAGCCCGGCTCCCAGTCCACGCAGCGCAAAAGCAAGCGTGCGGAACCCCTGCAGCCGCAGGCGAACCGCGCGAATCGACCGTCCGATTTTCTCCATGTCCCTTCCTCCTTTACTTCTCCAATTTACGATCCGGATCGTTTTGCGCCGGTTTCATCTCCGCGACTTCCCCGCTGCCGCCTTCTTCGCCGATCGGGTCGTTGCCGCTCTCCAAGTTCCCGTTTCCGCGCCGAACCGGACGAATGCGGCGGATCGCCACCCAGAGCGAAGCCGCGATCACAACCGCATACACGAGCAGAAACTCCACCCACAGCGCGATCGGGGCTTTATTTTGCAAACTTGCCGTATTGACCAGGAACGCTTGGCGCGACATCTCCGGTTCGAAGATGCTGATCAGCGCCCCGACCGGATTGAGGCCGAAGATAAAGCCGACCCAGGAGTAATCCGGCTGGACCGTCCCGCTGTAATAAGAACGCTCCGCGATCGCCATCAGCAGGATATAAGCCACGCCCGTGACCAGGAAGATAAACATCGTCAAGCCGTAGGTCATAATGACGGCGACAATCGTGCGCTTGAACAGTGTCGAGCACATGATCCCCAGCGCGCCGAGCAGCAGCATGGTGAACAGGTAGAACAGGAACACCCGCACAAGCTGCGAAGGCGAGATGCCGCCGTACAGAAACACGATGCTGTAGACCGGCAGCGTCGCCAGCACGATCAGCGCCATAAACGCCAGCGAAGACACCAGCTTGCTGAGCACGATCGCCGACGAACTCTGCTGCGTGGTGAGCAGAATATTCAGCGTCTGCTTCTCCCGTTCGCCGCTGATGACGCCCGCCGTCAGAGCCGGCGTCATGAAGGCGATCAGCACGAGCTGCGCGATGCTGAGCACATAGAACAGCATCCGGCTGGTCGTCGGATCGAAACGCATGCCCGTCTGCTGCGAACCGAAATCCATCGCCACATAGATAAATCCGATCGCAAGCAGCCCCAGCACCAGCACATAGGCCAGCAGCGCGATAAACGATCTCGGCGTGCGCATGCGCAGCCGGAACTCTTTGTCCAGCACCGGATTGATCCACAGGCTGCCGCCGTTTTTGTTTCTTGCGCTCATGTCGCGGCTCCTCCTTTCGTAATCTCCAGAAAGACGTCTTCCAGATTGGTCTGCGCTTCGTTGAACGAAACCACTTCGTAATTCCAGTCCAGGATTCGGCGCAGCAGCTGCATCTGTTCGGCGTCCTGGCCGCTGAAATGCACCTGGATGCCCGCCGCGTCGACGAAGACCCGACCGACATGCGGTTCGTCTTGCAGCTGCTCCGCCAGCTGCTCCGAGCCGCTCAGCGTACGGATATGCAGCACCCGGTTGATTCTCATCCGGTTCTGGATATCCGAGACTTTCCCCTGCGCGACCATGCGGCCGTGCTCGATTACGCCGATCTCGTCCACCATTTCCGCAAGTTCCGGCAGGATATGCGACGAAATGATAATCGTTTTGCCCATCCGCTTGAGTTCCTTGAGGATTTCGCGCATTTCGATCCGGGCGCGCGGATCGAGACCCGAAGCCGGCTCGTCGAGAATCAGCACTTCGGGATCGTGCACCAGGCTGCGCGCCAGGCACAACCGCTGCTTCATGCCGCGCGACAATCCGTCCACGTAGGCTTCTTTTTTATCCGACAGATTGACGAGTTCCAGCAGCTGCGGGATCAGCTTCTCGCGTTCGCTGCGGGCGATGCCGTAACTGGCGCCGTAGAAATGCAAATACTCATCCGTTTTGAACCGGTCGTAGACGCCGAAGAAGTCCGGCATATAGCCGATCCGCCGCCGCACTTCTTTCGGCTGCCGGGTCACGTCGAACCCGCTGACTTTCGCGCTGCCCGAATCGGGCAGCAGCAGCGTCGCCAGAATCGACATGGTCGTCGACTTGCCCGCTCCGTTGGGCCCGACGAATCCGAACACCGTGCCCGCTCCGATCGTCATGCTGATGCTGTCGAGCGCCTGGAAACTGCCGTAGCGCTTGCTCAGATTGCGAATCTCGATCATGGCTTCACCGTTCCTTTCAGCGTGATTTCCGGCATAGCCATGTTGGTCCATTCATTGACCTGCACCTGAATTTGGATCAAGCCGTCTTCCATAATATAATCCGACGCCTTCTTGACGGACGCCGAGCCGTTCTTCCAGTTGATCGCCTGCCACTCGCCCGCCGCTTCGTTCCAAATCTCGGTGGAGACCGTCTGCGGAACCCCTTCCCGGAAACGGATGCCCAGCGTCCGGTACGACGCGTCGCCCACATCCGGCAGAGTATAGCCGAGCGTCATCCGGCCCGGCGAAGCGCTGAGCCGTCCCATGCCGTCGTCGCTGACCTGCGTCGTGTTCGTATGGATTACCGCGCCGGCCACGTAGCCGTACGGGATATTGATTTCGCCGCTTTGCAGCAAATTGATCCGCGCCGCCTGCGTGTACAGGCTGAGCCGTTCGTTCACGACGTCTTTGGATTCGACGCGCAGCTTATCGTCGGAATCTTCCGAGAACGCGATCAGAAAAGCATTCTGCGCGCCCGTCGAAGTCGTATTGGCGGATTGGATATTCTGCGCCATGGCGCGCTGGCGCGCGTACGGATCGTTCGAAGCATTCGATATCGGGAACAGCAGGCTGCCGATATCGTAGTAACCCGACGACAGATTCGTCCCTTTGCCGACCGATGCCCGAGCGCCGGGTTCCAGCTTGCCGAGCTGGTACAGCTTGTTCCCCGCAATCAGGGCGGCGGCATCGAGCGTGCGGTCCGTATCGTTGACCACGCTTCCGCTGACCGCGCCTTTGGCGTCCATCGACAAGTCCGTGCCCAAACTGCCGGTCTTCAGGCTGTCCGGCTCTTCGACGACGAACTTCGCCACGGACCAGTAAGACATACTGTTCAGACGAAGCTCCGTACGGTCCTGCTCGTCCCGGATAAAGTTGTTGATTTCTCCGCTTACGGTTCCGTTGCCGCCGCCTATCCACGAGTTCTCGTACATGGCGGAAACCATCGCGCTGCGCGGCAGGGAAACGGTATAGTCGCCGGATCTCGGTACGAACAGCGCGGATGCGCTGCGCCGCGTGCCGGAGCCGCTGCCGTCCAGCTCCACGTAGCTGAGCGTGTGGGCAACCTCGCTTGTTTTATCGGACGAACCGGTGAAGTAAATCGCGGCGCTCGATACGATCGCCACCAGCGGAATGCATACCCAGGCCCATTCCCGCTTGTCCATTTTGCGCAGAATCAGATACAGCACCGGCGCGACGACCACGACGTAGATCAGCAGCATCCACAGCAGCAGGCTCATCTCGGGCATATGCAGCGACGGGAAATAGTCCAGCGCATACGACAGGTTGGAATAGCCGAAATTGAACGCCTGGCCGTAAGGATTGACGTTGCCCGCGGCGGTCGCGTTCAGCTCGCTCTGGAGCAGCCGCCCCCATAACTGAGCGCTGCCCGCCCAGGAAGCCAACGGCTCGAGCGCCAGATCGTAGCCGGCGTACCACACCGTGCCCGACTGCATCGGCATGGAGGCGATAAGCGGCGTGCCGTCCGCTTGATAGACGGCGCGCGCGCCGGTCTTGATCGCGGCTTCGGCCGCCGTGACGGAAGCCTGCGCCGACAGCGGCTTGCCGCCGCCGGCCGATTCGAGTACCGCTGCGGATACGCTGCGCGACGAACCGGTCGTCTCGACCGGCGACAGCTCTTCGAAGCCCGACGCCGTCTTGGCGTAATCGGCTCCGCCCGCCAGCAGCAGCGTTCCGCCGCCGCTTACCCAGCTTGCGATCGCGGCGCGCTGGTTGTCGCTCAGCGAATCGGAAGCGAAGTTGTTGATCACGAGCACGTCGAGTCCTTCGAGCAGCGAAGGATTGTCGCCGATCTCGCCGGCTTCCAGCGGAGCGATCGCGATCTGCTGTCCGCTGCCCTGAAGCAGGCTCAGAAAATTCATCGTATCCGGATCGGACGCCAGCACGCCCACGATTCCGCCGTACTGCGCGGAGCTGGATAAATTGGCGCTTCCTTCCTCGAATTCGAGCGGCTTGCCCGAATCGACCGACTTCGGATAGAAGCGTATCAGGCTGGTATTGCGCGAATACGATCCGCCCGGAATGGCAAGCGTTACTTCTTTGGACGTTCCCGCCGGAAGTTCCACCCGGCGCACATATGTACTTTCGCCCATACCGTTCTGGGGCGCGACCTGAATCACAAGATCTCCCGACAGATCGCGTTCGCTCGTCAGCGTCACTTTCAGCGGATTCCAGCGGCCGTCGCTTACGACGCCGCCGTAACCGAACTCCGTCGAGACTTTAAGCCCGCTGCCCGAACCCTTCGTCATGGCCCGGGCGTCCCGCGGCCAGACCGGCAGCGCGGAAGCGATCAGAACCGCGATCAGCAGCGCCGCCGTCAAGCGTCCCGACGCCTGTTTCAACCTCGCAAACATAGTATTCCCCTCTCTTTTCACCAGCCATAAATTCAGGTTGAATTTGACATCGTCTCAAATAGGAAAGGCCTGTTGAACACTTCAACAGGCCGAGTACCGGCCGCTTGTCGTGCGCGGCGCGATAAAGTTTCCGCCCGGCCGTCCCTTCTAGAATAGACGGTCTCAAGCGATATTTAGTTACAAACTTGTCCCTTCATTTCCATTCGAGCCGCTTAATTAAACACCACGGTCTTGTTGTGATGCACCAGAATCCGGTCTTCCGCATGCCATTTGACCGCACGCGCCAGCACCACGCGCTCGATCGTCCGGCCGATCCGTTTGAGCTCCGGCACGTCGTCGCGGTGGCTGACCCGCTGCACGTCCTGTTCGATAATCGGGCCTCCGTCCAGCTCCTCGGTTACATAGTGCGCGGTCGCCCCGATAATTTTCACGCCCCGGTCGTACGCCTGCGCATACGGCTTGCCCCCGACGAACGCCGGCAGGAACGAATGATGGATATTGATAATCCGGCTACGGTAATGCTCGATAAAGTGCGGCGATACGATCTGCATATAGCGCGCCAGCACGATCAGGTCGATCTCTTCGCCCACCGCTTCGAGCTGCATCCGCTCCGCTTCCGGCTTGTTGTCCTTCGTGACCGGGATATGCCGGAACGGGATGCCGAACGATTCGACGTACTCCCGCATATCCGGGTGGTTGCTGACGACGACCGCAATGTCCGCGTCCAGGTCGCCAGCCTGCCACTGCCACAGCAGTTCGACCAGACAGTGGTCTTCTTTCGAGACGAAGATCGCGAGCTTTTTCTTATGCGCCGCGCGGTAGATCTTCCATTCCATCGCAAACCGCCCCGCCACTTCGGCAAAGTCCGCTTCGATGCCCGGGAGCGCCGCGTCCAGTTGTTCCGCGTCGAATTCGATCCGCATAAAAAACATCCCGCCGTCCGGGTCCATCGTGTACTGGTCGGATTGGACGATGTTTGCGCCGTGTTCGAACAGAAAACGCGATACCGCCGAAACGATGCCGGGACCGTCCGGACACGAAATCAGCATGCGCGCCCGGTTATCCGGCGGTTTGCGGTCCGCGCGGTCCGCGGCTTTGATATGAAGTTCCATGTATAAAAAATCCTCCTTGTGTCCGAACGCCGCGTTAACGCAAGCAAGAGATAAGGCGCGCCGGTTCCTGTGTGATAAAGCGTAGGGGCGCGGGCGGTTCGGCCATTCGTTAGACGTCCGCCGATCCCGCCGCCCCTGCGCAATTTTTCATTTCGTTACGTCACTGTCGCTTCGCCGCGGCGAATGCTCAGAAGCGCTTCAGCGCTTCGCGGCCCGCCAGTACGGTTACGAGGCGCTTGTTCAGTTCTTCCTCGCTCAGCCCCGGCAGCACCGCCGCTTCGATCGCCCGGTCGTACAGCCGTTCAAGCGGCTCTCTCGGATCGGCTTTTTTGGCTTTGGCGTCGCTTTTGAGCAGCGTCCACGTATCGAGCGTAAACGTTCGCGGATCGATGCCTTCGGCCGCGAAAAAGGCGTGCAGCTTCTCCACGTCTTCCGCAAAACCGGCGCCGAAGCGTTCGCCCGCGTTTCCGCGCAGCAGCGCGATTTCGATCTCGTACATCGGGCGCTGCGTTTTCACGTCTTTGCCGATCCACGGCGTTTCCAGAATAAACGG
Organism: Saccharibacillus sp. CPCC 101409; assembly: GCF_030518235.1. Taxonomy (GTDB): domain Bacteria; phylum Bacillota; class Bacilli; order Paenibacillales; family Paenibacillaceae; genus Saccharibacillus. Next base: position 611,750 of record NZ_JAULSA010000001.1, on the reverse strand, counting down.
CAGATGCCCGAGCGACGCATGGTTGACGACCCGGTCGATCGCGTCGAACCCGATCCAGCCCGTGCCGATCGGCGTATGGCGGTCTTTGTGCGCGCCGACCGGATTTTTGCTGTCGTTGATATGCATCACGCCGAGCCGGTCCAGGCCGACGATCCGGTCGAACTCTTCCAGCACGCCGTCGAAGTCGTTCGCGACATCGTAACCGGCGTCGTGGATATGGCAGGTGTCCATGCAGACGCTGAGGCGGCCGTTATCCGGCACTTTGTCGATAATGCGCGCGATCTCTTCGAACGTGCGGCCGACTTCCGTGCCTTTGCCCGCCATCGTCTCGAGCGCGATATTGACGTCCGTTTCCGCTACGCCGCTCAGCACTTCCGTAAGTCCCGCCGCGATGCGCTCGATGCCGTACTCCAGGTCTTTATCGGTAAACGCGCCGGGGTGCAGCACGATCTGCTTGGTCCCGATCGCGTGCGTGCGCCGGATTTCTTCCTGCAAAAAGCTGACGCCCAGCTCGTACGTATGGTTTTTGTAAGAGCCCAGGTTGACGATATAAGGCGCGTGCACGACGATCTCGGGAACGCCGTTTTGCTCCATAATCTTGAGCCCTTCTTCGATATTCATCGTGTCCATGGGCTTGCGCCGCGTATTCTGCGGAGCGCCCGTGTATATCATGAACGACGTCGAGCCGTAGCTTTGGGCTTCGTTCGCCGCGCTCACCAGTCCCTTGTCCGAAAAGGACACGTGGGAGCCGATCTTCAACATGGTTCATCCTCCTCAATATCGGGACGCCTCGATAAAACGGGCTGTCCAAATCTTGTTCCATTTTACCGTGAAGGCGACAAGAAATCCATGCGTAACATCCATAAGCCGAAAGAGGCCGGATAAACCGGGAAATTTGAATCCGAACGGCGCCAGGCGTTTAATGAGTAGTACGAGGTTGGAAACGTTTCGCAAAAGCGGTTCCCATGATAAGGAGGAGCGGTATGAAGATCGCAGTCAGCGGAGGAACGGGATTCATCGGTAAAAAATTGACGGAGCGGCTGAAAAAGTCGGGGCACGAGGTGGTGATCATTTCTCGCAAATCGGCGGAAGACGGCACGGGGACGATTACGTGGGACGAAATCGGGCGGAATCCGCAGGCGCTGGCCGGCTGCGACGGGATCGTCAATCTGGCGGGGTCTTCGCTCAGCCAGCGCTGGACGGAGAAGGCCAAAGCGGAAATGGAGCGGTCGCGGCTGGAATCGACGCATAAGCTGATTGCGGCGATCCGTTCGCTGGAGCGCCCTCCGTCCGTATTCGTGCAGGCTTCGGCCATCGGCATTTACGGCACGTCGGAAACGGCGGTATTCGACGAAAGCTCGCCGCCGGGCCGATTGGACTTTCCGTCGCAGCTGTCCGTCAAATGGGAAGCCGCGGCCGACGAACTGCCGGCTTTGGGAGATATCCGGCTTGTCAAATTCCGCATCGGATTGGTGCTGGGCCGCGAAGCGGGCGTGTATCCCGTGCTCAAGCTGCCGTACAAGCTGATGGGCGGAGGACGCCTCGGCAGCGGCAAGCAGTGGATGTCGTGGATTCATATCGACGATCTGACGCGCCTGCTCGAATTCTGCCTGACCCATGACGATATTTCCGGCCCGGTCAATGCCGCCGCCCCGAACGCTGTCACTCAAGACGAACTGGGCCGCGCGATCGCCCGCGTCCTGCATCGCCCGCACTGGTTCCCGGTCCCCGCCCCGCTTATGCACGCCGCGCTCGGCGAAATGTCGCTGATGGTGCTCGGCGGCCAGCACGTCGTCCCGACCGCCGCCGAACGCGCCGGTTTCTGCTTCGAGCATACGCAGGCGGAAGAAGCGATTCGGAATTTGGAACAGCCAAAAGGATAAAGTAATCAGGAATCGCTACTAAAACAAAGACCAATAAAAATAACTTGAATCTTATCTATTACTTGTTTTTTTCGATATCAAGAATTAATATTATCCTAAGTGAAATATCAATTTGCTAAGCTCACGAAAGGAATGATGTTTGATATGTCTACTCATACAGCTTCAGTACAGCCGCTCGAAGCAACAACGAAGATTAGCCGTTCAGGGCAAACAACTTTCCCGGCAAAGATCATGAAACAACTTGGATTGAAGGAAGGCGATCAAATTCGATTCGTGTTGAATGCAGAAGGCGTGCTTACTGTTGAACCAGTTCAATTGCTCTCTGCAGAACAACTATATGGAATGTTCAATCAACCTGATGACGATGATAAATTTGTTTTAGACCTGAATGCAGCCCGTGAAGAACGAGCAGGACAAATTTTGGCAAATGTACGTGCTGGAGGGGAATAAGTTTGACAAGGCAGAAATACGAGATCTGGATTGATACAAATGTAATTATGTACTTCTTACGAACAAACGCCGATCATTCCCCTTCTGCTCTTGCGCTGGTTCAGAAAGCTGGAGAAGGAGCTTTTACGCTGAAAATTTCGCCAGTTGTTATCTATGAATGCGTGTTTGTCTTAATGGGTAAAAATTTTAGACTGACTAAGGAACAAGTAAAAACAGCGCTCATTTCTTTCATCAATCTAAAAGGAATTGAATGCGAAGAAAAAAGTGTGGTCGAGGAAACACTTAATCATTATAGCCGCAAAAAAATCGATTTTGTCGACGCTTATCTGGCTGCGCATGCTCGTTCTGTTACACCGGCTAACATTGTAACGGTTAACATTAAAGATTTCAAAAATCTTGACGTTTCTGCACAAACACCCGAAGAAATTATTCGAAAACTTAAAGAATCCGAAGATTCCGAACCTGAAAAATGAAACATCAAGAAACCCGATCCTCCGTAATGGAGGATGGGTTTCCCGATGCTATGGGACGCCGTCGGCGTCCCTCTATTTCTATGCTTTCTCCAAACAAAGCCGAATCAAATCGTCCACATGCGCCGTCGCCAGACATTCCACCGTATCGGCGGCGCCGTAATAAATCTTCACTTCGCCGTTCTTTTCCAGCACCATGCCGCCGGGGAAAATGACGTCGTTGCGGAAGCCTCCGCCTATTTCGTACGGCGCTTCGGGCGCCAGGAGCGGCGAAGCGCTCATGCCGAGAATCTTCCTCGGATTATCGAGGTCCAGCAGCATGATCCCGGCCGTATACCGCTTTTTCCAGGACTCTTCCCAGCCGTTCTTGCCGCGGGAAGGATCGAGATCGACCGCATGGAAAGTGGTCAGCCAGCCTTTGTCCGTCTTGACGGGCGGAGCGGCCGGACCGATCTTGTCGTTGGCGAACGGCACCTGCTCCACCGCCAGCAGCAGGTCCGAGCGGCCCCAGTGCACCAGGTCCGGCGACTCCGAGATCCAGGTATCGAACCGGTTGATACCGCCGCGGCTGTACACGGTGAACGGACGTTCCAGCCGGATATATTGGCCGCCGATCCGTTCCGGGAACAGCACCATATTGCGCAGATCCGGCGTGGACAGGCTCAGCACTTCGAACGATTCGAAATCGTCTGTCACCGCGATGCCGCCCCGGATGCCGTGCCGCGTATCGACGGCGAAGCACATATAGCAGCGGCCGTCGATCACGGTCAGCCGGGGATCGTAAGCGCGCACGATTTCTTCATCTTTCATCTTGAACACCGGCTTGGGCCCCGCGGTCCAATGGATGCCGTCGTCGCTGAACGCGATGCCCAGATCGGTCGTATGGCTCGGCTCGATCGTTTGCTTCTCCGGCAAACCGTAATCGCTGCGGAAGATCATTGCGTAGCGGCCGTTGAATTTGGTCACGCCGGCATTGAACACCAGCGCGGTCGGATAAGGAATGCGAGCCGCGTCCAGCACCGGATTGGCCGGATGGCGGCGGATAAACGGACTGGACGACAGCGCTCCGATCACGGGTGTATTTTGCCTATTCATAACCGGCGCTCCTCCCATTTCCCAATAGAAACGATCTCTCCGTGCCCCGCAAACGGATAGTCGATCGTAATCCGCCCCGCCCGGCAGTCGCCGACGCCGCTGTACAGATCCGCTTTGCCGTCCGGCCGCATCACGATGCCCGCGGCGAACACGCAGTCGGTTAAATCGGGCAGCTTGGCGGGTCCCGGCGGATAGCAGGAACGGCTGCCGATGATATGCGGATTCGACGACTCGCGCGTAACCGGATCGAAGATAAAAGCCATATTCAGATAGACTTTGATCTCCTGTCCGCTGTCTTCCCGGTCGCTGTAGCAGATATGGCCGACGACCCCGACCCTGCCGCTGTCGAGCAGATAGGCCTGATTGACGCCGCCCCATTCGCCTGCGCCGAAAATGCCGTGAATGTACGGAGCGTTCGCGATCACGTCGGCGGTCAGTTGATCCAGATTGTCGATGACGGTAAAGCCGATCATGGACTCGCTGCCGAATTTTTCTTTCATGCCGGCGCCGCGCGGACGCGAGAACACGCCGATTCGTCCGTCCGCCAGCGGAACGAGGCGAATATCTTTCATCCGGTCCGGCCCGGTGGTGAAATAGTACAGATCGTGCAGATCGCTGCCGCGGAAAAAGTAGCCGAAAAACGTGCTGTATGCGCCGCTTTGGAACTGCACATGCGTCCCGCCCAATACCAGTTCGTCGCCGATCTCGGTCACATAAGGGTCTTCCAGCGTATAGATCATGCTGTCCGGCGCCACCGTCCATTCGTCCGGTCCCGTTTCCTCGAACAAACGCACCCACGAACGAACCCATTCCTCGCGGCGCTCCACCCGTCCGAATACATAGCGCCTGCCGCCCCGCTCGAACGGAATCGAGATATTGTACACATCGAACCCGTCCACGCCGTGAAAAGTCAGCGCCGCGCTGTCGTAAATCTTTTTCGCGTCCTCGAATTCAAGTCTTTGCTGTTTCAGCGTCACGATGATTCCCGCCTTTCTTCTTTTTGCGATAGCAGCTGCTCCGCTTACCGCCGCTTATTGGTTAACGGAAGCTTGATAAGCCTCGAACTGCTTCTGATACTCCGCCACAACCTGGTCCAATCCGGCTTTCTTCATTTTATCCAGCGCGGCCGGGAAAGCCTGATCGTAATCCTGCACGCCCATATAGATCGGGGTGATGCTGGCCGAAGCTTCCGACATGATATTGGTGTATTCCGTTCTGACGTTGGTCGGATCGAAAATAAAATTCGCCGCAATACTGTTGGTCGCGTCCGGGTTCGGTTCGAACAGCACTTTATTGTTGTCGGGAATACTGTTCTCCAGATCGAAGCGCATCAAGTTGACGTTGCCGTTCTGCGAATCGGAGCCGCGATAGCCCGGATTGTCGTTGTTGCTCGGGTCCGGGATCGGTTTGAGTCCTTTGTCGCCGTCTTCGGTATAATGCTTGCCTTCGATGCCGTACTGCACCAGATCGTAATTCTCCTGGCTCGCCAGCATCCAATCCATCAATTTGACGGCCGCTTCCGGGTGCTTGCTGTTCACCGGCACGGCGTTCCCGTTTTTGAACGTCAGCGGGCGCATGTATTCTTTTTCCGGATTGAACCAGACGACGCCGATATCGTCGACGGTCGCGTCCGGGTTATATTTTTGCAATCCGCTCAGGCTTCCGCCGGTTCCCAGCCGCACGAACCATTCGCCGCTGTCGAGCTGGGCGTCCACCTGTTCCTGCTTCATGACCAGAATATCCGGGTTGGTGATGCCTTTGGTGTACAGCTCCCGCATAAACGCCGCATCCCGTTTAAACTCGTCCGTTTCGATCCAGGATTTGACCTCGCCGTTTTGATTCACATAGAAGAACTTGTCTTTGACGGTAAAAGGAAACGTGTCGTACGTCCGGTGCAGCATGGAAGTATGCAGAAAGATCGGATCGAAGTCCGCGCGCGTGCCCAGATATGGCCTGCCGCTTCCTTTCCAGTTCTTCATTACCGTTTCCCACGCGGCGATCAGTTCGTCCGGGGTGGCCGGCTCTTCGAGATTGTTCTCGCGCAGAATGTCCCGGCGGATATTGAACTCGCCTTCGCTCGCCATTTCGACCCAGTACGACGGAACCGCGTAGTAGCGGCCTCCGATCTTGGCCCCGTCGAAAATATCCTGCGGGATCTGCTGTTTCAAATTCGGGCCGTACTTGTCGATGTCGTCCGTAATATCCGCCAGCGCGCCGCGATTGTAGTAGCTGGAGAACGGCGTGCGGTCCTGCATGACGTGGAACAGATCGAAGTCTTCGCCGGTGGACAGCATCAGATTCAGCTTCTGGTCCCATGCGTCCCACGGAATGTAGACTTTCTCGACTTCCACGCCGACGCCGTCCGCGGCCAGCTTTTCGTTGACTTTTTGGAACACTTCTTTGTAGTCTTTGGGCTCCGTGCCGGGCACCAGATATTTGATCTTGACCGTCCCGGACGCGGAATCGACGCCCGAATCCGGCGTGCCGGCCGAATCCGAATCTTTGCTGCACCCGATCAACGCCGACAAGGCAAGCACCGCGGCCAGCAGCAGCGCGTAATATTTTTTCATCACTAAACGAACCCCCTTCGATAATCGCGTTTATGATTGGCTTGTTGCGTCCGAATCCCGCGCACGCGCTCAGCCTTTGACCGAACCGATCACCAGGCCTTTGACGAAATATTTTTGCAAATAAGGATACAGGAAAATGATCGGCCCGATCGTCACCACCGCCGTCGCCATCTTGACCGCTTCCGTCGGCAGCTTGGCGTCGCTTGAGCCGGCCAGCATCGACATTTCGTTCAGCATGCTGATCTCCGACTGCATTTGCAGCAGCATGAACTGCAGCGGGTACAGGTCTTTGCTGTCGATCAGCATGATCGCGTTCCACCAGTTGTTCCAGTAATCGAGTCCGTAGAACAGCGCGATCGTCGCCAGCACCGGCTTGCACAGCGGCAGATAGATGCGGAACGCGATCGTGATATCGCCCGCTCCGTCGATCGTCGCCGACTCGCGCAGCGAATCCGGAATCCCGCTCATAAAGTTGCGCACGAGGAACAGGTTGAACGGGCTGAACAGCAGCGACGGGATAATCAGCGCCAGAATATTGTCGGTCAGCCCGAGCGCCCGGTTCATCAGATACCAGGGCACGATGCCGGCGGAGAAAATCATGGTGATAAAAAAGTACAGCGCCAGCACATTGCGGGATTTGACGTTTTTGTTCGCCAGCGTATACCCGGCCATCGCCGTAATCAGAATCGCAAGCGCGGTGCCGACGACCGTGACGAAGATGGAGATGCCGTAGCTGCGCAGCACCTGGGAACCGCCGGTAAAGATCAGCTTGTAGGCGTACAGCGAGAACTTTTCCGGGAACAGGCTGTAGCCGTTTTTCAAAATGGCGTCTTCGTCCGTGACCGAGATCATCAGCACCAGCAGCATCGGGAGCAAACACAGCGCGGAATAAACCGTAATTAAAGCAACCATAATCGTCCTGCCGATTGAAAACGTCTTCATCTTATCCCTCCAATCCTTGCCCTTACCCCAACCCCGCCGGACTCGGACTCAATACAGTGCCCCGTCTTTGAAATATTTGCGGGTGATGGCGTTTGTGCCGAATACGAGAATAAATCCGACGACGGACTGGAACAGCCCCACCGCCATCGCTTCGGACGGATCGCCGATCTGGCGCAGCGAACGGAACACATACGTATCGATAATATCCGTCGTCGAGTACAGCGTGCCGTTGTCGCCGATCAGGGCGTAGATCATCCCGAAATCGCCGTACATAATCTTGCCGATCGACAGCAGCGTCAGAATAATCACCGTCGGCATCATCAGCGGAATCGTGATGCGCAGGCACATCTGCCAGCGGTTGGCTCCGTCGATCTCGGCGGCTTCGTACAGCGTTTCGTCGATGCCCGTGATGGTCGCCAGGTAGATAATCGCGCTCATCCCGGCTCCTTTCCAGACATGCATTACCGTCAGGATCGCCGGCCACCACTGCGCTTCCGTATACCAGTTGATCGGAGCGAAGCCGAGCGTGCCGAGCATTTTGTTCACGACCCCCATATCCATCGAGAAAAAGGCGTATAGCACATAGCTGATGACGATCCACGAAATAAAGTTCGGAAACAGCATCATCGACTGGCTGATCTTGACGAACAGCTTTTTGCGCAGTTCGTTCAGGATCAGCGAGATCGCCAGCGCCGCCAGCGTGCCGAACACGATAAACAGCAGATTCAGAAACAGCGTATTGAAGGTAACCGCAAACGCTTTGTTCGACCGGAAAAAGAATTCGAAGTTCTTGAAACCCACCCATTCGCTGCCGAATATCCCTTTCATATAATTGAACCGCTGGAACGCGATAATCATATACGGATAAGTCATATACCCGAAAATAAACGTGTAGGCCATCGCGGGCAGGACGAGCAAATAAGAAGTTCCGTTTCTGCGAATATCCGACAGCATGCCGAATCCCCGCCGTCGTTTCTTGTTCAAGGTTCCATCCCTCCCGTCGTGATGATTGCAGGCGGCCGCCGCTTTCGTGTTCAGCGTATCGCTTGTTCGCGCCTCGCGTCTATTTCAAAATCCGGGAATCGCTTTCACTTTGCGGCGCAGGGCTTTCAAATAAACGAACCGGCTTTCATTTTCGCGCGATTCTGTACCTTTTGCGGCGGATATGGCCTATAGTGAGGAGATTAGTTCAGCAGCATCCGGGAGGGAAGCACCGTGCGGACCATGATGAACCGGCTTGTCCGGTACAAAGCGTTTCAAAAACTGACGATTTCTTATTTCCTGCTTGTTCTGCTCACGGTGGGCCTGCTGTCCACGGTCTTGTTCCATCTGTTCTCCGGAAGCGCCGTCAAAGAGATCGACCGCAATTCCAAAGCCATGCTGTCCCAGGTCAGCTACGCGTCGGACGTGGTATACAACCAGGTCATGACGATGGGCAGCGCGCTGCTGATCCGGCCGGAGGTGGCTGCGTTTTTGAACGACAAAGTAGAGGACAAAACGAACAACTATCATATTTTCCGGCAGATGTCGCAGATGATCGGCGTATATCCGTATATCCACAGCGTCGGAATCTATCGGCCTTCCACGGGGAGCGCGGTCGATACGGCGGGACTTCCGTTCGATCCTTCGATCAGCATGCTGGGCGCGGAGGGGTATATGGAATTTTATCCGCGCAGTATCAAGATCGCCCACCGCAACAACGACGAGCCGCTGCGGCTGCTGACTTTTCTGCTGTACCCGGAATTTTCGTTCCAGACTTCGGACAATCCGCTCATTTATATCAATGTAGAAGAAAAGTCGATTCTGACCACGATCCGCAGGATCAGCAAAGCCGATTCCGCAAGCAACGTGTTCGTGATCGACAAGGAAGGCCGGGTCCTTTCGCATACCGATCCGGCTTTGTTTCTGGAAGATTTGTCCGGAGAAGATTATATACAGCGCATTTTGAACCAGGGCGAAGAAGAAAACAGCTTTACTTCGACTATTCAGGGCAAAAAGAATCTGGTGACCTACGTCAAATCGGAAGAAATGGACTGGTACTTTGTAAGCGTTTTCCCTTATTCCGGCCTGATCTCCAATATCGACCGGCTGCGCAATGTTACGCTGCTCGTCACCTGCGGCATCGTGCTGGCCGGACTGCTGACTTCCATCCTGCTGTCGCGCAGCATCTACCGGCCCCTGTCGACGCTGCTGGAGAAACTGATGCCGGCCGCAGACGGGAATCCTCCCGATGCCGGTTCGGCATTTGTCGACGAATACAAGATGATGACCGAAGTCTTCCAATCGCTGGAGGAAAAAGAAAAAACGATGCAGTTCGTTATCAACCGCTCGTCGCGCACAATCCGCGAACATTACCTGCATTCGCTGCTGCGCGGTCAATCGCTTGCACCTTCGCTTCCGGGCGAACTGATTCGCGATATCGAAGAAAAAGCGGCGGGGCCTTACTTCGGGGTGCTGGTGTTCCGGGTGGACAAGCCGCAGGCGGAAAACGCGCAGGGCCGATTCGAAGCGAAGCAGCAGCCTTTGCTGCGCTTTGCGATCGGCAATATTGCCAAAGAAATGCTGGAGCCGGTCGGCCCGTGCGACTACCTGATTATGGAGGAAAACGAAGCCGCCGCGATTCTTCAATACGAGCACAACCGGATGCCGGAAGAATTGGAGCCCGTTCTGCGCGGTATCCAGCAGTTTCTGCACCGCTACTTCAAGCTGACCGTCTCGATCGGCGTCGGGGATATCGGCTTCGGCCGCAAAACCTTATCGTCTTCTTATACGTCCGCGCAGCAGTACGTCAAGTACCGGCTGATTTACGGCAAAGAAGCGGTGCTGGATGCCGCGGCGACGCGCCCGCATCTGATGAATGCGCTCAGCTATCCCGCCGCTTACGAGCAGAAGCTGATCGACGCCGTGCAGTCCGGCAGGCCGGATCGCATCCGCGAAGCGATCGGACAGTTCGTCGAACAGCTCTCGACCGGCTCGATCAGCCAGGTGGTCGCCTACAGCACCCAGCTTATGCTTTCGCTGCTCAAATATTTCGATTACTTGCAGCATGTGCCGGACTCCAACTTCAACGAATACCTGGACGCGGTCACGGATATCGAGTCGGCCGAGTACCTGACGGAGATCGAAGAAATCTTCGACCGCTACTGCGCCAATCTCCGCGCGCTGATCGAAGAAAAGAATTTGTGGATGAACGCCCAGAAGCACAATATCGTGATCGAAAAAGTACAAAACCATATCCAGGAACACTATGCCGAACCCAATCTGTCGCTGGAGCTGGTGTCCAGCATCGCCGGTCTGTCGCCGAGTTATCTGGGCAAACTGTTCAAAAGCGCCGCCGGCCAGTCGTTCAGCGAATACCTGAGCCATACCCGGCTGGAGAAAGCCCGCGAACTGCTGTCCTCAACCCCCGCGACCGCCGCCAAGATCAGCGAATCGGTCGGCATTTACAATACGCCCTATTTCTCGACGCTGTTCAAGAAGAAGTACGGGCTGACGCCTTCGGCTTTTCGGGAGCAGGAAGCGATGCGCGAAGCGGAAAGTGCGGGGGAATGAATGGGATAAGAATGTGGTATAATATCTATATGAATTCCTACTATGCCTTAAGGGGGAACGAGCATGGCTACTTCCGACATCAAACAGCCAAGAGTTAAATTCTCTACACAAGATAAGCTTGAAAAGTTCATGATACTCGCAAATGAAAAGAATCCGAATACCGAGAAGATTTTAAATATGGTTAAAAATACACCAGCCACGCCTAGAAGAAAAAAGTAAGATGACTTTATCTTTCGATTATCTTTCCGAAGAGACCTATTGGGAAACAGAGAACTTCGATTGCGGTGAAGAAACAGTAAACGAATTTTTGAAAGATCGTGATGAAGCTCTGGAATATCAAAAACACAACTCTGCAATTACTCGACTCTATTATGATTCCGAAAATAATATGATCGGTTTCTATACAGTCCAAGTTAGTTTACTAGATATTGATCGACAGTCTATTAAAAATCTGGATTGGAACAAAAAGCTTCCAAGACTAAAATCAAGTTTTCCGGTTATACATGTTCTTTATTTTGGCGTTGATAGCCGACATGCTCGCAAAGGCTACGGCCGTCAAATGATGAGAGATATTTTTGACATGGCTTTTGAATTAGTACGTAATATGGGTTGTAATTTCATATTTGCCGAAGCAATAAAATCCGAAAACACATTAAAGTTTTATACCGAATTGGATTTTCGCGAGATCGATGAGGATGATTCTACTTTAAGTACCACAAGAATGGTTTTCAAAATCGATATGCCTGCTAAAGAATAAGCCATCCTTTGCGGATGGCTTATTCTTTATTTTCTCACCCGCACCGCAGCGTATACGAAATTCCCGCGATCCGGAACGTATCGCCTTCATTCAATTCGTACGCTTTATACGGCGTCAGCGCTTCTTCGTTCAACGTCGTCCCGTTGCGCGAGCCGATATCGCGGATCACGCAGCGTCCTTCGGACAGCTCCAGTTCGACATGCGCCCGGGAGATTCCGGCGGACGTCTCGATATGCTGCGCGACGTCTTCGGCGCGGCCGATCGTAAAGCTGCCGGACGGCAGCGGAATCGTGCGCGGAGAAGCTCCTGATTCCGCTCGCTCCAGCCGGTAGCGGGGAACTGCCGGAACACCGGCTTGTTCGCGCTGCGCCGAGCTGCCGCGCGCGCCGTCCAGCATGACCGTAGGCTGCGAAGCGGGCGGCCCCAGCATGCCGGTGCCCGGAACCGGCGAGGCCGGAACCCCTTCGGCGGCGTATCCGCCTGCGGCGACAGGATAAGCGCCCGCAGCCGGCTGCGCTTCAATGCCGGAAAGAGCGGCCGAATAACCCGGTTTCAGAAAGTCTGGAATCCCGGCGTAGGTTCCAATGCCGCTGCCGTTCGAGTCGGCACCGGTTTCGCTCCTCCCATAGATCGAACCCATCGCCGACGCGCGGGGTCGTGGCGGCTGTTCCGCCATTTGTTCAGATCCCGGCCCTGCCTGCCGATTGCTCATGCCGTAACCCTGATCGCTGTAGGACACCCGATGACCCTGCGGCGCTGCCGCCGGCGACGAAGACCAGGACGACAGCGCTTCGGCTTCTTCCTCTTCTTCCCGCCGCGCCGCGTTTCGGCCTCCCGGCTTCAATTTGTTCGTCCAGCCCAGATAAGCCAGTGTGCCGAGCAGCGGCGTCAGCACAACGCAGATCAGCAGATTGAACGTGCTCGGAGCGCCCAGGTACAGAAACTTCCACAATACTGCCAGCAGCATCAGGCAGACGAGCGGAATCACCAGCCGGTTTTGCGGCGGCTTCGTATCGTCCTCCTGCTCTTCGCTTCGGTCTTGCCCGAAGGTCGCCTTACTTTCCTTTCCGGCTTTTGAACGGCCCGACGCATTCCCGCCCTGGCTTTTGCCGATAGAGATACCGAACAGCTTACGTTTGCCATCCTGCTCTTCGTCCTCCGCGAATTCCGTATCCGTATCCGCCGCTCCCGGAGCGCCGATTCCCGGCCGTCCAAAGCCCCGATCGTATTCGACCGGCGCCGGGCCGCTTCCATACATTTCGCGCGGCGCTTCTACTGATGGGCTGCCATATCCATACGGTCCTTGATCGGTATTTGCACGTTCGCCGCTATGAGAATAAGGATCGCCCCCCGGCCGCGCTTCTGCTTGAACGCCCGACTCTCTCCACCCGTGCTGACCGCTTTCGGCCAGCAGGCCGATCAGCAGGCTTTTGAGCGTTTGCAGCGAAAAAGAAGATTGTTCGCAAAGATGCAGGATCCGCTGGATTCCGCTGCCGCGCAGATCGTCGATCGCCGTCATCCAGCGCGACGCCAGCCGCCCGATGCGTTCGCGGTTCGGCTCCGCCGGCGCGTCGTTCAGCGGCAGATACGTCAAATAGATCGTGCCCGCCGAAAGCGGACCGTCCACAAACATATAATCTTCTTGCAGCCAAAATCCGTTGGGATTCAGCATATACGTCATGCCGTATTCAAGCGCCGTCACGATTTGCAGCAGCAGCGCGTAATATTCGACCAGCGTGAGTTTTTCCGTTTTAAGCCAGGACGACAGCATTCTTTTCCCGCCGATATCGTAATGCAGCTGGGCTTCGGAATCCACTTCGCGCACATGCAGATTCAGTACGTGCGGAACGTTCGAAGCGGCCAGCATTTTGATCTGCACGCGGTTCAGCCGGTCGGCGGTCAGCTTCTGCCCGCTTTTCAGAACCAGATACGTCGTATCGCTTTGAATAAAATCGGTCTCAAATTCCTCCATCGTCGAAGCACTCCCCCGGTACATAGATCGTTCCCCTGCCTGTTCGCAAATCTTCTATAGATACATGTAAAAATATCCGACAAACGCGCCCGGCAGCACCGCCCACATAAACGGGAACGTCAGATGATTGACCCGGTCGGCCGCCAACGCTCCCCTATTCCGAAACACAACCAGTCCGGCCAAACTTTTGAACATGCGTTTGACGCGAACCATGCCTTCCCGCCGCCAGCACAGAATGCCGATCCCGATCGCGGCCGCAAACAGGATCGAGTACAGCAGCGTCTGCGCGGCGAAGAGCACGCCGGTCCAGGCTCCGATTCCCGCAAACAATTTGACGTCGCCGGCTCCGACCGCTCCCAGCAGATACAGGATCAGCAGCACGGCAAAGCCCGCCGCAAAACCTTTGGCCGAGAACAGCAGTCCTCCCCAGCCGTGCGCCAATCCCTGATACAGAAAACCGCTGACGATAAAAGGCAGACTCAGCTTATTCGGGATTTTGCTGAAGCGGATATCCGTCACGAAAGCGGCGAGCAGGAAACAGGCGCAGCCGATATAGGCGAGTATCTCGTTCATTTCGATTCCTCCAATTCTTGTTGACCCGTACGCGCTCAATCGTCCTTTTTGCGCACGTCAAACGAAGCTTCGGTTGTCGTTCCGGCCGTTTCGACGATCAGCACCCATTCGCCGGGCGTGGTATTGCCGCCGACCAGCCAGGTCCAGGACAGATTGCCCGAAGCATCGGCCGTTTGACTGCCCAGATACCTGGCTTTGCTCGCCCCGCTTTTGTACATGATCTTGATCGTCGCGCTTTGCCCCGGTTCCACTTTCGCCGTGACCGTCGCCCGATGTCCCGGATACGCGGGACTCGGCACGGACGTGATCGTCGCCGCGCCGCCCGTTTCCGCGTCTTCGCCTTCGCCTCCGCTCCCGCCGGTTTCGCCCGTGTCCCCGATCCAAGCCCGCTCCTCCGCTTTGGCCCGGATCGACAAGCTTTTGCCCGTAAACGGAACTTTGAGCGGCAGCTCGTAAGTCAGCTCCAATCCGAAGTAAGGCCGATTGCTCTCGCCGGTCGAGGGCACGGTAATGCCGATCACATGCAGCTTGTCCGTCCGCAGCGGTCCGTTCTCGATCAGCGGCTGGAGAATAGGCTTGACCAGCGGGTCGAGCACGGCGGAAGCCGCTTCGTCCTTGAGCGATTGCAGCGGCAGATCGCCTTTGGCGGCGGCCTGCTTGACCCAATCGCCGACCGGCTCCGGCAGCGAAGACGCATACTTGTCGGCAAGTTCGCCGAACGAAATTTTGGAGAACCCCTGCAGCGCTTTGGATACTTTCTCCGTTTTCTTCAAGTGATCGGCCGCCATCTGCACCGGATACAAATGCGTCGAAACCTGCTTGACGCCTTCCGAAGCCGTACTTTGCAGCACGGTCGAATAAGCGGTCATCTGGACGATATACGCCAGGAAAATAAACATAAACAAAAAGATCGGCAGCACCAGCGAAGCTTCGACGACGATACTGCCCCGCTCGCCTCGCAAATGACTTTTTCTCGATACGCGCCGCTTCCTATCCATCCCCGCTCCTCCATCCGTCAATACGAATAGTCCGCCTGGACCGGAACGCTGTATGTACTGCCGCCTTCCCATGTGCCGTCTCCGACATGCAGCGTCTCCATCACACCCGGCAGAAACCAGACCGGCATAGTCATCGAAGCGTCTCCCGACAAGTACGTATAGTGCTCGTCCGGATTGACGCCGGTATTGAACCGGATCAGCGCAAGCATCCGCGACAATTTATTTTCGTTAGCCGGATGGGCGAACAGGAACAGCCGCAGATGATCTTTGTACGTCAATTGGATCTTGAGCGTTTTGGCCAGTTCGATATGTCCGTCTGCGATCAGCTTCGCCATATCCGCGATCGAGTTGATAATGCCCTGCAGAATCGCTTTGGCGAGAATCACCAGCGGATTGCCGTAAGCCAGAATCGCCGGATCGGTCAAAGCTTCCATCGTCCTGATCGCCAGCCGCATGCCGAAGATCTCCCCGTACGCCGCCGCGATATTGCCGCCCGGATTGGCGAAGCCGTACAGAATGTATTCCAGCTCCTGATTGTCGACGCCGAGCAGTTCCGCCGCCGCTTCGCCGTCCAGACCGCCTGCTTCGCCGGTCAATTCTTTTACCTTGCTGAAATCGAAATTGGTAAAGTGGTCGGAAGCGTATTCGTTTTGCAGCAGCCGGTCTCCGGTCGCATCCAGCAGGGAAGAGATTCCGCCGAAAAATCCGTCCATGTCTTCCATCGCGTCTTTGCCGGCCGTATTCGGATCTTCATCGGTCCTGCCGATTTTTTCCGGACTATTCTTTCTGCTGTTCAAAGCCAGATTTTCGTTAAAAAAGCGATCCAGTTCTTTGAAATCGTCCATATTCTGCTCCGATTTCTCGATCATTTTGATCAAGCCGCGCACTTCCTTGAGTTTGCCTTTGGCTTCTTTTTCCGCCTTTTTGCGCTCCTCGTCGTCTTTGCGATGTTCTTCGAACTTCTGCTCGATCGCCCGGATCGCGCTGCCGCTTTTGCCGTAACGATCGGTGTACGTCCCTGCGGCCCGACCGGCGGTAACGACCATTCGTTTCAGGTTGTACGCGCTTGTTCCGGCATCGCCGAACGCCCTGCTTATTTCGGCCAGCATCTGCGTTACCTCACGCTGCGAGTAAGCGGAATCGCTGCCCTGAGCATCGATATACCCTTCCATCTGTCCAAAAAAAGCCGAGTCCAGCAGCAGTTTGTCGAGGTTATTCCGGGCGGAAGAGTCTCCTGCTCCGGGACCGCCTTCGGCGCCTGGAATATCCGAGCCGCCTACAAGGTCGTAGTCGGCGTCGGCGTCGCGCGTTTTGGACTCTTCGATCACGACCGCCATCTGTTCGTTCAGTTCTTTCGCTTTACCGAGCTGTTCGCGCGCATCGGCTATTCGGTCCGGATGCGGCGGAAAAGCTTTATCGGCTGCTTTGCCGATCTTCCTGGCGACAAAAGGCACGGAAGTCTCGTAAGCGGAGACACGGGCGGACAGATCCATCCATTCCTGAAATGCCGGGTTTACCGTATTGTCGGGATCGAGCGGCGGAGGCGGCGGATTCTCTTCGAGCCGTTTCTTCTGCACTTTGTAATCCGAATACTGCGCGGCCAGCTCGGCCGCCGTCGTGACCGCTCCCGTCAGCGGCACGCTGGCGATATCGCCTGCGCCGCCCGTACCGATTAAACCCGGCAGATCTTCCGCCGGCGCTCCCGCTTTTTTCTGATACTCCAGCATTTTGTCCAACGCCGCTTCGCGTTTGTCGTACAGCTTCTGAAGTTTCTCCATCACTTCGATCGCGCCCGAGGCTTCTTTCATCGCCTGCGACATCGGTTTGAAGCGGCCGACGACTTCGATGGCAAAGTTAACCGGCGCTTTGTATTTCATTTCTTCGTTGATTTGTCCTTTGAACACTTCGTAATTCCCGAGCTCGCGGCTGAGTTCGACCGAAGACGTAAGCAGCTTGGCGTCCATGATCGGCAGCACGTCTTCTCTCGCTTTGTATTCCAGACTTCGCTCCAGCACGCCGGAGAAAATAAGGGTAGGATCGGTCTCGCCGTAAGCAAATAACCCGTAATCCTGCTGAAATTCCGGCACGTAAGCCGACATAACGGATCTGGAGGCCGCATGCACCAGCCGTTCGGTCTTCGCTTTGAGCGCCGCCATCCGCGAGTAGTCGATAAAAATCGCCACAAACGCCAGCGTCACCGCGAGAATCAAGCTCAGGAAAATCGAAACCGAGCCGCGCGTTCCTTTCCATAAGCGCGACCGCCATTCAAACTGCTGGCCTGCCGGCCGCGAATCCGATGTGACGGAACCCGTTCTTCGAGAGCAGGATATTTCGTTTGAATTCGCTGCATTGTTTCGGGCCGTCAAAATTTCACCCCCGCCGCCCGGCGTATACCGGCCGCAAGGCGGCCGGAACGATCTTTGCCGGTATCCGTTCATTTTTTCAATTTCTTGCTCAACTGCCTGCCGGCGTTCTCCGACGTCATCGCTACCGCCGCTCCGCCTTTCTCGGCGTTCGGAACGGCTTCGTCGGCTTTGAATTTGCCCGCGTAATAGCGGACGAGTTCGATATTGCGGATAAACTCCACCGGTTCGACGACCGTCGAGTACTGCGAACCGCCCATATCGCCACCCGTAATGCGTTTGATCGGCGTCAGCGCAAGCGGCGTATGCAGCACGGCGGTAATTGGGTGCAGCAGTCCGCGCTTGTCGGTCATCGTCCCGCTCATGCCGGCCGGCAGCTCGTTTGCCGCGGCCGCCATTTTTTTCGAACCGAGCGACTCCCCGCTTCCGCCCGGCACGCCGATCGTCTCGGAAGCTTCCGCTCCGCCGAGCGCGCCGAACACCGAACCCAGCAGCTGATCTTCCGTCAGCCGCCAGTAGAGGTCTTCCCTGTCTTCTTTGCCTTCTCCGAAACTTCCGTTCCGCGCGTCTTTGTGGCTGTTGTTCCAGCTGTACGCCGCCCGCTCCGATGTGATCGCCGAAGCCTGTACGAGCATAGCGCTCTGGTACAGGTAGAGGCAGAGCATCAGGACCATGATTGCGCACAGCATGACAACCGGCATGATCAAGGACGATTCGATAGTGAAGCTGCCGCGTTCGCCGGAAAAGATCCGTTTATGTTTCGGAAAAAATTTCATAGGTGTCCAAAGTGGAATCGAGGTGTCTCGTTTACTTATTTTCACGCTTTTGAAGGATCGACTTCTTTGAAGAAATTGTCGGTTTGCGTATCCAACTTACCGAATAATCTGTCGATCAGATCGGCAATCTGATTTTTAAAAATCAGCGCAATAATCACCGTCACCGCGATAATCAAAATAATTTCCAGCGTTCCCAGCCCGTCTTCTTCTTTCCATACATTTTTAAGTTTCGAACCGATTGTTTGCAGCATACGTTGTTTCCTCCTCTGTAAATAGTCTTGCTTTGTAAAATTCCTACATCTGAATCAGCATCATAGCCGGGCCGCCGACCATCAGCAGCACGACTCCGAAGATCAGCACCATCGGAAATACCAGCTTGGACGACGCTTTCTCGCCCTGGATACGCCCCAGCGCTTTCCGCTTGTCCCACAGCGTGCGCGACAGGTCGCGCAGCGCCAGCGCAAATTCGCCTCCGCCGCGCTTGTGATTCAGCAGCACCGTCGTGACGAATACCGTCGATTCCTGCACGCCGCAGCGTTTGCCGAACTGCTCGAACGCCTGGTGAAAAGGATCTCCGCTGCGCCACTCGCCGACCATTCGCTCCAATTCCTTGTACAGAGGATGGCCGCTGCCTTCTTTTTGCTGCGAGCAGCGCAGCAGCGCCTGCTGCACCGTTTCGCCCGCGCCGACGAGCAGCACGATCTTGTTCAGCATTTCCGGCAGCTCCATCAGAATCTGTTCTTCGCGCTTTTTGACCTTGGCCGCCAGGTCTTTAATCAGCGCGGCCGGCAGCAGAACGCCAAGTCCCGCTCCTATCAACAGCCACATCGCCGATCCGCCGGACAGCAGCGCCATAACGCAGCCGAACGCGACAAGCAGCAGCGCGTACAGCAGCATCTGCGCCAGAAACAGCATCGTGCGCTCCGCGCTCTCGCGCAGCCCTTCTCCCCGCTGAACCGAAGATTGCAGCTTGTGGAAAAAGATCGGAAAGCGCGCGGCGACTTTCAGTTTCTCCACCAGCGCCAGCATAGGCGGAAGCAGCGCTCGTATCCGAATGCCTTCCATCGGCAGCGCGGCTATGTAACGATGCTCCTTCGTGCGTTTCGTTAATGCGTACAGCAGCAGAGCAGCCAGTGCCAGCAGCAGAATCAAAGCGGCCGCCGCCGTCATAAGCCTCGCCTCCTTTCGTCAAATTTGGATATTGGTAATGCGGTTCATCAGCCAGGCACTCAGGAAAATCAGCGCCAGGCCGACCGTCGCCAGAGCGATGCCCGCCGCACTGCCGTACAGCGGAGCCATAAATTCCGGCGCGGACGCGTTGATAAACACAATGAAAATAAACGGGGTGCCCAGCAAAATATTCGATTCGAACTTCTTCTGGGCGATCATGACCGAAATATCCTGCTGGATCTCCATTTTCTCCCCGATCACGGTCGAGGTCCGCCGCACCACTTCGATCAGATCGCCGCCGGTCCGTTTGCAGGTGACGAACACATCGATAAAGTTGTCGATATCGTCGATCTGCGAGCGACGGCCGAAGTCCAGCAGCGCCGCCTCGATCGGTTCGCCGTACTCCAGCCGGGTCGAAATGACGTTCAGCTCGCGAATCATATCGCTATTCCCTCCGGGGTACAGCAGTTCCAGGTCTTTCGCCGCTTCGCGAAACGCATTTTCCACCGAACGGCCAGCGGACATCGATGACGACAGCGAGTACAGCGCCTGCTTGAAATGCAGCTTCAGCAGCGTGCGCTGCCGCTTTATCCGGTTGGTGCGCCAGATCCCCGGCGCTTTAAGCGCGGGCAGCGTAAGAAGCAGCGCCAGAAACCACAGTTTGTAAAACAGCATCCCGACCGCAAACAGCACCCCGGCGAATAAAGCGATACTCAGCAGTCGTTCGCGCGCGCCCAGCGTATAAGCCGTATAGTCGCGCAGTCCGGCGCCGCCCGAAACCGTGCGTGCCGATCCATCGGATTCGGACCGGCGTCCCGCCGCGCCCGGCTTTGCCGCGTTCCCGCGTTTGCCGCCGCTTCCTTTGCCCGCCGCGGACACGGCTCTTCCGCTACGATGCAGCAATTTATTCACCTCCTTTCGCGGCCAGACCGGCAGTGCGCCGCCAGTCTTCCACGCCCGCTTCCCTCAATTTTTCCGGATGCGCCATCGGTTCGCCGGAACGACGCAGCCGTCCGACGATCCGTCCGCCCTGTTCGCCTTCTTCTTCAAACCGGAACAGAGGACGCAGCTCGACTCTTCCTTCCTTCATCCCGACCACTTCGCCGATCTCGACCACCCGGCGCGAACGGTCGCGCAGCCTGGACAAATGCACGAACAGGTCGATCGCCGACGAGATCTGCTGCCGCACCACTTCGACCGGCAGGTCGGCTCCGCCCAGCACCATCGTTTCCAGGCGGCTGAGCATGTCTTTCGCGCTGTTGGCGTGGCCGGTCGAAAGCGATCCGTCGTGTCCGGTGTTCATCGCCTGAAGCATATCGAGCGCTTCCGCGCCGCGCACTTCGCCGACCACGATGCGGTTGGGCCGCATCCGCAGCGAAGAGCGGATCAGGTCGCGGATCGAAATCTCGCCTTTGCCTTCCATATTGGCGTTGCGCGTTTCCAGCGATACCAGGTTGGGCACCGTCGTAATTTGCAATTCCGCCGAGTCTTCGATCGTGATGATCCGCTCGTCGTCCGGGATATACTGCGACAGGGCGTTCAGGAACGTCGTTTTGCCCGATCCGGTTCCGCCGCTGATAAAAATATTGTATTTGCAGCGCACCAGCGTTTTCAGAAATTCCGCGGCTTCTTCGTCCAGCGCGCCCCGTCCGACCAGATCGGACATGGTCATCGGTTTCTCGGGAAATTTCCGGATCGTCATCGTCGGGCCTTTGAGCGCGATCGGCGGCAGCACCACGTTGACCCGCGATCCGTCCCTGAGCCTCGCGTCGACGATCGGCGACGACTCGTTGACGATCCGATTGACGCCCGATACGATCGTCTGCACGATATCTTCCAGCTTCTCGCGCGATTCGAATGTCTGCGGAAGGCGGCTGACTTCCCCGTTTCGTTCGATAAAAATTTCCTCATGACCGTTGATCATGATCTCGGTCACGCTTTTGTCGTCCACCAGCGGCTGCAAAATATCCAGTCCCCGGAACGAATCGTAGACCCGGCGCACCATCTTCCGCTTCTCGCCGGACGTTCCGGACGCGACGCGCGAATCGCCCAGCACCCGGCGCTCGATCAGCGCCATCAGCTCGCCGTCTTCCGGCGTCTGCGTGACATCCAGCGCGGAGCGGACTTCCGCTCTCAGCGCCTGGAACAGTTCTTCTTCCGCGATGCTCATCGTCGTCCCAGCTCCATCTGTTCGCAGAGTGTCAGAATATCGCGCTGGAAGATCGGCGAGCCCAACAGCACATCTTCTCGCGACAGGTATTTCCACGACGGAATATAAGACAGAAAGCCGGCGGGCTTCAGCTCCGACCCGGGCAGCGCGTTCTCCAACCTGCCGCCGTAGCGGTTTACGACGAACGTCGTTTTTGCAAGCAGCGCGTAAAGCGGTTCCGACGTCCTTCGCCGCCGGTCGGCGATCCAGGCCGCCGTTTTGTTCAGATGCAGCAGATCGTCGGCCAGCAGCCAGATCACCCGATCCGCGCGCTCCAGCAGCGTTTCGGTGCGTTCATGCCACTGCGTATCCGTATCGACAATCACCGAATCGAACATCCCGCTGCGCGCGATATGATCGATCAGTTCCTTTGTATCCTGCCCGTTCATTTCCAGCAGTTCGTCGGGATTCTCCAGCGCCGGAAAAGCGGAAGCTTTAATCGTTTCCTTGAACGGCGCGCAGCGGGAAAACGGAGTCCGGCAGGGTTCTCCTTTCTCGCGCGCCGCGCGCAGATCGTACAGCAGTTCCGCCAGACCGCTTTCGCCGGCAGCCGCCCCGCCGCTGCCTTCGCGAAAAGAAGCGGAGCTGTCCAGCGTTTCCAGGCTCAGATAAAATACGCGGACTCCGCGGCTGCCGAGCTGCTTGGCCAGATTCAGCGCGACGGTGGTCTTGCCGGCTCCGCCCGCCGCCGAGTAGACCGCTACGACCTCCGCGCCCGCGGACGCTCCCGCCGTCTGCGGCGCGGAGCTGCCCGCCAGATCCAGCACCGCCGTCAGCAGCAGGTTAAGCGGCTGAAACGGCAGCAGCACGGGACCCCCGAGCGAGATGCTGTCCTCCCCGCCGCCGAGCGCCGCCCACGGCACGCCCCGCCGACCGTCTTCCGTCAGCCACGGCTTCAGAAAAGCCGGCTCGCCCAGCACGAAATCGGGCCGTTCGCGCCGCATCGCTTCGAGAAACGGCTCGACTTTTGAAAAAGCGCGTACGCCGATCTGTTTGGCAAACTCCCCGGTGCGCGCGTACAGCAGAAAAGGCTCGATATACTGCTCGTCCTCCACCGCCAGGATCAACTGCATGTTTCGCATTCTTCTCGTTCTCCTTCCGCCTGCCGAAAACACAAAAAAAGCACCGCTCGCAGACCTGCCGTATTCGGCAAATCACGAGCGGTGCTTCCGCCGTGTTCCTTAAATTTATCCTCACAATATCATAGAGACGGCGAGCAGGCAAGACCCATTTTTTCCCTCGCGGTCAAAAGCTTTCTCTTCAAGCCCGCCCCGCGTCCAAAAACCGCTTCCGTACACCGGGCGGCGGGATCGGGCAGGTATCGTCTTTGCCGAACCAGCGGTAGCGGTTGCGCGCGATATAGCGATACACCGCGTCGCGCAGCGGCCGGGGCACCAGAATCAGCGCGTACAGCAGCGGCCACGGGAAGCGCAGTCTGCGCGCGATGCGCAGGGCGGCGGTCGAACGGACGTATTTGCGGCCGTTCTCGATCAGCACCAGCGTATTGGGCTCGCCGGACGCTTCGAAGCCTGTTCCGCCCGCAAGTTCCGTTCCCGGTTCCGACTGGAGCGAAGCGAACCGGAACACGCCTTTGGGGTCCCTTTTTACGATAAAGCGCACGGCTCCCTGGCAGAAATGGCAAACGCCGTCGATCAGCACAATCGGTTCCCGCAGCCGATCTTCGGCTCGAACAATCGATTCCGACGTACTCATTGCATCTCCTCCCGGCTTCGGTGTAATCCGGCTTCACGCCATGAAATTTGCGCGGAAGCGTTATCCTACCTTTAACCTCCGCAGCGGCTCCGAACCGTTTAAATACTAAAAAAAGGACGTACGGGAATATTCCCGTACGTCCGTTCTCCGGCGTCTTCCTTATTCCCAAACCGTATGGGACGCCGCGCAAAATTCGAAAGCGGTTCTCAGCCGAGAAGCGGTTCGATTCTGCCGTCCAGCAGTTGAGCGTTAAGCTCGCCTTTGAACTTGTCGAAGCAGTTGCAGATATAGTCTTTGCGGCAGATCGGGCACGGCGTCTTGAGCAGACGGCTGACGTTGGTCAGTTTCCACTCCGGATACCGGTTATAGAAAACGCGGCACTGCGTGCCGTCTTCGAGGTGCACGACGAATTCGTAAAGTCCGTCTTTGTCGTTGCTTCCGGCCTTGTCTACCTTCACGACGTTCGGTCTGTAAGCCATATTAGTATCACCCGTTATTCTTAGTTTGGCCCCGGAACAAACGTATCGCCCGGGTCACGTGCTTATATAGCTTAATGAATTTGAACGGTCGTGTCAACCGCTTGCGGGACGCGGCCCGGGCAAAAAAGCCGGGCACCTTTCCCTTAAAGAGAAAGAGGCCCGGCCGCTTAAAAGCTTTCGGTTTAGATCACGCTGAGTTCGACGTCGATATTGCCGCGCGTCGCTTTGGAATACGGGCAGAATTCATGCGCTTTTTCCGCCAGTTCTTTGGCTTTCTCGGGATCGAGTCCGGGAATGCGCACTTCCAGCTTGGCCGCCAGTTGGAAACCGCCGTCCGCCGGATCTTTGCCGATCTTGATATGACAGGTCACTTCGATGTCGGGAACGTCGATACCTTCTTTACCGGCGATATTCGCCAGAGCGCTTTCGAAGCAGGCGCTGTAGCCGGCCGCGAACAGTTCCTCCGGATTCGTGCCCGTGCCGCCGTCGCCGTCAAGTTCTTTGGGCACCGACAGCTGCAGATTCAGGGCGCCGTCCGCCGACTCGACTACGCCGCTTCTTCCGCCTCTGCGCGCTGTTGCTTTTGCCGTATATAAAGCATCCATGTTACCGTCACTCCTTCTGTCGAAATTGGAATTGCTGCTTAACCTTATATCCTCTTATCTATAAAGCAATTGCCCCCCAATGAAACGCCGACACACAATTGCAAAACTCAATTAAATTGTTTACAATCTAAAAGAAGGTATACTATTTCCCATCGAGGAGGAGTTCTTATGTCCGTTTACGAATACCAGGCCCGCACGTCCAAAGGCGAAGAAATCGATCTGTCGGCCTATCGAGGCAAAACGCTGCTGATCGTCAACACGGCCAGCAAATGCGGTTTTACGCCCCAGTTCGAAGGTTTGCAGAAGCTGTACGACAAATATCACGACCGCGGCCTGGAGATTCTCGGCTTTCCGAGCAACCAGTTCGCCGAACAGGACCCGGGCAGCAACGACGAGATCCTGGAATTCTGCCAGCTGAATTACGGCGTCAACTTCCCGATGTTCGAGAAAACCGATGTCAAAGGCGAAAAAGCGCATCCCCTGTTCCGTTATCTGAGCGAAGAAGCGCCGGGCCTGATGGGCTCGAAATCGGTCAAATGGAATTTCACGAAGTTCCTGATCGACAAAGAAGGCCGTCCGGTCAAGCGCTTTGCTCCGCAAACGTCGCCGGATCAGCTGGAGAAAGATATCGAGAAACTGCTCGGCGAGTAAAAGATTGCCGACGGTTTGTCCCGCCCGCGTTTTGGTTCAAACGAGATCTTTCGCCGCTGCGAAGGATCTTTTTTTATCCGCCCGCCGCGAACTTCCTCGCACGACAAAAAAAGCACAACATCCCGAAACCGGAACGTTGGGCTTTTCGAATTATGCGGTAGAGAGGACTCGAACCTCCACGGGTATACACCCACTACCCCCTCAAGATAGCGTGTCTGCCATTCCACCACTACCGCATGTCAAGGGATGAATCAACTTCTATAAGATATCATTTCCGAAGCATGCAGTCAATCTTTTTTTGCGAAAAGAAAACTCAAACCCGTCTTATCGCAGTTTTGTGTTATTTTAATTATCATATAGAGTTATATTTAGTAACGCAAAAGAAAAATTTTCGTTTATTTCTTCGCTTTTCGCTTGACCGAGCCGATAAATGGTGTAAATATAAACAACATAAATAAATCGAAAACAATTTTTCTCTACATTCATATAGCCAAAAAATCAAAGGAGGAATCCGTTCATGCACAGCGGACACAAGCTTCTCAGCTACATGACTTTGCTTGAACCGTCTTCTCCGTCGCCGGTCGGCTGCCTCAAAGAAGATCTTCGCGGCAACCGGCTGAACTGCAGCGAAGCTTTCGAAGAAGTGATGCGCGCCTACGTTCACCCAAGGCTGGCGCATATCGAAGGACGGGCGATCGAAGACATCTATGCCGCCCTGGCGCGAAACGATCACGAAACGGTATTTCGCATCGACCGCGGTCTGCGCACCCGAACCTGCCCGAACGAGATCGATACGGAACTTCGACGGGCCGGCCGCAAACTGCTGAAGCTGTCGAAATCGCTGTATCCGTGGATTGATTTCTCCCCGCTTGCGCAGGCGCTCCAGACCGACCGGGCTTTTGTTTGCCCCGCTTCGGGCTACGCCTGGATCAACTTCCATCTGGAGATCGATCGGGACGAAGCGGCGCTGGCATTCCTGTATCATCATACGACCGTCTGCGTCGATTATTCCGCGAACCTGCTCGGTCTGGACGACGTAAGCCGAAAAAAGCTGCTGATGCGCATGATCGACGATGTGTCCGAACGCTGGTCCCGCACCCGCACCGCCGAAGCTGCCGCCGATTTCGTCTCCGAATCCTACGACTCGCCGATCCAAAAAACGCTTTGAGACCCCGGGGGCTTCAAAGCGTTTTTTCGTTCCGTTTTATGTATCCGCGCGCCCGTTCCGGGATTCGTTCGACGCGCCGCCGCTCCGGTCCCGACGACCGCGGTCCGAGTCCTGTTTGCGCCGATAATCGATAAATTCCATATATTCGCGCAAAAACGTTTGTTCTTTTTCGCTGAGTTCCGGCTTCTGGCAATCGGATTGCCCCGCAGCTTCAAAAAAATAACGGCTTTCCGCCTCTTTCACTTCTTCGGGTCTCCATTCTTTCCCCGTCATCAGCCAATCCAGACTCACCGAGAAAAAAGCGGCGATTTCGATCAGCTTATGCGTGCTGGGCGTGGACTTGCCTCTGCGCCAGTCTCCCAGATTCCCGGCGCTGATGTTCAATTTTTCGCCGAATGCTTTCTTCGTCATGCCGCTTTGCTTAATCAGCTGTTCAATCCGTTCATAGATCGTCGACTGCAAAATGATACCCTCCTCGAAACCTTTCTGCTCAAAAATTACGTAATTACGCAATAATCATTGAATAACCACGTATTTACGTATATAATTGGTTTTATGGTAAATCATCCCTCGTCCGTCTCTAATCGATTATAATTCATCCTTTTGCGCATGAACAGGAGGAGCATGAAGTTGCAGAGAAAAAAACCGATCACCCCGTTCGGGTGGGAAATCAAACGGCGCCTGGCCGAGCTTGAAATGGATCAGAAAACATTTTGCGAGCTCTACGATATTCCGCCTTCCCGTCTGTCCAACCTGATTAACGGAACCCGCAAAGCGTCCAAACACCGCAGACAGGTCTCCCAACTGCTGGGCCTGTCCGAATTCGAAGCCGCCGGCTCCGCCGAAGAAAAGAAGCCGCTCGAAATATCCGGAACAAGGAGGTGAATCCCGATGTCCAAGCCGATCCCCGATCGAACAAACCCGCTGTGCGGCTGCGCCGTTTGCGGACGGGTCCGCGTCAAAGGCGGCGGCTGGAGCGCTCCGGCCGGCAAGCAAGAGCTGTCCGTTTCGACGCACGACATCTGTCCCGAATGCATGCGCCGTCTGTATCCGCAGTTCGCGCATATCGCCGATCGGCTGCAGGCGGAACTGTCCGCCGAAGCGTCGGAACTACAGCAAAAAGCGCAGGCTCCGTAAAGAGTCTGCGCTTGGTTCGTATGCGGTAGAGAGGACTCGAACCTCCACGGGTATACACCCACTACCCCCTCAAGATAGCGTGTCTGCCATTCCACCACTACCGCATAATCAAAATCGTTCGCTGTGCGAACTTGCTCCTTTTATTCGGCTTCCGGTCGGAAACCAATAAAATGGTGAGCCATGAAGGACTCGAACCTTCGACACCCTGATTAAAAGTCAGGTGCTCTACCAACTGAGCTAATGGCTCTCAAATGACCCGTAGGGGATTCGAACCCCTGTTACCTCCGTGAAAGGGAGGTGTCTTAACCCCTTGACCAACGGGCCTTAATCGTAAATCCGGTCTCGAATTTTTCACGCCTCAATCGAGCACAAGTAAGAGTATAGCAAAATCTTCAGACGTTTGGCAAGCACTTTTTTTCGTTTTTTTATTTTTATTTTTCCGTCCGATTTTCGAAAAAAGTCCGCCGATATAAAAAAGAGAGCCTTCTCAGGCTCTCTTCGTCCGGTCAAGTATAGTAGTCCCATATAAGCAACAAAAGTTAAAAAATGGCGGAGAGAGAGGGATTCGAACCCTCGCACCGCTAACGCAGTCTAACCCCTTAGCAGAGGGTCCCCTTATAGCCACTTGGGTATCTCTCCAAAAAAAATGGCTCCCCGAACAGGACTCGAACCTGTGACAACTCGATTAACAGTCGAGTGCTCTACCAACTGAGCTATCAGGGAACATTGGTGAATGTTTCAACAAGATATAATTTAGCATGCCAGGACTTTTTCGTCAACCCTTTTGGTCAAACTTTTCACAAATAAATAAGAACCCTGATCACCTCCAGTGAGATTCGGGTTCTTGTGTTTGATCCGATTCAATTTGTCCTGCCGTGTCTTCGTTTTGCGGGTTCTCATGTCCGCGAATGCGAACGGGCTTCTCGAAACCGCCGCGTCCAGCCTGCCTTCCCTTACCTGTTTGTCGCGCGCTTTGCGCGCCGCCGATTTGGCCATGATCGATGATCCTCCTCTATATCCCGCTCTTCGGCGGGAATTCCGCTTCGGCCGGTAGGCCGAAGTTCTTTTTATTATAGCATACGGCTTCAATCCCCGTTCCCGGCCGCCAGCTCTTCCAGGCGAAGCTTGCCGGCGCAGCGGCCGCAGCGGTAGCGCGAAGCGTCGATCCGGCGTTTGCGCTTGTACT
Source organism: Saccharibacillus sp. CPCC 101409 (assembly GCF_030518235.1). Taxonomy (GTDB): domain Bacteria; phylum Bacillota; class Bacilli; order Paenibacillales; family Paenibacillaceae; genus Saccharibacillus. Next base: position 583,031 of record NZ_JAULSA010000001.1, on the reverse strand, counting down.
CCATGCCGCACGCGGCGCACGTCAGCTTGTACTTGAACGGCAGCACGCGGCGGTTCTTGTCCGGCAGCGCCTGGCAGTACCGGCTTCCGCCGACCCGGGCCAGCAGACGTTTGAAATCCCCGTCCCGATGCTTGTAGCCCCCGCCCGCGATATGCAGATGGTAATGGCACAGCTCATGTTTGATAATCCCTTCCACTTCTTCGCGCCCGTGCGCCTCCAGCTGATGCGGATTGATCTCGATATGGTGCGTGCGCAGCGCGTAGCGTCCTCCCGTCGTGCGCAGCCTTGTATTGAAAAAAGCTTTGTGCCGAAACGGAATGCCGAAAAACTCCAGCGAAACGTTCTCGATCCAGAGCTGAAGTTCGGCGTCGCTCATCGTTTGTTCGGCATGCATGCCGCGTTCCCTCCGTCCGTCGGTTCGATTGTACAGGTCGGTACGCGAAGATGCGTCTTCCCTGTCGGTTTCTTCTATTGAATTTTAACTTGAGGGTGGGCTACACTGTCAAGGAAAGGTTGCGGCTCCGCGGCCAAACGAGAAATGAAGCTGGAGCAGAAGCTTTCGAAACGTTTCGAATCAGAAGTCGGAGCAAATTGTACGCAAAAAGAAATCCGAACGGCCCTGCGCCGCTCGATTACGCCTGGAGGGATTTATTTTTATGTCCACATCCGTTCTGAACAGAATCCGGCCGGAAGAAGCCGGTATCGATCCCCGCGGCATCCTGGATTTTCTGGACGCCGTCGCCGAAGAGAAATTCGAACTGCACAGCTTTATGCTGCTGCGCCGGGGCGAAGTGGCGGCCGAAGGCTGGTGGGCGCCGCACGCGCCGGAGGACCTGCACGCCATGTATTCGGTCAGCAAAAGTTTCACCTCGACCGCGGTCGGCCTGGCGATCGAAGAAGGACTGCTGACGCTCGAAGACCGGGTGGCGGATCATGCGAAAGATCTGCTGCCGGCCAATCCGCACCCTTCGCTGCTGCGCATGACGGTGCGCGACCTGCTGGTGATGGGCACGGGCCAGCGCGAAGATCCGCTCCAAAAAGCCCGGGTGACGGCCGGCTCCGATTGGGCGCGCACTTTCCTGTCCGCGCCCGTGGAGAACGAGCCCGGCAGCACATTTTCTTACAGCAGCGGCGCAACCTACATGCTGTCGTTTATCCTGCAAACGCTGACCGGACAAAAAGTCGCCGACTATCTGGAGACGCGTTTGTTTGCGCCGCTCGGCATCGAGCGCAAATCGTGGCAGACCAGCCCGCAGGACGTGACCGCGGGCGGCTGGGGCCTGAAACTTTCGACCGAAGACCTCGCCAAATTCGGCCAACTTTATCTCCAGCGCGGTCTCTGGAACGGCGAGCGGCTGATTCCGGAGCACTGGATTCAGCAGGCGACGAGCAAGCAGATCGCGAACGGCGAAGGCGACGATAGCGATTGGACCCGCGGCTACGGCTATCAGTTCTGGGTATGCCGCCACAACGCTTATCGTGCCGACGGCGCTTTCGGCCAGTTCTGTCTGGTCCTGCCCGACCAGGAAGCGGTGATCGTGTTTACGTCCGCGATCTCGCGGACGCAGGAACTGCTGAACGCGGTTTGGACGCATCTGCTGCCGGCGATGCGCAGTGAACCGCTGCCGGTCGGAGATGCCGGCAAAGAAGCGGCCGCGCGGCTGCGCGCGCTGGCCTATGAGCCGGAGCCGGCGGGCGAAGCGCCGGCCGGGGAAGACTGGTCCGGCCGGATTTACCGGCTGGACGAGGTTCTGGACGGCGAGCTTGCGATCCGCGCCGTCCGCCTTACCGCGGGCGAAGACGGCTCCGTCTTCGCGGAGTTCTGGAGCGGCGCGGGCGAAGCGCCGCGGGGCGAAGCCGAGATCGCGCTGCGCTGCGGCGCGGGGCGGTGGCTGCGGACGGATGCTCCCGTCCGCGAGGAAGCGAGCGGGCGGACGCCCGACGCCGGGCCGGTCTACGGCGCGGTATCCCGGCCGGAAGCCGGCACGCTGACGCTTGAGATTCGGGCCGCGGAGGAGCCCGTCGCAAGAAAGATAACGTTCCGCTTCGACGGCGGCAGCGTCGACGCTTTCAACTCCGCCAATCCCGAGCTGGGCCGGGAAGAAACCCGCGTCAAAGGCCGTTCGGAAGTGCAGGAAGCGTAATTTCCGCGGCGAAGCCCGCACTTGCGTTCCGCCAGGGCAGCGCAGCGGTTTTGAAACCGGTCCGCCGGGTTTGCCAAAAAGCTCCGCCCGTTTAAACAAACGGGCGGAGCTTTTTTTATCGATTCCGGCATCGGCTCTCTTCGCCAAACGTATTGACAGTTCTAAACTACCATAGTAGTATGAATTCAATTCGTTATACTACCACAGTCGTAAGGAAAGGAGAATCCGCAGCGCTTATGGACAACAAGCTGTTCGATTCCGAATTGAAAGTCATGGACGTACTCTGGAAACAAGGAGATACGCCGGCCAAAGAAATCGCGGAGCGGCTCAAACGGGAAGTGGGCTGGAACGTCAATACGACCTACACGCTTATCAAGCGCTGCATCGGCAAAGGCGCGATCGAGCGGCGCGAGCCGCGCTTTGTCTGTCATGCCCTGATCGGCAAGGAAGAAGTTCAGGAGAAAGAAACGAACGAGCTGATCGACAAAATGTTCGAAGGCTCGGCCGACAATCTGTTCGCTTCCCTGCTCGGCAGCCGCAAACTTCCGCCCAGCAGCATCGAGAAGCTCAAAAAGCTTGTCGACGACTTGAAGTAAGGACAGCCGGATGAATATGCTGCTGCAAATGAGCTTGTCCGCCGCCGTCCTGATCGCGTTGATCGCGCTGCTGCGCTTTGCGCTCCTGCACAGACTTCCGAAAAAAACGTTCCTGTTCCTCTGGGCCGTCGTCCTGCTGCGGCTGCTGGTTCCGTTCGAAATCCCTTCTCCGGTCAGCTTCTATACCGGGGTGGATATTGTCAAAAGCGCTCTTGCCGAATCGGCCGCAAACCGTTCCGGTTCCGCTGCGGCCGACGCTTCGCCGGATAACGCCGCAGGCTCCGATCAAGCCGCGGGCGGCGGAAGAACCGGCTCCGCCGAAGGTTCGACAGCCGCAAAACCGCCGTTTGACGCTCCGCCCAATGCCGAGCCGGCGCCGCCTCTTGCACCCTCGGCGAACGACGCGGCGCAGAGGCTTCCCATCGCGGCCCGGCTTGCCGAAGCCGCCGGATTCGCCGCTTATCTGCCCGCGCTCCGGCTGGCGGGCACAATCGGATTGGCGGCTTACTTCGCCGCCGTCTATATCCGGCAGCGCCGCAAGTTCGCGGACCGCCTGCCGCTCGAAGGCGAAGCGTCGAAGCTTGCGGCCCGCTGGCTGCGCGAGCATCCGCTGCGCCGCAGCGTGCAAATCCGCCGCAGCGACCGGATCGCCGGACCGCTGACCTACGGCATTTTCCGTCCGGTCGTCCTGCTGCCTTCCGCGATTGCCTGGACGGACGAAGCGCAGCTGCGCCATGTGCTGGCGCACGAATGGGCGCATATCCGCCGTTTCGACGCGCTGCTCAAGCCGCTGATGGTCGCCGCCGCCTGCCTGCACTGGTTCAATCCGTTCGTCTGGCTGATGGTCCGGCTGGCGAATCGCGATCTGGAGTGCGCCTGCGACGAATCGGCCATCCGTCCGCTCGGCCCGGAGCGCCGCGCGGAATACGCCATGACCCTGATCGGCCTGGAAGAGCGAAGAAACGAGCCGTTCCTGTCGTCCAGTCATTTCGGCACCCATCCGATCGAAGAAAGGATCGCCGCCATCATGAAAACGAAAAAGACTTCCCCGTTTGGCGTTTTGTGCGCGCTTCTGCTCGTTGCCTGCACTACCGCCGTATTCGCCACTTCGACCAACGCCGACGCCGAGCGCGCCGCAGCCGGCGGCTCCGTTTCCGATCCTGCAAACAACGCCGCAGCCGAGCTTCCAAACAGCGCGGACATCCCGGCCGACGCCGCTCTCTCCATTTCGTCCGAGCAAAAAAACGAGCTGGCCCGGACGTGGGCCGAAGGCTGGAAAACGCGCGACGGCTCGCTGCGCATCGCGATCATGAGCAGCGATCTGCTGCAAGAATTCCGCTCGTCGCAGCTCAGAGAAAACGGCGATGCCGACAGCACCGCGATCCGCTGGTCCAGTCCGTGGGTGGACGACTACGCCATCCTTCCGGACGGGCAGAACCGCGTAATCAAGTACATCTACAAAGACTCGGCCGAAAAAATCTATATCAGCACAGAACGACTCACCTTTGGACCGGAAAACGGACAGGTCGTGATAACCGGCTGCGAATCCCTGGAAGAATTGCAGATGTTGAAATACCCGGAACCGCTTAACGGTGAAGATATCGTCGAACCCGATCCGGATCTTCCCCAATACGGTGTCCAGATGTCCGATATTCCAGCGGGAGAAATCCTGCTTCCGGCAACGATAACCGTCCCTTCCGATTCAACTTCTCGTTCCCAGCAAAGCGAAAATCGCCATTCATCTTTGGAACAAAGATATCTGTATGCCGACGACATGTGGGGTAATGGTAATGTAATACACGGCATTTATTATTCCTCGACCGAGATTGAATATGTAGTGATGCAAAATCAGCTCAAACAAGACGAGGACGTGCCTTCGATTATTCAGCAGTTTAAACAATCTTACAGCGAACCGGTACACGATACGGTAATCGGCGGTCAGCCGGCGGTATATGTGGACGGAGAATTTAGAAAGGCTGTTCATTTCCCCGTAGGACACAACTCTGTACTGGTAGCTTCATGGGATAGCGACATCGAAAACTTATTGAATATCGCCAACCAAATCGCCGCCCAACAATAACGCCGCAGTCCAACCCGAATATCTATCATCGCCAAAAAAGCCGGCTCTGTCGAAGAGAGCCGGCTTAATGCGTTGAGAAAGTCAGTTTCAAGGCGAAGCGAATAAGCGGAGGGAGAAATTCAGTGAAGGAACGATAGTGATCGCCTTTGAAATCGGGAAGATTCCATTAAAATCTAATCCTTCTTCCCGATTTCAACACGCGACCGGAACGAATTTCTCCCGCAGCTCTTACGCTTCTCCCGCGAACAGGACTTTCCCGACGACCCTTCAAGTCGTCCCTCTTCTACTGAACCGGGCCTCTCATCGTGAGGCCGACGCGTCCCTTCTTCTGGTCCACATTCAGCACCCACACCGTCACCGTATCGCCGACGGCCACCACGTCCATCGGATGCTTGACGAATTTGGTGCTGAGCTGCGAAATATGCACCAGGCCGTCGTTTTTGATACCGATATCGACAAACGCGCCGAAGTCGATTACGTTGCGCACCGTGCCTTGAAGCTCCATGCCCGGCGTCAAATCCTCGATCTTGAGCACGTCCGTGCGGAAGATCGGAGCCGGCAGCTCCTCGCGCGGATCGCGGCCCGGACGCTGCAAGCTTTCGATAATATCGCGCAGCGTCGGCAGCCCGACTTCCAGCTTGTCGGCCAATGCCTGCGCATCCGCCGCTTCCAGCACTTCGGTCATGCGCGCCGAACCCAGCTCGCTTGCTTTCAGACCCAGTTCGGCCAGCAGCCGGTCGACGACTTTGTACGATTCCGGGTGGATCGGCGTCCGGTCAAGCGCATTGGCGCCTTCGATGCGCAGGAAGCCCGCGCACTGCTCCAGCGTTTTCGCGCCGAGACGCGGCACTTTCTTCAGCTCCGCGCGGCTGCCGAACGAACCGTTCTCGTCGCGGTATTTGACGATATTGCGAGCTGTCGTCTGGTTGATGCCCGCCACATACGACAGCAGCGACGGCGAAGCCGTATTCACGTCGACGCCGACATGGTTGACCGCCGATTCGACGACGGCTTTGAGCTGCGCTTCGAGCTGCTTCTGCGATACGTCGTGCTGGTACTGGCCGACCCCGATCGCTTTGGGATCGATCTTGACCAGTTCCGCCAGCGGGTCCTGCACCCGGCGGGCGATCGAAGCGGCGCTGCGCTCGGCGGCGTCCATATCCGGGAACTCGTCCTGAGCGACTTTGGACGCCGAGTATACGCTGGCGCCGGCTTCGTTGACGATCAGGTACGCCAGCTCGCGCGCTTCGTAACCGCCGATCCAATCGGCGACGAACTGCTCCGTTTCGCGCGAAGCGGTACCGTTGCCGATTACGATCAGTTCCAGTTCGTATTTCTCGACCAGCTCGCGGAATTTCTCCGCGGCTTCCCTGGTCTGGCTGCGCGGAGGCGTCGGATAAGTCACGGCGACTTCGAGCAGTTTGCCCGTTTCGTCGATCGCGGCCAGCTTGCAGCCGGTCCGGAACGCCGGGTCGACACCGAGCACTCGTTTGCCGCGCACCGGCGGCTGGAGCAGCAGGCTGCGCAGATTGCCGGCGAAGATGGAGATGGCCTGCGCATCGCCTTTTTCCGTCAGTTCGCTTCGCACCTCGCGCTCGATCGACGGCGCGATCAGGCGCTTGTATGCGTCTTCGATCGAACGTTCCAACAGGGGATGCACCGGCGACGAGCCTTTAATGATGCGCCGCGAAATATAACGCAGAATCGGCGTCGAATCGATTTCGAGCGATACTTTCAAGATATTTTCCCGCTCTCCGCGATTGATCGCGAGAATCCGGTGCGGCGGCATTTTCTTCGCCAATTCGCTGTACTTATAGTACATTTCGTATACCGACTCGGCCGACGCGTCTTTGGCCTCGGTAACGAGCAGCGCATGGTCCAGCGTGTACGTCCGCACCCAGGCGCGAATCTTCGCGTCGTCGGCGAACTGTTCGGATGCGATATCGAGCGCGCCCTGGATCGCTTCGTCCGCGGACGCCACGCCTTTTTCTTCCGAAACGTAGCGAGCCGCTTCCTTGTCGATATCGGCGCGGCCCGGTTGGCCCAGCAGCCACTCGGCGAGCGGTTCCAGCCCTTTCTCCTTGGCGGCGCTGGCGCGCGTTTTGCGCTTCTGGCGGTATGGACGATACAAATCTTCCACCTGCTGAAGCTTGGAAGACTCCAAAATGGAAGCTTTCAATTCTCGGGTCAGCTTGCCTTGTTCGTCGATAATGCGCAGCACTTCCTGCTTGCGCACATGCAGTCCGCGCGCATACTGCACCTTTTCTTCGATATCTCGAAGCTGGTTCTCGTCCAGCTCTCCCGTCATTTCTTTGCGATAGCGCGCGATAAACGGCACCGTGTTGCCTTCGTCGAGCAGCGATACCGCCGCTTTCACCTGCTTGGCCGTCAGGCTCAGCGTTTCCGCCGCGCGGCGAAGCATCGCGTCGCGCTCGGCCGGCGTCATTTCGGACGAGCCGGTTCCGGCCGTCAATTCCACATCCGACACAAAAATCTCCCTCTTTCCTCTGCTGCTTGTGTTTCCTGCGTTCCGCGCTCCTGCGGAAAACGGTGTTTTTATTATGACAGACAATCCGGGACTTCCGCAAACGCAAATAAAAGACGGATGCCGCGAACCGCTCCGCGATCGGTTTCGGTCCGGAGCCAAACGGCGCGAATCACACGCAGAGCAGAATATGCCGGGCAAAGGCGCCTTTGCGCGCGATGCAGGAATCCTGCACCGCAAAGCCCGCCGCCTCGATCTCAGCCCGAATCTCTTGCGTCGCCACGATCACGCAGCGATCCGCCAGACGCCGCGCCGAGCGCAGCATGTCCAGCCGCTCCTCAGCGCTCAGCACCGAACACAGATTGTACGGCAGATCGAGCACCAGCGCGTCGTAGCGCCCTTCCAGCTTCCGCATATCCGCGACCCGCACGCTGCCGGGCAGGCCGAAATGCGCCAGATTTTCCCGCGCTCCGATCGCCGCCAGCGGATTAAGATCGAACCCTTCCATATCGATTCCCATCGACAGAGCTTCGATCAGCACCGTGCCGATGCCGCAGCACGGATCGACGGCCCGCACGCCCTCCGGCCGGGGCACGGCGATATTCGCCACCGCCCTGGCCGTGCGTGTGCCCAGCGCCGTCGAATACTGCCGCGGCTTCTCGTTGTGCCGCAGCCAGACCGGTTCGCTCTCCGCGTACTCGCCGAGCACCCACGCGCCGCCCGCGAACGCGACGCCGTACCGCCGGTCCGGCCGCTTCATCTCCGCCCGGCCGCGAAACCGTCCGCCCACCGCGCGCTCGATCTCGCGCCGCCGGGCGTAGTCGACTTCGCCGTCCGCTTCGATATAGCGGACCTTGAACGTCGCTTCCCCCAGTTCGAAGCGCGAAGCCGCTTCGGCAATCTCTTCCAGGCTTGCGGAGCTCGCCTCGATCTTCAACCGCTCGCGCACGAACGGACTGCGCGAAACGTCGATCTCCCGGCCGCTGAGCGCATACCGGGTCCCCGGCGTGCCGCCGAGCAGCGCGCGAAGCTCCATTTCGCACAGCGGCCGTTCGTCTTCGTGGCAGGCGAAAGCGTATAAGTAAGCCGGATTTTCTTCCATCTCCATCTCTCTCCTTGTCCGGGCCGCGCACAGCAAAAAAAGCCAAGCGTCCGGCCGTTCCCAAGCCGATATCCGCTTCGCCGTGTTCGTCCTGTCTTCGATTCGCCTCGTTGTCCGCCTATCCATGCCGCTTCGCCCGACAAACGTCGGCCGGCTCCGCCGGTTTCGCTTGTCGGGCGCAGCTGCCGCGAAAGACCCGCTTCCGCTTCCGTTATTCGGTTGTACCGGCCGGCTCCGCGGGCAGTTCCGCTTCTTCCGGCTCCAGCGGCTTGCGGCCGCGCATGAGGTTCTCGGTCAGCTTGCGCCCGGTCGGCGTCTGCGCGAGACCGCCCAAGCCGGTCTCCCGGTGTCCGCTCGGCATCGCCGCGCCGACTTCCAGCATGACGCCGACCACTTCGTCGGACGGAATCGCGCTGCACACGCCGGCCAGGCCCATATCGGCCGCCGCCAGCGCATTCACCGCGCCGAGTCCGTTGCGCACGATGCACGGAATCTCGACCAGGCCCGCTACCGGGTCGCAGATCAGACCCAGCGTATTCTTGAGCGCAAGGCCCACCGCGTTCATCGCCTGCTCGGCATTGCCGCCGCGCAGCTCGACCATCGCGCCCGCCGCCATGCCGATCGCCGACCCCACTTCCGCCTGGCAGCCGCCTTCGGCGCCGGAAATAAACGAATTGTTCGCGATCACATAGCCGATCGCTCCGGCCGCAAAGAGCCCGTTCACCATATGCTCGTCGCTCCAGCCGAACCGCTCCTGCGAGCTGACGAACACGCCCGGAATAATGCCGCACGAGCCCGCCGTCGGCGTCGCGATAATCCGCCCCATCGAAGCGTTCACTTCGGAGACGGCCAGCGCGTATGCCATCGCGCGCGACGAAGGATCGCCGGAAGAAGGCGTGCCGTTTTCGACCAGATCCATCACCTTGACCGCGTCTCCGCCGCTGAGACCGCTGCGCGAAACATTCTGCTCGGACAACCCGCGGCGCACCGCTTCTTTCATTTTGCCGTAATAATCGGTCATCTGCGCCACGATCTCTTCGCGCGAAACGCCGGTTTCCGCCGCCTGATCTTCGATCATGACTTCCGCGAGCGGCTTGCCTTCGTTCATGCTGATCGCCGCCAGCTCTTTCAATGTCCGGAATCTCATTGCTGCTTCTCCTCCCCGCCGTTCAGATTAATCACGGTGACTTCCTTGACGTCGTCGACCTTCCGCAGCCGCTCCAGCAGCTCAATGTCCGGCACGGAGTCCAGCTCCATGACCGTCATCGCTTCGCCGCTGCGGCCTTTGCGGTCGACGCCCATATATCCGATATTGGTGCGGCTGTTGCCCAGCACTCCCGTCAGCGAGGCCAACACGCCGGGGCGATCGTCGTGCAGCACCACGATCGTCGGATATTCGCCGCTGCATCTGACGTCGAATCCGTTCATCTCGTGTATCATCACGTTGCCGCCGCCGATCGACGCGCCCAGCACCTGGGCCGTACGGCCGCCTTCCGCCGTCAATTCGAGCTTCGCGGTATTGGGATGCGGCGCAAGGCCCACTCCCTTGACGAAAGCGATCTCGATTCCGCGGCGCTGCGCTTCCTCCAGCGCGTCGGCGACTCTCGCATCGTCGGTCGCGTAGCCGAGCAGCCCTCCGGCCAGCGCCAGATCCGTTCCGTGTCCCCAGTACGTTTCCGCAAACGAACCGTACAGCGCGATTTTGACCCGCACCGGCTCTTCGGCCAGCAGCTGGCGCGCAATCAATCCGATCCGCACAGCTCCCGCCGTATGTGAGCTAGAAGGACCTACCATGGAAGGCCCTATAATGGAAAACACATTCTTAAAACGCATCTGTACGCTCTCCTCGCTTCATTTATAATCATCGTCGGCAGCCGCGGTTTTTTTGTTTTTCGCTTGCCGATCCGGCATTATCAAAGGGTTTGTTCAATACCCGGCTTTTATTTTACACCTCAAACCGGCTTTCGTCGACTGTCGGATCTTTCACTTTTTCACTTTGCTTTCTTTATCGCGAACTTCGCGTCCGCCAAGCGGCGGCTCTTTCGCTTGCGTCAGATTCGCGTTAGATTATAGCCGGCAGGCAGGCAAAACGGACAATCGAAAAAGGAGCAGGTTTCACGCCGAAACACGTTCGCGTAACCTGCTCCTTTTTACCTGTGCCGTTTCAAACGCGGAATCCCGCCTTGCCCTGCTCATTCCGGCGCTCCGGAAAAACAAACGGGCACAGAATTCATGGTAATCAGAAATCGACCAGGCTGAGGCTGATCTGAAGGGATTCGTCGACCCTCTTCATCGTTTCCTCGCCGAGTCTTGTAATCCGATCCGTCAAGCGCTGCTTGTCGATCGTGCGAATCTGTTCGAGCAGAACAACGGAGTCCCGGTCGAACCCGTGCGTCTTCGCATCGATCTCCACATGGGTCGGCAGCTTTGCTTTCTGAATTTGGGCGGTAATCGCCGCGACGATGACCGTAGGGCTGAAGCGATTACCGATATCGTTCTGGATCACCAGAACCGGCCGCACTCCGCCCTGCTCGGACCCCACTACAGGCGATAGGTCCGCGAAAAATACGTCACCGCGTTTTACAAGCAATAGTTACACCCCGCTTACTAAGCGAACCAGAGTGATGTCTGCGTCTTCCTCCGCGTGAAAAGCTTCGCACGCCATCGACAAATTGATGTGGGCCATTTCCATGTAACCCTGCTGCATCGACTCGCGGATATACCGCTTCTTCCGGTCGACCAGATACTGTCTCATAGCCAGCCTGATCAATTCACTGCGATTGGAATTTTCCAAAGCTGCGATACCGTCCACTTCTTGCAGAAGATGATCGGGCAAGCTGATCATCACTCTCTTGGTGCTTTGCAAGTTCGCCACCGTTCGTCCACCCCCATGAGCTTGTACCCGTTCAGCAGTCCGTTTAGAAACAGCTTGAATTCGGGGACTACCGATAAAGTGATATACGCTGCGTATATCACTATGATGTGACTCATTATAGCCCACAATTCCTAATCCGTACAGTCCAATTCTTTACAGTTCCTCAGAAAGTATAGGAAAAGCAGACGAGTTTTCATGCAAAAGGGGGTTTATTTCCGCGATTACCGCATGATTGCGCACATAGATGCGCGGAACGCGATGGGCGAGCATACACACCACTTCGTAGTGAATCGTACCGAGCTTGGCGGCAATTTCGTCCGCCGTGATGACGACGCCGGACTGGCTGCCGAGCAGGACAACCTCTTCGCCTTCTTGGATATCTTCCGCATCAGCGAAAGATTTGAGCGTTACCATACACTGGTCCATGCAGATCGTTCCGGTCACAGGGGCGCGCCGGCCGCGGATCAAGACCTCCGCTTTGCCTCCGAGCATGCGCGAGTAGCCGTCGGCATAGCCGATCGGCAGCGTTGCGATCCGTTCGCCCGCTTCCGCCGTATACAGCGAACCGTAGCTGATGCCCATCGGGCTTTTCAGCGTTTTGACGAAAACGGTTTGCGTTTTGAGCGTCAGCGCCGGCCGAAGCGCAACCGCGCTGCGATTCACCTCGCAGGAAGGATAAAGACCGTAAAGCGCAATCCCGATTCGTACCATGTTGCAGGAAAGTCCCGGCGTGTCGATCGCGGCGGCACTGTTGCCGGTATGTATCAACGGGATGTCGATTCCTTTTTGCGCAAGCGCGTCCTGCGTGCTGCGAAACGCTTCGTACTGTTCCAGTGTATAAGTTTTGTCGGCTTCATCCGCTCTGGCAAAGTGCGTAAACAGCCCTTCGACTTCGATCGTTTCCACCTCGAGCGCCTTCTCCGTAAATGCGGTCGCATCCGCGCCGGCCATCTGTCCGAGCCGCCCCATGCCGCTGTCCGCCTTGATATGGACTTTGAGGCGGGGAATCGACGGACCGCGTTCCAGGCGTTTCGCCGCTTCCAGCACTTCATCGCTGAACAGCGCAACGGTTACGCCGCGGTCGCGCGCGACGCTCAGCCCTTCCGGCGGCGTATAGCCAAGCACCAGAATCGGCAGCGAGATCCCCGCGTCGCGAAGTTCCAGCGCTTCATCCAAAAAAGCGACGCTCAGATAATCGGCGCCCAGGCGCTCCATTTCCCGGCTGACTTCCACCGCTCCGTGTCCGTAAGCGTTCGCTTTGACGCAGGCGAGCAGAAGGGTCGAAGGATCGAGATGCAAACGAAAAGCCTCGTAGTTGGCGCGAATCGCATCCAGGTCCACGACGGCTTGGGTAGGACGATACTGCATAGGCAAAACAGCCACCTCTAAACGTAAATTTGATACATTCAGCGTAAACTCGGGAAGCGGGGCTGTCAACGATGCAGACCGGTCCACGAAGCCGAAGAATTGCATACAAAAAGCATGCCAGAGGCGAAAATCCGCCTACAACCAACCATTACCCGCCCCCGGTTTTTTAGAAGCGGCCCTTTGAAACGTATTTTCACAAATATTCATGCAAAACCGAAAACCGCGCATGCACGGCAGCCGATTCCGGCACGTTCTTCGGCGCTCCCTAAGGTTCCCGGGGCACCAGATCGAAGATCTCCCCGTCTTCCATCGCGTCGATCAAACGATCCAACCATTTATAATAACTTTCCGCCTGGCGGATCTTCTCGCGGTCCGCCCGGAGCACGCCCGCAACAAACCCGCCCGTATCCGGCTGTTCCGCCAGGCGGTCGATTTCCTTCATTGCGCGCCGCAGCGCCTGCAGATTGCTTTCCACGGCCCGTCTCCACTGGGTGGCGAAATAATCCGTAAACGTCTGGTACCAGTCGTATTCGACTTCGTACAGATCTTTGCGGGAGCCTTTTTCCCAAACTTTATTGACCATTTTCAAATCGAGCAGAGTGCGTACGCCGGTGCTCATGCTGGTCTTGCTCATCTGCATCTCGCGGCCCATGTCGTCGAGCGTCATCGGCTTATCGGCAAAAAAAAGCAGCCCGTACAGATGGCCGGTCGACAGCGTCACTCCGTAAAGCTCCATATTGCGCCCTACCACTTCGATCACGCGTTTGCGTATGCGCTGTACGACGTCGTGCTCCTCTTCACTCCACTGGTTCTGGTCCAAGCCCATGCCTGAAACCTCCTTCTATCTATACCGTCCGCGCACAGCGATTCAATTGCCGTATACCGTTCGCTTCGTACAATGTGCGGGATTTGTCATTTTTTATTCTAGGAGAACCCTTATCAATTGTAAAGTTTTCAAATCGGGAGCATTACGGAGAATATTCGAGCTTTTTCGACTTTTACTCTGTACAGTTTTTTCTGTACGTACTTTACATACGGTTTTGAAGGTTGAAAAGAAAATTTCAGTTTGTTACAATTTAGGACGTTGGGTTCACAAAGCTTGGTTGGTTACGGGAACTAAGATTTCTTTTTTTCTTTTTAAATACACAGAAGGGGTGAACGAAATGCCGATACTCAGCATTCGCAACGTAAGCAAATTGTTCGGACCTAACGCTTCTCAGGGCGTCAAATTACTGAGCCAGGGCTATAACAAGGAAAAGCTCGCCAAGGAGAAACAAATCACCGTCGGTGTCAACCAGGTGAATATGGACATCGAGCAGGGCGAAATCTTCGTCATCATGGGATTGTCCGGCAGCGGCAAATCCACGCTCGTCCGCATGTTCAACCGGTTGATCGAACCGACAGCGGGACAAATTCTCGTACACGATAAAGATTTGATGAAAATGAACGCCGAACAGCTGCGCGAAGTGCGCCGTAAAACGATCAGCATGGTGTTCCAGAAATTCGCGCTGTTCCCGCACCGCACCGTGATGGACAACGTTGAATACGGGCTTGAAGTGCAAAAGGTCGACAAGTCGAAGCGCCGCGAGAAAGCCAAGCAGTCGCTCGAACTGGTCGGACTCAAAGGCTGGGAAAACAAAATGCCGGACGAACTCAGCGGCGGCATGCAGCAGCGCGTAGGACTCGCCCGGGCGCTCGCCAACGATCCGGAAGTACTGCTGATGGACGAAGCGTTCAGCGCGCTCGATCCGCTTATCCGCCGGGATATGCAGGACGAACTGCTCGATCTGCAGGAGAAAATGAAAAAAACTATCATCTTTATTACGCACGATCTGGACGAAGCGCTCCGTATCGGAGACCGTATTGCGCTGATGCGCGACGGCGAAGTCGTTCAGATCGGCACGCCGGAAGAAATCCTGATCCAGCCGGCCAATGGTTACGTACAGCGCTTCGTCGAAGACGTCGATCTGTCGAAAGTACTGACCGCTTCGCACGTCATGCGCCGTCCGGAAACGATCACGTCGGACCGCGGCCCACGCGTCGCGCTGGAGCTGATGCGCGAACGCGGCGTATCCAATCTGTTCGTCATCGACCGCGGCAAACGACTGCTCGGCGCCATCACCGCCGAAGACGCTTCGCGCGCAGCCAAAGAAAAACTTTCCATTGAAAGTATCTTGATTCCCGAATGTCCGACCTGTCCGCCCGACCGGCTGATCGGAGACATGTTCGAGCAGAGCAGCACCTCGCCTCTCCCGATCTCGGTGGTCGACGAAACCAACCGCCTGCTGGGCGTTGTGGTCAGAGGAAGTCTGCTCGGCGCCATGGCCGGCGAAGTGGAAAACGGAGGAGGACACACAAATGCAAACGAACTTCATATCGGCTGATCTGCCCAAGCTTCCGATTGCGGACTGGGTGGATACGGCGGTCGACTGGATGAGCACCAATCTGGAAGGGCTGTTCAACGGCATCGCGATCGCGATCGAAAAAGTCGTCGACGGATTCACCGCCGTGTTCACGGCTCCCCATCCGATTCTGTTCATCGTGATCCTGGCCGTGATCGCTTATCTGGCCGGCAAATGGAAACTGTCCCTGTTCACGGTGCTCGGCTTCCTGCTGATCTGGGATCTGGGCTATTGGGAAGCGACGATGAGCACGCTCGCTCTCGTTCTGACCTCCGGCTTGATCTCGATTCTGATCGGGATTCCGATCGGGATTCTGTGCGCGAAAAGCCGCGGCGCGTCGAACGTTATCACGCCACTGCTGGACTTTATGCAGACGATGCCGGCGTTCGTGTACCTGCTGCCGGCCGTTACGTTCTTCAGCCTCGGCGTTGTGCCGGGCGTGATCGCTTCGATCATCTTCGCGATTCCGCCGACGATTCGCCTCACCAATCTGGGCATCAAACAAGTTTCCGGCGAACTGGTCGAAGCGGCCGACGCTTTCGGCTCGACCGGAGCCCAGAAATTGTTCAAAGTCCAGCTGCCGCTGGCGATGCCGACGATTCTCGCCGGGATCAACCAGACCATCATGCTGTCGCTGTCGATGGTCGTTATCGCTTCGATGATCGGCGCGCAGGGTATCGGCGTCGAAGTATACCGCGCCGTTACGCAGCTGCATATCGGTCAGGGCTTCGAAGCCGGACTCGCCGTCGTCGTACTCGCCATCGTTCTGGACAGACTGTCGCAAAATATTTTTAAACCGTCTCAAAAAAGGAGAAATGCATAATGAAAAAGTTTAACTTCGGACCGAAAAAATGGCTGGGCATGACCGGACTCGCCGCCGTACTCGCACTGGGCGCCTGTTCCTCGGGCGGCGGCGCGACCAGCGGCGCCGCAGGCTCCGACGCTTCGCTCGGCGATCAGGTCAAACACAAGATTATCGGCATCGATCCCGGCGCCGGCATCATGACCGCGACGCAGAAAGCGATCGACGATTACGGCCTCGACGATTGGACGCTGGTCGAAGGATCGAGCGCCGCAATGAACGCCGCGCTCGACAAAGCGATCAAGAAAGAAGATCCGATTATCGTGACCGGCTGGACGCCGCACTGGATGTTCAGCAAATACGATCTGAAATACCTGGAAGATCCGAAGAAATCTTACGGCGAAGCCGAAGAAATTCACACGATTGCCCGTCAGGGATTGAAAGAAGATCACCCGGAAGCTTACCAATTCCTCAGCAATTTCCAATGGACGGAAGACGAAATGGGCGAAATCATGATCGCGATTCAAGACGGCACCGCGCCCGAACAAGCCGCGGCCGACTTCGCGGAAGCCCATCCGGAACGCGTGGCCGAATGGACCGACGGCATTAAGCCGGTCAGCGGCGACACGATCACGCTGGCTTATGTAGCTTGGGATTCCGAGATCGCCAGCTTCAGCCTGGTGCAGAACGTCATGCAGGAGAAGCTCGGCTTTAAAGTCAACGGCATGCAGGTGGAAGCCGGCCCGATGTGGCTGGGCGTAGCGCAAAGCGACGCCGACGCTTCGCTCGCCGCGTGGCTGCCGCTGACCCACGCCGACTACTGGGCGAAGTACCAGGACAAAGTCGAAGACCTCGGCGCCAACATGACCGGCGTGAAGACGGGTCTGGTCGTACCGTCGTACGTCGAAGCGACGTCGATTGAAGACCTGACGAAGTAAAGCACGAAAAGTAAATTCGAACCGCCGGCAGACTGCCGGCGGTTTTTTTGATTTCGCCGCCTCTCACCCCTCGTTTGCTTCTATTCATCCGGCGCTACCTTCCCTGCCCTGTATTCGGAAAAACGGCAATATCGAAGTCGATCCCTCCGGAATCGCCCCGGCCTCCAGCCTTTCCTCTCCCCCAACCACCGAGCAGTACGCCCGCCTCCACCAAAGCGTGCTGAACCGCTATACCAACCCCAACTAAAAAAGAGCGATCCCGGGGAGGGATCGCTCAATGTGTTGAGAAATTCTGGTCTAACCAAAAGTCTATTAGCGGAGGAAGAAATTCAGTGAAGTCAAGACTTTCGTAGAAAGTCACTTCGGAAGAATATGCTTGACAGTGTTCGCCTTTGAAATCGGGAAGATTCTACTTGAAATCTAATCCTTCTTCCCGATTTCAACAAGCGACCGCAACGAATTTCTTCCGCAGCGTTTGAGCTTATTCTACGAACAGGATCTTCTCAAAACCTGAGTGATTCCGTTTAGAGATCGCTCTCTTCCTTACTCCTTCTCGCCCACCACGCTAAACCGCTCGTTCACATGCTCGCTTTTCTCGATCTCATCCACAATCGCGATCGCATAATCTTCATAGCTGATATAGCTGTCGCCCGCCGCGTTCACCGTCAGCACATCGCCGGCTGCGCGGTAAGCGCCGGTGCGTTTGCCTTCCGCATCGAAGAATGCCGCGGGGCTGAGGAACGTCCATTTGATTCCGCTCGACGCTTCGAGATCTTTCAGGTTCTGTCCCTGGCTGGAAGCCGTCGGCTTGTACAGATCCGGGAAATCCGGCGTTTCGATCAGGCGCGTCGTTTGGGCTTCGTCCACAAACAGGCTGCCCGCTCCGCCGACCACGATCAAACGGGTATCCGGCGCGCTTTGGAACGCTTCGATCAGCTTGCGCCCCGCTTCGATATGGCCGTCTTCCCGGCCCGGAGGCATGCTGATCGCATTGACCACCGCATCGTAGCCTTTTACATCTTCGCCCGTCAGTTCGAATACGTCTTTCTGTACCGCTTGCACGCCTTCTTCCCCGAATTTGGACGGATCGCGCACCAGCGCCGTGACCTGATGGCCGCGTTCCTTTGCTTCTTTGACGATCAGGCTGCCCGCTTTGCCGGCTGCGCCGATAACTGCAATTTTCATAATCATAACCTCCATTGATATCGAAATGATAATAGCGATTCATTTGTAACTATTATAGTTACATTACGATTCGAATGTCAACTCCCTTTTCATACGTTTATTAAAAAGACGACCCGCCGCATTCAAAATCGAAATCGAAATTGAATACGGCAGGCCGTCTATTTTTACGTCATCGCTGTTTTCACGCAATCGCAGTCTTCCGGTTATTCGGGAGCATCCGAACCGCTGCCGCTTTTCGGTCCCCGGTACAACGGCTTGCCTTCGAGCACCCGCAGCGGCACGGTCCACTGTTCGTTGTCCGGCATCATATCGAGCGCGTCTTCCGCCGCCTGAAGCTTGGCGTCGAGCTGGTCGATATAATGCAGCGCAACCGCTTCGGCGGTCTGCGGCTGCACCGGGCTGCCCCACTCGCCTTTGTTGTGGTGCGCCAGAATCAAATGCTGCATCAGAATGATTTTCTCTGCCGTCGGGTCCATGTCCAGTTTGATCGCCGCTTCGGTGATCCACGTCGAGGCGAGCGCCAGATGTCCCATCAGCCGGCCGGTAAAGCTGTATTCCGACACGACGCCCAGCTCCGCGGTCATCTCTTCCGTTTTGGCAATATCGTGCAAGATGATACCGGCCAGCAGCAGGTCGCGGTTCAGGAACGGACGCTGCTTGCAGAGAAACTCCGCCAGCTCCAGCATCCGTACCGTATGGTAAGCCAGTCCCGCGTAGAACGCATGATGCATTCCTTTGGCCGCCGGATAGTGCATCAGCTTGTCGCCGACTTTCTCGATACAGTAATCGACCACGCGGCGCAGCTCCGGATCGGCAATGCCCGCGGCCGTCGTCTTGATCGTGTAAACAAGATCGTTCGGCGGCACCGGCGCGGAGCGGATAAAGTCGGTCAGCGTATAGCCGTCCGCCGGATCGGCCGCGCGCAGCTTGACCACTTTGAACTGCGGCTTTTCTCTATATTTCTGCACGATGCCGCGAACCTTCACCAGCATCGGCGCGAAAAACGTTTCTTTGTCCGCGATGCTGACGTCCCAGAACTTGGCCGGAATTTCTCCGCTCGCGTCGGCCAGCACCAGGTCGAAATAGTCTTTGGGCGGCGTGGCGTTCGTTTGCTTCAGATCCGCCGATTTAAGCAGGTAGAATCCCGTAATATCGTCGCCTTCGATAAATTCTTTGATCGTTTTCATTGCGTTCCTCCATCATTCGAGTCCGGGAAAAGAGTCCCTTTCTTCTATTATATAGGTTTCTTTTCCCGGAACAAAATGCGAACGGCCGATACCCGGAAACCGGGCTCGGCCATCTCTATGTACAGCGCCCCGCCAGCCGGCGCTGAAAG
Organism: Saccharibacillus sp. CPCC 101409; assembly: GCF_030518235.1. Lineage (GTDB taxonomy): Bacteria > Bacillota > Bacilli > Paenibacillales > Paenibacillaceae > Saccharibacillus. Next base: position 563,718 of record NZ_JAULSA010000001.1, on the reverse strand, counting down.
CGTCGGCTGGCGGGACTTGCTTGCTTTTACTTGCTTTTGTTCAGGCTTTCTTCCACGCGGGCCACGACTTCGTCGATGGACAGTCCTTCGATGCTGACCACCGGGAAATCGAATTGATCCGTATTGCCGTCGTTCAGAGTGCGCACGACGCCGAGATCGAAGCCGCTTACCTGCTCGTCGCTTTCGAACAGCTGCGCCTCGTACCCTTTTTCCTCCAGCGCTTCTTTGACGTCCGCAAACGGTTGTTCCACTGCAATCTTAGCCATATCCCGCGCACCTCCGGAAAATAAATTTTGAGCGAAAACTTTCTTCGCCGTCCGTCATATTTTCCCCGTTTTGCCGCAGCGTGAAACCGAGAGACCTGCCATAACCGGTCAACTTCCGCTTCTTCAGGCCGGATAACCGACGCCCGAGGCCGCTCAGGCCTCCAGCTTCAGCATGCCCGCTTCCGCGGGTACGCGCAGTACCGTATTCCCGTTTTCCGTCTCGAATTCCACCGCTTCCCCGCCGATCTTCGCCGAAGCGGCCGCAAAGCCGCGCACCGTTACACGGAAGGAACGATAAGCTTCGCCGTAACCGGCATGCCCTTTTTCCAAACGAAGTTCCAGCACGCTTTCCCGACCGCCCGTCTGTACAAAACGGTACTCGTTATACGCGCCGTCCCGGTAGCCGTAGCTCTCGCCGTCGTCCTGCGTATGCGTATACCCGCCTTCTCCCGGATAAACCTCCAGCAGCAGCTCGTCGATCCTGCGTTCGCCCACGTACTTCTGGTCCGGGTAGCCCGGCAGGATCGAGCCCGCGCGTACATAGATCGGGCAGACGTCGAGCGGCGCTTCCGCCAGCACGGTGCGTCCCCCTTCCACAGACTCGCCGCTGTTATAATCGATCCACGTCCCCTGCGGAAGATACACGGCGCGGTGCGTTTTGCCCTGTTCCACCACGGGCGCGACGAGGATGCGGCTGCCCAGCAGGAACTGGTCGTTTACCTCGCGCGCCGCCGGATCGTCCGGGAACTCCAGCACGAGTGGCCGCAGCGGCGCAAGTCCGGTTTGCTCCGCTTCGCGCATCAGATCGTACAGATACGGCAGCAGTTTGTAGCGCAGCTTGACCGCTTTGCGGTACGCATCCAGCGTCGTCTCGTCGAACGCCCACGGCTCCTGGTCGCGCGTCCCGATCGCCGTATGGTTGCGAAACAGGGGACTGAACGCTCCGGCCTGCACCCAGCGCACCAGCAGCTCGGGCGTGCAGTCGTGCGAGAATCCGCCCACGTCGCAGCCCGCGAACGCAAACCCGCTCAGCCCCAGATTCAGCAGCATCGGGATCGACAAACGCAGATGCTCCCAGAAACTTTGATTGTCGCCGGTCCAGACGGTCGAATATTTCTGCGTGCCGGCATACGCCGCGCGGGTAATGACAAACGGCCGCTTGCCGGTCGCTTCCTTGATCCCGTCGAACGTGGCCCGCGACATCAGATGGCCGTATACGTTGTGGATCTCGCGGTGGTCCGTTTCCCGCCCGTCGTTCTTGAAGCGCACATCGTCCGGCAGCGGTCCGGTGAAGCTCGCAGGCTCGTTCATATCGTTCCAGATGCCCGCCACGCCGTCGTCCGTCATGATCTTCTGGTTGCCCGCCCACCACCTGCGCACCGGCTCGTCCGAGAAGTCCGGATAGACCGAATCGCCCGGCCAGACGGTATTTACATACGTCACGCCGTCGCGGTCGGTCGCGTAATATCCTTTTTCCAATCCTTCGTCGAAGATGCCGTAGCCTTTGTCTTTTTTCACGCCGGGGTCGATAATAGTCACGATCTTGATTCCCTGTTCGGCGAGCTTGTCGGTCATGGCTTTCGGATCGGGAAAACGCTCGCCGTCCCACGTAAACACGCGGTAGCCGTCCATATAGTCGATATCCAGATGGATCGCGTCCAGCGGCACATCGTGCTCCCGGAACAGCTTCGCGACTTCCAGCACTCTGGCTTCCGGCGCGTACGACCATCTCGACTGGTGCATCCCGAGCGTCCACAGCTGCGGCAGCGGCGTGCGTCCGGTCAGCCCGGTGTAGCGCGAGACGACACTTTTCATATCCGGCCCGTAAATAAAGTAGTAGTCCAGGTTGCCGTCGTCGGCGCCGAAGTAATAATAGTCCGAATTTTCTTTGCCGAGATCGAAGAACGTTTTGAACGGATTGTCGAAAAAGATCCCGAACGCCGAAGCTTCTTGCAGCGTGATGAAAAAAGGGATGCTTTTGTACAGCGCTTTATGGCTCTCCACATGCGGCGACGGATCGTCCGTGTTCCACATTTCGTACTCGTAGCCCCGTTTGTTGAGCGGTCCCGTTTTGTCGCCGAGCCCGTAGAACTTCTCGCCGCCGTCCATCTTTTTGAGGATTTCGATCTTGTGACGGCCGCTGGTGCGCATGGCTTCGTGGCCTTCTCCTTCCGCGATGCTCACGTTGCCCCGGCGCAGAAACGGATCGCGGCTTCCCCGGTAATCCAGACACAGCGGCGCGCCGGCTTTATCGTAAAAATCCACATAGAAATGATCGTATACTTTGACTGTCAGCTCGCTCGTGGAGATTTCCAGATGATCCGCCCGTTCCTCCACCTGAACATCGCACACTTCGAACGCGGCGTTCGGCTGCTCGACGGCCCGCGATTCGTGACCTTCCGTATGCAGCGGCGCAAACACGTTGACGATCTGCGGACCGATCACCTCGATGGTTGCTTTGCCGCTTTCAAAGCCGATATGTACACGCTGACTTTCTTTCTCGTAACCCGTTCTTTGTCCAAACATGCGCATTTCCCTCCCGAGAGTGCAATCGTTTGCCCTACAACTTATACCATGCCGGATTGGGGAAGCGTTGTCAAATCTCTATGCGGAAAAAAGACAGGTCTTCTTCGGGAAGAAGAAAACCTGTCTTGGGAATCGTGAAAATCGTTTCGATCACCGATCAAAAATCGATCAAATCTCCCGCACAATCACGCACTGGCTGTCCGCCGCTTCGAAGATCGTTTCGATCAGCGTCAGCACGCGGTGCACTTCCGCGTTCGGCACGGCTTGTGTCGATGCGCCTTCGAGCGTGGACACCAGATTGGCGTAGAAGCTGTCCGACAGGTCTTCGACCGGTTCGATTGCGCGGCGGATGGTCGATTCCTCGGACGGCGGTGCCATCGTTTTGGTCAATCCTTTACCGGCCTGGATCGGCTTCGGCTCCACATGTTCCACTTCGAGGTTGCGCGTGACGATCTCGCCGCTCAGATCCCAGTCGTGAATGACCGCGGTGCCTTCCGTTCCTTTGACGTACCAGCGGGGCAGCTTGATATAGTTGGTCGTGCCGACTTCGATCACCGCGTTCAGCCCGTCTTTGAACTTGATGGTCGCGATAAAGCCGTCGTCCACTTCCGTGCCCAGGATATAGCTGAGGTCGGCCGACACGCTGTGGATCTTGCTGTCGGTGAGCAGCAGCAGCTGGTCGAGCAGATGCACGCCCCAGTCGAGCAGCATGCCGCCGCCGTAGGCTTTGAGCTGGCGCCAGTCGCCCGGAATGCCGTTCGCTCCCTGCACGCGCGATTCCAGATGGAACACGTCGCCGACTTTGCGGTGCTCGAACAAATCTTTGACGATCAGGAAATCTTCGTCCCAGCGGCGGTTCTGGTGCACGGTGAATATGCGCTGCGCTTCTTCGGCCGCCTGCACGATCTCCAGCAGATCCGCCGCGTTCATCGTCACCGGTTTTTCGCAGATGACATGCTTGCCCGCGCGCAGCGCCGCGATCGACAGCTCTTTGTGCACGTCGTTCGGCGTTGCGACCAGGACGATATCGACTTCTTCGTCGCCCAGTACCGCTTCAAAACTTTCATACGTCCGGAAGCCCCGGCTGCGCGCCAGTTCCATCCGGTATTCGATCGGATCGTATGTACCGAAGACGGTCACACGCTCCGCTTGTTCGATAAGCTGTCCGTGATAACTGCCCATTCCCCCGAAACCGACGATTACAAGATTGTACGTTTGCTTGCTTTCCATTGCCATTTTTCTTCCTTTCCCCTCAACCAGCCAGATTTAAGACCATGTCCCAAACTCTAATATAAAGGAAGCGGCCAAGAAAGCGTTAGCTTTTTTTAAACTTTTCGTGAAACCGTTCAACTCGCGCGTTCGTTCGCAATATCCTGCAGCGTTCTCAGCTTCGGAATCGGCGACGAAACGATCCACAGCAGCGCAAACAGCATCCCGATCGAGCCAAGCGCAAGCGTCGGCCGCAGTCCGAACTGGCTGCCCAGCCACCCGCCCAGCAGCGAACCGAGCGGCACGGCGCCCGTCACGACGAAGCGGTAGCTGGCGTTCATGCGTCCCAGCAGCCGGTCGGGCGTGACGGTCTGCCGCAGGCTGACAATGTGGATATTCGAGATGACAACGCCGAGACCGCTGAGGAAAAAGAACAGAAACAGGATCGGCGCCGAAACGGCGATCGAGCCGCCCGCGATCAGCAGCAGCAGCGGAGCGGCGCAGCCGAGCGCCGTCGCGCCGCAAAGGGTCGGCCCCACTCCGAAGCGGCGGGCCAGATATCCGGCGGACAGCGAACCGAGAATCGAACCGACGCTGGCCGCGCCCATAATAAACCCGAGCAGTTCCGCCCCGATCCCCAGGCTGCGGACGACGTACAGGATCATAACGGCCCAGATCACCTGGCTGAAAAAGTTATAGGTCGTCGCTTCGCCGGCGATCGCTTTGAGATACGGGTTGCGGAATACGAACGATATCCCTTCGCGGATCTCGGCCAGCATGGGAGTCCGCTTCCCGGCCGGCCGGGGCGGAATTTCTTCGCGCTTGCGCACCAGCGAGATCGACACGGCGGATATCAGCAGCAGCACGCTGTGGATCAGGATCGTAAACGGAGCCGCCATGATGCCGATCAGCGCGCCCGCGACACTCGGTCCGCCGACCTCGGCCGCCGAACGGCTGATCTCCAGTTTGCTGTTGCCTTCGACCAGGTCTTCCCGGCCGACCAGGCTCGGCAGATACGATTGGTAAGACAGATCGAAGATCAGCGTGCAGACCCCGACCAGAAAACCGCAGGCATACAGCAGTCCCATATCGAGACGCCCCAGCGCGTAAGCGCACGGAATCACGGCCAGCAGCAGCGCTCTTGCGATGTTGGCGCCCAGCAGCAGCGGACGCTTGCGCAGCCGGTCGATCCATACGCCCGCAAACAGCGTCACCAGCAAATAAGGCGCAACCTCCACCGCGTTCAGAATCCCCATTTGCAGCGGCGTCGCATTCAGCGTAATCGCCGCGACGAGCGGAAGCGCCAGAGCGGTAATGCGCGCGCCGAACATGGCCAGCGTTTCCCCGAACCAGAACGTCATGAAATCCCGATCGCGCAGCAGGCGGCTTCTTGGACGGTTTCGCCCGGCCGCTTCGTCAAGTGTTTGCTTTTCGTTCATCGCTTATCCCTCCTGTAACATTCTAAATGATTTTTAAGCATTACAAAGGAGCAAAAAAAGAAACTCTTGCATGGATGCCGTCGACGGCCGAAGTAACGTTCTATTTTATTTTTATACATTACATGCTACAATATCGAAAAGCAAGGATTATCTTTTGGAGGGAATCGGCAATGAGCGAGCGGAACCTGGCGATCGAGGTCATGAATTCGATGTGGTACGACCATCTGGGCACAAGATCGGAAGATCGACTGGACCGGAAGGACTGGCTGGAAGCCTTTTTGGATCGTTGGAACGTCGCGCCCGCCGCGCGCCCGAATGCCCGTCAGCTCAAGCAGCTCAAAGAACTGCGGACGCTGCTGCGGGATATTCTGCGCCTTGCCTCGGCCGGCGAAGAACTGGCGGAGGCGCAGCTTGAGCAGCTCAACGGTTATCTGGGCCGCGTGCCGCGCCGTCCCGGCCTGGTTCGCCGCGGCGGCGAATACGTGCTGGCTGATGCGCCGGCGGAGAAGAGCTGGGATGCTTTTCTGGCGGAATCGGCGCTGTCGTTCGCGGCTGCGCTGGCCGAAGGACGCATCAGGCGGATCAAGCTCTGCGGCAACCCCGACTGCAAATGGGTGTTCTACGACGATACGAAGAATGGCAAACGCCAGTGGTGCAACAGCGAGATCTGCGGCAATCTGGCGCGGGTGCGGCGGCATCGGGATAAGCAGTAAGGCCCGTATGGCTGCCGCATCGAATTAAAAAAAAGAACCTTCATGCCGCTTATGCGGTTTTGAAGGTTCTTTGTATGCTTTACATATTCAACAAGCGGCCGCTTCAAGCACTCGTTTTGCCGGCTGCGCTTTGTTTTCCCGATCTGTCGGTTCCCGATGTTTTTTGCCGCATCGCCAGCAGCATCTCCACCAGCTCTTCGCGCGCGATCAGGCGTACGCCGTTCGATTCCGCCAGCTTTTTCGCCTGTTCCGTATAACGGCTGTTCGTAACGACCCAGGCTTCCGCCGCGCGATAATGCGCTTTGGCGGCCTTAATCTCCTGCACGGCTTTGAGGCCGACGTTTTTCTTGTAGCGCTTGGCCTGCACCGCGATTCGGCGGCCGTCTTTCGTCAGGATCAGATCCGCCCCGTAGTCGCCCGACGCCTGCGTCACTTCCGCTTTGTATCCCTGCGAACGGAACAAATGCCCCAGGTACTGCTCGAACTTCACGCCGTCCATTTGGTCGATCTGGGCTATTCCCGAGCGTCTCAACCGTTCCGCTTTCGCCATGGCAACCTGGATCAGAATAAGAATGGCGACAGCGATGCCGATCCCCGCCACGATCGCCGCGACTTTGAGCGAATTGGTCAGATACCACGCCGCTCCTCCGGGCACAACGGCCGCCAGCCCCATGACTCCCTGCAAAAACTCTTCCTGCTGTTTGGCTTTGCTTTTCCTTCTCGCCACTGTACATCCCCCGTATCGTTATGTATCATGCTCGCTTGCTGTCATATTCCAAATTATACACTATAAAGAGGATGAATTCCTTTATTTTCTTTTACGTAAAAAACCGAAAACCAACGCAAGTTCGCGGGGATTTCCGGTTTCCTGTTCAATGTATTAAGTCGTCCACTCCAAGATCCGCACCCCGTAAGCCGGAATCTCCGTTTCGCCTTCGATCTTTTCGCCGGTCAACAGGTCGATGCGCGCCTCGCTCACTTCAATCTTCGCCGCTTCCTCCCCGTAATTCAGCAAAAAGACATACCGTCCTTTCCGGCCTTCCCGAATGCCGATTTCCACCTGCTCCGGCGCTTGAAGCCACGACCGTACCGGCGATTCCAGGCCCAGCCGCCCGATCAGTTCGTCCACGACCACTTCGCTGAACGCCGCTCCGTAATACCAGGCTTCCCCCGCGCCTTGCTTGCGCCGCGTCAGCGCCGGGCTGCCCGCGTAATACGACTCCGCATACTCGGCGACGACTTCCACAGCCGAATCTTCGATTTGAAGAATGTCATTGAAGCTTTCGGCAAACGCCTGCACAGACTTGTTTTCGACATTCTGCTCCGCCGCAGATTCCGACGTCCAGCGCAGCTTCGGCGCTTTCACCGTGCCTTTGATCAGCGTGAAGTCCTCCACCGTAATTCCGCACAGCTCCGCCACCGGTCCCGGAAAAGGCTGCATCCGGCAGTGTCCGCGCTCGTCTTTGTAGCCGGTGCGCGCGCCGAAGATCACTTTGCCGCCATTTTCGACATACCGCGCCAGCAGCTCCGCCGTTTGTCCGGTCATGATCGCGGCATGCGGATAAATCAGCACACGGTAACGGCCCAGCAGCTTCGCATCCGGTTCGCCGCCGCGCACATTCACCACGTCCGCCGGAATATGCCGGTACTGCAGCTGCTTGTACCAGGCATTGACGCTCTGCGCGGTCAGCGGACCGTGCCAGACGTCGAGTTCTCCGTCCCATTCGTTGTCGTAATCGCGCAGGATCGCCACGTTCGCCGTATACATCGTACCTGCTATCCGGCTGCCGATCTCCGCAAACTCTTTGCCGACGCGCGCCGCTTCCTTCACTCTGCGGTTCGGCCGGTTGTGGTAGTCGTTCAAGCCGTGCCAGTAAATTTCCGTGCCGACCGTCGCGGTGCGCCAGCGGAAATACATGACCAGATCCGCGCCGTGCAGCACGGATTGATACGTCCACAGCCGCATCTGCCCGGGGCGCGGCGACGGCATGTCGATCCGGTTCACCCATCCGCCCGGCCCGGCCTGCTGCTCCATCACGCAGAAGTTGGGCGAAATATCGCGGACCGTGCTCAGGTTCAGGCTCCATTTGCGGTCCAGCAGCGGCTTGTCGTCGTTTCCGGAGAAGATCGTCGAGAACTGCGGATACGAATCGTACGAAAAATAATCCAGCAGACCGTCCGTCAGCGCGTGGCTGTCCAGATGACCGAACAAACCGTTGGTCGTAATCCGGTGCTGCGGCGACACTTCGCGCAGAATCTCCGCCTGGATACGCGCAAACGCGATCGTATTGTCGGAAATAAACCGTTTCTCGTCCAGCGCAAGATGCGGATTGGGCGAATCGGCGACGGTCGGCCGCGGCAGATGCACCTGCTCCCAATCGGTGTACGTCTGGCTCCACACAACCGTGCCCCAGGCTTCGTTCAGCGCTTGCAGCGTTCCGTATTTCTCCCGCAGCCACTCCCGGAACGCGGCATGATCGTCTTCCGCATAAAATGTATTCGTTTCGCAGTTGAACTCGTTGTCGAGCTGCCAGGCGACGATCGCCGGATGGTCTTTGAAATGCTCCGCCATTTCCCGGGTAATGATTGCGCATAATTCGCGGTATTTGGGACTGCTGTAATTGTAGTGGCGGCGCATGCCGTGGCGATAGAGCGTGCCGTCGATCGACGCGTTCAGCACCTCCGGGTACTTGTGCGTCAGCCAGGCCGGCGGCGTGGCGGTCGGGGTGCCCATAATGACCTGAAGGCCGTGCCGTTGCGCGGCATCCAGCGCCCGGTCGAACAAGCCGAAGTCGTACACGCCTTCCTCCGGTTCGAAGATCGCCCACGCGAATTCGCCGATCCGGATCGTCGAAATATTCATTTCCGTCATGCGTTTGAAGTCGTCTTCCCACAGCGCTTCTTCCCAGTGTTCGGGATAGTAACAAACGCCGAGCCGCAGCTCGTCGAGTCCGATCGATTTGGCCATATGCCGATTCCTCCGTTTTCCGTTTGTATAAAGGCCGCCGCAGACCGGTTTGACGCTGCAAGGCGCAGCGGCCGATACGATTATTGTAAGCGGATTCGGAGGAATCGGCTATAACGGCTTCTTGTCCATGTGTCACTTTTTTGATAAAGAAATCGTTTCTGGCGAGCCGGAGGATAAGACGCAGACTTTATGAACGAAAATAATAGTTCCGCGCCAATTCCGCTTCCAGACTCGCTTCAACCGGCTGCCAGCCCAGACGTTGCCGGGTGAGCGAACTGGATACCGGATTATCGGCCGCTGCAAATTCGCCGAGCCAGCCGAAATGCGCGCCCGCTTGTTCTCTTCCGACACTTTTTACAGGCAGGTTGATCTGTTGTCCTATCATAGCGGCGATTTCCCGAAACGCTGTTCCTTCGCTGCTCACTGCATGAAATTTCGCGCCTGTCGCCCCGTGCTCCGCAGCCAGTCTGAACAGCCGCGCGGCATCGAGCCGATGCACGGCCGGCCAGCGATTGCCGCCTTCGCCGATATAAGCCGCCGCGCCTTTGGCGCGAGTGATGCGAATCAGCGAGGGCAGCAAACCGGCCGTATCGCCTTCTCCGTAGACAATCGGCGGCAGGCGCACCAGCGAAGCGCGAATTCCGCGATCTGCAAGCGCAAGCAGTGCCTGCTCCGATGCGACGCGGCCGCCGCCGACAGACGCGGGATCGCCCGCATCGTTTTCGGTCGCTATCGTTCCGGGGGCGAGCGTCATTGTCGGTATCGCAATCACAAGCGTCCGTCCTCCCTGCTCAAGCGCCGAACCGAACGCCGCAATCGCGCGTTTATCCGTTTCTACAGCCGCAGCCATAAATCTCGCCGGCGCTTTGCGCAGACTTCCTCCCAGCGTGATCCGCAAGCGCGCAGCCGGTCCGGCATGCGAGAATTTGTGAAAAAAAGCCGTATGCACAACCGCATCCGCTTCGGACGCGCCGCGATGCAGGATCTTCAGCTCTTCGATCGATCCCCGCAGCGCTGCCGCTCCCCAGGCTTCAAGCCGCTTTATTCCTTCCTCCGAGCGCACCAGCCCAACGACCTCGTGTCCATGTTGAAGCAGTTCGCGAACGACCGCCGATCCGATAAAGCCGCTCGCTCCCGTAACGAATACCCGCATATGCGCAGCCTCCTTTTATAAATGAAAACCCGATGACGGAAGATTCCCAATCGGCTTAACGTGTGTACCTGTTTTCAGTATAGGCTTTGTCTTCACCGGATCATTGACCGTTTCGCGCCGCTTCTTGCCCGATTCGACGGCGGATACGAAACAAAAACCAGGATTGGCGCCGCACAAAAACCCGCGAAGCCATAAGGCCGCGGGTCGCGCAATCGAGTATTCGGCCGGGATCGCTGCCGCTTCTTTTATCGGTTCTGCTTTTAAAAGCTGTTAGCCTGCTTCCATCTGGCAATATCCCGGCTCGGCGGACTGCCGAAGAAACGGCTGTAATCGCGGCTGAACTGCGAATCGCTGATGTAACCCACCAGACGGCAGGCGCTTGTCGCATCGTGCTCGCCGGACAGCATCAGCCGCCGGGCTTCCTGAAGACGCAGCGCTTTCTGATACTGCAGCGGACTCATGGACGTGACAGATTTGAAATACTCGCGGAACGACGACTCGCTGAGGTGAACGAGTTCGGCCAGCTCCGCTATTTTCAAAGATTGCGCGAAGTTGTCCTGCAGCCAGGCGATCGCTTTGGACACGCGCTGCGCATCCGATCCGGCCAGCACGGTCTCTGCGACATAAACGCCAATCGGACTGCGCAGCAGACGGATAAAAATTTCGTCTATGGCCAGCGAAGCCAGCAGCCCGTCGTCATCCGAACCGTCCAGGCAGCCGACCAGTCTCGATACGGCACCAATCAGCTCCGGCTCGGCGTCGAGCATGTAGCTCGCGCTGCGTTTGCCCGCCGACGGCAAACCGTCCGGGTAAACTTTCGGCACCAGCTCCGCGATTCTGCGCGGCTCCAGATAGACACCCACGCCAAGAAAAGGCTCGGCGGGACTGGCCAGAGTCGTCTGCATCCGCACCGGCAGCGCGACCGGAATAACGGAAAGCCGCGAACCGCTGTATTCGAACGTTTCCTGCCCGACGGTAATCGTTTTGGTTCCCTGCGCGGCAATTCCGACCGTCGGCCAGTGCATGGTATATACATAATCCGAAAGCTCCATGCGCGAAAAGCGGTTCAGGTAAAGTCCCGGAATCCGCGAGGCAAAAGTGCCGTCCGTTCCGGTATTCGCGTCGATCAGCGCAGCAAGGCGGACCGTTTCGCGCTCGGCGGCTTTTTTCTTCTTGTCGATAGAATCCGATTCTCGTTTATTCATGGTGGTGTCAGCAGCTCCCGTGGCTTCAGTTTGAGCTTATTTTAGCATAATCCAAAGAGGATTCGCCGCAGATAGGGGTAGTTCGCGCGCCGAAATTATGTAAAACTAAAGGATAGTGAGTTATCTCCCTTTAATAGCAAGACTACAGATATAGGAGAGTGCGGCATGGCCAATATAAGCGATATCGCAAAGCTTGCAGGCGTTTCCGTATCTACGGTATCCCGAGTACTGAATCGCAATCCGTATGTGTCCGAATCCAAAAGGCTGGCCGTGCAGCGCGTGATCGACGAACTGGATTATACGCCCAACCGGCTGGCCGTCGATCTGATTCGCCGGGAAACGAAAAGTATCGGCGTCATCCTTCCTTATACCAACAATCAAGCTTTTGACCAAATTCTGCACGGGATCTTGAATCGGTCGGTTGAACTCGGCTACACCGTCACGGTGCTGCCTACAAAGTACGATGCGAAGCAAGAACTCGGCTATATGCACATGCTCAAAAGCAAACGGCTGGACGGGATCGTCATCACCTCGCGCTCGAATCCCTGGGAGAAACTCGCCCCTTTCGCTAAGTACGGGACGATCGTTGCCTGCGAGTACGTCGAACATCCCGAAATAGGCTGTGCTTACCTCGATCGTTACGCTTCTTTCGTCGAAGCCTTTGCTTTGTTAAAAGAAAAAGGGCATACCCGAGTGGCTTTTACAACGGCAAGGCGCGAGCAAAGCAGCAGCACGCAGCTGACGATTCAAGCTTACCGGCGTGTTTTTGGCGAGCTTCCGCCCGAGTACCATCTAAGCAACTGCTATAACATGGACGACGGGATTCGCGCGGCGCGGCTGCTGCTGGACGCGCCCCGGCGGCCGACCGCGGTATACGCCAACGGAGACGAAGTGGCGGCCGGGATCGTTCAGTACGTCAAAAGTTTGCACATGCTCGTCCCCGAAGACTTTGCCGTAATCGGACAAGAAAATCAGCCTGTCGGCATCGCTTTGGACCTGACCACGGTCGATCACCGTTTAGTTCAAGTCGGGGAACAAGCTTTCAACCTGGCCATCCGGAAGTCGGCGGATAAGATAGAGATTCCTTATCGATTGATCGTAAGAAAATCCACATAGACATATTGACTTGAAATGGATTTCATACATTACCCTATCCCTGGACAAGCCGTAACGAAGGGGGCAAGGCGCATGTATGAAACGTATATTTTCGATATAGACGGCACATTGACAGACACCGAAGCAGCCGCGTTGAGATCTTTGCAGAAAATGATGAAGGTCCGGTTCAATCAAAATATTCCCCTGGATGAACTCGCGTTTGTGCTGGGAATTCCGGGAGTCGTGGCATTGCCCGGGCTCGGGATTATGGAACTTGAGCCGGAAAACGGACCGTGCAGCACTTACATGCAGGATTATCGCCGGGCGATTCATGTATTCGACGGCATTCAGAAACTGCTGAGCACTCTGCAAGAACGTTCTCTTACAAGCGGAGTCGTCACTTCAAAATCTTATCAAAAATTCCGAACCGGCTTCGGCTCGTTCGGTCTCAATCCGAATTTACCGCATATCGTATGCGCGGACGATACAAAGCTGCATAAACCCAATCCCGAGCCCCTGTTAAAATTCCTGCAAATTTCGGGCGCCCGGGCGGAATCTTCTATCTACATCGGCGACACCCGCTGCGACTACGAATGCGCAAGAAACGCGGGAATCGACTTCGGTTTGGCTCTGTGGAGCTGCAAGCAGCCGCATCTTATTCCGGCCAAGTATACGTTTGAGCATCCGCAGGATGTTCTCGCTTTTGTTAAGTCCAGATCGTTTAATTAATTTTTATGCGGCATAAGCAAAAAAACGGACCCCGAAAGGGTCCATCAGAGTGTCGAGAAACCCAGCCTCTACCTGGAACGCTGTGTTTCTCGACACTCTTAAGAGCAAAATCGGCTCTTAATACTTTTCTAATTTTTCCTTCAAAATCTTATCCGCTTCTTCTTTAAATGAATCTTCATATATATCATCAGGATCTTTACTCAATGCTACTGAATCCGCTATATCATCATCAATATCTTTGTACTTAGCCTTTAATTTGAGTTGGGAAGGTCTCGCCTGCTCGATTAAATCTTTCATGGATTTTTTAAGTTCTTCTTGTGTGAGTTTTGCGAATTTCACTATACCTGCAATATTTTCTTTCTCAGAGTCCCATCCTTTTCTTTGGAGTTCTCCTTGCTCTATCACAGTTAAAAAAGCGCTTAGCAGCATTTTCATTTTAAGAAAACTAGTAAAAAATCTTCCAGGAGGAAGTGAACCTGTATCAATCGAATCCAAATCACTTTTTAAATTTTTGAATTCCATAGTGATATGATCGAAAGTCCGGTAAAAATCCTTCTTAATATCGTCGTTATTAGGCAAGACCAAATCAGAAAGCTCCGCGGCCAGTACTATATGGTTTAAATTATAATTTAATCGATGAACTATACTATAAGCATCGTCAACAGTTCTTATGATTGCTCTTTGATCGGCCACTATTTCTTTTTCTCTTTCTCTCTCCTGCTGAGCCTCGATTTGTCTTTGAAGAACTTCTTTCTGAGTTTTGATTTGTCTTCGCAGCACAAGAAATGAAACAGTAGCAGCAATCGTTACACTAACTAAAGATACGCACGCTTGAAATACAGCCGAGGAAGTTATTCCATTAACTAGTACTATTATTCGAATCACAAGAATCATTAGAATTACTAAAGCTATTAAAATCACAGATAAAGCAATATAAGTCCAAATTGATTTTGAAATAGCATCTGTTAACCGGCATACTCTAGACCACCTTGGATTTCCATTTATTTCATCTGTAGTTTTAGCTTTGATCGCCTTCATTCCAAGCCCCTCCATCAAAGAGAAAATATTACCCTAAGATATTTTAATTGATTTTGTTTCTAGTGTAAAAGGAAATTAAAAAAGCCACCATTTGGCGGCTTTTTAGTTCTGTAAGTACTAAAAATATAATCAGTGAAATTGACGTTAGAGTTATGCTCGTCCTCTTCTTCGCCCGGAAGTGGGATTTCACGAAATTCTCGAAATTAGAATGAAGCGCATCCTAAAGTTGATTGAACTTAACGAAAATCACACCCCACTCGTTACGGCACACACATTCCTTTTCTCGCTGAGGCCGGAGTCTTGTTAGGGTTATTATGGAACGGCTCGGCCATCGCGATGATGCAATCAATAAATTAGTTTACCTCCATGCCACAAAAAAACTCAAAAAAGAAGCCGCCCAAAGATTCAGAGATCTCATGAACGGCCTGCGTTAAATATTCGTTAAATCATTCGCGAGTCGAACAGCTCGACTCCTTGTCTGGCAAGGGTTTGAGCCCCTTGCTTACATCATGCCGCCCATACCGCCCATGCCGCCCATATCCGGGGCAGGAGCGCCGGCCGGTTCAGGCTTGTCGGCGATAACCGCTTCGGTTGTCAGGAACATAGCCGCTACGGAAGCCGCGTTTTGCAGAGCGGAACGCGTAACTTTCGCAGGGTCGACGATGCCCGCTTCGAACATATTGACCCATTCGCCGGTTGCGGCGTTGTAGCCGATGCCGACTTGTTCTTTTTTCAGGCGGTCCACGATGACGGAACCTTCTTCGCCGGCGTTGGCCGCGATGGTGCGGATCGGCTCTTCCAGAGCGCGCAGCACGATGTTCACGCCGGTTTTCTCGTCGCCGTTTACTTCTACGGCCGCTACCGCGTTGTAGACGTTGACCAGAGCCGTGCCGCCGCCGGATACGATGCCTTCTTCAACGGCCGCGCGAGTCGCGTTCAGCGCGTCTTCGATGCGCAGTTTGCGTTCTTTCAGTTCCGTTTCCGTCGCAGCGCCGACTTTGACAACCGCTACGCCGCCGGCCAGTTTAGCCAGACGTTCCTGCAGTTTTTCTTTGTCGAACTCGGAAGTCGTTTCTTCCAGCTGCGAACGGATTTGACCTACGCGAGCATCGATATCGGACTTTTCGCCCGCGCCGTCGACGATCGTCGTGTTTTCTTTCGTTACGCGTACTTGACGAGCCGAACCCAGCTGTTCCAGCGTCGTCGTTTTCAGGTCCAGACCGAGCTTGTCGGTAATGACCTGTCCGCCGGTCAGAGCGGCGATATCCTGCAGCATCGCTTCGCGGCGGTCGCCGAAGCCGGGGGCTTTCACGGCAACGGCGTTGAACGTACCGCGCAGTTTGTTGACGACCAACATCGCCAGCGCTTCGCCTTCGATATCTTCGGCAACGATCACGAGGGCTTTACCCTGCTGAACGATCTTCTCCAGCAGCGGCAGGATGTCCTGGGTGCTGCTGATTTTCTTGTCGGTAATCAGGATGTACGGGTTCTCCAGAACCGCTTCCATCTTGTCCGTGTCGGTAATCATGTAAGGGGAGATGTAGCCGCGGTCGAACTGCATGCCTTCCACGACTTCCATTTCGGTTGCGAATCCGCGGGATTCTTCAACGGTGATGACGCCGTCTTTGCCCACTTTTTCCATCGCTTCGGCGATCAGTTCGCCGACTTCTTCGTCGGCCGCGGAGATTGCCGCAACCTGGGCGATGGACTGTTTGCCTTCGATCGGCTTGGCGATGTTTTGCAGTTCGAGAACCGCAGTCTTAACCGCTTTGTCGATGCCTTTGCGGATGACCATCGGGTTGGCGCCGGCCGTTACGTTCTTCAGGCCTTCGCGGATCATCGCTTGAGCCAGAACGGTAGCGGTCGTCGTGCCGTCGCCGGCTACGTCGTTCGTTTTCGTTGCGACTTCTTTGACGAGCTGGGCGCCCATGTTTTCAAAAGCGTCTTCCAATTCGATTTCTTTCGCGATCGTGACGCCGTCGTTCGTGATCAGCGGGCTGCCGAATTTTTTCTCCAGCACCACGTTGCGACCTTTGGGTCCGAGCGTTACTTTTACCGCGTTTGCCAGTGCGTCGACGCCGCGAAGCATCGAGCGGCGAGCTTCTTCGCTGAACAGAATATCTTTAGCCATTATCGAATAACCTCCCTGGGATAGTTGTGCATATGCTTATTCGTTCACAAAACGGTTATGTGTAAGGACAACACTTAGGCCAGAATGGCGTGAATGTCGCTTTCTTTCATAATCAGGTACTCTTTGCCTTCGTATTTCACTTCGGTTCCGGCATACTTGGAGAACAGGATGCGGTCGCCTTCCTGAACTTCCAGAGGAGTGCGGACGCCGTCTTTCAGAATTCCGCTGCCTACGGCCACAACTTTGCCTTCCTGCGGCTTCTCTTTGGAAGCATCCGGAAGCACGATACCGAACGAAGTCGTTTCCTCCTGCTGGATCGGTTCTACCAGTACGCGTTCACCCAACGGTTTGATCATGAAAAATAGCCTCCTTGTAAAATAAATGAAGTCGAGCGTTAAGTATTCATCGTTAGCACTCGACGACGTCTAGTGCTAACAGCCAAGTCTTATATTACTAGGACGAGCGCAAAAATTCAAGTCCCTTTCCATAAAAAAAGACACCCCCGAATTCGGGGAAGCGTCTCTCCCTCTGCCTTTTACCCCCGCGCCGGCCGGGCGAAACCGCCCGGTATCCCGCGCATTCGCGGTTCGATCCTTCGCCGCGCGGCGCGGCTTTACGGTCCCCCGCTGCTCGTTACTGCCGGTACTGCCCCGTCACCATCAGCAGCGCTTCCGGCAGCTGATCCATAATTGCCGCCAGATTCTCGTGCACGCCCTTGGGCGTGCCCGGCAGGTTGACAATCAGCGACCGGCCGCGAATCCCGCAGATGCCGCGGAACAGCATCGCCGCCCGGTTCTTCTGCACGACGGTCATTCGCATCGCTTCGGCCAGGCCCGGAACCTCGCGCTCGACCACGCGTTTGGTCGCCTCCGGCGTAACGTCGCGGTTCGCCAGCTCCGTGCCGCCGGTCGTCAGCACCAGATCGGCCTGGAAATAATCCGTCATCTCGATCAGGGCGGCCACGATATCGTCCGATTCGTCCGGCACGATCCGGTATTCGATAATCTCCCCGCCCAATTCTTCTTCCACCAGCTCCCGAATCACCTGCGCGCTCGTATCTTCGCGCTCGCCCCGGGCCCCCTTGTCGCTGGCCGTCAGGATTGCCACTTTCCACAGCATGAGGTCACCTCTTCTCATCCATCGCTCTTCTTATTCCTGCTCGGCTTCGGCGCGCCGCGCCCTGCCGGATACTGTCCGGCCGCGTGTCGCCGCCCCGCCGTTATCGTTCGTTTGCCGTTCTTCGCTGCCGTCCTCTCAAGCCTTCCTTTTGCGAGATGCCGCAGTACGGGTTATACACCATCCGGCGTCTCCGCCGTTCCCGATGGCGCGATCAGAAGATCCAGCCGAAAATCATGGCTTTCGAGCGGCACCTCGTCCACGATTTGCTCGTCGAAAGCGAGCGCCCACAGCTCCGGTCTTCCGCCGGCCGCCTGAAGCCGCTCCGTAAAGCGGTCGTAGAATCCGCCTCCGTAGCCGATTCGGCCGCCCCGGCGGTCGAACGCCAGGCCGGGCACCAGCACGACGTCGAGTTCGCCGAGCCGTTCTTCCGGCCATTCGGGCAGTCCTTCCTTCGGCTCCGGCACGCCCCAGCTTCCCGGCGCTTCGTCCGCGGACCGGTCGAGCCGCAGCAGCCGCATGCGGCGGCGGACCTTGTCGATGCGCGGAGCCAGCACGATATCCCCGCAGCTCCGGCAGTCGTCCAGCAGGGGACGCACGTCCAGCTCGCCGCGATACGGCAGGTAGCTGAACAGCGCGAGCGGCGAGCCTTTCTTCTCCCGCAGCGCGGCCAGCCGGGAGGCGGCCAGAGCGCAGACGTCGGCGGAAGCCCGTATCCGCAGACGCTCCGGGAGACCGTCTCGAACCTGCTCCATCGCGCGCCGCAGCCGCGCTTTGTCTTGTAGAGATTCGATGGCGTTCGCCTCCCGCTTGCTCGTCTGTTCTCCTTCTTGTTCCCACATGCTCAAGTTTATCATTGTTTTGCGCAAATAACCACCGGAACGGGGAGCCCAAAGGGCCGAAAGACTTTTTTACGCAAAAAACGCCTCCGGCCTTTTGGCTTTTCCTCTCTACTAATGTAGAATAAAAACACATCAGACCCTATAAAAAGCACGGAGGATTCGAATACTATGCTGCTGCAAGCAACGGGAATCGCAAAAAGATACGGCGT
Source organism: Saccharibacillus sp. CPCC 101409 (assembly GCF_030518235.1). Classification (GTDB taxonomy): domain Bacteria; phylum Bacillota; class Bacilli; order Paenibacillales; family Paenibacillaceae; genus Saccharibacillus. Next base: position 545,079 of record NZ_JAULSA010000001.1, on the reverse strand, counting down.
CCAGAGTATTCTGGAAGGCATTACGTTTCAAATCCTGGAACGCGAGCGGATCGGTCTCGTCGGCGTCAACGGCGCGGGCAAATCGACGCTGCTCAAGATTCTGGCCGGCGAAATGTCGCACGACGACGGTCAGATTTTTAAAAACAAAGAAACGACGATCGGCTACCTGGCGCAAAACAGCGGGCTGCAGTCGGACCGGACCATCCAGGAAGAAATGCTGGACGTGTTCGCCGACCTGCTGGAAACCGAGAAAGAAATCCGCGAAATGGAAGCCCGGATCACCACCGGTTCGGCGCATTCGGAGAACGACAAGGAGTACCAGGACCTGCTTAACCGCTACGCCACGCGTTCGGACTGGTTCCGCGACCGCGGCGGCTACGAGATCGGCACGAAGATCCGCAGCATCCTGCACGGGATGGGCTTCGGCGATTTTGCGCCCGAAACGGTCGTCTCCACGCTCAGCGGCGGACAGCGGACGCGTCTGGCTCTTGCAAAGATGCTGCTCCGGGCGCCCGATCTGCTGATGCTCGACGAACCGACCAACCATCTGGATATCGAAACGCTGACCTGGCTGGAAGATTATCTGCGCGGCTACGAAGGCGGTCTGCTGATCGTGTCCCACGACCGGTACTTCCTGGACAAAACGGTCACCGCCATTGTGGAGATCGAACGCCACCGGGCGCGCCGCTACACCGGCAACTACAGCCGTTACACCGAGCTCAAAGCCGCGGAGTACGAAGCGAATTTGAAGCAGTACGAGAAGCAGCAGGGCGAGATCGCGAAAATGGAGGCGTTTATCCAGCAAAATATCGTCCGCGCCTCCACAACCAAACGAGCCCAGAGCCGGCGCAAAGCGCTGGAGAAAATGGACAGGCTCGACCGGCCGGCCGGCGATTTGAAGCGCGCGAATTTCTCGTTTCAAGCGGCGTATACGTCGGGCAAAGACGTGCTGCACATCGATCGCCTCGCCGCTTCCTATGATGGAAACGACCCGCTGTTCCGCAACGTTTCGTTCGCGCTGAACCGGGGGGAGACCGTCGCGCTGATCGGCCCGAACGGCGTCGGCAAGTCCACCCTGCTCAAGACGCTGATCGGCCAGCACAAACCGGACGAAGGCCGTTTGAACTGGGGCGCCAAAGTCCAGATCGGCTACTACGACCAGGAGCAGGGCAATCTGAATCCGCAAAATACGGTTCTCGAAGAGCTGTGGAGCGCTTATCCGCATATGGAAGAAGCGCGCATTCGCAGCGTACTGGGCAGCTTCCTGTTCAGCGGCGAGGACGTGCTCAAGAAAATCGCGGCACTCAGCGGCGGCGAAAAAGCGCGCGTCTCGCTCGCCAAGCTGATGCTGCTCGAAGCCAACACGCTTATTCTCGACGAACCGACCAACCACCTGGATCTGTACAGCAAAGAAGTGCTGGAAGCGGCGCTGATCGATTTCGACGGCACGCTGCTGTTTATTTCGCACGACCGCTATTTCCTGAACAAGATGGCCGAACGCGTCGTCGAATTGAGCGCGGACGGCATCGGCAATTTCCTGGGCAATTACGACGACTATGTAGAGAAAAAGCAGGAGCTTGAAGAAATGGCGCTGGAAGCGGCGGCTTTCGGCGGCGGCGCGAGCGGCAAAGCCCGGGATGCGGCCAAAGCGGATTCCGTCGAAGAATCGCGCGGCGCGCAGAACTCGTTCGAGGAAAGCAAACAGGCCAAGCGCGAAGAGCGCAGCCGCCAGCGCCGTATGGAACAGCTCGAGACGCTGATCGCGGAGCTTGAAAGCGCGGTGGCCGCGCTTGAGCTGGAGTTGACTTTACCGGAAATTTACGAGGATTATATGGCGATCCAGGAGCGGCAGACGCAAATTGACGAGAACAAGACGCAGCTCGCGGCCGCTTACGACGAATGGGAATCGCTCGCGGCGGAATAATTTTTTTGTCAAGATCGTTTTTCACATATCCTTGTTATCCACTGACTTATCCACAAATCTACAGCTTCAACCGCTCTCTCGCCGGCCTTAAGGGCCGGTTTTTTTCGGCGCAAACCGCCTTTTCACAATTTAAACCAATATTATCCACCTTATTATCCACATTATCCACAGATTTCGACTTAGGATTTTGAAAGAGCTATCCCCTTTTGCAGGGAAAAGAAAGACGGCGTTCCGCGCGGGTTTGGAGTGTTTACCCACAATCCGAAGGGGATATGTGGATAAGTTTATTCAGGGATTGACAAACGGGAGTCAACGCTGCGTTAAATCTCTTTTCGCTTTCGTTTGTTGATTTTACTTGCGGATGATGGACGGTTTACAATCTTTGTAACGCAAAAAACCGGCCTGTATGGCCGGTTAGAATGTCGAGAAAGTCACGCAGACGGGAGAAGCGAGTCGACTCCGAGAGAAATTCGTTCCAGTCGCGTGTTGAAATTGAGAAATGGAATTGAATTCTAGCGGAATTTTCTCAATTTCAAAGGCGACCGCTATCAGCATATGCTTCCGAAGTAACTTTCTTCGAAAGTTTGTACCTCCACTGAATTTCTCTCTCCGCCGTCTCACTTCCAGTCACGTTAGACTGTCTCGACACATTGACCGGCCTGTATGGCCGGTTTTTATTTTTCTTGAGCCCCGATCACAGCGGCGCTTGTTCCCGGACCGACCAGCCTTCCAGCGACAGCCCCGGTTCGCCTTTGATGGACAGATCGCTCAGTTCGCCGCGTTTCCATTTGACATAGGCGGCGGCGCCGATCATCGCGGCGTTGTCGGTGCAGTACTTCATCGGCGGAATCAGCAGTTCGATGTCTTCGGCTTCGCAGCGCGCCGTAAGTTCCGCGCGCAGTCCGCCGTTTGCGGCGACGCCGCCGCACAGCAGCAGCTGCTTCGCGCCGTACTGGCGCATCGCGCGTACCGCTTTGCCGACCAGCACCTCGACGACGGATTCCTGGAAGCCGCGCGCGATGCCGCCCGTATCGACTTCCTCGCCTTTCATCCGGCTCTGGTTGACCAGATTCAGCACCGCCGACTTGAGTCCGCTGAGGCTGAAATCGTACGAACCTTCTTCCAGCCAGACCCGCGGCAGCGGCACAACCGTTTCCGACGCCTGCGCCGCCCGGTCCACATGCGGACCGCCCGGATACGGAAACCCGAGCGCGCGCGCCACTTTGTCGTACGCTTCGCCGACCGCGTCGTCGCGCGTCCGGCCGACCACTTCGAACCGGCCTTCGCTTTCCATCCGCACGATCTCCGTATGTCCGCCGGAGACGACCAGCGCGATCGCGGGATATTCGATCTCCGCGATCAGGCGGTTGGCGTAAATATGACCCGCGATATGATGCGTGCCGATCAGCGGCTTGTCCAGCGCGAACGCCAGCGCTTTGGCCGCCATAATGCCGACCAGCAGCGCGCCGACCAGCCCCGGCCCTTCCGTGACCGCGATCGCCGAAAGCCGATCCGGCGCAAGCCCCGATTCTTCGATCGCCTGCTGCATCAGCAGCGTGATGCACTCCACATGCTGGCGCGAAGCCACTTCGGGAACGACTCCGCCAAACGCTTTATGCGTTTCAATCTGGCTGGCGACCAGATTGACCAGAACTTCTTGTCCGTCCTTGACGATGGCGACCGACGTTTCGTCGCAGCTCGTTTCCACGGCCAGGATATAAGCCGGCGCGAGCTCCGCGCCGGCTTCGTTCTTGCTCTGCATTGCCTTGTTCATGCTTGTTACACGCTTCCTTCCGTATCTTCGGCCGCGAGCGGACGATGTTCAAGATCGATCCACATAATCACGGCGTCTTCGTTGTTGTCGGAATAATAGCCTTTGCGGATGCCCACCTCGCGGAATCCCATCTTGTCGTACAGGCTGCGGGCAACGGCGTTGCTGACCCGCACTTCGAGCGTCGCGCGTTCAAGTCCCAGCGCGGCCGCCGTATCCAGCAGTTCGGACAGCAGCCGCTCGCCGAGTTTGCGTCCCCGATAAGCCGTGCGAACGGCGATATTCGTAATATGCGCTTCTTCGACCACCGTCCACATGCCGGCGTAACCGGCCGGCGCTCCGTCCACTTCCATAATCAGATAGCGGGCGAAATGATTCAGCGTCATCTCGCTGCGGAACGCCTGCTCGGTCCACGGCAGCGAGAACGATTCGTGCTCGATGACCATTACGTCCGGCACGTCTTCGAGCCGCATGGGACGAAAACGGACGGACGGCATGTCCGCGGGCTGCTGCGGCCCTGTTTCTCTATGCTGCATGTGTTGCGGCCCCCTTTTGGTGTAAATGCCCTGAAATCAGCTGCGGCCGCGAAGCAGATTGGCTTCCGCTTCGGTCACCTGCGTGTAGTTCGGCAGCAGTCCGTGCGCGTCTGCCGCTTTCCCTTCGGCCAGAAGCCGGCCGCCGAGACGCCCGATCCAGCGCCCTTCCGCTTCGCAGTCGCGCAGCAGTACCCGCTCCGGCGGCAGCCCGGCCGCTTCGGCCAGCCCGCGCAGCGCTTCTTCGTGCTTGGCGGTCTCGCCCGTGAACAGCACGAACGCCGGCCGGTCGGCGGGCGGCAGTTCGCGGATACGCTCCGCGATCCGGGCCGTCCATTGATCCACAAGCAGAATGGCGTCTTCCGCCAGACGCTCCGGCGCGGCATCGCCGCCGGCCGAAGCATCGGCCGCGAACAGCGCCGTATACGCCTGTCCGCGCCGCGCGTCGACGAGCGGCACGACCCAGCCGCGGCCTGCGGGCGCTTCCGCTTCCAGGCCCGTCAGCGCCTGCGCTTCCAGGCTCGATACCGCCGCGACCGGCACGTTCAGCGACCAGGCCAGCGTTTTCGCCGTGGTAACGGCGATGCGTACGCCCGTATACGATCCGGGCCCGATGCCGACGGCGATTCCGGCCAGCTTTCTTCTGTCCGTGCCGGACTCTTCCAGCGCCCGCCGGATCTCCGGCAGCAGATTGACCGAATGATTGCGCTCCGCCGGGTTGTTCGATTCGTACAGCACCCGGTTCTGTTCCAGCACCGCCACGGCCTGCGCCGCGCTCGACGTATCGAGCGCCAGCAGCCGGCCGGACGTTTCTTGTTGAGGTTTGTTCATCATTCCGCCTGCTCTCCATTCCTTTTCACTTGCTGTATTTCCATTGTTCGATCCAGCCGGCATACGGTTCCCCGATCCCTTCGCAGCGGAACTTCCGGCTGTCGGCGTCCAGGCTCTCGATATAAAGGCCGAGACGACTCCCGGGCAGCAGATCGGCGATGATCGAAGCCCATTCCACGATACAGACCCCTTCTCCTTCGAAATACTCGTCCAGTCCCAGCTCGTCCGCTTCGCCTTGCGTGATCCGGTAGACATCCATATGATAAAAAGGAATCCGGCCTTCGTATTCTTTAATCAGCGTAAATGTAGGGCTGTTGACGACGCCCGGCACGCCCAGCGCCGCGGCGAAGCCCTGCGAGAATTTCGTTTTGCCAGCGCCAAGATCGCCGTCCAGCGCGATAACCGTTCCCGGCTGCGCCAAACCGGCAAAATGCCGCGCCAGACGTTCCGTGTCGCTTTCGCTGCGCGATACCCATTCCATCTCTGCGGTCCGTTGCTGCACGCCTGCTTTCACCTTCGTTCCCATGGATTTGTTGCGATCGAATATCGTCGCTTCCGATCTATTCGTTCATTATAGCTCAATTTGTCCGGCTTCAAAACCACGCGTTTCGCTCCGCGCTTGACAGATGCGATATACTGGTCTACAGACCGAATAAGACAAGGAGAATTCCATGAATCCAGCACCGTCTTCCCTTTCTCTTCCCGGCGGCGGGCCGGAAGCGAAAGAACGCTTTCCGCTTGCGCTGCTATCGCTTACACTCGGCGCGTTCGCGATCGGCATGACCGAGTTCGTCATTATGGGCCTGCTGCCCAATGTCGCCCGAGACCTGAACGTTTCGATTCCCCGGGCCGGCCAGCTGATTACCGGCTACGCGCTCGGCGTGGCCGTCGGCGCGCCGCTGCTGACGATCCTGACGCATCGCCTGCCGCAGAAAAAGCTGCTGCTTCTGCTGATGCTGATCTTTATCCTCGGCAACCTGGCCGGCGTCTTTGCGCCGACCTACGGCGTATTGATGGCTTCCCGGCTGCTGACCGCGCTGGCGCACGGCACGTTTCTCGGCTCGGGTTCGATTATCGCGACCCGGCTGGTGCGGCCCGAGAAAAGGGCGGGCGCCGTCTCGCTCGTGCTGATGGGATTGACCGTCGCCAATATCGTCGGCGTCCCGTTCGGCACGTTCGTCGGGCAGCAGCTCGGCTGGCGCGCCTCGTTCGGAGCGATCGCGGCGATCGGCCTGCTCTCGCTGATCGGCATCGCGATCCTGATCCCGGTCTTGTCCGGCGGCAAATCGGCGGGGCTCGCCCACGAAGTGCGCGGCGTGCTCAATCCCCGCGTGCTGCTGACGCTGGCCGCCGGAGCGCTGGGCTGCGGCAGTTTGTTCACCGTCTTCACGTATATCACGCCGCTGCTTACCGGCGTATCGGGCTTTGCCGAAAGCTCCGTCACCTGGATTCTGGTGCTGTTCGGTATCGGGGTGACGCTCGGCAACGTGATCGGCGGCCGGCTGGCCGACTGGAAGCTGATGCCTTCGCTGATCGTGAACTTCGCGGTGCTGACCGCCGTGCTGGCGCTGCTGACGATCGCGCTGCCGGGCAAAGTGACCGCGGTCGCCGCCGTTTTTGTCTGGGGCATCGCCGCGTTCGGCATCCTGCCCGGCATCCAGGTGCGGGTCATCAACCTGGCGCACGAAGCGCCGATGCTTGCGGCCACCTCGAATCACTCGGCGCTCAACCTGGGCAACGCCGGAGGCGCTTTTCTCGGCGGCTGGGTGATCGACCATCTGGGTCTGGGTCCTCTTCCGCTGGTCGGCGCGGCCGTAACGGCGATCGGCCTTGCGCTGACGATTGCCGGCTATGTCTGGGACCGCGGCCGCCGCGCCGACGGTACCGGCTCCGCCGTTTAACGCAGCAGCTCCCGACGAATGCCGCGCCGCAAAATGCAGCAGCCCGTTCGCTTTTCCCTTCTGTACGAGGGCAAGCGAACGGGCTGTTTGTCTTTTACGTTTGCATTTTTACACGGTTATTCAGGCGGCGACGTCGCGTTTGCGGAACACATACACCCCGACGATCAGGAAAACGACGAAATAAACCGCGAGCACGCCCAGCGAGAATCCGAGCGAAGTCACGCCGTAGTCGCCCTGCGGATTGCCCGCATATTGATTCAGGTCGGTATTCGCGAACAGCAGATACCGGCCGATCGCGTATTTGGACGGATCGACCAATTGGGTCACGATACCGCCCATAAACATGAACACAACCGTCAAAGCCAGCGCCAGCATATTGCTGCGGAACGCGGCCGACAGCATAAAGGCCAACGTCACGTAAACCACGCTTGCGATCAGCCGGTACAAAATATTCGTCCAGATTTCCTGAATATCGGCGGACGACGCGGTCAGCGCAATCCCGTCCGCTTCGCCTCCGCCGCCCAGCAGCAGAAACGAAGAAAGCGTGCCCAGCCCGAAAAAAAACGCGTACACCGCAAGCAGGAACAGCAGCACCGCCGCATACTTGGCAAACAGGATCTTGGTCCGGCTCCACGGCCGGATCAGCAGCATTTTCACCGTGCCGCGCGAGAATTCGCCGGCGACCGAATCGGCCGCGATCGACGCCGCGAATACGGTCAGCAGGAAGCTGAGCAGCGTAAGCACGCCCATGCCGGCCCACATGCCGATCTTGTCCGCGCCGCCCAGCCGCGCCAGCATCGGCACCCCGAACGCCGCAATCAGCAGAATCGCAAACATGATCCAGGTCCGCGCCCGGATATAAATTTTGATATTTTCGTTATGTATCAGCTTCAGATAGTCAGACAATCGTTCCGCCTCCCGTCATTTCGAGGAATTGGTCTTCCAGCGAGCGCTTGATCGTCCGTATGCCATAGACCGGGATGCCCGCTTCCACCAGCCGCGCGTTGATCGCCGCCGATTGTTCGCGATCCGCTTGGACGATCAGCAGCCCGTCGCGCACGGCGCCGACGCCCAGCTTCTCCGCCGCGAGCGCGGGATCGCCCACATCGAACGCCACCTCGTGCACCGACGCCGCGGCTTCCGCGCCGTTCAGTTTCCGCACGTCGATCAGTTTGCCGCCCTGGATAATCGCCACCGTATCGCACATCAGCTCCATTTCGGACAGCAGGTGGCTGGATACGAATACCGTCGTCCCTTCGCGCCGCGTCAATTCCCGCAGATAGTCGCGAAGCTCGCGAATGCCCTGCGGATCGAGTCCGTTGGTCGGCTCGTCGAGAATCAGCAGCTTGGGCCGGTGCAGAATCGCCTGCGCGACGCCGAGCCGCTGGCGCATGCCGAGCGAGTAGGTGCGCACTTTGTCCCGGATGCGTCCTTTGAGTCCGATAAAGTCCACCACTTCGTCGATCCGCGCTTTGGAAATATCCGGGCGCATGCGGGCGTACTGCATCAGGTTGGCGTAACCGCTCATATACCCGTACATCTCCGGATTCTCGACGATCGCGCCCACCGGGGCGACGGCCCGTTCGAAATCGCGCGAAATGCTGCTGCCGCAGATTCGGATATCGCCTTCGCTGATCGCCATCAGGCCGACCATCATGCGGATCGTCGTCGTTTTGCCCGAGCCGTTCGGTCCAAGGAAGCCGAATACCTGCCCCGGCGCAATATCCAGCGTCAGCCCGTCGATAATCGTTTTCCCGCCGATTCGCTTGGTGACGTTCTCGAAGCGGACGACAGGTGCTCCGGACGTCTCCGCTCCGACAGACTTGTCCAGCCGGTCGCTTATCGTATCCATGAGTTCCCCTCCAAATTCATGTCATTTTTCCCTTTATGTGCTTACGTTTACCCAATCATTGTAGCGGAGTTTGCGGGAATAGCCAAATCGCGCTTAGCAAAAAGAGGCAGAAGCCGCTACTTTCCCGGCTCTGCCTCCTGTTTCTTATTTGATTTCCGGACGCTTTAGCCCCCGGTGCGCGCCAGTTCGCGCATATTGGCTTCGAATGCCGCAAGCAGCGCGTCTTCGCCGGTCAGGCCGGTCGATTCCGCTTTTTCGATCTGTTCCAGCATCCGCTTGTAATCTTTCGGAATGACGCGGACAAATCGCGCGGACGTCTGCTCCCAGCCGTCGAGAATCAGCTTCGCGACGCCGCTGCCGGTGTAATCGGCGTGGCGCTGGATCATATCGCGGACTTCTTCTTTCTCCACTCCGCTTTCCAGCGGCTCCAGCAGCACCATTTCCAGGTTGCAGCGGCTGACGAAATCGCCCGCTCCGTCGTAGACGTAAGCGACGCCGCCGGACATGCCCGCCGCGAAGTTGCGGCCCGTCGTGCCCAGCACGACGACGCGTCCGCCGGTCATGTATTCGCAGCCGTGGTCGCCCGTGCCTTCGACGACGACTTTGGCGCCGGAGTTGCGGACCGCGAAGCGCTCGCCGGCGATGCCGCTCACATACGCTTCGCCGCCGGTCGCTCCGTAGAACGCCGTATTGCCGATAATGATGTTTTCCTCGGACTTGAACGTCGCTTTCGGGTCCGGCTTCACGATGATCCTGCCGCCGGAAAGGCCTTTGCCGACATAGTCGTTGGAATCGCCCGTGACTTCGATCGTGATGCCCTTCGGCACGAACGCGCCCAGACTCTGGCCGGCGGAGCCGGAGAAGCCCAGCTTGATCGTGTCTTCCGGCAGGCCGGCAGCCCCGTATTTGCGGGTGACTTCGCTGCCGAGAATCGTGCCGGCCGCGCGGTCCACGTTCGTGATCTTGAACTGCGCTTCGACGCGTTCGCCGCGTTCCAGCGCCGGAGCGGCCGCGGTCAGCAGTTCGCGCATATCGAGCGTGTGTTCCAGACCGTGGTTCTGGGTCTGCGAACGGAACGGCGTGCTGCCGTGCGGAAGCTCGGGCGTATGCAGCAGCGGCGTCAGATCGAGGCCCTGCTTCTTCCAGTGATGCGAAGCGTCGATCGCGTCCAGGCAGTCGGTGCGTCCGACCATCTCCTGCACGGTGCGGAAGCCGAGTTCCGCCATCAGCTCGCGCAGATCTTCGGCGACGAACTTCATGAAGTTGACCACATGGTCCGGGTCGCCCATAAAGTTCTTGCGCAGCTCCGGATTCTGCGTCGCGACGCCGACCGGACAGGTATCCATTTGACAGACTCTCATCATGATACAGCCCACGGCGATCAAAGGCGCGGTCGAGAAGCCGTACTCCTCGGCTCCGAGCAGCGCGGCGACGGCCAGGTCGCGGCCGGACAGCATCTTGCCGTCGGTTTCCAGCACGACGCGGTCGCGCAGATTGTTGAGGATCAGCGTCTGGTGCGTTTCGGCCAGGCCGAGTTCCCACGGCATGCCCGCGTGACGGATCGAGCCCTGCGGCGAAGCGCCGGTGCCGCCGTCGTAACCGCTGACGAGGATGATGTCGGCGCGTCCCTTGGCGACGCCCGCCGCGATTGTGCCGACGCCCACTTCGGATACCAGTTTCACGTTGATATCCGCGCGCGGGTTGGCGTTCTTCAGATCGTAGATCAGCTCCGCCAGATCCTCGATCGAATAGATATCGTGGTGCGGCGGAGGCGAGATCAGGCCCACGCCAGGCGTCGAGCCGCGCACTTCCGCAACCCACGGATACACTTTGCGGCCCGGCAGCTGTCCGCCTTCGCCCGGCTTCGCGCCCTGGGCCATCTTGATCTGGATCTCGTCGGCGTTGATCAGATAGTTCGACGTGACGCCGAAGCGTCCCGACGCTACCTGCTTGATCGCGCTGCGGCGGGAATCGCCGTTCGCGTCCGGAATAAAGCGCGCCGGATCTTCGCCGCCTTCGCCGGTATTGCTCTTGCCGCCGATCCGGTTCATGCCGATCGCCAGCGCTTCGTGCGCTTCCTTGCTGATCGAGCCGAACGACATCGCGCCGGTCTTGAACCGCTTCATGATGCTTTCGGCCGGTTCGACTTCGGCCAGCGGCACCGGTTCGCCCGCCGGCTTGAGGTGCAGCATGGAACGCAGCGTCATATGCTGCTTGTTCTCGCCCTCGACAAGACGGGCGTATTTCTTGTACGTCGCATAATCGCCCGTGCGCACCGCCTGCTGAAGCAGGTGGATCGTTTGCGGGTTAAACAAATGTTCTTCGCCGTCGCTGCGCCACTGGTATTCGCCCCCGGAATCCAGCACTTTGTCGATGCCTTCTTTGTCCGAGAACGCCCGGTTGTGCTGAAGCAGCGTATCGAACGCGATTTCTTCGAGACCGATGCCGCCGATCCGCGAAGGCGTCCAGGTGAAGTAGCGGTCCACGAACTCGCTTTTGAGACCGACCGCTTCGAAGATCTGCGCGCCGCGGTACGACTGGATCGTGGAGATGCCCATTTTGGACAGAATCTTCACGACGCCTTTGGTTGCGCCTTTGATAAAGTTCTTGACCGCTTTCTCGTGCGAGATGCCTCTCAGCATGCCCTGCGCGATCATGTCTTTGAGCGTCTCGAACGCCAGATACGGGTTGACGGCGCTGATGCCGTAACCGATTAGCAGCGCGAAATGGTGCACGTCTCGCGGTTCGCCCGATTCGAGCAGCAGCGTGACTTTGGTCCGGGTGCCCTGGCGGATCAAATGGTGGTGCATGGTCGACACGGCCAGCAGCGCCGGAATCGCCGCGTTCTCGCGGTCCACGCCTTTGTCGGACAGGATCAGGATATTATGCCCTTTGTCGATAACCCGGTCCGCCGCTTTGCACATCTCGTCCAGCGCCGTGCGCAGTCCTTCCGCGCCGCTCGCCGCTTCGAAGAAGATCGGGATCGTCATCGCGCGGAAGCCCGGACGATGGCGGTGCACATGGCGAATCTTGGCAAAATCTTCGTTGGACAGCACCGGCGTGTCCAGGCCGATCATGCGGCAGCTTTCCGGTTCCGGCAGCAGCAGATTGCGTTCCGCGCCGATCGCGGTCGAAGCCGAAGTGACGATCTCTTCGCGCAGCGCGTCGATCGGCGGATTGGTCACCTGCGCGAACATCTGCTTGAAGTAGTTGTACAAACGCTGCGGCTTGTCCGACAGGACCGCCAGCGGCGCGTCGTAGCCCATCGAGCCCGTAGCTTCGATCCCGGTGGAGGCGATCGGCTCGATCACTTTGCGCAGTTCCTCGAACGTATAACCGAAAGCCAACTGGAGCTGGGTGACGTTCTCGTGCTTCGGCGCCGGCGGTTCCTGCGCGTCCGGCAGCTCGCTCAGATTGATCATATGCTCGTCAAGCCAGCTGCGGTACGGATGCTCCGCCGCGATCTGGCCTTTGACTTCCTCGTCGGAGATGATGCGGCCCTGCTTGGTGTCGATCAGCAGCATCCGGCCCGGACGCAGGCGGTCTTTATACAGGATGTCTTCCGGCGCCACGTCGAGCACGCCTACTTCGGAGGACAGGATAATCGTATCGTCCTTCGTGACGTAATAGCGCGCCGGACGCAGTCCGTTGCGGTCGAGAATCGCGCCGATCTGCACGCCGTCGCTGAACGCCATTGCGGCCGGACCGTCCCACGGTTCCATCAGACAGCTGTGATATTCATAGAAAGCTTTTTTCGTATCGTCCATCGTTTCGTGGTTGCTCCACGGCTCCGGCACCATCATCATCGCCACATGCGGCAGCGAACGTCCGCTCAGGTACAGGAATTCGAATGTGTTGTCGAACATCGCGGTATCCGAACCGTCGGGGTTGATCACCGGCTTCACTTTGTCCAGATCTTCGCCGAACACTTCGCTCTCGAACAGCGCCTGGCGGGCGTGCATCCAGTTCACGTTGCCGCGCATCGTGTTGATCTCGCCGTTGTGGATCATAAAGCGGTACGGGTGGGCGCGATCCCAGCTCGGGAACGTGTTCGTGCTGAAACGCGAGTGGATCAGCGCGATCGCCGAAGCCAGCCGCTCGTCGCGCAGGTCCGGGTAGAACTGCCCGACCTGGGCGGTGGTCAGCATGCCTTTGTAGACGATCTTGCGGCTCGACAAGCTCGGGATGTAGAACGATTCCGCGCCTTCGCCTTCCGCGTAGCGGATCGACATTTCGGCCAGGCGGCGAATGACGTACAATTTGCGTTCAAAAGCCAGATCGTCGCTGCCGTTTACTTTGCCGCGGCCGATAAACACCTGGCGCACGCACGGTTTGGCCGCTTTGGCGGAGTGGCCCAGCGTGCTGTCGTCGGTCGGAACGGTGCGGAAGCCCAGCAGTTTCTGGCCTTCGGCTTCGACGATCTCGCCCAGCAGGTACTCGTGGCGGGAACGGATCTTGTCGTCGGTGGACAGGAACAACATCCCTACGCCGTAATCCCCTTCGGCCGGCAGCTTGAAGCCCAGATCCTGCGACGCGAAGAAATCGTGCGGAAGCTGCAGCATGATGCCAGCTCCGTCGCCGGAGTTGGGCTCGCTGCCCTGTCCGCCCCGGTGTTCCATATTCTCGAGCATGGTGAGGCCGCGGCTGACGATATCGTGCGCGGGCGTTCCTTTGATATTGGCGATAAAGCCCATCCCGCAGGCGTCTTTTTCGAACTGCGGATCGTATAGACCCTGTTTCGGAGGCAATCCAGTCATTTCACCAAACAACCTTTCTATAATGAAATCGTTCGTCCCGGCTGGAAACAACAGGCGCGTGCTGCGGCAGGCGAAAAGCGTCGAATATAAGAGAACAGACTCCTTTTCGTGCCCCGCGGGACGTTCGCGGGAACCGAGAAGCAGTCTTCCACATCCCGTATCGGCGCAGGGCTGCGGCTTGGCGGCTCTAACGCTTCGAATGCGGGTTCGCAGTTGGATTTTAGTTTCCCCATTTTAACATTCACCTGACACGGCGTGCAATTTAAATCTTTTATCTGCCCGATAAGAGTTCTTTTTGCGGCAAAGCATTAGCGCATTGATGCGTCGGCCCGGAACTTTGCTTCCTCGTCCGTTTCGACACCGGGGGCATGAGTTTGAGTCATTATACGATAAAAAAACCGCCTTGCCTACGGGTCAGCCGATTTATCCAAGCAATGATGCAAAATGTGCAAAAAGAGCCCGCTTCCCGGCAGGCTCGTCGTTCATCGGTATGTTTAAGGCGCCGCGGCGAACCCCTGGGTCAGGAACGTAAACATATGCCGCTTCAGTTCTTCTTTGTTCATCGGCGGATGGTGCATCTCCCATTCCCCGGTCAGCGCGATAAACAGCTTGAGCATGCCGAACGCGATCACCTCCGTATTGCCTTCGCGGATCGAGCCTTTGCTCATCGAGTCGCCGATCAGTTTTTCCAGAAACGCCAGCACGACGCTCTCGACTTTGAACAGCGCGGCTTTGGCCTGCGGCGTGCCGATATCGCGCAGCTCCTGGGACAGCTTCAGGAACAGCTCGTGCTCCTCGCGGAATTCCAGGATCGCGTCCAGCGCGTGATACACGTTTTCGAAAAAAGGGCGCTCCGGACGGATCTCCGCTTCGGCGCGTCTGCGCAGTTCGCGGATCGCTTCGAGCAGAATCTCGTCGAACAGTTCTTCTTTGTTTTCGAAAAAGGTGTAGATGGTTCCTTTGCCTACATTGGCGATCTTGGCAACCTGGTCCATCGTGGTGGCTTTGTACCCGAACAGCGCGAAAGACTGGGCGGCCGCTTGCAGCACTTGTTCCCGGCGGTCGACAACAGCCATATTTTCCCCCTCCAATTCTTCTATGACCAAAAGTAGAAAACGATTACTCGTTCTTGTTCAATAGATCACAAGTTGTTTTAAGCTTAACGGTTCTATAAGACTATTCTAACCGATGTCAGCCTGCAAGCAAACGGGAAAGCGCGATTCAGCTTTTTTAAAGTCCTGTTCGCAGGAGCTATAGAGGCTGCGGAGAAAATTCGTTAGCGTAGGCTTTCGAGGTGACTTTCTCCGAAAGTCTTTAGGTCGCTTGTTGAAATCGGGAAGAACTGATTAGATTATGGTGGAATCTTCCCGATTTCAAAGGCGAACGCTAACAGCATATGCTTCCGAAGTGACTTTCTTCGAAAATCTTTACTTCACTGAATTTTCTCCTCCGCTTATTCGCTTCGATGTAAATCTGACTTCTTTAGTGCGCGATGACTTTCTTCGAAAGTCTGTAGCTTATGCTTCCGAAGCGACTTTCTTCAAAGGTCTTTACGCCGGGTCTTTTCCACGCACTCTTTCCTCGCTCTGCCCTGAACGTCTGTCCGCAGGCTGGAGCGGTTTCGGGTTCCACAAAAAACCGCGCCGGGCGGCCTGGGCTTTCGCTTCGGCGGCTGGCGCGGTCGGGGTTCCAATAGGTAACGCTTGGTTTGTTTAGACTTCGAGGCTTTCGCGGTTCTTGAGCGCGATGCCTTCGATGCCGTCTTCTTTCAATTTGGCGCAAAAAGCGTCAGCGTCCTGTTCGATCGCCGGGAACGTGTTGTAGTGCAGCGGCAGCACTTTGGGGGCTCCGATCCACTTGGCGGCGATGGCCGCGTCGTCCGGGCCCATGGTGAAGAAATCGCCGATCGGCAGCGCCGCGATATCGATCTTGTTCAGTTCGCCGATGATCTTCATATCGCCGAACAGCGCGGTGTCGCCGGCATGATACAGCGTTTTGCCGCCCATCGTCAGCAGGATGCCCGCGGGCTCGCCGCCGTAGATGACCCGGTCGCCCACAGTCAGCGAAGAGCTGTGGAACGCCAGGGTGTACTTGACCTTGAATCCGTCGAACTCGTGCGAGCCGCCGATATTCATTCCGTGCGCCGTCACGTCGTGCTCCAGGCAGTAGTTCGCCAGCTCGACCGGCGCGATGATCGGACAATCGTTGTTCTTCGCAATGCCGATACAGTCGCCGAAATGGTCGCCGTGGGCATGCGTCAGCAGCACCGCGTCGACTTTGATGTCCGACGGCTTGACGCCGGAATTCGGATTGCCGGTCAGAAACGGGTCGATGATAACGGATTTGCCTCCGCCCTCCACCAGCAGCGCGGAATGGCCCAGATACGTAATTTTCATAAACGAACAGCTCCCTTCGCATTCATGGACAAAGTGGTATCTGTCATGTACCGAATTAACTTGTGTATACGGCTTTCGCTTCATTATAACGCGTGAAAGTATGTATACCAAATTCATGCCGCGTTCGCTGGGAAAGGGCTCCGGATTTCGTTTGGATGAAAGATTCGTTTATTTGAAAAAGGTATGATGTCCGATCTTTTTGACCGGCGTGCGCGTATTCGGGATCGTCATATCGGTCGCCAAAGAAATCGACACGAAATAATACGTATTGTCCGGCACTTCCTTGACACCGTTCAAAGCGTCTTTCACGGCTTTGACACAGTCTTCGGACGGGACTACGCGATCGAAACGGCCGTTTTGAACAGGCGAGAACTGATATCTCTGGTAAATAACGTCTCGGATTGTGTTGGGATAGTCGGCGGACCGGAGTCGGTTCAGGACAACGTTGGCGACAGCCACTTTGCCTGCGTACGGTTCGCCTTCCGCTTCGGCCATGACGATTCGTTCCAGCAGAAGCAGGTCTTCATCGGATAGGGCGTAGGTCCAGGTCGCTTCGGAAGCTTGATCCTGGCTGAGCAGCTCGGTCCGGGTGAAGAACAATTTTTTGGGGGAAGTGTTTACGGTCGCCGCGCCGGCATCGGAAGATGCTTCGGTTTTGGCCGCTTTCTCGGCTTTTGCAGCGGTCTTGGCTTCGGCTTTGGCGGCTGCTTTTGCAGCAGTTTCGGCTTTGGCTTTGGCCTCTGCTTTGGCGGCGGTTGCGGCTGCGGACTTCTGAGCGGAAACGGCCGCGGATTGGGCTTGTTTCTGAGCGCTCTTCTGTTTGTCGGAGACATTCGAAGAATCCTTGGTCTGGGTCTTCTTCGAAGAAGTCTTGGCTTTATCCTCGGTTACGGATTGGTCTTTGGCTGCGGATTGCTTGCTGTCCAGCTGCTTGTCCGCGGAAGAATCGGCTGCTTTCTCGTCGTCCTGCGTCCAAGCGGCGGTCCTCGATGAAAGCGCGGGATGAAAAACTTCGTCGAATACGACGTCGGTCAATTCGCAGGCCCCCATGCCGGCGATTTCCGATTGTTTGGCGGTTGCATGACCGTCGCTCGACGCCCACACCGTTCCTGCACAAATGAAAATCAAGATCACGCCGACGATCAGCACGACCCAGCGATTATTTTTGAGTTGTTCCATAATATCCTCCTGACTCTCGGCATACTCCCCTTCTATGTAACCGTTCCTAAGGCGTTTGAATCCGGTTTTTACCGAAAGCATGTTCGCTTTTTTGGAACGGATTTTACGAAAGAAAAGGAGGCGAAAAAAAATGCACAAAGCTTATTATACCTCACATGTGCGCTTTTTTCATCTTTTTTCATTTTGTCCGCGTATTTCGGGGGTTTTTCAGCGGCTTGAACCCGGGGCTTTTTCGAGCTGTCTTCCTTCCTTAACAGACTGTCGGCGGCGAAGCGAAACAAACAGCCGATCTGCGAAGCCGCGCGGTTCGCACACCAAAAAAAGGACGGCCCGAGAATGCGGGCCGTCCTGCGTTTTTTCTATCCCGTTGTCCGTCAAAAAATTTACTGCGCTTTGGTCAGCGTAATGTCGCCCGTAGCGGCTTTCCAGCCGACCGTCCAGCCCAGCGCCTGCGTAACCGCGCGGACCGGAATTTGCGTGCGTCCGTGATCCACGATCGCCATCGCGCCCAGACTGCGTTTCGTTCCGTCCACCCAGAAAGCGTCTTTGCCGATCTGGAATTTGACGGTGCTTCCGCCCTGCATCAGTTCGACCGTTTTGCTCGACGCCGTATATTTCAGATCCGCGCCGATGCTTTCCGCCAGATAGCGCAGCGGAATGTAAGTCGTATTGTTGCGGACAAGCGGGGCGACGTCCATGGTCATCGACTTGCCGTCGACCGTTACGGTGCGGCTGCCGACTTTGAGCTTGATCGTTTGCGTTTCCATGCCCGGCATATTCGGCATCGACGTTGTCGGAGGAGTCGTCGTCGCCGTCTCGAATTTGGCCGGGAACTGCTTCACGATCGCTTCGCCCAGCGTTCCCGCGAACATGAACATATGCTGGTAAGCTTCGTGCGCCGTCGGATATACCGCGGCATAACTGCCGGCCGCGTAACCGTCGAATGCTTTAAGCAGCTGGTCGATATGCATGCGCAGTCCCGATTCCAGCGCCGCCTGCGGCAGATTCGGATTGGCGCCCGCAAAGAAAGCCGCCTGCTTCACGATATAATCGCTCAGATTGTCTTTGGCTTTTTGCTGGCCCGCCGTGTCTTTCTTCGACGTTGCCGTCACATAGTCCACCAGGAACCCGATATGCGAAGCCCAGATCGGCTTGAACGCCGCTCCCGCGTCTTTGCCGTATACGGAAGCCACCGCAGCCGTCAGTTCATCGGTATTCTTGCTCAGCAGCGCAGCCGCGTTTTGGAAATCCGGTGCGCCGTCGATTCCTTTTTGCATCGTCCAAACGGCCAGGATCGCATGCTCGCCGAGCACGCTGTCGAGCGCCGAGCGCAGGTTGGACGCCGGGCTCGCCAGATTGCCGGTGAATTTGGACGGGAACTGTTTGACGATAGCGCCCGAGATTGCGTCGCCCGTCATAAACATATGTTTGAACGCCATGTCAGCCTGCGAATATGCCTGCGTATAGTTCTTGGCGACATAGCTGTCGAAAGCGGACAGCAGGTGGTCGATATGCACCTTAAGCCCGGCTTCGATTGCGCTTTGGCTCAGATTCGGATTGGCGTCGGCAAAAAATTTGGCCTGCTTGACGCGGTAAGCGTCCAGGTTGTCGAGCGCTTTCTGCTTGCCGGCCGCGTCGCCTGTCTTGACAGCCGTCACATAATCGACAAAAAACCCGATATGCGAAGCCCAGATCGGCTTGAACGCCGCTCCCGCGTCGCTGCCGTAGACCGAAGCGATTGCCGCCGTCAACTCGTCGGTATTGGTGCCGAGAGCCGCCGCCGATTGGGCAAAATCGCCTTTTCCGTCATAGCCCTTCTGCATCGCAATTACGGCAAGCAGCGCGTGTTCGCCGAGAATGCCGCCCAGCGCGCTGCGCAGATCCTCCGCTTTGCCCTGCGTCGTCGGCGCGGCGGAAGCGAGCGTCGGAACAAGCAGCAGAATCGCCATCAGAACCGCCGCTACTTTGACCAAACTTTTTTTCATTCAGTTCACACTCCTCTGATTGGTATGATTGCCTCGGTGTTCATTGAATGTGCCGAATCCTCTGTTCCGATCGAGTGAAATGAAGCACGGCCGCTAATGCATCTTTACCTCCTCTCCGCCTTCTTTCTCCATTTTATCCCTTATCCAACAAAATGATTCAGCCAACATTCTATATATAACCATTTATAATCTTAAATTCCACTTTACAGATAAAAAAAGAAATTTTCCGGGCAAACAAAGCAATCCATAGCAAAAGAATTTGCGAACGGTATAATAGGAGGGAGAATACTGAGAGGAGCTCCTGGATGAACGAACAAGCGGAAGACCTGCGATTGATCCGGCGGATTGCCGACCGGGACGCGGGAGCGCTGGAACAGCTGTACGACGCTTACGAAAGGTCCGTGTACGCTTTTGCCTACCGATTGCTGAACGACGCCATGACCGCGGAAGAAGCGGTGCAGGAGCTGTTTCTGCGAATCTGGAACAATGCGGAGCGCTACGACTCCTCCCACGGTAAATTGTCGACCTGGATGTTCGCGCTCACCCGCAATATTTCGATCGATCTGATCCGGCGGCGAAGCGCCCGCGCAGCGGCCGTGCCTGTCGAAGACGAGCATCTGAACGCCGTCGTGGACGAAGCTTCGGATACGGAACTCGCCGTGGAACGCACGCTCGAAGGAGAAAACATCCGGGCGGCCCTGAACGAATTGAACGACGAGCAGCAGCAGGTTATCGACCTGATCTATTATCAAGGTTTGACGCAGCAGGAGGTCTCCACCCGCTGCGAAATCCCGCTCGGCACGGTCAAAAGCCGGGTGAGGCTGGCTTTAAAGCAGCTGCAAAGGCGGCTGTCGGGAGCGGAAAGGGGGGAATCGCGAGCATGAACGAACGCAAAGAAGAATTTATGGACTGGGCCGAGCTGTACGTACTCGGCGGATTGGACGAAGCGGAAGCACTAGAATACGAAGCCTATCTGCAGCAAAGCGCGGACGAGCGGCGGCGCGTAGCGGAACTGCGCGACGTTGTCGGCATGCTGCCTCTGGCGGCGGACCCGGTGCTTCCCCCTGCCGGAATGAAAACGAGAGTGCTGGCGGGCATACTCGGCGGCGCAGCCGGGACGCAGAGCGCGGAAAAACCTGCGCGCGCGGACGGACGGACAAGCGGTTCGGCCGGGCTTCAGGGGTTGGATGGCGGATCGTTGAAGGGAAACCGCATCAACGATGCGTATGAAACGCCGGACGCGGACAGCGAGCCGCGGACCGAAAGCCGCATCGACGATGCGGACGGAAGACCGGGTGTGGAAAGCGGCCTGCCGGCCGACGGCGAGGCCGAACTGCTGCTCGAGCAGGCGAAGCTGGCTGCCGAAGCGGACGAAGCCCGGCGCGCGGCTCAGCGGCGCGGCACAGACGCGGTCCACGCCGGAGACGCGGCGCTGCTTGCGGCGAAGCCGGAAGCGGACCTGGCGCAGCCGGTACGCACGGGTGTCGCGGACGCGGAGGAAGCGCGCGGCGCGGACAACGGCGGCGCGGATGCGATGCGGAACGCGGGCACGCGAAGCGACAGCGTGGATGCGGTGCGGAGCGAAAGCGCGGGCACGCGAAGCGGCAGCGCGGATGCGGTGCGGAGCGAAAGCGCGGGTATTGACGCGCGGAGCGAAGCGGCGGGACGCGGCGCGGACGGCGGCGCGCGGACGGGCGCAGCCCGAAACGGCGCGCGTGGCGGACGCGGGCGCGGCCTGTGGGCCGGAGCCGCGGCGGTACTGGCCGCGGCGGCCGTGGTGCTGGGCGTGTACTCCGCCCAGCTGCGCGGCGAGATCGACGGGATGCACGCCGATCTGACCGCGATGCAGGAGCGGGCTGCGGATATGGAGCAGCAGCTTGCGTTGAACGCGCAGCCGGCTATCGGCGCGCAGGTGGAACAATCGGTGCCGCTGTCCGGCGGCGAAAACGATCCGAATGCCAGCGGCATGGCGTCGATGGTAAAAGACGGCACCGGCATGCATCTGGTCGTGCAGGCTCAGGATCTGCCGGCGCTCAGCGGCGACGAAGCTTACCAGATCTGGCTGATCAAAGACGGCCAGCCTTACAACGCCGGCACTTTCGTTTCCGGCAGCCGCAGCGGCGGCCTGTCGTATGCGATCCAGCCGGACGACTACGACATGATCGCCATCACGCTGGAACCGGACGCCCAGGGCGACCAGCCCCGCGGACGGATGGTGCTTACCGGAGCGGTGAACGGCTGACGATTCGCCGCTGCAAAGTTGATCGAGTCATCGTCTGCAACTTCCATATAACAAACAAGAAGCCCTCGAAGCTTCCGGCGAATGTCCGGATTCGAGGGCTTTTTCCTATTCGGATTCGGCAAGCCCCTATCGATTGACAAGAACTTTTTCGCGTCTCTCATAGTCGGATTCGGATGCAGAAATCCACTTTATTCTTTCCGATTGCTTTCCTTTTCCGATTGAAGTGCAAATCTACATCTTATTTCTTCAAAACACACTTCAACACTCAAAACCGGGCTTTTAAAGTGGATTCCTGCATCCTATTCGCGATTGCGAGAAGTTTTCGAGCCGATAAGATGGAATTTCGCATTTCAGCTGCGTCCTGTCTGTTCGAACCTCGATTATGCGCGCTATTCATCCATTCTCTTCCTATTAATAAGCGAAAAAGAATCCCAATATTTTAAAAGTATTTAGTGAATATTATTTTATAGTCGATTACATTCAAATCAGCGGCGCGGTCGGGCTGCGGAAAGGGAGAAAACAAATGGATGAATTTATTCAATATTTGCCGGAACTGCGTATCGCTTATGCACACCGGACGGGACCTTACGGACCGGGCAATCTGGAAACGATGGAACGGATCAAAGAATGGGCGCGGGAAAACGGGCTGCTTA
Organism: Saccharibacillus sp. CPCC 101409; assembly: GCF_030518235.1. Taxonomy (GTDB): domain Bacteria; phylum Bacillota; class Bacilli; order Paenibacillales; family Paenibacillaceae; genus Saccharibacillus. Next base: position 523,055 of record NZ_JAULSA010000001.1, on the reverse strand, counting down.
CCCGTGCCGCGGTGCTGCTCGGGATTTCGCAGGACGACCCGCGAAAAGTTCCGCCCGAGCACTGCCGGTACGACGCCTGCATCGGCGTAGATGAAGCCTTCCCGATCGATCCGCCGATGCTCGACGGACGTTTTGACGGCGGTTTGTACGCGATCCGCCGTATCCCGCACACTGCCGAAGCGGTGCAAAAAGCCTGGGAAGAAATCGTTCCCGCTTTGCAAAAAGCCGGCTATCGCATAGACGATAAGCCGGCTTTGGAACGCTACAGCGGCGAACTGCTGCTCCGCCATGAATGCGAAATCTGCGTGCCGGTTCTGCCGCAGTAAGCGTTGAACTCCCGACGGGTTTGCAGCCGGGAGTCCAAATCGCAAAGCTTCGGGCGGAAGGATAAGTGTGCGCTCCGGTTTGAATCAATCGGGCGTTTACGCCGGCCGCATGGCCGCCCGGCAGCGCTGACAGCCGCCGCAGCCCGCTTTGCCCGGCCGCCGTCGAACCGGACGGCTCATGCCGTACGGCCGGCCGTCAGGTCCGGCCTGCCGATTCGCCCGCGGCTTTGCCGCCCCGCAGCGGAAATTCCGCAATGCGCTCGTACATCGGACGCCGGTGCATATGCGTCCGGTACAGTACCGCCCGGTCGATCATTCCGACCGGGCTCTTCGGCGCGCCGGCCAGCACGTCCGGCGCGAACGGCCTCCGGCCCGCATATTTGCGGGCCAGCGTCATATGCGCGCGGAAGCTGCGCTTCTCCGGCGCAAAGCCCAGCGGCGCAAGCGCCGCTTCGGCCGCCGCGGCCAGGCGCGCGAGCGGCTCCATGCCTTCGGCCGGCTCCGCGTACAGCACGCGCGGCGCGTCCGGCAGCCCGAATGTGCCCGCGCCGTCCAGCGACAGCGCGAACGGCTCCTGCGGAGCCAGGGCTTCGCGCAGCGCCTGCGCGATCGCCGGAATGCGTTCGGGCTCCACATCGCCCAGGAACTTCAACGTCAAGTGATAATCGCGCGCATCCGTCCAGCGCCGAAAAGCTTCCTCGCCCGCCGCTTCGCGCGCCCAGGCGGCAAATAGCAGCGCCGCCGGGCCTTCCACCGGCACGGCGGCGAAGATCCGCTGCGCTTCTTCGCCCTGCCCCCGCAGCTCTCCGCCGGCCGATTCCTGCCGGCCTCCTTCATCCGCTTCGTCGTCTCCTCCGGCAGGCTTGCGCCGGTTCGCCTTCTCCGCTTTGTCGTCTCCCCCGGCAGGCTTGCGCCGGTTCGCCTTCTTCGCTTCGTCGTCTCCCCCGGCAGGCTTGCGCCGATTCGCCTTTTCCGCTTCGTCGTCTCCCCCGGCAGGCTCGCGCCGGTCCGTTTCCTCCTTTAGATCCGCTCCGCCGGCGAACTCATACCGGTCCGTTTTCGTCACTCGCTCCGCTCCGCCGGCAGCCTCATATCGCCCCGCTCCCGGCCGCGCGATTTCATTTTCGCTCAATACACTCGCCTCCTTACGCTCCGTGCCGGCGCTCCATAGAACGCGAACCCTTTTTCACACGCCCCGCTCGGTCGTTTTCCGCCCCGGACGCACATGCGACTTGCCGGCTTTCAGCGTTGCGTTGACCTCGCCGCCGACGATGATAATGATCGAACTGAGATACAGCCAGGTCAGCAGGATAATCACCCCGCCCAGACTGCCGTACGTTTTGGTGAAATTCCCGAAGTTGTTGACGTAGAACGAGAACAGCAGCGAAGTCACCAGCCAGCCGACCGTCGCGAAGATCGCGCCGGGAAGCGCTTCGCGGATACGGACCTGCCGGTTCGGCGCGATCCAGTACAGGGCGGTGAACACCGCGATCAGCACCACGAGCGGAATACTGTACTGAAGCGGCCCCCATACACTCTGGAAGCCCGGCGGGTAATGAAGCAAACGATCGATCTGATCGCCGATCCACGTCCCGAACACGAGCAGAATCACGCTGACCAGCAGCACGATGCCGAGTACGAGCGTAGACAGCAGCGACACCAGGCGGATCTGCCAGAATTTGCGGTTTTCCTCGACGTCGTACGCTTTGTTCAATCCTTTGATGACGGCGTTGATGCCTCTCGAAGCGGTCCACAGCGTCGCGATCATCCCGATCGACAGCAGCGCGCTGCTTCCTTTGGTCACTTCGCTCAGGATGCCTTCCACCATATCCATCGCCGCGCCCGGCACCACCTGCCTCGCCAGCCGCAGCATCTCGGTAATCGACAGGTCCACATAACCGACCAGCGTCACCAGAAAAATAAGAAACGGGAAAAACGACAGCAGCAAATAGTAAGCCAGCTGGGCCCCGATTCCCGTTACTTCGTCGTCCCGAATGCGTACAAACAGCCGGTACCCGAAATCGAAGGTATACATTGCATATTTTCCGATCATGGCAGCTCCTTCAAGGTTATTCGGCCGGACGGTCGGTTTTTGCGCTCCGCGCTCCCTTGCCTACTGATATATACCCGCTTTTTGCCCCGTGCCTAGCGTCCAAGCCGCCGCGGGAAGATTTATACGCCGAACTTTGCTAGAATAAAAAAGAGTAATCTTCACAGACCCAAAGGAGGAACAGCCCCGAATGCCGACTATCGTTTCGCTGTACGAACTGCCAGAGGACCAAACGCGGAAGATTCAAGAGATCGCGCCGGACTACGAATTCAAGACCGTGCCGATCAAGGAAGTGACCCCCGAACAGATCAAGGAAGCGGATATTTTGCTGGGCTGGAATCGTAAAATGGAAGACGCGGCGCTGGAAAGCGACAACCTGAAATGGATTCAGGCGTGGTCCGCGGGCGTCGATTATTTTCCGATGGATCGCCTGAAAGAAAAAAACGTCCGGTTGACCACCGCCGGAGGCGTGCACGCCATCCCGATCTCCGAGCATATTTTCGCCGTTTTGCTGAGCATGACCCGCAGTCTGCACGCCAATATCCGCAGTCAGGCGCAGGGCGTATGGCAAAAAGACGGAAATTACGGCGAGATTGCCGGGCGCACGATGGCGATCGTCGGCACCGGCCATATCGGACGCCAGACGGCGAAGATCGCCAAAGCGTTCGGCATGCGCACGATCGGCGTGCGCCATTCCGGCCGTCCGGAAGAACATATCGACGAGATGTACAAAACGGACGGGATCGAAGAAGCGTTCGGCAAAGCCGACGTGATCGTCAATATCCTGCCGCTGACCGACGAGACGCGCCGTTTCTTCAATAAAGACAGTCTGGCTTACGTCAAAAAAGGCGCGCTGTTTATCAACGTGGGCCGCGGCCAGAGCGTCGATACCGATGCGCTGATCGAAGCGCTCGACTCCGGACGTTTGTCCGGCGCGGCGCTAGACGTGTTCGAACAAGAACCGCTGCCGGAAGACCATCCGCTGTGGAAGCGCGATGACGTGGTGATTACGCCGCACGTCGCGGGCAACACCGACCATTACGACGAGCGCGCCGCCGAGATTTTTATCGCCAACCTGGAAGCGTTCGTCAAAGGCAAAGAACTGCCGCGCAACCTGGTCGATCTGGACAAACGGTATTGAGCGGATGCTTTACGGCCCGGAAGCGGAATAAGAATCAGGCGTAAAAGTATTAAAAAAAGCACGGACATCCAACCTTTTCGAGGTTAGGACGCCGTGCTTTTTTAATAGGAATGCAAACAAACTTGCTTTCTCGTGGAATGAGCCGGTTTCCAAACCGTTCTTCACGCCGTGTTCCTGGCCTGGGCCGCCGCTTTGCGGGCACGGATCAGCGAACGCAGCGAACCCCAGTTGGTCAGCAGCACGCCCGCGAGCACGACGACCGAACCCGCGGCGGCGTTCCAGTGCAGCGGTTCGCCGTATATTTTGGCGCCGAGCGCCAGCGCGATAAACGGCGAGACGTACAGCCATGTGGTCGGAAACACCGGATGCGTGCGCGATACGAGCCAGTAGAACAGCGAATGTCCCGCCATCGAACCGATCAGGGTCAGGTACAGCAGCGAAAACAGCGCCGACGCCGCATCGCCGATGCCGGCCTGCCCGCGTTCCGCCAGCAGCGACAGCAGAAGCAGCATCCAGCCGCCGTGCATCATCTGCGCCGCGTTCAGCGCGATCGGCGAAGCGTCCGGCAGCCTGGCGGTCGTATGCTTTGCCAGCAGCGCGCCGCTCGCATAGCCGATCTCGCCCGCGACCACGACCAGTCCGGCGATCAGCCACATCCGGCCGTGTTCGGCCTGCGCGCCCGGCAGAAGCAGCAGCGCCACGCCCGCCGTGCCGATCAGCGTGCCGGTCAGCGCAAGCTTCGGAATCCGGACGCGGGATACGCCCGCCTGCAGCAGCAGGATAAAAGCCGGCCCCGTCGCCGACAGCACCGAAGCCAGGCCGGACGAGATATACTGCTCCGCCCAGTACAGCGCCGCGAACGTGCAGAACGTCAGGCCGAAGCCGGTCCACACCGTTTCTCGCCGCAGCAGCAGCGAGAAGCTGATTCTGCGGCGGGCATACATCCAGACCATCACCAGCAAACCGGCCGCGAAGAAGCGCAGCCCCGCGCCGAGAAACGGCGGCAGACCGGCTTCCACGCCGATCTTGATCGCCAGAAAAGTCGTGCCGAAGATCAGGCACATCGTCAAATACCCGAGTAGAATCATCTGTTACTCCTCCTTCGTTTGCCTTATTGTAGAAGGAAGACCGCAGAACAGATGCGCCGCCGCAGAACAGACGATAGCAATCGGGCTGCGCGAAGAACGATTTAAGCGTACAATAAGCGGCAGCAGAAAGGAGAGTTGTCCCCATGACCGAACCCGAATCCGGCTCCGTATCCGGAATGCGAACGCGCCCCGCTTCTTCGCTCGACCTGGCCGGCGAGCTGCGCTCAAGACTCGCGCGCGGCGAATGGTCCGGCGGGGAGAAGCTGCCTTCGATCCGGCGCATGTCCGAAGAAACCGGTTTGCACCGCCTGACCGTGCTCAAAGCCTACACCCGGCTCAAAAACGAAGGCTTGATCGAAGCGCGGGAGAAATCGGGGTATTATGACGCGGCCGCTTTTGCCAGCGCCGACGGCCGCTCGCGGGGAGGCGGCTTTGCGGCAGGCGGACGCGCCGCGGAGACCGGCACCGGCGTCACCGGATATGGCGCGGCCCCGGGCGAACCGGAGCTGCCCTCTCTGCTCGGCGAACTGCACAGCCGGGACTGCCGATACCAGCTGTCCCAGGCGCAGATCGATCCCCTGCTGCTGCCCAATTCCTATCTGGCGGAGCAGGCCAAGCACGTGTTCGATCTTTATCCGCGCGTGCTCGGCACCTACGCGCCGCTGCGCGGCGACGACGAGCTGATCGGAGCGATCGGCCGTTACCTGGAGGAGGACTGCGGCTTCGCGCCGGAACCCGAAGAGCTGCTGGTCATCGGCGGCGCCCAGCAGGGCATTCATCTGGCCGCGGAAGCGCTGGTGCGTCCCGGCGACGCCGTGCTGATCGAACGCCCGAGCTACAGCGCGGCGATCGAGATCTTCGAGCACCGCAGCGCGCGGATCGTGCCGGTGGATATCTATCCGGACGGTTATCGCCTGGACGAGCTGGAACAGCTGATGAGGCAGTACCGGCCGGTCCTGTTCTACCTGAATCCCACTTATCACAACCCGACGGGCTACTGCTTGCCGCCCGAACAGCGCAAACGGCTCGCCGATCTGGCGGAGCGGTACGACTGCATCCTGCTCGAAGACGATCCGTTCCGGGATATTTATTTCGGCCCGCCTCCTCCTCTGCCGATCTACGCCTACGATACGTCCGGCCATACGATCTATCTGCGCAGCTTCAGCAAATATATATTTCCCGGCCTGCGCGTCGGCTGCGCGGCCGCTCCCGCGCATCTGATGCGCAAACTGCTGGAAGCCAAAGCCCGCAGCGGAGGCGGCACGCCGCTGCTGAACCAGAAAGTGTTCGTGCATCACTTCCGCTCGGAACGTTCGCGGCAGCATCTGCACAAGCTGCGCACGGCGCTGCTGCTGCGCAAGGAAGCGATGGAGCGAGCGCTCCGCGGTTCCGGCTGGCGCTGGGAAACGCCCAAAGGCGGGCTGAATCTGTGGATCGAGCTTCCGCCGGGACTTTCCCCGCGGCGGCTGCTGGCCGACTCGCTGGCGGGCGGCCCGTCTCCGGCCGGCGCGCCGGATGCCAAGCCGGAAACGGTATCGTTCGTGCCCGGCTCGTTCTTCGATCCGTCGGGCCGCAGCGACAACCGGATTCGGCTCAGCTACTCGCTGCTCAGCGAGCGCCTGATCGCCGAAGGCGTCGCACTGCTGCTGCGCTGCGCGGATAAAGCGCGGCGGTCCTGAGGCCGTACCGAACAGGCCGGATAGTAAGAATCCGGCCTGTTCGGCAGCAAAAAAACGGAGCGGCCGCGAGCCTTCCGGGAAAGCCGCGCATGCGCTTTTCCCGAAAAGGCTCCGGCCGTCTCCGCCGGGGAATCCTTAATTTGAACGGTTTGTTGGTTTGTTGGCCGCGCTTACTCCGCGATGCCCGCCGCAACTGCGGTCAGGCGGAACGACTCCAGGCGTTCCGCGTAGCCGATCGCCGGACACACGATCATGATCTCGTCGGCTTCGTAAGCGTCGCGGATCTCGTGCAGCCTCTCGCGGACCCGCTGCACATTGCCGACGATCAGCGTCAGGCGGTCGTCCGTGCCTTTGAGATCCGGACGGCCGACCGGCGAATCCGGGAACTGGGCGCGGAATTTCTCGGCCAGCGTCAGCGCTTCGCTGTCGGTCTCCGCGCAGATCGCGTGCACCGCGACCATCACGTGCGGCCGCTCGCGCTGCTCCGAAGGCTGAAACGCATCGCGATACGTCTGCACGATCTCCGGGCCGTCGCTCGAACTCATAAACTGCCCGAACGCGTAATACGCGCCGCAGGAAGCGGCCATATCCGCGCTTTTGGTGTTCGTGCCGAGCATCCACAGCTCGGGCGGCTCCGCCGGCTGCGGTCTTGCGCGCACCGGTTCCCCGTCGTAACGGTAGCTGCCGTCCATGAGCTGGCACAGCTCCCGCACTTTGCCCGGCATCTCGCCGACATGGGCGAGAAAGTTGCCGCTGAGCGCCATCGTCGTATGCGCGTCCCCGCCCGGCGCGCGTCCGACGCCGAGATCGATCCGCCCCGGATAAAGGGCGGACAGCAGATTAAAGCATTCCGCGACTTTGAGCGGGCTGTAATGCGGCAGCAGCACGGCGCCCGCGCCGATGCGTATCCGCTGCGTCTGCGCGCCGATATGCGCCAGCATGACTTCCGGCGCCGTGCAGGCCAGCGAGTCCATGCCGTGATGCTCGGACAGCCAGTAGCGGGTGTAGCCCCACTCCTCCGCGCTTCTGGCCAGCAGCGCCGACTGCCGCAGCGCTTCCTCCGCCGTCGCCCCCCCGAGCTGCGGCGACATATCCAGGATTCCCAATGCCATGTTCGTCATCGTGTACTTCCCCTTCCCTGACGGCCGGATCTTTCCCCGACCCGCTGCATAATCCTTGAAGCCGATTGTCTTTACCGGAAGGATAATGCGGTCTGGCGCCTAATCGATATCGTAAATGGAACCGACTTTGAGTCCGTACAGTTCGTTGTAGATCTTTTCCGCAAACATGTCCGTCATGCCGGCGATGTAATCGATCACCATGCGCTCCCAGGTCCACACCGGCACCGGCTGTCTCTGATCGCGTTCGAAGCGGTGAATCCAATCGCTCGGAATGATCGAGATCGCCGTTTTCGGATCGACGAACGCGTCCCACAGCCGCCGGATAATCCATTCGCTGCGTTTTTGCAGGCGCTGCACGCGCAGGTCGCGAATCATCGTGACCCAGGCGAAGCTTTTCAGCACGCTCACCGTCCGCAGCAGATCGTCGTTTTCCGCGCCTTCTTTGACAAACGTAACCTTTTTCCAGTCTCCGTCGTCGATCACGCCCAGATTGCTCACAAAATGATTGACCCAGTAAGCCTTCACCTCGCGGCGGGTCCGGGAAAAGTCGCGGTCGCAGACCGGCCATTTCATATTCCAGACCTGCAAATAATCGTCCAGCACCTCGCCGACCTTCATGCCGATCGCTTCGCGGCTCATCCCCTGCCATACCCGGTCCTCCAGCGTCTGAATCTTCCCGATAATCAGCCGGTGGATGCTTTCGTCGTGCATAAAATGCTCGTGAACTTCGATCTTGCCCGCTTTTACGCCGTCCTCCAGATCGTGCGCGGAATACGCGATATCGTCGCATAAGTCCATCAGCTGCGCTTCCAGCGTCGTTTTGCGCGTCGGAATCTTCCACTCTTCGCGAATCGCCGAGATGTAGTCCCATTCGTGCCGATACATGCCTTTTTTATTGTCAAGCCCGGAGAACGGATATTTGTTGATGCCGAGCAGCACCGCGTCCGACAGGTTGAGCCCGTCGAGATTTTCCCGTTTCTCCAGAAACATCATTAACCGAAAGTTATGGGCGTTGCCTTCGAAATGCTCGTAGCGGTAGCGCATTTCGTTTCGTTTCTCCCGCTTCTGCTCGGCCGATTCCTTCTTGCCCCTCAGCGCTTTGCGGGTCCGTTCCTCGATCAGCTGTTCCAGAATGTCCGCCAGGACTTCCTCGCCTTTATGCCCGAACGGAGGATGGCCGAAGTCGTGCGCGATCGACGCGCATTCCACCACTTCCGGATCGAGCACCAGCCCGGGGCTGTCGGCGCGCGCAAGCGTGATCTCCGGATATTGAAAAACGAGGTTTTTCGCCGCCTGACGCGCGATCTGCGCCACTTCGAGCGAATGCGTCAGCCGCGTGCGGTAATAGTCTCCCGTGCCCGCGCCGAATACCTGCGACTTGCCCTGCAGCCGGCGGAACGTCGGAGAATGAATCAGCCTCGAGTAATCCCGCTCGAACGCGGACCGCGAGGCTTCGTGTTTGTCTTCGGCATACTGCCGGTGTTCCCTGTGCTGCGTCAAACTCATCTCTATCCAGCCCCGCCCTCTTGATCTAATCCAACCAGTCGGTGTCGATTATACCTGTTTTTGCGCCCTTTTGAAAAGGGGACTGGCGACCTTGTTTCATTATACCAGAGCGGAGGCTGCGGGCTGGATAAAATTGCGAATTCGAAACAAAAAAGGACGGAGATGCACGAATACGCACCACATCTTCGAATGCGGCTTTTCAATATGCACGATCGAACTCGCTTCCGCAGGCAAGTTTGTCCGGCGTCAAGCCTTTTTCAAACAATATATACGCACGGAAGGCAGCAGTGTTGCGATTGCGATCAAAAGTCCCATACTTGTATACAAAAGCTGCACCGGCGACACCGAATTCATCATGTACGTTTGCACCGCGATCCAAACGATCTGTCCGAATCCGACGTACAGCGACAGCGCGTAAACGGGATGCAGCTCCCGGCGATACGGATTCACCGCTTCGGCCGCCGGCCAGCGCGGCAGACGCCACAGCCCGTAAGCGACAACCAGCGGACCTGCGCCGAACAGCAGCAGAAGCAGAATGCCGGGGATGAAGAAGTTCGGGAAAAAGGAACGTTCCAGCAGCGATACCGGCATACCCATCGATTCTCCGCTCGGATCGGCGATCAGCGCGGCTCCGCCGCCGACGGCGCCGAGAGCGAGGAACAGGTGCAGGGAGATCAGCAGGAGTACGGCGATCGGCGTCGTTTGCGGAATCGGATTTCGTTTGTCGGCGGCCTGCCGGGTTTTCGTTTGCGCCGCCTGGCGCTTTTTGAATTTGGCTGCGGAACCGGCTTTGCCGTGCACAACTTTGAGATTCGGTTTCGGCATGTTTGCTCACCTCTCGAAATTTTTGGGGGCGGAATTGCAAGACTGTCGGGACGCCTACAGAAAAAATTCAAGCCGCGTCTGTCCCAGTTCAGCGTAACGGATTCGGCGGACCCGGCGCGCGGACAAGAATCACAGAGGCGGTTTGTGTAAAAATCCGCGCACAAAAAAAGCTCCCGGCACGCTTCCCTTTTGCGGAAGACGTGCCGGGAGCCGGGGAAAGGAGCTGGAGCGGGAGCAGGGAGCCTGCGTTCGAATGTTGAATGCGAGTTTTTAAGTGCGAGTACGAGCTATTCCTGCGGAAGTCCCGCCGCGAGGCGAAGCCGGTTGGCCCGCTCGTGCGCGGAGGCAGCCGCAGACGAGTCCCCGTCCGCTTTCGCTTTGTACCACGCCGGGGACAGCCAGCGGAAAACCAGTTCCTGTACGTTGGACTTGTGCAGCTTGACAGCCGCCGGGAGCTTCTGCCCGGCATCGTCGATGCCCGCCGCCGAACGCAGATTGACGGCCAGCCGGTGAAAATGTTCCGCTTCCGGCTGTTTGCCCGCGGCGCGCGCCTGCGCCCAGGCCGGCCGCACGTATTCGGACACCAGCGCCAGCGCCATGTCCGCGGGCAGCGGGGTGAAGTCGGTCTGCGCCGGAGCGGAAGGCGCGCCGGCTCCGACGGTCCCCGCCGCGTTTCTGCCGCCCGAAGCGGGAGCGGAGCCGGAGGCGGGCAGTTTTGCTTCCGCATTCGGGACAGTCGCAGCGGCGTTCAACTCCGACGCGACGTCGGCGATCAGGTCTTTCAGCGTCCGGCCGCCCGCTTTGAGCGCATTGTCGCAGTCGATTTTCCGCGCCGGATCGAGCTGTTTGTGCGACGGGATAAACAGGCGCGGGTCTTTGTTCCATTTGCCGCAGCAGTAGGCCAGGTACCAGACGAACCGCTTGTACGCCTGCTCGAAGTCGATGCCTCCACCGTAGCACAGCTCCACGCCAAGAGCCGCGTCGTTGGCGTTGTACCCGAAACGCTCGTTGTCGGTCGTAACATTGTAAATGACGTGCCACGCTTTCTCCGCCGGATCGGAACCCGTTCCGGCCGGAACGATCTCCAGAATCTTCTTGTCGTCGATAAACGTATGCGCCGAAGCGGAGCGGTCGGTCAGGGCGTTGAAATATTTGAAATGACTATCCGCCCCCGCTCCCGGATTCCCCGTATCGTGCGCGACAAAAAAAGCCGGCGCTCCGGTAGTCAACCGGAGGCCGGGCCTTGTGTTCGAGCGCTTGGCGATGTAGCGGCGCTCGATGGGGTATTGGGTGAGGTTCACTTGCTTTCATCCTCTCTAAGTTATCTATGCAGTTTTGTTTCCTTCCGTCGTTGGATCTTCGCCCGCCGTTGTCTCGACTTCGGCGGCCTTTTCTTCTTTGACCAGCTCCGGCTGCGCTTCGGGGATAAGCTGCGGATTCTCGGCCGGTCTGGACTTCGATTCAAAAATACGAACCGCGTCCCGGATCACCGGCGGCATCGGCACGCCGATCTTACCAAGGTTTTCGATAACGGAGAGCAGTTCGTTCGCGAGATAAAAAAAGACGACCGCATCCCGGAAGAGATGCAGATCGCCAAGTACGTTATCCACCAAATGCGCAATCGCCATGACCACGAAGATCGCGACTTTTCTAACGATTCCTTCAAACCCAATGCGACTTCGCAGCTCCCCGCGCACCCAAGCCGCCGCCCACCCGGTCAGCCAATCAAGAACAACCAGGATCACCAACAAATTGATCAGCATATTCCACCCTCCAAATAGGTAGCCGACCACAGCCCCGAAGGCTGCGACGGCTCCTTTGATTAGTTGTTCCCCCATCCTCTCTATCTCCCGTCCTTAAAAATAAGAGCCCCCGGGAGTCCCGAGGGCATAAAAATAACCGCGATCCAGATGGATGCGGTTTACTGTGCGGCCGGCGTTTCGGCCAGGATTTCATCGACGATCGACCGGATCGACGGCAGTACGTCTTCCAGTTGCAGGCGGCCGGTGGCGATCAGCAGCACTGCACTGACAGCGAGTTGGCGTTTCAGTTTTTCAGTCATGAGCGTTTCACCTACCTGCATAGCAAGCCAAATTCCGAATCGGAATACGGCGGCTTGGATTCGGGCGCTCATGTTATTCGCCCATCAGTAACGCAGCAAGGCCGTAAATCATTTCCTTGTTGTCGAGATCCGCGGCTTCGAGGGTTTCGACTTTCTCGCGCAGCAGATCGATTTCGGACGGCGGCTGTGGCTGGATTGGTTCGTATGTGTAATAAATTTTCGACGCAGCTTCTCCTTCAAGCAGAATCATACGAATCCAGTAGTAGCCTTCTCGTTCTTCGGGTTCCGGCATTTCGGAATCATCCAAGTAAAGACCATCTGGACTGTAGATTTCGATATCAGCCAGGGATTTATAATTTGCCCAATTCTGGCCGCAGTCCCGTTCCTCTCATACCAAGAAACAAGTTTTCGGCTCATTTTGTTCCCCCTTTAACTGTATACCATTTTCGCATTGAAATTCCGTGTGTCTCCAATGTCGCCATTACTTCCAAAAAAATTATGAAATCCAAATTCCAAAGTTTTACTTAAATCCAAATTTCGCAGATCATAGTTCGCAATTGCGGAGGCGCTGGGAGAAATGGTATAACCTAATTTTGCGCTCAAGGACATCAAGTCTATTTCGAAAAAGCTGACTTGGATGTATCCGCTAAGATCAAGTCCAATATCAAAGTAACTATTACCATTTTTTATATAAATCGCATTATAGCGAGTTGAGCTTGCTGTAGCATAAAAATTGATTGTATTATTAGCGGTGAAAATAATAAAACGACTCAATCCGGCCGGCAGAACAGAAAATGGAAGATACGCACCGCTCTCTTTTCGCACAGAAGAATGGGTTAGAGCACCTTTAACGAGGGTAAGACCGCCCGTTCCGCCGTCTGGAACAGCCTCCGAACTAAATTTCACGCCTTGCAATACCTGCGCCGCCGTCGCATTACCTACCGGCGGGGCGCTACGTGCTAAAAAATAGTTGCCCACCTTGACGAATGTATAAACCGTTCCAGATTTTAAGGCTTGAAATGCGAATTGCGTAGTCGCATTTCTTCGTAATGCGTAAGTTGTGCAGTTATTGACCCGCAACAGCGGATCACCTCCGCCGTTTACAACATTGGGAATAAACGATATTGTGAAACCCTCTGGCAAATCGCCTGATACCGGAGCAAGCGGCGCACTGACAATATAGGATGCGCCCGTATTATTTGTTCCGTCTCCAGTCGAATTTCCACCCCAATGGATGTGAGCTGCAGAATCTGTAACGTGTGCGTAAATATCAGAATCGTCGTTCCAAACTTTCATTCCTCCATAAATAGTGAGCTGCGCTTGACGGAATCCTTTGTAAGAAGCCGTAGCATTTACAGCAATAACGAGTCGGAAGCGGATTGAAGTTACACTAGCCGGCACAGTGAAATCAAATCCTCGCCGCGTCCAATTGTCTCCTGAGCGTGCTCCTACAGAACCCAAAATAGCCCCTGTATCAACACGAATAACCTCGATATAAGAAGCATCATTGGGTTGAGCTTGTTCCAGGTAAAATGCAACGGACGCATTATAGACTGTATTTGAAAAAACAACTATTGGATTGGACTCTAAAATTCGATATATACCGCCTGCTGCTGCCGAATAGGCGAACTCTGCAGTTCCGTCGCCAGCAGATTTTGAACCACTCCAACCTATATCAGAAGTTCTCCAACCTGCCAGCCCAAGCAGCCCCGAGCTATTTGGAAGCAGATTTGATGGACGCGCCGCATCCATCTTTGTATCGGCCAATTCACGAACCTGCCGTACCGCGTCTGCTGTCGCCGCTTTACTTTTACTCGTTCCATTAGTTGTATCGTCAAGCTGTACAATACCTTTTTGTGTCGTGCTCGCATCTGGCAGTGTAGGATCGATGTTTTCCAGATCAGTTCGAATTTGGCCGATCGCCCCGTCAACCTTATCCCAGTTCTCATTTAACATCGTGTCAATATTGAACATCTTATCTTTGTCCACTTCAGAATCAGTTTTAAAAAGCTTCAAATTCTTTGTTTCGCTACTCATGGATTATCCTCCTATCAGTTAAAGGAAATTTTCGTCAAAGGGATTTGATTCATTTGCGTGATGGTCAGGACATTATGAATCTCACTAATTCTCAAATACCTTAACTGGTAATGTACGTCCAAATGCGCTGGTTTAACCGCTTCGATCGCCGCTTTCAGATCATCAAGATTCGGCGGTAGGCCAATTGTATCGATAAATGTGATCGTAAATCCGTATTCCTCTGGTTGAAACGTCACTTCTACCGCTCCGCGTTCATAAGCTACCGCCACATTTCTGACGAGACTCCCCGAGAACTTCCCGCCCCCACGCAGCTTCGACTCCACGACGGAGCGCCGCTGCTCGACCGGCTTCGCCGGATCGACCGTAATGCCGAGCTCGCGTTCCCACACTTCCAGTCCCCAGGTCGCCGTACGCACAAAGAACTGGCCCAGCGTTTCATTCAGCGCCGCATAGAGCAGATCCATCTCCCGACCTTTGGTTTCCGCGTCCGAACGCATAATGCGCGAATTCTCGTAGTAGCCGGGCAGGTAAGAGAATAATTCGTTCCCTTTCGGAGATACCGGCAGATCCTGCGCTTCCACTGGGCCCTGGCCCAATTTCTCATTCATGCACCGTCACCGTCCCCAACACCGCCACCTGATGCTCTTCCATCTCCAGATTCCGGTCGCCGGTTCCGTTCACGGTGAGATCCGTGTAGTCGATCAGCGGCGGGATATCGAGCAGGATCGCCGCGATACGCGTATACCGGACAAGCGGATCTTGAAAAGCAAGCTGCTTGAGATACGCGGTTACGCCCTCTTCGATCTGCGCTTTGACGTCTGCTGCGGACGCGCCGCTGGCAAGCGTCGGCGTCACTTCGATATCGATCGGCACTTCTTCCGCCGGCATCACGGTGACGACCGGACCGGCCGGAGCCGCGCCTTCGCCCTGTCCGTCCTGCGTCGGGTCGATATACGTTTGAACCGCCGTCACGATCGAACCGCTTGCGGCGCGTTTGTCGTTGTCCAGCAGATAGATCCCGACGGTGCCCGGCCCTGTCCAGAGCGGAATCACCCGGCTTGCGCCCACGCCCGGAATCTCGCCGGCCCACTGCATATACTGCGCTTTGTTGCCGCTCGTCCCCTGATTGCGAACTTTGGCGTAGAAGCGTTCGAGCAGCGAGGCGTCGGATTCGATGTCGGAGCCGCCGACCACCGACGCCGCGTTGATGACGCCCGTCACTCCGGTAACCGGATCGGACAGCAGCGCAATCGAACCCGGCGGAACATTGCCCGCGCTACCGGCGGCGATTGCGCGAATCGGCGCGGAAGCTCTACCGCTTTCGTCCAACGTAACGGCGGCGGTCGTTTCATACTCTTTCGACGCTTCGCCGGAACTTTCGTCCGAAGGCGAAGCGACGGTCGTGCCGACCGGAACCGTTCGCCCCGGTTCGCCCGTAAACGCCACCGTCCCTTCGGCCGGAGTCGCAGCGCGCCGCGTTACGCCGTGCTCCGCCGCGCGCAGATCCAGTTCTTCCGAGCGGAAGTTTGCATCGGTGCTGGCAACCGTACTCGCAAATCCGCGGCGCAGCAGTTCCTGTGCCCACAGCGCCGCTTCCGACAGCATAAATGCGGCCGGCGCCTGCGCGTCCCACAGAAACGATCCTTCCGACTTGTCCAGATCGGCAGGCAGTCGGTTCAGCATCCGCTGCATAATCGCTTCTTCCGTTTGTTCTTGCAGATAATAAGGAAATTCAGCCAATTCAGCTCACCTCGCTTTCCAAAAATTCAACGTCTTCCTGAACGCTCGTTACGCGGCAGGTGAACGTGCATCCGTCGCCGTCCCAGGCAAAAGAAAACTGATCGACGCTCCCCGTACGCTCGTCGGCCAGCAGCGCTTCCGAGGCCATGCGCTCGATCTCGCTTTCGACGATCGCGTGGTCGTAACCGCTGCCGATCAGCTCTTCCAACTCACTGCCGTAATCGCGCGAATAGATCACATGCCGGTAGCGCGGCGTACGGATCGCTTTTTCGCACCACTGCACCCAGGCTTCTCGCGCATCCGCAGCCGCGATCCGGCCGCTGGGCGTCGTCACAAACTCGCCTTTGCTGTAATCGAATTTCCAGCTTCGGCCGAACGAGGGCGCCGTCGATTCGTTTTCTGCCGGAGCATTCTCTTCGCCCCAGTAAAAGTCCGCGGTTTCGGGAAACAAATTAGCCATCCGCGCCCACCACCTTGCACAATACGACGATATCGCTGCCGCCGTTGACCCGGATCGCCAGTACTCGGTCGCCGGGCTTGAACCCGCCGCTTTCCGGCATTCCCGGCAGCTCGGCGAGCAGATAATCCTGAATCTCATGCTTGAAGTCGTCCAGTTTGACGCCCGAAGCCGTTACCGTGCCCAGCACGCCGCCCAGGCCGCTCGCCATCTGCCGGGTATGCCCCTTCATTGCGGAGCTCATCATATCGGCAAATTGTCCATACGGATCTTTAGTCAAGATAAAACCTCCTTTTGACCGACTCTTCGGTCGCCAGCTCCAGCGTCATTGTGCCGGGATTGCCGAGATCGTGACTGGCCGATGTGACCAGCAGCTTCATCCCGCCAAGACGCACCGCGTCGCCGGCCCGAATCGTATTGATGTCGGGCGCCGTCACCGTAAACGTCTCCTGAATGCCGGTCAGGTAACTTTCCGCCAGCTTTTTTGCGGCTTTCGCACTTTTGACCTGATCGTCGGAAACGACTTTTTGCAGCGTGCCGAGTTCTTTCGTTCCTTTTTCCTCGACGGTCAGGATCTTGGACGGGACCTCTTTTCCGCTGGAAGATTCGGCGTCGGCCAGCACTTTGACTTTCGTGACGGCTCCTTCCAGCGTACGCATCTGCGCGACGTCGATCAGCCGGTCCAGCTCGTGCACCTTCGTATTGCTGCCGAGCTTGAACAGTTCCAGACCGCGATTGGTCATGCGCGGATGATACATCTCGCCGCCCGACTTTGACGTTTCTTTCAAATCCGCAAACAGCATCGAGAAAATCGTCTGCGAACGGTACACGGCTTTGCCCAGCTTCGTTTTCGTATCCGTCGGATCGTCCGCGAGGCGAATCCCCCAGTCTTTGGCGTACTTTTGCAAACGCTGGGTCGCCGTCTGGTCTTTGGGAAACAGATATTCGTCTTCGGATTTTTCCAAATAAATCATTCGGTCGTAAACGGTGAGCGAGATGCGTTTGGTACCGCTGTTGGTACTTTCCGCTTCCCAGATCACGCCGGGATTCAAGAGTGGGACCCACTCGTTCTTGCCAAAAGGCAAACCACTCACGCGAATATCTGTCCCGGGCGTCAGTACAGGCACGGACTGCGTCGAAGAAACCGCCAGACGGATGCTCGCCTGATAAGCAATTTGATCCAGCGCATCGCGCATACTGATCGTTTCGACCATCGGCGTAATATCGGTGCCGCCCTGCACGATCACTTTGTAACTCATGACGGCATCACCAGCTTTTGTCCCGGTTTGATCGAGTTCGGATTGCCGCCGATTACGCTTTTGTTGAGCGAGTAGATATCGTTCCATTTGGCGCTGGAACCCAGTTCCAACTTGGCAATCTTCGACAGGGAATCACCGCTTTTTACCACATACGTTTTGCTCGTCGTTTTCAGATCGGTCCTCGTTTTGCCTGCTTTGCCGCCCGCGCTGCTTTTCGCTTGCAGCTTCGCGTCCCGCCAGGTACGGAACGTCAGTTCGAAGTAGATATCGCCCGGCTCTCCTCCGCGAAACGAGCTGTTGTACGTGATCAGGTACACCGGAACGTTGATGCCGGTATGCGAGATGACGAGCCGGATCGGTTCGGCGGATACGAGAAACCGGTTCAGCACATTCACCGCCGCCATCGGATCGGGAATTTTGCGGAACCGGCAGTAAGAAGGATCGTATTCTTTCGGGAAAAAGGAAGAAAACGTGATCTCCTTGATCTTGTCTCCCTGCGCAAAATCGAACTCTCCGTGCTGAAGCATATTGACCGTCTCGTAGCCCTTGGAACGCGAAAAATGAATTTCTTCCGGGTTGACGGGAAAACGAAAACTTTTTTTCTTTCCGTAGAACAGATAAATGTCCACGGCTTTCCTCCTTTCCGGCCTGCGGCCTTGGAAGCGAGCACCTGATGCCGTTTACGTAGCCATCGCCTGTGCCGGCCCGCCGGAACCTCCGCCGCTCGGCTTGTAGTTATTGAACGCCTGCCGCACCTTCGCGACAATCGCGGCCCCAATCTTGCCTTCGATCTCGGCATAGTCGATCTCTTCGTGGATATCGAGCTGCACCGCTCCCTGCGGGATGGTGATGGAGACCTGATTGGTGACCTCGGTTTTGAAGTCTTTGAGCATGCCGGAGATGGCGCCGAGTTGGGTCTCGCTGAGTTGGACAGCTTCCGTTCCTGCTTTGGTGCCGTTGTTGCCGGGAACGGCAATTTTCGAAGCCAAATTCGCTTGATACACAGCAGACGTATTCAAACCGCTCGAAGCCATAGCCGCACCAACTGTTGCCGCCTGCATTTGCGGATATTTAGGTTGAGTTATTGCAGGGCTTGTAGTGCTGGATAGCGACGGAGCCATTGCAACAGTAGAAGGTGCTGTAGATTCTTCTACGGATTTTTTTCCAAAAAAGCTTTTGAATCTTTTTCCGACCCAATTTACTCCATCACTAATAGCTTTTCCGCCTTTTTCGAATACTTTTGTTTGTTGTATTAATTCCCCTGCTTTCCCACCCAAATAACTTCCTACCATAGCTCCGGCTGGGCCGCCGAAAAAAGCTCCGGCTGCAGTTCCGACAACAGATCCGATAGCTTTGCCTCGTTCTTCTTTTGGCGCTTGAAATATGGAAGCCACTCCAGATGCAACAGCAAGTGGAACGAACGCCTTACCCAAAAATTTACCTCCTGTTTTCAGGAGTTTTTGTCCAGGTATTTTTTCAACAAAGTTTTTTTCGGTATTTTTAAATGCTTTGAACTTTTCTCCTATGGAACTCATGAAAGACTTTTTAGGAAGGTTATCGGTAATGCTTTTTTCAGCATTCGTAACCGTTTTGAACGGGTTATTCATGGCTTTAGAGCCAATTTTCTTGTCCGCTTTCAAAGGAACATTTCCGCTTGTCTTTGGTTCTCCTGTTTTGATCGGTCCATAACGAGCGTTGTAAGATTCGAGTTTGTTGGAAAAAGGTTTAGGAGCAGAAGGCACTTTAGGGTCACCTGTTTTAATCGGTCCGTGACGATCATTATAAGTTTTAAGCTTGTCAGAAAAAGGTTTAGGAGCAGGCGGTGCTTTAGGCGAAACCTTTTCGGGAGTTTGAAGTTTGACAGAACCGGACCTTCCGCGATTCGGTCTGTTTAATCCGCCATTGCTTGACGTCTTGTTTGAAGTTCCTCCACCTTTTTTTCCTCCACCTGCATTTGCATCAGGGTAGAACTTTTTCTGCTGGTTCATTTGACGCATTTTCGCAGATCCACGATAAGAAAAGTCTACCAGAGCTAAAATGGTATACAGACCGCCCAAAACTCCCATGATCTTACTTCCTATACTTTTCGGCTCTTCACTTTCAGCAGTTGATTCAGCAGCAGATGATGGTTGAGACATCAAAATTTGAGCGGTATTGCTTCGGATAGCTTGTGTATTTGCTTCAACAACAGTGGCCAGTGCTGACAAATTCTTGTTCAAACCAGGATTTTCTTCTGAATCGGATACCTGTTTTTCTCCCATTTGCACTTTCACAGTTCCCGCTGCGCTTAAAGTAAGATTATTGAATTGTTTGATTTTTTCTGTAATGCTATCCAATTTGCTTGTAAGATTGTCAGTCAGTCCGATTTGAATACCAATCTGCAATCGGCTTAATCTTGAAGTTACAAGGTAAAGGGAAGAAAACTCTTTGGAAGTAGCAATCACTTGCCGCTTTAAATTTTGGATGCCTACATCGTAATTAACACTTTGCAGCCTGCGAGCTGCTTTGTAGACTTGATCGAAATAACGAGAAGTAAACTTTAACTCGCTATTCAGTTTTGTCAAATTTTGATATCTTGTTTGTCCAAACCGATCAGAAGCACGTTGGATCTGTTCAAAGTAGCGTATAGTAGCTTTAAGTTCACCAGAACTAGCTGCAAAATCTGCTGGATTTGCCATAGGATCACCTCCTTATTTCATATGAATTTTCATTTATGATCGCTCAGCGCTGCCAGCTCTTCTTCCGAAAAAGCCAGCAGCAGCAATCTCTCCCCGCGCGGCAGCTTCCAGAATTCTCCGGGACGGAGATGATGGCGTACCCACATGTGGTACATCATCGTCGTCACCCCGCCGGAGTGGATCAGTTTTTTACGTCAGCGAGCTCCACGCCGAAGCCGGACAGCTCCAGGACTTTGTCGCCGACGGCGTCGAGTTCGCCCGCCAGCAGCATGCGGCGCACGGCCTGTTCGCCGCCCGACAGCTTCAGCCGGCTTGTGATGCGCGGATCGCCCCAGCCGTTCAATTCCAGCCCTTTGACTTCGAGCTTCGCCGTCGCTTCGGAGATCAGCAGCGCGTTGAAGGTTTCGCTGTCCACTTTTTCTTCGGTGCGGCCTTTGACCGTTTTGCGCACCATGCAGCGCTCGCGGATGCCGTCCACTTTGCTGGACGTCAGGCCCCGCAGCGTCATGCGCAGATCGAGGCGGCGGATCGCCACCGTTTCTTCGGGCAGTTTGTCGGCCGCTTCGAACAGGACGTCCAGGATTTGTTCTTCGGACAGGTTTTCGTTGATGCTCATTTACAGTTCCTCCTCGGATGGTTGAATGGAATGGGTGGATCGTTCAGGCGACAAACGGCATGGGAAAACGGCCGCGCGCCGGATTTTCGGCTCCGCGACCTCCCGTGCGCCGCTTGCGGTGCGTTGAGACTTTTGCCGCCTACAATCAGCCCGCCGTAATCGGATCGAGCAGTTCGTAGCCTTCGAACGTAAACGTCGTTTCTTCCGCGACTTCTTCGCCGGCCGTCCAGTTCGCGAGCTGGATCTTGTCCGGCATGCAGCGGATCAGGCGCACGCGCTCGTGACCGTACGATTCCGGATCGTCCAGTTTGGAGATGATATCGAACTTCTGGAAGCCGCGGCGGATCATATCGGACGTCACTTTATAGCCCGTCATGGTGCCGGTGCCTTTTTTGGCGCCGTTCTTGTGTACTTTCCAGTCCGTGCCGACCAGGTTCAGTTCGCGCTTCTCGATCTCCACGCTCGCTTCCAGCTTATTGATATGCGTTTGCCATACCCCGTCGATATGCAGTTGGCCGTAGGTGCCGAGAATGACTTTCGAAGCATCCAACATAAAATAATTCCTCCTCAAAATGGGTTGTCTTTGTATTGCGATAACGGCTTGCGCCGGATTTTTAATGGTTCTACTGTTTACGAAAAGGCTCGAAAGACTGCGGCTGCCGGCCGGAATATTCTACTGCCGGCCGCTGCCGCCGATCTTACTGTACGTAAAACGTGCCGAACAGCTGCTCCATCACATCGGCCAGCTTGACGTTCCACTGCAGGAACACCTGGTCCGCTTCCGGTTTCAGGATCGGGGCGCTGCCGTAATAAGCCGGATCGAGCACGACATTGAAGCCGTCCGCTTCGATCACGCCGCTCTGGGCGAGCAGGGTCAGGTACTCTTTCATCGCGCCGATCAGGGCCAGACGGCCTTCTTCGGTGTTGTTGACTTTGCCGATGTACGAATCTTCCGCCGTGCGCTGAAGATCGCTGCTGATCGCGTCCATGACGCGTACCGAACGGATCTTTTTCCAGGCGCTGTTCTGGCCGGCGCCCGGCGTAACCAGCGTGTTGATGCCGCGCAGCGTCTTCACCTGGCGTCCGTCGTGGAACAGGATGAATACGCCGTTCTTCACGGCCGATTCCTGCTCGGAGCGGGTCCAACGGCGGGTGACATCGTCGAAAGGAGCCGCATGGTACGTCGTCGATTCGTTCAGCCGCTGGCCGGCGATCAGGCCGGCGACGTAAGCGCTCGTCTGGGCCGAACTGTACGAAATCTCGCTGAGTTTGACACCGGTGCCCACGTTGACGATGCCTTCATGGTTCAGCGCCGCCGAACGAGCCGCCGCGATCTCGGCCGCTTTGGACGAAGTATCGTCCGCCTTTGTACCGCCGACGACGAGAGTCACGCCGCGCCCTTCGCTGCGCAGACGCTTGATAAAGCCGGCAAAGCTTTGCAGCAGCGCCGAATCGGCCGCGAAGTCGAGCGCAAGCACGTCGAAGTCGGTGCCTTCGAGCGCGGTCTGCGCCGCGATGTATTCTTCATTGGTCAGTTCGCCGCTGCCGCTCGCGCCGCCTTCGAACGCTTCGCCCGATACCGGCGAAGGCTTCGATTCGGCAGCAAGCGCTTCGGCCGTGATCCACAGATTGTCCGGATCGGCGTTAACGGCCTCGGCCAGTGCCGCGGCGCTGCCGTCCGCGGAAACGAATGTGCGCAGCAGCTTGGCGCCTTCGTACAGACGCAGTTCAAGCGTAGCGGCATCGGTCACGCCGGGCTGAACCGCGACGCGAAAAGCGTTGCCCCGACTGCCCGTGTAAGCGGCGGTCAGACGCAGCGCGTCGGCCGAGCCGGATTTGAGCGTCAGCTCCGCTTTGGAAGCCGCACTGTCGGCTACGCGGTAAGCGAGCAGCTTCTTCGGTCCGCCCAGCAGGGCAAGGTGCAGCGAGTTGTACGCCGTGGCGCCGCCTTCGCCGTCGTTCGAGTAAATGAGGCCGATCGCAGCCGTGCTGCCGATTTCGACAAACTGCCGTTCCGGTCCCCAGTTGCCTTTGACCAGCACCGCGACCGTACCGCGACTGCCCGGCTGAACGGCCGAAGCCGCTGCCGCCTGAAAATTCATATAAAGTCCGGGAAGGACCGATTTTTCCGTTGTGCTCCAAATTCCGCCTGCCATATTACTTCACCTTCGCTTTCATAAATTGTTTGATCTTGTGTGCCGCCTGTTCCACAGTGAAGCGCTCCGCCGTTTCCGAGTAGAGCGCGCCGCTTACGACTTCTTCGCGCACGCCGAACAGTTCGCCGGCGTGCAGCATCAATTCGGCCGGCGTATAGCCGGCGGCCGAGCTGCGATTCTTCTGCGTCATATCCATCCCGCCTTTGGTTCGAATAGCCGTCGACAATCTTGGCGGCAGGCGTCAGTCCGCCTGTTTCAGTTCCACCCGCCCGATCAGAACGGGCGGTGCGGTCTCGCCCGGCCGGTCGCCGCCGGGCGCCGCGGCGCGCTCCAGCACATCGAGCCGGAGCTGCCCTTTCAGGAAGCCGTCGGCTTCCAGATCCGCGGCTACGTCCGCGATCGTCGCCCCGCGCCGCCCCGACGCGGACGGCGCAAGCCGCTGCGCCGCGCTGAGCCGCTCGGCCAGCCGCGAGAGCGCTTCGCGCTCCTCGGCCGATCCGCGGCCGAGCACATGCGCGGCGTAGGTCCGCCGCACATCGAAAGCGGACGGCTTCGCCGTCACTTTGCGGCTGCCCGCAAGCCGCCAGAGCACGCACGGGCGTGCAAACGCGGCCGGCCAGCGGTCCGCCGCGATCTTCCAGTCCGCGCCGAGCAGCGCGGACGTCAGCTCCGCCAGCGCGGTGAGTTCCGCGCCGGCTTCGCCCGGCCCGGCCGCTTCGCCGGCCGGACGGCGGTACGCCGCGAAGCGCAGCCCGCGCGTCATGCCTCCGAGCGCCGCATCCGCGCGGTCGCCGTCGGCGGAACCGAGATAGACGCAGGTGAAAGCTTCTCCTGCGTCCTGCGCGGCGGCTGTCCGACCGCCGCTTACCTCCCCGCCCGCTTCCGCGCCGCTTTGCGGCGCCTGCGCCGATCCGGCTGTTCCGGCGGCCGATGCGCCGCTATCGTCCTTCCGCTCCCGCGCCGCAGTCGATGCGCCGCTTGGCTTCGAATCGGCAATCCGCGGCGATTCCATGCCCAGCACCGCTTCATGCAGCGCGGCTTCGATCCCGGCCGCCAGCTCTTCCACTTTGTCGAAGCCGCCCGCTTCCTCGTCGGCATACGGCCAGACCTTGACGATGCGCCGATAACCGGCCCAGTCGTTCTTGCGAATTTCTTCGCCGAAGGTCACGACCGCTCCGTATCCGGCATAAGGCTGCCCGGCCGGCGGCAGATTCCCGACGCGTCCGGCCAGTTCCGGCACCCGTTCTTCCAGAGCTCGCTTAATAATCTCGCGAATGACGAGTCCTCCTTTCTTTACGCAAGCCGGACGCGAGGCCGCCGCCATGACTCCGGCAGCGGCCTCGGCCGTTGTACCTTTTTAACTTTCGGTTCTTTCTTCGGGAGTCTCGCACAGATCCGGTTTACGCCGCGCAGGCATACAAAAACGGCTGCTTCGTCCAACAGGACAGCAACCGTCGATTATGCTAATTTTAGCTTCTTCGAGCTTTCGGCGCCCGGCCTCTCGCTCAACTTCCCGATGATACAATCTTACCGCGTTTTTCTCCAAGCGGAGACGGAGAAGCGTCCGATTTCCGTCCGATAAAAGAATGAAAAAAAGCGATTTTAGGTCGTATAAAGTCTGAGCCTTCGATCACAATTCTTTCAATGTCTCATTCGAGACGTATTGATAAGTTCTTTTTGTTTTATTATTAAACGAAATCTCGAATTTATTTGAAGTCGCTTCATAGTTCACTATAGTTGCATTAAGCTCCTGATTAAGATCTGTATTCTTGATTTCATTATTTTTAAAGGTATAAATCGAAGTCTCTGTGGCAGTTCCTACAGAAGCTATAATTTCAGAACGATTATCTTGATCAAGATCTATTTCCAAAGTATTTGCTTCTACACGTAAAATTGACTTTGGAGTACTCGCTTTCAAATCAATATACACACTTACTGGAGCATTAGCGCCCAGCGAGCCTGTAATCTTAAGCAGTCTTTCTCCAAAAACTTCGATTTCTTTTGCATCATACTCATATTCTTGATTAGACCCGATTTGACCCAATGAGTAAAAATTAGTCTTATGCTGAATCAAAGCCATGACCGAAGAGTCTTCTTTCTTTTGATAAATATAAAGAACACCTTCTTTTAAACTCATCTTCTTGATTATCTTTACATTCTGCAGTTCTTCTCCACTTATTGGTTGTAATTGTTGCTCCTCATTCACATTTTTAAAGCTAAGACTTATACTTTTAGCGGTTTTCTTATTACTCTCAATTTTCATTACATTCTGTTGCTGATTCTGTAGCCCGGCTTCCTGCTTTGCTTCATTACAACCACCTATCATTAAACCCAAGGTAACTGTACTCGCAAATAAGATCTTTTTCATTTTATGATCACCTCTAAAACTTTTTAAAAACAATATACAATAGCTGCACCGAATAGAAGTTACACTTCGAATACATTTCATATACAAAATGTAATACTTGGATTTTCACTTCTACCTTTAAAGCAATATTTAGAATTTATAATTCAAAATAAAAAGAGCGTCATGAATAGAAAATTATTCTATTCAGATCACTCTTTTTATTTTGGATTTTCGGATTCAACTTCCCATCAATTCAATTTGAACTGTATTACTTCCCATTGGTTTTCCGATAGAAACCCATGCGCGATATGTTAATTCTACACCTCGATTAGCCGGAGCCGTATCCGTAACCCTTACCACAATAGACTGATTACTCGCTTTATTAATTACTTTTATAAACTTATTCCTATACAGTGAGCTCCAACTATTACTCGAAGTCATTGCACAAGTCAAATCGCCTGGATGAAGAACTTCACCATTTCCAACTGTTACATTTAGAATGTTTTGATAAGAAGTTAGATCACCATACCCACAATCACTCGATGTTGTCCCAGGATTCGTTCCTTGACAAGGATGCCCATAGAATTCGCAACTAGCATTACTAGAAATAATCGAAGATGAAGCTAATTTGTTACTGGGTACTATCAATGCTTTCAATGGATTGCTACCATCAGCTCCAGAAAAATTAGGGATTACCGCATTTCGCAGTCTATTTGCGATAAGCAAAGCCGACACCCAAGGAGTACTAGAGTCTGTAATAGTAAGGATAGCCGTTTGTCCCACTCCTCCAGTGTTCTCCCAATTACTTGGCTCATAGAGTTTTTCTGGGTAAGAGGATCCAGAATACAGATAAGTAACCTGCCCTGTATTCTTTCTAACTCTTGGACAAGATACAACATACGAACCATTTGCATAAGAAGGAGTAATGAAATCAAGATCACGATTCGTATCCGAAAAAATGTAATTAAGACGATCACGGATAGCATTCATTTGCGAAAGAGTACCACTGTAGATAAAAGAACTGTTGACCAACAAATTGTAAGTGTTCCCGTTGTAAGAAACTGTTGCTGTGTTTGGCATTTTTGATTCCTCCTAAATAAGTTTTATTAACAAAATAAACTTGTATGTTAGTACGGTAATTTGCACCTCCCACAGAATTCATCTTTCTTTTCTGTTAATATAAGGATACTATTTTCATGAGTAAGCGAAGACGAAAAAAAGGCGAATTTATGGATGTAATTCAGCTAAAAAAAGACGAGCTTTAAAACTCCAAAATTGATATTTCAGCCCTCTTCCGATTTCAATATTGTCAACACGCTTGCCCTGTGCTACTATATAGTGTATGTGATTATTGATTATTACGTGAAGGAGTTGAAAATAGATGAAACAAGGAATCCATCCGGATTACCAGCCAGTGGTATTCATGGATACGAGCACGGGTCACCAGTTCCTGAGCGCCTCCACTCGTAAATCCAACGAATCCGTTGAATGGGAAGACGGCAACACGTACCCGCTGATCAAAGTGGAAATCACTTCCGATTCGCACCCGTTCTTCACCGGCAAACAAAAGATCCTGGACGCCGGCGGCCAAGTGGAACGCTTCAAAAAGAAATACAATCTGTAAGATCAAGTTCGCCTCGCGAACTTCTACGACCAGGCAGCGGAATTTTCCGACGCCTGTTTTTTTTGCTTTTTCTACCGGTTCGAACGCAAAAAAGAAGGACTTCGGCGGTTTCCCTGCGGAAACGCGAAGTCCTTCTTTTTCGATTTTTGCTCTTTCCATTTTCTCGCTCGGTTTCGCCCCGCCCCGCTTACTTCGCCGGCGTATCCGGATGCCCGATCGTATACAGCGTCTGGAACGTCGACGGATTGTACTTGTCGCCCGCCGCTTTCCACACGCCGTCTTCTTTTTGCATCGTCAGGTAGCCTTTCAGTTGGACGGGATCGTGATTTTTGGAAAACTCCAGCGTCCCGGTATAATC
The DNA here is from genome assembly GCF_030518235.1 of Saccharibacillus sp. CPCC 101409. Lineage (GTDB taxonomy): Bacteria > Bacillota > Bacilli > Paenibacillales > Paenibacillaceae > Saccharibacillus. The sequence continues at coordinate 495,985 of NZ_JAULSA010000001.1, read as the reverse complement.
GAGTACGACCTTCTGTTTGTCCGGATCGATTTCTTTTTCCGTAAATGTCAGTTCCGTCAGCGAAAGCTCCGCTCCCGTCTCGGCCGCGGCGGCCGGCGCCAGCGCCGTCAGGCGGTTGGCTTCCATATAAGCGACGTATTTCTCGGTCGCATGGGAAGCCAGCAGCGCATGACGCTGCGAGATCCATTCGGGGTCCAGCTCGCTGTACGCCGCGGATGCCGATGCCGTCAGCTCCGCCCGTTTGAACTCGTCCGCGGCGGACCAGGCTTCCATATACGCCTGCATGCGCTGCGCGTCATCCTGCGTATCCGCGGACGCTCCGTCTTCTTCCTCCGATTCACCCGCAGGGCGGTCCGCAGCACTCGCCGACCCTTCCGCGTCGCGGCTCATCGCGATTCGCGCTTCGTCCGCTCCGGCGTACCAGGTGCCGCCCCGGTTATACGTATAAGCGACGGTTCCGCCCGCGACCATGCCAACCAGGTTCTCGTCCACAACCGCCAGCTGGAATCCTTTTTCCGACGCCGACATATTGCCGAGCTCGTACATGCCGTCTTTTTCGCCGTAGGAGAAATAGCCCGTGGAAGCCATCGCTTTGCTGCGCAAGCTGAGCATCCAATCGGTCGGGGTTTCTTTCGCTTCGGATTCGTAACCGCTCTGCGGCGCCCAGGTCTGTCCTCCGTCCTCCGTCGCGTACAGCCGATTGGAGAACAACTCGCCGGTATCGTCTACTTTGAAAGATACGCCCAGAATGCCGCGCTGCGGATCTTCGGCTTCGAACACCGGCGGGAAAGCCGTGCCCGAGGCGTAGTCCTGCGGCACGTCGATCTCCTGCGTTTGCCACGTCAAGCCTCCGTCCGTCGTATGATACAGCGGCAGATGCTTCGTATCGTAGCGGTATCCGGCCGTGACCCAGCCTTCTTTTTCATCCTTAAAACGGAACCCGTTCGGATACTCCTTCATCTCCACATCGCCTACCAGCGTCCACTTCCGGCCGTCGTCGGAGCGGTACAGCTTTTTCTCCATCATGCCGGCCGAAGGCCCCGATACGCCCAGCATCCAGCTCGGCCCGTCGTCGTGCAGATCGAACGAAACCCGGCTCAAATTCTCGCTGCCTTCCAAAGTCGCGCTCAATTCCCCGCCGCCCGCTCCGGCGCCGTTCGCGATTCGCATAACCTGCACGCCCTTAGCGGCGGCCGGCGAAACGCCCTCCGCTTCTGTATCCGTACGAACAGCGAACCAGCCGCGCTCCCGGTCGACGTACTGTCCGCCAATCAGCGTCTCGCCGTCTTTGAGCACCGGCAGCATGCGTTCGAGATCGACGTCCACCGCCGGCTGCACCGGCGACACTTCGCCGGACTGCGCGTCCGCGCCTTCTTCCGGCTCCCCGCCGTTGATCGCGCCTCCTTCCGGCTGCTCCATGCCCGGCTTCGCCTGCGGCTCGTCGACCTGCGCAACCCGCGCCGGCCGCTCTTGATCCAGCCAGCCCGACGCCTGCGCGCCCCACACGCCTCCGAATATGGCGGCGGCCGCAAGTCCCGTTCCAAGCAAGATTTTTCCTGTTCCCGTTCGTTTGTTTCGCATTTGCGATTCCTCCTTGATCCTGCGCATTTGCGACAGCGTCGGCTCTTTGCTCATGCCCGGCGGTTCGCTCCGCAGCGGCTCGTACCAGTCCGGCCGTCCGGACTCTTCGCCCTGCGTTCGTTTCTCCGGTTCCGTCCATCGGTTCATGCCCGTTCCTCCTCTGCGATCATTGCGCTCATTTTGTTTCGCGCCCGGGACAGCCGCGACTTGTACGTGCCTTCCGGAATCCCGAGCAGTCCCGCCGCTTCGCGCGAGGTCATCTCGTAGTGCGCCTCCAGCAGCAGCGCTTCGCGCAGCTTGTCCGGAAGGCGGAATACCAGCTCCCAGATCCGGCGTTCCCCGGCTTCGGCCAGATATGCGTTTTCCGCCGACAGTCCCGTTCCGCCGGGTTCCACTTGCTCGACCGTCGTCACCCTGCGAAAAAACGCCGATCTTCTATGATTCACGAACGTGTTTCGCGCGATGCGCATCAGCCACGTTTTGACCGACGCCTCGCGCCTGAAACGGTCCAGCGCGCGCAGCGCCCGCATAAACGTCTCCTGCGTCAGATCGTCGGCGGCGGTGCGGCTGCGCGTCATGAAGAAGAGGTATTTCCATACGTCTCCCCAGTGCTCGCGCACCACCGTATCCGGGTCGATGCCTTCCATCCGCTCGTCTGTTCGCTCCCAGGTTTTGTCCATCCTGCTCACCCCTCTATATCCTAATAGACAAGGCACCTGCTTTATCGTTCCCTTTTTGACGAAAAAAAATTCAAAAAAAGTTCGGCGCGCACAGAAAAACCCGAAACGGTTTCCGTCCGGGTCGACTTTTCTTGTACGCGAATCCGCCGGAACTCTCCGGAGAACGCGCGTTTTCTCAAGCCCGCTTGTCCGTCCGGCGTCCGCCGCCTTCTTTGCTTTTGGCCAGCAGGTCGTCCAGCGGCAGCATCCCCATCGCCGACAGCGACAGCGCCATTTTGTAGAACGCGCCGCTGCGCACCTTCACGTACGTGTCTTTGCTGACCGGCGGATCGAACACCTGGTTGTACACTTTATAGTCGAAAACGTCGTCCTGCTTCATATAACGCTCGCGCACCAGCAGCCGTTCCCGCTCGTTCAGCCGCTCGACGATCCGTTCGATCCGTTCGCAGTAAGCGGCGCGGGCCGCCGGCATATCCACATTGTAGACGGCCGTTCTTGCGGTCGGGTCCGAAGTTACGCCGGTGTAGCCGGACGGAACGTCGCTGTACGACGCCGTAAGCCGGGATTCTTTTTCCTCGAACGTAATCGTTTTGTAGATCCGGTACTTCTCCATGGCGGCTTCGATCGCGGCCTGCGTCTTGCGGCGGTCCAGCTTGGGCAGGTTCAGGGCATCGTTCATCGTGATCGCTCCTTTGTCTTTTGGCAAAATTTTAAGCAAATCAATTCCTTTTAAAGGTCTTGTTCGCATTTTGTTCGCATTTATATTGTAACCTTACCATAAGATTTCCAACCGCGTAAAGACAATTTTTAGGGCTTCTTTCCACACTCCGACTCAAACCCTTATACAGCGCGCTTTCCGCCTTTTGGCAATATTTTTACGATGTGCATTTACCCGGCTCCGGATATTGGGTATATTAGTAAGAGACGAAGCGCCGCACGAGGCGGGCCGGCTAAATTGACGAAGCGAGGAAGGGTGCGCACATGGAAAACCGGTTCGGCAGTTACTTGAGACAGGTTCGCGAACGCAAAGGCTGGAGCATCAACCGTCTGGCCGGGTCGGCGGGCGTCAGCACGTCGCAGATCTCCCGCATCGAGCACGGCCTTCGGGGCGTCCCCAAGCCTCAGACCATCGCCAAGATCGCGCAGGCGCTGGGCGTTCCTTACGAGGAAATGATGAACGAAGCCGGCTATCTGCCGGAAGTCCAGGAAGGCTCGGCCCCGAGCTGGGCGACTTCCCGCGACAAGCGCGATTTCAAAAAAATGCTGGAAGAAGACGGAGAGCTGATGTTCGACGGCATTCCTCTGGACAAAGAAGACAAACAGCGGATCAAGGACGTGCTGACGGGGCTGTTCTGGGAAGCGAAGCAGATGAACAAACGCAGATAGCGGTCGAAGGACCGACTACCCGGCAAAGGAGGAAACGGACGGTGGACCCTATCGACAAACTCGTCAAACGCCTGATTGCCACGACCCGCACGGCCGATCCGTTTGCCATCGCCCGGGCGCTCGGCATTCATATCCGCTATATGGACCTCGGCAAATCGACCAAAGGGCTGTATTACCGCAAGCTGCGCCGCCGTTTTATCGTCATCAACGAGCAGCTGCCCGAGGAATGGCGGAATTTCGTCTGCGCGCACGAACTGGGCCACGACCGGCTGCACAAAGGCGTAAACCGCTTTTTTATCGAAGAACATTCTTTTTTCAGCGCGGGCAAGTTGGAGCGGCAGGCCAACCATTTCGCCATGCTGCTGCTGACGAGCGATACGGAGCCGCTGCCGGGCGAATCGTTCGAGCGCTTCCTGATGCGCAGCGGGATTCCTTCGGAGTGCGTTTATTTTTTTGCGCATTGATCGAACATACGTTCCAAAACGAATATAGACGAAAATCTTCCTGTTCCGCGGCGAATTTCTTAGGCCTAATTAACCAATTTCATGTTTTTAACTGCAAAAGGTAATGTCTGGGGATTTTTTTACGATATAAATAAAGACGGACCGGACGGGATGCCGGCCAAACGTATTTCGATTCCCTTATTTCAATTTTATTTTCAAAGGAGTAGATCATGATTCGACAAAAAAGTGTGATCCGTACCCTGGCCGCCCTGCTGATGATCGCCGCCCTCGTTTTCCCGGCTCAAGCGTTTGCCGCCGCGGGCGACGTCACGTCGATCTCGTTCGACGACTCGGCCAAAAAGGAACTGGTCATCGGCCAATCCGCCAAGCAGCTCAAAGTATACGCAGTCGTCGAAGGATCTTCGACCAAGAAAGACATTACCGCATCCGCAGCCTGGAGCTCTTCCGACGAAGACGTCGCGCAGGTCGTCAAAGGACTGGTGACGCCGAAGTCGAGCGGGGATGCCATCATCACGGCCGTCTATGAAGGCGCCGTAGCGACCGTCGAAGTCTCCGCTTCTTATCCGTATACGAAGCTCGCCCTCGAAGCCGCCAAGAGTGGTACATATAAGCTGGGCGATTCCGCAGGCGATCTGAAGATCGCGGCGAAAGCAACCGGCGGCGAAGAAAAAGACGCCGTTACCGACGTCACCTCCCTGGCCGTCTGGTCGAGCTCCAGCTCGTCCGTGCTGACCGTGGATGCCGGCCAGATCACGCTCGTCGGCAAAGGCACGGCAACGATTACCGCGAAGTATCAAGGACTGACCGCCACCTACAAAGCGACCGTCGAGCTGCCTTACTCCTCGCTGGAGCTTCGCCAGAGCGGTAAAGCCGTTTCGCAGCTGGAACTGCTCGTCGGCGACGAAGTCAGCCTCAAATCCGTCGCTCCGGCCGCCGGAGGCAGCGGCGAGCACGATATCACGGCCGACGCCAACTGGAGCTCTTCCGCTTCCGGCGTCGTTTCGGTCGAAGGCGGCGTCCTGACCGTAGCGTCCGCCGGCAAAGCGACGATCACGGCGCAGTACCTGGGCGTGACCGCAAGCGTGGACGTGTATGTACGCGCTCCTTACGAAGCGCTGCTGCTGGAACCGTCCGACAGCGTAATCCTGTTTATGGACGAAACGCTGCCGGCCAAAGCCGAAGTGCGCGACCGCGCCAACTCTTCGCTCGATGTGTCGGACCAGGCCAAATGGACGTCCAGCAATCCGCTGGCGGCTACCGTCTCGGGCGGCCGCATCACGGCCAAAGCGCTCGGCACCTCGACGATCAAAGCCGATTACGGCGGCATTTCCAAAGAACTGAAAGTAACGGTATACCCGACCCTGACCGATCTCCAGACCGAGAAAAGCGAATTCGAATTGTTCAGGGACGAATCGCAGGCTCTGCCGAAAATCAGCGGCGTCAAGCTCGACAAGACCAAGCTCGATCTCAGCGGCGACCTCAAGTGGACGTCGAGCGACGACGAGATCGTCTCGATCGAGAGCGGTAAATTCCATGCCAAGTCCGAAGGAACGGTTACGCTGAGCGCCGCTCTGCCGGAAGCCGATTCCGTCCAAACGCCGTCGTCCAACGTATCGGTTCGCGGCGAGAAGATCGAGATCAAAGTGACCGTCAACGAGAAAGTCCTCGTGCTGCTCGGTCCCGACGAAACGCTGAGCCTCGTCGTGGGCGAGTCTTCTTCCCTGCCGGAAGTGGACGCGGTGTGGGAGAACGGCGCGGAGAAAGACGTGTCCTCGCTGGTCAAATGGACCGTCAGCGGCACCAACGTCGTACTCAAAACGACCGAAGACGGCCAGACGATCAAAGGCCTGACCAAAGGCTCCGCTACGCTCAAAGGCACATACCTGAACAAAACGATCAGCGTGCCGGTCAAAGTGGAACAAAAAATCGTGAAGATCGTCGTCGAACCGACCGCGGTCGAACTCAATATCAAGAAAAGCAAAGCGATTAAAGTCACCGGCTACTACGCCAACGGTTCCAAAGTCTCGCTGGGCAGCAAAGTCGGCTGGGAATCGTCCGATCCGGACGTGGCGACCGTGACCGGTGCAAGCGTCAAAGGCGTAGCCGTGGGAACGGCGACGCTGAGCGGCTCCTATCAGGGCTACTCGCTCTCCGCGAAAGTCAGCGTCGTGCCCAAGCTGACCAAGCTGACCGTCAACGAGAAAACGCTGAAGCTGGCTCCGGGCGCGAAAGCGACCGCGATCGTAACCGCGACTTACGATACCGGCGCGGAAGAAAACGCAGCGGGCGCCACCACGTGGACCAGTTCCAAGCCGGCGGTAGCGACCATCTCGGCTTCCGGCCAGATTTCGGCGCTGACCGAAGGCAAGACCACGATCAAAGGCAAATTCGGCAGCAAGACCTTCACAATCTCCGTGACGGTCAAAAATCAATAATACGATACGGCGGTGCGCAGCCGGCTTTATACCGGCCGAACCGCGCGTTCAAAGCGGATGTTCGCTTCTCCTTTCGGAGAAAAGAACATCCGCTTTTTTGCGTTTTCCGGGCTTGACGATTACGTTTCGCCTCCCTTTCCAGTTACAGGTTAAACTGTTCGTTAAAATTTGCTCTATCGCTCGTTTTTATGACATTTCTCACAGCCGCGTTATGTCGCTATCTTGCAGGATAAGAACGTAGAACTTCATCGTGCGCAGGCCCGTTACCAGGCGAGATCTTTGCAGCCTGGAATGGGCGGCGGCATGGATGAGCTTGTGCGACTGTGACTATAGGGGAGTTGTACGATATGAAGCTGGCCGGAAAAATAACCACCGCCATGATCGCTTTGTTTCTTGTTGTCGGGTTAACCGTAGGAGCGCTTGCTTACCGGGCCGCTTACGGGCAGGTCGACGAAGCGGCCGGCATCGAGCTGGTGGGCTGCGCGAATATTACAACGGGACTGGTGGCGCCGGAAGACGTCGAGGCGCTGGCGGCGGGGGACACTTCAAAGCTTACGGAAATTCAGGGCAAGATCGATTGGATCACTCAGCACAAACCGATTTTTAAAGAAGCTTTTATCCTTTCGCTCGATGGGAAGATTCTGGCCGCCGACTCGCGGCTGAGCTCGCGCGGCTATAAAGCCGGCGATTCTTTCCGCTTTGCCGACAAGGATCGCGAAATGGCCGCGACCATGACGCACGGTACATATTCCGACGTGTATACTTACGACGGCGTCGGGCTGAAGACCGGTTACGGCCCGATCTACTCCACCGACGGCAAAGTAATCGCGCTGATGGCAATCAACTTCGACTCGTCCATTATCCAGGAGCGCACGCTGTCCGTCTTCGAGCTGCCGCTGCTGATCGGCGCTCTGCTGCTGGCCGCGGCGCTGCTGGCGACTTACTTTATTATCCGCAGAATGATCGCCCCGGTCGTGCGGCTGTCCGAACGCACCCGCCTGCTGGCGGAAGGCGATCTCAGCCTCGACGCTTTGCCGGTGCGCGGCAAAGACGAGACCGCAAGACTCGCTTCCGACTTCAACGCCATGTCGGGCAGCTTCCGCGGCCTGCTGTCGGAAGTGCGCGACAGCTCCCATCAAGTGGCGGCCGCTTCGGAGCAGCTGACGGCCAGCGCCGTTCAGACCGGCACGACCGGCGAACGCATCCACGACGTGACGATGCATCTCGAACAGGAAGCGCTGCGGCAGCGCGGCTCGCTGGCGGAAAGCTCGGAGCTGCTGGAGAAGATTACGACTTTCGCCGCTCAGGTGCTGATCCGCATGGAAGAACTGGCTCGTCAATCGTCGGAATCGGAGCAGCATTCCAGCGCCGCCGGCAGCGAACTCGAACAGGCGTCCCGGCAGATGGAGCTGACCTCCAGCGCGATCCGCGAAATGAAAACGGCGATCGAGGACATGCGCACCCATTCCCGGGAGATTCACCAGATTCTCGGCGTGATTACCGAGATCTCCGAGGAAACGCATCTGCTGGCGCTGAACGCGGCGATCGAAGCCGCGCGCGCCGGCGAGCACGGCCGGGGCTTCGCGATCGTCTCCGACAGTATCCGCAAGCTGTCCGACCGCTCCGGCACGGCCGTGCGGCAGATCCACGGCATTATCGATTCGACGCTCGGCCAGATCGAAGCGGCTTCCGGCGTGATGAATACCGTTTCTTCGGCCGCCGACCGCGGCATGCATACTTTCTCTTCCGCCTCCGGTTCGTTCGGCGCGATCCGCAGCGCCTGGGCCGTTTCGCGCAGCAACGCGGACGCGGCGATGGAGGATGTGAAGAGATTGAGCGAGGACGCGGGCGCGATTGCCGAGCGGATCAAGCTCAGCGCTTCGATCGCCGACGGCACGCACGAACGCTCTCGCCTGCTGGCCGATTCCGCCAGCGAACAATACGCGTCGATGCAGGAGCTCCAGGCTTCGTCCAATATGCTGTCGCATCTGTCCGAAGACCTGTTTACGCTGATCGACCGTTTCAAGATCTGAGGAATACGGTTGGACAGGAATGCTTGTTACATGGGATCGAGATACAGCGGCACAAAAAAACGCTTTTCCTGCGAATTCCGGTTGCTGCCGGATTCGTCGGGATAAGCGTTTTTCATTCAATACCGGGCGGGATAAGCGCCGCTTACTGTTCGTTCGCCGTCTCCTGCGCCGGATCCGTCAGCTCCGCGCAATCGTTCAGCGGGCGAAAAGTCACGCTGTCCAGCAGCAGGCCGCTGCCCACCGGTTCTCCGTTTACCGTAATCATAATTTTTTTCATATTCGTATTTGGCGTATGCATGAAAGGTCTCTCCTGTCGGTTTAGCGATTTGAATTTCCGTTTATAAGCGAGTACGGGGATGAATGGATTGAAAAAGAGCGAAACTGGCGTTTGGGAAGGAACTTCGGTACACTGATTTACGTATAAAGCTTGATGCGCGAAGGCCGGACGGCGCGGCGCCGATGCCGGTCAATTCCCAAGCGCCGTTGCGGCGCATCCCTATGTATACCCGTTTCTTCCGATTATCAAACGCCTTCTATTTTGTGCGGCAATCGGCGGTTTCGCCGCTCCCGTCCCGAACTCCTACACCGAGGTGACATTCATGCATACCAAATTTGCCCGCGGACTGCGGACAAGCCTTCCCGCCCTGCTGGCGGCCGGTCTGTTTCTGCTGCCGAACGCCCCGCGCGCCGAGGCGGCCTGGAATCCGTTCGACGACGTCGTCAACGGAATCGAGACGTTCGGCCAGCTTCCGGGCGAAGTGAACAAGCTGCGCGAAGGCTACGAGCAGACCATGTCCGAACTGGAAAGCACCAAAGCGGAACTAAGCAGCGCCCGCTCCGATCTCGAAGCGTACCGCGACGACCTGGATACGTACCGGGAACAAAATGCGCAGCTGAACGAACAAAATAAACAGCTCCAGGCAACCGTCGCCGCGCTCGACGCGCTGCGGGAAGAACGCGAGAAAAGCTCCCGCACGATGAAGATCGTTATTTTCGTGCTTGTCGCGCTGTTTGTCGGCTTCTTCCTGTTTACCCGCGTACTTCGCTTCGGCCTGCGCGGCCGGCGCTGAGGGAGGCCTGAAATGGAGATTACACGCGAACAAAGCAACGGCTCGTCGGGCTCCCAGGCATTCACGTTCTCCCTGAACAAAGGCGATACCGCCCACGTGCTGCATCCCCAGCAGGTGATCGCCTACCGGGGCGACCCCGGCAACCGCAGCGACCGTCTGCTGGAAGTCAGCCGCATGATGCGCAAACGCAAGCTGATCCGGGCCGACTTTACCGGCCGATGCACGTTTACCGCCTCGCTCCCGCCGGGAATCGGCCTGCAAACGCTCGACCTCGGCGGAGGCGGCGATATGCTGTACGATTTCCGCCAGCTTTTTTTCTACACCGACGGCGTGGAGATGAAAAGCCGGATCTTGAAGCTGAAAAATATGCTGATTACCCAGGACGCGATCAAAATGAAGTTTTCCGGCAAAGGACAGATCGGCGTCATGACCAAAGGTACCGTATTCCAGCTCGAACTGCACGAAACCGAGCCGGTCTACGTCAACGCCGGCAGCATCCTCGCTTACCCCGAGAACGCCCGGTTGGACCTGGCCGTCTACGGCAACCACCTCGCCAGCCAGCATATGAGCTATCATTGGAAAATGACCGGCACAGGCCATGTCCTGGTCCAGGCCGGCGGCTCCCGCAGCCAGGAACTTCAGCAGCATATGGAAGACGACGGATTGGTGAAACGGATCTTGAGAGAAGCCATTCCCTTCGGGAATATTTTGATTAAATAGTTTTGAAAATTCCTAATCAGCGCCTTGATTCAGAGCTTTGAACGCGGATGGGTCAACCGCGTTCAAAGCTTTCCACGGAGCGATTCCAATCGAATTTTTAAAGTCACCAAACCCGGCAAATCTAAATCTTTTAAATCTTTCAGCCCCCCGCACAAAACACCAAAAAAGCCGCCCTTCTTCGCTGTAATCGCGAAGCGGCGACTTTCTTTTCCCCATTCCATGCCATTCACCGATCTACTCTTCCGAACGATCGGACCCTTCATCTTCTTCCGAAGCCCCGTCCTTTTCTTCGTCCCCCATCGAATCCCAGGCCGCGTCCACCAGCCGGTCGAACGCTTCGTCGTCGTTCTCGATAAACTCTTCGAACGCGAGAATTTCCGTTTCCGGTCCGGGGTCTTTCAGGAAATGCAGGCTGTACTCCCAGGCATTCCCGCTTTTGCTGTAGATCGTAATTTCGTAAGGCTCTTTGTGGTTTTCGACTTCGAACTCCACTTTGCCCATATAACTTTTATCGTCGCGGCGCTCCATGCGAGCCTCCAGGATCTTGATGTCCATTCTGTTGCAGTCCTCCCTTTTCATTGTTCGCACGCTGCGGCGGTTTCACTCCAGCAGATTCGAGATCGATTGCAGCTGCTGCGATTCTTTCTGCGCTTCGATGCGGGTCGGCTGAGCGTCCGCGCCTCCGCTTTGCATCAGGCCGAGCCGATCGTTCATCTGTTTGTTGATCTCGGTCATGCGGCCCGTCTGCTCGGTAGCCGATTTGATGATACTGCGGTTGGACTGTTCGTACAGATCCATCGCCGAGAACAGGTCGCCCATCGCGCGCTCGACCGCCTCGAGCTGCATCGCGGGCTTGCCGAGCAGTTCGTTGGTCTTCTGGGTCGTTTCTTTGAGCATGCGCGAGTTCTCCTCGAACATGTTTTGCAGCGTCTGGTTGGCCGTATTGACCGCTTCGATCGTTTCCATCTGGTCCTGCAGGGCCAGCGCGATCATGGCGGAAACGGTAATCAGGTGCTGCGTCTTGTCGATCGTCGCGTCGACGGAATCGATCAGCTTGTCGTTGTTGTCGTTGATGATATCCGCGCCGGCAATCGCCTGCTGGTACAGCATAATCATCTCGGTAAACGACTGGATGCGGGTCACGACTTTGCGCAGACCGCGCTCCAGCGTCGTTTTGCGGCCCGCGTTCTCCGGCTTCCCGATCTCTTCTTCAAACAGCGTCTTGAGCTGGTTGCCCATCGCGATCCGCATTTGCAGATTGTAGACTTCCTCGATCGCCGTCCGTTTGAGGTTGCGCATATAGACCATGTTTTCTTCGAGCGTATCTTTGCCGTTGCGCAGCGAAAGAACGATGGCGTCGACATTCGTTTTCACCGACTGATATTTGTATATGTAGTTCTTCAGCGGTGTTTTGCGCATGATTTTGTCGAACAAACCGAGCTGCTTGCTCTTGCTGAGCGAATCGATCTCGCTGCGCAGGCGCAGGATGTTGTTGCTGACGTCCGAACGCTTGCCCGATACCATATCGCCGACCGGGCGCTGGAGCATCTCCAGCGACTGCCCGGCTTTCTCCATCGTGCGCTGGCCCATCCGGCCGATCTGATCCATCAGCTCGTCGAGCTGCAAATTGTCGGTGTTCGCGACTTTCTGGATCACCTGTTTCGCTTCCTGTTCGACTTTATCCAGATCGTTCTTTTTCAGTTCAACCGCAAGATTCGTGGACATGTGTTCTCCTCCTTTAATCCGAAGTCCGGTAGCGCTGCTGGATCAGGTCGATCCGGCTTTGCAGTTCCAGCAGATCGCGATGCTCGATCGTTTCGACGTACAGCGACAGCCGGGAGTTGATGTCTTTGATTCCGTCCAGCAGCAGTCTGCGGTTCTTGCGCTTCGCTTCGCCGCTCAGCTTCAGAAACGGGTTGATGACGCCGTTCAGGTCTTTGAAGACCAGGCGCTGGATATTGTGGTTGACCTTGCTGTCGTTCAGTTCTTTGAGCTGCGGAATCAGGCGGGACAAGCGGGCCAGCAGCGAAGTCGTTTTCTCGACGATCTCGTCGTCCAGCGAGTTCTTCTGTCCTTCGGAAATGATCAGTTCTTCGATCACCGAGATGTACTCGTGCACCGGGTCCCACAGCTCGTCCGGCTCCTGCGCCGGTTTGGCGGGCGTCGGCGCGGGCTGCGCGGCGGCGGGAGCCGGCTGGGGATTGCGCTTGCGGGCGGCTTCTTCTTCGCGCAGACGGCGCGTGACCGCTTCATCGACCGCCGGTATCCCGGTTTGTCTTCCGCTCGGAGGCAGAACTTCCGGCTGGGCGGAGACGTCGATCGACGTCGGCTTGGGCTTGCGCCGCTTGAATGCGCCGATGCCCAGCAGAACGGCGCCGCCGGGAATCAGCATGGAAATTTCCACCGGCAGATAGTCGCGGACCATAAACGTGGCCGCATAACCGGCAATAAAAGCCGTAATCGCCAGGCCGTAGCGTTTGATATAATCGATCATGCTTTAACACCTCCAGCTTGATAGCGGGTTGGCTGCGCATGCCGGACCGTTGAATTCTAAAGCTGCGGCGTCCCCGATTCCGGGGAAAAGCGGTCCAGCCGCACCGCCTGCTCGACATAGCTCGCCTTGATGCCGAATTCCGGCTCGGGCGGCCGGCATTCTTCCCCGAACGCGGCCTGAACGGCCAGATACGGGATATTCACGCCGGACAAACAGGTAATATACAAACCGCCGGACATGCGCGGGTTGATTTCGAGCAATTTGGGCACACCTTTATTGTACTTCACCTGAATATTAAAAGCATAGGGAATGCGGCAATTTTCCGCAATCCGGTTCGACAGGGCCAGCAGTTCTCCGGATTGTTCCAGATGATACACGCGGCCTTCCGACTTGCGGCGCGGAATCGCCGTCAGCAGACGGCCTTCGGCGTCCGCCAGGCAGTCGATGCTGTATTCTTCGTCTTCGAGCATTTCCATGACCATCAGATCGTCGAAGCGCTCGACCGACGACAGTGTCCGGTACGCTTCGTCGAACGTCGTCTCCAGCGTGACCCAGCCGTACAATTCTTTCAGCGGATCGCCGCTGCCTTCCTTGATGATGCGAAAGCCCATTCCGCCTTCCGACTCGGTCGGCTTGAAGCAGACCCGGCTTCCGCTTTGCGACAGCTCGCGGTAAGCGTCGGCAAAGCCTTCCGCCGTATTGACCACCCGGTATTCCGGAATATCCACGACGCCTTTGCCTTCGAGCGACAGATAGAATTTCTCTTTGTTCATCATGCTCTCCAGCAGTTCGATATTGCCGCAGACCATTACGCGCGTGCCGATCTCTTCGAAGCGGTCCAGATGATGCGCGATCAATTCCATATGCAGACGCGGAATAAACAGATCGATCCCGTTGCGCTTGCAGAAGTCCAGGCAGAAACGGATATACTCTTCGCCTTCGACTTCGGGTTCCGTTTCTTTGAAATCGCAGGCGCTCAGCGAAACGTGGTCGATATTGGGATGCGTGCCGTAAAAAACGAACTGCTTGCCGTCCTCGTTGCCGCGAATCAAATTGACGTAATGGTAGGCGACGGAGAACCAGCGGTTCAGCCATATCTTTTTCATCGTTCATCTTCCTCTATCCAGAAATTATTGGCGAACATAACGTTCAAAGAGCGGGAATTACCGTGTATTACGGCGCTGCGGGGCGGATGGTTTCGTTTATCGGCTCAAGGACGCGGCAGACCGACTTCTTCGGGCGGGCGCGCGAACCATTCGGACACTTTGACGATCAGGTCTTCCGCGGCGCCCATGCCGTCCCGTTCGGTAAACGTATAAACGCCCGATTCCATATAAGCCGCATAAATCTCGCCGTGGCGCGGAACGATGGCGAAGTCCGCCGCTTTCAGCAGGCTTTCGTCCAGCAGCGAGTCGCCGGAAGCGGCGATTCGCGACGCACCCGTGCGCTCTTTGACATGCAGCAGCGCCGCTCCCTTGCTGACGCCGTCCGGCACCAGGTACATTTTGCGTCCCTGTACGGACAGATTCCACTTCATCGCGGCCAATTCCTGCCGAAACTGCTCGACAACGTCCAGCGGCATCTTTTCGCGGTCCAGAATAACGGAGTAGAACAAATTGTCGGAGTGGCGGTAAGACTTGACCCAATGAGGCGAAGAGATGCGATCGAACGCTTCGATCACTTTCTCCGCGTCTTCGCTGCGGGCCAGCGCTTCGGCCACATGACGCTGCCAGTCGGGGTCGGGTTTGCCGTCCACCAGCACATTGCCGCCGTTGCTCGTCACCGCGTACTGCGGATTCAGCGTTTCCCGGATATAGAAAATGCGTTCGTACTGCTCGATCGTCCGCGTCGTAACGGGCACGAACAGCGCCGTTTTCGCAAGCTCGGACAGCAGCCGAGCCGTCTCCGGCGAGATAAACGAGATATGCTGCCCCTGATACAGTTCCACCGGAATGACCGAAGCTTCGTCGTGACTGCCGCCCATCGCGCGTTTGGAATAAATCAGCGTCCGGTCGAGATCGCTCGCGAAGATCATTCGGCGGCCCCCTTCAGCGGCTTGATGATCCCGCAGCAGGAATAAGTCAATTCGGGATATACCTCCACCGGCACGCCGCGGTCTTCGGCCAGCAGCAGAATATGCCGCAGATTCGGATTGTCCAGCCGGTCGACGAGAATCTTCCACGGCACCCGCCGCAGCAGCACCCGCGTCGTTTCGCCCACGCCCGGCTTCACCAGATTGACGTCTTCGATCCCGTAATCCTGCTGGATGCGGGCGATGTCCTTCATCCCCTGCCAGGTGGATTCGTTCGCTTCCGGCAGCCGTTCAAGTTCCGCCGCCTCGCGCCGCGCATATTCTTGAATCTCGCCGAAGCAGGAGGCCACGCGGTCGACGAACAGATTCGATACGTCTTCGGGCAGCCATTCGCGGTAATACTTGGCTCCGTGGAAGTCGTCCGGTCCGATGAGGTCGCTTCGCAGCACGGTCCGGCTCATCAAACCGGAGACCGTCGAGTTCAGGCAGGCGCTCGGAATCAGGAAGTCTTCGCGCGTGCCGAACGTTTCCGAGCAGTGCCCGGGATCGGCCAGCACGGCCAGATCGTCGTCGAGCCCGATGCCGTATTTGGAGAACAGGGTCTCTTTGGCTTCCGCCAGCACTTTGCGGATCGCGCCTTTGCCGGTCCAGCCGTCGACGAATTGAATCCGCCGCCCCGGATGCTCGCGCAGCATATACAGCACGGCGTTCTCGTCGATGCCCCGGCCGCGGATAATCGAGATGCTGTAGTGCGGCAGGTCGCCGCCGTAGGCTTCCTTGATATAACGCTTGATCAGGATGCCGATCGGCGTGCCCGCCCGGGCCAGCGAAGCCAGCACGAAGTCGGTGCCGTGGCGGGCCGCCAGACGCTCCGAGACGATCCCGGCCGCCAGCGCGACTTTGCGCGCCGTCGTTTCCAGCGTCTCGTGGAACAGCGCCAGATATTCCGGCGTCGGCCGATATTCCACCGGCAGCATCTCGGAATAATGCGTGCCTCCCTGAATCGCTTCCTCGCGGTCTTCCGTCCCGCGCTCAAGCTTCGCTTCGCTCAGGTCTTTGAGCAGGAAAACCACGTCTTCGGGATTGTAGCTGCCGAGCCGCTCCGGCGTCGGCAGCGGTTTAGCCATGATTTTATCGTTCAACATATGAGTTATCCTCCTGTATAAGCGCATCTCCGGCCGTACCGGCGAAGACCAGATGAATCACCGGAACGCCGGTGCTCTCCAGAGCGCCGAGCAGCGGCCGCAGATGGTCTTCGGCCGGCATCCGTTCCAAAAAGACGAAAATCTCGTCGTAGGCCCCTGCCGGAATGTTATAGAAGAAGTTCGCCACGTCCGGATCATCGGCCGAGACGTGCGGGAACTTGCTGCGCACCGCGTAGCCGTCCTCGTCCAGCACATGAATCGGGCTGCGCGTGCTGGATTGGTACAGCACTCCCTCGCCCATTTCGGCCGCAATCCGCATCGGCACATACATAAATTCGCCCGTGCCCATGCAGAGCGTTCGGCCGCCGCGGCGCTGCGCTTCCAACTGCGCTCCCGCCGCGCGAACCTGCGCGTCCAGCGTGCCGTTGTCGCCCTCGTACATGCCGAAGCGTCCCGTCAGTTCCAGATACGGACAGTTCGAGACTGTTCCGGCCGTATCGACCGATGGCGCGGCAATATGCGTGAAGACCGGCGACAGATCGTGCCGCAGCACTTCGCCCGCGCCGTCCGCGCGGCGATCGGCCGAAGACTGCGGCAGATGCTCGACCGGCCCGCCTTCCACTTGGATCTCGCCTTCGATCAGCGCCAGCGTCTCGATCGCGATGTCCAGCTCCGCTTCCAGCGCGGCGAAGCGCGCCCGGTCGGCGGCTCCGCGCCAGTCGAGCAGGCTGGCGACGACGTAATGCCGCCGCGGGTGCTTGCTCTGCAAATCGCGGATAATATTCAGCGCCGTGTTGCCGGTGGTCACTTCGTCGTCCACCAGCACGACGGTGTCTCCGCCGCTGAAGAACGACGCTTCGCGCGCGTAGCAGCGGTGCGCCGTCGCATGGGAATGCTCTTCTTCGAAGCTCAGTACGGGTTCTACGCCGACAAGCTCCTCGCGCGTCGTATGCAGGAAGCGGGTCTCGCCCGCGAAGCAGTCGTACATCGCGTGGCCGAGCGCGGTCGCCGTTTCCGCAAAAGCGATAAACAGCGCCGGCTCTTCCAGATGCAGCGGATGCTCTTTCATCCGACGATGCAGTTCGCGCGAAGCCGAAGCTTCGCCCCGCAGCGCCTCGCAGACGTCTTCGAGGCTGTAAGCGGCCGCTTCCCGCGCCGCCGTCGAGGCCGCGTAGGCCGAAGCTCCTTCGACCGCGGCAGCCCCGGCTCCCGTTTCGGCGCCGGAGACGAAAGACGCGCCGGCTTCTTCGGCCCGGCGCCGCTGCCACAGCAGCGCGAGCGCCGCTCCGCCCAGCAGCGACTTGTGCGGATTCACCGGAATATGTTTGCCGAGAATCCGGCTCACGAACAGGAAGCTGCGCTTTTTGTTGATGCGCGCCGCCATACGAAACAGATCGTCCGGGTGCAGCCCGAACGGATTGGAAGTCAGCCTGACGCGGACCGTCAGTCCTTCCGGCATGTCGTATGTATAAGCGTCTCCTTCGCTCGCCGCGTTCCCGGCCGCCGAGGACGCGTTATCTGACGAGTAATGCGGTGTAGTTCTGGTTTTCATTGAGCACCCCGTATATTTCCGAACGGATCATGATGCGCCGAGCCCAGTTGAGATGGGGTTTGATCTCGTTCATTTTATTGTCGTAACCGCTTTTGACGACCCCGATCTGTCCTCCGCTGCTGCCCAGAATATGGGCGGCGTCGACGTATTCCTCGTGCGTCACCGTGTACAGCGCCTGAACCGGGCAGATATGGGTCGGATGGATAATCGTTTTGCCGACGATCCCGTTTTCTTTGTCCAGTTCCACTTCGCGGATCAGCCCGTCCACGTACTTGTTGATATACTGCATCCGCACCTTGAGTCCTTCACGCCCCGCCGTTTCCTGAAAAGGCGTTTCCCGCAGCTGCGGCTTCATGACCCGGTCGCTTTTGAAATACTCCCAGACCGGTCCGGAAATCACATACCCGTCGCCTGCGCGCCCGAACAGATTGACGATGCTTGCCACGCAGTCGCGGATTACGCCGATATCGTAGATGGTCATGTCCGGTTTGCGGCGCAGTCCGAACAAACTGGAGAAATCGGTCGCTCCGATGCGCACATTCAGTACGTAGTCGCGGTAGCGGTCGAGCAGTTCTTTGATGCCCAGCAGTGTGTTCTGGCGCGTCTCCGCGTAGATCACCTCGGCGCTTTCCAGAATCGGCATTCCGTACAAAACGGGGCGGCCTTCCGGACGCGACTCGTTGTAGCGGCGCAGCAGCTCCAGATAGAGCTCGCCCGTGCGGGCTTCGAATTTGGGGAACACCAGCCCGGTCAGCAGCGAAGCCGCTCGGCCCAGCCGGTCCAGGACGCGCTCCGCCTGCTCGGGCGTACGAATCCGGACAAAGATCAGCGGCAGCAATTCGGCGTCGAGCCGGCCGTCGGACGCGGAGTCGTGCAGCTGCCGGATCTGCGAAACGAGCGACTCTTCCGCTTCCTCCAGCTTGAGGTCCCCGACCGCGTCTTCCAGATCGATCACCGTGGAGGTCAATCCTTCGTATTTGCCGGTGCTGAGATCGCGCGCGATCGTCGGGCGCGTCGCCGGCATGTATAGCGCCGCTCCGACCGCATGCGCGAGCAGACTTTTATCCGAGCGGTTGCAGAACGGTTCGGGAGCCAGATAAAACAACTTTTCAGTTTCTTCCGTGGACAAGTAATCGAAATAACGCATGGTTCTTCCTCCCAAAATATAAATCCGATACGCCTGTCTTTCAAGCCGCCAATATCCGCAGGCCCGTACATGTATCCAAAAAAAGCCCTCCTTGCATACGAAAAACCCGCCCGCTTCACTTGAACGCTCAAAACAGCGGGAAAGTTGTTCGTATACGGAGGGATCGGCAAAATTCCGCGGCCGCGGCTTTTCGTAACGAAAGCCGGGTCGGGAATCGGCCTGCGAGACCAGCGGATGCCGGCGCTTCGAAAGCGCCGGGACCGCTTTTGGAACGGAAATTTTTATTCGGAACGAACCTGCCGGCGCTGACGAAGAAAGCTGAGCAGAATCGTGCCGCCGAATACGATCAGCAGCAGCGCGTAGAAGATTCCCTGCGGAAGCTCATAATCGAACAGCGCCGCTACCAGCATTTTCAATCCGATAATCGTAATCAGGATAAACGCCGCGCGTTCGAGCTCCGGGAATTTCTCCAGCAGCTTCAGGAACAGCTGGGCGACGCCCCGCATCATCAGGACGCCGATCATGCCGCCGAGCAGCAGAACCCAGACTTCCTGGCTGATGCCGAAAGCGGCCAGCACGCTGTCGATACTGAACGCGATATCCATCAGTTCGACGGCGAGCACCGTTCTCCAGAACCCGTAATTCTTCTCTTCCACTTCCTCGGCTTCGTTCTCGGCGAGCTTGCGCCCGATCTTCGGAATCAGCGGCACGCGTCCGATCCGTTTCCACTGGAGTTCGAGATCGAACAGATTGCTCATCGCGATCCACAGCAGATACAAACCGCCGAGCACTTTGACCCAGGTGATCTTGACCAGGAAAGTCCCGACCCCGATCGCCACGAACCGAAAAGCGTAAGCGCCGAGAATCCCGTAGAACAGCGCCTTTTTGCGCTGAGCGGGCGGCAGGTGGCGCACCATGACGGCCAGCACCAGCGCATTGTCCGCGGACAGCAGGCCTTCGAGGATAATCAGCGTGCCGATCACACCCCAGGTCGCAGGTTCGCTCAGAATAGCGCCTACGTGCTCCCATTGAAAGTAGTTGGCAAAATTGCCGAAGAAACTCTGAAAAAAGTCCGCCATGCTGTTTCTCTCCTTCAAGGCGGTCCAGAGGCGGCCTGTTGCGGATCCTGCGGGCATTCCACATATGCGGGCAGACATTCGGCAAAGGGCGGAACGAACCGTCGTGCGTAAAGTGTAGGTGGCTGCTCTGGTTGAATTCGGTTCAGTTTGCTTTGCGTAAAATTATTTGCTGCCGGTCGTCCAGCGGAGTCCCCAGCGGTAAGCCTGGTCGACCTCGCGGTGTCCGGAGAAATATTCGACCAGCCGTTCGATGCTGAACGTTTGGTCATCCACATTGGTAATCATGGCGATGGCGCACATGCCTTTGCGGCTGCCGTGCTCGTCCAGCCGAACGACGATATCGGGGCCTGCGCCCTGCTTGATCGTGACCACGCCGTCGGCCTGGGCCCAGTTCGCCGCGCCTTCGTAGATGAAGGCGTACACGACGATGCGCTTGATATCGCGCAGATGCGCGCCGTTGATGCGCATATTCTCGCCGCCGGCCCGGGTGCCGGTCCGGTCGTCGCCGTCGAGCAGAATATACGGCTCGTCGTTCAACGAACCGAACGAGCGTCCGAGCGCCTGGACCGTGCCTTTGTAGCCGTCCTTGAGCTCGAACAAACAGCCGAGGTCGAGATCGACGCCCGTCGTGCGGCCGAAGAAGCCGCCGCCTGCGCGCTGATTCCAGTTGAGATTGATCAGAATCTCGCCGATGGAATCGGAACCCGCTTTCTTCTCCAGGCTGATCTTGTCGCCGCGCTTGGTCAGCTCGATCTTTTGCAGGTTCGGCGCGGCGGGAGGCTGCGCTCCCGCAGAAGACGCGGGCGACGAAGACGCGCCGCCACCGGAATTGGCGCCGGCCTGCGGAGCCGGCGCGGAACTGCCGGGCGCGGGCGGGATCACCCGCGGCGAAGCGGAGCCGCCTCCGCCCTGCGAAGCGGGCGGTACGGGCGGCGTTCCGCCGCTTTGCTGCGACGGGCGGCCCAGATTGCGCGGCGCGGGGTTGCCCTCCGGCTGCGGCTGCGGAGCCGGAGACGCCGGGTTGAACGGCTGCGCGGGCGAAGCCGACGGCGCCGGCGCAGCGGGCTTGGCCGGCTGGGCCTGCGGAGCGGGCGCCGGAGCCGGCGGCTGTGCCGCGGGCGGGGGCGGCTGAGGGTCCGCTTCGGCCTGCACGTCGATGCCGAAGCTGCGGCAGAGCGCTTCGAGTCCGCCCGTATAACCGCTGCCGACGGCGCTGAATTTCCATTCGCCGTTGTAGCGGTACAGTTCGCCGACCACGATCGCCGTCTCGACGCCGGACGTGCGGTCCAGCGTGAAGCGGACCAGTTCCGAGCCGCTGCGCTCGTCGATGATGCGCAGGTACACGCCGTTCACGCCCGTAAAGTTCTGCTTCCGCTGCTCGCCGTCGTACAGCGTCAGCGTAAACGCGATCCGCTCGTAGGCCGCCGGAACGCGGCTCAGCGAGATCGATACCTGCTCGTTGTCCGTCGCCCCGGCGTAAGCGGCGCGGGCGCCCGTCTGAAGCTGCATCGCCCCGCCGGCGCCCGCCGGATTGCCGTAGAAGATCAGATCTTCGTCCGCCGTCGCTTTGGAGTTCGCGCCGAGCAGAAAAGCCGAGAAGTCGATATCGAACCCGGCCGCCGACTGCCAGCCCATCCCGACGACGATCCGGTCGAGCCCCGGGCTGGTTTTGGTCAGATCGGCCTTTTGGCCTCTAATGATGGTGCTCGTCACTCGCAATTCCGCCTTTCACATGAATTTGCACGGTTCGGTTCAAGCGGCTTCGCGCCGATTATTGAGCATCCAGTCCGTAGTTTTTGCACAGCGCTGCCAGGCCGCCCGCAAAGCCGGAACCGATCGCCTGGAATTTCCAGTCTTCGCCCTGGCGGTACAGTTCGCAGATGACGACGGCCGTTTCCACGGAAAATTCTTCGCCGAGATCGTAGCGCAGCACTTCGCGGTTGTCGCTGTCGTCCACGACGCGCACGAACGCGTTCGACACCTGGCCGAAGTTCTGCGAGCGTGCTTCGGCGTCGTGAATCGTGACCGTGATACCCAGCCGCGTAATGTTTTGCGGCACCAGCGAGAAATCGACCAGGATCTGCTCGTCGTCGCCTTCGCCTTCGCCGGTCCGGTTGTCGCCCGTATGCACGACGGCGCCGTTCGGCGTTTTCGGATTGTTGTAGAACACGAAGTCTTCGATTCCCTTGGCTCGTCCGTCCTCATGCAGCAGGAATACCGAAGCGTCCAGATCGTAGTCCATTCCGCTGCTGTATTTGTTCGTATCCCAGCCGAGGCCGATCACGACTTTTTTGAGTCCCGGATTTGTTTTCGTCAGGTCGATGCGCTGTCCTTTGGAGAGGCTGATAGTCATGGTAAAATTCCTCCGTTTCCATTTTTAACATTCGAAATGCCGCTCGTTTTATAGCCAAAGGCCGTCTATAAGGAAGACGGCCTTCGGGAGTAGATCGGAGCTGCGTATAGGGGTTATGCGATTATTAAGATACGGCCAGACCGAAATCGCGTACCAGACCTTCCAGTCCGTTCTGGTAGCCGCTGCCCACGGCGCTGAATTTCCATTCGCCGGCGTTGCGGTACAGTTCGGCTACGACGATCGCCGTTTCGACCGAGAAGTCTTCGCCCAGATCGTAGCGGATCAGTTCTTCGTTCGTTTCTTCGTTGACGATGCGCACGAACGCGTTGGAGACCTGACCGAAGTTCTGCGAACGGGAAGCTCCGTCGTGGATCGTGATGCAGAAGGATACTTTTTCGACTTCGGCCGGCACGCTCGACAGTTCCACCGTCAGCTGCTCGTCGTCGCCTTCGCCTTCGCCGGTCCGGTTGTCGCCCGTATGCGTAACCGCTCCGTTGGCGTTCTTCGGATTGTTGTAGAACACGAAGTCCGTATCGGACGTTACTTTGCCGTTGCCGCCGAGCAGGAACGCCGAAGCGTCAAGGTCGAAGTCCGCGCCGCCGTCGTACTTGTTCGTGTCCCAGCCGAGACCGATCAGCACTTTTTTGAGACCCGGGTTCGTTTTCGTCAGATCGACTTTTTGACCTTTTTGCAAGCTGATTGCCATGATTGAATTCCTTCTTTCGTTATGGTTTTGGGGTGCTGCGCAATATTGAAGTTAAAGTCACGCTTGTGTTTAAGTCCCGATCAGGCGTAGCGGCGGGCGAGCAGGTCGATATGCGGCGCCTGCGCTCCTTCGCCGATCGCGCTGAATTTCCATTCGCCGCCCTGGCGGTAGATCTCGCCGGCCAGCAGCGCGGTCATTCCCGAATAATCGTCCGTCAGGTTGAAGCGGGCCAGTTCGCGGCCGCTGCCGGATTCGAAAATGCGGATAAACGCCGACTGGATCATGCCGAAATGCTGCTTGCGCGCTTCGCAGTCGTAGATGTTCACTACGGCGAGAATACGGTGGATGTCGGGTGGAACCGCGGACAGATCGACATGGATCTGTTCGTCGTCTCCGTCGCCCGCGCCGGTCAGGTTGTCCCCGCCGTGCACGACCGATCCGTTGTCGTTCTGCAAATTGTGGAAGCAGACGACGTTGCGGCCGCCTTTGAGCTTACCCTGTTCGTTCAGCAGCAGAACCGAAGCGTCGCAGTCGATATTCGCCGCTTTCTTTTTGAATCCGAACAGCCCTTTGCCTCCGGAATCCGCCGGGTCCCAGCCCAGTCCGACCGTAATCTTCGACAGACCGGCATTCCCTTTCGTCAGATCGATCTTCTGACCTTTCACCAGAGAAATTGTCATTGCTGTCTATAGCCCTCCCAATTGGAATGGTATGGTTGATGCAGCTATCTTGAATTATACCCGCTCGTCCGGGAGCAAGACAACTTTGGAGAGAGCCCCGGGCCTCTCCGCCGCCTTGTCCGAATAGTCTTATCCGTTCGGCGTGCTTATGTATACGGCCGAACCCGGATGCGGTTTCATCTCATACTTAACGAATTGACGAAGCTGCGAATCTTACAGGCCGAATTCGCCCGGGCTCAGGTTGAGCACGTTGCAGATATCGCGCACGGCCGCTTTCTCCTGCTCATCGAAATCGCCGTCCGCCGCGCCGATCGCGCAGCATACGCCGACGATTACGCGTCCCACTTCGGGCTTGGACTTGAACTTCGCGATCACGCGCAGCGATTCCTGTTTGCCGACCATGACGTCGAATTCCATATTGCCCGCATAGTGGTTGAAGCGTTCGATCACTTCGCTCATATTGAACACTTTAAGCTGCTCGTTGCGGCCGATGTAGCCGGCCATTTTTTGCTTTTCCGTCGAATCGATCGTGCCGTCCGCCACGGATACGACGGCGCAGCCCGCGACGATGGCCTCCATCAGATCCTTGTTTTTGAAACGGCCCACCTGGTCCTGCAGTCCGGTCTTGGTCTTGTTCAGCCAGCTTTGAAACGAACTCATGTCGATACGCCTCCGTTTTGTGTGGAATTTCGGTCGAAACCCTTGAAGTCGAAGTCTGAGCTGTCGTTTGATTTGAAAAGTCTGCGCTTACAGTATAACTCATTTAATGAGCGAATGCTCCTTCGCCAGTTTGAGCCAGTCCGGAAATTCGCCGAGCAGGCGGTCGTACAGCTCTTCGTCCGAGATCTTCTTGAGATCGTTGACCTGGAAAAAGTTCGCGTTGTCGATCAGGCGGCCGTCGAGATCGTCGAGCTGCTTCAGGAATTGGAACGTTTCCCGCCCCACCCCGACAAACTGCCAGAAGATGCCGAGCTTGGACGTCTGCCGCACCAGCTCGGCCGTCTTGTCCCCGTCGAAGCAGTTGCCGTCGGTCACGAAGATCACATAGACCGGTTCGTCCGGCTCCGCCGCGCTGACGCTGACTTTATCCCGGCCGAGCCCGAACAGCCCTTTCTTCACGCTGAGCGAACCCGGGTAATAGTGCTCCGCGATGCGCCGCATCACGCCGGCGTAGTGGGTCCCGTTCTCCAGCCTGTACTTCGAACGGATCTCCCGGCTGACGAATTCGTAAAAGTTTTCTTTTTGAATCTCGCCGACGGAATAATCCTGCATGCCGAACAGGAACACGTCGGCCGCTCCGTTGTCGTCGAAGTTCATGCCGAGCCCCAGCGTTCGTTCGCACACCGCCTGCACGATGCCGTTCGAGAACAGCCCGGTCATCGAGCCCGAAATGTCCAGCGCCAGCGCAACGCGCGCTTTCTGGTTCCCCAATCCTTTTTTGCTCAGCGAGATGGTCGCGGTTTTGGAGAGGCTGATCAGGTTCTCCTCGGCCTTCTTGCGCAAATCGATACTCATAATCCGTCTCCTTTCCCTAACGTTCTTTTCTACACTTTAACACCGGGGAAGCTTTTGAAAAAGAAGATTAATCTTCCTGTCGGTTCGGAGCGATCTCCGCGGCAAACCTGCCGCGCATCGCGAAGCCGATCCCGAACGCCAGCAGCGACATAACGCCCGCGTACAGATACAAATTCACGATCCCGATGACTTCCGCCAACCGGGCCATGCCGAGCAGCGACGCGCAGAATACTAGATTCAGCAGCGTAGCCTGCGCGGACAGCACCTTCGGCAGATCTTCTTCGCTCGCGCTCTGCTGAATCAGCGTGCGGCGCGCCACCATCGACAGCTCCGCAAACGGTCCCATAATCAGCACGATCGCCAGCGCAAGCAGCGGAATCCCCGTCGTCGCATATACGATCGTCAGCGCCGAATAGCCCAGTATGCCGGCCAGCATCGAGAGAAACAGCTTTTTTTGCAGCCGTCCCACCAGCGCCACGACGAGCAGGCCGCCCAGCACCGCCCCGGCAAAATACGAAGCGTTGATAAATCCCCACCACTCTTCGCCCCGGCCCAGCGCCTGCTGCACGAACAGCAGCGTGAACGCGCCGACCCAGACCGATCCGCCGAGCATATCGATCGAATCGATCAGCGTCAGCGTGCGCAGACGGACGCTGCGGAAGATCAGGCTCCAGCCTTCGAGCAGCGCTTCCCGGCGCGAAGAGGCTTCTCCCTGAATACGCGGTTCGTCCGATTCGGTTTCATCCGCGCTCCGCCGGCCCGCCGGTTCGCGGATCAGCGCGGTGAAGAGCAGGGCCGCCCCGTACAGCGCGCAGGCCAGCAGCATCGTTCTCGGCGCGCCCGCAAAAGCGACCAGCATGCCGCTCAGTCCCCAGCCCGCGAACTGCACGGTCTGGTCGCTGACCGAGATCAGACCGTTCGCGCGCATCAGCCAGTCCGGCCCGACCAGTCTCGGCACAAGCGCGTTACGCACCGGCGTCGTCCAGCCGTCCAGAAACGACATGGCGAATACGACGGCGAATACGGGCGCGAGCGGCACGTTCGTCTCGGCCGACTGCACATACAGAACCAGCGCGGCAAACAGCGCGAACTGCCCGCCCTGCGACAGCAGCATCAGCCGGGGCAGGCGGAATTTGCGCAGCATGAGCGGCGCGAGAAACCCGCTGATAATCTGCGAGAAAATACGAAAAAACGGAACAAGAATCGTCGAGACGATCGATTCCGTTCCTTCGAGCACAAGCACGGTCAGAGCCGTTACATATAGAATGTCGGCCGCGTTCGACATCGTCTGCGACGACCACAACCAGTAGAAAGAACGTTTGTTCATGGGTGGCGTTCTCCTTGTCGGATTCCGGCTCGGCCGGATTCCGCCTATTCGTTTACGACGACAGCTGCAAATAGACGCGGGCCGCGTATTCGATCAGCCGAATGCCGAATACGGCGGCGAACAGCACCGCGGTCAGGCCGATCCCGATCCGTTCGACGCGTTTGCCCGACTTCTTGCCGGTCGTCATCAGCGCGAAGCGAAGCTTCCACTTGAGCGGAGGCAGCGGCCGGATGCCGTTCTTGGTGAGGGAATCGCAGATCAGATGGAGCGCGTACGCAAGGCCGCCCGCGATCCAGATCGAAGAACCGTGACTCCCGGTCAGCCCGTACAGCAGCAGCGTCCAGGCCGCGGTGGCGTAGACCGTATGCGTGATGCCGCGGTGCGGCGCCAGCGAGAATACGATCAGCAGGATGCCGCCCATCCGGTTCCAGGGCGCGTACCGCTCGCCGAATATGATAACCGCGAGTCCGATCAGCACGAACGCGCCTTTGCGCAAGGCCTGTTCGGGCAGGAACATCGCGATTACCGCGATCGCGGCCAGCACGCTGTTCCACGGCTGTTCGAGCGGCGCGTAGAACAGCACCGCGGCGGCCACAAGCAGCATCGCCGACTGCAGGATGCGCAGCAGCCGGTCGGGCAGCGCCCGGGTTACGAGTATCGAATTCGGATGATCGATATCCGGCAGCAGCGAACTGACGCCCGCGATCGCGACGGCGCCCGCCGTAACCGGCTGTCCCGACAGCGCCAGCAGGGACAGCGAAACGCCGGTTCCGATAATAAAATGAGCTTTTCCCATCATGATGTAGATTTTTCCTTTCGTCTTGTCGCCGGTTCGAATCGCGGAAACCGCTTTGTCCCCATAAAGGAAAACGCCGCGTCGAACTCGGTTGGGGTACTCAAAACGCGCCTGGATTTTACGCATATAGAAGGCTTAACCTTTTGGCAAAATGCAGTTGTGAAATTTCTTCCTAATCATACCATGCCGGCTCCAACGTCTCAATACGAACAGACAAATTTTGCGAACAAATGTGCGGGCGTATCGGCCGAGCAAGTTTCATGTTATAATGAAAAACGCTGAAATTGCGCCCAGCCGCAGTTGGCAGCTTGTATCGCAGGGTTTGTTTGTCCAATCGCATAGATTGTTGAAGAGATTCCGCGTCCGCTTTGGCGCGGGAGAGGTTCGAGAACTCCCTCTATAAAAAACTAATCGCCGCCCCGCCGATTCCGAGGCTTCTTCGGCGTGCTCCCCGGAGCCGTGCCGACAACCGGATATCTTTGGGCCTGCATCGACGACGCGACTTTTCGGCGCGCCGCCTGAAGCAGCCCGGCGGAAATCCCTTTTACCCGGATTTCATCCGCTTTTTTTAGCGGAATCTTTGCAGGCGATCCCGAGCAGCATTTTTATCGCGGACTTCGATTTGCGCATCCTGCGCGTCCGCCGATCGCTCGAAGTGTTTTTTACGACCGGTTCCTGGACCTCTTTCCTTCCTATTTTAGAAGAAGAAAGAGGTTTTTAGCATGCTTAAAAACGAAAAAGCCGTAGTTGTATTCAGCGGCGGCCAGGACAGTACCACGTGTCTGTTCTGGGCCAAAAAAACGTTCGCCGAAGTCCAGGCGGTTACGTTCGACTACGGCCAGCGCCACAAATTGGAGATCGAAGTCGCGCGCGGTATCGCGCAGGAGCTCGGCGTTAAGCATACGGTGCTCGATATGAGCCTGCTGAACCAGCTCGCGCCGAACGCTTTGACCCGCGACGATATCGAGATCACCCACGAAGAAGGAGAGCTGCCCAGCACGTTTGTCGAAGGACGCAACCTGCTGTTCCTGAGCTTCGCCGCTATTCTTGCCAAGACTTCCGGCGCGCGCCATATCGTGACCGGAGTGTGCGAAACGGACTTCAGCGGCTACCCGGACTGCCGGGACACGTTTATCAAGTCGCTGGATGTCACGCTGAATCTAGCGATGGATTATCCTTTTGTCATCCATACGCCGCTTATGTGGCTCGACAAAGCCGAAACGTGGGCGCTCTCGGACGAGCTGAATGCGTTCGATTTCGTGCGCGAGCGCACGCTGACCTGCTACAACGGCGTGGTCGGCGACGGCTGCGGCGAATGCCCGGCCTGCAAGCTGCGCCGCGCCGGACTCGACAAATACCTCGAAGATCGGAAGACGACGGTATGAGCGAGTCCGATTTCCGGCGTCAGCCCGGTCCTTTTCATATCGTCCAACAGCTTCAGGTATTCGGCGAAGACATCACGGGAGAACAGCTTCGCTACCACCGCAAACGGGTGCTGGTGAGCAAATCGTTCACGTTCGACGCCGCCCACCATCTGCACGACTACGAAGGCAAATGCAAGAATCTGCACGGACATACGTACGAGGTCGTGTTCGGCATCTCGGCCGTTCCGGCTTCCAACGGAATCGCGGTCGATTTCGGCGAGATCAAGCAGATCTGGAAAGAGCGGATCGAGACGTATCTGGACCACCGTTATCTGAACGAAACGCTGCCGCTTATGAACACCACCGCCGAAAATATGGTCGTGTGGATCTATGAGCAGATGGAAAATGCGCTGTCGTCGGATCCTTACCGGGCGCTCGGCGCGCGTACGGAATTCGTCCGTCTGTTCGAAACGCCGACTTCGTATGCGGAAGCCAGACGGGAGTGGATGGAAGAATGAACCAGACTTCCCCGGCTGTCCGCCCCATCCCCGTCCTGGAGATCTTCGGCCCGACCATTCAAGGCGAAGGCATGTCGATCGGCCGCAAAACGATGTTCGTCCGCACCGCAGGCTGCGACTACCGCTGCTCGTGGTGCGATTCCAAGTTCACCTGGGACGGCAGCGCCAAAGACCAGATCCGCATGCTCGCGCCCGCCGAAATTCTGGACGAACTGCTCGCGCTCGGCGGCGATACGTTCGACCATGTGACGATCTCCGGCGGCAATCCGCTGCTGCTCCCGCAGCTCGGGGATCTGGTGCAGCTGCTGCGGCAGCGCGGTATCCGCACCGCCGTGGAAACGCAGGGTTCGCGCTGGCAGGACTGGATCGTGCGCATCGACGAGGTCACGCTGTCGCCGAAGCCGCCGAGCTCGGGCATGGAAACGGACTTCGACGTGTTGGATTCGATCGTCGAGCGTCTGCGCGAAGCGCCGGGACGGCGCGAGATGTGCATCAAGATCGTTATTTTCGACGAGGACGACCTGACTTACGCGCGCGGCGTTCATGCCCGCTACCCGGACGTCCCGTTCATTTTGCAAACGGGCAATCCGGAAGTTTCCGGCGAGGTGCGGGATCATGTGTCTTCGCTGCTAAGCCGTTACGAGTGGCTGATCGGACGCCTGTCCGAACTGCCCGACCTCAAAGACGCCCGCGCCCTGCCGCAGCTGCACACCCTCGTCTGGGGCAACAAACGCGGCGTATAGACGTTTTGAACGGAAAGTCGGATCGCATTTTTCCAACAAAAAGGAGCGTTACATTCATGAGCGGAAGACAAAAAGACAGCGGAAGACAAAAAGACGAAATGGAAGACCTGACGCTGCTGGGCAACCAGGGCACGAAATATACGTTCGAATACGACCCGGGCATCCTGGAATCGTTCGACAACAAACACGCGTACCGCGATTACTTTGTTAAATTCAACTGCCCGGAGTTCACCAGTTTGTGTCCGATCACGGGCCAGCCGGACTTTGCGACGATCTATATCAGCTACATTCCGGACGTCAAAATGGTCGAAAGCAAATCGCTCAAATTGTACCTGTTCAGCTTCCGCAACCACGGCGATTTCCACGAGGACTGCATGAACATCATCATGAACGACCTGATCGAGCTGATGGACCCGCGCTACATCGAGGTCTGGGGCAAATTCACGCCGCGCGGGGGCATCTCGATCGATCCGTACACCAACTACGGCAAGCCGGGCACCAAGTACGAGGAAATGGCGTTTGACCGCCTGAGCCGGCACGATCTGTATCCGGAAAAAGTCGACAACCGTTAAAGAGGAGTTGCCATTCGGCGGACTTGGGGTAATGATAAACGAAACGGCCGATCCGTCTTCTTCCGCTTGAACGGAGCCGGACGCCGAAGCGATACTCAAAACCCATTCAGGAGGCTGAACAACAATGGCTTTGACATTCACCGACATGGTCACCCAGGCAAGAAACAACGTACCGAGCGTCACTTCCCAGGAAGCGCGCGAGAAGATCAACGCCAATCCCGATACGTTCATCATCGACGTGCAGGACGCCAAAGACGCCGGAGCGTGCGGCCTGATTCCGAGCAGCGTTAACATCTCGCTCGGCATGCTGCCGATCCGCGCCGACCTCGGCGTGCCGGCCGAGCTGCGCGACGAGCGCCTGAGCGACCGCGATCGCCCGATCCTTGTCACCTGCGGCGCCGGCGGCCAGGCCGCTCTGGGCGCATACGCGCTGAAGCTGATGGGCTTCACCGACGTAGCATTCATCGACGGCGGAACAGCGGCGTGGAAACAGGCCGGGTTCGAGGTTGAAGAAGCGTAACAAAGGCTGCGCAGCGTAAAAAAGCTGCCTGGCGCAAAAACAGACACCGGCGATTATCGTCGGTGTCTGTTTGCGTTTGGGCTGCTTTTCGCAGCGGACCGCATTGGGTTATCGATCTTCGGTTCGATTTCGCGCGCCGATTCGGGATCGGGATCGGTTTCAGCTAACGGAACTCATTCAGTCTTCCCGCTCCAGGATAGCGATAAGCTCCATAACCAATTCATCGACCGTGGTGCAGGGATTGCGTTTGGAAAAAGCGGCACTCGGCGCAAAGCTGTTTTTAAGTCTTTGGGCATTCGCGATCGCTTTACGCTGATACGGTTTGAGAAACTCGTATAAGCCTGAATCGGCTTTTTCGTATTTATCCGGCCCGCCTCTCTTTCTCAACTCCGCACTCAACTTTGCATAGTAGGCGTCTCTCGGAATCGAAGTATCCAGGTAAGCAAAATGCAGCAGGAACCACAGTTCGATGCACTCGTTGGACCAGGCCGTTTTGATCCCTTCCGTTACGATCAGATGACCGGACGGCTTGGCGGTGCGCTTCCCTTCTTTACGCGGCTTTTTGCCCGGCTGCCTTCTATTCGCCATGACGTACAGCCTCGCCGTCGTCCGTCAGCTTTTTCAAGTTCGGAATAGCGTTGTATTTGCCCAGGATGTAGTCTTTGCCGTAGCTGGCGTCGTTGCGCGTCTTCATGCCGTTCTCCTGCTTGTATTCGGCGAGCGAGTACAGGTCGGATACGCCTCGCTCGTCTTTATCCACAAACCAGATTTCATCGCGGCGGAAATTGTCTTTGTCCAGCGTGAACACATCGTGAGTCGTGAAAATGAGCTGGGCGTTGTTGGGATTGGTCGCCGGATCGTGGAACATATTGATCAAGTAGCGCAGCAGCAGCGGGTGGAGCTTGGCGTCGAGTTCGTCGGCGAACAGGACTCCCCCGGTTTCGAGAACTTGTTCGAGATAGACGTAAAGGGAGATCAGTTTGCGGGTGCCGCTGGATTCGTCGTTAATAAAAGAAAAGGTCAGCTTATCATCGTCAATATTTTTATGAGAAGCCACTATAGCATAATACTGATTATTGTCTGCGTCTTTCCCTTCAAAGACTACCGCATCTAAACCTTCTATGCCTGTGTCGATTGCCTGAATGAATTGTTCCAATGTCTTTTTCTTTTCAACATCCAGTAAGATTTGCACCAACGGATTTTCCGAACTGGATCTAAAAGGAATTCGTTCCCTATCACTTAGAATTTCTCCATAATCCATGATCGAAATTTGTTTAAACCATTGGTACACCGTTTTGGTTATTTCGAATTTAAAATTAGAAAGCATGGTTAAAGTGAGCACTTCTTCGTTTAAAAGCTCCAAAAGCTCTTTTGCAGAACTAAGCTCTTGCGATAGCTCTTCAATCCCATTTTCCGTTCTATAAAACAAAATTAAATAATTTTCTTTTTTTGTATTTTTGTCACGCTTGTATAAGTATTCTTCATGTATTTTACGGCTTCTTAAAGTAAATCCATATTGAAAAATATCCGTTCCTGCGCTAAATATTACTTCAAATGACGAAGGTTCGCTTTCTTTTTGAGCACTGAAAGCAAAGGGCTCTGCATTTAAAGCACGAGATTCACTTTTATCTAGAGATTTTTTCACATACTCCACCATAAACTCAAACGCCTTAAAAACATTGCTCTTCCCGCTCGCATTCGCTCCAAATATCGCCACCACCTTCAACACTCGCTCATCGAAGGCATCCACCGCCACATCGGACTCGTGCTCTTTGATCGAAGAAGCGATCATATCAAGCGTCGTCTCATCTTTGAACGACTTATAATTTTTAAATGTAAACTGCAGCAGCATCTCGCTCACCTCATGGGTATCATATCACCGGCTTCATCCTCAATCAATTTTTTGAGATTTTTTCTCATTTTTCGCACTTAGCAAAAAACGACTCTCCTCAATCCCTTGAGGAAAGCCGCTTCCTAAATACCTAAACCTACAATCTACTCCAACTCCGCCCCGTTCGTCGCGATGACGTTCTTGTACCAGCCGAAGCTTTTTTTCCGGCTTCGGTCGAGCGTGCCGCGGCCATCGTCGCCTTGGTCGACGTAGATGACGCCGTAGCGTTTGGACATCTGCGAGGTCGAAGCGCTGACGATATCGATCGCGCCCCAGAGCGTATAGCCCATCACGTCCACGCCGTCGCGGATCGCTTCGCCGATTTGTTCGATATGCCGGCGCATGTAGTCGATCCGGTAATCGTCTTCGACGGTGCCGTCGGCTTGCATCGTATCGACCGCGCCGAGGCCGTTCTCGACGATAAACAGCGGCACTTCGTAGCGGTCGTAGAATTCTTTGAGCACGACGCGCAGGCCGACCGGATCGAGATGCCAGCCCCATTCGGTTACCGGCAGGTTCGGATTCTTGATCGTGCTGTACAGATTGCCGCCGGTCACGCCGTATTTGCCGGGATCGGCCGCCGCCACAAGCGAGGTATAGTAGCTGAACGAGATAAAGTCGACGGTGTTCTCGCGCAGAATCTCCTCGTCCCCCGCTTCCATTTTCAACTTGATATGATGGTCCGCAAAATACCGCTTGGCGATCGCCGGGTACGCGCCGCGCACCTGGACGTCCGTATGCAGCAGATTGAGCTGGTTCTCCAGCTGCGCCGCCAGCACGTCGTCGGGATCGCTGGTCGCCGGATAATGGATCATGCGGGCCAGCATGCAGCCGATCTTGGATGCGGGATCGATGCTGCGCGCCGCCCTGGTCGCCAGGGCGCTCGCGATAAACTGATGATGCACCGCCTGGTACGACGCTTCGAGCAGATTGTTTTCGCGCTCCGCGATCAGGCCGCCGCCGGTGTACGGTTCGATAATCGTGGTGTTGATCTCGTTGAACGTCAGCCAGTATTTGACTTTGCCCCGGTAGCGGTTCAGGATCGTTTCCGCATAGCGGACGAACAGGTCGATTACTTTGCGGCTTTTCCAGCCTCCGTATTCCAGCGACAGCTTAATCGGCATATCGTAATGCGACATCGTGACCAGCGGCTCGATGCCTTTCTTATTCAGCTCGTCGAATACGGAGTCGTAGAACGCCAGCCCTTCTTCGTTCGGCTGCGCATCGTCTCCGTTCGGAAAAATGCGGCTCCACGAGATGGACATGCGAAACGTTTTGAATCCCAGTTCGGCGAACAATTCGATATCTTCCGCATAGCGGTGGTAGAAGTCGATGCCGTAGCGCTTCGGATAGCCTTCCGAACCCGGGTGCCCGATCGCTTCGCGGATCGACGCTTCGGAGCGGCTCATATGCGCGGCCAGATCGACATAATCCGTCTGCTTCGCGTAAGGCACCATATCGGACGTGGACAGCCCGCGGCCGCCTTCGTCGAATCCGCCTTCCGCCTGGCTGGCGGCAATCGCGCCGCCCCACAGAAAATCTGCGGGAAACGGCGTTTCGTTTTTCGACAATGCGTTCACGGGACGGTTCGCGTTATTGGGCGGGTTGGTTGGTTGGGTTGGATAGATTGGGTTGCTCATACTCGGACAGCTCCTTTGGCTTCAGATTGTGACTTTCAGCACCGGCTTCAAGATCGACACGCCGCCGGTCTCCAGCGCTTCGACCGAAGCGTAGTCGCCGGTATTGGTTACGACCATCGCGGTCGTCGTATCGTATTCCTCGGCGATGCGCGCCAGGTCGAACGTCAGCAGCGGATCGCCCGCTTTGACGACGTCGCCGGCCTGCACCTGCGCTTCGAAATATTGGCCGCGCAGCTTGACCGTGTTGATGCCGACATGGATCAGCAGCTCCGCGCCGGACACGCTGTGCACCACGATCGCGTGCTTGGTTTTGAATACGTTCATGACGGTGCCGTCGACCGGCGAAGCCAGAATACCTTCCGACGGCACAAAAGCGATGCCTTTGCCCATCAGTTCGTCGCCGAACGTCGGGTCGTTCACGTCCGTCAGCGGAATCGCGCGTCCGGTCATCGGCGCATAGATCGTTTCGTCGCGGGCCGGGATCTTCACCGGCTCCTCGACGGCCGGCGCGGCGCTTGCCGCGGGCAGCCGCTCGCTTTCGGTCGAAACGGCTCCCGAAGCGGGCGCGGCCACGATCTTTTTGCCGTCGGGGGATACTTCCGGAACCGGAATCTCTTCTTTGATGCCCAGGATAAACGATACGACCGCGGCGACGACAAAAGCGATCCCCAGGCCTTCGAGCGCATAGACAAAGGTCGGGCCGATCAGGGCCGGCAGGCCCGGAATACCGCCGTTGCCCGCAAGCACGTAAGCGTTGACGCCGAACGCCATCGCGAACGCGCCGCCGGCGGCGCTGCCGATCATGCCGGCCAGGAAAGGCTTTTTATACGTCATATTCACGCCGTACATCGCGGGTTCCGTTACGCCCATCAGCGCCGTAACGCTGGTGGACAGCGCGACGGATTTGAGCTTCTTGTCTTTGGCCCGCAGGAACACGCCGAAAGTCGCGCCCGCCTGGCCCATATTGGAGATATACGTCAGCGGCAGGAATTTGTCGACGCCGAGCGTCGCCAGGTTGCTGAGGATCACCGGGACGAGCGCGTAATGCATGCCGGTCATGACGATCAGCGCCATCGCGCCGCCCAGGATCAGGCCCGCGAACAATCCGCCTTCCGCCAGCAGCCAGTTAATGCCGCCGGATAATCCGCCGCCGATAAACGTGCCCAGCGGTCCGATGACGATAAGCGTGACCGGAACGACCAGCAGCAGCGTAATCAGCGGGACGAGCAGCAGCTTGAGCGAAGCCGGGATGATCTTGTTCACGCCGCGCTCGACATAGGACATCAGCCACACCGCCAGCAGGATCGGGATGACGGACGAAGCGTACGAGACGGCCGTGACCGGGATGCCGACGAACGAGACCGGCTCGCCCGAACCGAGCAGCGCGATCAGGTCCGGATACAGCAGCGCCGAGACGACGGCGACGCCGACGTAAGGATTGGCGCCGAATTTGCGCGAGGCGCTGATCGCGATCAGCACCGGCAGGAAGTAGAACACGCCGTCGCCGATCGCCGAGATGATGAGGTACGTGTCCGTGCCCGCCGTCATCCAGCCCCACGACACGAACAGGGCGACCAGTCCTTTCATCAGACCCGCGCCGGCGATCGCCGGCAGGATCGGCGCAAACACGCCCGCGATAAAGTCGAACAGCCGCGAGACCGGATTGCCTTTCTTCTTGTCTTCGGCCGTGCCGGCCGCCGGCGGAGCCGCGTCGGCTTTGAGCGCCGGATATTCTTTCGTCATGGCGTCGTAGACTTTGGACACGTCGCTGCCGACAATGACTTGAAATTGGTCGCCCGCGATATTGGTGCCCATCACTTTGTCGAGCTGCTTGAGCGCGGCCTGATCGGCTTTGCCCTGGTCTTTGAGATCGAAGCGCAGGCGGGTGATGCAGTGGTACACCGAGTTGATATTGCCGATGCCGCCGACGGACTCGACGATCTGTTTGGCCGTTTCCTGAGGGTTCATACGGATTGCTCCTGTCTGTTCGAATGTTGGCGCGGGGTTGAACCTGATTCAGGCCATAAAAAATACCCGAATGAACAGACGGATGCCGAAGCCTCGCCTTTCATTCGGGTATTGCCTGATTGAACAGTAACAAGCCCGCTGGCTTATGCAATTGGTTCAAGCCTTTTTGGTCTTCATCAGCCGCTCCAGGTGCAGGGACAGATACAGCTGCTCGGAGTGCGTCATGTCGTACCGGTAATTTTTGCGGATAAACCGCTCGATCTTGCCGATGCACGCGAACGCGTCCGGGTAATTCTTGCGCACGATCTCGTACAGATATTCTTCCACGTCTTCGTGGCTCGAATGCGTCACGACGCGCTGGCAGAAGTATTTGAGATGCGTGATAAAGCGGAAATAGTTCACGCTGTCTTCGTCGAATTCGACGCCGTAATGGTACTTGATAATATTCATGATCTCCTGAAGCAGCTGCATCAGATGGGTCACGTCGTTCATCGAGTCGTTCACTTCGGCGTTGACGAAATGCAGCGCGATATTGCAGATTTCTTCTTTGGGAAACGCTACGCCGAGCCGCGCTTGGAGCACGTTCAGCGCTTCCTTCGCCACATCGTATTCCGCTTTGTAGAAATGCTGGATCTCCCACGACAGCGGGTTGCGCACCAGCATGCCGTCTTTGATCCGCTGCATGGCAAAGTGAATATGATCGGACAGCGAGACGTAGATGCCGTCGCTGATCGTCTTGTTGAGCTGCGTGCGCGCCAGGCTGACGATATCGTCGGTCGCCTGGAGAATATCGATCGGGACTTCCATCACCGTCGCTTTGAACTTCTCGTACAGGACTTCGTCCTGCAGCCGAAAAATCTTCTCGACGCGGCTTTCGTCCACCGCATCGCCTACCCGCGAATTGAACCCGATACCCCGGCCGAGGATCAGCAGTTCCTGATTCTTGTCGTCCACGGTGCTGACGATATTGTTGTTGAAGATTTGTTTGATTATCACATGGACCACCCGTTTTTGAGGATAGAAAAAGGCAATACCAGCAATGAAAGAAGCGTACAACTAACCGCGGAAAGGAAGAGATTCCGATCCCGTACGTTTCTTGATCTCATCGTGGTATTGCCCGCATTACCGGTAACAAGCCTCACGCCAAGCATAACACCGGATGAAAGCGGCGTCAACCGCCCGGCTTTCTTTTTGTTCGTTCCGAACCGGCTCCCTTACAGATGCGTCCAAAAAACCTTGCCGGATCGCGATCGTTCCCCTAAAATGGTACACATTCCGGCGGCAGCGACCGCCGCAGTCATGGAGGATTCCGATTATGCTCGTCAAACCCGGCACCAAAACCGCTATTCCGGCCGAAGGCGCGCAGCCGCCGAAGCCGTCCAAGTCCGCGGGACGCCCGCAAAATACCGTTTACGGTATCCTGTTCGCGATCGGCCTCGTGCATTTGTTCAACGATTCGATGCAGTCCGTAATCCCGGCGATCATGCCGGTGCTGCAGGAATCGATGAACCTCAGCTACGGCCAGCTCGGCTGGATTCTGTTCGCGATCAACTTTACCGCGTCGATTATGCAGCCGGTGATCGGATTGTTCGCCGACAAGCGGCCTACGCCCGCGCTGCTGCCGATCGGCATGGCGTCCACGCTGACCGGCATGCTGCTGCTCGCTTACGCCTCGGATTACGCGGCCGTTATTCTCGCGGTCGTCTTCGTCGGCCTGGGTTCCGCGGCGTTCCACCCGGAAGGCTCGCGCGTCTCGCATATGGCCGCCGGCTCGCGCCGGGGTCTTGCGCAGTCGATCTTCCAGGTCGGCGGCAATGCCGGCCAGGCGCTCGCTCCGATGCTCACGCGCCTGATCTTTATCCCGCTCGGCCAGTTCGGCGCGATCTGGTTCACGGGCGTCGCCGTGCTGGGCATCATTGTCCAGATCTTTATCGCCCGCTGGTACGGGCGCACGCTGCAAACGGCCGCTCTGGTCAAGAAAACGGCCGTCAAAAAAGTTATGAGTCCCGAAGCTCGCAAACGCATCGCTTCCGCCATGGCGCTGCTGCTTCTGCTCGTATTCGTGCGCGCCTGGTACGTGACGTCGATCGGCAGCTATTACGCGTTCTATCTGCGCGACGTCTTCGCGATCAGCATCGCCGACGCGCAGATTTACGTGTTCCTGTTCCTTGCGGCCGGCGCGGCCGGAACGTTCTTCGGCGGTCCGCTTGCCGACCGGTTCGGCAAACGCAATATCCTGTTCGCCTCCATGCTGCTGGCCGCTCCGCTTACGCTGGCGCTGCCTTACGCCAATCTGATGTGGACGGGCATCCTGCTGGCCGTGACCGGATTCGTGCTGCTGTCGAGCTTCTCGGTCTCGGTCGTCTACGCGCAGATGCTGATTCCCGGCCGGATCGGCGCGGTATCCGGTCTGGTAACGGGACTTGCTTTCGGCATGGGCGGTCTCGGAGGACTGGTACTCGGCAATTGGATGGACGCGGTCGGCGTAGCGGAAGTCATGCGATTCTGCAGCTTCCTGCCCCTTCTTGGCGTACTGACTTTCCTGCTGCCGAGCGACCGGAAGCTGAACGCCTGGGCGGAGGAGAACGGATCGGAACACTGATCGACACACAGCCAAAAAACGCCTTCGGGAGACAGTACGTATCGCAGGATACGATGGGATTTCCCGAAGGCGTTTCTTTTTTTCAATGTGAAAATTGTACTTAACCATGAACTTAATTCTTATAGTAAACGAGCGAAGCCGCGAAGAGGGTCCCGTTTGCGCAAAAAACAAAAAAAAGGCCGCCGGGATTCCCGGCAGCCGGTTGTTATGCGATTCGTTTTCCGTTAATAAATAGCGACAGCGAGCAGCAAAGTGACCGCCAAACATACTCCCATCAGCGACAGCGACACGACATGCCGATGCGCGTCCGGAATATATTTCCGTTCGAGCGCGGACCGGATACCGAACACTGCCGTCGTCAGCGCTCCGACCCAGACATAGCCGTACGGCTCTTTGAAAAAGATCATACAGGCGATTAACGCGACCGCCGTGACGACAATGAACTTGACATACGGCCCAAACCCGTCCGTCAGCCAGATTTTCTCTTTGTTTTTCAGCACGATAAGGTCGAGCAGCCATTGAAGCGCAACCAGACCGGCTGCGATTGGAGGAATCACGATCATGGGATCACCCGCTTTTTTTTGGATACCCCACTTTACGTAAAAAAGAACGCCCGGGTTTCGCAATCCGGTCGTTCTCGGCGGAGAATGTTATTTGCTGATTATGACTTCGGCGTTCTTCGACAAATCGATCGTGCCGTAAGCGCCCAGGTTGAGTTCGAATTTGCGGCCTTCGGGCACGTCGCGGTAAACGTCGAGGCGATTGTAGTTCCCTTCTTCGTCTCGAACGCCGCCTTCGTCTTCTCCCATCGGATAAGGATCAAAAGCGTAATCTTTGTCGTCCACGCGCAGGCGCGTTCCTTCGTACAGCGAAATCGAAGCTTCTTCCGGGATATCGATTTCGACCCGTACATCTGGGCCTTTGCGTTGAACGGTGTATGTGATTACCGTACCGTCCGGCAGCGTGTCCGAAAATTCCTGTTCCTGCGTTCCGGGAATCCCGACATCGATCCAATGATCGTCGTCCCGATGCGCAACCCTCGCGTGCGTAAGCTGAACTTTCAAAGGCCGATTGCGGAAGTCGTAGCTTTCCCTGGGGGTATATTCTTCGTTCCATTCCGCCAGGCTGTTTACGTTGAATTCCAGGCTGTCTTCTTCGTTTTCTCTTCCTCTGGAAGTTACCAGCCCCGGAACCGGATAAGTCTGCCAGCCGGATACGTGCATTTTGCCGTCCGTCAGTACGATGTTGCCGTATGCCACGATATCGCCGTCTTCCAGACGCTTGACCGGACCGTCCGCGTTCCGGTCGATCGGAATCCGGACTCCGTAAGCATCCAACTGCGCCTCGTTCATCGTCCACCCCGTCTGTTCGGTCAGCTCCGAATCGTCCAGAATGGGCACTGTCTCGGTTTGAATAACGGCCTGGGACGAATCGAGAGAGAAGTCGATAATCCACGGTCCTCCAACTTTTCTGACAGGCTCGGCATAGTTATAGATCAGAGTCATGTCGTCCAATTGATCCGGGCTTAGCTTACTGACATTGTACATCGCTTCTATATCGGCTTGCCCGTTAGTAGATGCCGAAGTTCCAACCGGAATCTCTTGATCCCCCAGCTTCAATATAATCGAGCTGCCTCGATCCATTGCCAGAGTTGTCTCGTCTTCCGTATCGAGAGTCGGATCGTT
Organism: Saccharibacillus sp. CPCC 101409; assembly: GCF_030518235.1. Lineage (GTDB taxonomy): Bacteria > Bacillota > Bacilli > Paenibacillales > Paenibacillaceae > Saccharibacillus. The sequence goes on along the minus strand of NZ_JAULSA010000001.1, from coordinate 455,287 downwards.
ACCGTTGGAATTGAATTTAATCTTCAAAAATCCCTGCTTCTTATCCCACTCCAGATCCGTAACCTTGATCTTGAAATCCCGATCCTCCATTACGGTATACTCGGCGCCTTCTTCCAGCTTCCCTTCGATCGGAATCGAGGTACGGCGAATCATATACAAATCCGCAAGCTCCAGCCGATAACGGTGCAATCCTTCAAGCTCGCTGAATTCCCCCCTTACCTGCGAAGAGGTTCTTAAAGTCCGGCCGGTCTCCCAATCCAGATTTTGAACATAGTTCGTATCGAACTCTCCCATCGTCAGCGAAAGCTTTTTGCCCGTATCGAGATCGGTAATCGACTGCTTGTCGAACGCCGCCTGACGTATATCCTCCGAGCCGAATCCGCTGAGCGAGAAATTCAGGTTCATCTTTTCTTCCGCTTCCTCCACATTGATCCGGTTGGTTCCCTGCACGGCTTGATCCAGCTTCAAAATAATGCCTTCCGCTTCCGCCTGCGCTCCGATCGATTGTCCGAGCGGCGCGGCTACAGCCTGCGAAGACCAGTTTTCCCAGTAATCCCGCGAAACCGCCGCCGTCAAAGCGATAACCAGCGCCAGCGAAGCGCAGGCCGCCGGGACGACCCATCTTCGACGGGGACGGCGGGGTTCCGGCTCTGCGACATGTTCCTGCCAGCCCGAATTCCGCTTGTCCGCTTCCAGGCGAATCCGGTTCCACATCGCGTCGTAATTCGGCCGTTCTTTTCGAAGCCCGCGCAGTCTTTTCTCCGTCTCGCTGTCAGCAGTTCGAAGCATGAACGTCACCCTCCTTCTCCGGCAGCGCCGGCTGATTTTCCGTAAACTTTTTTAACATGTTCAATCCCCGGCTGATTCTCGATTTCACGGTTCCGACCGGGACGTTCAGCGCTTCGGCCGTCTCGGCCGTCGAGAGGTCCGCGATGTAATACAGCAGCAGCGCTTCGCGCAGCTTCGGCTTGAGCCGGCCCAGCAGTTGCTCGAACTCGTCCGACGTTTCGCTCGCTTCGTAGGTTTTTTCCACCGACTGCGGCGGACGCAGCGGCAGATTCAGCCGGAACGCCCGCTTTTCTTTCATTTGGCCGTTCGTTTTGCGCCGCAGCATCGAATGGCATTCGTTGGCCGCAATGCGCATCAGCCACGCTTTGATATGCTCCACCCGGCTCCGGTCGGCCACCAGCGCTTTGACGAATACTTCCTGGCAGATATCTTCGGCGTCCGCCCGGCTGCGCAGCATGTACAGGCAGTAATGGAACACCGCTTCTTTATAGGTTTCGAACAGCTCTTTATCGTCCAACGATTCTCACTTCCTCGCCCCTCTGTATGATGTGCTCGTCTATAAGAACTCGCAAGCGCGGGAATCGGTTCCTTTTTCGGGCCAAAAAATTCCGCGCACGACAAAAAGGACGGCTTTCGCCGCCCTTTTCCCTTTTATGCAACCTTCGCTTAAAACGACATCCCGGCCGAGCGGCGGCTTACTTGCCCACCGACTCCAGATACTCGGATACCTGCGCAGGCGTCTTGGCGAATTTGCTGTGCAGATGGGCGATCTTCTCGCCGTTCTTGAACACGAGCAGGCTCGGGATGCCGCGCACTTCGTTGGACTCCGCGATATCCTGGAATTTCTCCGCGTCCATTGCGAAGAACTGCTTGTCCTGGTTGTTCTCGATGATTCCGCCGATAAACCGGTCCAGATTTTTGCAATCCGGGCACCAGTTCGTATCGAATTTGATGACGGTCAGGCCTTCGCCGCCGATCTGTTCGTTATACTGCTCTTTGCTTTCGATTCTATCCATGACCGGATTCTCCTCTCAGATGTGGGGGTTGGGACCGCGTTTCAAGATAGCGGGATACGCTTTATTGTCGGCTCGAAAAAGCTCAATAAGGATCGCTGTACGAATCGCTTGGACGAATCCGGCGTTTGGCCGCCTGGAGCGTGCGCTCCATATCCTGCACGGCTTCTTCCACGATCCGGCGGTCGACGAGATAATCCTGCACTTTGGCTTTCTCGGCCAGGCGCGCAATCTCGCTGTCTTTCTTCTCCAGGTCGTAACCGTGGCGGCGCTGAAGCGCGTTGTATTTATCCAGCAGATCCGAGATCACCTGGTGGAAACGCTCGTAGTCCGTAATGATATCGTCCAGGAACGCGTCGACGTCCTCTTTGGTATACCCGCGCATTTTGACGGGAAAGTCCTTCTCATGAATTTGCAACGCGTCGAGCTTCAGGCCGAGCTGCTTAAACAGCCGTTTCTGATCTTCGAGCTGCCGCTGGAACTGCTCATCCATGCCCATCCCTCCTTCGTTTAATGTACCATATTTGTCAGACGAATAGATAAATTTTCATTTAAAAGATTTTGCAAAATTAAAATTTAAATACTCCATTGTCCGGCGCGGAACACCGGCTCGATCGTTCCATCCTGCCGCTCTCCGTCGATATCCAGCTTGTCCGAACCGACCATGAAGTCCACGTGGGTCAAGCTGACGTTGCCGCCGTGCTCGACCAGTTCTTCCTGCGACAGCGACGTGCCTTCCTTCATATTAACCGGATAGGCGCTGCCCAGCGCAAAATGGCAGGAAGCATTCTCGTCGATGCCCGTGTTGTAGAAAATGCGGTTCAGCCGCGAGATCGGCGAGCTGTACGGCACGAGCGCCACTTCGCCGAGGTACTTCGCGCCTTCGTCCGTATCCAGCAGCGACTCCAGATGCTCCCGTCCCGACTCCGCGCCGTAATCGACGACCCGGCCGTTTTCAAACGCCAGCCACAATCCTTCGACCAGGCGTCCGTTCAAATTGAGTGGCAGGGTAGCGGTCACTTTGCCGGTTACGCCCAGGCGGTTGGGCATCGTATACACTTCCTCGGTCGGCATGTTGGCCACGAAATACACGCCCGACTGATTCGTATCGCCGCCGCCCAGCCATAGATGATTCTGCGCCAGCTCGACTTTGAGATCGGTGCCGGGCGCGCGGTAATGCAGGCTTTTGTAATTTTTGTCGTTCAGCCTGCCCTGCATGTCTTTGAGCGTTTCGATATGGCGGCGCCAGTTCTCGACCGCATCGCCTTCGCCGACCCGGTTCATTTGGAAAATGGTGTCCCACATCGCGTCCACGCGCCGCTCTTCCGGCAGATCGGCAAACACTTTGTTCGCCCAGGCCCGCGTTGGCGCTTTGATCAGGCACCAGCTCAGCTTGTTCGTGCGGACGTAATGCTGGTAGCCTTTGCGCGCCGCCGACATCGCTTTGGTCGCCCGCGCCACGCGCGACGACTCGATTCCTCGGTACAGCTCGGGGTCCGGCACTTTGATGTGCATGACCGCGCCGCCATCGATGGCCAGCTTCTCCAGCGCTTCCGCTTTGAATGCCGGGTAATAGTCGAATGTGTCTTCCGACGCGTATTCGTAGCGCAGCCGCGTCGACGCTTCGTCTTCCCACTCGATCTCGACGTACTTCGCGCCCGCTTCGTAAGCTTTCTTGACCACAAGCCGCGCAAACTCCGCCGCTTCGATCGGCGCTTGCAGATGCAGCACCTGTCCTTTTTGAATATTGACGCCTACCTTCACAACCAGCTCCGCGTACTGCTCCAGTTTTTGCGCAAACGAGTCCACTGCCCCAGCTCCCCTTTTGATTTCTCTATTTATATATGTATGAGAAGAACCGCCTGCCGCGAGCTTGCTGCCCGGGCGTACGATTTCTTCCTGCTGCCCGCCTATTGCAAAACGCCTACTCCTATCATAGTCAAAGATTTTGCAAAAATCCAGAAAGCGAATTTCATCAGAGCTTTTGATTGCGTTGAAGATTTTGCAAAATCCCCACAGCGAGTTTAATCTGAGCTTTCGATTGCGGAACGCTTCACCCGCAATCGAAAGGTTTCCTGCGAGCGATTCCAATCGACTTTTGCAAAATCTCCGGCTTCGAAGCTAAAAATCTATTTCCTTCCTCTTTCCTGCCTCCGTCTCTCCTAATCTAATGAAAATATCCACTCCATTCCCGATGATCCCTGCAAGTTTCAGCGATAACGTGCAAATATCCACTCTATCCCCTCGCAATCGCTCCAATCCGGCCAAAAACGAAAATTAAAGTGGATATCTGCACTTGTTTCCCGATTTCTGCCAGAAAACAAGCAGGCGAAGTGGATTTTCGCACTTGCTTTCCGGTACTCCCGCGCCGATAGTCCCGCACTGCGTGCCACTCCATACAGCGCCTCAGATTTAGCTTCGCTTCACCTTAACTCGCTTCACTGAACTGAATAAATCCGCGGCTTTTTGCAAATCGAAGCGCTTTCTGTTATATTCGCCCCAAGCCAACAGCCTATTACCCTTTCAACTCTTAATCACAGGTTTACGTTTTCCTGAAACGCACACGCTTTAGGTGCGATTCCGTCGGAGACTTCGTACACGCTTCAGGTACGAATCTCAGGAGAGCGTATTCCTACCTTTACTGTTGACAAGGTACTACCGAAAAGGAGCAATCGCTTATGACCACTATCCGCCTGCTCGAACCGCAGGAACTTGCCGAAGCCGTCAGGCTGTCGGACTCCGTTTTCCGGGGAGGAGCCGAGGTGTCGATGGGCGCCATGTTCCCGCGCCTGTTCGCGCCGGGCCTCGTCCACTCCTACGGCGCGTTCGCCGCAGACGGCTCGCTCGCCGCCTTCATGGGGCTCGCCCCCTCCACGCTGCGCGTCGACGGCGCGGCGCAGACGCGCATCCGCGCCTTCTCGATCGGCTCGGTCTGCACCGCGCCCGAGCACAGAGGCGCCGGCCTGGCGGGCCGGCTGCTCGAACGCTGCTTCGTTCACGCCGCGCAGGCCGAAGCGCCGCTGCTCTTCGTCTCGGGCGACCGCTCGCTGTATACGCGAGCGGGCTGCCTGCCGTTCGGCCGCACCGCCGCCGCGGTGCTGCGGCCGGACGGCCCAAGCGGCGGCCCCGGCGCGGGCCGCCCCGCTCCCCGGCGCGCTTCGCACGCGCCGGAAGCATTGCCCGCGCTCCGGCTTCGCGACGCCAAGCCGGAAGACCTGCAGCGCTTGCACGCGCTGCGCGAAGCCGGCCACGCCGCTGCGCGGTTCGAAGAAAGCGCCGCGGGTCTCGGCGAGCTGCTCGGCGCAGCCGCTTTCGCCAACGTGCTGGGATTGTCCCAGCGCGTGATCCTCGCCGGCGTCGGGGATGCGCCGGTCGCTTACGCGGTTCTTGCGGTTCCGCATCATCTGCGGAACGACCGCCCGGACGGCGCGGAGCCCGTCCCGCCCGCACCCGCGGAGTCGGCGTCCGCCCCGCCGACCGTGATCGAATACGGCGGCTCGCCGCTGCACGCCGCCGCCCTGCTGGCCGTCCTGCCGCAGCGCCTCGGCCTGGACGAACTGCACGTCTCCGTGCCGTGGCAGGAGACCGGACTGCTCGGCCTGCTTCGCGAAGCCGGAGCCGAAACGACTCCGGCGCCGAATGCCGGCACGCTCAGCGCCGGCCGGATTCGGCTGCTGCTGGATCAGGCCGCCCCGATCTGGAGCCGTCCCTGGAGCGAAGTCCTCGATGCCGACGCGCACGGTTCCGTCTTCTTGAAATCGGACGGGCGCAGACTCGATCCCGGCGAAGCGCAGGGTCTGCTGCTGGACCCGGAATCGCCTTTGCGCGCGGAAGTGCCGGACTGGTTCACCCCGATTCCGCTGCCGTACGCATACGGGCTGCATTATGTTTAGCACGATCCTTCAAGCCGCGGCGGTTCATGCCGCGGCTTTTCCGCTTTGTGTTTTCTCCTTTCATTTATTCGGCATCCGTTTTCCTTCCATCTCAAAGGGTAATATGTATATGATGAAATAAGACAGGTGCGCAGACCGCCTTCGGAGCCCGCTCGTCGGCGCCCCGAACGGTTTACGGTTTCGAAGAAGAGGTAGGGCGGTACGGACGCGCGGCGTTCTTCCTCCCTGCCTCTTCCGTGTCCTGTGCAGCCTCCGCCCCTTAGCCGTATTCCGTCCGGGAAACGCCGTTTTGAAAGCGGTCTCCGCGTTCGCAGGCTCCTGGTTAACTTATTAACAAAAAAAGCCGATCCTCCGTCCGGACGGCTCCCGCGGCGCAGCTCCGTTTCAAGCGCCGCCGGCCGCCTCGGACGGTCCGAAAGAGAGTTGAAGAAGAATTGAAAGGAAAAGAGCTGCTTAAAGATTATGTGTTCGAACACATTCCGGGCTATCTGATGGCCGTGCTGCTGATTATCGTCGCCAACGTGATCCAGTCGGCGCTTCCGCTGGTGCTCGGGCACTTTACCGACGATCTGCAGTCCGGTTTGCTCAACCATGACTCCGTCGTGCGCTTCGCGCTGCTTCTGCTGGCGATCGGGATCTCGTACGGCGTGCTGTTCGGCCTCGGCCAGTATCAGGTCATGCGCCTGGGACGGCGCTTCGAATTCGAAGTGCGCCAGAAGCTGTTCGGCAAGTTCTCCGTGCTGAGCGAGCACTTTTTCTCCAAGCAGGGAACCGGCAAACTGCTCAGCTACGTGACCAACGACGTGCAATCGGTGCGCGAATCGATCTCGAACGGCGTAACCCAGACGACCAACGCGGTCGTGCTGCTGCTGTCCTGTATTTTTATGATGCTGGCCGGTTCGATTCCGCTGCCTTTGATCCTGATCTGCATCAGCCCGCTGGTGTTTATTCCGCTGATCGTCGTGCGCATCGGGCCGCAGGTCCGCAAACGTTCGATGAGCGTGCAGGAATCGCTGGCGGGAATGACCGAATCGGCGGAAGAACAATTCGGCGGCATCCGGGTCAGCAAGACGTTCGGGACGGAACAAATCGCAAGCGCCCGCTTCGGCGAAAAAGTCGACCTGATCCGCTCGGCGCAGCTGTTCCTCGTCCGGCTCTCCTCGCTGTTTCAAGCCGCGATTCCTTTTCTCGGCGCTTTGTCGCTCGTGCTCGCGCTGCTCGTGGGCGGCGCGCAGACGCTGAACGGCACCATCACGCTCGGCAGCTTTGTTTCGCTGACGCTGTACATGCGCATCATCGTCGGTCCGCTCCAGCAGATCGGCAACGTCATCAATATGATGCAGCGCTCCGGCGCTTCGCTGGAGCGGGTCAACCGCCTGATGAGCGAGGTACCCGACGTCCAGGACGAAGAAGACGCCCAGACGCTGGAGCAGAACTGCGAGATCCGCTTCGACGATCTGTCGTTCACGTATCCCGGCGCCCGCGAACCGGCGCTCAAGCATATCGACCTGACGATCCGTCCGGGCCAGACGCTGGGTATCGTCGGCCGGACCGGCAGCGGCAAGACCACGCTGGTCAAGCTGCTGCTGCGCATTTACGAACCGGAGCGCGGCTCGCTGTTTTTCGGAGGAACGGATATTCGCGACCTGTCGCTGGAAAGCCTGCGCGGACGCCTCGCCTACGTGCCGCAGGACGGCTTCCTGTTCAGCACGACGATCCGCGACAATATCGCGTTCAGCGATCGCGAAGCGCCGATGGAGAAAGTCGAGAAAGGCGCCAAAAGAGCGCTCATTTACGACAATATCGTCCGTTTTCCCGAAGGTTTCGATACCCGGCTCGGCGAACGCGGCGTAACGCTGTCTGGCGGACAGCGCCAGCGCACCAGCCTGGCGCGCGGCCTGACCAAGAAAGCCCGGGTGCTGATCCTCGACGACAGTATGAGCGCCGTGGACGCCGTCACCGAAACGGGCATCCTGGACAATCTGGTCCGGGAGCGCCGCAGCAAGACGACGATCATCATCTCGCACCGTATCAGCGCGGTCAAGCACGCCGACGAAATCGTCGTACTCAGCGAAGGGCGGATCGTGCAGCGCGGCACGCATGAACAGCTGCTGCGCCGCGAAGGCGCATACGCGATGCTGCACAGACTGCAGGAGGAGGGGTTACAGCATGGCGAACTTGAATAAAACGGCCGTTAAAGAACCGGCCGGCGCTTCGGGCACCGAAGAAAAGCCGTCCACCTCTTCGACGCTCAAGCTGCTGATGGGCTATGCCAAGCCGCACCGCCTCGCTTTTGCGGGCGTCGCGTTCTGCGCGCTGCTCGGCATCTCGGCCGAACTGCTCCAGCCGCTGCTCGTCCAGGTCGCGATCGACGACCATCTGGCCAAAGGCGAAGGCGGCGGCGCGCTGATGCGGCTCGGCCTGCTGTACCTGGGCATCGCCGTCGTCAGCTTCATTTTTACGTATTTGCAGAATAACCTCCTGCAGTATGCCGGGCAGAGCATCATCGCCCGCATCCGTAAAGACCTGTTCGGACATATCTCGAAAATGTCCATGTCGTTCTTCGACCGAACGCACAGCGGCAGCCTGGTGACCAACGTGTCGAACGATACGGAAACGATCAGCCAATTCTTCACGCAGGTACTGCTCAGTCTCGTGCGCGACGGCATGATGCTGGTCCTGATTATCGGGCTCATGTTCAGCCTCGACGTGCAGCTTGCCGCTTATTCGCTGCTGATCCTGCCGGTCATCTTCATCGTCGCCGCGCTGTTTCGTTCGTATCTGCGCAGCACGTATCAGCAGGCGCGCAGCCGGCTGTCGCGTCTGATCGCGTTTACGGCGGAGAATCTGTCGGGCATGGGCCTGATCCAATCGTTCCGCCAGGAAGAAGAACAGTTCGGCCGCTTCACGGAGCAGAACCGCAATTACTGGACCGCCAACCTGCGCCAGATCCGCTCGAACGTCCTGTTCAACCGCACCTTCGATATTCTCGGCAACGCCGCGCTTGTGCTGATGGTCTGGCTGGGCGGCCGCGCCGTGCTCGGACAAAGCATGGAAGTCGGCGTGCTGTATGCGTTCGTCAGCTATATCCGCCAATTTTTCCAGCCGATCAACCAGATCACGATGCAGTGGAACACCTTCCAATCCACCACGGTCGCGGTCGAGCGCATCCAGCGCGTGCTGGAAACGAAGCCCGACGTGCGCGAACCCAAAGCCGAGGAACGCGCGCCGTTCGATCCGCAGCGGATCGAAGGAACAGTCGATTTCCGGAATGTGACATTCGGCTACCGCCCCGACCGCCCGGTGCTCAAGCAGCTGAACCTGCATATCCCGGCGGGCGAAATGATCGGCGTCGTCGGCACGACCGGAGCCGGCAAAAGCACCCTCATCAGCCTGCTCAACCGCTTCTACGACGTCAACGAAGGCTCGGTCGAGATCGACGGCGCGGATATCCGGCGCATCGGTGAGGAAGACCTGCATGCGGCCGTCGGTTTGATCCAGCAGGACCCGTACCTGTTCTCCGGTTCGATCGTGGACAACGTCCGGTTGTTCCGCGAAGACATCACGCGCGAACAGGTCGTGGAAGCGTGCCGCTTCGTCGGCGCCCATCCGATGATTATGCGGCTGCCGCAGCAGTACGATACGCACTTGTCGGAACGCGGCAGCGGATTGTCGGCCGGCGAGCGGCAGCTGATCTCCTTTGCCCGCATCGTCGTGTTCCGGCCGAAGATCCTGATTCTCGACGAAGCGACGGCCAATCTCGATTCGGAAACGGAAAAGCTGGTCCAGGAAGCGCTGACTTCCGTATCGCAGGGACGGACGACGATCGTCATCGCCCACCGTCTCTCGACGATCATGCACGCCGACCGCATTCTCGTTATGAAAGACGGCGAGCTGACCGAGCAGGGCACGCATGCCCAGCTGGTCGCCAGAGGCGGGCATTACGCCGAGCTGTACCGGCACGCCCGGCAGTCCGGCCGGGAACAGCTGCCGAGCTGAGCGGATCGGTGCGATATCGGCACTGTGGGCAGCACGCCGGAGCAGAGAGTCTTTACCGAACTTCTCCGGTGTGCCCGGCTTTCGATTCCCACAAAAAAGAACCTTCATTCACCGCTTCCGTCGCGGTGTTGAAGGTTCTTTTGGCATGTCCCGATTTTCTCCCGGTTCGATCCTTGATTCGATCGCCGGTTCCATTCGGCCGGGCAGACCGGCGGCCGGCAATCAGCCGGTGAGTTCTGCCGATTCTTCCAGCAGCATCCGCATCCGTTCCAGCACCAGCTCCATATCGAGCGGTTTGGTCAGATAATCGGAAGCGCCGGCGTTCAGGCATTTCTCCCGGTCTTCTTTCATCGCTTTGGCGGTCAGCGCCAGAATCGGAATATCCGAGAATCCCGGCGCGCTGCGAATCCGGCGCATCGTTTCGAGACCGTCCAGCTCCGGCATCATGATATCCATAAAGATCATATCGAAGCTTCCGTCGCTGTTCAGCTTGTCCAGGGCGTCCAGACCGGTCTGGGCGACCGTGATCTCCACGCCCTGATTCTCCAGCATGCTGGTCAGCGCGTACACGTTGCGGATATCGTCGTCGACGATCATCATTCGCATGCCTGTGAACGAAAGGCTGCGCTGCGGCTCCGCCAGAGTCAGCGAAATTCCCTGCGGGCCCGAGCCGTCGGACGGGTCCGCGATCGTCTCCGGCACGATCACGATCTGTCCCGCGGCGGGTTCAAGCTCGAAACGCTCCGCCGACAGGTATTCGACCGGCATGCGCCCCGTTTGCGGATCGTCGCGCAGGACCGCTTCCCGCAGCAGCGGAAGCTCGCTGTCCGGCCACGATCTGCGTCCGTCCAGCGGCAGGAACAGATCCGCGATCTCGCCGTCGTCTTTGACGCACGGCAGATACAGACAGAACGTGCTGCCCGAGCCGTAACGGCTGTCCAGCGTAATCTCCCCGCCCAGCAGTCCGGAGAGCTGGGTCGAGATCGACAGGCCGAGTCCCGTTCCGCCGTAGCGGCGGGCGATCGTGCCGTCGGCCTGCTGGAACGCTTCGAAGATCAATCGCTGATTCTCCTCGGTGATGCCGATTCCCGTATCGCTGACGCTGAACATCAGTTGGTCGTAGGACGCCCATTCCGAATTCATGCGTTTGCCCGGCGTGCGGGCGATGCGAAGTACCACCTCGCCCCGCTCGGTAAACTTGAACGAGTTGGACAGCAGATTGCGCAGGATCTGCTGCAGCCTCATCTCGTCGGTAAAGATCACGCCCGGCACATTCTCTTCGATCTCGATCCGGAAGTCGAGCCGCTTGCGGTTCGCCGTCTCGCTGAAATGGCGGTTCATATCGGCCGCTACCGCGCCGAGATCGACCGATGCCAGCTCGATATGCATCTTGCCGGCTTCGACTTTGGACAGATCGAGAATATCGTTGATCAGACTGAGCAGGTCTTTGCCCGACGCATTGATGCTGGACGCGTACTCTTCTTCTTTGTGCGTCAGGGTACGGCCCGAGTTCTCGGACAGGATCTGCGACAGGATCAGCATGCTGTTGAGCGGCGTGCGCAGCTCGTGCGACATATTGGCCAGGAATTCGGATTTGTATTTGGAGCTGACCTGAAGCTGCTCCGCGTACTTCTCGATCTCGTGCGCCGATACTTCCGCTTCGTGCTTCTGCGCGCCGAGCAGCTCGTTGATGCTCTCCAGTTCGTCGCGCTGCGTCATCAGTTCCTGGGCCTGGGTTTGCATTTCTTCGGACTGGACTTGAAGTTCTTCCGATTGCACTTGAAGTTCTTCGTTCAGCGTTTGCGATTCGCGGTACAGGCGCTCGATCTCCTGCCGCGCTTCGACCGCCTGCAGCGTGCTGCCGAGCAGCTCGGTCTTGCGCTGGATTTGCTCGATTTGATCCGCCGAGAACGCCGACGGCGACGCCCACTCGATCACGGCTTTGACGCGGCCTCCGTGCATCACCGGCATCAGCAGTACTTCCGCAGAAGGCGAAGTTCCGAGCGCCGAGGAGACTTTGATATAATCCGCCGGCACCTCGCTCAGGTGAATCATTCGCCCTTCGCGCGCGCAGCGGCCGACCAGCCCTTCGCCGAACGCGATCGACACGCCCGCGGTGCGTCTGGCATGCTCCGGGTCTTCGGCGATCGCCGCCGCTTTGAGCAGCATATCGCGTTCTTCGTCCACCAGATAGAAAGCGCCGACCGGAATGCTCATCGAATCGGATACGCTGGCCAGGAACGCTTCCGCCAGCTGCGCCGTCGTCGAAGTCGACTTCTCCTGCAGCAGTTCCGCAAGCCGGATCAGGCGTTCCTTGTGCAGATCTTCCGTTTGGAGCTTGGACAGCAGCGTATTCGTGGAATCGGCCAGATCGCCGACCTCGTCGCTGCTGCGAACGTCGATTCGTCCTTTCAGATCGCCGCCGGCGGTAATGGAGCGGATCGCGTTCGTCACGCGGTTGATCGTTTTGGAAATGCTGCCCGCGATCGTCATGGCCGCCACGATGGATACGATACCGACCAGCACCCACAGCGCCAGCATGGCGTAGACCATGCGCGTGCTGTCGGCTTTAAGCTCGGCGACGCGCGCGTCGGTCAGAGTCTGTTCGGTCTGGCGGAAAGCGTCGAACTGTACCCTCATCTGGTCCATTTCCCGCTTGCCGGCGTCGCCGGTATAAAAAGCCAGTACTTCGGCGTCTTTGCCCTGTTCCTTCAGTTGGATCGTTTTGTCGCCCATTTCGGCAATCCACTTCTCGATATTGGAGCGGATCGCCCGCAGATTCGTCTGCTGCGACGGATTGTCTTCCACCAGCTGGTACAGGCTGCCGTAATTCGTTTCCCACCGGGTGCGGCCGTCGTTATACGGTTCGAGGTAATTGCGGTCGCCGGTCAAGAGGTACCCTCTTTGTCCCGTTTCCATATCGAGCAGGTTTTTCTGCAGCGCGCTGACTTCGTCGTGCACTTTGATATCGTGGGTGCTGATAAATTCGTTCGATTCCTGCAGATCTCCCACCTGGGAAGATACCGCGACCAGCGACAGACCCAGGCAAACGAGGATAAACAAATAGCCGGCCAAAATTTTTGTGCGAATATTGAAACGTTTTGTTTTTGGCACTTCCATGCCCTCCGCTTCGTTCAGTTTACTCTTCGTTGCCTAACGAGACTTTCCGCCGCGCACTCCGATCGAACCACTGGTTCTCCAGCATTTCCAGACGCCTGCGCTCCCACTGCGTCCGGGCTTCGCTCATCGCCGCCGTTTCCCCGTCCTCGACGATCGTCCAAAGATCGCTGAGCAAATAGGCTTCCACCTGAACCTTCCTGCCGGCAAAAAGACCGTCGATCCAGACCAGCCCTTCCGGCAGCAGCCGGGCGGACCGCTGCCCGTCCGCCGTCTGCGCGATCTGTCCGAGCTGTATCAGGTGCAGCATCTGCCCGAACGTGTGCACGTTCACGCTTTGCGTTCGATCAGCTTGAAATCGTCGTAATGGAATCCCGGCGCGACGATGCAGGACACGAGCACCGGCTCGTCGCCGAGCGGACGCGCTTTCTGCCAGACTTTGCCCGGCACGAGTCCCTGGAACGATTGTCCGGCGGCCGTGTCCGGCCCCAGCACGATTTCCTCGCCGCCTTCGACCGGCTCATCGCCGTTTCCGCCCAGCGTCAGCGCCAGCGGACCTCCGGTATGCCACAGCCACAGTTCGTCGGAATGCACCACATGCCATTCGGAGAATTCGCCCGGATGCAGCAGGAAGTAGATCGAGCTTGCCGCGAAACGGTCTCCCGTATATTCTTCCGGCAGAACGCTCTGCGGAATCTTGAACGAAGACTTCCATAATTCTTTATGCCAGCCGCCTTCGACGTGGCGCTCGAGTCCGAGCAGTTCCACAAGCGGGGAATGGGATTTCGACAGATCGTTGTTCATGGGGATATCTTCCTCTCGTCTTTGGTCGTTAATCTTCGGTCGGTGAATCGCTTCTTCATTAATGCCTCTGTATGCGCCCGCGTTCCCGTGACCTCCAGCATACTATAAATCGGCCGGCGAACCAATCGATTTTTGCGATTTTTTCCAGCCCGGTCGGTTATAATCAAGGCAGGAAAACAAAACGTCCGAAGGAGGCGAACGGCATGGAGCTGTCGGTCGAAACGAGGAAGGAAATGGAGCGGGTATTCGGCGCATGCAGGGAAACGATCGGAGGGTTTCCGCCGCCGTTCGCGGAATCCGGCGTCCGCTATCTCGACGCGTTCGATCCGTCGCGTTCGGACGGTTCGAACAACTACATCTGCTACCTGCTGCCGTACTGGCTGCGGGAGGCGGCCGGGGCGAAGATCGAAGACTGCCGGCGGATCGCCGAAGCGAATATATTCGGCATGCTGCACTTCCACCTCCAGGACAAACGCATGGACCGCCGGGAAGGACTGGACCGGACTCATATCGCGCTGTCCCAGCTTCTAAGCGCCGAGATGACGCTGCGCTACTCGGCGCTGTTCCGTTCGCCCGCGCGGTTTCAAGACAGCCTGCGCCGCTATACCGCCGAGTGGGCGGAAGGTCTTGCTTCGGAACGTTCGGGCGATCCTTTCTTCGACGATCCGCACCGGGTCTCGGCAAGGTCGGCTCCGCTGCTGCTCTGCCCGGCCGTTTTGTTCGAGACCCGTCCCGAACAGCTGGCAGCGGCGCTGCGCGCCGTGCGCGAAACGCTCGTCACGCTTCAGATGGCCGACGATTGGGCCGACTATGCCGAAGATCTGCGCGAAGGCGGGTACAACTGCCTGGTTTCGCTGCACCGCAGGGAGCTCGGAAGCGGTCGGGACGCGCCGGTGGACGAAGCATCCGTTTCCCGCGCCGTCTACGCGGGCGGGCTGCTCGGCCGCTACGCCGAACTGGCAGCCGGGCGCCAGGCCGGGCTTGAACCGTACCGAAGCGATTTTGCGGGACTGGTCGAATTTCATGCGGCGCTGGCCGGCGATCTGGAGCGAATCGCAGCCGGTATCGAAGCGGAGAAACAGCATCTTTCCATGGGAGGACTGGACTATTGGCTGCTGGGCCAAAAGAAATTGTTTTGAAAGTTGACATCTTTCTTGATCCTTCTTTGTACCCATGTTATAATCTTCCAGAAAAATGCATTTTGACAAATACCGCTCTGTCGTAGGTTCCCGATGCAAGCAGGAATTCGCAGCAAGAATTCGTAAAGGGAAAGGATGATCCGTATGATCACGGAGATTTCGCTCAAGGCACAGGTGATTCAAAAAGCATGGGAAGACGAAAAGTTCAGACTCCGGCTGATGTCCGATCCGAAAGCCGCGCTCCGCGAAGCGTTCGGCGTGGAACTGCCCGGACATATCAAGCTGACCGCGGTGGAAGAATCGCCGCAGGACTTCTATCTGGTTATTCCGCCTCATCCGTCCGCCGTTATTCCGCAGGCCGAGCGTATTACGATCGAACCGGCGGCGATGTGGAATTCGCCCGCCTGACCGCAAACGGCTTTCTTACTTTCGAATAAAAGCATGCCAAAAAAGCGGGGACCGCTTCCTTCCGTCCCGGCGGGCCTCTATGGAGAGGCCGCCGGAAAACGGACGGTTGCTTGGGTCCCCGCTCCTTTTTCGCTTTCGAACGTCAAACTGCCCTGCATCGCTTCGATAATCCGGAAAGTCACCATAAGTCCCAAACCGGTTCCTTTGATCTTGTTGGAATAATACGGCTCGCCCAGGCGCTCCAGTTCCTGCTTCGTCATACCTACCCCGTTGTCCCGAATCCGGATCACGACTTCGCCGTTCTCCGCCGCCGCGCGAATCCGAATCAGCCCCTGCTCCTGTTCCTGAAGCGCTTCGATGCTGTTCTTGATCATGTTGATAAACGCCTGCTTGAACTTGGAGGAATTGCCTTTCACATAAAGCTCCGGTTCGATCGCAAGTTCGATCCGGCTGCCGTTGATGCTCGCCAGCGGCGTCAGCACCCCTTCGATGTGACGGAATTCTTCGGATACGGCCAGCGTTTTCACATTTTCCAGCCCCGGCTTGGCAAACGTCAGGAAGTCCGTGATAATGCCCGAAGCGCGGTCCAGTTCTTCCAGCGCCATGTCGATGTACACTTTCTCCGAAGCGGCCGAGCGCTCGCCCAGCAGCTGCAGGAAGCCCCGCGTGACCTGAAGCGGATTGCGCACTTCGTGCGCGACCGAAGCGGCCAGCTCGCTGATAATCTCCATTTTCTCCGCCCGCTGCAGCTCGTTGTTGAACATTTCCAGCTCTTTCGAATACTTCAGCACCTGATTGTGGGTATCGGCGAAGCGGCGCCCGAACACCACGATCATGGACACGACGAACGCGGCCATTCCCCATTTCCACCAGTAGAGATTGTAATCGCCGTTCGTCGCGTAATAACGCACCAGCTCGAAGATCCCGGTCCCGGCGAACAGCACCAGTCCCGTATTGAAGATCAGCACTTCGCGATTTCCTTTTATGCCGTAAATGATCGCGTACGTCAGCACGGTCAGCAGCTCCACGATCATCAGAACGCCGAGAATGGTTGTCGTCAGGAAGAAATAGACCGAAAAATACCGTTCGCCGGTCAGCGCGTTCGCGAGCATCGCCAGCAGACAGAAAAACGAATAGCCCAGCTGGAAGCGGCACAAGATCAGCAGCGAATTTTTGTATCCGCGCCCGAACAGCGCTTCGAAGAAATACAGGAACGACGGCAGCAGCGCGAACAGCGCCACGTCGAACAAACGCTGGAGCAGACCTCCGTACTGCGGATACAGCGTGAACAAAAACGGCGAATACGATACGACGAGCATCCCGATCGACAAAATGATGCCGCTGAGCGACAGCCAGGATCTCAAATACCGGCGGTCGAGAAAAGCGGAGCAGATCATCATGACGAATCCGGTCAGGACAAAAGAACCGCCGAGCATGATATCGAGCACGTCCCGCGTCAAATACATGCTTAGCAGTCCGTAAAAATCGCCGAACGCGATATGCTGCACGCCGCCGGGGACACGGTCCTCGCTCTGCATGCGTACGTAAATGGTTCCGCCGGAGTCTTCCACCCTCAGCGGAAGCAGCAGGTGGTTGGCTTCGTAGCTGTACGACCGGTTCGAATCGAACAGCTTGCGGTCTTCCGTAAAGACCGAAACGCTGCGGCCGTACGCTTTCTCGATCAGCAGAGCCGGAACCGGCCAGGCCAGCGTCGGCACGTTGATGCGCACCCAGGCCACCCCGGCCCCTTCGGGTCTTGTCGGCGGATCCATATCCGCGTTCATCTCCGTCCAGCCGCCGCGGTTCGCAAGGCCTTCGGGCAGAGCGTCTCTTCCTTCTCCCGTCCGGTCGTTGTCCCAGCGAAACTGCCAGCTGCCGACCTGAACGACCGAGACGTGCTTTGCGTGTTTCGGATAGGCGTCGATACATAAAAAAACGACAGCCAGCAAGGCGATCCATATTGCCAGCACTCTCATTGCGCGTTTCATCGGCAGCCCCTTCCTTTCAGCCGGCGTTCGAACTTCGCCCTGTTCATCAATTCGCCGCCCGTCCTTCCAATCCCTGCCGACTCTCTTTTTTTGTATAAATTTTCCGGGTAAAAAGCCCTTGTTTCAAGATCTGCGGACCCGTGTAAAAATAAGCATCTAAACAAGCACACGACAATCGCCCAACACGTAAACGCAGGCCGCTCCGCGTAGTTGCAGGCATCCATTACACGCATATAACAAGGAGGATTCAACATGGCAAGCTCGCGCAGAGACGTCGATGTCGAAGAACGCCGGGTAGAGAAGCGCTCCGACTCCAGCCTGGTCGCTTCCACTTTTATCAAGTATGCCGCTTATATCATTATCACGTTCGGCATTCTGTATTTTCTCGTCCGTTACGTTTTCCCGATGTTCTGATCGTTGGTCTCGCTTAAATACGCCGCCGCGGTTTCCGTATCGGCGCACGTCAAAAAAAACCGCTCCGTTCGGGAGCGGTTTTTTGCTGCGTTTCCCGGTTTCGAAAACCGTTCAGTCAGCGTGCAGGCGATGCGCCGCGTGCAGCGTCGGTCCTACGAACGAATTGATCGGGAAGCCGTGACGGATCGCTTTGGTGACGAACGTTTTGGCGTTGGCGACGGCCGTGCGCACGTCCGCGCCTTTGGCCAGCTCCGCCGTGATCGCCGCCGAGAACGTGCAGCCCGCGCCGTGGATATAATTCGTTTCGATCCGTTCGGATTCCAGCAGTTCGAATTCCTGTCCGTCGTAGATCAGGTCGACCGCTTTCTCGTGCAGCAGCTTGCCGCCGCCTTTGATGACGACGTGCTTCGCGCCGAGCGCGTGAATCCGGGCCGCCGCTTCCTTCATGTCTTCCACCGTGCGCAGCGGCGCCGTCTTGGCGAGCTGCGACGCTTCGAACAGGTTCGGCGTGACCACCGTCGCTTTCGGCACGAGCTTTTCCAGAATCGCTTCCGCGGTATCCGGGTTCAGCACTTCGTTCTCTCCTTTGCAGACCATGACCGGATCGACCACGAAGTGCTCCAGCGGGCGCTCCTCGATCTTGCGGGCGACCACGTCGATGATTTCGACCGTGCTGAGCATGCCCGTTTTGGCCGACGAAACGCCGATGCCGTTCAGCACCGTATCCAGCTGGTTGCCCAGCAGTTCGGCCGAAATTGGAGTTACGCTGTGGCTCCACAGTTCCGGGTCCATCGTCACGATGCAGGTCAGCGCCGTCATGCCGTATACATTCAATTCCTGAAACGTTTTCAGGTCGGCCTGAATCCCCGCTCCTCCGCTGGTATCGGAACCGGCAATCGTCAAAACTTTGGGTATCGTCATTTCCTTAGCGCCTCCCGAGTCTTTATTTTAAGCATGCTGCCATGCCCGTCGACTGTTTTAAAAAAACCGCGGCGTTCCCGCTTGCCCGTCGCTTTATCCGATTAACGGAGCGCGCCGAGTCAACGGTAATGGTAAGACGAAGCATTTCTTTTGTCAACCGTGGATGCAAAAGTGTAATCGGTCAGCGCGAATCGCTCTCGACCGCGGCCTTCCGGCGGAACGGCCCGGCCTGGTCGATCTTCAGATAATGGGCGACGAACGCGCAGATCAGCAGCGCAATCCCGTTGACGACGAAGATCCAGTGAATGGGCATCAGCGCGCCGAGCACGCCGCCGATCAGCGGTCCGGCCATCGTGCCGATCTGGGTGGCCGACTGGTTGAGGCTGAACGCCCGTCCGCGGAATTCCGGCTTCGTCACCTGGACGATCATCGCGTTGACCGACGGGAATACGCCGGCGAAGAACAGTCCGTACACGAAGCGCAGAATACCGAAGCCGACATAACCCGTCACGAAAAATTGCAGCAGGTTGCCGACCGCGCCGCCGAGCAGACCGATCAGCAGCACTTTGCCGTATCCGATCCTGCCCCCGATCCGTCCCCAGCGCGGCGCCATAATGACCGTAGCCACGCCGACCGCCGAGAACACGATGCCGGATACGAGCGACGTCCGGTCGGACGAGATCCCCATGCCCTGGACATAGATCGTAATGAGCGGCTCCAGGATCATGACCGAGAAGTTGCTCATCGCCACCAGCCCCAACAGGGCGAAGAAGATCGGGATGCCCGCCGCCTGCTTCAGATCGTCCTTGACCTTGGAGCGGACTTTCGGACGGGCGAATTCTTTCTCGTGCACCATAAACGTCGCAATCAGCGCGGCAATCAGCACGATGGCGCTCGAGAACAAAAACGCGTTCCGGTTGCCGATCGTATAGCTGACTACCCCGCCGATCAGCGGACCGATAATATTCCCGGAAGCGGTCGCCGTCGACATGATGCCGAGCGCATAGCCGCTTTTGTCCTCCGGCGTATTCGTTCCCACCAGCGCGATCGCCGCCGGAATGAAGCCCGCCAGCAGCCCCTGGAACAAACGCAGCGCCACAAGCTGATATGGGTCCTGCACGAAGAAGTTAATGAAGTAAAGAGCCGCAAGGCTGTATCCCGAGCGGATCAGCATCGGCTTGCGCCCGTATTTGTCGGCCAGCGATCCCCAGTAAGGCGAGATCAGCGCGCTGGACAGGAACGTGATGCCGAACGCCACCCCCGCCCAGATCGACAGGTTCTTTTCCCCCACGCCCAGCTCGTTGTGCATAAAGATCGGCAGAAACGGGATCGAGATCGAGTACGCCATACTGCAAAAAAACACGCCGGCCCAGAGCACGAACAGATTCTTTTTCCATGCAAATTCCATTATTCCGCACATCCTTTCACAAGCCGAACACACGAAATCGAAGACGGAACCCTGCTTCCGTCCCTCCGCCCCTTCCGCAAATTCGAATCGATTTTGTCGCTGCACGCGCAATACCCTCGCCGGCCCGCTTGCGCGTTTGAAGCTTATTTGTTTCTGTCAGCTTCTTTAGTTTACTCCGCTTTGAAGCAAAGTTCCAATCGGAACGGGCGGTTTTTGAAAAAAACATCCGGAAGCATGCAGGCCGCCGCGCCTGCGCGCGCACGATTCGCCGCGGCGACGGCCGAAGCGGCCAACCTCCGGCAAAGCGGTTCCAAAACGGGGCTTTCGGGTAAAGCTATGGATAAGAACGATCCAAGACCGATTACAAAGGAGTGGACAATTATGGCTTTCGAACCGCAAGATCCGCGAAACGAATCCGACCGCGCTTACGAGCGCTATCAGCTCTCCGGGACAAACTCCGGCGAACGGGATATTCCCGCCGAAGAGCTCGAATATGTAGGAACCGTACAGGAAACCTCGCAGCCGGATACCTTGCCGGCGACCGATCCGGGCGAGTATCCGAACGTCACCGAAGAAGATCCGAATCTGGGCGAACCGCGCCTGGAAGACGTGCCCGACGCCGACGACCTGTTCCCGGACAGCCCGGTCGATCCGGCCGCTCCCGCCCAGGACGAGCCGCACGGCACCGACCTGCTGAACGGCGCGGGCGGCGAAGAAGGCCGCCGCGAGCTGGCGGCGGAATCGGAAGATCCGGCGCGTCCCTTGATTACGGACGGCGACCGCGAGACCGAAGACGCGGACGATCTCGTGACCGAACGCGATATCGATCCGGAAAGCGGACTGTTCCGCGAAGGTTCGTTTCCCGCTTCCCTGCCCGACGAGGTGCAGCGGAACCTGATCGACTCGCAGGAAGGCGAAGTGTATACGGACGAAGACGAGTAAGTTTTGAGGGAGGCCGGAAATTCCGGCTTTCGGTTGTAGAGAAAGTCCTATTCGTAGAAGAAGCCATAAAGGCTGCGAAGAAAATTCGTTTCGGTCGCGTGTTGAAACCAGGAAGACTGATTGGATTATGATGGAATCTTCCCGGTTTCAAAGGCGAACGCTATCAGCATATGCTTCCGAAGTAACTTTCTTCGAAAGTTTGTACCTGCACTGAATTTTCTCCTTCGCTAATTGGCTTTTCAGTAAATTAGACTTTCTTGATAACCAAGGCCGGAAATTCCGGCCTTTTTTTGGTGGGCGGAATAGATTTGCAGGCGGAGAGAACGGGTCAAATTTTGCTTGACCCTGGAGGGAGCCGGTTTTATAGTGGAGTTAACTTTGAGTGCAAAGGGGAAATGTTTAATGTCGGGGTATGTTCTTAACTAATCCAATTCCATAATGGACAATTTTTGTTCGGGAATGCGCGAAAAAATCGCTTTGGGCGGTTTTATTTTGCGTCGCCTGTTTGAAGCTGTCCGGAATTCAGTTAAGAACAGCGACTATTTTCTCCATAAAGCTTGAGGTTGGCATGTCCATACCTTTTGAGTTTTCGGGCCGCGCTGTTGTTTACGCGCGGCTCTTTTTGGCGTCTGCCGCGCGTACACGGCAGACCGCGCGGCCGGCTTCTACAGCGAACGAACAATTCGAAAGGAACAGCCGCGTCTCGCGCCCTTTGGGGCCGAAGACGCGGCTTCCCCGCAATATACGCGCGGGAAAAGGACGGGCGCGCACGCGCCGGAAGCCGCCCGGCAAGGCGGATTTGAAATTTATCGTTTTCCGCCCGCCGATTCGGCGGTCCGCATGGCTTGCGGACCGACGCGGATCGAACGCGGGCGCAGGCGAGCCGGATTTCGAATCGCGCCGCAGGACGAAAGATAAGCTGAAGCTTATCTTTCGTCCTTTTTTTGTTTTCCGGCATAAACAACGCGAAAGAAAAAGGAGCGATCGGCATGACTATGAACGACAACGCATTGGAACGCCTCGAATACGGACGCATCAAACGGGAACTGTCCGCTTATGCGGTCTCTTATCTTGGCCGCCGGCATATCGAAGAGCTTGCGCCTCTCTCCGACGCCCGCATCCTGCGGCGCAAGCTTGACGAAACGGACGAAGCGGCCGGCGTGCTGCGCCGCGGCGCGAGCATCCCCCTGCCTTCCCTGGCCGGCATGGACACGTTCTTCTCCCTGCTCGGCTCGGGCTACGTATTCACGGAGCAGGACTTTATGCACCTGCACCAATTCCTGCGCAGCTGCAACCAGCTGATCGACTATATGCGCGCGAAAGCCGAGTGGGCGCCGCACGCGGCCGCCTATGCGTCGGGCATGCACCGGCTCGAACGGCTGCGCGAAGAAATCGAGCGCTGCGTACGTCACGGCCGTGTGCCGGACTCGGCCAGCCGCGAGCTGAGCAAAGTCCGCCGGCGCATGGCGACGATCGAGGAGCGCAGCTCCCGCCGCATGGCCGAGCTGATGGCCAAGCACCGCCCGATCCTGCAGGAGAGCCTGGCCGTGCAGCGCGGCGGGCGATCGGCTCTTCCGGTGCGCAAAGAGCACCGGAAGCTGGTGAAGGGCGCGGTGCTGGACGAATCGTCCAGCGGCCAGACGGTCTATATCGAGCCGGAAGAAATCCGGCAGTTCCACGACGAACTGGAGCGGCTGCGCGCCGAAGAAGGGCGCGAAGAAATGAAGATTCTCAGCGAGCTGACCGGGCTCGCCGAGCAGTTCGGGCAGGAGCTGAACGTCAACGCCGAGCTGGTCGGCGAATACGATTTCCTGTTTGCTAAAGCGCGCTATGCGCTGGCGCTCGACGCCGTGAACGTGAAGCTGAACGAACGCGGCCTGATCTCGCTTCGCGGCGCGCGCCATCCGCTGCTGGGCCCGAAGATGGTCCCGCTGGACTTCGAGCTGGGCGGACGCTACCGCATGCTGATCGTGACCGGCCCCAATACGGGCGGCAAAACGCTGTCGCTCAAAACGGTCGGCCTGCTGACCCTGATGGCGCAGTCCGGCCTGCTGATTCCGGCCGAAGAAGGCAGCGAGCTGTCCGTATTCGGGCAGATCCAGGCCGATATCGGCGACGGGCAAAGTATTGAACAGGCGCTCAGCACGTTCTCGGCGCATATCCGCCGCGTCAAAGATATTCTGGAAACGGCCGACCGGCGCTCGCTGATTCTGATCGACGAGATGGCGTCGGGCACCGATCCCGGCGAAGGCGTCGGACTCTCGATCGCCATCCTGGAAGAACTCCGGCGGCGCGGCGCCTGCGTCGTCGTCACGACCCATTTTACCGAGATCAAGAATTTCGCTTCCGCCACGCCGGACTGCGAGAACGCGCGCATGGAATTCGACGCCGAAACGCTGCGGCCGCTGTACCGGCTGACGATCGGTGAAGCCGGCCGCAGCTATGCGTTCGCCATCGCGAAGAAACTGGGCCTGCCGGATTACGTCACCCGGCGGGCCGAGGAATTGACCCGGCGGCCGGAGCGGAACGCAGCCGAAGACCCACCGGCTTCGGCGTTCGGCACCGCAAATGCGCCGGCGGATCAAGCCGAAGACGCTTCGCTCCTGCCCGAAGCCTCGCTGTGCAAGGCGAAGGAGCCCAACGCGGAGGCACGTCCGCCGCAGCAAGAAGCGGGCAGCGAAGAAGCCGCAACACCGCCGGCCGTTTACCGGATCGGCGACAGCGTCGCCGTACCGTACCTGGGCCAAACGGGCATCGTCTATTCCGAAGAAGACGGCATGGGCACGATCGGCGTGCAGATCCAGGGCAAGAAGATCCGCCTCGCCCGCAAGCGCTTGAAGCCGCATATCGCGCGCGAATCGCTGTACCCGGAAGATTACGATCTCAGCATCGTGTTCGACTCCAAAGAAAACCGCAAAAAGCGCCGCCAAATGGAGCGTAAGCACGTCGAAGGCGTCACGATCGAGCTGCCGCCGGACGAAGACGCTCGCCCCAAGCGATAATCGCGCCAGATCGGTGTCCGGCCAGCCCTAACGGAACTGAGCGCCGTTAAAAGCCGCTTTTCGGCCGATTTGAAATTCTAACGGAACCCAGCGTGCTTAATTGTGCAGACTCGCCGTAAAACGGCCAGAAATCCGCCTTTTCGCAATCGTTAGCGTCTCCTCGTTCCGTTAGAATCCCGGACGTGCATAGCGAGCCTGCATCAATGAATAAAACTCAAAAAGCGCTCCCGCCTTCATCGGCAGAAGCGCTTTTTCGGTATTCCCGTTGTTCATGGGTTCACTTCGCGGCCGCGTTCCTCGCATTCATCGCGCTTACCCGCAGATGTTCGCGGACGAATGCCGCTTCGAGCGCCGGAGCGTCCGAACCCGGCAGCGAAATCTCCACCGTTTTGTTTTCGCCCGGCGGCAGGTCGAAGAAATTATCGCTGAACCGCACCCGCCCGAGCGGCAGCTCCAGCTTCACCATCCGGGCTAGCGAACCGCTCGCTTTTACCGTCACCCGAACCGCCGAACCGGGCGAGTCCGCCGCTGCCCGGGATTCGAAGGATTCGTTTGCCGCATCTTCGCCGCCGGTTCCGCGCGCCGGAATCGACGCCGGTTCGCCGAATTCCGGCGCGGTCGGCGCCTCCTCCGATTCGGAGCCCGCTTCCGCCGCGTTTGATTCCATCCCGCCCGGCGCGCTCGCTTGCGTTTCCAGTCCGTCCGGCGCGTTCGATCCGATCCCGCCCGGCACATCCGCGCTCGCTTCCGCTCCCCCGGCTTCGACGCTCCACGCAAGCTCGGCCGCGCCCAGTTTCAGCTCCCGCTGGTCGCGCAGCATGTAAATCTGCTCGAATTCCGCCGCAGCTTTTGTTTTTGCCACCGCCGGAGCTTTGTCTCTCGCTGTTTGCTCCGCACCGGAATCGGCTCCGCCGCCCGCCAAGCGCAGCCTTACCGCCGTCTCTGCCGCGTCCCCGCCGCCGAGCGCGTCCGCTTCGCCCGCCTCGCCGAGCAGCACGGGACCGCGAAACGCGCCGTCCGAAGAGAAGCGATATTCCCCGACCTTTTCTCCGTCAAAACGCAGCACTTCCAGCACCGCTTCGACTTCGACAGCCTCCGGCCCGTCGTTCACCGCCCACACGCGCAGCGGCTGCCCCGGTTCGTGTTCGAGCGACAGCAGCAGCGGGGCGTAGAACTTTTTCGCATAATAGTACGACGCCTTCGGCAGCAGCTCGTAGTCGATCATCGACCAGCTCGTGCCCGGCCAACTGTCGTTGAGCTGCCAGATCAGGCTGCCGCCGCTGCGGGGGTTCCGCCGGTAATGCTCGACGCCGTACCTCAGCCCTTCCGCCTGCGTCAGCATGGAGAAATTCATATACTCCTCGATATCGCGCGGAATGCCGGTGTACCCCTCCATCAGCAGAACGCCTTTGCGGTGGTTGGTGTCTTTGTTGCGGTAGGCCATCTCTTCGCCGCCCCAGATCAGCCCGCCCGCCGGCATATTTTTCTCCAGTGTGTAGCGGTTGGCCGAAGCGTGCATGCCGAATTCGCTGCTGAACAGCGCCATGTCTTTTTTGTAGTTTTTAAAACTCACGCCTTCAACGCTGTAATCCAGCACCGGCGCTTCGCCGAAAGAACGCGGATACACGGAACCGTGCCATACCTGCCAGTTGTGCCGGTCGCCGGCTTCCGGATCGTTCGCGTCATGGACGCCGTCGCTGCCGTAAGGCGAAGATGGCCAGTACGGACGACGCGGATCGAGCCGTTCCAGCACCTCGGGGATCAGCTCGTGGTAGATGAGTTCGCCGTAAAAATCGCTGGTGATATCGCCGCCCGCCGTCTTCATGTCGTACAGCCAGTCGATCTCGTTGTTGCCGCACCAGAGCGCAAGCGACGCCCGTCCGCGCAGCCTCTTCACATTGGCTTCGACCTCCGCGCGCACATTGTCCATAAAGTCGCGGTTGAAGTCCGGGAACAGCGCGTTCGCAAACGCGAAATCCTGCCAGACCAATACGCCGCGCCGGTCGCATTCGTCGTAGAAGACGTCTTTTTCGTAAATGCCGCCCGCCCACACTCTCAGCATGTTCATGCCCGACCCGGCCGACAGCGCGATCAGCTCGCCGTAGCGGGAGTCCGGGATTGCCCCGATCATATTGTCCGCGGGAATCCAGTTGGCGCCCCGGGCGTAGACCGACTTTCCGTTGAGGAAAAAGCGGAACGCCGCGCGGCCCTCTTCGTCCTCGGTCCGCAGTTCGATCGTGCGCACGCCGACCGCTCCGGTATACGAATCAAGCCGCTCGTCTCCCGCGTACAATTCCGCCGTCAGCGTGTACAGATGCGGCTCGCCCAGATCGTGCGTCCACCACAGCTTCGCATCGCGCAGAACAATAGACGCGCGCAGCGTCGCCCGTCGGCGCGCCGCGCTGCGCAAACGCAATTCGCCGCCGCGTACTCCCGATCCGTCTTCTTCCGCGATCACCGCTTCGTAAGCCGTCCGGCCGGCCGCGTCTTCCAGCTTCAGCTTGAGGCGCAGCGGCACGTCGGGCATCCCGCGGTAGGTCGTGATATCGGCCGCAATATCGAGATTCGCTTCGCCTTCTTGGATCGAAACCGTTTCGGCGAATACGCTTTCGATCTTCGCCCCGGCATGCCGCCGCAGTCGTACGCCGCCCCATATCCCGACCGTAACCAGGCGCGGGCCCCAGTCCCAGCCGAAGTTCATCGCCGCTTTGCGCAGCCACGGGCGCTCCTTCGTATACGACGACCAGTCGAAGCGCTCTTTGCCCCAATGATGCGGATGCAGCGGATCGAAGCGGACGGCGACGACGTTCCAGCCGCGGCGGATCGCTCTCGTTACATCGAACGTATGCGGCATCAGCATATTGCGCGCGGAACCCACTTCGTGTCCGTTGACGAATACCGACGCGAACGTGTCGAGTCCGTCGAACGTCAGCTCGAAGCGCTCGCCGGGCTGCCGCGTCAGTTCGCCTCCGTATTCGAAGCCGTGCCGGTACCACCATTCTCGCTCTTCGATCCAGCGGCTTTTGAGATCGTTATGCCCGAAATACGGCGGATCGATCACCCGCCGCTCGGTCAGCGCGCTGTGCACGTCCCCCGGCACGCGGCCCGTCATCCAGTAGCGGTCGTCCAGTCCCGGCGCCGCGTTCTCCCGCGCAGCTACTGCTCCCGGCGCGAAGTCTTTGATTCGCCATGCTCCGTCCAGTTCCAGCGTGCTTGCAGCGTCCATTTCCATCGTCCCCTTTCGAACCTTCGCCCCTATTTTGCAAGATAGCGTTTTCAATCTGTCCTGTTTAAAATAGCACAACAAGGCCGGAGGGTACAGGCGGGCGGAGAACGCGTGCAGGAGAAAGCAGATTTTCTTTTGCGCGCCGTATGCCTATAATTGAAAAGTGAAAGCGTTATATCCAATGTATGCAGCAGTCCAAAAAACGCTCGACCGGAGGGATATTTCTTATGATTATCGGAGCACTCGAAGCGGGCGGAACGAAATTCGTCTGCGGAATCGGCAATGAACACGGAGAAATTCTGGACCGGATCAGTTTTCCGACGGAGAAGCCGGAGCCGACGATCGCGCAGGCGATCGGGTATTTCCAGAGTAAACAGATCGAAGCGCTGGGCGTCGGCTCGTTCGGTCCGCTCGATCTCGACCCGGATAGCCCGAACTACGGCCATGTGACCACAACGCCCAAGCCGGGCTGGCAGAACTACGATTTGCTCGGCGGACTGACCTCCGCGCTTAACGTGCCGGCCGGCTTCGATACGGACGTCAACGCGGCCGCGTTCGGCGAAGCCAAGTGGGGCGCGGCGCAGGGACTCGGCAGCTGCGTGTACTACACCGTGGGCACCGGCATCGGAGCCGGCGTGTATGCCGAAGGCCGGCTGGTGCACGGCCTGGTGCATCCCGAAGGCGGCCATGTGCCGGTGCGCCGGCACCCGGAAGACCGGTTCGAAGGAACCTGCCCGTATCACAAAGACTGCCTGGAAGGCATGGCCGCGGGACCCGCGATCGCCGCGCGCTGGAACGCGGACGGCGGCAGCCTGCCGGAAGACCATCCGGCCTGGGAGATGGAAGCCCATTACCTGGCCGAAGCCGTGACCGGCGCCATTCTGCTGCTGTCGCCCAAGAAGATTATCCTGGGCGGCGGCGTAATGCACCAGGAACAGCTGTTTCCGCTGATCCGCCGGTCCGTCGCCCGGAACCTGAACGGCTACGTGGCTTCCGCCGCTCTGGACGATCTGGACAGCTACATCGTGCCGCCGGTTCTCGGCGACAACGCCGGGCTGGCCGGATCGCTTGCGCTGGGCATCGAAGCGGCCGGCGGAGACTGAAGCGGCGCCTCGTCCGCGCCGCGCTCTTCTTCGCCGGGCTCCCGCGTCGCGCGGCGCTCGCCGCGGCGGGCGAGCAGTACCGACGCCAGGCACAGCGGCAGCATGACGACGCCGGCCAGGACGAAGGCCGCCTGCAGCCCGGCCAGGGCGGTGAATGCGCCCAGCAGCAGCGGGCTGAACAGCTGCGCGGCGCGATTCGCCATCAGGCGCAGGCCGACGCCGAGGCCGCGCTCGTCCGGCTGCGTCGAGCCGGAGATCATGCCGAGCGTCATCGGCTGGTTGACGCCGAGCGCAAGCCCCGTCGCGAAGATCAGCAGGCCGAGCGAATAGGTGCCCTGCAGCAGCGGCGTGACGAACAGCAGCAGCAGCGAAACCGCGCTCGTCAGCAGCAGAAGCTGCGGCGGGCGCATTCGGCGCGCGAGCCGCGGATAGAGCGGCCGCACGAACAGCACAGACAGCGAGCCGAGCGAGATGAGCAGCCCCAGCCGCGAGGCGGACATGCCGAGCGATTCCAGGTACAGCGGCAGATACGCCGTGCGCACATCGGTAATAAACAGGGCGGTGAACGTCGCCAGCAGCATCACCGAGAATTCCGGCCGGCGGGCCAGCTCCGCGCAGCGCCGCGCCACATCGGCGGCGCGGCCGAGCGCCGTCCGGAAACCTCCGGTCCGGGCCGCCGCGCCGGACTGCGAGGCCGCTCGCCCGGCCGTCGCCGCCTGTTCGCCGGAGGCGGCCTGTTCGCGCCGCTTCGAAGCGCCGGGTTCCCGCCGCGCCCGCAGAGCTCCGCGAGCGGCGCGCGCAGTCCCGGAAGCGAGGGCCGCGTCCTCGTCGCGGCACATCCAGGCCGAAACCGTCAGCAGCAGCGAAGCGGCCATATAGCCCGCGAACACCATGCGGTAGCCGAACGCATCGGCAATCACGCCCGCAATCAGCGGCGCGGCGATCTGGCCGAGCGCCATATACAGCGAGAACGTCGCGTAGCGGCGCTCGCTGCGCGGTCCCGGCGGGCCGGTAATCAGCACCTGCACCGCCAGCCAGACAGCCATCTGGCCGAGCCCGGCCAGCAGCTGCGCCGCGCCGAGCAGCCAGAGCCCGTCGGCCGCCAGGAACAGCGCACCGCTGGCCAGCATCGCCAGCGCTCCCGCGCGCAGCACCACGACGCGCCCGATCCGGTCGGCGATCAGGCCGCCCGGTACGGCCGCGAGCAGCGGCAGTACCGCGTACAGCGCGAGCAGCAGCCCGAGCGCCGCGCCTTTGATTCCGAGCGAAGCGGCATACACGGCCACGATCGGACGCATCATCGCGAACGAGAACCAGTACAGACCGCATGTCAGCGAAATCCACCAGCCGTTGATCGCTTCCGGCGCGATTCGCAGCTTTCCTTTTTTCATCTCGATTCACCCTTTCCCCGGTCGATTCGCGGCTTCGTTTCGGCAGTGTGTATTGGGTCGATTTCTTCGCTCTCCATACTTCTTCCGCTTTCCGGGCAGCACAAACGGAGCCTTATTCGATCAAGGCTCCGCCGTGTGTGAAGCTTATCGGTTTTGCCGCGCTCGCCGCTCGATGTCCGGATCGATCCCTCGCCCGCCTCAGGCCATTTCCGGCTGGCCGAGCGAGAAATCGATCCGGTGGTCGTACAATCCGGCCGGCGTTTCGCGCAGGTAAGCGCAGGTCGTATCGATGCCGACGACATCGGCGTATTTGGCGTTCATATCGAACAGCGCCATGGCGTGCGAAGCTTCGCCCCGGTCGAACGAACACTCTTCGACGACCGACATTTTGAAGTTGTAGGAGAAGCCGTCGACCACAGTCGCCCGCACGCAGCCGCTTGTCGTCGTGCCGCAGACGATCAGCGTATCGACGCCAAGGTCGGTCAGGTAGCTAGCCAGCGCCGTGCCGTGGAAGCCGGACGGCTTCAGCTTCTCGATCACGATATCGCTGGCCGTCGGCGCGATCTCGCGCACGATCTCGTTGCCTCCGTAGCCGGGCACGCCCTGCTTCGCTTCCGCGGAGCGGGTATTCTTGCGGTGCCAGCCGCCCGCGTCGAAGCCGTCGGGCCGGTAATCCTTGCCCGTCGTATAGAAGATCGGCACCCGGCTCGCCCGGGCTTCGTCCAGCAGGCGCTGAATATGCGGAATGGCTTCCCACGCTTCTTCGCCGCAGCTGTTGCGCCAGTGCTTGACCGATTCCAGCACCGGCTCGCTGACGTGGCCGCAGAACGCATAGCTGACATCCACTACGACGACCGCCGGACGGCTGCCGAAGCCCGCCACCTTATCGTACCCCGCGCTGCCGAACACCCGTTTGTCGCGTTCCGTCAAAAACTTGTCCCATACTCGCATTTCCCTTCGCCTCCCTTATTGTCTTGCAGACTCCCGGCCGACCGCCCGGAGCCCGCCATATACGTTCCCCCGCTTAACGCGCTCTTCCCGCATTCTCCCCGGATATTCGCCTTCCTACTTTGCAAACTGCGTATCCACAATCTCCGCGTAGCCGATCGAATCGTCCGTCAGCAGACCGGCGGCGCGCACGACCGACAATCCCGTTTTGACGGATTCTTCCGTAATATCCCCGCTGAATTCCCACAGATCGTCTTCGTACGAACGGTTCAGCGTCGCTTCCAGCAGATCTTCGGACATGGTCGGAAACTCTTCCCGGGCGATCGCCAGGCTTTCTTCCTTGTTGTCGCGCAGGAACTCCAGCCCTTTCTTCATGCCGTCCACGAACTGCTTGACCGTTTCCGGGTCCTGTTCGATCGAATCCTGTTTGATGTTGATCGTCGAATACGCATACGGTCCCAGTTCCTGCGGCACATTGTAAAACGGCTCCTGCCAGATGCCTTCCTGCACGCCCTGCGTCAGCACCGGTTCGGTCACGACGGCCACGTCGGCCTGCCCCTGCTGCACGATCGCCGGGATCGCGCCGCTTTCGACTTCTTTGAGCGTGACGTCTTTGTCGACGTCGTAGCCCCATTCCGATACCAGGTAGCGGATAATCGAGTTGGGCGTGCCGCCGTACTGGGAAACCGCGATCGTTTTGCCTTTCATAAAAGAAGCGATATCGCCGCCCGGATCGACGCCTTTGCGCGCCACCAGGTACACGTTGCCTTTATTGACGACGTTGACCACGGCGCGCAGTTCCGCGCCTTTCGCTTTGGCAAACGCGTTGTGCTCCGGCCCGCCGATAAAGCCGAACGCCTGTCCCGTCAGCACCGCGTTCGTATGCGCGCTGCCGCCGGTCAGCGTCACCGCTTTGACGTTCAGGTCGCCGAAAAATCCTTTTTTGATCGCCACGTACAGCGGCAAATAGCCCGTGCTGTGCAGCGGCTCCGCGATCGTCAGTTCTTTGCCTTTGTCTCCTCCGCTTCCCGCCGCCTGCGCGGACGCCGACTTTTCAGCCGCTCCCCCGCCCGAGCAGGCGGACAGGAGCAGCGCAAGCAGCGAGAGCAGCAGCGCCGCCCGCAGAGCGCGTCCGCGTTTGAAGCCGCCGGCCTGCCCGGAACTTGCTTGCGCCGACGCACGCCGACGCAGCTTTTTCGATTCTCTTTTTCCGCGGACAGCTCTCCGATCTTTCCCGCGAACTTCCTCCCCCCTTGCCGTCCCGGCTTTCTCTGTATCGATCCGGTTTGCCGCAGTATGGTTTCTCGTCATGGCCGTTCTCCTCTCCCAACCCGATTTCAGAACGTATACACCGTTTTGTTTATGTTATTTTTGATGCGTAAAGCCTTTCAGCAGCCACGTCTCCAGCCGGCCGACCAGCAGGTACAGCAGCATGGACAGCACCGACAAGTTGAAGATATTCGCCCAGATCAGGCTGATCTCGTACGTCTGCCCGGCATAGAAGATCATGCGGCCGAGCCCCTGCTCGGAGCCGATATACTCGCCGACGATTGCGCCGGTCAGCGCCAGCCCGATATTGATGCGCAGCGCGGAGATCATGGCCGGCATCGCCGAAGGCATAATCACTTTGCGGAATACCTGCCATCTCGACGCGCCGAGCGAATACACCATGCGCACCAGGTCTTTGTCCACGCTTTTGACGCCGTTATACGTGGTCAGCGTCGTAATGACGACCGTGATCGCGAAGCCCATCGCCACTTTCGACGAGATGCCGATCCCGAACACCAGCACCACGATCGGAGCCAGCGCAAGCTTGGGCATCGCTTCGAACATGATGATAAACGGCTCGAACACCCGGGCGTAATACTTCGACCACCAGAACGACAGCCCGATCAGCGTACCTCCCGCCGTCCCGAGCAGGAAGCCGAGCACCGTGGAGCGGAACGTGTACATCGTATCGATCCAGACCGCGCCCGACTGCACGCTGATCCACCACGTTTTGATAATCTCGACCGGCTGGCTCCAGAAAAAAGGATTGATGATGCCGACTCTGGCGAACAATTCCCACAGCACGACGATCAGCGCGAACAATCCCACCTGCCCCAGCGCGACCGCCCAGGGTTTCGGCGTCGACATTTCGTACTTCAACCCGCTGCTTTTGCGCTTGGGCGCGGGCCCCCGCGTTTCGCGCTTGACGACCGCCGGTTCTTCGGCCGCCGTTCCCGCCGCTTTCCATTGACTTTCCACTGGCATGCCCTCCTTTTTTCAACGCGGAGCTCGATCCGTCAGCCCGCCGTCGTTTCCTGCGCGTACGCCTTCATCGTTTCTTCCGACAGCGTCTTGAGCGCTTCTTCCTTCAGCTTCATAAAAGGCTCGCTGGTCACGATCTGCGGCTTGCGCGGTCTCGGCAGGTCGATCGTCAGATGACGCTTGATCGTGCCCGGACGCGCGGTCATGATATACACTTCGTCCGACAGATAGATCGCTTCGTCCATATCGTGGGTCACGAACAGGATCGTTTTCTGAAAGTCGTCCCACAGATCGAGCAGCCATTCCTGCATCATCGTGCGCGTCTGCGCGTCCAGCGCCCCGAACGGTTCGTCCAGCAGAATGATCTCCCGGTCGTACAGGATGGTTCTCAGCAGCGCCGCCCGCTGCTTCATCCCGCCGGAAAGCTGCGCCGGATACTGATGCTCGAACCCGCCCAGCCCGTACTTGGCGAGCAGCGGCAGCGCGCGTTCTTTCGCCTGCCTGCGCGGCACGCCCTGGATTTCCAGCCCGAGGATCACATTGTCCAGAATCGTGCGCCACGGCAGAAGCAGGTCTTTTTGCAGCATATAGCCGGTGATTCCGGTCAACCCGTCCACGCGTCTTCCGTCCACATAGATGGCGCCTTCGCTCGAATCGAGCAGTCCGGAGATGATGTTGAACAGCGTCGATTTGCCGCAGCCGCTCGGGCCGACGATGCTGATAAAGCGGTGATCCGGAATCTTCATCTCGACCGGCCCCAGCGCCGGAACCGTCTTGCCGTCCGCCGCCGTGTACGTCTTGCCCACGCTTTCCAGTTCCAGTTTGTACGCGTCCATTTGTTCATCCCCTTTCTTTTGTTAGATGTATCGTAGACTAATTTACATAGTGAGGGTCATAAGAATCTTTTATGTAACTATAGTTAACATTAAATAAGCAAAAAAATTCAGGGCTGCTCTATTCCGGCATGAGCCGCCCGCATTTCTTCGATTCTGCGCGAAATATGGTCACATGCGGCCGCGATCAGTTCGCGCCGGTCGCCCTGCAGCTCGGCGGGATAGACCGCGTGCAGACTCTGCGTCACGCCCACTTCCCGCAGCGGCAGCATACGGATCTTGGGCAGGTTCTCTTCGCCCCAAAGCGAGGACACGGGCAGAAACGAATAGCCGCTGCCCTGGGCGACCAGTCTGCGGATCAGGTTGGACGTGTCGACTTCGATCAGCCGGCTCGGCTTCAACCGCAGCGGTCCGAACAGCCGGTCTTCCAGCAGCTCGCGCAGCGGCATGCCGCGCTTGAGCAGCACGAACGCTTCGGAGCCCACATACGACGACAGGCTCTGGTACAGGGGCGAACCGCCGCGCCTCGGCCCGATCAGCACGATCGGCTCTTCGAACAGCTTGCGGAATTCAAGCTGCGACATCGGAAACGAAATATGATGAATAAACGCCAGATCGAGTTCGCCCGATGCCGTTCTCACGGCCAGGTCGACAGATTCGCCGGTCCGCAGCGTCCAATTGTTCTCGCCGGCTTCTTCCAGCGTTTCCGACAGCGGCGGCAGCAGCAGCGGAATCCGCGATTCGACCATGCCGATGCGCAGCGGCCCGCCGCTTTCGGTTTCGCGCACGGTATCCTGCACGGCCTGCCGCCCCACTTCGAAAGCGCTGAGCGCATAGTTCGCGTAGTAATAAAAGCGCCGGCCGGCTTCGGTCAGGAACGCGCCCGCCCGCGTCCGGTTGAACAGCGGCGCGCCCAGCTCGGCTTCCATATTGGCGACGCGGAAGCTGACGGCGGGCTGCGACAGCGAAACGCCGCGGGCGGCTTTGCTCATGCTGCCGCTTTCGGCGATCGCGATAAAGACTTTCAGGTCCAGCATATCCATACGGTGTTTCGCCCCCTGATTCTGTTCGGTTGTTTTCCCGTTTAATGAAGTTTACCGCAAATTAGCTCGGAGGGTAGAGGGAAAGCAAGAAAAAGCGGACTTTTGATGAGTCCGTTAAGGTGTCGGGAAAGTCCAGGGTAAACAAAAAGGTCGCGGGAGCTCCGGGGGAATTTCGTTCCGATCGCGTGTTGAAACCAGGAAGTTTGATTAGATTTCCATGGAATCTTCCCGGTTTCAAAGGCGACCACTGCCGTTTCTACACGATATTCCCCCTCTGCCCTTATTGCCTTTTTTCAGGCTGGACTTTCCCGACACAAAAAAGCGGACCCGAGTGGTCCGCTTCAAAACTTTCTTGCTTCCCCCGCCGGGCTTATTTGCCGGGAGGGGTGGAGGAATCGAGGCGCGCTTCGACTTCGCCGAGGTCGAGGGTCGCGCTTTCGCCGAACCAGGCGACGAGGCGGGCGCGGGCTTTGCCGCGGATCTCGTCGTCGATCTGGCTGGAGACGACGCCCAGCGCGGCGAGCAGGGTGCCGAGGTCGTCGGTATATCCGGCGACCGGGATAAAGTCGGGAATCAGGTCGATCGGGGCGATAAAATACGCCAGCGCGCCGATAATGACCGACTTGGCCCACGGCGGCACGTCGCGGTCCTTGAGGGTATAGAACAGCAGCAGAGCGGCATAGACGACTTTAACGCCCGCTTTTTTGCCGAATTTCTTGATCTTGTCCCAGAACGATTCTTCGGAATATTCTTTGCCGTAGCCCTGGATCGTCTCGTTCAGCCGCGGGTCGTCGGGATGGCTGCTTCCTTCCGGGCCGACTTCGCGGATCAGGCCTGTATTGCGTTCGTCGGAGATCCTGCTTGTATCGGGCGATGCGTTCCAATTCGCGCCGAGCCGCTTTTTGCCGTAATCGGTCAGCCGGTCGCGCAGGCTGCGTTTGTCCGCCATTTCTTTTTTCCTCCCGTCGTTATCCTTGGTCCGGGCCGGCTGCGCTTTTCGTGTTTCGCGCGTCCGTTTGCTGCTGCCCGGTGAACTTATTTACCCGCCCTGCGCCTTTTTACAACGCCGTCCGCACCGCCGCTCTCAGCGTCCGGCTCTGGCGGTCTTCGCCGGCTTGGAGCGCTTGCTGCGCCACGGCTCGTACGCGCCCGCCGCGAACAGCCGGATCGCCCAGCCCGCGCACAGCAGAGCGAACGCCGAGAACAGGATCGACCAGCCGATCGCCGGGACGAATGTGGAGCGCGCCAGGTTGGCGGCGTCTCCGGCCTGGCTCGGTGACACGATCGACAGCCACGCCAGATACAGCGGGCTTGTGATCGACTCCTCCAGCGTCAGGAAGCACAGCAGCAGATAGTAGAAATTCCGCAGCTTTTCCCAGGCGAACATCATCAGCACGTTGACCGCGATAAAACCGATCAGCCATACAACGCCGAATCCGTGATGCACGTAAAATACCAGCATGACCAGCGCGATCGCCGAGACCAGGATCAATCCCTGCTTCTGCTGGCGTTTGACATAGCCGTAGAACAGCAGCACCGCGAACAGAGAAGCGAGCATGTAACCGGACAGCGATACGAGGATCGACGCCCAGTTCGAATAGGTCACGCCGTAGGTGACGCCGCTGTGGTTCGCGTTGAGCTGGATCTGGCTGACCGTACCGGACGTAGCCAGCGCCACGATAGCATGACCGAATTCGTGAATCATTGTGTTCAGGTTACGGAACAGCGACGAGAACGGGATCAGCCGGGTCAATATCGCCGCCACCGCGAGCAGGATCGCCGTATTCAGCCATTTCGGCATGTTGCACTCCCCCTTGTTCTTGTTTCTTCTCAAGCTTATACGCCCGCAAATCCGTCCGGTTCCCGAAAAATATCGCCGGCGTTCAATCTTGCGTTTTCTCGATCGCGATGATGCAGGTGCTGTCCGGCAGCGGCAGGTCTTCGCCCGCTTCGTCCGTCACCCGCACTTTATCCCGCAAAGCGAGCGTATAGCCTTCCTGCAAAAAGTACCGGCTGAACACGATCTTCGCGCGCTCGCCGAACAGCTCGTTGATGCAGGCTTCGTACTCGCTTGGCGTAAAATATCCGAACTGTTCCTGCACTTCGTGCACGTAAGCTTCTTCGCCCCAGGTGTAGGTGTACAGGAACTCCATCGCGTCGTTGACCGGCATCCGCACTTCGCTTGGCCCGAGCCGCTCGAATGCGATCTTCCGCCCTTCGAAATCCGCGGCGTAGCGCTCCAGCTTCGAAACGGCCTCTTCATCCCGGAATATAAGCCGGCGCGTCTGCTCTGCGGGCTCGGTCATAATGCCGTCGCGGATCAGGATCCGGCCGCCGGCCGGGACCAGGTCGAACGCGCTTTGCAGCGCCGCCCGCACCGTACCCGGATTGAACTTGCCGCCGTTAAACGGAATATACGAATACAGCTCATGCAAAATGGACGAAAACACGACCGTATCGATACTGCCCGGCGGAATCGTCTCGGACAAGTTGAGCGCGTCGCCTTTGAGCACCCGCCAGCCGCGGCCTTCCAGCCGTTTGCGGCGGTTCAGCGCTTCGATGACGTTTTCGCTGATATCGACGCCGATCGCTTCCTTGTCCGGCAGCTCGCTTTCGATCAGGTCGAGCAGCACGCCGCCGCCCGGCCCGATATCGAGCACGCGCGAGCCGGAGATAAATTGCAGCAGAATCTTTTTGTCGTCCGCGGAGCTGTTCATCGTTTCCAGATACTCGTCTTCGTTGTGAAAACGGTCGTACGCGTCGCGCCGCAGCCCGAACAAATCCATCAGCATCAGCACGGCCCGTTCGTACAGCGGCGACTTCTCGGCTTCCACGCAGAACTCGATCAGCTTCTCGGCCGCGGGAGAGAACACGAAGCCGAAAAAGCACGTATCCGCATTGTCCTTCTCCCGGACGATCCGGTGATGCAGATGCGGGCTGTCCGTGTGCCGGTCGCCGCGCAGAATCGCCGTCCAGCCCAGCTCGCGCAGGTATTTTTCGACGATCCGCTTTTTGTACAGATTGATCTTCTTGACGCCTTTGTAGTCGTAGTAGAGCGCGTGCATCAATCGTTCGAAGCTGATATGCCGCGCGTCGGGACCGTTTTCCGCCCCGCGCAGCGCCAGCAGCGTCATCTTGATAAACTCTTCGAGCGAGAATTCGCCCAGCGCCGCTTCCACATACCACAGCGTTTTGCGATCCAGCGGCGCCAGCGCTTCCGGCAGACCGGTTCCCGTGTCCATGCGGATTGCGTCCGAGACGGCTTCCAGCTCTTCTTCAAAATTCTCGCCGCGCTCGATCGCGTCGCCCCGCAGCCTGCGCAGTCTGCCCTCAAGCCCCGTGTCTTCCGGCTCGCTGCCCAGCGAAATATGCAGCACGTCCGCTTCCAGCTCCCGCTCGACCGATGCCCAGAGCGATTCCGACACCGCCCCGATCACGCAGCGGTTGAGCGCCGTCAGCAGCCGGGCCAGCTCGGTGCCGGTCAGCAGTCCTTCTTCCACCGAATCCCGCAGCGGCAGATTGGCGGCAAACGGCACTTCCCCGCGCAGATACTGCCCGAGCAGACCGTGCGTGCGGATCAGCAGCGCCGTCAATCGTTCCCGTTCCCGGTCCCCGCCCGGATTCTGCGCATATTCCAGATACAAATCCGCCGAGCCTTCGTTATGTACGAATACGTTGATCCCTCTTCGCTGCCAGCCCAGCCGTTCCAAACGGGTACCGCCTTTGGCCGTCTCGCTCCAGACCAGCACGGTCTCCAGCAGTTCCCGCATCCAGAACGACAGTTTCAATCCTTCCAGAATCTCCAGACTGCGCTCGACGTAGCCCAGCACCGGATTGCTTCGTTTCAACTCGCCGAGCGAGCCGATCCGTTCATAGTTGACGACATACTCTTCCGCCGAATCCAGAATCCGCAGCCATTCCGGCAGCGCCGCCTTTTTGACCGCTTCGCTCCCGTCCGCCGCTCTTTCTTCCGCCTTGTAGTCCCGTATCGCTTCCAGTGCGCCGCTCATCGCTCTTCGCCTCCTCCGTTTGGCGTTTCCGCCTTGTCCTCTTCGTTCTTCTTGCCGCGTCTTCGCCGCTTATTTCCTCTATAATATATACCAAAACGGCCGGCAAAAAAATTGCAATCGCGGTGAGAGAACAAGCCGGTTACCGGAGTCTTAGCAGTGAAAAAGAAAAAATCCGCAGACAAAGGAGGGAAGCCCGTGGAACTGCCGGATGACCGGAACCTGGTCGATGCGGTGCTCGCAGGCAATAAACAGGCTTACGCGGGCATCGTCGACCGGTATAAAAATAAACTGTACGGCCTATTCCGCAAAATGGGCCTGCCGGAAGCGGACGCCCAGGATCTGACGCAGGATACGCTGTTCAAAGCGTACCGCAAACTGGCTTCGCAGCGGCCGGAGCAAAGCTTCGCCGGATGGCTGTACACGATCGCGGTCAATCTGTATCGCGATCGCCTGCGGCGGAAAGAAGCGCCGCCGGTGGCGGACGCGGGAGACGGCTGCGCGGCCCCGGCCGGCGAAGCGCCGGAAGCGAGCGCGCTGCGGCGCGAACTGCGCGCCGAGCTGGACCGGCTGCTGGATACGCTGCCGGAGCATTACCGGCTGGCGCTGGTGCTGCGCTATACCAATCAGCTCAGCCACGAAGAGATTGCCGGACTGACCGGCATGTCGGTCCAGCAGGTGAACAACGCTCTGCACCGGGCCAAGCAAAGCCTGCGCAAAAAAATAACGGCAAAGGAGGGAACGCGCTATGAATTTACGGCCGTGCAGCGGAGCGGGAAAAGCCGCGTATAGCAGGGAGGATTCCGGCGGAAACGGGCCGGGCGGCAGAGTTTCGGACGCAGAAGCGGCGCCCGGCGAACACAGCGGCGGGAGCAAACGCAGCGACAGCGGAATCCGCGCAGAAAGCGCGCCGCGTAACGAAGCGCCGTTCCCTCCCGACGCGCAAACGCCCGAAGATGCGCAGTGGGAAGAGCTGCTGTTCGACGAGCGCCTGCCGGACGACTTTACAGAGCGGTTTATGGCGGGGCTGGAAGGGGTGGAGGTAGAGCCGGCGGAAGAGGAAGAAGTTCCGGAAGCGGACAGAGTCTCCGGCGCAGATCAGGCGGTCCGGCCGCAGTCGGACGATTCGGCCGCAGCGGCGAGCGACGGTATCCGGCAAACGCCGACGGCGGATATTCATGCTTCTTCGACCGCCGAGAAATCCAAGCGCGCTCGGCGGCGTAAACGAACCATCAGGCAAAGGCACGGCCGAATCTGGCTTGTATCGGCTCTCGTTCTGCTGCTTGCCGGAGGCGCGCTGATCTATACGCAGCCGACGATTGCGGATCGGGTCCGTTCATTGTTCGCGGCGGACGGTTATGCCGATCCGGGAATGCGCGAAGCCAAGGAAAAGGGGTTCCTGGACGAGTCCGAAGCCGAATCCTCCAGCAGCGGGTATACGATCAAGGCGCAGGAGGTGATCGCCGATTCGACTCGAATGATCGTCGGGTTCACTTTTTACGATAAGCACGGCAAAACCGTTCCGGGACGGTTAGGTTTTGGGACAGAGTACCGAATTTCCGATGAGCTAGGGAGTCTGGCTTTTTCCAATGGCATCGCCGGTGACCCGAGTATCGACCGGCACGAGTTTATTTTCAATCGTCCCGCTGTAGGCGACAAGCTGTTTCTGAACATCAATATTTATCAGATCGAGCCGAACCCGAACAAGATATCGGCGAACGGCACATCGGAGAAAGTCGACGGTCTCTGGGGCTTCTCTATCGAAACCGATCTGACCAAAGCCGCGGAAGCTTCGCTGGTTACTCCGATCGACGAATCCTATGAGACGCCCAGCGGCATACGCATACAAATGCTGGGCGCCACGAAAACGCCGAGCGGCGGTTCGCTTGAATTCGAGACTTCGTTGACCGAGGAAGCGCAGCGGCGGGCGGCAGGCGGCGCGGGAGCCGAGCATGAAGTCGTATACCGAATCGAAAAAGCCGACGGCGAACCGCTGACCGACAATCTCAGCTTCGCCTACGATGCTTCTTCCGCATTCAATCGTTGGAACGGTATAACGAACTGGTTCTATGCGTTCAACAACTTCCCTTACGATCGCGAATCTTTGCGTTTTGTACTGGAAGGGTACGTGATCCGGGAAAAAAGCGATGCTTCGGTTACCTTCGATCCGGCTTCGCTGTCCGCCAAAAATCCGGCGGTGTTCAAAGATTCGGGAGACGAGTTCCGGTTCAACAGCCTGACGATCGGTCCTAACCCGAACATGGTCGGCGGACCGAATCCCCCTCTTACGGTGGGTATTCTCCAATTCGGCGGCACGTACGGCAATCCGAATTTCCCGCAAGATACCTGGATCGCCCAGGACGAGAAGGGCCGCGAATATTCCATCGAATTTCAGGGAGCCGTCGACTTACATGGTTCAAAGCTTAACGGCGATCAAACATTCCTTATAAAAGGACTGGAGAAAATGCCGGCCAAACTGACTTTGAAACGTACTGTCGTCCGCCACATGTACCGCGACGGCGAATGGTCGTTCCTGCTGCCGCAGACGGGAACGCCGGGCGTCCTGCCGGAATAATCGCAGTCGGGCACGGCTTAAACCATCAAAAAAACGGATGCGTTCCGCTCCCCGCCGGAGCCTCGCATCCGTTTTTTATTTTTCGAAGCCTCCGGTTGATTTCCCTTTAGCCGCATCACCCTTTCAACCGCCCCATCGACAGATTCACCCGATAATTCCCGTACTTCAACATCTCCTGCAAAAAGTCGTTCAGTTCCTCCGGCGAAGCCGTGCGGAGCCGCAGCAGATAGCAGCCTTCGCCGCCCGTCCGGTCGATCTGCGTCACCCGTTCATCGTGCTGCGCGAACGCCAGAAAGGCGGCATGAATGGTCCCCGAATTCAGAAACACGGTCACAAACGCTTCCGTACCCAGCCCGATCTTCGCCGGATTCCAGCGCAGCGTATAGCCTTCGATCACGCCGTTTTCCCGCATCCGCCGTACTCTCGCCCCGACAGCCTGTCCGGTCAAGTGCACGATCTCGCCGATCTCTTTGTTGGTGCGCATGGAGTCTCCCAGCAGCAGGTCCAGGATCGCCCGGTCCGTTGCGTCGAATGTCGACGATGCCGGAGCGCTCGAAGTTCCGCGTTTCGTTTCCGTATCCATCTGCTCTCTTCTCCTTCTTTTTTCACCGTGAAAGTCCGGCCGCCGATTTCCTTTCATCCGGTTGTAGGCCGCGGACCGCGCTTCTTCTATAATGGGCAGTATACCTTGTGCCGAGGAGGCTGACAAACATGCAACTTCAATTGATTCGCAACGCCACGCTGCGGCTGCGGTACGGCGGCTTGACCTGGATCGTCGATCCCGCGCTCAGTCCGCAGGGGCACAATCCGCCGGTACGCAACACCCCGAACGACCGCCGCAACCCGCTGGCGCCGCTGCCGGTAGACACCGAGAGTCTGTCTTCCCCGGACGCCGTGCTGCTTACGCATCTGCATCTCGACCACTGGGACGACGCGGGCGCGCAGAATCTGCTGACCGGTCGGCTCGGCGGCGAAGTCCCGCTGTTTTGCCAACCCGGAGACGAAGAACGCATCGGCGAAAAAGGCTTTACCCGCATCTATCCGGTCGAGTCCGAACTGACGCACGCCGGCGTAACGATCTCCCGAACTTCCGGCCGGCACGGAACGGGCGAGATCGGACGCGCGATGGGCCGGGTATCCGGTTTCGTGCTGCGCGCTCCCGGCGAACCGACCCTGTATATCGCGGGCGACACCATCTGGTGCGACGAAGTCGAAGACGCGCTGGACCGCTACCGTCCGGACGTTACGGTCATCAACTCCGGCGGCGCGCGTTTCAACGAAGGCGATCCCATCACCATGACGCCGGAAGACGCGGCCGCCGTATGCCGATACGCGCCGGACACCCAGGTCGTCGCGGTGCATCTGGAAGCGATCAATCACTGCCTGACCACGCGCGCCGATCTGGCGGACGGTTTGCGGAAGCAGGGATTGGAAGCGCGTGTGTTAATTCCGGCGGACGGGGAAACGTTGGATTTTTAAGTGCCGACGCACAAAAAAGCGCACTTTCACGGACAGTTCCGTGCGTGCGCTGTTTGACCTTTTCCGATTATGCGATTAAAAACTTTACTCCAATCCGCCGCCTGTGCGCTCTTCCACGTACGCCTGCATATCGCGCAGATTCGCTATCGGCGAGAACCAGCCCTGCTCCCCTTCGTTAAAACGCACGCCGTACAGTCCCGATTCGCCGATCTCTTCCAGCCAGTTGATCATCGGCTGCACCTGCATCTTGGCGATCATCACGTTGCCGCCCGGCGTCACCAGCTGATTGTTGCGCGCGAACACCTGGGCGTGCATCGGATCGGTGAACAGGAATGCCCAGCCCTGTCCGTCGATATTGCCGAAGAAAGGCTCCGGCTGCTGCGGGTTGTCCGACGGCTGCATCAGAATAAGCCAGCTGTCCAGATTGAACGCTTCCTTCCAGATCAGCGTCTGTCCTTCGGCAAAAGGCAGTTCCCGCGCCTGCTCGACCGTTACATCGAAATGCGCGGCCAAGTCGGCGGCGCCGCGAACTTGCTGTTCCTGCCGTTCTTGTTCTTGAGTCATGATTGAAACTCTCCTCTCGTCCGCGCTCTCTGCGATCGACACCTCCCGGCTGCTCGCTAAGGGACGGTGCCGATACGGCGCGCTGATCAATCCACGTCTACCAGTTTACCCGATCGAAGCGGTCATTGCGAGCGGCGGCCAAGCGGTGCGAAAAAGAGAATCAATCGAAACCCGCGAACGGTCCGCACTCCAATCCCCACCGGTTGCCTTCGCCCGCAGCGGCCGGTTTGCACGTTTCCCGGATGATCTTAGCGAGTTTGCCGGAAGGCGTCGTCAGCAGCTTTTCGTCGAAGTCCGGTTCGTCCACCCGATACACGCGCAGTTTGCCGATGCCCAGATGTTCATTTTCCAAACGCCGCTGCACCCGGTTCAGCTTCTCGGCGAGTTCGTATTTGGGCACTACTTTTGCGTAAAAGACCAGGTTGATCTTAAGGTCGGACCTGGCCCGGTTCTTCAGCAGTTCGTTCCAGTCCGTATTGATCTCGTCGATATGGGTAAACAAATCCGGCGAAGCGTATGTAAGATCGTACAGCATATCGGAAGCGGCGCCCATTTCCTCCTCGACGATCGGCCGGACCAGCCGCTGCAGCTCGTAATCGTCCTGGATGCGGAAGTACTGGCCGACCTTGAAGCCCGCCGCGTGGAAAAAAAGAGTCTGGCGCAGGTGGTCGCCCGCGTCGCCGGAGCGCGTTCCCGTGCCGCTTTGCGGCGCATCGGTCTGCGAAAGAATACTTTCGTACCGCGCGCCCACCTGTGTTTCGTCAAGCATTTGCAGCGTAAAAGAGCGGCCGTATTTGTCTTCGAGCTGCCGCTCCGTCATGCTCTCCAGCGTGCCTTTGGCATTCAGGCTGACGCCCTGGCTTTCGCCCAGCGCCCGCTGCACCGCCGGCTTCGCCCCGATCGCAAGCACGGCCCCCGCCGCGAGCAGGAGCGTGAAGGTCCGGATTTTGAGTTTCATGATAAGATTCCCCCGGTTTTCTTATTCATCGCTTCGAGACCGGAATTTTCTTTGCTTTTCATTCCAAAAGTAAGTCTCGATTATCGATTTTTCTTTTTTGTCATAAGGCTTGTCGAGAAACTCCGAATCGACTGCCCCGGCTTTGACTTGAACAACCGACAGATTGTCCAACTGC
This sequence comes from Saccharibacillus sp. CPCC 101409, assembly GCF_030518235.1. Lineage (GTDB taxonomy): Bacteria > Bacillota > Bacilli > Paenibacillales > Paenibacillaceae > Saccharibacillus. The sequence continues at coordinate 410,898 of NZ_JAULSA010000001.1, read as the reverse complement.
AGTTGTTCAGCTGCAATCTCGTTTGCGAGCCGCTCGAATGCGGCCGAATGCGCGGTCAGGTCCGGATCCGAACTGTACAAATGAATATTGATACTCACTTCCCTCTCCGCACGCTGTGTCAACGGGTCTTTCCAATCGCCGCTATTATTCGTGTACAGCTGCGGCCAACTATATTCCACTTCGTAAACCAGCTTCGATTCATCTCCAAAAATTTGTCCGATTATCGGCCGAATCGTCTGCTGGAGCGGATAATCGTCTTGAACGTAATAATTATGCGGTGCTTTGAAAGCCGCTACATGAAAGGAATAACGGTCCTTCCCGGTATAAGCGATTCCCGAATATTCATCGTGCCAGCCTTGTTTCATCCGCTTGACTTCAAATTCGCCTCCATACTTCTCTTCCAAAAAGCTCTGCGTTTTCTTGTAGACGGAAGGATCCGGTATGGATTGAATCGCCTGCCCTATACCAAGAATAATGAAGGGCAGCAGCGGCAGCGATAAGATCGCCAGCGCAAGAAGCGCAAAGGCTGCCGAACTGGCTTTGATCGCATCTTCGGATTGTTTTTTCATATACGATTTAGACTCCCGTCGTATCGGCCGACCGCTTGGAACGGCAGATCATTTAAGCCCTTATGCCTTCTATATGGAATCTTGCCTTCAATTCCCTTTAGCGACTAATAAAATCATACTGTATTTCTTGGGTTCCGGGTACCGATATTTTCTTGAACAATCATTATTCCGAGACTTAAGATCCATATCACGGCAATCGACACCCCACCCTATAGACCTAATCCGTTTTTTATAATAGATAGGACTGCATCTTGTCCAAGCGTAATCTCCTTGCCAATTTGCATTCTCACCCCCTTTCGGGTAACAATGATGTAAGCCTTCCCGGGTTCAAAGAAGGTATAATGAGAAAAAACCTCGACGATCCGTCCGGGTCGATAGCGGGGAGCAGCCGTGTAACTTTTCAGAAAGTCCGGCGTATAACCATTTGGAGGTGTTTGACCGAATGAATAAAATGAAATCTTTATCTTATCTGGCCCTGACGCTTATGCTGACCGGCGTACTGAGCGCCTGCGGCAGCAACGAAGCCGCTTCTCCGGTACCGGATGCCGAGCAGAGCTCGCAATCCGACGGCGAAGTCACCAACAACGAAGAGGAAACGATCGCGGACGACACCGCGGAACCGGCCGAAGAACCGGATGCCGCCGCGGAAGATACCGAAGCAGCGGAAGACAGCCCGGCCGCGGACAGCACGCCTGCGGACAACAGCGGAACTTCCGGCACGACCGATTCTTCCTCGTCCGATACGAAGGAAAGCGGCAAGACCGACACCGCACCGGCCGACAGCGGCAAGACGGAAACGCCCGCCGCAAGCACCGGCGGTACATCCGGCACGGATTCCAAAGACACCGGCAAGACCGATACGGCTCCGGCCGAAACGCCGAAAGACGGAGCGCTGAACGGACAGGGCGAATACAGCGGCCTGGCCGACAGCCATACCGTCGAGATCGAAGTGGACGGCAAAGCGGTCTCGTACCAGCTGTCCGAAGCAGCGCAGGACCAGATCTCGACGATCCCGTCGCAGGCGATGGTCAAGTACACCTACACCGAAGACAAGATCGACGACCAGACGACGGTGCTGACTATCACGGAGATTACGACGCTCGACGGCGGACAGTAATGCTTTTTCGCTTCATCCCTCCTGCCTGCGGCCCCGCGCCGCAGGCAGGAGGGATTTTTGCTTTCTTTCCGTATTCATTTTTCGAACTCCCTTTCAAAATGCCTCGCCTGCTTTAAATAGTAGAAGACGGCTTATGGGCAGCACAGTAAATCGAAAAAGAGAATTTGCCAAAAGGAGATGCAGTTATGTACCGCGTAGTGATGGTAAGACACGGACAAAGCGAATGGAACCAACAGAATTTGTTTACGGGCTGGACCGACGTGGACCTGACCGAGCGGGGACTGGACGAGGCCAGGGAAGCCGGACAGATTCTGCGCGAAACGGGGTATATCTTCGACGCCGCTTTTGCGTCGGTCCTCCAGCGCTCGATCAAGACGCTGTATCACGTCCTCGACGAATTGGGCCTGCTCTGGATTCCCGTAGAGAAATCGTGGAAGTTGAACGAACGGCATTACGGCGCTCTTCAAGGTTTGAGCAAATCGGAAACCGCCGAGAAATACGGCGAAGAACAGGTGCATATCTGGCGGCGCAGCCTGAACTCCCGCCCTCCCCTGCTCGAAGCCGGCGACAAACGCCGTCCCCAGGAAGACGCGCGCTACTCCAAACTCGATCCGGGCTTCCTGCCCGCCGGAGAAAGTCTCCAGGATACGATCGACCGAGTCGGCGAATACTGGGACGACCGCATCGTTCCCCTGATCCGCCAGAAAGAACGGATTATCATCGCCGCCCACGGCAACACCATCCGGGCGCTGATTAAATTTATGGAGGACCTCGAAGAACATGAACTGCTGGATTTGAATATCCCCACCGGCGTTCCGCTCGTTTACGAGCTGGATGACGAGATTAAACCGATTCGGAGGTTTTATTTGGGGCATCCGACGAAAGTGGAAGAGAAGAAAAGGGAAGCTGCTGATCCCGAGCAGAATCCGGATTAAGCAAGAATCCGGGTTCTGCTCACCCTAGTTTTCCGGAGGAAAACCGAACGGGGCCTTTCCCCTCAGACTCGGAATGCAGATTCCAATAAGAATCTGCATTCTGATCCATGGTGCCCCATCTTTGAACGACCGGAAATTTCCGGAAAGTTCAAAGAAATCTTTTGACTTTAATCTTTTGACTTAATCTTTTGTCTTAATCTTTTGTCTTAATCTTTTGACTTCGATCTTTTGTCTTCGATCCCTGAATTTAATCTTTCAATCCTCTAATCTTTCAATCCCTACATACTTAAAGCCCAAAGGAGGCACATCCATGACTCCCTCTTTCCGTATCCGCCCCGCCGCTCCCGGCGACGCCTCCGCCGTCTCGCTCTTAATGCTCGAGGCGATCGGCGATATCGCCTACACCATCTCCGGCACGGAGGATCTGCCGGACACCCTGTCGGCGCTCGAAGAACTGTTCCGGCTGCCGAACTGCCGGCTGAGCTTCCGCAGCGTGCTCGTCTGCGAAGCGGAAGGCGGCGGCATCGCCGGCTTCGCGCTGAGCTACCCCGGCGCCGAGGCCGCGGCGCTGGACGAGCCGCTGCTCAGGCGCTTGCGGAGCCGCGGCCTGCCGACAAGCGGCCTGGTGCCGGAGGCTCGTCCCGGCGAATACTACCTGGATTCGCTGTCGGTGGACGAGGCTTACCGCGGGTCCGGACTCGGGACCCGGCTGATCGAAGCGTTCGAGCGCCGGGCGGCGGAGCTCGGCGAGGCGAGGGCGATGCTCCTCGTCGACCGCGCGAACGTCAAAGCCCGGGCGCTGTACGAGCGCCTGGGCTACCGCGAAGACGGCTCCGTGGAGCTGAGCGGGCACGCATACGACCGGATGGCGAAGCCGGTCGGTTGAATCTTAACGGGCCCAGACCGGATGGCCGAGCCCGCCGGAGCCGCATCTGCGGCTGCAGCTTCCGGCCCGCACTTCGTCCGGCGCCGGGTTTTCAATCAGGTTTTTCGTCTCGATGCCGACTTTTCGGTAACGTTCCGGTCGGGGCCCCGCAGTCGGCCTCCGCTGTTCACCCATTCATGCAACTAAGCAGCAATTTGTGCTGATTTCGCCGTTTCGGCCGCGATTGCTGCTTATGCGCATCAATTTCAGAGCGATTACCGCCTTTTCGCCAAACTCGTCCTTCCCTCTTCCAATATTGATGCCGATCCGCAGCAATCGTCTCATTTTCCGGCTAATCCGCCAAAATTGCTGCTTATTCGCACAATTCGCTCCGCTCCGCCTCGTCCGCTCCGATCCGCATCCTTCCTCTATATCTAGTTTTCCTTTCTCCGCCGCCCCCGATCTATCCCCACTATCCCCGTCATCCACAATATACAGCCCCGCCGTTATCCACCGCTGTCCACAGTTCACCCCTCGTCCGCACACACCTTTTCCACTGCTTATCCCCATCCTTTTCCCGCATACCTAACTTTTTTTCACCGTTAAAACACAAAATTTTTTGCACTTTTTTACCTGCCGGCTTCGTTCTTTGTCTTTCGCTTGAGCCAGCTTCCGCGCCACTGCGCCATTCGCGTAAAAATCCTCTGCTCTTTTTGGCGTCAATTCCCGTTTAGCCGGTGCCGTGCGAGGAAAGCGCCCTTTTTCCTGCGATTGCTCGCTTTTTCGCGTCCGCAGCCAATTTCCAACGATTTATTTTTCTCGAATTTGTGCTTTGACAATCCCCATATATGGTTATAGAATGATTAACATTGACTCACTTAAACCTATATCTAGTTATAAGTGAGTACGAAAGGATGTCGGTGAACATGGTGATCGCTTACGATTCCAAGACCGGAAACGTACGGAGATTTATCGAAAAACTGGAACTGCCGGCAGTGCAGATCGACGAGGCAATGAAGCTGGACGAGCCTTTCATCCTTGTCACGTACACCACGGGCTTCGGCCAGGTACCTGACCGCGTGAAGCTTTTCCTGCAGCAGAACGGACAGCAGCTTCGCGGCGTATCCGCCAGCGGCAACCGCAACTGGGGGCAGTGCTTCGCCAAGAGCGCGGACACCATTTCCCAGACCTACGGCGTGCCGGTCCTGTGCAAATTCGAATTATCCGGAACGAAAAAAGATATCATTCATTTTAAAGAGGAGTTGAACACCCTTGCGGCATATTGAACTGAACAACCAGCTGATGCTGAGAAACGCGGACGGATTTTTCCGGCTTGAGAAAGATAAAGAGGCCGTTTCGGCATTTATGGAGGAAGTCGCGCAGCGCAGCCTGACTTTCGGCAGCTACGGCGAGCAGGTCGACTACATGATCGAAAACGACTACTACGAGAACGTGTACGAAAAGTACACCCGTGAGGAAGTCGTTTCGGTATTCGAGACGTCGCACAACGTTCCGTTCGAATTCGCATCGTATATGGCCGCTTCCAAGTTCTATACCGATTACGCGATGAGAAGCAACGACAAATCGCTGTATCTCGAACAATACGCCGACCGCGCCGCGATCGTCGCTCTGCATCTGGGCGGCGGCAATGCCGATACGGCCAAAGCGCTCGTGACGGCCATCATGGAGCAGCGCGTACAGCCGGCGACCCCGACGTTCCTCAACGCGGGCAAAAGCCGCCGCGGCGAGCTGGTATCGTGCTTCCTGCTGGAGATGGACGACGCGCTCAACTCGATCAACTACGTGCTCTCGACCTGCATGCAGCTGTCGAAGATCGGCGGCGGCGTAGCCGTCAACCTGTCGAAGCTGCGCGGACGCGGCGAGCCGATCAAAGGCGTCGAAGGCGCGGCCAAAGGCATCATGCCGGTGCTGAAGCTGATGGAAGACGCATTCTCCTACGCCGACCAGATGGGACAGCGCAAAGGTTCGGGCGCGGCGTACTACAACATTTTCGGCTGGGACGTACTTGAATTCCTGGACAGCAAAAAGATCAACGCCGACGAGAAATCGCGCCTCAAAACGCTGTCGATCGGCCTGATCGTTCCGAACCGCTTCTACAAGCTGGCGGAAGAAAATCAGCCGCTGGTCGTGTTCGGTCCTTACTCCGTGTACAAAGAGTACGGCAAGCATCTCGACGACATCGATCTGGACGCGATGTACGACGAACTGCTCGCCAACGACAAGATCAAGAAAAAAACCGTGATGAGCGCCCGCGACATGCTGGTGAAGATCGCCATGATCCAGCTCGAATCCGGTTATCCGTATATCATGAACAAGACCAACGCCAACAAAGATCACGCGCTCAAAGATCTGGGCATGGTCAAAATGTCCAATCTGTGCACGGAAATCTACCAGCTCCAGGAAACGTCGACGATCGGCGATTACGGACAGGACAACGATATCCGCCGCGATATCAGCTGCAACCTGGCTTCGCTGAATATCGCCAACGTCATGGATCTGGGCAAGATCCGCGAGTCGGTGCACGAAGCGATGCTCGGCCTCACCGCCGTCAGCGATATGACCGACGTGCAGAATGCTCCGGGCGTAGCCAAAGCGAACCGCGAGATGCACTCCGTGGGCCTTGGCGCGATGAACCTGCACGGCTTCCTGGCGAAAAACAAGATTGCCTACGAAAGCGACGAAGCGATCGACTTTGCGCGCACGTTCTTCATGATGATGAACTACTACTCGATCGAAAAAAGCATGGAGATCGCCCGCGACCGCAGCGCTACTTTTGCCGGCTTCGAGCAGTCCGAATATGCGAAAGGTACATACTTCGACAAGTACGTACAGACCGATTACAGCCCGCGCACCGATAAAGTCAAAGCGCTGTTCGGCGGCATGCACATCCCGACGACGGCCGACTGGAGCCACCTGCGCACGCTCGTTCAAGCGAACGGCCTGTATCACGCGTACCGTCTGGCGATCGCGCCGACGCAAAGTATTTCCTATATCCAGAACTCGACATCGAGCGTAATGCCGATCGTCGACGCGATCGAGACCCGCACTTACGCGAACTCGACCACGTACTACCCGATGCCGTACCTGTCGCAGGAGAACTTCTTCTACTACAAATCGGCGTACCAGATGAACCAGTTCAAAGTCATCGACCTGATCTCGGCGATTCAGGAGCATATCGACCAGGGTATTTCCGCGATCCTGCACGTCAACAGCAACGTGACGACGCGCGACCTGGCCCGCTACTATCTGTACGCCGCGCGCAAAGGCCTGAAAGCTCTCTACTACACGCGGACCAACCACCTGAGCGTGGAAGAGTGCATCAGCTGCGCGATCTAAGCCCGGACTTTGCCCGATTCGACTTTACAGCCGCACAACGATGAACCCGCGGGGCGCTCTCTGCAAGATCCGGTTTTCCGGCCCGAGCATAAAACGCCCCGCTTTACTTTTGACCGAGCATGCTCCATAATAAACAGTCTGTGCCGCCCGTCCTGCACGGGCATTACTGCGGTCCGCGCAACCCAACTATATCCACATTTTCCTTTTTATTTCATAGATGCTCCGCCCATAATCTTATCCACCGACGAAAGGGATGATTGAACGATGATCAAAGCCGTGAACTGGAACCGTCCCGCCGACGACTTTACCCAAATGTTCTGGAACCAGAATATTATGCAGTTCTGGACCGACGAAGAAATTCCGCTGTCCGACGACAAAATGTCCTGGATTACGCTCAGCGAAGACGAACAGGAAGCTTATATGCAGGTACTGGGCGGCCTGACGCTGCTCGATACGGTGCAGGGCGGCGTCGGCATGCCCCAGATCATGGAGCACGTCGAGAACCTCCAGCGCAAAGCCGTGCTCGCCTTTATGGGCATGATGGAACAGATCCACGCCAAGTCGTACAGCAGCATCTTCACCACGCTCGCTTCGACGGAAGAGATCGACAAAGTGTTCCGCTGGGTCGAAGAGAATCCGCTGCTCCAGAAGAAAGCGGAAATCATCTCCCGGTACTACCAGAATATCCAGTCGCCGAAAGACCTGTACCTGGCGATGGGCGCGTCGGTCATGCTCGAAAGCTACCTGTTCTACAGCGGCTTTTTCTACCCACTGTACCTGGCCGGACAGGGCAAAATGACGAGCAGCGGCGAGATCATCGACCTCATCCTGCGCGACGAAAGCATCCACGGCCTGTACGTCGGCGTGCTGGCCCAGGAGATTCTGCGCGACCTGCCGGCTTCGGAAGCCGAAGCGGCGACCAAAGAGCTGTACGAGCTGCTGCATACGCTTCAGGCAAACGAAGAAGAGTATACGGCCCAGCTGTACACGAAGATCGGGCTCAAAGAAGAAGTCGACAAGTTCGTGCGCTACAACGCGAACAAAGCGATGATGAACCTCGGCCTGGAGCCGCAGTTCGAAGAAGACGATGAAAGCATCAACCCGATCGTCCTGAACGGACTCAAAACGCAGACCAAACAGCACGACTTCTTCTCCAAAAAAGGCAACGGCTATGTGCGTACGGTGCACGTGGAGCCGCTGCGCGACGAAGATTTCCTGTTCGATACGGCGGATGCGCCGGTCACGAGCGGGCTGTAAGCGTCAAAGAGGAAAGCGACTTTTTCTTCTAAAATCAAGAAGCTTCGCACGCATGCGGAAATCCACTCGTTGGGATTCCGTTTGCGGGCGAAGCTTCTTTTTTTGATCGATGCGACTCTTTCCCGCTCTATTTCCTGCCGAAGCGGTTTATGATAAGAGATAAACAGGCAGTGCGCAGAATATAACGAAACGAGGCGATTCATCGGATGAAAGCGGCAGTAATACGCAAATACGGAGGCCCGGATACGTTCCGCATCGAAGAAGTTCCGGAACGCGGCCCCAAAGCTGGGGAGATCAAAGTCCGCAACGTGGCTACGTCGATCAACCCGATCGATTTCAAAGCGCGCAAAGGTTATTTGTTTGTCGTATCGGGCTTCCGGTTCCCCAAGATTCTGGGCGCGGACTTCGCGGGCGTGGTCGAAGCGTGCGGCGCAGGCGTGCGGAACTTCAAGCCGGGCGACGAGGTATACGGATTCACGGCAGCTGCGGGCGGCAAAGGCGCGCTGGCCGAATCGCTGTGCTGCAAAGCTTCCGTCGCTTCGGCAAAGCCGACATCGCTCGACTTCGAGCAGGCCGCCGCTCTTCCGCTGGCCGCTTCCACCGCCTATCGGGCGCTGACCAAAGAAGGCGGATTGACGGCGGGCATGCGGGTGCTGGTGGTCGGCGCGACCGGCGGCGTGGGGCATTTTGCCGTACAGATCGCCCGGATCTCCGGCGCGCATGTGACCGGCGTCTGCCGCTCTTCCGGCGAAAGCGCGGCGCGCGAGCTGGGCTGCATCGATGTGATCGCCTACGACCGGACCGACTTCCGCCGCAGCGGGCAGACGTTCGACCTGATCTTCGACGCGGCGGGCAAGTACGGGTTCGGCGCCTGCCGCGCTCTGCTGACCGCGCAGGGTACGTATGTGACCACGATCCCCGGTCCTTCGATCATGCTGCGGCGGGTGCTGACCGCGTCCGCTTCGGGCCGCAAAGCCCGCTTCGTCGCCGCCAATTCCAACGACCGCGACCTGAGCCTGATGCGGCAGTGGTGCGACGAAGGACGGCTGAAGCCGCTGATCGATGCCGTTTTCCCATTGGAGGAAACGCGGCAGGCGTTCGAGCGCGCCGAATCCGGGCGAACGCGCGGGAAAGTGGTGATTCGGACGGGAGAGACGAGCGGAAGTGTAGGGAAGGCTGAATAACTGAATGATAGCAGGCTGAAAAATGTGCGTATAACAAGGAATGGGACAAGTCCCATATCTGTATGTAAAAAATATGGATGGCAGATCAGCATTTTTCGGAAAAATTTAGAAGGTAGGACTCAAATGCTGACTAAATGCACACATTTAAAGAAGGAAATCGCTAAAAATATCGATTTCTTTATAAAATGTGATCGAAAAGTCAACATTTTACTGCCGATTTCTTTTTTTTGAAAGAAATATTGACCAAAAGCGCAAATTTTCAGAACGATTAAAAAAATTTATACAAAGCGAGAATCAAACGGATTCTCAATCGTTGTTTTCTTTGTAAGCGAAGTATTTTTTTACACCACATTCCAGACTCGATCAGGAGCGGGCAATCGAAGCGCTGATTCAATGTCCGTTCCTTTTTATAAGCGTTATGAGCGCAGCTCATTCCGTCCTCTTCGTTCTTCCACCGCCCGATTGATCGCTTCCATCATCTTATCCGAGTCTTTTTGTTCGAACAGAAAAAACGTTCCTTCCAGCAGTTCACCGTTCTGCTCATGGTCGAACTCTTCGAAGTTCACGCCTTCGTCGCGCAGATAGCTTCGGGCATCCTCCAGTTCTCTCCAGGAACGAAGCGTTTCTTTGCACTCCAGCGCATGCAAATTCACGACCAGCACCGTTTCTCCGCCGATCTCAAAGTACAAATAGCCTCTATTCACACGAGGCGCGGCAGGTACGGAGCGTTCCAGCGTCAATTCATGCTTGATCGGGCTCATCGACATCAGCAGCAGCAGAACTTCTCTTGTATCCGCGTCGACATATAGTTCAAGATGCGGAACGAAGCCGGCGAAAAAGCGCAGTATAAGCGAGTGTTTAAGCTCGTCTTCCAGCTTCCAGCCAAGCGGAAAAAGCCCGTATTCAGGCGGCGTCTCCAGGTTGAAATGCGTGCGAAGCAGAAATTCGCGCAGCGGCTCCAGTTCTCGATGCTGCGCTGCGGGAAGCGGCTCCAGCGAGCTCGTCAGGATCTGAAACCGAATCCGGCTTTTTTCATTCTCCCAGTGTGTTTCTTCAAGCTTACGGTGTTTGTACAGATCGCGCATCAGCGGAAGCACTGCCGTATCCGTCTGTTCGAACAGCGGATGCGCTTCCGGCCGAAAATTTTGCAGAGACAGGCTTTGCCGCGCGTTCTCACCCTGTTCCTCGCTGTCGCGGACATGCAAAAGTTTCGTAAAATACGGAGCGATCTCCCGCATAATCAAATCCTGCTCGGTCTCGTCGCGAAATGGGATTTGAATGTGAATCGAATCGCCCAACCATGCGCCAACCGCAGCATAATATTGACCCAGTAAGCTCATTGCTTCGGGCAGATGCGGCGGATCGATCTTCTGTATGCGCGGAAATTTCGTATTCGGACGCCATCTTTCCTGTTTGCGTTCGCTACTGTATTCCAATTCACTGTAATTTTTCAGCCAATTGTACAATTCAATCCGCTCCTTTACCTGTAAGTATCGAGCCTACTCGCATGTCGCTTTTTCCAGGTTTATCCTTATCAAGGTTCATTGTAAAAGAAAATCAAAAGATCGGCAAAACAAAATATCCTCCGGGAAAAAGAGACCTCTTCCCGGAGGATGTAATATCATACTTTTAAATGTCCCTGTCTGCACGGCGCTTTGCGTGGAGACTCTTGAAACTAATGCCGTCCGCCGAACTTATTCGATCAAACCGGCGCGCTCCAGCAGGTTCTCAAGCACCGTCGCCGCCGCTTCGCGGGTAGCCGGCGATTTCGGATTGAAGAACGTTTTGCCCCCGCGATCTTCGCCCTGTATCAGGCCGAAGGAAGAAGCGGCCGCGATGCCGGACTTCGCGTAAGGCGCGAAGCTTGCAGCATCGGCATAGGAAACGCTACCGGACGAAGCGTTCAAGTCGAGTAGCTTCGCCGTGTTCGTCAGCAGCACCGCGAGCTGTTCGCGGGTGATCGTGGCGTTCGGATCGAATTTGCCTCCGCCCGTACCGCCGATCAGCCCCGCTTCATAGGCCGCAGCCACGTCGCCCGCGAACCAGTCTTTCGCTTTGACATCGCTGAACGGAGCCGCATTTTGACTTTCCAGTCCCAGCGAACGGACGAGCATCGAAGCGAACTCGGCGCGGGTGACGCTGCGTTTCGGCGTAAACGTCGAAGCCGACGTGCCGTTGATCAGCAGCTTGCTCGACAGATTCCGGATCGAGTCTTTCGCCCACGAATTCGAGATATCCTTGAATACCGACGGAGCCGATACGACCGCGTAGGTCGAGAAGCCCGGACGGCTGACCGTCACGAGCGTGCTGCCGTCGGACTGACGCTCCAGCTTGGACGCGATCGGACGAAGCGTACCGTTTTCTTCGTAGACAACGCCCGCCTGGCCGGAAGAAACAGCGGCCGGAACAGTGAACGAGCGGGTGACGAACGTGCTGCCGGTCGAGGTCAGCGAGACCGACTTGCCGGCTGCGTTCGTCGTGCTCACTTCGAACGATACCGGAGCGCCGATTACGCCGGCGCCGTTCTTGAAGCTTTCGAAAGCCGCGCTTTTCGATGCGGCCGGAGCGATTCGCACCAGCAGCGACGAACCAGCGGACACGCCGCCGATCAGCTCGGACGGCAGAGCGACCGCGCCGGAAGCGCTGGATACGACCAGTGTCGCTCCGTTCGCCTGCTTGAGGGCGCCGACCTGCGAAGCATCGAGCGAGACTTCCGCGCTCTGCGCCGCAGTCGTCGGAACTTCGACGACAAGCGTACGGCTGCCGGAATCGAGCGCCTGACGCAGCGCCGCTTCGTCCAGCGAAGCTTTGGCTGCGCCGCCTGCCGACGAACCGACGATCGGCGTCAATGCCGTGCTCGATCCTCCCGGCGATACCGCGCCCGCCAGAGCGCTGCCGGATGCCGGAGCCGCCGGCGGCGTAACCGCGCCGGTTGTTCCTCCGGTCGTACCGCCTCCGGCGCTTGTTCCGCCGCCGGATACCGCTCCGCCTCCTGCAGCGGCTCCACCGCCGGACGACGCTCCGCCTCCTGCAGCAGCTCCACCGCCGGACGATGCTCCGCCTCCTGCAGCGGCTCCACCGCCGGACGATGCTCCGCCTCCTGCGGAAGCTCCTCCGCCGGACGATGCTCCGCCTCCTGCGGATGCTCCTCCGCCGGACGATGCTCCGCCTCCTGTGGAAGCTCCTCCGCCGGAGCTGGACGCCGCGGTCAGTGTAACCGGCACGCTGACGGTCGTTTTCGCGCTGCTGCCGGGCTGGGCCGACGAGATTGCGACGGTCAGCGTTACGCTCTGGCTGCCCGAAGCCGGAAGAGCCTTGAGCGTGCCGTCCGTCCCGATCAGGGAAGAAGCGTTGCTACCAGTTACCTGGTAAACCAGACCGGAACCAACCGGAAGCGTAAGCGCCGGGCTGCCAATCTTGGTCGTATTGGTTACAGCGGCCGCCGCATTGAACGCGGACTTGGCCGCATTGACTTTCGCGACTTCGCCGTCGGCAATCTTGTAGCCGACGTCGATGGTGTATTCGATAGCGGTATTATCGCTTCTTTTGACTACCTTGCTGTTGGCGTCCCACTGAACCGCAGCGACCTGGAGCCGATAAATACCGTTCGGCAGTTTTTTCTTGACGCCGCTGCTTGTCGTATAGCTGTCCGACACATTGTTAAATGTGTATACCTTCGGGCTCAGTGTTTGCAGGCCGCCGGAAGCGTTGTTTTGATACACCTGACCGACATAGCCGAGTCCGATGCCTTTTTCATCGATCACATTCAATTGAAGGAAGTTCGTGTCCGAAGCCGTCAGACGAAACGAAACATTGGTCGAATCGTCCAGACCGTCGCCGTCCGGCGTGACAATCGTGCGCGTCGAAGCGATCTGCTGGACGCCGAAGCCGTTGACCGGCTGTTCGCTGCCGACATGCAGCACGAACGGCAGGTGCAGTGTCGGACTTAACGGATCGGTGGCGGTCAGTACGACCTGGCCTTCGTACACGCCGCTCGGCGCATCGGATGCCACTTTGATATTCAGTTGGAACTGGGACGCTGTGCCGGCTGCCGCCGAAACGACACCGTTCGGATTCAATCCGGACAGGCTGGCCTGGATCTTGTTGATATCCGGCGTCGCGACCGGCTTGCCCGGATCGCTTGTGACGCTCGGATTCAGCTGAACGCTGGCCGAATAGCCTGCGTAATTCCCCGACACGTTTTTCAATTGAAGCGTTTTGGACTGCGACGATCCCGCGGCCATCATGCCGAAAGCGGCGGAAGACGCATAGTTGTCGATCTGCGACGCATTGAGATTCTTGTCCAGCAGCGTCATCGGCTCGATCACTTGAAGCAGAGCCGGGGTCGAATTGGCGTTAAAAACATCGATTCGGCCTGCGCCCTGCGAGTACACGTCGTAGCGCGTTCCGCCGGCGTTGGAGACGGTAACCGACGTGTTCGCCAGCGCCGCGCGAACATCCGCCGGCGACCAGGCCGGGTGGCTTTGCTTCAGCAGCGCCGCCGCGCCCGCTACATGCGGGGAAGCCATGCTGGTGCCGCTCATCTGCGCGTAAGCCGAATTGTAACTGCCGCCGTACGCCGGATAAGCGGACGTAATCTGCACGCCCGGCGCGACGACGTCCGGCTTGATGCTGAGACCGTCGTCGCTGTTCGGGCCGCGGGAACTGAACGGCGCCACATGATCGCCCGCCTGCGAAGCGGACGGATAAGACGAGCCGAAGCTCAGCGTGAAAGCCGCTCCCGCGTTGGCCGGATCGGTCAGCGTGCGGGCCAGCGCCCGGCCCTGCGAACCCTGCATATCGAAGACCGGAATATAATTCGCGCCTTCGCCGAGGAAGCCTCCCGCTCCAATCAATCCGTCGCGCCCGCTTATGCTCGTCGACAAATCCGCCTGACCGGCGTTCGAAGCGGACACATTGCCGTTAAAGATCACAAGCGCTTTGGCGCCGGCTTGTTTGGCCGCCACGACCTTGTCTTCCAGCGAAGTGCCTCCGCGCGACACGAGTACAACTTTACCGGCCGGGTCCTGGCCGTTATTCAGCAGCGCGGCGTAATCGTCCGCCGTGCCCAGATTGGCATAGACCGCGGAATTCGCGTTCGTGCCGAGCTGCGCGGCGAAGTCCGTGCGGCCGGTCTGCCAGGCCATGAGCTTGAGCGCATAGGCGCCGGACTGCGGCGCTTTCTCCGCCGCCGGCTCCAGTTCGCCGGCTTCCGCGCCTGCCGGCTGTGCTTCGGCCGGATCGACGGCGTCCGAAACTTCGGCCGCCGACGGCGTGTCTCCGGCTTCGGCAGCCGGAGCTTCCGCGACCGTATCCGACGGCGCACCGCCGGATACGGCCGATTCGTCCGCCGGAGCGAATTGAGCGGGATCGGCCAAAGCCGCCGCAGAAGAAACGGCTTCCGCATTACCCGCTTGAAGCGGCGCAAAAGTCTTCTCGCCCGAAGTTCCGCTGTCGGCCGACGGCGCGGCGGAAGTCGATCCTTCCGCAGCCGACGGGCCGGAAACCCGATCGGACGACGCTTCGGCGGTCTTCGGCGCGTCAACGGAAGAAGGCGCGGCCGAGCTGTTCGTTTTGGCCGTCGAAGAAGAGTCCGATACGACTACGCTTGCGGTAGCGCTCGCGGAGTAAGCGATCGACGGGCTGTCCACCGCGCCGACCGAAATCGCCAACTGCGAGGAAGCTGGGGAACCCATCGTATAATAATAATTGCCGCCGCTCGAAGACGCGGAATTGCCGTTGGCGACAACGGCGGTAATGCCTTTCAGCACCGCATTGTCGATCGCGACCGATTCCGGGCTGGTCGTGCTTTTCTGCCCGTCCGAACCGAGCGACAGGTTGATGACGTCCATTCCGTCTTTGACGGCGTGTTCGATCCCGTCGATGACCTGTGCCGTCGTGCCGCCGACCGAATTGGAGGCGGCGTTGTAACCGAGCACTTTATAAGCGTACAGATCGGCTCCGTAAGCGACGCCTTTCTGAGCGGCTCTGCCGCCGGTATTGGCGTTGCGGCCCACAATCGTGCCGGCGACGTGCGTGCCGTGATTCGTGCCGCTGAAGCTTCCGCTTGGCTTGTCTTCATACGGATCGTTGTCTTTATTGAACGAATCGTAACCGCCTTTGTAAGCGTCCTTGAGATCCGGATGCAGATAATCGACGCCTGTATCGATGACGCCTACTTTGATTCCGGCTCCGCTCAGCCCTTCCGACCAGACCCGGTCTGCGCCGATCTGCTTCAGCGGATTGATATCGTAGCCTTCGGTATCGGTCTGCGCAAGCGGCGCGTCTTCGACCGGAACTTCCTGATAGGTTTCGTTCGCGTCGATCGAGATCACGCCCGGAATTTCGGCCAATCTCGGAATATCGCGCGAAGACACGGTGATCTCCATGCCGTTGAGTACAGTGTCGTACGTGTAATTGACCTGCAACGCGATGCCCAGTTTGGCCGCCGCGCCGACAAACGACGACTGCTGCGCGTCGATGCTGCGTTCGGCCGACTGCGGCGAGAACGTGCTGTCGCTCTGCTCCGCTTCGTACTGCGTGACCGCAAGCGGATCGCGGCTGAGCTGCACGATTACCCGCTGTTTGTGCGGGGAGGTTGTATCCACATCCGGCGAAACGACTTCTTTTTCCGGCGCTTCCGCGGCGTTCAGCAGCGCTTCGGAGCGGGCCTGCTCCAGAGCGGAAGACGTTCCGGAAGAGGGCAGCGGCGTGACGGCGGGCTCGGCGAACACCGCGTACGGAACAGCGGTTCCGACCGTGATTGCCATCGCAAGCGAGAGATTGGATACTTTTCGGGCCATTCGTTTATTCTTCTTCAACAACTTCCCTCTTTTCTGACTGGTTATGGAGTAAAAAACGTCCGGGTCAGGCATGCGCGAAACCCGATTCGTTTGCGTAAATTTCGAGAGAGTGACTGACAATACATTTATCCTACCCCGCTTTTCAAGCTCGCGCATCCAATAGACTACCTATTCAATTGCGCGCTACGAAAAATATTTTTTCTTCTTTTCAGTACGATTCGGCTATAAAAATCCAGGTCTTTTTTGCCCGTCTCCTAGTTATCGCGCAAAAAAGCCGCCTTTTCGACTTGGTTAAGTCGAAAAGGCGGCTGCTTGAGGAGATCTAAGGCTTTCGCGCAAAGCGCGTCCACCCGCTCGCCGTTTATTTTCCGCTGCCCGGATACAGGGTAACCGGCACGGTAAACGACTCGCTGATTCTGGAATTCTTCTTATAATAAGCGGTAACTTCCAGATTCACGACCGTCGGTTCTTTCGGCAGGGCGCGCAGAGCGCCTTTGCTGTTGATCAGATTCGGATGGTCGCTTCCCGTAACCTGGAACTTGACTTCTTCGGTCGAAGTCAGCTTCAGTACGTTCGGGCCGATACGGGTCGTATTGACGATCGCCGCCTGCTTATCGAAAGCCGCAATCGCTTCTTCGACCAGCAGGATGCGGCGTTCCGCGATCCGGTAGCTGGAGTAAGCCTTATACTGGATCGGATTGCCGTACTGATCCTTTGCAATGGTTCCGTTAGGCGTCAATTGAACGGCCATCAGTTCCAGTTGGTACGACCCTTCCGGCAGACGTCCGATCTTGCCGGTGTCTTCGTCGAGATATACGTTGTCCAGATCTTCGAACGTATAACGGCCCGGGTCCAGAATTTGCAGCTTGCCGGACGCGTCTTCGTCGTAGATCTGGCCGAGCAGGCCGATATACTGGTCGTCGATGCCGTAAACGGCAATCTGCACATAGTTCACGTTAGTCGCCGACAGAGTGAAGGAAACGTCCGTCGTATCACGGTTGCCGTCGCCGTCCGGCGTAATGATCCGGTTCGTCAGCTCGATATCCTGGATGCCGAAGCCGGTTGCCGGCTTCTCGTCGCCGATATGCACCGCGAACGGAAGATGCAGTTCCGGCTGGCCGGAAGCTTGCAGCACCACTTCGCCTTCGTACACGCCTTTCGCCGCATCGGACGCCGGATCGATCTCCAGCCCGAATTGCGTCGATTGACCGGCGGAAGCGCTGACTGCGCCGCCTGCGCCGAGGCCCGTCAATTGTACCGCGATCTTGCTTGTATCCGGTGTCGGAGTAGGTCCGTTCGGATCGGACGTCACGTCCGTATGCCACTTCACGCTTGCCGCATACTGCACCGGCGCACCGGACGTATTTTTCAATTGAAGCTTGTGCGTCAGCGCGCCGCTGTCCGCGTTGACCACGCCGAAGGATGTCGACGACGCGTAGTTCGTCACCGGCACTTCGATCAGATCCGTATTGAGGATCTTGATTTCTTCCACCGCCTGGAGCAGCGCCGGCGTGTGCAGCGCATCCGCTACATAAGCGCGGCCCGCGCCCTGCGAGTACACATCGTACGGCGTGCCTTCTTCGTCGGCGATAACATCCGCCGTGTTCGCCAGCGCGGCGCGTACGTCGAACGGCGTCCAATCTTTGTGCTTCTGCTTAACCAGCAGAGCGAGTCCCGCCACGTGCGGCGTCGCCATGCTGGTGCCGCTGGAACGCGCGTACGCTTCGTCGTAGCTTACGCCGTCGATAAACTTGCCGTATTCCGGATAGCTCGACAGCAGGTTGACGCCCGGCGCCACCAGATCCGGCTTGATGCTCAGCGTGTCGTCGCCGTTCGGACCGCGGGAGCTGAACGACGCCATCTTGTCGCCTTCGACAACTTCTTTCGGATAATCGCTGCCGAATGTGATTTCGAATTCCGGCGTATCCTGTTCCAGCGCCGTTCTTGCCAGCGCGCGGCCTTCGGTGCCGCTCATATCGAAGTACGGCACATAATCGAAGCTGTCGCCCAGGAACGCCAGCGAGCCGACCGGATCGTTGCGGCCCGCAATCGATTCGGACAGATCCGCTTCGTTCGGATTGCTTGCTTTAACGTTGCCGTTGAAGATCACGATCGCTTTGGCGCCGTGCGCCGAAGCGCCGCGAACCTTCGCGTCGAATGTCAGGCTGCCGCGGGAAACGACGACCACTTTGCCCGTTACGTCGATGCCGGCCGCTTCGAGCGCGTCGTAATCCGCATCGGTGCCGAGGTTGGCGTAAACCGCTTCGTTCGGCTCCGTTCCCAGCAAAGAAGCGAAGTTGTCTTGTCCGGTTTTCCAGGCCAGCAGATCGGTCGTGTACGGACCGAATTCTTCGCTTGCCGCCGGCGTGATGGCCTCGGCCTTCGGCTGCTCCGATGCGGCCGGTTGTTCGGCCGCAGGCTGCTCGGCCGCCGCTTCTTCTGCCGCCGACTGCTCCGCGGATTCCGCCGGCGAGCCGCTTTCGATTCCGGCCTCAGCCGCCGCTTCTTCCGGCGTTTGAGCGCCGTCCGTATCGGAGGACGGCGTTTCTTGGCCGGATTCCGGCGCCGCCGTTTCTTCTTCCGGCGCAGGAGCCGCTTCTTCTTTCGGCGTTTCCTTCGCCGGAGCTTCTTCGTCAGGCGCATCCTCACCTACGGAAACCGCAAACGTTCCTTTATAATGGTTGCTTTCGCTTGTGACCGCTCCGACCGAGATCGCCAGCTGCGACGATGCCGGCGAACCCAGCGAGTAGTAATACGGGCCTTCGTCGGCCGCATTGCCGTTCGCGATAACCGCCGTTACGCCGGACAGCACCGCGTTGTTGATCGCTACGGCGTCCGGAGAATTCGGGTCTTTGTTGGTATCCGAGCCCAGCGACAGGTTGATGACGTCCATGCCGTCTTTGACCGCATGCTCGATGCCGTCGATCACCTGCGCGGAGGAACCCGAAGCGCGGCCGGTTTCGATATTGCGGCCGAGCACTTTGTATACATACAGATCGGCTTCGTAAGCGACGCCTTTTTGCACCAGATCCGAAGTGGGGTTGGTGCCGCGGCCGACGATCGTGCCCGACACGTGGGTGCCGTGGCTCGTGCCCGCGTAAGACGTGCCGTTGATCTCGATCGGCGGTTCTTCGTACGGATCGTTGTCCTGCTCGAACGAATCGTAGCCGCCTTTATAAGCGTCTTTGAGATCCGGGTGCAGGTAATCGACGCCGGTATCGATCACGCCGACTTTCAAGCCTTTGCCCGTATAGCCTTCGGCCCATGCTTCGTCGACGCCCATCTGTTCGAGCGGGCTGCCTTCGAAGTTGTCGCCCGGCGCGGCCGCGTTCTGTTCGATCGGAATCTCGTAATACGTCTGGTTCTCGTCGATCGAGACAACGCCCGGAATTGTCGCCAGCGTCGTCAGGTCTTTCGCGGACACGGTGACTTCCAGTCCGTTCAGCACCGTATTGTACTGGTAGTTGACCTGCAGATCGACGCCGAGCGCGGCGGCCCGGCTGACGAAGGAAGACTGCTGCGTATCGACCAGCTGTTCGGCCGAAGCGGAGGAGAAGCTGCGCAGACCCGATTCTTCGGCGGACGATTCCGCCGCCGCTACGGGTTCTCCGCTGAGCTGGACGATGGCGCGCACTTTATGTAGAGACTTGGTATCCAGTTTGGGCGAGATAATCGACGCGGGATCGACGGTCTGGACCGCCAGCGAACGCATAACGCCTGTATTCGCCGTTTCGCTTAGCGAAGGCTTGGACAGCTTGTAAGGGACCAGTTCTTTCTGCGATTGGGCCGATGCCGAGGCGACCGGAATCGCGGCTCCCAGCACCAAAGCCAGACTGAGCGACGCGCCGGAAACTTTACGGAAAAATTGATGCTCTTTTTTCAAAGAAACTTCCCCTCTTTCTCGTTGTCGGAATATAGTCGAGCGTGAAGATCATTGCACACCTCGTCAGGTATACTCACATTGAATACCTGAACAAGCCCGGAAACAGCCGTCAAGCCTTCCCTCCTTTTGTTTTGTTGTCAAAAAGCTTGGCCCCTATGTTAGCATCTGTCTCAATAGTTGACCACCTGTAAATTTTTTGCGCAAACTGTTTCAAAAATACAAAACCGCGAATTTTGTCGAATCAAATTCTTTTTCATTCGCTGTACCTAAGTTTACATTCTTTTAAAGTAAGCAAAAGTCTTATTTTACATTTGTTTTCCACCCGGTTCCTTTTTCACATCCACGACTAAAGACACGGTAAGCATGCTTGCTTTTGAGCATAAAGTTTCAAGTTTTCGACATCTTATAAACTTTAATTATGCCGTGGAATTGAATTTCTTTACAATTCCTATAATTAATCCGAACACGCTGTTCGTTTTTGCGTATTTTCGCTCTTATATCCTAGTCGAACGCTTGGCTTTAGACGGAATTCCCGAACATTGTCCGTTTAGCGTTCTTGCTTTCGCCTATATGCAAAAAAGCGCCGCCTCTATATAAGAGACGGCGCTTCGACGGAAGGATCGGAAGCTTACCAGGAGTTCCAGTTCATAAACGAATCCGTTTTGCCCTGCAGACCGGCCAGTCGGGTCAGCACCAGGGCGGCGTCGGCCCGGCTGATCGTCCGATCCGGCAGGAACTTTCCGTTCTCCGCGGGCAGCAGGCCCAGCTTGATCGCCAGCGCGGCGTCGCCTTTGTGGACGATCTTGTCCGCGTCGCCGATACCCGGCAGATCGACGTTCGAATTGTAATAAGACGCAAGCTTGTCGTATTTCAGCATCTGCATCAGCAGCGGAGCCAGGCTGTCCCGGGTCAAAGCGGACTCGGGATTGAAGTCGGCCGCCTGATCCGGCTTCAACCAGCCCTGCGCGGACAGAAAAGCGATCGCGTCCTGGTACGGGCTGTTCGTGTCCACATCGCGGAACAGCTTGGCGCCCGTCGCATAGCCGTAATACGAATCGAAGCCCGGCTGCAGGGAACGCGCCAGCATAACGGTCCATTCGCCGCGCGTCAGCGGCGTATCGGGATTTACTTTGCCCGCCTCGTCCGGCACGAGCACGCCGTGATCGAGCAGTTCGCGCAAAGCGGCTTCCTGCGCATGGTCTTCGATATCCGCTGCGGAAGCCGAGGGCGATGCCTGGATATCGCCGCCGTAGAGCGTTTTCCACTTGCCGGTATTCGCGTCCAGCACCGTACCGGCTTCAAGGAAGCCGCCCGTTTTCAGCATCGGCACGTAGGTCAGCTTGATTTCCGAGACGGACTGCGACGAAGCGGCCGCGGCCGGACGATCGAAGCGCGTATAATACAAGTCCAGTTTCAGGTTATCCAGAAACGCTTTACGGGCTTGTTCCGGCGTCAGCTTGGCGGAGGAAGGCGCGGGAAGCGTCACACTTTGCGACGACGAAGGTTCGTTGTAATAGAACTCGGTCAGCGCGCCGCTTGCATCGACCGTCACGCTGGCGGTATCGCCGACGACCGGGATGCCGGACTCGAACCGCTGAAATCCGTAAGCCAGCGACCAGTCTCCGGCTTTGGGCGCCGAAACCAGCCGCCACTGCCGCGCGTTCGGCAGCAGTTTGCCGGCCCAATTCAGCGCGGCGGAACGACTTTGTTCCGTCGGCTGCACACTCCCCGTCCCGCTCTTATCGCTGTATATGGAGTAATTGTAGAGCTGTCCGTTGTCGGCGCTGAGCTGCGCATTGATATTTCCCGAAGAACCTTTGGTTGTCCGGTTGAAGTCCAGTACCCAGACCTTGGAATTCTTCTTCGGATAATCCTGGGTATACGTCTGCTGCCCGCCCAGTTTATACCCCGACGGAACCAGACCCAGCTTCTCAAGCTGGCGCTGCGCCGCGTCTTCCGTTTTGAGCGGGGCAAGCAGCGATTCGGCGCCGCCGGCTTCCAGCGCGTCTTTGCCGTCCGCGGCCGACACGTAAGGCAGCCCGCTCGACGCGTCCAGGATTTCGCCGGTCGCGGCGTCGAGCGGCATCGCCGAGCGGTCTTCCGCGATATAGCCGAGCTCGTAGCTTGTCGGCTGCGCAACGCCGGGATTGACGGGCACGTAAGCCAGCTTCAGGCCGAAGTCTTCGGTGTACTTCTTAAGCGCGGCATCGGCCGATACTTTCGGCGACGCCGACGGATAAGGCAGCCGGTTGAGCGAACGCGAATAGCCGACGACTTCGCCGCCCGATCCGATCGAGACATAGGCCGTTTCGCTGCGCGACACCACGCCGTTCACTTTGAGGCCGTACGAAAAGCTGTAGCCGGCTCTGCCGAACAGCGGCGTCAGTTTACTGCTTCCGTACTCGTACGGAAGATCCATCGCAGCGAAGTCGCCGCTTTTCTTGTCCGGCATCGCGCGCAGCAGGAAACGCTCAGCCTGCTCCGAAGCCTGCTCGCGCGACAGTTCCGCGGCTCCGTTTGCCGGCTTGGAATCAGGCAGATAAGCATCAACGACTTCGCCGCTTACGGCGTCGACCGATACGGACACCGTTTGTTCTTCGCGGGCCGAGAGCGTATATGTAAGTCTCCATGTTTTGTTCGAGCTGCTCTCCGCTTCGTAATAAGCGCTGTAATCCACATTGGTTACAAGCGACGGCGTCAGGTTGGCGAACAGCTTCTGCACCGAAGCCGCCGCGCTTGCCGACGACACTTTCGCTCCTTCCGGGATCGAGCCTGTCAGCGCGGACGCCGAGAAATTGGCCGATTCGCCGGTTTCCGCGGCGGACGCTCCCTGCGGCAGCACCGGCGCGCACAGTATGGCGGCCGCCAGAACCGCCGTCGCCGCTTTGCGCGGAGCCGGCAGCTCCCATTTGATATTTTTCATCCCGATTCTCCTCTCGCATTTACCGATTGTGTATGCACGACTTTCCGCGAATTCCCGCCTTGTCGACTGTTGTCTTTGCTCTTTGTTGCAGCGCTTCTTCCTATCGACCGATCATCCCGGCACGCTGCGTCCGGAACGCTTCCCGGCCGCGATTTTATCTTATCATCGCGTTTGCGGCGAGAAGTTACGTTCAGGCAACGAAAAAGTGACAATGACCGCTGCTATATTCATAAAAAGGCTGGATCTTCCAAATCGTTGTTTGATTTGCGCCGTTTCAATAAAAAAAAGTCCGCCGGGTGGCGGACTCGGAGTGTCGAGAATGCGGGCTCTGGTCTCAAAACCAAAATAGGTGCACAGGTACACTTATTTCAGCCAAAAGTCTTCAATTTCTTCAAATAGCGACACAGGTGCAACTATTTGGACGCGAAAGTCTGAATCGAAGCGAAAAAGTTCGAGATAGATGTATGAGTGCAGTTATTTGTCCGAAAACGAAAAACGAAGCCTAAATAAGGTGTTATAGGCCTCTATTTTAGATTCGTCCCGCAGCCTGCTTTATTTTCCAGTCTCTTCTCTGACTTTTCGTTCGAATCGAACCTGCCTATTATTTTCACATCGAATCGTTTCTCGACAGCCTCAGTCCGCCGTATGGCGGACTGCCTTTTTATCGAAACGCCCTGCGGGAGCGGGCGGGCGCGGGGATCAGCCCCGGCTGACCGGCAGGTAAGGCTTGAGCCACTCCGCGAACGAACGCGGGTTGCGGGTCTGGATCAGCACGACGCCTTCGCCGCGGAAGCGGCAGACCAGGCCTTCGCCGCTGGTAAAGCTCGATACCCAGCCTTTGGAGGCTTTCTCGATGCTGTAATTCATGTAGTCGGGCCAGGCGACGAGGTGTCCGTTATCGACGACCACTTCCTGCCCGGCTTCCAGGTTGATCGCGTGAATCGCGCCGTACGACGACAGGAACACGGTTCCTTTGCCGCTGATTTCCACGATAAAGAAACCTTCGCCGGACATCAGGCCTTTGGACAGGTTCTGCATGCGCGTGTTCACGTCGATGCCCGCCGTCGCGGCCAGGAAGCCGTCTTTTTGGACCATCAGGCGGTACGATCCGTCCAGTTCCACCGCTTCGATTCCGCCCGGACCGGCCGGCGCAAGCGTCGCTTCGCCGTAGCGTCCGACCGACAGCAGCTCCTGGAAGAAGAAGGACTCGCCGCTGAGCATGCGTCCGAGGCCGCGCATAATACCGCCTTCCATCGTGCCTTTGAGTTCGATATTCGGCGACATGGACACCATTGCTCCCGATTCCGCTTTGATGCTTTCGTTCGGGCCAAGCTGCACCTGAAGCAGCGGGAACGCGCCCTGGTGCAAAATTTGATATTCCATTTCGATTGCCCCCTCTCCCCTCCATCTTAAATAGATTTTCCGGTCCGCGCAATGGAGTTCCGCGCCCGCTGTGCTATAATCAGATGCAGCATCTCCAACATATACAACCGAGGGGGCAACACCATGTACAGAAACGGGCGAGCCGGGCGTAAAGCGGCGCTGGCCATGCTCCTGACACTGACGCTGATCCTGCTGGCCGCATGCGGTTCCGCAAAGCCGCAAAGCGAAGCGGAGAATCCGCCGGCGAACGAAGAACAAACGACGCCGGGCGAAACGACGACGAACGGCGAGCAGAATCCGATCGTGACGATCGAAATGGACAACGGCGGCATCATCAAGCTGGAGCTGTATCCGGAGGTCGCGCCGAATACGGTCGATAACTTTATTTCGTTGATTAACAAAGGTTTCTATGACGGCCTGACCTTCCACCGCATCGTTCCCGGCTTCGTAATCCAGGGCGGCGATCCGGAAGGCACGGGCGGAGGCGGTCCGGGTTATGAGATCAAAGGCGAGTTTTCTTCCAACGGCTTCGACAACACGCTGAAACATACGGAAGGCGTGCTTTCGATGGCGCGGACGCCGGAGCCGGATACGGCCGGTTCCCAGTTCTTTATCATGCTGGCCGACCAGCCGAGTCTGGACAACGAATACGCCGCGTTCGGCAAGCTGACCGAAGGCATGGACGTCGTGGAAGCCATCGCGGCGCTGCCGACCAACGACAAAGGCAAGCCGGCTTCAAACGAAGGCGTCACGATGACAAAGGTGACGGTCGACACATTCGGCGAAACGTACCCGGAACCGGAGAAAGTCCAGTAGCGCAAGGAGACCCAAACGATGACCCACACCGAATTCGAATGCCGGCCGGACTGCGGCGCCTGCTGCACGGCCGTCTCGATCGCTTCGGCGATTCCCGGCATGCCCGGCGGCAAGCCCGCGGGCGTGCCCTGCGTGCAGCTCGACGAGCGCAAACGCTGCAGGCTGTTCGGCAGCCCGGATCGTCCCGCCGTCTGCGGCGGTCTGCCTCCGTCGCCCGAAATGTGCGGCAGTTCCGCCGCCGAAGCTTTCGCTTACCTGGAATGGCTGGAGCGCGAAACCGCGCCGGAAGCCGGATACCGAGTATAATAAGACGCAAGAACTATTATGAAAAGCCCGCATCCCGCTAAAGCGCGCCGCGGCGGCCTCCAGGCCGCTGCCGCTTTACGGCGAAGCGGGCTTTTCCGGTTTGATTCACCGCGTTTTTACGCGGCCCGGCGCTGTCTTCGCTTCTTTTTCCGGCTGCTTGCAGTATGGGAACTTCCAAAAAAATGGCTCGTTTTTACTACGCCTTTCGCTCCGATTAGTCATTCCCAATGGAATTGTATGGAAGTAAAATAAAAATAATTCCAACGACCGGAAACGGAGGGTTCATTTTTGATCCAACAAAAAAACAAATTGATGCTGCTGCTCTCGCTGGGCACCGTGCTGTTATCCGTATTGATTCATATCGCAGGACGCAAACTGGCGCTGTTCGACTCGATGTCCATGTCCGGCATGGACATGTCGGGACACGCCTCGGTCTCCCGCGCTGCGGGCGGCACTCTGCTGGGGCTGAATATTCTGCTCGCGCTTCCGATCCTTGCGCTGCTCGGCGCGGGCGCTTTGTTTATGCGCGACCGGGCCCACCGCTCCATCCCGCTGCTCGTCACGCTCGCGCTGACGTTCTCCAGTATCTCGCTGGTGGCCGGAAGCGGCAGCAGCACGGAATTCCACTTCTCGATCTTTATGGTGATTGCCATCTTGTGCTTCTATGAAAATATTACGCTGGTGGTGATATCGACGCTGATCTTCGCCGCGCAGCATATCGTGGGCTACTTTTTCCTGACCGAGCTCGTCTTCGGCGCTTCGTCCTATCCGGTCGCCATGATCGCGATCCATGCTTTCTTCCTGATCTGCACTTCGCTGGCGGTCATCGTCCAGATCCGCTTCAACCGCGTTTCGCTCGCCAAAGCCAACGCGCAAAAAGACGGCCAGCGACAGCAGTTGGTCGCCGAGATTATCGACCGTCTGAGCGCCACTTCGGGAGAACTGGGCGTGCAGACCGGCGAATTGAATACCCAGGCGCGTCTGTCCGCCGAATCCAGCAGCGCGATCACCGCGCAGGTCGATTCGATCTACAGCGGCTCGCTGGCCCAGAAGCAGCAGTCCGATATCGCCCGATATACAATCGGCGAAGTGGACAGCGACCTGAGCGATATCGTCGAAGCGACCAAAGAAGTGCTGGACCGTTCGGTCGAAACGTCCCGCTTCGCCGAGCAGGGCAATCACAATATGACCGACCTGATGAGCAAGCTCGCTTCGCTCGAGAACACCGTGCGCCAGCAGGCCGAACATATCGATACGCTGATCCGACATTCGGAAGGCATCGGCCGCATTACTGGCTATATTCGCGAAGTGGCTTCCCAGACCAATCTGCTGGCGCTGAACGCTTCGATCGAAGCGGCGCGCGCGGGCGAATCGGGCAAAGGCTTCGGCGTCGTCGCGGCCGAGATCCAGAAGCTCGCCGCCCAGTCCGACGATTCCGCCGGCACCATCGGCGCTTTCCTGGATCAGATGAACGAAGAAACCAAGCTTTCCGCGTCCGCGATGAAAAAAGTCAACGAAGAACTGGGCCAAGGCATCCGCGCCGCCAACGAGACCGAGAATTCGTTCCAGATGATCCTGGACTACGCGTCTCAGGTCGAGATCAGCCTGGACCTGATCCTCTACTCCGGCAGCCAGGCGCTGACCGCGTCCAAAGATACCCACGATTCCGTGCACAAAATCGCGCGGATCGCCGAAGAATTCACCGGCAGCTGCAGCGAAGCTTCTTCCCTCGCCGGCTCCCAGCTCGAATTCAGCATGCAGACTTCCCGCGTCGCCGTGCTGCTTAGCGGCGCCGTCGACGAACTGCAATCCGTTATCACCCGTATCGGCGACAGCGAGGAGAACACCGACTCCCTTCTCTTCCCTCCCGCTTCGCCCGCTCTATCTGAGCCGCTCACGGATAATTCCTCCGCGAACTCCCTTCCTTCCCCCGAAGCGGAAGTTCGCTCCGCCTGAAGCGAAGCGCGAGTCAGAAGACGACAAATCTTGAAAAACCGGCATAATTCATGTATCATTCAAATATTTGATTCTTAACGATCGACATTAAAGGGAGCGCAGTCTATCCATTCAAAAGCTCGAAGGGGGAAGCATGGTCAATAAAGTATTTGCATTTCTTTTGAAATCGGTTCTGGTTATCTTTATTTTAGGTTTTTTATTTATCTTATCGGGGACTCTTTTTCCTTTTGTTCCTTATGTAAGCGTGGGAAACTTGCTTTTCGAGCTTGTTTTGCGAGCCACTACTTTTATCTGGGTAAGCATCCTGCTTTTTGCTATAAGCGCATTCGCTTTCAAAAAGCTGGGCGGAACGGTCTTGAAAATATGCACGGCGCTCGGCCTGGTACTGGTGATCGGTTTTTTCAGTATTAACTTATCCCAATATATGACGGCCAGAAAGCACGATGTTAACATCAGTTTGACGAAGTTAACCGGAATCAGTCCGCCGTTAACGTATGACGACATTCAAACCGGCGACTTCGTGTACAGCAATGTGGACGGGCCGAAGGAACTGACCGTTTATACGCCGAACAGTACAAGCGCAGCCGGTCATCCCGTTATTTTATATATACATGGAGGCGGGTGGACAACCGGAGATCGGCACAATGCGTCTTCTTTCTTAAAGGAATTTGCAAATGCGGGGTATGTCGCCATCAGTATCAGCTACTCGCTTGCCACTGCGACCAAAGCGACCTGGGATATTGCGCCAAAGCAAATTAACGAGGCGTTAAGCTGGATCAACACTCATGCTGCTGATTATCAAATGGATTTGGATCGCTTTTATATGTTCGGAGAATCGGCGGGAGGGCAGCTGGTCACCAACACGGCGAATCGAATCAACGACGGAACGATCGAAAAAGAACTCAACGAAAAGGTGCCTACAGTCAAAGCCGTTTCCGTTGCGGTTCCCGCGGTCAATCCTAAAGCTCTTTACGAAACGACAAAGCTGCCTGTTTTTAAGCAAAATTTATATACCCTGGTTACAAGTTATTTGGGCAAAGACGGCATAAACAATCCGGAAGTTTTCAATTCCGTTTCTTCGTTTGAAACGATCTCGTCCAAAACGCCTCCCACTTTTATTTTGGGCGGGGCTCACGATCATATTGTTCCTCCTTCGATTGTGGAAGATTATTACAAGCAGCTGAAAGCAGCGGGCATCGATACCGAATATATCAAACTCCCTTTTGCCGACCATGCCACAAATACGGTCTATCCGAACGGCGTCGGTTATGAAATGCTGAGCCAGCTTACTCTGCGCTGGTTCAACAAATACGGAAGCGGGATTTAGAAAACAAATCAAAGACGCCGATTTCCCGTCGGCGTCTTTTTCTTGCTTCGCTGCTCAAATACGAACGGAAGCCGCTTAATAATAATCGCGCACCGTCGGCCGCCCCGTCAGCAGGCCTTCGCTGTCGAGCTTGGTCTTGAGATACGCTTTGTCCGAAGCGATCAGCAGGCTCATCATCGCGTCGATAACGAACAGAAACGTCATATGATTCGCCATCATGGCGCTGCTGCTGACCGACATCTTGTCGGGCACGATAATGCTCGTTTGCACCGTTTCCGTCACCGGCGACGATTCGTAGCAGGTGATCGCGGCCGTCATCGCGCGGTTGGCGTGCGCCGCCGTCATCGCTTCGATGATCTCGCCCGTCGAGCCGGAGCGGGTGAACGCGATCACCAGATCGTCTTCGCCGCAGTGCACCGCCGCGATCTTCATCGCGCGGCTGTCGCCCACCGCTTCGGCCTGGATGCCGAGCAGCGACAGCCGGTTCTTCAGCGCGGCCGCCGCGAGAAACGAATCGAAAATGCCGAAAATATGAATGCGGCGCGCCGCTTTGAGCTGCCCGGCCAGCTTGGAAAGCTCCGGCTCGGATACCATGGCCGCCGTATTGA
The DNA here is from genome assembly GCF_030518235.1 of Saccharibacillus sp. CPCC 101409. Lineage (GTDB taxonomy): Bacteria > Bacillota > Bacilli > Paenibacillales > Paenibacillaceae > Saccharibacillus. Next base: position 381,609 of record NZ_JAULSA010000001.1, on the reverse strand, counting down.
CGATCAGTTCGTTGTAATCGAGCGCCAGCGCGTCGATCGGATCGATATCGCGGCGTTCTTTTTTGCGCGTCTGCATTTCACGGTAGAACGAGTCTTGCGCGACCGCGATCTTGAAATCGTTGAAGCCTTTAAAACCGACTTTTTTGCAAAAACGGTTGATGCTCGTCTCGGATACGCCAATCTCATTAGCGAGCGCCGTAATCGTATGCCGGGTAATGAATTCGGAGTTGTGGATGACGAAATTGGCGATCTGATTTTCGCCGTACGTATACTTTTGCTGCTGCGAAATGATCTTGGCAATGACCGCCGGTACTTGGGAAACCATGGTTTTGTCCTCCTGTACAACGCGAAAAGCGCCCTTACCCGGACCCGCCCCAAGCGGGCTGCGGGCGGACTGCCTTTCTGCCGTAAACGATTCACCCATTATAGCATACGGCGGTCCTGGCCGCATAAAGCCGCGGTCCATTTTCCCAATTTTTCTGTAAAAACTTCTTTATTTAGCGTACCGCTTTGCAGCAGATACAAATAGTCGAGCACGTTCGGCAAAAAAGGAAGGCCGAGCAGTTCTTTGGCAAAAGCGTGCGCGGCGATCTCGCCGCTCTGCCGCACCGCCGCCCGCCGGCGAATCGGTCCCAGCCGCAGCGCTTCGACCTTCTCCAGCCGGTCCGCGGTGAAGTCGCCGGCCCGGTATTCGAGCCAGTGATAATACTCGTGCGCCAGATGGACTGCCGCCAGATCGTCCGGCGTCCGCAGCCCGCGCGCCGAAGCGCCGAGCGCCGCCGCCGCTTCCGCCAGCCGGTCCATCGAATCGCGGTATACCGTGACAAAAGGCGTCCGCCCCGTCCAATCGATCTGCGCGCGCAGCGCGGAGCCGAACATCTGGCCGGACTGCGCTTCGAAGCGGATCTCGATGCCTTCTTCTTCCAGCAGCTCCCGCGGCGAACGGCCTCGCAGCGGCCGCGCCGCTTCCCGCCCGAATTCCAGCGAACACGCGACATAGTACGCGTAAGCGGAAGGCGGAATCCGGCCGAACAGCGGATCTTCTTCCAGCGCCAGTCCGCCCAGCGCTTCGTCGGAAAGTTCGGCCGATGCGAATATCCCCTGCGGCGCTTTTTCTGTTTTCATCGCTTCCGCTCCTCTCGCTGCCCGTTACTGGTACGCGACCGCGATCCATTCCTCGCCGCCGTCCAGCAGTTCCGTTTCCAGCTCGATCATCGACGTCAGCTGTTCTTTGGTCTGCATGCCGGTCAGGTCCAGCATCTTCTCTCTATAGAACAAGAACACTTTCGGAATCGTGGCGTTGGCGTCCGAGTAGATCGTATTGTCGTCGAGGAACTCGCTGAACACGCCGCTGTCGGATTTCTTGAACCGCCCGTAATGCACGTTCCCCTGCTTGAAACGCACCACGCCTTCGCGGTCCAGCACGCTTACGGACAGCTTCTTTTTCTTGAGCAGGCCGAAAAACGATTTGCGCACTTCTTCGCCCGCGTACAGATGCCATCTGCCGGTCTGCGCGGCAAGCGTCATACTGCCGGCCGGCACGTCGATCGAAGCGGCGGCCAGATGCAGCATTTCTTCTTCGGTCAGCTGCGCCTGGCCCAGGTCTTTCGAACGCAGTTCGGTCGAACCGGTGGCGATGGCGCGCAGGATATTTTTCTGCCCGTCGATCTCGACCGTGATCTCGACCGTTTCCTCGCTCGCGCCGGAACGGACGATGCGTTCCATAATATCCGCGCGGATGCGCTTGATATCGTCTTCGGTCGGATTCATGACGGTGCGCTCGATCTGCTCTTTGACCATCGCCAGCGCGACCCCGATCGTCGAAATATAAGGCGCGTTCTCGGCGATCTTCCATTTGAGATTTTCTTTCTCGGCCATCGCCGGCACCAGCACCGAGCCGCTGCCGCCTCCGCCGACCAGCATGATAAACGAGCGGTCCAGCTCGTAATCGGCGATCATTTCATTGACCGTTTTCATCGTTTTGCGGATAGCGATATCGAGCGTCTGGCGCGCCGCGTCTTCCGCGGACAGTCCCAGATATTGTCCCAGCGCCGTCCAGGCCGCCCGGGCGCTGTCCTGGCCGGCATAGGCGTAATCGCCTTCGGGTACGTAGCCGAGCAAATTCGCCGCCCCGGCCAGGGTAAACGAATACGATTCGCCCTGCGCCGTGTCCACGATCGCGTACTCCTGCGGGTCGCCCGGACGCGGGGAGACGAACGAAACGCCCAGCGCTCCGTGTCCTCCGGTCAGCTTCTCCGTGTCCGCAAAGCACTCGTAAGCCAGTCCGGCGATATGCGCGCTGCGCGGACCAACGTCTTCGATCTTCCCGTCTTTGACGCGGACCATGCTGCCGCCGGCGATGCCGAGCGTGCGCACGTCGAGCGACTGCAAGTACGTCCGGTGCCCGCCCACCTGGGCGTTCTGGATCATGACTTTGCCGTTCTTGATGACGGAAATATCGATGCTGGTCCCCCCGACTTCAAAAAAGATCCCGTCCGAAATCTTCTCGTACATCAGCGCGCCGGCCACGCCCGCGGCAAGTCCCGACAGCATGGTCAGGATCGGCCGTTTGCGCACTTCCTCGATGCTCATGACGCCGCCGTCGCAGCGCATAATCATCAGCTGCGAGGAGATCTCGGCGTCTTTGACCGATTTCTCGGTCATGTTGGCGGTCTCCATCATCTTCGGGATCAGGCTGGCGTTGACGACGGCTGTCCGGGTCCGCGTGCGCAGCCCGTAGAGCTGCGAGATCTCGTGCCCGCCGGTCGCGTACGCGCCGCGCCGGTTGGCCGCTTCGATCACCTTCAGCTCGGTCGAAGGATCGTCGACGCCGTAGGCTTCGGAGGCGACGATCACTTCCGCGCCCTGCGCCAGCAGTCCGTCCACCGCTCCGCCGAGCTGCGCTTCGTCCAGTTTTTTCGAATCGAGATAGACATGGCTGACGGCAAGCTCCTTGCCCGGCGCCAGCTCGATCCGGCCGGGATTGGATTCGCTCCGCGCGCTCAACCCGTCCATCCCCGAGCCCATGCCGACGATTCCCACCGAAGCGACGTCGCCTTCGAGCAGGGCGTTGGTGGCCTGGGTGGTGCCGTGCGCGATAAACGTCACGTCTTCCGGCGAGATGCCGTGCGTGCTCAGGATCTGCTGCAGGATGCGCACAATCCCCGCCGCCACTCCGCCCTCGTCGTGGTGGGTGGTGGGAATCTTCATTTTCTCCAATATTTCGAATGTTTCGTTGTCCAGGACAACGGCGTCCGTAAACGTGCCGCCGACGTCGATGCCGACTCTGACCTTGCGGGACATGGGATTCGGCCTCCTTTTTTTGTCGTTTGGAATCCGGGAATCGGGTTAGAACACGACGAACGCGCCCCACAGCATGGAGATCAGCACGGAGACCATCATCCACGGCAGCGTTTTGCGCAGGATGACGTTGATATCGCTTTTCGTAAAGTCCGCCACCCACACGTTATGCGAGTTGGTCGGGTCGGATACGGCCTGCACGTTGCTGACGACCCGCAGCGCGAGCATCGCGGCGACCGGCGTCATGCCGGCTCCGACGAACAGCGCCGCGATGCCGCTGCCCAGGCCCCACACGTTCAGCGGACCGCGGTAGATCGCAAGCGGCGACAGGACGGTGAAGAACAGGATATACGTCCACGGGCTGCCCGGCAGCACCGTTTCGATCAGCGGGGAGATCACGGCGGTCACCTGCGGCGCCATAACGGCGTTCAGCAGCATGCCGATCCCGATCATCAGGCCGAGCGCCCCGGCGACGTCCTGGATGCCTTCGACCAGCGCGCTGGACAGCACGTGCACCGGACGCTTAGGCAGAGTGAGAATCAGCGTCGCGAGCGCTCCGATAATGACGGCGGGCACGATGTCCATTTTGAAAATGAATACCATCAGCACCGGCACGATCGGGCTGATGAGCGCAATCGTCGGCACTTTCTTGCCTTCGCCCGCACCGGAACCGCTGGGCATCGCCCACGCGCGCCGTCCCTGGCCGCTGCGCCGGATATAGAAAATAATCATCGCCACGCAGATCACGAACAGCGGCGCGGCGGCGATCAGCGTATAGTCCGCGATGGTCGATACCGGCAGTCCCATCACATCCACGTACACCGCCCAGTTCGAGACGTTGAACAGCACGCCGATCCCGACCGCGGACAGCAGCACGATCGAAGCGACGAACGGCGCGATGCCGGCGGTCAGCATAATCGGGATAATGATCGTGCCGACCAGGATGACCATGCCGAGGCCGCTGGCGGCCGAGAAGATGATCGAAGCGGTCACGAAGAACAGCAGCGCGATCAGGATCGGTTTATCGCCCGCCAGCTCGGCCGCTTTGCGGATAATGGACTTGGTGATGCCGACCTTGTTCAGGATCTGGCCGAACCAGGCGCCGAAGATCAGGCCGGCGATCGCGGTGGACAGCCGCATCGCGCCGGACGCGAGCACGGTGCCGCTGATGGTCGCCGTCTCGGGATCGGCGGACGACCACGGCACGCCCGCGATCAGCGCGAACAGAATCGCCATGCTCGGCAGCGCGAGCAGCGTCGGCATCTTGCGCGTCATCATCAATCCGACAAAAATCAGAAACACGAGCAGAATGCCGATGGCTTGTACCCACATGATTGAACTCATCGAAATCGGACTCCTTTTTTTGAATAGAATGGGGGAGAAGGAGATGCGTGTGCGCTCGGGTGGCGCTGCGGGGCGGAAGTGCCTTCGATCGCTGTTAAAATCTTCTTTTTCGATTGAATTTCTAAGGGTGAAAAGAAGAGTTTTAAAGGCGAACGCTCCGCTTCTCCGGCTCCTTCCGCCCCTCCGCCGGTCCGTGCGCGTACGCAGGGGTGGCGGGGGCGCGGGGAAAGCGGGAAAACCAGGGAAGATTCGGGTTGCCGGAAAAGAAAGATTCGGTTGAAGGTGCTTTGAAAGATTCGTTTGGCTTGAAAAACTCGGTTGGCTTTGAAAGGCTCGGGCGGCTGTGAAAGGCTCGGGCGGCTGTGAAAAACTCGGGCGGCTGCACAGGATTCTGCTGCTTGCCTGCTGCGGAACTCTCGTTGCTTTTTTGTCAATGTAGAAGGTGTTTTGATACTTTTAGGCAGGTTACGTTGACGAAAAAGCAACCTGGAGCATGGTCAGCGGGCAAATTTGCGTTTTTGGGGCGTCTACGCTGCCTTATTGTCAACGTAGCATCGGAAAAGACTGATTTGCGGGCTCTACGTTGCTTTTTGCGCAATGTAGGATGTTGAGTTGGGAGCGTGAGCGGCTTTGCGGCAGCATAAACGCAAGCGTGCGGCGGCAGCGGGTGCGGGTCGGGCAATCTTCTTTTTAAACTCTGAATCCGCTGCGAATCTATGCGGCGTTCCGAGTTCGCTCTGCGCCGTTTCCCGACCCTTTTCGCTCGGCATTCGTCTTCCGCCTTACCCTGCCTGCTACACTTCCAGATAAGCGCCCTGTTCCTTGAGCACGGTCTGCACGCGGCGGACGTCGACTTCGCGCACATCGCCGTCGCCGGACGCGGCCAGCGCGGCGGCGACTCCGCCGGCGTGGCCGATCGCGCCGGTCGTCGGGGTGGTGCGCACGGCGGCCTGGGCTTCGAACGTAGCGGACAAACATCGGCCGATGACGATCAGGTTGGACAGCTCCGCGGTGACGAGGCTGCGGTACGGAATGCTGTACATGCCGCCCCATTCGAGCTTGCGGCTGTTGGTGCCTTCGCCGTCGGGACTGTGGATATCGATCGGATAGCCGGAGTGGGCGATGGCGTCGTCGAACCTGGTCTGCTCCAGAATGTCTTCGGCGTTCAGCGTATACAATCCTTTGATCTGACGCGAGCCCCGCACGCCGATCGAAGGTCCGGTGGACGTCACGATAGCGTTTTCAAATCCCGGGATGTATTTTTTTACGAACAGCTCCAGCTCCCGGCACTGTTTGCGTCCTTCGATCTCGGCCAGGCTGAGGTCCCAGGCATTGGTTCCGTCTTTGCCGAGAATGCGGGTTGTGTTGAAAATGATCTCGCCCGGCGTGTTCGTTTCGAAAAACAGGATATCTTCGCGCGGGATCGAGATTTCGCCCCGTTCTTTGGCCGCTTTGAACGGTCCGACGAAGCCGGCTGTGGACAAACGCGGCGCTTTCTCGATGATGGACGTGTCGCCTTTGTAAGCCGGAAAGTCTTCGGGATGCGCATGTATGTAAGCTTTGACTTTCCCGACATCCGCGCCGATCATCTTCATCTTGAGCGTCATCGGCTGGGCGGCTCCGTCGGATTCGCGGCCTTTGGTAAACTCCGCTCCCGAACGCACGGACAGATCGCCGTCGCCCGTCGCGTCGATAAATACTTTGGCCCGCAGCTCCGTCAGTCCGGATTTGTTGCAGACCGTTACGCTTTCGATGCGCCCGTTTGTGGTATGCGATTCGGCCAGCACCGTGTGGTACAGAATGCGTCCGCCGTTTTCCAGCACCATCGATTCCAGCTCGACTTTCATCGCTTCGGCATCGAACGGGGTCACGGAATACGTATAGCCCACCGTATCGAAAATATGCCCCGGCGATTTGCCGATTCTTTTCAGCCGCTCGATCAATTCGTCCGTCAGTCCCTGCACCGCCTGCTTGTCGCCCGCGTGGAACGTCATCATCGGACCGACTCCGTTTGCGGTCAGCGTGCCTCCCAGATACCCCTGCGATTCCACGATCAGCGTATTCGCGCCGCTTTTTGCCGCCGCGCAGGCCGCCATCGCCCCCGATACTCCGCCTCCCATCACGATTACGTCAAACGTTTCCATGGTTTCAACGCCTCCTTCGAGTGCCTTGCTTGGTTCGATTCGATACTGTCGCCGCCTCGTTTGGGTCCCAGGATTTTGCAAATCCATGCCTATAAATTAGCAGAGCGCCGAACGGCTGTAAATAGTTTTGGTTTATTTTTTTCAAAAAATCCGTTTATTAAGAAAATAATTTTCTTTACACGTTAAGTTTGCGGCATCTATACTGGAGGCAGGAAAAATGCAGCATGCAGAAAATGTTCGAACGGCGACAGAGACCCCGGTGCGGATTTCGCTGCGCGGCAAACATCCCGATCAAGGAGTGATTCCTTTATGCAAAAAGGATTGAAAATCCCGCAGGGCGGGCCGGAGAACCGCCGGTTCGTGCTGGGCATCGATATCGGCGGCACGGGAATCAAAACCGGATTCGTCGATACGGACGGCGAAGTCACGCGGTTTCGCACGCTGCCGACGGAAGGAGCGCGCGGCCGGGAAGCGCTGCTGGACAAGATCTGCGGCATCGCCGACGCAGCGGCCGCCGCTTCCGCGGCCGAAGGCTTCGAGCTGCTCGGAATCGGCATCGGTACGGCCGGATTCGTCGATTCGCAGGGCCGCATCGCTTATGCGACCGAGATCCTGCCCGGGTGGACGGGCACCGATCTGCGCGGCGCAGTCGCGGAGCGAACCGGCCTGGACACGGCCGTGCTCAACGACGTGCATGCGATCGCGCTCGGCGAGCTGTGGCGCGGAGCCGGCGCGAAGCGCGGACTGCGCAGCTTCGTCTGCGCCGCGCTCGGCACCGGCATCGGCGGCTGCATCGTCGAAGACGGCCGTATCTATGGCGGCCGCGGCGGCTACGCCGGAGGCTTCGGCCACATGACCGTCGCGCAGGGCGGTCCCGTATGCAGCTGCGGACAGCGCGGCTGCTGGGAGATGTACGCGTCGGTCAGCGCGCTCAAGCGGCTGATCCGCGAGCGCGCGGAAGCGGCCGCAGCAGCAGCCTGGGAACGCGACCCGCGGCTGCTGTTCGAAGCGGCGCGCGCAGGCGACCGGGACGCGCTCGGCATTGTGGATCATTACGCGCAGATGATCGCGATCGGCCTGGTCAACTTGGCCCATACGCTGAACTGCGGCGATTTCGTGCTCGGAGGAGCGATCACGCGCCAGGGCGATTTCCTGCTCGGCCGGGTCGAGCGCGAGATGGTCCGCCGGCTGATGCCGGTGTACCGCGCCGGCGGCATCGGCCTGCACGCGGCCGAGCTCGGCGAACGGGCCGGCGTGATCGGCGCGGCCTACGCTTTGCTGGAAACGCCGGGCGCGCCGCAATAGGCTTCAGCCCTCCTCGTTCCGTTAGCAAACAAACTTGCCCCAAAACCCTCGAAATCAAAAAAACAACCCGAATCCCCACACTGCGGATAGGAAATATGGAGCCTGACCAACAGCAGGCGGGCAGATTCGGAAACAGCGGAAGGATAGCGGATAAGCGAACGAGGATATCCCGAATGTGACCGGACCCGGAAAATCGGTTATGTTATATACATAGAGCCAACCGACCAGGAAAGGAAGTCTGAGTCCCGTGAAATCCAAACGTTACCGCTCCGCCGTTTTGCTCATGCTTCTCTCCCTGTCCCTGCTGCTCGGCGCCTGCGCGCAGGGAGAAGTGGGCGTTGTCGTCAATCGGGACGGCACCGCCGATATCCATATGAACGCGACGATCAGCGAATCGGCGCTGAACACGATCGGGCAGGGCGATCTGCCCGAGAAGATCGCGTCGAGCCTGCGGGAGCAGGGTCTCGACGCGCAGGCCGTAAGCGCCGACGGCCAGAGCGGGCTGAGCGCTTCGCGCAAAGTCGATCTGCAAAGCGGACGAATGCCCGAGCTGCCCGACGGCATCACGATGCAGAATACGCAGGAAGAAGGGCTGTTCACCACGACGCATCATCTGGTCGTAACCGCCAATCCGCCGCAGATCCTGCCGGAATCGTCGTCGCTGACCGGCTATATCGGCTCGCGGATCGTCAACCGGCTGATCGAGCGGGAATTCGATTTCAATTTCAAGCTGACGCTGCCGATCAAGCCGGGCGAAAACAACGCCGACGAGGTTTCGTCCGACGGCAAAACGCTTACCTGGCATCTCGCCGCCACAAGCGAGAACGTCATCGAGCTGACGTTCGCCGTGCCGAATGTGCGCCGGATCGTCTACGCGGCTTCGGCCGTACTGGTCGTCGTGATCGCGCTGATCGTTTTCCTGCTCATGCGCAGAAAGCGCCGCAAAGCCGCCGCCGCAAAGCAGGCCGAGCCCAAACTCCCGTCGGACCGCGTATAACCGGTACCGGCCCCCGTATAGTGAAGAAACAGCAAAAAAGCGGTTCTCCGTTGTCTTTACGACTGCGAAGAACCGCTTTTTTATGCACCGATTTTATTCGCGCCGCGTTTACTCTACGCCCCCGAACCCTCCGCTCAGCCTCCGCCGGGCGATCTGCCCGCCGGCGCAGCCGTAGACGGCGTACTCGCCGCCGGTCAGGTCGACCAGCGCAAGGCAGCGGCTTTCTTCGATCGCGTACGTATGCGAACCGAGATCGCAGTTCAGCCGCGCGCCGTCGAAGCAAATAAATTCGCACGGCGTATGGCCGTGCACGACCGGCCGGCCGCCGGTCGCTTCGAGAATTCGTTCGCCCGGATACGCATAGAACTCGCTTTCCGGCATCCACAGAATATCCCGGCTCTGCGCGTGCAGCGGCGTATCCGGCACAAAGCCCGCGTGCGTGTAGACAAACTCGTCGTCTTCGATCACCATCGGCAGACTGCGCAGCCAGTCCAGATTCTCCCGGCTTTCCGCTTCGTCTTCGAAGGTCCGTTCAAAGCTCCGCCGCGCTTCTTCGCCGCCGTGGATCAGCCACATTTTCGACCGGTCCGACCGGTACCAGCTCAGCATTTCTTCGTGGTTGCCGGTCAATACGGAGACGCGTTCGGGGTGCATGCTCTGGAGCGTGCGCAGATAACGCACGACCAGCGCGCTGTCCGGCCCGCGGTCGATCAGGTCGCCGCCGACCGTCAGGCGATCGGTAAACGGGTCGTAGTCCATTTCCGCGAGCAGCGCGATCAGGCCGCGGTATTCGCCGTGGATATCGGTAATAAACAGCTTGCGTCCTTTCGTTGTCGAGGTCATGATCGGGTTCACATCCATCGGGAATCGTTTTTTTCATTATACCCGATCTGCCCGGTTCGCGCCGAATGCCCGTTTTATACTGTATTGAGTATAGAAATCCGCCGATCTCCTTTGTTATGTTGATAAATGAAAGCGTTATCCAAATTTGGGAAAGGAGGCGAAACGCAGCAAGTATAGGAACTGCCGTTTTTATTTGAATAATGGGAGATGATCGAGTTTGAAATGGCGAAAAATGCTGCTTGCGGGGATTGCGACGCTGATGCTGCTTCCTGCCGCCCAGACGTTTGCTTACAGCAATCCTTTGAACATAACCGATTCGTGGAAATGGGCGAACGGCGATTTTTACGGCGAAGGCGATCCCTATATCCTGAAATTCAACGGTACATATTATCTGTATGTCAGTACCGTCGACGATCAGCAGGGCATCAAAGTCTGGTCTTCGACCGATCTGGTCAACTGGACGTACAAAGGGCTCTGTACCACCGATCCCATCACCAAAGGCGCGTACGCGCCGGAAGTCTTCTACCACGTGGACGGTAACTTTTATATGTATACCTCGCCCGCGGGCAAAGGCCATTACGTATTGAAAAGCGCCAGCCCGCTGGGACCTTTCGTTCCGGCGACGGGCAATGTGGGCATGGGCATCGACGGTTCCGTGTTTGTCGACGACAACGGCCAGTGGTATTTCTACTCGACGGGCGCCGACCAGATCGCGATTCGCCCGATGAGCAGCCCGACCCAATTCGGACCGGCGGCCGCAAGCGGACTGTCGATGAACGGGTGGACGGAAGGGCCGACGGTGATTAAGCGCAACGGCAAATACTTCATGACCTACACCGGCAACCATGTCTGGAACTCGGCTTACCGGGTCGATTACGCGGTCAGCAGTTCGCCCGCGGCCAATTACGTTCCCGCTTCCGGCCAGAATCCCGTGCTGATCAATACGGAAGGTCCCAACGTCGGGCTCGGCCACAACAGCATCGTGCGCGGTCCCGATCTCGATTCGGATTTCATGGTGTACCACAGCCACGCGCACGACGGAAACATCACCTATCCCGGCCGCAAGATCAATCTGGACCGGATCGTCTGGAACGGCGACCGGATGACGGTGCTGGGACCGACCACCTCCAATCAGGTCAATCCCGAACTGCCCGACTTCTCCGACCGGTTCAACCGGACGTCCATCGGAAGCTCGTGGACCAACGTGGGCGGCGGAACCTGGGGCATCTATAACCAGGAGCTGATGTGGCAGGATACGATCGGCAGCGCCGCCTGGTACCGGCAGGTTACTTCGGGTACGACGGCTGCGGATTATACGGCGGAGTTCAACACCAAGCAGATCAAGCAGGGCACGACCGCCAATCCGCTGTACGGCGCGGTCTTTTCGTACACGAACGAGTCCAACTACGGCGTGGCCGTGCTGAACCGCAGCTTGAACCGGCTGGAAACGCAGTATGTGGTCGGCGGAGTAAGCCAGGGCTGGCAGTATGCTTCGCTGCCGAGCGGATTCGACTATACGAAATGGCATCAGATCCGGGTGGAGAAATCCGGGACCGCGTTCACCGTGTACGTCGACGGCATGAACAAACAGACCCGGAATATCCAGGGACTGGGCGGCGGCAAAGTCGGCTACACGACGTCCGATGCCCATGCCGACTTCGGCTACGTCGCTTACAGCGGCAAAGTCGGCGGCAGCAGCGCCTGGAACGCGTATAAACCGGCGCCCGGAACGATCGAAGCCGTGCATTATGTGAGCGGCGCCGAAGGAACGGCCTATCACGATCTCAGCAGCGGCAACACGGGCGGCGCTTACCGCTCCGGCGACGTGGATATCCGGCTGTCGGCGGCCGAAGGCAAGAACGTGGTCGGCTGGAACCAGACCGGCGAATGGATGAAATACAGAGTCAACGTCGCGGAGTCCGGCACGTACGATCTGGACGTCCGGGCCGCAACTACGTTCGCCAACGCCAAGTTCCGGGTATGGGACGGAACGCAGGACCTGACCGGAGCGGTCGGCGTGAAGAACACCGGCGATTGGGAGAACTGGCAGACCACAAGCAAGAAAGGCATTTACCTGACCGCCGGCAATCACGAACTGCGGTTCGAAATTGCGGAAGGCGAGTTCGATTTCAGCAGCATGACCCTGACCCGCAGCGAGCCGGTCGCGGCCGTGACCGATAACTTCGACGACGGCAACGATAACGGCTGGACGCGGTTTGAAGGCGACTGGTCGGTGACCGGAGGCCAGTATACCGCCACCGCCGCCAATTCCTTCGCCAAGACGACGATCGGCAGCGACCGCTGGGCGGACTACACGGTCGAGACGGATATCCGTCAGCTGACGGCCACCGGCGATTCGGGCGTGCTGGTACGCGTCAACAACCCGTCGAACGGCAAAGACCGCGTCAACAATCCCGATTATGTGCAGGGTTATTACGCTTTTATCAAGCCCGACGGCGTTTATCTCGGCAAAATGAACTACGGCTACACGGCGCTCGCCAATACGCCGGTATCGCTGCCGGCGAATACGACGCATCATATGAAAGTTGTCGTAAACGGAACGAATATCAAGATTTACGTCGGCGACATGAACGTTCCCAAGATCGATTACAACGATAACAGCGCCAACGCGTTTACCCACGGCAAAGCCGGGCTGCGCGCGATGAACAACAACAGCCAGTTCGATCAGTTCCAGGTGCGTCCGTAACAATCGTTGACGCCCCCTTGCCCCGCTGTTCGAACATCTCGGCCCATCAAGAAAAGCAGCCTTGACCCGTCAGCGGGAAAAGGCTGCTTTTACTTTCACGATTACTTCCGCATTTCCCCGCCGGCCAAAAAACGGATCAGCGGCTCGCCGGCGACAAAAGTCCCTTTTCCCTGCACCCGGACCAGCGTTCCTTCGTCGGCCAGGCCGGCCAGCGCGTTCTTGACGGTAATCAAACTGACATAAAACCGCTCGGCCAATTCTTTCTCCGACGGAATCCGGTCTCCGGGTCTGAAGTTTCCCAGTTCGATCTGCCGTCTGATTTGATTCTGTATTTCGCGATACAGCGGAAGTCCCTTTTTCTTCATCCTCGATCACCTGTTTTCGATGGGATTATAAAGCGATACGCCTGCGGTTTACGGCAGCCGGCTGCCGGTCCTGAATCGCTCGGCGGCTGTCCGTTGGCTACCCGTTAATCTCGCGGACGACTTCGGCCGGGATCTTGGGCCGGCGGTCTTCCGTCAGCAGCCCGTTTACTTCCTGCTGCACGTCGGCAAGCTGGGTATAGCAGTATCCGGCCAGATAAGGAATCGAACGGATCGCCCGGGTGATGCCGCGGAAGCGTTCGATGAAGTCTTGCTCCGAACCCACCTGATTGCCGTATCCCCAGCCGCTTGCGCTCCGGAACGCGATACCGCCGAACTCGCTGACGATAATCGGCTGCCCCGTATAACGGTAGCCTTCCGCAAAAGCGTATCTCGAATTATTGAACGAAATCTCGTTGTTGACGATCGCGTCTTTGTCCCGATACCGTTCGAGGAATTCTTCTCCGCTCTCCACATAATCGTGCAGTGTCAGAATATCCGAAACCGTATGCTCCCAGCCGTCGTTCGTTATCACCGGACGGTAAGGGTCGAATGCCTTGGTCAAATGATAGATCGATTCCGTGAAGCGCTGCTGTCTGACGTCGCGGGCGATCGTGGAGATTCCCCAGGATTCGTTGAACGGAACCCAGGTCACGATGCAGGGATGGTTGTACTGCTGCGGCAGGATCTCCAGCCATTCCCGGGTAAAAGAAGCCGCCGCCCGATCGTTGAACTCGAACGCGGCTCCCATTTCCGACCAGACCAGCATGCCTTTCACATCGCACCAGTACAGAAACCGCGCGTCTTCGATCTTCATATGCTTGCGCACGCCGTTGTAGCCGAGGGCGAATGCACTGTCGATATCTTCGATCAGCGCTTCTTCGGACGGCGGGGTCAGATGACTGTCGGGCCAATAGCCCTGATCCAGAATCAGTTTTTGATAAAGCGGCGCGTTATTGAGCAGAATCTGCCCGTTTTCGATCGATATCTTGCGCATGCCGAAGTACGAATACACCCGGTCCAGCTCTTCCCCGCTTTGCAGCAGCCCAAATTCCACATCGAACAAATTCGGATGCTGCGGCGACCACAGCGACTGTTTCCACGGGCCGCCCGCTTCGTGGAACACATTGACTTCGACCGTGACCCACGCCCTGTCGGCGGACAAATTGAGCTGCGCCACCTGCCGTCCGTTTAGCGTAATCCGGGTGTCCAGCGTCAGACCTTCCCGCCGTTCCGCGCCTGTCAGCTGAAAGTCGAACCGGATCGTATGACGATCGATATCCGGGGTCATTTTTACCGAATCGATCCGGACTTCATGTACGTATTCCAGCCATACGCTCTGCCAGATGCCGGTGGTTTGCACGTAAAAGCATTCGAAGTTGTCGTCCACCCAGCGCTGTTTGCCCCGGGGCTGCGTACAACTTTGGCTGTCTTCGACTTCCAGCACCAGGTCGTTTTCTTCGCCGTACGCCAGGTACGGCGTAATATCGAACGAGAACGCCGCATAAGCGCCTTCGTGCTCGCCGACGAACGTTCCGTTCACCCAGCATTTCGCTTTGTAATCGACGCCCTGAAAATGCAAAATCGTTCTTTTTCCGGCGGGCTGCCGGGGAACGGCCACTTTTCTGCGGTACCATACCCGGGAATGAAATTCCGGAATGCCGATTCCGCTCGCCGCGGTTTCGTAAGTAAACGGGACTTCGATTTTCAATCCCGCCGGGAAATTCGAATGCCAACGCTCCCGTTCTCCCAGGTGTCCGTCGTCGAAACAAAAATCCCATTCTCCGTTCAGATCCAGCCATTCTTCCCGCACGAACTGCGGACGCGGATAATTTTTTCTGTAAGCCCCTACTGCCATAAGTATGCACTTGTCCTTTCTCATCCTGGTTTTGCATCGCGATTTGCTTCCGTCGGGCTTTGCCGTCAGTTCGCTGCCGTCGGCTCGATCGCGAAGTCGTCGAATCGCGCGGCGGTTCCCGCGGTTTTGAAGCCCGCTTTCCCCTGCAGCCACGGCTGTTCGCTCCGGTCGTCGAAAGTCAGCACCGGCTCGTCTTCGCTTTGCATATAGACCGCGATCACGGTTCCTTCGACCGCTACCCGCATATGCACCCATTCGCCCGCCGGCGGCAGTTCGTAAGGAACGTCCGCCAACGGCTGCGTATTGTAATCATGCTTGACCAGATGAATACGCCCGTCTCGAAGGAACACAGAATAGCCGCGCAGGAAATCGTCCCGGTTCTGGTTCTGCTCCAGTCCGTTTGCCGGTTCGGTCGCCCTTACCAGCACGCCGGATTGGCCGCCTTCTTCCGGCACGCTCAGGTCGGCTTCCGCCGAATAATCCGTCCAGCCGTAGTCCCCGTACAATATTTTGCCGGGCTGCAGCGACGAAGCGCGGAGCTGTCCGTCCTTCACCGACCAGTCGCCTTCGTAACGGGTCCAGCCGAACACGTTTCCGTCTTCAAAGTCGTCCGAAGACGGTTCCGGCGAAGTATGCAATCCCGCTTCGATCCAGTCCAGTTCCATCGAACCTTCCGTAATCTCCAGCTTCCATTGATGCAGCCCCCGTTCGAGATCGACTCCGTGAACCGAAACGGTCTGCCAGCCGCCGCTCTCGCCGCCGGAAGCTTTCGCTTCGAAAACGGCGATTTCTTTGCGGCCGTCCAGCAGTCTGCTTTTGGCGCCGTTCTTCCCCGGAGAAAGGCGCAGGCTCAGATTGTAGCGGCCGTCTTCCGCAACGTTGACCCGATAGCCGAGCGCCGCGCCCGTGTCCAGATCCGCGAGCGTATAACCGCCTTCGCCGTCCGGTTTCAGCGCCGGGACCGCAGCGCCGCGCCGATTCTCCGCCTGCGCATAATGAACGGCATCGATCTCGCCGGGCAGCGGCGCGTAAGCTTTCCGCACGCCGCTGCCGTGCACTTCGTTGCCGAACGCCGCATAGCCGAAGCGGGCATCGGCGTTTACAGCGGCATAACCGATTCGGCCGCCTCCCGCGGCCGACGGAAGCTCCAATTGAAGAAGACGCATCTCCTGCACGTAGACGACCACTTCCGCTCCTTCGACTTCAAGCCGTACATTTTGCAGCTGTCCGATATCCAGGTTTTCCGGCAGCGGCGCCGATTTCGCCGTTTCGATCCCGCCGCCGCGATGATTCTCGACCCGGACTTCCCCCGCCTGCCGGTCCAGCAAAGCGACGGCGTAATTGTCCGGGTCCTTGTAAGCAAACACCGCGCCCGCCGATTCGCCGTTTTCGACCCGGACATGGAACTCGGCCGTATAATCGGCTTCCGTCTGCGGTTTGGCCAGCAGCAGGACGGCTGCCGAGTTTCCGCTGCCCGCCTTCGCAGCCAGACCGCTGTCCGGACTCGCGGACCAGGTCCCGTTTCCGACGGACTCCCATTCCTTCAAAGCTTTCTTGTCGGCGAACCGTTCGGCGAAGTCCGGCAGAGCGGGTTTGGGTTGTGGAGCCGATAAAGGTCCCCAGACGCTGAATCGCTCCCCGTTCCAGACGATCCGGTCCATATTCATATGGCGCAGCGGTCCGACAATCCCGCGCCCTTCCAGATTGTGATAAATCATATACTGCGTATCCAGATCGGGGCCGCGGACGACCGAATTGTGGCCGACGCCTACAGTGGCTCCCGCTTCGGCGCCTTCGGTGCGCAGCAGCAGCGGATTGTTCGCGAACCCGCCAAACGTTCCGAGCGGCGAATCGCTTACGGCCGCGTCCACCCGGTAGCCGGCGCTGAACACATGATTGCCGGTATACGTCATATAATAGCGGTCCCCGCGTTTGAATACCGTCGCCCCTTCGGTCCAGCCGCCCATATAAGCCCCGGTTTGAACTTCTTCTTGCTTCAAGGTCAGCGGATCGGTCATCCCGGCCGCCTGAATCCCTTTGTCTCCCGCGTAATAAAAGTACCATCTGCCGTCGTCGTCCACGAAAGTAGTGCCGTCGATCGTGCGTCCGAAGTTGCCGGTCGCCACCTCGAACGGTCCTGTCGGACTGTCGCTCTCCAGCACGTAATGGCCCTGACCGGCCGGGGAAGTGTACATATAGAATTTGCCGTTCCAATACCTGACTTCAGGCGCATAAGCGCCCAGGGTCGCGGGATCTTCCGTACACAATCCTTCATACGACCAGTCCGTCAGATTGTCCGAGCGCCATACTTTTACGCCCGCATCGGTATCCCTTGTGCTGACATACAGATAATATTGTCCGTTGTACGCAAACACAAACGGGTCGCCCAGCCCGTAATCGCCCCATTCGTCTTCCAGAGTAACAGGATTGGTATACATCTGCGCTTCGCGCTCGGGCGTTTCCCGAATGCCGGGGCCGCATCCGGCCGCGCCGAGCGCCAACAAAGACAGCAGGATACCCGTTCGCCATTTTCCGCCCATTCCAGTCCTCCCGTTCAGCCTTTGATGCCCGACATGCTGATCCCTTTGACGATCTGCCGTTCGAACGCCACAAACAAAATAATAACCGGGATCGAAGCCACGGCGTTGATCACCATCGGTTTGACGTAATCTTCCGAATACTGGCTCATCAGCGTGGGGATGCCCATCGGCAGCGTAAACAAATTGTCGTCCGTGATCGAAAGAAACGGCCACAGAAAGTTGTTCCACGAGCCGATAAACGTCAGGATCGCCATCGAAGCCATCGCCGGACGCGTAAGCGGCAGCATGATCCGGCTAAAAATCCGCCACGTTCCCCCGCCGTCGATCTGGACGCTTTCCAGCAGATCGTTCGGGATTCCGTCAAAAAAACTTTTCAGCACAATCACCGCAACAGGAGACGCAAGCGCGGGAATAATCAAACCCTGGTAGGAGTTCAGCAGTCCCATTTCCTTCGCCACCTGGTACAGCGGAATAATCGTCGCTTCTCCGGGAATCAGCAGGCCGGACAGCACAACGAAGAAAGTAAGCGTGCGATACCGGAACGGAATCTTCGACAGCGCGAAGCCGGCCAGGGCCGCCACCGCCACGGTCAGCACCATAACCAGCACGGCCACCAGCAGGCTGTTGCCGATCCAGGCGACCAGCTTCGTTCCGGTCAGCACTTCTTTGTAGACGGCCAGC
Source organism: Saccharibacillus sp. CPCC 101409 (assembly GCF_030518235.1). Taxonomy (GTDB): domain Bacteria; phylum Bacillota; class Bacilli; order Paenibacillales; family Paenibacillaceae; genus Saccharibacillus. Next base: position 363,528 of record NZ_JAULSA010000001.1, on the reverse strand, counting down.
GAATACGGAGGCTTGAACCAGTCCAGGACGGTAATGACTTTCATCCCTTCTTCCTTGACCGAGACCACCAGCATCCAGACCAGCGGCGCCGCGAACAGAAAAGACATCAACAACGCAACGATCCGATACAGCCATTTCATCACATTCCCGCTCCTTTCCGATTATTCATCCAATATTGCAGCGCCGAAAGGACGAGCAGGATCACGAACAGCAGATACGACATCGTCGCCGCATAACCCAGATCGTTTTTCCGGAAGCCCGTCTCGTAGATCAACTGGATAATCGGCCGGGTCTGATCCAGCGGCCCGCCGCCGGTAATGATATAGATCTGCATAAAGACCTTGAACGAAGCGATAATTTGCAGCATGGTGATGATCCGGGTGATCGGGGCCAGGTACGGAAGCGTGATTTTCCAGAAAATCTGGTTGTCGCTCGCGCCGTCCAGGCGCGCCGCTTCGTAAATCTCGTCCGGGATCTCCTGGATCGCCGACAGATGCAAAATAAAGTTAAAACCGACCGTCCACCACAGCGTTACGAGAGTAATCACGATCCATGCCAGACTTTTCTCGGTCAGCCAGAAGATTTCCGCGCCTTCGGGCAGAAGCCGGACCAGATGCAGGATCGAATTCACGAGACCGGTATACGGCTGGAACACGAACAGGCCCAGATAGGAAGCGACCGCCACGGACAGAACGCTGGGAATAAAAAAGAGGCTGCGATAGAACTTCTGAAGCAGCGATTTGCGATTGGCGATCAGCGCCAGCGAGATAGACAGCGCGACCATGGTCGGCGTCGTCAGTACGACAAAAATAGCCGAGTGCCACAAAGCTTCCCATACTTCCCGATCCCGCAGCACCTGACGGTAATGATCCAGCCCGATAAAGTCCATTTTTTTGATCAGCGTCCATTTGTAAAAAGTCATCTCGACGCCTTTGATCATCGGCCAGACGGTAAACAAGCCGTACACCAGCAAAAAAGGCAGCAGGAACAGCAGCGCCTGCGCGTCCGCTCTTATTTTCTTGATCTTCATTCGGATTCCACCTTCTCCGTAAGCCGCGCACAAGCCTCCGGATCGACCGCAGACCTGCGCGCAGAGTGTTTAGACTTTATTCGTTAATTATTCATCCAGCGTTTTTTGGACGCCTTTTTGCATATTTTCCATCGCCGCGGCCGGGGTCATCTTATCCGCCCAGACCTCGTTCAGAATCTTGAAAGAAACGTTGTCGCGAATTTGCGCCGTTTTGACGGACGGTTTGTTGAATTTGACCGTGCTCGCTACGGAAGCGTAATCGCTGCGGTAAGGCATTTCTTTGAATTCCGGTTTCTCCAGCACCGACGGCTTCGACGGGATATGGCCCGCTTTGGCCCACACCTGTCCGTTGTCGGCGACCCAGTTCGCAAAAGTGATCGCCGCTTCGCGTTTGGCTTCGTCGTCTTTTTGCGTGGTCGGCAGGATAATCGTATGCGAATCGCCCCAGGTCGCTTCCTGATCGAAGATTTTCGGGATCGGCATCGCTCCGAATTCCAGATCTTTGGTCGATTCCCAGGTGCCTGTCGCCCAGACGCCCGTCATCATGATCGCCGCGGTTCCGCTCTGGAAGTTTTTATAGAAGTCCGGATCGTTTTTCTTGATATAGCCCGCCTTGAACAGTTTCTGGATATAGTCCGCGGCTTCCACGCCTTTGTCCGTATCGATCTGCGCGGTGGTCAAATCGTCCGAGATCAGGTCGTTGCCTCCAAGCTGCGAGTACAGCGACCACCAGAGACGATAAGGGTCGTCGTTCGTATTGGACAGCGCAAAAGGCGTGACTTTGGCCGGCAGTTTTTCTTTAAGCGTTTGCAGGAAATCGACGAAGCCTTCGGCAGACTGTTCCATGACCGGTTTGCCGTCTTCGCCGAGCAGGCCGGCTTCTTTCAACAGCTTGACATTGTAGTACATGATAAAAGGATGCGTATCGATCGGCACCGCATAATGCTTGCCGTCCACGACCGTGGCGTCCAGCAGGTTCTGGTTGAAGCTGCTCCAGTCCACGCCCGCTGTCTCCGCCACCGCGTCGAGGTCCGTGACCACGCCCTGATTGATCAGGTCCGGCAGGCGCGAAGTATGGGAAATGCCGATATCCGGTCCGTTGCCGTTGCCGACTGCGGTAATCAGTTTGGTGTAATACTCCGCCCAGACCAGCTTGGTATTTTTCACTTCGATATCGGGATGCGTTTTGTTGAATTCATCGACCAGCGCCTGCATATTGGCTCCGTCTCCGCCGTCGAACAAGGTCCAGAAAGACAGGCTGACTTTGCCGCCGTCCGCGCTTCCGGACGAGCTTTCTCCTCCACTCCCGCCTCCGCACGCGCTCAACGCCAGCGAGAACGCCATCAGCAGCGCCGCGACCGTCATTCCGACACTTCTCTTTTTCACATACTTCTCCCCTTTAAATAAATTAAAAGATATAAACATAATTTTCGTTTTGTTACGTAAATTATGTATCTTTCAACCGAATTATAGGATTGAGGCTGTCTATTGTCAACGTTTTCAAACAAAATAATTGTAATATTAATAAAATAAAGAGGTTCATTACATCAAGATTGTAATGAACCTCTTTATTTTTCTTCGATAGGCGTAAAATTCACTTTCATCACGATATCCTGCTGGTAATCCCCGAACTGCCGGCCGAACAAATTGACGCCGCCCTGATGCACGGCTTCCGGATCGATCCCGATGCGCAGCCGCACTTTCTGACCTTCCATCAGATTCAGGCGCTCCAGGTTGACGTCCGATACTTTGACCATATCGAGCGTCGTTTTCTCGCGATCCACCCGCCAGGTCTTCAGCAGCCCGTACTGGGTCGACCAGTCGTACCACCAGGCCGGATTCAGCTTGCCTCTGCGATCTCCGAAATCTCCGGGACTCGTCCACATGCCAAGCTCGATGCCGTTGACCCATACCGAGATATCGGACGGCCAATTGTTATCGTAATTCGGCGCTTCGGAACACATTTCCATCGACAATTCGAACGAATCGATCCGCGACCCGGCGGGAATCTCCAGCGGCAGCAGATACTCTACATATCCTTTGCGGAACCAGATGAGCTGCGCGCCGACATGCTTGGGATGATAAAAGCTCGCCGGTTGGTCTTCGCGGATCACCATGCCTTCGGCATTCGCCATTCCGCAGGTCGGCGCAACTTCGCAGTCGCTGTAATGACCGATCGGCATTTCCACTTCGTACACCTGAAAATCTTCTTTGTATACGGCCTTCTCGATATTTAAAGCAAAATGGATATCGTCGTAATTCCGGCTGCATACTTTCATCGCGCCGCGCGAAGCGGGAACCAGCTCCGTATTGATCAGCTTCGCCGCTTCCAGCACTTTGATATTGTTGGCGACCGTCGATACGGGAAGCTCCAGCAGAGCCGCAATTTCGATCACGTTCAGCTTCCGGGAAATCAGCAGCTGCAGAATATCGACTCGCGACTGCGTGGACAAAGCATGCGCGACTTTAACCAGTTTCTCGGGGTCGTTAAAACTAAGCTCCAGCACGAATTCGCACTCCTCTAAAAAAAGCGATTATTATTACAACAATCTTACTTATAACGTATAAATAAATCAACTTCCTTGTATTGAATCCGCTTCTGCCCCGCCGATCGGCCCGTTTATTTTTCCGTTGACACCCCCGGACGAATAGTCTATCATCGGTGCCATAATCAAGTAAGCGCTACCAAAAAGAAAAGAAGCATGCCGGAGCGTTAAATCCCAAGCAAAGGACCGGATGCCATGAATACCAAAGAAGCGTCCACGGGACGCAAAATTTCGCTCGCCGTGGCTTTTCCACAGCTGCCGGAGCATTTCTGGAGCCGGGTCGAACTGGGCGTCGATGCGGCCGTGCGGGAATTCCGCGATTCCGGCCTGAGCGTCCGCATGATTCGCGCCAAAGATTACGACCTGACCGAGCAGACGAATACAATGCTCGAACTGGTCGATTCCGGCGAATACGACGCGATCGCCATCTCGCCGAACGATCCGCAGGAAATGACCGACGTGATCGACTATGCCGTGCAAAAAGGCATCCCCGTGGGCACGTTCAACAGCGATTCCCCGCTCAGCTCGCGCCTGTTCTACGTCGGCTGCGATTACCGCATCGCGGGCAGGCTGGCCGCCGATACGCTGTGCAGACTGGTCGGCCGCCGCGGACGCGTCGGTCTGATCATGTCGTACACCAATCTACAGATGCAGCAAAAAGTAACCGGCTTCCGCGAGGTCGTCGGCCGGTATCACGATGTCGATCTGCGCGCCCCGCTGAAAGTGCAGCGGGAAGAAGACACGCCGGCCGAGACGTTCGCCGGTTACTTCGAAGGTCTGGACGGCGTGTACGCGGCCGGCGCCAAACTGCATATCGTCGCCCGCCACCTCGAAGCCGCGGGACTGGCCGGACGGGTCGCGCTGATCGGACACGATATGCACGCGGAAGTCTACGATTTCCTGCAGCGCGACGTCGTAACGGCGACGATCTGCCAGGACCCGTTCAGACAGGGTTATTTGATCGTCAAATCGATGTTCGACTATCTGTCTTCCCGGCGCCTGCCCGGTATACGCGAAAATATTACCCGGCTGGAACTGGTGATGAAAGAAAACGCGGTTTACTATGTGTGAGTGTACGGACCGCCGCCGGGTTGTTTTTTGCTGCAAAAACTTCGTTCTTCAATCGCTGAAAGAGAAGGAAATCATAGCTTTAAACGCGAACCTGTTTTAGAATAGAAAAAATTAGAGATATTCGCATCGCCCATTTTATCGACAAGGAGGTTCCCATGCCGAACCGCAACAAGAATAAATGGCTGGTCGCGCTGGCCGCCGGACTGCTGCTGACGAGCGTCTGGACTTGGAGTCACGAAGCCACTTCGCTGGCCGTTACCGGAGCGCCCACGCATTCGTCGTTCCTGACTTTCCGCGATTAATCGAATCGGCATCGGCGCTTAAGCCGGACTGCCCGTTTTTGGCACGCTCGCTTTTATCCGCATATCCAATCGCCGCTTCTACATACGGGTTTTCTATCGAGGCTCTTCGCCTCGTGTCCGCTTAACCTTCCCCGCTTTCCCGTTCCGCCGCACCGGCTGCAATCTGCGCCGTACGCCCGACGTCCGCGCCGCCGCGCGCGGGCGTTTTTGTGTTTTTGCGCTGCGCTCGGGGGCCGGGACATGCACAGAGGCTGGTCAGCCGATGAAATGCAAATATCCACTTAATCGGCGAAGCGGCGCGCGGTATTCGGCCATGAAGTGCGAATATCCACTTAAAAGCGGGATTTAGGCCGGGACAGTCTCCTTCCGGAAGAATAAAGTGGATATTTGCAGCCCATAAAGCGAACAAGCGGCTTTTTCCGGGAATGAAGTGGATTTTTGCAGCTTATGACGGGACGCGGGGTGAGTTCGGAATATGAGTTAAAGCAGGATGCCTGAAAATGCGCGCATCCAGTCAACATTTTGGCGCATGCTTCGAATTTTCCCGATAAATGCTGATCTAAAGTCAGCATTCAAAGATGGGACCTGATCCTTGGGCGGGTCCGGCGGGCTTTGCGCGTTTTGCGATAGCGGCTGTGCTGCCGCAGTCGGACGCAAAAGCCGCGCGGGCCTGCCGGGGTTCCGCCCTGGCGGCGGCAGGAGCGGCAAAGCCGGCGGTTCGCCGGGGCACAGCGGCGGCGGCAGGTTCAGCTGCTATTTGCCGGACCTCCTTGGAGGCGGCAGGTCGGCTGTTCGCCGGAGCGCAGCGGAGGCGGCAGGTTCAGCGGTTCGTCAGACCGCGGCGGTACGCCCAGTGGTCGGTCGGTCCGTGGCCGCCGCCGAGTCCGAGCGCCGGCGCGCCTTCGATCGCCGCCTGGATAAAGGCGCGCGCGGTGCGCACGGCTTCGTGCGCGCCGGCTCCGGCGGCGAGCCGGGCCGCGATCGCGGCGGAGAACGTGCAGCCCGTGCCGTGCGTGTGCCGCGTCGGAATGCGCGTTCCCCTCAGCTCCGTGAACGAGCTGCCGTCGTACACCAGATCGACCACGCTTCCCGGCGCGGCCGGCAGCGCCCGCGCCGCTTCCGCCGGCTCTTGCTTGCCGGCAGCGGATGCCGGTTCGGCGCGTTCCGCTTCGAACCTTCCGGACGCTTCGCCGGAAGCCGTTCCCCGTCCGTGCCCGCCGCTTCCGGCCGCCGTTTCCGCTTGCTCGTCCTCCGCGGCGTGGCCGCCCTTGATCACGACGATCTTCGCTCCGTATCCGGCGATGCGCACGGCGGCTTCCCGGCGGTCCGCCATCGTGCGGATACTCATACCGGCCAACACTTCGGCTTCGGGGATATTCGGCGTCGCCACGCGCGCCAGCGGCAGCAGATGCCGCTTCATCGCTTCCACCGCTTCCGCGCGCAGCAGCTCCGCGCCGCCTTTGGCGATCATGACCGGGTCGACCACGACGTTGGTCCAGCCGAACGCGGCGATACGCGCCGCCGCCGCTTCGATAATGTCCGCGTCGAACAGCATGCCGGTCTTCAGCGCGTCCGCGCCGAGATCCGAGCCGACCGCGTCGATCTGCTCCGCCACCGCGCGGGCGGGCAGCGGGTACACCCCGCCGACGCCGAGCGTGTTCTGCACCGTGACCGCGGTGATTGCCGACATGCCGAACACGTCCAGTTCCTGGAACGTTTTGAGGTCGGCCTGGATGCCGGCTCCGCCGCCGCTGTCCGAGCCGGCGATGGTCAGCGCTCTGGGAATGCTCATCGCTCTCCTCCTTCGACCGGAGACACGCGGAAGAAGCGGACGGCCGCTTTGCCGGCTGCGGCTGGGAAGCCGGCTTCAACGCTCTGCCCGTTCTCGGCATCCGCGTTCTCCGCTTTTCCCGGGGCACCTGCCCGCTCGGGCCGCTCTGCCACCCTCTCCTCTTTTTCTGCCTTTCCCGCGCTGTCCGCCCGCTTCGCCAGGCTGTCCGCGTTCAGCGCGGCCAGCGCGTCCAGAAACGCGATCTGGAAGCTGCCCGGGCCGCGCCCGCCCGCCGCGGAAGCCGCCGCTTCGGCCGCGGCGCCGTACAGGGCCAGAGCCGCGGCGCCGGCCTGAAGCCGGTCCGGTTCCACCGCCGCAAAAGCGCCCAGCACCGACGTCAGCAGGCAGCCGGCGCCGGTCACCCGCGCCAGCAGCTCGTCTCCGCCGCTGACCACGTACCCTTTCGCTCCGTCCGTAATCACGTCTTCGCGGCCCGTCACGGCCACCACCGTGCCGAGCTTCGCGGCTGCGCGCGCCGCCAGTTCCACCTGCGCGTCCCCGCCGGCGCCTTCGGCGTCCACGCCTTTGATCTCGCGGTCTTCCCCCGCGAGATTCGCGATCTCCGCCGCGTTGCCGCGCACGATCGCGATCTGCACCTCGCGCAGAATCCGCAGCGCGGACTCCGTCCGGTAAGGCGTCGCGCCCGCGCCGACCGGATCGAGCAGCACCGGCACGCCGGCTTCGTTGGCCGCCCGGCCGGCCAGGATGCACGCTTCGACGACTTCCGCCGTCAGCGTCCCGATATTCAATACCAGCGCGCCCGATACGCGCGCCATGTCCGCGACTTCCTCGCGGGCGTACGCCATAACCGGCGACGCGCCCAGCGCCAGCAGCCCGTTGGCCGTGAAGTTGGTCACGACCGTATTCGTAATATTATGGACCAGCGGCCGCCGCTCCCGCACCCTGTCCAGCAGCGCGCCCCATTCCTTGTTCATCCCTGCTTCGCCTCCTTCGATTACCGCTTCTTTTTGCGAAACGCTTCTTTCCCTTTACGCCCCGCGCGCCTCTTGCTTTCCGTTACACCGGCCATTCTTCCAGCTTGTACGCCATGTCCCAGAACATATACTCCAGGCGGCAGCTGGCGTCGAACTGTTCTTTGAGCCGCGCTCTGCGCTCCGGCGTCAGAACTTCCGCCCATTCGTCGAGCAGGACGCGCATACGGTTCGTCACGCCGCCTTCCCGGCTGCCGTAGAAGTGCATCCACTCGTAAAAAGGATGCTCCGGCCCCGGCTTCACTTCTTCCAGCAGCCGCTGTCCGATCTCCGCATACGTCCACGGACACGGCAGCAGCGCGGCCAGAATGTCTTCCAGCGTGCCTTCATAAGCCGCGTTCAGCATATGCCGCGTGTAATGATGCGCCGACGGCGCAAGCGGATAGCCCTGTAGTTCCTCGTACGTCACGCCCGCGCGGTCGCAAAAATTTTGGTGAGGATGGATCTCGCTGTTCAGGATGAATGCGATCTGCTCGTTGAACAGCCGGATATGTTCCCGCTGCGCGCAGCGCGAGATCGCGATCCCGTAAATGCGCATATAAGCGTTCAGATACTCGAAATCTTGTTTGACATAGTGGATCAATTGCTGGTTATCCAGGCTGCCGCCTGCGATGCCGCGCACGAAAGGATGCTTGAAGATCGCTTCGAAAATAGGGTCCGCTCCGCGGCGGAGTTCCTCGGTAAAAGACATGCTGCGCCGTCACCTCCAGATATTTTCCCCGCCCGGATTCGCCCCGATCGCCGCAATTCACTCCCCCGGAACAACAAAAAAACCGCTCCGAAATGGAGCGGTTCCCGTTATATGCAGTCGTGGATATGCGAAGGAAAGGACCGTCTCCACTTCCCTACGCCGGTACGAGCCGGATCAGGTTCGAAGGGTCCAAGAACTGTTCTTGTCTCAGCCGCGCCGCGGCTCCCCCAGTGGATTGCGCTATTCGATTGGCGCCCGGCGGGCGGTTTACGTGTTTACTTTAGCCCGGGACGCCGCGATTGTCAATGCTGCTTGTAACGCAGAAAATAATCGATCAGCGGAGAACACATAAACGCCAGCAGACTGGCAAGTCCTACCGCAACCGCCATGGCGCTTGCATTCATGCCGTCGAAACGGCTGAGATCGAAGCTTACAAAAATCATCAGAAAGCTTGCAAGCAGTACCATTCCCGACGGAAGATACGTCAGCTGCTGCCGATAAGGATATTTTTTATAGATCAAGTACGAAGCGCCCATCAGGATGATAAACGTTATGGATGACAAAACAACGATGCCGCTCAGCTTGAACACCTCCCTGCCCATGAGGATAGCACAATCGTACGCCGAAGAAGTAAAGAAAATGTTAATTTTTAGGGTTTTATATAGCATAGTTTCCGGATACACAACGTTTTAAATCTTAATCCAAAAAAGACCCTTTCGTCAACAAGCGGACAGGCATTTTTTTCGGCGCCGGCCGCCTATCTTTTTTCTCCTCCGGCTCCTGCTGTTCACCCCTTAAAATATAGCGCTTTCAAAAAGATCAATGACCTTCATCCTATCTTCATGGTTAATAGTGGAAGTATTATTTATACAGCGGTCTATTAATAGTTCTTTACGAAACAAGCTTTTTTGTGGACAATAGAAGCTAAGCAAAATCCATTCACTCATTAAAGCGAAAACGCTAAAAAGCAAAAAAGCAGAAGGAGGCTTACTGATGATCAAATCAAACGAAGTGGAAACGGAAGGCATTGCGGCGACGCTCAAAGAAGCGGTCGAACACCATCGGCTGCTGCTGACCGAACGCGCCGAACGGGACATGGAGCAGGCCCATTTCGACGAGGAGATGCTGGGTGAGTTTCTTCGTGCCCCGAAACGTATCGACAAATATGCCGGACGCCGCGACAACGGCTGCTCCTATATTTTGTACGGCGTTCGCACAACGCGCGCGGTGGTTTCCGTACACGACGGATACGTTACGCTTGTCTGTTTGAAGCACAATCCTTTTCCGGCTGTCGGCTGACCGCCTCAAAGCGTCGCTGTCCGATTCGGCGGAAACGTCTCTATCCCCTCCAAGCCCTCAAGCTCCGGCTGCCGGTTATTCCGGCCGCGCGGGGCTTTTTTTGGAAAACCCGCAAGCTTTTTTCTCTCGCCGATCTTTATACCAACTCCCATACAATTAATCATAACATTAACTTAGCCGAATAAAATTCACTATAAAGTAAATTTAACTTGTGTTTTCAGGACAAATGCAGTTATTATTCCATTTGTAAGCGATACCATTATTAATTTTCGCTTAATTGCAACGCAATAAAATTAACTTTATTGTTCACTAAATTTATTTCACGAAAGGAAGATCCCATGAAACACAAACTTTTGCAAAAAACCGGACTGACCGCCGTGACGGCCGCACTGCTGCTGCCTCTTTCCGCAGGCGCGGTTTCGTCCGCCGCCGTTTCCGCTTCCGCCCCCCCGGCCGCCGTGCAGAAATCGGTCGAGCTGCCGACGTTCAACGCCAAAGCCCCGACGTTCCGCGAAGCGTCCGTGCACGATCCGTCCGTCATCAAGGTCGGCGACACATTCTACGTGTTCGGTTCGCATCTCGCGGCCGCCAAATCGAAAGACCTGATGAATTGGAACCTGATCGCTTCCGGCGTGACGAACGACAATCCGCTGATCCCGAACGTGAAGACGGAGCTGAAAGAAACGCTCGATTGGGCGCAGTCGGATACGCTGTGGGCCGCCGACGTTATCCAGCTTGCGGACGGCAAATTCTATATGTACTACAATGCGTGCAAAGGCGATTCGCCGCGTTCCGCGCTGGGCATCGCCGTCGCCGACAAAGCGGAAGGTCCGTACAAGGACACCGGGATCATTTTGAAATCCGGCATGTGGGACCAGGCAAGCGAAGACGGCACGATCTACGACGCGACGAAACATCCGAACGCGGTGGACCCGGACGTCTTTTTCGATAAAAACGGCAAGCTTTGGATGGTGTACGGTTCGTACTCGGGCGGAATCTTTATCCTGGAGATGGACCCCAAGACCGGCAAACCGCTCCCGGACCAGGGTTACGGCAAGAAACTCACCGGAGGCAACCACAGCCGCATCGAAGGCCCGTATATGCTGTACAGCCCGGAAACGGACTACTATTATCTGTTTCTTTCCTTCGGGGGACTCGACGCGGCCGGCGGCTACAATGTGCGGGTCGCCCGCTCGAAAAGTCCGGACGGCCCGTTCCTCGACGCGCAGGGAACCGATATGGCGAACGTCAAAGCCGATCCGGGCAAGCCGCTGTTCGACGACGACTCGATCGAGCCTTACGGCGTGAAGCTGATCGGCAATTATTTGTTCGAACGCAGGCTTGGCGATCCGGGCGAAGGCGCGGGCATCGGCGCCGTATCGCCGGGACACAACTCCGCGTATTACGACGAGCAGACGGGCAAGCACTTCCTGATCTTCCACTCCCGGTTCCCGGGCCGCGGCGAAGAGCACGAGATCCGGGTGCACGAGATGGTCATGAACGCGGACGGCTGGCCGGTCGTGGCGCCGTACCGTTATGCGGGCGAGAGCGATACGCTGTCGAAAGTAACCGCGGCGGAGATCCCGGGCGACTACAGCTGGATTGCGCAGGATAAAGAAATCGACGCGGATCTTCATACGGACGTTTCCGTCACGCTCAAAGCGGACGGCACGCTCGGCGGCGCGGTTACGGGCACGTGGAAGCTTCAGGGCGAGCACGATGTCGTGCTGACGACGGCGGACGGGACTTATACGGGCGTTTTCCTGCACGAAACCCATCCGGTCTCCGGCGAACGCACGCTTACGCTGACCGCGATGTCCGGCCGGGGCGTCGGCGTATGGGGCGTAAAAGTCGCCGCGCTTCCCGATAAAGACATCGTATCCGCCGTCGCCAAAGCGCTCGATGCGCCTTCGTCCGGCGACGTGTACTACGACCTGAACCTGCCGGTCTCCGGCACGCGGGGAGCGGCGATAGCCTGGACGTCGTCCAATCCGTCGGTCGTGGCAGGCACCGGCAAAGTGACCCGTCCCGCCGCCGGCAAAGGCGACGCCGGAGTCACGCTGACCGCGACCATCTCGCACGGAACCGCCAAGAAAACCAAATCGTTCAAAGTCACCGTGGCGCAGCAGGCGCAGGGTCCGCTGATCGCCTCCTACGGCTTCGGGGACGCGTCGAAAAACCGGCTGACCGACGCTTCGCCGAACCGATACAACGGCACGCTCGAAAACGGCGCTTCCTATACCAAATCCGGCAAAAACGGCAAAGCGGTCGCGCTGGACGGCAAAGACGGCTACGTGAAGCTGCCGGGCGCCGTAACGGACGCGCGGGACTTCACGTTCGCCGGCTGGGTCAAATGGGAAGGCGGCGCACCCTGGCAGCGGATTCTGGACTTCGGAAACGGCATGAACGGATTTATGTTCCTGACTCCGTCGCAGGGCGCGGGCGTGCAGTTTACGATTCACCGCGAAGGCAAAGACCAGAGCATCCTGACGTCTTCCCCGCTGCCGACCGGCAAGTGGACGCATGTCGCCGTAACGATCTCGGGCGGCACCGGCACGCTGTACCTGAACGGCAAAGAAGCGGGCAGGAACGAGCAGATGACCTACGACCCGCGCGATCTGCAAACAAGCGAAGCCTGGCTGGGCAAAAGCCGCTTCGCGGCGGACGCTTATTTCAAAGGCAGCCTCGACGAAGTGCGCATCTACGACAAAGCGCTGAGCCCGGCGGAGATCGGGGAGCTGGCGAAGTAAAACAGGACGCTCGGCCGGAATATCGACGCGGCCGGACCGGTCAAATTGCCGGTTAAAACGCCGTCGAACAAGCAGCGTTCGAACAGAAACAGAAACAAATACAGCAAAAGAAAAAGCGAAATAAAGGCCGGTATACGAGGGATTCTCCCTGTATACCGGCCTTTACCCGTTTGCCTCGGCGCCGGGAAGTCCCAGCACCCCGTCCAGCCAGCGCTCGGCCAGAGCCGTCGAGCCCGGCAGAAAAGGCAGCGCGCCCACGCCGACGCGGCCGATGCTGCGATAGAAATGATGTTCCGCATACTCGGATTCGTTTCCGTACGGAAACAGCACGCACGCCTGCTCCACGCGGCGCTCGTATTCGCCCGTATCCGCGCCGCGTCGGACGATGGCGTCGCGATAGCGGTGCATCACGTTGATATCTTCTTCCAGCGGACCGGGCGACGCATAGGCCCGTTCGTAAGACGTACCCGGTTCGGCCGGGTCCAGCCGGTACTTGGCGTCCAGCACGAACGACGTTTCGCGCGCCGGAATCCGGCCGCCTGCGCCGGTTGTTCGGCCGGTTTCGCCGCCGTTAACGCTCCGCTCGCCGCTTGCGCCGCCGTCCGGCGTGTACAGCGTCAGCAGCAGATCGGGCTTCTGCTCCGTCGTCGGCCGGCTGCGGCCGAGCAGCGACGGATTGTACAGCAGCGCCAGCCGCGCGCCGGAATGCGGCAGTTCGTATTCGATGCGCGAGCCGCGGCCGCGAATCAGCGTCGGGAACAGCCCGCCCCGGCGGATGCCGGAGCCTTCCCGGCGAACGACGCGGCAGCGGTCGGCCAGCAGCCGGTGCAGCTTGAGGAAGCACCAGTATTCGTACAGCTGCGCCATGTCTTTGACCGATAAGCGCAGCAGCCCTTCGCGGATCGCGAGTCCGCGCAGCAGAAGCAGATGCAGCTTGTACATCTCCCGGTAGCCGGGCGCCATCTGGAGCACCAGGCTTGCTCCGCCGCCGCGCATCGGCCCGGCCGCGCGCAGGTAATCGGCGTCCAGCATCCGGCCGATCCGCCGCTTGATCCGCTCAAGCTCCCGGTCCAGCAGCGGATCGCGCCGCGCCGAACCTTCCCGCAGCTCCCGCTGCAGCCGGTCGATCCGCCCGGCCGTGCGCTCCAGCATCCAGCGCAGAAAGCGGTTCTCGTCCGTATCGTACGAGACCGTCCGCCTCGCCTCCAGCAGATGCGTCGGCGTGTAGCGCGCCGCTTCGGCTTCGCGCCCGCGCCGCGGCTCCGCTTCCCGCCGCGCGCCAGGCGCTTCCGGCTCCGCCCCGGACCGCGGCCGGATCTCCAGCCAGCCGCCTTCCTCGCGCCGCAGCCGCTGCGGATGGCGGCGCAGATCTTCCAGGCTGCGCCGGTCCGTCCGCTTCGCGCGAACGCTCTCGCGCAGCCGGCGCTCGGCTTCCAGCCGGTAATGCGGATGCGCGCCGATCCGCCGCACGGCGTCTTCCATGCGCCCGAAGACGGCGCGAAGAATCGCCTGGAACTCCGCCAGGCTCTGGCGCGGACGCTCGGCCGATTCCGCCGGCCGGTACGTCCGGCGCAGGAAGTCGAACGACAGGTCGTACGCCTCGTCGTCCACTTCCCCGATCAGCCGCGCATAATCGCGCCGGTAATCCAGCTTCGCCGGGAACACTTCGATCCCGATCGCAAGCAGCGGCCGGCCGTCAAGCCGGATTTCCAGCTCGGATTCGCCGATCTCGCTGCCGAAGTCCAGCGTGCCGGACAGCACCGACCGGCCCCGCGGCTTGATCCGCCGGCGCAGATTGACGTTCTCGTGATAGAACGCAAGCTCCGATACGGGATCGGTCTTGACCAGCGTAAATTCATACGCGCCGGTCTCGTAGAAGCACGGATAAGCCGGAGTTCCCTGCTCCCAGACTTCCAGACGGCCGGTCTGCGGCGAGAACAGTTCGACCCGGCGGAGCGTCAAGCGCAGCGAACGCGCAGCGGCCGAGAACGCCGCCGGAATCCGCCCTTCGTCGGAAGCACCGCCGGCCGATCCGGCCGCTTCTTCTCCGCCGCGATGCAGCGACAGCCGCTCGACCGTCGCATGAAACGGTTTCCCGGCGATCGTCAGCTCGAACAAATCCGTCTCGATCCGCAGCAGTTCGGTGCTTGAATCGAAATTCGAAGCCGTATGCGATAATGGCATAAACAGTCCGCCCTTTGATTGTTCGTATTGGTGAATCTTATAGATAGCGCAAGCTCATTGTATCATCCCCGGCGGTTAGTGCCGTTTTGCCGGTCTTCGTTCGGATTCCCCGGTCCTTACCGGTTCAATTTTCGATATGGAAGTCGCGGCTGCCGATCTGAACATAGACCACGCCGTCTTTGTCCGGAGGCTGGATGTCGAACACGTAGCGCTCCGTTTTGCCGCCTGTGTATTTCAGCGTGATCGTATTTTTGGAGATCGTATACGTTCCGGTCACCGTTTTGGCGGAAGAACTGCTCTCGGTGCGTGCCGCTCCGGTATCCAGAGCCGCGATCGACAGCGTATCGCTCGTGAACTTTCCGTCTGCGGTGAAGGTCATAAAGTCCGTCCACGATGTAGTAAACGGCGTGATGCCGACCAGTCCGTAATACCCCTGCGAAATATATTCGCCGCTCAGCTTCGTTCCGGCTTTCGCCGGCGTCAACCGACCGAGGTGTACATCGTTAATGACCAGGTTGCCTTCGCCGCTGACCGAGATCGGCAGCGTTTCGCCGCCCTGGATAACCAGCTTCCCGTTCTTGATCGAATAGTTCCGGCATTTGTCGGTCTTGCAGTCGACATTCTCCGGTCCGCCGCCGGCCGGCTCGCCGACCACGACTTTACTGCCCGGCAGGAACGTATAGAACTTCCAGCAGATTCCGCCGCATTCGTATCCGGCGTAGTCGTATTCCGCGCCGTAGTACATGCCCGACAGCTTGTTCAGGTCGACTTTGGCCGTGCCGGAATTTCCGCTCGCCCGGTCCTGCTCCGCTTTCTTGCGCTCGGCTTCGGCTTTCTCCGCCGCTTTGGCTTCCGCGTATTTGGCGTCGGCTTCCGCCTGCTGCTTGGCGAGTTCCGCTTTGACCCGGGCGGCCGTGACGCCTTTGGACTGCATCCATTCCGTCGTCACGACAATGATCTGACGCCCCGGCCCGTTCCAGTGCACAATGGCTCCGGTCGCTTCGCCGACGAACCGCAGCGGCACGAGCGTATTGCCCCCGATGCTGGTCGCCGGGTAATCCAGCGCGACCTGGCGGCCGTTGACGGTCGCCGTTTTGGAACCGAGCTTGAGACTCAGCTCCGTGCCGGGCTTCACCGCTTTTACCGTGCCCGAGGCCTGGTTCCAGGTCAGTTCCATGCCCAGCTTCTCGAACAGCGGCCGCATTTGCACCAGTGTCGTGTCCTGCCGGCTGACCGGGTCTACCGAGAACGCCAGCGGCGTGCTTTCTTCGTTGAGCATGACCCGGATCGGCGCTTCCGCCGCTTCGGTCCGCAGGCCCCCGCCCGCAAGCGCCGCGATCAGCGCCGCCAGAAACGCGATCCGAAGCAGCAGTTTCCCGCCGCCCCGCACGGTCCCCGCTTCTCCGCGCAAGTCCCCGCCCGTCCATGGCGCGCGCCGCCTGTCCACCCCGCTGCCGTGTGTCGTCATTCCGTTCATTTAATCTCTCCTTCCTTCGATAAGGGATTAATCAAGCAAAGGTTTGAGCTTATAAACAGTTTAACACGACAGCGCGATAAATTTAATTTACAGAGAGAATTCCCCTTAAAAAATTCAAAATTCCTTCTAAGTGTTTGGATTTCCGTTTCATCAAACCGGGACTTTGGCCTCTGAACCCGGCAGGCTCCGCGCAAAATTATCGAACGCGAATCCCCGCACCTGCTCTTCGCTGTAATGCTTCAGCAGCTCGTTCACCAGATTCTGCGTCCGGCCCGCGTGCTCCAGTCCCCGGATCATGCGGGAAATGCCGTCGAAGTCGGAACCGAGACCTATATGCCGCTCGCCGCCGAGCGAGCAGAGATGGTCGATATGCCGCACCAGATCGCCGGCCTCGACTTTGCGCTCCGCATAGTCGCCGCGCGTAAATTCCGGACAGTACACGATATGCACCTGCGCGCCCCGCGCAAACATCGCCCGAGCCTGCTCGTCCGTCAGATTGCGCGGATGGTCGCACAGCGCCCGGGCGTTGGAGTGGCTGGCGATCGGGTAATCGGCTGTCTCCATCACGTCCCAGAAGCCGCGTTCGCTCAGATGGCTGACGTCGGTGAGCATGCGGTATTTGTTGTTCAGCGCGACGATTTCCCGCCCGAATGCGCTCAGTCCCGCGCCGCGCGGTTCCAGCACGCCGTCGGCGGCGCGATTGGAATAATTCCACGTCAGGCCGACCGAACGCACGCCGAGGCGGTACAGCAGGTGCAGCTTTTTCAGGTCGTTCTCGATCGGGTCCACGCCTTCGAGCGTCAGCAGCGCCCCGATCTTCCCTTCCTCCAGCTCCGCGATCTGCGACCATTCGGTGATAGGCATCAGGTCGTCGTGCTTGTCCAGTACTTCCGTGTAAAAGTAATGGATCTGGTTCAGGCACGACTGGAAGCGGGCCGTTCCCGGCAGCGCCGGATCGACGAACACGGCAAATCCCTGGATCGCGATTCCGCCTTCCCTCAGCCGATTGCGGCTGCTCGCCAGTTCCGGCTCGTCCGTATAGGAAAAAGCGCCGCCGGACTGCTCGATTTTCGCCAGCGCGTCGCAGTGCAGATCGATAATGCGCATCATTTCGCGTCTCCTTTTCCGCCGTTTACGATACTCTTGTACGTTTCGATCGCATCCGCCCGCGAAACTTTCAGATCGACGACGGCGTTTTCGCGCGGCTTATGCACCGTTTTGACATCCTCGTCTTTCAGCTCCGGCAGCCATTGCCGGATATGCTCGCCGTTCGGATCGTATTTCTCGGATTGGGTCACGGGATTCACAACGCGGAAATACGGGGCGGAATTGGCTCCCAGCGACGCGCACCACAGCCAGTTGCCGCGGTTCTGGATATTGTCGTAGTCCAGCAGCTTGCGCCGGAAATACTGCTCGCCGAGCGTAAAGGGACACCGCAGGTTTTTGGTCAGGAACATCGCGCACAGAATCCGCAGCCGGTTGGGCATCAGTCCCGTTTCGTTCAGCTCCGTCATCGCCGCGTCGATCGCCGGAATGCCGGTTTGTCCTTTGGCCCAGCGCTCGAAATGCTCGTCCGTCAGTGCGGACAGGTCGTACTTTTTCTCATAGGAAAAATAATCCGGATCGTAAACGGCCAGGTACAGATAGAAGTCGCGAAAAGCCAGCTGGCGCACCCATTCGTCGTGTCCGTCCTGCCGGATCGCCCGGGCGTACAATTCGCGGATCGATACGGCGCCGGCGTTGACATGCGGATTGACGCCGCTCGCCGGCAGTTCCGGGTAATAGTCGCGCTTGTCGCCGTATTCCGCAAGGTCTTCTTTTAAAAATGGGTCCAGCTTCTCTTTCCATTCGTCCGCCGGCTCGTAATCGTCCGGGTCGAACGGCAGAGCGAACTTTTTGAGCCATTTCGGCTGCGCGCCGCTCTCTTCCAGATCGCTCAACGCGACGGAAGACGGCTCGTTCGGCGCATGCGCCAGGTACTCCAGCCATTTGCGGTGAAAAGGAGCGAAGATCTTGTAGTAGCCGTCTTTGCCCGTGAACTCCGCGAACCGTTCGGGATCGATCATCAGCGAATCGACGAGCAGCGTGAATGCGGCTCCGTTCGCTTCGGCCGTTTGTTTCAACTTGCGGTCGCGCTCGCGCGCATACGGGGTAAAATCGCGGTGCGCGACCACTTCGTCGATCTCGTGCTCGCCGCCTTTGAGCTTTGCGAGCAGCCAGTCCAGCACTTCGGACGGTTCGCCGTAAACCAGATGCAGCGTGCGTCCTTCCGCGTCGTACAAGCGGCGCAGACGCGAGACGTGCCGCAGGAAATTGACGCCGCTGTGCTCTTTTTCCCGGCCTTTTTGCAGCAGAAAAGGATCGAGAATCAGCAGATGCAGCGTCGGCTGCCTCGCTTCCTTCAAGTAGTCGAAAGCGGCCAGGTCGACGGTGCGCAGGTCTTTGCGGTGAATAAACAGTTTCAAGGGTAGGGCTCCTTTCCGCGATCGGATCGTCGAGGTTTCTCTTATATTAACCAATCCGCGGGCGAGAGGGAACGGCGAGGCGCCGGAGAACGGACAAGGAAGAAAAAGGAAGTGATTCGCCGTCCTTGTAATCGTCCAAGTACCAAAGATAAGGCTGCTCGCGACAAGCCCTATTACGTTGTCAACGTACTATTATTCCGAATTTGGAGGTACCGATCATGAACAGAACATCGACCCGAAAATGGAGAAAACCGACCGCGATTCTGGGCGCCGCGATGCTGACGGCCGCGCTGGCCCTGCCCGCCGCCGCGGCTCCCGTCCATACTTCCGCCTCGTACGGCGCTTCGACTTCCGCGTCTTCGAGCGTGGAGAAAAAGCTGGTTAACGTTGCCGGCTTCAAAGACGCTTCCAACGTCAAAGCGTTCTACGCCAATCTCCAGCGCGCCGTCGCCAAAGGCGACAAAGCGGCCGTAGCCGCGCGCGTGCATTACCCGCTGTCCGTCTATCTGGATACCGACGACGACAAGCCGGCCGCGAAGACGGTCATCAAAACCAAAGCGCAGTTCCTGAACAAATACAATCAAATCTTTACCGAGGACGTGCGCGAAAGCCTTGCGGAAACCTCGTTCGCGGAGCTGTTCGTGAACCAGGACGGCGCGTCGATCGACGACGGCCATATCTGGTTTACCCCGTCCAAATCCGGCATGCCGGGCATCTCGACGGTGAATGTGGACGACTGATCGGAGGAATTTCTTATGGCTCACGAAGAACTGAACGGCGGCGGGATCTTCCCGCTCGGCGGCAAAGCGGAAAGCGAGTATTTTACCGGCGAAACATACCGCAATATGATCTTTACCGATCCCGAGCCGCTGAACGCGGCGATCGGCAGCGTTACATTCGCGCCGGGTTCGCGGACCAACTGGCATACGCATAAAGTCGGGCAGGTGCTGCTCGTCACCGGCGGCGAAGGCTGGTACCGGGAAGAAGGCAAGCCGGCACAGCCGCTCAAGCAGGGCGACGTCGTGAATATTCCGGCGAATGTCAAACACTGGCACGGCGCGGCTCAAAACAGCTGGTTTGTGCATATCGCGCTCACGCCGGGCGAAACGCAGTGGCTGGAGCCGGTGGAAGACGAAGCTTACGGACGGCTGGGCCAAGGCGAATAGGCAGCGTTCACGAAAGCGGTCCTGCCGCGCAAATAAGGCTGACGGGGAAATTCCCGTCAGCCTTTTGTCCGTTCCGTTTCAGATCCGCAGCTCGCCCAGCATTTTGACAAACCGGGGATCGCGGTGGGAGAAGAACAGCGTCTCGCCGGTGTCGAGAGCCGCAATCCGCTCCAAATCTCCGGCGCTCAGTTCGAAGTCGAAAATATCGAAGTTCTCCGCGATCCGCTCGGCGCGGACGGACTTCGGAATCACCACGACGCCGCGCTGCACCAGCCAGCGAAGTACCACCTGGGCGACGGACTTGCCGTACTGCTGCCCGATCGCCGCGAGCGTTTCGTTGGTAAACAAATCGTTGCGTCCTTCGGCGAACGGCCCCCACGATTCGATCTGCACGCCGTGCTCTTTCATAAACGCTTCGTTGTCGGCCTGCTGGAAGAACGGATGCGTTTCGACCTGGTTGACGGCCGGCACGATCTTGTTGTGCACGATCAGGTCCATCAGCCGGTCCGGAAGGAAATTGCTGACGCCGATCGCTTTGACCCGGCCTTCTTCGTACAGTTCTTCCATCGCCCGCCACGCGCCGTGCACATCGCCGAACGGCTGATGGATCAGGTACAGCTCGAGGTAATCCAGCCCCAGCTTCTCCAGCGATGTTTCGAATGCGAGTTTGGCTTTCTCGTAGCCGGCATCCTGCACCCACAGCTTGGTCGTTACGAAAATGTCTTCTCTCGGCACGCCGCTGCGTTTGATCGCCCGGCCGACCGCTTCCTCGTTCCGATAGCCGGCTGCGGTGTCGATCAGCCGGTATCCGGCCTGCAGCGCTTCGTAAACGGAGCGTTCGCATTCTTCCGCGTCGGGAATCTGGTAAACCCCGAAACCGAGGATCGGCATGTGGACGCCGTTGTTCAACGTTACGGTTTGCATATGAATTCCTCCTGTTGGTCGAATAGATGACTGAAGCGGCAGAGCGCCGTATCGAGACAAGTCTAGCCCCTTCGTGTAACACGAAGTCAAGCGGGGCCGGTCAACTTTTTTTGGGAGGATTACTTTTCCTTTTTTGAGGATTCCCTTTCTGCGCCGCTCCGCGGCGGCGCAAAGCCGCTTATCACAAACGCCGCTCCGCGATCCGCCAGTCCTTCCCGGCTTTCGCTTCCGCCGCCGCGGTGCCAGCGGTAAGCGAGTCCGTAGACCGACCAGGCAATCATGGTGGCCGCTGAGCGGTTCTCTTCGGTCTCGGCTTCGTCTTCGGCCCGCGCCGTCAGCATACGCAGCAGAAAACGCTCCAGCTGTACGCGGATATCTTCTTCCATCAGCAGCGCGACCGAATCGTAGCGCTTGATACAAACGCTGCTGGCTTCATGATATTCGCACAAGGACAGAATCAGCCGCCGCACGGATTCTTCGTTCAGACCGGCTTCCGCATCGATGCGTTCCGGCACGTAAAATTCGAACGCAATCTGCAAAAAGGCTTCCATCAGCGCGTATTTGTCCTGAAAATGCGCATAGAAAGTCGCCCGGTTGATCGTTGCCGCGCGGGCGACGTCGAGGATGGTAATCTCGTTGAAGTCTTTCTCGTGCATCAGCCGGCCGAACGCGTCCAGAATCAGCCGCCGTGTCCGGATTACACGCGGGTCGTTCGGGTTCGGCGCAAATATTCCCGCCATGCTGGCCCTCCTTTCTTTTTCGCTCTATTCCGTTCATCCGGCGCAGCGCGCCGATGCTTCAAATTATAGGCAAAACGTCCGGACGCGGCAACCGGACAGAAGCGGCGCCCGGAAAAGCGCTACCCGACAATTTTTCGCAAAACGCGGTTAAGCAACAGACCCCGGATATTGCCGGTTGAGAGGCCGCGCGGGCGGGGGTACGCTTATACCCGCAGCCGCCAAGCTGCTCAATCGCGGCCCTGCTGTCGGGCTGCGATCGATACTATTCCCGGAGGTGCTTATTCATGTCGAATTCCCGTTCCTTATCGCAATCCCAATCCGAAACCCAATCCGAATTTCAAACGGAGTCCCATAATCCGGCGTTGTCCGCAGAGCTGCTGTTCCGGCCTTACGCCCTGACCGGCACGCTGACCCTGCAATCCCGGCTCGTCATGCCCGCCATGGCGCGCGGCTTCTCGCCGGGCGGCGTGCCCGGTCCGGACGTCGCCGCTTATTACCGCCGCCGCGCGGAAAGCGGGGTCGGCCTGATTATTACCGAAGGCGCCGTGATCGATCATCCGTCGGCGGTCAGCGAAACGAGCGTTCCCGCGATGTACGGCGAAGCGGCGCTCGACGGATGGGCCGAAGTCGTGCGGCAGGTGCACGAAGCCGGCGGCCGGATCTTCCCGCAGCTCTGGCATATGGGCATGGCCCGTCCCGCCGGTTCGCAGCCGCACCCGGAAGCGCCTTCGATCGGCCCGTCCGGGCTCGATCTAAGCGGTAGTCCTGCCGGCGAACCGATGACCGAAGCGCAGATCGAAGACGTCGTCCGTTCGTATGCCCGCGCCGCGGCGGAAGCCAAACGGATCGGCTTCGACGGCGTGGAACTTCAAGGCGCGCACGGCTACCTGATCGACCAGTTTTTGTGGGAGCGGACGAACAAGCGCACGGACCGCTACGGCGGCGATCTCACCGCACGCGCGCGGTTTGCCGTGGACGTCATCCAGGCGATTCGCGCCGAAACGGGTCCGGATTTCCCGATTGCGATCCGTTTATCGCAGTGGAAGCAGAGCGATTACACGGCCAGACCGTGGCAAACGCCGGAAGAACTGGGAGAATTTCTGAATCTTCTCGCTGAAGCCGGCGTGGATCTGTTCCACTGCTCGACCCGCCGTTTCCACGAACCCGAATTCGAAGGCTCGACGCTGAATCTGGCCGGATGGGCCAAAAAGCTAACCGGAAAGCCGGTCGTCACGGTCGGTTCGGTCGGACTGGACAATGAGTTTCTGAACGCTTATCAGGGCCGGGGAGCCGGCAGCGTCGGCCTTGACGAGCTGCTGCAGCGGCTGGAAAACGGAGAATTCGACCTTGTCGCCGTAGGCCGCGCCCTGCTGGCCGATCCCGAATGGCCGCGCAAGATCCGCGAAGGCCGCAAAGACGAGCTCAAAGCGTTCGATCCGGCGGCGCTGGGCGAGCTGTATTGAAGAAATTTAGAATGCCATAGTAGAAAAGACGTTCCTGCCGCCGCATATCGCGGCGGCCGGGAACGGCTTTTTTCGGAGCTTGACCGCCGTGCCGGAGCTGGCGGTTCGAAGCGGGAAATCCGCCGGAGGCCGCGCAGTCCCGCCATTCAATGTTCAGCTCAACCAGTACGACGTAAATCCGTCTTCGTCCAGCCTCCGCAGCATATAAGCCAGCTTCTTCGCGCTCTGCGGATAACGGGCGGCGGCCAGCGCTTCGCGTCCGCGCCGCCCGGCGTATACGTCTTCGGCCGAATCTTCAAGTTCGCGCCAGTCGAACGCTCCGGCCGCTTCGCTTCCCAGGCAGTGGCGCAGCAGATCCAGCAGCACCCTTTTCACCGCAAACCGGCTCCCCTGGATGCGCGGCAGGATCTTCTGCATCAGCTGGCCGTCGAACGCGGCGTCGCGGGCCATCAGGCGGAAGCGTTCATTATAGATCAGATAGAAGCAGACGGCGTCGCGCACCCGGAAACCCACATGCGCCTGGATGTCTTCGAGAACGGTATTGATTTGCGCAAGCTCCGCGGCGGTAACGCGAATGAGGTCCCCATGCTCGTCCATCGCGTCGATCAGCTGCAAATAATCGCTTTGCAGCAGATGGCGGTCCGCCCGCAGCGGGAACAGTTCTTCCTGCGCTTCTTCGCGAAGCAGCGGAAGCTGCATCAGGTCGATATGATTGAATTCGATCGTGCCGGCGCGGTCCAGCACCTTTTTGCTGAACGGATACGTCGTCTCGTCCATATTCACCGTCCCGATCAGATAAACGTTGCCGGGGATGGTCAGTCCGCCGTAAGCCGCGCGGTCCGCTTCCCGCTCGAACAGCTCTTCGGGCAGCAGCGGCTGCGACGAAATCTCGTTTCCGGGGCGGCCCGATCTTTCCCGCTCTTCCGCTTCCCGGCGGCCGGCGGGCCGGCGGCGCGTCTCCATCAGGCTGAGCAGGTCGCTGAAATAATGCTCGACCCGAGCCAGGTTCATCTCGTCCAGCACGATAAAGTGCGGACGGTCCGCTTCGCCGGGAAGCGACGCACGGCGCAGCGCCAGCGTCAGCGGTCCGGGCTTGAACGCGCCGGACAGGTCTTTGTAGCCGATCAAGTCTGCGGGATCGCTCCAGTCCGGCCGCACGGGAATGAGCGTGAACCGCCCGTTGTCCGCGGAAGCGCCGACCGCTTCCGCGAACAGCCGCGACAGCTGCGTTTTGCCCGTGCCGGAGATGCCGGCCAGAATCACGAACGGCCGGGTCTTGAGCGACAAGTAATAATGCTCGACCAGCCCGTCCGGGAACGAGAATCCTTTCTGCCGGATATACCCGGCGACCTGCCGCACCGCGGCGCTCACTTCGCGGTCGGGAATATGCGGCAGCGGCGGCTCGGCCGGCTCCGGAGCGGGAGGCCCGGCGCTCAGGCGTTCGATCGAGTTGTCCGGATCGAACGGCGGCGGCCCGCCGTCTTCGCGGCCGGTCTCCGCCGCGCCGCGGACGAAATCCGGCCAGTCCGTGCGCGGACAAGCGCGCAGGAGCGCCTCCAGCTCCTCCGGCGCAAATTCATGCAGCCGCAAAGGAAGCGAAGCATTGTCCGCCGCGGACGGCGCGGACAATTCCCGCGCCGCGCGCAGAAACGCCGGCTCCGCGTCCAGCCCTTCGAGCCGCACCGCCGGATTCAGCCGGCGGTAGTCCACGCGGACGCGCAGCCCGCTTCCCCGGCCCGGCAGGCCCGCCGGAGCCAGCGGGTCGTCCGCCCGCGCGGCCGCTTCCGCCACGCGGCCGGCAAAGCGCAGCTCGCCGCGCTCGCTGTGCAGCACGACGTCGCCCGGGCGCAGCCGCGCAAGCGCGGCCGCTGCTTCCGCCCGCGCCTGCGGCGCGCGGCGGCCCTGTCCGGCCCCTGCGGCGCGGCCGTCCTCGGCCGTCCAGAGCAGCCCGAGCGCGCTCTCGCGCTCCAGCGCCGCGCCGTGCTCGGCCCACCAGACCCGCGGCGCCTGCCGGTCCGCCAGGGTCTCCAGCTCCATCCGGTACGTATACGGCGTATCCGTCCGGTAGAAATACACATATTCGGCGCGCTCCTCCCGGAGCTTGTCCGAATCGGTTCCGCCGCCCGGATCGCGGCGGGCGGGAATGCGCAGCCCGGCCCCCGTCTCGGCCGGCCCGCTTTGCCCGGTGCGCGGCGCGGCTTCAAGCAGCGCCGCCTCCGCTTCTTCGGCCCCGCCCGGCCGAATCGCCCGTGAAGACTCGCCCGAAGTCCCGTCCTCTTCGGCCGTCCCTCCGTCTTCCCCCGGCGGCAGCCCGCCGCGGGTCGCGTGAAACGCCGAAGCCAGGAACCGCTTCAGCTCCTTATTCGAATCGTAGTGGATCTCAAGAGCTTCTCCGCCGCGAAAGCCGATGCGCCGGCGCTCCATCCGCACTTCGTAAGCGGCGTATACATCGCCGGTCTGGTGCATCAGATGCACCGGACGGCTCTCGCCGGCCGCGGGAAAGACTCCGCCGCCCGCTTCCGCAAAATCCGCGTGGAACTCCGCCGGAATCTCGAAGCCGTATTCGAACATCCCCGCTTCCACCTCGATACGCGCGATAAGGCCGGCGATCCGTTCGTCCTTCCACCAGCTTCCGTGTTGTTTAATCATGAATGCCCTCCGGTCCTGAATCTCTCGCTGTCAGCAGCAGTACCTTCATTTTAACCGCTTTGCGGCGGAAGCAAAAGAAACTCGCCTTCCGTATGGAAGACGAGTTTCGCACCGTGCCGAAAATCGGTGACCGTTTGCCGGATTCAGCCGCTTACCCCTGCCGCAGCGAACGGTACTTCGCGACATACTTCGCCGCCAGCTCCGTAACCTGGTCGTAATGTCCCTGCTTCGCGGGCGCCGTCAGGTTGCCGCCGATGCCGACCGCGATACAGCCGGCATTGAGCCACTGCTCCATATTGTCCAGATCGACGCCGCCGGTCGGCATGATATTGATATGCGGCATCGGACCTTTGACCGCTTTGACAAAGTCCGCTCCGAACGCGCTGCCCGGGAACAGCTTCAGCACATCGACGCCCATTTTCAGCGCTTCCTTGATTTCTCCCAGCGTCAGCACGCCCGGCATGTAAGGGATCGAGTACAGATTGCACAGCTCGGCCGTTTCTTTTTCAAAAGAAGGGCTGACCACAAATTCCGCTCCGGCCAGAATCGCGATTCTCGCCGTGATCGGGTCCAGCACGGTGCCCGCGCCGATGACCGCTCGGTCTCCGTATTCGGCGGCCAGATCGCGGATCGCGTGTTCCGCGCCCGGTGTCGTAAATGTGACTTCGATATTCGTCAGGCCGCCTTCGATGCAGGCGGCGGACATTTTATAAGCATCCTCCGCGTTGTCGGCCCGAATAACCGCCACCACGCCGCAGGTTTGCAGACTGCCCAGTACTTTCAATTTCTTCATTGTAATTGCTCCTTTGCTTCTCCAATTTTAAGATAGGTGAACACGCACGATTTTTACTAAACTTTTTTATCAAAACTATCAAAAAACACTCTAATTAGAATACTAGATTCTAACGGTTGGCGAGTCAATATCTTTTTGGGATTGGCCGCTTTATAATCGGGAATTTTCGAATAAACCTTGATAAATCGGGGTTTATTTTTATTTTATTTATTCATCGCTGCCAATTTCGTCAAACTATTCTGCTTTTAAAAGGAAGAGCGCAATTGTACAAAACCGGTTTATGTGATACTTTAAAGAAAACGATCTCTTAGGAGGAATAACGCATGTCCAATAGACTGGCTGCCGTCACTTTCGGCGAACCGATGGCTATGTTTCGCGCCGACGAAGAAGGAGAGCTGCACGAGGTTGTTTCGTTCTCCAAGTCGCTCGCCGGAGCCGAAAGCAACGTAGCGACCGGGTTGTGCCGATTGGGTCACAAGACAGGCTATGTAACCAAACTCGGAGAAGACAGCTTCGGACGATTTATTACACAGGCCCAGCAGCAGGAAGGAATCGATACGTCTTCCGTGACGTTTACCCAGGAGCGGCCGACCGGCATGCTGCTGAAATCGAGAGTGGCAAGCGGCGATCCGAAAGTGGAATACTTCCGCAAACAGTCGGCCGCTTCCACGCTTTCCGTCGCCGATTTTGACGAGGCGTACTTCGCTTCGGCCGGGCACCTGCACGTAACCGGTATTTCGGCAGCGCTTTCGGCATCGATGCTGGAATTCTCCAAACACGCCATGACTTATATGAAGGAACTCGGCCGCACCATCTCGTTCGACCCCAATTTGCGTCCGGTCTTGTGGGCGGACCAGCAGGTCATGATCGACACGCTCAACGATCTGGCCGCCCGCAGCGACTGGTTCTTCCCCGGCATCGGCGAAGCCCGCCTGCTGACCGGACTTCAAGAACCGGAAGAAATCGCCGACTATTATTTGAATAAAGGCGTCTCGCTGGTGGTCATCAAGATGGGACCGGGCGGAGCCTTCTACAAAACGACAGAAGGCTCCGGCTTCGCGCCGGGCTTCGAGGTCAAGGAAGTCGTCGATACCGTGGGCGCGGGCGACGGATTTGCGGCGGGAGTCGTCAGCGCGCTGCTGGAGAAGCTGGATATCCGGTCCGCCGTTACGCGCGGCAACGCGCTCGGCGCGCTCGCCGTGATGTCGCCGGGCGATATGGACGGCCTGCCGTCGCGCGAAGAACTGGACGCTTTCCTGGCGACCGCCGCTCCCGCACGCTAGAAGCGGCGCGCCGGCGGTTCGGGGCGAAGCCGATATTCATTTTCAGTCTCGCATGGATCTTCTTTAATGGATCTTCTTCAATAGGATGTCAAAAAGGACTTCGCGCACCGGGCCCGGTTGCGCGAAGTCCTTTTTTATGCCGCGCCGTCCCTGCCTCCGGCCCGTTTTAGCGCCCAAGGGTCTCGACCGAAGCGCCGCTGCGCAAAGCCGGCGCGAACCGGTACGTAATCGGCACGAGCTTTTCTTTGTCTTCGATGCCGGATACGATGATCTTGGCCGCCTGGGCGCCCATTTCATGCGCGGGCTGGGACAGCGTCGTGATCGCGGGATTATAAATCTGCGCGAACTCGGCGTCGTCGATGCCGATCACGGAAAGCTGCCTCGGGATCGCAATCCCCTGACGATTGGATGCTTTGAGCAGCTCGGCCAGCACGATATCGTTGGCGGCGATGACCGCGGTCGGCGGTTCCGGCAGCGCCATCAGCTCGGCCAGTTCGCCCGCGATGTCTTCCGCCGCCGCGCTGAGGATATATTCTGCGCGCAGCGGCAGACCGGCTTCGTCCATCGCTTTGCGGAAAGCGCCCAGCCGCTCCTGGCGCGGCGTGATCGGCTGCCGTCCGAGCGGCAGCGTAATCATCCCGATGCGCGAATGCCCCCGGCCGGCCAGCTCCGCAACGCCCATCTTGACCGCCTTCTCATTGTCGAGCAGCAGGCTTTGCGTGCCTACGCCTTCCACCAGCCGGTCGATAAATACGAAAGGCGTCTGGCGCTCGCTCAGCTTGTCGTACACGGAAGCCCGGTGCTCCGTCGGAAACACGATCAGCCCGTCCACCTGCCGCGCCAGAAGCGTCTCGATATGCCGGCGCTCTTTGGCGGGATCTTCGTCGGTGTTGCAGATCAGCACCTGGATGCCCCGGCTTTGCAGTTCGCTTTCGATCGCTCTGACGCATCTGATCGACAGATTGTAATTGATGTCCGCCACGATCACCCCGACCAGGTAGGTCCGGTTCTGCTTGAGGCTGCGGGCCAGTCCGTTCGGCTGGTACTCCAGCTCCCGGATCACTTCCGCTATGCGCTGCCGGGTCGACTCGCTCATATATTTGTACCTTTGATTCAGGTATTGGGATACGGTACTTTTGGAAACGCCCGCTTTACGAGCGACATCTTCAATCGTCAGCTTTTTCATGATCAGACTCCGCTCTTTGCTTTTCTCCGTTCCGGGAACTGTTACAAGCATAGCCTAAACCCGTTTATTTTTCTACGCCCCGCCGGCCTGCTTGATCTTCCTCGCGGAAAAAGCCTTTCCCGCGACGGCGCGGGTTTCCCCGGCTCCCGCTTCAGAAAGGCTCGATTTCTTCTATTATATGCCCGCTGCGGACTGAGCGTTCACGTACTTCTCCAGCGTCGCGCGCACCGCGCCCGGTCCGGCCAGCATTTCGTGGAACAGACTTTCGATCTTCTCGCCCAGACCGATATCGTACAAACGGATGCCGAAAATACTTTCGTCTTCGAGGATTCCGCGCACCCCCGATGTCTTCGATCCCAGCGCGGTACCGCTTAGCCGGCTCTGGAGCGTGTCCAGCAGCGGGTCCGGGCTTGGCGTAAACGGCCGGCCGTTATCGTCCACGCCGAGCAGATAGCGGCACCAGGCGGCAATCGCCAGCGGGATCGCCGTAAGCTGCGCCGGATCGAGATCTTCCCTGCTTACATAGGCTTTGATCGTCTCGACGAAGCGGATGCCGACTTTCTGCGAAGTATCGGTCGCGATTCGCTGCGGCGTATCGGGAATAAACGGATTGGCGAACCGTTCCCGCAGCACTTCGTCCAGAAACCGCTCCGGACGGATAATGCCGGGATCGACCGCAACGGGCAGCCCTTCCTTATAGCCGATCGTTTCCGCAAACCGGCGCAATGTCTCGTCCCGCATCTCGTCGGCGATCAGGGTGTAGCCCAGCAGGCAGCCCGTTACGGCGAGCGCGGTATGCAGCGGGTTCAAGCAGGTGGTGACTTTCATCGTTTCGACTTTGTTGACCGTGTCTTTGTCGGTAAAGATGATGCCCGCTTCTTCAAGCGGCGGCCGGCCGTTCGTAAATTTGTCTTCGATCACCAGGTACTCGCTGATCTCCGCATTGACGAACGGCGCGGTATACGTATTTTTCGACGTGACGATCACATCCATGCCGCCGATTCCCTGCGTAAGCAGCTCCGCCTGCACGTCCGGCGACGGACGCGGCGTAATCTTGTCGATCATGGACAGCGGGAACGCAATCCTGCTTTCGTCTTCCAGATAAGCGACGAATTCGCGATCCACAAAGCCTTTCTTCGCCCACTCCCCGGCGATCGTAAGCACGCCGCGCTTCAACTTGTCGCCGTTGTGCGAGCAGT
Source organism: Saccharibacillus sp. CPCC 101409 (assembly GCF_030518235.1). Lineage (GTDB taxonomy): Bacteria > Bacillota > Bacilli > Paenibacillales > Paenibacillaceae > Saccharibacillus. The sequence continues at coordinate 333,487 of NZ_JAULSA010000001.1, read as the reverse complement.
TGTCCATGCTGACGAAGGTCATCGGATGCGCGCCTTTGAGATAACGGCGGTGCGCAAGCGAAGCCACCAGGCTCATGACATGGACCGGGGAAGCCGGGCCTTGTGCGATGTCCTGCTCCACAATCCCCAGATACGCTCCGCCCGGAGCCGTCAGCGAATACCCTTTTTCGGTAATCGTAAAGCTTGCCATCTGGAGACTCGGATTTTCGAAGATTTCGGTCAGCCGCCGGTAATCCGCTTCCCGTCCCCGGTCTGCCGCGATCGCTTCCGCGACGCTGGCGACGATACTCTTGCGGAATTCTCCCGCGGCGTTCATCAGCACCAGCAGCGTCAGATTGTCGAACGGCCGGTAGACCCGGTCGATCATCTCGAAGTCGAACGATTCCGCCGCAATGATGCCCGTGTCCGCGCGGCCGCCGTCCAGCAGCTTCTGGTGGGCGTTCGCCACAAATCCGCGGAAGATGTTGCCTGCGCCGAAGTGCACCCACTGCGGCTTCTCCGCCGTATTCGCGGCGATTCGCGCGGCGTCGAATTTCGGCAGCTCCACTCCCGCCGCTTTCCAGGCTTCCGCTTCCTCCGTGATGCTTTTTACCGATAAAGCCAGCATTACTCCGCCTCCTTCGCGTTCTCCAGACTGTCCCAGACTCCCAGCAGATACATAATGCCCAGCGCGCGGTCGTACAGGCCGTAGCCCGGACGGCAGTTCTGCTCTTCTCCCCACAGATGGCGGCCGTGGTCCGGGCGCACATAGCCGGTATATCCGCTCTCGTGATACGCTTTGACCACTTCGGGAATATCCACGCTGCCGTCGCGGCCGCGGTGGGATACCTCGATAAAGTCCCCGTTCTCGAACACTTTCACATTCCGGATATGGGCAAAGTAAATCCGGTCGTGGAACTCGCGGATCATAGCCGGCAGATCGTTCTCCGGATTCGTTCCCAGCGAGCCCGTGCAGAAAGTCAGGCCGTTATACGGGCTCGGCACGGCGTCCAGCATACGGCGGATCGTGTCGCGGCTGCGGATAATGCGCGGCAGTCCGAAGATCGGCCAGGCGGGATCGTCGGGATGGATCGCCATTTTGATATCCGTTTCTTCGCAAACCGGCATAATGCGCTCCAGGAAGTATTGCAGATTCTCGAACAGCTTCTCTTCCGTAACGTCCCGGTACGATTCGAACAGCTCGTCGAGCTTCGCCAGCCGTTCCGGTTCCCAGCCCGGCATCGTGAACGCTCCCGCGCCTTCGAGAATCCGGTCCACCATCGCGCGCGGATTGTCGGTAATGGCCGCTTTTTCGTAAAAAAGAGCGTTCGAGCCGTCCGGCAGCTCCTTGTACAGCTCCGTCCGCGTCCAGTCGAATACCGGCATGAAATTGTAGCAGATCACTTTGACGCCGACTTTGGACAGTTTGCGGATCGTATCGATATAGATGTCGATATACTTGTCGCGCGTCGGCAGGCCGATCTTGATATCGTCGTGCACGTTGACGCTTTCGACCACGGCCGTGTTGAACCCTTTGCCCGTAATTTGGTCGGCCGCTTCCCGAATCCGTTCCATCTCCCAGACTTCGCCGGCCACTTTGTCGTGCAGCGACCAGACGATGCCGGTCACGCCGGGAATCTGCCGCACATGATCGAGCGTAATATTGTCGTTGCCTTCCCCGTACCAGCGCCAGGTCATATTCACAGCAGTCACTCCTCTTTACATTTTTTTCGTATCCGGCTCATGCCGGAAAAGGTCGGTCCCTTCGGTTCAGAACCAGTCCGCGTAGCCGATTTGTCTCAAATATTCCGCCGATTCCTCCAGACAAACAAACGGATCGCGGCCGTACGTATCGTCCTGCTCGATCAGGAAATAGTTCACGCCGCTCGCCGCGCCCGCTTCGATAATGCCTTTGATATCCAGGCTGCCCTGGCCCAGCTCGGCGAATTGGACCATGTTCAGGAACTTCTGCATGAACTTGCTCATGTCTTTGAAGTCTTCTTCAGCCGCTTCCATGCGCCCGATCCGGTAATCTTTCAAATGCAGCAGCGAAATGCGGCCCGCGAATCGTTCGATCAGCTTGATCGGATTCTCGCCGCCCCGGTGCACCCAGTGCACATCCAGCTCGAAGCCCAGCTTGGACGTGTTCTCCCGCATGATATCCAGCAGGAACTTCCCGTCGTATTTCTCGAACTCGTTGTGATGGTTGTGGTAATACAGCTCGATGCCGTGTTCGGCCAGCCGCTCCGCCATTGCTTCGGCGTCCCGGATATAGTCCATCGCTTTTTCTTTGTCGCCCATCAGCCGGATCGGCATCATCCCGATCCGGATAATCCGGCAGTTCAACTGCTTGCAGTCGCCCACGATCTTGTCGAAATCTCGGGTCAGCGACTCGCCGGGATACTCGGGCATGCTGTCGAGCGGCGCGGTCATCGAAGCGACGGCAATGCCGAATTCCTCGGCGGCCCGCTGAATCTCGTCCACATTTTCTTTGCTCATTTCAACCTGGGAGATCTCCACGCAGCCGAAGCCGAGTTCTTTGATTTTCCGGAACGTTTCGGTGATGCCGTTTTCCGCGATTTTGCTTTTCAAACTGAACATTTGTACGCCGATTTTCCCCTGTGCCATGTCTGTTCCTCCTCGAATTTGGAATTTGGAATTTATAAAGTCGCGGTTTCTTGTTTCTCCGCTTCGATCTTGCCGTTCAGTTCCGCGAGGAACTGCTCTTCGTCCAGCGGCAGTTCCACTTCGCGGCCCAGCCAGCTCGACAAATGGATGGCGTTCGCCAGCGATACGCCTTTGATGCCGTCGCTCCCCGGGGCGAGCAGCGGCGTTCCGTCCACGATATTGGCGGCGAAGTTCTCCATCACCGCGATATGCTGGCCGCCCCATACGCTTCCGAATTCGATCGTTTCTTCGTCGTACACATCGGACATATCCGCGCCCATGAAGATCTTCAGCACATCGGCCCAGCCCATGGTGCGGCTCATTTCGTCCTCCGGCTGTTTGAGACGCTTGATCGTGACTTTCTTGCTGTCGTCGACCACGATCTTGCCTTTGTCCCCGAGAATTTCGAGGCGGTCCGTGCCCATCACGTCGTGCGTACAGGTAACGAATACGCCCGTCGCCCCGTTGCCGTAATCGAACAGCGCGGTCACTTCGTCTTCGACGGTAATTTTTCTCTGGAAACCGTATTTCACATTGGAATACACTTTTTGCGGCATTCCGCAGATCCACTGCATCAGATCGATCTGGTGCGGAGCCTGGTTGACGAGCACGCCGCCGCCTTCGCCGTTCCAGGTGGCTCTCCAGGCGCTCTGGTCGTAATAGCCCTGCGGTCTCCACCAGGTCGTGATGATCCAGTTGGTCCGGCGGATCTCCCCGATCTCCCCGCCGTCGATCCATTCTTTCAACTGCCGGTACAGCGGATTGGCCCGCTGATTGAACATGATGCCGAAAGTCAGTTCGGGCTTCGAAGCCGCAAACTCGTTCAGTTCCCGCACCTGCTTCGTGTAGACGCCGGCGGGTTTCTCCACCAGGGCGTGAATATTTCTTCGCAGCGCTTCGATGCCCATCTCCGGGTGAAGATAGTGCGGCACGCAGGTCACGACGGCGTCCACGTCTCCGCTTTCCAGCATGTCGATGTAATTCTCGTAAAAAGGAACGTCCGGATATTTCTCCCGCGCCCACTCTTTTTTGGCCGGATCGATATCGCAGATCGCGCCCAGCTCCATGTGTTTGACTTTGCCCTCGGCCAAAAATTCGGCATATGTTCCGCCCTGCGCGCCGACGCCGATAATGCCCATTTTCACAGTCTTCATGATACGGTTGCCCCGCTTTCGATTTGTTTGAGAATCGCTTTTAACGCTTCGTATTGCAGTCTGTAGCCTCCGGCTCCGTCGAGCCCTTTGTTGTCTTTGATCACATGTTCCGCCGGTTCCAACTCCAGGTCTTTGAGCGAATCGAACAGCACCAGATGCGGTTCGAGCGTCAAGAAACCGGTGTACCCGCCGGCGATCGCCTGGGCCAGTATGGACGGGATTTGCCCTTCGCCGGCTCCGCACAGCACATTTTCGCGATCCGTGCTGACGGCGTCTTTGATATGGATATAGGCGATATGCGGTTTCAGCAGTTCGTAGCAGTTCTGGGTGTCTTCGCCGCACTGTACGAAATTGGCGAAGTCGAAAATGGCTTTGAAGTGTTCCGAGTCTACGGCCGTAAACATATCGGCGCAGCGTTCGGCGATATCGCCGTAGATGTCTTTTTCGTTCTCGTGCAGCAGCACGATATCGTACCGCTCGGCGATCCGGACCAGTATCCCGATCTTGGCGATCACTTCGTCCCTGTAGGCGTCCGGATCGCGGCCTGCGGGAATGTAAAAGCTGAAAATGCGGATATACCGGCAGCCGAGCAGCATGCCGATGCGGCACAGCCGGTGCAGCATCTCCTGCTGATTCGCAAATCCTTCTTCGTCCCCGACAAACACTTTGCCGATCGGCGATCCGATCGAAGACACGCCGACGCCCGCTTTTTGCAGCCGGGGAAGCACGTTTTCTTGAATCTCTTCCACCGTGAAATCGCCTACATTTCTGCCGTCGATTCCGCGCAGCGAGAGGTAACGCATTCCGAGCCGGGTAACCACCTCAAGCTGGGTATCGAAATCGGACGAAATTTCATCGGAGAATCCGGAAATTCGGATATGCCGCTCCATCGTTTTTCCACCTCTTTTTCGAGAGTATATACGTTCCGTGTAACAAGGCGCCTGAGTCCATCCTAATTGATAGCGCTTTTTTAAACTCGTAATATCTTGCGTATTATATTAAAATCATGTATAAAGTTATGCTGACGCCCAAACTTCGATGTGTCTGGAGGAACAAGAATGCCCAAAAGTGAAAAAAATCACGAATTAAAAAAGCTGTTTGCGTTCGCCGGCGAGTTCTCGCATATGGACACAGTATTTACCGGCCCCGGCAAAGAAACGGAGTGGAAATCGATCGGCAGCCGGATTCCGCAGCCGCTTCAGCCGTATCTGGAAAATCTGCGGCAAAGTCTGCGGCTCGATCCCGCGGACGCCGACCGCAGGATTGCGCTGCACTCGACTTCTTTTCACATCCACTTTATTTCCGTCAATCTGTTCGATACCGGCGCTTTTATCGGCAGTATCGTGATCGGTCCTTTTCTGCTCGAAGAACCTTCTGCGGCCGTGATGAACGAGATCGTGTTTGCTAATCGGCTGCCGATCGGGCTGCTTCCGACCCTTCAGCAGTATTATTTGTCTCTTCCCCTGATCGCCAGGGACAAAGCCGACCGGATCGCCGACTTTCTTGCGTATCTCGCCGCGCGCTTCGACGACGGACGTTCGGATTCTTTCGAGCGGACCGCCCTGCGCAGCATCTCGAATCCCCATGTCGTGCTGCCCGAAGCCATCAAACAAAAAGCGACGGAAGAAGCGGTTGCTTCGATCGAAGAACGCTACCGCCTGGAGAACCGGATGATGGCCGCCGTGGAAACCGGGAACCTGGAAAAAACCGTGAAGATGGTCGAAGACCTCAGTCAGGTCGTGGGTGAAATTCCCGACCGCATCCCCAACAATCCGCTGCGCTCGCGCAAGAATCTGGCGTTTGTAACCAATACGCTGCTGCGAAAGTCCGCGGAAAAAGGAGGCGTGCATCCGCTTTACATCGACGGCATTTCCGAAAAGCTCGCGATCCAGATCGAGAAATCGTCTTCGGTGCGGCAGCTGCTCGATATCCAGAAGCAGATGTATATCGAATACTGCGAAGCGGTCCGCAGCCTCAGCCTGATCGACTGGAGCCCCCTTGTCAAAAGCGCGATCGAGCATATCCGGCTGCATATCGACCGGGAGCTGCGGCTGGAGGAAATTGCCCGGGCGATCCGTGCCAATCCGTACGAGCTGTCCAGGCGGTTCAAGAAAGAAACCGGGCAGCCGCTCACCTCTTATATCAATGCGCAGCGGATTCAAGAAGCGGCGCAGCTGCTGCAAAACGAAAGTATGACGATTACCGATATTGCCCAGATGGTCGGGTTTGGCGATGTCAATTATTTCACAAAGGTATTCAAGCAGTTGAAAGGCTGTACGCCGAGCCGGTTCCGCAAACCGGAATAGGAATCGTATCGCCGGAACAGTTGGAAAGCCTGCATACCGCCGCTTCAAGCCTGCAGGCTTTTGGGCCGACGGTCCGCTATTCGAGCTTGTTTCTTTTTGCAGCCAGATCGGCCGCCAATTGAAGCGTGCGTTTCTTGTTGAGGGGATAAAGGAACATCACGATCACGAAGATCAGCAGCAGGATAACCGCCGGCACCAGGGTGGCGAGGGTGTGAATGCCCTGCAGCGTGTCCTCGGTTTGGGTGTCGAGAGCGGCGTTGTAACCGACATAGGCCAGCGCGTAACCGCCGAGTCCGCCGGCTATGGCCTGACCGACTTTGCGCGCAAAGGAATAGATCGAATATACGGTTCCGTCTTCGCGCAGGCCGGTCAGATATTCATGATAATCGATTACGTCGGTAACGAACGCCCAGATCACGAGGTTGAAGAAAGCGTATCCAAACATAGCAACGGTCAAGATCGCGATAAAAGCGTTAACGTGCAGACCGGGCATGGCATACAGCAGGCCGTACATACAGGCGGCCAGCAGCACGCCCATCGAAGCGGTTTCTTTCTTGCCGAATCTGGCGACCAGCGGCTTGATCAGCGGCGTCGCCGCAAAGATCGTAGCGGCCTGAATAAATCCGACCAGGCTCAAAGCCGTCGTGCTTCCGAAATAATTTTTGAACAAATACACATTGACGGTGCCCACCAGCATAAAGCAGACCATAAACGTAAGCGAAGCGACCAGAATCCACATCAGCGGTTTGTTCCGGGTCAGTCCTTTTAACGTGGCGCTGAATTTGACTTTTTCCCGCTGCGCTTCCGGCTGTACGATCCGTTCGGTCGACAGTCTGTAGCACGCCATGTAACACGCCAGCGACAGCACGCCGAAGATCAGAGCCGCCATCAGGAAGCCGTTGGCGTTCGCTTTATTGTCGACGAATACGATCAGCGGACCGACCACGTTGATAATCAGTCCGGCCAGCGAGCCGCCCATGGTCCGGAACGTCGACAGGGTGGTGCGTTCCACCGGGTCTTTCGTAATCACGGAAGCCATCGAACCGTACGGAATATTGACCGTGCTGTACAGCGTACCCCATAATATATACGTCACATACGCGTACACCTCGTAGAAGCCGTTGGTCATGCCCGGGATATGGATAAACATCAGGACGCCGGAGACGACGAGCGGAAACGACATTCTGAAGATCCAGGGTTTGAACTTACCGTGCGGGCCGGCTTTTCTCGAATCGATAAACCGTCCCCAGGTCACGTCCGCCACCGCGTCCCACAGCCTTGCGATCAGGAACAAACTGCCCACCAGCGCAGCGCTCATTCCGAACACGTCCGTGTAATACACCATCAAAAACGAACTGGCAAGAATAAAGAAAAAGTCGTTCCCGAAATCCCCGAACATATAACCGAGCTTGTCCCGCATCCCAAATTTTCTTGTCGGATTCGTCGAGTTCGATTCGTAATCCGGCATCGTTTCCAGCCCTGCGTGTTGACCCATTCATAGCCCTCCCATGGATAATAATAACGCCTTATTAATTAGTTTAGTAAACTTATCAATTAAGGCAGATACAGGTTACCATCTCCAAATCCGAGCGTCAACACCTTTTGTAAGCGTTTTAAAATTTATATATTTTTCCGGAAAGTCAATTTCCTCTTCTTGCAATTTACTTTTTCTGGGCGCCGGCCTTATTCAAGATGATTAATGTTATAATCGGAATTGTGAATACGTTCGAACTGGAGGACAGGAATGATAACCGGTGACGCCTCATATATCAAGCAAATCAATCGTTCGTTAATTATCCAGGAAATCCTCAAAGAAAGAATGGCATCCAGGGCCGACTTGTCCAAAATCACCGCTTTGACCCGAGCGACGATATCCGCCCAGGTCGCCGACCTCCTGAACGAAGAACTTGTTGTCGAAACGCATCTGGAGCACAACGCGGTGGGCAGAAAACCGATCCAGCTGTCCCTGAACGGACAAGCCGGGTACGCGCTGGGCATCGATCTGGATTACGGGCGAATCTCCTTTACCGTCACCGATCTGCTCGGACGCCGGGTATCCGCGGAAACCGCGGCGCTGGAATCGCACGGCTATCCGGATATTCTCCGGCTGCTCACTCAATATATCCTCAAGTACCGGGAACGGTTCTCAGGCAGCCGCTACGGCATCGTCGGCATCGTCGTGTCCGTACACGGCCTGGTGTCGAACAACGAAATCATTCAATACGTGCCCCGCTTCAATTGGACCGGCGTGCATCTCAAAAGCGATCTGGAAGCCGCGGTCGGCATGAAAGTCCACCTGGAAAACAACGCCAACCTCAGCTCTTTCGCGGAGAGTGTGTTTATCCATCACGAAACCGAAAACCTGCTGTGCGTCACGCTGCATTCCGGCATCGGCCTGGGCATGATCCTGAACAACAAATTCTTCCGCGGACACGACGGATTCGCCGGCGAAATCGGCCATATGATTATCGTGCCAGAGGGCAAACCCTGCGCCTGCGGCAACCGCGGCTGCTGGGAGAAATACGCGTCGGAAACAAGCGTATTCGAATATTTATCCGACAAAAAAAATACGGGACCGATTACCTACGAGCGGATCGGACAATGGCTCGAACAAGACGACGCCGACGTGCACGAGATCATGAAGCAGTTTATTTATTATCTCTCGATCGGACTGAACAACGTCATCAATCTCTACAATCCCGAAGTGGTGGTGATCAACAGCGAGCTGCTGCGAATGTACCCGGGTTCCCTGGAGCAAATCCATGCCAACCTGCATTCCCAGATCAGCCATTACCGCAAACTGGCGCTGTCCACGATCGACAATTCTTCCGTGATGGGCGCCTGCGCGCTTGCCATCTCGAATTTTCTCAACGTGCCGGTGCTCAATTTGTCCGCCGAAGAAGGACAGTAGCACCGAATCGCGGATAGTCCGCACAATAAAGAGAGGCCGCGATCGATCCGCGGCCTCTCTTCTTTTTGCTTGCAGCGCTTTTTTTGTCGGCAGGTCTTCCCTAAGCCTTAACGCCCTTTCATCTTCGGATCGAATGTATCACGCAGTCCGTCGCCCATCAGGTTGAAGCCGAGCGAGGTCAGCAGAATACACAATCCCGGGAAAATAACGGTCCACGGCGCGGTCTGGATAAACTGGCGCGAGTCGGACAGCATCTTGCCCCATTCCGGTTCCGGCGGCTGCGCGCCGAGGCCGAGAAAGCCCAGGCCGGCCGCTTCGATAATCGCCGTGGCGACGCCGAGCGTGCCCTGCACGATAATCGGCGTCAGGCTGTTCGGCAGGATATGCCTGAACAGGATGCGACCGTTGTTCGCGCCGAGCGCCCGGGCCGCCGTGATAAACTCTTCCTGCCGCAGCGACAGCACCCGCGAACGGACGAGACGTCCGTAAGTCGGGATATTGACGATCGCGATCGCATACAGCGCGTTTTGCAGCGACGGGCCGAGAATGGCGACGATGGCGATCGCCAGCAGGATGCCCGGAAACGCAAGCAGGATATCGAACAGACGCGAAATGATCATATCCACCCATTTGCCGTAGAAGCCGGCTATAATGCCCAGCAGCGTCCCGATCACGATCGAGCCGATCACGGACATAAAGCCGACCCAGAGCGAAAGCCTCGCCCCGTAGATGGCCCGGCTGAAAATGTCGCGCCCGAGATCGTCGGTGCCGAACCAGTGGTCGCCGGACGGCGCTTTCAGCCGGTCCGCCAGCACCTGGGCTTTGTAGTCGTAAGGCATAATCAGCGGGGCGACCAGCGCCAGAAGAACGAAAAAGATCACGAGTCCGAGACCGATTACGGCGAGCTTGTTGCGTGCGAACGATCTGGCCGCATCTTTCCAGGGGCCCGGCTGAGCTTTGTTCGCCGATTTATCGACGGGCCGCGGTCCGGCCTTCAGAAATGCGTCGCTCATGGTGTCCCTCCTATTTGTACTGGATGCGCGGATCGAACACGACGTACAGCAGATCCACCAGCAGATTTATCAGTACGAAGATGATCGCGACGATCAGGATGCCGGACTGGATCACCGGATAATCCCGGTTGCTGATCGCTTCGAAGATATAGCGCCCGATGCCCGGCCAGGCGAAAATGGTCTCGGTCAGCACGGCGCCGCCGAGCAGCGCGCCGGTCTGGATGCCGATAACCGTCAGCACGGGAATAAACGAATTCTTGAGCGCGTGCCGGTACACGACCGTGAACTGCGACAGCCCTTTCGCCCGCGCCGTGCGCACATAATCGAGCTGCATGACTTCCAGCATGCTGGAGCGCGTCATACGCGCGATCACCGCCATCGGAATCGTGCCCAGCGCGACGGCCGGCAGCACCAGGTGCTTAATGACGGTCCACAGCTGCCCGAACTGCCCCTGGATAATCGCGTCGATCACGTAGAAGCCGGTCACGGCTTCGAGCGGGTCCCGGACGTTGAGGCGTCCGCTCGAAGGCAGCCAGTGCAGTTCGTTGGCGAAGATCCACTGCTCCATCAGCCCCAGCCAGAAGATCGGCAGCGAGACGCCGATCAGCGCGATCAGCATGCAGATGTAGTCGAACCACGAATTATGCTTCCAGGCGCTGACAATCCCGGCGTTGACGCCGAAAAATACCGCGAACAGCATGCTCGCCGCCGTCAATTCGAACGTCGCCGCGAGATAAGGCCCGATCTCCTGCGAGATCGGCGCGCGCGTGCGGATCGAATTGCCCAGATCGCCGGTCAGCAGGTCGCCCAGGTATTTGCCGTACTGCTCCAGCCACGGCCGGTCCAGCCCGAGCTGGTCGCGCAGCGCCTGCTTGGACGCCTCGGTCGCTTTCTCGCCGAGGATGGTATCGGCCGGATCGCCGGGAATCGCATGGATGATCGAGAAAACGATCATGGTCATGCCCAGCAGGACCGGAATAAGAATCAGAAGTCGTTTGGCAATGTAAGAACCCACTAGTCCACCATCCATTCAGGAAAGTCCGAAGGGAGCTTCGCCGTTCGCGAGGCTCCTTCCGGACCCGAATTGAAACTATTCGCTTACCGTTTGCTTGCGTTTACTGCCCAATCGAGATGTCCGCGTAAGGCTCGGAGCCTGTCGGCGAAGGCACGTAACCCTGCACTTTCGCGCTTCCGGCCAGCAGCGGCGTGGAATGCACCAGCGGCACCCACGGCGCGTCGTCGTGAATAATGACCTGCGCTTCTTCATACAGCTTGGCGCGCGCGTCCTGGTCCGTTTCCTGCTGCGCTTTGACCAGCAGCTCGTGCAGCGGCTCGCTGACGTAGCGGCTGTAGTTGTTGCTGCCGATCGAATCTTTGTCGAGCAGCGTGTACAGGAAGTTGTCCGGGTCGCCGTTGTCGCCCGTCCAGCCGAGCATGAACAGATCGGCTTTCTTGCCGTTCTTCAGATCGTCCAGGTAAGTCGCCCACTCCGGCGATTCGATATTGACCTTGACGCCGATCTGCTCGAAGCTGGCCTGGATCACTTCGGCGACTTTGCGGCCGTCCGGCATATACGGACGAGGCACCGGCATCGCGTAGAACGTCAGCGCCTGGTCGATTCCGTTCGGATAACCGGCGTCGGCCAGCAGCTTCTTGGCTTCGTCCAGGTTGTAATCGTAGTCTTCGATGCTGTCGTTGTAGCCCCACAGCGACGGCGGCATCGGGTTCTTGGCCGGTTCGGCCTGTCCCGCGAAGAATGCGTCGATAATGCCCTGCTTGTCCACCGCGTGGCTCAGCGCGATGCGCACCTTCGGATCGTCGAACGGTTTCTTCTCGACATTGAAGCCGAGATAGCCGACGTTGAACGGAGGACGGTTGAACTTTTGCAGATCCGGATTGCTTTCCAGCGTCGCCAGATCGTCCGGGCTGAGATCTTCCATCAGGTCGATCTCGCCGTTTTGCAGCGCGTTGAAGCGCGCGGTGTTGTCCGGGATCGAGCGGACGATGACTTTATCGAGCTTGGGCAGGCCTTCCTGCCAGTAGTCCGGGTTCTTATCCAGGGTAATCGAATCGCTGCGTTTCCATTCCTTGAATACGAACGGTCCGGTTCCGACCGGATTCGACTTGAAGTCGGCGCCCGATTTCTCGACGGCGGCCGGACTTGCGATCGAGAACGCCGGCATCGCCAGGTTCTGCAGGAACGGAGCCTGCGGCTGATTCAGCGTAATAACCACGGTCGATTCGTCTTTCGCTTCGACGCTCTTGATGACGCGGCTGCCGTCCGGGCCGAACATCGAATCGTAGTAATCGAACGAATCGCCTTCGAATTTGAATTTGCTGTTCGGATCGCTCCAGCGGTTGAAGTTGAATACGACCGCATCGGCGTTAAAATCGGTTCCGTCGTGGAACTTGACGCCCTGGCGCAGTTTGAACGTATACGTCAGCGCATCGTCGGAGATTTCCCAGCTTTCCGCAAGCGCGCCTTCGACTTCCGTCGTGCCGGATTTATACGCCAGCAGCGGATCGAATACCTGCTGCGCGATCTTGATCGATTCGCCGTCGGTGACGATTGCCGGATCGAGCGCCGCGGAATCCCCGCCGCGTCCGACAACCAGCGTTCCGCCGCTGCCTCCCGCTTCGGGAGTCGTCGTTGCCGCTTCGCTTCCGGTATCCGTCGAGCCCGTTTCGGCCGCTTCTTTTCCGCCGCCTCCGCAGCCCGCCAGTATCAGAACAAGCGATAATACCAGAGTGAACAACAGGGACAATCTTTTTCTCATGAACAGTCCGCTCCCCTCAAGATCGCATTCTGCCCGCTCTGCTCCATTCAATCCGCCCAACATTTTATAAATATTATGTATATTGGAGTATCGGTTAACGGATGGCTTCGAACCGGGTGAATATAACTTACACAAAGAGCCTCCACTTGGCAATCGTTTTTTGCAATTCGCCTTCTTTATGTAATGTATTATGACTCCAATGGTTATTCCGTAAAATTTTTTTCCTTCATTAAAAGAGAGATGAATCGAAACGTTTCTATTCTTTTTTCAAATATTTTACCGCCGGTCGGCTCCGTTTCTCGGTTTTTACCGCTGCGTTCGTTAAATCTTTCCTTTTCAAAAGCCTTTTATACCCCTTAACACAGGACCATTATAAGGAATAAAAATCTAATATAACCTCGGTAAATTATCTTTTAATCACACTTTTTATCTTCCGGCCGCCGGGCATCGTATCCTTTTCATCCAGTACGTTGTCTCCTCCAAGCGGACATTCGCAAAAAAGACTCTAAATCCCATGTCAGGTATTCGATTTTATTGCCGACGGATTTTTACGCAGTTTTCATTTAATTTCAAAAAACTTAAAATTATATGTTGCCAACCACATAATTCGGATGTATATTTGTGTGGCCGGCAACGTAAATCGTATTCATCCTGCTTTCCCGCTTGAAACCCCAACCCAAAAGGAGAGATTACTTATGCAAACCCCAACCATGCAAGCCGTTCTTGTCGATCGTTACGGAGAAGCCGACGTACTGGAACTGCGTCAAACGGAGCGCCCGCAGCCGCAGGCCGGCGAAGTCCTGGTCCGGCTCGAATACACCGCCGTGATCCCGCTCGACTGGAAGATTCGCCGCGGCTGGCTTAAACAAGTGTTCCCGATCACTTTCCCTTATATTCCCGGCTTCTATGCGTCGGGCACGGTCGAAGCGGCCGGCGAAGGCGTAACGGAATTCCAAGCCGGAGACCGGGTGCTCGGCCAGTTCACAGGCGCTTATGCGGAATTCGCGGTTGCCAAAAAGCAGGAACTGGTCAAAGTGCCGGACTCATTATCGCTCGACGAAGCCGCGGCGGTTCGCGGCGGAGCGGATTCGGCCTGGAAAGCGCTGTTTACGGAAGGCGAACTGCAAAGCGGCCAGACGGTGCTGATCCACGCCGCCGCGGGCGGAGTCGGACAATTTGCGGTTCAGCTCGCCAAGTGGAAAGGCGCGACCGTGATCGGGACCGCTTCGGCCTCCAACCTGGAGTTTGTGAAGTCGCTCGGAGCGGATCGGGTGATCGATTATCGCAGCGAAAAGTTCGACCAGCTGGTGCAGGACGTCGATCTGGTTGTCGATACGGTAGGCGGCGAAACGCAGGAACGTTCGTGGAAAGTGCTGAAACAAGGCGGTATGCTCGTCTCCCTGTTCGAAGAACCGGACGCGGAGCAGGCGGCGGCGCACGGCGCGACCGGCAAATTCAATACCAAATTCTCGACGCGGGACGATCTGCTGCAAATCGTGGACCTGATCGCAAACGGCACGCTCAAGACTCAGATCGACAGCATTTACCCGATCGGCGAAGTCCAAGAAGCGCATCGCCGCAGCGAAACCCGCAGCGGACGCGGCCGGATTCTGCTGTCTCCCCGGGGATAAGCGTTGAATGTTCTGGCGCACGACATGGATAACCGTTAAAATAAAATCAATAACGGATACGCAGAAATATGGGAAGCCTCCGGTCGCTCGAGACAAGCCGCTGAAAGCTTCCCGTATTCGCCTATCCGCCGATCAGAAAGGAAATGTGTCCAATGAACCGTAAAATTCCCGAACATCCGCCGGACTCCGGTTTACCCTCTCCATCGGCCATTTCCGAATTCAGCGCGGGCGACCGTTCCCCGGTCAGCTTCGCCGTCTTCGCGCTGGGGCGCTCCCACCGCGCTCTGGCCGCCCAGATGCTGCGCGAGATCGGGCTGTTCGCGGGGCAGGAGATTATCCTATTCCAGCTCTGGGACCGCGACGGCCAATCGCAGAACAGCCTGGGCCAGGCGCTGAGGCTGGATCATTCGACTATCGCCAAGTCCGTCAAACGGCTGGAAGAATCCGGGCTGGTCAACCGCTCCCGCTCGCAGGAAGACGGCCGGGTGACGCTCGTCTCGCTGACCGACGAAGGCCGGGCCATCAACGAACGCATTACCGGGGTGTGGCAGCGGATGGAAGAGATTACAACGCGGGGTCTGACAGACGCAGAACGCAGCGAACTGATCCGTCTGGCATCGAAAGCCGCGGCCAATGTGGACGCGGAGTTGAAGTAGCGAAGAAGTGAAGAAGCGGTAAAGAAGTCGTCTACCAAGCGGGAAGAAGCCGCGAGGCCGGATCGGCCGAACGGGATATCGCACGACGAGAGGAGTTTATCGCGATGACAAAAGGAAAGAAGTTCGGCATATGGCCGGCCGCGCTCGGCTTGTTGGCCGTATCGGCGGCGGCCGGTTCGATCGCCGCTCTGCACGGCGGCGCTCCGCGCGCAGGCGAGCCGCGCCAGGCTGCGCCGGTTAATCCGGCTGGCGGAGCCGCCGGCGCCGGCGTTACCTCGGCCGAAACCGAGGCGGTTTCGCCGCAGCCGCAAGCCGGCGGCGCCGTGCTGCGGCCCAAGGCAGACGAGCCCCGCGACGAGCGGCTGCCGGACGGGCAGAACGGCATCCAGATCGACGTCTCCGGCGTCCAAGAAAGCGAAGCCCCGCCGGGCGAACCGCTGCGTCATCCCCTGTATCGCTACGAATCCGTCGAACAGATGCCTTTGGGACAGGACTCGGACGAGGAGCAGACGGAGTCGTAAAATAATAAGTCGTAGAGAGCGAACGACGGCCGGCTTCCGGGCCGCCGCGCCGAGAGCATGGCTTGTTTGGACAGAAATAAGTATCGAAATATGAAATAACGTCTTATATACCACTATTTCGAGAAATATACGGCCCCGATTCGAAATAACGGCACAGGTACAACTATTTGTCCACAAACGGCTCATTGGCGCGCTTTGAAGACAAAATAAGTGTACCTGTGCCGTTATTTGTTCGAAAAGCGTATTTTCAAAGAAAATAGAGGTACTGAGGACGTTATTTCGTTTCGATCTGCCTCACACTGCTCCGGCTTATCCTAATTCGCTTATCCATCGCACTACTGCGCCTTATTCCCCCTGCCGCAGCGTACCCAGCGCTTTCTCCACTCCGTAATCCTCCAGCCCGATATCCGGTTCGAGGCCGAGTGCAAGCTTCGCCAGCTGGCTGCCGAGAAACGGGCCGACGGTCAATCCGGACGCGCCCAGTCCGTTGGCCGTAATCAGTCCTTCCCAGCCGGGAACGCGCCCGATTACCGGCAGAAAGCCGGGCGTGAACGGGCGAAAGCCCACCCGTACTTCCTCTACCTCGGCGTCCGCCAGACCCGGGGCCAGCTCGACGCCTTTGTTCAGCACCTCCTGCATGCCGCCCGCCGTGACGCGAATATCGCCAAGTTCCGCTTCGTTCTCGTGCGTGGCGCCGGCGACGATTCGGCCATCGTCGAACGCCAGCAGATATTGATCCGTCGGCGGAATCACGACCGGCCATGCGCCGCTGCCGGGACGATCGGGCATTTGCAGATGCAGGATCTGGCCTTTCTGGTACGTCACGCGAAAGTCCAGCCCGAGCGGCCGTAATAAACTGTTCGCCCACGCTCCCGCGCAGACGACCACTTCGTCCGCTTCCAGCGTTTTCCCGTCCACGGTTACGCCGGTTGTGCGGCTTTTATCCGTATTCAGCGCCGCCTCGCCTTCCGCCAACACCGCTCCATGCTTCCGTGCGCCGCTCAGCAAAGCGTCGCGCAGCGCGCGCCCGTCCACACGAGCCGCTCCGCTGACCCGCACCGCCTGATAGCCTCCGCTCAATAGAGGAAACAGCTCGCGTACCCGGCTTTCGTCCAGAACCTCGATGTCCCCGATCTCCGGCGCGTCCTCTCTTCGTTTCCCGGCCCGCTCGCGCATCCCGGCAATCTTGACCGGATCGGGATGCAGGCTGAGAGCGCCCACGCGGGCGTAACCGGTATCGCGCTCGCCCAGGGTGTGCAGTTCTTGCGTCAGGTCGCCGTAATACCGCGCGCCCGCCCGGGCCAGCCGATACCACGCCTGATTGCGCCGCTGCGACAGCCAGGGACAAATAATGCCCGCCGCCGCATCGGTCGCCTGTCCTTGATGTTTGCGGTCGACCACGGTCACTTCCGCCCCGAGCTTCGCCAGATGATAAGCCGCCGAAGCTCCGAGAATCCCCGCGCCGACCACGATGATTTTTTTCATAGGAATGAGGGTTCCTTTCTGTGTTTAACAAGATGCTCTGAATTATCCCAGATTCGGCGGCGTTCGTGAAGCAGACAAAAAAATTGTACTTCAACGCATAATTCGTCATAATAAGTATAAAATCAAATTTTCAAAGAAACCAAGCAAAAGGAGAAGATTAAATTGTCGAAGTTAGAACCAATCGAGTGGAAGCGCGCCCGCGTATCGTCAAAACGCCAGATTACGATTCCGCAAAAATTCTACGAACAGTTAAAGATCCAGGACGAGGTCGAAATTGGCGTCAAAGATCAAATGCTGGTGCTTCGGCCTATGCGTGAAAGAAGAGACGGAGACGACTATGCCGATCTGATTCTTGCGGATCTTTTGGACGAAGGTTATACGGATAAAGAAGATCTACTGCGCAAGTTCAGGGAACGCCAGACTATGCTGCGCGGTGCTGTAGGTTATCTCATTGCCGAATCTCGGGAAGCGGCTCAACACTATAAAGCGGGGACGGACGAAACAGCTGAATTGTTCGGCGATGTAGATGAGCAATAATTCTATGCTGCCTGTCACGTATTTACGTCCTGCTGCAAAATACTTCAAAAAATTAGTCGAAGCTCCTTTGAAAAAAGCTTATTTAGAAGCGATCATAGCTATTCGTAACAATCCTGAGCTTGGTGAAGCCAAGACCGGCGATCTAAGCGGGATTCGGGGATACGACATTTTCTATCAGGGGACAAATTACGAGATTGCTTATCGTGTAGAAGAGAACGAAGAAGGCGAATTGATCGTGGTTATTTTGGCGGGATCAAGAGAGAACTTTTACGAGCAGCTCAAACGTTATATGAAATAGACTATAAAACTAATCCTCGCTCGGCGCGGGAACTCCTTTTGAACCGCGAACTGCGAACACATTCGAAATACCGCGACGATTGGCAGATTTACAGCGGCGGCAACAATCCCGTGATGAACTGGGGCGGTCCGAACAATTGGCTGACACGAATCGTAAACGGCAGTGAAGTACAATTCTACCGGGAATTCAATTACGAGGAACCGGTACTGAAAATCGCATCGGGAAACGCCCCAAACTCCGGACTGCCGCAGCTTTCGCCAAGCGATATGACGATCTTAAGAGAGCGAACGGCCGCCCTATGCGAAAGTTTCCAATTTACGGATAACGAGAAACGCAAGAGAAATCGCGGCGGTGTTTACAGCTCGATTTATAAATGGATCGGCTTTCTGCCGCTGATTCTGTATGCAGCTGTCGCCAGTCCGTTGGCTGTATGGTTTGGAGGACCGTAAGCACCCCGGCCGACTATCCTTTAAGCGCGCCGTAGTATATCCTTATTCGTGCAGCGATACTTTCCCACTACTTCCCCACACCGGAGGTCTTCCATTATGAAAAAACACATCCACGTCGTCGGAGCAGTCATCGTCGAAAATGGCAGGATTCTTTGCGCGCAGCGCGGCGGTGCCAAAGCGCAAGCTTATCAATGGGAGTTCCCCGGCGGCAAGATCGAAGAAGGCGAAACGCCGCAAGAGGCGCTTAAGCGCGAGATCCGGGAAGAAATGAACTGCACCGTGGAGGTCGGGGAATGGATCGAAACGACCGTATACGAATACGACTTCGGCTTTGTGCATCTGTCGACTTTCTACTGTACACGGATTGAAGGAACGCCTACGCTGACCGAGCACGCGGCGATCCGATGGCTGCCGGCCGGCGAATTATCCACGCTGGACTGGGCGCCTGCGGATATTCCGTCGGTACATAAGATTCAAATGCAAACAATTCGCAGTGTTCCACTCGCAACAAGCAACCAACAAAATTAGGTATTTGTACATGATTCAGTGCTTTTTTCAAAGATATCATATTTCGAAATACAAAAATTAGGTATCTAGCCCTAAGATAAATTTATTCAATTTGTTCTCTTTACATATTTGCCGGGACAGGGGCGCAGTACGGCTTCGGTCTTAAGCGCTATACAGCAGCAGGTCTTTTACCCTCTATCTAAAGGAGAGCTCTCACATGCCAACAAGATCCCGTTCTACGCAGGACATCCTCACTCAACCGCTCACCCTCGAACAGATCCAGGAACTTCAGCAGGACAATCGCATCACGGCCGTTCTTCCGATCGGATTGGACGAAGTCTCGAACCTCTCGCCCGACGAACTGACCGACCTGCTCTCGTTGAAGCTTGTGGACAGCGACCTGCTGACCGATATCCAGTACGAACGCGCCGGCGTTCAAGACGAAGCGACCGTACTGCTGAAAGTATCGGGCGACGTAACCACTTTGCTCGAAGCGATGGAATTGTTTGCGGATTACGCGGACGACGAGGAAGAGATCGAGTAGAGGACGGATTCGCGGATTCAAGCGGGTTAGTTTGAAAAAAGACGATACAGCGTTCGCTCCGGGGATTTGGGAGGCGGGCGCTTTTTTATTTATGGTTTTCACTATGGATCTAATCATGATAAACGAAATGTGTATGATTAAATAAGATACTTCATTAAATCGCGTCCTCCGCCATCGATTTTACAAATGTCGGTCCTGCAATATAGGAAACAGGATATAATAGTATTGATAGTAGCCACCTATATTCCTAAATCTCAGGGGGAACTATGACAAAATCGAAAAAAACAGTGGTTTTGCTTTTTTTGATCCTTTTTATTTATACGGCTGTCGAGCTGACGATTTTTGTAAGCGGCCATGTCGGTACATTTAATAGGATTCGACGAACGATAGCAGATGCTCCAAAGATTCAATTGCATGGTCAAACATTAGCCTATGTCGAAACCGATTCTATCCCAAAAAGCGATCTTGTATTTTATAAAAAGACAGAAAATCAGCCGGATATTATCGTATACAAGCTCGTAAACACTCCCGAAAATCCTCCTTATGTGTTCGTAAACAAAAAGGATGGAACTTATTTCAAATATCGCT
The DNA here is from genome assembly GCF_030518235.1 of Saccharibacillus sp. CPCC 101409. Classification (GTDB taxonomy): domain Bacteria; phylum Bacillota; class Bacilli; order Paenibacillales; family Paenibacillaceae; genus Saccharibacillus. Next base: position 313,464 of record NZ_JAULSA010000001.1, on the reverse strand, counting down.
TTCCTAAACCGGCATGGTCGATGTAATTGATCGTTAATGCAAAGAAGACCTTTTTAAAGGGGCCCCTTTGCATTAAATAAGGTTTTAGAAAAGGCTTCCTCTCCGCTCAAAATGCCCCTGCAGCCGCACCTCGCAAACTTCCCGCGTCCACCGATACAGTATCTCCCGATCCGCTTCCGCCACCTCAAAGTCCAACCCAAACGCCCCATCCGCAAACGTCACCCGGCTTCCCTTTGCTCCGGCCCATTTGCTCATCGGCATCTCCTCGATCAGCTTCACGACTTTGCCCCGCGTGCGCTCGTTCCACTCCCACAGCCCGCGCGATTCCTTATCCGAGAAGTCGATGCGCTTGCGGTACTCTTTCTCCGTCAGATACCCGTGGAAAAAGCCCGCCAGCTCCTCCGCCGTCACCGGCTCGCTCCAGCGATCCGCGCCGCGTTCCAGCATATACAGCAGCACGATCATCTTGTAACTTTTTGCCATTGCCGTCTTCTCCGCGTCCCGCAGCCAATCTTCGTACCGCCGGAATACTTCCTGCTCCCGCTCGCCGAGCATCCCCGCCCAGTCCAGAAAACCCGCGTAAGACCCGAACTCATCCCGGTAAGCCCGGCTCTCCGAGCGTCCCTGCAAATGCAGCTCCGGATACGTCGGCACGCGGCCCAGCTCGGCTTTCAGCTCCAGGAAGTCCCGGTGCAGCTTCTCGCGGCGCGGCAGCCGTTTGCGGCTCAGCTCGTCCAGCAGATTGACCACCCGAGTATCGAGCGTCAGCGCGCAGCTGTCCGGCAGCGCCGGCTCGGCGATCCCACGGTCTTTGATCTTTTTGCCGCCGCTCTCTACGTCTTCACGTTCCCGAAACAGCGCCAGCTTCACATCCGCGTTCCGGTAGTTGCCGATCAGGTCAATGATGACGCAGTGGGATTTCCCTTCCGCCAGCCGCAGCCCGCGCCCCACCTGCTGCGTGAACACCGTCAGCGACTCTGTCGGCCGTACGAACAGCAGCGTATCCACGCTCGGAATATCCGTGCCTTCGTTGAACAGATCGACGGTAAAAATGACTTCCAGCTCCCCGCCGTCCAAACGAGCGATCGCTTCTTCGCGCGAAATGCCGCCGGTGCGCGAGTGCAGGCTGAGCGTGCGGTGCCCGTGTGCCCGAAATACTTCGTCCAGAAAATCCGCCTGCCGGATCGACGAGCAGAACACGATCGTGCGCGACTGCCGGTGCTTGATCCAAGCTTCGTAAATCCGCTCGCCCTGCGACTCTTGAAGCTGCGCCGCCAGCAGCTGCTCCTCGTCGTAGCGCGTGCCGAGCCAGCGAATCGCGGAATAGTCCGTCTCGTCGAACACTCCGTAATATTGAAAAGGCGTCAGCCACTCCCGCCGGATCGCCTCGATAAAATGCATCCGGTACGCCACATTCCCGCCGCACAGCGCATACACGTCCTGCCCGTCCATCCGATCCGGCGTCGCCGTGATCCCCAGCAGAAACTTTGGCGTAAAATAGTCCAGCACCGCCCGGTACGACCGCGCCGCCGCATGGTGAAACTCGTCTACGACGATCAGGTCGAAGTCGTCCGGGGCGAAGAGTTCGCGGTGTTTTTTCATGCTAGACTTTTTTAAATCTATTTTGTTTTATAAACATCCAAAAATACTGTTAAATATTTATCTTCTATCCTAAAGGCATTATGCTTATTCACCAAAATGTTAACGCTATCATTTCTTCCTATAACACTACCTACACAAGTAAACTCAAGACTCTTATCTAGTTCGGCAATTTCTTTCAGTCTTTTAAAACGATTCAAAAACCCTACGGGCGCTGAAGAGAAGAAGAATTCTTCAAAATAAACACTACAAGTTTTTTTGTTATCGCTAACTGTTACAACTACCCTGTCATTGGAAACGTCAACAGAATCGACAGAAACATTATATAAAGCTCGAGTCATTCCAATATCCTCTTCACTTAGTAAAGACAAAGTTTTCCTTTTAACAGAAGGTTCTTTCCCCTTTCCTTCAAGGACGATGTCATCTGCATCACTTCCTGTGGTAGGGACAACTCTAACTCCACCTTCTGGAGACTGAGAAGGATCAATTACTACATTCTTTTTTTCTTTTTTCGTTCTAGGGCCTGTGGTTGTTATCTGTTCTTTCTTATTACGATTTCTTTTAATGTCATTTAAAATATCCGAAATGTGCTTATCCGAGATCAGCATAGTTGCAGTTGCAGACCCGCGTTCACTTCTAGCTTTCTTTTCCCTTTCAAAGTAATCTATACACTCTTTAACGTGATTTTGCTTAGGCCAAGTTTTAAAATGTGCCTTTCTCTTACCTTTAGGAACATATTCTAACTTAGCCTTACAATTTTCATACGTACAGTAAAGGTTTTTTCTCACTTCATGAAACTCAGGGTGTGCTTCGATTGATAAAATAGATACTACTTCTTCAAATTCTTCGTTTCTATAAATCGCTTCATAGATCTGCAAACAACCCACCTCTTCCCTATATATTGTGCTATCTTAGAGATGAGAATACTATATAAGCGATTTATATTCAATATATTTATTGATTCCTAATTCGATTCGACTTTAATAGCTGAGCATTTTCACAAAATATAATATCTCACTTTTCTTATTGAACATCCGTTCGTATTACGTTAAAATATAAGAACAAAACACGATATTACGCACGTAATAAAGGAGAATGCTGATGAACTTCAGTTACACTTTTCCTGCTCTGCGAGGGATACAAGCTGGTAGAGAATTTTATACAGTGATGTGTCCTTTACGTCTGATTCCTAAAATATTTTTATTTGATGAAGAAGAAATTCCGGCTGAACATCGAGCGCAACGTTTGATGAACAAAGCACGAATTCCCGACATCACCAACTATATTTTAGAGAATCCAAAAGACTACATCTTCTCTTCCCTAACCGCATCTGTAGATGGGGATATGAAGTTTAAAGAGGGTTCGAAAGAACTCAAAGACGTGGGATATCTAACAATCTCTTTAGATTCTAAATTCTTAATCAACGACGGTCAACACCGTAGAGCCGCAATCGAAGAAGCCCTGAAAATTTCTCCCGAACTTGGCGACGAAACGATCTCGGTGGTCTTTTTTCATGACTTAGGTTTGACCCGCTCTCAGCAAATGTTCTCGGATTTGAATCGACACGCAGTAAACACTACGTCTTCGATCGGAATCTTATACGATCATCGGGATCAGCTTTCGCTTATTACCAAAAGTTTGATCGCTGATATCCCTTTATTGGAACGTTACACAGATCGGGAAAAAGTATCGCTGTCCAAGAACTCTCCTAAGCTCTTTGCTCTTAACCATATCTTCAATGCCACTTCTAAGCTTATCAATAAGCGAAAAGGCGATATGATTTCAGAGCAGGAAAAAGAGTTTGTATCGGAGTTCTGGCAGCTACTCTGTAATTCGATTCCCGAGTGGCAAGAAGTATTGAAGAAAAAAATTTCTCCGCGCGAATTAAGAGTTCATTCAGTCGTTGCACACGGGATCTTTTTGGAAGCTCTCGGAATTGTAGGCTACTATCTGTACCTCAATCATCCGGACGAATGGCAATCTTACATTAAGCAATTGAAGAACATTGACTGGACTCGTGAAAACAAAACCGATTGGCAAGGCCGTGCTTATAGCCATACAGGTCGAATCAATAAAAACGGCGAAACGATCCAGCTAACCGCTAATCTCATTAAAATGAAAGTTGGTCTCCCACTCACCGAACAAGAACAAAAAGTGGAGAACAAGTTTAAGGAGGCTTCTCAAAATGGTTGATTTCGGACTTAACATATTCAATACAGGCACTAAATTTACAGAAGCCAAAGAACTCGTAAAAGAAGTTTATTTGATGGACGAACGGCCGTGGGTCGTCGGTTTCAGTGGCGGCAAAGACTCTACAGCTGTTGTTCAGCTTGTCTTCCAGGCTCTTCAGGAAATGGAGCCTTCTAAACTGCATAAAAAGGTTTACGTGATCTCATCGGATACCCAAGTCGAGACACCACTTATTATTGATAAGATTACGCGTACGCTTGGACGCATTCAGACAAAAGCTTTAGAGCTCGGCCTTCCCTTTGAAACGCAAAAGGTATGGCCGAAAGTCGAGCAAACGTTCTGGGCTTCGATTATCGGTAAAGGTTATCCGACACCGCGTCAAAAGTTTAGATGGTGCACAGACCGTTTAAAAATCGAGCCGGCAAACCGTTTCATTTTGGAAAAAGTCGATCAATTTGGCGAAGTCCTAATGCTACTAGGCGTTCGTGACTCTGAGAGTGCGACACGCGCAGCCGTTATGCAGTCCCATACGATTGAAGGCAAAAAGCTTATGCGTCACTCCACTTTGAGAAACGCTTTTGTTTTTGCGCCAATTCGTACTTTTGATGTAGATGATGTATGGGAGTTCTTGCTTCAATATGAATCACCGTGGGGAGACGACAATAACGAGCTGTTGGAACTCTATCAAAGCTCCAATAGCGAGTGCCCGTTAATTGTAGATAAAGAAGTTAAGGAGAGCGCAGGCTCTTGCGGAAATAGCCGTTTCGGTTGCTGGACTTGTACAGTTGTAAATGAAGATAAGGCGCTCAGCGGCTTCATTAATAACGGCGTTGATTGGCTTCGCCCACTGTATGAATTTAGAAACTTCCTTGTACAAATTAGAGAAGATCAATCCAAGAGACAGAAACAACGGATGAATGGCGAAGTCTATCTGCTTCCTTTTAGCGACGAACTTGAAGATCGGGAAATCATTCTTAAAGAAAACTTGAAGCAATACTTGGATGAAAACAATATCAACCTTGCAACAGTAGAAGAATTGGATATTGTCATTCAAGACGGAGAAGAATTCAAGCGCTTAGGCGTAGGTCCGTTCACATTGAAAGCTCGCGAAGAAATTCTGAGAGAATTGCTGCGTACCCAAAAACAAATTCGTGAGTTGCATGATCCTACTATGGAATTGATTAGCATCGAAGAGCTCAAAGCGATCCGTAAATACTGGCACGATGACCTACAATGGGAAGATCGCTTGCCACTCATCGTCGAAGAAGAAACGGGCGAAGTTTACGATTGGGATCATAACGATCGGCCTGTGTTTAAAGACGATCAGTTGACCGACCTGGAGACTCTTTGCCAAGAAGAAGGCGTAAACTTGAGCGTGCTCAAACAATTGATCTCGGTAGAAAAAGACTTCTCTGGCGTAAAAGTCAGACGTGGGTTGTTCCAGGCATTTGATAAAACTCTTAAGCAAGACTTCTTGCATTTGTAAAGGTGGATTAGCTGTTCATGCAGATTACTAAGTTGTTGCTTCGCAATATAGGTGCTTATCATGGACCGCATCATAGCTTCGATTTTAGAACAAGCTCAGATAAGAATGTTATTCTTCTGGGCGGTAAAAATGGTGCAGGTAAAACAACGATTCTAGAATCTTTACGTATCGTACTATTCGGCTCACTAGCCTATGGTTTTATGAACGATAATGAGCCCTATTTCAAAAAGATCCACTCCCTTCTAAATCGTGCCGCTATTCAAAATCATGAAAATGAATTTCAGATTACACTTGAATATACGGCAACTGAAGAATTCGAACCGATCAAATATGTCCTTACACGTCGTTGGCATTTGAAAAAAGAGAAAATAAAAGAAAGCTTCGATGTGCATAAAGATGGGCAACCTCTAGATACCCAAAAGAAATCCGACTTCCAAAATCGCTTACGCGAAGAAATGCCTCCTCGTCTTTTTGAGCTTTGTCTTTTTGACGGGGAGGATATTTCAAGGATTGTTTCGGACGAGAAAATTCCGGAGTACTTAAGCGAGTCGGGAAAAATTCTATTTAACTTAGACTTATTCATGAACTTAGAAAAAGATCTACAAACTTACCGTATGCAGTATGCTCAGAAAAATGCCAGTGCTGCCAAAGAGATTAATGACCAACAAGAATTAATGAATAAAATTGTGGAGTTACAAACCATCGTCGAAGAAAAAGCTTCTCTAATTGTTTTCAGCGAAGATGAAATCACTAACTTAAATGATGAGATCAAGCAGCACAAAAAGGACTTCGACGAACATGGCGGTTTGCAACGCGAAGAACGCCAGAAACTGGCAAGCCAAGTTAACGCAATCGAGAACGAGAGAAAAGCAAATACTGAACAGATCCGTACGTTCACTTCCTCTCTTCTTCCCTTCTATATTGCTAAAGACTTGCTAATCAAAGTTGTGAAGCAACTGGACTTGGAGAAAGAAAACGAGTCGTTCGAGTATGTCTCTTCTGCTCTGGAAAAGAACAAACTAAATGAACTAGTACGAAAGCTTCAACAATCAACCGCCCAATCAGATGTACGATTGAACATTGATCAGTTACATAAGGGCATCTTAGAGATTATGCAGCCAGAGAACATTCAACTCATTCATAGAGCTTCGTTTGCGCAACGAAGCGAGATTCATAACTTATTCAAACAGATCGAGCAAATCGACCCTAAGCAGTATATTCAACTCTATGACCGAAACGCCGAATTGCTTACAGAAGCTCAAAAGTTACGGAAGGCGATCGAAGTCAATGATCAGTCTAGCGAGTTCAAAGAAATTCTTGCACAAATCGAAACGAAGACTAAACGCGTTGAACAGCTACGTCTATTGATTGAGCAATACAACAAAGATATCCATGAAGCTACGGAAACAATTCGCTTGCATACTGCTGCATCCAATAAGATTACGGATAAAATTCGTGAATACCATAAAGCCGAAAACTCGTTTTCGATGACCGAGAAATTACTTCTGGTCAGTCAACGATTTAGAGATCGACAGTGGCGCAAAAAGTTGGATGACGTAGCGAATGAAGCGACTAAGATGGTTAATATCCTTTTCCGCAAAAAAGAATACATTGACCGAATTCATATCGATCACTCAACTTTCGAACTGCATCTTTATAATCGTCAGCAGCACTTAATCACCAAAGAACGGCTTTCCGCGGGCGAGAAAGAAATGCTGATGCTGACCGTGATTTGGGCGATGTTCAAAGTCTCAGGTTGGAAGCTTCCGTTTGTCTTTGATACCTTGATGGGGCGTCTGGATCAAGATCATAAGAGAGCGCTGATTCAGCACTTTATTCCACGATGCGGCGATCAAGTCTTGATGTTTACGACAGACTCCGAAGTTTCAACAGAGCAGTACGAATTACTTAAGGATATTACGGCCAGATGCTACACACTTGAATTCGATCAAGTTATGGATAGCGCCAAAATCGTGAAGGGTCGCTACTTTACCATCAGTGAGGAGAGCAGCCAGCTATGAACTTCACTTTACGAACATCGAAATATGCCAAAGACAATCTGACTCAGTTAAGCTCAGCTACAAGCATCACGCCAAACATCTTAATCCGTTATGCAGTTAGCCTCTCTTTGAGAAATAGCGTTCTTGACGGACAGGTTGAGCCGGTAACGAAAGACTTCACAGATGGCTTAGTACTGAATCGTAATACAGTAACAGGCGAATATGACTATGTATTCAAAGCTCTCATCACTCAAGTAGCAGGCAAAGAATTGACGGACGAAGAATACTTTCCCGGTTATTTCAATGCTCACTTGGAGCGAGGTATTCGCTCACTTGCAGCCGAATATAAGAGCGCTGGTAATTCCGAACGCTTTATTCGTGCCTTAATACTCTAATGGAAAGTAGGGATCTACATGCTTTACTTGGACAATAGCGCAACAACCAAGATCCATCCCGAAGTATTAGAAGCCATGATGCCCTATCTTCAAGAGGAGTACGGCAATCCGTCCAGCAAGTTTTATTCCTTAGCAGAAAACGCCAAAAAAGCCGTAGCCAAAGCACGCGAGCAAGTCGCCGCGCTGCTCGGCTGCGATGCGGACGAAGTCGTTTTTACCAGCGGCGCAACGGAAAGCAATAATATGATCATCAAAGGAATTGCGGATTATTACGGACGCGAGGACAAAGCAAATAAGCGGCTCATGACAACGAAAGTAGAACACCCTTCCGTGATCGAGACGTTCAACTTCCTAGGAGAGCGTGGCTATGAGGTTTCTTTCTTAGATGTGGATCAATACGCACGAGTAACGGTAGAACAAGTAAAAGAAGCGGCTGCACAAGAGCAGCCACTTCTTACCTCAATCATGTGGGGAAATAACGAGATTGGTTCGCTTAACCCAATTGCTGAGCTATCCGCGTCGTTTGAGGAGAACGGTGTCTTCTTCCATACGGATGCTACACAAGTAATCGGAAAAGTTCCTGTTGACCTGAAGAAACTGAGAGGCATTCGCTTCCTCTCAATGTCCGGGCATAAGATCGGCGGCCCGAAAGGAATCGGCGCTGCGATCATTCGGAAACAGTCGAAAGAGATTTATACTCGATTAACTCCTCTTATGCACGGAGGCGGGCAAGAGAACAACTATCGTAGTGGTACACTTGCTGTTCATAATATTGTAGGTTTAGGCAAAGCTGCTGAATTGGCCGCTGCTAATCTTGAACAAAACATTCAGCGGTTGACTGAGCTTGAGCGATACTTGACTGACATTTTCAAAACCAATCTATCCGGGAAGATCAAGTTCAACAGCGATGAGCAAGACAAGATTCCTGGGTTGATTAGCTTGCAGTTCATTGGAGTGAACAATGAGCTGCTGCTTAAGAAATTGGCCGATTATGTTGCATTGTCTTCAGGATCAGCCTGCAGTTCTAGTAAGCCTAGTCATGTATTGAGTGCTGCTGATAAGTCGTTAGAGGAAGTACGCCAAACTATACGAATAAGTCTGGGAACAGAAGTTTCCGAAAAAGACTTATTTATATTCAAAAAAATTCAATAACATAAAAACTATTTTAAAATTCTTTTCTCCAATGTCGGGCGTAGTTAAATAAAAAAATAAGGGCTCATAGAATAAATCTAGGCAGAACAAAATTATATAATAGTTAAATTAGAATGCTACATGGTTCTTTAGATCAAATCATCACGTTTAAATTCACAACCTCTTAAATTAATAAAACTATCTAATTTGAACTTGTATTTATTTTTGAAAAAGGTTACGCAAAGCTATTTCAATTACTCTAGAAATCGACAACTTGTTTCTTTCGCTAAAATTTATTAATTCATCATTGATCTTATCATTTAAATGTATGGTGTACATTTGACTTAGAGATTTAACTGGCTCAGAAGACTTAGATTGCTCTATAGACTCAAGTTTTCGTTCTGAAATCATCTCATGAAGAACTTTTATATCTTCTTCTGTAAAAATATTCTCTAACCTTAGAAACGCCTGCTCAGTTACTGGCCGATTCTCCTTTTCTGCTTTCTTACGCAACGCTTGCTTTGCTGTGATCAACCATTTTTGTTTACTACGATTATAATAATAACCTTTAATTTTTAAGTAATGTCTCATTTCAACTGAAGAAATTCCAAATTTCTTTTCAAAAGCTTCGAATGAAACTAATTCGTTCAACTCTTTTAATAAGTTTTCAAAAGTCGAATCATTCAAAGAAATATTTTTATATTCTTCTGACTTTTGTTGTTTGAGATCAATCTTTTCTTCTTGTAAGACTTTTTCACCCAACTTCAAAAAAGCTGGTTCAAAAAATAACGGCAGCTTTTCTTCAAGTTCTTTACTATTATGATAAGTTGTCGTATATTCTCCCATCGATCCATTATTTCCGAATAAAAATTTAACACCTTCAATTGTATAAAAAGTAGATTCAGAGAGATAAGATAATTGAGGCAAGTAATTTTTTATCTTTCTTATAAGAGTCTTATCTAAGATAATATAATGTTGATTTTCAACTAATTTTTTTTGTACGTTTGTTATAAACCCCCTACCAACTATACTATCAATCTGATAATTATCTATAATCTTTTGATTGTTATAATTTATACAGAGCAATTTTCCAGTTACTATATCAGTTAAAATACTAAGCCCATCGATGTCTGCAATACTTGTAGAACCATCTTTACTAGTTTCATACACCCAATTTTCCTTAATGTCTTCTTTTCTAAATTGCCTTAACATCTGACTTGAGCTAGTATTTTGTTCAAGAGAAACCTCATTTAAAGTTTTATTATTTAGATTGAGTTCAGCAAGAACTTTTAAAAGCGAAGTATCTTTTAGAACTCCACCTTTACAATGAACAAGCCATCGTAATTTATAGCCGTTTTCTTTTAGTTGAGATACAAGATAATCCAAATTGATGTTAAATGCCTTAGCTACGGAATCAGTTGAATTATATTGTGTTTCTACAGCAATTCGTAAGAGTAAGTCTGGATCGATCTTTTCTTTTCCCACCTTTGTATTAGAATTTCTGTTTTCTCTATTGTTAATAACAATATTGTCTGAATCAATCTCATAATCTTCTTTTAGAAGTCTCTCTCTCAAGCTTTTAACGCTAACACCTAATCTCTTAGCAACTTCTTCTAAAAGCATCCCATCATTGAGTTCAGTGATGGCATCTTTAACTTGTCTATCTGTTAATCTATCACCGTCCAAAAAATCATCTATTATCCCTAAGATATCCATGATGTGCCTCCACTTCAAATCACTCATTACAATTGTTGAGATAAGAAATATATTTTACTTCTTTCACAAACCGAGAGGCTTCTACCTCTTAAATATAAAATAGTTTCAAAAAAGTATATCTGCTATTCCTTTAAGGTTTCTTTCTTTATCAGTTAAATCATCTTCCATACTAATGATATATTCAAAAAAGTTATTTAATGATTGTTTGGGATTTTCCATAATCTTTTCATAAACAACTTCAATCCCACCTGCAGCATATTCTTCAAATATTTTCATTTTTTTATCAAACACTTCATCATCTTCATTAAATAAACTAAGATCTTCTGTCTCGATAAGCGCAATAGCATCGATAAAAGATTCATCAGTTTCTAAATTAAATACACTCCAAGGCATCCCCTCTGCCTGTGACGTGAACTCGATACGCTTTTTTTCCATAAACCCAACAGCGCCCGCAAGCATGAATACATCTTTATAAGTCGAAAATACACCGAATTCCTCTTCGTCTACGAGCTTTTTATAAAGTAATTCCTGTTCCTTAGGTCTCCTAATTCTCCTTTTCATGACCATTTCACTTCCTCGACTTTTGTGAATTCGTATTGCTGCTCACTTGTACGTGGATCATTATAAGATAATTTATATTCTTTACCAATTAATGTATGCATCTGATTTTCAACTTCACCTTTCCATTGTGAAGTTGAAACGATTACGATGACTTGATCTGCCAGTTTGTGTATGCCTTTAGCTATGCGTTCTCGATGATCAGAGTCTAAAGCACCAAAAGGTGAATCCATGACTAATGGATAAATTCCTCCTTCGTCAAAACCTTGCTTATTTTCCTTTTTAAACTGTTCGCGCGCAATATCTACAATCGCTCCGATAAAAGATAAGCTGGTGATTTGACGTTCTCCTTGTGACATTCCCACAATGTTTCCTATACTATTCAATACATTCAGCTCATATGAAGCTGAGAGTTTTAAAGTATAATCTTTACGCAAAAATTGAGAATATACACTCGAAATTTTATCTTGTAATTGTATCCTTACTTGCTTCTCACGAATGCTTAAAATCTTTAGCATCGCTTTTTCTAACTGTTCGCAAGTATCCATTCTTTTCTGCGTCAACTTGGCTTTAATTTCTATTTTATCTACTTTTGATTGTTCATCTTTTTTTTCTTTATTCTGCTTTGTTATCTCCTCGATTTTAGATGTTATACCGCCAATCTTTCTATCTATTTCACTCTTACCTTCAATCAATTGAATTCTTCGATTTTCTAATTCTGCTATTTCCTCCGAATCTTTGCCTGCTAGCTGAAGGCTAATCTCCTCAATTTCTTCATTTAGTTTTTTTTCTTCCTGTAGGTTGCTTAATTCTTCTGCCTTTAATTGTTTCATTTCAGAAAAAAGGTTTTTTTTCTTCTCAGTAATTATTTTCAAATCACCCATAAAATCAAATGTTTTATTTTCGACCTGATCATTACTAATTTTACTCATTAGATTATTAATATGATGCCAGTGTGAAGATCCCTCTGTTAATTCTGCTCCACAAATACAGGTTCTATTTTCCACAAGAGATTCTATAAAGTGCCTTTTAATTCCTGTAATCGGCTTCTGACTTTTATTGCTTCTAATAAATTTTTCTGCTTTTTGTGCTACCAAATGACTAAATGCAAGATAACCATTTTTACTTATTAATAAGGTTAACTTTTTACGAACATCTTTTATAACTCCTCTTATTTCTTCTAGCTGGTTGATTTTCTGATCTCGCAGCTCTTGTAATTGTTTTGCTCCTTCGATCTGCTTCAAACGATCTTCCACTTCTTTAATTTGTTTATTTGTAGCTCTTAAATTCTCTTTTTGTAATTCTTCTTGGTCTTGAAAATCAATCATTTGTTGATCTAACTTTTCCATCTCTTCTATTAGATTTGCTGTCTTAGAATCCCCTACATTTTTTAGATCACTGCGAAATTTTTTTCTAGCACTTTCAGTATGCGAAATAGCTCTTTCTAAAATTTCCAGACCCATAATATTTTTGATAGCTCTTTTAATATCTTCAGAACCACTTTCTTTTGACAAATTATCAATACGCTCTCCATCAAAAAAGAAGTAACTTCTAAGATCCTCAGGTAAAATCCTTCCAATTTCTACTGTAGGATTTTTAATGATCTCTGATTGACCATCTTCTCGATATTCTAGAACCACTTCAGGATCGTAGTAAAAAATATCTTTTGGGCTTTTCTTTGCCGTAACTTTACGAATAAGCGTATACTTTTTCCCATTACTTGTAAACTTCAACGTAACAGAACCTTCTACTTCACTGTTTTCTGAAGTAGTAGAAATGGCATGCTCATTTATAATATTCTTCCCATTTGGGAGATTGAGTGTCCCGTACAAACACCATATAAATGCATTTAACAATGCCGTTTTCCCGGCACCATTCTCGCCGTGAATAACGGTTACATTTCGAGTAGATGATTGAGAAAATTCGATACATTGTTCTTGATAATATTGTCTAAAATTAAAAAGTTTTATGGATTCTAATAACACTAATCTTCCACCCTTTCTTTAACAATATCCATAATCTGATTAACAATATTACTGCCTTGAAGATTCTTCCTATTTAATAATTCCTTTTCCTGCTGCAAAATTTCTTTAAATATCCACGCATGTGCCTCTGGAAGTTCTGCTAAAATTGCTTGGATCTCTTCTTTCTCTTCCACTATGTTTAAATCCTCCTAAAAATTCAATAGATTATAGGCATGCTTTACTTTAGAAATTTCTTCGTGCGCTAAAGGTCCGTTACGAGCCAAATCAGCAAATTCAGAGAGTCGTGTTAATTCACGTTTTACGATGTTTCTCTCCATATTAAATAATGTTGGTTCGATTAATTCAATTTGATCTAATTCACGAGGAAGGACAATAAAATCGTGAATATAAGAATATTTTTTTTTTGGATGTTTTCTTAAAACTCTACCACGTCTCTGAATGAATTCTCGCGGATTTGTACTACTTGCCAATATATATGCATTCTGTGTTGCTGGAACATCCACCCCCTCATCAAGACATTTAATCGCAATCAGTGCTTGTAGGTCACCTATTTCAAAGCGTTCTAGCAATTCTTTTCGTTGAATTGCATCTTCTCGAGAAGTAAACGAATGTATCTTCATGTCTAAATCATTTCCCAACAACTTACTAACTACATCTATCTGCCTTTCTCCATCAACAGAACTATCACCACAATAAACGATATTGTACAAGGAATCCTTTCTAATACTTAAAAGTTCTTTTAGTTTAATTAATTTATTCCTTGCTCTACTCAAAATTCTAGCTCTTTCGATAAGAAGGCTTGTGAGTCCTTTTGAGTCATCATTTTTAAAGTTCCCATCTTTCGGGAACAACTTTACAATTTTCCGAGTAACTTCATAATACTTTTCACTTTCATCTTCATCAAGGTAAATAATATGCGGATGATAATAATATTCTGTAAGGTACTTGCCAATAGCCTTTTCTAAACCAAACTGAAATACAACTTGATTGCCAAAGTAAGACAATAAGGAATCAGTTCCATCTTCATCATACCAACGATTAGGCGTAGCAGACAAAGCTAACCTATAAGGAAATTCTTCAACAAGAAGCTTTCTACTACTTTCAGCACCCAGGTGGTGAGCTTCGTCAGCAATGAAGACTACATTTTTATTTAACTTTCTAAGGATCACTTGCATATGAGGCAGTGAAAAAGTAGCGTTTGTTGTTATCAAACAAAAGTGATTTATTGCTCCTGACTGAAAAGCCGTAATATGATTATTCACATCTTCTTCCCACAGATTCCTAGAATTATAAGCAACCAACGGACTCATATTATATTTTTTTAAATCTTTTACCCACTGATCAACGAGATGTGTATATGGACAAACTACAATTACAGCAAGCCTCTGTGTTACTTCCCATAGCTTAGTTACTGCTGTGATAGCGGTAATCGTCTTCCCTGTTCCAGTTGCCATCTCAAGCAAGCCCTTACAGTCATTTCTAAACCAACTTTTGATAGCTTCCTTCTGATAATCTCTAATTTCTAAGTTCTCTGGCATGCAAGGAGTATTTAAGTTTGATTTATTTATGTCTATAGGGGTGACTTCTATTTCCGGATCTCTTTCAGCATATTGAGATGTTCTATAACTTAATAACTTTTCTTTAGCTACTTGTGGAAATTCAATGATCTCTAATTGGCTTGTAGAATTTCTCCAGAGTTTTTCAAAGTCTAATTCTTTTCTTTGGACTCGAATATCGTCACCATCCTGCCAATTACAAAATACATCAATTGATTCAAAATTATTGTATAGACCACCCTCTGTTTCATTAGATGATCCAGAAAAAGCAATTTTGTTATTTTCCCAGTCCTCCATTATCCCAATTTTTTCGTGGTAAAGACCATAGCTCAGAACGTTCCTAGTCATAGCAATTTTTATATCCAATTGTTCATTGGCAATAAGCCATGCCAAGTAGTTAAACCTCTCCTTCATCAAAAGCGTACTAGGCTTGGTAATAGATCTTATTATAGAATCTTCAATCACATCTTCTCTTAACCGATAGCCTAGCTCAATAGCTTCAATATCTTTTTCATTGAGTCGAGGTGAAGCTATCAATTGCATTTTGCCGCCCTTATCAATGAGTTCAGAAATTCCTTTTGCAGCAAGCATCAAGGAACCGCTAGAGAAATAACCCACAGCTCTCTTGTATATTTTGGTTTGTGATAAAACTGGGATATAAAAGTCCTTAATAATATCTCCTGATTCTTGATCCGATCTATATTGATAAGAAATATTTAAGTTTTTGAATCCCATAAGATCCTCCGCAAATCATTATTTTATATATTATAGAAAAGGCTTATTTAAATATTAAGTTCCCAAAAAGCCCGATCTCGCATCCAAACCGGTTGTCCTGCCCCAGCCTTCACAATACTGTAATGCTTCTTTAACGACTTAATCCGATTCATGACGTTATCTTCTTCCGCTTTACTCTGCGTACTGAACACCATCCGAATCTCTTTCGCGGACATCTCCGAAACATTATGCACAATCCACGTAAGGATGTAATTTGCATAATCATTATCCGAAGTCGAGAAGTGGCTGAGGAACTGGGTAGACAGAATCGTTCCGACTCCATACTCTCGTCCTTCTTTGAGGATTTTCTTGATCGAAGTAAAATCCTTACTCAAGAAGTTATCCGCCTCATCGACTAAGATCATCTTCGTGATTTCACGGTAGTTTACGTTAATCGCACTATGACCCTGCATCTGCATCTGGTTATAGAAAACATCGAGCGTAATCGATACGACCAGATTCTGAATGCTCGCGTTAAACCCCGACAAATTAATGACCGTAATGCCATCAATCATATCAAACAAAGGAATCGTTTTATTCGCATCTGGTTCGAAGACTTCCATCTCATAGAGTTCTTGTAAGGCCGCATACAAGCTGTCGACTTTCGCATCTTCTCTTCCTGCATAGATATCGTACACATCGCTGAGCGTCGGTGCTGGCTGCTCCCACGTTGTCGGATCGTTTTTCAGAATGCCTTGTTGGTTATAAGCATCCATGATAACGCCCTTAAGAGTATTTACTTGAACTTGCCCCAAGTTAAAGGACTTCGCAATCGTATCCGTCAATGAGCCGCTTGTATGCACAGGCAGCAACGGACGGATCGGTTTCGTCACATAGAGCGACAACGGGTTATAAGGCAAGTGGTAGAGATCGTATACTTTCGCCCCAGTCTTCTCTGTAAAGTCCGGCTTGATGTAATCGCCTTTATAGTCGAAAATCAGAATGCCGATCTTCGTACCGTTCACGTTATCTTGGCTGCTGCGGCTAAGCTGCGTAATCAAAGACTTTGTGAACTGCGTTTTCCCTGTTCCCATCGTGCCGATGATACCTGTATTGGTATGCATGACTTTATCTGTCGAAGTCGGATACCATTTAATCTCTTCTTGATTTTGAGCATTATGCCCGAACAGGATCTCCAAAGGCTTACGTGGTTCTGCTGCTACAGGCTGCTCCTGTTTCTCTTGTTGTACTTCATGCATCGAGTCCTCAGAATTGCCGGATATCGCAATGTTTACCTGCTCCCTCTGATCAGGTTCGTAGCCTGTAGAGTTCTCTGCGACAAGTTGGGGGACATCGATGCGATCAAAGCTCTGTATGCTTGATTCTACGGGGTTTGGCAAAGCCACGACTTCCTCTTCTCCACCAATATAAAGCTTCGAAAGCAACTGATCCGCCGGAATATCACCATATTCGCTCTGGATATGATTTTTGATTTCTTCGATGTCTTTGATAATGAAATCGTATCCACTCTTCTCCGGATAATCGAACACAAGCACATCTTCTGTTCGTTTGATCTCCGTAAAGACCAACTCTTTCTTGAACGAAATGACGGCTCCATCGCCGATGTATTCTTGCAAATTATTCGAGATTGTATAATCATCGTTCAATAGCTTTTCTCTCAAGCTGCTGTCCGTTACGTTCTGCCAATACTGCTCCGGCCAGATCGAATAGAGGTCCATTTTCTCCGCGCTGGCAATCGCGAGTTGCATGAAGAAATTACGATATAGCTTGGCTTTGAAAGGATCTTCTTCGCTTTCCGTCAAGAAGTCGAACAGCAGTTGCCGAGTCTCTTTGACTTGCGCCATCGCTTTCTCGTAGACCGCAGGCGAGTTATGACCAATCTTCACTTCGATCGGATAGAAATGGACTTTGACGTCTTGTTCTTGCTGCTCGATTCCGATTAACAAGAGGTCATCGCTGTAAGAGCCGAATCTTCCCAGATTACGCGCCGAGAACAGTCCTTCGGATTGACGAAGTCCTGTACCGCCGGAGATCCGCAGAATTTCTTCCATGGAGATCGGAATCCATATGATATCTTTGTGCGCGAAAGCAGCCAACGCTAATTTCACCGCAGACAAGATGCTGATCTTTTCTCTAGGGAATTGATTTTTCTGTGCCAACAAACGAAGCAGCCAATTACCGTTAATCGCGTTAAAGAAATTGATGATCGGTGGCAAGACTTCATCTGTAGCTTTGATCTCGTGCGAGTGCAAGAACTCTTTGATGAGCTTCTGGTATTGCTGCGAACGTCTGGTTACGGTAATCGCATCGAAGCCGCTCGAAGATGTATATTGATCGCTATAATGAATGACCAGCAAATCTTTCTGCGCATCATTGTTCTTGAAGAAGCTCAAATCTACTTTCGGTTCGATGAAAGTTACCCAGTGCGCCGAATCGTACACGGCATCCAGCTTCTGCTTATGTTCGGCCGAAATCGCGGTGACGATATTCATATCTTCTTGATAGTTATCCAAAGTGCGTGCTACACGCAGCAGCGAATTGAGTTTCGGAACCAAAGCAAGCAAAGGCGCATCCGATGTTCTATAGTATTTCGTTCCGAAACCGGTCTTATAGTCTTCGTTGATGAAGACGGACGGAATGCCCGAAACCAGTCCGAACAGCGATACGCCGGTAATCATTTCGGCAGCATTGCTCGTCGCCTCTTGCTCGATCTTGCTCATTTGATAGAAGGTGACATGACTGTATTCGTATTGGTTGGCCTCTACATCGCGAGAATAGAACTTCACTTGATCTCGGAAAATGTTCAGCAGTTCTTCCGAGTGATAGCCTTCCAGCTCAAGCTTCAGGTTAAAGTTCTTTGCGATTTCTTCGGCATCGCTATACTGTGACATCTCTTCAAACACATTGTTGATACCTTTTTCCGCATAAATGTGCAGCTCGATCGGAAGCAGATCGCTTTTCTCGATCTCCCGCTTCAATTGGCGCTTGTAATACTCGAACAGACCTTGAAGAATTTCTTGGCAGTCCCCCATATTGATCGTGTTGATCTTCAAAGGAGCCCGGTAATCCAGCTCAAACAGATAAGAGAAATGTTCGGTGAACTCTTCGATTTTTTCTTGAACGAGCTTGTTTACGAACATCTTCGACGACTCGAATCGCGGCAAGCCCTGATCGATATAAGTCGTCCATTCGTAAGAATCGCTCGGTTCAATCGCTTTGTATAGCGCATTATTGTAATGAACGTAAGGCAATAGATGGGTAGGTCGAAGCGAACGTAGTAATTCGTCGTTAATCGCTTCTTTGCCGATCAGGTCGTTCAACTGTAACTGATACGCAAGGTTAAGCGGATGCAGCGGCGTATACAACCATTCGGGATCTTTTAGTCCTTTCCGAATCGTGCCGAGCAGTACCATTTCTCGATGAGACGGAAGCAAAGACTGGCCGTTTTGCAGTTGTTCCAGTTCTTGCAAATAAGCCTGTACATAACGTTTGGCGAGCGTTGCATAATCTTCGTCGAAGTAAGCCAAACTCGGTAACAACTGATTATCGCGGAAGTAACGAAGCAGATCGATATAAGCTTCTTTCACAGGCTCGGGCACGTTAATCGGCTCAGGATTCAAAATGCCGACTTCTTCAGTGAAATGCAGATGATTGGCTTCAATTAATTTAAGCTCACGTTCCAGATTCTTTTTGAATTCGCCTTGTGCGTAAGTCTCTCTTGTCCCTTGAATGATCTTCATCTTGTCGTTTTCGAGTCGATAGATGAAGTGTTCTTGTTTCTCGCGCTTCATCTTCCACACGTTGAAACCGCCGATCGGAACCGGCCGATCCACTACATCCTGAATAGACAGCGGAATCTCCGTTTTGACCAGTTTGATCGTAAAATGGATCAGTTCTTCTTCGCTTGCCATATCGGGATTTTTGGTTACAACAAGCTCATCCGTCTCCGCGATTTCGAACTGATTCTGCTCAAACTCTTCCATCAATTCGACTTTTATGACATCGGGTTGGTCTTTGTTGAAGATCCATTGTTCATCGTCCGAATTGATGAGAATGCTGGAATGTTTGGATCTCGACTTAACCAGATTCACGGTGTAAGAAGTCTGGATGGCTTGAAGCAGCTTCTCTTCTGTCTCGATGATCGCAATTTTGAAATCGTACGTTTGCGAAACGTCCGTTTTATACTTCACGCCGTAAAAGTTGGTTTGTCCCGGCGAGTGAGTCAATTCGACTTTGATCTTTTTGCCCGACGCTTCGGAATTGATGTTGTATTTGATCGTCGTATTCGAGATAAATTGGTTTTTGATAAAATCGCTGAACGGCAACTCCAGAGTAATCCTTCTATGCTGCTCCGGATTGAAAATGATCAGGTTGCGCTTACGTTGTTTGCTTTTGGTTTCTCCGTCCGGCCGTTCCCAATAGGTTAATCCTTCGAGAGTGAGCTTTTTGATCGGCTCGATGTATTCCAAGCCTTTGCCTTCAAGCTTCTTTTGGTTGGAACGCATGACTTTTCCGAAATCGGTAGACTGCCAATCCATCGCCGAGAGCTCTTTGACCCCTTGCTCGTCGAAGTGACGCTCTAAGCTAATATCGATCGGGCCGTATTGGTGAGCCATCTCGACATGACTGAACAACACCTGATTTTCGCTCAGACGCGCTTGAATCTGCTTATCCGTCATAGGCGTGTTGAAGATATCCGTATCCCGGAAGAGAGCGAAATCTTTGTAATCTTTGTCTTCGAGTTTCTGATTGTTAAGAACGGTCAGAATTTTCTCATAATCAAACAAAGTGATCTGCTCATGAATCCCTTGTTGAGCTTTATTAGCAGCCATGCTGAATTTTAAAATCTGCTTTTCCGCTTGCGACAACTCGGAGCTGCTCATCATCTCTTGCAAGTTCTCTTCGATCGAATTGATATGAAAAGGCATACCTTCTTTGCCGAAAGAAGTCATTCCTTGCACAAGGCTATCCAAGTTGGAGTTATGAATAAGCAGCATCGCTTTGTCCATAAAAGGATTTTCTTGCGTGCCGACTTTATTTCGCAGTGTCGTCAAAAAGTCCGGCGTCACTTCGTCGGAGTTAGCAGCCACCAGAATTTTAGCTTCAGGAGCGACCAAACAAACCGATTGATATAAGTCTTCTTCGGTCTGCATGTAAAAAGGCTCGGCCTCATCTAATGCTTTGACTTCCGCGACCAGATTTTCGACTTGCTCGGTTCGTTCGAATTGAATATGGTATTTTTCGCCGGGTTGAATATTAGTGTCGTTAAAGAAACGCTTAATGCGTTCAGCCAGGTAATTATAAAAATGCTTTGACATATATAGCATCCCCACTATCGCTTTTTTTCTCCAATAAATTCAGCTTTTCAAAGTAATCAACGATCGCAGCTAGCGTGTCCCGGTCAAACTTGATTCCTCGAATCTCAAACTCGTCGACCAATCGCTTCAGGCGGATTTTGTCTTCGTCTTTGATAATCAGTTTGGTCAGGAAAAGCAAATAATCGGTATCCAAGATCAACATTTTACCTGAGCGGCCGCGTGACTTTAGAAACGTCTTTTGGCAGAAATGTAAAAACCATTTCGTATATTCTTTATAAGGTCCTGAGCGACCACTTTGATTGAATTGATGATCGATCATACGATACAAATGATAAATCTTATTCAAAGCCGGCAACTCGTAACGGTTCGGCACCGTCCCCATCAAGGCCCAACGGCTATCGCCGGACAGCTTCTGCCCATAATCTTCGATCAGTTGATCTAACTGCTTCTCCAACACTTGTTGTTCTTCTTGACTCATCTGCTGAATATGATTCGCGATTTCTTCATAAGAGAGCGGGACTTGCAAAGCTTCCTCTTCTTGCGAAACATTCGCGAAGTTCAACATCTTCAGTAGGTTGACATGAGAGAAGATCCGACCGACCGATTTCTCCAAGCTTCTCCAACCGTACTCGTAACTCACTCTTGTTTTTGACAAGCGTTCTTCTTCTTCAAAAGTAAAGTAGACAGGAAGGATCTTGTTATCGTTCGATTGGAATAAGGCTTCATTGCGGATCGCGAATTGAGTGACGTAGAAGAAATAATAATAAGAAATCACTTTCTCAACTTGCTGCGTAAAAAGTTCATTCTTGGTAGCCAACCACTTGAAATCTTGAATAAACAATTCGGAGATTTCAGGCAACATCACCGCGTAATTTTTGCTGCCCACTTTCGCGTCCATCAAGGCAGGCAAAGAACGGAACAATAGCTTGCTCATTAAATCCGCGTCTGTTTGATCCGAAGTGTCGACAGACCAAGCTTCTTGCCGGTTCCAGAGCACATTGTACAAAAAGAGCGCCAATCTCTTATTGTCGTTTTCCACGGTGTTGATGTAGTACAGCGTCTGCGGATGGAACAAATACAACTGTTCATTTTCGTCCAGAAAAAGCGTCTTCATCATTTGTCTAAATTCGCCGCGCTGATTCGGTTGGTTGAAGTTGATTGCATCTAACGCTGTATTCAGCAACTTTTCGGCGTCGACGGCTTCCGGCAACTTTTTCTGTCCGATCAGCCGCATAAACTCTCCCGTCACTTCTCGGAAATTATACTGGGTCTCTTTGAACTTTGTGGTATAAGGCAAGAATTCAAGATCGATCTTCGGATTATGCTTGATCGAAGAATCGAACTTGAATTGCTTGCGAACTTCTTCAAGATTCAAGTGATAACTCATTAGATTCACGTCTCCATAAACGAATATTGATCGAATGTCTCATCGTACTGCAAACGGTAACGAGTCGACTTTCCGAATTGTTTGCTCTCAAACACCATTTCGTTCTTTTGCGTTCCGGCATTATTCAATTTATCGATAAACTCGACAAACTTGATATATTGGAACTTATCTTTCTTATTCGGACGATAACCTTGCTTGATCCGATTCAGCAACGAATACAACGAATAATCGATGTCGATCGTCGGAACTTCCGAACCGTCCGCATAGCTCGCTCCTTTGGTTCTGAACTGAATTTTCATCATCGTAAGAAACTTAAAAAGTTCCGTTTCCGGCAGCGCGTTGGCACGTTCGATATGCGGCTCGATCTCCAACTTTTGCAGCGCGTAGTATTGGGTTTGTGGTTGTCCGACTTGCACATAGACCAAATCATTATTGGCTTCGCCATTCCATTTATATATCGCATCTCGAATATCTTCCTGATAGAGACGCGCAAGCATTCTTAATTCGTGTTTGTTCCAATAAAACAGGTAGCGCATAAATTGTTCGTACGTCTTGTCTTCAAACGATTGATGCGGCTCTTTGGGAATGAAGTAATACAGATACACGAAAAGTTTGATCAAACGTTGCTTATAAGCCTGCTCTTTGTTACCTCCGTTACGCCAAGGCGACTGTTGGAATAAAGACCTTGAAAAACACGGCAACCGAGTAATGCTGATATGATTCGCAAAAAGGCCTGCGCCTTCTCGATTAGATTTGAATTCGATCAAGAACTTGTCCAATTGCTCCGTACGCATGCGAGTCGGATTGATCCGATCGATCGCTTGGTGGATCGCCGACGCATCAACCTTTTCGAAGATTTGGAACGGCAGCAGACAAGCGATGTAATCTTGAAAATCCTGTTCGCGCACGTAGTCCACGATTCGCTTATGACTCATATTTTCCATAACGGAAGGAACAAGCAGATTATAGACAAAGTCCAGCAAAGCCCGCGTTGAGATAATCAGCTTCTCCTTGACCATGACTTGAATGAGCAGCGTAATAATCTTGTCCTGGACGTCTTCATTCTGAAGCAGCTCGTAGTTTTGCATAATCGGATTCTTCGCCGCAATCTCCGAGTCTTCTTCCCGATCTCTTAAGTAGGCTTGGTAAAAAGGATTGTCTTCGGTTTGTTGCGTAACTTTTCGGAAGATGCCTTTGATATAATTCGATTTCGGTCCGTCAGCCGTCAGTTGGTACATATGATAATCGCTGAAGTTGACGTATTGGAAGATATGATCATCAGGACTGCTCTCGTCAGCGATAACGGACTCCAAGATTTTCTTTTGGTATACGTAAGCCCTCAATCTCGAAAAAACCTTGCCTTCTTCCGAATCGATAAAGTTGTTCAAGGCACCGAGATTGATCGCCAGTACAATATTTTGCGTGCCTCCGGATTGCAAACCTTCATCTGAGAACGGTTGTAGCACCTTCGCCAGCGTTTCGATCGAAGTCTTTTTGGGAGAAAAACTTTCTGTCGCATCGTTATGTAGATAGAAGAGCGACTCGTCGTTCAAGAAGGAATACTTGTTTTTGAGATATGACAAGATGTGCGACTTACCGTCACCTACCCCGCCACAGACCAAGATCAAGCGAGCTTCGGCAGAAGAATGAGCTTCGTTGATGTGCTGCTCAAGTTCTACCTCTACCGGGCGCTGAATGTGCATATATTGTTTGAAATCACTGAAGCTTTCGAGGTTTTCGACGGCTTCTTTGGATGATTGTTTGCAGCGTTTTAGGATGTTGATGAGGTGATTAGCTTGGGACGAAGTCACTAGTTTGCCTCCCAGTTTACATTTTCATCTTACATTTTTATATCCATATGATATTTAACATTCTATATAATATTATGCCACCAAATAAGTATATAAAATCACCCTAAAACAAAATTTAAAAATGAATTTTTTTCATTTCTTTCTTCATTTCTACTTGTTCTTCAATGCTTAACTCGCTAGGCATCTTTATTTTACTACGATAAAATGCATGACCAAAGGATTCATATTGCTTATGAAATTCAATGGAATAGATATTTTCTTTAGGAATAGCTTTTTTTATAGTTTTATCGGAATTAGCTACAAATAAGAATCCGCTCATATTATGATTCAGTAACTCAATATTTTTCAACACGTTGCCATCCTTTAATATGATCGATACATAAACACTAGCTTGCTCAAACAAAGAAACATACTTCTTAAACATATATAATAAAAGAGAGAACCAAAAAAGATTGCTCCCTAATACCACATAATAAATGTGAGGAATTCTTTTAAAATAAGCTAATACATATAATGAATTTTCCACATTAATCTTTTGATTCATTGCTGCTTCAGCTAAAACCGCATTTGATAGATAACCAAAAGTGAAACCGATCATCAAAAATGAAATAAGCGGAAAAATAAATAAAAACAACATAATAATAATGATATCTTTCGGATTTTTATAATCATTATTTCTCTTTTTGATGATAAATTTATGCACTTTAGAGTTAGTAGATAACATAAAAACATAAATGGCTAAAATAACGACTAGTGATATGAATACAGGATTACTCAGAATTTCTCCAAGAAACACATTAGATTCTAGCTCTAAAGGACGTAGTTTTGCGCTAAAGGATGTAAAGAATAAAAAGTAAAAAGACACCCCAGAGATATAAAGTAAATAGAATACAATATTACGTATAACTTTAGCCGAAAAGCTCATAAACAGTATTTCTTCTTTTGTAATCGATGGTCTTAATACTCCTATAAGCAGAGCTATTGGAGCACCTACTAGTATTAACTTATAAAAAACATCAACACTATCTTTCAATAACATGCCCTTCCTTCCTCCCGAACTCTATATAAAAACTCATTTTATTTTTTTGTAAAATATTCTTTCAGCAATATTTTTACTCAATCCCCCCGCAAACCCCTCCACCCTACAATAACTCAAAAACAACCAATCCATCGCCCTCGTCATCCCGATATAAAACAGCGAAACCTCCCGCTCCACGTTCTCCTCCAGCTTAAAAGGCATGCTCTCCACGTTCACGATAAACACCGCTTTAAAGTCCAGACCTTTCGAGCTGTCGATCGTCGACAGTTTCACTTTATCGGCTCCCCGGTCGTAGGCCCGCTTGGACGTGACGTTCTCGGCGATCCAGTCGTGCGGAATCTCCAGCCGGTCGAGTTCTTTGCGCAGCCGGTCCACATACGAGTACGAAAAGGTGCTGCGCACCCGGTACAGGATCGCGATCTCCGCGTACGGCACTTTCTTCTCTTCGTGCAGCTTACGGATCGCGGCGGCGACCCAGGCGGCTTCTTCGTTGAAATTTCCGCACTGCTTGACGATCGGCTCGGGGCCTTTGCGTTTGGTGCTCTGGGGCGGGATGATCTCGACGCCTTCGACGCTGCTGCCTTCCTTGACGCGGTCCTTCAGGGACGAGTGCGTGCGGTAGAAGTCCCAGGCGAAATTCACGATCTGCGCCGTATTCCGGTAGTTGATGCTCAGGATCTTGGAGCGCCCGCGGAAGTCGAGGCCGGTGCTGGAGGAGAGGCTGGTTTTCCTTTTAAAAATATTCTGCGCCTTGTCCTCCACGAGCAGCAGCGACTGGGTTTCCGGGTTCAGCACTTTGCTCAGCAGCTCCAGCCAAGACGGTTCGAAATCCTGGCCTTCGTCGATCAGGATCGCGTCGTATTTGGGCAGAATGGCTTCGCCGCGGTCGATTTTTTCCAGCAGCGTTTCGATCCCGTCGTCTTTCATCCGCAGCTTGCTCCACAGCCATTCGTGAAACGTCGCCGTTTCGATGGAGTGCTTTTTCGCGGAAGGTTTGCCGTCCCCGTCCACGCTCATCGCAGCAAAGTCGAACAAATCTTCCGGCTCGACCATCATCTTGTCGATCATCCCACGCAGCACGCGGGACAGCGGAATGCCGTAGCAGAGCACGAGAATCTTCCACTCCGGGTGCTCCTTCGCCAGCAAACGCGCGCGGGCGGACAGGATCAACGTCTTGCCGCTGCCGGCGACGCCGCGGATCAGACGGTTCTTGTCGCCGAGCTGGCGCGCGAGCGATTCCTGGTGCAGGTCCATCGCCTGGACGTTGTGCAGCGACAGCAGCAGCTGGTCGTTGTAGTACGCCGGGTCTTTGAATTCCGCGCTGATGCGCACTTCGGGGAACAGGTGGTAGCGGATCGCTTTGATGTCTTCGTGGCTGAGCAGCTGGTTGTCGTGAAAAGGAATACTGAACATGCCCAGCATCCGCTCCAGCAGCGCCGTGCCGTCGAAACCGTCGGCGTCCATGTCGATATCGTCCCGGGTAAGCAGGAACTGCGGATCGATCACGCGGTGCAGCTGGTGCTTCACGATGTGCGTTTCCCGCATCCGTGTCAGCACGACGCCGAGGCCGAAGCGGAACTTGAGTTTACCGTGGTAAGCGCCGCCGGTCCGGATCAGGTTCTTGTCTTTCTTGAGCTTGTCCGCAATCCGAAAAGCATACCCGCGCGCTTGAAGCAGCGGATTCTGCACGGTATTCAGCTCGCCCTGCACGTTGTACACGCGCCATTCGTTCGGGAACAGTTCGTACAGCGTGCTTTCGGTGTAGTCTTTCACTTCCAGCACCAGCATCCCGAGATCCGGGCCGATCACGACGTAATCCGGGCGGCGGCCGCCGATCTCGGGTTCATAGTAAACGATGTAATCGTCGGGCAGGTGTTCTCGGAGGGTATGAAACAGCAGGCGTTCGCCCGCGGTTGCGGTCTTGGGGATCGTTTCCGGAATCATGTAGGCCATATGTGTTCACTCCCTGATGGCGGACAGATTCCGTGAAGAGGTCCGGTGCTTCCGGAATCTGCGGATTTTGAGCAAGGTTTAGGCTACGAGGCGGCAAGAACGGGAATCGGGATAAAAGGTCGGTTAGTCGCTCGAACGTAGGTCCGGCGGCTTGGGTCACGAGACTTGCTTGCTTTATTTCTATTGTACTTCCTTTAACAGCGCTTGGGAACCAGATTGCCGGAATTTTTGCGGTATTTTCCTGTAATGTACGAAGAAGTGATAAGTTGAGGATTCAGCCATGAGGAAAAAGCCGACGTTTCAAACAACGATATCGGTCGATGCCGCAAGCGGCTCATACCCGGTGACGGGCACAGCCGAGTTTGCAAAGAAAGCTTTATTTACTCTATGTAGTTTGCTTCTTTTCCCTGCTCATAAATCGCGAAACGAGCATGGACGCCAGCTGATACAGAATCGCGATGCCCAGAGCGCCCGGCATTCCGTTGATCAAAACATCCGGTACGATCAGCGACAATATGTAGAACACGGAGGCGTTGATGGCAATTTCAATCAAGGGATGCAGCCAGGCGGCGAAGGAGGCCGCTGCCGGAAAAGCGATCCTGAGCATGCCTTTTACAATCGGAACCACCAGCGTCTCGATAAAGTACAGCATGATCATCAGCAGCACGATATACAGAATAATATTCCGGTTGTTCGGGAATTCAATAAAACGCAGCAGTGAAGACAAATCGAAGAACGAGTAAAAGGCCAGGATAAACGCTGCCATCGGAGCGAAAACCAATAAGGAGAGGCAAAAAGAGACGAACAAATCCATTTTCCAGGAAGGTGGATGTTTACTATTCATAATCCATTATTGCAGCCCTTCTAAGTATTCATTTTACAAATGTTCGCTCACAGCTACAATGATTTTTATAAGAGTTTAATCGGAACAAAAAAAGCCGCCCTCTATGAGGGCAACTTCGTTCAAACCTTATATAAGAGAACATTTATTTTATAGAATGCTCTTTCTTGTTTTGAATGTATCTTCTCATTTCATCCTCTATTTTTAGACGTTCTTCTTCTGTTGGAGGCAGAATCACAACTCCACTCGGCTGCCGAATAAAATTCTGACCGGCAGGAGGACGAATACCAAAACGAACCGATGGACTAAACGGATTTAAAGTATTCTTTTTCATCTTACGCATCCCTATTCCTCCTCTGGACACTCATTAATGATAGTATAACTTAAACAGGCGATCTGCACCATTTTCATCGATAATCATGTGATTACCACCTAACACCTTTGCATTGAATCTCTCTATGTAATAAGGAATCAAATTCGTTTTGGCTTGAAAAGAAATCAATCCCTCGCCTCCAATCTGCCTGCTGCGCTCACAGGCCGCCCCCAATAAAACATCCACTACGTTTACATAAGCACGCTGTCGATTCGTATATCGATTGGCAGGGGCGCTCTCAAGCAAATCTACAAACACATAATATTCAGCATCCCTATAAGCTATAGCGCCTTGAATATAAGCGTTACCTACAGCAAGTAACTTATAAGGATTAGACGCACTCTTGGAGCTTGTATAAATACTCCAATCAAATCCTTGCTCCCAATCCATCTGCTTCAAAGAGCGTGCATATGGTAGACTCAATGAATGAATCGCTGCCGGATAAAAGATTCCGTTACTGTTTTTAAGATGCCAACTCGGCATAATACAATCTCCTTCCCAACTTATAAATTCCAACTACTTTTCCCTACGTTTAAATATTATAATTCTTTGAATTTAGTCGCTCTATAACTATTGTACCTGCCAAAGTAATATTATGGAAACGGGTCGCTTTGTTTTTATTTCAATCCATATAAAACGAAAAACAGTAAAAAACCTTTGTTATCATTATTTTTTCTTAAAATTTTAAATAAAAGTGAACTTTTTTCGTTTTCCATACGTCTGTATTTAGGGAGAACGCTGTTTCTGCCCCACCCCACCGCAGTTCCGAGCTTCAACAGAAGCGGCATTCCCCGATCGTAATCGATCGACAAATGTAAGCGCCGCCGTCGTTAAGACGGCGGCTTTTGTGCGCGGGGACGGATCGGGCAAAAAGCCGGTCGTTCCGATAAAGAGACAGCGGGCCTCCGGGCGTAACGTTCCGCTATTCCGCCGCGTTTATAAAGCGCAAGCCTGCCCACAAATCCCCTAACCGTATAAGGAGCGTGCGAGGATATGCCCAATAACTTTTTTGTCGTGGTCAGCGCGATGTTCCTGATTCAATCGCTGCTGCGGCTTTTTATCGTGCAGGGCAAAGCGGAGTTCCCGGACAAGCGGCTCAAAAGGCGCTATGTCTGGACGCATACGCTTCTTGCCGCGCTGCTGCTTATTCCGGCCCTGCTGCTGCTTTACTATCTGCCGGAAAGAACCGCGCTGCCGCCCGCGATCGGCCTTGTGTCTGCGATCTACCTGCTGCACTTCTTTATCGATCTGAAATTCGTGCGGCCGACCAGAGAACATGTGGTGTCCGGAATTCTGGCGATTCTGTACGCGGCGGTCGCTGTCGGGCTGTACTTCGCTTCGCTGCATGCGCAGCCCGATCCCGAGCTTGAAGCAGCCGTATCGCGGTTGATGACCGGGGTAGGCTGAATGGAAGCCCCGAGTGCGGCAGGTATGGAAAAAAAGCCCGGAAACCGGCGGCGGATGCCGCTTCGTTCCGGGCTTTTTTTATGATTGAAGATATATAGACCGGCTCACGCTTCCGTGCAAGCGGAACGGCTTTGGGCTTTGCGGCAGAACGATTATGACATCCTGCCGCCGCGTTCCAGCAGCCGCACCAGCAGCGCCGCCGCTTCCGCGCGGGTCACATTGGCCTGCGGACGCAGTTTGCCGCCGACGTCGCCCTGCAGGATGCCGGCGTTTTGCAGCGTTTGGACCGCTTCCGACGCCCAGGATGATACCCGCTCGCCCGATGCGGCGGCGTTTGCCGAAGGCTGGATGCCGGCAGCCGCGGGAATCCAGACGCCGGCCCGGACGTCTTCGAACGATGCGCCCGAGGAGCCGGATACGGCCGCGCCGGACTGCGCCGACGCCGCAGCTTCGGCCGCTTGAAGCGACAGCGCCCGCTCCAGCATGACCGCCATTTCTTCGCGGGTGACCGCCGCGTTCGGGCGGAAGGCGTTTCCGCTGCCGCGGACCAATCCCGCGGCGTAAGCCGCGTTCACGTCGGCGGCGTACCAGCCGCCCGCCGTATCGGCAAACGGCGCGGGCTGCGCCGACGCTCCCAGGCCCAGCGCGCGGACGAGCAGCGCGGACAGTTCGCCGCGCGTCAGCGTGCCGCCCGGTTCGAACGTCGAAGCCGTGCGGCCTTCGACGATCAGGCTGGACGCCAGTTTCTCGGCGTCCGTCCGCGCCCAGTGGCCGGCCAGGTCGGCGAAGCTCGCCGGCCGGTTCACGACGGCGTAGATACCGCCGTCCACGGGCACGTTGGCTTCGCCGAGGCCGAGATTGGCCGTGACGAAGCGGAAAGCGCCGGCGTCCGCATCCCAGCGGACGAGCGTGCCCGGAGCGGCGGCTGTGCCTGCGCCGCCGTTCGCCCCTGCGGGCGAGGCCGCGGCTTGAGCGGCCGAGGCCGAAGGGCTTTCCGCCGGCGCGAAGCCGGCGGAAACGCCCGCGGCGCTGCCGAAGCGCGCCGCTGCGCGGCCCGCGGCCGCGGAAGACGCCGGCGCGGCGGCAGCCGGCGTCCACAGCAGGCGGGCGACAGCCGCCTGCCGCAGCTTCGCCGCCGCGGACTCGGCGGCGGCATCGCCTCCGGTGAGCGAGATGCTCCAGCTCACCGGCTGCGCCAGCACGGACGCGCCCAGGCGTCCGGCTTCGGCCTGTATGCTTTGCAGGCTGCCTTGCGCGGGCGGCGCGGCGGACAGTTCGACCGTGCGAGGCGTCGAACCCGGCGACGCGCCGCCGGCGGCTTCGTACAGCTGCGCAAGCGGCAGCGACAGCTCGCCTCCGGCGACTTTCAGCGCGACCTGAGCTTTCGGGTTCAGGTCGTACCAGGTCTTGAGCGTCTCCGCTCCGAGCGAAGCGGCCGCTTGACTGCCCTCGCTCGTCAGCGAGATTCGGCCGTTCATCACAGCTTCGCGGGTTACGGTGAATGCCGAACTTCCGCCGCCCAGGTTCCAGGAAGCTGCCGGCTGTACGGGTTGAACCGGCACTGTCACGGATTCGACCGGCTGCTGCGCGCCGGAATTGCCGCTGCCGGATCCGCCGCTGTTGTTAACCGGCGGCTGTACAGGCTCGTTTGGCTGAGTCGGTTCGTTCGGTTCCGGCTGCTGCGGTTCCGGATCGGGCTCCTGCCGCGTAATCCGGATCGCATAGGCTTGCGAAGCCAACCCGTCCTGCGCCCGGACGACCAGATCGAACGAATTAGCACCCGTTTCCAGCGTCAGCTCTTTCGAAGCTTCGCCGTAGGCGATCGGCTCTCCGCCGAGTTCCACCGTCGCGCTTGGATCGAGCGCCGACGGCAGCAGCCGGATCGCCGATACATCCGAAGCTACCGTCGCTTCGTACGCCTGCGTATCCGCGTTGTACAGCAGCGCTTTGCCGCTTTCCGCGCCGCTTGCAATCAGCTTCAAGCTCGCCAGCGCCGTTTCGGCCGACAGCGGTATTTGGAGATCCAGGTATTCTATAGTTTCGTTGCCCGCGGCGTCGCGCGCATACACGGTATACATGCCGCTTTCCGTTACGCTGAACGAACCGCCGCTCTCCATGTCGATTCCTTCAGCCGCAAAGTATTCGGCGTTTTGCTGCCCCGCCGCCCATTTCAAAGCAGTTAACGCATTAAATTTACCTTTTGCTTCAGCAGAAGCTGTGATGTTCATCGTAATCGGCAAACTTCGCAGCAGTTCGGTTTCAAAAGCCAGTTCCGGCTTGATGTCGTAAACAAACTCCACTGAAGCCGGATTGCCCAGATTGACTCCGCGACCGTCTTGAATGATATAAGGAGTCAAACCGACCGTTTGCGCGATATCGCTTGCGACTTCAAACTCCGCTTTGCCCAGGCTGTTCGTCGTTACCGAATTCCCCGGATAAGCCGTGATTTTATCGGAGCCGGTATCCAGACGCACTTCCTGGCCCGGTAGCGGATTCTGGTATTTGTCATAAACGTAAACGAACAGATGCGCGCGGCTTTTACCGTCTGCGCTCACACGCTCCGGAGCGGCCTGTACGACAGAAGCTTGCGGATCCGCCGCCCCCGGTTTCACTTCGATCTGCGGCTCCCGGTCCAGCTTTTGACCGTTCACCGTTACGGAGACTTTTGCGCGGCCCGCTGCTTCCCCGCTGTATAAGATCGCTTCGTAAATTCCGTTCCCCAACGATTTCAAATCTCGAAATTCGCCGAGAGAAGTTTGCGGAAACACGCTCGGAGACCCGGTGTACGCTGTACCGTCTTCATTTTTCAATGTAATCGTGACTTTAACCGATTCGTCGACAGCCATCTGCGAGCGTTCGAACTCAACCGTGCTGAGCGAAGCGGACAAAGGAATTTCGATTCCCGATATATCAATCGTCTTGACCGTTTCGTTACCCGCCGAATCAAGCGCGTAGACGGAGTAAACGCCGTTTCGATTAACCGTAAATCGAGCGTCGGCGACGTCCGTTCCCTTGCTTTTCAGGTAGGATGCCTTTTGTTCGCCCGCCGCCCATTTCACACTCTTGATCGAATGGCCTTCAGCCGCGGCAGAGACTTGTACTTGAATACGGCTCGACGCCTTATCCGCCGAAGGCTGTTCGGTCAGCGTCATTTCGGGCGGCGAAGCCGCAACAAATTCGATCGGGATATTGGCAGATGCTCTTTTATTGCTCGAAGCTTCGATGGCAAAATAATTTACAGTTCCGACTTCCGAGCTTTGCATAACAAAAACAGCTTCGCCGTCGGAATTTGTTGTAGCCCCGAGCATGCCTCTGACTCCGGTCGCACCGTCCTGATCGAGATATACGTCGCGGTTAACGATAGGATTGTCGTAAGAATCTTTTAAACGAACCCGTATCTTCGTCGAATCTATATTATTGGCCTGCACTTTAGATACGGAAGAAGAAATCGACGATCGCGAAACATCCATCGCTCCGGCAACGATCGGGACAGCGGCCGTTTGCGTAATAGTGCGTCCATCGAACGGTACGCGAGCGGTAAAGGTCACCGTTCCCGGCCGTGTGGAGGGAATGATTTGCGCCGTATATCCATCCGCCCCGGCCGTAACCTGTCCTATACTCGCCAAATCGCTATCCACGCTAAATACCGGCTCTTCAAAGCCTTGAACAAAGTTCCCTTCTTCATCGATAAGTTTAAAAGTAACGGTTATACTTTTTTCTCCGGCACTGATGTAATTTTTGCTGAATGTTAACGTACCGAACGGAAATTCGGCAATGTCCGGTTTCATATAAGTCGTAAACCGGACATCGTATTCGCTGCTTTCAGGATTGCTTGTCAAATAACTCATGAACTGTCCGTCGGGATAACGATCGGCTTTGCTTATCATTACGCCGGCCGAGCGATCCAGTTTTAGCATAAAAAAATAAGTTTCTCCGCGTTGGAGAACCGCAGGCGAATCCCACTTAAAATCCAATTCGTAATAAGACGACCACAACGGATTGGGTTCTGCATTCAAACGCTGTGCGGCCAGAACTTCACCGCTTTTATTCAGCACCTGAAGCTCATAATTCTCGCTGCCCGATCCCGGATAATTGGCAATATAGAACGTTGATCGGGTCAATTTACCGGAATAGCCCGGCTTAAAACTTTGTACATAGGTCGAAGCACTGCTGTGCAGAACGGTCTGAAAGTCAAGATTCTCCTGGTCTTTAAGCTCTGTTTCCGCCGCCTGTGCCGTTCCCGCCCATGCCATCGGCGCGATCAGCACCCCGCACAGCATCACTTTCGCAGCCATCCCCGCCGCTCTCGCACGCTTCCCCCGAATCTTTTTACCGCTTTCCCGCTCTCCGCCGTTCTTCCCCTGCATTCCGCACTCTCCCCGTATGATCTTGTTCCTTGACAGCTGTCTTTACGCAACTATAACAGCACGCCGACCGCTTGAATACTACGTCCGGAGCAAATCGCAAAATATTTTTCGCGCCGCCGTTTACAAGGCAAAAAAGCCCGTTTCCCGGTCTTCCGGGCAGCGGACTTTCCCCGCGCATTCTCTATAATCGAACCGCCGTTTAAGCCTCCCGAACCTCCGCCAGTTCTTCCCCGCCGTCCGCTTCCGCGGGCGCGCCCGACGCTTCTTCGGTCAGGCTCAGCAGAGCCGTCTTGTTGCTGCGAATGCTGCCGAGGATCGAAGCGTTCTTGCGTACCAGTTCGGTCAGCGAAGTGGAAATCTCCTGCATGGCCGCGGTGGACTGTTCGCTGATCGCGGCCAGGTTCTCCGAGGAGCGTTCGATCGTTTCCGACGACGTGCGCACGCTGCCGATCATGCCGCTGTAGCCGTCGACGGATTGGCTGACGTCGGCCACGGACGAGCTGATGCTGGTGAACACGTCTCTGGTTTCTTCGACCATGCCCATGCACTCGTTCATGCGCACCGAGATCGACTGCATATTCGTCCGGGTGCTGTCCGAGTAGCCGCCGACGAGCGTCAGGTTGCCGGAGATCTGCTCCGCCGCCCGCGCCGACAGGTCGGCCAGTTTGCGGATCTCGTCGGCCACGACGGCAAAGCCGCGTCCGGATTCGCCCGCTCTCGCCGCTTCGATGCTGGCGTTGAGCGACAGCAGGTTGGTCTGCGACGAGATTTCCTGGATGGTGCCGATCAGCTCGGACGAAGCGGACACCTGCTCGGCCAGCTGGTTGACTTCGGCCGCCGCCGTCTGCACCTGGCCTTCGAACTCGCCGATCAGCCGGTACAGACCGCTGACGATCTCGTCGCCGCGCTCGGAGGATCCGGCCGCCAGGCCGCTTTTATCCTGCAGGCCTTTGAGCGATTGGAACATCCGGTCGAGCTGCTCGCCGCTGACGCGGACCGACTCGGCCACTTCGACCAGCAGTTCGTTTTGCGAAACGGCGCCCTGCGTCACTTCCTGCACGGCGAGATTCATTTCTTCGAACGAGATCGCGTTTTCTTCGCTGCCCGACGAGATGCTTTCCATATTGCCGGAGACGATTCGCACATTGCTGTGCATCGAAGCGCTCTGGCGCTCCAGGTCGCTCAGCAGTCCCTGCGTCTGCCGCTGGGTATCGCCGAGGCGCTTCATCATGCGATCCACGATCCGCTGGAAATTCACCAGCACCATGCAGATCACGACGAAGAAAAATACGTGCACGATCATCTGGTCCGTATTCAGCGCTGTGCTTTTGCCTTCGTACAGATAAGAAGCCATCAGGACCGCGGCGCCGGCGAACCCGGTGTACAGCACTTTGCGCTCCATATACACCAGCGACAGCGCAAGCACCAGATACACCTGGATCACGTTGGTCGGACTCGGCACGATAAACGTGGACAGCGTCGACGTTAACGTGACGAAAGCGACCGATACGTACGGAAACGCGTGCTCTTTGAACCGTGTGTAGTACAGCGCGCCGAGAATCAGCAGGCAGGCCGCGTTGTTGCCGATCAGCAGGTATTTGTCTTTGGCTTCGAGCGTCACCAACAGATACATGACGATGGCGAGGCCGATTGTAATTGCGATCGAATAGAAGACCAGACGATTCTTGACCCGCAGATCGTCGTGGCGCAGTTGATTCCATTGTTCCATGCTTCACCCATCCTCTGGAAAAGTTTAGTCGTTTTATACGCTAAAGTATTCATCGACAAAATCGATTCGAAAGGTTAGTGAATGAACACATAAAATCCCCCGCCGGCAGCCAACTTTCACAGCCCGGGCACGTTTATGAAGTGAGGCGGTTTTTTCTCAAAAAAAGTACCTGCCGAACACGCGGCCGTTTGCCTGACGCAAGCTTCGTCTACGACTCCCGGATCGGCAGCTTCGCCCCGTTTCGGACATACAGCGGAATCCGTTCCAGCGGCGCGTCCGCCTCGACCGCTTGTCCGCCCGCGAACGTCTCGCCGGTCTGGGCGTCGGTCCAGTTCGCGCCGGCCGGCAGGTAGACGCCGCGGCCGGCCGCGCCCGCGTGCAGCACCGGCGCGACCAGCAGGTCCGGGCCGAGCAGGAACTGGTCGTCCACGTCCCACGCCGCCGGATCGTCCGGGTAATCGTAGAACAGCGGGCGCATCGGCGGGGTGCCTTTGTCGTGCGCGGCCCGCATCTGCTGCATGATATACGGACGCAGGCGTTCGCGCAGACGCAGGTACTTTTCAAAAATCCCGTACGCTTCTTCCCCGTAGCTCCACACTTCGTTGTCCGCGCCGCTGCCCCACAGCCCGCCGCCCGGCAGGCCCGTATCCGGCTCGCGGTAAGGCGCGCGGTCCCCGTGCAGCCGCATCACCGGACAGAACGTCCCGTACTGGAACCAGCGGACGATGCACTCGCGAAACGCCGGATCGTCCGGGTTCCCGCCGTGAAAACCGCCGATATCCGTCGTCCACCACGGAATGCCCGCAATCGCCATATTCAGCCCCGCCCGCACCTGGTGCCCCAGCACCTCGAAGCTCGACGCGATATCGCCGGACCAGGCGAGCGCGCCGTAGCGCTGGCTGCCCGCCCACGCGCAGCGGACCAGATTCAGCACGTTTTGCTGGCCTTCGCCGGTCATTCCTTCATAGAAAGCGCGGCTGTACTGGCTCGGATACCAGTTGCCGACGTGCAGCGCGGGGCCGGCGTCGTAGCGGTAGATATCGTGATCGTACACGGCGAACTCCGGCTCCGCTTCGTCCAGCCAGAATAAACGGATGCCTTTGTCGTAATAATTGCGCTTGATCTTCTCCCACAGAAAAGCCCGCGCCCCGGGATGGGTGGCGTCGAAGATTTCGTTCTGGCCGAGAAACTGGAACTGCGTGCGCACGCCGCGGTCGGAGCGGACCAGGTAGCCTTTTTCGACCATCTCGCCGTAATTCTCGCTCTCCGTCTGCACGGTCGGCCAGACCGAGACCATCAGCTCGACGCCCATCTCCCGCAGCTCCCGCACCATGCCTTCCGGGTCCGGCCAGTAGCGTTCGTCGAACTTCCAGTCGCCCTGATTCGTCCAGTGGAAAAAGTCGATCACAATAACGGAAAGAGGCAGTCCACGCCGTTTGTGCTCGCGCGCCACGTTCAGCAGTTCTTCCCGATCGCGGTAGCGCAGCTTGCACTGCCAGAAACCCGCTGCGTAATCCGGCATCATCGGGACTTTGCCCGCGGCGTCCGCGTACGCTTCTTCGATCTGCGCCGGGGTATCGCCCGCCGTAATCCAGTAATCGAGCTGCTTCGTCGACGGCGCGGACCATTCGGTTACGTTGAGATTGAAGCTCGCCTGCCCGATCGCCGGATTGTGCCACAGCATGCCGTAGCCGAGGCTGGACAGCAGAAACGGCACGCTGGTCTGGCTGTTGCGGTGCGTGAGTTCGAGCCGGCAGCCTTTGAGATTGAGGAAGGAGTGCTGGTACTGCCCCATTCCGTACAGCTTCTCGGCCGGATCGGATTCGAAGCGCAGCGTGACCGAATAGTCGCTTCCGCCCGGAATCGGCACGATATCGCGCCCGCCGGATTTGAGCTGGTACGTTTTCTCGGTTTCCCTCAGCAGCACTTTTCCTTTATCGTCGGTAAAAGTCACCCGGCCGTTCTTGTCGACGTCGGCGCGGATGCGGCCGTTGACGATGTACGCGCTCCGGCCGTCTTCGGCGATCGCAACGCGCGCTCCGGCGGAAGGCCGCCCGGCCGGCAGCAGCGCCCAATCGTCGTCGCGCAGCATATCTTTGGACGACCGGACGCGCAAAGCGTTCGCTCCCCACGGTTCGATCCGCAGCGTTTCGTGGTCGTACTCCCGGATTAAAGCATGTTCTTCTGTATACAGCATGACGATAATTCCTCCTTTTTCCGGCGGCTGCCGGGGACGGCAGCGCAGCCAACAAGCCGGCGAAGCGGGATAGGATTGCTTTCGGGTCCGACTTTTTTGGAAACGTTATCTTTTTCAACCTCCATTATAAAGCGAAGCAGGTTTGCGCGGCAGGGCGCAGAATACGAAGATAGAGGACAGGATTACGATGTTCGCGCAGCAGATAAACCGGATTTATCCGGATACCTACAAAGGAGGACTCGAATGAAGACAGCGCCTTTGCACGACCCGCCCGCCGCCGATTGCAAGCCGGAAGCGCGGCGCCGCGAGCATACGGAGATCCCGGACCGGACGTTCCCGCTGAACGTGTTCCGCATCCGCGAATCGGACCCGAATATGTTCTGCATCCCGCCGCACTGGCACGAGCACCTGGAATGGATCGTCGTGACCCGCGGGCGCTTCAGCGTCCAGGTCGGCGCTTCGCTGCGCGAACTGCCGGCGGGCGGCTGCGCGCTGGTCAACGCGGCGCAGCTGCACGCGGCGTTTCCGCTGGAGCACGGCAGCGAGCTGCAGGCGCTCGTATTCGGCGAAGCGCTGCTGCGCAATCATGCGCTCGACCATACCGAAACGCGCTATATCCGCCCGCTGCTGGAAGGCCGGCTGAGACTGCGCGCTTTTTACGAGCCGGGTGAAGCGGAAGCGATCCGACGGCATCTGCTGGCGGCTGTGTCGGAATACCGGGCGGGCGAGCCGGGCTTCGAGCTGCTGGTAAAGGCTTCGCTGCTGTCCGCGCTCGGCCTGGCGCTGCGGATATCGGACCGATCGCCGGCGGAGAAGCCTTCGGGCCGCCGGAGCGCCGAGACCGGGACGGACAGCGTCGTGTATCCGCTGCTGCTGCACTTGAGCGAACATTTTCGCGAGCCGATCGGCGTACGGGAAGCGGCCCGGCTGTGCTGCGTGACGCCGACGTATTTCTGCCATGTGTTCAAACGCTCCACCGGCCGCACGCTGACGGAATACGTCAATATGCTGCGCATCCAGGAAGCCGAAGTCCTGCTGCGCGGAGGCGGCCGTCCGGTGCAGGAGATCGCGCAGGCGGTCGGATATGCGGACGCGGGGTATTTTGCGCGGGTGTTCCGGAAGTTCAAAGGCGTGTCTCCGGGAAGGTACGGGCGGAGGGGGAGTTGAGCGGGGATTGCGATTTCCGATTTTCCATTTCGCTTCATTCTGCTCTGTTCCGCTCTGTGCCTGGAACTTGAAGCTTCGGGGTTACAAACCGCCGCCTGCAAAGTTTCTTGGCCGGCGGACTGGCGGGTAATGCGATTTCGCTTTACAATAGGATCAATGAGTTTCATTCAATCGGCCGGCGACGAAGAACGTCCCGCTCCTTCCTTTTTTATCGGGGAAGCGAGCCGGGACGTTTTTTGCGTTCTGCACACATCGAGGAGGAATTACAAATGGACTTCGAATCGGCGCACGACCTTTTTATCGGCACGCATCTTCGGGAACGGTCCGGCGAGCGCCGGGATCGGCTGGAGCGCGGGCATCGCGAAGCGGAGAAGCTGTTTTGTCAAAATGTCTGGTGGCCGCTCCGGCAAAATTTCGATCATCTGCATCCCGAGTATGAAGTAACGGACTGGCGCGGTCTGCATTACTTTTGCGATTTGGCCTGGATCACGCCTTACGCCAGACTGATTATCGAGATTAAAGGGTACGGGCCGCATGTGCAGGATATGGACCGCCGGAAGTTCTGCCGCGAGCTGAACCGGGAAACGTTCCTGACCGCGATGGGCTTCCAGGTGATCTCGTTTGCTTACGACGATGTGGCCCGGCGCCCCGACCTCTGCATCACGCTGCTGCGCATGATGCTGGGACGGTATGCGAGCCGGAGCGGGCACGAAGACGTCTCCTCGATATGGGATCGGGAGATTATTCGGCTCGCCTGCACGCTGGGACGTCCGATCCGGCCGGTCGATGTGCGACAGCATCTTCGGCTCAATCACCGGACGGCGATCTGCTGCCTGAATTCGCTTTGCGAACGCGGAATCTTCGAGGGGGAAGCCGGCGCGCGGAACAAACGGATCGTGCGGTATGCGGTGAAAAATGCAGCGTTCGGTTATTTGTGAGACGCGGGGGGTTAGGAACGAGATGTGGGATGTGGGATGTGAGGGGCGAGACGAGAGGGGCGAGGTTCGAGATGTGAGACGCGAGGTGCGAGACGCGAGGGGCGAGACGCAAGGCGCGAGGGGCGAGGCGCGAGGCGCGAGAGGCGAGATGTGAGGCGCGAGAGGCGAGATATGAGTTGCAAGGCGCGAGATGTGATATTTCCCGTAAAGATCGGCGGCGTTCACTGTCTCACAGCCGAGCGGCGCGGAAATAAGAGCACAGGTACAACTATTTCGCCGCTTAGATGCCCTCCTTGCAAATTAGCTGCGCATATACAACTATTTCAACGAAATCAGAAGGAATTAGCCGAAAAAAGTAAAAATAGCTGCACCCATGACGTTATTTGCCTTAAAAAAAGCTTTTGGGCAGAAATAGATGTATGGAGGACGTTATTTTTCCCGGAGGCATATATTAAGTCCAGGAGATCGATATTCCGTCCGCTGCGGCGCGTACGGCTCGGCTTGGATCAAGCCGGCAGCAAGAGCAGCAGCAGTAACAACAGCAGTAACAGCGCCAGCACCAACAGCAGCAACAGCAACAGCAGCAGCAACAGCGACAACAGCAGCGACAACAGCAGCAGGAAAAAGCGGAGGCCCGTTCGGGCGTTCCGCTTTTTCGGTTGGCGGTTGGTTGGCGGTTAGTTAGCGCCCGCGACGTCCGCAGCGGCGGCGCCGGGCCTGCACGCGCCGGACACCGTCGGCGCGCGATGCAAAGCGCGCGCTTTACCGCGTCACGCTGTCGTCGGGACGCAGCACGGGCACCTCGACGGACACGGTGTCGGGGTATTTGATCCCGGCGCCCGTGTTCAGGGCGACGACTTTCTCGCCGGCGGCAATCCAGCCGGCGGCCCGCAGCTTGCGGGCGGCGGCGAATACGGCCGCCCCTTCCGGGCAGACGAACGCGCCTTCCAGCCGCGCGGCCGTCTCCTGTTCGCGCAGCAGCGTCTCGTCGCTGATCGCCACGGCGCAGCCGTTCGTCTCGTACAGCGCTTCGAGTACGAGGAAGTCGCCCAGGGCTTTCGGCACGTTGATGCCGAAAGCGACCGTCTCGGAATTCGGGAAAAATTCCGATTCCGTCCGCCCTTCGCGCCACGCTTCGACGATCGGGGCGCAGCCTTCGGCCTGCACCGCGACCAGGCGCGGCAGCTTCCGCTCCGCATCGATCCAGCCGAGCTCGCGCAGCTCCTTCAGCGCTTTATGGATGCCGATCAGGCCGACTCCGCCGCCGGTCGGATACAGGATCACGTCCGGCAGTTCCCAGCCGAGCTGCTCGGCGATCTCAAGGCCCATCGTTTTCTTGCCTTCGATGCGATACGGCTCTTTGAGCGTGGAGGCGTCGTACAGGCCGAACTCCTGTACGGCCCGGCCGACGATCCGGCCGGCGTCGCTGATAAGGCCGTCGACCAGATACAGGTCGGCGCCGGACACCGCGCATTCATTGCGCGTGATCTTCGGCGCGTCGACCGGCATGACGATCGTCGAGCGGATGCCCGCCCGCGCGGCGTACAGCGCCCAGGCGGCGCCCGCGTTGCCGTTGGTCGGCATGGCAAGTTCGCTTACGCCCAGTTCTTTGGCCCGCGAGACGCCGACCGCGGCACCGCGCGCTTTGAAAGATCCC
The DNA here is from genome assembly GCF_030518235.1 of Saccharibacillus sp. CPCC 101409. Taxonomy (GTDB): domain Bacteria; phylum Bacillota; class Bacilli; order Paenibacillales; family Paenibacillaceae; genus Saccharibacillus. Next base: position 271,929 of record NZ_JAULSA010000001.1, on the reverse strand, counting down.
GTCGGGATGATGCCTTCGTCCTTCATATGCAGATCGGCGATATCCATATCCGCGCCGAGTACCGGCACGAGAATCAGCGGCGTCATGCCTTCGCCGAGCGACACGATATTTCGTTCGCTCTGCACCGGCAGCAGTTCGTGATAACGCCACAGATCCGGCCTGCGGCCGGCGATATCTTCCGGCGTGCGCTCCTGCGCCAGCCTCTCCAGATCGTAGGCGACCAGAAGGGGCGAACCGCATTCACACAGCTGCTGCCGCTGCGCGGCATCGTAGGTCGTGCCGCATTTGGGGCAGTATAAATGCGAGAGATAGCTGTAAGTCATCGTGATCTCATCCTTCCGATTCTCGCTTCCGCTCCGCCATGGAGTTTTTCTTTTCCGGCAGCGGCGCAATTTTTCGTTCAAGCTCTATTCTGAGTTATGTTATCAGGAAAGTCTGCATTTTTCAATTTGAGTCTTGCCCGCGGCTTTCCGTAAGCGCGGCGGACGATCGGCAGGCGAACGTTCACGTTCCCATACCAAAAAACCGAATCGATTCGTCAGGCACGAATCGGTTCGGTTTTTCCGCTGCTTCTTATTCGGTTCGGTTTATTCGGTTCGGTTCGATTTATCCGGTTCGGCTGTCCTTCCCGCCCGGTCCCGTTACGGCTCGCGTCCGGCTTCCAGCAGCTTCTTCAGCTTGCGGCCGCTTTCTTTCATGCTGTCTTCGGGATCGTGATGCTCCGCGTCCGGGGCTGCGGCCGCGGCTTTGTAGGGAGCCGCATTCTTCGGCAGAGGCGCATAAGCCGGATCGTTCGCCGGCCATTCGCCGAGCAGGATGCGCGTGCCGTCGGGAAGGATGCTGTACTGGCGGAACCATCCGTCCTCGCGCACCGTCAGGCGCCGGCCTGCCGCCGAAGCTTTGCGCGGCGCGGAACGCGCGGTTCGCGGCGCTTCCGGCAGTTTGAATTTGTACGCGGCCGCCGGCTGGGCGCGCTGCACCGGCTGGACGGGTTGAACGGAATGGATGCCGGTAACGCCGCTGTCGATTGTTGATATTCTCATCTTGTACCCTCCTTGACCGGTGGTGTTTACCGCCTGCGGCCCGGTGTTTCCGGTACTTTATTTATCGACATTTTTGCTTGCTAACTTAACGGATAAAGGCTGTTTCATTTAAATTTTAAAATAGTTCGATTCAAGCGATTCAGATCTTGAACTTCGCCGCCGATTCGCCGAGCTGCTGCGTCAGCTGGTCGATACTCTGCACCATGCCGGCCAGCCGCTGTACCATCCCCGACTGCTCCTGTACGGTCGCCGTGACTTCTTCCACCGAAGCCGAGACTTCTTCGCCCGACGCCGACAGACTTTGCGACGCTTCCAGCACATCGTCTTTGTCGCGTTCCATCGACTTGAATTCCGACGCCATATCGCGGATCTGGTCCGTAATCGCCGTTACGCTCGACAGGATTTCTTCAAACGACTGCTGCGTGCGGCCCACATACTCGTTCTGGCTCGACGAGATGGCGCGGATTTCGCTCACGCTTTCGTTGCTGCGCTCCACCTGCTCCAGCGTCTGCCGGATGATGCCGCCGATTTCGTTCGCCTGGTCCGACGACTGCTGCGCCAGTTTGCGGATTTCGTCCGCCACCACCGCAAAGCCGCGTCCGTGTTCGCCCGCTCTCGCCGCTTCGATCGACGCGTTCAGCGCCAGCAGGTTCGTCTGCGCCGAAATCTGGTTGATCGCATCCGTGATCTGCCCGATCCGCTGCGAGCTGTCCGCCAGCATTTCCGTTACCGCCGAGATATTGCGGATTTCCACTTCGTTCTTGGCGTTGATGTCGATCAGGCTGTTGACCACTTCGCCGCTGCTTTCGAACACCCGGCCGATCGAATCCGCGCTGCCGCGGATGACTTCCGTTTTGCGTCCCAGCGATTCGATCTTCTCGCCGATGCCGTAGAAGCGCCCGACGATCCGTTCGGTGTCGTGCGACTGCGATTCCATCGCTTTGGCGATCTCCATCGTCGTCACCGACGTTTCCCCGATCGAACGCGCGGTGTTCTGCGAAGTCGTATCCAGGTCCGCCGTATTCTGATTGAGCACCTCGATCGAATGGTTCATATGCCCGATCAGCTCGCGGTTGCGCTCGGCCATGACGTTGAAGCTGTCTGCCAGATCGGCGAACTCGTTGTGATACTTGCCTTCCGCCCGTGTGGTCAGGTCGCCGCCGGCAAGCTGCTTGAACAGGTTTGTCAGGCTTGCGATCGGAACCGTAATGCGGCGCGAGATCAGGAAACCGACCAGCAGCGCCAGCACGATCGACACTCCGCCCACGATCAGGATGCTGTGCATCAGCTGTTCCAGCGGCTTGCGGATATCGCTGTACGAATCCTGCACCACGACGCTCCAGTCCGCCACCGGAATCTTCGAGTAGCGGATATAGGAATCGTCGCTGGCCAGATTGCCTTTGGCGATGCTTGCGGAAGAATCCGCGTCCGTCAGTTCCTGCGCGCCGATTCCTTCGTACGGCTGGCCGACGAGCGACGAATCGCGCGAATCGTAGATTACCGTTCCGCCGCGGCTCGTAACGAAGATAAAACCTTCCTGGTTGATGCGCAGCTGCTCAAGCCGGTTGACGAAAAAGCTGGTTGAAATCGTATTGATGTAGACCCCGATCGTTTGGCCGCCGGTGCTGCGTACGGGCTGGGCCACCGCCACCATCAGATTGCCCGTGCTTTTCGAAACGAGCGCGTCGCTGACGTAAGGCGCCCCCGTCTTCATGACCTGCTGAAAATATTCCCGGTCCGACCGGTCGCCCTTGATCGCGTCGTCTTTGTTCGCGCCCACGACCGTCCCGTTCTTGTCCATGACCATCATCGACTCGATCCCGCTCGTGCCGGCCAGCGCTTCTTTGAACTGGTCGTTTACCCGGGTGAGCGATTCGTTCTGCGCCGAGAAGAACTGGTCGTCCGTCAGCTTCCCGCTTGCCCGCAGTTCGAGCAGGGTGCGGACTTCCGGCGTGACCGCCGCTCCGTACGCCATCTGCTGCTCCAGATCGACAGTAGTCGACAGGCTTTCGCCGATCCGGTCGGCGTTGGCGTTCATCTCGTCCTTGCTTTTTTGCAGCAGCAGATCGCCGCCGAGCCAATACGTAAACGTGCTGGACGCCGCCAGCACCACCACAATCAAACCGCCGATCAATAAAGGCAGGATTACGCGCAGCGATGTGCGTCCTCCCTGCGCTTGTTTGGTTTTCGGAGTTTTCTCCCCGTTCTTTTTTGTCCGCATCTTCCGAACTTCCCCTCTCTCTTCACTCTGTGCTTCAAGCAACCATCTGATACCTAAGCGATTTATCGGTTTTTTTCGACAAAAAAATTACACTCTTCCTTATGAAACCGGCGCGATTTCCAAAAAGATTTTTTAAACCCATTTTTTTCATCATTGAACTTTTGATTTCGATTTTTCTGAACATGAGGCGCTTTTTTTGTTAAAATAACAGGAAAGAAGTCTTTTACTACTTATTACGGCATGGAGGCAGACCTTTTGAATTATATTGTTCTGGATATTGAGTTTAACGGCCGCAAGTTCGCCAGCCCGCACCCGATGGAAGTGATCGAGATCGGAGCGGTCCGGCTGGACGAATCGCTGCAGGATACGGACACGTTCGCCGCGTTTATCAGACCGGTGTACTTCGCCAAGCTGAATTCGTTTATCAAAAAGAAAACCGGCATTCCGCAGGAATCGATCGACGCGGCGCCCCGCTTCCCCAAAGTGATCGCGCAGTTCCGCGAATGGCTCGATCTTGCGCCGGGACCGCTGACGTTCGTCGTCTGGGGCGGCGAAGATATCAAGAGAATCGTGCAGGACGTGCGCATGCACAAGCTGGAGGAAACGTACTGGACGCAGACGCCTTCGCTCGACCTGCTCAAAGGCTTCCTGCAAACGCAGGGCCTCAAGAACGACGTCAGCGTCGAAGGCGCGCTCGCCATGCTGAACCTGGAGACATCCGGGGCGGCGCACCGCGCGCTGGACGACGCGAAGATGACCGCCGATATTTTCCGCTCCGTCTACGACAAGCTGGATCTGACGCTGGTGCGGGAATACAAAGATACTTTCTCGAACTCCAAAGAACGCCGCATCGTGCGTTCGGCGGCCAAGTCGCTCGCCTCGCGCCGGATCGCGCCGACCTGGGAGCTGGCGGTCGAGCATTACCTGAACGGCAAGATCGCGCTGGAAGACCCGCGCAAAGAAGCCGAACTGCGCGCCTACTTCGACGCGCTGCCGGAATTCCCGATGCCGGCGAGAGCCGAAGAAGGCCCGGCCGCAACCTCTGCGCCGGTACACGGCGACGCGGATATCGCTTCGTCCGATACAGCCGAGGCTTCCGAAGAAACACTGGCATCGGATTCCGAGCCGCGGGCTTGAACCGGAATACCCGGCACTTTGGTGCCGGGTATTTTTCTGCCATCGCTTCTTCCATCATTCAACGTATTGTTCACAAAACGGATTCAACTGCCGTTACCGGAACCACACCAAAAAGCTCGCCTCTCTGTTATGCTGCGATTAATTGAGAATAGTTCTCAATATAATCGGATAAAAGGGGCTGCATTCAATGAGCAATGAAGTCGGTCACCGTTTTCTCGCCAAGCTGGGCAAAAAGCGTCTGCGTCCCGGAGGCGTGGAAGCGACTTCCTGGCTGCTGGGTCAGGGCGAATTCACTTCGGAATCGCGGGTGCTGGAAGTCGCCTGCAATATGTGCACCACTTCGATCGAGTTGGCGCAGCGCTATCGCTGTCAGATCACCGGCGTCGATCTCGACAGCCAGGCGCTCCAGAAAGCCGAAAGCCATATCCGGGCGGCCGGAATGGAATCGCATATCCGCGTGATGCGCGGCAATGCGATGAAGCTTCCTTTTGAAGACGAAAGCTTCGATATCGTAATCAACGAAGCGATGCTGACCATGCTGAACCGGAGTGCCAAAGAAAAAGCCGTGGCGGAATACTGGCGGGTGCTCAAGCCGGGCGGCCGGCTGCTGACCCACGATATTACGCTGGTCAAACCGGATATGGCTTCGGCGATCGCCGAGCTGCGGCAGACGATTCACGTCCATGTGGAGCCGATGCCGGTCGGAGACTGGGAATCGCTGATGCGCGGCGCGGGATTCGTGGAAGTCGATCACCGGCAGGGCGCGATGACGCTGATGAACGCGCGCGGAATGATTCGGGACGAAGGACTGCTCGGCACGCTTCGCATCGTGCGCAACGGAATGAAGAAAGACAACCGCCGCCAGTTCCGCAGCATGTCCCGTTTCTTCAACACCGTCGGCCGGGATTTGAACTATATTGCGGTATGCAGCCGCAAGCCGAACGGCTGAGTTCAAATCATTTTATGTTGGTTATCAAGATTATATACAACATGAAATGCGGTATAATATCATAAGAAAAACCTGCGATATTAGCGCATCGCAGGTTTCCGACAAAAGCCGGCGGGCAACCGCGGCGAGCCTTAATAGTCTTGTTGAACGACTAAAAAAACCACCGGTAGGCGCCTAACCTATTCCCGGTGGTTTTTGTTTTTTTCTTGCCGTTTTAAATCTTGAACTTCGCCGCCGATTCGCCGAGCTGCTGCGTCAGCTGGTCGATACTCTGCACCATGCCGGCCAGCCGCTGTACCATCCCCGACTGCTCCTGTACGGTCGCCGTGACTTCTTCCACCGAAGCCGAGACTTCTTCGCCCGACGCCGACAGACTTTGCGACGCTTCCAGCACATCGTCTTTGTCGCGTTCCATCGACTTGAATTCCGACGCCATATCGCGGATCTGGTCCGTAATCGCCGTTACGCTCGACAGGATTTCTTCAAACGACTGCTGCGTGCGGCCCACATACTCGTTCTGGCTCGACGAGATGGCGCGGATTTCGCTCACGCTTTCGTTGCTGCGCTCCACCTGCTCCAGCGTCTGCCGGATGATGCCGCCGATTTCGTTCGCCTGGTCCGACGACTGCTGCGCCAGTTTGCGGATTTCGTCCGCCACCACCGCAAAGCCGCGTCCGTGTTCGCCCGCTCTCGCCGCTTCGATCGACGCGTTCAGCGCCAGCAGGTTCGTCTGCGCCGAAATCTGGTTGATCGCATCCGTGATCTGCCCGATCCGCTGCGAGCTGTCCGCCAGCATTTCCGTTACCGCCGAGATATTGCGGATTTCCACTTCGTTCTTGGCGTTGATGTCGATCAGGCTGTTGACCACTTCGCCGCTGCTTTCGAACACCCGGCCGATCGAATCCGCGCTGCCGCGGATGACTTCCGTTTTGCGTCCCAGCGATTCGATCTTCTCGCCGATGCCGTAGAAGCGCCCGACGATCCGTTCGGTGTCGTGCGACTGCGATTCCATCGCTTTGGCGATCTCCATCGTCGTCACCGACGTTTCCCCGATCGAACGCGCGGTGTTCTGCGAAGTCGTATCCAGGTCCGCCGTATTCTGATTGAGCACCTCGATCGAATGGTTCATGTGCCCGATCAGCTCGCGGTTGCGTTCGGCCATGACGTTGAAGCTGTCCGCCAGATCGGCGAATTCGTTATGATACTTGCCTTCCGCCCGTGCGGTCAGATCGCCGCCGGCGAGCTGTTTGAACAGATTCGTCAGGCGCACGATCGGGCTTGTGATGCTGCGCGACAGAAGCGTTCCGGCCAGAGCCGCCAGCACGAGCGAGATTATGGCGATCAGCAGGATATTATTCAGCAGTTGCCCCAGCGGTTTATTGATATCGCTGTACGAATCCTGTACGACGACGATCCAGTCGGCGTCCGGAATCTTCGAGTAGCGGATATACGAGCTGTCGCTGTCCATATTGCCTTTTACGATACCGCCGGAAGAGTCCGCGTCCAGCATCGTTTGAAAACCGTCGGCTTCGTAAGGCTTGCCGGCCAGCGATTCGTCCCGCGAATCGTAGATAATCGTGCCGCCGCGGCTGGTGACGAAAATATAACCTTCTCCGTTAATGCGGATATTTTGCAGTTTGCTGACGAAGAAATCGGTCGAGATCGCATTGACGTACACGCCGAGCACTTTGCCCGAGTCGTCTTTGACGGGTTGGGCGACCACGACGATCAGATTGCCGGTGACTTTGGAGACGAGCGCGTCGCTGACGAACGGCTGGCCCGTTTCCATAACTTTTTTAAAATATTCGCGTTCCGACAGGTCCAGCTTGAGCGATTTGGGATCGTTCACCGCAACGACTGTTCCGTTTTTGTCGATCGCGATCGTCGATTCGATGCCGTTCGATCCGTCCAGCGCGTCTTTGACAAAAGCGTTCGCTTTGACATAAGGCGCATTCTGCTGCGAGAAAAATTGATCGTCCGTCATCGTGCCGGCGTCGCGCTGTTCCAGCAGTTCTTTGATATCGGGCGATACCGCCATCGTGCCTGCAAGCTGTTTCTCCAGATCGACATTTGTCGACAAACTCTCACCGATCCGGTCGGCATTGGCATTGACTTCGTCGCGGCTTTTGTCGAGCAGCAGATTCCCGCCGAAGCGATACGTGAAGAAGCTGGACACCGCAAGCATCAGAATCAGCAAAAACCCTACGTACAGCGGGAGTTTGACCTTCAGGGAAATTCGGGACAGCCGGCCTTTTTGCAGTGCGTCTCGTTTCGCTTTCATACGGGATTCTCCTTTAAGGTGGATTGGGGACAAAACAGTTGTGCAGGTCTAAGTTAAACCTAATATCGTCTTTATTCGACAAATTATTAAGTCTTTTCAAAAAATAAAAAGGACTTTTATCCCAAATTTTCTCAGACCGTTAGACCTATGTATACTTTTGAATATTTGTTTGGGGCATGTAAAAACCGCGCGCAAAAAAAGACCTCGTCCCACACGCGGTGAGAACGAGGTCTTTCGGCTTGGCGCAGCGCGCACAATTTGCGCTTATTCGAACGGATATTTCAAACCCCACTGCCCGCGTACGTTATCGAGCAGCCGCATGATGCCCAGCGATTCGGCCAGGGAGATGATCCCGCTCTCGCGGCGGCCTTCCAGCAGCGCCCGTCCGACTTCTTCGGCTTCATAGGCGTATCCTTTGATTCCGCGATCTTCGCGATCGTCCGTTACCGTCACCGGTTCTTCGCCCGAAACGTACAGCGTCGCTTCCTTGGCGAACAGGAACTGCGGAATGTGGATATAGCCGTTGGTGCCGTGAATATAAGCGTCGTTCGGCATGTTCAGGCGTACGCCGCCGTTCAGCGAAGCGGTGCGGCCGCTGCCGTAATCGAGCAGGATCGAGAAATGCTCGTCCACGCCGGTTTCGCCGATATGCGCGGTTGTCCAGACGCTTTGCGGATTCGGGCCGAACACCATCGAAGCGAACGAGACCGGGTAGACGCCCGCATCGAGCAGCGCGCCTCCGCCGAGTTCGGGATTGAGCAGACGGCCTTCCGGATTCCAGCCGGCATCGAAGCCGAATTCGGCTTTGACGATGCGGATCTCGCCGATCTTCTGCTCGGACAGCCACTTGCGCACCTGAACGAGCGGCGACAGGAAGCGCGACCACATAGCCTCCATCAGGAACAGCTTTTTCTCGCGCGCCGTTTCGATCATCTCGTCGAGTTCTTTGGCATTGACCGTAAACGGCTTTTCGCACAGCACGGCTTTACCCGCGTTAAGCGCGGTCAATACGTTTTCTTTATGGAAAGGATGCGGCGTGCCCACGTAGACCGCGTCTACTTCCGGGTCCCCGACCAGTTCTTCGTAGCTGCCGTACGCCTGCGGAATATCGAACTTGCCCGCAAATTCGCGTGCGCTTTCGAGGGTGCGCGAGCCAACGGCATACAATTCGCCATTCGAAGCATGCTTCAGGTCGGCCGCGAACTGATCCGCGATCCATCCCGTGCCGATGATCCCCCACTTGATCTTGTCTTTATTTCCCTCGCCCATCTCGTGTCTCCTCCTTATTCGTCGAAGCGTTTTGGACCGCCATGACTTGTACGGTCCTTTCCTGTTACTTTACCAGATTGCGCCATGAAAAGATAACCGGACAAGCCGGCATCCGGCAGGCGCAGCCGACAAAGCAACCAATGCTGAAACCAATACCCAAACGCCAAGCCGGCCGAAACACGGTTTCGTCCAACAAAGGTGACAAAAGAAAGGCAAAAGCTTCCGGCGCGCGAAAACGAGCGAAAAAAAACGCCCCGTTCCGCTCGCGGCGGCGCCGGAGCAAAACGAAGCGGTTCTTTAGCGGCCCGGCGTATTCTTTACCGGGCGGGCGAACCGGCGAGCAAACCCGGACCGGAGCGCCCGTAAATCGGTCAGCCTCTTTTTTTACGGGTGATAACGTCGAAGATAACGGCCAGCGCCAGAACCGCGCCGCGGATCATGTACTGGTACGAGATGCCGACGCCGAGCAGGTTCATGCCGCTCGACAGCGAGGCCATTACGACCGCGCCGATGATGGAGCCGGTCACTTTGCCGACGCCGCCGGCCGCGGATACGCCGCCGACGTAGGCCGCCGCGATCGCGTCGAGCTCGAACAGCGTACCCGCCGTCGTGGTCGCCGATTGCAGACGGGCCGTGTACAGAATGCCGGACAGGGCGGACAGCATGCCCATCGAACCGAATACGATATAGGTAATCTTTTTCACGTTGATCCCGGTCAGGTGCGCCGCTTCCGGGTTGCTGCCGACCGCGTAGATATGACGGCCCAGCACCGTTTTCGTCGTCAGAAAGTGGTAGATCGCCACGACGATCAGCGTGATGACGACCGTCCACGAAAAGCCGTTGTAGCCGGCCAGAATCCAGGTCACGTAAGCGATGATGATCGAAACGAACACCAGCTTCAGCGCGAAGATCTGGTTCGAAGGCACTTCGAATTTGTATTTGATCTTGTTTCTGCGTTTGGAGATTTCCGCGTACACGAAGTACAGGATCACCAGCGCGCCGATAATCAGGGACAGCAGGCTCAGGCCGCCCACTTCGCCGATCGAAGGCAGATAGCCGTTGCCGAGCGCGTTGAACGCTTTGTCGCGCACGATGATCGTACCGGTTTTCTCCGTTACTTGAAGCAGCGCGCCCCGGAAGATAAGCATGGCCGCGAGCGAGGACACGAACGCCGGAATGCCGACCGACGCGACCAGCACGCCATTGAACATGCCGATCACGATGCCGAGCACCAGGATGATCGGGATGGTCAGGTAGACCGGAACGCCGAGCTGCGACAGCATGATCGCCGCGATCGCGCCCATAAAGCCGGCCGCGAAGCCGACGGACAAGTCGATATGCCGGATAACGATAACGAGCGTCATGCCGACCGCAAGCACCGCGATATAGCCGGTGGCGTCGAGCAGGTTGCTGATATTCCGCGAGGAAATAAACAGCCCGTTCGTCATGATGGTAAAGGTAAGCATAATCACGAACAAAGCGATGTACATGCCGTAATCGCGAATATTTTGTTTAAGCATGGTTTTGGCTTCAGTGAAGAAGTTCACGGGTTCACCCTCCTATTGCGTGGCAAGCTGCATAATTTTTTCCTGATCGGCGTGTTCCGCCGCGATTTCGCCTTTGATCCGGCCTTCGGCCATGACGTAGATCCGGTCGCTCATGCCGAGCACTTCGCCGAGCTCGGACGAGATCATGATAATGCTCATGCCCTGGTTGATCAGTTTGTTCATGATGGTATAGATTTCGAATTTGGCGCCGACGTCGATGCCCCGCGTCGGTTCGTCCAGGATCAGCAGCTCGGGTCCGACGAACAGCCATTTGCCGAGCGAGACTTTCTGCTGGTTGCCGCCGCTCAGGTTGCCGACGATCTGTTCGACCGAAGGCGCTTTGATCGCCATGGAAGACTTGTAATCGTTGGCGACTTTGACTTCTTCGTTGTCGTTGATGACGCCGCCCGGGGCGATGCCTTTGAGATTCGCCGCGCTGACGTTGCTTTTGATATCCTGGATCAGGAACAGCCCGTCGCCTTTGCGGTCTTCGGTTACGTAAGCGATTCCCGCTTTGATGGCGTCGCTCGTATGCTTGAAATTGCGCTTCCTGCCGTCGACGAACAGCTCGCCGTCCAGCTTGTAGTTTCTCGGATTGCCGAACACGCTGAGCGCGAATTCGGTCCGTCCCGAGCCCATCAGGCCCGCGATTCCGACGATTTCGCCTTTGTTGACATGCAGATCGACGTTCTTGACGATGTTCCGGCCGAGCTCCGAATCGTAGGCGGTCCAGTTCTTGACTTCCAGGATCGTTTCGCCGATTCGTTTGTCCGGACGCTTCGGATAGATGTCCTCGATATCGCGTCCGACCATGTTTTTGATGATCGCCGCTTCGGTAATCTCTCCTTTGGAGCCGTCCAGCGTGCAGATCGTGCGTCCGTCGCGCAGAACGGTGGCTTTGTCCGCGATCGCGATCACTTCCTTGAGCTTATGCGAGATCATGATGCAGGTGATGCCCTGGTTCTTCAGCTCGCGCAGCAGCTCCAGCAGGTTCTCGCTGTCGTTCTCGTTGAGCGCGGCCGTCGGTTCGTCCAGGATCAGCAGCTTCACGTCCTTGCTCAGCGCTTTGGCGATTTCGACAAGCTGCTGCTTGCCGACGCCCAGGTCGCGGATCAAGGTCTCGGGATTGACGTTCAGCTTGACTTTGCGCAGCATTTCTCTCGCCTGGATGATCGTTTCGTTCCAGTCGATCACGCCGCCGCGCTTCACTTCGTTCCCTGCAAAAATATTCTCGTACACGCTCAGATCCGGGAATAACGCGAGCTCCTGGTAAATGATCGCGATGCCCGTTTTGACGCTGTCGCTGATCTTGCCGAACTGCTGCACCGTGCCTTCGTACACGATATCGCCCTCGTACGTTCCGTACGGATAGACTCCGCTGAGCACCTTCATCAACGTCGATTTGCCCGCGCCGTTTTCGCCGACCAGAAAGTGAATCTCCCCTTTTTTGACCTGGAAGTTCACGTCCGACAGCGCTTTGACGCCCGTAAAATTTTTGGAAATGCCGCGCATTTCCAGTATGTTGCCGTCCGCCCGTTTCGCGGAGCCGCCATTCTTTTTATCCAGTATGCTTCCGCCCATTTTCTGCACTCCTTACTTGCCGGCTCACTACGAAATAGGAACGGTAAGTTCCCGTCCCTACTTCGCAGCCGGCTTTTTGCTGGTACTGGCTTTTGCAAGACCGCTTACGGATTCGCGTTTCCCGGGCTTACAGGCCCGTGAAATCGCTCGCTTTGTAGTATTCCGAATCGATCAGTTCTTTTTTCACGTTCTCTTTGTCCACGACGATAACGTCGGTTTGCTTCGCTTTGATGTCCGCGCTGCCGTTGTTGTACGAACCGGTCGTTTCCGGCGTTTTGCCGTCGAGCACTTCGACCGCCATGCCCATTGCGTCTTTAACGAGCGTGCGCACGTCTTTGAACACGGTCATGGACTGCTTGCCGTCGATGATGTACTGGATAGAAGCCTGCTCGGCGTCCTGTCCGGTAATCACGTAGCTGGTGATTGCGCTGTCGGAACCGAATACGTCGGCGATGGAACGGGATGTTCCGTCGTTCGGAGCCAGGATGACAACGTCGCCTTTCATGTCCGCGGCTGCCGCCGTCAGGTGGGTTTGAGCTTTGTTCTTGGCTTCGTTCGGATCCCAGTTGGTCGTAACCTGGCCGATGATGCTGCTCATTTGGTCGCGGGTCAGGTCTTTGGTGTCTTTCAGCTTCTCGGCTTCGCTGGAGTTGGCAATCTTGAACGTGCCGTCCGCGATCTTAGGCTGGAGCACTTCCCATGCGCCCTGGAAGAACAGGAACGCGTTGTTGTCGGTTGCGGCGCCTGCGTACAGGTAGAGCGGCTGTCCGCTGCCTTTGCTGTGGTCGATCAGGTACTGGCCTTGAGCCGCGCCTACCGCGAGGCTGTCGAACGTTACGTAGTAATCGACCGCGTCCGTGTTGGTGATCAGACGGTCGTAGGAGATTACCGTAACGCCGTCTTTCTTGGCTTCTTCGACTGCGGCCGCCGCGGCGTCGCCGTCCTGCGGGCAGATGATCAGCACTTTAATGCCTTTGTTCAGCAGCGTTTCCACGTTTTCTTTTTCTTTGGCGGAAGAACCCTGGCTGAACAGGATTTCGGTGTTATATTTCGTGCCGGAGAGCGCGTCCTTGAAGCGCTGTTCGTCCTGCACCCATCTCGGCTCGTCTTTCGTCGGCAGGACGATCCCGACGCTTACGCTGCCGCCGCTGCCGCTCGTGCCGTTGTTGCTGCAGGCCGCAGCGAGCGTTGCGAACATCATCACAACGAGCAGAAGCGCGATTCCTTTAAAGCGTTTGGTCAATTGAATTAACCCCTTTCACATGTGTCTGTTTTCTGACAAGTCCAACTATAACACCGCTTTCATTTCCCCGACCGCCTCATCGCTAGCACTCTTTTGCGACCTTCTGTAATTTTTTAAGGAAAAGGGGTAAGCGTTTGCAAAAATGTACTGCAGATAGGCTCGCGTCGCCGCGCCTTTGCATTCTCGCTGTGATTTCGCTGTTCCGCCGGCTTTCTCGCATCCTTCTCCGGCTAACGGAACGTCATTCCGCTAGAAGGCTTCAATGGGAGGCGCGGCGTCCTTTTGGCCTGCTTAGCGTCGCTGCGTTCCGTTAGAAATCTGAACAGGAGATTTGGGCTTGTTTAGAGCGTCGCTCATTTCCGTTAACGGACGGGCGATTGCAATCGAGGATCGGGTTTGGAGGTTGAGAACGGGGCTGGAAATTGAGATTGAGGTTGGGAGTTGGGGTTGAGCCGCACAAAAAAGACGGTTCCGGATAGAACCGCCAGGGTATCGAGAAAGCCGGATATGATTTCGAACGAAAAATAGCGACGCTGGTACACTTATTTGGAGCGAAACGCTTCGATTTTTTCAAATAGCGACGCTGGTGCAATTATTCGGGAGCCAAAGGCCGAATCGAAGCGGAAAAGCTCGAAATAATGGTATGAGCGTCGTTATTTTCTCAAAAACATAAGATTAAGCTTGAATAAGAGGCTATACGCAGCTATTTTAGATTGATCCTGCCGCTCGCTTTATTTCTCCAGCCTTTTCCCCGACCTTTCCTTCCAATCGCCCCCCCCTACTTTGTCCCCGATGAATGTAACGTTACGCCGGTCTGAGATTCGTACCCGACCCGTGTACGAAGTCTACGGCGGAATCGCACTTGAACCATGCGCCTTTCAGCCAAACGTAACCTCCCCTTTGAAGGGTGACAAAGCACTGCCTTAGTACTTTGTCAACTCTTAATCATTGGTTTATGTTCAACTGAAACGCACACGCTTTAGGTGCGATTCAGTTGAACATAACCTTACCTTTAGCGTTGACAAGGTATTAGGTTTACATCCAATCGTTTCTCGACAATCTGACGATTCCGGATGGAACCGCCTGTGCGGACGATATGATCGGCCGAAGGCGGAGCGCGTATGAATCGGCCGGCTCGGGCCGAGTCATACGGATGCCGCGCCGGCCGGATTGGACCGATTCATACGGATGCGGAACCGGCGGAATCGGCCGGTTCGGGCCGATCGATCCGCGCACCGAGCCGGCCGGTTATTCGCCGCTCGCCGCGTACACGTCTTCGCGCGAGTGGTACCCGTCCGCGATCACGGTCTCCTCCAGGTTGGAGGCGTCGACCGCGATCGGGGCCAGCAGCACCGACGGCACTTCGATCTTGCCGTTGTTGACGCGCCGGTTCGTCTCGGGAATCTCGCCGCGCGCCAGCTCGACGGCCAGCTTCGCCGTCTCGGCGGCCAGCCGGCCGATGGGCTTGTAGACGGTCATCGTCTGCTCGCCCCGTGCGATGCGGCGGATCGCCGCCAGATCGGCGTCCTGCCCCGCCACCGGCACACGGCCCGACAGGCCGTGTTCTTCCAGCGCTTGGACCGCGCCGCCGGCCGTCGCGTCGTTGGCGCCGATCACGGCATCGATGCCGCCGCTGCCGTTCGCGTTCAGCGCTTCGCGCATATTGTCCAGCGCATGCACGGGCTTCCAGTCTTTGGACCACTGGTCGTATACGACCCGGATCTCGCCGCGGTCGATCATCGGCTGGAGCACCTCGAACACGCCCTGCTTGAACTGGTGCGCGTTGTTGTCCGTATCGGCGCCGCCGATATAGACGTAGTTTCCTTTCGGCACGAGCTTGACGATCGCCCGGGCTTGGAGGCGTCCGACCTGCACATTGTCGAACGAGACGTACAGATCGACGTCGGCGTTGCGGACCAGCCGGTCGTACGACAGCACCTTGATGCCGGCATCGTGCGCTTTCTTCACAAGCGCCGCCGTGGCTTCCGCGTTGTGCGGCACGATCACGAGCACGTCGACGCCTGCGCTGATCATCGCTTCGGCCTGCGCGATCTGCCGGGCGTCGTCGCCGCTCGCCGACTTGATCACCACTTCCGCGCCGAGCGCTTCGGCCGCTTCCCGGAACAGATCCCGGTCTTTCTTCCAGCGCTCCTCCAGCAGCGTATCCATGGCGAAGCCGATCTTGATCGGCTTCGCTTCCGCGGCGGGCTGCGCCGCCCCGGACTCCGTCCCCGCGGCCGCCCCGGAACCCGCGCCGCCTGCGGCCGTGCCGTCAGCCCCGGCGCCGCCCCGCGCGCCGTTTCCCGCCGAAGCGGCTCCGGCTTCGGCAGCCCCTTCTTCTCCGCCGGCCGGAGCCGCCGGAGACGTCGAAGACACCGAAGAGCCGCCAGCCGGAGGCGGAGCGGCGCCCGGTTCGTTCCCGCGGCCCGAACAGGCCGCAAGTATACCCAGCGTCAGCAGCGCCGCCAGCAACGGCAGGACAAACCGCAGCCGTATGGGTCCAAGCGATAAACGCCGCTGTTCGCTTTCTGCTCTCAAGCCAACGCCTTCCGCTGCGCCCCCGCTCGATCGCCCGGTCATTCCCCGCCCCCCAGCAGAGCCCGGCGGTACTCCGTCGGCGAGACGTCGCACAGCTTTTTGAATACTTTGCTGAAATAATTCGGGTCGTGGTAGCCCACTTCGAACGTGATTTCTTTCAGACTGCGCGACGGATCGCTCATCAGCTTCTTGGCCCGCTCGATGCGGCACTCGGTCAGGAAATCGATATAGTTCACGCCGATCTGTTCCTTGAACAGCTTGCTGATATAGAAAGGGCTCAGCTCGAACTTCTCGCCGATCGCTTCGAGCGAGATGTCCTCGTGCGAATGCTCCGTGATATACTGTTTGATCCGCCGCACCGTATCGGGCTTGATCCGCTCCACATGCTCGGCGTAAGCCTGGCGGATGCGGTCCAGGATCGAACCGGTCTCCGCGCGCAGCTGCCGGTAATCCTGCGCCTGGAACGAGAACGTCGGCGTGCCGATCTCCACGCCCATCTCCGCCAGCACACGCGAAGAGACCCACAAGCGCTCCGATACGCGCTGCTGCGCGTGCAGCCGGTCCGCGCCCTCGCTTTCGCAGCGGCGCAGGAAATCCAGCGTTTCCGCCCGGATGCCGTCCCAGTCGCCTACCCGGATCTGCTCGAAGAAATGCCGCTCCCAGCGTTTGTCCGGATAATCCAGGATGGAATTCGAACCATCGTTCTCCGGCTTGTCGGCGTACAGGCGGTAGTGCACCGGCTGCGCCGGATCGGGAGTCGCGAGCAGCGCTTCGCGGTAGGACTGGCGCACCTGCGCCAGCGATTCGCACACGCCGCCGACGCCGACGAACCATCCGCTTTGCGAATGGCCGCCCGCCGCTTCCAGCAGCAGACGCGCCAGCTCGTTCGCCTGGGCGCGAAACGACCGCCCCGCATCGCGAAAAGCGATGATCGGGATCTGCCGGCCGTACAGCGCGCCGACCCAGCCGGCTCCCTCGCGCCGCACCCGGTCGCGGATCGCCGCGTACGCGCCTTCTTCGCCTTCCGGCACCAGCACGGACAAAGCGAAGACTTCGCCGCGCGCGTCCGCGCCGAGCCAGGACACCAGCTCGTCCGAATGCACTTCGTGCACATGGTCGAACAGCAGCTGCGTGACGATGTCCGTCTCGATCACCGGCATCACCCGGCGCAGCGCGTCCTCGCGCATCAGGCTGCGCTCGCGGTCCAGACGTTCCGCCAGCGCCTGCTCCAGCACGCGGCCGACCGTCGCTTTGATCTCCGACGCTTTGCTCGGCTTGAGCAGATAGTCTTTGACGCCGAGCTTGAGCGCCCGGCGGGCGTAGTCGAACGTATCGTAAGCGGTCACCATCACGATCTTGATCTCCGGAAACCGCTCCCCGATCCGCTCGGCCGCTTCCAGCCCGTCCATGCCGGGCATTTTGATATCCATCAGAATCACGTCCGGCCTGAACTCTTCCGCCAACCCGATCGCCATTTTTCCGTTTTTCGCCTGTTCGATCTCCAGATCGGGGAAGCCTTTTTGCAAAATGGCCTGCAGCCCTTCGCGCCCGACCTGTTCGTCATCCACGATCAGCAGTTTGGTCATGGTTCGCTTCTCCTCGTCTTCGGTATTTTGAGCAGCACCCGCACGCCGCGGCCTTCGCCGCTGTCGATCTCGATCACGTCTTCGATGCCGTAGAACAGCCTCAGCCTGCGCACCACGTTGCCGAAGCCGATACCGGTCGAATGCCCTTCCGCTTCGCCCTCGCCGTCGCCTTCTTCCAGAATGCGCCGGATCTTCTGCCGGCTCATGCCCGGTCCGTTGTCGGCGACTTCGATCATGACTTCGTCGCCTCCGTCGGCGATGCGGATATCGATCGTGCCTCCGTCCTCGTTCGGCTCGATCCCGTGAATCACCGCGTTTTCCACGATCGGCTGGAGCGTCAGGCCCGGGATCGATACGGACAAACAGCTGTCGTCGATGTCCAGATTCAGCCGCAGCCGATCGGTAAATCTCGCGGTTTGAATCTCCATATACTGCCGGATGACCCGGACTTCGTCGTGCAGCGTAACCGACCGGTCCAGCCGCTTCAGATTGTAACGCAGCAGCCCGGCCACGCTTACCAGCAGATCGCTTGTTTCCTCCGCGCCTTCCAGAAAAGCTTTTTTGGACAGCGTATCGAGGATATTGAACAGAAAATGCGGATTGATCTGGCTCTGCAAACTGCGCAGCTGGCTTTCCTTAAGCAGCAGACGGCTTTGTTGAAGCTCGCTTTCCAGCCGCGCTTTTTCCCGCATTTCCAGAATCAGCTCGTTGAGGTTGATGCGCATATGCTCGAACGTCGTGGCGAGAAACGCAATTTCGTCCGTGGACGAGACTTTGATCTGCCGGTCGAATCTGCCTTTGGCCAGTTCCTGCGCGGCCTTCGTCAGCTGTTCCACGGGACGCGTGATGCTGAGCGAGAACCAGTAGGTGAACAGCAGCAGCCCGAACGTAATCGCGAGCAGAATCCAGATGCCCAGCTTCTTGAGTTCTTCCGACTGTTCGATAATGCTCCGGTAGAAACGCTGGTACGTGTTCAATTCCATATCGAGCAGCGTCAGCGTCATCTCGGAAATATAGCGGGAAATCCGCGTCGCTTCCGAAAAAGCCTGCTCCGAATCTTCCGTTTCCCGCTCCGAGCGGAACATGACCGAGCGGTCCGTCGTTTCGATCAGGCTGTCGATCAGATTCATGTAGCTGGTGAGCGCGAAATCGTTCTGCCCGTTGCGCAGCGCGCCGACCGCCTGCCGGGCTTCCCTGAGCTTGTCCTGGTTGCGGTGCAGGCCGCTCAGATTGCCTTCGGTGGGCGTCAGCAGATAATTGTTCAGCGAAGTGACCGCCTGCTGGCTCGATACGGTGACTTCGTTCATGCGCAGATAGCGCTGCAGGATATCGTTGTACTGGTCCTGCGTTTTCTGGTTATAGTACGTCAGCATCATCCAGATCGCGACCATGATAAACATGACGAGCGCGGTCAGGGTCCATATTTTCCGCTGAATCCCGATCATTGCAGATCCGCCGCCGTCAGCATCCGAATATCGGTGAGATAGCCGTCCGCGTTCAGCGGAACCGTCTCGCCGCTCAGCCACTCCGTCATCAGCCGCACGCTCATTTCGCCCATCTCCTCCGGCGACTGCTCAACGATCGCGTCCAGTTTGCCTTCGCGCAGCAGCGGCAGGATATCCGGATTGTCGTCAAACGAATAAATATGATACGGATCGACCTGCGCACGCCGCCCGATCTCCTGCACCATGGCGCCGGTCAAGCCGGCGTCCACCGAGATGAATGCGTTTACATCGGGAAAACAGTTCATGCTCTCCTGCGTCGCCGCAATCACCCGCTCCTGTTCGCCCGGCGTCCGCACTTCTTCGAGAGCGATCGCCGGATAAGCGGCCAGCACACTGCGCACGCCTTCGAGCCGCCGGAGCTGGTCGTATTCGTCGCGTTCGTCGGCCATCAGCACCACCGTTCCTTTGTTTCCCATATCGCGCACCAGCCGCTTGGCGATGAGCCTCCCCGCTTCGTACGGGTCCGATCCCACATACGTTCGGCGCATGCTGCCGGACATCGGCACGTCGCTGGCGACGGTAATCACGGGAATGCCGTAAAAAGCCGCTTTGACTTTGGTCAGGTCGTCGAACGCTTCCGTGTCCATCCCCTGCACGATCACGCCGTCCACTTTGGAATCGATCGCGATCTCAAGCTGTTTCAGAAAATCTTCCCGGTCCTCGCCGTAGCTTCCCCATACTTCCAGATTCGCCCCGAGTTCCCGGGCCTGCCGAGCCGCGCCTTCTCCCACTCCGTTCCAGAACGGCGTGCCGAGATCCTGCGTAATCAGGACGAGCCGATACCGGTCGCTCTGCCGGGGCTCCGCCTGCGGCGGCTGCCAGCCGGACTGGACGAAGCGGATCGCCGAAATCATCGTGAAAAATAAAAAAACGACGCAAATCGAGCCCAACGCCAGGCTGATCGTCTTATGCAAACCCGTATCCCTCTTTCCATTTTAAGGATATTACCATTATAGCATCCATCCCGCCTGTCCACGAAGCGGTCCGGTCAGTTTTTCTACTGTAGCAAATCCTTCGGTAATTGGATAGACACTTTTTACAGATCTTCATATGTAACCATTTTCATTCAGAGTTTCGGCGCGGGAACGCAGGGGTAAGGGACCTCAAAGCGGGCGTTCGCGCCCAATCCGATCAAGGAGGAATACAATCATGCCAAAGAAACCTCTGGGTAAACGTCATTTGGCCGCTTCGTTCCTGTGCGGAGCCGTCTTGTTCTCCGGACTGTCTGCCGCAGCCGCCACGCCTACCGGATCGTCCGTCGTATCCGCCGTTTCGTCGAAGCTCACTTTTTTCGCTTTCGGCGAACGCCAGGCGGTGCAAACGCCGACAGGCAGCGACGGAACCCTGCCTCCGCAGTCCCTTGTGTATAACGGAACCACGTATGTGCCGCTGCGCGCGATCGGCGATATGCTCGGCGTGCCCGTTTACTGGGATGCGACGAACAACGCCGTCTCGGCGGGCCAGGCCAAAACGATCGTCAAAAACGCGGACGGCAAAGTGCTCGGCAGCATCGACTTCACCGCCGAAGACAAAGGCGTTCGCGCCAATATCAACCTGACGGGCCTGCCGCCGGGCAAGCACGGTATCCATATTCACCAGTCCGCGATCAAGGGCAGCGACTTCGAAACGGCGAAAAGCCACTTCAACCCGACCGGCCACCAGCACGGCCACGACAATCCGAAAGGCGCGCATCTGGGCGACTTTACGATGAATCTGACCGCCTCTTCGACCGGCTCCGCCAAAGCGGAAATGTTCCTGGAAGGCGTCAACCTCAAGCGCGACAGCTCCATGTCCATCGCCGGCCGCTCCGTGATCATCCACGCCGGTCTCGACGACCAGAAGACCGATCCGTCCGGCGATTCGGGAGACCGGATCGCGGGCGGAAATATCCCGAAATAATACGGGAGATTTCGCGCCTTGGCGGAAAATATCCCGAAGTAATACGGGAGATTTCTCAATACGGCGCATAGCGCGCACAAAAACACCGACGGAACCTTGCGGTTTCCGTCGGTGTTTTTTATCGGGCATTTTCCGGCAAAACCGGTACGCTTTCCGCCGCTTTATTCCATTCACGCCTCACGCGTACCATTTCCAGCGGGCTTTCATTTCTTTCAGAATCGCTTCGGCCTCGTCCCGGAAGCCCTGCATCGCGATATTGACCGGAAACGAAACCAGGCCGCGATTCGCTTTCATCAGACTTTTTTTGAAGCGGTTTTGCCGGTTCAGGAACGCTTTGGAATCGTGCAGGCCGACTCCGATAAAGCGCTGCCCCATAAACTCGTAAGCCTCGATCCCGCTGATATCGGTCCAGGCAACAAAACCGGCGCTCCCCGCCGAGCCGCGGTCGTACAATCCTTTTTCATCCAGGGTCAACGCGGGAATCACGTTCAAAGCGCGAAACAAGCCGAACCCGGTTCCCGTCAATCCCAGCAGCAGCGACAGCACGCCCATGATGCCGCCGAACAAGGAATGATCCGGTCCCGGCCCGAAGCCGAGCAGCATCAGATAGAATCCGGCGGCGACGAAGATCAGGCCAAGCAGCGCGATCTTGAGCATACTTCCTCTTGCATGGTAGAAACGGACTTCCGTGCCGGAACGATCTGCCTCCCGCATGTCCTGCTTCCTCCCTTTCTTCGGCGCTTCGCCGCCGCTTGTCCGCTTCCGCCCCTGTTTATTCCGCTTTGAGCAGTCCTTTTTCCGTCAAAAAGTCCCGGGCCACGTCCGCCGCCGGACGGCCTTCCGCGTTGACCGCATAGTTCATCTGCCGCATCTCGTCGTCCGTGATCTGTCCGGCCAGAACGTTCAGCGTATCCGCCAGTTCCGGGTGCTTGTCGAGCGTGCTCTGGAGCATCATCGGCGCGCCCTGGTACGGCGGGAACAGTCCTTTGTCGTCTTCGAGCACGGTCAGATCGTACTGCGCCAGTTCGCTGTCCGTCGAATACGCGTCGAGCAGATCGATATCGCCGCTCTCGATCGCCTGGTAGCGCAGCTTGGGCTCCATCGTGAACACCGTATGGAACTTGATGCCGTACAGCTTCTGGATGCCCAGATAGCCGTCTTCGCGGTCGGAGAATTCCAGTGTGAAGCCCGCTTCCAGATTGTTTTCCAGCGGCTTGAGATCGGAAATCTTCTCAACCTTGTACTGCTCCGCCAGCTTCTTGGACATAGCGACCGCATACGTGTTGTTGTAAGCCATCGGCGCAAGCAGCGCTATGTTGAACTGCTGCTTCATGCCGTCCCTGGCCTGTTCGTACACGGCTTTCGCGTCGGTGCTGACCGCGGTCGTTTTCATAAACTCGCTGATCGCCGTGCCGGTGAACTCCGGATAGATATCGATATCGCCGTTCTGAAGCGCGCTGAACACGAACGACGTTTTGCCGAAGCCCGGTTTCAGTTCGACGTTCAGATCCGTATCCTGTTCGATCAGGTCTTTGTACATATTGATCAGAATTTCCGGCTCCGCCCCGAGCTTGCCGGCGATCACAAGATCGGCTTTGCCGCCCTGCCCGAACAAAGGGATCAGCAGGAACAGCAGAATCACCACCGCAAAGCCGCCGAGCGCGGTCAGCGAGCGCCGGAACGACAGCTTCTCCAGGAAGCGCAGGGCGAAGTCGAACACGATCGCCAGCAGCGCCGCGGGAATCGCGCCGAGCAGGATAAGGTTGGTATCGTTGCGGTCGATTCCGAGCAGGATCAGTTCGCCCAGACCGCCGCCGCCGATCAGCGCCGCCAGCGTCGCCGTCCCGATAATCAGCACGGTCGCCGTGCGGATACCGGCCATGACAACGGGCATCGCCAGCGGCAGTTCCACTTTGAGCAGCCGCTGGCGCGCGTTCATGCCCATCGCGTCGGCCGCTTCGAGCAGCGACGGATCGACTTCGCGCACGCCGGTATACGTATTGCGCAGAATCGGCAGCAGCGCGTAGATCACAAGCGCCACGACCGCCGGCACGCGCCCGATGCCGAGCAGCGGGATCAGCAGGCCTAGCAGCGCCAGCGAAGGAATCGTCTGGAGCACGGCCGTTACGCCGATGACGCCTTCCGCGCCTTTGGGATGCCGCGCCAGCAGCAGACCGAGCGGCACGGCGATCAGCGCCGCGAGCAGCAGCGCGATAAACGACAGGGCGATATGCTCGCCGAGCACGTTCCAGAGCTGGCTCTGGCGTTCGCCCAGCACGTCGAAGAAGGTCTTCACTTCGCCACGCCTCCTTCCTCGAACTCGCGCGCAATCCGTTTGAGCGTCTTATCGCGTTCCAGCACGCCGACGACCGCGTCGCCGCGGCGCACCAGCAGGCGCTCTTGCGCCGCAAAATGCCACAGCAGTTCGCCCGTTTCCGTTTCCGCTCCGATCGTGACCGCGCCCTCCGAAGCCAGCCGGTTGTCCGGTGTGATCGGTTCCGCCAGATCGCCCGCCGTCAGCGCCGGCACGCGCGGCTGCGCGGCCTGCAGTTCGCCGCCCAGGAACTCGCGCACGAAGTCGTTCGCCGGATGATTCAGGATGTCCGCCGGACGCCCGAGCTGGACAATCTTGCCTTCGTTCATCACGCAGATGCGGTCGCCCAGCTTCAGCGCTTCGCGCATGTCGTGCGTTACGAACACGATGGTCTTGTGGATGCTGCGCTGAAGCTCCAGCAGGTCGTTCTGGAGCTTCTCGCGCGTTACCGGATCGAGCGCGCTGAACGGCTCGTCCATCAGCAGGATGTCGGGGTCGGCCGCCAGGGCGCGAACGACGCCGACCCGCTGCTGCTGGCCGCCGGACAGCTCGGACGGCCGCTTGTCGCGGTACACGTTCGGATCGAGCCCGACCATGTGCAGCAGCCGGTCGACGGTCTTCGCCGTTTCTTCGCGCGGCGCGCGCTTGAGCTCAGGCACGATGGCGATATTCTCGGCGATCGTCATATGCGGAAACAGCGCGATCTGCTGGAGCACGTAGCCGATATTCCAGCGCAGCTCGCTCAATTTGTATTCGCCGATCGGCCTGCCGCCGATACGGATCTGGCCTCCGCTGTTTTCGATCAGCCGGTTGATCATTTTGAGCACCGTCGTTTTGCCGCATCCGCTCGGACCGATCAGAACGAAGAACTCGCCTTTTTGCACGGAAAAAGACAGACCGTCGACAGCCGTACGCCCGTCTCCGTAGGTCTTGGTAACGCGTTCGAATGAGATCATGGTATTCTCCCGATATTTGTCGTAGAAGCGGCCGACCGGCCGCTGTTCTCTTCTATCAATACCCGGTGGAAGCCGCTTGGCACCACGCCCGGTAAAAAACGCCCGCAAAACGCCGCGCCGTTCGGATCGCCATGTATTCGCGCGGGCGGGCCGCAGCCTCTTTTTCAAAGCCGAAATCCCGTTCTTCCCCCGCTTCCCGCCCGCAAAGTTGAAACCTCAGCGCCGGACTCGCATAATAGAAATGTAGGAATCTCCCTGTAAGCTGCGACCAATCGCAGCGTGCAGCATATTGGTTATGGAGGGCAAGGGCAACATGAATCAATCCAACCTCATCGCCGTAATCGGAGGAACGGGCAGCGCCGGGCGCTACGTCGTCAGCTGCGCTTTGCAGCAGGGCTACAGAGTCCGCATGCTCGTCCGAAACGCGCGCCCTATGCAGCTCCCGCCCGACATGGCCGGACGTTTGTCCGTCGTTCAGGGCGACGTCATGCGCTTCGACTCGCTGCGGGAACTGCTGACCGGCTGCGCCGCGGTCATCAATACATTCGGCCGGCCTCCGCAGGAAGAGCCGGTCTACAGCGTCGTTACCCGGCGCATCCTGGAAGAAATGGAGCGGGCGGGCATCCGCCGCTACATCGGCGTGACCGGCACCTCGCTGACGCTCCAGGGCGACCGCAAGTCGGTCGGCGCGCGCCTTGTGTCGCGCATGCTGCGTTCGCTGCATCCGCAGTTCGTCGAAGACCGGCTGCGCGAACTGCATGTGCTGCAAAGCAGCGCCGCCGACTGGACGCTCGTCCGGCTCCCGATGGTCAAGGAAGGCCAGGGAGGCTGCGCGGTCAAAGCGGATATCGCCCGCATGACCGGCAACCGCGTGTACAACGGAGACGTGGCCCGCTTCCTGGTCGGGCAGCTTCAAGACCCCGAATATATCCGCCGCTGCCCGTTTATCGGGAGTTAGCAGCTTGCCTCACCTTGATCAGTCGGCTTTCGATCGGCTGAATCGCACACGGTTTTGGTGCGATTCAGAAGAGCGAAACCGTTCATCCGATTGAGGCAAGTCGCTAGCAGCTTGCCTCACCTTGATCAGTCGGCTTTCGATCGGCTGAATCGCACACGGTTTTGGTGCGATTCAGAAGAGCGAAACCGTTCATCCGATTGAGGCAAGTCGCTAGCAGCTTGCCTCACCTTGATCAGTCGGCTTTCGATCGGCTGAATCGCACACGGTTTTGGTGCGATTCAGAAGAGCGAAACCGTTCATCCGATTGAGGCAAGTCGCTAGCAGCTTGCCTCACCTTGATCAGTCGGCTTTCGATCGGCTGAATCGCACACGGTGACTAAGGCAAGTCGCCGGAAAGTTTCCGGCCAGCAAACCGATCGTTCCATTCGCGGGGCATGAAAGAACGGAAAAAGAAACAAGCAGCAAACGATCCGATTGGAGGGGAAACGCGCATGGACTTTGTCGCCATCGACTTCGAGACCGCCAACAGCAGACGGGCGAGCGTCTGCGCGGTCGGTCTAGTCGAAGTAAAAAACGGGGAAATCGTCGACGAATATTACAGCCTCGTCAATCCGCACGACGATTTCGATTCGTTCTGCATCGCCGTGCACGGCATCACGCCGGATCAGGTGAAAAACTCGCCGTCGTTCGCGGACATCTGGCCGGAACTGCGCAGCCGGATCGAAGACCGCGTGCTGGTCGCGCACAACGCTTCGTTCGATATGAGCGTGCTGCGGCGCAGCGCGGAGCAGCACAATCTCGATCTGCCGCATATTCAATATATGTGCTCGTGCCTGCTGGCGCGGAAGATCTGGCCGGATATGCCGAACCACAAGCTGAATACGGTCACCCGCGAGCTGGGACTAAGCTCGTTCAAGCACCACGACGCGATCGAAGACGCGCGGGCCGCGGCCCGCATCTTTCTCCGCTGCTCGCTGGCGGGCGAAGCCGGCGACTGCGGCGGCCTTGCCGAGCGCTACGGCTACCGCATCGGCCAGATCCTGCGCAGCGGCAAGCACATCACGTTTTCGTCGTCGGCTGCGAAAAGCAGCCGTCGGCGAAGCGGAAGCGCGGCGGGCGGAGCGGCCGGCCCAGCGGGTGCAAAAAGCGGCGGCTCAAATGCAGCCGCGGCGGAAAGCCGGCCGGATTCGGGGGCGGCCGCGAAGCCCAAGTCCGCGCCGCCAAGGCCGAATCTTGCGGCCGACCGCGGCAATCCGCTGTACGGCAAGCGGCTGGTCTTTGCCGGGCGGCTGAGCGGGCTGAAGCGTGAAGACGCCCAGCGGCGCGCCGCCGGTCTCGGCGCGCTGTGCACCGAATCGGTCGAATGGAAGACCGATTACCTGGTCGTCGGCCGCGGCGACTACGCGAAGTACGCCGCGGGCGGCCGCACCAGCGGCAAGACGCAGTCGGCCGCGCGGCTCGCGGCCGCCGGCAGCCGCGTACGCATTTTGTCCGAGGACGAGTTCGCCGTCCGGCTGAGCGAAGCGGAAAACGGCGGCCGGGCCGGTTCGGAGGGGTAACCGCGTATGGACAACCGGCGCAAACAGCTGCGTTTGCAGCAGAAAATGATGTTCGACGTCGTGTTTATCGCCCTGGCGATCGCTTCTATTTTCTACTTCCGGCTGTACAGCCTGCCCGGCATCCTGCTGCCGCTGCTGCTCGCCGCTCTGCGCGGCTATACATTCGTCGTCAATATCCGCCGTTTCCGCCGCTTGTCGGTGGAGATCGAGCAGGAAGAGCGCGAAAGCCGGCTGTACGATCGGGATTGACGACGGACGAAAGCGGCGGGCGACGGCAAGTTGGCAGATTGACAGTTACAATTTGGTTATACTTTCAAGGCGCTTTTAGACGTAAAAAAAAGACCGCGGGTCTCCAATTCGGCTGGAGGCCCGCGGTCTTTTGGTGCGCAAATTGGGATCAGCCGCCCATTTGTGCATATCGGCAGCAAATTCGGCCTTTTCCGCTCAGAATTCCAGCATTGCTGCATGTGAGCATCATTTTTCCGAAGATCAGCTTCTTTCCGTGCCGGAACGCGTCTGCGGCGCCTGAATTGCTGCGTATTGGCATCAATGGCTCGATCTACTGTCCCAACGGGCAGAGATTGATGCGGATTTGCAGCAATGCCGGCAGCGGAAGTGCCATCGAAGCCAGCGTTCCGCCGCTCCATGCCCGGATGCCCGCGTATCTCACCCCAGCGGCGTTTCCACAGCTTTTTGTTTCCGCGGCACGCCCGTTCTCCGGTTTTGCTATTTTACGGCTCGGACGCTCGGCGGCTCCAGGACTCTCGTCCTGCTCTCCCGCTTATCCCTTCCGCTTACGCTCCGTACACGAACTTTCGCAAACTTTCGATATTCTCTTCCAGCGAGCCCGCCGAATTATCGAAGTACAGGATCGAATCGCCCGGCAGTTCCCACACGACGTCGGTACGCTCCATGCGTTTCACAAACTCGTCCCAGTGCGCCAGTTTCCACTCGTCGGCTTTGTGCCCCCGGTCGATAATCCGCTGCTTGTACTGCTCCATGTCGCTGAGGTAGACGTAGATGACTTTGACCTCCACGTCTTCCACGCTCGCCCCGATCTTGCCCAGCGCTTCGCGAATCCAGTCCGGATTGTGGATCTCGCTCGTAAAAGGACCGACCGCGAACACATCCAGATTCAAATCCAGATTCTCCAGCGCCACGTCCATCGTCATCTCGTAACCGAGATCGCGGCACAGTTCTTTGTAAGCCGGCGAATCCCGGTCGTTCGGATCGTGTCCGGCAATCGTCATGATCTTCTCGCTCGCCCGCCGCGACACCGTGTCCATATCGAGAAATACCGCAGGATGCTTCTCCGTAATCCCTTTTGCCAGCGTGGTCTTGCCGCTTCCGGCGCCCCCCACGAAAAATACCAGTTTACGCATATCGTCCTTCCCTTCTTCGACTGCCCGGCCATAGGCGGCCAGGCGAATAGGAGCTTTAGTTTCTATTATACGCAATTGAGGGTGTTTCGCCATGCCATGTAAAAAAGGAGCATCCCATGGATGCCCCTCAAGTATTGAATTGAAATTCGCATTGGCAGATTGCGGCGATGGAACAAATCAACCGCCCGGTATTCCTCCGCCTCCGCCGCTTCCACTTCCACTTCCGCTATTGACGATA
The DNA here is from genome assembly GCF_030518235.1 of Saccharibacillus sp. CPCC 101409. Classification (GTDB taxonomy): domain Bacteria; phylum Bacillota; class Bacilli; order Paenibacillales; family Paenibacillaceae; genus Saccharibacillus. The sequence continues at coordinate 243,723 of NZ_JAULSA010000001.1, read as the reverse complement.
GTTACCTGATACGTACCGTGGGCCCCCGAACCATCTTGGGCGGTAACCGTGACGATTACCGTACCTTGACTCTTGCCCGACAGCAGACCGTTCTGATCTACTGTCGCGACCGCGGTATTGTCCACGTTCCAGATAACGGTTTTGTTACTTGCATCGCCAGGCGCGACTTGCGCATTCAACTGCAGTGTAGTGTTCACTTCGATCGAATTCGTCGTACCGTCGTATGCCGACACCGTCACGCTCGTTACCGGCTGCTTAACCGTTACGGTGTACGTGCCGGATTTGCCGGAGCCGTCTTTCGCCGTAGCGGTAACCGTTACAGTTCCTGCTTTGATGCCGGTCAGTAGGCCGTTCTGGTCGATACTTGCAAATTGCGGATCGTAAACCGACCAGGTTACGGTTGAGTCCGTTGCATCGTTCGGATTCACCGCTGCTTCCAACTGTAAGGTCTCACTGACGTTAACGGTATTCGTCACGTTATCGTATGCCGATACCGTGACGCTGGTTACCGGCTGTCTGATCGTCAACTGGTAAGTGTCCGATACGCCCGAGCCGTCGTTCGCCGTGGCGGTAACCGTAACTGTGCCAGCTTTGTTGCCGGTCAACAGGCCGTTCTGATCGACACTCGCGATCTGCGAATCGTCGACCGACCAGGTTACGGTCTGATCCGTCGTATCGCTTGGATCGAATTCCGCTGTAAGCTGCACTGTATCGCTGACATTCAAATACTTCGGATTCCCAGCCGCCGTTATGGTGATTGTTGCTGCCGGCTGCTTGATTGTCAGATTGTACGTATTGCTTACACCGGAGCCGTCCTTCGCCACAGCGGTTACTGTTACGGTTCCCGCTTTGATTGCAGTCAGCAGCCCGTTCTGATCGATACTCGCAAACTGCGAGTCGTACACCGACCAGGTTACGCTTTGGTCTGTTGCGTTGTTCGGAGATACCGAAGCGGTAAACTGCAGAGTACTGCCGACATTAACGGATTTCGCTCCCTGGTAGGCCGATACGGTTACGCTTTGCACCGGCACATTTGCCGCCGTAATGGTCAGATTGAACGAATCCGATTGACCCGATCCGTCCATGGCAGTCGCTACAACGGTTACAGTGCCCGGCGTTCCCGCCGTAAGCAGTCCGGTAACGGGATCGATGGTTGCGCTGCCGGTTCCGCCGTACACCGACCATTTAACCGAAGGATTGGTCGCATTGTTCGGCTGCACCTGAGCGCTAAACTGCAAGGTCTCGCCCTGTGTAACCGAAGTTGCTCCGCCGTACGCGGATACAGTCACCCCGGTAACCGGGAACTGCGTCTGAACGACGGTAAACGTACGGGTTTCTTTCACTCCCGAACCGTCGGAGGCCGTTGCCGTTACCGTCACGGTACCGGCTTTGATTCCGGTCAGCACACCGTTTACATCGATGCTTGCGCTGCCGGTTTCATTGTATACGGACCAGACGACCGTCTTGTTGGTCGCGCCGGTCGGTGACACGGCTGCGGTCAGTTGAAGCATACCGCCTTCGTTGACCGTGGTCGCTCCGTTTGGCGCGTTAATCTGAATCGAAACAACGCGAACGGGACTTGGATTCGTCGGCGTCGTAGGCTCAGGATCGTTCACAACAGGAGTCGACGGCGGTGTGGACGGCTGCGTCGGTGTAATCGGCGCCAAAGGCGTCAACGTTCCCGATTGCGTGGTATAGGTCGTGCCGGTAACCTGAATGCCTCCAAGAGGGACAGTGCTTTCAAGTCCCCGATCGATCACCAGATCCCGTACGACCGCGTTTCTTATCGTGACGTCGTCTCCGTTGATTCTCAGCTTGTCGATTTGCGTTCCGCCCGCGTCCAGTACAGCGCCGCTTCCGTCGCGCGTATTACCGACAGCCAGATAGATGATCCCCGTGATACGGGTTCCATCCGTGCGAAAACGAATTTTGCCGCCGGCCAGGGCTTTCTCATTGATCTCTCGCAGCAGTCCGCGCACTTCATCGGTAACCAGGTAGTTCGTTCCGTCGAGCGTAACGATATCGCCGTCGATGGAATCCACTTTCATCTGGCCGAACATCGGCGCGAACTGCGAAATAACGAAAGCCAATTCCTGGCGCTGCGTCTCTTCCTTGCCGTTGATGTCGTTGACGGCGTTGAACGAAATACCGAGACGATTCAACTCGCTCAAATACGGTTTTGCCCATGAGCTCGCCGAATCGACATCGAATGTTCCCCGAACTCCGGTTGCGGGACCGTCGGTCCCAAAGGACAATCCGGAATTATCTCCGTTCAAATCCAGCGAAGCCGCTTTGACCCACACTACCGCCAGCTGTTCGCGGGTCAACTCGGTATTCGGACTAAAGCGTCCTCCGCCTACGCCGTTCATGATGCCTGCTTTCCGTACCGCGTTTACGTACGGCGCATACCAGGCGTTCGAAGAAACGTCGGAGAATCCGGTCGCGCCGCCGGATACATCCAACTTCAGCATTTTGGCGACGACAACTGCGGCTTCTCCTCGCGATACGCCGTCCTTCGGCCGATACTCGCGATCCGGGTAACCTTGCACGATTCCCATTTCACTCGCTCGTTGGATACCCGGCTTTGCCCAGTTATCGGCCTCCGAAATATCTTTATAAGCAGTAGCGCCGAAAGCAAGCTGCGGCAGCGCGAAACCGGCAACCAGAATAAAGCTCATCGCCGATGCTGCAAATTTCTTGCCTAAACTTCTCAACTGCACACCTCCTTTACCCAAAAATCGAAACTTGTCGAACTTGGTTGGCTAATGTGGAGCGAACATACCACCTCCTCTCCAGCATACTTTTTTAATCGGAATATCTTTCAGTGCTATTGGCATTCTTGCATACCAAATAACCATTCCGAATCCATAATTCTATTTTATGTAATATATATAATTAAGTACAACAAAAAAATTTGAACCCCACTAATTCGCTCTTAAAAACATTTAGTCCAAAAATTTCAATAAAAAAACAACCTGCACACTTTGCGTCAGGTTGTTTCTCTTTATCTGCTTAATTGGGTTGCGAAACGATTCCTTATCTTTTCCGAAAAATCACGTTTTATTCAAACCCAATTCCGAAAAACTCCTTTGCCGTCTCCGTCGTCTGCCGCATAACTTCATCTACGCTGCGGCCGGCGCATTGGGCGACCGCGGCGGCGATGTGGGGCAGGAAACGCGGTTCGTTGCGGCCGTCTTTCGGCTTGGGGACGAGGTCGCGCGGCGTCAGGAACGGCGCGTCGGTCTCGATCATCAGGCGTTCGGGCGGGATCAGCTTGACCAGGCTGCGCAGATGCTTGCCGCGGCGCTCGTCGCAGATCCAGCCGGTGATGCCGATGTACAGGTCCATTTCCAGATAAGCGCGCAGTTCCTGCTCGCTGCCGGTAAAGCAGTGCACCACGGCCGGCACCCCGGGCGGCTTCACCCGGCGCAGGATGCGGGCAAAGTCTTCGTGCGCGTCGCGCTCGTGCAGGAACAACGGCAGCTCGAGTTCTTCGGCCAGCTCCACCTGCTTGGTGAACCATTCCAGCTGCATGTCGCGCGGCGAGAAATCGCGGTTGTAGTCGAGTCCGCATTCGCCGATTGCGACGACCGAGCCGCCGGCGGCCAGATCGCGCAGGCTTTGCAGCGTGCGCCCGCCGCAGCTCTTGGCGTCGTGCGGGTGCACGCCGGCCGTCGTATACAGACGGCCCGGGTGTTTGCGGGCGTAATCGGCGGCGGCTTCGCTGCTTCTTACGCTCGTTCCGGTAATAATCAGCGGCGTAACGCCCGCTTCGAGCGCTGTTTGTACGATCTGATCGCGATCGCCGCCGAACGAACGGTGCATCAGATTGATGCCGATGTCGATCGTTCGATTCGTTTTGTCCGATCCCGCCGTTGGATGGGAATGGTGATTGGGATGTGTATTCGTCATGTTCGATTCTCTCCTTCTGTTTGCCGGCATGTTCGTTCTGCAAAATGTTGCAAATCCGCAACAAATCCTGCTCGAAAACGGGCTTTCTCCGTTCAATGCTGCTCAGGCGCAACATTTTCCCGAAAAACCGTCCCAACCTGCCGGATTGGCAAACAAATGATGCACGTAGGCAACAGTTTGGCAAATTCCGGGCAGTTCTTACGAAAATGATGCGCGTACGCAATATTCCCATAGCATACCGTCACAAAAATACATTTCGTTTCCGGCATCGCGGTCGACGCTCAATCTGCAAATTCGCGTCCGACGCTGCGGCCGACGCCTGTTCGATATCAAGGCTGACGCCCGGTAGCTTCAGCTGCCGTTCAACTCCGCGGCTTCCGCTCCGCTTCGTCCTCGTACTGCCCGTCCACCGCCAGCACGGCGGACGGAACCCGCTCGGCCAGCCACACGCCGCTGCCCGCGTCGTAGAACGCGACGCCCGCTTCGGCCGCGGCCGCCGTATCCAGGCGCAGCATGATCAGTTTGCCTTTGCGCCGCCCGGCCAGCGCGGCGAAGTGCGTGTCCGCCGATAAATGGACGTACTCGCGTCCCATCGGCAGCAGACCGTGTTCCTCGATCGACGGCAGCGCATGCCGGCCGGTGCCGTGATACAGCACGGCCGGCGGCGTGCCCTGCGGGTAATTCACCCGGCCGAAGCTGTGTCCGTAGCGCGCGCGGATGCGCGCCTCGCCCGGCTCCACAATCTCGAACCGCTGTTTGTCCGAGCGCCGCACCACGCCGCGTACGTCTTCTTCGGTGACGGCTTCGAAGCCGGTACGCTGCCGGATCGCCGCCAGCAGCTCGTCCAGGCCGCACGACCCGTCTTCGGGATCGAGCCGCAGCCCGGACTCTTCGGGCTTGTGGCGCAGCATCATCGACATCAGCTTGCTGAGCTTCTTGTCGCGCTCCGCCGCGGACAGCTTGGGCCGAGCGCCCTGTCCGCGGTGCGGATTGCCTGTACCCTCGGCTTTTGAAGAAGCGGACAGACGACCCTCTTCCTCGATACCGTTATGTTTTTTCTTCGATTTGTTCATCTGTTTTCTCCTTTACTCTCCGCTCCAGCCGCGAGCGGAATAAAATCCGCGATATCGTGAGCCCGGGCGTCTGCCGCCTCCGGATAGAGCGCGATCAGCCCGGCAGCGGCCTATTCTTCGTCCAGATGCTCCGTCAGCCAATCGCAGCGTTCGTACAATTCGCACACAGCCGGCGGCATAGCGGCATACCGCTCGCGGCGCCCGTCCGTCTCCGCCGCATGGCTTCCTTTTTTCCTCATCGGCCCGCCTCCTTGATTCCCGCTCACTCTCTTCCCCTCCATTTTAAACCATTTCTCCGTTAAAGGCACATTCCAGTACCTTGCCAACTCTTAATCGGAGGTTTACGTTCGCCTGAAACTCGCACGCTTTAGGTGCGATTCCGTCCTGAGACTTCGTACACGGGTTTAAGTACGAATTTCAAACGGACGTAACTGTTCATTCGGACGTAACTGTTCATTGAATTGAGACCGGTCGCCGGATTTACCCCCGAACGGTTCGAACCCGCTTTCGCAATCCGCAGCACGCGCCAAAAAGCCGGTTCTCCCGCATCTGCTGCGGAAACCGGCTTCTTTTCCATCCCGTGGCATTCTTTTTCCCAATAACCGCCCGTCCACCCGCCTTCCCCCGCTCAATCTTTATACGGATCGAACTCGTTCGCGCCCGCCATCGCCACCCCGATCGGTTTCAAAGTATGCAGCACGTCCAGCGTTTCCGAATGGGCATCCAATACTTCCCGCAGCTGCCGGTACACAAAAGGACTTTCGTCCGTGCCCGCGCCGCGCAGTTCCACGCCGAACTTTTGCACCGCGCTCATCATGCGTTCTTCGGTGATTTCGCCGCCGAGGCGAACGCGCGTTTTCCAGTTCATTTTGCCCGCGGCCTGGGTCCGGCTCATGACGCGTCCCGCGCCGTGCACCGTGCTGTAGAAAGCTTCGCCGTTCTCCGCCGTATTCTTCCCGCGCACAATGACCGAGATATCGCCCATGCTGCCCCCGATAAAGCCCAGCTGTCCCGGAGCCGAAGGCGTCGCGCCTTTGCGCACCACGATGCAGTCTTTGCCTTCATGCCGCTCTTTCCAGGCGAAGTTGTGGTGGTTGTGCACTTCGAAATCGCTTGTCGCGCCCAGGATCCCGAGTACCTGGCCGATCACGTAATCGCGGCCCGCGTAAGCGTACCGTCCGGCCAGCTTCATCGCGCGGTAGTACATATCGCCCGTTTCGCTGTCGAGATCGAGCAGAACCGGCGGCTGGTCCATACTTTCGCCCGGCGCTTTGCCGAGGAAGTCGCGGCCCGCCGCCAGGTTCAGGAACCCGCTCGCCGTCTTGTGCCCGAAGCCCCGGCTGCCGAAATGGTTCCCGACCCAGATCCGTCCCGTCGACGGCTCTTCGAAAATATCCACGTAATGATTGCCGCTGCCGACCGTCCCGAGCTGATCGCGCGCCAGTTTTTTCAATTTGTCGTGCACGTTCCCGCTAATCTGCCGGTACACGGACCAGTCGGGATCGTCGAACAGCTCGTGATCCACCTTGTGCACATTGACGCGGCCTATGCCGAACTCCACTTTGCGGCCGATCTCGTCCATGATCTGCTTGATGCGCGGCTTGACGTCGTCGGCTATCAGGTTGGTGCGCACCGCTTTGTTGCCGCAGCCGATATCGTAGCCGACGCCGCTCGGCGAGATCTGCCCGTCGTACGCGACCACGCCGCCGATCGGCTGGCTGTAGCCTTTGTGATGGTCGGCCATCAGCAGCGTTTGCACCACGTCGCCGTAGTGCGCGCAGGTCTGGGCCTGTTTCAGCGCGCTTTCGTCCACTTTGCCCCATACCCGCACTTTTCCGATCGTTTCGTAACTCATATGGATTCAATCCTTTCCGTATCAAAAGCGTCCGGCGCGCAAACTTCCCGCCGGCCGCCGCAATATTCACTCTGTGTTCTATTACCCTTGAGCGTCTTTTCCATCGGTTTTTCCGGTATCCGGCCGATCCAGATCCATTCTCGCCACATGCGCGCTCATCGAATCGAATCCGCGCGCGGCCGCCGAGATGTACGACAGAACCTGATCGCTCCAGCCGTAAATGTAATGCGTATTCGCGTCTTCTTGCGGGACCATCGCGCTGCGGTACGGAGCCAGATCGACGATAAACGCTTTGGCGTCACGATTGATCTTGGCCCGGTAGCGCTGAAGCTCCTTGTAAAAAGGACTGCCCGCGTTCTGCTGCTCGTCCGTAATCATAATGATGTGATCGACGTTCTCGCGCAGATCGGTCAAATAACGTACCGGCAGTCCGGTATCGGTTCCGCCTTTGGCTTTGATCCGCGCCGCCTGGCTCATGATGCCCGCGGTCCGCGACGGTTTGGGATCGTGCACTTCGTGATCGAACGTCAGGAATATGGAATTCCCGCCGGTTTTCTTGTACAAGGCGAGCGCGAATACCGAACCCGTCCGCAAATACTGTCCTTCCATCGAACCGGAAATATCGAGCAGGATCGCGGTGCGGCCCGGCAGTTCCGGCAGACTGGCGAACGTCAGGTCGACGGCTTCGGCCAGTGCTTCCTTCAACGCCGAACGCTTCACTTGATCGTACGCCGTCGCAAACCGCATCGGCAGAATCTTCGATTTGCGCAGCGCTTCGGCGTCCGTCAGCCGCTCGGTCACATAGCGCAGATGCTGCGGATGCTCCAGCAGGCCTTCGCGTTCGAATGTGTTCAGGTGGCGCAGCAGCGCAAACATCGGCATCTGGCGCAGCAGCGCTTCCCAGATCTTTTTGTTGGCCGTTACCGCGCCCGTCACCGTCTCGTACGGCAGCTTGCCTTCACGGATCAGGCGGATTCTTTCTTTGTCTTTGCCGGCCCGCTTGAGCTGTTCGACGGCCGCGATCTGCGGCAGGCCGGCCAGCGTCGTCTCATGTCCGCGCAGATAGCGAAACAGCGCCTGCTGTCGTTCGTCCGCCGGAACCGGGTGCGCCGTGGCGATCGCGTCGCCGAGATTGTAGCCCCGTCCGCGGCCGCCGTACTTGATCGCCCAGTATTCGGAAGCTTCTTGCAGGAAGCTTGCGACCTGGCGCTTGACCGCCCGGCCTCCCTGGCCGCGGCCCATGCCCTTGAGAATCGTCAGGAAATCGGTCAGGTCGGGCGGAATGAGGACGACGTGCTTGAACACTTTGACAAACAGGTCCGGGCGGGCTTTCGACAGGACCGCGAGGCCGTAAACCGGCTGCAGCCGCATAAAGCCCTGCCGCCGGGCAAAGACCAGCGCTTTCGCCATGAATTCCGGATTCAGTTCGGCCATCGTTTCGTGACTTTCGGCCGCCTGCGCCAGCAGTTCGTTCGCTCCGGCGTAAAAAGTACGGCCGAGCGTGTTCGTCAGCAGCATTTGCAGATACTCTTCTTCGATGCTGCGATTGTAGGCGGGGTAGTTTCCCTGCGTATATAACGGTTCGGTAAAATGCTGTACGGCTCGGCTCATGTTGGCGGCCTCCTTTTATATGATGGTAATTCGTATTTATGCCGCTCACAGACGGAATGTTTAAGCCGTTGAACGTTAAGCGCTCCGTCTCTAAACGGCATGGAATATCGGGCACGGATGCCGGCGAGGAAAAGGTGAAGAAGGTGTCGACGGGGCTCGAACCCGTCTGCTGCCGTTTCTTTTCCGAAAGAGTCGAAGTATCCCTCTTCAGCGCCTCGCCGGGCGCTGGTGTCCGTTTGATGCAGGCTTGTTACGAGGAAAAAGGTGGAAAGGAAAATTTGCCGCTCTGTCCGCTGAGCTTAGTGACTTGTCTCAATCAGCTGTTGGATTTCGCCCGTCTGAATCGCGCATGGTTCTCGTGCGAATCAGACGGGCGTAACCGTTCATTGGATTGAGACAAGTCACCGGCGCCTCGGACAATTACGATCGCGGGTCCGGCCTGCCGGCCTCGCCCTTCTCGTCTGCCTGGAGTTATCTTCGCACGATGCGGACGAAGCCAACAGGGTAACAGTATGGCAAACAAGAAAGACGATGCAAAATCCTTTGCGCGGCTTTTTTCATAGGCATGCGGGCGGGTAGATAATATAGAAAGGGAGGTGTGCGGGATATGATGAAGAAAAGTTTGCTTGTACCGGGCCTGCTGGCCGCTGTGCTGATTCTTGACGGCTGCGGTTCGAACGACGACAGCGGCGATCCTCGGCAGAATCGAAGCGCGGCGCAGGATACGGCGATTCCGGTCGATCCGGGTTCTGCCCCGGCAAAGACTTCTTCTATAGAACCGGCAACAGAACCGACAGCCGAAGAAACGGAGCGGATGCGGAAAAAGGACGACCGGGCGCAGTTGGCGATGTTCGCTCAAAAAAACTACAAAGACCATTACGTTGCCGCTTATACGGACCCCGAGGGCAGCAGCATTATTCAATTCACTTCCGTATCGGACGATATGGAGAAGCGCATCCGGGAACGAAGCCGCTACCCCGACGAGTTGAAGATCGAACGGGTCAAGTATTCCGCCCGGCAGCTGATGTCGTTCAAGGACAAGCTCGCCGCCAAAGCGGGAGAGCTGAAGATCGAAGCGGTGGGGATCGATACGGCGGGAAACCGGGTCAACGTCTATGCTTCCGATCAAACGGACAAAGCCGGGGTTTACGGATTGTTAAGCGAGGATGCGATCGCCTGGAAAGAGGTCGGCGAGCTGGAAATGGGTCTGCAATAGCATTTGCGCAAACTTTGGCGGTACAAAGGAGATTCCGATATGAACCCACCCGCTCGCGATACGGAAGTCTTAATCTGCGGCGCCGGGTTTCAATTTCCGGGCCAACGGCCGCCGGCGCGGGCGCGTGCCGTTTAATTTCGCATCGTCTCGCAGCTCGCGCTGAATTGTCGCGGCGGTCCGCTCGCCGGGGATCGAGCGGGCTGCGTGCACGGCGGCGACCGGCTGCCGTGGGTGCAGGGCGAGGACGGCCGGAAAGACAACTTACCTGGTCCGCCCGGACGGATATGTGGCGCTGGCCGAGGCAGAGGGCGATCCGGAGGCAATCGCGCGCTTTTGGGAGAAGCGCGGAATACGGGTCTGACCCGCGCCGCCGCCGATCGAACCGGCGGCTTATCCCTTATCTGATAGCACGGCCTCGCCCCGCCCCCCGATCGCCAAGCACGCTTTCCGGCATCTATCCCGGCATATCCAGGTATATCCCGAAATCGCTGCATCGCTAGGGGATGCAAAAATCCACTTTATTCCTCCCCAAATCTCTTTAACGGACGAATCGAGTGCAGAAATCCACTTTATTTTTCCATTCACCGCCGCACGGCTCGCTTTTCCGCAATTGGAGTGGATTTTTGCACGTTATCGGTTAAATTCGAGCCTGGATCTGAAAATAAGATGGATTCTTGCAGTTTATTCAGCGAATGGCGCGCCTTCACCGGCCTTCGCACGAGCGCCGCGATGCGCTCCCGCCGGAGCCATCGCTTTCGCCGCGGCGCAAAGCATACCGGGCGATCTTTTCACCGCCGTTCGCCATACTTTCGCCACGGCGCAAAGTATATCAGGCGATACGCCGTTCGCCATACTTTCGCCCTGTCCGTCCCCGCCTCCTTTCCGCTAAGATGTCCGTACACGCATCACCCGGATTTTTACAAATCATCTCATATTCTCTACAATAGGACGTACAGAGAACGAGACGCGAGAAAGCGAGGCAACTCCCATGGCCAAAGAAAGTTTCGATAAAGAAATCCAGTTCCTGCGCCTGCTGGCGCTGACCGGCGGGGGCTACGACCGGCAGCAGTTTGCGGGACGCCTCGGCATCTCGGTACATACTTTCGACAAGACGGTGCGCCGCCTGCGCGAGATCAGCGGGGACGCGGACTTCGCGGACCTGTTCCGCTACGGCTACGCCGATTCGGCCGAACCGGTGCTGCTGTTCCTGTACCGGGCCAAATCGATGAAAGAATCCGAAAGCCGCCGCCTGCCGCTGATCCTGGCTTCGCTCAAGCAGCAGCCGCTGACCGCCGCCGAGCTGCTGGACGCCTGCTGTCAGCAGCTTCCGGCCGAAGCGGCCATGCCGGACGAGAAAACGATCCGCTCCGACCTGCGCTACCTCGAAGAGATCGGCGTCGTGCGGCGGCAGCCGGGCGGGCGGCCGTTCCGCTACGTGCTGAACAACGACCTGACCGACTGCCTGTCGCAGAAAGAACTGATCGATCTGTACGAGTTTGTGGACATCATGGCGAACACGCAGATTCCGTCGGTCCAGGGCTATCTGCTGCGCGACAATCTCAAGAAAGCGCTCAAATCCGCCGTACCCGAGGACGATTGGAACGACGGGCTGCTGGAACCTTTTTCGTATAAATATCACTACGACGCGCGCATTCTGGACGAAGCGCATCTGTATACCGTGCTGCAAATGATCCGGCTGCGCAAGCGTATTTCGTTTCAATATTTTTCGCCCAAGAACCGGAAAAGCTACGCCGCCAAAGACACCAATCCGCTGTTCGGACGAGAAAACGAAATCCGGCGCGAAAGCACGCTTCCGCTCAAAGTCGTTTACGACCATCAGTACGGCAGATGGTATATGATCGGCTCGGCTTCGAAAGGGCGAATCGTCAAGTTCCGCATGGAAGGCATGATCGACATCGCGGAGGAACAGGAAGTGCCGGAGCCGTATTTTACGCAAAAAACAGCCGAACTCGACGAACGCATGCGCTGCAGCTGGCTGATCGATACCGGCGAAACGGTGACGGTACGGGCCAGATTCTACCGTCCGGGACGCGAACAGGCCGACTTTATCGAGGAAAGAGTGCGGCTCCAGGGCCAGTGGGGCGAGATCGTCGAGGCGGATGAAGAATCGTTCGTGTACGAAATCCGGGTGAACGGCGTAACGGAAATCCGGCCGTGGCTGCGCGGCTTCGGTTCGAGCTGCGAAGTACTGGAGCCGGCGGCGCTGAGACAATCGTTTATCGACGAATGGAAGGAGATCGGGGACTATTATGACGCATCCATTTGAAAAAATTTTCAGCTACCAGCTGTCTTCGCAGCTTGAAGAAACGGGCGTATATACGCTCACGTCGCAGGAACGCTCCTGGCTCAAATCGATGCTGGAGCATCCCGCCGCGCTCGAAGCGCTGGAACCGCGCACGATCGCGAAGCTGCGGGAATGCACGCTGGACGACGAACTGCCGGACCTGACGGGCGGATTGATCGAAAAAGCGGGCAGCCGCGAAGTCCAGACCGTCCATCCGCTGCTCGACCCGATCCGCCGCATTTTGCGCCATCGGCAGGGCATGACGATCCGGTGCACGACCAAGAAAGGCAAACTGAACGATCCGCAGCCGGGCCTGCCGTGCAAATTGGAGTATTCGATGGTCAAGCGGGAATGGTATCTGCACTGGTACAATTCGCGCACCCGTTCGCCGATGCATACGCGCCTTGCGCATATCGTGTCCGTCGAGGAGACGCGCATGTCGCGTTCGCGCTACGAAGAGATGTCGGCGCGCGCGCAGAAGCTGTCCGAGCCTCCGCGCTACGAAGCGACCGTCGAAGTGCTCCGTATCTACAACGCCGAGCTGACGCGGATTCTGCATGCTTTTTCCTGCTTCGACAAACGGGTCGAGTTCGACGAGAACGACCAGACCTACCGGATTCACCTGAACTTCTCGGGCAGCGAAAGCCAGTTTGTGCTGACCAAGCTGCGTTTTCTGGGCAAAAGGGTCCGCGTCGTCGAAGGCGAGTATTTGAAATGGCGGATGCGGGAAACGACGCGGAAAGCGCTGGCGCTGTACGGGGTCGAAGCGGAGGCGAAGGAACCGGCAGACGACGGCTCCGGCGAACAGACGGCGGCGAAGATTTCCAGCTGAACCCGTAACTTTTCCGGCCGGACTTTCGTTCATCCAGATAAGACTACCGGACTTTGGAAAGGAGATTGTTTCGATGCGAATTTCAATCGGTAAAATACTTCTGGCGGGCGCTCTGCTAACGCCTGCGTTAACCGCTTTCGACACGTCGGGCGCGCAGGCCGCCGATTCGCTGCGGACCCGGGCGGAGAAGTCCCAGTTCTCGGGAACGGAGAAAGTGCTGCTGCACCGGCTGGGCGGCGATTTCACGCCGGAGCAGGCCAAGAGCGGACAGACCTACGAGGGCCGATTCGTGCCGGTCAAAGATATTTTTGCCGGCCAGGTCGACGCGATTCGCTGGGATGCCACAGCCAAAACGGTTTCCGTCGCCAACGGCGGAAGGTCGGCGGTGCTGAATTTTTCGGGCGAAAAAATCCGGGCCAAAGAAGGAGAAGTTGTCCTGCCGTCCACCTGGGCGAAAATGCAGAACGGCAAAGCGCTGATCGACATCTATACGCTGACTTATGTGCTCGACCGCTACGGCGACGCTTACGACGATCCGGAACGCGAAACCTGGAACAAGAAGCTGGACTTCCTGGGCATCCAGTACGCCGAATCGCTGGCGGGTATTCGCAGTTCGACCACGCAGGTGTATATTACGTTTAAGTAAAAGCGAACGATAAAACGGACACCGGGAATGCCGGTGTCCGTTTTGTTTTATGGATTATACAAATGTAATCTCCCGCTCCGTCCACTCCGCTTCCTCGTAAGCCTTTGCGACGCCGACTTCGCGGATGCGGTCTTTCGGCACATGCTTCTCGCGCAGCGTGGCGGTGAATTCGCGGTCGAACGGCGACGGGTCGGCTTTGACGGTGCGATCGTCCTGCCAGCTCAACTGCAATAGGCCGCCTCCGCCGAACGGCTCGGAGCCGGGCACGCCGTCTTTGAACCACGGATGCTCGTCTTCCTTGCCGATGCCCGGCGCGTTCAGGCAGACGTACAGCGACAATCCGTCGCACGTCTGGAGCACCTGGCGGTGCAGCAGCAGCGTTTCTTCCTGCACGCCCGTATACGCCGAGCGAATGCGCTGCTGGCGCTCTTCTTCGTGATGGACGAACGCCACGCAGTCCTCGCGCTCGGAGGTTTGTATATCTTCGAATACGCTGTAGTACAGGCTGCTCAGCAGCGCGGCGTAAGGATGTTTTTCTTCCAGTTCGTCGATGCCCATTTGATAAAAAGTGACTTTGGGCAGCATCGGATACTCGTTAAACGAATACGGCGCGTGCAGGTGGTCGTCCCACACCGCCGTGTCGTCGGGCCGAATCCAGCCGCGATCGTGCTCGGTCACGCCCAGCACGATCGCGTCCTTCGTCACTTCCGGCATGCCGGGCGACTTCTCCACACGCTCCATCATATAGAACTTATCCGCGAAACGCTCGGCGGCTTCTCCCGAAAATTTGGCGTGGTCGTGCTGTTTGACGAGTACAAACGATTGGTCGGTTTCGCGTACGATCATGACATATTCCCCATTTCTGCAGCCGGTGCTCCGTATGTCTCTGCGGGAGTCCGGCGATATTCTCTCGTCTTCCCGGCGCGGAAGCCGCGCCGCTATAATCTCTATTAACCGAATCGGCATTTTATCGTAACGAAAAGCTTACGGGAATCGTTAATCAAGAAGATGCCTGAATCGCCGCAGCGACTTTTCGATCCCGTTGAAAGGAGTGAATCCCGATGCAAACCATACCTTCGGCCGGGCGGCGTCCTGCCGCAAAGCCGCCCTGGGTCCGCGACAAAAAGCGATTCCGGCTGGCTGTGATCCTGGCGTTTTTACTGATGCTGTCGTCACTGCGCTATCCGGGCGTCCGTCCGCTGTATGAAGAAGCGCTGCTCGCCATGCGGCTGCCGCTATCTGTTTCTTTTCCCGGGAGCGTACACTTCAACCATGCGGGTTTGACCTTCTGCGCTCTCGTTATTTGGACGCTGTATCTGTACTGGACTTCGCTTCGGCGGCACCGAATTTTGTTCGGTCTTGTCGCGGTTTGGATTCTTCCCATGCTCTGCGGCGCGATATTGACCGGTTTTCAGACACTGATTGCGCCGGGCGTATATGCGGTCGCCGTCGATACGGATCGCTCGGGATGCACGATCAAATCGAGCGGCAGTCAAAACTCGGAAACCGTTTCAGGAAACTGCTCGTTCGCGATCACCAATCATGCCAGGCAGGCCGTTCACCTGACTTCAAGCGCCCGCCTTACCGTGGAGGATGGAGACAACGGCAGCCGCACCATCGAGATTCCGCTTGAGGATATGTGGCTCGACAGGCATACTTCCACTTTGACCGGCGGCTCTTTTAACGAAGCTCCTCTACAACAGGACGAAGAATCGAATTCCTATTCGTTCCGCGGCTATTCATTTAACGATGACGAACTGGTCCTGATCCTGAGCGACGGTAAGCGCGAACGCATACTGGGAGTCCGTAACGCCCGATGAAACGATGTAAATCCGCCTGCTTATCTTTTCTCAAATTCCTTTTTAACCGGCTTTTTCATTTTTCCGAAAACGATTTCCGAATATTTCGCGTCATTTGCCTTCAACCTATTGTAAACCGCTTACAGCCCCATTATACTCTACTTGTTTCCGATCATTTGCGCGATATTTGAAAGGAGTTCAAACGATGAAATTCGGTTATTTCGACGACGCCAACAAGGAGTACGTCATCCAAACGCCAAAAACGCCTTATCCGTGGATCAACTATCTGGGCAACGAGCAATTTTTCGGCCTGATCTCGAACACGGCGGGCGGCTATTCGTTCTACCGCGACGCCCGGCTGAGACGCCTGACCCGCTACCGGTACAACAACGTTCCGCTCGACAACGGCGGCCGTTACTTCTATGTACATGACGATGGAGATTACTGGACGCCGGGCTGGATGCCGGTCAAGCGCGATCTCGACTTTTACGAATGCCGCCACGGCCTCGGCTATACGTCGATCACCGGCGAGCGTAACGGCATCAAGGTCAACCAGCTCGCTTTCGTTCCGCTCGGATTCAACGCCGAGGTGTACCGCGTGACCGTGGGCAACACCGGCGATTCTCCGAAAAGGGTTTCGCTGTTCTCGTACCTGGAATTCTGTCTCTGGAACGCGCACGACGACATGACCAACTTCCAGCGCAACCTGAGCATCGGCGAAGTCGAAATCGAAGATTCCGTCATTTATCATAAAACCGAATACCGCGAACGCCGCAACCACTACGCGTATTATTCCGTCAACCGCAAGATCGACGGCTTCGATACCGACCGCGATGCGTTCCTCGGCGCGTTCAACGGTCTCGATACGCCGCAGGTGGCGTCCGAAGGCAAATCCGGCAACTCCGTCGCCAGCGGCTGGTCGCCGATCGCTTCGCACGGCATCCAGCTGGAGCTGGCTCCGGGCGAAGAACAGTCCCTCATCTTAATGCTCGGCTACGTCGAGAACCCGCAGGAAGAGAAATGGGAAAGCCTCGACGTCATCAACAAAAAGCCGGCCAAAGCCATGATCGCCGCGTTCGATACCGATGAACAGGTCGATCAGGCGCTGGCCGATCTGGCGTCTTACTGGGACGGGCTGCTGGGCAAATATTCGATTCAAAGCAGCGACGACAAACTCAGCCGGATGGTCAACATCTGGAACCCGTATCAGTGCATGGTCACGTTCAATATGTCGCGCTCCGCGTCGTATTTCGAATCCGGCATCGGCCGGGGCATGGGCTTCCGCGACTCCAACCAGGATCTGCTCGGCTTCGTGCACCAGATTCCGGACCGCGCCCGCGAACGGATTATCGATATCGCGTCCACGCAGTTCGACGACGGCGGCGCGTATCACCAGTACCAGCCGCTCACCAAGCAGGGCAACAACGAAGTCGGCAGCGGCTTCAACGACGATCCGCTCTGGCTGATTACCGGCACGGCCGCGTATATCAAGGAAACCGGCGATTACGGCATTCTCGACGAAGACGTGCCGTTCGACAGCGGACGCCAGGGCAGCGCGACGCTGTTCGAGCACCTCAAGCGCTCGTTCGACCATGTGACGAACAATCTCGGACCGCACGGCCTGCCGCTGATCGGACGCGCCGACTGGAACGACTGCCTCAACCTGAACTGCTTCTCGAACGAACCGGGCGAATCGTTCCAGACGACGACCAACCTGGACGGCAAAACGGCGGAATCCGTGTTTATCGCCGGATTGTTCGTATTTGCCGGACCGGACTACGCGGAACTTGCGCGCAGACGCGGCCTGGAAGACGAAGCCGCGCGCGCCGAACGCGAGATCGAGAACATGCGCAGGATCACGATCGAGCACGGTTTCGACGGCGACTGGTTCCTGCGCGCTTACGATTACCACGGCGAGAAGATCGGCAGCCGCGAGAACGAAGAAGGCCAGATCTTTATCGAGCCGCAGGGCTTCTGCGTCATGGCCGGCATCGGCGTCGAAGAAGGACTGGCCGAGAAAGCGCTGAACTCCGTGCGCGACCGGCTGGAAACGGATTACGGCATCATGCTCCAGCAGCCGGCTTATTCGAAGTATTACCTGAACCTCGGCGAGATCTCGACCTATCCGCCGGGCTACAAAGAAAACGCCGGCATCTTCTGCCACAACAACCCGTGGGTCACGATCGCCGAGACCGTCATCGGCCGCGGCGACCGCGCGTTCGAGACGTACAGCAAGATCGCGCCGGCTTACCTGGAAGACATCAGCGAAGTGCACCGCATGGAGCCTTACGTCTACTCGCAGATGATCGCCGGCCGCGACGCCGTGCGCGAAGGCGAAGCGAAGAACTCCTGGCTGACCGGCACGGCGGCCTGGAACTATGTCGCGATCACCCAGGCGATCCTCGGCATCCAGCCGGATTACGACGGCCTGCGCGTCGATCCGTGTATCCCGCAGGCTTGGGACGGTTACCGCATCGTCCGCTCGTTCCGCGGCGCGGAATACAAGATCGAGATCCGGAACCCGAACCATGTATCGAAAGGCGTCAAGTCCGTCGCCGTGGACGGCAAAACCGTCGAAGGAAACGTGCTGCCGGTATTCGAAGCGGGCAGCAGCCACGACGTTGTTGTGGAGCTGGGCTAAAATTTTTTATCGATTTTGGCGAATGATCTATCATTGCGAAAGGTCACCTTTGGTGGCCTTTCTTTTTTTGCATACTCTCCTGTTCTCGGATTAGAGAAATCCTTAACTATCACGATAGTCGCGACTTTGATACAATTGGTACATAAATATCAGCCATAAATTTCATGATTTTAAGATTCTAAAGCCTGGGCTAAAAATTTAATGCCAATCCAAATTGGAGTGAACAATCAATGGAAATGAGACTTAATATAAAAAACTTCAAAACTCTTTCCGACATAACCATCGAACCTGGTGCAATTAATGTATTTATTGGTGCAAACGGAACGGGCAAAAGTGCTCTTTTAGAAGCTTTGGGCGTTTTAAGTTCTGCTATTTCAGAAAAAGTAGATGATTCTGCTCTTAATCAAAAAGGCGTAAGATTAGGAACTCCTTCGCTGTATAAATCCGCTTTTAAGAGCGCTTCACGCACTCCTTTAACCATCGAATTTAATGTAACTTGGAAAAAAGAAAACGAAAATTGGGATTATAAAGTTAACCTCAGCAATCCGATCGATGACCCCAAACCTGCATAGGAATATCATTCCGAGCTTCTGACTAAAAACAATAAAAAAATTTTCGGTCGTTCCAGAGCCACCCGTTATGAACTGGAAAATTTCCCGGATATCAAAATAGATGCTTATAAGGGCCTCCTTTCCTTTCTTCAGGGAATAGGGAACTCCGGTGCTTCAGGTTATGCAGAAGATTTATATCAGTTGATTAAAGACTATTCGATCTATACGCCAAACACCACTACTCTAAGAGGCGTTCAAACCGATCCTTTTCAAAGAGATCCTGTCGGTTTGTTGGGCGGCAGGTTACCGGAAGCCATCGACGATCTATTGGATTTGGAAAACGAAAGTTTCGGCAATATGGATCTGGACGATCTTTTGGAGCTACTACAGTGGACTCAAAATATTGCCATAGGAAAAGCGACGAAAGATACAGTATCCCCGAATGTACCTATCGCTTCCAAAACGGTTCGTTTTACAGACCGATTTATGCGAGAAGGACGGAATGAGTTGACTCCTTACGATGCAAGCGAAGGTTCTCTTTATGTTCTGTTTATGTTAACTCTCGCTCTACACAGTAAAACACCTAAAATGTTTGCAATAGATAATTTCGATCAGGCGTTGAATCCCCGGTTAGCGAGAACTTTAACTCGAATTTTCTGCGAACAAGTTATCGAGAATAATAAAATGTGTTTTATTACGACTCACAATCCGCTGGTGCTGGATGGCTTGAATCTAAACGATAACCGAATCAGATTATTTACGGTTGATAGAGACATAGACGGACATACCCAAATTGAAAGAGTCGTTGTAGACGAAAAATTACTCGCTACGAACAACAGTCTATCCAGGTTGTGGGTGACAGGAATGCTGGGAGGAGTTCCCAATCTATGAATGCGTACAGGATTGGTGTAGTATCAGAAGGCCCAACACATTTTCAAGTGATTGCCGGTATCGTTAATAAGATTGTTCCGGGCTCTCATATTTTTTTGCCTATCCAGCCAAACCTTTCGGAAACAGAAGGCTTGGGACAAAAATCATCCGATAGGCATAGCAACGGTTGGAAAAGCGTTTTGTCCTGGTGCAGAAGTTTTTCTGCGGATCTTTCAAGCATGGGTGTGAACGAATTTTTGCAGTCTCTGCGGATCGATATTTTGATTATTCAGCTCGACGCCGATGTATCCAGAGAACCTGATATAGACTGCGCAAAGCCTTGCCCCGAAGCAGAATCTACCGTTGCAGAACTTGAATACTTAATCAGAAACAGTTTGGACATTGATCACTTTGGAGATCGAATCATATGCTGCATTCCTTCGGACAATACAGAAGCTTGGGCTTTAACAGCCCTCGATCATGCCGGAAACTATCATGGAGACGGCAAATATATTGAATGTGTGCATAAGCCGGACGATATTCTGTCCAAACCTCCGTTTAAAGTCATTGCCCGAAAAGAAGGAAAACCCAAAAAGAACCAGGTTAAGTACAGCCGAGAAGTCTTACCCGCTATACTCGACAATTGGGATTATGTAAGAAGCTATTGTTCTCAAGCTGAGAAATTGCACGATAGGCTGCTTCATATTTAATCGAATCCTTCTAACTATAAGATAAAGCGGAAGTTTTTAAAGCTTTGTGCTTTTTCTTTAGTTTGAACACGGGATCTTTAGTTTCAACTCTTTATGTAAAGGCTTACATCATATAGCTTAATAGAGAATAAGATTCCAATCGAAACGGAGGAACATCATGACCACTCGCAAAAAGAGCAAACCTTCATCCAAAGCTTCCGTCAAAGCGGCGGCGGCCGTTCTGGCCCTGTCCGTCGCCGCGGCGGGACTCCCGCTGCATGCGCAGGCCGGCGACACCTGGCCGTTTCAAGGAGACAGCGCGCAGGGCGAGAACCAGCCGAGCGTGCACGGTTACACCAGCGGCCATATTCTGGACTGGACGCCGGAGCGCGATCCGGACGCGGAACTGCTGCGTTCGCGCGTGCCGCTTCAGCCGAGAATCGCGCCGCTCGCCGCGACGCAGGCCAATCCGCAGCTCGACCCGAACGTGCAGATGATCAATGTCGCGGGCGATTATGGAAACGCTTTTATCGAAAATGCGCCTTACACGAACAAGTTTGCGCAGTATCATTTCGGCTTCTGGCAGTATATCGATTATTATTCGTACTGGCACGGCACCGCGACCGCTTATACGCCGCCCGAATATTACGACGAGCTGGCGCAGAAAGACTGGCAGCAGAAGTGGTTCGAGTTCGGCATGCTCAATATTCCCAATCCGACCTACACCGACGCTGCGCACAAAAACGGCGTAAAATCGCTGGCCGGCATCTTTTTCTCCAATAACGACCGCGGCCAGCAGACGTACAAGCAGATGATCGTCAAAGACGAAAACGGAAATTTCCCGGTGGCGGACAAGCTGATCGAGATGGCCCGGTATTTCGGCTACGACGGCTATTTCGTCAACCAGGAAGAGATCGGGCCGAACGTTGCCGTAGCGGATATCCCGGATTACCAGGAGTTTATCAAAACGCTGAAACAGGCCGGATTGTACATCCAGTGGTACGACTCGCTCGATACATCCAACGGCGCGAACACGTTCGCCCGGACGTTCCGCGACAAGAACATCGCTTTTCTGCACGACGCCGAAGACGGACAGCAGGTATCGGACTCGTTCTTCTTCGACTACGGCATGGGCAAGACCCAGATCGACGCCGCGGAGAAATTCCTGAACGACTGGAACGCAAAGTACGGTACGGATTACAGTCTGCTTGAAAACGGCTTTGCCGGACTGGAAGCGGGACGCGACCGGTTCAAAAATGTGCAGGGGACGGCGCTTAAAAACAAACTCGACGCAACCGGCAAACTGCGCACCAGTCTCGCGACGCTCGGAGCGGACTTCGTGCATGCGGGCCTCGACGAGGACATGGGCCAGGGATGGCCGAGCCGGCACCGCAACGAGAACGACTACCAATGGATGACCGACGTACGCGAGCAGCTGTGGTGGTCCGGCCCGAACGTCGATCCGACGAACACGGCCGTTTCCGCGCAAAACACAGCGTCCGACGTGTATGCCGACAACCGCTACTGGCCGGGCATCGCTTCCGTGATCGCGGAGCGCTCGGCGGTGGACGGAGACGCTTTCTACACCAACTTCAATACCGGACACGGCCTGGATTACTATGTGAACGGCAAAGTGTCCAACGACGAAGAATGGTCCAATATGAGCCTGCAGGACACCCCGGTCACCTGGCAGTGGTGGCAGGAAGGCAGCGGCGGCAAGCTTGACGTCGCTTACGACTACGGCCGCCAGTACGACACGGGCGGCAGCGGACGGTTCGATCACCCGCTGGTCGGCGCTTACGAAGGCGGCAGCTCGCTCGCGGTGCGCGGCAAGCTGGACGCGGAAAGCTTCCTGCGGCTGTACAAAACGGATCTGTCCGTCGCCCGGGACTCGTCCATGGCCGTCACTTATAACAAAAGCGTCAAAAGCGACACATCGACGATGCGTCTCGGCCTGATCTTCAAAGACAGCCCGAACGAAGTCGTGAAAGTGGATATTCCGGGCAGCGGCGGCAAAACGCAGGGCTGGAAAACGACGCAGGCGGACTTGAGCGCTTATGCCGGCCGTGAGATCGCGGCATTCGGCCTCGTGTTCGACCCGGGCGCCAAAGCGATTCAGGACTATCGCATGAACGTCGGCGAACTGCGGCTGACAAGCGCTTCGCAGACGGCTCTCGCCGCTCCCACGGGTCTTGCGATCGAGCATGTATACCCGGCGAGCAATGAAATGATCGTAAACTGGAATCTGGACGAGGATTATTCCGAAGTGAATTTGTACAACGTTTACGTGAACGATGTGTTCGTGGGCGGCAAATACGACGAAACGTTCTATATCAAAGACCTTCCGGCCAAATCCGGCGTCGTCAAAGTCACGGCTGTCGGCGCGGACGGAACCGAAAGCGCAGCGGCTCAAATTCCGTTCAATCTCAACACCGCGCCGGAGCAGCTCAAAGCTTCCGCAAGCGGCAGCGGCGAACTGACCGTCAAATGGACCGTTCCGCGCAGCGTCAAAGGCGACACAACCGTCAGCCTGCGTTCGGTCAACCGGACGACTACGCCGCAGCCGATCGACACGGTGCTGACCATCCCGCACGGCCAAACGACGGCGGTGTTCAAGGATGTGCCGGTGAACGGCGACGAGTATATCGTGACGGTGGAAAAAGCCGGCCTGACGCCGGTGTCGATCGCCGGTACGTTCGCCGACAAGATTGCCGAGCCGTATGCCGAGAACTGGTCGTGGAACGGCAGTACGCTCAATCTGCCGATGCCGAATACGCGCGACTGGCGCTACCTGTACGTCTACGAAGACGGCAAACTGCGCTCGTTCCCGACGACTTACAGCGTCGGCGACCGCGACCGCATCATCCGCGGCCGCACCACCAAAGCAAGCCTGAGCTTCACCTCGACGGCTTCGAAAGTCGAAGTCGTGCTGGAAGACTACAGCGGCAACAAGTCCGAGCCGGTGGTTCTCAAAGGCGAGTAACGGCGGGGCGATAAGCGAAGCGGCGGCTCTGCCTCTTCTCCCTTCCCGTCTCTTCCGGCACGGTCGGGCATTCCGGCGATGCATTCCGGATGCAGCCGCCTTGCAGCCGCCTGTCTGCAAACAAACGTTAAGAGCCCTGCTTCTCCGCGGAGAAGCAGGGCTCTTTGGAATCTTCATTTTCCGAACCGATCGTTGCTCAACAGGCTGTTTGAAAAACGTTTGCCTTTTGCAGTAGGATAAACTCGTAAATTTATTCCGCCGCGATCCGCCCCTCAGTGTCGCCGGGACCCGAAAGGAGAATCGATATGGAACAAATCAACGATAGTCGGCAACGGGAAACTGTGCTTGTGCGGTCCGCCGGGCCGGACGACCTGGCCGCAATCCGCGACATTTATAATCAGGGCATCGAAGACCGGGTCGCTACCCTGGAGACGCAGACCAAAAGCCTTGACGATATGCGAAAGTGGTTCGAAGATCATCGGGGCAGATATGCCGTGCTGGTCGCCGAACAAAGAGGCGGGATCGTGGGCTGGGCTTCGTTGAATCGTTATTCGCAGCGCAGCGCCTACGATGGAGTGGCCGACCTTTCGGTCTATATCGCTCGCAGCGCCAGGGGCGCGGGCGTTGGAAGCAGGCTGCTGAAAGCACTGGAAGCTGCGGCGCTGGAACGGGAATTCTACAAGATCGTCCTGTTCACTTTCCCGTTCAATTCGGCCGGACAGCGCTTATATCGCAAAATGGGCTACCGGGAAGTCGGCACGTTCGAGAAGCAGGGCATACTGGACGGCGAAAGGATCGACGTTATGATTATGGAAAAGCTGCTGGGATGATGCGCATCCGTTACGCCCAGTATTCGTCCGGCTTGTACGTGATCTCCGCGCCGGTTTCGATCGTCAGCGTGGAGGAGGCTTCGTCGTAAACGACGTCTTTCTCGCCGACATAGAACCAGTGTTTGACCGGCGGCAAGCCGGGCGGTTCTTCGAAGTGGAATACGTTCAGCTCCCGCCGGACGCCGCGGATGTCTTCCGCCAGCCACGGCGGGATGCCGCGGATGCTCAGGATCGCCCCGCCTTCCGCGGAACGCTCCAGCGTGTAAGTCACATCGTCGGCGCCGCTGTTGACGAACATGCGTCCCGTCACCGCGTGCTTGACGAGAATCCGGTCGTGATCGTGCGCTTCTTGTGCGGTCATGGTTTCTTCCTCCTTTGTACGCTTACGGCAGGTCGATCAGCATGTAAAAGACCGGCGCGCCGCCGACCAGCGACAGCTCGGGCGCGTCGACGATCCGCGCCGTATCGCGCCGTCCCAGCTTGACCGTCTCGCCCGCTCCCGCGGCTTCCAGCTCTCCTTCGATCACGAACAGGAAGATCCGGCGGCCGACGGCCTGTTTGAAATCGAGCACTTGCCTAGCTTCCAGCCGGCTCAGGTACACGGTCATATCCTGCCCCATAGCCGTAACGCCTTCGAGCCCCCGGCCGGAAGCGATCGGAACCAGCGCGCCGTCCAGCGCCGCCGTATCGAACTCGCCCGTCGTATACGACGGCGCTTTGCCCCGCTCCAGCGGCTCGAACCAGAGCTGGAGAATATGCACGTCTTCGTGCTCGGACGGGTTATGCTCCGTATGGATTACGCCCGTGCCGGCGCTCATGCGCTGCACGCCGCCGAAGCCGGTCACCGCCACATTGCCGAGGCTATCTTCGTGCCGCAGCTTGCCGGACAGAATAATCGACAGAATCTCCATATCGCTGTGCGGATGCGCACCGAAGCCCTTGCCCGGCGCGATCACGTCGTCGTTGCAGACGCGCATCGGGCCGAACTTGACGTTCTCGGGATCGTAATAGTCGGCGAAAGAAAAGCTGTGGCCGCCTTTGAGCCAGCCTTTATCGTATTCAAAACGCGAACTTGCCGGGTATACGTTGATCATGGCCGCGCTGTCCCCTTTCTAAAATAAAGCTTTTGTGAAATTGTAACATGCCTGACCGGGAAAACGCTACGTTGGCCGCTCAATCCGGCCTGTACTCCAGGACCTCGACGCCGTAAGGCCGGAGCTTGAGTCTCCGGTCGGTCCGGCCGCCGCCGAGCAGGCTGTTCAGGCCGTCCAGATGACGCAGCCTGCCGTCTGCGCGCAGATCGAGCTTCACTTCTTTGTCTTCCCGGCTCAAGTTGAGCACAAACAGATACGCCGGTTCGCCGGAAGCCCCGCCGCCGCGCAGCGACACCTGCACGCCCATCGGCAGTTCGGGGAAATACGGGATGTTCTTCGCTTCGGCTATTTGCGTGAACAGCTGCCGCAGATAGCTTTCTTCGGGATGCGTGCCCAGATAATACGTTTCGCCCTGCCCGAACGGATAGCGCGTGACCGCCGCTTCGCCCGCGAAAAATTCGCTTCCGTAGCGGGCGATCACTTCCGCGCGGTCGTCCGGCTCCAGAATATCCGCCCACTGCGAGCAGGCAAACTGTCCGCCCTCTTCCGTATCGAGCCGCGCCACGTCTTCGCCGAGCGGATCGTATTCGCGCACGGTCACGCCGGCGCATTCCGTCAGCAGCCCCGGCAGCGGCGTCATGACGCAGACGTTTTCGCTGTTTTTCACGCCGGTGCGCGAGGTCAGCAGCAGCGTTCCGCCCGAAGCCGCATAGCGCGACAGCCGCTCGGCCGTTTCTTCGTGCAGCACGTACAGATGCGGCGCCACGACCAGATCGTAAGCTTCCAGGCCGTCCGCGCTTTCGGCGTCGATCACGTCGCAGCCGATGCCCAGCTTGGTCAGCGCGCGGTGGTAGGCTTTGATATTTTCATAGTAGTCCATGCCCGGCGCCTGCGCCTGGATACGCAGCGCTTCGAGCTGTTCGTACGAATGCAGGATAGCGGCGCGGACCAGCGGTCTTGTGCCGGCAAGCTTCGGCGCAAGCCGGTTCACTTCGGCGCTCAAATCCGCGAACTCTTTCAACCTTCGGCCCGGCACGTTGCTGTGGTCGATCAGGCCGTGCCAGAACTGCTCCGCGCCGATATTGGCGCTGCGCCAGCGGAAATGAACGACGGTATCCGCGCCGCGCGCGATCGCCTGCCAGGCGAACGCCCGGATATAGCCCGGCTGCGGCATGCGCCACATCGGGAACCAGGAACCCGGCGAACCGCTGAGCTGCTCCATAATCCAGAAATTCCGCCGCTTGATGCCGCGCGTCAAATCGAGCGACAGCGCTCCGCTGTACGGTCCGGTCGTGACTTTATCCGGCGACGTATTCGGATAATAATCGAACGCGGCGACGTCCAGCCCGCGGCCGACTTCGGTCATGTTGAGCCGCTGCGGGTAGCTGTGGAAATTATGCGTAATAAAATGCTCCGGGCAGTGCCTGCGGATCGCCGCGATCTGCCAGGCCTGGAACTGCGCGACGGAGTCCCACTGGAAGCGCGCGAAGTCGAGCAGGAACGACGGATTTTCGTTGCGGTGGCTGGCGGGCGGCGGCACGATCTCGCTCCACTCGGAATATTCGCCGCTCCAGACGACGGTGCCCCACTCGCGGTTCAGCCGTTCCAGCGTGCCGTATTTGCGATACAGCCAATCGCGGAAATCGGCCGCAGCCTGCTCGCCCCGGCTGTCCAGCATGCCGTATTCGTTGTCGATCTGCCAGCCGATCACCGCCGGATGCCGCGAATAGCGCTGCGCCAGCCTGTCGATCAGGCGCTCGCCGTAGCTGCGCAGCGAACGGCTGTTGAAACAGCGGTGGCCGCGGACGCCCGGCTGGTACAAATCGCCGTTCGCCATCACCGGCAGGATATCGGGATGCTTGGTCGTCAGCCATCTGGGCGGCGTATGCGTAGGCGTGCCGATCACCACGTCCAGGCCGTATCGGCCGAACAAGTCGATCGCGCGGTCCAGCCAGTCGAATTCGAATACGCCGTCGGTCGGTTCCATACGGCTCCAGGCGAATTCGCCGACCCGCACGACTTTGACCCCGGTTTCCGCCATTTTGGCCGCGTCTTTTTCCCACAATGCTTCGTCCCAGTGCTCCGGATAGTAACAAACGCCCATCTGCACCGCTTCGTATTTCTTCAACACATTTTCCACGTTAGGCTCTCCTTCGCGCTTGGATATCGGTTTTTATTCGTTCCCGTTTTCGATACTTTCGGACGCGGTCGCTGCGCCGGATTCGTAATGATGCTTCGCCCAGTCCGCCAGCGCTTTAAGCGGCTCGGTCAGCGTTTGCCCGTGCGGCGTCAGCGCGTAATCGACACGCGGCGGCACGGTGGGAAACACCGTCCGCGACACGATGCCTTCGCGCTCCAGCCGGCGCAGCGAAAGCGTCAGCATGCGCTGCGTAATGCCTCCGCTCAGCCGCTTCAATTCGTTGAACCGTTTGGGGCCCGACGACAGCGTGCCCACGATGACAATCGTCCATTTGTCGCCGATCAGCGAAAGAATACCGCCGAGCGCGCCGCAGTTGGCCCGTTCGGCGGGATCCACAATGTGCTCTGGTATCAAAAAAGTGCCTCCTTGTCCGCTTGATGTTCTCGTCCTACAATAAGCCAAGTATACAACGTATACCGGTTGGTCCACCAGTCCGATCGTCGAGCGGACATGAAACCAAACGAGCGGGCAGGCAACAAGTTCGGCGGCAAATCCAGCAACAAACCCGGCAATAAATCGAACGAGCGGTTAGGGCATCCAATATCCCGTCAAAGGAGCGGTTATCATGAACATCGGAATAAGCGGAGCGAGCGGCCAACTGGGCGCTTCCGTATTGAAAGACCTGATTGGCCGGAAAAGCGATCATCGACTGGTCGGCATCACCCGTTCGCCCGAACGGGCCGAAAGCGAATGGACGAACGAGCGGCGCGCCGCAGGCGAGGCGGCTGGAGGCGGACGACCCCAAGCGGTAAGCGTCGAATGGCGCTTCGGCGATTACGATCGGCCCGAGTCGCTGGCGGAAGCTTACGCCGGTCTGGATCGGCTGCTGCTGATCCCTTCGCCGGAACTTGCCGCCGGACGGCGGGCGGAGCAGCTCAATCCGGCGATCGACGCGGCGATTGCGGCCGGCGTCGGCCGCATCGTGCTGCTGTCTTCGACCAGCGCCCGCGGTTCGGCCGTGCCGAGCAACGGCTCGACCTACTGGTCCAGCGAGCGGCATCTGATCCGCGGCGCTTCGGACTGGCAGATCCTGCGCATGGGCTACTTTGCCGAGACGTTTGCGCAGGAAGCCGCGATGGCCGCGGCGGCGGGCAGCCTGACGGGGCTGGCCGAGAACCGGGCGGCGCTGGTGTCCCGAGACGATGTGGCGGGCGCGGCGGCCGGGCTGCTGGTCGGCGAGTTCGGCGGCGAGGCCGTGTACCAGGCCACCGGACCGGCAAGCCTGAGCGGAGCGCAGCGCGCGCGGCTGGTCGCCGCGGCAAGCGGCCGGCCCGTCGCTTTCGCCGCGCTGCCGGCCGATACGCTTCGCGCGCAGCTTGCGGCCGCCGGCCTTCCGGAAGAGTCGGTCAGCGCGATTCTGGATATTCAGCGCGACTTTGCCGACGGCCGCTTCGACATCGTCACCGGAGATGTCGAGCACTTGTCCGGCCGCGCTCCGCGCAGCCTGGAGCGCGTGCTGGCGGAAGCTTTCGCGGGTTCGGCGAACGGGTGAGGAAGCTTTACCGCGCGGATGGTTAGACGCGCAGGCGAATAAACGATTAAATAAGCGATTGGATGAATAAACGATTAGATGAATAAACGAAAGCGAGCAGATATAAAAGCCTCGATTTCCACCCTACCGTGGAAATCGAGGCTTTTTTCTTCGCGGCCAGAGCTCGATCCGGCTCGATTGCCGGGACGGTCGGCGAAGCGAAAGCACTCGTCGAAAAGAAAGCGCCCACCAAAGTAAATCGAAGCAAATTCGCAAATAACGTCCTACATACACTTATTTTTTGCAAATTCGGCTTTTCCGGCTAAATAACGGCGCCTATACATCTAAATCCGCGTTTTTGCTGACCTGCGCGGCTTTTTTGGCGAAATAGCTGCACCTGCGCGCTTATTTCGAAAAAAGCGCGCCGGCGAACGCGAATAGTTGTATCTGCGTCGTTATTTTGTAAAAGGCGAATCGGCCGGCTCGAACAGAGGCACCTGTCTGTGCCGCTGCCGCTCTCCGGACATGCCGCCGGAAAGTCTTATTTCAGGCTTCCCGCCAGCTGCGTGAAGATCACGCCCAGCGCGTGCGCGCCCGCATCCGGGTACCCGATGCTGCGCTCGCCGACCGCTCCAGCGCGCCCCATGCGCGCGACGATCTCCTCCGTCTTCTTCGCGCCCGCCACGGCCGCTTCCGCGCCTTTGGCGAACGCCGTCTTGACGTCGTCGCCGGCGGCCGCGCTCGCCGTCCAGGCCTCCGCGCACGGCACGAGCGCGTCGATCAGCGTCTTGTCGCCGACAACCGCCCCGCGGCCGAAAGACCGCTCGCCGGTCGCTTGGATGCCGGCCACGGCGGCCTGCATCAGCTCCGCGAACTCCGCCGCGGACAATTCCGTCCGTTCGCCCGCGGCGCGGCCCGCCGCCCGGAACGCCGAGCCCCAGATCGGCCCCGAAGCTCCGCCGCAGTATTCCATAATAACGAGCGAGCACTCGTTTAAGAATCCGCCGATCGACTCGCCGCCATTCGCGAGGATCTCGGGCCATTCGCGCTTGAGCTGCTTGAAGCCTTTCGCGACGCTCATGCCGAAGTCGCCGTCGCCGGCCTGCGAATCCAGCTCGCAGAACGGAATCTCGTTCTCGATAATAATCTCGCTCATCTTGTCGACCAGATAGACGACGTTATCGCGCGTAATCGCGTTCGCGGATACCGCCGCGTAATCGGCCGGCGTCTCGACCGTAAACGAAGCCGGCGCGTCTTCGCCGCCGGCGGTCGCCGGCTCTTCGTAAGCCGGCTGCAAGGCCGGACCGGAGACTTTGAACGCGGGCGTGTCGCTTTCTCGCGACAGCAGTTCTTTGAGTTCGTCGTCCAGCTTCATGAACGTGACCGAGATGCCCGCCATATCGATGCTGGTCATATAATTGCCGACAAACGTCCGGTTAATGCGGACGTTCTTCTCCGTCAGTTCGCGCGTGACCGCGCGGTTGAACAGATACAGCTCCTGCAGCGGCGTCGCGCCGAAGCCGTTGATTAGCAGCGCGATCTCTTCGCTTGCGCCGCCTTCCAGCTGCATATCGCGCAGCAGGTCGCCCACCGTATGGGCGGCCAGTTCGTCGGCCGTCGCCATGCGCTCGCGGCGGATGCCTGGCTCGCCGTGAATGCCGACGCCGTATTCGATCTCGTCTTCGCCGAGCTTGAACGTCGGCGATCCCTTGGCCGGCACCGTGCACGAAGTCAGCGCGAAGCCGATGCTGCGCACGTTCGCCGCCGCTTTCTCCGCGGCGGCTTTCACTTCCGCCAGGGAGCGGCCTTCTTCGGCCGCCGCGCCCGCGATCTTGTGCACGAAGATCGTGCCGGCCACGCCCCGGCGGCCGACCGTGTACAGGCTGTCTTCGACGGCGATATCGTCGTCCACGCGCACGTAATCGACTTGGACGCCGTCTTCGGCGGCCAGGTGGGCGGCGTTTTTGAAGTTCATCATATCGCCGCTGTAGTTCTTGATAATCAGCAGCGCGCCTTTGTTCCCCGCCGCCGCTTTGACGGCCTGATACACTTGAATTTGCGACGGCGAAGCGAACACGTCGCCGCAGACGGCCGCATCCAGCATGCCCCGGCCGACCAAGCCCGCGTGCGCCGGTTCGTGGCCGCTGCCTCCGCCGCTGATCAGCGTGACTTTATCGGCGTTCAGCTCTTTTTTCTTGATGACTTTGTACTTCGGGATAAACTCCAGTTCGGGATGCGCCAGCACCAGTCCGCCGCACATTTCCATGACCAGGTCTTCGGGTTTGTTGATGACTTTTTTCAAAAAAGGTCCCTCCTCGGGTAGGGTTTACGCGGAAATCGGATAAAGTTCGGCGTTTTCGGCAGATTTCACAGCTCTCTGGCCGCTTTGTAGGCGCGTCCGGTCAGGTCCGCCGTTTGGATCGCCGCGGCTACCTGTTCCACCGTGATCGGGAACGGCATGGAGTGGATCGATTCTTCCGGAATGCAGGCTTTCTCCGCGACTTGCAGCAGTTCTTCGCTTGTCACCGAATCGACGCCGATATCTTCCAGACAGACCGGCAGGCCGATCGACAAACAGAAATCCATCACCTGGTTCAGTTCTTCGGCGGGCGCGTTCTCCAGCACCAGCTGGGCGATCGTGCCGAACGATACTTTTTCCCCGTGGAAGTAATGGTGCGTGCCTTCGAGGATGGTCAGGCCGTCGTGGATGGCGTGGGCCCCGGCCAGACCGCCGCTTTCGAAGCCCAGCCCCGACAGCAGGATATTCGTTTCGACGATATTTTCCAGCGCCTGCGTGACCACGTTGGCGTCGCAGGCCGTTTTGGCTTTCAGACCGTCGCGCAGCAGCATCTCGTAGCACAAAGTCGCCAGCGCCAGCGCCGCGTTGGTACCGACCGCCGGAGCCGTTTGGCCTTCTCTCGCCCCGCTCGGCAGGCCCGCGTTGACGTTCGAATACGAGCGGGACGTGGCGCGCGCTTCGAAATAAGTGGACAGCGCGTCGCCCATGCCGGATACGAGGAAACGCGTCGGCGCGTTCGCGATCACGGTCGTATCGACCAGCACCACGCTCGGGCTCTGCTTGAAGTAGGCATAGTCGTCGAAAGCGCCTTCCGGCGTATACAGCACGGCCGAGTGGCTGGTCGGCGCGTCGGTGGCGGCGATGGTCGGACAGATAATCAGCGACTCGCCCTGCGCCACGCATTTGGCCGCGTCGATCGCTTTGCCGCCGCCCAGTCCGACGATGCAGTCGCAGTTGTGCTCTTCCGCGATCCGCTGGAGTCTCGCTACTTCTTCCCGCGAACATTCGCCTTTAAAACCGCTTTCAACAAACGTTACCCCGAACTTTTCCGAGGTGGCGTCGAGCTTGTCTTTCACGCGCGCCGCGTCATCGGGATGGGCGATCAGCAGAGCCGATGTGCCGAAAGAACCGACGAAATAACCGAGGTTGAGCAGTTCGTTTTCTCCCTGGACGTACTTGGCGGGGCTGATAAACGCTTTTCTCATAAAAAAATCTCCTCCAATACCCAAGTTTGGTTGGTTGGCATGGCTGTGGCGGGTCATTTCGCTTTTATGCCGTCTCTACTTTATTCATTACACTTGCGGCTCCCGGCAAAATCTTTTTTCGCAAAAGAAGACGCCGCGCAAAAAACCGCCTGCGCATGCAGGCGGTTCAGGGCGTCGAGAAAGCCGGGTAGGGTACCAAACGGAAAATAGCGGCACAGGTACACTTATTTGGGGCGAAATCCTTCGATTTTTTCAAATAGCGACGCAGGTGCAGCTATTCGGGAGCCAAAAGCCGAATCGAAGCGGAAAAGCACGAAATAAGTGTATGAGCGCAGTTATTTTCTCGAAAACGCAAGATTAAGCCGGAATAAGGGGATATACGCATCTATTTTAGATTCGCCTTGCCAATCGCTTTAATTCTCCAGCTCTTTCCCCGATCTTTCATTCCAATCGAATCTACCTATTTAGTACTTTGTCACACTTCAAATGGTGGGTTTACGTTTGGCTGAAATGCACACGGTTCTAGTGCGTTTCAGCCGAGCGTAACCTTACCTTCATCTGGGACAAAGTACTAGGTTGACATCCAATCGTTTCTCGACACGTTGAACCGCCTGCGCATGCAGGCGGTTCAACGTGTCGAGAAAGTCTAGGGCGTGTTTGAAAAATCCGAAGGAGGCAGATTTTGCCGAATTTTCGTTCTCAACAAGGAACTTTTTCGCAGTCGTGCCGGGGCACGTCAAGAGAAAGTGACGACGTGGAGGGCGAAAATGCGGTAAAAGATGCACGTCGTTGAGTTTTCAAACACGCCCTAGTTAACGTAACTAGAAGCGAGACGGCGGAGAGAAAAATTCAGTGGAAGAGCGATAGCGGTCGCCTTTGAAATCGAGAAAATTCCGCTGAAATTCAATTCCATTTCTCGATTTCAACACGCGACTGGAACGAATTCCCCTCGGAGTCGGCTCGCTTCCCCCGCCTGCGTGACTTTATCGGCAATCTGAACCGCCTGCCCATGCAGGCGGTTTTTTGCGTTCGTTCACACGATCCGGTTTTGAGGCGGGTCCTGCGGGTAGTCTTCCCGTTCTTCGTCCCAGACGCAAACGCGGTTGCGGCCGGATGCTTTGGCTTTGTAAAGCGCGCGGTCCGCGGCTTCGATCAGCCGCTGTTTGGTTTGCGCGCCGTCCCAGACGGCCACCCCGAAGCTTGCGGTAATAAAATGCTTGTGCGACGGCGATTCGAATTCAAGCAGTTTGCGCAGACGCTCGGCGATTTTTTGCGCTTCCGGCAGGGTAGCGTTCGGCAGCAGCACGGCAAATTCTTCGCCGCCGAAGCGCACCGGAATATCGCTCGGCCGACAGCATACGCTGAGCAGTTCGCCCAGATGCTTCAGGACCACGTCGCCTTCCTGGTGCCCCCAGGTATCGTTGAATCTTTTGAAATGGTCGATATCGAGCAGGATCAGGCCGAACGGCGGCGCTTCGCCCCGGCTGCGGTCGATCCTCGCCATCAGCTTATCGGCCGACTGTTCGAAGTAACGCCGGTTCCACAGTCCCGTCAGCCCGTCGCGCATCGCCATGTCCTGGATGCGCGTCGTTTCGCTGACGTTTTCCAGCGCCGTCACGATCATCGGGGACAGCAGTTCGATGCGTTCTTTGCTCTGCGGGGTGAAAAAGTTCGGCTCAAGCGACATAAAGTTCAGCACGCCGAAGATCCGGGCTTCTTTTCGCAAAATGATGTGCATCGAAGAACGAATCCCGCTTCTGTACAGCTGGTCGGTAATCCTGCCCGCGGCCCGGTACTGCGACCAGTCGGTATGGATCATGGAGAATCCGCCTTGAAGCAGGTCCTGCACGTCCCGTTCTTCGCCGGTCAGCGGCATGTTTTTGTAGATCACGGAGTCTTTGTCCAGCACGGCTTTGATCGAAAAGGTCTGATCGGGGTTCTGCGTAATGATCGAAAGTCTTTCGCATGGCAGCAGCGACCAGGTCGATCTCAGCGTCACTTTGTACGAATCTTCCACGCTGCGCGCCTGATTCAGGATATTGATCATCCGGTACGTATCTTCGAGCACGCGCTTTTCTTTATTCATTTCCTGATGCATCAGCTTAAAGTTCTCGACCAGCCGGCCGATCTCGTTATCCTCGCTGTAGGAAGGCAGCTGCGCCTGAATATTGCCGCCTTTGTACGAAGAAACCGCTTCGTCCAGCTGGATGATGGGCCGGGTAAACCGGCTCAGTCCCCGATGCAGATAGAACAGCATGACGGATTGGATCGTAATAAAGACGACTCCCATAATGGTGAACAATCTGTAGAAACTGTTCAGCATCTCGGTCCGCTGCTCGGCGCGCATCTTTTCCACGGCGGCGAGCAGATCGGCTTCGCGGGCGCGGAACGTATCGAACTTTTGCTTGCCGGCCAGCAGTTCCGCTTCCGTTACGTTGCCGCCCGTCATCACTTTGCGGATCTGCGCGTCGCCGTACCCGGTTTTCCAATTCTTTCCGGTGTCGATCAGCTGCTTCATATCCGCTTCGAACCCTTCGGCTTCGTTCAATTCGTCGACGATATGCAGCAGCTGAATCGAAGCCGCCTGGTAATCCAGGGCTCCGCGGTCGAATGGTTCCAGAAATTCCGTTTTGGCGGTCAGCAGATACCCGCGCTGCCCGGTTTCCTGGTCGATTAAAGCATTTTCAAGCATCAGCAGCTGAATGCGCAGTTCGACCGTCTGTTTGACTTTCTGGTAGTCGGCCTGAAGCGAATACGTCATATATCCGAAACAAACGGTCACGTTCAGGATAAAAATGATCATGAACAGCATATTGCCTTTGACCAGATTGGAACCCACGAATTTCCGTCCTTTTATCACATCGACCATCATTTTTTTCATTTTCCGCCGCTCCTTACGACCGCTCGGCCCCGTTCCGCCGCCGGCCCGCATTCCTTCACAAATTACACCCTATCCTTTATTATCTGCCGAATGCGGTTTTTTTGTTAGACAAAAAGGCCCGCACCGAAAAGCGCGGACCCCGTTTGATTCTTTTCGCCGCACCGAAGCGGCGGCGCGGTTCGGCTCAGCGGATCGCCGCTTCGCCGCCCTGCACGACTTCCAGCCAGCGCTTCGCCAGCAGGCCGTGGCCGGCCGTCGTCGGGTGCACGCCGTCCCAGATCCAGTACGACGCCGGCGCGATCT
Organism: Saccharibacillus sp. CPCC 101409; assembly: GCF_030518235.1. Taxonomy (GTDB): domain Bacteria; phylum Bacillota; class Bacilli; order Paenibacillales; family Paenibacillaceae; genus Saccharibacillus. The sequence continues at coordinate 208,457 of NZ_JAULSA010000001.1, read as the reverse complement.
CGCACGCCCGGTCGAACGCGTCCTGGAGCGGCACGAACACCGCGCCGAATTCGGCCGCCAGGCGGCGGACCGCTTCGCCGCAGAAATCGGCGGCGGACCGCCAGCCTTCCCAGTCCGACTGCGTATGGCCGAGCGGCAGAATAAACGGCTCGCACAGCACAAGCCGGACCCCGGGCAGCGCCTCGCGCGTGCGCTCCAGCAGTTTCCGGTATCCGTTTTCGTAAGCGGCGCGGTCGAAGCCTTCTTCCGTCGCGATCGACATCAGGATATCGTTGACGCCGACCAGGATGCTGATCGTATCCGGGCGCAGCTCCAGCGCGTCTTCGTCCCAGCGCGCCGCCAGATCGCTCACGCGGCTGCCGCTGATCCCCCGGTTGACGAATTCCGGCCGCCGCGCCGCCAGCGACTCGCCCAGTTCGGCCGCGATCCAGAACGCGTAGCCGTGTCCCAGAATATGGTTGGGATCGGCGTCGCGTCCGCGATTGCCGTCCGTGATGGAATCCCCCTGAAACAAAATTTTGCGCGGTTCCCGCTGCTTGCTCATGTGCAATCTCCTTTTCGATCTTTCTTGTTCCGGGCGCGCGCTTTGCCGGGCGCCGCCTCTTTTCCGTGTTCGCCCCATCTTATCATAAGGCGTCGGACTCCGCCAAAACATTCCGGCGGCGCCGCGGACGCTTCGCGGCGCGCCCGAAATCCCGGCTCGATCAAGAACCCCCGCGTCCCCGGCAATCGGGGACGCGGGGGTTCTTCGCCTCTTCGCACGCAGCTCCCCGACACCCGCATAAGTCTCGGAAACCGCAGCCTTTTTTCAATAGCCGATCTTGATCGAATCGCCTTCCACCGCAATGCCCGGAGAAAGGGTCAAAGACAGCCGCTGCTCCTCGGAAAAGCCGATCGTTTCGCCGTCGTTCAGCTTCGCGCCGCAGTCCACGATATAGCCCGCGATATTGAACGTCAGCTCGAACACGTCGGTCAAGTCCTGCGAAGAGCGCAGCACCTCGATCTCTTCGTGTCCGAAATGGCGCAGGCCCACCGTGTAGGAGGAAACGCCTTCGCTTTCTTCGTACAGGCCGACAAACACCCACAGCTGCACCGGCAGCTCGCCTTCTTTCAGCAGCATCGCGCTCTGGATGTACGCTTCCGCCGACATGACCATCGGGGACATATACAGCGCCAGCGCCTGCTCCTGCTTCAGCATGCTGCACAGCACCTGCGTAAACAGCACATGGCCGCCGACCGGATCGATTACGCCCGACACCGATACGATCACATGCGCCCTGTATCCGTCGATCTCCTCCTCCGCCTCGGGCCACAGCGGATTGATCCCGCAGCAATCTTCCACTTCTCCCCCGGGAAAAGGCGCGCGAACCAGCGAGCACACCACCCGAAGACCATCCGCCTCAAACAGCATCGAACCGTGTTCCGGAAGCGCATCCGCTTCTATATTCCAGTCGTTCTTCAAATTGCGGATAAAGCGCGGAAAATCGCATTCGGCTTCGCGCAGCAGCACGAAACCGAGCAGCGTCGCGCCCGCTTCCATACGCGGTCGACGGCTGTCCGGACGCATTCTCCGCTGTTCCTGGCCATGCCGTTCGAACAGTTCCATCTCCATGTCTCCTTTGACATAATTTTATGTAGAGTCGATATATTATTTACCCGCAGTAAACAAAAATTTAGCAGGGGTTACGAATAACTCCTGCCCGAGACTCAGAAGGATGGAGAAGAACCGGGAAGACGCGGCAAAATTCGGGTACTCCGGCTCATGCGATTTTGCGCGATTTACTTGTTGCGATTATTAGGGCGTGTTTTAAAACTTACAGAAGTGCATCTTTACCTGCCTTTCCGCCCGCTAATGAACCGTACCTAAAGCGTGTACGCTTCATTCAAAGGCCGCGTCACTTTCCCTCGACGTGCCCCGGCACGCCTTCGGAAAAGTTCCTTGCATCGAACAAAAATTCAGTCAAATCTGCTTCCTTCGAAGTTTTAAAACACGCCCTAATTTTCATGGTTGGCGCGGTGGCGATTCCGGTTCAGCCGGCGAAGCGCGGCAAAGCCCAGCAGAATTCCCGCGGGATACAGCATCGCCCAGCCGGTAAAAGGAAAAACGAGCGCCATCACGGCAAACGAAATCAGGCTGACCGCAAAGCCGGTCCGGCTTCCGCGCAGCAGACGGATTCCGGCGGCGCAGCCGGCGAGATACGTCAGGATGAACGTGGCATTGGGCAGCCGGATCAGCGCGTTCAGCGAAAGCAGCCCTCCGGCGTACAGGGCGAGCACGATCGCGAAGCAGACCGCGAGAAACGCGATTCCGCCGGTCGGCGTGCCGTAGCGGGCGGAACGCGCGCCCATCCGGCGCGGAGCTTCGCCGCTGCGCGACAGCGCGTAAGCGACGCGCGAAGCCGCGCCCACATAGGCGACGATGGTCGCGGCGCAGATAAACAATCCGGTCAGGCCGAGCACCAGCGCTCCGGCCGGCCCGAGCGCGCCGCCGGTCATCCGCACCAGCGCCGTATCGGCGCCGGAGCCGATATAAGAACCCGAAGCGACCACCGCGAACGCGGTCGCGGCGTACAGCCCGCCGACGATAACGGCGGCGATCCCCACCCCGCGGACCGCGGCGCGGCGCGGGTCCTTGAATTCTTCCGACAGGTGCGCGACGGCTTCCCAGCCGATAAAGCACCAGAACAGCATCGAAGCGGCGTGCCCGACGCTAAGCCAGCCGTGCGGCGCGAACGGCCGCAGGTTCTCAAACCGGATCTGCGGCACGGCCGCGGCCACCGCCAGCAGCAGGACCAGCACGATGGCGACGACGACCGCCACCTGGACGCGTCCCGCCGTCTTCATGCCGACGGCGTTGATCAGCAGCCCGGCGAGCAGCACGATCGCCGCCGTTCCAATCCGCGCCGGTTCGCCCCAGCCCGCGGCTTCGGCCAGATAGCCCGCGCCGGTCAGCGCCGCCACGGGCGCGCCGATCGGCACGGACAGCAGGAAGAACCAACCGGTCAGCGCCCCGGCCCGCCGTCCGAACGCCAGCGTCACGAAATGCGAGACACCGCCCGCGCTCGGATAAGCGGCCGACAGCAGTCCCATGCTGAGCGCCATCGGAATAATGAGCAGCGCCATCAGCCCCCAGGCGATCAGCGAAGCCGGTCCGGCTTCCTGCGCCGCGAGGCCGGGCACGATCAGAACGCCCGAGCCGAGCACCGCGCCGATGTACAGGGCGACGGCCTGCGGCATGCCGATCGTACGGGCCAGCCCGGCCTCCCCTCCTTGCCGCGCTTCTTCCCGCCGCGCCGCGGCGGACGCGTTTCCGGCGGAGCCGGTTTCCATCGCACTTCCTCGTTCCGTCTTTGTCATCTTCTCCGCTGCCGCCTCTCTTGATTTTTCATTCAGCTTAACAGACAATGAATCCATCCGAAAAACGGATGTTTCAGATGTTATCCATTCAAAAAACCGATGGATTGGAGAGACAAGGATGGAATCCAGACATTTATTCACGTTTCTGGTCGTGGTCGAAACCGGCGGTTTCACCAAAGCGGCGCAGAAAATGGACTACGCCCAGTCCAGCGTTACGGCGCAGATCCAGGCGCTCGAAGCGGAGATCGGCCAGCCGCTGTTCGACCGGATCGGGCGAAGCATCCGGCTGACCGACGCCGGCGAACGGCTGCTTCCGTTCGCGCAGGAGATCCAGAAAATGCACCTGCTGGCGGAAGGCGCGCTGAATTCCGGCAGCGGGATCGGCGGCACGCTGACGATCGGGGCGCCGGAATCACTGGCCGCTTTCCGGCTGCCCGCCGTGATCCGCGACTACAAGAAGCGCTATCCGGGCGTCAAGATCGTGCTGCGGCCCGGCCCCTGCTGGGAACTGCTGGCTTCCGCCCGTTCGGGCGAGCTGGATCTGGCGTTCCTGCTTCAGCCGGAAACGGCCGACCGGGAGATGGAGATCGAAACGCTGATCCGTGAAGAAATGGCGCTGATCGCCCCGCCGGACCATCCCCTTGCCTCCGGCGGCAGAGTGGACGCGGCTTCCCTGCGCGGCGAAACGATCCTGTCCACCGAAAGCGGCTGCTCCTACCGCGCGCTGTTCGAGCAGCGGTTGAACCGCTTCGGCGTATTTCCCGACCCGATGCTGGAATTCTGGAGTCTCGAAGCGATCAAGCAGTGCGTGGCCGCGGGTCTCGGTCTGGCTTTTCTGCCGCGGGTCGCGGTGCGAAAAGAATGCGAAGACGGCCGCCTGGCTCGCCTGGACTGGGACGATACGGATCAGCGCGTCTCGACGCAGGTCGCTTACCACGGCAAGAAGTGGCGCTCCCCCGCGCTGCTCGAATTTCTGCGCATCGTGCGCGAACATGCGCGGCGCTGGAACGCGGAAGACCGGATTCCCGCCGGCCGACGCGAATAGCCCGGAAGATCCCGTTAACAGGGGATCTTCCGGGCTCCGGCCGATCGTCCCGCTTCGCCTCGAAACGCGGCGGCGCCGGTCGGTTCAAGCCGCCGTTGGATCGATTGATTGAAGCTGCGAATCGGTTCAAGGTTCGAACCGCTTAGTCGACGGCGCGGGCCGGAACGACGCGGTATACCGCCGTTTCCGTATCGCGGGCCGCTCCGGCGTTTTCTTCTTCTTCCGCGACGATCGTCCAGCCGATCGACAGCACCGGCTCCAACCGATCGCGCTGCTCCGGCGTCAGTTCGACCCGCACGCCTTCGCGGCCTTCTTCGCGCTCGATCTCGCCGTCATAGCCGAAGACGGTCCGCACCCACGTGCGAATGCCGCCGAGCGTGTTGTATTTGATCCGGTAGCCCCGCGTGACCGCCTGCTCGAACAGCTCCGGCTGCTCGGCCTGCAGCGTCAGCAGCGGCGCGAAGTCGGGCCCCGCCCCGTCCGCCGACGCGGGCAGATCGCCTTCCGCCGTGCGATGCAGCAGTTCCTCGTCGCTCAAGCCCAGCCCCCGCAAATTTTCCAGCAGAATCGCGTCCCATTGGGACAGTCTTGCTCTTTCTTCGGTTTGCGTCAATTCCGTTTCCTCCTTGTGCGCCGCCAAATCCCCATTCCGTGCATCGGCTTAGACGGTTTTTACGCCGAATCGAGCCGCGTTTACGCGCGTCGGGCACCGCTTCTTTACGTTTAACTTTACCTTATCGCCGTTCCTTTTGTACAGCAATCCCCGACGCGCGAAATTCTACGGAGTCTTCGGTCCAACTTTGTGCCCGTGCCGCGCGCGGTTGATGCTATAATGAAACACGATCCGGCTGCGAAGCCAAGCAACGCAAACCCCGACCGAAAGAAGCTGAAATCCGATGATTTTTCAGATCCTGCTCAATGTGGTGCTGCCCGTTTTTATCCTGATCGTCGCCGGTTCGGCGATGCAGAGGCTGTTCCGGCTCGACCTGTACACGCTGTCCAAGATCAACTTCTATTACATCACGCCGGCCGTCGTTTTTATGAGCCTGTACCGCTCCGCGATTTCCGTCGAACTGCTCGGAGGCGTCGCGCTTTTTTACGGAATATACATCGGCGTCCTGTACGCGCTCTGCTTCATACTCACGCGTTCGTTCAAGTATACGAGCGGCATGAAAGCCGCTTTTACCAACAGCGTTCTGCTGGACAATTCGGGCAATTACGGGCTTCCGATCAACCAGCTCGTATTCGCGGGCTCCCCGCTCGCGGCTTCGATCCAGGCGCTGCTGATGGCGTTTCAAAGCCTGCTGACTTTTACATACGGGGTCATCTCGATCCAGGGAGCCCGGCTTAGCGGCAACTACCGCAGCGTGCTGATCGGCTTTATGAAAATGCCCGTCCCGTACGCGCTCGTGCTGGGCTTCGCTTTCCACGCTTTTGCCGTGCCGCTGCCGAACTTCGTCACGCAGCCGCTGGGCTACGTGCAGAACTCGATGGTCGCGATCGCCCTGCTGACGCTCGGCGCGCAGATCGTGCAGTATCCGCTGCGGCTGGGCCGGCTCGAAATTTACTTCAGCATGATCCTGCGGCTGATTATCGCGCCGGTGATCGGCTATATCCTGATCCTCGCTTTCGGCATGAAAGGACTGCCCGCCCAGGCGCTGCTGATCGCTTCCGGCATGCCGACCGGCGTCAACTCGTCGATCCTGGCCGAGGAATACCGCAACGAACCGGACTTTGCCGCCCAGACGGTGCTTGTGTCCACCCTGCTCAATATCGTCACGGTCACTATCCTGATTACCGTCGCCAAAGGATTGTAACCGCTCGAGTTCTTTTCTAATCGGCATCGGAAAACAAATCCCCCGCAGCGCCGGCAAAGTACCGGTTACGCTGCGGGGGATTCCTTATTGGTATGGGTTACATGCGGAAAGCGGTCGCTTTGTCCAGCAGACGCCCGGTCATGCGGTTCAGTTCTTCGGAAGAGGTCGAGATCTCCTCTACGATCGCCGTCTCCTCGTGGATGGAGCTTGCGATACGCTTGGCTTCCTCCGCGAACATTACGGCGCGTTCGCTGATCTCGCCGGCATGGCGATGCGCCAGCTCGACGCGCTCCGTCTGCTGCGAGATCATCGTCTCGATGCTGTGCACCGACCCGACCATGCCTTCGACGGCCGATCCGAGCCGCTCCAGCTTCTCGTCGACGTCGCGGGTATGGAGCTCTTCTTTCGCGACGCGGTCGCTCTGCTGCCCGATCAGCTCCACCGTCTCGCGCACCTGGTTCTGAATGCGCCCGATCAGGCTCCCGATCTGACCGACCGATTCGGCGCTCTGCTCGGAGAGCTTGCGGATCTCGTGCGCGACGACGGCAAAGCCGGTCCCGTGTTCGCCCGCCCGCGCCGCTTCGATCGAAGCGTTCAGCGCCAGCAGATGCGTTTGTTCGGCAATATCGCGGATCGAACGGTTGATGACTTCGATATCGGCCGCTTCTTTTTCCAGGCGTCCGACCATTTCCCGCGAGCGCAGGCTGGACACGGACAATTCGCCCATGCCTTCGCGCAGCGACGAGAAGATGCCGCGGGTCGAATACACCGAATCTTCCATGCAGCCGGACAGTCCGATCATCTCTTCGGAGCTTCCTTTCATGCCGCGAAAGGCGTCCCGCATCTCGTCGGCGTTGCGGCGCGAGCTTTCGGCCGATTTCTGCTGGCGCTCCACGCCATCGTAAATCCGGTCCACTCCGCCCGAGATCTCTTCGATCTGGCCGGCCGCTTCGGTAATGGCGTCGCTCATCAGCCGCACGTTCTCCGACGTTACCGCCGCGCCGGACGCGATATCCTCGGCCATGCCGCGCAGATTGCCCACCATCCGGCGAAAAGAATCGTTCAGCACGGTGATCTCGTCCTGGGCCTGCCGGACCGGAACCTCGACCGCCAGATTGCCGTCCGCCACTTCCTGCGCGGTCTTCGCCAGCCGGACGAGCGGCTTGGTCAGCAGGCGCGACACGACCCAGCCCAGAATTCCGCTCCAGACGATCCCGAGCAGCAGAATGATCGTCGTGTACAGCCACTCCGACATCGAACGGGCGATATAATTTTTCAAAAAGAAAATAAAAACGGCGCTTGTCGCATAAGTCACGCCGGAGATCAGCACGAAGCCCCCGACCATTTTGGTGCCCAAATTCAGTTTCATTTCCGGTCCCCCAACCTTTTGTTTGCAGAATCCACTGCCCGAACCGCGTGCGCGGTCATGCGCTTCACAAGCGCGATTGTTCAAATTGCGTTATCCCAAAATTTTTATATCGTCTATGTAACCGCTTCACTTAACAAAAAGAGCGATTTCTTTTAAAAAAATAACAGCTGCTCTTTTTTCCTCTATATCCCTTTTGCCCTCCCTTCGTTTTCCCCCTTTTTAAACCGGCAGCTTCTTAATACCCAAGTCCAATAGCCTAATATGCTAATTATCACATATTGGACACTTATATTGAAGACCCAAAATAAAGAAAAGGCCCGTTCCGAAAGCGGAACGAACCTGTTTGGCGCTTCGCGATTCCCCTCAGCGCTTGTCTTTCCAAAAATTAACCGGCGCGGTATCGTCCGTGATCACTTCGAACGTAAAGCCTTCGTCGCGCAGCGTTTTGAGCACTTCCGGCAGCACTTTGAGCGTAGCGGCCTGATCGTGCATCAGCACGACGGGAACCGTTCCCTGCCGTTCGACCGTGTCGATCTGCTCCAGGATGCTGCGGATGACGCGCTTGTGGTCGGTCTTGTATTTCCAGTCTTCCGAATCCACGTTCCAGTCCCACAAATGGAAACCCGCGCTCAGTACTTTATCCCGATACGCTTTCGTGAAGTACGGCTTGCTGCCGTAAGGCGTGCGGATCAGCTTCGTTTTGACGCCGGCGGCTTTGTACAGCGCTTGATTGTCGTCCTGCATTTCTTTCAGCGCCGAAGCCGGCGAAGCGTAGAACTTGTTTTTGACATGGGTCATTCCGTGCAGGCCGGCCGAGCTGCCCGAATCGACGAGCCGCTTGACGGCGGACGGGTAAGACGCGATATTCGGCCCCAGCATGAAAAAGGTTCCGCGTGCGTCGTACTTGTCCAGGATATCCAGCAGTTGGGCCGTGTGCGCGGTCGGACCGTCGTCGAACGTCAGATAGATCGGCTTTTTCGATTCCGGCGTTTGAGGTTTGTCCGGCGTCTTCGGCTGCTCCGGCTTGGGGTTCGCTTCCGCGGGAGCGGCGGGCTTGAGCGACTCCAGGTTGGCGGCGATAAATTTCTCCAGGCTGAGCTTCTGTTTGCCGCTTGTGATCCGGGCGACCGGCACGCTCGCGTCGTACGCGGCGCCGAAATTGAACGTGCTTTTGAGCAGCGAAACCGGGATCATGGTGCGCCCCGCGCTTGCATAAGTTTTAACCGTTGTCGCGCGATCTCCCGCGATCGCTTTCCGCTCGTCGGGCACAATGGTCACGCTGTGTTTGCTGCCCGTCAAAACGATCGACTTCGAGGAACCGCCGACTTCGAGATGCAGGATCTGCGCCGTCTCGCGCAGCGGGACGTACAGCGCTCCTTCGTTCAGTTCGGCTTTGATAACGGTCAAATCGTCGTTGTAGCCGAGCGGAAGCTCAAGGATGCCGGCGCCGGCCGCCTCCGTTCGCGAAGCCGCGCCCAGCAGCAGCAGGAGCGTCAGCAGAGCGATGAATCCGCCCGTTTTCTTGGTCAATTTCCATGTGTGATTCACTGGCTCAGCCTCCATCTTCCGGGAATACGAATCGTTATGCGGGCTTCGAAGCGGCTCGAGGCCTTTTCTTTTTCCGAAGCCAATCCCTGCGTTTCAGTATAAAGACCGGAAGCCGGACATGTCTTTACATCGCGGTTAAAAAAAGTTACAAATTCTTAGAATATTATTGTTTTTTCGACACGAAATGAAATAGTCTAAAAGTCCCTTAAAAATTATTTAGCAATCAGGGAAAAAAGATATAAATAAATGAAAATGGAATTCCGAAATAGTAGTTAGACACAACACAGACACTTTTAACAACCAGGTTGCTCCGTCGCCCTCTCCAAGAGCTTCACTGTACGAACTCGCATTTTCTTTCGTTTCATTCTTTTCATTCCTTGTTTCATCAGCAATATTGACGATTTAAGGAGAATTTAATGAACTTTTTGTGAAAATGTGATATTGTAAATTTACATTCAACGAAGAGGTGACCCATCATGCCAATGCAAAACCGAGTTCAAGAACTGAGAGACATGCTGCCGAAAGAACAAAAGGGTATTTCGTCCTATGTGGAGCATGCACTCCAATCCATCGACCAGCTGGTCGAACAGCACCGCTGCCAGAACGCCGCTCTCGCCATCTACGGCGACAAGATTAACGGAAACGAAGAACGCGTTTATTTCGACACCGTATCGCAGATCAAAGCCGACCTGCTGGATACGCTGGAAAAGACCGTTCAGGACTTCCTGCACACCGGCGACAAACACTGGAGCAAAAACTATAGAGACGGAGTGAAAGGCTGACCGATGACAACCGGTATGGCCGATCCCCTTACCAAAGAGACCTGACTTCCAAAACGCGTTTTGGATGCCAGGTCTCTTTTAGGTCGTTCTCAGGTCGTTCTTCCCGCTCAAACGATATCCAGCGGAACCTTGCGGTTCGGGGCGGGAAAAGCCGCGTCGAGCTTTTTTAGGTCGTCCTCGTCCAGCTTCAGCGCCGCGGCGGCCGCGTTCTCCGTCACATGTTCGCGGGACGAAGCTTTCGGAATCGCCAGCACGTCCCCTTCCCGGATCGCCCACGCAAGCAGCACCTGCGCCGGCGAAGCGGAATGCCGCTCCGCGGTTTCGCGCACGGACGGATGATTCATCAGCTCGCGCCGGAGCGCTCCGCCCTGCGCGATCGGGCAGTAGGCCATGGTCGGCATGCGGCGCTCCCGCTGCCACGGCAGCAGATCGTATTCGATACCGCGCGAACCCAGGTGATACAGCACCTGATTAATCTCGCATCCCGCTCCGTCCGGCGTCTCCAGCAGCTCCTCCATATCGCCGGTATCCAGATTGGATACGCCCCAGCGGCGAATCTTGCCGCTTCGCTTCAGTTCCTCCAGCGCTTCCGCCGTCTCGCCGAGCGGCACGCTTCCTCGCCAGTGCAGCAGATACAGGTCGAGGTAATCGGTGCCGAGCCGCCGCAGGCTGTTCTCGCACGCTTTCACGATCGCTTTGCGTCCGGCATGGCCCGGCAGCGCTTTGCTGACGAGGAACACATCGTCCCGGCGGCCGGCGATCGCTTGGCCGACGACCTTTTCCGCGCCGCCGTCCCCGTACATCTCCGCGGTGTCGATCACGCTCATGCCCAGATCCAGCCCCAGCCGGAGCGCGTCGGCTTCACGCTCCGCTTCCCGTTTGTCTTCGCCCATGTACCAGGTGCCCTGGCCGAGCGCGGGCAGCTCCGTTCCGTCCGGCAGCGCGATCGTGCGCGCCTTCATCGCGGCGCGGATATGTTCTTGCGAGTCCTGCGAAGTTTGTGAGTAATCTTCCATGTGAACGCCTCGCTTTCTTGTTTGTCTTTATTCATATAAACAAAAACGCGAAGCGTGTTGGCTTCGCGCGGGGTGTCGGGAAACGATTGGATGTCAACCTAGTACTTTGTCCCAGATGAAGGTAAGGTTACGCTCGGCTGAAACGCACTAGAACCGTGTGCATTTCAGCCAAACGTAAACCCACCATTTGAAGTGTGACAAAGTACTAAATAGGTAGATTCCATTGGAATGAAAGATCGGGGAAAGAGCTGGAGAACTAAGCGATTGGCAAGGCGAATCTAAAATAGATGCGTATATACCCTTATTCCGGCTTAATCTTACGTTTTCGAGAAAATAACTGCGCTCATACACTTATTTCGTGCTTTTCCGCTTCGATTCGGCTTTTGGCTCCCGAATAGCTGCACCTGCGTCGCTATTTGAAGAAATCGAAGGGTTTCGCCCTAAATAAGTGTACCTGTGCCGCTATTTTCCGTTTGGTACCCTCCCCGGCTTTCTCGACGCCCTCACGCGAAGCTTACGCGCTTCGCGTTTTTTTTATTTTGGTTTGGGTGGGGGGTGACGGTAGTGCGGACGCCTGCGGCCTGTATTCAGGCGGTATGGGCGCGGTCGTCGAACAATTCGGCCGGGGGCAGGGGGCGGCTGAAATAGTAGCCCTGGAATTCCACGCACTGTTGGGCGGTCAAGATTTCCAGTTGGCCCTGCGTCTCGATGCCTTCGGCGATCACGTCCATGCCGAGGCTGCGGGCCATGGCGACGATGGTGGTGACGATGGCGCGTTCGTTGTCCCGGTCTTCGATCCGGGCGACGAACGACTGGTCGATCTTCAGGCGGCTGATCGGCAGCACGCTCAAGTAGCTGAGCGAGCTGTAGCCGGTACCGAAGTCGTCCAGGCTGAGTCTGATGCCCAGTCCGCTCAGCCGGTTCAAGATGGCGATGGACGCGGAAGCGTCCATCATCATGCTTTCCGTGATTTCAAGTTCCAGGTAGCGAGGGTCCAGGCCGATCTCGACCAGCACCTGTTCGATCTGGAATTCGAGGTCCTGCTGGTGGAACTGCTGGGTCGACAGGTTGACGGAGATCGGGATCTTCGGATAACCGGCGTCGTGCCATTTTTTCATCTGCCGGCAGGATTCGCGGAGCACCCAGCGGCCGATCTCGATAATCAGCCCGGTTTCCTCGGCAATCGGGATAAACACGCCCGGAGAAACCAGTCCGCGCGCCGGATGGCGCCAGCGCAGCAGCGCCTCCATGCCGATCAGTTCGCGGCCGGGCATCCGGTACTGCGGCTGATAATGCACTTCCAGCTCATCGCGTTCGATCGCTTTGCGCAGATCGCCTTCCATCTCGATCTTGAACAGCAGCTCCCTGTCGAGATCGGGCGAGTAGAAGCGATAGCCGTTCTTGCCTCCGCGCTTCACTTCGTACATGGCGGAATCGGCATTCTTGATCAGTTCTTCCCGGCCGGAGCCGTGCTCCGGATACATCGCGATGCCGACGCTTGCCGTTACGTAAAAGTCGTTGTCTTTCAGCGTATACGGCACCTGGATCACGGACACGATCCGCTTGGCCAGTTCTTCGACTTCGTTCTCGCACACGGCGGACCGGCAGACGAGCGCAAACTCGTCCCCGCCCATCCGCGACAGCGTGACGAACCGCGGATCGATGACTTCGGTAATCCGCTGGCCGACTTTTTGCAGAAAATCGTCGCCGTAAGCGTGGCCGAGCGAGTCGTTAATCATCTTGAACCGGTCGATATCCAGCACCATGACGGCAAAGCGGCCCGCGCTTCCGCTGCGTTCGATCTCTTCCTGCACGATCGAATCGAAGCGGCGGCGGTTGGGCAGATTGGTCAGTTCGTCGTGGAAAGCCTGGTGCTCGACTCTGGCCTGCGTCAGTTTCTGCTCGGTAATATCGCGCACGATGATGTGCATGCCGGTCACTTCGCCGTCCACGGATACCGGAACGCTGATCGCCGCTACGTGAATCGCCCGGCCGTCCGGATGACGAATCTGCGTTTCGCAGCTGCCTTCGCCGAACGCGCCTTTTCCCCGAATCTTGCTGCGTGCTTCTTCGTAGTGACCCGGATCGAAAAAGCGCCCCAGCAGCTCGATCGGCTGTCCGTCGAAAGCTTCGAACGTCGAATCCGTCAGCGCCAGAATGGCCGGGTTCATATCGATGATTCTGCCGGACGTATCGACCGAGATGATGCCGTCGACGTTGTTCGCATACAGCGCGCGGTACCAGTTTTGCTGCTTGCGCAGCTGTTTGTCTTTCTGGTTGAAACGTCCGTTGATAAACATGCCGTAGATGGTGAAGCCGATCAGCAGCAGGCTGCTCAGCGTAATGATAAGCGCCAGCGTATGCGTGTCGACCAGCTCCGCTCCGTCCATGCGCTCCATCCCGGTCGTATGGCCGACGGCGCCCATGCTTGCATGCTCATCCGAATAAAAAGTCGCCGCCGCCATTCCGGTGTAGTGCATCCCGGCGATCGCGAATCCCATGATGAGCGCGCTGATCCATTTGAACAGGGTACGGCCTTGGCCTTCGCGGAAACTTCGCATCAGCCCCAGCGCGACGATCGAAGCGATCGTGGCGATTATAACGGACAGCGCCACCAGCCACGGATTGTAAGAAATCCGCATCGTCATCGCGCTCATGCCGACGTAATGCATATCCACGACTCCCGAAGCCATCAGAATGCCGCCGATCGTCAGCGATATATAGGTCAGCTTTTTCCTCGTCACGGTCCAGAGTGCGACGAACGATGCGATAATCGGCAGGACCACGGACAATGCGACCAGCGGAATCCGGTAGTTCATCTGCATATCGGTCTTGAGCGCCAGCATGCCGACGAAATGCATCGACCAGATGCCGATTCCCATCGATACCGCGCCTCCGGCCAGCCAGAACAGACGCATGGTTCCCCGCGTCAAATGAATTCGGCCGGCCAGGTTCAGCGCGGAATACGAAGCCAGCACCGAAATGACGCAGGATACGAATACCAGGCCAAGATTGTAAGTCCCCTGTACGCTTTCCATCGTTTTACTCCCTTTGGGCTATGACGTTTAGAGCAACGCCTTATTTCCATTTTATGAATTTAGATTGTGAGCAATTTTTATTATAAAGATTATATCGGTCGCTGTCTCCCGTTTTTACAGTCGTTTGGCAAAAAATATCGCTCTTGCGGCCGGTTCCGTCCTCAGTCGGCCAGTTCGTCTTCGACGAAAAACCGCAGCTGCGTATAAATGGAAACGATATCCCGCATCGGCATCCGGACAAGTCCGCTGGACGAAGGCGCGACGAAATCGACGACGCCGTCGACCGCCGATTCCGGCTGGAGTCCCCAGTCCGCCTTTTTGTTTCCGGTAAATTCGGTGTATACGCCTTTGCCCACGTAGCAGGCGACGCGCGGCCGGTACTCCGTCAGCTTCCGGCGCAGAATCTTCCGGCCTTCGCGATATTCTTCCCGCGCGATATCCTCCACGCCGCGTGTCGGACGAGCGACGATATTGGTAAATCCGTATCCGAGCTTCAGCAGCTCGCCGTCTTCCTGCGGCGCATAGCGCCTCGGCGTGATGCCCGATTCTTCGAGCAGACGCCAGAAGTTGTTGCGCGGATTGGCGTAATGATGCCCGGTCTCGCCCGAGCGCAGGCTCGGATTGAAGCCGATAAACAGAATGGACAGCCCGTAATCCAGATGGTCGTCGATTTCCGGCACGGCGCTTCAGCTCCTTTCCCGCTTTCTTTTTTTGTAGGGCGCCTCGCTTTACACGCCCGGTTTTTAGCGGTAACGTTATAGGGATAGTACCTTGTCAACGCTAAAGGCAACAGGTTGTTTAAAATGCGTCTAACTTATTTATCATACAAGGAGTCGATCGGATGTACCAGCCGCTTGAATCTGTGCAGGACTCCGGCTTTGCCGGAAACGCCGGCGAAGTCCGGACTTTGATCGTTACCGCCGTCGAAGCGGAACGCGAAGCGGTGCTCGCCGGTCTCGCCGGCGATTCGCGCTTCGACGTGATCGCCGCCGGCGTAGGCGCGGCGGCGGCCGCGGCGGGCACCGCCGCCCGGCTTGCGCGCGGCGGCTACGGCCGCGTGCTGAGCGCCGGCATCGCCGGAGGCTTCGCCGGCGAAGCGGAGATCGGCTCGCTCGTCGTCGCGAGCCGCATGGTTGCGGCCGACCTGGGCTCGGACAGCCCGGACGGCTTTATTTCCGTGGACGAGCTGGGCTTCGGCTCGTCGGTCGTTCCGGCCGAAGACGAAGTTTCGGCCCGCCTGGCCGGCGCGCTGACAAGCGCCGGGCTGGACGCGCGGCTTGCGCCGGTGCTGACGGTCGCGACGACGACCGGCACGCTTGCCGGCGCGCAGGCGCTGGCCGCCCGCGTGCCCGGCGCGGCGGCCGAAGGCATGGAAGGCTTCGGCGTGGCGGAAGCCGCCCGGCAGTTCGGTCTGCCCGCGCTGGAACTGCGCGGGATCTCGAACGCGGTCGGCCCGCGCGACCGCGGCGCCTGGAAGATCGGCGAAGCGCTGGGCGCGCTTCGCCGCGCAAGTTCAATTTTACCGGAGGTGTTTTACGCTTGAAGATCGCATTTTCCCCCTGCCCCAACGATACATTCGTGTTCCACGCCCTGACTCACGGCCGGATCGAAGGCGCTCCGGAATTCGAAGTCACCTATGCCGATATCGATATCACCAATAACTGGGCGGCCGGCGGCGAAGGACCGGAAGTCATGAAGATCTCCTACGCCGCGCTGCCCTGGGTGCTCAAAGACTACGCGCTGCTGCCGTGCGGCGGCGCGCTGGGCCGCGGCTGCGGACCGCTCGTGCTGACGAAAGACGCCGCTTCGCCGGCAGAACTGTCCGGCAGGCGCATCGCCGTGCCGAGCGAGCGTTCGACCGCGTACCTGCTGTTTCGCCTGTGGGCGGCGCAGACCATTCCCGGCGGCATCGGCGAAGTCGTCGTCATGCCGTTCGACAAGATCATGCCCGCCGTGCAGAGCGGCGAGATCGACGCCGGCCTCGTGATCCACGAGGCGCGCTTCACCTACCGGAACTACGGCCTGCACAAGCTGGCCGATATGGGCGACTGGTGGGAATCCGACACCGGCCTGCCGATCCCGCTCGGCGCGATTATCGCCAAGCGCGGCGTCGTCGATCCCGCGCCGCTGACGAAGTGGATCAAAGAATCCGTCGAATACGCCTGGAAGCACCCCGAAGAATCCCGAGGCTATGTGCTCGAACACGCCCAGGAAATGGATTCGTCGGTCGCCGATTCGCATATCGCGCTCTACGTCAACGAATTCACCGCCGACCTCGGCGAAGACGGATACGCCGCGATCCGTTCTTTGCTTGTCCGCGCGGCGAAGGAAGGCCTGGTGCCGGAGTTCGACGAGAAGCTGCTGGGACGATGATTTATTTAAAAACCGCCAATTATTAAAAGTCGCTTATTTCGAATATTTGAGCCGCCTTTTCGAAGGCGGTTTTTTTGTTTCTATGTTTATGCAATTCTGCTCTCCTCTTTCATTCAATTCGTCCAATTCAAACATACTAACAATTTCGATTCATTTTTTACATATTAAGGTTTTTAGTCCTTTGGACTGGGTATGTATGCATTAAGCAATTCAACACGAAGAACATTCTATTATTTACAGGGGGCGAATGTTATTAAAATCAAACGATTGGCCTGCTTTCCGCTCTTTTTCGTTCTGCTGCTGTCTCTGGGGTTGAACGGGTTCGTGCCTTCCGCACATGCCGAGCCGGCCTTGACACTTTCCGATGTGGACAGATCCGAAACGACCGATACTACGGCGATTCTTCGCGGCGAAATCTTCATTCAAATGTCTCCCGACGATGAAGTAGGCTTTTATTATCGAGAAAAAACGAGTGTTTCGCCTTCTCCTCCGCCCACCGGATACCAAGGACCTTTTTCAACAATTCCATCCACTACACCGGGCAAATTCTTTTATAACCTTACCGGCTTAAAGCCGTATACCGAGTATGAATATTACACTTTTTTCACTCCTGATGGCGAACCTACGCAATACGTAGGACCCAAAACGTTCAAAACCTACGGATATATCATAAACGTTTCATCGCCGGAAAGTCTGACAAAGCCTAACGGTACAACCGTAAACAGCTTTACCTGGCCTTCGACGGTGGATGCCTATATTTCGTACGACTTTAATGCTACTGCTTACAAGCTGCCGATCATATGGGACAAATCTAACTTCGAAATCCCTCCGTACCCGTCCTACCCCGCTGGTTGGACTTACAGCGATATCGGCGGATATAAGAGCTTTCCGGGAACGGCAATGCTCGATCCGAAAGATCCCTATCTGATTTTCGAACCGACTTATCCTGCCAGTTTGAGAGAAAAATATTTAGGGATTTACATCGAAGAACCCAATCTGGACTCGCTCAAGTCAATTCCGTCTTTCACTCTGCCGACCGGTTCCACATTATCGGATGCGCAGAACAAGCTTCCCAGCAGCGTAGTCGGATCGTTCAGCAACGGCAAGACGGCCGATATTCCAGTCAAAAAGTGGGATACGGGAACTCCTGAGTTCAACGGAGCCGCTGGCACGTATACGTTCGAAGGCAGTTTAGGCTGTCTGGTCCAACAATTGAGTTTTGCCCGCCAGCCTTTATACGGCGCAGGCAGCTCGATCAAGCGGGAACGGGGCGGATGCGGATATCTGAACCCGAACAACCTGACCGCCAAAGCCGTCGTCACGGTTACGGACACGACGGTAACACCGAATCCAAACCCTAATCCCGATCCCGGCACAACGACGCCCGTGACTCCGACACCGACGCCAACGACACCGGCGCCGGCCACCCGCAGCGTCCAGGTGATCGTCACCAACCCGAACAGCGGACAGACCGCCGCCGCGCCGATCACCCGCGATATCGGGACCGACCTGCCGCTGCGCGGCGTGCTGTACAGCGCGAACGGACAGCCGGTCGCCGGCGTGCCCGAACTGACGCTGCTGCCCAATGGCACGATCAATATCCCGGCTTCGCTGCCGAGCGGCACGTACCGCCTGGCGCTCAACGTCGTCGCCCCGAGCGGCGAGCGTCTGGCCGGTCCTCCGGCCACGCTGACCGTCGATGCCGCCGGCAACGCAACGCTTAACGCCGAGCTGATCGACCCGTACGGCGTCATTACCGACTCCGCGACCGGCAGGCCGATTCCGGGCGTCAAAGCGACGCTGTACTGGGCCGATACGGCCAACAACCGCGCCAAAGGCCGCACGCCGAACACGCCGGTCGTTCTGCCCGCCCTGCCGGATTTCGCGCCGAACCAGAACGCCGATCCGCAGAACAGCAACGCGCAGGGTCAGTACGGCTGGATGGTATTCCCGGAAGGCGACTACTACATCCTGGCGGAAAAAGAAGGCTACCAGCCGTTCGACAGCCGCAAATCGACGACAAGCGCGACGTTCGATCCCGACAGCTACATTCGGGACGGCAATATCCACGTCGGGCAGACGATCGCCGAGTACAGCTTTGCGATGGACCCGAACACCCGGCCGTATACCGCTTATATGCGCGGATATCCGGACGGCACGTTCCAGCCGCAGCGCAGCGTCAGCCGCGCCGAGCTGGCCGCGATCTTGAACCGCACGATGCAGAAAAAAGATGTTGTCGATAGCGCCGTCGTCTTCAACGATGTATCGCTCGGCAAATGGGCGCGCGCCGATATCCTGGCAGCCGTCGAACAAGGCTGGATGCGCGGAACAAGCAGTACGCGTTTCGAACCCGACCGGGCCGTAACCCGGGCGGAAATGGCTCAGATCCTGATGAACGTTTACCAGTGGACGCCTGCTGCCAGTACCGCTTCGTCGTTCAGCGACGTAAACGGTCACTGGGCTTCCCGGGCGATTGCCGCCGCCGCTTCGCAAGGTGTGCTCAGCGGCTACTCGAACGGAACTTTCCGTCCGGACCAGCCGCTGACGCGAGCCGAGACCGTCGTCTTGATCAACCGGCTGACCCAGCGTCCGTCCGCGCCGGAACTGCCGGTAACGTGGAGCGACGTTCCGTCTTCCGCTTCGGCGTACGGCGACATCATGGCCGCTTCGCTCGACCACTCGTCCCCGGTCGATTAATCTTCGACCTCGATGCAAGGCACAAACAAGCGTCTCCCGCAAAAGGGGACGCTTGTTTTTTTACGGAAGTTATCAAGTTATGCATCCGCCGCTTTCTTTTTCGGGTAACTATAATTATTGCGGGAGTGTACATAGACTTTATGCAAGCGAAACGGTCAAAAAAGCGAGGTTATCCTATTGTTCACCCTTATGGCGGCAAAGGTTCTGCGTCTCCTGCCCAATCGGGCCAAAAAAACGCCTATGCTCCCCTTCGAGCCGGTGAAAGAGAAAAAAGAAACGACCGTCGAAACATCCGTAAAACTTACGGATATTTCCCTCTACTATCCTTTGGAAGCCGCGCAGCAAAAGCTCCCGGTGTATATGAACCTGCACGGCGGGGCGTTTATCATGCACGAAAAAGAGATGGACGATCCGTACTGCCGCTACCTGGCCAACCGGGCAGGATGCGTCGTCGTTAACGTCGAGTACGCCAAAGCGCCGGAGTATCCTTTTCCAAAACCGATCGAACAGCTGTATGAAATCTGGGGTTGGATCAAGAAAAATGCCGACAACTTGAATCTCGATGCGCAGCGGATCATGATCGGCGGACAAAGCTCCGGCGCGAATCTGGCTGCCGCTCTTTGTCTCTATCTGGAAGAAAAAGGAGAAGATCAGCCGCTGCTCCAGATGCTGAACTGTCCGATGCTGGATTTTGCCACGCCGCATTCGAACAAACCGGAAACGGACATGTGGCGCGCCCGGTATCCGCAAGCCGCCCATTTCCTGAACCTGTGTTACGTGCCCGGCAAAGGCCAGGCGGAGAACTCGCTCGCTTCTCCCGTGTACGCGGCGGTCAGCGGCCGGTTGGCGCCCGCTCTTATCCTGATCGCGGAACAGGACGCGTTCAGGCCGGAAGCGGAACGTTACGCGGAGAAATTGCGGGAAGCCGGGGTAACCGTTCAGGCAATAGTGTTCAAAGACTGCAAACACGCTTTTAGCCACCTGGGTCCGAAAGAAAAAGCGGAAGAAGCCTGGGAAACGGTTGCCCGCACACTCAGAGAAGCGGCGTGCGCGATCACGTAACAACCATGCCGGCCCGGCACAAAAACGAACGCCATTTTCGATTCATGGGAAGGAGAAACCCGACAAGTGAACACGACAAACAAAAACGTACTGGTTATCGGAGGCGGACTTGGAGGGCTGTCGGCCGCGATTTCGCTGGCTCAGGCAGGATACGGTGTCTCGTTATACGAGAAAAACGATCACATCGGAGGAAAGCTGAACCGGCTGGACCAGGACGGTTTCGGTTTTGATCTGGGCCCGTCCATTCTGACGATGCCCCGGGTCTTCGAAGATTTGTTTGCCGCCAGCGGCAAATCCATGAAAGACTACGTTCCGATCGAGAAGCTGGATCACCAATGGCGCTCCTTTTTCCCCGACGGAAACATCATAGACTTGTACGAAGATTTGCAGGACATGCAGGAGAACAACCAATCCCTGAACGAAAAAGACATGCGCGAATACAAGGATTTGCTCCGCTATTCCAAGATGCTTTACGAGATGACGGACAAAACCTATTTTACGCACGGCGTCGATACAACGAGAGAAATCATGAAACATACGACCCTGTTTGCCGCTTTGAAAAACTTCGATTTGTTTTCTACCGTCCGGCGGGCGATCGACAAACGGATCAGCAACAAACAGTTCAGCGATATGCTGTCCTATTTCATCAAGTACGTGGGTTCGTCTCCTTACGATGCGCCTGCCGTTCTGAATATGATGATCTACATGCAGCACGACCAGGGGGTCTGGTACGTACCCGGCGGTTTGAATAAGCTGGCGGACGGTCTGGTGAAGCTGGCCGAGGAAGAAGGGGTTCGGTTCCACCTCGGGACCCCGATCGCCAAGCTTGAAAAAAAGAACGGCGAAATTACGGGAGCCCTTCTGGAAGACGGAACGAAGCTGACCGCGGATTATTACGTTTCGAATATGGAAGTCATCCCGGTTTACGAACGGCTGCTGGAGGAAGACCGTCATTTCGTAGAACAATTAAAGAAAAAATTCGAACCGGCCAGCTCGGGCCTGGTCATGCATCTGGGCGTAAAAAAAAGCTATCCGCAGCTTCGCCATCATAATTTCTTTTTCGCGGAAAACATGAAGCAGCAGATGCAATCGATCTTCCACGATCATAAACTGCCGGAAGATCCGGTTATTTATTTGGTCAACGTCAATAAAACCGATCCTTCGCAGGCTCCGGAAGGGCATGAGAACATCAAAGTGCTGCCTCATATTCCTTATATTCAGGACCGGAACCCGATTACCCGGCAGGAGTACGAACAATTTGCCGAGCGGACCCTGATCAAATTGGAGAAAATGGGCCTGCACGATCTGCGGGCCAATATTGTGACCAAAGACGTATGGACGCCGGAAGATATCCAGAAGATGTACGGCTCCGACCGGGGCGCGATCTACGGAACGTTGTCAAACCGCAAAAAAAATAAAGGCTTCAAGCATCCGAAACAAAGTGAACGCTATAACAATTTATACTTCGTGGGCGGAACCGTAAACCCGGGAGGCGGAATGCCTATGGTCACTTTGAGCGGCCAGCTTGTCAGCAAGAAAATCGTTCAGAGGGATTTTTCCCATGCCGGACAATAAAGCGGATGTTCTGCAAGCCTTACCGGAAAGACAGCGCGAAGAATTGTTATCCAAAGGAAGTCCTTCAAGCGAGATGCGCAAAAAGCAGCTTTTAAAGCTGAAAAGTATCCTTTTGGAGCGCGAAAAAGAATTGACCGACGCCCTTTATGCGGACTTGGGCAAACCGGCGTTCGAATCTTTTTCGTCCGAGATCGCCGTTCTGTTGAACGAAATCGATTATGTGTGCAGGCACCTGTCCAACTGGAACCGGTCCCGGAAATCGCGGCATCTTAAATTGGGTTACGTAGAAGCGCTTCGAAAAAAAAGGCATCCGTACGGAAGCGTACTGGTTATCGGCTCGTGGAATTATCCGGTCCAGCTTACGCTGATGCCTGTGATCGGGGCGATCGCCGGCGGGAACTCCTGCGTCGTCAAACCGTCCGAATACGCGCCGGCGTCGGCCGAACTGCTGAAAAAAATCATCAATCGGGCCTTTCCTCCCGAACAATTGCACGTCGTGACGGGCGATGGACAAACCGCCGGCCTGCTGACGTCGGCCCCTTTCGACTTGATTTTCTTCACGGGCAGCGGGCAAACGGGGAAGCTTGTGGCCGATCAGGCAGCCAAACGGCTTACGCCGGTAATCCTGGAACTCGGCGGGAAAAACCCGTGCATCCTGGACGAAACAGGATTTTCCCCGGCAGCCGTCAGGGACATCGTCTGGGGTAAATTCCTCAATGCCGGCCAGACCTGCATCGCGCCGGATACCCTGTTCGTCCATCAATCCGTTTACGAGCAGACGCTGGACGAAATTTCCGCTGCGCTTTCCGCTTTCTACGGAGAGCAGCCCCAGGCAAGCGGAGATTACGGAAGGATTTGTACGGACGCCCATTTTCAAAAGGTGGTTGGGTTTATCGGCCAGGGCACGGTCCGCCGCGGCGGCGCGCACGACCGGTCCGACCGCTTTATCGCTCCGACCGTGCTGACGGACATCGAACCGGGAAGTTCCGTTTTGCGGGAAGAAATTTTCGGGCCGGTTCTTCCGGTTATTCCCTACGCCGATCTGGAAACTTTATTATCCGGCGGCAGTCTCCAGCGCGATGCGCTCACCGGATACATTTTCAGCACAAACAAACATCGCATTCAGCGGTTCAACGAATATATGCGCTCCTCGACCATCGGCGTCAATCAAGTGATCCATCATGCCGCAAGCCCCCATATCTCGTTCGGAGGAGTCGGACAAAGCGGATACGGCGCTTATCACGGCAAAGCCGGTTTTACAGCTTTCAGTTACGAAAAAACGCATGTCCGAACCTATCATTACCTGCGTTTTCCCGGGAAATTCCCGCCGTATTCCGACCGAAACCTGAACGCGTTGAAAAAGTTGAGGAAGTGGCTGCTGTAATAGCAATCGATACCGGAATAAAGAAAACAGGATGCGGAAATGAGGATTTTGCATGAGCAAAAAGGTGATTGTCATCGGAAGCGGGGTGGCGGGGCTCGCTTCTGCCATCAGGCTTCAGGCCGCGGGTTACCAGGCGGAAATCTATGAAAAAGGCTCGATGCCCGGCGGCAAAATGAACCGTATCGAATTGGAAGGAGGATACAAATTCGATCTGGGGCCGAGCATCGTGATGCTGCCGGAAATCTACCGGGAAGTGTTCGAACTGTGCGGCCGCGATCCGGACGACTATATTCCGATGGAGAAACTGGACCCGATTTATCGGGCTTATTTCAGCGATATTCCCCACCGGCCGTTCGATATCTCTTCCGATATGACCCGGTTGACCCGGACGATCGAATCGATCAGCGAAGAAGACACGGCGGGCTTTTTTCGTTATATGCATGAAATCTACCAGAAATTCATCATCGCCAAGCGTTACATTCTTCCAAGACCTTTCCGCAAAAGAGGCGATTTCTACAACCTACCGATGCTCAAAAAAGCCGTGAAGCTGAAGCCTTACGATACCGCGGACCGGTTCGTCGGCCGGTATATCAAGAACAAAAGGCTGCGACAAATGATCAGCTTTCAAACACTGTATATCGGCATCTCCCCTCTCACCAGCCCTTCTTTTTATACGATGATTCCCATGCTTCAATTTCTGTACGGCGTATGGTTTATCAAGGGCGGCATGTATACGATGGCTTTGTCGATGGAGAGGCTTTTCAAGGAACTTGGAGGGACGATTCATTACGGCAGGAACGTACAGGAGATCTCTATTCAAAACGGAAAAGCGGAAGGGATTGTCGTGGACGGGCAAAAAATCGCTTCGGATTATGTCGTTTGCAACGCGGACTTCCCGTATGCGATCAAACATCTGGTCCAGGACAAGCCGGCCAAAGGCAAATATACCGACGAAAAAGTCGACAGCCTGAAATATTCTTGTTCCTGTTTCCTGCTTTACCTCGGCATGGACCGAAAGTACGAAGAAATCGACCATGTGCATAATTTTATTTTCAATGAAAACCTCGACCGGAATCTCAAAGATATTTTCGACGGCAAAAAACTGACGAACGCTTCTTTCTACGTGTACATCGCTTCGAAAATGGATTCGTCTCTGGCGCCCGAAGGGAAAGACGGCTTGTATGTCCTGATGCCCGTATCGAATGCGGCCGAATCGAATTACGAATGGGACGAGGAGACGGTTTCTTATTATCGCGCTTACATCCTTAACGAATTGAAGAAGATTCGCGGCTTCGAAAATATCGAGAACGAGATCGTTGCGGAAACGCATACCACGCCGCTCGATTTCCGTTCGAAGTTCAACGCGCATAACGGCGCCGCGTTCGGTTTGCAGCCTATTCTGAAGCAGAGCAACCACTATCGCCCGCAAAGCAAAGCGAGCCATTGCGAAAATTTGTACTTTACCGGAAGCAGCACGCATCCCGGCGCCGGCGTCCCGATCGTGCTGCTGTCGGCCAAAATCGCCGCCCAGGAATTGATCCAGGACGATACGGGCGAGCTGTTCGATTATTCGGTAAAATAAAAAAAGATCGGATGAAGAAAGGCGGCGGATATGATAACGGCTTTGGAAATGATTAAACTGGCAATCGGATTTGCGGCGGCGGCGATCGGTGTCCTGATGTTCCGGTCGCTGCCGGTCCCCGGTCCCTCCACCTCATCCGCGGCCGGCCTCCCGTTTCTGTCCATCCTTATTCCGGCCAGAAACGAAGCAAGCCGAATCCCGCCTCTGCTGCGATCGCTGCAGGAGCAGCGGTTCAGGTCGTTCGAAATTCTGGTTATCGACGACGATTCGTCGGACGGGACCGCGGCTGTCGCGGAAAGCTTCGGCGCCAGGGTGCTGCGGAACGAAGGCGCAGGAAAATCGGCGGCCTGCTGGTACGGCGCCCAACAGGCCAAAGGAAGCTGGTTGTTATTTTTGGACGCCGATACAAGGTTCGAAAGCGTGGACGGATTAAGCCATCTGCTGCATTTCTACCGGGAAAAAGGAGCCCGGGGCATTACGGCGCTGCAGCCTTTTCATACCGTCGAGCGTTGGTATGAATACATCTCCGTCGTCTTCAACATCATCGTTGTCGTGGGCATGAATCTATTTACCGTCTGGGGTTCGCGGTTCAAAACGGCCGGTTCGTTCGGCCCGTGCATCCTATGCAATCGGGACGATTACTTTTTGTCCGGAGGCCACCAAAAAATCGAAGGCGCCATCATGGACGATCTGGCGCTGGGCGAAGCGTTTCTGGAACAGGATCTTCCTGTTCGCTGTCTCGGCGGCAAAGGCATCATCTCTTTGCGCATGTACCCGGAAGGCGTAGGAAGTCTGATCGAGGGCTGGTGCAAAAGTTTCGCCGTCGGCTCCAAGTCCACTCATCCCGCCGTCATGTTCATGGTCGTCTTATGGATTTCCGGCAGTTTCATCGCCGCGGCAGCCCTGATCTCTTCCCTGATAGAATGGAATCCCGCCGCCATCTTGTTCAGCGGGATATTGTATGCGCTGTATGCTGTTCAAACGGCAGGATTTGCGGGCAGGGTCGGCAATTTCAACAAAGCGGTTTTCCTGGTTTATCCGATTTTCTTTTCGTTTTTCGTAGGCATCTATTTGTATTCCTTCATCCGGGTGAACATTTTCCATTCCGTGAATTGGAGAGGCCGTAAAATAAAAGTATGATCGTTCCCATCCATGCTCAAACCAAGAACGCGTTCCCGAATCCGTTTAACGGTACAGCTCGGTCCGGCGATCTTCGAAGACCGGAATATGTCCGCGCGCTTCCGCGGTCTCCGAAGTATCGATCTCGGCGCTGAGCAGTTCGTCATTCTTGCCGGCTTCCGCCACAATGTCTCCCAACGGATTGATTATCATCGAGCTGCCGGCAAAGTCGTGATCGGGATCGGTGCCGCTGCGGTTGCAGCCGACTACCCAGCACTGATTCTCGATCGCCCGCGCCGTCAGTAGAGCGCGCCAGTGCGAGAGTCTTTCCACCGGCCACTGCGCGACGACGAACAGCACTTCGGCGCCCGCCGCCGCATGCAGACGAATCCATTCGGGAAACCGGATATCGTAACAGATAACGCCCGCAGTCTTGACGCCGTCCAGTTCGAAATCTCCGGTTTCCCTGCCCGCCTGCAGATGGAGATGCTCGTCCATCAGCTGAAACAGATGCGCTTTGTTGTACTCCGCAATCTGCCGTCCTTCCCGGTCGTAAGCCAGCAGCGTATTGAATACGCCTTCTTCGGTACGCTTGGCGGCCGATCCGCCGATCAGATGGACGTTATGCTTGCGGGCCAGCTCTGCGAGAAAAGCTTTGCTCCGCGCCGCATCGTCTTCCGCGATCTCGTTCAGCCGCTCCAGATCGTAACCTGTTGTCCAGAGCTCCGGCAGGACCAGAATATCCGGTCCGCCCTTCATCGCCGTTTCGATTTGCTGCTCGAACGCTTTATAGTTGGCTTCCGGATTGCCGAAGATCACGTTATGCTGAATGCAAGTGATTTTCCATTTCGCCATTTTCTCAGCCTCCTGTTCGGGTTTTGCTTACGGTTCGTTTGCGGTTCATTTGCAAGTATACGGAGTTTCCGCGCAGCGCCTCCCGCCGTTGACACTCCGGATGAAGCGTGGGATAATAGGCACGATTCACAGAAGTACACGATCCATGTGCAGGGAATGAAACATCTTATCAAGAGCAGGCGGAGGGACCAGCCCGATGAAGCCCGGCAACCGACCCCATAGGGGCACGGTGCTAATTCTTGCTCGTTCGCTCGAAATTCCGCCGCGCGGAATCGAACGAACGGAGAGATAAGAAGAGACTTTCGCTTATTCAAGCCTCTTCTTGTCGGAAGAGGCTTTTTGCCGTCTCCGCTTCCGTGTTTTCCGCGTAAGTCCGGCAGCCGCCGGTTCTTATACGGGCCTGCGCCGCGGCTTATGGCCGCGCGCCTTCGCCCCGCCGGCCGCTTCCGGGCGGCCGGCTGCCTCACCGTTGCCCCGTCTCGCGCCGGCGTATTGTCCGGATCGGTCTGATTTCATTCCGATCCCGGCTGCATAAACGCATGATTCCATCCTCAAATGCGATCATCCGGACCTCCGGCGCCCAAAAAGGGAGCCCTTCGCAAGGCGAGCTTTCCCGGCTCGGCTGACGAAGGGCTTTTTCTATGCCCTTATTCTGTTCTTACCCAAAAACGCTACAGCTCCCCTGCCATCTCCCGCTGGAACCGGGCGATCGCTTCGTATTCGTGCGTCAGGCTGCGCGACACGGAAATAAAGATCGGCAGCAGATGTTTATACACTCTGGCGTTGTCTTCGACCGGCTCGTGGCGGTGCGTGCCGCCGATCATGTCTTCGACTACGTTCAGCGAATCGACGCGTCCGAGCGCGTACAGACCCAGTACGGCCGCGCCGAGACAGGAGCTTTCGAAGCTTTCCGGGATCACGACTTCCTGGTCGAAGATATCCGCCATCATCTGCCGCCACAGCGGCGAGCGCGCAAAGCCGCCGGTCGCGTGAATCTTCTCCGGCCGGCCGATCTGCTCTTCCATCGCCAGCATCACCGTGTACAGATTGAAAATAACGCCTTCGAGCACCGCGCGGATCATATGCTCTTTCTTGTGGTTCATTGTCAGGCCGAAAAACGAGCCCCGCGCATCCGGGTTCCACAGCGGCGCGCGTTCGCCGGTCAGGTACGGATGGAACAGCAGTCCTTCCGAACCCGGCTGCACCTGCTGCGCGATTCGCGTCAGCACGTCGTACGGATCGATCCCCAGCCGCTTGGCCGTCTCGACTTCCGAAGCGGCGAATTCGTCGCGCACCCAGCGGAACAGCATGCCGCCGTTGTTGACCGGACCGCCGATGACCCACAGTCCGTCCGCCAGCGCATAGCAGAAAAAGCGCCCTTTCGGATCGACGACCGGACGGTCGACCACGGTGCGGATCGCCCCGCTGGTCCCGATCGTCGCCGCGACGACGCCCGGGCGGATCGCGCCGACGCCCAGGTTCGACAGCACGCCGTCGCTTGCGCCGACGATAAACGGCGTATCCCGCTCAAGCCCCAGCTGCTCCGCCAGCAGCGGGTCCAGTCCGCGCACGGCGTGCGTCGTCGGCACCGGCTGCGACAGCCGTTCCGGCGTTACCCCGGCGATCTCCAGCGCTTCCTTGTCCCAATCCAGATGCTCCAGATTGAACAGCCCGGTCGCCGAAGCGATCGAGTGATCGACCACATACTGTCCGAACAAGCGGAAGAATACGTATTCCTTGATCGAGATAAATTTCGCCGAAGCGTCGAACCATTCCGGCTGGTCATGACGCAGCCACAGCAGCTTGGACAGCGGCGACATCGGATGCACGGGCGTGCCCGTGCGCAGATAAATTTCGTGTCCGCCCAGTTCCTCCCGCAGCTTTTTCGTCCAGCCGGCGCTGCGGTTGTCCGCCCAGGTGATGCAGGTCGTCACCGGCGCTCCGCCGCCGTCCACGCCGATCAGGCTGTGCATCGCCGAACTGAACGAGACGAGCAGAATGTCTTCCGGCTTCGCGCCTCCCGCGCGAACGGCGCCCGAGATCGCCGCGATTACCGCGCGGTAAATCTCGTCCGGGTCCTGCTCGGCCACCGACGGCGACGGCGTATGCAGCGGATAGCCGATATTCTCCTGCGCGGCTACATCGCCGTTTTCCCGGAACAGCACCGCCTTCGTGCTCGTCGTGCCGATATCGACGCCGATCATCCACTTTTCGCTCATTGTACAACCTTCCTTCCGAATGCGGCAAAGCGGACCGGAGTCTCCGGTCCACTTGCGTCCGCGTATTCACATTTTTCGCCGGATTGTGTTTCGCCGGACCGGTTCGATCCCGTCCGGTTGGAACCGGCTTACACAATCGCGCTCAATATAAGAATAAAGATTAAAGCCGAGACGGACAAGATCGTTTCCATCGCCGTCCACGATTTGAGCGTCTGCACGACCGACATACCGAAAAATTCTTTGATCATCCAGAACCCGGCGTCGTTGACGTGGGACAATACCAGCGAGCCCGCGCCGGTCGCCAGCACGACCAGCTCGACGTTGACGCCGGTGGAGATTGCCAGCACCGGAGCGACGATCCCCGCGGCCGTCGTCATCGCGACCGTCGCCGAGCCCGTCGCCACGCGGATCAGCGCCGCGACCAGCCAGGCGAACAGGATCACGTTGATATGCGACTGGTTGGCCAGCGCCGCGATCGCGCCGCCGACGCCGCTGTCGATCAGCACCTGCTTGAACGCGCCGCCCCCGCCGATAATCAGGATGATCGACGCGGTCGGAGCCAGACATTCGCTCGTGAATTTAGACAGGTCGGACTTGGTGAAACCGCGGGCGAAGCCCAGCGAGAAGAACGAGAACACGGCCGAGATCAGCAGCGCGATCACTTCGTGTCCGACAAATTCGGCAAAATGCGTAAAGCCGCTCGTCCCTTCCGGATCGACGATGCCGGCGATCGAACCGAGCAGCATCAGCAGCACCGGCAGCAGGATCGTAAACAGCGTGATGCCGAAGCCCGGCAGATTGTCCGAACTTTTGGCCGAGAACTGGTCCGCCAGTTCCGCCGGCGGCGTGACGAGGATTCTTTTGCCGATAAACTTGCCGAATACCGGACCCGCGATAATCGCGGTCGGAATGCCGACGATCAGCGCGTACAGAATGGTGGTGCCGAGATTCGCGCCGAACGCGTCGATCGCGATCATCGGAGCCGGATGCGGCGGCACCAGTCCGTGCACGGTCGACAAACCGGCCAGGATCGGGATGCCGATATGCAGCAGCGACATGCCCGTTTTGCGGGCGACCAGGAAGATGATCGGAATAAGCAGAATCACGCCGACTTCGAAAAAGACCGGAATGCCGACCACGAAGCCCACGACGACCATCGCCCAGTGGACCCTTTTTTCGCCGAAACGGTCGATCAGCGTATTCGCGATCCGCTCGGCCCCGCCCGATTCGGCCATCATCTTGCCGAGCATCGTGCCGAGACCGATAACGATCGCGATTGTGCCGAGCGTGCCGCCGAGACCGCCGGTGACCGATTTGATCAGCTCCTGCGAGTCCATGCCGGCCAGCAGCCCAAGCGCCAGCGCGGACATCAGCAGCGTGACGAACGGGTTCCATTTATACTTTGCAATCAGCAGCACCAGGAAAACGATCGCGACTGCCGTCCATACGAGCAGCGTCGCATTATGACTGAGTCCGAATAAATTTTGCATACAGAACCCTCCTTGAATATATGTAGAACGCTTACAACAACAATCGGTATACTTGTCGACAACTTTATGGGAGGAGAAGCCCGGCACGGGCGTTCTTCACGGCATGCTGCGGTTCAGCGTCTCGCCCGAATCGTCGAAATACGCCTGCACCACTTCCCGGATCTTCGCGGCGTCGCCGGATTTCAACCCGTCCACCACCATCCGGTGCTTGTCCGCGACCCAGTTCATCCGCTCCTCGCCCTGCCGGAAGCCTTTCTCCGTCGTCAGCAGAATCACGGTCATGACGATCGGGCGGATACTGTTCCACAGATGCAGAATGCGCGTATGTTTGGCTTCGGCGACGATCCGTTCGTGAAACGAAAGGTCCTGGTACGCGAACTCTTCGTAATCGCCGTATTTGACGGCCAGCTTCATCTTGTCGATCGCCTGTTCGAGCTGCGCGGTCAGCGCGCCGTTATCCCGGCCGGCCAGCCGCTGCTGGGCGAAGCTTTCGATCAGGTAGCGCACGTCGTACAGCTCTTTGACGTCTTCGAGACTCAGGCCCACCACGACCGCGCCCATGCGCTGGAGGCGGATCAGGCCTTCGCCGGCCAGCATTTTCAGCGCTTCGCGGACCGGTGAACGGCTGGTGCCGAAACTTTCCGCGATGCGGTTCTCCGAGACGACTTCTCCCGGCTTGATCTCTTCGTTGATGATTTGCAGCCGCAGCCGGCTGGCGATCGACTCGCCGAGCGAAGCTCCCTGGAGCCAGGCGGAAGGATATTGCATCATTGAACGACTCCCCGTTGCTGGATTTGCCCGCTTGAACGATAAGGCCTTGTCAAACGGATGCACTCTCCCGATTCTAGCATATTTGCTCCGGAAGGTTCCATGAAACGAAGCGTTCGCCGCCGAAACTCAATCTTCTTTGACCACCGCGTGTCCGCCGAATTCGCTGCGCAGCGCCGCGACCACTTTGCCGTGGAACGTATCGTTCTCCAGCGAGCGGTACCGCATCAGCAGCGACAGGGCGATCACCGGCGTGCTCACTTCCAGATCGAGCGCTTCCTGCACCGTCCATTTGCCTTCGCCGGAGCTTTTCATCACGCCTTTGATCTCGTCCAGGTTCGGGTCTTTGGAAAAAGCGTTCTCGGTCAGTTCCATCAGCCAGCCGCGAATAACGGACCCGTGCGACCAGACGCGCGCCACCGCTTCGTGATCGTAATCGAACGCGCTTTTCTCCAGTACTTCGAAGCCTTCGCCGATCGCCTGCATCATGCCGTATTCGATGCCGTTGTGCACCATTTTGAGATAATGCCCGCTGCCGCTCGGTCCGGTATACAGATAGCCGCTTTCGACCGACAGGTCTTGGAACAGCGGCTCGATCGTCTTGAAGACTTGTTTGTCGCCGCCGACCATGAAGCAGCCGCCGTTCTCCGCGCCCGACATGCCGCCGCTCGTACCCGCGTCGAAGAAAAAGAGGCCTTTGCGCGCAAGCGCCTCCGCCCGGCGGATCGAGTCTTTGTACTTCGAATTGCCGCCGTCGATTACGATATCGCCTTCTTCGAGCAGCGCGGACAGCCCGTCCAGCACGCCGTCCACGATCGGACCCGCCGGCACCATCACCCAGACGATCCGCGGCTTCTCCAATCGACCGACCAGCTCGGCCACGGATTCCGCCGCAAACGCGCCTTTGTCCGCCAGTTCCGCGCCCGGGGCCGGATTGACATCGTTTACAACAACCTCGTGCCCATTGTTCAGCAAATTCAATACCAGATTGTAGCCCATTTTGCCCAGACCGATCATGCCAAGCTTCAAGACGATCACTCCTTTTCTTTCCCTCGTATCCATAACCGTTCCGCCTAAAATTTAAACAAGTATACCTGTATACAACTTTCGGTTTTATCTTACTCTCCCGCTTGCGGATTTGTAAAGACAAATTTGTAAGCGGTTTATCGGCGGCCGGAATCGTAAGGTTTGTTCACGGCTGTCCGCTCGGGGGACAACATCGGCAGAGAAACAAAAACGGCACCCTTTAAGGATGCCGCCGCGTCGGTAAAAAACAGCGCGGGCGGAACGCTCCGGTAATCCATTACCCGCCTGCGGTCGAGATAAACAATATTTTCCATTCCATTCGCGGTCAGTTCGTTTTCTCGCCTTTGCCGCTCAAAATCTTCATGGTTCCGTTCTCGTAGCCTACCTGGTAAACGGCTTTGTAGGTCGAATACTGCATCTCCGAATCTTTGTCTTCCCAGGCGGTGATGCCGATCGTGACTTCGACGTTCCCGTCTTTGCGCGCCGACGATATGGAATCGATCCAGACCGAATACGTATCGGCGTAACCGGCCGCAAAGTCGGCGTACCCCGTTCCTTTCTGCCAGCGGCCGCCGAGCAGATTGTACGCGCCCGAATAGTTCTGCATATTCAAATTGTCGTAAAAAGACTGGACCGCGTATTCCGCTTCGCCCTGCTCGGCCGCCCATTCGACGCGGGCGCGGTCCGCCGCTTCTTCCGCCTGCCGCTGGGCTTCGGCCGCCTCCGCGGCCTGCTGCCGCGCGTCCTCGGCTTTCTGTTCCGCTTCGGCCGCTTTGCGCTCCGCTTCCTTCGCTTTGCGTTCCGAGTCGATCCGGCTTTGCAGCCCGGTCAGCGCGGAATCGCCTTCCGCGTACCGCAGCGCCGAGCCGACGACGGCGGAGGCTGAGTCGAAGCTGCCGCTTTGCAGCAGCTCTTCGGCGCGCGCGGAGCTGACCGACACGATCTTCGCGACGATCAGTCCGCGCACTTCTTTCGCATCGCCGCCGCTCAGCGCGTCGGCTTCGTCCAGCCGGGAAGCCAGCGCGTCCACGTCGCCGAGCTGCTCCACTTCCCGCTTCATGTTCAGCACGGACAGCCGTTCGCGGCTGTCTTCGGCCTGTGCCTTCTCCGGCTCGAACAGCGGCTCGCCGCGATCGCCGAGCAGCTGTTCGACAGCGGAAAGCGATTCCGCCGCCGATTCCGCGTCGCCCCGATCGAGCAGGCCGGACACTTTGTCCAGCCCTTTCTGCGCGCTTTGCGCCGTTTCGACCAGAGTCCGGTCGGTCCGGATGCCTTCGTGCTGCGGAGCCAGCGCCGAAGCCCGGGCCAGCTTGTCCAGTGCTGCCGGATAATCGCCTTCCAGCGCAAGCTTGCTCGCCGCTTCGTGCAGCTCCGCGGCCTGCGCGGCGCTGCCGGTCTCATGCTCGTACCAGCCGTATCCGCCGCCCGCGGCCGCCAGGATCGCCAGCGCGATCACGGGCGGCACCCATTTCTGCCTCATGAACGTCATGCGCCGGCTCGGTTCGGCGTACCGGTTTCCGTCGTAATGACGGCGTCCGCCCGAAGCGGACGGCTTGTCTTTGGACAGCATGTCGGACGGAAATACGCGGGGCGCTCCTTTGGCCTGGCCTTTCTCTTCGCCGCGGGCGGCCGGCCCCGCCTGCGGTTTCGACGCGCCGAGGCGCGTTCCGCACTTGGAACAGAAAGATGCGTGCTCCGGCTGCCGTTCTCCGCATTTGCTGCAGTACATGGTTGACCCCTCCCTGGTGCTTAAAGCCTATCCGTTTCATTCTAAGCCTGCTTGCTACTAATGTAGCATAATCCGGCCGATTTTAGGAGGAAATTTCCTTGTCGCGCAAATTGCGGAACCAAGCGGTTCAGGCTTCCCCGCCGATTGCGTAAAGCCGGAATTCTTCCACTGCAAACGCTCCTTCTTTTTCTTCCGCTTCGTCCGCCGATACCGATATCCCGTTCGCGCCCGCCCGCGGGAAGATCAAATCCGTGACCGCGGCTTTGCCGTCGCCCGCAAATACCTCGACCGAGCTGCGGTCCACGAAGATCCGCAGTTCGAGAGCGCCGCCTGCCGATTCCGCGACCGGATCATGCAGCGGCGCGGTGTGCCGGCCCGCGAACAATTCGTGAAAATCCGATACGCCGGAGCGCGTGCGGTCCACGTAGAGCGTATTCGCCGCCGCGTCCACGCCGATCAGCGTTCCGCTTTTGACGTCCGCCGCGCCCGCGCCTTCTTTTACCCGCACTCCGAACGAAACGCCCTCCGGAACGCGGACCGTCACTTCATAGCCGTCCGGCAGCCGCGGGGCCAGCTTGTCCAGCGCTTCGTTCAGCTCCTCGGCCGAGGACCGGCCGAGCTCCAGCAGGGGCCTGCGCCGCTCCTCCAATTCGCGCGTAGGCCGCTGGACCAGAACGGTCTGCGCGCCGTGCGTTTCCAGCGTCAATTCACGCACGATGGTCATCGCGCCGCGCCAGCCTTCGGTCGGCGTCTGATTGGCATAATGCCAGTTGCTCATCCAGCCGATATACAGCCGCCTGCCGTCTTCGGCCGGCACATCCGACCAGCTGACTCCGGCATAGTTGTCGCGCCCGTAATCCAGCCAGCGGATCTGCCGCGACGCTTCGTCCGGAACGAACGTCCGTCCGTCGAAATTCCCGGTAAAGTACTGCGTGCGCGAGCCTTCCGCCAGATTGGGCTGCGCGCCCACGCTGACCAGCATAACCCATATGATCCGGGAGGAGTCTCCGTCCACGGCCAGCGGGAACAGGTCCGGGCATTCCCAGACCCCGTCGTGGCAGCCGATTCCGTCGCCGAACGACGAGCTTTCCGTCCAATTTTTCAGATCGGGCGAACGAAACAGCTTCACGACCTGTCCGCAGGCCAGGATCATCACCCAGGAAGACGTATCGGCGTGCCAGAACACTTTGGGATCGCGAAAGTCCGCCGGCGCTTCGCTGCGCAGCACGGGATTGCCTTCGTACTTGGTCCAGGTCCGTCCGCGGTCCGCGCTGTACGCCAGACTCTGATGCTGGATAAACGGCCGTCCCGGCGTTTCGGCGTGATGCGTGAAGACCGCGACCAAGCCGGGTCCGTCCGAAAAAAATCCCGACGTATTGTTCCAGTCCACCACCGCGCTGCCGGAGAAGATGGCGCCGTGCTCGTCGGGCACAAGCGCGATATTCAGTTCTTCCCAATGCACCAGATCGCTCGAAACCGCATGCCCCCAGTGCATCGGTCCCCAGATCGTGCCGAACGGATGATACTGGAAAAAGAGATGGTACTCCCCGTCGTAGTGAACCAGCCCGTTGGGATCGTTGATCCAATTCGCTTTCGGTGAAAAATGATAGCTCCCCCGGTAATCCGGCTGCTGCCGACCCGTTTGTACGGACATTTTTCGCTCCTCCCGCGGCAGGCTCCGGCCCGGTCGTCAGGCTTCCCGGATCCGCGCGCCGCTTGTCTTTTGGATTTCCTTTGTTCCTTTCGTCGAACGGCTGCCCGAGTCCTGCCGGAAATCTTCAATATTGCAGGCCTGGCATGGATAAATTTGTAAACCATTGCCGATGTGGATATGCGGCTGTTGCACGGTCGTCCCGATCGCGTTAGGCTTGAAAAAGAAAGTTTGCTTAAACACGCATACGCAGTCTTTTTCAACCCGGAACATTCCAGCTAGAACATTTCAGGAAACGGAGCGATAGAGTCATGATCAAAAACGAAAAAATCAAAGCGGCCGAAGTCGACGTCACCGGCGTGAACGGCGAAGCGCTCGGCGTCATGACGACAAGCGAAGCGTTGAAGCTGGCGAAGGAATTGGGTGTGGACCTCGTCTGCACCTCCCTTTACTCCAGTCCGCCTCCCTGCTCGCTGATTTCTTCCGGCAAAGCCAGAGAAGCCAGGCAGCAGGAGAAAAAAGCGGCCCGCCCGGCCAAAGTGAAAGAAATCCGGCTGACGCCGAATATCGAAGAGCACGATTACGAAACGAAAAAGAACCAGGCGCAGCGCATCCTCCAGGGCGGAGATTCCGTTCAATTCGTCGTCAAAGTCTCCGGCAAAGAAGGCGCCAAAGCGAAAGAACTGCTGGAAGAACTGCTGCGCGACCTGAAAGCCGACGGACAGAAAAAAACCGGCATCCAGATCAGCGGCAAGCAGGCGGCGGTGCAGGTCGACCCGATTTAGGAGGATGCCAATCATGCCCAATCAGCCCAATCTGAACGAAGAACTCTTCAGCCTGCTCGACGGCCGCAGCCTGGCGGACAAAGCCCGTCTCGCCATGACGCTGCACACCGTCGGCGAAGACGGTTACCCGCACCAGGCGATGGTCGGCGCGGGCGAAGTGCTGGCCGAGTCGCGCGAACGGCTGCGTATCGCGCTGTGGATCGGCACGGGCACGACCGGCAATCTGCTGCGCACGGGCAAAGCGCTGCTCGCGGTCGTATACGGCGGCGTCTCGTACGCGATCCGCCTGGACTGCGAGCCGCTGCCCGAACTTGACGGAGCCCGGCATCCGAGAGCGCGCTTCGCCGCCGACATCGTCGACGTCCGCGCCGACACGGCCAAATATGCCGAGCTGACGAGCGGAATCACGATAGTCCTGCATGATGCGCCGGCCGTCGTCGAACGCTGGATCGAGACGTTGGAAGAATTGAAGCAATGAGAATTAATTAACTGCGCTCCCAGTAAATCCATGCTATGCTTTTGCGGATTGTTTTGACCCGTACAGCCATCAATCCGAAGGAGCATCGCCGCCCATGAACCTCGAAGCCCGCTCTTATACCCCGCTTTATTACATCAAGATTCCGCTCAAAGTCGCGCCGCTGCACACGCTCGCTATTCTGCTGCTGCTGACGGCCGCGGCGCTTGCGCCCAGCCTTCTGATCGCGGTCACGGCCGATTTCGTCAATACGGCGCTGGCAGTTGTCGGTTCCGCCGCCGGCGCCGGGGGCGGAACACCGGGCGTGTCCGCTGCCGCCTCAGTCGCGATGAAAGACGGATTTACCGCGATCGCAGGCCCGCTTGCTCTGCTCGCGCTGACGCTGCTTTCTTCGCGTCTGGCGTCTTTGCTGCTGAACGCGCTCAAGCTGCGCCTCGGGCGCCGGATGCGCGAAGCCGTCGACCCGCGGATTTTGCGCAAACGCGGCTCGCTTTCCTACCCTCATATCGAAAACGACGAAACCTGGGACCTGATCGCCCGTGTCGGCAAAAATCCGTCCGAACGCTTGAGCGGCGCTTTTTACAATCTGCTCGACGCCGCCGAATACGTCGTCCGCATCGGGGGCGTTCTCGCCGTGCTGTCCGCCCAGGCTTGGTGGATCGGCGCACTGACGCTGGCCGCCGCGGTGCCGCTGACGAAGCTCGCCTTCTCGCTGGGACGCGAAGATTATCTGGCCTATGCCGCCGCCCAAACGCCCGCAAGACGCGCCGATTACCTGCGCGACGTGCTGTCCTCGCGCGCCGACCTGGAAGAACGGACGCTGTTCCGCTACGGCGAAGAAGTCGGACGCAGATGGAGCGCGGCGTTC
The DNA here is from genome assembly GCF_030518235.1 of Saccharibacillus sp. CPCC 101409. Taxonomy (GTDB): domain Bacteria; phylum Bacillota; class Bacilli; order Paenibacillales; family Paenibacillaceae; genus Saccharibacillus. Next base: position 170,827 of record NZ_JAULSA010000001.1, on the reverse strand, counting down.
GAAGAAGCGCGGCTGATCGTCCGGCATGCGCTTCGCCGCAACTTTATCCGCACCAAAAGCGCCGCGATTCTGACGTCCCTGCTCGGGCTGATCGTATCGCTGCTGCTTCTGCTGCCGCTGACGCGCGGGTCGCTGAGCGCCGGGATGTACATCGGACTGGCGACGGCGGTGTGGAATCTGTCCGAGCAGATGTCGTGGCGGCTGTCGCAGGTCTTCCAGCAGGTCGCGCAGAATCGGGCTTTTCTGGCGGACTGGACCGCGTTTATGGCGCTGGACGAAGTTCCGGGCGCGGAACTCACGCCGGACTTCGCCGCGCAGGAAGAGCCGCTCGGCGCTATCGTATTCGACCGCGTCGGCTTCGCTTACCCCGGCTCCGCGCATCCCGTGCTGGATAATCTGTGCCTGACGCTCGAACCCGGCAAACGCTACGCGATCGTCGGCCGCAACGGCGCGGGCAAGTCCACGCTCGTCAAACTGCTGACCGGTCTTTACACCGACTACACGGGCAGCATTGTCGTCGGCGGGCGCGATCTGCGGCAGTGGCCGGCGGAAGAGCTCAAAGCGGCGTTTGCCGTGACGTTTCAGGATTATGCGAACTACGAAGTGCCGCTGCGGGCGCAGGTAGCGCTGGGTTCGCGGCACTTTGGCACAGACACCGATAGCGCCTCTATCAAACATAACTGCCATCTGCCCGGCGGCGCTTCCTCCGATCCCGTCCGGAAGGCGCTGGAGCAGGTCGGTCTGGGCGGGCTTGCCGATACGCTGCCGCTCGGGACGGAGACGCCGCTCGGGCGCCTGGAAACGGGCGCGGCCGATTTGTCCGGCGGACAATGGCAGCGGGTCGCTTTGGCGCGCAACGCGCTCAGCGGCGCTCCGGTGCATATTTTGGACGAGCCGACCGCCGCGCTCGATCCGGTCGGCGAGCATCGCTTGTACGAGCTGTTCGGAGCGATCGGCAAAGAATCGGGCGCAACCGTGATCCAGATTACGCACCGGCTCGGCGCGGCCGTATCGGCCGACGAGATTCTGGTGCTGGACGGCGGAGCGGTCGCGGAGACCGGCAGCCACGCCGAACTCCTGCTCGCGGGCGGGTTGTACGCCGAGATGTACGAATCGCAGCGGAGCTGGTATGCGGAAGAACGGACCGGTCAGGACGAGAGCCAAACGCGGATCGATTCCGGAACGATGGAGGGGACGGGATGAGCGCCGGCAATCGGATCGCAAACACGTCCGTACAAACGGCAAACGGCGGCAGCGGGCGCTTCTCGCCCTGGCGCATCCTGCGTTTTCTGCTGCCGCGGATCGCGTCGGTCCAGCCGAAACTTTTTGCCGGATACGTTCTGCTGTTCGTCGTCGACGCCGCTTTCTTCCCGCTCTCCGTCCGGGCGATGCAGCGTCTGTTCGACCGGATCGCCGCTTCGGCGCAGCCGCCGGACGCCGGTACGATGCTGGCCGGAGCGGCGGCCGCGCTGCTGATGCTGTTCGCGATCAAAACGGCGGGGCAGCTCGTCAACGGCGTCGCCTACTTCATCGCGGAAACGTACGATTCCTATTCGACCGCGCGCCTGACCGAACTGCTGAGCCGCAAGCTGGGACGCCTGCACCCGGTTTCGTTCGAAGAACCCGACACGCTAAGCGCGATCGAAAAAGCCTATGCCGGCATCCGCCACGCGGTCGCCTACGTCAATACGATGCTGGACGTGTGTATCGTGTATGTGCCGCAGCTCCTGTTTATGGGCGCGTACTTGTTTATGCTGCGGCCTGCGCTTACGCTGTCCGTCCTGCTGGCGTTCGCGCCGGTGCTGCTCGGCCAGCTGATCCGCGCGCGGCTGTACGCCGGGCTGGAAGACCGATCGTCGCCGGCGCGCCGCAAAATGGACAGCTATGCCGACAGCATCGCCGGACGGACGGCGCTCAAGCAGACACGGCTGCTCGGCGGTTTTCCGTACTTTTACCGGCTGTACGTCGAAGCGCTGCGCAGCCTGAATACGCTCAAGCAAAAAGCGGACACGCGGGCGAATCTGCTGGAGCTCGGCGCGCAGCTGCTGACGTTTGCGGGCTACTTCGGCGTGATGGCGCTGTTGGCGGCTTCGCTGCTTCAAGGGAGTATCGGCGTCGGCGCTTTTGCAGCCGTGTTCGCGTCGATCGACCGCATGTTCCAGCTTATGGAGGAACTGATTGCCGGACGGCTGGCGAAGAACGCGGAGAATTTCGGAAAAATCCGCAATTATTTGCGGGCGATGGAACTGCCGGAGCGTGGAGCGGAGACCGTTTCGGCGGCGGAGGATTCAACTGCGAATACTGAACCTTGCCCGCCCGCCATCGTATGCGAAAATGTGAGTTTTACCTATCCGTCCGCGCCGCATAAAAGTCTGGACGGGATCGACCTCGATATCCATCCGGGCGAAACGCTCGCCGTGGTCGGAGCCAACGGCTCCGGCAAAACGACGCTGGTGCGGCTGCTGACCGGCCTGTATCTCCCGACGGAAGGAGCCTTGCTGCACAACGGCGTGCCGACATCGGAGCTTCCGCCGGAAGAATTGTTTGCCGGGACGTCGGCGGTGTTTCAGCATTACCGGCGGTATCGCATGACGCTGGCGGACAACGTGACGATCGGGGAATGGAGACTCAAGTCCGCCGGATCGTCCCAATCGCCTGGCGCGGAACCGCCCATTCTTTGCGAAAAGCTGGAATCCGCGGCCGGCGAAGCCGGGCTTCCGCTGACTGAAGACGTCTTCCCGGACGGCTTCGATACGATGCTGTCGCGCGAATTCGGCGGCGTCGAGCTGTCCGGCGGCCAGTGGCAGCGCGTCGCGATCGCGCGCGGCCTGTACCGCGCGCACGGATTCATCGTGCTCGACGAACCGACGGCGGCGATCGATCCGCTGGAGGAAACGCGCGTGTACCGCCGCTTCGCCGAAGCCGCCGCCGGCCGCACCGCGCTGATCGTCACGCACCGGCTCGGCTCCGTCCGGCTGGCGGACCGTATCCTCGTGCTGCACGGCGGCCGGCGCGCCGGGCTGGGCACGCACGAAGAACTGCTGGCGGACTGCGCGGTTTACCGGGAGATGTGGGAAGCGCAGGCGGAGTATTATACGGAGAAGCAGACGGTTTGATTGATAGTCGATATGGAAAAGACGGACCTCATTTACTTTACTAATGAGATCCGTCTTCTGAGCGGATTGAATGCTCTTCGTTTTCCATACAAAATTCTAAATAGTCGTCTACCGAATCTTTAAAAGCCGAATTCAACTTTTCCAATGAATCGGCTTGAAAAGTTATAACGTCGCGTGTGTTTACAACTTCACCGTGAAAGATCTGTGCTTCTTTATCATAGGCGGCCGTTCCTATATATCCCTTATGCTTCATCATCGTTTGAATTCCTCCTGTTCTAAAGGTATTCAAAGTCGCTTTACTGCTCTTCACTGTCCAAACCCGTCCGTTCCCCCGCGGTACTTGTCGTACGACCCGTACGCGATGTAAGCAATCGCCAGCGCCAGAAAGCCGTACCAGACATATCGAAACCAATCCGGGCTTTGCGCAAGAGAGATCCAACTACTTGTTAATACCACGACTGCCACTCCTCCACTTTCGACGAAATGATGCTGTACGCCGTGACGAATCACCCGATACACAATGACTCCGGTCCAACACAGCAGCAGCCCCAACATCAACCAAACCAACACGATGCATCCGCCCCCTTTTTCAATTCTTTTTATTATAAACCATGATCATGCAAACGGGCTGCAAAGAAGATTCCGCAGACTCGTTTTTTGTTTACCTTTTCGAAAAAGAAATCAAAATGCAAAGCTGGCTTGATATTTTATGCAAAGCTGACTATACTAAAAATGCAAAGTATACATTGCAAGAGACAAGGGAGGAGTTCGGTTGAAAACGCGAATCCCGGAACTGCGCAGGCAGCGCAAGCTGTCGCAGGAAGAGTTGGGACTGGCCGTCGGCGTCACCCGGCAAACGATCACGTCGCTCGAAGTCGGCAAATATACGGCTTCCCTGGTATTGGCTTACAAGATTGCGCGCTATTTCGGGCTGACGATCGAAGAAGTATTTGATTTCAGCGAAGTGGAGGAATAGACGATGGACCTTTTTCACCAAAAAGTACGGACCCGTATTCGCGTATTGACGGCATTGGCGGTAGGGGTGGCGTTGATTTATGCAGGATTCATGCTGTACCGCTCGGAGCTGCCGATCTTGAACAGCTTTACGAAAGGATTCCATCAAGGCATTTTTTTCGGATTGGAGCTTGTGATTCTGGGGTTTCTTGCGCAAAATATTAAAGGTTCCAGAAACGATGCCGCGCTCAAAAAGATGCGTATCGAAGAAAACGACGAACGTTTCGGCCTGATTATCCAAAAAACGGCTTCGATGACGGCTCTGGTCATGTTTGCCGCGCTTGGCGTCGCCACGGTGATTGCCGGATTTTTGAACGCCGCGGTGTTTTTCTCTCTTCTGGGCGCGCTGCTGTTCATGGTCGTTTTGTTTTACTCGATGTGGATCTATTTTGCGAAACGGAATTGACAAGGTACTCGCTGCCCGTAAAGCATGCGGACAGCCCTTTTCTCAGCGAAAAGGGCTGTCCGCATTTTGTTTGCCAAAAATAGGACTCTGTCTTTTGGAAAATCAACCCAAAAGTCAACTGGATTGAACAGCCGCTTCCGGTTTGCTTACTCCCGCTCGCCGCTCAGCCGCTCGATCACCGCCGCCAGCAGCTTCGTTCGCGGAATCAGCGAGTCGAGCAGCAGGTATTCGTCCGCGCTGTGCGCGCTGCCGCCTCTCGGGCCCAGACCGTCGATCGTCGGGATGCCGACCGAGGCGGTCAGATTCCCGTCCGAGCCGGAGCCGACTTTCTTGTCGACGATGCGCTCGCCCAGCTTCAGCGATTCTTCCTGCACGATGCCCAGCAGGCGTTCCGACGCCTGCGTCGGAATCATCGGCGGGCGCGTGATGCCGCCGGTAAGCTCCAGGCTCGTGCCTTCGATATCGACCGACGAGCAGATTTCGCGCACGCGGCGGTCGAGCTCGGCCGCCTGTTCCGCAGTTTCCATGCGCACGTCGATATTGGCCTGCGCGTGCGGCGCGATCGTGTTGCTCGACGTGCCCCCGGAGATCACGCCGACATTGACGTGGATGCCCGCTTCGGCGTCGGTCAGCGCGTGCAGCTTGAGGATCTTGTGCGCCAGCTCGGCGATGGCGCTGCGCCCTTTCTCCGGTTCCGCGCCCGAGTGCGCCGCAATGCCGGCAACGGACAAATAGTATTTGCCTCCGCCGCGCCGCCCCGTGACCAGCGTGCCTTCGTCGTCGCTCGGTTCGACGATCAGGGCATACCGGCTCTGCCGGGCCTGCTCCTCGATCAGCTGCCGCGAGTGGACGGAGCCTACTTCCTCGTCGGTGTTCAGCACAAGGCGCACGTCCCGGTAAGCCGGACTGCCCGAAGCGATCAGGTATTTCAGCGCGTACAGCGTCGTGATCTGGCTCGCTTTCATATCCATCACGCCCGGTCCGTAGGCTTTGCGTTCATCCCGCGAAAAAGGCCGCTTCGACGCGGTTCCTTTCGGAAATACCGTATCCATATGCGCGATCGCCAGAATATCCGCTTTCCTGCCGTACGGATGCGTAATCAGCAGATTGTCGCCTCTCTCCTCGCGCCGCTGCGCTTCGACCTTGAAGCCGAGCTTCCGGTACTCTTCCGCCAGCAAGCCGCCGACCCGGTCCACGCCTTCTTTGTCGAACGTTCCGCTGTCGATATCGACGAGCTGTCCGATCAGCTCCAGCATCTCCCGCTCGGCCTGCGCCCAGTCCCACCCGGCGTTCTTGCCGGCTGCCGGATCGGCGGCCCGCGCGGTTCCCGTTTCGGCCGCCGGCGCTTCGCCGGCTCTTCCGATTTCTCCTGCCGTCATGTCTGCTCATCTCCCCTGTGCGGTATTCGTTTCATTATAGGCACGAGGGGGCAGGCGGCAGGTTATAGAATCTGCGGGTCCGCGTAAAAAAGATTCTATAGGTCGAAAACGATGTTATCCCCGAATCCGCTCCAGCTTCTCGGGATTGCGCACAACGTACACGGATGTAATCCGTCCGGCGGACGCTTCGACGACGAATACCGTATTTGCCGTTTGCCCGTCGGTAAACACGATTCCCGTCCGGCCGTTTACGCTGCGGAGCGACAGGGGCTCGCCCGCCGCCTGCACAGCATTGTTCGCATCCGGTTCGGGCGCGGATTCGGGATTTGCCGCCAAGCCGATATATTTGCGGAACAGTCCGCCCAGAAACGCCGCGACCGAAGACGCGCCGGATACCGGACGAACCGCGGCGGTTACGCGGCCGCCCCCGTCCGCCCGCAGCACGACATCGGGATGCAGCAGCTCCATCATGCCCTGCATATCGCCCGTGCGCGCGGCGTGCAGGAACTGCCGCGCCAGCGGCTCCGCTTCGGCGGCGCTCAGCAGCCCGGCTTCGGGCAGCGCCGCGGCCAGCTTCGGGCGCAGCCGGCTCATCGTCTTGCGGCAGGACGCTTCCGAACGGCCGACGGCTTCCGCAATCGTCCGATAATCGAATGCGAACGCTTCGCGCAGGATATACACCGCGCGTTCCTCGGGTTCCAGCGATTCCAGCAGCAGCAGAATCGCGTAAGAGACACTCTCGTCCTGCAAATAAACAGCCGCCGGATCGTGCTCGCCCGTCGGCACGGGCTCGGGCAGCCACGGCCCGATGTAGACCTCGCGCTTGACCCGCGCGCTTTTGAGCACATCCAGGCAGCGGTTGGTCGTCATTTTGCACAGATAGGCTTTCATATGCGCTTTGGCTTCGATCGGCTGCTCTTCCAGCCGGATAAACACGTCGTGCACGACGTCCTCCGCGTCCGCCGCCGTGCCCAGCATCCGGTAAGCCAGCGAAAAAAGCAGCGGCCGGTACCGGGTATACAGCCGCTCCGTGTCCCGCTCCATAGAACGCCTCCTTTCTTTTCTTTTATTTGCCGAGCAGATTCGTCAGGCTCCACGTATATTCCCGCGCTTTCAAGCCGAGCGCCCCGGTCAGGACGATGTCCCGATGCAGGAATCGGGTCCAGGCAAAGCCCCGATCCGGCCCGAGCGCAAGACACAGCACGAACGGAGCCGCGCGGTGCGCGGGCGCAGGGCGATGTTCCCAATCCGCGGCGATGGCTTTCGCCAGCAGGCGCGCCTGGGCGGTCGCTTCGCGGCAGCTCATTCCGTCGATCCGGCCGGTGGACGGATCGCAGACCCTCGCGCAGTCGCCGACCGCGTAAATATCCGCCGAGCCCTTCAACCGGTAGCCGGTTTCCGTAAGTACCCGCCCCTCGGGATCGACGGGCAGCCCCCAGGCCGCGCAGACCGGATTCGCCCGCTGTCCGGTCGTCCATATGCACAGACCGGCGTCCAGGCGTTCGCCGCTTTCCAGCTCGACCGCGCCGTCCGCGAAGCGCGCCGCCCTGCGCCCGCTCAGCGTCTCGACGCCCGCTTTGCGCAGCTCGGCCTCCAGCCGGCCGCTCACATAAGCGGACGCCTGCGGCAGCAGACGCTCGCCCCGGTCGAGCAGCGTGACGGCGGCGCCCCGCTCCGCCGGAAGCCCCGCCTGCGCGGCCATCCGCTTGAGTCCGGCCGCGATCTCGGCCGCCGTCTCGATGCCCGACGCGCCGCCGCCTACCACAACGACCCGCGGCATCGTCCCGCCGCCCGCGGCCCGATCGACCAGGCGGCGCAGCTCGCCGCGAATCCGGTCCGCTTCCCCCGGACCCGCCAGCTCGATGCCGCCCCGGTCCGCCGGAGCGGCCGCCGCGATGCTACCCGCGGCGATCACAAGGCGGTCGTACGATTGAACGGCCTTTGTTCCGTCCGGAAGCTCAAGTTCGACCGCGCGGGACTCCCGGTCGATATTCCGTACCTCGGCCCGGATAAACGCCGCGCCGTGCCGCCGCAGCCGCGTAAACGGCACTTCGATGTTCTCCGCAGATGCCGCTCTGCGAAACAGCATGACTTTTTGCAGATGGCTTTCGTTTCGATCGATCAAGATGAGATTCGCCGCATCCGGGCCGAGTTCCTTGCGCAGCGCAAGCAGAGTTTGCAATCCCGCGTACCCGCCTCCGATCACGACGACGGTAAACGCTCCGTTTTGCGCCGTCCGCCCATGTTTCCGTTCCACAACCGCCGCCTCGCTCGTTTTCATTTTCTTCTCCCCTTTCCGGTGATGTGCATGGAACGAGCGGCGGGCTTCTTTTGTGACCGATAAGCTGTTTTTCGCAAAAAAAAGACTCCGCCCGAAGGCGAAGCCGTTGTAATCCGCGATTCTTTTCTTTATGAATTCCGATTTAATCTCCCGCTTCCTCCTGCACGATCTGCCCGTGGTACAGGCCGCTGTAGAAGCCGCCCTGCTCCAGCAGTTCGTCGTGCGAACCGTGTTCGAGCAGGCCGCCATCCTTGAGCACCAGGATCTGGTCGGCCTGGCGGATCGTGTTCAGGCGGTGGGCGATCACGAAGCTGGTGCGGCCTTTCATCAGGCGCTGGAGGCCCTGCTGGATCTTGATTTCCGTGACGGTGTCGATACTGCTCGTCGCTTCGTCCAGCACGAGAATCGCCGGGTCGGCGAGCATCGCGCGGGCGATGGCCAGCAGCTGCTTCTGCCCCTGGCTGATACCGCTGCCGCCGCCCGTCAGCATCTTGTCGTAGCCGCCTTCCAGCCGCGCGATAAACGAATGCGCGTTGGCGAGCTTAGCCGCTTCCTCGATCTCTTCGTCGGTGGCGTCGAGCCGGCCGTAACGGATATTTTCGCGGATCGTGCCTTCGAACAGAAACGTATCCTGGAGCACGAACGCCATATGCGAGCGCAGATTCTCCCGCTGGATGCTGCCGATCTCGCGGCCGTCGATCGTGATCCGTCCGCCGCTGGCGTCGTAGAAACGAGACAGCAGCTGGATCAGCGTCGTTTTGCCGGCGCCCGTCGGTCCGACCAGCGCGATCGTTTCGCCCGGCTTGGCTTCGAACGAGATATCGGACAGGGTCGTCTGCCCTTCGTCGTAGCCGAACGATACGCCTTCGAACTTGACGGCGCCTTCGACTTTATCCAGCTTCGCCGCTTTACCTTCGTCTTTATTTTCCACGTCTTCGTCCATGATCTCGAACACCCGCTCCGCGCCCGCGATGGCGGACAGCAGCGTGTTCCACTGGTTCGCCAGATCGTTCAGCGGACGGGTGAACTGGCGCGCGTACTCCACGAAGATAATAATGATCCCGATCGTCACCTGGCCGTTGATCGCCAGAATGCCGCCGATGCCCGCGACGAGCGCGAAGCTCAGGTTGTTCAGGCCGTTCATCAGCTTGGGGATCATGCCGGAAATGGTCTGCGCCCAGAAGCCCGACAGCCGGATACGCTCGTTGCGCTCGCCGAATTCGCGCTTGACGCGATCTTCCTGCGAGAACGCTTTGATGATGCGCTGCCCGGACAGCGTTTCTTCGATATAGCCGTTCAGGTCGCCCAGATTGCTCTGGCGTTCTTTGAACAGCGGGCCGGTGCGCCGGGTGATCCAGCGCATGCCGAACGCCATCAGCGGCACGACGATAAAGGTGAGCAGCGTCAGCAGCGGGCTGAGACTCAGCATCACGCCGAGCGTCCCGATCAGGATCAGCACGCTGGAGAAGATCTGGATCGCCGAGCTGTTCAGCGTTCCGCTGACATTTTCGATATCGTTCGTGACCCGGCTCATCAGCTCGCCCTGCTGGCGTTTGCCGAAGAACGGGATAGGAAGCTTGTGCAGATGGGAAAACAGATCGACGCGCATCCGGTACACCGTTTCCTGCGCGATCTCGATCATCCAGATACTTTGCAGAAACATGGTCAGCGGATTCAGCAGGTATACGACGCCGAGCACGATCAGGAACGCGACCCAGCCCATGCCCCAGAACTCGCGCGAGCCGTCCAGGTAGTCGTCGACCGCCACCCCGATCATGTACGGGCCGAGCAGCGACAGCGCCGAGGTAATCAGCACCATAAACAGCACGAGCGACAGTTTCAGCTTGCGGCGGGCCAGGTAGGTCCAGATGCGCGCCAGCGTGCCGGAAACGTTTTTCGCTCTTTTTTTCGGTTTCTTGTGGTCGCCGCCCGCCTTCGACGGATCGGCGATGACCGGCGGTCTCGGCTGGCGAAACGGCTCGGTCAGCGCGTTAGGCATGCAGCGCTTCCCCCTTTTCAAATTGGGATTCGTAGATATGGCGGTACAGCTCGGAGCCGCGCATCAGTTCGCCATGCGTGCCTCCGGCGATCAGTTTGCCTTCGTCCAGCAGCAGGATCAAATCCGCCGCCTGGGTGGAGCTGATCTTCTGCGTAATCAGGAATGTGGTGCAGGAGATGCTTTCCAGCGCGCCCAGCAGCTTGGACTCCGTCGCCACATCGAGCGCGCTCGTGCTGTCGTCGAGAATCAGGATCGCCGGGCGGCGCACCAGGGCGCGCGCGATCGACAAACGCTGCTTCTGGCCGCCGGACAAATTGACGCCGCGCTGGCCCAGCTGCGTATCGTAGCCGTTCGGCAGTTTCTCGACCGTTTCGTGGATCTGCGCGATCTTCGCCGCTTCCGTAATCTCTTCGAGCGTCGCGTCTTCGCGGCCCCAGGCGATATTCTCGCGGATCGAACCGGTAAAGAGCAGCACTTCCTGCGGCACATAGCCGATGCTGCGGCGCAGCAGATCGACGTCCCACTCTTCGATGCCTCGGCCGTCGATACGAATCTGTCCCTGATCGCGGTCGTACAGACGCGGAATCAGCTGCACGAGCGACGACTTGCCGGAGCCGGTCGCGCCCATGATCGCGACGCGGCGGCCCGCTTCGATCTCGAACGAGATGTCTTCCAGCACTTTGATATCGCTGGTCGGATATTTGAACACGACATGCTCGAACTCCACGCCGCCTTCGATCGCTTCTCCCGGGTCCGCGGCAGAACCGCGATCGGCGGACTGCGCGCGGGCGGCGGGCGGCGAAGCGTTCTCCGCTTCCGAGTTCTCGGTGTCCATCACTTCGCGTACCCGCTGCGCCGAAGCGCCGGCCCGCGAGAACGTGACCGCGATCCACGAGAACGCGGACAGTGCCCCGATGGTGCGCAGCGCGTAGTTGACGACCGCCACCACTTCGCCGACGCTGGCTTCGCCCGAGGAAATATCGGCGCGGCCGAACCACAGCACGGCGACGATCGCCGCGTTCATGACCAGCATGATAAACGGCATGGTGGTCTCGGTCAGCCGCAGCGCGGACACCGTGCCTTTCATCAGCTTGCCGCTGGAAGCGGCGAAGCGTCCGTTCTCGTGCTTCATGCGCACGAATACGCGAATCAAGCGGATACCGGTCAGATTTTCCTGAATCACGCCGTTGACTTTGTCGAGCCGGCGCTGCACCTTTTTGAACATCGCTCCCGCCCGCCGCATAATCAGCATGACGAACGCAAACAGCAGCGGCGCGGTCAGCGCCAGCAGCAGTCCCAGCTTGACGTTGACGATCAGCGCCATGATAACGCTTCCCGCTACGACCAGCGGCACGCGCGTCATAAACCGCAGACTCATGAATACCGTATCTTGAAGCTGCGTAATATCGCCGGTCATCCGCGTAATCAGCGAAGACGTGGCGAAACGGCTGAACACCGAATACGAGAACGACTGCACTTTCTCATACAGCGCGCCGCGCAGATCGCTGGCGAATCCCTGGCTGGCGTACGAAGCGAGAAAGGAACTGGCGATGCCGGCCGCGAACGCGACCGCCGCTCCCGCGACCAGAATGCCGCCCCACATCCAGACGATGCCGAGATCGGACTGCACGATGCCTTCGTCGATGATTTTCGAGATCAGATACGGCTGCGACAGTTCGACCGCAAGTTCGATCACCATCATGAGCAGCGCCAGGATGGATGCGGTGCGGTACTTCTTTAAAAAGCTAAAGACTAGACCCATAATCATTCCTCCGAACCGTGCGGCATTTATAAAGACTCAAACAAAACGGCAGACATTATTTCCATTATAGCCGACTTTCCGTTACATGGGCCTGACAAACGTTAACCTTTTTACAAAACAAAGCATGAATATGTTAAAAATTATTTACCCTTCCCTCATTCAAAATAACGATCTTACAATCGGAAAGCTGAAATTTTGAAAGGTTTCGATTAGTATAGAGATAAATCTTTCATATAAAGGAGAATATTCGTTCATGGCAGGTCGCTCTTTATCTTCCAATGTTCCCGAACAATCGAAAGAAAAACTCGGCGCCAATCCCAACTACAAGCGGCTGTTTGCGGCCGTCGCCCTGACGTTTCTCGGTGACGGGCTGACGCTGACCGCCGTGCCGTGGCTGATCTCCGGCGTGACCCGCGACACCTTCCAGGCTTCGCTCGTCACAACTGCCATGCGGCTGCCCTGGCTGCTGTTCAGCCTGCCGATCGGCGTGCTGATCGACCGGCATTCGCGCAAACAAATCGCCGTGCTGTCCAGTCTGCTGCGCGCCGCCGCTTTGATCGCGCTGACCGCCTGCGTTGCCCTGAACGCCGTCAGTATTCCGCTGCTGATGGTCTTCACGTTCCTGATCGGCGTCAGCCGGGTCGCGTTCGACAGCACCGTGCAGACGCTGATTCCGCGCATCGTACATAAGGATCGGCTGGAAAAAGCCAACGGCCAATTCACCGCGGGCCAGCTGATCACCAGCGATATTCTCGGCGCGTCGCTCGGCGGCCTGATCGTGACGATCGGCCTCGTCATCCCGTTCGCCATCGATTCCGCGACGGCGCTGCTGTCGTTCCTGATCCTGCTCTCGCTGCGGGGCGCGTTCCGGCCGGAGCCCGCGCCGGACGGTCCGGCGCAGAGCGATTCAGCGCAGGGAGCAGCCGGCGAAGCACTCCCGGACGCTTCCGGCGGCAGCACTCGCCCCGGCAAGCGCGAACGTACGGGCTGGCTGCGCGAAATGTCCCTCGGCATCCGTTATATAGGCGGAGATCCGTTTCTGCGGCTGCTTGCCGTCATGTCCGTGCTGGTCACGCTCACGTTCTCCGGCATGGTCGCCACGCAGGTGTTCTTCGTCCAGGATGTGCTCGGGCTGGACTCGCTGGGCTTCGGCGTGCTGCTGGCGATCGCCACCGTCGGCAGCGTGATCGGCGGTCAGGCCGTCGCGCGCTGGCGCAAGCGGGCCGAAGCGAATACGGTCATGTTGCTGTCGCTGCTTGCGCTCGGCGTTTGCTACGGCATCGTCGGGCTGACGCGCAGCCCGTACGTGGTCGGCGCTTTTTACTTTCTCGCGGCTTTCTTTATCGTGACCTACAATGTCGTGCGCTCTTCGATTCTCCAGCGCAGCGTGCCGGATCATCTGCTGGGCCGGGTCGGCAGCGTGTTCCGCTTCCTGTCGCTCGGCATGGGCGCGATCGGCGCGCTGCTGGGCGGACTGGTCGTTTCGCTGGGCGAGGAGTCGCTCGGTCTCGGCCGGACGGCTTCGCTGCAAATTCCGTACTGGATCGTCTGCGTCGTCGATATCGCGCTGGCCGCCGCGGCTTTCGCCCGGCTGCGAGCCGCCGGACGCACGAGGATTTGACCTTTTAGACGGACAACCGGCTGATCTATTGATTGACTCGTTCTCCGAGGGGTAAGGATAAGCCGAGATCAAAAAAACCTATCCCGAAGGAGTGCTTCACTATGCCAAGTTCCTCCAGAATGAACGGAAAAGTATCGGTCGTCACCGGAGCCGGTTCCGGCATCGGCCGCGCCGCCGCGCTGCTGCTGGCCGAAGAAGGCGCCAGGCTGATCCTGATCGACCGCGATACGCAGTTCGTGGAAGGCGTTCGCGCGGAGATCGAAGCGGCCGGCGGCGAAGCGCTGGCCTTTACCGTCGATATCTCCGTGCCCGGCCAGTATCGGGACGCGCTGGAGCAGGCGGTATCCCGATACGGCAGGATCGATACGCTCTTCGCCAATGCCGGTATCCTCGGCGTCGTCGGTCCGATCGAATCGATCGAAGACGACGAGTTCGACGCGACGCTGCTGAACAATGTCAAAGGCACGTTCACCAGCGTTAAATACGCGATTCCGTACCTGAAAGCCAATGAAAAAGGCAGCATCGTACTCACGAGCTCGCTCAGCGGCACCCGCGTTTTTTCGCAAAAAGGCTTCTCCGCCTACAGCACGTCCAAAGCGTCGATCGCCGCCTTCGGCCAGATGGCCGCGTTCGAGCTGGGGCCTTCCAATATCCGCGTCAATATCGTCGCTCCGGGCACGATCGAGACAAACATCTCGGGCAGCGGCGACATCGAACCGGAAGCCGAGGACATGGACACCAAGCCGGTCGAATACCCGGACGGCACCGTCCCCCTGCCCGAGGGCAGCGGCAAACCCGAACAGGTCGCCAAGCTGGTCGCGTTCCTGTCTTCCGACGACTCGGAGCATATCAGCGGCGCGGTCGTGCATATCGACGGGGCGGAATCGTTGTTTGTGGGCTGAGCAAAGAAGGCGCCCGGTATTCCGTAAAGTCGGAGACCTGGCGCCTGTTTTTTGTATGAATTCTTTACTTCACCAGTCTTTTCTCCGCTTTGCTACTTGGTAAGCAAGTTCGTTTTTTCGCGGTCCTATTGCATAAATCTCGATAACAGTGTGTGTCGGCAGCTCTTCGGCTACTCGATAAATAATTCGTATTCCTTCGTCCAGCAAGCGAATTTTATAGGCTCCGTACAGATCGTCTCGTAATCTCCAGGTTGGAGAGATCTCATGCGGATTTGCGTTTGAGCGAAATCTTTGAATAATCGCTTTAAAGATCTTATTTATATCGCCTTTCGGATACTGCTGCAAATCATCGAATACGCCTAGGGCGTGTTTGAAAACTCAACGACGTGCATCTTTTACCGCCTTTTCGCCCTCCACCGCGTCACTTTCTCTTGACGTGCCCCGGCACGACTGCGAAAAAGTTCCTTGTTGAGAACGAAAATTCGGCAAAATCTGCTTCCTTCGGAGTTTTCAAACACGCCCTAGTTTAAAACGGATATCGACTTTGTATTCGAGAAGCATCCGTTCAGTAAAGTTCTGAATAAGCTGCTCCAAGCTCATTAGTCGATTTTCACCTCATCCGCATTATCGAAAATATCTTTCAACTCGGCTTCATCGAAGTTCATCTTCTGCATTGCCTCAGCTAAAGTCAGAGTCGGCTGATCTTCTCTAACCTGCACCTTTAAGAGCAGCACTTCTTCGCTAAGACGCAATACCTCATCCTGAAGTTCTCTTAACATCTTTTCTCGATCCAGATAATGTTTGAGACTGCTTACGACTCCTGCAGCTTCTTTTTTCTTACTATTTTGAATGACGTATACTTTTTTATCCTGCTTTACAGCAAAGTTTTCCAAAATCTCGGCCAGCTTATTTTTGCGGGTTGCTTCGCTTATATTCATAACATTATTCATGAAAAATTGAATACCTTCCAAATTGGCTTCTTCTTGTTCCGGTTCGATTTTCTGCCGCTGCCGTACATATTCATTTGAAAGTTCCATGATTTAGCCTCCTTATATTGATTTACATTCACTATGCTTAGAATATCACATTTTATATGACTTTTAAACGACATTTTACATGACATAAAATAAAATTTATTATAATAAAAAAGGAAACGGGTTATAAAATCCTCGTTTCCTTTTTGTTCAAATATTTATTTTAAACGAAATAAAACTTTATTCCCGAACACCCTCCACCCGATCTCCCGTCTCCCGCCTTCAAACTCCAGCTTGAACGTCTTCTCCGCCCGGATATCCTGAGACGAGAAGCCGAGCATGACGTCGAGCTGCACGTTCTCCAGCACCAGCTTCATCTCGCGGTCGTGGTAGCCGATCGAATCGAACAGAATCTCGAAGACAAGCGAAGCGCGGCCGCCGGCCGGGATACTTACGCGCTTGTACGCTTTCAGCTCGCGCTCCGGCTGGAGCACGCTGGCGTACTTTTTGCGTACGTACACCTGCACCACCTGATCGCCGCCATCTTCGCCCGTATTGAGCACGTCGGCCTCAATCTTCACGCCGCTGTCCGTCAGCTCGAACTTCGCATTTTCCGCTTCGAACGTCGTGTAACTCAGCCCGTAGCCGAACGGATACAGCGGCGCCAGATCCATCTCCAGATACTTGCCGCGCCAGAACTGCTTGTGTCCGGTCGCAAGCTGCGAATAATGCACCGGCAGCTGGCCGAGCGCTTTGGGCAGCGTGACGGGAAGCTTACCGCCCGGATTGTACGCGCCCGTCAGCGTTTCCGCGATCGCTTCGGCTCCGCGCATGCCCGGCTTCCAGGCTTCGAGGATGGCGTCCATACTTTCGCTTTCTTCCAGCAGCTCCAGCGGCCGGCCGTTGCACAGAACGAGCACGACCGGCCGGCCGGTTTCCTTGAGGTCTCTCAGCAGTTTTTTCTGTTCTTGCGACAAGCCGATCTCCACGCGGTCCGTCGATTCGCCGCTGTCGTTCTCGCGTCCCATGCCGCTCGTGTCGCCGCAGACCGCGATAATGACGTCGGCGTCCCGCGCCGCGTCCACCGCTTCGTCGATCCGGTAGAAGTCTGCGTCCCCATGGTAATCGTACGTATCTTTGAGCCCGGCCGAGTAGACCACTTCTGTTTCCGGCAGCGCCGACTTCAACGCTTCGTATACGGTGTGCATATCGTGATACAGGTCTTCGTAGCGGGTATTTTTCTTTTTGAAAAAAAGCGTCCGCGCCAGTACTTCTTCTTCGGTCAGCCCTTCCGACGAGTAGTACATGTCTTCGATATGGGCGGGGTACGAGTAATCGCTGTAAGCAAACTCTTTGACGTGCGCGAGCGGACCGATTACGGCGATCTTTTTAAAAGAAGGATTAAGCGGCAGGATGCCGTCTTCGTTCTTGAGCAGCGTCATCGAGCGCAGCGCCATCCGCTTCGACAGCTCGACCATATCCGGCGCGCAAACGGAGGCGTCCACGGCGGATTCGTCCACGTAAGGGCGGTCGAACAATCCCAGGCGGAATTTGAGCGACAGCACTTTGCGCACAGCCGCGTCCACCAGCGCCTGCTTCACTTCGCCGCGTTCGACGAGCCCCTGCAAATACTGCGTGAACATAAAGTCCAGCTCGCATTCGATCCCGGCTTCCAGCGCCAGCTTCACCGCTTCTTCCTGCGTTCCGCAGTATTCCTGGAACGACTGGATCAGCTGGATGCCGTTGCCGTCGGAGACGGTCAGGCCGTCGAAGCCCAGCTTATCCTGCAGCAGATCGCGCAGAATATGGGAAGACGCGTGCACCGGCACCTGGTCGATCTCGTGGTACGCCGCCATTACCGACAGCGCGCCCGCCTCGCGGATCGCCGCTTCGAACGGAACGGCGTAGCCGTCGAGCAGCTCGCGGTCGGTCACATGCACCGGTCCGCAGTTGCGTCCCCCGTCGCTGATACCCTGGGCTACAAAATGCTTGAGCGTCGCCGCGACGCCCCGGGTCAGGTCGTCCGACTGGAGTCCCCGCACATACGCCGAACCGTACCGGCTCGCCAGGTAAACGTCTTCGCCGAACGATTCTTCGTAGCGCCCGTAGCGGTGATCGCGGATCACGTCCACCACCGGACCGAGCGCCCAGCGCTCCCCGGTCGCGGTCATTTCCCGGCGCATCGCGTCGGCCATCTCCCGCACCGGCTCTTCGTCGAACATGGCGCCGGCACCGATATTTTGCGGAAACAGCGTATGATTCCGGCTGAGCACGCCCGAGGTCGCTTCCGTCATAAACAGCACCGGGATGCCGAGCCGCGTTTCTTCCATAAAATGTTTCTGGATTTCGTTCATCGCCCGGGCCATCTCGGCCGGCAGCAGGTCCGTGGCTCCGCCGATCCGTCCGATATAACCGCAGCCGTGCGGAACGTTCTTTGCGGTCAGCTCGGCGGAAAAAACGAAGTTTTCCACATCCGAGATCATGCTGCCCGTCCGGGCCGAGGTGAGTTGGGCGATTTTCTCCTCCAGCGTCATCTGCGCCAGCAGGTCGTCCGCGCGTTCTTCCCACGATTGCGATGCGTCTTTGTAGCTTATGCTGTTCGTCCCCTTTCGAGTCGTTTACACGTATATATTCATCAGTTATGTAAACGCTTTATATGCTGTTTTCCATTATATAAAACCTTTTCGAAAAAAGCTATGAACCCTGTGCAGCCGGCAAAAAAACGGCTTTCCCGCAGGAAAGCCGTGGTTTGCGCTTATTCGAATTTAGCTTGCAGGCGCTGCTGCGGGCGTCGTTTGTGTGCCCGCCGGCGCGGCTGGCGTTTGTGTGCCGGCCGGGGTTTCGGACGGCGTTTCTTTCGGCGTCTCGACCGGAATCTTGATCGGCTCCACAACCGGTTCTTCAACCGGCTCTTCGATCGGCTCCTCTTCCTTCGGCAGAAAAGCGCCTTCGACATACATCGGCGCGATCATCGCCGCCATCTCGCTGCGCGTGACCTTCTTGTTCGGGTTCAGCGTTCCGCTCGACGTAACCGGAATCAACCCCGCCGCGTAAGCGGCGCCTACGTCGTCGCGGGCCCAGACCGGAATATTGCCGGCGCCGCCGAGGCCCGAAGGCAGGGCGACCGGTTCCAGATGCGCGGCGCGGGCGACCATGGCCGCCGCTTCGGCGCGCGTAACCGGCGATTTCGGTCCGAACGCATTCGTCACCAGGTAGCCGTCGTATACGCCGGCCGCCGACAGACCGCCGACGTAGCGGATCGCCCAGTCGGGAATCGGATCGGTAAACTTAACGTCGAACACGCTGCCGTTGGCGTCCATCGCCCGTCCCAGGATAACGGTGAAATCGGCGCGGCCGATCTCGGCGCTCGGACGGAACTTGCGGTCCGCGGCCGGCATAACGATCTCGTTCTCGAACAGCGTGATGATCGCTGCGCGATTCGGATCTTTGAGGATGTCGCCGAACGGATCTTTCGCCGCGGCAGCCGCGTCGGCTGCGGCCGCTTTGGCGGCTGCGGCTTTCTGCGCCGCAGATTGGTTCGCGGCGGGTTTGGCTGCCGCCGCCGGCGTCGCGGTCTTGGACGCGGCAGCCGCTTTATCGGCCGCAGGCGCGGCGGTGGAAGCGGCGGATTTGGTCGCGGATGCCGCCGCGGCATCCGCGGACGGCAGACTCAGCGCAGGCGCGGCGATAAGCGCCGCAGCCGCCAGAACCAGCAGCGGCTTGGCCGGTTTGTTTGCGTTCGAATTGTTCATGATCGATTTCTCCTCCTTAAACTGTACCTTCAAATAGTAGAATGGCTTTTTCGAAAGCCCGGACACCCAACCATTACCCAATTTCAGGTTATCGTATTGAACGCTTGCTATATCCCGATCATCGCCAACCCTACGATTGCTTTCCTGCTTCAAAAAGCCTTCGCGCAAAAATAACCCTACTATAAAAGACGCTTGTTTTGGAAAAAAGTTGTTCCGCTCGCTGTCTATTTTATGCGTTTTCGGCCGCTTTATCCTCTTTTTCCGAGTGCCTAACTTGCGTTGCTTTCGATTTTTCTTTGACGCATAATAATTCAAATGAACGTTTGCGAAACCCGCTTATCGAACCGAGGAGGAATTACTGATATGACTTTAAAAAGCAGCTTCGACTTCCATACGCAGATCGACCGTCTGCAGAGCGCTTCCGAGAAATGGGACGGCCGCGAAAAAGTGTTCGGCGTTCCCGATGCGCTGCCGCTGTGGGTCGCCGATATGGATTTCGCCGCGCCGCAGGCGGTGCTGGACGCGCTGCATAAACGGGTGGATCACGGCGTATTCGGCTATACGTTCCGTACCCCGGCCTATTTCGAATCGGTCGTAAACTGGATGCGCGAACGCCATAACTGGACGATCGAACCGGACTGGATCACCTTTACGCCGGGCGTCGTGCCCGCGCTGGCTTTTGCCGTGGAAGCTTTCACCAAGCCGGGCGACAAGATCGCGATTCAGACGCCGGTCTACCCGCCGTTCTACAACATCGTGCGCGAGAACGGACGCCAGCTGGTCACGAACCCGTTGGCCGCGACCGAAGAAGGCGGTTACGAGATGGACTTCGACGATCTACACCGCAAGCTGGCCGACGATGTGAAAATGCTGATCCTGTGCAGCCCGCACAATCCGGTGGGACGCGTCTGGAAACGGGAAGATCTGGAGCGGTTGGCGGAACTGTGCGCCAAGCACGGCGTGCTGGTCGTGGCCGACGAGATCCACGCCGACCTGATCTTCGAACCGAAGTCGCATATCCCGTTCGCTTCCGTCTCGGAAGCGGCGCGCGATAACTGTATCGTCTGTACGGCGCCGAGCAAAACGTTCAATCTGGCCGGGCTGTCGGTATCGAATATCGTGATCCCGAACGATAAGCTGCGCTTGTCGTTCGAGCGCACCGTCGCCAAGATGCACGGGCTCGGCTCGATCAGCACGCTGGGCGCGACGGCGACGGAGGCCGCGTATACGTACGGCGGCGAATGGCTCGACGAGCTGCTGGGCTACGTGCGCGACAATATGGAATACGTGCGGGACCAGATTGCGGAGCATCTGCCGGAACTGTCGGTCCGCCTGCCGGAAGCGACCTATCTGCTGTGGATCGATTTCCGCGGCCTCGGCCTGAGCGCCAAGGACCTGATGCAGTTCCTGCTGCACAAAGCGGGTATCGCGCTGAACGACGGCACCATGTTCGGCACGGAAGCCGCCGGCTTTATGCGCATGAACGTCGCCTGCTCGCGCGGCGTGATCGAACAGGCGATGGAGCAGTTGAAGACGGCCGTGGCTGAATGTCGGGAAGGGAAATAATCGATTCTTTTTCACTTTTCAAAAAAACAAAAAAGGACATTCCGGCCAGAAAACAGGCTGGAGTGTCCTTTTTATAGTTGTTTTATTTGAGAAAAGCCGGACGCTTATACTGAGCTTTTCTTTTAATAATTACTGTACCTATACTATCGTTTCCGCTACCCAAGGTAGGAGCTGAGACTTTTTCGCGCGTTACCGCATTAATTTTTCGCGGGTAAGTTCCTTGAACAGGCAATTTTATAACTCTTTGCGAAGTATTTCTTCTGTTCATATCCCTTCACCTCCAAATACATAATTGATCGAATTCATTAATTCCTCGTTGACGTCCATAAGTCGTTCGATTACACCAGTTGCCGCCCTTCTCCCATTCACTGTAATATGAATGGTTACAACGATATTCTTACTCACAGGATAGCATAGCAAATATACATTCGCAACGCCGGTCTCGTCATATTTAATCGCTTGTTCGGTCCCTGATAAATGAACGTTCATTACGCTCGGCGCCTGTTTTATATCTTTATTTTTTGAGATGTAATCTTTGAATTTATAAAACCTTCCACGTCCTACATTTCCCGCTACTTGTTCAATTCCCTCTTCTTCCCTAACCAGCCAAACTGCAGCACCTGAAACAGAAGCTTCAGGTATTACAGTTGTATAGTAAGCTGTGCGCAATGCCTCGTAAAGATGGTTGTAGCGCCCTTTTGGATCAAGAAGCAGCTCCTTGCTGAACTGCGTCAAGAAGTTAATCAAGGGATAATGATCAGAACTCACAAATTTTTGAAGATCATTGATTTTTGCTGCTATTGCATCACAAGCACCGAATACGGCAGCATCTTTATTTTCTGTATTTGCATCGTAGTAGAGCGGAGTTAATCCATGAAGGTCAGAAGGAATTCGAAGCCTTGTGAGCTTTGTTTCTTGAAATACTTCGCTAACTGCTGCAGGCATAATAAAGAAAACTCTTTCCCGCTTCAGCTTCCCCCAAAATAATCCCAATTCAAACGTTGTATTATCGCGCGGCGTTAAAAACATATCACCGCGCAAATTCACAACATCGTCTGCCGCGAGCACAAAAACAGCAAAGTCGTTTGCTTCAACTTGCTTCTCCAAATCGTCCATTGTCGCATTGTTCACTTGGAATACACCAGAGGTCCAGGGGGTTACCTCGGCATGATAAGTTAGCGCTCTTGCAACAGCCCCTACATAACCATCTTTTACTACCTCGGCAGAAGAGCCGATAAAAACTTTCGGTTTAATATCAGACATGATTTTCCCTTTCCACAAAAAGAAATATTCCCCTTTATAGTACCACAATTCAATATGCATGAATGTGTCTTTTGCGGATTCTGATCACGAAAATCAACAATCAAATTTGATACTTGCGCCGCACATTCCTCATCACAAACCGGCTGTCCGGCAGCGCCGGCATCCGCGACAAACTCAGGTCCAGATCCTGCTCCGGCACGTCGTAGTCGAGACGCCCCGCCAGAAATTCCAGCCCGACCCGCATCGCGTCGATCGTCAGCCATTCGCCCGCGCAGCGGTGTCCGAAATTCGGGTCGCCGCCGCCCTGCGGGATCAGGTCGAACGGGCTGCCGCCCCAGTGCTCGAACCGTTCGGGCTTGAACTTGTCCGGTTCGTCCCACAGCGCCGGATCGTGCGTCGTGCCGTAAATATCGAGCAGCACCATCGTGCCTTCCTCGAATTCGTGTCCTTTCCAGATGAAGTCGTGGATGACCGAAGCGCCGAGAAAAGGCGTAAACGGATAATAACGGCGCGTTTCCTGCACGAACCACTGGCGGTATTTGCCTTCGTCCGCGGCCAGCTTCTCCCGGTATTCGGGATGATCGTGCAGCGCCATGGCATTGAAGACCACATAGCGCCCGATCGCCACGATCGGACGGACGATGTTAATCAGCTCGATCGCCGCCATGCGCGAATCCAGCTCGCGATCCTGCAAATCCCGGTGGAATGCCATCGCGTAAGCAGCCGTGCCTTCCGGGACTTTGAACTCTCCGGCGCGCAGATCGAGAATAAAACCTTCCAGCCAGTCCTCCGTCCGCCGCCGCGCGCTGCGTCCCGCCGCATGCCGGGGACCGACCGCGCCGAACGCTTCGACCATGTCGCCCATATCGTCCGCCCGCCTGCGCGCCGTTTCTTCGTCGACGGGAACGCCCGACCAGCGGCAGGCCGCGCGATACAGCAGCTCCTGCGACTCGCCGAACAGTTCGATTTCTTCGAGTCTTTCCCATTTGGCCGCCGCCGCTTCCCATTCTTCGCGCAGCAGCTCCATAAAGACGTCCAGCCGCTCGCGCGACATCAGCGACATAAACAACCGCTTGCGGTGCCGGTGCGCCTCGCCGTCCAGCGTCTGGATCGCGTCCACGCCGAACAGCGATTTCTGAATCCGTTTCGGAATCGCGCCGGACCGCTTGAATTTCGTCGTATCGTAGAACAATTCCGCCGCGTCTTTGCCGCCCATGCAGAGCGCGGGCTGCCCGAGCAGCCGCGTGCGGAAGATCTCCGTATCCATTTCCCTGCGCCGTTTCAAAATAAAATCGTAGCCGTCTTTGAGCAGGGCCAGACTGTTGTCCAGCGTGTGCTCCTGCGGCGTTTGTCCGTTTTGCGTCATCCAGCGTGCACCTCTTCCGTTTGGGATAAGTCGATTCCGTCTTTATGTATTACCTCTTCCGCGCGGAAGACGAACCGAAATACTCGGATTCCCGTTTCCCGATACCGTCCGATGTAACTTTTCGCGCAATACATTCGTTTTATAAGAAAGGGGTGATAAACGTGCACAAAATGGATCGAGCATCCAAGGGCTGGAGCCGGATTCTGCTGCTTCCCCTGCTCGGCGTGCTGCTGCTGACAGGATGCGGTTCTTCCGCGGAACGCAGCGAGCAAAGCGTCCGGCCTAATTCCGCTACCGTGCAGCAAGCAAAGCCGGAACCTGCCGACGCAGAAGCGGGCGGCGAAACGCCTTCCGGTCCGAGAAAAGAATCCGGCGAGCCGTGCATGGCTATTCTCGAATGGATCGACGTGCTGATGCTGAACGATATGACGTACACCAGCCTGGACAATCCCGACACGGAAGTGCCGGAAGAATGGATCGGCGAGCCGATCGGAAAGACCGAATACAATCTGTCCGAGAGCGCCTGCACCGACCATGTGACGCAGAACGGCGACGCCGCTTACCTGCCGGTCGGAACGAAAGTTTATGCGCTCAAGGGCTACGATCCGGACTTTCGGGTACTCGCCGACGGCCGAATCTACCAGGTTCACGACAATCCGCGCGCGGAAACGATCGGCGATCTGTACGATATCGAAGGCAAAGTGCTCAAGCTCAGCCGAGAGAGCGGTAACGACGGCAGTCCTATGTGGGATTTCAGTCCGGAAGATACCGAAGCGTTTATCTCCGACATGCTGCCGTTGAAATACGTCGGCTCCGACGAGATTTATAAAAACAACCCGCCGGAATACCGGATTTTTCTGCGCATTCACCTGGAGGACGGAACTTCCCTGCGCATCTCGTACGGACCGAAAAACAATACGCTGAACCCCGGTGCTTACGGCACGGAGCGGATGGGGGAGATCGCGGTTAAACGGCCTTGATCGCAGCAATGCTTATAAAGGGAACAAGTCTGAACGAACGCACTCTGTACAGGTAAAATGCTGTTTAAGTTGGAAGTTTTACTATTGCCAGGAAAGATAATCGAAGGAATCGAAGGAATGCTGTATCTGACCGATAATCAATATGGCGCAGATTTTGAACTTTTTCTGACTGAAAAGATAAGTGAAGACATAGCTGAAAAAGTTGTCGATGCGACGGTCGATTTACGCGCCAAATGGATTATAGATGCCAATTCGCCCAAATCTATGGCTATGGAAAAAGCAGTCTCTAAGATGCTGGATATACCCTATTATCATTATGATGCCAAGATTCAAGAAATTTCAGAACTCAATCAAAACGAAATAGCTGCTGTAAAAGTTATATATGACGTTACCCAAAAACTTCTGTGTGAAAAGAATGTCGATTCGTTGATCGTTTATCGCGGGCTAAGTTGGGAGCAGCGACCCGATTGGTGGGAGCATGTAGAAGTTGGAGGAGTATCACCGATTATTAAACATAGAACCCTATCCAGTTGGACACTTCATAAAAAACGTGCGGATATATTTGTAGACTACAGCGAAAATAATTATGGTATTGTTCTTAAAGCTGCTTAACTTTGAAATCATTTCGAAGCATGGAGGCGAGTAAAATGAGTCATCCTAAGCCGGATCAGTCTCCGATCGTCATCCACGAACTTCCACAAATGGCGAATTGGTTGCATCCACAAACACCAGAACGCGAACAAGAACTGCTGGAACGCGCCGAATTGATCAAAAAACGCTACCGAGAAAAACGGAGATTTAAACGATTCCAAAATAAGATTCGAAGCGGAGAAATTACGGGACGTTTAGGGATTGAAATACTTACCCTTAACGCATCACAGGCTAGTCACAAACCTAAAGTGCTACTCAAACTAAAGAAAAACGATATTCGATCTTACGATCAAAGCAAACAAGGTATCGGCAGACATCTTCACATCTATCATGATACTAGAGGCCCCTATTTGGAAATGAAAAAGAAAAGTTAACCTGTACCCAATCAGCTTTCAAGATTCCAATAAAATCGCTCTTAAATATTGCTAAAAAAGCCGCGCCGGCGTATAACGCGCCTTCGCGGCTTTTTGTGTTGCGCTTTTCCCAAATCCATCCGGTTATCCGGCCCGATGCTTGAATCCGCCCTTACTTCTCCTCCACCTTCGCCAGATCGTCCAGCTTGATATCGCGAACGGACGCGACGATCAGGTCCGCCCGCGACAGATCCTGGTTGCCGGAATTCGGATTCACGAAGCCGATACAGTGCATGCCCGCCGCTTTGGCGGCCGCGATGCCGTGTCTGGCGTCTTCGAGCACCACGCAGTTCGCCGGATCGGCGCCGAGCAGTTCCGCCGCGCGCAGATAGACGTCCGGCGCCGGTTTGCCTTTGGGAACCTGCTCGCTGCTGACGACCTGCGCGAATTCTTCCCGCAGACCGAATTTCTCCAGCACGGCTTCGATAAACACCGGCGGGGACGACGATGCGATCGCGCGCGGAATCCCGCCTTTTTTCAACTCCGCAATCAGCTCCCGGATGCCGTCGATCGGTTCCGTCTCGAACGCGCGCAGCACCTCCATTTTATACGTCAGCTGGTACTCGATAATCTCTTCCACCGTCTGCGCCATGCCGTATTCCTCGCGAATCGACGCCCACAGCTCGGGATTGGTCATGCCCACGTACTCCTCCAGCTTCTCCTGCGTGATCGGATGTCCGAAATAATCCATCGTATGCCGGTCCACATCGAAGTGCAGCGGCTCGCTGTCGATAATAACCCCGTCCATATCGAAAATAAAAGCTTCAATCATTGGTATAAACTCCTTTCGGCGCTGGATTTCTCTTTCCCAACTTACCTGTCGACGCCGGTTTTCGCAAGCCGCCGACTTTTTTCGCCACGTATTCGTCAATTGCCCTGCGCGCCGCAAGTACGTATAATATTTCACATAGAGATATTTCTAAAATACGTTATTCAAATTTGAAATCGTGATTCGGGAGGCGTGGCATCATCATGAGGTTTGCAATCGGGATGCGTAATATCAAGACGGCGCTGGCGGTATTTATCTGTGTGCTGATCTCCTATGCGCTCGATCTGGAATATCCGTTCTACGCGGCGATCGCCACGATCATCGCGATGGAAAGTTCGATCACAAGCTCGTACGTCGCCGGGAAAAACCGGACGATGGGCACGCTGGTCGGCGCGGCTTTCGGCGGATTGTTCGCTTTCGTCGCCCCGCACAACGCGCTGCTGTCGGCGATCGGCATCGTCTGCGTGATCTATGTATGCAATCTGCTCAAATGGAACAAGTCGGTCTCGATCGCCGGCATCGTGTTCCTTGCGATCATGCTCAATCTGCATCCTGGCGAAGGCGCGTTCACCTATGCGCTGCACCGCGTGCTCGACACGCTGCTCGGCATCGGCGTCGCCGTGCTGGTGAATTACTTCGTCG
Source organism: Saccharibacillus sp. CPCC 101409 (assembly GCF_030518235.1). Classification (GTDB taxonomy): domain Bacteria; phylum Bacillota; class Bacilli; order Paenibacillales; family Paenibacillaceae; genus Saccharibacillus. Next base: position 143,971 of record NZ_JAULSA010000001.1, on the reverse strand, counting down.
TTCCGCCCAAGCACGACCGGAATCTGGAGCGTTCGCGGCTGGCGGTGCGCCATCACCTGACGGAGCTCTCGCACGAGCTGCTCCGCCTCGGCGGGAGCCTTCATATCAGCCCGCTCAAGAAAGACCTGGCCACGCTCCAGAAAGCCTACGATACGTACCGGGAAGAATTCGACCTCGGCAAAAATAAAAAACACGATCTGGTCGAACGGATCGAGCAGGAACTCGACGTCTACCGCAATACGTACTCGCATATGCGCATGATCCGCCTGCTGACCGACGACGATCCGGCGCAGGTGGCGAGCCTGGGCGTCAGCCTGCTCCAGGTTTCGAACCAGAAAGCCGAAAGCGCGCTGTCGCCCGATTCCCAGGCGGTCATCTACCGCTATCACGTCGCCTGCATTCTCGGCGAGATGCAGACGCTGGGGCTCGTCGTGCCGACGGATATCGCTTATCCGTTCGAGCCGAGTCCCGAAGCCGGCGCGAACAAGCCGGACCGCCTCGAAGCGGAATAAGCCGGCGAAGCGATACTGCCCGGCAGCAGCAGGAAAGCGCCCGCCGTGGCCAGGCGCGGCGCTTTTTTGCTTCCGCTGACGGAAGAAGCGAAGCCTGTCCTGTTCGAATAACCCCCCCGAAGTCTCTCCTTTTATCGTCCAATCCGTGATGCGTTCTTTATCTATATTAGGATATTCGTAAAACCGATGTCGAATTATGGGCCGATCGAACCGATAACTGTATCAAACGAAAAAAATTAAAAAACACGGTTGTAAATTCGATAAAACCTAGTATAATACTCGGTAATAGAAATAAAGGAGCTGACCCCGCAATGTCCGTAGACGATTATCTGGATCTGTACAACTACGCCAAGTCCATCAACGATGCCGAATGGCAGAATAGCCTTGTCGATTCGATGCTCCGGCTTGCCGCCGCCGCGCCCGCTTCCGAACAGGACCGCACGCTCGCGCAGCTCTGGGAACGCTTCGACCGTATCAACGCCGACCTGCTGAACCTGTTTGCCAGGGTCCGTCTGGAATCCCGTTCCGCCCACCAGAGCGGATGGATCGAGCAGATCTGGGAGCTGAAGCAGGAGCGCATCAACGTTTCGCAGCAGATTCGGGGACGATACATCCGCGTTTAAACGCAAAAAAGGCAGGCAGAAAAATCTGCATGCCTATCATGCGAAGCTTTTAAAGACGAAACCTTATTTCGACATTTCCATTTCTTTGCGCATCATAGACATACAGGACGTCATCATTTCGTCGCACTCTTGCATTTTCTTCATCATCATGTCCATATCCATGTTCATGTCTTTCATGCTCATGCCTTCCATGCCGGACATTTTTTCCATGCACATTTTCATCGTGTTCATCTTGCACATCATTTCGTCCATGCACATCGTCATCATCATTTCCATCGCCATCTTTTCCATTGTGTTTTCCTCCTCGGAATTCTCTAATTTTATTTCGTTAGCTGGTATTTACATACCCAAATTACTACGACCGTTAACCCTTTTCAACCGGAATTAAAGAGTTTCATCACTTCGCGAGAAATCCGTCCGAAACCGTAATACCTCCACTTATCTGATAGGAATTAAACCCCTTTGACCCGATTACAGCGCGCGTTTGATTTCTTCGATCTGGTCCATGTGACGCTGTTCGTGCACGCCGACGAACTCCAGCCACTGGGCGGCGTCCATCAGGCCGAACACGGGGTGCGGATACGATTTGAACGGCAGCCGTTCCTCGTCCACGCTGCCGGCCGCTAGGACCAGCGCGTCGCGCGAACGCTCAAGCTTCGCTTCCAGTTCCAGCCGCGTGCGGAATTCTTCCGCGGGCCGCAGATACTCCGGCGCTTCGATCTTGCGCGAGCGGTCCAGCGACAGGTGGAACGGCTTGCGGTCGGTCGGATGGTCGCCTTCCGCCCGAAGCGCTTGAGTCAGGCTCGAAGATATCGCGCCTTCCATCAGATACAGGTGCTCCAGCACCTGCGCGATCGTCCAGCCGCCCTGCTGCGAACGGCGGTTCAGCGTTTCGTCGTCCATTCCCTCCACGCTTTTCCATAGCTGCTTTCTCGTCTCCAGCGTTTTCTCCAGCGCCGCCGGTGTGTTTGTCGTCATGTCGCCCTGTCTCCTTCGTCTGCCGATTGGCCGGCCCGGCCGTTTTGCTTGCCAATCCGGCGGGCGCGGCTGCGTCTTCTATCGTATTCTTTTGTCCGGGGAATGTCGAATTCGCGCCGATGCGCAGACTTTCATCCTGCCGGCGCAAGCGTAAACGCGGCGTCAAAATTGTTTGCGCGCCGTAAATGTTGCCTGCCGCTCTTCTTGACCCGCGCCCCGCGGTGATATGATCGGATTAACGAGGGGCTCGTCTACGACCTCTCCCGGCGCGCAGCGCCAAATCGATCGAAAAGGGGATTGCCATGCCGAACCTTTCCGCTTCCAAACCGCCTCGCCGCCGGGCCGGCCTGCTTTTATCGCTGCCCGTCCTGTGCTGGGCGCTTTACGATTTCGCCAACACGATTTTTTCTTCCAACATCGTCACGATCTTTTTTCCGCTTTACCTGCGGGAAGCGCTCGGCGGCGACGCCCGGATGGACCAGCTCGCCAGCACGTTTATCAGCTACGCCAACGCCTTGTCCGGCCTGCTGCTCGTGCTGTTCACGCCCCTGCTCGGGGTCTGGATGGACCGCACCGGCCGCAAAAAAGCATTTCTTATTCCGTTCGCGTTCGCTTCGATCGCCTGCACGTTTCTGATGGGCTTCGCCGCTTACTCGCCGGTCGGGGCGCCCGTGTCGGGGCTGGGGCTGCCGCTGTCCGTGCTGCTTGTGCTGGTCTTCTTCACCGCGGCCAAATTCTTCTATAATTCCGGCCAGCTGTTCTACGACAATATGCTGCCCGATCTCGCCTCCGGTCCGGACGTGCCGCTCGTCTCGGGCTTCGGCGTCGCGGTCGGCTACGTCGGCACGCTGATGGGGCTCGTCGTTTATGTGGTCGCGGGCGGCGATTATCCGCTGGCGTTCGTGCTGACGGCCGCGCTGTACCTGCTGTTCACCCTGCCGATCGTGCTGTTTTACCGCGAAAAGCCCGCCGTGCCCGCTCCCGGAACGAACGCGAAAGCTTCCTTTTGGAGCGGCTACCGCGAGATTTATCGGACATTCCGCGAAGCGAAAAAGTACCGCGCCATCTTTACTTTTATGATCGCTTACTTCTTCTTCAACGACGCCGTCGCCACCGCGATCGCCATGATGAGCGTCTACGCCACGGCGGTGATGGGCTTCAGCACCGGCCAGTTTATCCTGCTGTACCTGGTGGCGACGGTCTGGGCGATTATCGGCTCGTTCGCGTTCGGCTATATCAACCGCAGGATCGGCAGCAAGAACGCTTCGGCCCTCGTCGCCTTTGTGCTGATCGCCGCGCTGGTCCTGGCCGCTTCCGCGTTTACGGACGCCGTATTCTGGATCGCCGCCTGCCTCTACGGAGTCGCGATGGGCTCGCTGTGGGTCACGTCGCGCACGATGATCGTCGAACTGTCTCCCCCGGAAAAAAGAGGCCAGTTCTTCGGACTGTTCGCTTTTTCCGGCAAGCTGTCGTCCGTAGTCGGCCCGCTGGTCTACGGCACCGTTACCTGGGTGTTGGCCGATTACGGCACGGCCGCCAGCCGCGCCGCGCTGCTCTCGCTGGTCGTCATGGCGGTGCTCGGCCTGCTGGCGCTGCTGCGCGTGCCGTATCGCAAACCGGAGAACGGCCGATAAAGCGGCAGGAGGTTCCAGCGCCGCCGGCTTTCTCGGCCGAGCCTTTCGCCGATCGACCGACCTCCTGCGGTTCTTTTTGCCGAAACGGATTGAACCTTTGTTCAACGGGTATGTTAATAGATGGATACGCCTGGCAGTGCCATGTGCGTTCGGTAAACAGGTTTGTTATAATAAGTAACTGTGCGGCGGGCCGCGCTGCGGCATCCGCCCGAATGTTCAAGAATAGGGAGGAATTTTTCGATGACTACGAGCTTGACTGCAAAAGTAAAACTGAACAACGGCGTGGAAATGCCCTGGTTCGGTCTGGGCGTATGGCAGGTAAAAGACGGCGAAGAAGCGAAAGATTCCGTCAAAGCCGCGCTTAAAGCCGGTTATATCGGCGTCGATACGGCTGCCGCGTACAAGAACGAGAAAAGTGTCGGCGAAGCGATCCGCGAATCCGGCGTCAACCGCGACGACCTCTTCATCACGTCCAAAGTGTGGAACGGCGATCAGGGCTACGAATCGACGCTGGCCGCGTTCGACGCGACGATGCAGAAGCTGGGTCTCGACGTGCTCGATCTCTACCTCATCCACTGGCCGGTTAAAGGCAAATACAAAGACACCTGGCGCGCGATGGAAAAGCTGTACAAAGACGGACGCATCCGTTCGATCGGCGTCAGCAACTTCCAGCCGCACCACCTCGACGATCTGCTCGAAGACGCGGAAGTCGTGCCGGCGGTCAACCAGGTGGAATTCCACCCGCTGCTGACCCAGAGCGAACTGATCGACTACTGCGCGAAAAAAGGCATCCAGGTCGAAGCCTGGTCCCCGCTCGCCCAGGGCCGTTTGTTCGACAACGAAGCGCTCACTTCCCTGGCCGACAAATACGGCAAGTCCCCGGCGCAGATCCAGCTCCGCTGGGTGCTCGACAAAGGCGTGGTCGTGCTGACCCGCTCCGTCAAAGAAAGCCGCGTGATCGAGAACGCCGATATCTTCGACTTTACGCTGACGCCGGAAGAAATTTCGAGCCTCGAAGCGCTGAACAAGAACGAGCGCACCGGCCCGGACCCGGACAACTTCAATTTCTAAGCCGGACTTTGCAGCTTGAGAATTTGCCGCCAAGTTCTACGAAAAGAACCGCCTTCCATTACGGAGGGCGGTTTATTGTTTTCCTGTCCAAGTGTCGGGCCGATCTATCAGGAGTTGCGGACGGACGCTCCGATCCGCCGGATTTGAACCGAAGCGGCTTCTCCGCCTGTGTAACGGTCGCGGCCGCGCGGGTAATGCTTTTATAGAAACCGGGTTCGAGGACCGGCCTCTGCGACGGTCCTCCCGAAATCGCCCGACCAGGAGGGATTAAGATGTCCATGCTCACCAAAGCCATCACCATCGCCGCCCGCTGCCACGAAGGGCAGACCGACAAAGGCGGCCAGCCTTACATTTTTCATCCGTTTCGCCTGATGCTGCGCGCGCTGACCGAGGACGAGCAGATCGTCGCCGCGCTGCACGATACGGTCGAAGACAGCGACCTGACGCTGGACGACCTGCGCCGCGAAGGCTTCTCCGACGAGATCGTCGAAGCCGTCGACCGTTTGTCGCGCCGCGAAAGCGAGACCTACGAAGCGTTCATCCTGCGCATCAAAGGCCACCGGCTTGCGGCTCGCGTCAAGATTCTCGATCTGCAGGACAATATGGATCTGACGCGGATCAAGGAATCTTCGGAAGAAGACCGTCAGCGGGTAGAGAAGTACAGCCGGGCGCTGGATGTGCTGCTGTCGTAAAGAAAGAAATCGGCAGCGAGCGAAAGACCGTAAAGCGACTGAACCTATCTGCGTATCGTGCAGCCCGACCCGCGCGCCGACCGGCCCAGCCATATCGGGCCCCAAGCCTTATGCTAAACTAAACTGCAAATATCCACTTTATTCGGCGTTGGCAAGGCTTAAAAGTCGAATAAATCGCAAAAATCCACTCTATACGCCGGATTCCCGCCTTTTCAGGTCATTTCCGGCAAATAAAGTGGATTTTTGCACTTCATGATTTGAAAAAAACGCCAATCCCATAAATAAAGTGGATTGTCGCATTTCTTTGACGCTCCCACTTCCTTCTTTCCGCTCCCCGCCACTCGCTTCTCGCTTCTCGCTTCTCGCTTCTCGCTTCTCGCTTCTCGCTTCTAACCGTAAATCCGCCTAATCACTTCTTCAAAATCCGGCTCCCGCATTTCCACGTCGTCGATCTCGCCCCACCGGCCGAGTTCGCGCAGCACGTCCATGGTACGCGTCTCCTGCCGGTTGACCTCGACGGTCAGGGTCCGCTCGCCGCGCGTCAAGACGCGCATCGGCGGCGCTTCTTCGGAAGACGTCGAGCCGGCGCGCCGCCCGACCGGAATGCCGGCCTCGGACGGCCGGCGCGTTTCTTCTTCGCGCCGCGCGTCCGGCACTTCGTACCCGCCCCGATACGTCACTTTGATCTCCGTCGGCAGCCCGATTTCCCGCCGCAGTCCTTCGATCGTGCCGTCGTAGGTCAGCCGGCCGCCGCCGATCACCATCACGCGGCGGCAGAGCTGCTCGATATCGTCCATATCGTGGGTGGTGAGCAGGATCGTTTTGCCGAACTGTTCGTTCAGCACTTTGAGGAAGCCGCGGATATTGCGCTTGGCGTTCACGTCCAGCCCGATCGTCGGCTCGTCCAGGAACAGCAGCTCCGGGTCGTGCAGCATCGCCGCCGCGATATCGGCGCGCATCCGCTGGCCCAGCGACAGCTTGCGCACCGGAGTGTCCCAGAATTCGTTCAGGTCCAGCAGCTCGGCGAATTCGCCGAGCCGCCTGACTTTATCCGCTTCGCTCACGCCGTACATCTGCGCCAGGATCTCGTACGAATCGCGCACCGGCAGGTCCCACCAGAGCTGGCTGCGCTGGCCGAATACCACGCCGATCCGCGAAGCGCAGCGCTTCCGGTCGGCGTGCGGATCGATACCCGCCAGCCGGACGCCGCCCGACGAGGGATGCAGAATGCCGGTCAGCATTTTGATGGTCGTCGATTTGCCGGCTCCGTTGGGGCCGATATAACCGACGAATTCTCCTTTTTCCACCGTAAAATCGATACCTCGCACCGCTTCCTTGACCGTATATTCCCGGCTGAACATCGAACGCATCCCCGCAAACTTTCCTTTCGCCGCTACCGGCGTTTTGAAGCTTTTACACAAGTCGACCGCTTCGATCGCCGGCTCCCCGGCCGACCGTACCGCGTGTTGCGTTTGCATGATTCTCCTCCTCTCAGCTTCCCGCACTCTGGTATCGGCTCAGTCCGAACCGCCAGAACCACAGCGACAGCAGCAGGGCGCAGGCCGCGGCCGAAGCCGTCAGCCCGAATACCCACGGCCCCAGCTCTCCCCGCAAAATGTACAGCGCCGGCACATAGTTCACCAATCCGACGGGAATCGCCGTAAACAGCAGGCCCGACAGCCAGTTCGGATACAGCGTCATCGGGTAGCGGGCCGCGGTTTGCGCCGCGTCTTCGGTCATGTTTTGCAGCATGGAGATCCGCGTCGTCCAGAATCCGCATGTCGCCGTCGCCAGCCCGATCGCAAACAGCAGCACGCCGCCGATGACAATCGCGAGCAGCGTTTGCGGAATCGCCGTCCACGTCACCCGGCCGCTGCGCAGCATCTCGCCGAGCGCCCAGACCATAATCGCGCTGCCCTGGATCACCTCGCCGAACATGATCTTGAATCCGCGCGGCAGCAGGGTCAACAGCACCGGCAGCGGCCGGGTCAGCAGTTGGTCCAGCGAGCCTTCGACCAGGTAATTCTCCAGATGATGCACTTCGTCGGCGAATGTGCGGTACAGCGTTTTGGAAAAAGTCATCACCGCGAACAAATAGCCGACTTCGTGCACGCTCCAGCCCTGCACCGCGCCGAACTTGGCCAGCACGATCGCCACCATGAGGAATTCGGACAGCTGGATCACCGCCGCCAGCAGCGTACCCAGCACGAAGTTGAAGCGGTACTGCATCCGGCTGCGGATGCTGGTGCGGATCAGCAGCAGATAGAGCGCTATGTATCGGCGAACCGCTTCGCTGCGGCTGCGGCGGTTTCCGCCGCTTGGATTCGGGCTCGAACTCGCGAACGAACCTCCGCAGCCGCCCGTTCCTCGGTTTGCGCCGACGTTCTCTTCCTTTTCCCAAATACTCAAACCTGCTTCGCCGTTCGCGTTCCGTTTCGTTTCTTCGCTCATCCGCCCTGCACCTCCACCCTGCGCCGCACCACGCGCGTCGCCAGCAGGCACAGTCCGGTCAGCGCAAGCCCCCAGGCCAGCGTGCCGAGCAGCAGAACGGGATTTGCTTTGCCCAGGTACAGCTGCGTCGGAACATAGAGCATAAACGGATAAGGAGACGCCCACGCGATCTGCTGAAGCCAGAGCGGCAGCCACTGGATCGGGATAAAGAATCCGGCGAGCAGATTCATCAGCGCCTGATTGCCCCAGTACAGCCAGGACGATTCGGTCGTCCACAGCGAGCTGACGCCGATCAGATAATTGATGCAGATCGACAGATACGCCGCGCCCGCCAGGGCGAGCAGCGCCAGCGGCAGCGTCCTGCCTCCGTGGGCCGGCAGCATGCCGAGCGCAAGCAGCATAACGAGATAGATAGGGACCGATTTGTAGAAAAACTGATACGCGATCTGCCCCCATTCCCTCGCCATCAGCTGCGCGAACAAGTGGACCGGCCGCATCAGATCGAGCGCGATCTGCCCGGTGCGGACCGACTGCGGAATGCCGAGTCCATTCGTCATAAAGCTCGATACCCACAGCGACATCTGGGTGAATGTGATGTACTGCATCATCCCGAGCGTGCCGTATTCGCCGAGCGAATAGTCGCGGCCCAGCCCGATCCAGATGCAGGCGTACAGATAGCCGAACGTGGCGCTCGCGAAATTATGCAGCAGATGCGAGCCTCTGTACTGAATGTTGCGCGCGTAGCCTTTGGCGGCCAGCACAAAATAAAGCCGGGTACTGCTCCTGAAAGAAATCATCTTACACCTCCGATAAGCTTTGTGTCGACGGTGAACGTCCACTTCAGACAAGGTGAGAAAAAAGAGAAGGTCACTAATATAGCAGAACGAGGAAAGAGATTGCAAGCGTTTTTTGGAAAAAGGGGGCCGAGACGAAGAGACGGGCAAGCCTGAATCGAGAACCGGGGATTCGGAATAGGGCGTGTACGCAAACTCACTGAAGCGCATCTTCATCTGCCTTTTCGCCCTCTAATGAACCGTACCTAAAGCGTATACGCTTCATTCAGCGAATGAACCGTACCTAAAGCGTATACGCTTCATTCAACGGCCGCGTCACGTTCCCTTGACGCGCCCCCGGCACGCCTTCGGAAAAGTTCTTTGCACAGTCGCTTGTCTCACTCCTATAGTAGGCTTTTGTTCGTTTGAATGGCACACGGTTTAGGTGCGATTCAAACGGACGAAACCAAACATCGATTTGAGACAAGTCGCATCGAACGAAAATTCAGCCAAATCTGCTTCCTTCGGAGTTTACGTACACGCCCTAGGAAAATTGGAAACCTGAGGCCGAAGCAGACAGCGCTTTTTCCTACGGTTTGCGCAAATAACTGCGTGGATGCAGTTATTTCCTCGCGGAAGTAACGAAAATCAAAAATAGCCGCGCTCATACAACTAATTCGCTCCGCAGCCGGCTTATACGTCGAAAGCGGTACAAATAAATGTATGTGCGAAGCTATTTGGCCAAAAAGCGCCAGTACAACGAAAATAGTTGTACAGAGGCAGTTATTTGCTTGAAAAGCGACAGCAAGAACGAAGCAGCCGGCGGGTTCGAAGCACCGACGAAATGCATGGAGGCCGATGCTGCGAACCGCGTTATCGAATATAAGATTGCGGAAGCCGCGAACGCGGGCTGGTTATAAGCAGGACCGCCAACAAAGATGGCGTCAGAACCCATCCGCGACCACGCTGCCGCCCCGATCGAGCGGCGCGGCATTTCGCCCCCGACACGCGCGAAAATGCGGGGGCCGGCTGCTTGCGAGCCGGCCGGGGAGCGGCGCGTCGTGGCGCTACTGCCGCGCCGCAGACCAATCCGCGATAATCCCGCGGATTTCGCGCACCCGCGCGGGATCGATCGGCGCCGACGAAGCGCCGCCGATCCGGGCTGCGGACCCGATATGAATCCGGTCCGCGCCTGCCGCGTCCAGAAACGGACGCAGGTTCTCCGCCGTCAGGCCCGCGCCGGCGAGAATGCGCGGCGGGCGCCCGGCGGAGCGGCGCAGCAGCTCCGCGAGCACGGCTGCTCCTTCGGGCGCGGCCGGCGCGCCGCCCGAGGTCAGCACGTCCGTCACCTGCGGGTGGACGGACAGCTCGTCAAGCGCGCGCGGGAGGTCTCCCGCCTCGTCGAACGCGCGGTGAAACGTGAACGCGAGCCCCGGGCCCGCGTTCAGCAGTCCCGCCAGCGCGGACTGGTCTACCGTCCCTTCCGGCGTCAGCACGCCGGTCACGACGTCCAGGCCGCCTGCGGCGGCGATGCGGCGGATATCGCGACGCATCTGCTCCAGTTCGTCTTCGGCGTAGACGAACCCGCCTCCCCGGGGCCGGACCATGACCCGGATCGGAACCGATACGGCGCGGCGCATTTGTTCCGCCAGCGACAAGTCCGGCGTAACGCCGCCGACCGACGGATCGGTGATCCATTCGATCCGGTCTGCCCCGCCGCGCTCGGCCGCGGCCGCTTCTTCCGGCGTGCAAGCAATCACTTCAAGCAGCATAATCATTCCTCCGTTTTCTTTTCCGTTGTATGCAGCGCCGCGTTCCCACGCTTTTTCTTATTGTAGCGCATACGCCTTGAAAAGCCAGGCCGAGGCGTTTCAAGCATTTTCTGTCCATTGCACACGGACTTATGCATACGAAAAAGCCGCCGAAATGCGGCGGCTGCAAACCGGTAAGAACGCTAGAATTCACCCAAAACCGGTCAAGTTTATTTTTATACGCAACAAAAATATTCCCAACAAAAAAATGCGCGTACGCCGCTATTTCGACTCTGTGGAGCGAGCTTCGCTTAACTGTCCGAGCCAAGTTCCATACAAATAGCTTAACTCTATGCTCCAGCTCCATCCTCCAATCCCTACACTCCAGCTACCTGTCCCCGCTCTTCCCTCCTTTACCCGTCCTGCCGCTGCGGCACCGGGCGGAAATCTGCGCCGGGGTGGGTGTCCGGCAGTCTCGGCGCTTCCGGGCCGAACAGCCGCTCGCGGAACGTGCCGGGCTCGTATTCGCGCCGGAACAGTCCGCGTTCCTGGAGCACCGGCACGACCAGATCGACAAAGTCGCTGTAGGAATCCGGCAGGATGTACGGCTCCAGGTTGAAGCCGTCCAGGTCGGCGGCTTCCGTCCATTCTTCGATCTTGTCGGCCACGTCTTCCGGCGTGCCGATTACGGTCAGTCCGCGGAAGCCTTTGCGCAGGAAATCGTCGGTCACTTCGCGCACCGTCCGGCGGGTCCTGCTGTATTTGGTGAACCGGTCGGTGTGGGTCCGTCCCATCTCGGTATGGATGTTCTCGAAATACGCGTCGGGATCGAGCGCGTTCAGGTCGATCCCGGTCACGCCGGCGTAGCTGGCGAGCGTCGCTTCGCGGCTCTGGTACGACAGGTACTCGTCGTGCTTGCGCTCCGCTTCTTCGCGCGTCGGCGCGACGACGGCGGACAACCCCGTGAAGATCTTGATGCCGCGCGGATCGCGCCCGGCTTCCGCGGCGCGCCGGCGGATATCGCGGATCTGCTCCGCCAGCACTTCGACGCTTGGCGCTTTGAGAAAAACGCCTTCGGCGTGCTTCGCCGCGAATTCGCGGCCCCGGTCGGAACTGCCGGCCTGGAAGATCACCGGCGTGCGCTGCGGCGAAGGCGTGGACGAGAGCACGCCGGTCGAGCGGAAGTAGCGGCCTTCGTGCCGCACCTGGTGCACTTTGTCCGGATCGGCGAAGACGCGCCGCTCGCGGTCGAGCCGCACCGCGTCGTCTTCCCAGCTTCCTTCCCAGTATTTGTAACTGACGTCCATATACTCGTCGGCACGGTCGTAACGTTCGTCGTGCGGGATCAGCTCGCCGCCGCCGAACAGGTCGGCGGCCGTCGAACTGCTCGTCGTCACCACGTTCCAGCCGATGCGCCCGCGCGTCAGGTGATCCAGCGTCGAGAAGCGCCGCGCGTTGGCGTAAGGCGCTTCGTACGTGGTGGACGTGGTCATCGTAAACGCCAGATGTTCCGTCGCCGCGGCCAGCGCGGGAATCAGCAGCATGGGATCATTGCCCGGCGTGCCGGACGCTTCGCGCAGCAGCAGCTCGCGCCCTTTCTTCGGGTAGCCGTACGAATCGGCGAAGAACATAAAGTCGAATTTGCCGCGCTCCAGAATCCGCGCGATCTCGATCCAGTAATCCAGCTCGTTGTAGCGCACCCGCTCCTGGCCCGGATGGGCCCAGATGCCTTGCGTCAGGTGATTGATCCCGTTGACTTCAAACACGCCCAGATGAATGTTTTTCAACTGTGATTCCCCTCTCCCTTGCGTGATTCTCCCGCTCCCGGCCGCGTTGGCCGCGCCGGACGCCGAACGCGCCCAGACGCAGCCGGCCGGATACTCCGCCGCTCCGCGCGGTCCGCGTCTGCGGATCGAGCAGATCGCGCAGCCCGTCTCCCAGCAGATTGACGGCCAGCACAAGCACGATCAGCGCCAGTCCGGGAAACACCGTCATCCACCAGGAGTTGTAAATAAACTGCTTGCCTTCGGACAGCAGATTGCCGAGGCTCGGCGTCGGCGCGGGAATGCCCGCGCCGAGAAAGCTCAGTGCCGCTTCCACGATAATCGCTTCGGCGAAAATAAACGTCGCCTGTACGATCAGCGCGGCCAGCGCCGCCGGCAGAATATGCCGCCAGATCACGCGTGTATTCGAAGCGCCGAGCGCTTTGGCCGCTTCCACGTAAGTCTGTTCCCGGGCGACCAGCGCCGCCGAGCGGACGATCCGGGCCACCGCCGGAATAAACACGAACGACAAGCAGAAGATCAGGTTCCGCACGCTCGGGCCGAGCGCAGCCACGATCGCGATCGCCAGCAGGATCGCCGGGAACGCGTAGATAGCGTCCATAAACCGCATCAGCACCTGGTCGAGCCGGCGGTACATGGCGGCGTACAAGCCGATGACCAGACCGAGCAGCGACGAGGCGATCGCCGTGCAGCAGCCGATCAGCAGCGAAATCTGCGCGCCGTACAATACGCGGCTCAGCACATCGCGGCCCAGATTGTCCGTGCCCAGCGCATGGCTTCCGCCGGGCGGCGCCAGACGGCCGACGATATCGACGTCCTGCGGACCGTAGCCGGCGATCAGCGGCTTGAGCAGCACGGCCGCCAGCGCCAGAATCAGCAGCAGGCCCCCGGCGGCGAACGAAGCGTTCAAACCGCCTGCCAGCCGTCCCGGCCGCAGCTTCGTCCGGCCGCCTGCCGCATCGCCGCGCGCGCCGCCCGGACGCGCTCGGGCTCCGGTATCCGCCCGCCGCTCCGGCTGAGCAGTCTTTGCTTTCCGGCCGCCGCCTCGGCCGGCGGAACGCTCGTCCGACGCAGTCCGCACCGCATCGTCGGACGCGGAATACTCGTCCGCCACAGTCCGCACCGCATCGTCGGACGCGGAACGCTCGTCCGATGCAGTCCGCTCCGCATCGTCGGACGCGGAATACTCGTCCGAAGCAGTCCCCGCCGCTTCGGCAGCGGCGGAATCCGCTCTCCGTCCGTGTTCCCCAAAGTTCCGGGGAACCCGTTCGAAATCGCCGGGTCCCGGTCTTCGTTCGTTTGCTTTTCCCATGCCGACTCCTCCTTTCCCGGCGGTCCGCTCGTCGGATTTCGACCAACCGGCGCCTTCCCTTCGTCCCTGTTCGGAGGGCCTTTTTTCACCCGCGAATCTTCACTCTCGGATCGACCGCCGCGTACAGCAGGTCCACCGCCAGATTGACCAGTACGTACATGCCCGCGATCACGAGCACGATTCCCTGCACCACGGCGTAATCGCGGTGCGATACCGAGCTGACCAGCAGTTGCCCCATGCCCGGGATATTAAAGATCGTTTCGACGATCGCCGCTCCGGCGACCAGCGTACCGAACGTGCCGCCCACCACGGTCAGGATCGGGATCAGCGCGTTGCGCAGCATATGCCGGTACAGAATCCGCGTTTCGCGCACGCCTTTGGCCCGGGCGGTCCGCACGTAATCCTGATTGCGCACTTCCAGCACGGAAGCGCGCACCATGCGCGCGATCAGCGCCGACATCAGCACGCCGACCGACACCGCCGGCAGAATCAGGTATTTCAGAAAGTTGCCGAGTCCCGTGCTGAGCGGCGCGTAGCCCGACACCGGCAGCCAGTGCAGCTTGACCGAGAACAGCAGCACCAGGAACAAGCTGAGCAGGAAGCCCGGAACCGTCATGCCGAGCAGCGAATACGCCGACAGCAGCCGGTCCGCCCAGCCTCCGCGCCGGCTCGCCGCTTGAAGCCCCAGCGGCAGCGCGATCGCCAGCGCGAATACTTCGGCCGCGACCGCAAGCGACAGCGTGGGCCGCATATATTCGAGAATCGCCTGCGTGACCGGCTTGCGCAGCACGTACGAGTCGCCCATGTCGCCGCGCAGCGCGGACAGCGCCCAGTCGACATACTGCCGCAGCAGCGGCTCGTTCAGCCCCATCTGCTGCCGGAGCTGCCGCACGGAATCTTCGTCCGCGCCTTCGCCGAGCATCACGCGCGCGGGATCGCCGGGAATCAGGTACACGATCAGGAACACGATCACCGACATAATCAGCAGCGTCGGAATCAGTGCCCCGATCCTTTTTAGCAGATAAGCGCCCATAAGCGTCTCCTTTCGCTTCAAACGTTCGATGTTCGCCGGCCCGTGTTCCCCAACCGGCAAACGCGCTTCGCGCGTTCCCGTTCCGCTTTCTCCACGTTACGGATTGACGCTCGTATTCGCCAGGTTCGGGAACCCGCCGAGCAGCGTCAGCCCTTTCAGATCGCTGCGGATCGCGGTGTACTTGTACGTATCGCCAATCTTGGCCGCGGCCAGGTACTCCCATTCGTACGCCTGGAGCTCGTCGTTGGCCTGCTTGATCTTGTCTTCGCCGATCGCGGACGTGGCGTTTTGCAGCAGCTTCGCCAGCTCGGCGTCGTCGGCGAATCCGTAGGTCGGATTGAGGTACAGAAGCTGCGAAGGCGTGGACGGCACCAGAAATGGGCCGAGATACAGATCCCACGAGCCTTCTTCGCCGCGCTTGGTCAGCATCGTCGCGTAATCGTAAATGTCGATCTGCGTTTTGACGCCGATCTGCTCAAGCTGCGATTGCAGCATCAGCGTCGCATTGTAGAAATTGCCGGTCTCCTTCGTGGTCAGCAGGCGCACCGTTTGTCCGGCGTACCCCGCTTCCTCCAGCAGCTTTTTCGCTTTGTCCGGATCTTTCTGGTTATAAGCTTCGCTGCCGGCTTCGCTGTACCACTGCGCGTTTTCTTTGTACATATAGCTCGGATTCAGCCGGTACAGGTCGGGCGTCGAGGTGACGGCGAGCAGGATCTGGTCCGCGTCGAGCGCGGCCGTGACCGCCTGCCGGTACTTCACGTTCGAGAACAGTTCGGATTTCTTGTTGAACACCAGATTGAAGTCGGACGACAGGTCTTTGATCAGCGTAATATTCGGATCGTTCTCCACCTGCGGCAGCGTGTCGCTGTTGATATCCACCGCGTCGAAATCGCCGGCCAGAAACGAAGAGAAGCGGGTGGCGTTGTCTGTTGCGAGCGTAAAGTACACATCCTGCACCAGCGCTTCTTTTTTGCCCGAGAAACCCGAAGCTTCGGACGATACCGGCCGGTAATCGTCGAACTTCGCGAGATGCACGTACTGGTCGTTTTTCCATTCGACGAATTTGAACGGGCCGGTGCCGATATATTCGGTCACGCCGTCCGGCAACGCGGAATCGATCGTTTCTTTCGGCATGATCGCCGCGAAATTCAGCACGTGGCTGAGCTGGGCCTGTATATCGTTTTTGGGATCTTTCAGTTCCAGCACGACCGTATAATCGCCGTCTTCTTTAAACGAAGCTTCGCCGAAAGAACTTTTGGCGCGCGGCGCAGTGTCTTTCCAGCGGTTGAGCGAGGCGGCGACGTCTTCGGCTTTCATTTCTTTGCCGTTGTGGAACTTGACGCCCTGCCGCAGCTTGAACGTGTAAGTCCGGCCGTCTTCGCTGACGTCGAACGACTCGGCCAGCATCGGCACCGGCTCGTAATTCTCGTTGAACGCGAACAATCCTTCATAAATATTGAGCACGACCGTGGCATTGCTGCCGCCCAGCGACAAATGCGGATCGAGCGTCGGCAGGCTCTGGCTCAGCGGGTATTTGATCTGCGTTCCCTGCGTCTGCGTATCCGTGGAAACGGCCGCGGCCGGCGAGGACGCCTTCGCTTCTGCCGAAGACGACGCTCCCGTCGTGTCCGGGCCGTCGGAGCATCCCGACGCGAAAGCAAGCAGCAGCGCGCCGAGGGTCAATCCGATTCTGGAGCGGTAGGACTTCATAAGGCGTTCCTCCTTGGGGTTGGCGAATAGGGATCGGTTACTTTGGTCTTGTCGAAAAAAGCGGCGGCGCGGACCCTGTTCATTCGCGCCCGTACGCGGCGATCGTGTGCACCCGGTGGGCCAGCACGCCGCCCGCGGCCAGCGCGGTCGCCGACAATACCGCTTCCGCGGCTTCGGCCAGCGAAGCTCCGGCGTCGCGCAGCCGCGCGGCGAAAATCTCGATGCTGTAGGCGCTGCCCGTCACATGCGCCGAAGCGGCGGCGATCAGCAGCTTCTCCTTGAGCGTCAGCCGGACCGGGCGCAGCGCACCTTCCACGTATTCGAAAAAGGCGGTATACGCTTCCGGCGCTTCGTCTTCCAGCCGCCCGATCCGCTCGAGGTCGGCGCGTATGTACAGTTCTTCCCGACGCGAATCCTCGTAAGCGTTCAGCGCGTGCAGCCCGTTATAGAAGCTCGAATGCGCGCTGACAGCCGCGGCCACAGCGGACGCTTCGAACAGTTCGGCGGCGTCGACGCCGGCCGCTTTGGCTTTGCGCACATGCGCTTCGATGCAGTACGGGCAGCCGGTGATGTGGGCGACGGCGACGGCGATCAGTTCTTTGACGCGGAGGCTCAGCTCCCGGTCCGCGAACACGGCGGCGTTGAACGCGCCGAACGCTTTGAACGCTTCCGGGTTCGCGGCGGCGAAGTCCGCGGAATAAGACCGGGAACGGCGGATGTACAAACTTTCATTCGGCATCGTTAGAAAACTCCTTTTCGGGTTAAATATTTTTGTCAGGTATTCCACTTGATTTAGTCGGGTATATGTCTGTTATAATAGGACAAATCACGATTTACGTATAATTGAAAATTTTAAACACTCAATTTAAAAATATTAAATTCTCGCAATCCGGCCCGCCGCAAAGCTGTCGAAAGCTGTTGAATTTATGGAGAAACGGAGGAGCGGGAATGGAGATTCGCTTAATTAAAACGTTCCAGACGATCGTCAAGCTGGGCAGCTTCCAAAAAGCGGCCGAAGCGCTGCAGTACTCGCAGCCCACAGTGACCGTCCAGATCAAGAAGCTCGAAGACGAACTCGGCTTCAAACTGTTCGACCGCGGCAAGACGATCACGCTTACCAGCGCGGGCAGGCTGTTCAGCAGGCGCGCCGAAGCGCTGCTGCGCGAATACGAAGCGATGAATACGGCAATCAGCGACTTTGTGTCGGGCGAAGCCGGCATCGTGCGCATCGGGGCGTCCGAACCTTCGGCCAGCAACCGGCTGCCGGGCATCCTGGCGTCGTTCACCGCGCGCAAGCCCAAAGTCCAGCTCCAGGTCAAGATCGGCACCTCGCGCGATCTGATCCGCATGCTGCTGGACGACGAGATCGATATCGCGCTGTGCAACCAGCCGGAATCGCATCTCGATCTGGACTTCTCGCCGCTGGTATACGAGCAGCTCGTGCTGCTCCTTCCGGCGGGCCACCGCCTGGGACGGCTGGACCGCGTGCGGCTGAGCGACCTGAAAAACGAGAAATTCCTGTTCACGCCCGGCACCTGCCCGTTCCGTATCCGCATCGAAGCGCTGCTGTCCGTGCAGGTGGGTTCGCTGCGCCAGCCGCCCGTCGAAGTAGCCGGCATCACGGCGATCAAATACTTCGTCCAGGCTGGCATCGGCATCGCGCTCGCCCCGGTCGTCGCCGTGTCCCCGCCGCTGCCCGGCACGATCGTCAAGCCGATCGACGGGTTGTCGGAAGGCCCGGTGCTCGGGCTGCTGACCCGCCGCGGGGGGCCGGCTCCGGCGAAGATCACCGAAGACCTGATCGAAGAAATCACGCACAGCGTGGCGGAGATCGCGCTGCCGTACTGATTTCGTTTTATTAAACTGCAAGTTTCGCTTTTTCAATTGGATATGGCGCGAATATTCCGTTATTGTAGATCGTATTTCACAGGAACGATACGGAAAGGAGCTTTATCCGATGACCAGACTGCATCTCGGCGTATTCGATATTCTCACGCCCAACCAGATGACCCAGGGGCTCTGGGCGCATCCGCGCAATGAGTCCCATCGCTACAACACGCTGCCGCTGTGGATCGAGATCGCCCAACTGCTCGAGCGCGGCAAATTCGATTTTATTTTCTTCGCGGACTCTTACGGCTACCCCGAGAACAAGCCCGAACTGGCGCTGCGCGAAGCAGTGTACGCGCCGGTCGCCGATCCCATGCTGATCCTGTCGGCGCTGGCCGCCGCGACTACCCGGCTGGGCTTCGTGACGACGGCTTCGCCGACGTTCGAGCAGCCGTTCGCCAACGCGCGGCGCTTCTCCACGCTCGATCATCTGAGCGGCGGACGAATCGGCTGGAACGTGGTCGCGTCCGGCGGAAGCAGCGCGGCCAAAGCGTTCGGCCGAAGCGAAGCGCCAGGCCACGCGGAGCGCTACGAGCAGGCGGACGAATTCCTAGAAGCCAGCTATAAGCTGCTGGAAGGAAGCTGGGAAGACGGCGCGGTGCTGCGCGACAAAGAGCGGCGAATCTTCGCCGACGCTTCGAAAGTGCACGTCGTCCGGCACGAAGGACGGTACTTCAAGCTCGAGGCTTCGCATGCCTGCGAGCCTTCGCCGCAGCGCACGCCGGTCCTGTTCCAGGCCGGCAGCTCCGAGCGCGGGCGCGATTTCGCGGCGAAGCACGCGGAAGGCGTATTCCTCAAAGCGCCGACGATCGAAGCGCTGCGCGAACAGGCGGCCGATATCCGCCGGCGCGCCGAAGCGCACGGGCGCGATCCGCGCGGCATCAAGATCTTCTCCGGCCTGTCGGCCGTCGTCGGCCGCACGCGCGAGGAAGCCGCGCGCAAAAAAGCCGATTACCGGGCTTACCGCAGCCGCGAAGCCGCGCTGCTCACCTACGAGAACGCGACCGGCATCGACCTGGCTTCGCTGGACCCGGACGCTCCGTTCGCCGGAATCCGCACGGAGCGCGGTCGCTCGCATACCGAGCGCTATACCCGCCACTCCGGCGGCGTGCAGACCGCCGGGCAGGTGGCCGACAACTTCGCGGACAAAGAATTCCGCGGCATCCGGCTGTGCGGAACGCCGGAAGATATCGCCGACGGCATGCAGGAATGGGCCGAAGCCGCGGATATCGACGGCTTCAATCTGGAGCGCTATCTGCTGCCGGATACGCTGCGCGACTTCGTCGAGCTGGTCGTACCGGTGCTTCAGCAGCGCGGTTTGTTCCGGCGCGAATACGAAGCAGACACGCTGCGCGAGCGGCTGTTCGGACCGGGCCGCCGGAAGCTGCCAGACGACCACCCCGGCGCGGCGTTCCGCCGGCAGCCCTCGCCGGATGCGCGTTAATCCCGCGGCGGAGAGCCTCCCGCGAGCGTTCTCGGCCCGTTCCCGCCCGCGTACGTTCGCGCAGCGATAAAAAAAGCGGAGCCGACGACAGCAAGCAGAAAAACCGGCCCTATGGATAGTCACGAATTTCATGGCGATTATTCAGATCGGCAAGCAATCAAACGGACTACTTGCCGTCTTAAAGGTTGCGGAATATCCGGTGAGTATTTTTTATCCAAATAAACAAAAAAAGAAAACGGTCTTGATCCGGTTTATTCCCGGGACAAGACCGTTTTACATTCAACGATTTAAAAGTGTTCGCCGACCAATTCTTCACTCTTTGTCCACAACAATTTAGCACGCTCAGGGTCCACTGCGTAGGACATTACCGCACTGCGGAGCCCCGGTGTATCGTCAATCGGCACAACCTGGCAGTCTTGGCAGTAGTGTCCGCCAATCTCGTCTCCGTCGGCTGCGACCGCGGCCCAAACAGATGTCGCTGCAACCTGAGGGATTGTTTTGAACTCGGATGGCGGCAGATCCGCTGCTGCATTTTCACGTTCGGTTCTTTCTATGAGTGCCGCAAGATCCTCTTGTGTCAAGTGTTGGCCAAGCCCCGTATTCGCTACCCCCGGCATCAGAGAAGTCGCTCTTATACCGCGATCACGGTACCGCCGGTCAAACTCAACCGCGAACAGTACAACGGCCGTTTTTGCTGCGCCGTAGCTGTCCCATGGATCATAAGCTCTTTTCTCAAAGTTCGGGTCTTCCAGATCGATATCGGCCCAGCGGTGGCCGTTTGAAGAAACCGTAACGAGTCGGCCGCCTTCCCGAATCAGAGAAGCGATACGGTTCACGAAAAGGAAATGCCCCAGATAATTGGTCGCGAACTGGTTTTCAAATCCATCCCTGGTTCTTTCGAATGGGGTCGCCATTATACCGGCATTCGCGATAATTGCATCAAAGGCGCCGCCGTCTGCAACCAGCTTATCAGCTGATGTACGCACACTTTCCAAATCCGCCAGATCAAGAGCGATAACATCAAAGCTTCCACTGCTTGTCTCGGCAGCCGTACGCACTTGACCCGTTGCCTCTTCGGCCTTTGCGAGATTACGCGCAGTACCAACCACTTCTGCACCGTGAGCCACCAGCGACCGGGCGATCTCAATGCCCATTCCGGAAGAAACACCCGTGATAAGATAACGCTTATTTTTAAGATCAATACCGGCCAGAACATCTTCCGTCGTCGATTTAGCGCCAAAAGCAGCTGCCAATTGTTTCATCTCCTCATTCAAATAAATTGGGTCCTCATACAAACAAGGACTGCCTTTTCCGATTACAATGCTTATTGTAAACTCGACACCCTTAAAAATATTGCATGTATGTTTGTTTTTTTATACAATAGCGACATCGTAGAGCAGACTTCTTTGGACGGTTCAATATTGGGATTCCGGAGGGACAGCAATGCACGACTTCACGAAATACTGCGAATATTTATATCAAACGTTTTATATTCCTGTGTACTTATACGAGCACGACGACTTGAGGATTTGTTACCCTGAACAAAATAAGGATACTTTGCCGCCCCTTTCTTACTTGTCGCAAATGTGGAACACACCGAATATCGTCTCTTATGTCATGACTTCCTTTCATGCTTATTACGGATGTGTCAAGATTGAGAAATACGGCTATTCGCTAGTGATCGGCCCTATAAACGACATTTCCTATTCCGAAGAAACGATACTCCATATAGGCAAGGAATTTTCAGCAACTCTATCTGAAACAGAAGAATTTTCTGCGTTTTTCCATAACATACCTTCGAAAAATTTGGATGTTTTTTTGAATTCCCTTATTTTCATCAATCTTACTTTGAATAATTTGCAATGTACCATTCGGGACATTACCGCTTGTACAAAAGGAAAAATCAAACAGTCCATTCATCAACAATATTCGACGGACTTATACGATTACAAAGAAGAAGAAATTTTGGACAATAATTATAGTATGGAAACGGAAATGTTTCATTATGTGGAAACCGGAAATTTAGACGGCTTGGGACTGTTAACGGATAGAGTAAAGAAATCGGGAATATGTATGAACGAAAGTGATACTCTTCGGCAGGTTCGAAATAAATTCATAGCTAAAATCGCTTTAATTTCGCGGGCTGCTATCAGGGGAGGGCTTACTCCAAGCATTTCATACCAGTTATACAATGTATATCTGGAACATGTCGAACGTATGACCGATAGCTCTTCTATTTCTTATTTATTTAGCCAGGTACTGCGCGATTACACACATCGCGTCAAAAACGCCGGTTCATTCGCTAAATTGGACAATACGTTATACGAAGCCGTCCAATTTATTGAACAGAACACAAATAAAAAAATAACCGTTGCAGACGTGGCCGATCATGTAGGCTACAATCGCTCCTATCTTTCCCGAAGGTTCTCAAAAGAACTCGGACAGAATCTAAGCGATTTCATAAAAGAGCGCAAGTTGGAAGAAGGCAAAGACCTGCTCGCCTTCACCGACAAAAGTATTAGCGAAATCAGCTCGTATCTTAGCTTTTCCAGCCAAAGCCATTTTCAAAGAGCATTCAAGGAACAATTTCACATTACCCCACACGCTTTTAGAAGATCGGCAATTGTATGAGAGCAAAATCAAGCGGATTAAATCAAAATCTTTTATATGGACGATAGACGATAAATGATAGAACCGATTTCGTTGCTCATGGTCGATAAGGATTTAACGGAGTACCGAAAACGTTGATCCCCATGCAAGAAAATAATAAAGATCGGTGGATCTACAAGGAGCATCTTTTAATCGAGTACTTGTTTAACGAGCTGAAAAATCGTCAAAGAAAGCAGCAGTCCATGATAATCAATGGACTGCTGCTTTTTCCGCTTTTTTATCGCTGGCTATGATCGTTTCGGGGTTGGGTTGATATTTGAAGACATTTCTCGACCCGATGAAGCGGAATCAGACCGAAGTCGCGCCCTGCCCGCCGTCGATGCGGTAGTACGAGCCGGTGATAAACGACGCTTTGTCCGACGCGAGGAAGACCATTAGGTCGGCGATCTCGGACGCTTCGGCGTAGCGTTTCAGCGGCACGCTGTTCTCGAAGTTCTTGCGGGCTTCGTTCTCGGAGCCCGGCGCGGCGTTCGTTTCGATCGAACGCATCATGTTCGTATCGACGCCCGACGGCGCGACCGCATTGACGCGGATGCCGTAATCGGCGGCTTCGAGCGCGGCCGTCTTGTTCAGCGCGATCAGCGCGTGCTTGGACGCGACATACGCGGCCATGCCCGGTGCGCCCAGCAGGCCGCCGTTCGACGCGGTATTGACGATGGCGCCGCTTTTCTGCTCCTGCATCACGCGCAGCACATGTTTGAGCCCGAAGAACGCGCCCATCACGTTGACGCCGAAGACGTTCGAGAAGTTCTCTTCCGTTTGATCGACGATCGAAGCGAACGTGCCGTTGATACCGGCATTGTTGACGAAGATGTCGATACGGCCGTATTTGGCGACGGTATCTTCGACGTATTTTTGCACGTCCGCTTCTTTGGCTACGTTGCCCGTAAGCAGCAGCGTTTCCGTGCCTTCCAGCGCTTCGGCCGCTTTTTGCAGCGGTTCGAGCTTCAGATCGACCAGCGCCAGCTTGGCGCCTTCCGCGGCAAACGCTTTGGCTGCGGCGATTCCGATGCCGCCGGCAGCTCCCGTTATCAGAACGACTTTATCCGTGAATTGCATGTTTCTTCCTCTTTTCCGTAGTAACTATATTTTTTATACTATATATTATATTGTACCCCTTTCTTGCGGTTTTGAAAATATTGTTTGCGCAAGTATTTGGCGTGCTGCATATTCAGGCGCATAACAAAAAAAGCGCGCCGACGGATCATTCTTCCGTCGACGCGTCTTAAATATTCCGGTCCCGTCCTCCCTGCTCAGTCCGCAGGGTTCACGCAAGCCGCTTGGCTTACCGGAAATCCGGCGGCGTCCGGCGCGCCACGCCGGTGCGCAGCGCCGCTTCGACGACGCCCTGGCGGATGCGGTCCACGACTTTGTCGTTGAACACGCTCGGGATGATGTACTGTTCGTTCAGCTCGTCGTCTTCCACGACCGAAGCGATCGCCTGGGCGGCGGCCACCTTCATCTCTTCGTTGATGACCCGCGCGCGGCAGTCCAGCGCGCCGCGGAACATGCCCGGGAAGCAGAGCACGTTGTTGATCTGGTTCGGGAAATCGCTGCGTCCGGTCGCCATGACCCGCACATGCTTCTCGGCCAGTTCCGGGTCGATCTCCGGATCGGGATTCGCCATCGCGAACACGATCGGGTCCGGCGCCATGGACTTGATATGTTCCACCGTCAGCAGGCCCGGCCGCGACACGCCGACAAATACGTCCGCTCCGGCGATCACGTCGCCCAGCTCGCCTTTTTCCCCGTTCGGGTTGCAGTTGCCCGCGATCCATTCCCACATCTCGTTGTCGTACTTCTCCGCCCGGTGCAGCGCGCCGCAGCGGTCGACGGCGATCAGGTTCTTCGCGCCGGCCGCCAGCAGCATCTTGATGCAGGCCGCGCCCGCCGCGCCGACGCCGAGCACGACCAGCTTCGCGTCTTCGAGACTCTTGCCGACGATGCGCAGCGCGTTCAGCAGCCCCGCCAGTACGACCACGGCCGTGCCGTGCTGGTCGTCGTGGAAGACCGGGATATCCAGTTCCTCGGCCAGCCTGCGCTCGATCTCGAAGCAGCGCGGCGAGGAGATATCCTCCAGATTGATGCCGCCGAATGCCGGCGCGATCTGTTTGACCGCGCGGATAATCTCTTCCGGGTCTTTGGTATCCAGGCAGATCGGGAACGCGTCCACGCCCGCGAACTGCTTGAACAGCATCGCTTTGCCTTCCATGACCGGCATCGCCGCTTTCGGTCCGATATCGCCCAGGCCCAGCACCGCCGTGCCGTCCGAGACGACGGCGATCGTATTGCGCTTGATCGTCAGCGTGAACGCTTTCTGCGGATCTTCGTGGATCGCCATGCAGACTTTGGCGACGCCCGGCGTGTACACATGCGACAGGTCTTCCCGGTTCTTGACCGGCGTCTTCGCCCGGATCTCGATCTTGCCGCCCAGGTGGGCGAGGAAAGTCCGGTCCGAGACGTTGACGATCCGTGTTCCCGGCAGCTCGCCCACCGCTTTCAGGACCGCTTCGCGCGCGCTTTCCGGCAGATTGATCGTCAGGTCGCGGATCGTGCTGTCGGCGCTGGCGTGGATCACGTCGATCGCCACCACGTCGCCGCCGCCTTCGCCGATCGCGGCGGCCACCTCGCCGAACGTGACCCGGGTTTTATCCATTTCCAAACGTATCGTTATACTTGTTCCAAGGGCCATCGTCTACCTCCTGAAATGCGGTTTAGTAAGATGCTTGATTTGCTCGCCGTCTTCGATAACGCTTACATTGGAATTCCGGACTTATTATAACACAGTCCGCGGGTAAAAGAGTCATCGGCGGCCGAACGGCTTGCCCTGCCGCGAACGGTTGTCGTGTTATAATGGACCAGACAAATAAAAAGCAACCGCGAGAGAAAGCGAAGTCCGCCGCCCGCAAGCGGGACTTTGCAAACGGAGGGAAACCCATATGAGCGCAAGCCAGGAACACGAACGCAGCATCGTTTTTTTCGATCTCGACGGCACGCTGCTGAACGACGCCAAAGAGATCAATCCGTCAACCCGCGAAGCGATCGCCGAGCTGCAAAAACGCGGCCATATCGTCGCCATCGCCACCGGCCGCGCGCCGTTCTTTTTCGAACATGTGCGCCGGGAACTGAATATCGATACGTATGTCAGCTACAACGGCTCGTACGTCGTGCACGAAGGCGAAGTCGTATTCACCAATCCGCTGAATGAAGACGCGCTGCAAAAGCTGACCGATCTGGCGCTCAAAAACAAGCACGCGGTCGTTTATATGGACCATGAAGATATGCGCGCCAATGTGTCCGGGAACGACCGGGTCGCCGAAAGTATCGGCACCCTGAATATCGGCGCGCTGCCGAAGCACGATCCGCTCTACTACAAAGACCGGTTTATCTACCAGTCTCTGCTGTTCTGCGCGGAAGGCGAGGAAGAGCTGTACGAAGAATTGTTCGGATCGTTCGATTTTGTGCGCTGGCATCCTTTTTCGCTCGACGTTCTCCCGGCCGGTGGCAGCAAATTCAAAGGCATCGGCAGGATTACCGAACAGCTCGGCATTCCGCCGGAGCGCCAGTATGCGTTCGGCGACGCGCTGAACGATCTGGAGATGCTGGAAGGCATCCCGAACAGCGTCGCCATGGGCAACGGCCTGCCGGAAGCCAAAGCCGCCGCCAGATGGACCAGCCGCTCCAACGAAGAAGACGGCATCGCCTACGGATTGAAGCTGGCGGGGCTGCTGTAGCCGACGACATCGCAAAAAAATTTCGAGGAGGACGCGGAAATGGAGCAGAGCATTATCTTTTTCGATATCGACGGCACGCTGGTGGACGAACGCAAGAAAGTTCCGGAGTCCGCCAGGGAAGCCGTATTCGAGCTGAAACGCAGAGGACATATCGTCGCCATCGCCACCGGACGGCCGCAGTTCATGTTCCGCGAGATCCGCGAAGAGCTGGGCATCGACACGTACGTCAGCTACAGCGGGCAGTATGTCGTCCTGAACGGCGAAGTCATCTACACCAATCCGATCGACACCCGCTCGCTGGAGCAGATGACGGATATCGCGCTGAAGCATAACCACCCGGTCATTCTGATCGACGACGAAGAAATGAAAGCGACCGTTCCCGACGACGAATTCGTCGCCCAGGGCTTCGGCATGATGCTGAATTATATTTCGCTGTCGACGCCGGACCCGCATTTTTACAAAGAGCGCTTTGTGTACCAGGCTTCGCTGTTTTGCAGCGAGGCGGACGAAGCGCTGTACGAAGCGATCTTCCCGGCGCTGGACTTTATCCGCTGGACGCCGCTGTCGGCCGACGTACTGCCCGCGGGCGGCAGCAAGATGGCCGGTATCCGCAAGATCACGGAGAAACTCGGCATTCCGCCGGAGCGCCAGTATGCGTTCGGAGACGCGCTGAACGATATGGAGAT
The DNA here is from genome assembly GCF_030518235.1 of Saccharibacillus sp. CPCC 101409. Taxonomy (GTDB): domain Bacteria; phylum Bacillota; class Bacilli; order Paenibacillales; family Paenibacillaceae; genus Saccharibacillus. Next base: position 117,226 of record NZ_JAULSA010000001.1, on the reverse strand, counting down.
GCTGGCCGGCGTTCCGAACAGCGTCGCCATGGGCAACGGCCTGCCGGAAGTCAAAGAAATCGCCAGGTGGGTCACCAGAACCAACGAGGACGACGGCATCGCCTACGGTTTGAAGCTGGCGGGACTGCTGTAAAAAAGCGCGTTTCGCCGCCCGACCGCATGCCGCCCGTGTTATAATAACAGGCGGCTTTCGCGCCGCGGAACCGTCGAACACCGACTTTACGACTTTATCCCCCTGGAGGTTTTATATTCAATTATGCTGACTTTCGATAAAAAAATCGCGATCCTCGACTCTTTCCCGGAGCTGGAACGCAAAGACGTTTCTCTCGGCCGGGTCAACTACCATTATCCGGATAGCGCGCAGGAGAAAAAAACGGTCGCTTTTCATTTTCATAAAAACGGCAACGGATTCGTCTACGCGGGACTGGTCGGCGATTACGAGACGGACGACAAAGGCTTGGTCAACGTGCGCGACTATACCGAAGCGCAGCTGCGCGAGATCGTCGACGCTTCGATCCGCTCGCTCGCGCCGTCGCCGGGATCGCCCGCTCAAGGCGCGTGCCGCCCGTCCGCCGCGGCTTCCGCCTTCCCTTCCGGCGACGCCGATGTCTGGACCGACGCCGAAGGCCAGGAGCTGACGCTTCGATGCGAGGACGAGACCTTCTTTATCTACTCCGGGTCCAGTCTGGAAATGGCGTTCGAAACGCATGAAGAAGCCGAGGAATATCTGGCCGAAGAAGGATTCTCGCGCCGGTAACGCCGCAGTCCCGTCTACCGTTGGCGGCAGGCGCGAATGATGCCGATGCGCATCATTTTCGCCGCCGCTGTGCCTGTTTATCGAAAAATGTTGCGAGAGCGCATCATTTTCAGCCCATTTCCGTATTTCGCCTGGAAAAAGCCGAAAAATGATGCACCTCCGCAACATTTTTTAGTTTAAAGCCGATATCTCCTCGAAATGATGCATCTGCGCAATATTCAGCGGGAATCGTCTGCGTTCGTTTCGAATCGGCCGCCGCAGAATCCCGCAGCCGCAGAGTCGGCGCCGTCAGTTCAGCACGCCGCTGATCAGGTCCGCCCAGATCAGCGAGCGCTCCCGGAGCACTTCGATGCCCATCGCCACGGCTGCCCACTCGTGCGGGGTCACGGCGCCGGTCTCGGGCACATCCAGCGTATACGCGTTCATTTTCCACCAGTGGCGCCGGCGGGCAAGGAAAAAAGACGTATCCGGCCCTTCGACCCGGTATCCGCGCTCTCCCCGGATGCCTTCGATCCGGTAAACGCCGTTCGCGTACGTGTTGTATTCGAACACCCTGCGGCGCAGCAGCCCGGGCTGCATGCGCAGCGTGCCGACAAGTTCCTCGCGGTCGTCCAGCACCGACCAGCGCTTGGGCCGCCGCTCGCAAAAAGCCCGGAACAGCACGTAATCCTGCTCGTCCAGCACATACACGGAACCTTTGCTGCCGTGAAGTTCGATCGTTCCCGCCGGCGCGCCGTCCGACGTGCGAATACGGTCTTTGCCGACCGCCAGCTTTTTGCCGCCGAAATGCAGCTCCATCCGGATCCCTCCGTTCTTTCGCAGACCGGCCATTCCTTTTTTCCTCGCCCGGCCGGTCGGCGCACGTTCAATCGATCAGGCCGATGCGGGCGATCAGCCCCAGTCCCCGCCCTGCGTATCGGCCAGCTCGCTCTGCATATCGTCCGCCACCGACTGGATATCCTCCGGCGTGATCTGGATCAGCAGATAGCCCTCCCCGTCCCGCATCTTCTCCGCGTCTTCCTTGAAGTAGCGCGGACTGCCCGGCGCGGCTTCGTCGTCGTAGACCAGCAGCATGCCGCCCGTTTTGCGCAGCAGCAGCGCGTCGCGCGCTTTGAACTGCCACGGCCCGCTGTACGGTTCTTTGCTGACCAGGCCGTAATAGTCGATGCCTTTGAGCAGCTCCTGCCAGTATTCTTTTTTCTCGTCGCTCCACTTCTCGTCCATATTCGCGAACGCGGCCAGCACCGACAGCCTGAGCTGCGGATACTCTTTTTTCAACTCGATAACCGCTTCGCACGCCCACAGATCGACGCCGTACTGGCCGGGGGTGATGACCCACTCCAGCCCTTCCTCGATCAGCGGAATCAGCCGGCGCTTGATCGCTTCGCGGATAAACGGAATGCCCGGATGCTTCTGGTTGAAGATGCCCAGCTCGCTTGCGCGGTAGCCGGTAACCAGCAAATTTTTCACGTTCGGCAAAGCCTCCCCGATCTTTTTCTTTCAGTGTACCATAAGCCGGGAAAAGTTTGCCGCTGCGCCGCCCGCCGCGGGTTTGCATAGGCGTTCGGACGGGCTTGGGCCGAATTTGCGCGGTTACGCGCCGCCGGAGCTTGCCGCCGAATTCTGCCGCTTGCGGATCGCGTTTACGCCCATCACGACGGCGACCAGCTCGTAATCGTCCAGCCTCGAAGCATTGCGCAGTCCGTAAGCGTCGGTGCGCAGCCAGCCGTTCGTTTTGGCGAAAGTCGCCACGGTCTGCCCGCGTTCCGTCACGATGTATTCTTTGGAAAAGTTCGGCGATTCGATCTCGTACACCCCGTTTTCGCCCGCGTCGTATTCGAACTTTTTGGTAAAAAAAGTAAGCCTTGGACGCAGCAGCCCTATATCGTTTCCGGCGCTGTCCAGCACTCTCCACCGGTTCAGCATCAGCTGGAATTTGCCTGTGTACAGCAGCGATCCGGACAAGCCGTAAACGTCGACGGAAGAACCGAAAGCGCTCTTCAGATCGATCGTGCCCGCCATCTCCCCGGCTTCGTTCATAATCTTCGTCACGCCCATATTGAAAAAGTTGTCCGCAAAATAAAGATCCATGTCGTCACGCTCCTTTGAACGATTTTTTACGATGCGTCTTACGCCTTTTTACGCCCGTTTGCGCCGGGAGTTGCATCATTTATCCGTTTACCGGCCCGTTTCTTATCAATTACCTGGAAAAAGATCACATAAGTGCCGCCCAACTCGTTTAAAATTCAAAAGATTCTGGGTAATTGACTTTACCGGCCTTACATACAATGGAACATACATACAATACGCACGTCGGTATACCTCGAAATCGGAAGGATGGATAGAACGATGAAGAAAAAGCTGGCGGTCACCGCCATTGCGCTGGGCATGACGCTGACGGCTTCGGCCGGCGTGTACGCGGGCAGCAATCTGCAGGATATCCGCGCGTCGCTGAACTACGGTCTGGGCATCGTGGTCAACGGAAAAGCGTATACGCCCAAAGACGGAAACGGAAAAACGCTCGCCCCGATCACGTACAACGGCACCACGTACCTGCCGGTCCGCTCGGTCGGCGAAGCGCTGGGCACTTCGGTGACTTACGACGCGAAGAACAGCAAAGTCCTGATCGGAGGCTCGTCTTCGTCGGGCGGCACGACTTCCCCGGGCACGTCGACGGTGCAGCGTCCGCAGAATCTGCCGGCCGACTTCCCGCTGCCTTCGGACGCCAAAGTTTACGATGTGATCGAAGGATCGGCCGCCGGGCAGAAGTCCGTCACGTTCAGCTATCTGACCAAACAGGATCTGGAATCGCTCGGCAATACGTACAAACAGTACTTCGCCAAAAAAGGCGCGACGAGCAAATCCGAACAGGTCAGCGCATCGTCCTTCACGATTATCGACGCAGGCAGCGCCTTTTCCGTTACGCTGGACGGCGCTCCCGGCACCGGCAGCAATAAAGGCTACAACAGGATCGACGTGATCTGGAGCGGCAAGTAAAAGACTGCGCCGCCGGTCGAGCACCGAAAAACAGCCCCGTTTCCGCGTTTTGCGGGAATCGGGGCTGTTCGCGCGCGGCCGAAGATCGCGGCGAAGCGGCGCAGTCTGTTATGCTGTTAGCAAAGAAACCGCCGGCGAAACCGCGCAGAACGCCGAATAAAGGAGTGAACCCATATGCAGCAGCCGTCAAAAAAGTACCGGATCGGCGTCGAAGTCACGCTCGACGTAATCGGCGGCAAATGGAAAAGCCTGATCCTGTACCATCTGGTCGAAGGCGTCAAACGTTACAACGAGCTGAAGCGGCTGATCCCGAACGTCAGTCCCAAAATGCTGACCCAGCAGCTGCGGGAGCTCGAACGGGACGGGCTGCTGATTCGGCGCGATTACGAAGAAGTGCCGCCGAGAGTGGAATACGCGCTGAGCGAATACGGAAGCGGCCTGATCGACGTGCTCGACTTTTTCTGCCACTGGGGCGAAGCGCATCTGGACCGGGTGTACGGCGACAGGTCTTTGATGCTGGAAGACGATTTTGCCGACGACGAGCACAGGGAAGATCCGGCCGTCGAACGTTCGGCGCAAACAGCAGATTCGGCGGAGAATTCCGCGCGCTAACCGTTCGGGCCGCGTGCAGTTACCTAAAAGTGCGTACTTCACAACGTTCTTCGACTCTCCTACAATGAGCCGTATTCCGCACCGGAATTCAAACGAGGAGGGATTGTCCCATGAAAACGCTGGTCATCGCCGTTCACCCGGCGCTGCACGAATCGCGCATCCACCGCAGGTGGCTGGAAGAACTTCGGCGCTATCCCGAAGAAATTACGATCAGTTCGCTGTACGAAAAATACCCGGACGGCGTCATCGATATTGCGCGCGAACAGCGGCTGGCGGAGAATCACGATCGAATCGTGCTCCAGTTCCCGCTGTACTGGTTCAGCTCCCCGCCGCTGCTCAAGCAGTGGCTGGACGAAGTACTGCTGGAAGACTGGGCATACGGCAAAGGCATCGACCTGTTTGCGAGCAAAACGATCGGCGCCGCTGTTTCCGGGGGCAGCCAAGAAGACGATTATCGGCGCGAAGGCCGGTACCGTCTCGATATCCACACGCTGCTGAGCCCGCTCGCCACGACCGCCCGCTACCTCGAAGCCGGCTGGGAAGCCCCGTTCGTACTGTACGGAGCCGGCTCGCGCATGAGCGACGACGAGATCGCGCGCAGCGCGGAAGCTTATGCGCGGCATCTGCTGTCGTATAAGATAAACCGGTCTTTTGCATCGCCTAATTAGGTCGTGTTTGAAAACTCAACGACGTGCATCTTTTACCGCCTTTTCGCCCTCCAATGAACCGAACCGTACCTAAAGCGTGTACGCTTCATTCAACGAATGAACCGTACCAGAAGCGTACACGCTTCATTCGCCGACGGCGTCACTTTCTCTTGACGTGCCCCGGCACGACTGCGAAAAAGTTCCTTGTGGAGAACGAAAATTCGGCAAAATCTGCTTCCTTCGGAGTTCTCAAACACGCCCCAAGATTCTCGGAATTTAGCATGACAAAAAAGCACAGCTTATAAGCTGTGCTTCCAGATTGTCGAGACACGACGATGCGTTAAAATAAACGGAAACCGAAGCAAGAGTCAACAAGAATTCAAAATAGCATCATATAGGCCTTTATTTCGGGTAAATTTTGCATTTCCGAGCAAATAGCTGCGCTAGTACAACTATTTCGAACTTTTACGCTCCTATTCGGTCTTTTTCTCTAAAATAATTGTATGAGTGAAGCTATTTGAAGCAGCCGAAGCGTTTCGTCCGAAATAAGTGTACCTGTGCCGCTATTTTTGGTTTGACACCCTACCCGGCTTTCTCGGCACTTTGAAAGCACAGCTTACAAGCTGCGCTGCGCTTAATAAATAGAGAAATCGAAGAAAATCCTGAGTCCCCAACAAAGTCTAACCGTTTCAATCTCTTTTCAATTTAAATTTAGCTGATACAAAGCTAATAATCGAAACTATTAAAAATGCGATAGTAGCACTCAAGTATACAAAATATAAAAGTGAAGGATAGATCGATGTTTCATGTGAGAATCCATACAGCGTCAAGATTCCCGACAAGCTCATTCCGATATTCGATAAGTCATCAACATAGAATTTGCGAAGGATAAATTGAAGACAAATACATAACCAAAGAATCGGAAGTATGATATAAAAAAAGCCGGGCATGATTCAACCTTCTTTCGTAAATATAAAATGATTAAGTTTTCAGTCCAGCAGTTTGTCCCGCGAAAATCCAATTCATTCTCGATTTGAAGACTAAAAAAAGTGCCGAAAACGAGAATGAAGCGGAATGCGGAGTTTATAAGGCCGCGTATAGAAACAGCCCTATTAACACGATAAAACTTCTACAATAATATTCAGATGCAAAAAGTCATTGAACATCATTTTGTCTCGTTTTTGAACTTTTAATTTAAAAATAGGGTATAATTTCAATAAGTGAAAGGAGAGATTCCATGTCGCTCAAAGAAATTTTGTTCGAAAATTACGGCTATAACGAACCAATTATTGCTAACGAACTCAAACATATGGATGTCAACCTCTCGGCAGAAAGTCTGCGTCGAAACCTGAATCGAATGGTGCAAAATGAAGAACTCCAACGGTTTAGTAACGGCGTCTATTTTTTCACTAAATGGAATTCAGTGCTTAAACAAAATAGCAAACTAAGCGAGCGCCTGGTCGTCGAAAGAAAATATATTCGTTCGGGCGACCGGGTTTACGGATATTTGTCCGGGCTTGCTTTTGCTAATCAGTTAGGGATTACGACTCAAGTTCCCCAACATCTTGAAATTGTAACAGAAAAAACTGCCAGTAAACGAAGAACGATCCAACTAAAAAGTTATCGGCTAACTTTGAAATCTCCACGTGTGCCTGTAACTGCGCAAAATGTAAAACTTCTTCAGATTCTTGATCTGCTATCCGAAACCGAAATTTATGCCGAGGTGGATACTCAAACGCTGAAACGAAAAGCTTTTTCTTATTTGGATGATTTACAACTTTCCTCGGAGATAATCCGAACAATCGTATTAAACTATCCGAACAAAACAGCCAAACGTCTGATGGAGTTGGAATTGGATCATGTACTTATACGAGGATAAAGAAACTTTTCAATAATTGTTGATTCTTGCAAGCGAATATTTTCGGATAGCCGAAGCTATTATTGAAAAAGATTATTATGTCTCGGTCGTACTCAAAACTATCGGTGAACATATACCCGAAATTATTTTCAAAGGTGGAACTTCTCTATCCAAAGCCTATAAATTAATCGATCGTTTTTCGGAAGATATCGATCTTTCTTTTTTTCAAGAGAATCTTTCTCCTCCTTCAGATGCTCAGCGCCGAACATTAAAAAGAAAGATTTTGACATCCGTCGAAGAAGCAGGGCTTGCGATCGGTAATCTTGAGGATGTTCAGTCACGCCGCAAGTTTAACCGTTACGAAGTGAACTATCCGAATGTATATACCGATAGTCATTTGAAAAATCATTTGTTGATTGAAACTTATTGTCACTTTGTGCCCTACCCTGTTTGAGCCGGACGTTTATCGACAAATGTTTCGCTTTATGCGATCGTTTTGAACTTAAAAATTCGCTTGGAAATTCCAGACACTTATACGATTTATATCACCTCTGGCCTCGGGTCGAACACAATCAAAATGAACTCCGCACCCTGTATCAATCGTTGAAATCCGATCTTTCCGCCGATCTTATACACAACCCTTCCTGCGCACCTGAATATCCTTTTACAGAGAAACTGCTTGAATTGTTAAACTCGAATTTTTATCAAAACGATTACGAAGTCCTTACTGCACAGCTGCTTCGATCTCCTTTGACTTATGATTCGATCGCAGATTATTTGAAGCCGATTTTTGAGCAGCTGCGTTTTTGAATAGAAATTTATTTGCGTAGGTTTACGGAAAAAGGCGCACTTCCTTTGGGAAGCGCGCCTTTTCGATCTGCTCACTGCACCTTCGTCTTCACCGCCTGCGTATTCACCAGCTTCCCCTGCTTATCGTACGCCCGGACGTTGATCGTGATCGTTTTGCCTTTGTATTTGGCAAAGTCGATCTCGGCCGTCCAGGGAGGAGCGGTCGAGACGCCGGCCTGTTTGCCGCCGATTTCGTAGACCACTTTGCCGAGCGTCGGCGACCATGTTTTGACGTAGCCGGAGACTTTGAGTCTCTTGGCCGGGACCGTCTGCGCGATCGGGCTGTAGACCAGCGTGGTGCCGTCGCCCACCGTGCTCAGGTAATACGGACTCGACACCAGCTTCTTGTAAGCCGCCAGCAGTTTGGCGTTGCCGGACAAGCCGTAATATTTGACCCGGTCGCCGGTTCCCTGTGAATCGACGTCGAACCAGAAGATTCCTTTGACCTTGGGATACTTCATCGGCAGCGTCGCGTAAAGCTGCTGCGTCTGGTAGACGGACCATTCGGTCACGTCGCGCTTTTTCTCCGGATACATATACGAGACGCCGCCTTCGGCGATCATGATCGGCTTGCGGTCCGCGTACAGCTTGTAGATTGCGTCCAGCTTCTCGATATGGCTGGTCCGGTCCATGCCCTGGCCCAGCGGATCGCCGGTCGGATTGTAGATGGAATACAGGCTGACGCCCACCCAATCGACGTATTTGTCGCCCGGATAATAAGACGGGATCGAATCGACCGGATTCGCGCCAGGCGCCCACACCATCGCGACGTTGTCCGGCGCTTCTTTGTGGAAGACGTCGGCGACCAGGCGGAATTTCTCGATATAATTTTTCGGCGTGGTCGTCCAGGGCGTCCAGTTGCCGTTCATCTCGTTGGCGAAGCGCAGAAAGATCGGCACGCCGGAAGCGGCCGCGTCTTTGGCGAGCCGGTGCAGATAAGCGTCGTCTTTGACCTGTCCCAGACCCGACAGCGGCTGCACGCCGAGTTCGAGCGCCGTTCCGTTCTTTTTCGCTTTCTCGATATGGGTGCGGACCGAAGACAGCGGCTGGCCGTACGAGAAATAGACCAGGTAGCCCGCGTGCTTTTTACCGGTCAGCTTGGGAAAGTTGTCCGTATAGAATTTGCCGCCCGCGCTGCTGTGCACCTGCTTGTCCTGCTCCGCGTAAGCGCCGATCAGCGCGCCGTTCGCCGGTTCGAGCGGCGCCAGGCCGCGTCCCCGGTTCTTGAGCGCGGCGGCCGACAGACCGTTCTCGTAATACAGCTGCACGGAACTGCGCAGCGCGTCCGCTTTCTTCTTGACCGCCAGGCTGTCCTGGGTCAGGCCGGCTTTGGCGTAATAGGAAGACTCCAGATCCCAGCTGGATACCGCTTTGTCGTACTGGTACAGCTTGACGTACACTTCGCCCGCGTTGCGGTACATGCGGCCCGCGTTGCCGTATTCGCGTCCGGCCGCAAGTTCGCGCCCGGCCTGTTCGTACTTGGCGATCGCCTGGGCGTAGTTCCCCTGCTTCTCCAGCTTCATCGCGTCGCTGTACACATTCCAGACGCTGTACGCTTCCGCCTGTTCCGGTCCGACCGCCGCCGCTCCCCCGAGCAGCAGCGAAGCCGCCAGCGCGAACGCCAGCGTTTTTTTCCATCTCTTTTTACCGTCCCCCAACATGCTTCCACTCCCTTTTTGTCCGCCTGCGTTTCTCGCATCGTCCGCTCGCTGCCTTGCTTGCAGGCTATCTTGACTTTTATCGGCAAAAAGACCCCAAACCTTTAGGAATGGGGTCCCTGTCCAACTTCGTATCGAGGACGCGGCAAAAACAACTTACAGCTTGAACCGGCCGACCATGCGCTCCAGCTCGCCGGCCATTTCCGACAGCGACACGGCGCTTGCGGACATCTGCTGCATCGCGGCGGCCTGCTGTTCGGACACCGCCGAGACGTTCTGGATCTCTTCGGCCGTCCGCTCCATCTGCGAGCCGCCTTCCATAATGGCCGAAGCCACCGTCTCGACTACCTGCACCATCTCGCCGGAAGCCTGCACCGCCTGATCGCTCTGCATGCCGACCCGGCCGACCGTCTCGCGAATCCGGCCGAACAGACCGCCGGTCGCATCGACCGAATCGCGGCCCGCCGCTACCTGCTCCGACGCCTGGCCGATCACATCGCTCAGCCGCTCCGCGTCCCGGCGCACCAGATCGATCATCTCGATGATCTGCGCCGCCGAAGCCGACGACTGCTCGGCCAGCTTGCCGACCTCGCTGGCGACGACCGCGAAGCCGCGGCCCTGCTCGCCCGCCCGCGCCGCTTCGATCGAAGCGTTGAGCGCCAGCAGATTGGTCTGCTTGGCGATATTGGTAATCAGCTGCACGATGCCGCCGATCTCCTGCGAACGGCGGTTCAAAGCGTCGACAGCTTCCGTCATTTCGCTCATGCCCGCGGATGCCGATTCCATCCGGCTGACCGCTTCCTGAACCACCTGGCTGCCTTCGTCGGAATGCGAGCCGGCCGCCCCGGCCGTGTCCGACGTTTCCCCGACGCGGTCGCGGATCACCACGATCTTGTCGAGCATGCGCTGCATCAGATCGCCGCCCCGGCGCGAATTCGACAGCTGGGCTTCGCTCGCTTCCGCCATGCGCTGCATGGACGTCGCCGAATGCTCCGCTCCGGTCGCGCTCTCCTGCGCCACCGATTTAAATTCTTCGGCCGAAGCCGCCAGCGCCCCGGAAGTCCGCTCGACTTCGAGCAGAATCTCGCGCTGGTTCTCGCCCATCTGCCGCAGCACGGCGGCCAGTCGTCCCAGTTCGCCTTTGAGTCCGGTCGGCAGCTCGTCGATCTTGTCCAGCTCGCCGTCCGCCATATAACCCACCTGCCGGGTCATCCGTCCCAGCGGGCGCGTGATGCTGCCCGAGATCAGGAAAGCCAGCAGAACGCCCAGCGCCAGAGCGACCGTCACTGACACGATGGAAGTGGTCAACATGGAGCGGGTCGCTTCGGACTGCTCCAGCGCCGCGCCGTTCATGACCTCGATATTGCGGTCGATCAGTTGGCCGAGCGATTGGGTCATCTGCGTCACAATCGTTTCCGCCTGGGTCTGCACCCGGGCCGCCGCTTCGTCCCGATTGGCCTGCGACAGCTCCAGAATCCGTCCGACGGAGCTTGTATACTCGGCAAAGTTTGCGCTCAGCGCTTTGGCTTCCTGTTTCTCTTCGTCCGAAGTCAGCGAAGCCGCATAAGCGCTCAGCGCTTCGGTAAATTCGTTCATGTTCCGATCGATTTCGGTTTGGCTGCCGCTCATTTTCGAGTTGTCCGTATCCAGAATATTGCGCATCACCAGCTGATCGGTCGTCTTCAGGCGATCGTTCATTTTTTCAAGCGAAACGACGTTCGGAATATTCTGCTCCCGCAGCAGATCCGACCGGTCTCTCAGCATGGAAGTGCTCAAATTGGTGATGGTGTTCAAGATGACGATGACTACGATCATTGCGCCGAATCCGCCGAGCAGTTTTTGTTTAATCGTAAGCTTCAACTGGTGCTCTCCTTTTCCGTTCCGCCTATATTTGTGCAAATTAAATTGCTCCACACCTTACTTCGGTAACCTGCCGGCTTTTATGAATGCCTGGTTGCTTTTTTGCGAAAAAAAACCGCCCGGCTTCCGCCGAACGGTCATGCGATACGCGGCGGCCGTGCCGGCATAAAGCCGGAGTTCGTCAAAATGCCGGATACGTATCGGTATATTCTTCTTCCAGGAACTTCTCCACTTCCGGACCGCGCATGCGTTCCGCCAGCTTCTGGATCGCCGGGTCGTCTTTGTTGTCTTCGCGCGCCATGAGCGTAATCGCGAACGCCTGCATATCCTTCTCGACGATCAGCGCGTCTTTCTTGGCCGACAGGCCGAGCGGTTTGGCGTACGCCGGATACATCGTAACCATGTCCGCGTCGTCCATCATACGGTTGAGCGTCAGCAGATCGACTTCTTTGAAGTCCAGGTTTTTCGGATTCGACGTGATGTCCTGGAGAGTCGCTTTGATGCCGACGCCTTCTTTCAGTTCGATCAGGTCGTTTTGTTCGAGCAGCAGCAGCGAGTGCGCAATATTCGGCGGGTCGTTCGGAATCGCGACAATCGCGCCGTCCGGCAGGTCGTCGACCGACTTGTACTTTTTCGAATAGCCGGCATACAAAGCGTTATAAACGGGCTGCACCGGTACTATGTCGCTGTCGTGCGCTTCGTTGTACGCTTCGGCGTAAGGCACGTGCTGGAAAAAGTTCGCGTCCACTTCTTTGTGCGCCAGCGCGTCGTTCGGCTGGATATTGTCCGACATCTCGACGATCTCCAGATCGATGCCGTCTTCGACGAGCAGCGGCTTCACGAGCAGCAGAATCGCGTCCATCGGCGCCGGCAGCGAAGCGACTTTGAGCTTGGTCAGTTCCTTGGTATCGCCGCTGTCCGCGCCGTCGGTCTTGTTTGCCGTGCCGGAATCGCTTGGCGCCGCCGGCGTGGACGAACTTTGTCCGCAGCCGGACAAGATAACGATCAGCGCGGCCAGGACGATGAATAAATACTTTTTCATAATAATTCGTAACCCCCGATTGATAAGATCTTGTCAAAGCTAAAGGTAAGGCACCAAATCGTTGGATAAGCGGAAAACTCAACGTTTGTCGATCCTGCGAGAAATATAGCTGCCTCCGACCTGCACGGCCTGGACGAGCAGCACCATCAGCACAACCATGCAGAGCGTGACGTCCATCTCGAAGCGCTGGTAGCCGTAGCGGATCGCGAAGTCGCCCACGCCTCCGCCGCCGACAATGCCGACGACCGTCGAATACGAAATGAAGCTGACGATCGACGTGGTAAGTCCGAGCACCAGGCCCGAGCGCGCTTCCACGTACAGAAACTTCCAAACGATCTCAAGCTTCGACGCGCCCATCGAGCGGGCCGCTTCGATTACGCCGCGCGGCACTTCGACCAGCGCCTGCTCGACGAGCCTGGAATAACCCGCGACGGCCACGACCGCAAGCGGCACCGTCGCCGCCGTGGTCCCGATCGTCGTTCCGACGATGGCCCGGGTCAGCGGGAACATAAACACGACCAGCAGCAGAAACGGAAACGAACGGATCACATTGACCACGATATTGATACCCGCCGATGCCGTGCGGTTCGACAGCATCTCGCCCGGACGCGTCAAAAAGATCAGCGTTCCCAGCGGGATGCCCAGAATTACGGCCGCAAGCGTGGACATGCCCACCATATAGAACGTCTGGCCGATCGATTCCCAGATCTGTTCGTGATACTGCGTCCAGATCTCCATAAAGCGCTCCATGCTCATCGGTCCGCCTCCCTGGCCGTTCCGAGAATTTGTTCCCGGTACGAAAGCTTGGGCCGGATACTCTCCGCTCCGCTCCGAGGAATATGGAACGTATCGACCGTTTCGCCCATCTCCATCACCGAAACGGTCGTGCAGATCTGCCGCACCACTTCCATCTCGTGCGTGACGACGACGATCGTGACGCCCAGCGTCCGGTTGATATGCAGCAACACGTTCAGCAGATCCTCCGTCGTCTGGGGATCGAGCGCCGAAGTCGGTTCGTCGCACAGCAGCAGCTTGGGACTGCTTGCCAGAGCCCGGGCGATGCCCACGCGCTGCTTCTGGCCGCCGCTCAGCCTGGCCGAGTACTGGCGCGCTTTGTCTTGGAGACCGACGAACTTCAGCACCTCGGCGATCCGCCGTTCCCGATCCCGCTTGGGCGTCTTCGCCAGTTCGAGCGCCGCGGCGACGTTGCCGTGCACGGTCCGGTTATGCACCAGGTTGAACTGCTGGAAGATCATCCCGATCGAGCGCCGCTCCGCGCGCAGTTCGCGCTCGCCCATCGCCGTCAGATCGCGTCCTTCGAACAGGACCCGGCCGGTATCCGGGCGTTCCAGCAGATTCATCAGCCGCAGCAGCGTCGATTTGCCCGCTCCGCTCGTGCCGATAATTCCGTGGATGCCGCCCGTCTCGATCTCCATGCTGACCGGAAGAACGGCCTGGAAAGTCTGGCCCTGCGCCGTATACGTCTTGCTTACTTCCTGCAGGGAAAGGATAACCGCCGCCTCCTTGTATCAGTATTTTTTTGTCCTGTTATATTCTTTAATCGACTAAATTATAAGGTAATTCATTCGCTGTGTCACCATTTTTAACAACATTTCAAATTTAAAATTAAAGATTCCCGCAGCGGCGGGCATGCTTGTTTGCACAATAAAGGTCAGCCTATTTCTCTAGAAACGTTTCGAAAGCTCGATTCGCCGTTTTATCCGCCGCTTTCCGGGGCGCCTTCGCGGACCGCCGGCGCAAGCAGCAGTCCCGCGGCCGCGCCGTAAACCAGGTGTACCGCCAGCCACCAGGCGAGCGCCGGCAGGCTGTCTATCGGAGGCGTGCCTCCGGCGGACAGCAGCGTGGTCGGATACAGCAGCAGGCCGACTGCGAGCCCGATCACAGCCGTAACGGACGCCATCCGGACCGGAGAAGGAAGAACGGCGCGCGCTTTGCGCCGCCAGAGCAGCCCGAGCACGATGCAGAGCCCCGCCGAAATCAGCAGATGGATGCCGAACTCCGCCGCTTCGTTCAAGTGGAAGCGGTTCAGCACCGGCACATAGTCGGCATTCAGCAGCAGCCGGTACACCCGGTGTCCGCTCAGGCTCTGGACGGCTTTGAGCAGAAAGCCGAGCACGGCTCCCGCCGCCAGGCCGGCTGCGGCGTATTCGGCGATTCTCCGTATGCGGGAGCGGGAATCCTTTGTCATTTGCATTCCTCCTTCAACCGGCGTTCTCGACTCCTTAGCCGACGCGCCTCACACGCATTTAACCCCGGCCGGCTCCGGCAAACCAGAAGCCAAACAAAAAGCGGACCGCCGATGTCCGGCAGTCCGCTTGGTTCGATGCGTTACAATCGTTCCGTACTGCTTACAAGCCCAGGTACTCGACGATTCCGTCGACGATCGCCTGCGCCACCCGATCCTGCCACTGCGGATCGGTAAGTTTCTGCACATCGCCGCCCGCGTACAGGAAGCCCGTTTCCACCAGCGCCGTCGGCAGGTTGGATTCGCGGTCCACGTGCAGATTCTGGTACTTGGCTTTGCGGTCCGGCAGGCCGGTCGCTTTGATCACGTATTTGTGGATCGTCTGCGCCAGCAGCTTGCTTTCGTTCTTCGTATACAGCGTCTCGGTGCCGCTGGTTGCTTTGGAGCCGACCGGCATGCTGTTCGCGTGAATCGAAACCATGATGTCCGCGTTCAGGTTCTCCGCAATGTCCACCCGTCCCTGAAGCGAAACGTCGGTATCGTCGCTGCGCGTCAGCACCACGTCGAGCCCGTTCACCTGCTTCAGCAGCTGTTCGACTTTGAGCGCCATCTGGAGATTGACGTCTTTCTCCTGAAGCGTCAGGCCGTCGCCTTTATAGATGGCCCCGGTCGCTTTGCCGCCGTGACCCGGGTCGATTACGACGATCTTCTTGCCGTCCCCGCCCACTCCCGGCGTCGACGTGCCGCCCTGCTTATTCAGGTCGACGAAGATCAGGCTGCCTTCGCGGTACACCTGATATCCCTTCGTCTTGTTCAGATCGATCACGACCCGCACGCGCATCGGCGAATCGTTGTTCAGCGCGAACCGGATTGCGGTGACGTCCGCGGAAGTTTGAGCCGAGATCTGTCCCTGCTGGCCGATCAGCAGCCCCTGGCCTTCGGCGAACAACGGGCTGAACGACGTATTCGGCAGATCGATCACGATCCGGTTCGGCGAATCGATCGCCGTAACGTTCGGCTGCGTATCGCCGCTGATGCCGATCAGCAGCCGGTTCTCGCTGAAGCTGATCTGCTCCACCTGCGCGGCCGTATTCGGCACGCCGCCCGGAACCTGCTCCGGCGGATCGACGTCGTCGTTCGGACCCACGCCGTCGAGCGGCGCTCCGGAATCGGGCCGGGAAGTCAGGTACACGGTCTTGGCCGAGTTGTCCCACTTAACGGCCAGGCCCATCTGCGTACCGACGAACCGCAGCGGCACATAAGTCGTATTGGATCGCAGCAGCGGCGCCTGTTCCAGCGACACGGTGGTTCCTTCCGCCGAACGGGCGGACTTGCTTCCGAGCGTAAGCTGTACGTCTTCTCTCGAACCGCTGATCGTAATTTGCTTGCTCGTCTTGTTCCAGCCGACCGAGTATCCCAGTTCTTCCGAGATCACCCGGATCGGCACCATCGTCGTTCCGCTTACCGTCAACACGTCCCTGGCACCGGTCACTTCCCTGTCGTCGAGCACGATCTTCGTGCTCGAAGCCGCCTGTCCCGTATGAACCGACAGGAAAAACACCGCCACCAAAGCAAAAACGGCCGCCAAAATGACCCGGCTGCCTACTGCCGTCCACGCCTTGACCTTCATCCTTTTGCCACCTCGTTTGCTCCTTTTCGACCTTTATGTTCAGGTCATCCTTATTTTGACACGTCGTAAGTATAGACGCTTACCTCCTTTTAAAAGTTTCAGGTTCAAAACGCGATTTTTCGAACTTTTGCCAAATTCCGAAGACCGAAGAAACGGCGCGGCAGGAACGAAGCCTGTATGAAAATTTCAAAAAAGAATCCCGGGCCGGTTTGCGTTCCCTATCGAAAAACCGGAATCCTCCGCAGAGAATTCCGGCTTCCGATTGGACCGGGCTTTGTACCGGCCGCAGCGTCCGACAAACGGGCGGACGCCACCGCTTACTCCTGGTCTTCCAGTTCTTCGCTCATCCGGCGCAGATACTCCGGCGCGTCCATCGGATCGGCCACCAGCTCGATCAGGCACAACCGCTCTTCGCGCTGCAGTTCCGCTTCGCGGAAAGCGCGGGCCAGCTCCCCGATCGTGCGCACGCGCTCCGTATACGGATTGCCGCCGAACGACTCGATCAGCCTGGTGTAGTTCCAGCCGGGGATTTCGTTATACGGCTGCTCTTCCACCGGCACGCGGAAGTTCAGGAACTTCTCGATCGTGTAGCCGCCGTTGTTGAGCACGAACACGATCGGCTTGCAGCCGTACTCCATCATGGAACTGAGTTCCTGGACGGTAAGCTGAAGCGCCCCGTCCCCGGTAAACAGCAGCACCCGGCGCTTCGGAGCGGCGATGCTTGCGCCCAGCGCCGCCGGCGTCGCGTAGCCGATACTCTGCCAGCCGCTCTGCCCGATATACGATGCGCCCTGCGGAAGCTGGACCTGTGACAGGCCGTAAGCGAACGTGCCGGTCTCGGCCAGCACGATATCGCCTTTTTGCAGCAGCCGCTGAATCAGCGGATAGTACTCTGCCGCTTTCAGCGGACGGCTGCCGTCGAGCTGCTGTCCGCTGTCGTACGGATGGTCGGCCGCCGGAATTTCCTCTTCCGCGGTCAGTCCCAGCCCGGCCAGTTCGCGCAGCATATCCTGAGCCAGTACGTCTTTATACTCCTGATTGCCGACCGTTACGGACTCCGGTTGTACCACGATCATCTTTTTCGGATTCAGCTTGGCCGTCTCGCTCGCCGTATTGATGTCCGAAGGCACATACCCGACCGCGACGACGCAGTCCGCTCCTTCCACGACTTCGCGCACCTTTTCACTGCCCAGCTTGCCGCCGTACAGCCCGATATAATTCGGATGGGTTTCGTCGAAGCCGCCTTTGCCCATGACGGTGGAAGCGGCCGGGATCTTCAAGCGTTCGGCCGCTTCGCGCACCAGCGGTTCCAGCCGCCAGCTTTTGACTTTGGCATCGCTGAGCAGCACGACCCGCTTCGAAGATTTCAACATTTTGCGCGCCTGCTTCGAAGCCGACTTGAGCGACGATTCGTCGGTCTTCGGCGCTTCGAGCTTGGGCACCTTCATCGCCAGCGGCTGCTGCACCAGGTCGATCGCCACCGACAGGTACACCGGTTTTCTGAAGCGCTTGGCGATCGAGATCGCCTTGGGGATCTCGATCATCGCGTTGTCCGGCGTCAAGACGGCCGTATACGCGGACAGCGGCTCGT
This sequence comes from Saccharibacillus sp. CPCC 101409, assembly GCF_030518235.1. GTDB lineage: Bacteria > Bacillota > Bacilli > Paenibacillales > Paenibacillaceae > Saccharibacillus. Next base: position 99,519 of record NZ_JAULSA010000001.1, on the reverse strand, counting down.
ACACTCTGCGGAACGCGTCGTAGTCGCCGTCCATCAGCGTATGGTGCATTAGCTTGCGCTGCTTTTGCTTCTCGGACTTCGGCGAGCCGACGATATGGATAATCGGCACATTCTCGCTGCTTGCGCCGGCGATCGCGTTGACCGCGCTCAGCTCGCCGACGCCGAATGTCGTAATCAGCGCCGCCAGTCCTTTGATCCGCGCGTAACCGTCGGCCGCGTAACCGCCGTTCAGCTCGTTGCGCGTCGGCACGGCTTTGATGCCCGAGCACTGCTCCAGCGTATCGAACAAAGTGAAATTGTAATCGCCGGGCACGCCGAACACCTCGGTCACGCCTTCTTTTTTCAAACAGTCGAACAGATAGGTGCCGAGCGTCGCTCCGCCTTCTCCCTGCGTGTTCGAACGGACTTTCCCCATAATGACTTTGTTCATGCTTGCACGCTCCTTCCGTGATCGCGCGGCTTGACGGGACCGGTTCGGAACCGGCCCGCAAACCTCTAACTATGATTACCCCGGAAGCGGGCCGGCGGGTCGGAATTTTTGAAAATCGTTTGCCGGGCCGTGTCTTCAAATCGCTTTCTTCGAAGTTTGAAGACACGCCCCGCCGCTCCCGAAGCCCGATCTTCGCGCGCTCAGTTCTTGATCTGTTCCAGAATCTGCGGGTCTTTGATCTTGTTATCTTCCGCCAGCAGCACGATCTTCGACAGGATTTCCGCGGTGCGCGGATCTTCGTCGAGGAACGGCAGGAAGAATCGGCCGCGCTGCCCGGCGTGCACCGGAATGATATTGAGCGCGCCGGACGCCTGCTTGTACGCGACGCCGCTGCCCAGATGCACGGCGTATTCACCGAGCGAGCCTTCGATGCGGGCGTAATTGCCGTCCAGCCGGACATTGGCCGTGCCCAGCAGCGCAAGCGATTCGCGCACGATCGCCGTGCGCAGCCCGATCGTGGTCAGGCTGGCTTCCGGATCGACGCCGCCGACGTGCGCCGTGCTGACCACCAGGTCGATATCGCGCATGATCTCGGAGAACAGCACCGGCGGCACGTCTTCGAGCTTGATAGGCTTATGCGTGCGGCGGTCGCTGAATTCGATCGTTTCGAGCGCCGGCGCTTCCGTGTCGGCCGGCGAGAACCAGTCCGCCATCGCGTACAGCGTCGCGATTACGTTGCGGCCGTAGTCGACTTTTTGCAGGCCGGATTCGTAGCTGACCGTCCAGCCCCGCCCGCGCAGCAGCGCGACGGTCTTGCTCGGCTGTACCTGGTGTCCCGCGTAGCGCGAAGACAGCGTGCCGGCCGCCCGCTCGTCCGCGTTCGGCAGATACAATTCGCGGAAGAGCTGCTTGAACGGCTGGCGGCGCGGGGCGCGGTCGCTGCGTCCGGCTTCCAGCCCGCGTTCGATATGATCGCGCTGAAGGCTCGGCCACAGCCCGCTTGCGTGCAGATCGACCGGATGCGCGATCACAAGCTCCGCCTGCTCCGGCAGCGGCTCCGACACCCGGCCGAGCGCGACCAGCCTGCGGTCTTCCGGCCGGAAGCAGCCGAGACGAAGCCCGTCTTCTCCCGACGCGGACGACGATTCGCCGGCCGCGTCGCCCGCAAGCCGAAATACGATTTCGGACAGCAGCGGAGAAACGACCGGATTGCCGTGCAGCTTGACCAGCTCGGACACGGCGAACGCGGCCGCCGTTTCCATCGAGCGTTCCAGCTCGCGCACGAAGCGCCGATGCTGTTCGGTCAGCTCGCTTTTGATTTCTTTGAGCCGCACGATGTATTCGTTCTTGTTCAGGCGCGAAGGCACCGACTTGAGCGGCTTGCCGTTCTTCCCGGCTTCGATCTCCGGCAGTCCGCTGTCGCCGATGACGAGCCGCACCCGCACATCGTCGACCTCGTACGGCTGCGTATATGCCAGCAGATCGTCCAGCTTGCCGGCTTCCAGGTCCCACTGCATGCGGGTCGCGTCCGCGTAGCCCGCGCTTCTCGCCAGATTGCCGAGCGCGATCTGCGAAGCCGCGCTTTCGCTGGCCCGGCGCTGCGCGCCGAACTGCCGGCTTTCCAGCAGGAACTTCTGGATAAAGTCGTAGCGTTCGCGCAGATCGGACTCGCGTTTGCCGTCGAGCGGAATCAGGCTGTACGCCAGCAGCTGGTCTTTGCCCCGCTTGGCCGCGACCTGGCCGCGCGTTTCCTTCAGCTTGAGCCTGCCGAGCACCGCGTCCGCGAACAACTGCGACCGGCGGTGGTTCGCGCCGCCCGAGATGTATTTGGCGCACTCGTACAGCAGCTTGAACCGCTGCTCGCCGAGCACGGCGTAGGCATCTTCGAACCACTGCACATCGAATGCGCCGTCGTTGAATTCCTGCGGCGTGATCGGCGAATAATGCGCGACGATCGTTTCTTTTTCCGCCGAGAACGTTTCGTTGATATGCGCGTGAAAGTACCAGGCGGCGCTGCGCAGGCCGGGCCAGCCCAGATATTCCGCCACGATGTCGATCCACTGGGGCGCGTACATGGCCGCTTCCAGCAGTCTTCGCTCCGCGATGCCCGTTCCTTCCAGCCGCTCGCCGAGTCCCCGCGCATCGTCGCTTTCGGACGGATAGCAGACTTTGAGCAGATGGCTCAGCGATTCTTTCTTCGTCTGGTTGTCGCCGTAGCCGTAGATGTAGCCGCGCACGAAAGTTTCGCCGCCGAGGCTGACCAGGATGCGGATCAGGACGTCCAGCCCTTCGATCCGCTGGAGCGCCATCGTCAGCGGCGTGGCCGCGGTCGCCAGATCGCCGCGCGCAAGCTCGATCTCCAGCAGCCGGTCCACGACGCGCTTCAGCATGTCCCGGAGATCTTCGCTGCGCTTGAGCCAGTCGGACGCGTGGTGCGTGTTGGTCAGGCTGCGCAGCGTATAAGACGCGCTGCGGTTCAGCATCGCTTTGTATACTTCGTTGGCCCCGACCATACCGAGCGTATACGCTTTGAACGCCAGCGGAAGCTCGAGCGCGACGGCTTGTTCGCCGTTCGGCTCTTCCTGCTCGCGGCAGCTATCGAACCGGAACGTCAGCGCAAGGCAGCGTTTGAACGTATCGTCGTCGTGCACGCGGCCGCGCATGATCGCGCGCCACGGCGAAGCCAGCACTTCCCAGATCGGCCGGTCCCGGGCCGGCGCGTCCTGCGGATACGCCGCAATCAGCGACTCCAGCACGGAAGCCGCCGTCTCAAACGATTCTTCGCGCTCGCTGTCCAGGAAAAAAGCATCCAGAAGATTGCCCGCGCGCTCGTATTGGAGCAGAAGCTTAGACAGCTCGCGCAGCCGCTGAAGCGGAAGCAGCGAAGCGGCGTATTCTTCGCGCCAGCCTTCGAGCAGCGGAATGCGTTGAAGCTGACGATATTCGTAATGCGCGATGAATTCGCCGTAGTGGTCGTCCAGCTTGCCGTCCAGATCGCCCAGCAGGCGCAGCACGTACAATTGGAGCAGCTCGTCGGCGCGGAAGCCGCTTTCCTCCAGATAAGCGCGCCATTCGTCGGCCAGCGGATACATATCCAGCGCATTTTGGCGCTCGTAGCGATCTTGTTCCAGCGAATGGATCCATCCGCCGGCCGGCGCCGTACGCCGCAGTTCCGCGCCCAGCAGCAGTGTTTCTTTGCGGCCGGCGTAATACTCCACTTCGTATTCCACGTCGCGGAACTTGTGAATGCGCTGCTCCAGTCCTTCCAGGAACAGCTCCGCCCGGGCTGCGTCCAGCGTGAATACGCGCTCCGGGTCCGCCGCACGCTCCCGGCCGCCGGTCAGCCAGGCTTCCGCGGCTTGCGGATCGTACAGTCCGAAGCCGTTTTGCGGCGTGTATTCCGCCCGCCCCGAAGCGTTCAGCTTCTCCAGAAGCTGCGTTTCTTTGGGCGTCGGATTCTCTGCGATCCGCGCCAGCGCAATCCATTTGCCGGAATCGCCGGCGCGTTCTTTGTCCGATGCAAGCTCGGTCAGCAGCTCCAGCCCGGTCAGCCGCTGAAGCTCCGCTTTGGCGCCGAGCAGCCGAAGCAAAGAACCTTCCAGCAGCGAAGCCGGCTGCGACAGCAGCAGCCTGGCCGCGCTCTGGCGCAGCGTGCCCGTTTTGAGTTTGAGCAGCGCCTCGACGCGCCGAAGCTCGTCTTCGGACAGCGTGAGTCCGGAAGCGCGCTTGAGCGCCGTTTCCCGGTTGCGGATATTTTTGTCGGTCAGACAGTCGAAGATAAACGCGCGCTGCGCTTCGGTTTCCGGGTGCAGCAGAAAATACTTCAACAGTTCCTGCCGCTGTTCGGCCTGCATGCGCCCCGCGTGAACGATCAGCTTCTCCACCCAGAGCGGGTCCATATCGTAAGCGGTCAAAACCATCATTTTGCGCAGCGCGTCGGAAGGCTCGTAGGCGTACACCAGAAAATCGAGCGCGCCCGACACCGCTTCGATACGTTTTGAAGGACCGGTCTCCAGCAGGGATTCGAACGCTTCGAACTGACGTCTGCGCTCTTCTTTGTCCGCCAGACCCGGCGCGCGATGCAGATTGAGCCGGCGAGGCTCGTCGCGCATCCAGGCCGATTGGTCGTCGAGGTCGTCCGCCATGATCCATTCGATCCGGTAGTCGTATGTATAGTTGCTTATCATCCAGCTCAGCAGCTCCGGATCGGTCTCGCCGCCGTAGAGCAGATCCAGAGCGGACGCATGCTTGACCTCGGCGCTTCCGCTCATCGACAGCACGTACTGCGCCGCCACTTTGCGGTAATGCTCGCTTCCGCGCATCAGGCCCGCCGCAAGCTCCGGCAGATCGCGCTCTTCGCGCATCGCGTGGGCGAACAGCGCCAGGTGAACTTCGTTCGCGCTGCGCGAATCGAGCCAATCCCGGCGTTTGCCGGCGTCGCTGAGCGCTGTGTACAACTTGTCCAGCACCTGGGAAGCCGCGCGCTGTCCCGCCGCTTCCAGCGGAATGCCCGTCCATACCGACGTGGCGCGCACGACCGAGGCGTAGCGGACGAAGCCGTTGTCTCGAATCAGCTTCAGCAGGTACAAATGCGCGTCCAGCGTGCCGAAATCCATGCTTTCCACGATCGACTGCCGCAGCCCTTCCTGCAGCCGCGCCGCGATCAGCAGGTCTCCGACCAGCTTGTAAAGATCTTCGCGCCGGCTCATCAGCATGCCGGAGACCATGTCCCGGCTGAGCAGCGCGGTCTGGTTCTCGCCCAGCACAATCTCGCGCAGCGCCGACTCGACCGCTTCGCTGCGTTCGTCCAACTGCTGCGCGATCACGTCGGGAATCGCCTGATTGGCGCGATAGATATTGCTTACTTTGTAATCCGGCGCGGTCAAATAACCGTCCAGCGAGAACTCCATCGCTTCCATCCACAGCAGCGCCGAAATCTTCATCAGCACGCGGGGCAGATGCGCATCGAGGTCGCCGGTGCGGAACGGTTTGCGCAGATAACCGAACGAATACGGGTACCGGGCGGCGTTCCCGGCGATCCACGCCGCCCGCGCGCCCGCCCGTTCGCCCGCCAGCTCCGTTACCGCGAGGACCAGCGGCTCAAGCAGCTTATCCGGCTCGTTCCGCGCCCGGCCGTTCAGCAGTTCCCTCAGCCGGACGAACGGAGCTTCTTCTTCGCGCATGTAAGTCGAATCGCTCAACTCGATCAGCAGTCCCGCGATTTCGCCTTCCTCTCCCTTCATCTTCTCCGCCCGGCTTTTCAACGTCTGAAAGTACCGTTCTTCCCGCTCTCTTTCATCCATCGCACACGCCTCCTTATCTTCTCCAGAGTCCTCCGGCAAGCATCGTAAAACGCATAAACACCACTTCGTCCCCGTCGGCCAGCGTCAGCGGCGCATCGAGTTCCGTCACTTCTTCTCCCCGCAAAAAGACCCGGTACAATCCGTCCCCGAATCCAAGCAGCGCGGCCGCCACGGATTTGTCCGCGTCCGGTTCCCGTTCGTCGTAAACGGCTCCGAAGCCTACTTTCCCGTCCCGCGCTCCCTGCTTTATCTGCGTTTCCGTCAAGTAAGGCAGCAGATTGTCGCCGGCCTGCTTCCGTCCGGACTCTTCCACCATCAGCAGCACCGTCTGCCCGATCAGCTCGCGCAGCGTGCGCGGCATGCCCGGCAGATCCAGCTCCCGGCCCGCGATGCCCCGGCGGCTTCCCGGACGTTTCACCCATGCGGTCAGCTTCATTCCTTTTCCCTCCCGAGTTCCCGGCAGCGGCCCGCAGGCCGTTTTCGCCGAACGATACCGAATATATGTTCCTATTGGATCTGACTGTATTGTATCAGAATTCGATGCGTGAAAAAACCCGCCGAAAGAGCGGGCGGGCTGTGTGCGCCGGATAGGCGGGAAGGCTCAGGCAGCCGGGTCCGCGGTAAGAAGCAATCGACGCATTCGATAAAAGACGGCTTCGGGCGGCGGATGCGAGCCTTCCGGTTGTTATTCCTCCAGAGCCCGCCGCGCCAGGGTCTGAAGCACCGCGTCTTCCATCGGCGGATTGTGCAATCCCGCTCTTACGTCGCGGTAGTAGCGTTCGAGCGGCACGTCTTTCGACAGGCTGGCGCCGCCGACGATCTTCATCGCTTTGTCCACGACCTGCGCCGCCAGATGCGTGGCGTTGTATTTGACAAGTCCCAGATCCGGACGCATCGACGCCCGCTCCTCCGGGTTCCGGTCCCAGCGGTCGGCCACGTCGTACAGCAATGTGCGCGCCAGACGCAGTTCGCTCTCGATCTGCCCGATCCACTGGCGGATATGCGGCAGCGTGGAGATCGGTTCTTTGAGGCTGTTGGGCGTATAGTTCTTCGCGAATTTCAGCGCATAATCGCGCGCGGCGTGCGCGATGCCCAGGTAGCAGGCCGGAATATGCAGCATCCAGCCGTCCCCGTCGTCGATGCCCGCTTTGCGATCGCCCGGCGTATAGATGCCCATAACCTGCGAATCCGGCACGAATACGCCGTCCAGCACCACATCGTGGCTGCCGGTCGCCCGCATGCCCAGCGTATCCCACGTCTCCTCGACCGTCACGCCCGCGCGCCGCCGCAGCTCGGCCGCTCGGCGCTCGGACGCTTCCGCTCGGCGCCCGAACTCCTCCGGCTCCGGCAGCGCGGCGCCGCCCGGCGCAAACGGCGAACCGCTTTCGACCGCCGGCGATTCGCCGCCTTCGTCCAGCCGGACGATAAAGTCGCCGACTTCCGGTGAGTTCTCGATGCCCGCGCTGACGATAAAGTCCGTCAGCAGCGGGCTCAGCGTACTGTACGTTTTGCGGCCCGAGATCCGCCAGCCGCCTTCTTCGCGCACCGCGGCCGCCTGCGGACGGCCGCCGCGCGTCGGGCTGCCGGTCGCTTTTTCGCTCGCAAATTTATTGATCATCGCGCCGCGGCGCACCACGTCCCGGTTAAACGCCGAGTAACTCGGCTCCGGCCAGATATCCGTTTCCCGGTAATGCAGCATCATGCCGCCGTGCCAGCCCGCGCTGAGCGCGGTCGAACCGTCGCCGCGCGCGATGCGCTCCTGCACCAGCAGCCACTCGTACAGCGACAATCCGTCTCCGCCCGCATCTTCGGACAGCGTCAGCTTGGCGTAGCCCGCCGCTTTGAGTTCCTCGAAGTTCTCGAACGGAAACGAACCTTCCCGGTCGTGCTTGGCCGCCCGCTCCGCAAACCGGACCGCCAGGCGGTCCGCCCAGAGCGCCAGGTCGGCTTCGCGCCCGTTTCTTACAAACGTATCGATCGCTTTCTTCGTCACTTCAGCTCATTCCTTCCGTATGCCTGCTGTGTCTGTCTTCTTCTCATTATAGAGAAAAGAAGTCTTCAAAAGCAAAGCGCTCAACTCGGAATTCGTTCCCGTTCTCCGCACCTCGCCGGATCTACAAACTCTTCGCCATTTTATAATCGGTAATCGCATAACCGGCTTTCTCGTAAACCCGAAGCGCCGCCGGATTATGGCCGAACACATGCAGCCCGATCTCGGACGCGCCCAGCGCCCGCGCGGTTTCGTCCAGCGCCCGCATCGCCGCCTGGCCCAGACCCCGGCCCCGATATTCTTCTTCGAGCCGGATATCGTACAGGAAAGCCCGTTTGCCCGCCGGCGCGTCCGAAACGTGCAGCCAGATCCAGCCCGCGCTGTCTTCACCGTTTTCCCGGCGGATACTGTAAAAGTAATGCTCCCGCGTCCGCAGGCCGTCCGGCAGATAGTTCGCGTAAGCCTCTTCCGACAGCCCAAGCGCTTCTTCCTGCTTCCATGTTCCCGCTTTTACTTTGTCTTCGGCATATTCCGCGGCCGAGACGCGGCGAAACCGTTTGAATTCCTCGTCGTTCATCGGTTTTAGAATCACAACTTCCACAATCGTTCACGCTCCTTCGATGGCTGCCGGGGCGCGCCGACTTCGCGCGCCCCGGCCCGCTTCTTCTATTATCCTCTCCGGCGGCCGCCCGGCGCAAACGCAAAAAAAAGCGGCGGCGAATCTTCCGATCCGCCCGCCGCGCATTTCCGCGCATTTCCGCGTATTTCAGAGTTTCTTCCGGCCGCAAGGACCGCCTCGTATGCCCGTATCGTCGTTTGCGCGTATTTCGTCAAATGCGGATCGACTTCTCCGACGCGGCGTATTTGCGCGCTTTGCGCCGGACTTCCGCGAGCGCCTCGATCGCGACCGGCACGGGCTGCTCGCTGCCTTCGATATGCACCTGGGCCCGGTCGACACGGCCGACCTTCAGCATATTGATCAGAAAAGAAGGATGGGTCAGCACGAAATGATCTTCTCTCAAGTAACTCCGATACGTCTCGAAAGAAATCCGCGTCGGCCACTGCTCGTAGCGCGTATGTACGATCACTTCCGAGCCGCGCGCTTCGACAAACAGAATTTCCGACGGCGCAAGCCTCACGATTTTGTCTCCGACTACCGGAACGCCCATTCTGTGATGCAGCAGCGGACCGGTGCCGGCACGGCGTCCCGTCAAGCGCCAGATCAGCGGTTCGAGCTTCTCCGCCGTCACGGGCTTTTCGATAAACTCGAAAATATTCAAGCTGCCCCGGTAGCTGAGATACGCCGACTTCGGCGCCAGCAGCACGACGGGAAGATCCGCCGCCGCCGCTTCCCATTCCCTCGTTTCGAACAATCCCGGCATTTCGCTGTCCAGCAGCAAAGCCGAAATTCCCGAACTTTCTTTCAAACGTTCCATCAGCTCAACAACGTTTTCCACAAAATCGACAGCCCCGATTTCCGGGATTCTTCCGATTATTTCCGACAGATTTCTTTGCTGCGCAGGAATACTTTCCGCAATCAATAAATGGATGCCCGACATGGTGTTTGACTCCTCGCTTATCTGCTTTATTTTGGAATAACAACTATTTGACTGGTTTATTTATCTCATTTTAGTTCCATGGACTCAGATGTCAACGAGAATAAATAGAATTAAGTCTAAAAAAAGGAAAATAAAATAGTTTCGTAAGAATTTTGTCGTCAAAATGTAATCTAGGCCCTACGGTCTATTACCCGGGATACGAAAAAACACGCAAAAAAACCGTTTCCGAAGAAACGGTTTTGCGAACTTCCGAACATTCAGGCACCGAATCGTTTGCGGTATCCGCATTTGCGGCAGAGCTCTTCCACCGCTTCGCGGCGCGAGAATCCGTACACCATATCGTTGGCGCGTTTGCTTTCGACGATTTCGGAAAATTCCTGCTCCAGCACGTTGCCCAGATTGATGACGCCTTCCCCGTCCAGGCAGCAGGGCACGACCGTGCCGTCCACCAGAATCGCGGCATGGCTGCGCAGCGCGTGGCAGAAGCCTTTGCCGTCGTCTTCGGGCGCGCTCAGACTCGGCCATTGGAACTCGTGGTCCTGGTTCAAGTAGACGTTATCGGAAACTTTGAGACCTTTGCCCCGCTCCACTTTCTCCTCGATCCGGTAATCCAGACCGTATTCGCGCTCGATCAGCTCCAGCGTTTCCCGGTTCCGCTCGCGCGCGGCATTGGTCATATTGTCCTCGGTCAGATTCCAAAGGCGGAAAGAGAACAGCACGCCGCCCGATACCCCGTGCCGCGACGCATCGCGCACGAACGCAAGAATCTCGTTCAGGTAACCGTCGCGGTCCGTCGAGCCGGCATGACCGTCGAAGCTGTGCAGCGAAAAATTCATCTGGCGCAGCGCCGGCTTGCCGAGCAGCTTGTCGCGGTTCTTGGCGATCAGCGTGCCGTTTGTCGTAATATTGACCTTGAAACCCCGCTCGTGCGCGGCGTCCAGCAGCAGGTCGATCTTCGGATGCAGCAGCGGTTCTCCTTTGACGTGCAAATAAATATGGTTCGTATGCGGATCGATCTTGTCCAGAATCCGCTCGAACGTTTCCGGCTTGATAAACTTGGCCTGGCGCGCGGTCGGCGGGCAGAAATGACAGGACAGATTGCAGACGCTCGTAATTTCGATATAGACTTTTTTGAAAGTTTTCAAGATTCGGCGCTCCATTTCGGGATGTAATACGTGGACCGGTGACACAGTCGACGGATTGGGTTCTGTGTCTATTATGTGTCCCGGGCGGCAAAAGCTCAACCCCGGATTCCGAATCCCGACGGTATTCCGATTCAGTGCGCCGCGGCTGCGGCCGCAGTCGCGCCCGCAGCCGGCGATACAGCCGGCTTTTGCAGCCCCGTCCGCAGCAGCGTGATTCCCCAGGTTACGGCGGCGATCAGCAGCAGATGCAGCATAAACGTCCCTGCGCCTTCTCCGTTGTAGATCAGCCGCATAAAGCCCTGAATGCCGTTCGGAGCAGGCAGGAAGCTGCCGAAATGCCGATAGAACGGCGCCAGCATGGAAGACGGAACAATATTGCCCGCCGTCATCAGCTGGAGCGGAACGAGCGCCACGTTGAACAGGGGAGCCGCGCTGCCCAGCAGCGCAAAGCTCATCTGCGTCACGCAGATGCTGGCCAGGAATACGCAGACCAGCAGCAGCCACATACTTCCGAAAGAAGCGGCCGGTTCCGCGAACAGCCGGGCCAGACCGATCACGGGCAGCGGCGCTCCGAGCGCGACCAGCGCCAGCAGGATCTGCCGGCTCCAGAAGATGTTCCATTTGCCGTGGCCTCGCTTCAGAATCTGCGACGAAATATTGAACTGGATATTCATCGTCATCATCGCGATATACGGAATAAAGCCGAGAATCATGGGCAGCATCGTGACCGCAAAGTTGCTCTGCTCGTGCGTTTTGACGATCTCCGCTCCGACCGCGGACGTTCCGGCCGTTTCGGCTCCGGACACGGCCTGCGACAGCCCCTCGGACAATCGTTCGGCCGCGCCTTCCATCATGGCGGCCGCCACTTCGGACGTGCCCTGGTTGATCGTATAGACCAGCTTGCCCCGCCCCGTCCGGACGTCTTCCTCAAAGCCCGGCGGAATTACCGCGACCATCGCGTATCGTCCGGCGTCCATTCGGGCGTGCGCCAGCGCTTCGCTTTCCACCGTCTCCGTCTGAAAAGGCGCGGAAGCGGCGATTCTTTCGGCTGCCGGGCGTCCGGCTTCGCCGTCCAGATTCACCACGGCGACGCGCAGCTGGTCGATCCGCTGGGTCGCGTCGTGGTAGCCGGTCATCCAGACCAGCACAAACAGCAGCGGAACGAACAGCGCAAATACAATCCCGATCCGGGTCTGCGTAATGCCCATCAAACTCTTAAACGCCTTCTTCACTCTGTTTTCTCTCCTTTTGTGTACCGGACCCGTATCGCGACGAAGTCTCAATTTTGAATAGATGAATGTGCAACTATATATCCAAAAAAATTCATTCGGACAGGTTGCCGAAAATCCGGTCCAGCACCCGAATGAACAGTTCCAGCTCTTCTTCGCTCAACCCCTTCGTCGCGGCCTCGTTATGCGCCTGCATCAAAGGGGTAAGCACCGCTTCGGCTTCCCTGCCTTTATCCGTCAAGTAAACGAGCACGCTTCGGCGGTCGGCGGGATTGGCGCGGCGGACAATCATGTCTTTTTGCTCCAGCTTGTCCAGCACTTTGCTGATCGAGGTCTGGTCCCGCACATGCAGACTGGCGAGCTTTTTCTGCGAAACGCCGTCGGCCAGCGTCAATCGGTGCAGCACGCCGTATTGTTCGGGCGTCATTTCTTGTTCGGCCGTTTCCTTGCCCGCTGCTCTGGCATAAGCCAGATACGTTCGCGACAGCAGGAAACCGAACGTTTCTCCGTAACGATCCATGTTCATTCTCCTTACGATCGGAACTCGACTGCCGCAACGGGGTCTGCTGCATCGCAATCGAACCGCCGCCCCATATAGTTGCATCTGCATTTATTGCACGCCCTATTATATCGAACGATTTTCGCCAAAGTCAATCCCGGGTTTGCCCCGATTCGTTCAAAATCAATTCGATCAACTTCGTTCTCAGCGTTTGCGCCGCGTCGTTCGTTTCCATGCGCATCGTCCGGCTCAGCGCCGCGATCTCCGGTTCAAGCAGGGACACGGCATGCCTCAGCGCTTCGCCGTCTCCCGCCCGGGAACGCCGGATCAAAGCGACGAACTCAGCATCCGACGCAGGTAAAGCAGCGATTTGCGCTTCCATTTGCTCACCCCCTGCTGACTGATTCCCAGTAAAGCGGCCGCTTCGGCTTCCGTTTTGTCTTCGATGAACAGCGCTTCGATTACGGCCTTTCCTTTGTCAAAAGGTATGGAATCGACAAACTCCCGCACCGACCTGTCCGCTTCGTCCGCCCGTCTTTGCCCCGGACCGGGCTCTTCGTCTTTTTCCAGCCACGGAAGTTCCCTGCTATAAAGGATACGCTGACGGTAAGCCGCTCTCCAGGCCGTGCGCCGCAGCTCTCTCCGGTAGTGCTCCATCGTCCCGTCTTCCATTCTTTCTCCTCCTTTTAAAGGAACATGTGTTCCCGTTAACTATAATATAAACTTTGCCTTTTGGATAGAAACAGTTTCGAAATTCCACAACGATTGGAGAGCTGCGGCGTACATTCATAGAGAATCCGGCTAATTTTTTTTGCGGACCGGTTGTAAAAACGGTCTGTTTTTCTCCTTCTTATACGAGGGCGACTATCTTTCACCGACAAAGGAGCGATACCCATGAAAAAAATCGTATATATCCCGCTGGACGACCGTCCGGCCAATCTCGACGACGTGGTGCTGCAGGGCAAAGGCGCGGGACTCGAAGTGCTGGCGCCGCCGGCCGGAGCGATCCGCAACCGGCTCGACGACCGGGCGGAAGTCGAAGGCACGGAAGTCGTCGGCACAAGCGGAGCGTCTTACGGCGATCCTTCGGCGGTGCGCCGATTCCTGCTGGACCATGCGGCGCAGGCGGACGGCTTTATCGTTTCGGTCGATATGCTCGCCTACGGCGGACTGATCGGCAGCCGCAGGCTGCAAAGCGACCCGGGCGGCGATTATCCCGCTTACGATCCGCAGGCGACACTGCTGCTGGACACGATCGCGGGTCTGAAAAAAGATTATCCGGACAAGCCGGTGTTTGTGCTCGATACGATTATGCGGCTGGCGACCACGACCATGGCGGAAGGGCTGACGCTCGAAGCCTATAACGAATCGCGCGCCCTGATGATGAAGCCGCGGCCGGAACAAAGCGATTTCGACGAGATCCTGAACGGCTACGATCTCCAGCCGGACGGAACGAATTATGAACCGACCGTTTATTTCGACAAGGAATTGTATTACAATGCGCGCCGCCGCAAATTCAAAACCAACCGCTATGTGCTGGAAGCGCTGCTGCAAGGCGCCGGCGTCGACTTTGCGGCCTTCGGGGTGGACGACGCTTCCACGCAGGGCGTCCAGGCGAACGAGATCCATTGGATCGAAGCCCATATCGACGAGCGGCTCGGCGGAACCGGCGGTCAGAATCCGGAGCGGGCGATCATTCTGCCGGATGCCGACGGGCTCGGCCACTCCCTCATGGGCCGCATGGCGCAGACGCTGCTCGGCGGTCCGCAGGCGGCCAAACCTGGCTTTGCCGTAAACTACTTCGGGACGCACGGATCGGAGATCGTGAATTCGTACGAGTATATGGATGTGCATACCAATATTCTGCGGCATATCGATATTGCGGGCGGCGTGTACGCAGGCGACAATACCGGGACCGCTCCGGGTTCGTCCCAAGCCGGCGAGATCGCGCAGGCCGAAGCGCAGCCGGAAGATGCGGCAGCAAGACCGGCGGCCGGCGGCCGGCAGGTCTACGATCTTGAACTCGTCGCGCTGACGAGCGAAGACCGGATCGCGGACGCCGTCGCCCGGATCGAAGCCAACCGTACGGCGCATATCCCGACGCTGGTCGTCGACTTCACGCGCGGCGGCTCGGCCGGCACGGTCGTCACGCCGGAGCTGCTGGCTTCTTCGGCGACCGGCGGCCTGTTCGGTTACAGCGCCTGGAACACGGCGGGCAATAAGATCGGCATGGCGCTCGGCATGGCGCAGTCGCGCTTCGCTTTCCTGCATACCGAGAAGCAGGAGCGGAGTCTCGGCCCCGCGCTCGACGCGCACGGCTCGCTGCTGTTCAAACGGTTCCTCAAGGACTACTCGTACAAAACGCTGGAGATCGCCGCGATCCGTATGGAATCGCGCGCCCGCACGCCGTATACCAATGTAACGGCCGACCAGAATATGCGCATCTTCAATACGCCGGAAGATTACGACTATCTGACGGAACTGCTGCGTACCGATATGCAGCGGCTGACCGCCGAATTGGCCGCGCAGCCGGCTTTCGGCATCGGCTCGAACTCGCCCTCCTGCGCCGTGCGCCGCTTCGGCGTCCCCGCAGGCGGCACCGCGCCGAGTCCGTCCGACTGGCGCTTCGCCCGGTACGCCGGCGCTTCGCTGCCGCGCGAGAACCCGGACTTCGTCTGGTGGCGCGCGTTCGAGATTACGCTGGGCCCGGTAGTGGACTTGAAGCGCACGGCTCAAGGGGATTGCGAGTAGGATTGGATTGAAAGTCGAGACAAGTCTATCTTGTTTCGGCTCTGTGCAAACACCCCTCTATCCGCTGTTCAAGCGGGCGAGGGGCGTTTTTAGCGCGGGCTTCATTATCCGGTGAATGAACCCGGGCGGGAAAGGCTTTCGCGTCAGGAAACCGTAACAACGAAAAACCGCAGCAGCAAAAAAACAGGCCGCTCAACGAATGAGCGGCCTGGCTTAAAGTGTGTCGAGTCTGTCGAAGACTGCAAAAGGTTGCGGATTAACTTATTCCGTTTGTTGAACCGGCTGCTCAGCGCTGCCGTTGGAATCTGTGCCCGAAGCGGCTGCATCGTCGCCCGCGTGATCGGACGCACCGGCTTGATCCTCGTTTTGCTGCGTCTCCGGAGCAGCCGTTTCTTCTACCGGAGCGGAAGATTGATTGGATTTCAATGTGTAGTAAATGAATCCTTCTTTCCCTGCTTCTACAGCTGCCTTGGCATCGTATTTCCCGTCTGTGTCCACCACTTTGGAACCTTCGCCCGTTTTGTTTTGCGGATCGATCCAGATTGCAACATTCGCAGCGTCTTCATGCGTGTTTGTTCCGGAGATCGTCAATACCGAAGGAACAGGCGATTCCACGCCCTGGGATACTTCGATGCCGCCCCACGGGTTGCCTTTTGTATGAATGCTGCTGGCGAACACTTCCGAACCGTTGACATGCAGGCCGCCTTTATAAGCGCTGGTCAGCGTCACGTTATCGAGCTTCACGCCTTTCGAATTGTACACTTGCAGTGCATATTCGCCTTTGTTGTCGTTCGAACGCCGTGTGTTTACAATCGTAAGATCGTGAATTTTGACATCATCGGCTCCAAGCACGACGAACTTTTGGCCCTGCACGGTCAGAATGTGATTTCCGCCGTCGATTTCGACTCCGGCTCCCGTAACGTTCAGAGCGTCGGCAAAGTCGAGATCGGCGCCCAGTTTGATTTTCGCACCGTCGATCGCGCTCAGCTTACGCAGTTCCGCTTCCGAAGAAACGTTCCAGGCCGCGCCTTTGGTATGGTAATACGTATAAACGCCCGTGCTGTCTTCTTTGGCGTTTTCCAAAATGTCGAAGTCTTCTGTGCCGGTGCCCGTTACAACGCTGACCGCTTCGCCTTCTTTCGGATTGATCGTCCAGATGCCGACGTTTTCGGTAAAGCGGTTGCTCTGGCCGAGCGTCAGCTCGGATTTCTCTTCGACTTCTTTCCCCCGGGATACTTCGATACCGCCCCATGCGTTTCCGGAAGTCGTCACGGCTTCGAGGGTTACGCTCGATCCGTTAACGAGCAGGCCGCCTTTCTTCGCACCTTGAAGCGTCACGCCGCTCAGCTTCACGTTCTGCGATTTGAAAGCTTGCAGCGCGTATTCGTCGGCGCCTACGATGGTCACATTAGAGATACTCACATCGTTTGCGCCCAGGACTACGAGTTTGTTGTTGTTTTGCAGTTTAATCGTATGGCCTGTGCCGTCGATTACAATATTCTTGCCGGTAATATTAAGTTCTGCGCTCAGAGTAATATCTCCGGCGAGTTCAATGTGATTGCCATTGATCGAGCTTAACTGCCGCAGTTGTGCTTCGGTTTTCACCAGTTCTTTCAAAGCGGCTTGCGCATCTTCCAATTTCGTTTTCGCTTCCGTTACTTCTTCTTTCGCGATTTCCGCATCGCCGGCCGCTGTCTTGGCTGCGGTCAGCGCTTCGCTGAACTTGCTCCATGTTCCCGGTGTGTAGTCGGCCTGCTTCAGTTCTTCGGCTTTGGCAATGGCCGCGTTCAGCGCTGTTTTATCGGCGGCTTCCTTCAATGATTTCTGAGCTTCGTTCAGTTTCAGGGTAGCTGAGTCCACCTGAGTCTTCGTTGCAGACGAAGAAGCCGATACGCTTTTGGCGGCTGTCAAGGCTTCGCTAAACGATTTCCAAGTGGAAGGCGTGTAGGCTTCTTCTTTCAGCTTGCCCGCTTCCTCAATCGCTTGATTCAGCGCCGTTTTGCTTACGCTCGGAGTCGGTGTCGGCGTAGTGCTGCCGCCTCCCGTTCCGCCGCCGGTACTGCCGCCGGTACTGCCGCCCGTGCTGCCGTTTCCGCCTGTCGAGGTTCCGGCGGAAGGCGCAGCCGCGGCCGGCAGCGTTACCGATGCGGCCCCGCTTCCCTGCACGCTGGCCGGGGTGGTGGCAAAAGTCGTTCCGGCCGCGCCCTGGCTCACTACGGCTGTTTGGATCGTGCCGGTACCGATCAGTTTGGCTACAGCTTCCAGCACCAGGCGAGTGACGCTTGCGCCGCCGGCGATATCCAGCGAAGCGCCGGCCGCGGCCGCGTTAAGCTGCAGGCTGTCCACCGAACCGCGCACGAGCTGAACGGACAAAGAAGCCGCATTCAGTTCCAGGCTGTCGAATTTGCCGTCGAGCGTAACCTGCGCGCCTTCCGGCAGCTCCGCCGCCAGCTCCACGTCGGTAAAGCCCACGCCGGTCAATCCTTCTTCCTGCAGCTTGACCGGGGATTGAACGACGACGGATTCCGTCACGGTCGAGCCTTCGGCTACGATCCGGACCAGGCCGTCTTTTTTGTTGACGACGATGTTCACCAGCACGCTGTACACGAAGTGGATGGAATCGGCTCCGCCGCCCTGGACGTTGGTTGTGCCGTGCACGCGCACGCCGTTCAGCGTTACGTCGCCGCTGCCGATTCCTTCGGCCAGCAGCAGGTTGCCCTTGACTTCCGTATTACGCAGCGTCACGCCGGCCGCTCCGATCACCACGTCTCCGTCGATCACCGCGGTTCCGGTTTCCGGGCCGTACACGCCGGCTTTGTCGTAAACGACCGCTTTATTCGCCAGCGCGGCGTTCAGCAGCACGACGGCTTCGGCGCGGGTCAGCGCTTTTTTCGGGGCGAACGTTCCGTTGGCGTAGCCTTTGAGAATGCCTTTATCTACAGCTGCGGCTACGCTGCCGCGGCTCCATGTTGCAATAGCGGAAGCATCCGTAAACGCGTTGGCGCTCGCGGAAGTATTGGCGTCGAGCCCGAGAATACGTGCGACCATGACGGCGGCTTCTTCGCGGGTTACCTTGTCGCCCGGATGGAATTTGCCCGCGCTGCCGACTACGTAACCGGCTTTGATCGCTCTGGTTACGTCCGTAAAAGCCCAGTTGTCGGCCGATACGTCGCTGAACGAAGCACTGCCCGATTCGGTATAACCGAACAGGCGGTTGGCCATCGCGGCAAACTCGGCGCGCGTAATCGTGCCGTCCGGTTTGACCGTTCCGTCTTTATATCCTTGCAGCGTTCCTTTATCCAACCATTGTTGAATCTGGTTCTGGGCCCAGTGTCCCTGAATGTCCGATGCGGACTGCGCTCCGGCCGTTCCGGCCGCCCCCAACGCCATGCTCAAGCTCAAAATACTTGTAAAAGCGATTTTTCCCGATTTCCCCTGTTTCCCCATGTTCCCCTCCGTCTGAACCTTTAAGCCTTTAGATGCATATCTTCCGCGGCTCCCGGTTCTGCTTTCCTAGAATTTAGACAAAAGAAAGTATATTCCTGACAACGCAAAAATGATATGGATTTTCGTCGTTACGAATACTTCTTTACAAAAGACGGAATTTATGTTCAGATTTGAACAATTCGGTTCCTCGGCGCATAGTGCGCAAGTTCGCGCAGCACCTCCGCTTTCTTTTCGGACGAGATCAGCGCGGGCTGTGCGTAATCTTCGAAAAAAAGGTCTTCCCCGTCGATCCGGACCGCGTGCGGCAGATTGACCAGAAAAGAACGGTGGGTCATCATAAAAGACTCATTTTGCAAACTGTTCCGGTACGCTTTGAGCGAGATGCGGGTCGAAAACCGGCCCTGCCGGGTATGTACGATCACGTCCCGGTTCAGCGATTCGATAAACAAAACGTCCGATGAATCCAGATAAACGATCTCTTCGTTGACGACCGGAATCTCCGATTTTCGCGAAGACTGCGCCGCAGGATTGCCCAAATACCGCCGCAGCCGAAGTTCGGCCTGCTGGATCTTGAACGGCGTCAGCGGTTTCTGGATAAACTCCACCACGTTCAGCCCGCCTGTGTAAGGATGATAAGGCAGCGAAGAAGCGAGCAGGATAACCGGGATATTCCGCGCGGCCGTCTCCCATTCGGGCGAAACGAACGATCCGTCGATCCCGGTATCCAGCAGCAGCGCCGAAAAGTCTCGGCGTTCGCGCAGCAGCTGCCTCAACTCGAACGCATTGCCGATCGCCGCGCCGACTTTCAACAACGAGTTTTCTTCGATTTCTTGCACAATTTTTTCCTGCTGCCGGGGACCGCCATACGCAACCGTGATCCGGCGAATCGCATTTATACTCATACCTTTTTTAATAGACACTTCCTTTACGATAATTTACGACTTCTCTGGTTGAATATCCCTATTTTAGTACGCAAAATTCAAAGGTCAATCTATACAAAATCCACATTTTACATAAATAAACAGAATGCTTGCTCGATACCTAACTAAACTTTTATGGAAAAAGCAAGCAGTCAAAAAAGAGCCTCCCACCTGCCCGAAGCGGCAGTATAAGAGGCTCTTTTTGCTGTGCGATCTTGGGGGCTTTCCGAAGTTACAAAACCGTTCCCGTCGGCGCGATCATCGCGGCTGCCGGACGTTTTTTCATCGAGGCGATCAGCCATGCGCACTGCGCGGCCAGGATAACCAGGACCACGACGTCGGCGGGAATGTATTCGGTCTGCACGCCCAGGAACTGGATCAGGTTGTGCAGGAAATGGAACGCGATCAGGGGCAGGATATTCCCGTTCTTGAGCAGCAGCAGCGCCAGGGCGCAGCCGACGAGCAGCGCGTACAGCAGTTGGAGCAGCGTCGCCGCCAGGCTTTGACCGGACAGCGCGTTCAGCACATGGGTGATGGAGAACAGGATGCTGGAAGTGACGATCGCGGCAACCGCGCCTTTTTTCAGCATCGTTTTGAAGATCAGTCCGCGGTAGACCGTTTCTTCGACGAAGCCGACCAGCAGGGTGAAAAAGAGGAAAAACAAAATCTCCTGGATCGTCAGCGGACGAAAGCCTTTGAACGAGATCGCGACCAGCACGGCCAGCAGCGGCAGGTAGTAGATATAGCCGGATTTCGGAATGCTTTTGAGCGAGCGGAATCCGTAGTAGCCCCATCTTCTGCGCAGCGTCATGTAAACGATCAGCGCCAGCGCGATCGGGATAAAGGAAAGCAGTACCGGCGCGGTATAGCTCAATCCTTTCAAAGTGGCGTATGTACCGGCGGCGGCGACCGCGACCATCAGCAGCAGTTCGATGACGACGACGGCCCAGACCGGGCGACGCTGGGAAAACGTAAGCTTGCCGGACTTCGTTGCGTTCGATGCGGATGTTTGAATGTCAGTCATTTAGATTCATCCTCTCTTTGATCTGCGCGATCCATTTTTGTTCCATCTCATAATGCTTCAAGCCGTAACTCAGCACCGATATGCGGTAATAATAATCGTCGGGGTTGTCGATCTGCTCCAGCTCTCCGGCCACGATTCCCTGTACCGCTTTGATCTGTCCCATCTTGCCGCGCAGTCCCGCTTCGTATTCGGCCAGACGGAACTGCCTCGTTTCTTCATCCAAGTAATCGTAGAAAAAGATCTTGATCAGGTGCGCGTTGCGCGTGCCTTCCAGCGGTTCTTGGAGCCAGCTTATAAATTCGGCCCGTCCCGGTTCTTCGATCGTGTAAATCTTCTTGTTCTTGCTGTCTTCCAGTTCCGTTAAGCTGACCATGCCTTTGTCCGTCAACCGTCCGAGCGCCGGGTACAAACTGCCGAAACTCGCTTTGTAGAAAAGGCCCACCGAACTGTCGATCACTTTCTTGATATCGTATCCGCTCATCGGCTGCTGCATCAGCACGCCCAGAGCTACCTGCTCCAGCATTTTTTCAGCCTCCCGTTTATTCGAACCGTTTCAGATTTATATCTAAACGATATATCTATTTGATACGTTTAATATAGACTCGATGCGAGGGTTCGTCAATCCTTTTTTTGGTTTTTCTCAAAAAAAGACTTCGATACCGGGTTGACCGGGGTTCTCGGTCTTAGGATGTCAAGAAAGTCCTATTCGTATAAGAATCGTGTGTGGGCTGCGGGAGAAATTCGTTGCGGTCGCGTGTTGAAACCAGGAAGATCGATTAGATTCCAGTGGAATCTTCCCGGTTTCAAAGGCGATCACTATCGTTCCTTCACTGAATTTCTCCCTCCGCTTATTCGGTTTTTATAAAAATCAGACTTTCTCAACATATTAAGACCCCGAATACCGGCGTTCCGGTATCGGGGTCTTTTTTTGAGTTTTTTTGGTGGGTGGAGGAGCGGGCCGCCTTGGTTTCGGCGGCCGGAGGATAAGAGATCGGGCTTACTTTGAGGATTAATGCTCGAGCTGCCATTGGTCGACGAGGGCCAGCCAGAAGCGTAAAGCGGTTTTCATGCCGTCTTCGTCTACGGTAAAGCGGGGGTGGTGGTGAGGATAATGGCTTTCTTTGGCTTCGCTGCGGGCGCCGATGTAGATAAAGGCTCCGGGGATTTGTCGGGTATAGGCGGCGAAGTCTTCGGCGCCCATTGTGGGTTTGGAGCGTTCGATCGAAGCTTCGCCGAACTGCGAGACGGTCACGCGTTCGGCCAGGGCGACCAGGGAAGCGTCGTTGTAGAGCGCCGGATAGCCTTTTTGCACCGACAATTCGACGGAAGCGCCGTGCGCTTGGGCGATATGGCCGGCGGTGTGGCGGATGCGCCGCAGCAGGTCTTCGCGCAGCTCCGGGTCGAACGAACGGACTGTGCCGCCGATCTCGACTTTTTCCGGGAAAACGTTATACGCTTCGCCTCCGCGGATGCGGGTGACGGACAGCACGGCCTGCTGCATCGGGTCGGTCTGGCGGGCGACGATATGCTGCAAATTGGCGATCACCTGGGCGGACGCGGCGATCGCGTCGGCGCCGTGATGCGGGTAAGCGGCGTGGCCTCCGTTTCCGCGCACGGTCAGATCGAAATTGTCGGTCGCGGCCATTACCGCGCCCTCGATCAACCCGATCCTGCCCGTGTCCAGCCAGCTCAGCAGATGCAGGCCGAAGATCGCGTCGACGCCGTCCAGCACGCCGGCTTCCACCAGTTCCTGCGCGCCGCCGGGAGGCGTTTCTTCCGCGTGCTGAAAGATCAGACGCAGCTCGCCGCGCAGCGATTGACGCTCGGCCGCCAGAATCTGTGCCGCGCCCAGCAGCACCGCCGCGTGCGAATCGTGTCCGCAGGCGTGCATGACGCCGGGACGCTCGGACGCGAATTCGAATGTGTTTTCTTCATGGATCGCCAGCGCGTCGATATCTGCCCGCAGCGCCAGCACCGGGCCGGGCCGGCCGCCGGACAGGCGCGCGACTACGCTGGTCGGCGTCGGCCGGGACAGCTCGAACCCGCCGATGTTCTCCAGCGTTTCGTAAATGTAGCGGGACGTTTCGTGCTCTTCGAACGACAGCTCGGGATAGCGGTGGAAGTGCCGCCGCCATTCCCTGACGCGGGCATCGGTTTCGTCCGCGCGGGACAGCCATTTTTCAAGATTGCTCATTCGGGTACCGCCTCCTTGCAATGAATTAACGAAGCCCGATAATCCGCGAGAATTATCGGGCTTCGAAGCTTACATGACTTTGGTCAGGCCGATCGTCCGGTCGATCACGATCAGCGCCGCGACCGCCAGGACGATAAAGATCACGGAGATCGCGTTGACCGAAGGGTCGAACGTCTGGTCGATATAACCGAAGATCCGTACCGGGACGGTGATCGTCTTCGGCGAGGATACGAACAAGCTGATCGAGACTTCGCCGAACGAAGTCACTGCCGAGAAGATCGCGCCGGCCACGATGCCCGGACGGATCAGCGGCAGCGTAATGCGGCGAAATGTGGACACGGGTCCCGCGCCGAGGCTCATCGAAGCCAGCTCCAGCTTGGAATCGAGGCTCGATACGCTGACGCTGACCGTGCGGACCACATACGGAAACGCCACGATCATATGCCCGATGACCAGTCCCCAGATCGAGTTGATCAGCCGCAGCGTCGTCAATTCGTACAGCAGCGCGATACCCAGCACGACCTGCGGAATCATCAGCGGCGACAGCATGAACGATTGCAGCAGCTGTTTGCCGCGGAACTGGAGCCGGCCGAGCGCGTAAGCCGCGCCCGTGCCCAGAATCACCGTCAGCGGCGTGACAATCAGCAGCAGCAGGGCGCTGTTCCACAGCGCGCTGTGCCACTGGCGGCTCGTAAACAGCGATTCGAACCAGCGCACCGACAAGCTTTCCGGCGGAAACTGCGGATATTCCTGCGGGCTGAACGCCGACAGGAAAATGACCAGCACGGGCACGATCAGGAATCCGTACACCAGCAGTCCGGCCGCCCAGATCGCGATCGTCAGCGGACTGATGCGGCGGCGTTTGCGCGGGCGAGGCGCGGAGCTGCCGGAAACCGAAGAGCCGTTTGCCGGGATATGATTGTCAGACATCGCGCATTCTCCCTTCCCATCGTTTGGTCGCCCAGCCGGCCAGCGCCACGAAGATGCCGACGATCAGCAGCAGCGTGATCGACATCGCGGCCGCGAGCGGCAGGTTGAACACCTGCACCGCCTGCTGGTAGATCGCCAGCGGCAGCAGCGGCTGAAGCCGCCCGCCGACGAGCAGCGGCGTGATATAGCTGCCCGCCGCCAGCGAGAATACGATCACCGCGCCGGACAGCATGCCCGGAATGGTCAGCGGCAGCGTCACGCGGAAAAAGGTGCGGATGCGCCCCGCGCCGAGAATCATCGAAGCGCGCCGCAGATTCGGCGGAATCTCGCCCATCGACGTCGCCAGCGGCAGCACGGCGAACGGCAGCATGACCTGCACGTACGCGATAATGACCGCGTTCATGTTCCACAGCAGCGACAGCGGCTTGTTGATCAGGTGCAGGTTTATCAGCACTTCGTTGACCAGACCGTTTTGCGCCAGCAGCACGATCCAGGCAAACGTGCGGATGACGACGCTTGTGAGCAGCGGCGACACCAGCAGAATATAGAAGAACGTCCGCAGCCCCCGGCTCGGCGTGCGCACGAGCAGGTAAGCCGCGGGGTAAGCCATCAGCACGCAGATCCCGGTCGTAACGAGCGCCATCCACAGCGTGGACCCGATCGTCCGCGAGTAAGCGGGCGTCGTAAACACGTCGATATACTGCGAAAAGCTGTAAGTCGGCAGCACGGTCAGCAGGCTGTCCACGTCGCGGAAGCTGAGTACGAGCAGCATGACGAACGGGACGAGCAGAAACAGCGTCAGGAAGAGCAGCGAAGGCGACAGCAGCAGCCACTGGAACAGCCCTGCGCTTGCTTTCCCGCGCTTTGCGCTTATTCTTCGCGTACCCTGTTCGCTCATAACGGACCCTCCCCGGGCAGGACCGGAATCAGGTCCTGCGGACGCCAGTACAGGTCATACACCTGCCCCGGTTCCGGCAGCGCCGGAAAGTCCGGGTCCGACGCGTGCACCGTCAGCGATCCGCTGCCGGCCAGCTCGAACCGGATGCGCAGCACGTTGCCGGCGTAGCTGACGCCGGATACGGCAGCCGGCGTACGGTTCACGCCGGCGCCTTCGCCCGCCGCGGCGACGCGGATGCGCTCGGGGCGGAGCATGAACAGCGTTTCGCCGGATTGGGGCGAAACGGCTCCGGGGGCGGACGCCGAAATCGCGGCGGAGCCGGGCGCAGCCGGCGAAGCGGAAGCGGCGGCAGGCGCGGACGCAGGCGCGCCGGAAAAGGCAGCCGCGCCGCCTTCGGGCGCGGCGAGGTCGGCGAGCAGCCGCAGCGGCTCGCCCGGCGCGGCCTGCAGCTGCGCCGCGGCGAAGGCGGCGAGGTTCGCGCCGCCTTCGCGGACGGCCGGCGCGGCATAAGGCGCCGTGCCCGCAGCGCCGAGCGGCGCTTCGGCGGGCGAGCTGCCGCCCGCCGCCGAGGCGGCCTCCGGCGCGGCCGCGATCAGGTTCACCTGGCCGATAAACTCGGCCACAAAGCGGTTCGAAGGCCGCCGGTACACGTCCAGCGGCGTGCCGAGCTGCTGGAGCCGTCCGTCGCCGAGGATGCCGATCCGGTCCGACAGGCTGAGCGCTTCTTCCTGGTCGTGCGTGACCAGGATCGTGGTAATGCCCGTGCGGCGCTGGATATTGCGCAGCTCGGTCTGCATGTCTTTGCGCAGCTTGGCGTCCAGGTTGCTGAGCGGCTCGTCCAGCAGCAGCACCGCCGGACGGATCGCCAGCGCGCGGGCGATCGCCACGCGCTGGCGCTGGCCGCCGCTGAGCTGGTGCGGCATGCGCGAAGCGTACGCTTCAAGCTGTACGAGCGCGAGGCTTTCACGCACTCTCTCCTGCACTTCTTTACGCGGGACTTTGCGGATGCGCAGACCGTACGCGACATTGTCGCTGACCGACAAATGCGGGAACAGCGCGTAATCCTGGAACACCATCCCGATCTCGCGCCGGTAAGGCGGAAGGCCGGTCACTTCCCGGCCCCCGATAAAGATCCCGCCCGTCGTCGGCTCCAGAAAGCCGGCGATCATATTCAGAAGCGTCGTTTTGCCGCAGCCGCTGGGGCCGAGCAGGGAGAAGAACTCCCCCTCGAAGACTTCCAGATCGACATGGCTGAGCGCCGTCTGGTCGCCGAACGTTTTGCTAATCTCCTGAATGCGGATTCCGCTCATTACTGCCCACCGCCCAGCGCCTCGGTCCAGCGGTTCGTCCAGTCGGCCAGGTTCGGCGTGGCGACGCTGTAATCGACCCAGGTGAGTTTCTTATACGCGTCTTCGCCGACCTGCACGCGTTCTTTGAGCGAATCGCTGTATTCCACGTTCTTGTTCGTCATGCCGTACAGGGACAGATCCGAGAATTTCTTCTGCACGTCCGGGCTGGACAGGTAATCGACCAGCTTGTAGGCGTTCGCCAGGTTCGGGCTGCCTTTGGCAATCGTCCAGCTCGCCACCGCGGCGACCGGACCGTCTTCCGGATACGCGAAGCCTACGTCGAGACCGCCGTCCGCCATCGCGAATGTGCGTCCGTCCCACATCGGCACGATCCACGCGTCGCCGCGTTCAAGCAGCGTCTGGATCGAACCGGCGTTGTCCGGGAACGCGACCGCGCTGCTTTTCAGCTCGGCCAGCTTGGCGAACGTCTTGTCCACGTCGGCCGCGTTGTCCGCTTTGCCGCCGAGAGCGCCGATCAGGCCGGAGAAGAACTGCAGGCCCGCCGAGTAGGTCGGAGACGAGATCGCCACATGGCCTTTATATTCTTCGTTCCACAGGTCGGTCCATTTGGTCGGAGGCGTCTGCACCAGATCTTTGCGGTAAGCCAGGCCGAGCTGCCCCATGCTGAAGCCCGCCGCGTAAACACTGCCGTCTTTGGTAAAACGATCCTGCACCGACGGATACAGATCCGCCAGATTCGGCACGTGCTCGGTATCGAGCGGTTGAAGCAGGTTGGCCGCCGCCGCGCGTTCGATCGTATCCGGCTGGAGCACCAGCACGTCGTAACTCGGATTATTGCCGTTCGCCGCTTTCAGTTTCGGGAACCATTCGGCGTCCGTCCCGGCGACGACTTCCACTTTGATGCCGGTGTCTTTTTCAAACTGGTCCAGCGCCGCCGAGCGGATATTTTCTTCCCACGCGCCGCCCGAAACGCCGATGACGACCGTATCCGTGGCTTTCGGCTCTCCGCCGTCCGCGCTCTGCGTGTCGCCCGCCGCGCCGCAGCCCGATACCGCCAGTGTCAAACTCAATGCCAATGCGGAAAACGACCATTTTTTCTTTAAACGCATATAAATGCCCCCTCGAATAGGAATAAGATGAATGAACGAATGAATGAAATAGCGTCTAACGGTCTAACGGAACACAGCGCCGCTATTTCACTCTTTTGGGCCTCTGCGGAATTCTAACGGAACGAGGCGCGCTTATCGGGTCGAAAAAAACGGCCGCAAGCCCGAAATCCGACGATTAGCGCTCCTGAGTTCCGTTAGCTTCCGCGCAGCGGCGTAAACGGCGGATTAGCGTCGGCCGGTTCCGTTAGAGCCGGCTGCCCGCCGATGCGGCGGCCGCGAATTCGGCCCAGACCGCGCGGACTTTGTCCGCGTCCAGCGCGTCTTCCGGGTACAGCTCGGCCGCGCGTTCGTGCACCCGCTGCTTGCGCGCCGCGCGCTGCGTCGGCGGAAGTTCATAAAGCAGCCGCGCCAGCTCGTCGCTGGCTTCCGGCGTCCAGACCGCCTCGTAAGCAATCCGCGCCGGACCGAAGTCGATCCGCGTCTCCGGAGCGGACGACTCCGTATCGTCCGCCGTGCGCGCGGACGCCGAACCTTCCGTCAGCCGCACCGTGCCGGCGTTTTCCCCGCCTTCGCGATCCGCACTGCCGGCCGCCCCGCCTGCTTCTTGAGACGGTGTTATCCCAAGCTCCGGCTTGCCGCCGCTGCCAGGCCGAGCATCGCGCTCGGCCGCAAGGCGACCGCGCTCCGCTTCCGTCGCGGCGGCGTCGACGTCCCAGTCCGCGCCTGCGCGGACCAGCGCCACGCCGTACTGCGCCAGCGCCGCGTCCGGCGCGATCAGGCCGGCTGCGACATCCGACGCGACCCGCGACGGATGTCGCAGCAGCGGGTCGCCCCAGCCGCCTCCGCCCGGCGACAGGATGCTGACCACGTCGCCCGGCTGCGGATGCAGCACGCTGATCTTCGGCAGCTGCCGCTCCTGCGGCGTGCCGGGATTCAGCACGACGCGGCCCAGCGAGCCGGCCGTTCCGCCGGCAAGGCCCCACGGATGGAAGCGAAGCCGCTCCATGCCGCGGGCGGTGACGATCGAGTTCTCGCGCACGATCTCGAAGTCGAGCCGGATCGCTTGTCCGCCCCGGCTCAGCCCCGCGCCGGCTGTGTCCGGCAGGAATTCGTAACGTTTCACCAGGATGTCGATATGCTGCTCCAGACTTTCGATCGGCGTGTTCTTCAGGAAGCCCGACGCATGGTCGATGCCGTCCGCGCCGTCCATATCGCTCTGGCCGCCGCCTCCGCCGCCTCCGCCGCCCATCGGCTGCACGACCGCCATATTGCGCGTCCCGGTGTCCGCGTCCGGCGTGGACAAGACCACAATCGCCGACTGTCCCGCGCCGGCCGCCGGCACCCGTTCGGGTATCGCCTGCGCCAGCGCGCCGAGCACCACGTTATACATGCGCATCGTGATCGTATGCCGCACGCCGACCGCCGCCGGATACACCGGATTGACCAGCGTGCCGACCGGCGAGATCACCGAGATCGGCCGCGTGATCGCGCCGTTGGCCGGAATAAACGGATCTTCGCTGATCATGTAGTTGATCAGTCCCTGGTACAGAAACGAGTGCTTCTTGCCGTTCGTGACCAGATTGAACGCCGTTCTTACCTGCGGATCGCACTTCGTAAAGTCGAGCGTAATGCTCCCGTCGTCGACGATCACGTCGACCGCCAGCCGCACCGGCGTATCGGACAGCATATCGTCGTCCAGATAGTCCGCGAAAGTGTAGGTACCGTCCGGAATCTGCCGGATGACTTTGCGCGCCCGCTCTTCGCCCTGGTCCATCAGGTCTTCGATGCTGTCTTTGACCGCCTGCTCGCCGAACTTGCCGACCAACCCGAGCAGGCGCTGCTCGGCGGTGTTGACGGCGGCGACCATCGCGTGCACGTCGCCTTCGTTCAGCTGCGGCACGCGGCTGTTCGCATTCAGGAACGTATACACGTCTTCGCTGCGCTCGCCGCGCCGGTACAGCTTGACCGGCGGGATGCGCAGCCCTTCCTGGTGAATATCCGTCGCTTCCGGCGAAATGCTGGACGGCACCAGGCCGCCCACGTCGCTGCAGTGCACGAACGCCCAGGCGTAGGAAATCAGTTCGCCGTTCGAGAAAACGGGCTTGAACACATGCACGTCGGGCAGATGCGTTGCCAGTCCGTCCGTCGTGTACGGATCGTTGGTAATCACGATATCGCCTTCTTCCAGCGGCCCGACCGACTCGACGGCTTTCGCCACGCTCAGTCCGAGGAAAATGGTGACGCCGACCGTTTTCGGATACACGTAGAATTCGCCGGAAGGAGCCGCCAGCGCCGTCGCAAAGTCGGCGGATTCCTTGACGAACGTCGTGAACGACGTCCGTTCGATGATATGTCCCATGCCGCTTGCGATCGCGTTGTAATAACTGCGCATAATCTCAAGCGTTGCCGGATCGGTTCTCATGCTTCCGCCTCCTTTTCCAGAATCAGATTGCCCGCGCCGTCCGTGCGTCCGGACCAGCCGGGCAGCACGACGATCGTCGTATCGTCCTGCTCCACGACCGCCGGCCCCTGGATCGTGTGGCCGGCCCGCAGTCCGCCGCGCGCGTAGACGGCCGCGTCGTATTCGCGGCCGCGGATCAGAGTGCGGCGCGTGCCGGAGGATACCACCGCGCTTTCGGCCGCGCCGATCGTCGCAAGCTCCGGCTTGCGCACATGGCCGACGATGCGCGCCCGCAGATTGATCAGCTCAAGCTGCGCGCCTGGATCGCTGTGCCCGTACTGGCGGCGGTGCAGATCGTGGAACTGTTCTTCAAGCCGCGTATAATCGGCGTCTTCCAGCAGTTCCGGCGCGACCGGCAGTTCGATCTCGAACGCCTGGCCTTTGTAGCGGGCGTCGAGCGTGTAGTAAATCGTCCGTCCTTCGATGCCCGGCGCGTCCTGTGCGTCCAGCCATTCCCCGGCCGAACGCGCAAGCCCCGCGTAATGTCCGCCGAGCTGCGCAAACGGCACGTCGGCGGCCAGGCGCTGGAGCGACAGCACCGCGTCATGCGCAAAGTCCGCCGTCAGCGCGCCGAGCGCGCACAGCGTGCCCGGATTCGGCGGGATCAGGACGCTGCGCGCCTGGATCTCGTCGGCGAGGAAGTTGGCCGTAACCGGTCCTCCTCCGCCGAACGCCAGCAGGCTGAAGTCGCGCGGGTCGAAGCCGTGCTGCTCCATGACGGCGCTCAGCTCCGCGTACATATTGGCGATCGCCACCTGGATCATCCGATCGGCCGCGCTCCGGGCATCCATGCCCAGATGCCGGGCGATCGGCTCCAGCGCGGTCAGCGAACGATCCGCGTAGAGCTGCACGTTTCCGGCCGCGAAGCGGTCGGGGTTCAAATAGCCGCAGACCAGAAAAGCGTCCGTCAGCGCGGCCAATTCCCCTTTGCCGTAGCAGGCCGGTCCCGGATCGGAGCCGACCGATTCCGGGCCGACTTTGAGCAGGCCGCCGTTGTCGATCCAACCGTACGAGCCGCCGCCCGCGCCGACCGAATACATCGACACCGCAGGCAGCGGGATCGGTAGACCGGCCAGATGGTTGCTCTGCGAAAAAGTCGGCTGCCCGTCTTCGATAATCGAAATATCCGCGCTCGTTCCGCCCATATCGAAGGTAATCACATTGCCGATTCCCGCCGAGCGGGCGGCCTGCGCCGCGCCGATGACGCCCGCGGCCGGACCGGAGAACAGCGTCCGCACCGGCGCCTGCGCCGCGGACCGAATATCCATGATGCCGCCGTTGGACTGCGTGATAAACGGCGTGCTCGGCACGCCCTCTGCGTTCAAGCGCTCTTGCAGCGTGCTAAAGTATCTCTGCACATTGGCTTGAATATACAGGTTCGCCGACGTCATGACGGCGCGTTCGTATTCCCGCATCTGCGGCCACAGCGCCGACGACGCCGAGACGTCCAGTTCGCCGCCGCTCCACTGCGCCAGCAGCTCCGCCGCCCGGTTCTCGTGCGCCGGGTTCTTGTAGCTGTGCAGGAAGCAGATCACGACGCCCGTCGCGCCGCTTGCGCGTATCTCGTCCAGCGTGCTGCGCAGCTTTTCTTCGTTCAGCTCCGTATGCACCGAACCGTCGTGCAGCAGCCGCTCCTCGGCGGTAAATACTCTTTCCCGCGGCACCAGCGGTTCCGGCAGGCGGGAACGAAAATCGTACGGAACCGGCAGCCGCAGCCGCTGAAGGTTAAGCATATCGCGGAATCCTTCGGTGACGAGCAGCGCGATCTTCGATCCCCTGCGCTGAAGCAGCGTATTGAGCCCGATCGTCGTTCCGTGCACGAAGTATCCGATATCCGAAGGGGAAATCCCCTGTCTTTTCAAAAGTTCAAGCCCGTTGGCGATACCCTGCGCCGGATCGGCGGGTACGGTCGGGGTCTTGAGCGTAATCATTCGGCCGCTGCTTTGTTCGAGTACGGTCAAATCGGTGAAGGTGCCGCCGATATCGATACCGAGTCTCCAATTTCGGCTGTCCAATTGTGTAACCCCCTATTTCTGTATCCCAGCTTTTTTTAATTCCTTTATAATAGACTAACTTTATCGGAATTATAGTCCAACCAATCGCGCAACACAACTTTTTTCACTTGTTTTCGTCAAATTTCAGCAAATACCCCTATTTTTCTCCCTCATTTTCCCTATACATAAAAAACCTGATCTTTCATCCAGCGAATTTCGTATAGAGTTTATTTGGATTTGCTGCCCGGCTATTCGTTCGGAAAAGTCCTGTTCTTCGTCTGCGTTTCCTCTTCGGTTATGCGCGCTTTATTGTAAGCGTTTAATAACCGGCACGACAAAAACGCCGCCGGCCCGGGCTTTTCCTGCAAACAACAGGAAACTCCCACAACCGACGGCGCTTGCTTATAGAACTGTTCTATATAGGTACTTCGACGGAGAGTCCGGTTCCGAAGCGGCCGGTTTGGCTCTTTTGCCGGATTCGCTCTTGTTAATCCCGCTGTCTCCCGTCTGCCGGACGATGCCACCGCGCCTTTACAGCCGCGGATCGATCTCTTTCTCCCCGGCGACCTCGAACAGCAGATCCGAAGCGGCTTCCCGGTACTGCCCGTGCTCCGGCGAGATCTCGCCGATCGGCACTTCCAGCATGCGCAGGCCCAGCTTGTGCTCCTCGACCGAGGTGCGCAGCTTGCGCTGGATACTTTTCTGCTTGATCAGCTTGCCGTATTTGTGTGGAAACCGGTAATCGTAGCCGTACACGATCGTCAGGTATTCCGGATTGCGCACTTTGAGATTCGGCGCCATGCCTTCCTGCGGCAGTTCGGGCTTGATGACCACGCCTTCCATTCCGCCTTCGAGCGTCAGTTTGCCGAAAAATTCGGCCGCGAGCTCGTAAGCGTCCGGCTGCGTCAGGTCCAGCTTCAGGAACACGTCGTCCGACAGGAATTCGTACAGCTCGGACTGGCCGCGGTTCAGACCCGGCTGCTCTTCGCGGCCGTCTTCGTACACGATCTTGAGCAGGCCGAACGGTTTGTACTCGGCTTCGCCTTCTCCGGCATACAACTCGAGCTGACGTTTGTAGACCGCATACGCTTCTTCATGCGTGTCCAGCGGCATGCGCGCCTGCCGGATCTCGTGCACGTATTTGTAGTTCTGGTATGCGCCGTTTCCGTACTTGTCGATCAGCTTGCTTTTGGACACGTGGATGCGGTCGCGGTCGAAGCCGCTGGCGTCGTATTCTTCGGTCAGGCGGTCCAGCGCCTGTTCGAAGCCCTGCTCCCGCAGGAAGTCCAGCTCGCTGCGCAGCGCTTCGCCGATCGGCTTGAACTGCCGCTCGATCAGCCCTTCGCCGAGCGTATGCCACGGCATCAGTTCGCCGTCGAGGATCAAGATCGCGATCCCGTGCTTCTCCATATATCCGCCGAAGCGTTCCAGCAGCTTATCGTAGATATTCGTCAGATCGGCGCCTTTGATCTTGTAGCCGTTGCGGCTGACCGCGAAGCTGTGCTCCGCGTCGCGGTGCAGGTACAGGTTGCAGCGCGAGCCCATGTACTTGGGCTGGAGCACCACTTCGTCCGCGCCGTGGCCGCGGAAGTAATCCAGTCCGCGGCGGAGCGATTCCAGCTCGCCGCCGTTCAGGTCTTTGTCG
Source organism: Saccharibacillus sp. CPCC 101409 (assembly GCF_030518235.1). GTDB lineage: Bacteria > Bacillota > Bacilli > Paenibacillales > Paenibacillaceae > Saccharibacillus. The sequence goes on along the minus strand of NZ_JAULSA010000001.1, from coordinate 66,681 downwards.
GCCGGCGACATGGTGCCGGAGATAAAGTTGATCTTGTGGCGCGATATATAGCGCAGGCGGCGCATATCGTCGTCGCTCAGCACGCGCGGCCGGATGCTCCGGCCCCGTTCTTCGCGGAACAGCGTCGGCAGTTCGTCCGTCACGCCGGCCGAAAGCGACTTGTGCGATTTGAAGAACGGCTTGTAGCCCATGCTGACCGCGGTCAGCAGATTGCCGTGCGCGGCGCCGGTATCCAGGTGCAGCTTGTTTCGCAGCCGGAACGCCTGCTTGGCCGCCACATGGCCGAACAGATGGTACGGATGGTTGCCGACCGCGTCCTGCTGCAGGAAAGAAAGCTGTTCTTCTTTGGCGATATCCGGCCGCAGCCGGAATGTGCGCTGATGGCGCTGCGAGTACGCGTCGAGCTTGCCGATATATTTGTTCTCGCACGGGGCGTGCGTCACATAGAAAGACGGCTGTCCTTCGCCCACGCCCACACGGCGGTAGAACGGGCGCGAAGCTTCGACCAGCTCGTCGAACTTCAAACGCAGCGCCTCGTCGCCCCGCAGCACGGGGATCGAATCGAAATAGTTGTCCAGCAGCTCGCCGTCCACGCCGTCGATCTCCCCGCGCAGGTATTTGTAGACGAAGTTCTCGTGGTTGCCTTTGACCAACAGGAAATGCTCGCGGTTGGCGTGCAGAAACTCCACGATCTCGCGCGTACGCTTGCCTTTGTCGATCCAGTCTCCGGCCAGAATAAACAGTGTCCGCGACAGCTTGTCCGGCAGGAGCAGCTTGTCGCCTTCGAACTTGCAGCCGTAGTCGAGCAGCAGCCCCCGGAGCGCGTTGACGCTCTCGTGCACGTCGCCGATCACGATATAATCGCGGTTCTGCGGCAGGACGGATGCGATATAGTCCGCTTCGTTGCCGACCGTAACGGAATAAACGGTCTTCGTTTCCTCCGCCGGCGAGATCACGAGTTTGGAGCCTTCCGCCGCCGCGGCGTCCGAAGCTTCCGCTTGTGCCGGAACGCCCGCGTCCAAGCCAATTTCCGGCACGACCGGTTCGCCGAAATCTTTCGCCCGCACCCGGTGCACGGCTTTATAGCCTTCCCCCGCCAGCGCGCGCAGCACGTCTTTTTTCAGCCGGTTGATATGGTTCGAGATCAGCCGCTTGGAGCGCTCCGACGCGTAATAATCGCTGCGTTTGCGGTAATCGAACACGATCGCTTCCACGTTGTACTGGTTCTGCCGCCCGATCTCCAGCACCCGCGCCCGGAAATCTTCGGACAATCCCGTCGTATCGACGATGACGAATTCGGCATTGAGCGGAAAGCTCGTCGCAAGCCGCAGCCGCTCGAACAGCAGCGCAAACGTCTGCTCGCTCGCTTCCAGCATCACCGAATCGTATTTGTCGTAATCGTAGCCGAGCAGTTCCTGGCGGATGCGGTCCGACGACAGCAACTGCACATTGCCACGCAGTCCGCGCTCCTCGCTGTGCAAGCGCAGCGCAGGCATCAGCACCTGCTCGGCGAATGTCGTTTTGCCGCATTCCGTCGGGCCGATCAGCATCAGGATGGTATGAACATCGGTACGGATTTCCATCGTTTTGACCGGCTGCGGCTGCGTACCGGCTGTTTGGTTCGTTATTTCAGTCATGCGCCGTTCCTCCTTTTGCCGTCAAGACGACTCCCTGCGTGGTCGAAACTCCGTCGATCCGGTCGCCGATCTCCAGCCATTCCGGTTCCGCTTCGCGGCCCGCGGCCAGTTCGCCGATCCAGGCTTTGAATTCGGCTTCGCTCATTTCCCAATCGTGGTCTTCGTGCCGCAGGCCTTCCAGCTCGTAATAGCGGTTAAAGTCGGCGTTCGGCGTCGTGATGACGAAGCGGGCGAAATCGACGCGGTCCAGCACCCGCCGCACCAGCGCCGCCGCTTCGTTTTTGCCCATATGCTCGACTACTTCCGTCAGGATCACGTCCACTCGCTCGCCGCCGTAGTTTTCCAGAAACGCGTCCAGCGAAGCAAACGGAATCAGATTGTCCAGTTCTTTGCGTTCGGCTTTTCTCACCGTTTCGGCCAGTACTTCCTCGTTCACGTCGATCGCGTAATAGCTGTAATCGTCTTTGATCCGGTCCGCATACGGAATGGCATAGAACCCTTCGCCGCAGCCGATATCCAGAATAGACTTGTCGAACGAGAGCAGATTCGTGATCGCGCTGCGCCGCTGGAACGCCGTGCCGCCGAAATCGAACTCGATTCGATAACGGTCCGTACGCTCCAATTCTTCGCGATATTTGCGGAACAGCGCGCGCGAATTAAGGAAGTTGCGGACGAACAAGCTGCGGATATAGAACGGCGCGTCGATAATATTTACGCTGCGGATATACTTTTCCAGTACAGGCTCGCTGGTGTCCATGAATTCTTTGCCGAACATCGACAGGAACATGAACAGCACGCTCGCCGCATGCAGCAGCACATACAGATTGCGGTCCGTGGTCATTTTGATCGAATAGCTCTTGTGCGCCAGGTGCGTCGTCTCGAACGTAATCTCGGGCAGATGCTTGGCGAAAAAGTGCAGATAGCGGTCGCGCTCCACATGGATCATGTTGATAAACAAGGTGTGCGTATGCCCTTCGGTATCGCGCTCGTCCGGTTTCAGGGGATGCGAGAAAAATTCGTTGATCGCATTCAGCGGAAACAGCGGCGTGTTGTAGCGCGAAACGTTGAGATACTCGAATTCCTCCTGCTCGCTGCGCTTGTAGGAAACTTCGTTGTCCGCGTCTTTGAAATACACGTTGAACGTCTGCGGATCGCCGTACCAGCCGTAGGCCAGTCCTTTGCGGATCGGGCGGATCAGCATGCCGGTGGACGGATTTTTGCGGATCAAAAAAGAAAAATCGGGGTGCGTCGAGCTTAGTTGGACGATTGCCATGTCTCCTGCTCCTTCCAGGCCGTCCGCAGCAGGCAGCGAAACAGCGGATCGAGCCGGTCGTCGACCGATTCGCCGGAGTCCGGCATGCGCGGAGCCTTTTGTTCAAAATAAGCAATCTGAGTTTCCAGATATTGATTAATAACCTCGATACGAGGTTCTTCTTTCAGTTCGATGCCGGATTTTTTGCGTTCCAGCAGCTGTTCGACCGCCGTTTTGAGCTCGCCGGGTTCCAGCAGCGTGTCTTTGAGCGTATCGAACGCCATCGGCGGCATCTCGCCGAAGCGCTCGATCCACCGGCAGGCGAGCAGCGGGCGCAGCACGTAAAAGTACTTTTTGCTGCGCACCGCCTCGCCCCGCAGGTAGTCGCGGTAATTGCCGCTCGCCATATGCAGATAATGGAACGTGCACGCTTTGGGCGAGAAAGCCGGGCCGGCCAGCGAGCGGATCGGATTCGCCGCTTCCGGTATTTCCCGATACACGATCGGGGATTGCAGCCATTCCAGCAGCGGCGGATTGCTTTTGCGGAACAGCCGCAGCGCTTTGCGCAGGTCCCAGCCGTTGATATCGAGCAGATCGCTGATCGGACGCTCGATCACGTCCCGGCGGTCGAACACGGACATATACCACTCCGGCTCGTGCACATACAGAAAACGCACGTCGTAATCGCTGTCGCGGGACGGAAATCCCCATGCCCGGCTGCCGGATTCGCAGGCGTACAGGATGCGCACATTCTCTTCCCGTTCGATGCGGGACAATTCTTCTTCGATTTTTTGCCGGACAGGGTTGGCGGTCATGGGGGTTCCTCCTCGTCTATTGTGGAGATGCGTGCTTGGGATGGTTTGGGTTGAATATATGTTATTATGCGCGGCAAAGAGAACGAGGTACACGGCGGAAGTATAGCGACTTTTGCGGAAAAAGAATACAAAAAAGCCCCGGACCGCAGTGCGGTTCGGGGCTTGGGTTACAGCCGTACATCGTTTGGTCATAGTTACTCATGCTGTTGTATCGTACGGTTATATAAGGATCGAGGCGTATCGGTCGATACCGGATTACTCGGCTTTAACAGCCGTTTCGCCGGTTACTTTCGCGCCGTCTTCCATTTTGAAAGCGTCCAACTGCTCTTGAGTCGAGAAGTACAGGTTGCCGTCCACGGTTGCGTCGACGACTTGGAAGCCGTTGGCCGTTACGTAAACGTCGCCTTTAAACGTACCGCCTTGGATACGCGCGTTTTCACTATTAACCGTCAGTTTAGGAGCGGTCAGCGTGTAGCGGTCGGTTACGTTGTGATCGGCATCCTGTGCGTACAGGGCGATTTTACGAGCCGGTTCGCCTTTATTTTCAAATTGTCCGTCCAGAACCAGATCCTGGTCGATGGTCAGGTCGTTCAGCGCGGCGATGATCCAGGTGCCGTCTTTGCTGATTGCTTTGACAAATGCGTCGTTGTCGTTAACGATCGAAGCGCTCGTTTTGGCGTCCGTTGCTTCGGTTTGCGTCGCCGCAGCCGGATTTTCCGTACCTTTCGTTGTTTCCGTCGTCGCTTCGTTGTTGCCGCATCCCGCCAGCAGCGCGAATCCCAATACCAGGCCCAAGCTTACTACTTTTTTCATGATGATTTCTCTCCCCTTTTGAATAATTCTCTTTACTGACCTCAGTATATCATAAAATTTAAAGAATAAAGTAATTTTTTTCACAAAGTTTTATCTTTTTTTTGAACGTCGCAAAATTGCGGCGCGCGGGTATGCGGGATCGGGCGAAGCGGCTGACAAAAACGCCGTGGAAAAAACGGCTCGGCCGAGCGGTTCCCGTTGTTATGTGCACGGGAACCGTTCGGCCGGCCGAAACGGCGGCAATCGCGCTCAGGCAGTCAGCCGCCGTACAGGGTCTTCAAGATGCCGCGCAGTTCGGCGGCGGCAAGCTGCCCCGGCGCGGAGGCGTTCTTCGCCGCGCCGAACGTCAGCGCGGAGCCGAACGTGCCGCCGGCGACGCGGCTGATCGCGCCCGTTGCGGCCATCGACATGGTGACGACGGGCCCGATTCCTTCGGAGTTGACCGCATAGGTCGCTTCGAGCAGCGTCAGCACATCGCCGGGATCGCGGGGCATAACGGCGATCTTCGGCACGTCGCCGCCCAGCGAAGCGGCGCGGCGCAGGCGGTCTTCGATCTCCGACTTCGGCGGCGTCTTGTCGAAGTCGTGATTCGAGACGATCGAGTAAGCGCCAAGCCGCCGCACTTCGCCGGTAAGCTCGCGCACGGCGTCTTCACCGGTGAACAGCTCGATATCGATCAGGTCGGCATGACCCGATGCCGCCGCTTCGCGGTTCATGCGCGCGTAATCCGGCAGCGGCAGTTCCCGCTGCCCGCCTTCGCGCGCGCTGCGGAACGTAAAGATCAGCGGAATGCCGCCCAGGCGTTCCCGCAGCTCCGCAAGCACGGCGAGCACCTGTTCGAGCGAGTCCGCCGCTTCGAAGAAATCGACGCGCCATTCGGCAAAGTCGAGATCGATTGCGCGCAGCAGCTCCGCTTCTTCGAGCAGCTCTTCGCGCGTGCGCCCGGTCATCGGCACGCAAATCTTGGGCGCGCCTTCCCCCAGTTTAATTCCTCTCACTTCCACGATTCTTTTCATTTCCGCTCCCGCTCCTTTCGACCCGTTTGTCGTCTCGGTTCTTACGCTTTTTACGCTGATGATTCTTCGTCCCTTTACCGTAACGCATATCCGTTCCGAACGCCAGAGGCGTTGTCGAATCGCATTGTTTCTCTGCTCGATCTACGGCTTGATCCGCCGCCTGTTTGCCACGCACCCAACCATCATGTCAAATATGTTTGACAACCCGACTCAGTCTCGTTTACACTCGTAGTGTCAAACATGTTTTACACATTTTAGAGAAAGCGGTGCTGCCGTGCAAAACCGGATTAAAGAATCGCGCGAACGGCTCGGTCTGTCCCAGGGACGATTGGCGGAGCTTTGCGATGTCAGCCGTCAGACGATCAATGCGATCGAGAACGACAAGTACGACCCCGGCCTTCAGCTGGCTTTCGATCTTGCCCGGGTGCTGGAATTGACGATGGAAGAATGCTTTATACCGAAAAAGGAGGCCTGACGAATGAAAACGCGAAAAATTTTGGGATGGATCGGCATAGCGGCGGTGCTGCTCACGATCGGCTTTACGCTGTACCGGCTGGCGGCCGGGCAGGAGATCGGGTTCGGCGAGCTCAGTTCGATCGGCATTGCTTTGATGCTGTTCTTCTCCGGCATCACCTGGGGGCTCAGAGGCGAGGAGGGCATACGCCAGGACGAGGAGTTGGGACGCCGCATTTCCGAAAAAAGCGGACTGCTGGGCTACTATATTCTGCTGATTCTGCTGTTTCTGTCCGTGCTGGGCGAGAAGCTGCTTTACGGCATCCAATCTCCTTCGCTGCTGATTCTGCTCGCCGTCGGCATATTTCTGCATCCGATGCTCGAATTTTTTCAGGTTCGCCGATATCGTTAGACAGGGACGGGAAACTGCCGAAGTCTTCGCAACAAAAAAGTCGAGGCGCTTCTCCCTTTCGGAAAAAGCGCCTCGACCAGCGGGGCGGCGAAATGCCGGACCCCGAAATCGTAATGGCGATGAATGCGGCTCAACCGCGGAATACGGCTTGTTACTTCGGCGCGATCAGCGAAACGAGATTGTCTTCGCCGTTCCATTTAACGGTATAACCCGACAGCTTGGATACGTCGCGCAGCGGCACGTAAAGCTTGTTGCCGATCAGGCGCGAAGCGGTCATCTCGACGCTCTTGCCGTTGACTTTGGCCGTCGTGCTCTTGGCTTTGTGGACAATGGTTTTTTTGCCGACGGTAGCCGTGACGGTCATGTTATTGGGATTCCAATCTACGATTCCGCCCAGCAGTCCGAAGCCTTCGCGCAGCGGCAGGTACAGACGGGAATCGATCATGAGGATCGCATCGTCCAGCTTCTGCTGTTTGCCGTTCACGAATACTTTGCCGGTAAACTTGTCGGTGGTGTTCAGCGAGTAGCCGCTGTTCGCCGCAAGCTGCTCGAAGCTCTTGTCGGACGATACGATGACGGCGTAACTGCCTTTATCCACCTGATCGTACAGCCAGCGGATATCTTCGTTGTGCATTCGGATACAGCCCGCGCTGACGTATTTGCCGATCGAATTCTCGTTGTTGTTGCCGTGGACCGCGTAAGTCGTGCCGTAGGTGCTGCCGACTTCAAGGCCGAGCCAGCGGTCGCCCAGCGGGTTCTTCGGATCGCCGCCCGCGATATGTTCCTTGTAGTAAGGGCGGTTCTTGATCTTCATCACGATCTTGAACTTGCCTTCCGGCGTCAGATCGTTCGATTTGCCCGTCGCGACCGGGAAGGTCGAGTTCAACTTGCCGTTATCGAAAAAGGCCAGCTGGTTCGTTTTCTTATTGATGATAATCAGTTGCCCTTCCGATCCCGCCGCCTGCGCGGAACCGACAAACGAGAAGCTTCCCACAATCAAGGCCAGCAGCGTAAGCACGGCCGTCCATCTACGTAAATTTTTCAATATCTTCCCCTCCTGATGCGTTATGTCTGATCCTTTTCTCTTCTTCGGACCGAACGCTTACTCTTCTTTTTAGACGCCGGACAAGTACGATTAGTTGCAGAAAATGTCGTTTTCCTTCTGCTCGACGCCCCGGCCCGAAGTGCCGCCGTTCTATTTTACCCCAAACTAAGCCGCTTGCAATTGATTCGCGCAAAAGAGTCAAAACTGTATCTTTTGCCGCCTCGCCTCCTCTTTCACCGCTTCATTTTATCGTCCGCTTATTGCGAAAAAACCGCCGAATTGTATCCGAATCGTAAACACTCCGGCGCCGGGAACGTCTTCCGGCATTGCGCGTCCGTCCTTTGCTCCATTATACGCCGCCGCGCGGGCAAACGTTTCACAAAACGTTCAACAATCCGCAAAGCGGAAGGCAGGAATCGCGCATTTGCTGTCCGCCCGCGCATAAGAAAAACGCCCGCTCCGCAAAGATGCGATGTGGGCGTCGGATTATGCGGACCAAACGATGGATCTGCGCAGCTTTGCAAAAAAAGCGATCAGAACCAGACGAAGTAAAGCACGGCGGCCAGCACGATCCGGTACACGGCGAAAGGAATCAGTTTGACTTTGTTGATCAGCTTCAGGAAGAAGCGGATCGAGATCACCGCGAACACAAAGGCGCTGATAAAGCCGACCACGAAATACGGCAGCGCATCGAGCGTAAAGTACTGCCAGTTCTTCGCCAGCGACAGCAGGCTTGCTCCGAGCATGATCGGAACGGCCATGATAAAAGTGAAATCGGCCGCGGCCCGGTGGCTCATGCCGACGAGTACGCCGCCGGAGATGGTCGCGCCGGAACGCGAGAAACCCGGCCAGAGCGATACGCACTGGAACAGCCCCATATAGAAAGCTTTTCCGTATGTAATTTCGTCCACGGTCTCGATGACCCGGCGTCTGGAATTGCGCATCACGAGGTCGGCCACGATCATCAGGATCGCTCCGATCACAAGCGCGCCCAGCACCGTTTCCAGCGAGAACAAATGCTCGTCGATATAATCGTCGAACAGCAGACCGAGAATGCCGGCCGGCAGCAGACCGATCAGGACGTGCAGCAGATTCAGCTTGGGCGTACCCGCCGGCGCACCGGAATGGCGGCCTCTGAAGCCGAGCATTTCGTAAAATTTTTCGCGAAACAAAATGACGACCGCGAGAATCGAGCCGAGCTGAATCACAATCTTGAATGTGTTCGCCACATACGACGAACCGAAGAACTGTTCCGACTTCAGCCACAGATCGTCGACGATAATCATATGACCCGTCGAAGAGACCGGCGCGAACTCCGTCATGCCCTCGACAAAGCCCAAAATAAGCGATTTAAACAAAGAAAACAAATCCCAATCCACGCTCTCCCGCCTCTCCGTTTGTGTGTAGTCCCAGTATGGCTCCGCGGCGGGAGCAAATGCAAGGCGCGCTCCCGCCGCGGCCGTCCGCTCCGGCGTCGACGGCGCCGGGCGAACGCGTCCTATTTGCCGCCGGCGTACCGCAGCAGCGCCTCGGCCGCGCGCACGCGCAGCTCCGCATCGCCGCCGCGCAGCACTTCGCGCAGCACCGCCACCGCCTCGGTTACCGCGGCGGCCAGATCGGCGGAGTCTTCCGCCTCCGCCCGGCCGGGCCCCTGCCCGCGCGGCTGCGCAGCCGCCGCGCCCGGCCCGGGAAGCCCCGCGCCGCCGGGCGCCTGCGCGGCAAACCCTTCCAGCCCGGCCTCGTCCGCCGGCCGGTCGAACCGCATTACGGCGCCGACGGGTACCGCCGCCGCAAATTGCCGCAGCGCCGGATTCAGCGCTTCCTCCGGCAGCACGCCGAGCCAGGTTACGCCCCGGCGGTGGCAGGTGCCCTGCTCCTCGTCGTCGTAGTCGCCCCGGTAATAATAATCGCCGAGATCGCCCAGCCAGACATGCCCGCCATACGGCACCAGCACGAAGTCGCCGTCTTGCATCCCGCGGACGAACGTCTCGACAGCCGCGAGCCGCCCGGCAAGCTCGCGCCCCTCATATCCATACACCCGATTGAGCCGCTTAGAAACCTCCTGCGCGTCCGCGCTTTCCGGATCGCCGATTCCCGGGTAACCGATACTGACGAAACAGTCCTCCAGAAACTCCTCCATCCGCTCCCGCCCGTGCACCACCGCCGACAAACCGAACAGATTCATACGCTCCCTCCTTTCTCTCCCTACCAAAAAGCGGCCCGAATTCGGGCCGCCCACCTCTATTTAATGACGTCCGCAGCCGCTTTCTCCCTGCGCGATTCCGCGATTTTCTCGCCGATCCGCCCGATAATCCCGTCCAGCGAGTCCGGATCGTTGACGTCGTACTCGTCGATATTGAGCCGCAGCACCGGGCAGGCGTCGAAGCCGCCGATCCAGTCGGCGTAGCGTCCGTGCATTTTTTCCCAGTAAGAAACTTCGGTCTGGATCTCCATCTCCCGGCCGCGTTCCGTGATGCGTCCCAGAATGGACGGCAGGCTGCCTTCCAGATAGATCAGGACGTCCGGATGCGGGAAGTAAGGCGTCAGCACCATCGCTTCGAACAAACTCGAATACGTTTCGTAATCGACCGCGGACATCGTGCCCTGGTCGGCGTGCATTTTGGCGAAAATGCCGGTGTCCTCGTAGATCGAACGGTCCTGCACAAAGCCGCCGCCGGCTTCGAAGATCGCTTTCTGCTCCTTGAAGCGCTCGGCGAGGAAATAGATTTGCAGATGGAAGCTCCACCGTTCGAAATCGTGGTAGAACTTTTCCAGATAAGGGTTGTGGTCGACTTTTTCCAGCGACGTCTTGAAGCCCAGACGCTGCGCCAGCGCGCCCGTCAGCGTGGATTTGCCGACGCCCACCGTGCCGGCCACCGTAATCAGCGCGTCCGCGGGAATATTGTGTGATGTCATAAACAGGACTCCTTCTTCAATAGCTTGCTCCGCCCGGTCCGTATCGGCCCGCCGGCGGCAATGTAATCAGCGGACCTGTCCGCTTCCCATCCATTCCCTGACCTGGGCCGCGATGTCTTCGAACTGCTTCGGATTCGCGACGAAATCGACGGCGTCCCCGTCGACCGTGATGATGCGCGTCTGCGGTTCGGTGACCGCCAGCGAAGCCATGGCCGACTCGTAGTCTTCGATCAGCTGCTCCAGATAAGCGCGGTCCATATCCTGCTCGAACGAACGCCCGCGCCCCGCGATCCGCGCCAGCAGCGTATCCAGGCTCGCCCGGATATACACGATAACGCCCGGCTTGACGAGGTCGTCGGTCAGCACGTGATAGATCTGCCGGTATTTGTCGCGTTCTTTTCCTTTGAGCGTGCGCTCGGAGAAGATCAGGTTCTTATAAATGTGGTAATCGGAAACGAGCGGCTTCCCGCTTGCCGTCAGCTGCGCCCCCGCGTCTCCGAGCTGTTTGTAGCGGTTGCACAAAAAAAACATTTCCAGTTGAAAGCTCCACTCGTCGATGTTCTGGTAGAACTTGCCCAGAAAAGGATTCTCTTCGACGATTTCTTTCAATACGGGCATATTCAATTCCGCGGCCAGCATCGTCGCGAGCGTCGTCTTGCCGGCTCCGATCGGTCCTTCCACGGCGATAAAAGGAACTTTATTCATCCAATCCTCCTGCCTGCGAGCGGGTTCGTCCCCGTGCGCGCTTTAGCATTGTATCACAGCTCGCGGCAAAACCGGATAGACAAATCCGAAAATCGGACGGCAAAAAAAAGGAAGAAGCCTCTTCGCTTCTTCCTTCTGTCCGGACGGATCTTCCGCCCGCCGCCGGCGGATTCCGGGAATCATATTTCGTTCCCCGTTTCTTTCTTCGAACCGAGCCGCTCTTCGAGCAGCGCCACCAGGACGCGCGTCGAGATCGGCTTGCGGATATAGCGCTCGAAGCCGGCTTGTTCGCCTTTGTCGAGATCGGCTTTCATCACGCTGGCGCTGACGGCCCAGAGCGGAATATTCCGCGTTTCCGGGTACTCGCGCATCTTTTGAATCATGGCGAATCCGTCCAATCCGGGCAGGTAAATATCGGTCAGGATCAAAGCAGGAAAAGTGCTCCGGGCGATCGCCACGCCTTCTTCGGCCGTTGCGGCTTCCAAAAGCTCAATCCCGGGCAGCTTCTTTCTGAAAATATGCCGCATCAGCAGCATGCTTGAACGATCATCTTCGACGTATAGGACTTGCAGCGGTTGTTCCGGCAACTTTTCGACCATCCTTCCAAAAAAATAAGCCGAAGAAAAGGTGGATTCCCACCCTTTCTTCGGCCCGATTAATCAGCGCATCGACCTGGATGTCTGAATCGTTACCGAAACCTATTCGGCTGTTGATACGATGACGCTTCAACGCTTATATGCTTTGATTCATCGCACGTCTTCCTTGAATATGTAAACCGCAATGCTTCTGTCCCGATCGAAGTCCCAGTCCACATACACGTCCGTCACCGTTTTGTCCAGAATTTCGCCCGCTTCGACTTCCTGCTCCAGCTTGCGTTTTTCCAGACGGCGCTTGGCCGCTTTGAGGACTTCCGAATAACCCAGCTCGACCATTTCTTTTTCCAGCAGTAAGGTTATACCCTGTCTAAAGACCGCGAGCGCCCGGGGAGCGACCCACCAGGAGTCCATGTATTCGGGGGTTTTCTGGATCTCGGCCGTCACCTGCGCAATCTGCGCGTGCAGCAGTTCCTTGCCTTCGTAATCCGCCGACGGTTCGCCGGGGATGGGCTGGATCAGGCCGACAATCATTCCGGAGGCGTTGTGCAGCCCCCAATCGTAGTAAAACTCGGAAATGCCGAGTCCGGCAATTTCCTTCAGGTAAATCTTCATTTCCGGCAGCAGCGACTCCATCAGAAGTTCACGCGTGTGGCGAAACGCCTTCTCTTCCTCCTGAGTCAGCAGAAACTGTTCGACGGGACCCATAAAATTCCGCAAGTGAAACATAATGCACTTGTCGGACAGGAAGACGCCGATCGATTCAGGTCCTTTGCCGAACCGGGCTCGCAGCAGCTTGGCAACGTAGCTCGTCGCCTGGCTTACGATTTCTTTTTCATTCATATGTAGCACCGGACCTGCTCACAAGATACGCACCGCGTTCACTAATCGCACCACGGTAAGACTTCGATTCATGAACCCGGGCATTCCGTATCAGTATACTGCAACTTTAACAAAATGGCGACAGCAGATTATGAAGAAAAAGGCAAAAAACGCCCCCGCAGTGATAAATGGAAGAATCGGAGCCTTAAATCTCCTTGATTTTACCGCTTTATTCGAAAAATAAAAGGTGGATTCGCCGGTATATCGAGATTAAAGTAGGAGTATGAGAACTTCAATCTCCAAACGGCGGCCCGCCCTCACCACCAAAACGTCCGTGGCGCTGCTGCTCTTTTTTCTGCTGTTGTTTCTTGCCGGTCTCCGGCTTGTATTGACCAATCCTTACGGCATGCACAATCAGCCCCAGGCGCGGCAGGGAGTCATCGATCTGCGCGAAGCCGCGCTGGACGAACGTCATACGCTGACGCTCGACGGAGAATGGGAATTTTACCCGGAGCGCTTTATCGCCTCCGATCCCGCGGGCGATTCCGCCGCCGCCCCCGCTTTGCTGAACGTTCCGGGCAATTGGGGCGGCGTCACCGCTCCGGACGGTTCCAAAACGAACGGCTACGGCACCTATCGGCTGCGCATCCTGCTCGGAGACCGCGGCGGCGCGTCGTACAAACTGATGATTAAAGATATTCAGACTTCGTTTCGCCTGTATATGAACGGGCAGGTCGAGGAAGGACTGGGCCGAACGTCTAAAACGGCAGCCGGACACGAAGCGGAGGTCAACGCCGCGCTGTTCACTCTGCCGCAAGCGGCGGAAATCGACCTGATGATCGAAGTCTCGAACTTCGAGAATCCGCTGCGCGGCGGCATCGCCCGCTCGATCAAGTTCGGCGAATCCCACGCCGTCAATTCCGAGCGCACCTACAACGTCGGCATGCAGCTGATTACGCTCGCCGTCCTGCTGCTGCACGCCGTCTATATCGGAATCATCTATTTGTTCAGCCGCAAAAACCGGTTGTTCCTGTGGTTTACGCTGCTGCTGATCGCGGCCCTGTTCGGGCTTTCGCTGGACGAGGACAAGATTCTGCTGGCGGCGATCCCGCTGGATTTCGTCGAAGCGAAGAAAACGGTCCTGGTCGCGTTCAACGCGATGACCGCGCTGATGCTGAAGCTGACCGTATCGTTCTGCGTGGAGCGGACCAGGCAAAAATTTTACCGCTTGTATTTCGTGCCGGCCGCCCTCTACAGCGCGTTTATTATCCTTGCCCCGATTCAGTGGGTGCTCATCACCGTCAATATGGGCCTATTCAGTCTCATGACGCTGATCGCGCCGATCGTCGTGCCGTTTCTGCTGATCCGGTATGTGATCGAGAAAGACCGCGACGCGGTGTTCCTGCTGGTGGCCGCGGGCAGCCTGGCTTCCAATCTCGTCTGGGGCGGATTCAAAAATACGGGGATCGCCGATTCCGGCTTCTACGCTTTCGATATTCTGATCGCGTTCCTCAGCACGGTCGTATTCGGCATCGGGCGTTACTTCCGCAATAACGAAGCGCTGGTCGAACTGACGGACCGGCTGCAGCGCGCGAACAAGACCAAGGACGACTTTCTCGCCAACACGTCGCACGAGCTGAGAACGCCGCTGCACGGCATGATCAATATCGCGGACGGCGTGCTGCGCGGCGAAGGAAACGCGCTGACGGAACGCTCGCGCAAAGACCTGCTGCTGCTGACGCAGGTCGGGCGGCGCATGGCGCTGCTGCTCGGCGATCTGCTCGACGTCTCGCAGCTGCGCGAGAACCGGCTGATCCTGCGCCGCGAGCCCGTCAAGGTACAATCGACGGCCGCCGGCGTGCTCGATATGCTGCGCTATACGTCGGCGGGCAAAGCGCTGACGCTCGAGCAGAATATCCCCGCCGACTTCCCGGCGGTTCAAGCCGACGAGAAACGGCTGACGCAGATTCTGTTCAACCTCGTGCACAATGCGATCAAGTTCACGACATCCGGCCGGGTGGCGGTGGACGCGCGGCTGATCGGCGGACGCGCCGAGATCCGGGTCTCGGATACCGGGGCCGGCATCGGCTCGGAAGAACGGGCGCGCATCTTCGCGCCTTACGAACAGGGCGATCCGCTGCTGGCCGCCGCGGGCGGAGGCATCGGTCTGGGTCTGAGCATCAGCCGCAGCCTGGCCGAACTGCACGGCGGTGAACTGGGCGTCGAATCCGTGCCCGGAGAAGGCTCGGTCTTCTTCTTCTCGCTGCCGCTGGCGGAATCTTCCGCCGCGGAAGAAGCGCTGCCGGACTTCGGCGGCGAACCGCCGGGCGAGGCGGGCGGCATTGGACACACGGTCATTCAAGATTCCCGGCCGGGCGGACCGAACGCCGCTTCGGCGCAGCCGGACGTTCCGCGGGGCGAACTGCCGAATATCCTGGCCGTCGACGACGACCCGGTAAACCTGCGCGTGCTGCGCGGCATTCTCCCGCAGGACCGCTACCGGATGACCGCCGTGCTCAGCGGAGCCGAAGCGCTGGAGAAGCTCGGCGGCGGGCCGTGGGACCTGGTCATCGCCGACGTGATGATGCCGCAGATGTCCGGCTACGAGCTGGCCGCGCGCATCCGGGAACGCTATTCGAGAGCGGAACTGCCGATCCTTCTGCTGACCGCGCGCGGGCGGCCGGAAGATATTTATTCCGGCTTCGCGGCCGGCGCGAGCGATTATATCGTCAAGCCGGTCGATTCGCTGGAGCTGACCCACCGCGTCAAAGCGCTGACCGATCTCAAGCGCGCGGTCGGCGAGCGCCTGAATCTCGAAGCCGCTTATCTCCAGGCGCAGATCCAGCCGCATTTCCTGTTCAACGCCCTGAATTCGATTACGGCGCTGAGCGGGATCGATCTCGACCGGATGAACGAAACGATCGAAGCGTTCGGTTCTTATCTGAAGATCAGCTTCGATTACTGGAACGCGCAGCCGCTCGTCCCGCTCGAACGCGAGCTTGAGCTGGTCCAATCTTATCTGTATATCGAACAAATGCGCTTCGAGGACCGGCTGAGCATCGAAGTATCGATCGACGAAAGCGTCGATCCCGGGATGACTTTGCCGCCGCTCTGCATTCAGCCGCTGGTGGAGAACGCGGTCCGCCACGGCGTGCTCAGCCGCTCGGGCGGCGGCCGGGTGTCCCTCTCGATCGAGGCCGAAGAAGAGTCTGTCGCGTTCCGCGTCGAGGACGACGGCGTGGGCATGGACGAGCGGACGCTGCGCGGGCTGCTGGCGCCCGGACACGTCGAAGGACGCGGCATCGGCATCCGCAATACGGATCATCGGCTGAAGCGGCTGTACGGCTCGGGCCTTTCCGTCGCCAGCAAACCGGGCGAAGGCACGTCGGTCGCGTTCCGCATCCCCCGAAGCTGAAAAATAAGCAGTTGCCCGACTCGGATAAAAATGCAACGAGGTGAACCCCATTATGGTGAAAGCTTTGCTGATCGACGACGAAAAACTGGCCGTTGCGCATATGGAAAAACTGCTGCGCGATCTGCCCGGCGTGGAAAGCGTCGATTCGTATACCGACCCGGCGGCGGCCGTGGAAGCGGCGCGCCGGCTGAAGCCGGACGTTATTTTTCTGGATATCGTGATGCCGGAGCTGAACGGCATGCAGGCGGCGGAAATGATGCAGCAGGCCAGCCCCGATTCGGATATCGTGTTTGTGAGCGGCTACGACCGCTACGCGATCGAAGCGTTCGAGCTGAACGCGCTCGATTACGTGCTCAAGCCGGTGCAGAAGACCCGGCTGGCCAAAACGCTCTCGCGGCTGAACATAAGGCGCGCGGACGAGCCGCAGCCCGTTCAGTCCGCCGCCGATACGGCGATCGGCTGCTTCAAGACGCTGCGTCCGTACGCGGGACCGGAAGCGCCGGCGGACGCCGGTTCTTTCCGCTGGAGAACCACGCGAGCGCAGGAATTGTTCGCTTACCTGCTGCATCACCGCGAACGCTTCGTCAGCAAAGACAATCTGATTCACCGGTTCTGGCCCGACCTGCCGTTCAAGAAAGCTTCCACTTATTTGTATACGACGATCTATCAGATCCGCCAGTGCCTGAAGCAGGCCAAGATCGAAGCGGAGATCGCCAATGCCAGCGGCGGAGAAGGCTATACGCTGCATCTGCGCGAGGTCGGACTCGATATCGACCGGTTCGAAAGCGGCATCCGCGAGCTGGGGCCGATCGGCTTCGCCAACTGCTCCGGGCACCGGCGGCTGGCCCGGCTTTATATCGGCGATTATCTCGTCGATTACGATTACGGCTGGGCCGAAGGCGAGCGCCAGCGGCTGCGCGCCGTCCAGCTGAACCACGGCCTGGCCCTGGGGCTGTTTCTGCTGGAAAGCGGCAGGGCCGCCGAAGCCGCGGCCGAATACAAAAAGCTGACGGACCTGCACCCTTACGTCGAGCAGGCGCATCTGGGGCTGCTGCAATCTTACGCGCTGCTGAGCGACCCGGGCGCGGTGGACGAGCAGTACCGGCAGGCGGAGCGGCTGTTCGAACAGGAACTCGACCTGGAGCTGCCGCTTCTGCTGTCGGAGTGGTATACGAAGTGGAACGCGGGCGAATTGGCCGCGGGCGTTCTGCCCGCCGCCCTGCGTACGGACTTCCGCTGATTTCGCTGCGGAAGTCCCAAGCCCTTCCGTCTCTATGCGTCCGGACCATAAAAAAACCGCTTCGCGAAGTGTGCGCACTTCGGAAGCGGTTTTTGGTTTGATCGGGACGTGTATGCGCTAGCCGATAAATCGCGCGGCGGATTCCGTATTCAATCCTGTTTCTGCGCATCGCTTCTGCGTACGAGCAGGAATCCGGTCAGGCCGAGCAGCAGCAGGGCGAAGCCCGCCGCGCGCGTCGGCAGAGAGCCGGTTTCGCCCGTCTGCGGCAGCACGCCGCCTTCGATTACGACCGCTGCGCCCGGAACCGATCCGTCCGGCGAGTAGACCGGCGACGGTTGGGCCGGTACGGACGCTGGGTCCGGGGTAACGTCCAGACCGCCCTGCGGCGTCTCGTCGGTAATCTCGATTCCGTTATCCGGCGGTGTAACCGGACCCGACTCGACAGGGGCTGCCGGTTCGGGCGTTACCGGAGTCGGTTCCGGCTGGACCGGCGTCGACGGAGCCGGTTCGACATCGAGTCCGCCCGAAGGGGTTCCGCCTTCCGGCAGGTTAATCAGCGGCGCCGGAAGCGGAAATTCCGGCAGGATCAGTCCCGGCGTGTTCGGCGTCGGCGTTTCCGGCGTCGGCTGGACCGGTACCGGCGGTTCCGGAGTCGGCGTTACCGGAGGACCCGGATCGACCGGAGGTCCCGGGTTGACCGGCGGCTGAGGATCGACCGGTGGAGTACCCGGGCCCGGAGGTGTTCCAGGATCGGTCGGCGGCGTGCCCGGATCTACGGGAGGCGTTCCGGGATCGGTCGGGGTCGCCGGCATTTTTTTATTGGCGACTTCTTTTTCCACGACCAGATCTTCTCCCGCGTTCGCGCCGTTGATCGTTACGGGGATTCCGAGCGGCTGCCCGTTCTCGTCGAGTTCGAGTTCATAGCCGTTCGGCGCTTTCGTTTCCGTCAGGATGTAATCGCCGGACAGCAGCTTCGTAAAGACGAGTTTGCCCTGCGCGTCGGTTACGTTGTTTCCGATCAAGGTGCTTTTGCCGTTTCTGACGCGCTCAAGTTTGAATTCCGCCCCTTCGAGCAGCGTGCTTGCCGCTCCTTCTTCGACTTTCAGCACGGAGAGACGGTAGTAAACCCCGCTGCCCGTACCTCCCCCGGAAGATCTGGCGACAAGAACTTCTTTGCCGGTTTCCTGGCTGACCTTATTGACGTTTTCTCCGATGAAACTCAGCGCGTTCGATACTTTCGTTCCGTTCTTGGCATTGGTCAGCGTCTGGTATTCCAGCACGTAAGGCGTGGAAATTTGCTTCGCGAAGCCGAGTACGAACGACTCCGCTCCGTTCTCGTCGACCGTGACGTCAACCTTGTAATCCGTGCCGGCTTGCAGCAAACGGTCCGCGTTCTTCGTTACGGCTCCGTTCTGCGCCACGTTCGCGGCATACAATTTGAACGAATCTTTCAGGATGACCTGATCGGCGCTCGGTTTGTCCGTAAGCACCGCTTTGTCGACCGTGGATTGTCCGCGGTTGATCCAGACGGTCCAGTCGATAGCATCCTGGTCTTCTTTGCTTTGTTCGCCGGTCTTCGCGACGAATTCTCCGCCCTGCACGACGGTGACGGCGCTTGTAAGCGGCTTGGAAACCGCCGCCGCTCCGTCCGTCAGCACGGCCGTATTCGGAATTCTGCCGGTCGTGACCGCTCCGTCGAGCGTCGTATCGAAGATCAGGATATAGCCTGTGTCGATCGGCTGCTTGAACGATACGGTCAGCTTTCCGCCGTCCTTGTCGTAAGCCGCTTCATACCCGGTTTTCGGCACTTCGGTTTCTTTTGAAATCTGGCCTCCGGGCGCAATTTTCATTTCAAAGACCCGGAGACTGTTCAATTCCTCTACGCCCATGCTCTGTCCGTTCGTCAGCGTATCGACGATCGAAGCCTGCGCAAGCTGCTTCAGGTTGTAGTTGACGTTTACCGTCCAGGTGATTTTTTTGCTTGCCGCGTTGTAGCTGCCGAATTTGGAGCCGTTGGCGAGCGTTGCCGCGTTGGGCGTAAAATCGGCGCTTGTCGTCACGCTTTGCTCCTGCCCCGCTTCGTCCGTCCATTTGACGACCGCCTGGTTGCGGAAAAAGGTTTTGCCCGCTTGAAGCGTGTCGAGATTGAATCTCGTGTTGTACTCGATCGAGTACTCGTCGCGGAGTGTATCGGCGAAGGCAATCGCGAATCCCTGCGCGTAATCGCCGCCCTGCGCCGGAACCAGCGTATAATCGTCGCCGAGCGTCAGTTTCCCGGAAACCTTTCCGTTAACGATCTTGTTGACGACCAGGCTGTCCGGAAGCAGTTCCAGTCCGCTATTCGGGAAATTATCGGTGATCGTAACGCCGTTCATCGGCAGTTTGTTGTGATTCAGCTCGATCTTCCAGCCGACCGTTTTATTCGCATAATTGTCGTTCGCTTTGACGTAAGACTTGATTCCGAACACCTGTCCGATTCCGACCTGGTCCGAAGCCGATTTGTCGCCGCTTGTGACGGTATTGACTACGGTTTCTTTGTTCACGTTGTAAACCGGATTGCCGGCTCTGGTACTGTATTCGATCACGTAAGCCGAGCTAATCTCTTTGGCAAAGCGAAGCTCGAATCCGTTCTGCCCGTTCTCGCCCGCGATCGGGGTAACGGAGTATTCCGAAGAACCGATCTCCTGTTTGCCTTCTTCGCCGCGCTCGCCCAACGGATTTACGCTGGAGACTTTGATTCCAGCCGTGCCGCCGACCAGTTCCTGCGTACCGTTGAACAGATCTTTCAGCACGGCATCGCCCGCGGCAATCCGATTCTGTCCGTAGTTGTAGTAAACTTTCCAATCCACCTGCTGCGTTTCGGAATTGTACTTCGTCATTTTTTTATCCAGCAGCCTGCCGACCGTTACTTCCACCGAAGCGTCGGCGCTGAGCGATTCGGTATTGCTGCCGCTAAGCACGGCTGTGTTGACAAACTTTTTGGTGCCTTCGAAGCCGTCATCGACGCCGGTCGAATACTCGACGCGATAAGCAGAATCGATACCGCCCGAGTCGAAAGTCAGTTCAAAGTCTTTGCCGTCCTGCGTTTTCGAGACTTTATAAGCCGTGAATTCTCCCTCGGGCGTCACCGTTCCGTCCATATTGACGTTCAGGCGGGTGACCTTGATCGAGTCCGGTTGCAGCGTCAAGCCTGCCGGAACGACATCGGTCAGCCTGGCGTCCCGCACTTCGGCCAATGTTTGGTTGAAGTCGATCGTCCAGGCGATTTCTTTGCCGTTCTCGTCTTTCCGGAAAACGCCTTTCTTGACAATGGCTTTGTCCACGGCGGGTTTGATCTTTACGCTGACTTTCTTCTCCCCGCTGCCGATCGGAAATACGATCGTTTGCTCCGTGCTGTTGGTAAACTTTTGCTTATTGAAAGTCGTTTCGGCGTACAGCGTTCCGCTCACATCGTCGTATTCGGCGATGGAGTCGTTGAACGTCATTTTGACTTCCAGCGTGTCTTTGTCGATCGTAAACGTCCCGACCGAGCCTTCGCCCCATTTGAGATCGCCGCTCAAGCTGCCGGCGAGCACGAATTGTTCGGGCAGCCGGAAAACGAACCAGTCGCCGCCTTTGTACCCGTGGCCGTTCGGCAGCGCCCATTCGTAGTACACTTCGACGCCGGCATTCTGGTCGTATACGACGCCGTTATCGACCGGGACATACTCGCCGGCCCCGTTTCTGATTTTAAGATCCACGTTTGTAAGCAGGTTTTCTTTGATCTGCGCCGCTTCGCGTTCTTCTTCCGCCAGAGCGGAGACTTCTTCCTCCTGCGCTTGCGCGGCTGCGTCGGGATCGACCGCTTCTTCGCCGCCGCCCGTTTCGGGCGCGGCTTCTTCCGCATGATCCTGTGCTTGATCCGGCTCGGATATACCCTGCGTCTGGCCCGGTGTTTCTGTCTGCTCCGGCCCGGACGTTTCCGCCGCCCGCTCCGCTGCCGCCGTTTCTTCCGCGCTCGCGCCCGCCGCAAAGCCGAAGCCCTGCAGGATCTGCACAGCGAGCAGCAGGCCGACGACCAGCAGGCTCATTTTCTTTCTCATTTTGCGTTACCCTCCCCAACGATTATGTAGACATGCTTGCTCGGCATTCGCCTGAATAGAAGCATAGGACACGCGCATATACAAAAACTGAACATGCGCAGCGGGAAGTTGGACAACGCAAAAAAGGACTCCGCTGCGGGAGTCCCGGGTATTTAAACGACTGGAACGGCCGCTCTATTCGATGCTTCGGCCGGCTTCTGTTTTTTGGGCGCTGTCGAAGCGGCAGACGAGAACGCTGTCGCTTTTACCAAAATTCCAATCGACGTAAATCTCGCTCATCCGCCTGCGCACATAACGGCCGATGTCCAGATTTTGTTTTATCGTTCTTTTTTCCAGCCTGCGCTTGGCCGTTTTTAAAATGTCTTCATAATCCAGGTCGTACAGTTCTTTCTCCAACAGCCCGAATATCCCTTTGCGAAAAATAACGAGCGTCCGGGGGTCGACCCACCAGGAGTCGATATAAGAAGGCACTTTATGCGATCTCGACAAAGCGGCATCGAGCCGCACATGCAGTTCTTCCCGTCCGATATAGGTCTGCCGATGACAAGGCTCGCTCCGGAACAAAGCGACAATTGTGCCGGATGCGTCGTCGGCGCTCCAATCGTAATAAAAACTTTCCGCGTTCAAATTCTCCTCGTCCAGCAGAAGGGTCAGATCCGGCACAAACGCTTTCATCATCAATTCCCGCGTGTAGCGGAACGTCTTCTCGCTCTGCTCGGCCAGCAGCGCCGCTTCGAAAGGATGTACAAACCCTTTCATATGAATCACCAGACAATCGGAATCCATCGACAAATTCAGTGAATCCGGTGCTTTGCCGAAACGCGTTCGGAGCAGTTTGTCTATTCCTTCCGCGATCTTGACGGCTTTATCTTTGTCGCTCATCCTGCTCATATCCTGCACATACGCCTCTCTGCCTTTGAACAGGCAGCCCCGACGCCCGTAAAAAAACGTAAGTTTCGAACTTGCCGTTCGAACGCGGGTACTTTTCTCCATTATACACAAAAGAACCTGTATTCGGAAAACAAACGAAGCCGCAAATAAAAAGACCCGGCGAAAGCAAAAGCCCGCAGGATCCAATTATCGAAATTTGAGGTTATACGAATGTGCGATTCTCCTGCCGGCTTTGCCGCAGGCAAACGAAATATCTTTCGCTTCGATTCAACGGAAAAACCCGCCGGACAGCGGCGCGGACAGAAATCACAGCGCTTCGACATCGCCTTCGGCCTGGGCCAGCGCCCGCGCCGTGCCGCTCGCTTCGCGCAGAACGGCTTCCTGCCTGGCGCGGATAACGCCGGAAATGCGGGTCAGCTCGGACGGGCCGCCGGCCAGGCGGCGTTCCAGCTCTTTGGTGCGCGCTTCGATCTCGCGCTCCACCGCCATAATCTCGGCGCCGGGCACGCGTCCGCGCACCGGGTCGAATACGAAGCGCCGCTCGATCCGGTCGCGCCAGGCGAGCATCATCCGGGTATTCGCCGGCCCGAAGCCCGGCACCCGCGCCAGCTTGTTCGGGATGACTTCAAACGCCGTTTCGATGCCGAACAGCGACAGCGTCGCTTTGCGGCCCGGGCCGATGCCGTCGAGCTGCGCCTGGTCGATCCGGTGCTGCCGAAGATAAGCCTGCAGCTGGATGCTCCGCTGTCTGGAGCTCAGGCGGCGCAAACGGGTCGCTTTGACGGTGTCGAGATCCAGGTACTCGCGCCTGGCCTGGTCGAGCTCCTGCAGCTTGCTCGCGAACTCTTCGGTTTTGCCCGCTTCCTCGTAGCGTCTGGACATCTCGCTCCAGCGGACGCGGAGCTCGTCGCGGTCCTTCATCCGCTCGCGGCGCAGGGCGCGGCGTCCGCGCCCCGCGGCGACGAGCAGCAGGTTGAAGCCGGCCAGCACGCCGGCCGTCAGCATCCAGGCGCCCGGCAGGAGCGTCCAGGCCGCCGCGGCCGAGGCCAGCGACAGCAGCGACAGGCCCGCGCGCCATCTCCGCCGCCGCAGCCACGCGGCGACGGGCGCCGACGGCGGTGCGCTCAGCGCCGCAGGCTCCGGCAGCGCCGGTCCCTGCGGCGGCTGCGGCACGCGCAGGATCTGGGCCCAGGCGGCCGGCAGGCGGAAGCCGGCCGCCTGGGCGGGTTCGGGCGCCGCCTCGCGCGCGGCGCCGGAAGGCGAAGCCGCGGCGCGGGCGGCCGGCGACGCGTGAAACAGGAGGCTGCCGGTCGCAGCCTCCATGGCGCACCACGGGCAGCTCCCCGCGCCCGCGGGATAATGGTGCCCGGCGCTGCGCGGGCACGGCACCAGGCCGCCGGCCATCTCCTGCAGCGCGGCGATCCACTCCAGCGCATCCGGGCGCCTGGTCATCGCCTCCTGCGAGAAAGCGCGCGCGAACAGCTCCCGCACCGGCGCCGGCAGCGCCTGAAGCGGCAGCGCGCCCGGCGGCGGCTGCATCTTGCGCGCCGGCGCCGACGGGCCGTAGGCAAAGCGGAACTCGCGGATCGCCCGCTCGATCGGCATATCGCCGGAACCGGCGTATTTGCCGGCAAACGGATGCCGGCCCATAAACAAGAGCATAAAGATAAACACCGCCAGGCCGAAATTGTCGTGGTTGCGGGTGCGGGCTACGCCGCGAAACGACTTTACGCCCTGCAGTTCGGGCGGCATATACATCGGGATGCCGACATCGCAGCCGAAACGGTTCCGGCCGGCCTGGATCTGGAAGCTGTCGCAGTCCAGCATCAGGATGGTGGCCTGGTCCGTCACATAGAAATTGCTGTGGTTGATATCGCCGACCACATGCCCCGCTTCGTGCACGGCCGCGAACGCGCGGGCCAGATTGGCCGCCGTATGTACAAGAAAAGGATAGCCGGCCTGCGGAAACTCGTTCAACCGCGTTTTGGGACCGTAGAGCTTATGGATTTCCTTGCCGGCAAGCTGAGGCATCAGAAAGCCCACGATCCGGCGTCCGGAATCGCGCAGCACGTCGAGAGGCCAGACCGTAAAGCGCAGCAGCTGCTCGGTCTTGAGCCGCACCATCGCTTCGATCTTCTCCTGTTTGTCTTTCGGCGGCGGCGTATGATACAGCTTCGCGACCAGCCCCGGCCGCGCCGGAATCTCGAACACCGAGCCTTCGCCGCCCCGCCCCAGTTCGCGGCCGAAGATCACTTCCGCGCCGCTTCCGTTTACAATCCGGTGCGCGTTCTTCATGATGCACCTTCCGCTCCGGCCAGACGCGTCGCCAGTACAAGGGTCTTGTCGTCGTCGGTGCGTTCATTGACGCGCGGGGAATCGAGGAACGACCGCAGCGAAGCTCCATAGCGTTCGTCCTGCGGCTTCTCCTGCCTGCGCAGCGCCGAGAAGAACGGACGGAAGAACGGCTCGTAAGCCGTCCGCGTCTGGTAATGCAGCGCCAGGCGCTGCAAACCGTCGGTGAACAGCGCCACTTCGCCGCAGGCCGCTCCGCTGCGCAGACTGTGCTGCAAGTACTTGCGCGCTCCGCTCTGCGTCGCGAAATAGGTCGTGTTCTCGTATTCGCCCTGCTGGGGCCAGAATTCCCACATATAAACGCCCTCCTCGCCAGAGAGTACGATCGCGCCGTCGCCGATCTGCATAAAGACCGCCGAATCTTCGCCTACGACAGCGGCCAGGAACGTACAGGCGTATTCGCGCGAACGGCAGCCGGATTCGGCGGCTTTTTTGCGTATCGCGCGCTGGAATCGGCCCAGCCAGGCTTCGCCGAATTCGCGAGTCAGGCCGGACACGTCTCCTCCTTTTTCGAGGTGACGGCCGACCTCCTCGGCGAATAGGGTGCAGGCCAGCTCCGATCCTTTATCCGAACGTTCGGCGCTGCCCGCCCCGTCCGAGACGGCCGCAAGCAGCACCGGCGCTCCGCCGGGCCCGGCAAGCGTCGTGCACAGCGAGAAGTCCTGGCAGGGTTTGTCCGTCTTCGCATGCGACGTGCCGCGGACGGAGACATGCGCATACCTCCACATCAGATCAAAGCCCAGCCTTCCGGCGAAGCGGGATTCTCCAGCCGGATCTGATCGCCGGGCGTGGAGTGCGACACCGAATTCAGCGAGTTCGACAGCCAGGAGAACAAATCCGCAAAGCGCAGACCTTTGAGCTTCAGCGGCGCGCGCGTCGCAATCTGTCCGAGCACGTTCATATCGGCGTTCTCGACGCCGACCGCGAAGAACATAAACGACTTTGCCGCTTCCCCTTCCCGCACCAGCGACGCCGCCCGCTGCCAGCTGTCGGTCGGGGCTCCGTCCGTAATCAGGAAGATCCACGGCCGGTAATAGGAAATGCCGTTTTGTTTGTACACATTCTTGCGGTTCTCCAGCATGGAGACCGCTTTCTCGATCGCTTCGCCCATCGGCGTATTGCCGCTCGCCGTCAGCGTCGGCGGATAGAAATCGTCGGGCGTCCCGAATTCGGACGTCGCCTGGACCGGGCCGAAGCTGACGACCGCGAGTTCGACCCGCTTGACGGACATGCTGTCGGTCATCAGCTCTTCCTTAAAAGCGGCCAGGCCGCGGTTCAGCTCGGTAATCGGCTGTCCGCTCATCGAATACGAGGTGTCCAGCAGCAGAATGCAGGGACATCTCGGCTCGGGATTTTCCGCAAACTCGGCGGCAAATGGAATTTGGTCGAATTCAAACATCGGAACAACCACCTTTATCGTTAATAAGCATCTTTAGTTATATCGGAGTTATATCGGCATCTTTACTTAGATTCGGGATACGCAGCCGCTTTACCTGCCGTCTTTTTATCAAACGGATTCCGGCCGCCCGGCCGCCGTATCTTCTAATAAGTTAATAACCGTGCCGGCGAACTCCGAAAAGCGAAACCGCAAAACGCCCCGCGCGAATCCGGACGATGCTCGCCGGACCGGCAAAGGCGTTTGCGGGTCGATTGAAGTTGCCGCTATTCGTAAACGGTATTGAACGCCGCTTCGACTTCGGGAAGGATATTGTCCCAATCGGCATCCGGTTCTTTGCTTACGGTGACGAAGTCGCGCATGCCGAAAATATTGTCCACGCCGTCGATTGCGACAAGCGCCGCCGCCAGCGGATGGTCGGTCGGCTCGCCTTTTTTGACGGATGTGCTCTTCGGACCTTCGAACAGCACCGCGTCCGCGCCGATTCTCACGGAGTTGGGATTCGGAGTGCGTTGGATCTGAAATTGAATCGCGATGGGAATCACCTCTTCTTGGTATTGGCCGCCGCTGCCTGCGTTCGGAGACCTGTTGGTTCGCGTTTATTGTACCATAACCGGCGCCCCGTCCGCGCCGTTCAAATCCTGCGCGCGAAGTAACCGGCCAGAACCATATGCAGAATCAGATCCGTAAGCAGCACGGCCGAAACCGCCAGAATCACCGGCAGCGCGGCTCCGTAAAGTCCCAGGCCGAGCAGCAGCGCGATAAGCAGCAGCACGATTACGCGGTGTGCGGCGGCTCCGGCCCGGGTGCGAACGGCCGTGTTTCGCTCGTCGCGCAGCTCGATGCGCTCCGCGCGCGCCGCCGCCGCGAATTGTTCGTCAGACAGCGTCAGCAGCCGCAGCGATTGCCCGAGTCCCAGCACGAACGCCGCTATGCCGATTCCTACGGCGGCGCCTGCAGCGGCGGCGAATTTTCCCGCGCTCGCCGGAAATCCGAAACCCAGCAGCACGGTTCCCAGTACAGCCAGCAGCATATACAACGCCGCTTTTCTTTTTCTTCGCAAAAAAAGCCCCTGCCGCCGAAGCGGAAAGAGGCACTGTTCTTTTCTGCCGTTCTTTCTACTAAGGTGTGGAAAGGAGTGGAAGGCCTATCGCGCAACCCTTCTCCATCAATCGGCGCGCAGCCGAATCTTACGAGCGGTTCTGCAAATCTTTCCAGACCTTCTTGTTGCTGTACTCGCGCTTGGAACTGATGTCTTCCCCGAACCAGTCGGGCGGCGTAAACGCCTGCGCGGCTTCGACGGAATCGAACTCGACTTCCGCGACCGTCAGGTTGAGCTGATCGTAACGGTCGAGTTCGACGGTAACTCCGTTCCACTCGCCGGTCGTGCGCGTTTTGGTCAGCGGCACCGCTCCCGAAGCGGTAAACAGCTGCTCGTAAATACTCGCCGAGATCGAATATTCGATTTCTTCGCGGCTCAGACCGTTGCCTCTTTTGAACGTATGCGTGTATTCCACTTCGCCCGTATCGGCGTCGGTCAAGCGGCGCACCCGCACTTCCTGCCCTTCGTCCAGCGCCAGATAAGTCTGCTCGATCCGCTGCTCCGATCTGCGGACGAACGCTCCCCGCGCAATCAGCTCTTCCGGCGCGGCCTCCAGCAAAAACTTGCGTTCGATCTCCATTCCCATATCCGCTTCCTCCTCGTCCATGTTCCTTCTCTTCCAGTATACCGTGAACGCCGGGCCCGGCGAAAGCGGCGCGAACGGACCGGAAGAAACGAAAGCGCGCAGCAAAAAAGGCCGCGGTACAAGGCCGCAGCTCGGTCGGTATCCATAGGCCTGTAGAAATTCGAAAGTCGATAACGGACCGTCCGCCGGTTCTTCCGCGCCGCCGTCCCGTCCGTTACCGGCTCTTTTCCCGCTCATACTCATTCAGCCATTGGTCCAGCCTCTGGGACTGCACCAGCACCCGCTCGTCCATAAAACCGTACTGATCCGCAAGCAGATGAAGAAGCCGGCGCTGACGTTCCATTTCGTCTTGAATTTCTTCTTTGTTCATCACGCTTCCTCCCACACGAGCCCTTATAAACCATAAATCGGTAAAAGATCGTTTCTACGAAAGGGGAAATTCAGCAAATGGACAAAATTCGTTCGTATGTACCCCTTTTTGGTTTGGGACCGGGATTTTTTGGACGTCGACCGTTTAAAACACAGGCTTCTTCCAGAACGAACTTTTTTTGAATTGTAACAAATCTACGCCAAATACGCGAATTTAGTTACAAACCTGTTACTTGTGATTCATTTTTGGTCTGTTATAATCATGCGGTATCAAGAAGTTCGGAAGTTGGGTTTGACAAATCAGCAGGCCATCATGTAGAGTATCAATAGTTACAAAATCTTAATAAATGCCGAATTTCTTTGCAAGAAAACGGGGGAACCATCGCGGGTGAATTATTCTTGTTCCAGAGGGAGTATAGGGGAATCCCTTCAACCGAACCCTTAGCTAACTCCGTAGGCATCAGGGGGAAAAACTTTTTGAAAAAGCTAGTGATTTCCGTATTGGGAGCAGCCATCTTGTTTACATCGGGGACGGTAAGTACATATGCCGCAAGCTCTTCGCCGATCAGTTCCGCAGTCAGTCAAGTCGCAGGCACGCCTTACAAATTCGGCGGCACCACTACATCCGGCTTCGATTGCTCCGGATTCACCAAGTACATCTTCAACAAATTCGGCGTAACGCTGGCACGTACGGCGGCAAGCCAGGCACAGCAGGGCACGACCGTTTCGAAATCGAATCTGCGCGTAGGCGACCTCGTGTTCTTCAATACGACGGGACGCGGCATTTCTCATGTAGGCTTCTATGTGGGCAACGGCAAATTCGCCAATTCTTCCAGCAGCAAAGGCGTAAGCATCGCCAGCCTGTCCAACTCCTATTGGAGCAAACGCTATGTAACCGCCAAGCGCGTAACCAGCGAATGGGCATACAGCCAGATGATCAACGGCTAATTTCCCTGTATGTTTTCGGTTTTCGGATTCCTCATATCGACTTTCAACTTACCCGTTCCTTCCGGCGCATGAGCCGGGGAACGGGTTTTATATTTCTATCGTTCAGTCCGGGGTTTCATGTTTGGTGAATTTTCTTAATCCACGTTCTTTTGCTTTCCTCGTATACATTGACGGGCGAAACGCGCATTTAGTTGCATCGCAAGAAAAATTTTTTTGTCTTTTTCTTCCGTTGCCGCCATTCCCGCTTTTTGTTATAGTAATCCCATCTTTCCAAACGGGGTGAATCGGAGAATGTTCTGCCGCACAGTTCGAAGTAATTGAGTCTCGGGCCGGATCAAAACGCGTACCGGCTATCAAGGGGGTAGTCCGCCTTCTCGATCGGACTCATTTACAACGACGGTGCCCGGCGGGCATTCTCTTTTTTGCTGCGTCCGGGTGCGCAAACCCATTTGGAAGGCGGTCTTTTATTGTGCTGAAAACCTGTGTATCCTTATTCAAAAAACAAATCCTGCTGTACGTCGCGCTCGGCTTCGCTTTGCAGTTCAGCGGCGCGTACGGCATTCATCTTTTTCAACAGCTGCTCGATTCCGTTCCCCGGGCGTCCGGTCTCGGCGAACTCGCCGCTCCCCTGCTGCTCTACGGAGGAACGCTGGCGGTATTCGCGCTGCTGAGCTATCTGAGCGAATATCCGGAAACCGCGCTGCCGCGCGGGATTACGGAGAAGCTGAAAGTCCTTGCGCTGGCGCGCGTTTCGAAAATGGATTACGCCGCCTATCAAAACATGGGAACGGGACAGCTGATCCAAATCGTCGACAACGGAGCCGAAGCCGGCGCGGGCATCGTGCACGGATTCTACCTGCGCATTCTGCACGAGCTGCTGCCGACGCTGCTGTTCAGCCTGCTGTTTATCGGCCTGTACAATCCGGTTATCATGCTGACGATCGCGGCCGGCTACGTCTTCGTGTTCCTACTGACCCGGCTGCTGCTGAAATTTCTGTATTCGGTCAAAGAATCGCTGCTGGCCAGCCAGGAAAGCCTATCCCGGTATTCCGTGCGCGGCTTCATGGAGTTGGCCGTGTTCCGGCTGAACCGCCGCTACAAACGCGAACTTCGGCGCATGAACGACGCCGCGGACGACGTAGTGCGCAAGAACGTCCGGATTCGGATGGTGCACGAGTCGTTTTTCGCTATGTTCGAGCTGTTGGTCGTTGGGGTCAAGATCGCGGTGCTGGCGCTCGGTATCCGGGAAATAATCGCGGGACGTTCGACGATCGGCGTAACGCTGGCGCTGCTTCTGCTGGTGGATAAAGTCTATTCGCCGATCGCGATTTTCAACGTGGTGTACGTGGACTACAAGCTGCACCGCCTCGCGTACCAACGGTTCGAGACTTTCTTGAACGCGCCGGCCGACCGCAATCTGGAGCGCGGAGCGGAGATTTCGGAGCTGCGGGGAGAGATCGCGTTTGAACGGGTGAGTTTCGGCTATGGAAAAAAACAGGCTCTTCTGCTGCGGGACGTTTCGTTTCACCTGCCCGCCGGCTCGTCGACCGCAATCGTCGGCCTGAGCGGCAGCGGCAAGTCGACTCTCGTTAAGCTGCTGCTCGGCCTGCTAAAGAAAAGCTCGGGCCGCATTCTGGTGGACGGCAAAGACATCGACGAACTGCGGTTGGACAGTTTGTACGCGCGCCTTTCCTACATCTCGCAGGACGCGCCGGTGTTCGACGATACGCTGCGCGGCAATCTCGTTTTCGATGAACCGGCGGACGACGGCGAACTGCGCCGGCTGCTGGGCGACGCGCTGCTCGGCGAGAAAATGCGCGCTCTGCCGGACGGACTCGACACGCCGGTCGGCGAACGCGGCATGAAGCTGTCCGGCGGCGAGAAGCAGCGGCTGGCGTTTGCCCGCGTATTCGCGCAGGACCGCGAGCTGGTGATTCTCGACGAGCCGGTATCGGCGCTCGACAATATCAGCGAACGCCGGCTGATGAAAACGGCGCTGGACCGCTTTCGCGGCCGGACGCTGATTGTCGTCGCCCACCGCCTGCACGCTATCCGCAGCGTCGACCGCATCCTGCTGATGCGAAGCGGACAGCTGGTCGGCGAAGGAAGCTTCGACGAACTGCTGGAGCGGAGCGCTTATTTCCGGGAATTGTGGAGTAAAGACGGAGAAAATTAAATAAGGCATAATTAAAAGCTGTTTCCGTATCACAAGCTCTCGGAAACAGCTTTTAATTTTCACATGAATAAAGGGCCTTTGATAACCATCTGTGTATCGTAATTGCGTTCTCTCTCTAAAAAACCAAGGGTAGCCTGATAGTTTTCCTCAAGGTGAGTAAAAAGCTCATTAAGATCAGAATAACTTTCTTGGCTCAGCTTAAAAACAACTTCCGAAATAACCGCATTCAAATAATATTCCATATTGATCGTGAGATTCA
Organism: Saccharibacillus sp. CPCC 101409; assembly: GCF_030518235.1. Taxonomy (GTDB): domain Bacteria; phylum Bacillota; class Bacilli; order Paenibacillales; family Paenibacillaceae; genus Saccharibacillus. Next base: position 35,386 of record NZ_JAULSA010000001.1, on the reverse strand, counting down.
TTAGATCTTTTTCCACTTTAGCCGAGTGAACGATACTGTTTCTTACTCTGTAAATCCTTTGGACTTGCTGCGAGACTCGTCGATGATGTGCTTCAAGCATTATTTTAACCGCTTTCCCATCTTTGAAAGACTTTAAAAGACTCTCACAGCGCAAAAATAACAACTTATTTACTGAACATGCCCTGAGAAGATCTTGATAATCGTTTTCGGTCTTAAACAAGTTCAGTACAGCTTCCACATCGATCAGAGAAGGATTCTTTAAATTCAATTCGCGATCTTTGCTTTTTACACTTACACCGCATCTTTGACAATCATACATAAAGTTCTTCAGCAATCTGTACACATACCTTGTACATAAAATTGAAGGAAGCAGAATCTTCACGTGTTCAATGATAGAAGAATGTCTTCCCGTCACCATTAAAGATTCGATTGCTATCCATCTATTTGTAAATGCAAGTTCAGTTTCTACAGAAGTGCTTGCTAATCGATATTGTCTAAATACGTTCGCCAATCTCTGTCTGCTCGTTTCTTCCAATGTATTTGTTGTAAGCAACGGAACTACATACTCCAGATTCGAATATCTTCCGTTTGATTGTAGAGATATCACATGCCACAGTTTTTTCAATTCAACCGAACGGCTTCGCAGACCTTGCGAATGAACCACGACAGCCGTATCAATCTCACTAATTTCATAGTGGTAATAACTTAGCAATGAACATTGTGAGAGGTAAATCTCTTTTGCCTTTTCTATTGCTTCTTCTATGTCACCCGAAAAAGCTTCAACCTCCAATTCAATGTATACCCCGTCTTGTTTTATGTAATTTCCGCAACCGGACTTCGGATGCTTCCTCCAAAGAGCTGCTCCCTCCAAAACGTTTATCCCAATCATCCTCAAAATACTCTTAGGAATATTGTCGGACCATGGAAAGTAACAATAAAAAGGTTGTCGTTCACTACATATAGTGGAATTGAAATTCCGCCACTTATGATCGAAAGAATATCGACTTGGTTTGAATTCTTGTTCCATGAGCTTAAGCAATCCTCTTGGAGACCATCCCAAGTATAGAAGCTCTGTTGCTAAAACACCACTCAATTCATTTATGCGATTATAATCATCCAAAGTGACGGATTCTTCTAAATCGGCTAAAATCCAATTCAAATACTTGTTCTCAAGCTCTCTTAAAACAAATTTCAGGTGATATTCCAATTTAATAAGTTCATGTGTTTGATCTTGCTTCGGAATTTTTAAAATTGCCAGCATTCTTCCGTAGAGAGGCATGTTATGCTTTTTTAAAGAATAATCGAATTCTGCTGATTCTCGACCTTCTTCTATTAATGACTTGATGTTAGCAAATCCTTCGGAATGCTCTCTAAAATGCTTTACAGATTCGAGCAGTTCGACAAGTAAAGAATGTAAATTCCTCGTTCGGAATCTATAAGAATCTATCGTGTTTGGATGAAATAACTCAGCCCACTTTTGACAAAAAAGGATTTGCCCTTTAGAAGAAAGTCCCCATTCATTTTCAAGCCGATCATTATTCATTCCGCTTTGCAAATACTCACCCTTTTCTTGATTTCCAAAAGAATTTGAGTTAATATAAAAGTATAAAATAAACGTTGAAGAGCAATAAAGGTGACTCATCGCAGCCCTTTATTGCTCTTCTTCATTTTATTCATTTTTACATATGCTTTCAAGTTATAAGTAACTGATACTTTGCTTTTATTTATGCAAGTATGTTGTATTTATTTCAACTACAGGCATAGTCTTTATAGTTCCGGCAGCGCCGTTCCCGGCCGCAGCAGACTCCTGAAATAACGCCGCAGCGTAAAGTCGATCATCTGCCGGTCTTCCGGCGAAACCGCATCCGGCCCGACGTTGTACATCTCCACCGAGCCCGGGAAACGGATCAGGGTCGAGGTCAATCCGTGCAGCACGCTCCAGGCGGACTTGGCGATCATGTCGGCGGATTCGTCGGGACTGGCGTCCAGCAGATCCTGCCCGATCGCTTCTTCGATACTGTCTCGCAGCATATTAAAGCCGTTCAACCGGTCGTTCTTGTCCAGCCGCGAACGCGAAGCGCCTTCCAGATCGCTGACGAACAGCAGATCGTAATGCTCGGGATGGGTGATCCCGTATTCGACGTATTCCCGGCAGACCAGCAGCAGCCTGGCCGGCAGATCGGCGCCCGCTTCCATCAGTTCGTCGTAGCGCCTCTGGAGCGTTCCGTAGAACTCGGCATAGATTTCCGCCAGCAGCTGGCTCACGATCGCTTCTTTATTTTCAAAATAATGATAGATCGTCGTGGGCGAATACTCGATCCTGTCCGCGATCTTGCGCATGGATACCCGGGCGTAGCCTTCCGTCGCAAATAGCTCGCGGGCGGCGTCCAGAATCTTGCTTCTCAGTTCTTCGCTTTCTCTTTCCCGTCTATTGCGATGTCTCATTGCCGCTCCTTCCTGTCCGCTTCGTTGAAATTCCGTTTATCCCGGATCGATCCCTGCTTTCAGAGCGCCGACGCGGAAGTCCGCCGCTTCTCTGCGGGCGGCTTGACGGTCAATCCGCGCGAAGCCGCTTCGGCCGCCTGATAGCCCGACATCAGCGCGCCGAGATAACCGCCGCCCGGCTGCGTCCACGCTCCGGCGAACGTCAGATTCCGCAGAGCCGACGTGTGCTTCAGACGCTTGATGCCGGATTGGCTCACCGTCTGGGCGAAGCCGTACACCGCGCCTTCGGGATTGCCGGTATAGCGCCGCATGGTGCGCGGCGTGCCCAGTTCGGCGACCGCGACATGTGCGCCAAGACCGGGATAATGGCGCTCCAGCCGATCCAGCAGGATAGCGGTTACTTCCGCTTTGCGCTTGCGGTAATCGCTCCGGTCTTCCGGCCAATTGCGGATATGATCCACCAGCGTGAGCGTCAGCACACCCTGTCCGGCTTTATTTTGCGAAGGGTCCATCTCTGTGTAATTGGTCAGGTTCAGTCCGATCCGCTCGTACTCGCCCGCCAGCGCAAGCCGGTAATCTTCGGACGCCGGCAGTCCGCTATGCATAAGCAGTTCTTCTTCGGCGATCCCCAGCTCGGCCGGCTCGCAGTCCAGCCCGATATACAGCTGCGACAGCGAGATGCCGATCTGCTGCTTCTGCAGGGCAACGCGCGCGGAAGCGGCGGCTTCGCTGCCGGGCAGCAGCTCGTACGTCGCCTGCGGACTGGCGTTGGAGATAACGCGCTCCGCCGTCCAGACGCCGCCTTTTTTCAAACGTACGCCGGTGCAGGTCCCGTTCTCGCGCAGAATCTCGGTTACGCCCGAGCGCAGATGCACCCTGCCGCCGTTCTCCTCGATTACCGCGGTCAGCGCATCGGACAGCGCCTGCCCTCCGCCTTCGATATAGAACGTTCCTTCTTTATGATACCCCAGCCAGGGGATAAAAAAATACAGCGCGGACAGTTCTTCCGGCGGCAGCCCGTAATACGGCCAGAGCGCGGCGAAAAATTCGATAAACTCGTCCGACAGCCCGCAGCTGCGAATGACCTGGGCGGTGGTCATCGTCGTCCATTTGAAAAAAGTTCCCGCTTTCAGCGGCAGCGCTGCAAAAGCGGCCAGTTTCGGCAGAAAAGCCGACGGGATGCGATTGAATTCGGCGAAGCCTTTTTCAAACTGTTCGATTCTTCGAAACAGCTCGTCGATCGGGCCGCGCTCGTTCGGAAACATGGTTCTCAGCAGTTCCGCATACTCCGCCGCTTTGTCCGGCACGTCTACGCTCTCGCCTTTCCACTCGATCGAGTAGGCGCACGACTTGCGAATCGGCTTGATCCGCCCTTCCACTCCGCATGCTTTCAGCGCGCCGTCCGCCGTCCCGCCTTCGTTCAGCCCGCCGATGCCGTGCAGCGAGACGTCGAACCGGTATCCTTCCCGCTCGAACGACGTCGCATATCCGCCGGGCAGCGTATGCCGCTCGAATACCTGAACTTCCAGTCCTTTTCTCGCCAGTATCGCTCCCGCCGCCAACCCGCCCAGTCCCGATCCGATGATGATAACGTCTGTTTTTTGCACGATTAGACGCCTCCGTTCGATTTATATTTAACACTGTAATATAAATTAACAGTGTTAACTTTTGATTAGAGAATACTCTTTTTCGGGGGGAAAGGCAAGGGGGAAATAAAAAACGCAGACCCATCAAATGATTGGGGTCTACGTTTAGGCTGTCGAGAAAGTCACTTAGATCTTTTCTTGAAGCTCTTCGGAATATAATTCAGTTCCAAAATATTTCTCTACAATACTCTCATAAGAGTAAGCGGAGAAGTCCTCCATGACCGTCCGAGTTTCCAGATCGCAAATGACCGTATTCGGAATTGAGTTCAGTACAAACGGCGAATGCGTCGTCACAATAAACTGAATCTTCGGAAAAAGAGTCGTCAGAAACGGCATGATTTTCTTTTGCAGACTGACGTGCAGATGCGTTTCGATCTCGTCGATCAGGACTACGCCTTGCAGATCGTACGAGCTGAAATAAAGTATTCCATACTCGCACCCCGTCAAAATAAATTGGTGTTCGCGCTCTTAATCTTTCTTCATTATACATGTTCCGGCCGTCTCAAGGCTTCTCTATAAAAAAGAACCCGAAGTGAAAACTTCGAGTTCTGTCGCTGCCCATACTTCGTTTACTCTCGCTCGCCCCACACCGCTTCCGCCCGCTCCACGCTCGCCCGCGTCCACTCCGGCACGTCTTCGCGCTCCAGGATCTCCTGCGTCGTCAGCCACAGGATCTCGGCGACTTCGTCGGGGCTGGCGGCCGACGCTTCGCCGTCCGCGTATTCGCAGGCGAACACCACGTTGACCACGGCGTCGCCCCGGTCGGTTACGAAAGACGTGCTGTGCGCATAGGTCATCCGCTTCGCGACGTTCAGGCCGACTTCCTCCAGGATTTCGCGCCGCAGATTGCTTTCCAGCACATCCGAAGACGGGCCGTCCGCGTCCACTTTGCCCCCAACCAGCGCGAGCGTGCCGGCGGCGTGTTCTTCCGCCGCTCCGCGCCGAATCAACAGCCAGCGATCGCCGCGGCGAATCGCGCCTTCCACGTTGACGATAAACATTCGATCCGCTCCTTCTCTTCATCGTGTATGTATTTGGCTGTACATCTTGCGGTTATATGTTCTTCCCGGCATCCTTCACTCCGCAGCAGCCCCGCTTCCGAAGAAGCGCTCCAGCCCGCCGCTCAGCCAGTCACCGCGTTCGGCTTCGTCGTAGCGCGAATTGTCCGCTTTCAGCACAGGTATGTTCAGGCGATCCAGAATCTGTTCCTCCAGCTCCCGACGGGCCCGTAGCACCGCGATTGTATCCGTGATATCGCGTTCTTCGTCGTTCCGGGCAGAGCCGTCACGATCCGCTCCGCACACATGCGCAGCTCCGTAACCCTGCTGCAAATAATAGGCCATAAATCCTTCCGACCACTCGCGCGGGCGCTCGGCCACGGCTTTGCGGAACGAAAAGTCCAGGTCGCGCTGATCCACATACACGACGAACGGATTCAGTCCAAGCACAATCTCTTCCAGCCTCTTTACATAGCCGATTACGGTTTCCGGTTCTTCGCCGCAGCGAATCGTCGCCATCGTCAAGGGGTTCTGGATGAAGCAGCATTCGAACACGTAAACGACGTTGGTTTCCCGTGCGGCCTGAAGGGCGAAAGACGTCCAGCGATCCGCGATCAGCCGCATATGCAGTTCCAGCGGCAGCTCGTAAACATCCCGGCCGGCGATAGCGCGCCAAATCTCTTCCGGAAGCGGTCCGTCCGTCTGCTCGTCCAGTCTGCGATAAGCCAGCACCCGGCCATTCTCTGCGGCTTCCGACGTCCGCTCCAGACGCTCGTTCCAATCGGGCAGCGCGTTCCGCAAAGCGCTCCACTCTTTCATCGTCAGATACGCAAAGCCTTCGTAATCGGCCGGATGGTCGCTTCGGCCTTCTTCGAACAAACGCACATCCCGTTCGGGATACCGCTGTGACAGCAGATACCGGATCTGCACGGCCGTGGTCGATTTGCCGGAGCCCGGCAGTCCTTCGACCAGAATCAAGCGCGGCTGCATGTTATCGCCTCTTTTCCTTCGGTTCCTTGTATCGGTTCCTTCCATAACGAATAGCTGTCCTGCTATTCTAAACGATCTGCCCGGATACGGCCAAACCGCGCTTGCTCAATAAACAAAGAAAACCTCCGGCAGTACGCCGGAGGTCCAGGGTGTCGAGAAAGCCGGTTAGAGTTCCAAACGGAAAATAGCGCCGCAGGTACACTTATTTGGGGATAAACGCTTCGGTTTGTTCAAATAGCGACGCAGGTGCAACTATTTGGTAGCCAAAGGCCGAAGCGAAGCGAAAAAGCTTGAAATAATTGTATGAGCGTCGTTATTTTCTCGAAAACATAAGATTAAGCCTGAATAAGGAGCTATGCGCAGCTATTTTAGGGCGTGTTTGAAAACTCAACGACGTGCATCTTTTACCGCCTTTTCGCCCTCTCCGGCCTTTCGCTTCAATCGAACCTGCCTATCAGGTTTACATGCAATCGTTTCTCGATAATTTGACTATCGTTTCTCGATAATTCGAGCCTCCGGAATTACGCCGGAGGCTCACCGCTTAAATCTTGAATTTATCCACAATGTCCGACAGCGAATTCGCCATTTCTTTCAAACGGACCGACGTGCCTTCCATCTCGGTCATCGACGCGGACTGCTCCTGGCTCATGGCGGATACTTCCTGCGTCAGCGCGGCCATCTCTTCGGTCACGCGCGTAATCTCCATGACGGAAGTGCCCACGCTCTGCGAGCCGGCCGACATCTGCTCGACCGTCGCCGCCACTTCGCCGATCTGCGCGCTGAGCGCGCCGATTCGGTCGACGATCGCGTCGAATGCCGCGCCCGCGTCGCCGAGCGACGCCACGCCGTGCTCCACGCCGCCGGAACTCGATTCGACCAGCTCAACGATGTCGCGAATGCCGGTAGTCATCGCCGTAATGATGCGGCTGATCTCCTGGGTCGAACGCGACGACTGGTCCGCCAGCTTGCGGATCTCGGACGCCACGACGCTGAAGCCGAGTCCGTGCTCGCCGGCGCGCGCCGCTTCGATCGCGGCGTTCAGCGCCAGCAGATTGGTCTGGCTGGACGTTTCCGAAATATAACCGGTGATCGACAGCACTTCGTTCGAGCGCTCCGCCAGCTCGGAGACGCTGCCGCGGATCGTATGGAACGTATCCGCCACGCCCTGTACCTGCTCGACGCTCTGCTTGATGCGGCTTTCGCCGTCGGCGGCCATGCCGCGCGTTTCTTTGGCAAGCTCCGCCACATCCGCGGCGGCTCCCGCGACCTGTTCCAGTCCGGCGATCGTCTGCTGCATCACGGCGGAGATATCTTCCGTCTGGGTCACCTGACGCTCCGATCCTTCCGCCACGCGCTGAATCGACGTGGTGACTTCTTTGACGGCGCGCGAGTTCTCGCGCGCTCCCTGCTCCAGCGACACGGAAGCGTCGGTCAGACGCAGCGTATCGGCTTTGATATGGCCGATCATCTCCTGCAGACTGCCGAGCAGCAGATTGGTCGAGTCGCCGAGATCGCGGACCTCGTCGTTGCTGCGCACTTGAATCCGCTGGGTCAGATCGCCGCCGGACGACGCCATCTCCCGGATCGTCCGGGCGACCGATTTGACGCTGCGGCTGATGCGGGTGGAAGTGAACCAGGCCAGCAGCGCCGCCGCGATCACGACCCCGCCCAGCAGCACGTACAGCGCGAATTTCAGCGACTGGTTGCTGGCGTGCAGAGCCGCCACTCTTTTTTCCGTCAGCGCTTTTTCCGTGCTTACGAAAGTATTCATCATCTCGCGGAAAGCGTCCATATCCTGCTTGCCCGGATCTTCCGCGAAAAATTGGTTCAGCCCTTCGGCATTGCCGGCGCGCTTCATCAAGATCGTCGCTTCGCCCGCCACCTGAATCCAGTCTTCGATCTTCGCTCTGATCTCTTCAAGCTTGGCCTGCTGGGCCGGATTGTCCGAGACGAGCCGGTGCAGCGCATCGTAGTTCTCGACCCAGTCCTGCTTGCCGGTATTGTACGGTTCCAGATAGCTGTCTTCGCCGGTAATCACGAATCCGCGCTGTCCGGTCTCCATATTGACGACGTTCTGTTCGATCCGGCCGGCACGGTCGTGCACGTCCATATCGTGGCCCGCGATAAAATTCATCTCCGTCTCCAGCTTGTCGATCTGGCTCAGCACGCCGAAGACCGCCACGACCAGACCGAGCACAATAACCAGATACCCCAGGCCGATCTTGGCCGCGATAGACATTCTCAAACGTTTCATCCCTCTGCTGTACACCCCTTGTTGTCAAATAAAGCCACGATAGCGATAAATGGCTTTCCTTGTCTTTTGTTATCGGCAAGTTGGACGGGAATATAAAGACCCCAGGTTTTTTTGAAATTCCGATAACGTTTTATGTTCAGTCCTTACAGGCTCGGGTAATAATAAAGCGGTTACACAAATAACGGTATCGTCCCGCTCCGGTTGCGATTCGCCAATACTTTTTCGATAGGGAGGCCCAAATGTTCAAAAACCGCTTTGCGCCCGTGTTTTCTCTGGTGCTCGCCGCTGCTCTGCTGATTTCGCTGCTGCCCGCAGGTTTTTCCGCTTCGGCCGCTTCCGCAAGTCCGCCGAAAAGCAAAATGCAAACGTATGTCGACAATATGCAGCCCGGCTGGAACCTCGGCAATACGCTCGACTCCGTCGGCGCCGACGAGACCGCCTGGGGCAATCCGCGCGTTACCCGGGAGCTGATCAAGCAGATCTCCAGACAGGGCTTTAACAGCATCCGCATCCCCGTCACCTGGGACAACCATATCGGACCCGCGCCCGACTACAAGATCGATCCGGCTTATCTGGACCGCGTCGCGGAAGTCGTCGGCTGGGCCCGCACGGAGAATCTCTACGTCCTGATCAATGTGCACCACGATTCGTGGGTCTGGATCAGCAAAATGGAAAACGATCACGACCAGACGCTGGCCCGCTACAATGCCGTCTGGAAGCAGATCGCGGATAAGTTCAAAAACGAATCCGACAAACTCTCGTTCGAAAGCGTCAACGAACCGCGCTTCACCGACGGCGGAACGACCGACGAAGCGACGGCGCAGAAGCTGCTCGACGAGCTGAACCTGTCGTTCCACGAAATCGTGCGCGCATCCGGCGGCAAGAACGCCACCCGTCCGCTCGTGCTGCCGACGCTGGAATCTTCGCCGACGCAGGACCGGATGAACGCGCTGTCGAAGACTTTTGAACAGCTCAAAGCCGACAAGAATCTGATCGCGACCGTGCACTATTACGGCTACTGGCCGTTCAGCGTCAATATCGCGGGCACGACCAGATTCGACGAAACGACGCAAAAAGATATTACGACGACGTTCGACAATGTATACAACACGTTTACGGCCAAAGGCATTCCGGTCATCCTGGGCGAATACGGGCTGCTCGGCTTCGACAAGAACGTCAACGTGATCGAGCAGGGCGAGAAGCTGAAATTTTTCGAATTCCTGACCGCCTATCTCAAAGAAAAGCATATTACCGGCATGTGGTGGGACAACGGTCAGCATTTCAGCCGCACCCAGTATACCTGGTCCGATCCCGAATTGTACGAGATTATCCGCTCCGGGCAGAATCAGCGCTCCGCCGTGGCCGAATCCGACCTGATCTATCTGCGCCAGGGCGACAAGATCGCAGACGTATCGGTCCAACTTCAACTCAACGGCAACAAGCTGACTTCGCTCAAAGCGGACGGCAAACGTCTGGTGCGCAACAAAGAGTACAGACTCGACGGCGAAACGCTGACCATTCCGGCGGCAACGCTCGAGCGTCTGACCGCTTCCGGCAAACTCGGCGTAAATTCGGTCCTGACCGCCGGTTTCACCAAAGGCCCGGACTGGAATTTCTATCTGACCGTATTCGCCAAACCGGTACTGAGCCAGGCTTCCGGCACAACGGCCGACTTTGCGATTCCGACCGCTTTTAACGGCGACAAGCTGGCGACGATGGAAGCCGTGTACGTCTCGGGCGGCAATGCCGGTCCGCAGGACTGGACATCGTACAAAGAGTTCGAAACGACGTTCAGCCCGGACTACGCAGGCGGAAAAATCGTGCTGCGCCCGGATCTCCTCAATACGCTGCGCGACGGAGAAGCCGTGAAGCTGACGTTCTACTTCTGGAGCGGCGAAAAAGTGACGTATATCCTTGAGAAAAACGGCTCGAACGTCAGCGGCCGACCGGCGGAGTAATCCGCGGCTGCGCGCTTCGGCTTTATTTTCCCAAGCAGAACCAGAGTACATGCGATCGTCGTGTTCCGTTATCCGGGGCACGGCGATTTTTGCATGTTCCTATTGACTAAAAAGCTGGCACAACTGCCTTAAAACGACAAAGACAAGCGCGGGCTTTCGCTGTATGATGAAGCAAGAACCCGCAGCAGGCTTGAACAACGATCCCGATTCGCCGCCGTTTCCGATTCTTGAAGGCAGGCTGCGCGGCAAATCGCTATTTTCGGAGGAATTTTGATGACAGATCCCAGATTGAAACAGCTCGCCCGCACGGCGGTCGGCTATTCCACAAACGTCCAGCCCGGCGAAAAAGTTCTGATTCGCGCGCTCGACGTCCACGACTTTGAACTGCTTGCTCCTTTTATCGACGAAATCCATCGGGCCGGCGGCCTGGCGTTTATCGATATCGGCGACTATGCCACCAACCGGCGCATGATGCTCCACGGCAGCGAAGAACAGTTCCGTATCGACGCGGCGCTGAAGCTGGAACAGATGAAACAGATGGACGCGGTCGTCATTTTGCTCGGCGAGAACAACGTATCCGAATACGCCGACGTGCCCGCCGACAAGCGCGAAGCGTATACCAAAATCTATCGTCCCGTCGTCGATGAGCAGGTCCGCAAAAAGTGGGTGCTGTTCAATTATCCGACCAAAGCGTACGCGCAGCTGGCGGAGATGAGCACCGACACGTATACGCAGTTCCTGTACGACACGTGCACCATGGACTACAGCCGGATGTCCGCGGCGATGGAGCCGCTGACCGGGCTGCTGAATAAGACCGAACGCGTGCGCATCGTAGCGCCGGGCACCGACCTGAGCTTTTCCGTCAAAGGCATCCCGGCCGTCAAATGCGACGGCAAGGTCAACCTGCCCGACGGCGAAGTCTATACCGCGCCGGTGCGCGATTCGGTCAACGGCACGATCGCGTTCAACACGCGCGCGGCGTATATGGGCCAGAGTTTCAGCGACGTGTCGTTTACTTTTGAACGGGGGCGGATCGTCTCCTGCCGCAGCGACAACGACATCAAGCTGAACGAGCTGCTCGACACCGACGAAGGAGCGCGGTATATCGGCGAATTCGCGCTCGGCGTCAACCCTTACGTCAACCGCGTGATGAACGATATCGGCTTCGACGAGAAGATCAACGGCAGCATCCATTTCGCGCTCGGCAAAGCGTACGACAACGCGGACAACGGCAATTCTTCGGCGATCCACTGGGATATCGTGCTGCTGCTCAAGGAAGAATTCGGCGGCGGGGAGATTTATTTCGACGATGTGCTGGTGAGCAAGAACGGTCGGTTTGTGGTGGAGGAATTGAGCGGATTGAATCCGGAGATGCTGGTTTAGAAAAAGATAAGGATAAAGATCAAGATCAACTGCGAAAGTCGGGAGTACTTCATTACGGTCGCTTGTTGAAACCAGGAATTTAATTGTATTTATATGGAATATTCCCGGTTTCAAAGGCGAACACTTCCGTTCCTACATGAAGTACTCCCTCCTCTTTTTCAGCTTATCTTTTAAGCTTTATCAAATCTTTTTCGAAAGCGGCCGCCGTTTTCGAATCACTAATTTTAGGGTGAAAAAATAACCGATTTTGAGGGTGTTCTCAAAATAAGGGATATGTTATTTTAGTATCAGCAAACGCTTACATTGGTTTTTATGTTTTTGAATTCTAATGAAAAGGGGATTGGGTATGAGAAAAAGATTCGTTAAATCGTTCGGTATGCTGATGATGGTCGCGGTGCTTCTGGTGTCTGTGCTGCCGGGATCGAAAACGGTTTTGGCGGCGGCGCCGGTCAGCGCGACTCAATCGTATGTGGAAGCGATGCAGCCGGGATGGAATCTGGGCAACTCGCTCGACTCGGTGGGTTCGGACGAAACGGCGTGGGGCAATCCGCGCGTTACCAAAGAATTGATTCAGGGCATCGCCGCGCAGGGGTATAAAAGTATCCGCATTCCGGTGACCTGGGATTCGCATATCGGCGGAGCGCCGAATTATACGATCGACGCCGCTTACCTGAACCGGGTCAAGGAAGTGACGCAGTGGGCGCTGGACGCCAATCTGTACGTCATGATCAATGTGCATCACGATTCGTGGGTCTGGATCAGCAAAATGGAAAACAACCACGACCAGACGCTGGCCCGTTACAACGCGGTTTGGACGCAAATTGCAAACGCCTTCAAAAACATCTCCAACAAGCTGATGTTCGAAAGCGTCAACGAGCCGCGCTTCACCGACGGCGGCACGACCGACGAAGCCAAGCAGCAGGCGCTGCTGGACGAGCTGAACAATTCGTTCCACAGCATCGTGCGGTCTTCCGGCGGCGGCAATGCCGCGCGTCCGCTCGTGATCTCGACGCTTGAAGCTTCGCCGACGCAAACGCGCATGACGGCAACGTACAACAATATTTCCAAATGGAACGACAAAAATGTTATCGCGACCGTGCACTACTACGGCTTCTGGCCGTTCAGCGTAAATATCGCCGGCTATACGACGTTTAACCAGGAAGTGCAGAGCGATATCACGACCACGTTCGACAATGTCTACAACACGTTTGTCGCCAAAGGCATTCCGGTGATCGTCGGCGAATACGGCCTGCTCGGCTTCGACAAGAACACCGGCGTAATCGAACAGGGCGAGAAGCTGAAATTTTTCGAATATATCGGCTACTACCTGAAGCAAAAGCAGATCACGTCCATGCTGTGGGACAACGGTCAGCACTTCAGCCGCACGCAGTATAAATGGGCCGACACCGATCTGTTCAACATCATGAAAGCAAGCTGGAGCGGGCGCTCCGCCACGGCTTCGAGCGATCTGGTTTACGTGAAAAAAGGAGTCTCGGCTGCGGATAAAAGCGTGACGCTCAACCTGAACGGCCGCACCCTCTCCTCGCTCACGGTAAACGGCACGACGCTCAAATCCGGCACGGACTACACGCTCAGCGGCAGCACTTTGACGTTCAAAGCTTCCCGCCTGACGCAGCTGACTTCTTCCGGCACGCTCGGCAAAAGCGCCGTGATTACCGCAAAGTTCAACGGCGGAGCGGACTGGAAGTTCAATGTTGTGCTCTACCAGACGCCGAAGCTGTCGAACACGACCGGCAGTACGTCTTCGTTCTCGATCCCGACCGCTTTTAACGGCGATCAGCTCGCGACGATGGAAGCCGTTTACGCCAACGGAGGCAATGCCGGTCCGCAGAACTGGACGTCTTACAAAGAATTCGAAACGGCGTTCAGCCCGACTTCGAATTCGATCAAGCTCCAGCCGGCCTTTTTCAACGAAACGAACGACGGCACCGTCAAACTGACGTTCTACTTCTGGAGCGGCGAGAAAGTGACTTACACGATCGTGAAGAACGGTTCGAACGTTACGGGGACGGCTTCGTAAAGTGAATGTACGAGCTGCCTGTGTAAAATGACGCAAAGACGCACATTCGGCGAAGCGGTTCGCCGTGTGCGTCTTTTTTTTGCGTGATGCTTCCGAACCCTGCACGGCGGAAGAACGGACCGTGAAAGATGCGGCGTGAACCACTTCACGGGAGGGTAATGGACGATAGCGATTACAAAAGGAGTTGAATCCATGCAGGACCGCAATCCCCCCACCACCGTCCCGCGTACGATCGGGCGGGTTTTGTTTGCGCTGGTGTTTGTTGCCGCCGGCATTTATCATTTCCTCGAACCGCTCGGTTTTGCCGCCTTGCTGCCTCACTTCCTGCCGCTGCTGCTGCGCGAATGGGTGATCTGGATCACCGGCGTGGTCGAATGGATTCTGGCGATTCTGCTGTTCGTGCCGAGAATCCGCAAATTGACGGGCCTTATAATTACGATCTACCTGATCGCCATTTTCCCGGCCAATATTTATGCAGCGATCTTCCATATCCCCGGTCCGGGCCCGGCCGATACGCCGCCGATCTTCCTATGGCTCCGCCTGCTGGCGCAGCCGCTGTTGATCTGGTGGATTCTCTGGGCCACGCGGCCGCCGAAGAATCAGCGGTGAATATTTTCAAAAAGTTTCACAATAAAACTGAGCTGTCCGAGATTTCTCGACAGCTTTTTATTTTGAAAAAGTAAAAGTGGACGAGTAAACTCCTTGAGTTTAGATAGCACATACGCTATCATCGAGTTATGGAAAAGCAAATAGAATTTGAATATATTTGCAACGAAGACGGTTCGAGCGAATTTGAAGACTTTCTTAATTCTCTACCCGATAAAGACCAGGCAAAGTTATTGGCTGTTATCAAAAATACGGAAGAACAAGGGCTAAGTATTGCAATAAAAATGAAATGGGTAAAAAAGCTGGAAGACAATCTTTATGAATTAAGATCTAAAGTAGGGAGCAACATTCAGCGGGCTATTTACTTTCAAAAAATCGGCAGCGAATACGTCATTACTCATGGATTCACAAAAAAGACACCAAAAACACCTCATACAGAGATCGAGCACGCCAAAAATCTTCGTGAACGTTATAAGGAGGATCAGCATGAGCGCAATCAACAAATTGATCGAAAAAAAGAGAAAAAATAATCCGGTGTTTGAACAGGAATTTAGAAAGGAAGATCATCGCTTAAAAGCGGCAGTTGCTTTGATGAAGCTTCGAGAGGAAAATGGTCTTTCGCAAAGAGAGTTAGCCGAGAAGATTGGTAAGCCGCAGTCTACTATTGCACGAATCGAGAATGGAAGTATGAACGTATCTGTCCAACTGCTGGATGAAATTGCGGCAGGCATGGACAAAGAACTTATTATCCAATTCAAATAATTCATAAGCTTGTTTAGAAACAGGCTGCCGGCAAAGATCCGTCAGCCTGTCTTGTTATTTCAGAGTCTCCCACCGTTCCCACAGCTCCGGCGGATTCAGCTCGTACACGTCGTGCTCGCGGAACATGTACTGGTGCATGATGAACTCGCGGCGCAGGGTGGCGTAATCGTCATGGAACTCTTTGAGGAAGTCGTTGACTTCCTTCTCCCCGTACCTGCGTCCGGGCTCCAGCCGCGCGACCATATGCTCCAGCACGATCAACTTTTTCTTGAGCTGCGCCGGGATGCTTTTGAGACGGCCGTCGGCTGCAAAAAAGCTTTTCAGTACGGAAGCTCGCGTTTTCTCCCGCCGCTCCAGCACTTCCGGGTCCGCTTCTCCAGGCGAATCCGCGCCGCGCCGGTAGATCGTATCCGCCGTCGCCGCTCCGCCGGTGCGGATAAAGTACTCGTCGAGCGAGAAATAGATCGTATTCTTGTCGCGCCGCTCCCGGATCAGGCTCGCCGCGCGCAGCTTGGCGGCGTGATGCGTAATTGTCGCCGGCGTCACGCTGAGCCGCTGCGCCAGCGTTTGTCCGTTCAGCTCGCCTTCGCTGAGCAGGATCAGCATTCGTATCCGCGTCGGATCGGCCAGCGCTTTATGGTAAGCGACCAGTTTCTCCAACTGCATATTAATCCGCTCCTTTCCGGTCGATTCGATTCTTATCTAATTAGAGCACGAATCCGGCGAAAGTGGCAAGCGGGCACAAGAAGAAGCCGCCCTCTGTTGAGAAATGGCGGCCTGCAAGAATTTCAAATGCAATCTATGTACAGGAAAACCTTCATTCCCGCACTCTCTTACGCAGCATGAATTTATTGATTCATACGAATATTGACGGTCATCTTCGCTTTATCGAAAACCACCCACGCGCCAAGCGCTTCGCTGGCGGCCCGCAGATTGATCATCGTCGAATTCTTGTACATCATAGGCGCCTGGGTCAAGCGAATACGCTCGCCGTTTACAAAGGCTTCGTAATTGTTCAGCGTCATGGTTACGCTAAAATCGCCTTTGATCGCTTTGATCTCCTGCGTTTTCTGATCCCAGCTTACCTGTGCTCCGTAAGCTTCGAACAGCTGACGAAAAGGCACCATCGTCGTTCCGTCGATTACCATCGCGCCAGGCTTAAAGTTCATCTGTTGACCGTTCAAGATAACTTTAACAGGAGTAGTGGCGGGCGAAGCCGCGTGGCCGACCGGCGTGCTGACAAACAACAGAACCAGAACGGACAGCAGTGCAATAGTCTTTTTCAACGTACATCCCTCCTTTTTACTAACTAAATAACCCCGGGAGTCGTATTGTACGCACACTTCGCAAAATTTCTTTTTCTTACTCAAAAGATGTCTTATCCGTCCTGCCGTAAATGCCCGGTATCCGCGAACTTCCCCAACCGAAAGCATCCTCCGTCATACCCTATATCCGTTATCGAGCATTCCGGAATCAGCTCGCTCTGCCTGGCGGCAAAGCCGGGACAAACGTTCTCCAGTTCTTGTTCGCTGAATGCGCAGGAGAGAAAGTCGGTAATCAGTCCGCCGTGCGTAACGAAGACGATCTCGACGCCGGGCGGATAACGGCTGGCCCAGTCGGTCAGCGCGGAGGTCATGCGCCGCGCCGCCTGCCGCGCCGAATCGCCCGAAGGCGGGATATAGTCGGGCTCGCGCGTGCAGCGTTCCCAGACGGCGACGAATTCTGCAAACGTCTGTCCGGGGACGTCGCCCCAATTCGCGCGCTCACGCAGACGATCGTCCACAACGGCAGAACGTCCTGTTTCCCGCGCCAGAGGGACGGCGGTTTCCCGGGCGCGCAGCAGCGGACTGCTTACGATCGCGGCGATCTTCCGTTCCCGCAGCGCCCCGGCGGCAAGGCGCGCCTGCGCAAGACCCGCTTCGGTCAGCGGAACGTCTCCGATCTCCCGGACTTTCAGCCCGTGCCGGATCAAGCGGAATGTCGTCATCGCGCTCACGACGCTTCGCCTCCCGCTTGCGCGAGCCGACCGCCGCCCTGTCCCGCGGCTTCCGAGTTCAGCGTCCGCCGCTGCCGCAGCAATGCCAGCGCCGGAATACAGGAAGCGACGATCATCAGGCCGGCGATCAGCCCGATCGTCCGCGCCGGCAGCACATCGAGCAGCAGGCCGGCGACCAGCATGGAGACGCCCATCGTGACGTTCGCCAGCGTCTCGTTCAGCGCGAAAGCCCGGCCGTGCACATTCTCCGGCACGGCGCGCATAATCAGCGTCGTCAGCGCCGTATTGCCGACGCCCCCGCCCAGCGTCGCCAGCATGATGCAGGCCGCGGCCGGCAGCAGACTCGGCGCGGCGCTGACGCCCACATGCGCCAGCCCTTCCGCCGCCGCGCCCAGAATCAGCGCCTGGACCGGCCATCGTTTGAACGAAGGCGCCAGCAGGCCGCCCAACACAAACCCGACTCCGAGCGAGCCGTACAGCAGGCCGACGCCCCGGTCTCCGCCGCCGAACACCTGATAACCGTATACGCTGATCAATACGTTGATCGCTCCGCCGCCGATCGGCCAGGCTATCGACTGCACGGCGACCACCTTCATCAGCATCGAACGGCGGAACGTTCTCCAGAACGCGGACGCGTCCGCCTCGTTCTCTGCGTTCGCGGCTGCCGAAGCCAAAGGATCTTGAGCCGCGTTCGCTCCGGCGGCAAGCCGCGCCTGTCCGGCGTCGGCCGCGGCGCTTTCCGCGCTCGCCACCCCCGGACCATCCGCCGCCGGTCGGCTTTTCCGCCCGGCGCCTTTAACGCCTGAACCGTCCGGCTTCCGCCCGCGCCCGTAAGGCAGCGTGCAGACTAGCAGCCCCGACGCCAGAAACGTCGCCGCGTTGAACAGAAACGACAGCTGCGGCCCGAACGCCGCGCTGGCCGCGCCGCCGAGCACGGCGCCCAGCGTCATATTCATTCCGCCGAGCGTCTGGTCCAGCGCGTTGGCCGCGGGCAGATTCTCCCTCCGCACGATGCGCGGAATCAGCGACTGCCGCGCCGGCAGCGCCAGCGCCGAGAAGATTACCAGCCCGACCGTGGCCGCGTAAGCGATCCAGACCCGGTCCGGCGAATCCACCAGCAGCAGGGACAGCGCCAGCGCGATCCGCGAGAAATCGGACACGATCAGGAGCGTTTTCTTGCCGCCTTTGTCGGCCAGGACGCCCCCGATCGGTCCCATGACCAGATACGGCAGCGTCCGCGCGGCAAGCGTAATGCCGACCGCCATGCCGGAACCGGTAATTTGCAGCAGCAGGCCGAGGATCGCCACGCTGCTGAACCAGTCGCCCAGTCCGCTGACGAAATTCGCCGCCGCCAGTTTGCGGTAGGCCGGCTCGCGCCGCAGCAGCTCAAGCAGTTCTTTCATCTTTTTCCTCCCCTTCTTTTCCCTACAGTTCTTCCCAGCGCCGCGCGGCCGCCAGCGGACCGCGCCTGTAAATCTCAAGCTCGCGCGCCATCAAACCCTGCACGATAAACTCGCGGCGAATCGTCGCATAATCCTCGTGATACAACCGGATAAACGCATTGATCTCCGATTCTTCGTACGCCCGCTCCGGCTCCAGTTTCAACACCAGATATTCGAGCACGATCAGCTTTTTCTTGAGCTGCGCCGGTATGCTTTTCAACCGTCCGTCCGATCCGAAAAAGTTCCGCAGCACCGAATCCCGCAGTTTGCGTTCGGTTTCCGTTAATGGTTGTTCCGTCATGTCTTATTCTCCTTCGCGGCAAAGAAACCGGCCTCGCTTCTTCGCTTTAATTTAACAATTGTCTAATTAGATATTCGTTAAACTAGATAATAAAGGCGGACGGCCGCCTTGTCAACACAAAAAACGCGACCGCATCGCGGCCGCGCTTCGAACGTTTGAGGTTTAAGGTTGGATATTTGGGGCTTGATAACGAGCTTACGCTTCCGGCAGCAGCATCCGCCAGAACTGCCACGCCGCCAGGTACTCGCCGAGCTCGGACGAACCTTCCGCCGCGCACACGCCGATCCGGCCGTATAAACGCAGCAGCGTTTCCTGCACCAGCCGCTCCTGATCCGCGCTTTTCGCATCCAGCAGGCTGTAAGCGTCGAACAGCGTTTCCAGCGACAGATCGTCCGGGGTCGAGCAGAACGCCTGCACGAAATCGTATAATACCGGGCCGGCGGTCGGCCGCGGTTCAAGCACGCCCGCCAGCTCGTTTTTCAGAAACACAAAATGGTGAACGTCCGCGTTGCCGTGCAGCAGGAATTTGCTTCCGGCTTCCGCCAGCGGCTCCAGCAGCAGCGCGACGCGCTCGCAGTCCTCGGCCGGCTGCAATCCGCTCAAGTTCTCCCGCGCCCGCGACAGCTCGCGTTCGTTGAATTCGCTCCAGGACGAGCACGGCTCGGTCAAACGGCCCCATTTGCCTCCGGCGTCGTCCGCTTCGTAACGATTCAGCAGCCCGGCGACGAGCGCCGGAAGCCAGACCTTCTTCGCGCCCCGGACGGCCGGATCGCTTCCCGTCGTTCCGGCGGCGTACGGCTGGACCAGATAGCCTTTGACCGGATCGGCGTACAGGACGTTCGGCAGCAGCGGGTTGTCCGGATAAGCTTTATGCAGCTGTTCGGCCATGGCGATATTTTCCGGCGTATCCATGCGCAGCATGTACTTCGGCTTTCCGCTTTCGGTCAGCAGGTAATCGCGCTTGTCGCCTTCGCGTTCCGGCTTCTCCCGGAGCTCGACCGTGTCGATAATGCCTTTCATAAACAAATGCTGGATCGTGGCGTAAATGCGTGGTGCGAGAGTCATGCTTTCTTTTTCCTCCAATGCGTGCAATGCTCGATTGCTTCTGTATGGTCAACTGATGTATTCTACCACGCGGAGAAAAGTTGCAAAAGGGGATTTCTCCGCCCGTACTGCTCGTCCGGCGGTTAGGCGCATACGGCTCGTGCCGCACATACGAACCGAACATCGTCGGAATCGCGGTATACACGCAGCACGGATGGTTGTCGGCCGATCTCGCGATCGGGCTTCTACGTAAGATTACAGTCCGGGGATAAGAGTTGAAGCATAATTGTTTTTGTGCATTATTTTGCTTAACATTTTACTCATTTTATTGAACAAAAAACAGAGAAGATCTATACTCTAATTAACCCCTGCTCGGGATCGGAACAAAAAAAGGAGGAAGATTTATGCCGACAACAACGTTTAAAAAAGAAGAAATGGTCGCTTTTGGAGAACTGCGTTCGCTTAATCAGAAACAGCTTCTCCATTCCCTCGATGAAAACGACAAACTCGGGATTGTCATCAAAGATAAGTTGTCCGCGGTTGTACTGGATATGAAAAAATACGAGGCGATGGTTGCAGCTATCGAATCGTACGAGAAGCTGCAGGAGCGTCTGGAGGAGCAGGAGCTGTTTCAAGAATTGAATCTGAAGCAGAGACTTGAGACCGATCGCGATCAATGGGAGCGTGTGCCGGCGGATGCTTCGCTGTTCGATTGGCTGGATACACGGAAAGCGGAATAAGGAGTGCCCGGAGAAATGAACGCTAAACTCCCCGCCGTGCTGGTTCTGCATCCTTCTATCGCTTCGGATATTGCGGCTATCGAAAGCCGCTTCGGCAATGATACCGAAGCGCTGAACGAATGCCGCAGCCGAATCACCGTAGCTTTGCAGCGTATCCGCAAAAAGCCTGTCGAAGATAAAAATCCGATCTGCGAATATGAACCCCTTCGCAGTGCGGGATACCGCAAAGTGAAACTATTTTCGCATCCGCCCGCTCGGAAAGAACATCCCGATCTGCGGATTATTTATCGTTACGACGAGTCTTCCCACGAAGTTTTGCTGCTGGCTATCGGATTTCGTATACTTGAAAAACCCCGTCCGCCCGAAGACCCTTATAGTCAGGCCAGCACGCGTCTGTAGAACTTTTATTCAAAAGAATCAAGCGAATAAGAAAGAACCCTCGCCCGTATACGGGTGAGGGTTCTTTGGGCATCTGGTGTTCGCGCCTATTTGCCCAGCGCCGCTTCCGCCGCGTCGCTTCCGCCGAGGCGGCCGGAAGTGAACGAGTAACCGACGCCCACGCCGTTGCCGACGTACGTATCGTTGAACAGCACGCCTTCGGATTCGAGGCCGACGGCATACAGTCCCGATACCGGCACACGGTCGTCGTTCAGCACCTGGAACCGGGTGTTGACGACCAGGCCGCCAACCGAACCCAGATTGTTGATCTCCGCGATCACCGCGTAATACGGACCGCTGTCGCCCATCGGGGTCAGGTACGCTTTATTTTTGCCGAATTCCGTATCGACGCCGCTTTGGATCGCTGCCCGGTAATCGTTGAACGCCTGCGTAAATACGCTTTCGTCCATGCCGGCGTTTTTCGCCAGTTCCGCGATGGTCGCGCCTTTGTAGCCGTCGCCGTTGGCGACCATATCGTCGAATACGTTCTGCGCGTTTTTCCACGGGGTGTCCAGCTTGAACCGATCGGCGAAGTCCGCGTAGAATTCCGGCGGCATGCCCGGCAGGCTCGGCGCTTTGACGCCGTTCATGCCCTGCTTCGTCAGCGCGTCGAGCTGCGACTGCGAGACGACGACCAGATGATACGGCCCGTTGAACGCGCTCGTATTGGCCGCGGCCACCGCTTCGAGCGTCGCCGCTTCGTCGCGGAAGCGCGCGCCGGACTGGCCGACGTTCATAAAGTTCGGCAGATAGCCGACCATCAGCGGATAGCTGGCTTCGAACGAATCGTACTGCTTTTTCAGATGCTCCGTCGCCCGTGCCAGCGTCTGGTGCAGCATCTGTCCGCCGAAGTTGTCCGGCACCGCCGCGCCCGCCGCCCAGGACATTTCCAGCCCTTCGCCGACGTTTTGTCCAAGCCCGCCGTTGACGCCTTCGAAGCCGAAGCTTTCTTTGACCATCTCCGCGTTCGCCGCGTAGCCGCCGGTCGCCATCACGATACTTTTACCCGTGATTTCGAGCGTGGTTCCGTCGACTTTCTCGGCCACAACGCCCGTCACCGCCCCGGAATCGTCGGTGGTCAGACTTTTGGCCGTCGTCTCCGTCAGCACCTGGCCGCCGGTCTTCTCGACCGAGTCTTTCAGCATGGCGCGCAGCGTGTCTTCGCGCGTCTCGTATGCCGGCAGCATATGCAGCTGCTCGCCGGCGAAGTTGATAAACGTCGTTTTGTAGCCTTTTTCGCTGAGCCAATCGTACGTTTCGCCGGACTGCGCGACGTACTGACGGATATCGGCCGCGTCCACGCGCCAGTGATTGTTCTCGATCCATTCTTTAATCGCCGCTTCTTCGTCTACTTTGAGTCCGTTCTCCAGCGCGGCGGACGAGTTGAAAAATTTACCCGCCCACGACAGGTTGCTCGCTCCCCCGATCGTAGCCGTTTTCTCCAGCAGGATGACTTTCGCGCCTTTGTCCGCCGCCGCAACCGCCGCCGATGTGCCGGACGCGCCCGCGCCGACGACGATCACGTCCGCTTGAAGCTGCTCCGTTTTGCCTTCGCCGGCTTTGGTCACTGCGCCCGACTTGAACGCCGTCACATCGCCGCCCGCCTGGGTCACCGCGTCTTCGACCGCCGCCAGCAGCCCGCTGCTGGACTCGCTCGCGCCGCTAACCGCGTCGACCGTCAGCGTCTGGTTGTCGAGAATCTGCTGCCGCACCTGCTCCAGCGCTTTCGCGCCGATGCCGCCGGTTTCCGACTGGCCGACAATCCGGATATCGTCGATCTTCGCCGGTTCGCTCATATCCACCTCGACCGCGATCTCGCCTTCTTTGCCTTCGGCTTTGCCGGTATAAGTGCCCGCTTTGAAATTCGATGCGGCGGCCGTTTCTCGATCCGTGCCCTGTCCGGCTGCGTCTGTCGTTTTCGCCGTCTGCGTCGTATCGGCCGCGGCCGTCTGCGCTTTTTCTTCCCCGCTGCACGCGCCCAGCATCGACACGATCAGTACCGGTCCCATCACCGTCGCCAGCGTTTTACCGATTCTTTTTCTTTTCCCCATGGTATAACTTCCCCGCCTCTGCTATCGGAATTGATCTTCTTTAACAGCGTAAACGTTGGGGTCGGACCAGGGTCAAGTCATTTGTGAAAAAAAGAACTTATTCTTCCTGCTTAAAGGAGCTGCATGATCAACTTGTCCACGGCAGGCGGTTGAAGCGGGATATTCACTTCGAGATACGCGCGGCGGCCGTTCCCTGCTTTCTCCGTCAGCAGCAGTCTGCCGAAAGCGCCCTGCTCCGGCTGCCCGCCGGCTGCCGCAAGCGGTTCCAGCATAAATCCCAGCGTTTCCCGGCTCAGAATTCCGGCATCCGACGAAGCGACGATCGCGGACAAGCAGACGGCGGGCGGCAGATATTCGAGATTGGCGGATTCTTCGAGTCCGGCCCGGGCGTAAGCTTCTTCTTCGAGCGCCAGCCCCCAGTTATGATCGAACGATTCTTTTTCTTTGCGCGGCAGCTCCTCCGGCTCGATGCGAAAAGAGTAAAACGCAAACGGCAGCAGCTCCATCCAGTCTCCCGCCGCATTTTTCAACTCGTCGCCTCGCAGCAGCCGGTTCCGCTCGGTCTGCTTGAGGCGGTACAATCCCGGGGTGCGCTTGAGCGTGCAGCGAAACAGCCGTTCCCCCAGCCCTTCCAGCTCTGCGCCGATCTCGTTCATCCGCGCAAGAAGCAGCGTGCTGCGGCGAATCTCTTCTTCCAGCTTCGACCGGACTTCGCCGATACTGGCCGCCGCGTCCGCAAGCGTGCCTTCCTTGAGCAGTCCGGCGGCTTCGTTCAGCGGAACGCCCATGCTGCGATACCAGCGGCTCATCAGCAGCCCGCGCGCGTCCAGATCGCCGAAGTAGCGGTAATTGTTGCGGTCGTCTTTTTCCGGCGTTACAATCTCATGCTTCTCGTACAGCCGCAGCGTGTCCACCGTCAGCCCCAGCATCGACGCGAATTCTTTGATACAATATCTCATTGCTATCCCCTCTTTGTATGCGGTTGCGCTTGTGTTACCAGCATAAAGGAAGAACGTTAAAAATGTTGTGAATTGATTCACTTTGGACTTGGAGAATGCGATTTCGTGAAAAAGAAGCCTTGGAAGGCTTCTGAGAGTGTCGAGAAAATCCTATTCGCAAAATCAGACTAAACGCTGCGAGAGAAATTCGTTCCGGTCGCGTGTTGAAATCGGGAAGAGGGATTAGATTTCAATGGTATCTTCCCGATTTCAAAGGCGATCACTATCAGCATATGCTTCCGACGTAACTTTCTTCGAAAGTTTGTACCTTCACTGAATTTCTCTCTCCGCTTATCCGCTTTGAAAACAAATTTTCCGACACATTAAGAAGCCTCGAAAGGCTTCTCTATCCCGCTTACGATTCGCTTAGCACAATCTTCTCCCCGTTCAAACTCACGTAATCCACATCCTCCACCGCAAGCGTCTCCGGCGCCAGCCATTTGATCGGGCCGTTTTCCGAGCGTATGAATCCGCCTGCCGCTGCGAGCTTCGTTCCATCCTTGAAATGGACGGCAAGCCGCATCCTGCCCAGGATATCTTCGTCTTCTTCAATCGCCCGGTCGAAACCCGTGCCCGTCAGCGTAACGCCCAGCGGAGAGACTTCGGCGCCGGTGATCTGCGCGCTGTCAAGTTTTACGTCCGCAGCCCCTTTCAGCATTCGGCTTTCCTGCTTCAGGTCGAATGTCGTTTCCCAGTGTCCGCGCACCATTTCCTGGTAGGTCAGCAAGCTCCCCATCAGCCTCAGCCCTTTTAACTGCGAATGGTCGGAGATATCGAACACGTACTCCTCGTAATCGCCGCCGTAGACGACGCCGTCTTTTTCGTATTCGCCCCAGCTCAGACGATAATATTCGATGTTCCGCCGATTCCCTTCGCCGTCCGTCAGATAAAAATCCGCGCGGTTATAGCGCCCCATGTCGTTGTCGGGATTGAACTGGATATGCAGTTTGCCGTCGACGAAGCCGATATTCGACAGCTGCAGCCAGTCCAGGCCCGGCAGTTCCACGGACAGGTCTCCAGGAGGCAGAACGTGGAATTCATCCAGCTTGTCCAACTCTTTCGACGTTTCGCCCGAAGACGCCACGCCGATGCCGTCCTTTAGCCGGCTCAGTGTCCGATCGGATTGTTCCGGCTGCGAAGCCGCAAGTTTCTGCAGATCGAGCTGTGCGTCGTAGCCGCTCTCCTCATGCGTTCCCCGCAAAAAAGAGGTGATATTCATCGTCATCCGGCTGTTCATTTTTGCGCCGCTCGCCAGAAAACGCAGAGTAGCTTCTTGCTGCTGCGAATCGTAGCGGATCAGCTCGGCGTTGTAGGAGGTTCCTCCCTGCAGGAAATAGTCGTAGACATCCATCTTATCGTCGATCCGGTCTCCTTCCAGATCTTTCATCGTCACATACACTTCCGCCGTATCGCCGTCGCGAACCGCGCCGAGCACCGACATCATAATCCCCTGGTCCTCGCTGCTGCGGTTGATCGGCTTCAAGATGCCCACCCGCTCTCCGCCGATAAAACCCAGCGCCGCGTTCAGGTCGATCAGCCCCGCCGCGTTCGCCGCGCCTGTCGCGATCCCGAGCACGAGTACAGCCGACGCCGCGGCTCCGGCTCTGCGTCCTGTCATACGCGCCAGTCTTCCGGCCCGGGTACGGCTTCGGCCGGCCGGGGCTGGCAGTTCGGCCCTCCGATACACATCCGTTTTGATCCGTTCCAGACTCCCCGCCGTCAAACGCGCTTCCCGCTTACGTTCCGTTTTCATCGGCTTCGCTCCTCTCCTTTTCGGCTCGTCCACCATTCCCGCAGCCGCTGCTTCGCCCGGTAGATCCGGTTGTTCACCTGGCGCGTCTGAAGCGACATCGCGGCGGATATTTCATCCGGCTTCTGGTTCTCGTAAAAGCGGCGGCTTACAATCTCGCGGTCCGGCTCCGGCAAACTTTGCACGGCTTCCCGCAGTTCTTCGGCGCTCTCGCGCCGGGTCAGCTCGTCCAGTACGTCGCCGCTGCGCGCTTCTTCTTCGCGCAGCGGATAAGCCTCGCTTCGCCCCGCTTTGCGGCAGCGGTCGATCGCTTTGTAGCGCGCGGCCTGCGTCAGGTACGTTTTCAGGCCGGAACGCTGCGGGTCGTAAGCCTGCGGATGCTGCCAGAGGTCGAAAAAGACGTCGGCCACGCATTCTTCGACTTCTTCGGCCGCGGACGTGTGCAGCACGCGCTGCGCCGCTTTCCACAGCAGCCCCGCGTAAGCGTTCATGATCTGTTCGATCGCTTCCGGCTCGCGCCGGATCAGCGCTTCGCGGAGTTCCTTGTCGTTCCTCACGGAATCACCCCCTCCTTCGCGAGTCGATGTTTTTCTTTCCTGATTCGCTTATGTATTCGCTCGGCGTTTCATTTTTTCTCAGCCTTTCGCAAAATAAAAAAAGGCAGGCCCGCGCGATACGCGCAAACCTGCCGGAATAGAGCGTTCTTCTTGGATGCCGGTGCCGGGGAGCGCCTTCAAATCCGTTCCCTTCACCCGAACAGCTCCGGATGATACCCGGGGCAAATACAGTTCCGATCGTCCTGCGGCGGATCGATCAGGCGGTCCTTAAGCGGATTAAGCAGCGGCTCCAGACGTTCCGCGGCCGCCGAGACCGTGTATTCGCTCACGGAGTAAGGATCGTCCGCGTCCGAGACGCTGATTGTCAGCCGGTTCGGATACACCCAGACATGAGCCGGAATCCCCGCCAGTTCCGCCCGGCTGTCTGCCGATACCGCCGCCAGCAGACGGTCGCCGTCGTTGGAATGCCTCCTTTCAATATCCGCGCTGCGACAGCAGCACGATCGCCTGCTGCACGGTCAACAGCTGCTCTTTGAAGTCGTAGCCGACGAAATAATCCGAATCGATCACTTCCGCCGACACCTCTTCGCCCCGGTAAAAAGGCGGACACGGATTCAGCAGCGCGCCGGGCTTCGCGATCCGCATGACTTCCGGCGTAATCCGGTATTTGTCCATATATTCGGTCGTTTTCAGCTCGCCGGGCAGCGAATCGGTCAGCACGATATCCGTGTGCGGCAGCGCGGATTCCAGTTCTGTGCAGAACGTGTAGTGCCGCGACGAAGCGGCGGACCCGACGCCCGGTCCAGAATCCGCAGGCTCAGATATCAGCCCGTATCCCGGGGCGCAGACGTGGCGGAAATCCAGCCTCAGCACCTCGGCCGCTTCCGCCCAACTGCGCCCGATATTGTTCATCGGTCCCACGTATGTATAAGTCAATTCGCGAAAATCAGGCCGCCGCAACCGCAGAGCGTACAGATCGGCCAGAATCTCGCACGGATGATTGCGGGAGGTCATCGCGTTGACGACGGGCAGCGGAGAACGGGAGGCCAGCTGCCGCAGCCGGGCGTAATCGCGATGCCGCACGATCAGCCCGTGCGCCCAGTTGGCCGCGTAGCCGGCGACGTCGCGCAAATCCTCGGATTTGTCGAGCGTCTCCGGCGGAAACAGCACGCATTCTCCGCCCAATTCGCGGATGCCGCGTTCAAACGTCAGCCGCGTGCGCAGGCTCGATTCCGGAAAAAACAGCAGAAACGTGCGGCCCCGCAGCAGCGGGGCATGGGGAGTCGACTCGCGCAGCCGGTCGGCCAATTCGAACAGCTCGCCGATATCCGGCTCCGTCAGCTCCCCGATACTCAGCAGATGTCTGGTCATCTTTTTCTCCTCTCGTCTTTTTATTCGGCCGCGTCCGGGAACAGATCGGGATAGAATTTCGGGCACAGGCAGTGCCGGTCTTTGAGCGGAGGATCGATCAGCCGGTCTTTGAACGCTTCGAGCCTGCTTTCGATCGCGGCCGCCGATTTGATCGTGCGTCCCGTGACACCGGTCGGATCGTCGGCGTCGAACAGCGAGATGGCGATCCGATCGGATTGAATCCAGACATGCGCTGGCAGTTTCATCAGCCGGATATGTCCGGGCTGCCGCAGCTCGGGATACGGCTGAACCCGGACACGTTCCGAGACGCCGGCGGCATCGCTGCCGGACGGAATCTCCGTCAACGGGATGCCGAGCAGCGCGCACGTTTCTTCAAGTTCTTCGCGCGAAGAAAACCGTACCGCCGCCATTAACCGGTCGCGTTCTCCCGTCTGGTCCGCGTTGGCGCGGCAAAAACGAAAAATGGACATGCGGCGCGCCCATTCCTTCATTTCAAGCCGGGGATGGGTTTCGTAGAAATAGCGGTACCACTGCTCTTCGCGTTCCTCCCGGGTGGGCACATGGCGTTTCTGCACTTTTTTCTCCGGTCTGATAAACAATCTCCACATCGGCGATTCCTCCCGCTCTCAGGTGTGCGAAGCGGCGCCGCGATCCGGCTGCTTCCGCCGCGCTTGCTTCTCTACCCGTATTTTACCCGCTTGAGAGGCGGATAGGCAGCGCGATCGAACGTTTTTTTGACGAACTGCGGCGGAAAACGGTATTCGGGCAGCGGCTTTCTTTTTCCGAAGCAAAAGACAAGCCGTTGACCCTGCTGTGTTGTAAGCGTATTCTTAGTGTGACGATGTGAATTCAAGGAGGATAACGATGGATATCCGATTCAATCTTTTTCCGGGCGCGCGCTTCAAAGCGCTGACGTTCAGCTACGACGACGGCCGCGATCAGGACCGGCGTCTGGTCGAAATTTTCAACCGGCACAACCTGAAAGCGACGTTTCACCTCAACTCCGGCAAGTTCGGCGATGACGGTTATGTGGAGCATGGCGAGGTCGCCGATTTATACGCGGGACACGAAATTTCCGCGCATACGGTGACGCATCCTTTTCTGGAACGCATTCCGCGCGAACGGCTGATTACGGAAATCATGGACGACCGGCGCTCGCTGGAGGAACTGGCCGGTTATCCGGTGCGGGGCATGTCTTATCCGTACGGGACGTACAACGAGGAAGTGGCGAAAGCGGTCGGTTCGCTCGGCATCCGTTATTCGCGCACGGTGAAATCCACTTCCGGCTTCAAAGTTCCCGAGCATCCGCTGACCTGGCATCCGACCTGTCACCACAAACAGATGCAGGAGCACGGGGAGTCGTTTCTCGCGCTCGATCCGCCGCCGCATTACACGGATCTGTCGCTGCTCTACGTCTGGGGCCACAGCTACGAGTTCGACAACGACGACAATTGGAACGAAATCGAGGAGTTTTGCGCGAAAATGGCGGACCGCACGGACATCTGGTACGCGACGAATATCGAGATCATCGACTACCTGGACGCGCTGAAAAGGCTGGCGTTTTCCGTCGACGGGATGCTCGTGCATAATCCGTCGGCGCTTGCGGTGTGGGTGACGGTGAACGGGGAAGCGGTGGAAATTGTGGGCGGGGGCACGCGACGAATCGAGGCTTGATGCGGCTCTGACTGTCAAGAAAGTCCAATCCGTAAAACAGCCGTGCAGGCTGCGGAGAAAATTCGTTTCGGTCGCGTGTTGAAACCAGGAAGTTGGATTAGATTCAAGTAGAATCTTCCCGGTTTCAAAGGCGAACGCCAGGTCTCCTTCACGAAATTTTCTCCTCTGCTTAATTGGCTTTTTAAAACCAGACCTTCTCAACACATCGAGCCAAAGGCTTTTCCGCCTTCGGCTCGCTCTTTTTTATGAGGTGAATGGATCTGACGCTTTCGGATAGAGAGCCAAAAATTCGGCATTGGCGCGTTCAAGGCGTTCGCAATAATCGCGGTAGGCCGGACTCAAAGCTTTCAATTGCGGTAAAAATATGTCGGTGTATCCGGAGGTCTGCTGAAACTCCGTCATTTCCCGCTGGAGCAGATACGCTGGGCTCGAACGGTATTCGGCGGTCTGACGGAATATCAGATAGGCTTCGATTGTTTCGCGGCGTTTTTCTATCGCTTCTACGGGGTGCTCAGCGGCTTCGCGCAGGGCAAGAAAGTCCATACTCCGGCGTCGCTCAGTTCCGATCTTTTTGCCGCAATTTCTTCCAGCATATCCCGTCTGACGTTCATTCTCCGAATTTCGGAGATGCTCAAGCGGATTCCGCGCAGCAGGGAAATTTCACGCAGCCGCCCAATGTCCGATTCGCCAAAGTTCCGATAGCCGTTTTCCCCATGCTCCGGCGCAATAAGTCTCTGCCGTTCGTAATAATCCACCGCTTTGCGGGTCAGCCCGCACATTTCGCATACTTCGTTTATCCGCATCGTGGTCGCCTCCCGACTCCATGCTAAACCCATGCCCAGGGGGAGAGTCAAGCGGCGTTTGGAATTTACGATTTAAAAGTCCACGTATGCCCGTCCTCCGTAACCTTCCAGCTCCGTTTACCGTCCGCAGCTCTCTTCGTCTGCCAGCTGACGCCGCCCAGCGATCCTGACTCCTTCGTAATCGGAGGCGACCAGCGGGCGCCTCCATCCGTCGTCATGTAGAACAGCAGCGGGAGCTCTGTCGGCGCTTCGCGGCCGCTGCCCATATAGCCCGCATTCGCGATAAACAGCCCGGTCTCCGTGCCTTCAAACAGCACCGGCGTCCGCGCATCGAACCAGACCGGTCCGAAGCCGTCCGGGAGTTCGAGTTCGGTCTTGGACCAGGAAAGTCCGCCGTCGCGGGTCTCGTACAGACGCGGATCGTTCTCCCGCGGCGTATCGGTCGTGATCCAACCTCGATCCTTGTCGGCAAAAAGCAGATCCGTTACCGCCTCGGACGGCAGCGTGCCCGTTGTCGAATCCCCGATCTCCCGCCAACTCGTTCCGCCGTCGTCTGTCCGGTACAACGTATTGTCCACGCTGAACATCCCCTGTGCTTCGTAGGCCAGTTTCCAGCCTGTTTGTCGGTCCGGCAGATCGAAGAGGATGGAGTCCGTCGTCGAAACTTCTTCACGTTCTTCTTGCTTGGAATCGGCTTTTTTCCGGTCGGCTTTATTCGCTGTTTCCGTATGTTCGGCCGCCAACTTCACCGGCTGCGCCGCCACTAAAACGGAGAGTTCGGCTCGACCGCCGGCCGCCGCTTCCCGATCCGCCGAGCAGCCTGCCAGCAGTCCGCCCGACAGTACGAGCGCGGCCGTTATCGAGGCAATCGCCGAAAATTTCGCGGTTGTATTTCTGAGCTTGTTCATTCACATCCCGCCTTTCCCGTTCCAGCATAACAGCCTGCGAAACTGGAAAGGTAACACTCTAATGCCGATTTGTAACTTTTGGATCAAACCGGATACCCGATCGACTCGTAATGTTTGAAGCCGAACGATACGTTGATGTCGTACCGGAATACGATTATGTCGCCTTGAGAGCGGATTGTATAGATGACGACGTAAGGCGTTTCGATATAGCGCAGCGTAAGCTCAAGCGTGGATTCGTCCGGGCGGCGGGCCGAAATGACGACGCTCTGGAGATGCAGCGACAGGTCTTTGGCGAATACGCTGCGCGACTCGAGCGGGCGGGCGGGATCGAACGGCAGTGTGCCGCTGCGTTCGTCGCCGTAATCCAGATGCAGTTCGGGGCGATTGCCGGGCGAGGAGCGGAATCGAACGAAGCGCAGTCCGACCGGATTGTCGTCCAGCTTATAGGTCGTATCGGTTTGAAAAGGCAGCGGGCCGGCTCCGGCGCATACTTCGCGAGCGGCGGAGTCGGACGCAGACCGTACCGATTCGGCGGGCGACGCTCGCGGCGGCTCGGGAGCGGCGGCGGTCCACAACCTGGAAGAAGCTGCCGTGTTCGCATCCTTTTCTCCCGCCAGCTCGAAGATCCAGTCCAGCAGCGGCTGGAGGCCGGACATGCTCGGGAATGCGCAGTTGGCCGCGGCGACCAGATCGTGCTTGGGCGATACCAGGCACAGCTGGCCGAACGAACCGTCGCCGCGATAAGCGCCGAAGCGGCACAGATGGAACTGGTAGCCGTAGCCCTGCGCCGAGTCGATCCGTTCCGGGTTGACGCCTTCGCGGTTGTCGCTTTGCTCCGCGGCGGCCAGCCGGATATAATCCGCCGATACGATCCGGCGTCCCGCGTATCCCCCGTTTTGCAGCAGCATTTGCCCGAACTTCGCCACCGCTCCGGTCGGCAGACTCAGGCCTATGCCGCCGGCGGCGACGCCGAGCGGACACGTTTCCCAGACGGGCCTGCCGATTCCAAGCGGCTCGAATAAAGTCGGCATCAGGAACTCGACCAGGTTCATGCCCGACACGCGCTCGACGATCGCGGACAGCATATAGGTCGAAGGCGTGCTGTAGCGGTAATGCGTGCCCGGTTCATGCTCGACCGGCTGCGCCAGAAATGCTCCGCCCAGTCGGTTTCGCGCACAACGAGCGGATAAATATCCCTGTCGTGACCGGCATTCATGCACAGCAGATGATGCACCGTCATGGCGTACAGGTTGGGCGGAATCTGCGCCGGCAGCTTGTCCGGGAAGAAAGAAATCACCGGATCGTCCAGCCGCAGCAGCCCCAGATCCCGCGCGATGCCGACAGCGATCGAAGTAAAACTTTTGCTGAGCGAGTACAGCAGCTGCGCCGCGCCTCGTCGATACGGCTCGCGGTAGAATTCCAGCACCTTTTCCCCGCCGCGCAGCAGGATCAGGCTGTTTACTTCCAGGCCGGATCGTTCGATCCGATCGAGCAGTTCGGCCGATTCGAATAGTTGAGACGACAAATCCGTTCCTTCTTTCTGTGGAAATATTACGAGCAAGGACACGCCGAATTTTATTTGCTCACATCACCATAAATCGCCCGTACCGGTTCAAATACTCCTCCCTTTCTTTATAATCCGGCAGGATGCTGCCCAGCTTGCGCCAGAACGAGCGGTCGTGATTCATATGGTGGATATGGCACAGCTCGTGCACGATCACGTAGTCGATTGCGTACACCGGAGCCATCGCCAGCAGATAGTTGAAGTTCAGACGTTTTCTCGAGTCGCAGCTGCCCCATTTGGTCGCGGATTCGACGATCTCGATCGACTTCGGCTCGGCTTTGAGCTGTTTGGCATAAGCGCCGATGCGTTCGTTCACGATCTTTTTGCAGCTGGAAAAGTAGAACTTCTTCAAGTCGGCCCGGAGCTGTTCTTCGCTGCGCCCTTCGATCGGAATCAGCTGATCCAGCGCGCAGCGTCGACCCAGATGCAGAAAGTCCCCTTCCCCGCCTTCACGGTATTCTTTGGCTTTGGGCGCTTCGCGCGCTTTGTCCAGCCGGGACCGCACTTCCATGATCCGCTCCGCCTGCTGCGCCACCGCTGCTTGAATCTCTTCTTCCGGCATGCCGTTCGGCGCTTTGACCGTCACGAGGCCGTTGTCTTCGATACGAATATAGATTTTCTTGCGCTTGGCGTATTCGATGTGAAATTCGATAAGTTGTTCGTTGTGAGTAATATTCATGAAATTATTATATGACAAAAGTTTAGAAACGAGGCGAAAAGGATGTAACTTCTGTCTCGATATCCTTTCAATTGTCGGCTGCTCTTCGCCTCGTTGCAGGAATAATTCCGACTTGTACGTTCAATACGCGGTCTTCCGGGTAAATAACAAGCAGAAAAGCTCGATTACGAAGGGAGACACACACTCATGGATAAATCGTTTATTTCTACAGCCGCTATCGGAGCCGCAGCCGGAGCCCTGATCGGGGCCGGCGCAGCCGCTCTGATCTCTACGCAGCGGGGCGAACAGATTCGCCATACCGTACTCGACGCCGTCGACGCTCTGCGCGAAACAGGCCCGCAGGTGAATGAAAAAGTTCATGCCCTGGCGGAGAAAAGCCAGGACGTAACCGGCGTCGTCAAGGAAACGCTGGGCGCGGTCAAAGAACTGAAAGACGAAACCGCTTCGGTCGCGCGCGACGTGAAGTCGAACGTCCAGGAATCGGTAAAGAGCTCGTCCAACAGCACAGACTACAACGAAGCGATGCAAACCCCGGCAGCGGCGGGCAACGCTGCGGCGCCGAATAAGCCGAAAGACGGCAGTGCGGGAAGTATTTAAAATTCCCGCTTGCGACAGCTTAAACAGTCCTAATCCAATCGAAAGCCGCTGCCCGGAAACGAAACTTCCGGGAGCGGCTTTTTGATATTTCTTCTAAAAATATGGCGATCCCCCGATAAATCCGTTCAAAGCCTGGCCTTTCGCGCCGAGGAACTTTACAATAGAAGCAGAAGGGCTTTTTAGCATCTGATGCGAGACTTCACGATCCCGGCCCTATCTTACACAAGGAGGGATTGAATGAGAGTACGCAGAAATGTGGAACTGACGTTTATCGTCGCGATTGCCGTTTTGCTGTTCGCTTATTTTTTCTTTTTCAACCTGTCTTCGAATCTTCGCACGTACGGCTTCCATGAGCGCGATGCGATCGTGGACGAAGGCTACTCCACCGACGCCGAGCATCCGACCAAGCTGATGCTGCTGGCCAACGAAGAACGGATGGGCATCGTCGTGCTCGACGGCAAAGGCCTGGGCGTATGGGCGCACGATCCGATCGTCTCTATTCTTGAAAACCCGCAGGACGGCGAATTCGCGTCCGTCTATCTGCCGATTCTGAAGGATTGGGGCGAGCAAAGCTATACGGAGAAGCACGTTTTTGCCAGCGCGTATATCGAGATCGGAGAACGTCCGACCGTGCCGAACGGAGAAAATTTCTACGTGCACGCGGACTACTTCGATATCGGCGGACGCACGCTCGTTTACGCGCATGCTATGTCGGACGAGGACGTATTCGGCGAAGAGCATGTGATTGCGCATTTGCAGGAGCAGTTGGGACTATAACACAGACCTGAACAAATAAGCCTCCAGATGTATAAAGCATCTCTGGAGGCTTATTTAAATATATACCGCTGCTGCAATATCCCAATAATACGGCGGCTGCTTAGTAAGTTTTATAGGTGGATAATGCCGCCCGGTAACAGGGTTGTAGACCTCTAAACCCAAAAAACGAACTACGCTGAAATCTTTCACATTATGGGTCGCAATAGTCATTTGTTCCTGCAAACCCACTACACAAATCTGGGCATCCGCCAAAGCTGGGACAACCGGACTGTTTGAACAATGTGTTTTTCGGTGATGCTCTTTCATCCAGGTAACGAATCGTCTTAAATTTGTTGCACGACGGTCATACCGATCTTCAGGAGAAATAGGGTCGAAAGCCCTCAAAAATAATTTCAAAATTTCTTTTTGCTTCGCAGGCAGTAAAATGTCCTGCCGCCTCAATTCATTCCAGGTAGTTGTAGAAATAAAAAAATCGTCCCCCTCTGAACGACAGCGTTTAAAAAATTCCACAACCGAAGCATGATACGAGGAATTTGCATCTATATAATAAGACGAATTGTCAATCCAAGTGCAACAGTTCGTTTTGAAAAGATTCGT
The DNA here is from genome assembly GCF_030518235.1 of Saccharibacillus sp. CPCC 101409. GTDB lineage: Bacteria > Bacillota > Bacilli > Paenibacillales > Paenibacillaceae > Saccharibacillus. The sequence continues at coordinate 16 of NZ_JAULSA010000001.1, read as the reverse complement.
GTGTAGATCTCCAGCC